>NZ_LR733547.1 GCF_902506145.1 Burkholderia sp. 8Y | reverse complement strand
GCCATGGCGTAAGCCCTCCCGAGGGCAGGTTGACGAACTCGACATTCATCAACTTACACCACGGCCACCCCTTCCTTCGGCATCTTCCTGCCTCCGAACTTTCTGCACACTTCTCGGCACATTACCCTATGCCATTCCGCGGGGCTCGCGTCTGCAAAGTGCGCAGAGCGAGCGTTTAGTAACCAGGATTGCATTTTCCGCCCGTGGTGCTGAGTGAGTTGAGTGCTTTCGAAATATCGCGAAGAAATATTGTGAGAGAAAGGGCTCGGATTTGACCTAGCACACTCAGCACAGCCACGTTTGAGAACGTGCAATCGTTAACCTTCGCCCGCTCAACTTTCTCAAAAAGTTCGCTCGAATATAAACCCGTTTCACTACCTCTTCTAAAAAGAGTTCTTTTACAAGGTGTTTCGACTTCGCCTTTCAGACATTCTTCTTGCCCTAAAGACCTTCTTTTCTGCCTCTAGAAAGAGTCTACTCAAGGACGAATAAAAACTTCCCTTACACAGAGCACTGGACGTAATTGCGCAGCGGACGGTGGCACGAAGGAAGCTCACGAGGGCATCTGGTGCCGTTTCGCGCTAAGGAGTTCCGAGATGACACCTCTCCTCGATTTGGACGAACTGGCTCGCTTGCTCGGCCGCAGTCCGCACACTATCAAACGCGACCTTCGTCGGAACCCCGACGCGGTACCGCCGCGTCTGCAACTTCGCGGCACAAGGCTCCTCCGATGGCGTGAGACCGACGTCGACACGTGGCTTGCTGCGCATACCGCTCCTAAGGATGACGGGGGAGTACGAAATGGCTAGAGCCTTCGACCCGCATGCTTATGCACTTAATGTTAAGAATTCGGGACAATACGCAAGTGAATCAAAGTTGCTCTACCGGTGGGTAGGTACCCATTGGCAACTGGTTGATGAAGATGAAGCCGAGCGCGACGCGTACGAGTGGCTCGTCGCGAACGCGTCTGGCTACGCTAGCGCGAACAACGCGCGGCAGGCCGTTCGCTCGGCGCTGCTCTTCCAGCCGCGCCTTGCACCACCCACGTCAAAGGTAGTCGTACCCGTGTGCAACGGCTACATACACGTCGACGGAGGCATAGCGTTACAGGCTCCTGACCCAGCGTTGGGGATACGGCACGTTCTGAAATGCGCATACGAATCGGACGCGGCGGCCCCTGTTTTTGACGCGTTTTTGAGGCGCGCGCTACCAGATGACGCCGTTCGTGCACGCGTTCAAGAATATGTCGGATACACCTTTTTGTCAGACGCTCGATATCAGCAGGCGCAGTTGTGGCTCGGGGAAGGCGCGAATGGCAAGGGCGTTCTGGCGAACGTCGTGCAGGCCTTGCACGGCAACATTGCCGCAGTCGCGCTAGACGCGCTTGAGGGTTTCAGAGTAAGTGTGTTGATTGGCGCGAACCTAATTTACGCCGACGAGGTTCCACGCTCACGGATTAACGAGCAACTCATAAAGTCGATGATTGCCGGAGAGCGCGTGCTCATCGACCGGAAGCATAAGGACCCGCTGAGCATTCACATCAGGGGAAAATGGATTGTGTGCGGCAATCATCTGCCCGCGGTCGCGGACCATTCTACGGGCTTCTGGCGCAGGTGGGATATCGTTCCTTTTGGAGCAACCGTCCCTGCAAAGGAACGGGACCCGCTCCTCGCCAGTCGCATTATAGGCACTGAGCTTTCGGGCGTTTTAGCCTGGGCGCTGAGCGGATTGCAGCGCCTTCTGGCCCGCGGCGGTTTTGAGGCTGAGGTACCAGAGGCGATGAAAGTGGCACTCCAGGAGGCAAAAGCCGACACGAACTCTGTTGCGGCTTGGGCGGACGAACGCAGCATCAACTTGACCGAACGGCTCATCCCGAAGCGTGAGGTCTTCGAAAGCTACCGGGTCTGGTGCACCGACAACGCACTCCAGCCTTTAGGTTCAGTGCAGTTCTGGAAGCGCATGCGCGAGTTGTTCCGGGGACTTATATTGGAGAGGCGTCGGTTCGATGGCTTGCAAGAATACGCCTGCAATGTATCGTTGCCACCCACCATCGCGCGCAGTCGCAGTTCATTTTCCGATGTGGCGCGGCACATATAGGTCAGTGCAGTGGAGAGCTTTTTGATTTTCTCCCAGAGCACTCAGCACATCCGTCACGAATCCGCGTCACGCTGCGAGCATGGAAAGTGCTGACTTGTCTCGGTTTTGGGGCAAACCCAGCACACCCGGCGTGCTTAGTTTGGGAAGCGGTGGCTAGTGCCCAGCATGCGCATGAAGCAGGCTCGAGCGCGAACCAAAGAAATTGGTCCGCGTGACCGCTCTCGAGCTAGCTGGCCGAAGGCGGCTCAGGGTGGCCCCTAAGCCAACAGATGCCTTCCGGTCAAACAGCCGCGGTTGCACTTCCTGTGCCAGCCGCGGTCACCGTTGGCACGTCGACGAGAGTCGGCCTCCGGGTTTTTAGAGCGGCCTTCTTGGAGCCACAGGTCGGCGGTCGAACCCTGCTTCGCTGCAGGCAAATGCCAGCAATTCGCTGGGCACGCGTACGTCGGCGGCGCAATAAGTCAAGCACGCGACCAGGAGAGGGCTCGGAGAATGGGTCCATGACTCCGGCAACTAACCACTTGTCAACCTTGGTCGCGCCTGTCACCGCGTGGGGATAAAAAGTCTTCCGGAAAGCAGGCCGGCCTCCGCCAGAACGAACCCGCCGGTGCGAGAGCGACCGCATCTTCATCGTCGATGGGTCATATATGGACGTCAGCCGGCATGACAGCGGACTAGACCTCGCGCTCGTTATGGTCGAAAAAGACCTTGGGCTTGATGTCGCACGCTCTGTTGCTCACCGGCTTGTCATGCCTCAGCGTCGCTCGGGCGGTCAGACGCAAATGCTGAAATGCTTGAGTTGGCGCCAGAGACGGACCGCATTCAAAACGCGTTGAACTATGCACGCCAGAACCTAAAGCGCACGCTTTCGGTCGAAGAGCTTGCCGAAGCTGCAAACCTGAGTCCCCGGCAGTTTTATGGCGTGTTCACGCAGGAGACCGGCAAGTTCCAGCGAAGGCAGTTGAAGCTCTACGACTTGAAGCAGCACGCCTGATGATTGAGCGTAGCCGGCATACGCTTGATGTCGTGGCCAGGGAAACCGGATTTCAAGACCGCAGGAATATGAGAGAGGCGTTCATCCGAGGACTCGGCGTTTCACCTCAGATAGTCCGTCGTGATGCTCGGGTCTCTTAGCGCCCAGTGGATTTGCCCCCGTAGTTCGGGACACCACCTCACACAAAAATTGATGAATGGGTTCGGCGTCGAAACTCGCGCGGCGAACGGTACTTCAGCGCATTATGCGGATGCCTCTCGTTGTAGTGTTCGAACGCCACAGCTAGATTGCGTACAACCGTCACCGCGTCAGGCTTCGGCAGAACGCGACATAGTCGCGCTACATCGTATTCACGAAACTTTCAGCCAATCCGTTGCTCTGCGGGCTGCACACGGGCGTCGTTAGCGGCTTCAGAACTCGTGAACCAACTTGAGACCGAGAAAGCCGCCGGCAAACCCGGGCGACTGGCCAACCGACGACCTCGGCTATCTTCCCTTCGCTCAAACCGGAGGCGCACTGCTGTTTTACCTACTGTCGAAGCTTTTCGAGCGAACAAGTGTCGCATTAAAGACCGCTTCAAGAATGCCGTTAATCCAGTGAAAGAACTCACGCGAAGTGCCTCGGGCATTCACAGAATAAAGCGAACTTAATCATGCAACTCGGTCGCAACGGCAGCACGCTCCTACACAACCTTCAAAATCTGTTTAGCGGAAATCACGTCAACGCCGGCGACGTCGTTCCGACTAGCGAGTTGACGGAGCAGTATCTTTCGACCGCTTTTGTCGTTTGGAGTTTTGCGCACGAGGTCTCGACCTCCAGTTTGCATGGCAATGCGGCGATTGCGAATGGTCACTTTGGTTACCGGACCGGCGACTATCAGAACCACGTGCGACATCTGTGTGAGCAGGCGGTACGAAATCGGGACATCCGCGGCCCGTTCATGCAGCGCATCGACAGCGCCCGGTCGGATTCACTTCGATGGTCATCTACTACTCAGCCTGTTCATGACTTTGGTTCATGTTCGGTGTTTAGGCAATGTACACCTTGCGGCGGAAGTGGCCGGGTTTCTTGTGGTGGATGTTCGGGTCATGGGAGACGAACGTGCAGCGGATGCGGCGGCAGCGGCTCGCACAACCAGGTGGTCACGCGCACGCGCTGGAACGGCCGAAACAACGAAACCTATTCGGCGAATGTTCGACGCTCGTGCTCATCGTGCGGCGGTTGCGGCCGTGTCGTATGCACAGGTTGCGGGGGCTCTGGAAAGCAAACCTGCCGGGCATGTTCGGGGCACGGATTTTTCACAGACATCTCCAACGTGCGGTCAGTCGCCACGCCGTGGTGGCACGTCCCCCCGCACAGCGGCCTGGCTTCAGAAGCACTGGTTTCGGCACTAAAGCGCAGAGGTGCAGAGACCGCGCGGGACTTGGTGCCTTTCGACCTTGCGAGTACTGCATATAACAAAAACGATAATTGGGTCGTACGCTACACCGGTATCGCTGATGTCGTAGAGCTCGGCCTTGATGTCGCCAAAACTCCGTATGCCGTGGCCGCGGTCGGCGCTGCCGTTATCCCTATCAAGACCCCACCTATCTTCGACCAACTCCTGCGCGACGAGCTGAAGGACGTCGCTGCGATTCTCGGCAGCGGGAAAGACGGCCGCGGTAATATCCGCCGACAGGCGAAACGTCTCTTTGCGATTTTTCAAAGCGTTCCCGTGCTCGACAAAGCTTTGCGAAGCGTTGCAAAGCTCAGCAAAGACTCGAGGTCGAATCCTGCGCCTGTCGTCGTTCGTGTCGCAGAAGGCTTCATCTCGGCTGAGGCTGCCAGCACCTTCGGTACAGTATTTCTCCATACGCTCGACAAGGTGTCACCAGCATACTCACGGGCCGCCTGGGTAGCGGTCACGGTGCTTCCCACCCTCGCGGCCTTTATCTCGGCCGCCAACAACTTCCTCAGGTTCTCTCCGGCACACCCATGGCAAGCCGTGTTGCCACTATTGTTTGGTGTGGGCTTCGCCGGCGCAGCAATGCTTTTGGTCTCGCCAGTTGGTTGGGCGTTGAGTGCAACGGTTAGCTCGCTGTTGCGTCTCAAGGTACCGGCAGAGTACCGGCAGCGGGGGCGCAACTGGGCGCCGCTCAAAACCGCTTGTCTCGTGACGATGTCAGCGTCCTTCACAGGTGCACTTTTCGGAGCGGCCGGCGCCATGAATTGGGCTCCGCCCATCACCATTGCGACCATACCGATTGCCAGCTATGCAGTTGCTCACACGTCGCAGGAGAGTGGAGTCAACCGATTCTTCCTCAAATTCTTGCCCTTGAGGCCGGCAGACGCAGTCCTCGCTGCCCAGTCACCCCTCGATACGCGCCGCGAAGTGCAGCGATTCCTGATAGCACATGGGTATCTTCGTGGACAGGCAGATGGAACACTCGGAACGCGTACGAACGCGGCGATTCTGAAATATGAGCGCCATGAGAGGCTTAGCGCCTCGACTCCAATGCCGGCGCTCCTAGCACACATGAAAGCTGATATAGCCTCCTCATCCGCGCAGATTGAGCCCGACGGGCAGCTGACCCCTGCTAACAAGATGGAAACCGGACCGAAGCCAGCAGGGATTGCGCGGCCCGGTGCGCTGCAGAACATTGCCGCGAACAACCCCGTACCTGTTCCCAAGCCGACGTACAGTGCTGTCAGCGTTCCGTGCAGTCAGGACGGTACGTATTTTGGCAGCAATGTTTGCAGCAACGTCCTGCTGTCGAGCACATATCAGAGGGAACAGCAGGCCTACAAGGCTGCGCAGAGCCGGCTGGGTCACGTCGACAATGGAGTACGCATCGAGCAGGAACGCTGGATGGACACGGTCACTCGCAGCTGCAGAGATGCGCAATGTCTCACAGCAGCATTCGAGAAACGAGCCACGGATTTGGACTCGCGGTATCGTGGAAGATAGATGTGTATGCGAGGAATCTGAGTGCCGTTGCAAGCGTGCTGTGCCGGAAGCAGTCCGCGGGTCGACTCGGAGCCTGTCATCTACTCTGCGCGTGACGACGTCGTGACGATTGCGAGCGAAATCCTTAACGAGCTTTGCGACGAGCGTCCGGCATCTATCGTTCAGCAGTGCGCTGGGCGGTGAAAGTCAGCCGGAAAGGTGGCCGGGCCATCGGGTCTCCTTGCCTAGGCACGTCCAACGGAAGCGGCGGAACTCCGAGTTCTACCACTGCAAGAATGGTTTCAGCCCTAGCAAGCTGTTCGTGTACGCCGAATTCTCGGATACCTCGTCCCCGACCCATTCGGGCATCTCGAAGAGTTCATCAACTGCCTTCAGCTTGATTTCGGCGACCACGAGCGGCGCATTGGCACCTTCAGACTCATCGATTTCCCAAAGGTGCCCGGCGTGCATAACCTCATGCCGCCCCTTGTCGACAGTCGAGACCGCCATTGCGAGCATCTCGACGGCATCTGCGTGCGGAATCGGATACTCGTACTCGGCTCTAGCTATGCCAGTTTTTGGGGCCTTTGATGGTCAGGAAAGCGAGTTCGTCTCTCGTGCGCACCCGCACTGATGGTCCTGAGTGCGGATAGAGATAGCCCTGCCGGATTCTCGTCGTGCGTATAACGGCTGTCGTGAGGAGTTTGACTGCACTTAGAAAGCAGCGGCTGCACTCGCGCGTATAGGGAACATTTAGCGGCGTTATCTCGTTGGCTCCGCTCGATAGGACGATTTGGATGGACGGGAATTGAAAATTCCAATGCAAATGCGCGCTGGAAACAGCGCTCGCGACCTTTCCATCACTGAGCGCATCTAACTATGACAACGCCGTCGACCGCGAGGTAGCAACGCGAGGCGACATCTGAACGGCTTGACCGATTAACTGTTCTGCACCGGGCATCGGCGCGGCATAGGCAAGAAAAGCTCCAAACGCCGGCTATGCTGTCTTGTTTAACTAATCGAAGCGAGCCTTGAATCGTGCCGCCGCCGACAACGAACGGTCGTTCGATTCAAGCGATACGCCTGCTTGCACCTTCAATATTGGCGTCCTACCGTCCACCAATGCTACAGGATGCGATTGAGTCAACGTCCATCGAAGCCCGCGTCAGCGCAAACCCTCATTGCTTCGCTGGACGAATGCGATAACTGTGGTTGTGAATGGTCTTAGGAACTCTTTCACCGATAGGCCGATATCGGAGTTGCCATGCAATATTCGTTTTCGACGTCAGTCGTGCCGGCACCGCAGCGGTTCGACTATTGGCGCGACGCTGTCTGCAGCCATTGCATCCCCGCAGGCAGCGACTCGCCCCATCGGGACCAGTTCGACGCGGAACTGACCGGCAGGTCAATCGGGGTGCTCGACGTCGCGAGAATGACTGGGCCTGAGCACAGCTGGGTCCGTGACTTCTCTAACATCCGCCGGGGTCCCGAGGACAACCTCTGGCTCTCGTATTTGGAGCGCGGACACGGCTATCTCGAACAGAATGGCAGCAGAGTCGTCCAGCGTGCCGGTGACATCGTGCTCTACGACGCATCTCGGCCCTTCAGCTACACAATCGCGCCGGATTCTTTTTATATCCTGCGACTTCCGCGCGAACTCCTGCTGCGCCGGACGGGTAACGCAGAACGGTTGGTCGCGACATCATTAGGGCCTGGCACAGGGTTTCTTGCAGTGCTCGGGACAATGATTAAGGAAGCGTGCGAATCATCTGAACTTGGTCAGCTTTCGCACGCAGAGCCCCGGATAGCGGCAGCCATACTTGACCTCGTGACCGCCGTGGTCGAACTGCACCACGGCGACGCACCCGCGCCGTCTATGCAAGCTGCGTTGTACCGCAAAGCGCTCGCCTTCATCCAAGAGAACGTCGAGAACCCCGAGCTCGACGTGGACTGCATTGCGTCATCAATGCACGTTTCGACGCGGACGCTGGCTCGTGCTTTCGCCGGCCAGGCGTCAACGCCGATGAAAGCAATCTGGCGACAGCGACTCCATGCGAGCTACTGCGCTTTACGAGAACGCTCAGTCAAGAACGTGACGCAGGCAGCCATGACCTTCGGGTTCTGCGACGTTTCACACTTCAGCAGGTCTTTTAAGAAGCATTTCGGCGTGACTCCGCAAAGCGTATTGCTTGGCGGCAAAGCGGCGGTCGGCTGCGCCGATGACGACGCCTGATGCGTTGGACGGTAAATGGCACTGCGCCTCTCGTCCCGAGGAGCGCCACTGAGCTTAGGGATTGGCGTTCAGGTCCGGTCGCCGACTGTGGAAGTCTGTCACTGACTGAAATGCATGGCCGACCGAGAAGAGCCGAGATTCGGAAAACGGAGCCCCGATAACCTGCATCCCAACCGGGAGGCCGCCGGAGTCGAAGCCGCACGGAACGTTCAGCGACGGGAGACCAGTTAGGCTTGCGACTCCAGTGAACTGCATAATTGCCGACAGCATGTCTTCCTCAACGCCGTTCTCTATGATTACCGTCGTCGCGCCAAGGTCCGTAGCGGTGAATGGCAGTGTTGGGCAAATGAAGACGTCGACGCGCTTGAAGGCTTCTATGAATTCGTTCCTCAACAAGGTCCGGTAGCGCTGAGCTTGTAGATAGTGCGTCGCCAGCAGCATCTCCCCTACTTCAAGCAGTGTCCGGACATCCTCCCCAAAATCGCTCGGCCTGTCCCGCAACGACTTTTGATGGTAGGTGCTCGGTTCCGCAGACTCTATCGTCAACTGCGCAGAGATGTTGCCCTCAATGTGTTGGATGTCTACTTCGACAATGTGAGCACCTAGCTGCTCGAATGTTTTCAGAGCCGCTTCGACCGCATGCTTAACGTCAGGTTGCAAATGCGTGAAGAAATAGCGCGGTACAACGCCAATCCGCAGCCCTTGCACACCGACCGAGAGCCTGGAAAGATAGTCGTCTACCGGCACCGGAGCCGTTGCTGGGTCAGCGCTGTCGGCACCAGCAATCGCGTTGAACATCACTGCGCAATCTTCGACGGTCCGGGTCATCGGCCCTGCGGTGTCCATCGACCAGGCAAGCGGAATAATGCCTGCATTACTGACCCGACCATAAGTTGGTCGAATTCCGACAACGCCGTTGACTGCGGAAGGGAGTCGAATCGAGCCCCCAGTGTCGGTACCGAGCGCTCCGTAGCAGAGGCCAGCCGCAACTGCGGCTCCAGAGCCTCCACTTGAACCGGCGGGGAACTTCTTTGTGTCCCATGGGTTGCGCACGTGTCCGTAATGCGGATTCGCAGATGTTCCGCCCCACGCGTACTCATGCATATTCGTTTTGCCAACAAACACTGAGCCTGCCTGCTTCAGCCTTGAGATGACCGTAGCATCCTTGTCCGGGTGCCAGTCTTCCAGAATCTTGCTACCAGCGGTGGTTCGTTGTCCGCGAATGCCTATGTTATCTTTGATGCCCAGAGGTATTCCGTGCAGAGGCCCGAGGTCATATCCGGCCGACAGCATCAATTCTGCCGCTTGCGCCGCCTTCCTTGCCGAGTCCTCCGACACGGAAATAAAGGCGCGGAGCGTTTCGTTGGAGCTTTCAATCGCTTTGAGGGAAGCATCCAGCAACTCCGTGGGACTCACCTCCCCCCTACGTACGAGCTTTGCTGCTTGCGCAATAGAAAAACTCAGCAATTCACTCGGCATTTGACACCTCGCCGAAGCTCGTCGTTTGAAGAATTCCCGTAATGGGGCCCAGGTTCGCAAACTCTGGCGCGCTCATTTTGAGCGAAAGCTGGTTCGCAGCCTTCAGCCATACCTCCAGGATTTGCGTCACTGCGGTCACGCGGTCCTCCGCAAGAGGCAAATCGGAGGCCTTTGCAATTCCTCTTACGAGCTCGCTGACATCTGATGTGGTCACGTCCGCCTCCGAAGGTTTTCGAGTACACAGCGTAACCTTCGGCAACGGCTATGGCTTGTGCGAGGCGGCCAAACGTGTGGAACGAAAGGGCCAAGCGTCGGCGACCGGCCCCCGCTTGTTACCAGCGTCGCATGTTGATTGGCACAAGCTGACGTCTTGAGGAAAGCACCGCGGGAAGCGGCTTCGCCTCGTGCACCGAGGATGACGTTAGCTGCATGACGGGGGCCGCTCGTCCGCCTGACGTCGCATCCGCACTTACCCTGACATGGCTTAACGGGACTACCGCCTTGTCTCTGGGAGGCAAGCGTGCCGGCGCGTCTACTGTTACCGTCACAGGCATTGCGTCGCGGCCTTTTGCCGCGTCATTCCCTTCTGGCTTTTCTTAGACTCGCGGAGCGTTCATGGCACGGACCGTTGTTTGCGCAACCGTTTTGTCACTTCTTTTCCTCCAGGCACCCGCATCTGCCGCTGACAAGGAGCCAATCCCCGTCGGAAGCGTCTTAGATGAAACTGGGGGCCTCAATATCTACGGGAAAGCGATGGTCGATGCGACCAAGCTCGCCATCAAGTCTATCAACGACGCAGGCGGAGTCCTCGGTCGTCCGCTCAAGCTCGTCTCATACGATGCGCAGTCCGACAACGCGAAATACACAACTTACGCTAACCAACTAGCCCTGCGTGACCGCGTCGCGGTAATTATGGGCGGTATCACAAGCGCCTCCCGTGAAGCGATTCGGCCCATCGCCGACCGCAACAAGACACTGTACTTCTACAACGAGCAATATGAGGGCGGGGTTTGCGACAAAAATGTTTTTCTTACCGGCATAGTGCCTTCTCAACAAATTGCGCCGCTAGTCGACTGGGCCATAAAGAACGGTAAGAAGAAGTTCTACGTGCTTGCCGCTGACTACAATTATGGTCACATATCGGCCGACTGGGTTAAGCAATATGTCGCAAAAGCTGGGGGAAACGTCGATGGCGTCGACTTCATTCCATTGAGTGTCAGCGAGTTCGGCTCGGTGGTTACGAAGTTGCAAGAGGCTAAGCCGGACGTCGTCGTATCCTTGCTTGTCGGTGGTAACCACATCGCTTTCTACCGGCAATTCGCCTCTGCTGGACTGTCAAATCGCATGCAAATCGTTTCCGCTACGTTTGGGCTCGGGAACGAACAGGTGGTCCTAAGCCCCAATGAGGCGAGCGGTATTGTTGTTGCGTTCCCGTACTTCCAAGAGGTCAAGGGCAGTGCGAACGATAAGTTTCGTGACGCTTGGAGTAAGGCGTACGGCGCGAACTACCCTTACATCACCGACAGTGCCGTTGCAGTTTGGAACGGTTGGCATCTGTGGGCGTCAGCCGTTGAGAAGGCCGGTAGCACTGACCGTGACAAGGTCATCGCCGCGCTCGAGGCCGGGCCTACTTTCGACAGCCCATCAGGAAAGGTTTCTATAGATTCCGGCACGCATCACCTCATCCAGAACGTGCACATCGCGAAAGCCAACGACGCTCATGGGTTCACCGTAATCAGTGAACAAGCAGCGGTTGCTCCCAGCTACGAGCGTTCGGTCTGCGACCTCAAGGCACATCCGAGTACAGCAAAGCAGTTCACCCCAACCGCAAGTACCAAGTAGCGCATCAGACTTCTCTCGAGGGCTAAAGATGCACGCTGTCACAGTTGGCTGGCTTACGAATATGGCGGTCTCGGTTGGCTTGAGCATCGCCATTTTGATACTGGTGTCGCTGGGACTCTCTGTCCTCTTCGGAATGATGGGCATTATCAATCTTGCCCACGGCGAGTTCTTGATGTTCGGTGCCTTTGCGACGCTTGCAGGAGTCAGGGTGGGCCTGCCCCTTCCGATAGCAATGGCCTTCGCCACCCTCGCGGTAGCCGCATTCGGTTGGATTGTAGAACGCGCTTTGATTCGGCACCTGTACGGCCGTCTTGCGGACAGCATGCTCGCGACTTGGGGACTTAGCCTCATCATGTCTCAGGTAGCGGTCTACGCCTTCGGCCCAGCTACCCAGGGCATCGCAACGCCTGGGGGCAGCTTTCAACTCAGCGGATACTCAGTGTCGGTCTACTCCCTGGTTTTGATAGCCGCTGCCGTTGGCCTATTAGCGTTCGTCTATGCCGTCTTCACCCGCACCAAGTACGGAGTGATGGCCCGAGCGGCAGTGCAACGGCCACTGATGGCGGCCGCCGTTGGCATCGACCCGCGGCGAGTCAACGCCCTTACCTTCATGTTAGGTTCGGCACTTGCCGGTGCAGCGGGAGCCCTCTTGGCACCGATGGTAGGCGTAATGCCGACGATGGGCGAGGCATATATCGCTCGGGCTTTCATGACCGTCGTTGTGGGAGGCCCCGGCGTTCTCACCGGCGCAGCTGCCGCATCAACACTACTTGGCGGCATCGAGAACATCGTCTCCTACCTGTCCAGCCCATTTCTCGGTCAGGCGGCATTGCTCGTACTTGCCATCTGCCTCGTGCGGGTAATGCCCACAGGAATTTCTGGTCGCTTGCGACGCAAGCTTTAACGAGACCTCGACAATGAACCACGTGAAAGTCCGTCTGAGGCCCAGGCTGCTCGCTTGCGCTGCTGTGGCAATGGTTCTTTTAGTCGTCGGGCTGACGATGCCAGAGTTCGCTACCTTACAGGCGACTAGCTGGGCGCTCTTTGGGCTGCTCGCAGTGAGCCTAACCTTGGTTTGGGGGCATGGCGGAATATTTAGCTTCGGGCAAGGCGCCTTTTTTGGCGTCGGCGCGTACGTGTACAGCCTGTCCGCTATCAATATCTTGCCGCTCACCCATGAGACGCTGAGCGCGGTAATTATCGGGACGCTCGCCGCTGCGGTGTTAGCCGTTGTCGTTGGGTATTTCATCTTCTACGGCAACGTAGGGGATGTCTACGTCGGCATCATCACCCTAGCAATGACGCTGGTACTGTTCACGGTCTTGTCGAGCACAGCCGACCCGAAGTATCACGTCGGCGAAGCACAGCTTGGGGGATATAACGGGATTTCGTCTGTTCCTCCGGTGACGATTCCGCTGGGCGAAGAAGGCACCGCACTCACCGTTTTTCAGCTGTACGCGTTGGTCGTATTCATTTGCGCTGTGATTGTTGCGGGCCTGTACTTGCTGCTTAATCGACCGTTCGGACGAGTACTCACTGCGCTGCGTCAGAACGAATTGCGGGCTCAGTTGCTTAGCTACGATGTGCGGCTCCGAAAGCTCGCCGTATTTTGCATTGGCGGCGCTGTCGCGGGTCTCGCCGGCGCATTGTATGCATCTTGGGCGATGTTTATAAGCCCCGTTGTTTTTGGTCTTTCCTTAGCCGCGCAGGTGGTGATATGGGTGCTAGTAGGTGGCCGGATATCGTTCCTTGGTGCGTTTATCGGGGCAACCGCCGTACAGTCTGTCTCTTTTGCGTTAGGTGGCGGTGCGGGAGACGCGACACCGATTGTGCTAGGCACGGTTCTCATAGTCGTCGTGCTTTTTCTGCCTGACGGTGTAGTCCCGGCCGTTACGAGGCTGGTGTTCGCTAGGCTGGTCAGCCGCAGCGCCGCGGAGGCGCGTGCCCCTATGCACGACGCGGCCAACCCTGCCTTTGAGCAGCTTCCGTTCGTCACAGGGTCGAAGGGCTCGGCACTGAGCGCGACGGCGCTTGAGAAACGCTTTGGCGGAGTAAAGGCCGTGCAAACGGCAACTGTGAAGTTTGAACAAAAAGGCGTTCATTGCCTCATTGGCCCGAACGGCGCCGGTAAGAGCACTTTTTTCAATTTGCTCGTCGGTCGATTTCCACCGACCCGCGGTGTAATCCAACTTGACGGCCGCCCAATCACAACAATGAAAGCCCATGCACGAGTCAAGCAAGGGCTGGGAATCAAGCTACAAGTGGCCAGTATCTTCGGCGACTTATCGGTACGAGAGAATCTATGGCTAGCAGCCTACGGGCGACTCCGCGACAAAGCAACGGCTGACATGAGGTGTGAGCAGCTCATTCGCTGGTTAGGACTAGACGCGCGGGCCAACGAGATAGCGAGTTCGCTATCGCACGGCCAGAAACAGTGGCTGGAGATTGCGATGGTCGCCGCGACAGAACCGTCTGTCGTTTTGCTCGACGAGCCAACCGCCGGGATGACTCGCGATGAGACGGCGCGCATGGCGGCCCTCATCAAGCTGCTCGGCCAGTCCGTTTCTGTCATCGTCGTCGAACATGATATGGAGTTTGTTAGAGCTCTCGACGTCCCCGTGACCGTGTTTCACCAGGGCAACGTGTTCGCATCTGGCTCCCTAGACGAGTTGCGCCGGGACGAACGGATTCTTGACATCTATTTGGGTCGACATGGGCAACATGCTGCTTGAGATTCGCAGTCTTCACGCTGGCTATGGACAAACGAGCGTGCTGCACGGATTAGACCTCACCGTGCAAAAAGCGGAGATGGTTTCCATCCTTGGTCGAAACGGCGTCGGGAAGACAACGTTGTTGCGTGCAATCGCCGGCACAATCGGTGCGCAGCGCGGTGACATCCGGTTCGACGGCATGTCCATCGTCGGCGAACCAATGCACCAACGGGCAAGGAAAGGCATCGCTTACGTTCCACAGGGACGCGATATCTTCCCCTCTCTCTCGGTCGCTGATAACCTGAAAGCTGCGGCGTTTGGGACCAAGCGGGCTGACTGGAAACAAGCTATGGAATCGCTCTACTCGGGCTTCCCGATACTGCGGGAGAAGGCCGATGAACGGGGAGACTCGCTGAGTGGTGGGCAGCAACAGATTCTAGCGCTCGCACGCGCCCTCATTACTCGGCCATCGCTCTTGTTGCTCGACGAACCGTCCGAGGGGATTCAGCCCTCAATCGTCGACCAAATTGCCGACACCGTGAAGTCCATCAACCAGCAGGACGGTATCGCGGTCGTAGTCGTTGAGCAGAACCTTGAGTTCGTTGCGCGGATGGGCGCGCACTGTCGCCTGGTAGATAGAGGACAAATCGTCTTGCAGTGCGACCCGGAGCGAATCGTCAACGACGCAGAGCTGCAACGAGAGTTCTTAGGAGTGTGATGATGCTGCGAGGGGAAGAAAGCTACGAAGCCGAGTTGCGTGCCTTCCGTTGGAACATTCCCGAGACCTACAACATTGGCGTCGACGTCTGTGACAAGTGGGCCGCATCGTGTCCTGGCGATATCGCCCTGATTCACGAGCACCGCGATGGCACCATACGCAAATTCAGCTTCGCGCAGTTGCGAAGCGAGAGTAACCGAGCCGCTAACTACTTTCAGCGAGTTGGCATCAAGCCCGGTAGCAGAATCGCAGTATTGCTCGCGCAGTCACCAGAGACGGCAATCTCGCACATTGCAGCTTTCAAGCTGGGAGCAGTGTCTGTGCCGCTCTTCGCGTTGTTTGGCGAAGAGGCACTAGAGTTCCGTTTGAAAGACAGCGGTGCAAGTTTGCTGGTGACCGATGCCGCAGGAGCAGCGAAAATAGCAGCATTACGAGACAGGCTCCCTGACTTGCAGATGGTTCTTGTTACCGGTGACCCAGCAGACGCCGTTGGTAAAGTGCAAAGCTTCAACGCTGCCATGTCGACGGAAGCCGACACCTTCGAGCCTATGGCTAGCAAGGCGGATGACCCTGCCGTCATCATCTACACCTCCGGCACGACGGGGAAGCCTAAGGGCGCACTGCATGCCCACCGTGTTTTGCTGGGGCACCTTCCCGGTGTGGCGATGTCGCACGGCGGAACGATTACAAAAGGAGACGTGTTCTGGACGCCCGCGGACTGGGCTTGGATTGGCGGGCTACTTGATGTCCTTTTGCCTGCTCTCCATCACGGCGCTACCGTGGTCTCTCGCCGATTCGACAAGTTCAGTGCGCCCGCCGCCTTCGAGCTGATGAGCCGGCATGGGGTTACACACGTATTTCTACCTCCCACCGCTCTTAAAATGCTGCGCACGGAGAGGAAACCGCAGGCGCAATGGAAGCTGCAACTCCGGTCCATCGCAAGCGGAGGGGAGTCGTTAGGTGTTGAGTTGCTAACATGGGGAAGAGAGGCTCTAGGCGTCACCATCAACGAATTCTACGGACAGACAGAGTGCAATATGGTCGTCTCGTCGTGCGCGAACTGGTTCGAGGCTCGTCCAGGAGCGATTGGACGCGCCGCCCTTGGGCATGACGTGCAGGTCGTAAGCGACGACGGCGTCATACTGCCACGCGGTGAGCTTGGCAATATTGCAGTCAAGTCACCGGACCCGGTGATGTTTCTCGGATACTGGAAGAATGCGTTGGCGACATCGGAGAAGTTCGCGGGCGACTTCCTAATCACCGGCGACCTGGGCCGGATGGACGCAGACGGGTTCATCCATTACGTGGGCCGAAATGACGACGTTATTACTAGCGCTGGATACCGCATCGGGCCAGGGCCGATTGAAGACTGCTTGCTCGGGCACCCTGCCGTCAGATTAGTTGCCGTTGTGGGATTGCCGGACCCCGAGCGCACTGAGATAGTCAAGGCATGCGTTGTTCTCGCTGACGGTTTTGCGCCGAGCCACGAGTTGACGAAGGAATTACAGAATCACGTTCGTACCCGACTCGCCGCGCATGAGTACCCTCGCGTCGTCGAATATATGGACTCGCTGCCTATGACGTCGACGGGGAAGCTTATAAGACGCGAGCTCAGGGGGCGGTAGTATCGTTCGCGCAGACCGCTACCGCACCGATGGCGCTAATCGTCAATTTTCAGTCGCCGGCGAAGCCGGACGTCATCGCGGATTCAAAGCGCCGAAGCTTTCGGGACCGAGAGCTGGGACCCGACACCGCGGTCCGGTGCCATGCCTTGCGCACGACGCACAGCAATGAATGGTTGCTTATCGCTGACGTCGAGCCCTCGGTGGATTGTTGCGCGCTCGGTCGAAGAACGAGATGTCGACCCGGCGCGCGCCAGCCATTTCTCCATCCGCAGAGCGAGGTGAGCGTCCCAGTCCTTTCAACGCTGTCAAGTTCCCAGGTTTCAAGCAGCAGAAACGACGGAAGCAAGTTCACTACCGCTTGTCGTGGAGGGCGATGCCTCGTGAGCCGCCGTCGCGTTTGCAGGCGTCTTCCGGCCTGATTTCTTCGACACAGCCTTTGTGGCACCGACCTTATTTCTCTCAGCTTGTGGCCCCTTCTTGGCCGCGGAAGTCGATTTCCTCGCGGCCACCGTCTTGCCGGCAGGAGTCTTCGCAGCAGTACCGGCAGCTTTCCCCGCAGTGCCCTTCTTGGCGGGCACTGTCGCACTGGTTTTCTTCGCCGCTACTTTCTTCGCTGCGACCGCCTTCGGTGCACTTCCCTTGCCGTCAGCAGTTGTGGACGTCGTGCCGTCAATCAAGAACTTCGTTCGGTCCCTTGCGGAAGCCAGCCAACTCGGCGCCTTTCCGCGACCACTCCATTCCTTGCCGGTCTTCGGGTCACGATACATCGCGGGCTGTTTCCCACGAACGTAGTTGCCCGGCTTCGCGGCCTTCTCGCCCTCAGCGGACGCGCTCATCGCGCTGCTATCAATCAGGAATCTATCGCGATTCTTCGCGTTCGCTATCCAGCTGGGTGCGCGACCGTGCCCGGACCAGGTAGCTCCGGACTTGGGGTCTTTGTATTTCGCGACACTAGCGCTCTTACCGGACGTCTTCTTGCTCGTCGCCCTGGCACCAAGCGTCTTGCCATCAGACGTTGACCCGAGGTCCTCGAGCGACAGGCCATACTCAGACATCAACGAATGAATCTGAGCGATGACTCCCGACGAACGCTTCTTCTTAAGAGCGTCTGCTTGTGCCTGTAATTTCGCAATCTTCGCCTCGACACTTTCGAGCGTAGCCATAGCTTCCCCTTTTCTTCGATTTCAATCAACGCACTATGCCACATGACCAGTAGGAAGTGCGTTTTTGCGCATAGAGCGAAGCTTTAATAGAAGGGGTGTGAACTGCTGGCCGCGATGCTCAAGGAAGTACTAGAGACTCGAATTGAGGTAAGTGAAGGCTTGCCTCGTGTGTGGCTGCGGCCGGACTGCATTAAGTCAACGTTGCCGGCAACTTTATGTCTCGAATAACACTCAGCTCGTTCTCGAACTCAGCCTGCTGGCCGAGTTCTTTCCTCAGACTCTGTATCTTGCGGACAATGCGAAACGCCTCATCGTAACGAGCCTTTCCCGTGCCCTGTCCTGCTGCATTGGCAACAAACCATGATAGAGAGCGATTGCATCATGCGGATGCGTCTTTGCTCTGACCGACGCCATCGTCGCCGACAGCTTCATCACGACCGAGCCGCCCACAATTCCTCCGAAGCTTTTAGTAGTCTTTCGAGGCGAGGACGATGTACGTCGCTCAGCGAGCGGAAGGGGCAGCAACGCCGAAGCATTCCCCGGGAAAAAAATCACCAACCGTTTGCTCGGTGCTCGAATCGCGAGCCAAGTCGCCGCAACAATCATGCTGCCCGACCTATCAGTTGGGTTACGTCGAGGACGTCCGCTGAGCCCTAGAGTTGCTCTCCGCGGTTAGGTTTTCGTCGCCTCTATTAGCGGTCGAACTCCTTCGTCTGCTCGGCTTCTTCGAACATCTTGCCAAAACCTGTGGGCACGAGGATAAGAGACCTGTCTGCAGGCTGGTGTTTTTCAACTACGGTAAACGCTTCGGAGATGATTTTGTCCACGTCTTGGCGCAACAACGTCACGTCGAACGGCAGGTATGCTGCGAACGGGTCCCAGTCGAAGCAGCCAACAACCACTTTCTTCCAGGCGTCATGCGATAACGTCGCCATAAATTGAACGAGGCCTTCAAGCGCGGTAATCGAATTCATCAGCAAGCCAGACGGGGGGCGCCCTAGCTTCTCGCAGCGAATGGTCAGTGCGCGTTTGGCGGCCGCCGCGCTATATCCGCTGCACTCGATGGCATCATTCGCAGGTGTCAAACCACGAGCCTTGAAAGCGTCCCGGAATCCTGCGATACGCATTTCGGTCGCATATTCACTGCTTACACCGCCCAACAGCACCAGCTCATCCGTCGAATGGCCGCGCGCCAGCAATTTCTCAATCAGCACGTCGGTTATCTGCGCCGCTCCTTTGCGATGGTCCGTAACAACCGACGGCGCCCCATCGCCTGGCAAGTCGAGGTTGATAGAAGGTACGTTCGCGGCTGAACAGAGGTCGTTCAGCGGCGTCGGATTTCGTACGCCGGCAATGAATAGCAACTCCACCCGTTGCGACAGAAGTGTTTCTGTGACACTCATCTCCACTGCCGGGTCACGCTGGGTTCCGACGACTATCGGACAAAGACCGCGACTACGGGCCTGGTCTTCAAAGGTCTGAGCGAGCCCTGCGAAAAAACGGTTCCGGTAATGCGGGAGAACCATCCCGGCCAGTCCCGAGCGTGAAAGCCGGAGACCTCTCGCTTTCATGTTGACGTTGTATCCGAGCTGCCTCGCGCATTCGAGAATTCGATTCGCCGTTTCCTCCTTGATGCGATAGCGGGCCCAGTTGCCGTTCAACACCATGCTCACTGTAGATGTTGAAGAACCGGTCGCTGCTGCGATGTCGTAAATCGTGGACTTGCGTCCAGGGTTGCTGCTTGCCATCACGTGACTCCGAGGGCATTCCGCCGTTCATGTCTTCTGAAGGTAATCGTTCCCAGAAAAGTACCGTACTAGGGTAACTCCCGGGTCGACCAGTTTGCTGAATAGATTCAGCATACACCTGCCCAACATGCTAAATGGATTCAGCAGAGTCCAGCAAAGTGAACAAGCGGGCTTTTCTAACACTCATCGGGCGTCTGCCGCAAACGTCTGGCGTCCACGGAGGAGACATGTTCAAGAACATCATCCGCACTCTGGCCGCAAGCGCAGTTGCGCTGGCTTTGACGACGAGCTTCGCGTCCGCCTCACCTGACAAGCCGGTAATCGGCGTGGTCGTCAAGATTGGCGGTATTCCCTGGTTCAACGCCATGGAAGCGGGTATCAAAAAGCGCGCTGACCAACTTGGCGTCAAAGCGTTCATGGTCGGACCTACGAGCGCAGACCCTGCGCTTCAGGTGCGTGCTATCGAGGATTTGATTGCGCAGCACGTAGACGTCATTGGCGTCGTGCCGAACGACGCACAGGTGCTGGAACCTGTACTACAGCGCGCCCGAGCAGCCGGTATCAAGGTCATCACGCACGAGTCCCCGAAGCAGCAGAACGCGGACTGGGACTTTGAACTGGCGTCGGTCAAAGGCTTCGGCGATGCATACGGGAAACGTCTCGGCGAGGCGCTGGGCGGAAAAGGCGAATATGCAGTGTTTGTCGGGTCCTTGACCGTGCCACTCCATAACGCCTGGGCCGATGCGGCAATCGCCTACATCAAAGCTAACTATCCAGGGATGACCCTCGTTGGGGACCGCTACGGTGTCGCCGAAGACGTGGACGCGTCCCGCAAAACAGCGCTCGACTTGATGCGCGCTCACCCTAATCTGAAAGGCATCCTTGCTTTCGGAAGCCAGGGTCCAATTGGAGCAGCTCGTGCGGTTGCCGAGCAGCAGGCGAAAGGAAAAGTCCTGGTTCTCGGACCATTCTCGCCCGGACAGGGCCGGAAGCTTGTACATGATGGCGTGCTGAGCGGCGGGTACATGTGGAACCCGGAAGTAGCCGGCGAAGTGTTTGTGACGCTGGGCACGATGCTCGCCAAGGGACAACCCATTAAAGATGGCACTAACATCCCTGGTTTGGGCGTTGTTCATCCCGATGGCCACAACCTGATTGTCGACAACCTGGTGGACCTCAACGCCAAGACCGTGGACGACCTCGCGAAGACGGGCCTCTGAGCGTAATCCCTGTCGAACGGGTGAGCGCGGCGGCAAACCGCTCACCCGGGAGTTAACGGTGTGATACGTAAGCCCGTGCCCGGTTACGTGAAAGTGCCCCCGGAGCGTTCCATGAGTCATCCAGCTTCCACCAATACCCTTCGTTCTGAGCGTTCGGTTTCGAACCCCGCATCAGTCACTCTCGACGCAGACCGTGCGCCACTGCTCAAGCTCGAGAACATCTCCAAAGTCTTCGGCGGTGTCAACGCACTGCGTTCCGTGAAGTTCGATGTCATGCCCGGCGAGGTCCTATGTCTCGCTGGCGAAAATGGCTGCGGCAAGAGCACCATTATCAAGATTATCAGCGGAGTCTATCGGCCGGAACCGGGCGCGGTGATGCTCATGGACGGTGAGTCAATCGAAGGCTTGGACCCGGCGAGAGCCCGTGACCTCGGCATTCAGGTCATTTGGCAAGACCTCGCGCTTTTCCCCGAAATGACCGTTGCGGAAAATATCGCTTTCGAGCAGAACCTCGGGTCTCGTCCGCGCATCGTCAGTTACGGGAAGATGAAGGACGCGGCCCGCCGAATTCTTGAACGACTCGGCGTCTCAATTGACCTCAACCGCTCTGTTCGCTCACTATCTATTGCCCAGCGGCAGGTCGTGGCAATCGCCAGAGCCCTTGTTCGCGACGCGCGACTTGTCTTCATGGACGAGCCGACAGCCTCACTCAGCCACGCTGAGACCGAAGCCCTACTGAAAATCGTCCGGCGGCTTTCGGCGGATGGAATTGCAGTCGTATTCGTCAGCCATCGGCTCGCTGAAGTGTTAGACGTCTGCACCCGCGTGACGGTGTTCCGCGATGGACAGTATGTTGGCACCTTTCCGACCGAAGGGATGACGCAGACCCGTCTTACCGAACTGATGACGGGCCGAACGTTTGACTATGAAGTGCGTACAACCGACTTGTCAAAAGCGCCGGTCGTGCTCGAGGTACAGAGCTTGTCACGCGCCCGTCAATACCATGACGTTTCGTTCACGGTGCGGCGGGGCGAGATTCTTGGTGTCACGGGACGCCTTGGCGCAGGCAGAACGGAAGTTGCACTGTCGCTCTTCGGAATGACACGCCCAAACGCGGGCTCCATCCTGCTGGACGGCAAACCCCTTTCGGTGCGCACTAATCGTGATGCCATCCGTGCAGGCATTGCGTATGTATCTGAAGACCGCCTCCAACTCGGACTTGTACAACCGCAATCCATCGGCGACAACACGGTTGCGGCAGTACTCGACGACCTTCTCGACGGCACCCATCTCATTGCGGCCAAAAAGCGAAACGCGCTGATTCAAGACTGGATTCAGCAACTGGCCGTGAAAATCGGAAAGCCTGACGATGCGGTCTCGACATTGTCGGGTGGCAACCAACAGCGCATCGTGCTCGCGAAATGGCTAGCAACAAACCCAAAGCTTTTGATTCTGGATTCACCCACTGTAGGCGTCGATGTCGGCGCTCGGGCAGGCATTTTCGCCATCATTCACAAACTCGCCTCTGAGGGAATGGCCATCTTACTTATCTCGGACGAGATTCCAGAGGTCTACTTCAACTCCGACCGAATTCTGCACATGCGCGATGGACGCATCGTTAATGAGTACGTGCCGGGAACGACAACGATGGAACAAATCGAGCGAGACGTCCATGTTTGATTTTCGCAAACTCGGAATCGGTTCGAATGAGGCCCTGCTGATTCTCGTTATCGCCATCATGGTGATTGGCCTCAGCCTCTCCACCACGACATTCCTCACGGCGCCGAACTTGTTCGACCTGCTCAACCAAAGTTCCGTCAACATCATTTTTGCGGTAGGGCTGCTAGTCGTGCTGATTGCCGGCGGGATTGATATTTCATTCGCCGTCGGCGCATCGGTGGTTCAGTACCTTACTGCACTGACCGTGATGCGACTTGGCGGTGGCAATTGGGCGCTCGGCTTTGTCGTGTCTGCCTTCTTCGGATTTCTCCTTGGCGCCATCAATGCCACGATTATCTACAGATTTCGTATCGTCTCGATTGTGGTGACGATTGCCACGTTCAACGTCTTCTTCGGTGGATTGATGTTTCTCACTGGTGGCGTCTCCATCTATGACCTGCCCGACTGGTGGACCGACAGGGTCTCCCTCATCCATTTCAGCACAGCGAGCGGCAACGCAAACCTCGCACTGCCTGTGGCCGTGATGGCGGTCATGGTCATCGCGACGTGGTTCCTATTACGGCGCACAACAACAGGCCGGCAACTCTACGCAATGGGCGACAACCCGGAAGCGGCGCGACGCGTAGGGGTCAACATTGGCGCGATGCATTACATCGCCTTCGGCTGGCTCGGCATGATGGCCGGCGTCGCCGGACTCATGCAAGCCCATTACGTACAGGAAGTCGTTCCGAATGCGTTGTATGGACGTGAACTGGATGTCCTGGCTGCCGTAGTGCTTGGCGGCGCAAGGTTGGGCGGTGGGCGCGGCACGATTCTCGGTGCCATTCTCGGCATCCTTTTGACCGCTATCACCGCGAACGGCTTGAACCTGCTGGGTATTTCGCCGTATGCCTTCAAGATGATTATCGGTGCCATCATCCTCATCGCCATCACGTTGTCGAGCGGCGGCTTCGCCAAGCTCGTCGGTGCCCGATTCTCGTCGCAAAGCGTAAAGGCCTCGTCATGAACACCTCTACATCTCATCGCTCTTTCACACCACATGTACCAGCAGACGTCGCCGGGTTGCTTGGATTCCTCGTCCTGGTCATCGCGGTCCTGAGTCTCGCATCAGACCGGTTCTTCTCGGAGAGCACATTTGTCTCAGTAGCGTTCCAGTTGCCAGAACTCGGCTTTTTCACGCTGGCGATGCTGATGCCGCTCATTTCCGGTGGTTTCAATCTCTCAGTGACTTTCACTGCCAACATTTCTGGCTTGGCGATGGCGTGGGTGCTTCGTACATATGGTGGAGCGGATGCAGGCGTGATAGCCATTTTCTTCAGCATCGCTGCCGCATTGGCAACTGGCGCCGCCGCGGGTTGGGTAATGGGAGCCGTCATTGCTCGCACGGGAGCAAGTCCAATCCTCGTCTCTTTGTCGATGATGATTTTCCTGCGCGGGCTAGGCGAATTTCTGACACGTGGAGGTGACATCTCCGGCTTTCCGCCCTTTGTGCGCGAAATGGGTAACGGTGTATTCCTCGGCGTACCGATTCCCTTGCTCATTTTCCTCGGCTGCGCATTGCTTTGGCATGTCGTGATGACACGTTCGAGGCTGGGATTCGCCACACGCATGATTGGGTCGAATCTCGAGGCGACGCGGTACTCCGGCATCCAAACAACGCGTGCGGTCACCCGAATCTACATGTTATCGGGTTTGATGTGCGGCATTGCGGGCGTCGTGATGGCCGCTCAGTTCAATTCTGTTCGCGTTGGTCATGGCGAAGCGTTTCTCCTCATCTCCGTACTCGCATGTTTCCTTGGACGCGTTGACCCGTTCGGTGGCTTCGGCCGTGTGGTACCGGTAGTCATCGCCCTCGTAATTCTCCAGGTCATTGCTTCGGGCCTCAATCTGCTCGGCGCCAATCAGCATCTGGCGACTGCGTTATGGGGCGTCTTCCTGCTTGCTGTGATGCTCTTTCGTTGGGCGTGGGCGAACGGCATTTCCAAAACTTTGGTCCGCAAGCGCGCGACCGCAAATGAAGGAGTTACACAATGAACAAGCTCGGCGTACATGCACTGGTTTGGGCCGGCGACATCACCGCGGAATCGACGCGCAAGGTTTTGAGTTCGACAAAAGAAGCAGGCTTCGACCTTGCGGAACTGTCGCTACATGGTCCGAAAGTAATGGACCTCGCGCTGACGCGAGACCTGCTACAGGAGTTCGAGCTGGAGGTCGGTTGCTCGCGCGGCCTGACGTTCGAAGCAGACGTCTCGAGCGAAGATGCCGCGACAGTCGCTCGCGGCGTCGCGATGCTTGAGGAGGCTATTACTATTACCTCGGAAATCGGCGGCAAATATTTCGGCGGCATCTTGTATGGCGCAATGGCGAAATATAGCGCGCCGGTCACGAAGAAAGGCCGTCAGAATGCAATCGACTCCATCAAGCACATTGCAGATTTTGCCTACAAGAAGGACGTGAAGCTGGGCCTCGAAGTCGTCAATCGCTACGAAAGCAACCTGCTCAACACAGCATCGCAGGCGTTGGCGTTGATTGATGAAGTCGGCGCGCCAAACGTCGGTGTTCACCTCGATACGTATCACATGAACATAGAGGAGTCCGACTTCATGCAGCCGGTTCTGCTGTGCGGCGAGCGCCTCGCTTACGTTCATATTGGCGAGAGCAATCGCGGATACCTCGGCTCGGGGACTATCGACTTCTCGCAGTTCTTCCACGCGCTCGCGATGGTCGACTACCAGGGGGTCGTTACGTTCGAGAGCTTCTCGTCGACGGTCGTCAACGAGCAACTGTCCAACGCGCTTGCTATCTGGCGCAACTTGTGGGACGACGGCATGGACCTGGCAAAGCATGCTCGCGAGTTCATGGCTGGCGGAATCAACGCCGCGGCGAAGGCGAAGGCGCATCACTGAATGCGGCTTGCAACATAGCGCGGCATCGAACCAGGCGTAATCCTGTTCGGCGGGCGGCAAGGTGGTGTCGGCGAGTGCAACACTCGCTCCCGGCGCCTGTAAACAATATTTGGATGATGTGCATGACTGAAGACCGTTATCTGAGCCGGCTACGACAGCTGACCATTGGCGGACGTCGCCACATTCTCGGACTGGTTGGCGCGCCTGGAGCGGGCAAATCAACCCTATCGCAGGCAATTTTCGATGCATTTCCCGGGAAAGTGGTGATTGTCCCGATGGACGGATTTCATCTGGCGAACATGGAGCTTGCGCGTCTGGGTCGGGCCTCTCGTAAAGGAGCTGAAGACACATTCGACAGCGCGGGCTATGTCGCGCTGTTGCGCCGGCTGCGCGAACAGCGAGATGACGAAACGGTCTACGCGCCTACTTTTCGCCGCGAGATAGAAGAGCCCATCGCCAATGCGATTCCGGTCGCACCTGAAACGCCGCTCGTCATCACCGAAGGCAACTACCTCCTGTTCGAACACGGCCACTGGAAAAATGTCCGGCCCCTGCTCGACGAAGTCTGGTACGTAAACGTCGACTCGGCCCTGCGCCAGCAACGGCTCGTGAGCCGTCACATGAGCTTTGGTCGAGACGAGGGGGCGGCGAAACATTGGGTTGAACATACCGACGAGGTAAACGCGCGGTTGATTGATGCTACGCGAGACCGCGCAGATGTCCAGTTCAGTTGGTCATCGTAAGGTATGCGACGCCTGGCCTGTTGCCAGGCGGTTTATTCACGAAACTGTTCAGCGACGCGATGGACGAAATCGAGCGGTGGAAGCTCAGGTGGAAGTACGGCGAGGCGCAGGTCCAGTCACTGGGTGGAATGCTCGCACCCGTGCGTTTTGACATCGGCGAGGAACGCTCTATCTCCCCTATGCAGGTTGCCCCATGGGCCGATGACGGCCGACAGCACGGACTCATGTGTGCGCTGCGTGGTGAGTGGCCCTGTCTGCCGTTTGGGATGGTCGAGGCGCCTGCTGGTCTTCCTGCTGAGTTTGGTCGTCGCGAGGCGAGTGATAAGTGGGTTCACGGGTACGGTGCGAATCACATGTGGACGCTGGTAAAACAGACTGCCCACATGCTCATGATTGAAGTCATGTATCCGGCCGACAGCCCAATCGCGACACTTCAGCGAAAGGTCGAGGCTGACCCGAATGCGGCCTCGCTGCTAGTCTCACTTACGGTGCACGCACGGCGCGACGTTGTGATGCCGTTCGCTCTGCATCCCACCTTTGCCATCCCCGACGGAGGCGTGGAGGTTATAGCCTGTCCGAGCCAGTCCATCTATAGCTATCCGGTGCCGCAGGAGCCCGGTATCTCGCGGATTCTGCCGAACCGTGCCTTTGCGTCTCTGGCAGAAATCCCGGCGACGAAGGGTCCGATGAACGCTTCGCGACTGCCACTCGCGGAAACGACCGAAGAGCTGATGCAAATTTCCGGATGTGAGCCGCCTTTTATCTTGCGGTATCCAGCGGAGCGTGCAGATGTGAGCCTCGACTGGAACGCCGGCGAGCTTCCCGATGTGTTGCTGTGGATTAGCAACGGCGGGCGCTCTCACGAACCCTGGTCGGGGCGACATTTCGCTATCGGTGTCGAGCCCGCTAACAGTTTTTTTGACCTAGGTCGAGTGGTGACTCCTCCTCCTAGCCATCCGCTCGCCAACCGTTCCGGCTTGGCTTTCACAGCAGACACGCCGCGGACAATCAGCTACCGCTTGTCCGCGCGGTCACTCTGAAGACCAAATTGATTTCCCGGGCTACCGCAGGCCGCAGCGCGGGCCAACGGTTAATTTCAGACGGGCTGTAAGGCAAACCGGACGACTAGGCGGCGCAGGCCAGGGCTCGCGACCAGCAACGACGTTAGGTCGAGAATTCGCGAAGGAGGTCCCCTTAAGCAGTCACTCTGGCGTTGACTCTTTCACCGCACTCTCGCTCTATCCAACTGCATTGCGACGTCGTCTCATAGCGGCCTCTCCCAGCCCCGACTTGATGCGTAGCTTCCCGCTCGCCGGTTCGATAGATTGCGATGCAACCTCGCGTGGAGACAAGCCACTGATAGCTCGGCAATGCAGTGAGGACCGCATCAGGCGCCAAGGTCTGGGTGATTCAGTGCTCGTAGCCGTCGCTTTACCGCATCAATGACGCGATTTTCTCTTCGAGGCAATGTACCCCTATCGTTGCAGGCTTCGCTTCTACGACTCCGAATACCTCCGTTCGGCTCGGAGACGGGTCTACAAGAAAGTTTCTCGGGTGTTCTTTTTGTCGGTCCCAAGGAAGCATTGACTCCGGCGGCACCACCTCGAAGGCGCTGCCAACGGCGAGAAAAAGGTCACAGGAGCGCATCTCGACCCGGACTCGATGCAAGTCTATGTAGGCTGGCGCGGCCTCTCCGAAGAAGACGATGCCGGGTTTCACGCCTTCATGATTTCGGCAAATAGGACAGGCAGCAGCAGGGTCGAAGTAGGCACTATTCTTCGGAAATGCTAGGTCGCACGCGGTGCACAACAAAGAGTTCAGGTCCCCGTGCAGGTGGATGACGGAGGTCGCGCCGGCCTTCTCAAGCAGGTCGTCGACATTTTGAGTCAACAGCTCAACCCGGTCAGCGCCCCACTTCTTTTGCCACGTTGCAAGGCGGTAATGCGCGGCGTTGGGCTCAGCGGCGTGCTTCTCGCGAATGCGGTCGTTATAGAAGTCAAAGACGGCAGTGCGGTTTCGCCGCCATGTGTGGATGTTGCAGACCTCGTCGATGCTGTTGCGAGTCCAGATGCCGTCGCCCGTACGAAACGTCGAAAGGCCGCTTACTGCGGACAGTCCGGCGCCTGAGAAGACAAACAGCTTGGGTGCCTTACTATCCATTCGCGTCATTCTCTTTCGTGCGTGGTCTTGGAAATGGGCTTGTAACAAGTTCCCGGCTGCTGTGGCCCCGCTCAGTACGCGAATCTCTGAATTCTTCGACGCCGCTGACTGCCCATGCCAGTCACCGAAATCCATCAGCGCTCTGGGCTACGATTGAATGGTTCAAAGTATGTCCGTCGCGCCAATGGCTAGGCTCGAGCATGTCATCGTACAGACGAGTCCGCTGTCCGCTACAGCGCGAGAAAAGGGCAATAACAGTCCGCTCAGCCTTGAGCGAGCAGACCGTCGTTGCCAACATCTTTTGAGCAGCGATGCCGGCGGTGCTGGCCGCCGCGCCGACGGACCGCGCCTCAGCGACGACTCCGCCTGCCGTAGAAGACCACGCGGTAGCTACAACGAAGTTCGCCCCCCCGGTTCAGTGCGCCAACATCGGATAAAGCAGTGGCACAAAAGAGGCCGTGAGCACTCCGTTTAGGCACATGCCAAGCCCAGCGAACGCACCGGCCTCCTCACTTATCTGCAAAGCCCGGGCTGTCGCTATCCCGTGACCGGCCAGTCCCATCGCAAGGCCCACAAATTCCGGGCGCTTCACACGTAGGAGCCGCAGGATGGGTACGGCGATGATGGCACCCGTAATACCTGTCATAACCACGAGTACCGCCGTCAGCGATGGGATGCCACCAATTTTCTCCGAGATTCGAATGGCGATACCGGCGGTCGCGCTTCTTGGTGCGATGGACGCGACAGTCTGCGCGGACGCGCCCCATACGCGCGCGAGCAGCACGGTTGTGGCTATTGTGCTCAGGCCGCCAACGATGAGGCCGCCGGTCAGCGGTAGGAGCATCAAACGCAGCTTCGGCAGTTGCCTGTTTAAGGGAACCGCCAGCGCAACAATCGCGGGGCCCAGTAGGAAGTGGATGTATTGCGCGCCCTGCATGTACGCTCGGTACTCGGTGTGGGTGACGCTGAGGAGCAGGATGACGGTGACGACGGATAGCAACACAGGGTTCGCTAATGGGCGTTTGCCGAACCTTTCATAGACACATTGAGCAGCCACGTACACCACGACCGTTGCCGTGAGCCACAGTAAGGGAGTGCGGCCAAGATACGCCCACACTAGCGGGAGGTGATTTGGGTTGTCCATCACAGTTCTCCTGGCTTGCCGTCAGCCGTGGCGGCCTGCATGACGTTCTGAGGCAAACCCTCTACATGCGAGCTGAAGATTCGGTGCAACGCTTGCGCGGTGATTGCCGTTATGCAGACCGTCAGAGCGGTCCCAATCACGATGGTCGCGGCGATTGGGACAAAATCACTCTCCACCCTTCCTGCGTACACGACGATGCCTGCGCCGGCTGGAACAAACAGCAGCGACAGATGCTTGAGGAAAGCGAGGGACGGCTCTTCGACGGCAGTCAGGGTAGTCTTTGAGAGTCGAAGCGCTGCAAGCAAAAGCAGCATTCCTATGACGGGCCCCGGTATTGGGATGTTTCCCACAAAGGAGATTGTCTCGCCGAGACATTGAAAGAGAAGCAGTACTGCAAGGGCCTTAACCATGGGAACCTCAGTGGGGTGGCGCGGCGGCGCAGCAAGGCATCTTGCAAGGTGCGCCCTCGCGCGTGCTTCACGTAGAAACAATTCTTTCAGTCGGCCTTTCGCCGGGACTGCCTGCGGCTGCCGAGGCGGTCGGTTCGGCTGACAAAAGGGTTATTGACCGCCCTTGAAGATGTCGCAGAAAGACGCCGGTCCGACGCAATCAGGTTGCTGAGTGCCCAGCTGTCTTGTCATGGCTCCCGAAGCTGACCGTGCCCGCGTTCCGCCATAGCTGGAAGCATCAACGGACGGGGTTGCACTGGCATCTGCTTGAGACACCGGCGGGGCGTCAGTAGTCGGCGCTTCTTGTGCTTGCGCGACGCTCGCCGCAAATCCAGTAACGAAAGCGGTGGCAAGAAATAGGCTCTTGGACATGACGAATCTCCTTCGTGAATCAGAACGAATGGGCTACGCCGCTAGGCGGTCGTGCCTAGCGCTACGCGGGTTGATGGACGAGATGTGGGACCGTTCGGAACAACTTAAGCGCGGTCAGACGGTTTCATTTCGGAGTTGCAGTGCGCGATGCGGTTGGCGATGCGCGGGGCCGTTGAGGACGTGCAAGAACGCCCTAAAGAACGAGCCGGTCGAGTTTTCCGTGCACCATATAAGGTCGATGCACGGTTAGAACTATAGAGCTTGCGCTGAAATAAAATAGCCTGAATTTGCAGGGGCGGCGCTACGCCCATAAGAGGGGTCTAGATGGTCTCTTTCTTGCGGACCAGTCCTGGCTGTGCTGGACCGTCTGGCACTGACCGTCTGCGTGACGCAATCGTTGGATTAGGACCGCGAATCGATTCAAAGCCGGCCGCGCCCGCAAGGCCCGTACGTTGGTAAGTCTCGCTCGGAAGATGTTGCGAACGTTCGAGCTATCGTGGGATGACGATGGACACCTTGACCGTTTATCGTCATCCCCCAAGGAATGCGCCATGGCCCGCCGCGCCAACTTACGGTATGCGATAGTCCCTTCTGAGGTTAACGCTCTACGACAGGTCTCTGACCGAGACGCTCGTTCGCGCCAGCGCAGATGATGACCTGAGTGGGGGCTGTAGAAAAAGCATTTCAACTCGTCGACCAACACGCCGAGAATAGTTGCTCGTTCGAGAAGTAAGGGTATCGTCGGTCGCTCGTGTTTGACTTCCAACCTGTTAGCCGTGCGCCGTTCAGACACTCCACAAATCGTCTTTGTTGCCGTCGAGACAGTCGCACGGTCAACTGCTGCTTGAGGCCGCGCGGGAAGACGTCAACTTCGAACACCTGGAGCCCTGCTGGTATGAGCCAGCAGGAGCATCCGCGCTAATGAGACATCGCTAACCAACGCGCCTTAAAATTTCGGCAGTTTCCAAGTCAACCATGCCGCTTGACGGTGTGATGGTGATGATGATGCTTCTTGTGGTGATGTGTCTTCGCATGGACAGCGACAGGAAGGGTGAAAGCGGCAATCAGGAAGACTGCGAAGGTCGTCTTGAACAAGTTCTTCATTGTGGCGTTTGGTAAATGACTGAGATGTAAGCTGCGCCCTGCTGGGCAACCTCATTCTACCGAGACTTCCCGACAAAGAACATCGCACAGGCGAGCGTTTGTGGGTCGATATCAAGGTTTCTTCCTTGCATGTGTGAGGCCGTTGCACGGTGAGTAGTTGGAGGTCCTTTGCAGGCGCAACTCAACGCATCGATAGTCGTCGCCGATGAAACACATCTTGTTAGGATGGCCTAAGAGTTGCGATTTCGTGCACCCGTTCCGGCAATGCAACGGTACCGACGCAGTCAGTCAGTTCGCCGGCGCTTTAAGCGACGGATTACCTCTTCCAGAGCGCGGATATCGACCGGCTTCTTAAAGAAAACATCCCATAGATGTCCGTCCGGCGGCGGCGATTTCCCTGATATCAGTATCAACGGTACGCCACCGAACCTGGGATTGCCACGAAGCGCCCGACAAAGGCTGACGCCGTCGAGTTGCGGCATCTCCCAGTCGGTCAACACTAGGTCGGGCAGCGACTGCAACGCCTCATTGAGCCCGCTTTTTCCGTTGTTGCTCACGATTACCTGGAAGCCATGGATTTCGAAGACCTCACGAATGGCTTCAAGAGGCCCAACGTCGTCGTCGACGAGAAGCGCGCGAATCATAGAAACACCGCGAGAGAACACTTGTGGAGGCGCAATCGGTGTGCCGCGGTCCGCGTCGAAACGAGCGTTTACTTCGCTCCCGGGTGCAGTGGGATTGCGCGCCGTGCTTGACACGAGCCGAAGTTGTCCTCGACAACGGGCACCCGCAGATTTGGTTGCGTTCACCCGTGCCATGGTGCAATCACTTGGACGGCCTGCACAATGCATCGCGCACTGACGGTACGACACGAATACTGGCTAACGGACGGACGTCCCCCGCCAGTCGTCCAGGCGTGCGGCGCTGGGTTATTGGCACAAGAGCGCCGTATAGAATAGCTACTGTTGGTCGTTTCGCTGCCGACAACTGAAATTTCGCTCGCGTGCCGCCAAAGGCGTGCTCTAGCAGACAAGGGCGTGACGAATGGCCCGAAACATCCCCTTCCCAACTGCGCAGCGGCGGTACCCACTAAGGGGCATTCGTACAAGACAAAGGAGCCACGTTGCGGAGTAAGCTCAACCTCAGGGGCGATTCAGGAAGAGAAAGAGACCTGCGCTGCGACCAGCGTCGGCCGCCCGGGCGCCCACCCGGCTTTCGCATCGGAATCCTCTACGTGTTGCACCGCCCGTTCTGGCTAGCTATCGCAGCCAGTGTGATGAGCTTGCTGGTCTTCGGGGCGACGGTGTTAGTGCTCGGGGAAGCTCGTCACGACGCGGTCGAGCGAGCGCGACAGACCTCGGCCAACGTCGTGACGGCGCTGACAGGCGATATCGCGCGCAGCATTGAAGTATACGACCTTGCGCTAAGCGCCATTGTCGACGGAATCAAGGACCCGACTGTCATGGCGCTACCGGCAGAAATCCGCCGCCGAGTACTTTTCGACCGCTCGACTGCCGCCGGATTTATTAGCGGTATCTACGCGATGGACGCCCGCGGCTACATATTCGAGGAACCACACGGGAAAACCTTTCGCGGCAGCTTTGCGGACCGCGACTATTTCCGCGTTCATAACAGAAGCCAAAACGTCGGGCTCTACGTGTCCGCACCCTTCCGGTCGCGCATCAGGGAGGGCGTCTTATCAATCGCCTTGAGTAGACGACTCACCGATGAACGCGGCGACTTCGCGGGCGTCGCCCTCATCGCTATCGACGTCAAATACTTCCATCAGATGCTCAGCAAGCTTAGCGTAGGGCCGCACGGGTCCGCGTTTGTCATAGAGAGTGACGGAGCATTGCTTGCACGAAACCCGGCCCTGGCTATAAGTGCTGCGCCGAAAATTTCGTCTAATACGTTCGCTCAGATGCTAGCAGCAGACCGAGGCTCCTACGAAGCGGTGTCGCCTGTGGATGGGGTTACCCGCTTATTTACTTTCTCACACGTCCCACGTAGCAACCTCATAGTTTCTGTTGCTCCCGCCCTTCAGGACATAACGGCCGAGTGGAGACAACGGTCAACCATCGTTGGAGCGCTTGTTATTGTCGTCACTAGCTCCTTCATGGTTGCGGTTTGGCTGCTCGCCATCGCCCTTAGGGAGCGCGACTTCGCGCAAACAGAGCTTCGCAAGATGGCTGATACGGACGGATTGACGGGCCTAGCGAACCGCCGCGCGCTGGATGCAGTGCTCGAAGACACGTGGGCCGTCGCAAGCATAAACGGACAGCGAGTCGGCATCCTGTTCGTCGATGCAGACAACTTCAAGGCTTACAACGATGCGTTCGGTCACAATGCGGGCGACGAGGCCTTGCGCCTCATTGCCGACTGCCTGTCCTTGCATGCACGGCGCGGCAGCGACGTTGCGGCGAGGTACGGGGGTGAGGAGTTCGTAGTAGCGTTGCTGGGCACAGACGACAAGCACGCCGCGACTGTGGCCGAGGCGATACGAGCGGACATCGAAGCAGAGTCTGGAAGGCTCGAGCGGCATCGCGCACAACCGCCAATAACAGTGAGCATTGGTTACGTTGTCTGCAGCCCGCGACCGGACAATAGCCTCGCTGCAGCCCTGCGGCTCGCCGACGAAGCTCTCTATGCGGCGAAGCAGGCTGGCCGCAACAGGGTGACTCGTGCCTCGGACGAAGCCACTTGCTAGAGGTCGCCGGCGGCAACACTTAAATCATCGACGGGTATCTGCGCCGTCATGTATATCGCCACCGCACAAGTTGCACCGCTTGTCGCGCCGGTTCGCCTTACGCCCCATGGAATAGCGGTCCGACAGAAGAAGCAGACCGCCCCATGGCAGGCCATAGCGCGGGCAGTGGCTCATGAGGAGGCAGCGGAACGTGGCGGGGACGACTGGTCGACCCCGACCCGCACTTGCGGCCTGCAACGGCGCCCGGGACCTCTCGCACTATGCGCTCAGCTCGAGTACACAGCCGCGATGGCTATCGCGTTCCTCGGTACGTACAGGAGACGCTTGCCACGCAAGCTGCCTCCTGGATTGCAAACCCCTAGCGAACGACGCGTATCCGGGGAACACCGAACCTGTTTTGTACCGGTAAACGCTTTACACTGAAGTGCATAAGTAGTGCCTGCGGCGAAGACGTTCGTACGCCAATATGCTGCACACGGGGACAAATAAATGAAAAAAGCCTCGAAGTACGCACTCGGCGGACGGGCCGGCAACGTCTTGAGCGTTGACGCTGAAACTCAGCACCTGGAACGCATCCTTGCTGGAGAAGGTGCTCACAGCACCTTTGCACGGACTTATTGGCGTCAGCGGGTGGTACAAGCACTGTCGACGCCCGGACTGATACCCGCACAGCGAATTCGGCTAAACCGATTACTTCGGCGGATAGATGAGCCGTCCTCAGCCGCATAATCTCTCGACAGCTGGGGCGGCATCTTTCCGCGCACTTAACGCGTTCGTCATGGATTGCTGAGGCGGCGCCGCTGGCGTACTCGCATCAAAACGACAGCGCTTCAGACGTGAGCCGTGCACGGCAAGACCACGTCCGTCGCGTGCGTCGAGCGAACGCTAAAGCATTCCGAGGCCGATTCGACACGCCGTCTCCGAACGGTGCGTATGACCCGTTATTAACGTATCTGCCGATTCGGGCGTCTCTTGACATGTGCGACCAGCGCACTCGCGTCGCAGGCTCCCATGTAAGAGCGAATGGGAAGCACGCGATTGATATCGCGGCTTGGGCCTTTAGTGCCTTGCCTGCAGCGACGCGGGACGGCCCTTCACGTAGACTCCTTGAAGCCACATTGAAATGGTTCCGTTCCGGAATCTAGGTACAATAAATTGCGAGTGCTGGCGGACCATTCTTCAGCTTAATACTTATCATTATGATAAGCGACACCGCAAATTTGAAAGCAGTCAGGAAGGCGGTATCGCGCCTTCCTGAGTCGCTGGTAGGAGGCGTCGATGCAAAGAGTTCCGACTCACTCCCGCTCAAGGCACTTATTGCTCTAGATGCGCTAAGTCGCGGAAGCGCAACAACAAGCCTACTTACTTTGCTCGCGCAGCAAATCCTTATCTCTGAACAGCTTTGCGCAGCCGGATACGAAGACTCGAAAGTGGAGCTCGTGCGAAAGGCCTATATTGCGTTGGTGCATGTGTATTCAGATGCATCTCCCGACGGTGGGGTGGGGTTGGGCGCCGCTGACTATGAGGCGCTGCGCGAAGCATTGATTGTTTACGACACTCAACTGAGCAGTGCGCCCCGCTGTCGAGTACGAGATGCGGAGCTGGCCACCGTTGCGCGGCTCATTCGTCGTCTGGCCAAAACCGCAAACTAGGCTATGCGCATTTCTTCGAGCTAGCTGGCGCAAGCGTTTCGTGCGGTCCGGGAATGCGGAGGTGCGTACCCTTGATGCATAGAGGGACCGCAGAGCTCACCATGGCGTGCGGGGACACGAGGGCGACTGACCTTTGGTCACCGGTAGCTCTTCCACATCAAAAAAAACGGAATGTAACTGGTCGAGGTGCCATGTGGGAAGCGGAAGTTCAGCCTACGTCAGGCTAGGAATTCCTCAACCGCTCGCCGGCGTGCTTCGGCAAACGGTAGGTGAAGTAGAGCGTAGCTTCGTCGGCCGTGAGAATGAGCCGTGGGTCCGACTAACGAAGGCAGCACTGCACTACTGCGTGTGGAAATTCGCGGGCTACTTCGTCGGCCCTGCTGCCGATGGCGAACGGCCCGATATCATCTGCTCAGCGTTCTTCAGCGCTTACGCTGACGAGTTGCGCAAGGGGGATGCTGCCGTGCAGTGGGGAGTGCACGCGCATATGCTGCCCGTGGTGTCTGGGATTCTAACAACTTGCGGACAATTGGTCGTTCAGCGTTCCGATTAGGCGGCGCACTGGCGGACGAGCCTTGGACGGCTTTGCGGCGGCCCAACGGTACACTTGCACGTCTATACGCCGACGATGCGCCGCAGCAGCTTAATTGATTCGTGCTTCGTACTAGATGTCCTTCTCACACAATATAACGTCTGCGGTCATCACTGTTCAGCGAACGGGCATCAGACGTCAGCGAGCAGCCGTTCTAGCTGCTCCACAGTGACGGGCTTGACGACACAGTCATCGAACAGTTTCATATCGTCGCTGTGCTGCAGGTCACTGTACCCCGTGATTGCGACAATCCGTCCATGTGCGCGACTGCCTCCGCGAATTTGATGGCAGATGTCGCGCCCGTCCGCGTCCGGCAAAGAGACATCGAGGCATACGAGGTCGAACGATTCCCTGGACGTCATTTGGATGGCTGTCGCACCGTCGTATGCGACGGAAGCTACGTGTCCAAGCGCCCTTGCTAAGTCGGCGAGTGCATCGGCTGCGTCGCGGTTGTCGTCCACGAACAATATCTTCGACATGGTGAGTTCGCTCGCAAAGACGCCAGTATTCGTCGAGACCAGCGACAGACACGGCAAGCGCGGTCGTCAGAACGCCCACTGCCGCGACGTAATCATGGCTGTCAATTACCCGCAAAGCGTTGAAGCTTGTCGGAGCACCGTTGTCATCCTACCGCGGTCGTCCATACAGGAGAGGAAAGCCCTTACTTCTTGACAGCAGCTGACAATAGAGACGCCCGCTCTAGCGGCGGGCTGCGCAAGCATCCACGCGGTCGGCGTTCAAGCACTACATGAATTTTATTGAGCTTGATGAGTCTCCGCAACGGCGTTAGACGCCATTGACTAGAACAGAGAAACGTTGCCCCAGCGAAACACCGGCAGTGCTCGCCCGCTTGCGGTCCGCCTCGCCACCCCTCACGCTGAACCAGCATAGCGCGCTAAGCCATAGCGCACATCTCCTGTATGCCGGGCACCAAGCGGCAACTACTCAGCTTCTGGCGGCTACTGTACCGCCGGGCCGTACGCGCATGCGCCGCTCTCTACTCAACGGCTACGGTCCTTCACGCGACAAGGCATCGCCCGTCAACAGCATGTTTAGGTCGTCCGCATTGAACGGTTTCGAAAGCACCGAGACGCCTAGTTCTCTGGCTTTCTCAAAATGAGCTGCATAGCCAGTCATTAGCGTCACCGCCTGATTCGGGCGGTGCTTCTTTATCCACTCTACAAGCCCGATTCCGTCGCACGCGCCTGGCATCTGGATGTCAGATAGTACGAGGTCGAAGTCCTGACCCGCCTCCAGCACTTCAAGGGCGGCGTCACCGGAGGGTTCATGACGCGCGCTGCAGCCAAGAACCTCTAGCACCGCCATTAGCCCCGCAGCTACCTCTTCGTTGTCTTCCACGAGCAGCACCGTGGGATTCTCACGGCTTGCTTCGGCGGCCGATATCTGTTTTGATTCGCCGACTTCCGTGGCAGCTCCACTCCAACGTGGCAGATAGACGTAGATAGTGGTGCCTTTGCCAAGCTCCGTCTCCAACCGGGCTTTGCCGCCTGCCTGCTCGGCCATCGCTAAGACCTGAGCGAGTCCAAGCCCCGTGCCAGCTCCGGCTTCCTTTGTTGTAAAGAGCGGTTCAAATGCATGCCGGGCGACCTCTGGACTCATTCCGGAGCCGGTGTCTTGGCAAGAGAACTCTACGTACTGCCCAGCTTGTAAGCCGAATCGCGGATGTTCCAGTGCGAAATTCTTGCAGCGGACCACGAACGAACCCCCTTGAGGCATCGCATCCCTCGCATTCACCGCCATGTTGATGACAGCAGAGGTGATTTCAGACGGGTCGACCTTGATGGTCCAGACGTCGCTATTGACTTCAAGGATGAGGGTAACCTTGCTCCCAACAGCGGATTGAATGAGAGGCCGGGCTTCCACTAACCACTGCTCGGGGTGAATGACCTCCAGCTTGAGCGGTTGCCGGCGAGCGACACTCATGAGACGGCGCGCGAGCTCGCGGGCGCTCGAAGAGGCGCGCTCGACAGCGTCGACTTCATTCTTAAGGCCGTTGTAGTTCTTGCGACGGGCAATCTCAATGTTCGCAGTGACCACCATTAACAGGTTGTTGAAGTCATGCGCGACGCTGGCAACGAGATTCCCAAGCGCCCCCATGCGTTGAAGCTGCCGCGTCGAGGCCTCTGCAGAGCGGCGTCGTGACACCTCGCGACGCCAGTTGCGCCAAGACGTCTCCTCAGCACGAAGGCGGCGAAGCGAAAATCCGATAAGTAACCAAAGGCCCACGCAGGGAAGCAATGCAGCAAGGACAATTGCCATATCCTCTTGGACCCAGGTTCGAACGAGGTCAGTGATGGCAAGCCCGGCAGATGCGTAAACCGGATACTGCCCCGCGCGCCGGTAAGCAAGAAGCTTCCGAATCCCATCGAGTGGTGAGTCGATGGTCATGATGCCGCGAGACGCGTCTCGCGCGAATGCATGCTCGAGGAGTGCATGCTTCGATGGTGGCGCCGTGAGACGCGGCGTCGGAATCCGTATCAAGATGCCTCCGTCTTCTCGATAGAGTCCGACAGTCACTGCGGGATTTTCGACGATGAGCTCGTGGCAAATCTGCGCCAGGTAGTCTCGATTGACGGAAACAACTGTGGCCCCGTCATAGTGACCCTCCACCGTCGTCATTGGAACGAAAACGTTCACATAACCCGCTCCGGCGTCCCCGTCGCTCTGTGGAAGCGAAATGTAGAGATTAGGCACTGCCGCGCGAACGGCTTGCAAGTCGCCCATATCGACGAGTAGCTTCCCAGTATGTAGCCGCTTGCTGCTTGCAAGCACCCGCCCTCTGCCGTCGACGATGGACAGTGCGGCCACCTCCGAATGAGCTGATAGAAGCGCCTCTAGTCGCGCATGAAGAGTACCGTTTCTTGCCGCGATACCACGGATGTCGGCTGACCTGTAGCTGTCTCCGACCTGGGTAGCGAGTTCACGGCTTACATCAAGCAGACCCGTGAGCTTACTTTCAGCTACCCAAGCTAGCTGATTTAAACGCGCGGACTGCACCGCGATTGCTCGTTCATACGTGTGCCAGCCATACAGCGCGCCGAGCAACAGTGGCACCACAACAGAAGCGATTAGCGCGACTATAAGTTGTTGCCTCGCAGCGCGGAAATTCAGCGGCGGGAACGACAGGCGTTCGGACGGGCCTTGGTCGGGCATCTCTGGCACTGTCATCGCAACCTCGATAGCACGTTCGTTCGGGCTCGGTTCGTCCGCATCTAGCGAACCTGAGTTGAGTGCTTGTCGCCTCGCTTCCCCATTGTTCTAATACCTTACACGCTAGAGCCCGCCCGCAGGAACAATTCGTCTATCGGAAGGAATCCGCTACCGGAACGGCCGCCCGCCGCTCGCGGTTATGCCCGCTCCACGTTGCACCAAATGTCAGCGCGCGCAGTAGCATGCGAGACCACCTGGAAATCTACGGCGTCCCAACTATATGAACTTTCCGGCTCAACGTATGCTATGAAAGAGTGCCCCCGCCTGCCAAGGGGGAGTCGCAGCGGCTTGGGGAACTGCCTCCAATAGCCAGACCACTACGGACTTCTTTTATTCGACGCAACCAGGCGAACGCCTGTTCGTTCATCTGGCGGGCAAAGCGCTGCTGTGGTGAGGATGTGAACACATGCGCGATTCCGGACTAAGCAAAGTCGTTTCAGATTCCACCTCGTCGACCCAACCCGGTCAGAACGATGGCTGGCGACATGGCAACCCGGGACACCTTGTTGACGCGATACCGAGGCCAATGCTGATTCTGTTTCCTGGCCTGGACTTCGTTATATCCGCGGCCAGCGATGCCTATATTCGTGAGGCTGGAACACCTCGACAAGAAATCGTCGGCTCCCCACTCTTGGATGCGTTTGAAAGGCGCTTCGCACAGCGCAGTCCGGACAACGTGGAAAAGGTTCGCTCATCGTTGGCAACGGTCGTTGAGACGAAGTCTTCCCACCAAATCCTTTTGGATTGCTCCGACCGTACTTCGCAAGCCGGCTCCGGCCGCTACTGGCGCATTGAGAACACACCTGTACTGTCGTCCAGTGGTGAGTTGTTATGTATTGTGCACTTCATGGAGGACTTCACCCGATGCGTCAGATGCCAGGAGGACACGGAAACACTGTCTAGCCACGCCCGGACGCTCGAGGCTGAACTGCAGGTAAGCACAGCGGCGGCTGCGCACCATCTGGCGGAACGACAGCAAGCAACCCTGTCAATCCAAAAGCTGATAGAAGACTCGGAGGTGTGGAGGTTGGGGGAACAACAATTCCGAGTCATCACGGACAGTCTGCCGCAACCCGTCTGGACGGCGAGGTCCGACGGGTACGTCGACTATCTCAACCGCCGCTTCTTCGACTTTGCCGGCGTTCCGGCCGAGTTCGCTGTCGGCGAACGCTTCTGCGGGGACAGCCTGACGAGGAGCGAATCAACCAAGTGAGCAATATGATTCGCCGCCAAGTCAAGCATGTGACTGGCCTCATCGACGAGTTGCTCGAAGTTTCGCGTGTCACCCGCGGTCTGATATGCCTCGATAAGCGCCTTCCAGAGGCCTCTGGTTATGCGGCCGCGTCCTTGGTCTGCTGAGCCTTCATCCAGTCTTGCAGGAACTGAACCGGTGATACGAAGTCGAGCGACGAATGACGACGACTGCGGTTATAAAACA
>NZ_LR733543.1 GCF_902506145.1 Burkholderia sp. 8Y | reverse complement strand
CGCTACGCTGCTCGCGCACCAGACGTACCGCACGCTCGCGAACTTCTGGGGAAAATTTCGTTACCTTCTTGTTCATGGCTCCATTGTCTCAAGAGTTGGAGCCTCCACAAAATCCGGTGCGGTTCATACGGGCTAATTTTGCTCGACCTCGGGCTTCCCAAGCAAGACGGGCTGAGCTTGCTACTAAAGCTAAGGCAACGCAGAGATCCGACGCTGGTGATTATCGTCACCGCCCGCGACGCGGTGCCCGATCGAGTCGCCGGCTTGGATACAGGTGCCGATGACTACCTGGTCAAGCCATTTGCGCTCGAAGAGTTGCTGGCACGCATCCGCGTATTGACTCGCCGCCAATCCGGTCGCGTCGATACGACTCTGCATGTCGGGGTGCTTTCGCTCGACCCGGCCCGCCACCTAGTAAGCTTGCGCGGAGAAGAGGTTGCAGTGACCGCGCGAGAATTTGCTCTCCTTCACGAACTGATGAGCGACCCAGACAGGGTTATCTCCCGTGAGCGACTTGAAAATAGTTTGTACGGTTGGAACGAAGAAATCGAAAGTAACGCCGTGCAGGTTCACGTGCATAACCTGCGCCGCAAACTTGGAGCGCACGTGATCCGCAATATACGCGGCGTTGGCTACCAGATCGGAGAGACGGCGTGAGATCGCTTCGCGGGCGCCTGCTGTTGTGGCTGCTGCCTGCTACATTGTTGGCGGGCATACTTGCGAGTGCCGCGACGTATCGGGGCGCGCTTATCGAACTCGATGAGGTTCTCGGTGATCAGTTGAAGGTGATCGCGCGCCACGTTGCGATTGACACGGGCGATCACTTGTCGCTGGGAGGACAACGCGACGACGACCAAATGTCAGGTCAGCGATCCCACGGTGTCCTGCTCGAGGTCTGGCGAGGTTCAACGCGAGTGTTCAGCAGCGACGCGGATGCCCGGTTGCCTCCTCCTCGGGGCGCAGGCCCGTCTGACATGACTCTCAACGGTGAGCTTTGGCATAGCTTCGTCGCGCGGGACGGCGATATATTGGTGCGGGTCGCTCAGTTGCGGAAAGCGCGGTGGGAGGCCGTAGCGGAGATCGCCATGCACTTATTCTGGCCCGTGCTGTCTCTGATCCCGGTGCTTGCGCTTTTTCTGTGGTTCGGGATCGGCTACGGCTTGCGCCCTTTGCGCGAGATTGTTTTGGACCTGAAGAGACGCGATGCCCACAATATGCAGCCGATTGACACGGCTACCATGCCCGCCGAAGTGAAGCCGCTCGTCGACGCGCTTAATGAACTCTTTCGGCGACTAGACTGCGCTTTCGTTGCGCAGAGGCACTTCGTTGCGGACGCCGCCCACGAGTTGCGCACCCCGATCATGGGGATCGCGCTGCAGGCTGAACTGCTACAGCGCGTATCGAGCGCGGAAGAAAAAAGAATGACCGTTGCGCAGATTCATTCGGGTGCCATACGATTAGCACGTCTGGCCGAACAACTTCTTACGCTTGCACGACTAGCGCCAGAATCGCCACCTCCCGTAGCTCGCGAGGTTAATCTGGTCGCCCTGGCCGGCTCGGTTGTAAGTGATCGGGCGAGGTTCGCTGAGAGTAACCAGATTGACATTGGCCTGATTGGCGGCGATTCAGTGACCGTTAGCGGGAATGTCGACAACCTACGCACCATGCTCAACAATCTTGTTGACAATGCGATTCGTATGCCGGAAGGGGGGCACGGGTCGACGTTCGCGTACGGAAAGAGGGCGACCACGCCGTGCTTGAGGTCAGCGATAACGGCCCAGGTATCGCAGACGAAGAGCAAGCCCGCGTCTGGGAGCGCTTTTATCGTGGGAGTGGCCATGCCTCATCCGGCAGTGGTTTGGGACTGTCTATCGTTCGGCGTATCGCGGAACAGCATAATGCGCAAGCGTCACTCGAACGCGGCGGGGACGGCGGTGGTCTGACGGTTCGCCTGACCTTTCGGAGCGCGCAGCGCTGAATGCGGTGCTCGTGGGCGACACATGGTGAGTCGCCCATAAGCACCGACCTTTCGAGCGATCCACGGCCATCGCGCACCTGGTGGCTCGGGTCGGCAAAACGCGCCCTCCCACTCGACTTTTACGGCACAACCAACCTTTTCCTAAGCGATCTTACTCATGGTGCTGCGCTTGATATTGATGCTGCGCGGAATAGCGCGAGCGAACCGCCCCTTTGGTGGCTTGCGGTCACCGAAGCGGAGGTGCAACAGACCGAGGCGTGCCCGCCTTGGGTCTGTCCTGGAGCTGCAATTGTCTGCGCAGCCAACGGGACACCACAGGGAATCCTCATTCGTTGCCGCAATGTCAGTCGGGATAGCGCTCTTCGCATCGTCGCAAACGCGACGGCGCCACGCAGAGCGCCGACCTAAGTTCGTCCCGTCATTGACAGTCTGCTCGAATGGCGCAGCCTACTCGAGGATGCGCCGCACGGTCCCTTCCATTCTCGTCAAGCCGTGCAGCCTTCCGACTTCGATTGCCGCCCCGAGACAAATGCCCCGGATCCAAACGGCACGCAACGCAAAGAGGGCCCCGGCGCAAATCTGGAGCCACAAAGAACCGGGATATGGCCGGTTGCATCAAGCTCAACTGTAGCTGCCTTGTCAGCTCGCCCGCGCCCGCAATGGTCAAGGTCAGATAACGAATGCTAAGGCCTTCGACCTCGGCACATTCCCGGTTTTTAGGCTGCATGCGTCCTTGGACACAGATCCCTCGGAGCTGTCAGCCTTTTCTCGGTCGACGGTATCGAGCGCTTCGACGAAATGACCTGCCCTGGAATTTTCGGACCAGCTGAAACTTGAGAGAATGGCTTCCTACGGAGAAAGGAAGTCATGAAGAAGAGCCGGTTTACCGAAGAGCAGATGGTCACGATCCTGCGGGAGGCGGACAAGGCGCCGATTGCCGATGTCGCGAAGAAGTACGGGATCAGCGACCAGACCATATACAACT
>NZ_LR733544.1 GCF_902506145.1 Burkholderia sp. 8Y | reverse complement strand
CTCAAGCTGTTGTTGAGATTGACCGTCTTGCCGACAGCGGCATTCTTGTCGCCAAACGCGCCCGTGCTCGCAAGCGTCACCGCATCACCGGTGATGAGGCCGCCGAGCGTGGCGCCAACGGTGCTGACGGTCGCCGCAGTCGTGCCGTCATAGGTCTTGTCGGCCGCGCTGATGCCAGCCACCGTGAGAGACTTGGGCGTGATGCTCGCCGTGGTCGTGCTCTGACCGCCCACCGTGTAGTTGGCCGCGTCCGCGCCGCTCAAGCTGTTGTTGAGATTGACCGTCTTGCCGACAGCGGCATTCTTGTCGCCAAACGCGCCCGTGCTCGCAAGCGTCACCGCATCACCGGTGATGAGGCCGCCGAGCGTGGCGCCAACGGTGCTGATGGTCGCCGCAGTCGTGCCGTCATAGGTCTTGTCGGCCGCGCTGATGCCAGCCACCGTGAGAGACTTGGGCGTGATGGTCGCCGTCGTCGTGCTCTGACCGCCAACCGTGTAGTTGGCCGCGTCCGCGCCGCTCAAGCTGTTGTTGAGATTGACCGTCTTGCCGACAGCGGCATTCTTGTCGCCAAACCCGCCCGTGCTCGCAAGCGTCACCGCATCACCGGTGATGAGGCCGCCGAGCGTGGCGCCAACGGTGCTGACGGTCGCCGCAGTCGTGCCGTCATAAGTCTTGTCAGCCGCGCTGATGCCGGCCACCGTCAGCGACTTTGGCGTAATTGACGCGCCATTGTTTGCACTCGCCGAGCTCAGCGTCGGAAGCTGGTAATTGCTGGCCAGCCCGTTCGTTCCGTCGGTCAGGCTCAACGCGCTGAGGTAGCTGGCACCTGCGACGGTGCGGCTGTTTGCCGTCGCGCCGCTATAGCCCAGGGACTCGCCCGATACGAGGTTGCCGATGGTTACGTAGCCCGTCATATCGGTCGACCCATCGTAGGTCTTGGTCGCCGAAACTGTCACCGTGCGAGGCGTGATGCTAGCCGACGCACTATTAACGGAGGACGACGCGAGCGAGTAGTTGCCTGCATCCTGGCCGCTTAAGGCAATCCCCGAGATGCTAACGTTGTTGTAGCTCCCGACGTTGGCACTGGAGAATGACCCCGTACCACTGACATTGACGTTGTCGCCCGAAACGATGCCCGATGCTGTGACCGCGGCAGCCGTCGTGCCGTCGTAGACTTTGTCACTCGCGATCGGTGTCAAGCTCTTAGGCGTAATGGTGTAGCTACCGTTGTTGAAATAACCGACAGCGTAGGTGTTCGACCCCGAGGTGTACGAGGTCGCATTGCCACTGCTTGGTATCAAACTCTGATAGGTGCCGACGTTCTTGCTCGGTGTCGCATACACCGGATAAGTGCTGAGGTTGCTGACGTCAAATCCTGACGGCGCGCCGAGGCTCGAGAACGACAGGCCAGTAGCGGCCGTCGTGCCGTCATAGACCTTGGAGCCCGAGCCAGTTTGGAACACGTACACGGGGAGCGTCGCCATATTGACGGCTTGGTACGTTGCATACAAGTAACTGCCGTTCGAGCCCGGGACCTCAAGCGTGCCACAGTTGGGGAACGACGAATTGCCGCAAGGCGGGTGATAAGTGAAAGTCGTCAGCTGCGCCGAGCCATTGATCAAAAAGAGCAGGTTGGCAACGGACGGAGAGGTAAAGATCACGCGTGCTTGATTGCCGGCGTTGACGAGGCCAAGCGCGCCATTGACGCCCTGCGAGTTGCTGGCGTCAAAGACAATAGAGCCGCTTCCGCCAGACGTCTTGAACGTCGTGAGCGTGTTCGAATTCGCTTCGACAGAAATACCAAATTCTTTGGCGCTCGTCGTGCTCTTTCCGCTCACAAGCAGGTTGCCGCCGCCACTGTCGACCGTGGCTCCCGAAAGGAAATAAACCCCTGCCTTGGTACCGTCGTACGAGCTCGAACTTGCCGAAGACTGACCGTTGATGGTGATGTTGCCGCCTTGAGAGGCGATCGATACGCCCGTACCCACCAGTACAGCCGGATTGGCCGTTGACGTGCGGTTTAGCGCATAGCCGATGCCGTTGTACACCGAACCTGCTGCGCCGCCGATAAGAACGTCACCACCGTTCGAGTTGATGTTTGCGTTGACTGCAACGCCGCCGACGGTGGCGCCGCTCGCGTTCGCCGCGCTCAACACAACGTTGAGTTTGCCGGATGACGAGGTAATCGGAGCGTTGACCGTAATGTCACGGTCTGCCTGCAGAGTCAGCGTCGCATTCGATCCTGCGGTCTTGCCAATGGCGCTAGACACAGTGATGTCACCACTGCCCGCGCCGGTAGAGCCATAGGACGCGTTGCCCGACTGGGTCGTTACCGTGACGCTGGTACCCGAATTAAGCGCGCTGACAATATTGCTCGCGGCCGTCGAATCGATCGTGTAATCGTACGGATCGATGAGCCAAGAACCGGAGGTGCCGGCCTTAGCGCTTGCAGTTACCCGGAGATTCGGCAGAGTAACAAGATCTGCAGCCGACGTCTCGATGGCGCCGCCATTGCCGCCACTGGGTGCGCTTGCGTCGAGCGTGCCGCCGACCACCGCGCGGCCGTGTGTCATGTCGCCAACGAGCGAGATCTGGCCTGTCTCGCCGTTCGCAAGCGTCCGTGCCCTGATCACGCCAGTGTTGTTGATCACGGTCGAGAGCAGGGTGTCGGCCGCGCTCGCGCGCAAGTAGATCAGCCCCCCGTCTGCCTGGATTGCGCCGCCGTTGTCGATCAACGCATTGAGGACGCCTTTGTTGACCTGAACCTTAACGGGGCCGCCGAAGTCAAGCGTCACGTCACTGCCGGCGCCCATAAGCACGCTGCCGCCCCGCGCGACGAGTGCGCCGGTATTGACAATCCGGGCAGCAACCAGCGCAATCGCTCCGCCCGCTGTGGTTTGGATATTCGCCTGGTTGACGATCGCGTTGGAGCTGCTGCCGGAGAAGTGATACTTACCGGCCATGAAGTCTGAATCGCTCAACTGCAACGTCGAAGCGACCAACCCGCCGACATTGACCTGCGCTGTCGGCATGAAAAGAACGCCGTTAGGATTCACCAGGAAGACATGTCCAGGGGCGTTCAGGGCGCCCTGAATGACGGATACATCGCTGCCCGTTACGCGATTAAGCACAACTGCACTTGCCGAGGGTTGTACGAAGTTGACCGTGTTCCCCTGGCCAATCGAGAAGCTGTTCCAGTCGATTGCCAGACGCCCACTCGACTGATTGACGGTTAGGGATTCACCCGATTGGCTGATCGTCCCGGTCCCCGCTGTTATATGGCCATTCGTTGGCAAAGAGGCGCCCCAGCCCGGCCCACTGACAAGTGCACTCGCGCCCAGGATGGTCGCGGCCAGTCCCTTACGACCAGAAGCGGTTTTACGGCAAGCACGCTGAGTCTCGGCGGCAGGAACGAATCGGTTGTAACGTCTGTTCCAGACCAATCGATACACGTGATTAAGGGATGCTCGCTTCATAATGACCGGCTCGTCGAAGACACTGGGGTGGGCCTACCTAGGGTGCATATGAGGAGCGGGAAGACGCGTCGCGCGACGAACCGGTTCACTCACGCTTCATGTTATCGGCACTAATGCCCTGAAACTTTAGCCGCAGGCAAATCGTACCGATTATGAGCTGTAGCGCCCACGAGTCATCTTCCGCAGGACTTTGTCCCAACCACTACCATGACGTCTTTCTGCTGTCCTGCTACTACGGTGAGCTCGTCGCGCGCGGCGCACCGGCTAACGCCGCTGCGCGGGTCATACCGTCACGCTGTGGTGACGGCGCCCCAGTCTTCTTGTATGCGACGCCCAAATTCGTGTAGCTCTAAGCGAGCCTTAACGACGCTCGACGGCCGCTCGCGCGAGGTTGCCCTTGATCTGCAGGAGCCGACGGCGCTGTTCATGCTGTGAGTTCGTCGTGCCGAAACGAGTTAGCTTGTCGCGGCCGACGTACAACCAGGCCAAAGCCGCCTTCGAGCTAGCTAGGCGCTTCAAACACTCTGCGACGAGCTGCCGGGCGCCCTGCACTCGAGCGACTCGCGCGATTGTTGCCCGTGGAATTGCGGGCGACGACCGTGCCATCGGTTTACAAAATGAGCGATTTGCCGTGCGCGCCCAGCCGAGATGCTTCCTTCGTCGCTCAAACATAATCGATAATCCATTCCGTGTTGATTGATACGTTCCGAGCGACGAACGCCGGTTGGCTCATTCGACAGGACGACGGCAAGGTAATTATTGGACCGAGTCTGTTCCGTCAACGTCCACAGTACGCTGACCGGCGGCCACCCCTGCATCGCGGGGCTCTTGTTGCTGGAGGAATTGCCAAAATGGCTTTTTTCGTTTGATTCTTCAGGCGTCACTGCCAAGCCACCTTTCCCGGATGGCGAGCCTTTCCAACGTCTCGTCAGTCGCAGGTATTCCTATGTGCAACGGAAGGTCTTGATCCAGCGACCCGTTCTCGGCCAACCATTTCGCAAGACACATACGGAGCATGCTTGCCGCATCCGCGCCCGGACGTTTATAAAACCCTATCAATAAAGGCGTGCCCTGGGGTACTCCCAGTATGGATTCATCAGCGGAAGTTGCGGACTGCCCGGGTACAATCCAACAACTGACGATCAGCCGGTTGTCAGACGCACTTGTATAGCCCTCTGCTCCCCGGTCGATGAAGCGCTGTGCCTCGACGAGAAATTCTTGGAGTGATCTCCCACGCGCCGCCGGCTCATATCTTAGAAGATCTATGACCTTGTTCTTTTCCACTGCTTCTAGGCACTCGCCCGCTTGCCGAAGACAAAGCCCGTTTATTTTGAGAAGGCGAAATCTAGCTTGCGGTTTTATCGGTGCCGGACCTTCGGATGCAAGCGATTTTCCGTTCTGCCCGCGAAGGGACGATGCGAAGAGACGGATGGGGCGCTTAACGGTGATCCGTATCAGCTTCGCAACAGCCCTCTTCGCCAAATGTCGGGTGTGATCGTATCTGCCGCGATCGCGGCTTCGTTGGGCTATACCCGCTCGATGCCAGTTGCCCTCCTTCCTTCAAGATGAAGGCGCCGCGCGATGGATCTATGGCGCGAACGTCGAACTGATCCGTTCGGCAGACGTCGTTATGGCGAACCTGGATGATTTTCGAGGCCAGGCGAGCCGGACAGCGGGACTGCCTTCGAGGTGGGCTCGGCAGTGGCGCTCGCCAAGACCGTATAGGAATATCGGTCGACGGAAAAGACGCTCGCTGAGCGCGTAAAGGCCACGTCCATGAGCAAGGCAGGAGGCATTTGCGAAGCCGGTTATCTCATCGAGGATTTCGGACTGACCGTGAATCTGATGCTTGCGTTGGCGGGCCAGACTTCTGCCTCGACGCGATCGCGCTCTAACTGGACTGACCTGCCCCCGGTATTAGTACGAAGCGCTGTTAGAGTCCGAGGTTAGTAGTTCCTTCGCTTCGCGCGCCTGCGCGAATTGCATCGGCGCTAGGTACCCGAGCGAGCTGTGAGGCCGCTCGGTGTTGTACTCAATACGCCAATCTTCAATCAAACGCTTGGCGTGACGCATGGAAACGAACCAGTGCTCGTTCAGACATTCGTCCCGGAATCGCCCGTTGAAGCTCTCGATGTAAGCGTTTTCCACCGGCTTGCCAGGCCGGATGAAGGACAGCATAACGCCCACTTCGTAAGCCCATGCATCCAGCACCTTACCGGCGAACGCCGGACCGTTGTCCACCGTGATGGACCCGGGCAAGCCGCGCATCTCGCGTAACCGTTCAAGCACCTGCTTTACACGTTGACCTGGCAATGAGGTATCGACCTCAATGGCCAGGCATTCACGCGTGTAATCGTCGACCACGTTCAGGCAGCGAAAGCGTCGACCATAGGCCAGCCCATCGCTGACGAAGTCCATCGACCAGCTCTGGTTCGGTCCCGTTGGCATCGGCAGCGGTTTGCGCTCGACAGCGGCGGTGCGCTTGCGACGGCGCTTGCGCACGCTCAGTCCAGCCTTGCTATACAGCCGCCAGATGCGTTTATGGTTTGCTAGCCAGCCCTCGCGCTGCAACAGCACATGAATGCGCCGATAACCATAGCGACGCTTTTGCGCCGCGATGGCCATCATCCGGCCAGTCAGCGCCTCGTCTTCAACCCGGCGGCGCGACTCATACTGAAACAGAGACCGAGAAATTCCTACCAGCCCGCAGGCGCGGGTGACACTCATGGCGCGTTCGGTCATCAATATCTTGACCGCTTCGCGTTTGGCCTGCGGGCTTGCTACTTTCGCGACAGCAGGTCCTTCAACGCAGAGTTGTCGAGCATCGACTCGGCCAGCAAACGCTTGAGCTTTCCGTTCTCGTGTTCGAGCTCCTTCAAGCGCTGCGCATCGGACACCGTCATGCCGCCAAACTTCGCCTTCCAATTGTAGTAGGTCGCTTCCGAGATGCCGTGCTTACGGCATAGCTCCGATGGCTTCAGGCCCGTCTCACCTTCCTTGAGCACGCCAATAATCTGTTCTTCGGTGAATCGCTTCTTCATGACCGCTCCTTGTCGAAACGGACTCTACACCGTCAGCGTACTAATCGCGGGGAGCAGGTCACTTCGCCTTCGACGTGCTATGCACTTACAGCGACGCGCGCCGCTCTATACTTTGCCCGACTCAGTGGCTCTTTATTACGACGGCGGCCGGCAAACCGATGCAGCCTGACACGCTGCTCAAATGCGTGCGCTCCGCCTTGCACGAGGCGAATCTTTCCGCTGCTGACGAGAGTCCCCGCCTGCTTAGAAACACTTTCGGCCGACGTCATTTGATCGCGGGAAAAAGTAACGAGCAGGTCAGCAGCCTGATGGGGTTGTCCAGCCATCGGACGGCGATGCGGCTGCGCCAGACCATTGTGCCGACGCAGGCGGAAATACGCAGCAATGACAGAGAGCGGCCTGAAAGGACATCCACCCAGGCCGCCGGTGTGCCGCTCGTACGACCAATTGCTCTTTGAAAGCGGTCACTCAGCAGCGAATGTGCAGTCCTTGTCAGGATGTACTCACGCCCGAATCGATCGGACCTACGCATCCTCGACGCATGAAGTTCTGCGGTAGCATCGGCGTTTCTGCTGTCCGAGGGTGATTCACGTATGTCCATGAAGGTGCTCATTGTCGAAGACGATTCTTCGATTACCGCGAACCTCTACGACTATCTTGAGGCTAGTGGTTACCAAATCGATGTAGCCTCCAATGGCTACGTCGGGCTGGAGATGGCGCTTGCCGACTCATGGGACGCCATCCTCCTCGACCTGTCACTGCCGGGCCTGGACGGGCTCACGCTTTGTCGCAGGCTGCGGGAAGAGGCGGCGCGGGACACGCCTGTGCTAATGCTGACCGCGCGGGACGCGCTCGACGACAAGCTCGCAGGTTTCGTGCACGGCGCCGATGACTACCTGGTCAAACCGTTCTCCCTGATGGAAGTGGGCGCCCGTCTTGGCGCCATGATCAAGCGCTATCGCGGCCAGGTCGCCACCATGGATCTTCGGTTCGCGGATGTGCGCCTCGACCTGTCAACGATGATCGTCGAACGCGCCGGGCGACCGATCAAGCTTCCTCCCAAATGTCTACACCTGCTGCGCATCCTGATGCAGTCGCCCCGCCGCACCTTCACCCGCGCCGAGCTCGAGGCCGAAGTCTGGGGCGAGGCGCTACCCGGTAGTGATACGCTGCGTACACACATCTATACCCTGCGTCGGGCGCTCGTGGGGCCCGATGAAATCGACGTGATCGAAACGCTGCACGGCGTCGGGTACCGGCTCGTGGCGAGTGCCGACGATGCGAACTAGCCTGCGCTTCAAGGTCGCGCTGTTTTTTTCCGTACTAACCATCGCGCTGCTGGTCGCCCAGGCGCTGGGCGTGCGCGCCCTGGCCGAGGCGCAGGAAGAAAGACTGATCGCCGCGCTGATCCGTGACGACATGGCGAATGTGCTGAAGGGCTACCAGGCCAATCCGGCGTTGCTGCCGCCATTCGATGTAAGAATGAATGGCTATGTTTCGGGCGCGGACCGTGAGTCCATCGTCCTGCCCGAAACGGTCAGGAACCTGCCTTTCGGCAGCCGCGAAATCATCATAGGCGAACGGGAGATCCACGTCGCGATCGCGCCGATGGGCACGGCGCGCCTGTACCGGGTCTATGACTTCAACCTCTATGAAAAGCATTTCAAGGCGGTCATCGACGGGCTGATGGGCGGCACCGGCATCTTTGCGCTGCTGACGATCTGGCTGTCGTTTGGACTTTCGGGACTGCTGGTACGGCAGGTCGCGGGACTCGCGAAACAGGTGAAGACGCTGCGGCTCGGAGAGTCGGCGCCGATCCATCCGGGCAAATACGACGAGACCGAACTGGCCGGGCTCGTGCAGGCCTTCAATGACTACCACCACCGCATGGCCGACATGATCGCGCGCGAGAAGGCGTTCACGGGGAATGTCAGCCACGAGCTGCGCACACCGCTCACGACCATCACGACGAGCTGCGAACTGCTCGAGCGCGATCCGGCGATCCGTGGCAAATCGCGCGCGCGTCTGCAGCAGATCGAGCGGGCAGCGAACAACATGCGCGAAGTCACCAACGCACTGCTGATGCTCGCGCGCGAAGATTCGGCACGCGAGGGCGAGCCGGTGGCAATCGCGACAATGATCGAAACCGCGCTGACGCCTTTCGCCGGACGTCTCGCGCAAAAAGGACTCGCGACGGACATTGCCGTGGACCGCGAACTGCGCGTCGTGGCGAACCGGCCGGCGCTTGCGATCGTGCTATCCAACCTGATCGACAACGCCGTACGGCATACCGACCAGGGACACGTTCGGTTTCGCTACGCCGACGGCTGGCTGCACATCGAGGACACGGGATCGGGTATCCCGGCGGATGCGCTGCCGCATGTCTTCGACCGGTTCTACCAGGCGGGATCGTCTGAAACGCCGACGCCTGGGGTCGGGCTTGGCCTTTCCATCGTCAGGAAACTGTGCGAGCGCTACGGGTGGTCGATCCAGATCGGCAGCGAACCGGGCAAAGGCACCTGCGTGTCGCTCAGTCTGCCGGCTCAGAATCGGACCTAAGCCGGACCCGAGCCGCACTCGCCAGCAGCCGGATGGCTTCTTGACGAAAACTTCACAAGCAGTGGCGTAGCATCCGCCCCGCAAGCCGCCCGGGTGGACGGCAAAAAACGTCTGACGGGATGCCAGAATGCGCCGCGCGTTATCGACTATCGTCGTCGCCTTGACCGGAGTGGCCGGCTGTACGACGTATCATCCGCAGCCGATCGCCCCCGACCAGCTAACCCGGCAATTCGAGCAGCGCTCCCTGGCGAGCGACGATCTGCACGCCTACCTCGCGCGCGAAGCCGGCCACGATGTCACGCCGTGGCCACCTGCGGTCTGGAACCGCGAGCGACTAACCCTGGCGGCGTTCTACTACAGTCCCGCCCTCGATCTCGCCCGCGCGCAATGGGGCACGGCCAAAGCCGGCATCGATGTGGCCGACGCGGTGCCCAACCCGGTGCTGCAGTTGCCGTTCCAGTACGACACACCTAACCCGGGACCAGGCGCGCCCTTCACGTGGGGTCCGTCGCTCGACATCCCGATCGAGACTGCGCATAAGCGCGGCTATCGCGTCGATCAGGCAGCTCACCTGTCGGAAGCGGCCCGGCTGAACATCGTCAGCGCGGCGTGGACGGTCAACGCGCAGGTCCGCGACGCCATGCTCGCGTTGTACGCCTCGCGTACGCGCATCGCCTTGCTGTCCACCAAAGCGAAAGCCGAGCGCCAGATCACGGAAATGAGCAGTCATCGTCTGGCTGTGGGCCAGTATTCGCGGCCCGAGGTCGACGCCGCCGTGCTTGCCGACACCCAGGCCCAGAGCGATCTGGCCGCGGCACGCAGTGCCGAACAGGACGCGCGCGCTCAACTGGCCGCCGCCGTTGGCGTGCCGGTCAGCGCGATCGACGGCGTAACACTCGACCTGAGCGCCTTCGGCGCGGTTCCGCCTGAGCCGCCGGTGGCGCACGCGCAGCGGGCGGCGATCTTTCATCGCGCCGATCTGCTCGCCTCTCTGGCCGATTACGCCGCTGCCGAATCGGCCCTTCAGCTCGAGGTCGCGAAACAGTACCCGGACATCCACCTCGGTCCCGGCTACACGTACGACACCGGCACCAACAAGATCGGCTTTGGACTGGCCGGCATCATGTTGCCGATCTTCGATCAGAACCAGGGGGGCATCGAGGAGGCCGAGGCCAAACGCAAGGAAGCCGCGGTCCGTACCGGCGCGCTGCAGGACAGGATCATCGGCGACCTCACCCACGCGCTGGCGCGCTACCACGCGAGCGTCGAAGCTCTGCGGATCTCCGACACCCATCTGGCGAGCGCCCGCCGCCAACTCGACAGCCAGGCGGCTGCATTCGCCAGCGGCAACGCGGACCGACTGACTTTCGCGCAAGCGAAAGCCGACTTCCAGATCAGCGAAACCGCCCGTCTCGACGCCGAGGTCGCCGTCCAGCAGGCTGCCGGCGCGCTCGAAGACGCGATGCAGTTACCGCTTGGCGGCGACGCCGCAAGCCGCACCCTCAGTGACGGGACGACACGATGAAACTCCGCGTGATTATTCTTGCCGTGCTTTCGCTAGCTCTGTGCGCAGGCGCGGGCTGGTACTTCGTCCATCAGGCGTTCGACGACTCCGGCGCATCGGCGGCCGCGGCGGCACGACCGGCTCCGCCTTCCACCGTGCAGACGGTCAATGGCGAGACCGTCGTAGTCGTGAGCCCTGACGCCCAGCGCGCCGGCCATATCGAAGTCGCGCCGCTTGCGGCCGTCATGAGCCAGTCCAGCATCCGCGCCGATGCGACGGTCATCGATCTGCAGCCGCTGTTCGATCTGCGCAACCGGCTCGCCAGCGCGCGCGCGGACGTGGCCACATTCACCGCGCAGGCGGCCAGTTCACGCTCGCAGTACGAAGGCAGCCGAACCCTGTTCGCCGACGACCGCAATGTTTCGCAGAAGAGTCTACAGGCCGCGCAGGCAACGATGCAGGGCGACGCGGCGAAACTGCAGTCGGCCCGGATCACGTTCGACGGCCTCGTCGGCACGATGCGACAGCAATTCGGCGACACGCTCGCGAACGCCGCAACGACACCGGCGTCAACGCTGTTCCAGCGTCTGCAGGCAGGTCAGTCGGCGGTGCTGCGCGTTACGCTGCCTGGCAGTTTCGGCACGACGCCCGCCGCGCGCATCGCGGTCGATACACCCAGCGGCGGCACGGTGCCGGCCCAGAGGCTTTCCGCTTCGCCGCTCGCCGATCCCGCCGTGCAAGGCACGCCATGGCTTTATGTCGCGCAGGCCGCGCTGCCGGCGAACCTGCGCACCAGCGCGCGCGTGCCGACGTCGAGCGAAGCCGTCTCCCGGCTATTGATCCCCGAGCAGGCCGTGGTGTGGTACGGCGGTCAGACGTGGGCATACGTGCGCACCGCGCACGACCGCTTTACGCGACGCTACGTGCCGGCGGACAAGCAGGGCACAGGTAGCAATCGCGGATTCATCGTGACCTCCGGCTTCCACGCTGGCGACCGCGTAGTGACGCAGGGTGCGCAACTGCTGCTCTCCGAGGAGCTCAAACCACGGGGTATCGGCACCGCCTGCAAGGATCCGCCCGAGTGCGATGACTGATTTCGCCACCGACCCTTCCATGCCCCGTCCGGAACAACGCGACTCCACGTCTTATGCTTAATGCGATCATCGGCTTTTCGCTGCGCTTTCGCGGCGTCATCTTCTCGCTGGCCGTCATGGTGGCTGGCTATGGGCTCTTTTCCATCACGCGCGCCAAGCTCGACGTCTTTCCCGAGTTCGCACCGCCGATGAGCATCGTGCAGACCCAGGCGCCGGGCATGACGAGCGAGCAGGTCGAGACGCTCGTCACCCAGCCGCTGGAGAACGCCCTCGGCGGCATGACCAGGCTGCAGTCGATCCGTTCGCGGTCCATGCAAGGCCTTTCGTCGATCACACTCGTGTTCGACGACCACGCCAACGTGATGCAGATCCGGCAGCTCGTCACCGAGCGCATCAGTGGGCTCACGGGCGCGCTACCGGCGGGTGTCGCGGCTCCTCAGTTGCTGCCGCTTACCACGACGACCAGCGTCGTGCGCACCATCGGCCTAAGCTCCAAGACGCGCTCGCTCGCGGACCTTTACGACATCGCGCGGTGGACCGTCAAACCGCAGTTGCTGAGCGCCCCAGGTGTCGCCGATGTGATCGTGTTCGGCGGCGATTCGCGCGAGCTGCAGATTCAGGCCGACCCCGCGAAGCTGATGCGCGACGGCCTGTCGATCGCAGACGTGGTTGCCGCGGCGCGCCAGGCCACCGGCGTGCGCGGCGCCGGGTTCATCGAGAACAGCAATCAGCGTATCGCCGTCAACGCCGACGGCCAGATCGCCACGCCGGAAAAACTCGCCGGCGTCGTGCTGCGTTCGAGCAACGGCGCAGCGGTCCGGCTTCGCGATGTCGCCAGTGTGAGCTGGGGCAACGCGCCGGCCGTCGGTGCCGCATCGATCATGGGCAAGCCCGGCGTGATGATCGTGATGGAAAGCCAGTACGGGACCAACACGATGGCGGTCACGCGCAATATCGAAAAGACCCTCGCCGGGCTGAGGCCAGTGCTCGCCCGCGAGGGCGTCGAGGTGAACGCGAACATCTTCCGGCCCGCCAATTTCATCGAGGCCTCCGTCGGTCATCTGCGCCTGGCGCTCGTCGTCGGGGCCTTGCTGGTCGTTGCGGTGCTGTTCCTGTTTCTGCTGAACGTGCGCACCGCCGTGATCTCCGCGGTCGCGATTCCAATGTCGCTGCTGGTCGCGATCATCGTGCTCACCTCGTTCGGAGTCAGCCTGAACACGATGACCCTGGGCGGGCTCGCGATCGCGCTGGGCGAGGTGGTCGACGACGCGATCATCGACGTCGAGAACATCTACCGGCGCCTGCGCGAAAACCGCATGCTGGCCGAGCCGCTTCCCGCGTTTCGCGTCGTGCTGCGGGCTTCGCTGGAAGTGCGCAGCGCGGTCGTTTTCGCCACCTTCATCGTGATGCTGATCTTCCTGCCCGTGCTCATGCTCACGGGTATCGGCGGACGGCTGTTCGCCCCGCTCGGCATCGCCTACATTTTCGCCGTACTTGCGTCGCTGGGCGTCGCGCTGACGCTCACGCCCGCGATGGCGCTCGCCCTGCTTGCGAAGGGCTCGTTGCCCGAACGGGAGCCACCCCTAATCGGGCGCCTCAAGACGCGGTATAACGCGCTGCTGACAAACGTCGAACAGCATGTGAAGGTGGTCATTGCGATCGTCGCGCTGCTGTGCGCCGCGGCGCTTGCGTCGCTGCCGTTCATGAGCGGGAGTTTTATCCCACAGCTGCGCGAAGGCCATTACACCGTTCACATGGGGCTCGCGGCGGGCACTTCGCTTGCCGAATCGCTGCGCATCGGCACGCAGGTCTCGAAGGCGCTGATGCAGGTGCCGGGGGTGCGTCTGGTGGCCCAGCGCGCCGGTCGCGCAAACGGCGTGGTCGACCCGACCGGCGTGCAGCTCTCGGAGTTCGAAGTCGATCTCGAGCCGATGGGGGCATCGGGCCAAAGCTGGGCGCTCTATCGAATCCGCCGGGCGCTGGCGCGCTTTCCGGGGCTCTCCACGTCAGTGAACACGTTCCTGGAGGAGCGCATCGACGAAACGATTTCGGGTACCACGGCGCCCGTGGTCGTGAATGTCTTCGGCAACGATCTCGACGTCATCGATCGCACGGCTCAACAGGTCGCACAACTGATCGGTACGGTTCACGGCGTTGCTAGCGTGCGGGTGGAATCTCCCCCCGGCATTCCCGAACTGGATGTGAGGCTCGATCCTGACGCCCTGAGCCGATGGGGTTTTCGCCCGGTCGAAGTACTCGATGCGATTCAGGCAGCCTATGCCGGTGTGACCGTCGCGCAGATTTACGAAGGTAGTCGCACCTATGACGTCGCGGTGGTGCTCGACCCGGCTCAGCGCGGTTCGGTCAGCAAGGTGGGCGAACTCATGATCCGCAATGCCGACGGCTTCGCCGTGCCGCTCTCTACGCTCGCGACCATCGGGCAGATCGCCGGCCGCTACCAGATCACGCACGACGGCGGCCAGCGCGTGCAGACGGTGTCGGTGAATCTCGGCAACCGGCCGGTCAGTGATTTCGTTAGGGAAGCGCAGGCGCGCGTGAATCGCGAAATCAGGATGCCGTCGGGTACCTATGCCGTGTTCAGCGGCGAAAGCGAAGCACGCGCGCAGTCGCAGCGCGATCTGCTCGCATACGGCGGGATCGCGCTGGTGGGCATCGCATTGTTGCTGTTCCTCGCGATGAAGAGCCGGCGCGCCGTGCTGCTGGTGATGATCATTCTGCCTTTCGCACTCGTCGGCGGCGTCCTGGGCGTGGTGCTCACCGGCGCGAATCTGTCGCTCGGCAGCATGGTTGGCTTCGTCACGCTGCTCGGCATCTCGCTGCGCAATTCGATCATGCTGATCAGTCACTACGAGCATCTGGTTCACGCCGACCGGCTTAGCTGGAACATCGACACCGCCGTGCGTGGCGCGTCGGAACGGCTGGTGCCGATCCTGATGACGGCGCTGGTGACCGCGCTCGCACTAACACCGCTCGCGGTGACGAGCGGCGCACCTGGCAACGAAATCGAGGGACCCATGGCGATCGTCATTCTTGGCGGTCTCATCACGTCGACCGCGCTAAACCTGATCGTGCTCCCCACGCTGGCCTTGCGTTACGGGCGCTTTGCGCGCGACGAAGTCGCAGAACCGGGGACAGCGAATGCGTGAGACGGGTACGCGCAGGCTCCTGCACGAGAAGAACCTGCACCTCCTCTTCGAGTTGACCCTCGGGTTGAAGGCAATCTTTGCGCTTGCAGAAATCGCCGCCGGTGTTGCCACATACCTGGTGCCGCAGCGGTACTTTCTGGCGCTTGTGCTCTGGGTCACCCGGGACGAGTTTGCCGAAGATCCGCACGATCTGGTGGCGAACTTTCTGCTTCACACCGCGCAGCACCTGTCGGTCGATGCCCAGAGATTCGCCGGGCTCTATCTGCTTGCGCACGGAGTGGCAAAGCTCTGGCTTGTGGCTGGTTTGCTGCGTGAGAGACTTTGGTACTTTCCTGTTTCGATCGTTGTCTTCGCTCTGTTTATTGCCTACCAGGCCTACCGCTACACGTGCACCCATTCGGTTTGGTTGCTACTGGTGACGGCGCTGGACATCACCGTCATCGTCCTCACGTGGCACGAGTACCGGTATCTCCGAAGCAATCGCAAGACTGTCATTCCGGGCTCATGATGGACTCCGGTGCTTCAGCCTATAGAGACCTCACTTTCATATCGGAGACGAATCTGTGATCACCAGTCATCGAACGATTGATACGTGAGCGGCTGCAATGCTTTGGAAGCGTTCGTTGCAGTTGCTGCAGTTCGAGTGTCTCTTCGGGGTCGGCTGCGGACGCCCCGAGGCGCGGGCTCGCCAATACGAAGGTCGCCGGAATCGCTATCCGCCCGTCCTCGCTGGCCTCTCTGTACGCTCACTACGCGAAGAAGGAGAGCGGCTAGGCCTCCTTGCTGCCGAAATAGTGATAGTGCATCCGTTCGTTGGGACCGGCGACTTCACTGATTGCGTCAACCGTGCTACCGCAAGTCCAAATCCCGCGAACTGGTCCGTTGCGGCGAAGGAGGCCCCGGCGAGTTGCCTCGGGGTCGACAACTCCGCTGTGACCGGTCTCTTGGGCATGCCGAGAGCCGTCCGCCTCTCGATCGTTGCCGCGCACCGGCAGTAGTTTAAGTCGTGGCACGGGCTCGTGCGGATCGGTGTTTCACGTATGCTTCTGAGCGCCATAGCATCACTTTCTATTTGTCTTGCGGACGTGGATATTAATAGTCAAAGCCAAGCATCCGTGCCTCGGTCACGGGAGGGCGGTAAGGGCAGCTACCCGTCCTGTATCATTCGCGTCTCGCCGAGTGATCTAGACTCGCCCCAGTGAATTCCGTGTCGCGCCGTTTTTTATGCTCCTGCCTCGTAGTCCGGAACAATCCCACGTATCACAAACGTACCGTCCCGATGTCGATGGCTTGCGGGCCGTCGCCGTTATCGCCGTTGTGCTTTGCCACGCAGGATTTTCTCGGTTCTCGGGCGGGTTCACGGGCGTTGACGTGTTCTTCGCCATCTCCGGCTTCGTTGTCACAACGTCCATCCTTAGCGACCTGGTGAGGCGCGAATTCTCGTTCAGGACGTTCTATGCGCGACGGGCTAGGCGGCTCGCTCCCGCTCTGTACCTAGTGCTCGCCGCGACAATGGCGTTCAGCCTACTGTTCTCGTTTCCCGACGATAGCTTTCGCTTGGCGAAGAACGTGCTTGCTGTGGCGACGATGACTTCAAACATCTATCTGTCAAAGCAAACAGGATACTTTGATGCGAAGGCCGCCGATCAGCCTTTGCTCCATACGTGGTCGTTGTCCGTGGAAGAGCAGTTTTATGTCGTTCTTCCGGTCCTACTCTACTCTTTGCATACGAAAGCCCGACGGTGGTTGGTACCTGCGGTGATGCTTCTCGCAGTCGGCTCAATGGCATGGGCCATTGTCGCGTCCCACAAAGATTTACCGGGCTCCTACTACTTCGCTCAGTACCGCGCATTCGAATTTCTCGCCGGCAGCCTGCTTGCGTTCGGCGAGTATGGGCGGAACGGAAAACGGAGATGGTATTGGGATGCAGTCTTCGCCCTCGGCCTGGCAATCGTATTGTTTGGCGTCTTCGGTTTCAGCGCGACCGCACAGTTCCCGGGTCTCGGTGCGTTGGTGCCTTGTGGCGGGGCGATCGCGACCATGTTTGCCGGTCGGCGCTCAACGCTAGCCGACAAGTTACTGTCGAACGGCGCAGCGGTGTACGTTGGGCGAATCTCATATCCAATGTACCTCTGGCACTGGCCCATATTTTTTGCGCTTCGTCGATTCGAGCTTGCATCGACCACTGGTTACTTAGCGGCGATCGCAGTCACCGTCATGCTTTCGGTCCTTACGTACCGATATGTGGAAGGTCCAGCACGCCGGTCTCGAACAACAATCGGACGCACACTTGGCGCGTTCTTGGTGCTTCCCATCGTGGCGTCGGGCGTAATCGCAGGCACCGCCAAGTTGAGCGATGGCTTCCTGTTCGCGTACCCTCAAAAGATTCGCAATGACGTTCATTGGTCTGGCGACGCGCTCTTTGACATGCCGCGCGGAAAGCGGTGCTGGTCCCAAATCCAAGTAACTGACGAGCGTGCGTGCACGGTGGGAGATCAGACGTCTCGGGACAAAGCTATTTTGTGGGGCGACTCGCACGCTTATCACTTGATACTGTTTTTCGATCGGTTGGGCAAGGATAAGCACCTGGCGGTACATGACGTCGGCTTCACGCTTTGCCCACCTATCGAGAACGAACCGCCCAAGCCCGGAGACGTATCGCTCTTACCCGATCATCTTAAGTGCGTCGATCACGACAAGGCCGTAATGGCCTACGCCCTGTCGCACCCGGACGTTAGTACGGTTTTTATGGCTGCCGCATGGCAGAACTATCTGAACGCGGCTACGGCGCCAGCGGCAGCGCCGAACGGTCATGGATTCATGCCGGGGCAGTTGGAGGCGGAACTGACCAGCACAATTGGAAAGCTACTCGCTTCGGGAAAGCACGTGGTCTTGATGGACGATGTCCCAATGATCCCGATGAATCTGATTAACTGCAACTTCAACAACGACCTGTTGTTCCCGGTGCGCCGGCACGCATGTCAATTCGATGCGTCGATCGCTCGTGAACAGCACGAGCCTATTCAGGCGATGCTTAAGCGGTTAGTGAAAAGGTTCCCAGAAGTGAACGTTATGCACACCTACGATGTTCCGTGCTCTGAGGAGACGTGCGCGTTGGACTTCGACGGACTGCCTATCTACAGATACGACGATTACCACCACCTATCTGCGGCGGGTAGCTCACTTCTGTACGATCATTACAATCGAAAACATCCCGGAGAGGCTGAGGCCATCCTCGGCCGAGCAGCACGTTGATTTTCCATTGTCGAGCGCTGCGGTCAACGGATCGCTGCGGACGTCCCGCTCGAGTTCTATTGGTATTTGATTGCTCAGGATCGCAATCTTCGGCCTGATGCGCTACCGGTGACTGGGATGGTGGCGATCACGCTCCGTTTCGCGTTTTACCACTTTGACAGCTACCGCTCGGTGACGAATATTGGCGCTGGCCTTCTTCTCTTGGCATTGCGTCAAGCAGTCTGCGTTGCGGCTCAAGCCGCGTCAGCCGAAGGAGTAACCGAGGCATGCGTTGAAGACCACTTGATGAGCCGTTTGAATGGGTGCTGGCGACCTTGTTCACGCTCGTCATAGGGGCGTTCGGCCACCGTCTGGCGCGCTGGCACGAGCACGAGCGGCTAGAGGGTCCCAAGTAATTTACCGCTCCACGGCCGCCTCCCTGCCGAGCTTCAGGACAATGGAGGAGACGGTCTAAGCAAACGCCTAGGGATGTCGCTTTCTGCAACTATGCACTCGTCTTGCGCGTCGTCGAGAACGGAACGGTCACTACACACGAGTGTGCTGATCTTCAGCTTGGACATGGCTGATGTGCCTTAGCAAATCGCCTGCGCCACTCTAAAGGCCACGCGGGCCGAGCCCGCAGGCGCATTAGTGCCGCGGGCGGCACATTGGCTTACCGACCGGACACATTTGTCCGCCTGGCGGCGGCACCAAGAGCTTCTCATCGTCTCGCTGCGCTCTGAGCCGGCTTTACTGGCTCTGCAAGGTCGCGTCGGGGGCGATCGTCCTCAAACCGTGCACATCGTCCGGCGGAACCGGCCTACTTAACAAGAAGCCCTGCACGAAGTCGCAGTCCGCCTGCTTGAGCAGCTCAAGCTGAGCGGGTTCTTCTATGCCTTCGGCCGTTACTCGCAACCCCAGGTTATGCGACATCTGGATGATGCCGCTTACGATGCTGCGCGTCGCTTTGTCATGCTCGATCCGAGCCACGAATGAGCGATCGATCTTCACACTGTCCGGTGAGAAATCGGACAGATAGCGCAGGCTGGAATAGCCCGTGCCGAAGTCATCGATCGCTATGCGCACCCCTAATGTTCGCAAAGCGCGTACGGCGCTTTGTGCGAGAGCGGGGTCCTCCATCAGCGCGCTTTCAGTGAGTTCGAGTTGAAGGGTAGAAGGTGGCACGGCGTGGCGGCGCAGTGCCTTGTCCACTAGGTCGACGATGCCGGTGTCGCGCAACTGTCGCGCTGATACATTTACCGACACGCCGAGCGTGCGGGCGCCTGCCTGCCGCCAGTGTGCGAGCTGTCGCAAGGCGGCGTCCAACACCCACGCGCCGACCTGAGTGATAAAGCCACTTTCTTCCAGGATCGGGATGAAAACGCCAGGGGCAATCAGGCCACGCTTGGGGTGGCTCCAGCGGATAAGCGCTTCAACGCTGTGGACCTCCAACGTGCGTGGCTCATGGATGGCCTGATAGTGGAGCTCGAATTGCCCATTAGCAAGTGCGGCAGGAAGATCGCGCTCAAGCTCGAAGTCGTCGATTCTTTCCGCCGCATCCTTGCCCGCGAAACGAAAGCCGTTGCGTCCCGCCTTCTTGGCCGCATACATCGCGATGTCGGCGCTCGCCAAGAGCGTCTCACGATCGACGCCGTTGTCGGGGAAGATTGAGATACCGATCGACGCTGTTATGGTGCTCGCGACCCACGCTCGCTCTCCCCTAGCGAGTGCTCGGAGAGCCTTTCGGGCGATCCTCGATAGACGGTCTTTGTCACGCGTGCCGTCGATCAGCACGGCGAACTCGTCGCCACCAAGCCGGGCGACCACGGCTTGCGTAGGCAACGCGGCCTTGAGGACGTCGCTCAGTGAGCGGAGAAGACGGTCCGCTGCTGTATGACCGAGCGTGTCATTTAAAACCTTGAACCGGTCAAGATCGATAAACATCAACGCAAATGGAGCGTTTCGCTTGCACTGGTCCTCGATGGACCGCATGAGCGCCGCCCGATTCGCGAGCCCCGTTAGAGAGTCAGTAAATGCAAGGCGATCAAGTTCGACTAATCGGTCGTGTTCCGCCGTAACGTCCTCGCTGATGCCGACTATGCGAACTATGTTTCCCGCATCGTCCAGAACGGGAGAGGCGGTGCTTTGAATCCATCTTACCGCGCCGTCTGGGCGGCGAATTCGGTACCGTGCTTTCTCACTAACCTTCGAGTCAGAGAGTCGGCGCATCGCCGCGCGAAGTTCCGGCATATCTTCGGGCAACACCTGTTCCAGCCATGTTTTGCCAGCTTCGAGGAAAGATCTAGCTCCCACGCCGAAGACCGTCGCACATCCGAGGCTTACGTGGTGAAAGGTCGAGAAATCGGCGCTGCAGGAGTAAAAGCACAGCCCCACTTGGGCTTCCATTTCGGACATTAATGTCTTCTTTGCGCCTAGCGCAGCGGCGAGCTCTGTTTGCTTCGTTGTGTCCAAGGAAGCGCAGAGGACGGTGCTCACGCGGTTGCCGTCCCGAATCGGTATGAGCCTCGAATGCCATGTCTTGTGAACGCCCGCCGCTGTTGGGCAAGTTCCTGTAAACGCAGTACGGTCTCCTTCTAGCGCGCTGCCAAAGGCTTCCCGCGCAGCTATCGCGTCCTGACCACTCCAGAAGCCAAGCCAGTCGGCCCCCGCCAGTTGCGCGGGGCTGTCCGCCTGCATCAACTCCGCGCCGTATTCGGAGATGTGCAACATGCGGCCGTCGACGTCGAGCAGCTTCAAGCATTCCCTGTTCGCGTCAAGCAACGCTTCAGCGAGAGCCGTTGCGGCGTCGACGCGAGAAGTCAAGCGGCGCTCGCGCAAGACTCCGATTGCAAGGACGAGTGCGCCCGCAACAGCGCTGTCGCATAGCTTGGTCGCCTGAGTCTGTGAGGCCAACGACAGGTACGCAAGCGCCCAGGTGCCCAGCGTCGCGAGGGTGATCCAAGCGAGGCTTCCGGCGGAAGGCATCGCCCGACCCGGCCAGCGAGACAAGAAAAAAGAAAGGAATCGTTGGTTCTGAGCAGAACCGGGTGCCTTTCGAGAGAACTCGTCGTTGGCAGCGTTGATTGACTGTTTGCGATTAAAAGACTGGGGCATTGGCGTGGCGACGCGAATATCGGTTGACCTGCGGCATGCTCTTCTTCGCTTTTTAGAGGAGACAGCGTGTTAACGTCATCGCCACTGCAATGCTTGATGCCACGTCGCACCAATCTGCATCAATCGATGCCTGCGCAAGGTAAATCTGTCCACCCACCCCTCGGTCGAGCGCCCCCGGTAATTGACGCACTAAGCCGCTATTCAAGCGCCATTGCAGACTCCGTTTCACTGAACCGATAGCCCCCACCGGCGCTTCGCTTGATACATCGCCGTGTCGCATAACAGTCGCCAAGAGCTCGGCAATGACGGATTTGCGCACTTGAGTCCAACGCAGGTATGCATCATGCGGTCGTCACGGCTCATTGATTGGAAAATGCCGGCGGTCTCGAATCCGCAAACGACATGCAAGAAAGACAGAGCAAGGCAAGCACCCCGTTATTCGCAGTTAGTTTCTTTGCAGCGGATGTGCAAGCAGGCGCAGGCCCATTCTTGGCCATCTACCTGCAAGAGCACGGATGGAGTGCCGACTTGATTGGCACAGCGCTGACGTTAGGCGCTATCGTAGGCGTGCTCGTAACCGCTCCGGCGGGGGCGTTGGTCGATGCGACGTCTCATCGGCGTTCGGTGGTGGTCGGTGCGAGCGCACTGACGGTCGCGGCCGCGTGCGTCTTCTGGCTCTCGCGTGGGTTTTGGCCAATCACCCTGTCGCAAATCGCGACGGCGGTTGCAGGCTCGCTAATGGGCATCGCGTTGACGGGACTCACGCTTGGAGTTGGCGGCAGAGGAAACTTTGACCGCCTCTACGGCCGGACCCAGGTTGCAAATCACGCGGGAAATATGGCAGCGGCCGCATTGTCAGGCGCGCTCGGCTGGTGGCTCGGCACGGCTTGGGTGTTTGCGCTGTGTGCGGCGTTTGCGCTGGCGTGCATCGCGTCCGTGCTGCTGATTCCCGCTAGCGCGGTGCATCGGCATCATGCGCGGGGGCTCGCGCATCAGGATGACGAGAACCCGTCGCAAGCGCGCGCAGAAAGCATTCGCGTGTTGCTGCAGTCGCGTCCGCTCCTGTTGCTTGCCATCGTGCTGGCGGGCTTCGGTCTCGGTAATTCCGCGATGCTGCCGCTCTACAGTCTCGCACAGGCAGCGGCTCATCACGGCAACGCCAGCCAGATTACGGCGGCCAACATCATCGTCTCGCAAATCGTGATGCTGGTCACGGCTGTGTATGCGAGCCGCATCATTCGGCGCTGGGGATTTTGGTGGGTCATACTCGTGACGCTGCTGACGCTTCCGCTTCGGGCATTGGCTGCGGCTGCATTTACGACGACATGGGGCATCGTGCCTGTGCAAATCTTGGATGGGGTGGGCGCAGGCCTTCAAGGCGTTGCGATACCGGCGCTCGTCGTCCACCTTTTGCACGGAAGCGGGCGAGTGAACCTTGGGCAGGGCGCAGTGAGAAGCATGGAAGCAGCGGGCAGTTGCCTGAGTCCACTGCTCGGCGGATGGCTTGCCAGCCGTTTCGGTTATCCGACGGCGTTCGTCGCTCTTGGCAGCCTGGCGATTGTCTCGCTGACACTCTGGATCACCCAAGGCGCGATGATAAGGCGGGCTTGTGACATGCGCCGAGATGAACTCGGGAAGATGGCGGACGTCGAAGCTTCGGCGCTCGTTTCCTAGGCTGTAGACTCCGGAACGCACGAATGACTGTCAGGCGACCGGCGGCACTTGGTTGGCTCCTGACGGAAGGCCAAGACGCGCCACCCGGAGTCCACGAAGGCTGCGATCGGGTTCACTAACGCTGCTGCTCGCTCGCTTGTGGACGGAGATACGCCAGCAGCAACTCAAGATGCATCGCAGACATTCGCTCCCTGTCCGCGGGCTCCATATAGTCTCTGCCGGTAAACGCGTGCAGCGTAAAGCGATTGGAGGCGATGTAGTAGCCCATCCCGACGAGAGTGACATAGAAGTCGAGCGGGTCAACGCCGGTGCGAAACTGCCCGGCAGCGGCCCCGCGCTCGAGGGTTGATCTGACTACTTCAACGAGGGGCGAGATCGTCGCGCCGAGCTTCCCAGACATCTTTAGATACCGGCCTTTATGGAAGTTCTCGTTATTGATCAAGCCCAGCCATTGCGGGTTGTCCCACAGGTGCGCCCAAATGGACTTGGCCAGCGTTGCTATTGCCTCAGGAGGCTCTTGACCGGTAAGGTCTAGGGCAGCCTCCTTCTTCGCATAGTCCGCATACATGGACTCCAACGCCGCGACGTAGAGCAACTCCTTGCTCCCGAAGTAGTAGTAGAGCATCCGCTCGTTGGAGCCCGCCACCTCGGCGATGGCATCGACTCGCGCGCCGGCGAGCCCGCACTTTGAGAACTGGGTCCACCGCCGCTTCGAGAATGCGGCGTCGAGTCCCCTCTGGATCGCGCTTGTTTTGGTTAGACGAATGACTGTCCATTTGCGGTCTGGTGCCCGTTGGGAATGATCCTGGGCCCCAATTATGGACGGTCCGCACCTCCCACATCCGATACTTCACCGTCCCTTGACTTCGCGGCCACTCAGTAGGCTCAATGAAGGGTCGAGACAATACGGTCTCGGCAGCTTGCGGAGCGACTATGGCCTACCGAGGCGAATTCAAAGACATCATCTTCTCCAACGAACAACGGGAAGCACGCGTCGCGCGATATTGACTTGTTCTGATCGAGCGGGAGACCAAGGTCTCCGTCGTGATTCATCTGCGTCGCCAGGCAGGGGGCCAGCCGTATCTGCTCGAGAAGGAACGAGAGTTCGACGTGGCCGTCGGACGCATCGTCGAGACCGAGCTTCGTCGGGTCCGCATAGACCGAACGCGCCTCGTGGTCGAGACCGAAGGCGCGTTCAGGGAATATCCACTAAATTTCAACGCCGCAGAGTTCCCAGCACGCCCGTCGCCCGAGGAGCCGTGGAAGCGGCCTGTCGTTGCTCTCGCGTCGCGCGACATCGTCGGCGGCAGCGTCGCCCTCTTCGTTGACGTCGATGCAGGGCAGCCTGCGGAGCCATGGCTCACGCAATTGTTGCGCGGCTGATTAGAGGCGCGCACCCTCTTAAGAACGCCCGTTTGCAGCCGCTAATAGGGTCTCCCCTAAGACGCTCATCGCCATGCTACAAGAACCAGTGCTCTCCGAATTGCTCGCTGCCGGTGACGAGATCAACCTCGCACTGCTGGCGTTGGATTCCAAAAAATTCGCTACCGACGGCGAACGCCGTCTCGCGCGTCGGGCGGTCCTCGAGGACGCGATGGCTAAGCACAACCTGCCAGACCTCCGGGAAACGGTCCTGTCGCACGAGATTAGCGCTCTCGTCGCAAATCGGCCTGCCATGATCGGCCTGTTCGACTTTCAAGAACTCAAGGCCATGTGCAGGCTGAGAGTTGCGCCATCACTCGTTGACCGATTCGTCGCAGCAAAGCGTCGAAATCCATCATTCGGTCTCAGCGAGATCGTCGCCTTAGCCGTGTACTCGCCGGAAAACCATCAATGGGGACACATTTGGCAGGAGTAATACAGCGATATGCGGTCGGCGAGTGGGAATCGCTATGGGCGAGCGAGCCGTATATGAAGCATCGGTTCGTGCTGGATCTCGATGCACGCACGGTTCTCGCCGGCGAGGACCGAATCGGACGGGCATGGTGGTCGATGCGTCTTGATCACGTCGCCTACATGCAGCAGATCCTCGACGAGACATTCAACTGGATCTGGATTGAGCCAGAGGAGTTTGGCTTCGTTCGCGCAGCAGAGCTTCCTGCTTGGGCGACGAAGGCCTGGCCGTGGCCGCCGTTGCCGGACCTCGAGGAAGTAGAAAAGATGCTCGACGGTTGTCGGGTAGGAACGTAGTAGCGCGGCCGGCCTACGCAGGGCGATAGACGCTGAGGCGGGGCTTGATTTCGATCGGGCAAACGTCCTTGCCCGTAAGCTCAAGGTGTCGCCATTGCGACGTTCTTTGTGAGACGCTGCCCGTCCCGAACGAGTTGGACAGGAACGGCGGCACCAGCGTACTTTGCAATAGCGCGTTGAAGGTCAGCACCACTACTGATTGAGACGTCACCTATCGCCATCAGGTAATCGCCCTTGAAAATGTCTGCGATGTACGCAGGTGATCCAATCACAACAGTGTTGATCAGCGCGCCCGCGTTCGTCCCGATTTTCTTGTGCTCTTCAGGACTGAGCGGGACGATGTGGATTCCCATCACAGGCGTCTTTGCTTTGACCCAGTAACCTGCGTAGTAGTCGGCTCGCCGGACTGTGACCGGAACAAACGTCGTCGCCGTTCCGTAGGACGTGGTGGTCGCTGAGCCCATAACACTGGTTACACCACGGGATCCGAAGGCTGAGCCGTTGAAGGTCGACACGGATGTTGAAGTCGTCGGCATCGTCAGCGGCATGGACACTGTCTCGCTGCCCGCGTCACGCACAGAAAGCACGATTACGTCCGCACCGATGGTCTTGCCTTGTTCGATTGCGTTGGCCTCGGCTCGCCGCGTTTGCTGTGCCTGAAACGACGACTCTCCTACAAGCGCGAAGTTGTTCTCTGCGAGTCGCTCACTCTCCGACCGGACGTTGCTTGAATAGAGCACCTTCGGGGTCGAGTCAGACCTCGGGCCGCTTCGGGCCACTATCTCTTCCCGAGTCATCCCGTGGTAGTACTGGGAGAAGCCGTTTGCGCATCCGGCCAGGGAAGCTAAGGCTCCAATCGCCAACAGTCGTTTCATCCTTCTCCTCTCTTGTTCTCGACCTTCGGTACTTCGGCTATTACGGCACGGAAGGTTGAAACTTAAGGAGGCAAGAATCTGCTTCGGTCGACCGACTACTGCATCAAGCCGCCTGCTGCAACGCGGCCTCCTCGCGCGCCGCTTTGGCTTTCGTCTTGCCCGCTCGGGACGGCGGCTGACAAATCCCGCAGACCATACCGTGCGCCGGTTCGTGGGCGTGTGCGACGAACTTGCCACGGCAGCGCGTGCAGCCCGCGAGACGCAGAATCCCCGCTTCCTTGAACCGCACAAACGTCCAAGCGCGCGTCAGATCCATCTGCAGTGCCTCGCCGTTGAGTGTGAAGTGCTCGGCGTACAAAGAGTAGGCCCGGCTCAGCAGATCCACGCGATCGAGGTCCTTGCTGTTTGCTTCGAGGAACGCATAGACGTTGGCAAACATCGAGGCGTGGATGTTCGGGCCCCACGTCAGGTACCAGTCTTCCGAGAACGGCAGCATGCCCTTGGGCGGAGACGCGCCCTTCACCTCGCGATAGAGACGAATCAGACGGTCGCGCGAGAGTTTCGGAAATTCGGATTCAAGCACTTGCATGCGCGCGCCGAGCTTGATCAGCGTAATTGCGCGCAGCACCTGGGCGGCTTCGTCCGCGAGACTCTTAGAAGACGTGATCGTGCTCATGGTCAGGCAGCAAGCAGGACTTGATCGGACACGGCGCTTGCGGTCGCATCGACGCTGCGGCTTGCGAGACCACCGAGCATTTCGTCCGCGCTCATGCGGAAGAAGCACAGCAGTTGCGAAGACGACGCGAGCTTGTCCGCCTGTGCCGGTGTGAGCTTGAGGAGCGTGTCGGCGATTTCGGCCGACAGCCCGAGGTGCGCCCGTGCGGCCTCGCGGTCCGATGCCAACACGCGCCGCGCGAGCGTCAGATAAGACAGGTTCAACTCGCGGATGGAAGCAAGGTCGTGGCTGGCGTGTGTCATGGCTGGCGTACCGAAGTGGCTGTGACCATTGAGCGTCGGGAGCGCCTTGAGCAACAGCGCGAGCGAATTGTCAGTTCAAAACCTTGGCTCTGCAACAAAAAGTTACAGTCGCAAACCTTTGCCACGCTGAAATTCGCCGCCGCAATCGTTAGCCTAACAGGACGATGAAATCAGGATTTGCGCGACGGACGCGTCAATCGCGCCTTTCCAACTAAAACGATGCTTAGTCCCCGCATGATTTGCCGCGTTTATGCGGTCACAGAGCGAGACGCCGTTCAGGTAACAGTTGCCGCGTAACGCTTTTACCGCGGCTACTGCGCGACAGTGTTACCAGCGCTTACTTTTGTCGGATAGATATGGTTGACCTAAAGGGCCGCTGCGACGGTGTAGACTACTGTACAAACATACAGTACGGGGTTCGACATGGGAGCGTTAGCCCTCGAAGATATTCACCCATCGATTTGGCGCGGCTCGCAACTGGCCTCCGCACGCGTGAACGTTGTGCCGTGTGGTTTCGAGAACCTCGCGGGCGAATTGCCGGGCGGCGGTTGGCCCAAGGGCGCACTGACCGATTTGCTGGTACAGCAGCCAGGCGTCGGCGAAATGCGATTGCTGTTGCCTGCGTTGAAGACGATCGCCCAACGGCGCATTGCCTTCCTCCAACCACCGCACCGCTTCCAGCCCGAAGCAGCGGCCTACTGGGGTTTGCCTGAAACGTCGATCAACGTCGTGCGCGCCAACAAGACCGCCGATGCGCTGTGGGCTGGCGAGCAAATTCTTCGTGCGGGAACGTTCGGCGCGCTGATCTTCTGGCAAACGCATGTGCGACCGGAAGCGCTACGCCGCCTGCACCTCGCCGCGCAGACGAGCGAGTCGTTGTTCTTCATGGTCCGGCCGCTCGCTGCAGCGAGCGATACGTCACCTGCCCCGCTTCGCATTGCTGTGCGCCCTGCGCGCGACAGCGTTTCATTGGAGTTCGTGAAGCGCCGCGGCCCTGCGCGTGATGAGCCGCTTGTCGTTGGATTGACCCATTCGCCTATCCTGTTGAATCGCCATGCAAGTGTGGATCGGCGTATATCTGCCGCACCTCAGCCGAGAAGTCTTCCAGCCGAACTGGTCGTCCACGAGTGAGGCCGGTTTGGTTGTGCTCGACCATGAGCGTGTGGTCGCACTCGATCATGCGGCGCACGAGGCCGGTGTCCGGATGGGCATGCGCAAGGGCGGCGTCCTCACGCTCGCGCCGGACGCGCGCATCCACGACAAGGACGAATTCAAGGAGCAGCAGGCCGTCGCCGATGTCGCCACGGCCTTGATGCAGTTCAGCCCGCAGGTATCGATCGCTGAGGAGCAAACCGTTCTCGTTGATGTGTCGGCGAGCTTGCGCCTGTTTGGTGGCGTGCGCGCACTGCGCCGCGCGATCCGCGCCTCGCTCGCCGCGTTCGGCTTTACCGTTCGAATGAGCGTCGCGCCCACCGGCCAGAGCGCGTGGCTGATGGCGCGCTATCGCGGCGGCCACCGCCTGTCCATTCGCTCGTTGATGCGCCAGTTGCCTCGCTTGCCTGCCTTGCTGGTGCTGGAAGCCCGGCGCTACGCCGACTGGTTTGAAGGTCTCGGATGCACGAGCGTCGCCGACCTGCGGCGCTTGCCGCGCGCGGGCCTCAAGAAACGCTGCGGTGTGGCGCTTCTCGACACGCTCGATCGCGCGGTCGGCGAAGCGCCAGAACTGTACGAATGGGTCCAGACGCCGCCCTCCTTCAATGCACGCATCGAATTGCCGGACCGCGTCGAGCACGCCGAAGCCGTCCTCTTTGTGGCGCGACGGCTCATCGTCCAATTGACCGGCTGGCTTGCCAGCAAGCAGTTGGCGCTCACCCGCTTCTCGATTGAGCTCGAGCACGAACGCGGGCGCGCGGCGTTGCCTCCAACGAAGATTGACGTCGCGCTCGCAGAGCCGACGTGGCACGAAGAGCACCTGACGCGATTGCTGAAGGAGCGGCTCGGCCGCGTCGAACTGGCGGCCGCGGTCATCGCCGTGCGCGTCGAAGTGAATGACGTTGAAGCGGCGGCACCGCCTTCCGATACCCTCTTTCCGGAGCCGGGCGGCAGTGCCGCCGACCATAACCGGTTGATGGAATTGCTCGTCGCGCGCCTTGGCCACGAGAACGTGTTGCGCGCAGCGCCCGTCGCTGACCATCGGCCGGAGATCGTCGCGAACTGGGTACCGGTCACGAGCGACATCAAAGGCTGCGCACTGCCCGGCGATCAACCGCGTCCGTCTTGGCTGCTTGAGACGCCTGTCCAGTTGATGACGCGCCAGCACCGTCCGTTCTACGGCAGTCCGCTGCGCACGGTCTCCCCCGGCGAGCGGGTCGAAGCCGGTTGGTGGGGCGGCGAGCTCGTCACACGCGACTACTTCGTCGCGGAAGCCGACGACCACACCTGCTACTGGATCTACCGCGAGCGCGTCGGCAGCCGCGACGACGAGGACCCTCGCTGGTTCTTGCACGGCCTGTTCGGGTGATGCGATGGACGCGTTTTCGTCGATGCTGCCCGGCTATGCCGAGTTGCACTGCTTCTCCAACTTCACGTTCCTGCGCGGCGCCTCGCACGCCGAAGAACTGATCCTGCGCGCAGAGCAGCTCGGCTACCTCGCGATTGCTATTACCGACGAATGCTCGCTCGCCGGTATCGTGCGCGCGCACGTCGCCGCCAAAGAAGCGAACATCCGCCTGATCGTCGGCGCGCACTTCCAGTTGACGAACGCCGACGGCACGCCTGCCCTCGCCTTCACCGCGCTCGCGATGAACCGCAATGGCTACGGGAACCTGTCGGAACTCATCACGCTTGCGCGAACGCGCACAGCGAAGGGCACGTACCTGCTGTCGCCCAATGACTTGGCGCGGCCGGAAGCGCCATACGACCACCTGAAGGGCTTGCCCGACTGTCTCGTCATTCTGTCGCCCGAGTACCCCGCGAAGGAGGAACGGCTCGACGCGCAGGTCGAATGGCTCGCGCGCACTTTCGAGGGCCGCTGCTGGGTCGCGCTCACATTGCACGCGCGCGCGATGGACGACATACACCGGGGCATCGTCGAATACGTGGCTGACCGTCATGGCGTGCCGGTGGTTGCAACGGGCGCGGTGACGATGCACGTGCGCTCGCGCAAGCCGTTGCAGGACACGCTCACCGCCGTGCGCCTGAACCGCTCCATCGCGGAGTGCGGCTTCGAACTCGCGCAGAACGCCGAGCAGCATCTACGCGCGCGACTGCGGCTCTCGAACCTGTACCCGGCGCGGGCGCTCGCCGAGACGCTGACGATCGCGAGTCGCTGCACCTTTTCGTTGGATGAACTGCGCTACGAATACCCGGACGAGTTGATCCCCGAGGGCACCACGCCCACCGCCTATCTGCGGCAGGAAACGTACATCGGTGCGCATCGACGCTTTCCGGCAGGGATCCCGCACAAGGTGCAGACGCAGATCGAGCACGAACTGTCGCTCATCGCCGAGCTTCGGTACGAGCCGTACTTCCTGACGGTGTACGACCTTGTCCGTTTCGCACGTAACGAAGGCATCCTGTGTCAGGGGCGCGGGTCGGCGGCGAACTCCGCTGTCTGTTACTGCCTGGGCGTGACCGAAGTTGATCCCGCGCGTAGCTCCATGCTGTTCGAGCGGTTCATCTCGAAAGAGCGCGGCGAGCCGCCTGATATCGACGTGGACTTTGAGCACCAGCGGCGCGAAGAAGTTATCCAGTACATCTACCGCAAGTACACGCGCACTCGCGCCGCGCTCGCGGCCGCCGTCACGACGTACCGGCCAAAGAGTGCGCTGCGGGATTCGGGCAAGGCGCTCGGCGTCGATCCGATCATCGTCGACAAGGTGGCCAAGTCGCACCACTGGTTTGATTCCAGCGCGGATCTGCTTAATCGCTTCGTTGAGTCGGGCCTCGACACCTCGACGCCGATGATTCAGCAGTGGGCAAGCCTCGCCTCGCAGTTGCTGAACTTTCCGCGCCATCTATCGCAGCACACCGGCGGCTTCGTGATCGCGCGCGGCAAGCTCTCGCGGCTCGTGCCAATCGAGAATGCCGCGATGATCGATCGCAGCGTGATCCAATGGGACAAGGACGACCTCGAGGCGCTCGGGCTTCTGAAGATCGACGTGCTCGCCCTCGGCATGCTTTCGGCGATTCGGCGCACGCTCGACATCATCTCGACACAGCGCGGCGAGCCGTTCGAGTTGCAAGACATTCCAGCGGAAGACGCGACGACATACGAGATGATTTGCCGCGCCGATACCGTCGGCGTCTTCCAGATCGAATCGCGGGCACAGATGAGCATGTTGCCTCGCCTTCAACCGCGTCAGTTCTACGATCTCGTCATCGAAGTGGCGATCGTGCGGCCGGGCCCGGTGCAAGGCGGCATGGTCCATCCGTACCTGCGCCGACGGCAAGGCAAGGAGCCGGTGTCGTTCCCTTCGCCTGAGATGGAGACCGCACTCGCCCGCACGCTCGGCGTGCCGATCTTTCAGGAGCAGGTGATGCAGGTCGCCATGCTCGCCGCTGGCTTCACTGCGGGGGAAGCTGACCAGCTCCGGCGCGCGATGGCCGCGTGGAAACGCAAAGGCGGCTTGCAGCACTACTACGACCGCATCGTCAACGGCATGCTCGAGCGCGGATACGACCGGGAGTTCGCCGAATCGATCTTCGCGCAGATTCGGGGCTTCGGCGAGTACGGGTTCCCCGAGAGCCATGCGGCGAGCTTTGCGCTGCTCGTCTACGCAAGCTGCTGGCTGAAGTGTCATGAGCCGGCGGCGTTCCTGTGCGCGATGCTCAACAGCCAGCCGATGGGCTTCTACTCGCCTTCGCAACTGGTTCAGGACGCGAAGCGCCACAAGGTCCACGTGCTGCCGATCGACGTCACGATTAGCAACTGGGATTCGTTCCTCGAGGGCGACGGCTCGATGGCGCCCGTGCGGCTCGGCATGTCGCTGATTCGCGGTATGCGCGAAGAGTCGGCCGCGCGCATTGAAGCGGCGCGCGCGGTGCGCCCTTTCGAGTCGGTCAATGACCTAGCCAACCGTGCCCGGCTCGATCGCCGCGACTTGCAGTTGCTGGCGGACGCCAACGCGCTGGTCGCACTCTCGGGCAACCGGCGCGAGGCGCTCTGGCAGGCGGTCGCAGCCGTGCCCGATAAAGACCTGCTGCGTGCGACGGCGCGCGAAGAAGAACTGCCGATGCTCGCCGCGCCCAACGAAGCGCAGGAGATTGTGAGCGACTACCGCGCGACCGGCCTCACATTGAACCGGCACCCGCTGTCGTTGCTGCGTGACCGGCTCAACGAAAAAAAGATATTCGCGGCATCGAAGCTCGCCACCTATCCGAACGGTCGGCTTGCTAAGGCATGCGGCATTGTGACGGTGCGTCAGCGGCCCGGCACCGCCAACGGCGTCCTCTTCATCACGCTCGAAGACGAGACCGGCCAGATAAACGTGATCGTCTGGCCGTCGCTGGTCGAGAAGTTCAGGAAAGAGGCGCTTGGAGCTTCGCTGCTCGGCGTCTATGGCGTCTGGCAAAAGGAAGGCGAAGTGAAGCACCTTGTCGCAAATCGACTCGTCGACATGACGGCACTCCTAGGCAATTTGGCCACGTCGAGCCGCAACTTCCATTAACATTCCAGCGGTCAGCTCCACATGCATGATCGCGTCGCTCTAGCAGCCGAGAATCGGCGAACATCCAAACCGTTTCCAATGCTGCCGATGGAACCGGAACGTCAGCGACCGCATCCCGCCTTACTTCTTCAGGCATGTATTGAGGAAAAAATGGTATCCACACATGTTGCCCTCGGCGTCGGCCTTCTGCGAAGGTCGCATCAACAGCGAAATTGTCCCAGCGGGGCAATTATCTTTCCCCCACTTGTCTGCTTGTGCTAGCGTTCCCGCAAAGCTGTGGTCCGCACCGCAGTGGACGTGCTGTGCGACAGGATTAACATTGTCGCTCTCCCCGACATAGAACAGTTCGGCCTTAACCACCTGCGCGCCTTGCAGATGGGCTTGCGCATCTTTGTACTGGCTTTGGGAAACGAGCAAGCTTTGATTCGAATCGCCCAATTCTTCTTTCAACTGTCGCAGCGCTTCGTCATAGTTGCTTCGCAGCTCGATTCCCCATCGCTGATCAGGTTCGAGATAAATAGAGTAAGGCACCTTGACGTTAGACGCAAAGACGCTCACTGTGATAGACGCCTGACGAAAATACTCTTTGCCTTTCTCTTTGACGGGCAGTCGATGACATTCTATTGAGACATCTTTGTCGAAGGTCTTCCGAGGCGTGTCGCTACCGATGTCTTGCGGCGTCCCGTCATCGCTAAAATCCTTAGTGCTGCACTTGACGTCGCGCTTGTTGTAGGCGACGTTCTCGAGCACCCCGTTTCCGAATTTGCTGCCGAATGTTAGGTCGATGTTGATGAGGTCTGGTTTCGAATAGGTGTGCGTGATAAGCATGCCGCCTGATGCCATCGCAAAACATGAAAGCATGGCATTCAAATTCGACGTCATTACTGTCTTGTGGAACTGGATGTTCTTAGATTTGAACTGGTTATTGTTATAGCCGGCGTTGCAAAAGTGCTCTTGCTTGTCCTCAGTGCTCCCGCCCCCGCCCTTTGCAAACCAAGGGATCGCATCTTCAACACCCTTCAAGTCGAAACTTGCATTGAATGTCTTCTTTTCCCCTTTGTCGTCGCAAAGCAGACTGTAGCCTGCGGCGTTTAGGGACTCCTCCTTGTCGCTAAAGTCGATGTCAGCCACATTCTTGTCGAAGGCGATTCGGCATTGGTTCGACAGGTCTTGTTGAGCACGTACCGGTGTGCTGAAAATGGTGAGCAAGAAAACAATCGCATATATCGATGTTCCGATTCTTAGTCTCATCTCTCGCTCTTTTTGCGTTGTCGGACTGCAAGCAAGTTCAGTGTAGGAGACTGGACGCCGACTGGCAACCCAGCTTATGAGTAGGCTTGAAGCCAGCCATCCCTTCTTTGGGACGAACGCAGCATACCGACGTAACACCCACCGCGCGTGAGCGGCGCACCTCCGGAACCGGGATAGACAACGCTCCGTAATGGTGCAGACTGGACACTAGGATTGCCTACAGCTTCCGGGAGCGGGCCATTATTGTGCCTTCGCCCCTTCCGTTCTGTGGGTTTGCGGGAGCTCGCAATATCGGTCAGCCGAGAAACTCGCGGACCTCGAACATGAAGCACCTTCTAATCGGCACTCCCTTTCCCCTCGAACGGAATTTAGAGCACGCGTTTGACCGCGTTCGCAGATTCGGTGCGAACTCGGCCACCGTGTTACAAGCCGTCAAGCAGCAAACCGCCGAAAGTGCGGCCAACAGAAGTAAAAGACGGCCGACCATTTTCAATTCTTCCTTATGCGAAGGAGCGACTGATCTTTCGCAAAGAAACCCACGCGACGCCGGGTGCCGGTACCGAAGGGGCACATTGCGGCATTACTAAAACTTGTTCGTGGGGTACTTCTCGAAGTCTGCAACAAGGCTCTTTGGAACGCCGCTGCGGAGAAGGTCGGTTCGACTTGCCGCGACCGCTCCACGAACGGCGGCGGCTCCGACCGCGAGCACAATTAGCAGGACGATAGGCAAGGCGAGCTGCAGCCATTGCAGAGAGGCGGGTACGTCGAGCGTCCCGTCTTGCATCATTGAACGGCTCATCAAAGCTGCGCTGCATCCGAGGACGGCTGCAGCACCGGCCTTCATGTAGAACCGCCTCTTTCGCTTGCGTGCCTCAACGTAGACTGCGATCGCCTCCCATTGGGCTTTCGTAAAACTGCTTTTATCAACCTGCATTAGGCAGCGGTTCCTATCTGACAGACGCAAAGTTCGCGTCAGGTGTCGCCCTGTCGTCCTTCGTCATTCGCGAGGCGCTTCGCTGTCACATCGACGTTTTCTGCGAAGCCGGCCTGCAAAATCCTATAGGCCAACTCCAGTTGCTCGTCGTGGCTCTTAGGCGGCACGATGGACGGGCCATATATCATCGCAAGCGCTTTCGCTGCCGCACCTAACGCCTTGATCGCAGCGAACCGCGAAGCCTCGGGGTGATGCCGCTCGATATGGTCAACCAAGAGCTGTCCAAGCTCCTCGACGAGACGGGCATAAGCGTCGCGGTTATCCATGGCGTCATGTTTCCCATTGCGTTCAGCAAAACAGTCGCGGATCGAGTCCAAACGCCTCTTGACGAATGACTTTCAGTTCGCGGTAGTCGCTGTGAAGAGGGTTGAGGATAAGGTTCCAGTCGGCCGGACACACGACAGAAGGCACTTTCATCGCGACCGACGTTCCTTCCATAAGCCAATGGCGGCCGACGTCAACGGTAGACGCAGGTATTGGCAATGCAGTCCAGTCTGCCGGCAGAACTGGTTCGTAGCCTTCGTCAACCAGATGATCGGGGACTTCTAGCTCCACGAGAAAGAGGTTTCCCGCCGGAGGAATGCCCGACGCGTGCACACGCACCTCAAGGACCGCCGTTGCCGCATTTAGACTCGTGTACAGGGCGGGCATTCCGACCGGATTCCAGCGTCCGCCAGCTATTGCAGCGCCATTGCCGCTCAGATCGTCAGCGCGATATTTTCCGGGCTTATCCTTGGCCAAACGGAAGAGCCTCATACACCGACGCCGAACTCAATCCGCTGGAGGATTCTCTGCACTTCATCGTACCCGGCCTGCGTGTCTAGCATCGAGACGGGACTTTCGCCGCCCAATTCCGCGTGGGGAGTCTGCATCCATTTTGCAGCAAGCTCGCCGCTTTCAAATACGTCAGCGGCGTGCGCGTGGATCAGGATGACTCTCGACACGCGATCAGACTCTCCGCTACTCAGGCGGTCGCCAGCGGCAAGCTTTCGCGTCACAGTGCTGGACGGAATACGCAGGCTTGCAAGCAACGATTGGATGCTGGTGTTCAAGACCTCAGAAGCGACAAGACCGATGATGTTCGGCTCCAGGCCCAGCCGGATCTCGCGGCTTTGGGCTATCGGGTCGAGCTGAATAAACGCGGCCAGCCGCGAAGCCCGTGCGCCGCTTGGCGTGGCCTTGTTGGTTGAGGATCGAGTTGCAGGCATCACAGTCTCCAAATGGGTATGACCATACGCCCATTATGGCAACTTGCCCATTTGATGTCAACGTAACCATCAAATGAGCAAAACGATACGTCGCCGGGGATCGTCAGCTCTCAGCGAAAGGCGCGCGAAAAACCTCCGCTTTCGGCTGCGCAAGAAGCTGCTTTCTGTTCACCATGCTCCTGCTGTTCCGGGCAGGCTTGCGCGCCACGCAGTGGGCCGCAACGCGCCAGTTCGGTGCGCTATTCCGCTGCCTTGACAAGACGCTTCTCGGACAACACTGGTTTGTAATGACCGGCTCGTCGATGGCGGGTCGGTGAATAGAAAAAAACGATGAAAACGCCTGCTCAGGCGTCCACGAACATAACGAGGTCTGGTTTGAAACAGTCGTCCGCTGCATTGCCGTCCATCCGCCTTTCTGCCTTGACGGCCTTGACCGTCGCCGTGCTTGCCGCATGCGGCGGCGGCTCGGGTTCCTCCGATTCGAACAGCACTGGAAGCTCGAACGGCACCGGAGGCTCAAACAACACAGGGAGCCAGAGTGGCACGCCAGCCGCGTCGCAGAAAGCGAGCTTCCTGCCACCCGCATCCACGGCGCAGAGCGTTGCGGCCACGGGAGACCCCATCGCCGACAGTGTTGCGTACCTGAACGCCATGCGGCATAACGTCGGTTACACGATCGCGCTCTCAGTCGATAAGGGGCTGACGACGTCGTCGCAAAACCATGCTGTTTATCTTGCCGACAACTCGATCTTGAGCCACAACGAGACGGCTGGATTGGCCGGATTTACCGGTGCATCCCCGGGAGTCCGCATCTCAGCGCAAGGCAGCTATTCGACTTGGGGCGAGGTAACGTCTGCCGGTGATGCACGCGCATTCACCGACTCTCTGGTGGGCGTCAGGGGCCTGTTCGACGCGCCGTATCACCGAGTCATCATGCTCGACAATTTCGCCAGTATGGGGGTGGGTAGCGCCTCCAGCTCGACGTGGGGGGCGTTTAACATCGACTTCGGCGATCAGACCTCGGCCCTCAGCGGCACGCAAGTCATCGCTTATCCGTACCCGAACGAGACGGACGTTCCGACTGATTGGTATGTCAACGAGATCCCAAGCCCCTTCGCCTCCGCCCCGCAGTACAACCAGACGTACACCGGGTATCCGATCACCATTCAGGGGAGCATGTTTTCCAAGTTGAGTTCCGTGAGCTATGCGGTCACGGACAGCGGCGGGAATGCCGTGCCGTGTCAGCTTCAGACTTCAGCCAACGATACCGGGCTGACGGACGCCGCGATGTGCGTTCCCTTCAAGCCGCTCAACGCGAGTTCAACGTACAACGTGCATGTCGTCGGCGTTCTAACCGCGATGGGCGTGACCGGAACGCAGACGAGTCCGCTCGATCTCACCTGGTCGTTCACCACCAAGGCTGCAAGCACAACGAAGGCGCAGGGGCTGAACCGTGGCGGCATTCGTCCGCCCGCCGTCCTATAAGAGCCGTCTCGGCAAATTAAACGGCTTTCAGCGAGGCACACAGCTTCCGGCCTTTTGCTTGCCGTGCGCGACCTATAACCGCATCGAGGGACCATGCAAAGCCACATCGCGCCAGTCGTAGTCATCGCCCTATTGGTTGGCATCGTTGCAATCATTGCCAGCAAGGTCGCCGCGAAGCCCCGATATAGGGCTGTTCCCCTGCTGACCGCCAACGAGAAGGAGTTCTTCGAGCGGCTTCGTCGCGCGCTTCCCGAGGCGTTGATCTTCCCGCAAGTCGCGATGTCAGCGCTCATCCAGCCGATCTCCAACGGAAAGCAGCGCACCATCGACTTTCGACGGATCTCGCAAAAGCGGGTGGACTACGCGGTCTACGACAGACAGCTTGCGCTCGTCGCCGTTGTCGAGCTCGATGACCGGACGCACGACGCCGCGCGTGACGCCGTGCGCGACGCGCATCTCGCGAGCGCGGGCATCCGGACAATCCGCTTCCAGTCCAAGGCGAAGCCGGACGAGAGCGGTATCCGGTCCGCGTTATTCCCCTCGGAGACGCGCGTCCAAGCGACGGAAGCTTCCTCTCTCTTCTCTCGGATGTGAAGCGGCGGCAGGTTCCTTGACTTCGCGATGGTGTCGATAGGCTGGTTTATGACGCGAACGAACTCGCGTCGCTATCGTCACCAAAGCGAGGTCCCATGGAGCCCAACAAGAAAGAGCCCGTCGACGCGATGAAACTGATCAAGTCGCTCATCGACGTCATTCAAGCATCCTTCGCGACCGCGTGGAAAGCGGTCCTCCTCCTCGGCGGTGCTGTGTTGATCGCCTACTGCTATTTCGAAAGCATCGTGCCCGAGGGCTTGTCGCTCGGCGATGCCTTCTTTCTCGCCTCCGCCGCGTTCTCATTCACCTGCATTGCGCTGATTGGAATCGGCTTCGGTGTCTTCGCGGCATTGTGGGCGCTTAAGCTTTTCGTCGTCGCAAACAACTTCCGCCTCAAGCGGCGCGGGAAGCCGCCGGCAGCTTTGCTTCATCGCGCAGTCGATAACGGGGCAACAGTCTTCATGTCGTTGATTGCTACGCTCGCGTTTGGCTCCACGTTGGTTCTTCTGAAAGACCAATCGCCCGATGCGCGCATGCACGCGACGTTGTTGTTTTTCGCGGCTGCTGGCCTAATCGGCGGGATCCTCCTGCTCATCGTCCCCACGACCACGGCACAGCGACCCAGCATTCGCCTGACCGTGAGTTTTCTCTCGATGACGGTCTTCGGTTTGCTCGTAGCAACCCGCCCCGCTTTGTTAAATCTGGCAATGGTCAATCTCGGCGTGCGCTCGGCGCCGGGTCAAGTCGTAGTCTTCTCCGACGCTGAACACACGCAGTTGGCTGCGATCGCGACGGCGAGCGGAGTGAAGGTGCAGTTCTGCAAGCTTCCGACCACTGATAAGTGGGGGACGCGCGATGCCCGCGCCGTGTGGCATGGCGTGGGCGGCAGTTCCTACGTTCGGCTCTTTGACGAAACAAACGGGTCGCGAGACGTTCTCGTGCGGGCGAACCGCGCGGATGTTGAAGTGATCCGCCGGGAGCGGACCGGCTTCGACTGCCCTCCGAAGGTGGCCGCCCCTCCGATCGGAAAGTCGTCATGACGCGCATCTACGCGACGCTGAGAAAGCGCTACACCACTGAAGCGCTGCAAGGCATGGGGTTCGTGAAGGACGGCGGGCTGATGGTGAAACGGGGGGCGATGCGTCGCATCCGTGCGCAGGCATCAAGCCTCGACGGAGTGTGGTGGCGCGTGACCCCGCCTGAGCGCCGATGGCGTTAGGCAGTCAGCGATGAAAGAGTATCAAGAAGACGCCTCTTTTCGGTCCTGCCGTCGTTTCTTGGCCGGTAGCCTTGTTATCGCCCCGGGATCGTTGACGTCGCGTCGCCAATGACCTCCCCGGCACGTAGCAACCCTGCCCCTTGACTCCCGGCTCCAGACGGCGGGCGACACCTCCCTAAACGCGCGCAGGACCCGGTTCGCTGGAGCGAGCCGGTGTAGTACCGAATTCGACCGGGCTTCGCACTCCGCCGCTGCCCTGGCTGACTCGCGACGCCAGACACGCTGAGCCGATGTTGCGAGGCACGAAAGTGATTCTGATTAAAGGTCCGTTTGGCATTGAAGCCAAGACAAAGGACCACACGACACAACAACGAGGAAACATGAAGCTCAAAATGATCGGCGTGGCCGCCCTGTCCGTTTTCGCACTCTCCGCCTGCTCCGAAATGCAGATGGGCGCACCGTCCGCCAAGACGGCGGCGACCGGTTCCGCTGCTGGCGAAGCGTCGCAGAACGCCAACGCAGGCCTTCAGCACTGCACGGCGCCGCTCGGCACCGTCGCCATCGTCGAAGATACGGAAGCACCCTGGTACGGCCTTCTCACGGGTCAGTACCAGCTCGGTTCGACGGTGCCAGTGCTGAAGCTGCTCGTCCAGCAAAGCAACTGCTTTGTGATCGTCGATCGCGGCCGCGCGCTCGGCACGGCTATGGGCGAGCGCTCGCTGAACGCATCGGGCGAACTGCGCAAGACCTCCAAGATGCACAAAGGCCAGATGGTCGCAGCCGACTACACGATCAGCCCGACCGTGACATTCAGCAATCGCGACGCGGGCGGCGGCGCAGCCGGTCTGCTCGCATTCGTGCCCGTCGTTGGCGGTGTGCTCGCCGGTGCTGCTGGAACGATGAAGGCGCAGGAAGCCTCGACCATGCTGACGCTCGTCGACAACCGGTCGAGCGTCCAGTTGGCGGCCGCCGAGGGATCGGCGCGTAACGTCGACTTCGGCATGCTCTCGGGCGTTTTCGCTGGCGGCTTCGGCGGCGCTGGCGCTGCGGGCGGCGGTGCCTACGCACGGACCGCGCAGGGCAAGGTCGTCGTCGCGGCATTCACCGATTCGCTCAACAATCTCGTTGGCTCGGTTCGCCAGTACCGTGCGCAGAACGTCAAGGGCGGCCTTGGCAACGGCGGCGCTCTCGTCGTGAACTGATCGCCCGAAGGGCGGAACGCCGAAGCCTCCGCCCTATTAAGGACCTGTTTAAGCCGCCGTTATAGCAGTCTCAACGAACCCTCAAAGGAAGCACACATGCGCCTCTTTCTCGCCATCATCATCCCTTGGCTCCAGTTCTTCACGATCGGCCGTCCGATCGCCGGGATCATCTGTCTGCTGCTGCAGTTCACGCTGATCGGCTGGATTCCCGCCGCCATCTGGTCGGTGTTTGCGCTCGGCCAGTACAAGACCGACCGCAAGATCGAGCGGGCGCTCGCAAGCCGCGCCTAAAAATTGGTACTTGTTCGCCGACGCGAGGCGTAGCTTGCGCGTCGGCCCTCATGGAAATGGGCCCGATGACCCGCTACGCATGTAACGTTGAGCGACTTCTGCTGCAGCGAAGAATTACGTGGCGGACATTTGCATACGCGCTTCGCAAGCGGCCAGTCGCCGTCGCCGGCGGTGCTGGTTGCTACATCGTGGATCCGGACTTTGACTACGAAGCGATGGTAGAAGCGGCTAGCTGGGAATGATCGCGAAACGTTAGGAGCTTGTGGCACCGAAGCCTGCGCTCACGCGCTGCTTTCAACCACCATCATCAGCGAGAAGCGATGCCTGCGCCAGGTCGGCCTTTGGCAAGGCGTTGGCCTTCGGCGCGCGAGGCGGCAGCGGAAACGGCTCGGCGTGCATCGCTTCAACCGGATAGAGCCGCAGGAACGACCGCGCTTCGTCCGTGGTCTTGCAAGACAGCCAGTCTTCGTACTCGGTCGGCGGGACAATCACCACCGACCGCTTCTCCGCCCCCGGCCGGTGAAACCGCTTCATCAGTGGGTGCTCTTCAGCGTTCACGGTCAACATCGTCATGCTCATGCTGGTCGATCCGTCCGCCGGATCTCTCCACGATCGCCAAAGCCCTGCGATCGCCAACGGCGAGCCATCGGCCATTCCGACGCGCCAGCGCACGGCTTTCCCTGTTTCGTAGTCCGGCTCGTAGAACCGGTAGCAGGGTATCAAGGCGAGCTGCAGTTTGTTCCACGCTGAGCGAAAGCTCGTCTTTTGTCCGATGGATTCGGAGCGCGCGTTCATCGTATCGAACGCCTTCACACCTTGCGGGATGAACCTGCGCGGGACCATCCCAAAGGTGGCGGCGTCAGTCAAATACTCACCGTCTATGCGGCGGAAGATGGGCGCCGGGTAATCCTTGTAGATTTCCGGCTTGTAGTCGAAGTTGGGCACCGGAAACAGGCTGAAAACGTCGAAGCGGTCCTTCGGATTCGATTCGTAGCTCGTACACATTTAGCGTCCTCCTTTCCGGGGAAGCATACAGGCAGACGCTCCGACGGAACGCCGGTGGTTTCAGATCGGCCAGACCCGGACGCACTCCTCCGATGGCACTTTTATTGCGTTTAGGAAAGGCGGATGCGGGCAATCGTTGCAGCGCTCGCTGTGGGGGGAGGCAGAAATGAAGATTCTTGTGCTTGACGACGACCGCGACTTTACTGCGGGTCTTGCGGCTCTAATTGAGCAAATGGGGCACGGAGTCACGGTAGCGCATGAGTGTGAGTCGGCACGCCAACTGGCGAGCCAGCAGTTGTTCGATGTGATTCTGGCTGACGTAGACCTCCCTGACGGCGATGGCCGCCACACGTGCGAGAGTTTGAGGCGGGACGGCGCATCGCAGACGGCCTACATGGTGGCAATTACCGGCAGGCACGATCTGGGCGACAATGACTTCCCGTCGTTCGACGGCTATATGAGCAAACCGGTCACCTACGATTTGCTGGAACGTGTACTGGAAGAGTGGCGTGTCACGGCCGGGCTAGACCGGCAGGTGCGCGCAGACGAGGCCCAGGTCGCCAAAGCACCATAGGCGCGTAACCGCTAGAGGGCCATCACCTTCAATGGGAGGCCACTGTGGCTGCTCGCTCGATCGCGTCAATGACTCTCAGCTTTGGACTCGTCTCCGTGCCGGTGAAGGTCTATACGGCGACGGAAAGCAAGTCAGGCGTTGGCTTCAACCTGATGCACAAAGAGTGCGGCACGCGCCTGAAGCAGCAGTACGTCTGCCCGCACGACGGCAAAGTCGTCGAGCGCGCCGATATGGTCAAAGGCTACGAGTTCGAGAAAGAGAAATACGTCATTTTCGAGAAGTCCGAGCTTGAGGCGCTTGAAGCGAGCGCCAGCCACACGATCGACATCGTGTCGTTCATGCCGACCGACGCGATCGATCCCATCTACCTCGACAAGCCCTACTACCTCGCGCCAGACAAGCGCGGCGGCAAGCCATACCGCCTGCTACAGGAGGCGATGAAAGACAGCGGCACGTGCGCGCTAGCCCATTGGACGTGGAAGGGCAAGCAGCATATGGTGCAGGTGCGCGCCGGTAACGACGGGCTAATTCTCCAAACTTTGCTCTACGCCGATGAGGTTCGCTCGCAAGCCGATATCGGCATCGAGGAAACCGAGATCCAGTCGACGGAATTACAGCTCGCCGAGCAACTGATCGAGCAGTACCGCGTCGACAGCTACGACGCGGCCGCTTACAAGGACGAGGAGAAGGAGCGCATCCTCGCCGAGATCGACAACAAGATCGCGGGCAACAAGATCACCGCCGCGCCCGCCGTCGAGCAGCCCGGCGCGCAGGTTATCGACCTTGTGGAAGCACTACGGGCGAGCCTAAGAAAGAAGCCCTCGGCCGAACAGCCAGCGGCGCCGCGCGCGGCACGCAAGAACGCACGCACCGCCGCGCCAGTGGAAGAAGCGGCTGAAACTGCTCAAGCTGCACCGGCGCCCAAGCGCCGCGCGGTGCGCCGCGCGGCCACGGAGGACCAACCGGCACCGGCGCGGAAAACCGGCACGAAACGGTGATATGCAAGACGACGGTTACAGCCTTCGCGATGTGCAGCGCATGCTTGGTGTGTCGCGCACCGTCGTTGAGCGTTTAATCGCGGCGGGCTTTATATCACCGGCGAGTGGCGAGCGACGCGAGCGGCGCTTCACCTTCCAAGACGTCGTCATGCTCCGGACTGCCCACGCGCTTCGCGTTGCGGGCGTCTCGCCGATGAAGATCGTCCGCGCGCTAGATCACCTTCGGAAAAGCTGGGGACGCGAAGGCTCGCTTACTGGCGTTCGCATCGCGGCCTTCGGCGATCGCGTCGCTGTCCGCGACGAGAGTAGCCGCCAATGGGATGCTGAAACCGGCCAACAGCTACTGGATTTTGAGGAGGCGCAGGCGTCCGGAAATGTCGCTTCCATGCAGGCGCCGCGCGAGCAGCGCGCGCGAGAAGAAGCCGCCGAACTATTCCGCCAGGCGCGCGGCCTGGAAGACGATGACCTCGACGCCGCTGAGGTGGCTTATCGAAAAGCGCTCGAACGCGTACCTGACTATACCGACGCGTCGCTGAATCTTGGCGGCATCCTGATGGACAGCGGGCGGTTCGACGAGGCCATAGCGGTGTATCAAGAAGCGCTGCGATACCGCGCAAACGACCCGGTGCTGCTGTTCAACATTGGCGTCGCGCTTGAAGATTCGGGCCGCTTCCGCGAGGCACTGCTTTCCTACGAGCGCTGCATTGAACACGCGCCCGACTTCGCGGACGCCCATTTCAACGCCGCGCGCATCCATGAAGAACTGGGCGAGGCGACCAAAGCCATTCGCCACTTCAACGCTTACCGCCTGCTACAACGCAACTCATAGGCGCTGCGGAATAGCTTTTGCTTTACGCCGATTGGCACAACAACGAGGAGGCGACAATGGCAGACCAGCACAAGCCCGGTGAGAAGGTCCAGACGTCGGGCATCTACAAGGTCGTGAAAGAAGGCGATGGCGGTTCCGGTTTTGAAGTGACCTGCGTTGAAGGCGAACATTTCCCGCCGACGCGCAGCGGCAAGGGCGCGCACTACGAACTGGTCCACGCGGCCACGCACTCGCACAAGCATAGCGAATTGGGCACCGGGGACTAATCGGACGTGTCGGAAACGCGGCCGCTCCGAGTCGCGGTCGCCTCGCGCTCGACTTGCACCTCGCTTACCGGCCCGAGACCTTCGCCGAACCACGGCACTTCAACCCGCATCATTTCGACGTAGGCGTCCCACCCGGCCTGATTGCCGGCGAAAAGGTCATGCTGAGCCGTGTATGCGAGAAGCTTGCGGTTAAGCGTGGCCTCAAGCAACTCCTTGGTCCAAAGGAAGTACGCGGTCGCGGCGCGCGCAGCGAAGTCGTGAGGCGTGAGATCCGGCGCGATCAGGTTCAGTAGCGGGAAGCCCGCGAGGGAGTCGTCAGATGCGGCAGCTTCACCGATGGTCTTGTGACGATCAGCGCATTTCAAAACGCACCCGATTGATTCCACCACATCGCCAAGATGCAGCAACAGCGCGCGTCGCTCGACTGCGTCTTGCGGGGCATGTTTCTGCCCTTCATCGTTGTCTCGTTCGATCTCGCTCATGTCATCCCCTTCGCTCATTGAGAACGCGGCTGACCGCCACGGTTGCATTGAACTGCGCATGCTATGCGCAAGTCGCGCGCCACTGGTTTGGCTGAGGAACGCCAAGGGTTCGCGGAAGTAAAGACTGGGCCTGTTCTTTGCAAGACGGTCCAGCCAACCAACACGGAGAAAATCTATATGAAATTGCTGCGAAGCCTCGCACTCGCTACCGCTATCGGCGCTGTCAGCCTTGGCGCTCATGCCCAGGTCGCCGGGACGCAGCCTTTAAGTGTCACCGTCGAGCAGTCTCAAGCGCTGCTACAGGGCTGGAGCACGAAAAAGAGCATTCTTGGCAAGGCGGTCTACAACGACCAGAACGCGAAGATCGGCTCAATCAAGGACTTGGTGATCTCGCCTGACGCCACCGTCTCGGCAGCCATCATCTCGACCGGTGGCTTCCTTGGCGTGGCCACGCACGACGTCGCAGTGCCGATCGCGTCGCTTGAGGTGCGCGACGGCAACTTCTATCTGCCCGGCGCGACGAAAGACGCGCTGAAGAATACGCCGGAATTCGAGTACAACAAGGTAAAGACACCCGCCAAGCCTCGCAAGCTGAAACCGGCGCAGTAAGGTCGATAGTGGCGCACCGGCGCTTGCTCAGACGGTCCCGCAATAGCGAAGCCCCGACCAATGATGCAATGGCCGGGGCTTCTCTTCCAACACGTACTGGACAGCAACAACAATGCTCTCAGGCGATTACGGTCCCTCGAATGCTACCTCGCGCTGAACTTGCAACGAACTTAACCTGCTTGAGACGAACAGCCGTCCTGCAACTGCTACACAACCGCAACTGCGACAACCGCTGCTTCCGGAAAGGGTTAGGTAGGCCGGTATGCTCGGTGACTATCGCTTGGCTGCTTATGGCGCTCGTTTGCTCGCCATGAGAAGAAGTGTATGCGCGTCGCGGCATGAGTGATCCACTGAAAAAGCGGTGAAACTGCGGTCTTTTCGGGCGGCTGAAAGTGCCCAAGCTGCCGATAGAAGCGGCACTCCCAGACAGGGCTCGAGCCCTACCCAAAGCCGTCATGTTTATCGGCTCCAATAGCGCGCGCATTCGCGAAGACTAATGATTGAGAATAGGACCGTCGATTGCGGTACTACTGCTGCCGACACCAGGCGCTTTTGAGCCGGTGCGCCATCGGACATTCAATCCAAAGAGGAGAACAACAATGAACATTTCAACGAAGTGCCTCGTGACGACCGCCCTTGTATGGGGCTTAACGACCGCCGCCTTCGCCCAGGGCAATGCCGGAGGCGCTCCCGGCGGGAATGGCGCTGGTCGCGGCGGCGTCGGTATTGGCACACCCAACGGCAATGGCGAAACGGGAGCGCCGGCGGGCCCGAATGGCAAACATTCGACGCTCCAGTTGAAGCATCACCACCACAAGCATCACCACCACAAGCATCACGAGGCCACTTAATCCCGTGGCTGCGTCCGCCGAGCCGCGCCGTTGGCCGTGCAAGGCTGGTTAAGCGCTCGGCGGGCTACTAGACACCAAGTAATCGATCGGTGCCGCGGCGGTGGTCAAGCTTCTCTACGCCGACAAACGAACCGGCGGGACGGGCAGTTCATTACCTTCGATGAACGCCGTCGCAGACCGAATCGCGAAGTCGATCGCGCAATCTTCATTGGCGAAAAAGCCCCACTTGCCAAGCGAGGTCGAATGGCCGTCTTCAAGAATAGACGCGGACGATACGAAGGTATTGCCGTTACGCGTGACCATCGGCTCAAACGCCGTCCCGCCGAGATAGACGATCATCGGTGTTCTCTCAGTTATCAATTTTTGGCTAGCATTCATCGATGCTTTTTCGCTGCGGGCAAGTAGAGGCGGGCGTCGCACTGTGAGCAGTGCGGTCCTGCTCTTCTGATCCTGTGGCCTCTGCGCTGCTGAGCGAGGATAGTACTCGTCAACGCTTGGTCTATACAGTGCGTAAACGCTTATTTACAGTTACGCAGTGGGCTCTTACATCAGCTCAAATACAAGACGGGCGGCTTCTTTCAAGCTTGCTTGGCGGAAGCGACCTTGGTGGGGGGTGCAAGAGAAGCGGAGCTATCCTTACAGGAAGTTCACGATCGTCGTGGAGACGGACTGTGTCGTCCCTCGGTCCGGGACGGCAAACTTGAGTTCGCCCGACGGCTTCGTCGCACTCGTTCACATCACAACCGCAGAGGGCGCTCCGCTTACAGCACCGTTGCGGCTTTCCGCTGTCGGCGAACACCCATTCGCTTCAGAGGCCGACGCCCTTATGAGCGGTCACTCAGCCGGCCAACAACTGATCGAGGATTTGGCGGACGGCCAGCAAATCGCCTAGCGCGCCGCGACGAAGACCGGTTTATCCTCAATAGACGGCGGCTCAGTCAACGCGTTGATGCACTTGGACCACGTTCATGGGTTCAGCGCATTCCAACCGCTCGACGCATCGCCGCCGTGATGCCCTGCCGCGTGCGATGGAATCCCTCCCACGGATCGACCTTTAGCAAATGCATACGCTGCGCGCCGGTTGTGACGGTCCACTGATCCGCCCGGCCGATTTCGTTTAGCTCGTCCCAAGAGATGGGCATCGACACGCCCATGCCGGACCGCGCACGCGCGGAGAACACCGCGACGGTGCTCGCTCCTTTACTGTTGCGAAGGTAGTCGATAAATATCTTCTTCACGCGGTTCTTCGGCCCGAGCACGGCTGAGAATCGCTCGGGCATGAGCCGCGCCATATGTCGCGCGACCGCCTGTGAGAAGTGTTTTACCTCGTCCCACTGCTGCCGGCGTGTGAGCGGCACAACGATGTGAAATCCCTTGCCGCCGCTCGTCTTGATGAAGCTCTTGAGCCCGAGCTCGTCAAGCAACACCTTTGATAGCGTCGCCGCGTCGGCCATCATCTGCCACGACAGTTCAGGGTCCGGGTCAAGATCGAGGATGAATCGGTCCGGGTGATCGAGGTCCGGCTGCACGGCGTTCCAGCTATGCAGTTCGACCACGTTCATCTGAGCGAGGCCGATTAGCGCCTCATGACGGTCCACCACAAGCAACGGCGGGTGCCCCGGGTGCAGTTCGACCGGCAGCCGCGTGATGCCAGGGATTTTCGAGCGCTCCTCATGCTTCTGGAAGAAAAGCTCGCCTTGGATGCCTTCCGGGGCCCGGACTAGCGAAACGGGGCGATCCTTCAGGTACGGCAGCGCAAACTCGGCTATCTCGTCGTAGTAGCGCACGAGGTCGATTTTGCGCAGGCGCGTCACGTCGTCGATGATGCGCTCGGCATTCGAGACTTTGACGCCCGCAATGACGAGCGTACCCGCGCGCGCGGGCGTTGCGCGCGTCGTGCCTTCGCTCTGCGGCAGGCTTTCCGGCTCCTCGACGTCAACGACCGTCTCTTCGGTTACTGCTGCTGCGGGCTTGTCCTCGCGCATGCCTTGGAACACGGAGTGACGCACTTCGCCCGCGGGTGTCCATTCCAAAAAGGATGCTTCAACGATGAGCTCTGGCTCCAGCCAGACGAAGTCGCGATCTTTCTCGCGCGGCGGTGGATTGTAGAAAGGGGCCTCGGCGCGAATGAGCGCCCTCGCCCTTTTCTCCAGGTCGGCCAATGGGCGCGGCTTGAGTTCGGCTTCGACGGTACCGGCAAAGCGCAGGCTCCCGTCACGCTCGTGTACGCCGAGCATTAACGACCGCATGCCCGACTTGGCGCCCGCAAGCCGCGTATAACCGCCCACAACGAACTCTTGCCGCATGAGGCACTTGAGCTTGATCCAGTCGGTTGAGCGTCCGGAACGATACGGCGCGTCCGCCCGCTTGCCGATGATCCCCTCGAGCCGCATCTTGCACGCCGAAACGAGCAACGACTGCGGATCGTCGGTGAACGACTCGCTGAACCGAATGCGCTCGCTCGGCGTTTGGGCGATTAACTCGCCAAGCAGCTCCCGTCGCTGCGCGAGCGGCACTTCGCGCAAGTCGCGCCCATTTAGGAAAAGAATGTCGAACGCGTAGAACGTCAGTTGTGTGGTGCTGCGCCGATCAAATGCATTCTGCAGCGCGTTGAAGTCCGGCAACCCGCTTTCGGTCAGCACCACCACTTCGCCGTCCAGCCACGCATTGTCGACGGGCAAGCTCTCGATGGCGCTGGCAAGCGCCGTCATCCTGTCCGTCCAGTCGTGGCCGCCGCGCGTGATGAGCGTAGCTCGGCCCGCGTCGACGCGACACATCAAGCGATAGCCGTCGAACTTGATCTCGTAGAGCCAGTTGCCGGTCGCCGGCGGGCGGCTCGCGAGCGTGGCCAATTGCGGCGCGATCGACTCCGGCAGGAGTGCGCAAGCGGATCGACCGCCACCGCTGGAAGCGCGCTTTTTCATGTGCTAAGCGAAAGGGGCATCGACCACTCGAAGACGCGCTCGAGGATAAAGCTGTGCGGCGAGTTCCAGCGCTTCTTGCTTCTGAGCCACAATCGTCACGAAGACTCCTCGGTGGGTTTGCGCTCGACCTCGCACCGCGAGTGCCAATGGTGGCCAGTTCGTTGCGGGCGCGAGTCAATGGTCCATTCGCGGTGCGCGATCTTTCTCGACAATTCGTCGTTGGGCGGTGGCATGTGGCGCGGCGTCGGCGTGGTCGTCATTCGCGTATGCAGTAACGATCTAAGTCTCGTAGTCGGCAATCAGCTAAGGTCGGCGACCGCCTTAAGCCTCGACGACCCCGCACTGTACGGCGCCAAGACGCGCGGCCGTAACCGCGTGGTCGATGCTGCGGACGTTTCCGGGCGCACGCCTGCTTCGAAGAACACCTTCGGCCTTGCAGCGATTCAGGCACTAATTCCGGCCCCGCCGGGTAAGACCTGGCTGCTTGATGGAGGTCGGCCAGTCAGGCACGGGCAGCTCCCTGCCATCCACGATCGCCATCCCATAGGCAACTGCAAATTGCCTCGCCGATAAGGCTGAGGGGAACTGGCCGAGCGCACCGCTTGCATGCTTTTCGCCGTTGGGCTTCGTCACTACAACCATTGCGGTGTGAACCTCGCCATCGTCGACAGCGGTGGGCGACAGCGTGCAGCCCCTATAGAGAATCTCGTACTCAGCTTCCATTACCGCCCTGCTCTCAGTTATCTGTCCTTTTTACGGATATTAGAGCAAGTACGGCAATAAGTGCATCTATGTCGCTCGTCAGTCAGCAAAAATTGCGGCGTCAGCAGCGGACCGTTGTCGCATTGCGACGGATCAAATCCAGCTTGTCTGCCGCCGTCTCGTCCAACGCCTCCGGAACTGCGGACGCAGGCGGCAGTTGCGCCCTTACGTAAGCCAGCTTCGCCCACGCGAACGCTTCCTCACCGATGCTTTGCGGATGACAGCCTGAGTAAGAGCAAAAATGCTCGAAGTTTTCCAGTGCCGTATGCCCGTGCTCGTCCGGCTGCAGCTTCCGCACCCTCAAGATATCGTCGAGCATTGCTCCCGGATTGCCGTAGCACATAGCGTCCTCCCTCTCGGCGCAAGATTTGACCGTAGGGCAAGCAAGGCACGCTCCCGTGCATCCTCCGCGGGCGGAATACGTACCTCTGCCCGATGTTCCCACGTGGGCCATGCGCAGGAATCGCGCTCCTCCTCGGTCGACGTTATGGGCTTTGATTGTCGGCACGCTCAGCTCGTCCCATACCGAAAGCCGCTCCGTCGAACAGGACCAGGGGTGCGGCGACCCTTGGTCGGCAAAGGATACTTAATTCTCTACCCAGCTGCACTTTTACCGGGTACGCAATCTGCCGGTCTGTTTCAGCTTTGAGTTCCTGAACCGACAACTAGCCGGAGCACCCATTTAGCTATTCAAGCGCGGAACAGTCGATTCAATCGATGACGGCTAGAAGCCGGTCGCGTCCTACTCACCTCACAAGTAGCGAGCGAGCACAAAATGACTGATTACCGATTGCGACCTCATCTTGAATCCCCCGAAGAGACGCTGGATCGCCTGCGCCGGGCGGTCGAAGCTGCCGACGTGGGCACGTTCTACTGCCCCTTGCCTCCCGATAGGCTCTATTGGAACGCGCGAGCGAAAGAACTATTTTGGCTGCCGCCCAGCACGCCGGACAGCGAGATCAACATCGATCTTCTTTTCCGCATCATGCATCCGGACGATCGAGAGCGAGTTCGTGCCGCCATGGAAGAATGCATCGCCAGCGGAGATTCATACGACGTCGAATATCGCGCTGTTTCGCCGGAGGGAGAAGTGCGCTGGATTCGAGCCAAAGGGAGTGCCTGCTTCGATGGCGCTGGGCAAGCCCTCAGACTCGACGGTATTACGATCGATATCTCCCTCCAGAAGCGGCTCGAAGCCGAACGGAATGCTTTGATCGAGAGTGAGCGGCTGCAGCGACTCGCTGCTGAGACTGCGAGCAAAGCGAAGGACAATTTCATCGCGGCAGTCTCACACGAGCTACGGACGCCGTTGACGTCTATCCTGGCCTGGGCAGATCTTATAGAACATGCTCCGGAGGATTCTGGCTTCGTCAAAAACGGCATTTCCGTCATTCGCCGCAATGTTACGACCCAAGCGCGTTTAGTTGACGATTTGCTGGACACCAGTCGCATCAGCAACGGGAAGTTCACGGTTGATCGAACTCCCATTGCTGTAGCCGATTGCCTCAACGCGGCTCTCCAGGACATTCGACCCATCGCTGACAAGAAAGGCATCTTCGTCGCCGATCTCATCGCTGAAAATGTGCAGGTCTTCGGTGACGGAGCGCGGCTTCGTCAAGTCTTCGCGAACCTGCTCAACAACGCGATAAAACACACGGAGCCGGGCGGAAAGATCTTGCCTTCGCTCGTCGTCGTTGGGGACACCGTGAAAATCAGCATTGCGGACACCGGCGCCGGCATTCCACCAGATCGGCTGGCGCAAATTTTCGAGCCATTCGTCCAGGTTGAGAATCCGGTGATGCGAGATCGCCGCGGACTCGGCCTGGGTCTTGCCATTGCGCGCAGCATTGTCCTGATGCACGGCGGCGCAATTACGGCCCATAGCGGTGGGCTGGGAGCGGGTGCCACTTTTACCGTGGAGTTGCCGCTAGCCGGGCGCCCGTCGGCCACTCCATCGCTGAGCGAAGACATTCTTGGCGAATCTGCGATCAAGGGCACAACGGTCCTTATTGTTGAGGACGACGCTGACGCGCGTGAGGCTCTGGCACTAACACTCCAGATTGAAAGCATCGGGGTGCAGGTAGCGAGCGGAGTGGAAGATGCGCTTCGGGTGATCCCCGAATCCCCACCAGACATCATCGTCTCCGACCTGGGCCTGCCAGACGGAAACGGATACGAGTTCATGCGAGCGTTGCGCGATCGGGGTGTCCAGATCCCCGCAATTGCCCTGACCGGGCACGTGAGGCCGGATGATGAGCAGAAAGCCAAGGACGCTGGGTTCGACGTTTATCTCGGCAAACCAGTCGATCCGGCCAAATTGCTAGAGGCTATTGCCAAAGTGCTTCGGGATTGAGCGTAGCGGAACGCAGCCATCCGCAGTCGGTTCCCTCGGAGCTGGATCGAGATGAATGCAGATAGTCCTGGACACCGACGGCGTTCGATCGTCGTCTTGGTGTTTCAGGCGCCGCTTGTCAAGGTCAGGCCGAGCAGGCGGACAGGATCGATATGCGGGAGGCTACTAGGAGGCGTCACAGATCAGCGAAGGGACAGGCATGGCGGACGAGTCGGAACGCCTTTTGCATTTAACTGATTAAATGACTCCGGACCGCTATGTATGTTCTCCCATCGCGCTGCTCGCTGGTCCACTCGATCTGTCGTCCAACGCCATTCACAAGGTCTGCGCTTATTGGTCGTTGACGATTACCCGCCGGGGGCGGAGGCAGTGACCGCCGCCCTCCTCGCCGACGGCTACGACGTCCGCTGCGTGTTCTGCGGGCGCGCAGCATTAGACGTGGTTGGGACATGGGCTCCGGACATTGCCGTTCTCGACATAAACATGCCGGAGATGAACGGCTTCGAGTTGGCCGTGTCGCTTCGTCAATGTCGCGTTACCAGCGACATTGGCATGATCGCTTTTACGGCATTGGCCGAGTCGGCCGTTCGGGCGCGCGCAGCTGCAACTAGCTTCGACGCCTACTGCCAAAAAGCCGGTGCCCCGACGATGCTTTCACGGCTCATCAGGCAGATGCTGAAGCAAAACGAAACGCCGTCGCCGTGGGCGCCGTCGCGCTAGCGGTCGCCCTATGCACGCTTGCAACCGCCGGCCAATCGCACCTTCCGCCGTTGGTCGGGCAGTCCGGTTCCTATGCGCAGCTATCGAGCAGTCCCGCTGCACTCATTGTCGAAGCGATGTGTCTGGCCGCGCCCGGCCTCCATGTCTCGACCAGCTGCAAGCGGCGCGCGGATCCTAAGCGGGCCAATCTGGGACTGGAGTCCCGTCGTGCGATGCACACGCCATCCGGGTCGCTCAGTTACCTGTGGCATGCTGGTCGTCTGTGCACTGCCAACTCCGAGTCGACAATGGGAAAAGCTAGCCGCAGCAAATCTTCTGCTCTTGACGATCGGATGCGCGAGGGCCTTGCTCTGGCCGGAGAGATGGTGCGACACCCTCGGGTGCTGCCTACGTTTGCATCGATCGCCCGATTTTCGGATATGTCGAAGAAAGCGGGCGAACTATCGATCTTCGGTCAGGTTGCTGACGCCATAGGGGAGGATGAACTCGCGCAAGCCCTAAGAGAGGCCCCGCTCGGCGCCGCACGAATGGCCAACCAATTGAAGGCCGTGCCGCCGCAAGCTTGGGCAGAGGGCATGCAGCAAGCATTCCAAATTCAGAAATTCGTGGACTTCATCGAACAGATGATCCGCATCGCCCATACGAAGTTTTGGTCAAGCGATCCGTATCTGGCGCTTCAGTTCAACGACAATCAGCCGGCACATCCGGACGACCCCATCGTTCTTGCAATTACACGTGCGCATCGCAAGCTGACAGGCGACCCGCGACAACCCGGATGGATAGCGCTGGCACTCTTCTGTCTTGGACGAGTCATCGCCGTTACCTCAAGCAAAAGCTATGAAAGCGACGAGTGGACCGACGTTACCCTGATGTGGTTTAGCCTCGAAAAGTCTTTTCTCGAAGGGAACGGTCGCGACACCGCCAAGGCCGTACTCGAGCTGAGAAAGGAGCTATTGCCCGACCTCCCAGAGATAATCGGCTCGAGGATGATGCACGGGCTGGCAGAAGCCGCAATCAACGCAGGTGAGACGAGATTGTTTCAGTGAACGCCTGTCCCAAGCAGAGGCCACGACGAAAGGCGAGCCCCTTCGGCTTGACTTCGCTCGCTAAAGCGCGGCGATGATGCCCGCCCTGCGGCTGCTGGGGGTGCAGCCGGGCCAAACACTACCCGCGCCGAACTTTGATGATTTCGACCTCGCAAAAAAAAGTCCCAGGGTTTTAGCCTGGGACGTGTTCAAAAGATTGGTTGCGGCTACGCCGCTTCTGCAAAGAGACTCAACTGCGTGGTGTCATAGCCCAACAATGCTTGATGCTCGTCGTCGCCGATGCCCTTCTCGACCAAATGCGCGTCGAGTTCTGCCGGCGTCAGGTTCAGACGTTGAGCGAGTCGGGCGAAGTACTGCCCGCGTTTGGCCATGTCCTGATACCGCTGCGCCATGCCGGTCGGCAACTTCACGATGCCCTCGTTCAGCCAGAAATGCGCTGAGTCCATCGCATCGCGATGCTGCGTGTCCAGCATGAAGACGGTGTCATAGCTACATGTCACGAACGCACAGGCGGCTTCCGCGTCCACCTCAAACTGCGTGGCTTCTTCGAAATACACGGTCTGCTCGCCGCCGGTCGTCCGCGCATACCGTCCGGGCCGACCCGGATGCCGATACGGATTCCACTGCTCGGCATCGAACGAGCGCAGCCCGACCGAAGGCGCATCGCGGTCGTACTGACCAACCGGATACCAGCCGTCCAGGACGATGTCCGTCTTCGGCAAGCCGTCGAGCTTCGGCACCGGATACCGGCGCCCAAGCACATTCACGTCGTGCCAGACCGCCAGCGCCGGAAACGCGTGCGGCGCGTAGTGATGCATCGACAAGAAAAAATCGATGGCCACCAACTGCTGCGGCGTCACGAACTCGAACTGCGGCTCCTGAGTGCGGCGTGGTTGCGGCGGGTGCCGGTGCGACTCGCGTAACCGATGAGCGGCTGCCGGTGCATGGCGATCCGCTCTTCAATTTCCGGGTCATCGTCAGCAGATCCATCGACTCCGGTAGTACTCGGCGTACGACATGAACGCTTGCGCGTAGCCGGTCTTCTGGCCACTGACGTATTGCTCCAGCCACGGCGGCGTCATTGGCGCACCCCGTTTTGGGGTTGGACTCTGCCGCCGATGACCAAGAACACTTTCGTCTCGACGTTCCGGACCCAAGGGCGAACCTCACCCGCGTGCGTCGCGGTGCCGACGATGTAGCCAATCGCCGCTTCGAGGTTAGGAAACCGCTCGGGCGATGCGCCCAGCTTGGCTGCTTCAAACATAACAACACTCCACAAAAAAGAACGCGGAGCGACCCTCGCGGGGCCGCTTGCCCGCAAGGGTTAAGGAATGAAGAACGGTCAAAGGCTATTCGACGCTCACCTTTACGCTCTCCCACCAGCGACCGCCCGAAGGCAGGTCTCTGACGAAAGCGAAGTTCTCAGCTTCGTCGGGCGTGAGATCGATTACCCCGCCCTTCAAGATGGCCGCCTGAAGATAGACGACATTCGCGAGCGCGAGCGCGCCGTGCTGCTCAGCGACGCCGGTGAGCGTTTCGACGGCATCGAGGAGTTCGGCATGAAACTGCTTGGCGCCAGCGGCGAGACGAAGCGATACGTCCGCGTCGCCGATTGCACCCAATACCGCATCGCACTGAGCTTGCGGGTCGTCAGGCCCGTACTGCTCGGGTTTGATCCAGCTTCGGATCACCATGTCGTTCAGTACGTCGTCCACGAAATCAGTGCAGGAATAGGCCATGGAAGGCTCCAGTCAGAAAGTGAGGAAAAAGAGCCGCTGTCAGATGCGACGCAGACGGCCGTTATCGAAGGCGGACGCGCGGCGCAAGTACCACGGGCGCGGCGGCTGCGACTGGGCAGTAGCCGGTGCAGCTTGCTGCGCGGGAGGCTCGTGACGCACCGCGTTCGAGTGAGACGGATTGCCGGCTGCCGCTAGCAGCAGCATCAAAAGGTTTGCCATAGTGGAAGCGCCGAAGGGCGCGAGAAAATGAAAGAGGAACGAAAAGCGCCCCTTGTGGGGGCGACTCCCCACAAGGGTTAATAGAAGATCAGGCGGCAAGCGCCTGTACGTCGATGACTGCGTCGGCCTCAGCGACAAGGTCGGGCGTTTGAGAGATGAAGAACTCCCGTTGATACCCGCCTTGGCGCAACACCTCGCGCTTCATTCGCATGAACTGCACTTTGCGCTCGGGATCGAGCGGGCCGTCTGACTCGTCGCTGAACAAGGTCTGATACGGCTGACCGGTGTTCTGCGCGAGATAGAGCGCGATGCCCCGCGTGAGGCACTCGTTAATCCACACCTTCTGACCGCCGGACATGACGGAGACCGACTTGCTGCTGTCGGACTCGGCGTCGTGAACAAGGATCTCGAAGCCCTCACGCAGTTCACCGCTTGCGAGCGTGCGCTGCGTGCGGATCTCCACGGTGAAGCGCATCCCGTAGCACGCGAGCAATAGCTCGTTGACGGTGTGCGTCAGCGCCGGGCCCGCGTCATCGATGGTCAACGCGATCACGCCGTCGTTGCCCAAGCCCTTAGCCAGCAGCTTCCACCGCGCGATTTCATCGGAGAGGCGATCGGCACGCGACTCTGTGGCCGAGAACTTCTCCAACCCCAGCGCCAGGGCTTCCGCTTCGGCCTGCAACACACTCTGCGCGCGGATCGATTGCTCGATCCGACCATCCAATGCAGCGACGGTCTCGCGGTTCTCCGCGATGTCGCGATCGAGCTTCGCAATCGCTGCGGTAACGTCGACCGAAGCGAGTCGCCCGACCTCCTCGGTAATGCGGGCAAGCTCCGCTTCCATACGCGTCTTCTCAGACTGGTACTTGGCGGTACGCGCGGCACTTTCCTCGGCGATCGAACGCAACTCAGCTTGCGCGGCTTCAAGTCCCGACACGGCTGCATCGAGCAATGGCTTAGTGGCGGCAAGCTCTGCCGCCGCCTGCAAGGCGCGGCGCAGCTGCGCAGCCGCATCAGTGATGGCGAGCATCTCAACACGCTTCGCCGCCAATTCAGCGGGCACCAGTGCCAAGGCTTCGGCCTGCGCTTTCTTCTCGCGATACTCCGCGCGAAGATTCGCCACCGAAACACGCTGCACCTCCGCTTGCTCTTTCGCTTGAAAGGCTTGCGCGAGCAGCGGACATTGCGCATGCATCGAATGACCGACGCACGGCACCTGCTCCGTCACGGCTGCCTGCTTGTTCAGCGTCTCGAAGTGCGCGGCTTTCGTCGTGCCCTGGTTCATCAAGCTGGTAAGCGTTGCATCGAGCGTCGTCAACGTCGCGCGTTTGACCTCTAAATCGGCAATGTCGCGCTGCAGGGGAGCAAACCTCGCTTCCTCGCGCGCAATCGCCAACTCCGCATCCTCGCGCTTCGCCGCCGCACCGAGGATCGCCTCCCGGCGAGCCAGCGTTGCTTGGTGCGTGGCCACGCTTCGACTCAGCACGGAAACGCGCTGCTGGCAACGAACCGCCGCTACTTGCTCGTCGTCGGCCGCGCTTTTGAGGGCACGCCCCAACTCGTTGCGGCGCACGCCCAACTCTCGCAGGCGCGCTTCGGTCGTGGCCGATTCGCTCTGCTTGGCCGCAAGCGTCGCCCGCTCTTGAGTCAGCTTGCTCGCATAATCAAGCGCGGCATCGCGTTGCTCCCGAGCGGCACGCAGGGTGTTGCCCTGCGCGACGATCGACTGCTCAGCGTCGGCTTTACGTTGCCGCTTTCCGGCGAGCGCGCCAAGCTCAGACTGGATGCCTTCGAGCGACTTGCCGAGCACCTTCGCGACCTCACCGGCTTTCGCCGACAATGCCTTCAGGTGGTCGATGCCAAGGAGTTCGGCCAGCAGCGTCTTGATCTCGCCCGCACCGTAGGACGCGAGCGGCCGCCGGTTCTGAGCCGAGAACACGCTCGTGAAGAACGTTTCCAACGAACCGTTGATCGCCTCGACGCAGCGGTTATACGACTCCGCCTTGCCGTCCGACACCGTTCCGTCAGGCAGCGACACCGGGCGCCACGTACCGTCGACGCCACGATAGGCAAGGTAGTACTCCGCCTTGCCTGTCTTGCCGGGCTTGCGAAACGTGAAGGACGAGCGATAGCGGATGCCGTCGTGCTCCCATTCGAGTTCCTTCAACGCACTGGTGCCACAGATGTGATCCCAGTACGAGAACGCGTCGACCGACAGCTTCGACGCACGCGACGGCATGATCGGATAGGGATGCAGGTTGTCCATAAGCGTGGTCTTGCCCGCCCCGTTAGGGCCGGTCAAGGCGATCAGGCCATCCGGCAACGCCTCCAAATCCAGCGTGACGCTGTCGCGTTTCATGCCATCGCGCACGCCAACGAAGCCTTCCAGTGTCAGTTTCAGAGGCCGCATGACAGGTCCTCCGACACAGTCATCGAAGCCGACATCGCTGCCATCTGCGAATAGAACGCGTCGTCATCCTCGTTGGGAAGCGGCTCGTTCATCACGACGGTCGGCACAGACTGCGCCGCCGCTTTGGGCGCTTGAAGCGTTCCGTCTAGTGCGGCCGCCACGTTGTCGCAGACTCTGCTGAACTCGCGACGCGCGTTCGTCAAAAGCTCGGACCAACCGCTATGCCCGGTGAGGCTACGGATCTCGGCAGGCGACCACTGGCTTGCATACCCTTCCTGATACGACCACAGAAGGTGCTGCATTTCAACGGTCGGCGTAACGGCGATCTCGCAAGCGCCGGGGGTCGTAGCGACCAGCAACAGCGTCTGACCGAACTGCGCCAGTACTGCGCCGCGGTACTGGCCGAACGGCTGATGCTGGATCGCAGCGGTAAAGCCGGCCAGATCGACCAACGACTTTTGAAGATCACGCGATGAGCAGTCGCCCAACGCAAAGGTGCGAACCCAGTTCGGGCCAGCGGGATAAAGACCAAACATGATGCACTCCGTTATGGTGGGCGGAATGCGGCCCCGGTAGGGATCGCTCCCCGCCAGGGTGAAAGAAGAAATGAACTGCTAGAGAAAGGTCCTGCCACTACGAATCGATGCGTCAAAGACGCGGTGAAACCTCTGTTTCGATAGCGACGTTGATAGTCGGCTATCGGAACACGGCTTGCGTGTTCAAGCAAAGGAGCCGTACTGGCCTCCCCTGCATGCGCGGCTACCTCATTTGCTAATTAAGCCGCAAACAAATCATCGTTGAGCCACGAAAGCTGATCTGCCGAAGCCGACTCGACGATTTCCACCGTCGCATCTGGCATGGGCAGTGCATCGTCGCAAACATCGCCATCCGGAGCTACGTGGGCCGTCACCGGCGCAGGCTCGGATATGCTCGACAATGCGTCAGCGTCGCTCAGTCGCGCCAGCACGCCAGCGGCGATTGCCTCCGCGCCCCCCGTTTCCAGCAACTGCAGCCGGTCAAGCAAGGGCGCCGGATCAACATCAGCGTGCTCGCACCACCGCTCGAGCTTTCGGTCAATCGAGGTTTCGAGGCTGATGCCTTGAGCGCGTGACCGGACGACGGGAAGAATGCGAGCTTCGAGCTTCAGCTCGGCCGCGTTGCCGAACAGCGCCGCGATCGCGTCGCGGTCCACTGACTGTTTGTGCTCTTCGTCGACCTGCCAACGAATTCGCACGAACTTGTCGGTCGCATCGAGCGCGATTGCCGTCAGACGTTGCATGTCGGGCGGTCCGTCAAAGTCGACGCAGATGGTCTGCCGGGACGGCGTCACGACCAGATCGGCTTGCGCGCTTCCCACCTCGACATTCCACATGAGAAAGCCCTTGTCGCCTTCCTCACCGTAGTGGAATCGCCCGATCGAACCGGGATACGCCACAACGCGCCCCGCTCGCTCCCACTGCTGCGCTTTATGGATGTGCCCAAGCATGAAGGCATCGCATTCGGCCTCGAACAGACTACCAAGCGAAAACTCATGATCGAACCCCGCCATCATCACGCCGTGCTCGGTCGTACAACCGTTAACGGTGCCGTGAGAAACCCCGACAGTCCGGATGCCTGCGGCACGAAGCTGCTGGTTGACGCGCCCTGCTGCGGCGAGATAGTCGCATAGCACGGCTTCAAGACCCGTCCCGGCTTCCTTGGCACCAACAGCGACCGCCAGCGCCCCCTTATTGACCGTGGGCAGACACGTGAACACGACATCAGCGCCGATTGCCAGAACCTCGCGCAGCTCGTCGTCCGAGAACACCGGGCCGTCCGAGGGGTAGAACCGCCCCTCGTGAAAGGTCACCTGCTGCACGCGTTCCGCGACATAGATCTGATGCGTCGTTGCCATCAGTTCGAAGTTGCGTAGCGTGCCCGGAGGCTCATGGGAGAACGTGCCTTGCAGCATCAAAACCGGCATGCTGCCGCTGAGACCGTTGATGCGGCGTGCGAGGCGGTTCAACGACGGCGCGTGTGCGTCGAGACGATGGTCCGTCGCATCACCCGAGATGACTGCCACGTCGGCATGGGCGAGCACCGCATGGTCGATGCCGAAACCGAAGCATCGGTCCGACTCCTCGATGTTGCCCGGCGCGTAGTGCAGGTCAGAAAAATGCGCGATCTTCAAATCGCCTCCTATAAATGAAAAAGGCCACCCGAAGGTAGCCAATATTTGCCGATGCGCCGCTGGGGCGCGCTAGAAAGGGATTACGTAGACAGCGTGTCGCGGACTTTCATCAGTGCCTTGCCCAAAAGGTTCTGGCCACGCCACTTCGATTTGTCCGTGATGTCTGGATGATGCTCACCGAGACCCACGCCCCATATCGTGTCGTAAGGACTTGCTTCGACCAGCTCAGTCGGCGCCGTCGCAAGCAACAGCGTTCGCAGACCCGGATGCTGCGCGAACTTCTCGCGGCATCCGACGTACACGATCGACTCGCGCTTGGCCTTCCATGTATCGAGGTCAAAGCCTTTGACCTTGCGGCCAAGGGCTTTTTGTTCCTTTGGCAGATGCGTGGCTAGCACAGCCTGAGCGATGTCTCCGTCGCCAAACAGCTTGGCTTTGGAGAACATCATGAACTGCTCAACACTGACGAAATCGACGTCGTGATACGAAAAGCGGCACGGATGCCAGTTGCTAAAAGCGTCCTCCGCGCCGAAGAACAGCGTGAAGTTGCCGACTCTACGCATCGGAATCTCCTTCGCGTGAACAAGTAGATGGGCCGCCGAAGCGGACGAATTCGATGCGCAGGAGCAGCGCGGTCGAAAACATTTGAGCAAGCGGTTCTTGCTGAAATGCTCTCATGCGCGAGCGTAGAAGAAACAATGCCAGCCCCCGAAGGGGGACTGGCCAAGGTTAGACGTAAGCAGCTTGTGCAATCGCGTCCTGAATTTCGACGTCAAGCGAGGCGGGATCATCGAGCGCGTTCTTCAGACGTGCATTCATCGCGTCGACATCAGCGATGCGTTCGATCCAGCCGCGACCGTACGTCTGGTGCGCGTATTTGCGAAAGCCGTTCTGTCGCTCAGGCTGACTTAGGCCCAGACGATGCAGCAGGTCGGACATACGGTGACGCTTGTCTTCCAGCGTCTCATCGGGGTCGGGGGAGTCGTCGTCATGACCAGCTACGCCGTCGATGCCCGATGGCTCTCCATCGCCTGCCGGTTCAGCCCCGGATTGCTCCTGCTCAGGCTGACGGACCGGATCGCCAGTCGACTGTACCGTCCCGTCTGACTCCAACAGCGCCACCGCACGACTGGCAGCATCGAGCGCCGGTTGAGCCTCGTCCGCGCCGTCCAACAGCGCGCCCAGGTCGATATCGGCATCGAGCACCGTCAACATCTGCTTCTGACGCACGGCCTGGCCGTTGTCGTCAATCCGCGTGATATCGAACTCTTTCTTCGACAGCCAGAAGCGCGTGCCGGTAAGCCTGCCCCGCGCCAACGCCACGGTCTGCATCGCAGAATACGCTTTCTGCAGCACGTAGATGGAGTTGGTCGGGAGCTCGATCAGCCCAAGTCCCTTCACGTCCGGAACTGCAAACAAGAAGTTTGCGGTCAGGTTGCACTTGCGGTCCTGATACTGCGGACAGACGTGGGGATCACAGACGCCATCGGGAATGTCGTCGTCTTGCCGGTGAACGACCAGTCGCCCACCGAAGGATCGTCGCGCCCGCTGTGCGCGTGCGTTACGCTCGACCGGCGCGTACGTTTTGCAATAACGCTTGCCGTCGCGGTCGTACTCGGAGAAGTACTGTCGCCCGGTGGTCGTGTACGCGGCCATCTGATTCGGCACATTGCGCAGCCAGTCGTCGAACGCAAACATGATCGGGAAGCGGTATAGCCGCAATCCGTGACCGCGATCTTCGCCATACAGCCGGAGGATCTCGTCGGCCGTGTCCGGATTGGAGAAATCCGAGCGTCTGCAAACGAAGTAGTCGACGTTGCGCGGAATGAGCGCGTTGCGCAGCTTCAGCGACGTTTCGAGCACCTTGCCGATGGCTTCGAACGACTCGCCCGCGGCCACCATGTCGTTATAGAGCTTGACCGCTCTTTCGTTGGCTTGGTGCGCCCGCGTGAGCACTTTGATACCGGGTCGGATCTTGCCGATCGTGGGCGGGCGAATAGCTCGTTCTTCAACGAGACTACGCGGCGCGTGATCGAACATCTGAACTACTGCATTCATGACGGTTTCCTCGCGAGAAAGAAGATGGCGTTGGTTCGCAGTGATTCGGCCTGAGATTGCATCTCTCGGGCTGCCGCACTGCCGCGACGTGCGCTGATATGGGAAATGAAGACAGAGCGCTCTGCGTCGCTGAACATCGCGATTCGAGCCACTTCGCACCGCTGACGCCAAACGGGGGACGTTGTGTCCGCCTCCTCGCGCTCGGTATTGATTTGATGCGTGATGGCCTCGGCGATACGCTGATTGAGGCGGTCGGGCAACAGCATGGAACAGCACCTCCGTTGAGAAATGTCCGGCCGCAGGAAGCGACAGACGAAAAAAAAGCCCGCTCCGGTGAGGGAGCGAGCTTCTTGAAATCGATATAGAGACCTACGCGCCACGTCCCTTCCGGGGACGTGGCGTGCAGGGAGCGGCCGGCAAAGCCGGTGTCGCTCAGTCAGAGAACGTAAAGTCGTTCTCGCGCAGCATGGTCACGCCGCGCAACAGCCCTTTTCGGAATTACTTCCGCCGCAGGAATCACGGATCAGCCAACTTCGATCGTTCTACCCAGATCAGGCTCTGGAGAGAGAACACCCGAAAACCCGGGTTCGAACGATGTACCGGCGCAAATGAATGCAGCAAAGGGTACGAGTATCACGGCTGAAATTGGGGAGTGTGTAGCGAGCACACTCAGCACAAGGAAGATTCCCACACCGGTAGCTATCCGGTCGGCGCATGCCAACGCATGAGGCGGGCACGACTTGCAGAAAAAAGATGGACTCCGGGCTTGGAGTCGAGGTCGATGCGTCGGTGACGCGGGGAATGGAGTTAAGTATCCGGGTTAATGACGTACGCGTGCGCTCGAAAGCTCACGAAATTCATATAGCTTTCGCCCGTTCGACTCTTGCCTAATCAATGAAAATTATATGTGAGCGAGAACACATACATCCCGAAAATCCCATGGCCGTTATTGACCTAGAAGCGCCTGACGAAGACCCTAAGCAAACCGCTGCGCTCGGCAACGAGAGCGCTGCGCAGAGCGGGCTGCGTCCGTTGAATCGACTGACGAACGACAGTCGTCTCGCTCGCATCAACGGCGACACGCTGGCAAAAACGGAACTGCCGTACTACTCATTGTTCGCGCGTGAATTCCTGCGCGCCGACTTCAACTTCGCCGCCGCGAAGATGACCGTTGCGCGCGGAGGCAAGCTCATCGCGATCGAGTCAGAGTTTCGAACTGCCGAGGCGTTCATGAAGAAGGCGCTCGCATGGGCAGGTAAGTTTCCAGGTCGACGTGCACCGACTCCGCCCGAGATGGTCACGCTTGAAATTAAGCACGCCATGTCCGGTCGTCTTGTGCGACTCCTCTCGATGTATGACCAGCTTTTCCTCAAGACGATGGAAGCGCTGATGGCGAGAACCATGACGGCTCAAGTGCGCCAATCCGCACTGGAGGCTGCCGAGGCACGCATCAATCAAATCCCTTTCTTGTGCATGCCGGACAACGACCGCTTCGCGCCAGAAGGTGTGCTGCTTCCAGACTCGGATCGTACTCACTGACATCCGATAAGAACGGCCCTGCGCTTCGCGTTTGCCACGCGGTGGGCCTGGACTTGCTCGACCTAACAACGACGGGAGGACCCCGCATGGACTTACGCGAAATTCAACGACTGCATGCGCAGTTCGCACCTGACTCGATGATCATCGATCTGCCGCGGCAGATCGCTGCGCTCCCAGCGCCGGCCGACCTAACGGCAGACGCCAAGACACCCACGCTTAGACTGCGGCTTCCGAAGGCGGTGCCGGTCGCTCGCCGAAGCGTCGTCGCAGTCGCTATCGCCGCTGTCGTGGCTATGGCGGTTATGGGAGCCGCGTCGTTGTACAAATCGGTGGGCGCGCCGTCCGCGCACGAAGTAAAGAACACCGCCGCGCAGCCGAAATCCGACGGCAGCGAACGGCCAACAACGGAAGGACCGGCAGTAGCCCCGGCGACGCGCCCGATCGACGCAGAGCCGCCTCATCCGGTAGCGCTCGCTCCGATGCTGACGGGAAAAGACGTTGCTGCGGCTTCCCCTATCGGTCTGACGGCTGACCAGTTCAAGAATTCGCTGGGTACAACGAGCGGCCCAGCAGCGAGCGCAGCAAGCACGGCCGCCATCAAGGCCGTTCCTCCTGTCTCAACCGATGTGCAACGCGCGGCTGCCTCGCCTATTCATCAAGCGCGTCGCGAGGCAGAGGTGGCTACCCAGGCTTCCACTCAACCCGTGGCGTCAGTGCCGCCCGCGCAAGCGGTGGCGCAGCCTGCCGCCGACGAACAAGCGTCGCAACAACACGCGGCACCGGCCCGTACGCACAGCTACCGTCATCGCTCGCATTCGCGCGATGAGCAGGTAAGCGATGGCGACACGGGGTCGGCTGCAAGCAAGAAGTCAGCGCCTGCGAACCGCGGCGGGGCGAACGAAGTACAAATGTTTTAAGGAATCGACACCATGAAAACCGAACTCAATATCACGCTTATTGCGCGCGGCTGCGCGATCTCCGGCGACATGGTCGTGGATCACGGCATTTCGTTCTTCGGCCTGCTCGACGGCGGCATCATCTCGACACAGGGTCTGCTGCACATCGGGGAAGGCGGGCTTGTAAAGGGCTCCGCGCAGGGCGAGCACGTTCGCATTGACGGGCGCGTCGACGGCGATGTGCACGCTCGGGGCTCGCTGGAAATCAACGGCCAAGTCTCGGGCGACATCTTCTACTCCGGCACGATCCGCCTTGGGCCGCGTGCGTCTTTGAACGGCACGCTCAAGCGCGTTGCCAGAATGCTGACGATCGAGGCCGATTCCACGCCGGACGAAGGGCCTATCGCCGGTCCCCGCCTGGACGACGTGAAAGGCCACGAACGCGCGGAATCAAATGTGACAGAGCTCCCCCGCGCAATGGCCTGAGTCTCTATAAGCCCCATGATTTGCCGATAACGGGTCAAAGTCTCTAAGAACCCCGACCATGAAACCGATCGACCCGATCTTCGATTTCCCCACCGTGACGTGGGACGCGGCAGCGCAAGAAGCCGCGTTCGAAGGCCATTGCTTCTGCATGCTCGACACCGGGCGGCTTGTGAACGGTCAGGCAATGACGCTGGGCACTCCGCACTGGAACCGCCCGGCGTACAAGTCGGTCGTGACGTACAAACTGGCTATGCGTCAGAAACCTTAGGGTTTGACTGAATCCTCGTCTCCCGCACGCTCGACCGATACCTATTGCTGCCGGTTCCAAGCGGGCTTATTTTTCTACGTTAATATGGACGTCATGGGTTCACGTGCCGATCAGAAACGGCTCCATGCCTTGCAAGGTTGCCGACTGAAGCCACCATGCCCGATGCCGCACCAAACCCGGAAAGCAAGTTTCTGAATACGTTGCGCAAAGAAAGCAAGCGCGTCTCCATTTTCTGGCTAACGGCATAAAGCTGACGGGCGTCATTCAGTCCAACGTCCGTACACGGTCTACCTTATCGCAGGGGCCGGCTCTCAAGTAATCTTCAAACACGCTATTTCGACGGTCAGCGAAGACCAGGGTCGCCCTCCCAGTTCTGAGCGTCAGACTCGCCCCGAGGGACGCGCCCGCTTTGACCGACGGTTGCCGCGAGCAGGGACGGCAGCCACCTAATGCAGACAATCGCCTCTCTGGCGCTGGCAACCGACTTGTCAAACTTGTCCGCGCCGACGGCGATACGCCGCAAACACAATCTGCCAAAGTTTCGACAACCTCGCCGCAGCAGTGGTGGAGGGACGCTATCCGGATAGCGTCCCACTGCGGTTGGGTATTCCTCTAGCGCATTGAATTGAATAAGAAAAACCCGTTCTTTGGATGGTGCCGAATATTTACACCCCCCTTAATCGGCACGCTTTTCGTATTATGAAGTCCGATCAAGGCTCACTTCGCGCGTGAATTGTTGGCAGCAAGCGTGACCGCAGATGCGAAGTTAGGCCGCGATAGCGCTCTGATTGAGCTGCGCCTCAACGACAAATCGCGACGCAAAGTTTTTCGACGTCCCCGAGATCATCAACGATTCGCGAGCGCGCGTCATGGCGACATAGAACAGCCGCCGTTCTTCTGGCTCGGTCGATTTGGGGTCTGGGACGATCGTCTCCTCGCTCCGGGCGATCCAGACGTGATCCCATTCCAGCCCTTTAGAGCTGTGCATTGTCGTGAGAATGAGAGCGCCCGGCGTCGGCTCGTTATTGTCTTGGCGCAGGAAGAGCAGCCGTTCAGCAAAACTGCCGGACAAGCGTGACAGGACGTCGTTCGTCGCCTGGATTGCGCGGATTGCCGAATCCTTTTTCGCGTACTTCAGCATCCACTCCGCGACTCCCGAGAGCGTCAGCGAATAGAACTTGCGATCGCATAGGCTTCGCCACTCAGCGAGCCGCTTCATAAATTCGCGATAGTTCGTCGCCACGTCTTCGGGCAGCCCGAGTTCCACCAACTCAGCCCGGCCCTTCTGCGTCAGTTCCACCCCCATATCCGCGTGAAGGGCGCGTAGCTGCTGGGCGGTCAGCCCAAGGTGCGCGAGGACTGCATCAAGGCCCGTGTCTTTAATGCGCTCGACGACTTGGAGCAGATTGCACATCAGCGCGCCCTCCGGGCGGCTGAGGACCGAGGCGCCCGATGCGCGGTAATACTTGATGCCATGTGAGCGGCAGACCGACTCGAGCGGGTCCAGGATGCGGTTGGTGCGCGCGAGAATCGCGCATGACTGCCCTTTCGCCAGCAGCGGACCGAGCACCTCAACCGCGACGTTCGCTTCCTCGTATTCGTCTGGATGGCGGGACGTTTGCACCGTGCCGCCTACGCCCTTCTCTGCGCGCAGCACCTTGGCAATGCGGTCGGCGTTGTTGCGGATTACGCGGTCAGCCGCGCCCAGGATCTCCGCGCGGCACCGGTAGTTGCTGCCGAGCACAACCGGTTTTGCGCTGAAGGACTGGATGAACGACTCCATGCCTCGGTATCCAAGCGCCTCGCGGAACGCGTAGATGCTCTGGTCGTCGTCGCCCACGACCGTCACGATCGAACCGGCCTTCGCATGAAGCTCGATCCACCGGTACTGCAGCGGGTCGGTATCCTGAAACTCGTCAACGAGGAGATAGGTGAACGCGTATGGGGCAATGGTGCCTTGCTCCATCCCCTCCACAGCGAGGCGCAGCATGTCCTGAAAATCAATCTTGCCGTTACGCGCAAGCGCGTCCTGATAGGCGTGATAGAGCTCGCCGTCGGCAGTGTCCGGATCGCACCGCCCAAAATTGGTCTTGATCTTCTCGATCGTTGGAATGACGTCTTCTGCCTTCCCGTCGCGCCCGAGTTCCTGCATCACGCGGATGAGGAGGCCAAGCCGGTCGCCATCGGAGGCGATATCAAGCGCCCGCGCGCCGGGGCGTTTCAGTTGCTTGAAAGCGAGGGAATGGAAGGTACCGGCGATCAAGCGCTTCTTCGCCGACTCGCCGGCGGCAGCCAGGATGCGCTCGCGCAATTCCAGCGCGGCGTCCTTCGAGAAAGTGACCGCGCCGACCGTCGCGGCGCTGTCTTGTAGCAGCAGGGCCGCTTTCGTGGCGATGGTTTTCGTCTTGCCTGCGCCCGGACAGGCGATCGCCACGCAATGCTGGCGCAACTGGGCGACTTCCCGTTGCTGGGGATTGAGTTCGTCCAGCATCGCGCCCTCCTTAGTTGCCGCGGACCGTCGTCATCAGCTTCAGGTGCGTCATGTACCCGCGAATGCCAAGCGGGTTAAAGCGTTTGAGGAAGTTGACGGCTTCGTCGTCCACGTCGGACTGATCGCGAATGCCGTTCCACACCATGAAGTCGAAGTGATCCATCGCCCGGTCGAACTTCATGATGACGCCCAGCACGCGCATCGAAAAGCGCGAATACGCTTCGACTTCGATGTCCATCGCGGGCATCGGGATCGTCGGCTCGAACACGAATTCCTTGTTGGCCCGAAGCTCCGCTTCCTTTTGCTGGCGGAAGCCTTCGGCCACGCGCAGTTGCTCGTCAACGTAGCTCTCGATACCCCCGAGCAGCTTTTCGAGCGCGCTGTTGACCACGTCCTTGTCGTTTTCGCCGAAGGTCGAGCGGCCGAAACGCTGCATGTTGATGCTCATGCGGTTGATGTACGGCCACCACTGCTCGAACAGCGGCTTCAGGCGCGTATGGTTCAGACGCACGCGGGCGGTCACGACTGCGGCACCGGAAAGCTGGCGGTCAAGCAACTGACGACCGATTTCACGGCGGCGCTTGATGATTGAGATACGCTCAGCGGCAGGCAGATCGCGGAACAGCTTGCGCGTCTTGGCGACTTCCGCCCGCTTCATGTCGGCGTCGTCGGTGGAAATCACGCCTTCCTTCTGGAGGCGGTCCGCATCGGCCTCCATCTGCGTCAACTCGCGCTCAAGCTCGCCGTCGTCCGCGCCGTCGGTCGTAAGCGGCGCCTCGGCCGTACCTTGTTCAAGTGCGTTCAGCGCGACCTTCTCTTCACTGCCGGGTTCCACAACCGTGCTCATTCGCCGTTTCTCCTGTCTGGACCGCATCGGTCCCGTTTCATCGTTGGGGATCAGGCAAGCAAAGCGCGTTGCCCATATTCAACATTGTTGCGGCGGTGGCAGCGTGCGAAAGCTCGAAACGGTGGCTATTTATTGCGCCTTTCACCGAATTATCGGCGCGCTCTAGGTTGGAAGCGAAGACGAAGGCGGAAAAAACAAAGGCAACGCTACCCGGATAGCGTTGCCTAAGGGGAATAGAGCAATTTTTTTTGTCGAACTGCTAACGAGTCGCGCGACCTTTTTCCCTATCTCGACGACTGGAAGGACTCGGCAGCTTTCCAGAGGAGGCCTCCGAGGAGCGCAGCGACGGCGACCCAGTAGCCAACCAGGACCGGCAACGGAACCACCAGCACCGCGAACAGCGTTCCAGTGACAAGCAGCAGTCCATGGCCCGCCAGATGGAAAGACAAGGGACTCACAAAGCCCGCAGCCGACGCTTTGATCTTCCTGCGCGCCGCACCGTCGATGAACATGCCGACGGCGAAAAGAAGTGTTCCAACGATCCACATCTTCATCACCATCGCACGGAAGAGCATGCGGTACACCAGCAGCCAGAAATTCTCGGTCCAGGTATGGGCGAACGATGAGAACCCGCCGTCGTCCAAGCCGCCTACCTTTCCCGAGGCATTTAGCGTTCGGTGCAGCAGCCCGCTATCGACAAACGCACGGCGGAACTCGTCGTTGGCACTGCGCATCGCGCGGTCGACCCGGTCCTGCCCGACTGACTCAACGAGAGAGTGTGTTTCCGCTTCCGGCACCTCGAATAGCTTACGCGCCGGGATCGCCGGCATGACCGCGATGGCTAGCACCGGCACGAGCAGAAACCACACCTTGATGTGCGAACCGAACCGGCTAGCCATGTAGCACCTTGACTAGCATGAGGGCGGGCACCGCGACGATAGCCATCAGTCCGCCCCAAAACAGCGCCGGGCGGAATTCCGCAATCGTCGCCAACGCGTAGCACCGTGCGCCCGCTCCGTAAGTAAATTCCTCGGGCACGGCCGCGTTGACGTCGCCGTCGAAGGCGGCGGCAGTGTCGCGCGCCCGCTGAGCCGTGCGCGGCTCAACTCCCGACAGCTTCGCTATGATCGTAACGGTGAGCGACATCGTATTCCTCGAAGTAACGGCGGAAGGCTTCTCCTTGAAGCACGCGTGCGGCGAGCTGAAACGCGGCGGTGCGCTCAGTGATCTCGTCCGGGCAACGCTCATCGACCATCTCGAACTGGTACTCGATGTGGCGCGCTTCGAACGCGGGAATTGCCTCAACCATCGGGCACCACACCGACACTTTGTCGCCAAACCGCGCGACAAGCCGGCGAGCGTATAAAGCTTTCGATGGCTCGAATAGACCTTGCATGAACGCGATATGCTGGTCGCCGGTGCGCTTCGCGCGCCGGAAGCCATCGAGCGCGGACTCGATCATCTCCGCGGCCAGCGGCCCTTTGTTTCCCATAAACCGCTCCCCAATGAAGTCGGCCACCCGCGAGCACGCGAGCTCCAGCTCCGGTGCGACATTGAAGACCGCAACCAGCCTGTGCGAGAGCTTGTGATCACGAATGATATTTTTATATGCAGCGGACATAACTTGTGTTTTAGCCTTCGATGATAGGAATTCGACCCTGATACACGGCACCGCCAGAGATGCGCATGAAGTACTGCAGATTCGGCAAACTGTGAAGCAGCTTCACGGGAATGAGCGGCACCTTCTCCAGCTGAATGGACCGGGACTGCGAGCCACTAAATTCGAGCGCATGCGCCTCGGTCGTCGTATTGGTGCTGTTTGACACGTTCACCACGCGGATTGCAGTCTCTCCGACCTTGTCCGAGAACCACTTTGCCGTATCCGAGTCCTCTAGTCTAAGCACCACCTGATTGTTGAGGTTACCCAAAACCTGCAGCATTTTCGCTGCGTTTCCGAGTTTCGCTTCGAGGTCGGCACGCGCCTGGAATGCGACGAACGCCTTGAACCCCGCCCCGCGTCCCTTGTTCAGGATTTGAATAACCTGCTCGTTGATGGCCTCGGCGATCTCGTCGATGATCAGCACGACGTCGGGCTTTTCTGCGTAGAAGTTATAGATCGCACCGCAGACGGCCGCAACGTCCGACAGCGCCATCGAAGCAATCGCTTTTTGCACGATGTTGTTCGAGAGCGAGTCGAGCCCCATGTACAAAACCGCCTTCTGCTTGATGATCTTGTCGATGTCCCAAATTTCGCGCTCGTCCTCGAAGTCATCCGCCTTAGGCGCGAGCATCAGCCCGGTTTCGCCTGTCGCGAGCATTTGAAGCAGCGGCAACGCCGACGCGATGATTTTCATGTAGTGCTCGCGGTCGTGGGTGTGCGTGGCGATCAATCCATCGATCGTCTCGTGTCCTCGGTCGTGAGCGGCAAAGCGGTCGAGATACAGCTTGACCATCCCGTCAATCAACGAAACGTCGTTGCGGCGCTGCGCGTCTTTTACCGTCGCGGTGACGGTCAGTTCTTCCCAATCAGTCAGGCCGTTCTCGATAAAGAATCGTCGCAGCCCGCGGTCGAGCAAATTGCCTATGCCTGACTGTGCGTATTTGAGAATCGATCGCAGGTTGGGCTTGTCGCCGACGTACAGCTCACCTTTCACCGCGCGGTCGATGAAGAGAAACGCGAAGTCACGGAACTGACCTTCTTCCATCAACTGCGCGATGCGCGACGGAATTTCCGACGGCTGCGACCAGTTCTCGAGCGGGTTCAGGCGGATCGACTCATGCGGCTTCGCCTGATTGAAGTACAGGAACTTGCGCCCGGTGCGCGCGCATTCCTTCTCCACGCGTTTTTTCCACTCGTCATCGTTCTTGGGGTCGACGATGATCAGGACGTCCTTCGGGTTGTGGATCACCTGCGTGGAGATGACTTCGTAGGTGCGGGTCTTTCCTGCGCCAGTCGTGCCCGCCACCAGCGTGTGTCCGCCCATCGCCTTATAGTGAAACGGCACCTCGACCTTCTTCTGCTCCATACCGTGGATCCAGGACGATCCCTGCGGCATGCGATCGCGAATGCTGTCGCGCGGACCGAATAGCCGCTCGATGCGCTCCTCCACGGTCCGGCCTATCTCGGTTTTCGGCAGCCACTTCGGCAACGACGGAATGTCGGTTACGGGCATCCGGAGGATCTCGTGCGCAATCTGGGTATGCTTCTGCGTCCACTCGTAGCCGATGCCGAGGTACATCGAGTCCGCTCTTTTTCGCATCGCATTCTGCGTGGCGAGGAGCTTTTCGATGCGAATCTTGCTCAGCCATTTCGTTGAGATGGCCATGCGGAAGCTCAGTGCCTTCCATATCTGGAGTGCACGGATTGCGAGCAGCGCCGCACCGACTAGCGCAAATGCCCATCCGTATGGCATTCCAGAGATCAGAATGCCAACGATGACGATGGGCCAAACGAGAAACGGACGAAACTCGTAGATCGGACGGAAGTGATTGACGTAGTTCATGCCGCGGGTCTCTCCACGATGAGACGGCCGGCGCGCTCGACAATGCAGATGTCATTGCCGTGTGCGCGCATGAGCAAGCTGCGCTTCTTGAGTTGTTCAACGAGGGTATCGCTCGTGATGCCGTATCCGCCGACGAGCCGCTTCTTGACGGCCAGCCCCTTTTCTTCCCACGTCACTTCCGCCTTTCCCATCGCCACGTCGCCCGCAAGGGCTTTGAAGAACTCTTTTAGCATTGCAGAGCCCGATCCCAGGAGTTCCGTCAATTCTTCGTCAGACGGCCCGACCCTGTTTGCATTGGACCTCGTTGGACGCGCTGCGGCAGGGTCGACCGGCGCGGGACGCAGCGTAGACGCGCTCGGGCCGGTCGAGGGGTCAGCCGCAGCCGCACCGGCGGCTTGTGCTTCGCTGCGCTCCAACGCATCGAGCAACGACTGAGAGAACTTCGGCGCGGGGGCGCTCGCCTGCTCGGATGCGGCCGTTGCTCCAACAACGGCAGACTGCGGTTCCGAAGTAGTTGCCGGCGGTACTGATGCGGTCGTTTCCGTCGACTGTCCTGGGTTCACGGACAGATCCCCACCGGCCGGGGCGGGCGTCGCCACGAACTGCGGCTCAAGCGCGAGCGCAACGTGCACGGCCGAGGGAACGTCATACTTCACCGGCGCGAACACGGCGCGTTGCGCCTTGCGCTCAAAATCAACCGCAACGTCCATGGCCTGCCGCACCACCTTGTGGACGAGGGGTTCGAACCCTTGCGGGCTGCGCTCGGGATTGATCGCGTTAAAGAGGTCGTCAAGCACCGCTGTGTCGAACCCTGAGAGCAGCTCGGGCGTGATGACGGTCTGGGCAAACATGGCCGTGCGCATGCGCTCATTCTTCAGTGGCGTCGCACGCCGCTCAACGGCGAACCGACCGTTTCCGATCCACGTGCCGAACGCCCCGTTCGCCGCCGGATTCCACTTGGCGCGGTCCGAAAGCCGCACCATCTCGAAGTGACGAAACGGCTCGTCAAGCAGCGAGCATGCGGCGGCCAGAAACACGGCGTAGTTGCATTGCGGCTCCAGCCGCCGACGCTTTTCTGACGTGAGGTCAGCCGCGAACTTCTGCCCGCCCGCGAGCCGCATCGCATAGAACGTCGATTCGATCGTCGCACGGAATGCACCGCCCGGCTCACAGTGCAGTTCGGGCGTCAGCGGCATGGAAGAAAACCAGGTCGCGCAGCGACGTAGCACCGCGAGCCACTTGCGCGCGAACTCGGTTTCGGTACTCTCGTTCGCGCACTGTCGAACAAGCTCAATGCGCTTCAAGTGCGTCGCGAATAGGTCCTCGGCAGGGATAGCTTGGTGAGCGGCGGTCATGGAATGAAGCCCTTCGCCAGCTTCAGCGCCGCAGTGCCGGTTGCGCTTGCGCCGCCACCGAAGATCGTCGCAAGCTTCGGAATCTCGAGCGACAACAACAGGATGAATATCGCCAAATTAAAGACGTACATCGCGTTCACCGTTGTCGCCCCACCAACGCCGGACGCCTTCGACACCGCGTCGCCGATCGACGATCCAACAAGTTTCATCAGGATCGCGACGACGACGACATACATGCCGGCGCTGATCATCCAGTCCAGCCACTTAACGAAGTAATTGCGGGTGTAGGACGAAAAACCGAGAGCGATTGCGATGGGTCCAAGCACAATGCCTATGGCCGACTGGATTTGCCCAACAGCCGAGTAGTAGATGAACACGATCGCCGCCAAGCACATAAGGAAGGCAGCGAGCAACATGACCATCGCATCAGACAAGACTGCGGGGAAGTTCCAGAGGCTAATCGACTTGAGCTTCTCCTTTAGGCCGTCGAAGATGACGCCCGCCAAATGCGCCATTTGACCGCCCGTCGACGAGTCCGAAGCACCGCTGATATGAGCCGCCAGTTGCTGGAACCATGTCCAGAACCCGCTCGCGCTCGTCGTGTAGCCGAGATAGAGGGCTACGAAGATGCCAAGGACAGCGACCTCCTCGAACAAGTTGACCCAAGCTGAGATGGGGTGATGGGTGCCGGCAAATCGAATACCGAGGAGCACCAGTGAGATAACGCCCAAGCCCCATGCGAACTTGTTCGCCTCGTCCATCACGTTCGAGCTCGCAGTGATCGCGTTGGGTATCAAATTGCCTACTAGCGAATCGACCTGCATGACGGCCGTCTGCGCTCCCTTCCCAAAGTCGCCGTCCGGACTGGCAAGGAGAGCCGCCGAGCCAGCGGCAGTCGCAGAACTCGCCGACGCATTAGCCGCTTGCGCAAGCGCTACGGTCGGGAAGATCGCAGTGGCCACGATGGTTGCCAAGAATAGGACAACGATCCGCAGCGTGGCTATGCAAGAACGCGCCATCACTGCCCCAATACTTTTGACGACCCGATTTGCGCGTCGAATGCAGCGCGCTGCTGGTCTTGCTTTGCCTTAATGGCAGCTTGCGTCGCATTGTTGGCCTGCTGGTCCGCAACCGTCGCCGAATCCTTCACCGCATCACTCCGCTGCTTGGATGCCATCATCGTAATAAGGTCGCTGTTCTGACTGGAGATGATGTCCAGCATGTGCGTGGTCAATTGAGCAGTCGCTTGCATCGTCGGCGACATATTCAGTTGGTCCTGAATCTCCTGCCGGCGCTTGGCGAGCGTGCTGACGTGCGAGATGACGTCGTTGCCCTGCTGGAAGAGTTGCTTGGCCGTCTTGTCGTTGTTTTGCAGTAGCGTGTTCTGGTCCGTGAACCACTGGTCTGCCGACTTGCCTGACTGCGTGATGAGCGCCTGAACCTTGCTCGCGTACTCCGCGTTGCTTTGCAGCCCGCCGTACAAGTCCTTCAAGGCGTCGGTGTACTTGCTCAGGCCCGAAATATCGTCCTTGATGCTGTTGAATTGCGCAAGCATCGCGGCAGGATTCAGGTTTGTCGCCTGCTTCAACTGGTTGAGCATCATCTGGTACTGATAGACGAGGTTTGAATCCTGATAAACCTCACCCTTCACGGCGGCCGCGGCGGTCATCGTGTTCTGAATGAAGTTTGACGCGTCGAACACCGGCATGTTCGCGTTGGCGTGTTGCACGAATGCCAGCGTCATAACGCTGGTGGCTGCGACGAAGCGGAGCAGTTTTTTCATCATGGCGATACCTTTATCTAATGCGTTCAAGCGTTGACGAGCACGTCGCGCACGTAGTCGTCCCGCCATTGCGGGCTTCCTGACTTGACGTGCTTGTCGAGGAGCGCCTGCGCGCGACCGTCCGAGCGCAGGTAGGCAAGTGCTTCCTTCGGGAACTGCGCCTGCAGCATCCGGCTCTGCTTGGCCGTCACCCACAGGTAGTCGCGGTTGGGCACCGCGTCGGAAATCATCTTGATCTGGTGCTGCGTCAGACCGAACACGTCGCTGTACAGCCCTTGGTTGTTGATCGCGTCGCTGTTCGGCAGGTAGATAATGTTCGGGATGTTCTCTTTCAGAATCTCGAAGTTCGGCACACGGGCCAACTGGCCGAGCGACTGCGTGGCCATCAGCAGCGCCGCGTTGAGCTTCCGGATCGTCACCGCCCAGATTTCGAGGCGCGCGTAGAACTTCGGGTAGGTGAAGAAGAAACCTGCCTCTTCGATCTCGATCACCGTGTAGCGCTTGCCGTCGAGGATCTGCGCGATCCGGTAGAACGCGTAGTCCATGAACAAGGCAGCGGCGACCGGGAAGTTCTGGAACAGGTCGCCCATCTCGATCGACAGATCGTCCGAGATTGCGAAGCCGTCTTCAGCGTGGTCGAAGAACTTGCCGTTCTTGTTCCCCTCGGTCCAGACTTGAAGGCGCTCGCGCAGATCGGCCGGCAGCAGCGTGATCAGTCCCGAAAGACGCCACTTCTCGGGCGGAAAGCCGAGCGCCAACGTCCGGATGCGCTCGTAAATCTCCGTCTGCTGCTGCGGCGTGCAGGTGTAGTCCTCCCCCTCGATGGCGAGCTGCACCCAGTCCGCGACGTAAGACCAGTGCTTCTCTTCGCCGATGAGCGAGAGCGGATTGACCGAGGTTGCGGCCTCGAAACGTCCCGTCGCATCGATAAACCGGCCACCAGCGAGCAACGTGGGAATACGCGTCGAGCGGTCCTTGTCGAAACGGATGCGCCGCGCGCCGTGGCGCCCGGTCTGCGTCATCAGGTAGTTCAGGAACACCGACTTACCCGCACCGATTGGGCCGACGACCAGCGTGTGCGCCTTGCCGCCCGGATGATGCAGGTCGAAATACTGGAGCGTGCGATGGCGGGTAGGCAGGCACGTGAGCGGACCAGTTTTGGTCCCGGACTGCTGCGTGAGCCACTCGTTGACCTTCGATCCCTCACCCACGCTGCAAAGCGGCGCGATGTCGGACACGGCGGGCGTCTCAACGAACTGCAGGCGCTTTTGTTGATCCCAGCGGCCAGGCAGCGTCGCGCTCCAAGAAGCGAACAGGTTCGTCTTTTCCAAGATCACGCCAAAGCCCGCGTTGCCGATGACGCCGACCACCTGACGCGTCGCGTCCTCGCACTCCTCGGGTGTACTCCCATAGACGACTACCGAAATGTTGGCGAAGCCGTACTGCTGACCTTCAGCGTCGAGCTTCGCGAGCGCGTCGCCCGCCTCCTTCGCCAGAATCTCACGGCCTTCGTCGTTCTTTTGCTCTTCCTTCGTTGCCCACTGCTTGAGGATCGCCACGGGGTTGAAGGCCGCGACCTTATAAAAGCCGCGAATCTTTTTGATGTACGCGCTCGCCCGCGACGTGTCGAGGAAACGGAACATGACGCAGACGTCTAGTTCCGCATCGACCTGCGAGAGGACGTCGAGAGCCGCTTCCTGGAAGCCCATCCATTCCTTGATGCCGATGATCCGCGCGTACACCTTGCCATGCGCCGATTCGAACATCAGTTCGGTGGCGCCGATCGTGACTTCAGTCTCAGTCAAATGCGTGTCCAGCATCGTGACCGGGTAGCGCACGCGGCGCTTTGGCGTCGACGGATTAGCTCTCTGATGCAGGAAAGACAGCGCATTCTGAAGCTGCAGCCGCTTCATCTTCAGGCGCGTAACGCCGCCGACGAATCCGTCGATTACCGACTCGAAGCGCTTGATCTCGTTCTGAATCTTGGTGAGGTCGAACGCAAAGGCGCTGCGCGCGAGAATCGTGTCTTTCGCCGCTTCGAACATGGCGACGGCCAGATTCTTGCCGCCGACCGTCATGTGATAGCTGATCTTGTCGAAAATCCGCGAGATGCCGGTCTCGGGCGTGAACGCCAGCGCGAGCGAATGCGAGTTCTTGAAGAACTTGCCGCTGCCGATGATGGCTTGATTGATCGCGTCGACGCGCGCATCGGCTTCGGACGCGAAGTTGCCGTCGATCCCACCGCGCACGCGCCGGTGCGACATGCGCCACCACGCGGTCACGCGATGGTCAAAGTTGCGGCAAGCGTGGTCGAGGTTGTCCCGGGCGGCCGTAATGTCGCCGGGATTTGGCGAATCCGCGTCGATGCCTTCGAACTCGAACACAGTCAGCAGCGACCCGTCCTTGTTGAGCACCAGTTCGGGCGTGACCATCGTCGCCCATGGCGCGATCTCCTGTACCGCCCGCTTGGTGAACGTCATTTTCAGCATGGAAGGTCCTGATCAAAGCCATACGGCCGCTTGAAGCGCGCGCTAAAACGGCTGCTCGGCCCCGGCTCATAGACGTCCGGGTAGCGGTTGTACACCAGCATCACGATTCGCCACCACGGGTCAGTCGAGCTTTTCCAGCGCAAGAACACATGCACCACCACCCCGACAAGGAGAAATCCCGGTGTCCAGCTCGTGTAGGTGAGCAGCGCCGTCATCGTCCCGTTGAAAATGGCGAGCCCCCGGTCTGCCCCGCCCATTTGGCGCGGCAATGACAGGCCTCGACTAACCTTGTGCTGGCGCATATCAGCAGGCGTTGGCCATGTGGAAGTGGCTCTGCATGATCGGCACGGCGACCGACGCAATACCGAGGCCGACCAGCACCACCGAGAAGGTCTTGGCGATATTGCTTTCCGAGTTCGCCACCGCGACGCCGCCGAGCGTGATGAGCACGATGCCGATGCCGTACAGGTACGGGCCGCTGATCAGGTTGCTGATCGTACAGATGATGTCGGTCAGGCCCGTCAGGTTGGAAAAATCGCCCGCTGCCATTGCGGCAACTGACACGACGCTCAGAAGTGCGCCGACCAGCATGGACTTGCCCGGACGCAGACGTTTTGCCGCCGTCGCAGCTCTGTTGAGTACCTTCTTGCCCTTCATTTGATGCTCCCGTTAAAAAACGCGTTGTAGGTCGTAATCGTTGTTTTTGAATCCCCGTATTTCGAGGATTTCGGAGACGTGCCGCATCTCGCCAGTGCGCTTGAAGTGCACAACGTAGTTGAAACAGTCAGCGATGTTTTTGCGCATGTCTTCGAGTTCCCACCGAGATCCGGCCGGGATGCCGAGCATGGCGAGCGATTCAAGGCGGCTGAGCGCCGTGCGCGCGTTGTTCGCGTGGATCGATGCAAGACCGCCGTCGTGGCCAGTGTTGAGTGCCTGAAGCAGGTCATAGGCTTCGCCGCCTCGGACTTCGCCAACGATGATCCGGTCGGGGCGAAAGCGGAGACATAGCGCAACGAGCAGTTGCGTCGTCACGTTGGTATCTGCGTTTGAGAGCAACCGCACGCGATTAGGCACGTGCAGCTTCAGTTCCATCGTGTCCTCGATGGAAATCACCCGTTGGTCGGACGGGATTTGCTCAATCAGCGCGTTCAGGAACGTCGTCTTGCCTGCCGACGTGCCGCCGGCGACGAGCACGTTTTTGCGCGACTGTACGAGCGCGACGAGCGCCCGCATAAGCGCCTCATCCTCGATGCCTTCCTCGAATTGGATTGCCTCGGCGAATTCCGGCCGAGCATTCGCGGCCGAGAACGCGCCCATGCTCACGTAATCAGAGAGCGTCAGCTTCGACTCGCGGTGCTTCCGGATGCTCAGCGCATGGCCGTCGATCGACGTCGGGCTCATCACCGCCGCGATACGCAGGTTTTGATGACCCGCGTTGATGATGCCTTTGTCGCTTCCCGCCTTCGCCGACTTCTCAACAGAAGAGGCGAGCGAGTGAATCGCGCCTTCGAGCTGTTCCGGGCGCAGGTCGATGTTCTCGCGAGTCATCACGCCACGACGCTCCACCCAGACGTTGCGGTAATCGTTAATCATGATTTCCGCGAGGTCGGGCGATTCCAGCAGCTCGCGCAGCGGCGAAAGCGCATGGAAGAACATGCGCACGGCTTCCGCTTCGAGCGGGCGCAGCTTCAGGAGTGGATTGTCGGCAGACTCAGACATGCGATGCTTTGTGGGCTATCTAACATGTCGGCTATTGTTGGCGTTGGCAAACGCGCGCAGGCTTCGAAAGAGGCGTCAAATTGAGCAGCTTTCTCGGCGAACGCGGCGATATCTTCGGGACCGTTACGGAACAGACCGGGCGATTCGTTCGCTGAGGTAGCCGACCAACGCTATCCGGATAGCGTCCCACTGCGTTGGGTCATTTGCCTAAGCCGCTGAACTTTAAGGAAAAGCCGACCGCCGGGAACCGTGCCGGATATTTACATCCCCCCTATTCGGCACGCTTATTACATTATGAAACGCAGTGCCCGACTGGCGTTGCTTAACCGGCTTGCTATATTCAACGTTTCCGCCCGGAGTTCTCGGCGATGCGCGTCGGAAAACCAGTCAAGCCCTTTCCCCATCCCAACTGCGACTACTGCGACGCGCCGGCAACGCTTGTGCACGCCGGTGACGACGCTTACCCTTACCGCGACGATCACGGCCCGCTGTGGCTTTGCGCGGACTGCCAGGCCTGGGTCGGCGTGTTTCCGCGCAGCACCCGCCACGTACCGCTCGGCCGTCTCGCCGACGCCCGCCTGCGCGAACTGAAGGCGAAGCTCCACGAGGCGCTTGAGCCGCTGGTCGCGGCGAAGGTCCGCCGTGACGGCTGCAATGTATTCGAGGCACGCGCAAAAGCAATGAAATGGCTCACCGGCGAGATCAGCGCGGATGTGGAGAAGTGCTCGATCCATACGCTCGACGCGGATCAATGCGAGCGCGCAATCGCTGTTGTCGACCGTTTTCAGCGCGCGCGCACCGTTAGCCCTTCAGAACCGGCGTGGGAAGATCGTTAACACGGGCAGTCAATCAAACGTTTGCTATGTCTCGCACCCTTCCGTTCCAACGCTCCGCTCAAGCGGCTCGTGCGCGCCTGACCAAGGCGCAATTGCTCCCGATCCCGCGTGCCGTCGCCGATGACCTCGCGCTTCGTGCCCACCTGTCGTTGGAAGCGATCCGCGGTGCCTGCGACCACATCGGCCCCGCGCAACACATCACCGAAGTCGTGTTGCTCGGCAAGTTTCTCAGCGAGGCGGGCCACGGCGAGTTTTCGCACGAATCGCTGCTGGCGGCCGACAGGGCCATGGCTCAAGTGTCCGAAGGCGGCAGGCGGACCGGAACGTGGAGTGTCGCCTCCGACGCTGCGTTTGCGCTGCTGACTGCGATCGTCAGCATGTACGATCGTCAACTCCATAGCGCGACGCTCGGCGCGCTAACCACCGCAAGCGACCGTCTGGAAAGGTTCAAAGGCGGCGAGGCTTACCAGCCGCTGCAGAAACGCCGCGCCTGAAACTCGCGCGCAGTCGAAAAAAAAGCCCGGCAATGCCGGGCTTTCATTCCTCAGGGAATGCTCGGCCAAAGCCGGGGACTAGCAGATCACCTCCATCGTTCCGCCGAACGGCGCTTTGCGGGCCCGTGTCAAAGGCGTGGTCGACGCCCACAACACTGGGTAATGCGGCGCGACCGTTGGGAAGCGTCCCACCATATCTGTCAGATAGACCAGAAAGGCGGGGTTCATGCCGTCTTGCGCGACACGGTTGAACGGGTCGACGAACGCCGTCCCGCCCCCACCGCGCACAGGCTTGATCTCGGGCGAGTCGCCTCGCTCGAAGATCTGCACCTGCGTGACGCGCGTGTCGCAGTCCATCACGACTAGCCGCGCGGGCTTCAACGAGTGGAAAACCGCGAGGATCTCCGCGTCAAACTGCGCCTGCGTCTCGTCGAACACCGAGCCGCTGGAGTCACGCACGAAGACTGCGTCGCCGATCGCCGGTGTGTGCAGCGCGGGCAGATAAAACCCGAGGTGCAGATACCGGCGGTTAGGCGTCGCGAAGCTGTAGTCCGACGGCGACGACTGCTGCGCGAAGCGATGCAGCACCGCACGCCAGTCCACCACAGGCCAAACGGCTTCACCAGCCATGGCCCGCAGATCGCCGGGGAGCTTGCCGCGCATCGCCGCCGCTTTCGCTGCTTGCGTGACGGCAACCTTCCACTCGGCTTCCTTCACCGGCTTGTCCGGCCCTTTGTAGGGTCGCACTTCGCCGAAAGATCCTGGCTTCGCTGGCTGGTCGGCGGGCGACTGTCCAGGCGCGGTGCCGTTCTGGCCACCGGGCTTCGGAGCTTGGCCGCCGTTCGGCTGCTGCTGGTCTGGCTGACCCGGCTGCGGCTGATCTTGCGGACCCGGCTGCGGCTGCTGCGGCTGTTGGTTCTGCGGCTGTTGCTGATGCTGCTGCGGCGGCTGTTGTTGCTTTTGCTTGGCCTCCTGCATCAGCAAACCGTAGATCTCCTCGGCCGACTTGCCCGTATAGCGCGCATCGACGAGCGCGCCTTTTGGCAGCACCATGCCCGACGACAGCACGATCGGGTTGATCGCGTAGTCACAGGCATCGTTCCATCGGTCGGGATCGCGCGCGCCCTGACGCCAGCAGTGGCCATTCGCCACGTGCAGCACCTCGTGCGCAACAACGCCGCGCACCTCGAGGTCACTGAGCGACTCCATGTACGTCGGGTTGTAGCCCAGCGTCTCGCCGTCGACCCAGAAAGTCTTAGCCGACGGATCCTCGCGAACGTTCAATCGGAGCGCGAGCGCTCCGAAGAACGGTTGCGAGAGCACGAGCTCGGTGCGCTGCCGGGCAATGCGCGGATGGACCGCGCTACTGCCCAGCACAACATCGGTGCGGTCCATGACGCCCCCTTACGCGACGAGGCGCAGTTGGCTTGCACCGGCCGACTCGACTTCCATCGGCTCCGGCTGCATGCCCATGAACGCGGCCATCAGCCCTTCGATCTCCTGTGCCTTGCTGGCCACCTGAGAACGAAGCACGCGCGAATCCTTCAACTCCGCCCCCGTGTGCACGGCCAGATGCGTCTTGGCCTGCTCGAGGATGTGCGTGAGCTGCGGGTCGTTCGCGAAGTTCAGCTTCGGCAGCAAGGCGCAGAGTTCGCGCACATTGTTGGCCACGTCCAGCCGGACGTTGCCGGTCGCGTACAAACGATTAGCCATCTGCGAGACGGCTTCGTACAGACGCCGCACCAAGTCCTCGTTCGCGGTCGTGATGGAAGCCAGAACGTGCTGGTCCAACTCGCTCCTGAGCGTGTTGAGCACGTTCGCCGGAAGCTCGACGCCGAACTGACTGGCATCGGGGAACGGCAGAACCGCCATCTTCACGCCGAACTTCGTGGACAGCTCGGCGAGGGTCGGATAGTCCGCCTCGTTGAAAAGTCCGTTCAGTTCTTCGCGAGCCGCCTCCTTGAGATTCAGGTAGTCGGTGAGGAACACGGAAACCGCCAAGTCGAACTCGTCTTTTAACGAGCGCATTTTTTCGGCGAAGTCCATGTAGACCATCGTCGGCAGCAGCCGCACTCCCAACTGATCGTACTTCAGCGTGTGGTCGTAGAAGTACGAGCGGATGCGGCCGGCGAGCGTCACGACTTCTGCGAAGCTCGGCGCGTGCTCGGGCAGCAGGCGTTTGTTGAATCTGCCGATGCCCTTTGCGTGGTGCTTACTCTCGACTTCCTGCGTCACCTTGCCGTCGAAACGGCGGGCGACCCATGTGGAAATCGTGACCGAGCAGAGCATGACCTTCGATTGGATGGAAGTGATGTCCATGAGAAAACCTCGTAGAAATGGAATGGATCAAACAAAGAAAAAGGCCCTGCGCGTCCGAAGACGCAACAGGGCCAACATGGGTGAAGCTGAGAAAGGGGGTATTGCTTGGTTACTCGCCGCGGATGATCTTGCCGATCTCCCCGCCTTGCGCGCCAATGAATGCATACGAGTTCTGGATCTTCGGCCAGCGTTGGACAGCGTCTCGCACGAGCAGCGCCGCAAACTCGCGGTGGCCTTCGCCGATCAGACGCTCGGTGTAGCGCACGACGCGATCGAAGTTGTTCTCCGTCGCCCGTGCGGCGAGCGCCGCTGCGATTGCGTACAACGCCGAGGGCGTCGACGGGATCATGGCCGTGTCGGGCGCGAGAAGGATCGCGTCCGGATTCGGCAGTTCGCGGAAGATCTGAAGGAACGCGACCAGTTCCGTCGCGGCCCCCTCTCCAACCGAACCGGCGTAGGAGATGTGCTCCAGGTGCTTCGGCACGACGTCCATCGTCTTCGCGACGAACCCCCAGCTACGCGGGCTCGGTGCGTTTTCGATATCGCGCGACGTCTTCTGCACGGACAGCAAGTCCGGGCGGAAGCGCAGGAACGCGATGAGCGCGGGCGGGATGTTTTCGCGCACGGCCCACTGCGTCCAGTCGTCGATGGTCGGTTCGAGCTCGACCACCGTGGCGAAACGCGAAATCACCGGATCGAGAATCCCCGAGACCCCAGCGTTGTCGGTGCGGCGGTTCGTGGCCGCGAGAAACGTCACCTGCGGCGGCAAGACGTGCTCGCCGACGCGCCGCGCGAGCAGCAATTGCATCTTCGCGGCTTGCACGGCGGGCGAGGCCTGCCCGAGGTCGTCCAGAAACCAGATCAGCGGGCGTCTGGCGGTCATCGCGCGTTCCAAGTCCCCGAACGGCAGGAACTTGGCGGTCGTGCCATCGGGCGAGGGAAACGGCAACCCTTTCGAGTCGGTCGGATCCTCGACAACCGGGTGGCTGATCAGCAGTTCGTGATCAGTCGCATGCGCGGTCTGTTCGATGATGTCGCTCTTGCCGATGCCGGGGCGGCCAGTGATGAGCACCGGCAGACGCTTCGGCACGTACAGCGAGAGGAGTTCGGTGAGTTGAGCGGGCGTGACTTTCATGATGGCTTCCAAAGAGAAGCCCCATAAAGACTACGCCCGTAGGGACGTGGTCCCTTAGGGGCAAGATATGAAAAAGCCGGCTCGAAGCCGGCTGGGTCGATGCGTCAGTGACGCGGGTGATAGATGCAGTGTAGGGGCCGTGCGGTCAGTCAATCCGTGCAAAGGTCACTAATTAATGGTGCCTTAAGCCATCCCGACGGCCAGCGTGACGAAAAAAACCCGGCACGTAGCCGGGTTGGTAGAAAGAGAATCAGCTTGCGCGCTGTTCAAGCGACACGCGCATACGCGAGTGTGCCGTCGTTCGCGCGAAGCGAGACCTGCAGATTCCGGACCGGGTCAGCGAGCGCATAACGCACGCTCGCTCCTTGCCGCACGTCCGCGATCTGCGTAAAGCCTTCCGCGATCGTTCGATCCACCCACTCTGCACCGGTCAGCACAGCACCGTCTGCTGTGCGAACCCGAGACATCTGGGCTGCCTCGCGAGCACGCGCAACCTCGCGGGCGACGCGCCTTGCCTCGCGTTGGGAAACCGACAACGCCTCCCACTCTGCTTGCTGAACGGCGTCCATGCCTGCCAGTTGGAAAACGCCCCGGCGTCGAGCCGCTGCGCGAACACCGATGAGCTTGATGCCGAACACCTCACGGACCGCTTGCTTAGTCGCCCGGTTAGCGTCGTCTGGCCTATCCAGAATGCTGAGCAGATGGGACATGTCGGCCGTCTGCACTGCTTTCGCAAACTCGTTGGCGAACGTGTGCGTATGCCTACCGTGATCGACGATGGCCAGTTGCGAGTCGAGCTGGAAGCGGCGTGCGCTGATGCTGCCCGACTTCCGTGCCTGCTCCAGTTCCGCCAGCCGGTTGTCCCGCACTCTATCGGCGAGCGTACGCCGCAGCACTTCCGCGAACTGGCAGGTTGGCAGGCCGACATCGACGGGCTTCAGGTACGCCTCAGGCAAAGGATGCGCTTCGAGAATGCCCTTCGCGTACAGCAAGTCGTCGACTTCGACCGTGGTTGCCGAGTTCGGGACCAGACCCATTAACATCGCGAGCAGCGCGGCATTGTCGGAGGTGATCGCCTGCTTCGAATGACGCATCACCGTTGCGAGCGGCACGAGCTTCGCAAGCGGCAACGCACCACGCAACTCCGGCACGGCGAGAAGCGGCTTGGCCCATTGCAAGTCGGAATCGAACTTCGACAACGAAGCGTAGTCATCGATCACCGCCTGCGGAACGGGCTTGCCCGCCGCGAGCGCGTAGGCCACATGAACCTCGTGCCGACCGTTGCTCTGCCGGTTGTCCAGAAGCGGGCCCGCGTAACGGAACCCGAACCGGCGCTGCGACTCGTCTTGCAGCAGCTCGAATAGGTCTAGCCCGCGACGGCCGGTTTTCGCCGCCTCTTCGTTGGCTTGCGCCATCTGATCCGAGGAGAACAAATACAGCGGCTCCCGCGCCAGATCGAACGCCAGATAGAGCAGTTGCCAGTGCTCGCGCCGGATTTGCCACGCTTCGAGCGCGGCGAACGACGGTCTGAAGTAGGCCGCGTCGATTTCGTCGATGAGCGACAGGAACAGGCTTGTCGCCGTCCCGGGCCGACGAACAGTCAGTGTGCCGTTATAGCGAGTCACGGATACGGAGTGGCTGACGAACGTGAGTGAGATCTCTGCCGCGTCGACTGCTGCGACGCTCGCGTCTTCTCGCAGGAAACGGAGCACTTCGAGCATCGTACGGAAGGAATGGGCGGAGCCCGAGAAGGAAAGCTGATACATGGTCGATTGCCTCGGAGAAATTGCGGGCAATCGCTCCCTGTCGGGTCGATGCGCGGCAAGGGTTAAGTGCGCCGAAACGGGCGCGGATAAGAATTGAGAAGCGATTACGCCGCGTCGATTAGACGGGCGATCACACGAGCGAGCGACCACGCGTGGTCAGTCGAAAAAACCTTCGCGCGGAGCAACGGCATGATCGCGTAGGTGCGGTCAAGCGAGTCGCTAAGCTGCGGTCGGCTGATGAAGTCGACATGAATGAGCCATCCCTCGCTGTTTCCGATGCACACGGAAACAGAGATTCGTTCGTATGACGACGGCTCGGGCCACGGCCTGCTGTGGCGCGCTCCGTACATGGCTTCGTTCGCGTCGTCCTGCAGGCTTGCGTGACAAAGCCACTCCGGTTCGAGCTCCGTTCCGCGCACGAAGCGGCACAGATCCTGGAAGACCTGATCGACCGTTTTGCCGTCGGTGTCCAGACGGGCGACTGACCTGATATCGACTACGCCATCGACGCCTATACCGTTGCTGACAGCGCCCGACAGCACATCGGCGTTTGCTTGAGACATAACCAGCTCCTGAAATGAAAAACGCGCCGAAGGCGCGCTAGAAAAGGAAGTCGAAAAAAAACCGCACCCCAAAGGGTGCGGTCTTGTCTGTGGACTCAGCTTGCGCTGTGTCGAATCATTTGCCCCACTCGCGTTCGCGATCCCGCTTTTCCCCATTGTGATTCGTCCACAAGAAGAACGCGGAAATGACGACCGAGAAGCCAAAAACAACCAAGCCAGTTGTCATATTAATCTCCTTTCATGCATCGAAAGCCTACGTACCATAGTAACACTGCGCCGCCCGCCTGTAGCGCGACGGAACCGACAAGATTCCAGCTAAAGGACGTGGCGGAATGCACGGTTGCGGCTGCACTGACGATCGCAGCAGCTGACAAAGTGTGGAGCAGCTGCCCATTTTGCTGACGTTGCCCTTTCGTCGGAGACGCGATCGAATCCACCAATCGCTTCAAGCGTGATCCGTTCCCGGTGGGAACTGCCACTTCCCAGTTACTGCCGTCGGCGCGTATCTGCAGGGTGTGCCCGTCGTAGTCCATCGTGAACACCGGCGGACACTCCGAGCCATTCATCGCTTCGAGTAACGCTATTAGACGCGGCGGCAGGAACACAGCGCCCGTCACTGTTTCGACTGATGCTGTCTCCGTGATAGTCAAACCACAGCTGTATTCGACTTTCACCTTCGCCAGTTTCATCGACGACCTCCGCACTTCAAGTCAATGCCGCCAGCCAAACGCAGGCCGTCCAGCATCGCTCGATAGCCCGCGGGCGTCTCAAGTTGCGTCAGGGCGACGTGGTTCTCGCCACCGCCCGTGAGGTCGGAGCGGCCGCGCCGGGTTCTGAAGCACACCGCAACACCTGAACCACCTTGCCGCTCGAGCACGTCGACAAACAACGTCTCCGTGCGCAACGACACCCGTACCGCAGAACTGCCGCGACGCGTATCGGTGACGATCTCGTGCGCATGCGCCGGAAGACGCAAGTCCTGGGCGACGCGTCGCAGAACGCGCGCCGCATGACGTTGCAGAGCCGCTTTCGCGCCGGCATTGGCACTACTGCGGTCCGCATAGAACACTCGGAAAAATTTCATGATTGCCTCATTGCAGACGAGGCAGGTCCCTTGCGGGGAGCCTGCCCCGCAAGGGTTGGCGCGGTTTTCACCGCGCATTCAGAAGATACGTACTGCGATGCCCGATTAGAGGAATCGCGCCTTGTAAGCGTCGAGCGCAGGCTTCAAGCGTTTGAAGCTAGCGTCGCCGTAACCGTCGCTGAGCCGCCCAACCTCGGCGAACATAGCCGGCCGCGCGCCCAACGGACTGAACTCGGGGTGAGACACGATCGCCGCGAACTCATCCACGTCTCCTGCCTGCGCAGCAACTTCCACCGGGAGCATCCCGTAGAGGTTTTTGCCGTTCACGTCGTTGGCCGAGGGATTCCAGCCCGTCGTCTGCCCGTGGGCGATCAATTGATAGTGGTTCATTGATAACTCGTCAGATGGTTGCGGCGATTCGCCGGTTAGTGGGTGATCCGGTAGCCGGACCCGTTCGAGACAAGGAAAACCTGCTGTCCGGGCGCGAACTGCTGGTCATCGACCTGCGTCACGACAACGGTTTGGCCGTTGGCGCGTCGAAGGAAGACTTCCACGCCGGTGTGGCGAGACATCACGGAACTGACACGCTGTGCGATCAGCCCCGAAGCGGAGCCTGACAACGCACCTGCGATGTAGCGGCCGCGACCATTGCCGATGACTTGCGAGCCCAGGAAGGCACCCGCTGCTGCACTGACGATGGAGGAAATGCCCGACGAGTCGGAATTGCTCTCAATCGTGATCGGACGCACGCGCAGGATGGTTGCCTGCTCGAATTGCCCGATGCGTTGAACGTCGTAGCGCTGATAGGTGTTCGGCGAACCGAAGTCTGCAGTGGCGCAGCCAGTTAGAACCGAAAGAAGCAACACGGAGCAGAGAAACTTGCACATGGATCACCTGAAATGAAAGCGGGGCAATCCATTCCCGAAGGGCTGGTTGCCCCAAAGGGAAGAGGAAGGAGAAGTACGCAGCGGCAAGCTGCGCGAATCAGTGGGTAACCGAGGCGATTGTCGTCGAGAGCGACACGACGACAACGAGAAACGACAGCATCTTCCAGGCTTCAGCGTCCTGCTTGGCGTACCAAGCGAGGCTGCTGAGAGCGTGTTTGAGCGTCGGAAACAAGGGCAACTCCTGACAAAGGTAGGAGCCGCCCTCGATGGGAGGCTCCCATCAAGGAAAGATTTCGACCTGAAGAAACGGCGTCCAGCGAACTGCACTGGACGCGTCATTTACGAAGACCTACGAGGCGGTATGGCTGAGGTGATGCAGTCTGACACGGCCGCTTTGCACCAAATGCCGTTCGGCTTGATGGTTGAGCGAATAGTCCCAATCCACCGTTGCTGTGCCGTCGCTCCACACCGAATGAATGCGTCCGGTGTAAAGCTGCGGCGGGCTGGCGGCCTCGACGTCTTGACCGACCACACGCTGATTCGCCATGAAACCGTTCTTGCTGGAAACTTTGACGACAGGTGCGAGATTGCGAGACATAGACAACTCCAAAAAATAATGGGAGCTGTCTCCCGGAGGGATAGGCTCCCAACGGGACGAAAAAAGGCGACCAACGAGGGTCGCCAGAAAATTGCCGTCATAGACGGCTGGAGAGAAGATGGTCCTCCAGCACGCTGGAGGGGTAGGTCGATGCGCAAAAGCGCGGGGAATGACGCTAGTCTACGGAGCCGAGAAGGCGATCAAAACGCGAAAGCTACGGATTTCACTATGCCTTTTTTCTTTTCCGCCACTCTGGACGGTACGCGCCACGCTTCAAAACGTTGTCGCTACGTCGCGCAGCTGCGCCAGTTGCTTCGCCCTCACCGGCCGCTGGTACAGGTAGCCTTGCGCGAACGGCACTCCGACCGCGTGCAGCGCGGCGTGCTGGGATTCAGTCTCGACGCCTTCGGCGATGACCTCCAGTCCGTAATGCCGCGCGACTGAGACTATGCCCCGGACGAGCTCGGCGCCGCCTTTGTCCACATCGGTTACGAACTGCCGATCGATCTTCACATAGTCGAACGGGAACCGGCCGAGCAGATCTAGATTGCTATGCTCGGTCCCAAAGTCGTCTATCGCAAACTTCACTCCCTTGGCCTTCAGTGCGTTGAAGGTGGCGGCGGTGTGCGCGCTCTTGCTAAGCAGGAACCGTTCGGTCAGTTCGAGGACAAGACTGACGCCAGCCGGCAACTCAGCGGTCAGCGCGTCCATCTGAGCAACAAAGCCTCTGCGTTCTAGGTCGCGCGGCGCGACATTGACAGCGATGCGTAGGGGGACCGCCGCGGGCCGCTGGCCCATCTCCGCAACCGCCGTTTCCATAACGAACTGCGTGACCGGCCCAAGCATCTCGCTCGATTCCACTGCCGCCATAAACGAAGCTGGATTTATTGCGCCTAATCTCGGGTGCTGCCACCTCAGCAGAGCCTCGACGCCGACCGGCATTCGGTCGGCCATTGCAATGATCGGCTGATAGACAACGTGGAATTCGTTGCGGCGAAGCCCTTCTTGCACGGCCTTCAGCACCAGCCGCCTCGGGGCAAAGGTGAGCAGGTAGAGCGCTGCAATTAGGCCGTCAAGCAGCAGCCCGACCGCTAGGCCTGCGACCCTATACTTCCAGTGCATGCTAGAAATGAAGCGATCAGAGGACGACACGAGAATGGCAAAGGGCCATTTCCGCGACTCGGCCCGCGTCGTGTATGCGCTCAGCGGTGCCGCCGCTCCCACGTACGCGCCACTCGCGGTGATGCGTCCAGTGTCCCCTACCAACAGTGAAGCGGTATGCGCCCCGTATCGGACGCCGTGCGCCAGCGCGTCCGTGAGGTAATCGCCCTCAACCACCGACAGCACGCCGGTGCCGGGGGCCGTCCGGTTGAAGATCACGAGCACCGGCACGCCTGGCTGGTAGCGTGTTTGCCCCATCAGACCAATGCTGTCCCCACTGCCCGGTGCGAGCGGGTAATTTGCGAGTGGAACGTCGACTTGGCCGAGCGCGGAAGAGCAGTAGAGGCGGTCGCCAGAAACCAGCGCGATTGCGCGGACGTACAAGACATAGGTCTCGAGATTAGCCAATGTCGCGGCGACCCGGCTGCATGGTTTGCCGGCGAGCGACGCGAGTTGATTGCGTCGTCGCGAGGTGACGGTGTCCAGGATCTTGTCGATCGACTCGACAAGGTCACGACCGATCAGTTGTTCATGGTCCGCTACTTTGACCGCCGCCGCATGGTCGCCGAATACAGGAGCGGCGATTGTGACCGCAACGCCGAAGAGCATGCAAAGGACCAACGACAGGCGCGCGGGCGTGCGATAGATCCGGCTAGGCATATGCATCACCCGGCGTCTTTTGCAACACAACCCGATCGCCCCGCGCCGGGAGTTTTTCTGATTTCCTCTTGCCGTAGATCAATTGATTGCTTCTCCGTTGGATCGGCCCGACTGTGCGTGCACGCAACGCCGGGCGCCGTTGTTGTTTTCCAGGGACAGGAAAGACATCAACGTCCTGACGGTTCCCTATGCTCCAAGACAACCGCCAGACGTAAATAAGTACCAGATGATTATCGGCAGTGTCAGCGTTTACTGAAAAAGCGAACGCTTATGCGGGGTGCGACCTGCCGCCGATCTTGAGAGCCCGTACCGTTCGCTTGGGGCAAAAAAAAGCGCCTGCTCCATTTCTGGAGAGGCGCTAAAGGATCCGTCAGCCTACGAGGGGCCGGTGACGAACCTGAGAGAACGGTAGTGTAACAAGCCGCTGCCGCGCCGAACGTGTAAAACGGCGCATAAAGCGGCGCGATCTTACGGCTTTCGTCTTAGAAAACGCTTAAAGAAAGGCCGATGCAAGTGCATCGGCCTAAAGACGCGTCCGCCGGGGGAGCGGATACGAGAGAGAGATTCGACTATAACGCGGCGCGCAAACGTTTGCTCAGACATTTTACTGTTTCCATCCGCCAGCGTCCGAAAACGCCCCCGTGGCCCGGCACGGTATATGCGAGGAACGGCGCCACTCACGAAAACTACAATCAGACCAATCATGAAAAAGCGTCTCTCGGGAAGCGCGGCTGTCGCGCAGATAAACCTGCCCAAACGTACGGCGCGTGATGCGGAAGTGGAACTGTCGCACCTCGAAACGGTGTTTCGGTCACTGTCTCCCTCGACCACCCCGGCCGTTTTCGGTCCCGTCTACTGGCGCTCGCGCGTGGCTGCGCTGGATCGTCACTACATGCTGCTGGTGCCCCAACGGGCGCGCCTCGCAGCGCTGGCACGCTCAATCGACGAGCTGGAAACCGCCCTCGCGGCCGCTGGACTGTCGACGGATCGCCTTCGCGTAGCGGCATAGGAGGTGGCGGCATCGCCGGATGCGCCTCGCGCCTTTACTTTGCGCTGTAGCTGCGAAGATGAATCAAGCTCACTCGATTCTCTTCGCCATGCTCCAAACCATCGACCTGTCCTCGCTGCGCACTACCCGCCCGTCCTTCCATCCGGCCCGGGCGCGTGATGTCGTCGCTCACTCCCGCGGTGTCTGACCTGCTCGCGGCCGTACAATTTCGAATAAAGCGATCGCCGTTGGCACCCGACTTGGGACGAGCGCTATTCCGAAGCTGGGGTGTTACCGGTGGGCTCACGCCGAGTCGCCGTTCCCATTCCGGGTTCGCTCGCTAATTGTCGCTGCGCCTCCTCCCAGAATTCGTCAGACCGGCCTTCCGGACGTCCTGCTTCTTCCCAAAGTAGATGCGCCAGCATGCGGATATGATCTTCAGGAATGGGTGATGTCATGACTCGCTCCCCATAGCGTATGGTCTCAGCTGAGCGTGCCGCCACGCTGGCTTCCTTCTCGCGCCGAAACTTTCCGTACAAGTTCCTCTATTGCGTCGCTATATTCTTGCCCTCCTCAAGAAGCCCGACGTGCCCTGCGGGCGAGATCATAACTAGGTCGGCATTCGGCACAAGGTCTCTCATTTGCGCACCAGCTTCTGGTTTGGTAATGCGGTCGGCGTCGCCCGCAATAATGCGCGTTGGCACGGAGATCGTTCGCGGAGTTTCGTCCTCCCGCCAGCGAAGTACGGCACGCAACCCCTTAGCAAGCACTGATGGCTTATCCTTGAGGTTGTACCGGGCAGCAAAGTCTAACTGGCCGCGCGTCACGCCTCGACTAAGCGAACTGATACGATTGACGATATGGCTCGTTCCGTTCACATAGCTCTGCAGATTCATCAGCCACACCAACGGCGAGAGCACGATAGTAAGCAAAACAAGCGGTTCCAGCACCGGCCAACGCAGTAGTTTGAGGAACCCACTTGCGATCACCGTGTTAAGCGGCCACGTGTGAGTTGTGTCAACAAGGACGATGCCGTTGACCTTCTTCCTGAGCAGGTCTGGACGCAGCCGGCACAGTGTCAAGATCATCATCCCACCGATGCTATGACCGACGAGAGTCACCGGCTTGTCGCCCGCCTCGTCTATCACGCGCACGAGGTCCTCGGCAAGGCGCTCCACGCTGTAGCGACCGTCGCTCGGTTGGGCCGACAGACCGAGCCCCGGTAAGTCCCAAAGGATGAGCCGATATCGTGCCGACAAATGCTTTCGCACGTAGTACCACGCCGTGCTGTCGAGTGCCCAGCCGTGAGTCAGGATGATTGTCGGTTTCTGCGCTGATCCTTCGGACTCAACGTGCAGTCGCGCTCCGTCGGCAGCTCTGACGTCTTTGGCGTTCGGGCTTCGGGTTGACTTAGGCTCGTCGTCGCCTCGGGGGTAGAAAAGGAGCACGAGCGAACGGCCGAACGCTGACCAGACCAGCATTGCAATGCCTGAGACGAGCCAGCCCGTTGCGACAAGGGCGCCAACATACCAAGACCAGACAATATATATCCCGCTCATCAGCAGAGCGAGTGAGAACAGTCCTGCTAAGGTTCCCAGCAGAAACGGGAGCGGCATTAGGTACATGGTTCGTCATCCGTCAGTAGTGGTAACTCGGTCACTGGGGCATCAAGAGGTCGCCATTAGCAGTCGCGATACCTGAATGACAGGTGGCTCCCTGACGTCGCGCCGCGCCTTCTTTTGCCTGAACTGGTGGCCGACGTCGCGCGTGCCAAGGCCGCGGCCAGTGAGCGCCAAACCATCGAGGCGCAGATTCCGGCGCACCTGTTTTTCACGTCAGGCTTGCCGACGGTGCGCCCGACGCCCGACGAAGCCCGGTTGCTCGCGAGCGTGCGCCGCCGCGTCGCCCAGACAGTCGGTATAGAGGTCGACCACACCAGCGCCACGGATGTCATGCGCCGGTACGACGAACTGCTGGCACAGCGGCAAGGCGCGCCCTCGGCTGCCGACGCAGATGCCAACACACCCGCAGCCGTGTCAGTCCCGGCGCAAGCGAGCTTCGCCTTCTAGCGGGCGAAAAAAAACCACGCCCCGGAAACCGGGAGCGTGGCGTTGATCAAAACAGCACTAGGCGAGACAGAGCGAGAGCTGAACGTCCGCGGAGAAGAAGGCCGCATCCGGCTGGGCACCCGCACGCGCGACAGGCACCTCCCACTGGAGTTGCGCATCGCTGAACGAACCGAGGCCGTACAGCAGCCGGTCCGTGTCTTCGCGATTGAGCAAGTCGCCAAACGCGAAGCTGAACGAAGCCGGCGCAGATGCGCCTTCGGCCACGAGACCGAGCGTTTGTGCAAGCTCGTCAGCGCGGCGAACCCGCCACTCCTCCGTGCCCTCCGGCGCACGCGTGACAGTGATGCGCGTTGCCGCTGGCGCTTGCGGCGCGTCGCTTAAGGCGTCGCGGAACGCGGGGATCGCCTTTTTGGCGAAGCCTGGCGTTTCCATCTCCACCGGATACGCGACTTCGGTGATGAAGGAGCCGACCGCGCTGTATTGCCAGCCAGCATGCCGCCAGGGCGCCGCTCCCATTGCGACCAATACATTGTGCTGGTCGATGGAATGACACCGCACCTCGGGCATCCGCTCCATCGCCGTCTTCGTGATGGACGGTATCGGCACCTCGATATGCGCGGTCCCACAGTCGTACTCCTTGAGCACCCGCCAAACGCTCAGCGGGCCGCTGTTCCCATAGATCGCGAGCAGCAGGTCGATGTCCGCGTGCAGCGAAACGCTCAAACTGCCGCCGACCAACTCATCGGTACGAGACTCGAACCCCGCCCGAATCAGCGACAACCGGACATCGTCCAACTGCGACTCAGGCACCGCCGAGTAGCACGATGAGCCGACCGACAGATCAACCGCCCGGTCCCGAAGAAGCGTGGGCTTGGCGAGTTCACTTCTCCAACTCGCGATGTAGTTCTCGGGCCGGATTGATCCATTGCGGCTTCGAAGCATCCCGCCCTCACAACTGGTCGCATGCGAGAAGATGCGGCGCATGACCTGCGCATAATTGCCCAGCGCCACTGCCGACCAGTGGTCGGTATGCGGATAGACGTTTGATTCGTAGCCACGCTCGAACAGCGCGTAGATCCACTCGCCGTCGGCCTTTTGCATTGCGCCTGCGCGCTTGCCCGTCAAAACCGAAGAACCCATGTTTTGCTCCATTTGTACGCGGAGCAGCCCCAACGGGCTGCGTACCCGCTGGGATGTGAAAGAGGAAAGCCGACCCCTTGCGGAGGTCGGCAGTGATGGAACAACGACAAACTAGGCAGCGAGCTTGGACTTTCGGCTTTTCCTCGCCTTCTTCACAGGCGGCTTCGGTACTTCGTACCCAAAGCGCGCCCACGCGGCCGCATCCAACGGAATCGGATTTGTGCGCCCCGTTGCGAGGTTCACAAACACGCCCGAGAACGGCACAGCGCCGGTTCGAAACATGGTCCAGAGCATGTTGAACGCTTGGACCGCGATGGCCTGATTGATGACCAGCGACTGCTTGCGCAGCGCCTCGGCCATCGAACAGGACGGGGTCTCGTCTTTCGCATCGAGCTTCGCGTCAATCAGTTCCGGAAACAATTCGCCCACATGCGGCAGCCGTTCAGGATGTTTCAGCGCGTAGCTCTTGCTACAGACTTGACCGATGACAACTTGGCCGCGATCCGTGTCGTTGCCGCAGTCGAGGTAGTACGCCCCCGTGTGTTGGGCGGCGCCAACAATCGCGGCCCGAGCGGCCCGCGTATCGACGCAGCCGATCACGAGATCGACGTTGTAGAGCGGCTCGCCCGGACCGAATCGCCGGGTTTCCGCCCGCCAGTTCGTGCCCATCAGTGCGTTTAGCCGATTGACGATAAGCGAGGCTTTGTACTCGCCCACGTCGTTCGGATAGAAGCCCTGCCGGCCGACGTTGGTCGGGCTGACGGTGTCGTCATCAAAGACGGTGCAGTCGATGCCGCCCGGGTGGCCCAGTTCCAGCATCGCGTGGTGCAGCCGCGCCAAGCTCGGGAGCACCGCACTTCCGGTGCCGCCCGCGCCTACTACGACCACATTCCAGCTCCGCTCGAGCATCCGCGAAGGAAGTTGATGTCGGATGGACCCGTTCATGCAACCTCCTGCGCGCGAGCCGCCGCGTACCAACTGCTCGGCACGCGCTCGACGTTCTCGAAGATGCCTTTGGCGCACAGCCGCATCGCCATACTTGGCACCGACGACGCGCAGTTGCCGACGACGAAGGCGAACTTTGTCTCGTGTCGGTCATCTTCGTTGTCTGTCGGCGAGAAGTACGCGGGATGCGCGCCATGCGAATGGCAGTCGATCACCCGCAGTTCGCTTGGCAGAAGATCCGGCCGCTCGTACTTCAGCGACCCGGTCCCCTGCGACAGCACCTTCACAGGCGCGAGGCGAAACTGCTTCGTCTCGACGTTCCAGACGATCCACGCACCGGTTTCCAGCGGATGCGCGGCGCGCGCCATTGCGACGAACTCGCCGATCAACTCGGACGGCACCGCACCACAGCGCAACTCCGTCGACTCGGCCACTTTCCCGTACGGGATCGCGGTCAGGACTGTGTAGTGCGCAATGCGGCGAACGACCGAGAGCCACGGCAGATCGATTTCTAGAAAGATACCGTTCTCGCCGATCAGCAGCCGCTCACCCGCCGCTAGCATTGGCGCGACCGGCTCACGCCGGGGCACCATGACAGTCGGAAACGAGCGTTGTAGCGCGGCATCCGCAGGATTCAAAGCACCAGCATTCATCATCAAACTCCTTGTTTGCCGGCGATCAGCTCAGCGAGGGTAAGGTCCATAGGGACGAGCGCGTCTTTCGGGAATTGCTCGCCGTACTTGCCGTCGAGCATTTCCTTCCAGAAAGCGAATTCACCATTGGGATGCGAAACACGTTTGTTCCCGTGGTTCGGGTGCGTGAAGGCCGATTCGAAGAATCCGCCCTCCCATCCGCCGATCGACTCGATATCGATGCGCTTAGGCACATGCGCCGAGCCGATGCAGATCCGCCCCCAGTCCCAGGTGTTAAAGTAAGGCGGTTCGTGCAGCTTCGATTCAGGCGTTGGCCGGCTGTCTTCCTGCAGCGCGAACACGGAAAACCCGCTCGAGGCGGCACGGAACACCAACCCCGGATGCGGGACTACCGCACTGCGCCGCCCGATCTCCTGACAATCGAAGAAGACTCTTCGCATCGCCGGTCTGCACCACCACATCACCGCCTCTTGCGACACTGCGAGCACCGTCTCAGGCAGAAATTCCGCCTTCGGTGCAGCGTTTTGAGCCAGCTCACGCAGGCAGTCAACAAGCGCCATGCGGTCGATCGGCCTTCCGGCACCGATCGTCGCCCAGCCGCTCTTGCCCTGCATCACCGGATGGACGGTGCCGTAGACGGCGCTGCGGTCCTGACGGCCGTACAGCAAGATGGCGCTGATCGCCGCGAGTTCGTCGACGCGGTCGGAGCCAATATCAAGCCCTTTCATACATAACTCCTCGTTATGCCGCGAGACCCGCGATGACGCGGTCCAGTTGGCCAAGAATGGATAATCCCTGCGACCAGTTCGCGTACTGCTTGCGGATGGCGTCAGGCGTAGAGGTAAGCGGCGTAAAGCCGAGGTAAGTCGTGCCGTCGCCGGCGCTGGCGAGGTACTCGTAGTGCGAATCAAGTACATCGCCGACGCGGCTGTCGTTTTGCACGGTGAGCGTGGCGGCTGCATATGCGCAGCGGGGCCGATACTCGCAACCGAAGAGGTCGCGGTTGCCGACCCGCTGCAGCATCAGCGAGAGCTTTTCAAGCTCCGCGCAGATGCGACGCGTGCGCCCGGAGGTGAAGCGCTGAAGCCGCCTAAGGGCCGCGACGCCAAGCGCCCGTTGAGGTAGATAGCGTCGGCTCTTAGCGTTCCAGCGGTAGACGTCCATGTCGTCCGGACAAAGCTGCGGACGCACAACGGAAGGGAGGTAATGCTCGATCTCCGCTTCGTCGTCGCCGAACCGGTCCGTCAGCATCTCGCGCGCTTCCTCATCGGTTGCGTTCGAGTCGCCATCCCAGAACCAGGATGCGAATTCCCCAAGGAACTCGTCCGGCGTCCGAACCCACATCGTGCGTCCGGCTGCACGATTGATCAGCACCATCGCTGTCGACACCAACCGTGGATGAACATTGCGAAGCTCGGCGGCACGTCTGCCGATCTCGAAGATGCTCTCCTCCGTTATCTCGATGCCGAGATAAACGGGCGAGGTCGGATTGAACTCGCTGCTGTCCTCCTGATACTGGACAACGTCTTGCACCGCCTGCACGTCGCACAGCACGAAGTCAAAGCCAAGGCAGTCCAGACGCGGCGTATGACGCTTGGCCCACGCAAAGAAACCGTGGGCAAGCGCGTCACCCGCGCCTTTGAACTCCGGTACGTCGCGCGGCCTCAACACGCCCGAGTTGAACTGGGCCGCGATGAGGCTGGCGACATCCTTTTCGGCGTTCCAACGCATCACTGCGCGCGTTTTGACGTCCGAGCCGATGGCCGGGAGGCTTAGAAAATCATTGGGAGTTCGACGTCGGGCAGCGGAAGCGCGTCGCGGTTGCCAAGGCTCTCCCGAGACAGCGACTTCTGCACCAGACGGGCGAGGATCGAAGAGCATTGCTCGATCTCCTTGTCATGAAAAAAAACCGCCCTTCCGGGCGGTTGCTGATGAGAAAGAGCCAAGTCCGGATCGGACAAGGCTTTAAGGAGGTCGCGCTTACGCATGGGCGCGGCGGGCCGTAATTGCACCCTTGGCACCCTTCGCACCGGCCGCACGCACGAACGTGAAGCGCATGACTTCGCCTTCCATAGCCGGTCCGTCGATGGCCGCGGTGGTCAACTCGGGGTACTGCGCGGAGTAGAGATCGCGAACATCGTCGGGCGAGAAGGTCGGGCCTGGATCGGGGAACGTCACGCCGTTGTAGACGAACTCGCGAGTGAGCTTCGCAACTGAGATAGCCATGTCTGCTCCTTAGTCGAAAAGCGATGCGAGGTTAGTCCCGGTGCTAGCCGGTTCCGCCGAGGCCGGAACGGTCGACTGCTCGAAAGCGGTGCTTTGCTCTTTTGCGTCGTCGCCGTCGTTGACGCTATCGTCAGCGTCATCGTCGTCGGTCTGCGACTGCCCGCTCGATCTGCTGGGCGCAGGCAGAGCAGGCTTGCTGCCGCCTTTGGCCAGCGTCTTGGTCGCTTTCGAGACTTGCGTCGTCTTGGCGGCCTCGAGGATGGCGGTAGTCGCAGCAACTTGCTCGGCGAGCGACGCGTGCGCGCCCGTATAGGCCGCGAGCGCGTCGACGAAACCCCCTTCCAGCTCGGCCGCCGTTGCCGTGAGCGCGAGCGGCTGGAGCATGGCGGCGTCTTTCGCAGCACCCTGCGGCATGACGCAGACAATCATCTCGTCGCCCTTCATCTGCAAGGACAACGTGAGCTTCGTGCAGTGACGCAGAAGCGGTTCAATAGCTACAAACATGGAAAAACTCCTGAAAAAGAAAAAAGACCGCCATCCAGAGGGAGGCGGTCTATCAAGGATGGAAACTTGCAGTCGATGCGCGGGCGAGCCGCGCGTTTAGAACTCGAGCACCTTCGGGATCTTGCCCGTGTAGTCGAAGCCTTCGACGGCCAGAAGCGCGTCGATGACCTCGGACTTGGACTTGCCGAAGACCTTTTTGAAGTTGTCGCCGAGCGCCGCACGAATGCCGAGTTCGTCAGCGACCACCATCATTTCCGACTTCGTGATCAGTTCGAGAAACTCCTTGCAGAGTTTCCAGTGCTTCGCGAGATCGAGGTGATGGTGCTTGCAAAGACGCGTGAGGTGCTGGACGTCGAGGCCTTGAATCGCGGCGACCGTGACGCCCGTAACGGCATGAGCGATTTGCGCGTCGTTGGCAACGGTGGAAGCCGCAGCCGCTTTCGAGACGTCGCCAGCCGGGATCTGCTCTTGCGTGAGCTTTTCCCAGATGCCGGACAGCGTCTTCTGATCGACGCAGCGCATCTGGTCGGACAGCGCGATCGCAACGAGATATCGCTGAGCCAGCGCGGGATCGGCTCCCACCTCGCGGCGCAGGGCTTTTCGCCACAACGCCACGCGATAAGCTTTGATCCTGTCCGACTCAGCCACCACCGTCGCCGGCGGATTGCTCGTCGTCGATGGCGCGGACGAACCGGCCGCGCCCTTCGCTGCTGTGGGCGACGCTTTCGCGCCTCCCTTGGCTGCCTCGGGCTTCGGCTGCGTCGCGGCTTTCACCGCTTGCAGTTGCGCCGCCACCATCTTCATGTTGCAGACGGTGTCAAAGCACTGGCCGCGATAGACCTTGCCGATCGAGTCCGGCAGGCCGCTCACCGCCGCGCCGTAGTTCTGGCACGCGTGACAGGCCTTTGCCTGCTCTTCGCCGACGCCCTTCGGGCCGTCGACGGCGAGTTGCACGCGCGTGTGGTTGTCGCCAGCACGCACGATGCGCACGACCGGATATTCGTCGCGCAGGCCAGTGGCCGTCGCTTCGAGCATCTTCTCGGTCTTCTCGTTGTAGCAGGTGCGGTTCGTACAGTTTCCCGTACCGATGGATTCGCCGAACATCTCGCCCTGGGTGGACGAGTTGTGCGGGCATCCGGCGCAGTCGGCCTTATCGAAGATCGCGGCCGCCAACGAACAGGCGACCTGTTCGATGGTTTTCTTGACCTCCGCCACTGCCTTACCCTCCTTAATGATCACCGGCAGCAGCTTGTCCTGCGTCTCTTTCGGGAGCGCAGCAAGCAGCTCGGCGTGACCGAGGAGGATCTGGCGCGTGCTGAGCGCATCAAGCACAGGCGTGCTGCAGTTCATCAGCGCAAGGCGCTTATCCAGCGTCGCACGCGACCAACCGAATATGCGCGCGACTTCGTCTCGATCGCCCTTGCACAGCCCGACCTGCTCGGCTGCGGCAATGGCTTCTTCGGCGGGCGACATGTCGGCTCGCTGGATGTTTTCGATGATGGCGAGTTGCTTGGCCTCGACCTCATCGATCTCGCGAACGACGACCGGGATTTCATAGTCCTCGCCGTGCGCCGCGAGCGCCGCCTTGTATCTGCGGCCGCCAGCGACGAGGCTGAAACCTCCGTCGGCGAGCGTGCGCACGATGACGGGCTGGATGACGCCCTTTTCGCGAACGGACGCGGTCAGCTCTTCCATCTCCGCAGCATCGAAATACTTGCGGGGATTGACGCTGACCTGAATGTTCTTGAGAGCGAGAGTAGGTTGTTGCTGCATGACAGGGCTCCTGAGAGGGAACCTGCCCCCTTTGGGAGTGGTTCCCAAAGGGTTGAACAACGTGGGCTGAGTAGGCTCAGCGCGGGGTCGATGCGTCTAAGACGCGGGTGATGGAGCAAAGATAGCGGTTTACTTCGCGAGCATGCCGGGTCAAAGCTCGCAATTTCATAGCGTCTCTCTCACAACCAGCCCGGCCGCGGCTCGTTTTCGTCGGCATCCAACGCTTTTCCGCGAGCCCACGCAAGGCGATGCACTGACACGAGATCGGCCGCGAGACGCTCGGAATCCGCAGCCGAGAACGCGAGGCCAACCGAGCGCACCTCGTCGACCCCAACCGCGAGCCTCACAAAAAGCGTCACGTCTCGATGGCCCTGCGCGTCCTGCTTGCTCTCGTACTGGCAAGAGTAGACGAGGTCTTCCTCCGGATGGGCTTGAGGGCCGCTGCGAGCAATGCCCCAGCGTCTGATGAACGCCTGCCAGCGGGCCTCTCCTTTCGAGAAATAACGCTGCACGTCCACCGCTTTCCTGCTATCGAGCCTCAACACCCGCAGGCAATGCTCAAAGGTGTCGTGGTTAAGTTGGCGAAGGTCCGCCAGGTCAAAAGGGAACTCGTATCCGTTGTACAGGTTTGCTAGAAACCGCGCGACGACGCTTCCCTGACTGGATCGCTCTCGGCGACGTCGACAAGATGAGCAAGCGAGTCGAGTCCCGCGTCGCTGTCCTGGGCGCGTACTTCTGCCGCCCGCTGGGCCGGCGTTGAGCCGCTGCATGCTTTTTCGAAGAAGTCGCTGACAGTTTCCTTGAATGCCTCGGCCAGATGGTCGGGCACCATGAATGTCATTGGTTGCTTATTAAGGTCCGGCGACTTGCTCATGCTTTCTTTCGTTGCGAGTTGGGGGACACTGTCGTTGCACACCGCATTCCCACCAATGAAACACGGAAAAAGGGCGCCGGCAAGCGCCAGCGCCCAAAGACGGCCGGCGCATCATCGGGGGACGCCAACCGCGCAGGAAGCGTATGGAATTTGGGGACTGTACGATGCGGTACACCGAACCATAGCGACGCCTATGGCGAAAACCTGCCGATAGGTGGCCGAACGGTCTCCCAAGCGGGCCGTCGGCAGCCGAAAAAAAACCCGGCCCGGAAGCCGGGTCGGGAGCAAAGCAGATCGGTGGACATGCGGCATCCGAAGATGCCGCTATGTCTCACGCTGGAACGACAGCATCCGGCAGCGAGCGCGACAACAGCGTCGTCACAGCACCGGCTAAAGTCCACTCGCCAAACTGCTGTTCGTGACTCTCGTGCACAAGCCGATCGAGGCACAGCACCTCGACGCCTTCAACCTGCACCTTCCCGAGGATTTTCGCCAGCACCGCGCGATTGGAGCCTTCACGTTTGACCGTGACGACGCGCTCCCCGACCAACACAGACACATTCGAGTCTTTCGGCATTAGGCTGCCTCCTTCAAAAGTTTGCGCATATCGACCGGGGTCTCGGTCGCAAGTAATGCGAGGTCATCCACGAAGCGATCCAGCAGCGAATCCATATGCAGGAACGTCTCGTCCTCGAGTTCCGGCGTCGCCCAGTCCAGTCCCGCCTGTGTCGCGTCACGTTTGTGCGCGACCATCTGGTCCTGATACTCGTCGATGCTGCCGGGCAGGTGGTAATAGATCACCTTCAGCACGCCCTTCCGGTTCCATCGCAGAGCGCGCCGCATCGCCTGATACTCGATGCGCCACGTCCACGAGCGGTCGTAGAAAAGGATGTAGTCAGCATTCGGCAGGTTGTAACCCGCGCGACCCGATGCCTTGGTAGCCATCAGCCCGGTGGCCAGTCCGCCCAAGAAGCGCTTGTCCTTATCGGCCACGCGACGCTTGATCGGGATTTCACCGTGAAATGGCACCGTCTGCACCCCGTTCGCTTCAAGCTCGCGGGCTAAGAGATCGAGCACGCCCGGATTCTCGGCAAACACGATTGCTTGCTTGCCTTCCTCCGCGATCGCTCTCATGCGGGCCACGATTGCGCGCTGCTTGCTCGTCAGCCGCCGATGTACTCGATGCCGTCCATCCCGAACTGCGGATAGTTAGCGGCGAAGTGCACCGCACGGATGCGAGCCAGTATCGTCACGAGGTTGCACGCCTTCTTGTCATCGCGCGATGAGCGATACCACTCAGCAAACTCGTCGGCCGCGCGGAGATAGGCCGCCAAATGCCCTCGGTCCCATTTGACCGTCTCCACCTCAAACTCCGGGGGCTCGATCTTGATGTACCGCGAGACCTCGGGTTCCGCGACAAGCCGCCGCTTAATGTGCGGCGCGAGCATCGCCCGATAGCGATGCAGGTTCCCAATCTTTGGCACCTCGCGTTTCGCCCCATCCTGCAGGCTCTCCGCGAATTCCCACGTAACCCACTCGAGCACCACAAAGTCATCCCTGAACCGATCCACGCCGCGCATCGCGTACTCCACCGAATTGATCCAGTTTTGCTCCAGGTACCCCACGCGGTAGCCATACGGCTGAGCAGCCGTTCCGTCACCACCCGCGAACGCGATCAGTCCGAAGGCATCTCTCGGGTAATTTGGAATGGGACTTCCCGTCAAAACGAAGCGCCGCCGCGCCGAAAGCTGCCAGAGCGCGCGGCTCTGATCGCTCGTCGGATTGGCAAGACGCTCGCCCTCGTCGGCCACCAGGAGGCCAATTCGACGAAGAAGCCGATGTGCGTATGTCACGCGGTGAGACGCGGCCTTGTCGACCGGCATGCGCAGACGCTCATACGATATGAGATTGATGCGCCGCAGATCGCAGAGGTCCGCCGCCGACTCGATCACCTTCACCTGATCGGCCGCGATGGGCAACTGCGCGATCTCCTTGAGCATTTCCTCGATGAGCCGGGACTCAACAACGATGAGGCCGTGTTTCACCCCCGAGACGAGGATCAACGCCAGCGCGAGCCGTGACTTTCCGCAACCCTGCTCCCGCGCGACCACGCAGCCTGTCGGTTTGAGCAGCGTCTCAACCAGATCATCGACCTGAAACTCCCAGTCGAGCCACTGATCGACGCCGAGTGCCTCCACGCGCGCGCGCAGCGCCGCAGCTTGGTCCGGAAAGCGCACGCACAGACCTTCGTGCACGACTTCCCAGCCCTCGCTCACGTTCTCCACGACAAACCGCGCATTGAGCTCGTCGACCGACAGGTGATACGAAACGCCATGCACCGCGTATCGGTATCGGCCGTCAGCCTCGCGGTCGAACTGCACTTCGGCACCGGCCTTGATGAGCGGACTCGCCCAGCGCGTCGCGTCGACCTTGTGGGTCTCCTTCGCGACCCCCGACACGTGGTCTTGCGATCCCGCACCGGTGGTCCAGGCGACGTGCCGCAACGGTACTGACTGTCGCTGGCCGCGTCGCATGCGTCTGCGAAAGTGCTCCATGAAACCGGGTGCAAGTTGCGGCTCCCCGCCTACGCTGCGGATCCGATCAAGCAACTGGTCGAACGCTCGCACCGGGTCGTCCTGCACCAGATACGTTTCCATATCCAGCATGCCCTGCCCAGAGTAGCGAAAGCCACGCGGCAAACGGTGACCGTCGCGCGAGTAGATGCGCTTCACGAGCACCGCATTGAGCACCATCGCCTCGTTGAAGCCACAGGCGAACGACAGGCGAATGCGCCGACCATCGTGCGATACCTTGACCGACTTGTCGCCGGTAACGTAGAGAGCGTCAAGCAGCGCGGCCGGTCAGCGACAACTATTTTGGCCGGTCAACGGGGTAGTTGTCGTTGGGTATCAGGTCATATTTAGCGTGCTCCTCCTTCGTAGTTGTCGTTGCGTGATGGTGT
>NZ_LR733545.1 GCF_902506145.1 Burkholderia sp. 8Y | reverse complement strand
CGCCTTCCAGAGGCCTCTGGTTATGCGGCCGCGTCCTTGGTCTGCTGAGCCTTCATCCAGTCTTGCAGGAACTGAACCGGTGATACGAAGTCGAGCGACGAATGACGACGACTGCGGTTATAAAACACTTCAATGTATTCGAACAGGTCCGCCATCGCTTCCTGATGGGTGCGGTATCGCGTAGCATGCACCCGTTCGTTCTTCAGGCTGTTGAAGAAGCTCTCCGTCGGGGCATTGTCCCAACAATTTCCCTTGCGGCTCATCGAGCAGCGCATGCCATATTGCGCCAGCTTGCGCTGGAAGTCGTCGCTGGCATATTGACTGCCCCTGTCCGAGTGATGCAGCGCGCCGGGCTCGGGCCGTCGTCGGAACCATGCCATCGTCAGCGCGTCGGTCACGATGTCAGCTGTCATGCGCGGCTTAATCGACCAACCGACGACCTCCCGGTTGAACAGGTCCAGCACGATTGCAAGATACAGCCATCCCTCATCGGTCCAGATGTACGTGATATCCGACGTAAAGACCTGATTCGGCGCTGTCGGCGTGAAGTTGCGTGCCAGCAGATTCTCAGCGACCGGCAGCTTGTGTTTCGAGTCCGTCGTAACGCGATAACGGCGCTTGTGACGGGCCCGGATGCCATTGTCGCGCATGAGTCGCTCTACCCGCTCCTTGCTAGCCGGAAAAACACGCGCGCGAATCTCTTCGGTCATCCGTGGCGAGCCATAAGCGCCCTTGACCTCGGCGTGGATAGACCGAATCAAGGCGAGCAGTTGGGCATCAGTGAGGCGCCTGCGCCCAGGCGTACCGCCGCGCTTCCATGCCCGATAGCCATTCAGACTGACCGACAGGACCCCGCACAGCGCCGACAGCGGATAGTGCCGACGATGCGAATCAATCCAGGCGTACTTCACAGGAGGTCCTTCGCGAAGAACGCCGCCGCTTTTTTTGCGATTTCAAGTTCCATCTGTAGACGCTTGTTCTCAGCCCGCAGGCGCGACAGCTCCATCTGCTCCGGCGTGACAACCTTTGTCCCCGAGCCATTGAGCTTGCCTGCCTCATCGGCCTTGACCCAGTTACGCAGCGACTGGTGTGAAATCCCCAGTTCGCGAGCGACGTCCCGCGCGCTTTGCCCGTCCTTCACTCGCTGTACCGCTAGCGTCCTGAACTCGGCGGTGTATGCCTGCTTTGGTATTTTGAACATCGATTCTTTCCTTCCTTCGGGTCGAGTTTACACACGACCTGCTGGAAGGCGAAATTTCGGGGGAAGCTCA
>NZ_LR733546.1 GCF_902506145.1 Burkholderia sp. 8Y | reverse complement strand
TCGTGCCGAGCACGGAGACGCCGGTGCGCATCACGTCCATCGGATGCGCGGACGCCGGAATCCATTCCAACGCGGCCTTCAGGCTCGCGGGCAGGCCGCGCAGCGCCTTGAGCTTGGTCTTGTATGCCTTCAGCTCCGCGACGTTAGGCAGCTTGCCATGCACGAGCAGATACGCGATTTCTTCGAACTCGGACGTGGTCGCAACATCCAGAATGTCGTAGCCGCGATAGTGCAGGTCGTTGCCGGTCTTGCCGACGGTACACAACGCGGTATTGCCCGCTGTCACGCCCGACAGCGCGACGGATTTCTTCGGCTTGAATGCGCCGGCTGCGGGCGCGTCGCTCGATACGGTGTCGCTCATTGCTTCAAGTCTCCTGTGAACGCCCGTTCGGCGGCGTTGTCTCTTTCGCTCGAAACGCGCGCCGGGCTTGCGCTCGCGCGGTGTGACCAAAGGCTTGTGTCCGCTTGCATCTAGTTCCCGCCGAAAAACGGCGCGCATTCGTCGGGCAGCGCGTGTCCGGTCGCCTGCGCCCGGCGCAGCACCGACCAGTAATAGCGATAACTCGCGCGATCGTGCAGCGTGTCGCCGTGGCGCGTCGGGCCCCACTGCGCGCGCTGCGCCGCGAGCAGAATCTCGGCGGCCAGCGTGATTTCGTCGGCGCGCGGCGAGAAAGCCTCGACGATCGGCCGAATCTGCTCGGGATGAATGCTCCACATGCGCGTGTAGCCGCACTCGTTGCGGGCGCGCGCGGCGTCGTTCGCGACGACCGTCATGTCGCGCACTTCCGTCGACACGTTATGCGACGGCACCCGGCCGTGCGCGTGACATGCGGCCGCAATCTCCAGCTTCGCACGGCGCACGAGCGGATGATCGAACTGGCCGGGCGAGCGCATCGCGGTATCCGGAATGGCGCCGTTGTGCGCCGACACGAAGTCCATGAGCCCGAAGCTCAGCGACTCCACGCCGGGCAGCGCGGCCAGTTCGAAGACTTGCGCGAGCGCGCCATGCGTTTCGACGAGCACATGACACGGCACGGGCTGGGCGATGCCCAGTTCGCGGCGCGTTGCCTCGACGAACGCGACCATTTCGGCGGCATCGGAGACGCTGCGGATCTTCGGCAGCATCACATAGGCCGGCGCTTGCTTCGCCTGACGCAGAATGATGCGTATGTCGTCGCGCCACGCGCGATGCGCGAAGTCGTGGATGCGCACGCCGACGCGGCCGAAGCGGTCGTCCTCGCCGCCAACGAACGACGCCACCATCGCCGCGTGCTCGGCTTCCTGGCCGACCTGCGCGCCGTCTTCGCAATCGAGCGTGATGTCGAACACCGGGCCGAGTTGCGCCTGCAACGCGAGCGACTTCCTGATCAGCTTCTCGCTGCCCGCGTAGTGATCGCAGGGCGGCAGAACTGCGGGTTGCGGCTCGCCGTCAAACAGCACGTCGGCGGGGGTGAGAGCGGGCATTGTCGGCGTCGGGTCCGAAGGAAAAGTGAATTCGATGCTGCTCGTGCTTCTGATTCGGCCGCGCTCGCAAGGCACAGGAACGCGGCAAACGCGGCCGGATCAGGCGCGAACCTTGACGTTCGCGCTGAAGGGAAGCGCGTGCGCTTCCCTTGTGCCGCCGTGCTTACTTGCCCAGCAGATGCGCGACGCCGTCGCGTTCTTCGAGCAGTTCGTTCAGCGTGCCGTCCATCTTTTCGCGCGAGAACGCGTCGATTTCCAGACCTTCGACGCGCTTGTACTCGCCGTTTTCGCAGGTGACGGGCACGCCGTAGATGATGTCTTCCGGAATGCCGTACGAGCCGTCCGACGGAATGCCCATGGTGACCCACTTGCCGTTGGTGCCGAGCACCCAGTCGCGCACGTGGTCGATTGCCGCGTTAGCCGCCGATGCCGCCGACGACAGGCCGCGCGCTTCGATGATCGCGGCGCCGCGCTTGCCGACGGTCGGGATGAACGTGTTGCGGTTCCACTCGTCGTCGTTGATGAGCTTGGTCAGGCTTTCGCCTTCGGCGGTCGCGAAGCGGAAGTCCGGGTACATGGTCGGCGAGTGGTTGCCCCACACGGCGAGCTTTTCGATGGACGCCACCGGCTTGCCCGACTTGGCCGCCAGTTGCGACAGCGCGCGATTGTGGTCCAGACGCAGCATGGCGGTGAAATTCTTCTTCGGCAGGTCCGGTGCCGACTTCATCGCGATGTAGGCGTTCGTGTTCGCCGGATTGCCGACGACCAGCACCTTCACGTCGCGGCTCGCGACTTCGTTCAGAGCCTTGCCCTGAACCGTGAAGATTTCGGCGTTCGCCGAAAGCAGGTCCTTGCGCTCCATGCCCTTGGAACGCGGACGCGCGCCGACGAGCAGCGCGACATCGGCGTCCTTGAACGCGACCTTGGGATCGTCTGTGACGACGACGCCCGCGAGCAGCGGGAACGCGCAGTCTTCCAGTTCCATCACGACGCCCTTCACGGCGGCTTGCGCTTGCGGCAGATCGAGCAACTGAAGAATCACGGGCTGGTCTTTGCCGAGCAGATCGCCGTTGGCGATGCGAAACAGCAGCGAGTAGCCGATTTGACCTGCGGCGCCGGTGACGGCAACGCGCTTTGCGGACTTAGCCATTGAAACTCTCCTGGACGGTGCGTGGAACGCTAGGGAAAAACGCCATTTTATGCGCGTTACGCGAAGCGTTGATGATGTCATGCCGGTCATGCCGCCCGCCGATGGCTGAGAGCCTTCCTCCACGCGGGCCGCGGCACGATGTATGGTTCGGCGCGTTCCCGCAAGGCTGCGTGCGGCATGACCGTCATGCCATGAATTCTTCAATGAGCGTGAAGCGTGCGGGACTGCGCGACGAGGCGCGTTTTCGCTAGAGTCTGACGGCAAGCGCCCATTCGAGACGGCGCTGGACGTTGCGAGGCGGTAGGCAGGCAGCGGCGCGCGAATCGTGTGGCCGATCGGCGTAAGGCGAAGCGAAAGGGCGTGCCTGGCGGTTTGTGACGTGGGACCGGCGCGTTCGGGCGACGGCCGTTCCGGCAAAAACCGCCGGAAGAGATTGCGCCGAACGAACGTTTTTCGCGCTGCGCGACGACCCGCAAACCCTTGCTCGACAAGGAGTGTAGGATTGCCCGCAGGCAAAGTCAATACTATCTTATGTCTTATATAAGACATAGGATCCTGCGTGAAATTGTGGACGCGCAACAGCCGTTTGTGTTGAAATGCGCGGCATGAATTCGAACGCGCCAAACTCGGCGGGCACGCCCCCACAGAACGGCAGCGCACAGGCGGGCGAGCCCGCGGGCGCGCCGTCGCCGACGTTTAGCCCGCTGTATCAGCAAATCAAGGCGCTCATCACGCAGGGCCTCGAATCCGGCGAATGGAAGCCGGGCGAGATCATCCCGAGCGAGGTCGAGCTTGCCGCCCGCTACAAGGTGAGCCAGGGGACGGTCCGAAAGGCCATCGACGAGCTTGCTGCCGACAATCTGCTCGTTCGCCGGCAGGGCAAAGGCACGTTCGTTGCGACGCACAGCGAAGATCGCGTGCAATTTCGCTTCCTGCGCCTTCTGCCCGACGATGGCGACATCCATCCCCATGTCAGCCGCCTGCTCGAATGCCGACGCCTGCGCGCGCCCGCTGAAATCGCGCGCCAGCTCGATCTCAAGCCCGCCGATCCCGTCGTTGTTATCAAGCGTTTGTTGCAATTCGATGGCGTGACCACGGTTCTGGACGAAATCTGGCTGCCGGGCGCCGTGTTTCGCGGCCTTACGGCGGAGCGCCTTGCCGACTACAAAGGCCCGCTCTACGCGATGTTCGAAACCGAATTCGGCACGCGCATGATTCGCGCGTCCGAAAAGATTCGGGCGGTCGCGGCGGACGAGCCGGTCGCGCAATTGCTGGGCGTTCAGCCGGGCTTTCCGTTGTTGTCGGTCGAACGCATTTCGTACACCTACGGCGATCGTCCAGTGGAAGTGCGGCGCGGCTGGTACGTGACGACCGGCTATTACTATCAGAACGACTTGAGTTGAGTGGAGTCGGGCGGATCGGATTCAGAGCCGCGTGCGTGAGAGCGCCGGCAAGGGCATTCATTCGAGGGCGTTATTTTCGCGTGGGCGGCAACAGTCTCTTGGGCCGCTTTTCGCTGCGGCGCGAAATGAAAAGGCGCTAAAATCGCGGGTTAGTGTAATAACAAGTTGGGGTCTAGCATGGCTGAAGCCGTAAAAAAACCAAGGCCCGAGTACCGGAACATCGGGCTTGGACAGATCGCGAAGTATCGCTTGCCGTGGGCGGGCAAGGTGTCCATCCTGCATCGCATCAGCGGT
>NZ_LR733539.1 GCF_902506145.1 Burkholderia sp. 8Y | reverse complement strand
ATCCGCGCGCAACTCGGCGGCTGGGTGCATGAAGACGGATGCCGCTGGGTGAAGATCAAGATCGGCACGGAGCCTTCACGCGATCCGCATCGCGTGGCGGTCGCCCGTGAAGCAATCGGCGATGCAGCGGGCCTTTTCGTCGATGCGAACGGCGCGCTCGATCGCAAGCAGGCGCTCTATTACGCGGAGCAGTTCGCGCAATACGGCGTCGAATGGTTCGAAGAGCCGGTGTCATCGGACGATATAACCGGCCTCGCGTTGTTAAGGGATGCGCTTCCCGCGCACATGGAACTGGCTGCGGGCGAATACGGCTACACACTCGACGACTTCCGCGCGCTGCTCGCGCATAACGCCGTCGACGTGCTGCAAGCCGATCTCACGCGCTGCGGCGGCGTCACGGGCTTCCTGCGCGTGGCCGCCCTCTGCGATGCCTTTCATGTGCCGCTTTCGGCGCATTGCGCGCCCGCGCTGCACTTGCATGTGGCCTGCGCCGCGCCGCGCTTGCGGCATCAGGAATGGTTTCACGATCACGTTCGCATCGAGTCGATGCTCTTCGACGGCGCGCCGCGCGCTCACGACGGCGTCATCACGCCGGACTGGTCGCGGCCCGGCTGCGGGCTCGACTTCAGGCATGCGGACGCACACCGTTATGCGGTTTAGAACGCACGGCACTCGACCTCAAGATGACGCAAACCAGAATGATCGATATCGCCATCGGCTGCGGCGTCGCGGCAGCGGGACTCGCCATCGCGCGGCTCGGCGGGCGCGAGGCGCATCGCTCGCAGAAAGAGACGCACATCGACACGGCCCGCACGTTCAATCACAGCTCGGCGCTGCTCGCGCTCTCCGTGCTCGCGGACAGCGCAATGGAGCACTATCGCGGCTCATTCGACAACCCGGCCATGTACACGCCGCTCGTCGTCTCGACGCTCTCGCTGCTCGCCGGGCTTCATGGCGGGTCGGACCGGGAGCCGGCGCGTCATCGCGTGCGCGACTCGGTGTATCTGGGCGCGGCGCTCGCGGGCATTGCGGGCACGGGGTTTCATCTCTACAACATCACGAAGCGCCCCGGCGGATGGAGCTGGCACAACCTCTTCTATGCCGCGCCCATCGGCGCGCCGACGGCGCTGCTGTTGTCGGGCGCGCTCGGCGCAGTCTCCGAACGATTGCGCGATGAACCCGCGCACGAGCCCCGTCTTTTCGGCATGCCGGCCGGACAGGCGCTCGCGCTCGTCACGAGCGCGGGACTCGTCGGCACGCTCGGCGAAGTGGCGCTGTTGCATTTTCGCGGCTCGTTCCAGAACCCCGTCATGTATGCGCCCATCGTGATTCCGCCGGTGGCCTCCGCGCTGCTTCTCAATACCGCGCTCGCCGCGCCGCGAGAACGCCCGTTCACGCGGCTATGGTTGCGCATCACGACTGCCCTCGGCTTCATCGGCGTGGGCTTTCATGCACGCGGCGTCGCGCGCAACCGGGGCGGCTGGCGCAACTGGAGCCAGAACCTGTTCAACGGACCGCCCTTGCCCGCGCCGCCGAGCTTTTCCGCGCTCGCGCTTGCGGGGCTCGCCGCGCTTCGACTGCGGGAGACCGAAAAATGACCACACTGCCCCGCTATCCCGGCTATGACGTGATGAACAAGCGCGACACGCCCTCATGGGACGACGTGACGCGCAAGGTCATCGACGAACGGCTCGCCACGCAGCAAGGCCC
>NZ_LR733540.1 GCF_902506145.1 Burkholderia sp. 8Y | reverse complement strand
TAGAGAGCGTCAAGCAGCGCGGCCGGTCAGCGACAACTATTTTGGCCGGTCAACGGGGTAGTTGTCGTTGGGTATCAGGTCATATTTAGCGTGCTCCTCCTTCGTAGTTGTCGTTGCGTGATGGTGTAGTTGACGCTCACCGCTACTGCGTAACGTTGCCGTCGTCAGGCGACTGGCCACTAAACGGGTTGGCAGGGTTGTCGTCGTGTAATTGACGCCGCCGCGCGTTCTGTTTATCGCCGGCCTGGCGGCGGCGGTAGCTTGGAACGTTGAGCTCGAAGATCGTCGAGTGATGCACAAGACGGTCGATAGCGGCGACCGTCATGCCGGGGTCAGGGAACACGTCATTCCAGCCCGAGAACGGCTGATTGGCCGTTATTAGAAGACTTTTACGCTCGTACCTCTCGGCAATCAGTTCGAACAGCACGCTGGTCTCGGCTTGGTCCTTGCGAGCGTACGACAGGTCATCGAGGGCGATGAGGTCGAAGCGGTCGAGCTTGGCCAGTGCTGAAGGCAACTGCAAGCTCTGGCGTGCTGCCTGCAGCTTCTGGACGAGTTCGCTGGTGCGCGTGAACAGCACGCGGTATCCGGCATCGATCAGGGCGTGCCCGATGGCCGAACCTAGATGGCTTTTTCCGACCCCCGGTGGCCCGAACAGAAGGACCGTAGCGCCTTTTTCCAGCCATGACTCGCCGGTGGCCAGCGCCGTGACATGGGCCTTCGAGACCATTGGCACGGCGCTGAAGTCGAAGGTGGCGAGCGTCTTGGTCGGGTCCAGATGCGATTCGGTACGATGCCGCTCGATGCGTCGTTTGGCGCGCTCAGCCAGCTCGTGCTCAAGCAGCGCGCCAAGTAGTCGCGTGGCCTGCCAGCCTTCCTTGTCCGAGCGCTCGGCGAACTCGGGCCACAACCTGCCGATCGTTGGCAAGCGCAGCTCGTTGAGCATCAGGGCCAGGCGGCCACCATCATGGGCGGGCGCGTTCATGCTGCCACCTCCTCGAGCAGTTCGTCATAGACGGCGACGGGCGGCATCTGAACCTCCACTTCCGGGCACGAGGCCTCACGGGGTGCGTACCGCTCACGCAGCGCCTTGAGATCGGGCAGCTTGCCGGCTTCCAGCAACACCTCAAGCTCTCCGGCCAGTACCGCCTCCACGCCGTGAAGGCCTGCGAGTTCAAGCAGGCCAACCATCGTCTTGCATGCTTCGCGTTGCGACAGGCGGGCATCGAGTTGTTCCCACGTCCGGCGGTACGCCTCACGCGGGAACAGTGCGTCACGAAACGCGAGCCCCTTGAATGCCTGCGGTTTGCGCTTCAGGGAGCCAATGAAGTGGCGGTAATCAAGCGCGTGACGGTTGTCGTTTGCACGGGAACCCCGTGCGGTGCTGTGCACCAGCACGCCGGACAGGTAACAGTCGAGCCGGTCGCCGTAGACGCGCACCTTCAGCCGGTGACCAATCAGGCGCGACGGCGCACTGTAGAGGATGCCGCGCACCGTGAACGTGCTGCAGCGGGTCACAGGCGCTTCTTCCTCGACGAAGTCGGTGGTACGGTACTCCGGCAGATCCTGAAGCTGCTGGCGCTCGATACGGAACGTGGCGGCGTTGCGCCGGTTTCGACGCATCACCTGCTCGCGGATGAATTCATCGTAGGCAGCACGATCAGCGAAATCGCGATGGCCACGCAGCATCAAGGCCTGACCGACGGCGTCCTTCAGATAGCGGTGCGAGGATTCGACACTCCCGTTCTCGTGACCCAGACCGCGATTGTTGCGCGTGCCCTGCATGTCGTAATGCTCGAGCAGCGCCTTGTAACGGGTCGTGAAGTCTTCCTTCTCGCTCAGGTTCTTGAAGGCGGCTGACAGGCTGTCGGTGCGATGCTCACGCGGGCAACCTCCCGCCTGCCATAGAGCGTTCTGTAACCCGTTGGCGAGAGCTTCAAAGCTCTCGCCACCCTCAACCACGCAGGCATATTCCCAGCGCGAGAATGCCAGCACGAAGTGATATAGCCGGTGCTCGAACGGAGCGCCGCCAATCGTCACGCACAGCTTGCTCATATCGGTGAAGTCAGACAGCCCGCGCACGCCGGGTTGATGCTCCTGAGGGAAGAAGATCTCCTGGCTGGGACCTTCGAGCGCCCGCCATTGAGAAATGCGTCGTTCCAGCGTGCGACGCATGCTGTCGGAATAGCAGCCCGGGTGATCATCCTGCAGCTTGCGCAGGATCGTGATGCCCATCAGATGGGGAGCGTTGCGCAGTAAGGGCACGACTTCGCTGTCCCAGACATCGGCGAACGGATCGGGACGGGTGCGCCAGGAGCGCCGGGGCTTCTGGGACGGCAACGTCGCGTCACGCTCGATGCGGCGTGCGCTGCGCACGCTTATTCCTGCCTTGGCGGCCGCAACTTCCTGCGAATGGTGTTTGCGCTTGTTCATGTAGAGGCGAACCTGTTGGTCGGTGATGCGGGTTCCAGACATGTACTGACCGCTTCTTCTTTAAGAATCGATCAGCCATCCTATTGCCCCGCCGACGCGGCGCCGCCGGTGGTTCGTCGTCTCCGGCGGCTACGCCGCCTCCGGCGGCTACGCCGCCTCCGACTCCTCACCACCGGCCAAAACAAACGTCAACGACCGGCCAAGCTAATTGTCGCCGCCCAG
>NZ_LR733541.1 GCF_902506145.1 Burkholderia sp. 8Y | reverse complement strand
CGCGGCGCCGCCGGTGGTTCGTCGTCTCCGGCGGCTACGCCGCCTCCGGCGGCTACGCCGCCTCCGACTCCTCACCACCGGCCAAAACAAACGTCAACGACCGGCCAAGCTAATTGTCGCCGCCCAGTAACGGCACGCGTGATGAACGGCACGCTGTCATCGAGCTTCTGCAGTCGCAGCCGCGCTTCGCCATAGGACCGTTCCTCGAAATGCAGCCCGAGATTCGGGCCCGGCTCCGCGAGGTCCTGAACTACCGCGCGGACGAAGTCGGACGGGCGATCGCGGTAGCGGTCGAACACCACGACCGCTGTGCGCACGTTCGCACCTTCCAGCTTGAACGCGTCGCCCGGCAGCTCGAACAAGCCCGCGGCGCGACGCTTCAGACTGTCACCCTGCTCGCCGGCGGCCATCGCTTCGGCCGTCGTGAGCGGCAAGAGCGCAACGACGATGTTCGCCGCTTCCAACGCCTGATGTACCGCGTAGTCGTGGCTGAGGGCGCTGGTGTACGCGCCATACCGCCCCCACGTGGTGCATGCGAGCGGCTGAAGATGCGGCGACTCAAGGTGAATCGAGAATGGCGGATTGAGCAACGCGATATCGAAGCGCGCCGGATGGATCTCTTCCATGCCGGCTCGCCGGAACTCGCAGTGAAACCCGGCCTCTTCGAATACCTTCTGACATTGCTCGATAACCTCGGCATGGACGTCGATTCCGTACACGGCATGGCGTTCCGGGTCAGCGTACTGCAATAGCCTGCCGGAGCCTACCGAGTTATCCAGGATGCGGATGCGCCGATCGATTCGCCAGCCGCTCACGAAGCTCCACATGAACGCAGCGATCGCGTCGGGGGTGAAGAACTGCCCAAGGTGCTGCCGGCGTGCCGCTGCCAGCTCGCCCTGATGAGCGATCGACGGCGCCTGCGACCCAAGGCTTCGGATCGCACGCAACGGCTCATACCAGTCGCGCTCAAACGAAAACAGATCTCTCTGCACGGATTTGCTCCTAGAAATAAGAAGACCCGCCGAAGCGGGTCAGGATGAAGAACGGTGGTGGATCAATACCGGTCGCGCGAGGCGAGGTACTGCGCGCCGAACTCGCTGATGAAGAGGGACAAAGCGTCGCCCACGTCGTGGGCAAACTTGAACTGCCACTTGTCGTTGAACATCACGATTTCCAAACCCGGGAAGCTCAACTTGTCGCGGGTGGAAAAAGTGAGGCGGTGAATGTTGAAGTTGCGCAGCTGCATCGCGAGCGCGGTGAACTGGTGCTTCTTAGCGAACGTCGCCAGCCCATCGAAGGTCGAGACGACGGTCTGCTGCGACGAGTAATAGACTTCGCGCTGCCCCTTCGAATGGTACGAACCTTGAGAGGTGACGCGCTTCTCGAGGATGACGGCGCTGCTGGTGCGCTTGATCTCGGTATCCGGCTTAAGCCAGAAGCCGTCGATGATGGCCTTGGCTGCCTGCTCGAACCCGACGCGCTCGCCAGCTTCACCGCCGAACGTTCGCTCGAGGTGTTGCCAGAAGCCGTCCAAGTCAGGGACGTTGTTCTTCCGAAGCTCCTCTTCGATATCGAGGCCGCACCGGTCGAGTTCGCGACTCTGGTCAATCTCGATTCTGCCGCCGGGGGGCGCGAACATGCGGCTCGCCTCCATCACAAGCCGCGAGAGCAGCCGTCGGCAGAACGTGTTGAGCTCGCGCTCGACTTTGTATTCGCTTCGGACTTCCATCGCCGAATACTCGGTCAGCCCGTCCGCGAAGACGTCGCGCTCCGCTTGAACGATAGTGCGATAGGCCTCGGCTGCGGTGGTCTGTGCCGTCTTGAACTGCTCAATCAATTGCGTGTACATGCGTTGCTCCATGAAATGAGCAGGCGCACGCCCGCGATCGGGGACATGCCCCTGCGGGTGAAAAGAAAAGTGGTGATTGTCGGCGGCAGACTGCTATGCGCCTGATGGTCGATGCGCAAGTCGCGCGGGTGATTGCAAGACGATACTCGTCAGGGCACTTGCGATCGCACGCGAAAGACGAGCTTTTGATAGCGCCTCTCGCCACGAGCCTGTTTCTCTTATCCACATTTTCTGTGGTTAAGCCTGGGGATAACTGAGCCGCGTCGCCCCCTTCGCGATGGACGTCGGCACTGGGCCGATTCGACATCAACGCTATCCGGATAGCGTCCGTTTTGAGGAATGACGCATAAAAACATGTAGCTTTCGCCAAGTCGCTTTACATGAGGCTTTCCAAATGACGCCTGCTCGGCTCGATTCGCCGGGAAAAGACCACTGTTTCAAGCCATCTTTCGGAGTGCCGCGCGATCGGTGCCAGACGAGAATTGGCAGACCGCACGAACGTGCACTGACATTGCCCACCGGATGCCATGAAGCTTAGTCACATCCCCACCGTCGCCATCATGTGTGTTTCCGCTGCCTGCTCGGCCGCCGCCATCGGGCTCGTCGGCCAGCAGTTCTTCGTTGAGCGCAGCGCGGGCGAGGTCGTCGTTGATACGGCGATCGTGGAGCGTATGGAGAGCGTCGCTGATGCCATTAACTACATTCCAGACGACAAGAGACAAGCGTTGCTGACTGCTTACGGTTATTCGAGCCGGCAGTCCTTCGATGACGCACTGAGGCGGCAGCGTGGCGATCTCAACCGTGCGTTGAGCAGGCGCGCAACCGAACTCTCCCGTGGCGACGAGAGATTAGCAGCCGTGCTGGCTGCCTGCGCCCTCGCTGCAGTTGTCTCCATCGTCGGCGCCCTCGCGCTTTGCGGCGCAGCGAGCCGTCGGCCGCTGTCACGCGCTGTTGCCTCGGCATGAAGCACTGGCCAGCCCTCATTGAGGGCTTCGTGCCGCCGCGCGCTTCGGAGAAACCTTGCCTTGTGAATCGAACGATGAACGTGATTGTTGTCAGCTTCGAAGATTTCACCCTTGACCCTGCCAGCGCCCGCGCTGACGCAACGCCCGCCGCCGGGTTCCCCGGACAGTTGGCTCGACGCGTTGGTCGGAACAGGCGCTGTCTTCTCACGCGATTACGCGGCACCCGGTGCCCTATCCACCGTTGGACTGCACTTCCCGAGCAGCGACCACGCCGAGCAGTTTTGTCTCAGCGTTCGCGAAGCGGCGAGTCGCCTCGGCACGCGGGCCCACATTCACAAGGTTCCGATCGAGCAAGCGCATTCAACCTGGCGGGGTGAAGAGGTATGACGCTCGTATCGTTTGACGCGCTAACCGTCGCGCTCACAGAGGTCCAGGACAACCCTGCGACGTACGCGCGAGCGCTCGAGCGAGCCAAGAAGACTCCCGGTTACGCCGTCTGTCGCTGCCTACCCGCACCAACCAACGCGCCCTTACGTCTAGTGATCCGTCGTTACGGGTCGCTTTTTCATCTCGCACGGTGGCCGGACGATGGTCACCGGCATAACCCAAAATCTTGCACCTTCTATCGGGCGGCGTCTCAGCCAACTCGAAACAGCAAGGATACGCACGCGGCGATTAGCACCGTCGCCGGTGGGCTAGACGTCAAGCTGAGCACCTCGCTGTCGGTCCGCACCGTCGATCAATCGACGCGGAAATCATCTGGCGGCACATCGGGGGCAGCGTCGCGCCGCGCAGCACCGCTTCTCGGCTTCCTTCAACGAGTATGGGAAGAGGCCGGCCTCAACGAGTGGGCGGGTGCGCCCTCTCGCGGCTGGGGAACCTGCAACGCCCAGCTCGTTTCGGCGCTTGGCGATGGAAAGCTGAACGGCAAACCGATGCAGGACGTGCTTCACGTCATGCGCCGATACGATGATGCTGACGGTTCTTGCGTGCTTGCGGAGTTCCGCTCATTCCTCGATCGTATAACGACCACGCCTGCCAAGTCGGAGCGCGGACTTCTGATCGCCGAACTTCGCAGCGTCGAACCGTCGAGATACGGGTTCGTCGTCAAGCTGCGCCAGACCTATGAGACGTTCTTCGCGTCAAAAGCAGTGATCGAGTCTGCCGCCGATTCGTTTAGACCGGCCTGGGCCATGATCGGTGACGCGAGCGCTCGGGTAGTGGCGCTGGCCGTCATCGAACGGACGAAAGAGGACAACCTCCGGATCATCGACTTGGCGCTGCAACTATGCAACAGCACCTTTCTGCCTTGCGACTCAAGCTTTGAGGTCGCGATGGCGAACCGCCTCGTCGCGGAGCGGCGACGATTTGTAAAGCCCACGCGGCTTGAGCAGGGAGACGCGATGTTGCCCGACTTCAGGCTGACCGATACGGCCGTACCCACAACAATCGAGGTGTACGGCATGCAAGGCAACGCTCAATACATGGCGCGCAAAGCGGAAAAGCAGGCGTTGTACGCGCGCGAAGGCGTGCCATGCGTGGAATGGATGCCGCCCGTCGATCTAGCTTCAGTTCGACTTCCGGCCGCGGCTTGACACGGCACGTTCCCGCGATAGCTTCAGCGCATAACCAACTGCGAAAATCTCTCCCATGGACTCCAACTCCTTCTTCCTCAAGCGCGCAGTCGCGCGTGATGCCGACTGGCAGGTGAGCTATCCGGCGCTGTCGATGGCAAGCGCCATTGACGCGGTCGACGAACGGCGCAAGCAGATCGTTGTCGCAGCCGCCGATGAGACCGACCTGCGCATGGTGTTCTTCAGCTCTCTGGGCGCCATCCTCGATTTCCAGGCTTCGTGGAAAGAAATCGATGCGAGCGCGCGTGGCTGGCTGGCATTCACGATTCGTTGGAATCGGTGGTGGCTGCCGAGCGTCACCGATGCGCACTGGATCGAAAACAATGCATTCGCGCCGACCGACCTGCGTTTCGCGAACAGGGACCTTGACGGCGGACCGACTGACACTGCATCGTTCCGTCGCTATCTGGACGTCGTGGAGTCGCATTACCGTCGCGACGTGACGATCTCGCAGGTACTATTTCCGGATAGCATTCACCGCCCGGAAACTTCACTGCCCGAATGAACCGCGTCATCCCCTTCAAACGTGTTTCGGTCACCGCTGAGAAGAGCGACTCGCGCGCGGGTGGCTGCGCTCATCGCCGCATCAGACTAGACCAACATGATGGCGTCGTGACGTGCACCGATTGCAACGCCACATTGGCGCCTTTCTGGGCGCTGTCTATGCTCTCCGAGCAGTACAGCCTCGCTATGTCGCAGATCGAGCGGCTGTCCGCGCGACTGTCGCTCGCCGACGCGCGACTGCTTGATCTGTCAGCCCAGCTCGACGCGCTGGCCGGGGACGAAAGGCCCTCAAAACCATCATCTACCGAGCCTTGACCGGGCACGAAATGATGGTGCAATAGCCTCATCGGCAACTCATCTAGAAGCATCATGAAACAGACGTTTTCGTGCGGGCACACCGGCAAGGGGAAGTATTGCCACGCGTGCGCAGCCGCTGAAAAGCAAAAAGCTGAACAACGGGCGGCCCTTGAGCAAAAGCGCGCGGCAAAGCAGTCCCGTGCCGACGATCCGATAGACCTGTCCATCGTCCGGCACTTATCCGCAGTCCAACGAGAAGCGAGGGAGCTACTCGGCAAGGTCAGTAGCGGCGTGCACCCGTTCTCGCTTGACGGCAAGTACCTGAAATCGTCAGCCGGCAAAGTTCTATCGGTTCCGGTCGGCCGCTCGTACCGCCTCCTCTTTGACGCGCCCTCGCTTACGCCCTTGCGCCTCGTCAGTCACGAGCAATACAACGCAATCGCGGCGAATCGCGTGGCAGCATAGCCTGAAACCTTTTTGTAAGATCAGGGTTTGCCATTAATTTAGCGAAAGCGTCCGTCGCTATAATGCTCCCCGCCTACACCTTATTCGCCGGCCATCGGCGAGCGCCCTGGACCACGCTGCCATGACTGACGAGCTCTTTCCCTGCGACCATTGCGGCGGAAAATGGTCCTTCGGCTACTCTCACCGGCTGCTCAAACGCCCTTCTGCACCCGCGATTGACTACCTCGACGCCGACGCAAGCGTCGCCCCGGACATGAACGATCTGGAGGCGCGCTCGCTCTATGCGATCCCGCAGGAAAAAGTCTGCTGCGTCTTCTGCGAAGAGTGCGGAATGCAGACGCCGTGGATCCCGATCGGGAACGACCGGCATGCCGCCCTGCAAAAGGCAGGAGAGATCTGGAACGCACGCACTCGGCGCCCAGCCGCTAAGGAAGGTGACTTGCTGAAGCTGGTTCGGAAGGAAATCAGCGCGGTGGATGCACCGTTTCTGATTGACCTACTGGCGAGAACCGAGGGTGATTGGGAAAAGCGCGGTCCCGTTTTTGCCATGCTTGCCCGAAAGATCGTGGACAGCAAAATCACGCTGAGCGATTTTTGGCCGGTCGATACCGTGCTCAACGATGCGGCACGGTATCGGAAGCTTCAGCAACTCGCGAAGCGCGTGTACATTGACGGGATAGCATCCATCCAGTTTCCTCGCATTCCAGCCACGGGCGGCGATGAAGGCAACTTCGAGAACAGCGTCAACCTTGCAGTGGACGACTTGCCGGATCGCAACCGCTGGTGACTTGACTTCGTCGGACGCCGGTCATACTGGGGCTTAACTCGTTTCATCCGATCCGAGGCTCCTAAGGAAGAATCATGTCACCCATCGAATACATCGTTGCCGCCTACCGCCTGCGAAGCAAGCTCGCGCCGCAGATCGCTACCGTGCTCGCACTCGGCGCAATCCTCACGTACCACGCGATCACAAGTCCTCAGCTCAGCTGGCTTTTAGGCTGAAACCTCCACGACAACGCTATCCGGATAGCGTTGTCGCGCGAAGTGTCATAACAATAAGCCGCTGATTCTATTGAGCAAGTTGGCTGTTACAAAGCTTGCCATTTATTCATACCCCCCTTAGCAGGCAAGCTTTTCACATTGCAAAATTCGATATAACGCCGTCCTTGAGATGCCGAGAGCGGCGGCAGCAGCCTTCTTCTCGCCGTTGTTTGCAGCGAGCGCATCGTTGACCTGCTCGATCGTTACCTTAGGCGCTTTCAGCTTCTTCTGGACGGAATAGCTCGACAGGTAAGCACTTGCCTTTTGCTTGCGGCTGTGGCCGGCCGCCTCAACCACCGCTTGCATTGCTTCACAGTGAATCAGTTTGTCCGCCCTTTCGTCGCTTCCTTTAATCGGCGCAGGAACACCGGCGTACTTCGCAAACATCTGTTGCAGGTACTCGTGCCTGAGGCCATGGCTGGTAACGCCCAGACCGGCTTTCGTCACTCCGTGTCGTTTGAGCACCGTGTAGAAGTGGTCCTTCCATTGGGTCTTGGTATAGCCATCCGGGATCGTTGATCCCGTTGTGCTGTTGACGTAGTTTGCCGCTTCTCGCAGAACATCGAGCTTGAAATCGATGGGGACTGTGCGTCCTCGACCTCCCTTCGTGCCATGAACTACATTGAGCCGGCCGTCCTTGCGCACTGCGTCTATTGGCCTCAGCAGGAAGCTTTCCTCGACCCTCAGCCCGAATGCCGACTGCAACTTCATCTGCACGGCAACCACCGGATCGGTCTTCGCGATGCCGTCGATGATTGATGCGGCGTCGAGGCCGTTGCCTTCCCACGATTTGTCCTCCGTCGCAACATAGGACCGGTGGAAGTCGTGCTCGTCCCTATCGATATAGTCCGATAGCTTTCTGACTAGGTTCGGCTTGCCGATCCACTGTGCGAACGCGCGGAAGTACGTCAACTTGTTTTCGATCGTCCCTGGGCTCTGGCCTTTCTTGTGCCAGAGCGTGACGAGGAACTCGATGTGCTTCTCCTTGAGGGCATGTGGCGACTGGAGCGCGAATCCGTTTTCGCGCAGCTCGACGAACGACCGGCAAAGCTTGCGCAGGCGATAGTCCTGCGTCTTGACCGACAGGGGCTTGCTGCTGATTCGCGTACGGCTATGGACGCGGTTCACATTGGCGGTGAACAGCAGGTCGAGCGCCGATTTGAAATCGGCACGGAGCCCCGGGTAGTCAGCCAGAATCCCTTTCACGTAAACAGTCACCGTCATTCTTTAATCCCCGTTTTCTTCTGCTTTTCTCGCGCCGCTAAGTACATGTTCCGGCCCCTCGCAAACGCGCTTGCAAACTCGCTGTTCAGCGCGGCGAGGCAAAGCAGCAATTCGCTCGGCGGCCACGATCCGGCGGCCCAGCCAGCAATAGCCGCGTGCCGCAACGCTCTTCGCCTCGAGCGTGCATCGTCAAATCCGTATCTCGCAGCAAGTCGCCACATCGACCACGCGACCTCGGCTTCGAACATATGGTCGATGCCCGTGAAGATCCTTTTGTATCGCCCACCTTTCCTGTAACCCGTCTCCGAAAGTGACCGACCGACGTTCGCTCGCCGGCCTTCAGCGTTGTCCGGGGCAACCTTCGTGGTTACCGAGTTCAAGGCCGCTCGCCGCGGGAGTTCCGTAGGACTAGGCACCGCCGCGCAGTCGCTGGTACGAATTGCCACGATGACATCAAGTTCCATCCTTGCCTCTAACGCCGGGTCGCAGAGAACGCACGCAGTTGTTTGATGCCTTCAGCACCGCCTTGTCCTCTTGTGAAACCGATTTGACGACCGTGCGCTGCCTTTGCGCGGTGCGCCTCCGTTTGCCGCCGCGCCGAATGCCCTTGGGAGCCTATCCCCGAGTGCTGCCTGCGTTGCACGCTGCGTATCCCCGCCGGGTCTTTCCTTCCTGTCCTTTAGCGATTCCATTCGATAGCCCCGCACGTGGAAGAAACATGCATCGACCGTCCGTATTGCCGCGTGCTGCCAGTTTCACGCTTCGCGTGGTGACCGCCACTGATTAGTTGCCGGTGCGCATCAACGCGGGCCCGCTTCGCGGCACCTCTCGTCGTTGAGTGCTTTTCCCGCTGCTGTCAGCAGTCCAATCGCGCGCTTTTCGCTGCGCGACTCGGCTGTGCCGCTGCTACGGCTACCGCGCCGGCCAGAGCACGCTCTCGCGCGCCCGCGTGCCCCGTCTTTCGACAGCACGACCTTGGCCATTTGCTCGGTAATCGTTATGCGCTGTTTTTTCTCCGGTTGCGCCGACCGTTCGTCTTCCGTACAGAGATAAGTCCGCCTTCCGTGGCTCGCTCATCCCCCATCCCAAAGCGCGTTCAATCGGCCGCGGTGTGTCGGACCTCATGCAACGTACCCAGCGTCGTGTGCTGTAGGGATGCGTCCACCGTCATCGAGACTTCGAAAGCAGCAACCTGGACCGTGTCCGTGTTCGCTCCCAATCTGTCTCAACTCGGCAATTCGGGCAAAACAGCCCGCAAACCCAATGGATATCGCGTGTCCAGCGTCCTCAACTTGGGTCGCCTTGAACTTGATTAGATTCAGAAAAAGGCCGCTTCATTTTGCGGCCTGTGACAGAGGGGTTTTCGCTAGGCAAAGCGCTCCCCTCGATGGTCCATTAAGGAGGCTCGATGCGCTGGTCGCGCGGTTGGTGATTGGAATATTAGAGGCTTGAACGGAAGCGCGTTGCGCAAAAGCTGCCTAAATGTAGCGAGCTTTTCCTTCCTTGACATTCCGCGGCTCTCTGTAGAGTTGGACCTGTGCGACGGTGACTTTTCTCACCGCATTCGTCCCGATAACTGACAGATAGGGGCGCGCTATGTGCGCCGACTCATCATCTCACCGTTAAGGTGCCGATAACTGACACTTATCCGGACGTATTGGAAGAATGAGCCGTTGCCGATTCGAATCTGCCCGTTTTCTGTCAGTTAAGTGGCAGATAAGTGCACCAACCGAAAATGCTCTGGAGAGAGAATGAAAACGCATGCATCCGTCCTTGCCGTTGACGTCGGATATGGAAACACCAAGGTTGCAGTCCGCAACGGCTCAGAAGTGTCAACGTTCATGTTTCCGTCGCTGACTCCGGACTATCAGGCCCGAACCATGACCAAGCAAAGTAACGGCGTGCTAAAGGCAATCAGGACCGTTGGAATTGAAGTCAACGGAAAGCAGTACGAAGTGGGACCGGAAGTGCCGCTGACCTCTCGTAACGGTGACCCCGGGCGCACGCTCGTCGGCAACTACTGCACTACAGATAGCTATGAGGCACTCCTCGGAGGAGCCTTCCACTTCGCCAACGTATCGTCGGTAGACCGCCTTGTGCTCGGACTGCCGGTGCAGACATTCCAACAACACGCCGAGGCCTTGCGCAGCAAATTTTCGGGGAAGCTCCAGTTCGGCGATGAGGAAGTTCGCGTCGGAAATCTGATGGTGCTACCTCAACCGTTGGGCGCGCTGGTTCATTTCTCACAGCACCCGGACTTCAACCCGTCGCAACGGAATATGATCATCGACGTCGGTTACTACACGACCGACTGGGTAGTCGCCAAGGGACTTACGATGGAGGAGCGTCGTAGCGGCGGACACCAGAGCGGCGCATCGCACTTCTATCAAAAGATGGCCGAGCTCATCGGTGCGGCGACCAAGGAGTCAGCCCTGGCGATTGAAGAAATCGACGAAGCAGTTCGCGAAGGGACGCCCTACTACGTGTTCAACGAAGAGATTAATCTTGAGCACTATGCGGCACAGGCCCAGTCGGTGCCGGAAGCTGCGGTCAATGCGATCGGTAACTCGGTCGGTAGCACCAATGACATCCGCTGCATTTTTCTTACGGGCGGGGGTGCGCCACTCTACGAGCATGCAATCCGCGCGTTCTTTCCCCGCAACCGCATCGAGGTCATGAAGAACGCGTGCTTCTCGAACGTTCGTGGGTTCTTTGCGGCAGGCGAGGCCACACAAATGCGCGAACGCGATAAGAAGCGGAAGGAGGCTATCACCGCATGACCGGGACTATCGAGATCAAGCTGACAGTCAGCGAAGTTGTCACGCCCGCTTTGTTTGCTGCATTAATGGCGGTCTCGAATCCAAGACAACGTGCGGCGCTGCTGAAGCGTCTCGCTGACGAAGCACTGCGTAGCAGCGGAACCGCTGGTCTTGTCTATACGGCCGAGCCACGGCGCACCGTCGTGCAGCAGGCAGACGTTGCCGACATTGGAGCAACGCCTGCCGAAACGCAAGCAAAGCCTGCGTCGGTCGAGGAACGAAAGCCGCAGAAACCTGTAGAGAGCGCGGAGCAGCCGTCTGAGACCACCGATGACGAGCACCTGAATTATCTTGCAGACAGCCTCTCGGCTTTTGCATAGGCAGCGCAGAAGTTCGAATGAGCCGCGGAGCGGCGGCCTACTGTCGCCGCCCGTGTCACGATCCCCGCGCCTTGACTATGGACGTCTCGTGGCATTATTGCTCATAAGGCCGGAAGCGGCCGCAAAGCACCGTGAGAGAACGAAATGACAATACTTGATACCTTGATGCAGGTCGACTGGATGCGCGGCGTTCGCATGTGGATTTTGGTGGCCGCCGCGCTGGCTGCGTGGGAGGCGGCTTATCTGTTTCATCGCGCCTGGCCCCGCTCAGCCGAAGGAGCCGATGATGTACGCTAGGTTCATGGCGCTGCCGTTTTTCACACGACGCATCATCATCGTGATGGCGTCTTTCTTCGTGATGTGGGTTTGCGCCTACCTGCCGAAGGGCGGCTTCAGCCAGGTGGTGATCGGGTCCAGTGCGTTCATTATTTGTTGGGCAACTGGTATCCTCGTTCCGTTCCTGAAGATCACGTTTTTCGTCCTAAGGTGGCGTTTGTGGTACGTCGTGCGCTACAAGTAAGTCGCTGACTACTGGCCGCCAAAAAAAAAGCCCCGACCAAACGGTCGGGGCTTTTGTCTTCAGGGGGTATCAATGCAGCAGAGATACACCTTGTGCGCTCGCCTGTCGACGAATGCAGTAAAACCAAGCAGTGTCCAGCGTGACGCCCTGCTTCTTCAGCCGGGCATGACCACCTCGTCTGCGGTCAATCACGTCGTAGGCTTCCGCCTCGGACTTCCCTACTCTGACCGAGCCGTTCTCAACACCGGACGTTGCGACGATTTCGTACCGGCCAACAATCATGCTAAAGCTCATTTCCTCTTCTCCATTGGAAAAGCTCGGGCGGATTGCGGCCCCAGTGGGGACGAATCCCCACCGGGCAAAAGTTACTGTTAGCGGACTAGACGCCGCCAAGAATCAAACATGCAGTGCTTCGCGCAAATCGCGGCGCACTACCACTGCAGACGTCGGGGCGTGCGCGCGGTGAGACGCACACCACTCATCTGCAAAGTCGGTTTCCCGCTTTTTCGGCCGATGAACCATAGCCGTGTACCCTTCAGCGCGGAGGCGCTTGGCCAGCTTCAACGCCGCGTCGACGCCCGGTGACTTCCCGGTACGTGGATCGACAGCATCGAAGTCGGCGTAGATATGAACCACACGAATGCCAAGGCCTTCTGGCACAACGAAATCGGCAAGAAGGATGCGGTTCAGGCAATACCAGACGGGCACACCAAACAGCATGTGCGCGGCGTATGCCGTCTCCAGACCTTCCGCGACGCCGATCTCCCCATCGACCGGGTCCATCAGCCGGACTGCGCCACCGTTGAGCTTATGAAGCGTCACGTCGTTCAGCTTGGCAGGAAGGATCTCGCCATCGCTAGTAACGATGGACGCCTTCACTGGCTTCGAGCGTTCAAGAAACGTGCGATGCAGCGTTCCTAGACGGCCGTCCGGCAGCGTGAAGCGCGCGATGATGCCCGGCCACTGTCCGACGACCTTCTTGTCGTGCCAGTAGTCGAGCATCCCCATGCGCAGCGCCGACGACGGCGGTGCCGTCAGACCCGGCACCCGTTCGCGCAGGTAGCGCGGCACGAGGCCATCGGATCCGACGAGCGTCGCCCGATCCCACATCGAGTCAAGGCGCTTCTTCGCCCACTGGGGATCGACCTTTCGCCCCGGCGCGGGCGCGTCTCGACGTTCGCGAGTTCTGCGAGCGTCCGCAAGGCTCCCTCCTTCGAGTTCGACCATCAGCTCGCGGAACGTCAGTCCCGCGGACTTGCAGATCAACTCGAAACCGTCGCCGGCCTTACGGTCGCCGTCGTTGCACTTGCGGCAAACCCAGTCGCCGCGGCCACGGTTGTTGTCATAGGTAAAGCGGTCGTTTCCGCCGCAGATGGGACAAGGCGCGCCTTTCCCGGTCAGCGAACTCGCGGGCACTCCGTACTTCTGGAGCAACGCAAGCCACTGTTCCGGGGACAGCTTGATGTCCTTTACATTCATTGTTCACTCCAGTTTGGGGTGGTTGAGGTCGATGCCTGAACAGGCGGTGAAACCGTGCTCAAAAAAGCCGTCCGTTTCGCGCGTAGGCGAAAGCGACGGGCGGCTTTTTTCAGCAGGGAAATCGGAAAGCGGGGATTGCGACGGTAGAAGGACCGGCCGCGGGAAAGACACGCTTCGTGGCTTCGCCGACCGTTTCCGGTTCGGCGTAGCCACAAAGGTGGGGAAAAACAGGAAGCGAGGTGAGCTCTTACAGGATCAGATGGCAGCCCACTCACGACCCTTCAAGAATGGTCAAAACGGGATGTCGTCGTCCATGTCCGAGAAGCCACCGCCTCCTCCATACGACGTCGATTGCGGTTCGCGATTCGCCGGCGCAGGGTTATTCGATCGCGGCTCCTGCGACCGTTCCTGACGGGCGGGGCGCTGACTCTCGAAACTGTCGTTCGACGAACGGTCGCCAGAAGCCCGGCCGCCAAGCATCTGCATCTGCTCAGCCACGATCTCGGTCGAATACCGTTCTTGCCCGGCTTGGTCCGTCCACTTGCGCGTGCGGATTCTGCCTTCGATGTAGACCGACGAGCCCTTCTTCAGGTACTCGTTGACGATCTCGGCCAATCGGCCGAAGAACGAAACACGATGCCACTCGGTTTGCTCTTTCATCTCGCCCGAGGACTTGTCCTTGTAGCGATCTGTCGTTGCCAATCGAATGTTGGCCACCGCATCGCCGCTCGGCAGGTGACGCGTTTCCGGGTCGGCTCCGAGGTTGCCCACGAGGATGACCTTGTTTACTGATGCCATAAAAAGCTCCTTTAAGATTTCTTGATAGACCAAAGCCACTTGTCCCACAGCACTTGCGCGCCGCTGGTATCGAGCTTGGGTCGGCCACGTTTATCGACGGCAGGCACCTTGATCTTGCCAAGGCGCCTAACCTCTATGCGATCGCCAACTTTGCAGTGTGCTTCTGCGATCGCGTCGCGAAGACCCTCGCCTTGCAGCACGTCCACACCTGTACGGTGCTCGAGCGTGATGCAGAACGATTCATAGGTTCGCCCCGGTCGTTTGCCGTCGGGGAACTCCTTCTCGCCCCACTCTTTCAGCACGCCATACCGCGCGCGCTCACTGGGCCGATGCGATGGCTCGGCGGCCCGCGCTGGCGACGACGCTACGCTCTCGACGATTTGTCTTGTCGGTCGCGCGTCGCTTGCGGCGGTTGAGATGGTTGCCGCAAGTGAACGCTCGGGATGCGCCTCTGTCGGGTGAGCGTCCCTGACGGCAGCAGCTATCGCCTCTGTCAGTGGCCCCCTGTGCTCACGCAGCACTTCCCAGTGCGGAGCGAGCGCCGGTATCAGCTTCATTCCGACGGCGGTTGGCCGTAGCTCATAGTCGAACGCCGGGCGAAACTGCACGACCACATCGCCCTCGTCGCGAAAGAGCATCGGTTCACCAGCGATCGCGATGTGCCGCTCGTTGGCTCCGCCTTTTCCAACTTCGACGGGGGATGATTGATTTGCGGGGTAGCGATTCCGAGGCTGCGTCGCGGGCTGCACTCCGAAGAGCGTTCCCAGCAGCCGGCCGAATGTTGATGTGCTCATCTCGGCCTCCTAGATCAGCGTGCCGAAGCACTCGCGACGCACTTCTTCCATGTCGCGCTTGAGCAAAGGGTTGCTCAGGATGACGTCTTGCAAGATCTCGGGATCGACGCCGTTGATCTGGCAGACAAACCGATACGGCAGCGCCCCGTTCCAAAACTCCATGACCCAGCCGAGCGTCGCTCGGTAGTCTTCGAGTTCCATCTTCTTTCTGTTTTTGAGTCGCTCGCTGAACAGTACAGCGCAGTCCATCAACGACTCGGGCATGTTGTCGCCGCGCCTGCTGTCAGTCGCCAGACTGATCAACGCGTCGACCATTTTGTCTTTGACCGCCTCGCTCCACAGGTGCGGATCGGGCAGCGGATCGGGCTTGGGCTGGGCACGTGTGACCGGCGCTTCGGGAGCGCCGAACATGTCCAGTTGCCATGCGGCTACTTCTGCTTGCATGGGAATCTCCGGATGAACGGGAACCCATGCCCGCAACGGGATGGTTTCCCGTTGGGGTTGGGGTCAAGACCGCCCGTGCGGGCAGTCTTGACATTCAGGCGTAGCGACTAGTCGTCGGTGCCTGTCTTAAGTGGAACGACCACTGCGGACTTGGCGTACTGACGTTTGATGGGCGTGACGTTGGCGTCGGCGGGAGCCGGAGCGACAACGGTGTGCGCGGGCGCCTTCGAATCCTCAGCTTTCTCCTCTTTCAGCGCCGCCTTGATGGATCTCTTGATCCAGACGGCGACGGTGGCAGAAACAAACAGAAAGGCGAAGAACGAATGCGCTGCAAACCACAGGGCAAAGCAAACAGCGACCAACCAGCCGGGCGATTTCATCGCCTTCATAACCAACTGCTTCGGCATTTTTCTCTCCAGAAAAAGACGCACTAGGGGATGTCCAGCCAATACAGCGCTGGATGATTTTCGATGCTCAGGTGAGCAGGGAAAAAATGGCGCGCGGAGAGACGCTTTCGTCACGGCTCGCTCAAGGCGTGGCGGGAGCAACTCGCAGCGGGAGGAAAAGGGATGTGAGCGCGCGGAATGCCGCTGTGCGCAACTCAGGTCGATGCGTCGTGGACGCGGGGATAGATGCAAATTTACGCGCTGCTCGCCAAGCGCTCACCTCGGAAAGCTAGCGATTTCACACCGCCTTTTGATTTTCCTGCGCCGGTGCGAGTCGGCGAGCGTGGCTTCCTTGACTTCCCGCAGGTCCTGACATGCTTGAAACATGCATACCAGGGAGGCAGCAGATGTTTATCAAGATCGTAATCGCAGTCGTCGGCTTCTACCTATATAAACGCCTTAACGGACGACGCCCTCATCGCACCCCGCGTCAGGCGCGCACGGAACAGCGTTCATCAAAAGAGATCGGCGCTGCTGGTGAGGCTGCGGCTCAGGCAAAGCTCCGCACGACCCTTCGCTCAGTCTGCGGCGACGACTTCTATCTGCACGATGGCCCACTGGTTATCGAACACGCGCCAGGAACGGCCTTCCCGACGGCCGAAATCGATCACCTTTCAATTACGCCGTTCGGCGTCTTTGTCTTCGAGACGAAGAACTGGTCCGGACGGATCCCACCGTCGGCTACGCCTGCAAACCTGACCCGGACGGCAGGCAACGGCACGACCGAAATCAGGCGCTCGCCCATTGCGCAGCACCGCACGAAGGTTCGATTCCTTCGTGATCAACTTCCGCCGATCTGGCCCGTGTCCGGAGCGGGCCTATTTACGTCGCCGGAGGCGGTTCTTGACCCGGAGCTGCCAAGCGACCTGGTATCGCTCGACGATCTGCTGCACTGGATGCGCGTGAAGCGCGACACGTTCAAAGGCCCGGCACAGGTCGACGTCGCGCGGGCCAAGACCGCCGTGCTCATGTACGCAGATAGCTCAACAAACGCGCTCGCTGCGCATACGGCGCGGGTGGACAAAAGCAGAAAATTGAACCGGCATCAAGAGGCGATTCTAGGAAAGTTCTTCCACTGAACTGCTTAAGTGTTACAGAAACGAACCGTTAAACGTTTGCAAAGCAGTCGTAAAAGTAGCGCCTTTCGCGTGTGGTCTCGGCGAAAGACGGGTAAAAAACAGCGTCTTTGCGGTCTTGTGAGTGTAACCGGCCCGTTACGATCGCTTACAACGGTGGATGAGCCGACGTTGAAGCGCGAGGAAACGGTGTCAAGGGCGACACAACCGCTGATGCGCGGTACCGCGAAGGTACCCACGCTCTGCGACCGCAACTCACTTTAATTTGCAGGGGCCGGCGCCCTTGCGGCCACGCAGCGCTCAGGGCGCGCTGCTGTTATGGAGAAGATAGGCAATGTCCAGCAACGACGATTCTAAGAAGAAATTCGACCTGACGAAGATGGATAACGAAGATCCGTCGGACGACTTTTTCGGCATTATCAATCCGAGCGGAGCCGAGCGGTCGAAGATTGAAGCGGTCGCCCGCCAGATTTTCGGCGATAGCGCCGAGTTCACGGAACTCATCGTACAGCTCGTCGAGAACATGCTGACCGTCGCCGAGGCGCGCGCCCGAATTTCGGGCGACCTGCAGACGATCGGAGGCCAGCTTATCAACTCCAGGTACCTGATCAAGAACGTCATGATCAGCAAGATGGGCGACAAGGTGAGCACGCAACGCAAGGCAGCGACCATGGGTTTTGCGTTTTTCAACCTGGCGCTCGGTGTAAAGAAAGCGGCAGCCCGCCAGTACATGCGCTGCTACGAAGTCTTTGCTGACAATACCGAAGCAATCCGGATCTTCAACGTCGGCGAGTTGGACATTCTCGCCGCGGACCACGTGACCGACGACGAAGTCGCCACGATTCTTGAGGCGAAGAAGGCGAACCCGCAGATGAAGCGCGAGGACATTCGCAAGATGCTTGCTACCTTGAAGAAGCAGGAAGAGGCGCTTGCGGACCGACAGCTTCAAGTCGACAACTATGCCAGCCTGTTGGAAGACAGCAAGCTGGCTCAAAAAGTCGCTGAGGATGAAGCTCACCGCCTCCAACAGCAGCTCGAGGCGTCGGCCAAGATCATCTCCGACAAGGAAGCGCAGTTAAAGCGCATGGACAGTTACTACACCGGCCGACAGGCGGGACTCGCCAACCTCGAAAAGGACCTTGCAGACAAGGACAAGGAGATCGCCGCGCTGACTGCGGAGCGCACCGCCCTTCTCAATCGAAAACCGGAAGTCCAGGTGAAGGAAGTTCCTGCTATTCCTGAAGGCTACAAGACCCTCTCCGAATCGCTGCAGAAGCGGAATGCCGAGCTGGAAGACATCGAGGCGAAGTTGGTCGAGAAGCGGGCAGAGCTGGAGCAGCTTCAGGCGGATCGTCAAAAAGAGACCGAAGCGGTCGAAGCCGCCAATTGCGTGCAGGCTGCGATGGTCGACGCCGTTGCGGCATTTGAGACATTTGCCGGAAAGCTGACGACCGCACAGGTCGCTGTGCAGGCTTGTGATGCTCCCGACCAGCACCACCCGATGATCGAGACGCTCGCGGCGATGATGCGCAAATACCTGACGGAAGTCGAAACCGCTTTGCGTAAGTAAGAAGCAGCGAATGCAGAGGCGGAACGCGAACGTGGTCGCGCCCGCCTGAAACTCAAGCAAATATAAAAATTATGTCGACCAACATTCTAGACGCGGTTGAGACCAACATCGCTCTGCCGAAGTACCTCGCCGAGAAGATCGAGCGGACGAACTATTCCCTCACCGCTGTCATGCACAAAGTGCTGGCGCGTTACAGCGACGCGGACAAATTTTTCGGCGTCTCGCTGGAGAACATGGAAACGTTCAAGGCTCACCCCGTGTCGATGGGCAAGCTCATGAACATGCCGTTCCTTGCGCTTTCTCCCGCCCTGCAAGATCCGCGCGACTGGGAGACGTTCGTCGACGGGATCATGCTGTCGCCGACCGTTGAGAAATTGACTTCGGCCATGCCCGCCGTTGACGATGTGACCGAACGGGACATCTTCCACTACAACTGCACCTACGTTTCCCTACTGAAGGACGTACTGCACCAGAATCTTCTGGCCGCTCCGCTTCTGGGCATTTCGTTTGAGCTGGCCGACTATTTGATTAGATTGCCGATCGGACGTCTGGAAGCGGCGGTTGGCGCGATCCGCTTCCCCCTTTACAGATGGCGGTTTGACGACAAGCTATTTTGGATCGAGTACGCCGCCGAGTACCTTACCGAGGAGACGGTTGCGCACTACATCATGCGCACGTCCAACCTCCGGGCGGGCACCCTGCCCTACAAGAACCTGTGGTCCGATCTTAGACTTGAACGCGCGAAGCGCGAAGTCTACGCGCGGCTGCTCATGACGCAGGGTTGTCGCGCCTCCACTGCTACGAATCTGTTTGCGCTCAACTCAGCCATTACGCGAAACACCTATCGGCAGATTCATGGCGTCAGTTCGCCGTGTGGTAACAGCGCAAGTTCTCTGACGTGGTACGTCGAGCGCGCTGTGCACCGGTTGCAAGCCACGATGTTGGTCTGGCTGTATCGATGCGCCCTTAAGAACGGCGCCAACATTCCTGAAGCGCTGATCGTTTCCAACGACGTGCTGGGCAAGATGTTCGGAACTCGCCTGATCGTATCGGCCGACCGGGCTAATCACTTGACCCGTTCCATGGCGATGGATTCGAGGCTGAATGTTGCGCCTTGTAGAAGCTGCGGCACCGACTACATCCTCTCTAACGACGAAGGGAAAATCGAGTTGGCAAAAGACTTCGTTTGTCCCGGCTGCGAGTACCACCTGAAGGCGCGCGGCGCGGATCCGAGAAGTAAGGGCAAGTCCAGCCGTAAGTCCAAGCAATAACAATTTGCGGAGGTAGATTGATGGCTCATGAATTCAATGTCGAGGCCGGTCTAGTGGTCTTTTCGAGCAACGGCCGTCCGCAGTTCGGCTGGCTCGACTTAGAGACCGGCGCGTACTACGCCGAGTCCGACGGACGCTGCATTCCGGACGCAATTGGTGCGATCGAATTTCACTCCGACGTGACCCACTGAGCCATGCAGGACTTCGCTTACCTCTTTCGCGACAGCGTCGCCGCATGGCTCGACGGCCGCGGCGACGCGCGATTCCAACGGTACGAAAGGCACTACCGCGCAGATCGCGCAACGGTTCAGTCTCATGAGGCATTCGACCTTGAGCAAAGCAACATTCGCTTCGCGCAAAGTTTTGGCTCAGGCCGGCGGCAATTCGCGGCCGTGTCGAAAAGCAAAGCATTCGGCGCGCTCGCGACTTTTCTCATTCTCCTTTGGGGCGGCACCGCACTCCTCTGTTCAGTCGGCGCGAAACAGCCTGTCGCCGTCGCTGCGGTGCTCGCAATGGTCTTCGTCGCCTTGCGCGTTAGGCGTTTCCGCGCCCGCGCGCAACGGTAAACGCAAACGGTTGCGGGCTCGCAACGGTCCGAGATTCAGCGCCCTTACCCAGTATTACAATGCCTGCGCAGCCGTTTGGCCAACGGCATTTTTGCCAACGAGGGAAGCGGTTTCAGAGCGAGCTTCCAAGACGACTTGACTTCGAACACCGCTCGATAAGATGAAAGTAAGCAGATCGCGGGGGCGACTGCAAATCACTAGATCGGAAAACAACAAATGACGACTACCAGCAACTTGAAACTCTCGATGTCCGCGATCGCTGCATCGCTCTTGGTCGCGGCTTGCGGCGGCGGTGGCGGTGGCGGCAGCAGCAGTGCATCGCCTGCGGCCCCCGCAAGCGGTGCGAGCACGCCCGCAACCACGAACCCGGCGAATTTGACGACGCCTCAGTACCCGGCTGACAGCTTCCATCTGGCAGCGTTCGACCTGCTCAACCAACACCGCCAGCAATGCGGCTTTCCGGCGCTGCAGGAGAACACCGCGCTCGATCAGGCGACGGCGGCACATGCGCAGTACCTTGCATCGAACAGTGTGATTACCGATACCGAAGTGGAAGGCAAGCCCGGCTTCACAGGCGCGACTTTCGTTGACCGCGCAGCCCATTTTGGATATACAGCGAACAACGGTTCCATCGGCGTGTCGGGTGGCTATTACACGAACGCCGCGTTGACGGAAACGCAATATGGTCAGAACGCCATCTATGAGTTCGAGTCGGGCGTCTATCACATCAGCATTGCGGCCTCGACCGCGAACACGGTCGGTATCGGTAAGGTCGCAACGACGTACAACGGCTTCCCGCAAGAGCAGTTTTCGTTGAATCTGACGAACTATCAGCAGGTAACAAGCGCTCCGCTGACCTTCCCTTGCCAAGGGACTACTGGCGTTGCATACACGTCATTCGGAGAAATCCCGACCCCTCCCGCAACGTCCGGCAACTGGGGCACGCCGGTCGCGGTCGTTGGCAATCCGACCGACACCATCGTCATGTTGACAGGTACGATGACAGATTCTTCATCGCACGTGATCCCCTTGCAGGTTCTCGATTCTGCCAAAGACCCGAACAAGGAGTTGCTGCCGAATCAGGGCGTCGCGTACCCGACTACGCCATTGTCCCCGAACTCGCAATACACGGTCTCGCTGACGGGTACGATCAACGGTGTTGCGTTCTCGCGCACCTTCAGCTTCACGACCGGCAACGTGGTCGGCTAAATCGAATTACGCGTAGTGGGTAAGAAAAAGCCGCTAGTTGATCTACGCGGCTTTTTTTGTGGGTTGAAAAAACGCCTCACCATTGCAGTGAGGCGTTCTACTTTGGAGACTCGACGCAGTTGCGGCTTAACCGCCTCCCGGATCAGTGTAGGGCGAATCGATCCATCGCATGTATGGCTGGTCTTGTGACAGAACCCAGTTGCCCGTGGCGTTATCGAAGAAACACATAATTTCCCAGTTATTTCCCGAATAGGGGTCTTGCTGCCAGAACGGTCCCGGCGAAGGCATGTAGTAGTACTGCGTACCCTTTCCCATGCCTTCGTTGATGTTCGTTCGTGTCATATACAGAGGCCCCAACGTGATGCCGTCTTGCTTGGCGCGGGCGGCACATAGAGACTGAGGGCTCGGGGGCGGCACCTGCTGCCCGTTCGGTGTGCACACCTGTCCAACCCACGCCGAGCCGTTCCACGACGGCGCTGCCGCCTGGCTATACCCGGTCTGGCACGTAGGCGGCGGCGGTGGTGGGGGCGGCGCATTACAGGAATACACCCATGTACTGCCGTTCCAAGCAGGGCCGCTCGCAAATCCATAGGCGCAGGAGGGCTGCGGTGTGGCGCACTGATACCGCACAGCCATTCTCTGCCACGAATACCCCGGATCGCAGCCAGGAGCGCGCGGAACGCCGATGCCGTTTTGCACCCACTCCGCGTTTGAGGGCGTCGGGGCGGCCAACGTGCCGCCAAGCGTCGCAAGCAATGTCAGCGAGATCGCCGTTATGAATCGCTTCATCTTGTTATTGGTTTGAGTAGTTGCAACCAACGTCCACCTGCACTTGGAGCCCGAGCTGGTCGGCCACGAGAGTGTTGGCGCCATCGGCTAGAACGTCGTATATCTGGACAATCCATTGCGAGCCGTTCCAACCCATCGAAAATCGAGCACCAGCAATCGGAGGGTTGTGGTTCGAATAGTCGGTTGTCAGCGATTGCGGAGTGATCCGATACCACGCGGAGCCACCCGGCCCGCAGGCGGGCGGTGCAACGCCCCATCCGTTGTACCAGCCGCTGTACTGCGAATCTGCCGACTGATTCGTTACCAGCGAACTGACGCCGACCCAGTTTCCCCACTTGTTGCAGACATACATGAGGTTGTTGCGGATCGTCACGCCGTTCCAGCCACAGTTGCCAGCACTCGCGTTTATGTTTGCCACATTCGCGTTAGCGGTATTCACTGTCAACGTGTTGCCGTTCAAGGTACCACTGGAGTTGACGTCGCCTACGTTGATCGGCGCAGGCCCGGTTCCCTGATAGTTCTGGACATAGAAAGTGCCTTTCGTACGTACCGCCGCGTTCATCGGGTCGCCGTAGTACATGGCGCCGTTGTCGATCTGAAGGCTGTTGCCCCCTTGCAGCTTCATCACCTTGCCCGCGCTCAACGTGACATTGCCGACGTTCTGCATGTCCTGATTGTTCGCGTTCATTGTGCCCGTCAACGGCAGTGAGCCATCACGACGGTAATACGGCGAATTGCCGTCCGCGCCGAACCCGTTGATTGCAAGCACCATCCCCGCCTTGTTGCCGACGGGGTTCGGCACTGACCACGCGCCATGAATACCCTTGATAGTCCCCGGCGCGCTGTTTGTCGAGTAGCCAAACTGCGCTCCGCCTGCCGCGGCGAGCGCACCCGCGCCTGCAATATCCGGCTTATTGTCTCGCGTGCTGATGAGAGGCAAGCTCGGATAGATCTGCGATGCGATGTGGCAATTCCCAGACGCGGTTGAACAGTTATCCGGGACGATGGACAACGCTATCTGATAGGTCCCACCCCAAAACGGCCCGTTCTTGAATGACACCTTGTTATTCGACTGCGCACTCAACTGTGCGAGCGTCGGCGCGGCGATAGGCGTAGACGTCGTCTGCGAGAAGCCGGCAGGAACCAGCAAAGCGTAATTGTTGGTGATGTAGCTGCCAAGCGCCGAATTGATCGAGGCGATATTTTGCCCCTCGATTTGCAACAGGTTCTGGTGCTCGGCAGCGATGTCTTCCTTGATTCCCTGTACCGTCAGCAAGGCCGCGCCGACGAGGACGATCAACATCTCGAGAATGCTTCCCATGTCGGCGGCCTACGATCAGGTGCGAGTGGTCCACAGCGCCAGCGACGCCATTGCCCCGTTCGACGCGCAGGCGGTCGCTACCGTCTGCGGGTTGAACGTCGTCGTCGGCGAAAAGATGGTCGTGCCGTTCACCGTCACCTGCGTGTACACCGAGACGAGCGCGGCCGCGCTCAGGGAGCAAACCGTCGACGTCACCGGATACGTGAGAATCAGCGAGTCGTTCGAAGTGACGAGCGTACCAACCGATGCGCTGACCGTGCCGTTGAACATGCCCTTTACCGACGACTTGTCCGAAGCGACGCGGGAGCCGGCGGAGTCGAACGCATGGTTCTGAGCCAAGACAGTCAACGTCTCTGCAGAAAAGTCGGCGTCACTTTCCGTCGCGTTCAGGATGCCCGTGTGGAACATCTGTGCTTCGCTCTTGAACTGCGACGAGTGAATCAAGTCGAGGACGTACTTACCGCCCGCATAGACCGCCAGAGCAAGCAACGCGGCACCGGCCATTACAGCGCCCGCTTCGATCATCGACAGCTCGCCCGACTGTCGCGTCGCACGCGCCATCTTGAGCATGCGTGCGCGGCGCGCCTTGATAGGGTCCATCTCGATAGGGCTCACCTCGATGGGGTCCATTTGGAGGGCTTCTTCTTTCTGGTTGGTCATCTTGTGTTTTCCTTAGTTACTGGTAGCGGCGGGATTTCCCGATGTGAGATTGACGGCACCGGTGACGACGTACGAGCCGATGCCAAGAGTCAAAAACAGTGCCGCCGCGAAGCCCAGCAGCATGTAGTGCGTCGTGCGCGCATTGCGCTTGACCGCTTCAACGACGCGGTCGAGCGATTCGCGACCAAGGCTTTTGATCGCGGCTTCAAACTGGTCGCGACCGGCGGCGTCAGTAATGGTGTCGACGATCGAGAGCGAAAAGATGCCTGTGTCGAGCGCGCGCATCGGCTCATCAGAGCGTGCTGTCAGCCGCCGGTCCATGATCTTCAAGTGCCAGCGGAGCCACGGGTCGGCTGTCTTCAGCAGCCGCTCGAGCGCCGCGCGCAGTGTCAGGTTCGAATCGAACAGACCCGCGAGGGAGACGATGAGCAGTGCTGCGCGCAGATCGCGGCGATTGCGCCAAAGCAGCGGCATGCGGTCGAATTTGTCGCGCAACGGGCCTGTCCAACGCTTCAAGCTCGAGAAATAGCCGAACACCAGGCCGATGATCGCTGTCAGCGTGAGCCACCAATACTCGTAGCAGAAGCTGTCGACGTGATAGAGGAATCGGCCCAGATCCGGCCACTGGTCCAGCGGCCGCACGTCGAGCACCTGCGGGAAGATGACGCCACCAAAGAGCATGCAGTACGCGTACATATAGACGAGCAGCAGCGCGGGATACGCCATCTGCACCGAGGTGGTCGACGAAAGTACACGCTTCGCCTTTGCCGCCATTTCCGCCAACTCGAACCCACGCACAACCGCGTCTTCCCGCGACGACTCATCGGCGATGTCGAGCAGTGCATACTCGTCGCCCGGGATAAACGGCTTGATCGCCAACGCGAAGCTCTCGCCGCGCTGCATCGTCTCGCGAATGCGCGCGAAGACTCGCCACTCAAGCTTCCCGCGCGAGCGGCTGCGCTTCTCATATGTCTCCAGCCGGTCAAAGAGCGTCTCGGTATTGCGCAGCCCTTTGGCCGCGATGTCGAGACGCGTCTCGCGATAGAAATCCTCGCGTACCTTTTGGAACCGCCAGCGCGCGGCGACCAACTGCTGCCGGATCGGCAGCATCTTTACGAACGTCGTGAACATGGGGCGGGCGAATTAGACCATCAGACCATCGACGCCAGGCATCACGCGGTACTGCGCGAACGACTGCATCGAGCGATTGATGAATTGTGGGTCAATCAAACCGCGCGAAGCCTTGAAAAGAGCGTGTTCATATAGCGTCTTTCCAGTCATATCGGCATTTCCGAACCCGGTACGACGCTCTGCGCGCCAAACTTGGCGGGCGCCCGCCCAATCGCGTTGGGCTACGCGGTCCAGAAACTCGGGAGTCGGCCGATAGAGTTCCGCGGCCAGCGATGGGCGCTTCGTGCCGCCCGCGACCTTGCCGTTGCGTGTGAACAGACCGTCAAGGCGGCAGTGCGCGCAGCCGTCGTAATTCCGGCATGCCATGCGGGACGTGTCGAGGCCGAACTTCGTGCGCAGCAGTTCCAGGTCCGACTTGGGCATGACGTCTTCAGCCGGGAGCTTGCAGTGTTCGCAAAGCGTCGGGATCAGCTTTTGGTTGCCCACTGCGTTAATGAAGCCTTCCGAGGCCAGCTCGTCGATCGGCAACTGCAGCCGGCCGCCTGCCATACGCATCACAGCCGCGATGATGTCGCCAGCGTGCAGTGAGAAGCGCACCGGGTGACCGGTCAGCGCAAGCTCCGCCACCAGCCCCATCACGACCCGGTCGCGGACTTCACCGATGGTCAGATCGTCAGGGTCTTGGCGCATCAGCGTGCGGATGACTTCTGCGTACTTGCGGTTCGCCTCATCGTCGGTCTCGTCCGGACGCCGGATGATGGAGTAGTCGGACAGCCACGGCATCGGGTACTCGGACGGCTCATTTACCGCAAACTGCTTCTTGAGTTCGCGGTCCGGCAGCATGTAGGACAGCGCCCGAAGCGTCGTCGTCTTTCCGGAGCCGGTCTCACCAGTAAGCGCCGTGATGCCACCGCTCACGTAATTCAACGTTTCGATCAGGTCGAGCTGGCTTTTCTCCAGCCCCATATCCTTCGGCAACAGCACCGAGTAGTTCTTGAAGTTGCCGTCCAGCAGACGCAGCGTGACGTCGTAGCCGCCAACGAGCGGCGACGACTGCCAACGAAGATTGACCGTGTCGGTTTTAACCACGAGCGGAATCATCGCGGACTGCGGCGCGCTCGGCTGGAAGCTATTGCCCGAGTTGGTGTTCTTTTGCACGAGGTCGCTGTAAGCCGCGAACAGCGCGCGTCGCACGATGGCCTTCGGCATGCGGCTGAACGTGTACATGTCGCCGTTCACGCGGAACCGCACTTCGACTTCATTGTGAAATTCGCGCGGCTCAAAGTGGATATCGCTCGCGCCGTACGCGTGCGCAGCTTCGACGATGTCGCGGAAGTTGCCGATTGCCCGGCTTGCTTCACGAACGGTCGAATTCGACGACGCGGCCGCCTTCCCGGCGTAGATCGCGGCAATGACGGCTTCCGTCGCGACCATCTCCTCGCGCACGAGAATGTCGTTATTGCCAAGGTCCTTGATGAACGTTGCGTATTGAGCCTTCTCGGCAAACCGGGCGGTCGCCACGGTGATGGCAACGCCCGGTTGCAGTTCGACCGCTACGAATTCCTTGCGTGCGGCTGCCGGAATGCGGAGTGCAGCGTCGTCGTCGGAGACCGTGAGAATGCGCTTGAAGTCAGGAAGTGAGTCGGGCGACACCAGTTCCGGCCGCCCCGACGAAAGGCCGCCGGCCGCGACCTGTGATTCGTCGTCGGGTGCCGCTTCGGATTCGGCGACGTTCGCCCACGACGCTTTGCCGCGTCCTTGAGGTGCTTCTGGCTGACCCGATTCAAGGCGCGAATCATCTTTCGCGGCTGTCGACGCCTGCGTGACTACTTGCGCATGCGGCTCAGGTTCATTCGATCGGCTGCGCTCGGCTTGAGGTTGCGCGTCGCCGGTGGCCAGCGCGTCCGACGATGCATCCGGGAGGGGTGCAGCAAAAGCCGCTGCAACGCCGGGCGCGATCGGCTCTGGTTGCGCACCGACCGTCGTAGCTCCCTCGGTGACGGTCTCTACGGTCCCCGACTCCGCACCCTCCATGTTGGCCATCGCAGCGCGCATGCTCGCGTAGGTCGGACGTTCAAACGTGGGTGGCATAAACGGCTGGAACACCGGTTCGTCTGTGTCGATCGCCTCTGGTGCCTGCGGCTCTTGTTTCGCCGCTGCCTGCGACGCATAGCGGTCATCGTCGAGCTCCGTGCTCTCGACGTCTTCGATGTCACCGCCTGAGAGCGCGCGCCCAAGGAACGTGACCTGCGGATTGACTGCGCGGGTAACCAGCGGCTCCGCTTGCTCGCGCCCGCGAGCTTTCGCCGCGACCGGTTTCGGCATCTTCAATTGCGGCTCCGCACTTGTGCCCGGCTCAACGAAGCTCGAGCGCGGCGCGCGAAAGCGCTTAAGGAAACCCCCGCGAGCTTCGGGTGTGCCTTGCTCTTCTTGTGCGAACAGACCCATGGCTTATTTCCCGAACGGTACGAAAGTAGAAGCGGTCGAGGAGACCCCGCCCGGCGGAAGCGGAGACGAAAGATCGGTGATCGCCCTAACGGCCGGGCCGTCGGGAATGACGGCGGGAACATCGGCCGGTGCGGCGATGGTTTCCGTCCAGTGGCGTTTGCCGTCGACGAGGTTGACCGTGAAGCCGTCGATGGACGCGACCGTCCAGCCGTTAAGCAAGCGGCTACCGCGTCGTGCGGTGTAAGTCGTGCCCTGGTAGTCGTAGAGGACGTACGAGCCGGACATGTCCGAATACGCGCCGACGAACGTGGCGGGGATCACGCGCTTCGGCGGGGGACTGAACTTTCGCTCGACCACCTTAGACGCGACGGGTGCGGCACCGACCGGGCCAGGCGGGGCCGCGACCGGCGCGCCGAGCGCAACACTGCCAGACGGCGCCGGCGAGTTGCCTTGCCCGCCCTGACCTTTGCGCATCGAATCGACGAGCTTCTCGCGGGCGAGCTTGTCGATGTCGTCCAGCGTGAGATGACTTTCCTGCGAAAGAGCCGCGCCGGTCACAAGCAGGAGCGCGCCGAAGCATGCCGCACGAACCGGCCACTTAGTTGAGAACATAGTATTTACCCTTCGCAGTGAAATGCACCCCGGTACCGTCTTCCTTTAGCTCGACGTCGAGGGTGTCCAGTGCCATGTTGTCGGGCAAGCGCGCTAGCAGCGCGCTCTGCCATTTGTATCCGTCGATTTGCCACGTGCCCCGCACAATCAGCGGCCCATGCACTTCCCCCGGCATTGGTTGACGTGGGATCAGTCGCTCGGCAGGCTTGATGTCAACGACGTAGCCGTGGCTGTCTAGCGTCTCGGGCTTGCTGGAAAGCCTCTGCGGGTCCGTCTGCAACGCTTTGATCAGCGCCTGTTGCGTGGGCCATGTCTTCGCCTGAGCCAGCGCAACGCGCTCGGCCACCGCGACTTGCGGCCCTCGCGTGGTCAGATGCAGGCCATCGGGATTGAAGACGATTGGTCGTAGCGACTCGGGCGCGCGTGCGTCGAATTCTTTGAAAGTGCCGCCCTGCCGCTTATAGGTGACGACGCAAGGACCCGCGATCGTGCAGGACGCTTTTTGAAACTGCCAGCCGGCTACGTTCGTTTCCTGCGCGCCGAAGCCAGCCAGCAGCTCGGGGACAAGCTGGTTTGCCAGCGGCGCGGGCGCCGCGAGCGTCCGTATCACTGCGGACTGGTAATCCTGCATAAACGTGGGCGGGGGCGCGGGCGGAGGCGGCGGCGGATTCAGCACATCGATCAGCTGCTTGCCGCCGAAGAAAGCGGCCGCCAGGATGACGAGCAGCGGAATAGCCGTCGGCACCGCGACCGGAATCTTCTTGATGACCCCGACCTTGCGGGCAACAAGCAGTTCGCGGATATCGAAAGACTCATCGACCGCGTGCAGTTGTGCGCCGTGGCCAAGCGTGGCGAGTTCCAGCCCCGCCTTCGCACATTTGTCCTCGATCTCCTCCCGTCGCTCAGCGAGGGCGTTAAGAGCGACTTCCTCATCGAGCGACACGGCCCCGCGCTGCACGAGCACCAAATGCACGCGCTCATCGTTCTGAATGAGGACAAGCACGGCCGGGCGGCGACGGACACGGTCAAGCTGAGCAATACGCGCAGCGGCTGAATAGAGCTTTCCGCCCTTTCGCTGCGAAGCCTCAAGCTCGCAGAAGCCGACGATCGTCTCGTCGTTGGCCTTGAACTCGGTGTAGTGCGTCGCTCCCGACTCTTGCGCATAGTGCCGTCGCTCTGCGCGCGCTCCCTTTGCGGAATAGGCGCGCCATTCCAGCCCAAAGGCTAGTCTCGCGCCCTTCTCCCCCGGTATCGATTCAAAGTGCATGAGTCTGCTTACCTCGCACTCACATCGACGGGACGACAGTCGCGGTCAGCATGATCACCTGGAACGTCCTGCCCTTGTTCCATGCACCCGACAGACCACCGATACCGTTGTTATTGCTGCCGTCATAGTGATTTGCTCACCGCGCCGTACAGCACCACCGTCTGCCCGTCCGACAGCGCGATGGTCTGATCGTCTTTGTTGCCGAGGATGTCCGGCAACTGGATCTGCTGCAAGGTGGCGCCTGAACCTGTGCTGATGGTCGTGAAGGGGCCGTTCAGCTTCGAGCTATCGCTCCAGTACGAGAGGATGATCTGGTTGTGATCGTTGACCGAAGGCAGGATGTTCACGAAGTCGCCGACGGTCACCGATCCCGGCTGCAAGCCCGGGACCCCAGAGGAGCTGCCCGTAAGGGAACCCACGCTCGGCGTCGTCGCGGCGAGGTAGCCCTTCGTTTCGAACGAGCCGACTGACACGGGCAAGCCGTTCAACGTCAGCTTGGTTTGGGTGTTGTCCTGAACCGTCTTACCAAACGAGTTCAGGCCGCTGATAATCGCGTTCGTGCCTTCCATCGGCGAGCCCGGCTTCAGGACCGAGAGTCCGACCGTGCCGCCCACTGCGGTCGCCAGCGAAGTGGGCGACGCAAAGGAGACGGCGTAGCGTTTCAGGCCATCGGAAATGCGGTTGAAGACGATGTCGGCGCTCACACCAGCTTGCGATGCGTTGCTCAAATCAACCTGCAACGTACGCACGCGCAACGCGACCTGCCGGGTGGAAATTGCGTTCTCTCGCGCGAGCAGCGCGCCCATGCGATCGACCGCTTCCTTTGTGTCACGCACCATGACCAGACGGCTCTGCGGATTCACCACGACTTCGCCTAGCGGCGACTTCAGCTTTTCCAGTTCCGACTGGATGATGGCAATCTGATCGAACGTGCCGTCGCGGCCGGTGGACGTGACCGACGAGAATGAGCCGGTGTTGCCCGAGGTGCCGCCAGTCGTGCCGCCGGACGATTGATTGCCCGTCGACGTATCCGTGCCCTTCGACATCGTCGACTTGATCGACACCTTGCCCGGGACGGCGGCGATTGTGAACGTCTTGGTCACGAACCGGCTAATCGCGATGGTCGTGCCATCGAAATTCCAGTCGAGGCCAAGATTCTCAGTGACGCCGCGAAGGTACTCGCCCACCTTGCAGTTGCACGCCTGGGCGTAGACAGGCTCGACGTTCGACTTAGCCATCGATTGCGGCTGGGTCGGTACGCTCGGGCCGCCAGCGCCGTTCGTCCTCGGAATCAGCGCGTCGCGCGGGATGAAGACGTCCGGGCTCAAATGCACCGGATAGCCGGTAGCCGTGGAAACCAGCGTCGCGATCTTCGACAGCGGGAGGTTGCCGGGGAAGACAACCGTCTTTTCGCGGAAGATCGCCGGCAACGTCGCCTCGTATGCGACCGGCACCAGTCGGTCACCGAGGAAGGCCGTAGGCACTTCTTCAACGAGAGACATCGAGTCCGGACCATTGCCCATCGCGCGTGCCGCTTCAGCGTTCGTTGCGTCATAGGCGTGGTTCACGTCGAATTGCGAAACGGCGCAGCCAGTAAGCGATGCAGCGACGAGAATGGCAACGGCAGATTTGATTTTCGTGAGGCGCATGACGATTACTCTTGGCAGTTGGCTGCGCGTGCGACGACGCGGATAACGTTGTTGGTGTGCTTGCAGACGCGCGTGGGCGTACGCATGTGGTTTGTCGCTTGCATCATTTGGGTGAGGACCGACTTGAAGTCACCCGTGAACGTCGCGTTGAACTCCAGCGGCAGGTCGTCGTCGATCTTCCACGCGAGTTGCCAACCCTGCTGCTGCAGCCAGCGATCGAGCGCGTTGCGCAGGTTGATGTCCTGCGGCGTGATGGTGAAGCTCAGGATTCCGCCGGGCGCCGTTGCACCGCCTTGCGACGGCACAACGACCGGGGCAACGTCCAACGAACCAACTGCTGACGGCGCGGCCGCGCCCGGTAGCGCTGAAGGTGCGGCCCCGCCGATCACTGCCTTGGGCGCGGCAGGCGCTGCCGGCGCAGGAGGAGCAGCGGCAGTAACCGGAGCAACGGCAGTCGCATGAGCAGGCGGCGTCATCATTGCCACTTGAGAGAGCGGAGCCTTGGCCGCAGGTGCAGCGAGGAGTTGCCAACCGTCGCCCGGTGGCGGCGCAAGGCGCGACTGGTCAGGATCAGCCGCGGCGAGACCCGATACGGTCGTCAGTGCCAGACACGCGAACAAGTGAGCCACCATGCGCGCGGTGCGATGCGTTTGAAGAGAAAAAGTAGGCGTCATGTCGGTCAGTTCGCGCGTTGCAGGCGGCGGTAAATGTTGTTGGCGTAAATGAGTTGCCTGTTCGAGGAGACAGCGTTGTAGGCACCGACGGCCTTCCATGTCGGACCGAACTGCTTAATGTTCGATGCGAGGATCCATGTCCCCACGTAGGCGTTCACGCAGGCGTCGAACAGGTGTTGGCGACTGATGCCAAAGCGCGCCAGTTTCGGAAGCCATGACGAGTTGATTTGCATCAACCCAATGTCCTCGCTTCCATCGGTATTGCGACTGGTCACATACGGGCGCATGCCCGACTCTTGTTGGGCGATGGCGCGTACCACTTGGACGCTCACGCGGTGGTAACGCGCGGCATCGTCAATACAATCGGCGCGCGCTTGCAGCGCGACGGCCGCGCAAAGCAGCGTCGAAAAGCGAACGATCCGGTTCATGACGCGGGCCGATCGAAGAACCGCACATCGTGTTTGCGCAGGACGTTGACGACATTGCCGTCGGCGTTGACGATGAACTGGTCGGCGGTGCCGTTGAATTTGTAATAGCGGCCCTTCTGTTCGCCCGAGCCCATGTGCGCCACGTCGGCGACCGTCACCTTGCCGACCGTGTCTGCGAACTTGAAGAACGTCGAGCCGTTCTCGTCGAACACACTTTGAAGGGCAGCTTTATTTGCTGTGTCGAACTCATAGACGGTTCCGGCAACACGGGCGACTTCAACCTTGTCGGTGGCGCTAGCGATCGTGAAACGCTCCGCGCGGTTGAAGGTCAGAACGTCGGTCGCGTCATCCCACTTCGGACGCAGCGACTTGCCATCCTGGCCGGTTACCTTGAGCTCCGCAGCGGGCTTCGCCGAGAACTTGATTTGAATATGGCTATCGTCACCGTCGCGGATCGCCACGGCGCCTAGCTTGGCGGCCAGGACGGACCCCGATGCAGCGGCCGCGTCGGCGTCGGCTTTCTTTGCGATATCTGCGATCGGGTCCGCACCGGTAGTCACGCTCGGCGGCGCGGCAACAGGACTTCCCGCGACCTGCGACACCGGCGCAACGTAGTTGACGCCCACCGACTGCGGAGCCGAACGGCGAAGGGTTACATGCTGAGAGTTGAAATCGACGTCGGCGTAAAGGTCGGACGCGGCCACCAGCCGGTCAAGCGATTGCATCCAGTTCTCGCCATCACGCGTTCCAAAGCTGGCCGAGGCCGTCAGATCGATATCTTTCTGTGCCGATCCGGTCCAGCCCTGCGGCACGAGCGCTTTAACCAGTTGCGCGAGCGGCAGCGTGGCGTTCAAAGGCCGGGTACTTTCAAGGCTGCTGCGCGGTCCGATGAACGCAAGGCGGCCAGAGAAGCCAGAAAAGCCGGAGGGCGTGTCGCTGCGTGCCTTATCGCCGATGAAGCGATTGGCCTTCTTCCAGTATGCGGTCGCGCTCGAACCGCCCGCCGAGTAACGGATCACCTCTGGCGTGCCAGGCACGACGATGTACGGCCCCTGACTGTGGCCACCGTCGACGCGCAGCGCCTGACCGGCACGCGGTTGGAAGTACGTGTCGCTGCCGTCGTTGAAGACGAGCGCCGGTCGCTCCAGCACATTGCCCGCAATCTCGTAGTCGAAGTCGAGCGGGTCGGTGCCAGCGGCCGCCGCGTTAAGCGTGACTGCGGCAAGCGCGAGAGTAAGAATAGAGAGCGTGTGCTTCATAGACCGCGTTCGATTTGAGAAAGGTGCTTCACGAAGCGCGCGACATATTCGCGGCCCGGGGCGGGGTTGGCGCTGTGGTAATACGCGACGGCCTTGACGGCCGAGTGCGTGAGGCGGTAGTTCTCGTTGAGAATGTCTTCCGCGACGCGGATGTTCGTCGCCGGAGCGAGGGCATCCCAAGCACTCGTGAAGCGCTTACCGTGGTAGCCCCAGTTCACCTGCATCAGGCCAATGTCGAAGTCGGATCGGCCATTGCTGATGAGGTATCGAATCGCGCGGTATGCATCCTCGCGCGTGCGAAAGAAAAAGCCGCGACCGGCAACGTTCAGCGTCCACGGCCATGCGCGACCGTTGTAGGCCGACTCGTTGAGCGCGATACCCGCGAGAATTTTCGGATCGACTGACGTGTGCAATACGTCAAACGGCGCTTGCGCGGAGGCGCACGACCAGCCACCCCGCCGCTCCGCGATGCTCGCTTGTGCGTCATCAGTGAGATTCGCGGGGCGCAGCCATCCGGCTTTAACAAAGAGGCTTTCCAGGCTGACCGGCGACCCGTCGACGCTCACGGCGACGCCGCCGGAAGCAGCTTCGACTGTTTGGCCTTCAAAGCGGTTAGCCCATGCGAGGAACGGCTTCAGCCCGCAGGTGTAGACCGGCTCGCCCGGCAACTCGACGATTGCGCGCTTCACGCCGTCATCGAGCACGATGCGCGTCGGGCTGATGATCGAGTCGATGATTGCGGCATGGGCGCCGAACGCCATGACGGACAGGCATGCCGCCGCAAGAGCCTTACTCATGGTACGGCTCCATCACGATGTCTTGCGTGACCTGCACCATGAACTTCTGGCCAGGATCCACCGTGATGGTCGGCGGGATATTTTGGTTGCGCTGGAGGACCGTCTGAGCGGTTGCCACAGCAACCTGCCCTGCCGTACCGCCGTATGTTGTGACACCGTTGGACGTAGCGGTGGTTGCGGTCTGCGAGCCACTATCGAAGGCTTTCAGCAAGATCGCGGTGATGAAGCCAGCGCCGAAGATCTTGAGGAAGTGATTGTTCACGTCGCCCGAAAAACCGGCATAGCCGTTCTGATCGGCGCCCTGCATGCCGTTCAGCGGCAGGCTCTTGCCGTTGGGCAGGCGCAGACTGGTCGATGCGACGAGCAGACGTTCTTGGCCTACTTTGACGTCCGCGCTGTACATGCCATTGATGAAGGCACCCTTCGGGATCATTAAGCAGTCGCCGCGCAGGCTGTCATAGACGTCCTCGTCCACCATCAGCGACACTCGGCCCGGCTTGTCGGAGTTCAGCCCTTCCACCGTCTTCACGTGGATGACGTGCGGCGGCGTCAACGTGCAGCCGGTCGACCGGCCATTGAAGGTCGTGCGCTCGATGCCCCCTTGTGACGCAGCTTCCTTGAGGAAAGCGCGATCGCGGTCTTCAGGAGCCTGTCCCTGCTTTGCCAAGGCGAGCGCCATAGCATCGGGGGTGTTAGCTCTGGCAGCGGCTCGAGCAGCCCTCACCTCTTCCAACGAAGGAACGCCAACGGGCAGTGCACCGGTCGCTTGATTCGCGGAACGTGACGCGCCGGCCTGCTTGAAGATGGACGATGTATAGATGGCATCCTGCGCGGCTTGCTTGGAGAGCTCGCGCGTGTCTGTGCCAGAGCCCCTGACCTCTTCTTGGAAATCGGCGCCAGTCAGCATCGGCTTGACGGCAGGCTTGGGGACTGCCGCTGATGATGCGGCCTGCGCGGCTGCCTCCGACGCCGCAGCTTCCTGCTGCTGCCGGATCATCTGATCGATGTCGTTGTTGTTCGCGGCCGCAGGCGCTTCGGTGCTCGACTTTAGTGCGCTCGCCTTTTTCACGCGCGCCTCTTCGTCCGCCTTGTTCGTGGCTTGCAGTTCGTAGTAGAAGCCGAGCCCGCCGATCACTACAGCGGCCATAATGCCGATGCTCATGATCGCGTTGCGCGGCGTCTTGCCCTTCACGAGCGCCTCTTGTTCCGCGCTCGGCGTGGCTGCGTCCGGTTTCTTCGCCACGGTCAGAACACTCCGAACATGCGCCGACGGCCGCGCGTCACGGTGACCTCGTCCTTGCCAGAACGCAGCACGATCTCGTCGGCCAGACGCTGAAGCACGAGGAAGTCGCCGCGGCGGATGAAGTTCGCGACAACGCGATCACCGTGGTCGAGAACGAACGGAACCGGCCACTCCTGGGCTTTGGCAGGCATTCGCATCCACACAGCATGGCCATCATCGAAGACCGTTTCCGGCGTGAATTCGGCGCGGCCGTCGACGCTGTAATCCCAGTTCAGCTTGTCCGGTGCGACGCTGATGCTTCCAGAGTCCGCACCACCACGGTCGCCGCTCGCCGATGCATCCTCGCGCGCACTAACGCGTGCCATCGGCGCGCGTGGATATTGAAAGCGCACGGTCTGATAGAACATGCCGCCCGCCGGTGACGCGATGAGCGTGAAGTCGTACTCCCGCAGGTTCGTCGTCAGGTGCAACGTGTTGACGAGGTCAGCCTTGTGCGGCTTGATGAACACGTGGTTCATCTTGTCGTCGTCGATTTCCCACTGGACGCTATCTCCCATAGCCGGGTCAGCGATCAACTTCTCGCCCTTCTCCAACTCGATGGTCGTGAGCTTCAGCGGTGCAGTCAGGACGCGGTAGATCTGGTCGCGGCTGTACGGGAACACGCCGATCCGCGCATCACCCGGCATGGTCAGAGGATCGGCTCCACCGTTGAACGGGTTGATGGGGCTCATCGGGTCGCCAGCGACCATTGCCGCGTTAAAGCCCGAGTCGCTCGACGCTTTCTTCGCCATAGCAGGTTGGGCAAGCAATGCTGCACACGCAGCGAGGACGCACATGCCGATGACCGGCCGTTTGTTGAGAATGGTTGCGGTCATGCTTATGCAGTCCGCTCGAGGCGGAAGAACGGAATGAAAATGCCGAACGGATTCGTGGTGAGTGCCTGTTCGGCCGTCGGCGCAACGATCTGGTAGCGCAACGTCAGTGCGTACGACTTCACGTCGGGCTTACCCGTCGCGCCAGCTTGCGAGGTGGTCGTCGTAAATTCGACGAGCACAGTGTTGTCTTGGAGCAGCGCGATGTTGCGTACATCCACTTCACGGATCAGCTTGGGATTTGCCGTGATCGCTTGGAACGGTGCGTCAGCCTTCAACCAGTCGCGGAACTGACCAGTCGCGGCGCCGATCATTTGCGCCTTCACCGAGTTGATGTTGGCGGTCATGCGCGACGTCTCAAGCCGGTCCGACAGCACCGGCTCGATGGTGAACCAGCGAACAGCCATGTCCTTGACCGTCGTCCGAACGGCTTGCGAGTCGGGCTTGTACGCGACAAGCTCGCTGACGATCGGATGGCCGCCGGTGTCGGCGGACACGCCAACGACGCGCGTTACCGAAGGCGGCGGCTGGCGCGTCCATACAGCGCCGACCGCGGTCAAGGCCAAGCCGAACGAGATGAGCATCCAGCGGTTAGCTTCGAGCGTGAGCCTCGTGCTCGTCTCGAAAATCACCTTGCTCGGATCTTCCTCGGCATACGAGCCGGGGGCCGTGGACAGCGCGGCCCGACGCTTGTTCTTAAAAAGACGCATGGCAACCCTTTGAAATGGTCACCATTGGAACAAACCGACCGACTTCCGTTTTTCCGAAAGATGCTCGATTTCGTGCGTCTTTGACTACCATCCACAGACCAGCCGCGTTCGACCAGGCGTCATATATCCGGACAAGCTGAGTCTCAGTTTTTTGAAATGAGAACTTTGCCAACGGAGCGGGATAACACAAACGGCAAACTGTGTAACAAGGCCTTTTCGCATTGATAACAGACACTTGCAGATTCTGTCGTCCATCCTGCAACGCTATCCGGATAGCGTTGATACCGGGCGTCCGAAGCTCTGCTGCCGGTGACCATCGCTAATCACCGCGCTGTTACTTGGTCAGCGACCGAATCAATCACTGAATCAAGCAGCGCATGAATGCGCTCCGCGTCCGGCCGCGTGTTGGCTGAACAGCTAATAACGAGACCACCGAAGCAATCGCTCATTGGCGACGGACACACTTTGCGGGCAGGCACCCGCGCAACGTCGGTGAATCATTTCTCGCTTAGAGCGGCCGCACACGAGTCGCGATCGTTGATGATCGCCAGCGCTGGCTGGCAGACGCGTGCCGGCGACCGTTTCTAGGCGAACTCCATTACCAGAGGGGGCGCATGGCGTCCCTGACTTCAAGTCCCCCTATGGATGCAAGATCCGGCCGCGATCCTTGTCTCGCTCGTCTGTCTAATGAACGCGCCCACTAGGGAGGATATTGGTATCTACACTTTCCGTAGCGGACGATACGCGAACTCCGTGCGGTCCACGAGAGCTGTTACTTTTCGCCCCGCCGCGGCCTTTTGGCAAAAAATCTCCCGAAAGTGGCTGCGCTTTCGTGAAACATTCATAGCTACTCCGCCTCAGCTCGCCGCCTAGTACGGGATTGCGCGATTGCCACTGCGCTTGCCGATGTTTCACGCGCGTCGGCACAGTGCGCGCAGTCGAATTAGATGTTCACTGACTGGACGTGTCAGTTCACGCGGCTGGTGGGGCTTAACGTGTCCGGCTGCCCCGACGTCGTGACCGGTCTCGGGCGTGCGAGCAGCAAAGTCCTCTTGCTCCGCCGGAACGATCTGCCCCTTTTTAAGAGCTGCTGCAAACGCTTCAGCCCAATGCCCAGCAGACCGGCGGGTTACGCGCTCTGCGACGCGACAGACTAGAAGCGCAGTGCCCCCATCAGCGACTGTGTAGCGCGTTGTCCCGTCAGCGTCGGCGAATGTCCGCCCGTCGAGCTTTCGTACAAGCGTCTCGGCCTCGTTGCGCTTATGGGTTGCAGTCTGCACGGCGGTGATCGCGTTCATTTTGACGCTCAGTTGATGACCAAAGTCGGTGGTGCTTGCCAGCAATGCGCGCAGGTAGTTGATGGGCCGTTTAGCTTGACGCAGGTGCTGCCAGCAGACCTCGACAACATCCGAGAGGCGCTTGCCGGCCTCACGAGCCTGGCGCATCAGTTTGAAAATCAGGAAATCCAAAAAACCTAGGGTGCGTAGGCGCTGCAGGTCCTGCGGAACTTGCCCCGGTTGTCTCTCTTGAGAAGTTAGAGGGCTTAGATCCTTAGTATTAGCACCGTCTGCCACTTTGGCATACGGCCTTTGAAAAGCTTGAGCGTCTGTACAACCGCCCTGCTTTCCTTCGTTGCTAACCGCAGGTTGGCCCGGTTCGTCAATCAGACCCAGCAGCAAAGCCGCTTTACGAGTGAGGTGCAGGTAGGCGCGCCCAAACAGTCCAGCTTCGACATAGCGGCGTTGGGGCGCTCGCGCGATGAGGCCGGCTGAATCTAGGTCGGCCAGGCTTCGATAAAAGGTGCGCTCTGACTGCATAGCGCGTTCGGTAAGCAGTGTTCGACGCGCGTAAATCTCCCCAAAGGGATTCGCCGCGTCGACGGTGCGGGCGAGGGCGCAGAGAACCGCCCGTGCGCGCGGGGAGACGCCTTCGAGCCGAGCGGCGCGATGGACGGCTCGAAGGATGATCCAAGGCAGGTTCGTGGTGTCTGTAGAAAAGAGCGGTAATCCGGAGGGGTGAGTCTCACCCTCGCCAGCCGCACAGGGTGCGAGCGCGATGCGCATGTCAGTCGTCCATTCGCAAAAAATGGATTGGTTTTTCTTGACTGACTGCCGCGATCCGCTACACTCGGAGTTGTTGAGGCTCTTGCCGATTCCAGTCGGTGAGTGTCGCGGGGCACGGTTCCAGCCAAGCCCTCATTCAAAAGCCTTCGGTTGGCGCCGAAGGCTTTTGTCTTTTATACGGTCTACATCCAAGTTCCTCCGTTGCTGTCCGAAAAGCAGACAGCAATCAAATCAAAGACTTAGTTTTTTGTCCCGGCTCGCGACTGCGCCACTTGCTCCAAATGCTGGCGTATCGCCTCTTGCGCCTGAGCGGCCTCGGCTTCATCTTTGAACTCCAGGCGCATCACGTTCTTCACGCGGCGCACGTTGCACCAAGTAGCCTTGCCTGCTTTGACCTTGAACGTTTCCGGTGTGGAGGAGGTTCGAGCAGGGGACTCGACTGCGCGCGCAAACTTCACGCTCTGGCCTTGGTCTAGCTTCTTTTCGGAAAGGAGGCGGATCGCTTCAATCACTCGCCGAGCCTTGCCGGATTCAGTGACGCTCGCAAGTTCCGATGCGGTGCGACTACCGATCATCCCCTTGTTAGCCTCGATGATCGTCAACGCCTCCGCCGGTAGGCGATCGAACGCGAAGAGTTCGCTGACGAACTGTTTGCTAAGCCCCGTTCGCTCTGCGACGTCCGTTTGCGAAAGTCCAGGGTGGCCTTGATGGAATCGCTTCAAACCCACGTATTTTTCATAGTCCGTCAGGTCCGACTGCATCAGGTTGGCGAAGAACGCGCCGTCTTGAGCCTCGATCTCGTTGTCGACGGTGCCGAGAACACAGCGGATCATCGTCTTACCAAGATCTTTGTGTGCATCCCAACGATGGTGTCCGGACCAGATATCCCATTCGCCGTCGGCTCGTGGCAAGACCACCACCGGGTGCACAAGTTTATTGTGGCGAAGATTTTCCCGAAGCTCCGCGTACTTCTCCGCCGACATGTATCGGCGTCGGCCGGCTACTTCGTGGAGTCTCTCTGTTGGCAACTCGAGGGCCTCGCCGGTTGCCTTTGCGGCCTCGAGGCTCTGAATGCGCACCAGCGCTTCCGAAAGTTTGCTTTCGGCTACAACTCTGCGTGAATCAGATTCGAGTATCCGATTTTGGGCATCCAGGAGTCGCCCAGGCGAGGTTCGCGGTTGTTCGGAAGCTGCGGCAAAAGCAGGCGAATCGCTCGCAGCCGCCTGCGGCTTTGTCTCCGGCACTGTCATCTTTTCAAACAGTCGATCCTTGAACCTACTCACTGCGGGCCTCCCGTTTCCAAGCGCGCTCGAGATGAGAATTCACAAACTCGGTTAGCTGATCCAGCGGCTCACGAATACGCGCGTAGGTCCCACTACTCCAATCGGACTTCGTCGTGTCATAGATGGTGCAGAGCCCCGCGGCCACCGTAGCTTGGACAGAAGATTCCGGAACCACGAAGGGGAGCAAGCGCTCGCCGTATGCATCGGCTAGCCATTGCCGCACTTTCCTAGAAAGATCCGTATTGCGCGCTTTAGTGAGCAGAATACTTACGAAGTCGTAAGTCTTTGACTCTTCGAAACCTGGCACGCCCGATAATGTCTCGGCCGCCAAATCCCAAAATTGCGTAGAGCTCGCAAAATCCAATCCCTCGGGTGGGCAGGGCATTAAGATTGCATCCGCGGCGACCAAGGAATTGAGCGTGATGTAACTCAGCGACGGCGGCGTATCAATAATGACCGCGTCGTACGCCTCGGCGACCGGTTCTAGCCCAATCCGCAGGATGTCCCACCACTTGAAATGCACCCGCTTCTCCAACGCATCGGCGATCTGTTTCGGAATCTCAAACTCCGCGTCGAATAGCATCGTCGACGCGGGAATTAAATCCAAGTCCTGCCAGTACGTCTCTTTGATGGCGTAGTCAAGGGTCGAATGCTCCCGATATATGAGCGGAAGAATCGTGTGCTTCTCCTCTATCTCTGCGTCCGGCGCGTAGCCGCATAGCTGAGTTGCGGACCCTTGCGGATCACAATCGATCACCAAAACTCGGCGGCCAGCGAGCGACAGGGCCTGGCCAAGTGCCACCGCAGTCGAGGTCTTCGCGACACCGCCCTTGAAGTTCGCCACGGCAATGATCCGGCCTCGAACGCCTTCAGGACGCGGCGAGCGCTTGGACGTGCCTCGCACCCAAGCAATAGCGTCGGCCAGCGAGTACTCTTTTGCGCGCTTGTGTGCCAGCTGATGACCGGTTGGCAGCTCTCCCTTTTTTGTCAGATACTTAAACTGGTCGCGAGACAGACCACAGAGGGAGATGATGTCGCTCGATGTGAAGACGGGCGCCTTCTTTCGTGGGTATGGTTCAAGCAGCAAGTCGCGCCTATGACTGAAGGCGCGCTGACTACGCTCCTTGATAGATAGCAGATCGGCGATGGTGGTCGGCGCGTCGTCGATCGCCAAAGTTTTCGAAATAAGGACGTCGCTTTCGGACATTGGTTTCCCCTAAACTTTGGGTGTCACCCGCTTTTGAGATGAAGACGATCAAAAAAAGGGTGATTCGGTTCAGACGGAGCATATTCGTAAACGCGGTTTACTTCAAGTAAACTCTTAGGAGTGAACTTTGCACGGCTCCCCCGTCTTGGAAGCACTGCTGAACGCACACGCCCGCCCCTGCGCATAAGCATCGGTCACTGACGTTGCGCCCGGCCGACCTTGTGCGACAGGTCTTCGGACTTGCAGTTGAATGAACGCGCCATTGACTTCCAGCGCACGGGTGCTTTGCCCGAATCGTCGCGAATGCGTCTGCTGATAGACCATCGCAATAGGGCGTGGTCGCGACGGATTGAGCACGCTATCGGTGATGAGCGTTGATCGCACGCAATAGTGCGTGCGTCTTGTCTTGCTGGATTCAAGTACGGCTTGTGGTGTTACGTCGTCGATTTCGCTGCAGGTCGGCGTTTGTCCGAGCGAATATGTCACCACGTCGCCATGGGCCAGTCGTGTACCCCTGGGCAAGCAAAGAAGGCCCGACGACGCATCTAGGGGCACCGGCATGGGATCATCGACGATGTACGACCCGGGCCGCAGTGCCCCCGCGCGTTGCGGAAACAGTGCTCAGCCGTTTGGTCCGAATGAATAATCAACTGCAGAAGGCTAGCGATCGAGAGGTCCCTGCTTCGCGTGACGGTACCATTCTTTCTGAGGCCGGTGATCCGCGCCGCTGTGCTCGACCGTGACGGTTTTCAAGATCGCGATGCGCGTCTCCTCATTCGGTTGGTGGGCGCGGGAATCATGAGACCGGGATGACGCCGGTCGCCAGGCCTAGGTGCTATGCGCCACAGATGCACCACCGCGCTCAGAGATCACGTGAAAGGAGGGGTGCGGCTCTAAGTCGGCGACACTTAGTCACGCGTCGGCCACGGACCGACAACCCTTCGTCTAAATCGCGATGCGCTTCGCAGTTATCGCGCGGTTAGCGCCGGCTACCAATTGCACATTCCGCCAATCCGCTAAAGAGGAAAAGGGCCCCAAAAACACTGCGTTTCGACGTTTCGCGGCACACCAGTGAGCAGGATAATTGGGCCTCTGACGGAGAAGTAAAAGAATGACCGCTTTGGCTGGAATCCCTATTGCACGTGATCCTCTTGCGTTGGCAGCGCTGTACCATGCGGGACTCGGGAGTACCTGGAACAATCAGCGCGAGGCGATAGCTGCGTTCGCGCGATTCTCTCCAAAGGTCACTGCTGAAGCACTGAGCCGTGCTATCGCCGTGTGCAAGTTGCCGCCGCAGATCTTGGCGCTATTCGAGACGGCTGGCGTATGGCCGTCGACGGCCCGGGAATTGATACGACTGGCACGCAAGCACGGATTAGACGCACTTTGTCTACGCGCTTTAGAAATAGATCCCCTTGGCCGGTCGTGGTCAGAAATAGCTAACCTTCTCGACGGCAACGGCCCGCATGAGGCGCGGCGTACCGTATCGAACATTTCGCCGTTGGCGCTCGCCGCTGACTATCAACGAGGGTTGCAACAGGGACGATGGACGACGATGGTAAGCGCGGTCGCCGCGTCGCCTGCATGGGGATTGAACCGACTGACAAGGGCTGTAGCAATATCAAAGCTCCCGCCCTCGGTCCTGCAACTATTCGAGCTAAAGCACTTCACATGGGAGCTCGGGGCGACGCTACTTAAAATCCGAAAGTCGATTGGCGAGACTGAGATGGCCGTGCGCGCGAGCAAAATGTTGAACGCCCCGCGGCGTCGAACTATCGATGAAATGATTGCAACGCTGCTCGACGTTCGGCCGGAGCAGGGAGTCGATTTAGCAGTAAGGCGGAAGGACAATAAAATGATCTTCGAATTCAAGGTCGATCTGCGGGAGACTGACGATCTGCTGCTAAGTGCCAACCAGATAGCCGCTCTCGTCCAAGTGGCGGTGATGAACGTCAGGTTCAAGCGTCAGATCGGCACGGTATCTCTCAGGAAACGACGCTGAACAGACGAATCCTCGCCAAAAAGCGATACAGTCGATTTGGCTCCCTCGGCGAACAAGGGAACGCTATCTTCGACTAAAGGACGAACGGATGTTATCCACACTGCTACCTGGCGGGACATTTATGCCGGGTCAATGGTCGTGTTAGGGCACGTGCTTCGGTCAGGCACGAGGACGTCGTTCACTGAGGGACCGGAAAACACTCGATGCATCAAAGGCTCAACGTCATTTGCTGGCAGTACGTCGGTCAGTTGTTCATCGAGTTTGGAACCCCGCGACCGCGCTGATCACGCGCAGTTTCGAAAGGCGAGGACCGCGACGATAGCCACAAGCTGTCCTGAACATCGTCGCCGACCGACAAGGACCGAGCATGCTGGCGTCGTTGGCTCTCGCCATGCGCCTCTGCCAGCAACACATCTCGCCTATTCGTATCGCACACATGTCGGGTCTTTAAGTAACGATCCAGCGGCATGGGCTGACGCGCAGGCTGCAACTTACCACGGCGACTGATCACTGCGTCTTCTGCGCGTCGCAGAAAGCGATGGGACGCGAGGACTTCACCAAGATCCCGAACGGCTGCGGCGGCGTGGAAGATCGCATGGCCGTGCTGTGGCATCACGGCGTGAACATGGGACGTCTTACGCCGAACGAGTTCGTGCGCGTAACCTCGACGAACGCGGCGCAGATCTTCAACCTGTATCCGCGCAACGGCGCAGTGCGGTTCGGCGCCCATGCGGACCTGGTTGCGTCGAGGGCGAGCACTTTCCACCGACGCGAAGCAGCATGGCGCGAGCCAGGCGGCGAATGCGCGGGCATCACGATTTAAGAGAACCACGTTCTTTTCCCTCGGCCGCCCGACACAATATTGCCGCCGCGCGCTTGGGCTGGCGTGCCTCAACTTTTCAGCGGCAACGGGGATCGTCTGGGATCCGCAGGCGTCGCGCACGATTTCGGTGAAGACGCATCATCAGCAGGTGGACTTCAATGTCTTCGAGGGCATGACCGTGCAGGGCGTGGCGACGCACACGCGCACACGCGGCGCGCTCGCTTGGACCGATGGCGATCTTCGCGCGGTGCGCGGTGCGGGGCAATATCTGAAGCGTCCGCCGAACCCATCGAATTTCGCGGCCGCACGCGTGGCGAACAAGCTGAAGGAACCGCATCCCGTGGAGCGCGCCATAAAGGTCTGATTCGGATGCGATCACGAAGCCCCCGCGCCGAGACTGCGCGGGGGCTTCGTCGCTTCGATCTGATACCGCGACGTATCACCCATGGACGCAAGTGATTCTTCTGGGAGTGTCGCGAGGCGGAAAGTGCAGTGCGCCATCGATTGGCGTCGTACGCTTTGCTCGCGTTATGGCGAAATTAATGTGACCAGGACCGAACGAACGCGAGCAATTCAGCAGCGATAAAACGCAACTAATGGTCTGTGCCGCTAAACTCCGATAAACTGCACGGGCCCATTAAGAATCGCTGTCGCTGTTTTCTGTCTACAGCGGGTCTCACCGCGTCACCCCGTCATCGCGTCATTGCAAAATTGGCACTGGTGAGGCTAACCTAGGCGCCGGGCGCGCTCGCAATTTCCGGAGTGCCATCGCTTGAATCCTGTTGAAGCCATCGGTTAGTTGTGCCGAACCTGCTTGCTGGACTTCGAGACCATTTGCCCGAAGCTGCGCCGCGAATAGCGTAGCGTCATGTTGAACAAGCGCGAGCGCCGATAACGGCCCGTCCCTGGGATCACGCCTCGGCGCGCCATCACCATAATTAACTTGGGCTTCCTCAGCCGGAGCGCGCTCAAAAGGTCAAACTGCTCCGCATCGACGTGCCGGAGGGCGCGCACAAAGCGTTTGACGCTGTCGTAGCTCGCACTAAAGCAGGACTGGTTCGACCAGATCCCTGGTAAATCGCTTGAGCATTGCGCTTCAGTCGTATGTGCTGGTCGATCCACTCGCGATTTGCCTCGTCCGAGACTCGCTGCGGTTCGAAGATCGACTGACAACGGCGGATCGTCTTACGGTCGATCTCTATGAGCTGGTGGATCTTGCGCTGACTTCCCGCGTTCGGGCACGAAGGCGGTCTTCGTGTCAAACGCGGCCGCATGAGCGGATCGCGCCTGAGTGCCTATTGGCATGCACTTGCGGCGTCGAAGCGCCGTCAGCAATGTGCCAGGCCGCCAAGGCCGTCCTCTGCCGACCTATCGACTTGTCTGTCTGATAGTTGTTATTAGCAGCGAAGGATTTAATCCCTATAATGTCGGGTACTGTGCTCTACGCTCAGTGCAGAGCGGGGCGCAGGTTCATTTGGACTATAATGACAGTTCAAATGATCCTATGGAGGCCGCCATGTTGCTGGTGTCGCCCGAACAGATTGCGGCGGTGATGGCGCTGCCCCGCGTGCCGCACACGGTCGCCGAACTCGATGCGCAGGTGCGCGAAGGCTTGCCGAAGTCGGCGCTGAAGGAAGGCGTTGAACACGCGACGCGCAGCGCCGAGGAGCGCCGCGCGCTGCTCGCGCGCATCGTGCCGGAAGCGACGTTTAAACGCCGCCGCGACAAGCTCAGCCCCGACGAGTCCGAAAAAACCGAACGGCTCGCGCGCATCGTCGCGACCGCCCGCTACGTGTGGGACGACGAGGCCGATACGCGGGAGTTTCTGAACACCGCGCACCCGCTGCTCGAAGGCCGCACGCCAGTCGACGTCGCGTTGACCGAACTCGGCGCGCGGCGCGTCGAGGAGTTGTTGTGGAAGCTGTTTTATGGGCTGCCGGCATGAGGCTCCATGTAGACGAGGGTGAGCGCGCGCATGAAGCTCGGGCTCCGGCCTGATGCGGATCTTTCGGATTGCGGACCGGCGTCACCCGATCTGGAGCGGCACCGGCGCGATGCTAGTCGGTGGCCGTTTCAACAGTCCGGGACGGCCGGTGATCTATGGGGCGCTGAATTTTGCGGGGGCGATGCTCGAGGTGCTGGTGCACGCCCGGATCGGCAAAGTCCCGAAGCATCACGTGTGGGTGGAAGCCGAGGTACCGGGCGACGTAGCCGTTGAGCGTGTGGACGTCGCTGCGCTTCCGGCGGGGTGGGATGCCCCCGATGCGCAGGTCGCGCGGCGCTTCGGCGACCGGTGGATTGAGGAAGGGCGCTCGGCTATTTTGGTCGTGCCGTCGGTGGTCGCGCGGGCGGAATGCAATGCCGTGGTCAATCCTGCACATCGGGATGCGGGGCGGCTGGTCGTGTCGGCGCCGCAGCCCGTCGTCTGGGACCAGCGGTTGTTCACAGTCGGATGGGACGCGTCGCCCAAATAAGCTCACCGTCGTTTCCTTGGAAAGACTCACCGAACGAGCCGCATGTGGGGAGCCGTTGGCTTCCATGGACGAACCAATCAGCACATCGCGATGGCCAATCAACCGCAACAGCTGACGCTACCGCCGCCGCGCACCTACACGCGCACCGACTTCACCGCGCTGCGCGCGTTCGTGCAACGCCTGCCCGCGGCCACCATCGCGCGGCTCTACTACGATCCGGAACACGCGCCGCACGCGGCGAGCGCCGATGCGATGGAGCGGTTTCTGCGCACGATGCGCGATGACCTCGTCCAGCTCGCGCTGCTGCACGGCTCCTCGGTGCTGGCGGACCATCTAAAGGCATCGATTAAGCAGCATGGCAGCGCGAAGCTCACCGCGATGACGTTGCGGATGGTCGAGCAGGCGTCGACGCTCGCGGCCGCCGTGCCACTCTCGACCCACCCGGTACACCTGTGGTTTCGGCCGCTGATCGCCCAGCGTCTGAGCGGGGAGGGCATCGGCACGCTCGGCGCGCTGATTGAGTACTGCAACGCGCGCGGCGGCAGTTGGTGGCGCTCGGTGCCACGCATCGGCGCGCTGCGCGCCCGGACGATCGTTGCCTGGCTGCGGCGGCATGAAGCGACGCTCGGCGCCAAGGTCGCGGCCGACGTCGACACAGCCTCTCTGGTGCCGGCAAGCGCGAGCGCCGGGAAGGGCGACGATCGCGTGATTGTGGTTGGCGGCGATCCGAGCGCGCCGCGCCTGGCGCCGTTCGAGCACCTCGCGGTGCCGGCCGAGTTGTCGGGCGCAGCCGGTTTCAACCGGGCCATCAGTTTCGCGTTCATTCGCGCCGAGCACGATCTGGCGGCGGTACACGCATACCTGCATCGCTATCGGGACCGGCCGACGACCTTGCGGGCTTATACCCGCGAACTCGAGCGGCTGATCCTGTGGAGCGTAGTGGTTCGAAAGAAGGCGCTGTCATCGCTCAGCGTTGAGGACTGCGAGGCGTACAAGGATTTTTTGAAGGCGCCGTTGGCGTCGTTCACCGGACCCAAGCGCCCGCGCACAAGCGGTCGCTGGCGGCCATTCGCCCCGGAAGGGTTGTCCGCGGACAGTCAGGCCTATGCAGTGCGCGTGCTGCGCGCCGCGTTTGCGTGGCTGGTCGAGGTTCGCTATCTCGCGGGCAATCCGTGGAGTGCGGTCCACGAACCGGCGACCATCACCCGGGAACTATCGGTGCAGGTGCACCGGGCGCTGCCGGCGAAACTCTGGGCGCAGGTGCGCCAGGCCCTGGACGCACGATGCGAGGGACAGCAGGCGGGCGAGCCGGATGCCGCTCCTGATGGCGATTCCGATGCGGAGGCGCGGCAGTGGCGCGCCGCACGGGCGGCGATCTTGCTGATGGGCGATTCCGGGCTGCGGCGGGCAGAAGCCGCGCTTGCGCGGCGCGAAGACTTGCGCATCGCCGAGGTTCCCGAGGGTCGCCGTGCGTCGCGCCGCACCGCGCCGGGTCCGACGGCGAAGACGACCTCGGAAACGACGACCCCGGTCGAGCCGGGTAACAGGACTGACGCTAGCCATGGCGCTTCAGCCGTATGGACGTTGAGCATCGTTGGCAAGCGTCGCAAACAACGCACGGTACCTGTGAGCGGCGCCACCATCGCCGCGCTGCGCGCGCATTGGCACGATCGGGGCCGCGACTTTGATGCGCCGCAAGCGCAGGGGCCGCTGATCGCACCGCAGTGGATCCCGGCCACGCGCGCGGCGTTCGAGCGGCATGACCCGGACGCCGACGATGCACCCTATACCGTCGGTGCGTTGGGACGGCTCGTTCGCATGGCCGCACAACGGCTGGCTAACGAAAGCGCCGCGTTGGCGGACTTCAGCACGGACGACCTGGTGCAGCTGGCGAACACGTCGGCACATGCTTTTAGGCACACGTTCGGTACACGCGCGGTGGCACGCGAGATGCCGACCGACGTCGTACAGGCCATCCTCGGACATGCCTCGTTGCAGACCACGTCGATTTACGTGCGGGCGGAGCGACGGCGCATGCTCGAAGCCGCTGCGCGCTACTATGACGAAGATGCGGGATAGGGTCGCGTCGGGGTAGTGTCGTCGAACGGCGCGAACGAAAACGGCCCGTTCTGTCAATCAAACAGCGGGTAGTCACCATGTCCATCAATGCGAGTGACATTCAAGGGGATTTTTTGAACGCCCTGACGCGCGAACAGAAAGCCGTTTGGGTATTTCTGGTCAACGGCATCAAATTGACCGGCCAGCTTGTGGCGTTCGACCAATATGTCCTTGCGCTGCAGTCGCCGACGGGCATTCAGACGGTGTTCAAAAGCGCCGTCTCGACCGTCTGCGAAGCGCACTCAGTCGAGCACCCCCGAACGCGAGATCGTTTGACGACGTCCCAAGAGCGTCCGCTCGCCAGGCGAAACGAGCGTTGAACGGGGTAGATCGCCGAGGATGATAAAACTCACCAACGGCGCCGCTGCACAATGCGCCACCTTGGCTCACTCGTTGCTAAGAGCGCACGTAGTGCATCGAAGAGAAAAGACAGATCTTCCCTGTTTCCTTTTCCGTAGGCAGTGAGGCGATTCGACAGCCAGGGTCCTACTTCATTGCTCTAGTCCCAATCGGTCTAGCAGCAATCATCCTCGCCTACGTTGGAATTGGCCGCTGGCGACGCAGGCTTCGGACCAATGCGGAAGGTGCCGCAGCACTGGCGTTAATGCGCACGCCGGACAGATACCGCGAAGCGCTCTGCCTATGCCGTTCACAAATCATTGAGTCCGGTGAAACTCCGCCAGGGTTTGGGGGGCCATGGACGCTTTGATCGCGCTTGACGCAGCGATCCGTGACGTGCTTCCAGCTACCGTTGCGCGGTACAGGGCCGCGAGCGTCCTGACGGGGTCTTTGCTACAACAAATCGAAGCGGATGTGCTCAAGCAGTTGGCGCTCACCGGTCAGCATAGCAAGCGGGTTCTTGACCTTGTCCGTACGACTCCCCGGTCAGACTACGGCGAGAACGACGACCCTGCCATTAAGGGGTGCTGCGCTGGGTCGATCGTGCAGCAGGCGATCGAACAAGCGTGGCGTCTCGCCGAGGACGAGAAAGGATCGGCGCTGCCGTTCATCGAACGAAGTTCATCGGATAGTGCGGCGAACGAGAACCGAAGCGCGCGTCACGCGTAGCGGGTCCATCGGTGAACGGGAAGAGCGAAGCATTCTAGGCCGGAAGCGGTGCATGCCGTTAATGCGCAGGATTAAGCGTTTTCACGTTACGGCCTGTCCTCCGTCTTACACGATCAGGGCATGCAGTTCTCGGCGAGTGCATTCACCGAGGCCGTGCTAAGTTGGCCGTCCGTCTTTCGATGGACGGCTAGGGTGCCTTGGGGCGACCGCCTGGTTCGTCAAGCGCGTGTGGCGCAGCATCAAGTAGGAAGAAGTCTACCTGCGCGCCTACGAATCGGTCCGCCGTGCGCGACGCTCAATCGGCGACTGTTTCGATCTGTACAACACGAGACGGCCTCATTGGCGCTGGCGGGCCGCACGGCAGACGGGGTTTACGTTGCGACGCTGCCTGTGACTAAAACGGCAGCGTGACCGATCCGCGTGTCAGAACACGGGGAGATTAGCCGCCTAACAGGTTCCATCCCGAGCAGCCGATCCCGCCGCGCTTTCACGAGCGTTAGGGTTCTTGTTCGTGAGAGTCGGGAGAATCTCAGGTTTGCCGCGCCTGTTCTAGCCGTGCACCACTCTACCGCTAACAACGTCTGCCCTAGCTGCGAGAGGGATTCCGCTTGGCCCGGGCGGTCGATGCGCAACGCGCTTGGTGGTATGGCTCTATCGGGCCGAATGGCCGCTATCTAGCGTCGAGCAGAAGGCGTAAAACGATAGTGGAGTTGCACGTCGAGGGAATGCAGAGAAATTGTGAGGCCGCTGCATTACCGAAGCGTTCCGAATGCCGCTCCGTTTAGAGTTAGAGGGTGATCCCGGAACCGAGCGAATGGGTACGTAGCCGGGATCCATTCCGTGTCGCCCAAGCCTCACGCGCGCTGCGCATGCGCAAAACGGTACAATCACCTAGGGAGCAAGGCATGGGCTACATAACGGATCGAGAGGAAGCTGTACGAACTCGGATAGCGGCGGCAAGAAAGCGCGCCGAAGAATGGCGCAGCGGGGGCGGAATGCAACGCACGGCCAGCGCCACCCTGTTCAGAGAGGTGGCCGAGCTAGACCGTATCCATAGGGCCTCAAAGGCTCTGGTGCCGGAGTATCGGGAGCGTTTCGTTAAATGCGTAGCCTGCGGAAATGCGTTCCACGACGAGCGCAGCTTTTTGTCGCATTGGCGGTACGGTTTGAGCGGTGCTATCGAGTGCGTAACGACGCCATATCTACTTCACGTCCTCGGTTTCGAAACTGACGAATACTGCTACCTCAATGAGCATTGGCCGGAACGAGTTTATCGAGTACCAATCCGTAACTAAGTTGGCGTGCGTGATTTAGGCGGGCCGCCTCGCCCACATATCGCAGATTTCATCGTATCCTCCTTTTGGTCGCTTTTGCGCTAGGGCGCCGCCAATCGAAGGGCAGGGCGGCGTTATGGCGTAGAACGACGGACAAGCTCCTCAAGGTCTCTCCAGTGGTCCAGCTCATGCCCGAGCAGCCCCAGCAGATCGGAAGCTCTTAGCAAGTCCTCTAAGGACATGGACCGGTTTGCGATCAACAGGTGAAGCGTTGCAATCTTCGCTTCTAGTCGGGCTATCTGTTCCCTGATGGCTTCCAAGGGCTGCGCTGAATGACTGTCCATTTGGACACTGTAGCTGACTTGAGCGCGTAGCGCGAATCGGGCGGCAAGCGTAGCGTTGGCTCACTTTCCCGTGTCTTGCCCAGTTCGAACTGGAACGACGGGGACAGCGCGGAACATTGACGGAACGACTCGGAGCAACTTGAAGGATTTGGTAACCCTGCAACTCAGATCGAGAGGCGCTCATGCATAGACGCGTTCCACACCCGCAACAAGCCTACGCGTTGCGCCATCTCGACAAGGCGGTGAATCGATTGATTGTGGCCACTACGCCGATGGAGAAAGCCGAGGCTGGCAGGTGGGCGCGGCTATGGGCGCGGGCAGCAGGCGCACCCTTTGATGGGCCGCAGCAGGGCGTCCATCGAAGACACGGTGTGAATAGATGGTACGACTACACTATTGCACGGCGGCGGTGCGGTTAACACCGTTACGCGGGCGGGTCTAGCGACTAGAACGAATAAGGCCGCCCGTAGGAAAGCGGCATGAACCGAACCATGTCTACAACGTACGTGTTCGGGAGAGACGGCTGTTCAACGGCCCTACCGCAGTGAACCTTAGGGGCGGATCGAAGCGGCCTAGTAAACCTCGATATGGTCCGGGTACATGCCCGTTTCCCGCGCGGCTTGTTCTACGGCCTCTGGGCTATTGCAGGCCGCTATCCCGCTAAGCTCCTTCTCGCCGAGAAACAGACGGCCCGCCCACTGGCCGGATAGCATGCGGTAGATGCGCAGGGTGATGTCCGCGCCTGTGTCGTGATCCATATAAATTCCTCGAGCGTGGCACGGAGTACACCACGCCTGTCAACCAAACGAACAATATGCCTTGCGGTTCGGCACGAACTTGAACCGTAGCGCCTCGACCCTGTGCACTGATGGCTTGCCAGTCGATCAACGGTCCCTTCGCTCCGTTTCCTCGGCCATGGTCGGCTCAACCCGCTGCCGCAGCGCCTTGGAATTGGCTCGATGCGCCGGTTTAGCGTCCATTGCGGGCCAGACCTGCTCGATTGTTTGAAGACCACTTCCGCGGCCGTCCCAAGACTTCAAGCATGCAAACAGCCGGCAGCTATGGACCGACCGCAGCGCGGCGGCGTGCTTCAGTTTGTGTGTCGTGAGCTCCCGGCGCAAGCAAAACACGAACGGGCGCAAGTCGCGATGCCGCGTGGCCGTGGGGCGGGCACGGGATAGCGACGGACAAGGCCAAAGCAAGCTCGTCCAGTGCGGTGTGGATGAAGGTGATAGACAACGCGCAACGCGAAGTGGGGCACAATCGAAGCTTAGTCCGCGAACGACAAATACAAAAGAAAAACCGCCCCGCCTGAGCAAGGACGAGCCAATCCACGTGTGCGCGAAGAATGAGATGCCGAGGGGCGTTACAGCAGTTGAGCTCGCGTCGGTTATTGCCGCATGCATGTAACTCGCCCACCTACACGTGGGCCGAGGGTGGAAAAAGTTCAAGCGATCGAACATTTGCCAGTTGAGACAAACACCGGCGAACTGTCCCCGCTCCGGGGAGCCGCCTTCAATGACCAAACGGGCCAGTTGCCGCAGTCGCCGAAATCGCGCTGCCCGGCGGAATGGGGCACTAAGTCGTCCCTATCGGGCGATCGACACAGCGTCGTTATGGCAAGGGACCGACCGCAGCAGATCGGCGCACCATCCACAAAGAACTCTCGCAACGCGGGGGACCGCCTAGAGTCATTGGTCAGGCCGTCCCGCCATGCAAGGTAAGTAACACAAAGAAAAGGATGCTTAGGAGGCTGTAGGCGAACAGGCCAACTAGAACAGCGCCGAGCAGGACAGACGTGAGTTGTGTGCGTCAAGTTGTGCAGAAACCGGATGCCGGTGGTTTCAGTTGATCTTCTGTGCGGCGTGCGGTGCGAAGGGCGTAGCCCGCAGCGCCGAACGCCGCACGCCGCTATGCAGCAGCGCGCAAGAACTCCTTCTTCTGCTCGGCCAGCAGGGCCATGTTCAGATAGCGGCTGTCCTCCAGCCACGTTTC
>NZ_LR733542.1 GCF_902506145.1 Burkholderia sp. 8Y | reverse complement strand
CGACGACGGCGACGGGTCGGCAACGCCTCTTCTTCGATAGTGTTCACGTGTCCGCTTATTCGCTTTAGTGGACACGATACTCCCAAGCGCTTCGCCGACAATCAAGGTGAGTTGGCCAGCCGCTTACTGGTCAGTAGCGACTGCAGGCACCGGTCGAATATGGCTCGAGTTTTAGCGGACGAGAAGTCGAGGCGCAGATTGCTGTCAAAGATTGACGCTAGAGCGCTGCCGTTCAGCGTCTGGCCGGTCGCGGCGGCGATTGGTCGTGCACGACTTGCCAACATAACCCTGGCTATGACGTCTTCGTCGCGCTGCATTGCCTTCGACCAGTAGGCGCACGACTCGACAATACTTTCTATTGACATCCAATCACCGGTCGCGAATTTAGTCGCAAGGTGGGAGATGACAAGGAAGGTCAGCATCTCGGCTTGCAACCGCATATCACCGCTGACATGAGAGCTCATCTTGATGGGCAACCAGGCGTGGCCAAGATGACATTCATTGTAGGGCGCAGGAGCCCGAGTTCAAGCCCTCAACCTAGGCTGCAACCCGTTGCGCGCAGCGCGTTTCTTTCCGACTCCGCGCAATGAAGGTCGATGCGATGTGCGGTGAGACATTATTCTTCCCAAGGTCTTCCAATCAAATGTCCTATCGGCTCTTTCGACCGAACGGACGCGCATCCAAGCAGACATATCCAACGGCTTGCAGGAGATGCGGCAGTCACCTTCGATACCGTCGAAGCGTTTCTGACGGAAGTTCGCCAAAGTGTTCACGATACTCGGCTGAAAAGTTCCCGAGGTGCCAGAAGCCCCACCGCGTGGCGGCTTCTGTTACGGAGTTGGCACTCTGGAGCTCGCGTTGCACCTTTCCGAGACGAATCACACGGGTGTACGAGAACGGATTGATGCCGAGCGCTTCTTCGAAGGCGTACTGCAACGTGCGACGGCTCGTTCTGAGCCGAACGCACAGTTCCGCAACTGTCAGTGGACAGTCAGGCGACGCCTCTACCAATTCACGGACCGCTCGAACGAGTTGCCAGTGCCGTGACGTACGCGAAGCGCTTTGTGTGACCAGGTCTGGTTCAGTGGCGAGCACGTCGGCGAGCCCGAAGACAGCACTTCGCTCGAACGTTTCAGCGATGTCCATGTCCTTCGTCAAATGTGGCATCTTGGTTAGCATGCCAAGCATGCTCTCAAGTGCCACACGAAACTCCTGTAACTTAGTGGAAGCAACCGGAATGAGTCCGGCTCTCTTCGAAAGCCGAGGGCGAAGCATTTCAAGTTGCTCCCGCGCGGCACGATTTGCTATGTTCTCTGGAGAAACCTCCAGGTTCACAACGAGGTGCTGGTCAGGAGACAAAAACTCAAATCCACCTTCTCCAGAGAAAACGTGGAGTGCATTTCGATGGCTAGCCTGTCCGCAAAGTAGCGCGTGTCCCTCCAACTGAAATGGGATGCCAACAGCGATTTCGTTCGCTGCAACCTCGCCACGCTGGTAGACCGTTCGATTGAGCCGCTCGATATGGACACGAAAGCCGCCGATGGCTAGCGTCGTGATTGAGCCAGCGAACACCCCACGCGAGATTTGACAATAGCTTTGATTCCACGTGTCGAGAAGCGCAGCTTGCTCCTCAACGCTATGGCAAGTCCTGACCGCGACTGACGTGGGTGATTCGCATGTTGACATTTTCGCATCCTCGACGAACGCCTTTTCCTGCCGACTGTTCAGTGTAAGGAAGAAAAAAATCAGCGGCGAGCCCCGATTCCCTGCGCTAGACCCCAATCTTTACATACAGCTTTCGTCGCGGTCGCGCGGTTCAGTCTACGACACACTCTTGCCCCGGCTTCGTCCTGCAGACGTTAGGTTCGACGCTGATTTTGCCAATTTTGGATAGTCCCGGGATTTCGGCGAGCCTACCTTGTGCTTACTCACACGACAAGGAGCGTTCGCATGGCTGTTCAACAGGGGTTTGCCGAAAGTAATTCCACCCCAAGCGCAGGAAGAGGACGTCTTGCCGGTAAGACCGCAATCGTCTCGGGTGGTGCAACGGGCGCGGGTGGTGCTGCCTCTCGATTGTTCGCTCGGGAAGGCGCCAAAGTCGCCGTAATTGACATCAATCAATCAGCCGGCCAACAACTGGTCGAGCAGATTCGAGCTGAAGGCGGAATCGCCGAACTCTTCGTCGCAGACGTCTCGACGCGCGCAGCCGTGGAAGATGCTGTCGGCAGCGTCGCGTCCCATTTCGGACAAGTCGACACACTGTTCAACCATGCCGGTAGTATCGTCGTTAAGCCCTTCCTAGAAACGACCGACGAAGACTATGACTGGCTGATGGATGTAAATGTCAGAAGCATGTTCTTGATGACAAGAGCCGTGCTTCCTCACATGTTAGCGGCAGGTCGCGGTTCTATTGTCTGCACTGCTTCCATCTCGTCAGTGGCGGCCACTCCGCTGGAGGTCTTGTATTTCACGACAAAGGGAGCTTGCGCCATGTTCGCGCGGGCTATTGCGGTCGAATATCGTGACCGCGGTATTCGTTGCAACGCGGTCAATCCCGGTTTCATTGACACCCCGCATGGCCGGCGGGAAATCGATGCTCTTGCTAAGTACGGTTTCGACGCGAGCGAAGCGGCTCTATCCGTGCAGCAGGGTCGGCTATGCGCACCTGAGGAAGTCGCGCACGCGGCCCTCTTCCTTGCGAGTGATGATGCGTCGTTCATCAACGGCGCCCACCTGTATGTCGACAACTGCTTCACCGCTGCGTGAACGCAAATAAGTCAAGCCGGCGCAAAGGGAGACATTCTCGCTGCTTGCATGTTATGCGAGCAGATAACCAATGCTCAACACGTGTGAATCCTTTGAAGAGGTAGCGTCATGGACACGAAACGAACTACGCACGCGACGGAATTCCTAGACGACGACGTAAAGTTGCTGCACGAGATGGGCTACGCTCAGGAATTATCCCGCCGTATGGGGGCAATCTCCAACTTCGCGGTGTCGTTCTCGCTGATTTGCATCCTCTCAGGAGGCATCACCTCCTTTCAGTTGGGACTATCTGCGGCGGGAGGTGCCTCAATAGGTTTGGGGTGGCCACTTGGCTCGCTGTTTGCCCTGATTGTCGCCGCGGCGATGGCACAAATCGCATCGTCGTATCCGACTGCCGGCGGGCTCTATCACTGGAGCTCAATTCTCGGGGGCAAGACGTGGGGATGGCTGACGGCATGGCTGAACCTTCTAGGCTTGGTTTTCGTTGTTGCCGCAATCAACTACGGAACCTATGACCCGTTCTTCCGAACCATCATCGCACCGATGTTCGGCGTTGCACCAGAGTCGCTCGGGTGGTGGTCGCAGACGTTATTTCTCACCGTCATCACTGCCTCACAAGCATTCTTGAATCACAAAGGCATTCGCATAACTAGCCGAATCACTGATTTGTCCGGCTACCTCATCTTTGCTGTGACCATCTTGCTTGTCGTGTCGCTGCTCGTCTATTCGCCTGTAAGGGTCGACTTGTCTCGGCTCTTTACCTTCACAAACTTTACCGGTGTAGACGGTGGCATGTGGCCAAAGCAAACGATGGCAATGGCCTTCCTGTCTGGCCTTCTTCTCACGGCATACACGATTACTGGGTTCGATGCTTCCGCCCACACATCGGAGGAGACACATGAGGCCTCTCGAAACGTACCACGTGGCATTATTGGCTCGGTGTTTTGGTCAACGACGTTCGGATACGTCATGGTCTGCGCGTTTGTGCTCGTGATGCCCGATGTCGGTGCTGCCGTAAAGCAAGGGACGGGCTTCTTCCAGGCAATTTTGGCGCCCATTACCGGGCCATTGCGCTTCGTCATCGAGATACTGATGTTCTTCATCAACTACGTCTGTGGACTCGCGGCTGTGACGTCAACGTCGCGAATGATGTTTGCATTCGCTCGTGATGGCGGGCTACCTGGCTCCAGGTGGATGCGAAAGGTCAATGCCGAACACCGAACTCCGGGCGTCGCAATCTGGGTGTCTGCCATCCTCGCAATTGCCGTTACGCTGTACGGCGATGCATTCTCGGTGCTAAGTGCAGGCAGTGCCGTATTCCTTTTCATCTCTTATGCGATGCCGATTGCCGCAGGAATCTCCGCTGAAGGGCGCACGTGGACCGAGAAGGGACCATTTCAGCTTGGCTGGCTGTCTAAGCCTTTTGGGGTTCTTGCTGTGTTCGGGGCGTTGGTATTGGCGTACGTGGGCATCCAACCGCCAAATGAGAAGGTCATTTACGTCATTGCGGCCTTGTTGGTCCTTCTTCTGGGAATTTGGTACCTAGGCGGCGTACGAAAGAGCTTCGCTGGCCCACCGCTTGGTGGCCAGTCGAAGGAACGCGAGCGTGCTCTCGAGAGCATTGAAGGGCAACTGGAGTAGGCTGCCGTGTGACGCACAAGGGGCGTGACGCCCCTTTTTGTATCGGTACGCGTTCATCGAGGCCGCTGAGCCGACGCGTTCATTGTCACGGAGACGAACTTTGATGCCGGCTGTACGGTAACCGTATATATGTGTCCTTCATCTGCAGCAACATCTTGGTCGCAGCGTTTCAAGGCTGCGACCTTTCCGACTTTATTGTTGCCGATATCGAAGCGATAAGAGCATACCTGCTGCCCGTCCTGTAAGAGCGTCATCAGCGACGTTCGGGATTCTAAGTCTTCTGCTTGTCCCTCTATTCGAAGGTCGAAATGGACGGCCCTTGGAAACGAGGCTGGAGGAAGTCGCCACCCGGCTATATCGCTGATTGGAATATCGCGCTCCAACAGTCCCGTAGTTCGGCTGTTGACAACCTTCTGCGGCGATGGAGGTGTCCCGCCTTCCAGCATCGAGGACGGAAGCGCGGATTGGCCACTCAGCCCAGGAACCATTAGAGGGACCAAGAGATTCTGAGCGTTTCGTGAGCAATCGTTGCTAGACGCCAGTGCTTTGGCCAAGTCACTCTGAATCACACCTTTGTACTGCTCATACTTCGCATCGACGCCGGCTTTGCCTTGAACCTGAGCAACAGCCTTCCACAGGTTGCTCAGTTGAGCATTCCCCTCGGCGTTGAGGCGCAAACTGCTACCGGACCCTTCAATCGGTGGTGAATTGCAATTTGCCTTGATGAAGTCGCTTATCTCCTGGAGCGACTTGACCTGCTGTTGATTTACCGTCTCGGCCCCGGCGGAATGAGATGCGCAGGTGAGGACGAAGGCGATGCCGAGCGCGGTTAGTTTCCTGTTCATTGGTCGCCACCTCCGACGCCGTGCATGTGAGCAAACGAAACGTTGAAAGCAAACGTCAGGAGAATCGCGCGCGGGCGTCGCGTGGTCCGAACGACTTCGTTCGGATTGTGCCATGTTGCAAGACGAATGTCGCCAGCTGAACCGGCGCTGTTTTCGGGGCTCTAGCTGACGAGAGCCGCATGTCAGCGTTGCATCGCTCGACGCATGGGCGACGTGGCAAGCAATACTGAGCGTTGAATCAAACCCACATGCGACAAGTCGCTCAGTATAACGCAGCGAAACGAATCAACGAATCAGTGCATCGACTTGCGTGCAAGCAGTGCATCGAGCGCGTCGCGCGCTGCTTGAAGCTCCGCGATAGCGGCGGTCAGGCGGGCCAGCGGTAGCGGCGGCGCTGCAGCGTCCGTCGAAGCGTTGAAGCGCTCCTCGAGCCCTGCGGATGCGGCCTGGACCTCTCGTGCTGCGGCGGCAACTCGCTCCCACGGCGGCAGCTTCATTGCCGTTCTTCTCAGTTGGTCCCATTTTACGTTGCCGTTACTTCGATGACTCTTCATTCTGCTCCGGTCGTGGTCAGACAGGGCCGCGCCGCTGGTTGCACCAAGGAGTTCGATGGCCGTGTCGAAACAAGAATTCTTCGACTGCACCGGTTTCGAGCAACGTTATTGCCTTGTGAGCCCAGACCCGGTCCAACCTTCCGTGATGGCGCGCTCATCGTCGAGAAAGACCGTCACACTGCAACGCCCAACTCGGACTCGTCGAATGCTTGCGACGCGCGACCCGGTTGAGCACATGCTGCACAGTAGACGGCTAGCTCGCGCTCGTCGACGACGCGCGCCGAGACGAGCCAAGGCTGCGACGCGTCTTCGAATTGCATCATGCTGACAGAGACGTGAGGCAACGTGCGGTCGACTGGTTGCAGACAAAGGGAGCAAGGGACGGTTTTGCCCCGCGATGGGTACGGGGATGTGAGCGTTGATGTGATTGCCGCTTCAGCGTACTCGCTACACTCAGAGCCGCAGAAGTCTGTCACCAATTCGTCGGCCGACACCATGACGACCGTTCCGGACGGCGTGTCCGTCAGCGTCTGACTGCGCTTCGATAAGCTGAAGTATCCTTTATGCAGCGGGTGGTCACAGACGCCGCAATATCGACCTTCGTAAGAAGTTGCCATGTTCATTTATCTCCTTGACGCCGTGGCGTTTGCCGCCGGCGCGACTGACATAGCGGAAGTCTAGGTTCTAACCTAGACATACTGCGTCTCAATCAACGGGACGGTCTAACAGGCTGAGCAATGCCTTTGCACGGAGAAGGAGGCCCTCATGATACGCAAAACGCTTAACAATCAACACCAGTACGAGTCCCGCACCCCGATTGACGCTAGACACCCCGCTGATGCGCGATACTGACGATGCGTCTTGTCTGGTTGCTGGTGTGCGAGTGCAGTGTGGTCGCGCAAAATCTGGTACCAATAGCACTGAGGCACAAACATTGTTCTAATTTTGAGAACGCATGCGCGAACGCTCATAGTCCTGAGGTTGCCGCCGCTTAAGGACGACGCGGGAATTGAGGTTGACGAGCGGCGACGCTGAGCGGAACATTCGCCCCGCTTCCGTCGGCTCGCCCCATTGAAAGCGACGATGCCTGTGGCTGTACTCAGTGCGGAGCAGTGGGAACTAATGATTTGCATTGGTCGCCGAGCCGCGCTGCAAATCGGGTGCGGCCATCGCTTAACCGTCCATCGCTTCACCGTCCAACGATTCCGTGTTGCGATGCGATTCATGAAGAGACGCTGAAAATGCGCCTCTGCAAACTCCCCGGCCGAACGAATCGTGCGCCACCGCACAGAACGCCGACGGTGGGGCCTGATATCGAATACATGTAACCGGCGGAAGGCAGTATCTGATTACTTCGGTCGAGCCAAAATTCGAGGGAAGCGCCATGCGTACACGGGACGGTTTTGTCGCCTCTGTTCTGAGTGTTTCAGCACTCTTCTTCACTGCGTGCTCCACGCGTCTTGAGAGCCAAGCCTTCGACCCGAGGGCCGGCGACGCGTATCCGATGGGCTCCTTCCCGTATGCGCTTCCCCTTACTAGGTTGAATGTCGTCTTTACCGTGACGCTTCTCGATTGTTCCACTTCCTTGCTAGCACCATCGATGGCGCTTTCTGTCGCCGCTTGTGTCTCGCAGACCTTCGAGGCAGACAGTGACGAGTATTGGTCGATTAAATATCGTCAGCTGGAAAGCGTCTTCAGAAACACCTCGCTCAAGCTGAATCTGAATGGAAACCAGACTATCCAAGGCTTGAATTCGACATCGAATGACCAGAGTCTTCAGGTTGCCGGAGCGACGCTTGGTACGGCCTCAGCTATCGCCGGCGCATTTTTCACAGGTAGAGTGCCGACGCCTGCTGGCATCAAGCAGAACCCGTCCGACTGGACCCTGTTCTATGACACGAATACTCAAATACTTAATCCAAGCGTTGCAACCGTCTGTAGCCCGCGAGCGACCCGAGCCTTGGCAAATGTTCAGAAGCTGAAAAGCGATTTGGCTAAGGGGACTTCGTCGAAAAATTCCAAAGCAACCGACCAAGGTTCGTCCGCGGCTTCAGCAGCTCAGACCGCAGACTCCGCTACGAGCTCGGTCGCTGGTCAGCTAGCGGAGGCGCTGAAGCTTGTGTCGCTCACGATTCCCGTCACGATAACCCCTAGAAAGGGTGATGTTCCTTCTCAACAGCCATCGGCGGACGGACGTCCAACCGTTTTCAAGGCCTATCCGGTCGGATTTCTTGCGCAGGTGTGGCAAGCGTGGGGGTCATCGAGTAGCCCACCTAGCGGCTTTCACTTCTCTATCAACGGGTCTGACGATACTATTCCGGTACCAACGAACGGGCTAAGTTGGGAGCATGCCGACGCCGTCGTTGAGCTGTCCTTGTTGGATGGGACACATCGTTGGAAGGACCAGAGCTTTATCGACGACAAACCGAAGGACAGCCCGGTGGCAGGGCTTGTCGTCCGGCAACCCATAGCAGGCCGACTTCGAGTATGTCTATCTTTGTGTGCGCCACTGGACGAGAACTGGTACGCGCCGGTCGACCCAGCAAACGCGAAAGGCGACATCATGGCGCCGGTTACTGTCTCTATTCCGCAATTTGGACGACACCTTGTCCTGCCCGTCGATAACCGATTTGCACAGAATCTCAACATCTCTTTGACGGTCGGCGCAGACGGTGCACCAAGTGTCTTGAGCTACCAAAGCGACTCGTCGCTTGCAGCAGGCGTCAGCGCTGTAGGGACCGGCGCCTCTGCTTACACCAATGCCATCAATGCACGGAACACTGCGATTGCTGCACAAAACAGCGCAGCAACGTCGGTGGCAACGTACCCTGACACTGCCTTGAAAGCACAGGCTGATTGTATGCAGCAGCAAGCTGCAATCGTAAAGCTTGGAGGAACGCCGTCTGTCCCTTGTCAGTGAAGGACGGACAATCGCTCGCCCAGCTAACGGACGCGTTTTGAATCTATACGCATCGTCAGTAGGCGGCCGCCCGACCGTCACGGCGTGGGTCCGAAGCTGCCACCCTCGCGCCGTTTTCTAGTATTCGGATACAGGCGACGCTACATGGCCCTTCGAGATAAGGAACCTCAACTAGCTCATGTCCCCGCTCTTTCAGCCCGTCTCGCACGGGATGCGGCATTGTTTCCTCGATGGTCAGCGCATCACCACCACCATGTGGCCAGTTGGCATTCTGCCCTCTTTGCGAACTGCTCCAGCGTGGTGCTTCGACAGGCTCTGTGGGTCTAGGTCGTAGTCCATCAAACCGACCGCCACCTGCAAATTGGTTTGAACTTGGTCGTCGGCTCCGGGCGTGCCGAAGACCGCCCAGACCTTTCCATCCTTCAGGACCATCGGCGCGTTCATAGTATGCCGGACCCGCTTACCTGCCACGAGTTTATTTGGAAGTCCGGCTTCGAGATGGAAGCAGTTCAAGCGATTGTTGAGCAGGACACCCTACTGTTCGAGAAGCACGCCCGAACCAAAGCACGTGTTGAGGCTTTGAATTGCTGACACGGCGTTCCCGTGACGGTCTACAACACAGAAATAGGTGGTGTTGCCCTCCCCGCGTTCAGGTCGGACAGGCCGAGTAGCGCTTCGGCGTAGGTCAATCTCCTCCGCCAAGGCTGCCACGTACGATTCCGCCAGAATTTGGTCGACTGGGATTGGCGCGAATGAAGGTTCAGCCCCAAGCCTCTCCCGCTCGACGAAGGCTAGCTTTTTCGCCTCTATTAGCAGATGCGCCACGTCGGCGGACAGGAAAGCCGACTCTCGCGGCAAATGAGCCTCCACGAGCTTGAGAGCTTGAAGCAGAACGAAGCCGGTGGAGTTCGGCGGTGTTTGTCGGACCTCGAATCCTCGATAGCGGACGCTGATTGGCTCCTGGAGCTCGGACGAAAGCTTGCCAAGTCGTCTAGAGCAATCGGAACGCCCGCCTTGGAACAATCCGCAGCAACGACTTCGGCCAGCGCACCTCGGTAAAATCCTTCGGCTCCCTCTCGAGCCAAGACCTCGAGTGAAGCTCCAAGTCCGTCTTGAACCAAAAAGTCGCCAATCGGCGGAGCGTGGCCGTCGCGAAGGAAGACCTTCGCTGCGCCAGCAAAAGACTTGATTTCATCTGCGTACTTCGCTGCAAAGCGCTGGTAAACGTGCGTTACGCCGAAGCCGTCAATCGCCGCTGCTATGGCCGGCGCTACGAGCTCCGCCCAAAGCAGACTGCCCTGTTCAGAATGCATGACGCCCAGTGCTCCGATGGCACCGGGGACGGAAACACTTTCGGGTCCGCGCATCGGCAAGCGGCTCATGCTAGCCTTCACTGTGCGAGGTGGCGCGAATCCAAAGCCGTTGTACACCACGCCCTTCGATTCGTCCGCCCGGTAGCAGTGGTAAAAGCCGTCCGCCCCAAGGCCCGACATATGCGGCTCGGCCACGCCCAGGCACAGCGACACCGCAACTGCGGCGTCAAACGCATTTCCGCCAGCGCGAAGAACATCTAACCCAGCCTGTGTTGCCACAGGGTGGTTGGTAGCAACGGCGCCCGACCTCCCCACGCGCATCGGTCGATGTGCTCTCTGAACTCTCACGCCTAGCTCCTTTCGGTCAAGGGTGTTGATAGGCGCGCAAAACTGACCCACTTCCGCTAGAAATTTGCATCGAAAATTGACCCACATGTTCAACTCCCCGCTTGGACGCCAAGCGGGAGAACGGAGTGATAACCGTGAGCATGTTGGCCAAAATTCGGCGGATGCATTTCCGCGACGGCGTCCCGCTGCGGGACATTGCGAGACAGACGGGGCTGTCAAGAAACACCATTCGACGCTGGCTGCGCGAGCCGTCGACGGGTGAGCCGAAGTATCCGAAACGCGTCAATAACAGCGTTGTCGACCCTTGGTCCGAGCAACTGCGGTTGTGGCTGCTCGCCGACACCAAGCGTCCAAGACGAGAGAGACGTTCGGCGACTCAGATGTATGAGGATTTGCGCGCCTCCGGGTACGACGGCAGTTACGACCGCGTATCAGCGTTCGTTCGCAACTGGAAGAAGGAACGCGATGCCGGAGCGCAGCGTGGCGCCTTCGTGCCGCTCGCGTTCGAATACGGCGAAGCGTTCCAGTTCGACTGGAGCTGCGAGTACGTCTTCATCGGTGGGCTCAGGCGCCGAGTGGAGGTCGCGCATCTGAAGCTCGCCGCGAGTCGCGCCTTCTGGCTCGTTGCCTACCCGACCCAAAGTCACGAGATGTTGTTCGACGCCCATGCACGAGCGTTTGTTGCTCTCGGTGGCGTCCCTCGTCGCGGCATATACGACAACATGAAGACTGCTGTCGACAAAGTCGAACCTGGCAAGGAGCGCGCTATCAATGCGCGGTTCCACGCGATGTGCGGCCATTACCTGTTCGAGCCGGAGTTCTGCAACCGAGCCGCCGGCTGGGAGAAAGGCATCGTCGAGAAGAACGTTCAAGACCGGCGCCGACAGATTTGGCACGATGCAATCGTGATTCGCTGGGAGTCGCTTGAAGTTCTGAACATATGGTTGGCCGAGCGATGCCGACAGGCGTGGAAGGAGTTGAAACATCCACAGTGGCCTGAACTAAGCGTCGAAGATGCTTTGGCAGACGAACGTCCACGGCTGATGCAGATGCCGAAGCCATTTGATGGCTACATCGAAAAGCCGGCGCGTGTGTCGCCCACGAGTTTGGTACACCTGGACCGAAACCGTTACAGCGTGCCGACCGAGTACGCGCATCAAATCGTCAGCCTGCGCTGCTATCCGACTTACATCAGCCTGGTCGCCGACGGCATCGAGATTGCCCGCCATCCGCGCAGCTTCGACCGCTATCAGACCTTCTACGACTGGCGCCACTACATCGCCTTGGTGGAGCGCAAGCCCGGCTCGTTGAGAAACGGTGCGCCGTTCTTGACGATGCCCGAACCGATGCTTCGACTGCAAAGACACCTGTTGAAGCAGACCGGCGGCGACCGCGTGATGGTGCAGGTCCTCGCGGCGACTCCAATTCATGGGCTGGAGGCGGTGTTGGTTGCGGTCGAGCTAGCGCTGGAATCGGGGCGTCCGAGCGGTGACCATGTCCTGAACATTCTCGCGCGCCTAAAGAGCCCGACGGCTCGACCGGGTGACGTGGTGAGAACGGCAATCACGCTCGAGGTCGAACCGGTTGCGGATGTTCACCGATACCAGCGGCTTCGCGTTCGCAACGAGGAGGATGGTCATGTCGAAGGAAACTGCCGCATTACTGAAGTCGTTGAAGCTCCACGGTATGGCGCAAGCGTGGCCCGAACTGCTCGCGCAGGCGCGTCACAACGAGTTCGAGCCGGGGAAGTTCATGCAGATGCTGCTGAAGGCGGAAACAGCCGAGCGTCAGGTGCGGTCAATCAACTATCAGATGACCGCTGCACGTTTCCCTGCTCACCGCGACCTCGCGGGCTTCGACTTCGAGCAAGCGAGCGTCGATGAGGGCCTCGTTCGTGAACTCCACACCGTACGATTCTGCGAATCGGCGCAGAACATCGTGTTCATCGGCGGACCCGGCACGGGGAAGACGCACCTTGCGACGTCAATCGGATTCGAAGCGATACAGCACCACGGAAAGCGGGTTCGATTCTTTACCACCGTCGAGCTTGTGAACCAACTTGAAGCTGAGAAGGCCGCAGGCAAACCTGGACAACTCGCGAATCGGCTGATGTATGTCGACGCCATTGTGCTGGACGAACTCGGGTATCTGCCATTCACGCAAACCGGGGGCGCACTGCTGTTTCATCTGTTCTCGAAGCTCTACGAGCGTACGGTAAGCGTCGCGTCGCGGCCGTCTTGATCTGTGCGATCGGAGACGCCAAAGTGGTTCCCACCATTTTGAGTAGCGGAAACCATTTTGGGATCAGAAGAGAAGCCAGCGTCGGGAACACGTAAAGGCATCCCGAACCATAGCCCAGAGTTTCGACGTCGCCTGGCCGCAGCCGCATGTGAGCCAGGCGTCTCTGTTTCGAAACTCGCCCGGGAACATGGCATCAACGCGAACATGTTGTTCAAGTGGCGGCGGCGTTACCGTGCGGAGCAGGCTGCCGGGACGACCGAACTTGTTCCGGTGACGATCGTGAGCGACGCGCCGCTCGCCATCACGCCGACATCTTCGGTCGAACCGGACACGGTGAAGCCAGCCAGAACCATCGGCACGATTGAAGTCCGAATTGGCCGGGCGGTGATCAAGGTCGATGGTGTGGTTGACGCCGAAACGCTGCGTACGGTGCTCAAGAGTGTGCGATCGTGATCGGCCTGCCAACGGGTACACGCGTGTGGATCGCGGCGGGCGTAACCGACATGCGTAGCGGCTTTCCTGCTCTTGCCGCGAAGGTGCAAACGGCACTCCAGGAGAATCCGCTCGGCGGCGATGTGTTCATTTTTCGGGGGCGTCGCGGCGATCTCGTAAAAATTCTGTGGGCAACCGATGACGGCCTATGGCTTCTCGCGAAGCGGCTTTCGCGCGGACGGTTTATCTGGCCACAGGCTGATGGAGGCAAGATCTATCTGACGTCTGCGCAGCTATCGATGTTGCTGGAAGGCATCGATTGGCGACAACCCCGGCGTACGGCCGCACTGTCGATGTTGTAAACGGCATCGAAGGCTCGTAAACTGCGGCGCATGCCTGACCATGCGCCGCTTCCGCAAACCGTTGCCGAGCTCCACGCCCTGGTGCTCGAGCAGCAGGCATCGATGGCAAAGATGCGCCAGGAGATCGCCGAACGCGACCGGGAGATTGTTGAGCGGGACCGGGAACTTGAGCGCCTGAAGGCACAGATCGACAAGCTCAGGCGCATGCACTTCGGGCGTAAATCCGAGCAGGTAGACCGACAGATCGATCGGCTCGAAACCCAACTTGAGGATCTGGCAGCGGGCAGCGGCGTTGCTGATGTTCGCCGTGCCCGTGCTCGCGCATCGAGTTCAGGCGCGGCCGCGGCGTCCGCGAAGGAAGCCCTACCGGACCATCTGACACGCGAAGAACGCGTGCTCAAGCCCGATTCCATCTGCCCGAAGTGCAACAACGCCATGGACTCGCTCGGCGAGGATGTATCCGAGCAACTCGCGCGCGTCACAGCAATGTTCAAGGTCATCCGCACGATCCGTCGCAAGCGGATCTGCGCCGGTTGCGGCCACATCGTGCAACCACCCATGCCGGGGCTGCCAATCGAGCGCAGCATCGCGCATCCGAGCTTGCTGGCCGAGATCATCGTTTCGAAATATGCGAACCATACGCCGCTGTATCGGCAATCCGAGATCGCGGCGCGCGACGGCGTCCGTCTCGATCGGGCCACCATGGCACGTTGGGTCGGACAATGCGAAGAACTCTGCCGGTTGCTGACTGAAGCGCTGCGTCGTTACACGATGTCGGCTGCGAAGCTCCACGCGGACGACACACCGATCCCGGTGCTTGCGCCCGGCAACAAGAAAACCAAAACGGGTCGGTTGTGGGTCTACGTGCGCGATGATCGACGCTCTGGTTCGAGCGAACCCGCTGCTGTCTGGTTCGCGTACTCGCCGGACCGCAAAGGCATCCAACCCCAAACCCATCTTGCCGGATTCGAAGGCGTCCTTCAGGCGGACGGCTATGCCGGCTTCAACGAGCTGACCGAAAGCGGCAAGCTTTGCCTGGCATCTTGCTGGGATCACGCGCGCCGATACGTCTTCAACGTCCATGAGACGGCCCCGTCGGAAACCACAAAACAATGGCTCGACATGATTGGCGATCTTTACGAAATCGAGGCTACTATCCGCGGCAAACCACCCGATGAGCGGCGACGCGCCAGACGGGAAAAGAGCACCCCCTTGCTCGGGCTTCTCGAGATGTCGATGAGGGAGAAACTGGCGACGCTTTGGCCGAAGGCTCCATTGGTCGAGGCGATCAACTACTCTCTGAACCGCTGGGATGGACTCACGCTATTTTGTGACGACGGCCGCGTCGAGATCAGCAACGTGCTCGCCGAAAATGCCTTGCGCTGTGTGGCCCTCGGTCGGCGCAATTTTATGTTCGCGGGCTCCGACAGCGGTGGTGAGCGAGCCGCCGCAATGTATAGCCTGATCGGCTCGTGCAAATTGAACAACATCAATCCACGCGCCTACCTGGAATTCGTGCTCACGCACATCGCCGATCACCAGGCCAACCGCATCGACGAACTGTTGCCCTGGAACGTCGCGAAGCATCTCCTCCCATCTACACCTACCTCGCTTTGATCTCTTCTGGTAGCGGCACGATACGCCGGCCGCGTTCTTCGACGCTTGTCCAGAAAATTTGAAACGGCCCTCACGCGACGCTTACAGCGTACGAGCATCTTGGTTACGACTAACCTAAGCTTCTCCGAATGGTCAAACGTATTCGGCGACGCGAAGATGACGACTGCGCTGCTCGACCGCCTCACACATCACTGCCACATAGTCGAAACAGGCGTATGCGACTCGGCACGACCGTATCTCAGTGCGGAATATTTCGACGCATGATGGGCGCGTTCAGCTTGACGGAGACAGTCAGCCATGTCGAACGCAGCGGGCCGTACCCATCCCCATCGCACGTATG
>NZ_LR733548.1 GCF_902506145.1 Burkholderia sp. 8Y | reverse complement strand
GCGCTGCTGCATAGCGGCGTGCGGCGTTCGGCGCTGCGGGCTACGCCCTTCGCACCGAACGTCGCACAGAAGGATCAACTGAAACCACTGGCATCCGGTTTCTGCACAGCTTGACGCACACAACTCAAATCCAGGGCCTATCTCCGCGTGCGCGGAGGAACCAACATCAGGCTCGATGCGATCAAAATCGCCATGGGCCTATCTCCGCGTGCGCGGAGGAACCGGCGAGTTTTCCGAAATGCCGAGAATCGTCGCGGGCCTATCTCCGCGTGCGCGGAGGAACCTGGCGGTGATGTCCTCGTGCCTCAAGGGCGCGGGGCCTATCTCCGCGTGCGCGGAGGAACCTCGCAGGGGTGCGAGTGTTCGAGGATTCGGTGAGGCCTATCTCCGCGTGCGCGGAGGAACCGATCAATTGCGCATCTTCGCGCTCTTGATGCAAGGCCTATCTCCGCGTGCGCGGAGGAACCGATTCGGACTGCAGGTCTTCAATGCGGCCGGGGGGCCTATCTCCGCGTGCGCGGAGGAACCGCGCCGACCTTTTCCCTTCCCGATGTAGAACGGGGCCTATCTCCGCGTGCGCGGAGGAACCTGCTGGTAGGCGTAGCCGCCCTGTCCCCTCATGGGCCTATCTCCGCGTGCGCGGAGGAACCCGCCCGTAGGTCCTCCATGCGGTCCCCGAACGGGGCCTATCTCCGCGTGCGCGGAGGAACCTCTCCGTCATAACTCAATGATTGAGAACGCAAAACCCCGAACCTGATCCGCCAAAAAATCCAAATTTCCAAAGAACGAATGTCACCCCGACCTACCTCACTCCCCGCCTCACCAAATACATCCCATCCACATCCACGAGCTGCCTCGCAGGCGATCCCAACTGCGCGATCCCGATTCCCCCGACCGCATCGAGCTCCCGCCAAACCATCACGACGCTGCCCCTCGGCTCGGCGCTGTGCCACTCGGCGAGCACGGACCACGTCCGCTCGCGCACGCCCTTGTTCATCCGCGGCGCGACGTACACGCCAGCCGATACCTCCAGCATCACCGAGGCCAGATACCCACGGAAGCGGTCCGCCACGTCACGCGTCACCACTACGACCAGCGCCATCCGCCTCCTCCAGCTTCTCGTCCACTCGCAGTACTTGCTTGATGCGATCGATCATCGCGGGAATCACCTGCTGCTTCCGAAAGACGCGCGCCGCCTCTCGTCGCACGAGCCGGTCGATCGTCTCCGCGCCACGCTCGGCCTGCTTGACCGCGGCAAAGGCTATCGAGAGCGTCACGTCATCGCGAAATAGATCAGCGATATCCAGGACGAATGCCTGACCCGAGTCCTCGTGGATGAATCCCAACTGAGGCACAGCCGCAAGCGCCTGCACGGCGATGGCCGCCGCCGCTTGCACAGCCGTCGCCGCGTGATTGATGGCCTGATTGGCGAGATCGGCGGCCTCGGGATTCGCGCGGTCGTAGTGCCGTCCGTTCCAATCGATGCCGAATTGCTGCGCGCGCAGCCGATAAATCGTCTTCACGCGCGCTCCTTCGATGCCGCGCAGCGTATCCAGATCGCGATGCGGCAACACCTCGCCCAACCGGAGCGCATACATGTGCCGCGCAACGGCCAGGCGTCGGCGCGCGCTGCCCCACAGCTCGGCTTGCCGCCGCGCGACATCCGAGCGATCGGGCATGAGCGGCAACGCGGTGTAACTGCGCACCCCGCTCGCGCCAACCGCCGCAAGCAGGGTGCCGTGGCGCGCAAGCAAACGCAGTGCGTCATGCGTCACGCTGCCGCCGGGGCCGAGCAAAATCATAGATACCGACTGATGCGGAATCTGATCGGCGTACTGCCCGCTCGTGAAATGCAGGCATCCATCGATGACGCTGAGTTCGCCGCGCTCCAGCCACAGCAGCCCGTGACGATCCCCATGCGGCACGCGCGACGTGTCGAGCCCCAGCCGCCCCTTCAGCATGTCGCGCCTGCGCGATCAACCGTCGATAGAGGCAGGCTTCAGCACCAACATGCCGAAGCCGAACGCCCGATGCCGTCCGACGCCGCGCGCAAGCAGCCGAGCGAAGGCATCCGCCTCTTCGACACGCAAGTGTCCGCTGAACACCGCATCCGGGCCGTCGATGGAACGTGACTGTCGAGGCGTGCCGTCGCCAGAAACGGCTTGCGTGCGACGAAGCACCGGCGTGAGCTGGAACCGCGTCATGCGAGCTGCGACCAGACTGGCCGCTCCAGTCGATTGAAACTGTTCGTTCAGCCATTCGGCGTAGACGGCCTCGCGTCGAAGATCGTCGTCTTCGGGACTTTGCGAGCACGCGACCAGGAACGCATCGCGTTCGCGGACTCGTTTCTCGTCAACGTCCTCGCGGCGTCGCGTGGGCCGCACGCGCACTTCGAAGCCCAGAACGCGCCCTGCCTGCCATTGCGTCGGAAACGCGCGGATGTTGAGTCCCGCGCTACGCGGCCCTGCATCGAGGCCGAGTGCATCGGCGAGTTCCGGCGCGGCGCAGAGCGCGCTCGCCTCCCGCAACGCCTCGGCGGAGTGTGGGGAATAGGCGATCAGCCCGGCACGCGCGTCGCGGTAATAGAAAGGCTTGGGCGCGAGCGGACCAAAGACTGCCTGCAGCGCCGCGTGCAATGCGTAACCGAGATCGCCGCCGGACGGCAGCACGCCATGCCGCGATGCCCACAGCCCGAACTTCTGCGGATCGGGCTGACAGTGAATGAGATTAAGCGCGGCCATACGAGAATTCCGGCGATATCGATGGATGTTCGACGAACGATGCCCGCTTCGCGCTCATGTCGAGAACGGGACGCCATCCGCCATGCACGCCGCTCGTCCAGTTGCGCTCGTCGCAGACGTCGAGCGCCTCTGTATTTGCCTCAGACATCGTGCCTTCGTCTTTCGGCCATTGCATGCGGAAGGCGTCATCGGCGACGCCTGGAGGCAAGGGCGCGCGCAGTAGCGCATCGAGCACATGCTCGGCGTCGATGAAACCGGCGAACACGCGCGTGGACGGCAAGCATGGTTTGCGTCCGATAAAAAGCGGACGCTGCGGCCGGTCGAGCGCGCGAGCAATGTCGGCGAGCGTGGGTGACTCGTCGGCGGGATCGAGCCGCAATGCGACCAGCGCGTCGAGGCCGGCGTGATAGTCGCGGTATCGCAGATGCGGACTCTTATAGGTGTCTTCGCCGCCATCGCGCGACTCGGGAATGCCTCGCCACGTCCAGCCGCTATCTCTCCGCGAGATTTGAGCCGTCTGAAAGTCGCAGAGCCGCTCGCCGGAATTGTCCAGCCGCGTTCCCATCACGAGACGCGTCTGAAGGCGATCATGCTTCTCGCATTCGCCGCGATCCCAGCCGAGCGCGTTCGCGATCAGCCCGGTAATCATCGATAGCGCCGGGAAATCGCGGATCACGCCGTACCTGTCGATCGCCTCGCCTCCGAACGCGACGAGCGGCGCACGCAGGCGCATCAACATGTGACGCCGCATGTCACGCGCCCTTGACGATGCGCGTCTGCACCCAATTCGCGAGCTTATCCAGCGAATAGTGCTTGGCGTTCGGGATATCGGCGGGATTGAGAGCGACAAAGCCTCGGTCCAGCGCGCCGTAAGCGGCATCGTGCTTCTTCAATTCCTGCACGATGCGATCGACAGCGGCGTTGCGTATATCATGGCCCTTCAACGGCAACGCGGTTTCGAAAGCCGCACTCAGGCTGCGCGGCTGCCAATCTCCCGTCTCGACCAGCATGAGATTCGCATAGCCGAAAGGAGCGGTCGATCCGCGTTTTGCGCCGGGGCTAACGGTTGCGATCAAATGCAACAGGTGATGCACGACCTGAGCAGCAAGCTCGCGCCGGTCCGGCGACGCATTGAAGCACTCGCTGGCGGCGATTCCTTCCAGATTCGCCACCAGTTGCGGAATATCCACGACGACGTAACCGTAGTAAAGGCCCGATGCCAGTTCGGTATCGAAGAGGCCCGCCGAGCCTTGCTCGCCTGCTTCCCGAAGCAGATCGTCGACCACGGTGAAGTAGTCGTTCTCCACCTGCGCCTCGTGCACCGTGAACGCATGCGCGACGTACACAGCGGCATCGCGCTGGGCGAGCACGTCGGATGTCACCATGCGCCCGAACAACGCCGATTCGAGACCGCTGCCATGCTTAAGCGCGACGATATTGGCGGACTCGCTCTTCAGAAACGCAGCGACTGCCGCCTTGAGGCCGTCTTCGTCCTGATGCTCGCGCGCAAGGGCCGTGCAACGTTCGACCAGGTACTTGATCTCCGCCGTGCCAAGCAGCACCGCCTGACCTGTCTTGACCGCGTCGTCTCCTTTGCGGGGCTTGCCGGCCTTGTCCAGAAGACCGCCGAAGCGCAACGCTTCGACGGCGGTCTGCGCCAACGCCTCAGAGACGCCATTCTTGACCAACTCGTCGCGAACAAGCGCGAGCGTTTCGCGAGAACGAACGGCCATCGGAACGCCGAGCGTCGAAAGCGCATGACGGTCGTCCGCAACGCGCCAGTGTCGCTTCAGACATTGCGATGAAATGCGCGTGCGAATGGCATCGCCCATAGGCAGCCGCTTGGCCATGCCGGAATCGTCGCGGTTGAGCAAGGCGGCGGAATAGCTGTGCAGCGTGTGAATCTGAATAAAGCGCGGATACGTCATTTTCTTGTCCTAGACTTGTCGAACGTTGTTGCCAGCCTTCCCATCCTCAGTCGTCCCGCGATTCGCCAGGCATCGCCGAGAAGAACGCATGCGCGATATCTAGGCGAGTCTTCTCAGCGATACGCCGTCCCTTGTCATCGCGCGCGCCTTCGTTCAGGACGAGCCTCGCGAGTTGTACCCAGTTAGGCTTCACGCTTTTGCTCGCCAACAACCGAAGGACGCGGCGCAGCAACTGGAAGAACACCGTTCCGCGCGCGTCGAGCAGCCGCGTCACGCGCGCCTCCGAGACACCGGCCGTCGCGAGTTGTCGGCCGAAATTCGCGCCGATGCCGCCGCTCTCCGCGCCTCGATCGTGCCCTGCAAGCGCGATGCCGTATGCGATGAACGCCCATCGGCGCCATCGGTCGACACTCCAGTGAATGGTGTCCAGCTTCGCGCGCTGTGCGGCGTTTGTGAGCGCGGCGATTTGCGCGGTGGTGAGTTCATCGGCGTCCGGGTCGAGACGCGCGAGCGCCACGCGGTCGTTCTTCGATGCCTTGACTCCCTCCCCGGCGTCTTTTAGAAACGCAGCAATCGCTTCTATTTGGTAGCTCAGGCTGGGCGTCGCAGTCTGTGCAGCAGCTTGCCCCGCAGACTGTTCCGGCGCTCCGGCCGATGTATCTGTCGACTTCAAATCGCACGTCCTCGCATATCCGTTTCCATAGCTGCCTTGCGCGCTTGCGAACGTTGCTTCAGCACACGCGCCATGGTCTGCAGTGCTTCCTTCTTTGAATGGATACCGACGCGAAAGCGCGAGAGCGCCGCGCTCTGCGCACGATACCGTCGCGTACTCGCGCGCGGCCCTGCCACGAACGCGCGAATCAATACCTGTTGCGCGCGATCCGCCAGTTCACCGAGCCATTGCTCGTGCGCAAGTTCCCGTTCTTCAGACGTGTTGCCATCGACTTCCACGATCAGGTCGTCGAAGAAGCGACAGTCTTCGGCCTGCTCGAATGACTTCGCGAAGCGACTCGCCTTGTCTTTCTCGTCGTCGGAAGCGGTGTCTTCGCCGTTGGCAAACAGAGCGCAGAGCGCGCCCCATAGCACCGTGCGCATACCGCCGATCACGCTGATACGCCTTTCGGCCGCGTAGGCAAGTTCATCGATGTTGCCATTCAGAAACGCCAAGCGCATGTTCCGCGATATAGGTATGCGTCGTTCGTGATAGCCCTCTGTCTTTCCCTGCCCGCGCGCGACAGCTTGCGCAAGCAGCACGATGCCCTTCTCGCCGTCCTCGCGCGTGATATTTCGAGTGATCGTCTCTTTATAGTCGCCTTCGAACGCCAGCTTGCTCATCAGCTTGTAGTCGAACCCCGTAGCCGTGATGGACAACGCTTTTCCGCCGACGACTGCGACGGGCGTCCAAGCGTCTCCGGTTGCGCCCTTGCGATCTGTCGCTGCAATGCGCGTGGTCTTGCTACTCGTCGTGAGCGCGAAGAGCTTTCCATTCGCCAAGTCCAGGCGCACGCGGCGGCACACTTCGATATAAAACGGATCGAGTTCGCTGAACGAGAGACTGCTAACGCCGTCCCAAGGCTTCGTCCAGACCAGCGCAATTCCGTTGGTTCCCTTGAGCCCGATCTCGTCGACGATCTTCTGACGATGCTGAAGCAGCCGCCGCGTGTCGCGCTGCCACCGCTTGCCCCAAAGTCCTTGCGGAACCGCTCCGAAAGCCGGCCGGCTGGACAGACCGCCGTTCATGCGTGAGATGCCGTAGTTGCCAGCGCCCATGACGCCCTCTTGCGTCTGCAAACTCACGAGCGCGTACACCCAGTCCTCCGGCTGCGCGTTCGTCATGCGCGCGGCTTTCACGTCGTGATTGCGCGAAGTCACCAGCATGTCCAACGCGTCGGGCGTAACAAGCGGCGCTTTCTTCCACGTGTGCGATTCCCCTGGCGCGCACGGCGCTTGCAAAAAGGCGGGACGGTCGTCAGGCGCAACGAGCGAAAACGCGGCGCCATCCGGATCGTCGTCCGGCGTCAGAGCGAGAAGCGCCGCTCGCCATTCGTCCGCTGTTTCGAAGGGCTCCGACCGCCCCGCTGCGTGCAACGCAATTGCCGCCAGTTGGGTCAAGAACGCATGCCACGGATGCCGTTGATGCGGCCGCAACGCAGGGAAGTCGCGCACGGTGTCGGCCGTCATCGCGACGAACAGATCGGGCAGCGTGGCATTGTGCGCGTGACCCGAAGCATCGCGATAGCGCAGGAGGCGGTCGTCGAGCAAGCGATGGTGGAGGGTCATGTCAGTCATCGTCCTTGCGTCACGCGTTCACACGCTCGACGCCGTAACGGCCATAGCGGAACACGTTCGTGCCGAGCGTGAATTCGAAGCCGTGCTCAACGAGCTTAATGCTGGAGGGTTTCGCGTCTGGATCGACGCCGTCGTCCAGCATGTGATGACGCAGCGCGATACGCTGCACATCGACGCCGAACGGACCGGGCACGGGTGGATCGAATTCGACCAGGCGGTCTTCCATGCCAAGCCGGGTCGCCAAGCGTCGCTCGTCGTCCGGGAACAGAAGGTCGAGGAATGGCGTCTTGTAGTCGAGCGCATGCATGCGGGCAAGAGACCGCTCGGCCCCTTGCCCGCCTTCGAGTTGTTGATGGAGCTTTTCCCACGCGGGTCCAAGTTCGCTTTGAATCGCAAGCAAACAGTCGCGGTGCGTCGCGCGTTCGACCAGAAGACGGTTATCGCGCGGAATCACGCGGCACGGCGCTTCTTCGATGAGTCGTCGGGTGGCCTCGATCATGCGCAGATCGCGGTACACGCCGCCGCCGTTCTTCGATCGCCCGAGTCCATTGCGGGGCTTGTCGAGATAGGCTTCGAGCGAATTCCCGGCTGGCGTCAACACCCACGCATGTGCGTCCCGAAAGCCCTCCGGACGCTCTCTTGGGTCTCGCTCGTGCCGATGCAGACGCCCGATGCGTTGCAGCAGCACATCCATCGGGCAGATATCGGTGATGAGCAGATCGGCGTCGATATCGAGGCTTTGCTCGAGCGTCTGCGTGCCGACCACGATGCAGCCCTTCAGCGCCGCGCGTGTCTTGCCGAGGCGCGATTCCACCGCTGCATCGAGCAGCGGACGGTCCTGGCGGCTGAAGCGGCTGTGATGCAGCGTGACGACGCCGTTCACGTCGAACAGTATTTCTCGATCGCCCGAACCGTCGATCAGGCTCTCGATGGCACGCTGCGTCGCGATGGCCGACGGGACCGTGTTACGAATGACCAGCACGCGTGCGCCACGGCTCGCTGCATCGATCACCAAACGCGCGATCCGCTCGTGGTCATCCATTGCGTCGAGCGTGGACCAGTGGACGGTCTTGGACGCGCCACTGGCCGACAAGCCACGGATGTTCGCGCCGTCAGTCAGCGCGGGATAAGGCAAGGCGCAGGCTTGCTCCACGCTCGGCAAAGCGAGCGCCGCAGCGGACCTCTGCGCAATCTGCTGGAAGCGCGTGCGTTGCCTGGAACCGAGCGTCGCTGACAACAGCAATGCATGGCTGCCCGTACCCACGTGCGCGCTCAACACCTGCTCCAGCAGTTGCGACATATAGACGTCCGACGCATGCACCTCGTCGACGACCAGCAACGATCGGCTCAGCAAGGCATGACGCATGTGCGCGTGACGGACCATGAGCCCGGCGAGCAGAACCTGGTCGATGGTGCCGACCGCGATCGTCGCCGCCAGAAAACGCTTCGGCGATTCCGCCGCCCAGCGCGTTGCGGCTCTCGCGTCGTCGGGGTGATCGGACCATTGCACGTTGAAGTCGGGCAGCGCGATCTTGTCGCTGCCGTCGGCGCTTTCATAGCCCGGCAGCGCGCGAACGACAACGGGCGCATCGAGCGGCCAGAGACAACGCACGAACTTCCGCACACGTTCGTACACCTGCGCTGCGGCGACGCGCGTCGGTAGCGCGAAATACAGCGAATCGACCTTATGCTCGGCCAAGAGCCGGACGAAGCGCCATAGCGCAGCTTCCGTCTTGCCGCTACCCGTCTCCGATTCGAGGATGAGCAAAGGTCCGAGGCGACTGTCACCAAGCGCGGCTTGCACAGGCCTCGGCGCTTTGCCTTCGAATGCGAACTCGAACGAGATAGGGCGTTGCAGGAGCTCGATGCGCGCGGCGCACGCATCGAGGCCGATTGTCGATACAGCACGTGTCGCGCGTTCTTCAGCCTCCGCTCGCGTCCGGCGTGTGCCCGGCTCGCTGAACGGAAAAAAGCCGGGATGTGATCCGAGCCAATCCGCGAACTGCATGACGCCCGCGAAAAGATGAACGAACGCCGGAGTCGATGGCAGCGGTTCGCCATCGGTTTCGAACGCGCGGGAGAAGTCTCGCTGTAACTGTTCGCCGATGTTTAGTATTGCTTCTTTGGGACTGTAGATAACGGAGCCTGCGCGGTCTTGCACCGGCTTCCAGATGATCGGGTCTTGACCGTGCGGCATCGGCAATGGACGGCCGTGATGCGAAAGGCTCGCCAGGAGCAACGAATCCGCGCCCGGACCCCATGTTTTGATGGATTCGAGCGGCAAGCAGGAAGCGAGGTCGTCGTCGCAAAACAGCAAGAATGCTTCGACGCCATGACCCGCGGGCGACGGCCAGCCGGCCGGCGCGTTGCCTTTCCAACGCTTGGCCTGGAAGCCGCTGTTCGCCTTGCCTAAATCGTGGAGGCAAGCGAAGACCGCAAGCCGCTCGATGTCTTGCTCGCTCAAGACTCGACCCGCCACGGTGTCGAAGGCGTTGCGCAAACGCGTGCCTTGTTTGAGCGCGGCTAGAAAGCAGGCGGCGACGTCCATCATGTGGTCGTACAGCGGGTGCATGCTGCGTTCGCCGATGCAGTCGGCGGCGTCGCGGCTAAGTTTTCCCCACGGCTCTAGCGGATGCGCTTGCGGTTCCATGATTGCCTGCTGTGGTCCTCGTCGTGCTTTTCATTTATTGCGGATATTCGTTCGCAATGCTTAGGTTAGCATCGGATCAGGCCCGAAGACGCGCACTTTTCTGTCAAAGTTTTTTGATGACAGGGCGCAGGTATGTTGGGCGTCGCGTGATGGTTTCACTGCTTTTCGGCAACCGTATTCGGACGGATGCGGTCGTCCGCCGCATAGTCAACTGGCGCTCGACGCACGCAATTGACGGCGCATCTTCGACCCACCATACTCGCGTGCTGGCAGTGAATTCGGAACATCGGGTACGCTGTTTGTTCTTTAACATCATTGAGTTAGGTGGTAGGGGTTCCTCCGCGTATGCGGAGATAGGCCGCTTGTTGATCGTCAGACACGGACGCTGGTCGTGGTTCCTCCGCGTATGCGGAGATAGGCCGCGTGGTGGCGAGTCCTGCGCCACTGCCTGTGGTTCCTCCGCGTATGCGGAGATAGGTCCAGCCAGGCTCAGACCACCGTGCGCGGCACGAGGGTTCCTCCGCGTATGCGGAGATAGGTCTGAACAGGTGGCCAACTTCGGTGATGCGCTTACGGTTCCTCCGCGTATGCGGAGATAGGTCCCTAGACGCAGCAGCCAAAGCGAATATATTCGCGGTTCCTCCGCGTATGCGGAGATAGGTCCTTGTCGGTGGGAATCTTGCCGATTGCCTGAGCGGTTCCTCCGCGTATGCGGAGATAGGTCGCCGGACGCTGCGATGGACCGGCGACACGCTGGTTCCTCCGCGTATGCGGAGATAGGCCGTGGATCGAGTTCAGCGGGCAGGGCACTAAAAAGGTTCCTCCGCGTATGCGGAGATAGGCCTTTGAAGATTCCACCCATCAATCCCTCCAAGCCGGTTCCTCCGTGTATGCGGAGATAGGCCCGTGATGCCTACGCCGCGCAAGTTTTGGCGCAAGGTTCCTCCGCGTATGCGGAGATAGGCCCGCGATCTTTAGCGCGTATGTCGAAAGCCCTTTGGTTCCTCCGCGTATGCGGAGATAGGCCCAGACGAAGATAACACCGGGAGGAGCGTTGAGCGGTTCCTCCGCGTATGCGGAGATAGGCCGTTCGCGACGATCAGAGCAGTCGCCAGATCCGGGGTTCCTCCGCGTATGCGGAGATAGGCCCGTATCTATATCGGTACTATTGCAACTAATGCAGGTTCCTCCGCGTATGCGGAGATAGGCCGCTTTCCCGTCACGCCGCACCCCCTTTATATCGGGTTCCTCCGCTTATGCGGAGATAGGCCCGCGCCTGGCACATGGCCGTGCAGAAGCGTTTAGGTTCCTCGGCGTATGCGGAGATAGGCCTCGACTAGATAGACGACGCGGTTCGTGACGTCCGGTTCCTCCGCGTATGCGGAGATAGGCCCTCGCAGCCGCAGACCTACCTTCGAGCCTGGCAGGTTCCTCCGCGTATGCGGACATAGGCCCGCGTCGCGCGTCATTCTCGATCCATCGCTCATGGTTCCTTTGCGTATGCGGAGATAGGCCCGAGCACGCGGAGATGTCCAATCGGGTGGCCCTGGTTCCTCCGCGTATGCGGAGATAGGCCCGTTAAGGGATGCGTAAGAGCGGATATGGCGAAGGTTCCTCCTCGTATGCGGAGTAGGCCCTGGCTGATGGCCTTTCTCGGGCTTGCGCAAGGGTTCCTCCGCGTATGCGGAGATAGGCCTTGTCGCGAGCAGGCGGCGCTGCTCGGCGGGGAGGTTCGTCGCGTATGCGGAGATAGGCCCTCCTCGAACATGAAGCCCACTTGAGACGAAAAGGTTCCTCCGCGTATGCGGAGATAGGCCCCAAGGTGAGAAGCTCATTTCTCTTTGGTGTGAGGTTCCTCCGCGTATGCGGAGATAGGCCGTCGCCGTGAATCGACAGTACGACTTCGTAGCCGGTTCCTCCGCGTATGCGGAGATAGGCCGTACTTGACGCCGTACATGATGAGCGGCTGCCAGGTTCCTCCACGTATGCGGAGATAGGCCGGTATTCCAAGTCGGTTGGCACGACGCAATGCGGGTTCCTCCGCGTATGCGGAGATAGGCGCAGTCGTCGACGCCTCACCCCCGGAGTCGAGTCGGTTCCTCCGCGTATGCGGAGGTAGGCCGCAGTGGGAAATCGCCAAGGGCTATCTCGACATGATTCCTCCGCGCGTGCGGAGATGGGCCGTTCGCCGAAGTGCGCAGGCGCACGCTCGCGGAGGTCCCTCCGCGTATGCGGAGACAGACCAAACAGATACCTCACCCCCCAAACCTCGCCCGCGCCGCCTTCGCCACCCCCACCAACGCATCCCCACTCAACCTAGAAGCGATCTCCTCAACATACGCATGATGCCGCCCCTCAAGCGCCGCACCCAGATACTGCGCATGCAAATACCGAATCAGCGCAATCCGCCGATGCCCCAACGCGATACTCCTATCCAGCAGCGCAAGCGCCGCCTGCGCATCGTGCTCTTTACAGGCGCGTTCGGACAAACGCGCCGCCGCATCGCGCGATGCGTTCATGCGCTCGATACAGCCAACGCCTGATGCGCGCGCAACGCATCGTAATCCGCGCGCCGCCAGTCGAGTTCGAGCGCGAGCCTTCGCGTGCCCTCGCGAATCTTCGGCTTGTGCAGCGTGAGCGTCAGCGCATCGAGCTTGGGCCATTCATCGAACGATAAAGCGGCGATCTCCACAGCAAGCGTTTCGAGCAAGCGCGTATGCGTCTTCGCTTGCAGATAGGCCGTCACGCGATTGCACCATGCCTCGTAATCGATCAGCTCGTCTTCGCTCGGCATGCCGCGATACCGCAGGCTCGCATCGATGGATAAAGCCTGCGGCGCAGCATGCTCGTGCTCATACAGCCCGACGCGCGTCATCACGACAAGTTCATCGACCACGACGCGCCACCCTTGCCCGCCCGCATGCAACGGCTCGAACGGCTTCATGCGAGTAGCGGCTCGGCTGCATCGAGCATGATCTTCACGAAGTAATCCGCGAAGCTGCGACGCACGATGATTTCGAAGCGATCGCCGCCCAGCGGCACCAGCGTGATAGACGCCTTGAAGTAGTGACTCTGCGCGCACTGTCCCGCGCCGAAAACCTTCGGATGCAGATCGAGCGGACAGCCGCGCGACAGGACATCGCGCGTGCGCGGTCCGTCGATATCGAGCACCGTGTAACCGCTGCCGATATCCACCGCCGATGCGAACGCGCCCGCGAACGCCTCACGCAAGCGTGCTTCGAGCGGCGCGGCTCGCGATGCATCGTGCGGCGCTTCGGAAACCACGAGCCATTCGTCGGGTCCGAGCCACAGCATGTCATAGCCATTGCCCTTCGCCATGGTGTTCGGCTTGTCCGGCGGCGCACAGCCGATCACGCTCTCCACCGCACGCACGAACGCGGCATCGCGGGTATCGCCACGCACGTTCACGAGTTGAAGGAACAGCCGCTCCGTCAAACGGAACGCCTTCGATGCGCCCGCGTGATGCGCCTTCATCAACGCATCCGCGCCCACGAGCGGCGACTCCTGCCACGTCGGGCCCAGGCTGCCCTGCCCGACCGTCATGCGATCGACGACGGTCGAAGAACCTTTGGTTTCATTCCACATGCTGACGTGCTCCTTCGCTGTCGTAGAACACTGAACTGGTGATTTTGGCGTTGATCTGCTTGCCGCTCGCAAGCGGGATCGTGACTGTTTCGCCGATCTTGTCGAGCCCGCCCTTCACGACGGCCAACGCAATCGAACGCTTCAAAACAGGGCTGTAATAGCTGGACGTGACATGACCGAGCATCGGCGCCGTATCGCCCTGGAAGGGTCCGGCGACGATCTGCGAGCCTTCGGGCAGCACGAACGAAGCATCGTCCGTGAGCAGCCCGACGAACTGCTTGCGTCCCGCCTTCGCCGTATCCGAGCGCGTGAGCGACCGCTTGCCGATGAAGTCCTTCGACTTCGCGACGAGCCCGCCCATGCCGAGGTCATACGGCGTCATCGAGCCATCCGTGTCCTGTCCGACGATGATGTAGCCCTTCTCCGCGCGCAGCACGTGCATCGTTTCCGTGCCGTAGGGCGTGATTTCGAATTCCGCGCCGGCTTCCATCAGTGCTTCCCATACCGCGCGGCCCACATTCGCCGGCACGTTCACTTCGTAGGCCAGCTCGCCCGAGAAGCTGATACGCATGACACGCGCCGATGCACCCGCCACCGTGCCATCGCGATAGCTCATGAACGGAAACGCGGCGTTCGCGAAGTCGATGTCACGGCAGACCTTTTGCAGCACCTTGCGGCTGTTCGGGCCGACGACCGCGAACGTCGCCCAATGATCCGTCACGGATGCGAGCCGCACGCGCATGTCGGGCCATTCGGTTTGCAGCCAGCGTTCGAGCCACGTCAGCACGCGCGCCGCGCCGCCGGTGGTCGTCGTCATCATGTAGTGCTGTTCGGCGAGGCGCACGGTCACGCCATCGTCGAAGATCATGCCGTTCTCATCGAGCATCAGGCCATAACGGCACTTGCCGACTTCGAGCTTGCTCCACGGGTTCGTATAGACCCAGTTCAGCAGTTTGGCCGCGTCGGGGCCTTGAATGTCGATCTTGCCGAGCGTCGATGCATCGAGAATGCCGACGCTTCGACGCACCGCGAGCGATTCACGCGCGACCGCCGCATGCATGTCTTCACCGGCCTTCGGGTAGTACCACGGGCGCTTCCAGTTGCCGACATCCTCGAACATCGCGCCGTTCTGCACGTGCCATTCGTGGATCGCGGTCTTTCGCACGGGATCGAGAAACTCGCCGAGTTCGCGGCCCGCGAATGTTCCGAACGTCACGGGCGTGTAGTTCGGGCGGAACGTGGTCGTGCCCGTTTCCGGAATGGTCTTGCCAAGCGCCTGCGCAAGAATCGCCATGCCGTTGATGTTGCCGAGCTTGCCTTGATCGGTGCCAAAGCCCATCGCCGTATAACGCTTGACGTGCTCGACCGATTCGAAGCCCTCGCGCGCTGCGAGGAAGATGTCGGCGGCGGACACGTCGTTCTGGAAGTCGACGAACTGCTTCGGGCCGCGCGTCGCCAGATCGCGTTCGCCGACGAGCCATAGCGGCATCAACGGCGCTTCCGTGATCTCCGCGACCTTCACCGGCTGCGCCTTCGCGACGATATGACCCGCTGCGCGCGCCGCTTCTGCGCCCGCATCAGAACCGAAACGAATGCCGCGCGCCAGCGTGAAGTCGCCCGCGCATGCGCCGACGCTGCTCTCGGCCTGCATCGCCTTGCCGGGCACGAAGCACGCTTTCTCGTCGTGCCAATGCGCCTTGCCGCCCGATTGCGCGAAGAGATGCAGCACCGGGCTCCATCCACCGGACATCACGACGAGGTCGCAAGGCAGATCCGTCTGCTTCGCGCCGACCTTGCCATTTGCATACGCAGCGACTTCCACCGACGACACGCGCAGCTTGCCGTGCGCGGCCGTCACCACGGCGTTGTTCATCACGCGCACGCCGTAGCGTCGCGCGGCTGCGGGCAAGCTTGCCTTCGATTCCGCCGCACGCGGGTCGATAACCGTTACCTGTGCGCCCGCCGCCTTGAGGTCGAGCGCGCATTGATAGGCGTCGTCGTTGTTCGTGAACACGACGGCATTGCGGCCCGGCAGCACCGCATAGCGATGCAGATACGTCGATACGGCGGAAGCCAGCATCACGCCCGGCAGATCGTTGTTGCCGAAGACGATCGGACGCTCGTGCGCGCCCGTCGCCAGAATCACGCGCTTTGCCCGCACTTTCCACATCAGTTCGCGCGTGCCCTTGCGCATCGACACGGGCAGATGATCGGTCAGGCGCTGCGTCACCGTGACGAGGTTGTGGTCCTGATAGCCGAACGCCGTGCTGCGCGACAGTATCTTCACGTCGGGCATGTTGCGCAGTTCGGCTTCGATTCTTTGTACCCATTGCAATGCAGGCTTGCCGTCGATCTCCGCGCGGCACGACAGCAACGAGCCGCCGAGTTCGGGCTGATCGTCGATGAGCATCACGCGCGCGCCCGACAAACCCGCCGCATGCGCCGCAGCCAGACCCGATGGCCCGCCGCCGACCACGAGCACATCGCAATGCGCGAAGCACTTGTCATAGCGATCCGCGTCGCGCTCCTCGGGCGCCTTGCCGAGACCGGCTGCATCGCGAATGACTTCCTCGTACTTCGGCCACAGCTTGCGCGGCCACATGAACGTCTTGTAGTAGAAGCCTGCCGGAATGAAGCGCGCGATCTTCTGATTGATCGCCATGCGATCGTTCTCGATGTTCGGCTTCGCGTTCACGCTTTCCGCGACGAGTCCCTGATACAACTCGACTTCGGTCGCGCGCGCGTTCGGCACCGTATAAGCGCCTTTTTCGAGCTGTACGATCGCATTCGGCTCTTCGACGCCCGCCGTCACGATCCCGCGCGGCCGGTGATACTTCCAGCTACGCGCGACGAAGTGCTGCCCGTTCGCGAGCAACGCGGAAGCAAGCGTGTCGCCCTGAAAGCCCTGATACGTCTTGCCGTTGAACGTGAAGGTCAGCGCGATGGCGCGATTGATGCGCCCGCCCGTGGTGAGTCGGTCTTTCTGGCTCATTTCGACGCTCCCTCCTTGTTGTCCATCGCAGCCAGCGGACGGTCGAACGTCTCGTAGCCCTGAATCTCGTAGGTCACCGTGTCACGCTGCGCCTTGAACCAGCGGCGGCAGCCTTGCGCATGCATCCATTGCTCGCGATGGACGCCGCGCGGGTTCTTGCGCATGAAGAGGTATTCGCCCCATTCCCTGTCGGTGAGCTTTTCCGTGTCCAGCGGTCGCGCGATATCCGCTTCGCCGCCGCAAGAGAATTCGCTTTCAGCGCGCGGCCCGCACCAGGGGCATTCGATCAGCAACATGTTTCGTACTCCTTCAGTGCGCCACGGCAGCCGCGCCGTGTTCGTCAATCAGATGGCCGGTATAGAAGCGGTCGAGCGAGAACGGCGCGTTCAGCGGATGCGGCTCGTCGTTCGCGATGGTGTGCGCGTACGCCCAGCCGGAACCCGGCGTCGCCTTGAAACCGCCCGTGCCCCAGCCGCAATTGAAGTAGAGGCCCTTCACGTCGGTCTTGCTAATGATCGGGCACGCATCCGGCGAGACATCGACGATGCCGCCCCACTGCCGGTTCATCCGCACGCGCGAGAACACGGGGAACATCTCGACGATCGCTTCCAGCGTGCCTTCGATGATCTGGAAGCTGCCGCGCTGCCCAAAGCCCGTGTATTGATCGACGCCCGCGCCGATCACGAGATCGCCCTTGTCGGACTGGCTGATGTACGCATGCACCGCGTTCGACATCACGACCGTATTGACCACCGGCTTGATCGGCTCCGACACCAGCGCCTGCAACGGATGGCTTTCGAGCGGCAGGCGCACGCCCGCCATGTCCGCGAGCGTCGTGGTGTTGCCGGCCGCGACGATCGCGACCTTCTTCGCCTTGATATGACCTTTGGTCGTATCGACGCCAGTCACGCGATTGCCGTCACGACGAATGCCCACGACCTGACAGTTCTGGATGATGTCGACGCCCGCCTGATCCGCCCCGCGCGCGAAGCCCCAGGCCACCGCATCGTGACGCGCGACGCCGCCGCGACGCTGTATCGACGCACCCAGCACCGGATAGCGGCTATTGAGGTTGATGGTCGGCTCGAGTTCCTTGATTTGCGCGGGCGTGAGGAACTCGGCATCGACGCCATTGAGCCGGTTCGCGTTCACGCGGCGTTCGGTATCGCGCACGTCTTGCAGCGTATGCGCGAGGTTCATCACGCCGCGCTGGCTGAACATCACGTTGTAGTTGAGGTCTTGCGAGAGACCTTCCCACAGCTTCATCGCCTTCTCATACAGCGCGGCAGATTCGTCCCACAGATAGTTGGAACGCACGATAGTCGTATTGCGCGCGGTATTGCCGCCGCCGATCCAGCCCTTCTCCAGAATCGCGACGTTCGTGATGCCGTGCTCTTTCGCGAGATAGTAGGCAGTCGCGAGACCATGCCCGCCGCCGCCGACGATCACCACGTCGTACTCGCGCTTGGGCTCCGGGCTGCGCCATTGACGCTCCCAGTTCTCGTGATACGACATGCCGTTGCGCAGCAGGCTGAATATCGAATAGCGGCTCATGGGTTTCTTCCTTCGTAGCGGTGTTTCAGCATTCGATGACGTTCACGGCCAGCCCGCCGCGCGACGTCTCCTTGTATTTCGTCTTCATGTCCGCGCCCGTTTCGCGCATCGTCTTGATGACCGAATCGAGCGACACGTAATGCTGGCCGTCGCCCTTTATCGCCATGCGCGCGGCATTGATCGCCTTGATCGCGCCCATCGCGTTGCGCTCAATGCACGGTATCTGCACGAGTCCGCCGACGGGATCGCATGTCATGCCGAGGTTGTGTTCCATGCCTATTTCAGCGGCGTTTTCTACTTGCGCAGGCGTTCCGCCCATGACGGCCGCGAGCGCGGCGGCGGCCATCGAGCACGCGACGCCCACTTCGCCCTGACAGCCTACTTCCGCGCCGGAGATCGACGCCGTCTCCTTGTAGATGATGCCGATGGCCGCCGCCGTCAAAAGAAAGCGCACGATGCCTTCATCGTTCGCGCCGTGCATGAACTTCACGTAGTAGTGCAGCACGGCGGGGATCACGCCCGCTGCGCCATTCGTCGGCGCAGTCACCACGCGCCCGCCCGATGCGTTCTCTTCGTTGACGGCCATCGCGTAGAGATTGACCCAGTCGAGCATGGAAAGCGGATCGCGCAGCGATTCCTCGGAACGCGAGCGCAATTGCGCGCACAGGTCCGCGGCGCGGCGCTTCACATGCATCGGACCGGGCAACTCGCCGCGCTCCTTGCAGCCACGCTCGACGCACGCGGCCATCACACGCCACACGGCCAGCACGCCTTCACGCACTTCCTGCTCGCTGCGATTCGCGCATTCGTTCTGCAACGCGACATCCGCGATAGACAGACCTGTCTCCCGGCAGACGCGCATGAGATCCTCGCCGGTCCGAAACGGATGCGGCACGTTGGCGCCCGCGCGCACGCCGTTGACGCGATCGCCTTCGCGGTTCGTCACGAAGCCGCCGCCGATCGAGTAATACTCTTTCTCGACGAGCAATTGGCCGTGTTCATCGAACGCCTGAAACCGCATGCCGTTCGGATGCACCATGCTCGACCCCGCCGCGCCCGGCATCAGCTTGCGATAGAAGCCGATGTGCTCGCGCTCGTCGAACACAATGGCGTGCTTGCCGAGCAGGTTCAGGCGCTTCGTCGCGCGGATGTCGGCAAGGCGCGGCGCGATCGTGTCCGGATCGATCACATCGGGCAGATTGCCTTCGAGCCCGAGCAGCACGGCCTTGTCGGTGCCGTGGCCCTTGCCCGTCGCACCGAGCGAGCCGAACAATTCGGCCCGGACGCGGGTGACGAAGCCGAGCAGGTTGGCGTCCTCGATATGCGACGCGAAACGGCACGCCGCGATCATCGGCCCGACGGTATGCGAGCTGGAAGGACCGATGCCGATCTTGAACAGATCGAAAACGCTGACATTCATGGCGTGGCCTCAGAGTTGGCGGTTCGCGTCGCCCGGACGAGCGAGCGCGTTCGACATGGCCTCATTGCACCAAACCGCAATTCCGGCTGATAGAACAAAAACGGCATCGAAATGGGATGGCGGCGTCAGCCGCGTAGCAGAGCGCGTCTGACGCGGCGCGTTTTTGCGCAGCTTCGTTGCAAACCGGGGCATTTTTGAGATTGCTCCGAACGGCTAAACAGATGCGTCTCGGTATATTCCCTAGGTCCGTGAGAGCCCGCCTGAGCGCGCCTCTCGTCTTAGATCCTCATGTTTATCCCGTTTGCAGCAATGGAAAGTCACGCTCTTCCCGATCAGTTCTTCAAGTCCTGGGTCCTCGCGTTTCTTGTCGGCGTCGGCGTCGTCGGCGCGCTTCAGGCCGCAGGCGTTCTCGCCCCCGAACACGTGCTCACGCGCGAAGCGCCTCTCTGGGCCACGCTGATGCTTCTCTGCTCGATCGATCCCGCGCTTCGCTACTTCGGCGTGTTGAAAGCCGAAGTCGAGCAGCGTTGGGGCGATTACACGGTCGCGAGCCTCCTCGGCCGTTCGACGGGCGCGCTCATCGGCGGCGTATTCGCCTGGGCGTTCGCGGTGCTCGGCGCCTGATTCATCCCCCCACGCCGCGCGATCTGCGCGGCGTTCCCCGTTTTCCGACCCATGCGCCCGTTGCGCGCGCCCGGTGTTATGCTCGCCGAATAGTCCCGAGCCGCCGCACCTCACGCGCATGAATCCCGCAGAATCTCTTCCGCCGCTGTCCATCGACGGCCAATCGAAATCGCGCATCCGTTTCGGCATCGTGCTGTTGCCGAACTTCACGCTGACCGCGTTTTCCGGTTTCGTCGATCTGCTGCGTCTTTCCGCTGACGAAGGCGACTTCAGCCGCCCGGTGCGCTGCTCGTGGAGCGTGATCGGCGAAACGCTCGCGCCGGTGCGCGCCAGTTGCGGCATCCAGATCACGCCGTGGGAAACCTACGAGCAAGCCGAACCGTTCGACTACGTGGTCGTCGTCGGCGGGCTGCTGCATTCGGGCTCTTCCGCGAGCGATGCCACGCTGCAGTTCATCCGCCGCGCGGCCGGCCGCGAGGCGACCATCGTCGGCATGTGCACGGGCGTATTCACGCTGATGCGCGCGGGCGTGCTCGACGGACATCGCGTGTGTGTGAGCTGGTTCCACTATTGGGACTTCGTCGAGCGATTTCCGCAAGCGGATGAGCAACTGCTCGTCGCGGACCGGCTGTTCGTGATCGACAGAAGGCGCATCACGTGTTCGGGCGGGCGTGCTTCGATCGACGTGGCCGCGGCCATTCTGCTGCGTCACTTCGAGACCGCGACGGTGCAAAAGGCGCTGCGCATTCTGCTCGTCGACGACATGCAGAAGGGCAACGCGCCGCAGCCGCATCCGCCGGGCCTCGCGCCCGCCACGCATCCGAAAGTCAAGCGCGCCATTCTTTTGATGGAGCAGCACGTCGGCCGTTCGCTCACGCTCGATGAACTCGCGCACAAGCTCGATATGTCGACGCGGCAACTCGAACGCCTCTTCAAAGCCGAGACGGGCAAGGCGCCGCAGGCGTACGCCAAGCAGGTGCGGCTGCGCACGGCCGCGTGGCTGCTCACAAGCTCCGACAAGACGGTGGCCGACATTGCGTCGAGTTGCGGCTTCTCGGACGCATCGCACCTCGGCCGCGAGTTTCGCAAGCAGTTCGGCTTGCCGCCGATGATGTACCGCGAGCAGCGCGGCGCGCAGGACGCGGAAGAAGTGAGTCACGCAATGGACTACGACGAGACGTTTCCCGGCCGCGCACAGGCCATCTGATCGATTCCAACCGAAGGAGCAATGGCATGGAGACTGACGGATATTCTCAGGAAGAATGGGCACTGCGCTGCGATCTGGCGGCACTGTATCGTGTGATCGCGCATTTCCGCTGGACCGACATGATCTTCACGCACATCAGTGCGCGGGTGCCGGGGCCGGAGCATCATTTCCTCATCAACCGATACGGCGTGCTCTTCGACGAGATGCGCGCATCGGACCTGGTTCGCATCGACAGCGAAGGGCGCCCGGTCGATGCGAGAGCGGCCGACCATCCCGAGCGGTATCGCGTGAATCCGGCGGGCTTCACCATTCACTCGGCCATTCACATGGCGCGGCCCGATGTCGTGTGCGTCGTGCATACGCATACGCCGGCGGGCGCCGCCGTGTCCGCGCAGAAGCAGGGGCTCTTGCCCATCAGTCAGCATGCGCTCAAGTACTACGGGCAGATTAGCTATCACGACTACGAAGGCATCGCGCTCGATCTCGCAGAACGCGATCGCCTCGTCAATGATCTCGGCCCGCATAACGCGATGATCCTGCGCAATCACGGACTGCTTGCGTGCGGCAGATCGATTCCCGCTGCGTTTCAGGAGATGTATTTCCTGGAGCGCGCATGCGAGATTCAGCTGCGCGCGCTGGCGGGCGGCGCCGAGTTGAACCTGCCTTCGCGCGAAGTCTGCGAAATCACCGCCGCGCAGTATCGCAGCGATGAAATGGAAGGCATCACCGCGCTGCAATGGCAAGCCGCGTTGCGCATGATCGAAGGCGGCAAGACGGATTATCGGACGTGATCGTCGTTTTCCGGCGGCAGTTGTGCGCCGCCGGAAAGCCGTTGCGTCTTGGACGAAGCCCGTAGGATGCCTAATGAGTCACGCGGATAGACGCCGCTCCGCGCTCGGCGCATGGCCGAACTGCGCGCGGTACGCCTTGCTGAAGTGACAAGGCGAATGGAAGCCGCAAATGCTCGTCACACGGGCAATCGATGCATCCGTGTTGCGCAGCAGGTCGCGTGCGCGACGCAGGCGCAGCGTCAGGTAGTAGTGTGTCGGCGAGACGCTGAGGAACATCTTGAACATGCGCTGAAGGTGCCGCTGTGACAGATGCACGAGCCGCGCGAGTTCGTCGAGCGAAAGCGGCTCTTCGATATTCGCTTCCATCAGCCGCACGACTTCCACCAGTTCTGCCCGCGTGAAGCCGACGCGCGCATCGACCGGAATGTGCTGATAGTCGCTTGAGCCGCGTATGCGCTCGACGATGAACTGCTCCGACACTTGCGCCGCCTGCGCTTGCCCGAGCCGCAGACTCACGAGATTGAGCATGAGGTCGAGCGGCGCGGTGCCGCCCGTACAGGTCACGCGGTCGCGATCGATCACGAAGAGTTCGTCGGCGAAACGCACATGCGGAAATCGCTTGTTGACCGGCGACATGTCCTCCCAATGCAGCGTGCAAGGTCCATCCGTAAAGGGTGAGCGCGATGCGTAGAGATCTTCCATCATTTTCTTCGATCCCTTCGCCGCCCGCGCGAGCCGCGCCGCGCGCTCCTGCGGTTCTCCTACTCGCGCACGGTCGGTCTGTCGCCTAAGCTGCCGATTCAATCCCCGCCATCGATCATCACGAATCACCCGCAAGCCGTCGCATCACTGCAGCCATGCACGCGAGCGCTTGAAGCAACAGACTGCGAGTGTTGAAGCGCTGACGGGCCGCTCGCTCGATCAATCGGTATGGAAAGCCGAAGGCGGATCAGCGGACGCTAAGCCGCCACCGTACTCGTCAAACCCGCTGGAAGCGCATCCGATCATCGAGCGCGAGAAGATTACTTCGATGTATCACGACAACATTAGCGAGGAAACCGGGCAATGAATCGGTGAGCGCTGGTATTGCCGCGTGCGCGATGTTGACTATGAGGGGCACCCGCGATGCTCAGGCTTCACCGCGATCGAAGCCGCGATGCGCGCCTATGTCGCATACAAGCTCGGCGCAGACCTTGATCAATTGAAGTGATGACGATGCAGATGATGATGGCGGGCGCTGCGCTTCTGAGCGTGACCGCGTGCGCCACGGCACCCGCACCCGATGTGTTGGCGAATGCAGACTATGGCTCGTATCCCGTTAACTATCTCGATGTGATCGCGGCATACCACGAAGACACATTCAAAGAACCATCGAGCGCGCAAGTGAAGGTGCTCTTCGAGCCGCGCAAGTCGTGGACAGTCTGGAATTACAAGAAGGTCTTTGGCTATCGCACGTGTGTCACGGTGCATGCGAAAAATAGCTTCGGCGGTTACACGGCGCGAAGCTCACGAGCGTATTCATCCGCGTTGGTCACGTGATGCGGTATGACCAATCGGAAACATCAAGCCCCATGAAAGCCGTATGCGATGCACTCGCGGTAGAGGCACCGAATGAAGAGGATTGATGTATCTCCTTCGTAGCGTGCCTTACTCCGCACGATGGAACCGCAAGCTCGGTGCGTTCACTCACGCGGCAAATGTTCCATGTTCATATGCACTTGCTGGTGATGCTGGAGCACGAACGCAATTACGAAGATGGCGGATGATCGGCCGCGCTTGCTGCGAGGCAGTAAGTGCTTCGCAGCAAGCAATAGTCGTGCGACATAAAGCCATACAAAGCATTGCCAGTAAACGCTACCCTTGCCGTTCCAATCTTGGCAATTAATTAGGAGATGCTAAGTATGGTTATGCCGGTTCATCTGTTCATCGAAGACGATCAAGGAAACGCGCTATGCGGCTCGTGCACCGTTGCTGACCGTATCTGTAGCATTGAAGTCATCACACTATCGCACGGCTTAACGCTGCCGATTGATCGTGCAACAGGGAAAGTAACCGGGCACCGATCACACATGCCCTTCGTGATCGAGAGAGCAATTGATCGAGCTACGCCTTTGCTCCATCAAACGTTTATTGATGCGCGGACAGTTCAATCGGTGGGAGCACGCTCCTATCACATGACCAATGCGGGAAAGGAAGAGCCGTGTTACAGCATTCCATTAACCGGTGTGAAGATTGCGGCAACCTCGCCACTGGTCGCGAACAATAACGAGAGCAATCGACGCCATTACGATCACACCGAACTGGTTGAACTTTGCTATGAAGGCATTACGTGGCATTTTGACGATAGCATTCTCAAGGTGTCGAATTCGCTTGATCGCGTGCGCGAAGCGAGGGCCTGAAGATGCCAGTGCGATGCACTTTTACCCTAAACAATCGCGAGCATTCCACACTTGTTTGTGAGGGATATGGAACCATAGAGGCGTTTTCAGGTAACAAGAAAGGCCGTGACAACCCCGCGGAAATCGCAACCCCTGACATTGGACCAATACCGCCCGGAACGTACTATTTAATTGATCGGCGATCTGGGGGCTTGTTGGGTGGATTGCGCGATATCCTTACACCGCTATATTCGACGGATCATTCAAAGTGGTTTGCCCTGTGGAACCCTAAAACCGGTGACGTTACGATGGTCAACGGGATCATGCGCAGAAACTTTCGGCTGCATCCCGAAGGTCCGCTTGGTCTTAGTATGGGATGCATCACCGTTGTAAATCCAGCCGAATTTGAATTCCTGCAACGGTTCATCCGTCGTTCTCCGCCAATGCTGTCGGTGCCCGGCTCATCCTTGAAGGCATATGGCACGGTGACGGTTCGATGACTTCACGAGCATTTGGCTTTCTCAAGTGCGTAACACGTAGCGGCCTCATCTTCATCGCGTCGGTCGCTGGCGGTGTGTGGCTCTCACGCGCTATCGTCATTCGTCAGGGAGAAATGCCTCATTGGATGGAAGTGAGCGCTCGTCATCTACTAGCGGCATTCGGGAATCAAGACCCCCCCATTGAAGACATCATTGATACGAGCGTATTCGTGATTTTTTCTCTTTGCTCAATCCTTGTAGGTGCACTCTTGATCGCAACGCTACGCTCGCTTAAGCGCTGGCGCGCGGCACGAAACACACGATAAGGTAAATGGGTTGTGAACCCGCGCAGTGCTTCTCAATTAGGTAATCTAACCCTCAATGGCTTCAGATATTTTCATTCAGTTCGATGGGATCAAAGGCGAATCGCACGATGCCGCTTTCCCTGATGCGATCGATGTGATGCACTGGCAGTTCCTCGTGGAACAAGATGCGCGCATGCTATCCGGGTCCGGGGGAGGCGCAAGCAAGGCTTCGGTGTCCGATCTGGTATTCCAGCATGAACTAGACTGCGCATCGCCCACGCTCGCCGCGTTTTGCTTCCAAGGCAAGCACATAAGCGAGGTGAAGCTTTCCATGCGCAAGGCGGGCGGGATGCCGTTCACCTTCTATCGAATTACCCTCTCTGATGTAGTCATCACGAAGGTCTTGCCTTCGGCCGATGGCAGCTACGCTATCGAGACCGTTGGCCTTTCGTTCTCGCGTATGAAGCAAGAATATTTGCTTCAAAGCCGGCAAGGCGGAAACATGGGCGCCGTTACCGGTTTAATCGATGTTCGCCAAAGTCGAACCGCGTAGCCGCTGTTCGCGAAGCCCGCCTAAATGAACTGACCCCTCAAAGTTGGACAGTGACAAGCTAGGCGGCCAAGGGCTGAGTCCTGTAATGCACGGGACTCAGCCCTTTTAGTTTGAGCCTGATGCGTTCGTGATTGTAGTAGCGGATGTAACGTCGCAGTCCGGCCTGCAGTTGTTCGATGCAGGTGAAACGGTTCAAGCGGAAGAACTCCGATTTGAGCGTAGCGAAGAAGCTCTCCATCGCCGCGTTGTCCAGACAGTTTCCTTTGCGTGACATGCTTTGTTGTACGCGATGCCGGGCCAGTGTTTGCCGCCAGGCGCTCATCTGATACTGCCAGCCCTGATCCGAATGCAGCAAGGGCCTGTCGCCCTTGCTCAGCCGGGCGAGCGCCTTCTTCAACATGCCACTGACGAGTTCGAAGCTCGGGCGGCGGCTCGTCTGCCAAGCCACGATTTCCCCGTTGTACAGGTCCAGCACGGGTGACAGGTAAAGCTTCTGACCGTTGACATTGAACTCTGTCACATCGGTCGCCCATTTCTGGTTCGGCCCGTTCGCCTCGAACTCGCGGCTCTACAGGTTTGGCGCGATGCGTCCGACCTCGCCACGCCAAGACCGGTAGCGCTTGGGACGTACGAGCGATTTCAGTTGCATTTCACCCATGAGCCGTTGCACCGTCTTATGGTTGACGATTCGGCCTGTGTGACGGATGGCCCATGGTGATGCGCCGGTAACCATAGCGGCCCTTGTGGCGCTCATAGACCGTACGGATCGCCTCTTTCAGTTCGAGCTGACGCTCACCGGCCTCCAGCGTCCGCAACTGGTAATAAAACGTGCTGCGCGCCAGCCCCGCGATCTTCAGCAGGGTGGCCAGCGGATGCGCGGTTCGAAGTGCGCTCACGATTTGCGTTTTTTCTTTTGCGCTGCCTGCTTTTTTGCCTTGAGCAGCGCATCGAGCTTTTTTGGGTACGCCACCTCCGCGCGCAGGTACTCGTTTTCCTTAAGCAGTTCTTCGCGCGTGCGCCCGTCGGGCATCTTTTCTTCAGTCGGCTTGTCGGGCTGAGGGTTGATCATTTTCCGAGGACGCCCTCGTCGACGGGGCGCCAGAGCGTGAATACCGCCCTCATCATACCGACGTGCCCAGCGCGACACGCTGCCTGCATCACGGATGTCATACAGCGCCGTGACCTCTCGGGCCGACAGTCCGTCGCGCCACATGCGCTGCAGTACTTCCAGCTTGAAGCGCGCGTCGTAATGGCTGTGCTTGCGACGCAGCGCTTCGCGACCGTGTACACGAAAAGCCGCCACCCACCGACGCAGCATCGAATAGTCGATTCCATGCGTTGCAGCCAGCATAGGCAAGCTGGCGTCACCGCCCAGATAGGCATCCACTAACTTTTGCTTAAACCGTTCATCGTACTTCGCCATGAAAAACACCCCAAAGGTTGGATTGATGTCCAACTTTTGGGGTGCAGTTCAAAACGCGGACTTCTTTGTTGCCTGATCACGGCCGATCCATTGCCGCCGCTCGTTGCTCTTCTGCATCTGCACCGCCTTCGCCTCCCATCTCACCAAGCTCTACCATGCCTTCTTCCCGCGATTCATGCGTGTCCGATGTGCCCGCAGCTAGCACTATGTCATTCACCGTATCCTAATCCACGATCACCTGCACCGGGTGTGCTCCCAAGTTCTCAATGGTCACCTACGAAGGCATCGCGCTCGATCTCGCAGAACGCGATCGGCTCGTCAACGATCTCGGCCCGCATAACGCGATGATCCTGCGCAATCACGGACTGCTTGCGTGCGGCAGATCGATTCCCGCTGCGTTTCAGGAGATGTATTTCCTGGAGCGCGCATGCGAGATTCAGCTGCGCGCGCTGGCGGGCGGCGCCGAGTTGAACCTGCCTTCGCGCGAAGTCTGCGAAACCACGGCCGCGCAGTATCGCAGCGATGAAATGGAAGGCATCACCGCGCTGCAATGGCGAGCCGCGTTGCGCATGATCGAAGGCGGCAAGACGGATTATCGGACGTAGAAGTCGTTTTCCGGCGGCAGTTGTGCGCCGCCGGAGAGCCGTTGCGCCTCGACTAAACCGTAGGATGCCTAACGAGTCACGCGGATAGACGCCGCTCCGCGCTCGGCGCATGGCCGAACTGCGCGCGGTACGCCTTGCTGAAGTGGCAAGGCGAATGGAAGCCGCAAATGCTCGTCACACGCGCAATCGACGCATCCGTGTTGCGCAGCAGATCGCGTGCGCGACGCAGGCGCAGCGTCAGGTAGTAATGTGTCGGCGAGACGCTGAGGAACATCTTGAACATGCGCTGAAGGTGCCGCTGCGACAGATGCACGAGCCGCGCGAGTTCGTCGAGCGAAAGCGGCTCTTCGATATTCGCTTCCATCAGCCGCACGACTTCCACCAGTTCTGCCCGCGTGAAGCCGACGCGCGCATCGACCGGAATATGCTGATAGTCGCTCGAGCCGCGTATGCGCTCGACAATGAACTGCTCCGACACTTGCGCCGCGTGCGCTTGCCCGAGCCGCAGACTCACGAGATTGAGCATGAGGTCGAGCGGCGCGGTGCCGCCCGTACAGGTCACGCGGTCGCGATCGATCACGAAGAGTTCGTCGGCGAAACGCACATGCGGAAATCGCTTGTTGACCGGCGACATGTCCTCCCAATGCAGCGTGCAACGGTAGCCGTCGAGCAGCTTGGCCGCGAGCAGCGCATATGGCCCGGTGCAGATGCCGCCCAGCGGGACACCCGCTTCATGCACGCGCTGCAGCAGGGCGATCACGGTATCGTCGACATAATCGGCGACATGCCAGCCCCCGCAGACGATCAGCACGTCGGGCATGCCCGCTTCGTCCAGCGTCATCGCCGGCTTCACGGTGATGCCGTTGCTCGCGCGCGCCGGCTCGCCATCCGGCGTGATGACCGACCACGTGTAATGCTGCGCGCGGCCGATGTAGTTCGCCATGCGCAGCACCTCGACCGCGCTCGTGAACGCGATCATCGAGAAGTTCGGCAGCGTGAGAAAGCCGAAGTGCGCGAGATGGGCGAGCGGCGATTCGGCGGCTGCGGGGGCGATCGCGTCGCGCTTCATGGGCGCATCAGCCTTGTTGCGCGGCCGGCTCGCGGCGCACCCGCATCACCGACTTCAAGCCGGACAAGAGCGGTGCGCGCGCCATGCCCGGCGAACGTCCGAAGCTCTCCGTGATGCGATCCAGAATGATCGCGAGCAACACCACCGACAAGCCGCTTTCGAAGCCCAGGCCGATATCGAGCCGCTGAATGCTCGCAAGCACGTCGTTGCCGAGGCCGCCCGCGCCGACCATCGACGCGATGATGACCATCGACAGCGCCATCATGATGGTCTGATTCACGCCGGTCATGATGGACGGCAGCGCGTTCGGAATCTGCACTTTGTACAGCAGTTGCCACGACGTGCAGCCGAATGCCTGCCCCGCTTCCACGATCTCGCGATTCACGTGCTTGATGCCGAGCGACGTGAGACGCACCGCGGGCGGCATCGCGAAGATCACGGTCGAAAGAATGCCGGGCACGCGGCCCAGGCCGAACAGCATGGCGGCAGGAATCAGATACACGAAGGCCGGCATGGTCTGCATCAGGTCGAGCACGGGACGCACGACCATTTCGACCACCTTGCTCTTCGCCGTCCAGATGCCGAGCGGCACGCCCAGCAGCAAGCTGATAAACGTTGAGGACAACGTAAGACCTAGCGTGATGACCATCTGATCCCAGAAGCCCGTCGCATAGACGAGCAGCAGCGAGAGCAGCGTGAAGGCCGCGAAGCGCCAGCCGACGCGCCACAGGCCGATGCCCACGAAAATCGCCATGAGCGCCCACATGGGAACGGCCTGCAGGCTGTGTTCGATGAGCGCCGCGAAACTCTCGATGACCTTGCCGATGGAGTCGAACGTTTTGGCGTCGTGGTCGAGCAGATAGTGGACGCCGTGATCGACCCAGCTACCGAGCGGAATGATTTCAGACATGGGAACCTCGATGGCGCGTTAAGACCTGGAGCACGTTCGTCTTGTTGACCGAACCACAGTACGAACCGTCTGCATCGACGACAGGCAGTGGCGCAGGACTCGCCACCACGCGGTTCACGACGTCGTCGAGCGTCATGCTGCGCTGAATGCACTCGACATGATGGATCTGCGGCACGGCGTTGCCGCTCGCGTCCCGCCCGACAAAACCGCGAATGCGGCGCTGCGCATCCAGCACGAACGCGTATTCCGCGCTGCCGTTGAGCGTTTGCGCGACGCTGGACGCGTCGATCTGCGGCGAATGCTTCATGACCGGCACGGCGTCGGTCTGCATGAGATCGCCGGCCGTGAGGTAACGGCTCGTGTCGATGCCTTCGAAAAACGCCTGCACGTAGTCGTCGGCGGGATTCGTGATGATTTCCTGCGGCGTGCCGATCTGCACGACGCGCCCGCCTTCCATGATCGCGATGCGCGTGCCGATGCGCATGGCTTCTTCGAGATCGTGCGACACGAAGAGAATCGTTCGGCGCTGCTCGCGCTGAAGATCGAGCAGCACGTTCTGCATTTCCTTGCGCTTGAGCGGATCGAGCGCGGAGAACGCTTCGTCCATGATCATCAGGGAAGGATTGACGGCAAGCGCCCGCGCGAGGCCCACGCGCTGCTGCATGCCGCCCGACAACTGCGACGGCAGTTTCTGCGCGAACGGCGCGAGGCCCACTTGTTCGAGCACGGTCATGGCGCGCGCCTCGCGTTCCTTGCGCCCGATGCCCGCCACTTCCAGCCCGAATGCGGCATTGGATAACACCGTGCGTTGCGGCATCAGCGCGAACGACTGAAACACCATGCTCATGTCGCGGCGGCGCAGCGCCGTCAGTTCCGAGCGCGGCACGGCGGCCACATCGCGCCCGTCGATCAGCACTTTCCCGGCGGTCGGATCGACGAGCCGGTTGATAAGACGAATCAGCGTGGACTTGCCGGAGCCGGACAGGCCCATCAGCACGAAAATTTCGCCTTCCCTGACATCGAACGAGACGTTGTGTACGCCGACGATCTGTCCGGTACGCGCGAAGACTTCTTCCTTCGACGCGCCGGCGGCGAGCAGGTCGATCGCCTGTTTCGGATTGCCGCCGAACACTTTGCACAGCCCTTCGACCACTACCTTGGGGGAATCCATCGACATTCTCCAGAACCGTGGCGGACGCGCTTCCGCGCTCTGCATACATAGTTGCCAGAAAAAAGTGCCGTGAGCCGACTATTTGCGACAATCACATGTGGAAATACGACACCGACTTGTCGCGCTTTGACGGCAAGCGCCCGCGCGCCCTTACGGGACAAGGGTTTGCGGAGGAAGGGGGCGCAGCGCGGAAGGGTGGAGCGGTGTCGCGCCGCGACAAGTCGCGGCGCGAAGCCGATGCTTTTGCCGCTCGGCTCAGGCGCTCGGGCGGACCATCTGGAACATTTCGCCGATTTCGGCGTAGTCGGCGCGATAACCCGCACGCATGATCGGACGCGCGGCGGCTGTATCGAACAGACCGTCTTTCAGAAACTCGCTGCGGATATGCACGCCGACCACCTGGCCGAGCGCGAGCCAGTTGTTCATCGGCTGGCCGGCGAGATCGTGCAGGCGGACGACCTGGAGCAGCCGGCATTCGAGCGCCGCCGGAGACTCGGCCACGTGGGGCACGTCGACATTGCGGCCCGGCGCCTTCCTCAGCCCGGCGAGCTCGAACTCGTCGATTTCCGGCGCCACCGGCGCGGACGTGCGGTTCATGCGCTCGGCGAGCGGCCGCGTCGACATGTTCCAGACGAATTCGCCGGTTGCCTCGATGTTGCCGATGCTGTCCTTGCGGCCTTCGCTCGAAAAGCCGATCACGTACGGGAACGACGCGAATGCGCCAAAGAAGCTGTACGGCGCCAGATTCACGCCGCCGTCGGCGGTGCGACTGGAGATCCAGCCGATGACGCGCGGCGCGACGATCGCCTTGAAGGGGTCATGCGGCAGGCCGTGGCCTTCGCTCGGGTCGTAGAAGTGGACATCGCCGCTCATGTGGGGCCGCGCTATGCGCAAGGGTTCGTGAGAGCGAAAGGATACCGCGGCGGCTCGTCGGACGACGGGCGCGGGAGAACGGGCAGGGAAGGATGCTGCGTCGCGCGCTCTGAAGCGCGGGGGTGAACTGCTAGAAAAACTACAAGGACTAAAAACTGGCGGGCGGGTGTACGGCGCTTGCCGTCGCATCTTGCTTGTAATGGTGTGTCCCGCGCCGCCTTTAGCCGCGCATTACAGATGAATGCCGAAAGCCGTGCCGCGTGCCTTGCGTTGGCGCTCGGATTCGCGGAAACGCGCTTGATACGAGTAGTCTTTATCCATCGGAAGGTGCGGCGATTCAAACAGCGATGCGGCCTTTTGCAGCAGTGCGAAGAGGTAGCTCATGTCAGGCTCCGGTTAGTGATTGAGGGTTTTCCCTTAGCAATGATTATAGGGTTTGCCCGCACCGATTCCTAGTGCAATGCAGCATTTCTCTCGTAAAAATGTGGTAGTTTTTCTACACAACGCGCGATTTTGACCGGTTAGAAATAAGGGGCGGGACGGAGCGGGCCGCAGCCAGCGCATTCGGTCGACGGCGCGACAAGTCGCCGCAAGCGGCTATCGCGCGCTGAAGACGTCGGCGGGCGCGGTGTCCCCGGATGCCGGCAGGGCGATGCTCACGGCGAACGTCATCAGCATCGCGCCGAGGATGATCGCGAGTGACGGAAACGCGCGAGACGCGGTCGCGGCGCGGCATCGCTCGCGCGGACCAGAGCCGGGCGCATGGACGCGCGTCGCGGCAGAGAAAAACTTCGGGCTTTCGTCGGCCGAATCGGGCGCTTCCGCGATCAGGTCGCCCTGCATCGGCGTTGTCGACCGCTCTTGGTCGGGAACCGCCGTGCGCGCGCTGCGTCGCCTCGCCGACGATTCCACCGCCGCCAGAAACACCTCCGGCAATTCGAAGCCTTCGAAGGTGCCCTGACGGATATCGGTGTTCATCGCCTGCTGCGTGGCGCGTTCGGCGTCCTCGGCGAAGAGATCGAGCGTTTCGCCGGGGCGGATCGCATCGCGCAACTGGGCGACGCGCTGCGCGGTGCGCGCAGGACTCCGGCGGCTGGCTTTTGCGGAAGGAGCGGTATCGTCCGGTGAGGCGTCAGAATTTCGGGGTACAGCGGAATCTGGCATAGGTCGAAAGCTGCGGGTCGAAAGACTGCGGCCGGGACTGCTGGCGCGCAGCGCGCCCGTGCGGTCCGGCAATAAATTTCGAGGCCGCATTGTCGCACGGCTGCGCGCCTTCTCCAGCGGCTTTGCGCGATGTTTCAACCGATGTCGTCTTCGCGGAACTCGCGAACGACGCCGAGTTGCCGCAAGCGCGCGCAAATCGACCGATACTCCTGCTCCGACACGCGCGACAACTCGACCTGCACCTCGTCCGAATCGGGCGATTCCTCGCTTGGCTGTACGACGAACTGCTTCACGCGCGCGCTCCCCGGCCCGAGCGCCTCGTGCAGCGCATGAAAGGAGAGCGAACCGCGATCGACCAGCATCGTCAATTGTCTGCGCTGCTTCGCCGAGATGAAGCGTCGTTCGAGCGGCTTGAGCCCGGCCAGAATGATGAGGATGATCACGGTCGCGGCGATCGACGCCGTGTACAGGCCGCCGCCGACCGCGAGCCCGATCGCCGCGACGGACCACAGGCTCGCCGCCGTCGTCAGGCCGCGGACGATTTCACCGCGCAGCAGGATCGATCCCGCGCCGAGAAAGCCGATGCCCGATACGACCTGCGCCGCCACGCGCGACGGATCGAGCACCACGTGCTCGGCGTTGAGCGCACCGGCGAAACCGAACGCCGACACGATCATGATCAGCGCGGAGCCGACGCACACGAGCATGTGCGTGCGCAGCCCGGCGGCCCACGAGAGCCGCTCGCGCTCGAAGCCAATCACGCTGCCGAGCGCCGCTGCCATGACGAGCCGCGAAACAAGTTCGACGTTATTCAGCATGTTTTTCTCTCCTCGTGATGCCGGCGGGTGGCGCAACGAACGCCGTTTGTTATGCTTGCCAGGCTACGCCGTAGCGCCTCTCGGAACACTTCTAAAGACTGTCGTATGCAAGATCAAACCACGCCCGGCGCACCGTCGACGCGATTCGCGCATCCCCAATCCGGCGCGGCGCTGCGCGCGCATTACGCGAACGCCGTGCTGCCGATCTGGCGCGGCCCCGGCTTCAACGCGGCGCTGCGTTTGCCGTTCGAAGCGGTCGGCCCGGACGACCACGCGCCGCTGCCGCCCAAGCGTTATCGCGCGATGGCGTGCGCGCGCCAGTTGTTCGTCTTCGCCGATGCAGGCGATCTCGACCACGCCGCGACCTTGTTCGATTCCTTGCAGCATTACTTTCACGACACGCGCAACGGCGGTTGGTTCTATAGCGTGGATGCGAACGGCGCGCCGCTGGAGCGGCAAAAGGATCTGTACACGCACGCGTTCGTGGTGTTCGCGTGCGCGCACTACGCTCGCAAGAGCGGCTCGGCGCGCGCATTTGCCGTGCTGGATGAAACGGCGAAACTCATCGAAGCGCGTTTCCCGAATGCCGGAGATGTGCTGAATGCGGTCGTGGCGGAAGACTTCGCCGCGACGCTCGAAGGGCCGCTGCAGAATCCGCTGATGCATCTGACCGAAGCGTGGCTCGCCGCCCGCGAAGCAACGGGCGATGCCGCCTACGACGCACGGCTCGCGACACTCGCCGAATCGATCGCGCGCACTTTCGTGCACGAGCAGACCGGCTGCATCGCCGAATTGCCGATCGGCGCGGCAAATAATCGGCTCGAGCCGGGGCATCAGTTCGAATGGTATTTTCTGGTCAACGGCAGCAGTCATGCCGCGTTCAAGGCCGTCGCGCTCGATGAGCGGCTGGAACGCGCGTTCGACTTCGCGCAGAAGCACGGCATCGAAGCGGAAACGGGCGGCGTGTTCGCCGCGCTCGATGAAACGGGCCGCGTGATCGACGGCACGCAGCGCATCTGGGCGCAGACCGAATATTTGCGCGCGCTCGCCACGCGCGGCGATGCGCTGGGCGAACAGATCGACCGCTACGCCGCGCGCTTCCTGCACGCGCGCGGATGGGTCGAATGCCGCTCGGCCGATGGCAGCATCAGCCGGGCGGACATGCCGTCCACGACGCCGTATCACCTTGCCACGGCGCACGCGTCGCTGCCTGCTTAGGCGATCTGGAAGACCGAAACCGCCTGCTTCAACTGCCGCGTCTGTTCATGCAGCGAAGAGGCGGCGGCGGCCGCCTGCTCGACGAGCGCCGCGTTCTGCTGCGTCATCTCGTCCATCTGCGTGACCGCCTGATTCACCTGCTCGATGCCGATGCTCTGCTCCAGCGACGACGCGCTGATCTCCGCCATCATCTGCGTGACGCGCGAAATCGACGTGGACACTTCGCGCATCGCGGAGCCGGCGCGCTCGACCAGTTCCGAACCGTCGCTGACCTGCGCGACGGATTCGCCGATCAGTTCCTTGATTTCCTTCGCCGATTGCGCCGAACGCTGCGCGAGTCCGCGCACTTCGCCCGCCACGACCGCGAAGCCGCGGCCCTGCTCGCCCGCGCGCGCCGCTTCGACCGCCGCATTCAGCGCGAGAATGTTGGTCTGGAACGCGATGCCGTCGATGACCGAGATGATCTCCGCGATCTTGTCCGAACTCTGCGCGATCACGCGCATCTTCTCGACGACGTCGTCGACGACGCCCGAACCGCGCGAAGTCGCTTCGAGTGCTTCGCCCGCGAGCGTGTTGGCTTCGCGCGCGTGCTCGGCGTTCTGGCGCACGGTGGCCGTCAACTCTTCCATGCTCGATGCGGTTTCTTCCAGCGACGCCGCCTGATTCTCGGTACGCGCCGACAAGTCCGCGTTGCCGCTCGCGATTTCGTCCGCGCCGAAGTTGATCGAATCCGACGTTTCGCGCACGGTCTTGACGGTGTTGGCGACGCTCGCCTGCATCGTGGCGAGACCGGCGAAGAGACGGCCGATCTCGTTGGTGCCGCGATCCGCGATGCGCTCATCGAGACGCCCTTGCGCGATGCGCTCGAAGTGGCGGCCGGCTTCTTCCAGCGGTGCGATGACGCCCCTACGCAGCGCGAAATGCACGAGCACGATGCCCGCGATCAGCGCGACGGCGATCACGATGCCGACCGCGCGGAACAGCGCGTAGCGCGTATCGATGGAATCGAGATAGGCGTTGCTCGCCGCGTTGCCGAAATCGACGAACTTCTGCTGTTCCGCGAGATAGCGGTCCTGAAAGCCTTGCGTCGGCTGGTCGAGAAACGCCTGAATGTTGCCGGCGTCGAGATACTGCACCAACTCCGAAAGCGCCTTCGCGTAATCCGCGTACTTGGCCTGGAGCGCGTTCATGCGCGCGACGTTTTCATCGCCGGTCTTCGGGGCGTTCATGAAGGCGCCGAAGGATTTCTCGGCGCTCGCGAGCTGTTCGCGCGCGTGCTGCACAATCTCGACCGGCTCCGTGCCGCCACGGACCATGCGCGTGCCGGCGCGCGACAGGTTGATGCGCGCGTCCATCAGATGCTGCGTCGTCTTGTTGACGGCGTTGACCTGTTTGAGCGCGATATTCGAGAGGTTATTGACATCGTCATGCGTCGTCGAGAGGGACCAGAACCCAAGCCCTTCGGTCACGAGCTGAAAGACACAGAACACGACGAGTACCGCAAGCAAGCCCGATGCAACCTTGATTTTTCCAAACATCACTTCCACCCGTACTGACGAATTGACCGTTCCATGACGGCGACAGTGCGGGTTTACGGCAGGCAGCGCGACAAGCTTGAATCGTTTGCCGGCGAGCGTCCCATGCGGAATCGGCGCCGGGCGCGCGGGTGTTGCCGCTCGCGGCGATCGGCGTGACGCACCGAAACGCGCCATTGCACGATTTTTGCCGAACTTCCTTGCGAAGCGCGCGAACGCTATCTATTGTCTTTGCAGGACGGCGCCGAACCCACCAAGGAGTGTCCGAATGGCCGAAATTGTCGATATCGCACGCGGTGCACTGAACGCGCAGCCGTTCAGCGCGATGCTTGGAACCAAGCTGATGCAGGTCGATTCAGCGAGTCTCACGCTGTGTCTGCCGATCCGCGACGAATTGAGGCAGCAACACGGCTTCGTGCATGGCGGCGTGGTGAGTTATCTGGTGGACAATGCGCTCACCTTTGCGGGCGCGCTGAGGCTGGGTCCGAAGGTCGTCACGGGCGAATTCAAGATCAATCATCTGCGCCCGGCGGTGACGGGGACGCTGATGGCGCGGGCGCGCGTGGTTCATGCGGGCATGACGCAGGCGACCTGCCAATGCGATGTCTTCGTCACCGACGGCAATACCGAGCGGCTCGTCGCGGTCGCGCAAGGCACGATCACGCGCATCGGCGACAGCGCGGCCGAAGCCCTCTACGACGCGTAACTGCATTAATCCTTCCAAAAGCAAGAAACCTCGCCGCGGCGAGGTTTCTCTTTTGGCGCGCGGATTTTACTTCGCCGCGACGGTCTTCTGCTGCTGCTCGCCGAGACCCTGAATGCCGAGACGCATCGTCTGCCCGGCCTTGAGGAACACGGCGCTGGGCTTCACGCCCATGCCGACGCCCGGCGGCGTGCCCGTGGAAATGATATCGCCGGGCTGCAGGCTCATTGTCCTCGACAGATACGCGACCAGTTGCGCGACCGTGAAGACCATCGTCTTCGTGTTGCCGTTCTGATAGCGATGCCCGTCCACTTCGAGCCACAAGTCGAGCTTCTGCGGATCGGCGACTTCGTCCTTCGTGACGAGCCACGGACCGATCGGGCCGAACGTGTCGAAGCCCTTGCCCTTGTCCCACTGGGTGCCGTGTTCGAGCTGCCATTCGCGCTCGGACACGTCGTTGATCACGCAATAGCCCGCGACGTAAGCGAGCGCCGTGGCTTCATCGACGTACTTTGCTTCCTTGCCGATCACGACGCCCAGTTCGACTTCCCAGTCGGTCTTTTTCGAATCGCGCGGAATCTCGACGTCGTCGTTCGGGCCGCAAATGGCGCTTGTCCATTTGCCGAAGATGACAGGCTCGGTCGGCACCGGCAGATTCGATTCGGCGGCGTGGTCCGCGTAGTTCAGCCCGATGCAGACGAACTTGCCGACGCGCGCGACGCACGGTCCGATGCGCGGATTGCCCTCGACAACGGGCAGCGACGCCGGATCGACGGCGCGCAGTTTCGCCAGCCCTTCATCGGTCAGCGTGTCGCCGGCGATGTCGCCCACGACCGACGACAGGTCGCGAATCTGACCGTTCGCGTCGAGCAGGCCCGGCTTTTCCTGACCCTTGGGGCCGTAACGAAGCAGCTTCATCTGGTGTGATCCTCGTGGTTTCCGAAAGTTGAGAAGTGGCGGACGGTCAGTTGGACCAGCCGCCATCGATGACATGAATCTGACCCGTCGTGAACGACGACTCATCGGAGCCGAGATACAGCGCGAGCGCCGCGATCTCGCTCGCGCGGCCGACGCGCCCCATCGGCTGACGCGCGACGAACGCCGCCTGCACCTGCTCGACGGTCGCGCCTTGCGCCTGCGCCTGCTCCGCGATGCGCTCCGCAAGAGAAGGCGACTCCACCGTGCCGGGGCAGATCGCGTTGCAGCGGATGCCGCGCGTGACGAAATCCGCCGCGACCGACTTGGTCAAGCCGATGACCGCCGCCTTCGACGCGCCGTACACGAAGCGGTTCGGCACGCCCTTCACGCTCGACGCCGCCGACGACATGTTGATGATCGAGCCGCCGCCCTTTTCCAGCATCGCGGGCAGGAACGCGCGAATCGTGCGATACATGGCCTTGGCATTCAGGTCGAAGGCGAAGTCCCAGTCGGCTTCGGTTGCTTCGAGAATCGAACCGGGGTGCACATAGCCCGCGCAGTTGAACAGCACGTCGATTGCGCCGACCTCCTTCGCGAGATCGCTGATGGCCTGCGCGTCGAGAACGTCGAGCTTGCGCGCCTCGAACGGTTTGCCTTCGAGCGATTCGATGCGGATGTCGGTCGCGATCACGCGCGCCCCTTCAGCCGCGAACATTTCGGCCGTCGCGAGCCCAATGCCCTGTCCCGCCGCCGTGATCAGCGCGGTCTTGCCTGCCAGTCTTTGTACCATCCACTGCTCCAGTCCAGGTTAATTTTGAGACATGCCGGGTATATGGCGCGCGTCAGAGACGGTAGAACGCGCGGGCGTTTGCGCCGAAAATCGCGGCTTGCCCGGCTTTTTCGAGATGTGCGGTCAGGCGCGTGGCGGCAGCGTGCCATTCAGTGTAGCCGCCGTTGAGATTCAGCACCGGCCAATCGCTGCCCCACATCAGACGTTCCGCGCCGAATTGCTCGATTAAATGCGCGATGTACGGTTGCAGCGTGGCATCGGTCCAGTTCGGCGCGGCCTCGGTGACGAGGCCGGAGAGCTTGCAATGAAGCTGCGGCAGCGCAGCGAGTCGCGCGATGCCATCGGCCCAAGGCTGCCAGCCAGCGTCGATGCCATCGCGAATCGGCGGTTTGGCGCCGTGATCCACGACGATCCGCAGCTTCGGATATCGCCGCGCGAACTCGATCAGCGACGGCACATGGCGCGCGAGGACGAGCGCGTCGAAGGCGAGATCGAGGTCGATCAGACGCTGTACTGCCTCATCGCGAGGCGCGTGCGCGATCCACGTATCGTCGGGCAAATCCTGAAGCATCGGGCGCACGCCTTTGAACTTCGGCTCGCGGGCGAATTCGTCGATGATGTCCAACGCGCCGTCGGAATCGAGCGGAACCCAGCCGACGACGCCCGCGATCAATTGATTGTCGCGGGCCAACGCGAGCAGATAGCGCGTTTCATCGACAGTCGGCGCAGCCTGAACGACGACCGTGCGACGCACGCCGGTTGCCTCAAGCAGCGGGGCAAGGTCGTTCGGTCCGAATACGCGATAGAGCGGCTGAAGCTCGGGCGTGAGCCAGCCATAATCGCCGCGTGCCGGATCCCAGTAGTGCTGATGCGCGTCGATCGTTTCGTCAGCGATCATCGTGGCACCGGCGCGTTCGGGTGAAGCAAGCCTTCGGCGCGCAGCGCATCCCACAGCGCGGGTGGAATCGGCGTCGCAAAGGAAGCGGCGTTCTCACGCACTTCGTCCGGCGTCCGCGCGCCCATCAGGACGGTCGCCACGACTTTATGCGCATAAGGAAACTGGAGGGCCGCGCTCGACAGCGCCACGCCGAAATCGCGACAGACACGTTCCAGTTTGCCGACGCGTTCGACGATTTCTCTCGGCGCGTCGCCGTAGTTGAACTTGAGATCGCCGTGCGCGTTCGAATCCAGACCGCGCGCCAGAATGCCCGAATTGAACGCGCCGCCTAGCAGGATGCTGACGCCGCGTTTCTCGCACTCGGGCAGCAGGTCGTCGAGCGTTTGCTGTTCAAGCAGCGTGTAGCGCCCGGCAAGCAACGCGCAGTCGACGTCGTATTCGGCCATCGCTTCCATCACAGCCGCGCCCTCGTTGACGCCGAGCCCGACCGCCTTGACGCCGCGCGATTGCTTCAATTCATCCAGCGCGCGAAAGCCGCCCTCGTCCGTCAGTTGCCGCCAATAGCGCGCGTTATTCTCGCCGTGCGTGTATCGCCCGATATCGTGGATGAGCACGATATCGATATCGATCATGCCGAGCCGCTGCTGGCTGTCTTCGAACGACCGAAGGATGCCGTCGTAGGTGTAGTCGTAGATCGCCTGAAACGGCAGCGGATTTGCCCAGCCCTCGCTGCCGTCATCGGGCGTGGTCCGCGGCACAAAGCGGCGGCCGACCTTGGTGGACAGCACGAAGTCCTTGCGCGGATATCTGCGCAGCGCATCGCCCAGACGATGCTCGGCCTTCGTGTGGCCGTAATGCGGCGCGGTGTCGAAAAAGCGGATGCCTGCTTGCCACGCGGCATCGACCGTGGCGCGCGCTTCGTCTTCCGTGAGTTCGTGATACAGGCCGCCGAGCGGCGCGGTGCCGAGCGACAGCGCCGTTACATCCACCGAGGTGTTCGCAATGTTGCGGCGGCGTAAGACGTCCTGCTTCTCAGCGGTCATTTGCAAGCCTCGGTCAGTTGATGCGTTCGCTGCGGACAAAGCCGTTACCTGACGTACTGCACGGTGTGGCCGTTCATTCATTAATGAACGTATTATTCATAGACGCACAAAACCAAGTCAAGGATGGCGCAGCATCGGACGGTCGGTGTATTCCCTGATCACACCGACCCGACGCTCGAATGCAGGCCGACCCATGAACCGACAGACGCCAATCGCCGTGGACGCAGAAGACAACGATGCAGACCGATACCGCGCACCCGCCCTCGACAAAGGACTCGACATCCTTGAATTGCTTGCCGAGCAGAAGTCGGGACTGACGCGCGCCGAAATCACGAAACTGCTCGGCCGCAACGCGAGCGAGATGTATCGCATGCTGGAGCGGCTCGTTGCGCGGCAGTACGTCGTGCGCTCGCCCGAGGGCGACCGCTATTCGTTGAGTCTCAAGCTGTACGCGCTCGCGCACCGTCATCCGCCGACGAATCGTCTGATCGCGGAGGCGCTGCCCGTCATGCAGCGTTTCGCCGAAGCGGCGGAGCAGTCGGTGCATCTCGCCGTCTACGATCGCGGCAATCTGCTCGTCATTGCGCAAGTCGACGGGCCGGGCGCCTGGGGCATTTCCGTGCGGCTCGGCTCGCGCGTCGGGCTGATCGACACCGGATCGGGCCGCGTGATACTGGCCTTCCAGACCGACGAACAGCGCGAGCACATGCTGGCCGAGCACACGAAGGTCAAAGGCGAGTTGCCGATGGACCGCGCAGTGCTCGACGTTGATTACCAGCAGATCCGCGAAGCGGGATTTTCCAGGAAAGACAGTCAGCAATCTTTCGGCATCATCGACGTGACGTTTCCTCTGCTGGGTCCGTCCGGACAGGCGATCGCCGCGTTGACGTGTCCCTACATGCGGCGGATCGACGAGTACGTGGCGCCGTCCGTCGAAGACGTCACCGCGCTCCTGAAAGATGCCGCCGTTGCGCTTTCGATGTCGCGCGACTGAGCCGCGCACGGATCACGTTAGAATGGCGACCCTCTCGAAATAGCGGCAGCCGATTGCGAGCCGCCGTGCACACCTCGACGCATCATCCATGGCGAAACTTCTTTCCGATTCCGAATTCCAGCGTTTTTCCGAGCTTCAGCAAAAGCAAGCGAGCTTCACCATCACGGCGGAAGAGGCCGACGAACTGCGCGATATCGTCGCCCGTGCGCAGAAAAAACGCGACGATCGCGCCGCCGCGATGCAGGCGATCGAAGCGTATATCGCGCAATTCGACATCAGCCCGGACGAACTCTTCTCGCCCGAGCAGATCGGCGAGGCGGCGCGCACTTACGGCCTCATTCCCGCCGCCAAGAAGGAGCGCACGCTTCCGCCGCAGTTGACGTACAACGGCAAGCCGTACCAATGGACCTCGCGTGCGTTGCCCGACGAGATTCGCGCGCCGCTTTTCGAGGCGTTCACTGCGGGACATTCGGTGAAGACGTTCATCGCGACGCCCAAGGACGCCGCACGCTGCGCGCTCACCATCGCGCGGCTGGAACGCGAAACCGGCCTTTCGTATCCCGAAGCATTGCTGAATGAGCTTTCGCTGTCGCGCGAACAGATCGACGACGCGCTGTCAAAACTCGCCGCTTAATTGCCGGGGGCGTGCGGGGCGGACTGCGGCTGCGCGGGCGAACCGCCAAGCCGCATCCTGAAACCGACGACGCCGGGGTCCTCCGTGCGCGTCAACTCGAACCCAAGCTTGCGCGCCAGCGCGACCATGCCCGCGTTCTCGCGCAACGCTTCGCCGATCATCCATCGTGTGCCGCGCTTCTTTTCGTAGTCGATGATTCGCGTGAGTAGCAGCGATCCCAAGCCCTGTCCTTTCATGTCCGAACGCGCGGCAAGCGCGAACTCGGCCGTCTCGTTGTCCGGATCGGCGATGGCGCGCGCCACCGCGAGTGTCTCGGACGCGCCGTCCTCTTTCGAGCGCGTCACGATCAGCGCCATCTCGCGGTCGTAATCGATCTGCGTCATTCGCGCGAGTTGCGAATGATCGAAGCTGCGCACCGCGCCGAAGAAACGCAGTCGCAAATCTTCCACGGTGTTCGCGGCAACGAAGGCGCGATGCGCGTCTTCGTCTTCCGGTCGGATCGGCCGCACCGTGATCCGCATGCCGCGCCAGTCGAGCGTTTCCTCCATCGCTCGCGGATACGGCACGATCGCGAGCGGCTTGCGGTGCGCGCCCAACGTCAGCTGCGGCTCGTGTACCGAGACGGAGTCGCGCGTGACTCGCAACGTCAGTCGCAACGCAACGATCTCGTCGATATAGCAAACGAGCTGCGATAACGCCGTCAGCGCGATCAGCATCATTTCGCCCGGCAGTTCGCGCGAACGCGGCGAGCGCATGATCAGATCGCGAGCCAGCACCGGGTTCAGCGGCGGCAGCGCGAACTCATGAAGTGCATCGGCCAGCCCGAGCGCGCCTTCCGCCCGAAACTCGAACACCGGTCCGAATACGCGATGGTTTAAAAGGCGCGTCTGAATTTCGACTGCGTCGGTGGAGGTGGCATCGCTCGGACCTGGCTTCACCGCAATGCCGAAACGGACAAGGACGCGCGCCGCTCGCTCGCCATTCAGTTCGGCGATGCCGTTCGCAAGCGCGATGCGGATTTCGCTCTGCGCCTGATCGATGTCCTTTGAAACGTCGGCAGGCAACCCATCAGGCGTTTGCATCAGCAGTTCGCGCCCGTGCCTGAAGTCGACGAGCCGTGCGAACCCGCGCGCCAGTCGATGCGGCGTCGTATGCACGGGAATCCCGCTCGCGTGAAGTTCGTCGCGCGTCGCGGCATCGACGCCTCCGAAGAAGCACGCGAGCAAGCCGCGATACGCAAACCGGCGCTCGGCGATGAGCGTGCGGGCGACGTCGGAAACGGGCGCGCTGTGTGTCGGCGCATGCACGACGAACACCGTGCCGGTGTCGCGATACGGCGCGAGTGCCTGGAGCGCGGCGCCGAAATCGGCAGGCGATGCGTCGTCGCCCAAGAGAAGCGGATTGCCAGCTTGCGCTTTGGGCAACACGGCGGCGAAGGCGTCCCGAGCAGCCGGTGGCAGAGGCGCAAGGCCGTCGCCCGCCGCGCCGAACGCGTCTTTCGCAAGGGCGGCCACGCCGCGATCGCTGGTGATGACGGTGGCCACGTCGCTCGCGGCGACGCGCCCGACGCCGAGCGTCTCGATCTCGTCCAGAAGGTCATCGAGCGAATCGACGCGCACAAGACCCGCGCGGCGAAAGGCGGCCCCGTAGAGACGATCGAAGGGATCGTCGCGGCCGGTGCGGAGCACGAGCACGGGCTTGTTCCGTGCCGCCGCACGCGCGGCGGACATGAACTTGCGCGCTGCGCTGACTGTTTCGATGGCAAGCAGAATCGCACGGGTCGAGGCGTCGCTCGCCAGAAAGTCGACGACGTCGCCGGAGTCGACGTCGGCTTCATCGCCGAGCGCAACGATTCTGGAGAAACCGAGGCCGCGCGCGCGGGCCCATCCGAGAACGCCGTTCGTCAGCGCGTTCGATGCTGATACCCATGCAACGCCGCCCGACTTCACTCCGCAGACTGGCGCGCCTAGACAGGCGCCGATCGTCGGCGAAACGACGCCGAGGCTTCCCGGCCCGACGACTCGAAGCAAAAACGGGCGAGCCGCAGCGAGGGTGCGAGCAGTCCAATCGGGCCGCGTTGTCTTGCTTGATGGCGAGGGCGACGTCCCGTCGTCGCGATGACGCGCTTCACCGACGATCACCACCGCTTTCGTGCCTCGCTTGCCGAGCCGTTCGACCAGATCGGGCCAAGTCTCCGGCCGAGTGCACAGTATCGCAACGCTTGGCGCATCCGGCAGGTCGGAGACGTCGGCTAGGACCGACTGTCCGTCTAGTGACGTGTGCTTCGGGTTGACGGGCCAGATAGGCCCAGCGAACCCCGAGGACGCGACACGTTGCCAGACCATCTCTCCGATACTTCCCGCCCGCGACGATGCGCCGACGACCGCAATTGACCGTGGCGCGAACAGGATGTCGAGATTGCGAACGGTCATGGCGAACCCGCAAGAGTTTGGCTAGCGGTAAGCATAGGCGATTTTGCGTGCTGAGCAGTTGACCTTGAGCCACGCGGAAGGCTGGCGACCGGCGAGGCTTTATGCGCATAAAGATCGGCGCGCCGAGATGAGCTGGCCACCTTTATGCGCATAAAGCCTTGTCCGAATGGCCAACGCGCGCCTTTCCATCGAATATGACTGGAAAAATATCTAACGCTATGTAGAATTCCAATCGTACATATCTGGAGTCCAACGTGGCGGCGGAAATCATAGCGATCACGCAACAGAAGGGTGGTGTCGGCAAAAGCACAGTAGCAATGCACTTAGGCGCAGCCTTTCATGAGAAGAAGAAACGCGTGCTCGTCGTCGATGCCGATGGCCAGAACACTCTAATTCACTGGTCTAGCGCCGCGTCGGATGAGGCAACGGGCATCCCGTTTCCAGTCGTAAATCTATCCGAGGCTGGCGGCCAGATTCATCGCGAGATCAAGAAGTTCATCAACGACTACGACATCATCGTCGTCGACTGCCCGCCGTCGATTACTGAGAAAGTCTCGGGCGTCGTGCTCTTGGCCGCGAGTATCGCGGTCATCCCGACATCTTCGTCCCCGGCGGACTACTGGTCGAGCGTTGGGCTCGTCAAGCTCGTGCAGCAGGCGCAGATCATGAATGAGGATCTGCGCGCCGTCTTTCTGCTCAACAAAACTGAGGAGAAGCGGATGCTTACGCGAGAACTCAAGGTTGCGCTCGAGGAACTCGGTTTTCCCTTACTTAGAACGCAGATTCCGACGCGCGAATGCTACAAACAAGCGATGGCGCTTGGCCAGACCGTGCTGCAAATGACAGACCGCGGCTCGCGACTCGCTGCCGCCGAGATCCGCGCGTGCGCCGAGGAAATCCTCGGTATGCTCGCCTGACTTTATGCGCATAAAGGACCCCGAATGAAACCGTCGCAGTTCGCAAAGGGCTTCAAAGCCCGCCCCGATACCACCAGCAGTGAGAAACGGACCGCGCTCGATCGCCTGAATGCGATCGACGGTATCGTCGACATCCAGCAGGTGTCGCAGGCCGCAGCGAACGGCCGTTCCAGCGCATTCGTCGCGGACAATGAGACCGACGCGACCGCCGCGCACGAATCCGAGCAGTATCGGTCATGGCGGCGGGCGAATCGGTACACGACGGGGCAGGTCATCGAATTGCCGCTCAAGGCGATCAAACCGAGCCCGTTCAACCCGCGTCACTTCTATTTGAAGGCTTCGATCGCCGAACTCGCCGTCAATCTCGCGAAGCAAGGCCAGCAGCAAGCCATCCACGTGATCCCCGACTACGAGAATCCGGGGACGTTCTTCGTCAGCGACGGCGGCCGGCGCGTGCGGGCGCTCAAGGAGGCGAACAAGGAGGCGGTCAAGGCGGTCGTCGTCGACCTGCCGATCGGTATCGAAAGCTACAAGCTCGGCTACGACCTCAACGTTCAGCGCGACTCGCAGACGGTTTTTGATAACGCCGTCGTTTGGCGGCGTTTTCTCGACGAGCAACACTTCCAGAGCCAGCGCGAACTGGCCGACCACCTCGGCCTGGACGAATCGACGATCGCCGTTGCGTTATCCATCGCCAAGCTGCCCGAAAACGTGATGCAGGAGATGGTGGCGCGGCCGGACCGTTTCGGTTCCAACATGGCGTATCAAATTTCGCGTTATCACGCGGCGCGCGGAAGCGACGCGACGCTGCGGCTCATCAACAAGATTACATCGGACGACTTGAGCACGCGCCAGGTCGCGGACATCGTCAAGGGACGCGCCAGCGCCCAAGACGCGCCGAAGCCGCCCGGCCGGCAACGTTATTCGCAACGGCTCGAAATCAAGTTGGATGGCGTGGCGGTCGGCGATCTGAAATCGTATGGAGAAGACCGGCTGGAACTGCGGCTGCGAGGCTTGTCGCGCGAAAAGCGAGACGAGTTGCTTCATCAAATCGAGACGATGCTGCAGGCCAACACGACCAACGAATAACGGCTCGCCGCTGGCGCAACGCCACGGCGCTCTGCGCGGCTCAGCTTGCTCGCGACTGGCTGAGCGTGAAAGCGAGCAAGTCACCATCGGTCGGCTCGCCCCACGTCCTCCGGGCGAGCCAATCGAAGAAAGACGTTTCCGCGAGCTTGGAATCCAGTCCGCGCTTGCGCCAGTCGTCGCGCATATGCGCGCCGAGTTCCGGCAGCAATTCTTCCTCAAAGCTCTGGCGCGCGAGCTCCCGTTCTTCCTCACCTTGCTCTTCATACATGGCGCGGGCTTCCTTGCGCCGAAACGCCGAAAATTCGCCAAGCAATCGAGCCTTCAGATCGTCCGCAGCCGAGCCGCTCGTCGCGCCGGCCCGCGGTGACGCGCCGTTCGTTGCCGCCGGCAAAGCTTCGACCGGCGGCGCATAGCCCTTCTTCAGCGCGTCCTTGAACAGCGCGGCTGCACTGCGGACCGGCGGCAACGTCGTGCTGCGCATGCGCTGCTCCGTCATCAACAATGCGGCGCGAATGCGATTTTCTTCGCTATCGGCATAAAGCGTCTGCGCTTCCTTCAGCGGGATGCCGATCTTCACCATGCGGTCGACGAGCGTGCTGTCAAAGACGTTCGGATGTTCGTCCAGCGCGAGCATCGGTTGCTTGCGCTCGGTGACGCGGAACTGGATTTCGGCGACGCGCCGCCCCTCTCGATGTTCGACCAGTTCGACAAAAATATTCGTTACCGCGTTGACTTCCGCAATCGCGGGACGCAGGTAGTCGCGCTTGAAATATTTGTACTCGCGCTTAGCCTCATCGCCCGCTTCCGTGTCGGGCGTGCCCGACAGAATCGGCCGCCACCACTCCCACGTTTCGCGCATCGTCAGGTGACTGGGATTCGTCAAATACCGGACGCAGATTTCGTAAAGCGCGAGACCGGCGCTGCTGCGCAGTTGGCTTTGGAACTGCAGGCTCAGTCGAGCATACTGGACCGGGTCCAACAGCTTCTTCTTGATTTTCGGAGCGAACGAGAATTCGACCCAGACGCGACGCGTCGACGGGTCTTCGAGAATTTCAGCATCGGCGATCAGCGTCGATATACCCCACTTGCGCCCAGGCTTCTGACTCGAGGTTCCGGTGCTCCACTCGACCTGCACCGACACCATGCGGCGCAAGTGTTCTTTGACAAGCGCGGTATCGTTGGAATCGAAGGCGGAATTCGCGACAATGTCCGATAGCAGCGCGCGATAGGTATCGCCGGATTCGTCTGCTTGCTGCGCGACCGCCAGCAAGACGTTGAACAGCTTGCGAGTCAGCAGTGTGATCTTCCCGCTCTTGGGCTGAATCGCGATGGCTTCGACGGCCTTGCGCAATTCCGCCGAGCTGGGGCTGACTACGTCGGTCTTCTTTGCGCGCCTGGTCGCCATACGGGTAGGGAATACGGTATTGCGGCAAAGCATAACCGGTGGGGTGAACGCCGTCTACGGGGCGGCTTCACCATCGAAGGGTGATGTCGAGGCGACCGAAGGGGCTCACTGCGGTGCGTTCCCGTAAACCCTCACCGCTCACCTGAATGGCTCGTCTCATATTCCTAGAGCCGGCGCGGGTAAACGGATTCCCGCCTTTTCAGCCGGCTTGTCGAGGGGTTCTCGCGGCCCCCGAAAACTCTCACCGAAAAAAAATCTCGGCCGGAAAGCGATGTGGCGAGTCGGAGACAGTGCGTGTTGCCCGTTCGTTTTTCCCGCTGCGACGGGGCACTAATGCCCCCTCGCGTCCGCGCTCTCCTGAAAACTCTCACCTTTACGCGTAAAGCTGTCAGCGGATGCGTGCGACGAGCCTTCGTCGGTTGGGAAATGGCGGCGAATGGGTCCCGGAAAAAGCCACTTTTGCGAACACGGACCGCTTCAACGCCTCCCGGAACGCCTCACCTCTTCGCCCCTGTAAAGACTCACCTTTGCCCCGGCTAACGCGAAAATCGCTTTGCGAGAGAGCTCTCGTCGCAAGGAATCGGGCCCTGTCGTAAGTGGGCTCCCGAAAAGGCTCACCGTTGGCCTTCAGTACCTAGCCAAGAGCCGAGTGCTCCTCCGAGAGCCGGGCCGAATGTCGATATATTGCGATAAGTGCTGGTGACAGAACGCTCCAGACTCCGCTCGCCAGATTCCGCCCGATGTTCTGCAGGCGTTGAGCTCCCGAATCTTCTCACCGCTGCTTGGTTTGGCAAGCACAAAGCTCCCGTAAATCCTCACCTTCCGGACAGTTGGCGTTTGTGCCGTGTACCCGCAGCGGCTTTCGCTGCTATGCACAGTCCCGAAAAAGCTCACCGTAGGCTGTCGGAGCCGCCATTCGAGGGATTTCTGCGGGTTTAGTCCCGAAAAGTCTCACCCTCGACAGACAATATGCCCTGAAAGTACTCACCTTGCGGCAAAAATGACACAAAAGCGCCATAAAGTTATGTCGATCCCCAGTTCCTGCATGCTCTCACCGATCAAAACGCGTAGAAATCTACCGCTTCTGCCTCAGTGCGGTTGAGACGCCGGCGTACTCCCGGATACGCTCACCTGAACGTGCGAGCGGTTCCCCGAAGCCGCTCACTAACTATCCCGCTTCCTCTCACTGATCTTCCCGAAGGCCACCACCGCTGACACCCGTAGGGTCTCACCATACGTCCTGCAAACACTCACCAACCCGGCCCGAGAGCCTTGTCCCATAAGGGTTCAGCCAGGCGTTAACTGTTTTCAACTGGGTTCAAAGGTGTTTACTTTTATTACTCTCAAGCGAGAGTGCTCATAAGAGACACACACGACTGCCGAGCCGCTGCGTTGCCCGGATCTTCTCCCACTTCAACTGCCGTGAAACATACAATTCTGCGGCATGGACTCGACAACACTTGCAAAATCATATGGTTATTCGTTTTTCCTCATCGTGTTTCACATGCATGGACTACAATGGAGCGCGTCGTACAGCCGTTCCGCGTCGTGAAGCTTCGAAAAAGCGGCTTCTGAAATCTGCAACTCGACGGCTGTATCGGAGTGAACGTAAAACGTCACGCTCGACACAAACTATTGTTGAGGATTCATGGACTCACACGTTCGCGATACCGTCCGTCAAGAACTGGAGAGGCTGCGCGCAGCCGGCGCCCGCCGACAAGACCTTTCGCATCATGCGTGTAGGCGGCTGTTTTTCGACCTCGGCATCCGCCCATCGGTCACGGCGGTCCGGGACTTGACGCAAGTCGGCAGCGCAACGGACATCCCCAGGGATATCGATGCTTTCTGGGAGACTGTGCGATCCAGTGTTCGCGTGCGTGTCGAGGCAGGTGGGATCCCGCAGGCGCTCCAGGAACGCGCGGGCGAACTGTTGGCCGAGCTTTTCGCCGAAGCCCGAGTGCATGCGGAGACCGCGCTGGAAGGCAAGCGCGCTGAAGCGTACGAAAACGTCGGCAGAGCGGAGGCAAGCGCCCGTGAAGCGGAGATTCGCCTTCAAACCGTCGAGCAGGCGCGGCAACGTGCCGAGGCTCGAGCGGAGGAAGCGGCCGTGCGTATCGCGTCGCTGGAAGCGGAACTGAACCGGCTCCGCATAAGTGACACCGCCTCGCAAGCCGAACTACGCGACGCGATCGCGCAATCGAAGGCAGACAATGCTGCGCTTACCGAGCGTCTCGCGACGGAGCAGTCGCAGGCGGCGCGTCTGCGAGGCCGGATAGAGGAACTGCAGGACGAATTGCGCCGGAATACCGAACGATACGCCCAGCAAATCAACGATGCCGTCAAGGACGCCGAGCGCCGGGTCAAGCCGATGCTGGTCGAACTCGATGGATTGCGCGGCGTCGCTGCTACTTATCAGGCGAATATTCGGGAAGCCGGCCGGAAGGAGTTCGAGTTCATTCAACAACTGAGCGTCGCGCGCAGTCGTGCGGACCGCCTGGAGTCGCAGGTGCGCGCGCAGTCGGATGAAATCGATGCGCTGACGCGTGAGCGCGATGCACACCGCGTCCGGGCCGGAATGAGCGCCGAAGCCGGGAAGCTGATCGCGTCACTGGCGGCGGATGGACGGCTCACCGAAGGCGAAATCGCCGCCCTCGGCGCGCAAGCCGATCCATACGTGAGCGTGCCGCCTGCCTGTCCGGCCTGCGAGGACGGCGAGCCCGAATTGCAACTGCACGAAGACGAATATGAGTTGTCGTGCCCCAAATGCGAGCGCACATCGGGCGCGGCGACGTCAAAGCTGGCCGCGCTTTACAGCTTCCGTCACACATCCCGCGTGCGCGCGTGAGATCCGGCCACGATCAGAGTGATAGGTGAGCGTTTTCGGGAGTATCGTCAAACTTGGCCCGACCCTGCATCATCGCTTACGCCGGCCTGCGCCCGCGCGATGTCGCGCTCCCGTATTTGCTCACCCATCCAGTCCTGCCATGCCCGGTGCAGTCGATGCACCGATATCATTTGCTGGAATCCGAGCCATTGGCCAACGCGCTCGGGCTCGATCCCCTCGTCGAATAATTCCGCTGCGTAGGTATTGCGAAGCGTCTGCGGACTCGCTCGGGCGACGCGAGACGCGGCGATGCCCGACGCGGCGACGACCGCATCGATAGCGCGGAGCATCGTCGCTTTGTGCATGGGACGGCCGGACGGCGCTGCGGGAAACAGTAGCTCACCGGCTAATCCGGCTGCTTTTCGCTCGCCAATCCAGCCATCCAGCAACTCGACGGCAAATGGAGCGAGCCGCGCCTGCCGAATCAAAAGCGGATTCGAAGCGTCCACGGTCACGTAAGGCGCACCGGGCGCGTAACAATCGACGGTCAACTGCGCCGCCTCGCCGGTTTTCACGCCGGCACCTAGAAACGCGGCGACCAGCGCCCGGTCGCGCCGTTCACGCCAACGCTGCCCAGCCGGTAGCGCACCGAGCGGGGAGAATAGGTGCGCGACGAGCAGCGCCCGCTCATCATGCGTCAGGAACCCGGTCGGCTCGTTATCGCGTGCTTTGCGCCAGGCTGCGTCGCCGTCCTGAGCGATGAATCGCGCGGGATTGGTCCCCGCGGCTTCTATCTCCCGAACATGATCGAGCACGCGCTCGATCAAACGCAGGTAACGCATCCGCTGCGGCCGCCGAATGTCCAACTGCGACACGAACTGTTCGATGACGGGCCGCTGCACCGAATGAAGCGTCGCGCGTTTCGCCTGCAGCCATTCGAGGAAATTGCCCCATTGCGCGCGATAAACATCGGCCGACGAAGCGCGAAATTCTTGTTGAGCGAGCCAGGCGTCGAAAGCAGCATGAGGGTCGGCCTGCCAGTCGGCGCGCTGTTGGTCGAAGAGATCAGTAGTGTCTGGCATCGTGTTGGGAAGGCGCGCGGCGCTGTTTGCTTTGCAGAAAGAGTCGGGCTTCGCGTGGCCGGCGTCAAGGGTGCAGGCGCATGGGAGTGTGCAGAAGTGTCGACGTGCTTCGCTGAGAGTACGCGACATGCGCCAAAGGCGTCGCAGTGCGCGCGTTCGTTCGACAGCGGCACGGACCGGACGTCGGCGGGCGCTGTTTCCGCTTGCCAGGGACACACCGACGCGGAGGACATCTCATGCCCTAACGCGACGGGCCCTCAATGACCGGCGATGGCGAGTTGCGGTCGACCTTCCCGCGCGGCGCGTTCGTAGGCATCGACGGCGAATGCGAATACGGCGGGCAACGCATCGGAGGAGGCGATGTCCACGACGTCGTCGGTTTCGGGATACTGGAAGTTTTCGGGGCGCGCGAACAGTTCGCGCAGCGCGGCTTCGTGTCGCCCGGCGAACCCTAAGTCGGCGACGGCCTCGGCTTCGATGGCATGCAAAAGGCGCCACGTCAGCGGTACCCCCTGGTCGATGTAGCGGCCCGCGATGTGCCGCGTGATGCGTTCAAGGTCGCGCACAGCCCGCTCGAACTGCCTCTTGCTCAGATGCTCGGCGTTCATCTCCATGTTTTCACCCCCTCGCAGCGTTCTCGATACTGTATAAATATACAGTACTCGCACCGATGAAAACAGCGTCGCGCGCTTCGAGCCGGGTGTATGTGCGATTCCGCCTACGCGGGATTCAGACATCCGCTGCTACGCAAAGGCGGTGCAAAAGCGCATCGTGGAGCCGTGTTCGAATTACCTTTAGGCGCTGCCCGAGAGGGCCGAGGAACGAGCACCGCGCAGTTTCGCGCTGAATCCAAAGGAGAACCAGATGAACAAGGACCAAGTTAAAGGCGTCGGCGAGCAGGTGAAGGGGAAGATCAACGAGGTGGTTGGCAAGGCGACCGACGACCCTGCCCAAGAGGCGAAAGGCGACATGCAACAAGTCGCCGGCCAGATCCAGAAGGGAGCGGGCGACGTGCGCGAAGACCTCAAAGACAGCGTGAAGAAGAACCCGTAAGTGTTGAAAGAGGCCGCGCTTGCGGCCTCGCTTCAAGCCCGAGCGACGCGGCCGACTTGATGCGCATAAAGTTCTGCAGGCCGCCGCCGCGACCTCACCCGTGGATGACAACAAGCAGCGCCTTGGCTTCCGAACGCCCAACATTGCGGATGGCGTGACTGTCGTCCGCCGCATATCGCGCAGTTTCGCCCGCCTTCAGACGACGCGTCGACGCGGACGCATCCACTTCAATGGTTCCGTTAAGAACCGTCAAATGCTCGCGTGTGCCCGGTTCATGCGCGTTGGACCTCAGCGCCGCGCCGGCCTGCAACGTGAGTTCATACCACTCAAACTTGCCCGCCAATTCGATCGGCCCCCACACGCGGAGTTGATACCCGCCGTTGTCACCAGTTAACGTCGGTATGTCGTGTGGGCTCGCTACGCGAATCGCTTCAGCGGGTCGTTGTTGCGCGAACAATTGGTCCAGGCTAATACCCAGCGCGTTTGTCAGCCGCCACGCGACCGCGATCGTCGGGTTGGCACGGTCGCGCTCGATCTCCGACAACATCGACTTAGAAACGCCCGCCGCGCGCGACAAGTCGTCAAGGGTCAATCTCCTCTCGTTGCGCAATCGCTGAATATGCTCGCCGACGCGGGGTGGCACCGACACTGCCGCCGCCGTGTCTCCGGCTGCCGGTTCTAAACGCGAACTTGCCATGACGCTTTTGTTCCCTTAGAGTGTTCACCATATTGGAAATCGGTTCGAAATATCGAACACGTCCAATGCGATGAATGGACTATAACAGGGCTAGGAAGCCGCGTGCGGACTGCGCGGATGCAACCGGAAGAACCGATGAAAGACCAATACCTGTCTTACCTGCGCGACACCATCGACGACATCCGCGCGGCGGGGTTCTACAAGCACGAACGAGTCATTGCGAGCCCCCAGTCGTCCGACATCCGTCTCGCGAACGGACGCGACGTGCTCAACTTCTGCGCGAACAATTACCTCGGGCTGGCTGATGACCCGCGTCTGATACAGGCGGCGAAAGCAGGTTTGGATGCCGACGGCTTCGGCATGGCGTCGGTGCGCTTCATCTGCGGCACGCAGAACGTCCACAAATCGCTGGAAGGCGCCATTGCCCAGTTTCTTCAGACCGACGACGCAATCCTCTACTCCAGTTGCTTCGATGCCAACGGCGGCTTGTTCGAGACGCTGCTGGGCGATGAAGACGCGATCATCAGCGATGAACTGAATCACGCAAGCATCATCGATGGCGTGCGACTCTCGAAGGCCCGACGTCTGCGTTACAAGAACAACGACCTCGCGGACCTCGAAGCGCGGCTCAAGGAAGCGGATGCCGGCGGCGCACGGTTCAAACTGGTCGCGACGGACGGCGTTTTTTCGATGGACGGCATCATCGCGAATCTTGCGGGAATCTGCGATCTCGCCGACCGATACGGCGCGCTCGTGATGGTGGACGATTCGCATGCGGTCGGTTTCATCGGCGAAAAGGGGCGAGGTACGCCGGAGCACTGCGGCGTGCTCGACCGCGTGGACATTATCACCGGCACGTTGGGCAAGGCTTTGGGCGGGGCTTCGGGCGGCTACGTTGCCGCGCACAAGGAGATCATCGAGCTGCTGCGCCAGCGCAGCCGTCCCTATCTCTTCTCCAACACGCTCGCGCCCAGCATCGCGGCAGCGTCCCTCCGCGTATTGCAATTGCTCGACAGCGACGAAGGCGCGGCGCTGCGCGCACGCGTGCGCGAGAACGGCACGCGTTTTCGTCAGGCGATGTCTTCTCTTGGCTTCGATTTGGTTCCCGGCGAGCATCCGATCATTCCCGTCATGCTCGGCGATGCGCAACTAGCATCCCGAATGGCGAATGCGCTGCTGGACGAGGGCGTGTACGTGGTCGGCTTCTCGTATCCCGTTGTTCCGAAGGGACGCGCACGCATTCGCACGCAGATGAGCGCGGCGCACACCGCCGAGCAGATCGATCGCGCGGTGGAGGCTTTCGCTCGTGTGGGACGGTCGCTTGGCGTCATCCAGCAGCAATAGAGCGCCCGACTTTATGCGCATAAAGGGCCCGGACCTGCGCGGCCTGCCCTCCTCACCGCAAGAACGAACACCCGACGAACCACACATGAAAGCACTCGCCAAACTCGAACGCGCACCCGGCCTAACGTTGACGCGTGTGAAGCGTCCGGAGGTCGGACATAACGACGTCCTCATCCGCATCCGCAAGACCGCGATCTGCGGAACGGACATCCATATCTGGAAGTGGGACGACTGGGCGCAGAAGACCATTCCCGTGCCCATGCACGTGGGCCACGAGTACGTCGGTGAGATTGTCGAAATGGGCCAGGAAGTGCGAGGCTTCGCGATCGGAGATCGCGTCTCGGGCGAAGGCCACATCACATGCGGTTTCTGCCGGAATTGCCGCGCGGGACGACGCCATCTGTGCCGCAATACGGTCGGCGTCGGCGTGAATCGCGAAGGTGCGTTCGCCGAATATCTCGTCATTCCCGCGTTCAATGCGTTCAAGATTCCGGCTGATATTTCGGACGATCTGGCCACCATCTTCGATCCGTTCGGCAACGCGACACACACCGCCCTGTCGTTCAATCTCGTCGGCGAGGACGTGCTCATCACCGGCGCGGGTCCAATTGGTGTCATGGCCGCCGCGATTGCGCGACACGTAGGCGCGCGCAACGTCGTGATCACCGACGTCAACGACTATCGGCTCGAACTCGCGCGCAAGATGGGCGCAACGCGCGCCGTCAACGTCGCACACGAGAACTTGCGCGACGTCATGGGCGAACTCGGCATGACGGAGGGCTTCGACGTCGGGCTGGAGATGTCCGGTGTGCCGAGCGCCTTCACGGGAATGCTCGAAGCGATGAACCACGGCGGCAAGATTGCGCTGCTCGGCATCCCGCCTGCGCAGACGGCGATCGACTGGAATCAGGTCATCTTCAAGGGACTGGAGATCAAAGGCATCTACGGGCGCGAGATGTTCGAGACCTGGTACAAGATGGTCGCGATGCTGCAAAGCGGACTCGATCTTTCCCCGATCCTGACCCACACCTTTCCCGTCGACGACTACGAGCGCGCATTCGACACCATGCTCTCCGGCAACAGCGGCAAAGTCGTGCTCGACTGGACTGCGGCCTAGCCGCTCGCCTATTCCCTGGCTTTTCCGAATTCGGCTTGAATGGCGACGTGAACATCGTCGCCGACGGCTGGAAACCATGTCGTCAGGCCAAACTTCGCGCGGCTGAAGTGGCCGTTGGCGGAAAAACCGAGCGTCTCCTGCTTCGTCAGCGGGTTCACCGCATGGCCGTTGAAGGTGACGTCGAGTTTGACGCGACGGGTGACGCCCCGGATCGTCAGATCGCCGGTGAGCGTGCCGGTGTCGTCGCCGGTGCGCTCGAACGCCGTGCTCACGAACGTGATGTTCGGATAACGCACGGCATCGAACATGTCCGGCCCCTTCACCATCCTGTCTAGCAACGGCACGTTTGTATTGACGCTGGATGCGTCGATGGTCGCCTGAACGGGACTCGTCGCCATGCCACCGCCGTTCCAATCAAGCCGCGCCGATACCTTGTCGAAGCGGATAACGAATCGTGAGTAATGAAAGTGATCGACATCGAAGCTCACGTTCCAATGATGCGGATCGAGTTCATAGCGTCCCGCAGGAACAGTCGATTCGTTCGCCGAAACATGGTGCGTCACGACGTTTAAGGCCGTGCATGCGCCCAACAGCGCAATCGAGCCGAGCACTGCAAAACGACGCTTCATCGCGTTCATCGCGGACTGACTCCAAAGACGTTCTTTTCGAACCACGAATTCAAATAAACGACGGTCAAAGAGCAGTTAACGGCCGTCACGCGAATTTCGTCCGCGCATACGAAGGTAACGCGATTCAGGTAGAGTTCGCGTCGATTCTTATCTTAAAAAGGCGCCACGCCTCGCGCGACGGCGGATAACTCCATGCGCTTCTGGCCATCCCGCTTTCCCCCGCTTCGGTCCCGCTCGCTTGCTGCGACGATGCTGATCGTGTCAGCCGCCTTCTGCTGGGCATCGCCCGCGCAGGCCGCATGGTGCGACGACGGGCTGTGGATCGACGCAATGATCGGCTCGCATCACGTTCACCCCGACAAGCATTTTGAGCAGTTCAATCCCGGCGTCGGCGCTGAATGCTGGGTCGCGCCGCAATGGGCGGTAACAGCCGGCTATTTTCGGAATTCGCTATCGAAGCCGTCGTTTTACGGCGGCGGGGTCTGGGCGCCCGAATTCTTGCATTGGGGCTTCGTGCGGCTCGCCGCGATGGGCGGCCTGATCTCGGGATACGACTACGGTCGCTGGGGCATCGGACACGATCACATGGTCGGTCCGGTGGCCGCGCCGCTCGTGATGGTCGCCTATAAGCGCGTCGGAGTGAACTTCATCCTGATTCCGCCGATTCCGTCGAGCGATCTGCCGTTCACGATCGGATTTCAGCTTCGGGTGAAGTTCTAAGCGCCGAAGCGTAGCGCGAAATATCGCGCAATCGCATGCGCTGCGTGGGAGCCCGGGACTGCACGAAAACGACCCAAAACGCCCGGTCCCGAAAACTCTCACCTTAGCCACGCCGCGAAGCCCGCCGCCGGGCGCTCTGTACAGGCCGTTCCCGAAAACCCTCACCTCAGACCGTCACCACCGTCCACGCGGACAAAAAAGAGCCCGGCCAAGAGCCGGGCTCGAACCGGACCGGGCGAGTTCCGAGTCACGCCCGACCGCGTGGACTTCTTGCCGAGCGCGCGGCGCGGTGGCAGCGGCAGACGCCGCGACGCCGGCTTTCGGCAGGGTGCAATTCAAGATGCAGCTGAACGAGCCAGCCGTTCGCATCGTCGCGATCATTGTCGCGATGATGAGTCGCCGCGCACCGGCTGTTCGCGGCGTCGAACGCCAGCTTCGCGATGCGCCGCACGACGAGCATCACGCCTGCCGCGCTCACGAGCGTCGCCATGCGCAGCGCGATCGATTGCAACGCGTAGAGGTGGCCCGAGCATCCGCAGACGGCGAGCCACGCGGCATCGGAGGCCGCCACGCACAGCGCGATCAGCATCGCATGTGCGCGCAGCGAGACAAGAGTGGTCGCTTGCATCGGCAGTTCCCATGCGCACGGTCTGCGGCGCGCCTGGCGGTATAGTGCGGGCTGGATGCTTATGCGATGCTTAAGCACGGCGGCCGCCGCGTTAAGTGCCGCTTAAGCAGGACACGAGGAGAATGGCCGCGACGTTCAAGCTTGGGGAAGCACATGCGCCTGCTTTTGGTGGAGGACGATGAGATGATTGCCGAAACGGTGCTGGCCGCGCTGCGTCGTTCCAGTTACACCGTGGATTGGGCGCAGGATGGCCGCGCGGCCGAACTGTCGCTCGGCAATGACGTGTACGACCTCGTGCTGCTGGACCTCACGTTGCCCAAGCGCGATGGCCTCGATCTGCTCGGCGCCTACCGCAAGAACGGCGGCCATGCGCCTGTGATGATTCTCACGGCCCGCGACGCGGTGGACGACCGCATTCGCGGCCTCGACGCCGGCGCGGACGACTATCTGCTGAAGCCGTTCGATCTCGACGAACTCGCCGCCCGCGTGCGCGCGCTGCTGCGCCGCCGCACGGGCCACAAGCAGCTTGTCTATGCGCACGGCGACCTGTCGCTCGATCCCGCCGCGCACGAAGCCGTGAAGGGCGGCGTCGCGCTGAATCTCGTGCCGCGCGAATTCGCGCTGCTGCAGGCGCTGATCGAGGAGCCGTCGCGTGTTTTTCGCCGCTCGGAGCTCGAGGAGAAACTCTATGGATGGGGCGAGGAAGTGGGCAGCAATGCAATCGAAGTGCACGTGCATAGCTTGCGGCGCAAGATCGGCGCGGAGCAGATCGTGACCGTGCGCGGCGTGGGTTATCGGCTGAAGGGGATTGGATGAACTCCATCCGGCGCTGGCTGCTCGGCTGGCTCATTTGCGGACTCGCCGTGGCCTGCCTGCTTGCAGGGTACGGCATCTTTCACATGGCGCGGCTCGAAGCGGGCGAACTCTTCGACTATGAACTGCGCACCGTGGCGGTCTCGCTGCCAAGCACGGTCAGCGCCGCCGATGTCGCCGAAGGACGCAGTCACGACCTCGAAGGCATCGCGGATGACCGGCTCGTCATCGACATCTGGGACAAGACCGGGCGGCTCGTTTATCACTCGCCGCACGAACCGGCGCTGCCGCGTTTCGGCGACGGTTTCCGGTCCGCGGATCGCGAAGGCTATCGCTGGCGCGCGTTCGGCATCACGCTGCCGGATCGCTTCGTGCAAGTCGCGCAGCCGCTTTTCGTGCGCGACGACCTCGCTATTTCGCTTGCGCTGCGCACCATCTGGCCGCTGGCGCTCCTGATTCCGGTCGTCGTCGTGATCGTGCTGCTGGTCGTGGCGCGCGGTCTCGCGCCGGTGCGCTGGCTGTCGCGCTCGCTCGCCGCGCGCTCGCCCGAATCGCTCGCGCCGGTATCGCTGCCCGCGCCCACGCCTGTCGAACTGCGTAGCCTCGTCGATGCGTTGAACGGCCTGCTCGTGCGCCTGAATGACGCCTCGGAGGCGCAACGCACGTTCGTCGCGGATGCCGCCCACGAACTCCGCACGCCGCTCACCGCGCTCAAATTGCAGATACAGGGCGCCATCAGCGACGGCTCGATGCAAGTCGACGAAACGACTGTCGGCAAGATCGACGGCCGGCTGAATCGGCTGATTCACCTCGCGCAGCAGTTGCTCAGCATGGCGCGCGAGGACGCGGCGCGCGAGGCGGCCATCGCGCCGATGAGCCTGCGCACGCTCTGCGAGACGCGCGTGTCCGATTTCTCGTTGATCGCGGAAGCGAAGGCGATTGATCTCGGCCTCGAACTGGAAGCGGCGCGCAGCGAGCAGGACGCGTTCTCGATTCTCGGCGACACGCACGCGCTGGCGGTCCTGCTCAATAACTTGCTCGACAACGCGATTCGCCATACGCCGGCCGGCGGGCGCGTCGATGTGACGCTGCGCCGCGAGACCGACGGCATCGCGCTGACGGTGCTCGATACGGGCCCCGGCATTCCGCCCGACGAGATCGAGCGCGCGTGCGACCGGTTCTATCGCGGCGCCGGCACGCATGGGCAGGGCAGCGGGCTCGGACTGGCGATCGCGCTGCGCGTGGCGCAGCGGCATCAGGCGACGTTGACTGTCGCGAATCGCAAGGGCGTGAGCGGGTTGGCGGTGTCGGTGCGCGGCTTGCGCGGCGTCGAAATGAAAGCGCAAGCAACGGAGTGCGCGGCAGTCGCGATGCGGTGAGGCTTGGGGCTTTGCAAGACCAGAGCAAGAGAGAGGTCAGGGCTCGCTATTTCGACATCCAGCTAAAAAGACTTGGGCGGCTCACGTCGATGCCCTGAATCGCTGCCTTGATGGCTTTTCGACATTCACGCATGGCCGCATCAGCCTCCTTCAACTGCTGCTTGCTGGCGGTGCCGGAGCCGTTCTTGTCAAGCTGCTGCCGCACATCCTCGTCTACGACAGAGTCGAAGAAGGTGTCTACCCCCAGCACCGCGAACTGCTTCGCCATCTGGATGGAGTGATTGACCGAACGCAACCAATGCTCTCGCTCAGCGCCGCTCGCGTCGCGACTCAAGTAACCCGCGCGGCGAACTTCCAGCGCGAAGACTAAGGACTGAATGCGAAGCTTCAGTTCCTGAGCGGCGACACCGAATGAAAGCGAGTGCGGGTCTGCTTCCGTTACGGATCGGCCCTTGTTTATCGTGATGGAGAACAAATCGGAATCAAACACAGGCAGGCAATTCACGATCTTTTCGTAAAGGACCCTTCCTTCACTGAAGGCTTTGATTTGGTCGCCAATCATCGCGACGACGTCTTTGATGGTGTTTCCCATTCCGTTGGCGTAAAGGTGGTCGCCGCGTTTACTGATGGACATCAAATTTCCTCGAATGCGTATGTTTGGATTTCATATAGCGGAGAGATTATAACGTAATCCTAACGATATTCGTCTGCACTCAAACGCTCCTTATCCGGTTCAATCTGCACGAAACGGGGCGCTTTCGGCGGAAATCGTTACGCGGCTTGATACCCGTCAAGGCGGATGCTTGGTGTTGGCCCATATGAAGGCGTCATTCGCCGGACTCCATATGCGCAACGCATTGTTCCGGTCGACGCGTCGGTGCAAATTCGCGTGTATCGACTCATCGTCTGGACACGACGCCGATTGGCGGTGATGGACGGCCGTAGCACGGACCTCCCCATCACCCCGCGCCAGTCAACCCGACCACAAAATCAAGAAACGCCCGCGTCTTGGCCGGCGGATGATGCCGCGACAGATGAAACGCATAGAGCGGAAACCGCTCGTCGGGCCAGTCCGGGAATAGGTCGATAAGCTGGCCCTCCGCCATCAGATGCGCGTGACCGAGTTCGAGTATCTGCGCGATGCCGTAGCCCGACAGACACGCGCTCAGCATCGTGCCCGGATCGTTCAGCGTCAGATGCCCGCGCGTCTGAACCGTCAGCCGCTTCTTCTTGCGATGAAACTCCCACGGAAACGGCCGCCCCGTTTCGGGATCGCGAAACTCGATACACGTATGCGCGCCGCTCGCGAGCGCCTGCGGCGTCGCGGGCCGGCCGCACCGCTCGATGTAGGACGGCGCCGCCACCGTATGCACCGGCGTATCGAGCAACTTGCGCGCGACGAGACTCGAATTACGCGGCTCGCCGAAGCGCACGGCGAGGTCGAAGCCTTCCGCGATCATGTCGCCGAGACGGTCGCGCGTCAGCAATTCGAGTTCGAGTTCGAGATGCGCTTGCATGAACGCTTCGAGCTTCGGCCCGAGCACGAGCCGCGAAAAAATCGGATCGACGTTCACGCGCAGCCGCCCGCGCACGGCCGTCGCGCTGCCGGATGCGGTGGCTGCGGCTTCCTCCAGGCCGACGAGATGCGGCATCACGTGCTCGAAGAAGCGGCGGCCGTCGTCGGTGAGCGAGACCGTGCGGGTCGTCCGGTCGAACAGGCGAATCTTCAGGCGCGCTTCCAGACGCGCGATGGCGCGGCTCACGCCCGGCTGCGACATGCCGAGCTTGTCGCCGGCTGCGGCGAACGTGCCCGCATCGACGATGGCCGCGAACACGCTGATGCCGTTCAGGATGCGCTCGTTGAACCCCGCCATTCATGCCTCCGCGTCATGGATGAAGTGGCTCGCATGGTATCGCGAAGCAACAAAAAGGGCCCCGAAGGGCCCGTTAGAACACATGCAAACTACCTTCATGCGTGCGCTTTGGCCACCTTCTCGACGGCCATCGAATCCGCGCGCATGCGCTCGTATTCCTGCTCGGTCATCGGCACGGCGTCTTTCTGGCCGAGATCGTCCAGGCGAACGCGATACGTCTCGCGCGCCGACCACGCGGCAATCGCCGCGATGATCGTCACGCCGAACGCCAGCGCGCCGACCGTGAGCGGAATGTTCGACGACCCCGGCGGCGCGACTGCCGCGAAGAGCGCGGGCAGCAGCGCGGTAATCGTGGTGCCGATGTTCTGCGCAATCGCCATCGCCGAGACGCGCGAACGCGTCGGGAACAGCTCGGGGAAGAAGCTCGGGAAGATCGCGTTGTAGCCCTGGTACACGACGCCCCACATCAGCAGCGACATGACGATGGCGAGCGGCACGTTGCGGATGCTGATGGCGTACAGATACGCGAACGAGAGGAGACCGGCGAGCAGCGAACCGACGATCATCGGCATGCGGCGGCCGATCCGATCGGACAGATTGCCGACATACGGAATCACCACCACGGCGAGAATGTTGCCGACGACCGGAATCCACAGATACACGCTCTTCTGGAAGCCGATGCCATACGATGCCTGCACCGCGTAGGCCGCGCCGAAGATAGTCGCGACGACCGGGATCACGTTCATCAGCGCCATGCAGACGACGCGGATCATGTCGGGCGTGCTGTTCGCGAACGCTTCCTTGATCGGCGACTTCGGCAGACCGCCCTGCGCGTCTTCCGCGGCGAAGGCCGGCGTTTCGTGAACTTCGCGACGAATGATGTAGCCCGCGACCAGCACCAGCGCCGACAGCAGGAACGGCACACGCCAGCCCCAGGAATTGAACGTGGCTTCGGGCATGAACGCGGCGAGCGGCAGAAACACGGCCGCCGCCAGAATCTGGCCGGCCTGCACGCCCTGAAGCGTGAAGCTCGCGTAGTAACCGCGACGGCCGAACGGCGCGTGCTCCAGAATCATCGAGCTCGCGCCGGAGATTTCGCCCGCCACCGCGAAGCCCTGAATCAGACGCAGCACGACGAGCAACGCCGGCGCGAGCATGCCGACGCTGTGATACGTCGGCAGGAGACCGACCGCCATCGTCGAGAAGCCCATCAGGAACATGCAGATGAGCAGCACGTTCTTGCGGCCGTGCGTGTCGCCCAGATGACCGAGCACGAACGCGCCGATCGGACGCGCGACGTAGCCGACTCCGTACGTCGCGAGCGATGCGACGATCGCCACCTTCGGATTGCCCGACGGAAAGAACAACTGCGGAAAGATGAGCGCCGCCGCCTGCGCGTAGATGAAAAAGTCGTAGTACTCGAGCGCCGAGCCGATCCAGCCGCTCGCCGTCGCTTTTTTCGCCTGGCGGCCGCCGTGCGCCTCTTCCTTAGGGCTAGCCATTGAAGTGTCTCCGAATGATGGTTTATCGAGTGGTTCTGCTGCGCCTGTCGTTTGTTCTTGTCTACGATTGTCGCGCGATGCGCGCCGCCGCGTGGGAGGGCGGCAACGCAGTCGAGCCAGGCTCGCGAACATGTCCCTTACAGTGATCCGAGCATAAGAGCGCAGCCGCGAGCGGGCAACGATTTGTGATAAATTGTGCGCGATAATCGCACGCACGTGGTCGATGATCGACCGCTTTGGGGGTTAGCACTAGCAGAAGGCGCGAACCGCATATGACGAAACCGGCACTCGACAAACGCGACTGGATCGCTGGACTGGAAAAGGGATTGGCGATCCTCGAAGCCTTCGACGACCAGCACGCCCGCATGACGCCGACGCAAGCCGCCACGCGCACCGGCATGACGCGCACGGCGGCGCGCCGCTATCTGCTCACGCTCGCGCATCTCGGCTACGTGCAGACCGACGGCAAGCTCTTCAATCTGACGCCGCGCGTGCTGCGCGTCGGCTGGTCGTACTTCGACTCGGCGCGGCTGCCGCGCATCGTGCAGCCTTATTTGCAGCACTTGAGCGCGTCGATTCACGAGAACGTCTACGTGAGCGTGCTCGACGAATGGGATCTCGTCATCATCGCGCGCAACGGTTCTTCGCGTGTGATGACCACGGGCTTCGTGCTCGGCGCCCGCGTGCCGGCGGCGCTGATGTCGGCCGGCCTCGTGATGCTCGCCTACAGGCCGGACGAGGACGCGGTGCGCAAATGGCTCGACGCGACGGAGTTCCGGCCGTTCACGCCGTCTACCATCACCGACAAGGATGCGCTCTACGACAAGATCCGGCAGGCGCGCGTGGACGGCTACGTGGTCTTCGAACAGCAACTGCAGGTGGGCGTGCGCGGCGTTGCGGTGCCGATCAAGAATCGCCACGGGCAGGTGGTCGCCGCGTTATCCGTGAACATGCCCATCGGAAAGGAGACGAGCGAGGCCGCGCTCGCCCGCGTGCTGCAGCCGTTGCAGGAGACGGCGCTCTCCATGCTCAATGTCATCTAGCCGCGCGTTTCTTTGCGTGGCGTCTATCGCGTCGACCAGAACGTGCGCTGCACGCGCAGCACGTCGTCTTCGACTTCTGCGATTGGACCGATCAACTCCACCGGCTTTTGACAATGGTCGAAGACGTAGCGTGACGAGACGCTCATCGTGGGATTCTCGGCGTGGTTGCCGGTGGCTTCGAGGAGGCGCGCTTCGGTCAGCCCGTACACCACCCGCCCGATGTTCGCCCAGTACGCCGTTCCCGCGCACATGCAGCACGGCTCGACCGATGTGTACAGCGTGCATCCCCATAGATAGTCCGGCGTGAAGTTGAGCGCCGCGACGCGCGCGAGCACCGATTCGGCGTGATTGACGGTATCGACATTGCCTTGTTCCATCAACACGCTTTCCTGATCCGGGCCGACGAGAATCGCGCCGAACGGATGATGCCCGAGCAGCGTCGCGCGCTCGGCGACGGCGCTCGCGTGCCGCAGATGCCGGATGATCTGCTCGCGCGTGGGCGTGAGGCCCTGTGGCGGCAGCGTGTCGTGATGCGAGGCGGGGGCGGTCAGGCTCATGGTGTCGGGTCTCGCAAAGGTGAGGGCTTTCGGGATTGGCTTTCGGTGAGCGTTTTCGGGAGCGCGGTCGGTACGCCTTTTCGCTTCCTGTCGGCAACAGTAGAGGGTCGTGGGTTTCGACGCAATCGCTTATCGGGGCAAACGGGGGCGCGTGATTGCCGCGATGGCAGCGGGTGCCACGCGGTCTGCGCTTGCGATCGGCTGCCGACCGTTGCCGCTTACGTCCGACGCAATCGCTACATGGTCCTGCGAGCCGAAGCCAAGCGGTTTAGCGTGCAGAGAAGCGGAATGACATCGGCCAGAGGCGGTGCCTGTTCGCCGCGATGAGAACTAGCCCGAGGGAATACGCATGAGTCGCTACGGTCGCGGACTTTATAATCGCTACGTCGTTCGCACCCGGCACCACTGCCGCCCGGTGATAGCGACGTTGCGCTGGAAGGCTACGCCGCAGATTGATTTGGTGTCCGAATTATATGCAGCCAAAATGCGATTTGCCCGCGCCATTCGTTCGATCCGCGCAAGGTCCCGCGATACGCCGTGCTCGGACGCGACCGGCGCCCGCCGCGTCCGTCGATGTATAGCCGTTGCGCGCCTGAGCCGCCGCGAGTTGCGACTGCGCGATCGACTGTGGCTTCGTCGAGTCGCGGATCGTCCTCCGTCACGAGCGCGCCGTCCCTGAAACGCACCGGGACGATGGTGCCGGGCAACGGATGCGTTACGTTGACGCGAGAGGGAGCGAAACGATAAATCGGTTATGGATTGCAGGGTCGGCGGATGCGAGAAGGTAGTTTCAAACGCCAAACAAGAAACGGACCGGCGCGCGAAGCAGCCGGTCCGGTCGCGCCTTGCAGTGGCAGGCAGTCAAGGTGCGACGCGTTTCATATGCAGCGAGCGTGCCAGTCACGGTGCCACGGCCTGTAGCCAGGGCGAAGGCGGATCGCGCGCATCGCAAACGTCGCGTGAAGGCCAACAGAACCGGCGCATCTGTCGGGCCGCGCCAGTCAGTCCAGCGGCTTACTTGCCCGCGATCTTCATCGCCAGTTCGGCGACGTGCTTGCCCTGATACCGCGCGATGTCGAGTTCGTTCTGCGTCGGCTGACGCTTGCCGTCGGCACCGACGATCGTCGTCGCGCCGTACGGCGTGCCGCCCGAGATTTCCGCCATGTTCGTGAGCGCGGCGCACGCGTACGGCACGCCGACGACGATCATCCCGTGATGCAGGAGCGTCGTATGAAACGACGTGATGGTGGTTTCCTGCCCGCCATGCTGCGACGCCGTGGACGTGAACACGCTGCCGATCTTGCCGACCAGCGCGCCTTTCACCCACAGGCCGCCCGTCTGGTCGAGGAACGTTCGCATCTGCCCGGCCATGTTGCCGAAGCGCGTGGGCGTGCCGAAAATGATGGCGTCGTAGTTCGCGAGCTCGTCGATGGTCGCGACGGGCGCCTGCTGATCCAGCTTCACGCCGATCACGGCGGCCTGATCCGCCGGAATGGTTTCGGGCACGCGCCTGAGCGTGACCTCGACGCCCGGTACGCCGCCTGCGCCTTCGGCGACCGCTTGCGCCATGGTCTCGACGTGGCCGTACATCGAGTAGTAGAGCACCAGTACTTTCGCCATGAGATGTCCTCGGAGTGTCGCGGGTTGAGTGGGATACAAGGCCGCGCAGATTCGAGCGTGCGGCGGCGCGGGCTTTCAACCATAGCATCGGCGTGCGGATGGTGCCCGACGCAGCGATGCATTGCGCTCGCGCCGATCCGCGTCTACGCTCAGACAAGAACCTCGCCACCGCCGACGATGCCCGACGATCATTCGACGATCCACAGCCCTTCCGCCACAGCGGCATCGTCGCGCGGCGCATTCGCGGCATTCAATACGGTCGCGGAACTCGTGCGCGAGGCGTTCGTATCGCTCGGACGCGAACTCGCCGGAATCAGGACGACGCCCGCGCGCGCGTTCTTCGCGACGCAGGCGATGGCGTCCGTCGCGCTCGCCGTCGCGCTCGGGTACGCGTTTCATCTTGAGAACATCTGGTGGGCGGCAATCAGCGGCTTCGCGGTCATGCAGTCGAAATTCTCGGCATGCGCGCAGCGTGGCGTGCATCGTGTGCTCGGCACGCTCGCGGGCGCGTTGCTGGGCGCGACGGCGGGACCGCTCATCGGCGACACGCCGTGGCTGTTCGTGCCGTTGCTCGGGCTGATCGCGGGCGTGTCGGTGTATCGCGCGCTGGTGTCGGACGCGGGCTACGCGTGGGTGCTGGGCGCGGTGACGTCGCTGATGGTGACGTTCGAGGCGCATCGGCTCGCGTCGGCTTCGGCGACGGCATCGTTCGCGTTGCTGCGCGTGGCCGAGGTCGTCGTCGGCACCGTCGCGTGCGTGGCGGTTTCCGCGCTGTTTCACGCGGGGGCGCAGCGGTATCGACAGTCGCGCGGGGCGGCGGTTGGATCGAACGCGCGGGCCGCATCGACGGCGGATCGCGTCGATGGATCGAGCCGCGAGCCGGCGACCGTCTCCGTCATCGCATCGAATGCCGCTTCAATCGTGCAAGCCCACGCGGCACGCGCCGAACACGCGGCCCACGCCATGCGCAAGCGCCTCGCGTGGCATGCGGCGTGGTCGGTGGCGATACTGGCGTCCGTGGCGTATGCGTGGAACTTGCCGGGCTTCGCGCAGGCGATGGTCACGGCCATCGCCGTGTTGATCCTGCCGGCATCGGCGCTCGGCAAGCCGACGCGCCGGCCCATCGCGGCGCGCATGGTGCAGCGCATGCTCGGCTGCCTGCTCGCGGGCGCGGCGAGTCTCGCGCTGCTGCCGCTCATCGGCGACAACGCGCCCGCTTGCATGCTCGCGCTATGCGCCGGCGTGTGGATCGGCTGTCACGTGCAGACGGGCGCGCAGGGCGCGAGCTACGTGGGGCGGCAATTCACCATCGCGTTCATCATGGTGTTCGTGCAGGATCACCACTGGTCGTCCGATCCGATGCCCGCGGCGGTGCGGCTCGCGGGCATCCTGTGCGGAATCGGCGTGCTGGCGGCGGTGATGAGCGCGGGAAGGGCGCTGGCATCGCGGCGCGCAGCGCGCCCCGCGATGCGGTGATGTCATCCGGTCGATTTGCTTAAGCCTCGAGCGGCAACGCGACAGCGGCTTCGATGTCGATCGGCGTTTCTTGCTCTGCTCGAATGGCCATGCGCCCTATTGCTTCGCCGTCCATTCGAGATCGGTCTCGTCACCCGGAACGACCCAGTGATCCACCGCAATCCGCAGCATGCCAGCCGACCCGCGCGCTCAACCTTCTTCGGCCCAAGCCAGATTCTCGCGCGCCATCAACGCGGAAGACGCCGCCGGCCCGAACGTGCCCGCCGTGTAGCCGCGCGGCCGGTCGCCGAGTTCCTTCCAGCCGTCGAGAATCGGCTCGACCCACGCCCACGCCGCTTCCAGTTCGTCGCGGCGCATGAAGTGCGTGAGCCGCCCGCGAATCACGTCGATCAGCAAGCGTTCATAGGCTTCCGCGCGCCGCTGGGTCATGGCCTGCTGAAGGTCCAGATTCAGGTTCACGGGCAGCATCTGCATGCCGCTGCCGGGTTCCTTCGCGAGCATCTGCAACTGGATGGACTCCTCCGGCTGCAACGTGATGATGAGACGATTGCCGTAATTGCGCGGACCGCTCGGGATGATGGAAAACGGCAGATCCGCGAAGTCGATCACGATTTCCGAGCGCCGCGTCTGCATGCGCTTGCCCGTGCGCAGGAAGAACGGCACGTTCGCCCAGCGCCAGTTGTTGATATGCGCGCGCAACGCGACAAAGGTTTCCGCGCGGCTGTCAGGCGGCACGTTGTCTTCCTGCAAGTAGCCCTTGACCGGCTCGCCGCCGACCGCGCCCGCTGCGTACTGACCGCGCACGGTGTCGCGGGCGGTGTCGGAAACGGTCATCGGACGCAGCGATTTCAGCACCTTCAGCTTCTCGTCGCGCACGGCGTCGGGATCGAGCGAAACGGGCGGCTCCATCGCGACGATGCACAGCAGTTGCAGCAAATGGTTCTGCACCATGTCGCGCAGCGCGCCGGTGTGATCGTAAAAGCCCGCGCGGCTGCCGACGCCCACCGTCTCCGCCACCGTGATCTGCACGCTTTTGATGTACGGCGCCTGCCACAGCGGCCCGAAGATGGGATTGCCGAAGCGCAGGACCATCAGGTTCTGCACCGTTTCCTTGCCGAGATAATGGTCGATGCGGTAGATCTGATCTTCGTTGAAGTGCCGGCCAACGGCGTCGTTGATGGCGCGCGCCGAAGCGAGATCATGGCCGAGCGGCTTTTCCAGCACGACGCGCGCTTTATCGTCGACGATGCCCGCCGCCGCGAGGTTGTCGCAAATCGTCGTGAAAAGTTCCGGCGAGGTCGAGAGATAGAACACGCGCTGCGCGTTCTGGCGCGTGGCTTCGGCGAGCCGGCGGAAGTCGTCGGGGTTCTCGACATCGACGCGCACGTAGTCGAACAGTGCGAGAAATTTGTCCCAGGACTGCGCATCGAACGCATTCTCGTCGATGAACGGACGCGACTGCTTCTCCATGAAGTTCTTCAGATAATCTTCGCGCGTCCATTCCTTGCGGCCGATAGCGAGAATGCGCGTTTCGGCGGGCAGGTTGCAATGCGAGTGCGCCATGTAGAGCGCGGGCAGCAGCTTGCGCGCCGCCAGGTCTCCGCCGCCGCCGAAGATGATCATGTCGAGCGGGCGTTCGTTCACAGGAGAGGTCGGGTTCGTCATGGTGCGTGAGCCGTTGAGGTTCGGAAGAGCCGGTTTCGTCGAGCCGGAACGCGGCTGGGAGCGCAAAACCGCCGAGAGAGCTATGTTGCATGGTTTGCCGCCATTTTGCACGGCTCGCGCGCTAACGGGCGTTCGATTCCTCAAAGATTCACGAAGCCGCTACGCGCGCCGTTTAGCTCGTTTAGCGCAACGATTCATCTGCGCGCAGCGTCGCCACGGCGAGATCGAGAAACGCGCGGACCTTCTGCGTGACGTGACGTCCTTCGCGATGGACGAGGTGAATGGGCAGCGGCGGCGGCTCGAACTCGGCGAGCACGATCACGAGCCGCCCTTCGCTCACATGCTGCGCGACCTGATACGACATGAGCCGCGCAATGCCGAAGTCGGCGAGCGCGGCGGCGATGGCGGAATCGTTCGTCGTCGTGACGAGGCGCGCTCGCGTGCGGACGATCACCGTGCGCTCGCCGTCGTGAAGTCGCCATTCGGGCGGCGACGAGGAGCCCGTCGACGCGATGATCGTGTGCGCGTCGAGGTCTTCGGGGCGCGCCGGCGTGCCGTGCTTCGCGAGATAGGCGGGCGAGGCGCACAGCACGCGCCGCACGCGTCCGACGGGAATCGCCTGAAGCGACGAATCGGGCAACTGCGCGATGCGCACGGCCACGTCGATGCCCTCGTCGACGAGATTCACCACGCGGTCGACGAACCAGCAGTTCGCGTCGGCTTCGGGATAGCGCGAGAGGTAGTCGAGCACGATGGGCGTCACATGCAGCCGGCCGAAGAGCACCGGCGCGGTCAGCGAGAGCACGCCGCGCGGCGCCGCGTGCGTGCCTCGCGCGGCGAGTTCGGCGGTGTCCACTTCGCCGAGAATGCGCCGGCAGTCTTCGAAGAAACCGCTGCCGGCGTCGGTGAGACGCACGACGCGCGTGGTGCGTGTGAGGAGCCGCACGCCGAGCCGCTCTTCGAGTTCCGTGACGACGCGGCTCACGACCGAAGGCGACACATCGAGCTTGCGCGCGGCTGACGCGAAGCCGCCGGTTTCGACCACCGTGACGAAGGTCGACATTGCCTGAAAACGGTCCATGTCGGATGCGGAAAGCGGGCGAGAAAGTTGCCGTGCATTCTCGGGCATGCCGGGGCGTCCCGCAATCGCGCTGTGTTCTACAGATCGAGTCGAAGCGGGGCGTCGGTGTCGGCTGCCGGGCGTGCGCAGCAGATCAGCGCCTCGTTGTCATCGACATGAAACGCCGGCTCGCTCGCATACGACACCGCGCCGCTCACGATCCGCGTTCTGCACGTCCCGCACGTGCCGCCGCGACAGTTCGACTCCGTCTCCACGCTGCATGCTTCGGCCAGTTCCAGCAGCGTGCCGCTGGCGGGTTGCCACTGCGCGTCGCGTCCCGACTTCGCAAAGCGCACGGGCACCGCTTCGGTGGCGGGCGGGCGCATCGGCTTGATGTCGACGCCGCGATCCGGCGTTCGGACCAGCGATGCAGGACCGAACGCTTCCGCATGAATGCGCGTATCCGCGATGTTGAACGCGCGCAGGCCGTCGTATAGCGATTGCATGAACGCGCCCGGCCCGCACAGATAGAAGTCGTAGTCATTGAACGGCAGGAAGCTCGTCAGCAGGTCCATGTCGATGCGGCCTGACACGTCGTAATCGCGTTCGAACTGCGCGCCTCGCGGGTCGCTCAGCACGCGAATCACGCGGACCGCACCGCCCGCGCTTTGGGCCAGCGCGTCGATCTCGGCGGCGAACGCGCGGCTCGCGATCGTGCGCGCCGACGCGATCAGCCAGACCGGGCGCACGCGCCGCTTGCGCAGCCCTTCATAGACGACGTGACGCAGCATCGCGAGCATCGGCGTGATGCCGACGCCTGCGGCCAGCATCACGGCGGGGCGCGCTTCGAACGGATCGATCGTGAAGCTGCCCGCCGCCTGCCGCGCTTCGATGATGTCGCCGACCTTCAGCGCGTCGTGCAGATGCGCCGACACGCTGCCTTCGCGCTTCACGCTGATGCGGACCGCGCCGTCCGCCGGGCCGACCGACAGCGTGTACGTGCGCACGAGCGGCTTCGTCTCGCCCGGCAGCGTGACGCGCACCGGCAAGTGCTGCCCCGCCGCGTGCGGCACGATGCCCGCGCCATCCGCCGGTTCGAGCCAGAACGAGCGAATAGCGTCGCTTTCATCGACGATCCGGCTCACGCGATACGGCCGCCACGCATCAGCGAGCGCCGCGGCCTTCATGCGCTGCGCGGCTTGGCTCCAGTCGCCGGTCATCAGCGCGTTCGGCGACCAGCCCTCGCGGCGAAACGTCCAGCGCAGCGCGAGCGCGTCTTCGCGCAGCACGATGCGGCGCGGCACGAAGCGCCACAGGCGTTCCGCGCCCTGAAATGCGGCGGTTTCCGGCGATTCGGGCAGCACGCGCGCGTCGCCCGTGAGTTGCAGGACGTCGCCGGTTTCGAAGTCAGCGAACACGAGTCCGGCTCGGCCGTTGACCGCAATATTGCCGAGCGTGTTGAAAAACAGGTTGCCCGCGAAGTCGGGAATGGTGAGCGCGCCGTCATCGGACACGCGCACGAAGCCCGCCTTGCCGCCGCGATGCGACACGTCCACCTGACGATGCCCGTCCTCTCGGTCGAAGTACGACGCGACGAAAAACGTATCGGCGCGCTCGATCATCGCGCGGACGCGGGGCGATCGCGCATCGAGCGCGATTGGCGTGGACGACGAGGGCGAGGACGCATCGTGCACGAACGCGTAGTCGCGCAACTGAATGTATTGCGGACAATTGCCGAAGCTCTGCTCGACGGCCACGTCGAACGCGCGCCCGCCCGCCGCGTTGTCGCGATGAATCACGCCGTTCACGCGGTTGCGGCGTCGCGTATGCAGTTCGATGCCGAGCAAGCCGACCGAAGCGCCGTCCTCCAGGCCCGCATCGGCGGGATCGAGCGGATCGCGCGTGTGTTCGACGGACAGCGTCGTCGCATCCGGCGAGCGCAGAAAACCGGGGCGGCCGGTCAGAAAGGCGGCCCAGGCGTCGCCGTTGGCATCGACCGTTCCGGCAACGATAAACGGCAACTGCGCAAAGAATTGCCGATGCTGCTCCGGCATGAACGAACGCACGACGCGCGCGCCGACGTCGCGCATGCGTTCTGCGACGCCGGCGGCGGTCTGCATCTCGATCTCGCCGCGATGCCAAGGCGAAGGCGCGGTGATCGAAGCGGTGGCGGGCATGATGATTGTCTCCGGCGGGCGCTTCAGGCGCGCAGGCCCGCAGCCGTCGTCTGGAACGGCACGAAGCCCGGCAGGGCCTCGACGCGCGCGAGCCACGCCAGCACGTGACCGTATCCCGACAGATCGACGTTGCCTTCCGGCGCGCCCGCGATATAGCTGTAGAGCGCGATATCCGCGATGGTCGGATGCGCGCTGCCGATATCCGCGATCCATGCACGGCTTTGCAATTCGTCGTCGATGACCTTGAGCACCGCATGGGCGCGCGCGATGACTTCATCGGCGTCGAACTTGCGGCCGAACACCGTGACGAGGCGCGCGGCGGCCGGACCGAACGCAATTTGCCCCGCCGCCACGGACAGCCAGCGTTGCACGGCGGCGGCTTCGGCGGGCGTTTCAGGAAGCCATTGCGTCGCGCCGGTCTTCTTCGCGAGATAGACGAGGATGGCGTTCGAATCCTGAACGACGTGGTCGCCGTCGACGAGCACGGGCACCTGGCCGAAGCGGTTCAGGCGCAGGAAATCGGGCGTTTTGTGTGCGCCGGCGGCAAGGTCGACTTCCTCTTCCTCATGATCGATGTTCAGCAGATGCAGAAAGAGCCGCGCGCGGTGCGAATGTCCTGAGAGCGGATGGTGATACAGCTTCATGGCAACCCCTCTTGTGTGAACCGGGGAAGTCCCGGTCTCTTGCAAGCAGTATGGGTTCGTGCGCGACGAAGCGGAATGGGGCCGGGAATCAAATGACTATTCTCGTTCTCAGATCAATGGGCGCATTCTTGCGCGCGTCGCATCCCGTATCGGCTCACCGCAAGCCGCCGCGCTCCCGAACATTCTCACCGGCACGCGCCTTGCTTCGTCGGAAAGTATTTCCACGAGCCGACCTCCATGCCTCCACTTCCCGGCCCGCGCCGGCCTCCTGCGAAGATCCTGCCGCCCGACGCGCCGGGCCTGCGCGCGCTGGCGTCGCTGGTGGCGGTCGTCGTCGTGATTTGCGCGTTGTACTTCGGGCGCGCGGTGATGATTCCGATCATCCTCGCGATTCTGCTCAGTTTTCTGCTCGCTCCGTTCGTCGATTTCCTGCGGCGGCTGCGCTTCGGACAGGTGCCGTCGGTGATCGTGGCGGTCGTCGTCGCGCTGTCGGTGCTTACCGCCGTCGGCGCGCTGATCGGCGCGCAGGTCGCCCAGCTTGCGGGCGACCTGCCGAAATATCAGGTGGCCGTCGAGCGCAAGGTGGACAGCATCCAGCGCATGACGGTGGGCCGCGCGGACGCGATTCTCGGGCGCGCGTCGCGTGCGCTGAAGCGGCTGTCGCCCGCGCGCGAGCAGGAGCCGCGCGCGAACGAGGACAACCCGGCGGCGTCGCCCATCGATCAGCCTATGCCCGTGGAAGTGCACGAGCCCGCGCCGTCGCCGCTGGAGCTCGCGCAGCGGTTCCTGTCGCCGGTCATCAGTCCGCTGGAAACAACCGGCATCGTGCTCGTCGTCGCGGTGTTCATCCTGTTGCAGCGCGAAGACTTGCGCGACCGGCTGATCCGCCTGTTCGGTTCGCGCGACCTGCATCGCGCGACCACCGCAATGGACGAAGCCGCGCGCCGCCTCTCGCGCTATTTCCTCGCGCAGTTGGGCATCAACGTTGGCGTGGGAATCGTCATTTCCATCGGGCTCGCGGTGATCGGCGTGCCGGGCGCGCTGCTTTTCGGCGTGATGACGGCGCTCCTGCGCTTCGTGCCGTACGTCGGGACGTGGATCGCCGCGTTGCTCGCGGTGATTTTCGCGGCGGCGGTCGGACCGGGCTGGACCATGCTGATCTGGACCATCGTGCTCTACGGCGCGACCGACATCGTCGCCGGGCAGATCGTCGAGCCGCTCCTCTACGGACACAGCACGGGGCTTTCGCCGTTCGCGGTGATCGTCGCGGCGATTTTCTGGAGCTGGATCTGGGGGCCGATCGGCCTCGTGCTTTCGACGCCGCTCACGCTCTGCCTCGTCATTCTCGGGCGCCACGTGGACCGCCTCGAATTTCTCGATGTGCTGTTCGGCGACCGACCCGCGCTGACACCGGCGGAGAACTTCTATCAGCGTCTGCTCGCCAACGATCCGGACGAGGCGCTCGTGCAGGCGGAATCGCTGCTGAAGGACCGGTCGCTGGTCGCGTACTACGACGAAGTCGCGCTCGAAGGGCTGCGCCTCGCGCATAACGACGTGCTGCGCGGCGTCGTGACGGCGGACCAGTTGAAGCGCATCAACGAGTCGGCGCTCGACATCATCGAGGGGCTGGAGGACGCGGAAGACGTGATGCCGGCGGTCCAGCGCAAGGAAGAGCCGCTCGTGAGCCTCGCCACCGACGACACCGCTCCCGTTGCGTCCGAGTCGCCGCCCGAACGCTTCGACGCCGGCGCGGAAGGACATACGGCGTCCGTGCTGTGCATCGCGGGGAGAAGTCCGCTGGACGACCTCGCGGCGACCATCGCCGTGCAGCTTTTCCGCAAGCACGGGCTGGGCGCGGATCTCACCGGCTACGAGCGGTTCTCGCGCGGACGCTTCGGCGAAGTGGACCTCGCGGGCGTGACGATCATCTGCGTCGTCTCGTTCGATGCCGCCGAATCGCCGCCGTATCTGCGCAATCTGCTGCGCCGGCTGCATCAGCGCGCGCCCGCCGCTGAGCTGATCGTCGGGCTCGTGGTCGCGGAAAGTCCGCTGCAAGGCGAAGTGCTCGTGCGGACCAGTTCGGCGGCGGTGTCGTTCAAGGAACTGGTCGATGCCTGCGTGGCGGCCGCGCGCCGCCAGTCGACCGATGGCGTGTCGTGGGCCGGCCTCGACGCTCCGGCGAACGAACCCACGGCCGACGACAGCAGCCGCGCCGCGCAAGACGACGTGCCCGCCTTGCGCAACGCATTGGGCGACGCCTAGCGGTTGCCGTCGAAGAGATCGTTGAGCATGGTGTCGAACGATGCCTGCGCGTCTTCGAGCTCCTGCAGCGCGGCGTCGAACGTCTGGAGCGCCATCTGCGACGGCCGGCCGTCGCCTTCGGGCGGAAACTGCTTCTGCAGCGCGACGAACGCGGACTGCACCTGCCGCGTGGCGTTGACGATACGTTCCATCGCTCGCGCTTCTTCCGCGCGATTGTTCTCAGCGGTCATCGGAGACACTCCTCGTTGGCAATGTCCCGATAGTACCAAGCGCCGCGCGCTTGCAGACTACGCCCGTTCGGCTGGCGGCGCGACCGTGAAGAGCCGCACGGCTTCGTCTACCTGCGGCGAGCGGCGGTTCACATTACACAGACATGACGACGGATAGCCAACCGCCTTCCGGGATGATCGCGCCGCAGGGGTGCGGCGCATCGTCGCGAGCGGCTTACTGCGCGCTCCATCCGCCGTCGATCTGCAATGCCGAGCCGCGCATTTCGCTCGCGGCATCCGAGCAGAGAAACACGGCCATGTCGCCGATCTGCTGCGGCGTGACGAACTGAGCGGACGGCTGCTTTTCGCCGAGCAGCTTGGCACGCGCCGCGTCGGGAGAGAGCGACTCGCGGGCGGCGAGATCGTCGATCTGTTTCTGCACGAGCGGCGTCAGCACGAAGCCGGGGCAAATGGCGTTGACGGTGACGCCCGTGCGCGCGTTTTCCAGCGCCGCCACTTTCGTGAGTCCCAGAATGCCGTGCTTCGCCGCGACATACGCCGACTTGCCCGCCGAGCCGACCAGCCCATGCACCGACGCGATGTTGATGACGCGGCCCCAGCCTCGCTCGCGCATGGCGGGCAGCGCGACGCGCATCGTATGGAACGCGGAGCTCAGGTTGATCGCGATGATCGCGTCCCAGCGTTCGACCGGAAATTCGTCGATGGTCGCGACGTGCTGGATGCCCGCGTTGTTCACGAGAATATCGACCGCGCCGAAGCGTTCCGCCGCGAACGCGATCATCGCTTCGATTTCGGCGGGCTTCGTCATGTCGGCGGGATGGTGCACGCCCTGCACGCCGGTTGCCTCGATCTGCGCGAGCGCGCCGCTCACGTCGCCGAAGCCGTTCAGCACGAGATTGGCGCCGGCTTGCGCGAGCGCCGTGGCAATGCCGAGCCCGATGCCGCTCGTCGAGCCGGTCACGAGCGCGGTCTTGCCGGCGAGGATTTTCGATACGGATTGAATCATGAGCGGTTTCCTTTTTCTGTGGCTCTGCGGGCACGGCGAACGTTCAGCGCCTCATTGTCGGGCGTAGCCGGTGCGTCCGCCATTCCCGCAATCCATTACACGATGCCGGTCGCGTAGTACACGCCGATGACGAAGAACACCGCCAGCGTCTTGATGACGGTCACCGCGAAAATATCGCGATACGACTCGCGGTGCGTCAGCCCCGTGACCGCGAGCAGCGTGATGACCGCGCCGTTGTGCGGCAGCGTGTCCATGCCGCCGCTCGCCATCGCGACCACGCGATGCAGCACTTCCAGCGGAATATGCGCGGCTTCCGCGCCCTTGATGAAGACATCCGACATCGCGGCGAGCGCGATGCTCATGCCGCCCGACGCGGACCCGGTGATGCCCGCGAGCGAACTGACTGAAATCGCCGCATTGACGAGCGGATTCGGAATGCTTTTGAGCGCGTCCGACACGACCAGAAATCCCGGCAGCGCCGCGATCACGCCGCCGAAGCCGTATTCCGACGCCGTGTTCATCGCGGCCAGCAGCGCGCCCGCCACGGCGGCGCGCGTACCCGGCGCGAAACGCTCCTTCACGCGGCCAAACGCCGTCAGCACGACGAGCAGAATGCCGAGCAGCAACGCGCCCTCGACCGCCCAGATCGCGACGACCGGCTTGATCGCGGTCGTCACGGGCGTATGCACACCCGGCAGCGCATTCGGCGCGACGGTGTAGCTGCCGCCGTACCACAGCGGAATCCAGCGCGTGAGCGCGAAGTTCGCGACGCCCACGAGCACGAGCGGCGCGACCGCGAGCAGCGGATTCGGCAGATTCGTCGACTCGACGCGTTCCGGCTCGTTCACGAGCGAGGTGCCATAGCCCTCGCCCTTGGCCATCGCCGAGCGCCGGCGCACTTCCAGGAACGTCAGACCGACCACGATGATGAACACCGAGCCGATCACGCCCAGCCACGGCGCGGCCCAGCCGGTCGTCTTGAAGAACGTCGTCGGGATGATGTTCTGGATCTGCGGCGTGCCGGGCAGCGAATCCATCGTGAACGAGAACGCGCCGAGCGCGATGGCGCCGGGCATCAGCCGCTTCGGGATATTGCTCTGCCGGTACATTTCGGCGGCAAACGGATACACGGCGAAGACGACCACGAACAGCGACACGCCGCCATAGGTGAGCAGCGCGCACACGGCGACGATCACCGCATTGACGCGCGACTTGCCGATGTAGCGGATCGCGGCGGCCACGATCGCTTCCGAGAACCCGGAGAGCTCGATGACCTTGCCGAACACCGCGCCGAGCAGGAACACGGGGAAATAGAGCTTCACGAAGCCGACCATCTTCTCCATGAAGATGCCCGAGAACACCGGCGCGACGGCGGCGGGATCGGTGAGGAGGACGGCGGCGAGCGCGGCAATCGGCGCGAAGAGGATGACGCTGTAGCCGCGATAAGCGGCCAGCATCAGGAACGCCAGTGCGGCGAGCACGATGAGGAACGACATTGAGTCTCCGTTGATGGTTGTTCTTTGAACTTCATGCGAGGCCGGTTTGTCCGGGCCGTCGGCGGGCGCACTGATGCAGCTTCTGTGCCAACGGTCTCGAAAGCGCGCTGGCGCGGGCATCTGGGCGGCGGAGTGGACTGGACGTAGCCGCATTGTCTACGGATGGAGACATGACATGCTCCTTGACCCGCTCGATCCCAGCTAAATAAAGACCCTGCGCTGTCTCCGATTTGAGATACGCTGTCGCCGATTAGAGAACCGAACGGAGACAAGCGCCCATGCGCAACGACTGGACCAACGTTCCCGCCGACTACAGCGACGTCATGCGCCGCGCGATGGAATCGCTCTTCAAGACGTTCGAGAACCTGAGCGAAGGCGCATTCATCGTCGATGCCGACGCCCGCGTCGTCTGGATCAACAAGCGGTATGCCGCGCGCTTCGGCTTTTCCGATCCGACCGACGCAATCGGACTCGACTGCGAAGCCGTGATCCCGAACAGCCTGATGCGCGAAGTCGTCGCGACCGGCAAGCCGATCCTGCTCGACGTGCTGGAGACAGGCCGCGAGCCGCTCGTCGTCACGCGCCTGCCGCTGAAAGACGATCAGGGCGCGACCGTCGGCGCGATCGGCTTCGCGCTCTTCGACGAGATGAAGGCGCTCACGCCGCTCTTCGCGCATTACTCGCGCGTGCAGCAGGAATTGATCGCGACGCGGCAGTCGCTTGCGCAGGCGCGGCGGGCGAAGTACACGTTCGCGAGCTTCGTCGGCACGAGTGGCGCGAGCCTCGAAGTGAAGCGGCAAGCGCGGCGCGCGGCACTGGTCGATTCGCCCGTGCTGCTGCTCGGCGAAACCGGCACCGGCAAGGAACTGCTCGCGCACGCGATCCACGGCGCATCGACGCGGGCGGCCAAGCCGCTCGTCACCGTGAACGTCGCGGCCATTCCGGACACGCTGCTCGAAGTCGAGTTTTTCGGCGCGGCGCCGGGCGCGTACACCGGCGCGGAACGCAAAGGGCGCGTCGGCAAGTTCGAGCTGGCGGACGGCGGCACGCTTTTTCTGGACGAAATCGGCGACATGCCGCTGCCGTTGCAGGGCAAGCTGTTGCGCGTCTTGCAGGACAAGGAGTTCGAGCCGCTCGGGTCCAACCGCATCGTGCGCGCGGACGTGCGGATCATCGCGGCGACATCGGCGGATCTGCCGGCGCTCGTCGCGGCGGGGCGCTTTCGCGCGGACCTGTTCTATCGGCTGAACGTGCTCACGATTCACGCGCCGCCGCTGCGCGAGCGTCTCGGCGATATCGAGGCACTCGCCTACGCGATCCTCGAAGACCTGTCGGGCGAAGCGCGCACGGGGCGCATCCGCCAGTTCGTGCTGCATGACGACGCGCTGCGGCTGCTGACCGCGTGCGCGTGGCCCGGCAACGTGCGCGAGTTGCGCAACACGCTCGAGCGGGCGTTGATGCTGTCCGACAGCGAGCATATCGACGCGCGCGCGCTCGCCGCGTTCATCGATTCGAAGCCGGCTGCGCTGCCCGCGCCAGCGCAAACCGGAGCGGACGCGCCGGGAAGTGTGCCCTACGCCCAGGCGATGAACGATTTCGAACGCCGCTTTCTCGCCGACGCGCTGCGCGCGAGCGGCGGGCGCGTGGCGGAGGCGGCGCAGCGCATCGGCATCGGGCGGGCGACGCTTTACAAGAAGATCGCGGCGCTTGGCATCGAGGTGTGAGGCGGCGTTGCGCTGAATCGACGCGAAAGCTTCGCGTGGCATACTCGCGAAACACGGAATCGAACAATAACGACCTGAAAACAAGGGGTGCGGGATGAAGCTCGCCAAGGCAATCGGCTATATCGTCGTGCTCGCCGCGAGCGCGTGGGCGCTCGGCGGATGCAGCAGCGCGCCGCCGCTTTTTTCAGCCGATGGCCGGCCGACTCAGCTCGTCACCTGTCCGGCGTACGGCGGCTGGCGTCTGTGTACCGATAACGCGAAGGTCGCGTGTCCCGCCGGCTACGACGTGCTGGATCAATCCAGCGACAACAATCAGAATTCGCTGCTGCTCGCCTGCAAGGCGAACTGAGCCGGAACTGCGCGCCGCTGGTCGCCGCTTATCGTTGCTTATCGTCACGCACGCTCAGTCGTGCTGCGTTTCGCGCAGCATCGTGGTGTCGTAGCCGAGCGCCGCCGTGCGGACGAGCAGCGTGCGGCGCAATTCCGCCGAAGGGCGCGCCTCGCGCGTGAGAATCCAGAGATAGCGGCCCGTCGGTTCGCCGACGATCGACCACGCGTAGTCGTCGGCGTGATCGAGGATCCAGTAGTCGCCCACATAGAACGGCCCGAAAAACGACACCTTGAGCTTCGTTCCGTTCGATCCGGGCACTACCTTCGCGCGTCCCTCCGCCGACCGGTATCGTCCCGACAGACTCCCTTGCCGGCAGGCGTTGATGACCGAGATGAGACCGTCCTCGCGTCGCGCGTAGTTGGCGGTGACGGCTTCGCAGTTGCGCTCGAAGCGATTTTCGTAGCGGGCGAATTCGAACCAGTGGCCGAGATAGCGGTCGAGATCGACCGCCTTCGACGGCTCCGGCACGTTCTCGTTGCCGCTGCGCTTCGCGCCTTTCAGCCCATAAGCCGCAAGCGCGCCGATTCCCCCGATGGCGACGAGCGCCGCCGCGCCATACGCCCAAGGTCGTCCAGATTTCATTGGCTTCATCGTCTGTTGGAGATTATCCGGATAGCAATGACCGTTCCGACGCGGGCGGTCCCGGAAAGTCTCACCTTTAGGCCGCGCCGCACGGTGCGGAGCGTGGCCGCGAACCCGCAACCCATTGCGGTAATTGGCCTTTTTCGGGCATGGCCAGCGCGCGATCGATCGCGCCGGACGCCTCCCGAAACGTCTCACCTCAACCGGCGTCGCGCGCCAAGAGCGGGCGTTGCGCGCGTGCGCCGTCCATCGTGCCCGTCCACTTGGGGAAAACGCGAAGTGTCTGGAATCAATAGCTTGCAGTCGATAGTAAAAGCTTTGTCGTGCGTAGCATCGGACGCAAAGTGAGGCGGCGTCGCGCGGCGGCGCTCACCATTTAGCGGCTCCCGAAACGTCTCACCTCTCGATCTGCGGGTATGCTTTCGGCTCTTTCGTTTCGGCCCGCACGCCATCGCTCTTTCATGTCACCGCCGGTTTCTTCGCCCGTTGCGTTTCTCTCGTCGCTGCTCGGTCCGCTCGTCACCATCATCCTGCCCGTGTTCGGTCTCATTGCCGCGGGCTACGCGTGCCGCAAGCTGAACAAGCTAGGTCCGACGGCGGCTTCCGAGTTGAACCGCTTCGTCGTGTATCTCGCGCTTCCTGCGCTGCTCTTCGACATCATGGCCAAAACGCCGTTGAAGATGCTCGACCAGCCGGCGTTCATCGCGGTGTTCGGCATCGGCTCGGCGGTCGTGTTCGTGCTGACGCTCGGCGTGCGGTTGATGCAGTCGCGTCCCCTCGCCGATGCCAGCATCGACGGGCTGAACGCCGCCTATCCGAACACGGGATTCGTGGGCTTGCCCCTGTGCCTGCTCGCGTTCGGCAAGGCGAGTCTCGCGCCCGCCGTCATCGCGACGATCATGACGGTGTGCGTGCTCTTCGGCATCGCCATCGTGCTGATCGAACTCGGGTTGCAGACCGGAAGGGGCATCGGCGCGACGCTGTGGCGCGTAGCGAGATCCCTCGGCAAGAATCCGCTTCTGATCGCGCCGGTCGCGGGCGCGTTGATGAGCGGGAGCGGCGTCGCGGTGCCCGAAGGCGGCGAGGCGCTCATCAAGCTGCTCGGCGGCGCGGCGAGTCCGTGTGCGCTCGTCGCGCTCGGGCTGTTTCTCGGCGCGAAAGGCGAGGCCCGCAACGCGCGGACGACAGGCGCGCTCGTCGCGCTGAAGCTGCTGGCCCAGCCGCTCCTGACGTGGTGGCTCGCGTTTCACGTGTTCGCGCTGCCGCCGCTGTGGGCGAAAACCGCCGTCATCCTGAGCGCGTTGCCGACCGGCACCGGGCCGTTCATGCTCGCCGAGTTCTACCGGCGCGAGGGCAGCGTCACGTCGAGCACGATCCTCTTTTCGACCGTGCTTTCGCTCATCACGGTCACGCTGTGTCTTGCTGCGATGCTGTGAACTGCGCGCGAAAGTCGGGCGATTATTGCAATCGCGGCAAAGACCACTTCGGTTGCCGCCGCTTTTTCCGTCGCTGCCGCGCCGCTAAAGTTCGCCTCAACCGATCCGACCGGTCGGTCAACGAACTCAGTGGAGCATCTCATGAAGCGCATTCTTTCCGTTCTCGCCGCGTCCATCGCATTGTTCGCCGCAGCGGGCGTCGCGCAGGCGGCCGATTCGCAGCCGTCGGCGTGTCAAGGTCCGGCGTCGCAGTGCAACGTGTTCTTCGGGCAATGAGAGGGGTTCACCTTTCGCGGAACCCACACGCGAAACCCGCGCGCAGCCGCGTGGCGCAATCGTTTTGTTTCGTTCTTGAATCGAAAATCGAAGGCTGTCGAACGTTTTTCGGAGTTATCCACAGTTTCTGTGGATAAAGGTGGGGATAGCTGCGCGCAAACCGAGTGTTCATGCGGCGCGGGCTGGACTGCGCGATTGATCACAAAAATGGATCATCCCGCGCGCGGCGGCGCTCGGGTGACGACCGCCTGACGTTGGGCCTATGATGTGCTCTCGGGTCGGTTACAGACGACGTATCGGTCGTTCACTCTCATCCTTCGACGGGGGAAGATGTCATGGCGTACAAGATTGCAGTGGTCGTGGGCAGCCTGCGCAAGGACTCGTTCAACCGGCAGCTCGCACACGCGCTCGAATCGCTCGCGCCGAGCGATTTCACCTTCGAGCATCTGGATATCGGCAGCCTGCCGCTCTACAGCCAGGAATACGACAGCGATTTTCCGGAAGCCGCGCGCACGCTCAAGCAGAAAATCTCGGAGGCGGACGGCCTGCTGTTCGTCACGCCGGAGTACAACCGCTCGATTCCCGGCGTGCTCAAGAACGCGCTCGACTGGGGCTCGCGGCCGTGGGGACAAAACGCATGGGGCGGGAAGCCGGGCGCGGTCATCGGCACGTCGGTCGGCGCGATCGGCACGGCGCTCGCGCAGTCGCATCTGCGCAGCGTGTGCGCGTACCTCGACGTCGCGCTGATGGGACAGCCGGAGATGTACATCAAGCACGACGACAAGCGCATCGACGCGAACGGAAACATCGTCAGCGAAGATACGCGCAAGTTTCTGCAGACCTTCATGGACAAGTACGTGGCCTGGGTGCGCGATTTCGCGGCCTGAGGCGCTCGCAAAGAACAAGGGCCCGCGCAAGGCGGGCCGTCGTCGTAGACTCTTTACAGCGGGCGAGCGCCGGTCACACGTGATGGTGTCCGGTCACGCGATCCCAGCCGTGACGGACCGCCGCCTTGAACCGGTCCCACGTATCGCCTTCGGGGTGGCGGCTCTCCCAGTCGCGGCGCATCTCATACTCCATCTGGTCGTCCCACGCGCGGTTGCGGAAACGCTCGTCGTTGCCGAGCGTCGCGCCATACTGGTACGCGCCCAGATAGTCCTCATACGGCTCGCCGGTCGTCGCGTACTTCGTGGCGTAGTCGGCGCGGAAGTCCTCCTCGTACTCCATGTACTCGTTCGGCACGGTGCGCGGGCCGAGCGGGACGGCGGCCTGCGATGCCGCCGACGTGCCGATCGGATCGCCCGCCGCGCCCATCGCGGGCATCGACTGCGATTGCACGTTCAGTTGCTGCGGCTTCGCGGGCTCGTCGAGCGTGCTCAACGGCTCGATCGAATCGATGGAGCGCCAGTCCGTATTCGGATCGACTTGCACGCCGGTCAGCGGATCGGTCTGCGCCTGAGACTGAGTCTGCGTCTGAGTGGCAGTCGCCGCTGGCTTCGTCTCGACCTGCTCGTATTGCGTCGTCGACGGCTCCGGTGTGCCGCGCTGCGGGCGCGCAGCCGGCATCAACGGGTCGTCGGCGGGATCGGTCACGTAGTCGCGGGAAGTCAGCGTCGCGGGATCGTTGCGCGTGAAGGCTTCCGCGCCGGTTTCACTGCCTATCCCGCCGCCCGCCGGGGTGCGCGGCTCGCCGATCGGATCGAGCAGCGGATCGCCGAGCGGTCCGGCGAGCGGGTCGATAACGGGGGCGATCACCGGCTGCGCGACAGGATCGGCGGCGGCATCCGAACGCGGGTAAGCGCGCGCACGCGGCACGTCCGTGCGCGGCGCATTCACCGGATCGCGGCCCGGCACCGCGCTGCCGCGTCCGAGGCCGAGTTCGTCGAGGATGGAGTGATCGCGGTCGTCGGTGGCGGCGGGCGTCGTCGTGGCCGCGCCGTGCGAAAGCGTGGACCAGCTCGCCGCGCGTTCGTCGATGTCGATGGCACCGCAGTCCGTGAGCGTCGTGCGTGCGATATCGGCTTGGGTCTCGCTCGGTGTATCAACGGCGACGAGCACCGCGCCCCGGCGCACCGCTTCCGAGTAATGCGCGACTTCCGGCGGCTGATCGCGTCCGCCGAAAAGCATGCTGAAGAATCGTTCGATGCTGGCGAGCACGCCTGGCTGCGCGTGCGTCTCCGCGTCGGGCATCGTTGACGGCTGCGCGGCATCGTCACGCTGCGGGTTCGCCTGAAGCTCGATATCGCTGCGCGCGAAGCCCGCCGCGACGAGCGCAGAACGCGCGTTCTCGGCCTCTGTGTAGGTATCGAATACCCCGATGACGGTGTGTCGCATGGTCGCCTCCCTCTTGATGAGCGGAATCCGCGGATCGGCAACGCCGGGTTGCCGCACATGCGGGTGATAGACGCAACACTCGTGCCGGATCGGGAGGCCGCGCGTGCGTCAGCGGTCCACCGGGCGCGCCGCCTGTTCTTCGCGAATGCCGCGCAGCAGCGAATCGAGCAGGGCGATGTCGAACGGCTTCGAGAGCACGCGCGCATCCACTTGCCGCGCGCGGTCGAGTTCTTCCGCGTAGCCGGTGACGAGGATCACCGGAATGCGCGGCTCGAACCGCTGCATGCGCTCGGCCAGATCGATGCCGTTGAGCTGCCCCGGCATGTGGATGTCCGAGAGCACGGCGTCGAACGGGAAACCGGAAAGCGCCGCGTTCTCGCGGGCCGCTTCGAGCAGCGTCATCGCGGTGTCGGCGTTGAACACGTAGGTCACGCGATGACCCATCATCGTGAGCAGCGCCTCGGTGCCGGCGGCGACTTCCTCGTTGTCTTCCACGAGCAGCACGCGCAAGCCGTCCGCTTCCTGTGACGTCGCGGCGGCCTGCTCGGGTTCCGTACGCGGTGCATCGGCCGATGTCGCACGCGGCAGATAGAGCCGCACCGACGTCCCCGCGCCGATGGCGCTGTCGATGGTCGCAATTCCGCCCGCGCGCTCGCAGAACGCGAAGACCTGCGGCAAGCCGAGCCCGGTGCCCATGCCTTTCGGCTTGGTCGTGAAAAGCGGCTCGAACGCGCGCGCGAGCACGTCCGAACTCATGCCGACGCCGGTGTCTTCGAGCGAAATCTGCACGAATTCGCCGATGAGCGGAAAGCCGTCTTCGTGGCGGAAGCGCACGTTGTCCGCGCGCACGGTGAAGGTGCCGCCGCTGGGCATCGCGTCGCGCGCGTTCACGGCCACGTTGATGAGCGCGAGTTCCAGCTCCGCCGGATCGACGCGGATCGTCCACACGTCCGCCGCGACCTCCGCGTGCAGCGCGACCTTGGCGCCGAGCGACGCCCGCAGCAGTTCCCGCACGGTCGTCACCCATTTGCCGATGCCGATGACTTCGTTGCGCAGCGGCTGCTTGCGCGCGACGCCGAGCAACTGGCGCGTGAGCGACTGGCCGCTTTTCAACGCGCGCTCCATTGCCGTCAGTTCGCGGTCGAGCCCGATGGGCCCGCGTCGCCGCGCAATCTGCACGTTGGTGGAGACGATCATCAGCAGATTGTTGAAGTCGTGCGCGACGCTGCCGACCAGATTGCCGAGCGCCTCCATCTTGCGCGCCTGCCGGTACGCGGATTCGATCGAACGGCGCATCGACGCCTCCGCCTGCCAGCGTTCCCACGCTTCTTCCTCGATGGCGAGCCGCCGCAGCGACTGCCCGATCACGCCCCACAGCACGACGCACGGCGCGAAAATCGACAGCGCGAGCACGAGCAGATGCCGGTACCACTCCCTCCAGATCGTCTCGATAGGAAAGCCGCTCGACACATACACCGGATAATTGCCGACCCGGCGAAACGCGACGATCTTCAGCTGGTTGTCCAGCCCCGACACCATTTTGACCACGCCGTTGCGCGCCCCGGCCCGATACGCCCCGCGCAGCGGAGAACTCGCCGCGAGCGCCATTTTCGCGGGCGGGCGCTCGGGATACCACGCGAGCACTTCGCCGTCGGCGCGAGCGAGACCCAGCGACACGGTCGGGTTGTCGCCGAGCAGCTCGCGGTAGAAGTCGTTGAAATACGAGGGCCGCAGCGCAATCGACACCATGCCGGCGAACTGGCCGTCCGCCGTTTGGCGCGCGACAGCCGTGTTGAACACGCGCTCGCCGGCGACCTTGCCGAGCATCACGCGCGAAATTTGCGGGAGCCGGCTGTCGGCGCGCAGGCCGGCGAAGTCCTCGCGCGTGCCGACGCTGATCTCCGGCGTCGGCCACGCGCGGCTCGTGGCGAGCAGCTTGCCGTCGGGACCGAACACCGAGGCCGCCGCCACCTGGCGATAGCTGCCGATCATCTGGCTCACGCGCGAGTGGATGACGGCGTCTTCGCGGCGGATCGCGTCGGCGTCGAGATCGTCGAGCAGATCGACGATGCGTTCGTTGAGCGTGACGTTGAGTTCGAAGACCTTGAGCGCGTGCTCTTCCGCGATGCGCGCGTTGCGGGCGACGGCTTCGGAGGCGCTGGCTTCGCGGTCGCGGTAGTCGGAGATCGCGGTCATCGCGACGTAGACGCACGGCAGCACGACCGCCGCCACCAGCAGCGCGTAGAGCGTCATGCGTTGCGCGGCGAAGTTGCGTTCGGGCACGACCGGAAAGGGCGGTTCGTCCTGCCTCGCTTCGATGGCAGGCTCGGCGTCGGGCTCCTCACGTTGCAGCGTCATTTTGGCAGCGAAGTGGAAAACTTTACTCGAGCGTGCGCGCTTCCATCCGTTCGACGGGCGAAGGCCGGGGCGCGCGCGGTGCAATCGCTCGGGGCACGCACGATCCATGCCTTGCGTGCGGATGCGAACGCGCGTGCGGCGTCGCATTTAGCGAGATTCGTCGAAGCGCAAACGTACACAGAAGTAATGAATCGTTCTCCTGTGCAGTCATATCGGAATAAAATTCTCGTCTCGGTCGAAAGCATGGCAGGAATATCCCGAGCACGCGCTCTGACGAGTTGCTTTTGCGTGGGGAGCGTCCGACAATGCAATCTTCCGATCAATCTGCCGTTAGAGCGGGTGCCGGACATAACCGAGCTCGCGCTGCGAGCGGTGGACTCGAAACATCGCACGTCGAAGGCCGCGCGAGCGCGCAGGTCTAAAGGCACCACGACGCCAACCAGACGCTCGGATGCGCGTTCGCCGCGAACGGTTCCATCGCGCCAGGACGAAGCGCACCGCGCCCTGTGCATTCGCGTTCGAAGACGCCCGCCAACTCTGGCCGGCGATGAAAACGCCGCCTCTCTCCCTAAAGATTTCCGCAGCCGCGCCGTTAACGCCCACGAGAGCATGCCGTGTAGGCCATGTCTTCCCGTCAGCAACGAACGCTCACCGATTCGACCGACCATGCCTTTGCCGATTGTCATTGCCGATGATTCCCTGCTCGCGCGCAAGGTGTTGACGCGCGCACTGCCCGAGGACTGGGACGTCGATATCTCCTACGCGACGAATGGACGCGAAGCGCTCGCGCTGTATCGGGCGGGCCGCGCATCCGTCCTGTTCCTCGACCTGACGATGCCGGACATGACCGGCTATCAGGTGCTCGATGCCTTGCAGCACGAAGACCTCAACACGTTCGTGATCGTCGTGTCCGCCGATGTGCAGCCGTTGGCGCAGGAGCGCGTGCGCGCACTCGGCGCCATCGCGTTTTTGCCGAAGCCCGTGACGCCCGAGGCGCTGCGTCCCGTTCTGAAGGAGTACGGTCTCCATGGTTGAACCCGCCCTCAACGAAGACCAGCGCGACGCGCTGCAGGAAGTCGCCAACATGGCGATGGGCCAGGCCGCGACGCGCCTGTCGAAGCTGCTCGGCACGTTCATCGAACTGTCGGTGCCGCGCGTGCGCGTGGTAAGCGTGGCCGAAGCGTCGGCGGCGCTGCGCGAAATGACGGGCATCACGGACGCCGTGACCGCCGTGCGGCAGGGCTTTCGCTCCGACATCAAGGGCGAGGCGATCGTGCTGTGCAAGAGCGGCAGCGTGGATGACCTCTGCGCGCTCGTCGACGATCCCTACACGAAGTCCACCTACGAAGCGACCACGCGCACCGAACTCGTGTTCGACGTCGCGACGGTGCTGATCGGCGCGTGCGTGTCGTGCATTCTCGACCGCCTCGGCCGCGCGCCGATTTTTTCCCCGCCGGGCATGCTCGGCGCGGAACTCGCGCTGGAAGAAGTCTTTCAGCCCGCGATGCTCGCGTGGAAAACGGCGCTGCTGCTCGAAGTCAACTTCGCGCTGGAGGACCACAGCTTCCGCGCGCATCTCGTGATGCTGATGGCCGAAGACGCCATTGCGCATCTGAACGAGGCGCTCGACGCGCTTCTTTCCAGCTTCTGACCCGCGCCGACATGGAACAACTGCGGCATGTGCTGAGCGAACTGGTGATCGAGCGCGTGGGCTTCGGCATTTTCGTGCTCGACCGCGATCTCAACGTGCTCATGTGGAACCGCTTCATGGCGGACCACAGCGGCAGGACGGCCGAGCAGGTCACGGGCAAGTCGATTTTCGCGAGCTTTCCGGAACTGCCGCGCGTGTGGCTCACGCGCAAGGTCGAAAGCGTGTTTCAGCTAGGCAGCTTCGCGTTCAGTTCGTGGGAGCAGCGGCCGTATCTCTTCAAGTTCGATCACGACCGGCCCATTACCGGCGGCGTCGACTTCATGCAGCAGGACTGCACGTTCATGCCGCTCACGCACGAGCGCGAAGTGCGCGCCGTCTGCGTGACGATTTCCGATGCCACGCACGCGAGCATGATGCAGCGCGCCCGCGACGAAGCCGTGGCGAAGCTCCAGGAATTCGCCGATCGCGACGGGCTGACCGGCATCGCGAACCGGCGTTATTTCGAGCTGCGCATCCGCGACGAATTCTCGCGCTGGCAACGCTACGGCGGCGATCTGTCGATGCTGCTGTTCGATCTGGACCACTTCAAGCGCATCAACGACGAGTTCGGCCATCTGGTCGGCGACACGGTGCTGCGCGTGATGGCCGAGCGCGTCGCGGCGGCGGTGCGCGTGCAGGACGTGTTCGGGCGCTTCGGCGGCGAGGAATTCGCGCTGCTTCTGCCGTGCACGCATTTCGAGGACGCGATGATCGTCGCCGAGAAAGTTCGCCGCGCGATTTGCGAAACGCCCATCGACGTGCAGGGCGCGCGCGTGCCGGTGACGGCGAGCGTCGGCGTCGCGTGCGCGCGGCGCGAGGTGACGTCGTCGTACGAGGCGCTCATCAACGAGGCCGACGCCGCGCTGTACGTGGCGAAGCGCGAAGGCCGCAACCGCTGCGCCGGCTTCGCCTGATCGGGCCGCACGCGCCGCCGCAAGGCGCAACCGCCGCGAATCATTGGTATACTCCTAGCCGCTTCCGGCGCAGTTCGCAGCCGCCGCGCGCCGGCCGTCTCCTTCGGTCATTCCCTCTCAGCGCCACGTCGTTCCGCGCGCTTCCCGGGATCGTCGGAACCGGCGCCCGATCTCTTAATTTGCCCTTGGGGGCGCCACAGCGGAGTCCGTCTTGGCCGTTTCCAATTTCATCGCCGACGAAACCACCACCGACGCCGCGAAGGCATCGTCGGGAAGTTCGTTCTACCTCGCCATGCGCATCCTGCCGGCTGCGCAGCGCGACGCGATGTACCAGATCTACGCTTTCTGCCGCGCGGTGGACGACATCGCCGACGAAGGCGCGCTGCCGCGGCGCGAACGCGCGCTCGCGCTCGACGGCTGGCGCGAGGACATCGACGCCTGCTATCGCGGCGCGCCCAAGCGCACCCTCGAGGCGCTCACCCGCCACATCCACGCGTTCCACCTGTCTCGCGACGACTTCCACGCCGTGATCGACGGCATGGCGATGGACGCCGCCGGCGACATCGTCGCGCCCGACGAAGCCACGCTGGATTTGTATTGCGACCGTGTCGCGAGCGCGGTCGGGCGGCTGTCGGTGAGAATCTTCGGGATGCAGGAAGACGCGGGCCGGCGGCTCGCGCATCACCTCGGGCGCGCGCTGCAACTGACCAACATCCTGCGCGATATCGACGAAGACGCCGCCATCGGCCGCGTCTATCTGCCGCGCGAACTGCTCGCGCGCGAAGGCATCGCGACGACCAGTCCGGCGGCGATCGTCGGCGATGCGCGCCTGCCGCGCGTGTGCGCGGTGCTCGCCGAGCGCGCGAAAGGCCACTACGCGCAGTCCGACGCGATCATGGCGGCGTCGCCGCGCCACGAGGTGCGCGCGCCGCGCATCATGTCGGCGGCGTATCGCACGGTGCTCGACGCGAACCTGAAACGCGGCTTCGACCTGCCGCGCACGCGCGTGCGTACGCCGCGTGCGCGCCTGTTGTGGATCGTCGCACGCAATCTTCTCTGATGTCCCGGCTCGTACACGTCGTCGGGGCCGGTCTCGCCGGCCTCGCCGCCGCGGTGCAGGCGCAGCGGCGCGGCGCGCGCGTCGTCCTGCACGAGTCCGCGCCGCACGCCGGCGGCCGCAGCCGCTCGTATTTCGACGCCAAGCTCGGCATGACGGTCGACAACGGCTGCCATCTGCTGCTGTCGGGCGATCACGCGACGCTCGCCTATCTGCGCGCCATCGGCTCGGCCGATAGCGTGAGCGGCCCGACGCAGCCCGACTATCCGTTCTTCGATGCGGCGAGCGGGCAGGCGTGGACGCTGCGCATGACGCCGGGTCGCCTGCCGCGCTGGGTCTTCGACGCCGAGGCGCGTCTGCCCGGCACGCAGCCCGCCGACTATCTCGCCATGCTGCCGCTTTTCTTTGGCAAGCCGGGGCGCACCGTCGAGCAATCGCTGCGCGCGCGCGGCCGCGTCTGGGATCGGCTCGCACGGCCGCTGTTGCGCACCCTCCTCAACGCGGACCCCTCCGAAGCCAGCGCGACGGTCGCCTCGAATCTGCTGCGCGAGACGCTCGCGGCGGGCGGACAGGCGTGCCGGCCGCTCGTCGCGAAGAACGGCCTGGCGCACGCGTTCGTCGAGCCCGCGCTACGGCTTTTGCAATACGGCGGCGCGGATATCCGGCTCGGCGCGCGGGCCACGGGCATCGGCTTTTCCGGCACGGATTCGAAGGAACGGGTAAGCTCGCTCGCTTTCGAGGGCGCGGGCGAGCCTGTCGCGCTCGGCGCGGGCGATGGCGTCGTGCTGGCCGTGCCGCCCGACGCGGCGCGCGCGCTGCTGCCGGAGATCGTCGCGCCCGATGAATTCCGCGCGATCGTCACGGTGCACTTCGCCGTCGATGCGCCGATCGGTTCGATCGGCGCCGAGCGGCTGACGTTCTTCGTGAACGGCGCGGCGGACTGGCTGTACGCGAGCGATGGCCGGCTGACGGCCACCATCGTCAGCGCGGATCGCCTGCTCTCGACGCCGCACGAGGACATCGCGGCGGCTGTCTGGCGGGACGCAGCCAACGCCGTGCGGATGCCGCCCGTGCCGATGCCGCCGTGGCAGGTCGTCGCCGAAGAGCGCGCGACCTTCGCGGCGGTGCCCTCGCAGGAAGGTTTGCGGGCCGCGACGCGCACGCGCTGGCCCAATCTCACGCTCGCGGGCGACTGGACGGCCACCGGCCTCCCCGCGACGATCGAAGGCGCGATCCGCTCCGGCCAGAAAGCCGCGGACGTGCTGTTGAACCCATCGATGGAACGCTGATGAACGATTTGTCCCTGTCGGCCGTGGGCGCGCCGGCGTCGCACGCCGCGCTCGACCACGCCGTCACCCACGCCACCGACGCGCTGCTCGCGGCGCAGTTTCCCGAAGGCTACTGGCTCTACGAGCTTGAAGCCGACGCAACGATTCCCGCCGAATACGTGCTGCTCGTCCATTACCTCGGCGAGACCGCTGACGCGAAGCTGGAAGCGAAGATCGGCCGCTATCTGCGCCGCATTCAGCGCGAAGACGGCGGCTGGCCGCTCTTCAGGGACGGCGCGATGGACGTCTCGGCGACCGTGAAGGCGTACTTCGCGTTGAAGATGATCGGCGATTCCCCCGACGCGCCGCACATGCAGCGCGCCCGCCAGGCCATTCTCGCGGCGGGCGGCGCGGAGAAGGTGAACGTCTTCACGCGCATTCTGCTCGCGCTCTTCGGCGTGGTGTCGTGGCGCGCGGTGCCGATGATGCCCGTCGAAATCATGCGCCTGCCGATGTGGTTTCCGTTTCACCTGTCGAAGGTCTCGTACTGGGCGCGCACGGTGATCGTGCCGTTGCTCGTGCTCAACGCGAAACGGCCGGTGGCGCGCAATCCGCGCGGCGTGCGTATCGACGAAGTGTTCGTCGAACCGCCCGTGAACACCGGCATGCCAGAGCGCGCGGGGCATCAGAGCCGTGGCTGGTTCACGTTTTTCCGCGTCGTCGATACCGTGCTGCGCGCGACCGACGGCGCCTTCCCGAAGGCCGGCCGCGAGCGTGCGATCGCGGAGGCCGTGCGTTTCGTCGACGAGCGGCTGAACGGCGAGGACGGGCTCGGCGCGATTTTTCCGGCGATGGCCAACTCGGTCATGATGTACGACGTGCTCGGCTATCCGCCGGAGCATCCGAACCGCGCGATCGCGCGCAAGTCGGTGGACAAGCTGCTCGTCATCGACGAAGCGGACGACGGCGAAGCCTATTGTCAGCCGTGCCTGTCGCCCGTGTGGGACACGTCGCTCGCCGCGCACGCGCTGCTCGAAACCGGCATGCCTAAAGCGCGCGCGGCGGTGGCGCGCGGGCTCGAATGGCTGCGTCCGTTGCAGATTCTGGATGTGCGCGGCGACTGGATTTCGCGTCGCCCGAACGTGCGGCCCGGCGGCTGGGCGTTCCAGTTCGCGAACCCGCACTATCCGGATGTCGATGACACCGCCGTCGTCGCGATGGCGATGGAGCGCGCGGGCCGCGAAAACGGCACCGCCATGTTCGACGAGGCGATTTCGCGCGCCCGCGAATGGGTCGTCGGCATGCAGAGCAGCGATGGCGGCTGGGGCGCATTCGAGCCGGAGAACACGCAGTACTACCTGAACAACATTCCGTTTTCGGATCACGGCGCGCTGCTCGACCCGCCGACCGTCGACGTGTCCGCCCGCTGCCTCTCGATGCTCGCGCAACTCGGCGAAACGCCCGCGAACAGCGAACCGGCGCGCCGCGCGTTCGACTACATCGTGAAGCATCAGGAGCGCGACGGAAGCTGGTACGGGCGCTGGGGCATGAATTACGTCTACGGCACGTGGTCGGCGCTCTGCGCGCTGAACGCGGCGGGCGTCGCGCCGACGGACTCGCGCATGAAGCGCGGCGCGGAATGGCTCATCGGCATTCAAAACGCGGACGGCGGCTGGGGCGAGGACGGCGAGAGTTACAAGCTCGACTATCGCGGCTACGAACAGGCGCCGAGCACCGCGTCGCAGACGGCGTGGGCGCTGCTCGGGCTGATGGCGGCGGGGCTCGTGGAGCATCCGGCGGTCGCGCGGGGCATCGACTATCTCGTGCGGACGCAGCAGGCGCATGGCCTGTGGGACGAAACCCGCTTCACCGCGACGGGCTTTCCGCGCGTCTTCTATCTGCGCTATCACGGCTATCGCAAGTTCTTCCCGTTGTGGGCGCTCGCGCGTTACCGCAACCTGACGCGCGAAGGCGAGACGCGCGTGACGGCGGGCATGTGAACGCACGCGACCCACGTTCCGCCGCGCTCTCGCGTGCCTCGGGCGCTTCCGGCGCTTCGGGCGGCGCGCCGGTCGTCGCGGTGACGGGCATGGCGTTCGAGGCGAAGATCGTGCGCGGACGCGGCGTCGATGCCGTGTTCGCCGCGCGCGCCGACTGGCTCGAACGCGCGCTGTCCGATGCCGTCGCGCGCGGCTGTTCGGGCATCATCAGCTTCGGCACGGCAGGGGGGCTCGCGCCGGATCTGGAGCCGGGCGCGCTGATCGTCGCGCAGAGCGTGTCGGGGCCGTTCGGCACCTTGCCGACCGATGCCGCGTGGTCCGCGCGCATCGTGGAAGCGTTCGCCCACACGTCGCTTGCCCGCATCACGCGCTGCGGCCCGATGGCGGGCGTCGCCGCGCCGGTCACGAGCGAGTCGGACAAGCGGTCGCTGCATTCGTCGACGGGCGCGCTGGCGGTAGATATGGAATCGCATATCGCTGGCGCGATCGCGACGGCGCGCGGCTTGCCGTTCGCCGTGTGCCGCGCGGTGGTCGATCCGGCGTGGCGCACGCTGCCGCCCGCCGCGACTGCCGGCCTGCGCGACGACGGCACGACCGCCATCGGTCCGATTCTGCGTGAGCTCGCGCGTCAGCCGTCGCAGATCGGCGCGCTGCTGCGGCTGGCAGGCGACGCACGCGCCGCCCGCGCGACGCTGGTTCACGCGCGCCATGCGCTCGATAAGGCGCGGGCGCTTTCTTTCGACTAGCGCGGCTCGTTAGTCTTGCTTTCTGCGGGTTAACCCTCACGTTGGTTATAATCAGGGAAAACCCTAGTTTGGCTGCCGACCGTACGCAGCCATCGCAGGAACGAAAGAGGAAGCGCACCATGAATTTTCACACTCGCAAGTGGGTCAAGCCGGAAGACCTCAACCCTAACGGCACCTTGTTCGGCGGCAGCCTGCTGCGCTGGATCGACGAAGAAGCCGCCATCTACGCCATCTCTCAACTGGGCAACCAGCGCGTCGTGACCAAGTTCATGTCGGAGATCAACTTCGTCAGCTCGGCGCGTCAGGGCGACATCATCGAACTGGGCATCGCCGCGACGAACTTTGGCCGCACGTCGATCACGCTGCGCGCGGAAGTGCGCAACAAGATCACGCGCAAGAGCATTCTGACCGTCGAGAAGATGGTGTTCGTCAATCTGAACGAGCAGGGCGAACCGGCGCCGCACGGCCGCACGCAGATTCGCTATGCGGACGAGTTGTTCGAAGCCTACCGGCGCGATCAACCGGCGGTGGAAGCGCCGAAAGCATCCACCGATGAAATGAGTCTCGAAGAAATCGCCGACGCGGCGCATTGAGACAGAAACGGGCGCGTGAGCGCCCGTTTCGTTTTGCAGCAGTACCGGCAGCGGCTTTACTTGCTTTGCGCCGGATCTTCGTACTGAGGAAGGCCCTGCGCCTTGCTCCAATTGGGCGACGGCGCGCTCGGTGTCTCGCCCGCGCCCGGTGCCGGCGATTTCGGCCCCACGCCGCCCGCAGGCGATGCCGCCGCGCCCGGATCGACATAGTTCGGCAAGCCTTGCTCGCTGCTGCCGCTGCCGGGCGTGCTGGCTCCTTGCGGCGCGCTGGCGCCTTCCGGCGCGCTGGCGCCTTCCGGCGCGCTGGCTCCTTCGGGCGCGCTCGCGCCTTCGTCGCCGTAATCGGGCAGCGTCGCCGACGTGCCGCCGCCCGTCAGCAGATACTGGCGGCGCTGCGTGTAGGCATCACGCACGAACGCATATTTGTCGAGCGCCGCTTGCGAGAGCAGATCGGTCGCGCCGAGCAAGTCCGCGCGCGCGCTCACGAAGTTCACCCCATACAGCGGCCAACGGAGTTCGGCGTCCGCATAGCTCACCGGATTCACCCGCCAGTCGACGAGCCAGGTCGTCGAATCGCGCACCGAACTCGGACCGAGCAGCGGCAGCACTACATACGGCCCCGACGGCACGCCGTAGTGACCGAGCGTCAACCCGAAATCCTGATGATGCTTGGGCAAGCCCGCAGGCGATGCAATGTCGATCAGCCCGCCGATGCCGAACACGGAGTTCATCGCGATACGCATCAAGTCTTCCGTGGCGTCCGTGATCTTCAACTGCAGCAGGTTGTTCGCGAAGTTGCTGAAATCGCCCAGATTCGAGAAGAAGTTGCTGACCGCCGTGCGGAACGGGCTCGGCGTCCAGTTCACGTAAAACTGCGCGACCGGGCGGGCCACGTACGTGTCCACACTGTCGTTGAACGTGAAGATGGTCCGGTTCATCGGTTCGAGCGGATCGTGCGGATTGCGGTCAGGACCCGTCGCGCAACCAGCCATCAGAACTGCGCCTGCCACGGCGAGACTCGTCGCCAGCTTGCGAAGCGCAGCAGCGGCAGGCGCCGCTGGAGCCATTGTCATTCTTCAATTCCTCTTAGATTGTCATGCCGCTGGCTCGCACGCAGCCTCGCGCGGTCCGCCGCGCGCACCTTGCGCGGCTTGCCCATCAGCACCGGCTGAAACACCACGGCGCCGATCAGCGTGCACAGGAGCGACAGCGCCAGCAGCCGTCCCATGCTCGACGTGCCCGGGTGATGCGAAAACCAGAGACTGCCGAAAGCCGTGGCGGTGGTGGCCGCGCTGAACATCACGGCGTGCGTGAGGCTCGATTGCAGAAGGCGCGTCTGCCCTTGCCGCCATGCCATCACGAAGTAGATCTTGAACGCGACGCCGACGCCCAGCATCAGCGGCAACGCGATGATGTTCGCGAAGTTGAGCGGCATGCGGAAGACGACGCACAACTCCAGCGTCACGATCGCCGAAACGAGCAACGGTACCAAAGTTCGCAGAACATCGCCGAAACGACGCAGCGCGATCCAGAGCAGCACGGTGATGGCGATAAGCGAATACAGCGCGGCATGCTCGAACGCGGCGATGATGACCTCGGCGGAATGGCGCACGGAAATCGGCCCGCCGATCGCGTTCGGCTCGACGCGCTGCACGGCGTCCGCAAAGTGCGCGAGCAGCGTGTCGTCGTTCGGATCGACGCCCGGCGGCGCTTTCGGCGAGACGTTCACGAGCGCCTGACCGGCCGGCGTCACCCATGACTCGACCATCGCGGGCGGCAGCGTCGCGCGCGCGATTTCGCTCGGCTGCAACAGCGCGCGAAGCTGCGCGAGCGCGAGGCGCAGCGGCTCGGCCATCGCGTGCTCGGCGCGGTCGCGCGTGGCGGCATCGGCTTGCGCGAGCTTCGCTAGTGTCGCCGACAGATGCTTCGCTTCGGGCGCGCCTGTGCCGGGATGCTCGTCGGCGGCGAGCGAAAGCTGGCTCGAAACGCGCTTGAGCGTGGCGACGCGCACCGCGTCCGTCACGGGCGACGCCACCGGCTGATCCAGCGCGGGCAGCAGTTGAGCGGCGGCGGCCTGGATCAGCTTCAGCTTGGCGGGCTGATCGGCGGGAATGAGCGACGAAAGCGTCGTCGCGCGTTCCACTTCCGGCAGCGTGTCCAGCTTCGCGGCGATGCGGTCCGCGTCCGCGAGCGAGGGGGCGAGCACGGCGACATCGTTGACCGCGGCTTCGGGCGAGTCCTTGAGCGAGATGAGCGTCGCCATCGACTCGGTGCGCGGGTCTTTCAGATGCAGCGGATTGAAGTCGAAGCGCAAGTGCCAGAGCAGCGGCAGCGCGCCGATCACGACGACGAGTGTGCCGATCAGCACCGGCTTGCGATTGCGGTCGAGGAATTCATCGACGGGCGCGAGCATCGGAAAGCCGGGCGCTTTCGGCTCGCCGGGCGGCGCGAAAACCTTGATGAGCGCGGGCAGCAGCGTCATGTTCGTCACGTACGCCACGAACATGCCGACGCCCGCGATCAGCCCGAGCTCCGACACGCCGCGATACGCGGTCGGCAGGAACGAGAAGAAGCTCGCGGCCGTGGCGGTCGCGGCGAGCGTGAGCGGCACGGCCACATGCCGCGCGGTTTCGGCGAGCGAGACGTCGAGCCGTTTGTGCCGATGCCGCTCTTCGCGATACTTGACGCCGAACTGGATGCCGAAGTCCACGCCCAGCCCGACGAACAGCACCATGAACGCGACGGAAATCATGTTCAGCGCGTGGACCATCATGAGGCCCAGCGCGGCCGTCACCGACAGTCCGACGAACAGCGTGATGAACACCGCGAGGATCATGCGCTTCGAGCGCAGCGCGACCCACAGAATCATCAGCACGACGAGGAAAGTGAGCGCGCCGTTGAGCGCCGCGCCGTCCTGCACGGAGGCGAATTCCTCGTCGGCGAGCGGCTGCGCGCCCGTCAGATGCAGCGTCGCGCCGTATCGCTTGTCGAGGCCGAGCTTCGCGGCCACCGCGCGGATTTCATCGGACGTGCCGGCCGCCGCTTTCAGCGCGCTGAAGTTGAGCTGCGGCAACACGGTGATGAAGGCGCGACCGGGTCCGTCGCCGCCCGGATTGGCGACATCGCGCCACGAGAACGCGGCGGGCTGGTTCGCGAGCACGCGGTCCAGCACGGTCGCGCTGCGGCCGAGCAGATTGGCCATTTGGCCGAGATTGACCTGACCGAGCATCAACGGCACATTGAGCGTCGTGTTCAGCGTCTGCGCGAGGCCCGTGAGCGTGGGGTCGTGCGCCAGCGTGTTGATGAGCGGGCGCGCCTGCACGAGTTGCTTCGTGATCTGATCGACCTTGTCCGTCGGCAGATAAAGCAGGCCGTTGTGCGCGAAAAATTCGCCGCCTTCCGGCTGCGAGACCGACTTGAAGCGGTCCGGCTCTTTGGCGAGCGCGGCGGCGAGTTCGTTCGCGGCGGCATCGGCGAATTCGGCGGCGGGCGCTTCCACCACGATCAAAAGCGTGGCGCCGCGCTGCGGAAAGGCTTGCTCGATGGCGTCGCCGCGCGCTGCCCATTCGGGCTCGTTTTCGATCAACTGGCTGACGTCGGTGCTGATCTTGAAGTGGTGAACGACATAAATCGTGGAGAGGATGCCGAGCAAAATCGAAGCGGCGATAATCCACGCCGGCCGGCGAATGGCGAGCGTGACGAAACGGGTAATGTTGGACGTCAGCATGAAGACGCTACCTGGTGTGTCCTGTTATTTTCGCGGACCGCATGTCGCGAGCCGCGTGATGGCGCTGCCGGGTTCGCGCCGGCTTTCGCTTTGGCGGCCGAACCGCGAGTCCAACGACGACGGTTGATGCCGCGCAAGTATACCGGTGGAGACGGCGCGGTCGGGAGCGCGGTGAACTGTCGGCCCACTGGTCTGTCGATATACTGGCTCGACCGCCTCGCGAGTTGCGCCGAACAATTGGATCATTAGAGAACGGGTGCCATGAAACGCTATCTGTCTGTCTGCTTCGCTTTTCTCCTCGCCACGCTGTCGTTTTCCGGCGCGGCGGTCGCACAAACGAGCCCGGAGGCCGTCGTCAAAAGCGCGGTCGAAGGCACCGTCAACGCGATGAAGGCCGACCCGCAAGCGCGCGGCGGCGACATGGCGAAGATCACGCAACTCGTGCAAGCGCGCTTTTTGCCCGCCACGGACTTTCAGCGCACCACGCGCATTGCATTGGGCAAGGCGTGGGCCAGCGCCACGCCCGAGCAGCAAAAGCAGCTTTACGACCAGTTCCAGACGCTGGTCGTGCACACGTATGCGGCTTCGCTCGCGCAATTGCGGGATCAGGACGTGACGTTCCGCTTCGATCCACCGAACCTCGACGCGGGCGCGAAAGACGCCGTGGTCGAATCGCACGTCGTGTCGACGGGCGGCGACAACCCCGTGCGTTATCGCCTCGGCAAGACGGCGCAGGGCTGGAAAATCTACGACATCGACATGATGGGCGCCTGGCTTATCCAGGTCTATCAGCAGCAGTTCGCCGGCCAGCTTCAGAAGGGCGGCGTGGACGGCCTGATTAAATACCTGTCCGAACACAACGCGCGCTCGGCCGGCTGAACTAGCCGCGCCGATTCTCCACGGCGAACTTGATCAGCTCCGCCTGTCCATCGATGGACAGTTTGCGCTTCAGATTGAGCCGGTGCGTCTCGACCGTGCGGACCGACAGGCCGTGCTGCGTTGCAATCTGCTTGCTCGACAGGCCCTCTGCGAGCGCATCGAGAATATCGCGCTCGCGCGGCGTCAGGCGTTCGAGCGGCGTTTGCATCGCCTGAGCCTGAATCATGCGGGCGGCCAGTCCCGCGCTGAAGAAGGTCTTGCCGGCGAGTACCGCGTCGATCGCCTGAATGATTTCGGCGGCGGGCGAATCCTTCAGCACGTAGCCGCTCGCGCCCGCGCGCACGGCCTGCATCACGTATTCCACGTTGTCGTGCATCGAGAGCATCAGCACGCGAATAGCGGGGAAGCATTCGTGGAACCGCGCCGCCAGTTCGATGCCGCTCATGCCCGCCATGCCGACGTCCATCAGCACGAGATCGGGCCGGGTCGCTTCGTCGGCGGCGAGCGCGAGCGCCTCGTGGCCGTTGCCCGCTTCCCCGATGACCGACAGACGCGGCACGGCTTCGAGCCGCGCGCGCAGGCCGTCGCGCACGAGCGGATGATCGTCGACGAGCAGCAGTTGGGCGGGTTCAGGCGTCATCGGACAATCCTTGCAGAGTCGGGGCGGACAGCGGCAGCGGCACATGCGCCGTGAGCGCCGTGCGGCCCAGTTGCGACTGGATGGCGAGCGTGCCGCCGAGCGTGTCGAGCCGTTCGCGCATGTTGCGCAGGCCGAGACCGCTCGCCGGATCGGCGAGCGCGGATGGCGCGTCGAAACCGCGGCCGTTGTCGCTGACGACGAGCCGCACTGCGTTCGGCGCCACATCCAGCGCGAGCGTCGCCCGCGTGGCGCGCGCGTGCCGCGTAATGTTGTTCAGCGCCTCCTGCGCGATGCGAAATAGCACCGTATTGACCGGATCGGGCAGCGTGGACGGCTTGCCGCCCGCCGTCCGCTCGAAGCGCACTTCGATGCCGTCCTGCCCGTCCATCTCGCGCGCGAGTTGTTCCAGCGCGGCGGCGAGGCCGAGATCATCGAGCATCGTGGGGCGCAGCGCGTGCGAGATGCGGCGCACTTCGCGCAAAGTCGCGGCGAGACGCCCGAGGCCCGTGGCGAGCGCGGCTTCGGCGGCGGTCTCGCGCGCGGGCGCGCGTTCAAAGCGCGCGAGCGCCGATTCCAGCAGCAGCTTGACGGACACCAGCATCTGGCTGATGCCGTCGTGCAGTTCGCGCGACAGCCGCGCCCGCTCGTGCTCCTGCGATTCGACCACCTGCCGCGCGAGCCGCTTGAGCTTCGCGTCCGCGCTGCGATGCTCGCTGATATTGAGCACCGCGCCGCACAACGCAATCACGCCGAGCGCCGCCAGCGCAATGCCGCCGATCCACATCACGGTCCGGTCGATGTTCGCGGCGGCCTGACCGTCGATGCGCGTGAGCGCCGTCTCGACATCCTCCAGATAGATGCCGGTGCCGATCATCCAGCCCCAGCGTTCGAGCGGCACGACATACCCGAGCTTCGGCGCGAGTTGCCCGGTCGAGGGCCGCTGCCACACGTACCGCACGTAGCCGCCGCCCTTCGACGCTTCGCGAATCAGTTGCTGGATGGTCAGTTCGCCTGCGGGATCGCGCATGGTCCACAAGTCGCGCCCGACGAGGTTCGGCTGACGGGGATGCATCAGCGACTTGCCGTGCATCGTGTAGACGAAAAAATAGCCGTCGCGGCCGAAATCCAGACGATGCAGCGCATCGAGCGCAAGCTGGCGGCGTTCGTCGTCGCTGCGCGGATCGTCTGCCCGCGCGTCGTAGTACGGCGCGATGGCGCTCTTCGCCAGCTCGACATAATGCCGCAACTCGACTTCCTTGCTCGACATGTACGCCGTTTGCAGCGTCGCGTGCTGGGCGCGGGCGAGCGTCGTCGCCTGCTGGCGCACGCCATACTCGATCCCGCCGATGGCGAGCGCGAACGGCACGATGGCGAGCAAAACAATCTTGGCTTTCAGGTTCATGACGCTGGAACGTTCGATGCTCTACGTAGTACCGCGTAGAGCGCGTACGTAGTTGTCCGGTTGTGAGGTCCGGGACGAAGGCGAATACTACACGCCCGAGGCGCCCCACGGCTCGAGCCGCGCGGGCGGACATCCAAGACTTACTCAAAAAGGAGACACCATGAATCGGGCTTCCGGATTCCTGGTATGGATCGCGCTCGCGCTGCTGGGCGCGTTCGCATTCGGCACCATCGCGCTCGGGCACGGCGAGCGGGTCAGCGCACTATGGATCGTCATCGCGGCGGTCTGCGTGTATCTCATCGCGTATCGCTTTTATTCGCGCTTCATCGCGGGAACGGTGCTGAAGCTCGACGGCTTGCGCATGACGCCGGCCGTGCGCCACAACGACGGCCTCGACTACGTGCCGACCAACAAATACGTGCTGTTCGGCCACCATTTCGCGGCGATTGCAGGCGCGGGTCCGCTCGTCGGTCCGGTGCTGGCCGCGCAGATGGGCTACACGCCCGGCATGCTGTGGATTCTCGCGGGCGTCGTGTTCGCGGGCGCGGTGCAGGATTTCGTCGTGCTATTCATTTCGACGCGCCGCGACGGCCGCTCCCTCGGCGATCTCATCAAGATGGAACTGGGGACCGTGCCCGGCGTGATCGCGCTGTTCGGCGCGTTCCTCATCATGGTGATCATTCTCGCAGTGCTCGCGCTGATCGTCGTGAAGGCGCTCACGAATTCGCCGTGGGGCACGTTCACCGTCGCCGCGACGATTCCGATTGCGCTCTTCATGGGCATCTATACGCGCTTCATTCGTCCGGGGCGGATCGGCGAAGTGTCGATCATCGGCTTCGTGCTGCTGATGCTCGCGATCACCTACGGCGGACAGGTCGCGCAATCGCCGACGCTCGCGCCATTCTTCACGTTCACGGGCATTCAGCTGACGTGGATTCTGATCGGGTACGGCTTCATCGCTTCCGTGCTGCCGGTGTGGCTGCTGCTCGCGCCGCGCGATTATCTTTCGACGTTCCTCAAAATCGGCACGATTCTCGGCCTCGCGATCGGCATTCTGATCGTCGCGCCGGAACTGAAGATGCCCGCGTTCACGAAGTTCGTCGACGGCTCGGGTCCGGTCTGGGCGGGCAACCTGTTCCCGTTCCTCTTCATCACGATCGCGTGCGGCGCGGTGTCGGGCTTCCACGCGCTGATCTCGTCGGGCACCACGCCCAAGATGATCGACAACGAAGTGAACATGCGCTTTATCGGCTACGGCGCGATGCTGATGGAATCGTTCGTCGCGATCATGGCGCTCGTCGCCGCGTGCGTGATCGAGCCCGGCGTCTACTTCGCGATGAACAGCCCGGCCGCGCTGCTCGGCACCACGCCGGACGCCATCGCGCACACGGTGACGTCGTGGGGCTTCACGCTCACGCCGGACATGCTCACCTCGACCGCGAAGGCCGTGGGCGAGACCACCATCGTCGCGCGTGCGGGCGGCGCGCCGACGCTTGCCGTCGGCATGGCGGAGATTCTGCATCGCGTAATCGGCGGCCAGGCGATGATGGCGTTCTGGTATCACTTCGCGATTCTTTTCGAGGCGCTTTTCATTCTGACCGCGGTCGATGCCGGCACGCGCGCCGGGCGCTTCATGCTGCAAGACCTGCTCGGCACGTTCCATCCGGCGCTGCGCCGCACGGAATCGCTGGTGGCCAATCTGATCGCCACGGGCTTGTGCGTCGCGGCGTGGGGCTACTTCCTGTATCAGGGCGTGGTCGATCCGTTCGGCGGCATCAATACGCTGTGGCCGCTCTTCGGCATCTCGAATCAGATGCTCGCCGGCATCGCGCTGACGCTCGGCACCGTCGTGCTGTTCAAGATGAAGCGCGAGCGTTTCGCGTGGGTGACGATCATCCCGACCGTGTGGCTGCTCATCTGCACGCTGACTGCCGGCTGGCAGAAGATCTTCGACGCGAACCCGAAGGTCGGTTTCCTCGCGCATGCCGGCAAGCTGCGCGACGCGTTCGACGCGGGCAAGGTGATGGCGCCGGCGAAGTCGTTGCCGGAGATGCAGCGCATCATCTTCAACGATTACGTCGATGCCGCGCTGTCGGGTTTGTTCATGTTCGTCGTGGTGAGCATTGCGGTGTACGGCGTGCTCGTCGTGCTGCGCGCGCGCCGCGAGGCGCGGCCGACGGTGCGCGAAACGCCGTTCGAGCCGATGCCCACGGGCGGCGGCGCGACGGTCCGCGCGGGTCATTGACTTCTGGAGTGACCGATATGCTCAGCGATCTTCGACAGGCGGGACGGTATCTCGGCCAGGCAATGCGCCTGATGGTCGGCATGCCTGATTACGATGCGTACGTCACGCACATGCAGACCACGCATCCCGACAAGCCCGTGATGACGTACGCGGAGTTCTTTCGCGAGCGGCAGGAGGCGAGGTATGGGTCGGGGGCAGGGAAGTGTTGTTGATCTTTGACTGACGCTTGAAGGCAGTGAGTGCGAACGCGACGGTGAAAGCCGTCGCGTTTTTCTTTTGAGGTCGAAAAAGTCCGCTTTGCCTATTCCATCCGGCCGAGCCTAAAATGACCACCATCACGTGACTAGGGCGGATATCATGTCTCACAAGCGAGTGTCGAAATCAGAGTTCAAGGCAAAGGCGCTTGAATATTTTCGGCTCGTCGAATCGACAGGAGAAAGCATGATCGTGACGGACCATGGAAAGCCCGTGCTGGAAATCAGGCGGTATGACGACTCGGCGCTGACGCCGCTGGAGGAGTTGCGCGGCAGCGTGCTGTTTTGCGAAGACCCGTTCGAGCCGATCGGCGAGGACGACTGGGAGGCGTACCGGTGATCGTGCTGGACACCCATACGCTTCTATGGTGGGTCAGCGGAGGCGCACTGAGCAAGCAGGCGCGCGCGGCAATCGAGAAGGAATCAGGCGAACGGGGCGAGATCGTCGTATCGACCATCTCGGCTTGGGAAATCGCGCTGCTCGTGCGGCGCGGCAAGATCGGACTTTCCATGGACGTCGGCGACTGGATCGACAAACTGAACCGAATCGACGCCGTGCGTTTCATGCCGGTGGATAGCAGCATTGCCATCAAGTCGATCGACTTGCCGGGGCAGTTTCACAATGACCCGGCGGATCGCTTGATCGTGGCAACGGCGCGTGCGCTGTCGGCGCCCATCGTGACGAGGGATCGGTTGATCCGCGAATACGAGCACGTCAGGACGATCTGGTAGCCGCAAAAGAAAAAGGGCAGATGACCCTGCCATCCGCCCTTCGTCCTTATTACCGCTCAACCGAAACTCAATGCGCCGCTGCAGCCGTCTTCGACCCCTTGTTCTTCTGCGCCCGCCCGATCTCTTCCAGCTTGATCTCGACGTGCTTCGAGAACACGTACTCGGCCGGACGCTGCTTGTCGATCGGCAGTTCCTTCGCGTACGCGCCTTCCGTGCGCGGCCCGCGCATCGACACGCCGAGCGCCTTCAGCGGATGCGCCACGGTGTCCATCACGGCGGTCGCCTCGAAGCCGCTGTGGACCATGCAGTCCGCGCACTTCTCGTAGTTGCCCGTGCCGTACTTTTCCCACTCGGTGGTTTCCATCAGTTCCTTGAAGGTCTTCGCGTAGCCTTCGCCGAGCAGATAGCACGGACGCTGCCAGCCGAACACCGTGCGCGCGGGGTTACCCCACGGCGTGCACTGGTACGTCTGGTTGCCCGCGAGGAAGTCGAGGAACATGGCCGACTGGCTGAACGACCAGTTCTTGCCGTTGTTGCCGCGCTTGAAGATTTCGCGGAACAGGGTCTTGGTCTTGTCGCGGTTCAGGAAGTGCTGCTGGTCCGGCGCGCGCTCGTACGCGTAGCCCGGCGAGACCGTGATGCCGTCCACGCCCATCGGTCCGAGCGTGTCGAAGAACTGCGCGACGCGTTCCGGATTGGCATCGTTGAACAGCGTGCAGTTGATGTTCACGCGAAAACCGCGGCGCTTGGCTTCGCGGATCGCTTTCGTGGCCTTCTCGTACACGCCGTCCTGCGACACGGAATGGTCGTGCATGGCCTGATCGCCGTCGAGGTGAACGGACCAGACGAAGTACGGGCTCGGCTGGTAGTCGTCCATCTTCTTTTCCATCAAGAGCGCATTCGTGCAGAGATACACGAACTTCTTGCGCTCGATGATGCCCTTCACGATCTGCGGCATTTCCTTGTGCAGGAGCGGCTCGCCGCCCGCGATCGAGACGACCGGCGCGCCGCATTCGTCGACGGCGCCCAGGCATTCTTCCAGCGACAGGCGCTGGTTCAGGATCGGGTCCGGATAGTCGATCTTGCCGCAGCCGTTACACGCCAGATTGCAGCGGAACAGCGGCTCCAGCATCAGCGCGAGCGGATAACGCTTGTTGCGCGAAAAATGCTGGCGGGCGATATACGCGCCAACGCGGACTTTCTGAAGCATCGGAATAGACAATTGCGTCCTCTCCTTATTCTTCGCGAATCGCCGTGGCCGCCGTGGCCGACAGCGCGGCGAGCGGTTGCAGCAACTTCGCGGGGAGTTTGAATTCGACCTTTTCCTCGCGGCCGTTCATCGTCGTCACTTCGACGTGTCCGAATGCGCGCAGGGCATCGATCACATGTTCGACCATTTCTTCGGGCGCCGAAGCGCCCGCCGTGATGCCGACCGTCTGCGCATGCGCAAACCACTCGGGCTTGATCTCGGAACCGTCTGCAACCAGATAGCTCGGCACGCCGCTTTCGGTGCCGATCTCCCGCAGACGATTCGAATTGGAACTGTTGGTCGCGCCGACCACGAGCAGCACGTCCACTTGCGTCGACAGCTCGCGCACCGCAGCCTGCCGGTTCTGCGTCGCGTAGCAGATGTCGCGCGTGTCCGGCCCGACGATATCGCTGAAGCGGCGCTGCAAGGCATCGATGATGCCGCGCGTGTCGTCGACCGAAAGCGTCGTCTGCGTGACGTAGGCGACCGGCGTGTCGGACGGCAGCGACATCGTGTCGACTTCGGCTTCGCTCTGGACCAGCACGACGTTGCCGGGAATCTGACCGACGGTGCCTTCCACTTCCGGATGCCCCGCGTGACCGATCAGAATCAGCGTGCGTCCTTGCGATACATACTGCCGGCCCTGCACGTGGACTTTCGTCACGAGCGGGCAGGTGGCGTCGAGCACATCGAGACCGCGCGCCTCGGCATCGCGTTCGACGCTTCGCGCCACGCCGTGCGCGCTGAAAATAGCGACCGCGCCTTGCGGCACTTCATCCAGTTCTTCCACGAAACGCGCGCCCTTGCCACGCAGATTATCGACGACGTGTCGGTTATGAACGATCTCATGGCGCACGTACACCGGAGCGCCATGCCGTTCGAGCGCCCGATCGACGATTTCGATCGCACGGACCACGCCCGCACAAAAGCCGCGGGGTTGAGCAAGGATGATACGCATGTTCGAGCGAACTCCGACTAGCGCGGGTTTCGGGTTACGGGCGCGCGACTGACGCTTCAATTGCGAAGCATTGCATACGCAATGCCTGCAAAAGCCGGAAAGCACACCGGAAGAAGGACCGGTAAATTTGTCTGCGCGCCAAGGTTGGCCGTGTATTCTAACGCGTTCCCTTTTTGGGCGCTCGCTGCGCGGCGCTCGCGAAGGCGCGGCGGCGCCATGAAAATACGCCAGTTGGTCAAAGCCATTAAACTGTCGGACGCTCGGGGCGCTGCAAATGCCGCCGCATCGCGATTCGCGCGCCGTGCGAATGCTTGGCGGCTGGTTTCGGCAGGCCGCTCGCCGCCTGATTCGTGTGTCCTCCGTGCAACGTGTTCTTCGCCGTATCCCCGCGTGCATGAGTGCGCGGCCCGCACTGCGGTTCAAAGTCTTCGTCTAATTCATGCTACTGATCGCCTGGCTGTCATTTCTGATCTGGAACGTGCTGCTTTTCGCGCGCGGCGGGTTCTGGCGCGCGCAAGCCGCGCCCGCGCTTTCGGACGCGACCGTGCACGCCGTCGGCAACTCGGAGATCGCGCGACGCGGCGCGTGGCCCGCGCTCGTCGCCGTCGTGCCCGCGCGCAATGAAGCCGACGTGATCGGCCGCGCGGTCGGCTCGCTCTTGAAGCAGGACTACGCGGGCGCGTTCCACGTCGTCGTCGTCGACGATCACAGCACCGACGGCACCGCCGCCGCCGCGCTCGCCGCCGCCCGCGACCTCGGACTCGAAGACCGCCTGACCGTGCTGACCGGCAAGCCGCTGCCGCCGGGATGGTCGGGGAAAGTGTGGGCGCAGTCGCAGGGCATCGATGCAATCGACTCGCTGGGTCTTCCCGCCGAATTCCTGCTGCTCACCGACGCCGACATCTACCATCCGGCCGATGCCGCGACGCAGCTCGTCGCGCGTACGATTCTGGAAGACCGCGATCTCGTCTCGCTGATGGTGCGCCTGCGTTGCGACTCGCCGTGGGAGAAGGCGCTGATCCCGGCGTTCGTGTTCTTTTTCGCGAAGCTGTACCCGTTCGCGTGGGTCAACGACACGCGCAAGATGACGGCGGGCGCGGCGGGCGGCTGCATGCTCGCGCGCCGTTCGGCGCTGGCGGAAGCGGGCGGCATCGAATCGATTCGCGGCGAACTGATCGACGATTGCAGTCTCGCCCTGCGCATCAAGCATCGCGCGGGCAGGGCGGACGCGCGGCCCATTCGCCTCGATCTCGCGGAGCGCAGCGAGTCGCTGCGTCCCTACGACGACTGGCGCGAAATCTGGAACATGATCGCGCGCACCGCGTTCACGCAGTTGCGCTATTCGCCGCTGCTGCTGGCCGGCACGATGCTCGGCATGGCGCTGATCTACCTCGTTCCGCCCGTGTTCGCGCTGACATGGGGTGCGCGTGCGTGGCCCGCCTGCGCGGCCTGGGCGATGATGTGCATCGCCTACGGGCCGATGCTGCGTTACTACCGGCGGTCGTTGTTGTGGGCGCCGCTGTTGCCGTTCGTCGCGCTGTTCTACGTCTCCGCGACGTTCGGTTCGGCCGTGCGCTACTGGCGCGGCAAGGGCGGGCAATGGAAGGCGCGGGTGCAGGCGCCGACGCAGGAAGGTTCTTGACGGAAGGCGGCGTCGGACTTAGCGCCGCGTCAGCATCGCGTAGAGTTCGACGACCATATCCGGCGAAAACGTGAACGGCACCCAGCCGTGACCCGTGTGCCGCATGATGAGGAGGCGGTCGCCGTTCGCGTGCTTCTGCACCGCCATCACCGGATTCTTCGTCGCGGCGAAACGCCAGCCGGGCGCGACGCCCATCGGCTGTTCCACCGACATCGACGCCCGTACGTTCGACAACTCCTCGATCAACTCCGACACGCCCTCCGGATTCAGCAGCACCGACTTGCCCGCGATGGTCATCTGAATCGTGTCGCGGTCCGGGCGCGAAACCGTCAGCGCGGGCGGCGTCTCGGGCTCGGGGTCGGCGGGCGCTTGAGCGGTGAGCGCGGTTTCCTGGGCCTCGTCCGCGCGGGGCGGCGGCGGCGCGGGCGGCTCGGCCATGGCGTCTGTAGGAGATTCGTCGGCAGCGCCGATGACAGGGGAAACGGTGGCGGCCCGGAGGAGCGCATCGAGGCTCGACTCCAGCGCGCCGAGCTGGTCATGTAGATTCATGCGAAGTGGAATGTCTTGCGAAGCTGGCAGCGAGGCCAAGGATTTTACCCGCTCCCCTGCCTGCGAGCCGGCACACGTTGTAACCAAATGCTGTGAGTCGACGCGGGCTGAGTCGCCGCTTTGACGGAACGCTGCGAGGGCGTTCTGAGAGAAATCGCGTTGGCATGGACGCCAACGCGATAAGGAACGCGGGCGTCGCTGCCCGCGCCCCATGCCACGTTACTTCGACTGCGCCTGCGCGAGCGCGGCGTTGAGCGTCTGGCTCGGACGCATCACGGCGGCGAGCTTCGCATCTTCAGGCTTGTAATAGCCGCCGATATCCGCTTCGCTGCCCTGCACGGCGTTCAGTTCCTCGACGATCTTCTGCTCGCTTTCGGCGAGGCGCTTCGCGAGCGGCGCGAACAATTCGGCGAGTTCGCGGTCGTCCGTCTGATTCGCCAGTTCCTGCGCCCAGTACATGGCGAGGTAGAACTGGCTGCCACGGTTGTCGAGCTGGCCGGTCTTCGGCGACGGCCCCTTGTTGTTGTCGAGCAGCTTGCCGGTGGCGGCGTCGAGCGCCTTCGCGACGAGCTTCGCCTTCGCGTTGTTGCTCTTGATGCCGAGTTCTTCCAGCGATACCGCCAGCGCGAGGAACTCGCCGAGCGAATCCCAGCGCAGGTGGTTTTCCTGCACCAGCTGTTGCACGTGCTTCGGCGCCGAGCCGCCCGCGCCCGTCTCATACAGGCCGCCGCCCGCCATCAGCGGAACGATGGATAGCATCTTCGCGCTCGTGCCGAGTTCCATGATCGGGAACAGGTCCGTCAGGTAGTCGCGCAAGATGTTGCCGGTCACGGAAATCGTGTCGAGGCCGCGGATCACGCGCTCGAGCGTGTAACGCATCGCGCGCACTTGCGACATGATTTCGATGTGCAGCCCTTCCGTGTCGTGATCCTTCAGGTACTTCTCGACCTTCTTGATCAGCTCGTTTTCGTGCGGACGATACGGGTCGAGCCAGAACACCGCCGGCATGCCCGAGTTGCGCACGCGCGTGACGGCGAGCTTCACCCAGTCGCGGATCGGCGCGTCCTTCACGAGGCACATGCGCCAGATGTCGCCTTGCTCTACTTCCTGCGTGAGCGATTCGATGACTTCGTTCGTCGCGTTATCGACGATACGCGCGGTGCCGTCTTGCGGAATCTCGAAGGTCTTGTCGTGCGAGCCGTACTCTTCGGCCTTCTGCGCCATCAGGCCGACGTTCGGCACCGTGCCCATCGTGCGCGGATCGAATGCGCCGTTGGTCTTGCAGAAGTTGATGATTTCCTGATAGATGCGCGCAAACGTGCTTTCCGGAATCAGACACTTCGTGTCTTGCGGACGGCCATCGGCGCCCCACATCTTGCCGCCCGCGCGGATCATCGCCGGCATGGACGCATCGACGATCACGTCGTTCGGCGCGTGCAGGTTCGAGATGCCCTTCGCCGAATCGACCATCGCCAGTGCGGGACGATGTTCGTGGCACGCGTGCAAATCGCGGATGACTTCATCGCGCTGCGATTCCGGCAGCGCATCGATCTTCGAGTACAGATCGACGAGGCCGTTGTTGACGTTCACGCCGAGCTCTTCGAAGAGCTTCGCGTGCTTGGCAAACGCGTCCTTGTAGAACACCTTGACCGCGTGGCCGAAGACGATCGGGTGCGAGACCTTCATCATGGTCGCCTTCACGTGCAGAGAGAGCATGACGCCGGTCTTGCGCGCGTCTTCCATCTGATCTTCGTAGAACGCGATGAGCGCCTTCTTGCTCATGAACATGCTGTCGACGATCTCGCCTTCCTGAAGCTTGACCTTCGGCTTCAGCACGATGGTTTCGCCGCCTTTCGTCACGAGTTCCATGCGGACTTCGCGCGCTTTGTCGTTCGTGATGGACTTTTCGCCGTGATAGAAGTCGCCGTGCTTCATGTGCGCGACGTGCGTGCGCGACGCCATGCTCCATTCGCCCATGCTGTGCGGATGCTTCTTCGCGTAGTTCTTGACGGCGAGCGGCGCGCGGCGGTCCGAATTGCCTTCGCGCAGAACCGGGTTCACCGCGCTGCCGAGGCACTTCGAATAACGCTGCGCGATGGCCTTTTCTTCGTCGTTCTTCGGCTCTTCCGGATAGTTGGGCACCTTGTAGCCCTTGCCCTGCAATTCCTTGATCGCGGCGACGAGCTGCGGCACCGACGCGCTGATGTTCGGCAGCTTGATGATGTTGGTGTCGGGAAGCTGCGTGAGGCGGCCGAGTTCGGCGAGGTTGTCCGGCACGCGTTGTTCTTCGGACAGGAATTCTGGGAATTCGCCGAGAATGCGCCCGGCGAGCGAGATGTCGCTGGTTTCCACATTGACGCCGGCCGGAGCCGTGAACGTGCGGATGATCGGCAGAAAGGCGCTGGTCGCGAGCAGCGGAGCTTCGTCGGTCAGGGTGTAGATGATGGTGGGTTGCTGATTACTCATCGCTTGTCTCGACATCCAGAAACGGGTTGAAAAAGGACCGCCGGCTGCTGTGGACCTGCGCGGGCGCCGACGCGCCGCTGCGGCCGCACGCAACATGGTTGCTCGCGCCTTCCGGCATCAGTCCGCTATTTTGCCTGAATTTGAGGGCGTCGCGTGCGAACGAGGGCCTGCGCAGGCACTGAAAAACGGCTGTTTCCCCATTATTTCAACAACTTAGTTTTTTTAGGTCTTATACAAGAGTTGCAGCGCGGACGGCTCGCTGGACGCCGCCGGCGCAGTCGTCGTACGCAAACGCGTGCCGCCTCCCGGCCGTTCGCGGCTCGCGACGCCCGCGCGTCTCAGGTGCCGAGATAGCCGTTGGCGCGGAACCAGTCGAGCGCATCGCGCAATCCTTCGCGATACGGCCGCGCCTGATAACCTAGCTCCGCTTCCGCCTTCGCCGACGTGAAGTACATCTTGTTCTTCGACATCCGCAGGCCATCGACGGTGACGAACGGTTCCTTGCCGCTCACCTTCGCGAACATTTCCGCGCCGATGGCGAGCGGATACAGCGGGCCGCGCGGCAGCTTGATCGTCGGCGGTTTGCGGCCGACGAGCCCCGCGATATCCGCGAGCATCTGCTGGAGCGACAGGTTCTCGCCGCCGAGAATGTACCGCTCGCCGATCCTGCCGCGCTCGAGCGCGAGAAAGTGACCGTTCGCGACATCATCGACGTGCACGAGATTCAGCCCCGTATCGACGAACGCGGGAATCTTGCCCGTTGCCGCCTCGACGATGATGCGCCCCGTCGGCGTCGGCCGCACGTCGCGCGGGCCGATCGGCGTCGAGGGATTCACGATGACGGCAGGCAGCGCGTCGCTCGCGATCATCCTTTCCACCGCGCGCTCCGCCAGCACCTTGCTGCGCTTGTACGCGCCGATGGTGCTCGCCGCATCCGACGGCTTGGTTTCGTCGACGATCGCGCCGGAACGCGTGACCTTCAGCGTCGCGACGCTGCTCGTGTACACGATGCGCTCGACGCCTTCGGCGAGCGCCGCGCGCATCGTGGCCTCGGTGCCTTGCAGATTCGCGCGCTCGATCTCGCTCGGGTCCGGCGCCCAGATGCGATAGTCGGCGGCAACGTGAAACAGATAGCGCACGCCCTCGAGCGCCGCGCGCATCGACGCTTCGTCGCGCATGTCACCGACGACGATTTCCGCGTCGAGCGATTCCACGTTCTTGCGCGGACTCGTCGCGCGCACGAGCAGCCGCACGTCGAAGCCGCGTTCGATGGCGAGCCGCGCGAGCGCCGACCCGACGAAACCCGAGGCGCCCGTGATGAGCACGCGAGAGCCGGAAATATCAGTCATTCTTACCTCGTGAGATGCGCTGTGCGCGCGATCGTTCGTAACAAGTGCCGCGCGGAAAATCGCTGCCCGAAACGCCGCCGGGGCCGATGTGACAACGCGTTGCGGCTCGTGCTAAGGTCCGTGCCTGCTGCGGGGCGCGCGGCCTTCGCAAACACGGACACTACTGGTCAACGATGCCTCAAGACACTCGCAACCACGCTTTATGGATCTACTTCGCCATCGCGCTTTCGCTTGCGGTGGTGTTCGCTATCGATCTGCTGACGCCCATGCGCGTCGCGATCTGGGTGTTCTACGTGCTGCCGGTCGTGCTGTGCATGTGGATAGACCGCCCCGCCGTGCCGATGATCACCGCGGGCGCGTCGTCGGTGCTGATGATTCTCGGCTACGCGCTGTCCACGGCAGACGCCACCGCCAGTCACGACGTCCTGCAACTGAATCGCGCGATGGGCATTTTCGTGCTGCTCGTGCTCTCGGTCGTGGCGCATCTGTATATCAAATCGCGGCTTGCCGTACAACGCACCGCGTGGCTACAGGAAGGCGTCGCGCAAATGAGCCTGCAATTGCGCGGCGAACAGTCTCCGGCTTCCATCGGCGTGAGCATCCTGCGTTCGCTGATTCCGTATGTGAACGCGAAGGTCGGCGTAGTCTACGCTCTCGAAGGCGAGACGCTCGAACGCATCGCGGCGTGGGCGCTGCCCGACGAGAACGGCGCGCCGCGCCGCATCGCGCGCGGTGAGGGGCTCGTCGGGCAGGCGCTCGTCGACAAGCGCGTGCTTCAGCTTCGCGATGCCTCCGCGCATTATCTGAAGGCGGGATCGGCGCTCGGCGCGGCGGCGGCATCGCGCGTGATCGTCGCACCGCTCTTCGCCGATGGCGATGTGACCGGCGCGATCGAAGTCGGGTTCGTCGGCAACGAAGGCCGGTTCGACGACGCCCGCGTGCTGCTCGAACTGGCCGCCGAAGCGATGGGCATGGCAATGCGCTCGGCGCGGTATCGCATGCGGCTCGTCGAATTGCTGGAAGAAACGCAACGCCAGAGCGAAGAATTGCAGGTGCAGCAGGAAGAACTGCGCGTGTCGAATGAAGAACTCGAGGAGCGTGGCCGCGCGCTACAAGATTCGCAGGCGCGACTCGAACAGCAGCAGGCCGAACTCGAACAGACCAACGTGCAGCTCGAAGAGCACGCGCAGCATCTGGAGCGACAGAAGGCGGAACTGCTTCAGGCGCAGCAGGAGTTGACGGCGAATGCGCTGGAGATGGAGCGCGCGAGCCAGTACAAGTCCGAGTTCCTCGCGAACATGTCGCACGAGTTGCGCACGCCGCTCAACAGCTCGCTGATTCTCGCGAAGCTGCTTCAGGACAACAAGCACGGCAATCTGACGGACGAGCAGGTGCGCTACGCGGCGACCATTCATTCGTCCAACAGCGACTTGCTTTCGCTCATCAACGACATTCTGGATTTGTCGAAGGTCGAAGCCGGGCAGATGGACGTGCAGTTCGCGCCGACGGCAGTCGAGTCGCTGTTGCAGGCGCTCAGGCAATCGTTCGCGCCCGTCGCGGAAAGCAAGGGACTTTCGTTCGTCACCGAAATCGACGACGACGTGCCGCAGTACTTCGTCACGGACTCTCAGCGGCTGCTTCAGGTGCTCCGCAATCTGCTGTCCAACGCCTTCAAGTTCACCGAGCGCGGCAGCGTGACCGTCGCCGTGATGCGCGCGGGCGATGACGCGGTGCGCTTCGAAGTGCGCGACACGGGCATCGGCATTCCGCGCGACAAGCAGGATCTGATCTTTCAGGCGTTTCAGCAGGCGGACGGCACGACGAGCCGCAGATACGGCGGCAGCGGCCTCGGCCTTTCGATCTCGCGCGAGTTCTCGCGGCTGCTCGGCGGCTCGGTCGGTGTATCGAGCGAAGTCGGCCGGGGCAGCGTGTTCTCGGTGACGCTTCCGATTGCCGCCCATGAAGGCACCGTGACCGCGAAGCTCGACACCATCGGTCATATGAAGGAGCCGGAACCGGCTGCCGTCGAGCCGCCGCGCGCAGTCGCTCCCGCTCCCGCTCCCGCTCCCGCGCAACCGGTGCCCTCGATGCCCGAGCCGCAAGGCATTGCCGACGACCGTGCGAAACGCCAGCGGCCGGATCGCGTGATTCTCGTGATCGAAGACGATCGGCGTTTCGCGCACATCCTGTACGACCTCGCTCACGAACTCGACTTCGATTGCGTGCATGCGGCCACGGCGACGCAAGGCGTCGAACTCGCGCGTTCCATGCAGCCGAACGGCATCCTGCTCGATATCGGCCTGCCCGATCAGTCGGGACTCACGGTGCTCGAATGGCTCAAGCACGACCCGCTCACGCGCCATATCCCGATTCACATCCTGTCCGCCACCGATCACGCCGATGTCGCGCTGCATCTAGGCGCGATCGGCTACACGCTCAAGCCGAGCGCCCGCGATGAACTCGCGCAGGCCATCCGCAAGCTCGAAGCGCGTTCGTCGCAGGGCGCGCGGCGTGTGCTCGTCGTCGAAGACGACCTGGCGCTGCGGCAGAGCATCCACGCGTTGCTGGCGAGCGAGACGGTCGGCATCGTCGAAGCCGGGTCGATCTCCGAAGCACTGGAGGAGATGAAGCGCGCGCCGTTCGATTGCGTCGTGATGGACCTGGCGCTCCCCGACGGCTCGGGCTACGAGTTGCTGGAGAAGGTCTCGACGAGCAGCGCACACGCGTCGCCGCCGGTGATCGTCTATACGGGCCGGCAGATTTCGCAGGAAGAAGAACAGCGCCTGCGCCGTTATTCGAAATCGATCATCATCAAAGGGGCGAAGTCGCCCGAGCGCCTGCTCGATGAAGTCACGCTGTTCCTGCACAGCGTCGAAAGCGCGCTGCCGCCGGAGCAGCAGCGCATGCTGCGCGCGGCGCGCCAGCGCGACGACGTGTTCGAGGGCCGCACCATCCTTCTCGCGGAAGACGACGTGCGCAATATCTTCGCGCTTTCGCGCGTGATCGAGCCGCTCGGCGCGACGCTCGAGATCGCGCGCAATGGGCGCGAGGCGCTGGAGGCGCTCGCGCGCCGCGACGACATCGATCTCGTTCTGATGGACGTGATGATGCCCGAGATGGACGGTCTCACCGCAATGACCGAGATTCGCAAGCACCCGGAACACGCGCGCCTGCCGATCATCGCGCTGACGGCGAAGGCCATGCAGAGCGATCGCGAAAAATGTCTCGAGGCGGGTGCGGACGACTACATATCGAAGCCTATCGACGTGGATAAGCTCGTGTCTTTATGCCGCGTCTGGCTGCGGCAGCGATGAACCGGCATTCGACCCGATGAACGACAGCAAGCACGAGGACGACGCCACGTTCGACATCGAACTGAAGCTGATCCTCGAAGCCATCTATCTCAAGTATCAGCACGACTTCCGGCATTACGCGGTGAGTTCGCTGCGGCGCAGGCTCGCGCAGGCCGTGCAAGACCTCGAGTGCGAGACGCTTTCGCAGTTGCAGCAGCGCATCCTGCGCGAACCGGCGCTTTTCGGGCGGCTCTTTCAGTACCTTACGGTGCAGGTCAGCGAGATGTTCCGCGACCCGAGCTACTTCCGCGCGATACGCGAGCAGGTCGTGCCGATTCTCCAGACGTATCCGTCGATCAAGGTGTGGGTCGCCGGGTGCAGCAGCGGCGAAGAGCTGTGGTCGCTCGCCGTGCTGTTCGCCGAGGAAAACATCGCGGAGCGCACCGTGTTCTATGCCACTGATATCAATGCGGAAGCGTTGCGGCAGGCCGAGAGCGGCATCTATCCGCTGGAGCGCATGGCGGGCTTCAGCCAGAACTACCTCGCGGCGGGCGGCAAACGTTCGCTATCGGACTACTATCATGCGGCGTACGGGGCGGCGAAGTTCTCGCAGACGCTCAAGTCGCGCGTCGTGTTCGCGGATCACAGCCTCGCGACAGACAGCGTGTTTCTCGAAGCGCATCTCGTGTCGTGCCGCAACGTGCTGATCTATTTCGATCGCGCGTTGCAGGATCGCGCGCTCGGCCTTTTCAGCGATTCGCTCGTGCGGCGCGGCTTTCTCGGACTCGGCAGCAAGGAAAGCCTGCGTTTTTCGAAGCACACGGACCGCTTCGCGGATTTCAACGCCCGCGAGCGGCTTTATCAAAAGGTATAGCGATGAGCACCGCAGCCCTCACCGATGCCTTCGACGCCGTGGTGATCGGCGCGTCTGCGGGCGGCGTCGAGGCGCTCAATCTGCTCTTGCCCGAGTTGCCGCGCGACTTTGCGCCGCCCGTGCTGATCGTGGTTCACGTGCGGCACGGCCAGCCGAGCCTCTTGCCCGCGCTCTTCGCCGAACGCTGCCGCTTGCGCGTGGTGGAGCCGTTCGACAAGGACGAGATCGCGCCCGGCACGGCGTATTTCGCGCCGCCCGGCTATCACATGATGGTCGAGGCCGAAGGCGGCGAGCCGCCTGCAATTGCGCTGTCGGTGGACCCGCCGGTGCGCTTCTCGCGTCCGTCGGTGGACGTGTTGTTCGAATCGGCGGCGCATGCGTACGGCAAGCGGCTGCTCGGCATCGTGCTTTCCGGCGCGAACGACGACGGCGCGCGTGGCGCCCGTGCGATCCGTGACGCGGGCGGCGCGTGCTGGGCGCAGGACCCCAAGACCGCGTCGGCGACTGCGATGCCGCTCGGGGCGATCGCGCAGGGTGCGGTGCAGGACATTCTCACGCTGGACGACATGGTCGCGCGCCTTGCCGGGCGCACACGCCGATGAGCCGTCAGACAGGCAACAACGAAGCAAGGAGTCATCAGATGACGCAACCCATTCACGTGCTGATCGTCGACGACATCCGCAACAACATCACCGCGCTGGAAGCGTCGCTCGCGCGGCCGGATCTGTCGGTGCTGAAGGCGGAATCGGGTCCGGCTGCGCTCGAGCTTCTGCTCAAGCACGAAGTCGCGCTCGCCATCCTCGACGTCAACATGCCCGGCATGGATGGCTTCGAACTGGCCGAACTCATGCGCGGCAGCCCGCGCACCGCGCACGTGCCGATCATCTTCCTGACCGCCACGGCGCAGGACACGAACCGCACGTTTCGCGGCTACGAAGCGGGCGCGGTGGATTTTCTCTACAAGCCGTTCGATTCGCGCATCCTCAATTCGAAGGTCGATGTCTTCATTCAGATCGAGCGGCAAAAGCAGCAGCTTGCGACGCAGCTCGCGACCGTGCAGCAACTGCTCGATGCGAACGAAATGCTCATGGCCGTGCTCGGTCATGATCTGCGCACGCCGCTGTCGGCGGTGATCGCATCGGCGGAATATCTGGCGCGCTTCGTGAAGGACGAGAACGTCGCGAATATCGGCACGCGCATCAAGTCGAGCGGCATGCGCATGGTGCGCATGGTCGACCAGTTGCTGAACCTCGCGCGTCTGCGCGGCGGCCGCGTGACCTTGCAGCCGCGAGCGGTCGAACTCAGCACGCTTGCGAAGAACATCGTCGAGGAATACGAAGCGCGCGTCGGCAAGGGACGCATTTTCGTGCTGCGACAGGGCGACACGCTCCTGCAAGGCGACGGCGATCTGCTCTCGCAAGTGTTCTCGAATCTGATCGGCAACGCGCTGCAACACGGGCTCGAAGGCGCGTCGATCCAGGTGCGGCTCGAAGGCGGCGCGCAGGAGGTGAGCATCATCGTGCAGAACGCGGGCGAGATTCCGCCCGACCTGCTGCCGACCATCTTCGCGCCGTATCGGTCGGGGCGGCGTCAGCACGATTCGGGCGGGCTTGGTCTCGGGCTCTACATCACGCGCGAGATCGCGCAGATGCACGGCGGCGACGTGAAGGTGCGTTCGTCCGCCGAAACCGGCACGATTTTCGAAGTGACGCTGCCGCGCGTGCCGCGTCCGCATACCGGCGATCGCGCGGACATCGCGCAGCCGTTTCGCCTCGGCTGACCGCGCCGGTCCGACGCGGATCGGCGCGCGTGACTACAATGCGGCGTATGAATCAGTCACGAGGAATTGCATGATGCCCGGCCCGGATCTCGATACGAGGATCGAAACTTATTACGTGCGTGTGAAAGGCGTGGTGCAGGGCGTCGGATTTCGCCATCACACGGTGCGGCGCGCACATGCGCTCGGCGTGCGCGGGTATGTCGCGAATCTCAGTGACGGCTCGGTGGAAGCCGTCATTCAGGGCGCGGCGAATCAGGTCGACTTGATGCTCGAATGGCTGCGGCGCGGGCCGCCGCACGCCCGCGTCACGGATTTCTTCAGCGAAGAGCGTTACGTCGAAAAGCGGTACGAACGCTTCGAGCAACACTGAGCACGCACGCTCTAGCGCGCCACCAGCAGACTTTCCGCGAAGTGCCATTCGTCGTCGCGCCATTGACGCGTGCATTCGAAGCCTGCATCGACGGCAATCGGCGCGACTTCTTCGGCTGCATACTTGTGGCTGCTCTCCGTCCAGATGGTCTCGCCTTCGCGGAACTCGACGCGCAGACCGGCTTCGCGCACGCGCACGGTGAGCGCCCGTTTCGCGCGCAGATGCATTTCGATGCTGCGTGCATCCGGATTGAAACGCGCGACGTGTTCGAAGGCATCGAGCGGAAAGTCGCCGTCCAACTCGCGATTGATGCGCGCAAGCAGATTCAGATTGAACGCCGCCGTGACGCCGATGGGATCGTCGTAAGCCGCGATCAAGACCGGCAGCGGCTTGATGAGATCGGTGCCGAGCAACAGGGCGTCGCCGGGTTCGAGCATGCTGCGAATCGACTGAAGGAATTTGGTGGCCGCAAGGCGCGCGAAATTACCGATGGTGCTGCCGAGGAACAGTACGAGGAGCCGCTCGCCTTCGTTACGCCGGGCGCTCACTTCAGAGAGTCCGGCGAGATAGTCGCGTTCGTAGCCGACAATCGAAATGCGCTCGATATCGCCCAATTCGCGGCGGCACAGTTGCAAGGCCGTGCGCGAGATTTCGATCGGGTAATACGCGGTCGGCTGCTTTTTACACAGTGCTTCGAGAATGCGGCGCGTCTTGCGCCCGCTGCCGCTTCCGAGTTCCGCGACTTTCACATTGCCCGGCAGCGCGGTCACGATGTCGGCGGCGTGTGCCTTCAGCACGCGTTCTTCGGCGCGCGTCACGCCGTATTCCGGCAGCGCGGTGATGACTTCGAAGAGGGCGGAGCCGACTTCGTCATACAGATACATCGAAGGCAGTTCTTTCTGGGGCCGCTTGGACAAGCCAGCATGGACGGCTTCGGCAAAGGCGCTGGAAAAGCGGGGCGACGGTGCAGGTTGAGTCATGACGTCTCCATCGATGCGGCGTTTTCTTCGCGTGCTTGCGGGCATGAAGCACGGCGTTGGATGCGGCTGATGCAATGACGTGAGCGGCGGCTGACTGATGCGTGGCGCCGCTCGACTTCTGTCTTCCAGGTTGCCTGACGGCGTGAACGGTTTAAGACAACGCGGTGAGAAAAAGAGTTCGCTGATTCGAGCGTTCTAGCAAGAAATGCGCGCGTCAGCCGCACGAGCGGCGTTTAGAATGCGCAGTTCTCCGCTTCGTCGGCCATGCAATTACTCGGCGCCCTGCGCTTCTTTCGATGAATCAGCATGTTCTCGGACGCGGCATTGCGCTTTCCGTCGCCGCTTCCGCTTTGTTCGCGCTCATGTCGGGCTATACGAAGTGGCTTGCGCCGCTCGACGGACTCGACATTTTTGCATGGCGCATCGTCTGGACACTGCCCGGCGCGTTGTTGCTCGTGGCCCTGCGCAAACGATGGCCGCCATTATGCGCGCTCGTTGCGAAGCTCGCCAAAAACGTGCGCCTGCTGGCTGCTTTCGCCACGACTGCCGCGCTGCTCGGCGTGCAGTTATGGATCTTTCTATGGGCGCCGCTGCATGGTCGCGCGCTGGAAGTGTCGCTCGGCTACTTTTTGATGCCGCTCGTGATGGTTCTGCTCGGGCGCTTCTACTATCGCGAACCGCTGGACGCGCTGCAATGGGCCGGCGTGACTGCCGCCGCGGTCGGCGTGGCGCATGAACTGATCGCGACGCATGCATTCGCGTGGCCGACGCTCGTCGTCATGCTCGGCTATCCGCCGTATTTCATATTGCGGCGGCGCTTCAACGCGGATCCGCTAGTGGCGTTCGCCGTCGAAATGATGTTGCTCGCGCCGTTCGCGTTGATTGCGCTCGTCCTGCGCGGTTCGTTCACCGTCGTGGCGCATTCGCCGCTTTTGTCGATGGTATTGCTGCCCGGCCTTGGCGCATTGAGCACCATCGCGCTCGGCTCTTATCTTCGGGCAAGCCGCTATTTGCCGCTGGCGCTGTTCGGCATTCTGGGCTACGTCGAACCGGTGCTGCTCGTGGCTGTCGCGGTCGTCCTCCTCGGCGAGCCCATTTCAGCGAGTCAGTGGGGAACGTATGGGCCGATATGGATGGCGGTTGCGCTGACCGCTGTGCATAGCGCGCGGCTCTTCCTGCGTGAGCGCGCAATGAAAACCGCGTTGCCCGTCAGTGAGCATCACGCGGGTGTCGAACATGAAATCGGCGCGCAGCGTGTCGATTGAGCGGTTCGTCGGAGTCGCGCCCCAGCGTTATCCGCTCACGTCCGAGCCGAGCGCATGCAGATGCGCGTCGAGGGCTTCGACGAAACGGCGCGCGAGCAGAGACGGAGCCGTGTGCAAAGGCATGGCCATGCGCACGGCCACGTCGACAGACGGCATGAGCGGCCTGATCGACAACTTCCCCGCATACGTGTTGGCGACATACGGGTTCACGATGCCCACGCCGTTACCGGCCGCCACCAGTGCGCAGATCGTGATCGACGACGTCGTCTGAATGGAGAATTCGGCCGGCATGCCGTGCGCGAGCAGCAGGTTCTCGATGTCGATCGTGAGGTCGTCCATCTCGCCCAGCGAGAGCAATGGCTCCGATCGCAGCATCTCCACGCGCACCACCGATTCGGTTTCGAGCCGATGACCCGGCGGTAACACGCATACGGCGGGCGTCGTCCTGATGACGGCCGTCTCGAAGTCCTGTTCGTCGAGCTTGCCCGTGGTCAGCACGAGGTCGAAGAGATCCTGGCGCAGCAAGTCGGTCAGTTGCGTCGTGGCGAGCGTCTGAATGTTGATGTACGTCTCCGGGAACTGCGTCCTGAACGTCCGGACGACCTCCGGCAGCAGCCCGACGCCCAGCGTGGGCGTGCAGCCGATGCACAGTGCGCCCGTGCCCGACTTGCGCAACAGCGATACCACCGACTCGATCTTCTCGAGCCCGTCGAAGTGCTTCTGAACGGTCTTGTACAGCAGCTTCCCCTCGCTCGTCGGTCTCAACCTCCCATGATGCGCTTCAAACAGCTTGAGGCCCGAGCACCTTTGCAGTTCCGCGAGGCGGCGGCTGATCGAAGGCTGCGTCGTGTTGAGCATCGCCGCGGCGCCAGTGGTGGTGCCTTTCTGCATGACGGCGCGAAACGCCTGGATAAGCTGAAAGTTCAACGGTCGGGTCATGTGTTTCGCTTTCTGTCTGACGGGGATGCATAGCGCATCGCGCAACTGCGCTCGGCGTATATCGAAACTGAATAGCATCGCGACAAATTCGAATTTTATCGATTCAAAATGCAGCGATATGCTGACGTCTACTTTTCGTCAAGGGCCTTTCGCCGATGCGTTCGCTTGATGCCATTCACACCGCCGCGACGGCCGGAGCGATATCGTCCGCCATGCACGCCGTCGTTCGTCCTTGCGCGGCGAGCCGCCTCGGCGACGGCACAGCGCATCATTTCTTCGGCTACTACAACAAAACGGCATGGGACCGCACCGGGCGATATGTGCTGGCGCATCGGGCCGCAATGATGGATGCGCCTCTCGCACCGGAACTCGAAGTCGAGCTCGGCTGCTTCGACTTGCAGAACGATGGCGCTTTTCACGCCTTCGACACGACGCGCGCGTGGAACTGGCAAATGGGCTGCCAGTTGCAATGGCTGGACGGCGAGCCTGGCCGCAAGGTCATCTACAACGTGCGCGCGCACGAAGTATCCGCGCGTTTTCCGGGCTTTGGCGCGACGATCCTGGATCTCGACACGGGCGCGAAGCGAGCGTTGCCGATGCCCGTCTACGTGACCGCGCCCGATAGCCGCTACGCGCTGTGCGTCGACTACCGGCGTCTCCACGTCACGCACGAGACCATCGGCTACAGCGGGGACGGGGGACCGCTCAGCATGCTGCGCGCGCCCGCCACGGACGGGATATATCGGATGGATCTCGCGACCGGCAAGGTGACGCTCCTCGTCAGTTACGCGGCGTTGCGCCGTTTCCATTCGAAGCGATCGATGGAGCAGGCGATTCATTGGGTCAGCCACATCGAGATCAATCCGTCGTCGTCGCGCGTGTTGTTTCTGCATCGTTGGACCGAGCGCGTGGAGGACGAAACGTGCTTCCTGCATCGCCTGATCACGATGAATCCGGACGGTACCGGCATGCGTCTGCTCGAATGCTCGGACCATCCGCTTCCACAACTCGCTAACGCGTTCGATCCGAAGGCCGTCGGCACGTTCGACTATGAGAAGTCGGAGTATCAGATCTCGCATCCATTGTGGCGCGACGACTCACATATCATCGTGTGGGGTCCGCATACCGGCGAGATTCACTACCACCTCTACGAAGACAGCGACGCGGGCAACGTGACCGTGATAGGCCGCGACGTGCTCACCGAAAACGGCCACATGTCGTTCTCTCCCGTCGACTCACGCTGGCTGCTCTCCGATACCTATCCCGACGCGCAGACCGGCAAGCGCGGTCTGTTTCTCTTCGACGTTAGCGACGGCGTGCGCATCGACCTAGGCGAGTTCTACGCGACGCCCGAGCTGAGAAAGGAAAACCGCTGCGATCTGCATCCGCGATGGAGCCGCGACGGCATGGCCGTTTGCATCGACTCCGTGCACGAAGGCATGCGTCAGATGTACGTGGTCGACGTCTCGCCCATTACGGGCGCGTGCGGCCCATAGCAGCGGCGCGAGCCGCACGCAACCTTCCATGGAGACGAGCATGAAACGACTCTCTACGCTGCACGCCGTCACGCGCATGGCGGCCGGCATCTTGACGCTGGCATGGATGGCGACCGCGTCGGCGGCCGAGCCGGCGCTCACCGGCACGCTCGAGAAGATACGGAGTGAACACGCCGTCACCATCGGTTATCGCGATGCGTCGATTCCGCTGTCCTACTACGATGCGCAGCAAAAGCCGATTGGCTACTCGATCGACTTCGCCAACCTGATTGTCGAACGCATCAAGTCTCAACTGAGGCTCGCGGAACTGACGGTGCATATGATTCCGATCACGTCGCAGAACCGCATCACACTGCTGCAGAACGGCACGATCGACTTCGAATGCACGAGCACCACGAACAATGCCGAGCGCGCGCAGCAGGTCACGTTTTCGAACAGCTTCCTCGTGATCGGCACGCGCCTGCTCGTCAAAAAGTCCGCAGGTATCAGGGACTTCGCCGATCTCGGCGGCAAGACCGTCGTCGTCGGGGCGGGCACGACGTCGGAGAAAATATTGCGCAGATTGAACGCCGAGAAGTCGATGGACATGCATATCATCAGCGCGAAAGATCATTCGGAATCCTTTCTTATGTTGTCGACGGGCCGCGCAAAAGCCATGATGATGGACGATGCCTTGCTCGCCGGCGAGCGCGCCAAGTCGCCGCATTCCGACGACTACGAGATCGTCGGCACGGCTCAGTCGTACGAGGTCTACGGATGCATGCTGCGCAGGAACGATGCGCCGATGAAGGCCGTGATGGACGCAGCCATCGCCGACGCTCAAAGGTCCGGACTCGCCGCCCGAATCTATACGCGCTGGTTCATGCAGCCGATTCCGCCCAGGCAGATCAATCTCGGCTTTCAGATGTCGCCGCGCGTGCAGGCGCTGTTTGCGCAGCCGAGCGACAAGCCGGCCTCCTGAGCCGCGCACGAGCGTCGCGCAAGCGCAAACGGAACAATGGATTACTCGTGGAATTGGCGCGTGCTGTTCAAGCCCGTTGCGACGGGCGAACCGCACATCTATCTGGACTGGCTGATCTCGGGCCTGCTCAACACGGTCGTGCTGACGGTGCTCGCGTTCTTGCTGGCGATGGCAATCGGCGTGGCCTTCGGAATCATGCGCACGTGGCCCAATCGCGCTGCACGAGCGGCCGCCGCGATCTACGTGTCGGTCTTTCGCGGCGTGCCGCTGATCGTGCAGTTTTTCATCTGGTTCTTTGCGCTGCCGGAGTGGCTGCCGGCCCCGCTCGGCGACTGGCTCAAGGCACTGTCGCCGAATGTGCAGTTCCTGAGTGCATCGGTGCTCACGCTCGGCGTCTACACCGGTTCCCGCATCTGCGAGCAGGTGCGTGCGGGATTGATGGCGCGCCCGCGCGGACAGCTTCACGCCGCGCTCGCGCTGGGACTCACGCGTGCGCAGGCGTATCGGCATGTTCTGCTGCCCATGACGTTACGCACGATCGCCGGGCCACTGACGTCGGAGTTGCTGATCATCTCGAAGAACTCGGCGGTGGCATCGACAATCGGTCTGCTCGAATTGTCGGGACAGGCGCGGCAACTCGTCGATTACACCGCACAGCCGTATGAGTCGTTCATCTGCGTGACGCTCGCGTACATGGCGCTGAACGTCGTGATCTTGTGCGGCATGGGCCGGCTGCGTCGGCGCAAGAGCGTGCCTGGATGCGTGGAGAATTAACCGTATGTTCGACATGGATTGGCAGGCCGTACACGCCGCCAGATCGGTTCTGCTCGAAGGCATGGGCGTCACGCTGCAAATCACCGTGGTGGCCATTCTGTGCGGCCTTGCGTGGGGCACCGTGCTGGCGGTGCTGAGTCTGTCGCCGATCCGGCTGTTGAAGACAGGCGCGCACGTCTATGTCGCGCTCCTGCGCTCGATACCGCTCGTGATGCTGCTGCTGTGGTTCTTCCTGATCGTGCCTCAGTTCCTGAAGGCGCTATTCGCTCTGCCGCCGGGCGTGGACGTGCGGCTGATCTCGGCGATGGTCGCCTACTCGCTGCTCGAGGGCGCCTTCTTCTGCGAGATCATCCGTGCCGGGATCGCCAGTTTGCCGCGCGGCCAGATGTACGCCGCCCAGGCGCTCGGCATGACGCCCGCACAATCCATGCGCCATGTGATCCTGCCACAGGCGTTTCGCGCGATGACGCCCGTTGCGCTGACGCAATGCATCGTGATCTTTCAGGACACGTCGCTCGTGTATGTGATCGCGCTCGGCGATTTCTTCCGGCGCACGACAGCCATCGGCGAACGCGACGGCACGCTCATTCCGATGCTGCTCTTCGCGGGCGCGACGTATTGGCTTGTCAGCACGACATTGATCGCAATGACTCGCCTGCTTCAGGCAAGGCTTGCGCGGTGATCGATTGCGGTATTGACCGAGGCCGGGACGCCTTCCCGAGCGTCCTGTGTTCAAAGGCGCTATCCGGCGATTCGCCGTGGACGCTTAAGCAAACCGTCACGGCGCAATGCCGGACTTTGGAAAGACATGAAGATCCACCAGCTTCGCGCGCTTGTCGCTGTCGCCGATACAGGCAGCGTGCGTGGCGCCGCGCGCTTGCTCCATGCGTCGCCGGCGGCCATCACGCAGAGCCTGCAACAGATCGAGGGCAATCTCAGGCTTCAACTCGTCGCGCGGACGCCGTCGGGTGTCACGCTCACATCGGACGGGCGGACGCTGCTCGAACACGCGCGCCTGATCGTTGGTCAGATCGCGCGCGCGCATCAGGCTGTCGACACGATGCGCGGCGAAGCGCGCGGGCGGCTTTCGATCGCGGTGACGGCGTGGGTGGCGATGACGTTGCTGCCCGAAGCCGTGCTGCGGTTTCGGCAGATCATGCCGGATGTGCAGTTGGAGTTTTTCGAAGGATTGCTCGCGATCGCGAATCCTCGCCTGCGCGACGGTAGTCTCGACATCCACATCGGGCGTCAGACGCCCGGCGACACTGCGTCGGAATTCGCATTCAAGCCGCTCTTTCTCACGACGCTCGCGGTCGTCGCACGGCAAGGTCATCCTCGCGCGGAAAGCCGGGCGCTTGCCGATTTACTCGATGTGGACTGGCTCGTCGCACTCGATCCGGAGACCGAAGGGCTCGCGCCGTACACGATGTTCGAGAAGCACGGTTTGCCCGCGCCACGCAGTGTCCATTTCCTGCATTCGCTGACGGTTGCCGTCTCGTTGCTGCAAAGAACGGATATGGTCAGCATCTTTCCGTGGCCGCTCGTCGAACGCTGCCCGCCGCACGAATCGCTCTGCGCGATTCCTCTGCGCGAGCAACTCGATGACTCGATCGTCGGCGTGATCACGCGGCCGGGACAGCCGCGCAGCGCGGCGGTCGAGTGCTTTGTCAATTGCCTCATCGACACCATCCGCGATCCGGCGTGGAAGAGCACGCCGGAGATACGGAAGGCGATGAACTCCGTCGATGTGCTGATCTAGCGCGCTTCACCGAAGCGGTTGCAGCGCAGTCCATCGAGTCCAGCCGGTCTCGCTATTCGGCTTGGCGACGCGGAATGCCCGCGAGCCGTCGCCAAAAATAAGCGACTCGGTATGGCAGGCGTTCGTATCGGGAATGCCGCGGGTTCCGACGTAGCCGAGTTCATGCTTGAACTGTAGATTGCCTTCCCGCAGCAGGCCGAGATAAGACTGAAATTCTTCGTCGCTTGGTTCATTAGCACAACGATTCAAGAGCGTCGCGACGAACTCTGCATCAAACATGGTTTCCTCCCGATGTGTGCCATCTGCGCTGGCACTGTCTTGGCATGCTTATTCTGGCGGCGAACCCGGCAACGCGCGGGTTATTGCGCGAGGTCTGCGCGCTTTTGCGTTAATGCACGAGTGAATTCCGTCGGGCTTGTCGCGCGGCCGAACAGATATCCCTGCAGCGTGTCGCAGCCGAGCGCCCATAGGGCCGTAGCCTGTTCGGCGGTCTCGACGCCTTCGGCGGTCACGGTCATGTTGAGCGCATGCGCCATTTCGACGAGTGCACGTGTGATCGCAATCGAATCATGACTGCCCGGCAGATCCGCGACGAACAGGCGGTCGATCTTTAGATTATGCAAAGGGAGTCGCTTCAAGTATGACAACGACGCATAGCCCGTCCCGAAGTCGTCGATGGCCAGCTTCACGCCAAGATCGGAAAGTGCCGTTGCCGTCTCTGCGACGGACGCACTATCGGGCATCAACATGGTTTCGGTGATTTCCAGTTGCAACGCCGAGGCTTCGAGTCCGGTGCGCTCGAGGCACGTCATGATGTGCCGCACGAGGCTTTCGTCGAATTGAACCGGCGAAACGTTCACCGAGACGACGAGGCGCGGCGCAATGGTCCGGCGCCAGCGAGCAGCCTGAACGCAGGCCCGCCGCAAGACCCAGTCACCGATGTCCTTGAGCAAGCCGGTCTTTTCGGCAAGCGGTATGAATTCTGCCGGCGCGACGTCGCCCAGTTCCTTATTGGTCCACCGCAGTAGCGCCTCGGCGCCTACCGTTTCGCGAGAGACACAGTCCAGTACTGGTTGATAGGCGAGCCTCAATTCGCCAGCGGCCAGCGCATGAGGCAGCAACGCTTCGATGCGCAGGCGGCGCTCCTCCGGTAAGAGCTGCACGCCGCCGCTCGCGTTCGATGTCCCCAGCGAGCGCGGCGGGAAAGAGGCGAGCTGAGATGTCCGCCCGTTCATGCGCAATGGAAGAGTTCGATGCATCATCTTCGTGGTCCTATGCCAGGCAACCAGTGACTGTCGTTCACCAGCCAGTGCCGCCACGATAGCGCGCCATCGTCAACGCGAATACGCATTGGAACGGCTAACGCGTAAAGCAAAGGTGAACACCGTCGGCTTACTCACAGCGGACATGGTGCTCAGTGGTCGAACTCACTCCCGATTCCGCGCCATCGCGTTCGGACGCCGCCCGCATCAGGGAACGCCTGCGATCAATCGCGTGCAGACGGTTGCATTCCTTGAGAGATCCGGCGCGACGATCACAGATGGGTAGTCCTCGACATCGGCAAAGATGTAGCAAGTCTTTATGGAATCGTCTTCATGAAAACGCCCATGAAAAAGCGAGCCCGCAGGCTCGCCAGATGTCACAACGCATGGAGCAATTCTGCCGACGCGCCCCATGCGCGATGCGATGACGCCGGCCTCCCTTACTTCTTCGCCGCGTCGACCTTCGCATCGGCAGCCGCCTTGTTCGCGTCGCTTTGTGCCTCGACTTTTTCTTTGTCGGCTTTGGCTTGCGCCACCTTGGCATCTTGCGCTGCGTCCTGTTTCTTCTTGTCGGCCTTGGACTGTGCAGCGTGCTGCTTCTTGTCGGCTTTCGCCTGTGCCTTGGCGGCATCACCGCGGGCGTCGGAGGCTTGCTCCGGCGTGGTCGCCTGCGCTACCTTCGCGGCTTCCTTGTTGGCATCGTCCTGCGCGGATGCCTTGTCCTTGTTGGCGGATGCCTGCGCCTTGGCGGCATCCTGTTGAGCGTCGGTCTTTTTCCGGTTGGCTGTGGCCTGAGCCTCTGCCTTCTCGTGATTGGCTTTGACTTGCGCCTTGGCGGCATCGGATGCGGCCGTTTGCGCCAAGACAGTACTGACGATCAGCGTGGATGCGAGAGCGGCGACGATTTTCTTCATGATGTTCGACTCCTGTGATCCTGCGTTTCCGTGGACACGCCATGATCGGCATGTGTCGATGAAAACGCCGGGACGCGCCGCGCCGTTGACCGCGTACTCGTGACAAACCGTAACCTGTGCGAGCAAATGAAACGGGGTTGCCATCTTGCGCGCGAGTGGCCGAGCCGTCGAAGGAAGTCAAGAGGCGCTTTGTTACTGGCGCGCGAATAGCGCCTGACTTGTTACGTGGGTTATTTAGGCATCCGTATCGTCGATTTGTAATCGTCGAAATGTGCCGTTACCAACGGCTGCACTTATTTCCAATGCGTCTGCCTAAGATGCGGTGATACACCCGGCAATCGGGAACGGAGAAGAAGTCATGAAACGCGCAGCTCTCGTCTTGTTGATGATTGGTAGCTTGTCGGTGGCGGGTGAGGCATCCGCCCACGGCCACGGCGGCGGATATGGTCATGGCGGTGGCCATGGGGGCGGCGATGGCGGCGCAATCGTCGGCGCATTGATCGGCGGCGCGGTGCTGGGCGCATTGGTGACGTCGGTCGTCAACGCTCAACCGGCTTATGCGCAGCCGGTCTACGCGCAGCCCGCCTATGCACAACCGGCCTATGCACAACCTGCGCCGCCGGCCGGTTATTGCTACGACGGCTATCGGCGCGCCTATGTCCCGTGCGCGCCCGCTGGCTATGGCTATTGAGCCGCCGCGCGCCAAGCCGATGCGGCACGTTGCTTGCGCTTGAGAGATACGGCTGGTGCAGCGGCTTTGCTGCATCGACCGGCACGCTAACTCTTGGAGACTTGCAATGAAAGCGATCAGGACGAAGCTGGTAGTTTCGGCGCTGGTGTTGGGCTTGTCAGGCGGCGTTTATGCGCAGGCAGGCGGTGGTGGCGGCGGTGCGGGTGGCGGCGGCGCAGGCGGCGGTGGCGGCGCGGGCGCGGGCGCCGCAGGCGGCATGGGCGCGGGCGGTAATGGATCGGCGGGTGCGGGTTCGAGCGCGTCGGGCAAGGGCGGCGGCGTCGGAATGGGCGGCACGGGCATGGGCGGATCGACCGATGGCACCACGGGCACCGGCGTGAACAGCGGCATGGGCAACAACGGAGCAAACAACGGCATGGGCCAAGGCACGATGCAACGCAGCGGTCCGGGCAGCACCGGCAGCACGAGCCCTGGCGGCATGTCGCACGGCAACAACTCGCAGTAAGCGCAGTTGAACGCGATGAAAGCGGCTAAAGCCGCATGTGAGCGCGCAAGCGGGTTTTATCGCCGCGAGGTTTGCGGCATCCGCCACGCGGCGGCGCGCATAAAAATTAGAAAACGCTATTACTGACCAGGCGCGGACGCCGAATAGACCGCTGCCACAGGTTCGAAAGTCTTGGCCCTGAGACTCACCTTCTCCGCATAGGCACGCGAACCGCCGTAGTTCTTGAGCGCGGCATCGACATCGCCTTGCGCGGATTTCAGATAACCATGCAGAATAGACGAGCCGATTTCGATGTTCGTTTCCGGCTCCATCAGGTCGACATTGCGCACGAGTTTCCTGTGCGCGGACGGCACCACTTGCATGAGCCCGGTGGCATTGTTCGCGCCGATGGCGGTTTCCTTGAAACGCGATTCAATCGAAATGATGGCGAGCAGCAGCGCCGGCGGCAGCGAATATTTCGATGCCGAAGCCATGACTGCGTCCGCTATCGTTTGCGCTTTCTCGCGAGCGACGCCGAACTTGCGCGTGATGACTTCGGAGATCTTGTGACGCGCGGCGTCGAGGCGGGAGTCCTGCTGCACGACTGCTTGCGGGTTCGCGTCGCTGGCGGCGAGCGTGTTTTCCTGAGCGAAGGCGGTGTTCACGCAGGTCAGAACAAGGGCGAGGAGTAAGAATGTGCGGCGCATCGGACTAGCAAGGTAAGCGGTGCCGCATTATATCGCTATAAAAAGTCCTTTGCGATCAGGTACTTGTCTTAAATACGAAGTATTGTTTCGCGAGCCGGAAGGATTTACTTGGCCGACGGCGCCGAGATGCCTTCGCCCGCGTCGTCGGACAGGCGCGCGAACATCGGCAAGGAGGCGAGCACGAGCAGCGCCGTCGCGATGAACCCGCAGGCGAGTTGCCAGCGTTCGGTCTGCGAGTGACCGGCGACGAGCATCGTCGCCTGGACGGTTCCGGCTGCGACCGTCACGCCCAGCGCCTTCATCAATTGCTGCGCGGTGCCTTGGAACGAAGTCGCTGCGGCGAGGCGCGGCTTGGGAACGTCGGCAAAAGCGAGCGCGCCCATCGTCGCGAAACTGAGCGAGCGGCCGAGTCCCCCGACGAGCAGCAGCACGAAAATGGCGCTCGCGGGCCACGCTTGCGACATCGTCGAGCAGACCGCGAGCACGGCGGCGAACACGACGCTGCCCGCGCACAGCACGGTGCGTACCGAGAAGTGCCGCAGCGCGAGGGCGGTCATCGGCCGCATGCAGAACGAGCCGAGCGCGCTCGCGAAGGTGACGAGTCCGCTGGCCGACGCGCTATAGCCGAAGCCCGTCTGCAACGTCAGCGGCACGAGAAACGGCAGCGCGCCGGCGCCCGCGCGAAACAGACTGCCGGCGACCGTCGCGGCATGAAATGTCGGGATCGACAGAAGCGAAAAGTCGATGGCCGGATTCGGCGTCTTGCGGCAATGCGCGACCGTCGCCCTGAAAAGCAGCGCGCCGACGATGACACACACCCAAGGCGCGCCCGCAGGCAGCACGTTGCGCCCGGCGCTTTCAATGCCGGTCATGAAAAGACTCAGCGACGCGCCCGACATCAACATGCCGCGCAGATCCGGCGGCGTGCGCGCTTCGGGCGGCGAGGGCGGCAAGAGTTTCCATGTCAGCAGCAGTCCCGCGAGGCCGACCGGCACGTTCACCCAGAAGATGCTGCGCCACGACAGCGCGTCGGTGAGAAAGCCGCCGAGCGGCGGACCGAGCAGCGGGCCGACGAGCGCAGGCATCGTCAGCCATGTCGTTGCTTGCAGCAGTTCTTCGCGCTTGACGCCGCGAAACAGGATGAGGCGGCCGACGGGCACCATCATGGCGCCGCCGAGTCCCTGAACGACGCGTGCCGCGAGGAGTTGCGGCAGGTTCATCGCGGCGGCGCACGCCACGGAGGCGAGGGTGAAGGTCGCAATGGCCCACATGAAGACGCGCCGCGCGCCGAAGCGATCGGCGACCCAGCCGCTCGCGGGAATGAAGACCGTGAGCGCGACGAGATAGGCGGTGATGGCGCTGCTCAAGTGGACGGCATCGACGTTGAGGTCGCGCGCCATCGCCGGGATCGCGGTCGCGACGATGGTGCCGTCCATGTTCTGCATAAAGAGCGCGCTTGCGACGACAGCGGCGGTGATGCGGAAGTTGCCGCCGTTCATGATGCCCGGCTCGCGGACTTTTCCGGACGCTCGGGCCGCGTAAGTATGATGTAGTCAGCGTGCATGCACGCCAGTTTACTCGAACGGTCATTGCACCGTCCGCCGCGCTACGCAATGTTCGCCGCAATGTCCAGATAGTGCGCGAGAGGCGGCGTGACACGGCTTGCGTCCTTGGCATCGTCGTCCCAGCGTCGCAGAGCCAGGGCGTCTTGCGCATACGGTTTGGCGAGGAACGCACGCGCGTTGTCCGCGTCGAACACGCCGCCTTGCAACTGCAGACTGCGCACCGAATCCGCCGAGAGCCGCGCATGATACGCGGTCGCGCACAGGCAGCGTTTCGCGTCGACATGCAGGCGGATCGGTTCGAGCACCGCGTCCGAAAACACGGGTCGCAGAAAGGGAAGCGCCTAGTACTGGTGCAGATCGTCGATACCGCGTTTCGTCGGCGTCTCGCCTTTCAGATTCAGCAAATGGCCGAGGTCATGCAGCAGCGCCGCGACGATAGACTCGCGGCTCGCGCCCGCATTCTCCGCGAGCGACGCCGTCTGCACCGCATGCCGCAACTGCGTGACCGCTTCGCCGCTATGAGCCATCGAGCCGTGAGCATCGAACAGATGCCGGATGTCGTCGAGAGAAAGGGCCATCGTAAGAAAGCGGCCTCGCGCGTATGCTGGACGGAATGAAGCCTTGGAACATCGCTCTTCAATGTGACGCGCTCATGGCGCATCCATTCACGTCATGCCATTCTCGTTCAACCGACGCCCCGAACTCGCAGGACTTGACCGTCGCGCACGAAGCAACGTGCGACGGCTGGCGTGGCATTTCGCGCAACGGCACTGGACGCTGCACGCGCCGGCCGTTGCGTGGCTCGTCTTCGTGGCGCTGCATACGCGATTCGGCCTCGTGCCGGACCAACGCCAGTACATGTACGTGACGCTCGCGTTTTTCGTCGCGGTGGTTATCGTCATTCGACTGCATATCGCGCATCATCTGCGCGCCGCGCGCGCCATCCATGATGCATTAGGGCCGCGAAGTCTCAGTGCGATCATTCGCGCGCGCCGCTAGCGCGCAAAGGCCCCATTTTTAGCGTGTTACGATGCCTCGCGTCACTTCTCAACGACTGCACATGGCAACGCTATACGAAACGCTAGGCGTCGATGAACACGCCACCGAAGACGAGATCAAGCGGGCCTATCGCAAGGCAGCCATGCGCTGCCATCCTGATCGCAATGCCGGGAATGAAGATGCGGCACGCGCCCGATTTCAGGAAGTGAAGGAGGCGTACGCCATTCTGTCCGACCCCGCGCAACGCGAGGTGTACGACCGGACCTTCGCGGAAGAAATCGCCCGCTGGGAAGCTCGCATGCGCGAAGAGGAAGCGGAGCGCGAGGCGCTGTATGCGAAGCGCGTATCGCTTGCAATGCGCTTCGCAGCGCAGGGTCATAACCGTGATGTCGTGTTCGGCGTGCTGCTTGGACAGGACTGCGATGAAGAAACCGCGCGTCGCATTGCAGAAAGCGTCGTGGCACTGCATGAGTCGCGTCAAGCGCCGGTGCAGCCCGATACAGAAGACAAAGAACCCGCCGAAAAAACGGCTGAAAATGCGAAAGCCGACGAGACCAACGCCGCGAATCCGCTGGGCGCGATGTGGTTCCAGTTCTTCAACAACCTGCGCTTATAGGCGCCAGTTTTCAGGCGGCAAGCCTTTCCATACGCAAGTTCTCTCTGCGCGGTGCGGCGGGATAGACGCACCACTGCCCGTCGTCGTGACGGAAGAAGAACAGTGCCTTCGATGCAGCGCCTTGCACCGTTTCCACGCACACGAAACGCCGGTGATCGGCGCGCGTGCGGCTGAACTGCTTGACATGCACCGGCACGCTGGCCGGCGCAAGCCATTTCTCGACCAGATAACGAAGTGATTGTTCGTTCGCGCATTTCATCTGAAGTCTCCTGCATGCGGCGTTCATGGCTGTATATCGGCCGAAATCCTCCGACGCTTGAGTCGCTCATGAAAGACGCCTGCCGCACCGCATCACGCACTTGAGAAAGCACTTGAACTCTACGCCTCGAACCGGCATGAAGTACATGCTTTGGCGAAATAGCAACAAGCGGGAAGCCGATGCTTCATCGTCACGCCGCATGGCGCGCGGGTATGTACGCGAACCGTCGTATCAATTGCTCACGTTGCGCTGCCTCACACAAGCAGCGAAGCGAACGTCATGCCGGAAGACGCCTCGCGTCAAAGCGGGCGCGCGAAGCTGAGTTCGTGGCCGTCCGGATCAGTGAGATGAAAATAACGCTCGTTCCAAGGCGCGTCGCGCGGTGCGAAGTGCGGCTCGATACCTTGCGCCTTTACGTTGCTATAGAACGCGTCGACGTCGGAGACATAGATGATGACGCGGCCCCACCATTGAATGGGGCCGTGCGTCTCGCTGGTGATGTTGAGGAACGAAGTGCCGAGCGCGAAAGACGTGAACGCTTCGTTCGCACCGCCATGAACGATGCGAAAGCCCAGTGCCTGATAAAAGCCCACGGCGCGCGCCATGTCATGAGTGGCAAGCGTGACCGCGCTAAGACCTTCGACGCGCGCATCGTCGTGTGGGATCGCCATGCAAGTGGGTTCTGTCAGGAATGGTGATGGTGTGACACGATGGACAGCACCGAGAGGTCCGGATGCGTGCCATCCACGATGCTCTTGCCGATATGCCGCGCATCGTCCACGGCATCTTCAGCCGTCTTGTATGCGTCGTCGCCGTCGGCGTGAAAGTGAACGGCTTCTCCGGGCACGTCCGCATTCGCGCCGTGCAGGCACACGTGACCGATAAACCCGTAACGTTCAGCGTTTTGCGGCCCGGGCTTGGGTTGCGCATGCACGCGGATATCGAAGCCTTCGTACTCGAAGACATGCCATTGAGCAGGGAGGTCGCTGGCCATGATCGTCTCCTGTTTCGCCATGCTGGCAAGCCAACCTTACTCCTCTTGACGTTGCGAATCCATTGGCGAAAGCATCGACGAAAGCAACGGCGGCGCGTATGTGCTCACGCACGCGCGCCGCTTGGCATGCGTCAAACGATATAAGGTCCGCCGACGCGTCCTTCGAAGATGGCGATGTTCATCTGCCAGTCGTCGATTGCAGCGTTAGAGCGGCCGTCGACGGTCGCGAGAACGGACCGTCCCCCGACAATGTGCTGCATCTGCTGCCGCGACAGCGCGGCTACGATGGGGCGCGTGGCGGTGTCGAGCGAGAGGTCGGTAATGACGAGAGCGGGCTTCATGGCGGTTCTCCTGGCGGCTTGATATAGAGTGGATCGAGCACTTGCATGTGCTCGTTCGGAATTTTTGCAAGGCCCATGCCAAAGCGTGCGCCATGCATGCACCGGCACGAGGTGTATGCCGTTCGGCGTTCGCACGCCGCGCTTGCCCGCAGTGCTGGACACCGGTATGTTGGATGCAAGCCGACAGACGCCGCGCGTGCTGTTGGCGCTCGTGTCACGACTGATCCATCGGGACCGTAACCATGACAATCATCGTCCGCGCGCTGGCTGTTTTCGTCCTTTGCGCGTGGCTATTTGGCCGCGTGCAGGCGCAAGACGCGCAGCAGTCGATCGCGCTTCTGGATTGCACCCTGATCGACGACAACGCCGCCTATAACGATGCCGACACGAACCGCATACAGGCCGCGCGCCTTGCGATGGTCAGCAACGCATTGCGCGACGAACTGCGCCTACACACGCCCTTTCGCGTGGCCGACAACGCGCCGGCGAGCGATCTCATTGCATCGCTGCAGCGCGGGCAGGATATGAACGCATGCAATGGTTGCGAGCTTCGTGTGGCGCGCGAGCTGGGTGTATCGCGCGTCGGCGTGTGCTGGGTGCAGAAGATCAGCAATCTGATCCTCAATATCAATTTGCGCGTGGAAGACGTCGATAGCGGCGCCACAGTCTTTCAGCGTTCGGTCGATATGCGCGGCAACACCGATCAATCATGGCGGCGCGGTGCGAAGGCGCTCGTCGATCTGCTGGCAAGCGATGCGTCTGTCATGCGCTAAGCCGCGCTCGCGTGCCGCGCATTTCGGGAATTTCTCCCGCCTTGCGGCGTTGCTTGCGCGCAGTGTCCTGCGCTAAGTTGACTGTGGGCTCGCTTTCACTAAGGCCCGCTAAAACGATACAAAGAACGTTTAGCCCGGAGACGACCATGCATGTGAGCTTCAACGCGATGCGCCTTGCCTGCGCGTCGCTGTTAGCGCCCGCGCTGCTGATTGGCGCGAGTCACGCGCAGGCGGCAGCGCCGACAGCGTATGTGACGAGCGAAAGCACGGGCGTCGGGGTGATCAATCTGGACAGCCTGTCGCTTGCGCGCACGATCGACATCGGCAAGGACGGTCCGCGCGGCCTGAGTCTCAACAACGACGGCACGCGCCTTTACGTCGCGAATAAATCGACGGGCGATCTTTCGGAGATCGACACGTCGACGGGCAAGTTGCTTAGACGCGCGAAGATCGGCAAAAATCCGGAGTTCGTGCGCGTGCGCGGCAACGATGCCTATGTGACCTATGAGCCCGGCGAATCGGGCGCACCGCCTAAGCCCGGACAGCCGCAAAAGGACGACGACGACGCCAATTCGCCGCCGGCGGAAGTCGCCATCGTCGATCTCAAGACGATGAAGATCAGGCATTCCGTCAAGAGCGGCCATGAGACCGAAGGCGTCGAGTTTTCGCCGGACGGAAAGCTCATTCTCGTGACCAACGAAGGCGACGACACGGTATCGGTCTATCGCGCTGCCACGGGCCAGCCCGTGCGTACCGTGAATCTGCCGAAGGGATCGCGCCCGCGCGGCATCAAGGCATCGCCTGACGGCAAGGACTATGTCGTCACGCTCGAGAACGCGAACAAGTTCATCGTGCTCGAGGGAAGCGACCTCAAGCCAGGCAAGACCGTCGACACGAAGGCCGGCCCCTATGGCGTGTCGTTCGATCCATCGGGCAAGCGCTTGTTCGTGGCTGCCTCGCGCGACAAGACGCTGCAAGTCTTCGATGCTTCGACTTACGCGCATATCAGCGACGTGCCAATCGGGCAGCGTTGCTGGCACTTCAGCTTCACGCCGGATGGCTCCAAGCTATTGCTCGCGTGCGGCCGCTCGAACGCGGTGTATGTGCTCGACGCTTTGAGCTACGCGACCGTCAAGCAGATCGGCGATCTGCCGCTTCCCTGGGGCATCGTGACGTATCCGCCGAGCGCGGGTTCCATCACCGGACGATGACGCGCATCACGGGCCATTTCGTTTTGTGCCGCGCATCATTGCGTATTCCACGTCGCGCCTCGCTGCGGCCGGCTGCTAGTATCAGTTAGGCTCGCCGGCGAGGACAATCATGCGTACATTAGCCGAGGCGTTCGACGCAATCAGCGATACACCCATGCGCAAGCGCGTTCTTATCGCAGCGCAGGGCGGCACGGGGAATTGCCGCTGGCTGCCCGCGTCCATCAACAGGCACGGCATGCTGCATTTCGAAGAGCGCGAAGAGGATGACCTCGAAATCGACGACGAAGCCGCCGATGCCGTGCGCATGTTCGACGCCGGCTCACTCTCTTCCTGCGCAATGGTCGTGCATCTCGGCGCGCTCGGCGTCGGCGCGCTCGTGATGGGACCGGAATCACCCAGCGACGCCATGCGTATGCTCGAACAATTGAAGGCGCATGCGCTAAGCCGCTTCGTGGAAAATTACCTGGCGGAATTGCGCCAGCGGCGGCCAGCCAAGATCTATCCGTTCAAGCCGCGCTGATTCATTCGCGGCGCATCTGAATCCATCACGCACCGGGAGATTCTCCCGTTCGCGCACATAAGCGGATGAAACGTGCGGTGGCGACTGCGCCTCCTGAAGGATGCGTGCGTAGAATGCTTTGCGTGATGCCATCCGAGCCTCTGTCCTCTCATGCGCAAGCGCACTCGACGCACGCGCCGCGTTCAACGGTAGCGCGCGATCTCGTCTGCGTGCTTGCCGTCACGCTCATCGCGGGCGCGATCTTCGCGCGCTTCGATTTCAGCGAGTTCACCTATCGCTGGACGCGCAGCGTTGAGCGTTTTCAGCTCGACGAACTGCCCGCTACGCTCTTCGTGCTGGCGCTCGGCTTCGCATGGTTCGCGTGGCGGCGCTATCGGGAGGCTCAATGCGAAGTGCGCCGGCGTCGCACGCTGGAGGAAGAAGCGGAGCATCTGCTTGCTGAAAACCGGCGGCTTGCCAATCAGGCTATTTCCGCGCAAGAAACCGAGCGCCGTCATCTTGCGCGCGAATTGCATGACGAACTAGGTCAATACCTCAACGCCATGTCGCTCGATGCCGCGCGCATTCGCGACCTCTCTGCCGAGCGCGAAGCGGAAATCCATCGGCTTTCGCTGGCGTTGATGCAAAACGCCACGCACGTGTACCGCGAAATCGGCGGAATGATACGCAAGCTGAGACCGATCGGCCTCGATGAATTCGGCTTGCCGACCGCGCTCGAGCATTGCATCGAAGGCTGGCGCGAACGCTTGCCGCAAGCGGCTTTTTCGCTGACGGTGGAAGGCGACTTCGACCATCTCAGCGATGCGCTCAATATCACGCTGTATCGGCTGGTGCAGGAAGGGCTGACGAACGTATCGAAGTTCGCGCGCGATGCACGCGTCGAGATTTACCTGGTGCGCGCGTCAAGCGCGGGCGAAATCGTCGTGACGATGGCCGACGACGGCCCCGGCATCGACCTCGACATTCCGCGCAAGGGCTTGGGACTGATCGGCATGCGCGAGCGCGTCGAGGCGCTCGGCGGTGAGTTTCATATCGCAAGCCGCCCCGGCGAAGGCTTCCTGTTCTGCGCCCGCGTTCCTGTTCACGCGGGACTGCCATTGCCGAGCGAGCCGAACGGCGCATCCGCCGCGCCGGTGAAATCGGCGAAATGAAGGCCGAGGCGATTGGCGATCTGTGCAAGCTGCACGCCATTGTCCGCACCAAATTTCTGGCGTATGACCGATTGATGATTCGCCACGGTTTTCTGGCTGAGGCCGAGTTTCTCCGCGATGCTGGGCAAGGTATAGCCCTGAACGAGCAGACGCAATACTTCGAATTCACGCGCGGATAATTGCCGCCCCGGCGGCCCTTCCTGAATCGTTTCGCGCAATGCGAGCGCCTGCGATATGTCCGGACTCAAATAAGCGATGCGCCGCGCGACGGAACGCACCGCTTCGACCAGCACATCGGGTGCGCTCGCCTTGGTCACATAGCCGCGCGCGCCGGCGTCGAGCGCGCGACGCACGAAGATCGCTTCCTCGTGCACGCTGAAGATCAGCACGCGCGCCTGCGGCTCACGCGCGAGCATGCGCCGCATCGCTTCGATGCCGCTTGCGCCCGGCAATGCAAGGTCCATCACCACGACGTCCGGCTGCAACGCGCAGAATTTCTGATACGCCTGCGCGGCGTCCGCTGCTTCACCCGCGACGCTCACGTCGGGGCTCAGTTCCAGCAGGCGCTTGTAGCCCTCACGCACGACTGCGTGATCGTCCACCAGCAGCACGGAGATGTCAGCGGTCACGGTGGTTATTCTCCGTTATCCGAATCATTTGCGCGATGCGCCGTGGAGAAGCGCCGCGAATTCGCATCGTTGCGAAAGACAATGGGCTGCTCGGCCGGTTCCGCTCTGACCGATGCAGCACGCACGACTTCGATCACGCGTTCATGATGCGGGGACTTGTCGCACACGGGGTCCGCGTTTGCGGGATCTTCCGTGAGCAAGTACGCCTGGCAGCGGCAGCCACCGAGGTCGATCGCTTTCTCGTCGCAACTGCGGCACGGCTCCTTCATCCAGCCGAAACCACGAAAACGGTTAAAGGCATCGCTTTCATACCAGATGTCTTTCAGCGGTGTCTCTTTGACGTTCGGAAACGTGAGACCCGGCAAAGAGCGCGCCGTATGGCAAGGCAGGGCTGCGCCATCGGGCGCAATGCCGAGGAACACGGAACCCCATCCATTCATGCAACGCTTCGGGCGGCGCTCGTAATAGTCCGGCACGACGAAGAATATCTTGCACTTGTCGCCTATTTCGCGGCGATAACGTTCGACCACCGCTTCAGCTTCCTGCAACTGCTCGGCGGTCGGCATGAGCTGCGCGCGGTTCGCATGGGCCCAGCCGTAGTACTGCGTGTTGGCCAGTTCGAGGTACTCGGCGTCCATCGCGAGCGCCATGTCGATGATCCGGCCGATATGCGGCAAGTTATAACGATGCAGCACGCAATTGAGCACCATCGGGAAGCCGTGCGCTTTGATGAGACCCGCGACGCGCTTCTTGAGATCGAATGTCTTCGTGCTCGATAGAAAGTCGTTCAGCTCCTGCGTCGAGTCCTGAAACGAGAGCTGAATATGATCGAGGCCGGCGTCCTTGAGCGCGGTGAGACGCTTGTCCGTGAGGCCGATACCCGACGTGATGAGATTCGTATAGAAACCGAGCTTGCGCGCCTCGGCGACGAGCGTTTCCAGATCGTCGCGAAGCAGCGGCTCGCCGCCGGAAAAGCCGAGTTGCGCCGCGCCCAGCGCGCGCGCCTGGCGCAAGGCGTCGAGCCATTGCCCGGTATTCAGCTCTTGTGTGTGATCCGCATAGTTCACGGGGTTGTAGCAGAACACGCAGTGCAGCGGACAGCGATACGTCAGCTCGGCAAGCAGCCACAACGGCGGCGGTATGACCGCGCCTTCGTGCTCGTGTTTCGCAATGGGTTCGGACAGATCGGTCATGCTCGTACCTCGGCTTGCACTTCTTTACTCGAGCCAGCCGCGCGAGCGCGCACCGGCAATGAAAGCCCGCACATCGTCGCCCAGATTGCTCGCATTGAACGCGTGCTCCAGGTCCGCGACGAGGGACGGAATATCGCGCGTGCCGTCACAACGCAAAAGAATCTGCGCGGCGCTTTGATTGAGCTTCACCATGCCTTCAGGATAAAGCAACACGTGCGCATCCTGCGCGGGCTCCCATTGCAGGCGAAAAAGTCGCTTGAGCTTCGGATGCAACGAATCATCCGGTGCTTCGACGGCTTCCTTCACGCGCTGCGTCGGATTCATATCGCTCATGACGGGAACGCCTTTTCGATGGAGTCGAGCATGGTCCAGAGAATATCCAGCTTGAATTGCAGGATGTCGAGCGCGCGCTGTTGCTGCTCGCGTGTCGTGAAATGCGCGAGCGTCACTTCGAGACCATGCTCGACATCGCGCTGTGCAAGCGACACACGCGAGCGAAAGTAAGCCAGACCATCCGCTTCAATCCACTTGTAATGCTCGGGCCATGTGGCGAGACGGTCCTTGTGAATCTGCGGCGCAAACATCTCCGTCAACGACGAGCACACCGATTCCTGCCACGGCGCACGCCGCGCGAAGTTCACGTAGGCGTCGACGGCGAAGCGCACGCCGGGCGTGACGAGCTTCAACGACCACAGATCGTCGCGCGAGAGACCCACTGCATCGCCCAAGCGTGCCCACGCTTCTATGCCGCCGGGCTGATCGTCGTAGCCGTCGTGATCGAGAATGCGCAGCACCCAGCGGCGGCGCGTTTCACGATCCGGGCAGTTGGACATGACCGCAGCGTCCTTCAGCGGGATGTTGATCTGATAATAGAAGCGATTCGCGACCCAGCCCCGGATCTGCTCGGGCGAACATCCACCGCTATTCATCTTCACGTTGAACGGATGGTGAATGTGATACGCCGTGCCCTTCGCGCGCAGTTGATCCTCGAACTGCTCGCGCGTCCACGCAGGCTCCGCTGTCTTCACTGCGGTAAAGAGCGGGCCGGTTGTGGGGTTCAGCATCGGCGTGAACGGGCGGTCAGGCATTCATCGTTCTCCAGGAAATTTTCATAGCTCGAAGCTCATGCCGTCGTGCGCGACTTCGATGCCATGCTCCGACAGGATGCGCCGTTCGGGACCGTCTTCGATGAGAATCGGGTTCGTGTTGTTGATATGAATGAGCACCTTGCGCATTCCATCGCTTGCGATCGAATCGAGTACGTCGATCATGCCGCCGGCGCCGCTTTGAGCAAGATGCCCCATGTCCGCACCGGTCTTCTTCGTGAGCCCCAGACGGATCATTTCGTCGTCGGTCCATACGGTGCCGTCCACTAGCAACAGGTCCGCCGCGCGCATCGCTTCGAGCACATGCGGCTCGATTGCGCCGAGGCCCGGCGCATAGAACGCGCGCTTGCCGGTTGCGCTATTCGTGAACATGAGGCCGATGTTGTCGCCCACTTCGGGCGCTTCGCGGTGCGGCGAATAAGGCGGCGCTTTGCTCGAAAGCGGTAGCGCGTCGATCCGCACGCGCGGCAGTTCGGGCACGCTCAACGCGGCGCCGTCGAGCGCAATGCGCCGATGCTCGACGCCGCAGTAATGCGACAGAATCGACGTGATCGGAAAGCCCGTCGAGAGGTCTTGCCACGCGGCGTCGGTTGCATAGAGCGGTAAAGGCGTGCCGCGTTCGCGGAGCATGAGCAGGCCGGTGACATGATCGATCTGCGCATCCATGACGATCACCGCCGCAATGCCCGTGTCGCGCACGCGGCGCGCGGGTTGTAACTCAGGGTTCGCCGCGATCTGCGCGAGTATGTCCGGCGATGCATTGACGAGCAGCCAGTCCTCGCCGTTATCGCTGACCGCGATGGACGACTGCGTGCGCGCACGCGCCGCGATGGTGCCGCGACGCACGCCATCGCAATTGCGGCAGTTGCAGTTCCATTGCGGAAAACCGCCACCCGCCGACGAGCCCAGTACACGAATCTTCATGAGCCTGCCTCGCTGGCTCGCTTAACGGCGCTCATGGCCACATTCTCCTTAACAGTCCGTCTTTATCGATAAGTTCATGCTTCATCGCCCCTAGAAAATGCAGCACGATCAGCGCGGCCATGATCCACGCGAGATAGACGTGGATGCCGAAGAACAGTTCGCGCATGGCCTTGTCGTCCCATCCCCATTGAGGCAAGAGCACGCCCCAGAAGCGCGTGCCGAACTTGTTGAACGACGAGCCGAGATAGCCGGTGAGCGGCATCGCGATCATGCCAACGTATAAAAGAGCCTGCGTGGTGCTCGCGGCGGCGCGTTGCCACGCTCCCATCGGCGGCAGAGGCGGGCGGCCATAGGCCAGGCGTACCAGGATGCGGATCAGCACCAGCAGGAAAACCGTCATGCCGAGTGACTTGTGGAAGTTGATGAGCGTCGACTTAAACGGCAGCCCGCGCGGCAGGCCGACCATATAGAAGCCGATGCACAACATCGCGATGATGGCGGCCGCGATGATCCAGTGCAGCGCGACGAGCGGCCGCGCGAAGCGATCGTTCGCCGCGCGCGTTCTATCGTGCGTCGCGGCGGCAACCCGCACAGCGGTCATGGCGCGCCTCCTTCGACAAAGGGCAATCGTCCGCCGGATACAAGCTTCATTGTTCTCGTCTGTTCATGAGTTGGCGATCAGCAATTCCCCGCGTCCGTCCACGGCGAGATCGCCAGCGTAGCGTGTCGGCAAGACTTCCGCGCGAAGCGCCGAGAATGGGGCGATCTCGGACGCGAGCGTGCGCGCAAGCAGCCGCCAGAAGACATCGAAGCCACGGCCGCCGTCGGTGAACGTCGGCCCGATCCGCTGCGGCGCATTCAATAGTACGACCGTACCGCGCCGCATGCCATAGCCGACGTGGGCGCCCGTTTCGCCTGCGATGCAAAGCGTGCCCGCCACGAGCCGCGATGCCGCGAAATCGCCCGCGTTTCCGCCGACGAGCACGGTGCCGCGCCGCATGCGGTCTGCAAGACGCGCGCCCGCGTCGCCATGAATGACCAACATGCCGCCACGCATGCCTTCCATGTCGCCGGGCAGCGCGCCCGCCGCGAAGTCGCCGACTTCTCCGCGCACCGTCAGCCGTCCGCCTTGCATTTCGCATGCGGTAAAGCGGCCCGCATTGCCGTGAATATGCAGTTCGCCGCCGCTCATGCCGATGCCCGCGTAGTCGCCGACATCGCCGTGTACGCTGAACGAGCCTTCATCGAGCGATGCCCCGATGCGATCCAGCCACGCGACATCGCCTTCAATACGCAGTGATGGCGCTTGCGCTTCGATTCGCGTGATGTCGAAAAGATCGGCTAGCGCGCATTGTTCGCCGTGACCTTGCAACACCAGTTGCGCGAGTTCGCCGTGCCCGAGGCAAGCGAGTGCCGAAGGCAGTAACTTCGACCCATCGACACGAAAGCCGGGCGCATTTTTTGCCCGCAACGCAATGGCGTTCATGCGCGGCCCCCATCGACGGCCGCCGCGAGTTCGTGCAGCCTGAAGTGATAAGGCCCGAGCTTGCCGCCATAGTTTCCCGCTGATATGCGCAACACGCCACCCACGCGCCCTATGCCTGTCGCGGCCGCGATGCCGGCCGTCATCGCCGCGCCGACATCGGCATCGGTCAGACCGTCGATCACGATTTCGAGCACGCATGCAACGTCGGGCGTCAGTTCGCTCTTCTTCGACAAGCCGATAAGCGTCGGGCAGAACGCATCGTTCGTGGATGCAGTCGCGCCCGCATACTTGGAACCGATCTTCGAGCCCGAACGCACGACGCCGCCGGGAAATGGCGTAATGATATTCGGCAGCGCGTGCATCGCGGCAACCGCGGCTTCGGCTGCGTTCAGCGCGCTGTCGAGATCGCGTGCGAGAAACAGCAGGTTGCCGCCGCCAACCGCCTTAACCGTGGCCGTGAATTCCTCGCACACGAACTCGCCGTCCATGACGGGCACGCGCCAATAGCGCGTCCCACCGAGTACTTTCGATATCTGAAAGCCGTCGCCGAAGAAGCGCAGTCCCGCGCCGAGCGGCGCGTTGTCGGAAAGCGGCGCGCGGCTCGTTGCCGGGTCGATGCCGCCATAGACCGCTGTGGTCGGACACGTGAGCACGCATTGCCCGACACGCCGTGCGATTTGCCTGGCCAGTTCCTTCGACGACACCGCGAACATCAGCACCGAGATGCCCGGCCTGCCATCGGGCGTCTCATCGGCCGCGAGATCGCGCTCGATGCCCGCTTCGCATCCGCAATCGATCACGGACGTCGCGAACCCCGTCAGCGAGTTCGCCGCGTGACGCGCCCAAGTCGGCGTATGTGCGGTGATGACAAGGCGTGTCGCCTTCATCGGGAACGCTTCGGCGAAGGTGTCGTCGATCTGCGTGTCGTTGATACGCATGGCCGTCATGCTCGTCCGTTCGCGCGCGTGGCGAGGCACGCGACGGGCAGAAGCCTGCCGCCGTTGCAGCATGCGCAGATTTCGTCGTCGCCGATAGCCGTGTTCTCGAAGCGCGCGGCGAGGTTGGCCTCGGTAAAGGCGCGAACGCACGCTTCTATCGAGCGATCATAGTCCGGCTGCACGTAGTGAATGCCGCCCGTCGGCGTCTTGAGAAGCGAACCGTCGCGTGCGATCAATTCGCCATCCTTAAAGACATATGCGGGTGAGGTGAACATGCGCTCGCGGTCTGCGTTTTCGCGATACACGGCGATATCCGCCGCTGCGCCCGCGCCGAGATGCCCGCGATCCGCGAGGCCGAGCAGACGCGCGGGGCCGGCACGCGTGATGATGGCGATTTCGTACAGCGAGAATTCCCGCGTGATGTCACCGAGGGCGCTCGCGGTCCTGGCTTCGGCGTGCAGCGTGTCGAGCTGTTCATCGCGAAAGGACTTGTCCATCAGGAGCCGTATCAGATGCGGATAACTCGTGAATGGACCGCCGTTCGGATGATCGGTGGTCATCGATACGCGCCACGGGTCGTCCACGAGCAGGAAAATCTCCAGCCCGATGATCCATTGCAGCGTATTCACGAAGGTCTCTTCGCGATACCGGAACGGAAGCACGCCGCAGCCGCCATCGCATTCGATATCGCCGAGCACCCACTTGCGCGGACGCGCGAGCGGCGCGTTTCTGAACTGCATCATCGTGTCACCGGAGGCCGTGACAGTCTGACCGAAGATGATCTGTCCCACGTCGATGGTCACGTTGGGACGCGCGTTGACGGCTTCCGCGATGGCTCGCGCGCCGGATGAGAATTTGCGCGGCCCTTCGGTGCCGTAGCTATGGAACTGGATATGCGTCAGATGGACAGGCAATCCTTCGGCGGCATCCATCGTCGCGATGGTCGAATCGACATTGCCAGGCACGCCGAGATTGCTCGCATGAACATGCAACGGATGCGGCACGCGCAAGTCGGTCAGCGCGCGAGTCAGCGTCCTCAACACATCGCGCGGCGTGATGCCGTAATGCACGTGTGCTTCGTCGAGATCGAGCGAACGCTGATTGAACTTGAACGCGGAGATGCCGCCCGGGTTGACCACTTTGACGCCTAGCGCCTTGCTTGCATGGATGGTCCAACCGACGTAATCGCGCATGCGTTCGAAGTCTTCGCGTGCGGCCAGCATTTGCAGGAGCAGTTCGTCGTTGCCCATCATCACATAGGCGCCGTGATCGATGATCGGCGTATCGCCCATCTCCAGATGCGTGTGGCGCGCATTCGAGGCGATCATCGCGGGCTCGAATGCGGCCGTATAGCCCATCTCCGCATAACGATAGCCTGTCGCGAGCGTGCCCGGCGCGCACGTGCCGCAAGAAGGCAGGCGCATGTAGCGGCCTTCATCGGGCTTGTTGGGCACGGCACGCGGATCGTCGCGATGATCCTCCGGCAACAGCAAACGCGAGAGATTGGTCTTGCCGCCGCCGATATGCGAATGCAGGTCGATACCGCCCGCCATGACCACCATGCCGCTTGCGTCGAAGTCGCTTTCGGGCGCGATCTCCTGACGTTCCAGGCGATCCACGATGCGCCCGTCGCGAATGAAGATATCGCGCTGTTCGCCGTTGATGCCGTTCGTCGGATCATAGACGATGCCGCCTCTCAAACACGCAGTGCTCACGACGTTCTCCCCGCGCGTATCGACTGTAAGAGTTCGCTCGCGATGGCGGCGACGGTCGGCAAGGCCGCTTCGCGCGCCGGCACGAGCGGCGCCACTACCGATGTATCCATGCGAAAGAGGTGTCCGCTGCTATCGACGCCGGGCGTCGCGACTGGAATGAAGACAGTCGGCGCGCTGCGTTCATCGAGCGCAGTCGCGGGATGCGCGAGGACGATGGCGGGTATGTCGTCGGCGAGCGCATCGGGCATCGGTTCGGGACCGAAGCTCGACACCCATAGCAGTGCGTCGATCTCGTGCCGTTGCAAAAGCGTCTGCGTGCCGTAGCGATGCGGATCGTGATCGAGCGGCAACCCGGCCGTCACGCGCGTTCTAAGCGGAAAACCGGACAGCCATGTGACGGCCTGATTGACCGAGAGCGCGCCATCGTCCCCGGTCAATGCGAGCACGCCCGCGCGCACGGTGCGATTCAACGTCTTCACGATTTGGTGTATCGCTTCGATGGCGAGCGCCGCATGCGGCCCAGGCAGCACGGCGGGCTCGTAGACGAACGCGGTGTAATGCGCTGCGCGAATGCGCTCGGTCAACGCTTGCAATACGCGGGCGGTATTGGCGTCGGTGAGCGCATTGGGCTCGCGGCCTTCGAGAAGGGCTGACCAGAGAGCGAGCGTATCGAAGGTATTCGTATTGAGCAGCAGGGCTTCGGCATGCGTGGCGGCAGTATCGCCGTCGCATCCGACGAACAGGATCTTCGTTTCACGCTGTGCGCTTTGCAGCCGCTCGTAGAAGCGCGGATAACGACGCGACGGCTCGCACCCGAACACGACGATGAGATCGGCGCGCGAACGCACTTCCGATAGCGTGGTGAAGAGCGCGCCGCGATCCTGCAACGCGAGCGTGGTTGCGGTGAGTGAATCGCCATGCAGATGATCGAGGATCGCGCCGCTGTGTGCGGCAAGTTCATAGAGTGCGCGCGCCCCGGCGACGTCGGTGGCGAGGCCGCCGAAGAGCGGGCGATGCGATTGCATCAGTATGGCCGCGGCTTGCGATACTGCCGATGCGATGTCGGTGGGCTTTCCGTTGATCTTCGGTTGGTTGTGCGCCGTGTCGGCGTTCATGCTCGCAAGCGAGCGGGCCAGCCTCGGGCAGGCAGTGTTCGTTGCGCTCATGCGCGCGTCGAGGCTGACGTCCAGCGCGATGTCGTCGCATAGGAGCGGGCAGAATGGACAGGTCCACGGGCTTTGCGCTCGCGCTGGTTTGGGGGAGTCAGGCATGGTCTGCTTTTTGAGCAAGGTCTATGCCGGTTTCTATGTCTGCCTTTTGGTTGTGTCGTTGAACTTGTTCGACAAGATGACAAGTTCAACGAGACCCAAGGCGAAGCGAACGTCGAAATGAGCGCCATACCTGAAACACACTGTCACGCGCGACATGCACCGCCCGACCGCAAATCACCAGCACCCCAAAAAACAAGCCCCATTGGCATAAATATTGAGTCACCCCGGCGACCGCCACTCAAACCGTCCGATCATGAATCGCCGACGCAACGAGCCACCCTTGCGCGCCGCACCGCGCAATCCGCGCCACATCATCGCGATGCCGCACACCGCCCGCGCCGATCAAACCGCGGTCACCGGCCATCGCGCGTACGGCGGCAAACGTCTGCAAATCAGGGCCGGCGTTCGCACCGACGTGATCCAGCGTCATGACGATCACGCGCGAAGGCCACCACGCGCTCTCACCGTGCAACGTACCGAGCGCGCGCCCGCCACGATAGTCGAGCGACAAAATCGGCTCATAGCCGGCCGCACTCGCATCGGCGATCGCGCTTGCTTCAATCAAGGTCTCGGTGCCGAACACCGGCACGAGCGTCGCAGCCGCCGCGTGTGGCTCGAAGCGCACGATGCGCCCGAACAGCGCGTGCATCGACGCGAAGTCGCTAAAGCCCGCGTCGAGCCAGATCGCGATGCCATCGCCCAAAGCATGTCGAAGCGCGGCGAGTGCTTCGATATGCGCGCCGCGTCCGAGAATCGCGCCGAGATCGGCCACGTATAGCGTGGACGCGCCGGTCGCGGCAAGCAAAGCCCGCGCGACATCCACGGGATCGCTTGTCGCGCACAACGAAGACTGAATCGGCCGGTAGCGCGAACGCTCGCCGCGCACGGCGCGCACGGCGTGACCGTCGAGCAGATCGAGGACGGGTATCACCTGCATGGATGGCTTTCCCTTGACCAGACTATTCGTGTTCGAGTATCTCACCGGCGGCGGTATCGATCCCGATGTCGCAAGCGCAGGCAGCCTCGCGGACCTCAGCGCGCTGATCGTCGAAGGCCGCGTGATGCGCGATGCCATCGCCGACGATTTGCGCGCGCTCGATGGAGTCGATGTAACCATCGCCACGTCCTGCTTCGAGCAGGGTGACGAGCATCACGCTCATGCGCGCCCTGAGAGCGGCGAACCGATAACGCACTTTGTCTCACGCATCGCGCATGAGCACGACTATGCCATGGTCATCGCGCCTGAATGCGACGGCCTGCTCTTGCGGCTTCATGATGCAGTCGGCGCGGCGCGCTGGCTCGGTTGTTCGAAGGAGGCGATACGCGTGGCATCCAGCAAGAGCGCGACGGCCGCGTGCCTCGCCGCATACGGCATCGCTGTGACGCCCGCGCTCGAACCGGAGCGCGCCGTCGAAGCGGAAGCGCGCCGCTGGGTGGTGAAGCCCGACGACGGCGCGGGCGGCCTCGACACTTACGTCTTTAACGAACTCGGCGCGGCGCGCGAAGAATACGAAGCGCGCGCAGCGGCGGGACGCAATCCTGTGCTGCAGGCGTGGATCGAAGGCGAAGCGCTCAGCCTGTCGCTGCTCTGCGACGGCGCAGGCGCGCGGCTACTGTCGATCAATCATCAACGTATCGGGCTTTCCGATGCAGTGCAGTCGACTCGTCATCAGCGCGTCGTGCAGTTCGATGGCGTCGATGTCGACACGATCCAGCGTGATAGCGAACGAGGCCGCGTGCTTGAAACGCTTGCGCAACGCGTGGCGCACGCGCTTCCCGGCTTGCGCGGCTTCGCGGGCATCGACGTCGTGTGGCATGCCGAGCGTGGGCCTGTCGTCATCGAAGTCAATCCGCGGCTGACCGTGGCTTATGCGGAACTCAGCAAGGCGCGCAAGCTCGCGGCCGAATTGCTGGCGGCGCATGGTGTACCGGGCTTCGGACAGGATGACCCATGCGTGCGCGCGTGCGGAGTTTCGTCATGACGACGCGTGCGGGCGACGCGCCGGTCTTCGGCTGGGACGTGGGCGGCGCGCACGTGAAGGTGTGCATGACAGCGGCCAGCGCGGTCGTCGATGTCGCGCAATGGGCGTGTCCGTTGTGGCAAGGCATCGCGCATCTGGAGCGAGTCATCGAGGACGTGTTCGAACGCTGGCCGCAAGCCGCCGATGCCCCCGCGCGCCACGCGGTCACGATGACCGGCGAAATGGTCGATCTCTTCGCGGACCGCGCCGAAGGCGTGCGCGCGCTGACCCGAACGCTTGCGCAACGGCTCGGGCCGCGCACGATGTTCTACGGCGGCAAGGCGAACTGGCTCGCGCGTTCTGCCTGCGCGGACGGCTGGCGCAAGGTCGCATCGGCGAACTGGCTGGCGAGCGCCGAGTACGTCGCGACGCGCCTGCCCGATGCGTTGCTCGTCGATGTCGGCAGCACGACGACGGACATCATCCCGATCGTCGCGGGCAAGGTCGCCGCGCGCGGCATGAACGATGCGCAGCGTCTCGTCAGCGGCGAGCTCGTGTATCAGGGCATCGTGCGAACGCCGTTGTGCGGCGTCGCGCATCGCATCGCATTCAGGGGCGAAACCTCGGGCGTGATGAACGAGTGGTTCGCGACGACAGCGGATGTGTATCGTTTGACCGGCGAGTTGTGGGACGCGCACGATCAGCACCCGAGCGCGGACAACGGCCCGAAGACGCAAGCGGCGAGCCGTGCGCGCATTGCACGAATGATCGGACGTGATGCCTGCGATGCGAGCTCCGATGAATGGCGGCGTTTCGCGCTTGCATGGCGGCACGAGCAGTTGCGCACGCTCGAAGCGAATGTGGCTCGCGTGAGCGCGCAGCATGACGCGCTGGCAAGGGCGCCGATCGTCGGTGCGGGATGCGGGCGCTTCCTCGCTGCCGCAGCGGCGCAGCAAGACGCGCGTGGCTACGTGGACTTCGCGCGGCTCGCGGGCGTTGCGTCGCATGGTGCAGAGCGGGCCGAATGGGCTTCGACGTGCGCGCCGAGCGTGGCGGTGGCGCTGCTCGCGGCATCGCCGATTGCGGGCATGGAAGCGGGCGGCTTCGACGAGCCGCTCGATCTCGAGCGAGGATAACGGCCATGTGGGTGGTCAAGATCGGGGGAAGCCTGAGTCACGATCCCGCGCTGCGCGAATGGCTGACGCGGCTTTGGGAACTGGGCGGCGGGCGCGTGGTGATCGTGCCGGGCGGCGGCGATTTCGCGGACGCGGTGCGGCAGTATCAGCGCGAATGGTGCTTCGACGACCTCGCCGCGCATAACATGTGTCTGCTCGCGATGACGCAGTACGCGATCCTCATGCAAGGCGTGCTGCCCGAACTCGTGCTGGCATCGAATGAAGAACGCATCCGGCGCGCGCTGCGCGATGGCCAGGTGGCCGTATGGGTGCCGACCGATCTGATGCGTACCGCGCCCGACTCGATGACCAACTGGGACACCACATCCGACAGTCTCGCTGCATGGCTTTCGACGACGCTCAACGCCGAGCGCCTGATGCTCGTTAAGTCATGCAATATCGAAGCACACGCGCCGCTCGAAACGCTGGCCGCGAGCGGGATCGTCGATCGACGCTTTCCTGCCTACGTGAAAGACGCGAATTACCTGGTGGAAGTTTTCAGCAAGGGCGATGCGTCGGTCATGCGAGACCGGCTCCTCGCGTTTCAGGCATGAGCGGTCATGCGCTCGCCATGTAGCGCACGCGCCCACTGACGCACACGCAACGGATCGAGCCGGCCCGCGCGTCCATCGCGTTCGTCGCATAGCGCGCCTCTGAAGCCCGCGATATCGGGCGACAGCGCGCGTATTTGTTCGAGATCGGACCACCTGAGCGATCCGGCGAGCGCGGTCATCATGCCGCCCGAACGCGCTTGCGAAAGGCACGCGGCAAGCGTCGCGGTATCGACGCGATCGAAGAGTGTGCGGCCGTTCTTGTTCGCCGTGTCGAACACGAGCGCGACGAATCCGAGCCGCGCCGCCAGCATGGCGAGCGCACTGTCTATGCCGTCGTCGGACAGCAGCACGGGCACGACCGTCGCGGGCAAGGACGCAAGATGATGCAAGCACTGAGCGGCGAGCGGTCCGGGCGTGACACCGACCTTCACGTAATCCACGCCTGTGACCGCAACGTCGAGCACGCGGGTCGAGATTTCAATGAGCGCGTCGTTAGGCAAGTCGCCGATGGTCGCGCTAATGGGCCGCACCGCATACTGCGCGCGCAAGGCACGCACGATTCGCGCGATTTCGTCCGTCGCGACGCCGCCGAGCGCGCCCGCATGCGGTTCCTTAAGATCGATCAGATCCGCGCCGGCGTTTGCGGCATCGAATGCTTCATCCGCCGAGCGGACGCTCGCGAGCAGTGCGGTCATCGTGAAACTCCAGAGGATGGCATCAGGAACGAAGCGTCTTCGCGCGATGCTGTTCGATCGCCTGCATGAGCCAGTTCCATGCGGTGCGCTCAGCATCGCCCGCGGTTTTGTCGATGGCAATGCGCAGATAGCCGATCTCGCTATCCACTTTGTCTTGCGGCAACATGAAGAGACGGCTGACGAGAATCGCGCCTTCGACGACTGCGGCCTGCGCGCGGTTGAAGCCGGGAAACGGCGCGTGCGTCTCGCGATGCACGCATTCCATGCGCAGCGTGGGGCGCGTCTCGTCATCGGTCAGTTCGACAAGACTCAGCTCGACATGCGCGAGGCTCTCCGCGAGGCGCACGCTCGGCACCGCGGTGGCGGGAAGCGTCGGCCAGTCGCGTTGAAAGCCCGTGACGCAGCCCGCGAAAACACGCACATCGGTGGTGAAGTTGATGACGGCGCTTTGGGTCGATATGACGTTATCGAGCGTCGTCGAAGGGCGAAACGGCGCGAGAATCGCAAAGCCTTCCTCGAAGCGCACGCCCATCGGCGCGACATGCGCGCGGCCATCGCGATCCGCCGTCGTGACGATCGTCTCGTAGATCATGGCTGTCCGCGCATGCGTTCATCAGTCGAAGCCGCGCGAAGATGCCGCTTCGCGCGGTAGTGCGCCGCGCTCAGCGCGTGGCGATGTACATCGTGATTTCGAAACCGAAACGCATGTCGGTGAAGCTCGGCGTGGTCCATTGCATCGCTATTTCTCCTTGGGTGAACGAGTAAGTCAGTCATTGCCAACGACATCGCCCGCGGTCCGGACGAAGTGCGCTCGCGAAGCGACGCAAGCGCCATGCCAACGCATGCAGCTATTGCCCGGGCGAGTCACTGTGACGGAAACGCAGCAAAGTGTCCCGCTTGCGGGGCGTGACGCCAGGTAGTCACCGCTTCTTCATCGTGGCGCCGGGCGCGCGCCACGTCGTCAGATCTTCCTCGGGACGATCCACTTCGCATCCCCAGTCGAGTGGCTGATCCTGATCGAAACGCTTGCCGAGTTGCCATGCAATCTCCGCGCGCGCAAGCTGAACGCCCATGTAGAACGCGTGTCCGCCGTCTGCTTCGAGCTTCAGGCCGGGATAGAGCGCGAATGGGTCGCTGCCGATGCCGTGCCCCTCGCGGTTATACACATGGATGCCTTCTTCCGACACCTGAACGCGAAAGTTAGGATCCCGTACGGAACGGGCGAGTTCGTCGATTTCCGCTGCGCTATAGGGAAAAGGGCGCTTCGCGTGCAGCGCGGAGAGGTCGCCCGAAATGCCTTTGGGCAGCGTCTGAGTCTCGCGTGCCGCGTGCATGACGCGCCGCGCGACATCGGCTTCGCGCACGGCGCGGCGCGCGTGCAGGCTCACGGATGTCGTCAGCACCGCCGCGACGCGCAGTTCCGCCGCCATGCCGAGCAGCACCGCGTTGATGCCGCTCGTGTCCGCTTCGGTCAGCTCCGTCACATTGCCGATGCCCATCATGATCGCGACATCCGCATGGCGCTCGCGCAAGTTCACATAACGCGCGATAGACACCGCGAGCCCGAACGGAATCGGGTCGAGAATCGGATCGGCGAGGAACGGGCGACCCCGCGCTTTCATCGCGTCGATGGCCGCATCGAGCGACGCCATGTCGTGCGGCTCGCGCGGCACGAGAATGGGCGTCGATGCGGTTTCGTCCGCGATCCACAGCGTATCGACGTTCAGGCTCATCAGATAATCGGCGCCCGCGCGTCCTCCGCGTAGAAGCTCGTCGGCGAGCATCGAATCGATGCTCACGCGATAGCCCTCGTTCTTCAGCATGGCGACCGCGTCTTCGAGATGCGGAAACGGCGTCTCGGGCAGGCAGCCGATGTCGATCACATCCGCGCCCTGGTTCGCGTAGTCGCGCGCCCGCGCGGCGATGCCTTCGAGATCGAGATGCGGCGCATCGACAATCTCCGCGAAGATCTCCGTCTCATAGCGCGATAAATCCACATGCCTTGCCTCGCGCCCGAAGAACTGCGGCAAGTCCTTCACTTCTTCGGGACCGCGCTCCACTTTCACGCCATAGTGCGCGGTGAGCGCGTCGAGGTCGCCACGGCATCGGCCCGGCACGATCATGCGGCTCGTGCCTGTGCTGAGAGGCACCGCGACGCGCCGGCGAATCATGTCGGCGGTCATCAGTCCGGCCACTTGCAGCCCGATCTCGCGCACTTCCCACGTGAAAGCCGATTGCGCGTCCGCAGGCGCGATGCCTTCGAGCACGCGATAAAGGCTCTGCTCCGCGAGCCTGCCGGTCAGGAAGACAATGTGTTCCATGCGAGATTCAGGTCCGAAAGCCGCCGTTCGAGCTCGGCCTTCAGGTCGTCGAGCGTGCGCGCGACGGTCGTATGTTCGATGCGCGCGAGCCGTTCGACGTTTTCGAATTCGATGGCGCGCGGCCTCAGTTCCACCCATTCGCGCGGCGTTTGCGTGATGACGCTCGGCGCGGTATCGCATGCGAAAACGATGCCCGGCACGCACTGCTTGCCGGCCTGCGCGAAGAGATTGGTGGGCAGCGTATCCGAGATGCCGAACGCGCATTTCGCCACCGTGTTGCTGGTCGCGGGCGCTATCACGACGGTGTGATAGTCGCCGTGATAGAGCATGCCCACGGGCACGCTGCTCGCGCTGTTGTCGCGAAAGACCTTGAAGTGCTCGCGCAGCTTCTTGATGGGCCAGCCATAGAGCGGCAGCACTTCTTCGCCCGCGCGCGACAGGAAGAGGTCGCAGCGCGGCAGGCGCAATGCGAGATCGAGCGATTCCTCGATCATGTGACCGGAGCCGGTCACGCACCACGCGAAACGCGCGTCGGGTTTGAACTCGTCGAGCCGGCGGGCGGGCGCGGGCTGCGTCATGCGTCGTGCGGCGCGGATGAATCGTGCGACAGCCGTATATGCAGCCGATGCATCTTGCGATACAGCGTATTGCGGCTGATGCCGAGCACCTTCGCGACGTTGCTCACGTTCCAGCGATGCTCGTCGAGCAGCAGCAGCACAGTCTCGCGTTCTCTCACCTGAATCGCGTTGAGCGCGGACGTGTCGGCGTCGTCGGTGAGATGCGGCGGCGCAGTGGCCGATGTTGCCGGCGTACTCGCTGGTCCGAGTGCACGCGTGCCGTTCGCGATCTCGGGCGGCAGATGCGCGCAGCGAATCTCGGGGCCGTCGCAAAGCGCAATGGCCATTTGCAGCACGTGCCGCAATTGGCGGATATTGCCGGGCCACGCATAACTCAGCAATGCCTGTCGCGCTTCCGCGCTCAACGCGGGCGGTTCGTCGGATTCCGTTCCGAGAATATGACTGATGAGCGCGAGCGCATCGGCGCGTTCGCGTAAGGGCGGCAAATTGATTTCGATACCGTTGAGCCGGTAATACAGGTCTTCGCGGAACATGCCTGTCTGCACGAGTTCCGCGAGATTGCGGTGACTCGCGCTGATCAGCTGGAAGTCCACCTTCACGGTCGTTTCCGCGCCCAGCGGCGTGACTTCGTGTTCTTCGAGCACGCGCAGCAGGCGCGCCTGCAACGCGAGCGGCATGTCGCCGATTTCATCGAGAAACAGCGTGCCGCCATTTGCCTGCACGATCTTCCCTCGCCGTCCTTCGCGCTGCGCGCCAGTGAATGCGCCCGCGCGATAGCCGAACAATTCGCTTTCGATGAGATTCTCCGGCAGCGACGCGCAGTTCACCGCGACGAACGCGCCGGCTCCATTCGGGCTGATGCTGTGCAGCGCATTGGCGAAGACTTCCTTGCCCGTGCCCGTTTGCCCGCGCAGGATGATTGGAATCTTGCGTTGAATCACGCGTGCCGCGAGCTGAATCTGCGAGGCCATGCGCGGGTCGCCGAATTCCAGATGCGAGAGTTTGTCGAGACGGCCCGCGCCTGCGTTTTCTCGCGAGTCCTTGCGGGCTGGCTTCGCACGCGCATTCGACGTCAATGCGGAATCGTTCATGACGATGCGCGTCGCGCCGCTTGCCGCTTCGCGCGGCGTCTGGGCGGTGACGAAGAAGCGGCTGTTCGCCTTCGCGCTATACACCGTCACCGGATGAAACGAGCCGCGTATGCTGCGCGCGATCATGTCTTCGAGCGATGCGTTGAACGCCTCTTCGATGCGCTTGCCGCATAGTTCCGCCGGCGAACGCAGGTCGAGCTGAAAGAGCGCGCTGCGGCTCGCGGCGAGCACCACGCCTTCGTCGCTGACCGCGAGCTTGCCCGCGTGCAGCGTGCCGACGAACTCAGGACGGCTATGAAAGTGGACCATGTTCGCGTGCCGGTAACGCGCATCGATCAGACGATTTTCGATCATCTGCCGCGACATGCCGACGAGTACCAGCGAATGCTGCTGCAGCAGCTTGGAGCGGCTCGTCACGTCGAGCACGCCCGCGATTTTGCCGCGTTCATCGAAAATCGGCGCGGCCGAGCAGGTGAGCGACGTATAGCGCGAATAGAAGTGTTCGTGCTGGCACACGGCAATGCAGTCGCGCTCGACGAGGCACGTGCCCATGCCATTCGTGCCGGCTTCCCGCTCGCTCCAGAGCGCGCCGACGCGCAGGCCGTCGGCGGCCACGGCCTCGCCGAACGGCACCGACGACACCTGATGCACGATCACGCCGTCCGCATCCACCAGCACGACCGCGAGTTCCGGATCGGCGAGCTGTTGATACAGCGTCGTCATTTCGAGCTTGGAGCACGCGATGAGATCGCTCGCGGCTTCGCGGCGATCCGTGAGTTCGCGCGTGGTCAGCACGGGCGGCATCACGAAACGGCCGGGATCGAGGTGGAATTCGGTGAGGCACCGCATCCACGATTGCGCGACGGAATCGCTCGCGCGCCGCGTGGCGAGCGGGTTATTGACGATGTTCAGCACTTCCCGGACATGCGTGTCTACGTCAGCAAGCGACGACATGGGGCCGTGTCTCCGTGGCGTTCCTGTCACGTTCGCGCATGAGCCGCGCGAGCGTCCGACGCCGAATCTGTTTGTATTTCCGCTGGCGCCGCGGCCGTCTCGTTGCCGTCGTGCTTTCGCCGCACGCGTGCGCGCCTCGTGGCCGGGCGTGGAATTCGGTCAAGGTTGCCGCCTCGATCGGGCCCGGTTATCGAAAACTCTACATCCGATGGCGCGCCGGTTCAATAAGTAGTCGCATAGAGTTTGGCCGTTGCGCGCACTTTTTGCTTTTCCCTCGCGAATAAGCAGACTCTACGCTCGATCCACTCACCGGGCCGCTCGCGCGGCGACACGCATATGGGCCGATTCGATCCGATCCGCGAAGCCGTTCGCGACATGCCACGCGCCGCCGGGGAGAACCCGCCGATGGACATCGTTTTTATCGAGGGACTGACGGGGCAGACGGTGATCGGCATCGACAAGACCGAGCTGCACGACGCGCAGCCCGTGCGCATGAGTCTCGCGATCGGCGTGCCGTCGTTGCGGGCCTGCACGACGGACCGAATCGAGGATACGGTCAACTACGCCGCGGTGCGCGAGGCCATTCACGCGTTGCTCGCGTCGCATCGCGTGCAGCTATTGGAGGCGCTGGCCGAACGCATCGCGCAACTCATCATCGCGCAGTTCGGCGCGCATTGGGTGAGGGTGTCGCTCGCGAAGCCCGCGAAGTTCGATGACGTCGATGCGGTGGGCGTCGTGATCGAGCGGCGGCGCGCGTCGCCGGTGGAAGGCGGGCTCGGATGGATCGGCCTGGGCTACGTGCCGCAATGAGCGTCCGGTGCGCGCTTACTTGGCCGCCGATGCGGGTTTCACGAGACCGCACGCCTTGAATGCTTCGCGCTGAAGCTCGCGATACTTCTTCGTCTGCGCCTTCGCGCGATCGACGCGAAACTCGCCGCCGCCTTCGCCGCCGAGCGTGGCGTATTTGGAAAACGTCGATTGCTCCACGAAGTCGTCGTAGGTCAGCACTTGCGCGATCTTGTCGATGGCGCACGAGCACTTATAGACGTTCACGAAGTCATGCCCGTTGTCGTCCATGCAGGCGAGCACGTATTCGACGCGGCCTTGCGTGGGATAGTCGTGTCCCTGAGCCGGCGCGTCCGCCGCCGCGAACGACAGCGGGCTCGCGAGCGAGCAGGCGACGAGCAGGGTCAGGGGCAAGCAACGTGGGGTCATTCGATGAACCTCGTTTCGTGGTCGATGCGAGGCGGCCGGCGCGGGATGATGCGCGTCGGCCGCTTCCCACATGGACGTCTCAGGCCGCCGCGAACGGATGCGCCACCGACGACTTCCTCGACACCACTTCGGAAGCCTTCGGTTCGCCCGCTACCGCGCGCTGCAGGGCTTCCTTGGTCGCCTGATAGTTGAACTCCTGAATTTTCTTGTCGTCGGCCGCTTCCCAGTGAATGAACACGCCGACACAGATGAACAAATCGTCGGCTTCGTCGGCGGGAATGGTGCCGTCTTCCACGCTGTCGGCGACCGCGAGCGCCACCGCGTGCTGCGCGGGGCCGAACATCTGCACGGCCTGTTTCGCGCCCTTGATCGTGACCTTGTTGAAGAGAATCGTATTGGGCTTGGTGATGAGATTCGGCGCGACCACGGCCAGCAGCGACGTGAAGCCGTCCTTGTTGTTCGTGAGCGCGTGGCAGAACGCGGTCTCCGCAGCGGAGCCTCGCGGTCCGATGATCAAGTCGATATGCGCGACTTCGTTGCCATCGCCGACGAGCGACTCGCCTATCATGACGCGGTTGATCTTGGCCATGCTGTTCCTCCAGTGAATGGTTCTTGGGACGATCGACTTGCTCTCGGCTCACGGCGGCCACGGTCGATAACCCGAAACCGCGCAAGGCGTTTTCGATGCAAACGGCTGCACACGCGGCGGCATAACCGCGTACGTCCTAAACATGATCCGTGCCAATTTCCCGAAGCCGCCGGGCGCCTTTGAAAATCACGCGATCAGTAACGCGATGAAAAGCGCCGCCACGGCAAGGTCGGCGCTCGTTCCCGGATTGATGCCTTGCGCCTTGAGTTCGGCGTCCCACGCATCCAGCTCGGGCGCATGCGAAGGACGGCCCGCAGCGCGCCAGTTCGCGCGGTGCATGGCGGCATCGCGCGTGACACTTTGCGCCATCGCCGCGCCCGCTTTGCGCACTATGTGCGAGTCGGGCCACGTGCAGAGGAACGTGAGGAACGCATCCAGCATGGCGGCTTGCGCGTTCGCGATCCCCGCGATGCCCGCGTCTCGCGCCGCATCGAGGCCCGCGCCGAACACGTCCGCGAAGCCGTTCGCGTACTGCCGCGCGATGCTGTCGCGGTCGGCGGCGAGCGTCATCGCGGCGCGCAGGTCCACGGTCGGCGGCGCGTGCACGGACTGTTCGGGCGCTTCGCCGAGGCCGCCGGGATTGGCGAGCGCGATCGCGCGATAGGCGAGACGCGCATCCTCCACATCGAGCGATGCGAGCACGCTTTCGGTGGCGGCTTGCCAGTGTTTCGCGTCGAACGCCTGGTTGCCCGGCAGACGTTCGAGCCCGGCGCACAACGGCGCGGCGAGCAGCACGATGCCCAGATTCGTGTTGCAGCCAACCGCGTCTGACGTGCGGCGCACGGCCTCCAGAATGCGCGCGCCGATGCGTGCGCCCGGCAAGAAAAGGCCCGCTGACGCCACCGCCGCGCTCTCGATGAACTGCGCCGCCGTCATGCGGTGCCCCGCGCTCGCGATGCTCACGTTGCCGGGCTTGCGCGTCTCGACATCGAGCGCGCAGGCGCGCAGGAACGCCGCACGCGCGTGCGCGTCGTCAGGCGCGGGCATCGGCGCTGGCCAGCGTGAGCGTGCGCTGCGATAGAGCGAGCTTGCGGTCGAGCAGATCGTCGGCGAGCAGCGCGGCGATATCGAGCGATGTCACCGATTGCAGCCCGCGCCACGCCGCCACGCCATTGACTTCGAGCACGAGCGGGCGTCCGTTCGCGGCGATCAGATCGACGCCCGCGTAATCGAGCCCGAGCGCGCGGCTCGCCCGCACGGCCGTGTCGGCGAGCGAGGGCGTCAACGCTGCCGGCTCGCAACGCGCGCCACGCGCGAAGTTGTGAATCCAGTCATCGCCGCCCACGCGCTTCATCGCCGCGACCGCCTGCGTGCCGATCACGAGCACGCGCCAGTCGAAGCCCGGATGCCCGGCATCGACATATCGCTGAAGATACGCCACGCCGCTGAAGTCTTCGAGCGATGGCAACGGTTCGCACGCGTGGTCGCCCAGCCGCCGCAAGCCCTTGCCCTGCGAACCGAAGAGCGGCTTTATCACGAGCTTGCGGCCCGCCGCCGCTTCGCGCATCAATACGCGCTTGGCGAATGCGGGCGATTCGCCGGCCCACGTCGCGGGCGTCGGCACGCCATATCGGTGGAGCAGAAAGCTCGTCATGGACTTGTCGACGCTGCGTTCGATGGCGCGCGCATCGTTATAGACCGGCACGCCGCTTTCGCGCAGGGCATGCAGAATGCCGAGCCGCAGCGTGACCTGTTCGAACGTGCCGCCGGCGATACCGCGCACGAACACCGCATCCGGCAGCGTGTGGCCGAAGCCGGGAATCGCGAGACCGTGCGGTGCCCACGTCGTATCGATGCGGCAATCCGCGAGATCCACGCAACGCGCTTCGACGTCGCGCGCGCGAAAGGCTTTCCTCAGACGGCTCGTGTGCCAGCCGGTCTCGTCGGTCATGATCGCGACGCGTGTCATGGCGCCCCTTGCGTAACGTGCCATTGCGCGTGGAGCAGCGCGGGGTCGAGCTTGCCGCCGTGATACGTCGCGCCGCTTTCGAGACTGGACACCCACGCTTCGGCGGGCGCGAAGAGCGCGGCATCGATCTGATAGAAGTCGTAGTTGAACGACTTGAATATCTCCGCGAAGGGCCTGCCGTAGTCGCGCGCGTTCAGCGACGGCAATTCGGCGGCGAGGCGTCTCGCGGCGGCATCGCTTTTCACGGTCAGATGCACGCGGCCGCCGTAGAGAATCGCGTCGTTGGTGCGACCCATGGCCTGCGCGTCGTCGGGCGCGGGCGGAGGCAGGGGCGCGCTGCCGCTCGCTTCGACGATTTCGCTCAGATCGACGCCCAGAACGTGCGTCTTGTGCAGCGCAACTTCCACGACGCGCGCCACGACCTGCACCGTGCCCGCGACAGAGTGTGTCGGCGTCACCGCGATGACGAGCTTGTCCGCTTCGAGACCGCAATCGTTGATGACTTTATCGATGACCACGTGCGGCGGCAGACGATTCACTTCCATGACGAGCGCGCCGCGTTCGTGTCGGTCGCGATAGCTCAACTCGTCGAAGAGCGGCTCCTTGCACGCCAGCGCGCGCGCGGGGCCGGAGCCTAGCGAGAAGAACTTCTTGCCGCCCGTCTCCTCTTTCGTCGCGGAGAGGCTCCAGCCCGCGTACTGGCTGCCGAGGCAGGCGAGCACCGGACTGGACGTATGCACTTCGATGAAGGTCGGCCAGAGCGGAGCGGCATCGAAAGCCGTGCGGCGCGCAACGTGGCCGAGCCCGCCCATGCAGATTCGCGCGATGAGCACGCCCGCGTCCGCGCTGCCCGGTGCATCGACGCCCGCATCGACGATGATCGTGCCGGCAGGCGTGCGCGTGATGCCGACGCGAAGACGCTCGCGGTGCTCGATCAACTGCGCGACGAGCGGCTCGCTGATCGCGTTGACGCTCAAGGCGGGAAGTGCGCAAGTCAGTGTCATGTCTTTAGTGGCTTGTGATGCGTTGCAGGATGCGCGCGCATTCGCTGTCCAGCGCCGCGCGCAGCAAGTCGAGTTCGGGCGCGGCGGCCATCATCGTGCAGACGGGCATCCCCGCTTCGATACGCGCGCCGGGCAGCGGCACGTCGTGGCACGCGGGATCGGCGAAACAGGCGTCGCTGAACGCCTCCGACGCCACGAAGCCGTGCTGCGCGAACACGACGCGCTGTCCCGCGACCAGCGGCGGTCGCCTGAACGCGGTGTCCGTGCGCGGCAACGCGCCGTCGAGGCACGCGTCCAGGTGCGCGTCGATCAGGCCATGCGGCCACGCGTCGGGCCAGGCGGCTTCGTAGAGCGCCATCGTCGACGATGGCCGTGTGTTGATTTCGAGCACCTGGAAGGTGTCGTCGTCGAGCAGGAAGTCGAGACTGCCGAGACCGGTCAGGTCCGTTCGCCACACGATCGTTTCGATCGCTTCAACGATGCGCGCCGCCGTGTCGCGCGGCAACGTCACGGGGCCAAGCGATCCCGCATGGACGAAGGGCAGACGCTGCGTGCTCACGGCGAGCTGTTCCGCGAAGCCGATGACCACGGCTTCCCGCTGCGCCGCGATGAAGAGCGCGGACATCGAACGGCCTCGCGCGAGCCGCTGAAAATAGGCGCCGGACGGCAGGGTATCAATATCGCGCGCCCATTCGATATGCGTGCCGCCGCAGCCGTCGCACCGTTTGACCAGCCAGTCGCGCGCATCGGCGGGGCGCGTGAAGCGCACATCGGGATGCGCGATATGCGCGTCGTCGAGCAACGCGAAAAAGCGCCGGGGATCGCGCACGGCAGCCGACTGCGCGCCGTTGCCGATGAAACGCGGCATGCCCGGCGCGCGGCTCAGTTCCATGGCAAGCGGCTCGAAGCCGCTCGTCACGACGAGGCCCAGCATACGCGGCAGACGTGCGACGCGTTCGAGCGCATCGTAGAGACGCACGCGGTCTATCGACAAGCCGTCGCCGCCGATGTCGAACCACTGGCCCGCGTGCTCGCGCGTATCGCGGTCGCCGAAGATATCCAGCGCGACGACGTTCAGCCCGGCGCGCGCCGCCGACTGCGCGAGCAAACGCGCCGACAGCCCCGCCACCGCGACGCGCGGTGCACGCGCGTCCATCACGCGTCCTGTCCCGCGACGATCGCGCGGGCTTCGTCGAACGCTTCGGGAAAACCCAGGTACACCGGCTTGCCGCCGGTCCGCATGCGCACGAACAAGCGATGCTCCGCCTGATACTTCACGTTGCCGATGGCGAGCGCCCCGATGCCGATCGCATCCGTGCGTGCCGCGCCGGCAAGCGGCTTGCCGTCGTCCATGACGTTGACGCCCGCGATGCCTTCGGGCGGCACCGCGTTCACGTCGGCGGCGATCAACAGATGCTTCGCGTGCGCGAGATCGGCGGCGGTCATCACTTGCACACCGGCGACCGCCGTCGCGAACACGATCTCCGCTCGCGTCAGTTCGCGATGCAACTGCGCCGGCGTTCCCGTCGCGACGCCCGACGTCGCGATATCGAAGCGCCGGTTGATCTCGTCGCTCACTTGCGTCGCGCGCGACTGGCTCGAATGACTGGCGACGACCACGTCCGCGCCGAGCGATGCGGCCATCGCCGCGGCGACGCGTCCCACCGCGCCCGTGCCGCCGAGAATGACGACGCGCTTGCCGTCGAACCCGACCTGATGCACGGCCTTCAGATGCTTCTCCGCCAGCGCGACGAGCGCGGCGGCGGTCGTGTAGGCGCCGCTGGGATCGGCGAAAACGGAGACTTCGAACGGCGGCACCATCGCGTTGCGCGCGCGTTCGAGCATGTCGGCGGCGAGCATCACGTCGCGTCCGCCGAGAAAGATGCCCGTGCGCGACACGCCCTTCGGCCCGCGTGAAAAGATGGCGTCCTGCGTGAGTTGCACGACGCTGCCCTCGTCCACGTTGCAATACGGCACGACGATCTGATAGCCGGCATCCGCCGCCATGTTGACATCGAAGGGACTCATTTGCGGCGTGCTCGTGAACATGTGCAGCACGTAGGGTCTTTCGGCGGCATCGGGCATGGTCTGGGCTCGGTCGATAGGAAAGTGATGCGTTGCAGCGCGCGATCACGCAGCATCCGCGCCTGACGCGCGCGAATCGGCGGCTTGCCACGTTGCACCGCGATTGCGCGCCGTGGTGATGGAGAAACTGAGCGATGCCTGCTGCGCCGCCCGTTGCGCCGTGGCGAGCGCGCGTTCGGCCTGCTGCGCCCCTGCAACGAACGCGAAGCCCACTGGCCCCCAAGATGTCTGTCCGATGCCGGCCTTCTGTTCGGCGGCAACGGCTTGCAGCGCGCGCGCCACGGCGGGGCTCGCGAACACGCCGCCTTGGGCGGGCGCGAAGTAATCGCCGATGGTCTGCTGCATGTCGCAGATGGCGTCGGCGAAGATATCGAACTCGCATTCGGCGACGGCGGGCAGAAGGCGCATCAACACGAGATGGGCGAGATGGGCGGCGAGCGCGGCGGGAAACGGCGCGAGCGAGGCGAGGCCGCGTTTCTCAGCATCGCCGTGCAAGCCTTCGCGCGATGTGTCGTCGATGAGCAGCACGCGCCATGCATCCGGAAACGGCTGGCGCGCGAGCAGTGGCGGCAGTGTGGCGGTCTCCGTGTGGGCGGTGCTGCGTCCGCCGTCGACGATCAGTCCGCCGTGATCGAACCCGTGTATGCCGATGCCCGAGCGCGCGCCGCGTCCGAGAATGCGCGCGATATCCGCTGTGGGGAGATCGTGGCCGGTCACGCGGGCGAACGCGGTTCCGATCGCGAGTGCGAGTTGCGTGCCGGAGCCCAGGCCCGTATGCGCGCGCGGCGTTTCGTGCACGTCGATATCGACGGGTTGCGTCACGCCTAGCGCCGTGTGCAGTTTCGTCAGATACGCCTTGATGCGCTCGTGCTGCGCTTGCGTCGATGCGCCGTCGATGCGCGCGGTGCGTTGAGCGCGTCGCGCGGTGATGCGCGTGCCATGCCCCTCGATGACGAGCCCCACGCTCCCGAAGGCGCGGCCGAGCGAACCGTTCGGATCGATAAAGCCGAGATGCAGCCGGGCATACGCCGAAAGGGTGATCGCCGGGGGCGGCGATAGACGGCCGGGG
>NZ_LR733549.1 GCF_902506145.1 Burkholderia sp. 8Y | reverse complement strand
GTTCGGACCTGTCGGGTTCGCATACCGTTTGGGCGAGCGGCGGCGCGGGTCGTGCCAGGCTGGAGGCGCGGGGCGGACTGGTTCTCGGGCCCCGGCCGGCGGGGCCAGGCGTAGGACCCTGAGCGGGCCATTCGGATTGTCGGGTTCGCAGTCCGCATCGGCGAGCGGCGCGCGGGCAGTGGCAGGCTGAGGGCGCGAGGGCCGACTGGGTCGCGGGGTTATCGGGCGGGGTTCGGCATGGGGCCGTGGTGTCGGACTCCAGGCCACGCCTTCACGTCAAGTTTCTGCGAACGGTTCGCATTGAAGGCGCGCGTCGGGCGCCGCGATGTTTGCAGGGACTCGATGGACCACGGAGTAGCCGGCGGTGCGGTTCGCCTGCGCGCATTGAGCGTTGCGGACAGCTCGGGCGCGGAGCCAGACGCCGTGGCTCAGCGCGACGGTCCGTCGCCTCGGAATCAGGCGGTTCCAACAGTTAACGCCGACCTTTGAATCAAAGCTTAGTTGCCTTGCGAACCGACCAGCCGCATGAGGCCTTTGACGCAGTGCCGGAATGCCTCGACGCCTTACAGTGCATGGTTCTCAGACGGCCGAGCGCGGTAGCCGAGGCGCCGCTCGAATGCGCGTGCGAGCCGATGCACCTGGCCATTGCGGCTCGCGTAAGAAGCGTTCAGCCGCACGGCAGCGCGGGCAACCAAGGCTGGGCGCGCCGACCAATTTGTGCGTCGGTCGTGCGACTGACTGACGACGCCTTGCAAAGAGTCCCGCCGTGTGAGGCCATTGGCGCAGCGGCGGACCTACCCCGTGCCTTACCGGTTGCCGTTCCGACGCGGTCGCACGCGGTAGCCGAGGGCCATGCTATTTCAGCCATACGCGTTAATCCGCCTCTCCGGAGCGTCGGCTACGTTGCATGTTGGACCGCTGCTCCAAAGCACGCGGCGGTGCGAGTTGTGTGCGTCAAGCTGTGCAGAAACCGGATGCCAGTGGTTTCAGTTGATCCTTCTGTGCGACGTTCGGTGCGAAGGGCGTAGCCCGCAGCGCCGAACGCCGCACGCCGCTATGCAGCAGCGCG
>NZ_LR733536.1 GCF_902506145.1 Burkholderia sp. 8Y | reverse complement strand
AGTGGATCGTGTCCACGATTGCCGATCATGGGCACGATCCCCCGTGATCTATACGAATTCCACCACGACAGCACCATCATGCCTCACGCGCGCGCGAATCAGGAACTGGCCCAGCCGAGTCGCTTACGCCGTCTGTAACAAGACGGAGGCACAACTCGGGCATCGATAAGATTGGCTTCCGCGCAGTTGGTCTCTTTGGGGAAGGCGTCCACGCGCCCTTCCAGATAGACGGGCAGCCGTCGCGAAGACGCCGCCCATTGTCCAGTTGCCGCGATCGATGACTGAAGCGTCACGGCGTTGTCTGAAGGAAGGACGTGGACGCCTTTCAAGTCTGAGTCTTGGCGCGTCGACTGCTTGTTCACTGGTCTTTCTACGCCACGCGACGTTCGTCGCTCGTCCCGACGTCCAGGTGTTCGTGTGCGATATCCTCCACGTCAAGCTCCAGCGCAGAAAGCCGGGCAAGTTGAACGGGCAGCAACGTGTAGCCAATGCGAAGCTCATGGAGGCGCGTTCTCCAGTACCGAACGCTTATCGGCAACGGAACGCATGTTGCCCGTACTCCGGTCACCACTTTTTGTATATGAGCGAGTTCACGATCAGCTTCCAGTGAAGTCCGCTTCGGCGCGCCGGGTGAAGTGGCCGGGACTTGATGATTTCGGTTTGCTACGATTGACTTCATACGCTCCTCATCTCCTGATCCGTTGAGACCAGCGTATCGAGGCTCACGAGAAGTCAAGGAAGCATGCGGGGCGTGTCAACCCTTGTCGTCGGAGGGTAAGGGTAGCCTCTTGCCGGGCTCACGCAAAGGCGCAAGCGGCGCCGACGCGCTGCATCAGCAGAAACTTAGTTTCTTCTTGTCTAGCGCCTGTCGGCGTCCACGCGCGTGTGCAACGCTCGGCCAACAAGCGAGTCTGCACTACGAATCAGGCTCCGCAGGCAATCATCCACCGCCGCCTTCGAGACCTGACTAGCCCTCGCCGCTGCGACGAGGGCATCGTAGGCATCGGTGACGTCAGTCATCGTCACTTCATAGCCGTAGCCGGCCTCCATCCATTGCAGTGCGCACAGCGCACAGTCCATCGCAAACTGGGACTGCTTGGTCTCGAAATCTCGAGCGGCGCGTATGAGCGTTTTCGGATCGGTGGGACTTTGTCTGGAGAGCGCGACCGCCTGAACGAACAGCCCGGCGTCTTTGGCAGCGGCAAACCATTTGCCTTCCGACCCCGGCTCGCTTCGCACCAGGTCGGACAAGATAGCTTCCGGCGTTTTCTCCGGATATTTCTTGGTGATGGCTCGGAACGTTGCGAGGTAAGTACCTGCACGATTGGCGGCAATCGCGTAGCGCTCGTAGGCCTCATCGGTCATTCCAGACGCGAGGAGGATCGTCTCGCAGGCGCACGCGATCGCACTTTCCGGCGCATTCAGCCCTCGACTCGCTTCAGCAAGGCGAAGTGCGTCGCCCGGACGTCCGAGGCAGACCAGCGCGTCGACAGCCCAACGTCGATACCACCAGTAACTCAACCGATCGCGGTGCACAAGCTCAATGATTTCCTCGAACCGGCCGGCTGCGTAAAGCGAACTTAAGCACGGCACAACACCGACGAAGTAGTTGAACCCTTCAGCCTGCAGCACATGCGTGACGAGCGGCAGCAGCCGGTCCGCCCATTGAGACGCCAACTCGGGCGTCACGCACAAGCTTCCCCAATGTTCGCCAAGGCTCTCAATGTAGGGCGTCTGATCGTCCTGCAACGCCTCGAATAGCCTTTCCAGCCAGCGTTCCCGGACTGCGGACTCAACGTCGGCGGCGGCGATGATCGGGACGAGCGCCTCGATCGCACGATTGACCGCGCTGCCCAGTGCGCCCGAGGAACTATCGACGTGCTCGAGTGCAGGCGACAGTCTTTCAAGCAGAAGCACGGCCCCTTCGGCAGCAAGCGCGCGATCGGCGCGGTCGACCGAACGAATCTCGGATACCGCCTCCTTCAGGCGTTGGATAGGGAGCGACGATCTCCATCCGAATGCGTTGCGCCGGAAGCGCGAAACGAAAGTCCATTTCGGTGAGGGCATGACAGTCACGTTCGGTCAGCATATTCAGAGCATCGGGGTCGTCGCGGTCGCCAGCAAGGTGCCGTAGGCGAGGTGCAATCTTCGGTGGCGCGCCGACATCATTTCGTCGGCAGTTTCAGGACGGAGCCAGCATCGTCCCTCGACAAGCATCGGATCCGCAGCGGCACGCATAGAGCGTCTTGAGCGCAGCTGTTCTTCGCCCTTCGACGAAGAGTCGATAGTCGATAAACAACTCTTCGCCCGGCTTGATGTCGCGCAGCGCGTGGAAGAAAACCCGGCTGCCCTCTTGCTCGGCTTCGCAGTTCGGCGCGCAACTGTGATTGACCCAGCGCGCCGAGTTGCCACCCTGCGCGCCGTCGATCACGCGCCCGTCGTCGAGATCGAAGTAAAACGTGTGACCGTCTTCGGCGGCCCAACGGGCATACTGGCGCTGCGCTTGTGCCCAGGACAGGCGCTTGCCCTTGTATTCGAGGATTGTCTCACCAGCCCCGATCTGAGTGAGCGCAAATACGCCGCGTCCGTGAACCGGCGAAGAGCGTACCACGATGCGGCGCATGACCATCCCCCTCTCTGTTTGTGCCGTCACCGGCTAAACGATGTGGCACCGTCGCGGCGAATTGGCATAATGCGATCGACGCACGAGCTTTGACGCCCTATGCCTTCTTCGACCGGTCGCAGCCGCATGAAACGCAAACCACCTCGCGGCACGTTGGTGCGCTATGAGGAGCGCATCGTCGAGGTGCTGGGCGAAGCGCGGGGCCAACGGATCATGATCCGGTCGATCCATGCGGACGGCAGCGAACGCCTCACGGCAGTCAAGCTGAACAGTCTGCGGCCGTTGGACGATCAGCTCTTCTAGACCGGAGCGGCTGCAGGACTGAGCCGCCGTCGTTCACGCTTGGTTGACGGCGTCTTTGAAACTCTTGCCGGCCGCGAACTTGACGGTCTTGGCTGCCGCGATCTCGATCGTCTCACCCGTCTGCGGATTTCGACCGGTTCGTGCGGCCCGCTCGCCGGTCCCAAACGACCCAAAGCCGATCAGCTGAACGGCGTCACCTGCAGCCACCGCTTTCGAAATCGTCTCAAACACGGCATTGATGGTCTCTTCTGCCGCGACCTTGCTCGTACCCGACTCCGACGCAACCGCGTCGATCAGTTCCTGCTTGTTCATTGAAGTCTCTTCCTCGCTAGTGGAAACGAACTCGATCTTATCGGACCGCTACGAAAACAGCCGACCGCCCGTGCTACTAGTCTGCGTCGGTCACGTTTAGGTCGAAAAGATCCGAGGTCGCGCTGCGCGCGTCAAGCAACTCAGGCAGATGACCGTTCCGGACCTTGGCTAGCGTGTCCGGCGACAGCCAGATTTCTTCGATCGCATTGATGCCTTCCTCGATCATCCGTTGCAAAAAGAACGACTGCTTGCGCCCCGAGGCTTCTGCCAGCACGCGCAAGCGCTGTTCGATGACGGGGTCGATCCGCACCGCGACCACCCGCAACTTGTTCTCAGCCGATCTTCTCATCTGTTCGCTCCTTTTGACCGTCGGCGGCGATGGAAACGCCAACCGGCGTGAACCGCGCTCACTCGCCGGCCTCACCCGGTCATTATCTACGTGCGAGCCTTTGCTCTCGCCGTTTTGCCAACGGCTGCCTTTCGGGCGGCTCGCCTAACTGGCGCACTGGGTTCTGCCATGGCCGCGCGCCGCGGCGGGGAGCGCGTCGTTCCGCGCAGCGACTTCAACTGTTCCTGAAGCGAGTGATGCGCGACTTCGAGCGCGGCGAGCTTGCCTTGCAGCACCCCGGTTTGATGGCGGGCATCGCCCTGCTGCGCCTGCAGCGCCTCGACGGCGCGACGATGCTCGGCCTCTCGCTTGTCGGCGCGTTTGGCTGCCTCCGCCAGTTCCTTATGAGCCTTGGCCATCGCGCTGCGTTCGCGATCGATCTCTAACAGGGCTCGTTTTTCTGTTGCGCGTAAGCGTTCCTCGGCGCGGCTCGCCGTCTCTCGAAGCTTGTCGAGATCGCGCGAAAAGGTATCGCGCACTTTCTCGAGTTCCTGCTCGCGCGCTACCGCCTCGTCGGCGAGACGCTGAATCTGCGCCTCAAGCGCTTTGCGCGTCGCCGACTCCTCCGCCTGCTGCCGCTCCAACGCTCGGATCTCCACCTGCGCGGCCAGCAAGGCCGCCGTGCGCTGCTCCAGCGCCGTCTCCGTGCGCCCAAGTTCTTCGCGCGCCGCGACAACCTTCTGCTCCGCTTCTCTGCGAGCGGCCTCGACCTCATCGCGCAGCGCCGTCAGTTGCGCCTCGGCCGATGCCGTCGCCCGCGTCCAAAGCGTGCCGATCAGCTCGCCGGCCGCTTCGCGCAGGTCCGTTGGCAAGTCCGGATGCTCGATGCGCACCCGGCTCTTCTCGCGCAACTCCGCCCAGAATTCGCTCAACACGGAAGCCGGCGTGCTCATGGTGCCGCGCCGGACCAGGTTGTAGAGGCGGTTCGCGGTCGGGGCGACGCCAAAGCGGAAAAACAGCAGCGCGCAGACTTCGCGATACAGCTCCCGCGTCTTCGGGAATTCGACCTTGAGGCGCTCGATATCAGCCGCGAGGCGGCTTTCGTCGGAGAGGACGTCGGACATGGGGATGCAATGGAGAACGGTCCGTTGATAATACAACGTAAAAAGTCGTTTTCCTAATCGGACGGACGCCTCGATTTGACATTATGCTTATAATGTTGAGAGAGTAGGCTTTTGCCGCCTCCTGAAACGTCGAGACTTTCAACATCGTGTCCTTTGGTACGCCCGCCCTTACCCTCCGGCCTGCGCCGCTCGAAACGCTCATCCTTCCGGCTGAGCTCGATGGCAGCGCGGGGTCGAACCGGGCCGTGAGCGTCCGCCCCCAGATCGCCGCCGAGAACGACCTCGACGCGATCCGCGCATGGCTCTCGCGCTTTGTCGACACCAAGACCACCTTCGAGAACTATCGCAAGGAGGCCGAGCGCCTTCTGCTGTGGGCCGTCGTCGTGCTCGGCAAGCCGCTCTCGTCGTTGACGCACGAAGACTGCCTACGGTATCAGCGATTCCTCGCCGATCCGCAGCCCGCCACCGCGTGGGTCGCCGGCGGCGGCCGCAAGCATCCGCGCGGCGACGCACGTTGGCGTCCGTTTTACGGCCCGCTCTCCCCCTCCAGTCAACGTCAGGCGACCGTCATCCTGAACGTGATGTTTTCGTGGCTCGTGCAAGCCGGCTACCTGGCCGGCAATCCGCTCTCGCTGTCACGCCAGCGCGCCAGACACGTGGCGCCGCGTATCACGCGTTATTTGGAGCCAAGTCTCTGGCAGGAGGTCAAGGACTACATTGCCGCCATGCCGCGGGAACGGCCGCGCGACAACGCGCATGCCCACCGCGCGCGTTGGCTTTTCACACTGCTTTACCTCGGCGGCCTTCGCATCGCCGAGGTCGGCAGCAACACGATGGGACAGTTCTTTATTCGTCGAGACGCGGATGCGTCGATCCGCTGGTGGTTAGCGGTGCGCGGCAAGGGCGGCAAGGAGCGACTCGTGCCAGCGACACGCGAAATGATGATGGAGCTGTCACGCTATCGTAAGCGGCTGGCCAACTCACCTTGATTGTCGGCGAAGCGCTTGGGAGTATCGTGTCCACTAAAGCGAATAAGCGGACACGTGAACACTATCGAAGAAGAGGCGTTGCCGACCCGTCGCCGTCGTC
>NZ_LR733537.1 GCF_902506145.1 Burkholderia sp. 8Y | reverse complement strand
GTATGCGACTCGGCACGACCGTATCTCAGTGCGGAATATTTCGACGCATGATGGGCGCGTTCAGCTTGACGGAGACAGTCAGCCATGTCGAACGCAGCGGGCCGTACCCATCCCCATCGCACGTATGCGCAAGAATTTAAGCAGCTGGTCATCAGGGAGACATTGGAACCCGGCATGTCGGTGTCGATCGTTGCGCGACGGCACGACATCAACGCCAATGTGGTGTTCGCATGGCGCAAGCAATACCGTGAAGGCAAGCTTGTCATTCCTGCACTCGAAGCTGCGCCTAGCGTGCCCAGCACGAAGCTGCTGAGCGTCGACGTAATCGATCCGGCATTGGTACTGCGGCCGCCTGAGTCGTCAATGGCGTCGCAAGCGACGAGCGGCGTACCGATGCCGGCGCCCGTGTGCGAAATCGAGGTGGAGATCGGCAAACGGCGTGTGAGGATTCGCGGCCTGTCTGCCGAGCGCGCTGAAGCGTTCCTGCAGGAATGCCTGAAGTGATCGCGCTGCCGGCAGGTACGCGCGTTTGGCTCGTGGCCGGCGTGACAGACATGCGCTGCGGCTTCCAGGGGCTGGCCGCGAAAGTGCAGACAGCTCTCGAAGAGAATCCGCTGGGTGGCAACGTATTCATCTTCCGCGGCCGCCGCGGCGATCTCGTGAAGCTGCTTTGGGCGACCGACGATGGGCTCTGGCTGCTCGCAAAACGATTGGAGCGAGGCCGGTTTATCTGGCCCCAGGCCGACGGTGGAAAAATCCATCTGTCGAGCGCACAGCTGTCGATGCTCCTCGAAGGCATCGACTGGCGACACCCGAAACGCACCGCTGCTCTGTCGATGTTGTAAACCACATCGAAGGCTCGTAAACTGCGACGCATGTCCCAATCTGCGCCGCTTCCCACCACCGTCGCGGAGCTCCAGGCTCTGGTGCTCGAGCAGCAGGCGTCGATCGAGAACATGGTGCGGGAGATCGCCGCAAGGGACGACCAAATCGAACGCCTGAAGGTGCAGATCGACAAGCTCAGGCGGATGTACTTCGGGAGCAAGTCCGAGAAACTGGCCCGGCAGATCGATAAACTCGAGGCGCAGCTGGAAGACCTGACGGCCGGTCAGGGCGCTGCCGAGACGCGAGGGCGTCCAGACAAGACGTCGACGGCGCCGCCCGGTCGAGCGCCCACGCGAGAGCCGCTGCCGCCGCACTTGCCACGCGATGAAATCGAACTTACACCGAATCCGGCTTGCCCCAAGTGTGCGACAACGATGCAGCGACTCGGCGAGGATGTTTCGGAGCAGCTCGCGCGCGTAGCGGCTGCGTTCAAAGTGATCCGCACGATCCGTCACAAGCTGTGCTGTCCTGACTGCGGCCACATCGAACAGCCCGCGATGCCCAGCCTGCCCATCGAGCACAGCATCGCGCATCCGAGCCTGCTGGCCGACATTGCGGTATCGAAGTTCGCCGATCACCAACCGCTGTACCGCCAATCGGAGATTGCGGCACGCGACGGCGTGACGTTGGATCGCGCCAGTATGGGCCGCTGGATCGGGCAGATCGCCGAGCTCTGCGGACCGCTTGTTGAAGCAATCCAGCGCTACGTGCTGGTCCCCGGCAAGGTACACGTCGACGACACGCCGGTTGCGGTGCTCGCGCCAGGCAACGGAAAGACGGTGACCGGTCGCTTCTGGGTCTACGTGCGTGACGATCACCGCTCGGGCTCGACTGAGCCGGCTGCGGTATGGTTCGACTTCTCCTCGAATCGCAAAGGCGTCCATCCTCAGACCCGTCTCGCCGCATTCCGCGGCATCCTGCAGGCCGATGCATACGCCGGTTTTGATCAACTGTATGCGAGCGGCGAGATCCACGAAGCGGCATGCTGGGATCATGCGAGGAGGTACATTTACGATGTTCACGCGCGCACACCGACTTTAGATACCCAGCAACTGCTCGAGATGATCGGCGAACTCTACCGCATAGAAGCCGACATCCGCGGCAAGGCGCCTGACGAGCGTCTGCGCTTCAGGCAGGAAAAGAGCAAGCCGTTGCTCGCGAAGCTCGAAGCGACGATCAGGGTGAAACTCGCGACGCTATCGACGAAGTCCGCGCTCGCAAAAGCAATCAACTACTCGCTGAACCACTGGGCGCCGCTGGTGTTCTACTGCGAGGACGGTCGAGTCGAGATCAGCAACGTGCTTGCCGAGAACGCGCTGCGCTGTGTCGCGCTCGGACGCAAGAACTATCTGTTCGTCGGCTCCGACAGCGGGGGCGAGCGAGCCGCCGCGATGTATAGCTTGATCGGGTCGGCAAAGCTCAACGGGATCAACCCGCGCGCCTATATGGAGTACGTCCTGACCCATATCGCTGATCACAAGATCTCACGCATCGACGAATTGCTGCCCTGGAACGTGGCTGACAAACTGAAGCCGGCCACTCCGCCTACGCCCTTAACCGGGTAGATCTGGATAGATTTGAGTGGATCGTGTCCACGATTGCCGATCATGGGCACGATCCCCCGTGATCTATACGAATTCCACCACGACAGCACCATCATGCCTCACGCGCGCGCGAATCAGGAACTGGCCCAGCCGAGTCGCTTAC
>NZ_LR733527.1 GCF_902506145.1 Burkholderia sp. 8Y | reverse complement strand
CGACGATGCTTTGGCACAGCGCGCCGTGAGCATTATCCGAGAGCGCTACGCCGACTTCGGCCCGACTTTGGCGCGCGAGAAGCTTGACGAATGCCACGGCATCCGGCTTGCCAAGGAAACGGTGCGGCATCTGATGATCGAGGCCGGCCTGTGGGTGCCGCGCCGGCAGCGCCCGCCGAAGGTGTATCAGCCGCGCGCGCGGCGTGCGTGCCTGGGCGAGCTGATCCAGATCGATGGCTGCGAGCATCGCTGGTTCGAGGAGCGTGCCCCGCAATGCACGCTGCTGGTGTATGTGGACGATGCCACCAGCCGGCTGATGTGGCTGCATTTCACGCGCAGCGAATCGACTTTCAGCTATTTCGAGGCGACGCGCGCGTACATCGAGCGCCATGGCAAGCCGGGTGCGTTCTACAGCGACAAGTTCACGGTGTTTCGCAATGCACGCGCGGGCAAGACTGGCAACGCCGTGACGCAATTCGGCCGGGCGATGTACGAGTTGAACATTGACACGTTTTGCGCCAATTCGAGCCCGGCCAAGGGGCGTGTGGAGCGCGCGCACCTCACCTTGCAGGACCGGCTGGTGAAGGAACTGCGCCTGCGCGGCATCAGCACGGTGGACGCGGCCAACGCCTATGCGCCCTGCTTCATGGCCGACTACAACGCGCGCTTTGCCAAGCCACCGAGGAGCGACTATGACGCGCATCGTTCACTGCGCGCTGACGAGAGTCTGGAACGGGCGCTGACGTGGCGCGAAGCGCGACGGGTCACCAAGACGCTGACGGTGCAGTACGACCGGGTGATGTATCTGCTGGAAGACACCGACGCGAATCGCGCGCTGGTCCACCGTGACATCGAGGTGTGGGAGTATCCGGACGGACGCACGCAGTTGCGCGCCGGCGAGCGGGCGCTGGTGTGTCGGCAATACGACCGCCTCACGGAGGTCGATCAGGGCGCCATCGTTGAGTGCAAGCGGCTCGCGCACGTGCTTGAGCTGGCGCAGGCGGTGCAGGCGCAGCGCGACAACCGCAGCATCGGCACGGCGCCTTCGCGCACGCATCGCGGCGCGCAGGCGCGCACGCCGCAACGGGCGCCCGGCACGAAGAAACAGCGCGAACTCACGCAACAGGACCTGGAGGCAACGATGATGGCGTTACA
>NZ_LR733554.1 GCF_902506145.1 Burkholderia sp. 8Y | reverse complement strand
GACATTCTGACTCGCCTCCCGGCCCACAAAGCAAGCGACATCGCAACATTGCTGCCTCATAACTGGCAGCCTCTCGCGCCTGTCGAGTAATCCATCGTTCGTCAAGACGGGTTCGCTGGCCGCTTACACGCTATCGACTGCATCTGGGCATGACCGCGCTCCCGTCACCGAACGAAGACACGCCCCTTGTCCTGCCGATCGGCGCAACGGCCTTTAATGAACGGACAGACACCTGCGTCCCACTAACCCGTGCGGCACTGCACGCGATCGTGAAAGACGTGTTCGCGGGTGCGGCCGCCCGGCTTCGGCACGGCGATGAATCCTCAGCAGCCCGGGCCGACCTCCTCGAGAGAGCGTCCGCTCACTGGCTCAGGCATACGGCTGGTTCGCACATGGCGGACCAGCGCGTGGACCTTCGATTGGTGCGCGACAATCTAGGCCATGCATCGTTGACCACAACCAGCCTCTACCTCCACATTGATGATGACCGCCGCCATCAGGAAACGGAGGATAAGCATCGAATCGATTGGTGATCGCGTGAAGTAACGATGCGCAACCATCGAGTCCCATAGCACCGTATGTCCATGAACGTCGCCGTTCCCAATCTGCAGATGGCAGCTGACAAGCGCAGTCTCAGCTTCGTCGTCATTGTCCGCCGCGTGGCGGTGACCTGCGTCGTCTCGGGCGGGGTGCTAGAAGCATACACCTGCCTCGCGCGCGTCGAGAGCAGACGATGCTCTTGCATTGAAGTCGGTCACCGATGGCATCGGCAGAATACAAGCGATGGCACTGCGAAATTGCGGGCGCGTCCTGCGGCTACGGTTAGCCTCAGAGTGCGAACTTTGCGACGACGCGTGACTCGCCGAGGCGCGCTGTGGACATGTCACACACGACAGCGGCCTTGAGATGCCGCGTATGTCGCTAGTCGCGCGGGCGGTCCCGGCTCGCTCGGGCACGAACGGCCGTGGGCGTGGACAGCGGCAGCATTCTGAACTGGGCCTCTTCCATTTCCGCCCATTCTTGTGTGAATGGAAGGTAGAGCCTGATGATCCACGGGCTGTCCTCGCCCGCTTCGCGACGCGCGCTGTACGGGTGCAACACTTCACCGTCGGTTCGTATCCGATCAAACCGGAGCAGGCGCCGCCTCGGATAGCGTTCGCCTTCCACCTTGTCGCGCATCAGTCTCCAGAGAATTTCGCTGGGATAGCCAGGGTGCCCGTCGGTGAGATTATCGACAGTCGCGCGAATCTGAGCATCGTGGCTCGGATATGCATCGTCCAAGTCCAATTCGTCGAGTACGACTTCCTCCACCATATACGGCGGCCCTTGATACCAGAACGGGTCATCCTCAACCAGCCGGATAGCAGTCACCGTGCGCATGCCAATGTCGGTGCAGCGCCACATGAACGGGCCGCAAGCGAAGTCAAGGCCGATGCGAAAGTCCGAAATGTTCATTTCTCAAGTTGATGGCATTTGCTCTTTCAACACCGTCGAGCTTCGGACCAGCGATGCTTGCAGCCGTTTCCGTCCATTCGCCATCACTTCCAAGAGACCTGAGCAACGAAGTCGTGGCTGATCCGCCTGTGGTCGCGGCTACGAGGACCAACGGCCCCCGGGGTCACTGGAGGACGCCGTACGGTCCCCTTCACAGCGTCAAACGGTGGCACGCGCGCAGTTTTTCACAGGGCGGGCTTCGACGCCACATCGTGATAGCGTTGCAAGCGTGTGGCAACGGTTGGCTCCTGTTCGCATCAGCCGTCTCAGCCGGATTATGCGTCTGGTAGTTCTGTACCAAGCTCGGCCTCGATCTGATCGGTTGAGGGCAATGTTTTTCCCAGCGATTCCGGTACCTGTCGCAGCAACTGATATTCCGCAACGCCCATCGGCTTGGCAACCCCTCGCAGCGCATACTCTGCGACCAGTCGGTTCTTTTGTTTACAGAGCAATAACCCGATAGTCGGTTGATCATCTACGGCTTTCACCTGCGCGTCAATCGCAGACAGATAGAAGTTGAGCTGGCCCGCGTACTCTGGACGGAACGGCGTGGTCTTGAGCTCGACGACAACATAGCAACGAACTTAAGGTGATAAAACAGCAGATCGATGAAAAATTCATCACCGCCGACGTCTATGCGATACTGCCGCCCAACAAATGCGAATCCGGCACCTAGCTCAAGAAGAAACCGAGTGATGTGACGGGTCAGAGCTTGCTCAATGTCCCGTTCTTGGGCGTCTTCGGCAAGGCCACGAAGTCGAAGACGTACGGATCTTTCAGCGCTTCCCTGGCAAGGTCGGACTGCGCCGGGGGTAACGTTTCTCTGAAGTTTGTCACTGCGCTGCCCGCCCGCGTGTATGCAGACGTTTCGATCTGCATCGTCAGCACTTGTCGTGACCACCCGTGCTGAAGCGCCTTGCAGGCGTACCAATTTTTCTGCAACGGATCCTTAACCTTATCCATCAAGGTAAAGAGGTGGAACCAGGGCAATTGTGCAGCAGGCTGCTGCACAAATTCAGCGTCCGGCCAGGCTTGCGCCAACGAACGCATATACTTGAGATTCCGCGGAGAGAAACCGCGCATGTCAGGAAACGCTGCCTTCAGGTCATGGGCAAGCTTGTCAACCACGCCTGTGCCCCACCCTTGGCGCTGCTGCCGATCCAGGATCTCCCGGCCGATTTTGCCAATATAGCGTCACCAGCTCCCGGTTCACGCTGGCGACGGCGCGCAGCCGGGCTCGCTCGACCGTCTGTTTGACATCAGCGAGCCAGCGCCCGTACTCGTCGCCCCACGAATCGTTGGACAGTTTGTTGGTCATGCGATCTCGAGCGAGGTTGGCGACCGCTCATTATCCGAGCCGAACTTCTCCGAAGCAATCGCCGCATTCGCGACACGTAAAACCGCGACCGATTGACAGTCAGAACAAGCTGAGTCGCCAACACCCCTAAGGGCCCCTCGGAGGCCCTTGTTTCGATGATAGGACATACCGCGCTTGCTGCATCGGCGTATCCGCCACCGGCATTCTCTCGCTGAGGGCTGCCTGCAGCAGTGGCGCGCACGTGAGAAGCGACGGGAGCGCGCGATCGCATCGGTTGACGAGCCCCCGTCTGCAATGGGACGGACGAGCGGATTACTGACGAGTAACCTCGCGAGTCGCCCGACATGCGTCTCCCGCCTCGACTAGGCCAGTGTAGTAACGCTATTGCGGCGACCTCGCGGCCTGCGTACTGGACTGGTATTGCGCATCGGGCTGCGCTTGTCCCTGAGCAGCCGCGTCCTCCTTGGCCTTCTTATTCGCCAAGTGACGACCCACGAGACAGCCTCCTGCGGCACCAAGCACAGCATGGCCTTTTCCGACAAAGTGTCCACCGACACCGCCAACCGCTGCTCCCTTCAGACAACCTGCGGCTTGTGCTTGCCCTACTGTCGCCGCCGAAAATGCGGCGACAACCAACGTTAGTGCTTTCAGTTTCATTTTCTCTTTCCGTGTCCGAGTATTGTTGTATCGCTATATCAACCGGTATTCGACGCAAAGGTTGGACCTGGCCACCGGCGATTGCCTGTACCACACGGCGCTTAACGTTGGACGGCTGTTCGTCGATGACTTGCGCTCGCATGCGTCAAAACCGACCTCTGCGCCGCCGCTGACCGACGTTTAGCCAAGGCTCAGCCGTTCAGCGGGAGCGGATGCTTTGGCCGTGCGGGACGAAAGTGTCCAGCAAGACCGGTGTCCGCAGACCTGTCCGCGCGCGAGCTTAGTTGCTTCTTGACTTGGCAGACTGCGAGCCGGCGATTCCCTCGCCGGCTCGGGGAGCAAACAATGCAGATCGGCAGCCTCTTGCCTGTCCGTTGCTGCGCAACGAGCTGCAGCGACTCACCCGCACGCCAGCGCTCCCGCATCAGCTCCTTCTGGCTCTCACTGTAATAGATCGGGCGTGACTCTGCTCCATCGCAAATGCCGCCGCTTACGCAACCTTCGGTGTGTTGCATAGACCTGTTGAATCCGCCCTAGCAGGCGGTCGATGCTTCCTTCCAACTTGTTTGCACGGCGAGCGGCAGATGCGGAACCCTCGCGAAGCAAACATTGTTTAGCTCCGTTGAGCGCCTCCCTGCCATCGCAGCGCGGATGTAGTGACCGTCGCTTTCGCCGTGGATAGAATGCCACTTTGTGGAATCCTGCTTATCCGTCAAGCTCTAAGTCGCGCCATTTTCATTAGTAAACCTGACTAAACGATGTTATTTCCCTTTATGTCAAATAGCTGCTGGATTCGTTCTCTCGCGCAGCTTTCGTTCGCCGTGTGGATTGTTGTACTTCACTCGTCGTCATCAGAGGCAAGCGCCGCCTCGTAATCCTGGCCACCATAAAACACACCCACGATTGAGACACCCTCTGGCTCTAGCATATACGCGATAATGGCCCGTTTTCGAAAATGCGTGACTTGGAGTCCGGGCAGCAGGTCGTCACGTGCCACACCGCGCGCCGGGAATGTCTCGAGCTTCATGCAGAAATCGACGATCGAATCGACATATCGTTCCGCGGTCAGCGGGGCTCCCGCGTCCGAAATGGGCTTTCGAGTCTTTGCAGTTGATCCAGCGCTTCGGGCGCAGACTCAGTTCTGCACGGACCTGGTCGACTGACAGGGCACGGCTTGGATCGTCGCGAAGTGCTTGCGCTGCGGGAACCACTTCGTTTCGCAACCATGCGTCAACGGCGCGGTCACGCTCACGTAGAGCACGAAGCGCATCTCGCAGCACTTCGCTGTCAGACGCGTAGTCGCCGCTCGCGACGTTGGTGCGGACGAACTCGGCCATCTCGTTGGGAAGGGTGATGCTCATCTGCTGCGTCGTTCTCATGGCAGCCTCCGATCAGTAGGATTCGTTCCTACTCGTTTCGGCGCACGTCTGCAACGACCCTCGCCACCGGACCCGGTAGTTGACGCACACCACGGTAGAAAGGGCCAACTGCTATGTCAGGTGAAACGTTGATCTTCCGCGAACGACGCGTCCGCCACGGATACAAAAGCCGAGCCTTCAAGTCAACCAGAGCTCCGCGCCGATGCCCTCGCGGCGCCTGCAGCCATGGGAAGCGCGACGCGTGCGATCAGCCCGGACGGTTTTCGGTTGATCAGGGTGAGCCTTCCGCCATGTGCGCGCACGATGTCATCGACGATCGACAAGCCTAAGCCCACGCTGCCCGGCCTTTTTGAACGCGCCGCGTCGAGCCGCACGAACGGCTCGACCACGTCCTGCAAACGATCCTCCGGAATACCCGGTCCGTTGTCCATCACTTCCACGATGACGGTCCGATCGACTGTATGGGCGGTGACGAGCGTCTCCGTGCCGTAATGGATTGCGTTCTCCAGCAGATTCGTCATCACCCGCTGCATGCCTTCGGGCCTGCAAAAATACGGCAGGTGATTCGTTCCTTCGTAGCATATCGCACTGCCCGACTCAGCATAATCGTCGCACAGCGTTTCGAGCAGCGCACCAAGGTCCAGCCATTCTTTCGCTTCCGCTCCCGCATCGCTCGTCAGGAAAGCAAGCGCAGAACTGACCATTTTCCGCATGAGATCGACATCGCGTAGCAGCTTCGTGCGCTCGATCTCTTTTTTTTCCGCGTCGAGCTGCAGGCGCATGCGCGTGAGCGGCGTGCGCAGATCGTGACTGATCGCGGCGAGCATCCTCGTGCGGCTTTGCATCGATTTGGCAATGCGCTCCTGCATTCGATTAAACGCATGGGCCGCACGCCGGATCTCGAGCGGACCCTCCTCTTCGATCGGCGCGACGGTGATGTCGCGGCCGAAGGCATCGGCTTTCTCCGACAGGCGCCGCAAAGGACGGATCACGCGCGACACCGCCCATGCCGATAGCCCCGCGACACCCACGCATAGGAACGCTAGCGCTGAGAAAAAAGGAATGGTGAAGCGATCGGGCTCGCGCTCGTTGCGGTCCGTGCGAATCTCAAGCGTGCGATTGCCGAGCGGAATGAGCACCTGCAGGTCCTTCGCCGGATGCCGCCCATCGCATGTGCGAACCGTCAGGCGCGAATCCATACCCAACCCTGATCTGAGCGCCGATTCGAGATCGTGTGTGTCTAGCGTGGAGCCAATACACAGCGTCGGCTGGTCGGTCAGCGTTGCCGTTAGCGTCGGGCGCTGCGCCGCGCTCAGCAAGCGTGCACGCTCGTCATCGGGCACGGCGCTAAGCATGTCGACCAGCGCTTGTATGCGGTACGACGTCTGCCACGGCCACGGCGGATTCGGTGGCGCGCCGGGATAAAAAAGCAAGGCGATGAACAGCGCCAGCGTCGCGGCCGATGAACAGGCGACGATAGCCAGGATCTGGCCGAGCGTCGTCGAGAAGACGCGCGGCATCGAGCGAGTTCTCATCGGACGGTGACCTCGGGCTGGAACGCATAGCCGCCCGTGCGCATCGTGCGAATCGGATCGTCGAGCGGATCATCGCTTGCCAGCTTGCGGCGCAGCCTGCTGACGAGCAGATCGATCGAGCGCGCCGCGATCGGAAAATCCTTGCCGCGCGTGAGCCGGATCAGCTCCTCGCGCGACAGCACTCGCCGTGAATGCCGGCACAGCACGAGCAGCAGGTCGGTTTCCGCGCCGGTCAGCGGGATGCGCAAGTTGGTCGGCGAGCGCAGATATCGTCGATAGGGAAAGAACGTGAAGCCTGAGAACGCCAGGACGAGTTCGGTGGCGGCGGCACTGCTCGCAGGCTCCGTCGCCTGCCCGCGCCTTAACACGGTGCGGATGCGCGCAAGCAACTCGCGCAAGTCGAAGGGCTTCGACACATAGTCTTCCGCGCCAAGCTCGAGCCCCACGACGGCATCGGTCGGTTCGGACAACGCCGTGAGCATGATGACCGGCGGCCCGTTCGATGCGCGCACGCCCCGGCAGAAGCTGAGTCCGTCCTCGCCGGGCAGCATCACGTCGAGCAGAATCAGATCGAAGCGGCCGTTTTCGAGCAACTCGCGTCCGGCTTCTGCGCTCTCGGCGACTTGAACGGCAAAGCCTTTGTCGCGCAAATAGTCTGCCAGCGATTGGCTGATTTCCGAATCGTCTTCGACCAGCAGCAAATGGGATCCACTCAATTTATAGCCTGTTGTTCGTTTCGGTGCGACGCTTAGCGGCGATTCTCAGCGCATCTTCACTGCCCTCGATTCTCCAACAAAAAGCGTCGGGCGATTCATGTCAATTTAGACACAATGTATGAATGTAGCTAGAAATCAATGACTTAGTTGATTTGCGCGCAGCTGGCGCTTATCGTTAGGGCTCTCGGCAATTCCTCGCGCCGTCTCGCCGACCGACAGCTAGCAGTCCGCGTCGCGACAACTCTCTCTTACTTCATGAACCGCCCTCGGCTCGTCCGATGCACGGCGGCAGGGATCGGTCTGCCTTATTCCCCGACGAAGTGAGGAGCGACGGTGCGATGCCAGCCCTTTCACTTTCGACATGCCAGACAACGAATACGCTTTCATCCTGCCGTTTGCGCATCGCCCGCTCGCGCGCCTGCTCGCGCTCGCCACTGTCGCCGGCTGCGCACTGTCCGCGTGCGGCAACCGGTCCGCCGCCGGCGCGCCGCCCGCCGTGAAGCCTCCCGAAGTCAGCGTGACGACGCTGAAGGCGCAGCGGATCGACATCGTGGACGATCTGTCCGGACGACTTTCGTCGGTCGAAGTTGCCGACGTGCGCCCTCAGGTCGACGGCATCCTGACGAAGCGCCTGTTCGTCGAGGGCTCGACCGTCCAGGCAGGCGAGCCGCTCTATCAACTTGATGCAGCCAGCTACCAGGCCGCGTACGACACGGCTCTCGGAACGCTGCAAAAGGCGATCGCCACCTCGAATGCCGCCGACGTCACGGCGCAGCGCTATCAGGAGCTGTTCCAGATTAAGAGCGTGAGCGCGCAGGACGTGGAGAACTACACCGCCGCCGCCGCCGAAGCACGCGCCGATATTGCCACGGATCGCGGCTCGCTCGAGACCGCGCGCGTGAATCTGGCGCGCACGCGCATCGTCGCGCCGATCAGCGGCAAGATCGGGAAGTCGGCGGTGACGGTCGGGGCGCTCGTCGCCTCGGGACAATCGACGGCGCTCACGACCATCCAGTCGATGGACACGCTCTATCTCGACGTCACCCGTTCCAGCACCGAAGCGCTGCGGCTCTCTAAGGCCATCGCTTCGGGCGCGCTAAAGCCCGGCACGAGCAAGGTCACGGTGCAGACGGAAGACGGCGCGACGTACGCGCATACCGGCACGCTGCTGTTCTCCGATGTCACCGTCGACCAGACCACCGGCTCGATCACGCTGCGCGCATCGATTCCCAATCCGGAGCACCAGCTTTTGCCGGGCATGTTCGTGCAGGCGCAATTGGACGAAGGCGAGCAGGACGCCATTCTCGTGCCGCAAACGCTCGTGAATCGCGGCGCCGGCGGCACATCGACCGTGCTCGTCGTGAACGCAGGGAACGTCATCGAAAGCCGAACCGTCATCGCCGAGAAAGCGCACGGCAACGACTGGATCGTGACGCAAGGCCTTCGCGCTGGCGAGCGCATTGCCACCGACAACCTGCAGATAGTGAGCGCCGGCATGAAGGTCTCGCCCGTCGAAGGCGATGCGCAAGCGCAACTCGCCAAGGGAGATTGACGTACGATGCTCTCCCGTTTCTTCATTCAGCGGCCCGTGCTCGCATGGGTCATCGCCATCGTCGTGATGCTCATCGGCGCGCTTTCGATTCGAACGCTTTCCGTCGAGCAGTATCCGAACGTCGCGCCGCCGTCGATCCGAATCACCGCGACCTATCCGGGCGCCTCCGCGGATACGCTCGCCACCACGGTCACGCAGGTGATCGCCCAGGACATGACGGGCATGGACAATCTGATGTACATGTCCTCGACGAGCAGCTCGGCCGGCACCGCGACCATTACGCTGACGTTCAAGTCGGGCACCAATGCCGACGTCGCCGCGATGCAAGTGCAGAACAAGGTGCAGGAAGCGAACGCATCCCTGCCAAGCGCCGTTCAGCAACAAGGCATTCAGGTCAGCAAGACCTCGGGCAGCATTTTGATGGTCGTGTCGGTTACGTCCACCGATGGCCGCCTGAACACGGTTGATCTTGGCAATTTGCTCGCGACGCGTGTGCAGGATCCGCTCACGCAGATTAGCGGCGTGGGACAAGTGACGCTCTTCAGTGCGCAGCACTCCATGCGTGTATGGCTCGATCCGGTGAAGCTGCGCAGCGTCGGCCTGATGCCGAGCGATGTTACGGCCGCCATAGACAGTCAGAACGCGCAACTCTCCGTCGGGCAGATCGGCGGCGCGCCGCAGACTCAGACGCAAGCCATCAACGCGACCATCGTGACGCGCGGCTTCCTTAAGACCTCCGATGAGTTCGCCAATATTCTTCTTCGCGTCAATCAGGACGGTTCGCGTGTGTATCTGAAGGATGTGGGCACGGTTGAAGTCGGTGGCGACTCCTACGACATGACTTCGCGTCTGAACGGCAAGCCCGCCGCCGCGATGGGCATCATGCTCGCCAGCGGCGCTAACGCGTTGTCGGTCGCGAAGGCGGTGCGCGCGCAACTCGCGTTGTTGCAGAAGCAGATGCCCGGCGGCGTGCAACTGAGCGTTCCGCACGACACGACACCTTTCGTTTCCGCGTCTATCTCCGAGGTCATCACGACGCTGTTCGAAGCCGTCGTGCTCGTGTTCCTCGTGATGTACCTGTTCCTCGGCAACCTGCGCGCGACGCTCATTCCGACTATCGTCGTGCCGGTCGCGCTGCTCGGCACGTTCGCGCTCATCGCCGCGGTCGGCTTCACCATTAACGTGCTGTCGCTGTTCGCACTTGTGCTGGCCATCGGTCTTCTGGTCGATGACGCGATCGTCGTCGTCGAGAACGTCGAGCGGCTCTTGGGCGAAGGCATGTCGCCTCTCGATGCGACCATCAAGGCAATGGACGAAATCGGCGGCGCATTGGTCGGCGTCACCGCCGTGCTGACGGCCGTGTTCATTCCGATGGCGTTCATGTCCGGATCGACGGGCGAGATCTATCGTCAGTTCTCGCTGACGATCACGTCGGCGATGGTGCTCTCGGTGCTCCTCGCGCTGACGCTCACGCCCGCACTTTGCGCGACGCTGCTGCGCCCCATCGATCCGCAACTTCAGCGCCGCGGCTTTTTCGCATGGTTCGAGCGCAAGTTCGAAGGCGGCACGCGTCGCTACGAGCGCCTGGTGACACGGCTCGTCGCACGTCCGCTGCGCTGGATGGCGGCCTATGTCGCGATCTGCGGCGTCGCCGGGCTGCTGTACTGGCAGCTTCCTTCATCGTTCTTGCCGGATGAGGATCAGGGCTCGCTCATGACCATTATCAATTTGCCCGCTGGCAGTTCGAGCGTGCAGACCAATGTGGTCGAGAAGCAAGTCGAGTCCTATTTCATGGGGCTTCCCGAAGTGGAGAACGTCGTCATGCTCGACGGCTTCAGTGTCTCGGGCAGCGGTCAGAACATGGCGATGGCCATGGTCCAGCTCAAGGACTGGAATGAACGCAAGCGCAAAGGCCAGTCCGCGGCCGATATCGTCGGCGCCGCGAACGCGCACTTTCGCAGCTTGCGCGCGGGGCAGGTCTTCGTGATGAATCCGCCCGCCGTGCAAGGTCTCGGCAGCTACAGCGGCGTCGATTTCGAGCTCAAGGACATGGCTGGTGTCGGACATGAACAGCTTGTCGCCGCGAGAAACAAACTCTTGGCTCTGGCAGCAAAGGATCCGAAGATCACCGGAATGCGGCCGGCCGGCATGTCCGACGTGCCGCAGTACGCCGTCGATATCGATTACCTGAAGGCTTCGGCACTCGGCGTGAGCGCATCGGATATCAACGATACTTTGCAGACCGCGTTCGGCTCGACTTACGTGAACAACTACGTGGACACCGGGCGCATCCAGAAGGTCTACGTTCAGGCGTTGCCGCAATATCGCATGATGCCTGCGGACATCGGCAGATGGTTCGTGACATCGAGCAATACAACGACGAGCAGCACCAGCAGCAGTACGACAAGTACCACAAGCACGACAAGCGCGACGAGCACCACGCTCACGACGAGCTACGACGGCAAGATGGTGCCCTTCTCTTCCTTTGCCTCCGGCCACTGGACGACCGGTTCTCCACAAGTCGAACGCTATAACCGCAGCCTCGCGCTGGAGACGACGGCGCAAAGCCCGCCGGGCGTCAGTAGCGGGGATACGATGAGCGCGATCGAATCTTTGGTCGCCCAACTGCCGCAAGGTATCGCGATGGAATGGACCGGCCAGTCCTATCAGGAGAAGCTGGCCGGGTCGCAAGCGACGTATCTTTACGCGCTGTCCCTGATCGTCGTGTTCCTTTGTCTCGCAGGGCTGTACGAAAGCTGGTCTGTGCCGTTCTCGGTGATTCTCGTCGTACCGCTCGGCATCGTCGGCGCACTGGTCGCGGCACACCTGCGCGGCTTCACCGACGACATCTATTTCAAGGTTGGCTTGCTCACGACCATCGGCCTCGCGACCAAGAACGCGATTTTGATCGTCGAGTATGCGAAGTCCCTGAATGAGCGCGGTCACGGCGTGCGACGGGCCGCCATTGAAGCAGCGCATCTGCGTTTGCGCCCGATCGTGATGACGTCGCTTGCCTTTGGTTTCGGCGTGCTGCCGATGGCGTTCGCGAGCGGGGCGGGAGCGTCGAGCCGCGAAAGTCTCGGCAACGGCGTGCTCGGCGGCGTGATAGCTGCGACACTGCTCGCCATCGTGTTCGTGCCCGTGTTCTTCGTGGTGGTTCGGGGCTTCGGAAACAAGAAGAAAGAAGGTGCCGCTCATGAATAAGCGCATATCCATGAGCCGCATCGTCGCGGCGACGCTGACTGTCTTTGCGCTCGGCGCATGTACGCTCGAACCTCGCTTTGAACGCCCCGCTGCGCCGATGCCTGCGTCCTATCCGCAGTATGAGTCAACACGCGCGCAGCGAAACACAACGGATGCCGATACATTGTCCGACTGGCGCTCGTTCGTGCAGGATGCCCATCTGCGGCAACTGATCGAGCTTGCGTTGGCCAACAACCGCGACCTGCGGCAAGCGGCGTTGAAGGTTGCGCAGTATGAGGCCGAATATCGGATCGTCCGCGCGGAACTGGGACCGTCGATCACGGCGACCGGTGCGCACAGCGCCTCACATCAATCCGGGGCGACCACGAAGTCCACAAGTCTCGAACTCGGTACGACCGCATGGGAAATCGACTTCTTCGGGCGTATCGGCAGCTTGAAGGATCAGGCCCTCGAACAGTATCTGTCGACGGACGCCGCGCGCCGCAGCACGCAGATTAGTCTCATCTCAACGACGGCGAGCGACTATCTCACATGGCTATCGGATCGCGCTTTGCTCGACTTGACCGAGCGAACGGTCGCATCGTATCGCGACACGTACGAGACGACACTGCGCGCGGCCAACCTCGGCAGCGGCTCGATGGAAGACGTCCAGTCCGCGCGCACATCCCTAACGAGTGCGATGTCGAGTCTCGCCGCATATCGACGGGCGGTCGAGCAGGACCGCAACAACCTGATCGCCGTGATCGGCTGTCCTCTGCCCGATGGGTTCCCCGGTGATCGCGCCCTGCCCGACGAGTCCCTTTTCGCGACGATCCCGGAGGGCCTGCCATCGGCGCTTCTGACGCAGCGGCCCGACATCATCGAAGCAGAACACACGCTGAAGTCCGCCAACGCCTATATCGGTGCGGCGCGCGCGGCATTCTTCCCCACCGTTTCTCTCACCGCGATGGGAGGTGTCGCGAGCAACGGGCTGTCGTCGCTCTTCAAGGACGGTTCAGGCGCCTGGGCTTTCGAGCCGTCGATCAGCGTGCCGATCTTTCAGTTCGGCAGTCTGCGCGCCTCGCTCGACTCCGCGAAGATCTCGAAAAACATCTACGTCGCCGCGTACGAAGGCACGATTCAAACTGCGTTCAAGGAAGTCTCCAACGCACTCGCGGCGCGCGCGACTTACATGGAGCAAACAGCAGCGGATGCGCAATATGTCGATGCCGCCCAGCAGTACTACGACATTGCGAACGCGCGCTATCGCGGCGGCCTGGACAGCTTTCTGACCTTGCTGACCGCGCAAAGAACGCTCTTCACCGCGCAGACGCAGTTCGTGACGGACCGGGCAGCGCAACAGACCAACGTGGTGACGCTCTACACCGCGCTGGGTGGCGGGTGGCGCAAGGACGCGGAAGCGTCGGATACGGCTGCTGAATAGCTGCGCGCACAGCACGCGGAACATGCGCCTGCTCTTACTTCTGGGCGGTGCCGTCACTAGTCGATGGTCGCACAGGCGTCATGTCGATCACCTCGCTTGTGTCATCCCGCTCTGAACCGAATGTTCGAGTGCACCTATTCAGCATTCCAAAGTGCAACCACCGCACAACACGCCGTAAGAGACCGGTAACTCAATTCTGGCGAGTTCTCTTTAGACTTTGCCTCTATTCACACTCATTTTTCCAACGCATATGCGCCCGGCAATCCCCATCGATTCGCTCGCGGGCTTTCAGCTCAGCGACGACGGCGGCTATCTCGTCGTCGACGCGCGCTCCGGCTCTTCCGTCGCACTGCATTGCTCCGTCATGCACGAGTTGCTTGCGGCGCTCGCGCATGCCATCGCGTGCTCGGAGAGAATCCGTAATAGAAATCGCGCGACCAAATTCACGATGAATTGCGCAGGTTGGGAAGTCGCGCTCGATGCGGACGGCACCGGCGCGCTGATTCTTTCCTTCATCCTTCAGGGCGGCGCACAACTCTCCTTTCGCATACGACGCGATAGCGCGCTGCAGATCCATGAAGTCATCGGCGCGGCGACCGGCCAGTCTGTGCCCGTTGTAGGTGGTGGGCCGATCCAGTAAGTCCGCTACGCCTGTCCACTTTTTTTCGAATCTCCGCATGAAGCATCACATCTATCGCTCGCTCGCAGTCGCGACGGGCGCCCTCGCCAGCGCGCACGCGCACGCCGATAGCGGTTTCGTCGTGCGTGACATTCGTATAGAAGGCGTGAGCCGCGTCGATCCGTCGACGGTCTTCGCGAATCTGAAGGTCCGGCGCGGCGACACCTTCACCGAGGCGCGCTCCACCGATGTGATCCGCGCACTGTACGACACCGGCCTCTTCACCGACGTGAGCGTGTCAACCGAAGGTGACGTGCTCGTCGTGCACGTCGTCGAAGCGGCGGCCATCGCCGGCGTCGAGTTTTCGGGCACGCACGAATTCGACAAGGACAGTTTGTCAAAGGCCCTGAAGGCGGTCGGATTCGCGCCAGGGCAGACCTACAACAAGGCGCTCGCGAACCGCGCGGAGCAGGAGCTTAAGCGCCAGTATCTGATGCGCGGCTTCTACGCCGCCGAAGTCATGACGACCGTGACGCCGCTCGATCGCGGCCGCGTGCAACTGCTTTTCTCCGTCGCCGAAGGACCGAGCGCGAAGATCAGGCAGATCAACTTTCTCGGCAACACCGCGTACAACGAGAAGACGCTGAACGACGAGATGCAGCTTTCCACGCCCAACTGGTTCTCCTGGTACACGAAGAACGATCTCTACCAAAAAGAGAAGCTCACCGGCGATCTGCAAAATCTGCGCTCGTTCTATCTCGATCGCGGCTACCTTGAATTTAGCGTGGAATCGACGCAGGTTTCGATCTCGCCCGACAAGAAGGACATGTACCTAACCATTACGCTGCACGAAGGCAAGCCTTACACAATCACGAGCGTGAAGCTCGCAGGCAACCTGCTCGGGCGCGACGCGGAACTGTCGACGCTCGTGAGCATCAAGCCGGGCGAGCTGTTCTCGGCGGACAAACTACAGCAGGTCACGCAGAAGCTCGTCGACCGGCTCGGCGAATACGGCTACGCCTTCGCGAGCGTCAACGCGCAACCAGAGATCGATCACGCGCATCACACGGTCGCGCTCACCTTGCAAGTCGATCCCGGCAAGCGCATCTATGTGCGCCGCGTCGAGGTGATCGGCAACACGCGCACCCGCGACGAAGTCGTGCGCCGTGAAATGCGCCAGTTCGAAAGCGCGTGGTTCGACAGTCAGGCGCTCAAGCTCTCGAAAGACCGCATCAGCCGGCTCGGATATTTCACCGATGTCGACGTGACCACCGTGCCTATCGAAGGCGATCCGGATCAGGTCGACGTGCAGATGAAAGTCACGGAGAAGCCGACGGGCGCCATCACGCTTGGCGCCGGTTTTTCATCGACGGACAAGGTCGTGCTGTCAGCCGGCATCACGCAAGACAACGTGTTCGGGTCGGGCACGAGTCTTGGCGTGAACATGAATACGGCGAAGACGTATCGCACGCTGAGCATCACGCAGACGGACCCTTACTTCACCGTCGACGGCATTCAGCGCATCACGGACGCGTATTACCGAACGACTTATCCGCTCTATTACTCGAGCGACTCGAGCTTTCGTATCGTGAGCATGGGTGTCGATACCAAGTTCGGCATTCCGTTCTCAGAGTCCGACATGGTGTACTTCGGCGCGGGCATCGAGCAGGATCGTTTCAATACCGATTCGGATACCCCGCAGTCGTATCTCGACTATGTGAGCGAGTTCGGCCGCGTGGTGAACAACGTGCCGCTCACGGCAAGCTGGAAGCGCGACCATCGCGACAGCGCGCTGGTGCCGAGCCGCGGCTATTACTTGCAGGCCAACGCCGAAGTGGGCACGCCGCTCGGCAACACCGAGTACTACAAGACCGACTTCACCGCGCAGTACTACCACTCTTTCTCGCGCGGCTTCGTGTTCGGCGTGAACCTTCAGGCGGGTTATGGAGCGGGCCTGGGCGGCAAGTCGTATCCGATTTTCAAGAACTATTACGCGGGCGGCATCGGCTCCGTGCGCGGCTATGAGTCGAGTTCCCTCGGTCCGCGCGACAAGACCACGAACGATCCGATCGGCGGTTCGAAGATGGTCGTCGCCAACATCGAGATGACGTTCCCGCTTCCCGGCACCGGCTATGACCGCACCTTGCGCGTGTTCACGTTCGTCGATGGCGGCAATGTCTGGGGCGACGAAGGCAACAGCACCGGATCGAACGGCCTGCGCTACAGCTACGGCATGGGTCTCGAATGGATCTCGCCGATCGGCCCGCTCAAGCTGAGCCTCGGCTTTCCGATCGTGCGTCACAGCGGCGACACGTATCAGAAATTCCAGTTCCAAATCGGCACTGCGTTCTAAGGCTTTTTTCTCGTGAAACACCGCAAGCGGCTTGCGCTGCTCATGTTGGGCGCGCGAGCAATAGCGATGCAGCCCGCCGCCGCACAAGCCGAACTCCGTCTCTCCCCGCAGCTCGAAGGAACGCCCTCAATATCTGGCACGCGTCCCGCTGTATTCGGACTCGCGGATTCGGTTCGCGCAACGACCGACGTGGACGCATCGCTAAAAGGCCACGCCGAGTTGCGGCGCGCGAATCGCTTGATCAAGGGCGATGCGCTTCATTACGACGCGGACACCGACCGCGCCGATGCCTACGGCCATGTGCGACTCGTGCAAGCCGGCGACTTCTTTAGCGGGCCGGAAGCGCATCTGAAGGTCGATGCAATGGAAGGCACGATGAGCGCGCCGAAGTATCACTTCCGTCTTTCGGGCGGCAGCGGCAGCGGCGCGCGCGCCGATCTCGTTGATGAAGACCGCTCGGTCATCCACGACGGCACGTACACGGCCTGCGCGTGCGCGGACGACCCCGCATGGTATCTGAAGGCCCGGCGCTTCGACATGGACGAGGGCAGCCATCTCGGCACCGCGCGCGACGGCGTGCTGTTCTTTCAGGGCATGCCAGTGTTCGCGAGCCCGTGGCTCTCTTTTCCGCTGTCGCCCGCGCGCATGAGCGGACTGTTGCCACCGACCTTCTCGTATGGATCAACCAACGGCTGGGACGTGTCGCTGCCCTACTACTTCAATCTTGCGCCGAACTACGATCTCACGCTTACTGCACGAGCGATGTCACGCCGCGGCGTGATGCTGACGCCCGACTTCCGTTATCTGTCGCCGACCTATTCCGGCGAACTGCGCCTGTCGTATCTGCCCGAGGATGCCGTCACGAAGCAACGTCGCTATTCCATCGCCTTCACGCACAAGCAGGACTTCGGCGCGGGCTTTTCGGGTTATGTGAACTACAACCGCGTTTCCGATGCGAACTACACCAGCGATCTTTCCTCCGCGACAAGCTATCTCGCCGGCACTCAGACGATATTTCAGCAGGAAGCGGGCGTCGCGTGGAGTCGCGACGCGTGGTCAGTGCTCGTGCGCGAACAGCGCTGGCAGAGCTTCGATTCGAGTCCGCCGTACAACCGCGAGCCGGAGGTCAATGTGAACTATGCGCGCTATAACGTGGATGGCTTCGATTTCGGCGCGCGGGTCAACGCGACGCGCTTTACCATGTCCTCCGCCGACGCGACGCAGGGCGAGCGATTCGTCTTCAATCCGTACGTCAGCTATTCGATCGACAAACCTAGCTTTTTCTTCAAGCCGATGCTGCAATGGCACTCCGCGTCGTATCGGTTGTCGAGCATCGGCAGCGATGCGCCTTCGGGCCAGCCGCGCAGTTTCAGCGTCAACGTGCCGACCGCGAGCGTCGATACCGGCCTCGTGTTCGAGCGCTCCGTGCATCTCTTTGACACGGCTCTCACGCAGACGCTCGAGCCGCGTCTCTTTTACGTCTACACGCCGTATCGCAACCAACACTTTGCGCCGCTCTTCGATACGGCCGCCGCCGATTTTGGGCTTGCCGAGATCTTCACGACGAACACATTTGTTGGTAACGATCGCATCGCGGATCAGAATCGGGTGACCGCCGCGCTCACGACGCGCTTCATCAGCCCGGAGTCGGGCGCGGAACTGGCGCGCTTCGTCATCGCGCAGTCGTACGCGTTTCGCACGCAGCGGGTGACGCTCGAATCGGGCGACACGCCTTCATTGGCCGATCATTCGGATCTGATCGCGGGCGCGACCCTCCATCTGGACTCGCGCCTTGCTATCGAGCAGGCCGTGCAGTTCAATCAGGAACGCGATCAACTCGCGCGCGCAACGGCCGGCTTTGCGTGGAGTCCGGCTGAGGCGCGTGTGCTCAACGTGGGATATCGATACACGCGCGCCGATCTCGCTGTGCTCGACAACCAGCCGATCAACCAGATCGTCGCGTCGGCGCAATGGCCGCTCACGATGCACCTGTCGGGAATCGGCCGCGTGAACTTCGACATGCGCGCGCATCGCGTGACGGCGGGACTGATCGGCGTGCAATACGATGCGCAATGCTGGTCGCTCGGCATCGCGGCGCAGCGTTACATCGAATCGTCGACGAGCTCGGACGCAGGCAAGAGCGGCACTCGCGTATTGATGCAGTTGCAGTTGAAGGGCCTGTCATCCGTCGATACGGGACTCATCGAGCAGTTCAAGGCGAGCGTGCCCGGCTACACGCCGTTGCCCGCGAAGAGCCCGGCGCCGTCCCAGTTCAGCGATTACGAGTGAGCCGGCATTGTTGCGCCGTTGGGACTGAACGCGTAGCCGCGCCCGCGTATCGTCTGAATGAGGCGCGGCTGCGCGGGATCGTCCTCGACGATCCGCCGCAGACGGCACACCAGCGCATCGACGGAGCGCTCGGATAGCAGGCAGCCCTGCTCGCTCAATTGACGGGTGAGCCGCAGCCGCGACATCACCGTCATCGGATTGCGCGCAAACAGTGCGAGAAGTTCGAACAACTTGTCGTGTACGTCTATGGATACGCGTTTGCGCTTGACCGTGCGCTTCACCGGATCGAGCACGAAGTCGCCGAGGCACAGCTTGCCGTCGCCGGGCGTGACCGGCAACGCGCGCCCCGCGCGATGCCGCAATAGGTTGCGCATCCGCGAAAGAATCTCGCGCTCGTTGCAGGGCGATTGCACGAAGTCGTCGGCACCGAGATCGAGACAGGTGATCGCGTCCATCCAGCCGTGCGGCGCGCCGATGACGAGCACCGCAATGTCCGAGTGCAGCGTGCGGAGATCGCAGAGCACGGCGGCCAGGGGCGTGTTGGTGAGTTCGTTGCTGAGCAGGATCAGCGATGGCTTCGTATGGTCAATTTCCTCGGCGAGTGTTCGCGCGTTTGCGATCGATCGCGTTGCCGGGTAATAGCGTGAAAGAAATGCGGCTAGTTTTTGCCGAACCCCCTCGTCCGGCTCGACGATGACGATGCGATGAGAATCATGTGACTGCGACATCATCGTTACGCCCTCCGCAGTTTCGGCCGGCCGAGCGCGGCGGCGTCGAGCGCGACGTGGCGTTGCCCGTTGGCGTGCTGGCGCATGCGCTCGCGGATTTCCGGTTCGGTCGCGCTCACATGCACCGCGATGAACGAGCGTTCGCCGCGAATGTTGATCCATTCGACTACGCGGCACGACGCGCCCCACGGCTGCACGATAGGCGCGGAAAGGCGGCAGCCGCGCAGTTTCGTCACGGGTTCATCGATGATCGTCCGTACATTGGCGGAACTTCGTCCGGGCCAGGACGGGCGCTTCATGTCGGCCTGCTTTCGTTCGGTGCGTGGCATGGGGTAGCTCCGGTTTTTCGCTTGAGACTGCCAGCGACCTTAGCTATCAATGCCGCATTCAGCATGGAGAAAAAGTGGAGAAGTCGTGGAGACTTTGGAAACTGCGTGGCGGGGGGCGCATCCACTAGAATTGGCGGTCATTCAGTCTGCTTGCCGCGCAAAGGTATCCTCATTGAAGTTTCGTTTTGGCATCGCATCGAAGATTTTCCTCCTTGTGCTGGTCGCGTGCCTCGTCAGCACGTTGACCATGGGCTATGCCGTGCGCGTCAGCTTCGAGAACGGCTTTCTGCACTACGTGCGCGAACGCGACGCGGGCCGGGAGCGCGCCCTGATGACAAAGGTTGCGAGCGAATACGCCGCGCACGGTAGCTGGGCTTTCTTACGCGCAAACGAAGACGCATGGCTCGCGCTGCTCGACGACGCACAAGAGCAGTTCGTGCGGCGCGAGATCGAAGACATGCGCGCAACCGTGCCGCCCGCGTGGCGCACCTTTCCGGGCAGCGGGAGCGTCGCGCGCATCCTCGGGCCGCTTGGCGAGCCGTGGCACGGTCCGCACTGGGGCATGCGTCCTTCGAATGGGTTGCCTAATGCATCGGCTTTCTCACTGCCCGAGTCCGCGCGACTGCACGAATCGATGGACGCAGCGCTCGAAAGCGAGTCGGCGAATCGCGTGCGCGGGCATCGGCAAGAACGTCCGCCTGCCGCGCTGTTCGACACCGATCGCGCGCTCGTTGTGTCCACGACCGAGCCGCCGCCGCCGGATGCGCCCGCGTCGCCCGTGCGCGTGCACGGCAAGATCGTCGGCTGGCTTGCAACCGCCGGCCCGACACCGCTGACCGACGCCGCCGATATTGCGTTTCAGGCGCAGCAGATGCGCGCGACCTGGCAGATCGGCGGCGTCGCGGTGATCCTGGCCGCCGTCGTCGCGATGGTGCTCGCGCGCCTTGTGCTGGTACCGGTGCGCCGTGTGATGGCCGCGACGCATCGGCTCGCGAGCGGCGACTATACGATCCGCGTTCCCGCGAAAAATCGGGACGAGCTCGACAAGCTCGCTTCGGACTTCAACTCGCTCGCCGATTCCCTGCAGCGCGCGGAACGTTGCCGGCGCGAGTTCATCGCGGACGTATCGCACGAGTTGCGTACGCCGCTTGCCGTTTTGCGGGGCGAGCTGGAAGCAATCGAGGACGGCGTGCACGAATTCGATGCCGCATCGCTCACCTCGCTCCAGACCGAAGTCGCGGCCCTGAACAAGCTCATCGAAGACCTGTACGACCTGTCGCTGAGCGATGTGGGCATGCTGAGCTATCGCAAGGCGCCCGCGCCGGTGAACGCGCTCATGCGCACGTCCGTCGATGCGATGCGTCAGTCGTTCCGCGCAAAGCGGCTTGTCATCGATGTCGAATGCAGCGATGCGCTCGCTTTCGCCGATGTCGACGTCGACGCCGCACGCTTCGTGCAGTTGCTCAAGAACCTGCTGCAGAATTCCCTGCGCTACACCGATCTCGACGGATGCGTGCGCGTCGCGCTGGCGGGTGCGCCCGACGATTGGACACTCAACGTACAGGACTCGTCGCCGGGCGTGCCCGCGTCGGCGCTGCCGCATCTCTTCGACCGTTTCTATCGCGTCGACGAATCGCGCAGCCGGCATACCGGCGGCGCGGGACTTGGACTGTCGCTATGCAAGGCGATTGTCACGGCGCACGGTGGCAGCATTCGCGCGGACGACTCGGCGCAAGGCGGCGTGTCCATCACGGCGCGTTTTCCTTCCTACCGCGAGTAATCGATGCTAGTTAACTCTCCCGCCCATGTCCTGATCGTCGAGGACGAGCCGAAGCTGGCTGCGGTGCTCGCTGACTACTTGCGCGTCGCGGGCTACATCGTAACGACGCTCGCCGATGGCGCGCAGGTCATCCCGTTCGTGCGCCAGACGCCGCCTTCGCTGATGCTTCTGGATCTGATGCTGCCAGGGCGCGGCGGACTCGATATTTGCCGTGATTTGCGGACGTTCTCGCAACTGCCGGTCATCATTTTGACGGCGCGCATCGACGAGATCGATCGTCTGCTAGGACTGGAAACCGGCGCGGACGACTACGTGTGCAAGCCGTTTAGTCCGCGCGAAGTGGTCGCGCGCGTGAAGGCGATTTTGCGTCGCGCGGGCGGGGCTAACAGAGGCGCGACCGGCACGTCGGCTGGCGCGTTGCGGATCGATCCGCAGTTTCATCGCGCGACGCTCGACGATCGCGAGCTGCGGCTAACGCCGATCGAGTTTCGGCTGCTGCACCTGCTTCATGTGTCGATGGGCCGGATTCTGCCGCGCTCGTTTCTGCTCGATAACCTCTACGCCGATCATCGCGTGGTGACTGATCGCACTATCGACAGCCATATCAAGAACTTGCGCCGCAAGCTGCAGGAAGTGCGGGCCGAAGACGAGATCATCGTCTCAGTGTACGGCGTGGGGTACAAGCTCGAGGTCTGACCACGCTGCTGTTTCCATGCCACCGCTCGCTGTCGCGCAGAGACCACAAGGTATCGGGGAATATCACTTCAGCTAATGACGATTCGAGCCGCGTTGCGACATGACGCGCGCCCGAAGCCGTTTATGAATCTAGAAAGCGTCTTGCGCTGCCCTTGCGCGACGCATCGATTACACAACATTCCGTAACTCGCATGAAATGGAAGCGCGATATGCGCCGTGATTTAATCCGGCGTCCGATGCGTCGACTTATTGATCGGAAAGACGTAGCGCGCGGCATGCGGTTGTCGCGCGCAGCTGAAACTTAAGCTTCCTTGGAGAAACACAGTGAAGAAATCCATATTCGCGCTGACCGTGCTCGGCACTGTTGCGAGCGCGGCGAACGCGCAAACTAGCGTGACACTCTACGGCCTCATCGACGCCGGCTTGACCTACACGAATAATCAGGGTGGCGCCCACAACTTCCAAGCAACGAGCGGCGCCGTCAACGGCAGCCGCTGGGGCCTGCGTGGCGCGGAAGACCTAGGCGGCGGATTGAAGGCGATCTTCACTCTCGAAAACGGCTTCAACATGATGAACGGCAAGCTCGGTCAGAGCGACCGCGAGTTCGGCCGCCAGGCGTTCGTCGGGCTGTCGAGCGATCGTGCGGGCGCGCTCACCCTCGGCCGTCAATACGATTCAGTAGTCGACTATCTCGGCCCCTTGGCGCTCACGGGCACGCAATACGGCGGCACGCAGGCCGCGCACCCCTTCGACAATGACAACCTCGACAACTCGTTCCGCATTAGCAACTCGGTGAAGTATCAGAGCCTGAATTACGGCGGCTTCAAGTTCGGCGGTCTGTATGGCTTCGCGAACGATGCGGGCGGCTTCGCCACGAACCGCGCGTACAGTGTCGGCGTATCCTACAACTATGGTCCACTGAACGTGGCGGCGAGCTATATGCAGTTGAACAACGCGGGTGCGACACTGAATTCGAGCGGCGCCGTGAGCGATGACGCGACGTTCAGCGCAAGTCGTCAGCGCACCTTCGGCGCGGGTTTAAGCTATACGTTCGGTGCGGCGCAAGCGGGCTTCGTCTTCACGCAGACGCGGCTCGGCAAGGCGACGGGCATCAGCGCATCAGCTGCGGGCACGAGCGACGGCGTCACGCTCGATGGCGGCAGCGCACGTTTCAACAACTATGAAGTCAACGGCCGCTATAACCTGACGCCCGCGTGGTCGGTGTCGGGTGCATATACCTTCACCAACGGCCATCTCAACGGCGTCGACCCGAACTGGAATCAGTTCAGTCTGCAAACGGCGTACGCCCTATCCAAGCGCACCGACGTGTATCTGCAGGGCGTGTATCAGCACGTGAGCGACACGGGCGATTCGGGAATCACCGCGGCGATCAACGGCCTGTCCGCATCATCGACGAACAGTCAAGTCTCAGCGACGGTAGGTTTGCGTCACCGCTTCTGATCCGACACGCAAGCGAAAGGCGGACGCATGCGTCCGCCGGTTCTTCATGACACCACCATCGTCGTCTTGCCGCTCGGAGCCGCCTTGCGCAGTCCCGCGATACTCAGTTCGTCTGGAGCAATCGGTGACGTCGAGGCACCTCGCATGATATCCGTGAACAAGTCACGCATTCTAGGAGGAAAAGGAACGGCGGGACATCCGCTTTTTGCCAAGCCGCTTGCCTGGCCTACACTTCCGCGTTCACCTTGATGGTCGCGGTACGGTCCCCCATACTGGCAGTGGTTCCCCAAAACCACGCCGCCTGGTGCTCAGTGTGCGATGACAGGTCGATATCGCCAGCGAGCGATTTCTGTGCTCGCTCTGGGGATCGAATCGTCGACTGCTCCACTGTGCCAATTGCCGTGAGCATTTGCGCCTGCATCCGGGACGTCGCCTCCATGACACTCGAGTTATCGCCAGTGGCCGTCGTCACAACCACCACGAGTTTGTTACCGGCGATCTCTGCAGTGACTCAAGCGGCAAGAACCGGCTCAGCTGCGAACGAACGCTGGCGGGAGCGGTTCAGCGAAGCAGGCGCACTGCGAGCCATAGCACTGCTTGAGTCCTTCGGAGGATTGAACGCGGATCACGTTCGCTTACACTGTGTGCTCTACTAAAGGCCGCCGAAGACGCAGGATGAAGCGAGCTATGAGTACAAGGCGTTTCTAATCATCGTTGAGACGGATCCGGTCCTCTCTTCGTCAGGGACCGCCAAGCTGAGTTCGCCCGATGGCTTTCTGGCCGTCATGCAAATAACAACGGCTTAACGTACGCCCATTATGACGCCACTGCGCCTTTCGGGCCCCGGCGAATGCCCATTTGCTTCAGAGGCTGAAGCGCTCATGAGCGACGATTCTGCCCGTCAACGAATGACTGCAGATTTGGCCGAAGGTCATGGTGACGCGGGATACGACGCGTAAGGTGTCAGAGGCTGCCGCGCTGCCTTCCCCCGACCGCCCTCCTTCGACCTTTTGGCCAGCTGCTGCCTACTTCGAGCCGGGTCAGATATGAGTGAGTCATTAAGCCGAGACTTCCAACACATTTTGACCGCAGTACTTGATCCGGCCAATGAACACTCGCCGGTTTCCAGAGCGTGAGGTAACCACGCGAACAAAAGTTACTGGCTGGGTGGCCACCCAACGACCCTCCAAGCTGTCCATTCGGATCGTTCCACCATGGCGCGCAGACCGTTCGGCCTCCGTGCGGCTGAGAAACATGCGAGCGCTACTTAGGCAGCGAGCGCTCGCTGACGGATCTCACTGGAAGTTAACGCTTCCGTTCGCCACTGACGTTCAATCGGCACTGCCGCGTGAGACTCCAAGCGCAGCCATTGCAAATTTGAGCTGCCCCCGGTACTAACTCGGAGCGCTGTCGAAGTCCGAGGTTAATATTCCTTCGCTTCATGCTCTGGGCGAATTGCATTGGCAGGAGGTATCGGAGCGAGTTGCCAGGCCGCTCGGTGTTGACTCAATAAGCCAGTCTTCAGTCAAACGCGGCGTGACGCACGGAAACGAACCTGTGCTCGTTCAGGCATTAGTCCCGGAATCGCCCGTCAAAGCTTTCGATGTAGGCGTTCTCAGCCGGCTTGCCAGGCCGCATGAAGGACAGCGTAACGCCCCACTACGTGAGCCCATGCAATCAGCATCTTACCGGCGAACTTCGGACCGTTATCCACCGCGATGGATTCGGGCAAGCCGCGCATCTCGCGTAACCCTTCAAGCACCTGCTTAACGCGTTGACCTGGCAATGAGGTGTCGACCCCGGTAGCCAGGCACTCACGCGTGCAATCGTCGACCAGGTTCAGACAGCGAAAGCGTCGACCATAGGCCAGCCATCGCTGAAGAAGTCGACCGACCAGTTCTGGCTCAGTCCCGTTGGCATCGGCAGCGGTTCGCGCTCGACAGCGGCAATGCGCTTGCGATGCCGCTTGCGCACGCTCAGTTCGGCCTTGCTGCACATAAACCGCAAGCGCCAGTCAAGTACGCTTATATCATGGCGTAGGCGCCGTACTATCGGCTGGTGAAATCACCGCGGCTTGCCGCGCACGAGTAAGATCGATCACGCTGCTAGCCGCTCCTTGCACGTTCTCTTGCAGAGGCGGCAGGACCGGCACAGTGTCGTCCCTCTCCAGCCAGTTGTCGCTCTTGTACGTCGCGGATCGCGACTGCATGTAGCCGTAACGGTCCGCCGCGATCGCCTGGAGCATGGACGCGTCGCGAACTATGACCGGTCGAAGGAAGATGAGCAAGTTTGTCTTCTTGCGGCTTTTCGTCTCATGCCTGAACAGTGCACCGAGGACGGGGATCTTAGACACCCACGGAATCCTGCTGTTGCCGTCGGTGTAGTTATCGCTGATCAGCCCACCGAGCACGACGATTTGCCCGTCATCGGCGAGTATCGATGTCTGCAGCGACCGCTTGTCGATGCTGTAACCGCCCGCCTGATCCGCAGTCCCGGTCTCCACGCTCGAATCTTCCTGGTAGACCTGAAGCGTGATCGTTCCGCCCTGATTGATCTGCGGCTTGACATTCAACATGACCCCCACGTCCTTGCGGTCATAGGTGTTGAACGCGGACACCGACGATGAAGTCGTCGTATTCGTCGAGTAGGAACCAGATTCGATCGGAACATTGGTCCCTACGAGAATCCGCGCCTCGCGATTGTCGAGCGTGATGAGACTCGGTGTCGACAAAACATTGACGTCCGAGTTCGACTGCAGCGCGCGAAAGAGACCTTTCGTACCCAGGATGTTGCCGAACCCCGCTACGAGTCCGACGTTCGTCGTCGTGGCGGCGACTGACTGCAAGCCCGCGGTAGTGAGCCACTCGATGCCGAACTCACCCTCTTTGTCGGACGAGACCTCCATGATGAGGGATTCGATGTAGACCTGCACTTTGCGCTGGTCGAGCCGGGCGATGACCGTGCTGAGATTCCTGAACACGGACTCCGGCGCCGTGATAATCAATGAGTTGGTCGAGACGTCCGCGACGATCTCGCCACTGCCCTTGTCGTCCTTGTCTTCGCTTGCGCGCGACTGCGCTGCATTGCCGCCGCCGAAAGGGCTGCTCGCAGAAGACGATGCAGCACTCACCGACGAGGCCGAGTCCGCACCGCTCGGCAACGGCGGCAATGTCCCGTTACTGCTCGGCAGCCCCGATGAGCTTTGCGTATTGCCGCCGTTCGCCGTGCTCGCCTGCGAGTCGCTGCTGGTCGATTGCCCTACGATTCTGCGCAGCGTCTTCGCCACGTCAGTGGCGTCCGCGTTCCGCAAGCTGACGATATGTATATTGCCCGGCGCTTTAGTCGGCGTGTCCAGCTTGACGACCAAGGATTCGGCTTCGTCCAGACGCGCGCCGCCGCTTGCACGCAGCACCACGGTGTTGCTTCTGACGTCCGGTGCGACTACGACCTTTTGCGTTGGGTCGGTATTGCCGATGCCGTTCAGGTCGAGCAACTTTTGGGCCTCTTGCGATACGGCGGTCGCATCGGCGTAGTTAAGTTGAACCACAGCGATGTGCGGGCTCGATGCCGATTCGATCCCTGCGATGATCGCCGCTATTCTCTTCACGTTGTCCGCATAGTCCGTGACAATGAGCGTGTTGTTGGTCACGTTCGCGCTGATCGTATTGTTGGGCGATACGAGCGGCCTCAGGGTCGGCACGAGATTATTGGCGGACTCCCGGTGAAGCTGGAACACCTGAGTGACAATCTGGTCCCCCTGAGCAGTCGGCTTGTTGCCAACGTAGGTGGGAACGCCCTGTAGCTTCGCATCGGCCTCGGGCACGATCTTGAGCACGCCATGATCCTGCAATAGCGAGAAGCCTTGCATTCGCAGCGCGGACTGCAGAATTTTGAGTGCCTCATCTTCGGTGACCGGGCGCTCGGAGATCAGGTCCAACTGACCCTTCACGCGCGGATCGACAATAATCGTCTTCGACGTCGCGAGCCCGATGGCGCGCGCCACTTCCGAAATGTCGGCGTGAGAGAAGTTCATCGTCACAGCCGCGAACGACCGATGGCAATAGATTGCGAGGAAGGCGGTGCCAACCAACAGCAGGGTGCGCAGGACTGTTCGAAACGAAGGATTCAGTCGTACATGGCTCATTCTGGATCGCAATGGACCGCTAGGGACAAACGTTTGCATTGTCGAGTGTTCCGCTGTTTCGGAACGGGTAATTGAAACGGAGCTCCCTATTGAGATAGAAAGCGGTTTATTTGAGGAAGTGTCTGAGTGCAGCCGGGCGCTGCAATCCAGCAGGAGGTGGACGACGCTTCTATCATGTGACGAAAGCTCGTGCGACGCGCACTTTACACCGCAATGATGGGGAATTCTTCGCGTGGTAAGAAACGGTTAGGGAATATGGCGCTGAATCGCAAAGCGGGGGCAAACGGCCCCTCGCGGGGGACATGCCTGAAGCTAAGTTAGGCAGCCGGTGACATAGCCCCTGCGACCTGATCGCCATCTAGGACGACCGGCTCCAACGCAGAACTTGGTAACAGGGCTTTTCATCGCTTCCGCACGGCATATCAGCCAGTAGGAACGCAAAATTCAACTATCCCGGACCTGCAGAGCGATATACGCGATCCAGACGAAAAGTGCCGACGGACTGAGCAACGCGCAGTCCGTCGGCAGAAGCCCCGGCGCCCCTGCGAGGTCATGGGGCTGGAGTTGAGAACGTGGATCAAGCAAGCGACGGAACCCTAACAGCTAAAGCCAAAGGCGGACTCGTCCGGGAAAGTTTTGGTAAGGCAAAGGCAGTCCGCGCTCCGTTAAGGCGCAAGCATCGCGGCCGTTATATCGCTCGGGCTCTAACGTTAGCCCACGTCTAGCGAACGGTTTCGCCGAATAATCTGGAGGATAGGTATGTCCATCTCGTCGTTGTCTGGTGCCACGTCCAGTGCACAGATCTGGCAAACGAGCTACTCGAAAAAGAGCGAGTCGCAAAGCAGCGTCGCTTCCTCATCAAGTAGCGACTCGAGCACCAACCCGCTCGCGGCCGCCATCGCCGCAGCGCTAGCACAGCTCGGCATCACGTCGAATTCGAGCACATCGTCGACCGACGGAAGTTCTTCTTCGTCGACGACCGATGCGAGCAGCAGCACGTCATCGTCATCGACCACTTCGTCGGTTTCGGTCGCGTCTGCGCTTCAGCAGTTCATGGGCGATCTGTTCCAGACGCTCGCCAGTCAGAACGGCGCACCGCCCCCGCCGCCGCCCGGCGGCAGCACGAGCACAGCTCCCAGCAGCGCCAGCGACGCGAGCACGAGCACGACCGCAAGCACTGACCCATCATCCACGGTCAACTCGGCGCCTCCGCCCCCTCCGCCGCCTTTGCAAGCACAAGGCTATGGCAACGACCTCGCGTCCGCCATCGAAAGCCTCGCGCAATCGCTCGCCTCGGGCAGCAGCTCGGGCAGCAGCGCGACGACTGCGGATAGCAGCACCGGTTCTTCGAGTAGCTCAGCGAGCGATTCCAAGAGCACCAGCACGTTGTCGAGTGATTTCCAGAATCTGATGACCGCGCTTGGCGGCTCCACGGACAGCAGCGGTAGTTCGAACAGCGCGACCGCCACGCTTCAGACCTTCTTGACGACCCTCGCGAGCAACCTGCAAAGCGGCGGCGCAGGTGCGCGAGGCGTGTTCGTCAGCACGTCTGCCTAAGCAGTATCACGGGCAGCGCACAGCGTATCATCGGACAATGTCCCGAAATCACCTCGGGAAAGCTGCCCGTCCCGCTTTGTCCTTTCAACTCCACGATGCCCCACATTCTCATTGTCGATGATGACCCCGTCGTACGCGACCTTCTGCGCCGCTTCATGAATGCAAACGGGATGGACGTGTCCGTGCTGCACGATGCCAGCAACCTTCAGCGGCGGCTCGAGAGCGAGCGTCCATCGGCCATCGTGCTCGACATCATGATGCCCGACACCGACGGGCTGTCGGCCCTCAGGGCGCTTCGGGCGTCGGGCGACGACGTTCCCGTGATCTTCGTCACGGGACGCGGGGCCGTCCCCGACCGTATCGCGGGGCTTTCGCTGGGTGCCGACGACTATCTGGTCAAGCCGTTCGACCCCGGCGAACTGCTGGCGCGCATTCACGCGGTGCTGCGTCGCAGGGGTCCTGCGCAAACGAGCGCGCCAGAAGCGCGAGCACGCTTTCGCTTCGGACCCTTCGAGCTTGATTTCACGACGCGCATCCTGAGCCGCGACGGAACCGACATCGCCTTGCGCGACAGCGAATTCGCGTTGCTCAAGATCTTCGTCAACAACCCCTATAAGGTACTGCCGAGGGTGTTGATTCATGACCTCGTGCATCGCGACGAAGTGACTTTCCAGGACCGAGGCCTGGACGTCCCCATCTGGCGCTTGCGCCGGATCATCGAAAGCAATCCGTCCTCCCCTAAATACATTCAAACGCTGCGCGGTAAAGGCTTTGTCTTCGTGCCCGACGCCGACGCGCCCGAGCCCGATCCGTCGTGATGCCCGCATGAAAAATCCGCTCAATTCCTTATTCGGCAGGATGGCGTTCCTGTCTGTCGTGGTGCTGGTGGGCATGCAATTCTGCTGGTTCTGGATGATGGCAGGCGATCGGCCGCGCCAGCACATGCAGGGCTTCGCGCAAGGACTCGTACTTGCCCTTCACGCAGCGAACGGCGACAAGGTAAGCGGTAAAGAGCTTGCGCCGGCCATGCGTGTGAGTTCGGTATCGGGCGAACTCGATCCGACGCATGTTCGGCTTCATCAACCAAACGAACCGCCACTCAGAGACCTGACCAGCGAACTCAGTGCAAGGTTGCCGCCCGGCACGGCCATGGCCTTCGATGACAATCGCCCTCCTCATCTATGGGTACGGTTTCCGGGCAAGCCGTCGTGGCTGGTCGTGCCGATGGACACGCCGCCTCCGCCGCGCCATATCGTCGAGACCGTATCCTTGTTGATCGCGGCGATCCTGCTGTCGGTGCTCGTCGCGTGGCAAATGCAACGGCCGCTATCCGGACTCGCACGCACAGCCCGCGCTTTCGGATCAGGCGGACGTCCGCCACCCGAGCCGAAGCGGGGACCGCAAGAACTTCGCGATCTCATCGGCGCGTTCAACGACATGATGCGGCGGCTGAACGAAGCCGACGACAACCAGGCGGTCATGCTCGCTGGTCTTGCGCACGATCTCAAGGCGCCGCTGACCCGGCTCAAGTTGCGCTCGAGCCTGCTTGCCTCCGAACCGGAGCGGCGGGAACTGCTGCGCGATATCGACTCGCTTTCCAACGTGGTGCAGCAATTTCTCGAATTTGCGGGCCAGCCTGTAGAGGAAAGCGAACCCGTCGGCGTTGATGCATTTCTTCGCGAGCAGTTTCCCGCGTCCGATGCGCTCGATGAAGAGCGACTCTTCGCGCTCGACTTGCGTGCGGGCCCCGCGTTCGGGCTGCCCGCCGCGATGCTGGATCGCGTGGCGACGAATCTCGTCGACAACGCACTCGAACACGGCGCGCCGCCGATCGAGATATCGACCGCCTTGGAAGGAAGTCATTGGGTCATATCGGTGCGCGACCATGGGATCGGCATCCCGGAAGGCCAGTTGGCTGCGGCGATGAAACCGTTCGTACGGCTCGATCCGGCGCGCGGCAGCCAAGGACATAGCGGACTTGGGCTTGCTATCGTGTCGCGATTGACACGCGAGCTCGGCGGAGTCTGCGAAATCGGCAATGAGCCGGGCGGCGGCTTTCGCGTGCGAGTTGTGTTTGCGTCGAGCGCAGGCAAGGGACTTTTGTGACGGGCGCAACAGCGGGAGGACGCCGGACGGTTCGCAGAGAGGTGACGTCACCTGCTGTAAACGCATCACTGCACATCCTGTTACCTTGAGAAACGTGATCCGCTTGCAGAGATCTTCAAGAGGGCTAAGCTCATTTCTTCAAGCGGCCTCACACAGTCTGACGCAGAGCACGGAAATAGGTGGCGACTTCCCGAGGCATTAGGCTCCGGGCAACCCGCTGGCGACGGTCTAAGCTGGAGGGGTGCGACGGCGACTATCTGCATCGAACGGCCCCCCCCTGTCCCAGCCGCTTATGGGCGAGGGGTCCGACCGAGTCAGGGCGCCTTCCACCGCTTCTCGGCTACACAATTGCAGGTGCTGCAGCTTGAAACGACAAGGTCGTTGCCGTCGGCCTGACTGCGAGGGGAGCCCAGGACGGCAAAGAAAGCACCGTTGCAACAACGTTATCGCCCGTTGCCTCGGCCTTCGCGCAAACTCATGTCGTCATCAGAGAAAACAAAGTTAAGCTCGCGTAGCGGCATCGCTTTCAACGGCGATGCCGCTTCTAACAACGCTTTAGCGGCTGTTGGCTCTCTCCCAGCGAGCCGATTCCCAGTCGTCGTCATGGCGCCCCACGCGAGCCGCGCTCCAGTTGTTGCCGCCGGTGCAGTTCAGCTGCGAACCTTGCGCGGTGCACGTGGCTTCATAGCCCGGCGAGTACAGCCATTCGCCGACCCAGTGCGAATCCACGTGCGCATTGACGCGCGGAAGCGCAACGAAGTTGGCGGCATCGTCGGTGCTGCCCGTGCCGGTGTATTGCGCAGTCATGGGGTACGGGAACACCGGACGCGTGCGCGTCGTCTGCCCCGTCCCGTCCACGATCGACGCGACGATCTCGCCCGGCTTCGCACCGGTTTCGACCCAGGCCATCGCTGGCGTGAGGACGTCGAATACATTTGGACCGTCACCGCCCCCGCAGTGCGCGACGCCCGGGAACAGGTAGAACCGCGCGAAGCTCTTCACACGTTCCTCGCCCATGTATTCCTTCATCTTGCTGTAGTACTGCAAGGTGGACTGCGGCGAGATGTGCTGATCTTCCAGACCGTGCCAGAGAATCAGCTTGCCGCCGTGCGCGTCGAACTTCGACAAGTGGGGATCAGTGGCCGACAGATAGTTCGAAGTCGGCACGGTCTTAAAGAATCCATCGACGGTGAACTTCAGATCGCTCAGCGTGGCGTTCGGATTCGACGTGTTGTAGTAGTCCAGATACGCGAGGAAGGGTAGAACGAAGTTGATGGCTCCGCTCGGTCCCGCATCGGTCGTCGGCACAAACAGCGTCCATTGCAGTTCCGAGCCCCACTCGCGCGAGATCGGCTGCTCCAAGTGACGGCCGTATTGGTCCGTTGCGCCATCGTGGATCTTGCGCACCACGGCTGCCTGCGCGGCCGTGAGACACGTCGCGTCCGGCTGGCCTTGCGCGCAAATGAGCGAGGCCGGATCGAAGTGGCAGGCCATCGGATCGTCGATGATGCCGTCCGCGACGCCGTCGTTCGCATCGCAGGCCTTGAGCACGGCTGCGTGGATCAGCGGCAGCTTGTCGGCAGTGAGGATGTACTTGCCGGTCGTCGGATCGATGTTCGCTACAGCCGCCCAGGCGTGATGAAAGGTGTTCTGCACGATGAGATCGTTGGCCGGCGCGCCCGCGACGATGCCGTCAAAGTCGTCGGGATAGCGTTGCGCTTCCATCAGGGCCTCGCGTCCGCCGTCCGAGCAGCCGTCGAAGTAAGCGTATTTCGGCGCGCGCGCATAGAACTTGTTGATGATGGCCTTGGCAACCTGCGCCGTGGCATGTTCGGCGCGATAAGCGAAGTCAATTTTCGCTTTCGGATCGAGCGCCCACGAGCCGTCGTTGCCGCCTTCGTGTCCCATGTCGGTGGCGGCAATGGCGATCTGCCCGTTCGTCACCGGCACGCACGTGTTGGCCATCGGTGCGTTGATCAAGAGATTGCCACACAGGCCGCCGCAACCGGTTTGCAGGTAGCGTTGCGTCCAGCCTTGGGTAGGCAGGCGCAGCTCGAAGAGAGACGCGCCCGGACCGATGCTGCCTTTGACGTCGCATACGGCGGACGGCAGCGTGCTCTGACCGACTACCGTGCCCGCAGGCAGCACGGTCGCGGACGTGATGGTCACGGTGCCGTCGGTGACACCCGTCAGGTCGAGGCCCGCGACCTGCGCGCAATTCATCGCCGGCATGACGGGCGGCAGATCCGCAAGTCCCGATGATGTTGCAGCCGACGCAGCTGAAGACGCAGCGCCGGCGATCGCCAATAGGAGCCATGTACCGATAAGCGCAAAAGATCTTGCAAGATTGCGCATCCATTGCGCGCATCGCCACGCGTGCCTAAAGCTAGAAGCTTCAAGGACAGCCCTCATCATCGCCTCCGGATTTGTCATCGTCGATAGGACCTGCGGTTGCACTTACGTCAAGCGGACGAAGATGTCCGGTTTGCAAGTGCGTTCGAGAATGATCAACGAGTGGCCGCGTCGGCAGTCAGTGTTAACCCACACGAGGAACGCATACTGCGGAGCGCGAATGCGACGTTCGGCTTACGGGCGAACGCAAGCGGACGTGCTGTGCCGAAGGCGAAATCACCGGTTGTGATAAAAAAATTAGATGGCATCGCAAACGTTTCGCAATCTTCCTTGCCTGCAAGAAGGCGGCAACTATGCGCACAACACCCGGCCGATAAGATGTCGAGCTTGCCATTGGTCCGCAGAGCCAGTCGGTGACGCTTACCACCCGCGAGAGGCATCAGGTCGCGGCTTAATTTATTTTGACTGTGTCAACACGCCGGCCCACGACGCGGGCCGAATATGTTTGGTATGGTGACGGTCGATACCGCCTTCACCAAAATTCAAAAAAGGCCGTTGACGCAATTCGCCTGCAGATCGATGGTCGACAAAACAGCCCGGAGACACAATCATGTCTGAGCGACTTTCACTCAAGCGTCGCAGAATGGTCCAATCGGCGGGTGCCTTTTCCGCGCTGATGTTCTCTGGCAAACCCTTCGCCTTCGCGGCCGATGACGCCGCGAGCGCTGCCGCGGAAGAGGAGGCTCGCGGCAACTCCATTACCGCGCAGCTCGCGCGCTACATGGCGCAGGCGCGCACGATGCCATTGCCTGCGCCCGTTGCGCTTGCCTGCAAGCATCGCATCCTCGATACTTTCGGCGCGATGGTGTCCGGCTCACGAATGCGGCCCGGGATGCTGGCTGCGAGTTACGTGCGCCAAATGGGCGGCGCGCCGCAGTCCAGCGTAATCGGCACGCGCATCCGGACAAACGTCGTCAATGCCGCGCTCGCGAACGCCATGTGCGCCCACTCAGATGAAACCGACGACTTCGAACCGGTTACCAAGGCGCACCCCGGCAGTACGGTCGTGCCGTCGGCCCTGGCGTTGGCGGAATTTGGCGCGCAGAGCGGCGAAGCTATGATCCGCGCTGTGGCGCTCGGTTACGACCTCGCCTGCCGGTTGTTGATGGCGCTCGGTCCGGACCTGGTGCGCGGGTCGCATCGCAGTGCGGAAGGGACGGCATCGACCTTCGGCGCACTTGGCGCGGCGGCGGCCCTCACTGATCTCGATGAAATCGGCATGTGCTACGCGATCTCCTACGCGGCGCAACAGGTGTCGGGCTTATGGAGCTGGATCAAGGACCGCGACCACATCGAGAAAGCTTTTGACTTCGCCGGGATGGGGGCGCGCAACGGCGTGATGGCGGTTAGCATGGTGCAATCGGGAATGACTGGCGTGCGCGACGTGCTCGACGGCACGCACAACCTGTTCATCGCGCTGTCCCCGAAACCTTCGCCGCAAGCCATGATTGATGGACTCGGCTCGCGTTTCTATGTTGCCGAGACCGCCATCAAAACTTATTCGGTCGGTTATCCGATCCAGTCGCCGCTTGACGCGCTACTTCGCCTGCGGGCTCGATACGGCCTGACGCCCGCCAATGTGCGCAGCATCGTCGTGGGTATTCCGCCTGATGCCCAAGGCATCGTCGGCGACAGCGCGATGCCCGACGTCAACTGCCAGCATCTTGTGGCGCTCGCGCTCGTGAAAGGCGCGGTGTCATTCCGCGATAGCCATGACGCCGCGCTCATGCGCGACCCGGCCATCCTTGAAGCGCGCGCGAAAGTGACAGTGCAGCCGGACCCGGCCTTGCATGACCCTTCCGCGCCGCGCTCCGCAAAGGTCGAAGTCACACTCACCGATGGCCGCACCGTCCAGCACTTCACGCGCTTTCCGCCGGGCACGAAAGAGAATCCTCTGTCGGGCGAAGAGGTTGCCGCAAAAGCGCGCGATCTAATGTCGCCGGTGCTCGGCGCGGCGCGCACGGCGGCGCTAGTTGAGAAGATCGAGCGCTTGGAAACGCTCAAGGATATCCGCGAACTGAGTCCGCTTATCTCGGCGTGACACCCATCAAAAGACAAGGAGACGAACACATGGCAGCCTTCGACCGTCGCCATTTTCTGAGAACCGGGGCGGTGGGCGCGCTGGCATCGGCCGCTGCCGGAACCGGCGCATTCGCGCAGGGCACCAATGCCCTATCGAGTGCTCCGGGTGTTTCTGGCACGCCGAGCGCGTCTGCCCCCTCTTCCACTGGCAAGGGCAACGCGCAGCCGCCCAAAGTCACGCGCATCCTCGCCGAATTCATTCATCAAACGGCCTATCAGGACTTGCCCGCGAACGTACGCCGCGAAGGCGTCCGGACGCTCCTGAACTGGGTCGGCGTCGCGGTGGGCGGATCGCACGACGAAACCGTGGACCGCGCGGTGGCGGCGCTGACGCCGTTCTCGGGTCCGCCGCAAGCCAACCTGCTCGGCCGCACGGAGCGCTTCGACATCATGAACGCGGCGTTTATCAACGGCGTAAGCAGCCATATCTTCGATTTCGACGACACGCATCTGAAGACCATCATCCATCCGGCGGGTCCGGTGGTATCCGCGATTCTCGCGTACGCGCAATATCGGCCGGTGACGGGCAAGGATTTCCTCAACGCGCTGGTGCTCGGCGTGGAGACGGAATTGCGGATCGGCAATGCGGTGTACCCGAATCATTACGATGTCGGCTGGCACATCACAGGAACGTGCGGCGTCTTCGGCTCCGCGGCTGCCATGTCGAAACTGATGGGCCTGAGCGTGCAGCAGACGGTCTGGGCGCTCGGGCTGGCAGCGTCGCAGCCGGTCGGCCTGCGCGAGTCGTTCGGCTCGATGAACAAGAGCTTCAACCCAGGCCGTGCGGCCGCCAACGGCATGTTCGCGGCGATCCTTGCAGGCAAGGACTACACGAGCTCCGACGGCATGATCGAGGCGAAACGCGGCTGGGCGAACACCATCAGCACGAAGCAGGATTACCGCGAGATCACCGACGGTCTCGGCACGCACTGGGAATCGACGCTCAACACGTATAAGCCCTTCGCATGCGGCATCGTGATCCATCCCGCGCTCGATGCAGCCATCCAGCTTCGCAACGAGAATCACCTGAGTCCTGATCAGATCGAGCGAATCGATTTGCGCGTGCATCCGCTCGTCATCGAACTGACGGGCAAGAAGACGCCGAAAATCGGACTCGAAGGCAAGTTCAGCATCTATCACGCGGTGGCGATCGCCATCATCGACGGCGCCGCTGGTGAGAAGCAGTTCAGCGATGCCAAGGTCCGCGACCCGCGAACCGTTGCTCTGCGCGAGAAGGTGAATGCCATCGTCGATCCGGCCATCAAACCGGAGCAGGTCGACATGACCATCACGCTGAAGGACGGCCGCAAGCTGCACAGGTTCATCCAGCACGCGATCGGCAGCACCGAAGTGCCGATGACCGATGAGCAACTCGAGAAGAAGTTCTCCGATCTCGCGGACGGCATTCTGCCCGCCGATCAGACTCGCGCGTTGATCGACAAGTGCTGGCACGTCGAGCAGCTCGACAGCGCAGCCGATATCGCGCTGGCGGCGGTTCAGCGGTAAGTCATGGCAGTGACAGCGGCGGCTTAGAGACCAAGCCGCCGCCGCAATTAACCCTGTCCTCGCAGTTGCATCGACGTCCAACTGTGAACAGCTGCCTCGGCGGTCGGACCTCTGGATAACCCCATTGCACCGCTCGGCAGAACACGCAAAGAACGCCAACACTGCAAACCGGGGTAGGCACTGCATCGATCGATGGCCTGAAGATGTCTTTGTCAGCCAACGTGAAGGCCATTCCGCGACCCGCCCGTGAACAGTATCTACGCCGAACCCTGCAAACGGCCGTGAGCGCTGGCCTTTACGCGCTATTGCGCGGCGTCCGTGCCGCCGGGACGTCGGGAACGATGCCGACGCCCGAGGAAATAAACGCCATCCAGCGCCGAGGCCAAATTGCGCCATGCGAATTCTCGACGCGACGCTCGTTCCCCCCAACGTCTACACGCAGCGCCTCGCTTACTCTTACGGCTCCAGCCGCGTCCGACAAAGGAGACAAGACGACAGCCGCCGTCGCTGGGTCGCTATCCAATGCAACGGCGGGAGACGCCATCAATAAAGACCGTTGCATCTGGCGAGGATCGGCTGGGGGTCAAGCAGTCGTCGCAAGCAAGCCTGTCGTCGTTCCGGCTTTTACCATCAACTGTGCGAGCGCGGTTTGCGCGCTGTCGAGTTGCGCTTGGATCTGGGCGACCCGGGTGGTGTCCGAGGTTTGAATCGCTTGCTGCAGTTGCGTCTTGGCGGTATCTAACTGCGCCTTGACTTGACTGGTGTCTGCGCCACCCGAGGACGCCTGCGACAGTTGAGCGTCAAGCGAAGTTGCGAGCGAGTTCATCTGATCGAGTTCGGACGTCTCGGAACCGCTCGTCGCGGAAGACGCGCCGCCGCCCCCACCCGCCGACCACCTGCCGGAGCAGTCGCGCTAGTCGCTGATGTCGCCGCAGCAGATGTCGAACTGGAACGGGACGAAGACGATGGATTCGCGCTAGACGCAGTGTTCTGTGCCGACGCACTGATACGGGTCGGGCTATCAGACGCGCTCGTGCCTGAAGACGCGGTAGTTGACGCGCTGCCCGCGACGTTGCGGGAGTGTTCTCCGGCGGTCCGGAGCGCGTGCTCACTGTGTGCCGGTAGGCGATGACTGCGGCGATACCGCCGTTGATTCCGGCACACGCGGACCGACTGTTTCGATCCGCCCAGCTAACAGATGGCGAGATTCAGTGTGCTGCTCTACGCAACGCAGAATTGTCTGTTTCTCGGTGAAGCGGTCATCGAGGCCGGCCGAGAACGATGACAGGTCGGCAGACCTAACCTTGAAGGACGCCAGTTACCGGTCCGCAGCCCCGGCGTCCGATCGTCGGATGCGCATACGCCACAGATAATGCATTCGCGCGACTACGACAGAACCTAAAATAAGCAAAAAAGCCGTCACTCTGTAAGGAAAATTCTGGAAAGTAGTCTTGTCAGCCCCGAAAAGCCCGACTGCGACGACTTCCGCGATTTGCAGTCCCATTGCCGCGAGGCAAGCCGCCCTGACCTTCATTCTAACGCTGTGCACGATAGAGGACGTCATGGTTCTTCCCATTAGGCTGGTCGGCAGAGGCGCCAGTTGAAGGGCGATACTGACGCTACTGAGCGAGTAGCTGTTGCAATCAATAAAAAATGCTTTCGCGATGAAAGGGCGAGCACTTCCGCCGGCGCGCCGACGCTTCCCTCGCATCGCGGTTCGCGACTGCTTTTGCCCATCGCCGAGTCGCCAGTTAATGCAGCGCATCGCGATGCCTTCCACCCTTGTAGAAACATACATTAGAAAGGCCAGCGCCACGCTTACAAAATTGTCCTGTAAGGGTCGCTCAGACAGAAACTGACTCATCCATGATCGACGGACGTTGGGAGATGCTCTGTTGACAAGCGCTCATTGCTAGGCCATTCGATCCGCGCACTCGACGCGCCTATGCGCTGCCATGTCTCCGTCGGTGAGCGCACGGACAAGGCGCTCACGTCTCTACTAGCGGCCGTCTATTGGTAATTATTTCGGAAGCCTGGCTAGCCGCCCTCGACGCGCTACTGACTCGCACCCGCGCCTACGCCCGCCTTCTTCTGCGCACGCTGAACATCTTGAGGATAGTCCGTGTCGTTAGCTCTTGCCGGGTTGTATCCCGCGTCTTCGAGTTTCTTGAGCTCCGCGTTCTTCTTTGCGCGCGCCTCTTTTCGTGCAGCCTTTCTTTGCGCTTTGGTAGTCGGTGCGGCTTGAGTACTGTCGGTAGCCGTTGCACCGGAACCTTGGGCGTGAGAGAGCGGGGCGACGAAAGCCGTCGTACTAGCCAGGATGAACGAGAGGACGACGTTTGCGGCCTTGAGTTTCACGATGACTCCTCAGTCGTTAGGGGGACGTCTTCATACGAGTATATGGCGGGTAATCGCCGCCCTTGTCTTTCTATCAACACTATGCGTCTAAGGCTTCACGGAATCGAGGCCCGTCCTGCGCACCGTTGCCTGCGCGGCCGACGAAGCAAGGAATCGCAGCAAATCCCGCGCCTCGTCAGGGTGCTTTGCCCCGACAGGGATGCCGGCCGCATAGCGCGTGACCGATTGCACGTCCTCCGGCACTTTGCCGACGAACTCGACGCCGGCGACCGGCAGCAACTCAGCAACTTGCTGAAAGCCGACCTCATAGTCCCCTTTTGCCACCACCGATGCCACCGGAATGCGCGGAATCATGTGTGCCTTCGATGCCACTTGTTCCTCGATTCCCAGTTTCCTGAACATCTCATTCTTGATGTACACGCCGCTGGCACTGTCGGAATAGGCAATCGACTTGGCATTCAGAAGCGCGTGCTGTAATGCGTCGACGGTGGAGATGTCGGGCCTCGGAGCGCCCGCCTTCACCACCATGCCGATGCGCGAGTCGGCAAGCTCGACTCGTGAGCCGGGCATAACCTTGCCCTCCTTTATCAAGCCATCGAGTGCATAGCCCACCATGATGACGACATCGGCCGATTCTCCGCGCGCAAGCCGGTTCGGAATGGCCTCGGGCGACTGCCCCATCGAAGGACCGAGAATCGTGTGCAACGTATTACCGGTCGCGCGGGTAAATTCAGGCCCGAGCGCCTGATAGGCAGCCGTGAAGCCCCCAGACGTCATGACGTCCAGTTCGGCTGCGTGAGCCGAAAAAGAGGAGAAGGCGGTGATCGTTGCACATGCCGCCGCAGGAACGAAGGCGAATCTGACATAGCGAGCAAGCGTCATCGTCATCATTCTTCCGTGACCTCTTCGAGCGTCTTTTGGCGCGAATCCACCTTCACGGTCAGAACCAGGATGACCGCAGCAGCGACGAGTGGCATCGTGAAGTAGTAGATGATTTGATGGATGACCGTGCCGAAGGTAAGAAATAGCCCGAGAATGTACGGACCCGAGATCGACCCGAGACGCGCAGCCGCGATGACCAGACCCGAGGCCAACGCGCGACACTTCGTCGGGAAGAGTTCGGAGGTCAACGTGTAGAAGATCGGAACCACGCCGCCGGAGAAGAACTGATAACCCACGTCGCAGGCCACGATGATCTCGATAGGCCACTTGTACTCGAACGCGAGACCGAAGCCGAAGAAGCACACCGCGCTGGCGCCGGAAAGCAGCAGCATGGCCCACTTTCGCGGCATCTTGTCCTGCAGCCACATGCCGAAGATCTGACCCAGCGGCGTCACGGCCAACACGATCATCGTGAACGTGAAGCTCTTCGTGAGCGTGAAGCCTTGCCGCAAGAAGATCGACGGTAGCCATGTGCCGAAGCCCACGACCTGAATGTTGTTCGCCAGTTGAAAGAGACCGAGCACGATGATGGCGAGTGCGGAAAAGCGCAGCGCCGAGAACTGCTGGCCGATGTTGGGACGGACTTCGGCCGTCGAGTCGGGAGCAACCAGTTCGATGGCGCCATACCCTGCATCGTCCGCGATCTTTCTTGCGACGGCAGCCGCTTCCGCCGTGCGCCCTTGCTGAAGCAAAAAGCGGATCGACTCGGGAATATAGCGGCGCACATAGACGATCATGAGCGCAGGCGTAACTCCGATCCAGAACAGGGCGCGCCATCCGAAGGTCGGCACGACAATGGTCGCCACAACCGCACAGACGAACCACCCGAACGAATAGCCGATGGCGCCGGACCCGACAAAGATATGCCGCAGCCGCTTCGGCGAATACTCGGCGAGAAGCGAAAAGGCGACGGGAAATTCGGCGGCGATACCGAGCCCTGTGGTGAACCGGGCCAGCAGAAGCACGCCATAGGTCGGCGCGATGGCGCTCAACATCGTGCCGAATGCATAGGCGAAGAGCGCCCACTGGAAGATAGGTCGACGGCCGATGCGATCGGCGAGCGGAGCAAACAACAAAGCGCCCAGCAGCAGGCCTATGTTGGTCACCGAGCCGATCAACCCAGCCTGCGCGGGACTGATCGCGAATTCCTTGATGATGAGCGGCAGCGCGAACGACGTCGTCTGAAAATCGAAGCCGTCCAGTATCTGGGCGAGCACGCAGCCTAGAAGCAGCGTCCATAGAAAGCCCGTCATGGGGCAATCGTCGAGAAATTCGGTGTAGGTCATCCTCCTGACCCCAGCCAATGTCGACGATGACGCTCGCGCAGCCTCTACGCCGGCGCCCGCGATATCGGTCCGACTCTGGGCCATATCTGCCATTTTTGTCTCCTTGACGTCTCGCTTTAGCGAAGACGCAGTTTCAAGCTGATTGACAACGGAATGAGTCTTCCGTTTTTATCGTGTGCATGGGGCCGCTCAATGGATTCAGGCGTAGCGTCGTTCCAACGCATCCCACTCGGGCTTGCCCACGAGACGTTGCCGTTCGGCGAAAGTCGTCACTAGGCCGCTCGATTCGAGCAACTGCTTTTCATTGCGCAGCACGCCGAGCGCCTTCTGCATGCCCATTACCGCGCCCTGAAGTGCAGCGTTCGCATAAAGAACGATGCCGTAGCCTAGTTGACCCAACTGCTCCGCGCTGAGGATGGGTGTCTTCCCGCCTATGACCATGTTCATCAGTTGAGGCTTGGCGAGGCGCGATGGCAATGCACGCACCTCGTCGGGCTGCGTGACGGCCTCGACGAACAGGATGTCGGCGCCCGCCTCCGCGAACAGTTGCGCGCGCTCGATGGCAGCTTCGAAGCCGTGCGTCGCCGCGGCGTCCGTGCGTGCCATGATCAAGAGGTTCTCGTCCTGGCGCGCATCGACAGCAGCGCGGATCTTTTTCACGGCTTCATCAGTCGAGATGACGTCCTTGCCGGAAAAATGACCGCAACGTTTCGGCGCGACCTGGTCTTCGAACTGAATGCAGTCCGCACCGGCACGTTCCAGCGTGCGCACGGTATGCGCGACGTTGAGCGCATTGCCGAAACCGGTATCCGCATCGACGATGACGGGCAGCGTCACCGCATCTCTGATACGGGCCGTGTGATCCGCTATCTCGGCGAGGCCCAAGAACCCCTGGTCCGGCATGCCGAAGTACATATTCGTCACGCCCGCCCCTGTCACGTAGACAACTTCATAGCCGAGGTCCTCGATGACACGCGCCGACAGTGCGTTGAACGCGCCCGGCACGATGACACCACGGCGGGCTTCAACGAGAGCCTTCAGCCTTTGACGGGTCGATACGGTGCTCATATCCATGTCTGTCTGATTCCCTTCAGGCAGCCGTTGCAGGCGCATCGGCATACTGTTCGGCCACGACGGGCGTCTTGTTCCAGTCGGTCGTCGGATCGAAGCCATAGAGCCAGTCGTTCGTGCCGTGCACGCTGCCCTTGCCCGTGACGATGGCTTCCTTTTGCGCCTGACTGTCCTTCATGTGCTTGAAGCGCAGGTTCGCCAGCGACAGACGCTGCACACCATGCACGCGCGGGATGCGCACCCGGCGGAATTCGGTGAACGCCTGAATCGGATCGGCGCTTGCACTCAGCCAGCGCCCGAGGATGTACGCGTCCTCGAACGCCTGACACGCGCCTTGTCCCGCGTTGGGTACCATTGCGTGTGCCGCATCGCCGATCAACTGAATGCGCCCACGGCCCCAGTTGTCATTGATCGGCCGCGCAAACAGGCCCCACTTCATGCACTTCGTGACCAAACCCAGCAGTTCTTTCAAACGCGGCTCGGGGTTCTCGAAGCTCGCACGCATTTCGTCCGGATCGCCCTGCTTGTTCCAGCTCTCTTCGACCCACTCGGCCGTGTCCTGCTGCGTCACGATATTGACCAGCTTCTTCTGCCGGATGTAGTACGCTCGCACATGCGCGCCCGGGCCGACCCATTCGGTCTGACCGCTCGGCTCGAGAATCCAGTCCGGCACGATGCTCGCATCGAGCAGCGCACGCCACGCCATCTGGCCCGTGTAGGTCGGGTTGTCGTCGCCATAGAGCGCCTGACGCAGCACCGATTTCACGCCGTCAGCGCCGATCACATATTCGGCCTCGACGCGGGTGCCGTTTTCGAATACGAGCTCGACTGCATCGCTACGCTCGTTCACCCATGCGAGCCGATGTCCAAGATGAATGTGCGACTGATCCAGCCCCGCGGCGAGCGCGTCAAGCAGATCCGCGCGATGAAACGAGTAGTAAGGTGCGCCCCACTTCTCGGCCAGCTTGAAGCGATCGCGAAACTGCAGGAATTCCCCGGACTGCATGTTGCGCGTGTATTCGCCCGGCGAGCGATGCCCCACGGCATCGATGCGGCCCTTTGCACCCAGGCCCCACAGCGCCTTAACCGCTTGCGGGCTGCAACTCACCGCGGCACCGATTTCGCCCAGCGCGGGCGCCGCCTCGAACAGTTCCGCCTCGATGCCGAAGGTGTGCAGCGCGTTCAACGTCGCAGCACCGGCAAGTCCTCCTCCGACGATGGCGATTCGGCACTTCATGACCATGCGTGTCTCCTGATTCATTGTGTTCGTGTCGCCAGGACAGACCTCCCTCGGCAACCGCTTAACTTGAAGTCAACTATACGGGACCAGGCAGAGCCCAAACAATCCAGCATTTCGTTAGAATGCATTAGCTTCGCTTATGAAACTTTGCGGGTGGAAACATGGCGGTAATAGTCAATCTCGACCTCGAACTGTTGCGAACCTTCGTGGCCATCGTAGAGCGCGAATCGTTCTCGGCGGCGGCGGAATCAGTGCATCGGACGCAATCCGCAGTGACGCAACAGATGCAAAAGCTCGAAGCGCAACTGGCAAAGACACTATTCCTCAAGCAAGGGCGCGCGAAGCGTCTGACCGCCGAGGGCCTCAAGCTCCTCGAGTATTCTCGACGCATGCTGGCTCTCAACGACGAAGCGTGCGCCGCAATCACAGGCTCGGTGTTGACCGGCGAAGTGCGTATCGGCGCGCCGGAAGACGTGGCCGATTCGATGCTTCCGAGTCTCCTGCAGCGATTCTCAAAAGCGTTTCCGAGCTTGCGCATGACCATCCACGTCGGCCGCAGCCCTTTCTTGATGCAGGCAATGAAGCGCGGCGAGATCGACATGACCATTTCGCCGCGCGAATACCCGGAGCATCGGCGCATCACGTTGCGAACGTCGCCGACCGTCTGGATTTGCGCAGCCGACTATAACTACGACCCAGGATCACCGCTGGATCTGATTACCGCCGATGAACCCAGCCTTTTTCGACGCATCGCGGTGGAGCATCTCGAACGTTCGAAGACGCCGTGGCGTGTGAGTTACTCGTCCCCGACGCTGACCGGCATTCGCGCGGCTGTGCGAGCGGGACTCGGCGTGACAGCGCGCTCTGTCGAGATGATGGGCCCGGATTTCCGCGTGCTGGGAGAAGCCGAAGGGCTCCCGCGCCTGCCGGACGTGTCTTATAACCTCTACCTCGGCCAGTCGCCGAACACGGCTGCGCGCCGTCTCTTCGATTCGCTCGGGACGCTGCGGCTGTAATGGAGAAGGCGCTCAGATGGCGCCTTGCCCTACCTCATCAGAAGCGATGAATAATGCCGGCGATTCCGACAAACTGGCTTCCTGATGACGACGGTGTGCTGTTCATGCCATCTCCCACATTGGCCGTTGCGCCGATGATGCTACCCACTCCGTTCGCACTGAGCGCGTAGGTCTGTCCGCTTGCGCGTTGATACGCTTCGAGCAGGTAAAGCCCGGTGCGCTTGGACAAGTTGTAGTACTGCATCAAGTTGAACTGGCTGTAATGCGCCGGGCTCTTTACTCCGTTCGCTTCAGTTGCGCGCGTGTAGGCGTAGCCCGCCGCCAGGTCCCATTCGATACGCGGTTTCCAGTGCAGCACCGCCCCGCCTGTGTTGAAGATCGCTTCGTCGCGGAAGCCCGAATTCACGCCCGGAATGTACTGTACGTTCGAATAAGAAAGCGAGATATCGAACGCGGGCGAGAACTGCCATCCACCCGCCACGGCCACGCGCTGTTGCGCCTGATTGTTGCGATATCCATACGTCAGCGCCGACACGCCCGGCTGTGAGCCGCCGCTGCTCGTCGTCGAATCCGCACCCCAGGCGCCGCCGCCGAGGGTCGAGTTGTTGATGCGCAAGAACGCCGCCGCGATCCCGAACGGTCCGTTCAGGTACTGTGCCGCCGCGCTCCAGGTCGAACCGCGGTTGAACGCGCCAGGCACGCCTCCGAGCGCATAATAGCCACTCACCGTCAGCCCGTGAAACGACGGCGAGACATACAGCACCGAGTTGTTCGCGCGGTAGCTGGAATCCATCGAATCGATATCGCCCGGATGCGCGCCTGCATAGCCCGTCAACCAATTGATCGGGCTATACGGCACGAGCAGCGTGTAATATGACGTGTACTGCCGCCCGATCGTCACCGTACCGTAGGCGGGATTCGAAAGACCCACGAAGGAGCGGCGGCCGAACATGCCGTTGGTCGGCACGGCCGCACCGGTCCCCGAATTGAAGCTCGATTCCAGGGTGAAGATGACCTGCGTGCCACCGCCAATGTCCTCCTTGCCGGTCAGTCCGAAGCGACTGCCTTGCCACACGCCGTTCGACATCTTGACGGCAGAGCGCCCGCCCGACGTCGTACCGAGCGTGGTCGAACTGCTTTGATATTGGATACCCGTGTCGATGAGCCCGTACAACGTGACGCTGGTCTGCGCCGACGCCCCGTTCGCCACGATCCCCGCTAGTGCTGCGACGGCCATTGTCTGCTTTTTCATTTATCTCCTCCATGGATGGCATGGTTGCGCTGAATAAGGTTCCAGCATTCTTGTGTCGACTCGTTCCTTTCTTTCAAACTTCGTTCTCCTTACTGCATGGCCGTGGTGGCTAGAGGAAAAGTCGACCGGCCCCGATCAGACGCACTCGCTTCGTATGCTCGTCGCCGGTCCGGACATGACGCTCGTTCAGAAGCTGTCGCCTGGCACCCGAACGAAGCCTTCCATGAGGATGCGCGCGCTGCGACTCATCGCGGCCTTGTTCACCGTCCACTGACCGTTCACCCGCTCGGCCTGCGCACCAACACGCAAGGTGCCCGACGGATGCCCGAAACGCACCGCCTCACGCATGCCGCCGCCCGCCACGAGATTGACGAGCGTACCGGGCACGGCCGCGGCAGTCGCAATCGCGACGGACGCCGTGCCCATCATCGCGTGGTGCAGCTTGCCCATCGACACCGCGCGCACCAGCAGATCGAATTCGCCTGCGCGAACGGCCTTTCCGCTCGATGCGATGTAATCCGCCGCCGGCGCGACGAACGCGATCTTGGGCGTATGCTGACGCTTCGCCGCCTCCTCGGGCGTCTTGATGAGCCCCATGCGAAGCGCGCCCGCAATGCGGATGACTTCGAACTGCGCGAGACGCGAGACATCGCCGTTGATGTCGTCTTGCAACTCAGTACCCATCAAACCGATGTCGCTGGCGTTGACGAAGATGGTCGGGATGCCGGAGTTGATCATCGTCGCTTTAAGCGTGCCGAGGCCGGGTACGTCGAGATCGTCCACCACGTTGCCCGTGGGAAACATCGCGCCGCCGTCCTCGCCTTCGTCGGCAGGATCCATGAATTCGAGCATGATCTCGGCAGCGGGAAAGGTGACGCCGTCCAGTTCGAAGTCGCCCGTCTCCTGCACCTGACCATCCGTCACGGGCACATGCGCGATGATCGTCTTGCTGATGTTCGCCTGCCAGATGCGCACGACACACACGCCGTTTTGCGGCACGCGGGCGGCGTCGACAAACCCGGCATGCAGCGCGAACGCGCCGACGGCTGCCGAGAGGTTGCCGCAGTTGCCCGACCAGTCGACGAGCGCGGCGTCGATTGCAACCTGCCCGAAGTAGTAGTCGACGTCATAGTCCGGCCGCGCGCTCTTCGCAAGGATCACGCATTTGCTCGTGCTGGACGAAGCGCCTCCCATGCCGTCTATCTGCTTGCCGTAGGGATCGGGGCTACCCACTACGCGCAACATGAAGCGGTCACGAGCCAGCCCTGCTTGCTGGCATGATGCAGGCAGGTCATTGAGGCGGAAGAACGTGCCTTTGCTCGTGCCGCCGCGCATATAGGTGGCGGGAACTTTGATTTGAGGTGCGGTCGTAGTCATCGCAAATGCCTTTGTTCAATGGACCTGCTGTTCCTGTTGCCCTCGATGAAGACGCGACAGGTAGTTTTGCCACGGCCGGTCACTGTCGAAGTTCTCTGTCGCGTTGACGGCGAGTTCCGGCCCGTCGAGCGGCGTGATGTCCGGGTTGAGTTGCATGCCCGCCAACTGTGCCTCTGCGTCGATATGAATGTAGAGCGCGCGCACGGTCGCTTCGCGCACCGATGTGCCCACCACGGTCTCGCCGTGACGTGCCATCAATATCACCGGGTTCTTGCCGAGCTTGCTCGCAAGCGCATCTCCGAGCCGCGCGTTCGTCACCTGCACGCCACGCTTCGTCGCATCGGGCGGATAAGCATCGCGGACTTCGAACAGAGGCGTCTCGGGCGGCAGGAAACCGGCCTGCGCTACCACGGGACGCAGCGGCACGTTAGCGATACCAAAAGGAATCACCGCGAGATCATGCGAGTGAATGACCGACTGCAAGTCGGGATTCGCTGCATAGACGCGGCAGTGGATGAAACGTTCGCCATTCAACCGTGGCGCATTCGAAACCACCGCGCTACAGTCATTCCTGATATCCACTTCGACGATATCCGCGCGCGAGACGAGCGCCGGCGCCATCGCGCGCGGCATGAACATATGATTCGGGTCCTTCGCGGAACGCGTGCTGATGTGTCCGAAGCTGTCGAGAATGCCTTCGTTCGCCAGAATGTGACTCGCAGTGACGACGTCCGCAATGCGGGCGTCATCCGGGTCTCGGTCCTGTGAGACGGCGTGGGCGGCGGTCAGCATAAGCGCGACTCCTGCGAGCAAGCGAGCGTTCATGCCGCGACGGGCGCGTAAGGAAACGTATCGCCCGACGCAGCCAGTGCCTCGACGTCGCGACTGAAGATGCCCCACTGATCATTGCGACCGTTGGGGAACTGCCAGGTGTCCGGCGTCCCCGTCAAGTAGTCGTCGTCAACGCGCATGATTTCAGCGGTGTATTCGATGCACGCGCCGAACGGCCCCACGAAATAGGCGAATACGTTGTCTCCGGGACCGTGACGACCCGGGCCCCATACGGTGCCACATCCCGCATCCCTGAGTCGTCCCATGCCGCGCAGCACGGCATCCGTATCTTTCATTTCGAAGGCGATGTGATTGAGCGTAGGCTGCTTCGAGTCTGCGTACGCGATCACATGATGCAGGTCGTCGCAACGCAGGAAGTCCATGAAACGCGTGCTGTCGCTTAATTTGAAGCCGAAGACCTCGGTAAGCGTGCGCGATGCCGCAGCCCGGTCGGGAGTATTGAACACCACGTGCGCAATGCGGATGGGATTCGCGCGCTCGTTGGAAAGCGCCGCCGGTGCGGGCTCGGCCTCGGCGACGAAGCGGAACGGCTCGCCCTCGAGTCCCGCGACGTAAAAGCCGGTACCGTGACCGGGCTCGTCGAATTCCTCGATCCACGGGCCGCGTCGCAAGCCTGCCTTCCCGGCTCGTTCGTACACGGTTTCGATCTCATCACGGGTGCCGACGATGGTGGCGGACCGTAACGCGCGCGCCGGCCGCTCGATGATTGCGACCGAGTAGTGCTGGCCCGCCGTGCCGCGAAGATAAGTCGTATCGCCACGCGTGCCGACTTCCGTCATGCCCCACGGGCTCTTGAGAAAATCGATCGCCGTCGCGCGATCCGGCATCTCCAGTTCAACGCTGCGCAAATGCATGCTGTGTCTCCGAATGAATTAAAGTACCGCCGGCTTCGGGATAGAAGTCGTCATGTCCACCGCAAGGTCGACGTTGACGGCTTCCGCCGGCGCGATTGCCGCCTCAGGACTCGAGTATGGCACCGCATCCGGCACGCCTTCAATGAGTTCGAGGCCGCTTTGTTCTATTGCCGCCGCTGCATCGGCCGATGAAAGAAACCGGACTACCGAGCGCGCCAACTCGACGTTCCGGCTCCAAACGGGCACGCCCGCAGCGACCCACACAGTGGCTTGCAACTCCGGCGGGATCGGTGTGATATGCGCGATACCCTTCACCGGCCGAAGCTCGCTGATCTGCTGGAAGGCAATATCCGCTTCGCCTCGTGCGACGACCGCGCCGGTTCGCTCACCGTTCCCGACGAACACGCTTTTCGGTAAGCACTGCTCATGAATGCCAAGACGCTGATACAACTGCGTAGTGAGATACTTACCGCTCTCGCTTGCGGAGTAGGCAATGGTCCTGGCCCGAAGAAGCGTGCGTCTGAGCGCGTCCGCGCAGCTCGCATCGGGCGGCGGCTCTCCTTCACGGACGGCAATCGCCACCGATGACTTCGCAATCAGCGTGCGAGTATCCGCGAGGATGTAGCCTTGCTGCACGAAACGCTGCATGTTCGGTTCCGCCACGATCACCAGGTCGACGGGCTCCGAGCGCGCGAGGCGGCACGGGATCGAGGTCTCGCCCGTGCCGATCGAGGTCGTCAACGTCATGATCCGTTTGCCCGTCATGGCTTCCAGAAGAGGAACCAGCGCGAGATACGCAGAGGTAAAGACCCCGGAGGTCATGACACAAAAGGAATCGGCCTTGTCACTCATGATTTAGTACTATTAAACATGTTTGTTGACGATAAGCGTTTGGGCAACCACTACCTGATGAAATCAGCCCTTGCGCTTTTGCTCGTCCTCGTCCTCTGCTTCGACGAGCGCCCACACGCGGCGGAACGGACCGCGTGTCTGGATCAACTCGGCGCCAGCGTCGGCAGCGGTTTCGTCATCGATCCATTGCGGCGTGCCGAGCGTCGCGCTGATGCAGGCGCGATGCGCATTCTCTTCGAAGAGGAACGCACTAGCGACCGCCTCTTCCACACTCGCGCCTGTAATCGTTGCCCCGTGTGCGCACATCAACACCGCGCGGTGAGACCCGAGCGCCTGCGCCAGCGTCGCGCCGCGCTTGCGATCACTCACGAGACGCGGGTCGTGATAGACCGGAATACCGTCGTGAAACAGCGTGCCCATTAGGTGGATGGGGCGCAGCCGCTGACCGCTCGTCGTGAACGACGTCGAATACATGCCGTGATAGTGAATGACCGAATTCACGTCGGGTCGCGCAGCCAGAACTTCGAGGTGGATCGGATACTCGCCCGGCGGATCACCCGCGCCCTCCAGCTTGCGTCCTTCGAAGTCCATGACCACGAAGTCTTCGGGCGTCGCGTTCATACCGAGCGAATGGCGCGTAATCATGAAGCGCTGGTTCGGCAGTCGCACGCTGATATGACCGAAGCCCTCAATAAAGCCGCGGCGATATAGAAACCGCCACGCCTTCAGTGTCTTCGTCATCAGTTCGCTCATGACTCTGCCCTCATGCGTGCGCTGGGAGCCACTGCAGCAGCACGCTGTTGAACTTCTCCGGCTGTTCGACGTTCGGCACGTGCTTTGCGCCCTCGAACTCGGCGTAGTTTCCATTCGCAAAGAGGCTCGCAATTCGACGGCTCTCGGCCGGCGTCGCGCGCGGGTCCTGCGTACCGCATGCGACCAGCACCGGCGTCTTCACGGTGCTTAGGCGGTCGGTGAAATTGAAGTTGCCGATGGCGCCCGCACAACCGATGTAACCCGTCGGCGTACAACCGGCGACCGTATCGCGAATCTGCTTCCAGCGCACCGGATGCGCTCGCTTGTAGTCCTCGGTCAGCCAACGCTGCATGGTGCGGTCAGCGATAGGTTCCAGCGAATTTGCCTGCGTGATCGACTCGATCATCGGTCCCCAGAATGTCGCAGCATCGGGCGGCGATTCCGACTGCGTATCGCACAGCATCAGCGATTTGAACCGCGACGCATGACGCAAGCCCAGCGACTGTCCGATCATTCCGCCGATAGACAGGCCGACGAAATGCGCGCGTTCGATACGCAACGCGTCGAGCACGTCGATGACGTCGTCGGCCAGCAGATCGATGGTGTACGGCGCAGGCGTCGGCGTACTGCCGCCGTGTCCGCGCAGGTCCGTGCGCAGCACGCGATACCCAGCGGCGAGCAGCGCGGGCACCTGCTCCGCCCAAAGACCCAGATCGGCGGCGAGCGAATGCGAGAACACGACCACAGGACCGGTCTCGGTACCGACGATGTCGTAGCTGATGGTGCGTTGATTCAGCGGCAGAAGCATGGGTTATCCGTTATGTGTCGAGATGCGGGGCGATCACTTGTCGGCAGCGACGTCGAGTTCCATCGACCCGATGCCGTCGATCGTGCCTCTTAGCCGGTCGCCGTCGAAAAGCTGCGACACGCCGGCGGGCGTTCCCGTCGTAATGAGCGTGCCGGGCTTGAGCGTCGTGACGCTCGAGAGGAACCGGATCAGATCGCGCACGCCGTTGATCATGTCCTTCGTGTGCGCCTGCATCACCGTGCGGCCATTCTGCTCAACGTTGATGCGCAAGTCCTGCGGCTCGCTGATCTCATCGCGCGTCACAAACCACGGGCCCACGCCGCAGAAAGTATCGAAGCCCTTGCGGATGTTTCGCGTGTTGTGACGCCGGCCCCAAGGATCGCGGATGCTGATGTCCCAGCACAGCGTGTAGCCATACACGTAGTCGAGCGCTTGCTCCGCCGATACGTTCTTCGCGGTGCGGCCGATGACGACGCACAGTTCGCATTCGAAGTCCACGTGCTTCGCGATCTTCGGCAGGATCACCGTGCCGTTAGGCCCGACGATGGACGATGACGGCTTGAGAAAGACCTCGGCCATCAGGTCGTCAGCGGAGAATTGCGAGCGGTCGTAGGCACCGACGCGGTCCGTCATTTCCGCCTGATGCGAGCGATAGTTCGCGGCCCCTGCCCAGATGGCGGGCGGGTTGTCGATCGGCGCAAGCATCTTCGCCTGAGCGAGCGGCACGGCCTGAGCGCGACGCGCGGCGGCGATTGCATCTCGCGCCGACGGGTGATTCGCGAGGGCATCGACCACTTCTGCCATCGTGGCGTTGACACGTGTGGCGCCGGCCGTGACCAGTGCGTCGGCGAGCGGGTAGATGTTCTCGCCTTCGATGAGTCCGGGAAGGCCTTCGTTATAGCGGCAGATCTTCATCGTTATGCTCTCAATGGGTGGTCGCGGGCGATGCGTCCTTTGCGGAGTCCGGACCCGCAGGCGCATCGGCATACTGTTCGGCCACGACGGGCGTCTTGTTCCAGTCGGTCGTCGGATCGAAGCCATAGAGCCAGTCGTTCGTGCCGTGCACGCTGCCCTTGCCCGTGACGATGGCTTCCTTTTGCGCCTGACTGTCCTTCATGTGCTTGAAGCGCAGGTTCGCCAGCGACAGACGCTGCACACCATGCACGCGCGGGATGCGCACCCGGCGGAATTCGGTGAACGCCTGAATCGGATCGGCGCTTGCACTCAGCCAGCGCCCGAGGATGTACGCGTCCTCGAACGCCTGACACGCGCCTTGTCCCGCGTTGGGTACCATTGCGTGTGCCGCATCGCCGATCAACTGAATGCGCCCACGGCCCCAGTTGTCATTGATCGGCCGCGCAAACAGGCCCCACTTCATGCACTTCGTGACCAAACCCAGCAGTTCTTTCAAACGCGGCTCGGGGTTCTCGAAGCTCGCACGCATTTCGTCCGGATCGCCCTGCTTGTTCCAGCTCTCTTCGACCCACTCGGCCGTGTCCTGCTGCGTCACGATATTGACCAGCTTCTTCTGCCGGATGTAGTACGCTCGCACATGCGCGCCCGGGCCGACCCATTCGGTCTGACCGCTCGGCTCGAGAATCCAGTCCGGCACGATGCTCGCATCGAGCAGCGCACGCCACGCCATCTGGCCCGTGTAGGTCGGGTTGTCGTCGCCATAGAGCGCCTGACGCAGCACCGATTTCACGCCGTCAGCGCCGATCACATATTCGGCCTCGACGCGGGTGCCGTTTTCGAATACGAGCTCGACTGCATCGCTACGCTCGTTCACCCATGCGAGCCGATGTCCAAGATGAATGTGCGACTGATCCAGCCCCGCGGCGAGCGCGTCAAGCAGATCCGCGCGATGAAACGAGTAGTAAGGTGCGCCCCACTTCTCGGCCAGCTTGAAGCGATCGCGAAACTGCAGGAATTCCCCGGACTGCATGTTGCGCGTGTATTCGCCCGGCGAGCGATGCCCCACGGCATCGATGCGGCCCTTTGCACCCAGGCCCCACAGCGCCTTAACCGCTTGCGGGCTGCAACTCACCGCGGCACCGATTTCGCCCAGCGCGGGCGCCGCCTCGAACAGTTCCGCCTCGATGCCGAAGGTGTGCAGCGCGTTCAACGTCGCAGCACCGGCAAGTCCTCCTCCGACGATGGCGATTCGGCACTTCATGACCATGCGTGTCTCCTGATTCATTGTGTTCGTGTCGCCAGGACAGACCTCCCTCGGCAACCGCTTAACTTGAAGTCAACTATACGGGACCAGGCAGAGCTCAAACAATCCAGCATTTCAGGAAAACGCATAAGCGAAGCTTATAGTTTCTCTCGCGGGGCTCTGTAACCGCCCGTAACCGCGGAAGAGCCCCATGGGCCTCACTAAGGCTTTCCCTAATCTCCCTAACCAATAAAATCACTTCATGGCATCGACCTGTCAAACCTGCCAATTAGCGCGACGGCCACATGAAAACACTACTTCTCTATTCATTCCTTGCTGCCGCTCTCGGGACGCCAGTATCGTCTTTACGCGGATACCGTTCGGTCGTTGACCCGGGATCAGGTGCGCGCACAGCTAGCCGCGCTCGAGCAGGTGGGCTACCAATCTAGCGTCGATTCGGACTACCCGCGTAATTTGCGACGAGCGGAATCCGTTCTGGCTCAGAAACGCCTGTCGGATTAGAGTTATGGTGGCCTTGCCACGGAAGTGGCAGACTTCGGCAAGTGATTGAAGTGGCCGACGAAGCCCGGCGCGAATAAGCCCTTACTTCTACGCAGCGAATCCCCGTTGAGGAAAGACCACTGCGAAGGCTTTAAGGCCTCGCTAATGTGGAGCTTCGTCTAATTGGACCGGTTTACGTCGCTCTTCCGCGGCTCGGCATTACCGGTGGAGCGGCTTGCGCTGAAGAGACGGCTTATGTCTGCGAGGCGCGAAATTGGAGCCGGCCGGCACGATTACGCGTGCCCTTGTGCGCCAAAGTCTATCTCTTCGACGTTGCACGAATTGGCGGCGGCGACTCCTCGTCGACAGCTAACTTGGTTCCATAGGTGCTTTCGCACCGGCGGTTAGGCGCTTGAAGCAGAAGGCCATGTTCGTGTCAGGCCGAAAGGTACGCTCCGGCTTACAGCACCAACTCGCGCGTGGGCTGACAAAATAAGACGTGAACGGCCGGCGACGCTGCAGCGTTGCCGTTGCTTTTTTGGGAGGCCCGGGCTCGCGGGCGTCGTCGTTCCCTTGTTCACGCAATCCGCATTCGCACCCCGCGATTCGCGCTTCACATGACTCTCCGTCCTTTTATCGATGGGTACGACAAACGTCGATCAATAGCCGTGCGAGTCCAGCAAATGCTGCATCTTGCAGGCCTGCCATGACTCTGGCCGGCTGTGTGTCATCGCGGCGTCTTCCGCAAGAACTGTCAGCAGCTTCTTCGCATCTAGCTTGCCATGGGTGTCCAGACCCCCGCTGCTCTGGTGCGCCTCGTTGCAACGGGCGACGACCGACCGCAGCGCTTTATATACGTCATCGTTCAACTCCAGCGTTATTGCGACCATGATCTCCTCTGAGATTAAATCGAGACCATGCCGCGAGCGAGGGGCAGGCGGCAATTACCTGCACGAAATTGTACAGCGCATCAAGGCCGGGACTCCCATTGCTGCAGGCAGCGCCCGAACGAGATACGCGTCACGTTTGGCCCGCGCATGATGAGCGGCCTCTATCGGCTCGGGGGCTTGCGCCGGTCTTTACATTATCCTTGAGCGTTTCGTGCGTTGGCTGCCCTCTGCGTCAGGAGAAACCGGGGTCGGGCGTCTCCTAACGCGAATGCTACCGATTGTCAGAAGCAGTGACGAACCAAAACTTTGCGATCAATTATTCCACATCGTCTGAGAAATTGGCCGGTCCAGTTGGACCGGCCTGAATGACCGCTCTCGACGTGACCCTTAGATCGAAGCTTCTGTCGCATGATCGTGTGACGCTCGTGGTTCGAAATGGTTTCCACCTTCTCGCCCACCCCGATTGCCTAGAGCACCCCACTTTTCACCAACGACCTTGTAGAAGGTCGCCACCAGATCCTTCCTTTCACCGTTACTCGTGAACGCCATATTGCCGGAGATGCCCGCAAAGGAAACATTCTTCAACAGCGGCCCGTAACGTCCCTGTGGCGCGATGCGATGCAACGGTGGAAGACGCCGTCAGTCCAGGCCGTTGCGACCAGCTGCGGCCAGCGCCGAGGCTCAAGCAGTCGTCGCAAGCAACCCTGTGGTCGTTCCGGCCTTTATCTGCGCGATCTGTCATCGACCTCCATGCGGCTTAGAAGCGCGCGCTCGCCACAAGCGAGCGCGCTGACGGAGCTTACTGGCAGCTAACGCTTCCGTTCGTCACCGAGCACGACTGGTTTGCGCCTGCCGTGTACGACGATAACCCGAGCCATTGGAAGGTGTCGCTCACCCCTGCCGGAACATCCGTGCGGCTATACGACGATGCGGAGTTCACATCACCGCCGTTATAGGCGACCGTCGCAGGATACGGGAACACAGGTCGGCTCTTGAGCACGGTCGAGTCCGTCGAGCTCGCGACAAAGTTCACGTTGACTTGGCCCGGCGCGGTCCCGTTTTCGACCCAGTTCAGCATCTGCGTGAGGAAGTCCTCTGTCGTCGTGTTGGGACCGCTATTGCAGTGGTACACGCCAGGAATCATGTACAGCGTCATGAACTTCGATGCGGTGTCGGCACCCATCGTATTTCGAACTTGCGTCCAATAGTTCAGCGACATGTACGGCGATGCACCGGTATCCGACCAGCCGTGCCACATAATCAGCTTTCCGCCGTGAGCTGCGAACTTGCTGAGGTCGGTGTTAGTCGGGTCCCAGACGCGGCCGTACTGCATCATTTGGGCGAAACCGGCCGTTGTGAATTGCAGGTTTGTGTACGTAATACCGGTCGGCGATCCCAGCAACGCCATGTAGTTGGGAAAGTCGCTGGACCACACAGCGTCGCTCACGTTGGCAGGCGTCATCAATGCACCGAGGGTCTTCGGAACCATTGTGCCAGGCCAGTTAGCTTCGCCACCAATCGGCATGTCTCCAGCGGTAAGGTGATTTCCACTTTCATCAACCGGTCCGTTCCAGATCTTCTGGACCACATCGATTTGCGTCGCCGTTAGACACTGCGCCGTGTCAGTGCCGCTCGCGCATTGGATCTTTGTCAGATCCGGCCTGCACACACGCGGGTCTTGGATGAGTCCGCCTTTGTCCGCACAAGTCGTCTGAACCAGGTTCACGAGCGCCGGAATCTTGTCGACCGTCAGAATCGGGGCGTTGTTTGGACCCGTGTTTACACGGACGTTCCACCCGTGATAAAACGAGTTAGTCGGTACCTCATCGATGACCGGTGCGCCAACGACGATACCGTCGAAGTCCTCAGGGTAACGTTGTGCCTCTTGCAGGCCTTCACGACCGCCGTCCGAACAACCTTGATAGTACGATTTCGTCGGCGCCTTTCCATAGAACGCTTGAGTGATCGCCTTGGTTACGAGCGTCGTCTTGTGCATCGAAGAGTAGGCGAAGTCAATGGTTGCCGCTGGATTGCCGTTCGCCCAGGTGCCGCTAGACAGCGGCGCTTGGTGTCCGAGATCGCTTGCTGCTGTAACCATCTGGTTCGAGTTAAGCGGCACACATCCCGCGCTCTGGCTGGCAACGCCGCTCGGCGCTGAGATGTAACCGCAGTACCCGCCACAGCCCACCATGAGGAACCGTTGCGTATAGGTCTGCATCGGCAGGCGGATTTCGAAATTAGTCGTCGTAGTGACGGTTCCCTTGACGTCACAGTAGGACGCGTCTGCGCTGCCGGCGACCGTGGCGCTAGTGATCGACGCGGGAGCCCCCCCAATATTTGAGAAGTTGGCCTTGGCTAGATCAGCGCATGCTATTACCGGCTTGGTTACCGCGAACGCATTTTGCGGTGCTGCAGTTGAACCACTGTCGCTGTGCCCGCCGCATGCGGAAATGACACTGCTAAGCATGATGACCGTGCAAACCGTTAGTACTTGCGTAGGGTGGAACCGAAGAAGTCTGCTTGCAGAACGAACGGCGAACAGTATTTTTGCGATCAAGATAGAGCTACTCTTCACGTCTGTACTCCTAATGGTTAACTATCAGTTCGAATAGGTAAGACGCCGCACTCACTTATGCGCTAATGGCTCCGACAAGGGTAAAACTTGGGGCATCGGACATCATCAACTGGGAAAAGACGTCGTACTTGTTCCATGCTCTACGGGCACGTATGGAACGATCTCAGCAGTCTTTTATGACCATTAACCCTCCTTGGTTGCTTCCTGCGCCTAGGCGAGCAGCCTTCTGTTGTCGTAGCTCCCGCCTACAGACTAATGCAGCGCTTTTGAATTTAAGCCGAGTAGCGAATCGTGCCGAGCGATTATCGAACCGTCTCGTTCGATTAACGCACGCTTCGGGGGTATACATTGATAACCAAGGAACCGTGGAATGTTATTTCCGAGCCTCGAACAGTTGGCTCCCCGTTGTGCGCGTTCGTCCACTGCTGTGCAGCGTGCTGACGACGGCTAGCTTGGTGCCCGCAGTTCGGTCAAAGGGACGCCGCCGTACAACGACCACCGCCCCCAATCCTGCAACCCAGGCGTTTGAGTCCGCGCCCGGTAGGACCATGAGGCGCCCCGTCTTCTAAACGACGTTCATCAGCGCAAGGGCGGCCTCCTGAAGGGGCGCCAGCACACGCTGAATCGCCTTCTCCGCCGATTCCTTGTCGATGGGCATGTTCGTGCTCAACGCCGCGATGACTTCGCCGTGCCGATTCTTCACCGGCACCGCCAATCCACGAACGCCCGACTGCAGTTGCTGTTCGACGATTGCATAGCCATTCGCACGAGCGGTTTGTAGCGAATCGAGCACGCCTGTTTTGCTTGTCACGGTGTGGGGGGTGAACGGATGTAATTCCGATTCGACGAGCCAGCGGCGCACCGCTTCGCTGTCGGGCCAGTGCGCGAGCAGCACAATACCCGCAGATGTGAGTGGTGCCGGTACACGCGCACCGAGTACGAAGCCGGTAGACATCACTCGGGATGCGCTATTGCGGGCTATGAATACCAATTCCCATTCGTCTAAGACGCTGACATAGACTGATTCATTGATGCGTGCGCTCAATTGCTGCAGATACGGTTGGACCAGCTTGGGAAGGCGTGCGGAATCGAAGTACGACCAGCCGACACGCAAGACACGTGGCGTCAGTCCAAACTGCTTACCGTCCCCAGAGACATAACCGAGATGTTCAAGCGTAAGGAGATAACGGCGTGCCGCAGTGCGCGTCAAGCCCGTTCGAGCGGCCGCCTCAGACGGCGTCATGCGTGCGTGCTCGTTGTCGAAAGCCTCAAGGATTGCCAGCCCTTTCTCAAGGCCCGCGATCCAGTCGCGTCTGTCCAGTGGCGCACGATCCATAAGATGCCCCGTGTTTCCTTAATTGCTTGATGATGGGCCAACGGGTGTTGCGCCGTCGACACTCGCTTCCACTGGGGCAAACCCCAGAATGAAGCGATTATCGCGCGCCCGAGTCCGATTATCGCGCATCTGGTGAGGGAGATGCATTGCATCGATTCCCCTGCGTGCCTATTCTTCACTCGCTCTCAGGCGGACGTTGGCTAGGCCTGACCACCCCGAAACCAAGAGACACGCTATGACCTCGGCAGTTAATCCCACCGACTCATCCCTGCGTCGGGTCGCCACCGACAAAAGCCGGGCGCGCAAGGCGGCGCTCGGCAGCTTCGTGGGGGCTGTCGTCGACTGGTACGACTTTCTACTTTATGGGATCGTCGCCGCGCTGATTTTCAATACTGAATTCTTTCCCAAGGTCAGTCCGGCGATGGGAACGCTCGCGGCGTTCGCGACGTTTGGCGTGGGGTTTCTATTCCGGCCACTAGGCGGCTTTATCTTCGGTCACTACGGGGACAAGCTAGGCCGCAAGCGCATGCTGGTGCTGACGGTAATCATGATGGGCCTGTCCACGGCTGCGATCGGGTTTCTGCCGACTTTCATGTCGATTGGTTGGTGGGCACCCGCGTTGCTCGTGCTGCTGCGCGCGATTCAGGGTTTCGCCGTAGGCGGTGAATGGGGCGGTGCCGCTCTAATGGCGGTTGAAAGCGCGCCGGAAAACAAGAAGGCGTTCTATAGCAGTGGCGTACAAGTCGGGTATGGCGTGGGACTCGTGCTGTCGACCGGGATCGTATCCATCCTGACCTCGGCGCTCAGCAACGACGCGTTCCGCTCCTGGGGCTGGCGCGTGCCGTTTGTTTTCAGCGTCGTGCTAGTACTGATCGGGCTGTGGGTGCGCTCCAGCATGGAAGAGTCGAAGGAGTTCGTGGAAAAAGTCGAACGCGGCAACCGGCGCGCACGTCTGCCTATTTTCGATGCGCTTCGCGAGAACCCCAAGGCGTTTCTGTTAATCATTGCCCTGCGCCTTGCGGAGCTATTCACGATGTACATCGTGACTGCTTTCGCGCTCAGCTATTCGACGAGCGCTCTCGGTATGTCGCGCCAGCTGTTTTTGAATATCGGCTTGCTGGTAGGTGCGGTCAGTATCGTGACCATCCCGCTTTTTGCACTCGCAGCTGATCGCTTCGGTCGACGCCGGGTATACATGGCGGGCGCAATTATCGGCACGCTCTCCGCGGTACCGTTTTTTCTTGCACTCGAGGCTCGTTCAGTCTTCTGGATCGTGGTGTTTGCGGTGATGCTCGCGAACGTCGCGCATGACATGTTGGTGAGCGTGCAGCAACCGATGTTCACAGAGCTTTTCGGCGCTGAAATGCGCTATAGCGGCGCGGGCGTCGGTTATCAGTTCGCAAGCGTGGTCGGAGGTGGTTTCACGCCGTTTATCGCGGTCGCGTTGGTCAATATGGCGGGCGGGTCGTGGCATCCGGTCGCAGCGTACCTCGCGATCGGCTGCCTGATTTCCGTTTTGGTGGCGTGGAGGATGAAGACCCGTTGAGCCGGATCTTTCGATCGATACCCTTGCGGCGTCGTTAGGGCCGCCGCGTCTCCTTTCATCAGTCGACGACACCCCAGCTAACCGGAAATAAGCGCGAGCGCGCCGCTTTTAGGGAATGCAGGCCTCGAACGACGTTTGCGCGCGACGGTGCACTTTCCGAATCGCTTTGGGTAGTCTCGTGGCGCGCCAAAGTGTGCTGTCCTCTCGCAAAAACCTGGCCGAATATGATCATCACTGGATCGACACGGATTTTTTATTGCATCGCGGACCCCATTGCCCAGGTGCGCGCCCCGGAACTTTACAACACCTTGTTCGACCGGCATGGCGTGGATGCGGTAATGGTGCCAATGCAAGTCAAGGCGGAACACCTCATGGAGACGCTGCGTGCGCTTTTTGCATCTCCATCGGTGGGCGGCGCCGCGCTATCCATCCCTCATAAGGCGATGGGTGCGAGGGCCGTTGGTCGAGTAACCCGCGAGGCGTCGGTTGCAGGAGCGGTAAACGCGATTCGCCGCGGCGAAGACGGCGCTCTCGAAGGCGCGTTGTTCGATGGTCTCGGTTTTGCCCGCTCTCTCGACCGCTATGGCATAGACATTTCGTCGCGACGAGTGCTGATTATCGGCGCAGGGGGCGCGGCGTCAGCGCTGACCGCCGCACTCGCCGACCGCGGGTGTCCTCACATAGCACTGTTTGATCCCGACCGTTTTAAGGCCGAGCAGTTAGCGCGGAACGTTCTAACGGCGTACCCCGCGTGCAGGATTGAAGCAGTCGAATCAAACGATCCCGCGAAGTTCGACCTGGTAATCAATGCTTCGCCGCTTGGGCTAAACCCCGACGACCTATTACCTGTTCCCGTCCATCGGCTCAACGTGGATGCTTTCGTCTACGACATTCTTATGAAAGGGCAACCGACACCATTGTTGCGCGCAGTGGGTCAGCGTGGCATACGCGGGGTACCCGGCTTCGACATGCTGGTTCAGCAGGCAGGACTGTATCTCAATTTTTTCGGTTTCCCCGAACTCGCGAACGTGGTGGCGGAGGAAGAAGCGGCGCTTCGTCAACTGCTCGAGGAAAGCCACCAGCTCGACTGAACAATCGCAATGAGCGCCCGGTCGGTGCTCATCATTGAGACCATCGGAGCTCAGCGCAGCGCGGATGTAGTGGCTTCTTCCTCCTGTGCTGCCTTCAAACGCTCCTCCGTAAGAAAGATGCATTCTTGAAGGCCACGAAGAACGGACCATAGTGCCTCGGATAGCGGCCATTATTTACCCGTGGACGCGCAGGTCAGTGTGCCGATCACCGTCCAATCTTCTACACGCCGTTAAGCGCCAGTTAGCTGCCCTCGATAAGATTGAACAAGTCTTTGAATTCGGCCTTCATCAAGCTTTGCTTTGAAGAGTATATTCGTCTGCTGCGACAAAATGCGCGTCGACTCAGCATGTAACAAAGCTATCCTTGGTTTGTACAAAGCGCTAGGCCGAATCGGCGAGATGAAGATGCTTAGCCGTCGGCAACGCGTGCTGCGGATCGCACCAGCAATCATGGCCTTGCAAGGCAGTAAAAGGTTCGTTGCGTTAGACTTGCGAGGGCAATGCCGGCGCCCCGCGACGGTTCCGTTTTTCACTATTCATTACTTCTGCCATGCCCCGTAGTGCTACGCGCAAAACTCGCAGCACGGCCCGCCCGCGTCGTCCGCTGACCCGCGCCATGTTGCTTCCGTTGCCAATTGAAACCGCCAGTAAGATGTCCCTGGCCATCCATATTGCGCTCGCCGCATGCCGGCGCGAAGGAAGCGGAACCGCTTATCAATTTAACGAGCTGCTGCGCGTGCTTTACATGACGCTTTTCCTCCAAGAGAACGGCTTCGGCGCGCTTCCGCTGGAGTTGTACGCGCGTGCCGAGAAGAACTTGAATGGATGTCTGTCTCGCGGGAAACAGGGCGATCATTGGTTCATTGACGCTGAAACTGCGGCCGTTCTCGAGCAAGTGCTGCGACTGCATGATGAGCAGTTGCGCAGAATCACCAATCGTGACCTGACAGCCGCACGAGAACGGCTCGAGGGCTTCATCAAAAGCGCCCGCGTTTCGCCGTTGCCTGACGAGGTGCGCCTTGCGGTACTGGAAGTGCAGGCCAATAGCAGACCAAGCTAACGACACTACCAGCGCAACGCGCTGACCGCCGTCAGCTTCCGTTGCCAGTGCCGGCGGACGTTGAATCGACGCGCAGAAGCAGGCCCTTTAGCGCGCGCGTTCGACCTCAAGAACAATCTGTCGCTCGCGACGTCGCGCAATCCGCCGAAGAAGAGCCGGCCCCCGTTTGGTCCGCGGCAAAGGCCGGCGACCGACGGACGGTGAAGCGGCGGTTGAATGGGAGAGGCTCGAATCAGCGAGCGATGCTGGCCGCGTCACCGTCGTGTTAGCGTCACGCGCGGTTGACTGCGTCCTTAAACGCCTTGCCTACGGTAAATTTGACCGTCTTCGCAGCCGCAATCTCGATCGCCTCGCCGGTCGACGGATTGCGGCCGCTTCGAGCGGCGCGCTCGCCGATGCCAAAAGTGCCGAATCCGATCAATTGCACCGTGTTTCCGGCGGCCACCTCATTGGCGATGGTTTCGACAACCGCGTTGATAGTCTGTTCAACGGCGCTCTTGCTGACTCCGGCCTGCGACGCAACTGCTTCGATCAATTCCTGCTTGTTCATGACTTTTCCTCTCGTTGAGCCGAACGTCATCTTACCGAACCGGCTGCAGATTGCCCGTTAGCTCTCGTATCCGACTTACGGCTTGGCATGCGTTCCACACGGCGCCCTTCCACCCGGTGGCCTGATTTCGCTGCTGTCATTCCTTCCCCGACGCGGGGACGCTTCAAACGCAGAAAAATTGGTCGGCTCTAATCCTGATAATTCGTATTATGAGGATTAGCGTTAATGGTGATGCAGGCGTTCCGGTTTGTAGTACATCGAACTACCTGCGACAACGGATAAGACAGCGTTGTGTCAACCGATCGCTCGACGCGGTCGGGTCGAGCTTTTGCGCAGGCTGTCGCCGTCAGGCCGACATTTCAACAGCTGTCCGGACGCGCCGATGTGCGCCGGCGAAATGTTCTCCAGCCTCAGGCGACATCAAAAGCGGTTCGATAACAATGTATTTGCGGTGGACGGCTCGACGAGCCGGCTTCCCTAGAAGTAGCCCTCGCAACACATACTTGTCGACGCTGTCGAACCCTTGCCGAACACATGTTCCCAAGAGTTCCAGGGCAAGGGGAAGCCGTTGCGGCGAATCTCCTCGCTCTAATGCGATCGCACGAACAATCTGCGCGGGGAGTCCAAACACGTATGCAATCTCCGGCAACAGACGCACGACGAACTCGCGAGCATTCTTGCATTTTCCGATTTTTCCCTTCGCAGTATCGAAGGCTTGCTCGATCTCCATTAGCGAGTCACCCGCCATCCAGCGGCGAAGGAGGGCGCAAATGGGCCCGACAACGTGAGCGCCCTTCGCTTGATCATCGTGCAGCTTCTTATATTCGGTTCCGAACATTCCTTCAAGGCTCTCTTGGCGAACGAGCGTCGGAATCAAATGCGAGCGTTGCGTCAGCCAATTGGCGAGCCATTCGAACCAATCGGAGACGCTTGCACTCGGATCGATGTGCTGTAGCGGCGCTCCAAGTTCGCGTACGATCGCCACAGGAATTCCGGCCGATGCTGCCAACCGATCAGCCCACGTCAGCACCATCGGCGTGTCGGGATCAAGGCTCCGTCGATACATCGCCGCATCAATTCGTGATTTGATCCATTCTGCATTGCCAGCCTGTCTCGCGCGAAAAGCAGCCAACGATCGGGCCAGCATGGCCCTAGCTGGCTCATCGTTCTCGGTAGACGCAACAGACGAATTAACCGGAAGCCGTCGCAATAGATACTTTGCCATCGGCGATGCTTCAATATTGTTGTGAAGATCGTCCAACAAAGCAGTCATTGGGTCGTCGATCGTGAGGCATTGATCGCTCTGCGAAAAAATGGCCTGCAAGTCTGTCCAGTGGCCGTGTATCGTACTTTTCTTGTTGTCAAAATCGACGACCTTGCTCGGTACAACAAGGACAAATCCATGAGACGCCTCCCCCGCTCTTCCCGCCCTTCCGGCAGCGTTGAGCAACTCATGAGCTTCAAGTCGCTCCATCTTTTCCGCGCCCGGATCGAACCGACTGTCTCCGCCGATAATGACTACTTCGCTGGGGAGGTTCATCCCCTGTGCAAGGGTAGACGTCGCAACCATTGCATTGACCCCATCCCTCCGCTTGAACAGCGACTCGTGCAGATGCCGCTCCGAAGGCAACAATAGCCCGTGGTGACAGACGCTGGAAGAAAGCAGGAGGTTCGGCTCGGCTACTCGAATGTAAAGGCAGCTTGCGTCACCCAACTCATCAACCGCTGTTCGATAGAGGTCGCTCTCGGCATCAGTCAGGACGCAGGCCCCCTCGCCCAACCCTTCTGATATGTTCTCCATTGCGCTATTCGCGAGCGTCACGGTCTGCGTGAACACAAGCGTCTTTAGCCCTTGGCGCGCCGTTGCCTCTGCGATTGCCGCCGCGACACGATTGCCGTTCGGGGTCAAATACCAGTCCTTGTTTTTGAACGTTCCAGTCGCAAGCGTAACTGTCCCTTCCAGCAATGGCAGCAGCGCATAGTCGCTTCTGGACTTGGACTGCCACGTTTGGTGCAGACAGAAAAACCCAAATGGATTGACCGTGAGCTGCCTCGTCAGCGCCACTGGCGGATTGACGTTATTGACGCGAGCCCTGGTCTCTCGCAAGAGCCGGTTTAGACTCGCGATTTCCTCATCGCCATATACAACGCATCCCCGCACCTGTCGGGTTGGCTTCCAAGTCAGTGTGAGCGGCAAAGCGGGACGATCGGTGAGTTCACCTATCCAATCGGCCATTTCGCCTGTATTCATCATCATCGCGGACAAAAACAGGAGATCGGCATCAGGCGCCAAGTTGACGAAATTTAAGATTGCCAACATTGCGTCGATGGCACGCCGACTGGAATCATTAGAGCGAGGGTGAAGAAGATGGCACTCGTCGAAGACGAGCAAACCAACGCCACCGAAGAGATTCGGAGCAAAGCTGATCATTGCAAGGCACCGTTCGGGCGTCATCACTGAGATCGCGGACAAGCGATCGTTAACATCATCGCTGAGGACGACATCTCCGGTGTCACGCAAGACATCGGCGGCAGGAAATGTTTCCCGCAACGAATTTGCCGTTTGGTCGACCAAGGCGAGAGTCGGAACTAGGAACACCACTTTTTTGTTGCGAAGAAGCGCGGTGGCGATCTTGAGTTCCGCGAGCGTAGACTTCCCGGCGCCCGTTGGAAAACTTACGGCGACCGACACGCCGGGCGTCAGATACCCCGCTTTGATAGCCTGCCGATGGTTACGCCACAGATAGGGACGTCGCGTGGCGATCGTCTTTTTAAGTTCAATCCAATCACCCCCATCCAGTCCCGTCGGTGGCGGAATCTCCACAAGACTTGACGCAGCCAGATCTCTCGCTGCCGAGGAAAGAAGTGAGGCTAGGTGCCTCGGGCCTGGATACACGCTAAACGGCAGGTCATCACCATCATCGGCGCTGCTTAAGGGCTCCACGCAGAGCGACTTCACGTGCTTAAAAAACTGTCGGCCACTGCCCTTCACGGGGACCAAATCGTCACTGGTGCGACCGAGCAGTTCTTCTGCTAGATGCCGGACGCCTTGCAGCAACATGAAGTATAGGGCTCGAACAGCTTGCTCCTGTTGATTTCCGAAGAGTATCTGCCCAGCGACGGGCAATTCTGCGGACAGTATTGGTTCCAGGCGCCCGTTTGCAAGTTGAGCGATTGCGTCAAGGAGCGCGGCTTCAACAACGTCATCCGTGTCGACCACGATAGCCTTTGCCATCTCTCCGGCATCCGCGCTGGATTCAGCGATCAAGAACAATAGCGTCGCGGATACTTCAGGCGGGATGCTCTCCAACAAGAGTCGACTAGGTCGCGGGGATCGTTGACCGATCTTGTTGGCAAGTAACGCGACGTGGTGTGCCGCTCCCCCGACGAAGGCCGCTGCCGCACGATTCTCTCTATCGCCCAATGCGGAGACAAGCGCTTCTTGCGAAAATGCGAGCCGGTTGGTGTCGCGTACCAGTTTCTGGATATCATCGGGAAGCGGCTGATCGTCTACGACCGTCCGGAGACGTATCCGCGCGGACACGAGCGTTGCATACGCATCCGTGAGACGCCGTGGAAGGTTCTGGAGATCGAGTCCTGGCAATGCGGGCGCTTGCTTGATTAGCGAAACCGTGTCAGCGTCAAACATACTTTTTCACCTCGTCGTGAATGGCAGCGATTGCCTCCTCTGCAAGCGTCTGCATCCACGCGCGCAAGTTCAATACGTGGAGTGTCTCGGCGCGACGACGATGAGCCTCCCCGCTCGCAACCGTGTCGTATCCATCGAATAGTCGTCGTCGTCCCTGCTCGCTGGCGTGGGTGTCTCCCACCGTAATACTGATGCGGTATCGCCGAACGTCATCCCATAAGACGCGTTCTATCGCGGCGTCTGAGTCTATGTCTGGCCGAGTTGCGAGCAAGCCGACCACCTCCGACACCAGCACGTTCTCGCTTTCGCCCAATTCGAGCGCAGCAGATTCCGGCCATACCTTGTCACGAATGGTTGTCCGCGGGTCGTCCGTTGCCTTGTCCTCGAAGATCACCGCGCCCTTGATTTTGCCGCTCGCCGTATCGACCAATAACTCAAGGCCATCGAACCCCTTCTGTGCCGAAATCATTTGGGGTGCGCGGATGATGCTAGTCGGCGACGCGCGATAGGCTGCGATCCAAGAAAGTACTTGAAACATCCAACCGTCGCGGTGCCAAGGATCTTGGCCGGCAGGCACAGTAAGGAGCTTGACAGCACTTGCACCAGCGCGCGGCGTTGTCGGCGGCGCCGCGAGTGAAGCCCCAGCCAAGATCTTCTGGATATGTCGGTCCTGCCCCAGCGCCACCCGGGCGATGTTTAGTGCGAGAGCAGACTCGTCAGCGATAGACCACGTGTTGCCGAAGCAAAGCGTGCCGTGCTCGAATGGTGTCAGGTCGATTGGCATATTGTCAAAAGGCACGGCTCGCTTAGTTCGCAAGCTCGATAATGTGCAAGTTTTTGAAGCAGTCGATTCGGGGCTTAAGCGCAATGGGTGACGCACACGACGGTAGACTGACCCTTGTGATGTTCGTGGCGCGCCGTCGGACTTCAACCATCATGAGCATGCGGTTCACTGTTCACGTCGATTGCTGGGCGTTGCGGCGCCAGCATAGTAGCGAGCCACTTCTTCAAGTACTCGCTGCTTCTCTGCCTGAACGTAGATTGTCGTCGTTTGCAGCGACGCATGACCCAACACTTTCTGCACGACATCTACCGGAACATCATCAGCCACTGATTGGGTGCCGAATGTGTGCCTGAAAGCGTGCGCGTTGGCTCGCCCCAGTCGCACCCGTTCATCGAGGCTCAAGTCATCCATCGTCTCAACCAGTTCGGTGACCATTCGACTAATCAGCCGGTTTAGTCCGTCGGCGGTGTAGCCCGCTTCGCTCGCAGGCTGCCCATCACCACATTGCCCAGCTCGATGTCGCCGGCGTGACGCGTCGGTCCACGGAATGACGACGGGGCTCAGCAGCGGCCCGCTGTGTTTGTCTTCTTCGGTCACCCCGTCAAAATCCTGTCCCCGGTCGAGCCAATGCGCGCGGAGCGCCCCCAGCGTCGCGGTGCTCACCGGCACCGTGCGTTCGCGCTGGCCCTTGCCGACGAGGGTCAGCTCCCAGACCGGTCGCTCGGGGGTTCCAAAGGATGAAGGGCGCAGATCCTCGCGCCGAGCGTTCGCGGCTTCTTCGCGTCGCAGACCGGAATCACCCATCAACAGAATCGCCGCACGCACGACCCGCCATTGCGCACCATTCGTAGCCCCGCCCTCCTCTGCTGCTTGCACATCGAGCTCATCACGCAGCTTGCGCCACAGATTCGCCGGCAAGGCCCGTTCGATCCTCATCGCGCGTTCTCGCTTGATCACCACCGGATCGTTCACGGCCTTCCATGGATTGCCGGCGAGATAGCGCACATCGACCCACCAGGCGAAAGCGGTCCGCAGTACTCGAACGGTGTACCGCTGTGATTCGGGCGATAGCGAAGCCGATCCATCCGCCGACGCGGCGAAGGGTCGCCAGCGCGGCGAGTGCCGTGCGAACCGCTCCCCCACAAAGCGCGGATCCGGGCCTTTCAGGAAATCCTTGTACGCCTCACAGTCCTCCACCCGCAGATCACTGAGCGCCTTGCCGCGCAGCACCACCGCCCACAATAAGAAGCGTTCGAGCTCCTTGGTGTACGCACGCAAGGTTTTCGGCTGATCGCGAAAGCGGTTCAGATACGCGCGCACCGCATCGAGATCGTGGTTCGCCTGGATGTAGCAGAACGCCGTCGCGCGGTTTTCACCATGGGCGCCGGAGAGCGCGTGCGGCACCGCGAGGCGCTCGAGGGGAGCCAGCGTCAGTCGACTTGTCGAGCTTGAACCGCCGCTCGCGTCGCCGCCTGAGCCGCTGTACAGGCCGCCGCTTGGACCGCTGGTTAGGCCGCTTGATTGACAACAACGGCGCGCGTTGTCATCATTGTCAACATGAATGCAATCCGCCTCTTGAAACGCCGTGTCCCCGTCGATGAACAGTCATTTGCAGCTTTACTTGTTTGGAAGGTTCCGCAACCTGTCGAGGGCAGCGCACACTTCTACAAATATAGTGCCGCGTACATCGTGAGGAACGTATGCGTGCTTCGTTACGACAACGAACGCGGGAAGGGCGACCATAAGCATGTTGGCGAAGTCGAGACGCCCTATGCATTCACGACGCCGGAACAGCTTATGGCAGATTTCTGGTCAGACGTAGACCAATGGAGGGCCGCACAATGACCACGGTAACGCTTGGGATCGCCTCCCGCGACGACATCACCCGAAGTTTCGCAGCCGCCATGCGCGGCGAAGAACAGGGCGAATTCATTAGCTTCGCAACGCCCGACCTGTTGCTCAGGACGCTCACCCAGTTGCGCTGGGACATCCTCAAGAAGATGACAGGCGCGGGGGCCATGTCGATTCGAGAACTTGCCCGACGCGTCGATCGCGATGTCCGCCGCGTGCATGATGACGTTCTCGCGCTAATCAATGTTGGCGTCCTGGAACGTTCGGACAACGGCGACATCATTTTTCCCTACGATGCTATCCACGTTGATTTCACGTTACAGGCCGAGGCGGCTTGAATGGTGTTCGGCGTGGATGCGCCTTACCGCGATTCACCCCAAGGCGTCGCGGCAGGCGATCGTCGTCGGCAACCGGCACATCGCGGCGGCGGCGGAGAAGGTGAACAAGACGATCGTATTCCACTGGTACACGCGCATTTCCTTGAGTGTCAGGCGAACGAGCGAACGTTTTTCTTCGAAGGATCGCGCCAAGAAAGTTTTATTTTCTTTGAACGGCAAGCGTCCTATTGGGTAGCCGTATCGCTGTATTGAGAGTCGAGGATCCTTCAGTGCAAAGGTACTACAACAATGCTCATAACGATCCAGGGGCTTAGACTCGTCGAGCGTTCCGCTGGTCACTGATGAAAACAGATGTACTGCTATCAAGCAACTGCGTGTCGACAACACCAGCGTCGTGGAGCTTGCCCCGAATAGGCGCCGCGCCCGTCGACTTGCGCATGCAGCACAAACCCGCCCGCCAAGGCGGCTCAATGGAAGGTGGGGTGCAAGCCGAATCGTGGGGCTATCGCGCGGTCCGCGTATTCGACGATCGCATCAGACAAGACGGTGGCGTTCTGACGCGATATGCGTCGGCGGGTGCCGCACTTTGTCGATATCCATTCTGCCCTTGTGATGGTCAAAGATCGGAAAGGTCATAAGGTCTGAATGCATGCGCCGGCTCCTGACGGGCGCTGTGCAACGCTCCCGCGATTACTAGTGTTTTCAGGAAGACTGCCTGATCCTCGGCCCTCTTCCTGCGCTCGATTGCGATGGACCACCACGCGCGTCTCTATAGCATGCGTTAATCGCCATGGTATGGTTAATCGTCTGCATGTCGGGCTTGGACCAGGCCGTGCAGGCGAACGTCAAACGGCACCCCATTTCGTGCGGCAACAGTAAGAACTTGGGGGGGCGGCACCACAACACTGTTCGTCAAAGAACAACGCACCTTATGGGAAGGGAGGCCACAAGAAGACTCCGTCGGAACACACCGAACGGAGAGCTCTGCGTCGCTGGAACGTTACAGCGAGGTCGGAACCAATTTGGATTCGCCCCCGAGCCATCGGAATGAGCCGTTCGAACGAGCGCTGGGGTAATGTCAATTGCGTCTTGAGTATGTTCGAGCTGTGCGGCCGCCAATCGCGGTGAGAAGTCCAACGGTCCTTTAACTCTCGAGGCGGGGCTCGCTTAGGGTGGGAAGTTCCGGCTTCCCCAAAAATTGGTGTTCATAGTTCGCAGAATCGTTCTATCCTCCAACGAGCACATGCGGCGGCAGCGGTTGGAAGCTCAACCCAGCTGTCCTCCGTGACGAGAGAGGAAAACCGATGCTTGCTTGTATCGACAGCCAACGAAAACGATCTATTGCATTGTTCGTGCTGCCGTTCATATTTGCCTGCGGGAAAGCAACTGACAGAAGCCCGCTTGCGCTGGCTGCCGAACTCGGTGACCTGTCCAAAGTGCAACACCAGGTTGACGAAGGGGCCGATATTGGCGCGAAGGACGGTAAAAGCTTGGATGCTTTGGCTTATGCGATAATCAATGAGTATGCCAAAGTAGTAGAGTATTTGCTAATCCGAGGGGCGAACGCAAATACCGAGAACAGCAGCGGCATTACGGCCACGATCATTGCTGCGACGGTAGGTCGCCTTGCGATTATCGAAAGTTTGCACCAGCACGGTGCCGACGCGAATCGGGCGACCGAAGACGGCGTTACGCCGTTAATGGCCGCTGCCGCATCGGGTAATGAAGAGACGGCCGCTCTGCTATTATCCTACCGTGCTGACCCTTGCATAAGAGACAAGAATCGGCTGACTGCGCGCCAAATAGCGGACGAATGGCGTGGAATCGATGAAACGTCGCGGGTCATAAGCGGCAATAGGAAGTTGGCTGAGCTGAACTGCGTTGGAGAGTCAGATGATAAAATTACAACGCCCGGTTGCTTTCGCCGTATTATCCCCCATTTTCTTCATCCTATCGCTTTGGATTTCCGCTCTTCCGCACGAGTACGCTCATTCGATCACCGCGTGGCTACTTGGATATAAACTTGGCCCTTTTGATATAGACTATGGAAGCTTTGACTGGAGAAACGTCATTTTCTTGGATGGCATTGATAAGCACGTGAATTACTTCTTGATACACCTGTTCGGTGCCAAAAACGTAATAGGACTTATCGCTTTTGCGGGCCCCTTTATTGCGACCTCATCTTTATATTTTGTATCACTACGCGCGCTTCGCACGCCAAGTGTAGTAGGGCGACCGTATCTTTTTTATTTTTGTCTCTGGGTCAACGTCACGAATTTGTCCGAGTTGATAAGCTACATCGGGCTTCGATCAATCTCAAGGCACGGTGATATTGGGCATATTCAGTTTGCCTGGGGCGTATCGCAGTGGCTTGTTTTAACTGTCGGCTGCTTGTGGTTGTCTATTGCAACCTGGCATTTCTTTTCGCGCACGCTCATAGTTCTGTACTGGATTGCAGGAGCAAATCGCAAGCCCCTAAAGTGCTTTTTTCTAATTTTGTTTGCGGTTTATTTGTTCGTCTACCCCGCCGCAAAAGTGTTGTTGCGGAACAATGATAATTTCTCGAGAAGTATATCGATTCTCTTTTGCGTTCTTACTCCTGTCGCTGTGGCCGCCTGCTGGCCGGGACGAGACTGGGTAAGAAAGTGCGGCGCGGCTATCCGACACATATGAACGGTCAAGTTGTCAAACTTTTCCGAGGTAAGAATGGCGGGTTCAGCAGCAACGTCAAGACTATTCATGGCTTCATTGCTCAGTGATTGCACCGCTGCCATGATACCAACTGTATGCGCTCGATACGCCCCGATACTTGCGTTGTTAATTGTCATTGCTGATGCTCGGCAAGCGGGAGCACCGTTTAGGATCGTTCCGCTGGTTATGCTTGCGTGCCCCGTAATGTCCGTTTCCAGGCCATCCGATTATTTTTCATTAGCGACTTCTGACTGATACTAACCCCGACAGATGGCCTGCCCTAAGGCAGATCTTCGTCGGTCAGGGTTCGGCCGCTTGCTGCGGCTCGGCTGCGCCATGAAGCGGTCATTCGATCGGCTGGTTAACTGCGCAACCCGCCCGATGCCCAACGCGCGGATGTCGGCCATAGCCGACTCGCCGGTCAAGCGTCGTGCGCCTGCGGCACGTCAATTAGCTGTCGTTGCCAAGCCTGTGTACCTCAACGTCGGCTTCCGAGCGCCGCCGATTAGCATTGCCGACCCCTATGCTCCGGTCGCAACTATGCGAAGGTGATCGGTTGCTGAGGGTTCCGACCTAGGCATGGCGAGGCTTCGGCAAGGTGGGCGAGCAAGGATGTGGAGATAGTTTCGACCTGTGATGCAGTGGTGACTGACCTCCAGAGATCACCATGGACACCCGAGTAACCCGCGATTGGACTATGCGACTTGCGATTAGGTAGCGGCAGGCTCAAAGGGCGGACTACAATAATGCGGTAACCAACGCGCGGATATCAGTGCGACCGACCAGTCGAGACGTACTACTACGTCGCCCTCAGTAAATTCATGAACCGAAAACTGAGAACCGACCGCGGGACAGGGAAAGTCGTATCAGTTCAACGGCCATAAGCAGCCAATCAGTGGCACGTGAATCTGGGTGACCAGATCGGCGTGTCCATCCGTGCGAATGACGTAGGGTGGGATGCGCAGCGCACAGGCTACCAAAACCCCCGCTGCTTCTTTGATGCTCGATTGGCGCGTCCCGCTCTGAGCCGCGTCGCCATGATGCAGGCGGGTGCTGCTTCGCTTAGCGCGCCGAAGCCTGATTGCGCGTCGCTCCCTGCAGCAGTTTCCGGTCCCGAACGTTCGCTCACGTTGGCAGTGCAAACGTTGGTGCGGTAAACCACCTTCCTGGTAACAAAATTGGGCGAACATGCGCGTTTCGTTCGGAACGCTTGCACGACTTCCTTCCTGCGGGTTGGACGGCCGGCGCACCGCGCGCACCGGAATTGCGCATAGCATTGGAGAATTAGATGCCAGATGCTCCGATTCGACGCCGCAGCGCCGGCTGGTTTCTTCTGGCCGTGATCTTCTACCTGGTGGCGGCGGCCGCGTTCCACGGTTACTTCGCTAAATGGAAGTTTCGAGATGAGACCCCCCAGTTCGCGTTGCCAGCCATGCTCGACGGAACCAGCGATCGTCCTTTTGTTTACAGGCGGCTCTTGCCGGCGATCGCCAATGAAGTGGAGCGTGTTACACCAGAGACGCTTCGAGCACGCGCGATAGACTGGCTTTTTGCGGATGGGCGCGTGCACGGCCCGATTGCCTGGTTTTACCCGAACGCCTGGGACGCGCGCAACCCCAAGTACGCGCTTCGTTACTACCTGGTGTTTTACATGTGTTTCGCGGCGCTGTTCCTGGCGATGTTCGCCATGCGCGCCGTGTGCTTGGCGTTAAATTCAGACCCGGTGTCAAGCACGCTCGCGCCAATGGTCGTCGCAGCGGCTTCACCGTTGGTTCTTACGGAGGGGGGCTATTTCTACGATTTTCCTGAATTGCTGTTCATGGCGCTCGCCGTCTGGATGGCGATCACGGGCCGCGCGCTATGGCTGCTCGCGGTGACTGTCGTCGCAACGTTCAACAAGGAATCGTTTTTGTTTTTTACATTGACGCTGTATCCATTTTTGCGGGCCAGTTTCTCAGCGCCGAAAGCCTGGACGATCCAAGCAAGCATGTTGGCGTTTGCAGGGGGCGTCAACATGCTGATTAAGTTGCGCTATGCGCACAACGGCGGAGGAATGGTCGAGTATCACCTGCTGGACAACTTAGCTTTCCTCGCACATGCGAAGAGCTACCTGCGCTTCGAATACAACTACGGCGTGGTGACCACCAAAGGCTTCAACTTGATTGTTTTTGCGATCGCCGTGTTGCTGCTGCGAGCGGGCTGGAGCGCCCTGCCGGACGCAGTGCGGCGCCATGTGTGGATTGCGCTTGTCGTCAATGTGCCGCTCTTTCTCCTGTTCGGTTTCCAGGACGAGTTGCGCAACCTCAGCATGTTGTCGATCGGTGTGCTGATGATTGTGAGCGTGAACATTTCGATCTGGCTCAATCAGCGTGGTACCGTGGCTGACGTCCGCGAACAAATTGGCGTTGCGGCGCCAAGCTCTTCGTCAACAATGAGCGCTGGATCGGGTATAAATTCGCCGGTCAGGAGAGGGCAGTACCCGGCGCGCAGAAGAGAAGGAGGCGGGGAATAGCCCTTCCGATCACCCGGTACATAGCTTCGAGTGCAAATGGCGCGAAGGAACCGAGATGCTGCTGTTGTGCTTCGCTGCGTAAAGCGCCGCGCTACGGGGTATTGCCCTGCGGTAAGCAGCCGCCCTGCGGTACACCGAACGCGTCAACCAATTGAACCAAATACCCGGTTCAGAACAGCGTGCCTTACGGGTTCCGCACGAACTTAAACCGCAGCGCCCCGACCCTGCGCCCGTCTTTGATGAGTTGCCAGTCGATCAAAAGTCCGTTTTTCTAGCGTAGCTCCGCCACCGCTGGCTCAGTGATCCGCTGCCGCAGCGCCTCGAAGTTGTCCCGATGCGCCGGTTTAGCGCCCATTGCGGCCCAGAACTCCTCCATTGTCGAGGACCATATGCCCGCGCCGTTCCCAGGACTTAAGGCATTTAAACACCGCCAGCTATAGACCGAGTGCAGCGCGGCCCGCTATACAATAACAGCGTGCCGGTGCCTGATGAAACTGCATATGAAGTCTGTCGCGCTCTCCTGTGGATCGCGTCTACTTGTTCGAATGCCTCGTCCGGAAGCACTGCACTAGCCAAAACTTCTTTCGCGCGTTGCCCGGTCTCAGGCGTGGTTAGGAATGCCGTACCTCGTTGAGCAGCCCAGGCAAGCAGCACTTGAGCCGGCGTCCGGTTCAATCGGGCGGCGATGCCGAGTATGACGCCATCGTCCAGCGGACCTGGTTTGACTCCGCGGCCTAAAGGTGAGAATGTCAAGAAAGCAATTCCGTGCGCCTTGCAGAACATCAAGAGTTCGGTCCTCGGATGATACGGGTGCGCCTCGACCTGAACGACCGCCGGCTTGATTCGCGCCGACTTATAAAGATGCCCCAGTTCAACAAGACTGGTGTCGGACAGCCCGATCGCGCGGCATTTCCCGCTGTCGACCAGGTCTTCCATACCTCTCCAAGCGTCGCGCAGCATCGCGTGTTCAAGACGCAGAATGTTCCCGCTTGAGTCCCGCCGATCATGCTCACCTGCCGGAAGAACAGCGAGCGGAACCTGCATAAGATATAAATCGAGATAGTCAACCTTCAATCTTTCAAGGCTCGCGTCGATTGCGGGTCGGATGAGCTGTCGCCTGCGAGTCCATACCCGGGTCGTTATGAATATTTCTTCACGACGAACCTCTCCGCTCAACAGTCTGTCACGCAAAGCTCTGCCCAGCTCACGCTCATTCAGAAATCGCTGCGCACAGTCAAAGTGCCGATAGCCCACGCTAAGTGCTTTGCCGATCGCGCTTTTGGTCGAGGATGCACCGGCGATGAGTGGGCGGAAACCAACAACGGGCATGTCACCACATCCATGCTTGAGCGGCAAGACCGCTCGCTGTAATGCCAGAGACATGGTTATCGTTCATCCACAGTCGTTTGATGGGTTTATCATTTCCCGACGCCAACTTCTTCGCGCTGTTGCGCTCCAGCCCTATCACCAATCGCAGCTTCAGCTGCTTTCAGCGAACAATCATGCGCAAACTGTCGAGGCCTGCACCGCAGAACGCTGACGATACAGGCGCGCCAACCAGTCGTCGCTTCATGCCGCAGCAGTAGGCAAAATTTCGCCAGCAGAGGCACTGAGCTGCATCAACCAGCCCACCATCACAGGTTTAAATCGAGGCGCCAGGAGACGTATGCGCGGGAACGGCCTTCGCGATGCCTTTCAACCGCATGTGCGCTACACCACATAGCGTGTTGTACGTCGCACACTGTCAGTCGTTTTTCGCATAGTCTCCGTTATCAAGTCATCCCCGGTATCACTTTCTCCCGGGTATTGCAGAGTAATCGTCCGGAGCAGTCGTGACCTCTTCCGAAATGATCTTCAATTGTCCTGCAGAGGTCATCCCCTAACAACGTCGGAATACTTCCGAAGGCTCGTTGGCGCCACACATCAACCGCATGACAACGCGATCAAGCGATGCCAAAGTTCGTTCGGGATACCGACATTATATGCAATCCAATCTGACATCTATGCGAACAGTGACGAAATCAGAAACAGAGGCCGTAGTCGTGGGATGCTCCCTCAATGGACTCGGTGTCGCTCGTTCGTTGGCACGTGCCGGAATAGGTGTTACCGCGGTCGGCACCAGATACACTGGTGCCGCGCTATGGTCTCGTCACACCTCAGCGCGTCTGATCAGAGGCTTTACCGGCGAGCCGTTCATGGAAGACATGATCGCACTAGGCAAGACGTTTACTCGCCGCCCCATCCTTTTTTTGACACTTGAAGAGTGCGTCCATCCAGTGTCAGAAGGTCGCGAACGGTTATCTAGATGGTTTCGCATTCGCCTGCCCGAAGATCAGTCCGTCAAGATTTTAAGCGATAAGTCTAAATTCCACGAGTTCGCCTCCAGAGAAGGTTTCCCGGTCCCTCGTTCCGTTGTCCTTGAGACGGAGAACGACCTCGAAAAGCTAGCGCAGCTACAATTTCCTTGTGTCCTTAAGCCGGATGACAAGCGCAAAGTCCTGGTGGGAAGTGTGGACCGGGCAGTGCTCGCGTCCTCGTTGGTCAACGCTCAGGAGCAAGCGCGCTCGACATTGGCCGCAGGGATCAAGGTTGTCGCACAGGAATGGATTGAGGGACCCGACTCGAACATATACTTCACCCTTTTCTATCGGGGCGCTAACGGACGGAATGTGTCTACTTTCACGGGCCGTAAGCTGCTTAGCTATCCTCGTCAAGTCGGAAGCACGGCCGTATGTGTGAGGGCACCTGAAGTCCGTAGGATACTCGAGCCAATGACAATGGCCTTCGCGGAACGTGCCGGTTTCGAAGGCATGGGAAGCATGGAATACAAGTGGGATGAGAACTATAAGAAATTCATGATGATTGAGCCCACTGTCGGAAGGACGGATTGGCAGGAAGAAATTGCCACGCTTTGTGGCACGAATATTCCCGCAGCCGCCTTTAGGCACGAAGTCGGCCTGCCGCCGGCGCAGGATGACGCGCAAGAAACAGATGTGGCTTGGCGCGCCTCAATCACCGACCGCGTCCCTCGCCACTTGCGAACTCGGCCCATGCAAGTCTTCGACGGCTATATCCGGTGGGACGATCCGCTGCCCGCTTTGCAGCATTATTGCCTGGTGAACCCAATCCGTCATGTATTGAAACGATGGAAAAGTAAGACACGTTCGGAGCCATCGGGCGGTAGACCCGGCAGTAAGGCAACCGGTTAGCAGAAGCTAGACGGATACTGAAACCTTTTTGCATAGGTCAGGCGCTTCACCGGGAGCATATCAAGGCGGAACGATCGTTTAGTGGTCGGAACTGCTCATCTCGCGAGACATAGCGACGTCCTCCACGTCTGGTTCTTCGGTAGCAGCGGGGACACGTGGATCTCCCACGGGCACGCACTCATCTTGCTTGTGGACGGCTTGATACGTTCTGAGAATCATAACGAGGTCCTTCACCGGAACAGCTGCAAACTGCATTCGCAACGCGTCTGCTCGTTCGACCAAAGCATTAACGCGTTCGACACAGGTTTCCTCTGAAGATATCCGTTGAGACCTTGCACGCATGTCAGTGCTCCTCTTGGTTTAACTCGTCGTGGAGGTTCGAGCAGACCGAACCGATGCCTTGCATGACCGCGTGATGCGAATCGCGGTGCCTAGTCGATCAAAGGAGTATTGCCGCGCAAGAATGATTGACTCGGCCTTGAACCGTGATCCAACTTCCTGTATACGCCCGATCCAAACCTATTATTCTCGATGAAAAAGATGCTCGTTTTACCCGGGTTTCTACCGAAGTTGTCCGTCGTGAGGCCAATCCGAAAGCCTTGTATGGAATTTTCTACTACGGTGAACTCCGCGTCCGAATTGTAGTCATCCGACCACAAGTAGATTGCGATAGCCGGGCTTATCTGCTCAACCGTAGATACGAGGGTATTTTCGGCTACCACCGCTCGGCCGCCGTTGTGGAGTTGACCAATCTGCATGGCACAACAGCAAGGCTGTAACAGCAGGCGGGTAAAGACGGTTCTATTGCGCATGACGTTCACGTACCGCAGATTATTCGCGACAAAATTGATGCTAGTGTCTAAGAGCTCATTCCCTTCAAAGGTCAGCGACTCGACACATCCCGAACCCGTATCAACGACACCTATAGCGCCTTCAGTAGAGAACCTATTGCTTTTGACGAGGAGTGATCGATTTCTAATGTCCTGAGCAGCGTTGTACACGCGAACATGCGGATAGTCTGAGCGAATCTGTTTAGAAACATTTTCGACGAACGAGATACCCACATTCCACCAAAATATTGTCAAGTTGCCGTTCTTACAATGGCTCACTCGGTTCTGGCTTGCCGAGCAGTCTACGCATCCTTCAAAGTCGATGCCAACATCAGAGGCTGCATCAACCTCGCACCTGACGACGTGGACGTCGTCGCCCATGGAACCCCAAACCCCCGCGATGCAATGGACCGCCTTGACGTTCGTTACCTTTCCATCTATACACTTGCGCCGGTTCCCTATTCCACCGTCGACTGCAGGGTCGGAGTCGCCTCCCCACCATTGCACTCCGAACGGAATGTTTGCAAAACTGCAATCTGTCACTGACCATTGCACGCAATACCTAAATAGAACGGCCGCTCGCGCGTCCGGGCTCTCCGCCACATCTTCTGCGGTGCATCCAGTGACGCTCAAATAGGCACTACCGTTAAATCCGGCATCGCTGAGCTCTATGGTTACTCGATTGTATTTATCCTCGGCTTCTCGAGCAGGCAGAAACGCAGCGATCGCTAAGCCTCTGGCCGACAGCCGTGCGACGGATGCGTGTTGGACGTTATAGCCGGCGAGTACGTATCCGGTCATTGAGCCGCTCGAATCGACAACAGAGAAATTCTCGAGCCGGACACCTGTAACGCGTTCTGCGGCAAAGATCGAAAAGATTGTGCCGAGAACTGGTTTGGTCCACAAGAGAACGGTAGCGTCCCCCGCCCCTACCAACGTACTGCCGCTCCTAAGTGCCAGCGTATCGTCGATGCGATAATGGCCAGCCGCCAGTCTAACCGGCGTGCCTGACATGATGGCGGCTTGAATGGCACACCAGTCGATCTCATGATGTAGTCCGCTTGCGAATGGATACACCGCACGTGCGGCAGTAAGTGTGGCGAAGCGCGTCGACAATGGATGCGATAAACCATCGGCTATTGCTCCGAACGCCGCTGGCACGGCCGGTGTCCGGACGGCGTTTCTGCTATTCGTGGGCGCGCCGCGGATTCGCATACCAGCGCTTGATAACACGGCGAATGCGGCGGTCGCCTTTAGAGAGGCAAGCAGCCTGCGTCTCGACTCTTTAAGTTGCCTCATGTCAATAGTCGCTCATCGGTTTGCGCCGCGATTTCTCTGACTCATACTCCGCTTTTTGGCGACAGCCGTTGCCAGGAGGACCGCACAACATCTTGAAACGTCAAAGATGTGCTAAAGGACAGCCCCAAGCTGGCCACAACGAGTACTGCGCCCAAGGCCAGCTGCATTAGGTTTCCAAGCGATAAAGTGGTAAGCCATAGATCGGCCAACAAAAACGGGAACTGAGAAAGCATGCAAAGTATCGTGGGCCAAGCTTGCACGCGCGACACGTAAACCAAAAGGAGATATTCAAACATGGCTCGCAGTACCGTTGCGACGGCCGCCCCCATCAACCCGAACCGATTGATTGCTATATAAAGAATGAGCATGTACAGACATAATTGCAGAAGCGATGCTCTTGCGGCGCTGGCTGCACTGACCTGCGACTGGATCAGAATTCGAGTAACGTCCGCTTGGCCGCCTAACCACATAGCTATGATCAGTGCGCGCCCTATCGGAGCCGCAATCAATGCTAGGTCGCCGCCCACCCATGCCTGCAAGAACGGGCCGATCGCAGTCATCGCCATTATCGATAGCGGGGTGAATATTGCCACAAGGAGACCAAGGGACTGTTGCGTGAGCACCCTCGCCTGATCTCGGCTCGCTGCCGAAAGCCGCGGAAACAGCGTCCGCCCGAGCGCGATTGACACGATGTTTAGCCGCATCACAAGGTTCTTAGGCACTGTGTAGCAGGCGACGGTCCGAGCTCCAAATGTCGCGCCAACGACAAGCCGATCGATCGAATCCGTCACCATAGTAACGACTGTGGTTGCGAGCATCCAACCACCGAAATTCAACAGCCGCCGAATCGTGTCCAACCTTGGCCGGCATATTGTACGAAACTTGAGTACGCGGGACGATTCGACGAGTAGTTGCAGAGCTGTCAGCGAGCGGACAATTATCGCCGAACCGAGAACGATCCCGACAGTCGGACCAAATAACCAGACCGAAAAAAGCGGAACCAATTGAAATAAAATGGTGCCCGAAGTCTGGATCATGTTGAACGCGGCAAAGCGCTCAGCGCCAGCCAAAGCCGCCGAGAAAACGCAAGAACCACTTGCGACAGGAACAGCTAACGCCAGTAAAGGCAGACTATTTCTCACCTCTTGCGTTAGCGTTGCGGTCGGATCCATCCAGTACCTGCTATAAGCCCATCCGCACACATATACCGCAATGCCAATCACCAGGCTGGCTGCAAGGTTTGACCAGAATGCGCTCCAGAGTAGGTCGCGACATGTGACTAGGTCATCACTCGAATAAGCTGGAGCAATTTGGTTCTGCGTCGCCACGCTCATCGCAAAGCCTAGGACGTTGAAATAGTCGATCAGCACCCATATCAGCGCGACAGCGCCGAAGCGTTCCAGCCCTAGCAGGTGAACGTATGCTGGCACGGTAGCAAGTGATACAAACGTCGGCAGCAACAGGCCTGCGAAATTAATCGCCGTGTTCTTGACAATGCGGCTATCCATGGGATAAGGACTTGCTCTTCGGCAGTACTACCATTTTTGGGCTCATGCCGTTAGGCGACGAATGAGTCGCTCGCCGACTCATGACACGCGGTGACCTTGCGCTAATTCGGCTGTTACATCTAGCATCGTCAGAACGCTTTCGACCTTTGCCGCAACATCTGACCATTTGAACTCCCTAGCGCGAATCACGCCCTTCTCGGCAAGGGTGCGACGCAGTTGGGAGTCTTCCAAAAGCCGCTTTGCTGCCACCGAAATCTCTTCAACAGATACGGGATCCACGAGTATGGCTGCGCCGCCCGCAATTTCTGGCATTGCCGTACAGTTCGACGTCACAACCGGGGTTCCGCAAGCCATGCTCTCGACTATCGGTAAGCCG
>NZ_LR733532.1 GCF_902506145.1 Burkholderia sp. 8Y | reverse complement strand
CCACTCGGCTATATCCCTCCCGCTGAGGCTGAGGCACACTACTACAGGCAACTCCGAAGTGCCGCTGACATGCCCGCATTAACTTAACCCAACCGGCCTCCACGATTCCCGGTGCGGTTCAGTTAACCACTTTCGCGTCGCACCCGCCGAACTGGACGTCCACCGAGCCGTCCTCGTTTTTTCGCGCGGTAGTGTTGTTCAACGAATAAGCGTTGAAGGAGTTTGGATCGATCAGGCCTGCAGCGTTATACACGGTTATCGACCAAAACCCATCTACCGGTACGTTCCGATCGACATGGACTTTGTAGATCGTCTTGCCGTCATTTTTCGAAGGAACCCTTGTTAGATAGAGAGCATCCTTCTCGGGATTGCCGCCCCACAGCGTCGCGGTTCCTATCAGATGGTGAACCGGATCCACTTCGCTCTTCCGACCAAAGGATTTCCGGGTATCAGGGACCGTTGAGCCAAGCACAAGTAATGCGTCGCGGACTTTCTTTTGGCTTGCCGGATCCCAGTTGGGCACTTCAAAGCTGCCGATGCTCTTTTGTTGGACCTTGATGGCATCCTGCAAGGCATGCGCTTTCTCAATGTCTTTGGGATCAGAAGGATTAAGAAGTGTGCGGACCCCTACGAGCACATACCGTGTCCCAATTTGCTTCTTGTCCAGCGTGTACCTGCCAGCGTTGTACACTACCTCCTGCGCATAGTGATCCTCATTAATGACGAGCATCGACCGAAAGCGCTTTCCGGCATCAGGTAGGGTAATGGTGACGGGTCCGCCGTCAAGGTCGAACACGGCTGACGAATAAAGCGTGTCACGGTTCGCGCGCACGACGAATTGCTGGTCGACGGGGGCGGGTTCTCGTCGGTGGAAGAACTTGCCAAAACCATTCGCCCGGACCACTTTCGCGAATTCTTCGTCGGATTCTGCCCGAGTGAAGTTGTCGACATTTACCGGTACACGTTCCGATTGCGCATGCGCAGCGCCGTTTGTAACCAGGGCTGATAATATTGCAAGCGATAAGGTGATTCTACGACAATCCATGTCTTTTCCTTGGAAACTAGCGTGAGGGTGAGTTGAGAACTTGACTGCGGAGCAAGTTGAGCTGGCGGGGGCGTCAGGATTATGGAGATCCCGGCGTCTTGCTTAATGTGTTTTGCGGCACGGGGTCTTCGGGCGGAGCGTCTCGTCGAAGTCGTCCATGGACGGAAACTGAAGCGGCGTGAGGTCGTCGATTTCCCGCAGGCGCTGGCGATATCTTTCGAGCAGTTCGGCGCGCTGTTCGGGCGTGACATATGGCACGTGCCAGGCAACGAAGGGCGGAAGCACTGCCATGCCTGTATAGGCCAGCGTGCCGCGCAGAATCGGACGAAGCATGTCCTCGAACGCGCCGTGGATCCCGTCCGCCGCGAGCATATGCTCTTGACCGCCGATCGTGATGGCCAGCATCGCCTTCTTGCCCGTCAGGCCCCCCCGATCGTAGAAGCGCATGCCGCCGTAGCACCGGCCGGAAATAAGCACGCGGTCCACCCAGCCCTTGAGAATGGCAGGCATGGAGAACCAGTAGACCGGGAAGTTGAAGATCACCAGATCCGCCCATTCGAGCCTGTCCAGTTCGGTCAGGATGTCGGGTGCGAGTGTCTTCTTTTCGTAGCCGTGCCGCTGTTCCAGCGCGTAGATCAGGTAATCCGCATTAGCGCGGCTGCCGAAATCGTCGCTGTCTGCAACGGCCTTCCATCGCATCGCGTAGAGATCGGATACCTTCACGTTATGCCCCTGCGCCTGCAACTCCTCGACGGCGAGCGTCTTCATGGATGCATTGAATGACTGGGGCTCGTTATGCGCGAACACGATCAGTACGTTCATCGTGTCGTCCTCCTCTATTTGTAGTTCGGTCAGTAGGCCGCGATTACTTGCGCCGGTCAGCGGCAAGGCGCGCCTGCAGCGCGTCGATCCGCTGATGGTTTTCTTGAGAGCCGATAAAGGACCGGAAGAGCCACTCCTGCGTACGCATCGAGGTGTCCAGGTCCATATTCAACACCTGATTGCCAAGACGCTTCGATTCGAGCAGGCACGTCCGGTCATAGCCGGCCATCTCCACCGCAATCGCCCGCACCGAAGGGAGCAGCTCGCCCTCGGGGTACACACGGCTGACGTACCCCATTCGTTCTGCTTCCGCCGCGTCGTAGATTCGGCCTGTCAAGGCAACCTCCTTCGCCCTGCCAAGCCCGATGATCCGCCAAAGCGGATCGACCGCGGGAGTCAATGCCAGCACAGTTTCACGCTGGCCAAATCTGGCACGGCTGGAGGCATAGCGGATGTCGCACATCATGGTTAGGTCGAAGCCGCCGGCGATAGCGGGACCGCCGATCGCAGCAATCACAGGCTGCGGACAGAAGAGAACCGATCGGTAAGCGCGATGAAAAAGCGCGGTGTATGCCTCGTTCGACACTTTCTCCAGTTTGCGAATCTCGTTGAGGTCAAAGCCCGCCGAGAAGTAGCGCTCCCCTCCAGTAAGGACAACGACGCTCACATCCTCGCGTGCTGCAATACCCGTGAAGACAGAGGTGACCTCCTCAAGTACCTCAGGCGAGAGCGCATTGCCTTTGTCCGGGCGATTGATGGTGACAGTCGCCACCTTGTCGGCAACGTCGAGCAGCAAGAACCGGTATTCCATGTGGGTGGGTCTCCTAAATGATATGCAAATTCGTTATGAGGGGCACGACCGGCCGACGATGCCTGCAATGGAGGTGAAGGAACAGCGGTCGTGAGTGCCGCGCTGCTCCACCGACGTGTCCTCGTCCAGAATGGCCGGGCACAGCGCGTAGCTCGACGTCCCGAATTCAAAATGCGCAAACAAGGTGTTGCCCCCAACGATCGCGACGTCCACCAGCTCAGAGCACGCATGCGGCTTTTCGATCCGTATTTGATTCCAAGTTTGCCTATAATTCAATTGCAAGTTTTTTATATAGCATTTGCACTGAACGCATATTTTGAACTTTAAGCGACTTGAACATCTGATTGCTGTGGCCGAAGCGGGATCGCTCGCGGCCGCGGCACGGCGCGTACATCTTTCACAGCCGGCGCTCACGCGTAGTATCCAGGCGCTGGAAGCTGAAGCCGGCACTGCGTTGTGCGACCGCGGAAGACGAGGCATTACGCTGAACCCCGCCGGGCAAATCGTGGCGGAACGCGCGCGGCGCATTCTTTTCGAAGTGAACTGTCTCACGCGCGATCTGGCTCTCCTGCAGGAGCACGAGATGGGGAGCGTCAAGTTCGGCCTCGGCCCGCTGCCCGCGGCCAGCATACTGGCCGAGGTGCTTTGCGCCCTGAAACGCGACTGGCCCAGACTGCTGGTCAACGCAGAAGTCAGCACCGGACCGGCGTTGCTCGACCAGTTGCGCGCCGAGCAACTCGACTTCATCGTGGTCGAGCAACGCTATCTTCCGCTCTCGGCGGAACTGAAGGTGCAGCGCCTGGCTGTCGAACCGGCCGGATGGTTCGTGCGACCCGGGCATCCGTGGCTCGCTGTGAGCATTACCGCCGATCGCCTGCGCCAGGCCGCGCTTGCGTCGGTGCCGACACCGGAAGGCGCGCAGGCGCGTATACGCGAAGCGCTGGGCTATCTGCCGGGTGAGAACCTGAACTTCCAGGTCGTCAGCAACGATCTTCATTCGTTAGTGACCCTGACCCGTCATTCCGATCTGGTTTTGCTCGCGCCGGTACGTGTGGTGAAAGCGCGACTCGATGCAGGTGAGCTCGTGCTCTTGAGCGTACCGGAAATATTCAAGCTCTCCGCGCAGTTCGCCATCGTCAACCTCGCCCAGCGCACGTTATCGCCTTCGGCTCAGCGCGCAATCGCTGCAATCGAAGCGGCGAACGGGTGACCTCCCTTGCTCGTCTGGGAAAAAAGTGACAACCTGACGCCGCTGGGAAACGCCATAAGCTGCGACTACGGGTGATAGTCACTTCCCGTCACTCTGACCTGCCTGAGTTCTTCGGACCGTTTCAATCTTGGAGAACGGCCTCGATTGCTTCAGTTGAACAATACCGCTGCTTGAACTCGTCGGGCGTCAGGTAGGCCAGGCTTGAATGCGGCCGGATGG
>NZ_LR733525.1 GCF_902506145.1 Burkholderia sp. 8Y | reverse complement strand
TGAACCGCACCGGATTTTGTGGAGGCTCCAACTCTTGAGACAATGGAGCCATGAACAAGAAGGTAACGAAATTTTCCCCAGAAGTTCGCGAGCGTGCGGTACGTCTGGTGCGCGAGCAGCGTAGCGAACATCCGTCAATGTGGGCAGCGATCGAATCGATTGCACCAATGATCGGCTGCACGCCGCAGACGCTGCACGATTGGGTCAAGCGCGGTCAGATTGATGCCGGAGAGCGCGAGGGCGTAACTACAGAAGAGCGCGAGCGCCTCAAGGCCCTCGAGCGCGAGGTCAAGGAACTGCGCCGTGCCAACGAGATTCTCAAGCTCGCGAGCGCGTTTTTCGCCCAGGCGGAGCTCGACCGCCGTTTGAAATCCTGAAGGCCTTCGTCGACCAGCATCGCGATACCTTTGGGGTCGAGCCAATCTGCAAGGTCCTGCAGATTGCCCCGTCGGGTTACCGACGCCATGCGGCGCAGCTCCGAGATCCGTCCAGGCGCTGCGCCCGCGCGAAACGCGACGATACTCTGCAACCGGAGATCCGGCGTGTCTGGCAGGCCAACATGCAGGTCTACGGCGTGCCGAAGGTCTGGAAGCAGATGAACCGGGAAGGTATTTCGGTGGCGCGCTGCACGGTCGCGCGGCTGATGAAGCTGCAGGGTTTGCGAGGCGCTGTACGTGGCAAGCGGCTTCGCACGACGATCCCCGATACGAGCGCGCCTCGCCCGCTGGACCGAGTCAACCGGCAGTTCAAGGCAGACCGGCCGAATCAGCTGTGGGTTTCGGATTTCACATATGTCTCGACATGGCAGGGCTGGCTGTATGTGGCGTTCGTCATCGATGTATTCGCCCGCCGCATCGTCGGCTGGCGGGTCAGTTCCTCGATGACTACGGACTTCGTTCTTGACGCGCTTGAACAGGCGCTGTACGCACGCCAACCAGGCGAGGACGGGACCCTTATACATCATTCCGATAGGGGGTCCCAATATGTCAGCATTCGGTACAGCGAACGGTTAGCCGAAGCGGCTATCGAGCCGTCCGTCGGCAGCCGTGGCGACAGCTACGATAACGCGCTGGCTGAAACGATCAACGGCCTGTACAAGACAGAGCTGATTCATCGGCGCGCCCCGTGGAAGACACGCGAATCTGTCGAACTCGCAACTCTGGAATGGGTCGCCTGGTACAACAACTGTCGGCTGATGGAACCACTCGGCTATATCCCTCCCGCTGAGGCTGAGGCACACTACTACAGGCAACTCCGAAGTGCCGCTGACATGCCCGCATTAACTTAACCCAACCGGCCTCCACGATTCCCGGTGCGGTTCA
>NZ_LR733555.1 GCF_902506145.1 Burkholderia sp. 8Y | reverse complement strand
TCATGGGGGGGTGGAGGCTGGCTGCGCGTGTGCGGAGGAAACTGAATCGTTACCGCTGCGCAGGTGCCCGGATTGGGGTTATCTCCGCGTGTGCGGAGGAACCAAGCAGGAATGCGATAAAGCAAGCGGCAAAAACGGCATAGCTCCGCGTATGCGGAGGAGCCGACTTCGGCCGTTTCGACATCGCCAACGATCGGAGCCTATCTCCGCCTGCGCGGAGGAACCGCCGGGTAATGTCCCGTCTCCCGACAGGTGCAGGGCCTATCTCCTCGTACGCGAAGGAACCGCGGTCATGGGCATGATCGCGTGGCGTGTCGGCGGCCTATCTCCGCGTACGCGGAGGAACCAGGTCGCCATATGCCTGATTCGTCGCATCGTAGGGCCTATCTCCGCGTACGCGGAGGAACCCCGTTGAGCGTGCCGCGCAGGAGCGCCCCCTCGGGCCTATCTCCGCGTGCGCGGAGGAACCATGCAAGCACATGACGCGGCAGAGACGCTGCACGGCCTATCTCCGCGTGCGCGGAGGAACCGTGGAAATATTGCCGATAAGCGACCCAGCGGAGGGCCTATCTCCGCGTGCGCGGAGGAACCCCCATCGGGCTTTTAACCGTGTCGCGCCCGCTGGGCCTATCTCCGCCTGCGCGGAGGAACCAAAGCGACGTTTGCGCGCCCGTCCGGTGTCAGGGGCCTATCTCTGCGTGCGCGGAGGAACCCAGACTCACCTGCGGGCGCTGTTCGGCCCACAGGGCCTATCTCCGCGTGCGCGGAGGAACCTCAGCCTTGCGTGCGTCATAGGCGGCTTTCAGCGGCCTATCTCCGCGTGCGCGGAGGAACCCGCGTCTGTTGCGCCTTCGTAGCCCACCTACAAGGCCTATCTCCGCGTGCGCGGAGAAACCATTGTCGTGCCTTCGCTCTCAATCAGCAGCTGCGGCCTATCTCCGCGTGCGCGGAGGAACCCCAAGACCGCGCTCCCCGATTTCGATGAAGTGGGGCCTATCTCCGCGTGCGCGGAGGAACCCGCTCTGCGCTCGCGGGCTTTTTCATTTGTGACGGCCTATCTCCGCGTGCGCGGAGGAACCTGGGGTTCCAGGCGAGCCTCAAATGCAAATTGCGGCCTATCTCCGCGTGCGCGGAGGAACCTAAATCTGCTGCTTCGCTTGCTTGAACCACTCGGGCCTATCTCCGCGTGCGCGGAGGAACCGAACCACCCGAACCGGCATCGCCGTTGGTGATGGGCCTATCTCCGCGTGCGCGGAGGAACCAACCGGACACTGGTTTATAACTGATACCCGCAAGGCCTATCTCCGCGTGCGCGGAGGAACCGACATGCTGATGCGCTCTACACATGCCGCCGTGGGCCTATCTCCGCGTGCGCGGAGGAACCTAGTCCAGAATCGAACTCCCCGACTGCAAATCGGGCCTATCTCCGCGTGCGCGGAGGAACCGAAGAGATCGACCGGCGCGACCTGTCAGGCTCGGGCCTATCTCCGCGTGCGCGGAGGAACCTGGCTCCCGCAAGGGCTGCGCGACGAAATGGAGGGCCTATCTCCGCGTGCGCGGAGGAACCGTCGGCTGTCGCGAGCTCGACGACGCCTTGTCGGGCCTATCTCCGCGTGCGCGGAGGAACCCGCCAACCTCTCCGACGATCAACTCGACTCTCGGGCCTATCTCCGCGTGCGCGGAGGAACCTAACACCGCCGCGCCTTTCGCCCGCGCCGAAACGGCCTATCTCCGCGTGCGCGGAGGAACCTCACGAAAGAGGATGGAACTACCGTGCGGGCCGGGCCTATCTCCGCGTGCGCGGAGGAACCCGTCTGACGCCGTACGGCCTACTCGTTCGCGCGGGCCTATCTCCGCGTGCGCGGAGGAACCGGCACGGCTTCAATTCGTCGCCCCCTTTTTGAAGGCCTATCTCCGCGTGCGCGGAGGAACCTTCCTAGCCTCGGTCGGCCCCTCCAAATCCAGGTAATGTGCCGAGAAGTGTGCAGAAAGTTCGGAGGCAGGAAGATGCCGAAGGAAGGGGTGGCCGTGGTGTAAGTTGATGAATGTCGAGTTCGTCAACCTGCCCTCGGGAGGGCTTACGCCATGGCC
>NZ_LR733533.1 GCF_902506145.1 Burkholderia sp. 8Y | reverse complement strand
CGATCAATTCGTCGGAGAACAGTTTCGGGGTCTTCGGAGGTTTGCGCTTCTGGGTCATGGTTGCTTCAGTCATGTTACTTTCCCTTATCGTCTCATGACCTTGGCACACGGAATATCTGACAGGCTCCTCGAAATCGGAGTTCAGTCAGCCGTTTACCGTCAAGGCGATGATCACCGCGCTACGCCGTATGGTCGAGGGCCGAAGCCCCGCGATTGGCGAACTCCGATCTCATAGTCCCGAACCAACGACAGAATCCTCTGTGCCTATCGCTTGCTTTAGCTGCCGCTCAGCACTACAGCTTCATGCCAACATGGGGCGGAGCCGGGTCGGGCGTATTCTCTAAGGCGTTCATTGAAGCAATAACACGATAGGCTTCCACGAGTGCTTTTTCCTTCTCTACGTCGTGCCCGCCGACAACGCGGCGCATCTCTTCACTAGACATTGCTTTATCGTGGCAGAGGTCAACAATTGTCAGCGTGCTCATTTCGGTTCACCCATTGAGAGTAGTTGTGGCGGCAAGCGCCAGGACTGTTCTGAGCGGATTGAAGCTGCGCTCAGTCTTTCCTAGTCATGTTTTGTGCCAAGGCTCGCCGCGTTAAGGGTCGCGGCCTAACCCATTGTTTATGAAGCAAAAGGCTGTACCGTCCGGTGTCTCCAGGGCCGCGCGCGCTGGCGATGTGTCGGACTGCTTCCGACACATCGCAGGATCTGTGTGGCTTTCTCGGCGGCATCGCAGGCGGAGCAATTTCAGATTGGCTCATTCGACGCGGCTGGACCGTGTCGTGGGCGCGCAAGACCCCGTATATCGTCGGCATGGCAGGAGGCTCATGTCTTGTGTTGTCGGCGTCCACGGAAAGCAACATCGTGATCGTGCTGCTGATGACAATCGCGTTCTTCGGCAGAGGCGCGGCAGCGGGCGCGGGCACGTGGGCTATCGTCAGTGACACCGCGCCGCGCGAAGCAGTGGGTCTCGCGGGCGCCGTGTTCAACTGTGTCGGCAACATCGGCGGGATCGTGACGCCTAGCGTATTCGGTTACATCGTGCAGGCAACCGGCGGCTATAACGTCGGCCTGTACTTTGTCGCCGCACACTGCATCGTGGCTGCGCTCGTTTATCTGTTCGTGATGGGAAAGATCGAGCGCGTCAAGGTGAGTTAAACCGTCGCACTTATCTGAGAGTAAGACCCGGCGTGGCCCGTTCAGGCACGCCGGCATCATGTTAAACACTTTGTGCCTATAGTCCTGGTCAAGCCCATCATTCTTAACGCAGCGGAACTGCCCGAATGGGCGCACGACGAACTGAACGCGCTGTTCTGCGTCATCGATCTTCCCAAAGACCCCGCTGCTGTTTCCGCGTTCCTCCGGGAGCACGGTACGAAGGTGCGCGGCATTGCCTTGCGCAAGACCATTATCGATGCCGCTTTCCTCGACGCCCTTCCCTCGCTTGAAATCATTTCCAGCTACAGCGCAGGCTTGGACAACGTGGATGTCGATGCCGTTAAGGCGCGGGGCATCCGCATCGAGAACACGTCGCACATTCTGGCGGAAGACGTGGCGGACGCGGCGATCGGTCTTGCGCTCGCGCTTACGCGGGACATCGTCAATGCGGATCGTTTTGTTCGGGACGGACGCTGGCCCAAAGAAAAGCATTATCCGCTGGGGCGCTCCATTTCGAACATGAGGGTAGGCATCGTCGGGCTGGGCACCATCGGTTCGGCCATTGGCCGCCGTTTGCATGCCTTCGGCTCACACATCGCGTATTTCGGGCCGTCGCCAAAAACCGTCGACATGCCGTATTACGGTGACGTCACCGAACTGGCGTTGAATAGCGACATGCTTATCCTGACGTGCCCGCTCACGCCTGCAACCCAGCATATCGTCGATGCAAGTGTTCTCGATGCGCTCGGTCCCGATGGCTTTCTCGTCAACATCGCACGCGGCCCCGTCGTCGATGAGGCCGCGCTTATCGACGCGCTCGCGGCGAATAAAATCGCAGGCGCAGCACTCGATGTGTTCGAGAACGAGCCGAAGGTGCCAGATGCGTTAATCGGTGATCGCCGTGTCGTGCTGACGCCGCATCTTGGACCCGGCACGCATGACACCCGTCGCCGGATGGCGGAAAACGTTGTTGATACACTGGCGAAGCATCTTGGCGTTGTTGGCCCACGCGAACATACTGCCAGCATGGGGAAGGTTGCATGATCGTCCTGGAGAAGTTCACCTTGCACAGCCGGCTCCGCTCGCCCGCGAGCCACCGCGTCCTCTTTGTCTTGTTAGCCATGTGACGGCCTACCAGACAGCCGCCCGCAGCACCAAGCACGGCATTGCCCTCCCCCACGAAGTGACCACTGACACCGGAATGCGCGCGTACCAATAGGTGCTAATGTCGTCGCCGGCTGATCGGGCACGGAACGAAATAGAATGCGCCAGCGCAATTAGCCGGCTAGAGGAAGTCCAAAGAGTTCGCTACCGACCGCGACCGCGCGCTCGCCGTCGAGCGGTGTTTGCGGACGCAACAGCTAAGCACGGCCTGCGAAGCGTTTGGTAGGCGCCGTATCGCGAACGGGCGGCCGATTTAGGCGCTGGAACACGCGGGGACGCCGCCCTGTTCAATCGCAGCGCGCAAGCCATTGGTCTGACGGCCGCAGGCGAGCGATGCTGCGCTTGATGCCCCCGCATCACGCCGCCACGGCGCGCCAATGCGTCACACGGGTGCGCGACGATCCTGCATCGACCGAATGCACATGAAAGCTCAAACGCCCTTGCGGACGTTATCCGGCAGATCGCGACCGTGATATTTCTTATAGATCGTGTTCAGGTTGCCGTTCTTCATGTTCGTGCCGACCCAATTGTTCACCCATTCCTTCAGGCGCGGCTGATCCTTGTTCATCGCGATGCCGAGATCGAAAGTCTTCTGCTCGAACTTCATCTCGATGTTGCGTTGTGGCGCGCGGTCTTGCATCTCCTTCAGATTCGAAGGCGTGCTTGAGAAGATGTCGACTTGGCCAGTGACCATCGACGTGATCAGCGTCGCGTCGTCCTCATAACGCTGGATCTGCGCGCCCTTCGCCTGTTGCGTCGTGAGCGTGTCGTTCACCGTGGCGCGCGTGAGCCCGATGGTCTTGCCGTCCAGGTCCGCATAATCCTTCACCTTGATCGTCTTCACGCCGCCGACAATGATCGAAATCGCCGCATACGGGTTCGAGAAGTCGACCACTTTCGCGCGCTCCGGCGTAACCGACAGCGACGAGATCACGAGGTCCGCCCGCTTTGCCTGCAGCGTCGGAATGCGTGCCGCGTTAGTGATCTGCACGAGTTCGAGCTTCACGCCGAGATCTTTCGCGAGCGCGGTTGCAGTATCGACATCTGATCCCGCGGGCTTCAGGTTCTGGTCCGCGTAGCTGAAGAGCGGCGTGCCGATTGCAATCGCGACGCGCACGACGCCAGCCTTCTTGATGTCGTCGAACTCATCGGCCAACGCGCTGTGCACCGCGCCTGCAAACATCAGGGTTGCCAAAGCGGCGCGTGCAATCATGGTGTTCACTTTCAAGTCGAGTCTCCGTTTTTATCAATGTTGCTGATTGCTTGTTGCTGAATCAGATGCCCGGATATCAAAGTCCGTTATCAAGGAATGCGCGCAATTCAGGCGTTTTCGGCGCATCGAGCATGCCGCCCTCGCCCACTTCCCACACCTTGCCCTGATGCATATAGATGATGCGATCCGCGACGCGCTTGGCGAAGGCCATCTCGTGCGTGACGAGCAGCATCGTCATACCATCGGCTGCAAGGTCTTCCATCACGCGCAGCACTTCGCCTGTCAATTGCGGATCGAGCGCCGATGTCACCTCGTCGAACAGCATGACTTTCGGCGACATCGCAAGTGAGCGCGCAATCGCCACGCGCTGCTGCTGTCCGCCTGACAATTGCTCCGGATAAGCGTCAGCCTTCTGTTCGAGACCGACCTGCTCCAGTACGTTCAACGCGATACGCCGCGCTTCTGCGCTCGACATCTTCTTCACGTGACGCAGCGCGAGCATGATGTTCTCTTCCACGGTCAAGTGCGGAAAGAGGTTATAGCTTTGAAACACGATGCCCACTTCCCGGCGCAACAGATGCAGATCGACTTTCGGGTCGTCGACACGTATGCCGCACACTTCGATCTGCCCCTGGTCGATCGTCTCGAGCCTGTCAATGCAGCGCAGCGCCGTGCTCTTGCCCGAACCGCTGGCGCCGATCACGGCGATCATCTCGCCCTTGTTGACGTCAAAGGACACGCCCTTGAGAACATGATTGGAGCCGAACCTCTTGTGAATATCGTCGACCTTAACGATTGCTGACATTGAGCTTGTTCTCCATCGATTGGCTCCAGCGCGACAGCGGATAGCACAGCACGAAATAGAAAGCGCCGACCAGTCCAAAGATGAGAAACGGCTGGAAGATAGAGTTGTTGATGATCTGTCCCGCGCGCGTCAGTTCGACGAAGCCAATCACCGAAGCCAGCGACGTCATCTTGATGAGTTGCACGAGAAAGCCGACCGTCGGCGGCAGCGCGAGACGCATCGCCTGCGGGATGATTACGAGCCGCAGGGTCTGCCAGCGCGTGAGCGACAGGCACTCCGACGCTTCCCATTGCGGCTTCGGCATCGCTTCGATGCAGCCGCGCCAGATGTCGCCGAGATACGCGCTCGAATAGACCATCAGCGCGAGGCCGGCCGCGACGAGCGCGGGCACCTGATAGCCATAGACGGACAAACCGAAGTACACGATGAAGAGCAGGATGAGCAGTGGAATGCCCTGAATCGCTTCGATATAGACGAGCGCGGCGCGCGATAGCCACGCACGCGGCGAGATACGCGCGAGCATCACGCAGAACCCGCCGATGCCGCCGAGCACGAACGCGAGCATGGAAAGCACAAGCGTCCAGCCGATCGATTGCGCCAGGTAGATGAAGTGCGCTGACGTGAATCCGCCGCTCATGCCGCACCTCCGGGAATGACGGTATCGATGCGTTGCGAATCGGGCGGCGTCTTGCCCGCACGTCTTGCGGCGAGGCGGATCGCGCGGCGGCGCTTGAAGAGATGCTCACCGACCGCCCACGCGATGAGCTTGATGATCAACGACAACGCGAGATACAACGCAGCCACCACGATATACGTTTCGAGCGAACGGAAGGTGTCGGACTGCACGGTGTTCGCGACCGCCGTGAGTTCTTCCGCCGAAATCTGCGAAGCGATCGCGGAGGCTTGCATCATCAGCAGGAACTGGCTCGTCAGCGCGGGATAGACCTTCTCGATCGATGGTTGCAGCATTACGTGCCAGCCGATGCGCCACTTCGACAGCCCGAGACATTCGGCCGCTTCGATCTGTCCGCGTGGCACGGATTCCAGTCCCGCGCGAATGATCTCGGCCGCATACGCGCCAATGTTGATGGTCATCGCGAGCGCCGCAGCCGCGAAGGTCGGCATCCGCAGACCGAGGCTCGCGAGGCCGAAGTACAAGAGAAATATCTGCACGAGGAACGGCGTGTTGCGCACGGCCTCGATATAGACAATGCAGATGCGCGTGAGGACCGGCACCTTCGCACGCTTGGCGAAGGCGACGAGCATGCCGAGGATCAGACCGAAGAACACCGCCACGCACGTCATCTTGAGCGTGAGCCAGGCGCCGAGCAGGAACGTCGGCCAGTATGGCAACAGCGGCGAGAAGTCGAGAGAAAACATGTCGGCAGATGTTCCTGTTGCGTCAGCGCCTTAATTACAGCAGGCAACCGGTGATGTATGACGACATACTACGGATGTCGCTGAAGTGCATGTCCGATGCGTTGGATCCGCGCTAACGGACCGGTCGTCGTGAATGAGCTATTCCCGAAAACTGTCGTGACGGCACATACTCGCCTTCTTGTACGTTGTCATATCAGGATAAGCGCCATATCATCATTTGCCGACCAAGTTGTCAATCTGCGTGAAACCCACCCCGGCGACGAGAGCGCGTGGCAGGCGATGGCCACCGCATCCTTGATCGCAGGTACCTATCTAGCAGGCTGATTCCACAGACGCCACCGCAGAACCGCCTTCCTCGGTCGTCATACGTCCAGACCGGGCACCGCACGCGATGAGGGCGGCTTCGTCACCTGTGTCACGTCGTCGTCGGCGTCGGCGCATTGGGACGGAGCCGCCATTTGATGATTTGTTCAAGGCTAACGGGGAACGGCGGAATCGGTAGCTATCGGTCGTCGGCTGACCAGCCAATCGTGAATCGAAGCGATCGGCCCCTAGCAGCTAGCTTTGTATGGGTGGTCTCTTGCACGATGACAACGCGCGGCACTTCAGCTTGGCTGTCAAACATCCGGTCTTACTCCGATCCCGTCGCTTCCTGATCGAATATTCGATTGTTTCTGCTGCTCCGGTGAGTTCGGAGACGTCGATTGCACGGCGGACAAAATGAATCGATTAGCCCTCCCGCCGCTGAAGCAATAAAGCCTCTGCGCCCCTTACTTCGCTTGCGCCGGCTTGTCCGGGCGATCGAGGCTGAAGACACGCACGATCATCGCATCGATCATGCGGAAGAAACCATCCGCGCCATAACCGGCAATGAACGCGATGCCCGACGCGGAGAGAGTGAGCACTCCCGAGCCGGAACTCACCGTCTGCGCCACTGAACCTGGCGTGAAGAATAGTCCGACGGCGAGCCCTGCGATGGCGCCGAGCATCAGCCGAATGATGGCGAGCGTTTCATCGCGCGGCGCGAGAATGCTGCGCGTGATCCGGTCGCTGATATCGCGCAAAAACGAGGCGATCGTGCCGACGAGTCCGAAAAGCACCGGCAATACATAGCTCGCGTAGGCGGACAGGACCAGCGTGATCGACTGAATATTCTCCTGAGTCGCAACAGGGTTGCCGGCCTTGTTCTTCGTGAGCAGCATCGAGGAAATTGGAAACGGCATGGTCAGCCATGACGAAGGCGACGTTTCGGCGAATGTCGCCGCATCGTTGATGGACTTCTCGTAACGCGCCTGATAGTAGGACCAGCGGTTGCACAGCAGCCGGATCTGATTGCTCTGCTGATCGATTTTCGAATCGCAACGCACGGGTACGCTGTCGTGGCTCTGCTTGTCCTGCGCGAGCGCCGCGTTCTCCTTGTCGACTGCCGCGTAGATCTGGCTGGTCAGGTCCGCGGTGCTCTTCTGATCGTCCTCGAAGCGGAACGTCAGTTGCATGCCGTACACGACCAGCCAAAGCAGGATCGCGGAAAAGAACGTGACCGCGGCGCCGACACGCGAAACGTTCTTATGAAAGCAGCGAAAGCGTTTCGCGCTCGGAAGGAGCCCCGGATAAGCCGACTTCGCCACGACCGCGCGAGTCTCTTTGTCGAGCGTGAGGCCGCTGTCCGGCGGGGCCAGCGCGTTGCGCTTCGCCCTGGACCGCTCTTCGAGAAACATGTAGGTGTAGGCAATCGTCACCCCGTTCGCCGGAAAGGCGATCGAGTTGACCTTGTCCTTCACGCACAGGAGCAAGGCGGCGTCGTCGGCGCGTTCCTTCAGGCTCTGATCCGGCTCCGGCGGATAACGTAAGGCGCAAATTCTTCTGATCACTTCGATGGGCGGCAGCGCGGCCGGCGCACTCGTCGCGCCATTGCCGTTGTTGGCGTTCGCGTTCGCTTCGGTGCTTGGCCGGACGGGATACTTGATGTCGCCGATATCCCAGATGTGCACGTCCGGACGTCCTGAAATGAAATCCAGCAATAGCAGGACTTCATTGAGGTCGCGTTGAAGAATCAGTTGCTCTGCGGGGAATCTCGACTGCGCGGACGCCGCCGGCGGCGGCGCGGGTTCCTTGGCGGGCTTGATCGGTGTCACCGACGAAGAAGACGTGCCAGATTCTTCCGGTACGGGATCCAGAGATAATGAACTCATCGCTTCTCCTTTCGATACGGGTTTCAGTCGTCCAGCAGAAAGGGAATCAGGGACGCGTTGATGGCCCCCGGGCTGAATCCGTGTTCCGCGAGTGCCCGTTGCAACGTCTTCTCGTCGTCGCCGCTGTCGCCTTGTCGAAGATTGCTGCTCTGCATGAATGGCTCCTTCCAGCATCGTAGGCGCGCGATGCGTTGTGTTCAGTAGCACCGACGTCTGCATTGCCGACAAGCCGGTCCCGCATGTGGGTTCGCATACTTCTAGGGGCGCGTGGTCTTCGTCGTCCCTAGTCACGCATTTCAAACCATCACCCGCGACTCACTCGAAGCGCATGCGCCCACCGAGGGCCAAGAGAGAAAGCCGGCTGCACATTCAAAACAATAGACCTTCCGCCATGATGGAATAGTCTCCCTTAGCAGGGATGGTCGACGCCTGTCGGGGGGTACGGCTGCCTTCCTTTCATCCGAAGCGGAATAGGAAGGATTAGGTTTGCAGCCGCAAGGAGTTTCTCGCCGCGGCGCCCGCGTCGTCGAGTCCGTGGACGCCGGGCTGTTCAAGATGATCGAGCATGTTGCGCCGTCAAGAACCAGCCGGTCGATCTCCGGTTCGACGGGAACCTGACAGCAGTGAGCTCGAGGAGGCACGACCTTCACGGGCAAGCTGAAGCACTTCTGCGTCTTCCGGTCCATGAACAGCAGCCGGAAAACTGCTTGCGCGACACATGCGCAGTGTCAGCGCCGGACGGCTACTTCAGGATTTGGAGCAACTGACGATAATCCACTGGCTTGGCAAGGTGATGATGGAAACCCGCATCGCGTGCCGCCTGAATATCGCGCTCCTGAGCCCATCCCGTCAGCGCGATGAGCAACATGCCGCTGCTTCGCGGATCGCGGAGGATTTGGCGGGCAACATCGTAGCCCGACATGTCGGGCAGTCCGATGTCCACGAGCAGCACGTCGGCCTGAAATTCGAACGCGAGACGCAGCGCGGCATGGCCGTCTGCGGCGGTATGCGTCTCGTAGTCGTCAGCCTCGAGCAGCATCGCGAGGCTGACGGCCGAATCTTCGCTGTCGTCGACAACGAGAATCCGGCGTCTGCTGCGTGGCGGCCATGTATCGAGCGCATCGCTGTTCTGAACGATTGTTTGATCCGATGAAAGCGGCAGGCGCACGATGAATTCGCTGCCCATGCCGACCCCTGCGCTCGTGACCGTGACGGTGCCACCGTGCTGCTCCGTCAACGCACGTACGAGCGAGAGCCCAATGCCCAAGCCGCCGCCGGACCGCGAATGGCCCTCGGGCAACTGGGAGAAGATATCAAACAGTGTGTCGAGGTGCTCTGGCGCAATGCCGATGCCCGTGTCGCGTACAGCCATGGCCAGCTCATCCCCTTCACGACGCACAGCGAGATCGATCGTCCCGCCGGGAGGCGTGTATTTGGCGGCGTTGTTCAGGAGGTTGAGCACGATCTGCGTCAGTCGCGTCGGATCCGCGTTCACGAACAGAGGCGCGTCCGGCAGGTCGACACGCAGGTGATGCGACTGCGTACGAATGAGATCCCTGACGCCTTCGACTGCAAGGTCGATGGCCGTCGCGAGACTGATGCGTTGCTTGCGAACTTCGAGCTTGCCTTCCGCAATCCGGGATACGTCGAGCATATCGTCCACTAGCCTGCCAAGCTGCGCCACCTGACGCTCGAGCACGCGCGTGGACCAATTCAGTTGCTCGTCGGCGAACGCCTTCCTCGTCAGCAGCCGGACCGCGGCCTGAATCGGCGCCAGCGGATTGCGCAGTTCATGGGCGAGCGTCGCGAGGAATTCATCCTTGTGCCGGTCTGCGCGCTGCAACGCCTCTTCAGCGGCCGTTCTCGCTTCAAGCGCCTCTTCCGCCTGCCGGCGAGCATGCAGAAGCTCTACCTCGTACTTGTGACGATCGTTGACGACGATGCAGGCGAAATCGTCTTGTTCGGTTTCACCGACCGTCCGCCGAACGGCGTTGATGAGCATCGGCACCTTGCGACCGTCGCGGCGCCGAATCTCCAGTTTGACCTCAGCGACGGAGCGTTGCATCTGAAGCAACGGAGCCAAATGCGTCTGCTGAAAGACCTTGCCGCCAATCGTCAACAGGTCCTGGATGCGACGCTGATCCAGAAGCTCGTCTGCCTGATAACCCGTCCAGCGACAGAAGGTGGCGTTGACACGCACGATGGTGCCGTCGGTTGTCGTGGAGACAAGTCCGCATGGGGCGTGCTCGTAGGCCTCGCTCATCGTAGAGAGGGGTTGATGAGTACCGTCCATCTCAAAGCGCCAGTTGTTTGAGGAAATCTTTAGTGGCGTCAATGCACGGACCGGGCGCACTCAGATGCGGACAATGTCCTACGTTTTCGACCATCGCGAGGCGGCTGCCCGGAATCATGTCGCGCATGAATTCGCCAACCGATACGGGCGCGAGCAGATCGTCGTTCGACTGAATGATCAGCGTGGGCGTCGTCACCCGTGCAAGGTCGGCGCGGTGATCTGACAGAAAAGTCACGCGCGCGAAATGCTTGGCGATGTCCGGGTCGGTGCGGCAGAAACTGTTCGTCAATTCCTGGGCAAGCTCCGGCTGTTCCGGGGCGCCCATGACTGAGGGCGCCATCGTGCTCGACCAGCCGAGGTAATTACTTTCGAGCGTGTCCAGCAACTCTTCGATGTCGCTGCGCTCGAACCCGCCCACATAGTTTGCGTCGTTGATAAAGGACGGCGATGGGCCGATCATCACGTTCGCGGCGAACTGCTCGGGCGACTTGATTGCCGCCAGCATACCGATCATGGTGCTGACCGAGTGACCGACGAAAATGATCGGGCCCGTGCTGAACTGTTCGACGATCTCCAGCACGTCGTCAGCATGGCCTTGCAGGGTGCTGTATTTCGCGCGGTCGTAGGCCGTGAGGTCCGAGTCGCCGCTACCGACGAGATCAAAAAGAATCGTGCGATATCGCTGAGAGAAGGCCGGCGCAAAATGCCGCCACATGTTCTGATCGCATCCAAAGCCATGCGCGAACATCATGGTTGTCGTTCCTGTCCCGTCAACATGCACATTGTTACGCTTCAGAATGTCCACCCGGCCTCCACAGAAGTTCGACCCGCCGTTTTACCGGCAGTCGATGTCTCCTGCATTATCGCGCACCCGCCCCACACCGCGCACAATCCGCGATCGGCTCATAGGCGCGGCGACGTCGTAGGTCGTAAATCCAAACTGGAATCGCAATGATCAGGGCCAACGCAGTACGGCGGTCGCTGCGTGAAACTCCGGCCGAATCATCTGTCGCATCGAACGACTTTGGCGTCATGCTTCCCCCCCCGCGAAGACTCAGTCAGCGCGAGGCGCCAATTACAACGCTCCATCGAGGCAGTGAAGGTCGAGCGCGCGCACCTGTTCTGTCATGTAATCGACGAAAACGCGAATGCGCGATGGCAAATGCTTGCGAGTGAGATAACAGAGATAGTGTCCGCGGTCGTTCAGCGCAAACTGCGTCAGGCAGGCGACGAGGCGCCCGGCGCGCAACGCTTCGCACACCTGATAGGAAGGCAGCTGTGCTAGTCCCTGCCCTGCATGCACGGCTTGCAGTGCGAGATCGGCACAGTTGAAAGTATGGCGGCCGGCGGGTACGAGCTTCTGCGTGCCCCCATTGACACTGAATTCCCAATCCGCGATACGTCCCGACGCCGTTCGCAGATTGATGCAGCGATGCGCGGTCAGCTCGGACAGATCCCGTGGCAAGCCGTGGGTGCGCGCATACTCGGGCGATGCACAGACGAGTAGTCGCATCGGTATGAGCTGCTTTGCTATGACCTGGCTGTCTTCCACACGCCCATCGCGGAAGGAGACATCGATGCGGTCCACCGTGAAGTTGGCCGCATGATCACTCAGCAGCAGTTCAACCGTGATTTCGGGGAAGGCATCGTTGAAGCCGCGCATGAGCGGCGCGACGATCGCACGGCCGAAGCTCGTCGTCGAACAGATTCGAAGATGTCCGCGTGGCGGTCCATTGCGCAATTCGCGCATGTCCTCGAGCGCCTGCACGATGCGTTCAACTCCGGGATGGCAGTTCTGGTAGAACAACTCCCCTTCGCGCGTGAGAGATGTGCTGCGCGTCGTACGCAAGAAGAGGCGCGCATTGAGCTGCGCCTCCAGCTTCTGCACATTGCGGCTCACGGAGGACCGGCCAATGCCCAGGCGGTCGCTGGCTCGTGCGAAGCTACCTTCATTCGCAACCGCCAGAAAGGCGACGACGCCCGCATAGCTCGTGACGAAGCTGCTGGCAAGCGAATCGTCGCCGCCAGAACGAAACGGAGTTTGAGTGTTGGACATGATTGCTCGAGTCGAGGTTGGAACACGCCTATAAGACGTTCGACACGAGCAAGTTGTGACGCGGCCGCCGCATCCTCTGCGGGCAGGCCGCGAGCCTACCTATGCATCACTTCACTGGCACCAGAACGGGCGCCTTCTCATCCTTGAGCAACAGCACGAGAAACTTCGCGGGGTGCGTATTGCTCGCGTTGCGTCCGACAGTATGTATATCGTTCGGCCCCTCGTAGAACGTCTGCCCAGGTCCGAGCGTCACTGTCTTGCCGCCGTTCACGCCCATCACAATCGAGCCTTCGAGCACGTAAATGAAACCGTGCGCGTGATGCGCGTGGACTGGATCCGCACCGCCAGGCGGATACACCACCGTGACCATCAACGCTTCCTTGCCGGGATAGTCCGCGAGTGGCTTCTCCATCAGCGGCGTAACCGCGGTCTCCGGAGCGGCGAGTGCGGCTCGCGCGAGACATGCTGTAGCGATCACGGCGAGCTTCGCGAATGCGGTCATGGACGTTCCTCCATGCTTGCTTACGATAGGTGCCCGCTTGATCGTCATGTCAGGTTCGCCTTCTCGAGCCCGAATGCGGAGTCCGACGATCCCGGCACGGTGCGGAATGCGACGTTCACGCGGTTCCAGCCGTTGATCGCCATGACGTGAAACGTCAGGTTCGACAACTCTTGGTCGGTGAACTGGGTGCGAACGTGCTCGAACAGATCGTCGGGCACACCGTTCTCTGGCAGTCTCGTGAGGATTTCCGTCCACGCCAGTGCGGCCCGTTCACGCGGTGAAAACAGCGTCGACTCGCGCCATATCGCCACGTGATGCAAGCGGAGTTCGCGCTCCCCATGAATTCTGGCCTGCTTCACGTGCATGTCGACGCAGAAGCCGCAGCCGTTGAGCTGCGATGCGCGCAGCGACGTGAGTTCGCAGATTGACGCCTCGATACCGCTTTCCTTCACCGCGAGGCCAAACGAGACGAATCTCTTGAAAAGCTCGGGCGATTGTTGAACGTAATTGATGCGTTGAGTCATGGTTGCTCCAGCGAGAGTGAGCTGCACGTGCGCCGCGCAGCGGGGCCGGCGATATGCCGTACGCAACCATGTTAGGTATCGCCGCACAGTGCCGGAAGCCATGCACCGCGGCTCACCGTGTTGCTCGCGCAGCACCAATCGAGTGTCGGATGCCCGTACGAAGAACGTCAGCAGCCGCCGAAGGCAGCGGCCAGCCTGACCAGCTTGTCGGGATTGCGTTGCACGAGGATGCGCACGATACGCTCGCCGTCAGTCTCATACGATTGCGCCGATTCGAGCTTCCCCTCGATGAATCGCAACAGCGCCCATTGCCCGTTGAGTACAGCCAGTTCCATGCGCAGTTTGGCGTTGAAGCGGAGCCTGGAGGCATAGAAGAGTTGCGCGATGCGCCTGCCGCCCTCCATGGGCTTCGGAAAACTCGGCACGCGGCCGCCGCCGTCGCCAACGAGGACGGCATCCTCCGCAAGCAGGCCCTGAATGGCTGTGAAGTCACCCGATTCCAGCGCGCGGGCGAATTGCGTCAGCAAGCGCAAATGGATTTCGCGGGGCACAGTGATGCGCGCACGGCCTTCGCGCAACTGCGTCTTGGCTCTGCTGACCAGTTGACGGCATGCCGCCTCCGACTTGCCGAGTGTCTTGGCGACGTGCTCGTAATCGACATCGAAGACTTCGTGCAGCAGGAACGCGGCGCGCGCGTCCGGACTGAGCCGTTCCAGCAGCATCAAGAAGGCGACGGAAACATCGTCGGCGCGCTCCTTGATTTCTTCTGGGCTGACAGGCGCGTCCACTGCATAGGGCTCAGGCAGCCAGATTCCCGCGTAGTGTTCGCGTTGTGCTTTGGCCGCTCTCAGCCTGTCAATGGACAAACGCGTGGTGACTGCGACGAGCCAGGCCTCCGGATTGTCGATGTCCGCGCGGGACGCGGAATTCCAGCGAAGCCACGCGTCTTGCACGACATCCTCGGCTTCCGCGACGGACGCGAGCATGCGATACGCAATGCCGTGCAGGCGTCTTCGCAAGGTGTTGAACGAATGCGTTGCGTCGTCGATATCGTCGTTGGCCGGGCTTGCTGGAACCGCCTTGTTCATCGCTACCCTCGTCTATTCCGATGGTTTGCTCGCGTCAAAGTGCAATGGTTGGAAGGGTTGCGTGCCCGACCGTCTCCCCGAGCATCGAGCGCAGATCGCCCTCCAGGGTGGCGCAGAGCGTCGAAATAGGAACATCGTTCGCGCTTCCTTCGAACGGATTCTCCGTGCTTTCTCCCACCTGCGCCAGCGACGTGTACATCCACGACACGATCACGCTGAACGGGACGGCGAGCCAGACCATATTGCCGTGCATCGGACCGCTGATCACGTCGTTGAGCTTGTCGAATTCCTGCAACAACCCGAACGGAAACAGCAAACAGAAGAACCTCACGAACAATGCGCTGATTGTTGCGTACTGACGCGGGTAAGGGAAGTTCTTGAGCCGCTCGGCGTTGGCCTGAAGCGCGATCAACTCGCCGACTGCGCGTTGCAGCTCGAGATAGAACGACAGATCGAGATCTCCCGCGCGATGCAGCCTCTTGAGGTGCTCGCTCTGCATGCTCAAGATGGCGGCCGTCGCCGAGCGCGATGCGAGCGCGCAAGCCGTTTCCGAGGACGAAAGATAATCGCTTAGAACGTCGCCGAGCGCGGATTCCCACTCGGGGACATGATAGTGGCGGCGGTACTCGAGGTTGAAGCGCCGGCTCATGCTTTCCCAGATACGGGGACTGCGCAGTTCGTAACGTAATGCGGTGAGCCAGGCGAGATGCCGCAAAACGAGTTCCCGGCTCACACGGAGTTCATTCGGAAACGCGCAGGCTAACTGACCCCATCGGCGGCTTACGCCAACGATGCATGTCCACACGATCTGCGCGTCCTCGGCGCGGTTATAGGTCTGTACGTTCTTGAAACCGACGATGAATGATGTCGCCGTCCCTAGAAGAACGACTATCGTAAGCGGCACTGACAGCCACCTCATCGACGCATACTTGTAGAGAATCACCGGCACAGATCCGCAAACCAGGAGGGCATATATCTGCCTGCGGGTCCAGAAGAGAAATTCGGTCAGCCGATAGGATCTGCCAAGATGCATATCGCGGGTTCGGTCGGGCTTGCGTGGGTGAGCGGTCACGGTGACCGCGTTGTCGTCTTCAAGACGTGCGAGGGCCGCACTTCGTGACACAGACGAAGGTTATTTTTCCACCGCTGCGAACCGGCTGCGTTTTAATCATAGGAATCGATACGGTGCCACAGGCCGCCGTTGGGGCCGGCGGGATGCCGCGGACGACTTCCCGCCGCTGCGCCGTTCACTCCGGTGAGCGGTAATAGCGCGCCACGTAACGCGCCTGTCGGATGACTTTGCCGTGCATCTGATAGGCGACGAGCGCGGGACTCGACTCCGCTTTGACATCGAGGCTTGCCACGGACAGCGCCGTGGCCGTCACGATGTATCGATGAGAATCGCCTTGCGGAGGGCACGGTCCACCATAAGCCGACGCGCCAAAATCGGTAAGCGTCTCGATGGCGCCTGCGGGCAGCAGCCGGGCATCGCCCGACGCACCCTTTTCGATCGATGTTTCAGACGGCGGAATGTTCGCCACCTGCCAGTGCGTCCAGCCAAGACCGCCGGTGGGCGCATCGGGGTCGTGTATCGTGACGACGATGCTCTTCGTTCCGGGCGGAACGTGAGACCAAGAAACGCGCGGTGAGACGTTCTGGCCATGACAGCCAAATCCGCCATACACGTGTTCGTTTCCGAACTGGCCGCGATTCAGCCCATCGACATTGACGGTGAAGGCGCTGGCAGCCGCGACGGCTGGCAATATCGCCAGCAGTGACATGCAGCATAAGGCTGGTAAGAGAGCGGTAGGTTTCATATTGAATCCGTATGCTAGGACCGGGAAATCATGGGCAGACACTCGCCGCGAGTGCCTGCGCGTGTGGCCGTTGCTCCAAGCTTAGTAGTCCCACTGAACCGGCACGAAACGGAAACCGTCACGGGTCTTCGCAACGTGACCGATAGACGGGAACGCCACGTGCGCCGCGGCCAGAAGCGCGCCGGTCTCAGCCGCCTCGTTGAAGAGCGCGATACGCACGTCGACCGCCGCTTCGGGATCGTGCTCGAAGCCGTTCTGCCAGTCCGGATTGTCGAAGTTGACTTCGAAAACCGCATCGCCTACGAACGTCAGCTTCTCCCCCTTCGAAGCGACATCCACGACGCAATGCCCCGGCGTATGGCCACCGGTCACGCGCGCCGAGACACCCACTGCCACTTCGACCTTCTGGTCGAACTGCACGATGTTCTCCCGGTAAAGTTCCACGAACGTTGCCGCAGCCTTGCGTAGCGCGGGAGGAACCGCTTCCGGCATGACCGTCCTGCTGAAGTCCGGATTCTTCCAGAAAGCCACTTCTGCCGCTGACACGTGAATGCGCACGTCGGGACGCAAGTTGTTTTTCACGCCGTCGACGTTCAGCCCGCCGACGTGGTCCATGTGCATATGCGTGACAACGATATCCGTTATAGCGGCCAGGTCGATACCAGCCGATTCCAGGCGCATCACCGACTTACCGGCGCGGGAGAAGTATTGGAAGCCGTCTCCTACGCCCGAGTCGATCAGCACGAGGCGATCGCCACTGCGCACGAGCGCAACATTGAGCGCCCAATCGAACGTGTCGCGCTGGAGGAAACGACCATCGAACCATTGGTTGCGGTCCGCTTCGCTCACGTTGGTGGACATGGTGGAGGTCGGCAATGGCAGGACGCCATCGCTGATCAGCACGACGTCGATGTCTCCCACGCGCACGGCGTAGCGTGAAGGCACGAGTTCGACCGGACTTCCTTTGCCGATTTCAGTGGTAACGGGCTGCACGTTGCGGGTTGTTGCGCTCATCTTCGTTGTCCTATGAATTGAATGGATCAGGCTGCCCTGCGCGGCGCGGTTCGTCAGCAAAAACAGGGGTCCCCGCGCTTCGTTGCTCGCATTCCAAGCGAACGTGTGGCGGATTGTAGTAAGACCTGGCGAATCCCAGTAGCATCGCGGGCGCTTACACCGTGTTGTCCAGCTGACAACAGCCGACGACGGCGAGGCGATCATTGGATGAGTGTGAGCGTTCGATCACGAGTGTGCGGTCGGAGCCGGCATCGAAGCGAATGCCGCACAGTCCTCGGTCGATGGAACCGATTGGATCGCGTCTTTGGCAACCACATCTGTCAGCCGTCGGTCGGTTTCTGTCGTCCGTTCCCCTCGACGGCAAGGGCGCGCAAGCGTATAGCGACTCGTCTCAACGACGTCATAGGCGGTCGCTCACGGCTGTACCCTGTCTACGTTCCGGCGCGCGTCCTGATTGGCGCCCGCCTCTCTCGTCGGCTTCGAAGGGGCCGCCGTCGACCGGACGTCGCCGTCGAAACGCGCCTCGTCGCCCGGCGTGGCTCTTGCTCTGGTGTCCATCGTCGAAACGGAGGGTTCGTCGAAGACATTCACTTCTTCCTGCGAATACGCGAAAGCGGTCTGCGTCAGCGCCGCAGATACCAGCGCGCATGCCGTCAACATTGCTCGTCTGTTCATGATTTACCACTCAGAAGGCTGCAACGTTGGGCTCGTCGCGAAGCGAAACGGCAACTGAGTCCCGCTGAAACGCATCGGCATGCCCGCGACATAGCCGCGATGCGCTGCGCCCGCATGCTGCGCGCCGAATCCCGCGCCTGGCACGTCCATCTGTTCTACCGCGCCCCATGCATCTCCCAGCCTGGACATGTCGGCCGGCAGCCTACTGTCCGCGAGCGGCGAGACCGGTGCGCGCAAAATCAGCGTTACGAGCATTCCGGGAATGAGTCGGCGGTTCATGATGGGCTCTCCAAAGCTCCACGGTTTCGAAGCAAAAAGCTCGTCGCCGTTGAGGCATTTGTAGATCTGCGAAGTCGCCGTGCAAATAGCGAGAAATGACCATCGCGGCTTCATCGCTTCTCGCGCGTGAACTAGACTTTCTTTAACCTGACGACGTCGGCGAGACCGAACGCGTGTTGTCCTTCTGTTGAGGCGGAGGCACCATGACTCTCTTTCTGATCGAGCGCAATTTCGCTGAGCAACTGGAATTCACGGTTGAGGGCGCTACCGAGGTGACGGAAATAAATAACGAGGTCGGCGTCAAATGGCTCGTCTCCTTCCTGACCGCCGACAAGCGCAAGACGTATTGCCTGTACGAAGCGAACAACATGGAAGCGATTCGCGAAGCCGCGCGACGCGCGGACATACCCGCTGACGAAATCATCGAAGTGACGGAACACAGGCCGGAATGGCTCATGCCGGCCGGCTGACGCGTTGGTCAATATTGACTATTTGCGCGCCACGCTTCGTTGCATATAAAGACTGCATGCATCGTTGACCGGGAGGGACGACATGAGAATCCGCAAAGTGAACGCGCTGTCGATCGTCTTACCGCTCTGTTTGTCGATGCTCGCCTCGTGCAGTTCTTCAAAACTCGATGCAAGCCAGCCGCAGTTCCGCGACGCGAGCGTGAACGGGGTGCAGCTTCACTACGAGCAGCAGGGCACGGGTGAAACGGTCGTGCTGATCCATGGCGCGATCGCCGATTACCGCGCGTGGGATGCGGCCCGCGACGCGATTGCCGGGCACTATCGCGTCGTCGCGCCGTCGAATCGCTATTTCGGCGCGGCATCGTGGCCGGACGACGGCGCGCAGTTCTCGATGCAAACGCACGCCGACGATCTTGCCGCCTTCATTCGCGCGCTCAACGCCGGCCCGGTCGACCTCGTCGGCTGGTCTTATGGAGCGGACATCGGGCTCGTCGTTGCAGTACAGCATCCCGAACTGGTCCGCAGCGTGTTCGCCTACGAACCGTCGCTGACTACATTCGTCACGGATGCGTCGGACCGCCAGGCGATATCCGCAGATCAGCAACAGGCGTTCGGCCCTGCGTTCGCCGCTTCGAAGCGCGGCGACCAGCAGGCCGCGGTGCGTCCGTTCGTTGATGGCGTGAACGGCGCGCCCGGCACCTACGACCGGCTGCCCGACCGCGTACGCGTCGTGACGTCGGAGAACGCCCGGACTATTCCGCTGCAACTCAATGCGCCGCCGCCCCCGGCCATAACGTGCGCGCAACTCAGCAAGATACCAGTGCCCGTCGCGATTGCACGCGGCACGCTCACGCGGCCGTTTTTCCGGATCGCCGCGGACACTGCGAATCGCTGCATCCCCGGCTCGCGGCTCGTGCTGATTCAGAATGGACGGCATCTCGCGCCCGTCGAGATGCCCGCCGAGTTCGACACGGCCGTTCTCGCGTTCCTGTCCCGGCGCAATTGAGCGCGTCAAGCGTCGAGGAGCCCGGCGTGGCTCGCGAACGCGGCGGCTTCGGTGCGATTGGCGGAGTACGTTTTGTCGAGGATGCTGCGGATATGATTTGCAACGGTGTTCGAACTGATTTCGAGCACACGCCCGATGTCCCGGTTGTTTCGCCCGATTGCCACGAGACGCAGCACTTCGACCTCGCGCTTCGTGAGCCCGCACGGATAAGCCGGTTCCGCGCTGGACGCATCGATGGCCGCGCGCAGCGTCTCGACGCGCGCGACGAGCGTTGACATGCCGAGCGCCCGCGCGTCGGCGAGTGCCCCCTCGATCAATTGATTGGCGCGCGGCCGGTCCTCCGCTGCGCCGCGCGCGTGAAGCATGCGCGCATATCGGTAGCGGTCGTGCGCGAGCCAGACTCGCGCGCCTGTCCGCTCGTCGATATCCATTGCCCTCATGAAATGCTGCTCGGCCACTTCCCAGCGCCTGTCCACGGTCGCGAGCATACCGAGCAGACGGTCGGCGGCGCCGAGGCACGGTCCGCCTATGTCGAGCAGCAAGGTCGCGCCCTCGTACGGCTGCAACACGCGATACAACGCCGCGGCGCGCGACGCGTCCTCCAGGTAGACGCACACTTCCGCCGCGAAGCACGCTCGCGTGAGTGAGTCCGCGTTCGCCGGACATTCGGTCATGCTCTGGAGTTGCAGTGCATCGAATTCGGCACGCGCTTCGGCGCGCATGTCGAGTTCCGCGTAGATGAGCGCGATCCCTGGGCGCCACAGCGATGCAGTGGTGCTTTTGCGAAGCATCAGTTGCATGGCCGGGAGCACTTCGCCCAGGCGGCCCTGTTCTCGCCGGATGCAGAACATCTGCATGCCGAATGCCGTCGCGGCCGCTTGCTGCGCGACGCGCTCACCCATCGCGAGTGCTTGCTGCGCCTCGCACTCGGCGCGGTCGAATGTGCCCTCATTGATCGACAGAAGCGTTTCGAAACAGAGCACGACCGCCTGGTGATAAAGCGAATTCACGTCGCGAGACACTCGCCGGTCCGCGTCAAGCGCGGCGCGCAACTTGACGATGTCGCCCACGCGGAACAGGTCGCAGAGGCGATACGCCATGAGGTCGGCAAGCGTCCATCTGAGCTCGCTCGACGCTTGTGCGATCGACCATGCCTCATTGCCTGCGGCAAGCCGCTCGTCCAGCAGAGCCGGCCAGTAGCCGGCGGACGTGATAGCCGTTAGCGCAAGGTATAGCCCCCGCGCATCGCCAAGCTCGCGCGCGAGCGCGACGCAAACCTGCCACGTGCGCTGCGCTTCCTCGGCGAGATTGCAGTACACATAGGCGCGGCTTAGACACGCGAGCAACTCGACGCGCATCGCGTCATTGCCCTCGTGCGCCTCGATAGCCTGAATGAGCAGCGCGACGGAGGCTTCGCCCGAACGTGCAGTGCGGAAATTAGCCTGCTCGAAGCCGATCGCGGCTCGCACGAAAGCGGCGGTCAAGCCATTGTCCCTCGCCACTTCCGCTGCTTCGAGAAACGCCGCACGGCTGGGCTCAGGCGCGCCCACGTCCGCCTCGGCGCGGCCGAGCGTCAGAAGCAGGTCGCATCGCAGAGACGCATCGTGACCGAAATGCGCGGCTTGCAGCGAGAGCGCAAGACGACAGAGCCGGGATGCCTCCTCGAACGCGAATGACCGCCCGGCCTGCTCGGCGGCTTCTCGCGCGTAGTGGAGCGCCTTCGCAACATCGGCATGGCGGCCCGCCTGCGCGAAGTGATGCGCCAGTTGCGCGAGCCGCGGTGCCCGGTTGCCGCGCTCACGCGTTTCGAGCCACTCTGCAATCGCGCCGTGCAGCCGTTCGCGGCGGGCGGCGAGAAGGTCTTCGTAGAGCATGTCGCGGATCAGTACGTGACTAAAGCGCAATACGCCCCTTTCCGCTGTCGTCTCGAGCAAACTCGCCTGAAGCGCCGCTTCGAGGCTCGCCAGAACCCTCTCTTCCTCTCCCTTCGGCTCGAGCGCCATCAGCAGTTCGATGTCGAACGTTCGGCCGATACAGGAGGCGATCGGGAGCAAACGCCGCGCGTGTTCCGGCAAATGCCGGACGCGCTTCGCGATCACGTGACGGACGCCTTCAGGGATGACCGTGAGCAGCACCGACTCGTCGCACGCCACGACGCCCGAGCGCGCTCGATCTTCGATCAGATAGCGCACCGTCTCCTGCAGAAAGAGCGGGTTGCCTTCGGTGCGCACATGAAGCGCCTGCGCGAGCGACGCGTTCGGCACCGCGCCGCTCGCGGCGAGAAAGAAGAGCCCGGATTCGCGGCAGTCAAGGCCCCTCAGATGCAGGCACCGGAAACCGGGCGTGCGGACGAGATCGGCGAACGTGTCGTTGAGGGGATGGTCGCCGGCGACCTCGGTATCGCGGTAAGTGGCGAGCACCATGACCGCCACGTGCGCGAGCTGCGCCGAGAAGAACGACAGCAGCCGGATCGATGTGGGGTCGGCGCAATGAAGGTCGTCGAATACGAGCAGCACAGGTTCCTCGGTTGCTGCGCGCTGCCAGAAACGCGTGATTGCGTCAAACAACGCAAAACGTGCCTGCGCGGTATCGACGTCGCAGGTCGATAAGTCGTTTGCCACATGCGGGGACAAGGCTTCGGGAATCGCGGCACCGATGATCGCGTGATCCGCTGCGCTCGCGTCGTCGACGACGCATGGCACCTTGTTGCGAGACGCGGAGCGAAACAGTTGCCGCCAAGGCCAGTATGCCGGCGCCCCGGGCTCTTCCGGGCAGCGGGCCCAATGCACGGTGAAACGCTGGTCTGCCGCCGTCGCGACGATCTGGCGCGCGAGCCTCGACTTGCCGATGCCCGCGCTGCCGGCCACGAGCATGACGCCGCCATGCCCGTCGGCGGCCTTGACAAGCGACGCCTTCGCCAGCCGTAATTCGTGGTCACGGCCAATGAAGAAGTCAGACGTGCCGTTGGTCGTTGAGTCCATGTGCAGTAGCGGAAGCCCTGGGCGTGCGGCGGGGGCGCCGGCGCACGCCTGTCTAGTCGGTTATATGCAACGCGCGCCAGGCCATCAAGCGTCGATGCAGATTCCGGTCCGTCCCGGGCTCCGGTCGCGCCCGCCCCGCCGGAGTAATCCGAATAGCGGAGTTACGTCAGCGGACACATACATGAGACGCCACCGCCCGTTTTGTGAAGCGACGTTCTTTGCTTCGTCTACTATCATTGAGCGTATTCGAGCCCGGTTCACCATGCGTCAGCCGGCGCCCAGCAAGCTGATGTGCTCCGTACCCGAAAAACGTACAGGGAAAGACCATGGCGAATCTGCTCGAATCGAATGTGGCGCCGGGCGCACCTGGCATTGCCCAACCCTGGAGCCGCGCGGATAAGGACGCCGTAGGGACAGCCTACTCTCTGTCAAGCCAGGTCTGGTACACCTCATCCGGCGGCATTCTCACGGAAATCTACTTCCCGGACGTCGACACGCCTCAGGTGCGCGACTTCCAGTTCATCATTACCGACGGCGCGACCTTCTATCACGACGCGCAGAAAGACTTCGACCACCAATGTGAATGGCCCGACGCGCCTGCCCTGTTCTTCCGAATCACCTCTCGCGCGAAAGACCAGCCCTACGTCATCGTGCAGGAGGTGATTGCCGAGAAGGGTTCGCCTTGCGTGTTGGTTCGCGCGACACTGCAAGGTGATCAGGCATTCCTCGACAAGCTGCACGTCTACGCGTTGCTGGCACCTCACATGGGCGGGTATGGCGCTGGCAACATCGCGCACCGAGCCAGCACCGCGACCGGCGATCGCCTCGTGGCTACACGCGGCAACTACTGGCTGGCGCTGGGCGCCGACTGCGGCTTCGGTCAGATGAGTTGCGGCTTCGTGGGCGTGAACGACGGCTGGACCGACATCATCGCCAACCGGCGCTTGCCTGTCTGGAATTACGACGCAGCCAAGGACGGCTACGTCGCGCTTACCGCAGAGATCGATCGCGCAGGAAAGAATCAATTCGTCGTGGCACTCGCGTTCTGCGTCGACGAGCCGACCGACATTACCGCGAGCACGCCCAATAAGGCGCTGATCGCTGTATCCGAGGCACTGGCCTACCCGTTTGACGGCCCGGCGAACGCATACAATCACCGTGCCGAATTCCTCAGAGGCTGGAACGACGCGGTCGACGCACCGTTCGAGCCGAAGGCGGGCGTGACGGGCGACAGCGACGCGCTCTTCAACCTGAGCCGCAACGTTTTACTTGCACATGAAGACAAGACGGCCAACGGCGCGCTGGTGGCTTCGCTGAGCATCCCGTGGGGCGAGATAGTGCGGGATCTGGCTGCCGGCTACCACATGGTCTGGCCGCGTGATATGTGCCAAAGTGCGCTCGCCTTGCTTGCCGCCGGCGCGCAAGATCCGCCGCTTCGCGGACTCATGTTCCTCGCTGCGTCGCAATCGAAAGATGGCAGCTTCCCGCAGAAGTTTTTCATCGACGGGAACCCGTGGCTGCCCGATGCGAAGCAGCTCGACGAATACTCGTTTCCGATTATCCTCGCCTACCACTTGCGTCAGGCGAATTTGCTGGGCCAGTTCGATCCCGCCGGGATGGTGCTGGCCGCGGCCGGCGCGTTGATCGCAAACGGCCCCATGACCGCGCAGGAGCGTTGGGAAGAACAGGAAGGCTATTCTCCTTCCACACTCGCCACGAACATTGCAGCATTGGTCTGCGCGGCGCAATGGGCGGATGCCGCGACGGCTCAATTCCTTCTCGAGTACGCGGACTTCCTGGAAGCGCATCTTGAGCGATGGTGCGTTACCACGCAAGGCACGCTGGTTCCAGGCATCACGCAGCACTACATTCGGATCTTGCCGGCGCACAACAATGGCGCCTACATTTTCCCAGAAGATCCAGACACCGCCGCCATACAAATGCGCGGCTACAGCGGCCAAGCTAACACCGTCGTCGATGCAGGATTCCTCGAACTGGTGCGCTATGGCGTTCGCGCCGCGAATGACCCAATCATCGTCGACTCGGTCAAGGTAGTCGATGCCGTCATAAGCAAAACGCTGCCGCAAGGCCCGGCTTTCTATCGGTACAACAACGACCATTACGGCCAGGGGAATGACGGCCAAGCCTGGTACGACGGCGCGCCTTTCGGGCTGGGTCGCCCCTGGCCGCTGCTCTCCGGGGAGCGCGGTCACTATGAACTCGCCGCCGGTGGCGATGCCACGATCTACCTACGTGCGCTCGAGGGCTTCGCGGGACCGCGCAGGCTGCTCCCCGAGCAAGTCTGGGATAGGCCGGATCTGGCGAACACGAGCTTCGTGCCCGGCGGTCCGACCGGCTCCGCCATGCCGTTGGCGTGGGCGCATGCCGAGTACATCAAGCTTGTCCGCTCCGTCTCGGACGGTCGCGTTTTCGACCGCCTCGATGTCGTGGCTGAGCGTTACCAGCCTCAGCCCGGGCAGCCACCACGGGTTCGCAGCGATATCGAAGTCTGGAACTTCAACCGTCCGCTGCCCGCAATTCTGGCGAGAACGCGACTCCGAATTCTCTGGAACGCGCCCTTCAGACTGCGCTGGTCGACCGACGACTGGGCAACGTGGCAGGACACCGAAGCCGCGTCAACGAAGATCGGCATTTACTACGTCGATCCCGCCGTGCAGGGTGTTCTCGCCGGATCATCGATTGCATTTACCTTCTTCTGGACGTCGAGTCAGACGTGGGAGGGGCGCAATTATTCGGTCGCGACGACTCCTTGATGTGCCGTTCAGTGAGCGGACACCTGACTGTGAAGGCGCGACACCCGCGACTCAACCACCTGCATCACCGCGCTGTTCTAGCCCACCCCATCCAACGTTCGCAATAGAGTGACATCAGCAGCTTTTGCCTTTCGGGCGCTCCGCGCACCCAGAAAACTTTGGTTATTCGCAGATTTCCGGGGAATCGTTCGCGATAGCCTTTGTCCGTTTAGGTTTATTCGATGCCTGCCATCGGCCGCAGGCATGTGAATGCTTCCGCGCGTGCCGGCAGGCGTCGAATAAACCCGATGGAGGAAACCGCGGAGTGCTCCGGTGTGATCGGAACTCACCGCTATGGCGATTGATAGGTCAGGATGCTCAGCGATGTCGGATGCGCTGCGGACAGGCGGGATATTGGACGGGCGCTGATGCCATAGCAAGGCGGTGCTGTCGTGCAATCACGATGGTGAAGCAGACGCGGGAGGCGCTTTGCGAAGCGCCAGGCGCAACCGTCCGCTCGTAAGCCGCGTTGCCGCAAAGCCGACGGTCGGTTCAGGTATCGGGGAACCGTTGTGCTCATGTTTGCCCCCGGCACATCGGCGGTGCGCGGATCGGGGCGCTCCGCGCGAGGATGTCGATGACGATCATCGGTGCGCCACAGTGCCGGCAGATGAAGACGGGCCGGGTCTCGATGACGGTGTCGTGCGGTGACGGGCGGAGCTCAGGCGTGACGTGCAGCAGATCGCGCACCTTCGCGAGATTGGCGCGGCGCACCGGGTTGGCGAGTAGTCCGTAGTGCCGGATTCGATGGAAGCCACCCGGCAGCACGTGGAGCAGGAAGCGGCGCATGAATTCGCCGGCCTCCAACGTCATAGTCTTGTATCGGGTGCGTCCCTTCGCCCGGTAATCCTTCCAGCGGAACGTCACGCCACGCTCATCGAAGGCGATCAGGCGCTGGTTTGAGACGGCGACGCGGTGCGTATAGCGTGAGAGGTACTCGAGCACCGCCTTCGGTCCGGCGAACGGGCGCTTGGCGTAGACCACCCATTCACAGCTACGCAGCGGCGCAAGCCACCGGGCAAAGGTGGTGGAATCAGCGAGCCCGGTGTACTCGCCGAAGAACTGCAGCTGGCCATGCCGGTGGGCCACTTCGAGCGCTTCGAGGAAGCGCCGGCGGAACAGGCGTGAGAGCACGCGCACGGGCAGGAAGAAGCCGGGCCGGCACGCAATCCAGCGCTCACCGTCAGGCGACAGTCCGCCACCGGGGACGATGCCGTGCACATGCGGGTGATGCGTGAGTGCCGATCCCCAGCTGTGCAGCACAAGCGTGGCGCCGATCTGGGCGCCCAGATGCCTGGGATCCTCGGCGATCGTGCGCAGCGTGTCGGCGGCGATGTCGAACAGCAGCCCGTAGATGACCCGCTTGTTATACCAGGCGATCGCGCTGATTGGCGCGGGCAGCGTGAAGACGACGTGGAAGTACTCGACGGGCAGCAGATCGGCCTGGCGCGCCTCGAGCCAGCGGTGTGCGGCGCTGGCCTGGCACTTCGGGCAATGCCGGTCACGACAGGAGTTGAAGGACACTTCTGTCTTTGCACAGCCTAAACAGCGCAGCACATGTCCGCCCAGTGCCGCTGTGCGGCACCGTTCGATGGCCGACATGACCTTCAGCTGCCCCAGGCTCAGGCGTGTCTTGGCTCGCCACGCTGGCCCGTGGCTGCGGAAGATGTCCGCAACCTCCAGCATGAGGTGTTACAGCGCTCGGGCCTACTCGGAGGGCAGACGGTCCAGCGGACTGGTGACCTCGTGTAGCAGATCGGTGGCTACCTGGACGTAGAGCGCGGTGTTCTCGAGCTTCGCATGGCCGAGCAGCACCTGGATCACACGAATATCGACCTTCTGTTCGAGCAGGTGGGTGGCGAAGCTGTGACGCAGGGTATGCATGGATACGCGCTTGTCGATGTTCGCGGCCTCGGCGGCGGCATGAATGGCGCGGTTCAGTTGCCGCGTGCTCAGCTGATCGAGCGGATCGAGCCCGGGAAACAGCCACCCACCATCAAGCATCTTGCCCTGTGTACGGGCCACGCGCCACCACACACGCAGGCGCTCGAGCAGCACCGGCGAGAGCATTGCGTAGCGGTCACGGCGGCCCTTACCCTGCTCGATACGCAATGTCATGCGTTCGCTGTCGACGTCGGTGACCTTCAGCGCTACCACTTCGCTGGCGCGTAGCCCCGCGCCGTACGCCACCGACAGCGCGGTCTGGTGCTTCAGGTTACCGGCGGCCTCGATGAGCCGCCGCACTTCGTCGGGGCTGAGCACGATGGGCAATACGCGGGGCACGCGCACGGGTTGCATCCTGACCATCAGCTCGGGCCGGTCGAGCGTGACTGTGAAGAAGAACTTCAGGCCGGTGATCGCGTGGTTCAGCGACACGGCCGATGTGCCGTGGTCGACCAGATAGAGCTGGTAGCGCCGCAGGTCCTCGACGGTGGCCGTGTCAGGTGAGCGCCCGAGAAAACGGGCGAACTCACGCACGATGTGCAGGTAGATGTCCTGGGTCTTGGGGGCAAGCTGGCGCATGCGCATGTCGTCAATCATGCGCTGGCGCAGCGGACTGACGTTTGACTGTGAGGAGGTCATGATTCGGCTCCTGCTGGAGAACGAGGCGGATTGCCTCATTCACCAACATACGGAACCACGATGCCGGCCTCTCCCTGCCCACCGAAGTCTGACCGTAGCCCCTACCGCGCGAGCGGTTTAGTCCACCGGCCAGCAAGGGACATTCGCGCGTAGAGCGGGACGGACATTCAACGGTCTCCTACCGCAGTCGTAGCGGTGATATGCTGCGCGCCGTATTCCACAGGACATGAATTTCCCCCCGGTTCGTGCAGTATGTGCTGCGAGGCCACGCCATCTTTCCGCTCCTGAGCGCGCGGCTCGCACTGTCACGTGGCAGCTTCGGTTTCCCTCCGTTGATTGCAGGCAATCGATGTCTTCTGTCCAATTCGTGCGCATCCGAAGCCTGCTAATTGCACAACGCTTAAGGCTTATCCCTAATGTTCTCCGGGAAGCAGGGTAAGCCCTTTCATCAGCTTCGCGGCGGCGCCATCATTTGGTCGCATGAAAAGAGACGCAGGCCTAACTCCATCAGGCGTCGACTAGCGGAAGCCAAAGAAGCCAACCTTTTTGCCTTCGAAGCTTTCCTGCACGCCTTGCTCGCAGCTTGGCGGACACGATACTTTGCCGTCCGCACTCGACCCTCCTGCGGTCACCGCCCTGTAGACGACCGATTCGACAAGCGTGCCTTCGGCAGCGACTACGATGTTCAGGTCCGTCTCAACTCCCGCCGGAACGGCTCCTCCTGCTTCATAGACGATATGCATAGTGCCCGTGCAATCAGGGTTCACCGCGTAGGTGCCGCTCTGGACGGGGTCAAACGTCGTCTTCCCGCCTTTGGGTAATCCGCCGATCATCCCAAAGTCGGTGCGCGAAAAGTGACCCATTCCATCGAATGTGACGAGGGCTACATCATCGAGGATCGATGGCGCGGCATACGGATGCAACTGTCCGTCGGCGCCTATCAGTCCGAGAATTTCTCCATGCCCGATGAAGCTGAAGGGTCCCCTCAGTGTTTCGGTCGAACAATGGCCGCCGGCTTGCGCGGTATCGTTCAGTGCGAAGAGTAGAACGACTACTGCCGACGCGATGCTTAAACGCTTCGTGTTCATGGTCGTCTCCTTACTATCGAATCAGATGCGCGACATACGTTGAATGTCACGTCGGGCCGGCACCCGGTGAGGCGCGCATCGGATTCAGGACCGCAACGACAAGGCTCATACGGACGTTGCCTGCCGTGGCGTTGCGAAGAGATTTAGAGAAGTAATGGCCGTCGAGTCGCCGCATGTTCTGTAGTGGTCGGCGATAAACCGAAGTGCGGCCTGCGTTGAGCTGGGGCTCGTCCCGCCGGGCAGTGGATTGATCCCGGCGTTGACAGACGCGCGTGGGTAGGTCGCACGAACGTCCGCCAATTTGTGACTTTGTGGGTCGGCTATGCATCAAGGGCGCATAGTACACCTTAGTGTAATTCACGAGTTCTCCGGATTCCAGGTGACTGCGCCGTTGACCATCTCGTATGGCGCCGTGATGGTTGCCACAGGTTGCGGGCCCGACCTGGAAGTGGGACAGCAGTCGCATAGGGAGCTTCGGCACACGGGCAGTTGCAGCCATTCATGGGTCACAGCGACCGTTCATGCGAATGGCCGCTTTGGACCGGAATCCGTAAATAAGCGGAGCGTCGACACCGCCTGAGCAAGTTCGCAGCCCCGCAAGTTGCTTAAGAACATCACATCGTCTATTTTCTGAAAGCAGGACGTAGGCCGTACGCAATCTCCGTTTGTGTGACGAAAACGCGTGCGTACGTTTTCCGCGATTAGTCAAGTGAGCTTGTTTCGAACGGCGCGACGTATAGCCCCTCCCTTAGAGTCATAAAACAGTAGTGGCGAAGTACTCTGATCCATCCGGTCATACGTGAAGGGCAGACCATTACCAGCGTCGTCACAAAGCACTCGGGATCGCAAAATGAATGCAACAACTGCGAGGTGCAAGATGACTACTCTCCGCCGTCGGTGCTTGTTTCTCAGGGTGGCTGCGCCAATGCTTGCAATATGCACGGTTCAGGCGCAGACGATACCGAAGCAGGGATCGATCGACGCAACATTCACGGCCTTCTGGCGCGACATTAAAGAGGCGGGCGTGGGATCGGATGAGTCTGTTTACCTTACTGAAGCAGCGATGATTTTCACGTCTAACAACAAGAATCCGTTGATGCACAACGTAACGGCACAGTGCATTGAATCTGGATTTAGCGCCGGTCCAGCGAACGGATACTGTGTGTTCACCGACAAGGACGGTGACAACTTCGTAGAGTCGTTTAATCACGCCGCTGGTGCGACGTCAGGGAAAGCAGTAATGCTGTTCGGAACGGGTAAATACAAAGGAATCAGAGGGGATTCCGACTGGCAGCAAGTCTCAAAACTACCTGGGGACAAGGGCGCTTATAATTTCGTGGGAAAGACCACTGGTAGCTACCGCATCGAATGAGAGGTCGCCAAGATCACCTCGACTCTCTATTCCCGCAAACTGTTAAGCTGATGGCGTTAGCGGGCAGGTGCCGAGAACCAGTGCGGAGCGCTTGTCAGCCTGCAGCATCGGACAAGCCTACTAACGATACTTTGGCGGCCGCTCCTCACCGAGTAATGGCCGTTGGCTTGTTTCTATAGCGAATTCCGCCTCGGGTCGGGCGGCGGTTTGAGCCACGGCCGCCGCGCATGCACGTGGACGAATTGCGATCTTCGGCAGCCGGCCACTTGCAGCCACTGGCTGGCGCTCTCAGATGGACGTTCGAATGTCGGCTAGGCGTCCGGTTGCCGCCGGTGAAGTTCGGCTGCGCAGCGCGCGGGCTGCACGTCGCGCGCAGCCGCTGCGGCGCTCGCGATTTTTCATCTGCGCAATGCCGCAATGCTGCCGCTTTGCGCCTCGGCGGTGGTCGGCGCATTAGGGGGCTCCGAGCCCTCTCCCGCCCGGACCAAGATGATCGCTCAACTCGTCATGGTTTTCCGTGGCCTATTTTGCAAACCGCCTCATCCAGCAATTAGCCATTGGGCGTGATGCTAATCACTTTTTTCGGCTGCCGCTGGGAGGGAGGCGCCGCAGTGTCCGCTTTCGCCGCGGCGGCGGCTGCACGGCACGGAAGACCAAATGTCGGACAGGTGGCCGTCATGAGTGCGGGTTTCGGTGCTGCGCCGAGTCCCGCGCTCGGGCTATGTGCTCGCTCAGCATTTCGGCTACGCGAGCGCCCCTCTAGCAGTGAGCGTTGTTTCGGCAGGATCGGTCGTGCTCTTGCTGGTCCCCAGCGAGGCGCTTAAAAATTCGTTTCGTCTGCGAAAGCAAGTTATCCCAACAATCCGCAGAGCGGCGAGAACGAATACAAACTCTGACGGCCGCGCGACACAGTGCACTAGCGCACAGAGACAGAGAAACAGTGCTCGGTATTCTGTAACCCATACGTTCGGCGGCACTCGCCCTATTCTGACGAAGAATGATCGCAACGAGGAAATCATGGCCGAAGCTAGCGTTCCGCTGTGCGTCGATCTGGATGGCACGCTGACCGCCACCGATCTACTTGTCGAATCGTTCCTCGTGCTCGTCAAGAAGAATCCGGTCTATATCCTTCACTGTTTCGTTTGGTTATTGCGCGGCAAGGCGTATCTGAAAGCGCAGATCGCAGGGCGCGTCGCCATCGACGTGTCGGTGCTACCGTATAACGCGCGTTTCGTCGAATATCTGCGGGAGCAGCGTCTGTCCGGCCGCGACCTTTACCTCTGCACCGCGTCGAACAAACAGTTCGCAGAACAGATCGCTACGCACTTCGGCATCTTCAAGGGCGTGCTCGCGAGCGATCACGCGCACAACCTCGCAGGCCGTTACAAGGCCGGCGCGTTGACGAAGGAATTCGGCGCGCAAGGATTCGATTACTGCGGCAACGCGCTCGCCGATGTGCCTGTCTGGAAGCAGTCGCGGCAGGCGATCGTCGTCGGCAACCGGCACATCGCGGCGGCGGCGGAGAAGGTGAACAAGACGATCGTTTTCTTTGAAGAAAAACGTTCGCTCGTTCGCCTGACACTTAAGGAAATGCGCGTTTATCAGTGGGTTAAAAACCTGCTGATCTTCGTGCCGCTCCTCGCGTCGCACCGTTTCACCGATCCGGCGCTGCTGCTCGCCGAAACGCTCGCGTTCTTCTCGTTCAGCTTCTGCGCCTCGGCGGTGTATCTGCTGAACGACATGCTGGATCTCGACTCGGACCGTCGTCACGCGAAAAAGCGCAACCGGCCGTTCGCGTCCGGCCAACTGCCGCTGACCTTCGGCATGGCGCTTACGTTGACGCTGCTTGTCGCATCCACCGCGCTCGCCGCGCAACTAGCGCCCAACTTCCAGCTCGTGCTCGGCGGCTACTTCATCGTGACGCTGGCGTACTCGTTCAAGCTCAAGCGCCTGATGCTGGTGGATGTCTTCACGCTCGCCGCGCTTTATACGTCGCGCGTAGTCGCAGGCGGCGCGGCGGCCGATATCCTGCTGTCGGACTGGCTCATCATGTTCTCGGTGCTCATCTTTCTGAGCCTCGCGATGGTCAAGCGTTACACCGAACTCGACGCCCTTCTGCGCGACGGAAAAGTGTCGGCGGCCGGGCGCGGCTACGTCACGCAGGATCTAGGCATTCTGCGCTCGTTCGGCACGGCCTCGGGCTATGTCGCCGTGCTGGTGCTTGCGCTGTATCTGAACTCGT
>NZ_LR733526.1 GCF_902506145.1 Burkholderia sp. 8Y | reverse complement strand
CGAAATCTCTTCAACAGATACGGGATCCACGAGTATGGCTGCGCCGCCCGCAATTTCTGGCATTGCCGTACAGTTCGACGTCACAACCGGGGTTCCGCAAGCCATGCTCTCGACTATCGGTAAGCCGAACCCTTCGTAAAGCGACGGGAAGATGAGGGCGAGCGCGCCCCGGTATAGCGACGCAAGTTCCGCCTCTGACACCTTACCAAGGAACCATATCGATTCTTGCGCGCCTAGTCTACTAACGTAGGCGGCTATCTCTTCTGACGGTGCGCCGACGAATAGGAGCTTGACATGATAGCCAAGCCTTGCGTTCAAGAAGCCCCGTATCACAGCGCGGTTATTCTTGTGTTCCTTGCCATTGGACGTGGCCAAAAAATAAACCTCGTCGTTTTGCAAACGGAAACGCGGCCCGTCCTTTGCAAAAACGTTAGACACCCCGTTCCCTACCACGATTATCTTATTCCGGCTAATACCGGTGACTTCGGCAATGCGACGCGCGGAAAATTCGGAGACCGTAAGAACTGCGTTTGCGCGCCTACAAGCGCTCCTGAGGACACTTAGGCAATAAAGCTTTTTGAGTAGCCAGCGGGGCGCCGGAACGTCCAGGTGAATAAGGTCGTGCACAACCAGCAAGCCCTTGCCGCCATAAATCAGTGGGTAGTTGTATCCGGGGGAGAAGAAGATTCCGTGCCGTCGCATGACGAGCTTGAGGCTGAGGTACACGCAGTCCAACGGCGAAGCCGGATTTCCGTGGAAGTTTGCGTTCGCCAGACCTAGGCCTTTCTCCACCTCCGTCGCGAATCGGCCAATGCCATGCATGCCTTCCCAACGACCATCAAAGATAACTTCAGACATGGGCTCTCCCCTTATTTACTAGACCGATCCACACGACAAGCCAGAACACAAACATTGTTGGGATATAGTTGGCAGCCGCATCGACAAATGAGCAAAGAAAAAAGTTGGCAACTCCAATAAGTGAAACTTTCTCGTACTCCGAGCTAATACCGCCACCTGCTAGAACGCTGAATATAAGTAAAAATAAGCCGGCAAAGATAACTAGCCCGATAACGCCGCCGAAGTACAAAACCGACACCCAAAGGATCTCGGACACATAGTTAAACTTCTCGATCGGAAACAACGTAACACTTAACTGATCTACCACCGACATTCGGCCGCCTAATGTGCTGTCCGTGAGGAACCCAGCGTCCGCGCTCATTATCTCAAGCGCTAACACAACTCCGACGGCCGCCAGTGCAAGCATTACCGCTCGCTGCCAGATAGGCCGTCTCGTCAGGAATGTCTCGTAGATGAGAAGCACAGCCCACACGGTACGCGAAAGCGTAAGTATGAGCGCGACACGTGCCAGCGCTTTCATGAGGGGCCGCCGTTCAAGAAGGTCGTAGAGTGGAATCAACGTTAGAAGACAAACCCCAAATATGTTGCCGTTGTTATATGTGGAGATAAGCTTTGATATATCGGACCGCTGTATGTACTTCGTACCCATCTTTCCAACATCGTCGGCATTGACAGTAAGATAAGGAATCTCGATGAATTGGCCTGTAGCCGACTTATAGACGAACAGAAATACTCCGTATGCCACCGCAAAGCGGATGCTCCACAGCAAGTACGTTTCTAACGTACGTCTATAGGTATCCTCGCGAAGAAGACTAAGCATGAAAACAACGGGCAGTACACAAAAGCCGAAGACGATCGAAAAAAAGAAGCCGAGGTTCGCCACGCCGCAGAAATAAGCAATAGCGGCGAGAAACAGAAGTATGAATAAGCTGTAGGCCAGTATGCTTCCGGTGCGGTCACGGCCCAAAAGAAACTGGCGAATTCCACCGGGCAAGCAGACCACGCCCATGAACAGTGCGTACATGTAGCCGAAGGTGATCGGGACGTCTCCCACCTTGAATCCTGCCTTAGGTATTGCGACGTTAAGTACGATTAGCAAACCAAAGCAAACGGGGTTGCTCGCGCGCCATTGCACGAAGGTGAAAGACCCGCGGCGAGGCACGGACCATCGCTTGCATTCCATAACGTCATGCTCCGTGCGTCGCGACTAGATCTTGATTAACTCGCATGTGCATTTCGACCCAGCTCTCAACGTCGAGATATTTATGTGCGGATGCTTTCGCCGATCTGCTCATTGACGTAAAGTCTCGCTCGCCGTTGATAAAAGAGGCCATTGTAGTGGTGAGTTCGCCGGATCGATCAGGTTCGAAGAGGCAGCCATTGGCGCCGTCGTCTACCATTTCCGGGATGCCGCCTCTTCGCGACGCGATCACGGGAATGCCGAACGCGAAGGCCTCGGCAACAACCATCCCGAGGGCTTCATCGCACAGGCTTGGGACAACCAGTACGTCGACGTTTGGAAGAAAATCTGTTTGCTTCTTGTAGCCTAGGAATCGAATGCGTGAGTTAGCATAGCGGGACATGAGCCGAGCTTCATACTCGGGCTTACCGGTGCCGGCGACCAAAAGCTCGGCAGGACAGTCACCCAGCGATAAAAATTCTTGAATGAGCAACTCAATTCCCTTTGCGGCGGTCAGTGTACCTATAAAGCCAAATCTAAGCCGACGATCCGGTTCCGCGTCGGTCTTCGTCGTCCTAACGATCGAATCGATAGGAAGGTCGCGGGCGTTGTGGATGGCGACCTGATGTTTGGCTTTTGAGAAGTAGCCCCTCGACAAGTGTTTGTCCAAAATGAATCGGCTAACCCCAATTACGGCGTCGGCATGTTCGGACATAGATCGGTGCCGGATACGAAGGATTGCGCAACTGACACATCGCGTCTTGCATGAGTGACCGTTGCGAAACATGTTTGAATTCGGGCACAGGAAATTACTGCTATGGAGCACCTGCACAGTCGGAATGCCAAGCGATTTTCCAACTTTAAGGACACCGGCCGACCATCCCTCCGTCGCGTGCACGTTCAGCACGTCGGGGCGCTCTTGCTGGAGGATCTCTCGTGCAACGGACATCATCGCGATATTCGACGAATCAACGGCATGCCATAAGGCGCGCTTTAGCGGCCCTGGCCGCTCTCTCCTGCCATGCCAATAGACGTTCTTGATTGGGACGCGGATTACGGGGACGCCGTTCAGCCAGCTGCGATCCGTCTCCCCGTCCTCTTTCGTTGTCAGGACTAGCACCTCGTGTCCTTGACTGTGGATACCCTCCACTAGCGTTTGCAGCACGATCTCCCCTCCGCCTATTACTGCCGGCGGATAGAGACCACTGACGAATGCGATCTTCATTCTTGCTCCTAGTTCGCCGCGAAGTGGAGAGCTTGTGCGCGGGCAGTTCTCTCATTGCCTGCTTAGTTGGTCCAAGTCATAGCTGTCGGCCGCGTAGCGGTATCTACCGTAACCGTAGCTGCCTCGACCGGGTCGGAGTCGCAAGCCATTCATGACAACGCCTTGCGCCTTGATCCCTAACCGCTCCAGTTTTCGTACCACCTCGCGCAACTCACCCAAGCTCGTCACGCCTTGCCGTGCGACAAGAAACGTCGACCCTGCAATTGCCGCCAAGTGCGAAGCGGCATCAGTAGCAATGAGCGGCGCGCCGTCACAAAGCACAACGTCATAGTCGCGGCACAACCGCAGGAGCGTCGCCCCGGCGTTGGGGCTTGCAAGCAGATCGGTAGCCGCAGGTGTTAGCGTCCCCGTCGGAATGAAATCGACTCCGGTCAGAGCGTTGCGCCTTATTGCCTGGTCCTGCTTGCAGCTCCCGCGAATGAGATCTGCGAGTCCAGGACTTTGCGTTGCACCGATGCGCGCATGTAACAGTCCGCGATGCAAGTCGGCGTCGACCAACAACACGCGTTTCCCGGACGCACCAAGAATCGCCGCAACATTGAGTGTGATAAACGACTTCCCGACTCCGGGAGTTGCGCCGGTCACCGCCACGATTTGGTTCGGTGCGCTCGACAGCGCGTACTGTAGAGCGGTTCGAAAGCCTCGCAGACCTTCGATTGCCGGGTCGAAGGTGGGAGAAGTCGCCAAAATCGGCGCAGCAGACGGGGCAGCACGAACGGCACCCAACTGCCTCGCTTCCTCCGAGCTATGCGGAACGCTTGCAAAGACCCTAAGGCCGGTCGTCTCCTCGATCTCGGAGGGGTCATTCACCGCGTCGAACAAGTGTCGTCGGCAAAGAGCCGCGACAATTCCGCAGAATAGTCCAAACAACAACGAAACTAGTACTACGAAGGAGCGTTTAGGCCAAAGAGGCTGCTCCGGAACGACAGCCATGTCGACCACTCTTGCATTACCAGTCTTCCCAGCGCTGACCACCCGCAACTGCTCATAGGTGTTCATCAACGACGTGTATAGCGCGCTATTTACCTGCACGTCACGTTGGAGGCCAAGTACGTTCTGCTCCAACGGCGGCAATGACGCTGTCTCTTGGGCTATGCGATTTATCTCGTCGTCTGCCACACGCAGTTGAGAATCGATAGAACTGACCGCGGGATGCTCGAC
>NZ_LR733534.1 GCF_902506145.1 Burkholderia sp. 8Y | reverse complement strand
CTTCGCCACCTTCGTGATCCAGATCAGCGGAATGATCAAAATGAAGATCACCGCCGAGATCAGAAAGATATCGTTGAGGCCCATCATCGCGGCTTGCGAGTTGACGGTGAAATTGAACATGCCGCGCGCCTGCGCTTCGCTGATATCGAGCGTCGATTGCGACGCGCCGAGCGCCTGCAAGAACGTCGGATTAAAGGCATTCGCCTGCTCGGTCAGCCGCTCGTGATGCAGCGCGATGCGGTCGTCCCACGCGTTGCCCGCGAGCGACGTGCCGACCGCGCCACAAAAGACCCGCGCGAAGTTCGACAAACCAGCCGCCGCCGGAATCTTCGAAGGCGGCAAGCCCGACAGCACGATGGCGGTCAGCGGCACGAAAAACATCGCCATTGGAATGCCCTGAAGCAGCGTCGGCAGCACGAGATGGAAGGTGTCGATCTCGATCACGTACTTCGAGCGCAGCCAGAACACGAACGCGAAGCCGACGAACGCCATCGTCGCGATCACGCGGGCGTCGCTGCGCGGCAGAACCTTGCCCATCACGGGCGCGAGGATCACGGCAAAGATGCCGAGCGGCGCGGTGACGAGCCCGGCATCCACGGAGCGGTAGTTCAGATACTGCTGCATCCACTGCGGCAGGAGCACGAGATTGCCGAAGAACACGCCGTAAGCCACCGAAATCGCCACGGTTCCGCCAAAGAAATTGCGCCCGGTGAAAAGCCGTAGGTCGACCACCGGATTGGCCTCCGTCAATTCCCAGACCACGAAGAACGCGAACGAGATAACCGCGACGATCGCCAGCGCCACGATGACCGGCGACGAGAACCAGTCGAGGTCGCGCCCCTTGTCGAGCATGATCTGCAACGACGCCACCCACGCGACGAGCAGCGCGAGCCCGATCACGTCGATGGGCGCCTTGCGCGTCGGCGACTCGCGAGTGCGGTAGATGAACCACGTCACGCCCGCCGCGAAAATGCCGACCGGTATGTTGATATAGAAGATCCACGACCACGAATAGCTGTCGGTAATCCAGCCGCCGAGCGCGGGGCCGGCAATCGGGCCGACAGTCGCGGTCATCGCCCAGAGCGAGAGCGCCATCGACGACTTCTCTTTCGGATACGAGCCGAGCAGGATGGCCTGCGAGAGCGGAATCAGCGGCCCGGCGACCGCGCCTTGCAGCACGCGGGCAATCAGCAGGACCGGCAGATTCGGCGCGAGCCCGCAGAGCCACGACGACAGCACGAACATCAGGATGGCGCCGACAAACAGCCGGATCTGTCCGAGCCGTTGCGTGAGCCAGCCGGTGAGCGGAATGGAAACCGCGTTCGACGCCGCGAACACGGTGATGACCCACGTGCCTTCGTTGACCGAGACGCCGAGGTTGCCGGAAATCGTCGGAATGGCGACGTTCGCAATCGACGAATCGAGCACGTTCATGAACGTCGCGAGCGCCACGGCGAACGTGGCGAGCACAAGCTGGCCGCCTTTGAGCGGCGGCGGAGGCGGTGCGGCGTTTGTTGGCGGCGGCGTGCTCATGCATCTCCCGGCGAAGCGCCGCGACGGCGAAGTCGCGGCCGGATGTCAACGAATCCGCCAGTGTGCCTGTGCTTCTAAAAAGCTGCAGCGCCGCCGAACGCAGCTTACTTCGCTGAAATGTCGATGTTGCCGAGATACTTCTTCGCGTACTTGTCGATGGTGCCGTCCGCCTTCACCTTCGCGATCGCCGCGTCGAGCTTGGCCTTCAGCGCATCGTCGCCCTTGCGGACGCCGTACGCGATGCCGCTGCCGAGAATCTTGTCGTCGCGCACCGGCGCCCCGGCGAACGAGAAGCCTTCGCCGTCGGGCTTCGACAGGAAGCCGCTTTGTCCGGCGGGCGCGAGCACGAGCGTCGCGTCGAGACGGCCGGATTTGAGATCGGCATAGACCTGATTCTGGTCCTGATACGGCACGACCTTCACGCCTTCGTTCTCCCAGTGCGCCTTGGCGAACGTCTCCTGAATGGAGCCTTGCAGCACGCCCACGCTCTTGCCCTTGAGCGACGCCGCCGTCGGTTCGATACCGCTGCCCGTCTTCGCGATGAGTTGCGTCGGCACGCGATACACGACCGTCGTGAAGTCGATCGCCTGGCGGCGCTGCTCGGTCGCGTTCATCGCGGAGTTGATCGCGTCGAACTTGCGGCCTTGCAGCGCGGGAATCAGGCCGTCGAACGACGTTTCGACCCACTTGCACTGCATTTTCGCGGCGGCGCAGACCGCGTTGCCCACGTCGATATCGAGCCCTTGGAGCTCGCCCGTCGCCGATTTCGACTCGAACGGCGGATATTGCGCTTCGAGACCGAAGCGCAGCGTGTCGGCGGCGAGCGCCGCGCCGCTGGCAAACGAGCACGCGACGAACAGTGCGGCGGCGAGGTGGTTCTTCTTCATCGTGGTCTCCAGGAATTCAAAAGGCTAGATCAGGCAAAGGCGGCGCGCGCCTTCGATGAGCGTATCGTCGTCCTTCGCGAACGACAGGCGAATCAGGCGATGGTCGGTGCCGTCCGTGTAGAACGCGGACAGCGGGATGGTCGCGACGCGCGCTTCGCGGATCAGCCGCAGCACGAAGTCGCTGTCCGGCGCGTCCGAGATCGCGCTGTAGCGTGCAAGCATGAAGAAGCTGCCCGCGCTCGGCAACAGTTCGAAACGCGAGCCGGCGAGCGCGTTTGCGAGCACGTCGCGTTTGTGCTGATAGAACGGCCCGAGATTCAGGTAGCTCGATTCATCGGCGAGCGCCTCGGCGAACGCCATTTGCATCGGCGTGTCGGCGGAAAACGTCATGAACTGGTGAACCTTGCGAATCTCGGCGGTCAGCGCGGCGGGCGCGAGGCAATAGCCGACGCGCCAGCCTGTCACGTGATACGACTTGCCGAACGACGACACGATCACGCTGCGTTCGGCCAGCGCCGGATAGCGCGCCATGCCGTGATGCGGCGCGCCGTCGAACACGACGTGCTCGTACACTTCGTCCGACAGCACGACGATGTTCGTGCCGCGCGTGAGCGCCGTGAGCCGCTCGATGTCGGCGGTCGTGAACGCGCTGCCCGTCGGGTTGTGCGGCGTGTTGACGAGAATCATGCGCGTCTTCGGCGTGATGGCGGCGGCGACTTCGTCCCAGTCGATGCTGAAATCTGCGGGCGACAGCTTGATCGCAACCGGCGTCGCGCCCTGAAGCTGCACGATGGGCGCATAGCTGTCGAATGACGGCTCGAAGTAGATCACCTCGTCGCCCGGATGCACGAGCGCGCTGATCGTCGCGTAAAGCCCTTCGCTCGCGCTCGCCACGACGGTCACTTCCGTGCCCGGATCGTACTGCGCGCCGTAGACCTTTTGCGTCTTCAAGGCGATTGCTTCGCGCAGCGCGAGGACGCCGGACATCGGCGAATACTGGTTATGTCCTGCCTGCATGGCTCGCGTGACGCTGTCGACGAGCCTCGGATCGCACGCGAAATTCGGCGCGCCTTGCGACAGGTTCAGCGCGTGATGCTCGTCGGCAAGCTGGCCGATCACGGTGAAAATGGTGGTGCCGACCTTCGGCAGTTTCGATTCGGGGACACAGGCGCTTTGCACGACGGCTCGCTCCAATAAACAGTGCAACTAGACAGTGCGACGATTCAACCCCGGCAATAAGCGGCCGACAATCGAAACTTTGTCATACTAGCCATGTGCGCCGCTCATGGCTATCTTCCATAACCCGATGAAACCGCTGCCCTCGCTCGATGTCCTGAAGACCTTCCTCGTGGTCGCGCGGAAGCTCAATTTCACGCGCGCCGCGGACGCTCTCAACGTGACGCAGGGCGCCGTCAGCCGGCAGATCGCGGGACTGGAAGGCCAGCTCGGCTACGCGCTTTTCGTGCGGCAGGCGCGCGGGCTCGCGCTCACGCATCATGGCGCGCTGCTCATCGCGCCGTTGCAGCAGGCGTTCGCGCAAATCGAAGACGCGCTCGCCAAAGGCGGCGGCCAGTCCGGGACGCTGCGCGTCAAATGCCCGACTTGCGCCATGCGCTGGGTGCTGCCGCGCGTGATCCGGCTGCAAAACGAGCGTCCGGAACAGGTGGTGGAGGTGACGGCGTCGGTGTCGCACGGCGTCGAATTCAATGCCGAACAGTTCGATGCCGCCATCGTCTTCAGCGCGACGAACGCGCGCCCGTCGGGCAAGGGCCTGACGGTGCATCATCTTTTCGATGAAGTGCTCACGCCCGTCTGTGCGCCCGAACTGTGGAAGCCGGACGGCCGCACGAAGCCCACGCCCGACGACCTCGCGGGCCAGACGCTCTTGCACCCGACGCGCGACCGCCGCGACTGGCTCCTGTGGCTCGGCGCCTATGGCTACAGCGGGTTGCCGTCCGCGAAGGCGCAACATTTCGACACGCTCGACCTCGCCATTTCGTCCGCGATGCAGGGCTTGGGCGTCACGATCGGCGATGTATCGCTGATCGAAGAAGACCTGCGCGCCAAACGCGTGATCGCGCCGTTTGCGTTGCGCGTGCCGAGCGGCGCGGCGTACTACCTCGTCTATCCGGAGCGGCCCGCGCCGTCGCCCGCGTTGCAGCAGTTCGCGCAGTGGCTGAACGGCGAAGCCGCCGCCACGCGCGAATCGCTGCGCCTTCGATGACGCTTACATGCCGTGCTTCGTGACGACGCTTTCCCACTGCCCGTTCTTCACCTGATACAGCGTCGACGACGCATTCTTTAGCGCGCCGTTGTCGTCGAAGGCGATGGGGCCCGTGATGCCCTGGAACGAGATTTTCTTCAGCACGGGGCGATAGACTTTCGGATCGGCGGAATTTGCCTTCTGCATCGCGTGGATGGCGGCCCACGCCGCGTCGTAGCCGAACGGCGCGTAAGAAAGAATCGCCACGCCGAACCGCTTCTGGAACTTGTCGCTGAACGCCTTGCCTTGCGGCAGTTTGTCGAGCGGACTGCCGTATTCCCACGCCTGCGCGCCTTCGGCGGCGTCGCCGGCGAGCTTCAGGAAGTCGGCGTCCATCACGCCGCCGCCGCCCACGAACTGCGCGTTCATGCCGAGCTGCTTCATGCGCTTGACGACCGCAGCGGCTTGCCGGTCCAGTCCGCCGAAGAAAATCAGATCCGCGTTCGTCGCCTTGATGCGCGTAAGTTGCGCGCTGAAATCGACGGTCTGGTTGTCGCTGAACTCGCGTCCGACGACATTGCCGCCTTTCGCCTTCGCCGCTTTCTCGAACTCGTCCGCTTCGCCCTGACCGAAGGCCGTCCGGTCGTCGATGATGGCGATGCGCTTGGCTTTCGTCGTCGTGACCGCGTACGCGCCGGCGTTGCCGGCGTTCTGCGCGTCGCTGGAAATCACCGTGAACACGTTCTCCATGCCGCGCGTGGTGATGGTCGGATTCGTCGCGGCCGGATCGATCATCGGGATGCCGGCGTTGTTGTAAATGGGCGAAGCGGGCAGCGTCGTGCCGGAATTGAAGTGACCGACGACCACGGCGACGCCGTCATCGACGAGCTTCTGCGCCGCCTGCACGCCGACGCGCGGGTCCGCCTGATCGTCTTCCGCCTGAATCTCGAACTTCGCCGTCTTGCCGCCGATGGTGATTTTCTGTGCGTTCGCTTCGTCGAGCGCGAGCTGCACGCCGTTCTGAAGATCTTTCCCGTAGCCCGCGTTCGCGCCCGTGAGCGGCGCGGCGAAGCCGGCCTTCACGGTGACGTCTTCGGCGGCGGCGGTCATGGGCGCGGCGGCGAATGCGGCGCTGGCGAACGCCGCCAGCCATGCCAACGGTTTGAGGTTCGTACGGATACGCATGGTTTCCTCTCCTTTTGTGGTTTGGCAATCCAGGGAACGCGGCTAGTGCATGGAACATGACCAAATACCCGCCGGCAAGACGGAGTTGCCCTCGTTCGGCCGAAACTCGCGTCCGTGCCCCACACGGCGGACAAGCGCAATGTAGGGAGCCAAATTGGCTGCGTCTTGTCGTTTAGTCGCGCGGGGACTGCGGATTTCGGCACAGGCGCGGCATGCCGCTCGCGCAGATGCGGCGCGCCTATCGCGACCATAGAAACGCCGCGCTTGACAGAGTGCATATGCACAAACTACGCTTCCATCCATGACAACGCATTCTTCTCCTCTCGACTGCAACTGCTTCGCCATCCGGCAGGCCGCGCGCTATGTGTCGCAACTTTACGAGCGGCACATGGGCGAAATCGGCCTGACGTCCGCGCAATTCACGCTCATGGCGTCGATTGCGCGCCGACCGGGCGTGCAGATGGTCGAACTCGCCGACGCCATGGTGATGGACCGCACCACGCTCGTGCGCGCGCTGAAGCCGCTTCAGCGCGACGGTTTCGTTCAGGCGGAGCAGCAATCGCCGAATTCGCGCGCGGTCGGCCTCACCCTGACGGCGGCGGGCAAGGCGCTGCTCGCGCAGGGCGTCGAAAAATGGCAGGCGGCGCAAGCCGAGTTCGAGCAGAAATTCGGCGAAAAGCGCGCGAAGTCGCTGCGTCAGATGCTGTTTCAGGTCACGGCGATGGATTGATTCAGTCAGCGGGGCACACACACGCGCATGCCTTTTTAAACTCTTTTATAGTGCATATGCACTGATAAGGAAGCAGCCATGCAAATCAAGGGAAAAGTCGTACTCGTCACCGGCGCGAATCGCGGTCTCGGCAAGCAATTTGCGAAGTCGCTGCTGCAAGCGGGCGCAGCCAAGGTCTACGCGGCGGCGCGTGATCCGGGCAGCGTCGATATCGAAGGCGTCGAAGCAATTCGTCTCGACGTCACGAAGCCCGCCGACATCGCGCAAGCCGCGGCGAACTACACGGACGTGCAGATCGTTGTGAATAACGCGGGCGCGTTGGCGCGCGGCGCGCTGATCGATGCGGCATCGACGCAAGACATGCGCGATCTCTTCGAAGTGAACGTGATCGGCCCGCTCGCCGTGACGCAGGCGTTCGCGCCCACGCTCAGGAAGAATGGCGGCGGCGCGGTCGTCAACGTGCTGTCGGTGCTGAGCTGGCTCGCGTTGCCGGATGCGGGCGCCTACAGCGCCTCGAAGTCGGCGGCGTGGGCCGTGACCAACGCGCTGCGCGACGAGTTGCGCGCGCAGGGCACGCTGGTCGTCGGCGTGCATCCGGGCTACATCGATACCGACATGGTCGCCGAAGTCACCGCGCCGAAGATCTCGCCGGCGAGCGTGGTCGAGCAGGTGCTCGCCGCCGTCGAGCGCGATGAAGAAGAAGTGCTCGTGGACGACACCGGCCGCGCCGTCAAGGCGTCCCTGTCGACCGCGAAGCCGATCTATCTCACAGGCATTCCCGGCTAGGAACGCGAAGGCGCTTTCTGCATGGCCTCGAAGCCGGCGGCGGCTTCCTGCACATCGGGCGGGAAGTCGCCGAACTCCTGCACTTGCCGCACTTCGATCATCTCGTTCGCCGAAGCCGGACACCGCTTCGCCCATTCGATGGCCTCTTCGCGCGACTTCACCTGGATCATCCAGTAGCCGCCGAGCACTTCCTTCGCTTCGGCGAACGGGCCGTCCGTCACGCGCGGCTTCCCGCCTTCGAACGTGACGCGCGCGCCCATCGACGGCGGATGCAGCCCGTCGAGCGCGAGCAGCACGCCGGCCTTCTGCAAGTCTTCGTTGTACTTCATCATGGCGGCGACGGCGTCCGCGCTCGGCATCGCGCCGGGTTCCGCTGTTTCATAGCCGCGCGGGATCATCAGCATCATGAATCGCATGAGAGTGCTCCTCTAAAGGGATGGCGCGGGATTGCGCGCTCACACCTTACGACGCGCAAGCCGCTGCGCAATCGACACGCGCGGTCAAATTTTGACTTAGGCGTTTATCCCTATCGGATTGAGGTTGCCTTCCGAGCAAGCTGCATCAAATAATGTAATCCATTACATCTCGTCCGCCTTTTGGCGCGCAGCATGTCGGATACCGTGCGTCCCCGCGAGGAAGTGTCCATTGCCGATGTCGCCCGGCGCGCCGGTGTATCCGTCGCCACGGTGTCGCGCGTGCTCAATAGCCATAGCAACGTGCGGGAAGCCACGCGCGAGAAAGTGCGCGAGGCGGTGGCGGAAAGCGGCTATCGCGTCAACGAGCTTGCGCGCAATCTGCGCACGGCGGAAAGCCGGCTGCTGCTGACGATGGTGCCCGACTTCGGCAATCCATTCTACGCGGCCATCGTGCGCGGCATCGACACGGTCGCGCGGCAAAACGGCTACTTCATGCTTCTCTGCGATACCGGCGCGGACCCGTTGCGCGAGCGCAGCTATTTCGATCTGCTACGCGGACGCCGCGCGGACGGCGCAATTTGCCTCGATCCCGCCGCCGTGCAGAAGGCGCTGGTCGAGCAGGCATCGACGCTGCCGTGGGTCGCGTGTTGCGAATTCGATCCGGCCGCGCACGTGCCTTACGTGGGCATCGACAATCATCTTGCCGCAGGCGATGTCGTGCGTTATCTGCTGGAGAAGGGGCACGAGCGCATCGCGTTGATCAATTCCGGCGAGGGTTATTTGTACGGCCGTCAGCGGCTCGCGGGCTATCGCGATGCGCTCGAAGCGGCGGGCATCGCGGCGCATCCGGCGTGGCAAGTCGAACTGGACAGCCTCGATTACGACGCAGGCGAGCGCGCCGCACGGCAGCTTGCGTCGCTCGGGCGCGACCGGCCGACGGCCATCTTCGCCGTGTCGGACACGCTTGCCATCGGCGTGATGAACGGGCTGCGCGGCGCGGGCCTGCGCGTGCCGGACGATGTCGCCGTCGTCGGCTTCGACGACATCGCCGTGGCCGCGCACGCCGCGCCGCCGCTCACGACCGTCGCGCAGCCGATGCGCGCGCTCGGCGAAACGGCGGCCAACCTCTTGCTCAAGCGTCTGCGCGATCCGCACGCGGACGTGCCCGGCGTGCTGCTGCCGCATCGCCTGATCCAACGAAGGAGCGCCTGACGATGACCCTTGCCGTGCGCTTTGAAGCAGTCGAGAAACAGTTCGGGCCGGTGCGCGTGCTGCACGGCGTGAGCTTCGATCTCGCGCCGGGGCGCATCTACGGCTTGCTCGGCGAAAACGGCGCGGGTAAGTCCACGCTCATGAAAATTCTCGCGGGCTACGAGCGCGCGAGCGCCGGGGACGTGCTGATCGACGGCAAGCCCGCCGCCTTCGCCAGTTCGCGCGATGCCGAGCGCGCGGGCATCGTCCTGATTCACCAGGAACTGAATCTCGCGGATCATCTCAGCATCACGCAGAACATGTTCCTCGGGCATGAGTTGCGCAAAGGCATCTTTCTCGATGAACCCGCGATGCGCGAGGACGCCCGCGCGGCGCTCGGCGAAGTCGGCCTGCACAAAAATCCGGACACGAAGGTGCGCGAACTGATCGTCGCGGAGAAGCAACTCGTCGAGATCGCGAAGGCCATGCTGCGCGACACGCGGCTGCTCATCATGGACGAGCCGACCGCCACGCTGACGCCTTCCGAGACGCAGCGGCTCTTCGCGCTGATGGCGCGGCTGAAGGACGCGGGCACGACCATCGTCTATATCTCGCACAAGCTGGATGAAGTCGAGCGCGTGACCGACGAAGTGATCGTGATGCGCGATGGCCGCTTCGTCGCGCGCGCGCCGACCGCCGACCTCACGCGCCGGGAAATGGCGAATCTGATGGTGGGCCGGGAAGTCTCCGACATGTTTCCGGAGAAGCCCGCGCTCGCGTCAAATGCGCCGCTTGCCTTTCAGGTGGACGGCGCGTCGGTGCCCGGCTGGGCCGAAGGCGTGAGCTTTTCCGTGCGCCAGGGCGAAGTGTTCGGCTTCGCGGGGCTGGTCGGCGCGGGCCGCACGGAGTTGTTCGAGGCGCTCGTCGGCTTGCGGCCGCTGGCGGCGGGGCGTGTCTCCATCGAAGGCGAAACGGTGCGGCTCAGAAACCCGCGCGACGCGATGCGCCACGGCATCACGTATCTGAGCGAAGACCGCAAGGGACGCGGCCTGCATGTGGACATGACGCTCAAGGACAACCTCACGATGATGACGCTGGAACGCTACGCGCATCCGCTCATCGACACGCACGCCGAGCGCGACGCGCTGACGCTCGCGGTCAAGGACTTCGGCATTCGCACGGGCAATATGCGCAGCCGCGCCCGCATGCTCTCGGGCGGCAATCAGCAGAAGCTCGCGCTTGCAAAGTTCCTGCATCCCGACCCGCGCGTGGTCGTGCTCGACGAACCCACGCGCGGCGTGGATGTCGGCGCGAAACGCGACATCTATTTCCTGATACATCGCCTCGCCGCGGAAGGGCGCGCGGTGATCGTCATTTCTTCCGAGCTGATCGAACTGATCGGGCTGTGCCATCGCGTCGCGGTGATGCGCGCGGGCGAGCTCGTCGCGACGCTCGGCATGGATCTTTTGACCGAAGAGAGGTTGATCGCGCATGCGACCGGCACACACTGAAGACACCGCGCAAGAAAGCCGCCTCACCGCCGTCGCGCGGTTTCTGCTCGGCGTCGGGCCGCTAATCGGGCTCATTGCGCTGTGCATCGGCGGCACGCTGCTGAACGGCGACTTCGCCACCTTCGACAACGCGATGAACGTGCTCACGCGCACGTCGTTCATCGGCATCATCGCGGTGGGCATGACGTTCGTCATCATCTCGGGCGGCATCGACTTGTCCGTCGGGTCGATGGCCGCGCTCATCGCGGGCAGCATGATCTACATGATGAACGGGCTGCTTCAGGGCGTGCGCGGGCATGCGTTGCCGCCGCTTTTGATTGTCGCGCTCGGGATCGTGCTCGCGCTCGTGCTCGGCGCGCTCTTCGGCCTGGCGCACGGGCTGCTCGTGACCAAAGGGCGCATCGAGCCGTTCATCGTGACGCTCGGCACGCTCGGCGTGTTTCGCGCGCTTCTCACGTGGCTCGCGGACGGCGGCGCGCTGACGCTCGACAATTCGCTCGTCGATCTCTACGGCCCCGTGTACTACGCGAGCCTTTTCGGCGTGCCGGTGCCGATCTGGGTCTTCGCGATCGTCGCGGCGGGCGGCGCGCTCGTGCTGAACCGCACGGTGTTCGGACGGCACGTGCAGGCCATCGGCTCGAACGAACAGGTCGCGCGCTATGCGGCCATTCGCGTCGATCACGTGAAGATCGCGACGTATGTGCTGCTCGGGCTGTGCGTGGCGGTGGCGACCGTGCTCTACGTGCCGCGCTTAGGCTCCGCGACGCCGACGACCGGCCTCCTGTGGGAACTCGAAGCGATCGCTGCCGTGGTGGTCGGCGGCACGGCGCTCAAGGGCGGCGAAGGGCGCGTGATCGGCACGGTCATCGGCGCGATTCTGCTTTCGGTCATCAACAACATTCTGAATCTCACGAGCGTCATCAGCGTGTATCTGAACGCGGCGGTGCAAGGCGCCGTGATCATTTTCGTAGCCTTCTTGCAGCGTGGCCGTCGGTAACTTCCTACTTCGAATAACAGGAGACTTCGTCATGAAAAAGCTGTTTCGCGCGCTCGGCGCGCTGACGCTCGCGGCGAGCGCGTTCGCCGCCGCATCGTCCGCATCGTCCGCCTTCGCCGCCGACAAGGTCGTGCTCGGCGTCGCCATTCCGACCGCCACGCACGGCTTCACGGGCGGCATCGTCTGGTGGGCGAACGAGGCGAAGAAAGAGCTGGAAAAAGCGCATCCGGACCTGAAGATCATCGTGAAGACGGCGGCCGGCGCGCCCGAACAGGCCAACCAGTTGCAGGATCTCGTGACGGTCAACAAGATCAATGCGCTCGTGATTTTCCCGTTCGAATCCGCCTCGCTCACGCAGCCGGTCATGCAGGCGAAGAAGAAGGGCGTGTACGTGACGGTCGTCGATCGCGGTCTCACCGACACCAGCGCGCAGGACGCGTACGTGGCCGGCGACAACACCGCGTTCGGCAAGCTGCCCGCCGAATATCTGGCGAAGTCGCTGAACGGCAAGGGCGATATCGTCGCGCTGCGCGGCATTCCCACGACGCTCGACAACGAACGCTGGGCCGCTTTCGAAGGCGTGATGAAGCAGCATCCGGACATCAAGATTCTCGATGCGAAGTACGCGAACTGGAACCGCGACGACGCCTTCAAGGTGATGCAGGACTATCTCACGCGCTTCAAGCATATCGACGCGGTGTGGGCCGCCGACGACGACATGATGATCGGCGTGCTGAAGGCGATCGATCAGGCGCATCGCACGGACATCAAGGAAGTGTTCGGCGGCGCGGGATCGAAGGAAGCGGTCAAGCGCATCATGGATGGCGACAAGCTCGTGAAAGCGGACGTCTCTTACTCGCCGAAGTTCATCTACGACGCGATCAAGCTCACCGCCGAGGCGCGCCTGAAGGGCGACAAGCTGCCGCCGACGACCATCATTCCTTCGGTGCTCATCACGAAGGACAACGCGAAGCAGTTCTACTACCCGAACTCGCCGTTCTGAGCGTTCCGAGTGCGGAGCCGGTCACGCGCTGACCGGCGTTCAAAGCGAGGCGAAAGATGAAGACCATCAAGGGACCGGCGATTTTCCTCGCGCAGTTCATGGGCGACGAAGCGCCGTTCGATACGCTCGCGAATCTCGCATCGTGGGCGGCGGGACTCGGCTACAAGGGCATTCAGGTGCCCGCCGATCCACGCCTGATCGACCTGGAGAAAGCCGCATCGAGCGATGCCTATTGCGACGAGATCCGCCGCACCGTCGAGGATGCGGGCGTCGTCATCACCGAACTGTCGACGCATCTGCAAGGACAGTTGATCGCGGTGCATCCGGCCTACGACACGCTCTTCGACGGCTTCGCCGCGCCGCACGTGCGCGGCAATCCGCAGGCGCGCACCGAATGGGCGATTTCGCAGTTGAAGCATGCGGCGGCGGCATCGAAGCGGCTGGGCCTCGCCGCCCACGTCACGTTCTCCGGCGCGCTCGCGTGGCCGTACGTGTATCCGTGGCCGCAGCGCCCGGCGGGTCTCGTCGAAGCGGCGTTCGATGAACTTGCCACGCGCTGGCGTCCGATTCTGGATGAGTTCGACCGCGCGGGCATCGACGTGTGTTACGAGCTGCATCCGGGCGAAGACTTGCACGATGGCGTCACGTTCGAGCGTTTTCTCGCGGCGGTGGAGGATCATCCCCGCGCGAACATCCTGTTCGATCCGAGTCACTTCGTTCTGCAACAACTGGACTATCTCGCGTTCATCGACATCTATCACGCGCGCGTCAAGGCGTTCCATGTGAAGGACGCGGAATTCCGGCCGAACGGCCGGCAAGGCGTGTACGGCGGTTATTCGGGCTGGGTCGAGCGCGCGGGGCGCTTTCGTTCGCTCGGCGACGGGCAGATCGACTTCAAGGCGATTTTCTCGAAGATGGCGCAGTACGACTTCGCGGGCTGGGCGGTGCTCGAATGGGAATGCGCGTTGAAACATCCGGAAGACGGCGCGCGCGAAGGCGCGGTGTTTATCCGCGATCACATCATTCGCGTGGCGGAGCATGCGTTCGACGACTTCGCCGGCAGCGGCGCCGGCCTTGGCCAGATGCGCAAGGTCCTTGGGATCGGAGGCGAGCGATGAAGCGCGTGCGGCTCGGCATGGTCGGCGGCGGCGAGGGCGCGTTCATCGGCGCCGTGCATCGCATGGCCGCGCGCCTCGACGATCGCTATGAACTGCTGGCGGGCGCGTTGTCGTCCGATGCGCAGCGCGCGGCAGCGAGTGCGGCGGCAATCGGATTGCCGCGCAGCTACGACGATTATCGCGAGATGGCGCGCGTCGAAGCCGGCCTTCCCGATGGCATCGAAGCGGTGGCGATCGTCACGCCGAATCACCTTCATGCGCCGATTGCGACGGCGTTTCTCGAAGCGGGCATTCACGTGATCTGCGACAAGCCGCTTGCCGTGTCGCTCGATGAAGGCGAGGCGCTGGCGAAGCTCGCACGCGAGAAGGGGCTCGTGTTCGCGGTGACTTATACGTACACGGGCTATCCGCTCGTGCGCCATGCTCGCGCGATGGTGCGGGAGGGTTTGCTCGGCGATATCCGCGTCGTGCAGGTGGAGTATGCGCAAGACTGGCTTTCGATGCCCGTCGAGACGCAGGCGAACCGGCAGGCGGCGTGGCGCACCGATCCGGCGCTCGCGGGCCCGGCGGGGTGTCTCGGCGATATCGGCACGCATGCGTATCAGTTGGCCGAGTATGTGACGGGCATGCGGCCTTCCGGGTTATCGGCGGAAGTGACGACGTTCGTGCCGGGGCGGCGCGTGGACGATCACGTTCAGGCGATGCTGCGCTACGCGAACGGCGCACGCGGCATGCTGTGGGCCAGTCAGGTCGCGGCGGGCGAGGAAAACGCGCTGCGGCTGCGCGTGTACGGCACGAAGGCCGGTTTGATGTTCGATCAGCAGGCGCCGAACGAGCTATGGTTCACGCCGGTCGGCGGCGCGTCGCAGCGGATCACGCGCGGGCGCGTGCAAAGCCCCGAGGCGCTGCATGCGACGCGCGTGCCGGCGGGGCATCCGGAAGGCTATATCGAAGCGTTCGCGCAGGTTTATGTGGATGCGGCTGCTTGCATCGCGCAAGGGACGACACAGGGGGATGAGTGGTTGACGACCGTGGAGGATGGGGTCGCGGGGTTGAGGTTCGTGGAGGCGGTGTTAAGGAGTAGTGCGGCCAACGCGCAGTGGGTTGGAATCTAATCATCGTCGGATAGAAAATTCTGAAAAATGCGAGTTGATTGCGGTATTGGCTGCTTCGAAGTCGGTTAACTGATCTGTGGCAACTGAAGTGCTCATCGCCAACTGCGCAAGACCTAATCCATTGATTACATAGTGGTACTTATAATGTGCCAATAGTGCCACGACGCAACATTCGTCATTTGAGAACTAGAGTTATCCAGAACTCGCTATATTCCCCGTTCTCTAAGCGTTTTGCATTGAACTAGCTGACTTTGTTCAGTCAAACTGAGCTTGCTGTGTATCAGTCCTGCATGCGCTAATAAAAAGGGAAAGCGGATGCGCCGATACTCAACACATTTCCCTGTTTTCCCTGTACCCGTATCGGTCAGTCGCTTTGCCAATCCGTACGTCGACACAATTCATGGCATCACGACGAGGTAGACCGACAATGCCTGTGGCCTGGGAAGTGAGTGAAACGCTCGATCTGGAAACGGCGCAGCCGGTATCAAGAAAAACGGTGCATCGAGCTGCCGTGGCGGAAGTATTTCTGACTGGCGGTGTTCAATTGGACGGCAAGCATTTTCAATGCTCCGCTCAATTACCGAGAACGAATATCTATTTCAATGATACTCGTTCCCGCGAACCGCATTACGATCTCATGCTTCTGCTTGAGACGTTCCGGCAGGCGTCGATTTATGTGTCTCACACGTTCATCGGCGTACCCAAGGATCAGAGCTTCGTTTATCTGGAAAGCGAGACCGAGCTCCTTCGTCCGGACCGGCTCAAGATTGGCAATGTCCCTTGCGCCGTAGTGATTGATGTACGCGTCGTCGCGGAACATCGGCGCCGTGGCGTGCTCCAAGGCGTCACGTTTGACATGGCGCTTCTCGTCAACGGAAGAGCTGCCGCACAACATCACGGAATGAGCATCCAGTGGATGTCGCGCGAACTGTGGGCGCGCATGCGCGAGAAGGCACTGTCTCGCATTCCAGGCGGAGGCGACGCGAGATGCACTCAGGTACCGCCGGCTTGCCCGGACGCCGTAGGACGCAATCAGCCGGGAAATGTCGTGATCGGACGCGACCTCGCCATCGACAATGACGTGTTGAGTTCGACCTTGCTTGTTCCCTTCGAGAACGGCGCGATATTCGACCATCCCCTGGACCATATTCCCGGCATGCTTTTGCTGGAAGCGTTTCGGCAAACGGCCATGCTTGCGGCCGGCGAATTTCTTCGGCTCGACCCACTGGCGCTTGCTTTCCACCGCTGCAAAGTCGCATTCGGCCAGTTCGGAGAATTCGGACTGCCGACGCATTGCCACGTCCGAAAGGCGAATGTCCTGCTCGATCGAGCGGATAACGTTCTGCATGTCTCTGACTTGGTGTTGGAACAGAGCGGCGTGACCATCGCCAGCGCGAGCGTTTCCTTCGTATGCTACGAGGACGCAAGCCGATGATCGACATGATCTGGTTCGACTTCGGCGGCGTTCTTTCTCCGCCTATTCCATGGCTATTCGACAACTACGCGCGCAAGACAGGCTTGCGGCCCAAAGCGATGCAGGGTGCGATGTGCACCGTTGCAAAGGACCTCGGTGTACCGATGCTCGAACCCATCGAATGCGCGATGCTAACGGAACGCGAATGGGGAGCGCGACTGCGAATTGCCCTTCAGGAAGCAGATCCGCACTGTGATACGAGCGCGGCGCAACTCGAGACGTTTGGCAAGCAATGGTTCGCGGATGTGGCGCCGAATCAGAGCATGGTCGCAGCGGTTCGTGCACTGAAGCGCGCCGGCAAATCTGTCGGCATTCTCACCAACAATGTCGTCGAATGGGAGCCGCACTGGCGCGCAATGGTCGGTCTTGATGATGTCGTCGATATCGTCGTCGACTCATCGAAGGTGCGTTGCCGCAAGCCGGATGCGCGCATCTTCCAGATCGCGTGCGAACGCGCGGGGGTGCACGCATCGAAAAGCCTGCTCATTGACGACCTTCCGGAAAACGTCGAGGCGGCGCGCGATCTGGGCTGGAATGCCATTCTCTTTACCCACAACGAAGATGCGCTCGATCGTTTGCAACGGTGGACAGGCGTCAATATCATCCGCACTGAGGGAGCACTCTTTGAGTAACGCCATGCCGGAAGCGAAATTCGTCGACGTGACGACGATTCCGATGCTCGATCCGCAGCCCTTCTATCAGATGGCTGCGCCCGAGAGCGGCCTCGAGAGGATTATCTTACCAAGCGGACACCTTGCGTACCACGCCACCCGTTACGAGCAAGTCCAGGAAGTGTTACTTAGTCGACAGCTCATCCGGGAACCCAGCAACAGGGAAGGGGCGGCAACGGTTTTCCCGACGCTCACGCCCCAGGAGCTTCTACTGAATAACGATCATCCCGGGCACGCACGGCTGAAGGCGTTCGTCGCCAAGGATTTCAGCCCGTCGGGAGTGAGCGGGCTTCGGCCGCTGGCGGCTGGGATCATCGCGGAACGCATCGAAGGCATGAAGCCGCTGGGCGGCAGCGGCGACCTCTTCGCACAGCTTCTCGACCATGTGCCTTCGCAAGTCGTGTGTCGCTTTCTCGGGTTGCCGCTACAGGACATGGCGTACTACAGGCCGCTGTCGCAGACAGTTCAGATTGCTTCACGCGCAGACGTTTCTGAACTCACACGACAATTCTCCCTCGTGTACGGGTATCTGATGGACCTCGTGCGCGGCAGAAGGCAATCGTTGCCCGGTGGCTATCTGCAACGCGCACTCGACATGCGCGGCGCGGGCGAGCCTCCGCTTACCGACGAAGAGCTGGTCGGCATCCTGATCGGCATACTGCTCGGCGGCGATCAGAACGTGCTTTCCGCGCTCACGAAGATCGTCTATGCGCTGCTGGCCGCGCCGTCGCTATATGCCCGACTTGTTGCAGATAAGGGGTTGATTCCCGCCGCCATCGAAGAGCTGTTCAGGGTGATACCGCTCGGTGTTGTCTCTGCATTTCCGCGCATTGCTGGTGAAGACACGGTGTTTTCCTGGGGAACCATTCCGAAGGGAGCGGCAGTCTATCCCAACCTTCTCGAAGCGAACCGCGACCCGGATGTCTTCAATGAGCCACTGAACATCAGCTTCGGGCGTGAGGGGCGACGGCATCTGCAGTTCGGCTATGGCATGCACGCCTGTATGGGCGCGGCGCTCGCGCGCATGGTAATTCAGACGGTCATCGAAAAGCTGGTGACACATATTCCCACGCTTCGGCTGGCTGTTTCACCCGAGCTGGTTCCGTGGCGGCACGGACTGATTCTGCGCAGGCCGGAAGCGCTCCCGGTCTGTTGGCAAAGCATCACATAAGGAAACTCGAAGATCCATGAACACGCAATCGACAACTCACCCGGTAATCGATCGAAGATCGATGCTTCTTCTCATACTGCTTGCGATCTTCGTCGTGCCGAGTTCCATCTCCGGCACTGCGATCGCCTTGCCCGTCATCTCCGTCGATACGGCCGCTCCGCTGACCAGCCTGCAGTGGGTGGTCAACGCTTTCAACCTGACGTTCGCCTGCCTGACCCTCGCTTGGGGCGCTCTCGCCGATGGTTTCGGGCGCAGGCGCTGCTTCCTGACGGGCGTCGTCATTTATACCGCAGGTTCGTTAGTGTCGGCGCTCGCGCCCGTTCCGCTCATACTAGACGTGGGCCGGGGCGTTGCCGGCATTGGCGCGGCAGCGGTGTTTTCATGCGGTATCGCGCTTCTTTCCACCAACTTCGAAGGCGATCAGCGTTTGCGGGTGTTCGCGCTTTTCGGCACGGTAGCGGGGCTCGGCGTCAGCTTCGGACCGACTATCGCCGGTACCTTCCTCGATGCCTTCGGATGGCGATCAATCTTCTATTTGCACGCCGTCCTCCTGTTCATCGTCCTCCTTGGCCGGAAAGCCATCCCGCTCGAACAAGCACGCGTCGCCGCGCGGTTTCACTTCGATGTCGGCGGCAGCGCGTTGTTCATTCTGGCGCTATTCGCGAGCATGGCGGCAATCGTGCAGAGCTCGCAATGGGGCTGGGGTGATGTACGAATCATCAGTATGCTGGTCATCTCGGCACTTTTTTTTGTGGTCTTTTGGCATGTCGAGCGGCGACAGAGGGCGCCCATGCTCGACCTGTCGCTGCTCGCAAACCGGGCTTTCGTCGGCTATTGCCTCGTGACTGTCGCTGGCTCGTTCGGCTTCGTCACGCTGCTCACATATTTCCCGACCTATACGACGTCGGTGTTGACTATGACAGCCACGCAGGCTGGTCTGACGATGCTGATGCTCACCGCGCCGATGCTCGTTTGCCCGATGGCGGCCGGGAAGCTCGTCGCGAGGGGAGTGTCGTCCTTCCGGGTGCTGATGACGAGCTTGCTTTGCCTGCTGGCTGGTGTTGCCGGACTTGCGTGGCTGAGCGCCCCGGACGTGCATGTTGTTGTGCTTGCCGCTCCGCTTCTCCTGGTGGGCTCCGGGTTCGGATTGGCGGCGGGTCTCGTCGACGGACTAGCGCTCCACACGGTTCCCGAGCAAAAATCAGGGATGGCGGCTGGACTCGTCAATACCTTTCGTCTCGGTAGCGAGGCGATCGCGGTGTCGCTCTACGGCTCCACGCTCGCCAGCGTACTCGGCGACCGTCTGCAATCTCGACTGCTGCAAGTGGAAGGTGGCGCGGCGAACGTGCGGCGCTGGATCAACGAGGTCGCCGCCGGCAATCTCGACATCCAATCGTCGGGAACCGATTTGTCGGCCGATACGTTCCATCGCTTACTGGTGCAGGCGTACGACGGTGCGTTCCATCAAGTGCTGTGGCTGCTATTCAGTGTCGTATTGTTGCTGACAGTGCTCATCGGCCTCTTGATCCGGACCTCGCGCAAGGCTGGTACGAATCTGAAGGTGGAACTCAACTGAATGTCCTACGAAAACGGGGCGGCCAAAGCCGCCCCGTTCCTGCTAACGCATCAAAAACCCCTCACGCCCAATTCGCGTGAAAACTCCCCGCCTTATCCGTCCGCTCGAACGTATGCGCGCCGAAGAAATCGCGCTGCGCCTGCACCAGATTCGCCGGCAGCCGTTCCGACCGATACGCATCGAAATACGCAATCGCCGATGAAAACGCCGGCACCGGAATGCCCGCCTTCACGGCCGCGACGACGACATCGCGCAGCGCATCCTGATACTTCGCGGCGATATCGCTGAAATACGGATCGAGCAGCAGATTCGCAAGTGCCGCATTCTTCTCATAAGCGTCGGTGATCTTTTGCAGAAAGCGCGCGCGGATAATGCAGCCCGCCCGGAAAATCTTCGCGATTTCGCCGTACTGCAAATCCCAGTTGTATTCCTCCGATGCCGCGCGCAACTGCGCGAAGCCCTGCGCATAAGAAACGATCTTCGAAAGATACAGCGCACGCCGCACCGATTCGATGAACGCCGCGCGATCGCCGTCGAACTTCGGCGACGGCCCCGACAGCACCTTGCTCGCCGCCACGCGCTGATCCTTCAGCGACGACAGCACGCGCGCAAACACCGCTTCGGTAATCAGCGGCAGCGGCGCGCCCAGGTCCAGCGCGTTTTGGCTCGTCCACTTGCCGGTACCCTTTTGCGCGGCGCGATCCAGAATGACATCGACGAGATCCTGGCCCGTTTCCTCGTCCTTCTTCGAGAAAATCTTCGACGTGATTTCGATCAGATAGCTATCCAGCTCGCCCTGATTCCATTCGACGTAGACCTTGCCCAACTCTTCGTTCGACAGCCCCGCGACGCGCTTCAGCACATCGTAGCTTTCGGCGATCAACTGCATGTCGCCATATTCGATGCCGTTGTGCACCATCTTCACGAAATGGCCCGCGCCGTCCGGGCCCATGTACGCGACGCACGGCTCGCCGTCCGGCGCTTTCGCGGCGATTTCCGTCAGGATCGGCGCGACCAGTTCGTACGCTTCCTTCTGTCCGCCCGGCATGATCGACGGTCCTTTCAGCGCGCCTTCCTCACCGCCCGACACGCCGGTGCCGATGAAATGCAGCCCCGACTTCGCGAGGTCCTGATTGCGGCGGATGGTGTCGGTGAAATGCGTGTTGCCGCCGTCGATGAGAATGTCGCCCTTTTCCAGCAGCGGACGCAGCGCCGCGATGGTGTCGTCGGTGCCGGCGCCGGCTTTCACCATCATCAGGATGCGGCGCGGCGTTTCGAGCGATTGCACGAACTCTTCGAGCGTGTACGTGGGCACGAGCTTTTTGTCGGGGTGTTCGGCAATCAGTTCGTCGGTTCTGGCGCGGCTGCGGTTGTAGACCGACACAGCGTGCCCGCGGCTCTCGATGTTCAAGGCCAGATTGCTGCCCATCACGGCGAGACCCACCACGCCGATAGCTTGTTTGCTCATGCTTGATCTCCGAATGACCGAAGCGATCGCGGCTCGTGGCGCGGGCGCTTCGGAATAAAAACGTGTCGATTGAATGCGGCTCTCGCGCAGGAGGGGTCGTCCTCATGTCCGCCCGGCGAAGGGTTGCGCCGCCGCCCGGCCGGTGCGCGAGCGAAGACCGCCCGAATTTACCACTTTGGACGGTATCCGGCAGCGTGCGCGGTCGAGCGCGGCGCGGTGTGGCGGCATAGAATGGACGCCCGCCATCGGCGCAAGAAGAAAGCAGCAACGCAATCAACGAATCATGGCGCTTTCCCGGCGCACGCGAGCGCATCACTATTCGGTTTATGTCGTCGAACTCTCGGACGCGGTCTGGAACGAGGCGCGCTTTCGTCGCGCGAATCCGGACTACGTGCTGGGCAAGCCGTTCGTTTATGTCGGCATGACGGGCGTGGACCCGGACGTGCGGTTCGACAAGCACAAGGCGGGCATTCAGTCGAACCGCTATGTGCGCGAATTCGGGCTGCGGCTCGTGCCGCATCTCTACGAGATGTACAACCCGATGCCCTACGACGGCGCACGCGACATGGAAGTGGAACTCGCCATCGGTCTGCGCGAAGCGGGCTACGGCGTCTGGCAGGCGTAGCGGCGAGCACCGGACGATCATCGAACAACTATCGCGATAAGGAGCGAAACATGCGGATTCTGGTCGTGGGCGCGGGAGCGATTGGGGGCTATTTCGGCGCGCGGCTGCTGGAAGCGGGCAGGGACGTGACGTTTCTCGTGCGCGAACGCCGCGGCGGGCAGTTGCGCGAAAGCGGCCTGCATGTGCGAAGCCCCGAAGGCGATCTGACGTTCGCGAATCCGCCGATCGTGCTCGCGCAGGACATCGATCGGCCTTTCGATCTCATTGTCCTGAGTTGCAAAGCCTACGATCTGCAAGGCGCGATCGATTCGTTCGCGCCCGCCGTCGGCCCCGGCACGGCGATTCTGCCGCTGCTCAACGGCATGGCTCACCTCGACGCGCTCGACGCGCGTTTCGGCGCGGCCAACGTGCTCGGCGGCCAGTGCGTGATCGCCGCGACGCTCGATGCACAAGGCGCGATCGTGCATCTCAACAGCATGCAGTCGATGACCATCGGCGAGCGCGCGGGCGGCAGGACGCCGCGCATCGACGCCATCGCGCAGCAATTGGGCGGCGCGCGCTTCGAACTGAACGTGAGCGAGAACGTCCTTCAGTCGATGTGGGACAAGTGGGTCTTTCTCGCGACGCTCGCGAGCGGCACATGCCTGATGCGCGCGCCGATCGGCGACATCGTAGCCGCGCCCGGTGGCGAAGCGCTGATGCGACGACTCTTCGACGAATGCCGCGATATCGCCGCCGACAACGCTCACGCGCCCGGCGAGGCCGTGCTCGCGCGTGCCCGTGCGTTCTTCTCCGAGCGCGGCTCGCAGATGACGGCCTCCATGCTGCGCGATATCGAGAACAACGCGCCGATCGAAGCGGACCACATCGTCGGAGATTTGCTGGCGCGGCGTAAGGCGGCGGTGGATGCGTCGTCGTCCGTGCTGGCGACTGCCTTCGCGCATCTGAAGGCGTACGAGGCGAGGCGCGCGCGGTCGTCGCACGCATGAACTCGCGCGGGCCGCTTTTGCCGAGCGGCCCGACGCTGTACGCTCACGGCTTTGCCCTTCACCGCGCCATGCCACCGGATTCCGCCCGCCCCACGATTCCCGAACTTTTCCTGGGCTTTCTGACGCTCGGCCTCACGGCGTTCGGCGGCGCGCTGCCGCTCGCGCGACGCGAAATCGTCGAGCGCCGCAAGTGGCTCGATGCCGAAACGTTCACCGATCTGCTCGGCCTTTGCCAGTTCCTGCCGGGCGGCAACGTGATCAATCTGTCCGTGGCCATTGGCATGCGCTTTCGCGGCGTGCCGGGCGCGCTCGCCGGTCTGCTCGGGCTGCTCGTCGGACCGTCGCTGATCGTGATCGGGCTCGGCGTCATCTATCAGCGCACGCATCAGGATCCGCGCGTCGCGCATCTGTTCGCGGGGCTTGCGGCGGCCGCGGCGGGACTGTTGATCGCAATGGCCGTCAAGCTGCTCTGGCCGCTGCGCAAGAAGCCGGAGGCCGCCGCCGTCGCGCTCGTGATGTTCGCGGGCATCGCGTTGCTGCGCACGCCGCTTCTTCCGTCGATGCTCGTGCTCACGCCGATTTCCGTGCTGATCGCGTGGAAGGTGCGCCGATGAACGACGATCTCTTTTCGCTTGCCGCCATCTTCAGCCAGTTGTCGCTGCTCGCGTTCGGCGGCGGCAACACGATCCTGCCGGAGATGCAGCGGCAGGTCGTGCAGGTGCATCACTGGATGACGAAGGCGGACTTTTCCGCGCTCTTCGCGCTCGCGCAGGCCGCGCCGGGCCCGAACATGATGGTCGTCACGCTGATCGGCTGGCACGTCGCGGGATGGCCCGGCGTGCTGGTGACGTCCATCGCGAAGTTCGGACCGTCGTCGCTCGTGACGATTCTCGCGCTGCACGCGTGGGAGCGTTTCAAGGACCGCCCGTGGCGGCGTTACGTGCAGCTCGGGCTCGTGCCGATCACGGTTGGCCTCGTCGCGGCGAGCGCGCTTTTGATCGCGGAGGCGTCGGACCGCGCGGCGGTGCTCGCCGGCATCACGGCGGCCGTCGCGCTGCTCGCGTACAAAACGAAGCTGCATCCGCTGTGGCTGCTGGCGGGCGGCTCGCTGGTCGGGCTGTCGGGGTTCGGGCAGTAACCGAGTAACCGTGTAACCGAGTAACCGTGTAACGCAAGCTGGCAGACTTCCTGCTGCTTCTCAAGCCGATGCCAATTCGAGGACACGCGCCATGACCATGACCACCGAATACGCGAAGACCGCGCCCGACCGCAGCGAAATCGACGCGATGACCGCGCCGACCGTCGTCGAGTTCGGCACGGACTGGTGCGGCTTCTGCCGCGCCGCGCAGCCGCTCATCGCGCAGGCGTTTCAGGCGCACCGCAGCGTGCATCACATCAAGATCGAGGATGGCAGCGGCCGGCCGCTCGGCCGATCCTTCCGCGTGAAACTCTGGCCGACGCTCATCTTCATGCTCGAAGGCAAGGAAGTCGCGCGCCTCGTGCGCCCCGGCGATGTCAGCGAGATTCGCGACGCGCTCGCGCTCATCGACGAGCCGCTCGCCGAATGACCACTCGCGCTTCTTAGCGAACTTCTAAGCGCGCTCAGGGTTATCGCCAGCAAGACAGCGCCGCGCCTGACTTGTAGGATGACCCGATGACTTCCCAAGCCACCACGCCGCGCCTGTTCGAGAAGATTCCGCCTCGCGCGTTGTCGGACACGGTCGCGCAGCAATTGCAGAAGCTGATCGAAAGCGGCAGTTTCGCCGCGAGCGGCAAGCTGCCGAGCGAAGCCGTGCTCGCGCAGGAATTCGGCGTGAGCCGCACGGTGATCCGCGAAGCCGTCTCGCGCCTGAAGAACGAAGGCATGGTCGAGCCGCGGCAGGGCAGCGGCGTATTCATCGTCGAGCGCGCGGGCATCCGGCCGCTGCGCATCGATTACGCGCAGGCGGTCGAGCCCGGCGCGGTCGTGCAGATTCTCGCGCTGCGGCGGGCGATCGAAGCCGAAGTCGCATCCGAAGCCGCGATGCATCGCACGGACGCGCATCTGCAGGCGATCGACGCGGCGCTCGGCCGTATCGACGACGCCGTGCGCGAAGGACGCGACGGCGTGGCCGAAGACGTGGCGTTTCATCGCGAGATCGCGACCGCGACCGGGAATCCGTATTTTCTGAAGACGCTCGCTTTTCTCAATCAATATCTCGAGGCCGGCACGGTCGTCACGCGCCGCAACGAAGCCCTGCGCGCAGACTTCTCGCGGCAGGTGCGCGACGAGCACGCCGCGATTGCCGACGCCATCCGCGCGGGCGACGCCACGGCCGCGCGCAACGCCGCGCAGACGCATCTGATCAACGCCGCGCGCCGTCTCGCGGAAGCCGGCATCCGCTAACACTTCACTTCAAGGGAACGCCATGTCGAGAAACGTCGGGGTCATCGGGCTGGGCGCAATGGGATTGGGCGTCGCGCGCTCGCTCTTGCGCGCGGGTTTCGCCGTCCATGCGTGCGACGTGCGCCGCGACGTGCTCGACGCCTTCGCGGCGGAGGGCGGCGTCGCGTGCGCGTCGCCGGCGGAACTGGGCGGCCAGTGCGATGTCGTCGTGACGCTCGTCGTCAACGCGGCGCAGACGGAAGCCGTGCTATTCGGCGAGTCCGGCGCGGTCGACGCGATGAAGCCGGGCAGCGTCGTGCTGGCCTGCGCGACGGTCGCGCCCGCGTTCGCCGTGCAACTGGGCGAGCGCATCGGAGAAAAAGGCGTGCTGATGCTGGATGCGCCCGTTTCCGGCGGCGCGGCGAAAGCCGCATCCGGCGACATGACGATGATGACCTCCGGCCCCGCCGCCGCCTACGCCGCGTGCGAAGACGTGCTCGACGCGATGGCCGGCAAGGTGTATCGGCTCGGCGACGCGCACGGCGCGGGCTCGAAGGTCAAGATCATCAATCAACTGCTCGCGGGCGTGCATATCGCGGCGGCGGCCGAAGCGATGGCGCTCGGCCTGCGCGAAGGCGTCGATCCGGACGCGCTGTATGACGTCATCACGCACAGCGCGGGCAATTCGTGGATGTTCGAAAACCGCGTGCCGCATATTCTGGCGGGCGACTACACGCCGCTTTCCGCCGTCGATATCTTCGTGAAAGACCTGGGCCTCGTGCTCGATACCGCGCGCAGCACGAAGTTTCCGCTGCCGCTGTCGGCGGCCGCGCATCAGATGTTCATGATGGCGTCGACGGCGGGACACGGCGGCGAGGACGATTCCGCCGTCATCAAGATTTTTCCGGGCATCGACGTTCCGAAAGGCGCGAAGTGACGCCGGACGATTGCAACCGCGGCGCCGCTCACGCCGCAGAAGGCCGCGCCATGCGGCTGACGACGAATCGCGCATGACGTACGGCGCGCGCCGCCCGCCGCCGCGCCGCAACCCGAACACGCAAGGAGAACACGCGATGCCCCGCTTCGCCGCGAATCTGACGATGATGTACACCGAACACGCGTTCCTCGACCGCTTCGCCGCCGCCGCGAAAGACGGCTTCAAGGCGGTCGAATTCCTGTTTCCGTACGACTTTTCCGCCGCCGACATTAAGGCGCGCCTGACGGACAACGGTCTCACGCAGGCGCTCTTCAACGCGCCGCCCGGCGACTGGGCGGCAGGTGAACGCGGTATCGCGTCGTTGCCGGGCCGCGAGGACGAGTTCCGGCAAAGTGTCGACAAGGCGCTCGAATACACAGCGGCGCTCGGCAACCGGAAACTGCACGTCATGGCGGGCCTGATCGCGCCGGATCAGCCGCGCGACGAACATCGCGCGGTGTATCTGCGCAATCTGGAACATGCGGCGAAGGCGGCGCAGACGGCGGGCGTCGGCATCGTGATCGAGCCGATCAACACGCGCGATATTCCCGGCTTCTTCCTGAATCGTCAGGACGAGGCGCAAGCCATCTGCGATGAAATCGGCGCGCCGAATCTGCAAGTGCAGTTCGACATTTACCACTGCCAGATCGTCGAAGGCGATATCGCCATCAAGCTCGAGCGCGACATGCAACGCGCGAACGCGGGCATCGGCCATATTCAGATTGCGGGCGTGCCGGACCGCAACGAACCGGATATCGGCGAGCTCAACTATCCGTATCTGTTCGATCTCGTCGATTCGCTCGGCTACGACGGATGGATCGGCTGCGAATACCGGCCGAAAGCGGGCACGTCCGAAGGTCTCGGCTGGCTCAAACCCTATCTGTGACGCCTTCCGGAGCGACGACATGAAAATTCTGATCACGGGCGGCGCGGGCTTTCTCGGCCAGCGGCTCGCCACGCGGTTGCTCGAACGCGGCACGCTCGACGGCGAGCCCGTCACGCAACTGGTGCTGCTCGACGTGGCGCGTCCCACCGATGCGCGTCTCGTTTCCGACCCGCGCGTGCGCGCCGAAACCGGCGATATCGCGGAGCGCGCGGTGCTGGAACGCTGCATCGACGGCGAGACACGCGCGATCTTTCACTTGGCCGCGATCGTCTCCGGTCAGGCCGAAGCGGAGTTCGATCTCGGCATGCGGATCAATCTCGACGCGTCGCGCACGCTGCTCGAAGTCTGCCGCGCGTCGGGGCACGCGCCGCGCGTCGTGTTCACGAGTTCGGTCGCGGTCTACGGCGGCGCGCTGCCGGATGTCGTGCAGGACGACACCGCGCTCAATCCGCAATCGTCGTATGGAACGCAGAAGGCCATCGCGGAACTGCTGCTTTGCGATTACGCGCGGCGCGGTTTCGTCGATGGCCGCGTGCTGCGGCTGCCGACCATCAGCGTGCGGCCGGGCAAGCCGAACGCGGCGGCGTCGTCGTTCGCGAGCGGCATCATTCGGGAACCGCTGAACGGCGAACGTTCGGTGTGTCCGGTGGACGGAGAGACGCGCCTGTGGCTGCTTTCGCCGAAAAGCGCGGTCGATGCGCTGATCGCGGGCTGCGAGATCGACCGCGCGGCGCTGGGCACGCGGCCCATCGTCAACCTGCCGGGACTTTCGGTGAGCGTGAACGAGATGGTCGCGGCGCTGCGCGAAGTGGCCGGCGACGATGCCGTGACGCGCATCGACTGGCAGCGCGACGAGCGCATCGAGAAGATCGTCGGAAGCTGGCCGGGCGCGTGGGATACGTCGCGCGCCCAGCAATTGGGACTGACGGGCGACCGGTCGTTTGTGGACGTGGTTCGCGCTTATACGGAGGATGCGCGGGGGTAGGGCGACGGATTCGCGCCGACGGTCTGCGCGTTTCGAGCGAAGACCGAAGCGCGCGGCGTGCGCGCAAGCAGGAACGCGGCTTCTCGGCGGTTGAGCGACGCGCGTCGTCGTGCGCCGCGTTCAATCGCCGACCGGAGCCCGCGAATCAACCGCCCGACCCACCGGCACCTGTCACGGTTACATCTGCATTTCCGCGCTACACTCCTCTCTTCAGTGTGACGAAGGCCGCAGTGGATCACGGGGGTCCGCACGCCCGTTTCTCCCTCGCTCGCGGCCGGATTGCCGCCTTCGCCGCGCTCGCGGCAAGCGCCTCGGTCACGTCAGAACGCCATCGCGCACGCGGGAGAATCCCATGTTGCTCCATCAGCTAGTCGATCGTTTCGGCCCGGCGATCGTTTTCATCAACGTCATGGGCTCCGCGCTGGGGCTGCCCGTGCCCGCCATGCCGACGATGATCATCGTCGGCGCATCCACCGCGCTCATGGCCGTGAACGGCGCGGCGTTCTGGCCGCCGCTCATCGGCGTGCTGGCCGTCGCGGTCGCGGGCGGCGTGCTCGGCGATCTCGTCTGGTTCCAGGGCGGCCGCAGATACGGCGACCGCACGCTCAAGACCATCTGCAAGCTGTCCCTTTCGCGCGATACCTGCGTGAAGAAGACCGAACGCTTCTTTGGGCGCTGGGGCGTGCGGATTCTGCTCGTCGCGAAGTTCATTCCCGGTCTGTCGCTCGTCTCCGTGCCGCTCGCGGGCGCAATGGGCGTGCGGCTGCGCAGCTTCATCCTGCACGACGGCGCGGGCGTCGCGCTGTGGAGCGCGGTCGGCCTCTCGGTCGGCGTGGTGTTTGCGGCCGAGCTGGAAATGGTCTTCGCGATGATCTCGCGGCTCGGACGCCAGGCGGTCATCGTCGTCGCGGTGCTGCTCGCCGTTTATGTGACGTATCGCTGGTGGCGTCGGCGCGCGCTCATGGCGACGCTCGAGAAGGCGCGCATCACGGTGGACGATCTTTACGCGCTGATGCACGGCGATCCGCTGCCCGTCATCTTCGACATCCGCTCGGCTGAGAAGCGCATGCTGGACCCGTACGTGATTCCGGGCGCGCTGTTCGCGGACGAGCGCGAATTGCAGAAGATCATCGAGGGCTACGACAAGGACCGCAAGCTCGTCATCTACTGCTCGTGCCCGAACGAAGTGTCCGCCGCGTGGATGGCGAAGACGCTGCGCAACGCGGGCTTTCGCGATGTCCTTCCGCTCACGGGCGGCCTCGACGCGTGGCGGCTCGCCGGCTTCGAAGTGGCAAAGCTGACGGAGTTCGGCGAACTCGTCGCGGCCACGCCGGAGGAAGCGGAGCAAATGGCGAACATGTGCTCGCTGCCGATGGTGCGGGACGCGGCGTCCGCCAATACAGCGTCGGCAGCGTCGGCGCCCCTGCATGAACCCGGCCTACCCCACGGAGATCACGCATGAGCACCACCCCGAACAGCGAGCGCGCCGCGCCGATGCCGAACGTGATCGCGTGGAGCCCGGGCATGCCGCCGCCGGACGATTCGGACACGGCAGCGCAGGGCGCGAGCGCGCCCGAAGCCGAGAGCGCGCCGTTTTCGCCGCTGCAAACGCGCGCGCACCAGATGTTCCCGCGTCTCACCGACGACGAAATCCGGCGCATGGCCCGCTTCGGCACGGCGGCGCGCTGGCGCGCGGGCGAGTGGATGTTCCGCACGGGCGAGGTCGGGCGCGGCATGGTGATCGTGCTCAAGGGACTCGTGAGCGTCACGCGCCGCGATGCGCTCGGCAAGACCCATATCGTCGTGCAACACGGCGCGGGGCATTTTCTCGCGGAAGTCGCGCAGCTTTCCGGCAAGCCGTGTCTCGTCGACGGCATGGCGGCGGAAGACGTCGAAGGCATCGTGATCGGGCCCGAACGGCTGCGGGCGTTGCTCGTCGCCGAAGCGGAACTCGGCGAGCGCATCATGCGCGCGCTGATCCTGCGGCGCGTCGGGTTGATCGAGAAGGGCAGCGGGCCGGTGCTGCTCGGCCAGTCGGACGATGGCCGGCTGATCTCGCTGCAAGGCTTCTTCCGGCGCAACGGCTACCCGCACACGGTCATCGACGCGACCACGGACCCGGACGCCATCGCGCTGCTGGAACGCATCTCGGCGTCGACGGCGGACTTTCCCCTCGTCATTTGCCCGGACGGCACCGTGCTGCGCGCGCCTGACGAGAATCAGGTCGCGACGCAGCTGGGCTGGCTGCCGGAGTTCGATTCGAATCACGTCTACGATGTCGCGATTGTCGGCGCGGGGCCGGCCGGTCTCGCGACGGCGGTCTATGCGGCGTCCGAAGGGCTGTCGGTGGCCGTGTTCGACTGCCGCGCGCCGGGCGGGCAGGCGGGCGCAAGTTCGCGCATCGAAAATTATCTCGGCTTTCCGACCGGCATTTCGGGTCAGGCGCTCGCGGGGCGGGCGTTCGTGCAGGCGCAGAAGTTCGGCGCGCATATCGCGATTCCGACGCGCATCAAGGCGCTGCATTGCGGCGAGTCGCCCATCGAGATCGAACTGGAGAACGGCACGCGCGTCGCCACGCAGACGGTCGTGGTCGCGTCGGGCGCGGCGTACCGGCGGCCGGCCATCGAAGGGCTCGAACGTTACGAGGGCCGCGGCACCTACTACTGGGCGTCGCCGGTCGAAGCGAAACTTTGCAAGAACGCGGACGTCGTGCTCGTCGGCGGCGGCAATTCGGCGGGACAGGCGGCGGTGTATCTGGCCTCGCACGCGAAGCACGTCGATGTGCTAATTCGCGGCGCCAGTCTTTCGGCGAGCATGTCGCACTATCTGGTCGAGCGCATCGGCTCGTTGCCGAACGTGACGGTACACACGCACACGCAGATCGTCTCGCTCGAAGGCGATGACCGGGTGCTGACGGCGGTCAACTGCAAGACGCCGGACGGCCCGAAGCGGCTCGAATCGCGGCATCTGTTCCTGTTCACCGGCGCCGATCCGAACACGGACTGGTTGCGCGATTGCAGCGTGAACACCGATGCCAAAGGCTTCGTGCTGACCGGCCCCGAGGCGCACGACGGACGCACGCAAGGCGTGATGGGGCTGGAGACGAGCGTGCCGGGCGTGTTCGCCATCGGCGATGTGCGCTCCAGTTCGACCAAGCGCGTGGCGGCGGCCGTGGGCGAGGGCGCGGCGGTCGTCTCGCAGATTCACGCGTTGCTGGCGCAGCGCGAGGTGGCGAGCGTCGCGGGAACGTGACCGCTTTCGCCTTGCGCGGCCTCAGGCTTCGGCGGGAAAACGCAGCGTGAACTCGATCCACCCGTCCGCCGAGCATTCCGCCGATGCGCTTCCGCCGTGCATCCGCATGATCGCCTGCACGATGGCGAGGCCGAGCCCGCTCGATTCCGTCCATTCGCTGCGGGCCGCGTCGCCGCGATAGAAGCGGTCGAAGAGGCGCGCGATTTCTTCGCGCGGAATGGGCGTGCCTCGATTGCCGACGACGATGCACGCGCCCTCGGCATCGGCGTGGGCCGTCAGACGCACGACGGTATCCGGCGCCGCATACCGCACCGCGTTCACGACGACATTGCCGATTGCGCGGCGGCACATGATCGCGTTGGCGCGCATGTCGCCGTGCGCGTCGATTTCGAACGTGATGCGGCGTTCGTCCGCGATGCCTTCGAAATACGCCGCGATGCTCTGCAATTCCTCGCGTAGGTCGAGCCGCTCGCGCTCGATCGCCTTTTCGCCGTGATCCGCCTGCGCGAGAAACAGGATGTTCTGCGCGATGCGCGCGAGCCGCTCCAGCTCCTCCAGATTCGATTCGAGCACGCTGCGATATTCTGGCGCGCTGCGCGTGTGCGCGAGCGTGACCTGCGTCTCGCCGATCAGCACGCCGATCGGCGTGCGCAGTTCGTGCGCGAGGTCCGCCGAAAATTGCAGCAGACGTTCGTAGCCGTTTTCGAGGCGGTCGAGCATGGCGTTGAAGGACGCGGCGAGGCCCTGCAATTCAGTCGGCGCGTGTGCCACGTCCAGACGCGCGGACATGCGGTTCGGCGTGATTTCGGCGGCTTTATCTGCCATGAGCTTGAGCGGGCGCAAGCCGCGGCCCGTGACCCAGTACGCAAGCAGCATCGCGATGAGCGCCGCGCCGATCATGTTGACCCACACGCGGACGCGATACGTGGACAGCACGCGCGCTTCCTGCGTCATCACGTGCGCCGCGATGATTTCGACCATTTCGCCGCTGTCGCCGATGCGCGCCTGCGCCCCGACCCAGCGCATGCGCACGCCGTCGGCGCGCGTGCCTTCGTAGAGATCGTCGAGACCGATGGCGCGGCTCACCGGCACGATATGCAGCGGCGGCAACGGCATATGCTCGGGATTGACGTTGATGAAAGCCGCCGATCCCGCGCGCCGGAAAAGAATGACGTCCTGCCGGTCGCCGAGCATGGTTTCGAAGAGCCGGGGCCGCGCTTCGATTTCGTTGATCGTGTAGAGATCGTGCAGCAGCGAGCGAAAGTGCTCCACGCGCCCGATCAGCTGATAATCGGCGCGCGTGGAGAGCGCCGAGTTTGTCGCGTGATAGAGCGCCACGCCGACCATGCCGACCACGACCCAGACGATGACCGCGAACGACAGCGCGATCCGTAGCGCAAGTGAACGGGGGCGCCGGCTCAAGCGTCTTCTCCGAACGAATAGCCGATGCTGCGCACCGTGTGAATGAGCTTCGGCTCGAACGGATTGTCGATCTTCGCACGCAGGCGTTTGACGGCGACATCGACCACGTTGGTATCGCTGTCGAAGTTCATGTCCCAGACTTCTGACGCAATGAGCGTGCGAGACAGCGCCTCGCCCGGATGCTTGCAAAAGAGATGCAGCAGTGCGAATTCCTTGTTCGTCAACACGATGTCGATGCCCTTGCGCGTGACTTTGCGGCGCAAGACATCCACATGCAAATCGGCGATCTGAAACGTATCCGATTCGCGCATCACGCCGCGACGCAACAGCGTGCGAATGCGCAAGACAAGCTCCGTGAAGGAGAACGGCTTGACGAGGTAATCGTCCGCGCCGAGTTCCAGTCCGTGAATGCGGTCGGTGACGTGATCGCGCGCCGTGAGAAAAATGACAGGCAAGTCACGCTTCGCGCGTAGCGCCGCCATGACTTGCCATCCGTCGATGCCGGGCAGCATGACGTCCAGCACGATCAACTCATACGGGTTCGCGAGCGCCTGATGCAGGCCGTCCGTGCCGTTGCGCACGAGATCGACCTGATAACCGGACTCGATGAGCCCTTTTTTCAGGTAATCGCCGGTCTTGCGGTCGTCTTCGATCACGAGGATGGTCATGCGCGCGAGCTTCGTTATCATGTTGACATGATTCTATCGAGCGTCCGCGCTTGTCCCGCGTAAATGACAAAAACGTCATGGAGAGGTCATCGATCGATCAGCGCGCGACCGTTAGCATGCGTCCATGCTCGATCATCAACTCGCGAGGCAATACGTGCAAGAACGGACACTTCACACGGTCCAGCCGCTGTGGCTGCGCATCACGCATTGGGTGAATGCGCTTGCCATCGTCGTGATGGTAACGAGCGGCTGGCAGATTTATAACGCGTCGCCCATCTTCAAGGCGCTCACGTTCTCTCCCGCCGTCACGCTCGGCGGCTGGCTCGGCGGCGCGCTCCAGTGGCATTTCGCGGCGATGTGGCTGCTCGTCGCGAACTTCATCGTCTATCTCGCGATGAACGTGGCGACCGGCCGCCTGCGCCGGCGCATGCTTCCGTTGAGCATCAGGAGCGTGTTCGGCGATGCGTTCGCCGCGCTGCGCGGCAAGCTCGGCCACGACGATCTCACGCATTACAACGCGGTGCAAAAGCTCGCGTATCTGGCGGTGATCGTGGATATCTTCGTCATTATTCTGTCGGGGCTGGTCGTGTGGAAGTCCGTGCAGTTTCCGTGGCTGCGTGCGCTGATGGGCGGCTATGACAACGCCCGCGTCGTGCACTTTTTCGGCATGAGCTTTCTCGTCGCGTTCGTCGTGCTGCATGTGGCGATGGTCGCGCTCGTGCCGCGCTCGCTCGTACTGATGATCAGAGGACGTTGACGCCATGCGGATCAGCAGGAACACACTCGACGCCGAGTCCATCATCAAGGACGCAGCGAAGGAACTCAAAGCGCCCGCGCGGCGTTTGTTCGGCAAGCGCATTCTTTCGCTCGGCAGCCTCGTGATGCTGTCGGGCTGCAATATCACCGACGACACATCCGTCAGCGCGATGCTGCGCAAAATTTCGTCGCTGAACGACGACGCGCAGGCGCTGCTCTTCGATCCGAACAAGCTCGCGCCGACGTATCCCGAATCGATGATCACGCGGCCGTTTCCGTTCAACGCGTTCTATGACATCGACGAAGTGCCGGAAGTCGATCCGTCCGCGTACAAGCTGGCAGTCGGCGGTCTCGTGCAGGGCAAGCGCGTGTGGACGCTCGACGAACTCCACGCAATGCCGCAGGAAAGCCAGATCACGCGGCATATCTGCATAGAAGGATGGAGCGCGATCGGCAAATGGGGCGGCGTGCGCTTCGCGCACTTTCTGGCGCGCGCCGGCGCGGATACGAGCGCGAAGTATGTCGCGTTCCACTGCGCGGATAACTACTCGACGAGCATCGACATGCCGACCGCGCTGCACGCGCAAACGCTGCTCACGCTGACTTATGACGGCCAGATCCTGCCGCCGAAATACGGCTTCCCGATGAAGCTGCGCATGCCGACCAAGCTCGGCTACAAGAACCCGAAGCATATCGTGGCGATCACCGTCACCAACGAATATCCGGGCGGCTATTGGGAGAACCAGGGCTACAACTGGTTCGGCGGTTCGTGACGAGGTGACTTCAACGTTCGCTAGTTTGTTCAACCAGAAGGAGATTGCATGTGGATTCGCATGAAACTCGGCGTCAGCATCGCGGCGCTCGCATTCACGGCTGCCGCGTTCGCGCAAACGCCCGCCGCCAAGCCCACGCGTATTCGCGGCGATATCGTCGCGATTTCGGGCGACACGCTCACGGTGCATCGTCGTAGCGGCGATACGGTCAAGGTCACTGTGAAGGCCGACACGCCCGTGACGGCGCTCAGGAACATCGCACTGCAGGACATCAAGCCGGGCGAATTCGTCGGCACGGCTGCGACGACGGGCACCGATGGCAAGCTCACGGCGACCGAAGTGCTGGTGTTCCCGGAAGCGGCGCGCGGCACGGGCGAAGGTCATTATGCGTGGGACCTCGGGCCGCAAAGCTCGATGACGAACGCGAATGTCGATCAGGTCGTTCAGGGCACGAGCGGACGCGATCTGAAGCTGTCGTACAAGGGCGGGTCGAGCTCGATCACGGTGCCGGAGAACGTGCCGGTGGTGACGTTCGCGCCCGCCACGCATGATGATCTGAAGCCGGGGAAGAAGATTTTCGTGCTGGCGAGCCCGGATGGTGGGGATTTTGCCGCGCAGCGGATCGTGGTGGAGAAGGGCGGGGTTGTGCCGCCGATGTGAGGGGGCGGTGGCGCACGGATGCCACGCACGCAAAAAAAACCCGGCCAAGGCCGGGTCCAATGTTCCCGCGCCCTTTCGGGCGCGGTCACCTGCAAAACACTCAAGCTTAAGCCGCGAGCAGCGAGCGCAGCACGAACGGCAGAATCCCGCCGTGCTTGTAGTAGTCCACTTCAATCGGCGTATCGATACGCAGCAGCACCTGCACGCGATCGTCCTTGCCATCCTTGCGGTGAATCACCAGCGTGACTTCCTGCTGCGGCTTGAAGTCGTCGCCCAGGCCTTCGATGTCATACGTCTCGTCGCCCGTGATGTTGAGCGACTGCACGCTATCCGAGCCCTTGAACTGCAGCGGCAGCACGCCCATGCCGACCAGGTTCGAGCGATGGATACGCTCGAAGCTGCGCGCGACCACGGCCTTCACGCCGAGCAGTTGCGTGCCCTTCGCCGCCCAGTCGCGCGACGAACCCGTGCCGTACTCTTCGCCCGCGAAGACGATCGTCGGCGTGCCTTGGTCGATGTACTTCATCGCGGCGTCGTAAATCGACAGTTGTTCGCCGCTCGGCTGATGGATCGTCAGGCCGCCTTCCACGCGCGTGCCGTCCGCTTTCGCCGGAATCATCAGGTTCTTGATCCGCACGTTCGCGAAGGTGCCGCGCATCATCACGTCGTGGTTGCCGCGGCGCGAGCCGTAGCTGTTGAAGTCGGCCTTCTGCACGCCGTTCGCCTTCAGCCACACGCCCGCCGGCGACGTTTCCTTGATCGAACCCGCCGGGCTGATGTGGTCCGTCGTCACCGAATCGCCGAAGATGCCGAGCGCGCGCGCGTTCGTCACGGCGGGGATCGAATCGGCCGGCTTCATCGAGAAGTCGTCGCCGAAGAACGGCGGCTCTGCGATGTACGTCGACTTCGGCCAGTCATAGACCTGACCGGTTTCGCCCGCGATCTTGCTCCACAGGTCGCCTTCCTTCGTGAGCTGCGAGTAGTTCTCGCGGAACGCTTCGGCGTCGAGCGCGAACTTGAGCAGCGCGTGCACTTCCTCGCTCGTCGGCCAGATGTCGCCCAGGAACACGTCGCGGCCATCCTTGCCTTGGCCGACAGGCTCGGTCATCAGATCGCGCGTGATGTTGCCGGCGATCGCGTACGCCACGACCAGCGGCGGCGATGCCAGGAAGTTGGCTCGGATGTTCGGGTGAATGCGCGCCTCGAAGTTGCGGTTGCCCGACAGCACGGCGGCCGCGACGATATCGTTCTTCACGATGGCGTCGTTCAGTTCCGGCGTCAGGTCGCCTGCATTGCCGATACACGTCGTGCAGCCGTAAGCGGCGAGCGTGAAGCCGAGCTGGTCGAGATACGTCAGCAGGTTCGTCTTCGTCAGATACTCGGTGACGATGCGCGATCCCGGCGCGAGCGACGTCTTGATGTGCGGCGCCACCGTCAGGCCGGCTTCGACGGCCTTCTTCGCGAGCAGGCCGGCCGCGAGCAGCACGCTCGGGTTCGACGTGTTCGTGCATGAGGTGATGGCCGCGATCAGCACGTCGCCATTCTTCACGTCGATGCCGTCCGCCGTCTTGTACGTCGCTTGCAGGTCGTCCGGCTTCTTCGCGAAGCCGTTTTCGCCGACCGGCTTCGAGAACAGGTCGGTGAACGTGCTCTTCACGTTGCCGATCTCGATGCGGTCTTGCGGACGCTTCGGACCCGCGAGCGACGGCGCGACAGTCGAGAGATCGAGCGTCAGCGTCTTGGTGTAGTCGATGTCGCCGGCCTTCGGCACGCCCCAGAGGTTCTGCGCCTTGAAGTAGTTCTCGAACGCCGAAATTTCTTCGTCGGTGCGGCCCGTGCCCTGGAAGTAGTCGATGGTCTTTTCGTCGACCGGGAAAAAGCCCATGGTCGCGCCGTATTCCGGCGCCATGTTGCCGATGGTCGCGCGGTCTGGCACTGCGATCGACGCCGTGCCTTCGCCGAAGAATTCGACGAACTTGCCGACGACTTTCTCCTTGCGCAGCATTTCGGTGATGGTCAGCACGAGGTCGGTGGCCGTGCAGCCTTCGCGCAGCTTGCCCTTCAGCTCGACGCCGACCACGTCCGGCGTCAGGAAGTACACCGGCTGGCCGAGCATGCCCGCTTCCGCTTCGATGCCGCCCACGCCCCAGCCCACGACGCCGATGCCGTTGATCATCGTCGTGTGGCTGTCCGTGCCGACGAGCGTGTCCGGATAATAGACGCCGTCTTTCTTGTGGACGCCGCGCGCGAGGTATTCCAGGTTCACCTGGTGCACGATGCCGACGCCCGGCGGCACGACCTTGAACGTGTCGAACGCCTGCATGCCCCACTTCATGAACTGGTAGCGTTCGTTGTTGCGCTGGAATTCCAGCTTCATGTTCAGGTCGAGCGCGTTCGGCTCGCGGAAATGGTCGATCTGCACCGAGTGATCGACGACCAGATCCACCGGCACGAGCGGCTCGATCGCCTTCGGATCCTTGCCCGTGCGCTTCGCCACGCCGCGCATGGCGGCGATGTCGGCGAGCAGCGGCACGCCGGTGAAGTCCTGCAGCACGACGCGCGCAACGACGAACGGGATTTCATCGACGCGCGGGGCGTTCGGCTTCCAGTTCGCGAGCTGCTTGATGTGCTCTTCGCTGATCTTCTTCTCGTCGTAATTGCGCAGCACGGATTCGAGCACGAGACGAATCGAAACCGGCAGGCGCTGAATGTCGACATTCAGTGCTTTTCCGAGTTGCGGCAGCGAGTAGTACTTGCCTTTGCCGGAGCCGCTGTCGAATTCCTTGAGCGTATTGTGGAGATTGTGGGCCATGGTTATTTTCCTAGGGCTAAACGAGGAAATAGCTTCGATGCAACGTTTCTGTATGACCGAGTCGATCGACTAAATCACGTACAGATCGACGTATTCATTGACCGGCATTGCTTCCAGCTTTGCCTGATCCAGCGATACCGCGAGGATCGCCTGTTGTTGCCTGGTGGGAAAGCGCCGCGCGAGATTCGTCCTGAACTTCTCGATGAGCAGCGGAATGCCGTCCGCGCGGCGGCGCTTGTGACCGATCGGATAATCGACCGCGATTTCGTCCAGCTTCGTGCCGTCGTTGAATTCGACGGTCAGCGCGTTCGCGATCGACCGCTTGTCCGGGTCGAAATAGTCCTTCGTGAATTGCGGGTCTTCCACGCATTCCATCTTCGCGCGCAATGTGTCGATGCGTGGGTCTTTCGCCACGACATCTTCATAATCGGCGGCGGTCAGGCGCCCGAAAATCAGCGGCACGGCGATCATGTACTGAATGCAGTGATCGCGGTCAGCGGGATTATCGAGCGGGCCTTTCTTGTCGATGATGCGAATCGCCGCTTCGTGCGTGCGAATGGTGATCTTTCTAATGTCTTCGACGCCCTTGCCGGCTTCCTTTAGCTTGCCGTGCAGCGTCATGGCCGCTTCCACCGCTGTTTGCGAATGGAATTCGGCAGGGAACGAAATCTTGAAGAGCACGTTCTCCATCACGTACGAGCCATAGGGGCGCTGGAACTTGAACTCGTTGCCCTTGAAGAGGACATCGTAGAAGCCCCATGTCTTGGCGGTCAGAACGGATGGATAGCCCATTTCGCCGGTTTTCGCGATCAACGCGAGACGCACGGCACCCGAGGTCGCGTCGCCTGCGGCCCACGACTTGCGCGAGCCCGTGTTCGGCGCATGGCGATACGTGCGCAGCGAGTGGCCGTCGACGAATGCGAGCGACACCGCGTTGATCAGCTCTTCGCGCGACAGCCCGATCATTTGCCCGACCACGGCGGTCGATGCAACCTTGACGAGCAGCACGTGATCGAGCCCGACCTCGTTGAACGAGTTTTCGAGCGCGATGCAGCCCTGAATTTCGTGCGCCTTGACCATGGCGATCAGGACGTCTTTCATCGTAAGCGGCTTCTTGCCGCTCGCGACGGCGTTGCGCGAAAGCCAGTCGGCCGTGGCGAGAATCCCGCCGAGGTTGTCCGACGGATGGCCCCATTCAGCCGCGAGCCACGTGTCGTTGAAGTCGAGCCAGCGGATCATCGCGCCGATGTTGAACGCGGCCTGAACCGGGTCGAGCTGGAATTGGGTGCCCGGCACCTTCGCGCCGTTGGGGACGATCGTGCCGGGCACGATCGGTCCCATCAGCTTGGTGCAGGCGGGGTAGGAGAGGGCTTCGAGTCCGCAACCGAGCGTGTCGATCAGGCAATTGCGCGCGGTTTCCAGCGCAAGCGTGCTGTCGACGTCGTAATGAAGAACATAGTCGACTATGTCGACGAGTACCTTGTCCGGTTCGGGCCGGACATTGGAGATCGGTGCGGACATCGAGGATTCCTGTATTGAAATACTGATGTAGCTTATTCCGCCGGCTTGAGCAACAGCGGGTTTTGCTTCAACGCTTCCGCCTGCGTGGGCGCGGTCGCGCCTGCCGCCATCTCGGCCGTCATGCACTCGTCGGCGAGACGCGACGAGTCCTTGTCCGAGAACAGCATGGCCTTCGTCGGGATGACGACGAGATCCATGCCGGTAGCGGCGTCGTGGAAGCGGTCGGCGCCGGTCGTCGTGTCCTGACGCGGCAGCTTGTAGTCCTTCTTCGCCCAGTTCACCGTGACGATCGAGTCACGTTTCATGTCGCCTTTCAGGTAGAAAGCCGTGCCGTCCTTGCACGACCACTTCACGGAGCCATCGGGAATCGGGTCCGTCTTCGCTGCCGCAGCCGCTTCGGCCTTGGGCTTGCGCTTGATCAGGCGGCGCGCCGGAGCGGGGCGTTTGGCCTTGGCCGCGCTCGATTCGGTTGTCGCGGCGAAGGCGTCGGCGCTCACGAACACGCTCGTGGTGGCGAGCGTGCCGACGATTGCAGCGATCAGAAGTTTATTCATCGGTAAAACCTTTCAAAAACATTTGGGTTGAATGGCGGTTGCTGCGCGGATGGGAATCTCACCTCGCGAATTCCGATCGCGCAGCCCGCTATTTTCGCCTATTTATCGGCACGAACTTCAAATTCTCCGGCCCCGTGTAATTCGCGCTCGGCCGGATGATCTTGTTGTCGATGCGCTGCTCGATGATGTGCGCGCTCCATCCGGAGGTGCGCGAGATCACGAACAGCGGCGTGAACATGGCGGTCGGCACGC
>NZ_LR733523.1 GCF_902506145.1 Burkholderia sp. 8Y | reverse complement strand
GAGACCGAAAAATGACCACACTGCCCCGCTATCCCGGCTATGACGTGATGAACAAGCGCGACACGCCCTCATGGGACGACGTGACGCGCAAGGTCATCGACGAACGGCTCGCCACGCAGCAAGGCCCAAAATTTCTCGATGCCGTGGAATGGCGCGCGCTCGGCGCATTGTGCGCGTGCATCGTGCCGCAGGACCGCGAGCGGCCCGCCGTGCCGGTGGCCGCGCTCGTCGATGCGCGCCTTGCCGAGAACACCGGCGACGGCTATCGCGACGCGCGTTTGCCGCCGATGCGCGATGCGTGGCGCATCGGCCTTCGCGCGCTCGATGCTGAAAGCCGCGCGCGTCATGAGTTGCCGTTCGCGAGCATCGACGATGAGGCGCGCCGCGCGCTCATCGACGACATGCAGCACGGCAGGCTCAGTGACGCGGCATGGCAGGGCATGCCGCCCGCGCTGTTCTTTGCGGAGCGCGTGCTGCATGACATCTGCGGCATGTATTACGCGCATCCGCACGCGTGGAGCGAGATCGGCTTCGGCGGTCCGGCCAATCCGCGCGGCTACGTGCGGATGGTCGCGAATCGGCGCGATCCGTGGGAAGCCGCCGAAGCGAAGCCGGGTCACGAAGACGATGCGGCCAAGGAGAATCGCCGTGTCCGCTGAAACGCCTAAGGACGCCGAGCGTTATCCGCGCGGCAAGAACGGGCGCGCGCCCGATGTGTTTCATCCCGGCGCCTGGATTCCGATGCGCGAATATCCGCAAGACGAAGCGGTCGATTTCGCGATCGTCGGCACGGGTGCGGGCGGTGGCACGCTCGCATGCCGTCTCGCGGAGAAGGGCTTCAAGGTCGTCGCATTCGATGCCGGCGCGTGGTGGCGTCCGCTCGAAGAGTTCGCATCCGACGAGACGCATCAGGGCAAGCTCTTCTGGACCGACGACCGCATCTGCGACGGCGAGAACCCGCTCAAGCTCGGCAACAACAACAGCGGCAAGGCGGTGGGCGGCAGCACCGTTCACTTCGCGATGGTCTCGCTGCGCTTTCGGCCCGAGTGGTTCAAATCGCGCTCGCTGCTCGGCTACGGCGCGGACTGGCCGCTCGACTGGCGCGAGATGTGGCGTTATTACGGCGAAGTCGAAGAGGCGCTGAAGATCGCGGGGCCGGTGAACTATCCGTGGGGACCGAAGCGGCCGCGCTATCCGTATCGGCCGCACGAACTGAACGCCGCCGCGCTCGTGCTTGCGCGCGGCTGCGAGGCGCTCGGCATCGACTGGTCGGCGACGCCGCTCGCAACAGTCTCGGCGCCGCGCGGCGAGGCGCATCCCTGCGTATATCGCGGATTTTGCGTGTCGGGATGCGCGACCAACGCGAAGCAAAGCGCGCTCGTCACATGGATACCGCGCGCCGTGCGCGCAGGCGCGGAGATTCGCGACCTCGCGATGGCCGGACGCATCGTCATGGGCGACGACGGCCGTGCCACTGGCGTCGAATATCTGCGCGAAGGGCAATGGCAGTTCCAGCGCGCACGCAATGTCGTGGTCGCGGGCTATGCGATTGAAACGCCTCGGCTTCTGCTGATGTCCGCGACGGACCGCTATCCGGATGGCCTCGCGAACAGCTCCGGCCTCGTCGGCAAGAACCTGATGGTCCAAAGCAATCAGGCCGTCTGGGGAACGATGGACGAAGAAGTGCGCTGGTACAAGGGGCCGCCATCGCTTGCGCTGACCGAGCACTGGAACTATGAGGACAAGGGCAAGGACTTCTTCGGCGGCTACAGCTACATGAGTCAGGGACCGCTGCCGGTGGCGTGGGCGTCGGTGCAAAACGGACGCGGCCTATGGGGTCAACCGTTGGTCGACGAGATGCAGAAGTACAACCACCAGGCTGGCTTGAAGATCGTCGGCGAGACCATGCCGCAGGAGCGCAACTGCGTCACGCTCGCCAATGAGAAAGATCAGTACGGGTTACCCATCGCGCGGGTGACGCATTCGTGGTGTGAAAATGATCGCCGACTGATAGACCATTCTCTACAGTTCATGAACCTCGCCCTTGAGGCGGCGGGCGCTCGAGACACTTGGGCGGAGAAGAACGACACTGCGCATCTAAACGGCACCGCGCGCATGGGCGACGATCCTGCGACAAGCGTCGTCAACGCGGATTGCCGCAGCTGGGACATCGATAATCTTTGGATTTGCGACGGATCCGTCTTTCCGACGGTCGGTGGCGTCAATCCGTCGTTGACAATACAGGCGATTGCACTACGCACCGCTGACAGGATAGAGGCGCTTGCGGCTCGTGGCGAACTACGAGAGTGAACCGGAGCACCTTACTATGGGGACGACTCGTCCACCTTAATGAAAATGAACTTGTTACAAGACGTTTTTGGGGCTCAAGGCCACGTCACGACCCTTCAGGAATGCGCCCGCGCGGCTATCGTGTTCTGCTGGGGCCTGTTTCTCGTGAGGGTCGCCGGGCGCAGAATCTTCGGGAGATGGGCGGCACTCGACATTGTGGTGGCGATCATCGTTGGCTCCAACCTTAGCCGGGCTATCACGGGGAGCGCGCCCCTTATGGGCACTCTGATCGCAACCGGTTTCATGATCGCGGCGCATTGGGTGCTTGCGCATCTCGCCTCGCGCTACCGCGTCTGGGCGTTCATTTCAGAAGGCAGTCCCATTACGTTGTTCTCAGAGGGCAAGCCATCCAAGAAGGCGCTCTTGCGCTACGGCGTGTCCGAGAATGACATCAACGAGGCGCTGAGTCAGAACGGCGTCGAGAATGTGAAAGACCTGCACAAGCTGACGCTTGAACCCAGCGGGAAAATAAGCGTCTCCAAACGCAACGGCTCTTGACCACGGAGGCGCCAGCGAGCTTGATAGACCGCACGCGCCATTGCTCCGCGCACACACCCCCGATGACGACAGACAGGTCTGTAACATGCGTCGGCTGCAATTTGTCCTTTTGTGGGACCCGTTCCATGTTTAATGCAATTACCGGAGTGCTTGTCCTGGCGGCCATTCTCGCCTACCTGAACACACGATTCATCCGACTCCCGATGACTATAGGGATTGCCGGACTGGCGCTCGGACTATCCTTGCTGATGGTCGCCGCGAGCCATCTCGGTGCGTCGGAACTACGCTCCGCGGCAGTCGCCTGGTCGAAGCACCTGGCGTTCAGCCAACTCGTGTTGCAAGGCATGCTCTCGCTGCTCCTGTTCGCTGGCGCATTAGACTTGAACGGCGCAGTACTGCGCCGTTACGCCTGGCAGGTCGCGTTCCTCTCGATCGTCTCGACCGTGGTATCGGCAGCGCTCGTCGGTGCAGGCGTGTACCTCGTCTTACAATGGTGCAGCGTTCCCCTGTCGATGGCGTACTGTATGGCATTTGGCGCGCTGATCGCACCGACGGACGCCGTGGCAGTTATCGGCGCGTTGCGGCGCTCGAGCGTCCCGCAATCCGTTGAGACGGCAGTTGCCGGGGAGGCACTGTTCAATGACGGCGTTGGCATCGTCCTTTTCAGTGTCTTCTCGACCATGGCCGCAAGCGGCCAGCAGTCGGAGATCGTGAGCGCGCTCACCCTATTCCTTCGTGAGGCCGGCGGCGGATTGCTGCTGGGAGCGATTTCCGGAGGGATCCTCTTCTTCATGCTCCGCAGCATCGACCGATACAAGGTCGAGGTGATGTTGACGATCGCAGCGGTCATGGGAGGCTACGCGCTGGCCGACGTACTGCACGTGTCGGGACCCATCACGACTGTCGTCGCGGGCATCATCGTCGGCAACCAGGGCCGGCAGCAGGCGATGTCGGAGCAAACGCGCGCAAGCGTCGATACGTTCTGGGAACTCGTCGACGCGATACTGAACGCCGTGCTGTTCGCCCTCATTGGCCTGGAAGGCGTCGCCATCACGGCTACCGTGCGTTCCTGGTTCCCGGCGGTCGCGGCCGTCGCGCTCACTTTGCTGGCGCGTGCGGCAACGGTTGGCGCGCCGGTTGCGCTTTGTCCGAAGCTACTTCGCTTGCCGCCTGCGTCTGCGGCGATCATGGTATGGGGCGGGCTCAGGGGAGCCATCTCCATCGCCCTAGCCCTTTCGCTGCCGTCAGGGACGCAACGCGACACCGTTGTCATGCTTACGTATGCAGTGGTCGTTTTCTCCGTATTTGCGCAAGGGCTGACCATCGAGCGCGTCGCTAGCCGCGTTTCGTCTGCAAAACCGGTGTAGCCCACTGTTAAAGGTGGGCTGCCGCAGCCGTCTTTCCCGCTATCAACCGGTCGATGGCTGCGCGGAACGACGCTTGCTTACGTCACAACGTGCCTTTTCGTGGGGAGCGCGCCAATGAGCAAAGAAACGAAGAACCCAACGTATCCTTACGCATCTGGCGGGTGGGGATCATTGAAAGCGGTCGCCACTATCCTCATGCAGGAAAAGGTGCCGCTAAAAGACAGCGCGATCCTGCTCAAGCAGAACAAGCCGGACGGCTTCATGTGCGTAAGCTGTTCGTGGGCCAAACCCGCCGATCCCCACACGTTCGAATTCTGCGAAAGCGGCGCGAAGGCGACAGCTTGGGATACGACCGCCAAGCGCATGACGCCCGAGTTCTTCGAGCTTCACACGGTTAAGCAGCTGCTCAACTGGCACGATCACGATCTCGAAGAAGCAGGACGCCTGACCGCGCCGATGCGCTACGACGCAGCCACGGACAAGTACGTCGAAGTCAGCTGGCAACAGGCGTTCGACGACATCGCCAAAGAGCTGAATGCGCTGGATCCGGAGACCGTCGTCTTCTACGCGTCAGGGCGCGCGTCGCTCGAAACGGCTTACATGTACCAGCTTTTCGCGCGCATGTACGGCTGCAATAACCTGCCCGACAGCTCGAACATGTGTCACGAGAGTTCGAGCGTCGGTCTGAAGGAAGCGATCGGTGTCGGCGTCGGCACCATCACGCTCGAGGACTTCGAGAAGACGGACCTCATGTTCTTCTTCGGGCAGAACGTCGGCACGAATAGTCCGCGCATGCTTCACCAGTTGCAGGACGCGCGCAAACGCGGCGTGCCCATCATCACGTTCAATCCGCTTCGCGAGCCGGGCCTCGTGTCGTTTGCGAACCCTCAGTCGCCCGTGGAGATGCTGACGCCCAAGGAAACGCAGATCAGCACGCAATATCATCAGGTGAAGACCGGCGGGGATACCGCCGCAATGCTCGGCATATGCAAGGCAGTGATCGAGGCCGATGACCGCGCACAGGCCGAAGGCACCGAGCGCATGATCGATGTGGCCTTTATCGCGGAGCACACGACCGGCTTCGAAGATTTCGCGGCCTGTGCACGCAAGACCGAATGGAGTGAGATCGAGCGTGTCAGCGGTCTGCCGCGTTCGGCGCTTCTCGAAGCAGCCGACGAATACATGAAGGCCAAGGCCGTGATGGCGCACTACGGCATGGGACTCACTCAACACCGGCTCGGAGTGCAGAATGTACGCATGCTGTGCAACCTGCTCTTTCTGCGCGGCAATGTGGGCAAGCCGGGCGCGGGGCCGTCGCCGATACGCGGTCACTCCAACGTACAAGGTCAGCGCACGGTCGGCATCACGGAGAAGCCGGAACTCGCGCCCCTCGATCAGCTCGCGAAGCAGTTTTCATTCGAGCCACCGCGAAAGAAAGGGATGAATACCGTCGAAGCGTTCGAGGCGATGGTCAAGGGCAAAGTGAAGGCGGTCTTCAACCTCGGCGGAAACCTCGTGCGTTCGGTGCCGGATCGGTCACAGACGGAGCCAGCGTGGGCCAGCCTGCGCCTGACCATCAACGTGGCGACGAAGCTTAATCGCAGCCACCTCGTGCATGGCGAAGTGTCGTACGTGTTGCCGTGCCTGAGCCGCATCGAGTTTCATCGCACGCCGCTGGGCGATCAGGCGGTCTCGATGGAAGACAGCACGGGGTGCATGCACGGCTCGAAGGGCGTCACCGAACCGGCAAGCGAGAAAGCGCGAGCGGAGCAGTTCATCGTCGCGGGCATCGCCAAGGCGACGCTGGGCTCGCGTTCCACGGTCGACTGGGACGCGTGGAGCAATGACTATTCGCTCGTCAGAAACGAGATCGCAACGACGTATCCCGAGACGTTCCATGACTTCAACGAACGCATGTGGCAGCCCGGCGGTTTTCATCGGCCTCTGCCCGCTTGCGAGCGCGTATGGAAAACAAAGTCCGGTAAAGCCGAATTCATGACGCCGAACTCGCTCGGCGAAGACCCGGACATGCCGGAGAAGACGCCGGACGCACTGCGCCTCATGACCTTGCGCAGCGACAGCCAGTTCAACACGACCATCTATAACCTCGATGACCGGTTCAGAGGCGTGAAGGGTTCTCGCATGGTCATTCTCATGAGCGAAGCGGACATCAAGAAGCATCAGCTCAAGGAAGGCCAGGAGATCACGTTGCAAACCGTTGCGGACGATGGCATCGACCGTCGTCTGTCAGGGCTGACCGTCAAGGCTTATGAGATCCCGGAGGGCTGCATCGGCGGCTATTACCCGGAGTGCAATGTGTTGCTGCCGCTATGGCATTACGCTAAAGAGAGCAAAGTGCCCGGTGCAAAGTCGATCCCGGTTCGTATCATATGAACGGAAATCGATCAACGGAATGCGGAAATCAAGGGCGGCACCATGCGTCGCCGCGCGCCTGCACTTAGCTGGAGCCGTCCTCCTGCAGTCGAGTGACAGCCGAGGTCCATCCTCCATAGGAGTTTTATGTTTCTTCGCGGCATCGGCACGGCGAACCCTCCGCGGCGTTATACGAAATCGGAATGCCTCGCTGCGTTCGAAGCGTCCGACTGGTACTCCCGCCTCGACGCTCGTTCGCACCTCGTCGCTCGTACCGTCTTGCAGCGAGACAACGGCATCGAAGCGCGACGACTTGCGCTCGAATCACTGGGTGAAGTATTCGAGATCGACCCAGGCACGCTCGCTCGACGCTTTCTAGATAACGCCCCATTGCTGGCTACGACCGCAGCGACGCGCGCGTTGGCGAACGCGAAGATCGACCCAGGCAAGATCGACGCCGTCGTCGTAAGCACTTGCACCGGATACCTTTGCCCCGGACTGTCCGGGTACGTTATCGAAGCAGCAGGCCTGCGCCCCGACGTGCAAGCATTCGATCTAGTGGGTCAAGGCTGCGCTGCTGCCCTACCAAACCTTCAGCTCGGCAACGCGCTGTTGCAGTCATCACCCGATGCCTTCCAAGCTTGTGACAACGTTCTGTCCGTCTGCGTCGAAGTGAGCAGCGCGGCGATGTATCTCGACAATGACCCCGGCGTGATAATCAGCGCCTGTCTTTTTGGCGACGGCGCGGGCGCGGCCGTCTTGTCGCGTCATCCAAGCACAACGTCGCGAAACATCAAGTGGGTGGGGAGTACGTCGCGGATCGACCCTGGCGAACGAAAAGCGCTGATGTTCGAGCAGCGCGCAGGCATGTTGAGAAACGTCCTGACGCGCGCCGTGCCGTCGCTCGCCGCCCGATACGCGTGCGAAGTGCTGGAGTCTGCGCTCGTGCGAGCGCGCTTGCACAAGGCAGACGTCGCAACGTGGATCATGCACGCCGGCGGACGCGACGTGTTACTCGCGATCGAAAGGGAATTCGGCCTGGCGGCGCACGACTTACGCTATAGCGCGGCGATGCTGCGCGAGTACGGCAACATGTCGAGCGCCTTCGTCTATTTCGTATTGCAGGCAGCCTTGGCCGATCAAGCACCAGCCGGATGGTGGTGGCTGTCGTCATTTGGCGCGGGATTCAGCTGTCATGGAGCACTGCTGAAGGTGGAACCCGAATGACGCGCATGACATCCTGCCCTACCAGTTGCTCAGTCTCATGACCCTACCGCGAATCGTCGCCGCCGAGACCCTGGATACGCTGGACGCAGCAGACCCGGCCGCGAGACGCTCGCGGCGCGATCTTCAGCGCCTCCACAAGGTCATGGCCACTGCTACGATAGTCGGCCGCGCATTTGCTCCGTTGATGAATTCGCGTCGTTCTCGAGCGCCGTTGAAGGTACTCGAACTTGGCGCCGGTGACGGTACGCTCTTGCTGCGGGTCGCGCGACAGTTCGGCGTTGCCCATAACGGCGTTGAACTGACTTCGCTCGACCGTCAAGACCTCATGACCCGCGAGACCATCCGAGCTTATGCACGCCTCGGCTGGAGTGTGCGGGTTTCTAAAACGGACGTAGGCGACTGGATCCGTGAAAGCGCGAACATACAGGTCGCACGCACTGAACGATGGGACATAATTTTCACGACGCTTTTTCTCCACCATTTGGCGGCTGCTGAACTCGCCGCGCTGTTCGAGGTGATCGAATCGGCGACGGACCGTTTCTTTGCATGCGAGCCCCGCCGCGGTTGGCCAGCCTTGCTCGGAAGCCGCCTCGTCGGCGTGCTCGGAGCAAACGCTGTCACGCGCAATGACGCCGTTTTGAGCGTGCAAGCGGGATTCCGTGAAGCGGAACTGCGGGCTCTTTGGCCAATGGGGGGAGCGCAGTGGGAGCTTGCTGAGTTTCCCGCAGGGCTCTTTAGCCACTGCTTCACCGCGGAGCGCGTCGCCAGGAAAGAATCATGCAAATAACGTTCGATGCCGTGATTATTGGGGCAGGTCCAGCCGGTTCAACGGCCGCGATCTTGCTCGCGCTGGCGGGCTGGTCCGTCGCCCTTGTTGAGAAGCAGGGCTTCCCCCGCCGAAAAGTCTGCGGTGAATGCGTCGCACCGGCCACCCTGTCCCTGCTTGCGGCACTTGGCATCGAACGGCAACTAACGTTACGCGCCGGTCCAGATTTGGTTCGCGTCGCGCTGATGCAAGGCACTCGCAAGGTCGTGGCCGACTTGCCCGAGGCGCAGAACAGCACTTATCGGTGGGGACGAGCCATCGGGCGCGAGACGCTGGATACCGTGTTGGTCGAACAGGCGCGCAAGGTCGGGGTTGAGGTCCTGCAGCCGTACTCGGTAACAGAACTAGTCGGCGGGCCAGGTTCCTGGCGTTGCGCCATTCGACGCCAGGGCGAGTCCTCCATCACTACCTTGTCATCGCCCGTCATGATTGCCGCGCATGGGTCGTGGGGGGCGCTCGCGCTGGCTTCCCTCCAGAATCGCAGAGAACAGCGACCGGCGGATCTATTCGCTTTCAAGGCGAACTTCCACGAGGCGCTGCTGGAGCCGGGACTTCTTCCGGTCTTCTGTTTTGAAGGGGGCTACGGAGGCATGGTCGACGTGGGGGGTGGCGTTACCACCGTCGCGGGCTGTCTGCGCCGTGACCGGCTTGAAGCGCTGCGTCGTGAGCACATTGGGGCAAGCGCCGGCGATTGTTTCGAGGCCATGCTTCGAAGCGAATGCGCAGGCGTGAAGGACGTTCTCCGTCAGGCTTCCAAAGAAGGTTCTTGGATCGGGGCCGGACCGATCGATCCGGGCATTCGACTGCGCGCCGACGATGGCTTGTTTCGCGTCGGCAATGCGGCGGGCGAAGTGCATCCCATCGTCGGTGAAGGTATTAGCATGGCGGTGCAATCGGCGTGGCTGCTGTGCATCGAGCTACTTCGCGCGAAAGCGTCGCAGGCAAGTTCGGGGCAGGACGTGTCATGGCAGCGGGTGGCGGCACGGCGTTACGCACGCGAATGGCGCCATCAGTTCCTCCCGCGCATGAGGCTCGCCTTTGCATTCGCGCACGCATGCATGCGTCCGCGCAGCAGCGCACTCTTGCTGGCGCTCGCTAGCCTCTGGCCCGGTTTATTGTCTGAGGGCGCGCGTTGGGTCGGGAAGACCCGGTGCGCAATTGACCCTGGCGCCGTCGCATGGGTCGGAGCAGCAACGCTTGCGCAGTAGCGCCGGCGCTCACACCCGGATCAGGATGAAGTACCGCTGACACTGATAGTGTGGCAAGGTTTCTCAGACGGGCTAACGATGCAGGTCGCAGCGCGTCCACACAACAACACGTTCGCGAGTCGCTATGAGCACTACTTTCGATTGGTTGAGCACCACGCTAGAGAAAGAATACAGTCTGGACCCGGCCTTGTTGACGCCAGCGGCATCGCTCGAGTCGCTCGGGCTGGACTCGCTGGCCGTCGCGGAACTGCTATTCAACGTCGAAGATCGTTTCCATATCAACCTTGGCGCCGAATCGGCTTCGCTCGCGACGCTTGGTGACGTGGCGCGGATCATCGACGAGCACGTGGAACATCAGACAGTTGATGGCGTCCAGGCAGGCGCGACGCACTCAAGCTCCCCTTCCTCGCCGTGAGGCGCGTCGCGGTCACCGGGGTCGGTGCCATTTGCCCGCTCGGCAGCAATGCGCAACAAGCGTATGACAGCGCTGCTGCCGGCCACTCAGGCATCCAGCGTCTTGATGAGGCGCTCGCGAATCGCTTAGTCTCCCCGATCGGCGGCATTGCTTCGTTGTTCTCCGCCGACCATTTCGAACCAGCGAAATCCCGGATGCTCGACCGCGTCAGTCAGTTCGCGCTGGTTGCAAGTCGCGAGGCGATGTCTCGCGCGGCGCTGGAGGCGACCCAGATTGACCACGCGCGCACGGGTGTTTTTATCGGCACGGGTATGGGTGGCGCCCACACCATGGATGAAGGGTACGCGGCGCTCTATGGCGAGCGCTCAGAGCGCGTCAAACCCTTCATGGTGCTGATGGGCATGTATAACGCTCCTGCGGCGTGGATCAGTCTTGAATACGGCCTGCGCGGTCCCAGCCTCACTTACTCGTCAGCGTGCTCGTCCTCCACCGTGGCCATCGGTGAAGCTTGGCTGCGAGTCTCGCGGGGCGAACTCGACGTGGCGCTCGCGGGCGGCTCGGAAGCGCCGCTGTCATACGGCTCCCTCAAGGCCTGGGAGGCGCTGCACACGCTTGCCGCTGTTGACGAAAGGGACCCTGCGGCCTCATGCAAGCCGTTTTCTAAAGACCGCAGCGGAATGGTACTTGCGGAAGGCGCGGCGGTCATGGTGCTGGAGGAATGGGAACACGCGATCGCTCGCAACGCACCGATATACGGTGAAGTGCTGGGCTACGGCATCGCAACCGACATCGGACACATTACCCGGCCAAGCGTCGAAGGTCAGGCCGCGGCAATGACGGCAGCGCTCGCCGCAGCGCAGCTCGATCCCTCGGAGATCGATGCCATCAACGCCCACGGTACCGGTACACCCGCTAACGACGCGACTGAAACGGCTGCCGTTAAGTCGGTGTTCGGCACTCGGGCGTACGACATCCCGATGAGTTCGACCAAGTCTGTTCACGGTCACTTGCTCGGCGCGTCTGGGGCCCTCGAGTGCTTGTTATGTCTAATGGGAATGCAGAATCAGACGTTGCTTCCGACCATGCATCTGAGCACGCCCGATCCGACTTGCGACCTCGACTATGTGACCAACGCTGCGCGCAAAAGCGCATCTGTGCTCACGATGCTGTCGAACTCATTCGCGTTTGGTGGCACCAATGCAGTGCTCGTCCTTCGCAGCGGCGAGAAAAGCTCAAAAACCTGAGGCCGCTTAAACAGCACCTTTGCATCTTTGACGAGATTCGAGGCGCACCGCTGGGACGCCATCGCCTCCCGTCGCCTACTTATGAATGTTCGAGCGAAGGCTTTCGACCTCGCGGTCCGAAACCGGTGCTGCATGATTGCCCCACGTCCCACGAATGAAGCTGACAACCTGCGCCATTTGTGCGGTCGTCAATTGACCCCGGAAACCCGGCATCTTCTGCGGCGCCGGGCCTGTCTTGGTCGTCGGGCTCTTGCTGCCTTCAATCACGATCCGCATCACGGAAGTGGGGTCTTCTGCGAGCACGAGCGGGTTTCCGGCAAGCGCCGCGACCTTGCCCGGCTGTCCCTTCCCGTCGGCCTGATGGCAGCGCGCGCAGAACGACAGATAAACGCCAGCGCCGGGGCGCTCGACTTCGCCCGTCTGGATGCTGCGTGCCGTTTGTACCTTGGCGTGCTCCGTGTTGGCAAAGCTGCCGTAGGTTTGCTGCGGCGGCAATGACTTGAGGTAAGTGGCGATCGCTTCTAAATCGGAATCGGTCATGTACTGCGTGCTGTCCCCAATGACCGGCGCCATGGCGCCAAAGGCGATCGCGCCCGCGCCGTGACCGGTATGCAAAAAATCGACGATATCCTGCGCGGTCCACCGCCCTAAGCCGCTTGCCGGGTCGCCGGTGAGATTAGGCGCAAGCCAGTGGTCGTTCACGCCGCTCGTGAGATACCACGGCGACTTGTCGCTGTAGCCGAGCTCGTTATAGGCGGGACCGCGCGGCGTATGGCACGCGCCGCAATGCCCAAGGCCCTGCACCAGGTACGCGCCGCGATTCCATTTCGCACTGCGCTTCGGATCGGGCTCGTATTTATCGCGATTGCCGAACGCGAACGTCCAGAACAGCATCCCCCATCGCTGGTTGAACGGGAAAGGCAGATGAGTTTCCGGCGCGCGCTTGGCGCTCGGCTTCACGCCATGCATCAGATACGCGTACAGCGCGGTGACGTCTTCATCCGTCATATTGGCGAGCGACGGGTACGGCATCGCCGGATACAGGCGCTTGCCGTCGCGGCGCTTGCCATAGCGCAGCGCGTCCGAAAACTCTTTCGGCGTGTACCGTCCGATACCAAAGGTCGGGTCCGGCGTAATGTTGCTCGCGTAGATGGGACCGAACGGCGAATTGACCGGCATCCCCCCGCCAAGTGGCGTATGGTCTGCTGCGTCGTGACACGCGCTGCAATCGCCTGCCTTGGCAAGATATTCGCCGCGGGCAATTAGTTGCAGGGAGTTCGTCATCGGCGACTGCGCCGTGACGTTATCGGGCAGATTGTCGTCTGCTTGGCCACTGCATGCGCCCAGGGTCGCGAGCACGACTGGCATCAGTGCAGCGGCGATGTGGTTTTTCAAACTCGTCGCGTTCATTTCAATGCCATGGATTGCAGGAACCAAGGAACACTTCAGCCAGGATGGTAAACACTAGCGCAAGGACGAAGAGGCAGCCGATCAATGCACTGCAAAGCGCAATGAACCGCTTGCGGCTCAACTGCTCTTCAAGGCGCGAAGGCTTTTCTGACGACGACTCGCTCGCCTCTTTGACTTGTTTCTCCTTTTTCTGCAAGAAGCGAAAGCCGTAGACTGCCAGTCCCGCGCAGACAACCGACACAAGCACGGCCGCGGCCGACGTGCCGTAAAGCCACGCATGAAAGTGCGTGAAGACCGGCTTGGCCCGGCGAATCGACTCGGCGTAGCAAGCCTGTGCAGAAATCGTCTCGGAGATCATCACCTGTAGCAGCCATGCGCCCGGCGAGAGAAAAAAGCCCGCACAGGCGCAGAGAACGAGACGTCGCTTTTCATCTTTCGTGAGAGGCTGCTCGGGCAGCGCGGAAGCTTGCATCAGTGGCCCCTCATCCAGAAAGGCGTCACGTAGAGCGTCGTGAAGATAAAGATCCACACCACGTCGACGAAGTGCCAGTACAGGCCGCCAATGCGCATCGGGGCATTACGTTCCTCGTCGAAATAGCCGAGCGCGATCCACACGGCGAGCAGCACGAGAATCACAAGGCCGACCATCACGTGCGCCATGTGGAAACCGGTGATCGTGAAGTAAAGCGAGCCATAAAGATGGGCGGTCATGCCGTAAAGATGGTCGTGCCATTCCTTCAGCTGCATGCCGGAGAAGACGCAGCCGAGCACAATCGCGCCAAGCATCCACACGAATGCTGGCCAGCGCTTGCCTTTCTTGAGCGTTCTTTCCGACATCCACGCGAGCACGCTACTCAAGATGAGCACGCCGGTAGCCGTCGCTCCGGTGCCGATCTTCGGCATGCCCTCGGGCGGCCACGGCAGCGTGGTTTGCGACTGCGAGTAGAAGTGGCAGAAAATGAGGTAGCCGAAAAGACTCGCTTCCGTGGCGACGAGCGCGAGCACGCCCCACCATCCGCCCGAATGCTCACCCGTGCTCCCGACCGGCAGCAAATCTTTCTTCTTTGCTGCCTGAGCGGGAATTGTCTCTTCAGGCGTGGGCGGCTCGCGTTGCCCGAGCGAGCGACGCGGCCACATCCACGCGACGAGAGTCGCACCGCAACCCGCGACCATGATGCCGGTGAACCACGGCGAGCGCAGCAGCAGTGCGGCAAAAGAGAGCGCAGCGAAAAGAGCCAGCAAGAACGGCGACCATGCGTCCTCCGGCATCTTTAGAATTGCATCGGGCTTGCCGTTGAACGGATGCACGCCGAGTGCCTCGCGTCCCTGATGCAGCAGATAACCGGACTCCAGGCTCGACTGCCGCCCCTTCGGCTGCAGGCGATCCTCCCACATCGGATGGCGTGACTCGAGAATCGGCAACACCGCGAAGTTGTAGGCTGCAGGCGGCGATTCGGTCGACCATTCGAGACCCGGTGCATCCCACGGATTCTGCGGCGATTTCTTTCCGCGCTTGGCCGACACGAGCGCGTTCACCGCGAAGATCCCGACGCCGATGGCGAAGATGAAAGAGCCGATCGTGGTGATGAGATTGGAGGTATCCCATCCCATGCCATCCGGATAGGTATAGATACGCCGGGGCATGCCGAGCAGCCCGGATATGTGCATCGGAAAGAAGCCGAGATTGAAGCCGACGAGTATGATCCAGAACGCGATCTTGCCCCATCGCTCACTCATGAGGCGCCCGGTGAACTTGGGAAACCAATAGGTGATGCCGCCGAACACGGGGAATACGTTGATGCCGAGCAGCACGTAATGAAGATGCGCGACGACGAAGTAAGTGTCCGTGAGTTGCCAGTCGAGCGGCACCGCAGCGGTCATAACACCCGACACGCCACCGATCACGAACATCAGGACAAAGCCCGCAAAGTACAGGAAAGGCGTCGAGAAAACGGGGCGCCCCTTCCATATCGTCGCGATCCACGCGAAGACGGCGACCGCGCTCGGGATGGTGATGAGCACGCTCGCCGCGCCGAAGAACGCGAGTGCAAGCGGTGGAATCCCGGTCGCGAACATGTGATGAATCCACACTTCGAAGCCGATGATCATCGTCGCAACCGTCGACATGGCCACTGCTGCGTAACCGACGAGTGGACGCCGACAAAATGTGGGCAACGCATCGGAGACAATGCCCATCGCGGGCAGCACGACGACATATACCCAGGGGTGCGCGAACATCCAGAAGAGGTGTTGCCACAGCAGCGGCCTGCCATCGCTCGCGACATCGAAGAAATGCGTGCCGACGTTGCGGTCCATCCACAGCAGCAAAAACGCGAGGCTCACGGACGGCACCGCGAACAGGTTGGCGAACGAGGTGGTCAGCGTACCCCACACGATGATCGGTAGGCGGTCCACCGACATGCCGACCGCCCGCATGCGAAAGAGCGTCACTACAAAGTTGACTGCGCCGACGGTCGTCGAAATGCCGAGCAACACCATGCCGAGCGAGTAGACGTCTATGTTTATTCCACGGTTGTATTCGAGCGACGAGAGCGGCACATAGTTGAACCAGCCGGCATTGGGCGCTTCGCCAAATGGAAAGCTGCAATAGAGGAAGATGCCAGCGAAGAGAAAGACCCAGTACGAGAGCGCGTTCAAACGCGGGAACGCCATGTCACGCGAACCCAGCATGAGGGGCCAGAGAAAGTTTGCGAAGCCGCTCAGGACCGGCAGCGCGTAGAGAAAGATCATCGTCACGCCGTGCATGGTGAATAGCTCGGCGTACTGTCCCGGCGTCACGAGCGTCTCGTTCGGCCGCGCGAGCTGCAAGCGCATGATGAGCGCCTCGATACCGCCCAACAGCAGAAACACGAACGCCGTCACGATGTAGCGCAAGCCGATCTTCTTGTGGTCGACTGTCGTGATGAAGCCGCGCCAACCCGACTCGCCTTCCCATACATCGCGCAGCCGCTTTTCTTCTTCCGAACCCTTCGGGACGCTGCCAAACTCCGGCTCGCGTTTGAACGCGACCCGGTGGGATTGCACGGCGGTTCGATCCCCTGTCACGGCCATCGTCTTCGTCCTTACCTGAGAGTAGCGAGGTATGCCGACAGCTCGCCTGATTCGGCGGGCGAGAGCTTCATGTCGGGCATGAGCGTGCCGGGTTTGATTTCCTGCGCATGCTGGATCCAGTCCATCAGATCTTCCGGCGTATTGACGACGGTTCCCGCCGCCAGCAGCCGGCGCGACAGAACATGCGTGAGATCGGGCGCCTGCACGCCCGCCGACTTGCTGCCACGAACCGCGTGGCAGCCCGCGCAGCGTTCCTCGAAGAGCTTCCTGCCGTGCATCGCCCGCACGGTGGCGGGCGCGGGCGCATCACGTTGTTGCGCGGCGTACCATCGGTCGTAGTCTGCTTGCGACTGCGCATAGACTTCGAATGCCATGTGAGCATGTTGCACGCCGCAGTACTGCGTGCATTGACCGCGAAAGATGCCGGGGCGGTCTGCCTGTATCCACTGACGGTTCGTGTTGCCAGGTATGGTCTGTGTCTTGCCGGACAACTGCGGCACCCAGAACGCGTGAATCACGTCCGCGCTCTTGAGCAGCACGAGCACCGGTACACCCACCGGAATATGCAGCTCGTTCGCGGTCGTAAAAGCGCTCGCGCCCTGGCCGTAGTCCACTTTCCACCACCAGTCGTAGGCGGTCACGGTCACGGTGAGCGCAGGCGCTTTGGGCGGATCGGCGACTTCCGCGAGTACTGTCAGCATGTAGACGGCAATGCCGAACAACGCCACAGTCGATATGGCGGTGCCGACATAGATGAAGCCCAAGCCGCCTCCTTCACCGAGCGCCCGGTGATGCTCATTCTTGCGGCGGCGGAAGGTTGCGATCAACAGCATCACCGCGATAATGATGCAAACGAGACTGCAAATGGCCGTCAGCACCCAGTCGAGCTGAAGAACGGGATGCGCCGCCGGCCCTTTGCTGTGAAGGAAATAGGCAAGCGGCGTCGGCCCGCTGGTGAGCGAATCGGCTGTATCGGGCGCAGTCTCGTTCGCAGACGCTGCGATCTGACCAAGCGAAAGCTCAAGCGCCAGCCCGGTTTGGAAGAGGGATACGAGAAACCGACGCACGCAGATCACATCTTCTCCTTGATGCCTCGCCGTATGAGCCAGTAGTTGACCGGGTACGTCGTCAGGAACCCTGCCACCATCGCCAACTGCATTCTCAACCAGTACTCGGCGTCAGTCGGCTTGAGCGGCGTGGCGAGCTTCGCGAAAGCGATCATAACGCCGAACATACCGACTTCATACGCAACGAGAGAAAGCGTATCGGCTTTCACCGCGGCCTTCACGCCATCGCTCAGGCCAATGCCCCGCATAGGCGCTATCGAGAAATATTGGAAAGCCACCCCGATCAGGTAGGCCAGGGCGAAAGCCAGCGCAAGCCGTCCTCCCAACTCCGATCCGGCGATGCTGAAAGCCAGCAGGAACGCGAGCCAATCACCAACGAAGTCCCCCAGCGCACACCCTGCGCCGCAATGCGTTGCGCCGAGGAACGTCGCCTGCCACATCGACGCCTCATGCCCCTGCCCGCCGGGCGTAGCGCGCCCGAACCAGAAGTAAAAGACTAGCCCTACTGGGCCCCAGTAAAGCATCGTGAGCGGCCACACCACCGACATGATGACCATCGGTTGACGGTGCCGCGCGACCACGATGTCAAATGCGACGGCGCAAGCAGAAAGCACCGATAATGCAAGCCACACCTGTGCACAACCGATCGACCAGTGTGCCGGCATCTAAGTTCTCCGCAACATTAGATAAGGCGACGCGCTTGCGAGCAACCGAGTTATCGCCCAACCTCCACCACTGTCGGCGCCTGAAAAGAGCAAACTGCATTCCCCGTTTGGCAACGATCCGCAGCCTTCTTCAAGTAACGAAACGGGGCCTCTCGCGCAGCGATTCGTCCAGTTGCCGGTTTGTAGCACACCGTGCGCTTTTTACCTTGATTGCAAGAACTACCCGACGCTGCGCAAACCGTGATGCCCGCCATGTGCGATTGCTCATCTGCTACCATTATCGACACCTCCGCAAAGAGGGACGTACCCAAGACTAACTGGACAGTAGGACCCAGCGCAAAAATGAAGCAAGGGAACAACCGCGGCGCCAAGGGATTGCCAAGCAAGGCGGATCTCGAGTCGCTTTCCAACTTTCGCTATCAGCTTCGGAAGTTCCTCCGGTACTCAGAGGAAATTACGCACGCAGCCGGTGTCACGGCTCTCCAGTATCAACTTCTATTACATGTTCGCGGCATCCCGGGACGCACGTGGGCGAGTGTCGGTGAACTGGCGGAACGCCTGCAAGCTGCGCCCAATGGCACCGCCGCCCTGGTAAGCCGGTGTCAACGCGCAGGACTCGTTGTGCGAAAACCGGGAGCAAGCGACCGGCGCCAAGTGGAAGTGCATCTCACGTTGAAAGGGGAGCGATGCTTGCACAAGCTCGCTGCGATGCATCTCACCGAAATGCACACGTTCGGCTGGCTGGCGAGCAGCGTCTGACGCTCGTCTCCACGGCACTCGCCCGGTCGCCCGACTGCCGCTCGAGTAGTCACTCGGCCCAGGCGTCGCTCAGGCCGGAGGCTCGTATCGCTTGGCAAGTGCCTCATACAGCGGCGGAGCGAATAACTTCGAAATCTGGCTGGCAATGAGCGCGGTGGCCATCAGTGAAATCACGAGTGCGTGACCATTGATCATTTCGATGACGATGATGAAAGCGGTGATCGGGCTTTGAGTGACCGCTGCAAGGTAACCCACCATTCCGAGGGCGACCAGCATCGGCAGCTGCATCTGTTCGAACAGGAGATGCAACGCATTTCCGATTCCGGCTCCAATAGCAAGCGACGGCGCAAAAAGCCCGCCTGGCGCACCTGGTAGATACGAGGCTATCATCGATAGCATCTTGAGAATTGGATACGCGCCCCCTAGGTGTACGCTGCCATCAAGCATTCCGCGCGCTTCCGCGTAACCGCTGCCAAACGTGTGATTGGCCGTGGCTACGCCAACGACGGCGATAACTAGACCACACGCACCGCCAAAAAACACCGGATAACGCCCGCGCCAGTTAAGCAGGGCTGCTGGCATCCAGCGGTGTGTATTGAGCAAGATCCAGCAGAAGGAGCCGCCCAGCACGCCTGCTATCAACCCTATCAGGACGACTGCCACGGCCAGTGAATCCGGTAAGCGGCTACCTACATCAATTGACCCGAAGTAAGTGTAATTGCCCTGAATGCCTAACGATACGATGCCCGCGAAGATGATGGCCGTGATCAAAACGCCACTGGTACGCTGTTCGAAGCTGCGAGTCAGTTCCTCAATCGCAAACACGACGCCGGCCAACGGAGCATTGAAGGCCGCCGATAGTCCGGCGGCCGCCCCTGCAAGCGCCAGCCGGTACTCCAGACTGACTCCGCCCATACGTCGCAAACGGGCGGGATAGAACCGCCGGAGGCTGAACATCAGCGCGGCACCGACGTGTATTGTCGGCCCTTCACGCCCGATTGTAAGGCCGCCGATAATCGAGAGAAACGATACTGCAATCTTGCCAACAAGAATGCGAAGAGTGAGCAGACGCGGTCCCACCTCGTGTCGAGCGTGGAGTGTTGCAATGACCTGCGGGATGCCACTGCCTTCTGCACCGCGGAACCACCGCCGCGTAACCCAGACGCCGAGCGCAGCCACGGTCGGCGTGAGGATCAGTGGCAGCCACCAAACACGATTGGTGCATCGCAGGAACGCTTCGTAGCCAAAATCGATCAGCCGCGCGTATAGCACTGCAGTAAGGCCAGTAGCGATTGCGCCGAGCCAGAACACTCCGTAGTGGAGCCAGACCTTCCGGGCGTGTAGAACGGTGCGCCGGTCGAATAATTGTGAGATGCGCATGGAGAGCTTGCCGGTGAGCAAACGAGCAGATTGTGACATACTTGCGCGCAGCCGGGAGAGAATTGAGGACGACTAGGCTCGGCACGCGCAGTGCTTGTAGCCGCTCGAGCGTTGTCCTTCGTATGCCATCTGCGTCAACCAGGAGGCACTATGCCAAAGGTAGTCGTGATCACAGGCGCGGGTGCCGGTGTCGGTCGCGCGACCGTGGAAGAATTCGCGCGCCAGGGCTACGACGTCGCCCTCCTTTCACGCGATTCCTCGCGGCTGGAGCGAGCGGCGTCGCAAGTCCGATCGACATACGGCGTTCGCACGTTAGCCATCCCTACCGATGTCGCGGATGCCGACGCGGTCGACCGCGCTGCGTCGCGTGTCGAGGGGACGCTGGGACCGATCGAAGTCTGGGTGAACGTCGCGATGGCCACGGCCTTTGCACCGGTCTCCGAACTTAGCGCGCAGGAGATCGAGCGCGGCACGAAGGTCACTTACCTCGGACAGGTCCACGGCATGATGGCCGCCCTTTCGCGCATGCGGACGCGCAACCGTGGCACCATAGTGAACGTCGGCTCAGCGTTGGGCTACCGCTCTGTGCCACTGCAGGCGGTGTATTGCGGCGCTAAATTCGCCATTCGCGGCTTCACGGATTCGCTCCGCTCCGAGATCATCCATGACCGACTAAATATCCACCTGACGATGGTGGTTTTGCCCGCCGTGAATACACCGCAGTTCGACTGGGCGCTCAACAAGATGGGCAAGCGTGCGCGGCCCGTCGCGCCGATCTTCGAACCCGAGGTCGCGGCGCGCGCCATTTATTTCGCCGCGACGCACCGCCGGCGCGAGGTGTGGGTGGGCTTCTCGAGCGTCAAGGCGATTCTCGCGAATCGCATCGCGCCCGCGCTCATCGACCGGTATCTGGCCCGCTCGGGCTATAGCGGCCAGCTCACCAACGAACCGCTGCCGAAGGACGCCCCGAGCAATCTGTTCGATCCCGTCCCCGGTGACTATGGCGCTCACGGACGTTTCGACGACGAAGCGCGGCAACGAAGCGTCGAGATGTTCACCGATCGGCACCGCGCGCTGTTCTGGGGACTGGCGGGAATCAGCACGCTTGGCCTCGTTGGGCTGCTGGCGAAACGACGGAGCGGGCTGCGGTGAGCCGGCGCATCGAAGATTACGCGTTGTTGGGCGACGGACAGACCGCCGCGCTCGTGAGCCGCGACGGATCGGTCGATTGGCTCTGCTGGCCGCGCTTCGACTCCGATGCGTGCTTCGCCGCCCTGCTCGGCACATCCGAAAACGGATGCTGGTCGATTACGCCCGCCGGGCCCATCGAGCGACAGACGCGGCGGTATCAGGACGACACGCTCGTCATGGAGACCGATTTCGATCTGCACGACGGCGCGGTACGCTTGATTGATTTCATGCCCGTGGGCGAAGCATCAAGTTCGGTGATCCGCATGGTCATCGGCCTGCGGGGCGTCGTGCAGATGAACATGCTGCTGCGATTGCGCTTCAACTACGGCGCGCTTTCTCCCTGGAGCGAACCGATCGACGGCGCGGTTCAATCCTGCATCGGACCGGACCGGGTCGTCCTGCGTACGGATATCGCGCTGACCATGAGCAACGGCACGGCTGAAGCGTCGTTCATAGTGCATGCCGGCGAAACGATCACGTGCGTGATGAGCTATGGCGCGGCGCAGGAAGCGCCACCGCCGCCCGTGGACGTGCAGGCCGCGCTACGCGAAACGCAGCACTTTTGGCGCGACTGGATCAGCCGGTTCGATAACACCAGGACCGCCTGGCCACAGGCCGTGAGACGTTCTCTGCTCACACTCAAGGCGCTCACCCACGGGCGCACGGGCGCGATCGTCGCCGCACCGACGACGTCTTTGCCCGAAGCGCCGGGCGGCCGAATGAACTGGGATTATCGTTATGGCTGGCTGCGCGATACGAGCTTCGCAATGGTTGCTCTCTTGAACGCAGGCTTCAACGACGAAGCGAGCGCATGGCGGGATTGGCTGCTGCGTTCGATTGGCGCATCGCCAGACCAGATTCGCATCATGTATCGCGTTGATGGAGGACGTCATCTTTCGGAATGGACGGTCGACTGGCTGGCGGGCCACCGCTACGCGTCGCCTGTTCGTGTTGGGAACGCAGCGGCGGATCAGCATCAGGTTGACGTGCTCGGGGAGATCATCGACTGCCTTGACGTCGGGCGCCGGGGCGGGCTCGCGGCCGCGAGCAGCCAGGACTTCGTCGAGACGTGCATCGTTGAGCATCTGCAACACGTCTGGAACACGCCGGGCTCGGGCATCTGGGAGTCGCGCTCGACTCCGCGGCACTACACGTATTCACGCGTCATGGTGTGGGCCGCCCTTGATCGATTCGTGAATAGCCGGTCCGCAGATGCCGCTTGCTCGTCGTTAGTAGAACGGCTGACGTCGCTGCGAGAGACGATCCGCGAGGAAGTCTGTCGCGAGGCATGGAACGAGAGTTTGGGCAGCTTCACGCGCTATTATGGCGCCGACGAGCTTGACGCCAGCCTGCTTCTAATACCGCTCGTTGGCTTCCTGCCGGCGCATGAACCGCGAATGGCATCGACCATCGAGAGGATTCGCCGAGACTTGAGCGAAGACGGACTTATAAGGCGCCATAAGAAGCGGGGGGAAGGGCCTCACGAAGGCACCTTTCTGGCATGCTCGTGCTGGATGGCCGATTGCCTGCAGATGCAGGGGCGCACGGACGAGGCGCGGCAGCAGTTCGAGCGAGTTCTTGCCGTGGCGAACGAACTCGGATTGCTTTCGGAACAGTACAACGCCGAGCGCAAAGAACTTGCAGGCAACTTCCCGCAGGCGCTGACTCATCTTGCCGTCATCACGACGGCGCTCGGGCTGTGCGGGCCAACGCTACAGCGCGGAGGCGGGTGAGGCGGGCCGGGCTTTCATAGGACTTCCATCTGAGTAAGACAACGGGATCAAATACCGAAATGCTGCGTTGTCAGTCGGCCACCGGCTCGCCGGAAGTGTCTCTTACCTTCGTCTTCTACTGCGCCTCTATCTCGCTTACCACGGACTGCGGCAAGGAAACGTCATCAAGGCTATCCGCTGCACTTGAGCCGTTCCGGAACGCCCAATCGAAAAACTTGGGCGTTTCTTTTCCGTGCTCGGGCGTGTCCTGCACTGTACGCAGCAACACGAATGTGGCGCCGACGACCGGCCACGCGTCCTTCCCCGGCTTGTTCGTAAGTATTGATAGAACGTCTCTCGCCCGTTGCGCCCGCAGGAGCTGCCTCAAATGTATCCGTGGTTGGCTCTACGACAGCGCCGGATTCGTTCTTCATGGCCGTGTACACCATGTGATTCTGCTTTGCGCGCGCCTATTCGACGTAGCCGATCGCGCCGGGCAGACGCCCCACGAAGGCGGCGACGCCGTCGTCGCCCTTACCACCCGTGCCGGTTGGCCAGTTGACGGTCGTCCCCTGTCCAACCTTCGACTTCCAATCGGTAGAGCCGTCAGCACGGCGGACGACGGTAATGTCCCTGTCCGGCAGTTTGACCTTCTCGTTCATCGCAACGATATCCCGGTCGTTCCACTTCTTGATCTTGCCCAGATAGATGTCGCCTAGTACTTCGCCCGACAGCACCAGCCCACCAGCCTTTACGCCGGGAACGTTGATAGCCGGCACTACTGCCCCGACCACCGCGGGGAACTGAAAAAGGCCGTCCTTCGAAAATTTCCCGTCCGTCAGCGGAGCATCTGACCCGGCGAAATCGACTGTCTTTGCGATGATCTGCTTTATACCGCCTGATGAACCGATGCCTTTGGTAAGTAACCCTGCTTCCACCGCTCTTCAGGTAAGCATCGAGTTGTGTGCGTCAAGTTGTGCAGAAACCGGATGCCGGTGGTTTCAGTTGATCCTTCTGTGCGGCGTGCGGCGCGAAGGGCGTGGCCCGGAGCGCCGAACGCCGCACGCTCGCTATGCAGCAGCGCGCAAGAACTCCTTTTTCTGCTCGGCCAGCAAGGCCATGTTCAGATAGCGGCTGTCTTCCAGCCACGTTTCATGCGTTTCGCTACACAGGGCCCTTGTCACGGGGCGGCGTAATGGCGCCGGGGGTGGGCGGCGTAATGGTGCCAGCAGAAACGGATAAACGCGGATTCGAACGGTTTCAAGATTGCGGTTTTTTGCCGTTTTTGGCAACCGCATTTTCGCCGTTGTCGGGCATCGGTTTGGGCTTGCGGAAGCTCTCGCCCTCGATGACGACACGATAGGCGCCGTGGCGCAGGCGATCGAGCGTTGCCGCTCCAAGAACGCGGTTGTCGGGGAAGGCGTCGCCCCATTCGCTGAAGTCCAAGTTTGAAGTCAAGATCGAGGCTGCGCGTTCGTACCTTGCAGCGATCAGGTCGTGGAAGTCCTCATCGTGGGGTGCACGAAGGGGCTTGAGCGCGAAGTCGTCAACGATCAGCAATGGCACACGCACGAACTGCTGAAACTTACGTTCGTAGAGATCCGTGGCGCGCGCCGCATGCAGTTTCTTGAGTAGATCCGTCTGGTTGATAAACAGCACATCGTGACCTTGGCGCGCGGCACAGTGCCCGAGGGCCTGCGCTAAATGCGACTTGCCGACGCCTGTCTGCCCGACCATCAGAACGCAGACCTTCTCGTCGATGTATCGGCCCGTAGCCAGATCGTGAAGGTGCGAACGATTTAGTTTGGGCAGTCGGTCGAAGTCGAAGGTTTCGAGCGTCTTGCCCAGCGCAAAGCCGGCGCGGCCAAGACGCGCGCCGAGCTTCTTCTGCGCACGTCGCGCGACTTCGTCATGCAGCAGCATGGCAAGAAACTCGGTATAGGCGAGTTGCGCATCGATGGCCTCCCGATTGCGCTGTTCGAGGGAGTCCAGGATGCCAGACAGTCGCAACTGCTTGAGGATGGAATTCAGTTCGGGACTTGGATTCATGGCGTTCAATGCAGAAGAAGGGACTGGAGATCGCGGCCGAAGCGTCCGCCGTTCAGATAGGTGTCGGCAGGTTCCGTCGCCTGTGTCGTCGCCGCTGGCTGGCCGTCCAGTGCCTTGTCGAGAATGACTTTGACGGTGCGATACTTCGGGCTGGAGAACGTGAGTGCACGCTCGCAGGCGGCGTTCAGGCGCGCGTCACCGTATTTCTCGCGTAGACGGACGAGACCCTGCGCGCCGCGCAGGTTCACGAGCACCTTGTCGTTGAACATCGCGAGGATCACTGCAAGGCAGGCCGGCCCAATCTCTTTAGCTTGTGCCAGACACCACTGCGGATCGCGCTCAAGCCACGCCTGCGCCTCGGGCGGCTGGTGATCTCGCACCGTATGCCGATCACCAGGCTTGCGTAGTCGCGGATGGGTCGCAACGAGCTCATGCCGGTGGAACGCTTGAACCACGGTGTCGGTGACCTTCAACCACAGCTGCTTGCCAACAAGCGTGAACGGCACCGAGTACAGCGCGTTCTTGTAGACGATGTGGCCGTCCGTATGCACCTTGACCTCGCTCCACACGGCCAGTACCGGCGGCACGTCAGGCAGTCGTGCAAGCAGCGGGCGTTCGATGGCAAAGCGCGCGAGCGGCAGGTCGCGGGTCGTGCCGTGCACGCGAGTGCCGGCCTGCTGCATGACCCAGTCACGCAATTGCCGGTTCGCATCGGCCAGATTCCTGAACTCGCGTAGCGGTACGAAGGATCTTTTAACGTATTTGACTCCGGATTCAACAATTCCTTTTTTAGCAGGGTCGTGCGGCGGACATGCGTCGATCCGGAATCCATATCCCTCAGCAAGCGCGGCGTAGGAGCGCTGGACTGCAGGCTCATATCGGCACGCCTTGATGATCGCGCACTTCGCGTTATCGATGATGACCCGGCCGGGACAGCCACCGAACCATTCGAAGGCGCGCCGATGGCAGGCCAGCCACGTCTCTACCGTCTGGTCGAGCACGATCTCGGCGTACTGGTGACGCGACCAGCAAAGCGTCATCACAAAGATCCACGTCTTGAGCGGCAGGCCCGATTCATGTGTCAGCACTGGGCCGGCGCCGAAGTCGACTTGCGCCGCGTCCGACGGAGGAAACTCTAGGATCGTCGTCGTAGTGCCCGGATTACGCTCGGCACCGAGACGGCGCAGCATGCGCTTCACGGCGTCATAGCTGCCCGTGTAGCCGTGATTGCGTTGAAGGGCGGCGTGGATGGTGGTGCCCTGGACGCCCGCAGCCGACCAGTCGCGGATCTGTTCACGGAACGGCTCGGCCGTCGACACGCAGGTGTGCGGCAGGTGCGGCGAGCGACCGAAAACGCCAGCGATCGTGGCGTCATCCGGCAACGGCTGTGTCGGATCCAGCCATCCGAGCGCCTCGGCTTCGCGGCGCACGGTCGTCAACTTCTTGCGTCCCATTAAGCGGCCGCGCGCGATGTCGCGGTCGGAATCGCCCTGCCGCATGCGGACAAGGACTTGGCGGTACTCGAACAATTCGAACCTCCGATTGGCCATGGACGCTCCGTTCAAATAGAACGGAGCGTACCGAGTTGGAAAGTTCGAATCGCGTTCTCGCCCCGATGCTGCTGGCTCCTATGCGCCGCCCCTTGAGTGGCTCCAATACGCCGCCCTTGGGGTGGCGCTATTACGCCGCCCATCAAGTGGCGCCTTTACGCCGCCCTCAGAATGGCTCCATAGTGCCGCCCGGTGACAGCCCTGATCAGCCGAAGGCATGACGCATCGTTTGGGAAGATGCGCACGATACGCGTGCGTCGCCGGATTTCCTCATTCAGCCGCTCCAGCATGTTGGTGGACTTCAGGTGCTTGTGATGCGCGCGCGGCAACCGGTAGAACGTGAGCGTCTCGGCAATGTTGCCTTCAACCCAATCGACAAGCTTCGGATATTTGCCCTGCCACTTTGTAATCCACGCCGCGAGATCTCGTTGCGCCTCTTGCAGGTCGCGTCGGTCGTACATCCAGCGTAGTTCCTGCAGGCAGTCGTCGTCGGCCTTGCGTGGCAGGTAGTCCAATGCGTTGCGCAAAAAGTGAACGTAGCAGCGCTGCCAGGCGGCTTCCGGCAGCACCTCACCGATCGCCTTCTTTAGCCCCGCGTGGTCGTCCGAGGCGACGAACTCGACGCCTGACAGGCCGCGCTTTTTTAGCGCCAGAAGAAATTCTTTCCAGCTCGAATGGCTTTCGCGGTTGGCCAACTCCACAGCCAGCACCTGCCGGTGGCCTTCCCAGTTGATGCCGATGGCAATCAGCACCGCCTGCGAACGGATCACGCCCGACTCACGCACCTTCTCATAGCGCGCGTCGACGATCAGATACGGATACGCTTCTTCCAGTGGCCGGTGTGCAAACTTTGCCAGCGTCGCATCCAGCCCCTTGTTGATCGCCGAAATCGCCGAGGCCGAAAAGCTGTGACCGCACAGCTCTTCGGTAATCGCCTTGACCTTGCGCGTAGACACACCCTGCACGTACATCTCGGCCAACGCCGCCACCAACGCCTTCTCGCTGCGCGCATAGCGCTCAAACAGCGCCGTTGAGAATTCGCCATGCCGATCACGTGGCACGCGCAGCTCGAGTTTGCCGATGCGGGTCACCAGAGCGCGGCCGTAGTAGCCCGCACGATAGCCGCTTCGCGTCTCGCTGCGCTCATTGGGCGCAGCGCCCAGCAGCTCTGTCATTTCCGCTTCGAGCACTTCCTGCAGCGCATCCTTCATAAGCGCCTTCATCAGATCCCGATCGCCGGCAACCAGCGCTTCCGCTGACGGCCGGTTCGTACTACGCTTGGTCGTGGCCATGGTGTAAGCCCTCCCGAGGGCAGGTTGACGAACTGGACATTCATCAACTTACACCACGGCCACCCCCGCCTCTGCGCTCCTGACGCCTCAGCGTTTTTGCACATCCTTCAGCACACTACCAAGCATCGGCCCATTTCATGTAGATCGGTGCCGCGAATGTAGTGCCCGCGCCCTGTGATGTTTGCCGCGTTTGCGCCAGTGGCGCACAGGGCACCGATAACCAGCGCTGTTTGCCGGAGCTTCATGCACGACTCCTCATTGTATGTCGCCTGCGGTGGCATGCAGGTTAAGAGCACACCGTGACATTCTTGTGTCTGACGATGCAACAGACGAACGCCAGATCCCGGGCATCCCCGATCGGCGGTGACGTGTCGACTCCGTGGTATCTCTGTACTGTCGCAACTTTGGACCGGCACTTGCTGACCGGAGGAAAAGCCGTGATGGGACAACACCATGTTTGACGGATTACCACTAGTCGCACTGCTCGGCGTTTTCGCAGCCGCCGCCGTCGCCGTTTGGTTCGCCGGTATAAAGCTATCAGACACGACCGACATACTATCGACGCGGTTTGGGCTAGGTCAGGCCCTCGGCGGAGTGATTCTGTTGGCGATAGCGACAAACCTTCCTGAAATCGCGATTACGGTCAGTGCGGCCGCCTCCAACAATATCGGCGTTGCCGTCGGCAACATCCTTGGCGGCATAGCGATCCAGACGGTGGTCCTCGTCATTGTTGACGCATTCGGTATGCGCGAGAAGGTGCCGCTTATGTACAAGGCGGCGAGCCTCACACTCGTTATAGAAGGGCTTCTTGTCGTCGGGGTTTTGATCGTCTCGGTCATGGGCACCCAAATGCCGGCTTCCTTAATCGCCGCGCGCCTCACCCCTGTCGCCGTTCTGATCACGGTAATCTGGCTAATCGGTGTCTGGCTCATCGGCGTGGCCAACCGCGGACTTCCCTGGCACGATAAAGCGGGCGACGCGCCCGACACTCAAGAAAAGCCAAAGGGGCATTCGCAGTCTGAGAAAAACAATAGTGCAATCAAAAGTGGCACAAGGACCGCTAAAACGGTGCTCCTTTTCTTTGTCGCTGCAATCGTCACCCTCGTAGCCGGCGTGGTGCTCGAGCGCTCCGGCGATGCGATTGCTAAGCACATTGGAATGACCGGCGTGCTTTTTGGGGCGACTGTCCTCGCTGCAGCAACGTCGCTGCCCGAAGTCTCAACGGGGCTGACCTCGGCAAAGGCGGGTGATTATCAGCTTGCAGTGAGCGACATCTTCGGGGGTAATGCCTTCCTGCCCGTGCTTTTCCTCGTCGCTACAGTCGTGTCAGGCCAGGCGGTGCTGCCGCAAGCTCAAAATACTGATATCTACCTGGCGGGGCTTGGCGTATTGTTGACCAGTGTCTATCTTGCCGGGCTAATATTTCGGCCAAAGCGCAAGGTGCTCGGCATGGGTCTCGATTCTCTAACCGTGCTCGTCCTGTACGTCCTCGCCACAGCCGGCCTGTTTGCCATTGCGCACGCACGCTGACGCAACGTCGGGCGACTTGCGTTGTTCGCGTTGGGTCGTGTAGAGGGGGACAAGCGCATCGCCCCCCTGTCCGGCTCTTCGGACGATTAATCGTCGCACGGCAAGAACAGATGTGGGCGGCGAACACGGTCGAGTCCCGTCGACTGCGCAGCGGAACGTTACGCAACGAGAACCGCGACGCCCCGACCTAGAGGCTGGCAGCTCCGTCGAACTTTCAGATAACCGTGGGGGACGCCGGAGCAGCATCCCCTGCCAGAGAACGCTTTGGTTGATGGTGTCCCATCGTTCCGTCTACTGCCCAAAGCGCCAACCGACCAATCAGTCACTGGAGAATGCAATCGTTGTTAGTAACGCTAACTCCGACTGCCGAGAGTCAAGGCGGGTGTGCTGGATAACCACTGGCACGTCCGACTGAAAGCAGCTGGCATACTCAGTGCCGACTGGTATTGTTTCGGGATCGCGAAGATCGTTGAAGCGCATATGCAACGTCCGCATCGCTGGCACGGTGACGTGGTAAGGACCGGCCGGCGCACGGTCCTTGAAAAATACGTTCAATTCGATATGAGCATCAACGTCGCCCGTGTTGAGAATGCACGCTGCTTCGTGACTAACCAGATCAGGTCCGTCGCCGTTGCTGTATGGCGGTAGGTATCCCTCAGCGATCGCCCACGTCGTTTTTCCTATTGCCTTCATACGTCCTCCGTTCAGCTTTCGATCGAATTCAGACACGGCACTCGTCGCGCCCACAGCGGTTTCACCGGAACACCGAAATCTTGCCTGGCACCGGATCCCACTGAACGGCGCTGCCGAGCGTCACCAGGCCCATCGTAGTCCGGTCGCTCTTTGCCGAGGATTGCCTTGAGACGTCCGCCGGCATTCTGAAACTCTTAGCGGCCGACCGACATCGCGTCTTGGGTCTCACCACGTAAGCAACCGCCCGGCCTATGCTGCTGCCCCAGAAGGAAAGGGCCACGTTGGCTCCTACACCCTTCAGGCAACTCCTCCTTCAGCACAATCATGATCACGCCGCCCCCCAAGATAGCCACCAGGGTGACGTCACCAGAAAATGCAGCGCCATCGCTGCGACGAGAAACATCAGCGGTCCTGCCGCGCGAAAGTTGTTTGTGAGGAGATAGCCAATGAGCACGTTGCAGAGCGAGAACGATGTCATATGCAGCCAGAAAATAGCGGCGCTGGGCGCATCGCTGTCAGAACCTGCACGTCCTACAGCCCGACCCCTTCGCCGCTCGCTCAGTTCCTTAGAAGGGGCCAACCCACAGAAAGCCATCGTGCTGGCCTAGCTGCTAAAAGAACGCCCGTCACCGCCAGGCGGATGATCGCCTGTCCTTCGGCGTAGACGAACACGAGCGCAACCGATATACCTCCGACGGCCGACAACCAGATACAGCGCGGCGTGGCCCCCAAGAACTTCAGTCGGGCACCAAACAAGCGGACGACTACAAGCCCCACCGTGCACGCAACGATTTCTATCAGCATTGCGCAACGCCTCACTAGGGCGTACCGATGCGTCCAAGAGTTACTCAACGACGATGATCCAATATGCTTCGAAACTCTCGCTTTGGACACTCCGTCCCAGCGGGGGGCAATCGATTAGGGGTTTTGAACGATAAGCACGGCCTCTCGTGACCGTGGTCGTTCGCTGTTGCGTGAGCACGCTATGCACTTAATGCAAGGCGCGAGTTTCCGGCCGCTGTTTCACGGATCGCGTTCAAGGCAACCCCAGCGAAACATGAGCAGCCTGCACTCGCCCTTGCGACGCATAAACTACGCCATGCCGCGAGCGTCTCGTGACCAACTGCTTCGCCTCGACGATAGAGGGACTTGACACGCCCTCACGGCATATTTATCCAACTGCTCGGCAGGCGCAATGTTGTTCGCTCACATGGCCTCTTCACGCAGTTCAAACTCGCTTATAGCGACCTTCTCTCTCGGTCACCGGATGCTAAGCCATACGGATCCGCCCCGCATCAAGTTTCGTCCGTCGGAATATGCATCACGATGTGCCATTTCTACAAATGGTTTGCAAAGCATGCCGGGGACGACGGGGCGGCGATAGCGCGGCAGGTCGCCGATGACGGCATCGATAATCGTCTGTGGGGTAGACAGCCACCCGCGGAACGGCCAAGCCGACTTGAAGTTGCTACGCAGGTGCACTGTTCTCGCTTGACTAAATGACACAGCAGCGATGCAGCGGCGTAGCGCGTGCTCTAGCAATTGCTCGAACGACCGCGAACCGAGTTTGCTCGCGTATCCGTGGCCTCGACAATGGTTCGCCGCTTGCTATTAAGAAACCTGCCCATCAACTCTCGGGGAACCATCATGCACCCCTATCAGGACTGCATCGACGCATGTAACGATTGTGCGGACGCGTGCGATCGATGCGCCGCTGCGTGTCTCAGGGAGGGCAGCGCCGGCGGTATGGATGTCTGCATCGCGCTCGACATCGACTGCTCGGCCATCTGCCGTCTTGGCGCTTCACTGCTGTCGCGTTCGAGCGAGCTGAGCCATGAGTTCTGTGAGTTGTGCGCTGAAGCGTGCGATGCCTGTGCCGCCGAGTGCGCAAGGCATCAAGCGGTGCATTGCCAACAGTGCGCGCAGACTTGTCGGACCTGCGCCGATGCGTGTCGGGCGATGACAAAGTGACGGCGTCACAAACCGAAGTCGGCGCAGCGCAAGCACGGCATTTTGCGTCATTTCCGATGGCTGAGATGGGTCATAGAAAGCTCCGAGGCGTGACTTCTTAACTTCGAGCGAGTCAGGGTATGCCGGTCTTCACCTACCAATGCCTGTCGCTCTTCGACCTGTTCTCACAGGGCGCGCGGACGCTCGATCGCTCGGAGGGAGGCTTGGGGATCGGTCTGTCGCTTGTCAAGCGACTCGTACAGATGCATGACGGCTCAATATCCATCGACAGCGCCGGGCCCGGGCAGGGAACAAGCGTTAGCATAACCCTTCCGAGGGTACAACCGAGAACGAGGGCGGAAACGCCTACGGCGGGCAAGCAGGACGAACACCATCCTGGCCATACGCGCATCCTCATCGTCGACGACAATAAAGATGCAGCCGACTCCTTGGGCATGCTCTGTCAGGCCGAGGGGCACGAAACGACGATCGTCTATGAGGCGCATGCGGCGGTTGCGGCAGCGAAGAAAATTGAATTCGATGTTGCGCTGCTTGACATCGGCCTGCCTGATATTGACGGCCACACGCTCGCCCCGCTGTTGCGAGCAAAAGGCAGCAGCAAACCTGTGCTTGTCGCCATCACTGGATACGGTCGGGCCGAAGATCGTCTGCGCTCGCAGGCGGCCGGGTTCGATCATCATCTAGTTAAGCCCGTGAACCTTCAGGGGCTTCTCGCCATACTCGACGTTCATCGCAGCCGCGACGGCCGCTCAAGTCCATGACATTGAGCGAAACTGCCAACCACGAGCGACACGAATCGAGAGTGACCGAATCACCGCCCTTAGTTGTAAGTTGAAGCTTGGGCACAAGATAGGCCGTAATCGGTTTTTTCAACACGTCTGGAGCTGTGCGGAAGCGGCTCAAGTACTACTAACGCAACTCTTCCTAACGAACGGTCACATGACTTCCAAGCTTTCGATCATTTCACCTTTCGCGTGTGCAATTAGGCTTCGCCCTGTTCGTCTCTTCCGATCACGACCGTCGAAGAGGAAAGAAATTCGAAGCGAGGCACATCTAGGTTGCACGGCGCGGGCTTGTCCTTGAACACGCGGCCGGCAAGGTCATAAGTCGATCCATGGCAGGGACACAGGAAGCCACCGGGCCAGTTATCGGGCAGATTCGGCTGCGCCCCGGGCACAAAGCGCGGCGTAGGCGTGCATCCGAGGTGCGTGCACACGCCGATTACGACGAGCAGCTTGGGATTGCTCGCTCGTGAACGGTATTCGGTCGAGCAATAGGGCGGCAGTCGCATAGAAAATGGGCGTTCGCTGGCCGGGTCCGCCACCATAGCGTCCGCGGCCACTACGTCCGCCAACATGGAGTCTGTTCGGGCAACCAAGAAGACCGGCATACCGCGCCAGGCAATAGCCATCATTGCGCCGGGCTCCAGTGCGCTGACATCGGCCGTCACCGGCGCTCCCAGTGCGCGCGCCTTGTCAGAGGGGGCCAGGGAGCCGACAAATGGAACCAGTGTAGCGACGCCTCCCAGTGCCGCTGCGCCGGACGTGGCGACGAGAAGCCTGCGCCGGCCGGCATCGAGAGATGGTTTGTCAACCGTATCCACGGCAGCACCCCCAGCACATGTCGAATTGAGCTATCGCTCTCATCCTTTACTTTTGCATCTATCCCCAACGCGAGCCTGTTCATTGCGCGCTTGTGGATGACGACGCCGTATTTGAGGCGGCTTTTGCAATCGGCTGCGCCGAACTGCTCTTGCGACCTTGTTTCGGAATTGCATCTAGATCTAGCCAGTCATAGCGCACGCTTGCGACCGCTTGTTTGAGAGCGTCGTTGGCTTCATAGTACTTGTGCTGGCCGAGCAGCCTCGCGGCGTCGTCGACGTCCGCCATCACTAGCTTGAGAGGCACGAGCTCCATGGTGTAGGCAACGTTGATATTCGCAACTTTCAGGGCGTTGAGTGCCTGATCGCGCTCTCCTTGCTTGATGTGCGCGTTCGCTGATGCAACAGCTTTAGCTTTCTTCGGAGATTGGGCCAGATTGTCGGTGATGGTTACGTCTGCTCCGATCGGAAGCCACACCAGGTCCTGCGAAGCTGCGGCGACGCCCGGCTGTTCGTGCTGTCCGCCCGAGGCGGCGGGAGGAAGTTTGAGGTCTTTCTCAGCCTTGGTAAATGCGGTGTTGTCCGCCTGCGCCGCCCTGAGTGACTCCTGAGCGGCATTCACGAGCTTCGCGGCTTCCGCCCCGTGACCGTTGAAAATCGCGAGGCGCGCGAGTTCGATTTGCTGGAACGCCTCGTTCCCCTTCCCTGATACCTTACCCATGTCGGATGCAACGGTTTGCGGTAAGGCAGCCGCCTGTACCGTTCCGCCACAATAAGCGGCCGCCATCAAGGCGCACGCGGCGGCAAATCGCTGATGCTGGTTCATGTTCCTTCTCCCGTGTGAGCGCCCGGCGCTAGGCATCGCGTCTTGCGGCCCGCTTCTGCGGGATGCGATGCGGCCACGCCTGACGTTAGGCTGTTGACGCTTCAAAAGTAGGCCGCAGTGCTTAAAACGAGCTTAAGGGTGCAACGAGGCGCGTCGCGCGGGCGTTCCCCGCAGGTTCGAAGGGCCTAAGCAGACCGCATCTCGGTCTCAAGCTGCACTTTTCTTCCGTCAGCAGTACGCCGACCAGGCCCGGGGTCAGTCAGAACGACGCGATGAGTGTGCGAGCGCGTTGCACAGAGTGTTGCCCCCCGGCCGCGGGGCAACAGCGCCTTGCTTCTGCCGAGCCAGTCACTGACTGCGCCTGTAAACTTCCTGACGACCATAGCAGTTGCTTCGGCTGGCCCTCGAGTCCAGCCGAGCGCCGCCACGCTCATCAGTTGTGTGCGTCAAGTTGTGCAGAAACCGGATGCCGGTGGTTTCAGTTGATCCATCTGCGCTGAGTGCGGCGCGGAGGGCGTAGCCCGCAGCGCCGAACCCGCGCGCCCGCTATGCAGCAGCGCGCAAAAACTCCTTCTTCTGCTCGGCCAGCAAGGCCATGTTCAGATAACGGCTGTCTTCGAGCCACGTTTCATGCGTTTCGCTACACAGGGCCCTGATCAGCCGAAGGCAGGACGCATCGTTGGGAAAGATGCGCACGATACGCGTGCGCCGCCGGATTTCCTCATTCAGTCGCTGGTTGACGAACTGGACATTCATCAACTTACACCACGGCCACCCCCGCCTCTGCGCTCCTGACGCCTCAGCGTTTTTGCACATCGTTCAGCACTGCCCTCGGGAGGGCTTACACCATGGCCACGACCAAGCGTAGTACGAACCGGCCGTCAGCGGAAGCGCTGGTTGCCGGCGTCACTACCAAGGAGTTCTTGCGCGCTGCTGCATAGCGGCGTGCGGCGTTCGGCGCTGCGGGCTACGCCCTTCGCACCGAACGTCGCACAGAAGGATCAACTGAAACCACTGGCATCCGGTTTCTGCACAGCTTGACGCACACAACTCAGCAATCGCGCCGCACCGTGACGGCGGCTTGTCGCAAATTTGCAACAAATAATGAAAATCTCTTACCGCAATGTATGCTTCACCCCGTTCTTTATAGCAATATTCAAACAAATTTACGTGGCGGAGCTTCCGAAATGAAAAAGACGCAAGCAGCGATGGTGTCCCTGGCCCTTCTTGGCGCGGCCGGCGCGGCAAACGCTCAGTCCAGCGTGACGCTCTACGGCGTTCTGGACACAGCCCTTACCTATGTGAGCCATTCGACCAACGCAAACGGAACCGGTGGTCGCGTGTTCGCCATGCAAAGCGGCAACCTGTCAGGCGATCGCTGGGGCCTGAAGGGGCAGGAGGATTTGGGCGGTGGCCTGAAGGCGCTTTTCCAATTGGAAAGCGGCTATGACCTCGGCACCGGTCGCCTGAACCAAGGTGGACGTGAGTTCGGCCGTCAAGCATTTGTCGGCTTGTCGGGCAACCAGTGGGGTTCGGTCACCCTCGGTCGCCAATATGACCCGTCTGTCGACTTGGTCCAAGGTCTTACTGCCGACAACTACTGGGGTTCGGCGTTCGCCACGCCCGGCGATCTCGATAACTATGACAACAGCCTGCGCGTGAGCAACGCTGTGAAGTACGTCTCGCCGGTGTTTGCGGGCTTCCAGTTCGAAGGCATCTACGGCTTCAGCAACTTGGCTGGCACGACAGGCCAAGGCAAGACGTGGGGTGGCGCAGTTGCTTATAACAATGGTCCGCTCGGGCTCGCGGCGAGCTATTTGCACGCAGACAATCCGTCGGCAGGCCGCTCTGCGACGGCGTGGAATAGCCCGTCCTCCGACTCGCTTACCTACACTGTGATTAACCAAGGGTACTCGTCGGCTCACTCGATCGGCATCGCACGTGGCGCTGGCCAGTACACGTTCGGCCCGTTCACGGCCGGCGCATCGTACAGCTTCGCTCAGTACAAGCCGGACGCTCTCTCGACATTCCGGACGCAAGAGAAGTTCCACGTTGCCAATGGCTTCGTGAACTTCCAACTGACGCCGGCTACGTTGCTTGGCCTCGGCTATACCTATACGCACGGCATGGGCGACACCAACGCTACCTATCACCAAGTGAGCATTGGCGCCGACTACGCGCTGTCGAAGCGTACCGACTTGTACGCCGAAGGCGTGTACCAGCATGCAAACGGCACGCAACGCGGTACCGACGGCAGCGCATCTTCCGCTCAAGCTTCGGTCTCCGACATGGGCTACGCGGCTGGTCGCAACCACCAAGAAGTTGCGCTTATCGGCGTTCGTCACAAGTTCTAAGAACTGCGGTAGCGCATCTCAAAGCCCGGACGCCATTGGCCTCCGGGCTTTTTTGCTTTATGGCCACATTGCACAGACCGGCTTTTACCCGCGCGACGTGTGTCGTCAGAGGCCTGCACATGGCAAAGAGCTGATCCGGGATTTGCCAACAACGGCGCATGCAAAAATACTGATCCACCAACAAACGTCGTCCGAAGTCGCGGGCGCCGTCGTGCCTGCTGCTTTCGTTGGCCTCTTGCTATGCGGCTCTTATTGATTGAACGAAACAGGACTGAAGCCGAGGCGATAGTCGAGTCAATGCGTCTCGCGGGCTACACCATTGATTGGAAGAGCGACAGAGCTGCAGCAGAGCAAGCGTTGATGCGCGAGTCCTACGACCTTGTGCTCTTGTCATTCGACCTCGCACATCCGGACAGCATCGAGATTCTCATTAGCTATCGGAAGGCAGGCGGAGATGCCCCCGTAGTTGTCCTTACGGAACATCGTCAGACCAACGAACGCATCCAAGCGCTCTATGCTGGTGCCGACGATCACATGACAAGACCACTGGACCGCGAGGAAATGTCATCGCGAGTGCACTTCTTGTTGCGACGACGCAAAGGCCACAAGCAAAAGATATTTCGTCACCGGCAGCTCATGCTGGACCCGACTGCGCAAGAGTTCCGGTTCGCCGGAAAGCAACTCTACCTCACACCTCGCGAGTTTGCCGTTATGCACACGCTAATGGAGGAACCGGCCCGCGTGTTGAGCCGGACCGAAATCGAGCGGAAGATCTACAACGACGCAAAGGAACAGCGAACAAACGCGATCCAAGTCTACGTCAACGGCCTCCGTCACAAGATCGGCGAAGATGAGATCGTGACAGTTCGCGGCGTTGGCTATCGTCTGGCGAACGGATGACTACCTGAACGGACGCACACGTTCGGGAGTGCTCTGGCTGCCCAAGTGACGGGCGGCCACGACGAGGGCGCATAACATCCTCTAGCGCGGGCGTCCCTATCTAAGGGACGCGAAGTGCTACTATCGCGGGCCTTAGCTATCTTCGAACCTATCGCCATGAACTGAACCTTCGCATCACCAGCGTCACTAAAGCGCTGATTGCAATCGACACCCTGAACGGCTATATCGCCGCTCATACGACTCAAGCGAGAAACGAAGCTTTGAAGTCGATGACCATCAGCGACCTTGGTCTCGGAACGAGGGCGCATAACTCGTTGGTGGCGACGGCCGGCGTCAAGACGGTCGCCCAGTTAATTGCGATGAGCGGAAAGAACTGCGCGCCGTTAAGGGAATGGGCTCGGGAAGCGACGACAACATCAAGGAGGCTTTGGCCAAAACAAGGGCTTCAGCCCACAGCGTAATACGACACCGCATGCGCGCAATTTCCTATGCCCCGAGGGAGTTGGAAAAGCTCCTTCTGGGCGAGAGCCAGGCTCAGCGCGTCGTTCTCTTCCGGTGTCAGGTTCCGCGGCTCAACGAATTCAGCGACCTCATCGTCTGTTCTCGCCGCCAATATAGTCAGCTCGTTGGTGGTGAAAGCACGTTCATGGTCGTCTTTCATTGAGGACGCTTCAAACCGTTCGTAGTTCCTGATCAGGTGACGCGCGGTGCTCTTTTTCGTTTTGTGGGTCAACTCGGCAAAGCTATAGAAGAGTTGAGCGGCGCGTTTTTCGCGGCCAGTGGAGTCAACCGCGTACGCGGCGAGCACTTGCTTCTTGTGGGCTAGTAGCTCTCGACCGATTTCCATCCAGTCAGACGTGTTCCGTTTCTTTTCCAGCATCGTTGCGTGATCCTTCCGATTGTTGCCGCGGATTTACTGAGCGGTTGCGACGGCCCGCACATGGACACAACTGTGCATAACGGCAACCCGTTCAGATTGTTCAGGCCGCGCGGTACAAGTGACAGACTACGGTCCGCGTGGGAGAGTCAAGCCGACGCTCGTGCAAAGGCGTCGGCGCGTGCGTCATACTTCTCAACCGGGCCTCTTGTCGGGCTTCACGGGTAATGTGGTGCGCGGGCCGCGACTCTTAGAGAGCTTCGCCCGTAATTCGGCGATTGTCTTGAGCGCCTCACGTAGTTCGGATCGCACATCCGCCAGCTCGACGCCTCGAAGCTGATACTCTGCTTTCGCCTCTTCAAACGCTTTCGCCGCGACGGCTCTCGCCTCAATCGAGGCCTCAAGTTTCGCCGCGGCCACCGCAGCCTCTTGTTCGGCGGCTACCCGTGTAGAGTTCTCAGTTTCGACGTGACGCCTCAAACCATGAAGCTCGCTCTCGAGGCGAGGCAAAGTTTCAGGACGCAGCAGTGCCTTCGCCAACTCGGTTCGGGCGCTTTCGGCAGCTTGACGCTCCGTACTGGATTCTTCGAGCGCGGCGTCGCGTTCCGCTAGCACCTGCTCTAGGCGGCCGGTGATCTCCACCTTTTCCCCGTGAACCGTTTCGAGCGTGCTGCTTAGATTTTCGATGACGAGCGCCTGGAACGCCGGGAAGGAATCGATGGACCGGATACGCATGCAGATCGCGCAGCTCGCCGCCGAGTGTGAGGCCAGGCGAGTCGCGGGGCTTGCAGATGAGACAGTCCGGGTCGAGTTGACAGGCTGTGCCTTTGCTGGGTTATTGCTTGCCGTCGCAGCACTGCTCGCCTTCGCTCTCAGGAATGCAGAGAAGGGGGTTCAAGGGCGTTGTTCGGGGCACAGAGCGAATGACTCGAGCGGCTTACCTCGATGCTTTGACGGGACTGCCGGGCGAGACCTCTAGCGAGAACTGGATCAACTGAACGACGCCGCCAGCCAGGGTGGGCGTCCCCTCACAGCCCTGTTCATCGATCTAGACGGTTTCAAGTCGGTGAATGACAAGTTGGGGCTTGGGGCATGCGACCGGGGACACCGTTCTGCGTCGAGTCGCCGATTCCCTGAAGGAAGCGACACGGTTGGGCGATATCCTTGCGCGTGTCGGCGGCGATGAATTCGTCCTGATCGCCCCAGGACTCGAAAAGCGTGAGGAGGTCGACCAGTTATGCGACAGGCTTTTTACCGCAATTCGGCCCCTGGCCGATGATTTCCTGCCCGTGGGCTGAGCATCGGGATCGCAACGCGCAAGGCGGCAAAGGAGTCGCTTGGGGGTCTCTTAAAAAGAGCCGACACTGCAATGTACAAAGCAAAGCGAGCCGGTGGAGGCTATCGGTTTAGTCGAACCGATCCATCCATGGCCCCAGCTTAGCAGCCCTGAACGGTAGCCGAACCTAAGGCTGTTTACCGTTCTTCGGATGCCGAGAAATTAAACCCGAGACTGGACGGATCTCGCTTGGTTCAGAAGCCGACCCTCAACCCGTAGTGCTCACTCAACGCTGCCTTCGTCTGCCGGTGCAGCCGGGATATCGTCAACGCGGTGATAGATCCGCAACCCTAGTTTGCGGGCCGCTTCCACGTTCGCATCCGCTCCGCTGGATTCACCGTCGATGCGCAGGATAGAATCGCATTGCTGCATCATCCGATGTGCAACCGGGTAAAGGAATGCCTCGCTGATCGGATGGAGCCTAGCGTCGAGGCTCTCATCCAGCGAATCATCCAAATCAAAGTCTCGTACCGGCTGGGGTACCGACGGGTACTGCATGGCGACCAACGGCAGGAGCAGCTAGGGAGTATGTTCGAACCGCCATGCAGAGCTTTCTCAGCCGGTTCAAGTCCGCACCGGCAACAGACCAGCCGTAGGAACGATGATCCCTAGCGGAAGCTAGTGCCAATCGGACGGGCTGGGAGACGTACTAGCCTGCGTGAGTTGCTTGATTAGTCACGCGGAACAACAGCCGCTCGAGTCGTGAACCTTGTGAGGGTCCTACTCCTAGCGTCGCCCGCGCCTTGACGACGCGATTGCGCCAATAAGTGCGACCGAACAGGGAGTTCGCCGCGTCTTTCGCGAGAACGCGCTCAAGATGCTCGATTTCAGAGTCGAGGTTCCTAGGCGTCAAGCCGGTCAGTGCGCTCAATGCTTGAGTCATTTTATATAGGTCTCACAGGTTCATGCTTGCGACGGGCCCCGGATAACTTTCCATCGTGCCGCCGGAAAAGCCTCGGCGCCGGTCGTCCACGGGCGTTAGTTCATTGCGGCTTGATGTTTGCCGCCTGCTTGCCTTTCGGTCCTTGCGTAATCTCGAAGCTCACCTTCTGGTTTTCCGCCAGTGACTTGAAGCCTTCTGCCCGGATCTCGGAGAAGTGCGCGAACAGATCGTCGCCTCCGTCATCCGGCGTAATAAATCCATAACCCTTTGCGTCGTTGAACCACTTCACAGTACCTGTTGCCATGATCGTCCCTTACTATTAGGAAGTGTTGTGCTCGACGAGAATAACAGCGTCCAACGCGACGTACTATTAGGCTTCGCAGATATATTTATCAGTTTGATAACAGCAAGGGAAAACCTTCCGGCACGATCGATCGTCCAAGACGGCCATTATGCCCCCTCTTGTCCACCATTTATTATTTCCGCCATGCCCCGTAGTGTTACGCGCAAAACTCGCAGCACGGCCCGTCCGCGTCGTCCGCTGACCCGCGCCATGTTGCTTCCGTTGCCAGTCGAGACCGCTAGTAAGATGTCCCTGGCCATCCACCTCGCGCTCGCCGCATGCCGGCGCGAACGAAGTGGAACGGCTTATCAATTCAACGAGCTGCTGCGCGTGCTTTACATGACGCTTTTCCTCCAGGAGAACGGCTTCGGCGCGCTTCCGCTGGAGTTGTACGCGCGTGCCGAGAAGAACTTGAATGGATGCCTGTCTCGCGAAAAACAGGACGATCCTTGGTTTATCGACGCTGAAACTGCGAGCGTTCTCGAGCAGGTGCTGCGACTGCATGATGAGCAGTTGCGTGGGATCACCTATCGTGACCTGACAGCCGCAACAGAACGGCTCGAAGCCTTCATCAGAAGCGCCCGCATTTCGCCGCTGCCTGACGACGTACGCCTGGCAGTACTGGAAGCGCAGGCCAACAGCAACGACCAAGCTAACGGGACTACCAGCGCGACGCGGTGAACGTGCTCAGCTTCGGTTGTCTGTGTTGTCGCACGCGTTTGGCGAGCGCCGTAGAAGACGCGTCAAGGGACGCGCCACCGGCGGGTCGAGCATCTCCGCACGAGGATCGTCGTTGGGTGTAGTTGTTGCATGCGATCACTGCCGGTTCAATATCCTGTCGTACGCGCGCCGCGAAGCTCGATACCCGCAGAAGCGAGGCAAGGCACATTGATCCATCGGGTTTTTGCCCTGTCGCAACTCAATTTCTCTTGTGGAGCTTGATCTATGGAACACGTAGTCGGCAAGCGACCGAAGGTGGTGCTTTTCCCAACAAAGACCGTGGCGCCAGCGCGCGCCATATCTGAGGCGGATTTCTTCATCTACACCTCTACACACGGCCACGCGAGGGCCGGCTTTTACGGCAAGCTAAAGGTCGTGAGGAAAACGGACGGCAAACTCCTCTTTCCGTTCGACGGGGCAGAGCAGATCGGTCCGTTCGCGAGCAAGGATGAGGCGCTGCATGCCGCCCAGCGACGTGGCGAAGCAATAGTGAGTGCGGACTTGAGAAATCCCGAGCTCTGAGAAAAGGCGAACACGGACGCTTGTCGCCTACAGTTGTAGTGCGAGATTGCTCTCGGCTCCCTCCGAGGCGCATAGCTCGACCTTAGGCCCTTTCTAACAGTTTCAACGCGCAGCGCTCCAATCCGATCCACCACGCCAAGCAAGACAACGGCGCACGATGGACTCGTTCCGCCAGGCAAGATGCTCTGATTGGGTTCTGCGTACGGCAACCTAATGGTCTACGCCTGGATCGGATAAGTTGCGTACCGGATCACGCAGCATCTGGACATATTGCTCGCGCTTTCACCGGCGCACGCTTGGGCACTGGCACATACGCACCCGGCGCTCGCGTTCACCATACTCGGTGCCGTTATTCTCGCGCTGACAGGGGCGGAGGCACTCTACGCCACATCGGTCACTATGGCCGGCGCGCGATTCGCCTGGCATGGCTTTTCGTCGTATTCCCTTCGATTTGATCGGCTACTTCGGACAAGCCGTGACGATGCAACATCAGCCTGGTGCGGCGAAGCAGCCGTTCTTCTTTGCGGCGCCTTCGTGGGCGCTAATAACGACTGTGCTGATCGCTCTGCTCGCCACCGTCATCGCGTCGCAAGCGGTAATCTCGGGCGCGTTCTCGATGGCAAGCCAGGCGATCGAGCTCGGCTTTCTGCCGCGCCTGCGCGTGGTGGAAACGTCGTCGTCGCAGCGCGGCCAGGTGTAGGTGCCCGCCGTCAAGACGCTGCTGTTTGGCGCTGTGATGTTTCTGGTGCTCGTGTTTCGCAGCTCCGACCGGCTCACATCGGCGTATGGCATTGCGGTGGGTCTTACGATGTTGATTACCACCCTGCAGATGGTGAGCCTGTCGCGCAACGTCTGGGGCTGGCCCCGGGTCGCGGTGCTGGCGATCAGCGCGCCGCTCATTGTGGTCGATGCGCTGCTGGTCGCGGCGAACGTCCACAAGATTCCGCAAGGCGGCTGGTTTCCTGTGGCCGTCCGCATCGTGCTGTTCGTGCTAATGGCGACATGGCATCGCGGGTCCGAACTTGCGCAGCGGCACGCATCGCATGCGCAGCCCGTCGCGGACTTTCTGCGCGACACGCTCGCCGGCGCCGACGCGCCGGCACGGGTGCAAGGCACAGCGATTTATCCTGGCAGCGTGCCGGGCGCGACGCCGTCCGCGCTCACGAGCAACGTGCGCCACAACCGCGTGCTGAATCAGACGACGGTAATTTTCACGAATCGCTCGGAGTCCGCACCTCGCGTGGACGAGCACACGCGCGTCGAGGTGCGCGACCTCGGCGCGGGCTGCTACGAAGTTATCTTGCGACATGGCTTCACCGAGCGTCCGAATCTGCCGCGTCTGCTCGAATCGCTTAATGGCCAGCTCGGCGACTGGCGCTTCGATCACAAGCACACGACCTATTTCCTGCCGCGCGACGACGCCATGCCCGGTTGTTCGCATGGACAAATGTCGCGCTGGCGCGAACGGCCGTACGGGGAAATGTCGGTCCATGCGACATCGAGCGCGGAGTACTTCGGGCTCAGAAGCGAGGACGTCGTCGAGCTCGGAGTCCAGGTCGTGCTATAACGAACTCAGTCTAGGTGCATCGGCGCCGAGAAAAGTGCCGGTCGGACATCTACTCTGATCACTTTGAACTGGACCCCTGAAGCCGCCGATGCACGCAGGAAATGTTGGAAACGGTTGATACTTCCGCGCCACGTCGATACGGCGCTGATCGTAGCTTAGGTGCAACGGCTGAGCTTTGGGAGCCGCTCGGGAGCCCGCTGCGAATACGGACGCTCGAACGGCCACTACAGATTTTTTTTGAAACGGTCGCGCGCTCGCCGAGGGCAACGCGCGTCGGCGCATACGCTGCCTTCATTGCGCGGCGAGCGCCGGGTGCTTCATCAACGTAGCGGCAGCGGAAGACGACGAAGCCGGGTTTTGTCCAGTGATGAGCAGCCCGTCCGTGATTACGTACGGCGCCCAGTCGTCAGTCTTCGAGTAGATGCCGCCCTTGGCCTTCAGTTCGTCTTCGACCAGGAACGGCACGATGTCGGTCAGGCCGACCGCCGCCTCTTCGGAATTCGCGAAGCCCGTGACCTGCTTGCCATCGACGAGCGGCTTGCCGTCCGGCGCGGTGACGTGCCGCAGCACGCCCGGTGCATGACATACCAGCGCGACGGGCTTGCCCGCGGCGACGAACGACTTGATCAGCGCGATCGAGTTTGCGTCTCCCGTCAGATCCCACAGCGGGCCGTGACCACCGGGATAAAACACAGTATCGAAGTCCGCCTGCGAGATGCTATCGAGGCGCACCGTCGCCGCGAGTTGCGCCTTGGCCGCTGCGTCTTGTTCGAAGCGCCTCGTTGTGGCCGTCTGATTCGCCGGCTCGTTGCTTTTTGGGTCGAGCGGTGGCTGCCCGCCTTGCGGCGAAGCCAGCACGATCTCAGCGCCTGCGTCCTTGAACGTGTAGTAAGGCGCGGCGAGTTCTTCCAGCCAGAAGCCGGTCTTGCGACCCGTTTTGCCCAGTCGATCGTGCGAGGTCAAAACCATTAACACCTTCATGTCGTGCTCCCAAGGAGTAGGAACGCAGCTCGTAGACCAGTCGTCTGCGTCAACCCGCTCGCTGGCAGCCGCACGGCAAGGCTATTACCCCATTTTGCCACCTGCATGATCTCCCCAGGATATACATTATTTGCATTGTATATCGTGTGCGGCGTTGTATTACGTTCAAGCCCGGTTGGTGACCTCCTGACCGACGAATACGCGCGCTGCGTGGGCGGTTTTGCGCACGCTGCTGCGGTTTGCCGGTTCTCCTCCACGCGCATGTCTTACGATGCGGCCGACCCAATGGCCATCGTCAGGATATGAGAACCGACCTCCGGCGACACTCGCGGCAGCGCCAAAAGTGCCGGGCGATCGAAGGAACGCTGCGTACTATGGAGGATCCACTGAGGTGCTGGTTGCTGGTCCTGCCCGCGATGAATTAGGACCACGAATAAATGATGCATCTTTGTCCTATGTCAAGTTCGTTCGTTCCGCGTCTTCACGTTCTGCGAATGGAATCCTCCCCGATTACCAGCGCGTTCCCGAACGTTCTCCTCCGGGCGCGCCGGCAACAAGCACAGGTCAAGCACGATGCTCGTCTCGTCCGGCTGCACCGGCCGTGAGAACAGGAATCCTTGGGCCAGTTTCCCACCAGCACACTTGAGTGCCTCTAACTCGCCCTGGGTCTCGACGCCCTCCACGATGGTTTCGACGCCCATGTCTCGACCGAGAGCTAGCAACGACTTGACGATTTTGTAGCTCGTACGCACCGTATGCATTTCGCGAACGAAACTGCGATCGATCTTTACTTTTGTAAGCGGCAGCGCGTGCAGATACGACAGGCTCGAATAGCCGACCCCGAAGTCGTCCAGCGATAGCCCACACCCTAGGGCGCGCAGGCGCGACGCAGCCTGCATCATGGCCTCAAACTCCCGAGCAATGGCCGTTTCGGTTATCTCAAAGTCGAGCCGAGATGGATCAAAGCCGCTCTCGGCAACGAGTCTGAGAATGTCTGACACGGTCTCAGCCGAGGCAAGGTCGATCGCCGAAAGGTTGAAGGACAGCCGAATCGGGTGCGGCCAACGAAGCGCGGTGGCAAGCGCTTTTCTAAGCAAAATACAGGTCAGGCTGCTCACGATCCCGGCACGCTCGGCGACCATGATGAACTCGGCGGGCGGTACGCTGCCGAGCAGAGGATTCGACCAGCGGGCGAGGGCCTCAAAGCCTAAAACTTGGCCCGTCGTGACGCGGACAATCGGCTGAAATGCGACAGACAATTCCCCGTCAAGGTCGGCCATAAGGAGGGCATGTTCCACCATCGTATTGCGCCGGATGGCGAAATGATGATCTGCGGAGAAGATCACAGCGCGACCGCGGCGACTCCGCTTTCCCGAGTAAAGCGCGTAATCGGCGAACTCGTAGAGTTCTGCGGCTGTAGTACAGTGCGTCGGGTAGATCGCGAAGCCTAAAGAGCCCGAGATGCGAACCTCGAAATCTCCCGCAGTGAAAGGCTCACGCAGCGCTCCACAGACTCGTTCGCCTAGCGCGACAAGATCCTCCGCGCAAACGAGATCTGAGATCAGCAGCCCGAATTCATCCCCACCAAGGCGAGCCAGCCTGAGATGCGGTGCGACGAATCCTGCCAGACGCTCGCCTACCTGGCTGAGCAACTTGTCCCCCATGGCGTGACCGTGAATGTCGTTGACCGGCTTGAGTCCGTCCAGGTCGACAATGCCGACGGCGAGCATCCTTTTGCCCGCGACGGCCGTCGCGTAGGCCACTTGGAGTTCGTTGAAGAAAGACCGCCGGTTGGGCAGCCCGGTTAAGCTATCGAGATGAGCAAGCCGGTCTGTTTCGGCGCGGGCCTCGACCATCCGAATGAAGTCGCGGTAGTGATTCGCCAAAATTACAAGCATCGCACCAGAGACTAGCCCGACGTTTAAGGAAACAGCGCGAAATATACTGTTTCCGTACATCACGAAGTATCCGAAAAAAGCACCGTTGATGGTGACGGCAATGATAGCGGCAGCGCGCGGAAGATGCATCAGCGAGAACATCACGCCTATGACTGTAATGGCCATACAGAAAGCGACGTGCGCCTGAGCGAATGCGTTCCCATAGCGGACCAGCAGAAGCGCCCACGCGGCAAAAAGCACCGAAAGCCCCGCAGCAAGCCAGTTGGCGTTTGAAAGAGCCTGGTGCGCCGCGTCCTCCGATGGCGGCCGACGCCCCTCGCGTATCCATCTCCAGATCCGCATCAGACCTATCGTGGTGAAAAGGCCGGGTACATAGAGGGTCAGCCATGTTGGCGCAGTACTTGAATGCGTGACAGCGAGCGCCCATGTATTTGCGATGAGCACGCCATACATCAGCGGCATCTGGCGTCGGAATGCCCCGAACTGCGCGATCAGCAGTTGCGGATTATCGCGAGGAATAGAAAACAGCGACCGCAACCGCCGAAAAAAAAGAAGGCGGTTCATCGCTTTGTGTCCGCAACCGCGTCAATTAGGCACGATGCGGAGGTAGTAGAGTTTTTCAGGTCCATCCCCTCTTTAACGGCACCCTTGGCGCGTTTTTTATCCCTTCTCCTCATTATGCAAGGGGCGGCCGCTTTGCCGCAGTCACTCGTGCGGCTAGCTTTCTCTTGCCGCTCCGCCCTTTTGTCGGTGGCTGTCAGCTCCAACGGTTCCCGTCGCCGCGCTGCTCGGCACGCACGTCCACGCCGGCGAGCCGGGCCCGGCAACACTGCACGCGCCCTTGTTGCAAAGGTAATTAGACTTGCCCGCCGCTTAGTGTCACGGATCCATACTGCTCCGGCGATCGCATTCGGTTTATCGTCTGTTTCTCGCATTGGTCCCAATCGCTGCGGCGCCCGTTCGGCGAGTGGGCGCTTCCTACTGCTTCCGCCGTATCTTTCGCGAACCCAAGCGGTTGTGATCTTCAAATTGCTGGGCGCGACGGCTTGGGCTAGAGCAAGGCGATCGCTCCTTCCCTCCCCTGCCCGTAGACAAGCCACTGCGCGCTCAGGCCCAGTTCCGTGTCCAGCGAACTCGGCCTCAGTCATCTCTGTTCCCCAGTTCCCTCTCCCACTTAGCGACGACTGCTGAAGCAACGCTGTCGCCAAGCCACTTTCACAGCCATGCGGCGCAATATCGAGGAACTGGTCAGCTCCCGTGATGAGAAGCAGGCCTGCTTTTGGGTATTGGACTGGCCTTGGCGGCAATGACCGCCAGTGACGCCCTTCGCACCGCCGCCATGCCATTACTGGTCAGCAACGAAATCGCCAACATCGACGCCTGCTGCACGAAACTAAGGTAGATCCTATACGCCTGCCTGGTAAAAACCGTCGCGAAGGTGCAATAGGTTGTGGAACCGTCGAGATTGAATGAATAGCCAAGAGGCAAAAACAAAAAATGAAGCCGGTTTGGGGACGCCGAACCGTTCAAGCTGCTCGAGGAGCTTCGGCTACGTGGATTCCTGCTCGCAGTGCTTTTAGCTATATCTCTGCAGGCGTTGAAGGCTGGCGTGCCGCATTATCCCGGGCGCCCGGCCAGCCAGCGCTGGCCAGGAAATCACAAACCGGGCGGGCGATCGATATGCGAGGTTGGCCACCGACACGGACGCTTCTGGCGAGTGCTACATTCCGAAATGGCGGAGCGGCGTCTAGAATCGATGCCGAAATGCAACGCGGAGTGCAAGTTGCGACCTGCTGCTCGATGGGTCCAACCCGGCGATCTGGGCCTGCTGCGCTGCCCCGGCTGCTCGCTGGTACACCGCCTGAGCGTAGACGTCCGTTCTTTTCGACAGCGCATAGTCTCCCATTAGGTTCACTTGATGATATCTCGAGCTACTGCCGGTGGCATCGTCTACTGCACGCGTAAATTGATAGCCGGCGACACCTTGTAGCGCGGGAGTGAAGTGGAAACCAACGCCCACCTCAAAGTTGTCGAACTTTGCGTCGCCAGCCAACGCTCCGCCGCCAAACACTACATGCGTGTAGTTGAGGAGAAAGTTCGCTCTGCCGACCGTGTACGCGGCACCTGCACCGAAGATCTGCTGGTCGTGCGCGCCCGCGAGATACGGCCCGTAAATAACGTTGTTGTAGCCGCCGCCGCTCAGGTAACCGTTGACTTCAACTGCCGCCGGCGTGTTGACTTTCTCGTATCCGGCCGCGCCGCTCAGCGGGCCGTGTGCGAAAGTGAGAGTGGCGCCCCAGACCTGGCTGTTCGAAAAATTTCCTTCAACACCGCCGAGGCTGTAGAAGCCTTCTAGCGTGAAACCAGCTAGTACGGGGCTGACGTACTTGATCGCATTATTGACCCGGAAGCCACCGTCAGTGTTATCGACGTCGTTGGCGTGAGAGAAATAGCCCCCGCCATACAGGTAGTTGGTCGTGAACGGCCCCAGTCCGTCATAAATCGCATCATATTGACGACCAACCGTGACGGTGCCTATCGGTCCCGTCACACCGAGGAAAGCTTGGCGACCGAACTCACGCCCCCCCTGGCCCAACGCACCCGTGAACGAGTCGAACCCGCTTTCGAGCGTGAAGATCGCTTTGTATCCTCCGCCCAGTTCTTCCGCTCCCTTAAGGCCCCAACGACTTCCAGTGTTGGTCCCGCTCACCATCTGGTAAGTCTTGTTTCCGTCTTGATTGTTCGAGTATGTGAATCCCGACTCAATCAGCCCGTACAGCGTGACTGAACCGCACCGGGAATCGTGGAGGCCGGTTGGGTTAAGTTAATGCGGGCATGTCAGCGGCACTTCGGAGTTGCCTGTAGTAGTGTGCCTCAGCCTCAGCGGGAGGGATATAGCCGAGTGGTTCCAT
>NZ_LR733535.1 GCF_902506145.1 Burkholderia sp. 8Y | reverse complement strand
CATGCGCACCGGCCAGCGCGCGATCACGCCCCGCTGCACCGAGCGCAGTTCGGTCTGCGTGAACGAATGGCTCGAGACCTGACGCGCCAGATAATGGTCGAGGATCAGCCCGAAAAGGTACGGGCTCACGCCCGCGAAGCCGCTTTCGTCGACTGTCAACACGCACTCGATGCCGCGTCCGAACACGATCGGTCCATTGCGCTCGTCAGGCGGCAACATGTCGTGAATGGGCTGCGTCTTCACGCCCACGAGCGCCTCGACCTGACGTTGCTGCTCGACGTCCTCGTTCGACAGAAACAGGCGCAACATCTCGCGCAGCCCCTGACCGCCCTCGCGGTGATCCATGTCGCTGAACGGCAGATAGGCGAAGTTCAATTGCCGCAGCAGCCGCCAGGCCTTCTCGCCTTCGGCATACGGTGGCCGGGGCGCACTCGGCGGGCGTATCAATCCGATGCTGGCGATGGAATCCTCATCGCCCGATTCGAGATCGTCCACGCCGTTGCAAGCGATGAGCAGCGGCAAGTCCCGGTTCGTGACCCAGGCGTCGACCGACAGATAACGGATTGGCTCGCGATACGGCGCCTCGTGCTGATCGACCAGCGACACGAACATGTCGGTGCCGATGTACGGCGTGCGCGTGCCATAGCGGCGCGTCGTGTCCGAGGGCAAGCGGCGTTCTCGACGCGTCGAAAAATAGCGTCCCGCGTTGCCTTCGTCGTTGTTGAGCCGGTGAAAGAGTGGCTGGAACGGCAGTTCCGTGGATTGCTTGGACTTCTGGCCGCTCACGCCTTCGACTGCGAACACCTCGTAATCGAGCGGTTCGAGTTTGGTGGGCTCCAGGCGGAACGTGGTCGCGCCGTGATCGAGTTCAATCTGATCGGTCCGTTTGGGCACCAGATTGATGGCGGGCGTGCAGAAGAGCGCGAACTGCGAGGCGTCGACGAGATGCGCCAGACGATCCGTGGATCGGTCGAGCAGCACGATGATTTCCACTTCGCGCCCCGACACGCGCTTGAAGCCGGCCTGCAGGCCCGTGAGCGTGAAGAAGTAGAACTGGCTCGGGAACGCGAAAAACTGGTGCAGCAAATTGTGGCCGTGGAATTTGGACCAAATAAGCGGAAGCAGCCCTTCATCGACGCCCAGACCATGATGCGCGACCGGCTGATCGCTCACGACCGCCGGGCGCTGTCCGGCATCGGCGAACTGCCCGGGCTCGCCGACGAGCGTGGCGATGTTCGATGCGTGCAGCAATTCGAACAGGTGTGATGCCACATGATCGTCGCCAGCCAGGCACACCGGCAGCCGATCCAGATTCTTCAGATCGGCAATGGCGGTTTCGTTGGTCGTGCGCAGCGTGAGGCGCAACGCGCCGCGCACCCTACGGTCCGGCGGCACGTAGCGATCAAGCGACGGAATCGGCGGAATGCCGGTGAGCCGCGCGTCCTTGATCTCAATCGGATAGAGCGTCAGCGGCGAGCCGCTGCGAAACTGGCAGGCAGTTCGCTCGCCATCCGGCGCGCGTGCGTTGAAGAGCGTGCCGCGCGGCAGATGGAAGCCTGCCGCGAGATTGCCCTCCGTGCGGCTTGGATAGACGCGCACCACCGTCATCGACGGGGTCGGCGCGACGTAATTCGGGTAGATGACTTCGAGCAGACGCTGCGTGAAGCGCGGGAATTCAGCGTCGACCTTGAGCTGCATGCGTGCAGCCGTCAGGCAGAACGACTCGATCAGGCGCTCGACATACGGGTCGGCCACCTCGCCAGCTTGCAGTCCTAAGCGTTGGGCGATCTTGGGACGAAGCTGCGCGAACTCGCCCATGCTCTCGCGCATGAAAAGGAGTTGCTGGTTGTACGCGTCGAGCAGCTTCGGGTCCATTGAGGGTCGGCGTGCGGCGTGAGCCGGATTGAATCGGCAGGTGTATGCATCCTAGCGAGTAAATTCGTCTCGAAAA
>NZ_LR733524.1 GCF_902506145.1 Burkholderia sp. 8Y | reverse complement strand
CGGCGGGCACGGTGCTGCACTGGAAGGCATCGTCGGCATGGGACTTCGGGGCGGGCTACAGCTATACGTGGACGAGCAAGGCGAACGGCATCACGAGCGCGGCGTCGTATCACCAGTTCAACCTGTCCCAGTACTACTCGCTCTCGAAGCGCACGGGCTTCTACGCGCTCGAAGCGTACCAGCGCGCCAACGGAAATACGCTCTCGGCGCCGACGGGCAACACGGCGGGCCATCAGGTGACCGCCAACGCGACGCTCGGCGACGGCTTCCAAGGCGTGCCTTCGGCAACGCGCAATATGTTCGGCGCAGGCGTGGGTATCATCCACCGGTTCTGATGGTGCGGTTCGACTCATAAGCAAAATACGTACAACGAAACATTGAAGTATGGAGATCACCATGAGAGTCACGAGATTAGTTGCGGGATTCACGCGCGCCCGCGCGGGCGCGGTGTCGCTGCTGACGCTCTGCGTTGCGTGCGTTGCGGTTGCGATGGTTGCGGCATGCGGTGGCAGTAGCAGCAACGGCAGTTCGAGCAGTGCGCCGTTATCGGTCGTCAAGCCCGTCGTCGATTGTTCGAAGCTCGCCTCGCTCGATATCACCGATATCGGCGGCGCAGGAAGCGCCATTAGTTCAGCCACGGTCACCGCCGCGACAATCAACGGCGCGACGGTCAACTTCTGCACGGTGAAAGGCACGCTCGCGCCGTCGAATACGTTCGAGGTCGCGCTGCCTGTCGATTCGTGGACGCAGCGTTTTGCCGAACTCGGTTGCGGCGGGCTATGCGGCAACCTGAGCGACCCGACGAAGCAAACCTCCTTCAGCTTCAGCTACACGTGTCCGCTCGTGCAGCAGGGCGGCTTCGTGACGGCAGCGACCGACATGGGCCACTCGGGACAGGATTCATCATGGACGACGGACCCGCAAAAGCAGGCCGACTTCGCCTATCGCGGCCAGCACATCACGACGCTCGCCGCGAAGAAGCTGATCCAGACTTACTACGGGCAGGCGCAGAAGTACGCGTACTTCGTCGGTTGCTCGGACGGCGGGCGCGAAGCGTTGATGGCCGCGCAGCGTTATCCGGCGGACTATAACGGCATCGTCGCGGGCGCGCCGGCTGCGCACTTCCAGATCCAGAATTCGCTGTATCACGGCTGGAGCGTCGAGTCGAACAGCACGACGGGCACCAGCGCCGGCAAGGCCGTGCTTTACGCGGACAAGGCCGCGGTTCTGCACAAGGCGGTGGTGGCTGCTTGCGGCGGCCAATCGGGCGCGGCTGACGGGCTGATCGCCGATCCGCGCGCCTGCCATTTCGATCCGGCGACGATCCAGTGCGGCGCAAGCGCGTCCGACACGAGCAACTGTCTGACCCCAGCGGAAGTCGCGACGGCGACGAAGATCTACGCCGGCCCGACCGATGCGACGACCGGCACGCGTATGCTGGGCGGCTCGCCGCAATACGGCTCGGAAGTGAACTGGCCGGGCGTCGAATTGCCGACATCGAAGTCGACGGACGCACCCGTCTCCGTGACGAGTCTCTTCAGCTATACGATCGTGAGCGGCGCGTACAACCTGATCTTCACGGGATCGCCGACGATGCCGAACATCGACACCTTCGGCTATCGCGACGCGAGCTTCTATCCGAACTATCTTCAGGCGAATCATCCACTGAACGACGCGACGAATCCCGACCTGTCCGCTTTCAAGAAGGCCGGCGGCAAGCTGATTCTGTGGCACGGCTGGGCGGACCAGCACATCTCGCCGCTCTTCACGATCGCGTATTACCAGGCGGTGCAGAACACGATGGGCGAAGCGAGCGCCAACGAGTTCACGCGTCTTTATCTGGTGCCGGGCGTGGGTCACTGCGGCGGCGGCGAGGGCTTTCCGAACATCGACCTTGTTTCGCAGATCACCGGCTGGGTCGAGCACGGCTCGTCGCCTAATGCCGTCATGACGTATCAGACCGACTCCACGAACAAGGTCACCGCAACGCGTCCGGTCTACCCGTATCCAGCGGTGGCGAAGTACACCGGCAGCGGCGACTGGCACGATGGCGCGAACTATGCCCAAGGCGCCGCCTTGTACACGGGCGCCGCGCCTGCGTGGGCCGGTTCGAGCTTCTACACGCCTTATACGCCCAAGACGCAAGGCGTGGCGGCGCCGTAAGGCTCTGCCTGTCGATCGAACTCCAAGCGGGTGTTTGCCGCGCAATGTCACTCGATGGCATTGCGCGGTTTTTTATTGATGCACGCTTCTCGCGGAGAAAAAACATTGCGACGCGCTCGATCTTCATGGTAGAAGCACCGCTGCGTTCGCGCTTTGCGGCGCGATTGAGTGTGTGCTTTACCTCGAAGGAGCAGAAGTTGAGAAGGACCGCCGAAAACAAGTTGAAGGTGGTCGCGGTACGAGTCGAGCCGGCAATCGAGCAGAGGTTGCGGTTATTGGCGGAAGTAACGGGACGCAAGCAATCATTCTTTTTGCAGCAGATGATCGAACGCGGCATCGGCGCGATGGAAGAGCTCTGGCTGTCGCCTGATGTCCTCGCCGAGGTACGGGGCGGCAAATTACAGGGGCGGCAACAAGCGGTCGAGGCGACGCCCGATCTTTTCAGCGATCTCTCGGAAGAGCAGGCCGGCTAGGCGCGCACTGACTCCGCATCCGCGCGCCGCCTGGAAACGACTGCAAATACGCATATTGACGCTGGAACGCGAGAATGATTTTCGTTCTCGCATTAGTATGCGCAAGCGATATTTGCAAAAACGCCCTTGTCGCGCGCAGTTCTTTGAAGGGAGCGCAATTGATACTTTGCGCTAGCTGGACAACCTAAATGTTTCGCGTTGAGTCCAAAGCGCAAGCTCTCAAGCGGCGGGCGGCGCATCGCCGCGCCTTTCTTCGCCTTCACGCGATAAGCATGACCTCATGCCCGCGCTCGTCGGGAATTCGCCTTGCTCAAGAGCAACGCGCAAAGAACCGTTGCGGCGAATAGGCGACGAAATGATCGCCGCTTCCAAATAGCATTTCTCGGCCGCCTAATACAAGCAAAATCCGCAAGCAATCGTTTATAGGACGCTGTGTACGGTGGCGCACGGTGCCAAGGCGACTGCCTTGGGACGATTTCGGGATGCACCTGACCGGTGAAAAAGCCGAGGGCGCCCGCTACCCGTGGGCCGCGAATCGCGCCTAAACATTACATGACATTTACAGGGGGATAACCGGATGTCGCTTTCGAAAAGGCTCATTGACAGCGCAAAAGTCTTTCTGCCCGACGACGTCTTCTTGAGTTTCGTGCATCGCCGCAGGATCGGGCGATTCCCCAATCTCAAGCGTCCGCTCACCTTCAACGAACAGATTCTCAGCCGCTGTCTGCACCCGGACCCGCGCTACGTGGATCTCAGCGACAAGCTCGCGGTGCGCGACTTCATCGCCCGAAAAATCGGACCGCAATACCTGATTCCGTTGATCGCGGAGCCGGCGGTGTTCACGAAGACCGTCTTCGACCAGTTGCCGAATCAGTTCGTGATGAAAGCGAACCACGGCAGCGGCTTCGTGAAGGTCGTGAGGGACAAGAAGGATACGACGTTCGAGGAACTGGCGGCGCTCGCGCAAGAGTGGCTCGCCACCGACTTCTACAAGATCGCACGCGAGCGGCACTATCGCGCGATCAAGCCGCGCGTGTACTTCGAGACGCTGCTTCTCGACGATAACGGCGTCGTGCCGGCCGATCTGAAGTTTCACGTATTCAACGAGAAGTCGGGCAAGCAGACCATCTACATCCTGGTGATTTCGGATCGCTTCGGAGAGACGCCGCGCGGCGATGTCTTCGACGCCAACTGGAAGCCGCTCGACATCACGTTCGGCGCATACGTGCGCAGCGAGACGCCGTTGCCTCGCCCGAAGAATCTGGATGCGTTGCTCGAAGTCGCGGGCGCACTCGCGAAGGACTTCGAATACGTGCGTGTGGATCTGTATTCGCGCAACGACGACATTTTCTTCGGTGAACTAACGTTCACGCCGGGCGCGGGCGTCCTGCGGATGCTTCCCGAAAGCGTGGACTATGAATGGGGCCGGCTGCTGCAAATGACGCGCGGGCCGTTGCGCGCGGAAGCGTAGTGCTTGCCGCCGCGCGCTGCAATGGCGCGCGGCCTGCGCGGTCTGGACGTTCGACGCGCACGCTTCATCGCGCCGCGTTGAACTGGGCGCTCTCATCGAAACGCAGCTTCGCTCATCGACATGGACCGCATCGACGCGATGAAAGTCTTCATCGCCACGCTCGACGAAGGCAGCCTCGCGGGCGCGGGCCGACGGCTCGGGCGCTCGCCCGCGGCGGTCAGCCGCGCGATCGCCTTTCTCGAAGCGCATGCCGGCACGGCGCTGCTTCATCGCACCACGCGCACCATCAAACTCAGCGAGGCGGGCGAGCGTTACGCGTCCGCATGCAGGCGCATTCTCACTGACCTCGAGGAAGCGGACCTGCTGATCGCGGACGAACGCGCCGCACCGCGTGGTCTGTTGACCATCACCGCTCCCGTCGCGGCGGGCGAAGCCTTGTTGCAGCCGATGCTCGATGACTTCATCGCGCGCTTTCCGGGCGTCTCCGTGCGTCTGCAATTGCTCGACCGGCCCGTGAGCCTGATCGACGAAGGCATCGACGTGGCGCTGCGCATCGCGCATCTCGCGGACTCGACGCTCATCGCCATTCCGGTCGGCGACGTGCGGCGCGTGGTGGCCGCTTCGCCGCGCTATCTCGCGAAGCATCCGCCCATCGAAACGCCCGCCGATCTCGCGCAGCATCGCATCATCTCGATGACGCATTTCGGCCTCGATTCGTGGAGCTTTCCCGCGTCGAGCGGATCGGCCATTGCGCAAGCCGTGCAGTTCGCGCCGCGCCTCGTCGTGAACACGGTGCGCGCGGCCGTGGCGTGCGCGGTCGACGGACAAGGGCTCACACGGCTTTTCTCGTATCACATCGCGAGCGAAGTGAACGACGAGACGCTGCGCATCGTCTTGGCCGACCGCGAGCACGCGCCGCTGCCCGTTCATCTGCTGACGCCGCAAGGGCGGCTCGCAGTGCCGAAAGTGCGCGCCTTCATCGACTTCGCGACGCCGCGCCTGCGCCGTCATTTCAAGCGGCTGCGGCTCGGCTAAGGCGCCGATTGCGCCGATTCGCGGAAGAATGTCTTCCGCGACACGCCGATTCACCCACGAAACGATACGACCTACACTGCCTCCATCGACATCGGAGGCAGTATGCGATACGCAGTCTCGAATCAGTCCGCGCCCGCGACGTTTCAACCGTGGCGCGGCATGCTTGCGGGCGCAAGCGCGAGTCTCGTCGGCATCGGACTCGCGCGCTTTGCCTACACGCCGCTCTTGCCCGCGATCATCGGCGCGCACTGGTTCGCGCCTTCCACGGCGGCCTATCTCGGCGCGGCCAACCTCGGCGGGTATCTGGCGGGCGCGCTCATGGCCGGCACGCTCACGCGCCACGCGCGCGCCGCGACCGTCCTGCGCGCGATGATGCTGCTCGCCACGATTGCGTTCGTCGCGTGCGCGTTTCCTGTTTCGTTCCTGTGGTTCTTCGCGTGGCGCTTCGCATCCGGCGTGTCGGGCGGCGCGCTGATGGTGCTGGCCGCGCCGACGATCCTCGCGCACGTCGCACCGTCGCGGCGCGGCTTCGCGGGCGGCGTGATCTTCACCGGCATCGGGATGGGCGTCGCCGCTTCGGGGACCATCGTGCCGCTTCTGCTGCGTCAGGGCCTCGAACAAACGTGGCTCGGGCTCGCCGTGGTGTCGCTCCTGCTCACCGTCGTCGCATGGAACGGATGGCCCGCCGACGCAGCACCCGCGCCCGCTGCGACGCATGCTCCAGCGCGCCCGAAAACGTCGACGATCACGTTGGGTGCGCTTTTCGTCGAGTACGCTCTGAATGCGGTCGGTCTCGTGCCGCACATGATCTTTCTCGTCGATTACGTGGCGCGCGGCCTCGGCAAAGGCGTCGATGCCGGCGCGCAATATTGGGTGCTGTATGGCCTCGGCGCGATGATCGGGCCGTTGCTCGCCGGGCATCTCGCGGATCGCGCGGGCTTCGGCCGGGCGCTGCGTGTCGCGTTGCTGCTTCAGTTTGCGGCGGTCGCGTTGCCTGCGCTCGGGTCGAACGCCGCGTTGCTGATGGTGTCGAGCGTGATGGTCGGCGCGTTCACGCCCGGCATCGTGCCGCTCGTGCTCGGACGCGTGAACGAACTGCTCGCGCATCATCCCGCCGCGCAGAAGGGCGCGTGGCGCACCGCGACCACGAGCTTCGCCGTCATGCAGGCCGTCGCCGCGTATGGACTTTCGTTTTTGTTCTCAGCGAGCGGCGGTGACTATCGCCTGTTGTTCATGATCGGCGCCTCGGCGCTCGCGGTTGCGTTCTTCGTCGATCTCATTGCCGTGGCGAGATCGAAGTAGACGCCGTCGTTTGCGGCGGTCCAGAACTCAATACGAAACGGAAGGCCGCCGGCGCCGCGCTGCATAGCCGCCGGGGTAAGCGCGCGTCGTGCGCTCTCCGGCGGGACGCCCCATGCCGTTGTTGAAGACGACGCCGACGACATGCGCGCCGACCTGATCGAGCTGTCTGAACGCCTCTTCGAGTTCGTCCTCGCTGCGCCGGCCCGGTTGCGCGACGAGCACCGTCGAGCCGCCGAGCGCCGCGACCAGGCTTGCATCATCGACCGACAGCACCGGCGGGGTGTCGATGATGATGAGGTCGTAATGCGGCGCGACTTGCTGTATCAGGCGCGGCAGGCGACCGTTCGAGAGCAGTTCCACCGGATCGGCGGGCATGCCGCCAGCGGGAATCACGTCCACGCCAGAGGCGCCGACCGAGCGGATCACGCGATCGACGTCCACGATGCCATCCAGCACTTGCGCGAGCCCCGCGCTACCCGATATTCCGAACAAATACGCCATGCGGCCGCGCCGCAAGTCGCCGTCGATGAGCAGCACGCGCTTGCCGGCACGGGCATTCACGCCTGCGAGATTCGCCGCCACGAAAGTTTTTCCCGACCTCGACGCCGGCCCCGTCACGACGAGCAGCTTGCGCCGCCACGGCGCGCCCGCGAGCCGCATGCGCTTCGCCCGGCCGAAGCCGAATCGTTCTATCGGCGTCAGCGCGAAGCTCTCCTGCATGAACCACGTGCGCTTTTGGCGATACGCCGCGAATCGCGGCCAGTAGAGGATCAGGTAGGCGATCGGCACGAACGACGTCACGGTGGTGATGCTGACCGTCGAGGTGAGCAGAAGCAGCAGCAACATGACGAAGCCATCGCTCGCGGTGAACGCGACCACGCCGAAGAGCAGCAACGCGCTGAAAAGCCCCATGTCCGCGACGCTCGCGGGCAGGCCGGCGAACGGAATGCCGGCGGCGATCTCCGTTTCGACGAGGCGCAGGGACGGCATGTACATGTAATGCGAGCGGACGTCGTCGGCGGTGACGCCTGCCAGCAGGTCCTCGAGTCTGGCGTCGAGCAGGAAAGGGTATCCGCCGAGGCGGTGCGCGAATGTCGTCGATCCGAAGAACGCGTGGTTGCCGAGATAAACCGCGATCAGCCCGACCACGCCGATGAACGCCGTGAGAATCACGAGCGGATGAATGAGCCGCAGCTTGTGACGCAGCGGAAACAGGGCGAGGAAGATGAAGAGAATCAGCGAAGACTTCGAGAAGGAGATAAAGAGGCCGACGGCGTAGAGCGCGACGACCTTCTTGTTGACCTTCTCGGTCAACAGATAAGCAATCAGCGAGGCGACGAGCAGCGACGAGAAGAAGCCGGCTTCCCGCGAGAAACCGGACACGCGGGCGAAGTAGAAAATCTCGAAGAAGTTCGTGTAGGTGCGCGTCGCATAGGGGCCCCAGATGGTCTCCGCCAACTGCGTCGGACCGAGTTGCCAGGCGAGGCCCTTGTCGACGTAATAGAGCACGAACTGCACCATCGCGAAGACGATGTTGATACCCATCCAGTGATGCAGATAGCTGATGCGCCGGCCCATGGTGTACATCAGATAGCCGATGCAGATGGCGATGGAGACGACACGCGCCGCGACGCTCGGCGAACCCAGAAGACTGACCGCCACGGCCAGCACCAACGGAACGCTCCAGTGGCGAACCGTCGCCGTGAGGAACCGCACGAACTTCGGGTCCAGGAACGGGATGAACAGATAGAAATAGATCGTCGCGCCGTTGATCTGCGGATTGAAGATCACGCAGGTGAAGAACATGTAGAACAGGACGGATACGATCTTTGAATACATGAGTTCCTCTGTATCGGCATGCAGATGCTAAACGGCAGGTCCGCGTCGGTTCATGCGCGCACGCGCTGGAAGGCGAGCCGCAGGGATCATCACGGCAACCGGCGTGCGTTCTCTTCGGTGGCCGGATCGCCGAGCGCGCTTCGCGCAGACGCTCTTCTCGTGGACGTCAACGCGTGGCCGAGCCGGATGCACGGTGCTTCGACGAGACGAAACGCGACTGAAGACAGCGCGATCCCCAATATGCCGGCAATGACCATGTACAAAGCCAGTGGGCCGCCGGTCCAGCCGGCGCGCTCGCATAACCAATACATCACGTATAGGGGCACGCCGTGCAGCAGATAGAGCGAATAGCTTCGTTCGCCGAGCCATGCGAAGGAGCGCCAGTGAATCTTCGCGACCGTTGCGAGCAGCGTGAAGATGCCCATTCCGACGAGATAGCTCACGGAGTTGATGATGTGTTCCGTGTCGTGCTGCTTGATCGCGACGCAGAATGTCAGCACCGAGATGCCCGCGATCACGCCGGTCACCGCGAGGAACGCGGTCTTGTATGACCAGTCGGCTCGCAGCGTCCGCGCGCCCGGGACGTCGAAGACGACGCGTGCGCCGGGATTGTCGTAGAAGTGCCGGAAACAGGCGCCCCAGAACATGATCGACAAGTGATAGAGCATGCCCTTGTACTGACCGAGCGCATTGGCCGGCACGATCTTAAGCGCCGATGTAATCACGAACGCGGCGCCCAGCGACACGCACACCACGCATAAATCGCGCATGCGGTGAATCCGTCCTTGCCAGAACAGGGCGAGGCAGAGCACGTAGAACACGAGTTCCGTTTCGAGCGTCCAGTAGTGTCCCATCACCTCGGGATAACCCAGGGGGCGGGGCACCATGGTCGCGTTCGCGAGCCAGCCTGCGGGTTCGAGCTGCTTTCCGAACAGCATCCAGTACGCGAGGAAGCCGAGCGGTATCGACACCCAGAACGCGGGATACAGACGGAAGAACCGCCTCACCAGAAAGTGCCGCGTGCCGGGTCCGATGGGACCGTGCAGGCTCTTCGGGATCAACAGTCCGCTCAGCGCGAAGAACACCACGACGCCGATGCGCCCGAAGTTGCCGTAGTGCTGAAGCGCATCGAGCCAGTGCTCCGAGCCCGACAGGTCGGAGAACTTTTCCGCGTAGTGCGTCCACATCACGAACAGCACGGCGACCGCGCGGATAGCGTCGACGTGCGACATGCGATTGGGCAGCGGTGATGATTGCAGGCTCAACACAGTTCTCCGGCTGCATGGTTTAGGGCATGGCGTCCGCGTGCGGCGGCATGCGTCACGAACGCTGAACCTCCGTTCGTCCGGTCAGTGATCCGAAGCGACGCTGCATCGAAGCGCCGCGCCGATCACCCGCGGGCCGGGCATTCCGACCGAAACCGCTCTTCCCCGGCCACGCAAGACTGCGGAGAAATTCCCGTGCGCTCGTCGCTGACAAGGTAATTTCGGCGCGCGAAGCAGCGCGCTTTTCGCCTGACGATCGTTCGTAGACCGACGTAATTCCGGTCAAATTTGCTGAAAGCGAAACGGGGCGGAATCCAGTAACCTTCGGAGCAGCCGCTTTTTACTGCTACCCCCAAAAACAAGCGAACGTTTGTTTCCCTCACATAATCATCTGAAGGAAGATTTCCTACTTACGATATGAATAAAGTGAGGGTTTACCTCTTTCCTTTTTTGTTACATTCAGAAACGTTTAAGAGCGTTTTAGGAACATATACTCCGGTCTCCTTAACGCAAACACGCACTTTTTCCCGTGTCTACGAACTTTCCCACCCAAAAGCAGGACCGATTTTCCGTGTCTTCCGTGACTGACGCCCGCAATGCACCGATCTCGCGTAGAAGCTTCCTGTCGCTCCTGATGGCAGGCGCTGGCAGCGCGGCCCTCGCAGCCTGCGGCGGTGGGACAGACGCAACGAACACGGACAGCGTTGCAAATGCCGAAACGGGCGTCGCCAAGGCGGCTTCCGCGAGCGGCACGCTCATTCCGCCGGCGGCATCCGTCACGGATAGCTCCGGCGCCGTCTGGACGCTCGTGAACGGCCACGCGACGCGCAACGGCGCGACCGTGGCGACCGGTTCGCCCGTCGCGTTCACGAACATCCTCTATTACAACGGCGTCATCTACGGCAAGAACTCGGCCGGCAACTGGTTCAAGAACGGCAGCTCGCCGTGGCAGAACCTGGGCACGGCAGACCCGCGCGGCACCACGGCGGCGGCCGCCACGAGCAGCTCGCTCTTCTACGGCATCAACGGCCACATGGCCTACGGCAACGGCATCTATCAGACGATGTCCGCCGCCGCGCAGCTCGCGATCCTGAAGGATCTCGGCGTCACGAACTATCGCGCCGACGTGGCGTCGAGCGGCATGGCGACCGTGCTCGCGAATGCGCTGAACGGCGCCTTCAAGAACAGCGGCGTGAACATTCTTCCGGTGCTGAACCCGGCGTCCTGCGGCTGGAACGGCTCGCTCAGCGAATCGGCGGCTTACACGCTCGGCTACAACCTCGCGACCGGCGTCACGCAGCAGTTGAAGGGGCTCGTGAAGTACATGGAGTGCGGCAACGAACTCGAAGTCTCGCTCAAGATCAGCGGCGACGGACACGACTCCAGCAACTGGAGCCCGTCGATGTGGCCCGCATACCGTGGCGTGATTCGCGGCATGGTGGACGGCGTGCGCGCCATCGACTCGTCGATCAAGGTCGGCGTGGGCACCGGCATCGCGCTGTCGTACCGCGCACTGCAGATGCTGTGGAACGGCATCTCGCCGAACGGCACGTCGGCTGGCGTCGGCGGCGCGGCTTCGGTGCGCTGGGACTTCACCTGCTACCACTGGTACGAAAGTTCGGGCGATGCCTTGTGCGGCTGGCAGAACAGCCAGTGCTACGACGTGCTCCAGGCGCTGAAAGATTCGTTCAACGTGCCGATCTGGCTGACGGAATGGGGCTGGTACGGCCAGGTGGACACGGCGGCGCAGCAGACCGCCTACATCACCAAGGCGCTCACCGAGTACCGGTCCATCAAGGACAAGTACAACATTCAGTCGGTGATGATGTACGCGGTGATCGACGACACGTACGGCCTCATCAAGAACGACGGCGTCACGAAGACCGGCGCATACACGGCCTTCAAGAACTTCGTCAAGGCGAATCCGGTTTAAGTGGATATCGCGATGGAACGCTCCGGCATGCAGTGCGCCGGAGCGTTTTTTTTTGCCTTCGTGCGCGAGTCGGTTCATTTCGCTGCCGGAATGAGGTACTTGGGCAGCGCGCCGAGTTTCCACTCGAAGCCTTCCTTGACTTCGATGGTCGACGCGGCGCCCTGCCAGTCGAGTTGCTTGTACGTCCCCGGCGGAATCGGCGCGGGCGTGGGCGTTGGGTCGGCGTCGGAATCGCCTTTCCAGCCCACGATCACGCGGTCGTCGCTGCCGTATTGATAGATCTTGGTCTTGTCGTCGTCGACGAACGAGCGGTTGAACGTCCGCGCGCCGATGGTGCGAAAGAGCGTCGCCGCCGCGACGTACGCGGGCTTCGGCGTCAGGTCCAGCCGCACCAGGCCGAAGTTCGCTTCCTTCTCGGCCGGGTCCACGCCGTCGTCGACGAAGTCGTACCAGATGACCGTCTCCACCGTGCCGAAGCGGCGCGAGAGCAGGAACGTGCGCGCGGCGGCGGCGGCCTGCTTCTGCTCGGAAAGACCGGCATCCGCGGGACTCGACGGCCATCCGATTTCGGTGATGTACACCTTGAGCCGCCCCACGCCAGGGCGCGGATGCGACTGCGTCATGCGCTGCAAGTGCGGCCATACGGTCGATACGTTCACGCGCGGCAGCGGCGAGCCCTTCGCCTCGTAACCGCGGTCCGGATCATACGGCGACATGTAAGGATGAATGCTGAAGCCGTCCTGATACGCGAGCGCGTTCGCCTTCACGATCTGCACGATGCAATCGCCGCCGGGACCGCCTCCGGCTCCGCCGCCGCCGCACGACACCACACTCGCGTCGGGACTCTGCTTCTTGATTGCCGTGTAGACGGGCTTGAGCAGTGCAATGTACTGGTCGTAGCTGATGCTCGGAAAAGCCGGCTCGTTCCATATCTCCCACGTCTTCACATACTTGCCATAGAAGCCGACGACTTTCTCGGCGTAACGCACGAAGAGGTCACGCTCCTGCTGCGTCTGTGGAAATCCCTTCGGTCCTTTGAAGAGAGCGGGGTAGGCGCGACCGTTCCCGTAATCGAGCACGATCAAGGGCTTCAGGCCCATTTTCGCAGCCTGAGCGACATAGCCGCCGTAGTCGCTGTCCTTGCGCGGGAACTGGAATTGCCCGGGAGCGGGTTCGACAGAGGTCCAGTACAGTTCGTCGCGAATCCATGTGAAGCCGGCGCGCTTGATAAGCGACATCACCGTTTCGGGCACACCCTTTCGTTGTCCGAAATGTGTGGCGACGCCTGCTTCCTTGAACTCGCCCTTGCCGGACGCGAGCGCGGCAAGGCTTATCTTGAACGAATCGCTCTCGGCACCGCTCTTCGATACAACCTTCGCGTCGAGCGTATAAAGCCCGGCGCCCGGCAACGAAACGTTGAGGGCCACCTGTGCGCTGCCTTTGCTTTTCGATGGCGACGCGCGATACGTGTCGAGCGGCGTCGGCGAGAGTTCAGCGTTATCGTCATAGCGATACAGCGTCGCGACGACCTGATCGCCATCCGACACGCTCGCCGGGTCCATCTTCAGCGCGATGCGTTTGCTGCCCGCGTCATCGCTGATCAGCGAGCCTTGCGCGCTGGCCAGTTGAAGCCCGCGGTCGGCGAAGGCCAGGTTTGCAGCGGCCATGCCCGTCGATAGCACCGCGAGCATCGAGGTGACGCGCAAGATCGGATCGAGGTGCCGCGTGCGGCGCGGCACGTCGTGCTTCGTGCAGGATACGAACATGAAACTCCCGTCGGCGGCGGATTCGAAACGCGGGATCGCACGCCGCGCTCAAGCGGCGGTCCGCTATCGCTTAAACATCAACGCTGCCGCTTAGTCCTCTTCCGTGGCGACGTTCGACATGTACGCGCTCGCGTAGGCGTACGTGCGCTTCTCGCTGCGGCGCTTCGGAACCGCATTGAAGATCACGCCCGCGATCCGCGCGCCGGTCAGATCGAGCCGCTTTATGGCTTCCTGAAGCTCGTCTTCGCTTTGCGCGCTCGGGCGCACGACGATCACCGACGACCCGGCGTTCGCGGCGATCAGGTTCGCGTCGCTGACCGCGAGCACCGCTGGTGTATCGATGATGACGAGATCGAACTGCTGCTGCATGTAGTCGAGGATTAGCGGAAGGCGCGGCGTCGCGAGCATCTTCGACGGATTCGCGGGATAGCGTCCGGCCGTCATCAACGAAAGCCCGGGGACATCGCTTTCGCGGATCGCCTGATCGACCTGCGCCTTGCCTGCCAGCACTTCGGCGAAGCCGTTGCCAGCGCCCTGTCCGAAGATCGACGCGATGCGGCCGCGTCTCATGTCGCCGTCGATCAGCAATACGCTCTTGCCGGTCTGCGCGTGCAGCACGGCCAGATTCGACGCGACGAAGGTCTTGCCCGTGCCCGGCGTCGCCCCGACGACAGCAAGGATATTGTTCGGCGCGGGCGCGATATCGAGCATCAGCGACGCATGCACCGCACGCAAGGCTTCCACGGCCATGTCGCGATTGCCGAGCGCCGAGAGCGCGTGACTGCCCTCAAACTGCGACCCGGCGTTCGGATCGTCGCTCAGGACGCGGCGCGACACATCGTTGACGACCGCAGGCAGACGGCTCTTGCCGGACAGAAGCGACGGCCTGCCGGTGCGGTCGAGTCGCGCCTGCATCGGACTGAAGCTGACTGCGCCGAACACGGGCAGACTCAGACGGCTCTCGACCGAATGCGGCGTCTTTACCGCGCGCGATAGCTGGTCGCGGAAGAACACAAAGAGAATGCTCAGGACGATACCGCCGGCAGCGCCGCCTGCCATGACGAGCATGCGCTTGGGCTTGGAGGGTTCCGTCGGATAGATGGCCGAGTCGATCAGATGGACATTGCCGATCGTGCCGGCACGCGTCACGGCCAGTTCGCTCGCTTTCTCGCGCATGGCGACATAAATGTCTTCGGCCACTTTCGAATCACGCGTCAGGTCCATGAGCTTGCGCTCGGAGCCCGGCAGTTGTCCGAAGCGTTTGTCGAAGGCCTGCTTCTGCGCGTTGAGCGTGGCAAGCTGTTCGTCGATGGTGCGGACTTCGCGCGTGTTCGGTGCAAAGCGGCTCGCCATTTGCGTGCGCTGCATGGTGAGCGTCGCGATTTGCCGTTCGATGTCGAGGCTGCCTTGCAGATACGACGTCGCTTCGGTGCCCGGCTGCATCGAGTTCGACGACTTGCGGTAACTGCTCAATTCACTCTCTGCGCGTTGCAATTCGCGCTCGAGACGCGGCAATTCACCGATGATGAAATTGCGCGTGACGCTCGCTTCTTCACGATGCTGGTCGATGTGCGCCGCGATATACGTCTGCGCGATCGCATCGGTGATTTGCTGCGCGAGCTTGGGGTCATCGTTTTCATAGACGACCTGCACGACGCCCGAATCCTTTGTCGACTCCATGACCTTCAGGTTCTTCTGGAAGCGCGACACCGCCTGATATTCGCTGAAACGCACCACCTTGAATTCGGTGCCCGGCCGCGCGACCAGCTTGTCGACCATGATCGAGATGCCGTCGGCATTCGTCAGATGGCCGACGGTGCCATGCAGGACCGAGTTGCCGTCCGAGTCCGTCAGCTCGTAAGCGCCTTGCGGCAGCGCGCGCAGCGTGAGCGTCTTGTTTTCGAGGCGCGGCGGCACGTCCAGCGTGCTGATGTCCGCATCTTCCCCGCCCCACGCAAAGGACTTGAGGCCGAGAAGGGGCGCCACGGGTTGCCCTGGCGTCGCGAACATGCTTGCAATGCGCCCAAACAGCGGCACCTCTCTCGGCGTGATGGAGATGTCCTGGTGGAACTTCTTGATGACGGGCAGCAGGACCGCGCGGCTCTGCATGATCTGCATTTCCGCATCGGTGGGCAACGTGGACGGCACGGCCTGCTGCTGTCCTTGCGTATTGACCCCGAGTGCGTTGGGATTGGGAAAATCGACTTTGATGAGCGCGTCGGACGAATAGACAGGTGTCGCGATGAATGCGTACAGCGTCGCGGCGCCCGTCACCAGGACGATGATCCCGAGCACGAGCCACACGTTATCGACAAGCAGCTTCCAGAAGTCACTGGCTGAGAAGCTGTCGTCTCGCGTGCGCGCGGGAACTGGATCGATCCCAAGAACTGGTGTGTTCATCAGAGAGTTTCCTTATGCGTTCGAATGGCGGTCCAGCGAAAAGCGGAGGTAGCGCGACCGACGGAGTCGGCAACGAACGTTTTGATGACGGAGCTTGCTTGAAAAGTCGGTACGACGAAACGTATGACGTAAGCGCGGTCGCGCCGAAAAAATTTGAAACGCCAACGTCCAATACTACTTACCTTCATGCTTCGCCAATTTGCAGTACGTGCGCCACCCCACACTGCGGCAAAAGGGACGGACCCAGACATCACCTACTCAACGATTACATAGTTCTGCTTTACGATCGTTCGGTTCGGCGCGGTCGCGGCTAACGCGCGGCTTGCATGATTTCCAGGAGCCTCGTCGCTGCGCCATCCCACTTGAACTGTCGGGCGTGTTCGAGTCCCGCGCGCCGGTGTTTCATCCGCACGTCCTCTTGTGTTGCCATCACGCGTATCTTCGCCGCGATGTCGTCGATGGAACCGGCATCGCAATACATCGCAGCATCACCGCATACTTCGGGCAGCGACGCTTCAGACGAAACGATGACCGGGCATCCGCAATACATGGCTTCGAGCGGTGGCAGGCCATATCCTTCGTACAGAGAAGCAAATACCAGGCAAGCCGCGCTGCCATAGAGAGCTTTCAGTTCGCCATCGGTCACGAAGCCTGCCCAGATGACGCGGTCCGAGTCCGCGCCGGGTCCGGATTCCCCGGAGGCGAACACGCGTGCATTTGCAGCGCCTGCAATGACGAACTTGAAGTCCTTAAGGTCTTTTAGAAGCTCGGTTGCTGCTAGCACCCGTCGCAGGTTCTTGCGTGGATCGAGGCTGCCGACGAGAACGCAATACTTGTCCTTGCTGAGCGCGAGCTTCTCAAGGATAGAAGGCTCAGATGTGACACGGTCCATATGGTCTGCGCCGGGGCGCACCACCAACACGCGCGATTCATCGACGCCGAGGTGATGACAGATGCGGTTCCGCGAAAAACCTGAGACGGTCAAGATCGTATTGGCCTGACTTCTGAGCAGAGAAAAGCGCAGGCGGTACCACATGACGAACTTCCTGGAGAAGCCATGCGGTACATCGTAGACGGCCATGTCATGAATCATCAGCATATGCCGCCGCTTAAATAGTGGTCCTGTGTTGCAGAGACTGATGAGCGTGTCGCGGCGAGCTTCGAGCGGCAGCGAGATCTGCTCCCATAGGTTGCCCGTGAGTCCACGGCCGATGTGTGTCGGACGCGCGGCAAGTCCCAGATCCGTGGCATTGGACGGCACGAGCACGGGCAGTTCAGCCGGCGACGCCGCGCGCGATTGCATGGCGCGCGTAAGTTCATAGGCCACGCGTTGCACGCCTGTGATGCGTTGTGAGGCGAACTTACCATTGATTGCAAAGCCCATCGGGTGTCCCTGATTCGTGCAGCGGCGATTCGTCATACGCCCAGTTTGGTGCTGCCGAGCGTCGCATTAGGGTCGCACCGGCTTGCTCACATGACACGTTCTACCAGAGACAAAGTGTCGTGTCATGCGCATTCGCGGATAAATCGAGAGAGTTGGCATTGCTCGATAGATCTGCTGAATACCGCGCGAGTCGGGAAATCGACTTCGATGGCAATCCTTAGAAGATAGGTTTAAAAGCATCGTGGATGCGTTAGGGCGAATCTTTACGGATCGCTGAACAGCGCGCACAGAGCTGAATTATTTCGCTGAGCGATTTATTGTGGGTGTCTAATTCACGCAAGCTTCATTGCTCAAGTCCCTCTGATCGCTTAGAGTGTGCTTTCTCCTCGCGCACGCTTCGCGACGGAAATCTTCTGTTCTCACGAATATCTCCAACCGCCTGACGATTTCTAGCGATCGGGCTTGCATAGAAATCTCGCTGAAAGACCGGCTTTGGCATCTTCCATGCTTGGTCCGGGGTTTCGGGCATGAATTCGATTAGGTATACCAAGCATAATCGTCAGACAAAGGAATTCGAATGCGACCGAATTGGCGGTACCTGCAGGAGCGGCACGCGGAGCGTGAGCGCGACGACACGTCCTTCGCAGCCAGTCTGTACGCATTCTTCGCGATGATCGTGCGTGCGCTGGACATCGTACGGGTGGTCGGAATATTCACTTTCCTGACGATCGCGATTTGGGTGTACCAGTCGATCGAGAAACTGTTGAGGCGCAGTGCGAAGGACAGTCATCAGTAGTGCAGGCCGGTAGCCTGGCAAGCCCCGATGGAGCATCCACTACCAGGAGTTACTGTGAAAGTTGCGATTGTCCACGACTGGCTCGTGGTATCAGGCGGAGCGGAGAAGGTTCTTCAGCAGATCATCGAGTGCTATCCCACCGCCGACATCTTCACGCTCGTCGACTTTCTCGAAGATCGAACGTGCGTCAGGAACCGGCCGGTCCGTGCGTCTTTCATTCAGCGATTGCCGCTCGCGAAGAAGCGATACCGCAGCTATCTGCCGCTCATGCCGATTGCGATCGAACAGTTCGACCTGTCGGGCTATGACCTCGTCATCTCCAGTTCCTATGCAGTGGCGAAGGGCGTACTGACCGGGCCGGATCAATTGCATATCAGCTACATGCATTCGCCGATTCGTTACGCATGGGACTTACAACACCAGTATTTGAACGAGGCCGGGCTGGCGAAGGGCGTGAAGTCCGTGTTCGCGCGTGCGTTGCTGCACTACATTCGGGGCTGGGACGCGCGTTCCACGAATGGCGTCGATTACCTGATCGCCAATTCGCATTTCATCGCGCGGCGCATCAGAAAGGCGTATCGGCGCGATGCGACTGTGATCTATCCGCCTGTCGACATCGCCGCGTTGCCGGTGCGGGCGCAGAAGGAGGACTTCTATCTCACCGCGTCGCGCATGGTGCCGTATAAGCGCATCGATCTGATTGTGAAGGCGTTCTCGAGGACGCCGGAGCGTCGGCTGGTGGTCATCGGCGACGGACCGGACATGCGCAAGGTGCGCGCGGCGGCGGGGCCGAACGTATCGATTCTGGGCTATCAGTCCTTCGAAGTTCTTCGCGATCATCTTCAGCGTGCACGAGCGTTCGTGTATGCAGCAGAAGAAGACTTCGGCATCTCGATCATCGAGGCTCAGGCGTGTGGCACGCCCGTCATCACGTACGGCAGAGGCGGCGCGCTGGAAACGGTGATCGGCATTCCAGGCGAGCGGGCCACGGGCGTGTTCTTCAAGGAGCAGACGGCTGAATCGCTGATCGAAGCTGTTGGGCGCTTCGAGCGACATCGGCATCTGTTCGATTCACAGGCGTGCCGCGAGAATGCCGAACGCTTCTCGCGAGAGAAGTTCAAGGCGTCGCTTAGGGCGTTCATCGAAGTGCAACTCGCGCGTTTCCCGTCCGAAACGATGCTCGACAGACGCGCCGTTCCGAGAGAAGCCGCAGTCGAGACAGGCATTCGTGAAACGACGGCCTCGAAGTAACGCCAGCAAGCTGACGAGGCTACTGAGCGGTATCCAGATTCACATGCTGCGGCTGGCTCACCGTCCGCTCCGTATGAATAAGGGCAGTGGCGGCCATGGGCTTGAATCCCGATGCGATAGCGGCAAAAGCCGACCCGACGCCGCGAATGGCAGCATGCTCCCAGCCGTGTGACGCTTGCGGTTCGCCTGGCGCATGCGGTGCCCAGCCCTGAAAGCTCAGGAAGGGGCCTGCGCCCGTTCTAGCGCGGCTGTACGTTCGTGCCTTCTCCATAAGTGACGCGAGCATCCGTTGCTCCGTCACATCGGGGCGGCGCCTCAGCGTTTCGAGCGTGGACATGGCAGCCGCGAGCGATTGCACGAGGACGGGGATCGCACGTCCGATGCCAACGTCGAGGAGCCGAAGCACGCGCGACAGGTCGACTTCTTTCTCGGCGAGTTCGCGGTTTGCGAGCACGATGGCCGCATCGGATGATCCGCGCGCTGTCTGGAAAAGGCTCGTGGCGTCCGACACCGTGAATCGGTCCAGTGCGCGCATTCGCATCGCGGCGAAACCGAGCGCGCATCCGCTAAGGGCGTCTTCGCCGACGCCTTGCCAGTCGAAGCCTTGAGACAACTCTTTCGCAACGTTATTCGCGTGCTGGGATGGGTTGAGAGACAGAAGCGACAAGAGCGTGTTACGTGGCCCCGCCGATACGCGTGATACGACAATGTTGAGCGGATCGCGGTTCACGGTGCCCGCTGCGTTCGCCGTGAGCAGCACCTTGATCCGCCCCTGTGGCAACGAGACGAAACGGGAAGAAAGCTCCGGCCCGCCGATTTGCAGGAGCGACGGCTCATGCGTCGTCAGTTCGAACTGCTTCGCGTACGCGTTCCAATTTTCCTTGCCAACGAGTAGATCGACCGGACGCCATGCACGGAGCCGGCGCGCCCACAGTCTGCCCCAGACGTGATAGGCGGCCGTATCGGCAAACGGTACGCGCGATGTGCGCGCGAGATCCACGTCCGCCGAAGCCCACATCAGCCACTCGGGAATGTCATCGGGAACGAGGTCGATCGTATGCTGAGCGAATCGGCCGATCAATGGAATGCGGCGTGTGATGCCCGTTCCATGCCGTGTAGCGAGTTCGACCACGACGAAAGACAAGCCGCTATTCGCGGCACGGCCGCTTCTATCCGATGATGCCCGCCTCATGGTCGAATCGTCCGGCAACTGCACTGTCGTGGGCCGCTTGGTCGAGAGAATCACGCGCTCGACGAGTGATCCCGATTCGCTCTTTATTTCAGCAGGCAGTGCCACATCGCCTTCATCATCGTCAGTCAGCGACGCGAGGCTGAGAATAACGACTCGGCTCATACGATGGCCTCTGTGTAATGAGAGACAGCGGAGTACATCAGACGAAAGAAGCCTGCGATGGCCAATTAGCGAAGTGGACAATACAAGATCCTTCGCTCTACTACGATACATGTTCACCCGGCTTGCGCAAGTGAAAAAGCCGGTGAACGAATTATTTTTAGTGGGCGTCGTAGCGCGAAGTGGAGGCGGCATCGAACGCATGGCGAGAAAGGATGAGCAATGTCATTGCCCGTTGCGCCTGCGCATCCGCGAGCGGTGCCATCGGCACGTTGCGCGCGCTGAAGATTTGCGGAGAGGAACGAGCAAGGCTTCGGGGAGGTAAGCATCGAGCCCCGATACGCGCAATACGACGATCGGACGTTCGACAAGCACGGCCTCGACCATCATGAGCGGTACGCCTTCGAACGATCGCTCGCGACGATAAAGGGCAACACGTCGTGCTGCGCTTCGACCCTGTTGGAACTTCTACCGCATCCGGTTTGTCGCCGACGATGAGTACGATCGTGCGCGCGAACGCGGGGAGACGTTCTATAGTTTCGGGCAGCAAGTCTTGCCGCTACAATCGTGTCGTCGTCTGGAAGCCAAAGCATTTTGCGAGCGGCTGAACGGGCGAGCGTGCGATCGGCGAAGCGGTCGTCTACGCAGTTAGCGAGTATCGTCGTGCGCGGATGCGGTGCACGCGCGCGCAAACTCGTGCGTGATTGTTCGTTCTAGGTGACTAATCGGCAATGCCGCGCATGGCTAGGCGTCACCATTGCAGTGAGATTGACCGTCGATGATCGTTCCGTCTCGATGAAGCCTGGGCAAGAGAGGCAAGAATCATTAGCGGCCAGTGTTTCCGACCGGTGCAGATGACCGCCTGCCTGTCCTGCATCCGCTTATTCGGTTCGTCTGTAGGAAGAATTAGCAGATGTCGGAAGGAGCGTTCGAGAAGCATCATCGGGGCCATGTCCTCTGCGCGATCTAACGGGTATCTCGTCCACGACACCAAGTGCAGGGCAATTGGCAGCGTGGAATTAGCACCCAGTCGAACGAGTTACGCCGATGCGCTGCTCTCGCTCTTTACAAAGAATGGCGCGAGTAATCTCGTCTATCTAATCGTGTATAGGTGTGCTAAGGTCGGTCGCGTCCTTGCCAACGGTGCGCTCGCGGCCCGTCAACTCAGGCTGCTCGATTGATGCACCAACGCGTCGCAAACGGCGCTCTATCCGATTCGTGACCATGGACCAGCGGGAAGAATTGCGCTCGCTTTACTGCGTCGTCTGTCCTCGTTGCGAGAGCGTATCGCAAGCAGACGACATCTCGTGTCCATACTGCGGCGCGGACCGCCAGGGTGCGGTGCTCACGCGGACTCAGGCGTCGCTCTTCGGGATCGATGAAGCGACGCGTGCAATGGTGCGGGCCGCTTCATCGCAAGTCCGCGATGTTCGCCGTGACTCATCGAACGCTGCGCCGCAGACAAGCGAAGAGCGTCGCGTCGCAGCGTTGCTTCCGTCGCTGACTGGAGTCGTCGTCAAACGGAACTGGATTATCGTCCTGGCTGTTGTTGTGTGCGTCTTGCTCGGTTCGTACGCGTGGGTCCGCAGTGCGCACAGTCCCGGTATAGGCGAATCGCCTGGCGATCGAGTCAGCGCGGCCGGGACGGTGCATAAGCTCGCACCCATCGCACCGCCTACTCCTTCGAAGGAGGATTCAGCCACCGAAAGCGTCGAGAAGGGTCGAAGCATCCCGCTTGCTGAAAATCGCTTTCTCGCAATGGCCGGTGCGCTCGGACGCGATCCCTTCAGCTTGCCTGCGTTATCGGGAAGGACACCTTGCAGCGCGATGACCGAGCCTGCATCTCTTTCGGGGATGCCTTTGTGCGATAGCATCGCTTTCTCGCAAGCGCCGCTTCTAACGAGCGAGACCGTTCCGGAACCGCCCGTTCGAAAGACATCAACTATCGCGGCAAGCACCGAACCGCCACCGACTAAAGCGGTCACGCGGACGCATGCCCGCGCGGAACACCAGTCGGCGAAGGCGCGGCACCAACCGACGCATGTGCGCGTGCGTGCCAAGGAGAAAACGGGTCCCACGCTGCGCTCGGTCCGTCATGCGAAGAAAACCGACAAGACGCATTCGCGCTCCCGCGCCGCACAGCGCACGCCTGCGCCCGGACAAGAAGAAGCGGACGCCCTGAGTACAGGTGTTCAGCGCGCGGACGCCGTTGCGCCGCCGTCCAACCCCGCGATGACTACCGCTGGCAGCTGGTCCCCGAACTCCGCGACGGGCGGGAATCGCGCTCGATCGAACACTGATAGCCCCTCGCAGCCGGGCACCCCAGCCCTCAATCAGGGGCGCGGCGAGGCACACTGACGACAGGCGACGTCGCGCGACTGAGTCGATCCTATGTGCGAAACCGCACATTCCATTGATCCTGGCTTTGCAAGAATCGTTCGTTGGAATTTCACCAGTGAAATAAGCGAATAACAACCGAAAATCATACGTGACACTGTCATCCCCCGATGCATGAGGGCTTCCGGATGTTCGCCAAGACACTCATCGACGGCGCGAAAGCGTGGTTGCCGGACCCCGTGTTTCTCAGCATTTCGCACCGTCATAAGGTCGGACGGTTTCCGAACATGCGCAATCCCAGGACATTCAACGAGAAGATACTGCACCGGTGTCTGTACCCCGACCCGCGCTACATGGACCTCACCGACAAGCTAAAGGTCCGCGAATACGTGGCGGAAAGAATCGGCTCTCGACATCTCATTCCTCTGATAGCCGATCCGGGTGCGTTCACTCAGGAAGTGTATGACGGCCTGCCGCCAGCCTTTGTCATGAAGGCGAATCACGGCAGCGGCTTCGTGAGAGTCGTGAAGGACAAGAGCCGCGTGTCGTTCGAAGAGCTCTCGGCGCTGTCGAAGGAATGGTTGTCGACGCGCTTCTATGAGGTCGCGCGTGAACGCCATTACCGCATGATTGAGCCACGCATCTTCTTCGAAACCCTGTTACTTGCCGATGACGGCGATGTTCCAGCCGATCTGAAGGTGCACTTCTTCAACCAGCCGTCCGGTGAGCAGGCCGCGTTCATCACGGTGATTTCGGGCCGTTTCAGCGATCACCCGCGCGCTGATACTTATGATGCCGCCTGGCAGATGCAGGACATCCGGTTCGGTCATTATCAGCGCAGCGACACGCCCGCGCCGCCGCCGGAATCCCTCGATTCGCTCATAGAAATCGCGCGCGTGCTCGCAGGCGACTTCGAATATGTAAGAGTCGATCTCTACGACTTCAACGGAAGCATTTACTTCGGGGAACTAACGTTCACGCCCGGCGCAGGTGTTTTCCCGATACGTCCTGACCACGTGGATTACGAATGGGGGCGGCTATTCAAGGTGAATCCGCGACATCGCCTGAGCAAGTAGGCGCTTGCATGGTCGCCAGTCGACAACGGCACGCGCATGGCAGCCGAGTGATCGGACGGGTGATCTGCGCCTGGCTGCTCTGCCTCGCGTCTCCGGTTGTCGCTTATGCGCAGGGCGCGCCGCTTTCCGACGCGCAGATGGTCGGCGTTCTGTTGACCGCGAATCAGGCGGAGATTGCGGCGGGCCGGATCGCGCTGCGCAAGACTCAGTCGACCAGCCTGCGCAGCTTCGCCACGCGCATCGTGAATGAGAACGCACAAATCGCACAGGAAACCAGCGACATGTTGCAAAGGGTCGGTGCGATGGCGCAGCGTAGCAGCATGAGCGACGCGCTCGCGCGTCAGAGCCGCGACGACGCCGAAATGCTCGATCAGGCAGACGAGTATTCGTTTGCGCAAGCGTATCTTGAACGCGAGGTCGAATTCCTTGGACGTCTTGTGAAGACGGTCGATGACTTCATCCGCACGACGCATAGCGCGGACGTCAAGGTGTTACTCGTGCGCGCGCGACCGGCGTTCACGCTTCATCTGGATCAGGCCCGGCGGCTTCGGCTGGTATTCGAACGGCCCGGCTTCGGGCATTGACGCGCATGGTAGCGTCACGTTCGACGCGCGGGCGACTGGAATGCATTCCATGAAGTTCTATTTGCCGAATCCTTTTCAGCGCACTAGATTGAGTTGATCCACGATTCTCAGGAGCCCGCCATGTCGCACATCCTGACGCAATACTGGCAAGCGTTGTCGGCACCCGTCGGACGGGCGCGCGAACGCTGGCGGTTGCGCGGCTACCATCAAGATCAAGCCAGCGGCTCGGACCGGCTCGAACAGATTGCGGTCTATGCGCGCGCGGGCTATTTCAACATGGGTTATACCGTTGACGCGTTCTACGCGCACGCCGACTTGCCTCCACACTGAGGCGGTGCGTTGATGTGCGGCGCGCATATCGCGGCAACGCATATTCGTAGCACTCTTCCTTCGTTGGCGCCCAGGCAGCGCGCTTGTACAGTGAGCGTCCTTGGCCTCTCGCTTGGACGTTCACCGCATGAAGGCAATTTCCTCGTTCACTCGTCTAGTCTCGCTGCTTACCTTCGTGGCGGCGTGCGCGGTGCCGCTTGTCGCGGCGCACGCGGAAGGAACGGTCAGAATCGTTGATCAGTATGGCGTCGGGTCCTTGCTGCTCAAAGTCGCGAAGGATCAAAAGCTGATCGAAAAAGAGGGCGCGCGCGCGGGTCTCAACATCGACGTGCAATGGACGACGCTCTCCGGCGGCGCCGCAGTCAACGAAGCCTTGCTGTCGGGCGCCGCCGACATCGCCACGCTAGGTATCGGCCCGCTTATGACGATATGGGACCGCACACGCGGTCATCAGGACTTCCGTGCGATGTCGGCTCAGAGCGCGGTGCCCGTGTATCTGGTGTCGAATGAGCCGCGCATTCACAGCATCGCGGATATCGGCGAGAAAGATCGCATCGCGGTCGTGTCGGTCGCAGTCTCGCAGCAGGGCCGGCTTTTGCAGATGGCCTCAGCCAAGGCATTCGGCCAGTCGGAGTACGCGCGCCTCGACCGGTTCGAAGTGAATATGCCGCACGCGGACGCGACGACTGCGATGCTCGCGGGCAGCTCTGTCATCGATTTGCACTTCTCCAACGCGCCGTATCAATATCAGGAACTCGACGATCCGAGAATTCACAAGGTCATCGGTTCGACCGACATACTAGGCGGTCCCGCGACGAGCAGCGTCGCGGTCACATCCGGCAAGTGGCGCAAGGACAACCCGAGAACCTATGCTGCCGTGCGCGCGGCGCTCGCGGACGCGGCGCGGCTGATCCAATCGAACAGGCCGCAGGCAGCGGCCATTTATATACGGCAGGACGCATCGAAGCTCTCTGAGCAGTTCGTATAAGGAAGTGAGCTTCGCCACGACGCCACAGAACACGCTGGCGCTAGGCGCGTTCCTGTATAAGGTCGGCGTCATTCGTCACGAGCCGAAGTCGTGGCGCGACTATTTCTTCACCGACGACCCAAATACTCTGGGCAGTTAAGACGTAGAGATACTTTGGTTACCGAACGAGTGTACATTATGGAGACGCACAGTGAACGCAGCCGTCATCGCCCAGGAAGCAGACAAGACAGACGTGGAAGTGAACCCGCTTTCGGCACATATTGGCGCTGAGATACGCGGCGTCGATTTAACGCGTCCGTTGCAACCCGCTCAGGTCGCGGCGATTCGTGCCGCGCTGCTCAAGTGGCGCGTCGTGTTCTTTCGCGAGCAGTTTCTGACGCACGAACAGCATGTCGCGTTCTCCGCGCAGTTCGGCGAACTGACCGTGGGGCATCCCGTGTTCGGCCATGTGGAAGGGCATCCCGAGCTCTATTCCATCTCCAAGTTTCGCAAGGCGACGCGCTTCGAAGGTCAAACGCTGCTGCGACCGTGGACCGGCTGGCATACGGATGTGACCGCGGCGGTCAATCCGCCTTTTGCGTCGATCCTGCGCGGTGTGACGATCCCGCCCTATGGCGGCGATACGCAATGGACCAATCTCGTCATTGCCTACGATAAGTTATCCGCGACGCTGCGCAGCTTCGTCGACGGGTTGCGCGGCGTGCATCGCTTCGCGCCGCCGCCAGGCGCGAGTGGAACGGATGCCTTCGCCAAGGCCGTCGATGAGCGTGCGCTTGTTAGCGAACATCCGCTCGTGCGCGTGCATCCCGAGACCGGCGAGCGTGCGTTGTACGTGAGCCCTGGCTTTCTGAAGTCCATCGTCGGCCTGACACCGCGCGAGAGTCAGGCGCTGCTCGAACTGTTATGGGAGCACGTAACGCGTCCGGAGTTCACCGTGCGCTTCAAGTGGGAGCCGGGCAGCATCGCGTTCTGGGATAACCGCGCGACTGCGCATCTCGCGCCGACGGATATCTTCGATCTCGACTTCGACCGCCAGCTTTATCGCACGACGCTCGTCGGGGACGTCCCTGTCGGGCCGGATGGCAAGCGGTCCGTCGCGATCGAGGGGTCGCCTGTCGGTGCAGCGGCTGCCGTCGCGTTGAACTGAGCACGGGCGGCGGCACACTGCGCGGCGAGTCGACATAGCAGGCTTTGGAGACGACTACAGCAACCGCGCGGCTGCCTTGAACCTGCGCTTCTGTTCTTTCTCGAGCGCCTTCAAAGCACGATCCGCCGCGCCGTCCGGCAACGCCGTGCGGTGCGCGAGCAGAAGATCACGGCTCGCGACCACATCGTTCAGTTCACCGAACCGCTTCTGAACGCGCTTAAGGGTCTTCAGACCCTTGCGCTGCTTCTTGCCGAGAAGCGGCTCGAAGAATTCCAGCAGATAGCGCACCTTTTTGCCGGCCTTGCGGACTTCATGGAACGAGTCATAGTTCGAGCGGCCCGCGCGTGCGGCCACGCGCATGCGCTTCTTGAGCTGCTTTTGCGCTGCAACGACGCGCTGTCTGGCGAACCTGGTCAGCGGCGTGCGTTGCGCGGCGGTGTTCAGTTCGCGATTCGCTTCGCTCATCGCTTCACGCAGCATCTGCTTAACACTCGCGTGCGACAGCGTTTCGAGGCTCTTTTTCGAGGCTTCGGAGCGGCTTTGGCGGAAGGCTTCCAGTAGTTCGGTATCACCCGTGGCTTCCACGAGTCCGATCAGAATGTCCCAGTCCCGCGTATTGCCTGCTGCATTTGCCAGAAATTTGTAAATGGCGCGCTGCTGCGTATCGAAGTCTTCATCGAGAATGGGCCGGTACGCCCAGAGCAGCGTGCGCAGACGTCTGAGCGCAACGCGCAGTTTGTGCAGTTGTTCCGCTTCGCCCTCGTTTTCCAGTGCGGAAGCCTGGGCAATGGCTTCGCCGACGAGCGGCTCCGCGAAGGTCGAGAAGTTCGTCTCAGCGGTCGCCGGGCGATTGTCGGCGGTTTCGTCGTCCTTCTTCATGATCGTTTCCGGGTCTGTCGCAACGGCAACTACAGGGCAAGATTCATACCGCACCAACAATCGGATGCGCGTCTTGACGCTTCGTGCCGATATCCCGTGGCTGTCACGAAACGTTCATATCAGCGGCGGCATGGCTTCTCAAGCACGATGGTCTCGAAGAGCTCGTAGTCGGCGGTGGGCGTTTTGTCCGCGCCCGGCGCATGGTAGTAGCTCATTGTGATCGACGTTTTCCCGCCGCGTTCGCCGGGATCGTGATCGAACACGGCGATGCCGTAGCCCGTGCCCGTATCGCGCTGCGCGGACCAGATGGCGTCTTCCACGGCATCGGCGACAGGGCGCACGAAGGTGCCTGCGGTGGTGCCCGGCACCGGGCGATTCCGCTTCGTGAAGACCTGCGCCTGCGGGTTGCCCGTACCCGCGTCCGTTCCGTACACGTCGAGCGGCGCGCTCGTCCCGCCGCCGCCGAGTATCAGGTGAATGGTGCCTTGCGTCGTGTCGATCGGGTCGTTCGCGCGCTGCGCCGTCGTGACCGGGCGCGGCTGCAACGTGTCGACGCGTTCGCCGGTCGCGGCATCGCGGCCCGCGTGATGATTGCAGCCGCGCACGGGATGGCTGCGCTCGTAGTCGTGATCGTGGCCGCACAGCACGAGATCGACGCCATAGCGGTCGAAAAGCGGCAGCCAGGCTTCGCGGATGCCCTTGTCCGAGCCATTGCCCGTCTTCGATGAACTGAGCGCGTCCTGATGCATCTGCACGACGATCCAGTCGATGTCGTCATCGCGCTTCGCTTCGCGCAAGGTCTTCTCGAGCCAGCGCGTTTGTTGGCCGCCGCTGTAGCCGCGCACGTAGAACGACGTGCCCGGTTCAATCGCCGGATGGCCCGTGCTCGCTGCTGGCACGAGCGGCGACGGTCCCGCGACGAACGCGGCGGCGTCCTGATACACGACATCGTCGGCATCGAGCGAAATAAACAGCACCGAACTTACGCGGAAGCTATACCAGCGTCCGCGAAAATGCGTGCCGTTGTCGGGCAACGTATAGCGCGTGAGATACGACTCGAATCCCTGGCTGCCGTTGTTGAACTCGATCTCGTGATTGCCGGGACACGGCATCCACGGGCGATTCGCCGCCGACACCTGCGCGTTGTTGCCGAAGTCGCGCCACACTTCCGGCTGATGCGTCGGGTTCAGATTCGCGTAGCAAAGATCGCCGTTCAACAGATGAAAGAGCGGCTGAAAGCGTTCGACGGCCTGCACGGCGAAGCGGCTTTGCGGCGACGACAGCACCCATCCCGTGTTCGGCGTCGCCAGGTCGCCATAGCTCGTGAAGCGGAACTTGCAGCGCCCGCGCGGCGCGGTGCGGAAACTCGCCGTGAACGGCTGGCTTGCGTTGCTGTCGTTGTCGGCGGTGACTTCGTAGTGATACGTCGTGTCCGGATGTAGACCGTCGAGCCGCGCGTGATACGTGAAGACGATTTCGCCATTGAGACCGTCCGTATAAGTGCGCTGTACCGCATGCACGAGTCTGGAGTGGCCCTCGTGCGTGCTGAGACGAACGCGCGGCTTCACCGCCGGCAGAAGCGTCGCCCAGCTCACGACCACTTCATGCGCCGGATCTTCGCCCCACGTCAGATGGATTTGCTCCGGCGTGCCGTCGAGCGTGGCCGCCGCTGCGCTCGCGGTGCCGCTGAGGGCGTTCGCGGCTGTCGCCAGGCCGGAGGCGCCCGCGAGTTTGAGGAAACCACGGCGCGAAGAAACGCGCCCGCTGTCGTGCGAATCGTGTGTCGTCATGGGATGCCTGGAGTGGTGTTCGCGGTCCTTCTCGTCATGATCATGATCGTCGCGGTCGATACGGCAGAACGCTTCGCCGTGATGCGGCAGGCGCTGCGCTTCATAGGTCGGCAGATCGGACGCATTCACCGCGAAGACGAAGAACCGGTCCGGATCGTCGAGTGAGTCCGCTGCATTATTACGGGAATGAAGTGACGTTGGTATGACTCGTGTCATACAGGCCATCGTCGTACCGAAGGCGTATCAGCGCACCGGCTGACGCCATTGATTCAGCCGGACCCACACAGTCCGCGCGATCAGCTTGAACGGCGGATTGGCGAACAGCACGAACGCGCCGAGCGCGAGGCAGCCGCACATGAGAAACGTGCCGCGATAGCCGATGGCCGCGACGAGCGCGCCTGACAGCACGCCGGAAAGAATGGAGCCGACGCGCGACGCGTTGAAGAACAACGCCGTTGCCGCGCCCGGATTGCGCGGCATTAGATCCTGGATATAGGTCATGCCGAGGCACGACGTCACGGCGACGACGAACGCATTGAACGCCTGCATCGGAATGAGGAACTGTATGGAACGAGAGGAGGCGACGGCCACGAAGTAGACGATATGCACGGCGGCGCAGGCGGCGAGCCAGCGTTGCTTGTCGAGATGCGACCCGCGCGCGCCGAGCGCGAGCATCATCGGGATTTCGAGGAACGCGCCGAGCCCGAGCATGATCGATACGTCGATCTGCGTGCCGCGCAGTCCCTGCACGACGTAGAGCGGCAGCACGATCATCGTCGCGTTCGCTGAGAGACCGATCAGCGTCAGCGCAATCGTCGCGCGCCATATCTGCGCTCGGCTGGCCGTCACCTGCTTGAGCGGATCGTGCTGCTCTTCGTGCTCGGTCATCGTCGTGACTTCGAGCAATGAAGACGGATCGCCCGCGTAGGCCGCATGCGGGGCGTCGGCCCTCTCCTTGTCCTTGATGCGCCATGCGATCACCGCACATGCAGCGAACGAAGCAGCCGCGAACAGAAAGAGGCCGTGGAAGCCCGCAGCGGCGAGCACGAGCGCGCCCACCGAGGGACCGAAGACCCACGCCATCGAAAGCACCGTGCGCAGCGTCGCGAGGGCGAACGAACGCTCCGCGTTATCGGCGACCGGGAGCGCCGCGCGGCCGAACGAGAACACGAGCGTCATGGCTGCACTGCCGACGCCGAGAAACGCGATACCCACTGTCACCAGCGACGCATAACTGCGCAGCACGCACAACAACACGAAGCCGAGCGACGACGCGGCCAACGCGCCCATCAGCAAGACGCGATGATGACCGTGCTTATCCGACCACTTGCCCGCGAACGCACTGGCAAGCACGCCGCTTGCCGCGATGAGCGTCATGAAGAGCCCGAGTTGCAGCGGCGTCATGTCCGCCTCCTGCACGCCGAAGAGCGACAGGAACGGCGCGGTGAAAGACATGGCGACGCCCAGCATGAGCGTGACGCCGGCAAGCGGCATGAACGAATGCAGGCGCGCAAGGCGAGAAAAGCGGGCGTCCATCGACGGGGAAATCCTTCGGAAAAAACAGGCGCGGAATGCGTGCGCGTGACAGTAGCGCAATCGACATTCCGCGCGTAAAAAATTGGGCGATGCTATGCGGACAGATGCGGAATCACGCCTGCGGCGGTTGTCCGTTGGATGCGCTCAGGCCACCGTCCACCGGAAGATTCACGCCCGTCACGAAGCGCGCGTCGTCGCTTGCGAGAAACGCGATGACGGCGGCGATGTCATCGGGCTGCGCGGCACGGCCAAGCGGTATGCGCTCGCGAAACTTCGCCATGAGTTCTTCGTCGGCGAGCATGTCCTGCGTCAGATCCGACGCGGTCAGGCTCGGGCAGACCGCGTTCACGCGCACGCCGTCGCGGCCATGATCCATCGCGAGCGCGCGCGTGAAGTTCGTCACCGCGCCCTTCGCTGCGTTGTAGAAGCTCATGCCCCAGTCGCCGCCGAGCCCCGATACCGACGACACATTCACGATCGAACCCTTCGCTTCGATCAGATGCCGGATCGCGGCACGGCTGCAATAGAAGACGCCGTCGAGATCGGTCGACATGATCGCGCGCCAGTCATCGAGCGATGCCTCGTCGATGCGGCCCGTGGGCGCGACGCCTGCGTTGTTCACAAGCACGTCAATGCGGTTGAAGCGCGCGATGGCGGCATCGATCAGTTTCTGCGCGTCATCGAAGCGCGAGACATCGCACGCATGGACGAGCGTGCGCGAAGCGTCGAGGTCGCGCGCCACACGGTCTAGCTTGTCCTGCGTGCGCCCCGCCAGCACCACCGATGCGCCCTCAGCCGCGAATCGGCGCGCCGTACCCTCGCCAATGCCTGAACCCGCGCCTGTCACGATAACGACTTTCGAAGCGAAGCGGGAAGACTGCGTGGAAGCGTTCATGGTGATCGTCCTTATGAAAGACCACCTGAGCGCGCAGGTTTTGTTCCAGCGCCGTTCAATTCGTCCGCCACGCTTCTCCATCCGGAAAGTGATGCTTATCGAGCGACGGCGCGTGAATCTCGATGCTGTAGCCCGGACGTTGCGGCGGCATATAGCGGCCATTGCGGATGACCACGGGATCGACGAAATGCTCGTGCAGGTGATCCACGTATTCGAGCACGCGGTTCTCGAGCGAAGCCGACACGCAGATGTAGTCGAAGAGCGAAATATGCTGGACGTACTCGCACAAACCGACACCGCCCGCGTGCGGACACACGGGAACGCCGAACTTCGCGGCCATCAACAGCACGACGATCACTTCGTTTAAACCGCCGAGACGGCAACTGTCGATCTGGCAGAAGTCGATGGCTTGCGCCTGCAACAGCTGCTTGAACATGACGCGGTTCTGACAATGCTCGCCGGTCGCCACGCCGATGGAACCGAGCCTGCGGCGAATCGCGGCGTGGCCGAGAATATCGTCCGGGCTCGTCGGCTCCTCGATCCACCAAGGGTCGAATTCGGCGAGCCGGCGCATGTTCGCGACGGCTTCATCGACTTCCCATACCTGATTAGCGTCCATCATCAGCTTCGCATCCGCGCCGATCTCTTCGCGCAAAATGCGCGCGCGGCGCACGTCCTCTTCGAGATTGCCGCCTACCTTCTGCTTGAAATGCGTCCACCCTTGCGCGACGCCTTCGCGCGCGAGGCGGCGAATCTTCTCGTCGTCATAACCAAGCCATCCGGCCGAAGTCGTGTACGCCGGATAGCCGTTCGCGAGCATTTCCTTCTCGCGCTCGCTGCGCGTACTGGCATGGCGACGCAGCAGCGCAATCGCTTCGTGAGGCGTGATCGCATCGGTCACATAGCGGAAGTCGAGGCAACGCACGAGCTCTTCGGGCGTCATGTCGACGAGCAGCTTCCACACGGGCTTGCCTTCGGCCTTCGCCCACAAGTCCCAGACCGCGTTCACGACAGCAGCAGTCGCAAGATGAATCGCGCCTTTGTCGGGGCCGATCCAGCGCAGTTGACTATCCGATGTGATCTCACGCCAGAACGCACCCATGTTCGCCGCGATGTCTTCGAGCGATTTGCCGACGACGAGATGACTCAGCGCCTGCACGGCAGCCACGCAGATTTCGTTGCCGCGTCCGATGGTGAAAGTCAGTCCATGACCACTGAGTCCGGCCGATGAATCGGTTTCGAGCGTGACGTAAGTGGCGGAATAGTCGGGCGCGGCGTTCATCGCGTCGGAACCGTCGAGTGAACGCGAGGTAGGAAAGCGGATGTCCCGAACGGACAGCCTGGTGATCGTGGTCATTGGAATGCCCTCCGGGGCAATGGCGATCGACTACGGTCTGCGGGAAAACACTGATGAGCTTCGATGCCGCGCGGCCATGCAGCCAACTTTGCGCGCTTTAAGCGTTTGCACGCGTTGACAACATCGAATCTGCTTTCTAGCATGCTAGCATCTTCAACGGAAATCAAGCGCGCCGTGAGCCCTCCATCCGATGCGGTCATCGTGAGTAGTCCGTATGATGCGCTGCACAAGATCAGCGGCGGCCAGCGCGGCAGTCTGACGGGCGCGGTGGAAGAGGCATTGCGCGAAGCTATCGTCACGCTTGCGCTCGAACCGGGCATGATGATCGACAAGATAGCCGTTTGCGAACGCATGGGCGTTTCGCGTTTTCCCGTATCAGCGGCGTTGGCCCGGCTCGAACACGCGGGTCTCGTCGAAGTTTTGCCGCAGCGCGGCACGCGCGTGAAGCCCATCGCGCTGCGCGATATCCGTCAGCATTTGTTCATTCGCAGCGCGCTGGAAGTGGAAACCGTGCGCGGCGTCGCGGCCCTCCATGATGCAGCGACGCTCGAGGCGCTGGAAAGCAACCTCGTGCAGCAGCGCGAAGCCGTGGCGAATGGCGCGCGCCTCGCGTTTCATGCGCTCGATCTGGCGTTCCACGAGATTCTGCTCGATGCCATTGCGCTGCCGCGTGTGAAGGAAATCGTCGCGGTGTCGCGCAATGCGCTCGACCGTGCGCGTCAGCTGCTTGCAAGCCCCGAGCGCCTCGTGCATACGCTCGACGAACACGAACGCATATTCGAAGCTCTCAAGAAGGGCAAAGCCGATGCCGCGGCCAAAGCCATGCACGACCATCTGGATCAGGTCGTCGCGGAGTTGCATCGCTCGGCGAAGGACAGGCCGGACCTGTTCGAGCCATGACGCCGGTATCGGTTGGCTCGATGGCTTTATCAAACGCTCATTCACGACGACTCCATGACTCCGCTCATTTCCGTCAGCAAGCTCAGCAAGCGTTTTCCCGGCGTGCGTGCGCTGCATGAAGTGCAGTTCGAACTCATGCCGGGCGAGGTTCACGCGCTGATGGGCGAGAACGGCGCGGGCAAGTCCACGCTCATGAAGATTCTCGCGGGCGTGTATAGCCGCGATTCCGGCGAGATGCTCGTCGATGGCAAGCCCGCTGAATTCACGAGCCCCCGCGAGGCGCAGGCGCTCGGTATCGGCATCATTCATCAGGAACTGCATCTGATGAATCATCTGACCGTCGCGCAGAATATCTTCATCGGACGCGAGCCGCGCAAGCTGTTGGGCCTGCTGCTCGACGAAGACAAGCTCAATGCAAAAGCGCGCGCGATACTCGAACGCATGCATGTGAAGCTTGATCCGCGCACGGTGGTCGACACGCTGACCGTCGCGAGTCAGCAGATGGTGGAAATTGCGAAGGCGTTGTCGTTCGAATCTCGCGTGCTCATCATGGATGAACCGACCTCCGCGCTCAACGATGCTGAAATCGCCGAACTGTTTCGCATCATTCGTCAGTTGAAGGAGCGGGGCGTAGGCATCGTCTACATCTCGCACAAGATGGACGAGCTCAAGCAGATTGCGGATCGCGTGACCGTGTTGCGCGACGGCGAATATGTGGCGACGGTGAACGCGCGCGACACGAGTGTCGAGAGCATCATCGGCATGATGGTCGGCAGAACGCTCACGGACCTCACATCTTTCCTGGGCGGCGCGCATCAGGGCGAAATCGCGCTGGAAGTGAAGCACCTGAATGCCGGGCCGCTCGTGCGCGACGTGAGCTTCACGCTGCGCAAGGGCGAAATACTGGGCTTCGCGGGACTCATGGGCGCGGGCCGCACCGAAGTCGCGCGTGCGGTGTTCGGCGCGGACCCGGTGGAATCCGGCGAGATCATCGTGAAGGGCGCGAAGGCGTCCATCAAGAGGCCGAGCGACGCCGTGGCGCGCGGCATCGGCTACCTGTCGGAAGACCGCAAGCGGTTCGGCCTCGCAACGGGCATGGACGTGGAATCGAACATCGTCATGTCGAATCTCGGCAAGTTCCTGACGGCGCGCGTGTTCCTGCGGCGCTCGAAGATTCGCAAGACCGCCTCGCACTTCATCAAGCTGCTCGGCATTCGCACGCCTTCCGCGACGCAGCCCGTGCGGCTGCTTTCCGGCGGCAACCAGCAGAAGATCGTGATCGCGAAGTGGCTGGAACGCGACTGCGACGTGCTCTTCTTCGACGAACCCACGCGCGGCATCGATGTCGGCGCGAAGAGCGAAATCTATCGCTTGCTGCGCTCGCTCGCGGAAGAGGGCAAGGCCATCGTGATGATCTCGTCCGAGTTGCCGGAGATCTTGCGCATGAGCGATCGTATCGTCGTGATGTGCGAAGGGCGCATCACGGGAGAACTTTCCGCAAGTGTTGCGACGCAAGAACGCATCATGCAGCTCGCGACGCAACGCCCGACTCTACAAGCGGCATGAACCGTCAAGGACTCGAGACATGACACAGCCCACTGATACCGCCGCGCTCGCCAGCGAGAAACCCGCCAACGGCTTGCGCGCACGCGTGTTCTCGCCCACCGCACTGCAAAAGCTGCTCGCGTTCGCGAGCCTGATTCTGCTGCTGGTGTTCTTCAGCTTCGCGTCGCCCGCCTTCATGCAGATGGATAACATCCTCGGCATTTTGCAGGCGACAGCGGTCAATGGCGTGCTCGCCATTGCGTCCACCTTCGTGATCGTGACGGGCGGCATCGACTTGTCGGTGGGCACGCTGATGACGTTCACCGCCGTGATTTGCGGGGTATTTCTCACCTACTGGCATCTGCCGATGTGGGTCGGCATCGTCGCGGCCATCGCGACAGGCGCGGTGTGCGGCACGGTCTCCGGCACGCTCACGGCCAAGATGAAGATTCCGCCGTTCATCGCGACGCTCGGCATGATGATGCTGCTCAAAGGTCTTTCGCTCGTGGTGTCGTCGGACAAGCCGATCTACTTCACCGACACCGAGAACTTCTACATGATTTCGCAGGACTCGCTGATCGGCTACTTCCTGCCGAGCGTGCCGATTCCGAATTCGGTGTTGATTCTGTTCGTCGTGGCGATCGCGAGTTCCATCGCGCTCAACCGCACGGCGCTCGGCCGCTACACGTTCGCGCTCGGCAGCAACGAGGAAGCCGTGCGTCTGTCGGGCGTGAACGTGGATCGCTGGAAGATCGCGATTTACGGCCTGGGCGGCGCGATTTGCGGCATTGCGGGCTTGCTGATCGCCTCGCGCCTGAACTCGGCGCAGCCCGCGCTCGGACAAGGCTATGAACTGGATGCGATCGCGGCTGTCGTGATCGGCGGTACGTCGTTGAGCGGCGGATCCGGCACGATCCTCGGGACGATCATCGGCGCGTTCATCATGAGCGTGCTGACGAACGGTCTGCGCATTATGTCGGTCGCGCAGGAATGGCAGATCGTCGTGACCGGACTCATCATCATTCTCGCGGTATATGGAGATATTCTGCGTCGCAGAAAGCGTTGAGCCTGGCCGGCGCGGAAAGATTCAACAGCAGATCAAGAGAGACAGCCTACCTAGGAGGAGAACCTTCATGTTCAAAAGAAGAATCATCGGTGTCCTGATCGGTTTTGGCGCAATAGCCGCTGCGACGAACACGGCTTACGCGGACGAACCGTATATACCGCTTATTTCCAAAGGGTTTCAGCATCAGTTCTGGCAAGCGGTGAAGTCGGGCGCGGAGCAATCGGCAAAGGAGCATAACGTCAAAATGACGTTCGAAGGCCCCGAAACGGAAGCGATGGTCGACAAGCAGATCGACATGCTGTCGGCGGCGCTCTCGAAGAAGCCGCAGGCCATCGGCATCGCCGCGCTCGACAGCAAGGCCGCCATTCCGCTGCTCAAGCGCGCGCAGAACAACAAGATTCCGGTGATCGCGTTCGACTCGGGCGTCGATAGCGACATTCCGCTCACGACCTGCGCGACCGATAACCTCGCCGCCGCCGCGCTCGCCGCCGACAAGATGGCCGGCGCGATCGGCAATGCGGGCGAAGTCGGCGTGATCGTGCACGATCAGACGAGCCGCACCGGCATTGACCGCCGCGATGGCTTTCTCAACGAGATGAAGTCGAAGCATCCGAACATCAAGATCGTGTCGGTGCAGTATGGCGGCGGCGATCACCTGAAGTCCGCTGAAATCGCGAAGGCCATGATTCAGGCCAATCCCAACATCAAGGGCATTTTCGGCGCGAACGAGGGCTCGGCGGAAGGCGCGGCTATCGGCATCAAGGAGTCGGGCAAGAAGCTCGTGCTGATCGGCTACGACTCGGGCAAGGAGCAGAAGGAGGACATCAACTCCGGACTGATGTACGGTGCGATCACGCAAAACCCTATCGGCATCGGCAAATGCGTGGTCGATTCGGCGGTAAAGGCGCTGAAGGGCGAAAAGCTGCCGAAGAAGGTCGATACCGGCTTTTACTGGTACGACAAGAGCAACATGAGCGATCCCAAGATCGCGGCAGTGCTTTACGACTGATCGCGTGCGAACCGCAACGCATCGCGCGCCTTCATGCGCGATGCGTTTGCGGTTGAAACGCGCGTCAGACGCTTACTGTCCCGCGCCGCCGTTCCTCATCGACCCGGTCGAAGATTCGCGGCCTGCCGGTGTACCGCCGTTGCCGCTGCCCGGCGTCGCGGCGGTTCGGCCGCCGCCGGTTCCGCCGGCGTTGCCCGTTCCGCCCGCGCCGCCCGTCGTTCCGCCCGGGCCGCCCGTCGCGCCGGTCGCGGCGGCGCTCGTTCCGCCATTGCCGCCGGTCGACTCGCCTGCGCTGACTCCGCCCGTGTGTTTGGCGTCGCCCATGCCGCCGAGGCCGGCGCTGCCCGCGGCGAACGCCGCGCTGGATAGCGACACCGTCGCCGCTGCGAGCCATGCCCTGGATACGTTCTTCATGTGCGTTCTCCTTTCGACTGCCTGCGATGCTCCGCAATGCGCATGCCATTGCGACGCAACGTTATCCGCCAGGGAACGCCTCAAAGCGCATCGATGGAAGAAGCGAACGCGCGCGCCGTTTCGATGAAGTTCGCGGTCTTAGCGCGCGTCGCTTCTATCCGTGAAGCCAGCACGAGCCGGATTGGAATGACCTTGCCCGACACCTCGCGATACGCGACGCCCTCCACCTGAATCTGGCACACGGACGCAGGCACGAGCGATACGCCGAACCCCGCCGCGACCAGATTCACCACCGACGAGAGCTGCGGCGCCTGCTGCCCAGCGATGGGCTCGAATCCCGCCTCCCTGCACGCGCCGACGATCACATCATGCAGCGTCGGGCTCGCCACGCGAGGAAGCATGACGAAGGGGTCGTCAGCCAGCGCGGACAACGCGATCTTCTTTCTTCTGGCAAGCGGATGCGTGCTTGGCAGCACGGCGCGCATCGGCTCGATGGCGATGTGATTGAATTCGACGCCCGCCGGTGACTGACTGCCGAGGCGCACGAACGCGACGTCCACGGTGCCCGCGTCGAGCCAGGCGAGCAGTTGCGCCGTGTTGCCTTCGGCGAGCGTCAGCACGACGTTCGGATACGACTGGCGATACGCGCGGATCAGCTTCGACACGACCGGATTGAACGCAGCCGACCCCGTGAAGCCGATGTTCAGCTGCCCCATTTCGCCGCGCCCCGCGCTCTGCGCATTCTCGACGGCGGCGCGGGCGTCTTGCAGAATGCGCCGCGCGTCGCTGGCAAACGCTTCGCCGGCTTCGGTCAGCACGACGCCGTGCCCAGTCCGGCGAAAGAGCCGCACGCCGATTTCGTCTTCGAGCGCGTGAATCTGCTGGCTCAGCGGCGGCTGACCGATGCCAAGGCGTTCCGCTGCGCGCGTCACGTTCAACTCTTCCGCGACGGCCAGAAAATACCGGAGGTGACGCAGTTCCATGCGATATACGCCAAACGTATTTCAGATAGAGGAGATAGATATTGGACAGTATAACAATCGCGCGACAAAATACCGCTGTCGCGCACTCCGCGCGCCTGCTACGCACTCCGCGCCCGTTTTGAAGCGTGCGCGAAGTCGCGCCAACGCGTGCGGGCGGCGCCTGCGTTCATCGGAATTCAGAAAGAAGGGGTCTAGCATGGCTGAAGCCGTAAAAAAACCAAGGCCCGAGTACCGGAACATCGGGCTTGGACAGATCGCGAAGTATCGCTTGCCGTGGGCGGGCAAGGTGTCCATCCTGCATCGCATCAGCGGT
>NZ_LR733550.1 GCF_902506145.1 Burkholderia sp. 8Y | reverse complement strand
GCCATGGCGTAAGCCCTCCCGAGGGCAGGTTGACGAACTCGACATTCATCAACTTACACCACGGCCACCCCTTCCTTCGGCATCTTCCTGCCTCCGAACTTTCTGCACACTTCTCGGCACATTACCCAGACGTGACGTTAGCGAGCAACTCGCCAAGTGTTGTTTTCACAATGCCCTCTATTCGCTTAGCGGCCCATGCTGCCGGGCTGCCGCCTGCCAATGGTGCCCACGGCTTCGATGCCGATTTTGGTGCCGCCTATCGCGCGTCAGGCCGAGAGGCTCATGCACTTCAAATCGAAGAGGTGGCTAGCGGTCGCAGCTGTTTTGCCTGCTTCATGGCGGTGACGCCGCTACCGCCCGGCATGGATTGACGCGCTCAAACGTTCACGCAACGAGACCTTTAAGCCCGGGAGGGACGTACCCAGAGCACCCTGAAGCAGTCATGCGCGAAGGGGTATTATGTAATACCACCCTCTTGCCGCGCCCGAAGATATGCCAAGCAAACACGCACTTAGCGTCCCCGTCACCGAGCGTCTCGCGTCATTCATTAGACAACAAGTCGACGGCGGCCGATACGGCTCTGCGAGCGAGGTCGTGCGGGCGGGGCTGCGCCTCCTCGAAGAACAAAGTCAGCTTTCGGCGTTGCCTGTCACAGGCGCAGCGGAGGTGCCAACCTCTCCGAAACTGGCGGCCAAACGCGCCAAGACCCGGGCAAAAGCATGAGCGCAGCCGACAACTTTCCAATTGTGGGCATAGGCGCTTCTGCCGGAGGAGTCGAGGCGCTTGAAGGCTTTTTCCGCGGCTTACCCGGCAACCCGGGGCTAGCATGCGTCGTCATCACGCACCTGAGTCCCGACCGTCACAGCATGCTGCCAGAGATCGTCTCGCGGTTCACGTCGATGCGGGTGATCGAGATCACCGACAACACCTCCGTCGAACTGAACAGCGTGTACCTCTTACCGGCTGACGCGGTAGTAGTTATTGAGCAACGCGTGCTGCGCGTGCAGGTGCAGAAGAGACATCGCCGTGAACGCAAGCCCGTGGATATCTTCTTCAGTGCGCTCGCCGCCGACGTTGGCGAACTGTCGGCCGGGGTTGTGCTGTCCGGTGGTGACTCGGACGGCACACTCGGTATCAAGGCCATTAAGGAGTGCGGCGGACTCACGCTGGCGCAGGCGCCAGACGCGTTTGGTCCCCAACACGCGGGCATGCCGGAGAGCGCAATTTCGACCGGTTTGGTGGATCTTGCAATACCGGTCGAGCAGATGGGGGCGAAGCTGGCGAGTTTCGCCGCTGGCTCATTCGTGCTCGACATTCTGCCCGACACCAGCGACGTACAGACGGCAATCGACTCCGACGGTATCGACGAAGCTCGCAATGCGATTTACTCGATCTTGCGCGACCAGAGAGGCCACGACTTCAGCGGATACAAAGCAAACACTTTTCTGCGTCGGGTGCAGCGGCGCATGCAGCTGCTCGAGATCGGGACGCCCAATGCATACGTCGCGCGACTCCGGGCTGATCCCGAAGAAGTTACTGCGCTTTTTCGCGACCTGCTGATCAACGTCACCAGCTTTTTTCGCGATTCCGATGCGTTTGAGGCGCTCGCTGAGCACGTCGTTCCTCAACTGTTCGACGGCCGCGACGTCGACGACACAGTTCGCGTTTGGGTACCCGGATGTGCGACAGGCGAGGAAGTCTATTCTATTGCCATACTCATGCGAGAGCACATGGACCGAGTTGGACAGGCCCCGCGCGTGCAGATCTTCGCGACCGATATCGACGACGCCGCGCTCGCTGTCGCACGTGCGGCGCGTTATACCTTGCCGCTGCTCGATGGCGTCTCCGACGAGCGGCGGGAGCGCTTCTTCGTTCTTGACGGCCACAGCTACGTCTTGACCAAGGACGTTCGCGATATGTGCATTTTCTCGCCGCACAGCGTCATCCGAGATACTCCTTTTTCGCGTATCGACCTGGTCTCTTGTCGAAACTTGCTGATTTACTTCGGCGCGGAGATCCAGAACCAGGTCATTCCGACGTTCCACTATGCACTGCGTCCCGACGGCTTCCTGTTTCTCGGCACCTCCGAGAACGTGAGCCAGTTCGATGACCTTTTCTATCCTGTCGAAAAGAAGCAACGCATCTTCCGGCGCCGAGCGAACGTTTCACCGGCTATTCGTGTCCCATTGTCCGTGTCGTCGCTGAAAATGGGCCATTTGGCTACCGTCGCGCCGAGTCGGCCCGTGCTCGGTGGTCCCGCCTTGCGCCACGCCGTCGACAGCCACATGCTGGAGCGGTTCACTCCTCCGCATGTGATAGCCACGCGCGAGGGCGACGTCATCTATTACTCGTCGCGCACAGGCAAATATCTGGAGGCCGCACCCGGCGTCCCGAGCCGGCACCTCTTCACGATGGCACGCAAGGGGTTGAGCCTCGACCTGCGCTCGGTATTCCGGGAGGCCGTCGAGTCCGGCCGGTCCGCCACGCGGGAAGGAGTGGTGATCGATGGGGAAGAAGGCCGTGTTCAAGTCATCAGCTTGACGGTCGAGCCGCTGCCTCATGAGCCCCAAGCAGAGCCGATGTACCTCGTTGTCTTCGCCGACCAGGGGCCGGTTCTGTCCCGCGAAGACGCGCTCGTGCGCGCTCAGGCCATGCACCAAGGTACAGCGGCGCAAATAGAAAAAGAACTACGGGACACGCGTGACCGCCTGCAGTCGATGATCGAAGAGTACGAGACGGCGCTGGAGGAGCTCAAGTCGTCCAACGAGGAACTCGTCTCAGTCAACGAGGAGCTGCAGTCGTCCAACGAGGAGCTCGAATCGTCAAAGGAGGAGCTTGTCTCGCTCAACGAGGAACTGCATACGGTCAACCTCGAACTTAATCGAAAGATCGACGCACTCGACCGGTCGAACAGCGACCTGCGCAATCTCTTCGAGAGTACCTCGGTAGCAACCGTTTTCCTCGATCGCAATCTGGTGATCCGTTCGTTCACACCAGCGATGGCGGGCATCTTTCATATGCGACAAATTGATCTTGGACGCCCGATCACGGAACTGGTCAGTCGCTTTGATATGCGCCAACTCGAGTCGGATCTCGACGCAGTCTTCAAAAGCGATCAACCTCGCGAGCGCGAGGTCGTCAGCAATGACGGACAGGCGCATATTCTGGTGCGTCTTGCGCCCTATCGCGATGGCAATGGAAAGACGGATGGGGTGGTAATTGCGTTCGTCGACGTGACGGGTATGGTCCATGCTGCAACGAGGCAGAACGTGCTCATCGCCGAACTGCAGCACCGCACGCGCAATCTGCTCGCCGTCATTCAGTCGATCGCGCAACAGACCCTAACAAACGAGGCCGCGCTCCAAACCTTCACTCGCCGCCTAGCAGCCCTCGGCCGACTTCAAGGACTCATCGGGGAAGCAGACGGTAACCTGATCAGGCTCGGTGACATCGTGCAACTTGAATTCGACGCGCTTGGAGTGGCAGACAGCGGCCGGATCACGGTCAGCGGCCCAGTTGTCCCGTTAGGCTTTCGCAACGTACAAACGATAGCACTGGTCCTTCATGAATTGGCTACAAACGCGCTGAAGTATGGCGCGCTTAAAGACCCGGACGCCCGTCTCGACGTCTGCTGGAGCGTTGAGCCATCGGTTCAGGGAGATTCACACCTGATCATCAAGTGGCATGAACACGGCGTGCGCACAACCCCTGACACAAGCAAAACCGGCTTCGGACGGCAGTTGATAGAGCAGGCCCTGAGATTCTCGCTTAAGGCACGCACGGAACTCAAATTCAATGCAGACGGTGTCTCATGCCATATCGAGATTCCCCTGCCATCAGAAAGCTCTTACCAGCACGGCAAGTAACAGCAGATAAAAAGATGAACGACGACGCGAGGAAGCTGGAAGGCCGCACGATCATGGTGGTAGAGGATGATTTCCTGGTCGCGCTTGCGCTATCAATGGTGCTCCAACAGGCTGGCGCAAGCATCGTCGGCCCTGTCGCGACGGCGCGGGAAGCGGTGGCGCTGCTTGAGGAAGACAACCGACACATCGACGCCGCGATCCTCGATGTCGATCTTAACGGCGAGAAATCGTATCCCGTGGCCGACGCACTAACGTTGCGGCACATCACGTTTGTCTTTGCAACCGGGTATGGCGCCGAAGCCCTGGACTTCCCATACCGCCAATGCCCGCGCCTCCAGAAGCCGCTCGACCATCAGGCCCTCTTCAAGGCGCTCATGGCCAGCTAGGACTGTCGCTTGGAGGGCGTCGGGCGCTGGCCCAGTAGGTGATGCTTATTGCACTTATGCTTGGGAGGAGGCTGCATGAAGAATGCCGTCAATATCAGGGACATTGTCGTCGTCGCTGCGTCGCTGGGTGGCCTGCAGGCCCTCAGGACAGTTGTCGCTGCACTGCCTGCCGATTTGCCGGCGAGCATTTTTATCGTCATGCACGTTGGCACCTGGCCAAGCCAGCTTCCGCAACTCCTGGAGGCTAGTGGCCCGCTTCCAGTGGCACACGCCTGCGACGGCGAACCCATCGCAAAAGGACGGGTATATGTAGCCCCGCCCGACAGGCACATGTTGGTCGGAAACGATACGATTGTGCTGTCTGCGGCTCCGAAGGAAAATTTCACTCGCCCGGCGGCGGACCCCCTTTTTCGCTCGGCAGCTGTCAACTATGGCAACCGCGCGATCGGCGTCGTCTTGACGGGCAAACTTGACGACGGTGCCGCTGGCTTGAAGGCTATCCACGCCTGCGGTGGCTACACCATCGTCCAGGATCCCTCGACGTGCGCTGCACCCGATATGCCGCGAGCGGCCCTTGATGCGGTCCCCCCGGACGTGGTCGCTCCGGTCGAGGACATCGGTGCCGCCATCGTCAACGCGTTGACAGACTCCTCTTCGAAGGGGTTCGACATGGACGAAAGGGAGCGCGCCGCGCTAGAACTAAAGATAGCAACGACCGGCTATTCTTCTCCGACCGACCTAGAAAAGCTCGGCCGTCGAACTAGCATGACCTGTCCGGGATGCGGAGGCGTCGTTTGGCGCATTGGAGAAGGTTACCCACTGAGATATCGCTGCCATACAGGTCACGCCTTCTCCGCCATGTCTTTGGAGGAGCAGCAACGCTCGGGCGCCGAGGATGCACTCTGGTCTTCTGTTCGGCGCCTCGAAGAAAAACTGTTGCTGGTCCACGAGCAACTCTCGCTAGCAGAGACTGCACACAGTCCGAACGCGGCAGTGTTTCGCGCGGAAATCGCTCCCCTACAAATCGCTATCGACGCGGTCAGGCGATTAGCCATCGACTCGGCAGCATCGATGCCGAACGAGAGTGTTGGGTAATGTTCGCTCCTTCCATCTTGCAGGCTGCCGGGTAGTACGCTTAACCATGACATCAGTCGCCTGGCGAGCGGGCTGCATCTTTAGAAGAAGCTGAAGGACGAAACCACGCTACTGACCGTCGCTTACCGACGGATCCAAGGGAGTCGTGGCAGACGAGAGGTGGGTTTGATACGCTCAGCAGGCGCACCCTATTGATCGAAGCATGACATCCAGTCTGACCGTGCGGATCATTTAAGGCGCCGCTGATCACCGCACAACACTCCCCATTTCGGGCCGGGCTAGGCCATCGGAGTTGACCGTGACGCGTCGCGTACCCTTAGATGATGAACAGGAATGTGCATTCTGGAGGTCAGGCGTTAAGGAAGAACCGTCGACCGAGCCTCGACGTATTCTCGTCGGCCATAAGGACAGCGTCATCGGCGCATCGCTTTCTCTACTGCTAACCAGAAAAGGATACCTGGCCGTCCACGCCACGGAGATCGGCGCCCTTCGCCGCTACTTGCAAAGTTGGGCGCCGCACGCGCTCTTGCTGGATACGCGGTTGGATGCCAAATCGCACTACTCGTTCATTCGGGACGTCCGTGCGGACCATCAGTGCGCCGGGTTGCTTGTTCTTGCGATGAGCAACATCTCGCCTTTGGACTCAGTCCCGGCACTGAAAGACGCCGGCTTTGACGGGCATGTTCGACGACCCTGTTCCGTGTGGCGAGTGACCGAGCTCATTGACGCTCATTTCGGTCGCCGTCCCTCTCCGTGAAAGCCACAAAGCGGCTCTGCACACGCTTGCGCCGCGCTCACGGCTCGCTGAGCGGAGAGCGCCACACTCCGACCCGCGACGTCCATATCAGCCGACGCGCAGGGTTTGGGAATTTCGTCCATGACGTTCACGAATGCAAGCGGCGTGCTGATCCACGCAGAGAGCGAGGCGCGCCCGCTATGAACTTCTCAGGCGGCCGACCTCGTGATTGCGCACTCGTAGGACCGGAAACCGCAAAATACGGCGGCTGAACGTTCTAGGGCAAGATCCGCCGGAAGCAACACTGTCAGGGTCGCAGTAGCGGACACAGAACAATGCCCCGACCGTGTGCGTCATTGCAGAGACCGCGATCTATGTGCGTACCGAGCGACGCCACATGCGGGAGGCTGGGGCGCGTTACTACGCCGATGACGAGGGCCAAGGCGGCAACGAAAGGGCGACAGACTGAGGATAAGGCAGCATCGCGCGCGGAAACCCATACCCTGCGAGCCGATCGTAGGTTGGTTCGGTGTCGGGCGGGGGGCGATAATGCAGGGGACACAGACTGCCGGTAAAACGGCGAGCCAAACTTCTCCGGAGGGCGGGTGGACATTCTGAAGCGTAACAATGTGCATGTTGACGGGACAGGAACGACGACCATGATGTTCGCGCATGGCTTTGGATGCGATCAGAACATGTGGCGGCATTTTGCGCCCGCCTTCGCTCAGCGATATCGCACGATTCTCTTTGACCTGGTCGGTAGCGGCGACTCGGACCTCACGGCCTACGACCGCGCGAAATACAGCACCCTTCAAGGTCATGCTGACGACGTGCTGGAGATCGTTGAGCAGTTCAGCACGGGCCCGGTCATTTTTTTCGGTCACTCAGTCAGCACCATGATCGGTATGCTGGCGGCAATCAAGTCGCCCGAGCAGTTTGCCGCGAACGTGATGATCGGCCCATCGCCGTCCTTTATCAACGACGGAAACTATGTCGGCGGGTTCGAGCGCAGCGACATCGAAGAGTTGCTGGACACGCTCGAAAGTAATTATCTCGGCTGGTCGAGCACAATGGCGCCCTCCGTCATGGGCGCCCCGGAACAGCCGGAGCTTGCCCAGGAATTGACGAACAGTTTCTGCCGCACCGACCCGGACATCGCTAAGCATTTCGCGCGCGTGACTTTTCTGTCAGATCACCGCGCCGATCTTGCACGGGTGACGACGCCCACGCTGATTGTTCAGTCGAACGACGATCTGCTCGCGCCCGTATCGGTTGGCGAATTCATGCGCGACATGATCCCGGGCAGCCGCCTCGCGATGGTCGAAAACGTAGGACATTGTCCGCATCTGAGTGCGCCCGGTCCGTGCATTGACGCCACTGAAGATTTCCTCAAACAACTGGCGCTTTGAGATGGACGGTACGCATCAACCCCTCTCTACGATGAGCGAGGCCTACGAGCACGCCCCATGCGGACTTGTCTCCACGACAACCGACGGCACCATCGTGCGTGTCAACGCCACCTTCTGTCGCTGGACGGGTTATCAGGCAGACGAGCTTCTGAATCAGCGTCGCATCCAGGACCTGTTGACGATTGGCGGCAAGGTGTTTCAGCAGACGCATTTGGCTCCGTTGCTCCAGATGCAACGCTCGGTCGCTGAAGTGAAACTGGAGATTCGGCGCCGCGACGGTCGCAAGGTGCCGATGCTCATCAACGCCGTTCGGCGGACGGTCGGTGAAACCGAACAAGACGATTTTGCCTGCATCGTCGTCAACGATCGTCACAAGTACGAGGTAGAGCTTCTGCATGCTCGCCGGCAAGCCGAAGAGGCGCTTGAAGCGAGAACGGCCGCTGAAGAGGCGTTGCAGCGCGCAGACCGGCACAAGGATGAATTCCTCGCCACGCTCGCCCATGAACTGCGCAACCCGCTCGCGCCAATTCAGGCCGCGGTCCGGCTGCTGACGAGGAAGGCGTTCGCCGACGAGCAACTCAACTGGTCCACGCGCGTGCTCGAGCGTCAGGTGGCGCAGCTTGGCAGGCTGGTGGACGATATGCTCGATGTATCCCGGATTGCGGAGGGCAAGCTCGAAGTTCGCAAGCAACGCATGAGTCTCGCGACGGCCATCGAGCTTGCAGTCGAAGGCGTCAGGGATCTCGTTCGCACGCAGTCGCATCACCTGCGTGTCAATCTGCCGGACGCGCCTCTGCTCGTGAACGCGGACCCGACGCGACTGACGCAGATCGTGCTCAACCTCCTGAACAACGCGGCCAAATACACGCCTCCCGGCGGCACGATCGATCTGGCTGTGCGTCGTGAAGGGGATGAGCTGGTCATGGCTGTGCGCGACACGGGCATCGGCATTGCTCCGAAGCACCTCGACACACTGTTTGATATCTTCTCCCAGTTGCCCGAGGGCCATTCCCGGTCCGGCGGCGGCTTGGGCATTGGGCTCTCGCTGGTGCGTGCGTTGACGGAGCAGCACGGTGGCACCGTCACGGTCACGAGCGCAGGTGTCGGCAAGGGCAGCGAGTTTATCGTGCGCCTGCCGCTTTCATCGGATCAAACAATCGTTCAGAACACCGAAGCACTCGGTACATTGCCGCCCGGGAGCAGACGCCGGATTCTCATTGTCGACGACAGCGAAGATTCGGCTCTCAGCCTCGCGATGCTGCTCGAGGCTGACGACTACGAGACGCATACCGCCGCAGACGGCCATGCCGCGCTGCGTCTCGCGTTCGAATTTCAGGCCGACGTGCTGCTTGTGGACATCGGATTGCCCGACATGTCGGGCTACGATGTTGCCCGCCAAATCCTCCTCGATCCGCGTAGCAGCGGCATGTTGCTCATCGCGCTTACCGGATGGGCTCAGGAGCGCGACATTCAGGCGGCACGCGATGCGGGTTTCCATCATCACCTTGCGAAGCCAGTGGATTATCGTCAGTTGCTCCAAATCTTAAAATAGCCCGTCCGGCGCTGAATGCGCATATGTCGGGCAAAACAGGTATCGGGCTTTATTTAGGGACCGGAAGACGCCGAAGTGCTTCAAGTTTGTCCTCGTCGAACGGAGATCGACCGGCGAATGGCAGCCGCCGACCCCGCTTGGGCACTCGCGTAAAACACAGGCCGAACCACGTCTTCCGGCGGCTCCGCGCACGCGGAGAACGCAATCAGACTTGAGTTAAGCGTGGGCTTCCAACTTCGGATATCTAGGTTGTTCTTGAAGGCGCAACATGCTCGATCATCTTGAACAGCCCGGCCAAAGAAGCGCCTTTCCGATAGAACCCGTCGATCTCGACCGCCTTGCCGCGTTCAATGGTTTCGGCTTCGGTCAGCGAGGTGTGGACGATGATGGGTACGGTCGCAAACCTTGTCGATCCGCGCATCGCCTCGGCGACCGAAAAGCCGTCGCAGCCGTTCATTTCGATGTCGAGGATGACAACGTGCAGCAACCAGGCTTCGTGCATATGGAAAGCTGCGGCGCCGTCCTTTGCGGTAAAGGTGCGCAAGCCGTAGGCAGTGCAGGCTGCGGAGAGCGCGGCTAACAACGACTCGTCGTCGTCAACAATCAAGACCGCGATGGGCGGATCGACAGGACCGAACTGACGCGTCGTCCACAGACCGGGCGGGGAGAGGGAATCTTTCATCACATCGCGCCATTTTCCTTTCCCTCGTTTCGCAATCGTCATGCCCCGAAAACGCGGCCGTGGCCTCCCTTGAGATTGATCGCGGCGGCGACTTTTTCCATCGGCGGCGACCCACGCTAGAGTTCATCGGTGCGGTTGGATCACGGCGCTGCAATCCGTGCCAGGGCCTACGTCAGAGGCTTCGACATCGAAGCCATTGAGTTCTGCGGTCCAAAAAGGTTGTCGACTGCGAGCGCACGGTTGACGCCTTCGGGCAGGATCGTTCACATGGTATGCAGCGGCTAGCGTTCAGACGGTGGCACTTGTCGCCCTTAGCCCAGGGATATCCTGCAGCTTGCCAACACCTGGGCTCGTGCGTTGCGACATAGGTTTGGCACGCGCGCCGTCGCGCGCGAGATGCCGACCGACGCAGTACAAGCCCCGACACCATTTAGCTTGCCGGCCGAGGAACATCGATATAGCGCGTTTGAGCCACTCGTTTGCTACCCGACTCGGCGCACAGAGCCTTTCCTGGAAAACGCGTAGTCTGCAGCGAAGGTGCTTGCTCCTAGCTCCTGCGCCGATCTTACAATTTTACGAGTGCCTGCAACGTGACCCCCCCGGGATCGTTCGTTGACGGTCGCCAATATGTCGAACAAACTGAAAAACCCGAAGACGATGCGCCGATCGCCGCTGACCCGGACGCAGCTGTTGCCAATTGCACCGGCCACGGCACGCGTGTTCTCCCTGCAGAATCACCTCGCCCTGGTCGAGATGCGTAATGGGCGCGGCAACGCCGATCTGGCGAGTGAACTCATCAAAACGCTGTACTTGACTTTTTTGTTTGCGCGAAGGACCGGCTCGATCCGCCGATCGAGACGTTTCTCAAGGCCGAAACGATCCTTAGGGCGTGCATTCAAGATTCGAACACGTCCGACGCGTGGGGAATTGCCGACGATCAGTGCGAGGCGATCGAGGCGGTCCTCTGCGCGCATGACACGCAGCTCGTGTCGACGCCGCTTCATCAAATCGAAGTTGCGAAGGGGCGGCTGGAGCGCATATTAATGGCAGGCCGATTTCCGGATCTCGACGCGATGCACCAGATACACGGTTGAGCGGCCCATGTGTTACCGCGCGGTGCATCGCCACTTTCCACCGCTCCTGACCCCGTTGCGCCCGCTCGGGTTTGTCGAGAAGTTCGAGTTAGACCTGCGCTGCGCTCTGAGTGTCGGTCACCTCGCGCGGCGCTTGCTTAACCGGCTTGCCGACGATGAAGATTACCCGGCTGACAGAGCGAGCTCCGAGCAAGGCGACTTTAAGGGAAAAACAAAGCTGACTCGGCAGGATGCTGAGCGCCTTTTCAAAGGACTCCCCGCAGCGAAGACGCGTGTGTCGAGCCGGCCCGAGAATCCGTTCGGGCCAAACGTGTCCGACGTCGTGAAGCGCGTCGACGACGAATCTACGCTCTGGAAAGACAACCTGATCACGCTACCGGTGTCGATTGAGCTGCCGCCGGGCTATCAGTCGGCGCCTCGCCTTCGTGAAGCGATGTCGCGGGCGTTAGCTGTGAAATGGGTGAGAGAAGGCAAGGATGAGGTTGTCGCGGAATTTCCTGAAGGGTGGAAAGCAACGCGTCCCGCAAACGGTCCCATCGAATCGCGAGATCCATCAGGTATCGTCCGGGCCCTGTTCGGTTGGGCCAAGGATGCGGAGCTCAGGGTCCTGCCGCGCTATGTCATCGAGTCACAGGCAAACACCACGAACGGACTCAGCAGTGTGCTTGTTCGCGATCGCGCGACTGGTCAGATTCTCGAGCAATCCTCGGCCTGGTTGGCACGATCTGGAACCGACCATCCGAATTGGACCACGCTTGCTGCGTGGCTCGACCTACGCTATCCAGACCATCGCAACCCGCTGCGATACTGGCCAGACTGCGAGGAAACTTTGTCGAAACTGAGCAGTGCTTGAGAAGCACGGCTCTTTGCACCACATCATGAATCATTGCCTGCGTTCATGGCGCGATGGAGTGGCCGGGTACGGCCAGATGTTTGACATCGAACGTCGCCTTTCAGAGGGACGGCTCCGAGCTTGCAGGCGGTCACTAGCTTACATCGGAAGCGCGCTCGGGGACGCTTTTCAGTCCGGGTAGCCCAACATTATCCGGCAAGCAGATAAAGGCGTGCCCGCTTGCAAGCGAGCGCAGCTTGATGTGTTGCGAAGGTGGGCCGGTTCCAATCTCGAAGCGAGGCATCGAATGCTGGGGGCCAACGGTGATCGCGCATCACTGCCGCCCCGTGTGTTGTATTCGGGGTGATTCATCACCGCCTCGGCCAATATGCGTTAGCCATGGAGGTACGCGTTTCGCATTGATGTCGGAAGTGACAATCGGACGACCAAGATAAAGGCCACTATAATCGCCCACGAATCCGCACCAGTCGATTTGTCAGCCAATTTTCGCTCGAGAATAGGCGAGATGGCCTGTTGAAGTAATTCAACACGAGCCTTTTCGCACGTAAAGCGTAGCGGCGACTGCAGCAGTCGCGTCGCTCGTCCTCCAAACGCCGCGTTAACGTTGGAACAGGATAACGTGGCGCCGAATCCAAACCGCGACTAGTTAGCAGACCTGATAATGTCTATTATCGGGATGCGGTTTCAGGGGTAGAATTTAAGAATTCGCCTTTACACTTCAGGGGAGCGGGCCGTGAGCCAAGGGTTTTCGCCGGATGACGCCGATTCACGCCACGACCCGGACGACCGGCGCGATCGCGCAAACGGCGCGTCCAAGCATCCATTCCACGACGCCTCGCCGATCGACGCGCGCTGGCCCGCCGAGGCGCCGAGTGCGGCGATCGCGCGCGTAGTCCTCGAACTTGATGAGGCGATCACGCTAAAACGCCGGGCCGCCGCCGCGTGGCTGACCGCGCACGGCGATGCGGTGCCGCGGTTGCCGGTGAAACCTCCCCGGCTCGAGCTGGCGGTCGTGATTGCGCTCGCCGAAACCTATGGCGCCGCGCTCAATGCGCTGCCGCGTTTCTTGCCGGTGCTCGACTTCATCGCCGACTATGGCGCGGTCAAGCTGGTGCAGCGGGTGATGTATGGCGCGCGCCCGACGACGGATTTCGACGTCACCGCGTACGCCGCCGAGAATGCACGCCTGGCAGAGCTGCTGCGCGAAGCCCGCACCGCGTTCGAATTCCTGTGCGCGACCTGGCCCGAGGCGTTCATGGCGCAGGCCAGCGACGCGCTCGAACAACTCGGCTTGCCCCGCCTGCGCGCGCCGGCGCCGCCGTCAGTGAATGACGGGAGAGGCGGCCATGATCAGTCAGGCGACGAGTGTGATGAGGAGGGTGGCGATGCCTGAGCGCGCGCATGTGACGACGGCGTCGTCCCCGGAAAAGCTCACCGCTAAGACGACGCGGGCCCCGGAGAAGCTCACCGAATCACTCACGCTTGAGCGGCGCTACACGAGCAAGGATTTCACCGCGCTGCGGGCCTACGTGCAGCGCATCCCGCCCGCGGTGATTGCGCGCACCTACTACGAGCCCGACGACGATGCGCACGCGGCCACGCCCGGCGCAATGGAGCGGCACCTCACCACCATGCTCGACGCGCTGGTGGCGCTCGCGCTGGCGCACGGCTCCACCGCGCTGGCCGATCACCTGCGCGCGTCGATCCGTCAGCATGGGCGACCGTCGCTCACGGCGGTGACGTTCCGGATGGTGACGGAGGCGGCGCAGCTCGCGTCGCTGCCACCGCGGGCTGATCATCCGATCGGCGCGTGGCTGCGTCCACGCGTGGCGCGACGACTGAAAGGGGAGGGCATCGCCACGCTCGGCGAACTGGTCGCGTTCTGCAACCGGCGCGGCGGCAGCTGGTGGCGTTCGATTCCGCGCATCGGCCCGGGCCGGGCGCGGGCGATTGTGAGCTGGCTCCGCAAGCAGCAGGCATCCCTGCAACTAACGATCGACCCCGACGTCGACTCCAAAGAACGGGATGGCGTGCCGTTGATCGCGGCCGGTCTGATCGAGGTGGTGCCGGCCGTTAAGGTGACGGAAAGCGGCCCAAACAGCGGTCCAGCCGGCGGCACGAACGGCGGCCCAGGCGACGATCCCAGCGGTGGCTTGAGCTCGACAAGCCGGCTGACGCTGGCCCCGCTAGAGCGCTTCGCCGTGCCGCACGCGCTGTCCGGCGCCCACGGCGAAAATCGCTCGGCGGCGTTCTGCTACATCCAGGCGAATCACGATCTCGATGCGGTGCGCGCGTATCTGAACCGCTACCGCGATCAGCCGAAAACGCTGCGCGCGTACACCAAGGAACTGGAGCGCTTCCTGTTATGGGCGGTGGTGCTGCGCGGCAAGGCGTTGAGCGATCTACGCGTCGACGACTGCGAGGCGTACAAGGATTTCCTGAAAAACCCGGACCCGCGGTTTGTGGGTGAGCGCTTCCCGCGGCACTCGCCGCGCTGGCGACCGTTCGCCTTGCCTCACTCCTCTGCGGCCGCCGATGGTCAGGCATCGCTGTCTGCGACGCTTTCGCCCGAATCGCAGCGCTACACCGTGCGGGTACTGCGGACGGCGTTCACCTGGTGGGTCGATGTACGCTATCTGGCCGGCAATCCGTGGAAGGCGGTCAACGATCCGGTCGTGATCAAGCGCGAACGCGCAATGAAGATCGAACGCGCGTTGCCTGCCAATCTGTGGCGCAAGCTGCGTGACGAACTCGATCAGCGCTCAGCAGAAGCGGGCGGGGTGACGGCGGGTGTGCAGTGGCGCGCCGTGCGCGCGGCGATCCTGCTGATGGGCGATTCGGGTCTGCGGCGTGAAGAAGCCGCGAGCGCCCGGCGCGAGGATCTGCGCCCTTCATCCTTTGGCACGCCCGAGCGACCGGTCTGGGAGCTGACCATCGTCGGCAAGGGCCAGCGCGAACGCACGGTGCCGGTGAGCGCCGCGACGCTGGCCGCGTTGCGCGCGCATTGGGTCGACCGGGGGCAGGATTTCGACGGGGCGACCGAAGAAGACAAACAGAGCGGGCCGCTTCTTAGCCCTGTCGTGATTCCGTGGACCGACGCGTCGCGCCGGCGACATCGGGTCGGGCAGGTCGGTGAAGCGCAGCCTGCGAAGGAAGCGGGCTACACAGCCGACGGACTGAACCGGCTGATTAGTCGGATGGTCACCGAACTGGTCGAGACGATGGAGGGGTTGAACCTCGAGGAGCGGAGTCGGCTCGGACAGGCCAATGCTCACGCGTTCCGCCACACGTTCGGCACCCAGTCGGTTGCGGACGAGGTGCCCGTGGATGTCGTGCAGAAGGTGCTCGGCCACGCGTCGCTGCAGACGACGACCATCTATGTCCAGGCCGAAAAGCAGCGCGTGGTCGAAGAGGTCGCTCGCTACTATGCCGGCATCGCCGCGCATAAGACGGGGCGATGAGCAGCATTATTGCAGTTGCGCGCACCTTTTGAGGCAACCTAATCGCTTGCCGGCGTGTCTTGCGCCGGAACACAGGAAACGCAACGGCGCCTGCGCGCGGGTCTCGCCACGTTTTCTGATGTGGATCACATAGTGTCGGGGAGCCTCGAGCGTTTAATCCGCACAACTCCCGTGATGACCGGATGAAGCTGCTGGTCGAGACGGGGATCTCGTCTTCGCGTACTCGTGACGGTTTATTGCAGCCGAGGACGGAGGCCATGCGTAGATGTTCATGGCGACGTCCGATAAGTGATGCTTTGATTCTACGGGCGGGCGCGGAACGGCGGCATTTTCCGAGGAAGGCAGCATTCCTGCGCGTTACACTGGAAAGGAGCGCCCGAGGCTTCTTCTCTCGTAACGATGCTCGTATCGAGCGTATTCCGAGATTGAGCCATGCAACCGAAGCGCGCCAAAGTCCTTACACCGTCCCAATTTCGGCACCTCCTGCGGGTCACTGAAGCCACGAGTCGATTCCCCGAAAGAGACACGTTGATTCTGCTGCTCGGCGTGACGTGCGGCATGAGAATCACCGAAATCGCGCGGCTGGAAGTTCACCACGTTCTGACAAAAGCTGGTACGCAGCGCAGCGAAGTATCTCTTCCATCGAGCATCACAAAAGGCTGTCGGCCACGATGCCTCTACCTATCGCACCCACGCACCGAAGCCGCATTCGATAGGTACGTGGAGTGGCGTTATCGACGTGGGATGGCCGCGTCGCTTGATCGCCGCGAATATCGCGGACTGATGCCGAGAACGCGGCTCGTTTTAACGCAAAAGGGCTGCGGATTCGAATTGACGAAAAAGCGCCGCGTCAACGGCGATGGTAAGCCGGTCAAATATTTGGCCGCTGACAGCCTCCAAAGCTACGTCACCGGACTGTACCGCGCAGCAGGACTCAGCATTGGCTATAGCAGTCACTCGGGGCGCAGGACGTTCGCTACGCGACTGATCGCCAACGGGCACAGCCTGGATACGGTGCAGGCATTGTTAGGGCACGCGCATTTGGATCATGTCGCCGCCTACATCCACGTTACCGCGCGTGAGTTGCGAGAGAGCGTGGCCGCGATAGACCTCGGAGACTAGCGCGAAATTCTGCCGAGATTAAAGAGGAATCCGGGTCACGCCGATAACAGACAATGTACGCCTATGCTCGTTGACATATGGCGACATATGTGTAAAATGAGGGTGAATAACAGGGGATAGCTATGCGTACCGTGTCCATCTTCAAGAACAACGCCAATCAGGCGGTTCGCATCCCAAAGGATATGCAGTACGAGGGCGTTACCGAGCTAGAGATTCGCCGCGAAGGCGACACGCTCATTCTGCGCCCGGCACGTCCTAACTGGACGTCGTTTGCACAAGAGCCGTTGGCCGATACTGATTTTCTGTCTGAGCGCCCCGCCGTGGTTGACCCTGGCAGATTCGACTTGAGCGGTGCCGACGAGGAAGCGCAGGAGGCGGGCAAGTGACGCAGTTGTACATGCTCGACACGAATATCTGTTCTTTCATCATGCGCGAACGCCCCATTGCGCTTTTGGGGCGTCTGCAAGCATGTGTTGACGCTCAGGAGCGCATCGTTGTATCGGCCATTACCTATGCCGAAATGCGCTTCGGTTCTATCGGCAAGAAAGCGTCGCCAAAGCACGCGGCGATGGTATCTGCTTTCGTGGCAAGGCTCGATGGTGTGCTGCCGTGGGATTCCGCTGCGGTCGATGCGACGACAAGAATACGGATTGAGCTTGCAAGGCTCGGCACACCGATAGGCGATAACGACTCCGCGATTGCGGGACACGCTGTCAGCGCCGGCGCCGTAGTCGTTACGAACAACGTGCGCGAATTTATGCGCGTGCCCGATCTTCGCTACGAAGACTGGACGCGTTGAACGAACCAATTGACACTGGAAAACATCGTATGACAGTGGACGGTTACACCCTCGGCGTCGCACGTCAATCACAGCAGAGCGCGGCGAATTGGAAGGCTTACGCCGAAGAGCTGGAGCGGAAGCTAGCCACCTACGCGGCTAACTATGCAGACATGGAAGCGCTGAAGAATGCCGCCATCGCCGAACTGTCGCGGGTTGATCCCAGCAACTATCTCACCGTGCAGCCTAACCGCCAGCGCATCTTGGACGCGGCCAGGGCGGAAGCTTTGCAGCGGACGAAGACGTAGGAAAACACGTTCTCGCATGCGAGAACTCAGAAAACAATATGCTGGACCTTCTTTTCTTCATTCTGCGTATTCCGGCCTTTCTCATGTGGGCGGTGTACCGCATGTTGGCCGGTATCGTTCAGTTTTTCGGGTGGCTATCGTATCGGCGCAACCTCGCCAAAGAAGGATAGGAAAACACGCAACACGGAAAAGGTGCCGACTTCAAAACGCAGCGCAACGAAAGCATGGTGGGCTAGTGGACGAGATGAACCTCAAGATGACCCATCAGCGCGTGGGGTCGATTTCAAATGCGCATGCTGGACGGGATTTTGAGACCGCTGCGAGAAGCTTCTTCGCCAATCAAGGAATCGACCTGCGAAGCAATCTCAAGGTAATGGTCGGCATAAGTGCGGCGAAGAAGAATCACGCTTTCGATCTCGGGTGCGATGAGCGGAAAATCCTCGTCGAGTGCAAATCGCACCGGTGGACGAGTACAGCCAACATACCGGCTGCGAAGCTGACGGTATGGAATGAGGCAATGTACTACTTCAGCCTTGCCCCTATGGACTACAGGAAGGTGATGTTCGTACTTCGCGATGAATGCCCGAAGCGTCGTTTGACGCTGGCAGCGTACTATCTTCGGACCTACGCTCATCTGGTTCCGCCGGACGTCGAATTTTGGGAGTATGACGAAACTGCTCACACCGCCCTATGCATTCGCGCGGCGGCTCGGGATTGAACGGCCACCGATAGAACGGGAAACAGGAAGCCAAAGCCAAGGTTGAACAGTGACGAAGGCAAGACTTGCAGTAACAGTGCTCGCAGTAGCTGCGTTGACAAGTGGCTGTGTGACTGGTCAGAAGATGGGCGAAGTCAACGAGGGAATGTCGAAAGGCGAGGTGATTTCGATTCTCGGAAAGCCGGATGGGTTTCAGCGAAGTGGCGAGTACGAGGCCCTGCGCTATACCGATCGCTTGATTAGTGGATGGTCGTGGAATCGGGCCGACTACACGGTGGTTCTGAAGAACGACCACGTGAGCGAGTACGGTCCGGGGCAGGTGCGTCAAGAACGACCCGGTGTGTTGGTGCTAGTCCCGATCCGATAGGAAAACACCAATGGACGCATACACGTTGCAACGTGCGGCAAACGCAGCAGGGGTAGCGCGCGAGTGGGAATGAAATGAGCGCCTCCCACTCCTGGTGCTTCGACGTCGTAACTGCAACCGCAACACGATCTCGATTTCGTTTGGGAGGATCATGAAACCTCTCGAACCGGTTCGGAGAACACTCATGAAGCTCACGCCCGTCGGAATCGATATTACTAAGAACATAATGCAAGTGCATTACGTTGATGAGAATACAGGGGAGATCGTAGATCGATCGGTGAAGCGTGCGAAGTTTTTAGAACACTTCGCGAACCGCGTGCCGTGTCTAGTCGGAATGGAAGCTTGCGGCGGCGGGGTTGTCGCCAGTCGATGCCTTCCAGCAACATAGACAGCTGCGCCGACGTCAGATAGACCTTGCCGCCATCGGCCTGGGGCCAGATAAACCGCCCGTGCGAAAGTCGTTTTGCGAGCAACCATAGGCCGTCATCGGAGACGCCAGGCTCACATGCAGCCTCGGCCAGGCGGCGTCGAAACTCCGGACTGTGGTTTGGGCTTCCTCTACGCGTCCCCGACGCCGGTTTCTCTTCTGATCCCAAAATGGTTCCCGCTACTCGAAAATGGTGGGAACCACTTTGGCGTCTCGGATCGCGCAGATCAAGACGGCCGTGCCGCGACGCTTACGGAGCAAGTGTGCTTGCTCAATGCGATTAGGCAGAATCCAGATAACGATCAGCGCGAGGAATGACGCGGGCACGCCCTCGACAATGAAGATCCACTGCCACCCCGCGAGACCCCACACTCCGTTCATCTGCAGCAGCCAGCCCGAAATTTGCTCGCCAAGAGTGGCGGCGATGGGATTGCAGACGAGTAGAAGACTGAGAACTCGGCCCCGATACTGCTCGGGGAACCAGTTCCCCGCGATATAGAGGATGCCGGAATGAACCCTGCCTCCGCTGCACCCAGAAGCAGGCGCAACAAGTAGAAACTTGTAGGGCCGCGCTGAGGACCGCAGGCCTGTGTCGTTCGCAGACCCTTCGGGCTGTTACGGCGATAACATAGGTATCTGGACAGACTGTGGCGCGTCGAGCGTTCCGTTGATCTAACGGAAAATCGTGCCCGCGTCGGTGAATGCGGTGCGGTCGGTGGATCCCAGCAACGACCAATTGAAGGACGGCCGCAGTATCTAACTGCTCAACGTGATCGACGACTTTGACTCGGAAGCATTGGCAATCGAGATCGACTGTCCTTGCCCTCAGCAGCTGTCGTCCGGGCCGTTGAGCAGATCGTCGGCTGGCGGTGCGAGCCGATGGCGATACGGTGCGACGACGGTCGGGACTACCTCAGTGCGCGGTCACGCGAAGCAGCCTCGTCGGCGACGATACGCGTAATCGGCCGACTACAACTGAGACAGGTGATCGGAACAGCAGCGAATTCCCAAAGCCAAATGCGGTCATGCAGTGTTTCCCTAGCTTCTGAGCCATACCCTTCGGCCCCGTCTTTCGCTCAATACATGTGATGGCACAACGCTGAGCACTAATCGGACGTTCGTGCATCTGTTCGACGACCGCAGCACACGATCGAACGCACTCATGCCGAAGCGAAGCTCAAACGGGCGACAAGCCAAGCCGGCGCCATAAGAAAAAGCATAAGGGCAGCGTACTATCGCGCGCCATTGAAGCGGTCGAGGGAAAACTTACTCGGTGTGAACAATTGGAGCTTGGTTCACTGTGCGGTAGACCACATTAGCCGTCTAGTAAGCGATGCAGTATCCCCGAGTGCCTACGACAACGGTCCACAACTAGGTTCAGGTGACGCACAGACAGCTACGGAGATCAGCATCCTCCAGTGTTGTACGCGTGCCGGTCGAAGACGCATTGCATCTTCAGAACTGGGGCGACTTGCCGCTGAGGTTACGTCCGTGACGGACGTAACGCAAGAAAACAGGAATACAGGTTAGCTGCGCCGCGAACAATTGCAGAGACGCATCGTCGTCAATGATGATGCACTTAAGCTGATAGGGGTCCGTGTGAATGCTGTTCCATCCGAGGTTGCAGGTGCGCGCCGTCCTGTAACCGGCCGCTTTAACAAAGCCAAGCTCGCGCCTTGTGTAGTTTCCGTTCGGAAATGCGAAATGTTCACATGACGTCCCGATCAATGACTCCAACTCTGACTTGCAATCCACGATTTCTGAATAGCACTCCTTATCATCGCACCGTGTGAGGATAGGGTGAAAACGAGTGTGAGCTTGGAAATCAACGTACGGTCGCATCTCTGAGATTTGGTGGATCGTCAATCCCGACGCTTCGTTGAACTCGTCCTGTCTGTATCCCGCGGTAGCTAACTCAGCAAGCCGCTCCGCATTAGTGAGCCGCTTCAGGCGCTCGACACCCGCCGGCGTCGCGCCGGAGTACAGCCACCAGTGTTTCCGTGGTTTTGCGACGAACTGACTACATAAGAAAATAGTGGGACGAACATTGTGGCGTATGAAAACCGGTAGCAAGTCGGCATTGCCGATATTGCCGTCGTCTATCGTTATGGCCGCGCGAGGGACGCCGTTTCCGGGTTCTTGCACAGCGGCAAGAGGAACCAGATCGCATATGGACTTGAGATAGCTCAGGTGTTCGTCGAGCACCTGCGGCTTGGGGTCATGGTAAACGAGGACTGCCACGCGGTCCCGCCACAGTAGGGCGCGCGTTGCACGGTCAATGCCCAGCAATGAGATGAGTTGCGCCAATGACTCTCTCAGCAACGTCTTGGTAGATAGCACGATCGTATGTGGCGAAAGTTTTGAAGGGGCATCACCCGTCACTATGGAAAGGGTGCGACGTACGGAGGAGCATAACCTCGAATAGCTATAGTAACGGCTGCAAATTAAGGAATCACGATGAAGTAGTGTAAGCCGAAACCAATTACGTCCTCACGCTAGGCAGGTCCGAACAAGGGAAAGTGCGCGTGTGTTAGCAAGTCCGGTATAGGCGGTCGACCACACACCGATTGCAATAACAAGATGTCTGCTCTTGAGCAGAAGTGTCGCCCCTGCTATCCTTCGTTCGTATATGTAGGAAACCGAATGGTTCTGGATCAACAGCGATATCCACTGAGGATTAGAGCGCTAAGCGCCATCCCAGATACGATTGCAATGCCGGCCTCGGCAACCAATGGAAGTAGCGTTACGGTTGTCTGTTAGCTTAACGATCAATCCGCCGGAGCAGTCATGAGACAAGAGGTAGCGTTAAGCCAGAAGGTGGCCACGAACGATCCACCTCGCCATGTCATGTCGCACGTTGACGCGATCTACGACGGAAGGAGGCTGGTCGCCATGGTCGCGGTCTCGATCGCCGTGGCTGGTGCCGGTTACGCGTTTCTCGCGAAGCCCGTCTACCGGGCAGACATTCTTGTCCAGCTCGAAAGGGTTCAGCGCGACACATCGAAAGACGTATACGGCGATGTGTCGACAATGTTCGACGCAAAGTCGGACTCCACTGGTGAAATGGAAGTACTAGGATCGCGTCTCGTGGTCGGTCAAGCCGTTGACAAGCTCAACCTCGTCGTCAACGCGTCGCCGCGCTATGTTCCAGTAATCGGAGAATTCATCGCCCGCTACGTACATGGCATCTCGAACCCGTGGCCAGGCGGATACGTGTGGGGTCAGGAAAAAATCGATGTCTCCCGTTTCGATGTTCCGCCGAGCCTGTATGGCCGTCCGTTCGAAATCACCATATCGACCTTACGCACTTACGAGCTTGTCTACGGTGATATCAGGGTTCACGGCATCATCGGACGCGATGTGCATGCGACCACGCCGTGGGGACCCCTTAATATACAGGTGAACGCGGTCGAAGCTCAGGCCGGCGCAAGCTTCATCGTTAAGCGATTTTCTCGGGTCGAGCTTGTCGGAGCCGTCCGTAGCAAATTATCTATTACAGACAAAGGAAAGGACGCAGACGTTATACGCGCCTCTTATGACGCAGCTGACCCAGTTGGCGCGGCGGCGGTTCTCAACGCGATCGCCGACGCTTATCTGAAGCAGGATCTACAGCGAAAGTCTGAGGAGATTGCACGTTCACTTAACTTTCTTCGTCAGCAATTGCCTGAACTCAAGAGCCGAGTTGAAGCGTCAGAACGGACACTCAATGCCTACCGGGCGCAGCACGGCACAGTCAGCCTTGGGGACGAGGCGACAACCTTGCTTCGCCGATCGGTGGAAGCACAGCGGCGACGGGTAGATCTTGAAGAAAAGCGACGGGAGCTTCTATCTCGCTACACAGTCGAGCATCCCGCGGTCAGTTCTATCGATTCTCAACTGCGTGTGGCAGACGACGAGATAAATCGCATAGCCCAAGAGACAGCGTCATTGCCGCCGTTGGAGCAGAACGTACTTGGCCTCCAACGTG
>NZ_LR733528.1 GCF_902506145.1 Burkholderia sp. 8Y | reverse complement strand
GCCTGCCAGCATGCGACCTTCCGAAATGTGCACGCAGTCTATCTGCGTGCCTTGACCCTGCAATCCCCCCAGAAGCGCGGATACGAATGGCGGAAGTGCCCTGAATGAAGCACTTCGCGCACTCAGATGTTGTCCTCCACCGCAATCGACACCGCACCCGCGTTGATCGTCAACCGCGTGCGTTTCTGCAAAGGATTCTGAGGCGCGGTGCCATCCGCATTCAAGCCTTTGACCTTGTTGTAGACGGCGACGAACTGCGTAGGCGTCACTGTAGCGGACGCATAGCCGATAGCATCATGGTCTGCATAGAGCATGTCGGGATTGTTCTGTCTGATAAACGCATCGAGCGCCGCAGATGAATTCAGAAGCGATGCCAGCGGCATTCCCCCTAGATAGTTCGTCGCATCCTGAAAGAACGGCCGGCTGCTGACGCCCGCCGACATCAGATCGACCAGGACGGGCGTCCCTGTCGCCGGATCGGGCACATCGCGCACGATGCCGGCCTGAAACGCATGGAGATCGCCCGTGATGGCAATGAGATTCGTGATGCCCTGCGCCTTCACGAACGATGTGAGATCGGCCTTGTGCGAGGGATAGCCGTCCCACGCATCGCAGTCGAGCACGATCACCACGTTGTCGGGCGCGGGCGCAATCGAACGCAGATCCAGCCACAGGCGATTCACCATCACCTCGTTGCCCCACACCTTCCACATCGCAGTGGAAGCCTTGAGCGTGTCCTTCCACCATTGCGTCTGCACCGGGCCGAGCATGGACGGAATACGGCCCAGACGCTGCGTATCGGCGGCCTCGTACTGCGCGAGCACCTGTTGCGGCACCCCATAACGCGAACCGGCGAGATCGTTGCCATTCACCGGGTCATGCCCGAGCGCCTGCGCGATAGCGGCTTCGCTCACGACGTGATCGTCGCGATAAAGCCGCTCGTCCGTCATGACGAGGTGAATCAGCGAGCCGAAGTGAAAGTCCCGATAGATGCGGATGTTGTCGTAGCTCGCGTTGTTCAAGTCGAACGACACATCGCCCCAGTCCACCGGCAAATATTCCGCCCACGCCTGATTCGCATTCCGGCGTCGCGCGGTCTGCTGCACGTTCGCGTTGGTGTACGTCTGGTGGTCCTGCCAGCAGTCGTCCGAGAACTCGTGATCGTCCCAGATGGCGATCACGGGAAAGCGCGCATGGACGGTCTGCAAGCGCGCGTCGCCCCGATACGTGCGATACAGCGTGCGGTAATCGGCGAGCGTATTCGCATAGGCGCCGCCGCCCGTCAGCGGCACGCCGTCGGGCAAGGTGATCTGCGGATGCGCGGGTTCCGCCGCGTTTTTTTCGTTCGGGCTCCCAACTGTTTCGTAGATATAGTCGCCGAGATGCACGACGAAGTCGAGATCGGTCTCTTCTGCCAAGAGCGTCAACGCCTGCCAGTGATTCACGCTCCAGTTCTGGCAGACGAACCACGCAAAGCGCAGTTGAGGTAGCGATTCGGTCGCTGCCGCCGCCGTGCGGGTGGTGCCTGTGGCGCTCACGTCGCTGCCGGCGATAAAGCGGTAGTAGTAAGTGGTCTTCGCGCTGAGACCGGTGACTTTCGCTCGCACGGTGAAGTCGTAGTCGGGAATGGCGCTGAGCGGCACGCTCGCCGCGAGTTGCGAGAAATCGGGCAGCGGGGACACCTGAAGCGTCAGTGCAATAGCCGTTTGCGAAGCGTTGCTCGCATTGGCGACGCAGCGCGTCCAGAACACGACGGACGTATCGCGCGGGTCGCCACTTGCAACGCCTTGCGCGAAACCATAGACGCCCGATGGCGGCGGCGTGGTGCCGCCCGAGCTGCTTGCGCCTCCATCGTTGCTCGAATGACAGGCCGCGAGCGTGCCCGACGCCGCCGCTACGGTATAGAACGCTGACAGCGACAAGAAGCGTCGACGATCCATAAAGCCTCCATGAAACAACGTGGCAGACAGACCATGCGCGCTGAATATGTCGACTGTGCGTTCCGACCGATAGCGGCTTGCGGATATGCAAAACGCTTACACGCTACAAACGGCAGATGAAAGTGTCAATACGGGATTGAGTGCGGCAAGGGCTATAGAACGACCGTTCTATAGCCCTTGCCATGTTAGGAAATCGCTCGCAACGGAAACACGAGCCTCGCAGCGAGCAGTCCGATTGCGCCGCCAAGCAGCGTCTCCCATGCACGCGCGGCGAGCAGGGGCACGGAATGGATGCCGCTCGCGGCAAGCGTCACGACGAGCGCAAAGGCGAAAGCACCGCACGCAATGTCGTAGCGGTCCGGCAGTGCCATTGCATAGACGATCATGGCGATGGCGGCCATCGCCCAGACGAGAAGCGGCGCGTGTTCCGCGAGCGGCAGGCAAACGATTCCGATCGGGACGCCTACCAGCGTGCCGTAGATGCGCCGGCGCACGCGCTCGGCGGTGCCGACCGCCGAAGTTGCGACGACATACACGCAGGCCGTGATCGCCCACACCGATTCAGCCAACCAGAACGCCGCGTTGAGCAGTACGACGGCGAGCGCACCGCTTGCCGCTTGCAAGCCCATCGCGAACGCGGGCGACACCGCGCGCTTGCCATACACCGGCTCGGACGCGAGCGCAGGCAACACGACAGGCCGCTCCGCAGGTCCGCTCAAGAGGCGCGGCACGATGGCCGCGAGCATCGCAATCAGCAAGGCGAGCACAATGGCCCATGTGTCCATCGGCGCGAGCTTCATCAAGTAGGCGGCGAGTTGGCCGATATAGAACTGTGATCCGATACCCGCGCCCGTTATGCCGAACCGCTTCAGATAGCCCGCGAAAAAAGCGCCGGAAACGAGGATAAGCTCCGCGCCGCCTCGTCCGAGTTCGCGAAACAACGGCCCGAGCAGCGCGAACGTGAATGCACCGAAGGCGGCAGCAAGGCACAGTATCGCGAGATCGCGGGTCGACTTTGGCCGCGTCGCGCGCGCTTCCGACACACTCGCCCATAGCGCGAACGTCGCGGCCAGCGAGCCGACAGAAACGCTTGCGGGCACGTCGCGCGTGACATCGTGCAAGGCGCCGATGGCCGCTGCAAGACCATAAGCCGTGACGAGCCGCACGCCCGTGATGCGCCGATGCGTGCCGGGGTCGACGCGTTCGAACCACGCGGTCATCGCGGACATCGGGCGAGCATTCATCGCGGTTCACCTTATGCGGAGAGCAACGTAACCTGCATCGCATTCTAGGTGCTCTTTCTTCGCGGCGGGAGCTTGCGTGTCTTCGCTTGCGGTATGTCTGTGTCGCGCCCGGCTGCTTCGACGATGCATTCGACAAGTTGCGCCGCCGCGTCGTGATCAGCGCGCCGGGCGCGCTCCACGAGACCGATCTCGCGATAAAACGTATCGTCGCCGAGATCGTGCGCCACCGCGCCTCGCGGCCACGTCCCGATCCCCGCCGACTTCGGCAGCAACGCGACGCCCATTCCGCGTGCGACGAGTTGCGCGATGCCATGCAGTTCATCGGCCTCGATGGCATCCCGCACGGCAATGCGCTTCTTGCGCAAGAACACGTCGACTTGCCGTCCGCCGAACGAACGTCGGTCATAACGAATGAACGACTCTGTCTCGACCAACTCACGCCACGAGGCACGCTTCTTCGCGGCGGGTGCAAGCAGGACGAACGGCTCTGCGATCAGCGTGCGCCAGCGCAATTCCGACGGCAATGCAAACGGCGGGCGAATGATGACGGCCATGTCGGCTTCGGCGGCATCGACTTGTGCGAGCAAATTAAGCGATACGCCCGGCACGAGACGTATGCGCCATGCCGGCAGCCTGCGCCGGAACGCCGCGATGGCATCGGGTAACAAGACCGCATGAGCCGATGCAATAGCGCCTACCGCAAGCGTGCCGCCGCGCCCGTCTTCGCCACCGGGCTCGGCCAGTCGCGCATAAAGCGCGATGAGTTCATCGGCCAGTTCGAGCGTGCGGCGGCCCGCGGCGTTCAAAGTCGCCGAGCGGCCCGTGCGATCGAACAGTGCGAAGCCGAGATGCGCTTCTAGCCGCTGCATTTGCGCGCTCACCGCCGATTGCGTCAAGCCGATATGCGCGCCTGCACCGGCGAATGTGCCGTGGCGCGCGACCGCCATGAACGTCTTCAATTCACGCAGCATTCGATTAATCGATTTCGTTGTTGCTCACATCGACAATATATCGTTTTTCATGGATTTTATTCATGGATACACTGGCGGCAATTTTCCCTCGATTCCAAAGGACTTCGGCCCCATGAATACCGCGCACGACGCCATGCCGCCGTTTCATCTCGCGTTTCCCGTTCACAGCCTTGCCGCAGCGCGCGAGTTCTATGGCGACCTGCTGGGCTGCCCGGAAGGACGGAGTTCGGAAGATTGGGTGGACTTCAATTTCTATGGGCATCAGATCGTCGCGCATCTCGCGCCGGACGAAGTGGGTCATCGATCGACGAGCGCCGTCGATGGCAACGCCGTCCCCGTGCGGCACTTCGGCGTCGTGTTATCGATCCCTCAGTGGGAGGCGCTTGCCGAGAAGCTGAAGGCCGCTGGCACGGGCTTCGTCATCGAGCCGCATGTTCGCTTCAAGGGCGAAGTCGGCGAGCAGGCGACAATGTTCTTTCTGGACCCGTCGGGCAATGCGGTGGAAGTAAAGGCATTCGCGAACATGGCATCGCTGTTTGCGAAATGATTGAGTGTGCGTGAGTTTTGGAGCGTTCGTTCGTGAACGCCCTCAAAGAAACGGGACGCCCATGAGCGTCCCGTTTTTACATCGTGCGAAAGTAATGCTTACTGACTCAAGCCTTACTGTCCCGAGCCGCTTGCGCTGACCGGTGCGCCCGGGCCGCCCGGCGTCGGGGTGGCGCTTTGGCCCGTGGTCGAACCCGAGTTCGACGACGAATGGCTGCTGTGCGACTTCTTCTTCGAGTGCGATTGCTTATGCGACATTCCCGAGCCCTGCGTAGTGGTCTGCGCGTTGTCGCCCGCTTGCAGGCCCGTGGCGGAGCTCGGCGGATTGTCCTGCGCGAAGGCGGACGCGCACACGAGAGCGAGTGCGCCGGCGGCGCAGGAGAGAGCGATACGTTTCATGTCGGATGACTCCTGTTGGCGGTTTGCGAATGCGATTCTTGCAGCTTGTTCTGCATGCTGCCGTCGATGCGATGCGCGACGGCTGGTCGCAAGAGGTGTTAGAGCATGGCGCGTGCCACGGTCTGACGATTCGCAAACGAGGAAACGCGATGTAGAAAGCGCGCTCCACCGCACAACAAGGGCAATCGGATGACACTGCGGCGTCTGCGTGTAAGTGCCATCCACCGCATAGGAAACTTAGTGGCCCACCGGCCCCGTAGCCTTGAGGTCGGCACCGACCGCGCGCTGCGGATGCGCGGCCTGCTTGATCAACAGCGCGACCGCCGACACCAGTCCCGCGACCGAGATCACCGCGAAGATGCCGCCGAAACTGAAATGCAGACGCGTGAGTTCAGCAACGAGAAACGATCCCGCGATGCCTCCGAAGCGCCCGATGCCGAGCATCCAAGCGACGCCCGTGCCGCGCCCTTGCGTCGGATAGAACGCAGCGGCGAGCGCGGGCATCGACGATTGCGCCGTGTTCATGAGCACGCCTGCGAGAAACACCACAAGCACGAGCAAGCCCACGTTGCCCACGGCCTGTCCGATGCAGTAGACGCTCACCGCCGTCAACGCATAGCACGCTGCAATCACGCGGTTCGCGTTGAACTTGTCCATCAGCACGCCGAGCAGCACCGCGCCCACGCCGCCGAGCGGAAACAGCGCGGAAATGAGGGTTGCGCGCTGCGGGGTCAAGCCGGACTCCTTGAGCAGAATCGGCATCCAGTTGATCGATGCATAGAAGATCACGAGGCCCATGAAATAAGCGAGCCACAGCATGATCGAGCCGATCACATACGAACGCGACAACACCACGCTCATGCCGCTTTGACCTTGCACGGTCGGCGCGGCTTCGGTCATGAAGAACGAACCGGCGTTGCGGGCATCGTCGGAAATGCGGGCCAAGGTCGCGCGAATCTTTTCGACCGGCTTCGACTTCGCGACCATGTAGCGCACCGACTCAGGCAACGTCAGAAGCAGCAGCACGGCGAGCGCAAGCGGCGCCACGCCGCCAAGAAACAACACGCTGCGCCAGCCGAAGTGCGGAATCATCCATGCCGCGAGAAAGCCGCCGAACGCAGCGCCCAGCGGAAAGCCGCAGAACATGAGATTGATAAGCGTGGCGCGACGGTTGTCGGGGCAAAACTCACTCATCATCGTGACGGCGTTCGGCATCGCGGCGCCGAGGCCGAGGCCGGTGATGAAGCGCAGCGTCGTCAAGTGCTCGAGGCTGTCGGAATACGCCGATGCAAAGCACGCGACGCCGAAGACGATCACCGATGACAACAGCATCGCGCGACGGCCCAGGCGATCCGACAACGGCCCCGACAACAGCGCGCCCGCAGCGAGACCGAAGAGCGCCGCGCTCAGCACAGGCGCAAGCGCCGGCCGACTGATGTGCCATTCGGTGACGAGCGACGGCGCGATAAAGCCGATGGCGGCGGTATCGAAGCCGTCGAGCAGCACGATGACGAAGCACATGCCGAAGATGAGCCACTGAAACGGCGAAAACGGGTGCTCGTTGATGAACGTCTGCACGTTCACGTTTGGACTTCTGCTCACTTCATTCCCTTCCGAAAGAGACGATGAATGTTCGTTTGGCGAACAGCGATTCACATAGCGAACTATGCGCTTCGCGTGAGATTACGGAACAAAAGGTTCAGCCGCAACGCGGGGATACCCGGAAAGGGGAGCTACGTGACGCTTCCAGCAGACGCGCCATCCGGGACGTTGCGCGTGATCGTACGCGCTTCCCGGCGTCTGCCCGCCCCGATGTGTCCTTGAACGCAGCGGAGATTCGGCGCTCGACGCACATCGCTTCCGTACCATTGCGCCGATGCGCGCGCGGCCTTCTGCCGAAAGCATCGAGCGCGCATCAGCCCCGGCATGAGCGCGCGGCAGATCACACTGTTACGCGAGTGGGGCTACCCGTATGTGCTCGATGAATATCGCTTCCACATGGCGCTTTCTGACTCGCTCGACGAAGCGCAGGCACGTGCATTTATCATGTCGGATTGGAGCGGACGCACCGAAAAGCTTGGTCCCATGCCGGTGCAAGGCGCCGCGCTTTTCATCGAAGCCGAGCCGGGCGCGCCATTCATGCTGTGGCAGCGCCTGCCGTTCAAGACATCGCACAGGACATCGCATGAGCAAGGTGGACAGCGCAAGACTGATCTATGTGATGGGCCCTTCAGGGGCAGGCAAGGACTCACTGCTCGCGTTTGCACGCGAGCGCATCGGCGCAAGCGTCATGTTCGCGCATCGCTATATCACGCGCGCCATTGCGGAGGGTGAGAACCATATCGCGCTCACGCATGACGAATTCGCATCACGCCTTTCCCACGGCCTCTTCGCGATGTATTGGGAAAGCCTCGGTTTGCGCTATGGAATCGGCATTGAGCTCGATGCGTGGCTCGCGCGAGGCGTGCCTGTGGTCGTCAATGGTTCACGGCAGCACGCACAGGAGGCGCTCACGCGCTATCCCGACGCGTGCTTCGTGCATATCGATGCCGCGCCCGCAGTGCTGGCCGCGAGGCTTGCCAGGCGCGGACGCGAAGATGCGCGGCAAATCGAGGCGCGGCTCGCGCGCCGGCCCGCATTCGAACTCCCGCGCCATGCGCGCGTGGTTCACATCGATAATTCGGGCCTGCTCGCGGACGCGGGCAGCCGGTTTTTGAATATCGTTGGTAACGCCGGGGAATAGCGCGTCAAGGCGCAATCGATGCGGATTGCGTCTATAGCTTCCTCGACGCCAAGATGAAAATCCAGTGACGCTGGTGAGACGTCTAGATGAATACACGACGCTAATGCTGCAGCATGGGCGCGTCATCACGCGGCCGCCTGCATGCTTCTGCATGCGCCGATAGAATGACCGCATGCGTACGCCACAAATGAACTCGCGGCAGCACGAGCCGGAATTACCGCTTCCTACACCCAGCACTGCTTCGCTCGCGCTGGCCGCCGCTATCGCCATCATCGCGTGGCTTGCCATTGCCGCGCAAACGGACCTGACCATCGCACGTTCGCTCGATCGCGGCTTGACCGTCATCGACGGTATCGCGCGCATGAGCAGCTACCTCACGAATCTGACGGTATTGCTTACGGCGATCTGCTTCGCGTGCGTCGCCACGCGTGCACAGGCGCCGCTCGCGCGCTTTTTCCGTCAGCCGACTGTCGTGACGGCGGTAGTCGTCTACATGGTTTTCGTCGGCATGGCGTATAACACGCTGCTTCGTTTTCTATGGACGCCCTCGGGGTATCGCGCCTTCGTCAACGAGTCGCTGCATACCGTGGTGCCCGCGCTCTGCGCGTTGTATTGGCTCTTGTTCGTACCGCGCTTTCATCTTTCCTGGCGACGATGCGCGCTTTGGCTCGTTTATCCGCTGGGCTATCTGTTCGTGACGCTATGGCGCGGCAGCGAGTCGGAGTTCTATCCGTACTGGTTCATCGACGTGGCGGAGCTCGGTTACGAGCGCGTGCTGCTCAACGCCGCCATGCTGGTCGTGGCGTTTCTCGTGCTGATGAGCGTGTTTCTCGTCATCAATCATCGGCGCGAGGACTTGAGCGTGCCCGACCCCGCAGTCGAATCCGACGACGTGTCGGACTCGGGCGCGCCTCGTTGATACGCGTTCACGCTTCCTTGGTGTCGAACATCAATAGCTCGACGCCCGCCTGCGCAAAATTCGACAGATCGCCGGCGGTTGCCTGACCTTCGGGCGATTCGAGCGCGGACTTGATCGCGTCGAGCGAATCGAAATCGAGCACTGCGACAAAGTAATAGGGCGATTCCCCCTGCGCCACCGCAATCGGTCCCGCGCTGACTTCGAAACGCTTGAGACCGGGCATTTTCTTGGCAAGCGGCGCGTGCGTCGATGTGTAGTGCGAATCGAATGCCTGCTTGTCCGACGGCGTCTTGTACAGCGCAATAAGCTTGGCCATTCTCGTGTCTCCTTGGTTCGTGTCTGCTTGAGGGAACGGACTACTGCTTCTCCAACTGAAGATAAATGCGTTGCACGTTCTGCGGCTGCGCCGTCGCATAGAGCTTATAGCCGCTAAAGGCGGGCACCTGTACCGTGTGCATCGCCTGCGTCAAGCCCATGCCGCTTTTATACGCCCGCTTGACGGACGCATCTAGCTCACGCAGATACACGCCTGTCTGCATGATGTCGTCACCATGCAAGGGCGGGCCGAACGCGGGCACGACCGTGTGAAGATCCAGCGCGCGAAGGTTTTCGAGCGCCGAAAGCCAGCCGGGTATCTGCTCGTTGCGCAACTCGGGGATTCGCCCGTTTGATACGACACTGCCTGCAAAGAGGACACCGGTTTGCGTATCGAGCACGGCGAGATCGCCGGGCGTGCTTGCGGGACCGAAATGCAGCAGTTGCAGCTTGCGTCCGCCGCTTTCGATCTCAGTCGTTCCGTCGATCGTGCGATTCGGCACGGTCACGCGCGAGCCCGCCATTTCATCGTCGCCGAGCGTCTTGCGCAAGTTCGCGAGACAGATGGAGCAGCGATCGTGTATCAATTGCGCGGTGCGGACATGCGCGAGTATCGGCACATCGTGATCGCGAAAGGCGGCTGCGCCAAAGACGAATTCGGGCGCCTGATGCGTGATGATGACGAGCGTCACCGGCAACGGCGTCACCTTGCGGATCGCTTCGATCATCGCGCGGCCATAGCGATAAGACGGTCCTGTATCGATCACCGTCACCCCGCTCTTTCCGACGATAAAGCCGTTATTCGCGACGATGCCGTGATTCTCTGGCGCAACGGCGTCGCCCGTGCCGATGAACGCGTACACGCCCGGCGCGATGTTCGTGGGCGTGGGCATGCCGGCGAGCGCGGCCATCGCCAATTCCGCCAATGCACCGTAGACGATAAAGAGTGCGGCTATCAGCGGCTTCACGCAGCGCAGCGTCATTTCATGGCCGACGCTTGCCCGGCCGCCCGAGTTTCGATAGCAATGGCGCCTTCGAATTGCTTGTTCTTGGTGTCTTCTATATGCGCCTTCAATTCGCCATTGCCGTTGGGTAAGAAATAGAAGCGGAAATTCGGGTTCTCGCTGATGGAGAAGTTCACGTTCGCCGTCATCACCGGCTTATCGGCATACGTGACCGCAACCTTGCGAATGAAATAGGCCGTCGCATAGTTGCGCGTGATCTGATTCATCGCCATGCCCGTGCGGTTCGGGTGGCGCACCATCACTTGTGCGAGCTGCGGTTTGCCGACGACAGCCGTGCCCTCCGACTGCAAGCGAACCGCGCCTGCGGCGCGTTCGGCGGCGTCCTCGTCCTTGTCCGCAGGCGCGGAGCAACCGCCCGATGCCTTCACGAAGCGCACGGCGCTATACAACCGTCCGTCGTTTGTTTCGGCGATCACGCGCATGAACGTATAGTCCTCCACGCGCACGCGGGTTTCGATGCTCGCCAGCCCCGATTCCGGCGTGAACTCGAAGTAGCCCGCGTAGGGCTCCGGGTTCTCGTCGATGAACAGATAGATCTTCTTGATGTAATGCGCGGGGCTTTGCGCGAACTGTGCGCTGATCGCGATAGGAACGACCGCGGCATCGGCAGCGCGCGCAGGCGCATCGAGCTTAATGACCGAATCGCCATGTGCATCGACAGCGCGGCCTTTGAAAGCGCCTTCCTTGAAGTCGAGCCAGCGGGCCACTTTGTCAGCGTTGTCATCGGGCTGTGCTGCCTGCGCGACGGATGCCATTAACGCGAGCACCGCGAACAGGGCGCCGCGTGCGCGCATCGAGCGAGACGGTTGGGTCATCATGATGTCCTCCTGCTGCCGCTACTGCTCCCATTCGAGTTCCGCATACGCCGCCGTCACATTGCGGCGATGATAGATCTCGTACAACAGCCACTTGTCGCGCTGATCGAGGCCGATAGTGTCCACGGCTTGCTGAATCGTCTCTCCTCGCCTGATGGCTTCGCGCACGTCATGCGCGAGTTGCGCGAGGTAGTGCTCTTCTGCTTGGAGCGACTGCGGCCACGGTGGATCGAGCGGGCCATGCCCCGGCACGACGTGCCGCGGATTCATCTGCTTAATACGCGCAATGTCGTCGAGCCAGCCGACGACGCTTCCATCCACCACCGGAATACAGCGCACGAAAAGCAGATCGCCCGTCCACAGCGTGCCGCTCTTCTCATCGTATACCGTCATGTCGTTGTTGGTATGCGCTGTTTTCCATGTTTGCAGCTTCAAACGGCGATCGCCGAGATCGAGCGTCTCACTGCCATCGACGGTTTTCGTCGGTGGAATGATTTCGCTGCCTTTGGCGATGTCGCCGAGCTCGCGGTTGAGCGCGCGAAGATAGTTATCCGCCCGCGCGGCCTCCGCTTGCGCGAGCTTCGCGCTGCCGACGAATTGCGGATGATCGCTCAGAAACGCCGCATTGCCGAAGATATGGTCCGGATGCATATGCGTGTTGATGACATAGCACACCGGAAGCGGCGTGACCTGCCGCACCGCTTCCCGCAGCGCGCGCCCTTCCGCGAGCGTGCCGCCGGTATCAATCACCGCGACGCAACGCTTGCCGACGATGAAGCCGACATTCGCGATATCGCCCTTGTTCGCTCGCGTGGCCACATCATCATGCGCGCGATGCGCGTAATTGCCGGGCGCAATCTGTTGCATGGGGAGCGGCGGTTCCGATTGCGCTTGTCCGACAACAAGCGCAAAGAGCGCCAACGCACGCCATGCCGATGCAGCGGTCATCGGATGATGTCCGCGTCTGCAAGGCGCGGTAGAGACTTGCGCGATCCGCCACCGACGAACCGTCACCGGCTCGCGCGCGGTATGTTGCCCGCCTTCGCCGGCGCGCCTGCGGGCGGCGTCAGATTCTTGAGCGCCCCTTGATAAGCGATCGTTTCTTTTTGCACCGGATGCGCGAAGTCATTGCCCGCGCCGGGCACCTCGGTGCGGATCATGAGCAGCCCGCCGGGGACGTCATCGGCGACCACGAACGTATAACGCTTGCCGGTGTACTGCGCGAAGCGTTCAGCGTTGGGATCGTTGAGATAAGGTTGAATCACGACCTGACGCGCCTTGACGTGCTTGCCCCCGCCGATGCCCAGCGCGTCGCTCGATACCGGCGTGATCGCCGGACCGGCCGCTAACGCGAGGCGAACGCGCTGCTGGAAATAGCGTCGCTGTCCGCCCGTCAATTGCTCCATCTCGGCGATGTCGTGTTCGAGAAAATAGATGATCACCGGATTGCACGGCAGTCCGCCGGGCACCTGCACAGGCCCCGTGCGATCCGTCACGCGCGCATCGTTCTTGCTGTTGCCTGGACTCATGACGAGCACGCGCACGGTATCGCTGACCTTCGCGGGCGGACCGGAATAGTCCACCGCATAGTCCAGCTCCGTCTGCGGCTCGACGCCGTTCATATGCGGCTGCATGAACAACAGGCGCTCGGCCGGCGCAATGTCCGCACCCGGCGCGGACGCGGGAGCCGGCGTTGCGGCGAGAATGCTCGGCGTCTGCATCAAGCCTAGCGCGCAAACGGCCAATGCCGCGCGAAGAAACACCGCATGCGCTCTCATTGCGCTTGTGCGGGTTGCATCGGCTGCAACGGCAGCAACGGAACCTGATAGCTCGTCAATATCTGGTCGATCTTCGGTTGATTCGACGCTATCCAGTTGTCGACCTTGTCGCGCCATGCCTTCTCTCCGTAGCGCACGCCCATGGAGATTTCGAAGTCGAAGCGAATGCCGGGCTGCGGCGGAAACGCCACGAGCCTTACTTTGTTGTCCGAACGATTGACGAAGTACCCGGCGATCGGCCCCCAGACGAACGCGGCATCGACATTGCCTTGCGACAGGTCGTGCTCGATCATCTCGCCCGGGAACGCCTCGGGGTCGCCGCTCTGTCCTTGATACGACACCGCCTGCTCGATGAGGTTATTTCTCAGCAGCCAGTCGACGGCCGGGCTTTTGACGAAGATGCCGAGCTTCATTCTCTTGAGCTGATCCGGCGGCAGGCTCATGAGATCCGCTGGCGTCTTGATGTTCGCGTACTCCGGGCGATTGGGGAACACCATGGCATACGTAGAGTGCAGATAAGGCCGCGTCGTCGCCGTGAGTTCGTAGCCTTTCGGGACACCTATGATCAAGTCGCATTTATATTGCTCGGTACTGGGCACTTTATCGCGCAACGTATTTCGCACGAAACCCATGCGCTGCGGATAGAACGTATATTCGAGCTTGTAGCCGAAGTCACTCGCCATCTGGCTCGCGATCTTGTTTTCGAAGCCCTCGCCCTTTTGGTTCGAGAGCGGCATGTTGTTGGGATCGGCGCATACCCTCAATACGCCGTCCGCGCCGTCGTTGTTCGGCAGGCTCGGCGGCGGCCCGCCCGCGCCCTGCGCGAAAGCGGCCTCGGTCGAAATCACAGCAAGCGCCCAGAGCAATGCGGCAAACCGGGGAAACCGCACAGTATGACTGGCCTTACGCTGAAACATGAAGCCTCCGGGAGTAAAAGCGGTCATCGTGCGCCGGCTTGCGATGTCTTTACTTTGCATCGATCGCTTGCAGGTCGCCCGGATTGATCTTGCCATCCGACCGCCCCTTCAGATAGGCGTAGAGATTCTCCCAGTTCTTCTGCATCATCTGGCTCGAACTGAAATCGGGCATGCCCTTATCGACACGTCCGCCAAAGACAGTGCGATGAAATTCGTTCTTGTCGAGCGTCTTGAAAGCATCGACCAGCGACGGGCCGACCAGACCTTCCTGCTTCGCCCCGTGACAACGTTCGCACGCGAGCGCGCGCCAGGTACGCCATCCTTGCAGCGTATCGTTGTCGACCTTGTTGCCGTCGACGACCTGATACGCCACCGGCTTCATTTGCCCCGAACTGGTCTGAGCGAACGGCACGGATGACGCAGCGAGTGTCATCGACAACACCAAGATGGATCGGCCTTTCATTCGCTTGTCTCCTTGAATATGTTTTCTGTTTAAGGCTTCGATTCGCGCGACGGCATCGCATGCCGCCGCGCATCATCGCTAAAGCACGTGCATCAACTCGGAATAGCGAAGATAAAGAGCGTCCCGCCCAGCGCCGTGTACTTCGCCAGTTCGCGATAGCCGCCTACCGCGCCGAGACCTTCCGTCGACTTCTCCAGCCCGGCTGCCATGCCGATGCCGGCCCAGCCGCCAATGCCCGAATACACGCCGACGTATTGCTTGCCCTGATACTGATACGTGAACACATTGCCGATGATTCCGGACGGCGTCTTGAACTTCCACAGCTCCTTGCCGTCCTTGATGCGAACCGCCTTGATATAGCCTTCGAGCGTGCCGTAGAACACGACACCGCCTGCCGTGGCGAGTGCGCCGGACCACACCGAGAACCGCTCCGGCTTGGACCACGCGATCTTGCCCTTGGCCGCATCCCACGCGATGAAGTTGCCCATCGCGCCGTTTTCGTTCGGGCCCGGGAACATCGAAAGCGTTGCGCCGACAAACGGCTGACCGGACACGTAATCGACCTGGAACGGTTCGTAGTCCATACAGACGTGATTGGTCGGCACGAGGAAGAGACTCGAGTTCGGATCGTAGGCTGCGGGCTGTTGATCCTTCGATCCGAGCGCGGCGGGACAGATGCCCTTCACGTTGTGATCGGGACCGGCCTTCTGCGTCGAATAGCTCGCGTTGCGAATGGGCAGCCCGCTCTTGATATCGACGCTATCGGCCCAGTTCACCGCCGGGTCGTATTTCTGCGCGACGAGCAGTTCGCCGGTTTCGCGATTCAACGTATAGCCGAAGCCGTTACGGTCGAAGTGCACGATCGCGGGAACACGCTTGCCGCCGATATTCAGGTCCGACAGGATCATTTCATTGACGCCGTCATAGTCCCATTCGTCGTGCGGCGTCATCTGATAGACCCATTTCGCTTTGCCGGTGTTCAGATCGCGCGCGAAGATGGACATCGACCATTTGTTGTCGCCGGGCCGCTGAGTCGGGTTCCATGTGCCGGGATTGCCCGTGCCATAGTAGACAAGGTTGAGCTTCGGGTCCCATGCGTACCATCCCCATGTGGTGCCGCCGCCGTATTTCCATTGATCGCCTTGCCAGCTCTTCGTGGACGAGTCCGCACCGACAGGCGTCATCTTGCCGTCGGTCCAGGTCATGGTTTGCTGCGGGTCCATGAGCATTTCATCGTCGGGGCCCGTGCTATAGGCCTTCCAGACTTCCTTGCCGTCCTTGATGTTGTAGGCGATGAGACGGCCGCGCACGCCGAATTCGCCGCCCGAAATGCCGGTCAGTACCTTGTCGCCGAAAACGTGTGGCGCATTCGTGTTGGTCTCGCCCTTCTTCGGGTCGCCGTTTTGCACGCTCCATACGACATCGCCGGTCTTGGCGTCTAGCGCGACGAGTTTGGTATCGGCTTGCTGGAGAAAGATCTTGCCGTCGCCATAAGCAAGGCCGCGGTTGACTGTGTCGCAGCACATCACCGAGATGACTTGCTGATCCTGCTTGGGCTGGTATTGCCAGATGAAGGTCTGGTCTTTCAGGTTGATGGCGATGACCTTGTTCGGGAATGGCGAGTGGATATACATGGTGTCGCCGATGACGAGCGGTGATCCTTCGTGACCGCGCAGCACACCGGTGGACATGGTCCAGGCAACCTGCAATTTGCCGACGTTGTTTTCGTTGATCTGCTTGAGCGTGCTATAGCGGTGATTCGAGTAATCGCCCGCTTGCGCTGCCCAATTCGAAGGATTCTTGATGAGGCTGTCGAGTTGCGGATCGGCCTGCGCCACATAGGAATTCAGGCCTGCCGCCGCAACCACCGCCAGTCCAAGAACCAGGGTGCGTAAGTTCATGTCTCCTCCAGAATGGTGATACCTCCGACCCAGGAATGACCACGCTACCGGGTTGCATCGCGCGCGCCTTCTCAATGCAGGTAACGGGCTACGCTTCGCCCGGTCATGGCCGAACTCATGCGTATCGACGCGGTTTGCATATTCCATGCCGGTTTAATGCGAACGTGCGCGCGCTGTGATGGGGCGGGAATGACATGCGATTCATTGGCCTTCGCGATTTGGCCTGAGGTGTATCGCGATACATACTGTGTCAAATCCGCGAAAAAGCTTGGCTTACGGCACATGATGTTCTGACGCAGCGCAGCACTGCTTGAACGCGTTCGGTTACAACGCGCATACTGACTCGATCACGTTTTCTTCGGGACCTTGCCATGACTCAAGCTGAGAAGGTGTACTCCGATGCGGAGATTGCCGAGCGTCTGAGCGGTGCGCTTAAGCACTGGTATTTCGAAGATGGATGGCTCAGGCGCAAGTTCAGGACGGAAGGCTGGAAAGGCACACTGATGGTCGTCAATACGGTGGGGCATCTGGCGGAAGCGGCGTGGCATCATCCGGACCTGACGGTTTCTTATGCCTTTGTTGTGGTCAAACTGAAGACGCATTCTGCTAAAGGCATTACGGATAAGGACTTTGCGCTGGCTTCGAAGATCGAAGAAGTCGTGCAGTGGCAGCCTGCGTTGGAGGGTGGGGCTCTTGCTGGGACGCCCTCGGACGATCAGCGGTTTCGCTATATTAAATATGATTAGCTGTTCGTGTTCGGTTCGGGAAACTTGTGTTCGTGTCGGTCTATTAGTGTTGCCCCTCCCCGGGGCGGGGGTCACTTTCTTTGCTGTCGACCAAAGTAGGCGCTTTAGTGCCGTACTCTGGTCCCATGCAAAGAAAGTAACCAAAGAAAGCAGCTTTTTTTTGGCCCCGCTGCAGTTAGAGGCGGGTCACTCCGCAGAAAGACAGTGGCACTCGGTTAATCAGCAGCCTTGAATCACCCTCCGCGCCCGCTGAGCGCCACGTCATGCGAGCCCCTTGGCTCGACAACACCACAACCGTGTTCTGCACTGCGCCTCTGTTCTAGCCCCGCGACTGCGCCGTGCATGTCTCGCGTGCAGCGGTCAACCGGTTGTAGTGTGATTGCGCTGGGATTCCGGTACTCGGGGCTGGCTTGCCTTCCGCGTTTGCTGAGCGCGACGTCATGTGAGCCTCTCGGCTCGTTGTTCATCCCGCGTTTTGCGCTCTGCCTTCCATCCACTTGTGGCCGGCGGGCCGACACAGGTGCGAGCGCAGCGTGAACGCTCGCGACCTGAGATGGCGCGGGCAAGCGCGCATACCGTTGCAACCGTCTGGTGTTGACGAGCCAAAGGGCTCGGAGGACGTGGCGCTCAGCGGGCGCGGAAGGTGATTCAGGGTTGATTCAAGCTGAGTGCCACGGCTTTTCTGCGGAGTGACCACTCTTACTTGTGCTTCGTGCGGTCCAGAAAAAAGCTGCTTTCTTTGGTTACTTTCTTTGCAGCAGTGTATAGACCGGAGACATGGGTAACAGGTGTGTCAGGACATAGGTAACACATTCAGCGCCTTCTGACGCGATCTTTCAAGTTGACGGTATCGATTCGATGATGAAGAAAGTACACGTCATAGCAGCCGTCGGTCGGGGGACAAGCGCGCAAGGCGATGGGCAGGTTCGCCAGCGCGCTGGAGACCTTGAAGCGTTGCGACGCGAAGCGCACCTCACCGTTGAGCCCCACGCGAACTACCGCGTCGGCGTCCCCGTATTCGATCGGCGGCAGGCGCTCCGGATACGCTCGCGGGCTGGGGCGATAGCGCGAGATCGGCGTGGCCATGTCCAGCGCCTGATGCGGTCGCTCGTGGTTGTACACCTCGCGCCATGCGTCGAACGCTTGCTGGGCGCTCTTCAGGTTCTTGAAGCGTCGGCCCGCGAGCAGTTCGGCCTTGAGCGTGCGATGAAACCGTTCGTCCTTACCGTTGGTCTGCGGATGCCGAGGCCGGCTATACGAAATC
>NZ_LR733521.1 GCF_902506145.1 Burkholderia sp. 8Y | reverse complement strand
CATTCTGACTCGCCTCCCGGCCCACAAAGCAAGCGACATCGCAACATTGCTGCCTCATAACTGGCAGCCTCTCGCGCCTGTCGAGTAATCCATCGTTCGTCAAGACGGGTTCGCTGGCCGCTTACGTCCTAAGAGCACAGAGAAGCAGTATTATGAGCGTGGCCCGACTTAGCACGAACCCCCGCAAACGACAGGACGCCCGGAGGGCACAGTGAGACAAGGCAGCGAGGTATCGGGCCGCGACCGGCCGGAAAGAAAAGAGGCATCGCTGCACGCGCTAGCTAGTTACCTCGAGCGCGCGCTGGACAAAGCAGTAAGCGTAATCATGATGCGCCATGCTGCCAACGTCTGCACGGTGTATCTGGGTGACCCGTCGGGGCCGCGAGAAGAGTTGCGGCGGCTTGCAACGATTGACGCGTCGCTGGAAGATGAGATGCTTCGCCTGACATCATCCGGACTGAATCGCCTAGAGATTGGTGGTCAGCCGTATCGGTTTGTTCGCAGCTTCACGCAAATTGAGGGCACAGCGGCCGTTGTTTTTTCAGCCTAGAGTTGCCAACGGAAGCAGCTTCGCGTCATCTCATTGTGGACGTAGCACTGCTCTGCCATATCTTTCAGCCGGCAGTTTGCCAGGCGCCCCACCGACGCAGTCGAGGGCTGGGGACCGAGCTCTACCACTGCGAATAAGGGTGCACGCCCAGCGCGCTGTTTGAGTAAGCCGCCTTGTCCGACACCTCATCGCCGACCCACTCAGGAAGGTCGAAGGTTTCGTCGACCGCCTTAAGTTCAATCTCGGCACAACGAGCGGCGCATTGGACCTTCGAATTAATCGAGTTCCCAGAGGTGGCCGACGTGCATGACTTCCTGCCGCCGCTTATCGAAGTCGAAACCGCCATTGCAAGCATTCCGACGGCATCTGCGTGCGGCATCCGATACGAAATAAAGCGCGAGCGGGACGGCCAAACAATCTTGTGCAGCGCGACGACATACCGTCCCTCAAGTTGGCCGACAATCGTTTAAACCGAGTGCATCAACCCACCATCAACGCGGATATTCTGTCCGGTGATGTATCCAGCACCTGGCGAAGCCAAGAAAGCCACTGTCGCAGCGATTTCCTCGCTGGTCCCGTAACGCTGCATTGGCACAGCCTGTCTGCGCTCTTCAGTGGCAGGAAGGCTATCAATCCAGCCGGGAAGCACATTGTTCATTCGAACGTTGTCGGCAGCGTGAGCGTCTGCAAAAAGTTTTGTGAACGCGGCAAGACCCGCGCGAAACACTGCTGATGTCGGGAACATAGGGCTTGGCTCGAACGCCCAAGCGGTTGAGATATTGACGATGGCGCCCGCACGCTGCGCTTTCATCACCGGCGCGACAAGGCGCGTCGACGTAATGACGTTTAGCAGATAGGTATCCATTCCCTGATGCCATTGCTCGTCAGTCAACTCAAGCACGGCCGCTCTCGGCCCATGCCCGGCACTGTTGACGAGCACGTCGATGCGTCCCCACGACTTCATCGCAAGCTCGACTAATTTCCCGATGTCATCATTGGATTGGTTGGAGCCAGTGACACCGATGCCTCCCAATTCCGAAGCCAAGGCTTCTCCTTTGCCGGACGAGGACAGTACAGCGATTTTGTATCCGTCCGCGCTAAGTCTGCGCGCAACGGCCGCCCCCATACCAGACCCGCCCGCGGTGACGAGCGCGACTTTCTCGACTGTCATGTTACCTCCTATTAGATAGTCAACCGGTCACTTAGCTGCAAGCGACAGCCGTTCACCTTGATGTCGTCCGTTCGACGCCTAACACGACCCACTTGCCATTTTGTTGCTCGTAGAGAGTGGCGGATGCCGTCTTGAGGTCACCCGTACTTGAAAAAGCGATGGGACCTGTAACTCCGTCAAAACTGACGGTTCGCAGAGACCCAATGTAGTCTTTCGGGTCTGTAGAGTTGGCATCCTTCATTGCGTTAATCATGGCCCAAGACGCGTCGTATGCGAGAGGCGCGAATTGCACTATGCCGACGCCGAACCGAGCCTTCAACTTGCTGTCCAGCTCGGCTGCTTTCGGCATGCGAGCCAACGGTAATCCGTATTCCCAGCTGAGCATGCCCTGTGAACTGGTTCCCGCTAGCTTGAGGAAGGCTTCGTTGGTAAAGCCACCTTCGCCCATGAACTTAGCGCGTACACCGAGCTGGTGTATCTGCTTAACCAGACCTGCGGCTTGTATGTCCTGCCCGACATAGAAAATGAGGTCCGGCGAGAGGCCCTTGATAGTTGTTAGAATCGCCCGGAAATCGATTGATTGCGTGGTCGTATATTGCCACGAGACTAAAGTCGCCCCTTCTCGTTGAATGGCCTTCACGAACTCTGTAACGAGATTGGTGCCGTAATCGCTGCTATCGTCGATGACGGCAATCCGCTTTGCGCCGAGCTTGCCAACAGCGTACTGTGCCGCAACAACGGCCATCTGGTCGTCATTGCTGATGGTGCGAAAAGTGTTCTCGAAGCCGCGTGCTGTAAATGCGGGCGAGCTGGAGCCGGGGGAAATCTGGGGGATGCCGGCACGTCGGTAGACCAGCGATGCTGCTATGGAGCAGCCGGAGTTGTGATGCCCAATGACTCCACTGACACCCTCATCGACGAATCGCTGCGCGACGAGGACGGCGGTCTTCGGGTCCCCCGCATCGTCCTGGCCATCGACTTCGAATTGAACTCGCTGCCCTCCGATTACGAGGCCCTGCTTGTTCGCCTCTTCAAACGCAAGTCTCGCCGCGTTCTCCTCGTCCTTCCCGTAAGACGCCGAAAAGCCAGTCAACGGCCCTGCGACACCTACCTTAACTATCTTCAAGTCGTCCGCCAGCGCAACACTGACGTTGACTGATGCGAAAAGAACGACTATGGCCATTAGCCTACGAAGTGACATCCAGTCCTCCATGACGTCTACTGATGCTCAGAATGCCCCAATTTAACGTGAGTGAAGGACAGCGGGCAACTACATCTACGACCGACGAAGCCTTTGCGTCTTCCCCGGGAATGGACGGTGGACTCCGGGAGCCCACCGTGTATCACCTTCGCTTACTTCGCAACGGGCATCGTGAATTCAGCGCCCTTGCTGATGCTATCTGGCCACCGTTGCATCACGCTCTTGTAGCGCGTGTAGAAGCGAATGCCCTCTTCACCGTATGCATGGTGGTCGCCGAACAGCGATTTCTTCCAGCCGCCGAAAGAGTGCCATGCCATAGGCACGGGAATCGGCACGTTGACGCCGACCATGCCGACCTTGATTTGACGCGTGAAGGCACGAGCCACTCCACCATCCGAGGTGTATAGCGCCACGCCATTTCCGAATTCGTGCGAGTTGATAAGCTCGACGGCTCGTGCAAAGTCGGGGACACGGACCACCGCTAGGACGGGTCCGAAAATCTCCTCCTTATAGATTTTCATGTCCGTGCGCACGTCGTCGAAGAGCGTTCCCCCGATGAAGAACCCGTTTCCGGCAGCGACCGGATGTTTGCGCCCGTCGACAACCAGCTTGGCCCCTTCGGCCTCGCCCGAATCAATATATTCGGAGACCTTTGCCTTGTGCTCCGCTGTCACCAGGGGGCCCATTTCGGCGTCCAGGTTCACACCGTCTTTGATGACAAGCGAATTGACGCGGGGAACCAGCTTTTCAACGAGCTTGTCCCCGGTGTCCCCAACGGCGACCGCGACCGAGATGGCCATACAACGCTCCCCCGCAGAGCCGTAAGCCGCACCGATGAGTGCGTCAACTGCCTGGTCGAGGTCCGCGTCAGGCATCACTACGAGGTGATTCTTCGCCCCGCCTAGCGCCTGCACCCGCTTGCCGCGCTTCGACGCTTCGGTATGGATGTATTCTGCGATGGGAGTCGAGCCGACAAAGGAAATGGCAGCTACCTCGGGATGCTCGATAAGTGCGTCGACCGCCACCTTGTCGCCGTTCACGACGTTGAAGACGCCATCAGGCAGTCCTGCTTCCTTGAGCAGTTCCGCTAGACGCAGCGAAGCGGAAGGGTCTCGCTCGGACGGCTTCAAGATGAAGGTATTGCCGCAAGCAAGCGCCACGGGAAACATCCACATCGGCACCATGACCGGGAAGTTAAACGGCGTGATGCCTGCCACGACGCCCAGTGGCTGACGCAAGTTCCAATTGTCGATACCGCCGCCAATTTGGTCGGTGAAGTCGGTCTTCAACAGGTTCGGAATGCCACAGGCAAACTCCACGACCTCTATGCCACGAACAACTTCGCCTTGTGCGTCTGTGAATACTTTGCCATGCTCGCGGGTGATGAGCATCGCGAGTTCGTCATGGTGCGTATTCAGAAGCTCCTTGAACTTGAACAGAATACGCGCTCGTTTAAGCGGAGCCATTTCGCTCCAGCTCGGAAACGCCGCAGCCGCAGCCTGAACAGCACGGTCCACTTCTTCGACCGAAGCGAGGGCGACCGCACCGGTGATTTCCCCGGTCGCAGGGTTGAATACATCCTTGAATCTCTCGCTCGCCGGAGGAACAACTCGGCCGTTGATGAAATGGCTAACTTGCTGCAGGCCTGCCTTCTCGGTCGCTACGTTCATTGTGGAACTCCTAATACAAGCCCGGGTTCAACGACCGGGCGGTTCGAATTAAGCAACGTCGCGCAGGGCGTCGCGCACGGTCGTGAATACTTGGTCAATCTGTTTTTCGTCGATGATTAGGGGAGGCGAGAAGGCCAGGATGTCGCCGGTGTAACGCACCAGCACCCCAGCCTCGAAGCACTTGAGGAACACTTCGTAAGCTCGGGCCCCAGGTGCACCCTGACGTGACTCGAGTTCTACCCCTGCAACAAGTCCAAGATTGCGGATGTCTTTTACATGCCGCGAGCCCTTGAGTTCGTGTGCTGCGTCTTCGAAGGCACCGGACAGTTCGGCCGCGCGTTCGAATAGCCTGTCGCGTTTGTAGATGTCCAGCGTTGCCACCGCCGCTGCCGCCGCTGCGGGATGTGCTGTGTAGGTGTAGCCATGGAAGAACTCGATGGCGTTGTCAGCACCGGCATTCACCACCGTGTCATGGACCGTGCGGCTCGCGGCTACCGCGCCCATCGGGATGGCCGCGTTGTTGATGGCCTTAGCCATCGTGATGATGTCCGGCGTGACGTTGAAGAACTCGCTGGCCGTCGGCGCTCCGAGACGGCCGAACGCTGTGATGACTTCATCGAAAATCAGCAAAATGCCGTGTTTCGTGCAAATCTCGCGCAGGCGGTCGAGATAGCCCTTCGGCGGTACCAACACGCCGGTCGAGCCTGCGAGAGGTTCGACGATAACTGCAGCGATGGTTGATGCGTCGTGCAGTGTGACAAGCCGCTCGAGTTCGTCGGCCAAATGGGCGCCCCAGGTCGGTTGACCCCGCGTGAAGGCTGTCTCGGCGATATTCAGCGTGTGCGGCAGATGGTCGACGTGCGGCATCAGATTGCCCGAGAACGCTTTGCGGTTGGCGACGATGCCCCCGACAGAGATGCCGCCAAAGCCAACGCCGTGGTAACCACGTTCGCGACCAATGAAGCGCGTGCGTTGACCTTCTCCGCGAGCACGATGGTACGCGAGCGCCATCTTCAGCGCTGTGTCGACCGACTCCGACCCCGAGTTCGTGAAGAAGATACGGTCAAGCCCTACGGGCATGAAATCCGCCACCTTCGCCGCTGCTTCGAACGCAAGGGGGTGCCCCATCTGGAAGGTCGGGGCGTAGTCCATCGTGTCGAGCTGCTCGCTGACTGCGCGGGTGATTTCCGCGCGGCCGTGGCCCGCATTCACGCACCATAGTCCAGCCGTAGCGTCGAGCACCTGACGGTCGTCGACCGTTGTGAAGTACATTCCCTTGGCGGCCTTAAAAAGGCGTGGCGCAGCCTTGAACTGGCGGTTCGCAGTGAAAGGCATCCAAAATTTCGACAGGTCGAGGTCCGATTGATTTGTGCTCATGTCGTTGCTCCGTGAATGTGGAATCAACTTTAGAGCGTCCAATCAGGACAATCACTGGACGGCCAGAACGCAGTTGCCAAACCGTATTGGTTTTGTGCTCAAGGCCGTATTGGAGTTTTGGAATGCAGCCCGTTCAACAGGCGTGCGGGCATAGGCGAGCACAGGAAGCACTCGGGCAATCCGAGCTCTTGGCGAATTACTGACTTGGGGGAAGTTGGAACTGCACAGCGAGGATGAGTGAACCAGCCGAGCTGCCGACAAGAGGCAGATTGCAGTGACAGCCTCAGTCGAGGCTGCTGGCTGTACGTGCGCGATGGATAAGACAGCTGAAACGCTAGCAGCGCCGAGCGCAGCGCTGCCCAAATTGCTTAGGCGACTGCCATGCCCTCGGTCATGTTCTGACGCATGTAGTCGAGGAATCGCCTCTGGAAAAGCATCGTGTGTTCATGGGCGAGCGCTTCTGCAGCGTCCGCATCCTTACGAGCGATGGCGTCGATGATGTCGGCGTGGTCACGCCCTAGCTTCGTCGGTGATTTGGAGGACACCGTGAAATCGAAATGAAGATGGAGCAACCGCTGCCCTTCGCCTAAAAGACGCTCGTAATAACCCAAGAAGTACGGATTGTTCGCCGCTTGCGCAATGGTCATATGAAGCTGTTTGTTCGTCTCCGACATCGCGTTGAAGTCTCCACTCGCAACTGCTTGCATGTAGACGTCATCGGCCTTGCGGATACGCACGAGGTCAGCCTCTGTCCTATGAATCGCGGCGAGACGGGTAACGGCTCGCTGGATGAGGTCTATGGCCGAAACATACTTGGGGAATTCTTCAATTTCAAACGGCGTAACAAGCGTCGTCCGATTCGGAAGAATGGTGACCAACCCTTCGCTGATGAGTCTGGCCAACGCGTCGCGCACGGGCGAGCGCGACAGCCCAAACTGCGCTGCAAGGGACACCTCGTCGAGCGGCGCGCCCGGCTTGAGCTGAAGCGTGAGAATCTGCTTTCGCAGTTCCTCGTAGATATATCGTCCGCCGTGTCGACGGCCGCTGGATTCGGTTTCCGTCGGGATTTTGCTCATCGTCTCACCGCTTTGATAATGGGCCCGGAATGACGGGCGCGCATTCAAGTCTATCATCCCTCTGCCTCGTGTCGCACACGGTTACAGTACGCCGAACTTCCCAATGCGGCCGCCGGTCTCCTTGACCGGTCCGTCGAGCTGATTGAACTTCGTGGCCCTGGGCTATTTGATATACCAAGCCCAGGGTTTCTCGCCCTTGAATCGAGTTATCTGCTTTATCTCAAGGTAGTTGTTCAGACCCCATTCGCCCAGTTCGCGTCCGATACCGCTCTGTTTGTAGCCGCCCCATGGCGCTTCAACGAAGGTCGGTTGCGAGCAGTTAATCCACACGATGCCGGCCCTAAGCGCCCTAGCCACACGCTCGCACCGCTCGAGGTCTGCTGACATAACGGCTGCGGCCAAGCCGAATCGTGAGTCGTTGGCTGAGCGCAAGGCTTCAGCCTCGTCATCGAATGGACGGACGCAGACGACGGGGCCGAATATCTCCTCGTTCCAAATCCAGCTGTCCTCCGGTACATCGGCGAAGATGGCCGGTTCCATGAAATATCCGCTCGCCAATCCCGCAGGTCGCCCCCCGCCGGAAACTAGACGCGCGCCTTCTTTGACCCCGCGAGATATGGCTTCTTTCACTTTGTGGTACTGGTCCCTGCTGACAAGCGGGCCCAAAAGAACACCATCGTCCATCCCGTTACCGATGTGAATCCTCTTAGCCTCTTGCGCGAGCCGGTCCAAGAAAGACTGGTACATGCCGTGCTGAACCAAGACCCGAGATGTTGCCGAGCAGACCTGTCCTTGGTTCCAGAAGATGCCAAACATCGTCCACTCGACTGCGGATTCTAGGTCGCTATCATCGAAAACGATGAAAGGCGATTTGCCGCCCAATTCTAGGCTCACGTTCTTGATGTCGCGCGCTGCCGTTTGCATGATGCGGCTGCCCGTCGGAACACTGCCGGTGAACGCGAGTTTGTCGACGTACGGATGTTCGGTCAAAGGAGCGCCAGCCTCCGTGCCGTAGCCAGTGACGATATTGAGCACGCCGGGAGGCAGCCCCGATGCTGCGGCGATGTCACCGAGTTCGAGCGCCGTTAGCGGCGTGAGTTCGGACGGTTTCAAGACCATCGTGCAGCCGGCCGCCAACGCAGGCGCGACCTTCCAAGCAGCCATCAGCAGAGGAAAGTTCCACGGGATAATTGCGCCAGCCACTCCAATTGGCTCTTTTCTCGCCACTGAGCTGAAACGGTCGTCGGGCAGCGACACGGACTTCTCAGCGGTCTCGTCCAGTTGTTCTGCGAGCCCCGCATAGAATTCAAAGCAGGCGGCGGCATCGCCGATGTCCCAGAGAGCCTCAGGTAGCGGCTTGCCGTTGTCTCGTACTTCCAGCACAGCCAATTCGTTAAGCCGAGCACGGATGTTCTCGGCGATTGCGCGCAGCACCGCGCCCCGCTGTTTGCCCGTCTTGCGCGGCCATGGACCCCTGTCGAACGCGTAGCGCGCAGCTTTTACTGCAGCGTCGACGTCCTCCGCGGTTGCGGCCGCCACCTTCGCGATTACGGTTTCCGTAGAAGGGTCTATCGTGTCGAAGGTTCCACCCTTCGCAGGGCTGACCCATTCGCCGTTAATGAAATGCCGGTCATACGATTTCATGGTGTGCTCTCAACCAAAGCGGTAAGCGCTGAACGGCGCAAGGTTCTGTTTCGGTGCTTGGCCGGCAACCATATCGCCAACCAATCTACCCGTCGTAGCGCCCAAAGTAAGACCGAGTTGACCGTGACCGAAAGCCATGAAAACGTTCTTCAAACGACGAGAGCGGTCGATTACTGGCTTCGTGTCAGGCAAGAACGGACGGTAGCCCACGCCAAACTCGACGTTCTCGGAACTGAGTTGAGGAAGAATGCGCTTCGCCTTCTTCAGGATGATTTCGGCGCGCTTGAAATTGGGAGCTGCGTCAGGCCCTGCAATCTCAATGGTCCCCCCAATCTGAAGTCCTCGAGTCATCGGCGTGAACACAAATCCGCCATCGCCATAAATGACTGAGTGACGGAACTCCACGTTAGGATTTGGGATTAGCGCCTGATACCCGGCGAGTCCCGCCAGCGGCACATCGATTCCGAGTTGGTTGAAGAATCGACTCGAGCCTGTGCCTGCTGCGACGACCAAGTGGTCGGCGGCGATAAGTTCGCCGCTCTGCAAGGTGACGCCAGTCGCCTGTCCAGCGGATTCGTTTATGTGCTTTACAGCGGAGCGCACTCGGACGCCGCCTCTAGAAGTAAAACTGTCCGTCAACGCGGCGATAAAAGCCTCCGTGTCGCTCACGAATCGCCAGTCGGGAAAAAGCAAACCGTGCGCAAAGCGTCCCGCCAAAGCCGGCTCGAGGTCTGCAATCTCTTTCGCGCCTATACGTTGGCACGGGAAGCCGAGCGATTCACGCAGCTCAAGGTGCACCGCGTCCTTTTGGATTGCACCTGCGCTATCGAATAGCTCGAGCACTGGCCTCTGCCCCAACAGCGACTTATCTGCGCATGCGTCCAACAACGGTGCGTAATCTTCGTAGACATCGCGAGTGAGGGTAGCCAGTGCCTGGGCGATGTCCACAATCTTTGAATGGCGCGCGCATGACACGAATCGCGCGAACCACGGGAGGATGCCTGGCAAGGCACTCGGACGCAGAGCCAGTGGCCCCTCTTGGTCCAGCAACCACCGTGGCACCTTCATCAAGATGCCGGGCTTGGAAAGCGGAATCACCTCGCTGACCGCCATCTGCCCGCAGCTCCATTTAGCCGTGCTGTTGCCGGGCGCTTCCGGGTCGACGAGCGTGACCGCGTAACCACCGCGTTGCAGATAAAGAGCGCAACAAACGCCAACAATGCCGCCACCGATAACGACTGCAGTCTCCGCTGGCACCGCTTGGGGCCTTCCTTGATGGGCGTCACGAGGTACTGCGTTCACTTTGAGAACTCCTGCAGGCTGAAACCATAGGCGTACGGCTGCGAGTCATCGACATAGTGTTCGCCACGCCCCGTAATCCAGGCACGACCTTCAATGCTCGGGAATACTGCATCTAGTCCACTCTCAAGACGGGTAGCTTTCTCGGCGCGACCGATGAAGCGACTCCCGATGAGGCTCTCGTGCTTGTACGGCTGGCCTTCGGACAAAAGTCCCCGAGCGAAGCGCTGCGCCACCCGAGCCGAGCTACCAGTCCCGCAGGGCGAGCGGTCAATCAGACTGTCTCCAGCGATAACGACAGCCCTGCCGTCCGAGTCCGCCTCAATCGGACGACCGGTCCACATGCAATGCTTGACGCCCCGAATCTGCGGATTGTCGGGGTGGACGACGTCCACCGCTCTGTTCACGAGCAACTGCATTTCTCTTCCCCACTCCAGCAGCTGCTCGGGCGAGTAATGCTCGCAGCCCAGATAGTTCGGCTGTACTTCGACGATGGGATAGAAGTTGCCGCCATAGGCAATATCCACTGTAAGGGTGCCAAGTGGCGGGAACTCAATCTGAACGTCGCGATGCAAGAGGAAGCTCGGAACGTTCGTGAAACGCACCGACGCAACGCGGTCACCAACCATCTCGTACCTTGCCGTAACTTGACCAGCGGGAACATCGACTACGACGAGACCCGGCTGCTTCGGAGAAATGAGGCCCGCTTCGAGCGCGAAAGATATGGAGCCAACGGTGGCGTGGCCACACATAGGCAAGCACCCCGACGTCTCGATGAACAAGAGACTGAAGTCCGCGTTCTCGCTCAACGGCGGGTAGAAGATGGTTCCGGACATGTGGGAGTGGCCCCGAGGCTCCAGCATCAGCGCACGGCGCACCCAGTCATAGTTGTCAACAAAGTATTGCCGTCGGTCATTCATCGTTGCGCCCTGCAGTTCAGGGCCACCGCTGATAACCATACGGACTGGCATGCCCTCGGTATGGCCTTCGATACATGCAAAGGTATGTCTGGACATTTCTCTTCTCTTTGCGATTGCAGCGCCTCTCGGCCGAGAGGCGCTGTCGTGCGGACTTACGCTTGCGACGCTTCGAAGACCTTGCGGAAATCAGCCTTCTCTTCGTCAGTCAGCGGTTTCAGCGGCAGGCGGGCGTTGCCGACTTTGAAGCCAGCAAGTTCGCAACCATACTTCACCTTCTGCACGAATTTCCCCGCTTCCATGCTCGCCATTACCGGGAACAAGGAACGCATAACCGCTTGTGCACCGAAGATATCACCGGCGACAAACATGTTATAGATGTCGACAGTCTTCGAAGCGAAGCAGTTTGCGGGACCGCAAATCCAGCTGCTCGCGCCCCAGAGGAAGAAGTCGAGCGCCTGGTCGTCCGAGCCGCAGGACAACTGGTAGTTGTCTTTGTACCGGTTGCCGATTTCGATTGCACGCAGCAGATTGCCACTGCTCTCCTTCACGCCAATAACGCGCGGGTTATCTTTGAAGAATTCCAGAACTTCATAGCCAACTTCGACGTTTGTTCGAATCGGGTAGTTGTAGACCACCAGGTCGATATCGGGAACTGCCTCGAGAATCGCTTGGTAGTGACCGATGAGTTCTTCCTGCGAGGGCATTGCGTAGTACGGCGGAGCGATGAGAAGGTTGGTATAGCCTGCATCGCGCGTCTGGCGAACCTGCTCGATGACTTCGCGAGTGGACGAACCATTCGCGCCAGCGATGAGGATGCCACGGTTGCCAACCACTTCACGCACCGTCTTTAGAATCGCACGGCGTTCTTCGTTGTTAAGCGCGTAGTACTCGCCGGTCGAGCCCAAAGGCACGAAGCCTTTAACCCCGGCCTTCAGTTGATGTTCGATAATGGACGCGAGTGTGTCGTGGTCGACAGCGCCTTTCGAGTCGAACGGCGTAACGAGGGCGGGCAGAATACCTTTCATTTCCATGTGAAATCTCCGACGTACAAGTGCAGGTAAGTTAATAGGCGTACCGCTTAAGCATCCGCGTCTCGACCACACCGACCAGACGAGTCAGCGGGAAAGCGACAGCGAAATAAATGATTGCGACCGTTGTGAGGAACTCGATGGGCTTGGCGGTGCTCGTCGAAATGTTCTGTCCGACGAACATCAAATCAGCGACTCCGACCGACGAGATAAGCGCGCTCTCTTTAAACAGGCTGACCACGTTCGACAACAGCGGAGGAATCGCACGTAGCAACGCTTGTGGAAAAATCACATAGAGGATTTTCGCCTGCGGGGAAAGGCTCAGGGCAATACAAGCGTCGTGCTGCTCTGCCGAAATCGACTTCAGTGCGCCCCTGAAAGTCTCGCTCGTAATGGCCGCCATGTAGAGCGTGAGGGAAATCACGACCGAGACGTACGGCGGAATCGGAATCCGAAAGACCACTGGAAAGCAGAAGTACACCCAGAATAGCTGAATTAGTAGTGGCGTTCCTCGGAAGAACTCGACGTAGAGCGTGGTCGCAGCTTTCAGTGGTCCAGACGGGGACATGCGAAGCAAGCTGAGGACAAAACCTGCCAAGCTCCCAATCACTGCGCAACTGCTCGTGAAAGCGATGGTGAGACCGAGGCCCTTCAGCAGAACGAGCCAATATGGCAGCACGGACGAGAAGTTTAATTCCATGGTTTCCTCCTCAACGCTGAACCGCGAGGTCCTGGCGACGTTCAATCACGTGCACCAGTTTCGCAATGGGTAGAGACAGCGCGAAGTAGATGAGAGCGACGACCGTATAGGTTTCGAGCGGGCGGTATGCTTCCGTGGCAAGACTCTTACCGACGTACATTAGGTCTGCTACGGCCACGATGGCAACGAGTGCGCTCTGTTGCAAGCTGCCAATGCCGTTGGTCATCAACACGGGTAACGAGCTACGAAGGGCTTGGGGCAGAACCACATAGAAGGTGCGCTGCCACGGCTTAAGGCCCAGCGCGACACATGCGTCGAGATGCTCTTTCGGCACTGCCTGCACGCCGGCACGGTAGGCTTCCGCGTTGAATGCCGTGAGGTTCAATCCGAGGGCCAAAATGCCCATCAGAATGGGGTCGATGAAGACGTCGACCATCATTGGAATGCAGTAAAAGAACCACACGATTTGCAGAAGTGCCGGGGTGCAACGGAAAAACTCGATAAAAAGCTGCGCCGGCCATCGAACGACCGTCCATCGGCTCATAGCAAGCAAACAAAGAAGGAAACCAAAAACCAAGCCCATGACGTTGGCTGCTACAGCAAGTTCGATGGTGACCTTCAAACCTGCCAGCAGTGAGCCCAAGCTTCCTTCCAGAAAACCGAAGTCGAAGTGATAGTTCATGATGGCCTCAATCGAGATGCAGGACCTTCTCCAGAAACTCTCGCGTACGAGCTTCCTTCGGGCACTTGAACATATCGGCGGGAGCGCCTTGCTCAACAACCTTTCCACTGGCGCAGAAAACGACACGGGTGCCAATGTCGCGAGCGAAGTGCATGTCGTGCGTCACGATAATCATCGCCATCTTCTGCTCGGCCAACTGCAGCATGACGTTCTGGACCTCGACGACCATCTCCGGGTCTAGCGCGGAAGTGACCTCGTCGAACAGCATCAGTTTTGGTTCAAGCATCAGCGCGCGTGCGATAGCGACACGCTGCTTCTGGCCGCCCGAAAGCTGGCTCGGATACGAGTGCAGCTTGCTCTCGAGGCCTAGCCGTGCGAGATACATGCGAGCACGTTCTGTTGCATCAGCCTTCGAAAGGCCTCCCACCTTCACGGGTGCCAGGATGAGGTTGCCCAACACCGACAAGTGGGGAAAGAGCGTGTAATGCTGAAACACCATGCCAATCTGTTTCTGCAACTTGGTGTCGATGCGTTTGGACCGGCCGGAGTCGGCACCGTAAATGTATGGCTTGCCCTGAAAACCAATCTGGCCTTTCTGGAAACCCTCCAAGCCCATCATGACCCGAAGGAGCGAGCTCTTCCCGCTTCCGCTCGGGCCAATAATGACTAGCCGGTCATCAGCACGCATTCCGAGGCTCATGTGGTCCATGACCACCAGGTTTTCGCCGTACGACTTAAAGACGTTCCGAAACTGCACGAAGTCGCCCTCGGTCGACGGCGCAAGGTCGACGACATTCGGGGCGCTGAAAGCGTCAGCAGTGATTGCTTGAGGTGACAACATGAACTCGCTCCTGCAGGCCGCGCTGCTTGAGCGCGTGGTTGAAGACTGCGTTCTCGTGAACCGACTGCGGCCGATGAATTGCAAATGCGTCTTGTGTTGGCCTGCCACACATCCCCGTGTGTTGCGCTGTGTGCATCGATGTACACATAGTAGTGCGGCAAAATTCGGTGTGTCAATTGCGGGCGTATGAATTCAAGGGAAATCCCCTATGCGACGCTTAGGAACACGAGCATCCTGCTAGCAGCGGAAGGCATGCTCCCGCTGCGGATTCGCTGGGTTAGAACTTGTGACGAATCGCTGCGCGCACGAGCAGCTGATTTTTCGAGGAGGAAACCGTGGCGGCGCCAGGCACGTAAGCGACGTCCAGGACGGTTCCTGTGGTGTCCCCGGCGACGTGCTGATAGGCACCTTGAAGATAGACGTCGGTCCGTTTAGACAACAAGTAATCGGCCATCAAACCAGCGGAGTGATAGACGGGATGCAACTGGCCGCTAGTGGCGTCATACGACGTTCGGGTGTACGTATAGGCGGCACCGACGAGGAAGCTTGGGGTGAACTGATATTTGACGTTTGCTTCGAAGTTGTTGAATTTCAACGCCGACAGCGTAGCGCCGCCTACCGGAGTGATTGCACCCACGTAGCCAGAACTCAGAGGCTGTTTGACGTCGGTCTTGGTGTAGACGAAACCGACGGTGGTCGCCCCAATGGTGTAGTTGATGCCGGCTCCGAAAATCCGCAGGCGCTGGGCGAGGAAGTTTTCGTCGCCCCCGTTGTTGATGGCTCCGAACGCCGTCGATGACGGGTTGTTTGCCTGCAAATAGGCAGCCGTAAGTAACAGCCCCCCAGCCGCGTACTGGGCACCGACGCTGTATTGCCGGTTGTTCGCAAAGTTCGCGTCGTTACTGAAGCTGTAGGTGCCGCCAAACTGTAGTCCCGCAAACGTCGGGCTCGTATACTTGACCGTGTTGTTAACGCGGAACGTGTTGTCCGTGTTGTCGTTATCGTACGGATGCGAAAAGATATACCCGCCCCAGCTTCCGTTAGCGGTTGTTTGCGCCAGATAGTCGACCAGCGAGTCGTATTGCCGACCAAGCGTCACTGTTCCGAGTGCATCGGTTCCAAGTCCCACATAAGCCTGGCGCCCGAATCCCAAGCCGCCTTGAGCGAGACGACCAGTGTTGACGTCAAAGCCGTTTTCAATTTGGAAAACTGCCCGAAGTCCACCACCAAGGTCTTCAGTACCCTTCAAGCCCCAGCGGCTGCCCTGAAGGTAGCCACTTTGAAGCTCGTAGGCCTTGCTCCCCTTAACGTTGTTCGTGTAATCGAACCCTTCATCGATGATGCCGTACAGCGTCACGCTGTTCTGCGCGAACGCGGGCAGGGTTGCGGCGGTTGAAAAAACGGCCAGAATTGCTCTTTTCATTCGTTCTCCAAACTGTTTATTAGCTAATTATCTTCTATATGAGTTTCTTCGATGCACACTGAGGCGCGCCCCTCCTTTCGGAGGGGCGCGCCTCGATGTTAGTTACTTCGGGAAACCTTGGGACACCGCAACTGGTGTCCGGACACATGTTTTACTTCGTCGCGAGCATCGTCTGGACGGACGAGTTGATGAGCTTGTCGAGCGCGCCCGACTTCTTCTGGTCATTTACATAGTTGTTGAGGATGGCGATATCGGACGCCGGTGTCTCTTTTCGGACGCCAAAGGCTACTTCCTGCTGCGCCAGCGGCGGATTAGGTGCAATGGTAACCGCCCATTCCGGATGCGATTGCTGCAGCAGCATGTTCGTGATGTTCGCGTCTGCGAGCAAGTCCGCACGCTTGGACATGAGTGCGAGGCGCGTTTCATCGTTACCCGGCAGACGCATGATTTGAGCTTGTTTCACCGCAGCGGAAATCGCCTTGTCTTGCACAGTCCCAGACATCACCGCGATGCTTACGCCCGACTTGTCCACGTCGGCAATGGACTTGGCACCGTGAATTTTCGGGTTGTTCTTGTTGTAGACCAGCGAGACGTTGTACGGAATCGCGCCGACAGAGAACGAAATCGCCTTCTCGCGTTCGGGGGTGTCGTTAAGCGCGAGCGACATGTCCCATTTGTCAGATTGAAGGCCGGCGACGATGTTGTCCCAGGAGGTGTCGACGAATTCGACCTTCACCTTCAGGACATTCTGAGCGAAGTTCCTGCACAAATCGGCGAAAAACCCACTGTAATCACCGGTCTTCGGGTCGCGCATGACGTACGGCGGCGCTACGGCTGCACCGCACCGAAGGACGCCGGCCTTTTTGACGCTAGCCCATGCGCCAGCATCGTCCGCTTGGGCGGGGGACACAGACGCTACTGACATCACGACCGCGACGCCAACAAGTGCTTTCAGAACACAACGAGAGAAGCTGAGCATAAGGACCTCAGTGGTAGGGGTAATCCTAGTCGGGAGACGCGCGCTCCACACAAGTGTGTGTGGTTTAATGTGCGCAACGATGTATGCAGTGTATGGCGCCACAATTGGCTGTCAACTAGGCGATTGCCCTAGCTTCGCGAACTTGTGCTGGCGGCGGAGGCTGGAACTGCTTTTTCCGGCGAACGCGGCTGACATCGGTCGATGTGCTTAGCGTTCCACGAGCCACGGCTTGGCGCGCTTCTGGCACCTAAGAGGATAGGTAGAGTGAATAGATAGCGGCGCTACACGTCGCCCTTTGCCCGATGAATCGATATGTTTAAGTTCAACTTGTCCCGTGCTCGAAAAAGCGAAGGCACACTGGTCGACCAAATCGTTTCTTCTATCGAACTGGAATTGCGCGAGGGAACGTATCCTTCAGGCACACCCCTGCCTTCGGTTCGTGACTTAGCGAAGAAATACCAACTCAGCACCTATACGGTTTCGGAGGCCTATCAACGGCTCGTGTCGCTCGGTCTAATCATTGCCCGGGCGGGTGCCGGATACCGCGTTGCCACCCCCACTGCGAAGCCCCCGGCTGCTTCGACGTGGAGCGCTCCCAGTCTCAACAAAGCGTGGCTGCTCTCGGACGTGTTCGCGGACAAGACCGTACCTATCAAGGCAGGGTGCGGGTGGATACCAAACGATTGGATAAATGAAAGCGGAGTGCAACATGCACTGCGCGTAGTCAGCCGTGTGCCAAGCTCTCGAATCGGAGGTTACGGCCATCCGTATGGTCACTCGACGCTAAGGGAGCACATCGCCCACTCGCTGCGAAGGTATTCCCTCTCAGTCGGAAGCGACGATATCTTGCTGACCCAGGGCGTCACCCAAGCGCTGGACCTCATCGTCAGGACACTACTACGTCCTGGTGACACGGTACTGGTTGAGGACCCGTGCTACTGCAATCTTCTTGAGATTCTCAAGGTTGCCTTTGTAAATGTCGTTAGCATCCCGCGCACAGCGCGCGGCATTGATAGCTCCCAACTGGAAGACACAGTAAGAGCACACAAGCCGAAGGTCATGTTCATCAACACAGTCCTCCAAAACCCCTCTGGCACTTCGTTGAATGCCTCGTCGGCCTTTCGGTTGCTGCAAATTGCAGACCGAGAGGGGGTCTGGGTTGTCGAGGATGACATCTCTCGTGAGTTGACGCCTCCGGGCGCGCCATGTCTCGCAGCAATGGAAGGTCTTCAGCGGGTCATCTACGTGTCGGGCTTTTCCAAGACCATCACGCCCGCGATGCGAGTCGGCTACGTCGCTTCAAACCGAGAGTTGCTGTCACGCTTGGCGATGACGAAGATGGCGGTGGGTCTAACCTCATCGGAGGTTACGGAACGAGCCGTCGCTAGCGTTCTCATCGAAGGACACTACGAGCGGCATGTTGCTTACTTACGCGAAAGGCTTTCCAACGCACACGCCAAGGTGACGAGGGCCATGGTGGAAGCAAATCTTGAGGTGTTCCACTCCCCCAACGCTGGCTTGTTCCTCTGGGCGAAATTGCCTATCCGACCCGAAGACAGCATCGCGGTTGCGAGCGATGCGTTGACCCAAGGAATATGGCTAGCCCCGGGTTCTTATTTCCGACCGGGTGGGAATGCATCGGAATGGTTCAGGTTCAACGCAGCGACCTCCGAGTCGCCAGAGCTGTGGAGCTTCCTAAAGAGCCTGCGCGGACGGGTCTCCTGAACGCCCGCCGGAACGCTCTCGATGCCACTGGTAGCTTGACACCGACTCCTGCGGCGTCGCGCGAACTTGGGCGGATTTAGTTTTTCAGTAACAGGTCGACTCGCGAACCCCACGTATCCGACAATGCGAAGCCCGAACCGAAAGGGTCATCGCTCTCGACGCGTAATTCGGTTCGACCGTACACATATCCACCGCCAGTAACTCGGGGAAGAATAGCCGCGCGCCCGCCAACCTCTGTGGTCCCAATGGCCTCCGCGCGGAACTCGCCTCCGATGATGGACCGCGATGTGAGCACCTCGCCGACCGACACTTGTCCTCGCGCATGCAGCGTCGCGAGGTTTGCCGAGCTCCCAGTCCCGCATGGCGAGCGGTCAACCCGCCCCGGTTGGAGCGTCGTGCACGTTCGAATCGCACCGTCTGGCTCTTTATCGCGGAACATCACGTAGGCAATCTCATTAACGCCTGTCAGCGTAGGGTGACTCACCTGCACCTGTTCCGCGAGCAGACGCTTCAGTTCGATGCCCGCCTCGGCCAACGCTCTCGCATTCGAGGGCTTTATCTGAAGTCCTATCTGAGCCACGTCGACCAGAGCGTAATACACGCCGCCGAACGCGATGTCAGTCGTAATTCGACCCCAGGTCGACGTTTCGATTTCCCGGTCCAGACACTCTGCAAAGCTGGGAACATTGTCGAGGCTTACAGAGACGCACCGACCACGTCGACAGTGCGCGCGCGCCACAATGAGTCCGGCGGGGGTATCGAGTCGAACGAGGGTCTCGGACTCTTGCATGGCAACCCGCCCGCTCTCAAGCAACGCGGTGACGACACAAATGCAGTTGCTGCCGGACATCGGGTGGGCACGGTCTGCTTGTAAGACAATGAAGCCAGCGTCGGCGTCGGCACGCGTTGGTGGAACGAGCAAATTGACCGACATGGCGACGTTTGCACGAGGCTCAAACGTGACAAAGCGACGGAGACTGTCGTCCACATGATTGATATGGTTCATCTTGTCAAGCATGGTGGCGCCCGGAATCTCCGGTGCGCCGTTCACCAGCACATGCCCAAGCTCGCCCTGACAATGAACCAGCAGAAGTTCCAGCGACTTATCGAAGTGCATGGCGTTGACCTTATTTGATGTGCCAACCCCAGGGTTCTTCGCTTACCAGTTTGGTAATTTGCTTTGTCTCAAGGTAGTTTTCAAGTCCCCACCGACCGAGTTCCCGACCAATACCCGACTGCTTGTATCCGCCCCAGGGAGCTTCCGTGAAGGTTGGCTGCGAGCAGTTAATCCAGACTATGCCTGCACGAAACGCTGCCGCGACGCGCTCGGCGCGTGCATCATTTTTCGACATCACTGCGGCGGCAAGCCCGAAACGCGAATCGTTGGCGAGCTCAATCGCTTCATCCTCTGTGTCGAACGGACGAACGCAGACTACGGGGCCGAAAATCTCCTCAACCCACGCATCGCTATCTATCGGAACATCGGTCAAGATTGTGGGGCGGAGGTAGAACCCCTTCTCAAGGCCTTCTGGGCGCGTGCCACCTGCGGCGACCGTCGCGCCAGCAACCTTGGCCGCTTCAATCGCGGCCACGACTTGTTCGTGTTGGCGCCTTGAGACGAGCGGTCCAAGAAGGACTCCATCGTCCAGACCGTTGCCGACGGTGATGCGATTGGTCTCTTCAACTAAACGGGCAAGCAGCTTGTCGTAGATGCCGCTTTGCACGAGAACGCGCGATGTCGCTGAGCAGACCTGTCCCTGGTTCCAAAATATGCCAAACATTATCCATTCGACGGCCTGCTCAAGGTCGGCGTCGTCAAAGACCACGAGGGGCGACTTGCCGCCCAATTCAAGGCTGACCCGTTTGATATCACGAGCCGCTGCAGCCATGATTTGAGAGCCGATGGGCCCTGAGCCCGTAAACGCGAGCTTGTCGACACCCTTATGGTCGATGATTGCTTGACCAGCAACTGAGCCGGAGCCGGTGAGCACGTTTAGTACGCCCGCCGGCAATTCCGCTTCATGCGCGATGGCTGCCAGCTCCAACGCGGTAAGCGACGTAACCTCCGCCGGCTTCAACACCACCGTGCAGCCAGCCGCAAGCGCCGGCGCGACCTTCCATGCCGCCATGAGCAGGGGGTAATTCCACGGAATGATTGCACCCGCGACGCCGATGGGTTCCTTCACCGCCTTTGACCGGAATCGGCCGTCCGACAATTCAATTTTTTCTTCGCGATTCTGGTCGAGCTGCTCCGCCAGGCCGGCGTAATACTCGAAGCAGCCGGCCGCGTCGCCGATATCCCACATGGCCTCTGGCAAGGGCTTGCCGTTGTCAATCGTCTCTAGGCGGGCGATGTCTTCCTGGCGGTTGCGAATGCCCTTGGCAATAGCGCGAAGATACCTAGCCCGCTCCGCCCCGCTCAGTTTCGGCCATCCGTCGTGGTCGAATGCTCGCCTGGCAGCCTTCACTGCAACATCGACATCCTCTGCCGATGCTGCGCTTATGGTCTGGACGACCTCTCCCGTTGCCGGGTTGATGACGTCGCGCGTTTCGCCGCGGACAGGCTTGACCCACCTACCGTCTATGTACAGTTCGTTTCGCATCAATTCCCGTCCTCGAAGTCGAAATAACTTGAAGCTGCGACGCTGCGGGGCGCCTGGCCAGTGCTGCGTCGGCGCAGCGAGTGTCCGTGCTGACTATCTGTTCTTACCGAACAGCGGTGCTTGCGCCGCGCGCTGAAGCACGCTTGGTGAGCGACGAAGTTCCCGAAGCGATGGCTAGCCGGATAGCGCACTACGCCGCAACAGCTGGAAAGCGGCAACCACTGCGTCCGCTTGATGTGTGCAGCAATGTATGCATGCAGATTAGCGGTGTCAACTAAGCACAAATCCTTACCGGCCAGCAGTTTGAGACGCGAAGCTACGTGGCAGTAGGCCGCCGAAGCGACAGCAGTCAAATCAACTAAAAAAGGCGTGTTCAACAGTAATTAAAACTGCGTGAGCCTGGATAGGATGCGCTCATCCGTCGTCAGAGCCCGACGGCCTAGTTCAATGGACTGTTTTTGAGGCTGAGGACGAAAATGAAAGTCGTCGTTTTGGGAAGCGGAGTCGTCGGGGTGACGAGTGCTTTTTATCTCGCTCGCGCTGGTCACGAAGTGGTGGTTATCGACCGTGAGCAGGGCCCCGCGCTTGAGACCAGTTTTGCTAACGCGGGGCAGATATCTCCGGGCTATGCAGCGCCGTGGGCGGCGCCCGGGGTCCCGCTCAAGGCCGTCAAATGGATGTTTCAGCGGCACGCACCACTCGCAATTCGCCCAGACGACGACGATAAGCAATTCCAGCTGCAGTGGATGTGGCAGATGCTGCAAAACTGCACCGCTGAACGGTATGCGCTCAATAAGGCCCGCATGGTTCGCCTGGCTGATTACAGCCGAGATTGCCTGCAGGCCTTACGTGCCGAAACGGGGATTCAATACGAAGGGCGAACTGGTGGCACATTGCAGGTGTTCCGGACCGAGCAGCAGTATGAAGGCGCAGCTAAGGATATTGCCGTTCTCAAGGAAGCGAATGTTTCCTATGAGTTGCTAAGCGCTAGCGAATTGACCCGCGCTGAGCCAGCGCTTGCTGCGACTTCGCATAAGCTGACGGGCGGCTTGCGGCTGCCCGGCGATGAAACCGGCGACTGCCAACTTTTCACCACGCGGCTTGCGGCGCTAGCCGAGCAAGCGGGTGTCATCTTCAGATTCAACACAGCAGTGGATGGCCTTGTCGTCGAGGGCGGGAAAGTCCTGGGCGTCCAACACGGAGCTAAGCTCATCCACGCGGATGCAGTTGTCGTCGCCTTCGGCTCCTATTCGACAAACTTTCTTTCGGGTCTGGTCAAAATCCCCGTCTACCCGCTGAAGGGTTACTCCATCACCGCGCCAATCGCGGATGAGACCCACGCTCCAATTTCGACGGTGCTCGACGAGACGTACAAGATTGCTATCACTCGGTTCGATAAACGCATTCGCGTCGGGGGGATGGCCGAAATTGTCGGGTTCGATAAACGCCTGCGCGAGGCACGGCGTGAAACTCTCGAGATGTGCGTTAACGACTTGTTTCCCGGCGGTGGCGACACGGCGAAGGCTACATTCTGGACAGGACTGCGACCGATGACGCCGGACGGCACTCCGATTGTCGGCAGGACGCCATTGGCCAATCTGTTCCTTAATACAGGTCACGGAACGTTGGGCTGGACTATGTCATGCGGGTCTGCGCAACTCCTTGCCGACCTGATTTCCGGACGCACGCCTGCAATTCAGCACGAGGACCTGAACGTTTTCCGCTATGCCGCAGACATGCGAGCACCGGCCGACTTCGCCCTCAACTGAGCACTCTTGCGAGCAATTTCGCTCTTGCAGTCGAGATTCGCACTCGCTTTCGTCGACATCGCCACCTGTCTTTCAGGAGGAGAGACATGCCACGTCCCATCAGAGCGTACATCCGTCCCAATGCAGTAGAACATAACCTCAAGGTCGCTCGACGAAACGCGCCGAACTCTCGAGTGTGGGCGGTCGTCAAGGCCAATGCCTATGGGCACGGCATCAAGCGTATCTATCCCGCACTTGCGTCGGCAGACGGTATTGCGCTACTCGACCTTGATGAGGCCGTCATGGTCCGGGAACTGGGCTGGAGAAAGCCCGTTCTACTTCTGGAGGGGGTGTTTACCCCGGAGGATGTAAGCATTGCGGACAAGCTTAGCCTCACCGTGACTGTGCACTGCAATGAGCAACGTGAACTGATAGCGAAGTCGAAGCCTAAACGCCCAATCGATATCTACCTAAAGATGAACTCTGGGATGAATCGTCTTGGATTCAGTCCCGAAGGTTATCGGGCGGCATGGGAGCGTACCTCGGCCTCTGAAGGTATCGGCGAAGTAACGCTGATGAGCCACTTTGCCAGCGCTGACGACGGCAACGTCGATTGGCAACTCGAGCGGTTCGACGCGGCCAGCCGTGGCATACCGGGCCAACGCAGTCTTGCGAACTCTGCGGCCACTCTCTGGCATTCCCATGCGCACCGGGACTGGGTCCGTCCGGGAATCGTCTTGTATGGCGCCTCGCCCTCCGGCCGAAGCAACGAAATCAAAGACGTGCCGCTACACGCAGCCATGACGCTAAGCAGTGAGCTAATTGCCGTCCAGGAACTCGATGCCGGCGAGACCGTGGGATACGCGCGGACATACAAAGCTGACCGCAGAATTAGAATTGGTATCGTCGCGTGCGGATATGCTGACGGCTACCCCCGTCACGCGCCAACCGGCACACCCATCGCTGTGGACGGCGTCATAACCCGCACCGTTGGCAGAGTGTCGATGGACATGCTGACGGTAGACCTTACACCTTGCCCAAGCGCAGGAATCGGTTCAAAAGTGGAGTTATGGGGTGAACAGGTAAAAATCGACGACGTCGCTAGCTCGTCTGGCACTATCGGCTATGAATTGATGTGTGCCGTGGCACCACGGGTATCGGTAATGGTCGAGTAAGCGCCTCGTTCTATCCGAACGGTGAGAAAATTCGCGGCGGTTCCGGCGCGCATCGCAACGGTGGGTCCCATCGCCGAACTCGACGGACAAAAAGCAACCGCAAGATAGCGATGACCGCTTCCGCACGCTGCGGTCATCAGCTGCTTAATCTGCGGTACGCACTCAGATGGCGAATCAACCCGCGACGGTCGCCGCGCTTATCCAACAAAATTGCAAGGTTATGATGCGCATCAGCGTAACTCGGGTCAAGCGCAAGACATTGTTCGTAGGCTTCTTTCGCCTCGTCGTAGTTTCCTAACATGTCGAGCGCGACGGCGCGATTGAAGTGCAGGACTGCGTCGTTCGGAAAGTGCTTGAGAGCTTCGTCGAAGACATGCAGAGCCTCACCGCATTGATGCTCTTGCTCGCAAAGCAGAGCGCCTAAATCGACATATGCCGCGTAGAACGGCTCCGGCGAGAGCTCAATCGCGCGCCGATAATTGCGCTCCGCTGCATCTGGCTCTGCCTTCATCAGTTTTTCAGCCAATTCATAGCGCTCGCGCGCTTGAGCGGCCGCAGCGCTTTTGCGCTCTGGCGTGGCATCCAGCAGGACAACATCCCCGCCAACCTCTGCGACTTCAAAATCTAGAAGCATCTGCCCCGTCACCGCATCCCATCGCGTTGGACCGGTCTTGACGACAATCTCATGGCCCTCAGCAGCGACGCGAATGCCGGACAGCGGCAGCTCGTCCGGAAGCTCACGCTTCAGCCTTACGAGCGCGTCGCGGAGTTTGCGTGGCGAAGCCTTCGATGTCCGCAACTGCAAGGCCGTACGAAGTAAGACGACATCTTGGAAGGTGAAGCGCAGCGAGTTCCTCGGTCCGCGACTCGGGGTCACGAGGCCGAGCTCAATCAGGCCGTCGACCACGCCGCGTGACACACCGAGCATTGACTGCAGCTTGGCCAGCGAAACGTGGTGCGATACGTCGCGTTTGCTCACTTGCGCGCACGTGCCACTTTTGCCGGAGCGCCAGCATCTACCTTCGGCGCCCGAGCGGCAGGCTTACGCGTCTTCGGAGCCGCAACTTCCTCAGCCTCCTCCACCGCCTTCGCCGCGACCTTTCGTTTCGCCGTCGGCTTCGCTTTGCCGTTCGTCGTGGAAAGACTCGCTCGTAGAGCTTCCATCAGGTCGATAACCTCGCCGCCCCCGACTGCCTCGGGTTCACTACTGGCGACGATTTGTTTGCCTGCAATCTTCGCGTCGATGGCAGCAAGGATGCGCTTCTTCTCTTCGTCCTCGTAGGCCGACGCGTCGTACGTGTCTTCAGCTCCTTGTTCGATGATTTGTACCGCCAGCTTGAGCTCAGAATCGGACACCGACGTTTGTTCGATATCGAGGTCTTTGAGCGACCGCACTTCGTCTGCGAACAATAGCTGCTGGAAAACCATGCCGTCTTCGGCAGCACGCACCTGAACGATTCGTGTCTTACCCTTGTATGCCCATTTGGCGAGAGCGCACCGGCCAGTCTCGGTAAGCGCTCTTTGGAGAAGGCTGTAGGGTTTGCCGCCACGCTTGTCTGGGGCGATGAAATAAGCTTTGTCGTAGAACAGCGGGTCCACTGATTTCTCAGGCACGAACGAAACGATTTCCACGAAGTGGCTCGCGCCTTCTTCCAGCGCCTTCAATTCGTCGCCGGTGAAAACAACGTAACGGTCTTTCTCAAACTGGTAGCCCTTCTGCATCGAACTTCGCTCGACGACTTTGCCGGTGCTCTCCGAGACGTACTGTTGCTTAACGCGCGAGCCGTCCGGCGCCAGCATGTTAAATCGAACGTCCGACGAGCTTTCAGTAGCAGAGTAGAGCCGTACCGGTATCGAAACGAGTCCAAACGAAAGAGACAGCGATGCAATCGAGCGCGCTACCATGCGTTTCTCCCAGCCGGCTAATGAGCTTCCGCCGGACAAAAAGGAATGCAGTTGTCGCCCGCAGCCACCTGGGCGTTGAGAAGAGAATATCACTGGACGCGCTGCAGCACGGCCCACCGGCGTCAGCGGCGGTCGTCAAAAGGCATGCCTCTTGCTCTTGCCGCTTTAGAAAGACATCCCGAGGACCCATGGCTCGTTTACCCAAGGAACGACTTGAACAACAAAACTTCGCGCATCGAAGCTGACGACGCGACAGGTAAGAGCGACGCTTGCGGGGCGACCGACCACGTCTAGCGGTTCCGGGGTTAGCTTGCCGCTGAATGTCTCTCACACCGGTACACGAGTAGTTCGCACGCTTCACCTGGGGCACCCCATCATGGTTTCTGGGCGTAAAACAAAGGCGCAGCCGCTCGCTCCCTACGAAAAGAAGCGAGACTTCGACATCACACCTGAGCCGTCGGCGTCGACTACCAGCAAGCGTGCCGCCGCAAGGCGTTTGAGTTTCGTCGTTCAGAAGCACTGGGCGAGCCGGCTGCATTACGATTTTCGGCTCGAGCTGAACGGCGTCTTGCTGTCGTGGGCGGTCCCTAAGGGCCCCTGCTACGACCCGAGCAAGAAGCAGATGGCGGTCCATGTCGAAGACCACCCCGTTGACTACGCTTCGTTTGAAGGCACGATTCCTCCGAAGCAATACGGCGCCGGCACCGTCATTGTCTGGGACCGGGGTACCTGGGAACCGGTAGGCGACGCCAAAAAGGGTATGGATGTCGGTAAGCTGGTGTTCCGCTTGCACGGCGAGAAGCTCGCCGGCCTATGGGAACTGGTGCGCATCTCGAAGCCAGATGATAAGCAAGACCAGTGGATGATGTTTAAAAAGCGCGACGAGTGGGCGCGCCCACTGAGTGAATACGATGTTATCAAAGCGCTGCCCGATAGCGTCGTCGCAAATCCGCTCGGGCCCATCGAAGAGCGCGAACCCAAGACCTCTCGACATAAACCTGCCAGCGAGGAAGTTGACCTTTCGGCCGCTGTGCCAGGGCCACTTCCGACGAAGCTTGAGCCTCAACTCGCTACGCTTGCTAGCGCTCTGCCACGGACAGGTGACTGGGTAACCGAGACGAAGCTGGACGGATACCGGTTGCTTGCGCGCATCGACGGAAAGCGAGTGAAGCTCTTCACTCGCAATGGTCACGACTGGACAGCGAAGTTTCCAACGCTCAAATCCGAGTTACAGAAGCTTGCCGTCTCTAGCGCGTGGCTCGACGGTGAGATTGTCGTGTTGAAAGACGGCATCCCTAGCTTCTCCGCGCTGCAAGATGCAGTCGACGGCCCGAGCAACAGTGGAATCGTCTTTTTCCTGTTCGACCTTATGTATATCGACGGGCAAGACCTGAGGAGCGTGCCGTTGTCTTCCAGACGTGCACGGCTGGCGACCCTTCTCGAGGACGGTGGCGAGCACCTGATTCTCAGCCAAGATTTCGACGCGCCCGCTGCACAGGTATTCGAAGCCGCTGCCAAGCTCGGACTCGAAGGTCTGGTTCTTAAGCGGCGCGATGCGCCCTATGTATCAGGTCGCACGGAGACTTGGCTGAAAGCTAAAGCCCGGCTGCGGCAAGAATTCGTCATCTGCGGTATGACCGGACGCGGTGGCAAGAGCGGCGAAGTTGGCAGCCTTTTGCTCGGCTACTATGTTGGCAAAAAGCTCCATGATGCTGGGAGCGTCGGTACCGGTTGGAATTCGAAGACCGCGAGAGAGCTGTGGCATCAGCTCGCGCCGCTTCAGGTGGACATCGCGCCATTCGATACGCCGGTCCGGAAGCCCGGCCGATGGTCAAGACGCGCGGCAGGCAGCGAGTTGTGGGTGAAGCCGACCTTGGTCGCTGAGGTCGAGTTTGCCCAGTGGACCGCTGAGGGCGTGGTCCGGCAGGCTTCGTTCTCAGGCCTACGACTCGATAAGCCGGCGCGCGGCGTCGTCCGCGAGGGCGGTAAGACTGAGCTTCCCAAGCCACCTTCTGAGCTCAAAATCACACACGCCGAGCGGGTGGTTGACGCTGCTTCGGGCATTACGAAAGCCGACCTTGTCCATTTTTACGCGAGCGTCGCCGAGTGGATGCTGCCGCACATGAGGGGTCGCCCCGTAGCGCTGGTTCGGGCGCCGGAGGGTGTTTCCGGGCAGCTTTTCTTTCAAAAGCATGCCGAGCGTACTGCGATGCCGGGGCTAGCGGCTCACGACCGCGACCTGTGGCCCGGGCATCCGCCGTTGCTGACAGTCGACACGCCAGATGCCCTGCTAGCCGCTGCACAGATGAACACCATCGAGTTCCACACATGGAACTCCGTGGTCACTCACTTGGACAAGCCCGACCGAGTCATCTTCGACCTCGACCCGGGCGAAGGCGTAAAGTGGTTACATGTGCAGGAAGCTGCGCAGCTAGTTCGAGCGTTGCTATCAGAGTTGGGGCTAGAGGCTTGGCTGAAAACCAGCGGTGGGAAGGGGCTGCACGTCGTTGTCCCGCTCGTGCCACAGCTAAACTACGCGACCGTCAAGTCGTTCTCGCAGTCGTTTGTACGACACCTTGCAAAGACAATTCCGGAACGCTTCTCGGCGGTTTCGGGTGCCGCAAATCGCGTTGGGAAGGTTTATGTCGACTACCTGCGCAATGGGAAAGCGCAGACAACTGCCGCAGCATTTTCGGCACGTGCGCGACCGGGCATGGGCGTGTCGATGCCAGTGGCTTGGGAACAGCTCGGCGACCTTAAAAGCGGAGCCCAGTGGAACGTTCAGACAGCGCGTGAGTACCTCAGCTTCCAATCGATAGACCCGTGGGTCGAGTTCTGGTCGTCCGAACAATCGCTCACCACGGCAATAAAGCGTCTTCCGTAGTTCGCTATGCCGGCAGGCAGGCAGGAACGTGACTTCGTGCAGAGCTAGTCAGTCCGCTGACTTCCGCGCGAGCAACTCGTCCAACGCAACGCGCGCCGACTGCAGTTCATCAACAGCGGCGGCTAGGCGAGCTAAATGGAGAGCTCGCATGCTTGGGTCGCTATGGCTGATGTCCTTTTCGAGATTCTCAGAAGCGGATAGGACATTTCTAGCCGCGTCTGCAACTCTTGTGACCGCAGCGGCCTCGCCGTTCTCTTGTTTCACTTGTCCCCGGCCATGGCATTAAGTCCCCAAATCAACGTTGGAACGTTTGTGGCAGGGCACACGGCGCAGCAGCTGTGCTCAACCTCCGCATGCGCCGTGACCAGCAAGGTCAGCTCCGCGCCTCTGTGCCCTTCAACGCGTCATGCTTGTGCGAATGCGTCGCACCGTACTTCAATTCGAAATGCGCTCCCTTGCCGCTTCGGGTCGGTGGGAAGTGTTCGCCCTCGACACACGTCACTTCAAACGTATCCTTGCCGTCATCATGCACGACGGAGTAGATGCCCGAAACCTTCACGATTTCGCCCGGCTTATATGAGTTGTCACCCGCCATGGTTGCCTCCAAGAATTGTTGTTTCAGTCGGGATATAGCAACCTCCGTTCCGGCGTTGACGCGCGGTGACGTCAGCGCTGCCCGGCTTGTGGGCCGTTGCTCCGAATCAGCAGAAGTTACGGCTTGCCGTGTTCAAGCCGCCCAACAGATGAGACATGTCGACAAGCCGCTGCGCGACCAAATGTCGAACTTCGCCCTCGCACTGCCATGCCCGTAAGCTCACCGGCCGGTGGGTCGAATCGGTCTGGACGTTTTCGCCTGTTCAGTCAAGCCCAGAATTATCAGCGACAAGCCAGCTGTCTCGCTATATCGCACCGTCGGCCAAACATAGGATGCCTTTCGCGGCTGCATCTCCAGCGATACACACATGACGCGTGGCAGCGGGTGTTAGTATACCCCCCTACCGTATATCCAAAGGCGCTCATGAGTCACACCATCCGCGATAAACAGAAGCTCCTAAACCGTGTCCGTCGTATCAAGGGCCAGGTCGAGGCCATCGAGCGTGCGCTCGAAGAGGAGCGGGATTGCAACGATGTACTGCAACGAATCACCAGTTGTCGAGGCGCCATGAATGGCTTGTTGGCGGTTGTGCTTGAGGACCATATCCGTACGCATCTAGTGGATGCTGAACCCGCTGGTGGAAACGGCAGCGGTACAGAACAGCTGGTTGAAGTCGTACGCAGTTATTTTAAGTAAGAGCACAGTCGAAATGAGCAATTGGAAGGACGCCGGCTTCGGCGCAGGGCACGACCACGTCTTCCTCGGAGAAGCGCACGAGCAGAACGAGCTCAAAACGTGGACGGTAATTGCGCTTTGCAGCGCAATGATGGTGGCGGAAATAGCTGGCGGCGGCCTTTTTGGTTCTCTCGCGCTTGTCGCCGACGGTCTTCATATGTCGACGCACGCGGGGGCGATGCTCATTGCTGCTTTGGCTTATACGTATGCCCGCAAGCATGCAACCGATTCTCGCTTCGTCTTTGGCACCGGAAAGCTAGGTGACCTAGCAGGATTCTCGAGCGCAATCGTGCTCGCAATGATTGCGTTGCTGATTGCATATGAGGCGGTGTTGCGCTTCTTTTCGCCGGTGCCGATTCATTTCGGCGAAGCGATTCCCATCGCTGTCGTCGGGCTATTGGTCAACCTCGCGAGCGTCTGGCTGTTGAGCGGTAACCACCATGGGCATAGTCACGGTCACGGTCATGGTCACGCCCACGGTCATGGTCACGCTCACGGTCATGGTCACGCCCACGGCCATGCAGACAGCCACTCCCGTGACGACGAAGTCAAACGCATCTCTGGCAACGCAGGCGCCTTTCAACTGTCTATCTACGAAGACGGCGTACCACCGGTGTTCCGCATCACACAAGGACCCGGAACACAGCGACTGAACGCAGACGCTGTATCTGTCATAACGGTTCGGCCAGACGGCTCGCGCCAGACGTTTTCCTTCGTCGACAGACCTGGTTATCTTGAATCCAAGGAGCAGGTGCCGGAACCGCACGCGTTTACAGTCACTGTCCGCCTTCCGGGCGAAGAGCAAAGCGTCGACTTCGTCGAACATGCCCATGAGGCTCATGAAAGCACGGCACGAGACCATAACTTGCGGGCTGCCTATGTGCACGTGATGGCTGATGCTGCTGTCTCAGTGCTCGCAATTATCGGACTCGTTCTGGCTCGGTCGTTTGGTTGGAACTGGATGGACCCGCTGGCAGGCGTTGTCGGCGCCCTTGTAATTGCGAACTGGTCATATAGTCTAATCCGCGATACCGGCGCCATCCTCCTGGACATGAACGGAGACGGACGGATGACGGAAAGGGTCCGAAAAATAATCGAAGGTGCCGGCGACAGTGTCCTCGACCTTCATGTTTGGCGTGTCGGCCCAGGGCATATGAGCGTTATCATTGCCGTCGGGACCAGCTCCGAGCGTCGCCCCGGATACTACCGTTCGGCGTTGTCGCACATTAAGGGCCTCTCGCACCTTACCGTTGAAGTCAATCGGTCGTCGAGCGAATAGACGCAAATCGGGGCGACCGATGTTGGTCCGTGGAGACGGCCTTCCGACCGTCGCATAGGTTATTGCCTGTTGACGCATGAGAGTCATGCACTGACCGCACTGCCACGCATTGCGTCCGGTCCTATGGAGGAAATGTGATGAGCAGCGTTCTGTTCGTTGACGATTTGGAAGATACAGCTGATTCGCTCGCCGACATTGCTTCTGCGTTGGGTCACCGGAGCGCCGTCGCGTACAGCGGTGCATCGGCTTTGGCAATCACCACGCAGGACGTTTTTGACGTCATCTTCCTGGACCTTACTCTGCCAGATAGTGATGGACGTGACGTGTGCCTCCGTTTGCGGCAAGGCTGTTGTGCCGGTGCTCGTATCATCGCGCTAACTGGCCACAGTGAGTTGACCAACGCGGACACGGAATGTTTTGACGGGCTGCTGGCGAAGCCTTGTTGCATTGACGACCTGGAGCGTCTGCTGGCTTGACCCGAGACTCTTGCTCTCCGCGACTGTTTCAGCGGGTGATGTGCGGGTCGTCCGGGTCGGGGTCACGTGCGGAAAGTGAGTTGGCAACTGCTACGTCGTTTGCTACCCGGCCACAATATGAGCCTGCGAGCTAACTTGGCGTCGCTATTTGCTGGTCAGTGTAAGCGGCCAGCGAACCCGTCTTGACGAACGATGGATTACTCGACAGGCGCGAGAGGCTGCCAGTTATGAGGCAGCAATGTTGCGATGTCGCTTGCTTTGTGGGCCGGGAGGCGAGTCAGAATG
>NZ_LR733551.1 GCF_902506145.1 Burkholderia sp. 8Y | reverse complement strand
ACTGATACCGTGCGAACATTTGCTTATCAGGATGATAATAGACGTTGGTTCGAGAACATCGGGCGGAAGTCGCTAAAGCCCGCCTCAAGTTTTCCGTACGGTTGCCGTAACTGCCATCACGCCAGCGCTCTTTGAAGTCGTTCGGCGGGGGTAAGACTAAATCCAATCAAAAAGAACCGAGGGCGTAGATGAAGTCATTTTTAGCGTTGGTAGCAGTTGCTAGCTTGGCAGGTTGCTCCACGTACGCAGTTCCCCGATACTCGATAAACGCGGACAATGTTGTTGCCATGAAGTCGACGGTGGTCAACGGCGTAGGAGTTGGCCAGTTCACTCAAGCTCCAATCCCGAACGAGAATCCGAACCAAATCATGTGCCGCGCAGTCGGCCCTATCAAGACCCCCGACGGAGAGTCGTTCGCAGAATTCGTGAAGGCAGGATTCGTTTCTGAACTAAAAATCGCCGGTGTCTACGCGCCGGCTGCGCCTGTCCAACTCACCGGTCGGCTGGAGAACATTGGCTTTTCTTCCGTAAGTGGCACCTGGAATCTCGGCCTGACCATCATGTCCTCGAACGGACGTAGCATGAGCGTGGCCGAGGCGTATTCTTACAGTTCCAGCCACTACGGTGAGACCGCCTGCAATCAGACTGCGCAAGCGCTGATGCCAGCAGTGCAAGACCTGCTTGCAAAAGTCGTCCAATCGCCGCAATTCCCACCTCTTCTCAAGTGATGCACAATGCGCTCGCCAAGCAATGCAGCCTCGTGCGAGCGCAGCACATCCGGAGAAGGAGCCGCACCGATACCAAGCGTTGCGGCAATTGCGCCTGGAAGCTCAAGCTTGAAAGAAGGCCCGCTCTCGGCGGGCCAGATGCATCACAGTGGAAGTTTAGCGAGACGTCTAGTACTAACCTAGGAACTTGATTTGAATTCTGGGAGTTCCAGGGTTCAGTGCGATTATTGGGCTAACCCTTCGCGTCCCGTCTGACGTTCGCTGCAAAGCGCTCAACTCCCCATGAATGCGCTGTTGAGCTGCGTCTGCGTCGTTCCAACGGTAGCGGCGGCAACTCCCTTCTTCCCGGGGTCTATTGAGAGGGTAACGTTCTCTGCGGCCGCGAAGGTGACAGTCACCGCGTCGGCAGTGGTCGCCAGCTTCATCGAGCCCGAGTATGGTAAGCCGCTGCTGAAGAGAACGGGAACCACCGTCGAGACGGACAAGTTCGCCGTCCCAAGCGGTGTCGACGAATTGACATTGCCGCTTAGACTCACGGTGTCGTCGCGGGTCACGCCTGAATAGTCATCGGTAAGAGACCAGTTTGAAAGCGCAATGCTCGTCGCGACGCCCTTCAGCGTTCGAGATGCCACCACGTCATTCGACGAAGCAGACAATGCGTGCGAACCCGTTGCCGACACATAGGTGTCAGAAATTGACATCGTTCCATTGAATGCTACGCTTCCTGTACTCAACCCGACAGCGTAGTTCTGCGATGTCACGTCCGCAGCGATTGAATAATTACTAGAGGTACCAACCGCGCCCGACGCCGATTTCACGCGGAAGGTCATGCCCCCGTTAACGGTCGCGTTGTCATTGAATTCTCCAACCGTTACCCACTGCCTGCAGTTAGAGAACGTCAAAGTCGCCGTATCCCCACGGCTGATAGTCTGCGAGTTGTCGTTGTCTGCGAGTGTCGCTGTAACGGTCCCCCCGCCCGAGCATGCCTCAGAGTATGTTCCTGCGGTGGTGCGGTTTGCCGCATCGATTACCGCGAAGAGTGCGTTCAGAAAGAACCTGTAGGTATCCTGCGACCCATAAAGCGCGTAGCTCGTCGCGGTCTTCGCGGCGGCATAGCTGTTTGCCGAATCGCCGAGCTTGATGGTTGAATCTTGCTGGACCGACGCACCCGGACCGGTCGGTTGGTTTGTCGATTCGCTGCCGCCACCACCGCCGCATGCGGCCAGGCTGAGAACGACAATTCCGGGAAAAACACGCTTGGCGAACATCTAAGACCCCGTATCGTTTTTGTTTGAAAGGTCCTGAATGTTACTAAACGTTACCAAGTGTTACAATCTCTTCGTCGTGTCGGGCGGCTCGGAAGCAAGCGTCACCGCGCAGCAGTTCGCTATCTCCCAACACAGCCTCACAATGAGCTACCCAAGCATATATTGCTAACCTTCTCGCGAGCCGTTCTGGGATGCGCCATGCGAGGTGCTTAGCTTGCTATATCGCGGATGGTTCGCTTTGTAGGCTTTGTCGAAAACTG
>NZ_LR733529.1 GCF_902506145.1 Burkholderia sp. 8Y | reverse complement strand
GCCATCCGGCCGCATTCAAGCCTGGCCTACCTGACGCCCGACGAGTTCAAGCAGCGGTATTGTTCAACTGAAGCAATCGAGGCCGTTCTCCAAGATTAAAACGGTCCGAAGAACTCAGGCAGGTCAACAACGCCTTCGCCTATTAGCGCGTCGAGGAACGGGTCCTGGACCTCCATGTTCGGCATCATTGATAGGTCCTCGTCTTCGCTGCTTGCCTGTTCACGAGTGACTCGAGTTATATCAGGCACGCGAGTCCGCCAAGACCCGTTCTAGGTCTGGTATTGCCGCCGGCTTTACTAAATGGTGAGCGAATCCAGCCTCCAAGGAAAGCCGTTTATCTTCCTTCTGGCCGTAGCCGGTGTGCGCAACGAACACAGCATCTCGGGTGCCCGGCAAGTTTTTCAATTCTCGCGCCAACTCATAGCCAGTCATGTCTGGAAGGCCGATATCGAGAATGCATCTGTCGAATGTTTCGCGCTTAGCCCGGCCGATAGCGCTTCTAGCTTCGTGTACGACAACAACGTCGTGTCCCAGAATCTCCAGAACCGTGCAAAGGGATGCGGCCACATCTACGTTGTCGTCGACCACAAGGACATGTCGCCGCGGTGCTAACGACGGCGGTGGCGCTTCACGGGCGTCTGCCGAAACTTCACTAGCAGGCCGACCGGTAGCAAGCGGCAAGCGGACTATCAGTTCGCTTCCTTTTCCTGGCCCTTCGCTTGAAACAGTGACTCTTCCCTCATGCTGCTCAACGAGGCTGCGCACCAGCGCCAGCCCGAGGCCGAGCCCACCTTCCGTGCGGGCAGGGGTGCGCTCGCCTTGCTGGAATAGGTCGAAAGCCCGCGCCATCAGCTCCGGCTCCATGCCGACGCCATTATCTTTGACCCGCAGGACGACTTCTCCGTCTAACCTGTCAATCGTTAATTGGATTAGACCGCCGTCGGGTGTGTACTTAGCAGCGTTATTGAGTAAATTGGTGACGATTTGGACCAATCGGTTGTAGTCGCCTAATACGCACGCGGCGTCAGCTGGAACGTGAAGCTTGAACTGGTGCCGATGCGTTTCGAACAGAGGACTGAGCTTCCCCCGAAATTTCGCCTTCCAGCAGGTCGTGTGTAAACTCGACCCGAAGGAAGGAAAGAATCGATGTTCAAAATACCAAAGCAGGCATACACCGCCGAGTTCAGGACGCTAGCGGTACAG
>NZ_LR733522.1 GCF_902506145.1 Burkholderia sp. 8Y | reverse complement strand
GAAGTCCATGCACCTGCGCCCTGCCCGTTCAACCGTGCGTCTTCAACACTACGTGAGGGTAAAACCCAAGGACAGATACGACATCTGTATTTAGCCCGCACCCCGACATTTAAATCTGGCCATGACACGTTCGGGATTCCACGCGGCCCTTGCCCCGTAAGGCCGACAGCGATTTCCGTCTGTGCGACGTCCCTGATAGAGCAGAGTATTTTATGCGGAGCGGAGACGGCTACCGCGCCGGCAGGACAGCTGAGCAGGCCGTCTCCGCTCCGCATAAAAGTCTGTGAGCTAAACCGCTCCACCGAGCGTGTTCCCTATGGGCATTGGATGCTTGCGGGTGTCGCCCGAGAGATGGTGTGGCCGCAATACTTGCATTGAAGTTGTGAGCATCGGGGTAAGCGGCGGAAGCGACCATGACCTGAGCGCCAATTCACCCGTCTTAGCGACTCGATTCGCGCCGCCGGGAGGCGCGCCGACAAAGGCGGGTGCGCTGGACAGGACGATACGGTCCAGTTCTGGTCGTCTGTAGGCGTAAAGGCGGGTGTCATGCCGGGCTCAGTGGTGGTGCTCGTGGCAACGCCCCGGCAGACAGACATTCCACGCATACCATCTGGCCTTGAGCGCAAACAGGACAACGATACAGCGATCGACTCGTTAGAACCTCAGAGCGTTCACGGTAGCCGGCTTGTGACTTCGTCGCGGCTTCGGCGGCTGGCGGTGCGTGCAACAGTCGACGGCACTCCGCAAGGCGCGACGCGCGGAGACGGTTACTGAGCAAGCCATAGTGACGAATCCGCTGGAGTCCGAGCGGTAGCACGTGCAACAGAAATCGACGAACGAACTCGTGGGCCTGAAGGCGCATCGCGCGAGGCTTGCCCGGCTGTCGATAGTCCTTCCATCGGAACGTTATATGTTCGTCGTCGACATCGAGTAACCGGTTGTTGGATATCGCGACGCGATGGGTGTAACGTCCCAGGTAGTCGAGCACTTGTTGCGGACCGCCAAAGGGCTCTTTGGCGTAGACAACCCAGTCGATCGTTCTCGGATGACTCAAATAGCGTGCGAACTCCCTTCGATCCGACAGGTGCGCCAGCGAGGAAAAAAATCGCAGGGCTCCCGCGTTTAGGCAGCCTGCAATCGCTCGAGGAATAGTCGCCGAAACAGTCGAGATAGTACCCGCACGGGGAGCAAGAAGCCCGGTCTGCAGGCGACCCAGCGAGCCGAGTCCAATGACAATCCGCCGCCTGGCACTACACAGTGCAGGTGGGGGTGATGCATCAAGTTTTGCCCTCAAGTGTGAAGAATCGCGATGAATCCAACGATGGCTCCGAGATGCCGGTGGTCGGCGGCAATCGTCTGCAGCGTTTCTGCGGTCGCCTGAAACAGGACGTCGTAGACGGTGCGCTTATTCTGGAAGGCGATGGCTCCGATCTCATCAGGCACTGTGAACACCACGTGGAAATATGGGACGGGAAGCAGATCAGCCTGACGATGCTCGAGCCATTGCGCCCTTGCGAGCGACTGACACTTGGGACAATGTCTATTGCGGCAGGAGTTGTAGGCGATGCGTTCATATCCGCAGGCGTCGCATCTCTCAAGATGGCCACCCAGCGCCGACGTGCGGCACTGCTCAATAGCACGCATGACGCGGCGCTGCTCGCGACTGATCGCATCGGCGTGCAGGTTTCGATAGGCGTCACCGTGACGGCGGAGAACGTCCGCAAGTTCCAGTGCGGGACGCATGGCGTTCGTCAGATCATGCGTTCCGCGTTCACCTTTGCAGAGCGATACGTTCGGTCGCGCTGGACGGCAGACGATCAAATGGACTGCTTGTCGCACAAACGGTACTGGCAGAGACCCTAAGGTAAGCAGAGGTCGTTGCCAGGCTTCGATGGCCCAGTAACAGCTGGATGGTTCGTATATCTGTGCCTGACTCCAGCAGATGAGTGGCAAAAGCATGACGCAATGCATGGGGCGTTACCGGCTTCGCGAACCCGGCACGATATCGAGCGCGGCGACAGGCCTCCTGCATCGTGCTGGACGTTAGGGGTTGGTCTGTAAAGCGGCCAGGAAACAACCAGTGCCTCGGTCGGCCGACGCGCCAGTAGGTTCGCAGAATCTCAAGCAGGCGCGGCGAGAGCATTACGTAGCGATCGGCTTGTCCTTTGCCCTGTTCGACGCGTAGCATCATCCGCTGGCTGTCGATGTCGCTGACTTTGAGGCGCGTGGCCTCTGATATTCGCAGACCAGCGGCGTAGGCCGTCATTAGAACGGCCCGGTGCTTGACGCTGGGAATTGCTTCAAGAAAGTGCGCGACCTCCTCGGGACTGAGGACCACTGGCAGTTTTCGCAGAACCTTCGCTGCGGCACTCTCTTCAATTCCCCAATTACGTTTGAGGGTGACGTTGTAGAGGAAGCGGAGTGAGGACGTTGCGACCAACAATGTGCTGCGAGATCGCTTCTGATCGATCAGGTGCAGTTGCCAAGCCCTGCTGTCTTCTGGACCTAACAATGTGGGGCAGCGCTGGGTGACCTGCCCTGGAATTTTCGGACCAGCTGAAACTTGAGAGAATGGCTTCCTACGGAGAGAAGGAAGTCATGAAGAAGAGCCGGTTTACCGAAGAGCAGATGGTCACGATCCTGCGGGAGGCGGAC
>NZ_LR733552.1 GCF_902506145.1 Burkholderia sp. 8Y | reverse complement strand
CTGTACCGCTAGCGTCCTGAACTCGGCGGTGTATGCCTGCTTTGGTATTTTGAACATCGATTCTTTCCTTCCTTCGGGTCGAGTTTACACACGACCTGCTGGAAGGCGAAATTTCGGGGGAAGCTCAAAGCGCATCGTGAGCCGGCCGTCGACGAGTTTCGTGTATTCGGATGCGACGGCGCTGGTACTCGCGGCGGTACGGTTCATCGAGCCTACCGCGCCGAACATAGACATCACCAAGGTGCAGCAGTAAATCGAATTTGCGGATATAGCAACTCACCGCCGCGTCGCTGTGGCGGCGGGGAGGTCAGCCGCACCGTATCGAGACATTGAAGCGTTCTTAGCCGAGTTGGAGGCGGAGAACGATTCGGGCACAGATTTGTAGTCCATCCGCCTACCGAAGCGCGGCGCCGGTCGAACCTCGAATGCTGCGCTACTGCGTCTGTAGTCCATCTCAGCCTCGCCAACTTAGTCCGTACGCTTGCGGCGAATCAGGGTGAAGTGCCGCAACAATGTAAGAAGACGTCTAGGTGTGGGGCGACAATCCGGTCAGCATCACCCGCTTGCTCGACCAAATATCGTCACAACTGCCTCGAAGCCCTCACACATTAGCTTGAGCACGCCACAACCTGCACCAAAATCCTCACACCAGCGGGCGCACCGAAAAACAACCCGCCGGGGCGGCGGGGTTCACTGAGGGCAGAAATGGCGTGGCTCAGGCGTCGTCGATGAGCGTCTCACCGATGCCGCCCGTTTGACGGGTCACGCCGAGGGACTTGTCGACGTTCGCTTTGTCCGCAGGCGTCATCTTCTTGATAAAGCGCTGGAAGTCAGCGTCGTTCTCGAAGAACGCGCGGAGCACCTCTTCGACGAGTTCACCGCGTTCGACACCGTGGCCGTACGCCGCGGTGTAAAACAACCGGTACTGCTCGATTGATGTGCGAGTCGACAACTTGAGTGCGATGTTTATACGCTCGTTCGGGTCGACGACTGTGAATTGGCGAAGGGCAGGCATTTGGCACCTTGTGTGCGAGGTAGTTTTAGTTGTGTGCCGGGGCTGCGCGTCATTGCGTTCACCATCGTCACAATTACTATAGCAACCCCGAAAAATTGCCTTCCTTGCCACCCACACCGCTACGCGCTCGACGCGTTCATCCGCCGGCGACGCCGTTGCGTCGCAACGTTCCCGCAAATGCAGTGAAAAGCTGAGGAACGGCAACGGCAAGGCGGCTACCCGCCGGTCTGCTTTCAGGAGCGCATCCCGGTGCGCGACCCGGCCCGCAGTAAGAGAACCGCCGCGGGTTAGTTACGCGAACTCGCCGTGCGCTCCCCTGCGCTCCGCGCAGTTCCCACTTGTTTCAAACTCTGGCCCGCCATACGAGACCGCCGGACGGGTTGCATACACCGGCCGTTGTCCTTTGCACATCGACGATGTGCAACGTACATCCATCCCCTTTGATATCGAAACGGCGCGAGCAACAGAGTTTCCGTATCGCACAAGGAAGCACGCTCGCTTCGCTCGCTCCCTGCGCTACGTGCACCTACCTCTTGCGCGCAACGGGGTTCGCTTTAGTGCTGTAGCAAGCCGCCGCTGGCCCCGTAAGATAGTCTCACCAGTAGTGTGGCCCCTTCGGAGTAATAGTCTGCCTTCAGGTGTGAGGCTTTGGGAACAGCGGATGCGACGCCTTTGCTTGCGACAACAACCAAGAGAAACGGCTTCTTGCGCTCCGCGAAGAGGACCCCGTCTTCCACTATGGTAGTCTCTCCGACCGTGATTTGTTCTGCGCTAAGAGGCCCTTTCTGTGAGCAATGGGGACGGCGTGGCACGGGTACGCAATGGAGAAACGGGGGCACTGGGTTTTGTCAGTCGGCGAGCTGCGCAGTGCGCCGGTACGAGCACCTCTGCTGTGCTACTTAGTACCATCTCCAGGCGCAAAGCGCAGCGAGCGAATGCTCGCTGCCCACAAAATCCCCGCGGAACGCGGGCGGTGTTCTTTGAGAGCGCTGTCGCTCGCGGCCGAGCCGTTCGTCTCATGTCTGAATATGAGAAGGCTTCGATACCCGAATGCACCTTTTGGCCCACAGTCGGACCTCGGCCACCCGTCGGTTGCAGCGCTGGGGCGCTGGTACTCGATGATGTTGTAAGAAACCACGCCGTCTGCTCGTCGCTGCCGTTCGCTACACTCGCGCTCGATGACGTTGGAAAGCGCAGCTTCGGACAGCCGTCACGCGCAGCGTCACAGATGGAAGCTCGCTGAATAGCCGTTCGGCTGAAACAAGGAAGACTTTCTCGTCGTCAGGCACTTCTGTGCGAATCGCGACAACTTTCGAAACTCGCTCGCTCTTTTACACCACGTAGGCCCCCGCGTCGCCTTCGATGTAGGGCGGCGTGACATGGGTACGCAAGCGGAGCAGCAGGGGTAACTCGGATTTTTTGCTCAAGCGAGCTGCACCGAGCGCCGCTAGATGCACCCCTCCCCTGTCTAACTCCGGCTCTCCGGCGTTGGGGCAGCGAGCGAGAAGATTGGTCAATGCAAAACGGAGCAGTTGCATTGCAAGAATGCTCATCCCAAACGGCCCTTCGCGACGACGAAGCACACTTCGAATGATTTTTGCTTGCATTCGTCAGCACGCTGCTCGTGCCGCTCTTGTAATCAAGCACGTGTTGCTCCTGGCAACGCCCGACGCTCAGTCTCGCCATAGTTGGACCTCGGTGAAAACAAGAAGTGGCGGCGTCACCCGTTGTTCGCAAATCGGATGAAGCCCACGGCGGGGGGAAGCACACCGCAGCAATATTTGCTGACAAGGAGGTGCACAACTCGATTTCGGAGCGTGAGCATATCGGAGCACAGTCGTGAGACTCACCAGATGTCGACAAGGTATAGCTCCTTGCATCGGAAAATGCGTTCTTCGTGTTTTTGAATTGAAAACAAAAAGGTGTTGAATCGGGACAAGCGCTCGTCGACCTGAAGACAAGATTGGGGACACGGGGCGGAGACCGCATGTACAACGCGCTCATTGTCTTTTCGGCGAGGCTGGACGCCGCACTATGGCTTTAAAGCTGGTTCTGCCGACAGGAAAAAATCAGTTTTCTTGCGGCTGACGTCCCTCTGTGAAAGTCCTTGCTCGCTATCGACTCACACCTCCGAATCCTAAGTCGCTGAAATGATGCTCTAAAGGTTGCAAACCGTCGCTGGACAGGACGTTCGGCATATCGAGTGAGGTATGCCCCTGTTAATTTCCCTGTTAGAAGTCGTTTCAACAGGGTCTTCCAACAGGGCCGTGTTGCCTGTTTCGAAATGAAGCTACCGTAGACATCAACAGATTTGCTGTGTGACTCTGCGTTTCCCGCTGTCGGCGAACGCCCGTTCCTGGCCGCACTCGCTCGGCGTTCGGCCGCGCCCATCAGATACCTTAGTCATCTGGTGGAGGGCGGGCAGTCTGATGACGCAGTACATCGACAGTACAAAAGTGCTTTGGCTTTTCCATCGTTTTGGCGCCGCTCTTGCCCGCCTGCCTTACCTTCGATTCGCTGGCCGCTCAGCCATTGCTATCGGGCGGGCCTAGCCCTCTGCAAAGGACCACGCCGAAAGGTTTCAAGCGTCCGGCCGGCTCGAGTTTCCTCCTGCCCTCCGTCTGGCGAGCAGTTCATCCACACGTGTACTTTGATACGTCACCCAGCCACGGGCCGCGTCGCTGCGCATTCTCATCGACAGATTGCGGCTGCTCCGGCGTCGGACGCCGCCCTCAGTTTGGCCGTGGCACCCGGAGCCAAGCCCGTTACCGGAACTGCACGACACTTCTCGGACTGTTCCTGCCCATAGCTCCCATCTCCGGTTCAAGCCGGAGCGCGAACCATCTACGCGTTCGCGGTAGGGTACGGCCGAGGTGGGTTAGCAATCTCTTGACTGCGATTCGAGGGAACGAGCTGACTCAGTCGGTACAAAAGTAAATCCAAGAGGTTCGGACTGAGCAGCCTTGCGCGGTGCTAGCCATGGGTCTCAACTATGCCAAGTTGTGTGCGTCAAGCTGTGCAGAAACCGGATGCCAGTGGTTTCAGTTGATCCTTCTGTGCGACGTTCGGTGCGAAGGGCGTAGCCCGCAGCGCCGAACGCCGCACGCCGCTATGCAGCAGCGC
>NZ_LR733530.1 GCF_902506145.1 Burkholderia sp. 8Y | reverse complement strand
GGGGGAAGGGTACTCCTGTCCCGACGTGTCTAGCTGACTAGGGCGGGGTGCAGCGGGCGCTCTGTGTCCAGCGTGGGGCAGTTGGTTAGCGCGCGTGTGAGAGTGTGCTGCTGCGTCGCCGCAGCGGGCGTCACATCAAAACTTCCACGTTCTAGTGTCATGCTTCTTCACGCGGAAGATAGCTAAGAAGCTTCCCATGTGGCCGAACATCTCGACCCGCACATCATCCGCATCGGCAACGATAAGCTGGCGCCAGTTCACGATGCCCTTGCGAACAAAGATGCGTTCGGCCTCCGACAGAGGCCCGATGTCAATAGTGAACAACGTAACGTCGCCCGTTGTGTAGCTGCTCATGCCCCATCGCTTGAGCCATGCTTTGACTCCAGCAAGGTTCCGAGGAGCAGAGTCGACGACAGAGGTGACGTGTTCTTCCACGGTCGCCCCTGCGACCTTTTGTTTGCGAGCCACATCGAGCGAGGCGGCGCGGAAGAATCCTGGCTTCGGCTCCGTTCGAGGAACTGATTCGAGCATACGCTGAATTGCACGGGTTGTTTCCTCCCAACCTGCCACGCGACCAAGTGCGTTTGCAAAGATGTCGGGGACGACGCCGTCTATGAAGATTTCCGCGTCCGGACCCAAGCCTGCTTTGTCAACCGCTTTCTGTCCCCGAAGTTGAACGATATCGACTACCTTGCTACTCGACATGAAACTCCCCTGTGGAAGGCCTGATTGAATACTCGATGGCGGTGTTTATCGGCACCAGCCCCAGAAACTTAAGCGCATGTTTTCGCGCCTTGAGAGGCAGCCTGAGATATTGGTCTGTAGTGGCAGTCACTAGAGGTTTCCGACTGCATGCGGATTCTTTCGAAACGTCCAGGGCTAATTCACGGCCGGTGCAGCGGCCGCTTCTTTGAGATGAAAGCCTGGCTTCTATAAAATCTACTCTGTATACTTGTTCCATCGACTAATACGCTGGAATGGGAAGATGGCTTACCCGATGACGCTTGTTTTTGTTTCTGCCATTCTCATGCTGGTTTTTCCGGAGACTTTCGGAAACGGCTATTCCGAGAAATGATTCGCTGAACATAGCACAAGAAAACCCGCCTTGCGGGGTTTCTTGTGCTGGGCCGCCGCAACTAACTGTCAGATAGCACAAATTTCCTGGGTTGCTACATATGACGCGCAGAATCAATCAAGTCTGCGCGGGCATGACGATGCCCTAACTCCATCCTGTGGCCAGAACGGCCGCATGGTCGGTTTGTCGCTACAGGGCACTCTCGAGAGCAAAAATTGAAGTTCGACGACATCGAAATTATCAAACTCGTGCATCAGCTTCTTCAGGAACTCCCAGCGATATCGAACCTAGTCATACTCGCAGCAGTAGCGTTCGCGAGTTCAGAGCTCGCAAGGCTGACCGTAAAGCAATTCAAACGCAGGTGGGTGAAAGCGGCACCAGTCGCCGCGATTGACCTCTTCGCATTCGCGTCGGGTCTCTATATAGGCGACACGGCATTTGCGTTCCTGTGCTGTGTGATTGTGCATGTCGGATTGGTTGCCATTGTCGAAATACGAGGCATGGCATACCGCATGACCTCCGAGCGCAAGGTCATGGCCGAAAAGAAGGCAGTGAACCGCTGATTCCAAAAGCCCGGCTCTCCGGGCTTTTCTTGGAAATGCAAGGAGAATGGTACCGTGTTTCAAGGCGGTCCGGGCTTCAAACCCTCATTCCAACCAGGCGCGTTCTACCTCACACTACAGCACCAGAGAGATACCCTTGAGCGAGGGCAGCAGGGCTTGTTCGGGACTTCAATGAGACATGTCAGGCGGGAAGACTTCGAGGGGGTCAGACGCGTCGGACCTTCGCCGAAGTTTTGTCTCCGACTTTCGCCGGGTCGCTAAATGTGTCGCCCTCGGTTCCTGGCCGGCTGAGCAGCTCCCCAGCATGAACTTGCAACGCCAGGGCTAATTTTGCGATGTTGTCGACCGACGTGTTTACGACCTTCCTTTCGACCTGCGAGACATACGTTCGATGCAAGCCGGCGAGCGCGGCGAGGCCTTCTTGGGATACGTTCCGTGCGTTCCGGAACCGTCGCACATTATCGGCAAGCAACTGCCGGAGCTCCAATTGAGCTGCCGTTATGTCTAGTTTGTCCATGGCGAGAGCATCGCCGAGCGACCATTTCGTATCTACAGTAGACGCATCCACGCTATTTGTTTCCACGCGTTTTGCGTCCACGTCTTTAGCGTCGACGCTCTTTACGTCTACCTGTTTTGCATCTACACTGGTGGTTCTGATGACGAGTCGCGGAGGTGCTGATGTATGTACTTTCATAACAACCCGACCTCGGCCTGTCTGCTTGGCGCAAAAGACCATTCGAAGGACAGCGGCGAAGCTATCTCGCCGGCGACGCGCATGGCAGCGGCGTTTGATTCCATCTATCTAAGGTGCGTCGAGTGCATCCCCGACGATATCCCGCTGTCAGCCGCGCGAAGAGTTCACCTCTCGCCCGACGCCGTCACCTGGATTCTCGAGTTTATGACTCATCAGACCCGCGCACGGTGCGGACACCACGCGACTCGGTCGAAAACATCGACTGTGAGAACGGCACAACATGAAGGTGCGTGACCTCATAGCCGAGCTTCGCCAACTGCCACCAGATGCGACCGTTCTTTTCGTGTCGCCGGGGCAACGTCTGGAACTGGCAGACGAAGTATCTGACGGCATCGCTCTCTCGAGTCCGTGGACTTGCGAGTTGTTTCGCTGTGACGACGGGTCAGCTTCACGGAACTATTACTCAACGACGGCGAGAGCAAAGCGCGCGCTAAGCGAGTGGACGGAAATCTGGTGGAGCGAGCGCGTGATGCTGCTGTCCGCCGAGCGCAAGCATAGAGAGGTGCTCGACTTGATTTCAGACGACGAGAGCTCAAGAGCAGCGCATCACCGCGCGGCGCTTGGAGAGTCGGGAATGTTCGCAGCTCGGGAGCAGACTATGCGATTGCGGCGGCAGATGCGCGCTGCCGGCTTACTGCTTTCTCGGGAAGAACTACGAGCACAACTCGGAGTGACCTACAGGCGCGTTCAAAGGCTCATAGCTGAGTACAGCATTTCCTCCGTCGAACTCGACGGGGAGGACGTATATCCGAGCATCTTTTGCGACGAAAAGCTCAACCTAACGCGGCTGTACCGAATCGCATCTATTTTGGCGCCGGCTTATCCCGAAGCACGGCTGGATTTCCTGACCGCACCATGCGGTGCTTTAGGAGGACGGGTCCCGCTTGAGCTTCTCGCGGAGGATGGAGATTACAGAGAACTACGAAGGTTTGCCAAAGATTGGGCGTCTGAGTATTCGCGTACGAGTGTGTCGTTCTACGCGGGGGCGTATGACGAAGCGGTGCCGGGTTCCATCCCACTCTTCGTCAGCATTGCTGAAGTCGACCCGAGAGGGCAAATCTGGAAGCGTGCACTCGCCGCGCTGACGTGCCCGGGTCACCGAAAACCACAACTGGCTCCACAAGCGCCGCCCGTCTTCTTCGCAATTATCGAGCGCCAGACGTTTGGAAGAAGTGGCTCGGAACTCGAAGCGGTCGTCCAGTGCCAACTGAGCGAGGCGGCCGCACGAGTTCATATCGAACGCGTTGGCGCGCGGACACCGGAGACGTTGACTCTCGAGCTTCGAAGCACGAGCACGACGGTATCAGACGTCGGGAAAGATGTCTTAACGGCGCTCACCGCTTGATGAGGCACGGCGACCTTTTATTCGTACCGACCTGCGACGTATCGATTATTCGAGGGAAGCTCTCATGAAAGTCGCTGAGCTGCTTGTTCGACTGAAATCTGCTGACCCGGAAGCAATCGTGTTGATGCTCGGCTCGCTCCAAGACTTGTCAGCAACCGTCGAGGTCGGGCGAGTGCACCAGCTTGGCCAAGCGTGGATACGGGAATATGTGCGGCTGCACGACGGCCGAGTAGAAGGTTACCTTCGTCCTCCGAACAGACCGAGCGCTCCTGGCTTCAATGCTGCAACGGGAGAGGCGTACGAAGAACAAGTGGTCATTCTAGCGTCGGAATCCACGTCTATCGATTGAGCACCTCACAGATACCTAAACATGGAAGCCGAGCGGTGCAGTCCGGGGTAAGCTTCTCTGGGGACTTCAATCAAACGCATTCACAGAACCGAACGAAGCGCGTCGATGCGATTCGATACGTTGTGCATTCCAAGCGATTTGCAATTGAGAAAGATATGCTGACGGAGCCAATAGGGCTCAGCTCTACTATCCCTCCGCCCCGAATCAGAGGCGGAGACGTCTTGTACGTTGATTTCGACGCCTGCCTTCACCCGGCTGACGTCTATGTAAAACGCGGCATTGGTCCGTACCTGCGGGACCGAGCCAACCACGGACTTTTTGAGCAGGCCCCGTTGTTGGACGGACTGTTGTCGAGCTACCCCCACGTCATGATTGTCCTCAGCACCTCTTGGGTCGTCAGATATCGCGGGAGTATCGCGCGCGTGGCGGCACGGCTGCCGGTGGGCCTTCGTAGACGGGTCATTGGTGCGACATACCACACTCGAATGGACCGTGACGCATTTGTCGCCGCCCCTCGCGGAATGCAAATATGGTCGGACGTACTTCGTCGCCGACCGGCGCGTTGGCTAGCAATCGACGATGACGCTCAAGGGTGGCCTGAGTGGTGCCGTGACAATCTCGTGAAGACAGACGAGACCTTCGGCATCGGCGAACCAGCGGTGCGCGTCGAACTTGAGTCGAAGCTCCAGGCGACATTTGGGGAGACGATATGACCGGCGCAACCCGCCTTCTTGTGTTCGCCCATCTCGATGGCAATTGGACACAGTGCGGCAAGCTTACGATGACCGAGCGGGCCGACGGCCATATGTCATCGACGTTTGAGTACGACGGGGAATATCTCGCTCTTCAGAATCGTGTTGAGTTGGACCCCGTGAGCCTTCCGCCCCAGCAAACGAGTCTATCGCGCAGCTCCATCCAACTGCCTATAAACGTTGCGCCGCTGTTCGGCGCATTTCGGGACTCAACGCCAGACGCATTTGGACGTCGCGTGATTGAGCGCAAGCTTAGCGTCGCGTTGAATGGCCTCAGAGAGGCCGACTATCTATTGCACGCAGGACCGCATCGCGTCGGAGCTCTCGACTTCCGGCTGGATTCTGGTACGGACGCGCCTGCCCACGTCGACGATTCTTTCGACCTTGAGGAACTTTGCGAGGCGGCGGCTCGCATCGATGACGGCCTCACGGTGCCTCGAGAACTACATGCAATTTTCTCGCAGGGAGCCGGGCTCGGCGGCGCTCGCCCGAAAGCCTCGTTTCGCGACGAGCACGGTGTCCTGTGGGTCTCGAAATTTCCCACAAAGACTGACTTGTTCGACGTGGCGAGCGTGGAACTTGCGACGCTAACGCTCGCTGCAAAGACCGGCGTTCATGTGCCCGAGTTGAAAACAGTCGCGGTAGGTGAGCGCAATGTGTTCCTATCGCAGCGATTCGACCGTTTTCGGGCGCATCGATACGGTTCGACATCGTGTCCGTCTGACCGAGAGCAATACTTAGCCGCACAAGAACGCGCAATAGTCGAGCCCCGCGTCTTCTACATGAGCGCTCTTCAACGACGGCCCGCAATGAGTTTGAGTCGCGTCGTGCCTCCTACGCGGACCTCGCGACTGCCGGGCTTGAGCACAGTCGTGCAGTCACCGGTCTTGACGACGCCGCGCGCATTTTCAAGCGGATGCTTATCGACATCTTTGTGAGCAATGACGACGGGCATCTCCGAAACACCGGCTACCTCTACAACGACGCGTTTCGAACCTGGCAATTGAGTCCTTGCTTCGATGTTGTTCCGCGACCGAGCTTCGCATATGAGCGTTTCCTGCACGTCCAGGTTGGCCAACAAGGAAGGGTGGCTACGCTTGATAACGCGCTCTCTTGGCATGAGAAGTTCGGACTCACCGAGCAGGTCGCCTGCGAGTACGTCGCAGAGGCGTGGAATGCGGTGCGCGAATGGCAACAGCACTTCGATGAATGCGGCGTGGACGCGAGGGACATCGAAACAGTCAGTCCAGCATTCCGGAACATCGATGATATCGCGACTCCGGCGCTCCGCCGGAAGCTTCCATAGTGTAATAGTCCGCTTCGGGGCCTGACGGAAGGGCGAAGCGCACAGCCGTAGCAATCCGCGAAACAATGACGTACAGCGACGTACACGAGGGCTCGCGAGGCGCTCGCCCCCACGAAGGTAACGGAATAAGACAACAGTCGACCGAGTCACCCGGTTCCTGGCACACAGTGACGTTGTGATTCTGCGAGCTGAAGTTGCGCATCTGGGAAGTGGCGCGCAGGTCGCGCGGGTGCTCGCACGGCTTGTTCGTGAAAAGAAACTCATCCGTGTAAGCATCGGCGTGTAGTCGATTCAGGCAACTGCCGCAGCAATGGAGTAGTGTCAGACACAGGGAGACTTGCATGAAAAAAAAACTTTGCATGGAAGAGCGATTGTTCAAGAAATCGGACAAGCCTTCTGAGGACATGAGTTGCAAGTGGCACTACAAAAATTCCCCGAGCCACAACGACTTTTCCCCTACCGATGCGACAGGCAAATGGTGCATCTTTGTGAGCACCGTCGACGTGGACGAGGAGTGGCGCAAAATCAGTGATGCTATCGAGAGCAACAAGCTGATGTGTGCCAAGGTGTCTACCGCCTTGCGTAGCATGGGCCGCAATGGACACGTCATCTGTGTCTACACGCGCGACTGGGCCGATAGGCAGGACGTCATGTGCGCCCGCGAAGTGCTGCAGTCACTGGGTTTCGTGAAGGAGCTTGGCTACAAGCGTGACATTGATACGCGGAACAGGATTTACGGTTCTGGTGAGTGGTACGTACGTGCGTAGTCAGCCGACAATGTCGTCACATACCTGCCGATGGGGCTTGCATGGAACCCTTGGTCTGCAATTACGTCCCGCCCTACGTTCGCGCGGATGTATTTTGAGCTTGGCTGCCTCGGCAGATATTTGCGAAGGATTTCAGCGTTTATAGTTACCTATCCTTTGCGACCAACGTCTTAGCCATCAGCGACCACGGTAGATGGCGCGTAGCGGTGCTCACTGAGAGCGGCGGCACGCTAACCCAATACGCTTGTTGTATGGGACACCTTTCCCGTTTTTTTGGTGTCTTTGCTGCTATCCTACCGACCGTAGCGCTAGGCGGCGATGGGAGACGGGGGCGGCTTGGCATCAAGCCAGGCGCTGGAAGATTGGCCGAAATCGCAACGGGAGCAAGAAGATGACCCGCATGGTCAGCTTCGTGTTTCGTTAAGCAGAAGCGCGTACGGGGCCGCACTTTGCGTGAAGCTCCTTGTCAGCCCTCGGTTCGGGGGTGACGGCGCTAGTGGTATTCGTCGATTGGTGTAGGGGCGCGGTGAGAGCGCCCTCGTTTGACCTACTGGTAATTCTTGATTTTTGTGAACACCCAAGTATTAACCGGACGCTTGTCGTCTTTACTAACCTGAACATCCTTCCGGACCAGCGACACCTTATAGATTGTTTTCAGAGATGGGCAGCAATTGGAGTCGTTGTCGCCGTATTCCAGACCAGTGGCCTGCAACTGACCATCCTTGAGATACAGACTCGTGATTGCTCGCGGGGCACCGACAACTGTCGCCGCTGGCTCAGAGAGTTCAGGCCGGACTCGGAAATCCTCCGGACGATGAATACCGTCCGAGTTCCATCGAACGTCGTAGGCCGCATGGCCGACCACAACGACATGACCGGCACTCGTCCCTGACCCACCCGCGCATTGAAAATCGGAGTTGACGACGGTCACATAGTACATCTCGAGATTGTCGTCAGAGTTTGTTTTTGGGCCGGTGACGCGCACAAGATTGCGAGGTTCGACGTTCATCACGTCGCAACCCAGCGCGGCGGTGTAGGTCTGCGCGAGCGTCCGAACGCGCTTGGCTGCAGCATCATCCGCAAGAGCGCTGTGCGATATCAGCGTTGCCAACATGCCAAAAACGAGAAGTCGACCCTTCAAGATGCTCTCCCGGTATGTATGGTCTGTTATCAATTTTTGCAGGCGCATCGTAAAGTCACCCGTTGGAAATTGCAACATCCTTATCAGTGAAAGAATCGCGCTCGACCTGATGTCACCCCTACGTTCGACCACCTTCAACCAACCTTTCATGCTATCGTCCCCAGCGCCGACGGACCGACGACCCGCGCGCGACGAGGCCAATCGAACAGGAACAATCGCATAATGAAAAAAATGTTGAACGCGATTTTCGCAATCGCGATGCTGATGATGATGTTTGGATGCAGCGAACAAAAAAAGGTCGAGCAGCCGACACTGTTGCAGGATATTTCCGGTGTGTGGAAGGCACAGGGTAGCAATGGTTTGATGACCATCGACTACTCAAGCAATCGCCTTCGGATGTTGATGGACGATACCTTCATCCCTGTCACCGTAGGTGCCATCGATAACGAGAACCGCACCGTCAACTTCAACGTGACTGTGGCGGCGACTGGAAAACCTGCAGTTTGGACCATTCGGCAGTTGTGGAACAACGACAAGACGTCATTTCACATTCAGTTGACTCTGCATGACGGAACGCAAGACCAGTTCAGCTTCGTCCGAAAGATATCCACGGACGACCTGAACCATATTGCGAGCCTAGACACGCCGTCAAAGTCCGGCCATGCAGCACAAGAGGCGGTCGCAGCCACCGTAACGCCTGAGCCTGTTCAAGCACCGCAACCTGCGGTAGAAGCCGTACCTGTCGTGGCTTCAGCAGTGCCTCCGGCAATCGAACCAGTTCCCCCGGCTGTCGCACCGGCACCTGACGAAAAGGCACCGGCGCAAGCGGCTGCAACGTCCTTCGCACCGAGCTTTGACTGCTCGAAGGTGTCGAGTGGGCCGGAACGACTCGTTTGTGATTCACCGAAACTCGCGGCACTTGATGTCGAACTCGCTCAATCGTACAAGCGCCAAATGGAGTTGACGGACGATAAGAAGCAACTTAAGGCTGACCAAATTGAGTGGCGCAGGAAGGAGCGCGATGCTTGCTCTTCCGCCTCGTGCATGGAAGAGGCGTATCGCAGCCGTATCGATGATTTGGACGCAGTCAGCGGCCATTTGTCCAAGCCGGCGCAGTTCCGTTAAGGCTGTTTTTTTCACGACGTCCAAGGACATGGGAAGCCCGCCAACAAGCGGGCTTTCGTCTTCTCAATAAGCGCTGACACGCCTGCGTGCCCCCGCGAAGTTCACCATTTCATTGTTGAGCATGAGGTCAACCGACTAAGGCCGTGGATTGACATAGCGCTTTTGCATGGAGCGGTTCATCTTCGCCTGTCTCGAAGAGCTCCAACAAGCTTTGACGTGAGTTCCACCTTCCGGTCCTCGTCCGTTGATAGCAGCCCACGGACGGAGTTGCCAAGGCTCAGGTCAGCGATAGAAGTACTCCATCACAGCCCACATTAGCGCGAAAGCGAAGCTCGTGAAGCTTGCTGACAAAATCTGCAACCTGCGCGATATTGCCGCTTCACCTCCGACGGACTGGTCGACTGAGCGAAAACGCGAATATTTCGACTGGGCCAAAGCGGTGGTCGCAGGGCTCCGCGGTCTGCATCCTGCCTTGGAAGCAGTGACCTGCCTGAGTTCTTCGGACCGTTTCAATCTTGGAGAACGGCCTCGATTGCTTCAGTTGAACAATACCGCTGCTTGAACTCGTCGGGCGTCAGGTAGGCCAGGCTTGAATGCGGCCGGATGGCA
>NZ_LR733519.1 GCF_902506145.1 Burkholderia sp. 8Y | reverse complement strand
GCGCATGAAAAGGAGTTGCTGGTTGTACGCGTCGAGCAGCTTCGGGTCCATTGAGGGTCGGCGTGCGGCGTGAGCCGGATTGAATCGGCAGGTGTATGCATCCTAGCGAGTAAATTCGTCTCGAAAAATGGCTCTGATCGGTTTTATTGTTGCCAGCGAGCGGACATGTATGTGAAATCGGATTTGTCCTACCGGCTTGCCCGGTGTGGTTCCTTCTGAGCCGAGACACTCGGGTGCGACGTACGCGCCGTATGGCTTATTGGCCGTTCACGATCGCATCGGCCGCCTGCTCGGAACAGCGGCGTTGTCTGCGTGGTATGCGGGTTCGGCACGCTGAGCGTGCCGCTGTGATTGCCGCTATCGGCAATGCGGTTGGCGTCGCCTGTGATGTAGACAAACGAGCAGTGACTCGCGACCAACGCAACCACACCTGCCCCCCCCTACTTCCCACCCACTCCCGACGCCCCCGCCTGCTTGCGCTGCAGCGCCGCTTCATCGCGCTTCAGTTCCGCCGGCGGCGTGCCGGTCTGCGTCGCGGCGCCCTGGCCGCCCTGCGGGCTCGCGCCTTGCCCGCTCTGTCCCGACTGCCCGCCGCGCACGCCGGCGCCCTCGTTGCGCTGCTGATTGCCCGGCGTCGCCTGCGCGAGAAGAAGCGAGGCGCCGCCCGTATCGCTGGCATAGGCGGGCGTCGCGGCAATGGCCGCAGCCGCGAAGACGAAGCCCAATGCCGCTTTGTACTTGCCAGTCATACCTTTCTCCTTCGATTGTCTCGCCCGCAACGCTGCAATGCGCGTGCCACGCGCGGCATCGAGGCCGCTACCACTCGACGCAGATCTTCCCGAAATGCGCCGCGCTCTGTTGATGCCGGAACGCATCCGGCAGCGCGTCGAAGTCGAAAGTCCGGTCGATCACGGGGCGCACGCCGCTTTGCTCCAGCGCGCGCACGTAGTCCTGCTGTTGCCGCCGGTTGCCCACGATCAATCCCTGCAACCGCGCCTGCCGCGCCATCAGCAGCGAGGTTGGCACCGTGCCTTCGCGGCCCGTCAGCACGCCGATCAACGAGATATGTCCGCCCACGCGCACGGCCTCGATCGACTGCGCGAGCGTGCCCGGCCCGCCCACTTCGATCACGTGATCGACGCCGCGTCCGCCCGTCGCTTCGCGCACCTGCGCGGCCCATTTCTCGTGGGTGCGGTAGTTCACGACATGATCCGCGCCGAGCGCCTTCGCGCGGTCGAGTTTCTGGTCGGACGAAGACGTGACGATGACCCGCGCGCCCATCATCGTCGCGATCTGCAACGCCGCGATCGACACGCCGCCGGTGCCGAGCGCGAGCACGGTGTCGCCCGCCTTCAGCGCGCCGTCCACGACGAGCGCGCGCCATGCGGTGAGGCCCGCCGTCGTGACGGTCGCCGCTTCGGCGTGGCTCCAGCCGCGCGGCGCGTGCGTGAAGGCGCTCGCCGCGCGCACGACGTGCATCGCCGCCATGCCGTCGATGCCGTCGCCCGGCGTCCCCGCGAAGTTGCCGACTTCCGGCTGCGGCAGGCCGTCGAGCCATTGCGGGAAGAAACAGGAGACGACATGATCGCCCGCCGCGAACTCGGTGACGCCCTCGCCGACCGCTTCGACGACGCCCGCGCCGTCCGCCATCGGCACGCGGCCATCGGCGGTCGGGCTCTTGCCGCTCACCACGAGCAGGTCATGGAAATTGAGCGATGTCGCGTGTATCGCGACGCGAATCTGTCCCGGCCCCGGCTCGCCCGGATCGGCGATGTCGCGTATTTCGAGCTTGTCGAGTCCGCCCGGCGCGCGGACGACGAATGCTTTCATGGATATCTCCTTGGCCGCGCTGCGGCAGTATCGGCGGCGCGCGAAGCGAGCGCGGCACCGGAACGCCGCATGACGCAACTCGCGGACCCGCTGCTTCAAGGGCGCGCTTCCTGCACGCCGATAACGCAGCTTTTGCCGACAAGTAAGTCCTACCGTCAAGCCGAAAAACTCCCGGTAATTCTTTAGACGAAAGCTAAAGTCGATCTCGAGCAAGTCGTTAAACAAGCAAGAAAAGAAACACCTGCTTACACAACGGTAACTTCTTCCCGCACAAATCCAGTGCAAACGTTTGCATGACCGTGCGTGTCTCCCCTCGAGTCGTTCGAATAAAGCACTACCCGCCCGCAGGGTTACGCGGGACCGCAGGCCGTTGCCGACCCGCCCGATCGCTGGCGCTCCGGACAGCACGCCTTTTCGATGATGCACGCATGTCCATCAGTTGTACTTACGATACTAACCAACAAAAATCATGATCCAGACCACCACACGACGTCTCTTCGCGCACAAGGCGAACCTCGCCGCCGCCATCGCCACGGGTTTGCTGCTTGCCGCTTGTGGCGGTGGCAGCGCCGCCGACACCGCCCTCGATACGGCAGCCGCCGCCAAGGCCGCGACCGTGCCTGGCAGCATCTTCTATGGCATCAACGGCCATAACAACGAAGGCGGCGCGTACGACATCTCGACGCCCACGCTTCAGCTTCAGCAGGTGAAAGACCTCGGCGCCACGATCTACCGCAACGAGGTGTACAACCTGGGCTCGGCGAACAAGCTGGCCGGTATCGCGAAGACGGCAGCCGCTGCGGGCGTGACGGTTTATCCTGTGTTGCTCATCGGTGTCGGCAGCTTCACGAATGAAACGGACGCCTATAACGCGGGCTTCACGCTGGGCCAGCAGACCGCGACGGCTTACAAGTATCCGTACTATGAAGTCAGCAACGAGCTCGACAGCAGCCTCTTGACCGGCAATGTCGACGGCGTGTATCCGCAGCAGTTCGTCACCGCGAAGTTCCAGATCGCACGCGGCATCGTGCGCGGCATGATCGCGGGCATCAAGTCGGTGGATACGAACGGCAAGATCATCATCGGCGGCGGCGCGTGGATGCACTACGGCTTTGACCAGATGCTGTGGAACGGCACGCAGCCGGATGGCACGTCGGGTTATCCGAAGGTCACGTGGGACATCACCGCATGGCACTGGTATTCGGATCAGGGCGACATCACGCACGCTTGCGGCGGCACCGGCTGTCACGACATCCTCGCGACGCTGCAACAGTTCGGCAAGCCGATCTGGATCAACGAGTTTGGCGTGCGGCCGTGGCTGGGCACTGATGCGCAGATCGCGTCGTATCTCGTGGGCAGCAAGATGATGGCGCAGTTCGTCTCGGTGGCTTCCAAATACAACATCCAGTCGATCCAGGCGTATCAGCTGTACGACGATCCCGTGGGCGGCGAAGGCAATTATGGTCTCTTGAAGAACGACGGCTCGACCATCAAGGCGGCCTACACCTCGTTCAAGAGCTTCGTCGCGGCAAACCCGAAGTAAGCGGCACGCGGGCAGATCGACGTGGCGGTCTGCCCGCCTCAAGTCATCGACGAATGCTGGACGCGAAGGCGCTTAAGATTGATGCGCGTCGTCGTGAAAGCGCACGGTCGAACGGTATGCGCGTTGCTACGACGAAACGAGCCGGCGAAACACATGCCGCCGGCTCGACAACTCAACTGTGACTCTGGCACAGAGCAAGGAGCGCGCTATGAGCGACAAGGCATTTCTCACCACGCGACAGGGACACCCTGTTCCCGACAATCAAAGCCTGCGCACCGTCGGCGAACGCGGCCCGGCGACGCTGGAAAATTATCCGTTCATCGAAAAGATTACGCACTTCGATCGGGAACGCATTCCCGAGCGCGTCGTGCATGCACGCGGCACGGCCGCTCACGGCTACTTCGAAGCGTATGGCAAGATCGGCAACGAGCCGGCTTCCAAGTACACGCGCGCGAAGGTGCTGACGCAAACCGGCGTCAAAACACCCGTTTTCCTGCGCTTTTCCACCGTGATCGGCGGCAAGGAGTCGCCCGAGACGGCACGCGATCCGCGCGGCTTCGCCATCAAGTTTTATACGGAAGACGGCAACTGGGATCTCGTCGGCAACAACCTGAAGATTTTCTTTATCCGCGATGCGATCAAGTTCCCCGACATGATCCACGCGTTCAAGCCCGATCCGGTGTCGAACCGGCAAGAGCCGTGGCGCTTCTACGACTTCATCGCGCATCATCCGGAATCGCTGCACATGGTCACGTGGGTCAAGAGTCCGTGGGGCATTCCCGCCGACTACCGGCACATGCAGGGATCGAGCGTCAACACGTACAAGCTCGTCAACGATCAGGGCGAAGCGGTGCTCGTCAAGTTCTCGTTCGAGCCGAAGGCCGGCGTCAAGAACCTGACCTCGCAGCAGGCGTCCGAGATTCAGGCGAAGGACGTGGGACACGCCACGCGCGACCTCTACGACGCGATCGAACGCGGCGACTATCCCGAGTGGGAAATGTGCGTGCAGATCATGTCCGATGACGACCATCCCGAACTCGACTTCGATCCGCTCGACGACACCAAACGCTGGCCCGAGGACACGTTTCCGCTGATGCCGGTCGGACGGCTCGTGCTCGACCAGAACCCGAAGAACGTGTTCGCCGAAACGGAGCAGTCCGCGTTCGGCACGGGCGTGCTGGTGGACGGCATCGACTTTTCCGACGACAAGATGCTGCAAGGACGCACGCTCTCGTATTCGGATACCCAGCGGTATCGCGTCGGACCGAACTATCTGCAATTGCCGGTCAATGCGCCGAAGAACGGCGCGCGCACCAATCAGCGCGACGGGCAAATGGCGCATTACGTCGATCAGGCGGGCGAGAACCCGCACGTCAACTATGAGCCGAGCATGATGGGTGGCCTTAACGAAGCGCCGAAGAAAGAGCACGACTACCACCAATGGGTCGAAGGGCATCTCGGACGCTATCAAACGTCGCGCACGCAGGACGATTACAAGCAGGCCGGCGAGCGGTATCGCACGTTCGAGGACTGGGAGCGCGACGACCTCATCGCCAATCTGGTCGAGGACATGAAGGCGTGCCCGAAGCCTGTCGCATTGCGCATGGTGTGGCATTTCTGGCATTGCGATCCCGACTACGGGACGCGCGTCGCGCAGGGCGCAGGCATCGATCTGGAAGAGGCGAAGAGGCTGCCGCCGCTGGAAGGCAAGCCGGCGCCGGGTCAGGCGCGCGAAACGCCGACCTATACGACTAGCGAGACGGAAGAAGAAGCGGCGCGTTGATCCATGAGTGGTCTGGGGCGGTCGCCCAGTGCTTCCTTGCACTGGGCGCAGGCGCCTCGGGCCGACTGCGCGCGGCTAGAAGAAGCGCGGCGCGAGGAAGATCGTCAGCGCCGCGACGAGCCACGCGGCCAGTCCGCCGATGATCGCCAGCCGGTAGTCCACGACATGCACGAGGACGTAGCACGTACCCAGAAACACGAGATAGGCGGGAATGGTGCGCGCGCCGGAGAGACATGCGGTCCTGAAACCGCCGGCGTCGCCCTTGGCGCCTACCGCGAGCAGCGCGATGATCGCGAACGTAGGCGCAAGCGGCAGGATGCCGGGAAGCACGTTGCCCCGTTTAGATGCCATCGCGATCAAAGCCGTCACAAGGCCGCCGAGGATGCCTTTCCACAAAACGTCCATCGAAATTCCGTTGATGCAGGTGCGAAGCGGGGATTATAGGGACTTCCGCTGAAGAACCTCCACGCAACCCGCACCCTCATCACGCCGCGACTGCGCATTCTGCCAGCCGGCCCACTTCCACGCGGTTCCCGCCGCCCGCCTTCGCGGCATACAGCGCCCGGTCTGCCGCGCCGAGCACATCGGCGAGCGCGCTCGCAGGCGTGCCCGACTGCGCGAGCCCGATGCTGACCGTCGCGCGAAGTTCCGCGCCGTTCGCACCGCGAGACGTCGCCGCGGCGAAGCGTTCGACGACATGCTGCGCGAGCTCTTTCGCGCGACCGCTATGCGGCCCGGCGAGCACCGCCGCGAACTCCTCGCCGCCGATGCGCGCGAGGATCGCATCCGGCCCGAGCACCGTTCGCGCGATGTTCGCGAACGACTTCAGCACTTCGTCGCCGGCCTGATGGCCGTATCGGTCATTGATCGTCTTGAAGTGGTCCAGGTCGATGGCAAGCACCGACACCTCGCGCCCGGCAGCCGTGCGCCCGCCTTCCTCGAAGAATGAGCGGCGATTGCCGAGTCCCGTCAGATAGTCCGTCTGCGATTGCTGTAGAAGCTGCGCGTGCGCCTCGTCGCGGACGAGCCGAAGCAGCGTCATCGGCAGAAGGACGGAGTAGAGCACGCCCTCGTACATCGTGATCTTCGCGATCATCATGAGAAGCGGCGTGCCGAGCGCCGCCATCCACGGCAGAATGCAGGCGCGCGCGGCATAGAGCAGCGCATGCGCGCCGCACACGATCAGCGTGATGCGCCGCGCCTGTCCCCAGTGCATCCGGTCGCTGCGCAGCAGCTCGCGCGAGGTCATCGCGGCGACGGCGGCGATGGAAAGCGCGCTCGCATAGCTCCACACGGTTTCCTGCCCGCGCACGCCGCCGATCGCCCACGCGAGCGCCTGCACCGCAAGCAGGCCAATCGAGAATGCGCGATAGCGCCGCCCGCTCAACGCCGCGACGCCGTGCAGGATCAGCAGATACCCCGCTTCGATGACGAGGTTGCTCAACGCCGAGCCCCACACGCCGGGCACGGCGTGTCTGAACGACGCCGCCGCGCAGCCGATCGCGAGCGTGCCGTACCCCGCCGCGAGAATCTTCAGTTCCCGGCTGCGCCCGGCGTTCGTGTGATGCTCCCAGAACGTCATCCCGCAACTGACGAGAAGCGTTCCGATCGCTAGAGCGTAGAGGGTGATGAGGTCGACATGCATGCGCTCGCTTGCCTGATATCTGCTGGATACGACGATTTCATACGTGGAGTTAACGGCCGCGGTGCCGATTGCTGAAGGGCGCGGAACCGTTGAGCGCCACGCGGCGGTACCATGTCCGTTTCGCCGCACGGCTGTCGCACGGCTGTCATATGGAACTGAAGCAGATCCAGTATTTCATCGCGCTATTCGAGGAAGGCACCGTCACGCGGGCGGCCAAGCGCCTCAATATCGCACAGCCTGCACTCAGCATGCAGATCGCGAAGCTCGAAACGGAGCTGCGGCAGATGCTTTTCGAGCGCGGGCCGCACGGCATGGCGCCGACCGAAGCCGCGCGCCTCATGTACCGGCTCTACACGCCGATCATGCGCGACATCGATCATGCGCGCGAGCATCTGAGCCGGCGCGATGTCATCGTGACGGGGCGCGTGTCGCTCGGCATGGTGTCGTCGGAAGCGCAAAGCGTGCTGCCGGAATCGCTCGCGCGGTTCGACGCGCTCTATCCGCAAGTGGAAGTATCGGTCGCCGATGGCTTCAGCGCGCAACTCATCGACGCGGTGGAATCCGGCCGGCTCGATGCGGCGATCATCAACAAGCCGCGCGGCCGGCTCACGCTCGATGTCGAGCCGTTGCTGGTCGAAGAAATGGTGCTCGTGACGAGCGCGGCGCACGGGCCGGATTTGCCGGAGACGATCGACCTCGTCGCGCAGTCCGATATCGAACTCGTGCTGCCGACGCGGCGCAACGGCCTGCGCGGGGCGCTGGACGCCGCGCTCATGGCAGCCGATGTCGTCATCAAGCCGAAGTTCGAGATTGATCTCCTCAGCACGATCGTGCAGTTCGTCGAGCAGACGCACGTCGCGACCATCCTGCCGCGCGTCGTCGTGCAGTCGAAGGTGGACGAAGGGCGGCTGCGCGCCCGCACCATCGGCTCGCCGCCGATCGTGCGTCACATCATTCAGGTCACGCATCCGAAGCGGCCCATCGGGCCGGCGGCAGAGGCGCTGATCGCGATCATCACGGAAGAAATCCGGCGCGTGACCACGGGCGCGCCGGCTCCATCCGCATGACGTGAATCAGCCGCGGCGCGATGTCGTTGGCACCGTGCGCGGCGCATCGCTGCGCGTGCCGAAAAGCGTGTCGCAGATCGGGAACGTGAGATTGAAGTTCTGCGTCGCCATCTGTTCGGGATCGTGATGCGTCACATGGAGGCGGCGCACCGTGTTGATGAAGGGCACGCGGTCGAGAAACGGGCTGTCCGTCACGTGCGAAAGCGTGTGCAGCCCTTCGTACATGAGGTAATACGCAGCCATCGTCAGGAGTGCGATATACCCTGCGTTGCGCGAGAACACGAAGCCGATCAGCAACGCGAGCGGCGCGGCGGCGAGCACGAATGCCACGGGCGCGAACGGCGGAAACAGCAGCGCGCGCCAGTGCTTGTGCCCCTTGTATTCCAGCGTCACATGCGTGAAGAAGCGATGATGCACCGCGCAGTGGCGCTTGTAGATCATGCTGAAGTACTTCGTGGGACGATGCAGCACGTAGCGATGCGCGGCCCATTCCGCCCAGTTACCGAACAGAAAGAGCGGCACGACGGCGAGCCATTCCGCGAACGTCGGCGCGTGAAGCTGCGCCGCGCAATACACGATTACCGCCGTCGTGAACACGAGCGTGAAGCCCAAATGCATCTCTCCGCGATACCACCACGGCGTCGCTTGAACGTATTCGTCGCGAAACTTGTAGGACCGCGCGCGAACATCGTCGTCATATCTCATGATGAGCGTCTCCTGTTTTTCTGTCGGACGATGCGGGCGCGTTCATCGCGCGCCCGCCGGTGACTGCGTGTGTCAGGACGGCTTGCGCGCCGCGCCGTTTTCGAGCTTGCCGAGCGTCTCCGGCACCACGAACGCGCCGACGAGGAAGATCACGCTGATGGCGCCGACGAAGATCGCGAGCGTCGACGGCAACTGGCTCGCGTCCTTCGCGACGAGCGAAACGAAGGTCGGCATCATTCCGCCGATGGCGAAGCCGATGTTCCACGACAGGCCGGTGCCGGTCGCGCGGATCGCGGTCGGGAAGCGTTCGTTCAGGAAGATGAGAATCGGCGCATAGCCCGCGCTGCCGAGCGCGGAAAGCAGCACCGCGTACACGCCGATCATCGTGATGCTTTGCGCCGTCGGCAACAGCAGGAACAGTCCGGGCAGCGCGACCAGACGGATCAGGCCGATCCACACGAACGCGCTCTTGCGTCCGATGAACGTGGACAGATGCCCCGCGGCGACCGATGCCGCCACCACCGCGACGCTGCAGATCATCAGGATCGCGGCGGCGGCGCCGTTCGGCGCATGGCTCACGACCTTGAGAAAGGTCGGCAGGTAGCCCGAGGTGAGGTAATAGCCGCTGCCGCCGCCGATGGTGAGCAGCAGGTTCACGAACAGCACGCCGCGATAGTCACGCGAAAAGAGCGTGCGAACGGGCGAGCGCACCACTTCGACCGGCGCGGTCTTGATCTGTGCCGCCGCCTTGGCCGCTTTCTCCGCCGCGAGCTTCTTCCAGAGCGGCGATTCCTCGAGGCTGTTGAACACGAACAGACCGAGCACCGAACTCAGAATGCCGGTGAAGAACATGCAGCGCCAGCCCCAGGCATCGAACAGCTCGCCGGGAAAGAGCGACGACATCGCCAGATAAGTGAGCGATGCGAGCAACGCGCCAAGACCCGCGCCGCCGCCGCCGATCAGCCCCGACACCGCGCCGCGATACTTCGGCGCGACCGATTCCGTGCCGATCGTATGCGTCGATGCCACCACGCCGCCGACGAACACGCCCTGCACGAGACGCAGCAGCAGGAAAAGAATCGGCGCGACGAGGCCGGCCTGCGCGACCGTCGGCAGCACGCCGAAGGCCGCCGTCGAAATACCGACGCCCACCACGGCGAAGATCATCGCGCCCTTGCGCCCGTGGCGGTCCGCGTATGAGCCAAAGAGCGCGGAGCCGAGCGGACGCATGAGCAGCGTCACCGCGAACGACGCATACACCGCCGCGAGCGACAGCATCGCGTGCTCGGACGGGAAGAAGAGACGCCCGACTACCGGCGCCACGTACAACAACACGAAGAGGTCGAACAGATCGAGCGCCCAGCCCATGCACGAGGCCAGCACCGCGCCCATGATCTGCCGCTGATTCACCGGAAGCGCGGCGGCCCCGTCTTGTGCAGCTACGGACATGTGTATCTCCTAGTTTGTCACCGGGCCGTCTCTCGATCGCCCCCGTGTCGCAGGCACGTTTGTTATTTGCGTGCTCTTGTCGAGGTTGAAAAAAATCGTTAGTGGGCGGCGGCGAGCGGCGGTGAACCCGAGATGCTGAGTTCGGCACGCCCGCGCCGCGCCGCGACCATCGCGTCGGCGATCTTCTCGGCGATCATGATGGTCGGAATGTTCGTATTGGCCGAGGGCAGCTTCGGCATGAGCGACGCATCGACCACGCGCAGGCCGCGCGCGCCGTGCACGCGCCCTTGCGCGTCGGTGACGGCATCGCGGTCCTGCGCGCCGCCCATGCGGCAGGTGCCGCTCGCGTGCCACACGCCGAACACGTTCGCGCGAATGAAGTCCGCGAGCGCGCGATCATCGGCGAGGAGCGCGCCCATCTTCAGGCCGCGCGTGAAGAAGCGTTCGATCATCATCCGGCGCAGCGGCGCGGGCGTGTCGAGCAGCAGCCCAAGCGCGGACGTCAAAAGCGCGTTGCCCTCGCCGACACGGCTCAACGCCTTCACGCGCGGCGAAAACGCGGCCGGAAAGAAGTCGCGTCCATCGCGGCCGAGACCCGACGCTTCCACGATGCGCGCCAGCATTCGCACGCCGACAGCGAGCCGCTCGACATCGCGTTCGTCGTCGAGCAGATTGAGATCGACGCGCGGCGCGGCGGCAGCATCGGGCGATATCAGTTGCACACGGCCGCGCGAATACGGCCGGTTGCACCACAGGAAGAACAGCCCGAGGCGGTTGCCGAGCGCATGCCATGCGGCGCGCGTCGCGCTCGACAGATACAGGTCCGACTCGTCACAGCCCGCGACGCCCGAACTCAGGCGCGCGGCCATCATGCTCGCGCGGCGGCGCGTGAGGGCCATGCGAAAGCGCGGCTCGAGAAAATGACAGAACGTGAGCGACGGATGATCCTGCAGATTGCGTCCGACGCCCGGCAGATCCACCGCGCACGCGATGCCGAGCGCCGCCAGTTCGCGCGCATCGCCGATACCGGCGCGCATCAGAAGCGCAGGCGATTGCAGCGCGCCCGCGCTCAGCACGACTTCGTCGGCATCGATTCGCATGCGCTCGCCGTTTTCGGCCACCGCGATCACGCCGTGCGCCGCCGCGCCGTCCATCAGAATGCGCTCAACGCGCAGCTTCGAATACACCGTGAGATTGGGACGCTTGCGCGTGGCTTCGTCCAGATAGGCGATGGCCGTGGACACGCGCTTGTCGTCCTCGTTCGAGAACGCGCCGGGAAAGAAGCCGTCGCCGAACTCGCCGTTCTGGTCTTTGAGCTCCGCGACGCCCTGCGCCCGCAGGCCCTTCGCGAACGCATGGCAGAACGCCGGCCAGTCCTTCGGCATGATGCGGCGGATCGGCACCGGGCCGTCGCCGCCGTGCAGCTCGCCGCCGGGAAAGTCGAGGTCGCGTTCCAGCTTGCGAAAGTACGGCAGCACGTCGCGCCACGCCCAGCCGTCGGCGCCGGTCGCCGCCCAATCGTCGTAGTCGCGCGGCAATCCGCGATTGGCCGACTGCACGTTGATGCTCGACCCGCCGCCCATCACCCGGCCCTGCTCGTACACGCGCGGCGCGGCGTCCTTCGTGGCCTTCGCCTTCAGGTCCGGCCAGATGTACGTGTCGCCGCAGAACACCGGCATCGGGTAGCTGTCGAGAATGGCTTCCGGCACCGCGCCCGGCGGCGTGTCCGCGCCCGCTTCGATCAGCGCGACGTTAAGCGACGGCAACGCCGACAGCCGATGCGCGAGCACGCATCCCGCCGAACCGCCGCCCACGATCACGTAATCGAAGCGTCTCATGTCGTCTTCCCTTTTCTGCGTGATCAGGAGCCGCGGAACACCGGCTTGCGTTTGCCGTGGAACGCCTCAACGCCTTCGCGGAAATCGTCCGACGTGCGCAGGCGGCTGTAGCAATGCCCTTCCAGTTCGATCGCGATGGAAAGCGGCGCGTCTTCCGAATCGTTCAGGAGCTTCTTCGCGGTGCGCTGGGCGAGCGGCGAGAACGCGCGCAACTCGTCCACGAGCGCATCCGTCCTGGCTTCGAGTTCGGCGTCCGGCACGCACTCCACCGCGATGCCCCACTCGTACGCCTGCTTGCCGGGAATGCGGCGCGAGCGCATCACGATGTCCTTCGTCCGGCCGATGCCGACCATCGCCTGCAAGCGCGCCGAGCCGCCCGAGCCGGGAATCTGGCCGAGCTTCTGTTCGGGCAGCGCGTAAAAGGTCGTATCGGTGACGATGCGGAAATCGCACGCGAGCGACAACTCGAAGCCCACGCCGAAGCAGAAACCGCGATTGGCCGCGATCACCGGCTTCGAGCAGCGCGCGGGCGCCGCGATATTCCACGCGAGCTTCGACACGTGTTCCGGCGACGCTTCCAGGAAGCCCTTGATGTCGCCGCCGCTCGAAAAATGCTCGCCGTTCGCGCGCACGACGATCACGCGCACGCGCTCGTCGTCCTCGAGTGCTTCGAAGACGGTGCGCAACTGGTCGCGCGCGTGCATCGAAATGACGTTGAACGGCGGCCGGTGCAGGATGATGTCGGCGCGCTCGCGTTCGGCGTCGATCTCGACCGAAAAGCCGTCGAGGTCTTGCAGCAGGGTCTGGGCGCGGTGGTTCAGATCAGTCATTCAGAGGACTCCTTAGTGGTTTCTATACGTGGCGCGAGCGGCGCGTTGTCGGCGACGTATTCCCCCGCCGAGAGCTTGCGGCGCAGGATCTTGCCGACCGGCGACTTCGGAATGTCATCGACGAACACGTAGTCGCGCGGGCGCTTGAAGTTGACGAGGTCGGACTGGCGGCACCAGGCGTCGAGACCTTCGCCATCGACGTATTCGCGCCGCTTGATGAACGCGACCACGCGCTGGCCCCAACGCTCGTCCTTCACGCCCGCGACCGCGACTTCATCGACGGCCGGATGCAGCGAGAGCACCGATTCGATATCCACGGGCGAAATGTTCTCTCCGCCGCTGATGATCATGTCGTCCACGCGGCCGGTCACGTAAAGGTCGCCGTCGGCGTCGAAATAGCCGGTGTCGCCGGTGAAGTACCAGCCGCCGCGCAAGGACTTCGCGTTCGCGTCCGGGCGATTCCAGTAGCCTTCGAACGCTTCATCGCCGAGCAGGTCCGCGATGATCTGGCCTTCCTCGCCGACGGCGGCGGTTTCGTCGGGCGACGCGGCGTCGAGGATCACCACGCGCAGCCGCGTGTTGATGCCCGCGCGCCCCGCGCTGCCCGGCTTCTTGGTCGCGTCCTGGTCGATGCTGAACGTGTAGACCTCGGACGAGCCGTAGTGATTGACGAACAGCTCCGGCTCGAACGCGGCCGACAGGCGCTTGAGCAAGCCGTCGTTCATCGGCGCGCCCGCGAAGCCGAGCTTTCTGACCGACGACGTATCCGTGCTCGCAAAACCGCTGTCGGCGAGCAGGTCGTGATAGAGCGTCGGCACGAGATAGAGGCACGTTAGCCCGTGTCGCGCGATGGATTCCAGCGCGAGCTTCGCGTTCCAGCGGCGCACGCAGACGAAGACGCCATCGACGAGCGCCATCGCGAGCAGCGAGCGCACGCCCATCGTGTGATAGAGCGGCATCACGCCGAGCGTGCGTTCGCCGCGCCGGTACAGGTTCTGCGCGACGTGCGCGAGCGCGGCTGCGCGTTCGTGCCGGTGACGGCGCGGCACGCCCTTCGGCTTGCCGGTGGTGCCGGACGTGTAGAGGATGAGCGAGATGTCGTCGGCGGTGGCGTGCGTCGTTTCTTCGGCGCCTCCTTGTTCGACGATGAGCGCGTCGAAGCGCATCGTGCCGCCGGAGACGTCGTCGAGTCCGATGCGCGGCAGGTTTTGCGCCGACGCGCTCTGCATCACGGCATCGGCGGAAACGGGCTCGTAGACGATCGCCTTCACGCCCGCGTCGGTCACGCAGTACTCGACTTCCTCCGGCTTCGCGCGCCAGTTGAGCGGCACGATCACGATGCCCGCGAACTGTCCCGCCCAATGCAGCGTCGCCATTTCCCAGCGGTTTTGCAGCACGACGAGCAGCCGGTCGCCGCGTCGCACGCCGAGCGCGCGCAGGCCATCGGCGACATTCAGGATCACGCGATGCCACGCCGCGTAGGTCAGTTGCAGGTCGCCATCGACGAGCGCGAGCGCGTTCGGGCTGCGCTCGACGCTTTGCAGGAAGGTGCGGCCGAGATCAAGCATGTTCGGCCTCCTTCGTGTTTGCCTTGCCCTGACGGCGCGCGGCTACGTCGAGCACTGCCGCGACGATCGGCGTATAGCCCGTGCAGCGGCAGATATGGCCCGAGAGCATCTCGCGCACCTGTTGCTCGCTCGGGTCGGGCACGCGTTGCAGATAGTCCGCGCACGACATCAGAATGCCCGCCGTGCAGAAGCCGCACTGCAACGCATGATGACGCTGGAAAGCCTGCTGCAAATCGCCGAGCGTCTGGTCCGGCGCGAGACCTTCCACGGTATCGATACGCCGTCCGTCCGCCTGCACCGCGAGCATCAGGCACGAGCGCGCCGCGATGCCGTCCACGTGTACCGTGCACGCGCCGCAGACGCCGTGCTCGCAGCCGACGTGCGTGCCCGTCGCGCCCAGTCCGTGCCGGATGAAATCCGACAGCAGTTCGCGCGGCTCGCAATAGCCGCTGCGTTCGCGGCCGTTGAGCGTCAGCGTGATGCGCTGCTGCTCGCCGTGCCGCATGATGTTGTCCGCCGTGTTGCTCACTTCGCCTCCTCGATCACGCGCCATCCCAATTGCCGGACCAGATTCCGGCGATACTTCGCGCTGATGTGCGCGTCGTCTTGCGCGTTCAGTTTCCAGCTCAGGTCGTTCAATGCGCCGCGCAGGTCGTCGCCCGCGAGACGCGGCCAGGTCTCGGCAACCGGCCGGTCCGCGACGCCGCCCACCGCGATGCGAATGGCGTCGTCCGTCACGACCGCCGCGCAGGCGACCACCGCGAAATCGCCGTGCCGCGCCGAGAACTCGGCGAACGCGTGACGCTCGCCGGGCTTCTTCAACGGAAAGCGCACGGCTTCCACCAGTTCGTCCGGCTCGCGCGCCGTCATCAGCATTCCTTGAAAGAAGTCCTGCGCCGCGAGCGTGCGGCGCTTCTTTTTCGAGCGCAGCATGACGTCGCCGCCGAGCGCGGTGAGCACGAGCGGCAGTTCCGCGCTCGGATCGGCATGGGCGATGGAACCGCACACCGTCCCGCGATTGCGAATCTGAAAGTGCGAGATGTTCGGAAAGGCCATCGCAAGCAACGGCACTTCGTCGCGCAACGAGCGGCGCCACTCGACGCTGCCTTGCGTCGCCGCCGCGCTCACGACGAGATGCCCCGCCCGGTCGTCGACGCGCACGGCGTCCAGCTCGGCGGTGCGCGAGATATCGATGAGCACGCGCGGCTGCGCAAGGCGCATGTTGAGCACGGCCATCAGCGATTGCCCGCCCGCGAGCACGCGCGCGTCCTCGCCGTGTTGCGCGAGCGCGTCGAGCGCGTGTTGCGTCGTCGTCGCGCGCAGATAGTCGAACGGCGCGGGTTTCATGCATGCCTCCTGAAACGGCCCAAGCGTCCGGCGAGCCGCGCGATCCACGACCTGCGCTGCACGACCGGCTTGCCCGCCGCCTGACGGCCGAGCGATTCGAACAATTGCCTGAGCACCACTTTCGCCGCGCCTTCGAGCATGCGTCCGCCGACCGCCGCGACCTTGCCCGAGACCTGCGCTTCGTAGTCGTATGTGAGGCGCGTGCCGCTACCCTGCGGCGTCAGTTCGACGAGACCGTTGCCGCGCGCGCTGCCGAGCGGCGAAATGCCCGCGCCCGCGAGACGCAGCCGTCGCGGCGCGTTGATCTCCGACAGGCCAATGCGCGCCTCGAAGCGCGCCTTGATCATGCCGACGCCGACCGTCACGTCCGCGCGATACTGGTTCGGCGCGGTCTCTTCCAGCGCGTGACAACCCGGAATGACCTTGGCGAGCGCCTTCGGGTCGAGCAGCACGGCGAAGACGGCTTCGGGCGTCGCGGGCAAATCGACCGCGCCTTGCGCCGTCAACGCCTTGCCGCCGCCGGGCGTCGCGGGCTTCGCCGGGGCCGCTTCGCGGTATTCGGGGCGCGAGGGTTCCGGATCGTCGATGCCGATCAGCGCCATCACCTTTTGCGGCGTCAGCGGCAGGCGAATGTCCTCGACGCCGAGCGCGTCCGCCACCGCATTCGCGATGCACGGCGGCGTGCTCATGTTGTTGCCTTCGCCGAGCCCTTTCGCGCCGAGCGGCGTGAACGGCGACGGCGTTTCCAGATGCACGATCACCGGATCGGGCACTTCGCAGGTCGTCGGCATCAGATAGTCGGCGAGCGTGCCGGACTGGAAGCTGCCGTCCGCGCCGTAGCGGAACTCTTCCATCAGCGCCGCGCCCAGCCCTTGCGCGAACGCGCCGCGAATCTGGCCGTCCGCGAGCGCGGGATTGAGCAGCGTGCCGGCGTCGTGCGCGGTCACGTAGCGGTCGATACGTACACGCCCCGTCTCGCGGTCCACTTCGACGGCGCACATGTCGAACGCGAAGCCATACGCCGCCGACGTGTTGATGCGGTCCTCTTCATCCGGGGCGTCCATGTGCGGCGGCGACCAGAACACGGTCTCGCGCAAGCCCGGCTCGTCGCCGTCGGGCAAGAGCGCGGGCGCCCAGTGCGGCGCGTTGCTCGCCGCGCGCGCGAACGGCAGCGCGCGGTCTTCGGCATCTTTCGGGAAGATGCGCGCACGCTCGAAGCGCACGTCGCCGGCGGCGCACCCGAACTGCTTCGCGAGAATGCGCGAGAGCTTGTCGCGCACGCGCGTCGCGGCGAGATGCACCGTGCCCGCCACCGCGCCCGCGAAGCGGCTCGAATAATTGCCCGCCGCGACGGACCATGCGTCCTTGTGCGTGTCGAACTCCACGTTCACGACGATGTCCTTCGGGTCCAGCCCGAGCACATCCGCGACGACTTGCGCGCACACCGTCATGTGGCCCTGTCCTGCGGGCGTCGATGCAATGGTGACGACCACGCCGCCGAGCAGATCGACGCTCACGGTCGCGCTGGCTATCGCGCCGTTCTTCGGGCCGGCCTTCTTGCGCGCGTCGGGCGGCATCACGGTCGTGATATAGCCCATGTTCGACACGGACGGCTCGACGATCGCCGCGAACCCGATGCCATACAGACGCCCTTCCTTGCGCGCCGCGTCGCGCCGGGCGATGAGTTCTTCGTAGCCGCCCTCCACGTTCGAAAGACGCAGCGCCTCCTGATAGTTGCCCGAGTCGAGCAGCGCGCCCGCCGCCGCGCGATACGGGAACGCATCGGCGGGAACGAAGTTGCGGCGGTACACGTCGAGCACATCGAGCTTCAATTCGATCGCGATGCGCTGAATCAGCCGCTCCAGCGCGAAATAGACCTGCGGTCCGCCGAAGCCGCGCACGAGGCCGGTCGGCGTCTTGTTGGTGAGCACGACGCGGTTGCGCACGGCGAGATTTGGAATTGCGTAGGCGCCGGTCAGGCAGCCGTGCATCCGGTAGAACGTCGCGGGCTCGGGCGCGCGCACGTAGCCGCCGACGTCTTCCAATTGATCGTACGAAAGCGCGAGAATGCGGCCGTCGCTTTCCACGGCGGCTTCGAGGGTGGACAGGCGCGCGGTCGCGGACGTCGCCGCGCTCAGGTGTTCGAGCCGGTCTTCGACCCATTTCACCGGCGCGCCGGCCTTGCGCGAGGCGAGGCACATCAGCACGACGTATGGAAACACCGCCTGCTTCACGCCGAAGCTGCCGCCCGAATCGCGCGGGGCCTTGTGGCGCAGACGGTTCGCGGGGACGTTGAGCGCCATCGCCATGACGGCGTGCAGCGAGAACGGCCCCATGAAATTCGAAGTGACGTCGTAGCCTTCGTCGCCCGACAGATATTCGGCGATCACCACGCCGCATTCGATCGGCGCGCACGTATTGCGCGGATAGTGCGCGACCAGTTTCACGCGATGCGGCGCGCGCTCGAACGCGGCTTGCGGATCGCCATAGCTGAAATGCCGCTCGCTGATGACGTTCGTGCCGACGCGCTCGTGCAGCACCGGCGCGTCTTCCTTCACCGCCTCTTCGATGGACGTGACGGCATCGCGCTGTGCGTATTCGACCTTGATGAGGTCCAGCGCGTCTTCCGCGATGGCGCGCGATTCCGCCATCACGACAGCCACCGGCTCGCCTACGTAGCGCACGCGGTCCATCGCGAGCGCCCACTGCTCCATTGGCGACTTCACGCCGACGATGAAGGGCCGCGACCACGGGCGCAAGTCGTCGCGCGTGAGAACCGCGCGCACGCCGTGCAGCTTCGACGCGGCTTCGGTGTCGATGGACACGATATCCGCGTGCGCGTGCGGCGAGCGCAGAATCGCGGCGTGCAGCGTGCCGGGCTTCACGGCGAGGTCGTCGCCGTAGCGGCCACGGCCCGTCAGGATCGCGGGGTCTTCGACGCGGGGCATCGAACGGCCGACGTGGCGCTCCGGCGCGGCGGCCGTGTTCTCAGCGGCGCGTGCGTTGATATCGGCAAAACCTGTATCGCGCTGGTTCATGGCGTCACTCCTTGCTCTCGGCGCGGCTGCCGAATTCATCGGCGAGGCCGCTCCAGCGGCGCGCGATCTCGCCGTGCTCGATGCCGAACAAATCCAGAATGCGCCCGACCGTGTGATCGACGACATCGTCGATGGTCTTCGGATGCGCGTAGAACGCCGGCACGGGCGGCATCACGATGGCGCCCATTTCTGTCGCGAGCGTCATGTTGCGCAGATGCGCGAGGTTGAGCGGCGTCTCGCGGGCGACCAGCACGAGGCGGCGGCGTTCTTTCAGCATGACGTCGGCGGCGCGCGTCAGCAGGTTGTCCGCGAAGCCGTTCGCGACACCGGCGAGCGTCTTCATCGAACACGGCGCGATCACCATGCCGTCGCTCAGGAACGAACCGCTCGCGACCGCCGCGCCGATATCGCGCACGTTATGCACGACGTCCGCGAGCGTATCGAGGTCGCCGCGCGTGAGGCCGAGTTCCTGCGCCGCCGTCACCGCGCCGGACGCCGACACGATCAGATGCGTCTCGTGCGTGCCGAGCCGGCGCAGCGCGGCAATGAGGCGCACGCCGATAACCGCGCCGCTCGCGCCCGAGATGCCGACGACGATGCGCTTCTTTCGCTCAGCCATGATCGCGCGTAAGGTAGGCGTTCAGCGCGCTGTTATCGCTCGCGATGAGCGCATCCAGATCGACCGTGTCCTGGCCGGGAATGCGTACGCGCGTGAAGACGTGCGCCGGATAGACGACCGGACGCGTGGCGTCGAGGCCCATCTTCGCGCTGATGCCTTGCAGATGCGCAGGCGCGTCATCAGGAAGGCCGACGGTCGTCGAAGGATCGAGCGGCGAGCCTTGCGCGCCCGCTATCACGACGAGATCGCGGTCGGCCTGAAAGCGCGTCGCAATGGCCCATTCGATCTCGGCGGGATCGTGCACGTCGACATCGGTATCGACGACGACGACCTGCTTGATGTCGTAGTGCGCGCCGAATGCGCAGAGAATCACGTTCTTCGCCTCGCCTTCGCGCTTCTTGTCGAACTGCACCCACAGGTGATAGCGGCACACGCCGCCCACCGAAAGATGCACGTCCGTGACCGAAGGATGGCTGCGCTGAAGATGCGCGAGCAGCGTGGCTTCGCGCGGAATCGCGCCGAGCAGCAGATGCTCCATTTCGGCGGGCACGATGGTATGAAAGATCGGGTCGCGCCGATGCGTCACCGCCGTCACTTCGATCACTTCGCGCGCTTCCTTCGCGCTGTAGTACTTGGGAAACTCGCCGAACGGGCCTTCGGGCTCGCGCACGTTCGGCAGAATGCGTCCTTCGATGACGATCTCCGCGAACGCCGGCACATGCACGCCGCTCGTCACGCACGACACGACCGGCAGCGGTGCGCCATGCAGCGCGCCCGCGATTTCGAGTTCGTCGTGATCGATCGGCGTGATGGCTTGCGACGCGAGCATTGTCAGCGGATCGACGCCGATGGCAACTGCCACGTCGAGCGCATCGCCCGCTTCCTCGGCTGCACGCTGGAATGCGTACAGATGGCGCGGCAGCAGCAGAATCGCCATGCGGTCGCGGCCATGCACCTGAATGCGGTTGATGGACACGTTCTGCACGCCCGTGCGCGGATTGCGCGCAATCACGAGGCCCGCCGTGATGTACGGGCCGTTGTCGTGCTCGCTGTGCGTGGGAATAGGCAAAAGCGCGTGCAGGTCGATGTCGTTCGTATGCACCACTTGCTGGCACGGCGCCTCTTCACGCGCGACGACTTTCGACGCGAGCGGCGCGGCAGCCGCAGCGGAAAAGCGCGCGAGCAGGCCGGCTTCCTCGACGCCCAGGGCTTCCGCAATCCACGCACGCTTCGCCATGAAACCGGTCACCACGGGGACCGCATGTCCGCCCGGTTGCGTGAAGAATGCCGCCTGCGTGCCGTCGAGCCGCTTGGCGATGGCCGCCAGTTCATGCTCGAGCGCAACCGGCTTGTCGATCGTCGCGACGCGTCCGGTTTTCGCGAGATGCGCGAGCCAGTCGCGCAGCGAAAGCGAACCGGCGTCCGAGCCTTGGCTGGCCCACGTCAATGCGGAAATGCCGTTCGTTGCGGCATCGCGTGTGTTCATTCGTGTCTCCATCTCATGCCCGCTTCATCGGCTGAAGATGCCGAAGCAAGCGCATGGTCTGAAGCGTAGCGAGATCGCTCCATAAGTTCTAATACTGTTTTCTGATGCGCCGAATCACTGGCTCTTATATCCGTGTTAGCCCCGATGACAGCGTTCTTACAGTTACGTATCAATAGATGCCTTCCGCACGCCGTGCGGCTGGGCGTTGTCATTAAAGACACAGTGGGAGCGCAAAGGGCGCTTGGTGATAACGCGAGCGCAAGCTATTAGCGTTACTGATGCCGAAAGGGATTGAATGGACCTCAAGCAAATCCAGTACTTCATTGCGCTCTTCGAGGACGGCTCGGTCACGCGTGCGGCCAAGCGCCTGAACATCGTGCAGCCCGCGTTGAGCATGCAGATCGCCAAGCTGGAAGACGAACTGCATCAGCAACTTTTCGAGCGCGGCGCGCACGGCATGGCGCCGACCGCGGCGGGACGGCTCATGTATCGCCTCTTTTTGCCGATCATGCGCGACCTCGCGCACGCGCGGCAGCAGCTCGTGCAGCGCGATGAAGTCGTGACGGGACACGTGGGCATCGGGCTGATCGCCTCGGTCACGGAGAGCGTGCTGGCGGACTCGCTCTCGCGTTTTCATGCGCGTTATCCGGATGTCGAAGTGACGGTGGCCGATGGCTACAGCGCGACGTTCATCGACTGGGTCGCGGGCGGTCAACTGGATGCGGCGATCATCAACAAGCCGCGCGCTCGCCTTTCGCTCGATTCGCGCGCGCTGCTCGACGAGGAGATGGTGCTCGCGACAAGCGCCGTGCACGGCCCCGACTTGCCGCACGCGATTGAATTAGCGCAGTTGCCCGAACTCGAACTCGTGTTGCCGACCAAGCGCCACGGTCTGCGCGGCGTGCTCGACAGCGCCGCGCAGCATGAAGACGTGCTGCTCGCGCCGCGCTTCGAGATCGACGTGCTTTCCACCATTCTCAAACTCGTCGAGCACACGCGCTTTGCGACGATTCTTCCGCGCATCGTGGTCGAGCGTGCCGCGCGGCACGGCACCTTGCGCGCGTGCCCGATCCTCGCGCCGCGCATCGTGCGGCATATCGTGTGCGTGAGTCATCCGCGCAGACCGTTGAGCGCGGCGGCGGAGGCACTAATCGCGATCATCGGCGATGAATTGCACCAAGCCTCCAATACTTCGGTGTCCGACGTATCTCCCTCATTGAAGGAACAATCAGCATGAACGCATTGCATTGCGCATTGCATTGGATCGGCGGCGAATGGACCGGCACGCCGACGCTCGACAGCATCGATCCCGCGACGGGCGAAGCCATCGGCCAGTACGCCGACGGCGGCGCGCAGGAAGCAGACGCCGCCATCGCCGCCGCGCGCCATGTATTCGACCGCACGACGTGGGCGCAAGATGCGCGTCTGCGTCAGGACGTGCTGCTTGCGTGGGCCGCGGCGCTGGAGCAGCAACGCGAAGCGCTCGCCACGCTGCTCACGCGCGAAAACGGCAAGGCCATTGCGCAATCGCGCGGCGAGATCGCGGGCGCGATCTCCGAAGTGCGCTATTACGCTGGACTTGCTCGGCACATCGCGGGGCATGTGCTCGAACCCGAACCGGGCACCATTTCGACGATGCTGCGCGAAGCCGCTGGCGTCGCCGCGATCATCGTGCCGTGGAACGCGCCGGCCGTGCTGCTCGTGCGCTCGCTCGCGCCTGCGCTCGCGGCGGGCTGCACGGCAGTCGTGAAGCCCGCCGCGCAGACGTCGCTCGTCACGGCGGCGATGCTGCGCTGCTTCGAGCACACCGCGCTGCCCAGCGGCGCGGTGAACCTCGTCAACGAGCAGGGTCATGTCGCGAGCCAGCGATTCGCGGATTCGCACGGCGTGGACGTGGTGAGCTTTACCGGATCGACCGCCACCGGCAAGAAGATCATGGCAGCGGCGGCGGACAGCATGAAGAAGCTCTCGCTCGAACTCGGCGGCAAGTCATGCTGCCTCGTTTTCGACGATGCCGATATCGCCGCCATCGCGCCGCGCCTGGCGCGCGCCGCGACGATCATCTCGGGCCAGCAATGCACGGCTGCGCGGCGCGTGCTCGTGCATGCGTCGCGCGCGGCGGACATGCGCGAACAGCTCGCGGGCGCACTCGCGGCGCTGAAGGTGGGGCCGGGCATCGATCCGGCGACGGATATCGGCGCGCTCATCGACGCCCCGACGCGCGATGCCGTGAATCGCACGATCGAACGTGCATGCGACACGGCGGATCGCGTGCTGTTGCGCGGCGGCGCATCGGGCCGTGCGTTTCTGTCGCCGACGCTCGTCGAGCATGGCGACCCTAAGGCGTTCTTCTGTCAGGAAGAAATCTTCGGTCCGTTCGTCACGCTCGAAGTCTTCGAGAGCGAACAGGAAGCCGTCGCGAAGGCCAACGACACCGTGTTCGGCCTGTCAGCCAGCGTGTGGACGCACGACGGTCCGCGCGCGTTTCGCATCGCGCGGGCGCTCAAGAACGGCACGGTGTGGATCAACGACCACAACAAGCTCTTCGCGGAAGCCGAAACCGGCGGATACCGGCAAAGCGGCCTCGGGCGTCTGCATGGCTACGACGCGCTCGCCGACTTCACCGAGATCAAGCACATCTGCATGCCGGCTGGCGTGGCCGAAGGCATTGCGCCGCTGCGCTGATGCGCGCTATCGCAAGGATCTGCGCTCGCGCGTCTGCGCCATCGTCATCCATGCGACGCAGAGGGCCATGAACGCCAGCAGCGCGACCGACGCCCAGAGGCGGCTCATCGCGAGGCCGCCTTGCGCAACGGGCTTGTCGAACAAGTCGCCGAGCGTCGCGCCGAGCGGCCGCGTCAGCACGAACGCCGCCCAGAACAGCAGCGTGCGCGACAGCGCGGTCCAGAAGTAGAGCGCGGAGACGCAGGCCAGCAATCCGCCGAAGAGAAGCGCCCCGCCTTCGTAACCGAACCCGAGACCGCCGCGGTCGTCGCCCGCGATCCAGTCGCCGAGCGCGGTGCCCAGCGTTTGCGAGAAGAGGATCGTCACCCAGTAGAACCATTCGACGCGCGGCGTATTGATCCGATCGACCGACACGCTGCCTTCCACGCGATACCACACCGCGAGGCTCGCCAGCAGACACGCCGAAACGATCGTCACGCCGCCCGGATAGCCGAGACCGAGCGAGCGGTCGGCGAAGTCGGCGAGCGTCGTGCCAAGCGTGGTCGTCGCGACGATGGTCGCCCAGTACAGCGACGGGTGAAACGCCCGCGCTCTCACCTGCGCGGTGACGAAGCCGACGAACAGCAGCGCGAAGATGGCCGAGCCGATCAGATAGCCGAGGTTCAACGACATGGACACCCAGTCGCCGCCGGTTTCACCGAGCGTCGTCGCGGCAATCTTGACGATCCAGAAAAGCAACGTGACCTGTGGGACCTTCGATTCGACTTTCATTAGTATTCCTCGTTACTTGCAGATTGCGACTTGCATGCCGTGCGATACGTCATGCAGATAATTTCGCGCGGTTCTTCCGCGCTGCGCTTGCCGTCGTGCCGGCCTTGCGACGAACGCGCTCCGCGACCAGCCACGACGCCAGCGCAAGCCCGCCCGACAGCACTTCACGCATGCGCTTGACGAGCGCAAGCGAGACCGCTGCTTCCGTGCCGAGGCCGGCGAGCTGGGCCGTCAGCACGATGGCGGCGTCCTGCACGCCGACGCCGAGCGGCACGAAAAAGGCGACGTGCCGTGCAATTTGCGTGATGGCTTCGATCGCGACGGCATCGGTCAGCGTCACCGGCACGCCCATCGCCCAGAGCGCGAAGAAGTTCTCGAGCGCGCCCGCGGCCTGCCCCGCGAGCTGCCATGCGAGCGCGGCAAGCCACGCACGCGGACGCTGCGCCAGCGCGCGCAACGCGGCGTCGAGCCGTCGCGAATGCCCCGCGCGAAGCAGCGGGCTGCTGCCGAGCACGCGCCGTGCGAGCGCCAAAAGCACATCGAATGGCGCACCGCGACGCAGCCACCAGGCGCATCCGCCGAGCGCCGCGAGCGTCGCCGCGCTTGCCGCCGCGAGCGGCCACAACGCGCGGTGCAACGCAGCCGCATGCGCGAGCGCCGCGATGCCGATGATCGCGAAAATCGCCTGCATGCCGAGCGTGACGAGCACTTCCACGATCACCGACGCGATCACCGCCGATGAATCGCGCAGCTTCCAGCACGCGAGCCGCACGCCGACCACTTCGCCGCCCACGCTTGCGACGGGCAGCAGGCGGCTCACGCCGTCGCGCACCGTCGCGATCCACCAGACAAAGCGAAACGGCACGGCACGCGCAAGCAGGATCCACCAGCCGAGCGCATCGAGCGCGAGCGGCACCGCGCGATACGGCACGAGCAGAAGCAGCGGCAGCCACGCATGCATGATCCGTTCGCTCGCCTGGCCGATGCTGTCGCGCAGCGTATAGCCGATCACGAGCGCCGCGACGAGCGCGAGCACGCCCGGCCACGCGGTGGCGGCGGCCTTGCGTAGCGCGATCACGCGCGCCCCGCGCCGAATGCGTCGGCAAACACGTCTGAGAAGCCGCCCAGCGCGACGCCGCGCGCACGCGCCGCACCGAGCGCCTGACTGACGCGCGGAGACAGCAGCGCGTCGAGTTCGTCGGCGTGCCGGTAGTCGCGCATCGAGTACGTGATCGGTGTATCGCCGGCCACGGCAGGATGACAGTAGATTTCGCCGACCCGTCCATCTTTTACGTCTATGTCGGCGAGCGCCGCGAGCCACGCGGCTTCATCGAACCGGCCCGTTTGCGCCATGCCGACGACGTAATCGTTGTGCGCGATGCCCGCGCGTGCGAGACGCCGGCGCGTCAGCGCCGTCCACGGCTTCAACCAGAACGGCGCGCTCGCTTCCGATGGCAAACGCATCGCGCGCATGCCGTAGTCGCGGCCAATCTCGAGAATCAGCGAAAGCACCACCGGATGCACGTGCAGATGCTTGTGCGTGTTGACGTGGTCGAGCGCGAGCCCGGTCGCGCGAAACGCTTCGAACTGCGCGCGGATTTCCTCGCCGAGCTGGCGCCGCACGCGAGGAAGCAACGCATAGCGCAGACCGTCTTTCAGGGGGGCATCGCGCATCCATCCGTCATCATCGGTCAATGCGGGGACACGCGCGGCGCCGAGCGTCGACACGCCATCGGCCAGCACGATATGCAGGCCGACGCGCAGCGACGGACACGCTCTCGCGCGCGCGACCGCATCCCGCGCGGCGGGCGCGGCGACCATCAGGCTCGCGCACGCGAGCACGCCTTCGCGATGCGCCCGGATCACCGCCTCGTTGATGCGCTCGTGCAGACCGAAGTCGTCGGCGGTGACAATCAACGCTCGCATGCGGTCATGCCTCGCGCGCCCGCAGGAAGCGGAAGAATTCCACACCTTCGCGCAGGCGGCGCTTCATCATGTCCCAGCTCGTCAGCATTTCCCGCACGATTTCCCAGATCTTCGACGGCCGGAAATAGAACCGCTTATAGAAGCGTTCGAGCTCGTGATAGATGTCTTCGCGCGAGAGATGCGGATAGCCGATCGCCGCCAGTTGCACGCCTTCCTTGCTGACGAGATTGATGACCTTGTTCTCCGCGAGCCAGCCGTTATCGACAGCCTGTTTGTAGAGCGTCGTGCCCGGATAAGGCGCGGCCAGCGAGACCTGGATGGTATGCGGATTGATTTCCTTCGCATACCGAATGGTTTTATCGATCGTCTCTTTGGTTTCGCCCGGTAAGCCTAGAATGAACGTGCCATGTACCTTGATGCCGAGCTTGCGGCAATCGTCGGCGAAGCGCCGCGCGATATCCGTGCGCAAGCCCTTCTTGATGTTGAGCAGAATCTGGTCGTCGCCGGATTCATAACCGACCAGCAAGAGACGCAAGCCGTTCTCCTTCATGATCTTGAGCGTCGAATACGGGACGTTGGCCTTCGCGTTGCACGACCACGTCACGCCGAGCTTGCCCAGCCCGCGCGCGATGTCCTCGACGCGCGGCTTAAAGTCGGTGAAGGTGTCGTCGTCGAACATGATCTCCTTCACTTCCGGCATGTTGTCGCGAATCCACTTCACTTCTTCCAGCACGTTCTCGACCGAGCGCACGCGGTAGCGATGCCCGCCCACCGTCTGCGGCCACAGGCAGAACGTGCAGCGCGAACGGCAGCCGCGCCCCGTATAAATGGACACGTACGGATAGTTCAGATAGCCGATAAAGTAGTTCCGGATATTCAGATCGCGTCGATAAACGGGCGCGACGAACGGCAACTCATCCATGTTTTCGAGGATGGGGCGCGCTTCGTTATGCTCGATTGCACCGTCTTCATTGCGCCACGAGAGCCCTTTGATCGACGCGAACGGCATGCCTTCGGCGACTTCCTTGCAGGTGTAGTCGAATTCCTCGCGGCACACGAAGTCGATCGCGTCGCTCGCTGTCAGCGAGTGATGCGGATCGACCGCCACTTTCGCACCGACCATGCCGATCAGCGCCGACGGCTTGCGCGCTTTCAGATGCTCGGCGAAGAGCGCGTCGGTCGGAAAGGACGGCGTGCTCGTGTGAATGATGACGAGATCGTAGTGCGCCGCGATGTCGAGCGTCTCCTCGACGGACAGGCCATCGGCGGGCGCGTCGAGCACGCGGCTTTGCGGTATCAGCGCGGCGGGTTGCGCGAGCCACGTCGGATACCAGAACGAGCGTATCTCGCGCTTGGCCTGATAGCGCGATCCCGCACCGCCGTCGAAACCGTCGAAAGACGGGGCCTGAAGAAAAAGCGTCTGCTTCATGATGCGAAGTCCTGTGTATTCATGGCGTGTATTCAAGGCGTGTTTTCATGGCCTGTCGGACGGATTCGTTTCGTACGCGTCGCCTTCGGAGGCCGAGGCATCGGAGACGTTGAGCGGCACGCGCACGCCGCGCCACACGACGCTCGAACCGAACAGCGCGGCGAACCACGCGAGCCACATCAGCCCGTCGCGCAGCGGAATGAGCGGCAGGTCGCGCCAGAACGCGCGCCACGAACGCGCGCTGCGCGAGTGCAGCAAGAGACGCGCGCTGATGCCGAGAGAGGTGCTGATATCGACGATGGCATCGGCTGTCGATTGTGCGAGGTCCGTGCCGCTCGTGTCGAACGAAACGCCCAGAAGCGCACTCGTCAGAAGCCACGGCGATGCAAACGTAATGCACAGACAAGCGAAACCCAAGGGGTTGATCGAACGGATGGTGCGCAGCCAGCGCGTCTCGCGCCGCCACAAGGAGGGGAGATCGCCTTCGATCACATCGGTTGTGACGACGACATCCGACAGCACCGTGCGCAGGCCGATCACGCGCGCCCGTTCGGCGAGCCAGAAATCGTCGGCGAGGCAATCGCGCAAGGCTTCCAGTCCGCCGATCTTTTCGAGCGTTTCGCGCGTGAGCGCAAGCGTCGCCCCGAAGCCGAAGCGTCCATAGCCGAGCGCGTTCGCCACATACACGGACGGCACGAACCATTCGTCGATGAAAAGGCTGCCGAGTCTCGCCCAGATTCCGCCAATGCAACGCGCCCGGTACAGGCACGTGACGACGCCCACGCTCGCATCGGCAAGCGGCGCGGTCACGCGCATCAGGTAGTCCGGCTCGACGGCGATATCGCTGTCCGCGATCACGATCACGTCATGCTTCGCGTGTCCCGACAGATTGATGAGATTCGCGACCTTGCGGTTGCTGCCGTGCGTCGTTGCGTCGATGACGAGCTCGATGTCGCGGTCCGGATATGCGCGCGCAAGCCGCCGCACGACGCCCGCCGCGGCATCCGACGCGTGCGCGACGCCAAAGAGAAGTTGATATGAAGGATGCGTCTGCGTGCAGAAGGTTTCGAGGTTCGCGTAAAGACGCGGCTCCGCGCCGCACAGCGGCTTCAGAATGCTCACGGGAACGGGGGAATCGGCACTCGTGGAATGGTCGCGGCGCGAAGATCGAGCGGTGCGCCGGCCGCCGTGCAACAGCGCCGCCAGCGCCGCATGACAGGTCGCCGCGCAACACAGTCCGATGACCAGCCACATCCAGACGGGAATGGCGTGCGCCGTCATGCGTGTCTTAGCCGCATCGGGCTGGGTGCTGATCGTCGCATCGCGGCTGTGGCCATAGTGTGACAGTAGGCGTGCATGGACTCGGAACCGCTTGAGCGGCATTCGCGGGATGCGTTGTCGCCGTGACACCGGACCGACCCGCGCGTCTATGATGCGGGCCTCATGCTTATGCAATGCTTAAGTAACAAGCCAGCGCTCGCGGCCTGAGAGCGGCCAGGCGGTTCGCATGCTGAACGCGGCACGACGTTTGCGCGGGAACGCTGTAATCAGTAATCAGTAGGAGATTCGACATGAAATCCAGACTTGCGATGACGGCGCTCCTGATCGCTCTGTCAGGCGGCGTTCATGCGGCCGGCGGCGATATCGGCGGGGCAGCGGGCGGCGCGGTCGGCGGGACGAGCGGTGCAGGCATGGGGACGAACGGCGTCAACGGGCTCTCCGGCGCGAATGGCGCGAACGGCACGAACGCGAATGGCGGCGTCGGCATGGCGCGCGGCGGCGGCATCGGCGGCGCGAACGACGGCACCATGAGCGCGGCGCCGGCCCGGGGCGGCATGCAGCCGCCGGGCGCAACGCGCAACATGTCCTCCGGCGTGACGAGCCCGCAGAACACGCCTTCGCCCGGCGGCGGTGGATCGCGCGGCGGGTGGTAAGGGGCGCGGCAGCTTCCAACAATCGGGCCAGCGCGGTTCACGCCGCGCTGGCGCGAGACCTATTGGCTTTTTGAACGCCTCTGCAAAGAGCCGTCAGGCGCTAGAATAGTCTTTAGTTCTCCCGCCCGCTCGGGCATCCGGAAGCCGATTGCCGACCACCGATGCTTGTTCCCACCGATGCTTGTCCCTATTAAGCCTTCGAACGAAAGCGAGCGCATCGCCGCGCTTCGCGCACTGAACATCCTCGATACCGCGCCCGAAGAACGCTTCGACCGCCTGACACGGCTCGCCAAGCGCCTTTTCGACGTTCCCATCGCACTGGTGAGCCTCGTCGACGAGAACCGGCAGTGGTTCAAGTCGTGCACTGGCCTGAAAACGCGGCAAACCTCGCGCGATGTATCGTTCTGCGCGCATGCCATCGTCGGCGGCGACGTGCTGATCGTGCCCGATGCCCGCGCCGACGCGCGCTTCGACGACAATCCGCTCGTCATCGGGCCGCCGTTCATCCGCTTCTATGCGGGTTATCCGCTGAGCCTGCCCAACGGCGCGAAGCTCGGCACGCTGTGTCTGATCGACCAGCATCCGCGCGCGTTCGGCGAAGAAGACCGCCGACTCTTGCGCGACCTCGGCCGCATGGCGGAACAGGAGATGGCCGCATTGCAGCTTGCGACCATCGACGAACTCACGTTGCTCTCCAACCGGCGCGGCTTCGAAACGCTCGCGCAGCATGCGCTCAATGTGTGCAAGCGGCTCTCACGTGATGCCACGCTGCTTTTGATCGACCTCGACGGCTTTCGCGAAATCAACGATACGTACGGGCACGCCGAAGGCGATCGCGCGTTGCAGACGTTCTCCGACGTGCTGCGCGATGTGCTCGCCGAAAGCGACGTGATCGCGCGAATGAGCGGCGACGAATTCGCGGTGCTGCTCACCGACACGAGCGCCGAGGACACCGACGATCTGATTCAACGCCTGCGCCACGCGCTTCGTCAACGCGAAGCGCGCGTGCATCGCGGCTATGAAATCGGCTTCAACGTGCGGCAGACGCGGTTCGATCCGGCGCTTCATCAGAGCGTCGCGGATCTTCTCGCTGAAGGCGACTTCGACGACTGATCAGCCGTTCTTCTTCATCCCGTTCAACTGGGCAATGACATCAAACATATGCGGCACGTATTGGTCGCCATGACCGAGATTCGTGCCGAGCACGTACATCTGACGCACGGCTTCGGCGAGGATCGCCGTCGATGAATACGCTGCCGCAAGCTGACTATACGAACGCATGTCCTTCGCCGCGTTCCGGATGGCGAACTGCTGTCCGCTGTCATCGCCTTCGAGCAGATACGGGATGATGCGGTCGAAGGTCTTGCTATGCGCGCCGCTCAAACGGCACACCGCCGCGAACTCGTGCAGATTCAGTTGCGCCTTCGCGGCCGTGCCGAACGCTTCGGCGAGAATCGCGCCGTTCGCCTGCGCGATGAAGTTGTGAATGAGCTTTGCGCGATAACCCGAACCGTGGGCGCCGAGATGATGCACCGTCTCCGCGTACGCGGCCATGAGCGGCCGCACGCGATCGAGCACGGCTGCATCGCCGCCCGCGAGCACGTTGAGCCGGCCTTCGCGCGCTTCCTTCGGCGTGCGGTTCACGGGCGCATCGAGGAATGCCGCACCCTTCGCCGCAAATGCGCTGGCCGCTTCATCGGCGAAGTCCGCATCGGCCGTGGTGCTGTCGATCACGATCGAACCTTCGTGCGCGCCAGCCAGCAAGCCGTTCTCGCGGAACACGGCATCGCGCACTTGCGGCGTTCCGGTAACGCACACGATCACCACATCGACGTTGCGCGCGAGGTCCGCTGCGCTGACGGCTTCGGTCGCGCCCTGCGCCACGAGTGCTTCGAGCGCCTCGCGGCTGCGATGCCCGAGCACCGACAGCTTGAATCCCCTGCGCATGACCTGCGCGGCAATGGCGCTGCCCATCAGTCCCAGTCCGATCATGCCGACGCGTTCGATGCGCGCCGCAGATGCCGTTTCGTTCAGGCTCGTGTTGTTCGTGTTCATTGATGTCGTGCTCAAAGGGTGAGAGCTTCCTGCATCGGCTGCGGCGTGCGTGCCTGCATCGGCTGGCCGTTGCGGCGCGTCCATTGCAGATAGCGCGTATCCAGTTCGGCGATGCTCTTGCAGCCCAGCAGACCGATGACGCGATCCACTTCCGTCTTCAGTATCTCGATTGCGCGGTCCACGCCCGCGCGCCCGCCCGCCGCGAGGCCCCATGTCGTCGCGCGCCCGAGCAACACCGCATCGGCGCCGAGCCCCATCGCCTTCACGATATCGGAGCCGCGCCTGAAGCCGCCATCGAGCAAGACGGCAAGACGCCCGTTCACTTCGGCGACGACTTCGGGCAGCACTTCGAGCGCCGCGACCGAGCCGTCCAGTTGCCGTCCGCCGTGATTCGACAGCACGATGCCATCCGCGCCCACGGACACGGCGCGCGCGGCGTCTTCCGGATGAATGAGGCCCTTGATGATGAGCCGCCCCGGCCAGCGATCACGCAGCCAGCGGATGTCGTCCCACGAGAGCGAAGGATCGAGTTCCTTCGCCAGCGCGGACGCCGCGCCGCGCACGCTGTCCTGGCCCGGCGGGAGCAGATCGCCGAGGTTCGCGAACTTCGGCATGCCGTTCGGCCATAGCACATCCCTCATCCAGCGCGGATGCGCGATCACATCGAGCGTATTGCGCAGATCGAGCTTCAGCGGACGCGCGTAGTTGCGCAAGTCCCATTCACGCTTGCCATAGATCGCGCTGTCGGTGGTGACGACGAGCGCCTCCACTTGCGCATGCTTCGCGCGTTCGGCCAGCTTCGCGACGAAATCGCGCGTGCGATACATGTAGACCTGCATCCACACGCGGCCGCCCGCAGTCGCGACGACACGTTCCAGCGGCACCGTCGAGGCATTGCTCAGGATGAACGGGATGCCCGCCGCCGCAGCCGCGCTGGCGAGCGCGATATCGCCTTCACGCGAGAGCAGGCCGCTGAAACCCGTCGGCCCGATCATGAACGGCGCGGCGCTGCGACGCCCGAAGAGATCGATGCTGATGTCGCGCGTCGATACATCCACGAGCGAACGCGGCTGGAAAGCGATATCCGCGAATACCGAGCGATTGCGCTGCAAGGTGGCTTCTTCCTCCGCACCGCCTTCCACGTACTCGAAACAGAAGTTGGGTACGCGCCGCTGCGCCATCGCGCGAAGCTCTTCGATGCTGTGAGCACGGCGCGGATCGTTACCCGTATAAAGACGACGTTGCACTACAGCTCTCCTGCTGTCTTTCTGGTTATACCGGCAGCTTGCGTTGATAGTTGATGTTGAGTACCGACAACACCTGGAACGCCGCCACCGCGACGAAGAACATCAACGCGAGGAAATAGGAACCCGTCGTCTGCACGATGAAGCCGATGAAGATAGGCACAAAGATGCCCGCGATATTGCCGACGAAATTCATGATGCCGTTGAGCGTGCCGGCGCGCGCACGGGTGGCGAGCATGGCCGGCGTCGCCCAGTTGCAGCCGCCGTTCCAGCGCAGGAAGAACAAGGCGACGCACAGCAGGCCCACGACCATGACCGGCGACTTGACAAACGCGACGCCGAGCATCGACAACGCGACGGCCGCCGCGCCGATGATCATCATCGAGCGATACACGACGTTCGCGCCCGCGCCCGACGCTTTCCACTTGTCGGCGAGCTGACCGCCCAGCACTTCACCCACGAAGCCGCAGAAGAAGATCAGGAACGTCGCGCCGCCCAGCGACTTCAGGTCGAAGCCGTGAACCTTGAAGAGATACGTCGGCAGCCACGTCATCAGCCCGAAGAAGATCAGGTTGGTGCAGGTATGGCTCAGGCACATGCCCCACACGGAGCGGTAGGCGAAGAAACGGAACAGCGATCCGCCCGATGCGACCTTCGGCTCGTTCGCGTCTTCCTCGGCGTGCGCCCGCTCGATGTAGGCGACTTCCTCGTCACTGATCGACGGATGCTCGCGCGGCGTATTGCGGATATACCACCATGCCCACACACCGCACAGAATGGTGCCAACGCCCGCGACGACGAACGCCGCGCGCCACGAACCGAGCACCGTCATCAGCGTCGCCACGACCACCGCGCCGACGCCCGAACCCAGCGCACTGCCGCCATCCAGCAGCGCCGCGCCGCGCGTCTTTTCGTTCTGCGTGAGCCACAGCGCATTGAGCTTGCCGCCGCCCGGATAGATCGGCGCTTCGGTCACGCCGAGGCCGAGACGCGTCAGCAAGAGCAGGAACCAGCCGGTGCTCAGCGCGCCGAGTGCCTGAAAGAAGCCCCAGCCGACGGTTGCAATGGCAATCAGCGCACGCGGCTTGAGTCGGTCTGCCAGCATGCCCGAAGGAACCTGCATGAACAGATAGGTCCAGAAAAAGGAGCTCAGAATGAGGCCCTGACGTTCCGGCGTGAGGCTGAACTCTTGCGAAATGGCGGGCATCGCCACCGAAAGCGCCGCACGGTCGATGTAGTTGATGGACACGAGCGTCAGCAGCAGAAGAAAGATCTTCCACCGGACATTCGTCATTTTTGCGGCTTGCACGCTGCTACTGCTGGACACATTCATTGTCCGGTCTCCTAACCAGTTTCTTATGTCTTCGAGCGGAATCGCCCGAAGTTCATGCTTGAGTGCTTGAGTGCTTGAGTGCTTAGTGGCCCCAGCGCAGCACGAGCGGATCGAGCCGGCGCGCGACGTCGAGCAGGCCGTCGCGCGTCTTCGGATGCACGGGCGCGAACGGGTGACGCACCGCGTCCGAGCGGATCACGCCGCCTTCTTTCATCAAAATCTTGCAGGCAGCAAGCCCGCACTGGCGGTTCTCGTAGTTGATGAGCGGAAGCCACTGTTGATACAGCGATGCAGCCTGCTCCTTGTCACCGCTCGCGTACGCATCGACGATCTTGCGGATGCCGTCGGGATAGCCGCCGCCTGTCATCGAGCCTGTCGCGCCGGCTTCGAGATCGGGCATGAGCGTGATGGCTTCCTCGCCGTCCCAGGGACCGACGACGCTATCGCCGCCCAGTTCGATGAGCTCGCGCAGCTTCGAGGCGGCCTGCGCTGTTTCGATCTTGAAGTACGCGACGTTCTCGATTTCGCGCGCCATGCGTGCGAGGAACGGCGCGGACAGCGGCGTGCCGGCGACCGGCGCGTCCTGAATCATGATCGGAATGTCGATCGCATCCGAGACCTTGCCGAAGAATTCGAAGATGCCTTTCTCGGTCACGCGAATGGTCGCGCCGTGATACGGCGGCATCACCATGACCATCGCGGCGCCCGCGTCTTGGGCGGCGCGGCTACGGCGCGCGCACACGTCGGTGCTGAAATGCGTCGTCGTCACGATGACGGGCACGCGTCCCGCCACGTGTTGCAACACCACGCGCATGACGGAGTCGCGTTCGTCGTCCGACAACGCGAATTGCTCCGAGAAGTTGGCGAGAATGCACAGGCCGTTCGAACCGGCATCGATCATGAAGTCGACGCAACGCTTCTGGCCTTCGAGATCGAGTCGTCCGGCTTCGTCGAAAATGGTAGGAACGACCGGAAAGACACCGCGATAAGAGGGAGTGTTTGGCATGGTTAGCACGACGATGTTTATGGGTTGGGTGCCGGCTCGGACCGGGCCTGTAGTACGCGTTCAGGTGATCGCGCCGATCTGCCAGGGCACGAATTCGTTCTGGCCGTAGCCGTGGATTTCGCTGCGAGTACGCTCGCCGGATGCGGTCGCGAGCATCAGCTCGAAGAGGGCTTCGCCCATTTCCTCGATGCTCTTCTCGCCGCTCAGAATGGCGCCGCAGTTCAGGTCCATGTCTTCCTGCTGGCGGTTCCACAGCGCGTCGTTCGTCGCGATCTTGAGCGATGGCGACGGCGCGCAGCCGTAGGCCGAGCCGCGTCCGGTCGTAAAGCAGATGAGGTTCGCGCCGCCTGCGACCTGCCCCGTCGCGGAGATCGGATCGTAGCCGGGCGTATCCATGAACACGAGGCCCTTCGCATGCACGGGCTGCGCGTATTCGTAGACTTCGACGAGGTTCGTATTGCCGGCCTTCGCGATGCCGCCGAGCGACTTTTCGAGCACGGTGGTGAGACCGCCCGCCTTGTTGCCCGCCGACGGATTGTTGTTCATCGCCGCGCGGTTGCGCGCGCAATAGTCTTCCCACCAGTGGATGCGCGCAACGAGCTTTTCGCCGACGTCGCGGTTGATCGCGCGTCGCGTCAGCAAGTGTTCGGCACCATAAATCTCGGGCGTTTCGGAAAGAATCGCGGTGCCGCCGTGCGCGATGAGCAAGTCCACGGCCGCGCCGAGCGCCGGGTTCGCCGAGATGCCCGAATAGCCATCGGAACCGCCGCATTGCAGTCCGACGATCAGATGCGAGGCCGGCACGGGCTGGCGCTCCACGCGGTTCGCCTCGGCCAGCATGCCCTTGACCACTCCGATGCCATGCGCCACCGTCTTCGCGGTGCCGCCTGTCTCCTGAATGCTGAACGTCTGCAGAAACGGCGCTTCGGTGAGGCCCTGCGTCTCCAGCATGCGCGAAATCTGGTTCGTTTCGCAGCCGAGGCCGATCACGAGCACGCCCGCGAAGTTCGCGTGCATCGCATAGCCGCCGAGCGTTCGCTGCAGCATCGCCAGGCCCTCGCCTTCGGGGTCGACCGCGCAGCCGGCGCCATGCGTCAACGCGACGACGCCGTCCACATTCGGATAGGCGGCGAGGCTCGCGGGATTCGTGTCGCGGCGAAAGTGGTCGGCAATCGCGCGGGCAACCGTCGCCGAGCAGTTGACCGACGTGAGAATGCCGATGTAATTGCGCGTCGCGACGCGCCCATCCGGTCGCACGATGCCGTTGAACGTGGCGGGCGCCTGCGCGTACTGCGTGGCACGCGCGCCCGCACTGAACGCGTAGTCGCGATCGAATTCGCCCATCGCCACGTTATGCGTGTGAACGTGCTCGCCCGGCGCAATCGCGCGGCTCGCGAAGCCGATGATCTGGCCGTAGCGCCGCACCGCTTCGCCTTGCCCGATGGCGCGCGTCGCGATCTTGTGGCCTGGCGGAATGAGTCCGGATACGGTGATGCCCTCTTCGGCGAGACGCGCGCCGCCGACAAGCTGCTCTCGCGCGATGACCACGTCGTCGTCACGGTGAAGGCGAATCACGGGGGATCGTGGCCGGGCTTCGTCGAGCCGGCCAGTTATGTTCTGGCTTGCGTTCTGCATGATGTGAACCCGGAACCGGGTTTCTCGAGTGTCGTCTCCGGAACCGACTATACGGTTGTGGGATGCGGCATGTATATTGAATTGTTTCCATCCCCCGATCACTTCTTCTACTTGCCCCGCCACTCGCCGATGAACACGGTCCAGATGTTGCTGTCGCGACTCAGAATGAAACAGCTTCAATTGCTGATTGCGCTCGACGAACACAAGTCGCTGCACAAGGCCGCGGCGGTGCTGGCCATCACGCAATCGGCGGCCAGCAAGGCGTTGCACGAACTGGAAGCCCTGTTCGACACGGCGCTCTTCGAACGTTCGGCAAGCGGCATGCTTCCGAATCAGTATGGGCATCGGGTGATTCAATACGCGCGGCTCCTGACAACCGATTTGACGCTGCTTTGTCAGGACATTGCCGAGATTCAGTCGGGGCGCGGCGGGCGTCTCGCCATCGGCGCGATCATGGGTGCGATACCGGCTGTCGTCGTGCCCGCGCTCGACGCGTTGCACGCGGACCAGCCGCACGTATCGGTGGAAATCGTCGAGGACACGAGCGCGCGCATGCTGCTGCAACTCGACGAAGGGCATCTCGATCTCGTCATCGGCCGATCGGCGGTGAGCGAGCAGCCATCGAAATATCGCTACTGGAAGCTCGCGGATGAACCGCTCTCCGTCGTCGTCGGCTACCGGCACGCGACGAAGCCGCGCAGCCACATGGAGATGCGCGATCTCGCGCACTGCCGCTGGGTCACGTATCCGAGCCAGATGCCCTTGCGCGAACTGCTCGAACGGGAGATGGACCTCGCTGGAGTGGACATGCCGACTAACACGATTTCGACGGCATCCACGTTCGTCACGGTGGCGTTGCTGAATCAGAGCAAGGACCTCGTGTCCTTGTTGCCGACCGACATCGCGAACTTCTTCGCGCAGCACAAGATGCTGCGCATTCTTCCAGTGACGCTGCGCTCGCCTTCGCAGACTTACGGCATCGTGACGCGCAAGACCGGCGTGCTCTCGCCGATGGCCGAACGGTTCATCGCGCTGCTCAATGATCGAACGCGCGTTTCAAACGTCTCCTGAGGCGGTTTCGGGACCATGGTTTGCTCGGCTCGTGCTCGAAGCTACCGCAGACCAAGCCAAGGAGCCCTCGCCGTGACGCCCTTCGAAACCGCCATTCTTGTCCGACGTGAAGACCCGTGGTCGCTGGACGCCCAAGCCCTGCTCGACGAACTGAGCGCCATGCTGGCCGTCTTTTCGGGCGACAGCGGCCAGAGCCGCTTCTGCCTCGAAGATGTATGTTCGGCGCGCGGCGCGTTCGTCGTCGCTCGAACGGCGCAAGGATTCGCGCTCGGATGTGGTGCATTCCGGCGCTTCGACTACGGCGTGGCGGAACTGAAGCGCCTCTACAGCAGGCCGAAAACGTGCGGTGTGGGGAAAGCCATTCTGACGCAGCTCGAAGCGGATGCGGCGGCGGCCGGCTACCACAAGCTCTTGCTGGAAACGCGGTCGTTCAATCGGCGCGCCATTGCGTTCTACCAGCGCAACGGCTTCACGCCGGCCGGCCGCTACGGCATCTATGTTCATCAGCCCGACGCCTGCTGCTTCGAGAAAACGATCGGCGTCAGGGCTCAATAGCTGACCTTCGTTACACGAGGTTGATTGCCACTTCGATGTTGCCGCGCGTGGCCTTCGAGTACGGGCACGTCTCATGCGCGGCATCCACGAGCGCACGCGCGATCTCCTTCTCGATACCCGGCAGGCTCACATTAAGGCGCGCGCCGAGCAGATACGCGTCGCCGGTCATGCCGAGATCCACTTCCGCGTCTACCGACAAATCCGGCGGCAACGTCACCTTCATCTTGCGCGCCGCAAGCCCCATTGCGCCGATGAAACACGCCGACCAGCCCGCTGCGAACAGTTGCTCCGGATTGGTGCCCTTGCCTGCGCTGCCGGGCGACGACAGTTCGATATCGAGCCGCCCGTCGGAGCTGCGCGCGGTGCCGTCGCGGCCACCGGACGAGGTATGGGTCTTGGCGGTGTAGAGCACTTTGTCGATGTTGGACATGATGTTTGCCTCAGTGAATGAACGTTGCCGAATCAATCGGATGCGATCTAATCGGTTGCGCCATACTGCATGACCCGCTTTCGGGTGTCAATTGCTTTTGCTTAAGTCGGCCATAGCGTCGCTCTTGTTCCTGAAACGCAAGAGTGTTTGTCCGCGATGGGTGTTCGCGGCGAAACGGTACGCGCCTACAGTGTGCCTCCATCGAATCCATCGATTCGAACGGCTCGAGAAGCCGACACTCACACTGCATGAGGCTCATCATGAACGCATCGAAAGTGGTTATCGTCACCGGCGCATCGCAAGGCATCGGCGCTGAAACCGTCAAGGCTTTCCGTGAACGCGGGCATCGCGTCATTGCGACTTCGCGCTCCATCGGCGAATCGGCCGATAAGGACCTCATCACGATACCCGGCGACATCGCCGATGCCGGCACGGCCGAGCGCATCGTCGAGACCGCCATCGAACGATTCGGACGCATCGACACGCTCGTCAACAACGCGGGCATCTTCATCGCGAAGCCGTTCACGCAATACACGGCAGAGGACTATGCCGCGATTCAGCGCGTGAACGTGGACGGCTTCTTTCACATCACGCAGCGCGTGATCGCGCAGATGCAAAAAGCGGGCAGCGGGCATATCGTGACGGTCACGACCAGTCTCGTCGATCACGCGATCAGCGGCGTCCCTTCGGTGCTCGCTTCGCTGACGAAAGGCGGTCTGAACGCGGCGACGAAGTCGCTTGCCATCGAGTACGCGCGTTCAGGCGTGCGCGTGAACGCGGTATCGCCCGGCGTCATCAAGTCGCCGATGCATCCTGCCGAGACACACGCCGCGTTGTCGGCGCTGCATCCTGTGGGGCGCATGGGCGAGATGAGCGATATCGTCAACGCGATTCTGTATCTCGACAGCGCCCCGTTCGTCACCGGCGAAATCCTGCACGTGGATGGCGGCCAGAGCGCGGGGCATTGAGTAACGTTGCTAAAGGAGGTCTGACATGCCGATTGTCACGATACAGGTCACGCGCGAAGGCACGCGCCCCGGCGCGAATGCCATCACCGCCGACGAGAAAGCGCGGCTCATCGCGGGCGCGAGCCAGCTATTGCTCGACGTGTTGCACAAGCCGCTCGAAGCGACGTTCGTCGTGATCGAAGAAGTCGAGCTGGAAAACTGGGGCTGGGGCGGACTGCCGGTTCAGGATTACCGCAAGAAGCTCGCCGAAAAAGCAGCCGGTTGACGCTTCATTGCGGCTTTCGTCCGGCCTGTGCGCGCGACAAATGTTCAAAGAGAAAATCGACGAACACTCTGACGCGCGACGACAAGTGCCGCGCGTGCGGATAAAGCAGGATGAACGGACGCGTGCTGCGGTAGCCGGACAGCACTTCCACGAGGCGCCCTGCACGCAGGTCTTCTTCGACGATGAAGCGGTATGTCTGAAAGAGGCCCGCGCCCGCGCGCGCGAGCGTGACGCCCGCGAGCGCGTCGCCCGACGATCCGTATGCGCCTCGCGTGACGATATCCGTCTCGCCGGCGGCATCGCGAAACGTCCATGCGATGTTGCGTCCGCTGCTCGGCCGCTCGAACTGAATGCACTCGTGCGCCGCGAGGTCGTCGGGCGACTCGGGCACGCCCGCGTGCTCCAGATAGTCCGGCGTCGCGACGACGACCATCTGTGCGTCTTCGAGCTTGCGGGCGATAAGCGTGGAGTCGTCCGGCGCGCGGCCGCGTATCGCGAGATCGAAGCCGTCTTCCGCGAACTCGATGTTGCGGTTACTGAGATGCGTCTCGATGCTGACATCGGGATAACGCTCGCGAAACGCGGGCAGAAGCGGCAACACACGGTAATGCCCGTAAGGCGTCGGCATGCTGATGCGCAGCACGCCGGCGGGCGTGGTTTGCTGACCGGTGACTTCGCGCTCCGCATCGACGAGTTCGCCGAGTGCTTGCCGACAGCGTTCGTAATAGCGTCTGCCGGAATCCGTCAGGCGAATTTGCCGTGTCGTACGCACGAAAAGCCGCACGCCGAGGCGCTCTTCCAGCCGCGCGACGGAGCGGCTCACCGCCGCCGGATTGACGCTCGCGGCGTTCGCGGCGAGCGTGAAGCTTTCCAGTTCGGCAGCGAGGCAGAACAACTCGATACTGCCGAGCAGCAGGTCGTCGAACCTTCGTTGCATGCGTGCTCCGGATACGAGGCGGCGTTTCCAGCGTTGCGTTGGCCGCGTGTCACGCGGCTTCGTTGACCGAGCGAATGAGGTTCGCGCGCAGCGTGACGATGGCCTTTTGCACCTTCGCGAACTCGGCGGGCTTGAGGCCCGTGGCCGCGACGAGGTCTGTTTTGCAGCTTTTTTCGCGCAGGCGGCGCCCTTCCCGCGTCAGGCTCACGCGCACCTGGCGTTCGTCGGCGGGATCGCGCTGCCTTTGTACATAGCCCATTGCCTCGAGCTTCTTGAGGATGGGCGTCAGCGTATTCGATTCGAGAAAGAGCTTCTCGCCGAGCGAGCCGACGGTCTGATCGTCTTCCTCCGATAGCGCAATGAGCGTGATGAACTGTGTGTACGTCAGCCCCAGTTCTTCGAGAATGGGCTTGTATGCCTTGCCGAACGCAAGGTTCGCAGAATACACCGCAAAGCAGAGAAATTCCGACAGCAACGGTGCGGAAGATGACGGTTCCGTCGATTTCATGGTGCTCTCCAGCGCGAAGTTCGGTTCCGCGCATTATATATCGCGCACGATGTAATCGCTTCCGCTGAACCGACGGCTCACGGGGCATTACCCTCAAGAGAAACGGGGAAATCTGCTAAGGGGCGTTCTCTCGTGATACCGTAGCCGCGTTCTTCGACAAGACGAGGAACACGTTCTCGGGGCGGGGTGCGATTCCCCACCGGCGGTAATCGTCCCTAGCGGACGTAGCCCGCGAGCTGCTCGGCCGATGCCATCGCAAGAAGGCGCGCGGCGATGTCAGCAGACCCGGTTGGATTCCGGGGCCGACGGTATAGTCCGGATGAAAGAGAACAGGACGGTGCGTGCGCCTTTCGTGTGGAGGCGCGCGGCCGTCCTTCGCCCTGTTCACACAAACAGGCTGAAGTCCATGAACACATCCATTTTCAACGAATCACAGGCAGTCCACGCTGCGGGCTCTCGTCGTCCACGCATTGCGTTCATTCAGGCTTGCTGGCATCGCGATATCGTCGATCAGTGCAAGACATCCTTCGTGGAAGCGATCGAGAAACTCGGCTATGCGCGCGACGATATCGATCTTTTCGAAGTCGCCGGCGCGTTCGAGATTCCGCTGCACGCGAAGCGTCTCGCGCAGAGCGGGCGCTATGCGGGCATCGTCGCGGCAGGACTGGTCGTCGATGGCGGCATCTATCGGCATGAATTCGTCGCGCAGGCCGTCATCAACGGGTTGATGCAGGTGCAGCTCGAAACGGGCACGCCGGTCTTTTCGGCGGTGCTCACGCCGCATCACTTCCATCATGGCGAAGAGCACGTTAGCTTCTTCCGCAAACATTTCCTCGTGAAAGGCAGAGAAGCGGCGCATGCGTGCGCGGATACCATCGGCAAATTGAGCGCCCTGCCGGTGATGTAAGCGCGAGTGGGGGCGGTCACGGGCGCTTGCGCCGGTGGCCGCTTTAGCCTTTGATTCGGGCGCTTAGGTGGGAGACGGTTAGTTGCGAACGAGCGACGAGGCGCTCTTAATAAACCGGTATGCTTGTTAGTCCCGCGCATTTGCCATCTAACGCAGCCGCACTATCGCCTCATGGCCCGACGCAATTCATCCTCTACATGGACACCCCCTCCGCACGGCAAGCGCAGCGGCCTGCTGCGCGGCTTGTTCGCGTTGCGCCACTCATGGAAGGGTTTGGTCGTGACGTGGCGTGAAGAAAGCGCGTTTCGCCAGGAAGTGTGCGTCGCTGCGGTGCTGTTGCCGATCGCGTTCATCGTGCCGGTGAGCGCCGCCGAGCGTGTATTGCTGGCGGCATCGGTCCTGCTGGTATTGCTCGTCGAGTTGATCAATTCGAGCATCGAGGCGGCCATCGATCGCATCTCACTCGAACGTCACGAACTCTCAGGGCGCGCGAAGGACTGCGGCAGCGCGGCCGTCACCGTCTCGCTGATTATCTGCGTGCTGACGTGGGGCGTAATATGCGGACCGCTGGCATGGCACTGGGTGCGAACGCTGGCTTGAGTCGCGCCGCCCGTTCACATCGGCGAGCTGGTCAACGACGCCCGTCACGCCAACGCGCGATGAGGTCTTGAGCAGAGTTATTAGAAAACGAAAGGATCAGAATTCAATGAGCGCGAAGTCGTCCTTGCCGACATCGCACAACGGACAGCGCCAGTCGCCCGGCACGTCGCGCCAGCGCGTGCCCGCCGGAATGCCGTGTTCGGGATCGCCTGCGGCTTCGTCGTAGATCCATCCGCAGATCAGGCACACCCATTGACTAAAAGCGGACGCGACGGGTTCGGGCGCGACGGCGGTATCGCCAGATTTGTGCGTATCGTCATGCGCGCTTTCATCCAGTGACACGATGAGCGGACCCGCGTGCATATCGACGCCTTTCGCCAAGAAGGCGCTCAGTTCGGCGTGCAGCAGCGTGGCTTCCTGCACGCTCAAATCGATCCAGTACGGATTGCCCGCACCGTTGTTCAGCCGCGCCGATGAAAACTGCAATTCGAGCGCGGCGCCCTTCTTGTACATGCCTCGGCCTCTTGATGATTTTCGCGTTCGCGGCGGATTTAGAATACCGCATAGTATCCGGATACTATCACGAATTTAGAAAGCCCGATCGCAGTTTGCGGCATTCCGGATACTTGCTAGTAGCGGGACTGGGCAGTCTTCAACACCAACAGGATTCGAACATGGCAAGGCTTTCCCGCGAGCAGAATCAGGCGCTCACGCGGTCGCGGCTACTGACGGTCGCGAAACAGCAGTTCGCCCGCGATGGCTACGCCGCATCTTCGCTCGACCGCATCGCGGACGAAGCCGGCTTCAGCAAAGGCGCCGTCTATTCGAATTTCGCGGGCAAGGAGGAACTCTTTCTCGGCGTGCTGGAAGAGCACGGGCGCGTGAGTCTCGACGAGATTCTGGCCGAATTGCAAGGCGCGCGGGACATTGAAAAAGCCATCGACCGGATCGCGGCGTGGGCCACGCGCAGTTCGCGCCAAGGTAACTGGCCGATGCTGATTCTCGAATATTCGCGTGTGGCGCGACCCGCGGACACGTTTCGCAAGTCGCAGGAGAAAGTCTTGCGAGCGCAATGGAAGGCACTCGGCGAGGTGCTCCTTCAATTCGATCCGAAACTCGATGTTAAAGCCGAAGTGCTCGGCGCGCTCGTGTTCGAGTTGACTTACGCGCCGGCGATGAGCTTCGTCAGCAAGCCGACATCCGGTGATCTGTTGCGGACCGCGCTTCGAGGTCTGTTCGGCACGCTGCGCTGAATCGGGCGATCTACGAGCGTCGCCCTTACCAGCCTTGCGAGCCGCCGGCGTCGTGCTTGGTCACGGGCGACGGCTTGCCGCTCTGAGCGCCGGGCGCCATCGCGCCGCCCATATCGCGGCTCATGCCGCTGCCCTGCCCGCCTTTCGATACGGTGCCCGGCGAAACGTTGGACCGCCGCTGCGCGCCTGATGCATCCGCCGAGTGTCCCGCCGCACTTCCGCCGCCCGACGTGCTGCCGCCCTGTCCATTGTTGACGCAGCCGCCGCCGCCGCAGCCGAGTCCTCCGCCCGCTGCATGAACGTTGCCCGCTAGCGCGAGCATCGAGCTCAAGATGATCCTTCGTGTCATTGCATGCATCGCGCTTCCTTTCTTTATCGAGGTTGGCGAAAGCGGTGCAATCGGCGTGCCCCGCGACCAGGTTCCCGCAGCCGCCACGAACCGCCTCGCGGGACTGTGGATTGCTCCAACGCACGCCGACATCACCATCTGAAGGGGAGCCTGCATGCCCGACAAACCGTCCCGGAAGCAGTGGTTGCTCGTGCGTTCTGCGGGCGTTTGCGCAAAGTTGTCGATTGTTCCGGCCGCCTTCGCGACCGCCTTGCACGCGATCAACGGCTTCGCGCTCCTGGAACTCGGACGCCTGACCACGCAGCGCCGCCGCCTCGAATTCATCGCCGAATTTCAGCGCATCGCGCGCTGTGAAATGACCGCACTGGCCCACTAGTCACGAACACGCACTGGACTCATCGATCTTGCAGTCAAGCATCATGGACACCTCTCTCGTTCTGCTGAAAGCGACCGCGTCTCCCGGCAGGCCCGGGCGCGTGACGCTCGCCGTCGCGAACAAAAGCGACGCGCGCCTCGAAATCGTTAGAAGCCTCTTCGAGCTGAAAAGAACCTATAGCGACGCGCGGCATGCGCTGCCGAGAGCCGGCTGGGGCTACACGGTCACGTCCGTCATCACGAAGGGCACATTGCTCGATGCCAACGCCGAGTGGTGGGCCTGGTTTCATGGCGATACGCGGACGACCTTCGGCGGCGTCATCCCCGCGGACGCCCCCGCGCCCGGCGATCCGCAACTGTATCTGGCAGGGCGCATCTTATATCGACGCGTGAAAGGCGAACTGATGGAAACCGCTTTCTATCGAAGGCTCGACTATGCGGACATGTCGTTCAGCGCGATCGAACCGCTCGACCACGCGCTCAACTACGCCGGCAAGGTGTTGATACCCCGCGCGCTCGAAGCGCAGCACTAGAACGCCCGAACGCGGCCCGGCACGACGAATGCAGTGGACAACTTCCAAACGCGGCCGTCGCGGCCATAAAATCGAACTGCGCACGTCGCGCCCAATTCACAGGACGAGAGAATGTCGAGCAGACCGGACCACGAGGACGACGATGCACGCGACGCGATGGCGCGCGAAGCCCTCGAACAGCGCATTCGCACGCTTGCTTATTACATGTGGGAGGCAGAAGGCCGGCAGGCCGGCCGGGCCGACGAGTACTATCACCGCGCGCGCGAGCAGTTGAACGCCGATAACCCTGACGCAGTTCGCGAACGTTCGGTCAATTCGAAGAACAAGAACAAGCCGCCGTCGTGAGCCCGACGGCGGGCATCGCGGGCTGCGCGCCTTCGTTCAGAGTGCGAGCGCCTCGTGTTCGTCCACCCAGGCCATCGCGCGTTCGCGTGCGAAGGCAATCGCCTCGTTTTCATCGACGAAGGCCAGATGAAAGTCCATGTCGTGCGAGTCGATTTCGTCGCCTTCGTTCGCGGGCGGCAGATAGATGCGCGCATTGCCGACGATGCTTCCGTCCTCGACGCTCGCCGACGTGTGGATCGTGCATGAGCGGTATTGGAATTCCATGATGCGCCTCCGCGTATGAGTGCGATGTTTGACGAAGGGTTGGAGCATGGATCGTGCCGCGCGGCGCACAGGGATATAACAAACGGTTATAGGGCTCGCGCCAATCGCGCATCTGGAACGAAAAACGGATAATGCCGGACCGGGCGCACGCCGCAACGGAGCGCGCCACATTCAACCGCAATCAGACACAGCACCTATGCGTATTCCGCCGCTCAAGGCCATCGTCGCGTTCGAAAGCGTCGCACGGACGAAAAGCGTGAATCGCGCGGCAGAGGAAATGGGCTTGTCGGCGTCGGCGGTCAGTCACCAGATCGCGAATCTGGAAGCCATCATCGGGCAGCCGCTTTTTCAGCGGTCGGGACGCGGCCTCGTGCTGACGCCAGCCGGCGAACGCTATCTGTCCGATGTCACCGGCCTGCTCGCGGACCTGAGCCGCGCCACCGAGCGCGCGTCGAGCCAGAAAGAAGTGGACATTCTGCGCGTGCATTCGAGTCCGAGCTTCGGACTCATGTGGCTCTTGCCGCGCCTGTCGTCGTTTCAGGAGGACAACGGCGATATCCAGCTCAATCTCGCGTGTTCGTACGAGAACGTGTCGTTTTCGAACGGCTATTACGACATCGACATTCGCCACGGCTACGGCAACTGGACCAATCTCGACGTGCGAACCTTGCGCGGCGAATTCATCGCGCCGCTCGCCTCGCCCAAGTATCTCGAACGCCATCCCGTGAAGACGCCGGAAGACCTGCTCTCGCATCGTCTGATCTATTCGGAGACGCCGCTCGTGCAGTGGAAGCAGTGGTTCGGCCGAACGGGCGTGTCCGCGCCGCAAAAGACCTTCGACTTCTCGTTCGACCGCTCTTATATGTCGATCGAAACGGCGGCGCTCGGGCTCGGCATCGCGCTCGAAAGCCTGATGCTCGCCTCGGTCAAGATCAACGAGGGCGTGCTCGTGCCCGTGTTCGACGACAGTTTCGCGGTCGAAGTCGGCGCGCATCATCTCGTCTATCCGAGCCAGAACGCCGACCTGCCGCGCGTCGAGCGGTTTCTTGCATGGATCGAGCGCGAGGCCGCGCGCGACGTTCAACCCGCGCGCTAGCCTCGCCCGTGCCGCTTAAGCCGACAGCGCCGGATCGCTCATGCTGTCGCAACCCGTCTCCACGTGCCCGGCGAACCGACGCTCGAACGTGCTGTCCGTGTCCACTGTCACGCGCACGTCGTACCAGCCGTGCGACGCGCGCAGATCGAGATATAGCTGCGCGGTCTCGCCGCCCGCCACGCGCCGCGTCACGGTGTTCGACGGCGCGTAGTCGTTCGTCACGCTGAACGTGCACGGCCCGCTTCCGTTGTTCTTCAGGCGCAGTTGCAGGTTGCCGTTGGCGACGTCGTAACCTTCGGCGACTTCGGGCAGCGCCTGTTCGCGCGACCACCAGCCATGCGATGCCGTCGCCTTGCCCGCGACGCGGCGCAGGAACCCGTTTGGGCCATGCACGACGAAGTCGTAGCTGCCGTCGGCGTTCGTCGCGACGTGATCCGCGAGACGCTTGTTCGCCTCCACCGTGTAGGTGCGCGGCGCATTCGTGCTGCCCCGGCGATACAGCAGGAACACCGCGCCCGCCGCGCCCGTGTTCACGAAGTCGAACGCCACCGTGCGCTGACTCGCATTCGCGTGCGTGCGCACGAAGAGCTCGTACGGCAGCGCGCGTGCGGGACGAACGCCCGGCTCCTGCTTCGGCATCGCGCCGACGACAGGCGGCACCGGCACGTAATCGGGATGGCGCGCCTTGTCGGGCGGCGCGTACGACGACGTGCCCGGCAGCGTCGGCACGCCGCGATTCGGATTGCGGAAATCGAACGCGGAGGTCAGATCGCCGCAGATCGCGCGGCGCCACGGCGTGATGTTCGGTTCGGCAAGTCCGTGCGAGGCGCCGAAACGCTTCTGAATGAAGCGGATCACCGACGTGTGATCGAACGTCTCCGAGCAGACCCAGCCGCCGCGCGACCACGGCGACACCACGATCATCGGCACGCGCGCGCCGAGGCCGTAGGGACCCGCCGCATACTTCTGGCTGCCGGGGAAAATTTCGAGGGTGGTATCGACGGTCGAAAGGCCGTTCGCGCTGGATGTCGGCGGAAACGGCGGCACGATATGATCGAAGAAGCCGTCGTTCTCGTCGTAGTTGATGAGAAGCGCCGTCTTGCTCCACATATCCGGATTGGAGGTGAGCACCTGGAGCACCTGATCCACGTACCACGCGCCGTAATTCGCCGGCCAGTTCGGATGCTCGGAATACGCTTCCGGCGCGACGATCCACGAGACCTGCGGCAGCGTGCCCGCCTGCACGTCCCGCTTGAGCATCGTGAAGTAGTCGTCGCCCGCCGCCGCGTTGGTGCCGCGACGCGCTTTCTCGTAGAGCGGGCTGCCCGGCTGCGCGTTCTGATACTGCGTGAAGTACAAGAGCGAGTTGTCGCCGTAATTGCCGATGTACGGGTCCTGCGTCCAGCCCCACGAGCCCTTTGCGTCGAGCCCGGTGCCGACGTCCTGATAGATCTTCCACGAGATGCCCGCGCGCTCCAGCACTTCGGGGAAGGTGGACCAGCCGTAGCCCGCTTCCGCGTTGTCGACCACGGGACCGCCGCCCGTGCCGTCGTTGCCTACGTAGCCGGTCCACATGTAGTAGCGGTTCGGATCGGTCGACGTATTGGTCGAGCAGTGGTACGCGTCGCAGATCGTGAAGGCGTCCGCCAGCTGATAGTGGAACGGAATGTCGTCGCGCTTCAGATACGCCATCGTCGTTGTGCCCTTGAACGGCACCCATTGATCGTAGCGGCCCGCGTTGAATGCGCCGTGGCTGCTCGTCCAGTCGTGCGGCAGGTCTTGCAGGAACTGCATCCCGAGGTTGGATGCGCCTGGATGAAACGGCAGCACGTCGCCCGCGCCGGCGGCGATCGGCTGGTGATACACGGTGTTGCCGTTGGCGAGCCGCACGGCGCGCGTATCGCCGAAACCGCGCACGCCGCGCAGCGTGCCGAAGTAGTGATCGAAGGAGCGGTTTTCCTGCATCAGCACGACGATGTGCTCGATATCCTCGATCGAACCGTGACGGTTGTTCGCGGGAATCGCGAGCGCCTGGCGAATGCCGAGCGGAACGAGGTTGAGTGCGGTGGCCGCGCCGGCGGTCTGCATGGCCGCGCGCAGGAATTCACGTCTGTTCTGGGTTGTCATCCGTGTACCTGGGGAGAAAGGGAAGGTCTCAGTCGACTGTGTGAATGACCGGCAAGGCGAGCGCATCGGAGGTGGCCTGCGCGGAAGCCGCCGGCGGCGGGCGCGGTGCATCGGTGGACGTCGCCGATATCGCCCAGTTCTCCAGTTCGCTCGTTCCCGCTGCGGCGGGCCGGGGATCTTGCGTGCTCGCGCGGGCAGAGGCTGCCGCAGTGCGATCGACTGCCGTGTCGTCTTTGCTGTTGCAGCCGCCAACGGTTGCGCACGCGACTACGACGATGCCCGCCGCTACGTGGCGGCGTCTTTCGGCTCTCTTCATGCGTCCTCTCTCGCAAGCGTGGGCAGTTGCACTCAGCGCACGGAAGCGTAGCGAGGGGATGTGTAAGCAATATGACCGGCGCGCGACGGGCCGGCGCATGCCGTCTGCAAGGCGCTAGGACGCCGCGGTCTGCTCATCGGCGTGGGTCGTGTCGGTGGCGGTCGACCGCTCCACTGGCACGCGCACGGCGGACTCCCACCGCTCGTAGCCGCACGCTTCGCACGGACGCCCCGGACGCTCTTGCGACTGCACCGTGACGCCGCAGCTCCAGCAGGAAAAGTAGCCCTTCGCGCCGATCGCGTCGAGCAGCGACCGCTCCATGTCGGGCCGCACCGTAAGCCCCGGCAAAGGCTCCTTTCTCCACACGATGCTGATGGAGCCGGACGCCTCCATGTACACGCGGCGCAGTTGCCCGAGATGCGCGACGTTTGCCGCCCGTAACTCGGATGCAAGCATCTCGCGCGAGATCTGGCTCGCTTTCAGTTGATCCAGCAGCATGCGGCCGTCTTTCACGAGGATGGTCACGTCGCCCTGCTCCAGCACTTCGAATCTGCGCCAGCGGCGGCCCGCCCGCGCGCTCAGGCGTTGCAGCGCGACGACCGCCAGCAGCACGACAGCGGCCGGCAGCACGCCTTGCGACGACACCTGAATCGGCACGCCGATGGCCGCGCCGAGCATCAGGATCACGGCGAGTTCGGTGATGCTCAACTGCGCCGCGACGCGCTTGCCCATCATCCGCATGGCGACGAGCAGCATCAGATACATGATGACCGCTCGCGGAATGACCTCGATGAGAAAAGCCCACGGTCCGTCGCCGATCAGCAGTCGCTCGATGAAAGGCATCAACGCTCCACTTCCGTCACGGCGTAGGTCCATTCGCGCGATCCGCAGTTGTCGCAGCTCAGGTCAACGGATCGGCCGCCGTGCTCCGTTTCGACGGTATTGCCGCAATGCAGGCACGCGGCGCAGCCCGGCACGCGCGCTTCATCGCGCAATTCCTCGTCGATGGCGGGCAGCACCGACAAGCCCGGCCTCGCGGGCCGCGCCGGGATGAACGAGAACGCGCCCGACGGCTCCATGTAGAGGCGGCTGATCTGGCCGAGATGCTGCCAGCCGGCGAGCCGCATCGCTTCGTAGACCTTCTCGCGCGGCATCGCGGCGCGCGCAAGTTCCGCATGTTCGAGCCGCCCTTCCCGCGCGAGCAGCGTGACATCGGTCGATATCATCGTCTCCACGCGCCGATGCAAGATGCCCGCCGACGCGATGATCCGCTGAAGCGCGACCGCGACCAGCGCGATGAGAAACGGCGGCAGCATGCCGCGATTGGCCGCCTGCAACGGCACGCCAATGGCCGCGGCCAGCGTCACGACGATGGAGATTTCGAACAGCGTGAATTGCGCAGCCACGCGCCGGCCCAGCAAGCGCATGGCGATGACGAGAAGCACGTAGGTCGCGCAGGTTCTAAGCAGCACTTCGAGCAGGAAGGGCCATGACGCATTGCCGAACAGGAAGCGATGCCAGTCGGTCAGTCTGAACGGAGGGGATTGCACAGCGGCACCTGCAACGGCTTGTCGGGTGCGACGCACAGCGCATTCGGCGTGCCTGCAACGCACGTGCGCCTCCGATTTGTGCGGTGCAGGCACATGTCCTGCGGGGTATGCCGCGCTTCCATACGCAAGAACCACACGCAAGAAGATTCATGCCCAAGCCATCCAAGCAAAAAGTACCTGAATTCGAGAGCCGTCAGGAAATACTCACGGCCCGACGCAATGCCAAGATGGCCCGTTCGACGCACGCCTACGTGCGCGGCAACACGTCGAAGTTCTACGACTGGCTGGAACAGGCGGACATTCGCGGCTTGCCGCAAGGCCCGGCGATCTGGATTTGCGGCGACTGCCACACCGGCAATCTCGGCCCCGTCGCGGATGCGAACAAGCGCATCGAGATTCAGATACGCGATCTCGACCAGACGGTCATCGGCAATCCGGTGCATGACCTGATCCGGCTCGGGCTGTCGCTCGCGACCGCGGCGCGCGGCTCCGCCTTGCCCGGCGTCACCACGATCAACATGATCGAAGCCCTCTTCGAAGGCTACGCGCTCGCCTTCGACCCGGAGACCGATGCGAGCGATGCGTGCCGCAAGCCGGAAGTCGTGCGCGTGGTGATGCGCGAAGCGGTGCGCCGCTCGTGGAAGCATCTGGCGCTGGAACGTCTCGACGACATCCAGCCGACCATCCCTTTCGGCAGCCGCTTCTGGCCCGTCAGCAAAGACGAGCGCGCGGAGATCGAGGCGCTGTTCCAGAAGGAAACGCTCGCCAAGCTCGCGACTAACCTGCGCGGCCGGCCCGACACCGGCGAGGTGACGGTGCTCGACGCCGCGTACTGGGTCAAAGGCTGCAGTTCCCTCGGACGCCTGCGCTACGCGGTGCTGCTCGATGTGGACGGCGGCGTCGTCGACGGCGACGATCTGTGCCTGATCGACATTAAGGAAGGCGTGAAGGCCGCCGCGCCGCGCTATCCGGGCACCAGCATGCCGCGCGACAACGCGGAACGCGTGGTGGAAGGCGCGCGCAATCTGTCGCCGCATCTCGGCGAGCGCATGCGGTCCGCGAGCATGCAAGGACGGCCCGTGATTCTGCGCGAACTGCTGCCGCAGGACCTGAAGCTCGAAATCGAGCACATCGGGCAAGCCGAAGCGATGGAAGTGGCGCGTTATCTCGCGTTCGTCGTCGGGCAGGCGCACGCCCGGCAGATGGACAAGGCCACGCGCCGGAGCTGGCTTGCCGAACTGAAGCGCACGAAGCCCAAGTCCATCGACGCGCCGCTATGGCTGTGGAGCAGCATCGTGGAACTGGTCGGCAGTCACGAAGTCGGCTATCTCGAACACTGCCGGCGCTATGCGCTCGCGGCGGCGTAAGCGAGGCATGCGGCGCGACGTGCACCGCGCACCCACGCGATGCAGGCACGCGGAATGCACCGCCCTGTTCACTTGAGCATTCAACCGATTCGACGAGGACGCAATGCAGAACGCAGAAGGCAATCCGTCACAGCAGCAGCAAAAAGAAATGGCGGCCAAGAGCCCCGCGAAGACGCCCGCGACGGGCACCGCTTCGCCTGACGCACAGACGCAGGCCAAGGAGTTCGGCAGCACGAGCCACGCAAGCTCGGCGGAACCGGGCCCCGCCGACGCAAACGGCGCGCTGCCGTCGATCGACGAGGACGCGGCCAGCAACGGCTCGTCCGATCCGGTGCGGGAAGCAGAGAGCCGCATCCGCTCGGTCGACAGCGACGCCATGGAGTCCACCGACGACACCGTGGACGCCGACGCGAAGTCGATCGAAGCGAGCCGCGATCTGTCGGGCTGGCACGACAACGTGATCTCATCGAACGCGACGCTCTCGAACAACGTGCGTACGCCCGCGCTCGGGCTCGGCGGCATCGACAGCCGCCCGACCGGCAACGTACCGCCGATCCTGCCGAGGCGCGGCTATCGCGTGGTGTTCACCGAGACGCTCTACGAGCAGCAGATGAACGGATCGAAGACATCGCACGTGTTCAGCTTCGAGCGCATCGCGGATGCCTGAACACGACCGCGATCATGCCGTGAGCGGAACCAGCGAACCCTGATGAAGGAGAAGAAAGTGGGCTTGTTCAAACGTCATCGCGAACAAGGCGGCGTATCGACCGGCCTGTATGTGTCGGAGTTCGAGCAGTTTCTCAACCGGCTCAAAGAGGACCATCCGGATATGGACCGGAACCAGAGGCTCGGGCGCGCGCTGCTGTGGGACAAGCTGCCGCGTCTGCCGGACTCGCCCGATTCGGTCGGCAAGGAAGGAAAGCTGCGTCAGCCCTCCTACGTTTACTACAGCGATCTCGACTAGCGTTCGAGGCGCCTCGGGCGCCTTAAGCGCCGTCATGCTCACTCCCCGGCAGCCGGGCAGCCGCGCCTGCCCGCCTGTGTCTGTCTGTGCGCGCATTTCCCGCCGCCGCACGCTTCTTGCGCCCAATTCCTCCCTTTTTCCGCAGCCGGCCGTGACGCCGTTCGACGCCGGGCGAGCAAGCCGCTAGAATGGTTCGTCCAGGAGACGTCCACCAACACCATCTCATTGCCGCGTGTAGGGTCAGCGAGCCAAAAGAACCGATGACGAATGTCATGCGCAATAGCGAGAACACGCCAGCCGGCATGCGCCCTGACTGGGCACGCATCTGGGTCGATTCCACGACCAACCTTGCAGCGTTCTGCCTGACGCCCGAAGGCCGCGTGTCCACGTGGAACCCGGGCGGCACGGCCATCTACGGCTACGCGGACGACGAAATCATCGGACGGCACTACTCGGTCTTCTTTCCCGACGACGGCCGCGAGCGCATGACGCTCGAGAACGAATTGCGCGAGGCGCGCGCGCACCGCAGCTTCGAAACCGAAGGCTGGCGCAGGCGCAAGGACGGGTCGGTGTTCTGGGCGAGCGTGCTGACCACGGCCCTTTCCGACGCGGACGGGTCGCTCATCGGCTTCGTGAAGATCGTCCGGGATGAAAGCGACAAGCGACAGGCGCACGACGCGGTCATCGAAAGCGAGCGGCGCTTCCGCCTGCTCGTCGAGGGGGTGACGGACTACTCCATCTTCATGCTGTCGCCCGAAGGCCTGGTGACCAACTGGAACAGCGGCGCACGGCGCATCAAGGGTTATACGGCCGACGAAATCATCGGCTCGCACTTCTCGCGCTTCTATTCGCCCGAAGATGCAGCAGCCGGCCTGCCGCAGCGCGCGCTCAAAACCGCCGCCCGCGAGGGGCGGTTCGAGTCCGAAGGCTGGCGCTTGCGCCGCGACGGCACGCGCTTCTGGGCGCATGTGATCGTGGACGCCATTCGCGACGAAACCGGCACGCTGATCGGCTTCGCCAAGATCACGCGCGACGTCACGGAAAAGCGCGAGGCGGATCAGTTGCTTGAAGAGACGCGCGCCGCGCTGTTGCAGGCGCAGAAGATGGAAGCCATCGGCAAGCTGACGGGCGGCGTCGCGCACGACTTCAACAACGTGCTGCAAGTGTTGCGCGGCAATCTCGAACTGCTGCGCAGCCGCTGCGCGGGCGATAACTGGAGCATGGACCGGCTCGGCAATGCCATCGATGCCGTGGAACGCGGCGCGAAGCTCGCTTCGCAATTGCTCGCGTTCGGCCGCAGGCAGGCGCTGCGGCCCGTGTCCGTGAATCTCGCCTCGATGGTCCGCGGCATGGACGACCTTCTGCGCCGCGCCCTCGGCGAAACCATTGAGGTGGAAACCGTGGTGTCGGGCGGCCTGTGGAACGCTTTCGTCGACTTGCATCAGCTCGAAAACGTGCTGCTCAACCTGGCGATCAACGCCCGCGACGCCATGCCCGACGGCGGCAAACTGACGCTCGAACTGGCGAACGCGATGCTCGACGACCGCTACGTGCGCACGCTCTCAGACGTGCCGGCGGGACAGTACGTGATGCTCGGCGTGACGGATACGGGCGTCGGCATGCCGCCCGAAGTGCTGGAGCGCGCATTCGATCCGTTCTTCAGCACGAAGCCCGAAGGCGAAGGCACGGGGCTCGGGCTCAGCATGGCGTACGGCTTCATCAAACAGAGCGGCGGCCATATCCGCATTTACAGCGAAGTCGGCCACGGCACGACGGTGCGTGTCTATTTGCCGCGATCGCTCGTGGAGGCGCTCGAACCGGCTACGTGGCGAAACGCGCCCGTGACGGGCGGCACGGAAACCATACTCGTCGTCGAGGACGACCAGAAGGTGCAGGCCACCGTCATCGAGATGCTGACGGACCTCGGCTATCACGTGCTCAAGGCCGACAACGCCGATCAGGCGCTCGTCGTGTTGAGCAGCGGCGTGCACATCGATCTCGTCTTCACCGATGTCGTGATGCCCGGCTCGCTCAAGAGCCCCGAGATGGCGCGGCGCGCGGTGGAGATGCAGCCGACGCTGCGCGTGCTGTTCACGTCCGGCTATACGCAAAATGCGATCGTCCACGGCGGGCGTCTCGATCCCGGCGTGGAATTGCTCAGCAAGCCCTACAGCCGCGAAGACCTCGCGTTTAAGATCCGGCAGATGCTCGGGACTTCGAAGCATCCGCCCGCAGCCAGACATGCGCAAGCCGATCCTTCCCCGGCGCGCGACGCTGCAAAACACGTGCTCGTCGTGGAAGACGACCGCTTCGCTCGCGAAGCCGTGAGCGAACTGCTCGTCATGCTCGGCCATCGCGTGGCGAGCATGGCGAACGCGAGCGAGGCGCTCGATGCCATGACGCACGAGGCTTTCGACGTGCTGCTCACCGACGTCAATCTTCCCGATATGGCGGGCACCGAACTGGCGCGGCGCGCTATCGAACGTTGTCCCGGCGTGCGCGTCATTTTCGCGTCCGGAGACACCGTGCTGGACAACGAAGTGCAGGGCTTCGAGTGGCAGGCGTTGCGCAAGCCCTATACGCTCGAACAGCTCGAAGAAGCCTTGCGCGATCAAGACGAAGCGAGCGGCCAGCGATAGACGCCACGGGGCCAGCGTTGCGCCGGCCCCGCCACCGCATCACGCGGCGGTTACTTCGATGCGTCGCGGCTTGGCTTCCTCGCGGCGCGGCAGCGTCAGCTTCAGCACGCCGTCCTTGAGCGTCGCTTCGATCTTCGATGTGTCGAAGTCATCGCTCACGGTGAACGTGCGCGAGAAATACGGCGCGCGAACTTCCGCGTGCGCGAGCCGCAGATTGGACGGCACCGGCACGACCGACTCCCCTTCGATGATCAGACTGCCGTCGTGCACCTTCACATCGAGCCGGTCCTTCGATACGCCGGGCAGGTCCGCCCACACAGTGACGGCGTGCATGTCCTCGACGATATCGACGCTCGGCGCAAGCGTCATCCGGCGCTGTTCCCGGCTGGACGCCTGACGAGCCACAGCGCCGTGTTCGCGTTCCGCGATTTGCGTGGTGTCGCTCATGGTGTCACCTCTTGCTTTGATTACTCCACGATTCATTGCACGGTAATGGCACGCGGTTTCGATGCCTCCCGCTTGCCGACCGAAATCAGCAAACAGCCATCGACATAACGCGCCTGCACCTTGTCCGGGTCCGCCTGCTGCGGCAGTTCGATCACGCGCCGGAAAGCGCCGTCGAACCGCTCCTGCGCATACTCGCGCGCACCTTCGGGCAAGTCGCCGTCGCGCGTCACGCGTTCGCCGGCAATGTTGAGCAGGCCCTTGTCGATGCTGATATCGAGCTTGCTCGCATCAAGCCCCGGCGCGAACGCAACGATTTCGATGGTGTCATCGGTCGAGCCGATGTTGATGGGCGGGAACACGCCCGGGCGGCTCGAACGCAGGCTTCTCGGGAAGCCGTCGAACACGCTGGACAGTTGCCGCTGCAATCTTTCCAAGTCGCTGAAGAGATCCGCTCCAGTGAAAGCTTCGTTCATTTTTGCTCTCCTCTGGCGGCAGGAGGGAAGCTCGATGCGCTTCAGCTTAGCTGCCCCATGCCGCGGACAATTAAGGTTGGAACACGCAGCGCCCATTGCGAGCGGCTGCCTTCACGCTTTACGAGGCCAATATATTAAAGCTCGCGCAATTTTCAAGGGGGCGAGCTTGTTCTTCTCAGGCTTGAAAACGGAGGCGTCGCCCATACCATCCGCGCACCAGGTCACAAGGAGAATGTCGTGGAATTCGATACCGACTGGAAAACGCTCGGACGACATCGCATCAAGCTGCGTTCGACCCGGGGCTTTCCCACCGAGATCATGCATCAGATGGCGGAAGTCGCTCGCCTCGCGGTAGACCAGAACATGAGCGCGCGGGCGAGGATCGTGGAAATCGTCTTTCGGCACGAGAAGGTGTACGACATCACCGTGGGAACCACGGTAGCCGAAGACCGCGTATGCGCGCCGCAACTGGAAGCCGCTCTCGCCACCGTGTTCGGACTGATGCCGGAGCAGATCAACCTCTTCGTTCAGACGGTCACGCAGGAAGAAGTGGACCTGCATTTCGGCGTGTACGAAAGGATGCTCGCCGAGAAGCTCGGGACGGTCGCGCCGATACACTGACTGCGCATCGGCTTGCGGGCGAGTCACAGCGGCACAGTGCTTGCGCGTTCCATTGCTCAGATGGCCGCCGCGCGTTCCGCGAACGGCGGCCGTCTTCGAGCGGGCGAATCAGCGTCCCGCGCACTCGCGATGGAGAAGCCGATGAACGCAGACGAAACACCCCGCAATGTCCCGCAGCCTTCGGAAGAAGTGCGCCTGTCTGCCGTGCAGGAAGAACTCGCGGTCGGCGTGCGCACGACCGAGACCGGCTCCGTGCGCGTGCGCAAGGTCGTGCATGAGGAAATGCAGCCGGTCTCGATGCGGCTCGCCACGCAGCAAGTGGAAGTGAGACGCGTCGCGGTGAATCGTCCGGTCGAGGAGCGCAGCGAACCGCGCCGCGAAGGCGATACGCTCGTCATTCCGGTATACGAATACGTGCCGGTGGTCAGAATGCAACTGACGTTGAAAGAAGAGGTGTACGTCAAGACGACCGAGACGCAAGAGGACGTGGTGCATCAAGTCCTCGTGAACTCCGAAGAACTTGTCGTGGAACGGCGCGAAGGGCCGGACGGCGAATGGAAGCCCGATCCGCAAGCAAGCTGAGGCACGCGCGGGAACGCCCGTTGCGCTTACCATCGCACGCGCTTTATTCCCGGCTTGCGTACGCCTTTTTCTCGGAGATGCTGCTATGACTCAGACTATCATTGGTGTATTCAATACGCTTCAGGATGCCGAACTCGCTCAGACCCGCCTCGAAGCAGAAGGCATCGCGCGCACAGACATGAGCGTGCACTCGAACGACGCAAGCTCGTCGATGACGACCGGCGCCGCCACGACCGATCTCTCGACGGACCGTCCCGTCGGCGAGGCGAACGAAGGCGCGATGGGCCGCATCGAACACTTCTTCAAAAACCTGTTCGGCGACGACGACCGTCCCGAAGAGATCGGTCATTATCAGGAAGCGGTGCGACGCGGCAGCGCATTGCTGTCGGTGGACGTACCGGATGGAACGGCGACCGAACGCGTGCGCGACGCGCTCTATGCGGCGGGCGCAATCGACATCGACTCGCGTGTCGCGCAGTGGCGCAACACGGGCTACAGCAGCTACGACCGAAATGCGCCCGCTTACACCGCAGACGAAATCGCAGCGGAGCGCCAGGCGTTCCCGGTCGTGCAGGAGTCGCTGGAAGTCGGCAAGCGCGAAGTGCAGACCGGCGGCGTGCGCGTGTATTCGCGTCTGACGGAAACGCCGGTCAGCGAGTCCGTGAACCTGCATGAAGAGCACGCGAGCATCGAACGCCGCGCAGTGGATCGTCCCGCGACGGCGGCGGATCTGAAGGAAGGCTTCGTCGAGATTAAGGAAACGGCTGAACAAGCGGTCGTGGCGAAGACGGCGCGCGTCGTCGAGGAAGTGGTTGTCGGCAAGGAAAGCTCCAACCGGACCGAGACGATCACAGATACCGTCCGCGGCACTGAAGTGGAAGTGGAACGCACCGCAGGCGTGGAAGGCACGACGACCGGCGTGCCGGGCGCCACCACCGGAGTGGCAGGCACGACCACGGACCTCGAAGGCACAACTGGCGTGACGGGCACGAAGAAGACCCCGCTGTAACGGCATCGAGAGCGTCAGCTCGGCCGTTTATTTGCGCGGCCGGGCATCCTTATCAAATTGATCGAAGAAATAGTTGACTGATTCGATTGGGTTTGGCATAATGACGCTTGAAGTACAAGAAGTCGATTGCTGCTCATCAATAGTCCGAGTTTGTTCCGGTATTCGTTGTCCACTCCCTCCTTGCCGCTTCACCCCGCTCGTTTCGAGCAACTTCAATTTTTATTTCAGGATTTTCATGGACACCGGTACTGTCAAATGGTTTAACGACACCAAGGGCTTCGGCTTCATCACCCCCGACAATGGTGGCGACGACCTCTTCGCGCATTTCTCGGAGATTCGCGCCGACGGCTTCAAGACCCTGGCCGAAGGCCAAAAGGTGAGCTTTGAAACGAAGCGCGGCCCGAAGGGCATGCAAGCTTCGAACATCAAGCCGCTGTAAGTCTTGATTCAGTAGCACGCAGTAATTCGTAGCATGCGCGGGGGCCACAGGGCCCCCGCGTTTTATCCGCTTTCCTCGCTTCTTCGCCTTTCTCCGTCCCCCGCTTATCTCTCGGCCACCTTCGGCCAGATCTTTCGGCCCAGACGATTTTCCCTGGCGTCTATCGAGGACGTTTTGTCCTCCGGCTTTTCCGCATCGACGAAAAAGCCCACGACCTTAAAATTAAAATGAATGCAACTCAACACTACCGCGGTTATGCGGTGCACGCGTTTGCGCATCCGCTGCGCGACCAAACCTTTTCCGCCGATCTGCTTCTCGAGCGCGCCTCCACTACTGAGAGCGACGCGCAGTATCGCTTCTATTCGCTCGACTACTTCTCGAACGAGACCGACGCCGTCGAATACTCGCGCCGATGGGCCCGCGAGTGGATCGACACGCGCGGTTGATCGATAATTTCCGGTTCGCCCGAGGGCGAACGTCCTTTTTACCTCACCGTCTTTTATCGGCTACGGCTATTCGATAATTAACATTCAACGCGCCAAACGTTTGCTTAACGACGCCTGCCCTCAAGCCCCGGCGTCCGCTGCCGATATTCCGGAAGAGAGTGGGTTATCCGGATCGTCCGGTCGCGTGGTCGTGGAACTCGGGCCCGCAGTCGCAGCGTTCCAGTCGTACCTAAGCGAACAACAAGAAGGTAAACATGCGCGTTGCCCCCAAGACGACAAACCGGCAATTATTCAACACGATATGGCCGTTTCTCGCGGTCGTCATCTCCCTTTTGGCGATGGCGGCCACGAGTCTGGCGATCATGTCGTCAGTGCGCGCGTATATCGGCGGTGAAAGCACCTGGTCCAAAGGACAGAAGGACGCCGTCTTCTATCTCGTGCGCTATGCGCAGACCGGCGACGAACAGGCGTTCCGTCAATACGAAGACGCGATCGCCTATCCGCTCAGCCTGAAGCGCGCGAGGCTCGCGCTCGACCTACCCGAACCGGACGTGCCCGCCGCGCGTGCCGCGCTGCTCACGAGCGGCGTCTATCCCGCCGATGTCGGCGCGGTGATCTGGGTGTTCCGCACGTTCCGGCGCGCGAGCTACTTCCAGGAAGCGGTGGCGTACTGGACGGCGGGCGACCTGCTCGTGGACCAGTTGACCGATGCGGGCAGGAAGCTGCGCGCCGCCGTCCAGCGCGGCCCTTCCGGTCACGCCGACGTGGACCGGCTCACCAACGAAGTCTGGAATATCAACGGTTCGATCGCGCCGATCTCGCGCGCGTTCGCCGATGTGCTCGGCTCCGCGTTCCGTCAGACCGCGATGCTTCTTTTCACCGTGAACGTCGTGGTCGCGGTCCTGCTCGTGTGCCTGTCGGGCTGGTATGCGCGACGCTTCATCACCGCACGGCTCGAGACCGAGAACGCGCTGCGCCGAAGCGAGGCGCGCGCGAAGGCGACGCTCGGCTCCATCGGCGAGGCGGTCATTTCGGTGGGGCCGTCGGGGCTCGTCGAATTCATCAACCCGGCCGCCGAGCGACTCTTTTGCCGCGAAGCCGCCGCGTGCGTGAACCGGCCGCTGGGCGCGCTCGTCACCGTGGCGCGCGAATGGGATCGCCGTCCCGTCGATGTGATCGACGAGGCGCTCAAGGGCGCGGAGCCGGACGAAGCCGGCGGCGATTTGATTCTGACCAACGCGCTGGGCGTCGATATCGTCGTGCAGGCAATCACGTCGGTCGTGCGCGATACCTCCGATACGCTGACGGGCGTCGTCCTGCTGCTGAGAAACATGACGCGCGAGCGCGAGTACGTCTCGAATCTCGCGTGGCAGGCGACGCACGACGGCCTGACCGGACTGCTGAATCGCACGGAATTCGAACGGCGCCTCAGCACCGCGCTCGATCCCGAGTCGGATATGGACGACTCGCATCGCGCGCAGATGCTGATGATGCTCGACCTCGACCAGTTCAAGGTCGTCAACGACACGTACGGCCACGCCGCCGGCGACGCGATGCTGCGCGAAGTCGCGCTCTTCATCGAACAATGTCTGCGCGACGACGACGTGCTCGGCCGTCTGGGCGGCGACGAATTCGGCGCGCTGCTCTGCAGTTGCGACAAGCACGACGCGATGCAGATCGCGGAGCGGCTTCGACAGGATGTCGCGGCGTTCGAGTGGTCGTGGGAGACGCATCGCCTGTCGACGAGCGTGAGCATCGGCGTGGTCGATCTGCGGCAAAACGGGCTCGATGTCGAAACCGCGATGCGCTACGGCGACATTGCCTGCTATCTCGCGAAAGAGCGCGGCCGCGACCGCGTGCATCTCGCGGTGCCCGGCGACAAGGAACTGACGCGCCACGCGAGCGAAATGTCGTGGTGCGGACGCATCAAGGACGCGCTCGCGAACGACCGCTTCTGCCTCTACGCGCAGGAAATCCAGGCCGCGAACCCGCGAGCGGGCCGCCGCGAAGGCGCGACCCGGCACATGGAAATTCTGCTGCGCATGGTCGGCGAACGCGGCGATATCGTCCCGCCGGGACTCTTCATGCCCGCCGCCGAACGCTACGGGCTGATGTCCGCCATCGACCGCTGGGTCGTGCGCGCGGTGTTTGCAACGCTCGCCTGCACGCCACCGACCGAGCGCCTCCAGTACGCGATCAATCTGTCGGGTGCGTCGATCGGCGACGAACGCTTCCTCCAATTTCTCAACGAGCAGTTCGCGATAAGCGGCGTCGCGCCGTCCGCGATCTGCTTCGAAGTGACCGAAACCACCGCCGTCGCCAATCTCGCGGCAGCCGCGCGCTTTATCCGCGAGTTGAAGAAGCGCGGCTGCAAGTTCGCGCTCGACGACTTCGGCGCGGGCATGTCGTCGTTCGGCTATCTGAAGCACTTGCCGGTGGACTACATCAAGATCGACGGCGGTTTCATCAAGGACATGCTCAAAGATGCCGTTAATCGCGATATGGTCGCCGCGATCAACGACATCGGCCATTCCATGGGCCGTCTGACGATCGCGGAATACGTCGAAAGCGAAGCGATTCTGCGCGCGTTGCGCGAGATGGGCGTCGATTTCGTTCAAGGGTTTCATGTTGGGCGCCCCGCGCCTTGGGCACAGCATGTCGAACACATCAACATCTAATCAGGAGAACACGTTGGATCCGACTTTTCAGCGGGTGGGCGATTTGAAGGACATCGCGAGTTACCCGGCCTGGCTCGGCGATGTGCTGGCCGAGACCAAAGAAGCGAAGCTGGCCGTCGTCACGCATCCCATTTTCGCGGCGATGCGCGAAGCCAAGCTCGAGCCGCGTCAGGCGGAAGCGTTCCTCGTCAACGGATGGCCCGTCGTCGAGCAGTTTCCGCAATACATGGCGATGAACCTCCAGAAGGTCCGCTACGGGCATTCGCGCGGCGAAGACCTGGCGCGGCGTTATCTGACGCGCAACATCCGCGTCGAGCAGAATCACGCCGATTACTGGGTCGACTGGGCCGCCGCGCACGATGTGAGCAAGCGCGACCTGATGAAGGCCAACGGTCCGTCGCTCGCTTATGCGCTCAGCCACTGGTGCTGGAAGAGCAGCAGCACGGACGCGCTCGCGGCGAGCATCGCGGCGACCAACTTCGCGATCGAAGGCGTGACCGGCGAATGGTCCACGTTGGTGTGCAGCACGGACACCTACGCGAACAGCTTCCCGGTGTCGATTCGCCGCAAGGCGATGCGCTGGCTCAGCCTGCACGCGCATTACGACGACGCGCATCCGTGGGAAGCCCTCGAAATCGTCGCGACGCTGCTCGGCAATGCGCCGGGCGTCGATGAAGTGCATGCGGTCAAACGCAGCATCGCGATGAGCTACGAGTACTTCAAGATGAGCCTCGACTGCTGCCTGTAACCGCGCCGCGAGCATCGCCCGTTACCGCAATTGATGGTCCGTGCAGCGCGAGGACGCGTGCACGGCGCCTGTACCCTATCTGGACAAGAAGAATGAAAACGAAGCAAATCGCGTGTGCGGCCGCCGCGGCGTTGTGTGTCAGCGGCGCTCACGCACAGGCGGCGGGAAATGTCGTCGTCAACGCGGGGTGGATGCACTTCGCGCCGCAGGATTCCAGCGGCCCGTTCAAGATCAACGCGCTGGGTCAGACGATGACCGAGTCGAATGCGGGCGCGTCCGTGGACAATGCCGATACGTTCGCGATCACGACGACCTACTTTTTCACCGATCACATCGCGGCTGAAGCGGTGCTGGGCGTGCCGCCGAAGTTCAATCTCGACGGCACCGGCACGCTCGGCGCCATCGGCAAGCTGGGCTCGGCGCGCGAGTGGAGCCCGACGCTTTTGCTGAAGTACTACTTCGGCAGCGCGCAAAGCCGCTTCCGTCCGTATATCGCCGCGGGCGGCGCGTATGTGTGGTTCTCGGATACGAAGCTCACCGCGCCGATGGCGAACGGCGCATTCCTCTATTCCAGCCAGTACGGCAATGCGCTGACCGGGCCGACGACCGTGAGCCTCAGCAGTTCGTTCGCGCCGGTCGCCAACGCCGGGTTCACGTACAACTTCACGCAGCACTGGTCGGCGTCGTTCTCGCTGTCGTACATGTGGCTCTCGGCGCGCGCACGGCTCGAGACGCAATCGGCCGTCGGCACGGTGCGCAGCGAGTCGAAGATCAAGCTCAATCCGATCGTGAGTTTCCTGTCGGTCGGCTACAAGTTCTGACCGCACGCCGCCGCCCTCTCGCGGCGGACGTCGCGGTCCGTCAGGACTTCTGTCCCCTGCCCGTTTTGGCCTGGAGCTCCTCGATCCGGCGCGACGCATCCGCCTTCGTCAGCGACGCGTCGAACGGCTCCTTCGCCTCTTCGGATAGCGTCTTTAGATACGACGCCTGCGCGCCCGTCATCGGCTCGTCGCCTGTCACCCACTCGTCGGGGTCTTTCTCGGCGTTCGATGTCGGCGACGCCTTCGGGTTGTCGGTGCGCGGATCGCTCGCTTCGTCCTGACGCTCCGCGTTTTCGGTGGGTTGTCCTTTCATGGCTGATCGCTCCTGCGATGTCGGTTGGCACGTCTTGCCGATGCAAGCTGCGTGCCCCGTCAGAGCGGACGCACATGCACGCGGTGAAGCGGCCCATGTTCCCGCAGGCCGGCTTCGAATTGCGATAGCGGAGTGGGCGGCGGCGGGTCGGGCGTGCGGACCGAGCGCGGCCTGCGTGCGGACCGAGCGCGGCCTGCGCGCGGCCGAAGCGTGCGAACGTCGCGAAGTCGCGCATCCACGCCGAGAAAGCGCCCGTCGCGCGTGCTTTTCTGATCAACGCGCGCCACTCCGCAAGAGGCGTCACGCCGACGCCTTCGGTGCCGCGCGACAGAATTTCATTCAACGAACGCCGCAGCGTCTCGGCGGACGTGTTCGTGCAGCACACGAGCCGCAAGGGAATCGCGCGAAGCCGCAGGGTCGTGTACGGGTCCGCACGCCCGCTTCACGCCATCACGAGGTGTTCCGCTGGAATGCCGGGCGAGCGTCCGGCAAGCCGCTCGAATTGGAACGGATCGTGGCTACAGAACACGGTCAGCTCGGACCCGGCCGTGCGGCACAGCTCGCGAAGCCGCGCCTGATTGCGCAGGCGCGCGGCGCGGTCCTTCTCCATCATCCACTGATAGAACGCGAGGCCGGGCGTGCAGCGCGGCCGGTCCCAGTCCATCTCCGTGTGGAAGAAATACGCGTCGGCAGCAAGCAGGAGCCACCGGTCGTCCTTGCGCACGGCGATGCCCGCGTGCCCGAAGGTGTGGCCGGGCAGCGGCACGAGCGCGATGTCATCGCGAAAGCCGGGCAGCGGCCGCACGCTGTCGAAGCCGCGCCACTTCTCGCCGTCCGCGCGATGCACCTTCCAGTTGCCGCGCGTCGACCATTGCTGCGGCCGAAACCGTTGCCGGTCGAGCCATGTCTTTTGCGCGAGCGCATAGTCGCGCTCGACCTGAAGCATATGGACGGTCGCCTGAGGGAAATCGTCGAGTCCGCCCGCGTGATCGAAGTCCAGGTGACTCATCAGAATGTGCCGGACATCGCTCGCCTTGAAGCCCAGCCGTTCGATCTGCCGCACCGCCGTCATTTCCTCGCGGAAATCGGGCTTCAGCATGAACAGGAAGAACGTGCTCAGGCGGCTCTGCGGATTGGCGACATCCCGCAAGCCGAAGCCCGTATCGACGAGCACGAGGCCGTCGTCCGTCTCGATCAGCAAGCAATGGCAAGTCAGTTCGCCACGGCGCAGCAGACTCGGCGTGCGAGCGTCGAAAAGCTTGCCGCCGAGCGGACAACTCGAAATGCAATTCAGATGATGAACGCGCATGGCGGCTCGATCCCTGCGTTGACCGGGCGCACCGCTTAGGACTGTCCGCCGCCGCCCGCCGGTTTGACTTCCGACAGGTCGTCCGACTTCACTTCGGCTTCGCGCACGGTGGTGCCCTCGTCGTCGGTCTCCGAAATGTCGGTCGTGAAGGTTTCGTCGCTGCCGCCCTGCGCTTCTTTGTCGGCGTTCTGGGACTCGTCCGGTTTGCCGTTTTGCGATGACGTGCTCATGTCGATCTCCTGATGAATCGATGTCGGGAAGTGCTCCGCTGTGAACCGTGGCGACGCCGTCTTCCGCGCCGCGCGAGCGGCCCGCGCCGCACGCGCACCGTCAAGCAATCGTGATGCCTTCGCCCGCCGTCGCAAAGCCCGTCGCGCCGGAACGGTGATTGCTTCGTTCACCCGAGGAGCAGCGAACGCGAACGGAGGCATCGATGAGCAACCCGCGAGAACAGTCGAACGCATCGGATTCTTTCATGCCGCTCGCGGCGGGCGTCGTGGCCGGGCTCGCGGCGGCGGCGGGCGTGCTGATCGGGCGCCGCGCCAACGCCATTGCGCGCGTCGGCGAAGCGCATTCGGCGAAGCATCGCCTGCTCGATCTCGCATCGGGTGTCATGCAGCCGAAGTATCCGCTGCAAGCCATGAGTACGTGGCTCAACGGCTTTCACATGTACGCGGACGACATGGGCCGTCAGGTCGAGGCGCATCACTTCTGCATCCATCTTCGGCACGATCTGCATCAATGCGTCATCTTCGATTCGAACCGGCCGGACGCGCGGCTCATCGGCATCGAATACATCATTTCGGAGGAGCGTTTCCGGCAGTTGCCAGCGGAGGAGAAACGCCTCTGGCACAGCCATCACTACGAAGTGAAGTCCGGCACTCTCATTGCGCCCGGCATTCCGGAACTGGCCGAGCGCGCGTATTTTCAGGACCTCGTTTCGACCTACGGCAAGACTTTCCATACGTGGCAGATCGACCGCGATGAATTTCCCTACGGCCCGCCGCAACTGATGATGGGCTTCACGCAGGACGGTCAGGTGAACGAGGCAATGGTCGCCGAACGCGACGCGCGTCTTCGCGTCTCGTCCGAGGACCGCAAGCGCAGACGCTATGGCATTCCCGTGCCGGACATCGCGCCCGGTGCGAATGCGTGGGAAAGCGGCACGTCGGTGCAGACGACGCTCGTCGAAGTCCCTTTCAAGGACGCGAACGGGTCGTCGTGATTCCATGACGAACGACGAAGCACGGAGGAAGAAAGCATGACGAAGAACCACACGACCCGAGTTGCAACGCTCGCCGCGCTTTTGATCGCGATGTCGCTCACGGCAGGCTGCAAACGCGGCGGCGACGCAAGCAGCGGCGCGAGTTCCGGCGCGGCGAGCGATACGTCGGCGGCTGCATCGGCGCCGATGTCGCCCGCGCCGATGGCATCGGCGCCCGCTGCGGCCAGCTTCCCCGCCACCGCCGCGAGCGATGCGCCCGCGGGCGCGAGCCAGTAACGTCACGCGCGGCAAGACACACCACTTCACAGGAGAAATGCAATGGCGAACAACCCGTCCGGCGGATCGAACAGCATGTTCATCGACATGCAGAAGGCGCTCAAAGGCATCGACTATCCCGCCGACAAGCAGACGCTCCTCGACACCGCTCGCAGCAACGGCGCGAGCGAGGAGGTCACGAACGCGCTCGACGCGTTGCCCGATCAGGAATACGAAAGTCCCGCAGCCGTATCGAAGGCGGTGGGTCAGGAGAGTTAAAATTCTTTCCCGGCGCGGCGGTCGCGGCAGCGCGTTCGCCGTGCGTTTGATTCTTTCGACAGGAGAACACGATGAGTATTTTTTCGACCATTCTGAACAAGATTTTCCCGCACGATCATCCGGCCGCCACCGCTTCAGGCGGCACGACACCGCCTGCCGCATCGAACGCGACGGGCGGCGCCGCGGCGGCGCAAGCGAATCCGACCCCGACGGCGGCGGCGCCGGCCACGGCGGGCGCTGAACCCGCGCGTCCGCCCGTCACGCCAATGCCCGAAGTCGATGTCGAAGCCATCCTCTCGCAGAAGCAGCAGCAGAATGGCGCCAACCTGAACTGGCGCACGTCGATTGTCGACCTGATGAAGCTGCTCGATCTCGACAGCAGCCTGCAGGCGCGCAAGGAACTCGCGTCCGAACTGCACTACACCGGCAACACGGACGACTCCGCTTCCATGAACATCTGGCTGCACAAGGAAGTGATGAAGAAGCTCGCCGAGAACGGCGGCAAGGTGCCGGACGACCTCAAGAGCTGACCTCCCGAGGCCGGGATCGGTCTTCGGCACAGCGAATGCTTAACATTCGGGTCGATTTCTCTCTCACTGATCCCGGCCATGAAAGAACCGGTCTCGCGACGCGCGAAGCTCGTCTTGTTCCCATGGAAGAAAGACCATGCGGCCAAGCCCGGCCTCACCGAAGACGACTACGCGGTCTACGCGTCGTATCGGCCGCACGTGAGCGGCGGCTTCGTCGGCACGCTGAAGGTCGTGCGCCTCACCGATGCGCGCCTGCTCTATCCCTTCGATGGCGCCGAAGAACTCGGCCCGTTCGATTCGAAGGACGCCGCGAAGAACGCCGCGCAAATGCGCGGCAAACAGATCGTCGACGCGGATCTCAAGACGCCTGAACTCTGAGCGCGGGCCGCGCGGCGCTTTACCGCGTGATGGACCATTCGGTGTGCTCGGCGCCCGCCTTCGTCGCGCATTCGACGAACGGCGGCACGTCGCGCGATTTCGGCACGCCGTACCACCGGACCTCATAACGCTCCTGCACGCGATCCCCCGGCTGACCCGACGTTCCCGCGATGGCGGAAAGACGGCAGCCGCGTGCGCGCATCGACTCCATCAGCGATTCCTTCGAGAAACGCCCCGGCTCGTAGGTAATCTTCAGTTCTGCCTGATTCTCGCGCGGGATACGCACTTCGATCGCTTTCATGAACCACAGCACGATGATCCCGAGCACGACGCCCGCCACGCCGAGCCCGAGTTGCCCGCCGCCGAAGCACAGGCCGACGACCGTCACGAACCACAACGTCGCCGCCGTGGTCACGCCCTTGACGAGCCCGTCCTTGCGCAGAATCGCGCCCGCGCCGATGAACCCGACGCCCGACAGAATGCCGAGCGGCAGACGCATCACGTCGAGTTGAACGAAGGATTCCGGCGTCTTGCCGGATTGCGCGAGTAGCGCGTTAACTTCGAGCATCGAGAGGCACGCGGCGAGGCAGACGAGAAGCGTCGTGCGCAGGCCCGCGACCTTGCCGGATTCGCCACGGTCGAAACCGATGAGGATGCCCGCGATCGCAGCCAGCAGAATGCGTATGCCGACGTCGCGCCATTCGAGAGTGAGCGGCATCAGCCCCATGTGGTGTTCTCCTTTTTTGTTGTGCTTTAGCTGGGCCGTGTGTCGGGCTCGGCTGGGGTGCAGGTCGTTGCGACCGTATGCACGAATGTGTCAAGCAAATGTCGAACCCGGGGTGTGCACCGCGCTGGAATGGCACGGCGCCATGCGGAAAGCATGTGGTCACCGTCGCGTGAGCGGGCGGCTCGCACTCCCGGGTTTGCCGGCGTGCCGCCGGGATGAACGCGCGCCGCCGTCTACGCGACGCTTCGGCAGTGGCGCGGCGCGCACCCGTTGCGATGCGTAGACGAAACGGTCACGGCGGCGGGCAGCGTCAGCGTGCTTCTGGCCAAGGCAGCCTTGGCGAAGCTCCAGTGCGATTTACCGCCCGCGCCGACCATCAGTCATGTCTCTGCGTTCAAGCACCTTGCGCCGCCGTCCGTCGGGTTGAGCACGCGCCCAGATTACCGCCATTGAATCGGAGAATGCGAGCCCCGCGCTGAACGCGGCCCGGAGCGATTTGCCGCGCGGCCACCGTCAGCTATCGGAACGCAACTGCACGCACAGGCCAACGTAATCAGCGGTTCGGGCGACTAGCGTCGCGGCCCGACACGCGGCGAAGAAGGTCGTATGCAGCATACGCAAAGATCGCCGCCAAACGCGGCTCCTATCAATTCGCCGCGCCGCCAAAGCCATCTATCAGGACACGCACCCGCACGCACAGTCGAACGTATTCGGCGGTTCAGGCGACTAGCGTCGCGGCTCGACACGCGGCGAAGACGGTCGTGTCAAGCATGAGTCAAGATCGCCGCCGCCGAACGCGACTCGGACCGATTCGCCGCGCGGCCACCGCCACTTATCAGACAACGCAACTGCACGCACAGTCCGGCGAATTTAGCGGTTCAGGCGACTAGCGTCGCGGCCCGATGTACGGCGCAGCCCGCCGTGTTGAGCATGTGCCAAGATCGCCGCCGCCGAATGCCGCTCCCAGCGACTCACCGCGTGGCCAACGGCCATCGACCACGGAAAAAAGCAAATCCACAGTCCAACGCATTCAGCCGTTCAAGAGGCTCGCGTCGCGGACCATTGCGTTAAACACGCGCCAGCATCGGTCCGCCAGATTGCATGGAGCAAAGCCGGCAAGGCGCGCCGAGCGCGAACCACCCCCAAACCATCGCCCCATTCACGCGCCCCATTCATCTCCGCCGAATCGCATAAAGCGAAGTCGGCAACGCGATCGGATCGTCGGGCTTGAACCAGCTCATGTCCGGAATGCGCGAGTCCGTCACGTACACGGTGCCGTCCGGCCCTTCGGTGAACGTGTCCGGCCAACGCAGTTGCGGATCGCGCAGCAGCGTCCGAAGCTTCTCGCCTTCGCGCATGCGCACCGCGTGATCCTCTACGCCCGACACGTACAGCCGGCCGCGCTGGTCGAAGAGCAGCCCGTCCGCAGGCCCGTCGATGCCGACCGTCTCCACGCGCGACGACACCTGCTGCGCGCTCAACTGCGGATTCTGCAGCGCGTCGGTGGCGATGCGATACAGCGTCTTGCCCTTCACCGCCTGCCAGTAGAGATAGCGTCCGTCGGGCGTGAGCGCGATGCCGTCGGCGGAAAAATTCACGCCTCGGCCATCGGTCTGACGCAGCGGCTTGCCGTCGACGCTCACGGTCACGGTCTTGTCCGCCTGCGTGCTCGGATCGCCGTCGAGCACGCGCCGCGCGACGCCCGTCGTCCGGTCGATCACGACAATCGCGCCGCGCACGCCGGAATCGGTGATATAGACGAAGCGGCCATCCGGGCTCAGGCGCACATCGTTCAGATAGCTGCCTTGCGGCGCGATGGTTTCATCGAAATGGAATACATGCGCGATCTGGTTCGTCGCGAGGTCGATCTGCGCGAGCTTGGGCGCCCCCGGCACGACGAGCGATTGCGCCGGCGCGCCCGGGTCCAGCACCCAGAGATTGCCCTGCTTGTCCGCCACGACCGACTGCACGCACACCCAATGATCCGACGGCGAAATCTCGTCGCGGCGCGCGTTGCGCCACGCGTTCCACTCGGCATCCGGGAACGGCCGCAGATCGCCGCTCGGGCCGAGTTCCGCGACCGAGATCGGCGCGTCCTCGGTCCAGCGCGGGAAGTTGACGAAAATGCGGCCGGTCGGCGAAACCGTCACGCCCGTGACCTGATGTTCGAATCGCGCGACGAGTTGCAGCCGCGCGCCGCCGTGCGCGCTCGCAGCGACATCGCTCGATGAATCCTGCGCGAGCGCGGTTTGCGCGACCAATGCAAAGGCGAGGCTTGCGGCGGCGACACTGCGGCTCAGTCGGTGCATGGTCAACTCCTGGTTGGTCAGAAAGCGTCGCGCGTCTGGCGCACGTAGCGCCGCGCCATCATCACGAGCAGCACGGCAGCCGCGCCGGTCAATGCGGCCCGCGCGCCCGCCGGTTGCAGGCGCGCGTCGGTGTACAGGCTGAACTCGCGCACGCGGCCGTTCTTGCCAGAGCGTTCGCGCAAATCGCCGCCGCCTTCGTACAGCGCGTCGCCGCTCTGCTTCGGTTCGCCCTTCAATTGCGCCTTCACGCCAAGCAGGCTGGCGATCGCGTCGTACAAACGCGGCGCGCGCTGACCGAAGCCGGCCATCGCCCGCGACGCGCCCCCCACATAGATATCGCGCTCGGGGTGCACAGCCGCGTGGAGGATCGCCTTCGCGACGACCTCGGGCGCATAGACCGGCGGCGGCAGCTTCGGCTCTTCATCGAGATAGTTCTTCGCGTGTTCGACGAAAAGCGTGTCGATGCCCGCCGGCTTGATGAGCGTCACCGAAACGGGCGCTTTCTCGTTCTTGAGTTCGAGGCGCAGCGAGTTCGTGAAGCCCTTTACTGCGTGCTTCGATGCGACGTACGGCCCTTGCAGCGGCACGGCGACATCCGACAGTTCGCTGCCCAGATTGATGAGCGCGCCGCCGCGTTCGCGCAGGTGCTTGACGGCGACGCGCGAGCCGTTCACGACGCCCCAGTAGTTCGTGTCGAAGAGCTTGCGCTGGTCTTCGAGCGATACATCGGCGATGCGGCCATACACCGACACGCCCGCATTGTTGATCCACGTATCAAAGCCGCCGAAGCGGTCGATGGCGGCATCGGCGGCGGCCTGAAGCTGGCTTTCGTCGGCGACGTCCGCTGCCGTGTACGCGACGGCGGGCGCACCCTCGGCCGCGAGTTCGTCGGCGAGCACGGCGAGTGCGGTTTCGTCGCGGGCGATCAGCATGAGGCGCGCGCCGGCCTTCGCCGCGCGTCGCGCCGTGGCGAGGCCGATACCGCTCGTCGCGCCGGTGAGGACGATCGTTTGTTGATCGAGAGGCTTCAGTTGGATTCGCATGGCAGGTCCGGAAGGGGAAGGTCCGGCTCCTTGCAGCATCCGGCGTTCCTTGCACGCGTCTGATGGATCGCGGGTCGGCTTGCGGGCTGCGTCGAGAAGGCTTCACGCAGGTTGCGGCGCAATGCGGCGGAAGCGGCTGCGAGGGCGGTGTGACGATGTGGAAAAAGGTCCGGCTCGTGGTGCGGTCGAGTCCGACGAACGCGCGCTTGAGTTACTCCCTATCGTCAACGCGGTGATTTCGCGCGTCGAATTCTGGTCGCGACCTCAGGCGAGCGCATCGCTCACATTCCACGCGACACGCGCCCGACGCCTTCCGGCGACGCTCTCCATCGTCAACGCGATGATTTCGCGCGTCGGAACGCTGGTCGCGAGCGTCGCGACCTGTTTCGCGCTGAACCAGTCGCAGCGCGCGATCTCGTTGCGCGGCTCGGCCACCGCGCGTTCGCCGATGACCGCGCCGAACACATGATGATGCTTGCTCACGCCGCCAAACAGAAAGAGGTACGTGAGTTCGCCGGCGACGAGCCCCGTCTCTTCTTCCAGTTCCCGCCGCGCCGCCTCTTCCGGCGACTCCTTGCGCCATATCGTGCCGCCGGGCAGCGCCCAGCGCCCACGCTTGCGCGCGACGAGCAGGATTTTCGTGTCGCGCGTGCAAATGATGGTCGCTCGTTCTCTCATCGTCGTCGGTGTTCGGCCTGCGCCGCAGCGCGCGGAACCATCATGGGATTGACATCGCACGGCGCCCCACTGGCGCCACGCGGCATCCTTTTCGAATCAGATAGCCATAACCATGCCGACGCTCGCGGCGGCGGCGCGCTGGAAGGCGCCGGGGCGCGGGAGCCGAACCGATCAAATCGCTTGTCACTGAACCTGCGGCGGTGAACGAGATCAGCGTTGACAAGGCATCCGGCCCATCCCGGCTGCGCGACACGCACGCTGCGCCTCGTGAACAGCAATTCGAACCGGCAACGGGCCGTATCGGCGGGCATCAAAGTGAACTTCTGATGCTTTGCGGCACGAACCCGGGACGGCGGTGCTGACGTCCAATCATCCGCTCGCCAAATTTCCCCGCGCCTTCGCACAGAAGCATCCGGCGACCCAGACTACACTAGTCGCTTCACACGGAGACAGCATGATCGAGCCTTCGCAATGGGACGTTCTCGTAGTGGGCGGCGGCATCAATGGCGCGGGCATCGCGCGGGATCTGGCCGGACGCGGCGCGCGCGTGATGCTCGTCGAACAGGACGATCTCGCGCAGCACACGTCATCCGCGAGCACGAAACTCATTCACGGCGGCCTGCGCTATCTGGAATACCGCGAGTTCGGGCTGGTCCGGAAGGCGCTGAAGGAACGCGAGGTCTTGCTCGCCATCGCGCCTCATCTGATCGCGCCGCTGCGCTTTGTGATGCCGCACGTTCCCGCGCTGCGTCCCGCATGGATGATCCGCGCGGGGCTCTTCCTCTATGACCATCTGAGCCGCCGCGCGGTGCTCGAAGGCTCGCGCGCCGTCGATTTGCGCACGCACTTCGCGGGCGCGCCGCTCATCGATTCGATCACGCGCGGCTTCGTCTATTCCGATGCCGCCGTGGACGACGCACGGCTCGTCATCCTGAACGCGCTGGACGCCCACGAACGCGGCGCGCATGTCGCAACGCGAACGCGCTTCGTGTCCGCATCGCGGGGCGAGCGCGAATGGCGCGTCGTGCTGGCCGATGCGTCCGGTCATCGGCGTGAAGTCGCGGCGCGCGCCATCGTCAATGCGGCGGGTCCGTGGGTCGGCGCGCTCGCCGCCGGAGAATCGAACGCGCGCCCGATGCGGCTCGTGAAGGGCAGCCATATCGTGACGCGCAAGCTCTTCGATCACGATCACGCGTACATTTTGCAGAACGACGACCGGCGCATCGTGTTCGCGATTCCGTGGCAACGCGATTACACGCTGATCGGCACGACGGACGTCGATTACGACGGCCCGCTCGCCGACGTGCGTATCGCGGACGACGAGATCGAGTATCTGTGCGCCGCCGTGAACCGCTATTTCCGCGAACGCGTGAGCCCGCGCGACGTCGTCTGGTCCTATGCGGGCGTGCGGCCGTTGCTGGCGGACGGCGCGGACGATGCGGCATCGGCCACGCGGGACTATCGGCTCGAATTCGACTCCAGCGGCGCGCCGCTTGTCACCGTGCTGGGCGGCAAGATCACGACGTATCGCCGCCTCGCGCAAGAGGCCGCCGAACGCCTCGCGCGCCCGCTGTCGCTCACGGCAGCCGCCTGGACGCACGCCGCGCCGCTTCCCGGCGGCGACATGCCCGATGCTGCTTTCGCGCGCTTTGCAGGCGAGTTCCGCGAACGGCATCGCTTTCTCGCGGCGGAGCTGGCCGAACGCTATGCGCGCGCCTACGGCACGCGCGCCGACGTGATGCTCGGTGGCATCGACACGATTACCGCGCTGGGCAAGATGCTCACGCCGGGGCTTTACGAGGCGGAAGCGGCGTATCTCGTCGATCACGAGTGGGCGCAAACAGCCGACGATATTCTCTGGCGCCGCTCCAAGCTCGGCATGCACGCGAGCGCGGCGGATGTCGATCGCCTGACCGCGTGGCTCGCGGATCGGGCTCAGGGTCAGTGCGATGCGCCGCGTAGGAGTCCCGCCAGCGCGAACCCCGCGCCGAGCGCGACGTAAGTCAGCCCGAGTCCCTGATTCGACAGATGCGCTTCGTACCCCGGCGTCAGCCGCTTCGGCACGACGTGGTAATCCACGACATACGCGACGGCGCTCGTGGTAGCCGCACAGATCGCGACCTTCGCGGGCGACGGACGCCGCCCGCATAGCGTCTCGAACAGCACGCCCCAGAACACCGCGCTGCCGAGATGAATGCCCGCGCCTGTGCCCGTGTATTTCGCGCTCAACGCTTCTTCGCGCGGCGCGGCATCCGGCCACAGACAATGCGTGACCGCATTCATCACCGCGTACGGACGATGCCCCGCCTTCGCCGCCCCCGCCGCCGCGACCGCCGCCGACGCCAGGCCCGCCGCGCTGCCCGAGCAGACGGCGCGCATCAACGTGCTATCCGATGTGGAACTCATGCTTGTTGCCTCCGCTTGAGCTTGCTTAGCTCGACGTGTTCCCCAGTTCGCGAACGGGCGTCGAGTGATGACACCTGACGCAGCGGAAATAGCCAGCCTTCTCGTCTGAACGCGCTTACACGATCGCCTCCGCTTCGGACTCCGTGCTTTTCAACGTACGGAGCAAGCATTATTCCGCCGGCAACGTGTCGATCCCGCGTCTTGTGCGGCACAGCGATTGCGCGCAAACGGTTACGCGCGGTGAAGCGCGTTTCTCTCGACAAGGAGCACGTGATGACCGAACCCGCTGAACACTTGTTGGACTGGCTGCGCGACGCGCACGCCATGGAGCAGCAAGCCGAACAGATGCTGCGCGCGCAATCCGGCCGGCTCGAGAACTATCCGGAATTGAAGGCTCGCATCGATCAACATCTGGAAGAAACGCTCGGCCAGCAGAAGATCGTGCAGGAATGCATCGAGCGCCTCGGCGGCTCGACATCGATCATGAAGGACCTGACCGCGAAGATGATGGCGTTCGGACAGGCGGCCGGCGGCATGACGCAAACCGACGAAGTCGTGAAGGGCGCGATCATGAGTTATGTGTTCGAGAACCTCGAAATCGCGTCTTACACCTCGTTGATCGCGGCAGCCGAGCGTTGCGGCGACGCGCAAACGAAGGCCGCCTGCGAGCGCATTCTTCCGCAGGAGCAGGCGATGGCGCAGTGGCTGCTGGAACATATTCCGTCTATTTCGACGCAGTATCTGGAGCGTTCCGCCACCGGCCAGCAAGCCAAGAAGTAAGCGATGCGTGCCGCCGTCGATCAGTGGCACGGCCGTTGCTGAAGGTAAAACGCCCGCCCGTTCGTATGTCCGAGCACACGACGGGCAGGCTTCACTCGATACCGCGGCCACCTGCGCCGCATCACGCCAGCGCGAATGTTCTGCGCTGAGACTCGCAGCAGCACGACTGCAAGTGACGTCATGACGCCCTCACTGTCGCTGCGAGTTAGAAGCCTCTTGAAACCTCGTTCGGGTGCCGCTTGCGCCGCAAGCGCCGCTCGTCCATCACCAGGAGCCGTTGATATGTTCGTACATAACAAACGCCTGCAATATACCGTCCGCGTGGCTGCCCCGAACCCCGGCCTCGCCAATCTTCTGCTGGAGCAGTTTGGCGGGCCGCAAGGCGAGCTTGCCGCCGCCATGCGCTACTTCACGCAAGCCGTCACCGAAGATGATGCGGGCCGCAAAGACCTGCTGTTCGATATCGCGACCGAAGAGATGAGCCATCTGGAGATCATCGGCAGCATCGTCGCGATGCTGAACAAGGGCGCGAAGGGCGCGCTGGCCGAAGCCGTGGAGCAGGAAGCGGAGCTGTATCGGTCGATGACGGGCAACGGCAACGATTCGCACACCACCGCGATCCTGTATGGCGCGGGCACGCCGCTGACCAACTCGGCCGGTGTGCCGTGGACGGCGGCGTATATCGACACCATCGGCGAGCCGACGGCCGATCTGCGCTCGAATATCGCAGCCGAAGCGCGGGCGAAGATCGTCTATGAGCGCCTCATCAACGTCACCGACGATCCCGGCATCAAGGACGCGCTCGGCTTTTTGATGACGCGTGAAATCGCGCATCAGAAGTCCTTTGAAAAGGCGCTGCATTCGATTCAGCCGAACTTCCCGCAAGGCAAGCTGCCGGGCGTGCCCGAGTTCACGAGCGTGTATTACAACATGTCGAAGGGCGACGACGCTCGCGGCCCGTGGAACGAAGGCGGCGACTGGAAGTTCGTCGCGGACCCAGAGCCGGCAGTCGATGGCGGCGACGGCACGGCGACCGTGCAGGTTTCGCAGCAAGACGTTGAAGCATTGCAGGCGATGGCCGCGCGCACCGCGTCCGATCCGGCAGCCGACCCGACCACCGGCGCGGACCTCGGCGCAGGGCAGGCCGTGAAATAGAGCTTTTGGCAGGACGCCGGCGCCGCCAGCGAAGCGGCGGCGCCGGCGAGATTTCAACGCCGTCCGAGGACGGCGCATCCAACGTAGCATTTTTGTCAACATGGAGTTTAGTTATGCCAACTATCACCTCAAAAGGAACGGTCAGCGTTCATCGAAGCCCAGTGGACTGGCTGGCCGGCGCGCTCGTCATTATCGGCGCGCTGAACTGGGGCCTCGTCGGCCTCATGCAACTGGATCTCGTCGCGGCCATTTTCGGCGCGGGGTCGCCGGGCGCGCGCATCGTTTATATACTCGTGGGACTCGCAGGTCTGTACTCGCTGATCCGGGCTTTCATGCCGGCGCGCGAGAATGGTCTTGCGCATCACTGAACGGCGCGCCGCGCGGCATTCTGCACGCGCGGCGCACCTTCTCGATCACGATGTCATCGCGCGGTACACAAGTGCGCGTTGACCTTCACGGGCGATGCGTTCTTCTCGAAAGGCGGCTGCGGCACGAAGCTCTGAATCACGCCCGGCCTGAAAACCAGGCAGTACGTGGAGCCGCCGTATTGAAAGTAGCCCAGTTCCTCGCCCTTTTTCACGCGCTGGCCGGGCAGCGCCTCGATCATGCACGAGGACACTTCTGCCATGCCGATGAATACACATGCCACTTCGCCGATAGCGGGATCGTCGCTCTCGATCACGATCACCGCCCGCGCCGCCACTGCGCTGATGTAGCCTTGTGAGTCATTCAGGCTGCTCGGCTCCTCGCCTTCCGATTCAGCGTCGGAATAGTAAGTGCCATCGACGAGATAGGCTTTCGTGATCGTGCCGCTCACCGGCGCGTGCCAGCGGTGATAGTAAAACGCGCTCAGATACGCCTGATAGATGCTGCCGCCAATGAATCGTTTAGCAAGTTCGGTCTCGTCCGCCGTGAAAATTTCCTGTAACGAGTACGGCTGCGACTTGATCCAGAACGAATCCCGAAGCTTGACCTCGTGCTTGATCGCATAAGGCGATGCTTCGCAGGCGCTGACGATGACTTTGTCGTTGTCCGGTTCCGCCACGGGCCGCGCGCCGGGCTTGAACTCGCGCGTGAAGAAGTGATTCCACGACGAGAAGCCCCAATAGGGCTTGTCCGGATCGCATAGAAACTGCGAGAGGCCGATTTCCTTGTCCGCCTCGGGACTGAACCAGCCATTCGGCGACGACGTGTTCAGATGCGTGCGCGAATACGGTCCGCTGAGAAAGCCGGACCACACGTTCAGAATGCGCTTCATGTGCATGTTGAACGCGGGATCGCGAAAGAGCGAGTAGCCGGAAGGCATGACCATCGGCCAGTCGAGCAGTGCGTTCACCGGACAGTGAATCAGGCTCTTTTCGCTGAAAGGCGGCGCGTAGGTGAGCATGGCGTCGAGCAGAACGACGAATTCCTCGATATTCGCGTAGCCGAGTTCGAAGCCTTCTTTCCTGGCCTGTTCGATGGCGCGCGTGAATTCCATCCGCACGACAGGATCTTCGCGGATGAAACGGGCGAAATCTTTTACCACGCTGTGCATGTCCGCCTTGCCCGCACGCTCCCGCGCATGGGCCGCGAAGTTTTTGCGAAAGCTCGCGATCGCTTCCTCGCCGTCGGGCAGCCAGCCGCCCAGTCGTCGCTTTTCCTTGCTCATCTGTCGTGCCTCCTTGGCGTGCATCGGTAACGGCGAGCACAGCACCTTGCATGCCTCGGGGTGGGCGCGCATCACCACGCGAGCAGTTCGGTGAGTTCGCGCAGACGGATGGTTTCGAGTTGCCTGACGGCTTGCCGGATGGCGATCGAACGGCCCGCGTCCAGCGCATCGGCCGTCAGACGTTCGAACTTGACATCGACCGCGCTCCAGTCCATCGAATGCGTGTGGAAGCCTTCGTACTCCGCTTGCTCTCCGCCGATGATCGCGCCATCGGTCATCACGATCTGCATCGACGCCGGCATTTCATCGGGAATACGCTTCGTATAGTGGTCGTTCGGCGAGACATTCACGCGCCGCAAGAGGCTTTGCACGTCGTCGCGCCTTATCCGTTCCTCGGCGAACTGCGCGGGCCACACTTCACCGTCGATCAGGGCCACGGCAATCAAATACTTCAGGTTGTGATCGGCCTGCTCCTTGATCCAGCACTGATCCTTCGGCCCATACGCGCCACCGCCGAGCACCTGATACGCGCCGTCCGAGACCTCCACGTTCACCTGCGCGATCTTCGCCGCATCGATGCCATGCGCGTCGCGCAAGCGGATCGCCAGATCGACGGCGCTTTGCGACTGAAACTCCGCGTTGTGCTTCTTGATGGACACGCGTAGCGGCACGTCCAGCCGCTCGCGGCTCCAGTCGAGCGGCGGCTGCGCGCCTGCCAGATGAAACAGCCCCATCGGTCCTTCGAAGACGCCCATCGGCCCGGTAATGCCATTGCGCGCGAGAAAGGTGTTGGCGAGCGCGCGGCTCGCCGCTTCGCCGGACGCGAGCCCCTTCCACTCCGATACCGGCTCGGCCTGAATCGCCGCGAGCGACACCGCGCCGACGCCCGCGAGCGCAAGCGCCTGAGCGCAGCGCCATTCGTCGAGCGCGAGCAGGCTCGACGCGCCCGCCGCGACGGAGAAAGACAGCGGTGTCGTGTAATTGATGCCGGCGCGCATCGTTGGGATGTCGAGCAGGCGCGTCTGCACCTGATACGCGATGCCAAGCGCCGCGAGAAACGATGCGCCGGTCGCGTCCGCGTATTCCCCTGCCGCGAGCAGCGCGGCGAGGTTATCCGACGGGTGGCACACCTCGCCGCGTATCGCGGTGTTGTCCATGAAGTCGAGATAGCGCACGAGGCAGCCGTTGTACAGCGCGGCGCGATCGGGCGCGCTGCATCCGCCGCCGATGAGCGTGACGAGCGGCGGTCCGCCGAACTCCGTGACGAGGCGGCGCACCTTGAGTATCGTCGGCTGCCCGATCGCGCCGATCGCACAGCCGAGTGCATCGACGATGCTGCGCTTGAGTCTGTCGAGGGCAGCGTCGCCGAGATCGCCGATATGCATGCGCCCCACGAACGCGGCAAGCTGCTCGGTCATCGACGGTTCTTCTTGCGTCTCGCCCGCCGTCGTCACCATGACGGTTCCCCTATTCCTCTGGCAATGGGTGCGTTCGAGCATTGCCTGTACCACTCGTGCTGCCGGAATGCCGCTTGCTTGAAGGTCCACGCTCAAGCGCGACCCGCGCTTGCCCGTTCCGCCTTCCTCAGCTTTCTCAGAAGAGGTGAATCCATGAGTGATCCCTTCCCTTTCCCCAAGTCGCCTGCCAACGACGTTACGCAACGAAGCAAACCCGCCTCCATTGCACGCGGCCTCGGCTGGTTCAGCCTCGCGCTCGGCGCGGCCGAACTGCTCGCGCCGGATTCGGTGGCGCGCGCAGCCGGCCTGCGCACGAGCTCGACGCTGATGCGCCTCTACGGTCTGCGCGAGATCGCATGCGGCATCGGCATTCTGATGTCGCGCGATCCTTCGCCGTACCTGTGGGCACGCGTCGGCGGCGATGCGCTCGATCTCGCCACGCTCGCCGCTTCATCCGACAAGAGCCGCCCGCGCGCACTCGGCGCGCTGCTGAACGTGGCCGGCGTCACCGCGCTCGACATTCACGCGGCCACGTCCCTGTCCTCGCACGCCGAAGATCAGCGGCGCGAAGCGCAGATCCGGAGCCAGCGGTTTGCGTCGATGTACCGGAATCGAAGCGGCTTTTCGCGTTCGCCCGAAGCCATGCGCGGCGCGGCGCTGCGCGACTTCGAAACGCCGCGCGACATGCGCGCGCCCGACGCGCTGCTGCCGTACACGCATGCGCAGTACAAGAAGGCGAAAGGCGCGTGATGCGCGCCCAGTAGACAGCTCTCCCCACCATCGAAGCACGCGCGAATACGCGAAGGAGTCATCGTGGACATGTCATCCTACTCGCCCTCCATCACGACGATGATCCGCATGGATCACACGCATGTCATGGCGGCGTTCCATCGTTACCATGCCGATAGCCCGTGGTGGCGCAAGCGCGCCATCGTCGAGCTGGCCTGCACGGCGCTCGAAATTCATGCGCAACTCGAAGAAGAGATCTTTTATCCGGCGCTCGGCGAGGCGCTGCCTGGCGACGACACGCTCGCGAAGAGCAAGCCCGAGCACGACAAGATGCGCGAAGACATTGCGAAGCTGCGCGCCATGGGCCCGGACGACGCCTCCTACGATGCCCGCTTCATGCAGTTGATGCGCGAAGTGATTCACCACGTCGCGGATGAAGAGACCGTGCTCTTGCCGACTGCCGAGCGCGCCCTTGCTTCGCGACTGTCGGAACTGGGACAGCGGATGACGAAGCGCAGGATGCAACTCGTCGGGCAAAAGCGTCCCGCCGCGATCGCGGCGAACACGGTCGGCACGTTCCCGTTTGCGTCGCTCGCGGTGATATCGCTCGGCGCGCTTGCTCTTGCGCAAATTTTGCGGCCGTCGCCATCGCGCCGGACGAGGGACTACGCATAACGAAGCGGCCAAAAAAAACGCGCCGGGGGAAGCGGCGCGTTCATTCCTGCTCAGGCTGCGGCGACGAGTGAGGGGATCTCGTCAGCCCGCGGCCTTCACTTCCTCGGCCATTTGCGTCTTCGCAAGCTGCGTGAGCTTTTCGTCGGTCGATTTCTCTTCTTGCAGCGTTTCGAGCAGCAGGTTCATCGCGTCTTCCTTGCCGAGCTGCTTCGCAAGCGTCGCGAGCGTGCCGTACGTCGCGATTTCGTAGTGCTCGACCTTCTGCGCCGCAGCGATCAACGCCGCATCGCGAATCGGGCCTTGCTCGAAGTCTTCGATCTGTTCCTGTCCTTCCTCGACGAGCCCTTCCATCGCCACGCACTTGATGCGCTTCAGCTTGATGCCGCATAGTTCGACGACCTGATCGATCCGTTCGATCTGACCGTTGGTTTCTTCCAGATGCTGCTGGAACGCCTGCTTTAGCTGCTGGTTCGAACTTGCGCGTGCGAGCTTGGGCAGCGCCTTCGTCAGTTGTTTCTCTGCGCTATAAACGTCGGACAGTGCGTGAATGAACAGGTCCTGCATAGTCTTCGATGCCATCGATGCCTCCGTTTCAGGGTGAGTGGATTCGCACCGGCCGCCAAGGGCCAGCCGCGCACCGTTTATCGCGCAATCGTCATTCCAGTCTCAGGCGCGCGGCACGTCGAGCGGAAGCGCGCGTTTGTGCCGCGTCGCCATGTAAAAGCGGCGTATCGTCGTGAGCACGTCTTCGCTGACTTCCTTGCCTTCGAGGAAGTCGTCGATGTTCTCGTAGCTGATGCCGTAGCTGTCCTCATCGGGTTTCTGCGGCGTGAGCGTTTCGAGGTCCGCCGTCGGCACTTTCATGACGAGTCTGTCGTCGGCGCCCATCGATCGCGCGAGCGCGCGCACGCGGCGCTTCGTCAGCCCCGAGAGCGGCAGGATGTCCGCGCCGCCATCGCCGTACTTCGTGAAGAAGCCCATCAGCGATTCCGCCGCGTGATCCGTGCCGATCACGACACCGCGCCGCGCCCCGGCAATCGCGTACTGCGCGATCATCCGCTCGCGCGCCTTGATGTTGCCGAGCACGAAGTCTTCCTGGAAATCGTCGGTGTATTGCGCGCCGCCTTGCTTGAGCGCCGCGAGCATTTCATCCGACGGTCCCTTGATGTTGACCGCGAAGGTCTCGTCGGGACGCACGAATTCGAGCGCGGCCTGCGCGTCGTCCTCGTCGCGCTGCGTGCCGTACGGCAGCCGCACCGCGACGAAATGCGCCTCATAGCGGCGCGCGCGCAGCCGTTCGACGGCGAGTTGCGCAAGACGCCCGGCCGTCGACGAATCCACGCCTCCGCTGATGCCAAGCACGTAAGTCCGCAGTCCCTGCGACGTCAGATAGTCGGACAAGAAGGCGACGCGCCGCTCGCGCTCGGCATCGGCATCGAAGTCCTGGGTCACGCCCAGTTCGCGAGCGATGTCCTGTTGCCACTGCCGCCATTCGCTTTGGCTCTGTTCCATGTTCGTCCCCCAACGGTATTCGTCAATGTCTCGGCAGACGGTTGAAGTAATGTTCGAGGCGCGACAGCGCGTAGAGCGCCGCCGCGCGCCGAACGTCGTTGCGTTCGCCATCGAAGACCTTGGTCTCGCTGAAGGTCACGATCTGGCCGTCGCGCAGCTTGTAGGACCACGCGAAGCATTGCGTGCCGGCTTCGGGACCGTCGCCGGGCGGCGCATCGGCCACGCCGGTGTTCGACACCGACACGGTCGCGCAGCACGCCTCCTGTTTGAGCGCGCCTTCCGACATCTCGCGCGCCACCTCCTCGCTCGTCAGGCCGTATTGCTTCATCGTCTCCTCGCGCACGCCGAGAAAACCGGCCTTGCCCGAGGGCGAATACGTGACGAAGCCCACGTCGAGGCAACTGCCGCTGCCCGGCACGGATGAGACGAGCGAAGCCATATAACCCGCGGTACACGATTCGGCTGTCGCAAGCATCAAGCCGCGCGAACTGAGAAACGAAACGACTTGTCGTGGTACGTCCATGCTTTCTGCCTCCTTGAACTCGCTGGCAATCAGCTTGCAAACGAGAGCAGAGCAATCGTTGAACCAAAGGGGCGGGCGTCCATGGAATGTCTATTGCTAAGTTGGTGCACTGGTCCCTAAGCCGTGTCATAACGATAACGCTAACGCTTGAAAGAAACGGCCATGCAGAGCGCCCTTAGTCCCGCAGGCATCCAGGCAAGCCGCGTCCTGGATCTGTGGCACCTCACGCTGACTGTCTGCTGCATCGTGTTCGCGTGCGTGCTGCTCGCGTGCATGTTCGCGCTGCTGCGCGCGCCGCGCGGCAATCAGTCGACACCCGCCGACATGGGCAGCAACGAACGGCCCGAGCGCGGCATCAACCGCTTCGTGATCGCGGGGACGGTCATATCGGCACTTCTGCTGGTCGGGCTTCTCGTGGCCGATGTCGTCACCGATCGCGCGCTGTCGCGGCTGCCTGTCGACAACGCGCTGCATGTCGAAGTGACGGGCTATCAGTGGTGGTGGCAGGCGCGCTATGCGCCCGAAGGCGGCGCCGACGGTTTCGCGGTCGCCAACGAACTGCATGTGCCGGTCGGCCGGCCAGTGATCGTGTCGCTCGTGGCGGCGGACGTTATTCATACATTCTGGGTGCCTAATTTACACGGGAAGAAGGACATGATTCCCGGCCAGCATTCGACCATCGCGTTTCGCGCCGACCGCGCCGGGACGTATCGCGGGCAGTGCGCGGAATTCTGCGGCTACGAGCACGCGCTGATGGCGTTCTCGGTCGTCGCCGACACGCCCGCGCAATACGCGGCCTGGGCCGCGCATCAGCGGCAGACGGCGAGCGCATCGGGCGATGCCATCGCGATGCACGGACGCGATGTCTTCCTGAACGGCGACTGCGCCCGCTGCCATACCGTGCGCGGCACGCCCGCCAACGGCTCGGTAGGACCGGACCTCACGCATCTGGCAAGCAGACAGACGATCGCGGCGGGCACGTTCGTCAACAACGCGCACAACCTCGCGGCGTGGATCACGAATCCGCCCGCGCTCAAGCCCGGCGTCATGATGCCGGCGACGCAACTCGCCCCTGGAGATCTCCAGGCCCTCGTCGTCTGGCTCGGAACCCTGAAATGAGCGAGCACGCTTCTTCCCGCTTCAGCCCGTCGGATGATGACTCACGTCCCGTCGACGGCCCGCACGCGTCGCCCGCCGTGCGCGCCACGCTCGCCGCGACGTGGAGCGATCCGCCGGGCATCATCGGCGCGCTCTCGGCCATCAATCACAAGACGGTCTCGCGCCGCTTCATCGTGACGACGTTCGCGTTCTTCGTGCTGGGCGGCATGCTCGCGCTCGCCATGCGCACGCAGCTCGCGCGGCCCGACATGCGCCTCATGGGTCCAAATCTGTACAACGAACTCTTCACGATGCACGGCACGACGATGATGTTCCTCTTCGCCGTGCCGGTGATGCAGGCTGTCGCCGGCTATCTCGTGCCGCTCATGATCGGCGCGCGAAGCGTCGCGTTTCCGCGCATGAACGCTTACGCGTACTGGGTGTTTCTGTTCGGCGGCATCCTGTTGTTCGGCTCGCTCGCGGTGAACGACGCGCCGGCCGCCGGCTGGTTCAGCTACGTGCCGCTCGCGGGCCCTGACTATTCGCCCGGCAAAGGCTCCGACATCTGGGCGCAGATGATCACGTTCACGGAGTTGTCCGGGCTTCTGGAAGCGGTCATTCTCATCAGCACCATCTTTAAGATGCGCGCGCCGGGCATGTCGCTCAACCGCATGCCGCTCTTCGTGTGGGCGACGCTCGTCACGCAGTTCATGGTGATCTTCGCGATGCCTTCGGTGATGCTTTGCAGCACCGCGCTCATTCTCGACCGGCTGGTCGGCACGCATTTTTATAACCCCGCGAAGGGCGGCGACGTGCTGCTCTGGCAGCATCTGTTCTGGTTCTTCGGGCACCCGGAGGTCTACCTCGTCTTCATCCCGCCGCTCGGCTTCATTTCGTCGATCATTCCGACGTTCGCGCGCCGCCCCGTGTTCGGCTATCCCGCGATGGTGCTCGCGCTCATCGCCACCGCGTTTCTCGCGTTCGGGCTGTGGGTGCATCACATGTTCGCGACCAATCTTCCGGAACTGGGCAAGAGCTTCTTCACGGCGGCGAGCCTCACTATCGCGATTCCATCGGCCATCCAGATCTTCTGCTGGATCGGCACGCTCTGGACCGGCCGGCTCAACTTGCGCACGCCGCTGCTCTACGTGCTCGCGTTTTTCTTCATCCTCGTGATCGGCGGGATGACCGGCATCATGGTCGCGTCTGTGCCGCTGGACCTGCAAGTTCACGACACGTATTTCGTCGTCGCGCATCTGCACTACGTGCTGCTCGGCGGCGCAGTCTTTCCGCTCTTCGGCGCATTCTTCTACTGGTTCCCGAAATTCGCGGGCCGCATGTTGTCCGAGCGGCTCGGGCGCTGGCAGTTCTGGCTGTTCTTCATCGGCTTCAACGTCACTTTCTTTCCGATGCACCTTCTCGGTCTGCATGGCATGCCGCGGCGTGTCTGGACGTATCCGCACGGGCTCGGCTGGGACGGTATGAACTTCGCCTCGACCATTGGCGCATGGACCATCGGGGTGAGCGTGCTGCTATTCATCGTCAATGTCGTCGTGACGCTGAGAAGCGGCCAGCAGGCGCCCGCCGATCCGTGGGGCGCGGGCACGCTCGAATGGAGCGTGCCGTCGCCACCGCCGCCGCATAACTTCGACGCGATACCCGTCGTGCATGGGCGCGACCCGATGTGGGAACCGCCCGCGCAGCCGCGTTTCGTCGGAGGACTCGCCGCCGATGCGCGCGAAGTGCTCATGACGAGCGTGCTCGATGCGAAGCCGGATCATCGGCCGCTCTTTCCGTCGCCTTCCATCTGGCCGTTCATCAGCGCCATCGCGACGACGATCCTGTTCATCGGTTCGATCTACACGCCGTGGGCCATCGTGTGGGGCTCGCCGCCGGTCGCCGTGGCGATGATCGCGTGGTTCTGGCCCAAACGCGGGAGCAATGCGTTCGCGGCCGCACGGGAGCAGCGTCCATGAGTACCGCCGGCGATCTCCCCAACGTGCACACGCGCCCCGACGAAGCGGACACGTCCGAGCTTCTGCTCGATGTGCGCGCGCTTCCGACCTTCGCCTTCGGCTATCGCAGTGTCATGTGGTGGAGCACGGCCGGGCTGATGCTGATCGAAGGCACGGTCTTCGGCATCGCGGTGATGATGTACTTCTATCTGCGCACGCATGCGCCCGCCTGGCCGATGGCGGCTGCCGCGCCGGAGCTGCGCTGGGGCACGCTCAACACCGTGGTGCAGCTCGCGAGCATGCTGCCGAATCAGCTCGCCAAGCGCGCCGCCGAGCGTTTCGAGCGCGGACCCGCGAAGCTGTGGATGACAGTGTGTCTGCTCGCGACCATCGCGTTCATGGTGCTGCGCGGTTTCGAATTCGCGGCGCTCAACGTGAGCTGGTACACGAATGCGTACGGCTCGGTCGTGTGGCTGCTGCTCGGCCTGCACACGACGCACCTAGTCACCGATTTCGTCGATACCGCCGTGCTCACCGTGCTGCTCTTCACCGGCCCGTTCGAAAGCAAGCGGTTCGTGGATGTCAGCGAGAACGCGGTGTACTGGTATTTCGTCGTACTGAGCTGGCTGCCGATTTACGGCGTCCTTTACTGGGCGCCCCGCTTCTGACTCGCGATCATGCTCACCTGGCCCGCTCTCCTCTTCGCGCCGTCCCTCCTGCTCGGATTGCTGAGCGTGAACTACGCGCTCGTCGAGCCGTCGTGCCACTTACAGACGATGCTCCTCTTGCATGGCTGCAGCGCGGCGAGTCTCGCGGTGAGCGTCATCGCGACACTGCTCGCATTCGGCCGCTGGCGCAGCGCGCGGCGCGAAGCCGATCCTTCTGCGCCTGCGCTGCGGTCGCGCGAAGGCTTTCTCGCCGTCGTGGCGACGGGCGTGGGCACGCTGTCGTCGCTCGGCATCATCTTCATCTCGCTACCGCAATGGCTGCTTTCCGCTTGTTGATCCGCATCGTGGCGGGACTCGCCGCCCTCTCGTGCGCAAGCGCCGCCTGCGCGCACGCGGTCGAGCCCGGCGCAAGCAGCGTCCACGAGAGCTTCGGCTGGACCTTCGAGCCGTGGGTCGTCGTGTGCCTCGCGTTGAGCATTGGGCTCTATCTCGCCGGCTATGCGCAGCTTCGCGTTCGCGGCGCACGCGGACGGCACGACCGCGCGATGCGCCTCGTCTCGTTCGTGATCGGCTGGATCGCGCTCGTCATCGCGCTGGTGTCGCCGTTGCACACGTTAAGCGAGGCGCTCTTTTCGGCACACATGCTTCAGCACGAAATCTTCATGCTCGTCGCCGCGCCGCTGCTCGTGATCGGCAGGCCGCTCGCGGTATGGCTCTGGGCGTTCCCTCCTCGTGCGCGGCAACGCATCAGCGCCGCGACGCGCAGCGCGTGGATCAACACGCCGTGGCGATGGCTGACCGCGCCGGCTGTCGCTTGGGCGTTGCACGCGGCGGCGCTCTGGTGCTGGCATGCGCCGCGCTTTTTCGAGGCCGCGCTCGCGAACGATGGGATTCATACGCTGCAACACGCGAGCTTTCTCGGCACAGCGCTGCTTTTTTGGTGGACCGTGTTCCGACCCGCCGCGCAGGACGGCTCGCGCGCCCACAGCGCACACGCGATGCTGTCGCTCTTCACCACGATGGTTCACACGGGCGCGCTCGGCGCCTTGCTGACGCTCGCGCCCGAGGTCTGGTATCCGTCGTGCATCGAGAGCACGCTGGCGCTTGGCTTCGATCCGTTACAGGATCAGCAGCTGGGCGGGCTCGTCATGTGGGTGCCGGGCGGGCTCGCGTACCTCGTCGGCGGGCTGCTCGTCGGCGCGCGCTGGCTGGCTAGGCGGCCCGCGCAGGGCCTCAGGCCCGTGATGCCTGCCGTCCGTCCCACGGCGTCATCCGCTCGCCTGCGGGCGCACGAGGAGTCCTGACATGCGCTCATTCATGAGAGGCCACATGTGCGGATCGCTGTCGCTAGCGCGCGCGGTGGCCGTATCGCTCGTCATGGCGACGGGTCTCGCCGATGCATCCGAGCAAGCCCCCTCGCCCGAACTGATAGCGCGCGGCGCGTATGTCGCGAAGGTCGGGGACTGCGCGGGCTGCCACACCGCGCCGAAAGGCGGTGCGCCGTACGCGGGCGGCCTCGGCGTGAACTCGCCGTTCGGCACGATCTACAGCAGCAACATCACGCCCGATCCGGAGCTGGGCATCGGCAAATACAGTTATGAGGATTTCTCCCGCGTGATGCGCAAAGGCGTCGCGCCGGGCAACAAGGGGCTGTATCCCGCGATGCCTTATACGTCCTTCGTCAAGATGAGCGAGGACGACATGCGCGCGCTCTACGCGTTCATGATGCACGGCGTGCCTCCGGTGCATTACAAGCCGCCGCCGACCGACGTGCCCTTCCCGTTCAATCAGCGTTGGGCGCTGCGGTTGTGGGGCGCGGCCATGGCGCCGAAGGACGTCTTCACGCCGCGACCCGAGCGCGATGCCACATGGAATCGCGGCGCGTATCTCGTGCAGGGTCTCGGTCACTGCGGTGCGTGTCACACGCCGCGCGGCGCTGCCTATCAGGAGCGCGGCTACGACGAATCGTCCAAGACATATCTCTCAGGCAGCGTGAACGACAACTGGTATGCGCTCAGCCTGCGCGCCGATCCGGGCTCGGGACTCGGGCGACTCTCGACGCAGGAGGTTGCATCGTTCCTCAAGACAGGGCACGGTGGCGACAAGACGATCGCATTGGGCACGATGGTTCAGACCATCGAGGACAGCCTGCAATACCTGAGCGACGACGATCTGACCGCCATCGCGACGTATCTCAAGACGCTGCCTGCCACGGGCGCCGCCGACGGCACGTTCGATCCCTCGCTCGCGCAGCCGGGCCGCCTGAAGACACGCGCGCCCGACGTGCCGCCCGGTCAGGGCGCGGCGGTCTATGCGACCTTCTGCGCGCAGTGTCATCTCGATACGGGCCAGGGCGTGCCGAAGGCGTTTCCAAAACTCGCGGGCAATCCGGCGGTCATCAGCGAGGACACGACATCGCTGATCCGGCTGCTGGTCGAGGGCGGCAACAGTCCAGACACCATTCACGGTCCGCCTCGGCAAAACATGCCGGGCTTCGCGGGTCGCCTGTCAGATTTGCAGATCGGGCAGGTGCTCACTTACATTCGCTCGTCGTGGGGAAACGACGCGCGGCCCATCACGACCAACGATGTCGCGTCCCTGCGCAGCAACATACACAAGTAACGGCCGTTACATTTGCATGTAAATCGTGCTTACCGTCGAATAAGGCGAAGGGCAGCTCCACCCGGAAAACTCGTCAGACAAAAAGAGTTCGTTCCACTAACTATGGCTTGCATTTCCTTACGTTTCGCTTTGAGCCTTCTCAAGCTTTCTGGCTTATCCTAAACTCTTGCCTACGAGTAAGAGCGAAATCGTGGAGCTGTGGATTCCGAGCTCGTCTCAGGGGGACGACGACCACAGTAGCGCACTCCTCGCCCTTGCCGGATCGCCTCACGGGTGACAGCCAGGGTGCCTATAGAAGAACGACAACATCACTTCTAACGCCGTGAAAATTCTGATCGTCAACACGTTGTATTACCCGGACAAGGTCGGTGGGGCCGAGGTATCGACGCAACTTCTTGCCGAGGGCCTCGTGAGAGCCGGCATGGAAGTCAGCGTGGCCTGCGCGACGGGTACGGGCATGGACAGCATTTCCGAATTGAACGGGGTGAAGGTCTATCGTCTGCGTAACGCCAATCTGTACTGGCCGCATCGGCCAAAAAAACGCTCGCGCGTGGCGAGATTCGCCTGGCATGCGCTCGATGTCTATAACGTCGTGATGTCGCGCAAGCTTGCTAACATCATCAAGCACGAAAAGCCGGACGTCATCCATACGAGCAATCTTGCGTGTCTTTCCGTGGACGTGTGGCGCGTGGCCCGCAACGCGGGCGTGCCGATCGTGCATACCGCTCGCGACTATTATCTGATGTGCCCGTCAACGACCATGTTCGCGGACGCCCAACCGTGCAAGCGCCAGTGCGGCTCGTGTGCGCTCTATTCCGCGCCGAAGCGCGCGGCCTCGGCACGCGTCGAAGTGGCGATCGGCGTCAGCCGCTTCGTGCTGCAAAAACACCTGGAAAGCGGCTATTTTCCTCACGCGTCGCGCACGGCGGTCGTGAGCAATTGCTATATCCCGAGCTCGGACACCGCGACCCTCGCCAGCAAGCGGCGCTATCAGGGCGGACCGGTCCGGCTCGGCGTGCTCGGCCGCGTGGCGCGCGACAAAGGCTCGGAGGTCGTGCTCGAACAACTGTCAGCCGACCACACGCTCGACTGGACGCTCGCGTTCGGCGGCAATGGCGAGGCGGGCTACATCGCATCGCTGAAGACGAAGTATCGCGACCCGCGCGTGCAGTTTCTCGGGCACGTGAAGGCGAACGACTTCCTGAGCAGCATCGACATACTCATCGTCCCTTCCATCTGGCACGAACCGTTCGGGCGCGTGATCGTGGAGGCGTATTCGCATGGTCTGCCCGTCGTCGGCGCAAACCGGGGCGGCATTCCCGAAGTGATCGAGCCGCGCTCCGGGCTCGTCTTCGACATGGACCGGCCAGAGACGCTCATCGAGAAGATCCGCGAAGCCATCGAACTGCTCAAGGACCCGTCCGTGCATGACCGGCTGCGCAGACACGCCGATACCTTCAATCCCGACACGATGGTCAACGCGTATCTCGACATCTATCGCAGCGCGCTCGGCGGCGCGCTGGCGAGAAGCGCCGAACCGGTCGCTGCCGCCATCACGCCCAAAGCGCACATGGACTGATCACCGCGCAAGCGGTGCGGTCACTGGAACTTCACGGGCACCGGACTCGTCAGCAGGTTGACGTACAGGTTGAAGAACCTGTTGTTGTCGTACTTCGTGACGTACGTGATCTTCTGCGGCGACGCGCCCGGGGCGGGCGCGTTCGGGTACACGCGCACGTGCCCCTGATCCTCGCCGGGCGTCGTGTCGATATCGAGGTACGCGCTCGGCGTCTCGGTCGCATAGGTCGAATCGAGAAAGTACGGCATCGTCAGCGTGTCGTAGATGTCGGTGTGGCTCGCGAACGCGCTCGCGTTCTCGACGGCATAGACCTGCGTGACGGGCGTCTGTCCGGTCGGCGGATTGACGATCTGGTTATAGACGGACTCGGTCAGCGGCACGGTGTTGGTCACATCGAGCGGAATCACACGCTGCGGAATGGTCGTCTGCAATAACGTCCGCACGGCCACGGGATCGAACCACCAGTTCAGTTCGCCGACGGCGTTCGCGTTGCCGGGCACGTTCATCGCGCCGCCCATGTAGACGATCTGCTTGATGAGCGGCACGATCTCCGGCGCTTTTTTCACTGCGGTGGCGAGGTTCGTCGGCGGCCCGACTTCGATGATCGTCACCTGATTCGGATAACGCTTGATGCTGTCGATCATGAAGTCCGCGGCGGCTTCCGTTTGCAGCTTGGTGGACTGCGCGAAGCCGTCGGGCGGCGCGGTGAGTTGCGATGTATCGGTCGGCTCGGTGCGCATCCACGCGCCGAAGTAGCCGTTCGGATTCGCGGCCTGCTGCGCCCGAATGCTGGCGACATCGTACTGAAGCGGATAGTTCGCGCCGCCGTACACGCCGACCCTGTTCTGCACGCCCATGCGCTCCACCGCCTTCAGCGCATCGGCTTCTTCCTGCAAGAGCCAGTCGTTGCCCGTCACGACGCACAGGCCGAGCAAGTTCACCTTGCCTTGCCCCATCAGCTGGCTCGTCATCGCGAAGAGCTGGCCGTCGTCGCCCATCGTGTTGAAGTCGGAGTCGATGATGACCTTCGGCGCGTCGTTGTAGGCATCGTGATGGTCGGAGCCGCCGCAACCGGCGACGAGGCCGGACACGAGCGGCGGAATCAGCAGAAGCAGTGTGCGGGGCGCCATGATGTGTCTCCTTGTCTTTTGATCGAACCGGTTGGGTCCGATGGCCGCGCTGGCGAACGGTCTTATTCATTCTAGGAGCATTCACCGCGCATGGAGGCCCGATGATCGACGCCCGCGGGAGCGCACCTTGCTGTCTTCGCGACACCGCGCAATGAACGTCGACAGGTTCCGCCATGCTTCTTTCCCTTGCCGTGCTGCTGCTCTTCCAGTGTTTCGGAGAAGGCGTCTCGTATGTGTTCCGGCTTCCGGTGCCGGGTCCGGTCGTCGGCATGTTGCTGCTGCTCGGGTTCCTGATCGCGCGCCCGCGCGCCGCCGATAACATCGAGCCGACCGCGAACGAACTGCTGCGCCAACTTTCGCTGCTCTTCGTTCCGGCGGGCGTCGGCATCATGGCGTCCGCGAGCGCCGTGCGCGGCGATCTCGTGGCCGTCGTGCTGGCGATCATCGTGAGCACGACGCTCGGCATCGGCGTGACGGCGCTCGTGATGCGCGCGCTGATGCGCCGGCAAGCGGCAGACGAGGGAGACGAGCCGTCATGAACGCGATTCCCCGGCTCAACGCGATATGGGTCTATCTCGCGGCGTCGCCGCTGCTCGGCCTCACGATCACACTCTTCGCCTATCTCATCGCGCAATCCGTCTATGCGCGATGCCGCTTCAATCCGCTGGCCAATCCCGTGCTGATCGCGGTCGCGCTGATCGTCGCGGTGCTTCAGATCAGCCGCACGCCGTACCCGACGTACTTCGAAGGCGCGCAGTTCGTGCATTTCCTGCTCGGGCCCGCGACGGTTGCGCTGGCGTTGCCGCTCTACCGGCAATTGGGCAATCTGCGGCGGCTCGCCGCGCCGCTCATCGTCGCGCTCTTCGCCGGGTCGATGACCGCGATCGTCTCGGCCGTCGCGGTCGCGTCGTGGCTCGGCGCATCGCGGCAGACGATCGCCTCGCTCGCGCCGAAGTCCGCGACCACGCCCATCGCGATGGCGGTGGCGACCTCCATCGGCGGCATTCCGTCGTTGACAGCGGTGCTCGTGATCTCGACGGGCGTCTTCGGCGCCGTCTTCGCGCGCGTGATTCTCAACGCGCTGCGCATCGCCGAACCGGAAGCGCGCGGCTTTGCGCTGGGCGTGGCTTCGCACGGCATCGGCACGGCGCGCGCTTTTCAGATCAGCCAGCAGATGGGCGCGTTCGCCGGACTCGGCATGGGACTCAACGGCATCCTGACATCGTTTCTCGTGCCGGTGATGGTGCCCGTGCTCGTGCGCTGGCTTTGAGCGGACGCAAGACTTCAGGCACAGCGCAAAAGGAACACAGATTGCTCGCTGCCGCGTCATGAAACCGATCCGATTCCTGTCGCTCGTGCCGCTCCTGGCCGCCGTCGCGCTGACATGCGCCGCGTGTTCGTCGTCGAGCGATACGGCATCGGATGCCCGCATTGTGCTGTCGTATGCGCGCTCCGCCTCGCAGTGGATGGACTCGTGGCTCGACGGCACGTCGCCGTCATCGTATGCAAGGCGCTCGGTGGATTCGGCGAGCGAGCAGATCGGCAAGATCGCCGGCGAATTACAGCGCGCGCACGCGCCGGCCGATGCCGCGTCGCACGTTCACGCAGTACAGGCCGCATTCGATACCGCGCGCACTGCGCTCGATTCCGGCGACCGCGCCCGCGTCAGCCAGGCGCAATCGGCCATGCATGACGCCGCCCTTCGCCTCGATGCGTGGCTGCGCGCGCAACCCGGTGCCGCGTCATGAAGAAGCTGCTGGAGATTTCGCTCGGCATCGTGACGAGCATCGGCGGCTTCCTCGAAATGGGCGAGGTCTCGACCACCGCGCAGGCGGGTGCGGCGTTTCACTATCAACTGCTGTGGACCGTCGTGCTCGGCACCGTGTGCATCGCGTTTCTCACCGAGATGTCCGGGCGCTTCGCGGCGGTGAGCGGGCATACGATCGTCGATGGCATTCGCGACCGCTTCGGCATCAAGCTGCTCGCGCTGCCGTTGTTATCGACGGTGATCGTGAGCTTTCTGGTACTCAGCGCCGAGATAGGCGGCGTCTCGGTGGCGCTCGAATTCGCGACGGGCATTGCGTATCAATGGTGGGCGCTGCCGGTCGCGCTGCTGTCGTGGCTCTTTCTGTGGCGCGGCACGTTCGGCATGCTGGAGAAAGGCGTGTCGCTGCTCGGCCTCGTCACGCTGTGCTTCGTCGTCGCCATCGTTCGGCTTCGGCCCGAATGGACGCAGATAGCGGCCGCCGCGGTGCCGAGCCGCCCGCACGGACAAGCCGCGACGTACTGGTTCATGGCGGCGAGCATTCTGGGCGCGTCGCTTTCGCCGACGCTCTTTCTCTTCTATTCGTCGGGCGCGATCGAGGACCGCTGGGACCGCGGCTATCTGTGGCCCAACCGCGCCATTGCCGCATTGGGCATGGTGTTCGGCGGCGTGATTTCCGCTGCGGTGCTGCTCGTCGCGGCGCAGGTGCTCAACGGGCGCGGCATTCTCGACGTGCAAGACTTTCACCAGTTGCCGCTGCTTCTCGTCGATGCATTCGGCATGTGGGGCTTCGTGCTCTTCGTGGCGTCGCTCGGCATTGCATCGCTCGGCGCGGCGCTCGAAGTCGCGCTGCTCGAAGCGTATCTCTTCGCGCAGGCGTTCGGCTGGAACTGGGGGCAAGACTGCCCGCCGCGCGCGAATCCCGGCTTCAGCCTCGTCTATACGTGCGCGCTCCTGCTCGGCGCGTTGCCGATCGCCGCCGGCGCCGATCCGCTCAAGCTCACCGTCTTTTCGATGGCGCTCACCGCCGTCAATCTGCCGTTGATGGTCGTGCCGTTCATCGTGCTGATGAACGACGAGCACTACATGGGCGAGCACTGCAACGGACCGATATCGAACGTGGCGGTGATCGCCATTACCGCGCTGGCGTTCGTGCTCGGCATCGTGACGATACCGCTCGAATACTTCGGAGGCACATGATGGACGTCGTGCACGATATCCTCGACAAGCAGCTCGTCGACAAGAACGGCGTGCGCATGGGACGCGTGGATGGCCTCGTCGCCGAACTGCGCGATGGCGAGTTGCCGAGGCTCGTGTTCATCGAAACAGGAACGGTCGTGATCGCGCGGCGCTTCGGTGCGCGTGCGCATCGGCTGATGTGCGCGTTGCTCGCGCGTGTCGGCGCGGGCCACAAAACCACGCCGTATCGCATTGCGTGGAAGGACGTGCGCAAGGTCGGCGTGGATATTGAACTGGACGTCGATTGCGACGATACGCCCGTGCACGACTGGCAACGCTGGCTGCGCGCGCGCGCCATCGACCGCATTCCAGGAGCGCGCTGATGGAGACCGTGAACCTCGACGAACTCGTGGGCGTGCGCGTCACTGGCACGGATGGCCGGCGCGTCGGCCGCATCTCCGCGCTGATCGCCGAGGACCGTGGCGGCGACTGCGTGGTGTGCGCGGTGCGGATCGAGACGCATGGCTTCGCGAGCCGCCTGCTGCGCTGGATGGCGATGGCGCTTTCGCCCGCGACTTTCCGACGCCGCCTCGCGCAGAAGCCGCTCGATGTCGCGTGGGACACGCTCGACTGGGCGGACATGCGGCAGCCGCGCCTGCGCGAACAGGCGCATTGAGCGCGCCTCGGATTGTCATTCGAGCGCCATGGCCTCGATGGCATCGGCGATGCGGCTTGCTTCATCGTAATGCAGCATGTGGCCGCGATCCGGCACCACGGTGATCGTGCTCTGCGCGATGTCGCGATGCAGCCGTCCCGAATGCGAATCCGCATCGACGATGGCATCGTCCTTGCCCGCGAAAATGCGCACCGGCACGCTCACCTCGCCGTAGCGATTGGATAGCTCATGCGCCGCCGGCACCATGAACGCCGCGTCTTCACTGATCGCGCGCATCTGCGACGGACGCAGCAGCATCTCGCGCGGCAACATCTCGCGGAACACTTCGGGCACGTTCTGCGGCGCGAACATCAGGCGAAGGTTCTGATTGATCATCAGGCGCGCGGCGATGGGCGAGATCGTGTAGCGCATCACATCGCCGACGACGGGTATCGCGGCGGGCGCGGTCAGCAGCACATCGAAGCGGGCGCTCGGATAGTAGTAGCCGCTCACGAGCGTGAGGCCGCCGATGTCCATGCGCGGATCGAGCGCCATGAATAGCGCGGTCAGGCAACCGAGCGACTGCCCGACGATCACCGCCCGCGTCAGGCCCATGCGCTTGAGCGCCTGCTGAAAGAGCGCCGCCTGCGCTTGCGGCGTCCAGGCGCGATCGCGCGGGCGTGCGCTGTAGCCGAAGCCGGGACGATCGAACGCAATCACGCGATGACGCTTCGTGAGCCGATCGAACAGTCCGCTCGCCACATAGTCTTCGAGCATGACGAGGTTGCCGTGCAGAAGCACGATGACCGGGCCTTCGCCTTCGTCGATGTAATGCAGACGCACGCCGTCCACGTCGATGAAGCGCCCGACGGGAGGATGATCGCGCTCGGCACGGCGCGCACGCAGCGCGGCCCAGGCGGCCACGCCGAGCGATGCCGCCGCGACGGAGCCGGCCAGCAGCTTGCCCGGCGACACGGCGCTTTTTGATGGTTGACGCATGATTCCCCGATGGTTTGGATTAGAGCGCGGAGGGCGCGAGTGAGCGATGACAGCAAGGGCTATGCCACGAAGGGGGCTCGAGAAGCTGGCGCGGATGCGACTGGAAGAGACCTCGCAAGGATTCAGCCGATCGAGGCACCGACCAGAGAAAGGCTTCATGGATGCGCGCTGAACCCGCACCGCTGCATGGGCCGCCACGACTCTTGCGTCTACTTACGGGATGCCGCGCTCTCTTAGCTTCGAGAGCGGCGATCGCTTGCTCGATGCGCTACTCGGTTGAGTCGCTTCGGTGTCCAGGAACTGGATGGTTTCAGTTGTTGCACGCGTCGAGCGGCAGGCATTGCATCCCTTCGCCGTCGCGCGCGGCTATGCGCCGCACCGCGTTCTCCCGCAACTGGCGCATGTATTGTTCGGGTTCGAAGCGCATGCCGGTAATCGGCACGTCCGCCGGTGATTGGCCCAGCCAGCTCGACCAGCCAAGCTGCTGCGGGCCGCCCAGCACCGAGGGCGGCGCGCTTTCCGGTTTGATTTGCAGCTCCAGTTCCCAGTCGTACTCTTCGCTGACGAAGGCCCGCACCCATTCAACCAGGCGCAGCAGGTCCGAGCCGCGTGGCGTAAAACGTTGATAGTCCTCGATCTGCAATGGGCCGAGCACAATGCGAAACCGGTACTGGCAATCCGGTGTCCGTTCGCCAAGCATGGCGCCCGCGCTCAGGTACGAGGACATACGCTGCTCGCCCATGATGCTTCGATTCTGCTCAGGAATGGTCATCCATTGAAGCTGATACTCCTCGATCCTGAGCGGCACGCGAAAATAGGCCGCTAGTGAAGCGCGCAGACCGTCGAGGTTGCGGGCTTCGGATACCAGATGCGAAGCGGCTGACAGGCGCGCGTGCTCGGGCAGAAACGGTATCCGGTCCCGCCTGATTGCGTGACCTGAAACGCTCGCCATGTACATCGAGAACCGCTCGTGGCCCGAGCGGTCGAGGCTCGCCGTCGACTGGGCCGACGCCCACGCGCGATACAGCAGCGAGAGCGAACGGTGATGAAAGATGTCCAGAAAGTTGCTGAGCGTCGGATCTCGGCGGCTTTCCTCACGCTCGCGCGCAATCTCGGTGACGTGTAGCGGCAGCGAGCCATTCGGGCCGAGCATACCGAGGCCGAAGAGACGGATGTACAGTTTGCCGCTTCTCAGTTCGGCGCTTGCGACTTCGCGTGGAGCGAAGACCAAGCTTGGACGTTGGCCGACGCGGAAAGCCTCGGTCGCAGGCAATTGCGCCGAGCCGATAGCTTCGACAGAAGAAGTCGCGGCGACGCTGCGCATCAGCGGGACGAAACCGTAGCGCCACGGCGCAGTTTGCAGACGTTCGATCTGCGCGAGCGACAGATTCGTTTCGGCGAGGTGCGCCTTGAAGAACGCTCGTTCCATTAATTCTCACTACTTTGCGAAGTTTATCCTGACGGTGCGCAGGCAGAAATAGACCAGCTACGCACCGACAGACGACGAACGGGTTGAACATCTTTATTCAGTCGCGTCAGTCGCCCACGTCCGCCGATACACTCCCGATCAGCGTGCAGCCGCATTCGGTATGGTGTCCATGCAAGGCGACACGCTGACCGCCGATCATGAAGGTCGGATGCGCTTCGACGATCTTGTTGATTCCGTGCGGGCGGCCGTCCGGATAGTTTTGCGGACAATCGACGAGATCGTGCAAACGGGCAATGCGCTTTTCCCCGATTGTGTGAGTCTCCGAGCCAGTAATTACTCTGCCGCCGTGCGATGTGGTGTCGCCCACCACGATCATTTTCAAAGGCATGACTAACCTCAAATGGATTGGTGAAGGCTTCCGCCTGTCGTTAGCGCAAGTAGCTTTTCGTTCTGACGCGAGATGTAATCCCACACAGCCTTCGGTATCTGGCTAATGGTTAGCCTGAACGACTCGCCCGTGCGCTTTCGCCTAGTTAATGCTTCGTGAACGTTGCTGTGACGATCGAATGCCGCACCATAAAGATAGCTGTATTGACAAAACAGCAGACGATCGCCTGGCTCCGTGATTCCCCACTGCAAGGCTTGTCGATAGCGTGGGAGAAAATCGGTCAATCGTGCAAAGTACGGGCGCGTGCCATCGACCACCTCGTTTTCGATCAGCACGGCCAGTAATTCGTCAGGCTCCGTATGCGCCATCAGTGCGTCCGTTTGCGCCTGCTCCAGGCGAATCGACACCGACGCGCAGATGGGCCCGCTTCGCTGCGGAGTGTCCTGGATGCGCTGCCAGCCCTCATATCGCCCGCGAACCATCCATTGTTCAATCGGCGCCGTGAATAGCTCGCGAATCTCCTTGCCCCAGATGTCGAGTACCGCGCTGGTATTGCGCGGGTCGAAATAGCGAATCATCGCCGTCATGTTGTCGCCGATTTCGGCGAAAAGGAACGCTTGAAGATGCGCGACGAGCGAGTCTGCATCAACGGGGGTTCTAAGAAGCGACAGGCACGGCGAGTGCAAATCGATCCACTCGAGTTCCGTGACCCAGTCGGCGCGGGTGAGCGCCATGTTCTTCGGCAAGTTGAACGGCGGCGGATTGAACTGATTGACCTTGCTCGACATCACGAACGGCTTGTCCGGATCGCCTTCGTGATAGCCGATGGTCACTTCATCCCCGATACGCGGCACCGAGACAAAGCTATGCGGCCCGCCATGCCACGGCAAGGACACCCGCACCCAGCAGCTCGAGTTCTGGGCCATCTGCCCGAGCCGGTCCCACTTGAACTGCACGCGCACGCGCGCGTAACCGTCCAGCCACAGCGGTTGCTTCTCCGGACCCACGACCACAGCCGTCTCGGGATGCGCGCGCGGCTTTGCGGTCGGTATCAGCTTGAAGAAGATCGTGGCCGGCTGCAGCACCATCTCCGTCACGCAGTGGTACTGCGCGTCGCTGCCCGGCGTGACGGTGAGTTCATCGGAATTGCGGATATCGATCGAAGTCGACACCACGAGATAGTTAGCGTTCAGCTTATGCTCGGGATGCCCCTCGAGCTTGAGCCTTCTGCCCGTCATGATGCCGCGCGCGTTCGCCGTCGCGTGAAGCCGGAAGCCCTCGCTGCGCAACGCCTCCACCCGCACGCGCGCCAGATAATCGGCTTCATTGCGAAGATCGTTCGGCTGACCATCGAGCCCCATCGCCCCGGCGAGCGGCTGCGTGTAATCGCCCCAGTGGTACTGCTCGATATTGTCGAACGACGATTCGCTGTGGCGTTGCTGATTCCGGTCGAACGAGCCGTTCGACTGCGTGTAGTCGTAGTCGTTGACCGTCACATCGCCCGGTGTGATCTGACGCAGCACCTTGAGGCTATGAATGTGTTCTTCGTCAATGCGTTTGTCTTCGGGCGCGTGATACAGTACCGTGTCGTACGCGTTGCCGTGCTTCTTGTGCGAGCCCGGTGAATCGCACAGCATGAGCGTCATGCCGTCGAAGTGGTAGTAAAGGCCCCACTCGGTCCAGAGCTGCTGCAGGAATTCGTAGTCGCTCTGCCAGAACTGTCTGATAAAGTCCCGCTTCGGGAAGACGTTGTTGTTCAACGCGACGGCCGCCAGGCGGGTCTTCCACGGGAACTTGTAGTTTCCGTTCTTGAGAACACTCTGGGTTACTTCCAAAACGCTCATGTCTTGGAATACCCGGTTATCTCGATTTTGCGTCGCAAGCCAGAGCCACGGCCTTACCGTGAATCGGTAGTACACCCGCCGGTCGTCGCTGCCCGTCTGCTGAACTTCCGTGATGAGACCGTTGATCGTGCGCACGCCCGCACCGACGTTGCCCGCGCCAAGATCGCCGGGCAGGCCCGGAATAAAGGTTCCCTTTCCCTCGAATTCAATCTGGATACCGATCGTTTTACCAATCAAATCATCCGGCTTGAGCAGCTTGCGCGCGTCCCAGATGCGGAACGTGGGGCTATCGACGGACGCAAAGTCCACTTCATATTGGAAGAGCTCGCCGAGGGCTTCGACGCCCCGTACCCGCTGAGGGATGAGAATCTCGGCGCCGCCCCAGGTGGGCAGCGCGTCACACTCGACCTTCAGCGTGCGGCTTTGCAGTGGATTGAACATCGGATACTTCTCCCTGGTTCTTTTGATTGAGTCACGGCTTGTGCCGTGCGGGGTTCGATTTGCGCCGTCACCTGTGGATCACGCGATGCTTCGAGTGCCCGGCCGAGGCATCCACTCAGCGATACGCCCGCGCTGCTTCGATAAGAGCAACGCCTTGGTGTAAGAGTGTCTGGAAGCGTGTCGCGCGAGGTAATGTTCCAAGACAAGTCCAAAGGCGTAAGGGCTCGTTCCATCGAAGCCGTCTTCGTCGAAGGTCACGGCACATTCGAGCGCGCGTACCATCGGGGGAACTGCGTGGGGGACGACGCAATTGACCGGCGCGAGCGTCGCGGACGACAGGCTTTCCACTTGCCGCCGCAACGCCGGCATATCGGCCGATTGATAGAGCCGCAACAAGCTGCGCAAGCCCTCGCCGGGATTCGGCTCGTCGTAACGGTCATCGAAGACGGCATGTTCGATCGCGAGTTGCGCGATCAATTGCCACGCTTTGATACCGATGCCCAGCGGCGGCCGCGAACGGCTCGGCGCGCGCACGAGCCCGATGCTGGCGAGCGGCGCAGAACCAGGCAGCTTGAGATCGCTCACGCCGTTGCACGCCAGAAGACTCGGCAGGTCACGGTTGGTCAGCCACACGTCGAAGGACAGATAGTTGATCCGCTCCTCGTGTTCGGCCGGCGTGTAGGGCAGTCCATCTCTCCCCACGAGCGACAGAAACGATTCGGTGCTGATGTACGGTGCGCGCGTACCGTACGAGCGCCCCTTGGCTTTGGACAACCGCTGCTCGCGGCGCACGGTGAAGTAGCGTCCGAGACCTTCTTCATCGTGCAGCAACGCGGCATGCAGCGGATAGAACGGCAGTTCCTCGGAACCCTCTTCCTCGCTGACCTGACCGATGGCCTTGTCGACGGAATGGACCTCGTGATCGAGCGCCGCGCTGCCGAACGGCGTGAGATGGAGCACGCGGCCAATGTCTTCGGTCCGCACCGCCGCCGTGCGCGTCTTGAAGAGATTGACGACGGGCGTGCAAAAGAGGGCAAACATGGGCGCCTTCACCTGTTCGGCCAGCGCGTTCGTGGCCCGATCCAGCAGCACGACGATCTCGGCCTCACTGCCCTCGATGCGCGCAAGCCCCGCCTGCAACCCCGTGAGCGTGAAGAAATAGAACCGGCTCGGACAGGAAAAGTACTCGTGAACGAGGTTGTGACCGAGCAGGCTCGGCCCGGCGAGCGGCAACACCGTCTCCTCGGCTCCGAGCCCGTCCTGCGTGACGGGGTTGGACGCAACGACATGCGGCCGGTAGCCCGCTTCGCTGAAACGCCCGGGCTCGCCGACGACCGACACGACCGCCCCCGTGTGAATGAGCTCGTGCAGGTGAGATGCGACGCGCTCATCGCCAGCTAGATGGATCTGCAATCGGTCCAGTCCCTGCAACGCAGAAAACGGCATGCCCTCGAGCGTGCGCAAGCGCAGACGCAGCGCGCCACGCACCCGCCGATGCGGCGGCACGTAACGGTCCTGCCCCTGGATGTCCGGCGGAACATGCGTGAGCCTGCCGTCGACCAAATCGATGGGATGAAGCGACACATCGTGCGTCGTGCGGAAGGTGCAGGGGGTTTTTTCGCCATCGGGCAAGCGCAGCGACGCGAGTTCCACACCGCGCGGGATGGTGTGCCCCGACATGAAGCCTGCGGCTTTGCCACCCGGATACAAGCGCGCGACGGCGATGGAAGGCGTGGGCGACAGATAGTTCGGATAGACAGACGACAGCAGCGCCTGCGTAAGCAGCGGAAACTCGTTGTCGAAGCGCATCTGCATGCGCGCGTTCACGAACGCCGACGCCTGGAGCAGGCGATTGACGTAAGGATCCGCGATGCTACCCGCGAGCATCCCAAGCCGCGCCGCAATCTTGGGATGCTCGCTGGCGAACTCGCCCCCCAGTGCTTCCATGAAGCGAAGTTCGCGGACGTAGGTATCGAGCAGGCGCGGGTCCATGCGACTCATGTCAGGCGTTGCCATAGAAGTCACATGCGTCGCCCGACGCGAGGGTCCTACCCGAGAGTCTGAAGAGCGTAGGTTCTGGAGAGGTGCCCGGCATTGGAGTCGCCATAGAAAGTGGCTACCGAAAATACCAGTCCGACCCCAATACAGATATGCGACTTTTCCGAAATTACTCGACGCCGACTCTATCGGTCTTCGATGCAGGTCTTCTGTTGACCTCTATCAGGCAAGCTTGTGTTCTCGTTCGTCGGATGTCGCTGGCTAGCGCCTTGCGGTGAGCAGTTGTCAACCAGTCTTGATTCAGCGCGTGGTAGGCGAGCCCCGCCGCCGCGCCCACCCTGATGCCTACCGCGTCGTGAGCGCCCGCGAATGGTGACAATGGAGCGAGCGTCCACGGCTTCCTGTGACGTTGAATGAAAACGAAGCGTCGGCCTCGGAACGCAGCTTGCTCCGCTCCATCAGACAATCGACCCAACGAGGCACGACGATGAACCAGAAAACGCAGGCCCCCGAAAGCGCCGCTCCGGAAGATGGCCATATCGAAAGCCAGCCCATTCCGGGCCACACCGAAAACATTCCGACGAACCCCGCCGACGACCCCAAGCGTGGTCCCACCGAAGACCGCGCGCCGGACGCGACGCCCGACACCAAGCCCGGCACGCCGCCCGGCACCCAAAGCGAGCGCGACCGTCTGAAGACGCCGGAAGCAGGCAACCCGCTATAACGCGCATCGGAGAAAACGCGTTACCTGTCCGGGACGGAAGGCGTCGAAATCGCCTGAATGGTCGCCGACACTTCCCCATCCGAATAGATCGCGATATCACCGAGCGCGAGCATCCCGACGAGGTTCTTCTCGCTGTCCACGACAGGCATGCGGCGAATCTGCAGTTGCTCCATTCTGCGCATGGCGTCGTGGACTTCGTCGTCTTCGAAGCACCATTCGACAGGCTCGCTCGCCACGTCCTGAACCGCGCACGACGACTCCTTGCCCGCCGACACCGCGCGCACCACGATATCGCGGTCCGTCACCACGCCCTTCAGGCGAGTGCCGTCGCATACGGGCAGCGCGCCCACGTTGAGTTCGTCCATCAGTTCGGCCGCGCGGCGAATGCTCTCGTTGGGCGCGATGGTCTGCACGCCGCGTGTCATTACTTCGGCTACCTTGGTCATGACTTCCTCCTCGCTCTTTGTCCGACTGCGGATCCAGCATGCGCCGTGCCGTTGTGTCGTCGCGCGAGGAAGCGTCGGCCTGTTGATTGCTAACTGCATCGCATACGGTCAATGCGGAACGCATAATGAAAATCGCACAGGTCGCACCGCTCTATGAGAGCGTCCCTCCTATTGCATACGGCGCCACCGAACGCATCATTTCTTATCTGACGGAAGCACTCGTCGCCCTGGGACACGACGTCACGCTGTTCGCTACAGCGGACTCGAACACGCGCGCCCGCCTGCATTCAAGCTCGCCCACGGCCCTCTGGCGCGACGAACGCGTGTGGGATACGACGAGCCATCATCTGCGTCAGCTCGATGCCGTCATCGAACGGTCATCGCAGTTCGATGTGATCCACTTTCACACCGAGCCCATCCATCTGCCGATGCAGCGTTTCCTGGCATGTGCGTCGCTCACGACCATGCACGGCCGGCTGCTTCCCGCCGATCACGGTCCGCTCTTCGAGACCTTTCCCGATGCGCCGCTCGTCTCCATCTCCGACAGCCAGCGCCACGGCGCGCCGCACGCGAACTGGCGCGCGACCGTGCATCACGGTCTTGCGCCGGGCGAGATGCGTTTTTCACGCGAGGGCGGCGACTATCTGCTTTTCGTCGGACGCGTGATGCCGGAAAAGCGCATCGATCGCGCCATCGACATTGCGCGGCGCGCGGGCCTGCCGCTCAAGATCGCCGCTGCCGTGCATCCGGGCGAGCGCGCGTACTTCAAGGAGACGATCTGGCCGCTCATCGCCGAGTCGGAATCCTTTGTCGAGTATCTCGGCGAAGTGGGCGGCGAGACGCGCCGCGCGCTCTTCGCGAACGCACGTGCGCTGTTGTTCCCGATCGACTGGGAAGAGCCGTTCGGCCTCGTGATGATCGAAGCGATGGCATCAGGCACGCCGGTCGTCGCGTTCAGGCGCGGCGCGGTGCCTGAAGTCATCGAAGATGGCGTGAACGGCTTCATCGTCGATGATGTCGAGCACGCCGTGCGCGCGGTGCGCGAGATCGGTGAGATCGACCGCGCGCGCTGCCGCAAGACGTTCGAGCAGCGGTTCTCCGCCGAACGCATGGCGCGCGACTATCTCGCGGTATATCACGACCTGCTCGAAAACCGCGCGAGCGCGACTGCCTTCACGGCAGCCGCCGACACCGACGCGCTCGAGGCATGACACGACACGAAACAGCCATGCGGATCGCTCAAGTCTCGACTCTTTATGAAAGTGTGCCGCCGCGGCGTTACGGCGGCATCGAACGGATCGTGTCCTATCTCAGCGAAGAGCTCGTGGAACTTGGGCACGATGTGACGCTTTTCGCAAGCGCCGACTCGCGCACGAGCGCGAAGCTCATCGCGGGAAGCGATTGCGCGGTGCGGCTCGTCGAGGACACCGCCGATCCGCAAGCGTTCCACTTCGCGATGCTCGAAGACGTGGTCGTCGCGTCGAAGCACTTCGACATCGTGCATTTCCACACGGATTATCAAAGCTTTCCGTTCGCGCGCCGCATGCAGTGCGCGCACGTGACGACGCTGCACTGGCGGCTCGACGTACCCGGTCTCGAACCCATGTACCGCCGCTTCGCCGATGTCCCTGTCGTCTCCATCTCCAATGCGCAGCGCGCGCCGCTGCCGTGGCTCGCGTGGGCGGGCACCGTGCATCACGGCTTGCCGGACACGCTCTATCCGTTTCACGCACGCGAGGGCGAGCATCTCGCGTTCGTCGGGAGGATCGCGCCGTCGAAAGGCCCGGACGCGGCCATCCGCATTGCACGCCGCGCGGGGATGCCGCTCAGGATCGCCGCGAAAGTGGACGAAGCCGACCGCCCGTATTTCGAAAGCGCGGTCGCGCCGCTCGTCGAAGCGCCGCTGATCGAATTCGTCGGCGAACAGGACGATGCGGGCAAGAGCCGCATTATCGGGGAAGCCCGCGCGCTGCTCTTTCCGATCGACTGGCCCGAGCCGTTCGGCCTCGTGATGATCGAGGCGCTCGCGTGCGGCACGCCCGTGATTGCGTTCGGGCGCGGCTCGGTGCCGGAGATCATCGAGGACGGCGTGAACGGCTTCATCGTGCGCAATGAAGACGAAGCGGTGGACGCCCTCGCGCGTCTGCCGCAAATCGATCGCCGCCGCTGCCGCGAAACATTCGAGCGGCGTTTCACGGCAGAGCGCATGGCGCGCGAGTACGTGGATGTTTATCAGCGTCTGCTCGATGCGCGCGCGGCCCGTCGCGCGCCGCCATCGCTCGTCAAACAGCACGCTTAACCGAGGGACACGCCAATGCGATTCATGGTGCTTGCCAGCGATTACGACAACACGCTCGCCGAAGACGGCCGCGTGTCCGACGCCACATGGGACGCCATCGATCGCCTGCGCGCGTCGGGGCGTCACATGATTCTCGTGACGGGCCGCGAGCTCGACGATCTGCTCACGCTGTGCGATCGCGTCGATCGCTTCACGCTGATCGTCGCGGAAAACGGCGGCGTGATCTATTCGCCCGTCACGCGCGAACGCGCGCTGCTCGCGCCGCCGCCGCCGCCCGCGTTCGTCAAGGCGATGAAAGCGGCCGGCGTGCGCCATCTCGGCGTGAGCCAGACCCTCGTCGCGACCGTGCGGCCTTACGACGAGCAGGCGCACGCCGCGATCCGCGATCTCGGGCTCGACCTGCACGTCGTTTATAACGGCGACGCGGTGATGGTGCTCGCGCCCGGCATCAACAAGGCGAGCGGTCTGCTGTCGGCGCTCGCGCAACTGTCGCTGTCGCCGCGCAATGCGGTGGGCGTCGGCGACGCGCAGAACGATCACCCGCTGCTCGATGCGTGCGAGATGTCGGCGGCCGTGAGCAATGCGATTCCCGCGCTCAAATCGCACGCGGATATCGTGCTGACGCGCGAATGCGGCGCGGGCGTGACCGAACTGATCGACGCGATTCTCGCCGATGATCTCGCCGCCCAGAGCGAGCGCGTCGCGCGGCGCAACCTGCTGCTCGGGCAGCGCGTCGGCGGCGATTCGCAGCCAGAAGAAGGCGAAGGCGAGCCGGAAACGCTCGCGCCGCAGCGCACCGTCGCGCTGATCGCGGGACAATCCGGCGGCGGCAAATCCACGCTGATCACCGGCCTGATGGAGCGGCTCGTCGCGGCGGGCTATCAGTTCTGCGCGCTCGATCCCGAAGGCGACTTCGACACGTTCGAAAACGCGCTGCCTATCGGCGATGCCGAGACCGCGCCGAAAGCCGACGACATCACGCGGCTTTTGCATCAGCCGAGCCAGTCGGTGCTCGTGAATCTCATGCGCGTCACGTTCGCGGACCGGCCCGCGTACTGCGCGAGCGTGCTCGCGCACATGCAGCAGTCGCGCGCGCTCACCGGCCGACCGCACTGGATGCTCTTCGACGAAGCGCATCACTTCTTTCCCGCGAGCATCAATCCGGCCGACGAAGTGCTGCCGGATCAGCTCGCGCCCGCGCTTTTCGTGACCGTGCATCCGGAGCAGCTATCGCCGCGTCTGCTCGATCGCGTGACCGTGTTCATCGGCGCGGGTCCGGGCGCGGACGCTTCGCTCGAAGAATTCGCGCGCGCGGCGGGCCACGATGCGCCCGGCGATCTGCCCGGCGAGATCAAGCCCGGTCAGGCGCTCGTATGGCGGCGCGAACCCGACGACGGCGGCTGGAACGAGCCGGTCGTCGTGCACGTGGAGCCGGCGAAAACGCAGCGCCGCCGTCACGTGCGCAAGTATGCGGAAGGCATGTTGATCCCGGAGCGTAGCTTCTATTTTCGCGGCCCCGACGACAAGCTGAATCTGCGCGCGCACAACCTCGTGCTGTTTCTGGAACTCGCCGAAGGCGTCGATGAGGACACCTGGATGTTCCATCTGCGCCGAGGCGATTATTCGACGTGGTTCCGCGACGTGATCGGCGACACGTCGCTTGCCGACGACGCGCGGGCGGTCGAAACCAACGACGGCCTTTCGGCGAAGGAAAGCATCGAAGCCATCCGAAAGGCCGTGGAAGAGCGTTACACGCAGCCGGAGAATCCAGTCCTGCCGAACATTCTCGCGCCGGGGTCGAAGGACGGCGATGGCGCATGAATTGCTGCACTGCGTCGCGCCGCGCGCAAGGCGCGGGCGTTCCGCTTCCGATAGACGGCGCGCGCGGTTCGCGCCGTCTATCCCCGAAGGTCGCTCTAAGCAGAGGTGTTGAATGAATACGAACTCGCCGCCCGCGCGGTCGCCCGCTAACTCGCCATCGCGGTCGCCATCACGATCACCGTCGCCTTCGCCGGTCGTGAAATGGCTCACTGTGCTGTTTCTCGCGTTGTCGGGTCTTTATCTCGGCGGCGTCGGCATATGGCTCGTCGCCATCGGAGGCTCGCCGTATTACGTCATCGCGGGCATTCTCATGCTCGCGGTCGCGTGGCTCATCTGGCGTCGCAACACGCTCGCGCTGATCGTCTATGCGGTACTGCTTTTCGGCACGCTGATCTGGGCGATCGCCGAAGCGGGCTTCGACTTCTGGGCGCTCGCGCCGCGTCTGGACGTGCTCGTTATCGTCGGCATCTGGCTGCTGCTGCCCTTCACGTATCGCCTGTATATGAGCCCGGTGCGCCGCGGCGGCCTCGCGCTTGGCGCCGCGCTTGTGTTGACGATCATCGCGCTCGCCTATGCCGTGTTCAACGATCCGCAAGAAGTCAGCGGCACGGTGTCCGCGCAGGCATCGGGTGCGCCCGCGCCGAGCGCGGGCCGGCCGGGCGACTGGCTCGCGTACGGCAATTCGCAGCACGGCACACGTTATTCGCCGCTTTCGCAGATCAACGACAAGAACGTCAACACCCTGCAAGAAGCGTGGTCATTCCGTACGGGCGACATGAAAGGCCCGCAGGATCCGCTCGAAATCACGGATGAAGTCACGCCGCTCGCCGTCGACGGCACGCTCTTTTTCTGCACGCCGCACCAGAACGCCATTGCGCTCGACGGCGCGACCGGCAAGGAGAAGTGGCGCTTCAATCCGGACCTGAAGCCCGACCCGAGCTTCCAGCACGTGACCTGCCGGGGCGTCTCCTACTATGAGACGCCCGCCGCCGCGCAGGCGCGTCAGACGAACAGCCTGTCGTCGCTGCCGGCGTGCGCGCGCCGCGTGATTCTTCCGGTGAACGATGGCCGCCTCTTCGAACTCGATGCCGCGACCGGCCAGCGTTGCGCAGGCTTCGCGGCGAACGGGATGCTCGATCTCCAGCATCTTCAGCCGGTGAAGACGCCGGGCCAGTACGAGCCGACTTCGCCGCCGGTCATCACGTCGAAGGTCATCGTCATGGCCGGTTCCGTGACGGACAACTACGGCACGCGCGAGCCGTCCGGCGTGATTCGCGGCTTCGACGTGGACACGGGCAAGCTGCTCTGGGCGTTCGATCCGGGCGCACACGACCCGAACGCGATTCCCACCGACCAGCATAGCTACACGATGAATTCGCCGAACTCGTGGGCGCCCGCCGCTTACGATGCGCAGCTCGACATCGTTTATCTGCCGATGGGCGTATCGACGCCGGACATCTGGGGCGGCTACCGCACGCCGGACATGGAACGTTATGCGAGCGGCCTGCTCGCGCTGCATGCATCGACGGGCAAGCTCGCGTGGTTCTATCAGACCGTGCACCATGATCTGTGGGACATGGACTTGCCCGCGCAGCCGACGATCGCGGACATCAAGGACTCGAACGGCAACATCGTTCCGGCGATCTACGCGCCGGCGAAGACGGGCAACATCTTCGTGCTCGACCGCCGCACTGGAAAGCCGATCGTTCCGGCGCCCGAGCAGCCGGTGCCGCAAGGCGCGGCGCAGGGCGATCACGTCTCCCCGACGCAGCCTTTCTCGCAACTCACCTACCGGCCCGCGAAGAACCTGACGGGCGCCGACATGTGGGGCGCGACGATGTATGACCAGCTCGTGTGCCGCGTGATCTTCCATCGGCTGCGCTATGAAGGGCCGTTCACGCCGCCTTCGGAGCAAGGCACGCTGGTGTTCCCCGGCAACCTCGGCATGTTCGAATGGGGCGGGCTCGCCGTCGATACGGACCGCCGCATCGCGATTGCCAATCCGATTGCGCTGCCGTTCGTCTCGAAGCTGATTCCGCGCGGGCCGAACAATCCGATCGAGCCGCCGCAGGCCGGACAGTCGGGCACCGGCGCGGAGACCGGCATTCAGCCGCAGTACGGCGTGCCGTTCGGCGTGACGCTCAATCCGTTCCTTTCGCCGCTGCGCCTGCCGTGCAAGCAGCCCGCGTGGGGTTATGTGTCGGCGCTGGATCTGGAGACGAACAAGGTGATCTGGAAGAAGCGCATCGGCACGACGCGCGATGCATCGCCGATTCCGCTTCCGTTCAAGATGGGGATGCCGATGCTCGGCGGCCCGATGACGACGGCGGGTCACGTGTTCTTCATCGGCGCGACGTCGGACGATTATCTGCGCGCGTTCAGCACCGATACCGGCGAGGAGCTGTGGCACGCGCGTCTGCCGGCAGGCGGACAGGCGACGCCGATGACCTACGAGGCGAACGGCAAGCAGTACGTGCTGATCGCGGCGGGCGGGCATGGGTCGTTTTTGACGAAGCTGGGGGATTATGTGATTGCTTATGCGTTGCCGGGGGGGCGTTGATGGGGCGGTCGAACGTCGCTATCTTTCGTGCTATGCAGCGATGGGCGCGTGCGGTGGATGGGCGTCGCACGCGCAGGTGGTGTCGCGGGCTTGTGCAGTGCGGGGATTGGTTCGCGAGTTGTCGTGGCGGTTGCGAACGCGTCGCAGTTGCGCATGCCGTCTCGGACGATCCCAAAGATACCTACGCGGCAGTGAACGTTGTGATTCTCATCAATCCACCGCTTTACCCATTTCTAAGCTGCCTACGCGGCAGTGAACATGACGGCATGTGCTGCACGACAGAACAGCAATTTATAAGCTGCCTACGTGGCAGTGAACGACAGCGAGACGATCGACGTTCTCGACTTCTGTTTCTAAGCTGCCTACACGGCAGTGAACGGTTAGCCGCCCACTGTTGCAATGCGCCCTTCTTTCTAAGCTGCCTACGCGGCAGCGAACCGTCCGTTGCCCGCGATCGCGCGCATCTGTTCTTTCTAAGCTGCCTACGCGGCAGCGAACTAGCCAAAAATGACAACAAGCCCTTGATTCGCAGAGAGATTGCGCTCGACGACGACTAGCTACCCCAAAATTACGGCAACGTTGCAATGCCTTGATTCAGAAGGACAAGAAGAACCAAACGAAAAAAGGGTGAAAACTTCATCGCCGACCCTGTGCCGCGGTGCCGAATGCTACTGACCGACGCGCTGTGACGAGCACGTGCGACGCGCCGGGACGCAGCATACTCGCGTGCAGGTTGCTCGACAACCCGTTGATCTTGGCGTGAATATCGGACTGCCATCGTTAGCAGCGATGCACGACCCGGCACCTTCCGCACAATTGCCCGGCCGATTCGTCCAGGCCCGACACGGCAATCGCTGTCCAAACCGATCGCCGGACCGGAATCGATCCTCGCAGGTACGCGCTTCGCCTGATGCACGCCCGAGCGCGCGGCTTCAGCATTCAGGGCGGCCCTCGCCGCCCCGTCTTCTCCCCGACCACTCCACACGCCTAAGCCTTCACCGACCGATGATGCCTCCCCTGCGTCCGGCTCGATCCCTTCGTGAACACGAAGAGACTCGCGCCGGCGGCCGCGATCGCGAGGCGAATCGGATTGGCCTTCACCGTATCGACGCCTTTAGACACGGCATTCGCCCACGGCGACGAGCGCGTGCCCGACGTCGACGGCGGAACAGGCGGCAGCGGCGCGGGCGCGACCGGCTGCGCATGCGCGGCGCTCGCCAGCACCGGCGCATGCGGCGCATCGTGGACGCCGCCTCGGGGCGCATCCGCATGGCTGGAGGCGCCGGTGCCGGGCGCCGGCATCGCGGGTGCGCCCGGCGCATCGGATGCGCTCGACGACTTCACCGGCTGGCCCTCGCGCGCTTCCACTCGCGCGGCCGCGGCTTCCGCGCCGAGCAGCAGCACGGCGGCGGCGAAGTACAGCCACATCATCAACACGGCGAGCGAGCCGGCCGCGCCGAACGCGTTGGCCGTGCCGGCGTGCGTCAGATACAGCGCGAACAGCTTCTTGCCGACCGAGAACAGCACGGCGGCAATCGCGCCGCCGACGAAGGCATCGCGCCAGGCGACGTGGCCATCGGGCAGATATTTCATCAGCGCGGCGAACGCGCACGCCAGGATCACGAGCCCGACCAGGAACTGCGCGATATCGCCGATCACGACGAGCGGCGACTCGCCGAACACGAATTTGCCGGCTGCCTGCACGGCCGTATCCAGCACGAGCGATACGATCAACAGGAACGCGACGCCCATCACGAGGCCGAAGGAAATCAGCCGCACCTTGACGAGCGTGGCGACCCCCGACTTCGCTTTGTCCTCGGCGGGCCACACGACGGAAAGCGCCGTATTCAGCGACGAAAACGTCGCCGACGCGCCCACGGCCAGCAGCACGAACGAGATGATCGCCGCGATGCCGCCTCCGCCGCTGCGATGCGCGTGTTCGACGATGGTCTGCACGCTCGCGGCGGCGTCCTTGCCAAGCATGCCGCTCACCTGATGGAAGATCTGCCCGCGCGCGGCCTCCTCGCCGAAGACGAGCCCGGCCACCGCGATCACCATGACGAGCGTCGGCGCGAGCGAGAACGCCGAATAGAACGCGATGCTCGCGGCCATCGGCGCGGAGCGGTCGGCGCTGAAGCGTTTGAAAGTACGGGTGGGCCACGCGACCGCCCGGCTCATGAGGGATTTCGAATCCCGCGCGGATGTCTTGTTCATCGCTATTCTCCTGAGAAGTGCTGCTTGCCTCTAGCATCGCGAGTGCCAGCAGTGAGAACGACGGTGCGAAAACGCGGGAGTGCTGATGGTGCGCGCGGGCGTTGATCGCCAGCGCGCGGCGTGCCGGGCGTCGGGTTAGCCGTCCGCGCCGGGCTTCGAGATGTCGGGCGTGCCGCGCACCGGGTTCTGGTCCGGCTGCAAGTCGGTGTTGTCGGGCAGCGTCTCCGGCGTGCGCGCAGGCGGTGTTCCGCTCGCGATTTCGGTCTGCGCAGGATCGGGTTTCTGCGGCTGGTTGGGGTCGGACATGGCGGGCTCCTTGGGGCGTCGGTTCTCACTGACTAGCAAGTGGCATGCTCATGACTTTTCCGCGAGTGCTGGGGCGGACGCAATTGCGTGAGTAACGCTGGCAGCGGCTGCGTTGCCGCGTCCGGCTGGGCGCGCCGCTGCATGCGCGGCATGCAGTGCCGGGCGGTCCATGCGTGGAGGGTTGTATTGCGAACGGCTGCGCAATCAACGCTGCGGGGGCGATGCGTGACGGTTGGGCGCGCGAACAGCTGCAACGGCTGGGACGGACCCACGCGTTTGGTCGCTTTTCCATATCGATCGCTTCGGAATTTCCGCGTCTTGCATGCGAACAGCCTGGCGCGAACATCATGCCCGAGGCACCGCGTCGCGCGAACGCTATCCGCATCGATCGCCTGGACGACTTCGGGACAGTCCGTTCAGCGCGACGGGGCAGCACGCGCTGCGCCGCCCGGCATCCCGCACGCGCGCGGACCAGGGATTCACATCACTGCAGCCCGTTCTCGCCTTCCCACTGTTCCAGCATTTCCGGACTGATCGCCTTCACCACTTCGGCATATCGCTTGCCGACGAACAACTCGGCGCGACGCAGCAAGACCGGAATGGGGCTGCTGGGCTCGTGCTGCTCGAACCAGTGCCTCGCTTCGCGGATGAGTTCGAGCGCGGCTTGGCGATCCAGCGCGGCGGCGCGCGGCACGCGAACCGGCTCGGCGACGGCGGGTGCAGCGGCGACGCGCTCGTCGCTCGTCGCATCGACAGAGAGGATGCTGTCGGCCGCTTCAGCCGGTTCGGGCGCCGGTTCTTCCACCGGAACCGGGGCGACGCGTGCGCCCGTTGCCACGACGCGATCAAGCAAACGTGCGAGCGGCGAAAGATCCGGGACGTACGCATCCAGATGCCCGCGGCCCCACGCCCCGATTTGCTTCAGGCTTTCGGCCGCCGCGTCGAAGCCGGCGAGCACATCGGGCTGCTGCAGCCGGAGGTCCTCGATCTGCCGCGTGACGGATTCCGGGGCAAGCGCATCGCTCGGGCGGGGATGCGCGAACGCGCGTTCCACATCGCGCATCTGCAGCCGCACGGCGCTGGAGCGCGTCAGCGCGATCTCGCGCACGTCGGAGAGCAGGCCGTCCGTATCAGTCAGGGCTTGCAGCGCGTTCATGCGGATTTCGAGCGCAGCGTCTTCATCGTCGTCCGCGCCCTGGCGTGGATGGATGGCTTCGGCAAACGCATCGAGCCACGCCGCCAACAGGCCCAGTCCTTCCGCGAGTCCTGGCGCCCCGGCGAGGCGCGTGCGGCATCGCGTGAACAGCACGGCGAGCCGCATGTCCTTGCTGCGCATCATGAGACGCCGGCAATCGCGGTCGACGTCGCTCCAGTTTATGGGCTCAGGGACGCCGACGAAATCGCCATATTGCGCTTCCGGCCGGACGGCGACCTGCGACGACAGCACGACGAATTCCGGGTCGTATTCGAGGTCGGCGCCGCATGGCGCGGCGGCGTCGATCGGCGTCATCCAGTCGTGCGACGTCGACGGCGCGGCCTTACCGCCGCCGGCCTTCTTGGCGGCTTGCTTGTTCGTGTTGCTCATCTGGTGGCATCCTGCGTTGTTCTTGCTGGCTCGCACGTCATGATGCGAGTTCCGTCATGTAGCGTTCGGGCTCGAATCGCATGCCCGTGATCGGCTCTTCGTTGCCCGACTGGCCGAGCCATCCCGACCATCCCAACTGCTGCGGGCCGCCCATCACGGCGGGCGGCGCGCTCTTCGCCCGGATGCGCAGTTCCAGTTCCCAGTCAAATTCATGGCCGAGGAACGTGCGTACCCAGTCGACAAGTCTCGGCAGGTCCGCCCCGCGAGGCGTGAAGCGCAGATACGCATCGATGTCGAGCGGCCCGATGACGATCCTGAAGCGGTACTGACGGTCGGGCACGCGCTCGCCGAGAATCGCGCCTCCGGCCATCGTCGACGGTGCGCCCGGCGCGCCCAGACGGCTGCGCTCGCCCGCCGCCATGTCGATCCAGTGGAACACGTATTCGTCGATGGCAACGGGCACACCGAAATAGCGTTCGAGTGTCGTGCGCAAGCCGTCCGGATCGCGCGATTCGCGGACCCTGTGCGCCGACGCCGACAGTTGCGCATGCGCAGGAAGCGCGCGCGCTGCGATTTCGCCCGGCGCCTGTCCGCTCAGGCTTCCGATGTAAAACGAGAACCGCTCGCGGCCGGCACCGGGCCGGTCGAGATCCGCCGCCGACTGCGCGCAAGCCCACGTCCGGTAAAGCAACGTGAAGTAGCGGTGATGAAATACATCCAGGAAATCGACGAGCGTGCGGTCGCGCCGGCTTTCCTCGCGCTCGCGCGCAATCTCGGTCACGTGAATGGGCAGCGGTCCGTTCGGACCGAGCATGCCGAGGCCGAACAGGCGCACGAAGAGGCGTCCGTCGCGTTCGCCGACGCTCGCTAGTTCGCGCGGCGCGAACGTCAGGCTGGGCTTCTGGCCAAGACGGAACGGTTCGGTGTGCGGCCGGCGCGCCGCACCGACGGGCTCGATGTCCGGATTCGCGCCGATGCGGCGCATCACGGAAAGAAAGCCGTATCGCCACGGCTCCGCTTGCAGCCGTTCCAGCCTTTGGTGCAAGAACGCGGTGTCGCGCAGCGTCGAAGTGAACGTGGCTCCCTTCATCAGGTGCCTCCGCGCGCGCCCATGCGAACCGGCCAGCGAATGAGACGGCCGCGCTGCATGGAATGGAGTTCCGTCTGCGTGAACGTATTGATGGACACGTGCCGCATCAAGTAATGCTCGAGAATCACGCCGAAGAGATAAGGACTGACGCCTGAGAAGCCCGATTCGTCGACCGTCAGCAGACATTCGATGCCGCGCCCAAACACGAGCGGTCCTTTACCCGGCAGCTTGCACGAGACCGGGCGCGTCTTCACGCCGACCAGACTTTCGATCTGACGCTGATGGATTCTGTCGTCGGCGGCGACGAAGAGCCTCAGCATGTCGCGCAGGCCCTGCCCGCCCGGCCGGTGATCGATCTCTTCCAGCGGCAGGTAGTTGAAGTTCAGATGCCGGACGAGCCGCCATGCGGTCTCGCGCTCCGCGAAAGGTGCGCGCGGCGCGCTCGGTGCGCGAATGAGCCCGATGCTGGCGACAGGCGCATCCGGATTGCCGAAGAGATCGTTCACGCCATCGCGCGGAACGAAGCTCGGCAGATCGCGATTGGTCAGCCACGCGTCGACGGACAGGTAGCGGATCTCTTCGTCATACGGCGCGTTGTGCTGATCCACGAGCGACACGTACACCTCGCTGCCGATGTACGGCGTGCGAAGTCCGTTGCGGCGGGCCGCATCGGACGTCACGCGGCTTTCTCGGCGCAGCGAGAAATAGCGGCCGTAGTTGCCCTCGTCGCTGTTGCGCGTCTGGTAGAGCGGCCGGAATTCCTGCCCGGCGGCGCCGTTGCCCTTGTGACCGGCGAGCGACTCGACGGCGAACACCTCGTAGTCGAGCGGCGCGAGCCGCCTCGGCACGAGATGGAATTCGGCCGCCGCGTGCGTGAGTTCGATGCGGTCAGTGCGGCACGGAAACAAATTGATGACGGGCGAACAGAAGAGCGCGAAGCGCGACGCGTCGATGAGCCCGCTCAGGCGATCGCTCGACTGGTTCAGCAGCACGACGATCTCCACTTCGTCGCCCTCGATGCGGCGAAGCGCGTCTTCGAGTCCGGCCAGCGTGAAGAAGAGAAAACGGCTCGGGCAGGCGAAATACTCCTGCAAGAGATTGTGGCCGTGGAACTTCGACCAGGTGAGCGGCAGCAAGCCCTGATCCGTGCGCAGTCCTTCGTGAGCGATCGCTCCGGACGTGACGACCGACAAGGGCCGCGTACCATCGGCGAAATCGTGGGGCGCGCCGATGAGCGTGGCGACGCTCGCCGAATGCAGAAGCTCGAAGAGATGCGACGCCACCTGTTCATCGCCGCTCAGATACACCGGCAGGCGACCGAGCCCGCGAAGGTCGGCGATGCGCGCACCGTTCGTCGTCCGAAGTCGCAAGCGCAAGGCCTCGCGCACGCGCGCGTGCTCCGGCACGTAGCGGTCCAGCGCACGAATGTCGCGCGGCACGCCGGCGAGTGTCGCGCGCGTGACCGCAAGCGGATAGAGCGTCACGTCGTGGCCCGTGCGGAACTGGCATGCCGTTTTCTCGCCGGGCGCGACGCGGCCCTCGAGCGCCGTTCCCCGCGCGATCGTGACGCCGCGAATCAGTTCGTCGGATCGCGCGTCTGGGTGAAACTGCGCGACCGCCATCGAGGGCGTCGGCGCGGTGTAGTTCGGGTAGATCACCTCGAGCAGACGGCCCGCGAATCGTGGAAACTCCGCGTCGAGCTTGACCTGCATGCGCGCGGCCATGAAGCAGAACGATTCCACGAGCCGCTCCACGTAGGGATCGACGGCTTCGTCGCGCTGCGTGACGAGCCGGTGAGCATTCTTCGGATGCGCCTTCGCGAACTCCGCGCCCAGGTCGCGCAAGGCGACCAGTTCCTGGTTGTAGTAGTCGAGCAGCCTCGGGTCCATACGATGCCTGGGTTATGTCGCCCTGCCGCCCTGTCAGGCGCCGCGGCGCGCGGTGGCGTGCAGACGGCTGGTCTCGAGATCCAGCGAGCTTTGAACCATGAATTCCAGCGGATAGGGGTCCATGCGGATCATGCCGCGTATCTCGAAGGCTAGATTGTTGTAGCGTCCGTTGATGTCGACGCCGTTCAGCGGCACGATCGACAGCGAGTCGCGCATCAGGCGAGGCTCGAAGTCCTCGATCGCACGCTTGATCTTCGCTTCGACGTCGGGCCAACGGTGCGATGCGACGAAAGCGCCCGCGAGCGGCGGCACGCCGAAGTTCACCGTCGAGGCGGCCGCTTCGGGATATCGGGCCCGGTCGATCTGGTCTTCGATATTGATGGCGTTGAGCAGGTACGCCAGATCGCGCTGAATGATGTCGCGCATCTGCGACCGCGTCACGGTGTACTCGCCGGGCGCTTCGTTCTTGCGCTGCGGCGCGTCGTCACGGAGCCGGTCGAGCAGCGTCGGCATCAGGTGTGAGTCGGCCCGGCGCGGCGCCGACGACGCGTCGGCAAAGCCCCGACGGTGCGTGTTCTTCACTGGTGCGACTCCTCGTCTACGAGCGGTGCTGCGTCCTGCGTCGCGTCCTGCCCGAACGCACAGTCCGACAGTTCGAACACGCTGAAGTCGCCGGCATCCGTGGACCAAGTCTTACGGCCATGCCCGATCACGCCGGTACGCCCGAGCTCTTCCCAGACGGTTTCCCGGCCGGTGTGAAGCGCCTCACGCGACGCGTGGACGCCATCGCGCGAGAGCGGATAGCGTGCGGGAACGAAGCCGTGGAGCGTCGCGCCGTCGAGCAGCGTGAGCGTGCAAGGGGTCCAGACCAGATCGATCAGCGACGACGGCTGGCGCACGCGCCACCGCGCAATGTCAGACAATGCGACCCAGCGATAGCTGCCCGCCGCGATGAACTCGCACACCGGCCCCAACCGCGAATCACTGTCGGCGATCCATTCGAACGCCTGTCCCGCCGTACGGCCCGCGACGAGCGGCGCGCCATTTAGCGCGGCCTCGCGTGTCCGATCGGCGGCGCAGGTGTCGCCCTGCGCGGCGCAGCCCAGCGCGGCGATGAGCGAGCGCATCCAGCCGGGCGCGTCGTCGTAGATGAAGGCCGGCTGCTGCGTGCCCGCCATGACTCGCTCGCGCCAGCGTTCGGCGCGGATCAGATCGCGGAACGTCTGCACCACGCGTTCGGCCGAGGCGTCGAGCTGCCCGTAGACCTGCAACTGCTGCATCGCCCGTTCCCACTCGCCCGTCACGCAGAAGCACTGGAACAGCGACCACCGATGCACGGCGACTGCGGGTTCACGGCGAATGGAATTGACGAGGCTGGCGATCGCTTCATCGGTTGTCTGCGACGCTGGCTTGGCGTGCGTCGAGTTCGGCGTATCTGTGCTCATGCTGGTTCTTTTCGTTCGCGTTCGTGCGGTGTGTTCAGGGGCCGTACAGGACTGTCGATGGCGAGCGTGTGATGTTCGCGCCGCACGAGCGACGGCAAAATGGGGCTCGGCCTGCGCGTCGACGCGGCGTGATATTCGGGAGGCGCGAAGAGCCGCAGCACTTCGGGAACGTCCTCCATGCTCGCCGCAGCGTTCGGCCCCATGGGCTGCATCGGCCCGAAGGCCTGCTCGAGGCTGGAGATGTCGCCCAGGATAGCGGCGACCGGGCTGACGGCGTCGTCGCGCCAGCGGCGCGACGCAAGCTCTTGATCGCCCAACGACAAGTCTTCGCCGCTGTCCGCATTGACCCAGGCGTCGGAGAGCGTTGCGAGCGGCGAGTCGAGGGCCTGGCAATACTGGTCGTACAGCGAGCCCATCAGACGGTCGCCGGCGCTGCTCCCCGTCTCGTCCGCGGCCTTGACGATGAAGCGTGCCGAACTCGAATCGGCCGCCCCGCCGAGCAAATCGAGAACCGGGTTCTCTTCGTATGACGATGAGCCATGAAACTCATCTCCGCGTGCGCGCGGCCCCGCGTCTTGCCCGCCGCTCAATCTTTTACCGGAGACCTGCTGACCTTGCGGCTCGATACGCCGCTCGTTCGACGGCCCGGTGCGAAACAGTCTCGAAAGTCTCATCGCATCTTCAATTCGCAATCGGAAAACCTCGATACGAGTGCGAATCACTTTTCCAAGAATAAGACGGGGCCGGATTAGAACACGGTGAAACCAAGGTGTCCATAGCAATTAATTTGAGATGACGCCGCATCCAAACTTGGATGAGCGCACATAGTTTATATCTCGATATTCTCCGGCTTAACGTCTTAATGTTAAACGCCTGAAACGCATGAAGATTTCCGAATGGCCGAGTTCTTCTACATGGATGGCAATTGATGAAGTTCAATATCGAGATGATTTTTCTTACGCTTGCTCGTTGACGCGCGGACTACGGCGTGGATAATCGCTGCCGTTCAACGCGATCGGCAAAGACCGGGGCCAACATCCACCACGCACGGTCGCTCAAAAAAGACGAAGAAGAAAGCATGGATGCCGCATCATTCATTACGGCGTCCGAACATCAAAATAAACAATGACCGTTTCCCGCCAAGCATTATTTGGAAAGCTCGGAGCCACGCTGTTCCGAAGCATTGAATCAGCCACGACCTTCTGCAAGCTCCGCGGTAATCCGTATGTCGAGCTCGTCCATTGGCTCCACCAGCTACTGCAACTTCCCGACAGCGACCTGCATCGCATCGTTCGTCACGCCGGCATCGAGCTGGACGGGCTCGAACGCGATCTCGCCCGCGCCCTGAATGCGCTGCCGTCGGGCGCGAGTTCGATCAGCGATTTCTCGCATTACATCGAACTCGCTATCGAACGGGCATGGGTGCTCGCCACGCTCGAACACGGCGACCGCCGCGTTCGCGGCGCGTGGCTGATCGCCGCGCTCGCGGGCACGCCGGAACTTCGGCGTGTGCTGCTTTCGGTATCGCCGTCGCTTGCCCGCATTCCGGTCGACGTGTCCGGCGACACGCTGACCGCGTGGATCAGCGGTTCTCCTGAAGGCGACGACGCCCCCTACGACAACACCGACTTCTCGTCGGCCGTGCCGGGTGAAAGCTCGGGCGCGATGCGCGGAGCCACTGGCGGCTCTCCACTCGACCAGTACTGCCTCGATCTGACAGCGCGCGCCCGCGCAGGCGAAATCGACCCGGTCGTCGGACGCGAGCAGGAAATCCGCACGATGATCGACGTCCTGCTGCGCCGCCGCCAGAACAACCCGCTGCTCACCGGCGAAGCGGGCGTCGGCAAGACCGCGGTAGTCGAGGGGCTCGCGCTCGCCATTGCGAGCCGAGACGTTCCGCCGTCGCTCGCGGAAGTCCGCCTGATGACACTCGATGTCGGCGCGCTGCTCGCCGGCGCGAGCATGAAGGGCGAGTTCGAGGCGCGTCTGAAAGGCGTGCTGGAAGCGGCGGTGAAATCGCCCACGCCCATCATCCTGTTCGTCGACGAAATCCATACGCTCGTGGGCGCGCGCGGTCAGGCCGGCACCGGCGATGCGGCCAACCTGCTCAAGCCCGCGCTCGCGCGCGGAGCGGTACGCATGATCGGCGCGACGACGTGGTCGGAATACAAGCGGCACATCGAAAAGGACCCGGCGCTCACCCGCCGCTTCCAGGTGCTGCAAGTGCCGGAGCCTGCGGAAGGCGCGGCCATCGAAATGGTGCGCGGGCTCGCGGCCGCTTTCTCGCGGCACCACGCCGTGATCGTGCGCGACGAGGCGATCCGCGCAGCGGTACTGCTGTCGCATCGCTATATTCCGTCGCGGCAGTTGCCCGACAAGGCGATCAGCCTGCTTGACACCGCATGCGCCCGCGTCGCGCTTTCGCAGCATGCGGCGCCGCGTGAGTTGCAGCAGATTCGCCAGCGCGTGCAGGCGGCCCGGGTCGAGCTTGATCTGCTGGAGCAGGAGGCGCGCATCGGCATCGACGCCGACCGCGCGGTGAGCGTGGCACAGGCGCGCATCAGCGAGCTCAGCGCCGAGGAGTCGATCATCGACGCCCGCTGGCAGAACCAGCTTCGCGCCGCGCAAGCACTCGCCGCCGCACGCGATGCGGTGCGCCATGCAGCGAGCGCCGGCGCGCCAACGGCCGACGCCGAGCAACCCGCCGCGCCTTCGATCGCGGAACTTCGCCGCCTCGAGGACGAACTGCGCGAACTGCAAGGGGAGTCGCCGCTCGTGTTCCCGGAAGTGGACGAAGCCATCGTCGCCGAAATCGTCTCGGACTGGACCGGCATTCCCGTGGGCCGCATGGTCAAGGACGAAGTCGCCGCCGTGCGCACGCTGCCGCAAACGATTGCGGCCCGCGTCATCGGACAGGGCGATGCCTTGAAGTCGATTTGTCAGCGCGTGCAGACGGCGCGCGCCGGGCTCACCGATCCGAAGAAGCCGCTCGGCGTTTTTCTGCTTGCGGGGCCGTCGGGCGTCGGCAAGACAGAAACCGCGCTCGCGCTCGCCGAGGCGCTCTACGGCGGCGAACAGAATCTCATCACCATCAACATGAGCGAGTATCAGGAAGCGCACACGGTCTCGGGACTGAAGGGTGCGCCGCCGGGATACGTCGGCTACGGCGAAGGCGGCGTGCTGACCGAAGCCGTGCGTCGCCGGCCCTATTCGGTCGTGCTGCTCGATGAAATCGAGAAAGCGCATCGCGACGTGCACGAAGTGTTCTTCCAGGTCTTCGACAAGGGCTACATGGAGGACGGCGATGGCCGCTATATCGACTTCCGCAACACCACGATCCTCCTGACGAGCAATGCCGGCTCCGAACTCGTGACGAGTCTGTGCGCCGATGCCGCGCTCGCGCCCGACCACGGCGCGCTCTGCACCGCGCTCACGCCCGAGTTGCTCAAGGTCTTTCCAGCGGCGTTTCTCGGCCGGGTCTCGCTCGTGCCGTACCGGCCGCTCGCACAAGAGTCGCTTGCGAGCATCGTGCGGCTGCATCTGAACCATGTCGTGCGGCGCATGGCGGAGCGCCACGAAATCGCGCTCGAATACAGCGAGCACCTCGTCGAGTACATCGTTGGCCACTGCCTCGTGCAGGAAACCGGTGCGCGCGTGCTCATCGGGTTCATCGAGCAGCACGTGCTGCCTGCGCTTTCCGCGCTCTGGCTCGACGCCTTCTCGTCGCAGCGCCCGCTCACGAGCATTCGCATCGACGTCGCGGACAAGAGCGCTGCGCCCGCCTCCGCGATCGTGTTCGAAAGCGCGTCGTCCGCGGTCACGTTCCCCGTCGGCCAGCTCAACTGAGTTCTGCCGATCCTCCCCACGTTTACGGAGTCATGCATGTCCGCATCAAACTCAAACAGCTCACAGAAGTTCATCGCGAGAAATCGTGCGCCCCGTGTGCAGATCGAATACGACGTCGAGATCTACGGCTCGGAGAAGAAGGTCGAATTGCCCTTCGTGATGGGCGTGCTCGCCGATCTGTCGGGTAAGCCCGTCGAACCGCTGCCGCCCGTCGCGGACCGCCGCTTCCTCGATATCGACATCGACAACTTCGACGAGCGCATGAAGGCGATCAAGCCGCGCGTCGCGTTCTCGGTGGCCAATACGCTCACGGGCGAAGGGCAATTGCTCGTCGACATGACGTTCGAAAGCATCGAAGACTTCTCGCCGGCGAAGGTCGCGAGCAAGGTCGAGCCGCTGCGCCGGCTGCTGGATGCGCGCACGCAGCTCGCCAATCTGCAAACGTACATGGACGGAAAGTCGGGCGCCGAGTCGCTCATCAACAAGCTGCTGGCCGACCCGGCGCTTCTGAAGTCGCTCGCTGCCGAACCGAAGCCGCAGGCGGACGCCGGCGCACGTAAGTCCGAAGCGGATCAGACCGCGCAATAACGGACGAGCGGCCACACGCGCCCAAGCCCGAACACGCACAGCGAATAAACAGCACGTAGAAGGTTCACGATGGCAAAACAGATGGCACAGGCCGCAGCGGCGGCCACCGAAACAACGAGCGACTTTTCCCTGCTGCTCGCACAGGAATTCCGCTCGAAAACCGACGAGGCACGCGATGCGGTGGAGCATGCGGTCCGCACGCTCGCGGAGCAGGCGTTGCAGCAGTCGCTCACCATTAGCGACGACGCGTACAAGAGCATCGAAGCGATTATCGCGCAGATCGACCACAAGCTGTCGGAACAGATCAACCTGATCCTGCATCACACCGACTTTCAGAAACTGGAATCGGCGTGGCGCGGCGTGCATCACCTCGTCTCGAACACCGAGACCGATGAGCGCATGAAGATCCGCTTCATGGACGCATCCAAGGAAGAACTGCGTCGCACGATGAAGCGTTACAAGGGTCTCGCGTGGGATCAAAGCCCGCTCTTCAAGCAGATCTACGAAGAGGAATACGGTCAGCTCGGCGGCGAGCCGTACGGCTGCCTGGTCGCTGACTATTACTTCGACCACACGCCGCCCGACGTCGACCTGCTCGGCTCCATCGCCAAGATCGCCGCCGCCGCGCATACGCCGTTCATTTCCGGTGCATCGCCTTCGGTGCTGCAGATGGAATCGTGGCAGGAACTCGCCAACCCGCGCGATCTCACGAAGATATTCACGCAAAACCTGGAATACGCACCGTGGAATGCGTTGCGCAACACGGAAGACGCGCGCTATATCGGCCTCGCCATGCCGCGCTTCCTGTCCCGCCTGCCGTACGGCGCGCAGACCAATCCGGTCGATGAGTTCGACTTCGAGGAAGACACGAACGGCCCCGATCATCGCAACTACGCGTGGGCCAACGCAGCCTACGCAATGGGCGTGAACATCAACCGCTCGTTCAAGCTGTACGGCTGGTGCTCGCTGATTCGCGGCGTGGAATCGGGCGGTACGGTCGATAACTTGCCGTGCCACACGTTCCCGACGGACGACGGCGGCGTGGATATGAAGTGTCCGACCGAAATCGCCATCTCCGACCGCCGCGAAGCGGAACTGTCGAAGAACGGTTTCATTCCGCTCGTGCATCGGAAGAACACGGACCACGCGACGTTCATCGGCGCGCAGTCGCTGCAAAAGCCGGCGGAATACTACGATCCGGACGCCACCGCCAACGCGAACCTGTCGGCACGTCTGCCGTATCTGTTCGCATGCTCGCGTTTCGCGCACTACCTCAAGTGCATCGTGCGCGACAAGATCGGCACGTTCCGCGAGCGCGAAGACATGCAGCGCTGGCTGAACGAATGGATCATGAACTACGTCGATGCAGACCCGGCCAACTCGTCGCAGGAAACGAAGGCACGCCGTCCGCTCGCCGCGGCGGAAGTGGTCGTCGAGGAAGTGGAAGGCAATCCCGGCTACTACCAGGCCAAGTTCTTCCTGCGTCCGCATTTCCAGCTCGAAGGTCTGACCGTTTCGCTGCGTCTCGTCGCGCGTCTTCCGTCCGTGAAGGACGCGGCCTGAGCGGCATGAAGCGCGTGTAGTCCGCTCCGACATCCGCCGGCAGGCGCCGGCGATCGGTACTCGAAGCATTCAAGAAATACGGACTCCAAAGCCCGTAGAAAGCAGTAGTACGTTTCAATAACAAGGAGTAGCAAGATGGCACAGGACATCTTTATCAAGATCAACGGCATTGATGGCGAATCGCAGGATTCGGCTCACAAGAACGAGATCGAAGTGAAGAGCTGGGGCTGGGAAATTTCCCAGCAGTCGAACATGCACATGGGTTCGGGCGGCGGCGCCGGCAAGGCGACCGTCGAAGATCTGGCCTTCGTGCACCTCGTCGACCGCGCAAGCCCGAACCTGATGAAGTACTGCCTGACCGGCAAGCACATCGATCAGGCCGTTCTGACGGTCCGCAAGGCCGGCGGCAATCCGCTGGAATACCTGAAGATCACGATGAGCGATGTGATCGTCACGCGCGTGGCGCCTTCGGGCAGCAACACGGACAACGGCATCACGGAAAGCGTCCGCCTGTCGTTCGCCAAGGTGAAGCAGGAATACGTGGTGCAGAACGCCCAGGGCGGTAGCGGCGGCGCCGTGACCGCGGGCTACGACATCAAGCTCAACAAGGAAGCGTAAAGCGTCCTGACGTAGCCTGGCCCAAGGCCCGGCGCACGCTGTCTGGTGCGCCGGGCCCTTTCGATGCCCGATTCCTTACCTGTTTCTTCTCTGATGCGCCCGTTCAAATCCGTCCTCGTTGCATTCATCTGCACGCTGGGACTCGCCGCGTGCGCGAGCAGCGACCCCGCTCCACCCCACGAACCCGTCAAGATGACGCTGACGCTGAAGGCAGCGTCGGGTGTCAATCCGGACGACCAGAAGCGCGCCGCGCCGATTATTGTTCGTGTCTACGAACTGAAGGACGCGGCCGCCTTCAACGAAGCGGACTTCTTCTCCCTGCAGGACAAGGACAAGACTGCGCTCGCCGACGACCTGGTGAGCCGCGACCAGTTCCAGATGCGCCCCGGCGACACCCGGGCGATCAAGCGCGACGCGCAACAGGCCGCCACGGTGCTCGGCGTGATCGCCGCGTACCGGGATTTGCCGAATTCCGTCTGGCGTGCCGTCTGGCCGCTACCCGCCGCGCCGAGCGCCGCGTGGTATCGCATCTTCTCGCCCAAACTCAAGCTGACGATCAATCTCGACGGGAACGCAATCAGGATCGTCGACGAACAAGCCGAACAACAGAAAAAATAGGTAAGGACTCACGCATATGAGCTGGTACAACAAGGTCACCTGGAGCGAAGGCCTCTTCCTGCGCCCGCAACTCTTCCAGCAGCAGGAACGCTACCTCGAGCAGTTCGCTCACAAGCGGGCAGCGTCGCTGTCGCCGTTCTTCTTCGGCTTCAGCCACTTCGCGATCGACAACGAAGCGCTCGCCCTCGGCAAGGTCATCATCAAGTCCGCGAGCGGCGTGTTCGCGGACGGCACGCCGTTCGACGCGCCGGGCAGCACGCCGCCTCCGCCGCCGCTCAGCATCCGTTCCGAGCACCTGGAACAGGTCATCCATCTGGCGACGCCGATCCGCGTGCCCAACGGCGAGGAAACCACGTTCGACGACTCCGCCGATTCGCTCGCGCGCTACGCCGTGTTCGATTCGGACCTGCGCGATACCAACTCGGTCGGTCAGGGCGCGCGCACGGTCCAGCTTTCGAACCTGCGGCTCCGCCTCGTGCCCGAGAAGGAGATGACCGACGCGTGGATCGGGTTGCCGCTCACCAAGGTCAAATCGATCCGCGCGGACGGCAGCATCCAGCTCGACGATACGCTCGTGCCGCCCGTCTCCGGCTATGGCGCAAGCACGCTGCTCGAAAGCTGGCTCAACAAGATTCACGAACTCACGCGCCTGCGCGCCAATGCGCTCGCCAGCCGGCTGACCGGCAGCGACGGCAAGGCGGGCTCGGTCGCGGAAGTGTCCGACTATCTGCTGCTGCAAACGCTCAACCGCTACGAGCCGCTGCTGCAGCACATGCGCCGCGTGCCGACCACTTCGCCCGCCGATCTTTACGCACTGCTCATCAGCATGGCGGGCGAGCTGTCCACCTACGTACGCACGAGCACGCGGCGGCCGCTGGAGAGTCACCCGCCGTACCAGCACATCGAGCCGCATGTCTGCCTGAAGCCCGTGGTCGACGACACGCACTGGCTACTCAACGCCGTGCTCGTTCGCAGCGCGCAGGCCATTGCATTCGAGGATGCAGGCTACGGCATGCGCAACGCGGTGGTCGATCCGAGCGAGATTCGCAGCTTCAGCTCCATCGTGCTCGCCGTCTCGGCCGCGATGCCGCCCGACGCCCTGCTCGCGCAGTTCGCCACGCAAGCGAAGGTCGGCCCGTCGGAGCGTCTGCCGGACCTCGTGCGCGCGCACCTGCCCGGCATCACGCTGCAAGGTTTGCCGGTGCCGCCGCGCCAGATTCCGTTCAACGCGGGCTATGTCTACTTCGAGCTGTCGCGCTCCGGACCGCTCTGGGACACGGTCGCGCAGCACGGCGGCATCGCGCTGCATGTCGCCGGCGACTTCCCGCAACTCAAGCTCGAGCTGTGGGGCGTGCGCGGCTGAGCCGCCTCGCTCGCATCATCCGGGCGCGCTGCGATGAAGCCGCGCCCGGCCATCATGAATTCAGGGGAAGAGAGTGAATCCGCAAGCGGGATACCCTAGCCACGGGACAGGGCTGCCGCCACGCGACGGCCTGTCATCCGCCGGCACGTATGATTCCGGCAATGCCGCTGCCGCACTGCACGAGCAGACGGTCACGCTGCTCGCCAGCATTCCGCCGGGCGAGCCGCCGGCCACCCGGCTGCACGCGATGAGCGAGGCGCAGAACCCATTGCTGGAAGCCGCTCGCGTGTTGTTGCGCGCGCTCGCGGACATGCCGAACGATCTCGATCTTCAGGGCATCGACCAGTTGCATCTGCTGCTGAAGCAGGAAGTGCGCATTTTCCAGCGATTGTGCGAGCAGGCCAACATCCGGCGCGACCACATGATCGGCGCGCGCTACTGCCTGTGCACCGCGCTCGACGACGCCGCGATGCAAACGCCGTGGGGCAAGCGGGAATCCGGCGTGCGATGGATCGCGACGGGCCTCGCGACCGAGTTCCACGAGGACCGCCACGGGGGCGACAAGATCTATCTGCTGATCGGCCGGCTGATGATGGAGCCGCAGGAGCATATCGATCTGCTCGAAGTGATTTATCGCGTGCTGAGCCTCGGCTTCATGGGCCGCTACCGGCACGAAGCCGACGGCGCGCGCAAGCACGACGCCGTGCGCAAGCGCCTCTACAACGAAATCCAGACGCAGCGCGGCATCGTGCCGATGGCGCTGTCTCCGCACGTCGCCTCCGACGCGAAAGGGCGCCGCATGTCGGTGTACGACTTTCCCGCGTGGATCACCTTCGCGGTGCTGGGCGTCGTGCTGCTGGGACTCTTCGGCTGGTTCAAGTATCACCTGCTGGATCAGACGACGACGCTCGAAAAGCAGATCGTCGATATCGGCCGCATGACGCCGCCGCCCGCGCCCCGACTGCCGCATCTAAAAGAACTGCTCGCCAGCGAGATCGCGGCGGGCACCGTGAGCGTCGACGAAGACGCGCGTCACAGCGCCGTCACCTTCAAGGGCGATGCGATGTTCGCGCCCGGCGGCGTGGCCGTGAAAGCGTCCATCGGGCCGCTCGTGAGCAAGATCGCGAACGAGTTGATGAAAGTGCCCGGCAAGGTCGTCGTCGCGGGTTACACGGACAACATCCCGATCAAGAGCAAGCAGTTCGCCTCTAACGACGCGCTTTCGCTCGAACGCGCCACGCAGATCATGCAGATGCTGCAATCGGCGGGCGTGCCGGCTTCGCGCCTCGAGGCCATCGGCAAAGGCGAAGCCGAGCCGGTCGGCGACAACGCCACCGCGCAGGGCCGCGCGTTGAACCGCCGTGTCGCCATCACGGTCACGCCCTAGCCGTTTCACGCCATTCGGAAAGAAAGAATGAAAATGCTGTCGTTTCTGAGGTCACGCTGGTTCCTCGGTTTTTTGGCGCTCGTCGTCGTCGGGCTGGTGATCTGGTTTCTCGGACCGTATCTGGCGTTTGGCGGATTGAAGCCGCTCGCCGGCGTCGGCATGCGCGTGTTCATCATCGCGTTGCTGATGGTTGGCGTGCTGCTGTGGCTCAAGGAAGCGCCGACGAGCCCCGCGTTCATCGCGCTGCTGTGCGTTCTGATCTGGTACGCGACGCCCCTGCTCAGCTTCGGCAATGCGCAGCCGTTCGCGCCGGAATCGACGCGGATCATCGCGATCACCGTTGTGCTCGTCTGCTTCGCGGTCTACTGGCTCGCCTGGGTCTTCTTGAGGATGCGCGACGACGAGAAGTTTCTCGAGAAGGCACTCACGTTCGGCAAGAAGAAGGATGCGCCGCCTGCATCGGAGCGCCTGCGCGTGGTCGAGGCGCGCGTCAACAGTGCGATTTCGCGCCTTCGGACCATGCGCACGGGCGCGCGCGGCATCGGACGTCTGTTTCAGGGAACGCGATACCTCTATGAGCTGCCGTGGTTCATCACGCTCGGTTCGAGGGAGTCGGGCAAGACGAGCGCGCTGCTCAACGCCGGGCTCGAGTTTCCGGTCGGCGGTACGTCGAAACGCTTCACGGGCAACTCGGCGGCCACGGACAACGTGGACTGGTGGCTCACCAACGACGCGGTGCTGATCGACACGGCGGGCCATTACACGCGTCACGGCACGTCGAGCGGCCCGGTGCTTCGCCCGAAAAGCGTCGCGGAAAGCGTGAAGTCGGATACAGCGGCGAGCGCGTCGATGACCGAGCCCGCGCTCAACGCCAGCCGCGACCATGAAGACCCGGAGTGGCGTCTGACCGTGGACAGCGACGAATGGCGCGGCTTTCTCGCGCTCTTGCGACGCCACCGTCCGCGCGCACCGCTCAACGGCGCGCTGCTGACGGTTAAGCTCGACGTCCTGACCGCCGCCGACCCCGCTGCGCGCGCGTCGGAAGCGGCCGCGTTGCGCGCGCGTCTCGAAGACCTGCGCACGGCGCTGGGCATCCGCTTTCCGGTGTATCTGATCGTCACGCAGACGGACCATCTGCCCGGCTTCGCGGACTACTTCAGCTCGCTGACGGAAGAAAATCGCGCGCAGATGTGGGGCTTTACGCTGCCGCTCGGCAACGAAGCGACGCAGATCGACCTCGCGCTGCGTTGCGACGGCGAGCTTCGGCAACTCGCGTCGCGTCTCGCGAACGGCGTGAACACGCGGCTCGAAGACGAGTACGACATGGACAGACGCCGGCGCTTGTCGGTATTGCCCGAGGCGTTCAGTGCGCTGGCCGCGCCGCTCGTCGATTTCCTCTCGCAACTTTTCGTCGATTCGCGCTACGACGACACCCAGCTTCAGGCAACGCTGCGCGGCGTCTATTTCACGAGCGCAGTGCAGAGCGCTCAACGCGTCGTCGCGGAACCGCTGACTGTGGTGCAGCGCCTCGCCACCGGGCTCGGCCATGCCGTGACCGCGGATGAAACGCCGCCGCAGAGCACACACAGCTACTTCCTTCAGGACCTGTTCGCGAAGGTGATCGTGCCCGAGGCCGATCTCGTGCGCCCGAACCTGCGTTGGGAGTACCGCTTGCGGATGCTGCGCCTGCTCGGTCACGCGCTGGCGTTGATGCTCTTCGTCTGGCTCGCGGTGGGCCTGCACATGAGCTTCGACAATAACAGCAATTATCTGGGGGCGATCGCGCACAAGACGCAGTCGCTCGCGGCGCGTGTCACGGCGCTCTACAAGGAGCCGAAGCCCGAAGCCGTGCCGGATACGCTCAGCGAGGCGCTGTATCTGCCGACGTGGACCGGGCTGAACCTCGCGGAGCCGGACACGAGCTTCCGATACGGCCTGTACACCGCGCCCGGTATCGCTGATGCCAGCCGCTCCACGTATCAGGCGCTGGAGGACAACCTGCTGGTGCCCCAGATCGTGCATCGCCTCGAGGACGTCATCTCGTCGTCCATTGCGAGTCAGGATTCGAAGTCCGCGTATGATGCACTGCGTGTCTACCTGATGCTCTACGACCCCGCGAAGTTCAAGGCCGGCGACGTCAAGGCGTGGGTGCTCGACGACTGGGCGAAGACGGACAGCGCGTCGATTTTCGGCGGCCGCGCGTCGATGATCGGTCACGTCGAGCAACTGTTTTCGGGCGACCGGACGGTGCAATCGCCGCTCATTCGCAACGACGGGCTGATTCAGCGGGCGCGTGCTTTCCTCGATTCGAGTAATGCCACGCAACGCCTGTACGACCGCGCCAAAGCCGACATGCAGAAAGAAGCGCCGGACGAGTTCACCCTCCTGCGCGCGGTGGGTCCGCAGGCGGGCACCGTCTTCACGCGCGCGAGCGGCGCGCCGCTGTCGCGCGGCGTGGCGGGGCTTTTCACGTTCGATGGTTATCGCAATCTGTTCGACAAGCGGCTGCACGAGTTCGTCGATGCCGCCCGCGACGACGACGCCTGGGTGATGGGCCGCTCTTATCTCGGCGAGGCTCAAAAAAAAACGGCTGAGATTGCGCGTGCGGTCGCTGGCGCCGACGATCCGCTCACCGAGGCCATCCGCCGGCTGTATCTGACCGAGTACGCACAGCAGTGGGATGCCTTTCTCGGCGACATCCGCACGGTCAGCGGCACGAGTCTCGCGTTCGATCTTCAGGTGCTGCGGCGCTTCGCGGCGCCGGATTCGCCGCTCGCGCGTCTCGCAAGCGCGGCCGTCCACGAGACGACGCTCACGCGCAACGTCTCCGCCGACGGCCCTTCCCTTCTCGACAAGGCGAGCGACAAGGTCGCGGACAAAGCGGAGAAAACGCTCGGCATCCGCGCCGCGGAGCGCGTCGAGCGGGAATTGGTCGACAGTCACTTCGCCGCCTTGCGCGAGATGGTCACGGGCAGCGCGGAAACGCAGTCGGGCGGCCAGACCGCCGGCAACGGCCGGGCGGGCGCAACGGGCCTCGACGGGGTAACGAGCCTGCTCAACGACTACTACACGTCCCTCACCGTCGCGGACAACGCGATCGCCAACAACAGCCTGCCTCCGACGAGCGACGCGGCATCCAAGCTGAAGATGGCCGCCAACACCATGCCCGCGCCCTTCCGCGAAGTCCTGCTCGGGCTGTCGATGCAAGGCTCGCGCGAAGTGAACCAGGGCATCGGGCAATTGCTTTCCCGGCAGATGCAAGCCGTTGTCACGGACGCCTGCCGGCTCACCGTGGAAGGCAACTATCCGTTTTCGCCGGACAGCAAGCGCGACGTGAGCGTGGAGGACTTCACGCGCGTGTTCGCGCAGGGCGGCGTACTCGATGACTTCTTCACGAAGAACTTGCTGCCGTTTGTCGATACGTCCGCGCGGCCGTGGCGCTACAAAACGCTCGCCGGCTCCACCGAGCCGGTGCACGGACCGGATCTCGAGCCGTTTCAGCACGCAAAGGAAATCCGCGACGTGTTCTTCAGCGATCAGGGACAAAAACAGCTCGCATGGAAAGCGGATCTGCGCATCGCGGAACTCGATCCGACGATTCTCGGCTTGTCCATCGACATCGACGGTCAGAACGCCCTCTACCAGCATGGGCCCGTCGCGCCAATGCGCATCAGTTGGCCCGGACCACGCGGCGGCGTCCACACAGAACTCACCGCGAGTCCGCGCATCCGCGCCGAGACGTCGACGATCGCGGCTGACGGCCCGTGGGCGCTCATGCGCCTGATGCGTCTCGGCGAGGTCGTGCAGACCGCGACGCCGGGCCGCACGCGCGTCGTGTTCGGCTTCGAGGGCCGCAAGGCCGTGCTCGATATCGCCACCGCTGGCAGCGTCGCAAATCCGCTGACGAGCGATTTGCTCACCACGTTCCGCTGCCCGAGCTCGATGCCGATCTTCAACCTGCCCGACAGCGGTCCGCCGCCCGGACTGCCGGCACTGCCGTTGCAAACGTCTTCCCCCGCCGCTGCCGACGCAGCACCGACCGCTTCGGCGAGCCATCAATAAGCATCGACGCTTCTGGCAGGCGGGCGCCGCGTCCGTTTGCCAGTCGCGCCGCAGTCACGGCATTCCAGCTCGAAAAGGCCAAGCCCGATGCTGCGAGATCGGCGCCCGGCTCGTCTGCACGTATTACCGTTTCCTTCCGCATTCACGCAAACGTTGGTCTCTGCACGGCGTGAATGACTCGGCGCCTGCCGTTCACGCAAAAACGACGCAGCCGCGCCTAAAGTCCGCCCCTTTCCTGCCGTAGTTACGTTCGAACCCCAAGTCGGACGGCTCGCTGAATTCCGCCGCACTTCCATCTGCATCGCCAATCGGGCTTGCCGCGGAAATGGTTCTTTCGTCCATCGTTCTTCGTTGGAAGCATGGCCCGCGCGTTCCTGTTTGCATTCCTAAGTGACATCATGATGACGACGAGCTCCAATGCGCGCGCCCTTTTCCGGATGCGTTCGTGCGCACGACTCGCCGCTGCTCTTGCGATGACCGCGATGTTGGCGGCGTGCGGCGGCGGAGGCGGAGGCGACAGCACCGCCGGCGCAGCGAAGAACGCCGCAACCGCCAGCACGGCCAGCACCGCAGCCAGCGACAGCGTGTCCACAGCCTCCCCTGCTTCCGCCGGGCAGAGCGGCGCCGCAGCCGCGTCTCAGGCGACGACAACCACGGCCATGTCGGCGGCCAACACCTCGCCGACAAGCACGGCGACTGCCGGCAACGCAGGCGCGGCCGTCAGCGCACCGGCGTCGGTCAATGCCGCTGCCTCGATTTTCTATGGCGCGAACGGCCACAACAACGAGGGCGGCGCCTACGACATGTCCAGTTCCGCGCTCCAGCTCGCGCAGTTGAACGATCTGGGCGCGAAGCTGTATCGCAACGAGGTGTACAGCCAGGCATCGGTGACGAAGCTCGCGGGTATCGCAAGGTCGATGGCAGCGGGCGGCGTCACCGTCTTTCCCGTGCTGCTCGCCGATCCGAACGCGTTCATCGATGAAGCCGGCGCCTACAACGCCGGCTATGCGCTCGGCCAGCAGACCGCGACTTCGTACCGGTATCCGTACTACGAGGTGTCGAACGAACTCGGCGCGGCCGCGCTGGTCGGCAACGTGGACGGGGTCTTTCCGCAGCAGTTTGACAACGCGCTATTCCAGAAGGCGCGCGGCGTGATACGCGGCATGATCGCGGGCATCAAATCGGTCGATACGAACGGCAAGATCATCATCGGCGGCGACACGTGGCTGCACTACGGCTTCGACCAGATGCTCGCGGACGGAACGCAGCCGGACGGCACGACGGGCCATCCTAAGGTCACGTGGGACATCACCGGCTGGCACTGGTACTCCGAGCAGGGCGACATCACGCACGCGTGCGGCGGAACGGGTTGTCACGACGTGCTCGCGGCGCTGCAGGCTTTCGGCAAGCCGATCTGGCTGACGGAGTTCGGCGTGCGCCCGTCCTACGGGTCCGACGCGCAGATCGCGTCGTACATGGTCGGCAACACGATGATGGCGCAGTTCGTCGCGGTGGCGTCGAAGTACGGCCTCCAGGCGATCCAAGTCTATGAGCTGTACGACGATCCGGTCGGCGGGGAAGGCAACTACGGTTTGCTGAAGAACGACGGCGCGACGCAGAAGCCGGTGTATGCGGCGTTCAAGAGCTTCGTCGCGGCGCATCCGATGTGATGACCTTCGCGCGGGCGTTCGAATTCGGCGTTGGCTCCCGAAGCGCGAGATGTGCAATGCGTGAACGCGATGCGGGCGCTACCATACGTCGCAGAAGCGGTGCCGTCCGGTTTAGAGACGTGCTCAAGGAGCCGGCGGCGTCAAAAAGAACGTAAGAAGCGACCCGGAGACGCGACGAGAGTGCCGAACCCAGAGATCATCGAAAGCCGCGCCGACTGCCCGCCGGAGTCGCAGGCCGCGAGCGCGTCGACGAACCGCTCGAAGGCGCGGCGGCTCGCCGTCTCGTTGTCCCTCGGCAGCGCGATTGCGCTGGGCTTCGCCCGCTTCGCGTACGCCTTGCTGCTGCCGCCGATGAAGCTGGACCTCGGCTGGAATTTCGCACAGGCCGGCGCGATGAACACGGCCAACGCGCTCGGCTATCTTCTCGGCGCGTTTGCGTTCTCGCGGCTGTCGCGGCAGACGGCGCCGCGCACGCTCTTCACGGCAGGCTGCGTGGCGACCGCCCTGCTGATGGCGCTGAGCGGCACCGTCACCCAAACGAACACGCTGCTTGTGCTGCGCGTGCTCACCGGCGCGGGCAGCGCGCTCGTCTTCGTCAGCGGCGGCGTGCTGGCGGCGCGGCTCGCGTCGCTGTCGCCGCGCGATTCGGGACTGATCATCGGCTTGTACTACGGCGGCACGGGCTGGGGCATCGCGCTATCGTCGATCCTCGTTCCGCTGACGGTCTTCCCCGAAACGCACGGCTGGCGATACGCATGGTTCGCGCTCGCGGCGGCGTGCGCGGTCTGCGCAATGGTCGCAGTGTCGGCGGCGCGAGGTATCGAGACCGCCTCTTCGAAGCCGGCAACCACTTATGCGGGACGGGCCTTGCCGCACCGCGCCGTCGCGCGGAGCCGCTTTGCTCTCGCGCTTGCCGGGTATGGCTGCTTCGGCGTCGGCTATATCGGCTACATGACGTTCATCGTTGCGCTGCTACGCAACGCCGGCATGAGCGCGGCCGTGGTCAGCGGCTTCTACGTGGTGCTCGGCGTCGCGACGGTCGTCTCGGCGCGCGTGTGGTCGGGGCTGCTCGATCGCATGCGCGGCGGTCAGGCGCTGGCGCTCCTCAACGCGCTGCTCGCGGTGGCGACCCTCGTTCCCGCCGTATTTGCGCATCCGCTCGCCGCGTTTGCATCCGGCGTGTTGTTTGGCGGGACGTTCCTTTCGGCGGTGGCGTCGACGACGGCTTTCGTTCGGCACAACCTGCCTGTCACCCAATGGGCAAGCGGTATAAACGCGTTCACGATCGTCTTTGCTGTCGGACAGATTGTCGGTCCGACGGTGATCGGGCGCATATCGGACAGCGGTGGGTTGAGCCGCGGTCTAGTCTATTCCGCCGCGATGCTCGCGCTCGGCGCAGCGCTCGCGGCGTGGCAGAAGCCGCTAGACGACGTGGTCCGGCGACAAGATTGAGGCCGACGCCCGGACTCAGCCCGGGCGCGCCTTCTTCATCTTGACGTACACATGGGAACAGAACGCATCCGCGACCACGCGATTCACCGTCAGTATGTTCTCCGCACTCAACGATTCGCGCGACAGCCCTTGTTTCTCGATGAGCCGCTGCGGAATGAGCTGGCTCACGAAAGAGTGGCACAGCTCTTTGCGTGACTGCGCGTCCGCAGCCTCGAAAAACTCCCGGCCGGCCTTGATTTCCTCGCTCATCTTGGCGCGCGCGGAATCGTTCTGGGCCTGGATCGTCGCCTCGAGTTGCGCCTGCACGGCATCCCGCTCGCGACGGCCTTTCTTGTCATCCTCGAGCTGCTTCGCCTTGATGGCGGCCATCTTGCGATCGGCATCGCCGATGCGGTAATTGCCTTCGAGCGCCTTGAACAAGTAGCCGCGCGGACTCACCGTGACCTTGCCTTCGTTCAGCTTGAATCGCGTGTACTCGATTGCCTGTTCGAGACGTTCGTCCGTCCAGACATCGCGACGCTTCGCGAGCCGTTCGAAGTCGGGTGTGTCGAACGCGAACTCGTTGTGAAGCAGCAAATACATCTCGTCCGCGATGCCCGCCCGTGCCGCGTCCGCGCCCTGCTTTTTCGTGAACCGGAAGCGAATCTTGAGCTTGTCACGTGTCGCCCGGTCGGCGTTCGCTTCCCAATTCACGTCGAAGTCGGACACTTCATTCAACTGGTCGATGGCCGGCTCCAGGAACCGCTTCTTAAATTCCTTCACCTCTTTGCGCGACTCACCGACCTTGCCGGGCCATTCGAGCACTTCTTCGAACGGGAACCACTCTGTCACGCCGTGACCTTGGCAGGGGATCAGCCGGTCATAGATCGCGCGAGCGAGCGACAAAGAAAACGCCGTCGACGCACGCAAGCTCAGCCAGTGCGCCTTATACGGGCTGATGAGATATTTGATGACGCGCCCGGAAAGCAGGACGCAGACAACGTTTCGTTCGATATAACAGTCACCGAGCAGACTAATGGTGCCCCACGAGTCTTTCTCGGTTAGTTCCTCGATGGACGGCGCAGTCATGATTTCGACGCGCGCCCGGGCGGCGGCCCGCATCTGAGCGATGAGGTGGCTGTGATTGCGACTGTCGTAGCGCATCAGCCATTTGAAGTAGTTCACATCGGCGGTGAAGGTGTACACCTTGTCGTCGATGAGTTCGTCAGGAGCTTTGCTCGCGACGATGAAATAGGCGGCGTCGAGCACCCGGCGCGCCGCGATGCCGAGTCCGCCGACGCGCGTGAAGATGTTGTTTCGCAGGAAACCGATGTCGCGCGTCGCCTCGCAGATGGCGGCTCCCTGGCCGGACATATCCTCATAGATGTCCAGCGCGAGCTGCTGCGGGGTGACGGTGAAATCTTCGTTTTCCATTCTTTGATTCGGCTTCGGTCCCCGGCACTCTAACAGGCAAGAAAAGCGTGTCAACACAAAAACCGCCCCGGATTTAGAACCGGAATGCCGCTGACCAATCCGCACAAAAACCGTCCCGCACGCTCTCTGATCGCACAAATTCCACCCCGGCGCGCACAAAAACCGGCCGTCGCTGCCCAACTTGCGGCCACGTCCGACACAAAAACCGACCGGCGCTTCACAAAAACCGTCCCTATCCACAGGGGTTAGCTTTGAATTGGAACGGATTTTTGCCGCGTGTTTGTAAGTAGGTCGGTGAAGGTTTACAAAACACAAAACGAACAGGGCCAAGAAGACATAGAAGAACTTCTGAGTTTGACCGCGTAATGCATTGATTTGATTAGTCTTTGTGGGACGCGCACAAAAACCGACTCGGGGCGCTTTTTGTGCGGCGATTGGCGGCGAGGCGGTCTTAGGCACGTCTAGGTGATTCGACGCTCGAGGAGAGCCTCTTCGTGCAGAGGAATCACGGGCCTTCACAGTGCGAAGCGCGCAAAAATCGGCTCGAAAGTGAGATATTTGTCCGCTTGGTAAGCTTGTTTACGCATATTCGTGTATTCTGCGCTTCAGCGTCAATACATGGAGAAAGCGCAGAATGGCTAACGTAGGCAGCCTACCAATGGAAGACCGAAAGGTTTCGCTACGGGAAGTCGCGGAATTCGCGGATAACCTCGAACCGTTCTCGGACAATCTTCGCGAGCAGATCCTCGCGCCCCGGCCGCGCAAGACTGCGCCCTTCTACACCATCAGCGAACTCGCGGAGATGTGCAACCTCACGCGTCAGCAGATTCAGTATCTGGTGACAAAGGGCGAAGGCGGCCTGCCCAGCGGCACGCTCAATGGGAATGGACGCAGCCGCACGTTCACGCTTCCTGAGGTCCGTATGTGGGTGAAGATGGCTTCGGACATTTACCAGACGCGTCTTGACGATGCCGACGGCAATTTCCGGGGCAAGGTTCTCACCACGGCGCAGTTGAAGGGCGGGTCCGCCAAGACGACGACGACGGTCTGCCTCGCACAAGCCCTCACCCTCCTCGGGCGGAAAGTCCTCCTCGTCGATCTGGATCCGCAGGCATCGGCGTCCGAATTGTGCGGACTCTACGCCGAAAAGGAAATCTCGGGAGACGACACCGTGCTCCCCTATATCTACGACCAAAACGTCGAGGGGGGACTTGGCGCGAGCGTTCAATCGACATACTGGGATGGCCTCGACATCATTCCCGGTCACACCTTTTTGTACGGGGCCGAGTTCCTGCTTCCGGCTCGACAGAAGACTATCCAGGGCTACCGGTTCTGGGCCGTCTTGCGTGAGGGACTCGAGCCGCTGCGCGCGCAGTACGACTATATCCTCATCGATACGTCGCCCTCGCTGTCTTATATGAACCTGAATGCACTTCTCGCGGCCGATGCGCTCGTCATGCCGATGATTCCGGAGAACCTGGACTTCATCAGTTCGCTGGCTTTCTGGCGGCTTTTTTCGGACGTGGCGGAAGACTTCCTGCCGTATGAGGAAGACAAAGTGTACGACTTCATCTCCATCCTGCTATCGAAGGTGGACTATGGGAAGACGTCGTCGGCGCCGGTGGTTCGGCAGTGGGCTCAAAGCGCGTATGGACGCTGGCTTGATCCGTTTGAGATCCCGGCGAGCTCGGTGATGAGCGGCGGTGCGTTGTCGTTCTCGACCGCGCTCGACGTCGTCAGCACGCATTCGACAGCGAAGTCCTTGCAGCGCGTCCGGCAGCCGATGATGCAATACGCGAAGTGGCTCGACGATATGTTCGTTAAATCCTGGAGGGAGGCGGCATGAGTAACAACATCCGAGAACAGCTCATGGCCAAGACGGCCAACCTTCCGAAGCCGGCGGACTTCAAGGGCGAGAGTAAGAAGGACCGGACCTCTCGCGGCCCGCAGACGATGCCGGGCATCACGAGCGCGCTCGCGGCAGCGCAACTGCGGATACAGGAACTGGAGTCGAAGGGCGTCGAAACGGAGATTGCACTCGATGGGATTGTGCCGAACCCGTGGCAGCCACGTCGACAGTTCAGTGAGGCCAAGTTGTCGGAGTTGGCACGATCGATCGACGAGGTCGGATTGTTGCAGGCGGTCACGGTCCGGCGTATCGGGGAATCGTTTCAGCTGGTGGCCGGTGAGCGCCGGCTGCGCGCGCACAAGCTGATCAACAAGGAGACGATTCGGGCGGTCGTCATTGAGTGTTCGGATCAGGACATGGCTGCGCTGGCGTTGATGGAGAACGTCACGCGCGACGATCTGTCGGACTATGAGATCGCGATTGCGATACGTCGGGCCGAAGCGGAGTTTCCGAACCGCACGCGGCTGGCCGAAGCAATGGGAATTTCGCGCAGCGATCTGTACAGGTTCCTCGCATTCGATGCGCTCCCAGACTTCATGAAACGTGATCTCGATCTTACCCCTTCGGTGCTGGGCGCTTCCTCGGCGCAGGACGTGGCTAATGCGTTGAAGAAATCGGGCGACGCGGGGCTAAAGGCGTTGCAGGAATTGTGGCCGCAGGTCCTGTCGGGCGATCTTGTGCAAACCAAACTGGCCGCAAGTCTCGGTGCGCAGATAAGTCGTGGAGGACCGGCGACTGATGCCGGCGGTCGCAGTATATTGAAGATCTTCGCCGGGAAGGTTCAGGCTGGAAGCATCACTAAGGACGTGAAGGGGTTGACGTTTAAATTCAAAGCGGGCGTGGTCACGGAGGAACAGGAGAATCAACTCCGAGAGCATATAGGGAAGATGTTCTCTATACGATCGGAGTGACGCAACAGGCCCGCTAAGCGGGCTTTTTTGTGGCCGTAACGGGGGCTGCTAAGTCAGCGCAGCGGCTATGTGGTACCGCAGGGTCGATGGTAGGGTAATTAGGCGGTGTCCGAATTCGGACAGTCTTGAGATCGGACTTCCCGCAGGCAACGGCCGGCGGTGGCGGCGCCTGATGAATGGTGCGAAACGCGGGGCGCCAAACCTCGCACTCTATGCTCCTCACGTCACCAACAGCTCGAAGAAACCGGTGTTCTTTTCAGCCCCGATCGGATCGAATGACGCCTTGCAAGAACCATGGCAAAACGCTGTCAGCAAGATCGGCCTGAGTTGTCCGAAATTCGGACAAAATAGCGAGCGATGCGACGCCGCGAAGGAATCGGGCGACGATAGCGAACACACGGAGATCCGGAAACGGTCCGGTGCGCCTAACTAGGCGGTTAGCGCGTCCACACGCCATACACAGCGGCCAGCCAAAAGAATGACAGCTGCGCCCGACTGAAAGTTCGCACGTTCCTTGTGGCTGAAGATAAGGGGAGTGTCCGAATTCGGACAGTCGGTCCCGCTGACTGCCGGGCTGGTTGCGTGGTCGCGGGCTTGGCGAAGCAACAGAGCATTTTCGTAGTGGCACTTTATATACGGATGTGCGGCACCTGTGGCGTCGGGCCGCGCGCGATAAGTTATGCAACAACGGACCCGCTGCGGGAAGCGGTGTGCGGGACCCGGAGCCAGAAGCTGAAGCTCGAAGCCGAAGCCGAAGCCGGAGCCGGAGCCGGAGCCGTAGCCGGAGATGAATGAAAACTGGAACCAAACTTCAAGCTGTATGAGTCGGCTGCTGCGCTATTTTCCAACCGCCCGCATCAGGGTCCGCGAGACGAACCTCGACGCTCCTACACGCGGCAATCTTCGACGGCGCCCTCAGCCTTAGAATCGGCGCACGGTTTGCGCCCGTCGTGTTGGTTCGAACCGCCGCCCCCGCATCCCGCCTCATCCCCTTTCGGACGCCGCTGCTGCGACTGCGCTACTGAGGTAGATCGCTGTGCGCGGCCCCAATCTTCTCGACGCAAGTCGCTCCGACGGCTGGTGAGGCTGCCCAGGAACGCGCCCTCGAAGGCACAACCTAATCCAGACAGAATCACAGCCCGCCAGTGGAACGCCGCTGTCAGTTTGGCGGGGGCTGAATTGGGCGACAAAAGCGTCCTCGTCCGACGCTGTTGTGGCAAAGAGTTTCCGTCTAAGCAGACTGTTGAAGACGCGGCCTAGTCGGTAGTGCTAGCGCATCGATACTGAACAGACCATGCCAGAGGTCTGGGGAGGCTAGGGCGAAGATCGTTGACTGCTCCAAAGTGCTGCCCCGTTCAGACAATCGCATCGAAGGCGGGACCTTGGGCGCAGTAGAGAATTCAAGGTTGCAGTTCGACTCGTCGTTCTACACACGCATGCGCGCGACAACGACGCGACAGCACGCGGATGGGTACGTTGCCGACGCTCGATGCGACGCAGTGTCGGCGCGACGTTAGACTGGCGAACTCGATGGTCGACGGCAACGCGGAAGCCGATCCGCCACACGGATACCAACTCCTCTCGAATGCCGTCGTCAATAAGGCTCTGCGGGTGGGAGGCGAACATGCTCGGGATGCCACATTCCGACGTCGCAACGCCGCGCGAGGTGACATGGGGCCTTCTTTGATCGGCAGCAACCAAAACTGCGCATGCGGCTGGCGTGCCGCTGAAGACATCGTCGATTGACAACTTCAGAGCTCGACGCTCGGCGGTTCGATTTAGCTGCGCCGGATCGGACCCTGCCGGCCTATCAGTTCTTGCATTCAGGGAGCCGCGTCCGAGGGATCTGACGGGGGCCCTTCACGGTTTCAACTTCTCAGGGAAGCCGCATTCTCAGTCGCTTCGCCCTTCGAGCGTTGGACAGTCGAGCAGTGCGGTCGCGACCTCCGTCGTACGCACGGGCTTTGGCCGGTCGTGCACGTGAAACAGCGGCAGCAGGAACACCAGATATAAAAATCTTTTATAATCAATGATTTACAGCTAATTCCTCGTCTTGTTTCACGAGACGACCTTTCTAACAACGCGGAACGCGCCTTCCAAGCCGACTCGAGCGCCGCACGTCTGGCTCACTCGCGAACGAATGAGGGGCTTCGTATCAATCAACACACTTCGCGTATCAAGACCCCAACCCGATCCTTGGGCCCGTTCCCAGCCCCTCAGCGCCCCCTACTCACGCCCGCTTTCTCCGCGAACTCTGATACGGCTCGCCGGCCTTGAACCGTTCGAGCCGATCGCTAGCAGCAGTCAGCGCCCCAAGCGTGGCGCGCTTCAGTTGATGATCGTACAGCGACACGATCGCCGCCAAGCGGTCGAACTCGTCGGCATGAATGGCCCACGACCCCGACTCGCGACCTCGGTCGAACACGCGCGCAATCGTTTCATCGGCATCGACAAGGGCGTCGTCAGAGAAAATGCCGTGTCCTGCGTCTGCGAGAAACTTGGCGAGGAGCATGACTTCGGTAATTTGCTGAGCGGGTCCGATGTCCGGCGAACCGGCACGCAATGCTTCCAGTGCGAGGTGCGCTCGAAGGGCGAGTTCGTCCGCTATGCCGCGTGCGATCGGAAGCAACTGTGCTTTGGAGAGCCGCGTGTGCGTCGCGTGCGCCGGGCGGCGGAAAGGGATGGTGGAAGACATGCGTCGGTCATTGGTTGGCTTGGTCATGTTAACGAACAACCGAAGCCGTTCTTAAGAGCTGCGCGCTGTCATCGTTAACTGAATCCGGCCAAGCCCGCAATACAGATGCAACTAACGGTCGAGTCTTGCTGTCGCCGACGAAGAACGATCCCGGTAAATTGAGCGCGTTGCCCGACGAGACAATCCGCAAGACAAAAAAATACCCGCTGGCGAACGCGCACGACCGAACCACCAAAAACACCGCGCGCCCGCCACACCGCATACCTACTTCCCGCCCCGCATCGCGTCCACGGCTCCGAACATCAGCCCGAAAAACTCCCCCGCGTGCGCCGAGTTCAGCCACCGCACGATCAACGCAATCCGCGACTCCGGTTCGATCCACATGAACGAGCTCCCCGCGCCGACACCGAAGTAACTCGTCTCCGGCACAGACGGAAACATCTTGCGCCCAGTATTGAGCCAGACGAGATAGCCATAAAACGACGCGAGCGGGCAGGGCGCGCGCATCCGCGCGATCCACTCCGACGACAACACGCGCTTTCCATCACCGACACCGTCATCGAGCAACATCTGCGCGATCTTCAATTGATCGTTCGCGCTGATCGACATTCCGCCGCCCCAGTGCGTGCCGCCCGGCACGGACTGCATGCGCTTCCCGTCGATGTCGGCCCACGCGTGGTCATACCCCGCCCAGTTCCAGTTGTCGCTCAAGCCCAGCGGACGCGCGATAGCATCGCGGAAAACATCCGGCAACGGCTGGCGGAACAGATGCAGCAGCGCGAGCGAAAGCTGATTGATGCGAACGTCGTTGTACTCCCAATACGTGCCCGGCGTCTGCAACGGCCGCAAATCGCCTTTCTTGCCGTTGGGCGGCTCGCCAAACGTCACGGCGCGATAGTGGTCGGCCTGATCCGAAAGCCCGAAATACTCGCCCTGCCATTCGCTCGTTTGCTGGAGCAGATGCGTCCACGTGATCGGCGCGTTATGCGGATCGTCGAAGCCGATGCCCGGCACGCGCACGCGCACCGGCTCATCGGGATCGGGCAAGAGGCCGCGATCGTGCGCGACGCCCGCGAGCAGCGCGAGATACGTCTTGGCGATGCTGAAGGTGAGGTCCGCACGGTCCGGCTCGCCCCACGTCGTGACCACGCGGCCGTCGACCGCGAGCGCGCCCGACACCGGCCCGCGATCATGCACCGGCCCGAGCAGCCGGTTCCACGGCGGCGGATCGTTGACGTGCACGCCCCAGTTGCCGTGGACTTGCCGATCCCAGGTCGATTCGTGATCGACCGAAAACTGGATCGCACGCTGCAATGCTTCGTTCATGTGAGAGCTTCCTGGCTGAGAATCGAAACGTTCAACGCACGTCCAGGCGCTTTCTCGCCCAGACAAGCGTGAAAAGACTCACGACCGCCGCGATCATCAGATACAGCCCCGGCGCGAGATTGCTATGCGTCACGGCAATCAGCGACGCGACGGCAAGCGGCGTGAAGCCGCCGAACACCGTGGTGCCGATGTTGTAGCCGAACGCCATGCCGGTCGTGCGCGTCGCGGTCGGGAAGAGCTCCGACATCAGCGCGGGAATCGGCGCGAAATACGTCGCCTTGAGCAGCGCGACCCAGATCACGGCCGCGAGCAAGGTTGGCAGCGACGGATGCGCGTTCATGAACATGAACGCCGGATAGACCGTCAGGAAAAAGATCACGCCGGTCACGAGCATGATGCGCGTGCGCCCGTACTTGTCCGAGAGATGCCCGACCACCGGCACGAGCACCATCATGATGAAACCGGCCGTCAAGGTCGCGATGAAGCCGGAGGAGGGCGCGAGTCCTAACTGCCGCGCGGCATACGTCGGCATGTAGAGGAGCATGTAGTTGGCGGTCGTCGTCAGCACGAGCGATCCGATCGATACGAGCAGGCGCTCCTTCTGCGTCGCGAGCAGTTCGCGCACGGGCGATGCCACTTTCTCCGCGTGCTCGAACTCCGGCGTTTCGTCGATGCGTCGCCGGATATACAGCCCGATCGGTCCGATCAGCACGCCGAAGAGAAACGGAATGCGCCAGCCCCAACCTTCGATTTGCGCGGGCGTCAAAGAAGCGGTCAGCACCGCGCCGAAGAGCGAGGCGAGCAGCGTGCTCGCGCCCTGACTCGAGAACTGCCAGCTCGACATGAATCCGCTGCGCTCGGGCGCGTGCTCGACGAGAAACGCGGTCGAACTGCCGAACTCGCCGCCAGCCGAGAAGCCCTGAAGCAGCCGCGACACGAAGATCAGCACTGGCGCGGCGAGCCCGATCGTCGCGTAAGTCGGCATCAGCGCGACGATCGCGGTGCCGAGCGTCATCATCGCGATGGAGAGCGTGAGCGATGCCTTGCGCCCGTGGCGGTCGCTGTACGAGCCGAGCACGAGCGCGCCGACCGGCCGCGCAAGATACGAGAGCGCGAACGTGCCGAGCGTGAGCAGCAGCGATACGGTGTGATCGTGGGTCGGGAAGAAGAGCTTCGACAACGTGCCGGCGAAATAGCCGTAGACGACGAGATCGTAGAACTCAAGCGCATTGCCGATGGACGTCGCGACGATCAAGCGCGCGACGCCGCGCTTGTTGCCGTGCGCCTCGCGCGTCGTCGAAATCGTGGCGGAATCACTCATGGCGATGCCCTCCGGTCGTCTTGCGCGGCAGATGGTGCGCAGGGTTGCTGTCGGCGGCATCGCCTTTGCGCGTGCCGAGATCCCAGAAGAGGCCCGCCATGATGCGCAGACCTTCGCTCGCGACGGAGCCGAGCAAATGCTCGTCCGGCGCATGCTGCGAGCAGCCGGGATAGGAATGCGGCACCCACAGCGTCGGCATGCCGAGCACATCCGCGAAGACGTCGTTCGGCAGCGTCCCGCCCAGATTTGGCAGCAGCACGGGCTGCGTGCCCGTGGTTTGCGTGAGCGAGCGCAGCGCCCACTTGACCCACGCATTGTCCGGATCGACGCGCGTGGCCGGCATGCCGCGCTCGACTTCGACATCGACCATCGGGAAGCCGTGGGCATCGAGATGATCGCGCACGATCTGCTGCAAATTGCGCCAGTCGGTGCCGACGACAAAGCGGATCTGCATATGCGCGAATGCGGTCGCGGGAATGGCGTTCACCGGCTTGTCCGGATTGCCCGCGCGAAAAGCGAGCACTTCGATGTTGTTCCAGCCGAAAACGCGCTCGGCGGGCGTCAGACCCGGTTCGCCGTAGTCCACATCGACTTCCGGTTCGCCCGGATTGCCGCCGACGGTGATATCCGCGAGCGCACGAATCACCGAATCGGGAATCGGCGGCGGACGCAAACCTTCGATCAAGATCTTGCCGTTCGCATCGACCATCGTGGCAATCGCGTTTGCGAGCACGATGCCCGGATTGCGCAGCAGCCCGCCCCAGTTGCCAGAGTGATGCGCGCCGTCGCGCAGCTTAACGTCGAGCCGGAAATTGATGACGCCGCGCGAGCCGAGGAACATCGTCGGGCGGTCGGCGGCGAGGCGCGGTCCGTCGGAGGCGATCAGCACGTCGGCGGCGAGTTGGTCGCGCAACTGCTCGCAAATCGTAGAAAGTCCCGGCGAGCCGACTTCCTCGCCGGTTTCGAAAAGCAGCTTCAAATTGAAGCCGAGCTTCCCGTCGCGCGCGTCGAGCACCGCTTTGAGCGCGGCGAGGTTGATGCTGTGCTGCCCTTTGTTGTCGGCGGTGCCGCGTCCGTACCAGCGGTCGCCGTCCACGGTCACGCGCCACGGCGACAAGCCATCGCGCCACTGCGCGTCGTAGCCGCGCACCACGTCGCCGTGGCCGTAGCTCAGCACGGTCGGCAGATCGTCGCCTTCGTGCCGATGCGCGACCAGAAACGGCCCCGCGCCCGCCGCCGGATTCTCGACCACGCGGCAGCGAAAGCCCCAGGCAGTGAGCGTCGGCGTCAGTTCCTCGGTGAGATAGGCGACGAGCCGCGCGGCGCTGTCTGCTTCCTGACTCTCGGTGCGATACGCGACGCGCCGCTGCAAGTCGTCGAGGAAAGCGCCGGACGCGAAGTAGCGTTCGGCAATCTGAATGGCGTTGTCGCGGGTCACGTCGGTCTCCGTCGAATCGAATCTGAAAGGGCAGCCGAAGCCGCCGACAAATCATGCTGACGTGGCCGATATTTCTGGACAATTACAATATTTCACAGGAACCTTTGCCGTTTCGGCAAAGCGCGATTCGTCGAACGCGACAAAGGACGGCGCATGGATCAGACGGCTTTACGCTATTTCCTCGAAGTCGCGCGCAGCGGTTCGCTCAGCAAGGCGTCGGAGCGCCTCTTCGTGGCGGTGTCCGCGCTCAGCCGGCAGATCGCGAAGATCGAGGAGCAGATGGGCACGCCGCTTTTCGAGCGCCGCCCGCGCGGCATGGTGCTGACCGAAGCCGGCCGGCTGCTCGCCAATCATGCGCGCCGCAGTCAGCTGGAGGACGAGCGCGTCATCGACGAGATTCGGGGCTTAAGCGCGAGCGGCCGCGCGACCATTCGCATCGCGGCATCCGAAGGCGTGGCGCCCGACTTTCTGCCCCAAGCGTTCGTGCATTTCCTGAAGACGCATCCGCGGGCGCACTTTCAGCTCGACGTATCCGCGCCGTCCATCGCGACGCAGCGCGTGCGCGACGGCACGCACGATATCGCCGTGTGCTTCAGCATGGCGCCCGAGCAGGACGTCCACGTGCATTACGCGCAGCGCGCGCCGGTCTACGCGCTCATGCGGCGCGGCCATCCGCTCGCCTCGCGCGAAACGGTGTCGCTGTCGGACCTGCTCGCGTGGCCGCTTGCGATGCACAGCCAGGGCGTGACGCTTCGACAACTCTTCGACATCGCGTGCAGCCTCGAAGGACTCGTGTTCGAGCCGGTCTTCGTCGGCAATTACCACATGGCGCTGCAAAGCTTCGTGCGGCTCACGGACGCCATCACGCTGACCGGCTATCTCACGGTGCGCAGCCGTCTCGGTGCGGACGGCTTCGCAGCCGTGCCCATTTCGAATCCCGAACTACATCAACGCACGCTGCAGATTCAGACGATGGCAGGACGCACGCTGCCGCAGCCAGTCGTGGCCTTCGTCGATCTGCTGAAGCGGGCGATTGAAGACCCGGCGATCATCGACAGGAATAGCCGTTGCTCCAGGTGATGCCGACGCCATCAGGCATTGCAACTTACGGAGCGCATCATGTCAGACTCGCCATCGACCGGGCAGGACAAACCCGAGACACGCCCGCCCTTTGTCGGCGCGTCCGAACGGCGCTCGCCCGTCGAGCCACCGCCGCTTGCGCCTGATCGCAAGGTGGGCTTCGCCATCGTCGGCCTCGGCCGTCTGAGCCTCGATTCGATCTTGCCCGCGCTGGCATCGACGAAACTCGCGCGGCTGGCCGCCGTGATGACCAGCGACAAGGCGAAGGGCGAGCGCGTGGCGCTGCAATACGGCGCGCCCGTGGACGCGGTCTACGGCTACGACGAATGGCCGCGTCTCGCCGCGAATGACGACGTGCAGGCGGTCTATATCGTGACGCCCAACGGCCTGCATCGCGAACAGGTGATCGCGGCGGCGGGCATCGGCAAGCATGTGCTGTGCGAGAAGCCGTTGAGCAATACATCGGCGGAAGCGGAAGAGATGATTCGCGCATGCGCGGACGCGGGCGTGATGCTCATGGTCGCGTACCGCTTGCAATACGAGCCGCATAACCGTGAAGCCGCGCGGCTTGTGCGAAGCAAAACGTTCGGAGAACTGAAGATTATCGAGGCGCATAACGGCCAGGTGCAGGGCGAGGCGAATCAATGGCGGCACGACAAGCGTCTCGCGGGCGGCGGATCGTTGCCGGACATCGGGCTCTACTGTCTGAACTTCGCGCGTTTCGTGACGGGCGAAGAGCCGGTCGAAGTGTCGGCTTGGGTCTGGAGCACGCCCGGCGACGCGCGCTTTGCGCAAGTCGAGGAGAACGTGTCGTGGCAAATGCGCTTTCCGTCGGGCGTCGTCGCGCGCTGTTCGGCGGCCTATGACGCGCACGAATCGCGCATCGCACGCCTTCATTGTCAGCGCGGCACGGTGGTGCTCGATCCCGCGTTCGCGTACAAGGGACTGCGCCTGTCGGTGCAGCATCGCTCGCCGGAACGCGAGGACGTCGAGGTGCGCGAGGAGCGCATTCTCGAAGACGCGAACCAGTTCGCCGCCGAAATCGATCACATGGCCGAGTGCATTCTGACCGGCAGAACGCCCGCGACGCCCGGCGAAGAGGGCTTGCAGGATCAGCGGATCATGGAAGCGATCTATCGCTCGGCGGCGGAAAATCGCCCGGTCGAGCTTCCCGCTGTCGCCGGGCGCGACGCCTTCCGCGACGCCCGGCTCTCCGTTTGAGGCGACATCATGCAATGGCTACTCGCGGTCTTTGCGGTCCTCGCGGGCATCTCGAACCCGCTGCAATCGGGGAGCAACTCGGCGCTGCTCAAGGGCACGCACGAGCCTATCGTGTCGGCGTTGATCGTCTATCTGATCGGCGCGGCATGTCTTGCCGTGTGCGTGCCGTTCTTCGGCTTCGGCGTGCGGCCCGCGCTTTCGCGGCTCGGCAGCGTGCCGTGGTGGGCGTACATCGGCGGCATCTGCAATGCGCTCTTTCTGATGTGCTCGCTGCTCATCACGCGAAAGCTCGGTTCAGCCACCTTCACGACGATCGTCGTCATCTCGGCGGTCGTGACGTCCATCGCGCTCGATCACTTCGGGCTGATGGGCTTCGAAGTGCGCGAGGCCAGCGCATTGCGGCTGCTCGGCGCGGGGCTCGCCGTCGCGGGCGTGATTCTGATCGCCGTTTTCTAGACGCGACCGTCTTGCTATTTCGCGTCACACCGGAAACGCGGTCGTCGAAAGAATTTCGCGCAACACGACGAACGTCCGAATCTGCCGAACGCCCGGCAGATAGAGCAGCTTTTCCGCATGCAGCCGGTTGAAGCTGTCGCTGTCGCGCGTGCGGATCAGCATGAAGAAATCGAAGTCGCCCGTGACGACGTGGCATTCCATGCAGCCCGGCACCTTCTGCGCGGCCTTTTCGAAGTCCGTGAACGACTCTGGCGTCGAGCGGTCGAGCACCACGCCGATCAGCACGAGCATCCCGGCATCCAGCGCCTTCGGGTTCAAAAGCGCGACGGTCCCGCGAATCAGCCCGGCTTCGCGCAGCCGCTCGACGCGCCGCAGGCACGCGGGCGGACTCAGGTGAACCTTGGCGGCGAGCGCGACATTGGAGATGGAGGCATCGCGCTGAAGCTGACGAAGAATCGCGCGATCGACGCGATCGATCTCGACGCCCGATCCTAGCGGCTCTCGCCGCGTCGTGGTTTTCTTCATTGCTTCAAATGCCCTCCTGACGAAATGATCGTGCGGTGAACCACGCCGCGCTGCCAATACGTTAGGCAAATACGAATTTCTTCGCAACACCGGCATCCCGCAAATTAACTACGATTTGCATCAGGCCTCGCGGATCACGCGCGGCAGCCCGACCTCACTCGACAAGGATGCCGATCATGAACCTGCAACGTTTTCCCCGCTATAAACTCACTTTCGGCCCGACGCCCATTCAGCCGCTCAAGCGCCTGAGCGCGCATCTCGGCGGCAAGGTTGAGTTGTATGCGAAGCGCGAGGACTGCAATAGCGGTCTCGCGTTCGGCGGCAACAAGACGCGCAAGCTCGAATATCTGCTTCCTCAGGCGCTGGAGCAGGGCTGCGACACGCTCGTCTCCATCGGCGGCATTCAGTCGAACCAGACGCGACAGGTCGCCGCCGTCGCCGCGCATCTCGGCATGAAGTGCGTGCTCGTGCAGGAAAACTGGGTCAACTACTCGGATGCCGTGTACGACCGCGTCGGCAATATCCAGTTGTCGCGCATGATGGGCGCGGACGTGCGCCTCGTTGCCGATGGCTTCGATATCGGCATTCGCAAAAGCTGGCAGGACGCGATGGACAGCGTGCGCGCGGCGGGCGGCAAGCCGTTCGCGATTCCGGCGGGCTGCTCGGAGCATCCGCTGGGCGGGCTGGGTTTCGTCGGCTTCGCGGAGGAAGTCAGGCAGCAGGAAGCCGAACTCGGCTTCAAGTTCGATTACATCGTGGTGTGCTCGGTGACGGGCAGCACGCAGGCGGGCATGGTCGTCGGCTTCGCGGCGGATGGCCGGGCGCGGCGCGTGATCGGCATCGACGCATCCGCGAAGCCGCAGCAGACGCACGAGCAGATCACGCGCATCGCGAAGCACACGGCGGAGCTTGTCGATCTCGGTCAGGACATCACGCGCGACGACGTGATTCTCGACACGCGCTTCGGCGGCCCCGAATACGGCCTGCCGAACGAGGGCACGCTCGACGCGATCCGCCTGTGCGCGCGGCTCGAAGGCGTGCTAACTGATCCCGTCTACGAAGGCAAGTCGATGGACGGCATGATCCAGATGGTACGCAACGGCGAGTTCCCCGAAGGGTCGAAGGTGCTGTATGCGCATCTCGGCGGCGCGCCCGCGCTGAACGCTTACAGCTTCCTGTTCCGCAACGGCTGACTTGCTTTACCTCGCACGTAATCGACGCACCGCACTCACGCGGGCAAGATCGGCGGCATCCGGACACAGGAAAAGGAGCCGCGAAATGACCGCTTACGCGATTGGCCATCTGGTTGAAGTCGACATGTGCGCGGATATCGTCGCGTATCTGGAGCAAATCGACGCCACGCTCGCGCCGTTCGGCGGGCGTTTCCTCATCCACGGCGGACCGTGCGACGTGCGCGAGGGCGCGTGGAAGGGCGATCTCATCGTGATCGCGTTTCCCGATATGGAACACGCTCGCGGCTGGTATGCGTCCGACGCGTATCGGCGCATCCTGCCGCTGCGCACGCGCCACGCGCGCGGCACCGTGTTTCTGATGGAAGGCGTCGACGCCACGCACAAGGCCACGGACGTCCTGCGCTAGCGGTCTCACGCGAACCACGGAACCACGGTCTGCACTCGCGGTTTTGGCGCAAACTTGTCATATCACCGGGCATGGTTGATACTGACCCGTTGCACCTTTTCCCGTACGTCGACTTAACGGTTTCGCTAATGAGCACAATTCTTGAAAGCCTTCCGACTGGGCAAAAAGTCGGTATCGCGTTCTCAGGTGGCCTCGACACCAGCGCCGCGCTGCACTGGATGCGCCTGAAGGGCGCGGTGCCGTACGCCTACACGGCCAACCTCGGCCAGCCCGACGAAGACGACTACGACTCCATTCCCCGCCGCGCCACGCAATACGGCGCCGAAGGCGCGCGCCTGATCGACTGCCGCGCGCAACTCGTCGCGGAAGGCATCGCCGCGCTGCAATGCGGCGCGTTTCATATCTCGACGGCGGGCGTCACGTACTTCAACACGACGCCGCTCGGCCGCGCCGTAACGGGCACCATGCTCGTCGCCGCGATGAAGGAAGACGGCGTCAACATCTGGGGCGACGGCAGCACGTACAAGGGCAACGACATCGAGCGTTTCTACCGCTACGGCCTGCTCGTGAATCCGGACCTGAAGATCTACAAGCCGTGGCTCGACCAGACGTTCATCGACGAACTCGGCGGCCGCGCGGAAATGTCGGAGTTCATGCGCCAGTCCGGTTTCGAATACAAGATGTCGGCGGAGAAGGCGTACTCGACGGATTCGAACCTGCTCGGCGCCACACACGAAGCCAAGGACCTCGAAAGCCTCGAATCCGGCATCAAGATCGTGAATCCGATCATGGGCGTCGCCTTCTGGCGCGACGACGTGAAGATCGACCGGGAAGAAGTGACGATCCGCTTCGAGGAAGGCCGCCCGGTCGCGCTGAACGGCAAGACGTTCACGGACGCGGTCGAGTTGCTGCTGGAAGCGAACCGCATCGGCGGGCGGCACGGCCTCGGCATGAGCGATCAGATCGAAAACCGCATCATCGAGGCGAAGAGCCGCGGCATCTATGAAGCGCCGGGACTCGCGCTGCTGCACATCGCGTATGAGCGGCTCGTGACCGGCATTCACAACGAAGACACCATCGAGCAGTACCGCGAGAACGGCCGCCGCCTCGGGCGTTTGCTGTATCAGGGCCGCTGGTTCGATTCGCAGGCCATCATGCTGCGCGAGACCGCGCAACGCTGGGTCGCGCGCGCCATCACCGGCGAAGTGACGCTGGAACTGCGCCGCGGCAACGACTACTCGATTCTCAGCACGAAGTCGCCGAACCTGACGTATCAGCCGGAACGCCTGTCGATGGAAAAAGTTGCGTCCACGTTCTCGCCGCGCGACCGCATCGGCCAGTTGACCATGCGCAATCTGGACATCACCGACACGCGCGACAAGCTGCGCATCTACGCGCAAGTCGGCCTGCTGACGCCGGGCGAGGCGTCCGCGCTGCCGCAAATCAAGGGCGAGGAGTCGTAAGCCGTCCCGCACGTAACGATGAGCGCGCTGCGGGCGCGCGCTCATCCGCGTATTCTTATGGGTCTCGTCACCGATCCGCAAGGAGCCGCACTTGACTCGTTTGACCATTGCGCTGCTCGGCGCGGGCAGCATGGGATCGGCGGTCGGCCGGGCGCTATCGGCGTCGGGCGCGCGGGTGCTCACGACGCTCGAAGGCCGCAGCAACGCAAGCGCCGCGCGCGCAAAAGACGCCGGCATGGAAGACGCGAGCCTCGCTGAACTGGCCGCGTGCGATTTTCTTCTGTCCATCGTGCCGCCCGCTGCCGCCGTGCAATCCGCCGAACGTCTCGCGCCCGCGCTCACGCAGGCCGATAAGAAAGCCGTCTACATCGACTGCAACGCCATCAGCCCGGAAACCGCCGCGATCATCGCCCGAACGGTCGATGCCACCGGCGCGGCGTTCGTCGATGCCGCCATCATCGGGCCGCCGTCGGCGCCGAAGTTCTATCTGTCCGGGCCGCACGCGGCGCGCGCCAGCGTGCTCGGCGACGCGGGCCTGAATGTGCGCGTGCTCGACGGGCCGATCGGCGCGGCCTCCGCGCTCAAGATGTCGTATGCGGGCATCACCAAAGGGCTGACCGCGATCGGCTCGGCCATGTCGCTCGCCGCCATGCGCAACGGCGCGGAAGCGGCGCTCATCGACGAGTTGTCCGAGAGCCAGCCCGCGCTTGCCGCGTGGCTCGCTGCGAACGTGCCGCGCATGCCGCCGAAGGCGTATCGCTGGGTCGCGGAAATGGAAGAGATCGCGGCGTTCGTCGGCGATGCGTACGCGGAACATCGCATCTACGAAGGCGCAGCGGGCCTCTACGCGCGGCTCGCGAGCGACAACGCCGCCACCGATGCGCTCGTCCGCTTCTTCGGCGACCGCGCGCAGTGAATGGCGACCCATGCGCTCGAACGATTTAATCCGTATCCTTTTCCTTTCGACGACGATGCAGCCGGCGCATGCGCCGAAGCGCCCGCGCGGCATTCGTCATGAAACAGGCGCCGCGCCGGCGAACGCATCGGCGTGGATCATCTTTCCAGCAAGAGGTGCTCAATGACTGCAGGTACGTATCAGAACACGCGTCTTTATATCAACGGCGAATGGTGCGACGCGCAGGGCGGCGCCACGCTCGACGTGGTGAATCCGGCCACCGGCGAAAAAATCGGCACGGTCGCGCGGGCCGGCATTCCGGATCTGGATCGCGCCGTGGCCGCCGCGCAGGCGGGCTTCGCGACGTGGCGCAAGATGAGCGCAATCGAACGCGCCTCGCTGATGCGCAAGGCCGCCGCGCTGGTGCGCGAACGCGCCGACAGCATCGCGCGCCTGATGACGCAGGAGCAGGGCAAGCCGCTCGCGGAAGCGCGCGTCGAGGTGAACTCGGCGGCGGATATCATCGAATGGTTCGCGGACGAAGGGCGCCGCGTCTACGGCCGGATCGTGCCGCCGCGCAACGTCAACGCGCAGCAGACGGTCGTGAAGGAACCGGTCGGCCCGGTCGCCGCGTTCACGCCGTGGAACTTCCCGGTCAATCAGGTGGTGCGCAAGCTCTCCGCCGCACTGACGACGGGCTGCTCGTTCATCGTGAAGGCGCCGGAAGAGACGCCGGCCTCGCCCGCCGAACTCATCCGCGCGTTCGCCGACGCGGGCGTGCCCAACGGCGTGCTCGGACTCGTGTTCGGCGATCCGCCCGAAATCTCGAAGTATTTGATCGCGCATCCGGTCATCCGCAAGGTGACGTTTACCGGATCGACCGCTGTCGGCAAGCAACTGGCTGCGCTCGCCGGCCAGCACATGAAGCGCGCGACGATGGAACTCGGCGGGCACGCGCCCGTGATCGTCGCGGAAGACGCGGATGTCGAGCTTGCCGTGAAGGCGTCGGGCGCGGCGAAGTTCCGCAACGCGGGACAGGTCTGCATCTCGCCGACGCGCTTTCTGGTCCACAACAGCCTGCGCGACGATTTCGCGAAGGCGCTGGTCAGGCACGCGGAAAGCCTTTCGGTCGGCGACGGCCTCGCCGAAGGCACGACGCTCGGGCCGCTCGCCAACGCGCGGCGCATCACCGCGATGGCGAGCGTGATCGAGAACGCGCGTCAGGCGGGCGCCACGATCGCGACGGGCGGCGAGCGCATCGGCTCGGCGGGCAACTTCTTCGCGCCGACGGTGCTGACCGACGTGCCGCTGGAAGCCGACGTGTTCAACAACGAGCCCTTCGGCCCGGTGGCCGCCATTCGCGGCTTCGATTCGCTGGAGGACGCGATCGTCGAGGCGAACCGGCTGCCGTACGGGCTGGCCGGCTACGCGTTCACGCGCTCGTTCAAGAACGTGCATCTGCTCACGAACCAGCTCGAAGTGGGCATGCTGTGGATCAACCAGCCCGCGACGCCGTGGCCGGAAATGCCGTTCGGCGGCGTGAAGGATTCGGGCTACGGCTCGGAAGGCGGGCCCGAGGCGCTGGAGCCGTATCTCGTGTCGAAGTCGGTGACAGTGATGGCGGTCTGATTTCCGCGCGTCGCTCTTATTGACGGCAAGCAGGCGGCCCCGCGAGGGGCCGCTTTTTTTGCGCCGCTCAAACGTAGAAGTATCGGACGAGGTGAAAGAACACCGGCGCCGCGAAGCAGATGGAATCCACGCGATCCAGTATGCCGCCGTGCCCCGCGATCATCGCGCCCCAGTCCTTCGCGCCGAGCGAGCGTTTGACCGCCGACAGCACGAGGCCGCCGACGAAGCCCGCGAGCACGATGGCAAGCGACATGAGAAACGCCGCGCCGAAGCCGAACGGCGTCACGCGATACAGCGCCGCGCCGCACAAGGTCGCGAGCAATCCGCCGCCGACGAATCCTTCCACCGTCTTCGAAGGCGAGAGAACGGGCGCGATCTTGCGCCGCCCGAACAGCTTGCCGACGACATACTGCAACACGTCGCTGATCTGCACGACGAGCAGGAAGTAGAACAGCAGCAGCGCGTTCTGACCGCGATAACCGGGAATGTCGAGCGTGAGCAAGGCCGGCGCGTGGCTGAGCCCGTACACGCACACCATCAGCGCCCAGTTGATCCGCGCGTTGCGGCTCAGGAACTCGCGCGTGTCTTGCGTGAGCGCGGAGACGAGCGACATCGCGAAGAACAGATGCACCGGCACGAAGATCGCGTACATGCCGTACCAGTCGATGCCGAGCAGCACATACTGCACCGGCACCGCGACGAAGAACGCGACGAAGAGGGCGGTGTGGTCGCTCGCCGTCGTCGGCGTGAGCGTGATGAATTCGCGCAGTGCGAGATACGACAGCAGCGCGAAGACGACGAAGGTGGCCGTGTCGCCGAGACCGATGGCGACGACCATCACCGCGATCATGCCCCACCACGCGCGGATGCGCTCGTTGAGGTTGACGATGGTCGCGCTCTTGCTGTTCGCGCCGAGCAGCGCGCCGATCAGCGTCGCGAAGGTCAGCGCGCCCACGACGCCCGCCACCAGATTCCAGAATGAAGTCGGCATAATTTCTTTTCGATGGTCTGATTGAGACGACGCGTTCAGCGCGTGTTCGACTGCGGCGCGAGCGCGATCACGGTGTCGCGCATGCGGGCGAGAAACGGCGCCTTTTCCTCGCCGTCGCGCCGCGCGTCGCTCGCGCCGACATGCACCTTGCAGATGAGCGGAATCGGCCAGATGGCGCCTTTCGGCATGATTCGCTGAAGGTTTTCGAGATACACGGGCGTCAGCGCCACGTCCGGAAACTCGCTCGCCAAATGAAAGAGGCCGCTTTTGAAGGCTTGCGGCAGCGCGTCGGCGCCGCGCGTGCCTTCGGGAAAGATGACGATCGAATGGCCTTGCGCGAGCGCGTCGCGCACCGGATCGAGCGGATCGCCTTCCGTCTCGCGGCGGCGGTCGATCAGCACGGCGTTGAGCAGCTTGCGCGCGATATGACGCTTGATGCGCCCGGTGTCCCAATAATCCCGCGCGGCGACGGGCCGCACTTGATCGCGCAGTTCGCGGGGCAGGGCGGCGAGAATCGCCAGGGTGTCGATATGGCTCGTGTGATTCGAAAAAAACAGCTTCTGCGTGGCGGCCGATGCGGCGCAATGCCATACCGGATACGCGCCCGCCATGAGCCGCACGAGCGAGAGCAGCAGGTCGCGCTGCCAGATATGCGTGAGTTTCATCGGTGAAAGTGCGAGTCGTGAGTGTCGGGCCGCTATTCCTTTCACATCGACCGCTTTCACGCAACGCACGTTGACGAGATTTGCCAAATATCGGCGATGCTGTGACAAACATGCTCAAACGATTGGCTTCGGCGTCCTTATCGTTTGACGCGTGTTTGACGCGTGAGGCGCGGGCCGCGATAGTAGCGCCTTTCTCCCGACATGCAACGCGCCACATGAGCCTTTACGCACTGAAACCACGCTTCCAGAACCTTCTGCGTCCGCTCACCGATTGGCTGTTTCGCCACGGTGTGACCGCGAATCAGGTGACGGTGACCGCCGCGGGCGGGTCGATCGCGGTCGGCGCGATCGCCGCGATGGACGCTTCGCACACTTCGCTATTCCTGCTGGTCCCGCTGTGGCTATTCATCCGCATGGCGCTCAATGCCATCGACGGCATGCTGGCGCGCGAGCACGGCCAGAAGAGCGTGCTCGGCGCGTATCTGAACGAACTGGGCGATGTAGTCTCGGACGTCGCGCTGACGCTGCCGTTTCTCGCGGTGTCGGCGTTTTGCGCAGCCGATGTCTGGCTCTTCGCGCTGTTCGCGGTGATCGTCGAATGCGCGGGGCTTGCCGGACCGCTCGCGGGCGCGAGCCGCCGTTACGACGGTCCGTTCGGCAAGAGCGACCGCGCATTCGTGATCGGGGCGTTCGCGCTCTGGATCGGCGCGGGCGGGACGGTCGGCGCCGTCGGCGTGGGACTGTGGCGCGTGCTGATCGTGTTGTCGGTCGTGACGGCGATCCGGCGCGTGCAGGCGGGCGTCAAGGAGGCAAACCGCGCACGCATCGGCGGCGAAGTCAGTTGAAGCGCCGCACGAAGCGATAAAAGATGCGCGGATGAATCTTCAACAGACACATGGCGACGGATAGCTTGGGGCGCTTGTCCGCATAAATCTTGCCGACGTGCGTGAAGCGCAGCTTGCTGGACACGCTGTCGAGTATCGGCGCGGCGGTTGCGTAATCGGGCGCGAGACGCGCTGCTTCGAACGCGATGTTCCGGTACGCGTACACGTACTTGAGCCGGAAAAAGAGCTTGCTGTGGTTGTCGATCGGCAGCCCGCGCGTGTCGCGCTCGACGCGGTCCATGATCTCGAACAGGTCCACGATACGCGGATTGAAGCGCACGGAAAGCCCGTTGCCGCGCTTCACGTAGAAGTACAGTTCGTCCGGAATCAGGCGCACCACGCGCGCACGCGAAAGCGCCTGCACGCACACGAGAATGTCTTCGTAGATGAGCCCGGCCGGATGCTCGACCGATGCAAACAGCTCGCGCCGGAACAGCTTGTTCCAGCAATACGCCTGCAAGCTCAGGTCCATGATGCGGGCCACGGCCTGAAGCCCGGTGATGGTTTCGTCGCCGGTCTTGACGCGATACACCTCGCGGCCTTGCGGGTCGATGCACCTCGCCGCGAAGATCACCACGTCCGCGCCGTGCTGGTCGGCTTCGCGGCACGCGACCTCCACGACATTCGGCGCGACGAAGTCGTCGCTGTCCACGCACAGCACATACTCGCCGCTCGCGTGGCTCACCGCGATGCGCCGCGTCTCGGCAATGCCGACGTTCTTCTCGTTTCGCACCACTTTCCACGGAATCACGTCTTGCGCTTCGAGCAGCGCACGCGCGATGTCGCCGGAGCGGTCGGGACTGCAATCGTCGACGGCGACGATCTCGAAGTCGGTGCGCGTCTGGCCGAGGATCGAGCGGATGCACTCGGCGATGCACGCTTCGACGGCATACATCGGCAAAAGAATGCTGACTTTCGGTTTAGGCATGCAGGCTCGCAGGTTGGGGCCGGTGGAAGGGGCGGTGTCGAGCGCCGCCGGAGGGCCGCGTCGCCGCGAAACGGCGGTGGACCGCCGTCGAGACTACCGTGGCGAATGGCGCCGGATTGTGCGCGACCGCACATAGCGGCGAGGCCCCGTTGGGCGCATCGGTCACTGCGGGTTAGCGGCTCGCGCGGATACAACCCACCTTACACGCTCATCGCGCTGCCGACATGACAGACAGCTTTCCGCCGCGTTCGCCGCAGCGCCGGTCCGTGCTGCTCGCGGCGGCAGCGGGCGGCGTGAGGACGCCCGCGACTCAGCTGATAAAAACGAGCTGATCCTCGTGCGCCGCCGAGTGACGATACCAGCGCACGCGCCCCGCGCGCACGTCGAGCAACACTTGTTCGAGGCCGAGTATTTCGATGCCGTCGCTGCGGCATCCGTCGATCGCCGCTGCCGGGCGATTCATCCGCGCGAGTTCCCGCTTGAGGTCCATCAGACGCTTGATCGCGCCTTGCCTTGAGGTGAAATATCGAGTCATTGACCACCGAACGCTGATCCGTCTGAAGGCCACAGCGTAGGGATATTCGTCGGACAATAATGTGCGCTCGGCGACGCACGCGCGTATGCGACACTTCGCGAAAGCGCCATGCGCGCTTTGGAACGATCAAAAGGAAGACGATGAACGAGGTGATTCTGCCCGAGGACGACTACGGCGCGACGCTCGGCGACGTGCTCGCGCTCGTCGAACAAGGCCGTCAGGCCGCCGCGCGCAGCATCAATGCGCTGATGACGGCGACGTACTGGCGCATCGGGCACCGGATCGTCGAATTCGAGCAGGGCGGCGCGGGCCGCGCGGCCTACGGGCAGGCGCTGTTGCAGCGGCTATCGGCTGATCTGACGAGGCGCTTCGGGCGCGGCTTCGGCGTCGACAATCTCGAACTGATGCGGCTCTTTTACCAGGCGTACGCGAGCGGCGGGATTTCCGAATCGCCGATTCGGAATTCGGCGGCGTCCGCGCTCACGGGAAATTCCGAACCGGCGATTCGGATTTCGACGCTCGCGCAACTGGCCGAGCGATTCCCGCTGTCGTGGACTCACTACGTTCATCTGATGAGACGCACCCGTTCCGACGACGAGCGGCGCTTCTACGAAGCCGAAGCGTTGCGCGGCGGCTGGAGCGTGCGGCAACTCGACCGGCAGATCGGCAGTCAGTTCTACACGCGCACGCTGATGTCCCGCGACAAGCGCGCGATGCTTGCCAAAGGCGGCATCGCCGCGCGCGGCGACAGCGTGACGCCCGAGGAAGCCATCAAGGACCCGTACGTGCTCGAGTTTCTCGACCTGAAAGACGAGTACTCGGAAAGTCAGCTCGAAGACGCCCTGATCCACCGGCTCGAAGACTTTCTGCTGGAACTGGGCGGCGACTTTACGTTCGTCGGGCGGCAGCGGCGCTTGCGCATCGGCGATAGCTGGTATCGCGTGGATCTGCTCTTTTTTCATCGACGGCTGCGGTGTCTCGTCATCATCGATCTGAAGCTGACCGAATTGAATCACGCCGATGTCGGGCAGATGCACATGTACTGCAACTACGCGAAAGAGCACTGGATGCTGCCGGGCGAGAATCCGCCGGTCGGACTGATTCTGTGCGCGCGGACCAACGCGGCGGTCGCGAAATACGCACTCGACGGCCTGCCGAACAAGGTGCTCGCCGCCGAATATCACATGATGCTGCCGGACGAGGCGGTGCTCGCGGAGGAACTCGCGCGGGTGCGCAGGGAGTGGGAGGCGGGGCGGCTGGCGGATGGCGGCGAGGAATAGTCCGCCGTCCGCCGCCGGCATCACGGCTCGCCGGGCGAACTCGCGAAGATGTCTTGTTGCCGCTCCGCGGTCACGCCTTCTCGGCGCTTTTCAACGCGAGGCGCACGGCGCGCGCAAGGTCTTCCAGTTGAAACGGCTTGCGAAGCGCCGTGAAGCGCCGGTCCGTGATGGTCGTGACATCGATATCCGCATAGCCCGTCGCCAGAATCACCGGCAGGTCAGGGCGCGACTCGCGGGCCCTCGCCAGCACCTGTATGCCGTTCATGCCCGGCATGGCGTAATCGACCATCATCACATCGGGATTGTCGATGCCAAGACGCGCGAGGCCGCTCGGTCCGTCCTGCGCCTGCGTGACGTCGTAGCCGAGCGCGTCGAGGCAATCGACGATCATCGTGCGAACGTCGTCGTCGTCTTCGATGACGAGGATGCGGCACGGCGTGGCGGCATCGTCGCGCGGGCCCGGGCCTTCCGCCGCTTCGGACGCATCGCGCGCCCCGAACGGCAGCCAGATCTGCACCGTGGTTCCAGTGCCCACTTCGCTTTCGATGCGCGCGACGCCGCCCGCTTGACGCGCGATGCCATACACCTGGCTGAGCCCGAGCCCGGTTCCCTTGCCGACCGGCTTGGTCGTGAAGAACGGATCGAATACGCGCGACAGGACGCTCGGCTCGATGCCCGAGCCCGAATCCGTCACGCTGATGACGATGTAACGCCCAGGCGCGAGGGCTTCGTCCACGCTGGGCCGTTCTTCGGCGTGGATCGAAAGACGGCCGCCCTTCGGCATGGCGTCGCGGGCGTTGATCGCAAGGTTGAGTATCGCGAGTTCGAGCTGGTTGGCGTCGGCTTGCGTCCACAGATCGTCGGAAGCCGTGGTGATCGACAACGCGATGGTCGAGCCGAGCGAAATCGAAATGATGTCGCGGATGCCGTGCAGCAGCGCCGCGACGTTCACGGCCTTGAGATCGAGATTGCTCGTGCGCGAAAACGTCAGCAATTGCGCGGTGAGCTTCGCGCCGCGTTCGGTCGCGCGCTTGGTGGTCGCGGCCATCTTGAGCACGCGCTCGTCCTTGCTGATGCGTGCGAGCAGTTCCGCGTTCGCCATGATGACGTTCAGCAGGTTGTTGAAGTCGTGCGCGATACCGCCGGTAAGCTGCCCGAGCGCCTCCATCTTCTGCGACTGCACGAGCACCGCCTGCACCTTGGCCCGCTCGTGGATTTCACGCATCAGGCGGTTGTTCGCCGATGCCAGTTCCTGCGTCCGTTCCTCGATGCGGCTTTCAAGCGATTCGTTGAGGCGTTCCAGCGCCTCCTGCGCTCTCGCCCGGTCGATGAGATGCTGCTCCGACTCCGCGAGATGCTTGCGCGCATCGTACTGCCGGGCGCGCGCCCGCAACGACGACGCCACCGCGCGGCGCAAGGTTTCGGAGTTGAGCGGCCGTTCGAGCACCAGCACGTTCCCGAGCCGTTCGAGCATCTCAATGCTGCTGGCGGACCGCCTTCCCGCGAGCCGCCCGGACAGCAGCACGATCGGGAAGTCGGACCATGCGGGCTGCTGTTCGATCCACGCGGCGAGCGCCATCGCGCTGTCGTCCAGAAGCGATTCCTCGGTGACGATGGCCACGCCCGCGCCGCGATCCAGCTCCGTCACGAGCGCGCGCGAGCTGGCGCAGACGAAGCACTCGCGGCCGTCCGCCTTGAGGACATCGACAATGACGTCGGCGTCGCGGCCGAAAGGCGCAACGATCAGAACCCGATACTCCATCGCGCTAGTCCAGCGGCGAGGCGGGCTCGCGCTGGGCAGGCGCGAGCATGGCGGTATCGCCCCGGTAAGTGGGCAGGCCGCTCAGAATGCCCTCAAAGTCACGCAGCGCCTCGCCGACGTTCAGCCCATTGCGGCCCAGCCGGAACTGCCGGATCGAGCGTTCGTGTCCGTTGGTGCGGCTTTTGACGGCGGTCACCGCGGTGAGCACTTCGCCTTGCCGCTCGAAATAGCGGAACAGCAGCACGACGTCGCTCAGATAGCTGATGTCGATATCGCTCTGAATCTCGCCGATGATCCCGTGTTGCCCCAGCACCAGCATGGTGATGACGCCGCGCTGGTTGAGATACGTGAGCAGTTCGTGCATCTGCAAGAGCAGGTAACGCTCGCCCGGCATGGCTTGCAGATAGGCGTTGAGGCTGTCGATCGCCACGAAGCGCGCGCCGTCTTCCTCGACGCTCTTGCGCACGTCGCTCGTGAATTCGCCGGGCGAAATCTCGGCGGGGTCGATCTGACGCAGCGTCAGCAGGCCGCTTTCGAGATGCGGCCTCAGGTCGATGCCGAGGTTCGTCGAACGGCGCACGAGCGTGGTGAGCGTCTCGTCGAAGAGGTAGTACACGCACGGCTCGCCGCGATTCAGCGCGGCGAGCAGGCACGACGCGACCGTCGTCGTCTTGCCGACGCCCGACGGCCCCACGATCAGCGTGTTGGTGCCCGGCACGAGGCCGCCGCCCATGAGCGCGTCGAGTTCTTTAGTGCCCGTGCTGAGCGAACTCGACGAGAATTCGATGTGATGCTCCGCCGCGACGAGACGCGGATACACCTCGATGCCGCCCGTCTTGAGCGTCATGTCGTGAAAGCCTTCGCGAAACCGGATGCCGCGCATCTTCGCGATACGCACGCGCCGGCGCTCCCCGCCGTAGTCGTGCACCAGGTTGTCGAGGCTGATGACGCCATGCGCGATGCTGTGCAACTGCAAGTCGCCGGGTTCGGACGTGTTGTCGTCGAGCAGCATGACGGTGCAGGCGCGCGTCGCGAAATATCGCTTCAGCGCGAGAATCTGCCGGCGATAGCGCAGCGGATTCTGCGACAACATGCGCAGCTCCGAGAGGCTATCGAAGACGAGGCGCGCGGGCTTCAGTTCGTCCACTTTGGCGATCACGTCGCGCACTGTCTCGCCCAGTTCGACCTCGGCGGGATGCAGCACCGTCTGCTCGTAGGCGGGATCGAGCCCTTCGTCCGACAACAACTCGATGATGGCGAAGCGGTCCGTGTTCCAGCCGTGGCTTTCCGCGACGGCGACGAGTTCCGCGCGCGTCTCGGACAGCGTGATGTACAGCCCCGGCTCGCCGAGTTCCGCGCCCTTGAGTAAAAACTGCAAGGCGAGGGTCGTTTTACCTGCGCCGGGCGCGCCCTCGATCAGATACATGCGGTGCGGCGTGAGCCCGCCACCGAGAATATCGTCGATTCCCTCGATCCCGGAATGAACGCGGCCCCGTTGTGGCGCTATGAGGTTCTGTGGCATGTGATTGCTTCTGTGATCGACGAAGTGGGCGATGGTTCGCACGTTGGACTGCAAGAAGCAGGCCGGGTTCGTCATCGTGTTGCGGCGGATGGGAGAGCGAACGCTGGTCGTTCGGTTCGCGAGCGCGGTCGTGCCGCGGAGTGACGGCTACCGGGCGGCCACCGGGCATTCGTTCGATTATCGGCGAAGGCTACCACAATCGATGAAAACGGCGCGGGTGCTCGCGATGCGCGAGTGAGCTGCTGAGAGGTGCGCTGTGTGCGACGGCCGGGGCGCGCCGATCATGTTGATCGGCGCTTGCGGCGGGCGCGTTTCAGTTCGCGCGTCCGCATATTCGCACTGTTCGCTTCGCGCGAGCGTTCCTGCGCTGGATCGATTCGCACAAGCTTCGATAGCGGTGAACGGCATTGGCACGCGACCGCGATGAGTCCCGGCGGCGTCCGAACGCCAGAATGCAAAAGCCCGCAAACCCGGGACGATCCCGACGGGCACAACGGTCTCGACAAGACCGCTGCGCCCTGGCTTGCGGGCCAACGACTACATGCGGCAATACTCAGAACGGCCACCACCCAGCGCCGCCGCGCGCCTCGTCGTCACCGCGTCCGCGGTCATGGTCATGGTCATGGTCATGATCGACGCGGAACGACGCGAAGAGATCTCCGATGGCAGGCGCGTTCACGGGCACGTACGCATTCGCCCCCGACTGCACCGGATTCGGCAGATTGTCGCGGCTGCGCGCCGTGATCGGGTCGAGCTTCCAGTTCCGCTCGATGAACTTCACGAGCGACGCGTGATCGGCGTACTCGTGCACGACGCGGCCGCCGCGCGCGTACGGCGAGACCACGATCAGCGGAATGCGCGGGCCGTCGCCAAAGAAATCGACCGGCTGGATATAGCCCGAATCGTAGTAGCCGCCGCCTTCATCGGTCGTGATGAAGATAGCCGTGGACGCCCAGAGCGCGCTGTCATGTTGAACCGCATCGACGAGCTTGTGCGTGAAGGCCTCGGACAGTCCGAACTTCGACGACTCCGGATGGCCGTCGAGCAAGCCGCCGGGCTTCACGAACGACACCGCGGGGAGCGTGCCCTTGGCGATATCCTGATACAGATCGCTCGTGTCCTGAAGGTGCGCCTTGACGGTGGCGGGATTCGTCATGATGGCCGTTTCATACAGGAACGGATTGCAGATATTGCAGTACACGCTATCCGGCGACTGCGCAACGAATGTGTTCCACCCCTCCCCGTAGTACTTCCACGAAACGTTCCGCTCGAGCAGCGTATCGCCGATGGTCCGCACCGGCGACGGCGGAATCGTGAACTGCGTCGTATTGACCGTGCCGTTGCCGTTATAGCCGGGGTTGTAGTTGTTGAGTAGATAGAAGGTATCGGCCGCGCAGTTCGCGTTCGGGTGATACGGCAGCGAGTCGAGATAGTGGCGCACGGCACCGACGCCGGGCTGCCGCCTGTCGGAACAGTTGCTATACGAACCGCCCGAGTAGCCGTCTTGCGTGTACCAGTTGTTGGTGCCGGCTTGCGGGCGCGGATTCTCTATCTCCAGTTGCGGCGGCGTCGCGGCGTGGCCGTGCCCGTCGGTGTAGTACAGCGCGTCGGCGGTGCCGATCATGATGCTGTTCGCGCCCGTGCCGCCCATCACCGGCTGATGGTAGTTGTCGCTGATCGTGTACTCGCGTGCCAGCCGATAGAAGTACGGCATGTCACCCGCGTTGACGTTGTAGTAGCCGAGCGCGGTCGATCCTTCACCCGTCGTCTGGTCCGTGAAGTTCGCGGGGCGCGGCTTGCCGTTCGACCCCGCGCCGATGGTCGTTTCCACCCATGCGAAAAGGTCCATCCTGCATCCGCTCGGATTGTCGGCGGTCGCATGCGCGGCGCTGCAATCGGACTGCTGCCAGTTCTGATAGAAGCGATGAACCGGGCTATTCATGTACTGATCGTAGTCCGGCCCGAGGCGGGAGATTTGATACGGACCGTTCGGCAGATTGAACGTGTTGGTGCCGAAGCGCGTGTCCGGCACGTCGTGCGGCAGCCCCGATGCCCCCGTGGTCAGATGGACGAGGTCCGTGGCATAGAGCACGGCGCCTTCGGCGAGCGTGGCTGCGGCGAGCGTGGCGAAAGGAGGCGGGCTGGAGTCGGCCGTGGTCGGGGTATCGCTGGGGCTGGTCGCGGTCGACCCGGTGTTGGGCGCCGGCAGCACGCTGTACGGCTTCTTCGAATCGGGACTGAGTTCGAAGCGCGCGGTGTTCGTCGCGCTGGCGGTGTATTGCGCGGCGGCCGCGAAGTTCGGTCCCGGCTTGCCATCCTCGGTGATGATGCCCTTGGACAGAAGGTTCGACACGCTCTGGCCGTGGCGCGGCTGGTACGCGCCGAACACGTGATCGAACGTGCGGTTCTCGCCGACGATCACGATGACATGCTTGATCGGCGAGGCCGTATTCGCGGAGGCATCCGCGGTCTGCGACTGGCCGTTGGCAAGCGAGGAATAGATCGAAGCCGCGCTTGCCAGCGCAGCGCCGGCAATGCAACAGCTTGCTTTGAGAAGCGGGATTCGGGTTCCGACCTTGTTCATGAACTGCTCCTGTCTATGAATGTAGACATCATCAAACGTGCAGGTGTACTAACGATAGTATGTCGCTGCACGCGGTGCTTGCATCGTGAGAACAACACGACGCGACGGGTCGCTGAACCTCTCGTCGCAGCGGAGCGCCGCTGATTACGCTTGGTAGATCTTTTGTGCAGGCAGGACATCATCGGCCGAGCCCGCGCCGATGAGTCTCGCTCACATGAAGCACGCGCGCCGGCGCCGCCAGCGAAACGTGGCGAAACGCGGGCGCGCGCCACGCATCAGAAGCGCCGGTCGTCCGTCTCCGGCAACGAATGCGTGTCCTCGCGGACGACCGCGTTGAGCAGCCTCGGATCCAGACCGAGCAGACGGAGGATCGTGGGCGCGACTTGTGTCGTATGCACGCGCTCATCGACCGTGCGTCCCGCGTGCCGCTCGCCCGGCACGTAGACGACGAGGCCGAGATGACTGTCGTCCGGCGCATTGCCGCCGTGCTCCTCGTCCTTCGACGTGCTGGATGTATAGATCACGCCCGGGTTCGGCTGCACGATGATGTCCGGCGTGCGGCCCTGCGCGGGATCGCCGAAGCGCGCCGCGAGCGGCTCGCCGTACAGGATGTAGGCATGCGGTCCGTCCGCGCAGATGCCCGGCGCGTTGCAGCTGAGGTTGTCCTTGAGCGTCTTCACCGCCGCGGCGAGCTGATTCTGATCTCGCAGCCAGACGAGGCCCACGTCGTCGGTCTGAACGAAGCCGGTGCCGACAAGTCCCGTGCCGTCGTTGAGATTCCCGCTCTTGGTCGCCGCTTGCCCGATGCTGCCGTTCGAATCGAGATAGTTGTTCGCTTCGAGTAGCTTGGAGAGCGTGTCCCCGTTTTTCACGAGCTTGCTGTGATCCGCCGGCGATTGCCCGTGCTTGGACGTCACGATGATGGCCGTCGACTGATAGAGGCCGCGCTGCTTGAGTTCCGCCACGATGCGGCCGAGCGACGCGTCGATATACGCGATGGCCGCGTTGACCTGTGGACCGGGCGTGAAGCTCGCGTCGAGATATCCGCCGCCCTTGGCGACCGGCGCCTTCTGCGCGACGCTCAGGGTCTGGAAATTACCGCCGAAGACGGTCGGTACGGCGGCTTTCGCGTCGCCCGTGGAGGTCTTGCCGTCGATCTGATTGATGATCGCCTGCACGTGGTAGTCGTCGAATTTCTCGGTGTGCGTGTAGACGTCCGTGTAGTCGGTCTTCGTCGCGGGATCGATGGAATTGATCTCGGTCCGCATCAGATCGTCGACGCCTTGCCCTGACGGACCGTTCAGCCAGTCATAGCCCCAAGCGTGCTTGTCAGCCCATGCGGTGCGGGCGTTCGGGACGTTTTGCTTGATGACTTCGAAGAGCGTGTTCGTCTTGAGGTAATCGTGCGGGTACACCGGCTTGCACACGCCGTCGATCTTCGCGTGCGGAATCGCCTGAGGATTGAATCCGCCGCCGCCGTTCAGGTGAACGAGTGCCCCGCCGTTCTGTGCGTCGATGCCTGTGGTTTCGTCGAAAACGACGTTCCACCCTTGCTGCCCGCTGCACGTCGTGTCGGACGGCGCATAGAGCGTGCGGTCATATGACACGTCGTAAAAGAGACCCGCGCTCTTCGGCGAGCCGCCGGTCACGAGCGCGGCGAGGCCCGGGAACGAGTCCGACAGACCCGGCGTGAAAGCGCGCGAGTAAGTGGTGCCGGCCTTCGCGAGCAGCGCGATATTCGAACAGGCATTCGATGCGATGCAGCGCGCCACGTCCTGTTCGTGTAGGCCGTCGAAGCTGATCAACAGAACGTGAGAGACGGCCGGACGGTTCGAATCGCGGTCCCTGTCGCGGCCGTGGTGATCGTCGGGCTGCGCGTTGGCGGCGTGCGAAACAGCCAAAGCCATGACTGATGCCGTGAGCGCGCGACTCAAAGGCGCACGCAATTTTCTTCGCTTCATGTCTTCTCTCCGTTGGTAGTTCGAGGCTGTTTTCCTCCTTTGACAATGTGCAACGCCTTTGCGTCGAGTCCATGAACGTTGACTTTCTATTCGCTGTCGCTTGGGCGCGTTTGAGGAAAATAAATACATTGGCAATTATGTTTTCTTAAGCCACCCTTAAGGAAAACTGTGAAGCGCGCGGAGATAAGCGGGGCATCATGCCTCGTTCAAATCGATGAGAAGCGTTCGTCCGGTAGCGAGTGCGAACGGCCCAGCGCGTGCCATGTCAGCAATGCAGCACTGCCGGCCGGTCGCTCGGCAGCGCGCCTCGTCATGCGCGATGGGTTTGGCGCCTTTTCCCGAAAAAGTAGTTAGTATCCCGGAGTGAATAGCGACGAACTATCAAGCGAGCCGTTGAGCGATCGATTTCCGACTTCCCTTGTCTTCCCTTGCCGCCAAGATCGCCCGTGTGCGGCCCTTCGTTCAGCGCGGACTCGATCGCGGGGGATCGCCGCTATACGGTATGTGCTCTTTCACACTTCGATTCGGCTCCTTTGTTTCTTCCCTGCTGGCGGCGCGCGGGGGGCTTCTCTGCGCTGCCGGACGTTGGTCGTATTCGGGCGTGTGGATCATATGCGGTTCCTTGCCCGCGGGTAAGGTGAAACCGTCTTACCGTTGAGGAGGGTTCTGCTGGAATGGCGCATGGGCGGTCGAGGATTGCATTCTTTGAGCGCTGAACGTCGGGCGCGTTAAACCTTTTCGGTCTAAGCTTTGCGTTTGCTAATGCTGTTCGCTTGGCCCTTGTCTTGTCTTGTCTTGCCTTGCTGCGGGCTGTTGCGTTGGTCGTACTTCGCTTCCATGGCACTTGGTTTGATGTCGGTCTATTGGCAGTGCCCCTCCCCGGGGCGGGGCAACGCCAATAGACCGACGTGAAGTCAAGTTCCATGGAAACGAAGTACGACTAAAGCAACAGCAGGCGAACAAGGCAACGCAAAATAAGCGCAAAAAAACCGGAGACAAAGAAAGAATGTCCGAAACAAAGACCCAGGGCCTGTCCAAGGGCCTGACCAACTACGGTGATCGCGGCTTCGCCCTCTACCTGCGCCGCTCGTTCGCCCGATCGATGGGCTATTCATCCGACATGCTGCGAAAGCCGATCGTCGGCATTGCATCGAGCGGATCGGGCTTCAATAACTGCCATCGGGCAATGCCCGAACTCGTCGACGCGGTAAAACGCGGCGTGCTCGCGGCGGGCGGTCTGCCCATCGACTTTCCGACCATCTCGCTCGGCGAAGTCTTTCTGAATCCGACCTCGATGATGTTCCGCAACCTCATGAGCATGGACGTCGAGGAAATGCTGCGCGCGCAGCCGATGGACTCCGTCGTGCTGATCGGCGGTTGCGACAAGACCGTGCCCGCGCAACTGATGGGCGCCGCGTCCGCCGATATCCCCGCCGTGCAACTCGTCGTCGGACCGATGATGACGGGCCGTCATCAGGGCGAGCGCCTCGGCGCATGCACCGATTGCCGCCGCTTCTGGGGCAAGTTCCGCGCGAACGAGGTCGGCGAGCAGGAGATCGACCAGATCGAAGGCCGGCTCGCGACCACGGCCGGCACGTGCGCCGTCATGGGCACCGCGAGCACCATGGCCTGCATCGCCGAGACGCTCGGCATGTCGCTGCCGGGCACGGCCGCGATTCCCGCCGTTCACGCAGACCGCGTTCGGGCCGCCGAAGCGAGCGGCGCGCGCGCCGTGCAACTGATTCACGCGCCGCTGCGCCCGAGCCAGATCATCACGCAGAAGTCCGTGGAGAATGCGCTGCGCGTGCTGCTCGCCATCGGCGGATCGACCAACGCGATCATTCATCTGACCGCAGTGGCGGGGCGGCTTGGCATCCCCGTGTCGCTCGAACGCCTCAACGCCCTGTCCGATGAAACGCCCGTGCTCGTCAACCTCAAGCCGACCGGCGACAACTACATGGAAGACTTCTTCGCGGCGGGCGGCATGACGGCGGTGCTGCGCGAGCTCGAACCGCGATTGCATCTCGATGCGATGACCGTCACCGGCGAAACGCTCGGCGAACGCATCGCGGCGGAGCGCGAGGCGTGGGTCGATCATCGCATCGTGCGCAAGGCAGCGGACCCCGTCGAGCCGCAAGGCGGGCTCGTCGCGCTGTTCGGCTCGCTCGCGCCGCGCGGCGCGATTCTCAAGCGTTCCGCCGCCGACAAGTCGCTCTTCGAGCACGAAGGCCGCGCGGTGGTGTTCGAATCGCTGGAAGACCTGGCCGCGCGCATTGACGATCCCGCGCTCGATGTCGACGCCGACGACATTCTCGTGCTGCAAAACGCCGGTCCGGCGAGCGGCACGGGCATGCCTGAGGCCGGCTATCTACCGATACCGAAAAAGCTCGCGCAACAAGGGGTGAAAGACATGCTGCGCATTTCCGATGCGCGCATGAGCGGCACGGCGTACGGCACGATTGTGTTGCACGTCGCGCCGGAAGCGGCGCTAGGCGGCCCGATCGGGCTGGTGCGCAACGGCGATCGCATCCGGCTTTCGGTGCAGGAACGGCGCATCGATCTGCTTGTCGACGAGGCCGAACTCAAGGCGCGCGCAAACGATGTGAAGCTGCCCGAGCGCGTGCTGCGCGGCTATCAGAAGCTGTATCAGGAGCATGTGCTCCAGGCAGATGCAGGGTGCGACTTCGATTTTTTGCAGGCTGCACCGAAGGACGCCTGATGCCGTCGCGAGCGCCGTTCAGCGCGCGAAGTAGATCGCGACATAACCGGGCTTTTCGTTCGTCGCACCCGCCACCGGTATGGCTTGTTCGATCAGCACGGTCTGACTCGCCGTGTTCCTGTACACCCTCAGGCGGATGACCTGAGGGTTGCCGGCCTGGCTCGTATCCAGCAAGCCGGCGTCGGACAGCATCGACGTTGCCTGCGCCGCGCTGAAGCTCTGGTTCACGATGCTGACCGTCGTCGACGGATTGCCGTCGAATACATTGTCGGAAAAGCTGCCGTCGCCATTGATCGTCAAGGTCGATGACGGCGACGGGCTGCCTTCCGCCTTCGCGCCGCAGTTCTCCCATCCGTCGAAACTCTTTGCGTTCGCGCCGAACGCCGACCAGTCCGCAGTGGCATTGGCGGACACGGTCCATGTCGAGTCGAGCAGCGCCGCGACGCTTTTGACGTTGACGCCGGCATTCACGTTCGTCACCGTGCCGATGCTGTTCGTCGGCGCGGACACGCACGCGACGCCCGCGCCCGGAAGGGTCGCGGGCTGATACAGGCCGTCGAGCGCGTTGTTTCCGGCGGCGACGAGCGGCGCGGCGACCGGACTCACGAGCAGCGCGCTCGTCGTCGTGGTGGCGGGAATCACCGACAAGGCGACGGGCGCGGTACTGCCGAGCATCACGCTCTTCTGATACGCGAGCGAATTCGGTGCAGGCGGCGGATTGGAGTTCGCATTGTCGCTGCCGCCGCCCCCGCCGCACGCCGCGAGCGTCGTCGTCAACGCAGCGGCTATGCAGACGGTGACGGCGTGCTGCCTGATGATCGTCTCGCGCATGTCAGCCCATCCGATCATGGCTTCGGAAACAGCGCCGACGACACGCTCGACGCGTTCGTGATGAAGACGTTGTTCGCATCGTCTTGCAGCAAGTAGCCCTGTTTCACGAGCGCATTCGCCGCCGCGGCCACCGCTGCCTGATAGCGCGCCTTGCTGCCGCCATAGAGCGAGTCGAGCGTGGCCCGCGTGTCGACGCCGCCTGCTTGCGCAGCCGCGTTGACGGCGAACGGTATGGCCGCGCCGTTCGAGATGCACCCTTCGCCGATCGCATGGCCCGAGCCGCGATAGTTCCATCCCGTGTAGGTCGCGAGCGGCGCGCTCACGTCCGGCACGAGCACGCCCGTGGTCTCGTTGCCGTTGGCATCGACCTTCGGAACGAGAATGGTGTACGGCTCGGCCGTATTCACCACGGGAACGGCGTTGCTGTAGTCCGTGACGAAGAGCTGGTTGTACTCGCCGTTGAATGTGAGCTTGAGCGGCATCGGCGTGGCGGCGGGGCCGCTCGGCACGGTTACGTTGCCGAGGTTCGGAAAGCCGGTCGCGGTTTGTGTCGGCGCGACGAGATTGCCCGACGCCACGGTCGGATACTGCGATGCGGGCGGCGGCGTGCCTTGTCCGACCCACGCGACGAGCGCGGGAATCAGCGCGCGTTCCACAGGCGTTTCTTCCACGGGCGATCCGGGCAACTGGCACTGACTGCCGGCGGGCGGCACGGTGAACGTGCCGGTCGTCACGCCGCTGCCGCCCCCGTGCTGCGTGCCCGCCACGAGGTAGTAGCGCACGTTGGCCGGCAACGGGATATCCGTGCCGCGTCCGTCCGTCACGACGAGCGACGCCCCGCCGCCCCACCATTCGAACGAGCCGTCGAGCTGCATCACCTTCGGGCATGTGTTGGTCGCCGTGCACTGCTTGAGCAGGCCGTCCGTCATGCCGCTGACGGGGTCGGTCGTCACCGCGTACGTGAACGGAAACTGGAAGCCGGGCATGAAGTGATCTTCATGTTGCTTCGACCAGCGGCCCGGCTGCGCGAACGCCGCGTTGGTCCAGGTGCGGCGGGCAGCGGAGATGATCGGGAACATGCCGTCGAAGACGATCTTGCCGTTCTTGTCGACATTGAAGCCCTGATAGAGGAAGTCCTTCATGAAGCGTCCGGACTGCGAGATGCCTTCGCCTATCGCGATGTCGAAGTTGGTGCTCGTCGAACACGTCGATGCCACGCATCCCGCGCCCTTCAGATCGTTCAACGGATTCGCCACGCCTTGTGCATCGCTGCTTTCGTAGCGCAGGAAGGAAACGAGATCGCGCAAGGCCGCGAAGCCGATGCCGTCCACCGTCGGCGCCGCTGCCTTGTAGACAAAGCTGTAGATTGTCCCCGCGTCCGGCTGAACGCTTGCGCCGTTGGGTCCGGGGACCGTCGACGGCGGCGTGAAGCTCACCGAGTAGTTTCCTTCGTACACATTATTAGGCGTACTGATATAGCTCCAGGCCGTCACCGGAACCGAGGGCGCGCTGTAGGTCTCGACGCCGCCGGGAATGCTGCCGTACGCGGTCAGCCATGACTGTCGCGCGGTGAAGGTCACGGAGGTCTTGTCGTTCAGGTCGGCGGGTGGATAGGTGAGCGGAATGGTCGTGGCGTTGCCGCCCGCATAGTCGGGAATGAACTCCTCACGCGACAGGCCGGTCATGGGCGTTCCGTCCTTGTTCGTCGCCACCGGGAAGCTCGCGCCGAGCAGACCGGCACCCGCGAGCGCGGTCGTGCCGTTGAGCGGCACGTCGCCCTGCCAGCCGCTCCAGAGGATCGTATAGCCGTTGCGCAGCAAGGATGGGAAACTCGCAGGCGGAGCCGCGCCGGTGTCCAGCGCACCGCCTCCGATGAACGAGGCATCGCCGATCTTGCTGCCGCGATTCACGACATCGTAGAAGAGCACGCGCTTCGCCGACGATGCGTTCTGCGGTCTGAGAATGACGACATCGGTCGCATACGCCACGTAGCCGTCGGCCCCGACGGGCGCATTCTTGATGTTGACGATGCCCGCATTCAACGGATCGTTCGGATCGAGCTCGCCATGCACCACTGCGGTAATGACCTCATAAGGTCCTGCCGCGCCCGCCGGTGTCGCGCCGCCGAACGCCGGCGCACTCGAAATGATCTGGAAACTGTTGATGAACCCCGCGCCCTTTGCGACCGGCTTCGGCCCGTTGTTGTCGTCATGTCCACATCCGCCGAGTGCCGCCACGCCCGCGCCGGCGAAAAGTAGCATTCCTATGTATCGTGCATTCATCATCGAGTCTCCGAACCTTGTTGGCCTACAGACGTCAAGGTCTCGCGCGCAGGACGTGACAAGGGCCGCGAGGCCGTGCAAAACCGCACATCACGCGGTGCCGGCGATTCTTACGTCTGGCGTTCGCGGCGAAACATGCGTGGATGAAGCCGAAAAACAGTCGTAAGGTGAAGGAATGCTTGAATATACGCAGGACGTTCTTGTGTATTGATAAGTCGCGCAATCGCATTGCCAACTAGCGTTTACGAGTACAGCAATCGCTGCCTTCTCGTCCTTGTATTAACGCAGTCGCGAGGGTCATTCATGCCGAACAAGCTCACTCGTGCGGACCAGCTTCGAGAGTCGATTGAAGAGGACATTGCAACCGGCGCGCTGCTGCCGGGCGCGCCACTCGAAGAAACGGAACTCACCGCGCGATTTCAGGTATCCCGCACGCCCGTGCGCGAGGCACTGCTGCAACTCGCGGCCGCTGGCATGGTCGAGATGCGCCCGCGCCACGGCGCGGTCGTGGCGAAGATCAGCCTCGATCGGCTGGTGGAAATGTTCGAAGTCATGGCCGAACTGGAAGGCATGTGCGGCCGCCTCGCCGCGCGCCGCATGAGCGCGGACGAGGTCGAGACCCTGCGCGCCGCGCATCTCGCCTGCCGCGAAGCGCGGACTGCGGGCGACACGGACGGCTACTACCATCTGAACGAGCGGTTTCATTGCCTGATCTATGCGGGCAGTCACAACACGTTCCTGCGCGATCAGGCCAAGGCCTTGCACAAGCTGTTGAGGCCGTATCGTCGCTTGCAGTTGCGCGTGAAGGGCCGCATGAACGACTCCTTCGATGAACACGAAGCCGTGGTCGATGCCCTCGCGCGCGGCGATGGCGAAGCGGCCGCTGCCGCATTGCGCGGACATATCGTCGTGCAGGGCGAGCGGTTCGGCGACCTGATCGCCGCTCTCGCGCAAGCGAGCGCTTGAGCCTGTATCCATTGCGCACAAATGCGGCAAGCCGGCACCGTATAATGCCGCCCGCCACGACCGCGGGCGCCTGCGCGCGCGCACGTGCGACAGTGCCGATCCCAAGGATTCCGGTCCATTCAACCAGGACTTCTGCTTTAACCAGCTCGAAGCAACAGAAGGAAAGCCCGCGTGGAAGACCTTTTCCAATCCGTCAACGCGTTCTTTGCGTTCATCGCGCCCATCTCCGATTTCCTGTGGGACTTTCCAACCAACTTCAGCGCGTATTCGCACATTCCGGTGCTCGGCCGGTTTCCGTTCGCGATCCTGCTGCTCGTCGGCGTCGGCATCCACTTCAGCATCCGCACGCGCTTCATTCAGACGATGAACATGCGCAAGATCGTGCGGATCATGCAGCGCAGGCAGTCGCCGAAAACGGGCGTGAGCGCGATGGCCTCGTTCATGCTCGGACTCGCGATGCGCGCCGGACCGGGCAATATCGTCGGCATCACGGGCGCGATTTCCGTCGGTGGTCCCGGCGCCTTGTTCTGGATGTGGGTCGCCGCCTTCTTCGGCATGGCGACGGCCTTCATGGAATCCGTGCTCGCGCAGTTGTTCAAGGAGAAAAAGGGCGACGACTTCGTCGGCGGCTTGCCCTTCTATGGACGGCGCGTGCTCGGCGGACGGCGCATCGTGGGCACTTTCCTGTCGCTCGTGTTCATCGTCTATGCCTTATTCAACGTGCCGCCGCAAACGTTCAACGTGTTCACCGCGCTCGGCACGATCGCGGATACGGTTTCGGGCGCGCATCTCGCGCGGCAATCGACGGTGTATTACGTCATCGCGGCGGCGCTCGTCGTTGCGTGCGCGTTCATCATCATGGGCGGCATCCGGCGGGTGACGGCTTACACCGACGTGCTCGTGCCCATCAAGGCCGCGCTCTTCTGCGCGATGTCGCTCGTCATCATCCTGATCAATCTGCCGCTCGTTCCGTACTTCTTTCACGAGGTCATCGTCGGGGCGTTCGCGCCGCATGCGCTGTTCGGCGGCGCGATCGGCACGGCGCTCGCGCAGGGCGTGAAGCGCGGGCTGATGTCCAACGAGGCCGGGCAGGGCACCATCACGATGGCCGCCGCAATCGCCGATAACGAACACCCCTGCGAACAAGGCTTCGTGCAAAGCCTCGGCGTGTTCTTCGACACGATGGTGATCTGCACGATGACCGGCTTTATTGTCGTGATGGCGCATGTGTGGACGGGCACCGTCGACGGTCAGGCGTGGGAAGCGGTACGCGCCTCGAAGATCACGGTGTATCTTGCGTCCGTCGAGACACTGGTGCCCGTATGGGCCGCCCATGCGATCAAGATCGTCATGTGCGTCTGCTACGGGCTGTTCGCGTTCACCACGCTGCTCGGCATGATCTCGTTCGCCGAGATTTCGGCGAACTTCATCTCGCGTAGCCGCTACTTCATTACGGGCATTCGCGTGGTCGGCTCGCTGGTGTTCGTGCCGTTCGGCGCGTTGACCGTGCTTGCCGGGCTCGAACTGCCGAACCTGTGGGCGCTGTCCGACCTGATGAACATCGTGATGGTGCTGCTCAACGTGCCGATCGTTCTGCTCGGACAGGGACTCGTGTACAAGGCGCTCGCGCACTATCGCGCGACAGGCGGCGGGCGATTCGTCTCCGAGGATATCGGCGTGCAAACGGCGTGCTGGTCCGCCGATGCGAACAACGCCCCGCCGGTTCGCGAACGCGAGCCTGTGGACGCTGGCGTTCTCTAGCGGGAAGCAGTTCGAACACCGCGCGCCGTCGTTCATTGGTGCGATTTCTTGATCGACTAGGACGATCCGGCCGCTAACTGAAACTATCTTCTCCGGGTAAAACACGCGGCAACCCAGCCATTGCCGCGTTTTCCCCAATATCAGTCTTGGTATCCCCTACGTCGAATAAGTGATTGGACCCGCATGCGTCGCCAGACTAATCTTGCGCAGGACTCAACCCTGAGTCCACGACCCCGGACTCAGAGCCGCGGCAAGATGATCCATCAGGAGACGATAATGAAACAGACCCGACGCACGGTGCTGGGCGCAATGCTTGGTTCGGTCCTGTTGTTTGCCGCGGGCGTGAGCGCACACGCCGAAGACAAGCAGATCACACTGGGTTTCGCGCAGGTCGGCGCGGAAAGCGCATGGCGGACCGCCAACACCGTCTCCGTGAAATCGGCCGCCAAGGAAGCGGGCATCAACCTCAAATTCTCCGATGCCCAGCAGAAGCAGGAAAACCAGATCAAGGCGATCCGCTCGTATATCGCGCAAAAGGTCGATGTGATTGCGTTCTCTCCGGTCGTCGAGTCGGGATGGGAGCCCATTCTCGTCGAGGCGAAGAACGCCAAGATTCCTGTCGTCCTCACGGACCGCAATATCGACGTGAAGGACAAGTCGCTCTATGTGACGATGATCGGCTCCGACTTCCTCGAAGAAGGACGTCGTGGCGGCAAGTGGCTCGAAGACCACTACAAGAACGAGAAAGGACCGATCAATATCGTCGAACTGCAGGGCACGGTGGGATCGGCGCCGGCCAACGACCGGCGCGCGGGCCTGCTCGAGGTCATCAAGAACGACCCGAAGTTCAAGGTGATCGCCTCGCAAAGCGGGGACTTCACGCTCGCGGGCGGCAAGCAGGTCATGGAAGCCTTCGTGAAGACCTACGGCAAGCAGATCAACGTCGTCTACGCGCATAACGACGACATGGCGCTCGGCGCGATCCAGGCGATGGAAGAGGCCGGCATGAAGCCCGGCAAGGACGTGACGGTCGTCTCGTTCGACGCCACCAAGGGCGGGTTCGAGGCGATGGTCGCGGGCAAGATCAACGTGGACGTGGAGTGCAGTCCGCTGCTCGGGCCGCAGTTGATGACCGCCGTGAAGGACATCGTCGCGGGCAAGCAGTTGCCCAAGCGCATCGTGACGGAAGAGACTATTTTCCCGATGAGCGTCGCCGCGCAGACCTTGCCGCAGCGCAAATACTGAAGCGTGCGCGTCCATCGCGCGGGGCGTTCGCCGCGCGATGGACGACCCATTCCTCTTCCCGGCGCTTTCCATGACCGACGCTCCCGTGGTCGAAACGATCGGCCTGTCGAAGTCCTTCCCCGGCGTGCGCGCACTGCATGACGTCGCGTTCCGTCTGTTTCCCGGCGAGATTCACACATTGATGGGACAGAACGGCGCCGGCAAATCGACGCTGATCAACGTCCTCACGGGCGTACACGAGCACGACGCCGGCGAGATCCGGCTCGCGGGCCGTCCCGTGCGCTTTTCCGCCCCGCTCGAAGCGGAAGCGGCCGGCATCCAGACGCTGTATCAGGAAGTGAATCTGTGCCCCAATCTGTCGGTCGCGGAGAACATGTTCGCGGGCCGTCAGCCGAAGCGGCGCGGCGCGATCGACTGGAAGACGATTCACGCGCGCGCGCAGTCGGCGCTCGCGGAACTCAACGTCTCGGTGGACGTCACCAAGTCGCTCGATACGTATCCGATCGCCGTGCAGCAGATGGTGGCGATCGCGCGGGCGCTATCGGTCGATGCGCGCGTGCTCATTCTCGACGAACCCACGTCCAGCCTCGACGACGGCGAAGTGACGCGCCTCTTCAACGTGCTGCGCAAACTGCGCGCGTCCGGTCTCGCGATTCTCTTCGTCACGCACTTTCTGGAACAGACCTACGCGATATCCGACCGCATCACGGTCATGCGCAACGGCGAGCGCGAAGGGGAATATCTCGCCAAAGAGCTGCCCGTCGAACTGCTGGTCTCGAAGATGGTCGGCCATGAACGCATGACCGAGCGGCTGGAACGCGCCGCGACGCAAGCGCCCGCCGAGCAGAGCGACGTGTCGCCTTTTCTCGAGATGCGTGGCGTGGCGCGGCGCGGCGTGATGAATCCCGTCGATATCGACGTGCAGCCCGGACAAATACTGGGGCTCGCGGGCTTGCTCGGCTCGGGCCGCACCGAAACGGCGCGGCTCCTGTTCGGCGCGGAACGCTCCGATGCGGGCGCGACGCGTATCGGCGGCAAGACGGTGAAGCTGCATTCTCCGCGCGACGCGGTGCGGCACGGCATGGGTTACTGTCCGGAAGATCGCAAGAAGGAAGGCATCGTCGCGGACCTGTCGATACGGGAGAACATCATTCTTGCCGTGCAGGCGCGGCGCGGCCTGTGGCGCTGCATCGGCAAGGCGAAGCAGCGCGAGATCGCCAACCGGTACATCCAGCAGTTCGGCATCAAGGCGCGCGACGCGGAGCAGCCCATCGGCCTGCTATCGGGCGGCAACCAGCAGAAGGTGCTGCTTGCGCGCTGGCTCGCGACCGAACCGAAGATGCTGATTCTCGACGAACCGACGCGCGGCATCGACGTGGCCGCGAAATTCGAGATCATGGATCGCGTGCTCGCACTCTGCGCGAAGGGCCTTTCGATTCTTTTCATCTCGTCGGAAGTGAGCGAGGTCGTGCGAGTGAGTCACCGGATCGCGGTGCTGCGCGATCGCCGCAAGGTCGCGGAAGTCGCGGGCCATACGGCGTCAGAAGACGAAGTGTATCGGCTCATCGCGGGAGGATCGGAATGAACCGGCTCAAGGCAGTGGCGCAGCATCCGCTCGTGTGGCCGTGCCTCACGCTCGTCCTGCTCTGCGTGCTCGATCTCGCGCACAACGCGGACTTTCTCTCGATCACGATGCTCGACGGTCATCTGTTCGGCGCGCCCATCGACATTCTGAATCGCGCGGCGCCGCTCGTGCTCGTGTCGCTCGGCATGACGCTCGTGATCGCGACGCGCGGCATCGATATTTCCGTGGGCGCGATCGTCGCCATCGCCGGCGCGACCGCTGCCACGATTCTCGCGGACGATCCGTCGCGCGTGACGCTCGCCATCGCGGCGGCGCTCGCGGTCGGCGTGCTCGGCGGCATGTGGAACGGCTTGCTCGTGGCGTTTATCGGCATGCAGCCGATCATCGCGACCCTCATTCTCATGGTCGCGGGACGCGGCGTTGCGCAGTTGCTGACGGGCGGCCAGATCATTCCCATCGGCGCCAAGGGTTATCTCGTCGTCGGGGGCGGCTATCTGGCGAGCGTGCCGTGTTCCGTGTGGGTCGCGTGCGGCGCGCTGGTGCTGACCGCGCTGCTCGTCAATCGCACGGCGCTCGGCCTGTTCATCCGGGCAATCGGCGTCAATCCGGTCGCAACGCGGCTCGCCGGTTTGCGTTCCAGCATGATCGTGTTCGGCGTGTACGCGTTCTCGGGCCTGACGGCGGCATTGGCGGGCGTGCTCGCGAGTTCCAACGTGCGCAGCGCCGATGGCAACAACGCCGGCCTGCTGCTCGAACTCGATGCGATCCTCGCGGTCACGCTCGGCGGGACGTCGTTGCTCGGCGGGCGCTTCAGCCTTGCCGGCACGGTGCTCGGCGCGCTCATTATCCAGACTCTCACTTACACGACGTATTCCATCGGCGTGCCGCCCGAAGCGACGCTCGTCGTCAAGGCGGCGGTCGTGCTGGTCGTGAGCGTCATTCAGTCGGCCACCGCGCGCACCGTGCTGCTGCGGCAGTTCAAACGCGTCATTCCGGCCGCATCGAAACAGCCGCTCGCGGAGTCATCGCAATGAGAAACCTGCTCGACCGCGTGACGGACCCGCGCGTATTGCCGATCGTCATTACCATCGTGCTGTTCGCCGCGCTGTTCGGCTTCGGCTCCGTGATGTACACCGGCTTCTTCTCGTTGCAAGTGTTGCTCGGCCTCCTGATCGACAACGCGTTCCTGCTGATCGTCGCGATCGGAATGATGTTCGTGATCGTGTCGGGCGGTATCGACCTGTCGGTCGGCTCGGTCGTCGCGCTGACGACCATTCTGTGCGCCGTGTTCGCGGAGAAACTGCACTGGCCGGTCTGGGTGATCGTGCCGCTCGTGCTCGCGGCGGGCGCGCTCTACGGCGCGGCGATGGGCGCGCTCATCCACTTCTTCAAGCTGCAGCCGTTCATCGTGACGCTGGCGGGCATGTTCCTCGCGCGCGGCACGTGCTTTCTCATCACGACGCAATCCATCACGATCAACGATACGACGTTTCACGCGCTGTCCGGCTTTCATGTGAATGTCGGCGGGGCGTCGGTCACGGCGGGCGCGCTCATCGCCGTGGCGACGCTTTTCGTGGCGATCTTCGTCGCGCACTTCACGCGCTTCGGGCGCAATGTGTACGCGGTCGGCGGCAACGAACGCTCCGCGCTGCTGATGGGCTTGCCGGTCGCGCGCACCAAAGTCGGCGTCTATGCGCTCAGCGGGTTCTGTTCGGCGCTCGGCGGCGTGGTCTTCACGCTGTACGTGCTGTCGGGCTATGGGCTGCAAGGGCAGGGCATGGAACTCGACGCCATCGCCGCGACGGTCATCGGCGGGACGCTGCTCACGGGCGGCGTGGGGTACGTGATCGGCTCGGTGTTCGGCGTCGGCATTCTCGGCACGATCCAGACCCTCATCACCTTCGATGGGACGCTCAGTTCGTGGTGGACGCGCATCGTCATCGGCGCGTTGCTGTGCGCGTTCTGCCTGTTGCAACGGGTGATCGAGCGGCATGCGGCCCGCCGCAAGTCGAACGGCACGACCTTGGGCGAAGGGCTGAAGTCGAAGAAGTCGCCGAAACCGCTGACGCCCGATGCGGCCGGCGAAGCGAAGCCACTGGGTTCCGTGCCGCGGACGGATGCTGCGTTCAGGCTTTGAAGAGTGAACTTGCCTGCATTGAACGTGCTCGTCACCTACACTTGAGGCGGGGACGCCGCTGCTGCGCTTCCTCGACTTGCCGGAGGCCAGATCATGCGAGACACGTGCATGGGCTTTTCGCTCGGCGTGCTGCTTGCAGCGAGTTCCTGCTCGACGATGGCCGCCTCGATACGGATCCAGTCCGGCGTCTATGACGGGAACTGCGGTGCCCACACTATCGATTCGACTCGCGACCTGGCTTTGCATTGCGACTTCACCGACCGTTGTGTGTATCCGGTTGCCCTGCCAGCTACGCGTGCCAATAGAGCCGATTGCAAAGCCGATTTCGTCGCCAGATGGTCTTGCGGCTCGGGAGAGTCTCATGAGGCTTCAGTCGATGCAATCGGCCCCAGCAGCGGCGTTCTCGTGCTGACGTGCATTCCGTCGACTGGAGCAGGCAAATAGTTCAGTCGCATCCGGGCACGATCCCGACGCCTAAAACGGCTGCGGCCCAGGCCATGCACTTGCGTGAAGCGTCGCACCATCCGAACTCGTTCTGTTTTCGCTAACCAGTTCATGTAGTGAGAGCAGCACGAAAGCATTCGCGTACCGGAATAAAGCCACTCCTCTGCTCGTTCGAAGCTGTTGTGACCTAAGGACGAACGAGGAGTGCGGCCATGAAACGCTCAATGTTGACAGTCTTCGCCTGCGGCGCCGCTTTAGCGACGCTCGTATCGTGCGGCGGGAGTTCCCACTCCAACGATTCCGGTCCGCCCGTGCAGTCTTCGTTCGCGGCAACCGCGCTCGTGTCGAATGGTCCGGTGCCCGCGACTCATACCGACTCCAACCTGAAGAACGCCTGGGGCGTTGCATTCAATCCCAAAGGGTTCGTCTGGGTCGCGGATAACGGTACCAACGTCGCGACGCTCTATGACGGTAACGGTGCGCCTCAATCACTGATCGTGACGATACCCGACGGCAAGAATGGTTCAGCGTCGCCGACGGGCATCGTCTTCAACAGCACGCCAAGCTTCGCGGTGACGGAAAACGGCAAGTCCGGCGTCGCGGCGTTCATCTTCGCGGGTGAAGGCGGCACCCTTACCGCGTGGGCGCCTACTGTCGGTCCGACGAGCGCGTTTGTCATGTATGACGACGGCGTGGGCGGCGCGGTCTATAAAGGGCTGGCGCTCGCGGCGAACAATGGCAGCAACTTCCTCTACGCCACCGATTTCCATAACGGCAAGATCGATGTTTTCGATGCCAGCTTCGCCAAGGTGGTCATGCCGGGCGGCTTCTCGGACCCCGCGATTCCCGCTGGCTTCGCACCGTTCGGTATCCAGTTGGTTGGATCGAACTTGTTCGTGACGTATGCGAAGCAGGACGACGCCAAGCACGACGATGTCGCCGGCGCGGGACTCGGCATGGTGGACGTATTCGATACGGCAGGCAACCTCAAGCAGCACTTCGCGACGGCCGGCGCGCTGAATGCGCCGTGGGGCATTGCACAGGCGCCGGGTAACTTTGGCTCACTGAGCGGCGCAATTCTCATCGGCAACTTTGGCGATGGCACCATCAACGCGTTCGACGCATCGAGCGGTCAGTCGATCGGTCCGCTTGATGACTCGAACGGACATGCCATTGTGGAGCAGGGTCTGTGGGGTATCGCCTTCGGCAACGGTCTCAACAATCAGCCGTCCAATACGCTTTTCTTCGCGGCGGGGCCGAATGACGAAGCGGATGGCGTCTACGGGCGGATCGACATTGCGCCGGGGTCATCGTCGAGTTCGACGGCAGGCGCGAGCAACGGAACCAGTTCGAGCGGAGGCGCGAGCGTGGGCATGTAGGCATGGGCGGCGTTGGCCGGCGTGGCCGGTCAACAGCGCAGGCATTCATAAATCGCAAAGGCAGTGTCGCCGGCGACTCGAAGCAGCTTCGGCTTCGGCAGATACTGGAAGCGCAGTGCGCAAGACATGGGGCAGCAAGCCGCCATGCGCCTCGTCCACGACGGTCATCACGAACGCGCGGCACGTGTATGAGCCGCTTCATGAATGACAGCGGCGCACGCTTTGATTCTCGTTCGCTTAACGACTACAACGAAGGATGTCCGGTCATTTTCTGTGAGGCCGGATTCAACCCGCAGAAGAGGCGAACATGAGCTATCAACTGATGGGCAGCATCCTTGAAGTATGCGAATGCAAAGTGCTGTGCCCGTGCTGGATCGGCGAGGATCCCGATAACGGCATTTGCCGCAGCGCGATCGCATATCACTACGAGCAGGGCACGATCGACGGCGTCGATGTCTCGGGGACGACAGTCGCGTTTGCGGCGTTCATTCCGGGCAACGTGCTCGAAGGCGGCTGGCGCGTCGCCATGTACGTCGACGAGCGCGCGACCGACGCGCAATTCGACGCGCTGGTGAGCGTCCACCGCGGCGAACGCGGCGGACCACTCGCGGATATCGTGAAGCTCATCGGCGAGGTCGTTTCGGTGAATCGAGCGTCGATCGAGTACACGGTCGTCGAAGGCCGGGGCCGGATGAAGGTCGGGGAAACCATCGAGGCCGAACTGGAACCCTATCGAGGCCCGACTGGCGAGCCGACAAAACTCGTCGACAGTATCTTCTCGACGATACCCGGATCGCCCGCGTTCGTCGGTCGCGCGAATGCGTTTCGCCTCAAGCACGAAGTGCTTGGGCTCGATCTCGAGTTGACGGGACATAACGCTATTCAAGGATCGTTCAGCTTCGTGTCGTGAAGATGCGCCTGCGCTCACGGCTTTTCGTGTCGCTCTTTGCCGCATTGACGGCGAGCGCGTGGGCGGCGCTGTGGTGGTGGAACACGGGGCCGTATGCGCGCTATGCAAGCCATGTGAGCTGGGCCGACTTGCCCGGCATCGGCGCGATGTGCCGCGCGGTACCCGGTGCGAGCGACGCGGTGGCGGCGTCGCTGCACAGCGTCGCATGGCTACTGATGATCGCGGCGATGATGCTGCCGACCGCCTTCCCGCTCTTCGATACCTTCAGGCGCATGACACGCTCGCGCGGGAGCCGGCGCGCGCTGGTCGCATTGCTGATCGCGGGCTACGTCACGGCGTGGGCCGCGTTCGGCTTCGTCGCGCATGGCGTCGATGCGGCGCTCCATCGCCTCGCCGACCATTCGTCGACGGTACTCGCCAATGGCTGGTTGATCGGCGCCGCGACTGTCGCGCTGGCGGGCGTGTATCAGTTCAGCAGCCTCAAGCACCGATGCCTCGACAAGTGCCGCTCGCCGCTCTTGTTCATCGCCGCGCATTGGCATGGCCGAAGCGCGCGTCGCGAGAGCTTCCTGCTCGGCGTGAGTCACGGCCTGTTCTGCATCGGCTGCTGCTGGGCGCTGATGTCGCTGATGTTCGCGGTCGGCACAGGAAACGTAGGCTGGATGCTGGCGTTGGGTGCGATCATGGCGGCCGAGAAAAACATGCGCCTGGGGAGATCGATCACGAAGCCGCTCGGTGTCGCATTGATTGCATGGTCGGGATGGATCGTCGTGCACAACGCGGGCCTCGCCTGAGGCGACTTTTCGCATCACCAGAAGTAAGTCGCCTTCACGCCGAACGTGCGCGGCGCCGCGAACGCATAACGATACGAGTCGTCGAACGTGTATTCTTCGGCGGCCGTGAACACGCGCTTGTTCGTCACGTTGCGCACGTACGCCATCAACTCGATGTTCTTGCGGTTCGGCATCCAGGTCGCCGAGAGATCGGCGGTCACATATGGCTTCTGATAATCGTCCGCGTAGTTGTAGATCGTGAAGTGCTGACCACTCTGAAACTTCGCGTCCACGCGGCCGACGATGCGCCCGGCCGCCGTCATCCACGTATGGGCCAGCCCGAAGCCGGCCGTGAACGCCGGGCTCTGCGGCGGCGCGTTGCCGGCGAGTTGCACGTTGTGGCCGCTGCCATCGTCCACGACGAAATCGGTGAAGCGCGCGTGCAGCCATGCCACCGACAGCGTCAGCAACCCGACCGGATCGATCAACGCGCGGATATCGGCGTCGGCGCCATAGATGCGCGTGCGGCCCGCGTTAACGATGCTCGTGCCCGTGCGCCCGTCCGCGAACGGCACGAGTTGCGCGATCTGCTGGCCCGAATAGTCGTAGTCGAAGATGCTCGCGTTGAGCTGCAGGCGCTGCGAATTCCACAGCGACTTCGTGCCGATCTCGATGCCTTTGAGCGTCTCCGGCGCATACGACCCCGACGACGAGAAGCCACCCGACTTGTAGCCCGTGTCATAGCGGATGTAGTTCATCAACGCGGACGTGGGCGCGTATTCAGCCGCAAGATGAACCGTCGGCTCGGACCAGGTGCCCGAGTTGTCTTGCGGCACGTAGGTATAGACGAACGGCGGCTCGTTCGAATTGGCGAAGAAGTATTCGCCATCGCGGCTCTTTTCGTCGCGCGTCACGCGCATGCCCGCAGTCAGTCTGATCTTGTCGGTCACCCAATACGACGACTGGCCGTACGCCGCCGTCGATGTCGTGCGGATGCCGTACGCGAACGCAAGCGTGGGCAGATACACGCCGCCATCGAACGGTGATTCGTTCGCGCTCGACAGCGACGACGACTCGCGAAAGTACGACACGCCGGCCTGCCACGACCACCGCCCATCGCCGAGCGAGCTTACGCGCACTTCCTGATTCAGCGTCTTGGGAAACTCGTTCTGCCGGTACGACACCGGCTCCGCGAAACTCGGGCTGCTGTCGGCTGCGTGACGCCAGGTCAGGTTGTCATAGCTGCCGATATAGCTCAGTTCGACGCTGGGAAAATCGTAAGCGACGCTCCATCGCGCGATCGTATCCTCGATGCTTTGCGATTGCGGCGTCGCATAGGTGAAGGTGCGCGGATCGGCCGGGAAGGGCGGCTTGTCGTGCGAGAGGTGGCCGCTCGCGTCGTAGATATAGGGTATGTCGAGCGAGACGGGGCCGACGCCCTTTATCGTCGTCTGTTGCGCGGTGAAGAGCACGCGCAGATGCGAGGTCGGTTCGAGCGCGACGGACAGTCGTCCGGACCGGGTGTCCTCGTCGTCGCCGTCCGCCTGCGGCGCGTTGTTCAGATAGCCGTCGTGCCGGCGCGAGATGGCGGCCACGCGGAACTGCAGGACGTCGTTCACCGGGACGTTGACCATCGCGTCGAGATTGCGCGTCGCGTAGTTGCCGAGATCGACCAATGCGCGGCCTTCGAGAATCCGCGAAGGCTTCGCCGTCACGATATCGATGAGGCCGCCCACCGCGTTGCGCCCGTACAGCGTACCTTGCGGGCCGCGCAGCACCGAGATGTGGTCGAGATCGTAGAGCGTGCCGCTCAATGCATACGGGCGATTGTTCGAGCTTCCGTCCGTCACGACGACCACGGATGGATCGCCGATTTCGGTCGTGTCGCGACTGGAGATGCCGCGAATCGTCAGCACGGGCACGACCGTCTGCACCTGCGCATAGCTCAAATCCGGCGCGATGGTGGCAAGCGACTTGATATCGCTCACGCCCGTGCTGTCGAGGAAGGCATTGCCATAGACGCTCATGGCGATGGGCGTGCGCTCTTCGGGCGCGGGCAGCTTCTCCGCTCTGACGATGACGGGCTTCAGCTGCTGCGCATCTGAATCGCTTTCATCGGCGCGAACGCCGGGGGAAAGGACGATGCACAGGACAAGCACGCTCATCGCCGTCGAAGCACGGCGGCGATGAGCGACTACGTTACGCGGGAAGAACATGTCAATCGCAGTCTGGATGCAGCACAACACCTGCGATTGCTACGGAGGCTGTCGGACACTGCTGGCCATCCCCGCTCTCAAGAGGGATAACGGCCCGGGTGGGAAAAATTACTGCGCTCATGCGCCGGAAAGCGACAGATTATAACGTTCTCCACGCGTGTTTATGGTAGGGGCGTTGCAACGCTTTAGCGATTCTTCGCCTCTTCAAGACACGCGGCCAGCTTTTCGAAATACGCCAGCGCCTTGCGCGTCGGCGCGACCGTCTTGATGCGCAGATCGTCGCTGCTTTCATCGACGGATACGAGCCCCTGATTCTTCAGGCTCGTCAACTTGCGATGCACGGTGGCCGGGGCGCCCGCAACCGACAGCGTCATCGCTTCGGTGACCGTCAGCGCGTGCCCCGCGTGCCACGACGCCGTGAGTGCTTCCAGCAGGCGTTCCTCGACGGCGTCGAGCTTCGGCACCGAGGGCAATGCCTGGACCGCCTGAGCCAGATTGAGGAAGCGGAAATAGGCATCGAAGCTCTTTTTGGCCATGTAGAACCCTTGAAGGAGGATGATTCGATGAGAGCGTCGGGGCAAAAAGAACGGTCCGCGTTGCCCTTGTGCTTATCAAAATGATAAGTGAATGCTAACATCATCGGCAAGCCAAGGCTCGGCGAAGACGTGAAGCGTCGACTTGCCAGAGCTGCCATCAGGAGTCAGGGACACGACCGTGGTTCAACAACGCGACTTCACCTACATCACCGAACCTTTCATCGAGCGGGAAATCGAGCATCTCGCGAGGATGATCCGCTCCCGACACTGGCATCGCAGTGTCGCGTGGCCGGTGTCGTATTGGCGCGAGCGCATCGAGAGGTTGCGCCAGGCGCCGGCGGCGGCGCCGGGTCAGCAGGCGCAACTGCTTTCGCTGCTCGTTGAACTCGAGGGAATCGCGGCTCAGCTCGAGTCCTCGTCGTCTTCGTCTTCTTCCACGCACGGCGAGATGTTGCATATCGGCGCGCAGCCGGTCCGCGCGGCTATTGGCAACGCACGATGATCGCCGAATCCCCGGCGATGGATGAAAGCGCGATCACACGGATGGGTAAGAGGCCGACGACCGCTACGCGCAGCGGCTCGGACCGCAGATAGCGGGGTTCCTGCCAAGCATTCTGACTCGCGGTGACTTCCTCACAGTCGAATTCGACGGCACGCAGTTCGTCACCCAACTGCTGGAGGTCGATGTGCGCGAGGCGCACTTCGTTTTCGACGTCAGCAGCATGCAGCGGCTCAATCGCGCACTCGCCGGTGCCGCGGAACTGACGTTTCGCAGCCAGCCATCGGGAGTTCGTACGGGGTGCGTGACAGGGCGGGCCGTCGAGACGACCTTCGAAGGACGTCCCGCGTTGCAGGCACCGTTTCCCGAACTGCTTCACTACGTGCAGCGCCGCGAGTACTACCGCGTCGATGCGCCCCTTTTGGATGCGTTCGTGCTCAGCGGGAACGATCACGCCGGTGTAGCGTTTCGATACGAATTGCAGGACCTGTCCCTCGGGGGCGTCTCTTTGCGCGCGCGTGAAGCGCATTTCGAATCGCTCACGCCGGGCACCATCTTGAAGGACGTGCGGCTGCAAGCGGGCGGACTCGGCGCGGTTCTGGTGGATCTGCAGATCGTCGCACCGCGACCAGTCCTCGCGCCAACCGGCCAGTGCCGCACCGTGCTGGGCTGCCGTTTCGTCGAATTGAAAGGAAACGCGGAACGGGTGCTCCAGCGCGCGATCCTGCAGCTGGAAATGCGCCACGGAGCGCGCGCGGCGCGACTGTGATGCGCCCCGCGGGGTCGAGCTGGTCGTCCGACGCATCGCACTTATCGCCTTTGTTCGGCTGCCTTGAGAAAGCACTCCGACAGTCGGTCGAAATGTCGCAGCGCGGCCTGCGATAGCTCGATCTGCTTGCGTCGGGAATCTTCGGTGTCGGCGAGCGTGATCCACCCTTTATCGCGCATGGACTTCAGTCGGGCATGCAATGTGGCCGGCGAGGCGAGGTCCTGCTGCGACATCATGTCTCTGACCGAGAGCCGGACCCTGTCCTGGGTCGCACGTGCAATGAGTTCGAGCATTCTCTCTTCGAGTGGGTCGAGCGCGGGCAGCGAAGGCAAGCCTCGCAGTGCTTCGGCCAACTGTAGGAACCGAAGATAGATGGCAGCTTTACGCGCCATGACGCTGGTTCTCCTCGAAGCACCCATATGAGCTGCCAGACGAAAGCCGGACCCCCGACATTCTACGTATGCTCCGGTCCGCCTCGGTAGCTTCAGAGCCGCTATAAATCATAAAACAAAGCAGGCTTGCCGCATCGACCGTGCCGGGCGATGAGCTGCCCGGAAAAAATACAGCAAGTTCCTAAAGTATTGCCGCGCCGCGCCGATAGCCAGTGAGAAGCAGGAACTACGCTTTTATCGCTATAAAAAATAGAACGAAATTGAAGATCGAAACGACTATCCATCTTGCGAAACCGGCGAGCAGATTGATTCAGATGACCGTGCTCGCGGCCTTCGCTTGCTTCTTTGGCGCGGCACACGGAGCGCATGCGGGACAACTCGAAGTCGTTTCGGTTACCGCCACGGGCTTTGGTTCGAGCGCAGCGTCCGCCACGGTCGATGCCGTGCGCAACGGTGTGGCTTCGGTGAACGGCGAGCGCATCGAATCGACGGAGCGACTGACGAAGTCTTCGACTTCATCGACGGGCGCCGCGACCCAAAGCTCAAGGAGTATCGATGAAGACATTCGCCGCACGACCAACGGCGTCGTGAAGTCGTGGCGGGCGTTATCGACGCAGCCTGCCGATGGCGGCTACCAGGCGACAGTGCAGGTCGGCGTGGCCGTGCTCAAGCAATCCGAGCAGATGAAGCGGATCAAGATCGCGGTCGTTCCCTCGCACGGCCAGGCCGATGCCAGCACTGCGGCGATCGTCGATGCCATCACCACCGATCTCGTCGAAAGCCGCAAGTTCGCCATTCTCGACCGGCAGCAGAAGGAAGCGATCGAAGCGCAGATGGCCCAGATCCGCGCAGGCACGCAGATCGAGGACTTCGCGCGGCTGTCCTCGGGCGTGGCGCCCGACTTCCTCGCGATCGTCACGACGCGAACTAACGCAGGTTCGGGCGAAGGCACGACGCAGATTCGCGCGCAACTCCAGGTCATCGATTATTCGAGCCGGCAGATCAAGTTCGCCGAGCAGAAGTCAATCAACGTCAAGGGAAATGACCGGTTACCGGCGGTCAAGCGCCTGCTCGGCGTGGCACACGCGCTGTCGGGTGACCTGCTTCAGTCTATCTATCCGCCGCTGGTCGTCGGAAATGACAACGGCACGCTCACGATTGCCGAAGGATCGAGCTACTTCAAGGTAGGAGACAAGTGCGCCGTACGGCTCATCGAAAGCACGCTGAAAGACCCTTATACGAAGGAATTTCTCGGCTACAAGAGCAGCGAAGTCGGCACTGCGACCATCACCTACAGCGACGCGCGCATTTCTCAGGCCACGCTCGATCACTCGCAACCGCTCGACGCGGGCACGGTCGCCGCGCGCAAGTATCAGGCGTGGCGAGTGGCGGCCTCGGCGAACGACCTTTTCAATTCCTTGGCGGCGGACATGGGCGGACGTCCTGCGCCCGGACATGCTCAGGCGGAAAGTCACTCGATCGAATCGGATTACTGATCAATCTAACCGCCTTCAACGACGCAGACATCACATCATGCACTTCAAGAAAATAGTCGCTTGTCTCATCGGTTCGGTAGTCGTGTCGCACGCTTTCGCTCAGCAAGGTCCCGCGTCGAACGACGGCGGCGGCGATATCCCGCTCGGCGGATTCCCTGGCTGCTTCGTCGCGCCGCCCAAGGACTCGTGCGATGCGCGCATTCTCTGCACCGGCGTCGGCACGTTGTATGGCAATACCGGAGCGGACTTGCAGGCGGCGACGCAGGAAGGGTCGATCGAAGCCCGCAACGAGCTGGCGAAGTTTTACAGCAGCAAGCAGAAGGCCGAGCAATCGCTCTCGACGATTCGCGAAGACGCGCAGCGCAGCACATCGGATGGCGGCAAGGCAACGGCATCGTCGGCCAAGCGGTTGATCGCATCGGTCAGCAGCACGAGTGCCGAATCGATTCTGTCGGGCGTGCAAGTGGTGTCGCGTGAAGTCGATACGAAACAGCAGACCGTCACGGTCAAGGTCGGCGTGAGTTGCAAGAGTCAGGCGGCGGCCGCGCAGTCGCAGTCCGGCGCGACACGTGCCGCTTATGCGCAGAAGACGGGCGCTAACGGTCAGGCCGCTGCGCCGCGCGCAGAAGAATACCGGACGCCGCCGGGGCAACTGTCGAACTTCAAACAGACCGTGCCGCACGCCGATGAATTTTAAGCGGCTCGCGCCGGCGTATTTGCTCGTGCAGATGATCGCGCACGCCCCGGCATCGTGGGCATTCGATGTCTGCGATGACGACGGCTTTCAGACCGTCCGCGACGGGCAGATTCGCAAGTGGAGCGCAGCGGGCGAGGACTGGATCGAGTTTCGCACGACGCGCGAACGGCTGATCGAACGATACGGCTCCGGCCGCGCGTTGCCGCAAGTGGCGGCGCACGCCGCAAGAAACGCGCTGTTCGTCGAATTCGATCGCGCGGAGCGGCGGCCCGACGCACACGCGGCGCTCGATATCCGCGACATGCAGAGCGTGGCGGCATCGTGCCACGGCAACGAGGTCTTCGATTTCAAGGTTCCGTGGAGCGGCTTGAGCTGGACCACGGGACAGTTCGATCCGGATGCGTTGATGCCGCCGGTCAAAGCCTTTCTCAAACAGAACGGCGTGATCGACTGAACTGGCGTGACGATTAAACAGGCTGCACGATTTCATTCACTAACATGCGACACCTGCTACTCAAACTGATTCTTTGCCTGACGCCCTGCATGGCGATGAGCGCGGCAAACGCGAAAGACCTCTATTTTGCGGGCTTCTCCTTCGCCGGCAACTTCTCGCAGAACTCACAGCGTTACCCTTACGCCGAAGCACTGAAGGAAGAAAAGACAGCGAATGGCATGAACGTACTCGATGCCGCGCTCAAGGAACAACTCGCCGCGCTCGATCGGAGCGACATCACGCTGAAGTACGGCCTGGGCGATTCCCACGCCGGCAACGCCAGCACACTCGCGTTCGCGCTGCAGCAGGAAAGCGTCGAAGACGTGAAGCGCGGCGACAAGGACGTGTACGTCTATCGTGTGATCGGGGACGTGCTCGTCTTCGACATGCAGACCAAAACGCTGCTGCTCGACATCCCGGCCATGGCGCAGTATCAGGATGTCGGCGCGCCGGGCCGCACGCTCAAAGAGCACCGGGCAGTTTTTCGCAACATGTATCTCGACAAGGCCTTCGGGGCCAACGTCTTCGCGGAATGGGTGCGGCGTCTGAAGGATGCGCCGGTCGGCAAGAGCTACACGTCGTATATCGGCGTGCGGAACGTGACCATTGCGCCTGAGGCCGAAGCCGTCATACCCGATGCCCTCAAGCAGAACGACGCCTACCAGACCGAAGTGGCGCAAGCCTTCGAATACAGCCTGGCGTCCGCGCAGAACGTGGGCCTCGTGCCTTATACCAAGGGTCAGGCGATCGGTCAGAGCATGGTTGCGCGCTTCGCCAATGGCGACAGTTACACGCTCAATCTGCCCGATCCGGACTTCGTCATCGATATCCGCGTGCGTGCTTTCCGCCGTGCACAAGTTCAGACCAACGCGACCGAACAATACGTGTTCGGCTCGTTCATCACGCTGAACGTCGAGCAGCCGCAATTGCAGACGCAATACGTCAGCGCCGACTTCAAGAATCTCAATTACGTCGTGCTCGATCGTTCGGAAGGCTTCACGCCGAATGACTGGGACGCCTATCAGACAAGCCTGCGCCGTCTCTTCACCGTACTGACGCAGCAGATTTCGAAGCGCGATTCGAAGACGCTCGCCCAGATGACGAAGGCGCCGGACATCGACAAGCAAATGACTGCATTCAAAGGAGTGGTCGACAGATGCATGTAATCGGACACGCTCGACGCGCATTGCTGGCGTTGACGCTCATGATGCCGTTGTTTGCAGCGGCGGACGTGGTGCAAGTACGCGGCACCGTCACCGTGCCGTATTCGACCGGCCTCTTCTCCAGTGCTCCGGACGCGGCATCCAGCAAGGCCGCGTTCAGCGCAGCGAAGCTGGCGGCATGGGATCTGTTCACGTCGCGCTTCAACGACGCAAAAATGAAGAACTACCTCGCAAACAAGGAGCGCTTCACGGGTGATATCGACGAATACGTCAAGGATTTGACGATCGTCGATCAGTTGACCGATCCCGCGTCGCATACCTTGCGCGTCGCGGTGCGGGCGAACATCAACGAGACCGCCGTCGATGCCATTCTTGGTTCGACCTCTCAGGCAGCGCGCCAGGGCACGGGTAACGGCAGCACGCTGGTGTTCGTGTTTCTCGCCCGTGAAGTGATCAAAACCAAGTCCTTCGATGCGCGTGTGTCGAAAGTTGCGAAGATCGAATCGTCCAGCACGTCGATGGAAAAAGCCGTCGATGCGGACGATGTCGAGGCCACCGGCAGCCGTACGTCCGACATGAAGGAAGTGACATACGGCGGCTCGACGGAGCGCAAGCGTGCGCAAACCGTCTACGACGTGACGAGTCCCGAGGATGTCACCGCCGCAATGAGCGACGTGCTCAGCACGTCAGGTTTCGAGATCGCAGGTTATGACGATGTCGTGGCGAACTGCGGCGGAGTGGACAGGAGCATCGTCATGAAGGAATTCGGCGCGAGCGACGACATGACCATGCAGATGCGCCGCTCGATGATTGGCGCATCGCGTCAATGCGGCGCATCGCTATTCGCGACGGGAACCATCGACATGGGCGTACACGACACCGACCCCGTCACCGGCAACAAGCGGGTCTTCGTCTCGGTTCGCGGACAGGTCTGGGACATCCGGCAGGTCTTGCCTAGAAAAGTCGCGTCGGTCGGTCCCGTCCAATTCGCGGGACTTGGACCCGATGAAAGCGTCGCGACGCGTAACGGGTTAAATCTGGCGAGCCGCAACGCCGCCAAAACGTTGGTCGATCAGTTGAACGCCAAACAAATCCACTAGCAGTCCCATCTAACGAGAAGGAATATGAACCATGAAACTCCGCACGCTTTCCGCTATTGCACTAGTTGTTTCCGCTGTTCATGCATCGCCTTCGATGGCGTTTGGTCTGCCGTCGATTCCCGGCATTAGCGGCAGCAACAGCGCCCCTAGCCTCAACGTCGATGCACTGTCGACCCAGCAAACGCAACTTCTCACATCGATGGCTGTGTCGTTGCTCAATCTGTCGAAAGCGCAAGCGATGATGTTCAGGGCACTCGGCGACGACGAGCGCGCGCAGGCCGCGCAACACACGGCCGACTCGCTCAGCGGCGGGACGCTGACGGGCAAGGACGACATGAAGAAGGCCCTCGACAGCAGCCTCGATCTCAACGACTACGCAAAGAAGGATATCGCGAAGGCGGGCACACTGAGCGGTGAAAGCAAGGCAATGTTTGCCAAGTCGCTCGTACCGTATGGCGTTGGAACGGCGGGACTCGTGAACGCCGGCAAGAAGGCGGCCGAGGCGGGCCAGTCGCTCACGCATACGATCGATCCGACCATCTTGTTCAAGCTCAGCAGCCTGCTGTACGTGGCAAAGGAAGCGCCGACGCTTATGTCCGCATTTGGCAGCACGACGAGTCAACTGGTTACTTATGCGACGTCGCAGGGTATCGACACGTCAGCGATCAAGGTGGCTGGCGCTAGCATGGGTGACTGAGTCGTTCGAGGTTAGGCATCGACCTCAGCCGGCGGGCCATTGCATGCAGGCGCTCGCCGGCATGGAAAGGTGGTGAATCAAGAACGAACCGTTCTGACTCGAGTTTTGCCAGGCAGCCGCGGAAGTCAAGCGGGGCATCCTTCTCGCCGGCCTTTTCGGACCAATTGACACAAGGTCGTCAGCAGATTGTCAATATCAATCATGCCATGTCGTCAGACGCATTAGCAGGGCGTAAAACGAAGTACAATGCGGCGCCTGAATCTTCGCACGACAGGCTGTACTTAGGACAATTTAGGACTGCGCGTTTAACAACAAGAGCGAAAAAACCGTGAAAAGAACGTTATGGGCGGGCTACCTGATCATTGGGTTGATGGTGGCAGTCTACGAAAGCTTTTGGGGCGCAACGCACTACAAGAGCTTCGCATATAACCCCGGGCGAGGACTTGTCTGGCCTGTCGTCATGATTCCTTCGTTGGGCGAAGTCATCGGTGCAATTATTCTGCTCGCGGTCATTCTAGGAATTCTTGTGTTCGGTAAAGGGAAGGACTGAGACGCTATGAAAGTGCGGATCTTAATTGCGAGCTTGTCCGTCGCGTTGGCCTTGGCGGCCTGCCAAACCAAGATCGACAAAGCGGAAGAAAGTTTTGTCGATGGCTGTCATGCGCAAGGAGCAGAGACTTCCGTTTGCAGTTGTATTTTCGACCAATTGAAAGCTCACTATGGCGCCGAACAATTGCTCGAATTCAACCGTCGACTGGCGTCCGATCTGCCGCCGGACTTTGTAGAAACAGCATTCGGTGCGGGTGTACGGTGCCGCAGTTGAGGCGGTGCTCAATTCAACGAACGCACGAATCGACGACCACGTTGCAGTGAGTTCTTGAACGACGCGTGTACCAAGGGGCTTTCGATAATGGTCGGCGGCCCGCTTGGCTAGCTTTCTCATCTATTTGTGGTGTTTCTAATGCGACACTTTCGCTACTCACTTTTGTTTACCATTGCTTGCATCGGCCTGGCATTTGTTTGGGGACAGTCGTCCATCGGTAACGGCATTCCGGCGATCGCACTCGTTCTGTTGCTAGGCGTGATGGAAGTCAGTTTGTCTTTCGATAACGCCGTGGTCAATGCGTCCATCCTCAGAGAGATGGACGCGAGATGGCGCCGGCTCTTCCTGACGGTCGGCATATTCGTCGCTGTCTTCGGCATGCGTCTGCTGTTTCCCATTCTGGTTGTCGCCGTCGCCACCGGCCAGGGTCTCGTCGACGTCACGAGCATGGCGCTGCAGGCACCCGAGCAATACGCGGCGTATCTGAGCGGCGCGCACGCGGGTATCGCGGCCTTCGGCGGCATCTTCCTGTTCCTGGTATTCGCATCGTTCCTCTTCGATAACGAGAAAGACCTGCACTGGCTCGGCGCGCTCGAGGCCAAACTGACCTGTCTCGGCAAGTTCGGATCGGCGGGCACGATCTGCGCGCTTGCCATCCTGCTTCTGGTCCAGGCTTTCTTTCCCATCGATGCAGCGACGCGCGTCACGGTGCTAGTGGGCGGCGTGGGCGGCATTTTCCTGTATGCGTTGGTCGACAGCCTCGGCAACCTCTTCGAAGACGACGAAGAGGGCGAAGCAGTGGGCCGTGCGGCCAAGCGCGCCGGCGTGATGGGCTTCCTCTATCTCGAAGTGCTGGATGCGTCGTTCTCGTTCGATGGCGTTATCGGTGCATTCGCCATCACGCAGGATGTCGTGATCATCATGCTCGGTCTTGCCATCGGCGCCATGTTCGTGCGTTCCCTGACCGTGTATCTGGTCGAAAAGGGCACGCTCGACGAATACGTGTTTCTGGAGCACGGCGCGCATTACGCAATCGGGGCGCTCGCGCTGATGATGCTCGCGAGCATCGTCTGGCATGTCAGCGAAGTGGTGACCGGTCTGATCGGCGTCGGGTTCATCGTCGCGGCCATGGCGTCGTCGCTGATGCATCGCAAGAACCATCCCGACTCCAACGCGGAAGCAGGCTAACGCGCTTTCGCCCATTCCTCACGTCATTGTTGAAAGGAAGACTCATGGCAGTTTCTCTATCCAAGGGCGGCAACGTCTCGCTGTCGAAGACCGCGCCTTCGCTGACTCGCATCCTCGTTGGTCTGGGCTGGGAAGCCCGTGCCACGGACGGCGATGACTACGATCTCGATGCCAGCGCATTCATGGTCGGCGAGAACGGCAAGGTGCGCGGCGATGAAGATTTCATCTTCTACAACCAACTCGATTCGCGTTGCAGCTCGGTGGAGCACACGGGCGATAACCGCACGGGCGCCGGTGCGGGGGATGACGAAGCACTGAAGATCGATCTGACGCTCGTGCCGAATCACGTGAAGCGTGTCGTGGTATGCGTGACCATCGACGAAGCGGAAGCGCGCCGTCAGAACTTCGGTCAGGTGTCGGGCGCGTTCATGCGAATTGTGGACCTCGACAACGATGTGGAGATTGCGCGCTTCGATCTGTCCGAAGACTACAGCACCGAAACCGCGATGATCTTCGGCGAAGTCTATCGACACAACGACGAATGGAAGTTCAAGGCGGTCGGCCAGGGCTTCGCGGGCGGCCTCGAGTCTCTGTGCGGCCAGTTCGGCGTGCAGGTCGCGTGAGCGGCATCGGCCTTGAAAGCATTGAATTCAAAGAGGAGAAGAAGATGAGAAGGCTTCCGGTTTATTTACTGCTCGACGTCTCCGGTTCGATGAGCGGCGAGCCCATCGAGGCGTTGAAGAACGGCGTGCAGATTCTGGTGTCGACGTTGCGGCAGGACCCCTATGCGCTCGAAACGGCGTACCTGTCCGTGATCACGTTCGACAGTTTGGCGCGTCAGGCCGTGCCGCTCACGGAGCTCTCGGCGTTCCAGACGCCCCACATCGCGGCCAGCGGCACCACCGCCCTGGGCGAGGCGCTCGGGCTGCTGGCGACGCGCATTGAAGCCGAGGTGAACAAGACCACGGCTGAGGTCAAAGGCGACTGGAAGCCCCTCGTTTTCATCATGACCGACGGCGTGCCGACCGACGACTGGGCGCGCGGCCTCGAGAAGCTCCGCAAGGTCCGCACCGGCGTGATCGTCGCGTGCGCGGCGGGTCATGGCGCGGATACCAATGTGCTCAAGCAGATCACGGAAGTCGTCGTGTCGCTCGACACGGCGGACTCGAGCACGATCAAGGCGTTCTTCAAGTGGGTTTCCGCCTCCGTGTCGACCGGCAGCCAGAAGGTCGATCAGCAAAAAGAAGTCAGCGGTCTTGGCGACCTTCCGCCGCCGCCGCCCGAAGTCAATGTGGTGCTCTAGAGAGATAAAGACATGGCGATCACCCTCAAGAAAGGCCAAGGCGTCAGCCTGAAGAAGAACGAGTACGACCTGTCGATGGTCACCATCGGGCTCGGTTGGGACATCAACGAACAGAAGGGCGGCTTTCTCGGCGGTCTGTTCGGCAAGAAGCCGGAGGAGTACGACCTCGACGTAGTGGCCTTCCTGTGCCACGACGACGGCAAGGTTCATCACCTTGGCGATCAGAAGAACGGCCGGCCGACGCTGGCCGGCGGCGATGTCGTGTTCTTCAATAGCATGCGTCACACGTCGGGCTGTATCTGGCTCACCGGCGACAACCGGACGGGCGCGGGCGAGGGCGACGACGAGCAGATCATCGTCAAGCTTAACGATCTGCCTGACACATTCAGCAAGATCGTCTTTGTCGTGCAGATCTACGAAGGCGAGAAGCGCGGGCAGAACTTCGGCAAGGTCGCGAACGCATACATTCGCGCGGAAGACGGCAAGAGCAAGGAGATGGTCCGCTTCGATCTGTCGGGCGGCGCGGCCTTCGCCGATTGCCGATCGATGCTGTTCGCCGAACTGGTGCGCGAGTCGAGCGGCTGGAAGTTCAACGCAATCGGCAGCCCGGACCAATCAGACACGTTCGTGACTTGGCTCAAGCGTTACCTCTGAGATCGAGCGGAGAAAAGCGAATCCATGAGCAGGCGACTTCCTGTCTACATTCTTCTGGACACCTCCGGTTCCATGCGCGGCGAGCCCATCATCTCGGTGAACGTGGGTTTGCAGGCAATGATCGGTGCGCTCCGGCAAGACCCTTATGCGCTGGAGAGCGTGCATCTTTCGATCATCACGTTCGATATCGAGGCACGCGAGTATCTTCCGCTGACCGGGCTCGACGACGTGAGTCTCGGCGAGATCACGGTGCCGGAGGCGGGCGCGACGTTCATGGGCGCAGCGTTGGAACTGCTCATCGAACGCGTCGATCGCGACGTCAGGAAGACGACTGCCGCCAGCAAGGGCGACTGGCGGCCGCTGCTGTTCGTCATGACGGACGGCAGTCCCTCCGATCTTCATGCTTTCCGTCAGGCGGTGCCCGAGGTCAAGGCGCGCAACTTCGGTTCGATCATCGCTTGTGCGGCCGGCCCCAAAGCAAAGCAGGATGTGCTGCGGGAGCTGACCGATCGCGTTGTGATGCTCGACACGATGGATGCATCGGCATTCTCGGGCTTCTTCAAGTGGGTGTCGGCGTCGGTCGCGGTCGGCTCGAGCAGCGCGGGCATGAACGGACAAGTGTCGTTGCCGCCGCCTCCGCCCGAGGTGCAGCTCGTTCTCTAAATGCGTCCACGAATGCATCGGCGACCGTGCCCAAGTGCGCGGCCGGCTCCGTGGGCGCCTGCTCGAATCGTGCAAAAAAGCCTCAGGAGAAGTTCGATGCGCAGATTGCCTGTGTTCTTCGTTCTCGATTGCTCGGAATCGATGGCGGGGGACAAGATCAGAAAGATGGAAGCCGGGCTGCAGTCGATCGTACGCACGCTGCGCACCGATCCGCACGCGCTCGAAACCGTGCATGTGTCGGTGCTGGCGTTTGCGGGTGTCGCGAAGACCGTGGTGCCGCTAGTCGAAGTCGTGTCGTTCTATCCACCGAAGTTGCCGCTGGGCGGCGGAACGGCTCTCGGCGCGGCGTTGACCACGCTCATGGACACGATGGACCGTTCCGTCGTGCGTACGACAGCCGATACGAAGGGCGACTGGAAGCCGATCGTCTATCTGTTCACAGACGGTCGTCCGACCGACCGCTATCGTGCGGCAATTCAGCGCTGGAACGCCGACTACGCGCATCGTGCAACGCTCATCGCGGTGGGAATCGGCAGCAACGCGGACCTGTCGGTGCTGAAGGAGCTGACCGGCCACGCGCTCGTCTTCGATGACACGCAGGAAGAAGCGTTCACGAAATTCGTGAGGTGGGTGTCGTCGTCCGTCGTTGCGCAGAGCAAGAGCGTCGGCGATGGCGCCAAGGCCGATGCCTTGCCTGTTCTCGACGAAAAAATCCTTCACGTCGTCAAGGAGGCGGTACCCGCGGCCGACGAAGCCTGTGTGACGCTCGTGGGGCGCTGCCAGAAGAGCAGCGAGCCTTATCTGATCAAGTACGACCGTGAGTCCAGCGCCGTGAACACGCGCGACTTTACGTTGGAAGTATCCGGTTATCGGCTGACGGGCTGCTATCCGATCGGTGCGGACTATTTCGAATGGACTGATCCGAGCGCGACCGATGCCAAGGTGAACACGTCGATGCTCTATGGCTCGCCCAGCTGTCCGCATTGCGGCAACACAACGGCATTTGCCGCTTGCGCGTGCGGCAAGCTGATGTGCATCGCGGCGCCCGGTGAGGCACGTTGCCCGTGGTGCGCCAAAGACGTTTTCTTCAACTACGGCTCGTCGGAAGGCGATGGCGGATTCGATGTTCGGCGTGGACAGGGGTGATGCGGTGAGCGAGAAACAGAAGTGGTCCGCGAAGGCGGGCGTCAAAGCAAGCACGGCTCCGGCAGTGCAGCGACTGGTCGATGACATCTTGAGCGGCACCGGCACCTTCCAATTGTTGCGGCTGCCGGCACTCCCGAAGGCTCATATCCAAAGCTTCGCCAAATCCGACGAGGCCTGCGACCTCGTGCTGAGCCTCGCGTGGGCGCTTCATACGAGCGCCAAAAGCCATTGCGCGGACGCGAGCGAAGATCCCGCCACGCAAACAGGTCAAAGCACCGAAGATGCATCGTCGAGTCACCTTTCCATCGAGCCCGAAGCGCAGCCGGCCGCAACGCCCTATGCTCTGTCGCCGATGACCGAGCCCATTCCCATGCCACCTTCCCCGATCGATCCCGGCGCAGCGACAACCAGCCCGGCAGACATCGCGCCGCGCGACGTCGTGCAACCTGACGCAGCGGAACCCGCGAAGCAGGCCGAAGCAGAATCCGAGTCCTTAACTGCTCACGGAGCGCAAACACACGCTTACGAAGTGCAAACATCCACGCTCGAAGGGCAATCACCTACGCCGGAACAAGTCCCCGAAAGTTCCGCGCCGACGACTGCTGCGCCTGCCGCCGTGCCGACCGCGCCATCGCCGATACAGGTATCGATAACCAAGCCTGCCACGCCGTCCGACCGTGCCGCGCCATCTGCGCCTGCGATTCCAGCTCAGGTTCCGCAACCGCGTTTTGTGCTTGCGAATTGCAAGGTCGGCACGGAATACACCGCAAAGATCGAAGGACGGGACAGCGCGGGACGCGAACTGGAAGTGCTCGACATCGTGGTTCCTCAAGGTCTCGGCCTCGGCTTCGATGTGGCGACACAAAGCGTCACGGGTGTCCCGACGCTCGCCGGAGATTTCGTTCTACCGCTGCAGTGGCGTTATCCGGGGCACGCGTCGCGTCAAACCGGCGAGTGCCGTCTTACGTCGAATCCCGATCCGCGCTCGTTGTGGAAGGTCGTCGAACCGGACCAGGCGTTGCCTTATCAGAAGCCGCATCTCGCGCAACAGTTGATCGAAGGCGATGGCTTCAGGATGGTCGCGGCAAGCCGGCGCGGACGCTCGCACGAGCACGGCGGCACGTTCCGCGATGACGACTTCTTCATCGCGTCGACGCAGACGAACGGCTGGAACGTGCTCATCGTGGCGGACGGCGCGGGCAGCGCGGAGTTCTCACGCGAAGGCTCACGCGTTGCCGTCCAGACGGCGGGCTGCGCGCTGGTCGAGGAGCTCGCAGGTGAGTTCGGCGCGAAAGTGAACGGCCTGCTGGCGAGGTGGGATGCCGATTCGGCCAACACCTTTGGCAATGAGTTTCACTACTGCTTCCACCGCATGGCGACGCTGGCCGTTCAGGGCATCGAGCAGGCCGCGAACGAGCGCGGCGCGCCGGTCCGCAGCTATGCGACCACGCTGCTTGCAGCCGCTATCAAACGAGACGGCGAGAACGCGTTCCTTGCGACCTTCTGGATGGGCGACGGCGCAATTGCGGCGTATTGGTCCAGCGGCACCGTCAAGCTGATGGGCACGCCCGATGGCGGAGAGTTCGCCGGTCAGACGCGCTTCCTGGATCGTGCCACGCTGGCTGAAGGCTTCGCGAAGCGCGTGAGCATCGGACGATACGGCGACCTGTCGGCGGTCATTCTGATGACCGACGGCGTATCGGACCCGTACTTCGAAACCGACAACGGTCTTGCCGATCCGGCGAAGTGGGATGCGCTGTGGCAGGACATCGAGCCCTCGCTGAACTCGGATGATCCAGCGGTAGCACTGGTCGATTGGCTGCACTTCTTCAGACAGGGACATCACGACGACCGGACGATCACCCTGCTTTGGTGATCGCGAAAGCGGCCGCGAATCACGCAGACCCGGCCGTGCGAACGCTTTGGAAGCACGTGCCGGCACGCTGAGAAAACATTGAGGTGATTGGCATGGGCAAAGTCGTCAAATGCAAGACGCTCGACGGGAGGGATGTGGAGTTCGTCGATGAGATCATCGCGCAAGGCGCAGTGAAGGACGTGTACTTCTCGCCGGACAGGTCGTATGTCGTGGGCTTCTATCGCGAGAAGCAAGACGCGCAGGCTAAAGACCGCTTGCAAATGATCACCGGAAGATACCGGGAAAGCGTTTTCAACAACGTCGGCGGCGAGTACTGGAAGAACCTGTTCTGCTGGCCGACTAATGTGCTCGAACACGAAGGACGACTCGGCATCGTGGCTCCGGCCTATGCCAAGGAATTCTTCTTCGAGTACGGCTCGAAGAACAACGACAGCCTTGGCATCAAGGGCAATGAGAAGGAGGGCAAGTGGTTCGCGGCGTCGAATCTGCGCAATCGCTTCGTCGACCCACGCGAACTGGGCGACTGGCTCACGCATCTGAAAATGTGCGTGCTGCTCGCCCGCGCAACGCGCCGACTGCATTTCGCCGGCCTCGCGCATTCCGACCTTTCCTACAAGAACGTGCTGGTGAATCCTTCGCGCGGCGGTGCGTGCGTGATCGATCTCGACGGGCTTGTCGTGCCCGGCAAATATCCGCCGGATGTCGTGGGAACGCCCGACTTTATCGCGCCGGAAGTGGTGAAGACCACGCATCTGCCGAAGAACGACCCGAAGCGTTCACTGCCGCGACGCGAGACCGATCTGCACGCCCTCGCCGTATTGATCTACATGTATCTGCTTTATCGGCATCCGCTGCGCGGCGGCAAAGTACACGATATGCAGGACGAACAGCGCGACGAAGCGCTCATGATGGGCGAGCGCGCGCTGTTCGTCGAGCATCCGAGCGACGCGAGCAATCGCATTCGCACAAAGAACGCGAAGCCTTCCGAGCTGCCGTGGGCCGATACTGACAAACTCCCCTATACGATCACCGGGCCGTATCTCGCCAAGTGCTTCAAGGAGGCATTCGTCGACGGTCTCCATGATCCGTCGAAGCGGCCGTCCGCCAGCGACTGGGAAACCGCGCTCGTCAAGACCGTCGATCTCGTCCAACCTTGCCAGAACGCCGCGTGCGAACAGAAGTGGTACGTGTTCGACAATTCGACGAAGCCCAAATGTGCGTTCTGCGATACGGCTTTCAAAGGCAAGCTGCCGGTGCTGAACCTATATTCGTCGCGAAAGCAAGGCAGCTTCCGTAGTGACAACCATCGCCTCATGGTGTGGACCGGTCAGTCGCTTTTCTGGTGGCACGCGAACAACCTGATCGTGCCGAACGAGCGCCTGGCAGACGATCAAAAGTCGCGCGTAGGTTACTTCGTGTTTCACGACAACAGATGGTGGCTCGTGAACGAGCGTTTGCCTGATCTTCGCGACGTCGCGAACAAGACGGACATTCCGATCGGCGGAAAGGTAGAACTGAAGCACGATCAGCAGATTCTGCTTGCCCGAGGCGACGGCGGACGTCTCGCAATCGTGCAGATGGTCGAGGCATGATGACGACGCAGACCCTCGCACTCTTCGATTTCGACGGCACCATCACGACGAAAGACACTTTCGCACCTTATCTGTTCGAGGCCCTCGGAAGGACGCGCGTATGCGCCGCATTTGCGTCGTTAGGCGCACATGCGCTGATGGTCTACGGCGGATTGTCCACCCGCGATCGCTTCAAGGCCCGCCTGCTCGCACGGCTGTTTGCCGGCGCGGACTATGCGCGTCTCCAAGCCGTCGGACGCGCCTATGCCAAGACGGTGCCCAGGTGGTATCGGCCCGCCGCGGTCGAGCGCATTCGCTGGCATCGCGAGCGCGGGCATCGGCTGATCATGGTGAGCGCATCGCTCGATCTGTATCTGGAGCACATTGCGCGCGATCTTCGTTTCGACGATCTGCTTTGCACGCGAATCGAACGCGCCGGCGCGCAGGCCACAGGCCGCATGCAAGGAGCGAATTGCCGCGCGGCCGAAAAGGTGCATCGCATCGAATCGCTGCTCGGCAGGCCGCTTGCGGACTTCGAAACCTACGCCTACGGCGATAGCGACGGCGACGCCGAGATGCTGCGCGCGGCGGTTCATCCTTCTTATCGACCGTTCAGGGATTGAGGCGCATATCGGCGATAACGCTTCAATCTACGGCTAATGCGGGAAGCGGTTAATAGATGCATTGAGTCGTGCTCTTCGCGGAGGCGGCAGACATCGACGATGTTCGTGCGGTGAGGGGCTACATCAAATCCCCCTCAATGCACGCTCGCCTTCGAAAACACGTTGATAATCACCACACCCACCACGATCAGCCCAAGGCCAATCACGGCAGGCGCATCCAGCTTGTGACGAAAGACGAACACGCCGACACAAGAGATCAGAACAATGCCTAGCCCGCTCCAGATCGCGTAAGCCAGTCCGACGGGAATCGTCTTCAACACGATCGAAAGAAAATAGAACGCGCCGAGATAGAAGCCCGCCATCGCGAGGGTTGGGGCGAGCTTCGTGAACTGCTCCGACTTCTGCAGGCAAGTCGTGCCGGCGATCTCCAGCAGTATCGCGACAAACAGTGCGCCATAGGCCGACGTCTTTTCGTGGGTCATGAATCATCCAGAAGGCTTCGTCGTCGAATGCCATGCTGCTAGCAACACGGCATCGACCGCGTCGGCAACTGCTTTGTCCGACCTTTAGTGGTTCGCGAGATACGCCTTGACCGCCGGCAGTCCAGGCTTTCCATCCAGAGTCGTTACGCCGGCAAGCCAACTGTCGAGAATCGAAGGATTCGCCTTCAACCACTCCAGCGTTGCCTTGTTGGGGTCTTCCTTGTCCATGATGTGCGTCATGATCTGATTCTCCATGGACGTATTGAAGCGAAGGTTGGCGAAAAGCCGGGCCGCATTCGGGCATCGCGCGGCGTAATCGGTCGGCTGCACCGTGTACACCTTCGCTTCGCCATAGTTCGGCCCGAACACGTCGTCGCCGCCCGACAGATAGTCGATCTTCATTCGAACATTCATCGGATGCGGCTCCCAGCCCAGAAAGACGATCCACTCCTTGTTCTGCACCGCGCGGTTCACCTGGACCAGCATGCCCGCCTCGCTCGATTCCACGAGCTTGAACTTGCCGAGGCCGAACTGATTGGCTTTGATCATCTTGTCGATCAGGATATTCGCGTCGTTCCCCGGCTCGATTCCATAGATCTTGTAGTGCAGCTTGTCGGCATTCTTCGCGATGTCGGAGAAGCTCCTGATGCCCGCCTGATACACATAATCAGGCACGGCCAGCGTGTATTTCGCGCCGGTCAGGTTGGGCGGGTTCACCACTTTGAGCGCCCCGGACTTGACGAACGGCTCGATGACCGGGTCCATGGAAGGCGACCAGTAGCCGAGAAAGGCGTCGATCTGTTTCGACTTCACGCCAGCAAAGGTGATCGGAACGGATGCCATCATCTTCGATGGCGCGTAGCCGAGGCCCGACAGGACGTTGGTCGTGAGGCCCGTCGTCGCCGCGATGTCCGACCATCCGATGTCGGCCATCCGAACGGTGCGGCAGCTTGCCGGATCCGCTGCATAGGCATTGACGACAAAGTTGCTGGCGATAGCAAGGGTACATGTCATCCCGGCTACAAGGTGTCTCATCGCTGCTCCAGTTGGATAGGTTGATCTTGTCGCTTGCTGATTACTTCAAGACTCTCTCAGGCTGGGCGCTTACTAAATCCGTCCGCTTCTTCGCGCCATCAGCCACAAAATAAGGAGTATTGATCTTCTGAAGCGGCGCGATGCCGCGAATGCGATCCGCGATCTTCTCCGCCAACATGATCGTCGGCGCGTTCAGGTTGCCCGTCGTGATCTGCGGCATGATGGACGCGTCCACGACACGCAGCGCATCGATCCCATGCACGCGTCCTTCACCATCGACGACGGCCATGTCGTCATATCCCATCTTGCACGAGCATGACGGGTGATAAGCCGTCTCTGCTTTCGCGCGCACGAAGGCATCCAGTTCGCTATCCGTCATGGCATCGTCGCCGGGGTGAAGCTCTTTGCCGCGATAGCGCGCGAGCGCGGGCTGCCGCATGATCTCGCGCGTCATGCGGATTCCGTCGCGAAACTCGCGCCAGTCCAGCGGATCGGCCATGTAGTTGAAGAGGATGCTCGGGTGCGCGTTCGGATCGCGTGACTTCAGCTTCACGCGGCCCCGGCTCGGCGAGCGCATCGATCCGACGTGAGCCTGAAAGCCGTGCATATCGATGGGATTCGACCCGTTGTAGTTGATCGCAACCGGCAGAAAGTGATACTGGATGTTCGGCCACAGGTCGTCGTCGCGTGTGCGGATGAAGCCGCCCGCCTCGAAATGATTCGTCGCGCCGATGCCGGTGCCATTCACCATCCATTCGAGCCCGATGGCGGGCTGGTTCCACCACTTGAGCGCCGGGTAGAGCGACACCGGTTCCTTGCATGCGTACTGCATGTACATTTCGAGGTGATCCTGGAGGTTCTCGCCAACGCCGGGCAAGTCGTGCACCACCGGAATGTCCAGTTCCTTCAGCCACGCAGAGGGGCCCACGCCCGAACGCTGCAACAACTGAGGCGACGCGATCGCCCCGCAGCACACGAGCACTTCGCGGCGTACATGCGCGGTCTCGCGCTGGCCGCCATGCAGATAGGCGACGCCGATCGCGCGTTTGCCCGAGAACAGCACGCGGTCCGTGGTGGCATGCGTCACGATCGTGAGATTGGAACGCTGTCTCGCGCGATCGAGATAGCCTCGCGCCGTGCTCGCGCGTCGTCCGTTCGCGGTGACGGTGCGATCCATCGGGCCGAAGCCTTCTTGCCGATAGCCGTTCAGATCGTCCGTGCGCGGATAGCCCGCCTGCACGCCGGCTTCGACCATCGCGGCGAAGAGCGGATTGTTGCCGGGCTTGCTCGTCGTCACATGAACGGGGCCATCGCCACCGTGGTATTCGTTCGGGCCGATATCGCGCGTCTCCGCCTTGCGGAAATACGGCAGGCAGTCGAGGTAGCTCCAGTTCTCCAGGCCCGGCATCGACGCCCAGTTGTCGTAATCCAGCGCATTGCCGCGGATATAGCACATGCCGTTGATGAGCGACGATCCGCCGAGCCCCTTGCCGCGTCCACATTCCATGCGGCGATGGTTCATGTGCGGCTCGGGCTCCGTTTCGTAGGCCCAGTTATAGCGGCGTCCTTGCAGCGGATACGCGAGCGCCGCCGGCATTTGCGTGCGGAAATCGAAGCGGTAATCGGGGCCGCCTGCTTCGAGCAGCAGCACGGTCACGTCCTCGTCCTCGGTCAGACGCGACGCGAGCACGTTGCCCGCCGAACCCGCGCCGACGACTATATAGTCGAACTCTTTCGCGCTCATCGGACAGCTCCTCAAAACACGGGTTGATACGGTCCGAGTTCCACCTGAACCGACTTGATGCGCGTGTAGGCGTGCAACGTGACGATGCCGTTCTCGCGACCAATGCCCGATTGCTTGTATCCGCCAACGGGCATCTCCGCCGGCGACTCGCCCCATGTATTGATCCAGCAAATGCCCGCGTGCAGCCGATGTATGACGCGGTGCGCGCGCGAGAGGTTCTCGGTCACGACGCCTGCCGCGAGGCCATACACCGTGTCGTTGGCGCGCGCGATGACTTCGCCTTCGTCGTCGAAGGGAAGGATGCACATGACCGGACCGAATATCTCTTCCTGCACGATGCGCATGTCATCGCGGCAATCCGCGAACACGGTCGGCTCCACGTAGTTGCCGCGCGCGAATGCGCCATCGGTCAGACGCGCGCCGCCCGCAAGCAGCCGCGCGCCTTCGCGCTTGCCTGCTTCGATATAGCCCAGCACCTTCTGCAACTGCGCGGTGCTCGCAAGCGGCCCGAAGTTGGTACGAGGATCATCCGGTGCGCCGATACGAATGCGCTTCACACGTTCCTGCACCAGACGTTCGAATTGCTCGATGACACTGCGTTCGACGAACACCCGCGTGCCGTTCGTGCAGACCTGGCCCGAGCTGAAGAAGTTCGCGCTCATCGCGATGTCGGCGGCGCGCTCCAGGTTCGAATCGGCGAAGACGATAAGCGGCGACTTGCCGCCGAGTTCCATCGTCACGTCCTTGAGCGTCGATCCACCCGCGCGCGCCATCACCTTCTTGCCAGTCTCGATACCGCCGGTGAACGAAATCTTGTCGATGCCGGGATGCTCCGCGAGCATCGCGCCGACGCGGGCATCGCCCTGCACCACGTTGAACAATCCCGGTGGCACGCCCGCTTCCGTGTAGATTTCCGCGAGCTTGAGCGCGCTCAACGGCGTGACTTCGCTGGGCTTGAAGATCATCGCATTGCCTGCCGCGAGCGCGGGTGCGGACTTCCAGCATGCGATCTGTATCGGATAGTTCCACGCGCCGATGCCCGCGCATACGCCGATAGGCTCGCGCCGCGTATAGACGAACGACGATTCGCGCAGCGGTATCTGCTCGCCTTCGATTGCCGTCGCGAGCCCCGCGTAATACTCGATGACATCCGCGCCCGTGACGATATCCACGGCGCGCGTCTCGGAGATAGGCTTGCCTGTATCGCGCGTTTCGAGCGCGGCGAGTTCGTCGTTGCGCGCGCGCAGCAACTCCACCGCGCGACGCAGAATGCGCGAGCGTTGCATCGACGTCAATGCGGTCCATTCCTGCTGCGCCGCTTGCGCGGATCGAACCGCGCGGTCGATGTCGGCCTGCGACGCCTGCTGCACCCGCGCGAGGCTTTCGCCCGTGGCGGGATCGAGCGTGTCGAAGGTTTCGCCACTGGTGGCATCGACGTATTGGCCGCCGATGTAAAGCCGTTGCTCTTCGAAAACTGGCATCGCCTGCGTCTCCTGAATGCGTTGGAATGATCAGTCTCGTGGCTGGATCATGAGATCGATGTAGTCGTATGAGACGCGCAACGCGGTCTTCGTGTCGAACGGTTCGCCCGCGAGCGCGCCGCGCAGCCAGAGACCGTCGATCAGGGCCGCGAGCCCGGTTGCCGCGCGGCGGGCCGCAGCGCGGCTCATGACGCGCGAGAAATCCGTGCACAGATTGGAGTAGAGACGCCGCGTGTTCACATGCTGCAAACGCCGCAGTTGTTCCTTATGCATGCTTTCCGACCAGAACGCGAGCCATGTCTTCATGACCGGCCCGTTGACCTGCTCGACATCGAAGTTGGCCGCGACGACCGCGCGCAGTTTCGAGCGCGGATCGGGCTTCGCGGCCTTGCGCCGGCGCGACGTGCCTTGCCACAACGACCGCAGCACATGGCGCATGGTGGCCTCCAGCAGCCCGTCCTTGTCGCCGAAGTAATGGCTCACGATGCCGGTCGATATGGACGCGCGCTGGGCCACCGTCGCGAGCGTGGCGCCCGTCAGTCCCACTTCGTCGATGGTCAGCAAGGTGGCATCGATGAGTTGCGCGCGGCGCACTTCCCGCATTCCTAGCTTTGGCATGGTGGTCGACGTAAAGAGAGCATGGCGGCCCCGGTTGTGCAGAACGTCAGTCCATGCTACTTTTTTTATATTGGACGGTCAATCAACAAAACAGCGAAATGAAGCGAACGAGCGGTCGGCGTCAGACGATTGCGTCGCACTCGTCGAGCAGCCAGTCCTGGAAAGCGCGCACGGCCGCCGACTGGTCGCGTCGCGTGAGCAGCATGTACCCGCGATCGGTGACGAGCGAGGCCGCACTGAGCGAGACGAGCTGGCCCGTGGACACGAGTTCGTCGATGAGCGGCGACCAGCCGAGCGCGACGCCCTGGCCCATGACCGCCGCATGCGCGACGAGCGCGTAGCTGTTGAAGGTCAGTCCGCCGTGCATGGGCGGCGGTGTCTCGCCGTGCGCGTCGAACCAGGCGTTCCATGAAAGCCATCGCTCGGGCTGCGTGCGTTCGACATGCAGCAGCGGTAGCTTCGAAAGATCGGAGGTGTCATGCGTCGCCGCGAAAGTCGGGCTGCATACGGGCGTGACGCGTTCCGGGAACAGCTTCACGGCCCGGCGCGCGCCCCAGTCGCCGTGCATGTCGCCGAACACGATGGCGACATCCGCGCAATCGCCGGACGCGCTCGGCATCTGCTGAGACGTGATGATCTTCACGTCGACATCGGGCATCAGCGCCTTGAATTGCGGCAGGCGCGGCATGAGCCAGTAGGTGGCGAAGCCGAAGTCCGTCGACAAGGTCAGCGCGCGCTGCGTATGGCGCGCGCGGATATCGCTCGTGGCTTCACGGATGACATCGAGGCCCTGACGCACTGCATCGAAGAGACGCGCGCCGTCTTCGGTCAGCGTCACGCCGCGGTGGCCGCGCTCGAACAGCGCCGTGCCAAGCGATTCTTCAAGCTGCACGACGCGCTGGCTCACTGCGGGCTGGGTCGAACCGAGCTCGCGCGCAGCGGCCGTGAAGCTCGCGAGCCGCGCGGCGGATTCGAACATCAGGAGCGCCTGCATAGGCGGCAGGCGGTCTTGTCGCGGCATAACGGCTCCTTATGGGCGCATAACGAAATGCCGTCTTCACAGACGAAAATCGGACGGCAATAGTGACATTGCGCGAACAACCGGGCGCGCGGTTCTTGCATCCGATTCTATTCGAGGCTTGCTCCATGCTTGAAGCGAAACAAAATATCCTTGTTTTGATGGCCGATCAACTCACGCCGTTCGCGCTCGCCGCGTACGGCAACCGCGTGACGAAGACGCCGCATATCGATGCGCTCGCGCGTCACGGCGTGGTCTTCGAATCCGCGTATTGCGCGAGCCCGCTCTGCGCGCCGTCGCGTTTCTCGTTTTTGTCGGGCAAGCTGCCCTCGAACATCGGCGCCTACGACAACGCCGCCGAGTTCCCGTCGCAAACGCTGACCTTCGCGCACTATCTGCGCGCGGAGGGGTATCGCACGATCCTGTCGGGCAAGATGCATTTCTGCGGCGCGGACCAGCTGCACGGTTTCGAGGAACGGCTCACCACCGACATCTATCCCGCCGATTTCGGCTGGACGCCCGACTGGGAGAACTTCGAGGCGCGTCCCTCGTGGTATCACAACATGAGTTCCGTCATCGAAGCCGGCCCGTGCGTGCGTACCAATCAGCTCGACTTCGACGACGAAGTCACGTTCACCGTGCGACAGAAGCTCTTTGACATGGCGCGCGAGCGGCAAGCGGGCAAGGACGCGCGGCCTTTCATGATGGTCGCGTCGCTCACGCATCCGCACGATCCGTATGCGATTCCGCGCAAATACTGGGACATGTATCGCGATGAGGACGTGGACATGCCGCTTCATCGCGACGCGCTCGAAGCAAGCGATCCGCATTCGCGGCGTCTGCGTCACGTCTACGAAGCCGATCGCACGCCGCCGACCGACGCGCAAATCCGCAACGCACGGCGCGCGTATTACGGCGCGGTGTCGTATGTCGATGACCAGTTCGGCGCGATCCTCGAAGCCTTGGAGCAGGCCGGCTTCGCGGACGACACCACGATCATCGTCACGTCCGATCACGGTGAGATGCTCGGAGAGCGCAACCTCTGGTACAAGATGACCTTCTTCGAAGGCGGCTGCCGCGTGCCGCTGATCGTGCATCGGCCGGGGCGCTTCGAGGCGCATCGCGTGGCCGAGTCGGTCTCGCATCTGGATGTGCTGCCGACGCTCGTCGAACTGGCGCGCAATGCGCCGCCGCGTGAATGGCCCGACGCCATCGACGGACGCAGCCTCCTGCCGCATCTGACGCGAACGGGCGGCCATGACGAAGCGATCGGCGAGTATCTGGCCGAGGGCGCGATCGCGCCCATCGTCATGATCCGGCGCGGAGCCTACAAGTTCATTCACACGACGGTCGATCCCGACCAGCTCTACGACGTCAATGCCGACCCGTTCGAACGGACGAATCTGGCGCAAGACGAACGGCATCGGGCACTCGCCGCCGCGTTCCGTGAGGAAGTCGCGCGTCGCTGGGATCTGGAAGCGTTGCATCGCGACGTGCTGAAGAGCCAGCGCCGCCGCCATTTTCACTTCGCGTCCACCACGCGCGGCACGATCCAGTCGTGGGACTGGCAGCCTCGCGTCGATGCGAGCCAGCGTTACATGCGCAATCATCTCGACCTCGACGATCTGGAAGCGATGGCGCGCTTTCCCGCCGTCGAGCACTAAAAGCCGCTGCACCATCAACCGCACCTTTCGACAGGAACGCAGATGAAAAAAGTCCTCTTTCATGCGCTTTTTCACGCCGCGCTCGGCTGCGCGGCGTCGCTTGCATTCGCCGCGGATCCGCCGTCGTGCGCGCAGGTACGCATGGCCGATCCGGGCTGGACCGACATCGACGCGACCAACGCGATGAGCGGCATCGTGCTGAAGGCGCTCGGCTATCGGCAGGACGTCGCCAACCTGTCGGTGCCGATCACGTATCAAGGTTTGAAGAAAGGGCAGATCGACGTGTTTCTCGGCAACTGGATGCCGGCGCAGGCGCCGCTCGTGAAGCCGTTCGTCGACGAGAAGTCCATCGACGTGGTGCGGGCGAACCTGTCCAACGCCAAGTTCACGCTCGCCGTGCCGGACTATGTGGCGGCGGCGGGCGTGCATTCGTTCGCGGACCTCGCGAAGAACGCAGACAAGTTCGACAAGCGCATCTACGGCATCGAACCCGGCGCGCCTGCCAACCAGAACCTCAAGAAGATGGTGGACGACAAAGCCTTCGGCCTCGGCGACTGGAAGGTCGTCGAATCGAGCGAAACCGGCATGCTGACGCAAGTCGAGCGCGCGATACGCGACAAGAAGTTCATCGTGTTTCTCGCGTGGGAGCCGCATCTGATGAACACGAAGTTCAAGCTCGTCTATCTCGACGGCGGGGATCGATACCTCGGCCCCAACTTCGGCGGCGCGACCGTGAACACCGTGTCGCGCAGCGGCTATGAACAGCAATGCCCGAATCTCGGACGCCTTTTCAGGCAGATGGCGTTCAACGTCGATCTGGAGAACGGCGTTATCGCGGACGTGCTCGAGAGGAAGCAGAAGATCGACACGGCCGCGACCGATGCGCTCAAGCGCAATCCCGCGCTCCTCAAGACGTGGCTCGACGGCGTGACGACCGCGAACGGCGGCAACGGACTGGAAGCCGTTCAAAGCGCGCTCGGCGTGAAGTAGAAGGGCATGCGCCAATGCGCGCGAAACGCGAACCCGTCGCACCTGAGCACATTTGCGTCGCAATTAGTCGAGCCGCCACGTATATGGCAATTTACTTTACGTGTCGACCCACAATAAAAAGGACACGCTGATGAATACACCCAACGCCGTACACCGCCACGCACGACGTGTATCTTGCATGACCAGCCTCGCCCTCGCCGCGAGCGCGGCGCTCGCGCCCGCTCAAGCGCAAGCACAAAGCAGCGTGACGCTCTACGGCATTATCGATGCCGGCATTACCTATGTGAACAACACCGGGGGTTCGCACGTCGTCAAGTTCGATGACGGCATCTCCTACGGCAACCGTATCGGCTTTCGCGGAACGGAAGATTTGGGCGGCGGACTGCAAGCGGTCTTCGCGCTGGAATCGGGTTTTCATCTCGGCACCGGAAGCTACGCGTTCGGCGGCGCGGAGTTCGGCCGTCAGGCGTATGTGGGTCTCGCAAGCAAACAGTGGGGCCAGATATCGTTCGGTAATCAGCTCGATATGACCGAGGAGTTCGTTTATCTCTACAACATCTCGGCGTGGGCGAGCGGCTATGCGATTCACCAGGGAGACTTCGATCGCATGAACGGCGACCGGCTGCCCAATTCAGTGAAGTTTCTGTCGAGCGACTATGGCGGCTTCACGTTCGGCGGCATGTATTCGTTCGGCAATATCGCGGGCAATTTTCATCGTAACAGCGCGTGGAGTGTGGGCGGGCACTATGCGGCGAACACGTTCAATCTGGGCATCGCCTATACGCAGTTGAACAACCCGAATGGCATCTATGCGTTCGATCCCTACGCGATGATCGGCGCGTATACGTTCCTCGGGCAGCCGGTCGTCAGCATCGATCCCGTGACGGGCGCGCGCACGGACCTGTACAGCACAAACGCGTTTCCCACCGACAAGCAAGGCGCGCTCGCGATGGGCGCCGCGTGGACGATCGGCAACCTCATGCTGTCGGGCAACTTCACGTGGACGAGCATCAAGGGGCTTGGCGTCACGTCCTACATGAGAGTCTACGAGGCAGGCGCGTCGTATAACTTCAGGCCCGATATCGCGCTCTACGGCGGCTATCAGCACACGCGATTCGAAGGAAATCACTGGAATCAGGGATCGCTCGGACTGCACTACCTCTTGTCCAAGCGCACCGACGTCTATATCTCAGGCGACTATCTGCGCGCGTCGGGACCGGTCGATGCCGTCATCGGCTATAGCTTCACGCCGTCCACGTCGAACACGCAGGCCGATGTGCGCGTGGGTATGAGGCATTCTTTCTAAGGTCAGGCGGCTCGCGCGGTGATCACGGCGCGCAATGCGCTGCGGTCCTGCCGCGGGCTCGTATTGAAGCGCGCCCGATACGTCCGCGAGAAATGCGACGGCGATTCGAAGCCGCACGCGACGCAGACCGCGAGTATCGACATGTCGGTTTGCTGAAGCAGTTCGCGGGCGCGCGCAAGACGCAGGCCGAGATAGAAGTGCGTCGGCGTGTCCTTCAGCGCGGAGCAGAAGAGGCGTTCGAGCTGACGCCGCGTGACGCCGATCGATTCCGCGAGCGCATCCGGCGCAAGCGGCTCTTCCATGTGCTGTTCCATCACGCCGATCACCTGAATCAGCTTGCGGTTGTGAATGCCGTAACGCGCGGCGATCTTCATGCGTTGATGATCGCTGCGCTGGCGAATGCGCCCGAGCACGAACTGCTCGGAGACCTGCGCCGCGAGTTCCGCGCCATGATCGCGGGCGATGAGATCGAGCATCAGATCGATGGATGCCGTCCCGCCCGCACACGTGATGCGCCGCGCGTCGATCGCGAAGATTTCCTGGCTCGTTTCGATGGACGGATACCGCTCCGCGAATGCCGCCAGTGCCTCCCAATGCAAGGTCGCGCGCTTGCCCGCGAGCAGCCCCGCTTCGGCAAGAATGAAGCTGCCCGTGTCGATGCCGCCGAGCGTCGCGCCCGCGCGATCCAGCTTGCGCAACCACTCGCCGATGCGGCGCGTATAGACCGCCAGCGGCTCGAATGCCGACACGACGATGAGCGTGCGCACATCGGCGGCATCGTCGATGGAACGGTCCGCGTTCAGCGATATACCGTTGCTCGCGGCGACCGGCCCGCCATCGACCGAAAGAATGTGCCATCGATACAGCTCGCCTTGGAAGCGGTTCGCGACGCGCAGCGGCTCGATCGCGGACATGAAGCCGATCGACGAGAACTGGGGCAGCAGCAGGAAGTGGAAGTCTTGAGGGACGGGCATCGAGTGAGTGAGCAGCGGGCCGCGATCAGTCACGCTATCAAGTGCAAAAAGCGCGCGCAATCGGGCGTGTCCCTGAAAACCCGCACGTCGCTGGCAGTCAACTGGTGGTCGCAATGGGGCGTTCGGATGGTTTAATGCAGCGGTACTTTCTACTCACGCCCTTTCGACGGTCACGCCACCATGAAACCTCGCTTCCGCTGGACTCTCGTTGCATTCGCATGTGCCGCCAACGTCGCCTACGCGAACGACGATGCGACGTGCCGCACCGTGCGCTTCGTCGATATCGGCTGGACGGATATCACATCGACGACGGCGCTCGCGTCGGTCCTCTTCGAAGGGCTGGGTTACACGCCGCGCACGACGGTCGCATCGGTGCCGATTTCGCTCGCGGGTCTCAAGAACAAGCAGATCGATGTGTCGCTCGGCTACTGGTGGCCGGTGCAGGAAAAGGCGGTGCAGCCGTTCCTCGATGCGAAAAGTATCGACAAGATCGAGCCGCCGAATCTCTCTGGCGCCAAGGCGACGCTCGCCGTACCCGGCTATGCATACGACGCGGGCATCAAGAGCTTCGCCGATATCGCGAGGCACAAGGATGAGCTGAATGGCACGATCTACGGTATCGAACCCGGCAGCAGCGCAAACGCCAAGATTCAGAAGATGATCGACACCAATCAATTCGGTCTCGGCGGTTTCAAGCTGGTTCAGTCGAGCGAAGCGGGGATGCTCGTGACCGTCGAGCGCGCCATTCGCGAGAAAAAGCCGGTCGTGTTTCTTGCGTGGGAGCCGCATCCGATGAACATTCAGATGAAGATCAACTATCTGTCAGGTGGAGACGATGTGTTCGGCCCGAACTATGGCGAGGCACGCGTCTATACGCTCACGAACCCGGACTTTCTCACGCGCTGCCCGAACGCGGGCAAGCTCGTGAAGAACCTGCACTTCACGACGGACCTCGAGAACCGCCTCATGCAGCCGGTGATGAACAAGGAGCGTCCGGCCGATGCGGCCAAGGCGTATCTCAAGCAGAACCCGCAACTGCTCGATTCATGGCTTGCGGGCGTGAAGACCGTCGATGGAAAAGACGGGCTGCCCGCCGTCAAACAGTATCTCGGTCTCTGATTCTCGCCCCGGTGATGTGTACGCCGGGCTTCCGTAACAATTAGGCATCCATATTAAACCATGAACTACGACGTCATCGTTACCTGCGCAGTCACCGGGGCGGGCGACACCACGGCACGGCATCCCGCGATTCCCGTCACGCCGAAGCAGATCGCCGACGCAGCCATCGAAGCGGCGCGCGCCGGCGCGACGGTCGCGCATTGCCATGTGCGTGATCCTCGCACCGGACGAGGCAGCCGCGATCCCGCGCTGTACCGCGAGGTAGTGGATCGCATTCGTTCATCGGACGTGGACGTAATCATCAATCTGACGGCGGGCATGGGCGGCGATCTGGAAATCGGTCCGGGCGAAGACCCGATGCGCTTCGGCAAGGGCACGGATCTGGTCGGCGGGCTCACGCGTCTCGCGCATGTCGAGGAACTGCTGCCCGAGATCTGCACGCTCGATTGCGGCACGCTCAACTTCGGCGATGGCGACTACGTTTACGTCTCCACGCCCGCGCAACTCCGCGCGGGTGCAAAGCGCATCCAGGAACTCGGCGTGAGGCCCGAGCTCGAAATTTTCGACACCGGGCATCTGTGGTTCGCGAATCAGTTGCTGAAAGAGGGCCTGCTCGACGCGCCGCCGCTCTTTCAGCTTTGCATGGGTATTCCGTGGGGCGCGCCCGCCGACACGGGCACGATGAAGGCGATGGTGGACAACTTGCCGCCCGGCGCGCATTGGGCAGGCTTCGGCATCGGCCGGATGCAGATGCCGATGGTGGCGCAGGCAATGCTGCTTGGCGGCCATGTCCGCGTCGGGCTGGAAGACAACCTGTGGCTCGATCGCGGCGTGCCTGCGAGCAACGGAACGCTGGTACAGCGGGCGGTCGAGATCATCGAACGATTGGGTGGCCGCGCGCTCACGCCCGCCGAGGGGCGCAGCAAGCTTGGCCTGCCGGCGCGCGGCGAACGGCCGCTGGAAAAGCGTGCAGTCGAACAATTCGCATGAGTGCTGGGGAGACGACAATGCAAGTCAAGCAATTCGCCGCGCTCGGCGTGGGCGTCATCGGTAGCGGATGGGTTTCGCGCGCGCTCGCGCAGGGTCTCGATGTGGTCGTATGGGACCCGGCTCCGGGCGCCGAAGCGGTCGTGCGCGCGAACGTCGCGAACGCATGGCCGGCGCTCGAACGCGTCGGTTTGGCTGCGGGCGCCTCGCAGGAACGGCTGCGCGTGGTGGCGAGCGTGGAGGAGTGTGTCGCCGATGCCGACTTCGTTCAGGAGAGCGCGCCCGAGCGCGAAGAGCTGAAGCTCGCGCTGCACGAACGCGTGAGCCGCGCGGCGAAGCCCGAGGCGATCATCGCGTCGTCGACATCGGGGCTCTTGCCGAGCGACTTCTATGCGCGTGCCGTACGCCCCGAGCGATGCGTCGTCGGGCATCCGTTCAACCCGGTCTATCTGCTGCCGCTGGTGGAAGTGCTGGGCGGCGGTAGAACGTCGGAAGAATCGATCGACGCGGCGATGACGTTCTATGCTTCCATCGGCATGCGGCCGTTGCGCGTGCGCGCAGAAGTGCCCGGCTTCATCGCCGACAGATTGCTGGAAGCGTTATGGCGCGAGGCGCTGCATCTCGTGAACGAAGGCGTGGCCACGACAGGCGAGATCGACGACGCGATCCGCTACGGCGCGGGGATTCGCTGGTCGTTCATGGGCACGTTTCTGACTTACACGCTCGCGGGCGGCGAGGCGGGCATGCGGCACTTCATGCAGCAGTTCGGACCGGCGCTGAAGTTGCCGTGGACGAAACTCGTTGCGCCCGAGCTGACCGACGAACTCATCGATCGCGTCGTGGATGGCACCGCAAAGCAGACGAGGGGCCGCGGCATCAAGGACCTCGAACGCTATCGCGACGACTGCATCACGAGCGTGATCGACGCGATCGCGCAGGCCAAGGCACGTCACGGCATCGAGGATTGAAAGATGATCTATCGCGACACGGTCAGGCCCGAGTGGGTCGACTACAACGGGCACTTGCGCGATGCGTTCTACATGCTGATCTACAGCCTCGCGACGGATGCCTTCATGGATGACATCGGCCTGGGCGATGCCGCGCGCCGCGCACGGCATCGCACGCTTTACACGCTGGAGGCGCATGTCAGCTATCTGCGCGAGTTGAAGGAAGGCGCGGCCGTGCGTGTGGATGCGCGCGTCATCGCGCACGACAGGAAGCGCATCCACCTGTATTTACAGATGTTCGAAGGGGACAGCGTCGATCCCGTGTCCGCCTGCGAACAGATGCTCATGCACATCGACACGAGCGGCGCGCCGAAAGCCGCTTCGTTGGATGATGACATCGCAGCGAACATCGCCGCACAGGCGACCATCTCGGCGACGGATGCGGTTTATGCGGGTCGGGTGATCGAGCTGCCGGCGGGTTCGCGAGGGGCTCGTGAGTAGCACGGCGACGCGGCATGATGCGCGGGCTCGAAAGCATCATGCGGTGCTTGCACGCTTCGGTATCTGCATGATGCTCGACGAGCGCGGCCGTGCATCCGGCAGCGCGGAGTTCTTCGCGGGAGCAATGATGTCGATCGTCCGTCGATAACGAAACGACGCGACACGGAATTCTATAAGTCGCACAAACAAAGCCGCACCCGAGCGTCTGCTTCTTCCTTCGGGCGAGATTGACAGACCCCTTGCAAGAAATCGCGCCGACGCGCCGCCGCCCGATATACATCACGCTGTGATATATTGGAATCAATGCAGCGGGAGGCATCATGGCCAGCTATCGTCGAATTCTGTTGTGCTACAACGGCACTCACGAAGGGCGGTGCGCGTTGCGTCTCGGCGCTCATCTCGCGCGCGAGCTTCATGCGGAAACGCATCTTCTTGCGGTCCTCGACGATACCGAATGGACGCGAGGGCTCGATGTGGTCTTTCCGGTGCCAATCCAGCTCGAACGCGACACCGCAGAAGATGTCCTGCGTGAAGGCGTGGACAAGCTGGCGCAACTGGGCGTCGTCGCGCAGGGTCATCTTGCGACCGGCAATCCGATGACGAAGATTCCTTCGTTTGCGAGTGCGCTGAATATCGATCTCATCGTCGTCGGACATCACCGCAGCGGCATGCTCTCGCGCTGGTGGACCGGCCAGGACGATGGCTGGCTGCTGGATCGCGTTACATGCAGCGTCCTCGTCGCGATGGAGCAGCACGAGCCGCAAACGCGATAGCCAGGCCCGCGCCGCCTGCAGAACTTCGAGGCGCTCGCGCCAGGGAGAACGGCAATGTTAGTCACATTTCATTCGAGGGCCACGCCCGATGTCGTGATGTTGCGTGACCTCGCAGGCTACCTTTTGGGAATCATCGGTAAGCGTATCGGTTCGAGGGGCGTCATCTTGCATAGCGAGGTAGACGCGGCGATCGAGCGCCTGCAGACAGTCCTGAACGAAGACGAACGGATCGCGCACGAGCACGGCGCGCTTTATCATCCGCTGTCGTTGACGGACGAGCGGACCGGGCTCGGGCTGCAATCCCGCGCGCTTCCTTTCCTCGATATGTTGCGCGAAGCCAGGCTCAGGGACGCCGATATTATCTGGGGGCTGTAGCAGAAGGTGTGCGGAGGCGAGTTCGAAACATCCAGCTTGTCCTGCGATCGAACGCCCGTACGGTCTTTGCATCTGCCGATACGGCCTGAGTTCAGCGTCCATGAAAGCGAAAAGAGCACGGACGTCCGCTCTTCTTTCTAACACCACCCGCCACCGTTAAACGCGCATGACGAGTTCCGCAGCCTGGGAATGTTTAATGCAGACGAATCGGCGTCACTCAATTCTCGGTTTTCGCCATGATCGTTCGCATCGCACAATTCCCGGCCAGGAAGCGGCTGGTGCTGGGACTCGCTGCAGGGGCGGCGGTGCTCCTGCTTCAGCAGGCGCTGACAGTCGTCGCACACGGACGACTGACATTTCTGCTCGTCAGCGCATCGCTACCGTTGATCACCGTGTTGTTCGGTGCGGTGCCCGGAGTGCTTCTCCTGATAGGCGGAACGGCATTCGGCTCGCTATGGATGCAACCTCTCGGTACGTTGACGGTCGAGGCACGCGACGACCAGATCGTGCTTCTGGTCTATGTGGTGGTCGGCGGGCTGCTGGTCCTGGCCGGTCAACAACTCGCGATGGTGGCAAAACGCGCCGGTAAAGCGGAGGCGGCGTCTCACGAAGCGGGCGAGCGGCTGTTGCGCGTCGAGCGCGATGCGCGGCACCGCTTCGACGTCGCGCTGAACAGTGCCGGCGTGCCGTTTTGCATCCTGACGCCGGTGATCCGCGAGAACAGAATCGGCGAGTTCAGATGGGACTACCTGAACGACGCAGCCGCGCAGCTTTTCAACCAGACCGCCGCAGTCGTGATAGGCAGTTCGACCACGTATGTGCGTCCGGCGGGGTGGGACCCGGACATTCTGCTCGACCGCCTCGCGCCGCTCGCCGAGATAGCCGGACGCGATGCCTTCGACCTGCGCGTCGAGGGGAAGAACGGCGAGCAGTGGTTTCACGTCGTTGCTGCGTCGCTCGATGGCTCGGTCGTCGCGTGGTTCGGCGACGTGACGCCGCGCGTGCGCGCCGAGCAGGCCCTTTCCGAAGCGGACCGCCGCAAGGATGAGTTCCTGGCGACGCTCGCTCACGAGCTGCGCAACCCGCTTGCGCCGATCAGACAGGTGGCGGAGATCCTCGAACAGCCCGGACTCACCGAGCAGCGCAGAGACTGGTGCATCACGATACTGCGCCGGCAGTCCGCAGCGATGGCGCTTCTGCTGGACGACCTGCTCGATGTGTCGCGCATCACGCGCGGCGCGCTGACATTGCGCAAAGAGGCCGTGGCGGTCAAGGATGTCATCGACGACGCCGTCGAGATCGCGAGGCCGATGCTGGAGGGCAAGGGCCACGAGTGGGTGCTGAAACATCCCGCGCGCCCGGTGCATATTGAGGCGGACCGCTTGCGATTGGCGCAGGTGCTGGCGAATCTCCTGACGAACGCCGCGAAATACACGCCACCCGGCGGGCGCATCGAAGTGGATGCAAGGGCCGACGATTCGGAGATCGTTCTGTCCGTCGCTGACAATGGAATCGGCATCGAGCCTGAGAAGCTGTCGGCGATCTTCTCCATGTTTTCCCAGGTGAATCCCGACCATCATCGTCAAGGCGGACTTGGAATCGGTCTCGCGCTTTCGAGGTCGCTGATCGAACTTCATGGAGGCCGGATCACCGCGTCGAGTGCCGGGAAAGATCAGGGGAGTTGCTTCGCCATTCATCTGCCCGTGCAATGCAAGGTCGTGCCGCCGCCGGTGCGCAAGCGCGAGGCCCCGGCGACGCAAGCGCCTACCGAAAAGCAGGAAAGGCGTCGCATTCTGGTCGTCGACGACAACGTCGATGCAGCGGACGCGCTCACGGCGCTCCTGGAACTCGAAGGGCACGAGGTGCGGACCGTGTATTCGGGCGAGGAGGCCGTCGATATCCTCAGCCACTATGGTCCACAGATTGTGCTGCTCGACCTGGGCTTGCCCGGCATGACCGGCATCGACGTCGCCCGCCAGATCCGCGCGAGGCCCGCGACAAAGGACGTCACGCTCATTGCCATCACTGGCTGGGGACAGCCTCAGGACCGCGCGCGCACCGCCGACGCCGGATTCGACTTCCATTTCACGAAGCCCGTCGATGTCGAGCAGCTCAATGAGGCGATAGACAGCGCGTTGTCCGTCTCGTAGCGCAGCGTCGCGAGGGGGGCGCGTAAAGCGTCCACGCGCCTTGGGCGCAACTTTTGCTCGAACGGCACATAGCTCGCTAGAAAAAACGCGTTCGATGTTTCTTCGCCCTTGGGAGGGGACGACGATGGCGACCATCTCGTTAGGCGCACGGTTGGCGTCGGCAGCAAGCGTCGCATTCTGCCTCGCGGGGTGCGGCGGCGGATCGGCGAGTGCGGATACTGCCGCAGCGGCGCGGTCGGCAACCGTGGGCGCGTCTTCCGTCACAGCCAGCGCCGCGCCGAGTGGCGCATCGCAACAAGCCACGACCGTCAGACTGCAACGCTACAAGATCGACCCGGCGAAGGTCTTCGTCGCTGGCATCTCGTCGGGCGGATTCGCGGCGGTGCAAATGCATGTCGCTCACTCGGCGACGTTCAAGGGCGCCGCAGTCTATGCCGGCGGCGTCTATTGGTGCGCCGGCGTCGGCGGCGCAGCGAGCGCCCTGGCAAACTGCGGCGGCCTGACGCTTCCGACGAATCAGGCGTCGTATAACAGCACGCTGATCGCTTCAGAGACGTATCTGGACACGCAGTCGGCTCTCGGCACGATCGACCCGTCGACGAATCTTCGCGGACAACCCGTCTACCTGTGGTCCGGCACGCAAGACGAGGTGGTCAATCCGCTGGAGATGGCCGACCTCGATTCCGAGTACCGGCATTACGGGGCGCAGATTCACTTCGACAAAACGTATCCCGCTGCGCACGGCTGGGAATCGCCCGACGGCGAGCTTGCGTGCGGCACGCTCGGAAGCCCGTACATGGTTCGTTGCTCGGCCAACGGTGCAACCTACGATTCAGTGAAGACGTGGCTGACCATGTTCATCGGCCCGCTCAAGCCGCGCAACGACGGAAAGCTGTCCGGTGCGCTGCTGACGTTCGATCAGACCGAATTCGGCGCGTCGTCCAACCTCTCGATGAGTCCGACCGGCAGCGTCTTTGTTCCAAAGGCCTGCGCGCAAGGGCAACAATGCGGATTCGTGCTGGCACTTCATGGCTGCTTGCAGCAGGCGTCGCTCGTGGGAAACCGCTGGGTCACGGAAGCCGGCATCAATGAGTGGGCCGATACCAACAAGCTGGTCGTCGTCTATCCCGACACGGTCGCGTCATCCGCGCCGGGGCCGACGAACCCGAACGGGTGCTTCGACTGGTGGGGATACTCCAATCAATACGATCCCAACTACGCGCTCAAGACCGGCTTGCAGATGTCGGTGCTGTACGCGATGGTGCAACGCGTGACGGGGCGGCCTTAGGCTCTTGCCATCGTTCCACCGCTTCGGCGTTGTCGTCCGGTCGATCGATAAAGCGCGATGGCCGTCAGCGCGTTGATACGCGACGCCGAGTCCGCGCAACGGGTGCTGCGCGAACTCGGCGTTTTCATAGGCTGAACGGGTGCAGCGTCGAGCGCAATAAGATCGACCGTGCGTTCGCGTGCGAAATCGGAATGAACGTGGAACCGGGAGCACGCTCGGTCGCGATCATCGCTATCGAATACGCGATGGGCGTCGATCTAGTCGCCGCGATTTCTTTTCGCTCACGGATACACCGTCACTCAACGGTTCTCATACAGCGCGGCTGTCTTGGCGGAAGCCCTAGCGGGACTGCCTAAAGCGGCGCGCATTCCACTCTTCTCGTGGACGCGCGCCGTGACCTTGCTGGCGCGCACCGGGCTTAAACCACTGAGCGTCAAGCCGGTTGCGCGCTCACGACAGCATTGCCCCTTCTACCTAGACGGACGCCGGACAGCCGCTTAACGACGCACGCCTCCCGACACTGCGCGATCGCGGCCCAGAGCCGTGTCGCGATCCACGGCGGAGCCGCCGCTTTCCTCGAACGGCGGCTGGTGACGGAAGCCCGCGCCGCCCGAGACGATCGAGATGATCGCGCCGACGATCAATGCGGCGAACGAGAACCAGCTTGCGCGGGCGACGCCGCGAGCGGCGGTATCGGCAGCCTGGCGTGCGTTCTGATCGGCTTCGGGGCTGGATGCCGCCGACGCCGCCGATGCGACCGCGGCTTGAACCTGCTGCTTCGCCGAATCGATCAGCTGATTGCCACTGCCGGACTGATTCGCCGCTGTGGCGCCGACCTGCGCCGTCGTCGCGGCCACGCTGCCGGCGGTGCTCACTGCGCCCGTGATCAGCGACGTCATGCCGTACACGATCAACAGGGTCATGACAGCCCACGAGAGCAGTCCGTGCAGCCACCCGATTACCGGCGCGCAGCGTCCGGCGTAATACGAGCCGACGAACACCGCAAGGACCGTGGTGACGATGACCCATACCCCGGAGCCGAAGCCGAAACCGTGCAGCGCGTCGGGCTTCGACATCGGCGAAAGCAAGGACGCGCCGATGGCCGTGCCGAGCACGCTCATAATCAGATAGACGATCATCGAAAGAATCACGCCGGCGATGATGGCACCCCACGAGAGCCGTGGCAGACCCTCTTGCGTCGTTAGAAGTTTCATTGATGTCTCCCGTGAGTTGGATTATGAATGCCTTCGGATCAAGCAATCGCCATGCCGATCGGGGAAAAGCCAGTAGTTAACGAGCGTCTTATAACGTTGGTTTGGAACCCGTTGTGCCGTTTGATTTGACAACGAATCAATGCAGGTAGTTATCCCGATGATTTTGCGTCGCCTACTCGCTATCTTTGCTCTTCACGGCTTCGACTCGCCTACAATCGGCGAGAGACGCCTGTCTTGCGCGGCACAGTGGTTATTCCAGTCGCGAAACGCATCTGTCTAACAATGCGGTAGTCGGGAGGGCAAAACATGTCAGTATCAGTTGTAGTCCCCGCTTACAACGCGCAGGATTTCATACAGGTTGCGATCGCATCACTGCAAGCGCAGACACTGCCGCCACTCGAAATCATCGTTGTGAATGATGCATCCACCGACGACACGGCGAAGGTCGTCGAATCTGCAGCGAAGAAAGACAGCCGCATTAAACTGATCAATCTCGCATCCAACATGGGGCCGGGTGGCGCTCGTAACGCGGGCATCGAGGAAGCGCGCGGTCAATGGATCGCGCTCCTTGACGCCGATGACCGCTTCGCGCCCGAACGGTTAGAACGGCTCGTGCAGCTCGGGGAAGAAACCAAGGCGGACATTGTTACGGACAACCTATTGATTTACGACGCCGTGGCACAGAAAATTGCCCGGCAAGGATTCCGTCGAAGGGACAATGAATCGCATTTTGAAGTGACGCTGGATTCGTTTCTGTACAACGCGGCAGGCGAATCGACCGAATGCGACTTCGGGCTACTGATGCCGATCTTTCGCCGCGACACATTGATCGAACGAGGACTTCGGTATCCCGTGAACCTGCGTCACGGCGAGGACTTTCATTTGATGCTCGACGCGCTGCTAGCCGGCTCTACTTGGGTGTGTACCAGCGATGCCTATTATCTCTACACTGAGAGAACGGGTTCGATTAGCAAACAGTCGTCCGGCATGAGCCGCACGAAGGTCAATTACGCGGCAATGAAGGCGGCGACTGATCAGCTGTTGTCACGGCCAGCCATCAGCAGCAATGCGCGTCTGCGAGAACTCGTCGCCCGTCGCTCGCGCGGTCTGAGGTGGCTCGATGCGAAAGCCAAGCTGGTCGCGAAAATGCGATCCGAGGGAACGGCAAGCGTCCTCAAAACCTGCGCAGGCGACCCGTGGATCGCGTGGAATGTCGGTCGTTTTCTGATCCGCCGCATCTCGCGAAAGGTGAATGCACTCGGCCACGCAACGTTCAGTTCAAGAGGCTCGCGGCCGCTGCGTTAGGTGCGCAATGAGGCTATCGGTGAGTGACTCTCGATTGTCCGCGTGTGCCGATTCAAGTATTCCTCTATCGATAGCGCATTTGCTGACGGCTGGTCGATCGCCCTCGCATCGAGCCGCCGGTCTATCACGTCCTCAAGATCATCTCTTCTGGTCAACAACCCGGCATTGGCGCAGTGTGACGAGCGCATCGGCGACGGATCGCTTACGTCCACGAGTTTCATCGCTATGGGAAGGTCGGCGCGCTTGACCGCTGCATGCGGCTTCCCAACTGGCGGTTCGCGCTGACGCCGCGAAGTGGCTCGAGCTCCAATACGTGCGATAGAAGTGTTTCGTCGCACGCACTTGGGACAATGTCTTTCCACGAAGCTCGCAAGCAGCCGTGAAGACAAGACCTGCACGCGACCAGCCAACGCCCGGTCCAATGCAAATCACCGGACAACGCTATCTATTTTCTTTATCGGCGATGCGCGGCGAGACCGGCGTCCCCGCATCGACAATCCCGCCGTCCATGCCTTCAAGAGTCCCATCCGACAAGGGCTCGCTTGCTGGCAACCCTTCCCCGACGCTCAGCCACAGGCGTCTGCTCACTGGTTAACCCGCTCTTTCGCGCTGATCGCCTCAACGCCAATTTGTAGCCGGTACCAACGTTCAAGCCGATGACGATACGCGGCACAACGATTCGAGAAGGGAGACGCTTCCATGCCTGATGCCTTGAGTCCCTAGCGCCCGCGCGCGTTAGCGAGACAGCCAGCAGCACCGACAGTAATAACGATCGCAAGCCATGGCCGCCGTCACTCCGTGATGCGCGGCAGGGACCGGCTTTGCCCAACGTCGCAACCATCAAAACAAATCGTGAGGGATTCAAACGTGACACGTCGACTGAAGCAGTTAGGCACGGCAATGATTGCAGGAACAGCGGCCATCGCCGCGCCGGCGTTCGCGCAGAGCAGCGTGACGCTGTACGGTATCGTCGACGATTCGATCGTCTATCAGAACAGCCAGACGAACCTCGCGCGCAGCACGCCGGGCCGCTCGAACGTCAAGATGGCCTCGGGCATCTGGGCGGGCAGCCGCTTCGGTCTGAAGGGCGCGGAAGATCTCGGCGGCGGCAACAAGGCCATTTTCCAGCTCGAATCGGGCTTCGATATCAATAGCGGCGGTCAGCAGTTCACCAACGCGATGTTCGGCCGTCAGGCATGGGTCGGGCTCACCAACGCGAACTACGGTACGTTGACGTTGGGCCGTCAGTACACGTCCTACTACACGCTGCTGTCGCCGTATAGCCCGACGAACTGGCTGACCGGCTATTTCGGCGCGCACCCCGGCGATATCGACAACATGGACACGATCTACCGGGCGAACAACTCGGTCGTGTACACGTCGCCGAAACTCTATGGCTTCACAGTAAGCGGCTCGTACTCGTTCGCGGGCGTGCCGGGCAGCGTTTATCAGGGCTCGGCGTGGTCGGCGGCGGTGCAGTACGCGCAGGGTCCGGTCGGGATGACGGTCGCGTTCGAACGCTTCAACAATGCGGCCAACGGCGGCGGCATCTATAGCGGCAGCTCGGCCGTCGCGGCTCGGAGCAGCTTGGCTGGTCGACCTGGCTCGGTCAGGCCGCGACGAACGCGCCGATCACGGGGATGCGCTTCGAGCCCGAAGACTATGTGCCGCAGTTGAGGCGCCGGGCGAGGCAGGGGCAACGAGTCTGCGCCCACAACTGGCGAAAGGGATCACACGAGGCGTGCGTCATATGAATATGGCTGTTGCCAAACTGTATTTGAAACGCACGGTGACGCGGTTCACAGTCGAACTGACGGTGACGGAATACTACAGGCTGCTAAGCGATCAATTGCATGAGGGCTCGAAGAAGGTGGGAAAGAGGGTGCCTGTCCGATAAGTATGAGGGCACGCACCGAGTCTTGCGTTGGCGATGCAAAGGAGGCCATGTCTGGTTGGCGGCGCCTGGGAACATCAAGAGAGGGGCGTGGTGCCCACAATGTGCGTGGATCGAGCGGCGGCACACAATCGAGGAAATGCATGCGATCGCCCGAGAGCGAGGCGGACGCTGCCTGTCCGATGAGTACGTCAACGGGTCGATCAAGCTCGAATGGCTGTGCAAGCTGGGTCATGCGTGGCACGCGCAGCCGGCGTCGATTCTGGCGGGCACGTGGTGCCCAGCATGCGCTTATTTGAGTCGATGTTTGACTGACGAAGCCAGGCGTAAGTATTTTTCGGTCGGCAAGAATGACGTGTCGTGATTGACGGGACGGCCAGCCCGTCCGACGGGCGTCTCCGGCGGTTTGTATCACGCAAAAGTCGCCGGGGACACTTCGGGGACAGTCGAAGGGCACCGAGGGGCATGCAGATGAATGACCTTCGCCGCTTTTCAAGCGCGACGACGACAATGCTCCACGCTCGCCGATGACTCGCTCGAAGTTTTTCCAGTCACGACAACATGGAAGCGGACCGATATGCTCGGGACGTCTTCGTACGTCAGACGGCTCCGCGCCGGCTCCGCGCACATGCGCGCTCGAGCTGAGATTTGCGGTACTGCCGTTCCGCCTTGCCGCTGCGAGGAATACCGGCGAACTTGCCCGCTTGCCCGTGACCGTCCAGCCTCGTCCGGAACTGGCTCAGGTCTGCCGCGACTTACGCGTACGGCCGGCGCGACACGAACGAAAGCGCGCAGCACGCATTGTCAGCCTGTCGCGATTCTGTGAGTCACTGCCGCCATGCGACGAAGGCACCGGTGGTCGCGAGCCGATGACCGCCCGCCCGTTTCATCGAATTCACGCCCCACGCCCCACGCGCCGCCTCGCGACGAAGCGCAGATGCGCAAGCCCCTCGCCGACGCGATGGCGGCGCACCCGAACCTGTCCAAGAACCAGCAAGCCAAGCGGTTCAGTCCGCGAGTCACTGCCATGCTCGCCAGCCGATAGCCGACCTCTCTCGCCGCTTCCATCCAACTTTCGCGCGGTCTTCACGCCTCTCGCATCGCCACGGCCATATCCGCATCACCCGAATATGCTGAAAACCGCAATACCCGGTGCGCCGGTCTTCGGTTAGATTCGTCCAGATCGCCGGGCCATTTCCCATGCAACAACGTCGAAGTCCTTCGAAACCGAACGAGGAACACGAGGAGTCACATGGCAAGCAAACGCAAGGTCATCATCACCTGCGCACCGACTGGCGCGATCCACACGCCGTCGATGTCGCCGTATCTCCCGATCACGCCGCAACAGATCGCCGATGCCGCGCTCGCCGCGGCACGCGAAGGCGCGGCCATCCTGCACCTGCATGCGCGCGATCCAGACGACGGTCATCCGACGCAGGACCCCGCCGTGTTCAAGCAGTTCTTGCCGCACATCAAGGCGCAGACGGATGCCGTCATCAACATCACGACGGGCGGCAGTCCGCACATGACCGTGGCCGAGCGGCTCAAGCCCGCGCATTTCTTCAAGCCGGAAGTGGCATCGCTCAACATGGGATCGATGAACTTCGGCCTCTATCCGATGCTCGACCGCTTCAAGGAACTGAAGCACGACTGGGAGCGCAAGCACCTGGAAAACAGCCGCGATCTCGTGTTCAAGAACACGTTCGCCGACATCGAATACATTCTGACTTCATGCAGCGCGAACGGTACGCGCTTCGAGTACGAGTGTTACGACATCTCGCATCTCTACAACCTCGCGCATTTCGTCGATCGCGGGCTCGCGAAGCCGCCGTTCTTCGTGCAGAGCGTGTTCGGCTTGCTGGGCGGTATCGGGCCGCATCCGGAAGACCTCGCGCATATGCGCCGCACGGCTGACCGCCTGTTCGGTAAGGACTACGTATGGTCGATTCTCGGCGCGGGACGCAATCAGATTCCGCTGGCATCCATAGGCGTCGCGCAGGGCTCGAACGTGCGCGTGGGCCTCGAAGATTCGCTGTGGATCGAGCCGGGCAAGCTCGCCGAATCGAGCGCCGCGCAAGTGCGCAAGATCCGGCAGGTCATCGAAGGGCTCTCGCTCGACATCGCGACGCCCGCCGAAGCGCGCGAAATGCTGCAACTGAAAGGCGCGAGCGATACTCACTTCTGACGCGCGAAGCGTCGCGAAGGACAACGGCAAACCATCGAGGATGAATCGAATGCAAGCAAGAACGGTCGCGGTGATTGGTTCGGGACGTATCGGGCGCGCGTGGGCCATCGTGTTCGCGCGCAACGGCTTCCAAGTCAGGATTCACGATGCCGCGCCCCATATGCTGACGGGCGCGCTGCCCGCCATTCGCGAGAGCGTGGAGGACCTCGCCTCGTTCGGGCTGATCGACGAGCCGGTGGACGCGATCGTCGCGCGCATCACAGCCGGCGCGACGCTCGCCGAGACCGTCGCGGATGCCGATCTCGTGCAGGAGAACATCGCGGAAGTGGTCGAAGCAAAGCGCGCGCTCTTCGCCGAGCTCGACCGCCTGACGAAGCCCGACGCGCTGCTCGCGAGCTCGACGTCGGGCTTGCCTGCATCGACCTTCACGGAAGGGTTGCAAGGCGGCTCGCGCTGTCTCGTGGCGCATCCGGTGAATCCGCCGTCGCTCGTGCCGCTCGTCGAACTGTGCGGCGCGCCGTGGACCGCGCCCGAGACCTTGCAGCGTGCCCGCGCGCTGTATGAGGAAGCGGGGCAGAAGCCTGTGATCGTCAATCGCGAGATTTCGGGGTTTCTGCTCAATCGCCTGCAAGGCGCCGTGCTCGACGAAGCATTGAGTCTCTACGAGCAGGGCTACGCGAGCGCCGCCGATCTCGACACGGTGATGCGCGACGGCCTCGCCATGCGATGGTCGTTCATGGGCCCGTTCGAAACCATCGATCTGAACGCGCCCGGCGGCGTGGCGGATTACGCGTCGCGCTATGGCGGGACGTATCGCAGTATCGCGGCGACGCGCGTGCCGTTCGACTGGTCCGCCGACACGCTGGCGAAGCTCGATGCGGAGCGCCGCGCGGTGCTTGCGCGAGAGAACATCGAAGAGCGCAGCCGCTGGCGGGATCGTCGGCTGATGGCGTTGCTGGCGCATCGGCGGTCGCTGGAGGAGGAGCAAGGCGACGGGGAGTCGGTGGCGTAGGGCGTGGCTGTGCAAGCTGCTGAACTCGCGAAGGTGCTTCACGAGCAAGGCGCGCTCATCGACAACGCTTCGACCGGGCGCACGCAGACCAACCCGGCATTCATCGCGCACGCCACCGCGTGCTGGCGGGAAGCTCAGGCTTTGCCCATCAGCGCGCGTGAACCAGGATGCCGCCGACGCGCGACTGGGATGCCGAAGGCGGCGACGATCAAAGAGCCGTGGGAGAGGAGCTCATCGAGGCTTTTTCTTCAGCCAGAAGACTCTGGAGCAACCGCGCCACCTTTGATGACCAAGTGCGGCGCCCGACCCCGGACGCGAAAAAGCGCCAATCTTCATCTTCCTCTACAGCATCTGGGACAACCGTGAGATTTAAGTCGCCCGATAGGGAAAGCGAAACACCGCCTGCTTCATTCGCTGTCACCGATTCAACAATCGGGAAGTCGGGTTCGAGTAATAACCGTTGCAGACGGTGAACTGTTGCGCGCGCCTCGTCATCCCCGCGTCGCAGATCTACCTCTGTTGCCGCGACACGGCCCATCTGTTCAAGTCGCCACGCAGATTGGATGTGAAGCGCCCACTCGCCGACATGCTTCACCACCCCTCTAAAGTTGGTTACCGGTCGTTGCGCACCGAACGCCAAGGTAAGCATATCGGCTGCGCGATTCACGCCGCTTAACTGCAACCCTTGAAGAACTGAGAGACGCCGCTCGATTTCTTTTTTTGAATCGGTCATTGGATTCTTCCGTGTGTGCTTTTTCGCACATTACCAAAGGTTGAACATGTCCTTTGCGCGCTCCATGATCTCGTGATATCCGAGGCCTTCGCCGGAAATCTCATCGTGAAGTTGTCGGGCTTGGCCCGGGCGTCAGACGCAGAACCGAGCGATGTCATCAGTTTGTTTTGCGCGTGATCATCGAGAAGCAGGTCGCGCCGAAGGCGAAGATGGTGCCGCACATCCCGGTGGCGTCGATTGTCGCGAGCGCGACTACGAGCTGGGCCTTCAGCAGATCGCCGAGTTGTTGCCCGTGCCGGGCGTCGAATTCGTCGGCGAGGTGCCGGAAGAAGTGCAGTCGGTGACGCGCTATGCGGCCGGCATTCCGGGTCGGCGCGAAGCATCCGGACGAAGCGCGGGCGCTGATCGAGTTCCTCGCGTCGCCCGCCGCGCAGCCGACGGTGCGCTAAACCGGGCTGGATTCCGTCGCGCAGTAAGCTGCGTGAACGCCAGCGCCCCGAGCGCCGCACTCACCCGTACACCGCAGCTCAGCCAGTTCATCGCCGAACACGATCCACCGATTTCTTCCCCCGTGCTTGGCCGCATACATCGCCGCGTCTGCCTTGTTGAGAAGCGGCTGCGCCCCGTTGCCGTCTTCCGGGCACGTGCTGATGCCCACGCTCAGACGCGGACGCACCACGTCGCCGCCAAGCTGCACGGGCGCGTTCACCGCGTCGATGAGCCGTCCCGCCAGCGACTGCACCGCTTTCAGCGCGGGCAGCGTCGACACCACGACGAATCCATCGCCGCCATACCGCCCGATCTGCTCCGTGACGCCGCCCGTCTGCGCGAGCCGCGTCGCGACGGTCGCGAGCAGTTCGTCGCCGAAGTGATGGCCGAGCGAATCGTTCACCACCTTGAACTCGTCGAGATCGATGAAGAGCACGCTCACGCGCGTGCCCTCGGCGCGCGCCCGCGCGAGCGTCTCGTCCAGACGGCGGGCGAGCGTCGCGCGATTCAGGAGGCCGGTGAGCGCGTCGCGTTCGTTCAGATGCTTGAGCGCGCGCGAGCGATCGGCCAGCTTGATTGCCGTGCGGTGCGTGACGATGCCGAGCGACAGCGGATAAACGATGAGCATCGGCGCACTCGCGATGGTGCTTGCCGACACGCTGCCCCAGTCGAAACCGACACCGAACACGAGCGCGCCCAGCCCGAATCCGAAGAGACAAAAGAGCGAACCCCGGGCGAGCAAGCGCGCGCCGCCCGCCGCGACGTTGTTCATCATGAACATCAGGAGAACGAGCGTGGACGGCAGCCAGGCGAACTTCATCGCGACGACGATCATCGCGCCGGCCATGTTGTCCACATAGATGTTGCGCCGCTCGCAGCGGTCCGGGTGCGCGCCCCTGCGCGCGAGCAGAAACGCGACGTGCGGCCAGCCGAAGCAATACGCAAGCACGAAGAGCCGCGCGCCGGCGGATGCTTGCTGCGTCCAGAGCACGGTCTCGACGAGCATGAAACCCATCGCGAGGCCGATGCAGCGCAGGCCGTACGAGCGACGCGCAAAGCCGCTGCCGCGGCGATGCGTCGTCGGGCACCCGTCCGACGCCACATCGGACGTCGCAGCGGACGCATCATCGAGAATCATGGCGACTGCCTCCGGTCGATGGAAGGCCCGCGCGTGCCCGGCGCATCGCCGCGACGGGCGACGACGCGGCGCGTGATAACTCGAAGGTGAGTAAACATGGGCTTTGAAGGGCAGACTTCCGATGGACGAGCGGCTCGACTAGCCCCGGATCGTAAGCGGGGCGATAGCTGGTTTACGTCGCCCGAACGCGATGCTTTAGCGGCACGAAGCGCGCATTTACCCGCATCGGCCGTGCTCATTTTCTGTCCAGTCGGGCAGGTGGCGCACGCGGTCGTAACGAAAGCGAAAGACAGCCGCGAAGGAACGTCAACTCCGAGTAAGTGGCTCGCAAGCGCGCTGTCTTAATGAGGCCATCAGCAAGTGCTTAAATCCATTGAGCTTGCAAGTGCCGCCATCGCTTCCGTGGCGCCTGAAAGCGCGAACGAACGAACCACTATCAAAACGACACCGGAGTTCCCTTCATGTTTCGTCGAGCCCTCATGGTTGGCGCGTCGGCCGCCGCCGCGTTTGGCCTGTACGCCTGCGGCAGCGATCACAACGACAGCGCCCAAAGCGCGCAGAACAAGCTCGCCACGGCGACGCCGATCAAGCATCTCGTCGTGATCTTCAACGAGAACGTTTCGTTCGATCACTACTTCGCGACCTATCCGAACGCCACGAACCCCGCCGGCGAACCGGCCTTCACGGCGGCGGCGGGCACGCCGGCCGTCAACGGTCCGAGCGGCACGCTTTTGACCGCCAACCCGAACTTCACCAACACGCTAAACGGCACGGCGGCGGCCAACCCGTTCCGCCTCGACCGCACGCAAGCGGCCACGGCCGACCAGAACCACGCCTACACGGCCGAGCAGCAGGCTTACAACAACGGCGCGGCGGACCTGTTCCCGAAATACACGGGTAAGGGTTCGAGCGGCGGCGCGGGTTCGTTCGGCACGGCCGGGCAGGTGATGGGCTACTTCGACGGCAATACCGTCGCCGCGCTCTGGAACTACGCGCAGAAGTTCGCGATGAGCGACAACGCCTACACCGACACCTACGGCCCGTCGACGCCCGGCGCGCTCGAAGTGGTGTCCGGCCAGAACAACGGCATGCAGATCGTCAAGGCGAGCAAGCCGGTGTTCAATCTGACGACGGCTTCCGGTTCGTACTATGTCGCGGACGGCCAGGGCGGCTACTCGATGATCAACGACGTCGATCCGGCGAACGACATCTGCTCGAGCGCGACGGATCAGGCGTTGATGACCTCGAAGAATATCGGCGACCTGCTCAACGCGAAGAACATCACGTGGGGCGGCTTCATGGGCGGCTTCAACCTCGCGACCGTCAACAGCAACGGCACGACCGGCTGCAAGCGCAGCACCGTGTCGCCGGTGGTCGGGCAGCCGACCGCCGACTATGTCGCGCACCACAACTGGTTCCAGTACTACGCGTCGACGGCGAATCCGCAGCACTTGCGCCCGAGCGCGACGGCGGCGATCGGCTCGTCGGTGGAGGCGGACGGCAAGACGCCGGAGCCCGCGAACCATCAGTACGACAGCGACGACTTCTTCGCGGCGGTGAAGGCCGGCAACTATCCGTCGGTGAGTTTCGTGAAGGCGCCCGCGTTTCAGGACGGCCACGCCGGCTACTCGGACCCGCTCGACGAACAGGCTTTCACGGCGAAGGTCGTGAACTTCCTGCAGCAGCAGCCGGACTGGAGCAGCACCGCCGTGATCGTCGCATGGGACGACTCGGACGGCTGGTACGACCACGCGTATGCGACGCCGACTTCGTCGTCGTTCGACGCGCAAGCCGATCAGCTGAACGGCGCGGGCAAGTGCGGCTCGGGCGCGGCGCCGATCGGCGTGAACGGCGGCGCGGTCAACGGCCGCTGCGGTCCCGGCACGCGCATTCCGTTCCTCGTGATCTCGCCGTGGGCGAAGGTGAACTACGTCGATCACACGCCGATCAGCCAGGCTTCCGTCGTGCGCTTCATCGAAGACAACTGGCTCGGCTCGGCGCGTCTGGGCGGCGGCTCGTTCGATGCCACTGCGGGCAGCATCATGGGCATGTTCGACTTCACGGGCAAGGGCAACAACCCGACGCTCTTCGTCGATCCGAACCTCGGTTCGCCGGTGGCATCGGTGCCTGCCATCTGAGCCGAGCCACGCACGGACGCACGGCACGTCCGTGCGTGTTCATGTCGCCGCTTGCCGGCGACGACGCGTTTTCAGCAACGCTTTTTGTATTCGTCAGTTCATGTCCACTATCGTCGATCCGGCTCTCGGTCCCCCCAGTGACAAACCGGGCGCAACGCGCCGCGTGCTTCGCGTGGCCGCCGCGCTCGTCGTCGCGGCGGGCGCGTTCGCCGCGTATGCCGTCGTGGCGCCGTCGCGCGTGCCGGCGGCGATCGGCGATATCGTGGAGAACCTGACCGGCGCCAATGCGCATCCGGTCGTGCTGCAGCGTCCACCGACGGTCGAACTGAGCGCCGTCGCGCAGCTCGGCAAGCACATTTTCTTCGACCGAAGTCTGTCGGCGTCCGGCCAGCAGTCGTGTGCCTCGTGCCACGATCCGGCCCATGCGTTCGGGCCGCCCAACGACCTCGCGGTGCAGCAGGGCGGGCCGCATCTGACGTTGCCGGGATACCGGCCGCCGCCTTCGCTCATGTACCTTTATCGGCAGCCGGCATTCAGCATCGGTCCCGATCAAGGCGATGCCGACGAAGCACCGGACCTCGCGAAGCTCGCGGCGCGGGCGAGCGGCACGGCACGCGCGCAAAAGAATGCAGGCGTCGCGCCCGCCGCCCCCGCGATGGTGCCGCAAGGCGGTCTCTTCTGGGATGGCCGCGCGGACACCTTGCAGGCGCAAGCGAGCGGTCCGATGGTCAATCCCGTGGAGATGGCGAACACGAGCCTCGCGCAAGTCGCGGAAAAGCTCGCGCATACGGCATACAAGGCGGACTTCGAGAAGCTCTTCGGGCCGCGCATATTCCATAGCGGCGACCTGGCGGTGTCGGAGGCGATGTTCGCGGTGGCTCGCTATCAGGTCGAGGAACAGGCGTTTCATCCGTACACGAGCAAATTCGACTACTGGCTCGAAGGCAAGGCGCGCCTCACGCAGGCGGAATTGCACGGCCTGCGCCTTTTCAACGATCCCGACAAGGCGAATTGCGCGGGCTGCCACTTGTCGAAGCCGAGCCCCGACGGACTGCCGCCGATGTTCACCGACTTCCAGTACGAATCGCTCGGCGTGCCGCGCAACTATGCGCTTGCGATCAATCGCAATCCTAAGTTTTACGACATGGGCGTGTGCGGCCCGTTTCGCGAAGACCTTCGCGGCGAGACGCAGTATTGCGGCATGTTCCTGACGCCCACGTTGCGCAATGTCGCGACGCGGCACGCGTTCTTTCACAACGGCATTTATCGCTCGCTCGACGACGTGATGGCGTTCTACAACGAGCGCAACACCGCGCCGCAGAAGTTCTATCCGAAAGACGGCAAGGGCGAGGTGCGCAAGTACGACGACCTGCCGCCGCAATTCCGGGCGAATGTGGACGGCAAGGACGCGCCGTTCGATCGCAAGCTCGGCGACACGCCCGCGATGACGCAAGCGGACATTCACGACATCGTCGCGTTTCTCAAGACGCTGAACGACGGTTACAAGCCCTGAAATGCGGGGCCGCTAAGACGCGGCCATGATCCGGCGCGGCACGTGCGGCGCGTTTTGCGCGATCTCGTCGAGTTCGTCGCGCACGACATCGATGCTGAACAGGGTTTCTTCGCGCGCCCCGTCCACGTGAATGGTTTCGAGCCGACGCCGCACCGCGCCATAGCGCGCGCCGGCTTTGCGATGCAATTCCGCGCGCTCGCTATAGCGAAGAAACGTCTGCAACGAGGCCAGCACCGCGGCGCTCATGCTCGTCAGGCCGACGACGACACGCATTTGCGGCGACACCGCGAGCGTCACCAGCGACAGGAACGCCGACGTGCCCGTGAGCGCGGTGATGGCGATGACCGCCAGCCCCAGACGTCGCGCACATGCGCTCAGGCGATCGGCCATCGCGTAGTGGCGGATCTGCGCTTCGCGGGCGCGTCTTATCCAGGTGAGGACGAGCGATTCCGTGTCGTGCGGCGGATCGTACGGTGCGTGCTTGGCAGGAGTGGGCATGGTCAGGATGCGGTGAAATCTCGATACTGACTATGCCTGCTGAAAAGGACAAACGGTGTCTCGGACGCGCTGGCGGCGAGCGCGTCGGTAGCCACTCACATGCGCGCGCGCGACTCGTCAAACAGGCCAAGCAGGTAGAATGAATTCGCCGCTTTGTCTCGTCTCGCGTGAAACAGGACATCCCATGCTGCAGCCATTTGCGTCGTCAGAGCCGTTCACCATTGGCGTCGAACTCGAAGTTCAGGTCGTCAATACGCACGACTACAACCTCACGAAGGCGACGACGGAGTTGCTCAATCGCGTGCGCGAAGAGCGTTTCGCGGGCGCGATCAATCCCGAGACGACGGAGGGCATGATCGAGTTGTCGACGGGCATATGCACGAATTTCGATCAGGCAAGAAGCGAATTGCAGGTGCTGCGCGATACGCTGGTGCGCGCAGGCGATTTTCTGAATGTCGGCGTGTGCGGCGGAGGAACGAACTTCTTCCAGAACTGGTACGACCAGCGTTCCGACGGACGCGAACGCTCGGAATATTTGATGGCGCTGTACGGCGCGCTCTACCAGCAATTCACTATCTTCGGCCAGCATGTGCATGTCGGTTGCCCCGATCCCGACTCGGCGCTCGTGCTGTTGCACTCGCTTTCGCGGTACGTGCCGCATTTCATCGCGCTGGCTGCTTCTTCTCCGTTCGTGCAAGGCAGCGACACGCAATTCCAGTGCGCCCGGCTGAATTCAGTCGCGCCGTTTCCTCTCTCGGGGCAAGCGCCTTTCGTGACGAAATGGAGTGACTTCGAGGAATACTTCGATCGCATGACGCATACGGGTCTCGTCAAGAGCCTGAAGGACTTCTATTGGGACATTCGTCCGAGTCCGGGATACGGCACCATCGAAGTGCGCGTCATGGATACCCCGCTGCGCGTCGAATGGGCGGCGGCCATCGCCGCTTATATTCAGTCGCTGGCGCGCTATGTGCTGACCGATTCGCCCTTGCACTTGAGCGAGCGCGATTACGATGTCTATCGGGCAAACCGGTTCATGGCCTGCCGTTTCGGACTGGATGGCACCTGCGTGAATCCGGAAACCGGGGATCGCCGCCCGATTCGCGAAGACATTCTTGCGACGCTCGATGCAGTCGCGCCGCACGCGCACGCTCTCGGTGCGGAAGAAGGTCTCGATGCCATCCGCCGCACCGTGACCGACGGTCTGAGCGATGCCATGTGGTTACGCCGCGTCTATGGCGCGCATGATTCGCTGCATGAAGTCGTGCGCCAGCAATGCCGCGTATGGCGTGGCGCGCAGACGCTGGAATAACCGCAGTCGTCGCTGGCTTAATCTGACATCGCCGCAATGCAGTCGATCTCGATGTCGAAACGTCCCGGCCATGCGGGAACGTTCACGAAAATTCGTGCCGGCGGCTCATGCCCGAAGAAGCGCGCATAGATTTCATTTACGACGGGGAACATCTCGACCGACGTGCAGTAGACGTTGCACTTCAGCACCTGATCCAGCGACGATCCCGCCGTTTCCACGCACAGCTTCAACTGTTCGAGCACGCGTTGCGTCTGCTGCTCGATTGGCGCATCGAGCACTTCGCCCGTCGCCGGATCGAAGGGCGGCAGACCCGAGACATACACCGTGTCGCGATGCCGCGTGACAACCGATGTCGGCGCCTTCCATCGTTCGAGCCAGGTGGACAGCGGTTCCACGCGAATGATTTCACGAGCCATGACGGTCTCCTTTGCAATCACGCGTTGCCTGAGAAGAGCGCATTGAGCTGCGCGCCGGATGCCGCGCCTTCGAAACCGTCGAAGCGACCATCGGCGAGCGTCTGCGCCGCGCGCATGAAGCCGCCCCACGCGGCCCGCGCGAGCCCGCCGCCGACGCTCACGCGCCGCACGCCGAGCGCGGCGAGATCGTCTAACGTGAAAGCAGATGGTCCGCCGATCAGCACGTTGACGGGCTTGGGCGCGACCGCGGCGACCACGGCTTCGATCTGCTCGCGCGTCTGGATGCCGGGCGCGTACAGGCAATCGGCGCCCGCTGCGGCATAGGCCGTGAGGCGCGCGATCGCGTCGTCCAGATCGGGCATGCCGGCGAAGAAGTTCTCCGCGCGGCCGATCAGCAGCGTGTCGCCGCCATTCGCATCGATTGCTTGACGCGCCGCTTGCAGGCGCGCGACGGCGACATCGAGCGCAAAGAGCGGCGCGGAAGCGTCGCCGGTGGAGTCTTCGATCGACAATCCCGCCACGCCGGTTGCGATCGCCCGTTCGACGCTCTCGGCGACCTCGGCCGGCGTCGCGCCGAAGCCGTTTTCGAAGTCGGCGTTCACGGGAAGGTCGGTGGCGCTCACCATCGTGCGCAGATGCGCGAGGACGACGTCGCGCGCGATGTGATTGTCGGCGTTGCCGGTGGACCAGGCAAAACCGGAACTCGTCGTCGCGAGCGCCTTGAAGCCGAGACTCGCGAGATAACGGGCGCTGCCCGCGTCCCAAGGGTTTGGCAAAAGAAAGCAGCCCGACTGATGCAATGCGCGAAAGGCGGCGCGTTTCTCTGCGACGGTGCGTGACATGACGCTCTCCCGAATGGATCTGCGTTGACTGAGGCGATTGTCTCACCTGCTGCCGACGAGTCGTTTCACTCGTGCGTGAAGCATGTTTGCATCATCGACGATAGGTTGGCAACCCTTGCGCCTTTCGACGTGACGTTCCGGGCGATGCGCAATTCATGGCGCACGCCGGTGCGGATGACGAACGCGGGTCTCGTCGATACGCTCGGGCATGAACCGCGTACGCCGCTCGACGATGCCATCGAAGCGAGGCTTGTGGGACTGGGCTGCGTGAAATATGCAATGTATCGGGATACTAAATAAAGATTGGCGACCGGGCGCATGTGTTTCATACGCGTTGTGAATGTCTGATCTCAAGAAACGCAGTCGCATTCAGTCGAATTGCAAACGGTCTACGCGCCGATTAAGTATTCAATAAGACCGCTTTCAGTAGACACACAGCTTTCCCCCTCGGAACGAGGGGGAAAGAACCTCTGCAAAAGTGATTAACTTGGCGCTGGACCCAAGCGGGAAGAAAAAAAGGCGCGTGCGTCACCGGCTGCTTGCGTGGGAACGGAGTGCTTGGCATAGAAGCCGCAGCGGACGCTGCACCGCACGACATCAAGAGATCACGACGATGAATCGCGTACCTACATCCTTCTCACTCAAATTGCCGTTCGCCGCGGCCGCTCTCTGCGCGGCTTTGCAGTTCTCAGTCGATGCTCACGCGCTCGAAGCCGCGCGCACTGCGCCAGCCACGGTGATGCCCGCGCCGGGCCCCGATTCACAGGGAAGAATCACCGAGTCCTATGCACGCCTCGTTGCGCGCGATGCGTTGTTCTGGGCGTGGCCGATGGTCAATGTCTACAACCGCCGCCTCGCATTCAAACGCGCGCCCGAACCCGGCCTCGCTGGCGGCGTGTTGCCATTCGCGCCGCTGAACCGCATGGCGATGCTCACCGACTACATGCAGCCGAATCAGCGTTGGGTGGCGTGCCCGAACCAGGATGTCGTCTACGGGGCGGGCATTCTTGCGCTCGACGCGAGTCCCGTCGTTATCCAGGTGCCGGACTTCGGCAAGCGGTTCTGGGTTTATCAGCTTGCCAATCTGCGCACCGACGGCTTCGCGACACTCGGCTCGATGTACGGCACCAAGCCCGGCTTCTATATGGTGGTCGGGCCGCGCTGGAAGGGCGAGGTCCCGGCGGGCATCATCGCCGTCCTGCATGCGGATTCGCAAACGGCCATGGTCATCCCGCGCGTCTTCCAGGCGGATACGCCCGAGGACCGGGCGGCCGTCGAGGCAGTCATCCGCGACATCGACGTCTATCCGCTGGCCGATTACGACGGCCGCATGAAGCGACGCGACTGGCATACGCTGCGCGTCTTCCCCGAACCGGCCGGTTCCGGCGACGGCGAAGTGCGCTGGGTGCGGCCCGAGACGTTCTTCGACGAGTTGCCCGCCGTGCTCGCCGACGCACCGCCCCGCGCGGGCGAAGAGGCGATGTACGCGAAGGTGCTGGCGGTGATCGCCGCCGCGCGGAAGGACCCGGCGCTGAAAGCAGCCATGATCGACGAGGCGAAGAAGGCCGAACAGGAACTGGTCGATCCGCTGCTGCAGTTTCGCAAATGGGGCGCACCGCTGCCGTTTCACTGGACGACGCTGGACGACGGCGCGCGTTTCGGGGTCGATTACTTCACGCGCACGGCAGTGGCGAAGTCGAACATCATGGTCAACGCGGCGAACGAGACGCGCTATTACTATCAAGACCTCGACGCGTCCGGGAATCGTCTCGACGGCAAAGGCCGCTACGAAATCACGTTCGCCAAGGGGCAACTGCCGCCGACGCGCGGCTTCTGGTCGCTCGCGCTCTACGACGATCATCATTTCTTCGTGAAGAACGCGCTGAACCGCTATGCATTGGGCACGCGCAACACGCAATTGCAATACGGCAGCGACGGATCGCTCACGCTTTATCTTCAGGCCGACTCGCCCGGCGCCGACAAGGAAGCGAACTGGCTGCCCGCGCCCGCAGGCGCATCGTTTTCGCTGATGCTGCGCAATTACGGGCCCGCCGGCGATTCGCAAAGCGCCAACTGGACGCCGCCGGCCGTTGTGCGGTTGCAGTGAATCCGGCGCCCCGCTCGACTATCCCTCCTACGAACCTCGATCACTGCCGGGATTGCGCACGGCTGCGCGTCGTCGTAACGTGGCTTATCGCGCGTCGAATGCTTCGAGGCAATACCCGATAAATGCGGCCTTCGTGGCGCAATCGGGCGTGACGACGCCGCGCGATAGCATCGACGTTGGCGTGGGCAGTGGCGAGGGCATCCATCATGTCAAGCGAGTGGAAGCGCCGCATCAGATTGTTCGTGCAGCGATTCTGGCAGCCGACCAGTGCGTGCATGACCTGCATGCCGGGTAGCTGGAGCAATGTGATGAGTCTCGCGCACTGGACTATCGCGTTCAGGACAGGGCTTCTTACCGGACTTCTCGCCGTACTTCTGACTTTCACGCTTGCGACAAAACTTTATGAAAACCGATACGGCAATGCGTTGCTGGTGGGTTTGCTGACAGCTTTGGGCGATGCTTACTCGCACGCAAGCCATTACTCCAATCCCTATGTCGAGCATATTGCGACGGGAGCGGTGTCAGGATTTCTGGCGCTCGCTGCGTCATATCTTTTCGAAGATCGCGCTCGCCGCATTCGGTGGATATGGGCGCGCATTGTCGGATAACTGCGCCTTAGCCGCTTCATGCCGCACTGATTCAAAGCGCCCGATAAGCTTCTCGTCGCTATCAACCGATGTCAGCAGATAGCGGAAGACGCGCGCTCTGCGTTGCGGAAAAGTCCTCTCATTGCGTTTCGTTGAAGCAACGCCGGTGATTGTGTTGCGGCTGAATCTGCATTGGGGGCAATGCCTATGGCATAGTGCGGACATTGCAAACAAAAGGGGAGTTCCATGGCAACGCTAAAAGACATTCAGACGAAAATCGCCAAGCTGCAGGCGCAAGCCGAACAAATAACCATGAAACAATCGGCAAGTGTCATCGCGCAAATTCATGCGTTGATGGACGAATACGGCTTGACTGTCGACGACCTCCGCTCGCAGAAGACCGGCAAAGGCAGTGGCGGAAAACGCGGCACGAGCACTGCATCGCAGAACAGTGGCGCGTCGAATGCGAAGTATCGCGATCCGAAGAGCGGAGCGACGTGGAGCGGTCACGGCCGCGCGCCCGGATGGATTGCCAGCGCCAAGAACCGCAACAGGTTTCTCATCGACGCGAGCACCGGCACGGCGTCCGCTGCTAACGCGAAGCCGGCGAAGGCGCTCGGCAACTATGCACGTGGACCGCAACCCGCGAAATACCGCGATCCCAAAACGGGCGCGGAGTGGAGTGGCCGAGGCAAGGCCCCGGCTTGGCTTGCGACCGCCAGGGACAGGACCAAGTTCTTGATCGATGCGGCATCGGCGGATGGCGCGGCGCAGAAAGAGACACCGGCGAAAAAGACCGCAACCAAGAAGGCGGCGATAAAAAAGACTGCGACCAAGAAGGCCGCAACTAAAAAGGCCGCGACCAAGAAGGCTTCCGTCAAGCGCGCTTCGGGCTCCGAGTCCGCCCAGGCCGCTGCGCAAAATGGCAACGCCAACGGCGCAGAGGCGAGTTAATTCATTCAGGCGCCGGTTCGTCATTTCAATGACTCCGGCGCTGCTCCAAACCAGAACCAAAGAGTCTTTGCCGACAACGCATCAAAGCGATCCGTTCGCTGGCGTCTCGTGGTCGGCAATTCTGGACGCACGGTTGCGGCGTTCCATCAACTCGACGGCCCGCGCGGCGGGTCATCGAAGACTCAAGAATCGACGGCGAGTCCTCTGCTCGCTGTACTGCAAACAAACTCTGCAAGCATCGACGCTCATCGGCAAGGTAAAGCCTACCTCCGCCACTCATCCCTTTCCCGCGCGTGGCAGTAAGTTCGGTTGAACTGATTGCCAGCCCACGCGTCGGTACACGCCCCGCTTGACTTCCATTACGCCGCCGTCAACGATTCTTACGCGGACGCAAAAAAATGTCGCCGCACGACGCCGACGCGAAAGCGAAAGCCGTTCACGAGAGCATCCCATTGCCAGGAGGAAGGAGACATGCCCGAAGCATCCTGCAGGCCTCGCTATATCGGATACGTCAACAGGGCGGCGGTGGCCGCCGCGCCGTTTGCCGCGCTGGCGCTCGCCGCCTGTCACGGCGGACACGACGACAACAACAACGGCACGCCGCCAACCGCAGCACTCAGTTGTGCGCAGCTCGCGGGAATGAGCGTGCCCGCGAGCGCGATCGGTCTGCCGACGACGGGCGCGACCGTCGCTGCCGCCGCGACCGTGCCCGCTTCGGGGACGGGCGTCACCGCGACGCCGGAGTATTGCCTCGTGACCGGATCGATTGCGCCCGTCGATCCGACCGCGCCCAAGATCAACTTCCAGATTGCGATGCCGACGCAGTGGAACAACAAGGCGATGATGTTCGGCGGCGGCGGCTACGACGGCACGGTGCCCGCCGTGAGCGGCAATGTCCCGGCCGGGCCGACGACACAGCCTGCGCCGCTCGCGCGCGGCTATGCGGTGTTCGCGAGCGATTCCGGTCATCAGGCCGGCGCGCTCGGCAGCCGCGACGGCTCCTTCGGCACCAACGACGAAGCCGTCGCGAACTTCTCCGGCGACGCCCTCAAGAAGACGCGCGACACGGCTGTCTATCTGATCGGCAAGCGTTATGCGGTGGACAAGCCCAAGCGCGCGTACTTCGCGGGCGGCTCGTCCGGCGGACGCGAGGCGCTTGCGGTCGTACAGCGTTGGCCGCAGGACTGGGACGGCTCCATCGTGCTGTATCCGGCCTGGAATGCGGCGACGCTCGACCTACAGTTCGGCCGCATCACGCGCGCGCTCGCGCAGCCCGGCGCGTACCCGAATCAGGCGAAGCGCAAAGTGCTGCTCAACGCCGCGATGGCCGCCTGCGACGCACTCGACGGCGTGGCCGATGGACTCATCAGCAACGTGGCCGCGTGCAATGCGAGCTTCGATCCGGCGACCGCGACGCTCAACGGCACGCCGCTCCGATGCGCGAACGGCGCGGACACGGGCGACACCTGCCTCTCCGACGCGCAGATCGCCGCACTGAAGGTCTACGCCACGCCGATCACGTTCAATTACGCGCTCGGCAGCGGCGAGACGCAGTATCCGGGCTTCAACGTGTGGGGCGCGGACTTGGGCGTCGTGAATGCGTCGGCGGTGCAGCCGACCGTCATCAGCCTCGCGTTGAATCTCGTGCAGCCGGCCAGTCCGATGCCTGCGACCGCGCCTTACTTCAGCGTCTTCTGGGACCAGTGGATTCGCTACTTCGTGGCGCGCGATCCGAGCGTGAATTCGCTCACGGTCGATCCGCAAAACCCCGGCGCATATCAGGCGCGCATCAGTTCGCTGACGGCCGAGCAGGACGTGAACAAGACGGATTTGTCCGCGTTCAATGCAAAGGGCGGCAAGATCCTGATGGCGCACGGCATGGCGGATGCCCTGGTGAGCACGCAGTCGACGGAGCAGTATTACCTGCGTCTGCGTCAGACGATGGGACCGTCGGCTGTCAGCAGTTTCGTGCGCTTCTACGAGATTCCCGGCTACGGGCATGCGACCAGCAGCATCTTCAACGCATCGTGGGACTCGCTGACGACGCTCGAAAACTGGGTCGAGAAGGGCGTGACGCCGCCTGCGCAGACCGTCGCGGACACGACGGGCGTGCCCGGCCGCACGCGGCCGCTCTGCGAATACCCGACTTTCCCGCGCTACACCGGCTCGGGCGATGTGAACGTGGCGTCCAGCTTCACGTGCGCTTCGCAGTGACCGTAATCTGATGGCCGATGCCGCGGGTTTGCATGATGCCCGCGGTGTCGGCGTTCAGCTGATTCGAATAACTTCGGTTGATCGGCGCCTGTGCCGCCGGATCTCCGCCTCGGCAATGCAGGGCGCGCGTGAGTACGCTTCGAGGCCCGCGCCATCAAACGACCCGTTCAGGCTTCTCGCGAGCGTTTCACGCTTGTCGAACGCCGCTTCTATTGAGCCGTCGTCGCCCGCATCGCGCGATATTCCCGCCGCACGATATCCATCAGCTCCGCGACTGACGTGTTCGCGCTGCGCTGTTCGTAGGTCACGCGGCCGCGCTGCATCAGCATGATGCGATCCGCGATGTCGAGCGTCTGCGCATAGTTGTGCATGATCATGATGATCGACAGGCCGCCTTTTTCCTTCAGCCGCAGCACGAGATCGATGATGAGCGCCGCTTCACGCGCGCCCATCGCGGCGAGCGGTTCGTCGAGCAGCAGAATGCGCGCGTTCGAATTGACGGCGCGCGCCACCGCAATCGCCTGACGCTGACCGCCCGACAAACGCTCCACCGGCAAATCGACGGACGGCACATGCACGCCGATATCGTCGAGACATTGCGCCGCGCGCTCGCGCATCTGCTTGTGATCCACGAGCCCCATGAGACTGAGCGGCCCGCGCCGCACGATCTCGCGGTTCAGAAACATGTTGTGGTAGATGCTGAGCGAATTCGCGAGCGCGAGGTCCTGATACACGCATTCGATACCGAGCGAGCGCGCATGATCGACGGAACGGATCAGCGTTTCCTGGCCGTGGACGTGCAGCGTGCCGCTCGTCTGCTGATGAAAGCCCGTGAGAATCTTGACGAGCGTGGACTTGCCCGCGCCGTTATCGCCGAGCACGCCGAGAATTTCGCCCTTGCCGAGCGTGAGCGAGACGCCGTCGAGCGCCGTCACCGCGCCGAAGCGTTTCACGAGATTGTCGCCAGAGAGCGCGAGATCGGGCGCGAGATTGGACGCGATGGTTTGCGCTTCACTCATCACCGTCCCCCCTTGCGGCGAATGCGTCCGATGTGAATGTTGAAGATCATCGCGGCGAGAATCGCGGCGCCGAGAATGATGTTGAACGTGAACGCGTTAATGCCGATGAGCGTGAAGCCGTCGTTGAGAATGCCGAGCACCGCCGCGCCGATCACGCCGCCGACAATCGTGCCGGAGCCGCCCGTCAACGGTGTGCCGCCGATCACGGCTGCCGCGACCGCGAGAAACATGATCTGATTGCCGCCCGCTTGCGGGTCGATCGACGTGATGCGAAAGCCTTCGAGTATGCCCGTGAGGCCCGCGAGCACCGCCGCGAGAATGAAGTTGCCGAGACGCAGCCGGTTCACGCGAATACCCGCTTCGCCCGCGCCGAGCGGATTCGCGCCCGCCGCCTGCGTGTGCAGGCCCCAGCGCGTGTGCCGCAACAGCACGTGCATGATGATCGCGAGCGCGAGCGTCCAGATGATTTCGCTGTAGCCCCACGCGCCCATCACGGAGGCGAATTCCGGCGAGCCGGGCGTCGCGACCGGCGTGCCGCGCGAGACGGTGAGCGTGATGCCGTTGATGAGGAACAGCGTGCCGAGCGTCGTGACGAAGGAGGGCAAGCGCAGATACACCGTCACCGCGCCGTTCACGAAACCGATGATCGCCGCCGCGACGAGGCCCGCGATGACCGCGAGCCACATCGGCGCGCCGGCATCGTTGGCGAACACCATCATGAATGGCGCGAAGGCGAACACCATGCCCGCCGACAGATCGATGTCGCCGCCGATCATCAGCATGATCTCGCCGAGCGCGATGATCGCGACCGGCGCGATGAACTGCGACAGGTTGACGAGGCTCGCGTTCGACAGCAGGAAGTCGTGGTTGACAATCTGAAAGTACGCGGCGAGCAGCACCGCGACGAGCAGTATCCGCAACTCGGCCGCCCACTGTGCGAAGAACGCGCCACGCGGTCTCGCGACCGGCGCGGCGCCTCGCGTTTTGCCCGGCTCGTTCAGCGTATTCATCACGACTTGATCGCGCCGCTCATCGGAACGATCTGCGGCTTGGTGGTCTTGCCTTCATAACGCGTCGACGTATTGAGGTACGGCTCGACGGTCGCCTTCGTCACGAACTTGAGACCCGTGTTGATATTCGCCGGTCCGACGAGCCCGCCCGACGCGAGGAACGTGAACGCTTCCACCACGGTATAAAAGCCCTGCACGTACGGCTGCTGGTCGATGGTGAAATCGAGGAAGCCTTCGTGGATCAGCTGAACGGTTTGCGGCAACAGGTCGAAGCCGCCGCCATGCACGCCCTTCGACGGCAGATTCGATTCCTTCATCACCTGCGCGACGCCTTGCGTGCTGCCCGCATCGACGGCGAACATGCCTTTGAGATTCTGGTGTCCCAGATAAAAGGACTTGATCTTGGACAGCTCTTCGTTGACGGTCGCGCCCGTCGCCACGGTCTGAATGTCGATCTTCTTGCCGGACTTCTTGATGGCATCGCTCGCGCCGTCCAGACGCGGCTGGATGTTCAACTGACCCGGCGTCGAGATGAAAAGCGCCACCATGCCGCTGTCGACGAGACTCGCAATGCGCTCGCCCATCTGATAACCGGAGAGATACAGTTCCTGTCCGATGTACGCGAGACGCGGACTCGTCTTGCCGCGCGGCGCATCGGCGTTATAGGCGAACACCGGAATGCCGGCATCGAGCGCGGCCTGTATGGGCTTGTCGAAAGCAGTCGGATCGACGATCGGCACCGCGATTGCATCGGCTTTCGCAGCGATCGCGGAATTCACCGCGCGCACCATTTCGCCCGCATCGGATGTGGCCGAGCCGGTCCACTGATAATCCATGCCGAGGAGCGAGCACGCGTCCTGAATGCCGTATTGCGTCGGCACGAAAAATGGATTCGTGGTGACATGATTGACGAACACGATCTTCCATTTCTTGTGCTGCGGAAACGCGGCTTCGGCGGCTTGCGCGCTCGAAATCAATCCGCCCGCGCCGCCCAGCAGCGACAGCGCAGCGCCAAGGCCCGCGCCCTGCATCAAGCCGCGCCTCGCGGTGCTGATCGTGCCGTTGCCGTCGGTCGTACTGCCGTCTTTCGTCTTGTCGTCCCGGTGCTGCGTCATGTCCACCTCCGTTCTTGGCCGATGCAAATCGACCTGGTCGTTTGCGTCCAGATAATGGGTGATCGCTTGCTAATCACTTCAGAGCGGCTTTCACATTGGAAAGCGTCGGTGATGATTTTCTTTCTACGCGTTGCGATGAAACTCTGAATGCTTTGATTCTTCGAGTCGTGGCGCTCAGAAACACGAATCGCGGCGGGCATGATGCATGGAATCGCGCGGTTGTCTCATAGTTTGGTTTATCGCAGCGCACAGGCGGGATAAAAAGAACAGAGCCACTATATGCAGCTATTTTCGGCGCTTCGATTAGAGCTTTCCCGATGAAACGCACGCACGGACTCAATGCGGTGAATGAGTCCGCGAAAAGCGTGTCGATGCAAGCGGCGGCGCGTGCGTGTTCTAACGGCCGAAAAGGTTGTCGCGAATCTGGAGCAGATGTCCCGTCAATAGCTCGCAGGCGAGTTCGGCATCGCGATCCCGAAGCGCATCGACGATGGCGCGGTGCTGCGCCTCGTACTCACTGCGTCGCTCGGGCGTGAGCGACTTGCGCTTCAGGCGTCCCCATTCGCCTTGTTCGCGCACTTCGTTCGTCAACTCCAGCACGCGCAGAAAGAAGCTGTTGTGCGTCGCCACTGCGAACGCGCGATGCAACTCGCCGTCCCAGTGCTCGAATTCCTCGATGCTCGCCGCCGCTTCCGACCGCTCGATGCACTCGGTCATGTGCGTGAAGTCGGCGACCGTCGCATAACGCACGATCAAACCGGGCATCAGCGGCTCGATCAGAAGACGCGCTTCCATCAACTCGGCGGGACTCGTCTGCACGACCTCGCTCTTCGGCTCGGGCTCGGGCTCGGGCGCTGAAACCGGCGCTGCCACGAATGCGCCCGGCATCACGAAGGTGCCGCTGCCGACCGCCTGGCGAATCAGCCCGCGCCCTTTCAGGTCCGCGAGCACGCGCCGCACCGCGCCGCGCGACGCGCCGAATTCCTCGCTCAGTTCGCGCTCGGGCGGCAGACGCACGCCCACGCCCAGCCGGCCGCTGCGAATCGCCTCTTCGAGATAGTGGGCGAGTTCACGCGCTCCCTTGGACCTGACTGTCAGCCTGATTTCATCGACGCTGCTCATGACTTCTCCTGCACCATCCGTATAGACCAATTGGTATCGAAGATTGGTTAACCCTAGTTCTCTTTGTTCTTTTTTGGTCCTAGAGTGGCTCCAGATTCACCGACCAGTCTAGATTAAAGGCCCACCATGAAATTAGCAACCTTGCGGGTAGATGGCGCGAAAACCGTCGCTGTCATTGATTCGGAAGCCGGCAAATATTGGCCGGTTTCCGAACTCTGCGACGGCTTTTCGGGCGACATGGTCCAATTGGTCCAACAGTTCGCGGATCTGCGCGAATCGCTGCGTCCGCGCGGCGAAGGCAAGCCGCTCGCGTCGGCGCAACTGCTCGCGCCCATCGACGAACCGCGCCGCAACGTGTTCTGCGTCGGCAAGAACTATCACGACCACGCGGAAGAGTTCAGCAAGTCGGGCTTCGACAAGAGCGCGCAGGCAGGCGAGCACATTCCGGAAGCGCCGGTCGTCTTCACCAAGCCCGCCTCCACGATCATCGCGACGGGCGAGCGCATTCCGCGCCACGCCGACGTGACGCAGCAGATGGATTACGAAGTCGAGATCGGCGTCGTCATCGGCAAGGCGGGGCGCGGCATCAAAAAGGCCGACGCGATGAACCACGTCTTCGGCTACACGATCATCAACGACGTGACCGCGCGCGATCTGCAAAAGCTGCATCGCCAATGGTTCATCGGCAAGTCGCTCGACGGCTTCTGCCCGATGGGCCCGACGCTCGTCACGGCTGACGAGATCGACGCATCGAATATCGACGTGCGCTGCTGGATCAACGGCGAGCTGCGTCAGGAATCGAACTCGAAGCAGCTGATTTTCGATATCCCGACGATCATCGAGACGCTCTCGGCTGGCATGGAGCTTCAGCCGGGCGACGTCATCGCGACCGGGACGCCCGCGGGCGTCGGCATCGGCTTCAATCCACCGAAGTTCCTGCAAAGCGGCGACGTGGTCCGCATGGAAATTCCGGGCATCGGCATTCTTGAAAACGAGGTGGCGTGAACATGGCAACGACGCAAGTGCAAGGCGTATTCATCGAGACGGAAGGCGAAGGCGCGCCGGTCGTCTGCATTCACGGTCTGGGCGGTTCGTCGAACAACTGGACCCCGGTGCTGCCGGCGTTCGTGGGCAAGAAGGTCATTCGCATCGACCTGCCGGGCAGCGCGCGCTCGCCGTTGCCGGAACAGAAGCTGTCGATCGACCTGTACGTGGACACCATCGCGTCTGTGCTGCGCGAAATGGACGTGACGAAAGCCGACGTCGTCGCGCATTCGATGGGGACCATCGTCGCGCAGCATCTGGCCGTGAAGCATCCGGAACTGGTGAAGAGCCTCGCGCTGTTCGGGCCGCTCGTCGCGCCGCCGGATGCCGGCCGCGAAGGCATGCGCCAGCGCGCGGGAATTGCGCGCGAGAAGGGCGTGCCGGGCGTGCAGGATATCGCCGACGCCATCGTGAAAGGCGCGACCAGCGACGAAACGAAGTCGCAACGGCCCGTGACGCTCGCGCTCGTGCGCGAAAGCGTGATGCGGCAGTCGCCCGAAGGCTACGCGCAAAGCTGCGAGGCGCTCGCGGGCGCGCAGGCCGCCGAGATCGAGCGCATCCAAGTGCCGACGCTGCTCGTCACCGGCGATCAGGACGGCGTCGGCAAGCCGGATGCGGTCAAGGCGATGGCCGAGCGCATCGCGGGCGCGAAGGTCGTCGTGCTGAGCGGCTGCGGCCACTGGACGACGTTCGAGAAGCCGGCCGAATCGACGGCGGAACTCAAGAGCTTCTACGAGGCGGCGCAGTGAGGAACTGAACGCGCCGGCAAGCCGCGTCGATCAAGCGCCGCACAGACGGCGATCGACCGGCGCCGGACCCGCGCCAACCAGGTCAAGCGTAATCAACCGGCGGCCCGCGCCACATGCGCCGGGTCCGCGTGGAGGAGACAGACATGAGTTCGATTTTGTTCGACAACGTATCCGTTTTCGATGGCAGCGGCGCGCAGCCGTTCAAGGGCCAGGTGCTCGTCGATGGCCGCCGCATCGTGCGCGTGGCGCGCGAAGAAGCGCCGATCAGCGCGCCCGACGCGCGGCGTATCGACGGCCGCGGCGCGTTTCTCATGCCCGGCATGACCGAAGCGCATACGCATTTCTCGTGGAACGACCAGCCGTCGCTTTCCGCGATTCAGTTCATGCCGCCCGAAGAACATATGCTCTGGTGCGTGCGCGTGGCCAAGCGTTACCTCGAAATGGGCTGGACGTCCGCGCTCGGCGCGGCGGCCGCGAAGCCCCGGCTCGACGTCGTGCTGCGCAACGCCGTGAACGCGGGCGAGTTTCCGGGGCCGCGCTATCTCGCGGGCAGTCAGGAAATCACCATTCTCGGCGGCCTTGCCGACAACACGCTGCCGCACATGCCGTTCAAGGAGCTGAATTTCGGCGCGGTCGTGAGCGGCCCGGAAGAGATGCGCGCGACGACGCGCATGTTCGTCAAGTACGGCGTCGATCACCTGAAGATCAACCTGTCGGGCGAGTACATCGCGGGCATTTCGGCGGAATCGTCGCCGTTCTCGGAGGAAGAGATCGCGATGCTCGCCGCCGAAGCCAAGCGCGCGGGCAAGCGCGTGGCCGCGCATGCGCGTTCGAGCGAATCGGTCAAGCAGTGCGTGCGGCACGGTCTGGAGCTGGTCTTCCACGCGAGCTTCGCGGACGAAGAGGCGCTCGACATGCTCGAAGCCAACAAGGACAAGCACTTCGTCGCGCCCGGTATCGGCTGGCTCATCAGCACGCTGTATCACGCGGAGAAGTGGGGCATCACGGAAGAAATGGCGACGAAAATGGGCTACAAGCGCGAGCTCGAAACCGCCGCCGACACGCTGCGCAAGATGCACAAGCGCGGCATCCGCATTCTGCCGGGCGGCGATTACGGCTTCGCGTGGATGCCGCACGGCACCAACGCGCGCGACCTTCAGTACTTCGTCGATTACATCGGCATGACGCCGATGGAAGTGCTCATTTCGGCGACGCGCCTCGGCGGCGAACTGATGATGATGCCCGACGAGCTGGGCCAGGTCCGCGAGGGCTATCTCGCCGACATCATCCTCGTGGATGGGAATCCGCTCGCGGACCTGACGATTTTGCAAGACCCGGCGAAGATCACGCTCGTCATGAAAGACGGCGACATCTTCAAGACGACGCACGATTCGCTGCCGCCGCGCGGGGAACTGCATATCGGCACGCCGCTGCCCGCCGATGCTGGCGTGGAGCAAGCCGCCCCCGCGCCCGTTCACTGAACGCCCGCAGACGCGTTGCATGGCGCCGGCCGCGCACCTGCGGCCGGCGCCTTCGCTTAGGAACAATCAGGAGACGACCACATGAGAACGCGCACCTTGCTCGCCGCGCTGGCGGCTGGTTTCGCTTGCGCATCGGCGTTCGCCGCCGCGCCGACCATCGGGCTGTCCAACGGCTACTTCGGCACCGAATGGCGCAATCAGATGATCGACGGAGCGAATCAGCAGTTCGAGACCTATAAGTCCAAGGGCATGGCCGACAAGCTCGTCGTCCAGCAATCCGGCGCGAACACCGGCCAGCAGATTCAGGACATGCGCAATATGATCCGCCAGAAAGTCGGCGCGATCATGGTCGATGCCAATTCCGCGACCGCGCTCAACGGCGTCATCAACGAGGCCGAGCGCAGCAAGATTCCGGTCGTCTCGTTCGATCAGGCGGTATCGAACCGCTATGCGACCAACGTCACGGTGGACCATTACAAGTGGGGCCAGCGTTACGCCGAATGGATCGCGGAGCAATTGCACGGCACGGGCAACGTCGTGGTGCTGGACGGTATTCCCGGCCATCCGGCGGCGGAAGCGCGCAAGAAGGCCGCGCTCGATACGTTCGCGAAGTATCCGGGCATCAAGGTCGTGTGGTCTGGCTACGGCGAATGGGACGAAGCGAAGGCGCAGTCCGTGATGGCGACGGTGATCGCCGCGCAACCGAAGATCGACGCCGTGTTCACCGAAGACGCGATGGCGCTCGGCGTGCTGCGCGCCTTCGAGAACGCGAACCGCCGCGTGCCGATCATGACCGGCGAGGCGCAGAAGGGCTTTCTCACCGAATGGAAGAAGCAGCGCGACGCGGGCAATCCGATGAAGGTCTTCGTGCAGGTGAATCCGCCCGACATCAGCCGCACGGCGCTCGGCATTGCAGTGCGTCTCGCGCAGGGACGCAAGCTTAAAGCCCTGCCGGAGAACACGTACTACTTCCCGATCACGAAGACGGTGACGAGCGACACGCTGGACGCCACGCTCGCGTCGATGAACGGCAAGCCGGACAGCTACTTCCTCGGGCAATGGCTCTCCGAAGCCGAGCTCGACGCGCTGTTCGTGCAGTGACGGCGGCCTCATGTCCGTATTGATCGCGAAGGGACTCACGAAACGCTATGGCGGCGTGCTGGCGCTCGACGACGCGAGCCTCACGCTCGACGCCGGAGAAGTGCTGGGGCTGCTCGGCGCGAACGGCTCCGGCAAATCCACGTTGTCGAGCATTCTCGCGGGCGACAGGATGCCGGACCACGGTTCGATCGAACTGGACGGCGTGCCGCTCGCCGCCGGCTCGCCGAAAGCGGCGCGCGCGGCGGGCATTGCGATCGCGCATCAGCATCCGGGTCTCGCGCCCGACTTGCCGGTCTGGGAGAACGTGTTCCTCGGCGCGGAGTTGTGCCGTGCCGCACGCTTTCTGAACCCGTCGCGCACGCGCGAGCGCGCGCGTCAATTGCTCGAAGGCTTGCGGACGGGATGGAACGTCGATGCCCCGGCGGGCAGCTTGACCGCAGCGGATCAGCAACTGGTCGAAATCGCGCGGGCGCTCGCGCTCGCGCCGCGCGTTCTCATCTTGGACGAGCCGACCGCCGCGCTCGCCGCAGCGGAAGTCGACAGCCTGATGCGCGCCGTTCGCGGCCTGACGGCGCGCGGCACGGCGGTCGTCTTCATCTCGCATCGCATGGCGGAGATCGAGTCGCTGTGCGATCGCTTGATGGTGCTGTGCAATGGGCGCGCGGTCGGCGAGTTGCCGGTGCGCGGCCAGCTCGACGAGCCGCGCGTGCTCGAACTCATGGGCGGCGTGGCGGGCGGCGCGGCCGCCGCGCATCTGCACGACGGCGCGCAGGAGCGGGCGCAGCAGGACCGCGTCGCGCGCAACGGCGAATCCATCGCGATGACCGTGCGCGGCCTGCGAGCCGGTGCGCGGCTCTGCGGCGTCGATCTCGAATTGAAGCGCGGCGAGATTCTCGGTATCGCGGGATTGCAGGGCCACGGTCAGGAGGAGTTGCTCGATGCGCTCGCGGGTTTTCGCGTGCCGGATGCCGGCACGGTGACGCTCGCGGGACCGGGCGGCGCGAGAACCGTCATGCCGCGCTCGCCGCGCCAGATGATCGCGGCGGGCGTGTGCCTCGTGCCGAACGACCGGCATCGTCAGGGTTTGTGGCTCGATCATTCGGTCGAATTCAATCTCGCGCAAGTCGGCGTGAACTTCGCGCCAAGCCCGTGGCGGCTGCATCGCGCGCCGATCCGCCGCTTCGTCGACGATGTCGTCAAGCGCCTGCGCATCAAGACATCCGACGCGCGGCAGCCCGTGCGCGATCTCTCGGGTGGCAATCAGCAGAAGGTCGTCATCGGCCGCTGGCTGAACCGTCAGGTCGATGTGCTGCTTCTGAGCGATCCGACCAAGGGCGTCGATGTCATCGCCCGCAAGGATATCTACGAGGCGATCGGCGCGCTCGCCGCGGCAGGGACCGCCGTGCTGGTTTACGCTTCGGACACCGAAGAATTGCTTGCGGTGTGCGACCGGCTCGTCGTCATGTACGAAGGCCGGATCGTCGCGCAACTGGAAGGGAACGAAATGAACGAATCGCGCGTGACAAGCGCCCTCTTTGGCCGGAGCGCGGCATGAAAGCGCACTTGAGCGAAGGGCTTCCAAGCACCAAGGCCGTGCCGGTCAAACGCATCGGCACGGGACTGAAGGCGACGCTTGCGCGCGCCGCGAGCGCCTTGCCCGCGCTGATCATGCTGATTGCCGTGGTCGTGTGCAACGCGTGGCTGCAACCTGACTTTCTGACGCTCGATTCGATCGCGAGCAACATGCAGAACGCGGCGCCGGTGATTCTCGTCTGCATGGCGCAAGCGGTGGTCGTGCTGATGGGCGAGCTGGACTTGTCGGTGGGCGCGGGCATCTCGCTCGTCAATTGCGTGCTCGCCGCCGTGCCGGGTCTCATGGGCTGGGGCACGGGCGCGACGTGTCTCGCGGCGTTGGCCGCCGCGCTCGCCGCTGGCGCGTGCAACGGCTTTCTCGTTGGCTACGCGAAGCAGAGCGCGCTCATCGCGACGTTCGCGACGGGCGCGGTGTGGTTCGGCTGCGCGCTGCTTCTGATGCCGCAGCCGGGCGGCACGGTGCCCGATGCGCTCGGCGAATGGTTTGCGGCGCGCGTCGGCATGGTGCCGGTCGCGGCGCTGCCCGTGCTGGCCGCTGTCGTGATCTGGGCCGTGTTGCAGCGGCACCGCTTCGGGCGGCGGCTGATCGCAACCGGCAGCAATGCCGACGCGATGTTCAAGGTCGGCGTCGATGTCCGGCTCGTGAAGCTGCTCGGCTATATGCTCGCGTGGCTCTTCGTGTTCGCGGCGGCGGTGTGCCTGTCCGCGCAGACCGCATCCGGCGATGCGCGCCTCGGCTTGCCATACACGCTGAACTCGGTGGCCGCCGTGGTGATCGGCGGCATCTCGCTCGCGGGCGGGCGCGGCTCCATGCTCGGCGCCGTGTGCGGCGCGCTCGTGCTCGCGCTGATCGGCAACGTGGTCTACTTCGCCGGCATCCCGAGCAACTATCAGGAAGTGTTCAAGGGCGCGGTGATCGTGATCGCGCTCGGCTTTACGTTCGTCGGCGCGAAGAGGAGGGCTTGACCATGAATACGCAATCGCGCCGTGTGTTTCTGCTGGTGCTCGCGATCATCGTGCTGGTCGGCGGGCAGTTCGCGGTGCCGGGCTTCGCCAGTCCGGGACAGATCGCCAATCAGTTGAAGATCGCGACCTTTCTCGGTCTTTTCGGCATCGCGCAATCGCTCGTGATGATCGCGGGCGAACAGGGGCTCGATCTCTCCGTCGGCGCGGCGGCGACGCTCGGCGGCATTCTCGGCGCGGCGCTGCTCGGGCCCGCGTCGCCGGGTCTGGCTGTGGCGTTCATCGTGGCAGCGGCGAGCGGCGCGCTGGTGGGCGCCGTGAACGGCGTCGGCATCACGCTGCTGCGCATTCCGCCGCTCGTCATGACGCTCGCGATGGCGAGTCTCGTGGATGGCGGGTTGATCGTGTGGTCGTCGGTGATGCACGTCAACACGGCGGCGAGCCCGGCGCTCGCGGCGCTCGCCGGAAGGACGCTCGCGGGCGTGCCGACCGTCGCGCTCATCTGGCTCGCGGCCGGGGCGATCGTGTGGCGCTTTCTCGATCATTCCGCATGGGGTCGCCGGCTGCTCGCCACCGGCGCGAATCCGACGGCGGCGGCCATCGCGGGCACGCGCGTGCGCGCGGTACGCATCGCGGTCTATACGGCGAGCGGCATCATCGCGGCGCTCACGGGCGTGCTGCTGGTCGGCTATGTCGGTCAGGCGTTTCTCGGGCTCGGCACGACGTACGTGCTGCCGAGCGTGGTCGTTGCTGTGATAGGCGGCGTGTCGCTCGCGGGTGGACGCGGCGATTACATTGCCGTCGCGATGGCCGCGCTGTTGTTGACGGCGCTCACCAGTCTGCTGACGGCGTTGCAGATCGGTGAAGCAGGGCGTCAGTGCATCTTCGGCGCGACGCTGCTGGTTTTTCTCGCGCTCAACGGATGGTCGTTCAAGGGCCCGGTGCGACGGGCGCAGGCTTGAAGATGCCGAGTCGCCGTTGAGGTCGTTGTCAGGCTCTTGGCCGCTATCTGTCGAAAGGGCCGGCGCTTTTGGGTCTCAGATACCATCTGCGTGCGCTGACGTTCATCGCGAGAACAGACACGCTCCGCCATGCGCGGCCATCGGACTCAATAAGTGTGCGTCCCGGCGCGCAATGGCGGAGGTTCTCTCACCCTCACTGGCCGCGCGAATAATCCTTCGCAGAACAGAGCGATGCCGCAAGCGCGAGCTTAGTTTCGTCTTCGCCGCGCAGGCGGGCGAGCCATCGGCTCGTGCTCGCCTTCATCGCGGTGACAGGCGAAGTGAGGCGCTGCAACCAGGCGGTCGTCGGCGACACCACGGCCACGTTCTCCATCATGCCGCGGTCTTCGTGATCGAGGATATGGCAGTGCATCACGAACTCGCCGGTGAAGTCCTCGTATGCCGTTCGCATCTGCAACGTGTAGCCCGCCTTGATGAAGAGCGTGTCGCGTATCACGCCTTGCAGGTTGCAGTACTCGCTGTCGCCGGTCGCCAGTTCCTCTGGCGTGCAGTTGCCGGAACCATCGAAGATCGAGTTGTTCGCCGCGTTCTTGATGTCGATGATCTTGAACGGATTCGTGTGGATATGGAACACGTGCGTGGCGAACGTCGACGCGCCGACATTCCACTGATCCACCGTGCCCAACGTGCCGGTCACGCGTATGACGGACGGATCATACGACGAACCTTCGATCATGAAGTTTAGCGGCAGGTTCGGCCCCGTCGGGAACGTGATCTGGAATTGTTGATTGACCGTCTGCTTGATCGGACCGTCCACAGGCACGGTCGGCGCGAAGGCACGCAGCGACAGCGACTGAAGATCGGTCTTCGCCGGTTGAGCCAGCGTGGGATTCGCGGCCACGAGCTGATCGCGAACATACTGCCAGTACTTCGAATGGCTGCCCACGGTCGTGTTGGGGATGTTCACGCCCGGGCCCACGCGCGCAAACGACAGCAGCCGGCGGTCCTTCACCTTGCTTGCGCCTTGACGGAAGTTGATGGTGGCCGACGCCGATGCCGCTTCGTCGAGGATGCAATACAAGCCGGGCGACGGAAACGCCACCAGCACGTCGCTTCGATAACCGGGGTTCATCGAGTTGACGTCCTTTTCCACCATCGTTTGCATCGTGATGCCGTCTTCGGCGAACTCCAGTTGCTTGACGGTTTCGCCGCTGCACAGGGAGTCGAGCGTGACGGTTTGTGAAGTCTTCGTTTTGTCGTTCGCCAACGCGGACGCCGCGGCGTTCGTCGCCGTGTTCACTTGTGCGGTGCTCAACGACTGTGAATCCGCGAGGCCGAGCGCCGACAGATTCGCCCGCACGATCTTCACGTTGATGGTGTCGCGGTTGCCGCCATGCACCATGCGCAGACGCCGGATGTCGCCGGCGGCCACGAAGCCGGCCGCGCTCGGGAAGATCGGCTGCACCACGCCGTTGATCTGCGTATAGCGGCCCGAGATGACCCACGACGAGTTCACCGCGCCAGCGGGCGCGCCTGTGCGCGTGTCGGTCACGAAGCCGAGCTGATAGTTATAACCGCGTATCTCGCCCACCTTGCCCGAAGGGCAAATCCACTCGCCCGTGGTCGGATCAAGAAGCGGAACGGTGGACGTGGCATCGCTGAAACACGCGTATTCGATCTGCTGGAAGAGCATCACATGCTCGGTCAGCGGCAATCCGAGCAGCTTGCGTCGGAGAATCGTATCGATGTCCGCGCTGCCGTTGGCGACGCCCGCGCGTGCCGGGCGCGAGCCGCGCACGATCAGCACGCCCGCCATGCCGCTCGCCACGTCGATGGCGGTCGATCCGTGCAAGTGTGAGTGATACCAGAACGTGCCGGACGGATGGTTCGACGGTATGGTGTAGACGTACTGATGCGTGCTCGCACTCGTCGATTTGCCGCCGCTCGGCGGCACGGTAATCAGCACGTTGTCGGCATTGCCCGACGGCGATACGTGCAATCCGTGCGTATGAATGTTCGTGTTGTTGAAGCAATGCGGTGTGACGTGATCGGGCTGGCTCGGGCAGGTGCCGTCGTCCGGATTCAGCGGAAGATTATTCGTGAAGTTCAGCTTGAGCGTGGCGCCCGGCTTGATGCTGATGGTCGGTCCTGACGGACAGCCGTTGTACGAACGCATGTTGACCGTATCGAACACGTTCGTCGACGGGTTAAAGATTTTATAAGAACCCATCTTCGCCGTGAGCGAAACGGTCGCCGAATTGCCTGACGGATTCAGTCCCGAGGCGCATTGCAACCGTTGCAAAATAGAGACCAGACTGCCCGCCGTGGATACGGCCGAATTGCCGGCGGTGGCGTCGGCGGTATCGTCAACATCGGTAAAGGAGCGCGCGTTCAGAGTGCTCTGTGCAGAACATAGCGCAGGAACGAACACGAGCGTGAGAAGCACCGTACGCAGCGCATGGCCGCATCCTTTCAATGACCTTTTCATGTTTGTTCCTTTGTCCGCGGACGGCGTCGGGTCGCCGCAAGGAGACATTAGGTCATTGAAAAAACCGTCGTATCCCTAATCGTTTTCCGTTTGTGCGATACCCCACAAAGGATAGTGGGCCGAATCGGTAAGTTTGGGGCAGCTTCGATTCGGTGGTCGAAAGACGGGATGACTAAGCAAGTTGGCGCTGCGCCTGTGCGTATTCATCGAAGGATTGCGCCTGAGCCGCAACTGGTTGAATCTGCGCATCGAATGCCTGGCGTGTCAATGCGCGGTTACCCTTTGGGGCGGCAGTGAGGTGGCGCGTCTTGCGCACCCGCGAAATGGGCGCTATGGAGTATTACTGCGGACTACGTATTAACGCTGCGAGAGGCGCTTAACCGCCTCCCCGCTGTATCGTCGGCCCGCACAACCCGAGCGCGGTATTGATGACCGCGAGATGCGTGAGCGCCTGCGGAAAATTGCCGGCAAGCTCGCGGCGCTGCGCATTGTATTGCTCGGAAAGCAGTCCGAGGTCATTCGCCACGGCAAGAACGCGCTCGAACTGCTGTCGCGCCTCGTCCGTGCGTCCCTGCAATTGAAGGCAATCGGCCATCCAGCACGAGCACGCCAGAAAGGTGCCTTCGTTCGGGCCTTCGGGCCGAACCTTGCGGCGTCTGATGAGCCCGTTCTCGCTCAAATCCCGGCGAATCCTTTCGATTGTCGATGCCATCCGCGGTTCGTCGGCGGGCAGAAAGCCCACGAGCGGCATCAGAAGCAGGCTGGCGTCGAGTTCGTCGGCGCCATAGTACTGAGTGAAGCTGCCGAGGCCCTCGTTCCATCCTTCACGACAGATTTCGTCGCGAACCGTCTGCCGAAGAGCGATGAGCCGTTGCATGAGGGACGAGCGAGCAGCGTCACCGGATCGGCTGTTCACGAAACGGTCGAGCGCCACCCACACCATCACGCGTGAGTACGTATAGTGGCGCGGCGTATTGCGTGACTCCCAGATACCCGAGCCCGGCGTGTTCCACACGTGTTCCAGATGCTCGACGATGCCTGTCTCGACGAAGTCCTCGCTGCTCGCAGGCGCGAGCCCGCCGCGCCGGCCGACGTCCAGACAGTCGATGATTTCGCCGAGCACATCCACCTGATGCTGTTCCGCCGCCGCGTTCCCGACGCGAACAGGCAGCGCATAGCGGTGGCCGGGCAGCCAGTCCACCGTCCATTCGGACAGATGACGCCCGCCATCGACGCGATACATGATCCGAATATGCTCAGGCGACGCGCCAATTGAACGCAAGAGCCAGTCGCGCCATGCGCTTGCTTCGCCGTTGAACCCGGCATTGAGAAGCGCGACCATCGCGAAGCTCGTATCGCGCAGCCAGCCATAACGGTAATCCCAGTTCATTCGGCCATCCGGCGCTTCCGGGAGCGACGTCGTGGGCGCGGCGACGATCGCGCCCGTGCGCCCGTGCGTGAGAGCCTTCAGCGTCAGCAGCGAACGCCTGACTGCTTCGGGCCAGTCGGTTCTGCTGTTGTCGAATCGGCTGATCCACTCGCGCCAGTCGTGCTGCGTCTTGCGCAGCGCGGCTTGCGCGTCGACGGGCGGTGGCGGCGCATCGTGGGACGCGCCATAGCTCATCACGAAGGTGACGGATTCGCCGGCATGCACCGCGAACGACGTTTCCGCTGTTCCGTTCGTCATGCTCAAAGCAATATCCGATCGGAGTACGACGCGGTCCGGTCCGATGCAAGCCTGAATCGCACCGTCGATCTGTTCGCTCCAGGGGCAGAGGGCGCCATAGTTGAAGCGTAGTCGCAAGACCATGTTCATCTGCACGACGCCCCGCAGCCCGATGACCATGCGTACCACCGAACTCGACGCTTCGCCCACAGGCATGAAGTCGATCAGGCGAACCGCGCCGCCGGGCAGCTCGAAGTCTGTCTCTATGACGAGCGTGTCGTCCTGATACCGCCGTGTCTGTCGCTCGACGGACCCTGCGGGCGCGAGCGACCAGCATCCGTTCTGGGGCGTGCCGAGCAAAGCGGCAAAGCACGCGTCAGAGTCGAAGCGCGGCCAGCACAGCCAGTCGATCGAACCATCGCGGCTCAGGAGCGCGGCGGTCTGTCCGTCACCCAGCAGCGCATAGTCTTCTATGAGCCGGCTCACCGCTCGCCGCTCCGTCGTTTCGTTAGTATACCGAACAGACCGATGGTGCCGATGCCCGCCAGTCCCCAGAGAAGCGCGCGGTGGCGGTCAGTGAACATCTCCATGCTGCGTGGCCGAGCCTCGTCGTCGAAACGACCGTGAGCCCCGTAGTCGCCGGGAACGGGATCGAACAGATTGCTGGGCGCGTCTTTCGGCAGCGGCTCGTCGGTGAGCTGGCCGCTATAGCCGGAGTGCGCCAGATAACGGTCGATGAGCGCCGGCGCGATCCGATTCGCGAGAATCGCCTTGACGCTGGAAAAGCCGACCCAGACCTCGCGACGACGGTGCGTCGCGGCGAAGTAGATGGCGCGCGCAGCGACCTCGGGCTCGAAAATCGGCGCGACGGGCCGCGCGCGCTTGCCCATCTTGTTGAGCGCCCAATCGAATTGCGGCGTGTTCACAGCGGGCAGCGCGACCACCGTCAGATGGACTTTCAGCCGGTCGTGAATGATTTCGGATCGAAGCGAATCGGTGAAGCCGCGAATCGCGAACTTCGCGCCGCAATACACCGATTGCAGCGGCACCGAACGATAGGCGAGCGCCGAGCCGACATTCACGATGGTGCCGCGGTTGCGCGTACGCATGCGCGCGAGCGCGGACATCATGCCGTGGACTTGTCCGAGATAAGTGACCTTCGTGCCGCGCTCGATCTCGTCTGCCGTGAGTTTGGAAACCGGAGAGAACGCGGTCGCCATCGCGACGTTCACCCAGACATCGATCGGTCCCAGTGTCTCTTCCACACGCGATGCAGCATGGTCGACCGCCTGTGCATCGGCGACATCGGTAGGAATGGCCAGCGCGCGCACGCCGTAGGCCGCGCGGACTTGCAACGCCGCCCGCTCCAGCCGTTCAGCGTCGCGTGACAGGAGAGCCACGTCGTAGCCCTGCTGCGCGAATTCGTCGACGGTGGCGCGACCGACGCCGGCACCGGCGCCTGTGATGACGACTACCTTGGGCATTCGGTGCCTCCTCGTCGACGCATAGGGCGATTTCAGGAATAACGCTTGGAAGTGCGACAGTCAAACGGCTCGGAGCAGCACGCGTGCCCAATATGTCGGCGGCGGGAAAAGAATGTCACGCCGTGCTGGTTCAATGAGCGCGGATCGCATGGTGCGTCGATGGCGTCTTTCTTGTCGTCGCAAGCGATGTGGATGAACCCGGCCTCCCGTGCTCGCGTGTCGAGCTTCGCTCAGGTTCACATCGACCGCATGAACGAATCAAACGCTGCTGGCGAGCCAGCCGAACGTTTGCATTTCGGTGAGATGCATCGCGGCGAGCTTCAGCAAGCATCGCTCGCCTTTGGGCGTGAGATGCACTTCGACTTGACGCCGATCGCTCTCTCCGGGTTTGCGCATGACGAACCCTGCGCGTTCGCATCGGCTGACCAGCGCGGCGGTGCCGTTGGGTGCCGCCTGAAGGCGTTCGGCCAACTCACCGACACTGGCCCACGTGCGTCCCGGCATGCCGCGCACATGTAACAGGAGTTGATACTGAAGAGGCGTGATGCCGGCCGCGTGCGTGATTTCCTCGGAATAGCGAAGGAACTTCCGGAGTTGATAGCGGAAATTCGAAAGCGATTCGAGGTCCGTTTTGCTCGGCAGGCCCTTGCCACCGCGGTTATTCGCTTGCTTCATTCTGCGCACGCGTCCTGCTGGTCAGTTGATGGGTAAATGAATAGCGTTTCGGCTGAAAGTGCCATTCATGGTAGCAGATGTGCATGCCACATTCGCCGCCTCACGCTACGCGCTGCGGCACTAAAGAACATTTTGCAATGGGCGTGAAAAAAGCACAATGTGCTACAACTCGGCGCGCGATCCCAACGCTGGGGCAGTCAGCGAGGCCGGCACGGAATACGCCTTGCTAGAACCAAGCCCCGAGACAGAATCCTCTTTTGAGAATGCCGAGGCATCAAGGAGAAGATGTGATCTGTGTGCGTCGGTTTTTCGTATCCCTTTTCCGGACCGGGCTGGCGCTCGCGGTCTCGCTTCGTCAGATCGCAGCGTATGCGAACGAGACCGCGCCCGACCCCGCCGATTCGCTCACGAGCGGGCCGACGCCGCTCGCCTATTTCCTCCACAGCAAAGGGCCTGCGGCCCATCCCGTGCTGCAGCTCGACTGGGTGCTGACGGCCATTTGCTGTCTCGTCTGCATCATCATCGCGGTGATGTTGTTGATCGCCATGTTTCGCCGCCGCAAACGCGAAGACCACCGGGCGCTCGGCAAAGGAGGCGGCCTGAGCTTCATCTATGTGGGCACGACCATTTCCACCGTGGCGTTGTTCGGCATTGCGGTGTACATGCTGACGGTACTCGCCGAAGTCGCCGATCCGCCTAGGGCACCCGCGCTCACGGTGACAGTCACCGCCTACGACTGGTGGTGGAAAGTGGATTACGGTCAGGGCGCAAGCGCCTTCACGACCGCCAACGAACTGCATATGCCGGTGGGCGTGCCGGTACTGGTGCTGCTCAAGAGCGCGGACGTGATTCACGCGTTCTGGGTGCCGCAATTGTCGGGCAAGACGCAGACGATACCCGGCAACACGAACCGTCAGTGGATACAGGCAGACAGGCCCGGCATCTTTCGCGGTCAATGCACGCAATACTGCGGCGTGCAACATGCTCACATGGCATTCGAAGTCTATGCGCAGTCGCAAGCAGATTACGACCGATGGTACGCCGCGCAACAACGTAATGCGCCCGCGCCCGCCACCGTGCAGGCGATCCACGGCAGGAAGCTGTTCGAAGAACGCTGCGCGGGTTGCCATGCGGTTCGCGGCAGCAAGTCGGCGGGGGTGCAGGCACCCGATCTCACGCATGTTCTGTCGCGCCGGCTGCTGGCGGCAGGCACCGTCGTGAATACGCCGGAGAATCTAATGGACTGGATTCAGCATGCGCAGGAAATCAAGCCCGGCACGCTCATGCCCGACATGAAGCTTTCGCCCGTCGAATCAGGCGATCTGTCGGCATACCTCGCTACTCTCAGGTAAGGACAAAGACGATGGCCGTGACAGGGGATCGAAGCGCCGTGCAATCCCACCGGGTCGCGTTCAAACGCGAGCCGGAGTTTGGCAGCGTCCCGAAGGGTTCGGAAGCAGAGAAGCGGCTGCTCGATGTATGGGAAGGCGAAGGCGGATGGCGCGGCTTCATCACGACAGTCGATCACAAGAAGATCGGCTTGCGCTATATCGTGACCGCGTTCGTGTTTCTGCTGCTGGGCGGCACGGAGGCGCTCATCATGCGCCTGCAACTCGCGCGGCCGAATGAGTCGCTCGTCACGCCGGGGCAGTTCGCCGAGCTATTCACCATGCACGGCGTGACGATGATCTTTCTCTACGCGCTCCCCGTGCTAAGCGGCTTCGCCAATTTCCTCTGGCCGCTCATGCTGGGGTCGCGCGACATGGCGTTCCCGCGTCTGAACGCGCTTTCGTACTGGGTCTTTCTCTTCGCCGGCATCTTTCTATATTGCAGCTTTCCGATCGGCGAGGCGCCGAATGCGGGCTGGTTCAACTACGTCCCGCTTTCGTCGCTCGAATACAGTCGCGGCATCAATATAGACGTCTACTCGCTCGGCATGGTCCTGCTCGGCATTTCGACGACCGTCGGCGCGGTCAACTTCGTCGTGACGCTCTTTCGCATGCGCGCGGTCGGCATGTCGGTGGACCGGTTGCCGATCATCGTGTGGGGCACGCTGACCATTTCGTTCGCGAACCTGTTCGCGGTGCCGTCCGTGAGCCTCGCGTTCTTCCTGCTATGGATGGACCGCAACGTCGGCACGCATTTCTTCGATGTCGCAAGCGACGGCCGGCCGCTCCTATGGCAACACCTGTTCTGGATGTTCGCGCACCCGTGGGTGTACGTCGTCGTGCTGCCCGCAATGGGCATCGTCTCCGATGCGTTACCGACGTTCTGCCGGCGTCCGCTCGTCGGCTACGCCGCCGTGGCCATGTCGACGGTCGCGACGATGATCATCGGTTTCGAAGTGTGGATTCATCACATGTTCGCGACCGGCATTCCGCCGCTTGCATTGGCGTTCTTCGGCGCAGCGAGCGTGCTGATCACGATCCCGAGCGCGGTCGCCGTTTTCGCGTGGATCGCGACAATATGGACGGGGCGGCCTGTGTTCTCGACGCCTTTCCTCTATTTCGCGAGCTTCGTGTTGATGTTCGTGATCGGCGGCGTGTCGGGCGTCATGACCGCAGCCGTGCCGCTCGACTGGCAACTCACAGATACCTACTTCGTCGTTGCGCACCTTCATTACGTGCTGCTCGGCATCAACGTCTTCCCTGTATTCGGCGGCATCACCTATTGGTTTCCCAAGTTCACCGGGCGCATGATGAGTGAGCGATGGGGAAAGATCGCGTTCTGGATCATTCTCGTCGGCTTCAACCTCGGCTTCTTCCCGATGCACATATCCGGGCTGCTCGGCATGCCCCGGCGCATCTATACCTATCCTGAAGGCATGGGATGGGATACATCCAATCTCATCACCACGATCGGCTCGTTCATCTTCGCCATCGGCGTCGGGATCTTCGCGGTGAACGCGCTCGTGTCGGCGAAGCGAGGGAAGAAAGCGCCGCAGAATCCCTGGGACGCGCCGGGCCTCGAATGGTCGACCGATTCGCCGCCGGCTGCATACAACTTCGCGGTGTTGCCGATTGTCGAGTCACGGCATCCGATGTGGGAAGACCGCTTGCAGCCTAAAGGGCGGCAGTCGAGCCTCGAGTCGGGTTATCTGCTGCATCAGGGACGCGAGGCGCTCGGCGTGCATCCGTTCAACGGCAAGCCCGACGCGATTCTGAAGATGCCAGAGGATGCATGGTCACCGTTCCTGCTCGGCCTCTTTGCCGCGCTCTCCTTTGCGGGAATGCTGCTGCATTCACCTTGGTTCGCGGGCCTCGCTGTCGCGGGTTGCGGGGCGACACTGATCGCGTGGATGTGGCCGCGCCGCTCGCTCGCGCAACGCGAGCCGCCGACGCCGGAGGAAACCATTCCGGCTAAAGCCGCGAAAAAGAAGGATGTGCTGCCGGTCGGAAGCACCGGCGAGCATTCGGGCGGATGGTGGGGCGTGCTCGCGCTCGTCGCTACAGAAGCGAGCCTTTTCGGCTACCTCATTTTTTGCTACTTCTACTCGCAGTCGCAGACGACGCTGCCGTGGCCGCCTGAGGGCATGCCGAAGATCGGTACCGGCGCAATGGCTACGGGCGTGCTCATCCTGAGCAGCGTGCTGGCGTGGATGTCGGAGAGAACGCTCAAGAAGGGCAGGCGCTGGCCGGCATTCGCGTGGATGCTCGGCGCCATCGCACTCGGCTGCACGTTTTCCGGCATGCAGTTGAAGGAATGGCACGACCATCCTTACGGCATCACGGCTCATCTATATGGCTCCCTCTACTTCACGATCACCGGCTTTCACATGGCGCACGTGATGGTCGGCATCGGCATTCTAGTGTTGCTCGCCGTGTGGATCGCGCTCGGCTATTTCGACGAAGAACGCAATGCGCCGATGCATATCGGCGGCCTGTACTGGCACTTCGTCGACGTGGTGTGGATCTTCATTTTCACGACGCTCTACGTGACGCCTTTCTGGATGCGGGGCCACTGATGCAAACGTCTGCGCTGCCCGAGCAGCCTCTCACGAAAGAAGAAAAGCGACGTCTCGTGCTCTGCGCCTGTGCGGGCTTTTTTCTCTCGCCGGGCGCATGGCTGCTACAGGTGATGATCTCCGAGACGATCTCTGCACAAGCTTGCTACGCCGAGTCGATTCGCCGGGCCAAGCCGGTCTTCACGCACTTTCATGCGTGGCTTTACGGCACGTCGGTCGCGGCGGTGATGGTGTCGGTTGTCTGCGCGGGACTGGCAGTCTACGGCTTTCGCTTCTTGCAGAAAAAGGAGAAACAAGTCAAAGAGGCGAGCGAGTCGTCGTCAGAAAAGCCTTCGCGCCTTCAAGAGCAGTTGAGCCGCAAGCGGTTCATTGCGCTTTGCAGTGCATTGATCGGCTGCCTCTTCGTCCTTGCGCTAGTGTTTACCATCCTGGCTGAAGTGTTCCTCGATTCCTGCAATCAATGGCATTGAAATGAACGCGACGAGTCTGAAAAACCATATCGCCGCTGCACTGATGCCAGTCGTGCTCGCCACCCTGGGCGCATGCAGTGGCCGGGCAAACGACAATCTTCCCGATAACGTCACGGCGCAGTCGCCGACGACGACCGAACCGCAATTGATCGCTCGCGGCGAATACCTCGCGAAGGCAGGCGATTGCAGCGCGTGTCACGACGCCGCCGACCACACGCCGCTCGGCGGAGGCATGCCGGTCAACTCACCGTTTGGTCCCATCTACGCAAGCAACATCACGCCGGACACCACGTTCGGTATCGGCCGCTACACGCTGAAAGAGTTTTCGGACGTGCTTCGCTACGGCAAGCGCCGCGACGGCAAGCGGCTTTATCCGGCCATGCCGTATCCGTCGCTCGCCAATATGACGGATGACGACGTCACTGCGCTCTACGCGTATCTGATGCATGGCGTGAAGCCGAGCGCCAAGCGCGCGCCGGAAACGCATCTGCCCTTTCCATTCAATCAGCGTTGGGGGATGTTGTTCTGGAGCTTCGCATTCGGTAATCGCGATGAATACCAGCCCGATCCGAAGCGCAGCGCAGAATGGAATCGCGGCGCCTATCTCGTGCAAGGGCTGGGGCATTGCGGCGCGTGTCACACGCCGCGCGGCCCGGCGTATAACGAGCTCGGATACAGCGAGAAGTCGCCGTGGTATCTCACGGGTGGCGCGAACGATCATTGGCTCGCGCCGAATCTCACTGGCGATCCGGGAAGCGGACTCGCGCGCTGGACCGCGCAGGATATCGTCGATTTTCTGCATACGGGTCACGGCGCCGGTGCGATTGCGTTTGGAGCCATGGCGCCGGTCATCGGGGACAGCACGCAGTACATGACCGATGCCGATCTCAAAGCAATCGCCGTTTATCTCAAGTCATTACCGCCGCAGCAAACCTACGGCAGCTTTGCGAACACGGAGCACGCCAAGGTACAGACGGCGCGCAGCATTCAGACCGGCGAGGTCGAGCGCCCCGGCGCGGGCGTTTATCTGTCGTTCTGCGCGCGCTGCCATCAGGCCGACGGAAAGGGCCAGCCAGGCAAGGTGGCCGCGCTTGCCGGAAACCCGCTCGTGCTCGCAGAAGATCCGACTTCCGTGATGCGGATCGTGATCGAAGGCAGCAAGAGCCCGACGACCGCGACGGGCCCGGCGCCGCAGAAAATGCCGGGCTTCCATGGTCAACTGACGACCGCGCAAATGGCTCAGGTCGTGAGCTTCATTCGTGGCACGTGGGGGAATCATGCGGCGCCGGTTTCGGACCGCGAGGTCGAACGCCTTCGCTCAGAGATCCATCAGTAAGGTCACGGCCCCTGTGCGCCGTGACGCACATGGGCCGCGAGCATGTCGCTTCGACGAGCGACGAGCAACCAGCGATCAGACGATACGCACCGGAATCGACTTGGCGCCCGGCACCTTGCTCTCTTCGGCGTAATGCCATAGCGGAAGCAACACATTGCACTCCGGGTAATAGCCGCCGATGCAGCCCTCCGGGATCTCATAAGCCTTGATGGTCAGCCCTGACAGACGACGGTCGATGCCATCGTCCGCAACGGTTTGCAACGTGATCTCCTGGCCTTCCTTGAGCTGATGTTTCTTGATGTCCGCTTCGCTCATGAGAATGACCATGCGGGAACCCTTCACGCCTCTGAACCGGTCATCGAGGTTATAGATGGTCGTGTTGAACTGGCTGTCGCTGCGCAAGGTCATGAGGCGCAGTGCGTCCGGCGTCTTCTCCGGCATGTCCGGGTCTTCGCCGAGCGAGTTCGGCGTCATGAATTCGGCTTTACCGGACTTCGTTTTCCACACGCGTTCGCAAGCGGGCAGCGGCCGATGAAAACCGCCGGGCTGCCACATGCGTTCGTTAAAGTCATGGAACGTCTCGGGATACGTCGTTGCGATCTCGTTTCTGACGAGCGAATAGTCATTGCTCCACGCGTCCCAGTCGACCGTTGAACGTGAGCCCAGCGTCGCCTTGGCGATGCCCGCGACGATGAACTGCTCCGCCCGCGCTTTCTCGCTTGCTGGTTCAGTGACACCCTTCGAGCCGTGCATGCAGCCCGTGCTGTCTTCCATCGAGACCGCCTGATCGCCCAGCGGCGTGCGATGAAATTCGATGCGGCTCAGACACGGCAACACGTACGACACTTCGCCATGCACGAGGTGACTGCGATTAAGCTTCGTCGCCACGTTGATGGCCAGGCGCAGGCTGGCCCACGCCGGCTCCGTCTGTAACCGATCCGGCACCGAACGCACGAGGTTTCCGCCAAGATTGAAGACCGCCTTCACCTTGCCCTTGACCATGGCCTCGAACGCTTCGACGGTATTCATCCCTTTCTTTCGCGGCGGCTCGAATGAAAACTGCTTCGCGAGTTGATCGAGGGGCGCGAGTTCCGGCTTCTCCGTGATGCCGACCGTGCGCTGACCTTGTACGTTGGAGTGACCGCGTATCGGCGACGGCCCCGCGCCCGGCTTGCCCACATTGCCGCGCAAGAAAAGCAGGTTGCACAGCATGCGTACGTTCTGCACGCCGAGCCGGTGTTGCGTGAGTCCCATGCCGTAGTGCGCCATCACGGCCTTGGCCTTCATGTATTCGTCGGCTGCTTCGAGAAGCGCCGAACGCGGCAGACCGCTGACACGTTCGATTTCACTCCATTCGGTCTTGCGCGCACAGGCCGCGAAATCTTCGAAGCCGGTCGTGTGCTCCGCGATGAACGCCACATCGATCATGCGCTCGGTGCCTTCGGCCTGTGCGCGGTCGTCGGCCTCGATCACTGCCTTGCATATGCCGAGCATTGCGGCGGTGTCCCCGCCGGTCTTCACCTGATGATATTGCGTGCTGATCTGCGTTTCCTTGGGCGTCAGCATCTCCACCGGCGACTGAGGATTCGCAAACGACACGAGGCCCGGCTCGCGAAGCGGATTGAACGTGATGATGGGCACGCCGCGTTTGCGCGCGTCCTGCAACTGGTGAAGCATGCGCGGACTATTCGTGCCGACGTTCTGCCCGAAGAAGAACATGAGGTCCGTCTTCTCGAAGTCCTCGAGCGTGATGGTGCCGACGCCGACACCGATCGCTTCCTTCAGACCGACGCTCGAACTCTCGTGACACATGTTCGAGCTGTCGGGCAGGTTGTTGCAGCCGTACATGCGCGCGAAAAGCTGGTACATGTAAGCGGTCTCGAGCGATGCGCGCCCTGACGCGTAGAAGACGACGGTCTCCGGATCCAGCGCATTCAGCTCTTTGGCGATGTCGTCGAACGCCTGCTGCCAGCTGACTTCGACGTACTTGTCCGTGGCTGCGTCGTAGCGCATCGGCGCGGTCAGCCGTCCTGCTTCTTCGAGATCGTGATCGTGCCAGTTGAGCAACTGCTTAACCGTGTGAAGCTCGAAGAACTCGGGCGTCATGCGCTTGGCGGTCGTATCCCACGCTGTCGCCTTCGCGCCGCTTTCGCAGAATTCGAACGTGTGGGGATCGGCGGGTTTGGCCCACGAACAGCTCACGCACATGAAGCCGTCCGGCTTGTTCTGCTTGAGCAGGATCGCGCTGTCTTTTAGCGGCACCTTTTCCTGCATGAGGATAGTGGCGACCGACTTCAACGATCCCCAACCGCCCGAAGCGAAAGGATACGTTGGGTTCTTGGTTTCTTTGCTCATCAGCGCGCTCCCGGGGGCTAATATCACGTCGTGACACAAGCAAGCGTCGTTCCGGATCAGAAGCTGCGAACGACGCCTGCATTCGTCGTCAATCATCGAGTTCAGGACTCGCGATTTCGTCTGGAGACGCTTATTTTTCCGCTTGGTTCGAGCGTCATCTTCTGCACATTCCTCACATGGTCGATGCCGTTCTGACTCAGCGCCTCGTTGATGTCATTCTCGGACACGCCATACCGCAAGAGGGTCTTCGTGCACGGCTCGCCTTCGGAGAACAGGGTAATGGGACTGCCTTCCGAAATGAATGCCCACAGCCGGTAGCGCGAAGCCAGATGCGCGAGCACCCAATGCGCGGCGATCATGAAACCCGTTGCGACGAGCGTGCCCACGAGCGGCGCGCTGCCCGTGATGACGCGGCTCAGGTTCGAGCCGACGATGATCGACACCACGATGTCGAGCGCCGCCCATCGCCCGAAGATTCTGCGCCCGGCGACCCTCACGAGAAACAAGCCCCAACAGAAAACGATCGCCGCCCGGGCGCATTCTTGCAGCGTCGTGACGTGGCCTTGGGTGCCGAAAATGTCCTTTAGCAAGTTCATGAATGACTCGGCTCTTGAGAGCGGCCATGCGTTTTTTATCTACAGTTCCCCGCGCGCCGCGAGCGCCTCGATTCGGTCGGCGGTCCGCATTGCGATCGCCTGTATCGTCAATGACGGATTGACGCCGCCCACCGTCGGAAAGACGGAGCCGTCGCAAATCCATAGATTGTCGATGTCCCAGCTTCGGCAATCCGCATTGACGACGCTCGTCGCGGGATCGTCGCCCATGCGCGCGGTGCCGTTCAGGTGGCACGTGTCGTCGGTTTCGCGCCAGACATCGCGCGCACCGGCCGCTTCGAGCGCGAGGCTCATGAAGTCGAGCGAATGCGCGACGAGGCGCTTGTCGTTGTCGCATAGCGAGTAGGTCACGCGCGCCACCGGCAGGCCATACTGATCTTTCTCGTCGGCGAGCGTCACGCGATTGCGTTCCTGCGGCAGCGTCTCGCCGACTATCTTCAAGCCCGCCTGATGGTTGTACTTCTGCATCTCGTCGAGCAACTGTTGACCCCACAAGCCGCGTCCGTTCTGCACCGACGCCCACGCCACGGGCAGCGGTCCCTGACTCATGTAGCAATAGCCGCCGAAGAAGTCCTTGCCCTTGTCTTCATAGTTCCAATGCTCGGTCAGCGAAAGCGAAGGCGGCCCCTTGTACCAGCGCACTTCTTCTTCCATCGTTCCCCAGACGGCCTGATTCGTCTGCACCATCAGATTCTTGCCGACGAGGCCCGAGCTGTTCGCGAGGCCATCGGGATAGCGGTCCGTCGCGGACATCAGAAGAAGCCGGGGCGTTTCGATCGCATAGCCCGCGACCACGACGTTGCGTGCGCGCTGGAATTGCCATTGCCCTTCGCGCAGATATTCGACGCCGGTGGCACGGCCATCGTCGCCCATGACGATGCGTCCGACCATCGCAAGGTCGCGAATCTCCGCGCCTGCGCGCACGGCGCGCGGTATCCACGTGACGAGCGCGCTTTGCTTCGCGTTGGTCGCGCACCCCGATACGCAAAATCCGCGATATACGCAGGGATGCGCCTCGCCGCGCGGCGCCGAGACCGTTGCGAGCGGCGTCGCCGACCAGTCGATGCCGAGCGCCTCGCAGCCGCGCGCAAGCACGAGCGCGGCGGCGTTCAGTTCGTGCGGCCGATATGGATAGCGTGGCCGCTTCGGTCCCCACGGATAGTTCACGGGCCCGGCGATCTTCAGCGCCTCTTCGACTTCGCCGTAATAACGCCACATCTCGCGCCAGTCGAGCGGCCAGTCCGCGCCGTAGCCGAGCAGCGAGCGCGATCTGAACCACTCCGGCCTGAAGCGCAGCGAGACCATCGCGAAGTGAACGGTGCTGCCGCCCACCGCCTTGCCGCTGTTGTTGTTGCCGAGCTTGAGCGGGTTCTCGCCGTCGCAGATGCGGTCGTCGGTCCAGAAGAGCTTGCCCTNGGGTACCGTCAGACCCAAGCGCTCAGCGGCGCGTCCGGGCTTCAAACCCGTCTCGACAAGCGCTTCGATAACCTTCAGTCTGTCCCATTCGCGCATGGTCAAGCTCACAGGTGGGTTCGGTGACATGGCTGAGCTCCCGCTGGATGACCAACTGCCAGCTTGCCACCGGTTGAAACCCGACATCTGTAAATAGCCAGAACACGACATTAGGATATAGCCGCTACATATATAAAATGCGCTAATTTGCGTTATGTCAACTCACGCAACGATCACGGCCGCAGCCGCTTCCCTCAAGTCCAGGCGACATGCGTCCGGTCCAAATCCCGATCGAGCTGATACGCCGCGCTGATCAACGCCAGATGCGTTAACGCCTGAGGAAAATTCCCGAGCGCCGCGCCGTTGGTCGCCACTTCCTCGGAAAACAGTCCGACGTGATTTGCATAGGCGAGCATCTTCTCGAATACGAGCCGCCCTTCATCCACGCGGCCGGCGCGCGCCAGCGCCTCCGCATACCAGAATGAGCACGCGCTGAAGCCGCCTTCCATGCCAGGCAGACCATCCAGCGTCGTGCCGCGCGTATAGCGAAACACCAGCGGATCGACGCGCAAATCGCGGCCGATCGCATCCAGCGTGCCGATCCAGCGCGGATCCTTCGGACCGATGAAGCGCACGAGCGGCATCATCAGCGCGGACGCATCGAGCGTCGCGGAGCCCGGCGTCTGCACGAACGACTGAAGCTCCTCGTTGAAGAAATGCTCGTGTATGTCGCGATGAATGTCGTCGCGCGTCTGAAACCATGTCGCAAGCGGCGCGGGAAGCGAGCGTTTCTGCGCAAGACGCAGCGCGCGATCCACCGTCACCCAGCACATCAGGCGCGAATGCAGCAGCGGCCGCTTGCCGTTACGAAACTCCCATATGCCGTGATCGGCGTCGCGCCAGTGCTCGACGACATAATCGACCGTGCGTGTCACATGGCGCCAGCCTTGATACGAGATCGCCGCGCCGTATTTGTTGTAGAGATAGACCGAATCGAGCAGCGCGCCATAAACATCCAACTGCGTTTGTCCACGTGCGCCGTTGCCCACGAACAACCTGCCCGGCGCGGATTCGCCCAGCGTTTCGAGCTCCGTTTCTGCCGGCGCGGGCTCGCCGTCGACGGCATACATGACGGCGAGCGAGCCGTCGGAACTGCAATCGCGATTGCGTTCGGCGATCCATCGCATGAATCGCTCGGCTTCGCCCGTGTAGCCAAGACGCAAGAGCGCATAGACGGAGAACGCGGCGTCGCGTATCCATGTGAAGCGATAGTCCCAGCGACGCGACCCGTCCTGCGCCTCGGGCAGTCCGAAAGTCGGCGCGGCGACGATCGCGCCATGTTCGTCCGAACTGAGCAGCTTCAGCGTCAGCGCCGAACGCAGCACGACTTCGCGATAACGTCCGCGATAGGTCGAGCGTGACGACCACTCTTTCCAGAATGCGATGGTCTCGTGCAGCATGCCGTCGAACTTCTCTTTGGTGTCGAGCTTTGGCAACTCGTCAGCCGCACCCAACGCGAAGCAGGCTGAATCGCCCTCTTTCATGTCGAGCGTCGCGCATGCGGCCTCGTGTTCGATCGAAAGCGGCACGCTCGCGCGCAGTTCCAACGGCGTGCCGTTGTCCACTCGCGTGAACTGCACGCCCTTCTCCACCGCGTGCGTGGTGTGGCGGACACGCGCATAGTCGAAGCGCGGATCGCATCGGACATCGAGCGTCATGCGGCCATACACGATGCGCACAATACGCATCACGCAATTGGGCACGGCATCGACGCGCGCCTCGGACGATGGCACCGGCATCAAATCGAGCAACTCGCAGACGCCCTCGCCCGTCATGAAGCGCGTGAGGAGCACGTTGGTCTCGGGCAGATACATCTGCTTGACGTTGGCGTTGAGATCGCGCGGCGTGATGGCGAATGAACCGCCGCGCTCGTCGTCGAGCAGCGCCGCGAACAGCGTCGGCGAATCGATGCGAGGAAAGCACATGAAATCGATCGTGCCGCGCAAGGACACGAGCGCGGACGTCTTCATGTTGCCAATGAGGCCGCGTGCATCGACGGGCAGTACGGCGGATGGAAGCTGCTGTGATGGATGGCCCATCGGGTCGTGCTCCGGCTTGAGTTGCAAGCCTTAGAGCAAGGCATATTCCCGTGATCTCTCGCGTCCAGGACAAACGCTCGACGCGACGATGCCTGAGTTCAGCGAGCGGCGGTGGTGGCGTCGGGGCCGGACGCGAGTGGCATCGGTGCTGCTGTGAACGCTGCGTCGCTCGCGGCGATGTCATGTGTCGCGACGGCGTCGTGCGCCGGCGTGGCGATGCTAGCGTGATGCGACGACCTGCCGAAGCTGGCGATATACAGCGTCACCGCGACGGCCACGCCCACGAGCACCGCGACCACGGCCACTCCCGATGACTTGCGCTTCATGACGCCCCCCGGTCTGTTCGTTTGCACGGTAGCAGCGGAGAGCGGCGCGTACCGTGTGACGGCGCGCATTCGAACGCGCGAAAATTTGTTCGTCGCGTCAAGCGGATAGCGCGCGCGTCCCTGGCTTGTCCACAGGGTTGGGCACAGAAACTGTGGATATGTTCTTCGCCGGCTGCCGTGTTCTTCACAGCGCCCGACACGCCTCCGCGGCCTTCCGGCACGCATCGCTGCACGCCTGACAATGACTGGCGGTATGACGGCTGCATTCGTCGGCGCAGGCATCGCAGATTCGGGCGCATAGATCGCAGAAATCGCGCATGAACTGGGTGTCGCGCGCAAGCGATTCCGACGTGAACCGGCACAACGCCGCGCAGTCGAGATCGAGACGGATGCACTTCTCCATGTCCGGCAGATGACCTTCCGCGATGCACGCGGATGCGCAGTTATCGCAGGCCGCCGCGCATCGGTCGAGCGCGGCAATGCAATCGATGTAGTCGCTCATTCGGCAGTTCCTTGTGGGATCGGTCGGTTACTCGCGCGTCGATTCCGGCGGCACGGGATTGTTGTCCTGCGCGGTAGGCAGCGCGTTCTCGCTGCCGGGATGCTGCTGCTTTTCCCGAGTGTCGAGTTCCTTCTGCCGCGTGTCGCTCGTGGACAGGCTGCCCACCGGTTCGTCCATATCGTCGGCTGTTGCGCGAGAGCCGGGGTTATCGCCCGAGACTTGAGTCATGCTGCCTCCCTTGACGTGATCTTCGTTCATGGAGATTGCAGCAAGCGACGGTCCCGCGTCGCGCTGTAGCTGACATCGGCAGAAGAAGGCGCCTATCGTTCGATCGACTCGTATCCGCCAACAGGCACCGTGTCCATCGACATGAACAGCATGCGCAGTTCGGTGCTGAGGCCGTGAAAATGACACATGAACGTATCCGGGTTCGCGTAGTACCACGGCGTGTTGAGCTCGTTGAAGCTCACCAGTTCCGCCGAATCCTGCTCGGGGCACAGGCCATGCGAAATCATCTGCTCCATGAAGTAGAACTGGTCGCCTTGACTGGAGAACGTGTACTTGATGTCCTCTGTTTCCAGCACGCGCGCAAGCACGCTTTGCAGCACGTTGGCGTTCGCCTCCGTGTTGCGAAAGCCCATCACTCCGGAATTGAAACGCCACCCGCAGATGTCCGCGGTCAGCACGCGATCACGGCCTTTGGTGAATTTTTCAAGGTTGATCGAAGGATTCATGACGAGGATATCGGCATCGACCCAGAACACCCATTCGTGATGCGGCAGATACTTGCTCAGCAAGAAGGGCTTCGACCAGTTGCCGCACGCTTCCCGCTGAAAGTCAGCCGGCACCGCGCGATGTTGATACAGCGTATAACCGTGGCGCTCGCAGAACGCGCGCAGGCTCGCTTCGCCGAAGCGCGCATAGCCCGCGATATTCGGCGTGTACAACATGACGACCGCGATCGGCCTGCCCGGCTGATACACGGTCAGCGGCTCGTCGGTATCGCATTGGGGCGGCGGCGGAACGTCGAAGAAGGCGCTGTGTCCCGCCGCATGACACGCGTTCACATGACGCGCGAACACCGCGCGCCAGCGCGGACCGTACTTGCTATAGAGGCGCGGCGTGAACACCAGCGACACCGCGACGACCGGCGCGCCGCGCACATCCGGATGTTGCCCCGACCACATCGATGCAATCGGTATCACGCCGTTGAGCATGTCCCAGTCGGTGACGGTCGGGAACGCTTCGAGCAGTTCCTCTTCAGTGACGAACTTGCCGTACTCGTAAAAGGCTCGGCATCGCGCGGCCATGCCGCGTGCGATGCCCCGGTTATCCTCGGTATTTCGGATAACGAACATTTCGGTATTGATGCCGAAGAAACCTTTTGTGACGAGGCTGTCTCGCCCTTCCATGATCCGGCCGAAATCCTCAAAGCGAATGAAGAGCGCGTTCTCGGTCGCGAAGATCACGATTTCGCCCTCGGCGGCCTGCGCGAGCCGGTCGCTGATCATCTGATACTTGAATAGCACACCGAGTTCGAGCGAGTCGGCGCTGCTCGATCGCGACTCGTCGCAATGAACCGCTTGCGTTCGGCGACAAAACTCGGCGTGGTTGTCGCGTGACGATGTCGCGCGGCGGTCGGAGAAGCAGCTAACCAGTGTGACCATGTTGTGGCGGCAAGTGAATGGCGTGGACGCACGAAGCGCGGCGCTCGGGCCGCGCGCGAGGGGCCATAGCATATCCGCTGCGGTCAACGAACTTGCAAATTATTGCGTCAACCGAAGTATTCTTGCGCGCGGCGAAGAGCGGCTCGCGCTCAATTGTAGGACGTGCGCGGGCGCATGAAAGCACAAGCGACCGACGGCTAGCGAATGCCGGCGCGCTCGCGCGTCTTCACCACCCGCACGACGCCTGCCGCGACGCCGAGCGCCGCCGCTGCGGCCGCGCCCACGAGCGCCACCTGTGCGCCGCCTTGCCCGTACACGCCGAAGGCGACAGCGGCGAGCGCCGCACCCAGCGAAAGGCCGATCATGCGCGCCATCGTCATCAGGCCGCCCGCCGCGCCGCTGCGTTCGTGCGGCGCGGACGTCAGCATGATGCGGTTGTTCGGCGTCTGAAAGAAGCCGAAGCCGATGCCGCACACCGCGACCCGCCACACGATGTCCAGGTTCGAAGGCGACGCCGGCAGGCCGATCAGCAGGCATAGCCCGATGGCCATGATGCCGAGCCCGATGCCGCCGATCAGCCCCGGCGCATGCCTGTCCGAGAGGCGTCCGGCGAGCGGCGCGACGAACACGATCACGAGTGGCCACGGCGTCACGAGCAAGCCGGTGGTCGTCGCGCTGCGGGCAAACTGGTGCTGGAGCATGAACGGCATCGCCAGATACGCGAGCGTCTGCGCGACATACGAACAGATCGACGTCACCGACGAAAGCGAGAGAATCGGAATGCGCAGTAAATCGAGCGGCACGAGCGGCGCGGGCCGTCCGCGTTGATGCCGGATCAGCGCGAAGCCCGCGATACACCCGCACGCGATCTCGACGATGGGCAGCGCGCGCAGTTGCACATGCCCGGTCCCGGCGCCCTCGCCTGCGCCCAGCCCTCCGACGCCCAGGATGAAAAGTGCGATCGAAAGCGCGCTCAATGCCGCGCCTGCGAAGTCGAAGCGGCGCGACGGGTTCGGCGTGCCGGGCGGGAGCATCGTGATCGCGAGGCCGAGTCCGACGATGCCGAGCGGCACGTTTACCGCAAAGAGCCACCGCCAGCCGGCCACCGACAGAATGCCCGCCGCCACTGTCGGGCCGAGCGCCGCCGACAGCGCGACGGTGAGCCCGAGGAGCGCCACGCCGCGGCCGACGAGCTTCGGCGGATAGACCTGCCGCAAGAGCGCAGGCACGATGGTCGACATGCATGCGCCGCCGACGCCCTGCACCGCGCGCGCGGCGACGAGCAATGGCAGCGTCGGCGCGGCCGCGCAGCCGATCGACGCCAGCGTGAAGACCACGAAGCCCCACAGGAACACGCGCCGGAAGCCGAGCATTTCCCCGAGCGCCGCGAGCGGCAGCACTGAAACGGCGACCGCGAGCTGATACGCGGTGACGACCCACACCGTATCGGCGGCGCTGCGCGACAGATTGTGGGCGATCGTCGGCAGCGCGACGTTCGCAATGGACGAGTCGAGATTGCCGAGAAACGTCCCGAGCAGCACGGACACGACGGCCCAATAGTTGACGCGTACGGCGTGTATGGCGTTGTTCATGTTCTCTTTCGATATGCCCGTGGCGAAGTCGATCCACGCGGCGCCCGCATGGTAACGGACGCCGCCATCGGCGTGTAAAGCAAGCGGCGGGCTTTCATTCTTGAAAGCGAAAAGCGCCGACGTTGAAAGCGCGCCCGGTTATGCTTTTCGGGCGATGCCCGCCCCGCGACCGGAGACGCCCATGCCTGACATGACCGATGTGCTGATTGCCGGCGCGGGCCCCGTCGGACTGATGCTCGCGACAGAATTGCGCCGCGATGGCGTCGGCGTGCGCATCATCGATACCCACGCCGAACGCTCGTTCTTCGTAAAGGCGCTCGGCGTGACGGCGCGCACGCTCGAACTTTTCGACGATCTCGGCATCGCGCAGGAAGCGATCGTTGCGGGCGTCTGGATCGAGCGCGCCGACGTTTATCGTGACGGCGCGCTGGTATCGAGCACGGAAGTGCCGCGCACGGGCTTGCCCTACGGCGCGCTTTCGCTCGCGCAGTACGAGACCGAGCGCATTCTCGAACGCGCGCTCGCGCGGCATGGCGGACGCGTCGACTACGGCGCGACGCTCGTCGACTTCGCAGATGATGCGGACGGCGTGCTATGCCGTGTGAAAGACGCGGCGGGCGATGTGCGCGAAGTCCGCTGCCGATGGCTCGTCGGTTGCGACGGCGCGCGCAGCACCGTCCGCCGGCATCTGAACATTCCCTTCGAAGGCGACCAGTATCCGCAGACGTTCATGCTTGCCGATCTCGACGTCGACTGGCCGCTGCAACGCGGCGCGATGTTTCGTTTCAACCGCTCGGCTCGCGCCGACGGGCAAGGACCGACGACGCTCGCCGCGCTGCCGGTGCGCGGTTCCGTGCGGCGCTATCGCCTGTCGATGGTCCTCTTGCCCGACGATGCCGCCCGTCTCGCGTCGGTCGCGTCCGACGCGTCGGTCGTCGCGCCGGATTTCGCCGAGGTCGAGCGCATCATGCAGCCGGTTCTGCCCGAGGGCACGCGGCTTTCGGCGCTGCGCTGGTCGTCGGTGTACCGCGTCAGCCATCGCATTGCGCAGCGTTACGCTCAAGGGCGCGTCTTTCTCGCGGGCGACGCCGCGCATATCCATCCGCCGGTCGGCGGTCAGGGAATGAACACCGGCTTGCAGGACGCCTGCAACCTCGCGTGGAAGCTGACGCTCGCCGCACGCGATCTGGCGGGCGCGGCGCTGCTGGCGAGCTACGAGGCGGAGCGGCGTCCGGTCGGGCTCGATGTCGTCGAATCGACGAGCCGCGCGCTCAATACCGTGCTCGCGCACGGCGAAGTGCGGCCCGCCATGCGCGAAACGCAACTGCTCGTGGGCTATCGCGGCAGCCCGATCGTCGCGGACCACATCGACGGTTTCCCCGACGAACTGCCCGCGCCGGGCGATCGCGTGCCGGAAGTCGGCGGATTAACGGAGGATTTCATCGGACACGTCGAGCGGCTTGCGGCGCTGACGGGCGGTGGCCGGCATACGCTGATCGGCTATGCGCGAAGTTCAGACGCGGCATCTTTCGAAGCCGCAGCCGATGCCTGGCGCGTGGCGCTCGGCCCGGCGGCGAACGCGGTGCTGATCGCAGCTCCCGACGCCGACGCGCCGGCGCTCGCCCGCAGCGAAACCCATCGCACATTGACCGACGCGGCGGGTGCGTTCGCCAGCGCGTTCGGCGCGCGCGACGGGATGATCTGGGCCGTGCGGCCGGACGGTCACATCGGCTTCAGAAGCAGCGCGGGCGCCGTGCAGGCGTTGATCGCGTGGCTAGAAGGGACGCTCGCGCGCGAACGCGGCTGAGCGTCGAATCGGCGGATCATCGTGCGTCGCGACGTTCATGCCGCGCGGCACGTGCCGTCCGTCGAGCTCGTCCTTTCCATATTGGATGGCGAACTGTTCGGCGGCCTTCGCCGTTGCGAACGGTCGAAACGGGCCGACCGCGCGCCGCAGCCCGCCGGGTCGCTCGATCAGGACCGTCGCGACAAATTCGCCGGCCGCACGAACGACGACCGCCGACAACTCGCAGCCCCGGTACTCAACTGGAATGGCGTCCATCTGACTCTCGCTTGGGAAATGGCTCGATCGCGTGGGCCGCTCGCGAACGCGGACGCAGGCGGGCCGTGACGCCTCATTTGTAGCGCCAAACCGGGCGTCCGGAAGTGCGTCGACGAACATTGTCGTTCTGCGACGTGAATGTGATTTGACGATTTCGAGGCGGGTCGGCTGCGAAGCGAATGTGGCGGGAGGCATCGGATGCTGCTGAGGTGCGTGCTTGTCGGCGTGTCGTACCGGCATGAGAGCGGCGAGTGCCGTCGCTGCGGAGTAGCGGGCCACGCGCGCGTTCTCGACGACCGGCTAACGCTCGGCGTCGGCGCGGGGCCGTATCTACCTTCATGAGAGCGGCCCGTGCAGTCGCCGCGCAGTCGTGCAACATGCGTGCGTTCGTCGACGACCGGCTGACGCTTGGCGTAGCGCGTGGCCGTATCTACCTTCATGAGAGCGGCGCGTGCAGTCGCCGCGCAGTCGTGCAACATGCGTGCGTTTTTTGACGACCAACTGACGCTCGGCGTCGGCGCGGGGCCGCATCGGTCGATCAGGCGGAACGACGATCTGCCGCAGAACCGCACCGGCGACAGCCGATTCGCCGGCCTCGCCGCGCCGTCCGCGAGCGATCGAACCACAAGTGGCTGGGCGGTGCGCGACGTGAATTCGCACGGTGACGCGCCGCGGAACATCATCCACCCGCGCATCGGCCCGCGCTTCCGATACCAAGCCGCTGCGTCCGTCGCTGGCGCGCTACTTGCGTTCGAACGAGCCGTTATTCTCTCCGACCGTGCACTCATGATCGAAGTCCCGCTCAGAACGCTGCTCATCTCCCCTCACCTCGACGACGCCGTGCTCGGCTGCGGCGCGTCGCTCGCGGGCGCGTCAGACGTGCTCGTCTGCACGGTCTTCACGGGCTGCCCCGCCGCCGATGCCCACACGGACTGGGACGCCCAGTGCGGCTTCCCGGACGCGCGGCAGGCGATGCCCGCGCGCATCGAAGAAGACAACCGCGCGCTCGGACTGCTCGGCGCGACGCCGTTGCATCTCGGCTTTCTCGACTCGCAATACGTTCCTTTCGCAGCCGATGCCGACAAACCCACGCGCGGCGCGCTGACGCGGGCATTTCTCGACGCCATCGACACATACCGGCCCAATGCGCTGATGATTCCGCTCGGGCTTTTTCATTCGGACCACGCGCTCGTCCACGAAGCCGCCTGCGATGCGTGGCTGCGTCACGCCGACTTGCCCTGCATCGCGTACGAAGAGGCGCTGTATCGATGCAAGCGCGCGCTTTTGCAGAAGCGGCTTGCCGATCTGCTCGAACGCGGCATCGAGGCCACGCCGCTCAACGCCCGCCTTCCAGACCACGCCGAAGCGCAGCGCCGCGAGGCATTGAAGCGCGAAGCCGTGAACGCGTATCCGAGCCAGCTTAAGGCATTCGGACCGGACGGATACGGCGACGTGTTCCTGCCCGAGCGTTTCTGGACCCTTGAGCCTGCGGAGACGCGCGCATGAGCGCGCTTCCGCAACCTCTCGCGCGCCCTGCTCACGACGAAGCGGCACGCGTGAGCGTGGTCGTGCTGACGTATAACCGCGCCGATCAGGTGCTCGACACGCTCGCCCGGCTGTCGGCCTTGCCGGACCCTATCGATATCGTCGTGGTCGATAACGCTTCCTCCGACGATACAGCCGCGCGCATCGCGAAAGGCTTTCCGTTCGTCGAACTGGTCGTGGCGCCGACCAACATGGGCGCGGCGGGGCGCAACTTGGGCGTGGCCAAAGTCCGCACCGAATACGTCGCGTTCTGCGATGACGATACGTGGTGGGGCCCCGGCTCGCTCTCCCGTGCCGCAGCGATTCTCGATGCCTCGCCGCGCGTCGCGGTGCTGAGTGCGCAGGTGGTCGTCGGCGAAAACGGCGATGCCGACGAAACGTGCGAGCGCATGCGCGTGAGTCCGCTCGGCGCGAATGGTCTGCCGGGGCCGGCGCTCATCGGCTACATGGCGGGTGCGAGCGTGTTCCGCACGAGCGTCTATCGAAAGATGGGCGGCTATGAGCCGCGGCTTTTCATAGGCGGCGAAGAGTCGCTGCTCGCGCTCGACATGCTGGATCACGGGCACGCCCTCGTCTATGCCGACGAACTCGTGCTGCACCATCATCCCTCTCCGATACGCGATAGCGCATTGCGCAGACGTCTGCTCGCGCGCAACGCCGCGTGGGTCGCCTGGCTGCGGTTGCCGTTGCGTGAAGCCTTGTACGCGACCGCGCAGGCGCTCACCGTCATGCGCCGCGAAGGCGCGTTTCGGCGCGACGCCATTCAGATGTTGCGCGGATTGCCTTGGGCGCTGTCACATCGGCGCGTAGTCGGCCGCCATGTGCAGATGATGCGATCGATCGTGCGCGAAGACGACCGCCGCCATGCTGGCGAAGAAGCCGCGATGCCGGCAGACGCTACACGCACCGTGTAAAAACCGCGCCGCTGCCGTTCGCGCCATGTCTAACGAAATTCGGTTCGTTCTGCAACGAACCAACGATTCTGCGCATTTTCCAGCGCGTGGCACAACGAATGCTCTGAGGCATGCAAGCTTCGAAAGACTTGGCAAGCCTTGTGCGCGCGCAACGGCTCGAAGCCCATTTCGAACAACGCGAATCGAGGGGGCCTACACGTGAAGATCGCACTTATCAGTGAGCATGCCTCGCCTCTCGCGGTGGCGGGCGGCGTCGACAGCGGCGGGCAGAACATCTACGTCGCGCATGTCGCGCGGCAACTCGCGCGCAACGGCCATCAAGTGGATGTCTTCACGCGCCGCGACCGTTCCCTGTTGCCGCTGGTGTCGCGTTTCGAACGCATACGCGGCATTCGCGTCATCAACGTGCCTGCCGGTCCGCCCGTGCAGTTGCCGAAGGAACAGCTTCTGCCGCACATGGACGAGTTCGCTCGCTTCATGATCGGCTTCTTCAAGAAGCAGGCGACGCCTTATCACGTCGTGCATGCGAACTTCTTCATGTCGGGGCTCGTCGGCTTGCGCATCAAGGAGGCGCTGGGCGTGCCGCTCGTCACGACGTTTCATGCGCTGGGGCGCGTGCGGCGCATTCATCAGGGCGCAGGCGATGGCTTCCCCGACGAACGCTTCGAGATCGAAGACACGCTCGTGCGCGATTCGGATTCGGTAATCGCGGAATGTCCGCAAGACGAAGCGGACCTCGTGTCGCTTTATCACGCAGAGCGCGAGCGCATCGACCTCGTGCCGTGCGGCTTCGACAGCACCGAGTTTCATCCGATGAGCAAGGCCGAAGCGCGTGAACGCCTCGGCTGGCCGCAAGACCGCTTCATCGTGCTGCAACTCGGGCGCATGGTGCCGCGCAAGGGCATCGACAATGTCGTGCGCGGCATCGGCCTCTGCAATCGCGAACTGAAAGAGGACGCGCATCTGTATGTGATCGGCGGCAACTCCGATGAAGCGAATGAAATCGCGACGCCGGAGATCGGCCGCTTGCGCGGCATTGCGCAGGAGTGCGGCGTGGCGGAGAAGGTCAACTTCCTCGGCCGTCATGGAAGGCAGCGCCTGAAGACCTTCTATAACGCAGCCGATGTGTTCGTGACGACGCCGTGGTACGAGCCTTTCGGCATCACGCCGCTCGAAGCGATGGCGTGCGGCAGGCCGGTGATTGGCGCGGACGTGGGCGGTATCCGCTATTCGGTGGCGCATGACGAGACGGGCCTGCTCGTGCCGCCCAAGGATCCGCGCGCCCTCGCCGATGCACTCGCCACGTTGAAGCGCAACCCGCTGCTCGCGGAACGCATGGGCGCGGCGGGCCTCGAACGGGCCCGCGCGATGTTCACCTGGTCGGGCGTCGCGCAGTCGCTCGAACGCGTCTACGCGCGCGTGGCCGACGTGGATATCGCACAGGATCTCGACAGCCGGCGTGCCGCATACGGCAGCGCCACCGCATGAAGCCCGCGGTCTTTCTCGACAAGGACGGCACGCTGCTCGACGACGTGCCCTATAACGTCGATCCCGACAAGATGCGTCTGGCGCACGGCGCACGGGACGCACTTGCCACGTTTGCGCGCATGGACGTGCCGACTGTCGTCATCAGCAATCAGAGCGGCGTTGCACTCGGCAAGTTCGATGAAGCCGCGCTGCGGCATGTCGAACGCAAGCTGCATGAACTTGCTGCGGAAGCGGGCGCGCGGCTTTCGGGCATTTACTGGTGCCCGCATCATCCGCAAGGCACGGTCGCACGCTATGCGCGCGTATGCGATTGCCGCAAGCCCGCACCCGGCATGATTCAGCGTGCGGCGCGCGAGCTCGGCATCGACTTGCGGCGAAGCTGGTTTGTCGGCGACATACTCGACGATATCGAAGCGGGCCACCGCGCGGGCTGCCGCGCCGTGTTGATCGACAACGGCAACGAGACGCTATGGCAGCGCGGCCCGTTGCGCGAGCCGGATGCCATCGCCAGGCATATGGGCGAAGCCGCGCGCATCATCGAGCGCGCGTGGCATGACACGGAGATCGCCACATGAAGCGCGATCCGTTGCGAGCGAACGATATCGCCATCACGCTTCTGCCCGCCGACGCGCACGCCCGCGTACCGGCTGTCGCGCCGCAACGCGTCTGGGGCGCGGACGTGCGGCGTATCCTGTGCATTCGCCTCGACAACCTCGGCGACGTGCTGATGACGACGCCTGCGCTGCACGCGTTGAAGCACGCTTATCCGGGGCGGCATCTCACGTTGCTCGCATCGCGTTCGGGCGCACAGGCGGCGCGCTTCATCGACGATATCGACGACGTGATCGAATACGACGCGCCGTGGGTCAAGCATGACAAGCCCATCGATGCAAACGTTGACCTGGCGATGTGCGAACGTCTTGCATCGCTCGGCTTCGATGCCGCGGTCATCTTCACCGTTTATAGCCAGAACCCGCTTCCGGCAGCGATGTTTTGTCATCTCGCGAAGATTCCGCGACGCCTTGCGCATTGCCGCGAAAACCCATACGGACTGCTGACGGATTGGATCGCGGAACGCGAACCGCAGCACGGCACGAGGCACGAAGTTGAGCGTCAGCTTGCGTTGGTCGAAAGCGTCGGCGCGACGAATGCGGATACGCGCATGCGTTTCGCGTTGCGTGGCGACGACGACGCCTCGCTTGCACGCAAACTGGATGCACGCGGTGTCGATCTTAACGCGCCTTTCTTCGTCATGCATCCGGGCGCGACCGCTGCCTCGCGACGCTATCCACCGGAGCGGTTCGCGCAGGCGGCCCGCGTTCTCGCCGATCGCACAGGTTGGCCCGTGCTCGTCACCGGCTCGGCGAGCGAAGCCGCGCTATGCGAGGCCGTCAGCACGAACGATGCGCGCGTCGTGAATCTCGCGGGCGCGCTCGAACTGGGCGAGCTTGCGGCATTGATCGCGCATGCGCGTGTGCTCATTTCGAACAACAGCGGTCCGGTGCATATCGCGTCCGCGCTCGGCGCGCCGGTCGTCGATCTGTACGCGCTCACCAATCCGCAGCATATGCCGTGGCAAACGCCGCATCGCGTGCTTTACCGCGATGTGTCTTGCCGCTGGTGCTATCGCAGCGTGTGTCCCGAAGGGCATCACGCGTGTCTGCTCGGCGTGAGCGTCGATGATGTCGTCGACGCCGCGCTGTCCCTGATCGATGCCCGCACCGAACATTATCCCGCTCATCTGACACTCTCCTGAGAGACACGCCCTATGTACACACTCGGAATCAATGCGGTCTATCACGACAGCGCGGCGGCGCTGGTTCGCGACGGCGTCGTGATCGCGGCGGCGGAAGACGAGCGTTTCACGCACGTCAAGCATGCGAAGCGCCCCGTGCCCTTTTCGACGTGGCAGCTTCCCTTCGATGCCATCGACTATTGCCTGAAGGAAGCGGGCATCGAACTCGCGGATATCGACCATGTGGCGTACTCCTACGATCCGCATCTCTTCTCGGGCATGCCGAAGCAGGCGAAGGCGACCATCGCCCTGCCCTTCATGCCTTCCGAGCAAGTGAGCGGCAACCCGTCGGAATCGCCGTGGGACCCGCTTTTCCTGAGCTATATCGTGAATGCGCGCGGCCAGTTGCTCGACGGCGCGCCGCATCATCTCAAGAAGCGTTTTGCCAGCGGCGGACGCGCGCCGCGCTTCGAATGGCATAACGTCGATCATCATCTGTCGCATGAAGCGAGTGCGTTCCTCGCGGCGCCGTATGAGGATACCGCCGTGCTCACGATGGACGGCCGCGGCGAAGGCGTGACCACGAGTCTGGGTCAGTTCGTCGATGGCGAGTACAAGCGCATCAAGCAAGTGGAACTGCCGCATTCACTGGGCTTGCTGTATGAAAACGTGACGGACTATCTGGGCTTCCTGCACTCGTCGGACGAGTACAAGGTGATGGCGCTCGCATCGTTCGGCAAGCCGGCCTACGTCGATCAATTCCGCGAGATCGTGAAGTATCGCAACGACGGCAGCTATACCGTGGATGCGCCGCGCCTCGTCGAACGTTTCGGCCCGCGCCGCGAACGCGGTGGCCCGCTCACGCAACACCATTACGACATCGCGCATTCGCTGCAAGTGGTGCTCGAGGAGACTGCGCTCGACCTCGCGCGCTGGCTGCATGAGCGCACCGGCCTTTCGCATCTGGCGATGGCAGGCGGCGTGGCGCTCAACTGCGTGATGAATGCGCGCTTGCGTGACCGTGGCCCGTTCGAAGACATCTGGGTTCAACCCGCTGCGGGCGATGCAGGCACGGCGCTCGGCGCGGCGCTCTGGACCGACTATCAGGAGCGCGTCAAGCAAGGAGACCGCAGCCGCCGCTGGGCCATGAACCACGCGTATCTCGGCCCGCGCTATGAAGATGACGAGATCGAGCAATTCCTCAAGTGGTCGAAGACGCCGTATCGCCGGCTGAACGACATCGCGAGCGAAACCGCTGAGATTCTGGCGTCGAATCGCGTGATCGGTTGGTATCAGGGACGCACGGAGTTCGGGCCGCGTGCGCTCGGCGCGCGCTCGATTCTCGCTTCGCCGATCGATCCTTCCATGCAGGCACGTCTGAACGAAATCAAGGACCGCGAAGACTTCCGGCCCGTCGCGCCCGTGGTGATGGAAGAACACGCTGCGGACTGGTTCGTCGATGCGAGCGTCGCGCCGTTCATGCTCTTCGTATTCGATGTCCGCGAGGACATGAAGTCACGCATTCCCGCCGTGACGCATATCGATGGTACGGCGCGCGTGCAGACCGTGAACCGCTCGCAGCATGCGCTCTATTACGACCTGCTCGCCGCGTTCAAGGCGCGCACAGGCGTGCCGGTGCTCGTCAATACGTCGTTCAATACGCGCGGCGAGCCGATGGTCAATTCGCCGCGCGATGCGGTCGAATCGTTCTGGACCTCGCCGCTCGACGCGCTCGTGATCGGTCCATTCCTGATCGAAAAGCCGGGAGTGCGTGCATGAGCACGATGGCAGGCTCGTTTCCCTACGACGGCGCGAAGGACGCGTCCACGCAGCGCAATGCAGGCGCAGCGGCGGGCGCGGCGTTCGATGTGTCCGTCGTCGTGCCGACGTATCGGCGGCCCGACATGCTGGAACGCTGTCTGCGCGCGATCATCGCGCAGGAGTATGACAAGACGCGCTTCGAGATCATCGTGTGCGACGACGGTCCTGATGAAGCGACGCGCTCGCGTGTTGCCGCGCTCGCACGCGAGTTCGAGGAAGCGCCGCGCATCCGCTATGTTCCCGTGACCGCGACGCAAGGCCCGGCAGGCGCACGCAACGCGGGATGGCGAGCATCGGGCGCGGCGCTGATCGCCTTCACCGACGACGACACCATTCCCGATCCGCTTTGGCTCGCGGCAGGCGTGGCCGCATTGCGAGCGGGCGCGGACGCGGTGTCGGGCCGTATCGTGGTGCCGCTCGGCCCGCGTCCGACCGACTATGAGCAGGACGCCGCAGGGCTCGCTCGCGCGGAGTTCGCAACGGCCAACACGTTCGTGACGCGCTCGGCGCTTGCGCGCGTGGGCGGCTTCGATGCCCGCTTTACATCGGCATGGCGTGAAGACTCCGACCTTCAATTCGAGTTGATGCGTATCGGCGCGCGCATCGTGCGATCGCACGATGCAATGGTGCTGCATCCCGTGCGGCCTGCGCGCTGGGGCGTGAGCCTGTCGCAGCAGAAGAAGAGCCAGTTCGATGCGCTGCTCTACAAGAAGCATCGTTCTCTCTTCAAGACACGCATTCGAAGCCTGCCGCCGCTGCTCTATTACGCGATCATCGTCGCGGTGCTGGTCGCCGTCCTCGCGCTTGCCAAGGGTAATAACACGCTCGCGGGCGTCTGCGTCGCGGGGTGGCTCGGCATGACCGCCTGGTTCTGCGTCAAGCGCCTCAAGGCGACCGCGATGACGCCGTCGCATGTCATGGAGATGGCGTGGACATCGCTATGGATACCGTTTCTTTCGGTGTACTGGCGAATCTACGGCGCCGTGAAGTTCCGTGTGGTGTTCATATGAAGCCGGAAAACGTCGAGCGCATTGCGATCTTCCGGGCGCTGCAACTCGGCGACATGCTGTGTTGCGTGCCTGCGTTGCGCGCATTGCGTCGCGCTTATCCGCGCGCGCACATCGCGTTGATCGGCTTGCCTTGGGCGCATAGCTTCGTTGAACGTTACGCGCATCTCGTCGACGAGTTGATCGTCTTTCCCGGCGCGGTCGGTTTTCCGGAGCAAGAGGAAACGGACGCACACCTCCCCGCCTTTCATGACGCGATGCGCGCGCGCCGCTTGGATCTCGCGATCCAGTTGCATGGCAGTGGCGGCGTGGCGAACGATATCGTCGAACAGATGCTCGCGCGGACCAACGCGGGCTTTCTGAAGCCGGACGAAGCGCCGCGCAACGGCGTGTTCATTCCGTGGCCCGACGCGTTACAGGAAATCGCGCGCTATACCGCGCTGATGGAGGCGCTCGGCGTCGATGCACATGACACGCAACTCGAGATCCCGCTCACTCAGCAAGATACGCGCGAGTGCGATGAACTGATCGAGCGCTATGGTCTCGACACCGCGCGGCTCGTTCTCGTGCACGCGGGCGCGCAATTGCCTTCGCGCCGCTGGCCTGCGGAACGCTTCGCGCAAGTCGCAGCCGCGCTTGCAAACGATGGCTGGCAAGTGGCGTTGACCGGAAGCGCAGGCGAAGCGGCTATCACCGCGAGCATCGCGAATGCCCCCGGCGTGAATGCGATCAATCTGACCGGCAAAACGTCGCTCGGCGCGCTGGCTGCGCTCGTCGCGCGTGCGCGGCTTGTCGTGTGTAACGACACGGGTCTTTCGCACGTCGCGGCCGCGATGCGAACGAGAAGCGTCGTGATCGCGTCGGGCAGCGACACGCAACGCTGGGCGCCGCTCGATCACGAACGGCATCGCGTGCTGGCCGACTATCCGCCTTGCCGTCCCTGTTCGTTTCGCGAATGTCCGTATGGGCATCCATGCGCGCTCAATGTCAGCGTCGCGCAAGTGCTCGATGTCGCACGACTCCAATTGCCCGTAGAAAAACTGGAAACCGATGCCCACTGCTAATCAACGACGCCTGCGCGTGCTCACGTGGCATGTACACGGCAACTACCTTTACTACCTGACTCAGGCGAAGCACGACTTCTATCTCGTGACGAAGCCCGGTCATCCGCCCGGCTATGCGGGCAAGGTCGGCGTGCTGCCGTGGGGCGACAACGTTCACGAAGTACCCGCCGATGAAGTGGCGTCGCGTGAGTTCGACGTCGTGCTGTTTCAGCATCGCACGCATTGGGACGACGATCGCATCAACCTGCTCTCGGATGCGCAGCGGCGCTTGCCTCGCGTCTATATCGAACATGATCCGCCGCAAGAGAATCCGTTCGAGCAACGTCATTGGGTGCAGGACCGCGACACGCTGCTCGTGCACGTGACGCACTTCAACCGCCTGATGTGGGACAGCGGCGAGACGCCCACGCGCGTGATCGAACATGGCGTGGTCGTGCCGGAAGGCGTGCGTTATACCGGCGAAAAGGAAAGGGGCATCGTCGTCATCAATCATTTGCGGCAGCGCGGGCGCAGGCTCGGCAATGATGTATTCGCGGATGCCGCGCAGCGCGTGCCGCTGGATCTCGTCGGCATGGACGCGGAATCGGCGGGCGGTCTCGGGGAGATCGGCAATCTGGAATTAACCGCGTTCTCCGCGCATTACCGCTTCTTCTTCAATCCCATTCGCTGGACGAGCCTGGGCCTTGCCATCGTCGAAGCGATGACGATCGGCATGCCGATCATCGGTCTCGCGACGACGGAGCTTGCCACCGTGATCCGCAATGGAGAGAGCGGCTTTATCCATACCGATGCCAACGCCCTCGTCGATGTCATGCAACAGCTTCTGCGCGATCCCGCGGAAGCGCGGCGTCTCGGAGAAGGCGCGCGCCGTCTCGCGCTGGAACGCTTTCATATCGATCGCTTCGCCGCAGAATGGGAAGCGACCTTGCGCCATGTGTGCAGTTGACCGACCGCGACGCAATCACCATAAAAAGGAACGGACATGAAGGAAGCATATCGGAAGCGCATTCTGGTGACGGGCGGCGCGGGCTTTCTCGGCTCGCATCTTTGCGAACGCCTGCTGGCGCAAGGGCACGACGTGTTGTGCGTCGATAACTTCTATACGGGCACGAAAGACAATATCGCGCATCTGCTCGACAGTCCCAACTTCGAACTGATGCGTCATGACGTGACCTTTCCGCTCTATGTGGAAGTCGATGAAATCTACAACCTCGCGTGTCCCGCGTCGCCGGTGCATTATCAGCATGATCCGGTGCAGACCACGAAGACGAGCGTGCACGGCGCGATCAATATGCTGGGGCTGGCCAAGCGCGTGAAGGCCAAGATATTCCAGGCATCGACGAGCGAAGTGTATGGCGATGCGCGCGTTCATCCGCAGCAGGAAGCGTACTGGGGCAACGTGAACCCGATCGGTCCGCGTTCATGCTACGACGAAGGCAAGCGTTGCGCCGAGACGCTTTTCATGGACTATCGTCGTCAGCACGGGCTCAACATCAAGATTGCGCGCATCTTCAATACGTATGGACCGCGCATGCATCCGAGTGATGGCCGCGTGGTCTCGAACTTCATGATGCAGGCGCTCGCCGGCGAGCCGATCACCGTCTACGGCGAAGGCACGCAGACGCGCTCCTTCTGCTACGTGGACGACATGGTGGATGCCTTTATCCGCCTGATGAACACGCCCGACGATATAACCGGCCCGGTCAATCTCGGCAATCCGCATGAGTTGTCGATGCTGGAGATCGCGCAACGTATCGTCGCGTTGACGGGTTCGAAGTCGGAGATCGTGTTCCGCCCGCTGCCGATGGACGATCCGTGGCATCGTCAGCCGGACATCACGCAGGCGCGCCAACTCCTCGGCTGGGAACCCGTGACCGTGCTCGACGAGGGGTTGCGCCGCACCGCCGCGTACTTCCGGCAGATCATCGAAGCGCAGCAGACGCGCTCGGCATTGGCTACCCTTTGACGTTTTCGACGTTGAATCCGGGCAGTGCGCGCGCTTCGTCTTCACGCGAAGCGGCCACTGCCTGCGCCAACGCCTTGGCAAAGCCCGCAATCGACGTGAAATCGCCCTGTACGCGCTCGCGGAAATAGTCGGCCCATGCGTACTTCGCGTTGGTCCCGGGCGGATCGTTGAAGACGCCCGCCATCCGCACGAAAGCCGCGAGGCTCAGATAGGGATCGTCGGGTATCGCTGCGATGGACGGCGGCAGCGCGTCGACCGACGTTTCACGCGCCTGCTCATCGAAGGGATGGACCCAGCCCCGCTCACGCAGCGCGGCGATGAATCCGTCGTGATCGCGGTCGCTGAAGTCGCAATCGATCACGACCGGCACGACGTCGATGCCCAGTTCGTGCCAGGCACGCGCCCAGTGATGATGGTCGATCACATGGAGCGTGCCACCCGGCCCGCGCACCACACGCAGCGCGTGCTCGCGCAAGAATGCCGCGCGTTCGTGCGCGGGCGTGGCGCTCGTCAGATGCATCTTTTCTCGCACATGCTCCATGCCGATCGCGCCCTGCGTCGGCTTCAGCTCGTCGATGCGAACCAATAATTCGGTGTCCATATCGTCGCCTCATGCTTCGGTCGGCACGGCGACCTGCCTGATCGCCGCGATCAGCCGCTCGGTGGAAACGGGCTTGGTCATGTGCATCTGGAAACCTGCCATCTGCGCCCGCAGGCGGTCCTCGGTTTGCGTGTGTCCCGTCAACGCAATGGCAGGCATGCGCTCTCCGAGCGACACACGGCGGCTCGCTTCCAGTTCGCGAACACGGCGCAATATTTGATAGCCGTCTTCTTCGCCGAGCACGATGTCGCATAAGAACGCATCCGGCCATTCCTGCGTGGGCGCTTGCGCGAGCCATTCCAGCGCGTCCTTGCCCGAGGCCGCGAGTCTCACGCGCGCCCCCGACATTTCCAGGACGGCGCCGAGCGCCTCGCGGGCGGCGTCCTGATCGTCCAGCACCATGACGCAAAGGCCATCCAGATTGCCGGCAACGTTTGCGTTCGGCTCCGCCAGGCTCGCGAGGCTGTCGGTATCGACCACGGGGCGCAGCGGCATCATCGCGACGTAGGCGAGGTGGCCGTCGACATAGCCCACGGTGAAGGTGCCGCCCGTTTCCGCGAGCGCCTGTTCGAGCCGGCGCGCCTGCTGCTGTGAAAGCGGCGCGGGCTGCGCGCGACGGCCCAGCACGCACACGCGCACCTGATTCGCTTCGCGCTCCACACGCAGTTCCACACGCTCGCCACGCTCGGCCGCGCGAATCTCGGTGCGGCACAGGTCCGCTATCACGAACTGCAGCACGCCGGGGTCGCCGGTCACGCGCAGATCGGCATCGGGCATCATCGTGTAAAGCTGCACGCCATGTTCGACGATTTCTTCGTGCAGGCCATCGACCACGCCCGCGATCAACGCCCCGAGCCCGACCGGTTGCGCGGACACCTTGCGCTGCACCTGCGCGAGTTCGCCTTGTTGCGATTGCAGCGCCCACATGCGCGCATACACGCCGCCGCGTTCGATCAGTTCCGCATGCTGGCCCTGCTCGACAATGCGCCCATGCTCCATCACGAGAATCCAGTCAGCATTCACGACAGTCGAAAGCCGGTGCGCAATCACGATGGACGTGCGGCCTTGCGCGAGCCTGTCGAGTTCGCTCTGAATCGCACGCTCGGAGCGCGTGTCGAGCGCGGACGTGGCTTCATCGAACACGATGATGCGCGGGTCTTTCAGAATGGCGCGCGCAATCGCAATGCGTTGCCGCTCGCCGCCCGACAGCCGCACGCCGCGTTCGCCGACGCGCGTATCGTAGTGATCCGGCAAGCGTTCGATGAAGCCGTCCAGTTGCGCCGCGCGCGCTGCGCGCACGACATCGGCTCGCGTGGCGGATGGCCGGCCATACGCGATGTTGTAGGCGATCGTATCGTTGAACAGCACGGTATCTTGCGGCACGATGCCGATGGCTTCGCGCAGACTCTTTTGCGTGACCTGCCGGATATCCTGACCGTCGATGGTGATAATCCCTGACGTCGGCGAATAGAGCCTGAAAAGCAGCTTCATCAGCGTCGACTTGCCCGATCCGCTGCCGCCCACCACCGCCAGCTTCTTGCCGGGATGCGCGCGAAAATCGATATCGCGCAGAATCTGACGCGCGGGATCGTAGCCGAAGTCCACGTGCTCGAATTCAATTTCTCCTGCCGACACCACGAGCGGCTTGGCGTCGTTCTCGTCAACGTCCTCACCGCGACGGCCCCGCGCAAGCAGAATCTCGAACATGCGTTCGACGTTGACGATCGCATCGTTCGTCTCGCGAAACACGAAGCCGAGCGTGTTGAGCGGCGCGCACACTTGCACAATATAGGCGTTCACCAGCACGAGATCGCCCACGCTCATGGTGCCGGCCACCACGTTCTGCGCGGCGAGCAGCATCACGGCCGCGATGCCGATAGCGATGACCGTGCTTTGTCCGACATGCAGGATCGTCAATGCGCGCTGGTTCGCGGTGCGTGCGTCGACCCACTTGTCGAGCACTGTGGAAAGGCGCCCGCGTTCGACGTCTTCGCTCGCAAAGAGCTTAACGGTCTCGTAGTTCAGGAGACTGTCGACGAGGCGGCTGTCCGACTGTGCTTCGAGCCGGTTCACCGCGCGTTGAAAGCGCATGCGGTAGCGCGTGAAAAGAAGCGTATAGACCGCGTAGCAGACGAACGTCGCGCCGATCGCGACCATGAACGTCTTCGCGTACTGGCTCACCATGATGGCGACGACCGTGCCGATTTCGATAAGCGTCGGCACGATGGTGAAGATGGCCACGCCGAGCAAGAAGCCGATACCGTCCGCGCCTTTTTGCACGTCGCGCACGACGCCCCCCGTTTCGCGTTGCGCATGAAAACGCGCGCCCATGTTGTGCAAATGGGAGAACGTGCGCGCGGTAAACGATGCGACCGTACGTTGCGTCACGACGCTGAATAAGACATCGCGCGCTTCGTTGAGCACGTCGCCGAGATAGCGCATCAGCACATACGTGAGGATGACGAACACCGGAAAGACGGCGTTCGCGGTCGGCTTGCTGAACTCGTCGATGACGTGTTTCAGCATCAGGGGAACGGATACCACCGCGAGCCGCGATGCAATCATCAACGCAACGGCACCGAGCGTCTGCAAGCGAAATGTCCAGATCGCCTGCCAAAGGTCCTTCACGATGCGGTTACGAACTTGCGAGCGGCTGATTTCCGTGGACGCAGTCATCATGTACATGCTTCCATTCTCGTTGTCGATGCAAGCAACGCGTCATGCGGCAGCAAGTGCCGCGCCCGCGCATGCCCGTTCGCCTTTCGGCGCTCAGAAGAGTTCTTGCTGCCCCGACATCAGCGTGGTGAAGTCGTTGCGCAAAAACGGCAAGATGCCGTCCGCCACGGGCTGTAGCTGCTTGCTCACGTAATGCTCGTAGTCGATGGGCGCATGACGCGCCTCGACCGGTTCGGGGCCGCCGACGGTCATCACGTAGCTGATCCATCCACCGTTCTGATATTGCAACGGACGGCCCTGTTGCGCGTTGAATTCGTCGGCAGTGCGCGCGGCGCGTACATGTGGCGGCACGTTGCGCTGGTAGTCGTCGAGACTGCGGCGCAGGCGCTTGCGATAGATCAACAACTCGTCCAGCGCGCCGCGCCGCGTGCGTTCGACGTAGTCCCGCACATAGTCTTCATAGGGCTCGTCCTTGAAGACGCGCATGTAAAGCTCTTGCTGAAAACGCTGCGCGAGCGGCGTCCAGTCCGTGCGTACCGTCTCTAGCCCTTTATAGATGATTTCTTCGCTGCCGTCCGCGCGTTGTGTGAGTCCCGCATAGCGTTTCTTGCTGCCTTCGTCGGTCCCGCGAACGGTCGGCATCAGGAATCGCTCGAAGTGCGTTTCGAACTGCAATTCCAGTGCACTATCGAGGCCGAATGTTTCGCGCAGATGCGTGCGCCAGTAATTGTTGACATGATCGACGAGTGCGCGGCCGATGCGCGCGGCGTCGTCCTCGCTGCGAGCGCGGCGCAGCCACACGAAGGTCGAATCCGTGTCGCCATAAATGACGCTGTAGCCGCGCGCTTCGATCAGTTCACGCGTGCGATGCATGATTTCATGGCCGCGCATGGTGATGGACGAGGCGAGCCGCGGATCGAAGAAGCGGCATCCGCTCGAACCGAGCACGCCATAAAACGAGTTCATGATGATCTTGAGTGCTTGCGAAAGCGGCTTGTTGCGCTGACGCTTCGCGGCCTCGCGCCCTTCCCACACTTGCTCGACGATGGCGGGCAGACAATGCTTGTCGCGAGAAAAGCGCGCGCCGCGAAAGCCAGGCACGGTTTCTTTTGCTTCGTTCGCGGCTTCGCTCATGCCCTGCGCGAGACCGACCGGATCGATCAGGAACGTACGAATGATCGACGGATACAGGCTCTTGTAGTCGAGCACGAGCACGGAGTCATAGAGGCCGGGCCGCGAATCCATGACAAAACCGCCGGGGCTCGCTTCTTCGGGCACATCGCCCAGATTGGGAGCCACATAGCCGAGACGATGCATGCGCGGCATGTACAAATGCGTGAACGCCGCGACCGAACCGCCGCTGCGGTCGGCGGCGAGTCCCGTTACCGTCGCGCGTTCGAGCAGGAACGGCAGCAGTTCGGTCTTCTCGAAGATCTTCGTGACGAGTTCGCAGTCGGTCAGGTTGTAACGTGCGAGCGCGGGCTTGTCCTCGCGAAAGCGCCGCTCGATCTCGTCCATGCGGGCATAGGGACTGTCGATGGCCTTGCCTTCTCCCAACAGCGATTGCGCGACGTATTCAAGGCTGAACGAAGGGAAATTCCACGTTGCCGAACGCAGCGCCTCGATGCCGTCCACCACGAGCCTTCCCGCGACGGACGCGAAGAAGTGATTGCGCTTCATGCCGTGCTCGCGCCATTCGATCACGCTGCCGTCGCGGCCAATGGATAATGGAACGTCGTAAGCGTCGGCGTGTTTTTGCAGCACGCGCAGGTCGAACTGCACGACGTTCCAGCCGATGATCGCATCGGGATCATTCTCGGCGATCCAGCCGTTGAAACGCTGCAACATCTCGGCGCGGCTCGCGCAATAGTCGAGCTCGAAGTCGAGCGGAGCGTGAACGTCGTTCGTCGGCGGCCCGAGCATGAACACCTGCCGCGCGCCGCAGCCTTCGAGCGCAATGGAGTAAAGCTCGGCCGTGGCGCTCGTTTCGATATCGAGCGAGACGAGCCTGAGGGCCGGACGATAAGCCGGCGCGGGCTTCAATTCGCTCTGCACGACGCCATCACGCGCTTCGCCTTCGAACGAAACCGGCGCGGTGATGAATCGCTCCATCAGATAGCGTTCGGTTGGACGGACATCGGCTTCGTAGACAACGACGCCCGCGTTCTTCAGCGTCTTTTCGAGCGCGAGCAATTGACGATACTGCGCGCAGTAGAGGCCGAGCACCGGCTTCTGGCGGAAATCCGTGAGCGGCAACTCGCGCAAGTGCGCATCGCGCACCGTGCGAACGAGCGGCTCGGCTTTATCGCGGTCTTCCGCGCGGATGAAGGCGACGGGTGTTTGCGGGGCGATGCGGACCTTGCGCGGACCGGCATCGGTGGCGAGCCAGAACTCGACCTCGGTACCCGCGGCTGTATCGCGCCAGTGACGCGTCAGCAGAAAGCCCTGCTGGGAGTGATTCGGTGCCTGAGCCAAGGCGTGTCCTTCGAAAGCGCGTGCCATCGAAGCATTTTACTTGGGGGCGGGAGAACGCTGCGGCGCGCATCAGTGGCGCGCATGAGCGGCGCGCCGGCGTGAACGAAACGAAAAGGCTGAGACAGGAAGGAAAACGCGGTAGCGGCATGCCGGCCATCCACCATCCAGAAACATCCACGCTGGATGGTCCTCGACGAATGAGCCGGCGCCGCTACCGCCTAAGCAGCCTGTGCGACCAGGCTTGCGCGTGACGGCTGCAAGGCCGCCACGTTGTCGAGTGCGACATGCGCCGGAAACTCCGGTGCTGGCGGCACTTCGCTCTTGCTAGACACCACCTCCAGAGCGGCTTCTTGAACGGCCTGTCGAGCGGCCGCCGCTTTCTTGGTCTTCCCCGCGCGTGACGGCGGCTGGCAGGCCCCGCACACCACGTTGTTCTGCAAATCATGTTTGTGTGCGACAAACTTGCCGGTACAGCGGCAGCACGGCGTCATCTGCAGCATGCCGGCGTCGAAGAAGCGCACAAGAGTCCAGGCCCGCGTGAGATCGAGTACCGCCTCCGCGCCGCTATGGTTGCAGTGCTCGAGATACAGCCGATACCCCTTGGTCAACGCATCGAGATGCGAGCAACCGGCTTCGTTCTTGAGGAACGTATAGGTGTTGTAGAAAAGCGATGCGTGGATGTTCGCGAGCCACGTCATGTACCAGTCCGCCGAAAACGGCAGCATGCCCTTGGGCGGCGAAACGCCCTTCACTTCGCGATAGAGACGGATCATGCGGTCCCGCGAGAGCGTCAGTTCGCTCTCCAGCACTTGCATGCGCGCGCCGAGTTCAATCAGTGCGATCGCGCGGAACACTTCCTGGGCGTCTTCGGTGAGGCTCTTCTTCAGCATGGCTCGCTCCGTCTCTCTCTTAAGCGAACTGTTCGGCCGGCTGGCCAGCCAGCAGGATTGCAGCGTGCGTCGGCGCGATATCCGCGTTCTTCGCGGGTTGCGTCAAGGCCGACAGCATCGTGTGATCGTTGAAGCGGAAAGCGCACAACAGGTTGTCGGATTGCGCGAGCTTGACGACCTGCGCGAGCGTGAGCCCCGCCAGCAAGTCAGCCAGTTCAGCCGACAGCCCGAGCCGGAACATGCCGATGGCCCGGTCCTCGCGCAGCAGACGCTGTGCGAGCATGATGTAAGACAAGTTGATTTCCCGGATCGATTCCAGCGTCTCGCGACCGTTCATGGTTGCTGCTTCCAGTAATCCCCGATTTCCCAGCCGGCTTATGCCGATATCTTTTTTGTGCCTCACCGGGCTTTCTTCGCCCGGCTACGTACTTTGATACAGGCCGTTACAACTTGTAACAACACTGTGAAACGGATTCTAAGTACGGCCTTAATCGAGCGCAAGACCATCTCAATAATATTTTGTTGCAAACAACACTTTGCATCGGTAACGTTTGCTTCCCCGAAAAATCGGCAAATTTGACTGCGATTTCGAGGATGTTTTCCGTCTGCTCGTTCGGAAATTCGCAGGCTTATTTTTTATCTGAGTAATTGCCTGACGCCCGCAACAACGGGGCATCACGGCGTTCGGTTGACAGTCTGGCGAGCTATTTTTGAGACGCGCTTTTCAGGTAAAAAGCGGTAAAAAAGCCGCGATACCAGAAATTACCGGTTCGCGGCTTGGAGTGTAATTCGTTCCGAAGACTTGTTACTTCGGTGTGACTTCAGACAAAAAGGTGCCTCTGCGCTTGTTCACCGTTGCGGAACGCCCTTGCGCCACGCACCCCAGTGCGTGACGACTTCCTGGACGAAAGGATTGCCGGTCAGATACAAATTCTGGATGGCCGGTGTAAATCCGCCCTGCGCTGCATAGTTAAGAAGATTGTCGCTGGCCGTCTGGCCCTCGTACGGCCGGTCGAAGTCGGAACCCGCGCGCAGATCGGCCACGCGGGCCAAGTCCACCCGCTTGAGGCTCGCCGCGCGCTTGAGCGCCTCGAAGGTCGCGTTGTCTTCCTGCTGGGTCGTGCAGTAGACGCCCTGCCCGTCGGTCAAAAGGCGCGTCCAGTAGCGCGCCCGCTCGCCGATGTACTTGCCGGACCACCACGTATCGCCTGCCAGCGTGTCGCACTGAATCACGCGCGGCGGCTGATTCGCGGGCGCGTAGTTGAACTTGGCGCGTGCGACCTTCGCCTGATCGCTATCGGAAAGCGTCACGTTGCGCGAGAGCGCGTAAGCCGCGTCGGCGAGCGATGCATTGAGCGCGAAAACCTCCGTGCGATAGTCGAGCGAGGGCTTGTCGTGCGGACTCTTGGTGTTGATGCCGAGAAAGCCGGTCGGCCAGTCGGCCGGCTTTTCGCGTGCGTCGATTTCCCACTGGATGCCGAAATCGACGAGATATTTGGCCCACGCCGCCGAGCCGAGCGTGCCGCGCGCCGGATCGATCCCGGCGATGCCCGCGATCAGGAAATACGTGTGCCGCAGATCGAACTGATCGGAGAACGTCAGCGCCATGATCGACGCCGTCGCGTTTGCGTGGCCCATGCCGGTCGTGATGACGCACACGTCGTCGCGATTGCAATGCACGTCCGGATAATCCGGCGAGAGTCCCGGCACCTGCACCGCCTGCCACGGACCGAGATTGTCGAGCCAGACCTGGCCTTCCGGCCCGAACATCGAGATGATCATCACCTTGACATGCCGGCCGCCGTTGCCGTGGCGTTCGCCGCTCATGTCGTCGCGTTGTTGCGCGAGGGCGCAACCGGTGAAGGCGCACAGCGTCGCCAGGCCAGCGGCGGCGAGCGCCGTGCGTATCGGCTTGGGCGGCGGGCGCTTGAAACGAGTCGATTGAAACCGGGCGGCGATTCTCATGGCGGGCATCGTCCTCTTGAAGGTTCGAACTTCGAAGGAAAGCCGCCGCGCCGTCCGGATCATGCGCCGGCGCGGCCGGCCCGGACGATTATAGGAGAGCCAATAAGGGATTCGGCGGCGTCGGCGTCGGCGCGCGTCTGCCGCTCGATTGGCGATTACTCGCGCTCACGTGCCGCTCTGCGCCCCGCGCGGCGGCGGCGCGCTCGCGGCGACACTGTTGCCGGCGGCGGCCTCGTTCGTCGGATGCTGCGCCGCCGTCGACGGCTCCGCGCGCTGTTCCGCGCCCGCCTGTTCGCTGTCCTGCTGAAGCTCCTGCGCCGTCTCGTGTCCGTTCCCGCCGACGATCACGAAGTTGCGCTGCGGATTCGCGATTTCGATGCCGCGCGCCGTGAACTCGTTGAGAATGCGCCGATTGAACTCGCGCTGCACCGGCCAGCGCGCGCTGTCGCGGCACTGGATCTGGCCGGCGAGCGTGACGGTCGAGCCATCGACGGCATCGACGCCCCAGAAGCTGAAGTCGGAGAGAATGCCGTCGCGGAACGCTTCGTCCTGGCGCAGCGCGGCGCCGATTTCCTTCAGCGTCGAAATGGCGAGATCCACGTCCTGGCCGAGCGCGATCGACACGCGCACCGCCGCGTTGCCGATGCCGCGGTTCGTGTTGTTCACCGTCGTCACCGAGCTGAACGGCACGGTGTAGAGCGAACCGTCGCCGCCGCGCAGCCGCACGGTGCGAATGGACAGATATTCGACCGTGCCCGACACACCCGCGACCGTCACCCAGTCGCCGACCTGCATCGCGTTTTCCATCAACAGGAAAATGCCCGTGATGAAGTCCTGCACGAGCTTCTGGGAGCCGAAGCCGAGCGCCACGCCGAAAATGCTGGCGCTCGCGAGCAGCGGCGCGGTGTTCACGCCGATCTCCGAGAGCCCCGTCAGCACGACCACCATGCCGATCACGACGAGAAGCGCGGTACGCATCATCGGCAGGAGCGTGCGCAGGCGTGCCGCGCGCACGCGGTCGCCGGTGGCGTTCCACTGTTCGAGCCGGCGCTCGACCAGCACGTTGGCCGTTTCCCACACCAGCACCGCGAAGACGGCGGCGACCGCGATGGTCAGAATCGCCGACGCGAGCCGGTTGCCAACGCCGCCCGACGTGAAGAAGCGTACGACATGCACGCCCCACACTTCGAGCAGCGCAATGACGGTCGCCACGCCGATCACCGTCTGCACCATCCGCCGCAGCACCGGGTAATAGCGGTACGCATGACGATGCGCGATGGACTTGCTCGCGAAGTCTTCCTCGTCGTTGTCGCGGAAGACTCGCCCGAGCGCGCCGAACGCGACGATCGCCGCCACTCGCGCGCCGACCAGCACCAGCAGCGACACGCCGCCGAGGTGAAAGAGCGTGCTGTAGCCGTTCTGCACGTCGAGCGCCCAGACAAACCACAGCGCGATCACGAAGAAAATAGCGACGCCCGCCCAGACATCGGCCACCCAGTTGCCGACGAGCGCAACCGACCGGTAAGCCGTCATGCGCTGGCGAATGCTTTCGCCAACCTGCCTGCGCGACTCGAAGATGACCCACGCGACCATCAGATGCACGACGAGCGTCACGACCTTGAGGATCGCGATATGCGCGGCATCCGTGAGGCCGAGCGGCTCGCACGCGTTCGCGAGCGCGATGCCCGCGCCAGCCACCATCACGATGCGCCGCAGCCAGCGATACATGTACATCGCGTATTGATCGCGCACCTGCAGGAGCCGCAGGCCGCGCGCATGCGGCGCGACGAAGAAGCCGAACACGATCATCACGAGGCGGCACACGAGATACACGTCGATCAGCGCGCCGGCGACGTGCGCTTCGGTCGTGTTGTCGTCGATGAAAATCGACATCAGCACGGTCGCTGCGCCCATGAAGATCCCGAGCGGAATCAGGCTCAGCACCAGATGCAGCAGCGCGCTCGGCAGACGCCGCAACAAGGTCCAGTGCCGCGCCGCGTGGCGCTTGCCGCGCGCCGCGTCCGCGTGGCGCTCGGCCACATGCTGCTGGACTTCGTCGCCGGACCGGTGGGCCGCGTCTTCGGCATGTTCGGCGGCGCGCTGCTCGATCACCAATTCGGGCTCGGTGACTTCGGCGTCCGCCACCCCGCGTCCCGCGACTTTCTCGCGCGACTTTCGCAAAAGACGCGCCGCGAGATATTCGACCACGAGCGCGGGCAGCAGCGACAGCAGCACCGCCCACGCGACATGCGCCATGACGGCACGCGCCTGTTCGCTCGCGAGGCGGTCTTGCCACCAGCGCACGACCGAGCGGACGCTGAGCAGCGCCGCTGCCGAATGGCGCAGGCCCGTGCCGAAATGCACGAGCCAGTGGCCGGCCTGATGCGATATCTGCGACGCGAGGCCGTTGGCCTTCAGCGAATTCGCGAGCACGCCCGACGCCCCGGATGCCGGCGCGGCGGCTCCAGCCGAAGCCGCTTGCGTCGCGCTCGCGGGCGCGGCCAGCGTGCCGGCTGCGGCGACCGCGCGCAGCGTGTCGGCAACCTGCGCGCGTCGCTGCGGATCGTTGAGGACGGAGAGCGCATCGCGCGCCTGTTGCGGCGTCAGCGCGACGGCCGGCTGCGAGGCGTGCTGGGCGGGCGCGGCGGCCTCGGCGGCTGGCGAGAGTATCGAGACGAAGCTCGACACGACGATGAAAGAGACGGCAAGTAGATGTTTGCGCATGGGTCGGATGAAGATCACGAAATTTCGGGGACTCGATGCGGACGACGCGCACGGTACGGAATCGCGCGATGGCTTGGCTGGCGGTGCGCCGCAAGCGGCGCACGCTGCGGACCGAAGCGTGCTATCGCGTTAGGGCTGAAACGAGAATGACAAGGACAATGCTCAAACGTTCGCCATACCGGGGTCGATTTCGCGGGTTGAAAGGCAGGGCGCGCGCGGCGAAGTCGCGCTTGTCGCGGCTTCGTTGTGTGTAGCACTTGGCGCTCCTGCTCCGCTTGACGCGGCGTTCAGGCGATCACAACGGTTACGAAGGCCGTGGATATCCGCCACGGCAACGGCATGTTGTCGCGATACGGACATGCGTCGCGCATCTGCGTGACGGAAGGCCAGTACGTGATGCCGGGCGATGAGGTCGCCGAAGTCGGATCGACGGGCCGCATCTGCACTTCGGTGCGATCGTCGGCGGCGCGCAGCTCGATCCGAAGCCCTAAGGGGGCCGCCTGCAGCGTTGAGCGGGCTAGCGGACGGAGTGTCGAACGCCGCGCCCTTGCCCGAAAATCGGCGCGCTTTACGCGGCGCCGAGCGGAATGCCGGGCGCGTCGTGGGCGGCTTCGGGCGCTCGCAGGCGACGGGCCAGACGCCGCGCCTTTACTCGAAATCGGTGCGCTTTACGCAGCGCCGAGCGGAATGCCAGACGCGTCTTGGCTGCTTGGGCGCGCTAGCGAACGGAGTGTCAAACGCTGCGCTCTTGCGCGAAAATCGGCGCGATTTACGCGGCGCCGACCGGAATGCCGGGCTCACTGTGGGCAGCTTCGGGCGCGCTCGCGGGCGACGGGCCAGACGGCGCTTTACTCGAAATCGGCGCGCTCTACGCAGCGCCGAGCGGAATGCCAGGCGCGTCTTGGCTGCTCGGGCGCGCTAGGGACGGAGTGTCAAACGCCGCGCCCTTGCCCGAAAATCGGCGCGCTTTACGCAGCGCCGAGCGGAATGCAAGGCGCGTCGTGGGCGTCTTAGGGGCGCTCGCAGGCGATTTATCAAACGCCGCGCCGTTGCCCCAAAATGGTCGTCACGCAGATCCGGACCACGGCCGCACGCAGGTGCTCGCGACGCCTGTCACGCCGCGTCCGCCCGCGCCTTTACTCTCATATCCGATGCAGCCGCTCAGGCCGCAGCGGCCGGTTTCTGCGCCTCGCGCGGCACGTCCGGCTCAAAAAATACCCAGCGCACTTGCGGAAACGCGCGTTGCAGGTCGTCTTCGATGACGTTGATCGCGTCGATCATCGCGCGGCCGCTCGCATAATCGATCATCTCCGCCTGCACCGCGACGACGAGATGCTTGCCCCATTGCAACGTGATGAGGCTGATGATGCGCGTGACTTCGGGCCGCGCGCGCAGATGCGCGTCGATGGCCTTGCGCACTTCCGGGCTCGCGGATTCGCCGACGATCATCGACTTCACTTCGCGCGCAACGAGAAACGCGATGACCATGAGCAGCAGGCCCACGACGACGGAGCCCGCGGCATCGTAGGCGGGATTGCCGGTGATCATGGTCAGCAGCACGGCGGCAAACGCGATGGCGAGGCCCGCGAGCGCGGCCACGTCTTCGCCCGCCACGACGAGCAGTTCCGATTCGCGCGTCTCGCGGAACCATCGCCACATGCTCTTGTTCGGCGTGGTCTTGCGGATTTCGCGGATCGCGCCGGCGAGCGAAAACGCTTCCAGCGCGACGGACACACCGAGAATCAGGAGCGCGACGACCGGATTGGACAGCGGCTCGCGATGCATCAGCCGATGCGCGCCCTCGTACACCGAAAACGCGCCGCCCACGAAAAACAGCAGCAGCGCCACGAGAAGCGCATAGAAGTAAATCTCGCGTCCGGAGCCGAGCGGATGCAGCGCGTTCGCCGGGGCTTGCGCGCGCTTCAGGCCAAAGAGCAGCAGCAGCTGATTACCGCAGTCGGCGGTGGAGTGAATGGCTTCGGCGAACATCGCGCCCGAACCCGTGAACGCGGCCGCTCCGAACTTGCAGACTGCAATGCCGAAATTCGCGGCGAGCGCGTAGAAGATGGCTTTCGGCGATTCTTCCTTCATGTCCACCCGCTAATCGTTGTTTATAGAGTCTTGCGCTATCGCACCTCGACACGGCCCGCGCCGTCCGTCATGTCGCCGATGACCGCGGCTTCGCTAAAGCCATCGGCGCGGAAGATCGCGAGCACATCATCGACGGCTTCGGGCGCGCACGACACGAGCAGGCCGCCCGAAGTCTGCGGATCGGTGAGCAAGGCGCGGGCCGCTTCGATCGAGCCCTCCAGCGAATCATGCAGCGCGACGTCCGCGCCATACGCCGCCCAGTTGCGCCCCGAAGCGCCCGTGAAGACGCCCGCGCGCACGAAGTCCTGGACCTGCGGCAGCCACGGCAGCGCCGCGTAGCGGATGCGCGCCGTCAGCCCCGCGCCGCGCGCCAGTTCGAGCGTGTGACCCAGCAGGCCGAAGCCGGTGACATCGGTGAGGGCGTGGACGCCATCGAGCTTCGCCAGTTCCGCGCCGGGGCGGTTCAGCTTCGTGGTCGCGGCGATCATCGCGGCGTAGCCCGCTGCATCGAGCTGATTTTTCTTGAGCGCCGCCGACAGCACGCCGACGCCGAGCGGCTTGCCGAGAATCAGCACGTCGCCCGCACGGGCCGCCGCGTTGCGCTTCACACGCGACGGATGCACGATGCCGAGCGCGGCGAGCCCGTAGATCGGCTCGACGGAATCGATCGAATGGCCGCCCGCGACCGGGATGCCCGCCTCCGCGCATACCGCTTCGCCGCCCTTCAATACCTGCGCGATGACTTCGTGGGGCAGCACGTTGATCGGCATGCCGACGAGCGCGAGGGCGAGAATCGGTTTGCCGCCCATCGCGTAAACATCCGAGAGCGCGTTGGTCGCGGCAATGCGGCCGAAGTCGAACGGATCGTCGACGATCGGCATGAAGAAGTCCGTCGTCGCGACAATGGCTTGCTCGTCGTTGAGCTGGTAGACGGCGGCGTCGTCGGCGGTGTCATTGCCGACGAGCAGATTCGGGAACGCGGGCATCGGCGCGCTGCGCTTGAGCAGATCGGCGAGCAGGCCTGGCGCGATCTTGCAGCCGCAGCCGCCGCCATGCGAAAGGCTCGTCAGGCGCGGCCCGTGGTTCGGTTCTGTGTTGAGTGCGGTATCGGTCATCGTTGAAATCACGCGAGAAAGTCGTTCGATGACCCGCATTATCGCCGCTTGCGGGCCGGCGCGTCTTTATGGGATCCGCTGGAAGAGACCGGGATAATCGGTCACGAGGCCGTATTCATCGACCGTGATCTCGGCGGTGAAGCCCGTGTCGAGTCCTTCGAAGCGATAGCGCCGGTCCGCCTCCAGGCACGTATAGGCCTGTGCGACGGCGCTCACGGTCATCTCGGGCACGCGCACGTACACGACGCGGATTTCGCGACGCGCGCCGGGCTGTAAGTCGAGGCGGCGCAGCGGCAAGGTGTTGGTGAATGGCGTCGCGATGATGTCCACGTCGATGCAGCCGCCGAGCGCGTCTTGCGGCGCACCGTGCGCGTCGGTCCAGTCGTGCCCGCGATGCAGATCGATCGACGCGCCGCCCGCCAGCTTGACCGCGAGCCGCGTGACCTGCCAGCGCGCATCGCATTCGATGCGATACGTCATGCCGAACGCCCCGGCATCGCCCTCGCCGACGATCACGCTCTCGATGACGACGCCATCGGACCGCTCATCGAGCACGAGATGCTCGAGCCCTGCCCCGTCCCGCTGCGACCATCGCACGACTTTCATCACGCGGCTCCGTCTCGGCTCGCAGCAAGCATACAACGCGGCGCGAACGCTTTCGATCGGCATTCAACCGCGCGACGCGCTCGACGCAGAAAAACTTCGCGCGGTATACTTCGCGCCATCTCGAAAAACAGGCGCACGACTTCCGGCCCGATACGGCTGTCGCCTTCCTCCCGCGATGCGCGCCTGTGCTTCTTCTCGTTCCCTGCCGACATCGCCATCGTGACTGCATGAAAACTCTGTTCGCCCCTGCGCTGTGCGCGCTTTTGCTTTCGGCGTCGCTGTTCCAGATCGTTCAGGCTCAAGAGACGCCCGATCCCTCCGAAGACTATTCGTATCTCACCCGCCTGCATGTTCCGGATACCGTCGTGCAATGCGTCGCGGCGTTCGATCGCTGGGTCGAGAATGCGCCGAAGTACGACACGCTCATCGTCCCGGACCGCCGCGTGCTGTCCGCGAAGATCGACGACGACACGCCGATTCTGAGTCCCGCGAACCCCATCCCTGTTGACCAGGTGATCGTGATGCGCGCGTTCGCGAAGGCGCGCGGCAAAGCGCAATGGCAGCGCGTCGATAGCCGATGCGGCGTGCGCGACGGTCAGGTGGTCGGCGTTTCGCTCACGCCGAACATGAAGCCGAAGATCGTGCGCTGACTTGGCAATGGCTGACGCGTCGTCGTTTAATAAGCCAGCTTCGTAATTATTTCAGGCAACACGTTTGCTTACAAACGAACACGGCTTGTCATTTTGCTAACGGCTAAATTGGTTTCCACGGATTCACACGGAGAAACCCATGAAGAAGTTAGCGATTCTTGCGGTGCTGAGCGTGGTGCTGGGAAGCACGCTGTCGGGCTGCATCATCGTGCCTGGGGATGGCGGCTATCACCATCATCACGACTATTACCGCTAAGTCGTATCTGCCATATACCGGCACGCCTAGCGTCATCAAAATTCGAAGGAGTTAATCATGTTCGACAAGACGAAGAAGAGCCTGCTTATCGCTTCCATTGCCGCTTCGCTTGGCTTGGGGCTCGTGAACGCCGCTTCCGCCGATGTCCATCACGAGCATCATCATGCTGTGAAGACGGGCTGGCATGGCGATCGTTACTGGGACGGTCATCGTTACTGGCAACGCGCCGAGTGGGAGCGTCATCATTCGCATCACGGTTGATTGAACGGCGTCACGCAATGGAAAAGCCGCCGCGAGTTTTTTCTCGCGGCGGCTTTTTTGTGGCATTGATCGGGCTCGTGCGAGGCCGCATGCCATTGAGGTAAAGCCTATGCGATCTCGTTGTTCCTTATGTCGATTAATCCCGTAACGGCGCCCATGCCACCGCCGTGCCGATTTTGCGGAACGTATTCTTGTTTCATGCGCGAGAACGAAAGCCCTATCGCTTCGATCGCGTAACCGCCATCGGCCGAAGGCAAGACCTTCGTGATAACCACATCGGATATCGTGATTCGATAGAAGGTGAACGGCAACCCGCCCGCCTTGCGCATCGAGAGTTTGACTTCGCTTATGTGCTTGCCCTGAAAGCAGAACGCCGCAAGCGTCGGTGACGCGTAGTCTGTTTCCTGCTGGGAAATCCGCATCTTGCGATTCGCCCTTGATGCCGTCGAATTGAATAAAAATATCTGAAGCCATTGAACGATCCTCGGGAGATTCGCTTCGCGAATCAACTCTTGATGGACTTGCGCCTGCGATCCATGCGTTTCGCAAACTTTAGAACAGAAATCAAAACCGCCGCTACGCTTGCCCAACACGCAAGAACAATCGAGTAAATTCCGACATCCTGAATATCTTCAGGCGCAGGGTATTCCAATCCAAAGAGGCCAAGTAGCCAACGGATCGCCATATCCTCTTCGTAGGGCATCATCCCGCATCGAACTATGATGGCGCGTGCTAGTAGGATGCCTATCACCAGAGACGCAACGGTGATCGTGACGATGTAAAGAACCTTTGTGCGTTTCATCGTACCGTCACTGTGCCATATGCTCTGAGCGCCGACCCCGGAACGGATACAGCGGGCGGGGACCGGCGAATGAATCGCTGAAGGAACTCAAATTCAGCGGGGTTGACGAGAGTAATGCATCCTTCACTGATCCCGTGCGTTCCCTCAGGATGCAATCTGAATTGCCCTCGCCGTATGCCGTTGATCATCGTCACGTCGCCGGTTCTCGGGTTCCAGAGCATGAACCATTTTCTACGGTCTGGGCTTCCGACGATGGGGGCCCCAAAATCGCGCAACGCGCCGAGTATCCCTCCTGAAAGACGATCAACGATGTAGTATTGCCCCGGCGGTATGGGGCCGATCTTCGGCGTAGCCACCTTCCCCGGATTATCCCGGCCTTGCTTTTGGCCCGAAAACGCCTCTACCGTTCCGTACCCTTCACACAGGAGCGTAGAAGTGCGGCGATTGTTAAGAGTGAAAGTGCAGCGAACCGGCATGCTCACACCCTCGCTGCTGCGCGCTCAGCCCTTAAAGAATGGAATACGTTGAGATAACCATCGCTGCGGCGTTCATTCTCATTGTCCTCAGCGCGCAAAGTCGAGGTTGTCTCGTGCGCGAACTGCATAGGCTCACAGTTCTGGTAATTCATTGGGCTGGTTCGGCGCAATGACGCGGTCAATCCATGCGACAGCGCAGCAATTTCGGAGCTTGCTGGCCGATTAACAGCAAAACAAGCATCGCGAAAGTGGTTACGTTGAGCTACCTTGACGAATACATGAACGTTCATAACCATAGTAAGCATTCCCTATCAACACCGACAGCGGCGCTGTAAGGGTATCGCTAATGGACAACGCTATGTATGGCTTTCTGTCACGCCACTCGATGTTTGCGCCGAGACACACATTCCGCCGTCTCCATCCGCTACCAGTTCTTCGGATCGCCGCCCAGTTCCTTGCATGTGTCGTACGCGATCGCCTGCAGTTTCGTCTGCCCGATCTGCCCGGAGAGCGCATAGCCGACGCGATCCGACGCCCAGTAATACGTCGTGCGCGGACCGTCGCGCAGCATCCTCACTTTCGCGTCGTTGCGGGCGACCGTCGTCATGTAGAGCGTGAGGCGCTCGCCGGCCGCGTTCTGATACATGAATTGCGCGGCGGGCCCTTCTTCGCCCGGCAAGAGCCGTCCGCCGACGAGCTGAAACCCGTACTCGGCAAGCGACGGAATCGTGAGCGTCCGGTTGAGACGCTTCGACAGCCAGCTCACCAGATGATCCTGCTGCGATGCCGCCACTTCCACCGCGTGCCGCTGCTCGGGCGCATACACCGCATACGCGATATCCGCGCGCTCCGCGAAACGCGCACGGGGCTCGTCGAAGGCCGGCAGCAGCATGTGCATGAGAAACCCGCAGGCCATGCCGACGACGAGCAAGCACGCGGCCATCAAATACCGCTGCCTCGCACGCGGGCGCATCACCACGATCTGCGGCTCGGCCCGGTCCGCCGCGAAAAGCGCGCGCAACGCATTGTCCTGCGCGCGATAGGCCGCCACCGTCGCTTCGCACGCGGCATCGCTCGCGATGCGCGCGGCGGTCGCGTCGCGTTCGGCGCCGGGCAACTCGTCGTCGATATAGGCGGAGAGCGCCTGCAAGGCGCGCTCGTTGTCGTCGGCTGGGCGGTCCCGATTCGTCATGTGCGGCTCACTACTTTCAGCGGCGCGCGACGCCCCGGCTCTTCGCCCAGCAGCACGCGCATATGTTCGCGCGCCCGCGAGAGGCGCGACATCACGGTGCCCGCCGGCACGTTCAGGACCTGCGACGCTTCCTGATAACTCATTTCCTCGACGCAGACGAGCAGCATCACTTCGCGCTGCTCGACCGGCAGACAGTACAGCGCGCGCTGCACGTCGCGCAGCACGAGCCCGTCCACTTCGCCGCGCGGCGCGGCCATCTGCCGCCAGGGCGCGGCTTCATCGTCGACGGCAATATCGCGGCGTGCGCGCAATTGATCGATATAGATATTGCGCATGATCGTTAAGAGCCACGCGCGCAGGTTCGTGCCCGCGCGGAACAGGCTCGCGCGGTTGAGCGCGCGTTCGGTCGCGTCCTGCACGAGGTCGTCCGCCCACGCGCGATCCCCCGTCAGTGCGCGCGCATAGCGGCGCAGCTGTGGGAGATGCGCGAGAAGATCGTGCTCGAAGTCCAAGGGCGTGGTTCGGCAAAGCGCCGACGCGTCGTTGTGATCGTCACGCCCTCAGGGCTTGACCACGTGCCACACGTCGCGGAAGTTGTCCCCGTTCTTGTCGCCGGGCTTCGTGTCCTTGGAGAAGCGGTAAACGCGCTTGCCGTCGTAGGCCCACTGCTTGCCGCCGTCGGCGGTCTCGGTCGTCCACTTGCCGCTCGGCTGATCGGAGTCGCTTGCCATCGCGGCCGGCCAGGCTTTCGCGCAGCCGCCCGTGCAGGCGCTCGGACTGCCTTTCGTGTCCTTGTCGAAGGTGTAGAGCGTCATGCCGTTGTCATCGACATACATGCCGTTGGCTTCCTTCGGCGCGGCCGCATACGCGGACGATGCGACGCACGCGGCGGCGCTCGCAACGGTGACGGCCATCAGAATGTGCTTGTTCATTTCATCTTCCTCGCTGGAAAAGTACGTGGCAGTTTCCGCAGAACGTCGCGCGGCGCTGCGTTATTCCGCGGACGATGAAATAAACCGATGCGGCAGCGCCGACGCATCGCCAGTCAGCATTCCGGTGCCAGCCGTGCGCGCGAGCGGCGCGGTTCAGGCGCCCGCGGCGGCCGCGTCGCGCCAGCGGCGGGTATCGCGCAGCGGCGGCGCGCCGAAAAGCCGGCTGTACTCCCGGCTGAACTGCGACGCGCTTTCATAGCCTACGCGATGCGCGGCCGTCGCGGCATCGGCAATATCGAGCAGCATTAGCCGCCGCGCTTCCTGCAGACGCAACTGCTTTTGATACTGCAGCGGGCTCATCGCGGTCACGGCCTTGAAGTGATGATGCAGCGACGACACGCTCATATGCACGTCCTTCGCAATGTCCTCCACGCGCAACGGCTGATCGAAGTTCTGACGCAGCAGCTTGATGGCCTTCGCGATGCGCTGCGTCTGGCTGTCGTGCAGCGCGATCTGGCGCAGACGCGCGCCGGAGCCGTTCATCAGCAGCCGATACAGGATCTCGCGCTTAACCAGCGGCGCGACGATGGGCACGTCCTCGGGCGTGTCGATGAGATGCAAGAGGCGCAGCACGGCGTCAAGCATCGACGAGCCGAGGCGATTCACGAAAAGCCCGCGCGAGGCGTCGGTCTGCGTCGCGGGCGGCAGGTTCTGGTCCTGAATCAGCGAGGTGATTTCCTCGACATCGAGGTCGAGCCGCAAGCCGAGATACGGCTCTGAATCGCTCGCGACCGTCACCTGCCCGATCACCGGGAGATCGACGGACGACACCAGATAATGCATCGGATCGTAGACATACACGTCGTCGCCGACGATCACCCGCTTCGAACCCTGCGCGATGAGCGCCAGCGCCGGCGTCTGGATGCCGGGCTTCGGTCCGCCGGGGTTCATCACGCGATGCAGGAAGACGCCCGGCACCGGCGTTTCCACCGTGCCTTCGCAGCCTGCCGTGAAGCGGTCAATGAGCGCGACGAGATCGAGGCGCGCCTGATCGAGGGTGGCGCCGGGCAGCGCGCGGCGGGTTTCGCGGGATTGATCGTGAGCATCTTTGCCGGCCAGGCCGGGCGTGTCGTTCAGCGCCATGGTTTCCGGAGGGACTCGAGCGTGGAAGAAGTCGGGATAGCTTACTCGCGCGAGCGAAAACGTGCGCGCGCCGCGCGCCCGAGTTTGCAGGAAAAGGCAAGGATTCGACAGGATCAGGCTATGAACGGCGCGCGTTGCCGGACGATACTGCATGGCCGGCAGTGAACGCTCGCCGCTTTTTAGCGAACGCTTCACGCCTATCGTTCACTCGGGAGCAACCATGCGCTACAGGAAATTCGGCAACACCGGCCTTTTCGTCTCCGAACTGTGTCTCGGCACGATGACGTTCGGCGGTGGCGGCGGCGGTATCTGGGACAACATCGGCCAGCTTCAGCAAGCGGACGCCGACAAGCTCGTCGGCCGGTCGCTCGACGCAGGCATCAATTTCATCGATACCGCCGATGTCTACGCCGACGGCCAGTCGGAGATCATCACCGGTCAGGCGCTCAGGAACCTGAAGGTGCCGCGTGAGAACGTCGTCGTCGCGACCAAGATTCTCGGCGAATCGGGCACGAAAAGCGTCAATTCGCGCGGCGCGTCGCGGTATCACATCATCGACGGCGTCAAGGCGAGCCTGAAGCGCCTGCAACTCGATCACGTCGATCTGTATCAGATTCACGGCTTCGATCCGGCCACGCCGATCGAGGAAACGCTGCGCGCGCTCGACACGCTCGTGCAGCACGGCCATGTGCGCTACATCGGCGTATCGAACTGGGCGGCGTGGCAGATCATGAAGGCACTCGGGATTTCCGAGCGGCTCGGGCTTGCGCGCTTCGAATCGTTGCAGGCGTATTACACGATTGCCGGACGCGATCTCGAACGCGAACTCGTGCCGCTCCTGCAAAGCGAGAACGTCGGCCTGATGGTGTGGAGTCCGCTCGCGGGCGGCCTGCTGTCGGGGAAGTACACGCGCGAAGGCGGCAAGGAAGAAGGCAGCCGTCGCACGAAGTTCGATTTTCCGCCGGTGAACGTGGAGCGCGCCTACGACTGCATCGACGCGATGCGACGCATGGCCGAAGCGAAGAGCGTGTCGGTCGCGCAGATCGCGCTCGCGTGGCTGCTGCACCAGAAGGTCGTGACGAGCGTGATCGTCGGCGCAAAGCGCATCGAGCAGCTCGACGACAACATCTCGGCGACGAACGTGCAGCTCAATGAGGACGAACTGGCCGCGCTCGACGAAGTGAGCCAGTTGCCGTCCGAATACCCCGGCTGGATGCTCACGCGCCAGGGCGAATACCGCCGCAACCAGTTGAAGGAAGCGGCGGCGAAGTAAGGCGCTGTGCGTGCCGGCAGGCCGGTCAGATGATCGGCTTGCCGCCCGTCACCGCGATGGTCGCGCCGGAAATGTAGCTGCCCTCGTCGGAGGCCAGCATCACGTAGGCCGGTGCGAGTTCGGCAGGCTGGCCGGGGCGCTTCATCGGCACTTGCGAGCCGAAGTTCTTAACCTTCTCGACGGGCATGGTGGACGGAATCAGCGGCGTCCAGATCGGCCCCGGCGCGACGCAGTTCACGCGGATGCCGCGTTCGGCCAGCAACTGTGCGAGTCCGCCCGTGAAGTTCTGGATCGCGCCCTTCGTGCTCGCGTACGCGATCAGGCCGGGATTCGGCGCGTCCGCGTTCACGGACGTCGTGTTCACAATGGCCCCGCCTTCCTTCATATGTTCGAGCGCGGCCTTCGTGATGCGGAACATCGCGCCGATGTTGGTCGAATAGGTCTTGTCCCACTCGTCGTCGCTGATCTCTTCGAGGCTGTCGTAGGTCATCTGATACGCGGCGTTGTTCACGAGCACGTCGAGGCGTCCGAACGCTTCGGCCGTCTTCGCGACGAGATCGCGGCAATGCTGGCGATCCGTGATGTCGCCGGGTAGAAGCAGCGCCTTGCGCCCCGCTTGCTCGATCCAGCGCGCGGTTTCCTTCGCGTCGTCGTGTTCGTCCAGATACGAGATGGCGACGTCTGCCCCTTCGCGCGCGAAGGCGATCGCCACCGCGCGCCCGATGCCGCTGTCGCCGCCGGTGATCAACGCCGCTTTTCCCGCGAGTCTGCCGCTGCCCTTATACGTCTCTTCGCCGTGGTCGGGCTTCGGATTCGACGATTCGGTCAGGCCCGGCGTGCGTTCCTGTTGCTGTTCAGCGAAAGGCGGCTTCGGATATGCGCTTGCGTCCATGTCGGTGTCCTCGTGTCGGTGAGTCGGGATAAACCCTTGGTCAGCAAGCACCGGACCTGATTTCACGCGCTTTCGGGGGCATTATCGAGATAGGCGATAGGCGCTATCCGCGGTATCGCGTTGCGGCATAGCGCCGCGATGCCGACACTGTACGCACAACATCACGACGCAACGGAGACACTCATGCGTACTCAAGTCGGCATCGTCGGCGCGGGCCCGGCGGGGCTTCTGCTCTCTCATCTTCTTCACCTGCGCAGCATCGAATCGGTCGTGCTCGAAGCGCGCAGCCAGCAGGACATCGAATCCACCATTCGCGCGGGCGTGCTCGAACAAGGCACGATGGACCTGCTCAACGAAGCGGGGCTCGGCGCACGGATGCAGGCCGAAGGCGCGTTGCACCACGGTTTCGAACTGGCGTTCGAGGGACAACGGCGGCGCATCGCGCTGACCGAACTGACCGGCCACTCCATCACGGTCTACGCGCAGCATGAGGTCATCAAGGATCTGGTCGCGGCGCGCATGGCGGCGAGCGGTGCGCTGAAGTTCAACGTCTCCGACGTTTCGCTGCACGACTTCGCCGAGAACAGCGATCGCAAGCCGCGCATCACGTACCGCCACGAGGGCCGCGACGAAGAGCTGGAATGCGACTTCATCATCGGCTGCGACGGCTCGCAAGGCGTCTCGCGCCAATGCATTCCGGAGGCGGTGCGGCAGGATTATCAGCGCGTGTATCCGTTCGGCTGGTTCGGCATTCTGGTGGAAGCGCCGCCCTCGTCAGACGAACTCATCTATGCGCGACACGACCGCGGCTTCGCGCTCATCAGCACGCGCTCGCCGGGCGTGCAGCGCATGTATTTCCAATGCGACCCGAAGGATTCCGCCGATGCCTGGTCCGACGACCGCATCTGGGCCGAATTGCACGCACGCGTCGATACGGCGGACGGCTGGCAGATCACCGAAGGGCGCATTTTCCAGAAGAACATTGTCGGCATGCGCAGCTTCGTTTCGACGCCGATGCAGTCCGGCAAGCTCTTCCTCGCCGGCGATGCCGCGCACATTGTGCCGCCGACCGGCGCGAAGGGCCTGAATCTGGCCGTGTCGGACGTACGCGTGCTGACCGCCGCGCTCGTCGGCTACTACGAGGACAACGACACCGCCCGGCTTGCCCGCTACACCGAGACCGCGCTCAAGCGCGTATGGCGCGCCGAACACTTCTCATGGTGGATGACGAGGATGCTGCACAAGCTCGACGACACGTCGCCGTTCGAGCAGCGTCTGCAAGTTGCCGAGCTCGAGCATGTGACGACTTCGCGCGCGGCGGCGACGGCGCTTGCGGAGAATTACGTCGGAAGCGTGGCGGTGTGATAGCCCGTTTTGCCTCGCTTTGGTCTGCGGTTGCGAGGTGGCCGGCGTTCACGTTCTGGCGGCGGCTGCGAGTCGCCGAAGTCAAGCGCGGGGCGACTCCGCGCGGCGGCGACGGCGCTTGCGAAGAATTACGTTCGGAGTGTGGCGGTCTGACGTCCCGTTTTGCCTCGCTGTGCTCGGCGGTTGCGAGGTGGCCGACGTTGGGGTTCTGGCGGCGGCTGCGAGTCGCCGGACTGGAGCACGGGACGACTTCGCGCGCGGCCGCGCTCGCGGAAACTACTTTGGCAGCGTAGCAATCTATCTCCCGCTTCGCTGCCAAGCGCCCGGCGTCGCCCGGGCGCCTTCGCGCGTTCACAGCACCGCCACGACCCGCGCGTCCCCTTCCACCGACGGCACCACTTGCCCGCCCACGCGCCGGAACGTGATGGTGACGTTCTTCTCGCCGATCCGCAGATCGCCGATTTCCAGCCAGTCGATGCCTTCCGGCAACTGCGGCCGATCCACGCGAATCTCGTCGTTGACGGCGTCGATCGTCACGCCCAGACACGCCTCCAGAATCATGAAGGGCGACCCCGCCGCCCACGCTTGCGGCAAGCACGCGACCGGATACGCGATGGGCCGCTCGCCGCGCTGCCGCGTGAAGCCGCAGAAGAGTTCCGGCAGGCGCATGTCGAACGTGACGGCCGCTTCGAACAACGATTGCAGCAAAGCGACCGCCGCGCCGCGCTCGCCGTAACGCGCCAACCCGCGCGCGCAAAGCGCCGAATCGTGCGGCCACACCGAGCCGTTGTGATACGACATCGGATTGAAGCGGGGTTGCCCGGCCGCGAGCGTGCGCACGCCCCAGCCAGTGTGAAAGAGCGCGGATTCCAGTTGCCGCGCGACCGCTTCCCCGCGCTTGCGCTCGGCGAGATCGAATGCAAGCAGATGCCCCGCATTCGACGACAGCACGCGGCACAGTTCGTTGCGTCCGTCGAGCGCGATGCCGTAGAAGTCCATCTCCGGCATCCAGAAGAGCGCCTCGACGCGTTCGCGGATATGCTCGGCGCGCCGCTCGAATTCCGCTACGCGCTCGTGTTCCCCGCGCTCGCGGGCCAGGCGCGCCATCGTCGAGAATGCCGTCGACGCGTAGGCCTGCACTTCCACGAGCGAAATCGGCCCGATCGGAAACTGGCCGTCCGCGTGAAAGACGGAATCGTGACTGTCCTTCCAGCCCTGATTGGCGAGGCCGTATTCCGTCGCCCGCTGATAACTCAGCAAGCCGTGCGGATTTCTGTCGCAATGCCGCGCGACCCAGTCGGCGGCAAGTTGCAGCGCCGGCCAGATCTCGTCGATGAGCGCGCGATCCCCCGTGCGCTCCGCGTACGCGCCGGCGAGCACGATGAAAAGCGGCGTGCTGTCCACGCCGCCGTAGTACAGCGCGAACGGCACTTCGCCAGTGGCCGCCATTTCGCTCTTGCGCGTCTCGTGCATGATCTTGCCGATTTCGGCGTCTCGAAACGCCGAGTCCTCGCGCGCCTGATGCGCCGCGAGAAAGCGCAAGACGCCGCGCGCAAGCGTCGGTTGCAGCCACAACATCTGAAGCGACGTGATGATCGCATCGCGTCCGAAGGGCGTCGAAAACCACGGTATGCCGGCGTACGGGTACGGGCCCGTTTCGAGATCGGTCGTCAGCAGGCCGAGGTCAGCGAGCGACCGGTCTATCCATTCGCTGAATAGCGGATTGCTGGAACGCACGCGAGCGCCCGCACGGCGCTTGTCGCGCATGCTGCGGTGCGCGTCGACAAGCGCCTCGCGGATGGCCGGGCGCCCCGACTCGGGCGCGCATTCCGGCGCTTCCGCCGCGTTGCGTTTGCTCTCCTCGCTGGCATCGTTTAGCGCGTGCGTGACCGCGGTCACGGACAAATACACCGAAATTGCCGTTTCCGACTGAATGTGGAGCGCGTAGTCGGCGCGCGTCGGCGAAAGCACGTCCGGCGCGGGGGTGAACTGGATGCGCGCCGTGCGCTCCACTTCGTCGAGCCCGATGTAACTCAGGATCACCTCGCCGTTTTCGACGGCGGGCGGACGCAAGGTGCCGCGCTTCGGCCGTATGGTGCCGCGTACTTCGAACATGTCCAGAAAGTCGGCGGCGAACGAAATGGATAGCGGCACGGTGGACGGTTCCGTGCCGTAATTCGTGAGCACGATGCTCTCGTGCAGCACATGCCCCGACAGCACGCGCTTGCGCTCGACATGGATCACGCCCTCCGGCGTGCGCGCCCCGCCTATCGGCGGCAACGGTCGGTTCGTCAGATGCGCGGTGAAGACAGCGTTGTCACTCGAAACGCTGCCCGACAGCAGCGATGGCGCCCGGCCGCCGAAAGTCAGCACGAGTTCCGAGAGCACGCGCGTGTCGTTGACGAAGAGACCGTCGTCACGACCGCGAATATCGCCGTTTGCGTCGTAGACCGCGAACGTGTTGCCGGATTTGAGGACGAACTGCCGCTCGTTCGGCATGTTGGCGTGCTCGGTCGGGATGAACGCCTCGTCCGTCGCGCCGGATTGCGGTTGCTGCTGCTGTTGCTGCTGCGTCGGGTTCTGCGTCTGTTCCTTCGTATCCATTGCACCTTCCTGAAAGTGACGTGAAAGGGCGCCTGATGGCGCAAAGTGGCAAGTTTCAGTGCGCCGCGGGCCATTAGCGGCGTGCGGACGGCGGTTCAGGCACGGGTTTCGTGCAGCAGGTGGGCCGCTGACCGGCTATCATCGACGGTTTTTCGACCCACCCACGCCTGACGGGTTCTTCCGCGCGCATGTCATTTCTGCATATCGACTTACTTTATTCCGCTTCCGGGCTGGGGGTCGGCTTTCTCGTCGGGCTCACCGGCGTGGGGGGCGGCTCGCTGATGACCCCGCTTCTCGTGCTGCTGTTCGGCATCCATCCGGCCACCGCCGTGGGAACGGACCTCCTTTACGCCGCCGCGACGAAGACTGCAGGCACCCTCGTGCATGGCCTCAAAGGCTCGGTCGACTGGCGCATCACCGGACGCCTGGCGGCAGGCAGCGTGCCCGCTGCAGCCGTCACCCTGTACTTTCTGAATCAGCACGGCATCACCTCGCCGGGCACGGCGCGGCTCATCCAGTCGATCCTCGGCACGGCGCTGCTCATCACCGCCGTTTCCCTCGTGTTCCGGCCGCAACTCGCACGCTTCGCCTACCGTAAAGGCCGCAGCCGGCCGCAGCAGCCCGCGCGCACGGCGGTCTGGACGGTACTCACCGGCGCCATTCTCGGCATGCTGGTCTCCATTACGTCCGTCGGCGCGGGCGCAATCGGCGTGACCGTGCTGCTGCTGCTTTACCCGCGCCTGCCGACTGTGCGGATTGTCGGCTCGGATGTGGCGCACGCCGTGCCGCTCACGTTGATTGCCGGCGCGGGCCACTGGATGATGGGCTCGGTCGACTGGTCTTTGCTGGTGTCGCTCCTCGTAGGTTCGATTCCAGGCATCGTGATCGGCAGCAATCTGTCGTCCAAGGCACCCGAGGCACTGCTGCGCTATCTGCTCGCCGCTACCCTCGTTCTCGTCGGAATAAAGCTCGCGTTCAGTTGATGTTAGTCACGCGGCACCGCGGTTTCCAGTCGGCCGAACGGCATAGGCAAATTGGCATGGTTCGGTTTTTTTGCTTATGCCGTTCGGCCGGGTTTCCGGCAGCGGGCTGATGCGGCATCATGCGCTGTCAGACCAAGGGCGCAGCGTCACGCGAGCGTCATTTTGGCGTCGACCATGCTGCGCGCCGGCAAGCGCGTGCATGCAACGAGGAGTCACGCGATGAAAGCCAACGACGAGCCGCAACACGAGCTTCCCACCGACGACGCGCCCGCCGATCCCGCGCGGCGGCGCTTACTGGCGGCCGGCGTCGGTCTTGCCGGACTGTCGCTCGGCGGCTGCAATCTGTTCGAGCCGAAGCCGGCCACGCCGAAGACGGCGGCCGAACTGTCGCTGGATCGCACGCTCGCGGCGAACGTGCGCCAGATCGTCGTGATCTACGCCGAAAACCGCAGCTTCACAAACCTGTACGGCGACTATCCCGGCGTCCGATATCCGCTCTCGGCGGTGCCGGCGTCCCGGTACACGCAACTCGACCGCGACGGCGTCACGCCCTTGCCCACCCTGCCCAAGATCTGGGGCGGCCTCGTGCCGCAGGCGCAGGAAGTCGATGGCAAGCGGTATGCCATTGCCGAGCATCAGCTCGGGGAGCTTCGCAACAGCCCGTTCCGCATTATGGACGCGCAGGGCGAACCGCTGCCGAACAGCGTCATCACGCGTGATCTGGTGCATCGTTTCTACCAGAACCAGATGCAGATCAACGCCGGGCGCAACAACCAGTTCGCCGCGTGGGGCGACTCGGGCGGGCTCGTCATGGGTCACTACCGGAATTCGCCCGATACGCTGAAGCTATGGGGACTCGCCCAGCAGTACACGCTGTGCGACAACTTCTTCATGTCTGCGTTCGGCGGCTCGTGGCTCAACCACATCTTCCTGATTTCGGCGCAGGCGCCCTTCTACCCTGACGCAGGCAGCGGCCCGGCGGCGAAACTGCTCGCTGTCGTCGAAGGCGACGACCCGACAGGCACGCGCCTGAAGCTCGCGACCGATTCGCCGGAGTCCGCGCTGGACGGCCCGCCCAAATTCGTGCGCGACGGCGCGCTGACAGCGGACGGCTACGCGGTCAACACCATGTTCCCGCCGTATCAGCCGAGCAACGTCAAGCCCGCGCCCGGCGGCGACCCGCGCCTGGCGGATACATCCAACGCGCTCGTGCTGCCGCCGCAAAGCTACGCGACCATCGGCGATCGTTTATCCGACAAGGGCATCGACTGGGCGTGGTATAGCGGCGCGTGGCAGTACGCGCTCGATCACCGCGACACGGGCACCGTGCCCGATTTTCAGTACCACCATCAGCCGTTCAACTATTTCCGCAACTACGCGCCGGGGACGGCCGCGCGGGAGCGGCACGTGCGCGATGCCGGCATCGGCGATGCTCCCTCGACGAACAAGTTGCTCGCCGATATCGACGCAGGCCGTCTGCCAGCCGTCACGTTCTACAAGCCGCAAGGCAACCTCAACATGCATGCGGGGTATGCGGACGTTGCCTCGGGCGATCGCCACATTTCGAACGTCATCGAGCATATCCGGCGCGGTCCGCAGTGGCAGAACACCGTTGTCATCGTGACCGTCGACGAAAACGGGGGCTGGTGGGATCACGTCGCGCCGCCGAAGGGCGACCGCTGGGGGCCCGGATCGCGCATTCCGGCGCTGGTCATCTCGCCGTTCGCGAAACAGGGCTACGTTGATCGCACCGTCTACGACACGAATTCGATCCTGCGCTTCATCTCGCGCGTGCATGATCTCGCGCCGCTCGACGGCGTCGCCGCGCGCGACCGCGCGATGGCGGCAAACGGCGAAGCGCGGCTGGGCGATCTGACGAACGCGCTTGATTTGGCTTGAAGGGGTCGTTTCGGAGCCGGTTCGACCGACGCACGCGCCGAGACTTCGAGCCGATAGTCGCAAGACGGCGCGCGCCGGCTTTCATTCGCCGAAGGACGAAGCGCCGGCGGGCGATTTGACGAACGCGCTTGATCTGAGTCGAACGGCTCGCGACGCGGGTAGCTCGACCGGCGCAGGCGCCGAGATTTCGAGCGAAGGACCGTAACGCAGCGCACCGGTTCTTCCGGGCACCGAACGACGAGGCGCCGCTGGGCTATCTGACCTAACGGCTAGCTACGCAGCCGGTTCGAACCCCGCATGCGCCGAGGTTTCGAGCGAATAACCGTAACGCAGCGCCGACCGCCACGACGGCGCGCACCGGTTTTCCACGCACCAAAGACGAAGCGCCACTGGGCGACCTGACGAACGCGCTCTGTCTGACCTAAACGGTTCGCTTCCAGCCCGTTCGACCTAGGCGCGCGCCGCGATTTCGAGCAGTTAGCCGTAACGCAGCGCGACCGCCACGACGGCGCGCCGTTTTTCCAGGCACCGGAAGACGAAGCGCCGCTGGGCGACCTGACGAGCGCGCTCGATCCGACCTAAACAGCTCGCTATGCGGCCCGTTCAACCCACGCACGCGCCGAAACTTCAAGCAGATAGCCATAATGCAGCGCGCCGACCGGCACCACAGCGCGCGCTGGTTTCCACGTACCGAAGTGGCGCGCGTAGATGTCATTGAACGTCTTCCAATGCTCGACGCCGACAAAATAGACCGTCACTTCGATGCAGTCGCGCAGCCCCGCGCCCGCCGCTTCGAGCACGGTCCGAAGGTTGCGCAACGTCTGTTCGGCCTGCTCCTCGAACGAGAGCTCGCCAGTGTGCGTGCCGTCCGGGCGCATGGGCAACTGGCCCGAGACGCAAATCAGATTGCCGGCGCGCGTGGCGTGGCTGTAGTGGCCGGCGGGAATCGGCAGGCCGGGAGCGTTGATCGCTTCGATCGGTGGCATGGCGTGGTCCTGTGTCTAATGGAAGCAGCCGGTCGCGTCACAGCGCCAGCCGGCTTGCAAGAAAGTCGAGGAACGCGCGGGCGCGCGCCGCCATCGACGTGCTCTGGTAGTACACCGCGCTGATCGGCTGGCGAACGTCGCGCAGCGCGTCATGCAGAATCGGGCGCAGGCGGCCCGCCTTCACGTCGGCGGCGGTCATGAAATCGGCGAGACATGCTATGCCGCCGCCGTCGACCGCCAACTGCCGGATTGTCTCGCCACTCGACGCCGAGATGGCCGGCTCGATGCTCAAAAAATCCGCATCGCCGCCTTCGCGGGTGTTGCACAGCGGCCAGTCGTTCAGGCTTTCCGGCGCCGTGAAACCGATCAGCCGGGCGCGCATGAGTTCGTCCACGTCGCGCGGCTCGCCGTGCTCGGCAAGGTAAGCCGGACTGGCAAGCACGCGCAAGCGGCTACTGCCAAGCGCCCGTGCATGCAGCGTGGAATCCTGCAGCGCGCCGATCCGGATCGCAATATCGACACGCTGCTCCAGCAAATCGACGATGCGCTCGTTGCTCGTCAGTTCCAGCGAGATATCCGGGTACAGCGCGGCGAACGCCTTCACGTGCGGCACGACGCAATGGAGCATGAACGGCGACGCCGCATCCACGCGCAACCGGCCGGCGGGTCGTTCGCGGCGCCGGGACAGGGCTTCCTCAGCGTCGTCCATCGCGGCGAGTATGGCGCGGGCGCGGGTCAGAAACAGTTCACCTTCGTCGGTGAGTTGCAGGCGGCGGGTGGTGCGGCGAACGAGCGTCGCATCAAGCTTCTTCTCTAGACGCGTCAACGTCCGGCTTACGCCCGATACCGTCTGTTGCAGCGTTTCCGCCGCCGCCGTCATCGACCCGCTGTCGATCACGGTCACGAACACGAGTAGTTCGTCAGTATTGGTCTTCATGGCGGCGCGTCGATTGTTGATTTCAGATCAAGAGTTATTTGAGACTAACACCGTTTCCGAGAAAATCTAAGCCGGCCATACTTTGCGCACTGACTCACTCATTGGAGCAACAGCATGCAAATTTTCGTGACAGGCGCAGGCGGTTTCATCGGCGGATCGATTGCTGCGGGGCTCGTGCGCGACGGACACCGCGTGCGCGGGTTGATCCGCCGCGAAGAACAGCGTGATGCGCTGATACGTGCGGGTATCGAGCCGGTCGTCGGCAGTCTGGACGACAACGCGCTGCTCGCCGACGAAGCGCGCGCCGCCGACGCCGTCATCAACGCGGCGAGCAGTGACCATCGCGGCGCGGTCGAAGCGCTGGTGCACGCGCTTGAAGGCTCCGACAAGCCGTTCCTGCATACGAGCGGATCGAGCATTGTCGGGGACGCGTCGGGCGGCGAGGCGTCGGTCGCGGTCTACACCGAAGATCACTTGCCCGAGCCGACCGCGGACAAGGCGCCGCGCGTCGCCATCGACACGCTCGTGCTCGACGCGGCCAAGCGCGGCGTGCGCTCCGCAGTGCTCTGCAACACGCTGATCTACGGCCACGGCGCGCTTCCCGGCACGGCCAGCGTGCAATTGCCGCGTCTCGAGCGGCAAGCGAAGAAAAGCGGCGTCGTGCGTCATGTCGGGAGCGGCATGAATATCTGGTCGAACGTCCACATCGACGATGTCGTGGACGCGTACCGGCGCGCGCTCGCGAAGACGCCAGCGGGCACGTTCTATTTCATCGAGAGCGGCGAGGCGCAATTCCGCGACATGACGGCCGCGATGGCGAAGGCGCTCGGCCTGCGCGGCCCTGAAGACTGGCCGCTCGAACAGGCAATCGAGGAATGGGGCTACGAGATGGCGTCGTACGGGCTGGGATCGAACAGTCGCGTGCGGGGCGAGCGCGTCCGTGCGCTGCTCGGTTGGGAACCGAAGCGCACGTCGGTAATCGAGTGGATCGAAAAGGAAATGGTGCGCTGAGTTGAACCTCGCGGCCGAAATTGGTTTGACCAATTCGGCCGCGCAGGGCGTCTGCGCTTTATTTCAGCGCGTCGGCGTATTGGGCGATTTCGGCTTCCGCCATGCCCGATTTCTGCGCCGATTCGCGAATCTGCTTCCACGTGGTCGGGTCGATCGGCACGCCGTTCGCGCCGCGTTCCGCCCGACGCGCGTCCTCCGGTTCGCCCGGCGCGTAGATTGCATCGACGCCCTCGGCGTGCGGCGACGCCTTCATCCAGTCGAGGAAGGCTTCCGCTTCCGCCTGCGCGGCGGGGGCGTCGAAGGCGTTCGGGTCGAGAATCACCGAAGTCATGCAGTTGATGATCGCGCTCGATTTTTCGAGCGTGCTTTCGTGCGTCGTGTAGCCGCCCGACAGCGCGCCGCCGAAAATCTCGCACAGCGCGGCGAGCCCCGATCCCTTGTGTAGACCGAACGCCGTCAGCGCGCCGAACGGTTCCTCGTGCATGACCTTGGGTTCCACGGTCGGACGGCCTTCGTGGTCCAGCAGCATGCCCGGCGCGACTTTCACGCCTTTGTTGTAGGCGACGCGCGTCTTGCCGTAGGCGATGCCTGCCGTCGCGAAATCGAGCACGAGCGGGCTCTTGCCGTCGCGCGGATAGGCGGCGCAGAACGGATTCGTGCCGAAGCGCCGGTCGATGCCGCCGAATGGCGCGACGAGCGGATCGCCCGCGACGTTCACGAAGTGGAACGACACGAGCCCCGCCTTCGCGCACTGCTCCGCCCAGTGGCCGATGCGCCCGATGTGATGCGCGTTGCGCAGACCCACCGCGCACACGCCGAACTTCTTCGCGCGCTCGATGCCGTGCTCCATCGCCTCATAGGCGACGACTTGCCCGAACCCCTTGCGGCCGTCGATGGTCAGCACCGCGCCGGCGTCCCGGACGATCTCGGCGTGCGTGTTCAGCTTCAGTTGCCCGTCCGCGAGCGAGGACGTATAGCGCGGAATCATGCCGACGCCGTGCGAATCGTGGCCCGACAGATTGGCCATCACGAGGTGATCGGCCACGAGTTCCGCCTCGCGCGCCGCGCTGCCCGCGTGTTCCCAGATGGCGCGGACGTAGGCGTGCAAGGTGTCGGCGGCGATGCGCCGCTCCGGTGCTGCGGTTTGGCTGGTTTCGTTCATTGCGACTCTCGTCTCCCAAAGTCGGTTGCGGCGCGTCGCCTCTTCGTGCAACGCGCGGGCCTATTACTTTACAGACGATCAACTGGCCTGACCAGTTTGTTTTTCGGCCAAAGAGAAGAAAACGCCCGCGAGCGCGGGCGTTCCTTCGATAACCGCAAGAGGAAAAACCGCTCAAGGCGCAGCCGCGATCACTTCCGCCACCGCCGCCGTCAGCTTGCGCGCGTACGGCACGTGCAGGAATTCGTTTGGCCCGTGCGCGTTCGACTTCGGCCCGAGCACGCCGCACACCATGAACTGCGAGCGCGGGAAGCCTTCTTTCAGGGTGTTCATCAGCGGAATGGTGCCGCCCTGCCCGATATACGCGACATCCGCGCCGAAATGCCGGCGCGACGCGTCGTTCAGCGACGACGCGAGCCACGGCGCGAGGTCCGGCGCGCTCCAGCCCGTTGCCGCGCCCGCTTCCGGCTTGAACGTGACCTTCGCGTTGTACGGCGGATCGAATTCGAGCAAGGGCTTAAGTTGCGCGACCGCCTCCGTCGCTTCGACGAGCGGCGGCAGACGCAGCGACAGCTTGAACGCGGTGCGCGGCGCGAGCACGTTGCCCGCGTCCGCGAGCGGCGGAAGGCCGGCGGCGCCCGTCACCGTCAGCGAAGGCCGCCACGTCGAGTTGAGCAACGCTTCCTTCGGGTCGGTGGTCGTCGGAAGCACGCTTGCGCCATCCTGGCCGCAGCTCCACGGCAGCTTCTTCCACACGTCGTCGCCGAGAATCTGCGCGGTCGCTTCCGCTTCGCGCAGGCGTTGCGCCGGAATGCCGCAGTGGAAGTCTTTCGGCAGCAGATTGCCGGTCGCGGCGTCTTCGAGGCGCTCGAACAGTTGCCGCATGATGCGAAACGTCGAGGGTGCAATGCCGCCGTAGCCGCCCGAATGCAGTCCTTCCTCCAGCACCTGCACTTCGAGATCGCCCGCCACGAGTCCGCGCAGCGACGTGGTCAGCCAGAGCTGATCGTAGTTGCCCGCGCCGGAGTCGAGGCAAATCACGAGCCCGACGTCGCCGAGCCTGTCGCGCAGCGCGTCGATATACGGCAGCAGGTCGTAGCTGCCCGACTCCTCGCACGTCTCGATGATGCCGACGCAGCGCGGCCGTTCCACGCCCTGAGCGTCCAGCGCCGCAAGCGCGGTGATGCTGGCGTAGGTCGCGTAGCCGTCGTCCGCGCCGCCGCGCCCGTAGAGCTTGCCGTCCTCGAGCTTCGGCGTCCACGGGCCGAGGTCGCTGCGCCACCCTTCGAACTCCGGCTGTTTGTCCAGATGGCCGTAGAGCACGACCGTTTCGGTGCTGCCCGAGCGCGTGGCGGGGGCTTCGAAGAAGATCACCGGCGTGCGTCCGGCGAGCCGCACGATCTCGACGGTCAGGCCCTTGACCGGCTGCGCCTTCACCCAGTCGACGGCGTCCGTGACCACGCGCTCGATAAAGCCGTGGCGCGCCCAGTCGGCGTCGAACATCGGGCTTTTGGCGGGAACGGCGATGTAATCGGTCAGCGCGGGAACGATCTCATCGTTCCATGTGCGATCGACGAATGCTTGCAACGCGGACGCGTCGAGCCGGACTGCTTCTTCTTGCGGTGTGCTGTCGCCAGTAGTCATGACAGAGATTCCGTGCGGGCAAACCTCCATCATAGACGGGAAACTTCCGGCTCGCGAAGCGTCCTGCGGCGCTCAACGCGTGCCCGTGACGACGACGCGCGTGACGGCCGGATCCGCTTCGATGGCTTCGTCGGTGAACGGGAACCGCTGCCAGTGCTTCGCCGCGAAAAGACGCGTGGCGTCGCCGGAACGAGGCGACGCCGGATCGTCCGATTCGGACGGCGCGAGCATGGTGTCCGCCTCGACGCCCGCCGCGCCGTCTGCGGTGAACGTGACGACCTGCATATAGCTGTCGCCCTCGCCGTTCGCGTCCATCGGATAGCCTTTCGAATCGAGCGGACGCCCCGCGCAGACGACGGTGAAGTAGCCCGCGTCGTCGCAGCCGCCGTAGAGCGGCACGTTCGCGCCGTTGCGCGTCGAATAGAGCAGATCGCCGCGCCGCGAATCCAGCGCGAAGCCGTTGAGCCGCAGCGACAGCGCCGCACCGCCGAGCGCCTGCCGCAACTCCTGCACGACGGCCGGGTTGTCCGCCTTGAGGCCGCTCGGCGTGGTGAGCGGGTGCGCCGGATCGAAGCGCGTCGCGGCGAGACTGTCGGGCGCGAGCTTCATGGCGCGCCGCCAGAATTCGTCCCACAGATTCGCGCCGCGCGCGTCGATGTCGGCGGTGCCGTTCCAGTTGCGCAGCACGTCGCAGGCGTCGTTGAGCGCGCTCGTCGCGTCGCCGGGCGTGCAGACCGCGTCGAGCACCGGCTGCCGGTACAACTGCTCGGACATCGAGTGCGTTTCGAGCACCGCCTGTTCCACCGCGCCGCGCGTCACGCCGCCGGGTTCACGCTGCAGCCGCGCGGCGAGCAGATGCCCGTAGCGCGTGCGCCAGGACTGTTCGTCGCGCGTCGGCCCGAGCACGCGCGCATAGCCCGTGAGGGGGACGTTCGCGTTCGTGAGCCAGTAACTGTCGTTGAAGTTGCCGACGTAGTCGCCGCGAAGCAGGGTCGGCAATTGCGCGACGGGCAGCGTGCCGGGCTGCGCGCTCGCCGGGTCCGTGCGCCACGCGCAGGCGCTTTTCGAGCCGTCGAGCACCGGCACGCCCGGCATCCGGCTCGCGAGGGCGCGGCCCGTTTGCGTCGTGCAGGCGTCGGCGAGCGCGTCGGGCACGCCGGGGATCGGACCAATGTCCGCGAACCACACGCGCGGATCGCCGCGCCCGATGGCGAACGTGTTGGCCCAGGGAACCGCCGCGTACCGCTTTTGTATCGCGATGAAATCGTCGAGTGAGCGCGCCTGATCCCACGCGAAGAAATTCTCGAAGCTGCGCACGTTGTCGGCGTTCACGTCGGCAAGCGCATAGGCGCGCTGCGCGCTCCAGCCGAGGCGGGCGTTCATCGCCGACAAATCGACGACCGGCCCGAAGCGCGTGCGATACAGCGTGCGCGAGACGGATGCCAGCGAGCCGTCGGCGCTGCGCACGCGCACGGTGAGCGGCACGGGCGTCATCGGCTGGCTCGCGCCGTCGAGCAGATAGCGCGTCGGGTCGGCGGGATCGAGCGTCATTTCGAAAAGCCCGAAGCGGCGTCCGGTCGACACGGTGTGCGTCCAGGCGATGTTTTCGTTGAAGCCGAGCACGATCAGCGGCATGCCGAGGAACGACGCGCCCCCCACGTTCACGCGGCCGGGAATGGTCAGTTGCGCCTGGTAGAAGCGGTCCGGGCCGCGCCAGAACCAGTGTGGATTGCCGAACAGGATGCTGCGCCGCTCGCGCGTGATCGGCGCGCCGAACGCTAGCGCGTTGCTGCCGATGCCCGGCATGTCGCCCACGGCATAACGCAGGTCTTTCGCGTCCAGCGACGCCGCCGCCGGCTGCACGCCGCGCTTGGGCGGATGCGCCGCCGCGATGCCCTGCACGAAGCGCGCCGAACCGCCCGCGAGATTCGCCGCGATCACGCGACGGTAAATGTCGTCGGGCTCGATCTCATCGACCCACGGCTGGCTGCGGCAAGCCGCGTGCGCGCCGGGAAACTGGCCGGCTTTCAGGTCGGCCAGATAGCGGTTGTAACCGGACGCGAAGCCGTCGACGAGACTGCGCAATTCAGGCGGCTGCACGGCGCGATAACGGTCGACGGTGGGCTGATCGTCGACGAGGCGGAAGAAGAAATCGGCGTCGAGATTGCGTGGCTGGCCGAAGGTCGTCGCGGTGGGCAAGCGGGCATCCGCGCCGAAATACGCGGACCGCTCGCCGCGATAGGTGACGAAGCCATCGGCGAGCGTGCAGAGATTGTCTTGCGCCTGCGCGTAGCCGTAGCCGAAACCGAGGCTGCCCCAATCGGCGGCGCGAACATGGGGAATGCCGGACTGCGTGCGGCGGATTTCGGCGCTGTACGGCGTGTCCTTGCCCGGCGCGGCGTGCGCGCGGTCGGATGCATCCTGCGGCGAAGCGCAGCCGGCGAGCATCGCGCTCACGAGCGCGCCGAAGATCGCAAGCCTGACGGTCTGAGTCATCGAGGGAGTCCTTCGGTCCAGTCGAGTTGAGGCCGGATGGCAGCCGCTATCGTTTGCGGCTTTCGGCGAAGTATCGCACTGAGCGAATCTTGAACCCGCCAAAAGCTAGCTATGAATGCGGCCATTTTCAGAGCGCGTTGCGTCCGATGAGCCGGTGGCAGGTCATACTCGAATGTGACCCGTCAAGGCGATAGCGGGATGACCGGCTCCTTTGTGGCCACGCGCAGCCTCCCGTTGAATCCGATGAAACGGCGGCTCATGCTCAACGCCCATGAACGAACCCGACGCCCCCGCAGACGACCCGCGCCCGACGCCGCCCGAGCGCCCCGCGCCGGGCGATTGCTGCCGCAGCGGCTGCCATCCCTGCGTGTTCGACCTCTATCAGGCGGCGCTCGAACGCTACGAAGCGGATCTGCGCGAATGGCAGGCACGGCACGCGCGACCGTAGGGGCCGTTTCTGCGCAGCGACGCGCACGGCGCTATGCTTGTCGCCCACGTCTAGCGCGGACCCCCACGGTCCGCACAACCTTAAGGAGCGCAAGACCATGTCCCTCTCGATGTATCGCGCGTCGATCCCGGTTTTTATCCGCGGGCTGGAAGTCTGCTCGTCGTTGCTGGAAAAAGGCGCCGCCTTCGCCGATGAAAAGGGCCTCGCCCACGCCGATGTGATCGCCGCACGCCTCGCGCCGGACATGCTGCCGCTCGCCGCGCAGATCCAGCGCGCGAGCGATACGGCGAAGCTCTCGGCGCAGCGTCTCTCGGGCGTCGATGCGCCGAGCTTCGAGGACAACGAGGACAGCTTTCCGGCGCTGCAAGAGCGCATCTCGAAGACGATTGCGTACTTGAAGAGCATCCAGCAAGAGACGATGGACGGCAGCGAGACGCGCACGGTCACGCTGAAGTTTCCGGACTTTTCGCCGTCATTTTCGGGCGTCGATTATCTGTTCGGCTTCGGCTTGCCGAACTTTTACTTCCACGTCACCACGACGCACGACATCTTGCGGCACCTCGGCGCGCCCATCGGCAAGCGCGACTATCTCGGGCCGCTCAAATGAGTTCGGAGATTTGGATCAGGTTGCATTCGGGATCGCGCACGTAGACGGAGCGCAGCTTCCGCGTCGCGCCCGTCGAATTCCGAACGGCGCATGTGGAGATTGTGTTTGATTGCCGAAACGAAACGCCATGCGGCCTGAGCCGGAGGCTCCGAGTTGCGTTTGGAGCACGTCGACGTAGAAGCGTTTGTGGCTTCCACGTCGACACAGGTGAGCACCCGATAGCCGAACCGATCAATCAGAACCCGCCCATCGACTTCAAGCAGCCTGCTTCGCCGCAATCTGCTTGCGCCAGCCCGCGAGAATGCGCCGCGCGAGCGCGTCGTAGTCGCCGCCGAAGTGGTGATCGCCCGGCAGCTTCACCACGTCGATGCCCGTCTTCGTGAGCGCCGGGCACAGCGTGTCGTCTTCCTTCTCGCCGTAGATGCACTGAACCATCGCGGGCGGCAGCTTCGCGAGTTCGGGCTTGACCTTCAGCGCCTTGTCGCTTGCCTTCATGCCGAGCCAGCCGGTCACGCGTATCTGAAAATCCGCCTCGGGCGCGAAGCCCATCAGCGAGATATACGAAACCTGTGCGCGCACGTCGTCGGGCAGACGGTTGTACGCAAACGGCATCACGTCCGCGCCGAACGAATAGCCGACGAGCGCCACGTGGCTCGTATGCCAGCGCGCGCTGTACGTGCGGATCACACGGGCGATGTCCGCCGCCGTGCGCTGCGGCGGCTTCTCGCTCCAGAAATAACGCAGCGAGTCGATGCCGACCACCGACGCGCCATCGTGCTGAAGCGCGAGCGCCATCGTCTTGTCGAGGTCGCGCCAGCCGCCGTCGCCGGAAATGACGATCGCGAGCAGGTCGGTCGGCTGCGCCGCGCGCAGTTCGATCAGCGGCAGATCCGACACGTCGTTCGCGGCCGGCGCTTCGGGCTGCTTCAAATGCGGCGCGGTCAGCGCGACGAGCGCGTCGGCCTTCGTGCGGCCCGGCTGCCACGCGGCGCGTTCCATGAAGCCCGGCAAGCCCTTCATGTGGATGATCGTCGGATCGGGCGGGCACGGGTTAAACCGCGCGTCGAGCTTCGCCTCGGGCGCGAGCGACACCGCGCCCGCCACCGTGTTGTCCGGCGCCTGACCGAGCGCGTGTTCGGCGACGGTCGCGCCCTGTCCCGCGCCGGCGAAAATCGGCGAGAAATAGCGGCTCGTCTGCACCGTGCGCTCGAGCTGATGGCTCATGTCCTCGGCATCGCCGACGAGGTTGTGGCACGTCTCCTTTTTCTCGTTGGCGAGACGCGCGGCGTAGCGCGGCGTATCCACGCCGACGACCATCGCGCCCTTCGCGGCCAGCGCATCGGCGGCTTGCTGATCGGATTCGCTCCAGCCGCTCTTTTCCGACAACAGAACGACGAAGCCGGTCATCGCGCCTGCGGGTTTGGTCACTGTGACCTGCCCGTAGCGGCCGCCGGACACGGTCGCGGCGTGTGCCGCGCCGATCATCGAAACGCCGCACACGGCGGCCGCCGCGAGCGCCGCCAGTTTCTTGCTAAACATCATCATGAACGCCAGCCTCCCGCCAGCAGCGAGAGGTCCGCCAAAGTGAGGAACACGCCAACCGAACCGGTCGCCGCGAGATAACGCGGCTCCCAGTGCGGCTGGAACTTGCTTTTGAATCCGCGCAGACCGCGGAAGTTATAGAAACGCCCGCCGAACCGCCACACGAGCCCGGCCAGCCGATGCCAGTGCGACGCGAGCGGCGTCGGCTCCATGCCGGACAACGGCGCGATGCCGAGCGACAGCGACCGGAACCCGGCTTCCTTCAGATGCAGCGCGAGCTTGGTGAAGAGGTACTCCATCGCATACGACGACGCCTCGCCCACGTGACGCATCACGCCGACGGTCGCTTCGGTGTTGAGGTCGGTCGTCATGAAGGTGACGAACGCCACCGGCACGCCCTGCTGACGCACGAGCAGCACCGACTGCGCGGCGAGATATTCCTCGTTGAACGCGGCCACGGAAAAGCTCTTCTCGCGCGCCGAGCGGCTGTCGAGCCAGTCGTCGGAAATCTCGCGCAGCATCGGCATGCTTTCAGCAATGCGGTCGGGTCCGATCAACTCCGTGCCGAAGCCGTCGCGTTCGCCGCGCTTGAGCGCATAGCGCAAGTGCGCGCGGTGCGATCCTTTGAGGTCGAATTCCGACAGCGCGACGTGCGCTTCCTCGCCGAGCTTCATCAGCGTGAGGCCGGCATCGAGATAGAGCGGCAAGGCGTCGGCGCGCACCTGATAAAACGCGGCGCGGCCGTTATGCGAATGCGCCAGTTCGACGAAACGGCGGATCAGCCCCGCCCACTCGCTGCGCGGGCCGACCGGATCGTGCAGCGCGGCCCACGTGCGGCCGTGCTTCGCGTACATCAGAAACGCCTCGCGCGACTCGGAAAACAGAAAGTTCTTGTCGCCCATCATCGCGAGGCCGGCGTCGCTGCGCTCCTGCGCGCGGAAGATGCGCGCGGCATCGGCGAGATCTTGCGGCGCGGGCATCTCGAAGCGGCCCGCCGCCGGACGCAGCAACTGCCACACGGCGAACGCGCACGCGAAGACGCCCGCCGCGAGCGTCGCGCGCAGCGCACGCGGCGCGCGCTCGTCGAAGGCGAACTGCCACCAGAGGTCCGTGTTGTACGGCACGTCGCGAAACGCGAAGAACATGATCCACACCGCGACCGCGATCACCATGCCGACGGAAACGAGCCACGTCGCTGTGAATCGCTCGGCAAAAAGCGACGCCCGGCGATTGAAACGCTCGCGCGTCAAAACGAGCAGCACGATCAGGAACGCGAGCACGCCCGCTTCGATGAACGCGAGCCCCTTCGCCAGCGACAACGCGAAGTTCGCGACCGCCAGGATCAGCGCGACCCACCACGCGGCGTCGAGCCGGCGCATGAGCCCGCGAGCGACGAAAAGCAGCATGACGCCCATCACACTGCCGAGCAGTTGCGAGCTTTCCAGCACCCACAGCGGAATCACGGTCTGCAAGAGCGCGATACGCATCTTGAATGCGGGCGTTGCGCCGGAAATGACGAGCATCGACCCCGCCGCGAACGCGACGATCGCGAGAAACAACGGCGCGAGCGGCGACACGCGGCGCGGATGCAGAAACGCGAACCGGCCCTTCAGCGCGCGGCCTTCGAACGCGGCCATCACCGCCGCCGAGAGAATCAGCGGCAGGCCGAAGTAGATGGCGCGATACGCGAGGAGCGCCGCCAGCACGTCCGGCGTCGCGACGTGACCGCCGAGCGCGAAGACCATCGCCGCCTCGAACACGCCGACGCCGCCCGGCGTATGGCCGATCATCCCGAGCAGCATCGCCGTCGAGAAGATCGTCATGAATTCGCCGAAGCCGACGTGCGCGCCCGGCAGCATCGCCCAGAGCGCGAGTCCCGCGCCGAGCACATCCACGACGGCGAGCGCCGTTTGCGCGATGAAATCGCGGCGCGTCGGCACCGAGAACGCGAGCCACGTCCAGCGCGAGCGCAGCGTGCGCGGCTCGCGTCCGCAGAAGACGAGCATCGCGACGAAGACCACGAGCAGCGCGGCGCCGAGCGCGCGCAGCGTCGCGGGTGACAGATGCAGCATGTTCGCGAGCGTGCCCGCCGAACACACCATGCCGAGCGCCGCCATGAACGCGAGCGAAAGCGCGAGCGTCACGCCCGTGAAAATCGACAGGCGGCCGACCTGCGCCGGCGTGACTTCCGCCGCGCCGTAGACCCGGCATCGCACCGCCCCGCCCGTCAGCGCGCCGAAGCCGGTCACGTTTCCGAGCGCCGAGCCGACCGTCGCGCCGACCCACAGCAGCGAACGCGGCACGGCGGCGCCGATATGACGCAGCCCGACGGCATCGCGCCCGACGAGCGCGGCGAAACTGAGCGCGGTCGCAAAGAGCGCGGCGCCCCAGGCTTGCAGCGAGAGCAGCCGCAGCGAGCGCACGACGGACTTGTAATCGACCGTATGCGACAGGTGCTGGAAGACCACGAGAAGCAGCGCGCAGACGAGCACGGTGAGCGCGGGCGCGGCGAACCGCTGGAGATCGAGGCGCGCCGCGAACGAACGTCCGAGCGCGGGAATGGCGCGAAGCGAGGTGAACGACTTTCTGCGAGACATGCGTTTTCTGAACTTGCTCGCGCCGCGTGGGCGATGAAACTGCCGGCTGCGGCGCGAATCGTTGTTATCGGGGGTGGCGCATGATGCACAGTGGGCGCGCGGCGCCGGTTTTCGCCGGCGGCTCGCCATTCATAAGGTTTCCGTGCAAGAAACGCCTGTATAACGGCTACGGTTGACCCGACTTGACCGTTATTCGGGAGCGCGACTGTCGCGCTTCAGGCAGACTCGCCCTTCCAGACCGGTTTCGCCGGGAGCGATGGCTGCTTCAAAGCAAGTGCGCCGCGCATCATCGGCGAGAAGACTAAGCGGATACCACCACCAAGGGCATCGGAAATATGAGAAAAAGTGTCACAAATGCGTTGGCAGTCTGTTTTGCACTGGCGCTCACGGCTTGCGCGAGCACCGACGACGCGCTTCTGAAGACCGTGCCGATCGGCTCCGGCACGTCGACGCTGACGACGTTCGAGTTCATCAAGTGCGTCAAGGGCAAGTGGACGCCCATCGGGCCGCGCGTGCGGGAATATGGTCTCGGCGCGGATTCGCAGGCGGTTTCGATTCCGGGACAGGGCGGTTCGTCGACTGTGTTGGTCGTCGCGCAGCCGGCGGCGTACGGCACCGGCTACACGATCTACGGCGACAGCGCGGCGGGCAGCCGCTACGTCGCCGCAGCCCACGCCTGCGACTGAACGCGCGCCCGCGACCTTACGACGGCTTGCCGTTGCGCATGTCGACACCCGCCAAATGCGTGCCGACGATGCGCCCGATCAGATAGCCGTCCGACGCGCAGGCGTTCGTGCGCTCCTTGCCGTTCCACTGGATCTTGTACTGGTCGTCTTCCGAGTGGATGGCGGACGGGTCGAACTTGCCGAGCTTGCCTTTGACCGGCTTGCCGCCGTTTTCGCGGATCGCTTCGCCGACGAGCCGGTTCCACGTCAGCGCATAGCCGTAGCGCACGCCGTCCGCGAAGGCGGTGTTGTCGCAAACCTGCGCGGGCGGCGTCGTCTTGACGGTCACGTGATAGCCGCTTGCCCCGCCGACCGCGATCCGCTGTTCCGTCGGCCCCGAAGCAGCCGCGGCTGCCTTGGCCGCTGCCGCGGCGGAAGCCGCCTGCGCGGCCTGCGCCGCCGATGCAGCCGCCGCCGCATCGGCGTTCTTTTGCTGGTCAGGAAGTGGCGCACACGCGGCCATGGCGAGCGCCGTTGCAAACGCGAATGCCGTGCCGGCGCCTTTCAAACTGTGGATCATCGACCTGCTGTTCACCTGCGCGTTTCCCATCTCAAAATAAACCGGGCTCTACCTTACCATTCCGGCGCGAATCCTCGGAGTTTTGAGAAACGGGGACGCAGTGGCCGCACGACGCCGCCTCGGGCGCCGCGCTGCCTGAAGAACCGCTTACGAAGCCGACGACGTGTTGCCCATCGGCATTTCTATACCGCGCCGGGCCATTTCCACGATCAGGAAGGTTCGCCGCGTGACGTGAAAGCGCGCGAGCAGGTCGCTCGAATATTCCTTGGCCGTGTTCTCGCTGATGTTCATCTTGCGCGCGATGGCCTTGTTCGACAGCCCTTGCAGGAGATAGCGCAGCGTTTCCGTGAGACGCGGCGGAAGTTCCAGCGATTCGATGGTCACGCCCGCATGCGTCGAAACGGGCTTGGGGCTGTGGCCGCCCTTGCCGAGCACCGTGTTGGGCAGATAGACGCGCCCATTGAGAATGGTCTTCAGGGCTTCGCGGAACACGCCCGCGCCCTGTTCGCTGCCCTTCGAGATGAAGCCGCACGCCCCGTTGCGAATGCACTCCAGCACGGTATCGCGGTCATCCTGAGCGGACAGCATGATGGTCTGAACCTCGCGCTCCGCCTCGCGTATCCAGTTGAGCAGGTCCATGCCGGTGGCCGGGCCGCGCAAGTGATAGTCGAGAAACATCAGATCGTACGTATTTGCCGAGAGCTTCGCCTTCGCCTGCTCGAATCCATCGGCTTCGTCGATCTCGAGCAAGGGCTCGTTCGCCAGGATCAGCGTCTTCATCGCGCTGCGAGTGAGCCCTTCGTCCTCTACCAGCAATACTGTTTTGAAATATCCGTTTTCCATTGCAAGTCCCCGAGAACGCTTTCGATATTACGCGCGCAGGTGAGCGTTCGAACCCCTCCATTCGCAGGGATACATTCGGCAGTCTCCCAGAATCGCCGCCCTTCCCCGCCCGTGCCGGGTTTAGCGAAGCGCACGGCTGGCCGACACTGATTGCACTCGAATCAACTTGCGGCACGAACGGAACAGGAGAACGCGATGCCAGCCCGCCTATCCGACGACGAGACCGAGTTCGCGCTGTGGCGCATCAAGCGCGCGTGTCCGGGCGATGCCGCGCGGCGCGTGCTGATCGCGCACAAGGACAAATCGATCGCCGAATCGCTTGCCGTGCAGCTTCGGCTGAAGGGCTTGCAGGTGATCCATTCGCAGGAGCTGAAGTCGGTTCGGGCGCTGCTGCATGGCTGGCAGCCGCAGGCGCTCGTGCTCGACACGGCCCTCGACAGCGATCCCGGCTATGTCTTCATCCGCACGCTGCGCATGGACGCGGATGTCACGGGGCGTCTCTTCGTCGCGATGAGCAACGTGTGGCCCGCCGACCCCGTGCAAAAGCTCAAGGACGCGGGATTCGACGCGCATTGCAGGCGTCCGTGTTCGACGTGGCGCATCGTCGATCTGGTGGATGCGTTCTTTACCGCCCCGCTCGCGCGCTGAATGGCGGCGCGGTTCAGCGCCCCGGCGTCATGACGACTGACGCGGCCACTTCGCTTCCCGGCGCGATCACGATGACGCCCGTTCCGTCGATACCTTGCGCATCGAGATTAAAGCCGTCGCTGACGTGCGAGACCGGCTCCACGCACAGATACGCGCCGCCCGCCGGGCAATGCACGACCAGATGCCGCAGCGCGCCGTCCGCTTCGAGCGCGAGCGTGCGGCCATCGGCATAGAGAAGCGTTGCGCGGCCGTCCCAGCCGCTGAGATAGCGCGTATAGCCGTCGCGCTCCCTCGTGTGACGGCGCGGCGGTTGCTCGTCCGACGGTCCCAGCGCGATCTCGGCTTCGTGACGCCAGAGCGTCGCGGCATCGAGTTGCGCTTCGTGCGCCGCGAAGTACGGATGAAAACCGAAGCCCGCCGGCATCGGACGCGGCGAACGGTTGACGACGCGCATGGACAGGCGCGCGCCTTCGGCGGTCGCGTGAATCGTCTGGATCGCTTCGAACGCCCACGGCCAGCCGTGCTCGCCTTCCCGATGCGTGTAACGCAGTTCGATGCAATCGGCATCGTGCCGCTCGACGCTCCATGCCGCGTACTGGCCGAAGCCGTGCAGCGCGTGCGCCATGCCGGGAAACGTCGCCAGTTGAACGCGCTCGCCGCTGGGCGCGGGAAACTGCGCATCGCGCACGCGGTTGGAGAACGGCACCAGCGGATAGCTGCCGCCCTTCGGCCACGCGTCGCACGGCCAGCTCGACGCGGTAATCGGCACGAGCCAGTCGTGCGCGCCCGCTTCGTCATGCGTCGCCAAGCGCGTGATGCGCCCGCCAGCGGCCGGCGCCAATTCCAGCACATGCGGCCCGCTCGCCACACGAAGGCGCGGCTCGGCGCGCAACTCGACGACCGGGCGCATCGGCTTCGGCGACGTCATTGCCGCTGCTCTTTCACGCGCGAGACGAGTTGCGTCGGACTCACGAATTGCAGCGCGATCAGCACCCAGACGAGCGTGATGGCCATGTAGATCATCGCCATGGCGTCGATGGATTGCGGCGCGCGCACGCCCGTCGAAAACACCGCGTAATACAGCGCGACGACGAGCGTCTGTGTCGTCGGCCCGGCGGTGAAGAACGTCAGCTCGAACATGCCGATGGTCCGCACCAGCACCAGCAGCCCCGCCGCGAGCATGCCCGGCACGAGCAGCGGCAACAGCACGTAGCGGAAGTAGCGCACCGTGTTCGCGCCGAAAATGCGCGCGGCGGATTCCAGATTCGGATCGATCTGCTCGATGAACGGCGTCATCACCAGAATCACGAACGGCAGCGCAGGCACCAGATTCGCGAGAATCACGCCGGTCAGCGTGCCCGCGAGATGGAACTTGTACATGACCGTCGCCATCGGGATGCCGTAGGTGACGGGTGGAACCATCAGCGGCAGCAGGAACACGAGCATCGCGAAGCGTTTGCCGGGAAACTGCACGCGGGCGAGCGCATACGCGGCAGGCACGCCGAGCACGATCGACAGCAGCACCACCGCGCCCACCACTTCCAGCGTCACGAGCAGCACGCTCGACAACTGGAAGTCGCTCCACGCCTGCGCGTACCAGTGCAGCGTGAACCCCTGCGGCAGAAGCGTGCCGAACCAGCGCGTCGCGACGGAATTCACCGCGACCGTCGCGATCAGAAGAAGGACGTTGAGGAGAAAGAAGCCCATCGTGACCCAGACGAACGTCTTCCACACCCTGTCGCGCAGGCTCGCTTGCTGTTTCATGTTCTTGCCGGAGCGTTGAGTCGGCGCGGGCGCCTGCCAGGCGGGCGCCGCGCGGTTGTCGGTTGCCATTATCCCTTCCCTCCGCTCACCGGGCCGGTGTAGAAGAAGCGGCGCGCGCCGAGCATGCCGCCCACCACGAGCAATTGCACGAAGCCCATGACGATGGCGATGGTCGACGCCAGCGAATAGTCGTAGCTTTCGAACGCGGCTTCGGACGCGGCAATCGAAATGACGCGCGTGGGGCCCGCCGGCGCGCCGAGCAGGACCGCCGACGGAAACACCGAGAACGCCTGCACGAACGAAAGACACGCGGTCATCGTGAGGCCGGGCAGCAGGAGCGGCAGATAGATCTGGCGGAACTGCTGCCACGGACTCGCGCCAAGCGTGGCGGCGGCACGCGCGAGCGTCGGGTCGATACCCGTCACATACGAAAGCGTCAGCAGGAACGCGAACGGAAAGCCCGACACGATCAGCGAAATGAGCACGCCCCAGTAGTTATGCGTGAGCCGCACTTCATCGCCATACAGATGCAGCGCCTGAACTGCCTGCGGAAACCAGCCGTTCGGGCTGAAGTACGTGAGCATGCCGTCGGCGATCAGCACCGTGCCGAGCGTCACCGGAATGACGAGCAAGGTGGTCGCGAACTTCTGATACGGCGACGAGCGCCGCAACGCGAACGCGACCGGCACCGAAATGCCGACGTTGATGATCGTCGCGGGCACGGCGAGCTTCAGCGTGACGATGATCGTCGGCCACATCGACGTATCGGTGAAGAACGTCACGTAATTCGCCCATGCGCCGCCGTTCATCGGATTGAACGACAGCATGAGCCCGTAAGCGAACGGGTAGATAAAGAGCGCGATGATGAAGACGAGCGCCGGCGCGACGAGCCAGCCCTTCGGGTCGCGCTGCGCGGGAAGCGCGATCATTGCTCTTCTCCGTACACGAGCGCCTTCGCGGGCGGCACGCGCAGCACGATGCGCTCGCCTTCCGCGCATTCGCCCGCAATCCGCGCCCACAGCTTGCCGAACGCCGTGTTCACGCGAATGAGCGAATCGCGGCCGCCGTATTCGACGGCTTCGACGTGCGCGTCGAATGCGTTCTGATCGCCGGGCGCGGCGCGTTCCATGTCTTCCGGGCGCAGCGCGACGCTCACGTTCTTGCTGTTGAAGCCTTCCATCGGCGTGCCGAGCAGGCGCACGCCGTTCGCGTTCACGGCGACCGTGTCGCCCTGCGTGCCTTCGAGCGTGAACGGCGCGACATTGCGAAAGCCCATGAAACGCGCGACATGCAGGTTCTTTGGCCGCGAATAGACTTCCTTCGGCGGCGCGACTTGCTGCACGACGCCTTCCTTCATCACGACGATGCGATCCGCCATCGACAGGGCTTCGTCCTGATCGTGCGTCACGTAGATGGTCGCGCGCTCCAGCTTGCCGTGAATGCGGCGGATCTCGGCGCGCATTTCGATGCGCAGCTTGGTGTCGAGATTCGAGAGCGGTTCGTCCATCAGGACGAGCGGCGGCTCGATGACGATCGCCCGCGCAATCGCCACGCGCTGCTGCTGGCCGCCCGAGAGCTGGCCGGGCAGCTTCGCGTCGTGGCCCGTGAGCTGGACCAGTTGCAGCGCCGCTTTGGCGCGCTTGACGGCTTCGGCTTTGGGCATGCCGCGCATCTTCAGCCCGAAGCCGACATTATCCAGCACCGACATATGCGGAAAGAGCGCGTAATTCTGAAAGACCATGCCGAAGCCGCGCTTTTCGGGCGGCAGCACGTCGATGCGCTTGTCGTCGAGCCAGATGCCGCCTCCCGTCAACGGCTGCAATCCGGCGATGCAGTTCAGCGCGGTGGACTTGCCGCAGCCCGACGGCCCGAGCAGCGCGATGAACTCGCCGCGCTGGATGTTCAGATCGAGGCCCTTCAGCGCGGCGAGCTGATGCCCCTGCGCGTTGGCGAAGCTGCGCGAGACCGAGTCGAGGCGCAACTGCTCAAAAGTGTGCTTCATGGCGATTTCCTGTTGCGCGAGCGGCGACGCCCCGGAAGGAGCGCCGCCGCCGATAGCCCTGCGAGTGCGATGTGCTTACTTCGTCTTCTGCGCGCCGATTTCGCGGTCCCATTTCTGGAACGCGGCGACCATCGCCTGCGCATTCAACGGCACGACGTGCGGCCGGTCGGCCAGCAGCTTCGCGTACTCCGGACGGCCGAACTTCTGGATCACTTCCTGGCTCTTCGCGGGCGCGGCCGAGAGCGGCACGTCCTTGACCGCGGGGCCGGGATAGAAATAGCCGTCGTCGTAGGTCAACGCCTGTTGCGCCGGCTCCAGCATGAAGTTCATCAGCTTGTAGAGCACGTCGAGCTTTTCTTTCGGCACGCCCTTCGGGATGACCATGTAGTGAGCGTCGTTCACCCACGTCATGTTGTCGAACGCCTGAACCTTGAAGTCCGCCGGGACGATGCCGAGCGCACGCGGATTGATGTCCCAGCCGGTCACGGTCACGGTCATATCACGCGTGCCTTCGCCGAGTTCCTTCATCACGGCCGACGTGCCGCCCGGGTAGTAAGGGATGCAGTCGTTGAGCTGCTTGAGGAACGCCCACGTTTTGTCCCAGCCGTTGACCGGGTCCATCGGGTTCTTGTCGCCGAGCACGTACGGCAGGCCCATCAGGAACGTGCGGCCCGGACCGGAATTGGCCGGGCGGGCATAGATCAGCTTGTTCGGATGCGCCTTGCACCAGGCGAGCAACTGCTCCGGCGTCTTCGGCGGATCGCTGACCTTGGCCGGGTTGTATTCGAGCAGCGGGCCGGCGGGCATGTACGTCACTTCGAGACCATAGCCCTGCGCTAAGTCCTGCATCTTGCGCGGACCGGGCGCGTATTTGTCCAGCACGCCGGGGAAGACGGCGGCGTGTTCGGGCAGCAGTTTCTCCCAGAGGCCCTGCTGGATGCCGGCGGCGAGCGCATCGGTGCCCGTCACGACGAGGTCGATGTCCGAGCGGCCCGCCGCCTGCATCGCCTTGATCTTGCCCGGCAATTGCGGCGCGGGTGCATTGGTGAACGTGATGCTGGACACAAGATCCGGGTACTTGGCCTTGAACGCTTCGAAACCCTTCTGCGTCAGTTGAAGATTGCCCGCGACGTCCACGATGTTGATCGCCACCGGGTCCGCCGCGTGAGCCGCGCTCGCCGCGAATGCCGCGCTCACCGCGACGCACAGCGCCGCCAGTTTCACTGACAGTCCTGCCTTGAAAGCCATGTTGTCTCCTCACTTCTCTCGCAACCACTATTGGGACGAGGTCCGGTCGCTTGTCGATTCTGTCGTTCTGTCGATGAATTCGATCGCCGGCCTGTTCGTGCTTCGTTCTGATGGTGCTCGGTGCGCTGTCTCTTGTCTGTCGGTCGGCGTCCTCGCGTCCGTTATTAGCTCACGAAGCTGAAAAATAGCCAACCGAATCATCGTATGTCAAGCAAATCGGAGACGGCTTTCCGTGTTTCCCAGACGTGCGAAATAGGGCTTTTGCTCGTTGCGGTGCGGGGCTGCGTCCACTTGTCGGGATATACCCGGAGCGCGCCGTTACCCGACTTGTTTTACTTCTTTTTACCCGGCGTTTCCCGCCAGCGAGCGGTCGAATGTGAGCAGCGTCCGCGCTTCCCGCTCGACCGAGGGCAACGCAAGTTCGGGCGTGGCGGACAGGAGCGGCAGGATCGGACCCATGTCCGCGATGCCGCAGAGCGTGACCGCGTCGTGCAACACGCGAATCAGCGAGATCTCGTCGCGCAAAGTTTCGAGCGGAAGAACGCGGTCGTAAAGACGCTGCGCTTCCTCGGCATTGCCGGACTTGGCTGCGTGCAGCAGCGCCATCACGGCGTGCGGCGCGATGCAGCCTGAGCCGGTGGTCCATGCCGCGAGCCCGAAGTCGCGCGTGTGGACGAGCGCGGGCCGCTCGCCCATGCCCGATATCACCTGCGCTGCCGGCACGCTTTCGAGAAGCCGCCGCAGGAAAGGATCGTCGGACGGATCGGGGCGCACGATCGCATACTTGACAGCGAGCAGCGTCCCGTCCCCGACGAGCGCCGCGAGCGTATCGACGTCGAGATAGTCCTCGCTCTTGATATAAAGCGTGAACGGCATGCCGGCGATATCGGTCAGGCGCCTGAGGCCGGTCGCCACGCCGTCCGGCGTCGTGAAGCCCGCGAGCGGCAGGATCATCGCGGTGCGGTAATCGGTCTGCACGAGAATGCGCGCCTGATCGAGCATTTTCCCGTAGTCTGGCCCGATCGACGGAATCACGCGAGTCTGCGCGCCGGCGATTTCGGCCAGCATGTCAAGCAGCTCGCGGTATTCGCTGACCGCGACGTGATAGAGATTCGCGTTACCGCCATAGAGCACGGTTCGCACGCCGCCGGCTTCGATATGAGTGACGAGCGCGCGGTTCTGCGCGTCGTCGAGCGAGTAATCGGCTCGCCGCGCAAGGGGCGGCACGGCCATGACGCTCTGGGAGAATTCGGTGATGGTGATCGGGTCGACCTTCATGACGCCTCGCTTCGCGTGGGGCAGAGTGTGCGTTGAAGCTAGCAAGGCGACCGAAGGTTGTCAAACAACTTCGCCAGATCGCTTTGTTAACCGAGCGTTTCCCCGAGCGCGTCTGAGCGGTCGTATGACATCTAATTGCCGAACATGCGCTCCAGCGCCCCCGCGAGATGCGCGCGCATGGCCTGTCCGGCGCGCGCCGAATCCCGAGCGCGGATGGCTTCGAGAACCTCCAGATGTTCGCGCTGCACGAGCCGCTGCCGTTCGAGCGTCTTCACGAGCGAGAGATTACGCGACAGGTTCATGCTGAAGACGACCTGCTCCTCGATGAACGACATCACGGTGATGAAGAACTGGTTCTTCGAGGCGCGCGCCACCGCGAGATGGAACGCGAAGTCGTCGCTCGCGCCGATGCCCTGCTGCGCTTCGACCACACGCTCCAGTTGTTCCCAGGCTTGCTGGATGGCGCGAAGATCGTCGTCGTCGGCCTTCTGCGCTGCCAATTCAGCCGCGCCCGCTTCCGAGACGATACGGAATTCGTAGCAGCGCCGGATATCCGAAAGCGTTTCGAGCGGTGCGAACCGCCGCACGTCCGGATCGGGACGACGACCGACCGTCGTGCCGGAACCGCGTCGCGTCACGATGATGCCGTCGGCGCGCAGACGTGCGAGAGCTTCGCGCACGGTCGGCCGCGAGGTGGCGAAGCGGTCCGCGAGGGCGTGCTCGGTCATGAGCCGGTCGCCTTCCTTGAACTCGCCTTCGATGATGCTGTTGAGAATGTCGCTGTAGATGCGGTCGGCCAGGCCGGGCGACTTACGCTCGTTCATGTTCAGGCTGGACAGCTTGTCAGGGTAGACGGCGATTGTAAGGCAGATTCTCCCGCCGTTGACGCTGAGTCGAGCGAAGCGCCCGAGACTCGCGGCGCCCGCCGTATCCGTCCACCCGTCTCAGCCAAGCCCCGCTCAAAGCGACAGCAGCCTCCGCGCCTCCTTCGCGCTCGCCACGGGACGTCCGTACTCCGCGCACAGCGACGCCACGCGGCTCACCAGTTGCGCATTGCTTTTCGCGAGCGTGTCCTTGTCCCAGCGCACGTTGTCTTCCAGCCCGGTGCGGCAGTGGCCGCCCATCTCCAGCGTCCAGTGGTTCACTTCGAGCTGATGCCGCCCGATGCCCGCGGCCACCCATGTCGCATCGGGCAGGTGCTTTCTCAGTTGCTCGACTTCGAATTCGAGAATCTCACGCCGCGCCGGCAATGCGTTCTTCACGCCGAGCACGAACTGGACGTGGACCGGGCTTTTCAGCAAGCCTTGGTTGACGAGATCGACGGTGCTGTACAGCATCGCCAGGTCGAAGACTTCGATTTCGGGCTTCACGTTGTGATCGAGCATCAGTTGCGCGAGCGAGCGCACGAAGTCCGGCGGGTTCTCGTAGACGATGGTCGGAAAATTCACCGAGCCGGTCGCCAGCGAGGCCATGTCGGGCTTCAGGTCCAGCATCGCGCCGCGCTGTTCGAACGATCGTCCGCGCCCGCCTGTCGAAAACTGGATGATGATGTCCGGACAATGCTTGCGGATGCCGTCCTGCAATTCCTCGAAGCGATGCCGGTCCGAACTCGACCGCTCGTCTTCGTCGCGCACGTGCAGATGCACGAGCGTCGCGCCGGCTTCGTACGCCTCGTGCGTGCTCTCGATCTGCTCGGCGATCGTGATCGGCACCGCCGGGTTGTCCTTCTTGCGCGGCACCGACCCGGTGATCGCGACGGAAATGATGCACGGTTCGTTGGTAGTGGCTTGCGTCACGCTTGTCTCCTGTCCGGGGTGTCCCCGATGCTTTGCCTGCAAAAACGTCTAGCGCCGCCCTGCCGCATCGGCGAGCAGCTTGCCGAGCTGTTCGTCCGTCATCGCGGGCATGATGTCGAGCGTGAACAGATCGGACCATTCGTACGCCCATCGCGCGACCGGCTCAATGTCGTCGCTTTCGGCCACGCCGACGCCGCGTATGGAACCGATGCCGTGCCAGCGTCCCAGCAAACGCACGCCGTCCGGCGGCGCACCGGCGTTCTGCAGAAAGCGTTCCGCTGCCCGCTCGCGGACTTCCGGCAGCGCGGTCCAACTGACGATGAACAACATGGCTCGGCCCTCCTTCTGACGATTGCCACGAAACGCGCGCAAAGCGCCGACGTGGTTCATTCAGTATAGGAGCCGTGACTGCTTCATCGCACGCTAGGCGCAAGCAACGGTCCCGCAGCCGCGCATCGGGATGCCGCCAGCGAAATGCACTATGCTCAGTGCAGCACGCTCAACGGACGACGACCATCGGCGCGGCCACGACCGGCTGCGCATACATCACGCGCACGGGCGGCGCGTAGACGCGGACCGGCGCGCCCACGACGACGACCGGCGGTTTCATCGGCGGCGGCGCGATCACTGCGACAGGCGGCGCGACGGGCACGGCCACGACAGTGCGCGCGGGCACATAGTAGTAAGGCGGCGCGGGCGGCGCGTAGTAATAGACCGGACGCGGCGGCGGCGCATAGACCACGGCCGGCGCGACATAGGAGACCTGAACGGCCGTGCCCGCCGACGCGCTCTGCGTGCAGGTCAACGTGAAGGCGGCGGCGGCGGAAAGGCTGAGCAGACGGATGTTCATCGTGATGTCCTCATGAATCGACGGTTGAATCGACGGGTTGAATCGCGGAAAGCGCGACCTGTGCAACGATAGCCAAGGCGTCACCGATGCGTTAGCGGGAACTTGTGTCGCCGTATGTCGGCTCGGCGCATGAGCGCGGACCACGAAATATCCCGACATGATTCGTCGCGCCGCTGTCATTGCCTTCCACGCGCGGCTCAATAAAAATCTCTGTCACCGATCACCTCGATTTGCACTGAACAAGGAGAACGTCGTGCAGAAGATTGCCGCCTCAATTGCCTCATTCGCCACCTGCCTCGCCCTGATAAGCGGCCCCGCCTCCGCGCAGACCGCGACGCAGCCGATGGGCGCGACCCCGCGCGTCGAACGCGGCATGCAGATGTTGCAGACGCGCTTCGCGCAAGCGAACGTCACGCACGACGGCAAGCTCACGCGCGATCAGGCATCGACCGGCATGCCGATGGTCGCGAAGCACTTCGACGAAATCGACACGCAGAAGAACGGCTACGTGACGCTGCCGCAGATCGAAGCCTTCATGCGCGATCACGCCGCGCAACGCTAAACGGGGCACGTCATGGAAACCGCGCCGAAGATCATCGTGCTGGATGACGAAGCCGAGCTACGCAACATGCTGCAGCGGTTTCTCACGTCGCAGGGCTTCGAGGTGCGCGTCGTGGAAAACGGCAAGCGGCTCGACCGCTATCTCCAGCGCGAACCGTACGACCTGCTCGTGCTCGACTGGATGATGGAACCGGAAGACGGCCTCTCCGTGTGCCGCCGCCTGCGCGCCGAAGGCCACACGCTGCCGATCCTGATGCTCACCGCGAAAGGCGATCCGGTCGATAAAGTGGTCGGCCTCGAAACCGGCGCGGACGACTATCTGGCGAAGCCTTTCCTGCCGCAGGAACTCGTCGCTCGTGTGCGCGCCCTGCTGCGCCGGCAAAAGATCGCCGCAGGCGATCCGACGCTGACCTCGCACGTCATCCGCTTCGGCGAGTTCCGGCTCGATCTCGGCAAGCAACGGCTCTTTCGCGGCGGCGAGCCGTTCGAAATCCACTCGGCGCAGATGCAGTTGCTCAACGCGCTCGGGTCATCGCCGAATCGCGCGGTAAGCCGCGACAACCTCATCGCCCGCACGCGCGGCCGCGAGCACGACGCGCTCGATCGCAGCATCGACGTGCAGGTGCTGCGCCTGCGTCAGCTGATCGAGGACGATCCGGGCAAGCCGCGCTTCATCAAGACCGTGTGGGGCGTCGGCTATATGCTGCTCGCGGATATCGAGCCGTGAGCCTCGCGCCGCGCTCGCTCTTCGCGCGTAACGTCCTGTTGCTCGTCGCGCTTGTCGCGGTGAGCCAGGTGTGTGCGCTCGCCGTGCTCCTGCATTTCATTCAGACGCCGCGCATCGAGCGGGCCGCCGCGACTTTCGCGAGCTACATCGAAACGCTCGACACCGTGCTGCGCGATGCGCCTCCCGGCACGACGCGCCTCGACGTTCGTTCGGACTTGCCTGCGGGCGCCAACACTCAAGCGCCCGGCTCATGGCTGCGCTTTTATCGGACGTATCAGCGCGATACGTTCGTCGAGAGCCTGCGGCGTCATCTGCCCGCCGACATGCCCGTGCGCTGGCAAGGCGGCGAGACCACCGCCGATGGTCAGCAGCGGCTCTGGATTCGCGTCCATCTGTCCGGCGAGGCACGCTGGATCGCCCTGCCCGTGCCGGAAGCCGCGCACGACGACGGGCTGACCACGACGCTCCTGCTGTCGCTCGGCCTGGGCGCGCTCGCCATCGCGACGGCTTACGCGATTCAACGCCACCTGAACCGCCCGCTATCTGATCTGGCCGATGCCGCGCGACGCCTGTCCGCAGGTGGCGAGCCGGGCGTGCTGCCCACCGACGGCCCGACGGAAATCGCGCAAGTGAGCACCGCGTTCAACCGCATGACGGCGGCGCTCGCGGAAGCCGAAGCCACGCGCGCGCTGATGCTCGCCGGCATCTCCCACGACATCCGCACGCCGATGACCAAGCTGCGGCTCGCCATGGCGATGTCCTCGGTTCCTTCGGTGGACGCATCGTTCGCGGCATCGGCGGAAAACTATCTCGACCAGATCGACACGATCCTCCAGCAGTTCATGGACTACGCGGGCAGCGGCGCGAAAGAGACGCCCGTGGTCGGCGATCTCAATGCGCTGGTCGCGAACCTCGCGGCCGATTTCGCGGGGCTCGGCCACGCGTTCGCGCTGTCGCTCGGGGAGATACCGCCGTTCGCGTTTCGTCCGATCGGCATGATGCGAATGCTCATGAATCTGATGCAGAACGCGGTGCTGTACGGCGTCGTCGGGCTCGGCGTGCGAACGTGGATGGATGAACGGACGCACAGCGCTTGCATCGTGGTGGAAGATCGCGGCAAGGGACTTGGCACGCAAGACGCCGAGGCGTTGAAGCAGCCGTTCAAGCGCGGCGGCGGCGAAGGCCAGCCGAAGGGCACGGGCCTCGGCCTCGCCATTGTCGAGCGCATGGCGCGGCTGCATGGCGGCACGCTCGAACTGCGCGCACGCGAAGGCGGCGGCGCAGAAGCGTGCATTGTTTTGCCGCTCGAAAACACCGCCGCCGGTTGACGCTCTTTCTTTGCGCGCGGCGTGGGCCATACTGATAGAGAGAAGATCGCAGGAGACGGCCATGCGTATCGTTACCGATTCCGATCACGCGCGTCGGCCCGCCGCCCTGCACGTCCATTTTGCCGACACCGATTCGATTGCCTTTCCGACGCGCACCATCGCCCGTGGCGACGCCGTGTATTTCGCCGGCGAGCCGCTCCGCAGCCTCTACACGGTGCAGTCGGGCAGCTTCAAGAGCGTGGCCGCCTACCCCGCCGCCGACGACGACAATCCCCTGCGCATGCAGATCACGGCGTTCCATTTGGCAGACGAAACGCTCGGGCTCGATGGCATCTGCACCGGCCGTCATCAAAGCGACGCCGTCGCGCTGGAAGAAAGCGTCGTGCGGATCATGCCGGTCGGCATTCTCGAACCGCTGTGCCGCGAATATGCGCGAATGCAGCACGCGCTGCTCGCGATCATGAGCGCGGAAATCGTGCGCGCGGCGAGGCTCGCGCTGATGCTCGGCACGATGGCCGCCCGCGAACGCGTCGCCGCATTCTTGCTGGACCTGTCGACACGGCTCGGATCGAACGATAGCGCGGAAATGCTGCTGCCGATGACGCGCGCCGACATCGCCAGTCACCTCGGACTGGAACTGGAAACCGTGAGCCGCACGCTGTCGAAGCTGCAACGCGAGCACGCGATCGAACTGAATGGCAGGCACTTGCGTATTGTCGATCGCGCGCGGCTGGAACGCGTCTGACGATCGTTCGTTCTACCGTCTAACTCAGATCGATATCCAAAGAAGGGCGTCCGTTCGACGCAAAGGTGCACGATGCACGCGCGTGGCGCGCGTCCGCACGGTCATTTCCACTCGATGATGACGGTTGTCGTCACAGTGTCAACGGCCAGGACTAAGCTGGAACAATGCGGGGAGTGCCGTAAGGAATCGGCACTGGACTTGCTTTTTCATCGCTTTGCGAACGCAATGTTCCGCATGCAGTCGAAGCTGATTCAATGTCTCGCGACGCGGCTCGACAACACGTCCCGAACGCAGTCAGCGTCCGTCCCGTCGAAACCCGTTTCCATGGAGGATGTCATGCGTATCACCGTCAAGCTCGATGGTTTCGAAGGCGCGCCACCGGCCGCCTACGCCATCTTGTGGCTCGACAAGGAATCCCGCCGCTGGTCGCGCGAAGGCCATCAGTCGGTGGATGTGCCGGATTGGGGCGGACTCGCCCGCGCCTCGAACGGCACGCTGATCTGCCATCCGCATGCGCAGCAGCCGGTCTGCATGCTCGAAGAACTGGACCTGGAAGCGCCCGGCGGGCCGGCCGAAGGCGTGGCCGGGCGGGTGCTGTGGTATGCGGACGGCGCGGCATCGCCGGGCCTGGGCCGCTGGCATGTGCAGTGCATCGACCGCGCGCAGATTAAGGCCGAGCACAGCGTCTTCGCAGGCGACGAGGACGCCTGACGCGTCGCGCACGCGTGCCGCGAGCGCACGCAGCGGCAAACGTCAGGCGTGATCTTCCGGCATCGGCATCAAAAGCACCGCGAACGACGTGACGCCGATAAGAATCGCGAGCGCGCCGTAATCGAGCACGGCCAGCTTGTCGAAGACGAGGCCGTGCAGCGCGACGACGATGCCCGCCAGCGCCACGAACACCGCGACCGCCGCCGCGACGATTCGCGCTTCGCCTCTGATCATGATCGTCCTCCGCGCCGGTTTTCTTGCGGCGCTACATTCTTATGATGATCGTTCTTCGCGAGAGGCATTTGACCTGAATCAAGTCGTTCGTTGAGCGATCTGGTGTTTTCCCTTGCCCCATTCAGGACACTTATATTGGTAGTATCAGGAGCCGGCCGAAGGTCGTCGACCGCGGCGGCCGGCGCACTGCCGCGCGAAGGCGACGGTCATCAAATCGCGCCCGCGCTCGTCCGATTGAACCTGGGAGGCAAGATGAATCAATCAAAATTCAGCGATCCGTTCAGCCAGTTTGCCGCCATGTTCCAGCAGTATCAGCTACCAGGGTTCGACGTCACCGCCATCATGGAATCGCGGCGCAAGGACGTCGAGGCGCTCGCCGCGACCAATCGCGTTGCATTCGGCGGCATGGAAGCGTTGCGCGACAAACAGCTCGAAATACTGCGCCGGACGCTGGGCGATCTGGAGAGTATCGCCAAGCAGATCGCGTCGTCGTCGGGCAAGCCGCCGTTCAATGCGAATGAAGTCGTGCAGCGTGCGCTGCACAATGCGCTCGCCGACATGCAGGACATCGCGCGGACCACGCAGCAGACACAGGCCGAAGCCTATGCGCTCGTCAGCAAGCGCATGGAGGAAGCAATGCAGGAATTGAAGGCCGCGGTCGAGAAGCCCCAAAGCTAGCGGTCACTTCTTCGGCTGCGTCGTGATCTGAACGATATCGACGGCCACGCGCTCGCGTCCGTAACGGGCGGCGAGCGCGGCGAGCCGTTTATCGATCTCGCGCAGATATTCGGACTTCGCTTCGCTGTCGGGGCGCAACGCGTCGAAGAGCGGCGCGGGCGTGACGGTCAGCACGATCATCTCCGAGCCGAAGGGCTTGCCGACGACCCAGTCGCCCATCGTGCCGAGCGTCGCGGTATAGCCGGGCGGCGCCTGATTGTCGCGAGAATGCGCGTTCGGCAGCAGATGCACCACGCTGCCGTCGAGCATGAAGTAATCGACAGTCACGTATGAATCGAAGGCGGGCGTCATCAGCTCGACGATCAGCGGATCGCCTTCGGTGAGGCGCGTCTGGTTCGAACGCGTATGCACCGATGCGGGCCGGCCCGACTGCCTGTTCGTCGTCCAGTAGGGCCCGAGCACCGTGAGCAGATCGCACTTGTCATCGGCGACGGTCTGGACGCCGAAGTTCGTCGTCTTGACGCCCGGCACGCGCCCGAGCGCGTCCTTGAGGCGAGTAAGGCCGTATTGCTGCGACACGAAGCCCTGCACATCGACAGTCTGATCGTGGACCGAAGCAACGAGCGCCGAACACGGCACGCTCCCAAGCACCGGCGTGACGGCGGCCATCGTGAGCGTCGGCGCGGGGGCGGCGGGGACAGCGGGGGTGATCGCGGGCTTTTCCGGCGTCGGCATCGGGGTTGGCGTTGGAAGCGCCGGGGCGACTGCAACGGCGGTCGGCGCATTGCCGCTCTTCTTGTGCGCGACGACGTAATACGCCGCGCTCGCAATGATGACGAGCGCCAGCGCGCCGACCGCGACACTCGGCACGCCTGCCCGAAACTTCTTTGACTGCTTGGGCGCGGGCGGCGATTCCTCGCTGATCTCATCGAGAAACTGCGCGACTGTCGGCGTGCGCGCTTCGCGCTCGAAAGCGAGCGCCGCCTTCAGCGCCTTCCATTGCTTGTTGCCGAGTTGTTCCGGACGCTGCGGTTTCATGCCCGCGCTTTTCGCCTGCGTCGCCGGAACGCGGTCGAACGGATGCTTACCGGTCAATAGTTCATACGTGATGCATGCGAGCGCATAGATATCGTCGCGCGGGTCGGGCTCGCGATGTTCGAGCATCTCCGGGCTTGCATACGCGGGAGTCAGCGCGCCGAGGCTGCCCGGATCGAAGACCGTGGCCTCGCTTTCTTCTTCCGGGCGTTGAATCACGCGAGCAATGCCGAAGTCGATGACCTTTACTTCCGATGCATCGGTCACGAACACGTTCGCCGGCTTGAAGTCGCAATGCACGAAGCCGCGCTCGTGCGCGTAGGCAAGCGCGGTCGCCATCCCTTTGAATAGCGGAAAGACCTGCGCGAACGGCATCCCCTTGAAGTTCGGTGTCCGAAGTATCTTCGAAAGCGGTTGCCCCGAAAGATACTCCATCGTCAGGTAGACGACGGAGTTGTCGCGATCGAAGTCGTACACGGTGACGATATTGCGGTGCGCAAGCTGCTGCGCCTTGCGTGCCTCGCGTTGCAGCGCAATCAGCGACTTCGGGTTGCCGCGAAACTGCAGATTCAGCACTTTGATGGCGACATACGGACGCCTGTCCGACGCCTCCAGCTTGCGCAGATCGAGCGCCTTGTAGACGGTCCCCATGCCGCCGATACCGAGACATTCTTCGAGCACGAAGCGGTTATTGAGCGTGTCGCCGACGCCCTTGACCTGATCGGTGTCCGCGAGCACTTGCGTCGCCTGGCCGGAAGTGGCGCCGCTCGGGTCGCTGCCCGCGCTCGGCGTATTCGTCACGCGAGGCGGCAAGGGCGGCGGAAAGTCCGGCGCGGCGCGCATACGGGTTTCGTCGCGGCCCGGCTCGAATGCGGTGCCGGGTTCGCCGTCGAAACGCGTGCGCGCCGCATGTTCGATGCGGCGGCGGATGGCTGCATAGATATCGGGCGGCAGCGGACTTGCCGCATGCGCCTCGTCGAGGATCTGCATGAGCCGCGCGGGCGGGCTGCGCTCGGCGGCCAATGCGCCGTCGACCCCCGCAAAGAACGCGTCGCGCGACCCGCCTTCGCCCCGGTATGCACGAAGCGATTCTTGAAAGCTAGTCATCTGTGCGACTCGTTGCGGCTCCGAAATAACGTGGTCGGCCGGCACTCTACTTGTCGTAACAAACGCCGGTTGATCGTTCGATACTAGCCTTCGTATCGGGCTTAAGCAAATGGCGTTTTATCGGATGCGCGGCATCGCGCACATGTCTTTCGCAGACCGACACAATTCAGCGCGCTGTTGGATTCGACGCGGCATTCGGGCGCCGCCGCGATGACCGATGCTGTCGGCGCAAGCGAAGCGCGATGTCGGAAAAGCCCATGAATAAAGGGCTTTGCGATGGTTTCGGGCGCGGCTCATGCCGCTTGGCACACCCTATGCATTGAACTGGCCCGAGCAGACATGTTGCTCGAACCCTTACCTGAACGCGCCACGCGCACCCAAGGAGAACCGCTATGAAGACGCTGACCATCAAAGACCTGCCCATCACTGAAGAACTCGATCGCCGCGCGATGTCCGCCGTGCGAGGCGGCATGGGCTATCTGCTGCCGAGCTTCGACTTCTCGAAGACGTCGCTCTCGTTCAACACGCAGCAAATGGTGCAACAAGAGCAGAACACGTCTAACCAGAACGGCGTGAACGTCGCCTTCGCGAGCGGCATTCATTCGGACCTCCATCCGGTCCAGAAAGGCAGCAACTCCAGCAACATCAATATCGGCGGCGGTCTCGGCATGCTGTACGCCTGACCTACGATTCCCTTCGCGAGGAGCACCATCATGTCGTCCATCGTCGTCCGGGACTTGTCCCATAGCAAGGAACTGGACCGCCGCGCAATGTCCGCCGTTTCCGGCGGGCAAGGCTACGGTCCGTATGCGAATGTCAACGTGAACGTCGGCATCCTGCAGAACATCTCGCAGTTGCAGAACGTGCAGGTCAACACGCTGAATGATGTCGGCGTCATCGGGGCGAATTTCGCCGCGCCGTCCATCTACGTGAAACCGCAGCAGATGGCGCATCTGAACGCCGCCGCCGCACTGTTCTGATCTGCGACGAGCATCGGAAACGATAAGCGCCTGAGAGCGTGGGCGGCGAAAGGCTTCGGCCTTTCGCCGCCTGTCGGCTTTTTTGGCTTTCGTGGCTTTTCGTTAGACACGACCGCGTGCTCGTTTGCTTCCTATACTGAACGAGACGCGGCGCTCAACCAGGAGGACAGTCATGGCTGTCATCAAGATCAGGGATCTGGCCGACAGTGTCGAGCTGGACCGGCAAGCGATGGCCAGCATCGCCGGCGGCTCGCGCGAGCGCGTGCGTCCGTCGTTTCGCATTCTGCATGCAAACCCGCAGCGCGTGGTCGATTACCCCGGCGTGCCGGTGAAGGACGTGCCGGTGCAACAGCCGGGGCCGTTCGTCCACAAGCTCGTGTCGAAGTAGTCAGTCGGGAACCGCCACCTGGCGCGCGGCCGACGCGCTCAAGGAACGCGCGTTTCGTTTGACGAGGGCAAGACGCATGCGCTCGCGCGTCGGCGCGTCGGCATCGCCGAAATAATGCGTCTTGCCCGCGATCACCGCGCCGGCGGGCACGCCGTCCCGATACAGCACGCGGTTGCCCGCCAGCGCCGGCACTTTGCCGCCCGGGAGCAAGGTACCGACGAGGTTCAGCGGATCCACTGCGCTCAACGCGACGAATGCGCCGTCCTTTGGCCGCCTGCGCACTTCGCGCAGGAGCGGCACGGCGTCGGGCAGCGCGAACTGCTCGCCCGCGAGTCCCGCGACGAAACGCCCGCCGCGAATCTCGCCGCGCGCCTCCAGCCGGTGATAGACGCGCAGCAGGTCGCGCCACGGCGGCAGCCATTGCGCCTCGCGCTCGAGCAGCCGCCAGAACACGACGCCATACCGGCGCAGGAGCGTCAGCGCGACATGCTCGGCATCGCCGCCTTCGTGGCCGGGGCCTGCGCGATGCAGCAACGCCCAGCGGCCCGCGTCGTCCATTCCGCCGATGAAGAGTCCGCCGCCCGGCCTGCGCGTGCGCCGTGACATCGCGTTGCGTTTGGCGGCGGGCGTCAGCAAGGCGCGCAGCCCGGCGAAGCTGTCGGCGTTCACGAGGCCGAGCGCGACCAGTTCGCCGAGCGCGTCTTCCAGTTCGGTGCGCAACAGGCGTGTTTCGGCAAGCAATTCGTCGAAGAACATCGCGCCGTGCGTCGAGAGCGCATCGAAGACGCGTTGCGCACGCGACGACAGCTCCGGCGCTTCGTCCGGACGCATCAGCGCATTCCACGCCGCGAGCGCGCGGCGTGGCAGCAGCACGATGGGCGTGCCGCGCACCGGACCGCCCGCGGCGCGCGATCGCCCCGCCGGGCGCGACCACACGATCTTTCCGGCGCGGCAGATTTCGTCCAGCCAGATGCCGGAGTAATCAGCGATGCGTGCCGGAAGAATCTCGTCCTCCCACGCGACGGCGGGCGCTTCGAAACCCTCCAGTTGTTCGAGAACGGCAAGCAGCGCGTCGCGGCCCTCGCCGCGGGCATCCGGCGCGACGCGCTGCCATTCGAACAGGAAACGCATGAAGTCCTGCCGCTCCACCGGCTCGATTTCTCGACGCAGCCGCCGCACCGTGTAGCGATGAATCCGCGCCAGCAGATGGCGCTCGCACCACTGTTCATCGACGCCGGATTCAGCGGATGCGTCCGGCGTGAACTGGCCGCGCATCACATAACCTTCGGATTCGAGGCGCGTCAACGCGACCGCGACCGACGACGCCGACAACGCCAGCGGCCGCGCGACGTCCGCCAAGGTCAGCGGCCCGAAGCCCGAGAGCCGTGCACGCACGATTTCGACGAGCGCGTCGTCGGCGTCCCAGGCCGTGTCGAAGCCGGGCGGCGGCGTGAGGCGCGGATGCATCGGCGCGCGGTTATAGACGGCCCGCAGCAAAGTCAGGCGCTCGACGGGCGTCCACAAGCCGTCATGCTCGGCGATCTGCAGGCGCGTCGCGCGGCCAGCGCGGGCGAGGACGTCGAGCCACGCGGGCCAGCCATCGCTCGCGGCGGCTTCGGCGTCCGTCACCCCGGCGAGGCTCGTCAGCGCCTCGTGCATCTCATCGGCGCTCGTCACCGTGGGCCACGCTTCTGCGCGCACGCTCGCGATGGCGTCGGCATCGAGCGCGCCAAGATCGTCTGTCGATCGCGGGTCTGTCCAGCGGCGCGCCAGCACGGCCTGCGTGCGGCGTTCTTCGAGCGGGGCGTCGTCGAGGAACGCGTATGGCCGCGCCGACAGAATTTCGGCGGCGAGCGGCGACGGCGCAGGCAAATCACGCGTGATGAGCCGCACGTCGCCCGCTTCGATGCGTCGCAGCAGCGCGAGCCACGCCTCGCTGTCCATCGCGTCGTGCAGGCAATCGTCGATGGTCTGCTCGACGAGCGGATGCGCCGGCACGTCGCGCTCGCCGACGACATTCTCGGCGCACGCGACCTGATCCGGAAACACGGCCGCGAGCAGATCCTCGCTCTTCATGCGCTGCAACTGCGGCGCGACCTTGCGCCCGCCCGCATAACGCGGCAGCGCGAGCGCGTTGGTCGCATTCCAGCGCCAGCGCACGCCGAACAGCGGCGCGTCGAGCAGCGCCTGAACCAGCACGTGCTCGGCGGTGGCGGATTTCAGATAACGCCATACGTCGTCGAGCGCGAAGCTGTGGCCGCCAGTCAGCGACAGCACGATCGCATCTTCGGTTGCCGCCGCCTGAAGCTCGAAATTGAACTTGCGACAAAACCGCTTACGCAACGCCAAGCCCCACGCCCGGTTCACTCGGCTGCCGAACGGCGCGTGAATGACGAGTTGCATGCCGCCGGATTCGTCGAAGAATCGCTCCATGACGAGCGTGTCCTGCGTCGGCAGAACCGAGAGCGCGGCGCGCGCGCGAGCCAGATAATCGACGATCTGCCGCGCCGCTTCCATGCCGATGCCCGTTTCGTCGGCGAGCCAGCGGACGGTGAGATCGACGGGCGACGTTTGGTCTATTGCATTCGGCATATTGGATGCGGCATGCATACGACCCTTGCCGTCGCCCGATGCAAGCCGCGCATCGACGTCCGCGCGCAGACGCGAAATCGCGAACGAAAGCTCATCGCTGCGGCCCGGCGCTTCGCCGAGCCAGAACGGAATGTTCGGCGGCTGGCCGTTCGCATTCTCCACGCGCACCCGCCCGCCTTCCACGCGCAAGATGCGATACGACGTATTCCCGAGCTGGAAGATATCGCCAGCGAGACTTTCGACGGCGAAGTCCTCGTTGACCGTGCCGATCTGCAAGCCTTGCGGCTCCAGCAGCACGGCGAAATCCGCGTTGTCGGGAATCGCTCCGCCCGACGTGACCGCCGTGAGCTTGCCGCCGCGCCGGGCGCGCAGCGTGCGGCTGACCGCATCGCGATGCACATAAGCCGCGCGCACGCCCTGACGGCCCGTATAGCCTTCGGCGAGCGTGCGCAGCACGGCGTCGTAGCGCGTGCGTTCGAGCGTCGCGTACGGATACGCGCGGCGGATGCGCTCGAACAGCGCATCCTCGCCCCACTCGCGGCACGCGACTTCGGCGGTGATCTGCTGCGCGAGCACGTCGAGCGGCGCGCGCGGGATGGTCAGGGCGTCGAGCTCGCCTCGGCGCACGCAGTCGAGCAGCGCGGCGCATTCGATCAGATCGTCGCGCGAAGTGGGAAAGAGCCGCCCTTTCGGCACGCCGCCGACGTGGTGGCCCGAGCGCCCGACGCGCTGCAGGAACGCGCCGATGGAACCGGGCGAGCCGAGTTGGCAGACGAGATCGACATCGCCGATATCGATGCCCAGTTCCAGCGATGCGGTCGCGATCAACACGCGCAACTCGCCGCGCTTGAGGCGCTGTTCCGCGTCCAGCCGATGCTCCCGCGCGAGGCTGCCGTGATGCGCCGCGACCGCCTCCTTGCCGAGCCGGTCGGTGAGATGCCGCGCCGCGCGCTCGGCCATGCGCCGCGTATTGACGAAGACGAGCGTCGTGCGATGCTGCGCCGACAATTCAGCGAGCCGGTCGTAGACGCGCTCCCACATGTCGTTGGACATGATCGCTTCGAGCGGCATCGGCGGCAGTTCCAGCGCGAGATCGCGTGCGCGGACATGCCCGACATCGACGATTTCGCACGGCCGGCCTTCGCCGGCCAGAAACTTGGCAACGAGTTCGATGGGCTTCTGCGTCGCCGACAGGCCGACGCGCACGGGCCGCGCCGCGCCGCGTTCCTCGCAGAGCGCGTCGAGCCGTTCGAGGCTCAGGCTCAGATGCGAGCCGCGCTTACCGCCCGCCACCGCGTGTATTTCGTCGACAATCACGGTGCGCGTGGTTGACAACATCACGCGGCCGGAATCGGACGAAAGCAACACGTAAAGCGATTCCGGTGTCGTCACGAGAATATGCGGCGGGCGCTTGCGCACCGCGTTGCGCTCCTGCTGCGTGGTATCGCCGGTCCGCACGGCGGCGCGGATGCCCGGCGCAGCCGCGCCCATGTCGCGCAGTTCGCGCGCAATGCCCGCGAGCGGCTCTTCCAGATTCACGCGGATGTCGTTCGACAGCGCCTTCAGCGGCGACACGTAGACAACGCGCGTCTCGTCCGGCAAGACGCCGCCGCCCGCGATGCCGTCGCGGACGAGCTCATCCAGTGCGGCGAGAAACGCGGTGAGCGTCTTCCCCGAGCCGGTGGGCGCAGCGACGAGCGTCGACCGGCGCGCATGAATGAGCGGCCACGCGCGCGCCTGCGCGGCGGTCGGCGCGGCGAAATGCGCGCGGAACCAATTGACGACGGCGGGATGAAAACCCGCGAGCGCGTCGTCGGGCGTGTGGAAATCGACGGTCATTGCCACATTCTAGGGGCGGTTGAGAGTCAGCGTTTTGCATTCTGCATGCCGTTTTAGGACCCGTCCCATGCGGGCTGGCGTTGATTGCGGCCATGCTACGGCCGTCCCGGCGCTGTTGCGCATGCGCCGCCGTCCATTTGCATATTGCATTCATGATCGTCATCAGCCTGCTATTCGACCACGCGCCCGGCGCGCTCGCCAATCATCGACGCTATGCCCGCATGCACGGCTATCGGCATGTTGAGATCGACCTGTCGGAATTGTCCGGTAGCAGCGCCCATGTCTTGTGGATGTTCAAGTACGAAACGCTGCTGCAAACGCTGACCAAGGCCGACCCCGGCGAGATCATCATGCTGCTGACGCAGAACGCCGCGATCATCGGCACGATGCCGTTGCCCGAATTGCTCGATAACCGCGACTGGCTTTTGACATGCGTGGAAAAGGGGCATCCGCAGACGGATCTCCAGGTATGGCGCAACACCGAAGAAGTTCGCCGCAAGCTCTACAAGGTCGTTACCCACTGCCGCTTCAGCGTTGAGCTGCCTGCGGACGAAGGCTTGCTGCTGTGTGAGTTCGACGCGCTTCCTCCCCAGACCATGATCGGCAAAGTTCATGTGGCCGTGCCTGCTGCGGTCTCGCTCGAAAGCGTGTGGGCGAAATGGCCTGCCTTCTCGGTGTGCATCCGCGAAGAGCCGCAGCATCGGCGGTTTCGCACGGCGCTTTTCGAGCACATCAATCAACGTTTGGCGCGGGGCTTGCCGTTCCTTTCCTTCTTCGATGCAGACACGGACGATACTTCGGCTCGAAGCGTCTATCAGCCCGGCCAGCCGATCGCCGTCGTCACGCTCTATACGCCGAACGTCGCGCGTTACGGGCGCATTGCCGAGGCCAATTTCAGGCGCTATTGCGCGCGTCATGGCTATACGCTCTATGTTCACCGCGCGATTCCGGCGCATCTGAACGACGGCAAGACAGCGGGCAACTGGCTCAAGCCTGCCCTGTTGCGCGAGTATCTGCCGCATCATGAATGGGTCTTCTGGGTCGATGCCGACGTGCTCTTCAACGACATGAATCGCACGCTCGAATCCATCATGCAGGGACAGGACGCCCTGTTTGCCCGCGATGTCGGCACGTGGACGTTCAATTCCGGCATCATGGGCTTTCGCCGCACGCATCCCAACTACGACGCGTTCCATTACATCCTGCATGCATGCTCGCAACTCGACGACAAATCGAGCGTCTATGCGAACATGGGGGATCAACCTTTCTTTATCCGCGAATTTGAAAGTCACGCGGATTTCGACGCAACGCGCATTGCGTCTTTCATCGAGTGGAACACGCCGTGGATTTATCGGCGTGCCGACAGCTTCATGGTGCATTACATCGGCATGTGGGAAGACCACAAAGCCTTGCTGATGGATTACGACATGACGCAATCCGCCCGCGAATAAGCGCCGCGCCTGCGGTTCTGTCAAAACTTCGTCGCGCGAACACAAGTATGATGTTGCGCGACGCTACAGCAATCTTCGCTCTCTTCAGGCTCGCTCTGTCAGTGCGACCCTGAAATCCAACGTCTTCCATCACAGGAATCCGACTCAGCAATTCACTCGCATCAAGCCGCAAGCCGACGCTCGACCCAAACTTTCACCGCAAGGAGAAGCAATTGAACGACGACGTCCAAGGCAAGACCGCGACGCACACGCCTCTCGCTCCCGAGCTGCTGCGTAGAATCGACGCCTATTGGCGCGCCTGCAATTACCTCTCGGTCGGCATGATCTACCTGCGCGCCAATCCGCTGCTGCGCGCGCCGCTCAAGCCCGAGCACATCAAGCGACGCCTGCTCGGCCACTGGGGCTCGGACCCCGGACAGTCCTTCGTGTGGGTGCATCTGAACCGTCTCATCAAACGCGACGATCTCAACGTGATGTTCGTCTCCGGCCCCGGCCACGGTGCGCCCGCGACGCTCGCGAATGCCTATCTCGAAGGGCATTACTCCGAGATCTATCCCGACCGCAGTCCCGACGAGCGCGGCATGCTGCGGCTCTTTCGCGCGTTCTCGTCGCCGGGCGGCATCGGCTCGCATTGCACGCCCGAGACGCCGGGTTCCATTCATGAAGGCGGCGAACTGGGCTATAGCCTGTCGCATTCGTTCGGCGCGGCATTCGACAACCCCGACTTGATCGTCGCGACAATGGTGGGCGACGGCGAAGCGGAAACCGGCCCGCTTGCAACCTCGTGGCACTCGAACAAGTTTCTCAATCCCGCGACCGATGGTGCCGTGTTGCCGATTCTTCATCTGAACGGCTACAAGATCGCGAATCCGACCATTCTCGCGCGCATTCCGCACGACGAACTCGAAGCGTTGTTCAAGGGCTATGGCTATGAGCCGCATTTCGTCGAGGGCGATGATCCGGACACGATGCATCAATTGATGGCGGCGACGCTCGAACGCTGCATCGGCGATATCCGCGCGATCCAGCAACGCGCTCGCGCGAATCCAGGCGACGTAACGCGTCCGCGGTGGCCCATGATCGTGCTGCGCTCGCCTAAAGGCTGGACCGGCCCTAAAGAAGTGAATGGCCATAAGGTGGAGAACTTCTGGCGTTCACATCAGGTTCCCGTGCTGGACCCGGCGACGAATGACAAGAGTCTTGCCGTGCTCGAACACTGGATGAAGAGCTACAAGGCCGAAGAACTCTTCGATGAAAACGGAAGCCTCGTCGAGAGTCTGCGTGAACTCGCGCCGGTGGGCGGACGGCGTATCAGCGCGAATCCTCATGCGAACGGCGGCCTGCTCAGGCAGGCGCTCGATATGCCGGATATCCGCGATTACGCCTTCGATTTGAAGCGCGCGGCAAGCGCGTATCAATCGCCGACGGTTGTGCTCGCGACCTTCCTGCGCGATGTGATCCGCCGCAACATGCAGACCTTCCGTCTGTTCGGCCCCGATGAAACCGCAAGCAACAAGCTCGACGGCGTGTACGAAGCATCGGGCAAACGCTGGCTCGCGGAGATGAAGCCCGAAGACGCCGACGGCGGTGCGCTTTCCACCGATGGCCGCGTGATGGAAATGCTCTCGGAGCATACGCTCGAAGGCTGGTTCGAAGGCTACGTATTGACGGGCCGTCATGGACTATTCGCGACCTACGAAGCGTTCGTGCATGTGATCGATTCGATGTTCAACCAGCACGCGAAATGGCTGGAGAAAGCGAAGAACGAGCTGTCGTGGCGTGCGCCGGTGCCGTCGATCAATCTGCTCATTACGTCGCTCGTCTGGCGTCAGGACCATAACGGCTTCACCCATCAAGACCCTGGCTTTCTCGATGTCGTGACCAACAAGAGCCCGCAGGTCGTGCGTATCTATCTACCGCCGGATGCCAATTGCCTGCTGAGCGTCGCGGACCATTGTCTGCGCTCGCATGACTATGTGAACGTGATCGTCGCGGACAAGCAACCGCATTTGCAGTACCTGGACATGCAAGACGCGATGGTGCATTGCGCGAAAGGCATCGGCATATGGGACTGGGCATCGACCGATCAGAATCACGAGCCCGACGTCGTCATCGCATCGGCGGGCGATATCGCGACGATGGAGGCGCTTGCCGCTGTCGAAATCCTGAAGACGCAATGCCCTGATCTGAAGATGCGCTTCGTCAATGTGGTCGATCTCTTCAGGCTCATGCCCGACACGGATCATCCGCACGGCCTATCCAATCGCGACTTCGATTCGCTCTTCACGCGTGACAAGCCGGTGATCTTCAACTTCCATTCGTATGCATCGCTTGTGCATAAGCTCACGTATAACCGCACGAATCACGACAACATGCACGTGCATGGTTATCGCGAGCGCGGCAATATCAACACGCCGTTCGAGCTCGCCATCATCAATGGCGTCGATCGGTACAGCCTCGCCATCGACGTGATCGACCGTGTACCGGGACTTTCGAGCACGGCTGCGCATACCAAGGAGATGCTCAAGAACCAGATCATCGAGAGTGTGCGCTATGCGCATGAGGAAGGCATTGATCGCGATGAGATCCGCGAATGGACGTGGAAAGGTTGATGCCATGACACAAGGCATCGTGGTGTTGAATAGCGGCTCGTCATCGCTGAAGTTCGGCGTGTTCGTGCCGCGCGATCACGACGAACAGGCATGGCTCACGGGCAGCGCGAAGGGCATCGGGCGCGAGAACGGGTCGCTGTCCATGCGCTCGGCGGATGGAAGCATCGATATTGCGCAGGATCATTTGATGGAATCGCAGCACGACGCATTGCAGCGCGTCGCCGATGCCCTTCATGAGCACTTGCACGAGCCGCTTGCTGCGGTGGGGCATCGGGTCGTGCACGGCGGACCGCATGTGCGCGCGCACTGCGAACTCACGCAGGACGTGAAAGACGCGTTGCGCGAAGCCGTTCAATTTGCGCCGCTGCATCTGCCGCAATCGCTCGCGTTGATCGACGAAGCGCAGCGCATCTTCTCCGGTGTGCCGCATTTTGCATGCTTCGACACGGTGTTCCATCGCACGATGCCGGAGCGCGCGACGCGTTTCGCCTTGCCACGTGACTATGCGCAGCGCGGCATGGTGCGCTATGGCTTTCACGGGCTGTCGTACGAGTTCATCGTGAGCACGCTGGGCAGGGAGTTGCCGTCGCGCATGGTGATTGCGCACCTCGGGTCCGGAGCCAGCCTCTGCGCGCTGAAAGACGGCCGCTCCGTCGATACGTCGATGGGCATGACGCCGACAGGCGGCATCCCGATGGCGACGCGCAGCGGCGATATGGACCCCGGCGTGCTGATTCATCTGCTGCGCAACGAGTCGCTGGACGCGAACGCGCTGGAGACGCTCGTGAATCGAAAGAGCGGCCTGAAGGCGCTCTCCGACTCGGACGACGACATGCAGACGCTGCTTGCCCGCCGCGCTCAGGGCGATGCGGACGCGACGCTCGCCATCGACGTGTTCTGCGACGCGATACGAAAGACTATCGGTGCCTACGCGGCCGTGCTGGGCGGCTTGGACCTGATCGTCTTTAGCGGCGGCATCGGCGAGCATAGCGAGGCGATTCGCGCGCAGATACTCGAGGGCCTCGCGTTCCTCAATGCACCGCATCGCGTGGTGCGTACCGATGAGGAGACGCAGATTGCGCGGCATTGCCGGCGCTTGCTTGCGGACTGATTGCATGTTGCATGTTTCATTCGGCATGCAGAATGCAAAACGCCCGACGACAGCGCGGTCGCCGGGCGCTCTCAACTACCGCGCGCTTTTCAGCTCGCGCGCTCGGAATGGTCTCGCTGACGCAACGTCTGCGGCAACCCGAACAGCAACAACAGCGCGCAGACGAGGCTCATCGCGCCGATTGCATACAAAGCGGGCGTCGTGCTGCCAGTGACATCGCGAATACGTCCCACCATCACCGGACTGACAATTCCGCCCAATTGACCGAGCGTATTGATCAACGCGATGCCGCCCGCCGCTCCCGCTCCCGTCAGCAGCTTCGGAGGCAACGCCCAGAACGCCGGAATCGAAGCGATCACACCCGCGCCCATCACGCCGAGCGCGACGATCAGAAGCGTCGTCTGCTTGTCGAACACGCCCGCCGCGAAAAAGCCTGCCGCGGCCATCAGCAGCAGCGCGCATACGAACTTGCGTCGTTCGCCCGAGGTATCCGACAGCCGCCCGACCACCACCATGCACACCGCGCCGCAGATATACGGAACCGCCGTCAACAAGCCGATGATCGTCGGATTATGCGTGCCCGCTGCGCGAATCAGGTGCGGCGCCCAGAAGTTCAGGCCATAGGACGCGATCTGGATCAGAAAGTAGATCAGGCCGAGCATCAGAAAGCCGGGCGTCTTGATGGCGCCGAATAGCGAATGACCGGTCGAGGTGGCTTGGCTCTGCGTCGCAATCTGACTCTTGAGATAAGCCTTTTCGACGCTCGTGAGCCATCCGGCGTCGTCGATGCGGTCCTTCAGCACCTTCAGCACGAGTATGCCCAGCAGCACGCACGGCAAGCCGCCGAGCAGAAAGAGCCAATGCCATCCCGCGATGCCGAACACGCCGTTCATATGCCCGAGCACGAGACCCGACAGCGGCGCACCGATGAGCCCCGAAAATGCGGAAGCAAGGAACAGCAATGACGTGATGCGCCCGCGATAGCTCGCCGGGAACCACAGCGTCAGATAGTAGAGCACGCCCGGCGCGAAGCCCGCTTCCATCGCGCCGATAACGAAGCGCAGCCCGTAGAACTGCCACTCCGTTTGCACGAAGACCATGAGCGCAGTCGCGATACCCCACGAAATCATGATCCGTGCAATCCAGCGCCGCGCGCCGACTTTGTACAGCAACATATTGCTTGGTACTTCGAACAAAACATATCCGATCACGAAAAGGCTTGCGCCAAGTCCGTAAGCGGTATCGGAGAAGCCGAGCGTGCTTTGCAACTGGAACTTGGCAAAGCTGATGTTGATACGGTCAAAAAACGCGAACAGATAGCACAGCATGATGAGCGGCATGAGCCGCCATGCCACTTTGCGAACGATGTCGCTCGTGCTTTGCAACGCCTGCGGTTTATCCGCGCTCGATACGCTTAGATCGCTCATGATTGTCTCCTTGTATGGGGCGGTCCGGGATTGAGTTTTTATCGGACCGTTGCTTCAGATTGCTCGCACGTAGGCGGGCACGGGATGCAGATCGGCATTGCGCCCGGCCTTCGCCACCTGGCCGGGTACGTCGTGACCGACGAGCGCAGGCAGCGTCCGCGACAGTGCAATGAGTTTCAGCAAGTCGATGCCCGTGGGAATGCCCATCTCGTGGCACATGTTCACGAGGTCTTCCGTGCAGATGTTGCCGGACGCACCCGGCGCGAACGGACAGCCGCCCAGCCCGCCCAAAGCGGCGTCGAAGCGGCGCGCGCCGGCTTGATATGCGGCGAGTACGTTGGCAAGACCCAGACCGCGCGTATTGTGAAAATGCAGCGTCAAGGCCGAAGCCGGAACATGTTCGAGCACGCGAGATACGAGGCGCTCGACCTGCCGCGGATTCGCCATGCCTGTCGTATCGGCAAGTGTGACGCCCTCCATGCCCATCTCGCGATACGTCCGCGCAATCGACACGACGCGATCTTCGTCGATGCGGCCTTCGAACGGACAGCCGAACGCAGTGGCGACCGTACCGTTCAGCAAGACATGGCGATATTCCTTCGCTATACGAACGACTTCCGAAAAGCCCGCGAGCGAGGCGTCGCAACTCATCCGCATGTTCGCGAGGTTATGGGTCTCGCTTGCCGACATCACGAGGTTGAGTTCATCGGCTCGTGCGGCGAGCGCGCGCTGTGCGCCCTTGAGGTTCGGCACGAGCGCCACATAGATCACGCCGGGCGCGCGTCGTATGCCGCTGAACACCGCATCGCCGTCGCGCAGCACGGGAATCGCCTTGGGCGAGACGAAAGAGCCAGCCTCGATGCGCGTGAAGCCGCACTCGGACAGCCCGTCGATCAAAGCGATCTTGTCCGCCGTCTCGACCCATTTCGCTTCGATCTGCAGGCCGTCGCGTGGCGCGACTTCCTGCACGATCAGCCGTTCGCTATCATCGCGCGTCATTGAATCGCTCCTTCGGCACGCAGCCGCTGCACATCGCTTTCGTCGAAACCGAGGGATTCAAGGACGCTCTGCGTGTGCTCGCCGAGCGCCGGTCCCTGCCAGCGGACTTCGCCGGGCGAATCGGAAAGCTTCGGCACGATGCCCGGCATCTTCACCGATGCCCCACCCGGCAAGGTCGCCTGCAACAGCATGTCGCGCGCTTGGTAGTGGGCATCGCCGATGATGTCCGCGACCGAGTAGATGCGGCCCGACGGCACTTCCGCGCCCTCCAGTGCAGCCAGCACATCGCCCATTGCGTGATGCGATGTCCACGCGCCGATCGCTTCATCGAGCATCGCGCTTCGCCGCACGCGGCCATCGTTATGCGCGAGCGCGGGGTCGTCGGCGAGATCGGGCCGGCCGATCACGTTCATCAGGCGCTTGTAGATCGGATCGCTGTTGCCCGCGATGACGACGAACCCGCCATCTTCCGTGCGATAGGTATTGGACGGCGCGATGCCCGGCAGCGCGCCACCGCTTCGCTCGCGAACATGGCCGAGTAGGTCGTACTCGGGCACGAGACTTTCCATCAGGTTGAACACGCTCTCGACCAGCGATACATCGACGACCTGTCCTTCGCCCTGCCCTGTCTTCACGCGCAACAGCGACATCAACGCGCCGATCACGCCGTGCAGCGACGCAAGCGAATCGCCGAGACTGATGCCGACGCGCGCCGGCGTGCCTTCCGCGTCGCCGGTTGTATACCGAATGCCACCCATTGCCTCGCCGATCGCGCCAAAACCCGGACGATCCCGGTACGGACCCGTCTGTCCATAGCCGGAGATGCGAACCATCGTGAGTTTCGGGTTTATTGCATGCAAGACGTCCCAGCCGAGTCCGAGCTTTTCGAGCGCACCGGGCCGCATGTTCTCGATGACGATATCCGCGTCGGCGGCGAGACGCTTGATGACGTCGGCCCCTTCGGGCGACTTGAGGTTCACGCAGACAGACTTCTTGTTGCGGGACTGGAGGTACCACCAGAGCGACGTGCCCTCGTGCAGTTTTCGCCATTTGCGAAGCGGGTCGCCGCCATTGGGCGCCTCGATCTTGATCACTTCCGCGCCGAACTCGGCCATCATGCGCGCAGCGAATGGCGCGGCAATCAGGGTGCCGATTTCGATTACGCGAATGCCCGTAAGCGGTCCGCTCATGTTGCTCGTCTCCGGTTATGTATCGTTGAGACAAGCTTATGGGCGGCGGGCGCAGCGCGTCCAACCGCATTTCGGCAAGCATCGTTCGTCAAACGCGAACGCTCGTCGCGTCAGCGTTGTGCTGCTTCTATCGAACGGAGATGGTCGAACAGCAGCCGGCTCACGGGCGACAACGCCGATGCATCGCGCACGACGATGATGAGGCTGCGCGCGGCCCATGCTTCATCGAGCGGAACAGCCGCGAGTCCGAGTTGGCGGCCCATCGCCTCGAACACCGCCAGCGGCAACACGCCGACGCCCATGCCGGCCTGCACCATGCGGCACACGGCATCGAAGCCCGGCACGTGGATGCGCAAGCGCAGCGGCTTGCCCGCCTGCCGCGCGGCGAGATGCGTGCGCGCGTTGATCGAACTGGCCGAGTGCAGGCCGATGTGATCGAAGTCGAGCGTGTCGGCGAAGCTCACGCTTTCGCGCTTCGCGAGCGGATGATCGCCCGGCGTCACGATGATGAGCCGGTCGTGCCGATAATGCGTGCTTTCCAGGCCGCGCGTGTCCGCATCGCCGGAACAGATGCCGAGATCGACGAGGCTGTCCAAGACGCCATCCACGATCCCGCCGCTCGGCCGCTCTTCGAGATCGATCTTGATCTGCCCGTGTGCCGCGAGAAAGGCGCGCAGGTCTTCGGGCAGGAATTCGACGATGGCCGAGAGATTCGCCATCATGCGGACGTAGCCGCGCACGCCGCTCGCATGCTCCGCCAGTTCGATGCCGATGTTCTCGACATCGCGCAACACGCGCCGCGCGTGATGCAGCAGCGTCTCGCCGGCAGGCGTGAGCGCCATGCCGCGCGCCTTGCGTTCGAAGAGCGCCGCGCCCACCGCCTGCTCGAGTTCCAATAGCCGCTTGCTCGCCGCCGACACCGCAATGGCCTCGCGCTCGGCCGCGCGCGTGAGCGTGCCTTCCTCGAAGACGGCGAGAAAGAGTTGTAGCGTCGTCAGATCAAGACGCCGCAACAGGTTCTTGAGCGCCATGTCAGTTCAGCGCGCGTACTTGAACGTGCCCTGCGCGCTCGCGATCATCACGCGATCGTCGACCCACGCTTCGCCGCGCGCGAAGTACACGGAGCGCCCTTTTCGCTCCAGGAATCCTTTTGCCACGACCTTGTCGCCAATGCCGCGATCCAGGTAGTTGACCGTGAGCGAGAGCGTGAAGCCATGAATGGGCATCGCTTCCGTCGTGAAAAGGCCCGTGTAGCCGCAGGCCGCATCGAGAAGTGTGGCGATCGCGCCGCCCTGAAGAATGCGCTGTCGATTGAGATGGCCCGCGTGAATCGGCATCGTGAATTCGGCGTAGCCGTCGCGCCACGCGGTCAGCGTCGCACCGAGTGCTTCGAGGAAAGGATTGTCGAGATCCAGATTCGCCAACTGTGCGTTCTCCCTGCGTCGTTGTTTTCGTCGCGTCGAAACCGCAACGCGGCGTGCGCCATTTCAGCTAGGGATTGTGCCATTGCGCGGCGACGCCCGCGCGCGCCGCCTCGGCGAAGACAACCTATGCGCCTTAGCGCAGACGAGGTTTGAGATGCAGCGCGATGAGCGTGAGCGTGGCGAGCTTGGTCATGCATTCGACGGTCGAGAGCACGGCCAGCCACGGCGCATGCACGAACTCGCCGGGCAGCTCGGGCGCAATGGCGAGCACGCTCGTGACGCACACGAACAGCAAAAGATAGCGCGCGAAACGCCGCCCGCGCAGTGCCATGCCCGCGATCAGCATCAACAGCGCCTTGGCTGTCAGCACGGCGGCGATCTGCTGGCCGCGGCTGTCCGTGTCGAGTTCCCACGGCACTTCGAAGAGCGACCACGCGACCATCACGCACGTCGATGCCGCGAGTGCGCGCCGCAAGCGATCGGCGTTGTTGCGCGCGTCGCTGAACGAGCGCCTGCGGGAAGGCGGATCGATGCGACGCACGCGTTCGTCGGCTTCGTACGAAACAGTGGAAAGCGAAGGCGGCAGTCCCGGTTCGAGTGCCCCGTGTTCATCGACACGCATGATACGGCGCTCCATTGGATACGCGCCAGGCAGACGCGCGCGGCGCGGTGAGGCGTTTCATGAAGATATCTCCATCTGCAAGCGCCAGCGTAGGCGTTCAAAAAAGACCGCGCTCAAGCGACGCAATGATGTTCGTTTTGCGTCGGCGCAACATTCTTTTAGCGATGGAATAGCGTGAACCGAACGCGACGAAAGCATGGGCGCAGAAGAACTGCGCGCATTCACGATACGCAAATCCGCCGTGCGGCGCGAATTGCCTTTGTCTATCGGTTATCGCTGCGCGCCCGCGGCGTAAATGCCGATATCGCGCGCAACGAATCGCACTGCAAAACGCTTAGTTATATCCGCGAACCACGCAGGACTTTTGTTCCTCTTCTGTTTTTTCTCCCGCGAAACGTCCGCATACGTCGGCAACATATTCCGGTTCGGCGCACACCTGGCTAGAGCGGTGCGACGCCGTTGCCGTCGATTCTCCCGTTACCTGCTGATCGTCCATCCATTCTGCGAAATGCGCGTGTTGCGTGTTGGATCGAGCATCCATCTTTGCCTCCTGTTCACACTCGAATTATCGAGACATATTCAGGATGCGCTTCCGTGGGCCAACTGGCCCTAGTGGATTTCATCGATGGACGCGCGCCGAAACGGTATCGATCATTTAAAGAGTGTCCGTCCCCCGCGCCTTATCCGCCGTTATTGCTAAACGACGTTCTTCTCCACGATCGGCCGCCCTTCGATCACACGCGCCCAATCGAGCGGCGATAGATCGAGTGTTGTATATCGGCCATGCAGGATCAGTTCGCTGACACCGCGCCCGGTGGCCGGACCGTGCTGCAGACCGTGTCCGCTAAAGCCGCTTGCAAAAATGCAATTGTCGATTGCCGGATGAAAGCCGATTATCGCGTTCTGATCCAGCACGTTGTATTCGTAATAACCGGACCAGCAACGTTCCACGCGCAATGCCTCGAATGGCGGCACCCGATGCGCGAGCGTCGGCCAGATCACATCGTCGAAAAGGGCGTGGTCCACTTCGTCGAGCGGAAGGTCGTCCGGGTCGTTATCCTCGGCGGGCGACGTGCCGCAGATATACGTGCGCCCTTCGGGGCGGAAATAGACGCCGCTCGGGTCGATCAGAAGCGGACAGCCGTCGAGCTTGGCCGGCGACGACACGTTGAAGATGCTGCGCCGCCGGGCGTGCACCGGAAGATTGATGCCGAGCATTCCCGCGATAGAGCGCGACCACGCGCCCGCCGCGTTCACAACGACATCGCACGAATACGCATCGCCGTTCGAGGCGCGCACGCGCGTCGCGCGCCGCCCTTCGCGTTCGATGCCGGTCACATCTGCCGTCACATAGCGCGCGCCGAGCGCCTGCGCCTTGCGTCTGAGCGCCTGCACGAGCCCATAGCCATCGAACCAGCCTTCGCCGCGCTCGCCGAATGCGCCCGCTGCGAGGTCGTCCGTGTTGAGCCACGGGAAACGCGCCTGCAAGCCCGAAGGGTCGAGTAGCGCGATATCGGCGCCGAGTTCACGCTGCATCGCGTGATTTTCGCGCAGCGTGCTTTCCCCGCGAGGCGTCGCGAGAAAGAGGTAGCCGCCCTCGTGCAAGTCGATGGACGGCCGCTCGCCGTTCACTTCGAGCCGCTCGCCGATGGCGCGCAAGAACTCGATGCCGAATAGCGACATGCGCACGCAAAGCGGCGTTGAGAACTGCTGACGGATCGACGCCGCCGACAACGCCGACGACGACCGCGCGTAAGTCGGATCGCGCTCGATTACCGTGACCTGCACGCCCGGGTCCGATGCCCGCAGAAAATACGCGACCGAACTGCCGATCACGCCGCCACCGACGATCACCACCTGTTGAGCCACGCCGCCCCCGTCGCAGTTTGTTGCGTTGAACGTCTCAGCCGAGATTGAAGTCGATGCCCTGCGCGAGCGGCAATTCGGACGAGTAGTTGATCGTGTTGGTCGCGCGGCGCATGTACGCCTTCCACGCGTCCGAGCCGGATTCGCGTCCGCCGCCCGTTTCCTTTTCGCCGCCGAACGCACCGCCGATCTCCGCGCCGCTCGGCCCGATGTTCACGTTCGCGATGCCGCAGTCGCTTCCGGACGCAGAGAGGAATCGCTCGGCTTCGCGAAGGTCCGTCGTGAACGCGCACGACGACAAGCCGTGCACCGCCGCGTTGTTCAGCGCGATAGCCTCGTCGAAATCGCTGTAGCGCATCACATAGAGAATCGGCGCGAAGGTTTCCTTCAGGACGACTTCGCTTTGCGCGGGCATTTCGATCAACGCCGGACGCACGTAGTAGCCGTTCTCGCAACCCTCGACCGTCACCCGCTCGCCGCCGAACACCTTGCCGCCTTCGCCCTTCGCCTGCTCCAGTGCGTCCTGCATCCGCGCGAACGACTGCACGTCGATGAGCGGCCCCATCAGCACGCCGTCGTTCAGCGGATTGCCAATGGGCACCTTCGCGTAGAGGTCTTTAAGGCGCGCGACGGTCTCGTCGTAGATGCTGTCGTGGACGAACAGGCGCCGCAGCGACGTGCACCGCTGCCCCGCCGTGCCGACCGCCGAAAACAGAATGCCGCGCAGCGCGAGATCGCGATTGGCCGTCTGCGAGACGATGCCCGCGTTATTGCCGCCGAGCTCTAAAATCGAGCGGCCGAAGCGGCGCGCCACTTCGACGCCCACCGCGCGGCCCATCTCCGTGCTGCCGGTCGCGCTGACGATATCCGAGCGTTTGTCCGCGACCAGTTGCGTGCCCATGTCCCGGTCGCCGATCACGACCGTGGCGAGTCCCGGCGGCGCACTGCCGAATTCGTCGAGGGCTTCGCGGAAGATGCGGTCGACGGCGAGCGCGGTGAGCGGCGTCTTCTCCGACGGCTTCCAGACGACCGCGTTGCCGCACACCAGCGCGAGCGCCGCATTCCACGACCACACGGCCACCGGAAAATTGAACGCTGAAATGATGGTGCAGACGCCGAACGGATGCCACGTCTCGGCCATGCGATGCCCCGGGCGCTCCGATGCGATGGTCAGGCCGTAAAGCTGGCGCGACAGGCCGACGGCGAAATCGCAGATATCGATCATTTCCTGGACTTCGCCGAGACCTTCCTCGAGGATTTTGCCCGCCTCCAGCGACACGAGCCGCCCGAGCGCGGCCTTTTTTTCGCGCAAGCGGTTGCCGAGCAGGCGCACGAGTTCGCCCCGGCGCGGCGCGGGCACAGTGCGCCAGACGGCGAACGCGGTGCGCGCCTGATCGAGCGTGGCGTCGAGTTGGGCGGCGGTATGGCGCTTCACGCGCCCGATGACCTGCCCCGTGACCGGCGACGTGACGGCGAGATCGCCGTCCTGCACGAGTCCTGAAATCCCGAGGTCGGAAAGAATCGATTGAGCGTCCACGGTGTAATCCTTTCGAAGCTGCTGGTTGAACGGCGCGTTGCTGTGTTTCTGATCAGAAACGTTCGTGGAGACTATACGCGTGGACGTCACGCCTCACAATGGCGCCAATATGCGGGTTCTCCCCAACAAGGACGAGCCATGTGCGGCGAATGTTGGACTCGTGCCGATGTTATTATCCGAAACAAAATTTCCGCGCATTGCCATGACGACCCTTCGCACCCGCTCATCGCCCGAGCAATCCGCAGCCGATCTCGGCCGCCGCGTCAGACAGGCGCGCGTCGCGCAAGACATGACGCTGGAGACGGCCAGCCGCTTGTGCGGCGTGTCGCGCTCGGCGCTGTCCAAGATCGAGAACGGGCTGATGTCGCCCACTTTCGACGTGCTCCAGAAAATCGTGCGTGGCCTGCGAATCGATCTTGCCGAACTGTTCGGCAACGCGAGCGCGCCGAGCGCAAGCGGAAGGCGCGCGCTCACGCGGCGCGACCAGGGTCAGCGCCACGCGTATCGCGGCTATCAGATGGAACTGCTCGCCACCGAACTCGCGCACAAGGCGATGCTGCCGTTTCGCATCCGCATTTCCGCGCATACGCTCGACGCCTTCGACGACTGGGGCCGTCACGAAGGCGAGGAATTTCTGTACGTGATCAGCGGCAGCGTCTGCCTGTATTCGGAACTCTACGCGCCGACGCATCTGAACGCCGGCGACAGCCTGTACTTCGACAGCCGCACCGGCCACGCGGCCATCTCCACGAGCGACGAAGACGCCGAAGTGCTCTGGATGGCGACGGGCGGCGCCGTGCCCGCTGCCGCGCCCGCGCTCGACGCTCAATAAGGTCTCGCGTCCGACCGGACTTCGGCGCGACGATCGCGCAACTGAAGCCGCATCGGCATTTCGCTCGGGACCATGGTGAACGCGCAGACTTCGTGGATGTTCGCCGGGTCCGTCGCGAGACGCGCGACGAAGTTCGCCGCCAGCATCGACACGACGAGCCGCATTTCCACCGACGCCAGATGCCGCCCCGGACACACGCGCGGCCCCGCGCCGAATTGCAGCCAGGCGCGCGTTTCGTGCGTCGGCGCGTTCGCATTGCCATCCCGACGATGATCGCGCAGCCAACGCTGCGGGTCATAGCGGGCGGCATCGGCGAAATGGCGCGCATCGAGCATGGCCGGGCGATTGAGCATGAACATCTTCGTGCCCGCCGGCAGCCGCACGCCGAGAAGCCGCACGTCCTCCAGCGGTTCGAACGACAGATACGGCGCGACCGGATGCAGGCGGCTCGCCTCGGTGCAGACGGCTTCGCACGAATCGAGCTCGCGCATGGCGTCGTAGCTCTGACACACGGGCGCGTCGCCGAGCGCGCGGCGGGCGTCAGCGGCGATCCGGGACTGAAGCCCATCGTCCGCGCCGAGAAACAGCAGCGCCCAGGCGATCGACGTGGCCGTGGTGTCCTCGCCCGCCACCAGAAGCGTCATCACGTTGGCGGCAACGTCGTCGTCCGTGATGTCGGAGCCGGGCGCGTCGCGCAAGGCGAGCATCGCTTCGAGCAGATTGCGCGGCTCCTGCTGCTGCGGCTCCATGCGTTCGCGCGCACGCGCCATCAGCGCGCGGATATAGCGATGCACTTCGGCCATCGCATGTTCGAACCGGCGATCGCGCGGCATTTTCAGATAGCGCCAGTACGCGAACGGCGCGTTCACGCGCGACATCAACATCGGCAAAAGCAGCGCGAGATGCTGCTGGATGACGTCGCCGTCCTTTTCCAGCGTGTTCGGGTCTTCGCCGAATGCGAGCGCGCTGGTCGCATCGACGGTGAACCGCTTGAGATCGCCGATCATGTCGACGACGCGCTCATCGCGCGCCGCCGCTTCCCAGCGCCGCCGCAGACGGTCGGCGATGGCGGCGAGCGTCGGATAGAACGCCTTGATGTGCGGAATGGAGAGCGCCTGCATCACGAGCCGGCGTTGCGGCAGCCACGCCGCGCCTTCGACCGAAAAAAGCCCGTTGCAACCGAACTCCTTCAGCACGGATTCGATCGGCTCGTAACGGCGATAGCGATGCGGCCGCTCGCGCATGACGGCATGACTCAGTTCGATGTCCGACCACACCGTGACCGGCGTGCGCCCGAGCCGGAAGACGTAAGGCGTGCCCAGTTCGGCGGCCCAGCGTTCGAGCGTGAGGTGGTGCGTCGCGGGCGGAAGCTGATGCAGATTGCCGATGAGCGGCAGGCCGCGCGGCGACGGCAAGTCGTGAAGTTCACGCGCGGGAGCGATGGCGGTCGCGGCTGTCATGATCTGCCTCGGAGCGGGCTTGATCTGCAAAGCATAGTGCAGGCGGGGCTTGTTGACGGGGTATTGGAGATTGGCTTCGCAGTTCGAGGTATGCGAAGAAAATCGACCGTTAGTTGCAGATCAATGACTTTGCCACCGTTGAACGTCACTCCAATCTCAACTAGAGTTCTCCATCCGCCATTTTTCACATCACGCCCGCGCTCACCAGGCGCGCGCCAACCGGGACAATCGACGCATGGCGCAGGACACTTCCTTTTCCGCATCGCTCGATGCCGGCTTGAGCGGCGCGACTCGCGTGTATTTCATCGTCGGCGATCCGATCGCGCAGGTCCGCTCGCCGTCCGGCGTCACCGCCGCGATGCGCGCAGCCGGCCGCGACGCGATCGTCGTTCCCGCGCACGTCGCGCCATCGGACCTCGGCGCGTTCTTCGCCGGCGTGACGCCGATGCAGAACGTCGACGGCATCATCATCACGGTGCCGCACAAGTTCAGCGCGGCGCAGTATTGCCGCACGCTGACCGGCGAATCGGACATCCTCGGCGCGACGAACATGCTGAGGCGCAACGCCGACGGGTCGTGGCACGGCGGCATGTCCGACGGCGTCGGCATGGTCGCGGCGCTGGCGGACGCAGGCTGCGAGCCGGCCGGCAAGCGCGCGCTTCTGATCGGCGCGGGCGGCGCGGGCTCGGCCATCGGACACGCGCTGGTGGAAGCGGGCGTGGCGTCGCTCGCCATCCGCGATTTCGATGCCGCACGCACCGGCGCCCTCGCCTCGCGGCTTGCGTCGCTCGGGCGCGGCGCGGTGAGCATCGCGGACGACGACGCCGCGCATGGCTACGACATCGTCGTGAATGCGTCGCCGGCCGGCATGCGACCGGGCGATCCGGTGCCCATCGACGTGTCGAGCCTCGCGCCGGCGACTTTCGTCGGCGATGTCGTCACCAAGCCGCCGATCACGCCGTTCATCGAAGCGGCTCGCGGGCGGGGCTGTCCAACCGTCACCGGCACGCAGATGTTCGGCCGCGTCTGCGACGCCATCGTGGATTTCCTGCTGAAAGACTGAATCGCTCGCGGACGGAATCGGAGCAGTCTGGTTCAAATGGACCGCGCGCTGCTGCACCATACCGCGGCGCGTGTGCCTCCCTCAGCCGCGCATGCCTTCTGCCGGCGAAACATCGGCTCGCCGCCCTCTCACGGGCGGCATTTTTTTGCGCGCCGCTTCGCCGCGTCCTCGCTCTCGCTGGCATAAGACATCAGACGCTCGCCGTCACCGAGGGTATGAAGAAGCTCAATGAAGGCTGCAATGAAAACGTATCGACTCATGTTCAAACGCCCGGCGCTGGCAAGCGTCGTCGCCATGACTTGCGCGCTGCTCGCGGCGTGCGCCACCGGTCCCGGCGCATCGGGCGCACTTCCGGCCGATGCCCGGCTCGCCAACGGACGCATCGCGGACAAGCAATATCTGACGACCGTGACGACCGGCGCGGCATCGTCGTCGGGGCCATCGGTCGGCGTGGGCGGTGGCGGTTTCGGTGGCAGCGGCTGGAGCGGTGTCGGCGCGGGCGCGGGATTGAGCTTCGATCTGACGAGCCTCTTCGAGAGAAGCCCCGAGCAGACCGCGAAGGTTTATCGCTACGGCGTTCAGACGCGCGACGGCGCGAAGCGCGCGATCGACAGCACGCTCGACGTGCAGCCCGGCGCATGCGTCACGACGATCGATTCCGCGCAGCCGGGCTATCCCCGGTTGATGCCGTCGAACGAATGCTGAAACGCGCAACACGCACGTTTCGGTTCGGATGAGCCGAGGCTCGAGGCGGACGCCGGATCGGATGCGCGGATCGGCATAATCAGGCGAACGCGAAACGCACTGCTTCCAAAAGCCGGTTGAGTCGGCCATCCGGCCTTGCGATACTCACCTGCATCTCGTTGTCTCCTCACGCGTCCGTTCACCCCGTTCGGGACAGTCTCGCAACGGACGCGCTCTCGCCGCCTCCCCCGGGCGGCGTTTTTTTTGCCGCGCGCCGCTTCTAACGCTCGTCCAACGAAAAACGGGCGGCGTTCACCGAACGCCGCCCGCTTGCCTCAACGCCTGCTTCGCCGGCGCTTACTTCGGCTCATACCACGAGTACGTGGCGAGCGAGCTAATCGGCGAGCCGATCTGGAAGGTGATATCGCGATGCGAAGTCAGCACGATATCGCGCGGATCGCCGAGATAACGCCGCGAGTCGCCGTTGTCGTTGATATACACCACGACGTTGCCCGTGTTGCCCGCGACGTTGGTCGTCGTGAGCGGCTGGCCCCAGATATCGAAGAACTGCCCGAGCGTATAGGTCTTCAGGTTCGGCGTTTCGATATGGATGATGCCGGTCTGATCGTGCGTGTGCATCTCGTAGTTACAGCTTCCCGGAATGCCGATCTGCTGCGGAAACTGGAGCCATTGGCCGTCCTTGAAGATCGCGACATGCGCATGCACGTGGAAGGTCTCGGCCATCCCCGCCGCGCAGATGATGCCGTCGATCGTCGAGCCCGTCGCGGTGCCGCCCGTCGGCCAGGCAGCCGTCGTACCGACGACTCCGCCATAGACCAGCGTGACCGGGTTGGTGTTGAACGCCGGCGGATCGATCCACGTGTAGGTCGCAATCTGCGCGGGCGGCGTGCCGATGGCGAGCGTCACTTCGCCGTGCTGGGGCAAGACGAGACTCGCGAGATCGCCCGTGTATTGCGTGAGCGTGCCGCCCGTGTTCACCCATGCCGTGACCGCGCCCGTAATGCCCGCCACGTTCGTCGCCGAAAGCGGCTGACCCCACACCGAGAAGAACTGGCCGAGCGTGTACGAGGCGTTGCTCGTCACGTCCATGCGGATCTTGCCTGTGTTGTCATCGGTATGCACCGGATACACGCAGCCCGTCTGCAGCGCCATGGTCGGCGCGACGGTGCCGATGTTCGCGGGCAGCGCAAGCAGTTTGCCGTTCTGATAGATGGACAGATGCGAGTAGCTGTACGTGTTGCCCGCGACCGCGCAGTTCAGGCCGCTGATCGGCTGGCCCGTGCCGCCGCTCGCCGTCGAGCCGCTCGCCCACTGCGCCGTCCCCAGCGCCGTGCCGTCGACGACTTGCGTCGCTGCGGCGAGGGTCGGCGTGACGGTCGTCGAACCGGTCGAGCTCGCGCCGCTCGGCGCACTCGCGCCCGATGGCGAACTCGCGCCGCTCGGCGAACTCGCGCCCGATGGCGAACTCGCGCCCGTGTCCGTCGTTGTCGTCGAGCCTGCGCCGTTCGAACTGGTTCCGCCGCCACCGCCGCCGCAACTGGCGAGTAAAACCAACGCGGCTGCCGAAGCGACTGCGCCAATCCAATGCGTATATTTTCCTTCCATGTCTCAACTCCGCCTATCGTTAAAAGAATTCGTTGCGGTATGCGTTCAACGCGCACAACGCTCCGCGAAGGCATGCGCATGCATGCCTTGTCTGCGTGAATCGAGCATCAACAAACTTCGCGAACGACACGAGACCGGGCGAAACGGGAGTTTCGCTCGGGGCGCTGGTCTCATGCGCGCAAGTTTTGCCGTATATGGCTTTTGCATGCGGTCGAATCAGCCCGCTGCATGCACTGGCCACAGAATCACGCCCTGACGGGCGCTGTTTGTATTTGCTCAAGACTTCTGAGCAAGAGAGAAACGCGTACCTGCGAATTGAGTTAATCGCTGGTGAAGCGAAGCGTAACGTTCAAGCTTCTTTGTCGCAAGCAAATTTGCCGGGGTTTTGAACGTACGTGATAAATGCACACGATTTAATCGTCCGAATAACCAGACGAATAATATCGAGAAGACAAAATTAAGCATTAATCCGCAATATCGCGGCGAATGCCAATTGACGCAGTCCGGCACAGCATGGAAGCATCCACGCGCATTGCGTCTCCTTCCGCCGGAGTACTCCAGATGATCTACCACGCGTCCATTCCCGCCCGCGATCCGAAGCATGTCGCGCACGTGCTAGCCGAACTCTGGGACGGCTTCGCCGCGCCCTTCTCCCCTTTTCCCGATGCATGGATGGCCGTCGCGGGCGATGACCGCGGCAGCATCATCGAGGTGTATCCGGGCGATCGCGTCATCACGCCCGGCGGCGGACACGAAACGAGCGTGAGCTACGGAGCGGGCACCGTCGAGCGGCCGCAGTACAGCGCGTTCCACATGGCGATCGCGACACGGCGCAGCGCCGCCGACGTGCTGGCGATCGGCGAGCGCGAAGGCTGGCGCGCGGTGCGTTGCACGCGCGGGGACCACTTCTTCGACGTGATCGAGTTCTGGATCGAGAACGGGACAATGCTGGAATTCCTGACGCCCGAGATGCAGGCCGAGTATCTGGCGTTCGCCACGCCCGAGAACTTCAGGGCGATGGCGGCCGCGGCTACCGTCTGAGTGCGTCAGCGCGCGTGGGCCGGCGCGTTACCGGTCACACGGATGGCGGGAAAGCGGTCGGTCGGTTTCGCGATCTCGTCTTGCGACGCCACGATCTCGAGTTCGTAGCGGCCTGCGTCGTAAGTCGCCTTCACAACGGCGTTGACCGCCGCGAGCGTGTGTTCGAGCGCGTCGCGCAGCGAATCGCCGAGCAGAGTCCGGGCGACGAACACCGCGCTCGTCAGATCGCCCACGCCCACCGGCTGCCGCGCGAACGGATACAGCGGCCGCTGCACGAACCACGCTTCGTTCGGGCTGACGGCGAGCATGTTGAAAGTATCGGCGCGGCTGTTGCGATCGAACAGATGCTTGACGAGCACGACCCGCGGCCCCCGCGCGAGGACCTCGCGGCACGCGTCGACGGCTTCTTCCACGGTCTCGATGGTGCGGCCCGTGAGCTTTTGCAGTTCGTTGTGATTGGGCATGATCGCATCGGCGACTTCGGGCATCGTCGTGACGAGGAAATCTTCGATGCCGGGCGCGACCGTGCAGCCGCCCTCGACGCCCATCACCGGATCGCAGAAAAAAAGCGCGCGCGGGTTCACGGCCTTCACCATCTTGACGATCTCGACGACCGCGCGGCCCTGCTCCGTCGCGCCGAGATAACCGGAGAGCACCGCGTTGCAGCGCGCAAGCACGCCGATCGCGCCGATGCCTTCGATCACGCTCTGCAACTCTTCGGCATCCACCACGCCGCCGGTCCAGCGGCCGTATTGCGTGTGATTGGAGAACTGCACGGTGTTCAGCGGCCAGACGTTGACGCCGAGCCGCCGCATCGGAAAGACCGCTGCACTATTGCCCGCGTGCCCGAAAACGACGTGCGACTGAATACTCAGGACATTGTTCATGTTGTCATTTCCCGGCTTGCATGTGGGCGGTCGGAGTCGATACGGCGGGGCATTCGGTATTGTGCCGTGCCCCGCGTCGCGCAGCATCGCGTGCTCGTTATAAAGTGCGGCGCCGCATTTTGTCCAGTCGCGCGCATGCAACAACGCAGCGCGATGCCGAAAGCGCCCCGGTCCAGGGCGCGCTTTCGGCATGCGCCTTGCTCAGTCCGCTCGACAACCATGCCTGCCGGCAACAAAAAATCGAACGGCGGCAGCACAGAAACCCGAACGCGCGCCGATAATGCAACGAACATAAACGCGCGCACCGCTGACAGCGGAGGCCAATCCCCGAGGACCGAAGCACCGCAGACCATCCACACGACAACCAACAGACGCAGGCAAATCAGGAGCCGACATGGAGACGCCGTCTAAGAATCGCACCGACTTGCAGAAGTCCACCCTCGCAATCGTCCTCGCCGGCGGGCGCGGCACGCGTCTCGGGCCGCTCACGGACAAGCGGGTCAAACCCGCCGTCCATTTCGGCGGCAAATACCGCATCGTCGACTTCGCGTTGTCCAATTGCCTGAATTCGGGCATTCGACGCATTGCGGTCGTCACGCAGTACAAGGCGCACTCGCTGTTGCGCCACCTCCAGCGCGGCTGGGGTTTCCTGCGCGGCGAGTTCAACGAGTTCATCGACATCTGGCCGGCGCAGCAGCGCGTCGATTCGAGCTGGTATCGCGGCACGGCCGATGCCGTGTTCCAGAACCTCGACATCATCCGTTCGATCGCGCCGGAGTTCATCATCGTGCTGGCGGGCGATCACGTCTACAAGATGGACTACACGCGCATGGTGCTCGACCATGTGGAGAGCGGCGCGGACTGCACGGTGGGCTGCATCGAAGTGCCGCGCATGGAGGCGGTGGCCTTCGGCGTGATGCATGTCGACGAAAACCGCCGCGTCACGGCTTTTCTGGAGAAGCCCGCCGATCCGCCCGCCATGCCCGGCAAGCCCGACATCGCGCTCGCGAGCATGGGCATCTACGTGTTCAGCGCGAAGTATTTGTATCACCTGCTCGAAGAGAACATCGCCGCGTCGAGCACGGACCACGATTTCGGCAAGGACATCATTCCACGCGTCGTGACGAGCGGCCGGGCAATCGCGCATCCGTTCGGCATGTCCTGCGTCACGTCGGACAACGATCCGAACGCGCCCGCCTATTGGCGCGATGTCGGAACGGTCGACGCTTACTGGGCCGCCAATCTCGATCTCGCCTCGACGATTCCGCAACTCGACCTCTACGACCGCAAATGGCCGATCTGGACCAATCAGGAGCAGTTGCCGCCCGGCAAGTTCGTGCGCGATCTGAACGGCCAGCAAGGCGCCATCACGAATCTGCTGGTGTGCGGCGGCTGCGTGATCTCGGGCTCGCAGGTGTCGAAGTCCGTGTTTTCGTCGGCGGTGCGCGTGCACTCGTTCTGTAACATCAATGAGGCAGTCTTGTTGCCTCAGGTCACGGTCGGGCCGAGTTGCCGATTGCAGCGCGTGGTGATCGACCGAGGCTGCACGGTGCCCGAGGGACTCGTGATCGGCGAGGATCCCGACGATGACGCCGCGCGGTTTTTCCGCACCGAGTCGGGTGTGACGCTCGTCACGCGAGAGGCGCTCGCGCGGCTTGGCGGGGGTTAGGCCACGGCGGGCTGGCGTGGCGTCCGTGCCGCTGTGGCACTGCCGCCACTGGCCTGATAACAAAGTCAACCCATGATCAACAGGAGCGCCGATGACCGTATGCGTGCTGCATGTCGCAGCAGAGATGTTTCCGCTTCTCAAAACCGGCGGCCTCGCCGATGTAGTCGGCGCCCTGCCGCCCGCGCAATCGCAACTGGGCGCGGACGTGCGCGTCGTGCTGCCGGGCTTCCCCGCCGTGCTCGCGGGCCTCACCGATATCGAGCCGGTGGCGGGTCTCGGCGCCGCGTTCGGCGCGAACGACGTGCGGCTCGAACGCGGCGTGTTGCAGCCGCACGGCGTCGTGGTCTATGTCGTGCGCGCCGATCAGTTCTATGACCGTCCGGGCAATCCGTATCTGGACGCGTCGCACAAGCCGTACGCGGACAGCGACCGCCGCTTCGCGCTGCTCGGCTGGAGCGCCGCGCGAATCGCGATGGGCGCCGATCCCGCGTGGCGGCCGCATATCGTCCACGCGCACGACTGGCACGCCGGTCTCGCGCCAGCGTATCTGCGCGCGTTCGAGCGCACGGGCGCGCCGCGCGTGCCGAGCGTGATGACCGTGCACAACCTCGCGTATCAGGGCGTCTTTCCGGCGTCGCAGTTCGGCGTGCTGCAGTTGCCGCCGGATTTCTTCGCGGTGGAAGGCGTCGAGTTCTATGGGCAGACGTCGTTTCTCAAGGCCGGCCTGTATTACGCGGACCGCATCACGACCGTCAGCCCGACGTACGCCCGCGAAATCCAGACGCAAGCGCAGGGCGCAGGTCTGCACGGCCTGCTGCAAGCGCGCACGCACGACATCAGCGGCATCCTGAACGGCGTCGACTATACGATCTGGAGCCCCGCCGTCGACGACGCCATCGCTGCCCGCTATACCGCTGTCAAGCCCGCCGGCAAGAGCAAGTGCAAGACGGCGCTACAGGAGCGCATGGGACTCGCGCGCGACGACGACGCGCTGCTCTTCGGCGTCGTCAGCCGGCTCACGGAACAGAAAGGCATCGATCTGCTGCTTTCGGCGGTGCCGGAGATCGTGCGGCACGGGGGGCAACTCGTCGTGCTCGGCACCGGCGACCCGGCGCTCGAGACCGGCCTCAAGAACGCGGCGGCGGCGCATCCGGGCGCGGTCGCGGTCGAACTGGGTTTCGACGAAACCCTTTCGCATTCGATCATCGCGGGCAGCGACGTCGTGATGGTGCCCTCGCGTTTCGAGCCGTGCGGGCTCACGCAGCTGTACGCGCTCGCCTACGGTTCGTTGCCGCTCGTGCATTGCGTCGGCGGTCTCGCGGATACGGTCGTCGATTGTTCGCTGGAGAATCTCGCGGACGACACGGCCACCGGCTTCGTCTTCGAGCATTTCCAGCGCGCGGGCATCGTCGCGGCGGTCCGCCGTGCGTTCGCGCTCAAGGGGCGGCGCACGGAATGGAAGACGGTCGTCAAGCGCGCGATGAGCCAGAACTTCGGCTGGGAAACGGCGGCGCAACGCTACGCCGAGGTCTACCGGCAATTGCTCAGCGTCTGAGTGGTTCCCAGAACGCCGGGCGCGCACCTTGCTGCCGCCGCTAGCCATTCAACCGACATCAGGAAGGCTCATGCAAAAAGCCCTGGCAGGCCAGATCGCGCTCGTGACCGGCGGCAGTTCCGGCATCGGCGCGGGCGTCGCGAAGGCGCTGGCGGACGCCGGCGCGCACGTCGCCATCAACTACCACTCGCACGGCGAGCCGGCTGAGAAGCTGGCCGCCGAAATCGCGGCGCTCGGCGGCGAGGCCTTCGCCGTCGGCGCCGACGTTTCCGACGAACACGCCATCGACGCCATGTTCGACGCCGTCGTGAAACGCTACGGCACGGTGGATATCGTCGTCGCCAATTCGGGCTTGCAGCAGGACGCGAAGTTCGCCGACATGACGCTCGCCCAGTGGCGCAAGGTCATCGACACGAATCTCACCGGGCAATTCCTCACGGCGCAGCGCGCGGTGCGCGAATTCCTGCGGCGCGGGCCGCGCCCCGTTTCGAAGGCGCTCGGCAAAATCATCTGCATGAGTTCCGTGCACGAAGTGATTCCGTGGGCGGGGCATGTGAATTACGCTTCGTCCAAAGGCGGCATTCAGATGCTGATGAAATCCCTCGCGCAGGAAGTCGCGCCGCAGCGCATCCGCGTCAATTCGATCGCGCCCGGCGCGATCCGCACGCCGATCAATCAGGACGCATGGGATTCGAAGGAGGCGCTCGACCGGCTGCTGACGCTCGTGCCGTACGGGCGGATCGGCGAAGTCGACGATATCGGGCGCGCGGCCGTCTGGCTCGCGTCGGACGAAAGCGATTACGTGGTCGGCACCACGCTTTTCGTCGATGGCGGCATGACGCTGTATCCCGGTTTCGCCGATAACGGCTGACTCGCCATGAACACGATCGAAGTGGATGTTGCCGTGATCGGCGCGGGCACGGCGGGCATGGCCGCGTTTCGCGCGGCACGCGATGCGGGCGCGAACGCGGTGCTCATCGAAGGCGGCGAACTCGGGACGACGTGCGCCCGCGTCGGCTGCATGCCGTCGAAGCTGCTCGTGGCCGCCGCGAACGGCCTGCACGACGCCCGCTCGCTCGCGGCGCGCGGCATCGAAGGCACGCATGCGCTGAAAACCGACTCCGCGTGCGTCATGGACTACGTGCGCCGCGAGCGCGATCACTTCGTGCGCGGCGTCATCGAGGAAACGGAGGCGTTCCCGGACCGTTCGATTCTGCGCGGACAAGCGCGCTTCGAGGCGCCGGGACGGCTGCTCGTCGGCGAGGCAACACGGGTCGAGGCGAAAAGCGTGGTCATCGCGACGGGCGCGGCGCCGAGCGTTCCGGACGAGTTCAAGGTCTTCGGCGACAAGCTGATCACGAGCGACGATCTCTTTGAACTGCGCACGCTGCCCAAGCGCATCGCCGTGTTCGGCACAGGGCCGCTCTCGCTGGAATTGGGACAGGCGCTGTCGAGACTGTCGGTGGAAGTCTTCATGTTCGGCAACGGCGGCAACGTCGCCGCGCTGTCGGACACGCCCGTGCGCGACGCGCTCACGGCGGCGCTCGCCGACGAGTTCTATCTCGATCCCGACGCCGATATCGAACAGATGTCGCTGGAAGACGGCCGCCCGACGCTGCGCTTCAAGTCGCGCGACGGCGCCACGCGCACGGAACAGTTCGACCTCGTGCTCGCCGCGACCGGCCGCGCGCCGAATCTGAAGCCGCTCGCGCTCGAACACGCGGGCATCGAACTGAACGACAAGGGCGTGCCGCGTTTCGACGAATCGACGATGCAATGCGGCGGCAGCGCGATCTTCATCGCGGGCGACTGCGACGGCACGCGCCCGTGGCTTCAGGATGCCGCCGACGAAGGCAAGCTCGCCGGCGAAAACGCCGCGCGTTTCCCGAACGTGCAGCGGGTCAAGCGCAAGGTTCCGTTCTCGATCGTGTTCTGCGAACCGCAGGTCGTGATCGTCGGCGCATCGTACGAATCGCTCGACAAGCAGATGACGGTGACGGGCGCCGTGTCGTTCGACACGCAAGGACGCAGCCGCGTGATGCGGCAAAACCGCGGCTTGCTTCACGTCTATGCCGACGCGAAAAGCGGCAGGCTGCGCGGCGCGCAAGGCTGCGGCCCGGCGATGGAGCATGTGGGACATTTGCTCGCGTGGGCGATCCAGCTCGACCTGACGCTCGACGACGTGCTGAAGCTGCCGTTCTACCATCCTGTCGTCGAGGAAGGGTTGCGCACGGCGCTTAGAGACGCGAGCGACAAGTGGTACGCCGAGCGCGCCGCGAAACCGCCGGGTCTCGCGAGCGCGGCAGGCTGTTAGAACGACGTCGCTCGTAAAACGCAAAGGCCGGCTGTGAAAACAGCCGGCCTTTGCGTTTATGGACGTTGCTAACCCAGCGCCGCCGAATCAGCTTCCGCTCAAACCATATTGCAGCGCAAGGTCGAAGCCGAGCACGACCATCGAGCAGAAGATACCGAGCGACAGATTCGCCAGCCGGTGGCCGACATCTTTATGCCGCGTCAGCACGGCCCCCGCGAGGAACGCGATTTCCACGATGACCTGCATGGCGAACACGGCGATCATCAGCGCGAACTCGTAGCCCATCGCGTTGAAGTTCATGAAGTTGAAGCCATTCACCGCGACCCAGGATCCCACTCGCCAGGCTTCGTATGCCAAAAGCAGCAACGGAAAGAAATAGCTGGCTACGTAAGTCGGCATCGTGGCATGCCGCAGTTCCATATTCAAATGACGTGTTACTTGCATCGCGTGCTCCTCATCTGATCGCCCGAAAGACCGGGCTCGTCGGCTTGCCTCGGAGGCGCGCGCGACACCGTTTTCACCTGAGTGGATTGAACGGCACACGCGCGTCGTGCTTTCAGAATAGGACATTTTTTGGGAAAGCGAATCATCGTAATCCCGATGACTCCGCCGGATAAGCCGCAGCGCGACGCATTGTGCAGTGCAACTTAATAAAGCAGTTATGGCGGGCATTCGATCCGGCACGCACGTGCGTGCCGAATATCCCGTTCAGTGCTTGCCGTACAGCTTGATGATGCCTGAAAAATCCAGTCCGCCGAGACCCTGCTGGCTCATCGATTGGTAAAGCTGCTGTGCAATCGCGCCCATGAAAACAGGCTGTTTTGCGCCGCGCGCGGCATCGACGGCGAGGCCGAGATCCTTCAGCATGAGGTCCGCGCCGAAGCCGCCGCTGTACTCACGCGATGCCGGCGCGGTCTCCACGATGCCGGGATAGGGATTACACGTATCCGAACTCCAGCAGCGCCCCGTCGATGTGTTGATGATGCTCGCGAGCTTCGCAGGGTCGATGCCGAGCGTCTCGCCGAGCTTCATCGCTTCGGCGACGCCAATCATCGAGATGCCGAGCAACAGGTTATTGCAGATCTTCGCGATCTGTCCGGTGCCGGTTTCGCCGCAGCGCACCATGTTCTTGCCCAAGCTCGAGAGCACCGGCCGCAGCGTTTCGAAGAGCGCCTCGTCCGCGCCGACCATGAACGTGAGCGTGCCCGCCTGCGCGCCGACCACGCCGCCCGATACCGGCGCGTCCGCGAACGGGTTGCCGTGCGCCGCCGCCGCCTCGCCGATGAGCTTCGCCGTGGCCGGATCGATCGTGCTGCTGTCGATGAGCGGCACGCCCGCGCCGACGCCTGCCAGCACGCCGTCGTCGTTCAGATAGACGGCTTTGACGTGCGGCGCGGCGGGCAGCATGGTGATGACCACTTCCGCCCCTTCGGACGCCACGCGCGGCGAACCCGCGAGCGTCGCGCCCGCCGCCTTCGCCGCGTCGAGCGCGGGCGGCGACAAATCGAAGGCCGTCACCGCGTGGCCGGCCTTCAGCAGATTCGCGGCCATCGGGCCGCCCATGTGGCCGAGGCCGATAAAACCGATTCGCATCGCGTGTCTCCTCGTGGTTATCGGAGCGAAATCGTCGTATTGACGACGTCGTTTACGGTGGCGTCGTCGAACCAGCGCGACGTCACCGTCTTCGTCTGCGTATAGAACTGCACGACCTGCTTGCCGTAGGGACCGAGATCGCCGAGCTTCGAGCCGCGCGATCCCGTAAAGCTGAACGACGGCACCGGCACCGGAATCGGGATGTTGATGCCGACCTGCCCGATGTCGATTTCGCTCTGGAACTTGCGCGCCGCCGCGCCGCTTTGCGTGAAGAGACCGACGCCGTTGCCCATCGGATTGCGGTTGACGAGCGCGATCGCGTCATCGAGCGTCGCCGCTTCCACCACGCACAGCACCGGCCCGAAAATCTCGGTCTGGTAGATCGCCATGTCCGTCGTCACGTCCGAGAACACGGTCGGGCCGATGAAGTTGCCGTTCTCGTAGCCGGTCACGATGATGTCGCGCCCGTCGAGCGCGAGCGTCGCGCCCTCTTCCACGCCCTTCGCGATCATGCCGAGAATCCTCTCCTTCGCCGCGCGCGACACGACCGGCCCGAGGTCCGCGCCCGGCTCCGTGCCCGCGTCGACCTTCAGCGAGCGCGCCCGTTCGACGAGATCCGGCAGCCAGTCCTTCGACGCGCCCACGAGCACGACGACCGACGTCGCCATGCAACGCTGCCCCGCCGCGCCGAAGCCCGCGCCGGCAAGTGCGTTGAGCGTCTGCTCCTTGTTGGCGTCGGGAAGCACGACGGCGTGATTCTTCGCGCCCATCATCGACTGGACGCGCTTGCCGTGCTGGCTCGCGAGGTTGTAGACGTGCGTGCCGACCGCCGTCGAGCCGACGAAGGACACCGCCTTGATATCGGCGTGCGTGCAGAGCGCATCGACCACATCCTTGCCGCCATGCACGACGTTGAGCACGCCCGGCGGCACGCCGGCTTCCATCGCCAGCTCGACGAGTTCCATGGTCGACAGCGGGTCCTGCTCCGACGGCTTCAGCACGAAGGTGTTGCCGCAGACGATCGCCATCGGGAACATCCAGAGCGGGATCATCGCGGGGAAATTGAATGGCGTGATGCCCGCGCAGACGCCGATCGGCTGGCGCAGCGTGTAGGTATCGACGCCGCCCGCGACGTTCTCCGCGAACTCGCCCTGTTGCAGCGTGCCGATGCCGCACGCGTGTTCCACCACTTCGAGGCCGCGAAAAATATCGCCCTCCGCGTCCGCGAGCGTCTTGCCCTGCTCGGCGGTCAGCGTCTGCGCGATGCGCTTCATGTTCTGGCGAATCAAATCCTGAAAGCGGAGCATGAGCCGCATGCGCGTGCCGAGCGGCGTCGTGCGCCACGTCTCGAACGCCTTCTGCGCGGCGGCGACCGCCGCGTTCACCTCGTCTGCGGTCGCGAACGGCACGCGGCCGACGACTTCCTGCGTCGCCGGATTGACGATGTCGCGCCATTCGCCCGATTTCGACTCGACGAACTCGCCGTCGATCAGCAGTTTGGCCGTGCGCGCGGACGCGCCGGGTCGAGCACCCTGCGCCGGATGTTCAGCAACGATATTCACGAATGACTCCTCGATGGGAACGGTGCGGAAGAAGGAGCGAAGACGCGCGGGCGCGACGCGGGCAAAGCGTCGGGGGGAAAGGCATGTCGTCTCCGTTTCAGGTATCGGCCCGCTATCCGGCAGGCTCGTGCCTTTGAGTATAGTTATGCAAAAGTCCGCCTTGGCACTAGAAAAACACCCGACCGATATGCAAAAAGGCACGAAGTTCGACGCCGCCAAACTGAACTGGGACGATCTGCGCTATTTCCTCGAAGTGGCGCGCACGCAGCGCGCGAGCGGCGCGGCCAAGCGCCTGGGCGTCGATTACACGACTGTCGCGCGGCGCGTGCGCGCGCTCGAAGATGCGCTCGGCACGCTGCTCTTCGACAAGTCGCGCAGCGGCGGCTTCGTGCTGACTGCGGAAGGCCAGCGCCTGCTCGGTTTCGTCGATGCGATGGAAACGACGGTGCAATCCGCCGCCGAGCAGATCGCCAACACGGGACATGCGTTGTCGGGGCACGTGCGCGTCGGTTCGACCGAAGGCTTCGGCTGCTTCTTTCTCGCGCCGCATCTCGCGCGCTTTCAGGACGCGCATCCGAACATTTCCATCGACCTGCTGCCGGTGCCGCACTTCGTGAGCTTGTCCAAGCGCGAGGCGGATATCGCGGTGACGCTCGAACGCCCCGAGCAAGGGCAGTACGTCTACACCAAGCTCTGCGATTACCGGCTGAAGCTCTACGCGACGCGCGGCTATCTCGACGCGCACGCGCCGATCCGCGCGAAAGACGATCTGCGCGAGCATCGCTTCGCAAGTTATATCGACGACCTCGCGTTCAGTCACGAACTGCTGTATCTGGAGCGCGCGGTGCCGGGCGCGGTGTCGCGCTGGCGCAGCACGAGCGCAATCGCGCAGTATCACGCCGCGCTTCAGGGGCGCGCGCTCGCCATCCTGCCGTGCTTCATGGCGTCGCCCGATGCGCGGCTGGTGCCTGTGCTGCCCGACGAGATCGTCGTGACGCGCGCCTTCTTCCTCTCGTGTCGCGAAGACTTGCGCCGGCTGCGGCGCATCACCGCCGTCTGGGACTATCTGCGCGCGGCGGCGGAACTCAACCAAGCGTTTCTTCTGGGCGACGCGCCCGACATCGGCTGGGTGGACGTCAAGCCATCCTGAACACGTGCTCGGAACGCTTTGAACCTTTTTGACGTTGTTAGCGCGCACAGGTGTTTTAATGCCGCTTTCCGGCGATGCAGTCCCGCATCGCCATCCGGCTTGTTCGCGCTGGCTTCGTATTAATTTAATTCGCCATCCCGACTACATGTCGGCGCACCGGACGTCGTGCGGCATATTCGCCGGCCCGTTCCATCGCGCCGTCCGTCGCGGCGCTGCTTCTACTTGAATCGATTGAGCTTTAGCCTAATTCAACCCTGTCCGGCCGCGTGCGCCGGCACACTGCGCGCCGTCCGCTGATGTCGTTCGTCATCTGGTCAAGACGTTCCGTGTCGAGCCAGCGCGTGCGCTTCGTCGAAGCGCGCACGGCTCGCACCATCGCCGTCATCGGGCTGATCGCGCTGCTGATCGCCGCGCTTGCGCTCGGCATCGCCATTGGCACGACGTTCGCGCGCAGTCATCTCGGCGAGGAGCAGGCGTTCGTGTCGCGCCGCTCTTACGAGATCGAGCAACTCGGGCGCATCGACGCCGATATCGGCTCGCTCGTGCCGCGCGTCGCGGCGCTGTCGGCGCAGATCGGCGAACTGCGCGATTTCGATAACCGGCTGAAGGCCGCGCCCGGCACGGGCACCGCCTCCGGCGTCCATGACGTGCCGCCGCTGCCCGACACCGAAGGGCCCGCGACTTCGCTCGACGGCGCGGGCGGTCCCGAACTGCCGCCGCGCCTCTGCGACTCGGCGCGCGGGCAGGATGGCACGCCCGCGCAGCGCCTCGAGCGCGCGAAGAAGGTCATCGGGTGCCTGAGCGACACGCTCTCGCAAGTGCAAGGCCAGGCCATCGCGCATTACACCGCGTACATGGCGTTTCCGGGCCGCGATCCCGCGCCCGGCTCGCACTTCGGCTCGCCTTACGGCAACCGCATCGATCCGTTCACCGGGCACGTCAGTTTTCATCCGGGGCTGGACCTCGTCGCGCCGACCGGCACGCCGATTCTCGCGAGCGCGGGCGGGCGCGTGATCCAGGCGGGCGAGCGCAACGGTTACGGCAACGCCGTGGATATTCGCCACGGCAACGGCATGGTGACGCGGTACGGACACGCGTCGCGCATTCTCGTGACGGAAGGCCAGTACGTGATGCCGGGCGATGAAGTCGCTGAGGTCGGCTCGACGGGCCGCTCGACCGGGCCGCATCTGCACTTCGAAGTGATCGTCGGCGGCGCGCAGCTCAATCCGAAGCCCTATCTCACGCTCTTCAGGCAAAAACCCAATGCGCAAGGCTGATTCGAAGCGGATGTCGCTGAAGCTGACCCAGCATACGTATTCGCTCACGCCCAAGCGCAGCGCCGCGTATCTCCCCGGCGCGATGGCGGCGATCTGCGCGATCGGCGCGCTGGCCGCGGCCGGTTACGCGTTGAAGACCTCGCACGAACAGGCGCGCAAGCTGGATGTGCTTTGCGCGCCGCCCGTGTCCGAACAGACGCTGCGCGACCAGTTGGCGCATGCGCAGTTCGCGCTCGAACAGGAAACGGCGGCGCGCGCCGCGCTCGAACAGCGTGCCGTGCAAAGCGCCGCGCAGATCGAGCGGCTGCAGACCGACCTCGCTTTCATGAAGAAGCAACGTTGATTCATCCGACCGACCGGGCACGCCGCTGCGCGTGATCGCCGGAAGTCACCCTTTATCGCATCGCAAGGAATCGCCATGTTTTCATCGAAGAAAGACGCACAAAGCGTCAAGCCGGCCAAGCTCTCCACCCTCATCGCGCAGAACGTGCATATTTCGGGCGACCTCGAATTCAGCGAAGGGCTGCGCATGGACGGTCAGGTGACGGGCAACGTCACGGGCCGCCCGGGCGATGAATCGCTGCTCGTCCTGAGCGATCAGGGCGCGATTCACGGCAACGTCAGCGCGTACGATGTCATCATCAACGGCCGCGTGGTCGGCGACGTGACGGTCGCGCACTTCGTCGAGTTGCAGTCGAACGCGCACGTGCAGGGCAACATCTACTATCAGAAACTGCGCATGGACGTCGGCGCGACGGTGGAAGGCAAGCTGACCAAGCTCGACGCGATGCAGTCGACCGTCGTCGCCCTGCCCGTTCCCGAAGTCCTCCCGCAGCTCGATTACACGGCGAACTGAGCCCCGCGCGAGATGCCGCTCGCCCGTGCGAATACCGGGCGCGCGGCGCGTCGCGATCCGCTAAGATTTCAACGGTGAAGTCCGCGCGGCCGCGCCCGTCGTGCATCTTTCAAAAGGCGCGTGGCCGATCACATCGAAATTACAAGGCGCCCCATGCTGGTCAATTGCGCGGCCTATCAGAACGGCCGAAAGCTCGCGGACGTGCAAATCGACGATATCAATGCGTACCGCGATCTGCCCGACTCGTTCATCTGGGTCGCGTTGAAGGAGCCCGGTCCCGGCGAACTCGCGCACATGGCGCATCAGTTCGGCCTGCACGAACTGGCCGTCGAGGACGCGCAGCATGGGCATCAGCGGCCGAAGATCGAGGAGTACGGCGATTCGCTCTTTGCCGTGATCCATACCGTCGAGTTCGACGAAGAAGGCGAGCTGCTCGTCGGCGAAATGAACGTGTTCGTCGGGCGCAACTACGTGATCTCCGTGCGTAACCGCGCCACGCAAGGGTTCCAGGAAGTGCGCAAACGCTGCGAGCGCGAGCCACAGTTGCTCAAGCACGGTCCGGCCTTCGTGATGTACGCGTTGCTCGATGCCGTCGTCGACCGCTATTTTCCGGTGCTCGAAACACTCGGCGCGGCGCTCGACGAAGTGGAAGAGCGCATCTTCGAGCGCAACGGCTCGGCGGCGTCGCGCGAGATCATCGAAGACCTGTATTCCCTCAAGCGCCGCATGACCCTCATGCAGCATCACACGGCGCCGCTGCTCGAAGCCGTGAGCAAGCTGTACGGCGGGCGGCCGCCGGGCGTGTGCGCGGGCATGCAGGAATACTTCCGCGACGTCTACGACCACCTGCTGCGCATCGTGAAGACGATCGAAGGCCGCCGGGAAATGATCGTCACCGCGATTCAGGTCAACCTCGGTCTGATTGCGCTCGCGGAAAGCGAAGTCACGAAGCGCCTCGGCTCGTTCGCCGCCCTGTTCGCCGTGCCGACGATGATCGCGGGCATCTACGGCATGAACTTCCATCGGATACCGGAACTGGACTGGGCGTATGGCTATCCGGCGTGCATCGGCGTGATGTTGCTGGTCGATATCGCGCTCTTTTGGCGCTTCAAGAAGGCCGGGTGGTTATAATACGGGTTCGATGCGATTAGTCGCATCAAAACAAGCACCACTCGCCGGGCATCGCGCAAGGAACTTTTGTGCGGTTTCCTCTGTCTAAACGGACTCTGTCGCGACGCAGCCTCAGTGCCTCCTCAGTAGCTTGTATTCCGGCTTTCTGACCGCACCTGCCAGTCACAGCAGACCCATTCACCGCATCACACCGCACGTCGGCACTCGCGGCATCGCCCTGAATCCGGGTCGAAGCCTCACATCGCGCCGGCGTCGCCGTCCCGGTCATGCCGGCCAAGGACTTGCCGCTTCGAGGCGCGTCCTGTCGTTGCGGCCACTGCCGTCAAGCTCGCCACGAGCCTGAAAGCAAGACGCGGCGCGTTTCTTCGTTCGAGCGCGCCGAACCACGCCTGACTTCGCTACCGACGCGTTGCAGCGACGATGCCCTCTTGGCACCGTCGCCCGCCGACAATCGCGAATGTCGCTGCGTGGCCTTGCGTGGCTGGCATTACGTGGCCTCGAACGGCGGGCGCGGCACTCACAATTACTTAACAGGAGCTCAAATGGCGAAAGAAGAACTTATCGAACTCGACGGTATCGTTGACGAAGTGCTTCCCGACAGCCGCTATCGCGTGACGCTGGACAACGGTGTGGTCGTGGGCTGTTACGCCTCGGGCCGCATGCGCAAGAACCACATCCGCATTCTGGCCGGCGACCGCGTGACGCTCGAAATGTCGGTCTACGACATGACGAAGGGCCGTATCAACTTTCGTCATAAGGACGAACGCGCAAGCGGCGGCGGCGGGGCACGCGCGCCGATGCGCCGGCGCTAATCCGTCCGCGCGCCAGCGCGGCTCGCCAGCGCGAGCCGGGCGGCGCTGCCATTTCTGCTATGCGCCACGCGCCGACAAGAGCGCGCTGATTCCCACCGCAAATCCATCCTCATCGTTCGTCGACGAGACGAGGCTCGCGCGTCGCTGCACCGCCTCCGACGCCTGGCCCATGGCGATCGACGTCCCCGCAATCTCGAACATCGCGATATCGTTGGTCATGTCGCCGAGCACGGCCACGCGCTCGAGCGGCACGTTCTTGCGCTTCGCGAGTTCGCGCACCGCGTCGCCCTTGTTCGCGAGCAGATGCGTAATGTCGAGGTAATAGCTCTGCGAGCGCGCCGCGTTCGCGCGCCCTTCCAAGCGCGTCTGCAACTGCGCTTCAACGCGTTCGAGCAGCGGCGCGTCCGCCGTCGAGCCGACGATCTTGTCGACGGCATCGAGGTCGACATCGTCGAAACGCTGCACCACCACGCCGTCGTAGCCAACCGTGCGCCGTTCGCGCGGCACGTAGGCGCCATCGGGATTGGTCAGATACCACACGTCGCCGACGAACACCCACGCATCCACGCCCGCCGACGCGAGCGCCTCCAGCGACGTCTGCACGGCATCGCGCGGCAGCTTGTGCGCGGCGAGCACTTCCCACGTGCCCGGCTGAACCAGATTGCCGCCGTTATACGACGCATACGGCATGTCGACGCCGAGCGTCTCCACGATAGTGCGCATCCCCGCCCCCGGGCGGCTGCTCGCGACCGTGAACTCGACGCCCGCTTGCCGCAGACGCCGCACCGCGTCCTTCGCGGCCTCGCTGATCGACTTGTCGGTATGGAGCAGCGTGCCGTCGCAGTCCGAGACGACGAGATCGACTTGCGCGAGCGCCTCGAATGCGGCGGCGCCGTCGCCGTTCACGCTGTGCAAACCGAATTGGCCATTGGCGTTCATGAAGGCGCTCCCTCGCGCTGATTGAAGTCAGTAAGCTGGCGACTCTCGCGAACGGAGCGCGGATGCCACAGCTTCGCGCCGCCCTCGATGCCCGCCGCGTTCGCTACGACCGCCACGTTCGGCGGCAACTCGAAAGTCAGGTGCGCGGCGTTGCCCCCGCCGATCCACAGCTTGTCGAAATTGACCAGCGTGTCGAGAATGCCGATCACCTTCTCGACGCGCCGGTTCCACCGCTTGTTGCCGGCCTTCTCGCGCGCCGCGTTGCCGATATATTCGTCATACGTGCGGCTCTTCGACACCGGATGGTGCGCGAGTTCCAGATGCGGCATGAGTTCGCCGTCGCGAAAGAGCGCGGTGCCTGCGCCCGTGCCGAGCGTCAGCACGAATTCGATACCGTGTCCTTCGATGGCCGCGAGCCCCTGCATTTCGGCATCGTTGATCATGCGCGCGGGCATGCCGCCGAGACGCTGCGAAATCAGGTCCGCGAGCGGCACCCGTTTCCAGTATTCGTTGCCGAGATTCGGCGCGGTCAGCACGACGTTATCGCGCACCACGCCGGGAAAGCCGATGGAAATATGCGTCGGCGGCTCGGCGACTATCGGCTGCACGAGCGCGATGAGCGTATCCACCACCACGTCGGGCATCGCGGGCTTGGGCGTCGGCACGCGCACGCGCTCGCTTTTCATCTCGCCGTCTTCGGACAGCACGGCGGCCTTCAACCCCGTTCCGCCGATATCGATCGCGAGAATGCGGTCCGCCTTCACCGCGCCCTTCGCAGTGCTCGCATGCCGTCTTTGCTTGGTTCTGGTTTCCGTGCTCACGCTTGTCATCGTCGATGTCCAGGGTTCAGTTCTTCTTGCGGTTATCGGTTAGCGGACGCCACGCCCGGCCGTCCTCGGCCAGCAACCGGTCCGCTTCCTGCGGGCCTGCGCTGCCCGCCGCGTAGCCATGCACGGGCAGTTCGCCATCCGGATGCAGCACGCGATCCACCGCCGCCCATGCCGTCTCGATGCTGTCGGCGCGCTGGAACAGCGTTTCGTCGCCGAGCATGCAGTCGTAGAGCAGCGTTTCATAGCCGACGTTCGCGCGTTCCGCGAAGAAGTCGCCGTAATCGAACGCCGAGCGCACCGCGCCTATTTGCATCACGGGGCCCGGCACCTTGACGTTGAAGTCGAACGTCGTGCCGTGCGCGGGATCGATGCGCAGCGTGAAGACGTTCGGCGTCAGCGCATCGACGGGCGTGTCCCGGAACAGCCTGAACGGCACCGCCTTCAGTTGCACCGAAATCTCCGTGCGGCGCTCCGTCAGCCGCTTGCCGGTGCGCAGATAGAACGGAACGCCCGCCCAGCGCCAGTTCTCGATGAAGACGCGCGCCGCCGCGTACGTCTCCGTGCGGCTGTCCTTCGCGACGCCCGGCTCTTCGCGATAGCCCGGTCCCGCCGCACCGGCCTCATATTGCCCGAACACCACGTCCTCGGTGGAGAGCGGCTTCATCGCGTCGAAGACTTCGGCTTTCTTGTCGCGCACGCTTTCGGCGTCGAAGGAATTGGGCGGCTCCATCGCCACCATGCCGAGCAACTGGAAGAGATGGTTCGGCACCATGTCGCGGAATGCGCCGGTCTGCTCGTAGAAGCTGCCGCGCCCTTCCACGCCGATCGTCTCCGACGCCGTGATCTGCACGTGATCGATGTATTCGCGCCGCCACACTGGCTCGAACATGGCGTTGGCGAAGCGCACCGCGAGAATGCTCTGCACCGTGTCCTTGCCGAGAAAATGGTCGATGCGATAGATCTGCGATTCCTGCGCGTACGTGAGAATGCAGCGGTTGAGCGCCTGCGCGGAAGCGAGGTCGGTGCCGAACGGCTTTTCGATGACAAGCCGTCTGAATGCGCCGTCTTTCTCTTCCAGCAGACCGGCGCGCCCGAGATGTTCGGCGATCGGCGCGAAGAAGCGCGCGCCCACGGCCAGATAGAAAACGACATTGCGCGCCTTCGACTCGGCGAGCCGCTTTTTGAGCCGCGCGAAGGTGTCGTCGTCGTCGAACTCGCCCGCGAAGTATTCGAGCTTTTGCGCGACGCGGTTCCAGGCGTCTTCGTCCAGCTTCGACGTGTGGAACGTGCTGGCCTTGTCGGCGGCGAATTTCCGCAGCGACTCGGTGAGCTCGTCGCGCCACTCGGACGTCTCGCGCGCGCCGTGATTGACGCCGATGATGGGCATGTCGTCGTCGAGCAGACCGTCGGCGGACAGGTTGTAGAGCGCGGGCATCAGAAGCCGCCGCGTGAGATCGCCGCCCGCACCGAAGATCACGAGTGTGCAGGGAGGCGCGCGGCGCCTCGCTGCGGGCGACGCTGAAGGCGGGTTCGAAGCACTTGCCTGACTGCTTTGGTCTGCATCGTTCGGCATGACGTGGGTGTCCTCATCCGTTGAGCGGAAACTGGAAAGACCTCGGGCAATGCGGCACAGTTCAATCGCGCATCGCTTCTTACGGCGCTTTGCTTCGTTCGTAGGCTATCTGTAATTTTCGGCTTGCCGTGTCGTAGAATGCTTGCGCGACTTCGCAGCCCCAAGGCCAACCTCGACATGACTCCACACGACACGCTCATCGATCTGCCCGCCTACTTCGCGCGAATCGGCTTCGGCGGCGGCGACCGGCCCGCGCCCACGCTCGACACGCTGCGCGCGCTGCATCTGCTGCATCCGCAGGCGATACCGTTCGAGAATCTCGACGTGCTGCTCGGGCGGCCGGTCCGCATCGATCCCGCTTCCATTCAGCGCAAGCTCGTCACGAACCGGCGCGGCGGTTACTGCTATGAACACAACCTGCTTTTTCGCAGCGTACTCGAAGCACTGGGTTTCCGCGTGAAAAGCTACGCGGGCCGCGTGCTGTGGGGCCGCGATGCGTCGGTCATGCCGCCGCGCACGCACATGCTGCTCGTCGTGGAGCTGGACGAAGGCGCATTCGTCGCCGATGTCGGCTTCGGCGGCATGACGCTTTCCGCGCCGCTCGCGCTTCAAGGCGGTCTGGAGCAGATCACGCCGCATGGCGCGTTCAGGCTGCAGCGCATCGACTGGGATGCGGGCCTGCCGCACTATCGAATGGAGGCGCTCATCGACGGAACGTGGACCGCCATCTACCGCTTCGACTTCGATCCGCAATATGACATCGACTACGAGATGTCGAATTACTTCGTGTCCACGTATCCGCAGTCGATTTTCGTGCATAACCTGCTGGCTGCGCGGCTCGCGCCGGGACGCCGCTACGGTCTTTTCAACGGGCGCCTGTCCATGCACGACGAGCGCGACGGCACCACGCATCGCGAACTCGCAAGCGTCGAAGAGCTCCGGCGCGTGTTGAGCGAGGATATCGGCATTCGTCTGCCGGATGCGGACGGCGCCATCGCGTCGTCCGAGCTCGACGCGGCGCTCGCGCGCCTCGCGCAGTCTGATCCTGCCTGACGCATCGCAACGATGTTCAAGAAAAAGACGCGCGGTGGCCGCGATTTCCATACGCATCATCGCAGCGCCATGCTCGCGCAACGGCTGCCGGCGTGGCGCTCGACGTTCGTCCTCGCGGGCGTGACCGCCGCGTTTCTCGCGCTGGCCGGGCGCGCGCTGTGGGTGCAAGTCGTCGATCACGCGTTCTATATCGGCGAAGGACAGAAACGCTATCAGCGAACGCTCGCGCTCGATGCCACGCGCGGGCGCATCGTGGACCGGCATGGCGCGATGCTCGCCGTCAGCCTCGCCACCTACGAAGTCTGGGCGAGCCCGAAGCTCCTCGACGCCGCCCGCACCGGCGACATCGCGACAGGGCTGGGCTTTCCGGCTGAGGAACTGACGCGCCGCATCGAGACGAATCGCCGCTTCGTGCTGCTCAAGCGCCAGGTCGATGCGCAGACGGCCGAGCGAATCGCGGAGATCGGTCGCGCGGGCATCACGCTCGTGCCCGACACGAAACGCTTCTATCCGGAAGGCGAAGCGGCGGCGCATGTCGTCGGCTTCACGGATAACGAGGATCGCGGTCAGGAAGGCATCGAGCTTGCCGCCGATGCGCGCCTCGCGGGTGCCGCCGGCCAGCGCGAAGTGATCCGCGACCGGCTGGGGCGCGTCGTTTCGCAGATCGGCGAGACGGCGATGCCGCAAAACGGCGAGACGATCCGCCTGACGATCGACCGGCGCATTCAGCAGCTCGCGCATTCGCAACTGAAGGCGGCCATCGCGAAACATCGGGCGCGCGCGGGCAGCGTCGTCGTGCTGGACGCGAAAAACGGTGAAGTGCTGGCGCTGGCGAATTACCCGAGCTTCGATCCCAACGACCGCCGCCGTCTTACCGGCGAGCAGCTTCGCAACCGCGCGCTCACCGATACGTTCGAGCCCGGCTCGACCATCAAGCCGCTCGTGGCCGCGCTCGCCATCGACCTCGGTCACGTGAGGCCGGATACGCGCATCGACACGAACCCCGGCACGCTGAAGATCGGGCCGAACGTGATTCACGATACGTCGAATCATGGCGTCATCACGGTGGCCGAGGCCGTGCAGATGTCGAGCAACGTCGCGCTGACGAAGCTCGCGCTGAAGATTCCTGCGCGGACCATCTGGGACAAGTACCGCGAGTACGGCATCGGTCAGGCGCCGGAACTGACGTTTCCGGGCGCGGCCACGGGACGGCTGCGCGCGCCCGAACGCTGGAAGCCGATCGAACAGGCGACGATGGCCTACGGCTACGGCCTGTCGCTCTCGCTCCTGCAGATCGCGCAGATCTACACGGCGTATGCCGGCGACGGGCGCTTCCACGCGGCCACGCTCATCCACGGCGAAAAGCGCCGCGCGAGCACGCCGGTGGTCCAGCCGGCGACGGCCGCCGCCGTGCGCGACATGCTCGAAATGGCGATGGGACCGAACGGCACCGGACGCGCCGCCGCGGTCGACGGCTATCGCGTGGGCGGCAAGACGGGCACGGCGCGCAAGCAGATCGGGCGCGCATATGCGGTGAACAAGTATCGCGCGTCGTTCGTCGGTATCGCGCCGATGAGCGATCCGCGCGTGATCGTCGCCGTGATGATCGACGAGCCGTCGGGCGGCGCGTACTACGGCGGGACCGTCGCCGGGCCGGTGTTCTCGGGCATCGTCGGGGCCACGCTGCCGCTGCTCGGCGTGCCGCCGGACGCCTGAGTTGCGTTTGAGCCAAGCCTGAGCGAAGACGTCCGCCGACGCACGCGCCGCGTGCGGGCGCGGACGTTGCTGCCTTCGTCGTTGCGCCGAACGCCGGGAGCCGTCCGAACTGTAAAGACGCTGTGCTCTAATGGAGCTCTCATGGAGCGTTCGATTCGACACCCTCACGACCGGGAAGATCATGAAGAAACTCGTCGCGGCCCTCGCGCTGCCCCTGCTCATCGCCGCTTGCGGCCGCTTTCATAACGAAGACGCCGGCCAGCCCGAAGTCGAAGCCGCATCGACGCACAACGAGGTCGCGAGCATCGTGCAATGCATCACCGACGAAGCGAAAAAGCACAACGCGACCTACAAGCAAACGCCGATTCCGCAAGGCACGATGCTCGAATTCGGCGACTCGAACGTCGTCAAGGTCCGCTACGACAACGGCGAGACCACCTACCGCTTCTACCCCGGCGAGCGCCACGTGTCGAACATGTGGATCGAAGGCGCGGGCAAGAAGTGCGCGCCCTGACCGCGCGAGGCTAGCATCATGCGCTCGACACGAGCCATCAGCGCCGTCGAACGGCTCAAGACGCGCACCGGCAATCCGCACTACGCGGCCGTGAGCATGCCGGGCGGCTTCTTCTATCTGGTCGAGCGTTCGGCGCAAGGCACCGCCAAGCTCTGCGACCCGCTGCCGATGGACGACTTCATCGCGTTCGTCAACGCCCGCGAGCCCGCCAAGCCGCGCAAGGTGAGCAAGCTCGACGAAGCGATGGAAGCGCAAATCGGACGCAGCGGTAAGCGCGCTCAGCCATCCACGCGCAAGTCCTCTTCCGACGACACCGACTGAACGCGTCGCCTTGCGCTTCGCTCGTGCGTGGCGCGGCGCAGCATCGAAAGCCGCCCGAGCTCTCTCAAAAATGTGCGATGACAGACGGAGGCAACAGGCCCCCTTTGCGTACATTTTTGTCAACGGTCGTACCGTTGGCAGCCGCAGATACAAGACTGCGGATCACGCCTGCCGGTCGCGACGAACAATTCAGAAAATGAGCAAGGGCCGCCCGTGACGTTTCAACAGAAAACGCGCGGGTGAACGGGGTGCCCGCACGACGCGCAACGTCCATGCAGCGTTGAGCCGTGCGGCTGAGAGGAAGACCACTAATGAAGAAGAAGAAAGGCGAGACCAAGGGCAGCCTGCTGCCCTCGGCGATGGCGGACATCGAACTCCAACACATCGAGCGCGCCGTGGCGCAGCTTCGCACGATGAACAACCAGTCGTCCGGCACGCTCAACGTGGAATACTGGCGCGAACGCCTCACGGCCGTGGTCAGTGGCTACGCGCTCGTGCCCGCGCAGAAGCAGCGCATCGAAGCACTGCGCGTTGCGCTCGATGCGGTTCAAAGCAATCCACGCGACGGCGGCGGCCGCAAAAGGTCGACCAACAGGCTTTGGGCGAAAGCGGCCTGACCGCCGCTTTCGCCATTCGCGCCAGGCGCGCGACGTTCTTCGCTCGCAACGGTTCTGCCGGGCGGGCGCGCAGCTTCGCCGGCGAGTCCGGCGAACCCGACATCGCACAGGCTGTCCTCAGGCATCGTTCGTGCTCGGCTTTCTTTTTCCGAACTGCCTGGAGACGTCATGTCCGCTTTACGCACTCGAATGGCCGCCACGCTGCTCGCGGGATTCGCCGCCGGATTCAGCACTTGCGCCAGCGCGCAGATCACGAAGCCGGAAGGCTCGGATCAGCAGGAAAACCGCACGTCCGACTCGACCGCGCGCGCCAACCCGTCCGGCGTCGCGGTGCACGAGACGCAAAAGCCGCAGTCGAAGGACGCCGCAGGCAAGTCGCGCGGCCCGACCGTCGGCAAGGAGCACTCGACGAACGGCGCGGGCGGCTTCAACAACGGTCTGTACGGCACGGGCGCGGGCAACAACAAGTAACGCGCGCCGCGCCGCACTCCGCCCTCAATCGGCGTTCTGCGGCGTGCCGTTGATCTCCGGCGCGATGGCCGCGTGATTGACGATCGCGACGAGCGACACGCCGCCGAGAATATTGCCGATGAGCGTCGGCACGAGGAAAACGAGGAAGTACTGCGAGACGCTGGCCGCGCCCGACATGACCGCGTAGGCCGCTTCGACGGAGCCCGCGATCACGTGCGAGAGCTTGGCGACCGCGACCGTGTAGGTGACGAGCAGGATCGTCAGCAAACGCGCCGACCGCGCGCTCGGCAGCAGCCAGACCATCAACGCGATCAGCCAGCCGGCGAAAAGCGCCCGCGCGACCGTCACGCCGAAGCTGCCTGCGTACGGCGCCTTCGCGACCTTGGCAAGCGCTTCGGTGACTTCCGGCGAGAACACGCCGGGAAGTTGCAGCAGGCCCGCGAAGATCGCCGTTCCGATCAGATTGAACACCAGCACGATGATCCACAGGCGCAGCGTCTTGCCGACCGTCTTCATGTCGCGGCGCGTGAGGACGGGCAGCACCGCCGTCAGCGTGCTTTCGGTGAACAACTGCTGCCGTCCGAGAATGACGAACACGAAGCCGATGGTATAGCCCAGGCTCGCGATGAGACTGCTCCAGTGCGTCTCGGGCAGCGCGCTTTCCAGTATCGACTGGACGAGAAACGAGAAGCCCATCGATAGCCCCGCGGCCAGCCCGGACCACATCAATGCGCCGAAGGTCCGCTCCATCGCGGCCTCGCCTTCCTCCCGCACGATTTCGTGAATGACGAGCGCATGCGGCGTCGAATGCTTGGCCGCCTGTTCCCGTTGTGCATCGTCGAGATTCGGTGAGTCCGCGCCTGCGGAACCGCCCTCGCGCGAGGCGTCCTGCGTATCTGCCATGATGTGTTCTCCGTGTAGGCCGCTCGATGCGGGAACCGATGAGCGGCAGGCGCACATGGACAGCAGAAACGATGCCCGCATCAGGAGAACGAAAGCCGGCGCGAAAGCCGGCGTGAGAAAGCTAGCGCGCGATGCCCGAGTCGAGCGCGTCGTCGGCGGCATCGTAGCCGCGCCACTTGTAGAGCAGCGCCGACCCCAGCCAGCACGCGGCGAAGAGGCCGATCACCGCGTAGCCGAGCGCGCCGAAATGGTCCGACAGGCGCGCGGCGAGATCCCAGAGGCCGCCTTTCAGTTGCAGGCGGTCCGCGAGCAGGCCGAGCGCCTCCACGCTGCCGACAAACATCGCGATCACCACCGACGCCAGCGTCACGGTCAGGTTGTAGTAGAGCTTGCGGACCGGCTTCATGAACGCCCAGCCGTAGGCGCCGACCATCAGCAGGCTGTCGGCGGTATCGATCAGGGACATGCCGGCGGCGAAGAGCACCGGGAACACGAGGATCGACCATACCGGCATGCCGCGCGCCGCTTCGGACGCGGCAATGCCCATGAGCCCGATTTCGGTCGCGGTATCGAAGCCGAGGCCGAACAGAAAGCCCAGCGGATACATGTGCCAGCTCGTGCCGATCAGCTTGAAAAGCGGCCGCGCGATGCGCGCGAGCGGCCCGCCGCCGACGACGAGCATGTTCGCATCGTCTTCCTTCAAGGCGTCGCCGCGACGCGCGCGCCGGAACGCACGCCACACGCCGCGCAGCACGACGAGGTTCATCGCGGCGATGGCGAACAGGAAAAACACGGAGACCGACGTGCCGATGAATGCGCCGATCTCGCGAAACGCCGCGAACCGCGACTGCACGGCGAGCGCGGTCGCGGCGATCAGCGCGGTCGCGAGCATGACGACGGTCGAATGCCCGAGCGAGAAGTAGATGCCGACCGAAAGCGGACGCTTGCCCTGCTGCATCAGCTTGCGTGTGACGTTATCGATGGCCGCGATATGGTCTGCATCGACCGCATGGCGAAGCCCGAGCGAATACGCGAGCAGCGACGTGCCCATGAGCAGCGGATAGTGACGAAACGCGATGAGCGCCCACAGCCATGCGGCCACGTTGAACGCGATGAGTCCGGCGAAAAGACGCGTTGAGCGGGCGGGTAGCCGCCGCGTGGACTGAGAGACTGACGCGGTGCCGGATGCGGGAGGTCGGGTCATAGGTGCGCGTGGCGGGCAAGGAACCGGGACAGCGTCAAAGAATACCGTGCTTCTTCTTGCGGCCAATATTCGCATCGTCGTCTCAGCTAGCGAATGCATGCCTCATTATTTCGCATGCCTACATAAATCGCGATCGCGTGAAAAGCGCCGGCGTGCAACGCGCTGCTATCCGCTTTGCGCGAAAACCATAGGCGTATTCGTTCGTTGGGGTGGCGCGAGCACGCGGCTAACATGGCCCTTCGCCTTTCAGAGTCCGCCATGCCACGCTATCTCGACGACGCCCAACGCGATGCAATCCAGGACCAGCGCGCGTCCTGGCGCTGGCGCAGCGAATGGCCCACCTGGCTCGTGATCGTCGCAGTGCATGGCGGCTGGTTCGCCGTCGCGATGCATGCGCGCACGCTCGGATTGCCGGTCGCGCTCGGCCTGCTCGCGGTGCTGTCGTGCTGGTACATGTCGCTGCAGCACGAGTTGTTGCACGGACATCCGACGCGCTGGCCGCTCGTCAACATGATCTTCGGGCTGGCGCCGCTCGCCGTGTGGTTTCCGTATGCGGTCTATCGCGCGTCCCACCTGCGTCATCACGACGACGCGCATCTGACCGTGCCCGGCCGCGATCCCGAAAGCTACTACGTGACGCCCGCTCAGTGGGCAAGCGCGGGCATCGTGCTGCGTGCCGCGATCGCCGCGCGCAATACGTTCGTCGGGCGCCTGCTGATCGGGCCGTGGTTCGCCATCGCCGCGTCCTGGCGGGAAGCGGCGATGGCGGTTCTTGATCGCGAATGGCGGATCGTCGCGAGCTGGATCGCCCACATTGCGGCGCTGGCGGTGCTCGCGTGGTGGCTGGACACGCGATGTGGCGTGCCGTGGCGCGCGTTCCTGGGCGTCGGCTACGCGGCGCTCGTGCTTTCGTCCGTGCGCTCGTTCCTCGAACATCGTGCGGTCGGTCCGGAGCGCGAACGGACGGTCATCAACGAGGCCGCGTGGCCGTGGCGGCTGCTCTTTCTGAACAACAACTACCATGCGGTGCATCATGATTTGCCGGGCGTGCCCTGGTTTGCGCTCGGCGCGGTTTATCGTGAGCGGCGCGAAGCGTATCGGGCGAGCAATGGCGGTTTCGTCGTGCGTGGATACGGCGAGTGGTTCACGCGGTATGCGTTCGCGCGGGCGGTCGCGCCGGTGCATCCGTTCGCGAGTGCGGCCGATGACGCGCCGGTACGAACGTTCGGGCGCGGCGAGCGCGCGGAGGCGGCTTCCGGCGGTTGAAGATTCGACGCACGCCGCGATCCGGCGACTGCTCGTCACCGCTGGCGAGCCGGCTCGCCGACCATCGCCTCGAAACACCCGTTACGATGCAACATCTCACGCCCGCCCCCGACGATGCACTGGACCGCCGCCCTGCCGATGTACAACGTCACGCCCGCGCTCGCCGCCGACTGGCGCGCCTTGCTCGATGCCGTGCACGCCCGGATCGCCGATCGCCTCGACGCGCGCGGCGATACGCTCACCATCGCCGATCCGCGCTCGGAACTGACCGCCTTCTGGCTGCGCGACGATCTGCTGCTCTCGCAGACGTGCGGCTATCCGCTGCTGCATGCGCTTGATGAGCAGGTGCAACTCGTCGCCACGCCGGACTTCGATGTCCCCGGCTGCGATAACGGCGGCTATCGCAGCGTGCTGGTGGCGGGCGCGCACGTGGACGCGGCATCGCTGGAAGCCTGTCGCGGCCTGCGCGCCGTCTACAACGACGACGATTCGAACAGCGGCATGAACCTGTTCCGACACGCCGTCGCCCCTTTCGCGCAGGGCGGGCGCTTCTTCGGCTCCGTGACGAAGAGCGGCGGGCATCTGGCGTCGCTGCGGGCCATCGCGATCGACCAAAGCGCCGATATCGCCGCCATCGACTGCGTGACGCTCGCGTTCGTGCGGGCGCATCGGCCCGAACTGGCGGCCGGCGTGCGCGAACTCGGCACGACGGCGAGTGCGCCCGCGCTTCCGTTCATCGCATCGAAGCGCGTGCCGCCCGAACTCGTCGATGGGCTCGCGGCCGCGCTGAGCGATGCCATCGAGCGTGACCGGCAGCTTGCAGGCAGGTTGAGGCTGAAGGGCGTCGTGCGCTTGGAAAAAGCGGATTACGCGCCGATTCTCCGCTATGAGCGCGAGGCGGCGCAGCGAGGATACCCGGCGCTGGCGTGACGGCAGACGCATCCGGCCCGCATGATCCTCGCCCCGAGCCGCCCGCACGCCGCGAACATCGTCGGCTTCGGCAGACTTCCCGGACTTTCGGCACAATCGAAGGTCCAACGCGTGGCCGCGTCGAGGCCGCTGCGCCCATCCGCACGCCGCGCCGCCACGTTCTTGCAAGCCCAATCGCAATGATCCCCTTCTCGCTGCTGGACCTCTCGCCCATTCCGCTCGGCTCCACCGCCGCCGACGCCTTCGCCCATTCGCTCGATCTCGCCCAGCACGCCGAACGCTGGGGTTACCGGCGCTACTGGCTCGCCGAGCATCACAACATGACGGGGATCGCCAGCGCGGCGACCTCCGTGGTGATCGCGCATATCGCGGGCGGCACGAAGACGATTCGAGTCGGCTCGGGCGGCATCATGCTGCCGAATCACGCGCCGCTCGTGATCGCCGAGCAGTTCGGCACGCTCGCCTCGCTGTTTCCGGACCGCATCGACCTCGGGCTCGGGCGCGCGCCCGGCACCGACCAGACGACCGCCCGCGCGCTGCGCCGCGACCTGCAAGGCAGCGCGGACTCGTTCCCCGACGACGTCGTGGAGCTTCAGCGTTATTTCGGCGATCCCGTGGAAGGCCAGCGCGTGCGCGCGGTGCCCGGCGCGGGGCTGCATGTGCCGATCTGGCTGCTCGGCTCCTCGCTCTTTTCCGCGCAGCTCGCAGCGGCGCTCGGGCTGCCGTTCGCGTTCGCGTCCCATTTCGCGCCGGATTATCTGATGACCGCGCTGCACGTCTATCGCTCGCAATTCCGGCCGTCCGCCACGCTCGACAAGCCTTACGCGATGGTCGGCGTCAACGTCTTCGCCGCCGACACCGCCGACGAAGCGCGCTTCCTGTTCACATCGCTGCAACAGCAATTCATCAATCTTCGACGAGGCACGCCGGGGCAACTGCCGCCGCCGGTCGAATCGATCGCGTGGTCGCCGGCCGAGCGCGCGGGCGTGGATCACTCGCTGTCGTGCTCGGTCGTCGGCGACCGTGGGGACGTCGAAGCCGGGCTGCGCTCCGTGATCGATCAGACGCGGGCGGACGAACTCATCGTCACCGCGCAGATTTTCGACCATGCGGCGCGGCTGCGTTCGTTCGAAATCACCGCAGAAGCCCGCGACGCCATCGGGGCGACCGCTTAAGGGGCACGACGAGGCGCAAGCGGGCGGGAAACTCGCACGCTGGACGCCCGCGCTTTTGGCAGGCAATAATGAGATACCGGAGTGCACTCGCGTATGCGCCGCGCTCCGCGTCCGCCGTATCCGCCCTATTTCGTCCGTCGAGCGCGCACGCCCTATCGTGCGCGCGGCTGGCCGATGCAGCGGAACAACAACAAATGCGTCGCAAGACGGGAGGAAGAATGTCGATGCCGAGAAGCGCAGCCACCGGGGCCATGACGCTCCTGACCGAATATGACGACGCCACCGGCCAGGAAGTGCGCTCGTTGAAGCTCGAACCCGCCGCTGACGGCAAGGCCGTGCTGCTGATCGAGATCGATGAACGCAAACCCGGTATTCATCGGGAAGTCCGTTATGAAATAACACCGGCGGAACTGATTGCCGCCATTCGCGCGCACGGTGCGGAATTACCGGGAGAACAACATTCGCGTTAAAACTTTCTGATTCCGGCTAAGAGCAGCATACAATAGAAGCGGAGCGAGCTTTTCGGCCGTCGCGCAGTCGTCGGCGGCGCGGCTTGCCCCTCTGCGGATCGTGGTTTTCAGCGTGACTTCCCGCGCGCACTCTTGTCGTGCGTCCGTCGCGGTGATCCTCGAACGAGTAAAGGACTTAGCGACTCTATTCGGCGAGTCTATTCGGCGATTGCGTCAATGAGTCTGGCGGATTAAAACAGCCTCGCGGTAAATTCACCAATTGACGAGCGGCAAACACTGCGCCACGCTTGGTAATACACCTATTAAAGACATCGAACCGCCCCGGTCCGCGCGGGGCATGGGTTCGTCTTCTGTAAATCAAAAAGCTGAATCAGGAAAGCCGTGGACGAAAGAAAGCGAGATAGCATCATTGCGTACTTACGCAGCCGCATGGCCGAATTCGGCATTACCGAAACCGCCCTGGCCGAAGCTTTAGCCGAAGCGCAGGCCGCGCCTCCCCCACCGCCCACGTTCACGAAAACCAACGGGAACGGGGCGAACGGCGCCCAAAAGGCGCATCGCGCGATGCCTCAATTGCCGTCCATGCCCGCATCGAACGGAGCCGGTCCGGTTTTCCGCAACGCAAGCGGCGACACCTGGGACGGCGTGGGCGACATGCCGGAATGGTTGAAGCGCGCGGTACATGCGGGCCAGGATATCGAGTTCTATCGCGTCTGAGGCGAGGGCTTCGGCCGCGCATGGCGTCCTCGCGACGCACGGATACACGAACAACTGCAACCGAGTCCCGCAGCATTGCTCGCCGCGCATCGCGCGTGGGTTGAAGCGCGCCTGGACCGCCGCGCGCATAGGCAATTCGCCTCCATTATTCAAGCCAAAAAATTTTTGGCGACCGCTGCCCATTGCGCCGTAAAACGTTTATTGGTAGCCCGAAGTAGCCGGCCTGACTTCGCGGGCCGCGCACGATTTTCCGTTAAGCACGTTCGATCGAGTTCCGCAGTCTCCCGAAAAGGAGCCACGCATGAACGCATACGGACGCCGTGACGCCGCGCCCGGCTTCGACGCGCCCCGCATTTCACGGGCGCACTGGATTGCGCGTGAGCGCGCCGCCGGGCTGCGCGGCTGAACCGCCGCGCGTCGAAGCCCCGGACCGCCCGAACGACGACAGCGCGATGCCGTCCCGCCCCGCCCCTCTTCCGAGCGTCGAGCGGCGCATGAGCGCCGGGCGCAGGCTGCTGGAAGGCGCATCGGTGGCGACGGTCGCGGACGAGCTGCATCTGTCGGTGCAGACGGTGCGCCGCTACAAAAGCATCGTTGCGGACGGCGGGCTGGATGCGCTCGCGAAAATGGGCGTCGGCGGACGCACGTCGGTGTTGGACCGCGCGGCGCTCGACTGGATCGCCGCCGCGTTGCAGAACCCGGCGCGCAAACACGGCTTTCCAAGCGACGCATGGACCAATGCGCGTCTGCGCGAACTGATCGAGCGGCGCTATGGCGTGCGCTTCTCGCGCGTGTATGTCTGGCAAATCGCGACCAATCTCGGACTGGCGCACCGTCTGTCCAAGTCGCGAAGATAGTTAGCTAACCTTAGTAAAACTATACGGCGGAGCGTCGAGGCGCTCCGCCGCATCCGCCTAGAAATTGAAACGATCGATATTGCTGGCGTCGAACGTCGTCGGCGGCCCGAGAATCACTTCGCCGCTCTTGCCCACCGTGCGCTTGCCGAGCTTGCCGGCATCGAACGAATCGCCTTCCTTGCCCGTGATGGTGCCGGACGCGAGATTCGCCGCCGCAAACGCCGCGAGGTAGCCCAATTGGCCCGGGTCCCACAACTGGAACGCCTGCACGGTGCCGTTCTTGATGAACGCGCGCATCTGATTCGGCGTGCCAAGGCCGGTCACAGTGACCTTACCCTTGGCCGGCGAGCTCTGGATATAACGCGCCGCAGCCGCAATCCCGACCGATGTCGGCGCGACGATGCCCTTCAGGTTCGGATATGCCTGCAACAAGCCTTGCGTCTCGACGAACGACTTCTGGTCATCGTCGTTGCCGTAGGCGATCTTGACCAGTTTCATCTTCGAATACTCGGGCTTCTTCAACTCTTCCTGCATCCATTTGATCCACGTATTCTGGTTCGTCGCGTTGGGCGTAGCCGAAAGAATCGCGAATTCCCCTTCGCCGCCGATCAGCTTGGATAGCAGTTGAATCTGCCCGCGCCCGATCGCCTCGGACTCGGCCTGATTCACGAAAATCTGCCGGCCATCGGGCGCGGTATCCGAATCGAACGTGACGACCTTGATGCCCTGCGACATCGCCTTCTTCAGATACGGCACGACCGCGTTCGCATCGTTGGCCGCAATCACGATCGCGTTCTGACGCTGCGTGATGAGCGTGTTGATATAGCTGACTTGCGATGACGCACCGGCATCCGACGGCCCCACGACCTTGCCGTCGCCCTTCATCTCCTTGATTGCGGCCATGCCGCCATCGTCGGCGATCACCTCGTACGGGTTGTTGATCTGCTTCGGCACGAATGCGATCTTGAGGCCGCTCTTCACTTCGGCGGCGCTCGCAGTCAATGCCACGGTGACGGCAAGCAAGGCCGCCGCGAGCATCGGGCCGCGTGCGAATCGATAGGGCTTTTTCATGTCTGAACGTCTCCTGTCATTGCGCGCCGCCCTTCAAAAACGGGCTTCTGCGCTGGTTATCAACGCGGGTATAACTTTTCGTCATAGCGTCTGCGCCATCAGGCGCTTCTCGCGCGCCGCCCGCCAACGCGCGACCAGGTTCGGTATCAGCACCGAGGAAAGCAACAGAGCGCCGGTCACGATGGTCAGCGTTTCGCTCGACACGTCCGCGAGCGTCAAGGCATTGCGCAGCACGCCGATGATCACGAGCGACAGCAGCACGCCGATCATCGAGCCGCGTCCGCCGAAGATACTCACGCCGCCAAACAGCACCGCCGCGATGACCGACAGTTCGAAGCCTTCGCCGTTGTCGCCACGCGCACTCGTGAAGCGCAGTGTATAGACGACGCCCGCGAGCGCCGACATCGCGCCCGACATCATGAAGAGCTTCAGCTTCGTCCTGGCGACGTCGATGCCGGAGAACTGCGCGGCGGTCGGGTTCGCGCCGATGGCATAGAGGCTGCGTCCAAAGGGCGTCGCCTGCAAGAGAATCGTGAAGACGATGGCGCCCGCGATCACGAGAAGGAACGGCATCGGCAGGAAGGTATCGCCGACAGTATCGATGCCGAACGCCGTGTATGACGCGGGGAAATCCGCGATGGCCTGATCGCCCAGCAATACATACGCGAGCCCGCGAAACAACGCGAGCGTGCCGATGGTCACGGCAAGCGAGGGCAAGCCGAAGCGCACGATCACGAGCCCGTTCAGCAGCCCCGCGAGCGTGCCCGCGACAAGCACGATGGCGATGACGAGCGGCATCGGCAATCCCATATGCCACAGCACGCCCATCAGCGCGCTCGATGCCCCGAGCACCGACGCAACCGACAAGTCGATCTCCGCCGCGACGATGACGAGCGTCATCGGCAACGCGATCAAGGCGATCTCGGTGAAATCGGCGAGCATGTTGGAGAGATTCGCTGACGACAAAAACATGGGCGCCAGCACCCGTCCCGTCACGAGCGAGACGACGAGCACGATGACCAGCATCGCTTCCCATTGCACATGGCGGCGCTTCGCGACGGACAAAGCGGAATCGGGTTTAGCCATGATCGCGTTTCCTCATCATGCGGCGCGCAACGGAACGCGCGAGCAACGTATCGAGCGTGATCGCCGCGACGATCAGCGCGCCTTGTATCGCTTGCTGCCAGAACGGCGACACGCGCAGCACCACCAGCGCGATGTTGATGACGCCGAGCACGAGCGCGCCGAGCGTTGCGCCCGCCACCGTGCCGACGCCGCCCGTGATCGCGACGCTGCCGACGACGGCCGCCGCGACCACTTGCAACTCGATGCCCTTCGCCGTGCTCGCATCGACGGTGCCGAAGCGCGCCAGCCACAGCACGCCGGCGAGCCCGGCAATCGCGCCCGACAGCAGGAAGCCGATCATCACGCGACGGTCCACGCGAATGCCGGCAAGCCGCGCCGCTTCGGGATTCGAGCCGATCGCATAATGCTCGCGTCCGCCGCGATACTGCTTCAGATACACGGATAACGCAATGAGCACGACGAGCGCGATCAACACGAGATTCGGCACGCCAATCAACGACCCCGTTGCGATTTTCGCGAACGCATCCGGCAGGCTGGTCGCGTTGATCTGTCCGCCGTGGACCCATGCGTAATCCGCGCCGCGCACGATGTAAAGCGTGGAGAGCGTCGCAACCAGCGACGGGACGCGGCCAAACGTGACCAGTGCGCCGTTCAACGCACCAATCAGGAGTCCGATCAATATGCCGGCGAATATCGCGGCGATCACGGGCATATGCGGGAACACGACAAAGAGGCTGCCGACCGCATACGCGCTTACGCCGACAATCGACGCCACCGACAAGTCGATGTGCCGCATCAACATCACGATCGTCATGCCCGCCGTCAGCAAGCCGATGATCGACACATTGAGCAATACGTCGCGCAGATTCTGCAAATTCAGGAAGTCGGGCTTCACGGCCGCCGTCGCGCCGACGAGCACGAGCAGCACGACGAAGAGCGTCAACTCGCGGCTCTTCGCGATGGATGCGGCGAAACCGTCGCGTTTCTCTTGCGCGGCGTGCATGGCGGGCAAGCTGGGAGAGTGTCGTGTCATCATGCCGCGTGACCTAAAGTATGCGCAGGAGCGCCCAACGCCGCGCTCATGACGCGCTCCTCGCTCGCATCGGCGCGGGCAATGTCCGCGCTGATACGTCCCTCGTGCATCACGAGCACGCGGTCTGCCATGCCAAGCACTTCAGGCAGTTCGCTCGATATCATCAGCACGGCCATGCCCTCCTTCACGAGTTCCGCGAGCGTGCGATACACCTCGGCTTTCGCGCCCACGTCGATGCCGCGCGTCGGCTCGTCGATGATGAGCACCTTGGGATTCGTCGCGAGCCACTTGCCGAGCACGACCTTCTGCTGATTACCGCCCGACAGCGTGCCCACGGGTGCGTCGAGATCGCTGGCCTTCAGGCGAAGGCGCTTGCCCCAGTCCGCGGCGAGCGTGGATTCGCTTCGCGACGAGATGAGGCCGTGCCGCACCAAACGTCCGAGCACTGTCAACGATGCATTGCGCGCGATGGACAACTCCATCGCAAGTCCTTGCGCGCGCCGGTCTTCGGGCACGAGCGCGAGTCCCGCTCGCACGGCCGCAGCCGGTTTGCCGAGTTCGATCTTCTTTCCGCCGACCCTGACTTCGCCGCCATCGACCGGATCGATGCCGAAGATCGCGCGTGCGACTTCGCTTCTTCCCGCGCCGACAAGACCTGCCAGCGCGACAATCTCACCGGCGCGCACATCGAACGACACGTTCTTGAATACGCCTTCTCGCGTCAGATTGCGCACGGAGAGACGCACATCGCCCGGAGCGACGTCGGCCTTCGGGTAGAACGTGTCGAGATCGCGGCCCACCATCTTGCTCACGATCGAATCTATGCTCATGTCCGCGGTCAGCGCGTCGTGGACTTTCATGCCATCACGCATGATCGTCATGCGTTGCGTGAGCGCGAACACTTCATCCAGCCGATGCGTGATGAAAAGAACCGCCGCATTGCGCTCGCGCAATCCGCGCACGATAGCAAAGAGCCGCTCGACTTCAGGCAGCGAAAGCGCGGCGGTCGGTTCGTCCATGATGAGCACGTTGGCATCGAGCGACAGCGCCTTCGCAATCTCCACGACTTGCTGATCCGCGATGGACAGCCCGCGCACGAGGCGCTGCGCGCGCATGTTCACGCCGAGCGATGCGAGCAACGCATCGACTTCGCGATGCATCTCGTCATAGCGAATACGCCCGAGCCTGTCGCGCGGCTGACGCCCCATGTAAATGTTCTCCGCGATGGAAAGGTCCGCGAAGAGCGTCGGCTCCTGGTAGATCACCGCGATGCCCGCGTTGCGTGCTTCGGCGGGATTCGCGAAGCGGCGCGCGACGCCATCGACGAGCAGTTCGCCCGAATCCGGCTGATAGACGCCCGCGAGCAGCTTGACGAGCGTGGACTTGCCCGCGCCGTTTTCCCCGAGCAGCGCATGCACTTCGCCGGGAAAAAGCTGCAAACTCGCGTCGCCGAGCGCACGCACGCGGCCGAATGCCTTGCTCGCGTGCCGCATTTCAAGCCTTGGGATCATCAAACGTCTCCTGACTAGATGCGATATATACGTTCTGCATTCTGAATGAATAACGCGTCTTTCTCGCTCGTGCTTGCGTCCTCGACGATGCGCGCATACGCGTTCCATATCGCCGTGTACGAACCGAACAGGCGGTCAACCGGAAAATTCGAAGCGAACATGGCGCGCTCGCAGCCGAAGGTATCGATCGTTTCGAGCACATAGGGCCGAAAGCTCTCGACGGTCCATTGATGATCGAACATCGCAAGACCGCTGATTTTCACCGCGACGTTGGGGCACGCAGCCAGCGCGCGCAACCCGTCGCGCCACGCGCGATACCCGGCCGGCGACGCACGATCCACGAACATGCCCGCGTGGTTGACGATGAACTGCGTATCGTCGTGTTCACGCGCAAGCTGTGCGGCATCGTGCATCTGCGATGGATAGAGTTGCAAGTCGAACGACATGCCGAAGCGCCGCAGCAAGGCGAAATGCCTGCGCCATTGCGGCTCGTGCAAATAGTGTCGCCCAACGTAGTCATACAGCGGATTCTCATGCACATTCAGTATCTGCCGAATGCCGCGTGTATTCGCAAACGCCGCATGCGCTTCGAGCACTTGCGGCGCATCGTCGCGCGACAGAGCCGCGCCTGCCACGATAGCGTTCGGCATGCCGCGTCCTTCACCGTTCGCGATGCCTTGCAGCCAGCGCGTCTCTTCCACCGGATCGGCGGGATCGTGATTCGCATCGACATGCACGAGCTTGAGCACGTCGATGCCCTCGGCGTCGCGCAGCAAGTCGGCAAGCAGATAATCGTGCTTCAGCTCGCGCGCGTCGCCGACGAACGACGTCTGCGGATTTGCGAGCCACGGGTAATGGTGCGTGGATAAATCCCACAGATGAATATGCGGATCGACAACCTGCATGGTGGTGTCCTCGCGGCTCGGGCGCGTTCACGCAAGATGAAAAACCGGCGCGAGCGCCACAGCGACGGGCGCGTTGTCCGCATGCGTATCCATCAGTTCCGCCATGAAATCCCACCATTTGCGCATGATGGGCTGGTCTGGCAGCGCATCGGTCGTATGCGTGTCCGTGCGCTTGTACGTGGCGAAGAGATGGCCTGTCGCTTCGTCGAGAAAGATCCAGTAATCGCGGATGCCGGCGGCACGCAGCGCATCGGCCAGTTCGGGCCATAGCTCGCGATGGCGCCGTTCATATTCCTCGCGCATGCCCGGTTTGAGGGTCATGCGAAAAGCCACTGTCTCCATGGCGGCCGCCTTTTATGTTTGATGCGCCTTCTCTTTGCGATAAGGCGCGTTGTGCTGCGACTATAATGCGCCGACTGATAGCACGACAATCCGAAAGCAGGATTGGCCGATTGCAAAACCGTATCAGCGAACATCGTCGTGTTGCATCACGCGGGGCTGCTCAATGAACCAGAACGTGTCACAAGTCGCGCTCGTCAACCGCCTCAAATTCAAGCATCTCGCGCTGCTCGTCGCGCTCGACAACACGCGCAATCTCCATCAGGCGGCGGACAATATCAACGTCGCGCAGCCGAGCGCGAGCCGCATGCTCGCGGATATCGAAGAAGCGTTCGGCTTTCAGCTCTTCGACCGCAATGCGCGCGGCATGCATCCGACGCCGCTCGGCACCGCCGCGCTTGCTTACGCGCGCCGTTCGCTCGCGGACTTGACGCGCTTCGCCGACGATCTCGACAACAAGCGGCGCGGCGGTCACGGACAACTGACGGTCGGCGCGATCATGGGCGCCGCGCCCGACGTGCTCGCGATGGCCGTCACCGAACTCAAATCTGAGCGGCCGCTGCTCAACGTGCGGATACTCGGCGAAACGAGCGATCAGGTCGTGCAACTGCTGCATCGCCGCGAAGTGGATCTGGCGCTCGGCCGCCTGACCACGCCCTTGCAGCACAACGACTTCGACTTCGAACCGCTCGCACGCGAAGCCATGCGCCTCGTCGTGCGCGCGAAGCACCCGCTGGCCGCGAAGGCTTCGCTTGCTCTGGATACGCTCGTCGGCTGGCCGTGGATTCTTCAGCCGATCACGAGCCCCGCGCGCGGTCTCTTCGAGGAAGAACTCGCGCGTGCCGGGTTGACGACGCCCGCCGATATCGTCGAATGCGCGTCGATCTTCGCGACGCTGCAACTGCTGCAAAACAGCGATGCCGTTGCGATGCTGCCCGAGTCCGTCGTGCGCGACTATCTGCGCGCGCAACTGCTGGTCGAGCTGCCGGTCGAGATCGGCAAGAGCCTGTCCGGTTTCGGCCTGCTGCGCCGCAAATTCGAAACGCTCAGCGAACCGGCCGAATACTTCATCGCGTTGCTGCGCAAATACTCGGCAGTTCCCTCGGCGGTCACTGCAAGTTGACGAAAAGACCGCCATCGACCAACAACGACGCGCCCGTCACATAGCGCGCACGATCCGACGCGAGGAACACCACGCACTGCGCGACATCGTCGGGCGCACCGAGACGGCCGAGCGGAATGCGCTTTTCCATGTAGGCGCGCTTGTCCGCGTCCGACAAATCGTCGGCGTTCAGGTCGGTCGCGATGGTGCCGGGCATCACCGAATTGCAGCGAATGCCATACGGCCCGAGCGCGATCGCGCACGACTGCATTAGCGAATGCACACCCGCTTTCGTCGGCGTGTAGTGCGTCTGCATGCCGCCGCCGACGAGCGCGCTGATCGAACTCGTCGCGACGATCGCGCCGCCCGTGCCCTGCGCCTTCATCTGATTGGCGGCGGCCTGCGTCACGTAGAACGCGCCGTTGAGATTCACCGCGACCGTCGTTTCGTACACGGAAGGCGGCATGTCGAGAAACGCGTGGAACGGACAGATGCCCGCATTGCTCGACAGCACGTCGACGCGCCCGAACGCTTCGACCGTTCGCCGCACGAGTTCGATGCCGGTCTCGCGTTCCGCGACATTGCCTTCGACTGCAATCGCGCGACGGCCCAGCGCCTCGATCTCGCCGACGATCGATTCCACCGCTGATGCCTTGCCGTAAGACTGGTCGTTGTCGCGCCAGTAATTGATCGCGACGTTCGCGCCTTCGCGCGCGCTGGCGAGTGCGATCGCCCGCCCGATGCCGCGCGAGCCGCCCGTCACGATCAAGACTTTGTTCTCCAGCAGCATGGGACGCCTCGTCAGTGGGTGTAAGGCCGCGCCAGCGCGCATTCCGGATTCAACCGCACGCCGAAGCCGGACGTCTCCGGCACTTTCATGCGGCCGTTGACCGGCACCGGCTCGTCGAGCAAGAGCGGCGTGAACATCGGCACGACCTGATCGGCTTGCGGCGCCATCATCAGGAATTCGGCGAACGGCGAGTTATGCCGCGTCACGACGAAGTGATAGCTGTACACGGACGACCCGTGCGGCACGACGAGCACGTTGTGCGCGTCCGCCATCGCCGAAATCTTGATCAGCTCCGTGATGCCGCCACACCAGCCGACGTCCGGCTGCACGAGGTCCGCGCAGCCCATTTCGAATAGCATCCGGAAACCCCAGCGCGTCGCTTCGTGTTCGCCCGTCGTCACCATCATGCCGCGCGGAACGGAGCGGCGCAGTTCGGCGTAGCCCCAATAGTCGTCGGGCGGAAGCGTTTCTTCGAGCCACTTCAGGCCGTATTCGTGCGCGGCGGTGGCGAGCCGCTTCGCGTAATTCAGATCGAGCGACATCCAGCAGTCGAACATGAGCCAAAAGTCGTCGCCCACTTTCGAGCGCATGTCGGCGAGCTTCGCGATGTTCGCGGCGAGCCCTTCTTCGCCTTCCGCCGGGCCGTGCTGCAACGGCATCTTGCCGCCGATGAAGCCCATTTGCTTCGCCAGATCGGGACGCGCGCCGGTCGCGTAGAACTGCAGTTCGTCGCGCACGGGGCCGCCAAGCAACTGGAACACTGGCTCCTTGCGCACCTTCGCGAGCAGATCCCAGAGCGCCAGATCGACGCCCGAGATCGCGTTCAGCACAATGCCCTTGCGCCCGTAGTAGAGCGTCGCGAAGTACATCTGATCCCACATTTTCTCGATGTCCGTCACGCGCTGCCCTTCGAGGAAGCGCGCCAGATGCTTTTCGACGATGAACGCGCCGATCTCGCCGCCCGTCGTCACCGCGAAGCCGACGGTGCCGTCGCTCGCTTCGATTTCGACGACGAGCGAGCCGAGCACGTTCAGCCCGAACGATTGCCGGCTCTGCCGATACTCCGGATAACGCGCCATCGGCGTGGCGACGTGATCGTCGATCCAGTGATCGGCGCCCTGATCGTGATAATCGGCGCCGCCGCCGCGAACCACGAAAGCGCGGACCTGGCGAATGGTGGGCATGGACATGGTTTCGTCTCCGTAGATTGGAATGGTCAGGACGCGTTCGCGGGTTTGCGGCGATCGCCACGAGGCTCGGCGGCGGCGCCGCGCGCCGGCACGCGGACCAGCGCGACGATGATGACCGCCGCCAGCACGCTCGACGCGCCGAGCACGACGAGCCCGGCGCTCGCGGAATGAAAAGCGGCGTCGGCGGCGGTGCGGGCCATCGGCGCGAAAAAACCGCCCAATCCGCCGAGCGAATTGATGAGCGCGATACCCGCGGCGGCGGCCGCGCCGGTCAGATAACGCGTCGGGAAGGTCCAGAAAAGCGGCTGCGCGGCAATGAATCCGCTCGCGGCGCAACAGAGCGCGATCAGCGAGACGATGGGCGCGCCCGCGACGCCCGACACCGCGATGGCGACGCCGGACATGACGAGCAGCGCGACGGCGCACGCGCGATGCGTGCCGGTGCGATCCGCGTAGCGCGGCACGATCCACGTCACGACGACCGCCGCGATCCACGGCAGCGCGGTCACGAGTCCGACGCGCAACCCGACTTTCGTGCCCAGCAGCGCGGCCACTTGCTGCGGCAGATAAAAGACGACGCCATACACCGCCGCCTGAATCAGAAAGTAGACGCAGCAGAGCACGAGCACGCGCGGATCGACCAACGCGGCCAGCACGCGATGCGGCCCGTGCGATGACGCGGCGCGCGCGTCATCATCCAGTCGCGCGACGAGCCACGCGCGTTGTTCCTGCGTGAGCCAGCGGGCGCGGGCGGGATCGTCGTCGAGATAGAAGAACGCCCACGCGCCGACGATGGACGCGAGCAGCCCTTCGACGAGAAAAAGCCACTGCCAGCCGGCAAAGCCTAACGCGCCGTGCAGGTCCAGCAGCAAGCCGGAAAGCGGCGCACCGAAGATAAAGGCGAGCGGCGCGCCGAAATAGAACACGCCCAGCGCCCGTGCACGCGCGCTCTGCGGAAACCAGCGCGTCAGGTAATAGACGATGCCGGGGAAGAAGCCCGCTTCCGCCACGCCGAGCAGAAAACGCAGCGCGTAGAAGGCCGTCGCGGAATGCGCGAAGGCCATCGCCGACGAAACGAGGCCCCATGTGACCATGATGCGGCACATCCACAGCTTCGCGCCCACGCGATGCAAGAGCAGATTGCTGGGCACCTCGAAGATCGCATAGCCGACGAAAAACACGCCCGCGCCGAACGCGAACGCGGCGTTCGTGAGGCCCGTGTCCTGCTGCAAGGCTTTCTGGGCGAAGCCGATGTTCGCGCGATCCAGGAACGCGAGCACGTACATCAGCAAGAGGAATGGCAGCAGCCGGCGCATCACGCGGGACGTGACAGCGCCTTCCGCCGTGGCGGCGTGGTCCATGTCTCTCTCCAGTGAGGCGCGCGGATCAGTACGTCGCGCGTCCGCCCGACAGGTCGAACACCGCGCCCGTGCTGAACGCGCAGTCCTCCGATGAGAGCCACAGAATGAGCGACGCCGCTTCCTCCGGCATGAGGAAGCGGTTCATCGGAATTTTGGAGAGCATGTAGTCGATGTGCTGCTGCGACATCGAATCGAAGATTTCGGTTTTCGCGGCGGCGGGCGTGACCGCGTTGACGAGAATGTTCTTCCCCGCGAGTTCCTTGCCAAGCGACTTCGTGAGGCCGATCAGTCCGGCCTTCGACGCGCTGTAATGCGAGGCGTTCGGGTTGCCTTCCTTGCCCGCGATCGACGCGATATTGACGATTCGCCCATAGCCGTTCTTGAGCATGTGCGGCACGACGGCGCGGCAGGTGAGGTAAGGCCCGATCAGATTGACGTCGATCACGCGGCGCCACACGTCCGGCGCAAGCTCCCACGTCGAACCGTTGCCTCCGGTGATGCCCGCGTTGTTCACGAGGACATCGATCTTGCCGTGCGCCGCGAGCGTCGACTGGACGGCGGCATCGACCGACGCTTCATCGGTCAGTTCGACCACGGACTCGCTGACGGTGCGGTCCTCGTGCTTTGACGCCAGTTCGGCGCGCGTGCGCTGAAGCCGCTCGGCGTCGACATCCCACAGCGCGACGTTCGCACCCGAAAGAAGCGCCCGCTCTGCGACCGCGAGCCCGATACCGCGCGCGCCGCCGGTGATGATCACAGTACGTTCCGCCAGATCGATCCGGTTCATGCGTTGTCTCCTGTCGTGTTGTGTGTAGCACTATAGTCGGGTGCCAATAACGCAACAATTCGAAAGGGCAATCGTTCGATAACGAAACCGGATCGACCGGCACGCGGCTTCAGCGCCGATCGAAATCGGGCCGACCCGGCGCGTCCGTATGCGCGACGGCAGGCGCCTTTTGCAGGTCGCCGCGCCGAAATATCTTGTCGGCATAAAGAGCAAATGCGAAAAGCGCGGCAACGCCGACAGGACAGAGCAACAAAGTAGCGACAAACATGATGAAGGTTCTCCATTCAACGTGCGACGCAGTGTAAATGGATAACTTTGCGTAAGTAACATGAAACTGAAGCATTCGACATCCAAAATCGCGAAACGCTTTTTCGAACTATGACTATTGGCGAGATCGCTGCCGTCACCATCGAGTCGGGCAGGCACGGCCGTTGCTTTATGCCACGCACCGTCGAACGACCAGGCGCGCGCCGCGCGCAGCGACGACTACTTATCCAACAAAAACAGCATGTTCACACCGAAACCTTGCACCGCTACTTGCGTCCTCGACGGCATGCCCGTCACGCTGACCTACTATCCCGATACCACGCTGCTTCGCATCACCGACGCCACCGGCCGCTGCGTGCGGGAAACGCGCTGGCCTGCCCCGTGGCGCACGCTGCTCGCGACGCTGCGCGAATTCAGCGGCCGCGACGCGGAAGGCCAACTTTCGACGCTGCTCGACGAAATTCCGGCCGAAGCCGCGCTGGCGTGACGAGCCACGCTTCGACTGACGCATCAACCGACGATCATTCATCCACGCGGGGCATGGCCTCGCGCAACGCTGCAGAAGAAGAGGAAACAATGGCAACTGGCACTGTGAAATGGTTCAACGACTCGAAGGGCTTCGGGTTCATCAAGCCGGACGACGGCACCCCTGACCTGTTCGCGCATTTTTCGGAAATCCGGGCGGACGGTTACAAGTCGCTGCAAGAAAATCAAAAGGTGCTGTTCGACGTGCGTCAGGGTCCGAAGGGCCTGCAAGCCGCCAACATTCAGCCGCAGTAAGCAAGCGAGTGCAGACGCCGAAGCCGTGAAGCCGTGTCATCGGCTTCACGTTTTTTTTCGAACAATCACACGCGCTCGAAGACAGCCGCTGCCGGCCGCAGCGCCAGCCAGTAAAACAGGAAACGGCCCGCGAAAATTCCCGCGATCACGCCCGAAATCAGCGCATTCAGCGCGATCAGCGTCGAGTCGACGCCCGCGCTCGCCGCCAGTTCGAAGCCGATGAAGAACTTTGACGCGAACGTCGCGAGGATCAGCAGCATCGGCACGACGGAGCCGGGCACGGTGACGGTCCGCTGCACGCGATCCACCGTGATGGCGCTGTTCTTCGCCAGCACGGCGCCGGTTCCCATGCCGAACAGGCCCCGACGAGCCACATCGCCGCAGCTTGCCAGCCGGTGGACGGCCCGCTGACGATATGCAGCAAGCCCCACGCGGCGAATATCGCCGGTACGACCGCCAGTTTCGAGAGCGGCGCGGTGCCGCCTTTCATCGCCTTGATACCGCGCGACACGAGCACTGCCAACAACACCCAAACCCATACCGGCGTACCGGCCAAGATTGCCTGCAAGGACATGATCGTTCTCCGTTGATGCGGTTGATTTCGGTTGAATTGCTGTCGTCGCAAATCTTTACGATGGAAACATTTTGACTTCGGCCGATCGCTGCGTCAACGCTTTTTTCCATTGTAAAGATTGATCGGCGGCCGACTCCTCATTCCTATGCAGAACGCCGGAAGCATCATTACGATTTTGAGCACGCCCACCGCCGCCGTTTACAATGGGCGGTTCGCTGCGCATTCGCAGCTATTTCCCGCCTCCGTCCGGCAGCATGGTCTCTGAAACCTCTTCCCTGGAATCCCTCGCCGTCGCCGAACGCGTTCGTGAGCTGATGAGCCGTCACGGCATCGGCAAGCGTCAGCAGACGGCCGAGCTGTGCCGCATCCTCGATCTGAGCTTTTCGCAGGGGCATCGCAAGCTGCGCGGCAACAGTCCGTGGACGCTCGCGCAGATTCGCCGTGTCGCCGACGCCTTCGACGAACCGGCGCTTAAGCTTTTCGACAGCATCGATACGCGCCCCGACGAAACCGAAGGCACCGCGCACGACGCCGTCCTGAAGCTCGGATCGGTCGAGATTCCGTGCACCGCTTGGATCGGCGATGCACTGGACGCGGGCAGCCGGCCCGATTTCATCGCGCAGAAGGTGAATAGCCGCTGGATCGTCATGCGGCACGAGGGCGTGCTTTTGCAGCAAGCGTGCGACGTCCACAAGATCGAAATCCAGCCGCGTCGCGCCGATACGGAGAAGCCGGTGATCGCGGTCGTCGATGACGATCACGCGTCCGCCGACAATCTGCACGACTATCTGGAAATGACCGGCTTCGCCGCGATGGCCTTCTACAGCCTCGACACCTTTCTGGAGGCGCTGCAGTCGCAAGTTTTCGACGCCGTGGTGATCGACTGGCTGTTCGGCGTGCACACGTCGGCAGGCGCGATCCAGGCGGTGCGCGAGTCCGATAACCCGGACGCGCCGATCTTCGTGCTCACCGGCGAACTCACCACCGGCAAGGCGAGCGAATCGGAAATCAGCCAGATCATTCGCGACTGCAACGTCACGTGTTTCGAAAAGCCGGCGCGGCTCGGCATTCTCGTCGCGGATCTGTCGAAGCGGCTGTTGCGAACCTGACACTCACGCCGCGCGCCGCCGCGCCGTCGTCGCGCGATGCACGGCCGCCTTCAGCACCTCGAAGCGCACCGGCTTCAGCAGGTAATCGAAGAACAGGACCGTGGCGCTCGGATCGACGAGCTCGGGCGCATACGCGCTCACCGCGATGATCGGCACGCTCGCGCCCGGCGCGATCCGCGAGCGATATTCGTTCGCGAACGAGTAGCCGTCCTTGCCAGGCATGTGAAGGTCGAGCAGGATCACATCGGCGTCGTTCGCGCGCAGCCACGCGAGCGCGCTATCCACGTCGGACATTGCCACGGCCCAATAACCCAGCAGCGTCAACATTTCGATCAGCGAATCGCGGATCGCCTCGTGATCGTCTATCACGAGCACGCGCGACTTGCGCAAGCCGGGCGCATCGGCGTCATGCTCGCGGCGCTCGGGCATCCGCTCGGCCGACACCGCCGGCAAGCTCACGCGAAACGCCGCGCCCTGGCCGACTTCGCTCGACACGTCGATGCTTCCGCCCAGCAGATTCACCAGCCCGCGCACGACCGCGAGCCCCATGCCGGCGCCGTCGAAACGGCGCGTGCTGGACGAATCGAGCTGCGTGAATTCCTGAAAGATGAGCGGCAGTTGTTGTCGTGGGATGCCGGGGCCCGTATCGGTCACGGAGATATCGAGGCGCGCGGCCTCGCGCATGAAGCGCACGTCGATGGAACCGGCGTCCGTGTACTTGATCGCGTTGGTCACGAGATTCGTCACGATCTGACGCACGCGATGCGGGTCCGATTCCAGCAGCCCGCGCTCGCCGCTGTATGTGCCGCGCAGTCGCAGGCCCTTCGCAGAAGCCGCCGGCATGTTGGCATCGACGATGGAATCGAGCAGCTCGACGGGATCGAACACGGTCATGCGCAGTTCGAGCTTGCCGGCGCCGAGACGCGCGTAATCGGTCAGGTCGCGCATTTGCGCTTCCAGATGCCGCGCGCCGGTTTCCAGCCGTTGAATGATCTTGCGATCCGCCTCGCCGCGCAAATTGAGGCCGAGCAGTTCGATGGAAGAAACGATCGCGTGCAGCGGCGTGCGCAGTTCGTGGCTAATCATGCCGAGAAACGTGTCCTTCGCGACGCCCGCTTCGCGCGCCGCCCGCGTCGCCTGATGTTCGGCGGCGAGCGCGGCCCGTTGCTGCTCGATCAGGCGCGTACGCCGATAACCATTGAGCAGAAGCAGCGATGTCGCCGCCGCCGACAACAAGCCGAGCAGAATGCCGCCGTAAAGCAGATAGCGGCGCTTCGCCTCGAAGTCGCGCACGATGCTTTCGCGCTCGGCGGCATCCATCAGACGCCTGCCGGTCGCCAGTTCCGCGACGGCGGGCGCGTTCTGCCGCAGCACGCCGATCACCCGCAGCGCGCGGCTCTGCCGGATGGTCAGCCGGTCGACGTCGGCATCGATCGAATCCAGCGCCGTGCGCAACTGACGCAGGATCTCCTGCTGCCGGTTGCGCAATGCGTCGTGGCCTTCGGGCGTGCGCGTGGCATCCGCGACGATATCGAGCCGCGCCCGCAGCCGCGCATAGGAATCGCGGACCGCGCCGACATCTTCGTCGATGCCGCTACGAAACAGCAGCACCTGGCTCTCGAACCGCTCGTACGCAATCTGGAACTGCGCGGCGTCCCAGTACAGACCTTCGTACGGCACGACCATGCCGTGCGGCTGCCGGACGAGCAAGCCGGAGTACAGCATGTAGCCGACCGCGCCGAGCGGCGGCGTGACCGCGAGCGCGATCATCGCCGCATACCACAGGCGGCGAATCCACGGACGCCGGTTCTGCATGAGTGCCATGAGCGGTCAGCGGCGCGGTCTAGCGCAACGCTTCCATCGCGTGCGTGGCGCGCTCGGAGGCGACCACGATGAGCTTCATCGTCGCACGCGTCGCGCCGACGAAGACCTTGCGCGCCGCCTGATCGTCGAGCGTGTCGAAATCGACTTCGGTCAGGATCACGCACGGCGCGGATTGCCCCTTGAAGCGATAAATCGACTCCAGCAGCACGTCGCCCTCGCGGTATTCGGGATTGCCGAAGAGATCGTACTGTCCGGTGAACGCGCGCAGCCGATGCGGCCCGAGATGATCGACGGCCGTCAGCGCCGAGCCCTCGCGCCCGCGAAACGACAGCACCGCGATGTCCTGCTTGCGAAACCCGAGCGACAGCGCATGCGTGATCGCGCGCTTGGTGGCTTCGATGACTTCGTCCGGATGGCCGTCCTCGTAAGTGGACACGGTGACGTCCGAGCCGTCGAACGGACTGCCGGCATCGAGCCGCACGCCCGGTCCCACGACCTTGCGAATAAAGCCGAGCAAGTCGCGTGGGCTGCGATAGTTGGTCGTCTCGCGCAGAATGGTCCAGCCGGGCAGCGGCACCGGCTCGCGCAGATAGAGGTTCTGCATCGGGTCTTCGAGCCACCACCACGCGGCATCCGGGTTCAGCAAACGTTCGAGCGCCTCGACCCAGGCCGCGTGAAAATCCTGGCCTTCGTCGACGATCAGCACATCCGTCTTCCAGTGCTCCGGCACCGGCACGGCGGCGAAGCGTTCCTCGAGCGTGGTGAAAACGTTGGGCTGACTGAAATCGGGCGGACTGCCCGCGTCGCGCGCAACCGCCGCGCTCAGTTGATGGTAATTGGCGATCTTCGCCTCTTTCGGCGCGATGGCGCGGATATGGTCCGCGAGCGGCCGGTTGAAGCAGACGTAGAGCACGCTTTTGCCGGCGGCCAGCGCGTCGCGCATCACGCGCACGGCGAGTTGCGTCTTGCCCGCGCCCGCCGTCGCGATCACCCGCAGACGGAACGGCTCGAATTCGAGGCGGCGCGCCCACGTCGCCAGGCCGCCCGAGAGCCGCGTGACGAGCGTGTTCGCCGCGCCGACGAGCGCATTCGTATCCGGCGTGAGCGAGAGTTCATCGGCGAGAAAGTGGTGGATGCGCGCGGCGGCTTCGAAGCGCGGTTCGTCGGGCGGAAGGGTCTCCAGCACGACGCGCGCAAGCTGCGCCTTGCGGCTTGCATCGACGATACGGCCCGGCGGCACGCCCGCGATGGCGGCGTCCTTCACCGTGTAGTCGGGGCAATAGAGCAATTCCTCGATGCGGTACGTGCCCGCGCCGAACGCCGCCGTGAATCGCCGATGCAGATTCTCCAGCGCGCGCGCAAGCTGAATGGCGACGTTGCGCTCCTTTTGCAGATACACCTTCACGAGCCCCGCGCCCGTTTCGCGCAGGAAACCGGCCTTCATCTCGATCATCAGCACGCGCCCCGACGGCGCAACCACGACGAAATCCGCTTCGCCGAACACCGAGAAGCCTTCGTTGATGCGCGTCCAGTGGACGCCGTGATACACCGTGTAGTCGTCCGGCAGCTTCTCGAGCTGCGCGAGCGTTTCGAGTTCGCGCGCCGCGGCGCCGGTCGCTTCGAGGTTCTTCCAGTCGTCGGGAACGATTCGGGCCATGCGTTGCCTTTGAGCGTGAGGGACGTTGCGACGAAACGCGCGGCTGCGCAATGTGGTGCGTGGCGCGTGGTGCGCCTCATTGTACGCAAGGCGCGGCGCTTCCTTGTCGGCCCGCTACGCCGCGAAGTCGTAAGGGCCGCCGCGTTCCAGCGCACGGCGATAGGCGGGCCGCGCGTGAATGCGCGCGAGAAACGCGCGGATATGCGGCCAGTCGTTCGCGCCCGCGCGCTAGCTGCCGGCTTCGAGCGGGAAGCTCATCTGGACATCGGCGGCGCTAAAGGTCTCGCCCGCGAACCACGGCGTCCTTGCGAGCTCGCTTTCGATGAAGCCGAAATGCAGCTTGAGCTGCGGGTCGATGAAACTGCGCTGCAAGGTCTCGCCGATGCGCCGCGCGATCGGCTTCGCGAAGAACGGCATCTTCGCCTTGCCGATCCGCGATGCCACGAGCTTGAGCAACAGCGGCGGCATGGCCGAGCCTTCGGCGTAGTGCATCCAGTAGTTGTAGCGCACCCGCTCCGCCGAGGCCCCATGCGGCGGTGCGAACCGGCCCTCGCCGTAGCGTTCCACGAGATAGTCGATGATCGCGCCCGACTCCGCGATGGTCATTTCGCCGTCCGTGACGACGGGCGACTTGCCGAGCGGATGCACGGCGCGCAAGGCGGGCGGCGCGAGCATCGTCTGCGGATCGCGCGCGTAACGCTCGATCTCATAAGGGACGCCGAGTTCTTCGAGCATCCACAGCACGCGCTGAGAGCGGGAATGGTTGAGGTGATGGACGGTGAGCATAGGGCGGTGTTGTGCGCGGACGGCACGGCTCTTGCAGGCAGAACGCTGCGCGCGGGCGCAGCGGCCGCGCAGCATCATTTCCTGACTATTCCGACAAGTAAAAGGAGAACCCGATGACCCTGATCATTTATCTCGTGGGCTGGCTCATTCTGATCGGCGGCGTTTCATGGGCGCTCGTTGCCATGCATGTGGCGCAACATACCATCGCCATCGTCGCCGTCATCTTGCTGGGGATCGCCGTCATCACGGGCGCGACGCGGGCGCGCAATCGCGACCGTTCCTAGCGTCCGCCAAGCACACCTCGAAGCGAAGCGCCGCGCCATGTCTCGCGCGGCGCTTTTCGCATCAAGCCGCGACGCGCGCGTTGAGCGCGTCCTGAATCAGCGTCACGAGTTCGTCCGGGTGCGCGGGCTTGGTCATGAAATGCTGAAAGCCCTCGCCGATGCTGCGTAATCGATACTCTTCGCCGCCGTGTCCCGTCAGCGCGATGGCGACCGAAGGCGGCAAATTCCCGCGTATTTCGTGGTCGCGCAAACGTTGGATGAGATAGAAACCGTCCATTCCAGGAAGGTCGAGATCGCAGATCACCGCATCCGGCAGCACACGGGTCGCGGTTTCCGCGCCGTCTTCGGCGTCGGCCACGGCGACGACTTGCGCGCCCTCTTCTTCCAGCAACATTTGCAGTGATTCCCTGCTTTCCGGGTCGTCTTCGATGAGTACGATCCGCGCATGCCCCAGTCTTGCCACTTCGTTCATCATGTTGTTTTGAACTGCCTCAAACGGAATTCTCGCGCACGGTCTCCACGGCTCGCCGCTTCACTTCTCTGCCGACCGTTTCGCGGGTGCGTGCTGGTTGACAGAAAATCGCAGCGGGAATTCCGGACGCACCGTATTTTTCGCCGCGCGTGCGCCGGTGCTGAACGTCTCGCGGTGTCTGGGCACCGCCAGCACGAAATTCCGGCCGGCCGCCATGTCCCAGCAAATCTGATCGAGCAAAAAACGGACCGACGTGCGTTTCCGAGCCGGGATGCGGCTTCGCGCGCCTTTTTCGCCTAAATCTTCGCGCGCCTTGGCGCATCGCTTTGTAAATTGGGCCTGCGCCGCGCCTGTTTTACGGTCAGCCGTTTGCATATTGTTCAACGCGCGACGCGGGTGCTTGCAGCAGCGCGCGATATTCGGTGGGCGTGATGCCGACGGTCGCCTTGAACTGCCGCGTGAACGCGCTGTGGTCCGTGTAGCCGCACAACGCGGCGACATCGGTGACTTTGTCGTGCGTGACGAGCAGCGCGGTCGCGGCGTCGAGCCGTGTCTTGAGCAACACCTGTCGCGGCGTCAGATGGAAAACCTTGTGGAAGTACCGTTCGAGCTGGGCAATCGACATGTTCGCCATCTGCGCGAGATCGCGCATATTCAGCGGTTGCACGTAATTGTCCTGAATGTGCTGCACGACTGCGGCGAGCCGGCTGTAGGCCGGGTGCGTGCTCTCGGCGGCCTGCAAGTCGCGAGAAATGCCGGCGAGCCCGACCACATTGCCCTCGGCATCGTGCAGCGGCTGCTTGCAGGTCATGCACCAGCCGGGCTCGCGCCCCGGGTAAAGATGCAGTTCCAGTTGATCGATCAACTGCACGCCCTGCGCGATGATCGCCTGATCTTGCGCCGTGTAGATGCGCCCGAAACGGCGCGGGAATACGTCTTCGGCGGTCTTGCCGATGAGCGCCGTCTTGTCGTCCTTGTGACCGCAACGCCGTGCGAGCGTGCGGTTGACCATCGCGTAGCGCGCGTCGCGGTCCTTCACGAAGAACACGATATCCGGCATGGCATCGAAGACGGGCGCGAGCAGCGCGAAGTGCGCGAGCATGTCGCGCAGCGGCGACGCGAGGGGCAGCGCGGCGGCGTCGAACGCGTGGGGCGAGGCGCTGCCGGCAGTGTGTGCGGTCGTGCTCATCGTGCGTTCGGGCGCGCAAGTCGGAATGGCGCCGATTATAGGTGCGCGGGAATGACGCCAATATTGGCGCTCTCCCCACTATGTTTTCGCGGACGCGTTTCTTACGACGATTCCTAGTCGGCGAGTAGGATGTCGCTGCGCGTCGGCGTGCTGTCGCGCGGAGCCAGCCGAAGCTGCACTTTTAGCGTTCCAAAAACAAAAATGCCGTCTCGCGACGGCATTCCCTAATCAGCAACGTTTAACGCCAGCTCAAGCGGCGATTCGCGCATGCTCCGTTTCCAGGCGATCGTCGCCGGCGTCCTCGCCGTCATCGTAAAGATGGAGCAGGCGATAGCCGCTCTTGTACACGGGCTGCAAGCGGAAGTGATTGACCGGCTCGATTTCGAGCGCGAGACGCAGACGCGACACGTGACTGTCGATGGTGCGCGTGGTCTCGCGGAATTCGCGGCCCCAGACCATCGCGAAGATGTGATCGCGCGAGAGCACGCGGCCGATATTCGAGAAGAAAAGCTGCGCCAGCCGGAACTGCGTGCCGCTCAGTTGCACCGGGCGGCCTCGCACGGTGACGGTCTGCTGACGCGAATCGAAGCGGTATGCGGCTGTCATCTGGCTCAAAGCAAATACCAGCAAGGGATTCGGGCCAATCGAGGCGCCGCAGAATAGGCGCAGAAACAGCCTGACACGTCCTAATAAAATCAGTCACTTGCGCATGGGTTTCAAACGCTTAAGAGACGGGTGCGTCGTAGTCTGAGCCCGCCTACCGTGAGGCAATCGTCGCCGTTTCGCCGTCAGCAACTGAGTGGTTCATCAACCGCATTAAATGTCGGCCAGCGCACGCGATCTTCCGGCGCGCACCCCATCTGCGCGCTTTCCCTCTCGGCAAATCTTGCCCGGTCTCGCACCGGGCTTTTTTCTGACGCGCTCACTCCGATCGTCCGCGTCATAAGGAACAATGCGCGCCCGTCGTCTAGGAGTCACACTCGGGCATCGTTGAACGTTTGCTACTTAGAATTCCAACTAGCTGTACGACAAAACGAAACTCTTCGATTTGAGCCGCAGAAGATCTGCGATAGCATTCTGTTCGACCTCGGCATGACGACACTCCGACCGAGGCATCGGGGAATGCGTGATGAAACATAAATGCCACTTTCGTTTGCTCAATTTTGCGGGCGGATTGCCCAACTACATCTGCGCCAGTTGTGGTCTGGGCTTCGTGAACGGTAGGCTCCACGCCCCATTGAACTGACGCTGGCGATCGCGAGGTCGGCGCGAGGATCTGCCCCGCTGGGTTCGTCGGCGCCGATCTTGCCAGCACGGATCGGGTTCATTCAGTCTCGCGCCGCTAATCCAGGCCCGCCACAACACGAGAAGTGAAACGCTTTAGTTCACGAAACGACTCGATGCGTCCCGCGTTATGTCCTAACCTTTGAATGACCGGTATGTCCGGTCAATCTCTCTGTTTAGCCCGGCCCCGTGCCGGGCTTTTTGTTTGCGCAGTCAGTCGCGCTATGACCCTCGCGAAAACGGAGTGACAGGGCTCTCAAGTTCCCCGTCGTGCCGCCGTAAACGCCATGAGCGGCATGAGCCGCCAATTAGAAAAAACGACGAGGGAAAATTATGAGAATTATTGCTGTCGGGGCATTGGTTTCTGTAGCTGCACTTTCCGGATGCGCTTCTATCGTCGGAGGGACGAGCCAAGTCGTATCGATTCAGACGCTGCAATCGGGCAACGATGTCGCGGGCGCTTCCTGCAAACTGGAGAACGACAAAGGTGTATGGTTCGTTAAAACGCCCGGGACCGTAACCGTGCACCGCGCGTACGGGGAACTCAACGTGAAGTGCGAGAAGGACGGTCTCGACCCGGGCCTCGCCGCAGTCAAGTCAAGCACGAAGGGCATGGCATTCGGCAACATTCTGTTCGGCGGGGTGATCGGTGCAGGCGTCGACATGGCATCAGGCGCAGCGTACGACTACCCGCCGTTGATCACTGTCTCGATGGGACTGAAGACAATCATCGAGGCACCCAAAAAGACGGACGGCACCCCGCAGACTGATCCGGCCCAACCAGCGCCGGCAGCTACCAATCCGCAGCAGACTGCGCAAGCAAACGTCCCGCCAAGCAAGTAATCGACGCACAAGCCGCCCGTCCTACCGACGGGCTTTTTTAATGGTCGGCATGCCTCCGTCGAAGAGGCGTCGAAGCCCGCGCGAGGCGGGCTTTCACCGTTATACCGCTGCACGTTCGCCGGGTTGCCAATGCCTTGCGCCGAATAGGCGGACGCCATAGAACATGAGACGAGCGCGCCACTTAGCCACGCCGGTGGCAAGCGACGCCTCCCTGAGAACGGAATCCGCGACGCCTCGCGTCACCGGGTGAGATGCGTAGAGGAAATCGTGAACGACGCTTGCCATGTTGGCCGCGCCCCCGGCGATCTCATAGACGACCGGAATGCGCGGCGTGCTCGCCAGATCGGTGACGAAGCCAGCGGGAACAGTGAACGTCTGGCCAGCTACATCGGACTGGTAGACAAGCGGCTCATTCAGGCGCCACGTCGCCGGCTCGTCCTTGATCAGGTCGGCGTCGAGCTTGTCGTATGGGGCGACAAACCCGCTCACGATGCGATGGCTCCGCTTGCAGCCGACGCTGGCGCTGCGGTCTCTGCGGGCCGACTCGCTTTGTATATGGCGACCGCGTTATTCAGCGAACCCTGGAACGCACCGATGAACGAGTTGATCATTGCGACCTGCGTTTCGGTCAGGCCCGGCAGTTTCGAAACGACACCTTGAGCCGCAGCGGCCGAAGAGTAGATCACATTCTCGACCGACGTCAGGTTGAGCACGACATTCGCACTACACGCGAGCGCGGCGTCAGCATTGAAGGCGTCGACGGCCGTGTTGCCCGACAGCAGAATCGCGTACGGCGCAATCGCCGGCTGGAGGACGTTGCACGCGAGCGTGACATCCGACTGGAGCTTCTGCGCAGCAGTCTGCGTCGCCTGCAGTTGCGCTTGCGAGCAGCCGGCGAGGATTGCGACGAGCGCGACAAGACCTGCCGCGAGCAGCATGAGGTTCTTCATGGTGGATTCCTTCGAGGGGTGAGAGAGTTACTTGCCGAGCTTCGCGGAGATGCCGAGTCCGGCCAACAGCGCGGCCGCGCCGGTGCCGTATGACTGCATGTCGAACGGCTTGCCGGTCGCCACGCTATAGACTCCCAGACCGAGGCCTACAATGACCGCCACAGCGGACCATGCGTAGGCCGGTTCGAGCGTCACGTTGTCGTCGCCGGTAACGAGCTGCAGGAGGCGCTTGATCATGCTTCCTCCTCGTCGGGCGAAAAGATGAAGTCGGCGCGCTGGTTGCGCTGCATGATCCAGAGCGGATACGGAAGCATGTGGATGCCGTGGTCTTTGCCGCGGTGATGCTTCGCACACAGCACGCGCATGTTGTACTCGGAGTCGATGAAGTCGCTCGGCTCCTCGTATGCCGACCAGTCAAAGCCAGGATGCAGCGCTCGCATCTTGTCGAAATCGATGCCGTCTGCGTCCGCCCACTCCGCATGGAAGTGATGCACTTCGCGCTGCTCCTTTGAGCCGCACACCCAGCACGGCGTATCGAGCACCGCGATCAGGTGATGCTTCGTCTTGCGGAACAGCGCGGACTCCGTGCGCGGAGCGTGGTCTGGATAAAAGACGTCGATCTGGATCGTTTCGCGCTGTTCGTGTTCGTGTGCGACGTTTGTCATGTCCGTAAACGAAAAAACCGCCCGAGGGCGGTTAGATGGATGTTCAAAGCAGTGGAACGCTGTTCGCCAGCGATCAGACGCCGAGCACCTTCTTCGCGTCCGCGTACAGCGCCAGCCTGTCGGCCGCGCCGTTCGTCCCGCCGTTGATGATCCTGGTGATGCGGTCGAACTGCTCGACGTCCGCATAGCCGTTGAGGTAGTGATTACCCCACCACCAGGCGGCAGACATTGCGGCGTTTGCCGGCTGCTCGAGCAGTTCGGGATGCGCGATTAAATCGAGATCGAGCCCGATGCTCGCGAGCTGGTAATTGCGACGCCCGGTGATCTGTAAGAGGCCGCGGCCCATGAATCGCTCTCCGTCGCCGGGCTGCGTGTTGCCGAGGTCGGTGCGTCCTTCATAGCCCTTCTGCGCTGGCGTCGGCCCCCAGAGCTCGCGCGTATAGACGAGCCCGCCGCTCTCATGGCCGATCTGCGCGAGGAAGGCGGCGATCCGCCGAGGCGTGTTGATAACGTACTTGTCGCACGCTGCTTGAATGGCGGGCAGCCACTGCGCTGCGCGCAACTTCGCCGCGCCCGTCGAGGCGGAAACGATGCTGGACGTCAGGTTCATGTCACTCTCCGGGCCACTTGCCGTGAGCAATCGCCCAGAGAACTCCGGCGACTGTGAGAAACGGGGCCAAGAAAATGGCCGTGCTGCGAAGGAAGCGCGCGGTGCGCGCGAAGAACGTCGCGCTCTGCCCTGCCCGATTGAATATGTCGACGAGCGCTTGCGTGTTCGTCTCGATGCGAAGCGACCGCTCATCAGCCGACTTCGTCAGCTCGGTGTTTTCGGCGATGGACTTGTGAACCGCCTCGAAACGGCGGTCAATCTGGGCCTGAAAGTCTTCAAACCGCTGGTCGATTACGGCGAACCGCTCGTCGTGACTTAGTCGGCGCTCTGCGTGCGCGGATGGATTCAAATTGGCCCCGGAAATATAAAAGCCACCTGAAGGTGGCCGGTTATGGTCTTGACACTCAGCCCCAAAGGGGCTATGTTCTATGCCATTGGGTAGCGCGTTTAGCGCAGCCCGTCACCCCGAAAGGACGATCATGAAACTGCCGTTTCGTGCGCTCGAGAGCGCGTCTAAGAGAAGCCCCAATGAAATACACGCCTCCGTCTCCAAGCGACCTGGCTCGACTAAAAGCGAATCTCGGAATGACCGGCAAGGAAATGGCCGGGTTATTCGGCTTGGCCGGAGACCAGCAGTGGCGCAAATACACCGGCGGCCAAGATCCTCGACCCATGAGCGCGCAAATGCTCTTCTTCGCTATTTCCAGACTGGAACTGGACGAGGCATCGATTCGAAGAGTGCTCGACCGCATGAGACAATCCGGCGCTCAAATAACATTCGACGACGAGTCATGAAGGGAATCGCCGCATCATTTCTTGGAACTTTGGTTGTCGCGTGCAGCGGTTGCGGCGGCAGCGGCGGATCGTCCAACGCAGCATCGCAACCGAGCCAAACGTCAGCGCAGCAGAACGGAAGTCAGATCTATGCGGTCTCACCAACTGCATACAAAGACGGCCGTCCGAACGCCTCCTATCGGCTACCAATCGCCGATTACGGCGTGATTCTTCCGCACGGGACTGCGCCTGACGGCTCTGACAAAGAAGGTGCGCGCGACCCATTCGTCTTCGCCGACAACGGCACGTACTATCTTCATTACGATGGCTCGTCGGGTACAGGCCCGTGGAACGTCGTAGAGGCGACGAGCAAAGACCTGCTTTCGTGGACGGTGAAGGGAAACATCATTCCCCTCGGCGTACCGGGTGAACTAGATGTGGATTGCGTCTGCTATGGCGTGACGATGTTTGACGGCAAGCAATATCAGATGTACTACACCGCGTCGACCACTCAGACGCCCGCGCCGTCAATCGTTCCTCTCGCGCCCTACACGACGATGAAGGCGCATGCTTCGACACTCGCCGGTCCCTGGGTCAAGGACGGAGCACCATTCTCTCCACAGGCTGGAACCTATTACGCCGACACGGCCAGCCCTGGTCAGATCGTGAAGAACGGGAACGAATACCTGCAGTTCTTCGCCGCTGCACAACGGGTTGATGGGAAGCTTCTGCGCACCATCGGCGTTGCACGAGCGCCGACGATGGCCGGACCTTGGACGGTCGACCCGAAGCCCGTGCTCCCGCAGGCCGAGCAACTCGAAAACGCAAGCCTGTACTTCCAGCAGTCGAGCGGACAATGGTTCATGTTCGTGAACCACGTTGGACTATCACCCGACGGGACCCGAGAGTTCTCGGACGCGGCATGGGTCTATTGGACGAAGGATTTGAATTTGTGGAAGGCATCAGACAAGGCAGTCGTCATCGACGGTCAATCCTCGAAGTGGGCGAAGGCCGTGATCGGTCTGCCAACGGTGATCGAGAAAGACGGAAAGCTGGCGGTAATTTATGACGGAAGTGCCACGGCCACAAACATGCCTTCCATCGATGACAATCTCCGGCGCGACCTAGCATTGTCATGGATCAACTTACCGATCAAGACGCCGGACAATCAGTGAATATCTACGCTATCTGGCCATATTTTGGTGTGGTGGCGGCAGTGCTAGTTCTGTTCAGCCTGCCGCTGTGGTCGTTCGTCGATGAGAAGGAGAAGCCGGACGCTCCTCATCGTGTCGCATCAATTGGCGGTCTGCGCGGCATACTCACACTGAGCGTTGCCGTTCACCACGTCGTTACATCGTACAAGTACCATCTCGACGGGGTTTGGGGATGGTTGCCGTCAGGCTTCTACAATCAGCTTGGCGAAGCCAGTGTGTCGCTGTTCTTCATGGTCACGGGTTACCTATTCTGGCATCGGCTTGTCACGGAAGATGGACGAACCGACTTCGTCCGCTTGTATATCGGACGTCTCTTTCGCATAGCGCCGATGTACATAGTCGTCGTCTGCTTGATGTTCGCCGTTGTCGCGCACCGGACACATTGGGAGCTTCGTGTACCTTTTGGCCAACTTGTCCGCAACGTTGCGCAGTGGTTATCGCTAGGGATAGCCGGATCGAGGATCCCCCTGAACGGTGACGAGCATGCAACCTTGGTCCTCGCGGGAGTGACGTGGACGATCGGCTATGAATGGGCTTTTTATGCCGCGCTCCCTATGCTCTTTGTCGTCGCGCGACGTTCGATTCACCTTCCCTTTGCGCTGTTGTCGTTCTACGCCATGCTGTGCATCTCTCGCCCAGGGCTTGGCATCCCTGGATTCGCCGCGCTGTTCTGTGGCGGAATGCTTTCCGCGTCGCTCGTAATAAGGGGACTCCGCGCTACCTCACGGACGGCCAGTCTGATAGCAATCGCCGCGCTTACGCTCTCCATTGCATCATCACCGAGTACATACGGCCACTCGTTCCAGATCTTCGGTTTAGCTGTTTTCTTCGCGATTGTCTCGTCGGGAAATACCCTCTTCGGCCTGCTTTCTTCTCGACCAGCCGAGAGGCTCGGGAACATCAGCTACAGCGTCTATCTTCTTCAAGGGCTCGCAATCACGGCGATGTATGGACTCCCGATCGTGCGGGGTTGGGCGTTCATGTCTCCCGCTGTTTATTGGGTCAGCGCCGCTCTTTGTTGCGCCCTGCTCACGATCGGGTCAACCTTCACTTACGTGATCATCGAGCGTCCCTTCATGTCATTCGGCAAGAGATTGGCGAAGGGCGCACCGTCGTTCCTTGTCAGGCGGAGGCGGTCGGAAGAGCTTCGCCGCAAACCGGCTGCGGCGTCACGTCGGTGATGTCAACAAGCTTCGACACGAAGTCTGGGTGATACCTGTCAGCGATAGGGATCTCAGCCCCGGTGTCGTCAAACCGGGGCTTGATGATCTCAATGATCACGCCGTTCTGAATATTCGCGAAAGTCTTCATGGATTCCCCTTAGGCGTATTCATACACCGCGATGAATCCCGCTCCGCCCGGTGCGCCCGCAAGTGCAGCGCCGCTGTTGCCCTGCGCACCACCGGCCCCGCCTACGCCGTAAGAAGCCGCCCCAGAAATGCCGGGCGACCCAATAGTTGCCCCGACCGGACCCGGCCAACCGGCACCGTTGCACCCTCCGTTACCACCGACGCCGGCGCTTGCCGAGAACATAAACCCAAGACCGCCGGGGCCGCCCTGCGTGCCATAAATGTTCACCCCCGACGCCGTCGTCGTACTTGTTCCAGCGCCGACGATAATTGGCGCGGTGCCGGCCGGTGTTGCGTTTGAACCGTTGCCGCCACCGCAGGTCATCAACGCCCCGAAACTGGAGGTTCCGCCAGCCCCTCCGTTGTTGAGTCCAGCTGCGCCGGCGGCGCCCCCGGCACCGATGGTGACTGCAATTGAGCCGCTGAAGCCCGATGAAAATACGCTCTTGCCATAGACAGCGCCGCCACCTCCACCAGATGCAGCGACCTGAGACGCCCCCGTAGACGGCACGCCTGCGGAGCCGCCACCGCCGCCGCACATCTCGACGACTAGGCTGGTAGTGGCCGACATCGCGGTGAAAGTGCCGGCGCCAGTCGTTGCGAATGCACCTCCGTTTACTGAAACCTGCTGGACTCCGCTTGCCAATCGATATACGGAAATGCGCAGCAGCCGACCCTTCGTTGCGGAAGTCAGATTCGCAAGAAGCGTGGCAGTTGTTCCATCATCGGTCGCATTAGCGCCGGTCTGATTCACGATGAATTGCGCCAACACTGCCGCCATGATGCTCGACTGTCGGAACGTTTTGTTGATCTGCGCCGAGTTCGCCACCCCTGATTGATAGCCATTGGTGACGGCCGGGAGCGCGGCGTATGCCGATTGAGATAAGACGTTCGCCGATCCGCCAACTGCGAACGGAAGGAAATCATTCGTTGCCATTTATGCTCCGTGATGGTCAGGCAGCGACGCCCCATGCGCCGACGTCGAAACCAGAAATCAGGTGGTTTTCTACGTCGAATCCGAACAGCGGGCCGCCGGGATTCGATGTCACGAAATAGCCGTTGATATGTACTGCCTCCGGCTTAAGCGGAATGTAGCCACCGCGCAGCAGCGCGAGAAAGATCGCGCTCGGCACGCTGCCGGCGATGCCGTACGTGATCGACATATCGCCGTTGTCTTGGATGAAGACATACGTTCCGCCGTTGAAGATGCTGTTGAGGATCGACGCCGATGTACCGAGCGTTCCATCCCAACTGTTCGCGCCGATCTTGGCGCGAATAAGAAGACGGTATGTGTCGTCATCGAGCGAGACGACGCCGGTTGTCGGGTCAAACGGCCCTTGCCATACGCCCTGATCGAACCCCAGTCCCGACGTATCGAGCGAGAAGTAGACGCCCGTCAGCGGTGTGTTGACGTTCCGTGTCACGCCGACCCACAGACCGACGTCGTCGAGTTGCGAGCCAACCGCCGCGTCGAGATCGAATGCTGGCGGCGTCGCCGCGAGTTGATTCTGGATGTCGACGAACGCCTGCGCGACGCCGGCAACCATCGCGATGAACTTCGGCTTGTCGGCATGCTCGGACGTGACCAGTGCGGTGTAATCTGTAGCGTCGGCCATATCAGGAAACCGTGAGAGTGACGCTTGCCGGCGTACACGTTGCGGACTGGTTGAACGCGAGCGGGACGTCTGGCGATCCGACTCCGCCCGGCCCCGTCAACGTGAGCGACGTGACCTTGAATGTGTTGCCGCCGCTGACACTCTTCGCCGCCGCGATGCACGAATCCCATTCGACAGCGCCAGCGGCGCCGCCGCCGATCGCCACGGAATTCACATAGTCCGAGATGGCCTGCTGCACAGCCGAGCCTGTGACGGACGAGTAGCCGGCGAGCGCCTTCAGCGACACGGCGACCGTGATCGCCTGCGTCGTTGGTCGAAAGAAGCTGATCGGATGAGCAATGCCGTAGACGTCCGTCACTGTGACCGTCGTCGTCCCATACGTTCCGCCTCCGGGCGTCTTCTTCGCCGCGATGGCATTCGCGATCGCTGTCGAGTCGCCGCCTTCAACGACGAGCGAAATCATGTGGGCCGGGACGCCATTCGCATCTGTCGCTCCCGTGTCGTTCTCGTAGGCCGCATATCGAGTGACCCCCGACACCTGCGCGACGGCGCCGATGATTCCCGCAAAGACTGTCAGCGAAGGAATAGCGACCGACGTCGCTTGCCGCGAGCGCAATGCCGCGTCAGTTTCCACGGGCGAGCCGGCGGCCGCATCGGCGGCCGTCGTCGCCGTCTGCCAGCCGAGCGTCGGCGTGGCAATCTTCAACGCCGTGCCGCTCAAGAGCGAGACTGCGCCTTGCGTCTGGCACGTGGCTGTCACCGTCACCTGCCCCGCCGAAGGGATCAAGACCGACGAAGGAAGCGCCCACTGATTCGAATTGCTATCAGTGACAATGCCGCTCGTGATCGTGGTGCCCGCTTGACCGACGACCGTCACGTCGACCGTTGACGCCGACGAAACGTTGCGCGCGATGCCGTTGATCTTGACCACGCTGGACAGATTCGCACCCTGCGCAGTCGCCGGCGAGAACGCGTTGTAGCAAGCGATCGCGCCGTTGTTGCAGTCGTTGATGGCCGAGGCAATGGAGGCGATCCACTGGCCGTCCTGGCTATCGGCGGTGACGACTACGTCGGAGCCGTAGATGCTCTGGAACGTCGCGATCAAGCTCTGATAGACGTCATTGAACGAGGGAATGGAAATCCCCGCGCTCGTGATCGTCGGCCCGAGCGTTGCAAGAGGGTAAGTCGCCATCAGAATTCCGCCGTAATGGTGGTTTGGCCGTACGTGGTGTCGATGGTCGCGGCCACCGTGAACGCGCGCGTCGTCGGGTTCACCACGCTGGCGTAGTCGGCGATGCCCGTCACGCCATCCGTTTCAAGGATGCGCTCCTGAATTGCAAGGTCGCGCGTCGATGCCGTGCCCGCGCCGAGGATCTCGGTGGCGTACGGCGTGCCCTCTGTCGTGTCGAGAAACCACTCGCCTGTCGAGAGCTTCAGCCGTGTGAGCACGAGCTGCGCGACTGCCTCGGGAGAGTCAACAAGGAAGTTCGCCGAGCCTTGGCCCCAAGAGTAATCGCCGTTTGCGTCGAGTGCTCGGTATCGCATCAGTTGACCTTCGCTGTGTTGCCTGAGCCGGTCTGCACGCCACCGTGCGTGTGGGTGTCGTCGATCCGCTTGCCGTTAGCAGATACTTGACCGCTGAAATTCGTGTTGCCGCTGATTGCCATTGCCGTCGACGCGCCGTTCACGTTCTCGACGTTGATCACGCCGGTGATCGTGACGGCGGGCGTATCAAGCGTAATGCCGCCTGGCGCCTTGACCTTGACGACCTGCCCCGAAGGATCAAGGTCGACGAACGTCGATCCGTCATTGCTGCGAAGCTGCGTCGTGCTGGTGCTCACGCCGCTGATCTTGGTCGCCTGCGAGAATGGGCCCGGAATCGCAAAGCCGTCCGACAGATCATGCATCCGCAGTTCAGCCTGCACCTGAACGCCGCCGGATTGCCACCATGCATCGATGCACCGCGACGCGAACACGATCAGCGCCTCGTCGTCCTTTGCGATAGGAAACGTCAGCGTGCAGTTGCCGCCGCGCGGGAAGCACACGGGAACGTCGACGAGCAACGGAAGCGACACCCATGCCGTGCTACCATCCTGCGCGCGCACTTGCGCCTGAATTGCCGGCTGTGCCGTGCATGTCAGCGCGTTGGCGTCGAAGCTCTGGATGATCGCCGGGAGCGCGGTCCAGATTCCTGTCTGGTGGCCGCCGAGCGCCGCGCGCAGAGCTTCCTCTAAGTCGGCCGAGCGTTCGGTTTGAAGCATAGGAACCTGAGAATCAAAATAGCTTCGCTGCTGTTCGTTATCGCTAGCCGGCAGCTTGGACAGAACTGCTGGCTGGCGCCGACGTATCGACCGCCAAGCAGGTCAGGTCGCAATACCACTCCTGCCCGCGCGTGTCGCCGCTGATCTCCGACACGAGCACGCGGTAGAACCCGGCGGCTGTCGTCTGCGCGGCTGCGGATAGCCCCGTGTATGAAAGGCCCTGCTGCTTTACAGTCAGCGTGTTGATGTCCGCCTGCGCGATCTGCACGAGGCATCCGATCCTCACCAGCGGGTTCAGCAGGATGCGCGCGTGCACGCCGTCTGACGTCGCTTCCGGCACGCCGATTAGGCCAGTCGTCGATGACAGCACGACGGCCTCGCCCGGGCGATACCCTGTGATCGGCACGAGCACGGCCTGGCCATTCTGAATGCTCCACTGGAAGCCGTTCTTCGCGGCCCAATCACGCGCATAGTCGCGTGTCATGCCGAACAGCACCTTACCGCGCGCGAGCGCCTGCGCCGGAATGCCACCGACAAGACCGTTGACGTCCGTCGCGTACGGCAGCTTTCCTGCATCCGCGTTCTGCTTCGTGATCGAGTCGAGAATCTGCTTCTGCGTGCTGCCGGCCGCCAGCGTCTGGTTGACGACGCCGAAGTTATAGAACTCGTCGCCGTCCGCCGCCCAGATGTCGAGGAACGAGTCGACGTTCCGCTCCTTGCCGCGCACGAATTGCTTAATCGTGCCTTGAAAGATGATGCCGAAGTTGCCCTTCTCGTACCCGGCTTGGAGCGTGATCGTCGTGAACTCGCCCTGGATCGCCTTGACGGTTGCGGGTGCCAGGTTGTAGACGCGCACGTAGAGCGTGTTCGGCGCCTGCGTGTCCGCCTGCCGCACCTCGAACTTGAACCGCAGCTGCGACAGGTCCAGGCCGTTCGAGCCAGTCGAAACAATCAGCGTTGCCTTCCGGCCGAACTGGTCACTCATGACGTGATGAAGTAGAGATGCCCCGTAGTTCCGAGGTTGTCGAACGTCGGCACTGCGGCCGGGTCATTGTCTGTCTGAACGACGAGTTGCCCTGCGAAGCCAAGATACGCGTATTGCCCGAGGAGATCGACCCCGGTCACGAGCGGGATGCTGCCGACCATCGCACTTCCGCTCGCGTCCGCGACGTCCAGCATCCACGCTTCCGCCGGCACGTTCCACCGGAGCGTCATCTTGTAGGTGACGCCGCCGAGCGGGATGCTGAACGTCTGCGGCTTGGCCGACAGCGGGATCTCGTATGCGGTCATGGAAGGGCTTTGACATTGATGTTCGGCGCCGGAACAGGCTGCGTTACACCCGCGTCCTGAGGCGATGCCGTGCTGGCGGGGTTCGACATGTTGCTGGAGTCAGGCACCGTCACCGTCTGCGTCTGCGCGAGCAGCATCTGCCGGAACACTATCCGAACGATGAGGTTGTTCTCGCTGCTCGCGTCTGTCGACGTAGACAGCGACCGGATGAGCATGTTCTTGTAGACCTGCTTCCCGGTGTACACGTTGTAGAGCCGTCGATCGCGATATGCCTTCAACAGCACGCTATATCCGATCGCCGAGATCTGCGGCCCTGGGCTGACTGCGGTGGCGATGCCGCTAACCAGTTGAGCCGCTCCGACGATTTTGCGCAGCAAAGGGCTTGCCGTAGCAGCGGCGCCCAAAACCTGGCTCATTGCGCTCGTGTCACTTGAGCTATTCGACCAACCAACCGTCACGATCACTTCGGATGGTCGAGCGAAGGCATGGTCAGAAATGCTGGTGCCTTGCTCGACGGGATGTTCCGTGACCTCCATCTCGTCGGAGTGAACCTCCTCGAAGGTCACCTGAGAGAAGAACATCGACTGCGGCAGATTGTCCGAAGACTTGAAGCCGCGTGTCGGCTTGATCGCGACCGACTGAATGCCAATCTGCGCAGCCGACTCGAGGTAGCCGAGAACGCTCACACGAATGCTCCTGTCATGTTACGGACGAGGTCGCCGTTCACTCGCGACTGCTCGGATGCGACGGCGCGCCCCGTGCCGCCCGGATCGGGAGAGCCGTGAACGTGCACGTCAGTCTTCTGGCTGATGGTCACCGACTTCGATGCGGCTGGCGCGGCGGTCGCGCCGAGCTTGCCGTATGCCGCGTTGTCGTTGCGCGACGTTACCGCTCCGACATTTTTGGACGCGAGCTCGAGGCTGTCGCCAAGGTTCCGGTAGGAAGCACCGTTCTCGTGTTGGAAGATCGAACCGGCCACGCCCCGCAACTGATCGGCGTCCAACTGAACGTCAGCCGAGATGCCAAGCTTTTTCGAGACCTCAGCGATGTATGCCTGCGTGTCGTTCTCGTTCGCCGGCGCCCAACGCGAAATGATCGTTCGAATCGTGTTGAAGCCGCGCGCCGCGTAGCTACGCAGAAGCCTTGCCGTCGCCTCGATGCCAGCGTGCATGTCCGCGAAGACTGCAAAGCCGCCACTGTCCGCGCCGATTGCGCCCGCGCTGCGCGCGAATTCGCCATACCGGATGTTTCCCGGATTGTTGTTGCGGATGCCGCGCGGCGCAGAGCTCGGCCCTTGACCTTCCTTCGCCCGCCTTCCGTTGCCGCTGTCCGACTGACTCGCCGGTGCATCCGGATGAGTCGCCGGTTGCTTTTGCGCGCTGCCGGCCCACTTCTGCAGCGCGTATCGCTTGCGGCGCACCCATGCGAGAAACGGGCTGTCGTCGGGGCGCGCGTCCGGCGGCGTTTCGTCCTTTCCGTCTCTCGGCCCAGCCGGCTTGTTGCCGGCCGCAGCGTCGTCGCTATCGTCGCCGCCAGCGAACCATGCCGCGACTTTCGCGAAGCTGCCGACGATGTTGCCAAGGACCTTCGCGACCTTGCCCGCCTTGTCGAGGAAGATGTCGACGTCCTTTCCGACCTTCTGCCAGTCGATTTCCTGCACCCACTTTGCGACGGCTTCGAGAGCCGTTGCAATCTTGCGCGCTGTCTCGTCAGCGTGCCCGGCTGCCCATTTCTCGAACTCGGACGAAATCGTTGCGAGGACGGGAGCAAGATGCTCCTGCAACAGCACCCAGAAGAGGTGGATGTCGCTCGTGAGATCCCGGACCGAGTTGTCGAAGTCGACCCCGGCTTGCGCCGCGCGCTCGGGGTTGATGTGGAACGCACCGAGCTTCTCTTGATACTTGGCCTGCGCGGCCTGCAGCTTCGGCAGTCCGTTCTCCAGCATCAGGAGCGTGTCCGGGTCGATCCCGAACAGCCCCGCATACTGCGCCGCGATGTACGGCTGCATCTGCTTCATCTTGCCGATGAAGCTCTCGAATTGCTCCAGCGGCCCGTTCCCGGTGACGCCGAGCTGCGTGAGCAGCCCGTTCATGCCCGGATTAAGGCGAAGCGTGCGCGTGAATCCCTCGAGCGACGCCTGCGCCTGCTCCGCTGTTAGCCCGATCTGGCCGGCGGCGAACCGCAGCGCCATGATGTTGCCGACCGTTTCGCCGGTGCGCTGCGACGCGTAATACAGGCGCTCCATCTCTGCGGAGATGACCTTCACGCCTGCGACGACGGCCGCAGCGGTCGCCGCGACGACCGCGCCTAGTGCCATCACTTTCTTCGTGACGGACGCGAGCGAGAGCGTGAACTTGCGCAGGCTGGTCTCGTCGGTCTGGTAACCGATCTTGACCAGGAACTCCTTGATGACTTCCTCGTTCATCGCTTCGTCTCTTCCATGTGGGCTTGCACGCGCGCTTCGTTCTCGCGCTTGACCGAGAGCGCGTCGTTGAGCAGCGCGACATCGCACAGATCAACCGTGCCGTCGATCAGGGACTCGTACTTGATGAGTCCCTCCATCACCGGCAGCAGCAGCCAGTCTTCGCCGTCAGGAAGGGAGACGAACTTAACGCTGCTCAGGCCGCCGCGGTCGAAGTCGACGGCCCGCCGGGAAAAAAACTGCCGAGGTTCTGCTGCACGACAGCGACGGTGAGTTGAAGCATCGCCGGAAGGTCGATGTCCTGAAACACCAGGCCACCGCCCTTCACCATGACGTTCTGCCATCCGTCCCCCTGCTGCCGAGCGACGACCGACAGGCACGTGTCCAGCACGTAGTCGGTGTCTTCGTCCGACATCTTCGCGAGCGCATCGGCGATCGGGCTGACGAGTTCGGCGAACCCTTGCGCCTTTCCCTTCAGTGCGCCGCCGAGGCCGGCGAGCAGCGGCGCGAGCCGCCGCGCGACGTGGAACTGTTTCTTCGCGTCGAGGCGGCCGATCCGGTAGGACTGGCCGTTGATGTCTACGATTCCGCTCATGGTCAGGTGCCTGCGGCGAGTGCCGGGTCAATGATGCCGGCGTTGAATTCCCATTCGATCGTGCCGGCTTCCTTGGCGAAATCGTTCTTCGGGAACTTGGTGAACGCGACGAGCTGACACGTGTAGACGTCGCCCCGGATCGTGTCCGTCGCCGTGAACGTGTTCTGCGCCCAGTTCGCCGAACTCGTGCGCTGGAAGTTATACATCGCCGACAAAAGCGCGTTCGTCGGCGAGGTCTTCTGCAGGCGGATGGTCAGCTTGCCGGCCTTGCTCGGGTTGAGGCTGTGCATCGGCGTGCCATCGGCGCCGATTTTCATGTTGTCCGCTTCTTCGGTGAATTCGACCGAGAAGCCTTCCTCGGCGATTCCGGCACCGGAACCGAGCGAAATAGCGCCGCCGGGACCGATCAGCGACGCGTTGAAATTCAGAAACGAGTACGTGCTCATCTATGCCCCTTACTGGTTGACGGTGAGAGCGATGTCGACGGAATGGATCGCTCCGGCGAGCTTCGCTGCGACTTGAAACGCGACCGACTTGCGTGCGCTGCGGTCCGCCTGGCTCTGGTTCGCGATCGGGGGCGCGTAGACGTAGAAGCCCTTCGGCATGTAATCGCCTTCGTTCAGCGTGCCGAAACCGCCGGAATTCCACGTCCCCGGCGCGAGGAAATCGTTATTGACGTACTGCGCGCACACCTGCTCGATCTTCGTTGCGATCAGGTGATTGCCTGCGTCCGTCTGCGGGATCTTCGTCGTGCTGGTGTAGAGCAGGTTGAACACTGCGTTCTGCACGTCGATGGCGAAGTTGTCGGCGCCGATCACCTCATCGATGTAGTCGCCAGAGCAGCAGACGCCTTGCTCGATGATCGCGGTGTTGTTGTCGTACTCGACGAAGACGTTGCAGTTGAACGCTTCGAGGGCGTTTGCCTGCGTGCTGTTCAGGTTCTCGGCGGTGATGCCGGGCTCCTGCTTGAACTTCAGCGTGATGACCGTGTTGTTGCCGGTGTAGTCGGTCGTTAGGATGCGCGCGAGCAGCGAGACGGCCGCATACGCGTTCGAGCTCGAATACTGGACGGCCGTCTTCTTGAAGCCGAGCCCCTTGAGCTGATACGCAATGTTCGTTGTATCGCTTGCGACGAGCACGGCCGCCTCTTGCGTCGTGACGCCGTAGAAGTGCTTCGTCGACGCACCTTCGATGTACGGTGCGATCGCGAGATGGTCAGCATCAGCAGCAGACGGCACAACGAGCCCGTACCACTGCTGGCCGTAGTTCGCATCGAACAGCGTCACAGCGGACACAGCCGATTCAGCCGCGACGCCCGCGGACACGTATGCGCCGGAGAACGTCGAGGTCAGGCCCATCAGCGCAGAGATGTCCGTGCCCGATGTCGGAGCCGAAGCGAAGCTGACCGACGACGTCGCGCCGGTCGTCGCGCTGGTGATCTCGAAGCGGCCGAATTCGGCATCCCACACGCACGTGCCCGCGCCGGCGAGCGCCGTCGTCACAGCCGATGCGACGCCGTTTAGGTTCAGGACGCCCGAGAGGCTAATGCCCGTCAGCGACTTGAGCGTGCCGTCGATGGTCACCTTCATGCCACCCGACGACACCGCCGTGAAGTTCGCGAGCGCCTGTTGCGCTGCCGACAGTGTGCCGCCCAGCAATTGGCCGGCGGCGGCCGTCTTGGCCCAGCGACCGACCATAACCGTCGTGGGTTGCGGCGACTGCTCGAACCAGAGCGCGGCCGCGAGATACTCTTCCGCCGTCGTGCCGAAGTCGCTTGCGACGTCGGCCAGGCTCCCGTACGAACGGAAGCGCGACGTCAGGTCGATGACGTTGGACGTGCCGAGGATCAGCAGCGTCGATGTGTTCTGAGCTTGCGCAGCCGCCTGCGTGAGCGTGATCGCGACATTGACCAGTCGGCTGATCGGCAGTTTGTTCGCCATGTGTGCGTCCTAAAAAGGAAAAGCCCGCGCGCGGCGGGCCGAAGAATCCGATGTTGATGGGCTTACTGCTCGACGACGAAGTCTGTCGTGTCGGGATCGCGGTTGATCGTGCCGTGCGCCGACAGGACGTTGAGCACGCTGTAGGTGCGCTCGACTTGGCGTCGCACGCGGAACTGCAGGTCGTAGCGCCGCAGCCACTGCTGATTGAGCAGCTCGGGCGCGGCGGTTAGGCGGCCGACGTCGACCAGACCCATGCCGCTCAGTTCGAGCATGCCGTGGTTCTGCGCCACGAAGATGCCGTCGCGCGCCTGCGCCGCGTATTGCATCGCCGCCGGTCCGTAGAAGCTGGCCGTCAGCGTGAGAATCTCGTTTCGGTAAAGCTTGTCGGTGCCTGCCGTGTCCGGCACGTGCACGACCGTCGGCGCGAAGTCCTGATCAATGTCCGTCACGCCGATGGCGCACCAGTTCTGCGTCGGCTCTGGCATTTTCGGCACGGTCGGCTGCCAGCGCGGTCGCACCATGTTGCCGGGCAGGCCGGTGAGCCCGACTATCAGCTGCTGAAAGACCGCATCGAGCGCGGCGTCTTCGAGCGGCGGCGACGGCGCAGTCGGCAGGAGATAGCCGCCGGTGCTTGAATCGTTCGCCATATCAGCCTCCCGAGAACGGCATCAGTTCGCACTGCGCCGCCACAAAGCCGCGACCGTACGTCGACCAGTCTCGCACGTTGACGACCGTGTACTGCCTTCCCTGCCATGTCACGACGTCGGCATCGAAGCCTGTCTTGCCGTCGATCAATTGGAAGCGCGTGTGGATCGTGATCGAGCCTTCGATCATGGTGCCGTCTGGCCGGCGGCGCAGTTGGTCGCCGGAGTCGTTCGTCACGACGCCAGAGAACTGCGTCACCGTGGGCGCATTCACCGCCATGCCGTCATCGCCTACCGTCTGCGCGCTCCGCGTGCAAGTCAGCGATGTGTCGACGAAATCCGGATCGGTCAGGAGGTCGGAGACGTCGAGAAGTGGCATGGTCAGGTCTTGTTGCGGACCACGTACGTGATCGAGTTGCGAAGCTGGCCGGTGTCGACCAGCGTATTGGTCCGAGTCACGCCGCGCGCGAGGCGCGCCGCGATCGTCGAGTCAGCCAGTTTCGGCTGGATGTTGCTGTTGATCTTGGCGCGCGCCGCGTTCTGCCCGATGAGGCCAGCGGCGTTCAGCGTTTGCTCTGCCTGATCTTGGCCGTTCAGCGCCGCCTTCGCGCCCTTGCCCAGACGCTCGCCGATCTTGTCTTGCGCGTCGCGCACGCCGGGCACGAGGAACGGACGCGCGGGAATGTTCGCCGCCGGCGCGCCGTGCTCCTGGATGTACCCAATCTGCGCGTTGCTGATCGGCTCGCCGTCCTTGCGCTCGGGCGCGCTGTCGGGAATGCCGACAAGCACGTCCTTTGTTGCCAGATCGCTGACAGCCTTGATCACCGATGCGACCTTGTCGCGCGTGATCTTGGCCGTCATAGCTGCATTCCGCCTGCGCCCATCAGCCGCGTGAGCCCCATGAACCGGACGCCGTACGACGTCATGTTCCAGAAGCCAGCATCAGCGACGGTGGTCGCGCCAGTGTCGTAACTGACGCTAACCTTGTCGATCGATTTCGACGACTGCGGCCCGGAGGATTGCCCCGGAAGGCCGCCGCCGTCAGCCGCCTGTTGGTCGCGCGCGGCAAGCACGAGATGATGCGCGGTGACGAGCTCAAGCCCGATGTTGGTCAACTCGCCCCAGCGGTCCGCATTCACGAGCGATGCCGCGACCGTCAGCCACAGGGTGACCAGCGAGTCGGGATACCGCGTCGTGTCGGCGAACTCAGGGAAGTCGGATCGGAATTGAGCAGCGTCCACAGCATCAGCCCTTGGTCTTGGCGGTCTTCATCTCGGGCTTCACGACTTGCGCGTGCGCCTGGACGTACCAGTGATTGGCGGTCGCGTCGTCCACTTCATGCTCGCCGGCCGGAAACTCGCGCTTCAGGCCGGCGGCATCGGTGAGAACGAACGGCTTCTCAACGATGAGTTTCGCCATCGTCAGATTCCGTCACGATAGCCGATCGTTTCCGGGTACACCACTTCCACCACGCCCAGACGGCCGAAGTAGGTCGTCAGTTGGCGGATGTCGCGGTATTCCAGCGGCGTGCGCTGCAGCGGCACCATCGGGAAGCGGACCTTGTCCTCTTCCTTCGTGTACGCAGCCATGCGATCTGCGCTCGACGTGCCGCGCTGATACAGCCACTTGAGCGGCTGGATGTTCAGCGGGACGCCGTTGATCGAGTTCGAGATCGAGTTTTGCTTCAGATACTCGAGCACGCTGATATTGCCCGCGCTCGAAACCTTCATGCTCACGAGCAGGCCGAACTTGACCGGCGGGACGCGCAGCTCGCGCGGGCAGATTGCATAGCCCGACGCTGCCCAGACGCTCGTCAGCAGTTCGTTGACGTCAGCGAGGATCTGATCTGCCGTCGCGCTCGCCCAGCCGCCGGTTTGCGCGTTCGTAATGTTCGTCACGGCTGCGTTGTTCACCAGGCCGGTCACGCCCAGCACGGAGTCGCCGATGTAGACCTGCTCATCGATGTCCATGTTGTGCTTGAGCTGCATGCCGGCGAACTTCTGCTGATCCACCGGACGGCCGAGCTTCTGCGCCGATTCCAGTTCGGGGATCGTCCAGCCGATCTGCATGCCCCAGAGGGTCAGCGGATTGGCCGTCTTGCCGATGTCCAGCGAGATGCCGGCGATTGCCGTTGCATCCTTGCCGATCCACGACTTGCCGTTCGGCGATGCGCCGCCGGCCGCCGCGAACGACGAGTTCGTGAACGACGACGTTTCGTCGGCGATCGACACATCCTCGCGGAGATCGATGTCGCGCGTCCAAGTGACCGACGCCAGCGGCATGTGCAGGCGCTGGTCGAGGCGTTCGAGTTCGCCGATCAGGAACGAGCCCGTGCTGTCGATCGTGCGCGAGTCGAACGTCAGCATGCTGTCGCGCGTGCGCGAGCGGGTGATGATCGACGGCGCGCCAGCGATCGCCATTGCCATCGCCAGCGGTTTGATGATTTTGCTCATGTGGTGATGGCCCCTTAGATGTTGAAGGCGATTTCGACGTTGCCGCTTGCGTCGCCCGCGTTCGTGAACGTCGCGCCGGTGATGGCGATCGTGTTGGTGGAGTCGGCAGCGGCTTCGATGCCGCCGATGACCTTCGCGCCCGATGCAGCGGCAACGCGGACGTAGACCTGGCCGCCGAGCGTCGGCGTGCCTGCGTTGTTCTTCACGGTCATGTAACCGCGGCGCAGCACGTTTGCGATGCCAGTCGTGGGCGGCGTCGAGGTGCCGAGCGGGTCTTGCGAGCCGCCGGCCGGGTATGGGCGAACGAGCGCACCGTAGACGGCGGCTGCCGTGTCACCGGCGCCGACCGGCTGAAACGTGCCGCTGACGATCTTGCCGAACAGACCGAAGCCTGCGAACGGCGCGCTCGCGCTCAGCGGGATGGATTCGACCGTCGCGACCGATGCGCGGCTCAGGTCGCCGGGAATGCCCGAAGGCATGCGATATAGAATTGCGTTGCCCATGAGGCATTCTCCTTAGTGTGCGGCCCGATCGGCCCAGAATTCGCGGTTGCGCTTGTTGATGTCGGCGACGGTCGAACGCTTGCCGAAGTCCTTCGTCGGCGCGGCCGATGCGTGCGCACCGCCGTTGTTCTGCGCCTTCATCAGTTCCGAAGCGCCCATGAACGCGGCGTTGACCAGCGCGACGGGCATCTTTTCGAAGTCCGCCGTCTTGCCGCCGACGAACGGCGCGATTGCTGCGCGGCCCGCATCGGTTTGATACGCGAGGTCGAGCGCCTTGCGCTGGCACTTGCACAGCGCGGCAGCGCGGTCGACGGTGCTTGCCTTCGAGTCGAGCGTCGGGAGCTTGATGCCCGGCGACAGGATCTCTGCGCGAGAGAGGATCGTCTTTGCCGAGTCGCCGGTGTACAGATCGACTTCGGCCTGGTTGAGCTTGCCGCCGGTTTCCGCTTCGGTGAGGTCGCCTTCGTCGCCGGTCTTTCCGGACTCGTCGTCCTCTTCATCTTCTTCGTCGTCGCCGTCTGCGTCCTTGGCCTGCGCTTTGACGAGCGTCGCGAGCGATGCGAGCAACGCGTCCTGCGCTTCCATGCGCTTGACGAGCGACTTCAGCAGAGCCGAGTCACCGGTCTTTTCCTTCTTCTCTTCCTGTTCCTCCGACTCTTCGTCGTCGGTCTTCTTCTCTTCTTTCTCTTCCATCTCCGCGTCTTTCATGAGAGCGCGCAGCTTGTCGAGAAAACTGGGCTTCTTCGCCATTTGAGGTTCCTTATCTCCGATCGCGCAGCGCGGACCACAGCGCCCGCGCTCCACGAGAGCTACGTGGTTGACAACGATGTTCCGCTGAACCCCGCGGCCGGGTGATACCTGTTCGTAGTCGGCCTCGTATCCAAGGCTGACTTCTTCTATTCCGTCTTCCTGCACCGCCCTGATCGCCTCGGCTTCCGTCACCAGAAGGTCGGCGATGATCAGGTCGTCTGCGATGCCTGCGCCACGGCGCACGTTGAACATCGTTCCGCGCGAAAGCGCCCCGAAGTTCGATGGGTCGACAAAGTCGGTCGGATGGTCGAGGGTGACCGGCTTGCCGATGCAGCTCGCCAGCGTCTCGTCGCGAAACACTTCTTCCGGCGTGCGGCTGATGCGGATGAGGCCATCGGGACCGGGCTCGACGGGCACCTCGCCGGCGCCGTAGAGCATTTCGCCGGTGCGCGCGACGGGCACTTCCTCGCACAGCAGGAAGCCCTCGGGGGTCAGCGAACGCTTCGGCCCGAGCTTCTGAATGGTGTAAAAGCGCATGTCAGTCAGGGATGACCGGTTCGGGATAGCACCGGCAGTTGTAGATCTGGCCGGCGTGCGTGACCGTGCCATCGGATAGCCGCGGTGGCGCATCCCATCGCACGTACTTGCCGTTCATCTCGCGATGCGAGTGGCGCACGTCCGAGTCGTTGGAGGTGCGCCAGATGTAGCCTTCTGAGCCGATGTGCTCGGCGCGCGCCTGCGTCAGCGTCGACGCGGTTCGCGCTACTTCCGTCCGCGCGATCAGGTTGGCGCGGCTCTTCGCCACTTGGCCCAATCGCTGGATCTCCTTCGAGATCTCCTTCGCGCGCGTGCTGTCTTCGATGCCCTTCAGCGTCAGGTCGTGCACGCGCTTCGCGGCGTCGAGCGGCAGGCTCTTGATGAGCGTCACCTGCTCGGCGAGCAGCGCGCGCATGATCTCGCCAGTCGGAGCATTGCGGAGTTCATCGCGCAGCGCGCGCGACATCTCTTTCGCCTGCTCCTGCCATGCGGCCTCGTCGCGCCGGTTGACGTCGAACAGCATGCGCGCGGCGGTCGCATCGGCCCACGGCGTGAGCGCCTCGGCGTATCGCCGCAGCATGTCGGTCATCGTCGGCACGGTGGACGGATCGCCCGGCGTAAAGCCGTTGATGAGTTCGCCCACCTGTAGCGCGACCTTGCGCAGCTTCAGCGCGTATTGCGTTTCGGCTCTACGCGTTTGCGGCTGGCTTGCCCGGCTCCGGCTGCGTTTCTTGTCCTGCGTTCGGAGCATCGGGTTCGATCTCGGTCAGGTCGGGAAGCTCGTCGTCGGCATCGTTGATGTCTTCGTCGGTGATGTTGCTGAAGACGCCGGTGATGTGACTGGACTGACGCAGCTCACGCAGAGCCGTCTGCTGGCTGATAAGGCCAGCCCCTTCGACTTGCGTTACAGCATCGCTAATCGTCTTGGCGATCGTCGCCTTGTCCATGTCGGACATTTGCCACAGCGGATTGAATCCGAACTGGAATCCTTCGGGCGGCTCGATGCCGAGCTCCGAGCGCACGATGACTTCGAGCAGGCGCGTGAGCGGCAGCCGAAGCTTCCGCTCCTGCTGCTGCTTGATGTTGTCGTAGTAGTTGCGGACGTCCGACTCGCCGGTGCTGTTCAACCCCGCCGGCGACTGGCCGAAGAGCCGCACGAGCGGAATGCCGGTCGCGCCGGAAAGCTGCTGGCCGAACTGGAGGAGCACGTTGTCGAGGCCAGAAAACGAATACTGGTGCGCCTCGAACTTGTCCTTGGCGTCGATGAGCGTGATGCCCTCGTTCGACTGGAAGCGCCGAATCATATCGACGTTCTTCAGCAGCGCCTCGAGCGCCGGGCCGCCCATGCCGATCACTTCGCGCAGACCGTCGACGGCGAGCGTGCGCAGATGCGCCTTGTAGACGAGCTGCGCCGCGCCGGCCGTCGTGCTGTCAAACGCAATCAGCCGGTCGAACAGGCGCTCGATGACCGATTGCCCCCACAGGTTTTCGCTGATCTTCTGCCAGTACGGCAGTTCGACGCCGTCGAGCCGGATCACGCGGCTGTAATGGATGCGCTGACGCGCGAGCGCCATCGAATCCGCGACGATGTCGTAAAACTGGGGCTGGCCGAGATCCGGGCCGAACTCGGTCACCAGGTCATTGAGCGACGGCTGAATCAGCCACCGGTCGAGCACGAGAATGCCCTTGAACTGGCCAGGCGCGATCGAGTCCAGATTGAGCGGCGTGCGCATGTTCTGGCCATCGATCATCATCACACCGATGGCGCCGCCGTACAGGCGCGACCATTTAATGGTGTCGTTGATGCGATCCCACAGTGCCATGCGCTCGAACGCCGCATGGATCGTGTCCATCTGATCCGGCGGCAGATCCGATTCCATCTCGATGCCGGCGCGCGTCATGTCGTCGGCGACGCAGTCGACGACCGCGCCCACGACCCACGACGACCTGTACATGGCCTCGACCTGCACGCGGTTGCGACTGATGAAGTCGAAACCGTACCCGGAACCGGAAGTCTGGTTGTTCGTGCCGTAGCCGACGCGCGCTTCGAAGTTCTGGAAGCTGTCGCCGGCCACCCACCGCTTGGCGCTTTCCACCTTCGCGGTTCGTGCGACTGAGTTGCCTCGTTTGCGTGTCATGTAAGAAAAATCCTTGCTTGCCACGTGGGAGGCGTCAGCATGTTATCCGGCGAGGCGCGACCACACATCCAGCGCGCCAGCGTTGGGCGGGAAGCACATAACGAACGCATCGGCCAAGTTCGGGGATGGCACAGGGCCGCCCTCGCGGTTCGCCTTGGCGAGATCCTTTTTGCTTTCCACCTTCACGCGTCCGTTCTGGTCGTAGTCGCGCTTGGGCGTCGACAGTTCGTCGATCAGACGATCGAGGAACGGCGTCTCACTGGAGATGCTGATCAGTTGATCGTCGGTGAATTTCTCGCCGTTGCGCACGGCGTTGAAGGTGTTGCGGAAGCGGTCAGCCACTAGCCACCATGCCTGAGCCTTGATGTTCGAGAACATGTCGCCGTTCTTGATGCCCGGCTGATAGTTCCGATCCGGCTCCCACACTGCGCCGCCCGCGTTGAACTTGTCATAGCGCACCAGAAAGGTTTCGCCTTCTGCGCGCCGCGCCTCATTGATCTCAGCGAACTTAGAACCTGCCGTCGCGCCGACGCCGATGGAGTCGTACGTGACTGCGGCCTCGCGCTCTTTTGCAGCGTTGTACGTGCGCTTGCACGACTTCATGAGTTCGTCTTCGCCAGCCTTCCACTCGTCGACCCAGTCGACAACGGAGCCGTGCGCATAGACGTTCGCGCATTTGTCCGAGCCGCTGTCCGCGACGTCGAACCCGATGCGCTTGCTGCCGCGCGGCTCGAAGCCCAGCACCTTGTGAGCGTCGATCGCGGCCATGATCCACGAGCGTTTGATGATCGACCCTTCGTCGTCATCGCGCGGCACACCTAGATAGATGTGCTCGAAGTCCTCGTAATCCTCTTGCTTCGCCGCCTCGATTAGCTCGAGCATCGTGCTGGAGAGGAACGGGTTCTCGGTGTAATTGATCTGTCGGACGACCGTCTTCGGCGGCGGATTCGTCACAAACCGCTTATAGACGAAGTCCGTCGCGAGCTTCGGGTTGAAGATGATCCAGAACTGCGAGCCAGACTTCCGGAGCGTCGGATTCAGGATCTCCCACTGCTCGGCCGTGAGGTTGTGCGCCTCTTCGATCCAGCAGACATCGATGCCTTCCAGCGACTTGATTTCGTCGATCGAGCGCCAGAGACCATAGAACAGGAACTCGCTTCCCGTCACGACGTTGATGATCTTGTCGCGCTGGATGTCGAACCGGTGCTGGAGGCCGAAGCGTTCGATCTGCACCTTCAGCAGCGAATAGACCGACTCGGCGATCTTGTTCTGGAACTGCCGCGCGCAGAGGAAGCGGATCTTGTACGTATTCGTCAGGAAGACGGCGAAGCCTGCCGCATCCCATGACTTGGAGCTCGCCCGGCCGCCGTGCAGCACACGGTTACGCGCGGGCGTAGTCCAGAACTTGCGCAGCGCCGGGTTAAGCGTCGCCTTGTTCGTCGGAGCCTGCATAGAAGTGATCCAGCCCTGCGGGCGCCTCGGTTCCGCCGCCGTCGTGCGCGCCGGTTATGCCGTACGCCTCACGCTCCAGCCCGACGAGGGTTTTGAGCGTCTCGGAGAGCTGCTTCATGTTGCTTACGCGCCCGGACATGGAGATGACCTTCTGATACAGGTCGTTCCGCTTGTCGTTGCCGCGCTCGTCTTCGGAGCGAAGCATGATGCCGAGTTCCTCGAAAAGCTCGCGATTCTCGGTGACGCTCTCCAACTCGCCGAGCAGCGCCATCGCCAGGCGGCGGGAGCGCGCGATGTCGGAGCGATGCGCCAGCCGAATGTTGGCGATCACCTCAGCATTGGCTTCGACGATCACCCGGTCGGTTACCGCCTGTTCGCTGGTAACCTCAGTGGTAACCGTGCGCGTGGTAACCAGCGCCTCGGCCTTAGCCTGTATGCGTTTGGCGAGATCGCGGTCCCATCCGTCACGCTTGGCGCGCTTGGCGATGGCGACGTGCGAAATGCCTTGAGAGGCGGCTATCTCTCGCACCGACAGGATGCCGGCCCGGTAGTCAGCTTCGATGCGCTCCCAGTCCGGCGTCGCCTTTTTTTGATGCGCCATGCTTTTTAACCGATACGAGTTGCCATAACATAGCTTTCGTCTGGCGATACACCGGGCGAATCTATATACGAGGACACTACAGTGACACCGGCATTCGATAAAAACTGCAATCTAGCCCTTTGGGTGGATCACAAGTCGGGAAACATATTCGACACAAACATGAGCTGGGTTGGCTTCATGCAGAACGGCTACGCGTTTAGCTCCAAGACGCTCAACTTTCTTGGAAGCGTAGATGGGGGCACTCTCCAGGACAAGAACGGCAAGGCCGCATTCTGGATGCCAGGGCTCGGAAGCCCGTCAAGTGGCTTGCGCCCGCTGGCGCCTTTGCGACCGCTAAGACCGCTCAACCCACTTACACCATTGCGACCGCTCAACCCCTTGAGACCGTTGCAACCGCTGAACCCGCTCGGCGGATGGTCCAATCTCAACCTGCAAGCGTGGCTCGCCGCGTAAAAAAACGCCCACGCCGGAGTTAGCCGGCGCGGGCGCAAACTCTCTTTCGAGAGCGAGGAGACACGAGGACGTGTTCAGTCTTGCGGCAGGTAGCTGCGCAGGTCGTCGAACTGCTGAGCGATGTGCGCGCGGGCTTCTGCCGACAGAAAGCGGAAATTGCCAATGAAGGCTTCGAGCTTGTCGACGATGGCGTTTGCCTCAGCGTGGCGGCTGATCGTCGGCTCGATGCTGCAGGGTGCTGCGGACATGTTTGTTCTCACAGGTTCGCCATTTCGTCCGGGTCGTGGCACTTCCGGCCGTCGTAGATTGGCTGGTCGCACCAAAAGCACCGGTTGCGCGCGAGGCCGGCGAAGTATCGATTCTTCATAGGCTGAGAGTGACCGCGTCTTCCGAGATGGTTCGCTACGCGAGCGGAAGGGGTTGCGCTCTCAGATTGACGTCGCCCGGATGTGATCTCCGGCGCCGACCGCCGGGTGACGGCGTCAATTTGAAAACGCTTAAGGAGACCCGCTCGCAGCACAGAGCCGGCATCCACCGGTTAGCTGCTTTGAGCGGTCCCGCTGTGTACGCGCCGGCTGCGGTGGAATCGAATCCACGCCCAAACAGCTATTGGCGTCGCTGTGGCCCACACAGAGCCGTTGTCTTGAGTCGAGTTTGCGCCGTTGCTCAGTCGAGCGAGTAAGTGGCTGTCGGAAGGACCTGAACGTTATCGCTTCATGGCTCACCCCGCTGTTCTTCGCTTTATCGGTGCGCGTAAACGAACAAAGCCCGCTCAATGGCGGGCTTCTGTCAGTCGACCAACTCAGCTTTCTGTTGAGGCGCGGATGCCTGCCTAGGGGCATCCACAAGCTCACGCCGAAGCGGAATCGGTAGTCTGAGCATCATTTTAGCCAAATCTTCCGGGTTTACAAGCACTTTCTTGAGCGATGCTTCTGCCTCGGCGATTATCAGATTCCACGGGCGGCCACGCAGATTGATGCCGTGCGCCTTGCGCATACGGGTGATGACTTGGACGTCGCTCATGCCCCACACGTGGTGATACTTCAGGATGTGCTTGTGCACCGGGTGCTGCATGCTTGACCACGCGCGCTCGACGAGCCATCCATCAATCTCGTCCTTCGACATAGCCGGAGCGGTGCCCGCGTACTTCGACTCGGAATCCCGGATCGCGACGTACCACCGTGCCCACTGCGCACATACGCCCGCCTGAAACCTGGGAAGGCGCACGACGCGCGCCCAATTGTCCAGCCGCTCACCGAAAGTCTCAAAGTTCATCTAGCCCCCGTATCGTATTGCGCACACTTGCGGCTCTGCCAGTCATCCCGCCAATGCTTCGATGCATCCTTCTTGCATGCCATGTAGCTGACGTCGAATACCCGCTGCTCGACGAAGTGACGGCACCCTCTGCACGTGCGCGCCTCCCGTTCTTCGATGATCACTGCAGGGTCTCGATAGTCACCGCGCCGCATGTGTTGTTCTCATTTAGGACGCCTATATTTTACTTCAATTGTCCGACTTAAACAATTGTTTATTAACGGCTTTGCGGTTCACGTGACCACCTCAAGAGCACCTTTTTCCATTAGCGCAACGTACGTCTTCGCGATGACTTTATTCTCGAATGCGCGCCGTTCCTGCTTCGTCAGCTTGCCGCCCTGGTCGAGCTCTGAGTGACACTTCACGCACAGTGCGGCGATGCGCGCGTCGCTCGCCTTGATTGCCCCGCCCTTGCCATAGTTGCCGTGCGCGGCCTGCGTCGACAGCTCCAGCCCGCAGTTCACGCAGGGAAGCGCGGCGACCGCGCGCCGGAGCTTCTCGCTGCGGAACGTCTTCGGTTTCGGGATTCCGATAAGCCGCGCGGTCATCGATCGAACTCCACGCCGAGCTCGCCCGAACCATAGGCTTGCACCTGCTCGATGAACTCCGAGAACTCGCCGACGCTCATCTGCGTCGTCGACTTGCGACGCGTGACGATCTCGCCATCGGGCAGCACCAGCTCGTCGAGCACGCCGAACTTGCGCGCGAAGAACTCGTGCCACGCGTCCTTGTCGAACTGGCGGCCGTCGACCCATGCCTTTTCGGCGATCTGCTTCAGGATGCCGCCCCAGTAGAAGCGGTTCTGCTGCGCGTTGCGCTGCTTCTCTTCTGCCGTCACGATCACGCGGAGCGGCTCGCCGCGCTCGGCGTACGCACCGCAGTTCGCCTTCAGGAACGCAACGAGGTGATGCCCGACGCCCGGCGTGTGCATCAGGAACTCGCGGTAGAGGATTGGCGTGCTCATGACATGTACATCCCAACGAGACTAATGAACGTGGCAGCAAGCAGCACCACCTCGATGCAGAAAAGCTTCGCTTCGCTCATCCCTTCCTCCTCAGTCGATCCCAGGCGTCAGCGTCCAGCGGCCCCTGCTCGTGCAGATAGCGAATCTCTACGGCCGGTCCGCTCGCCGCGAGCAGCGCCGCCTGCGCGGCCTGCCACGTCTTCCAGTGCGCTTCCTTCACCGTCGCGAGAAGGCAGCCGCCGGCCTCCTCGTAGTGACGATCGAATTGCTCGCGGTCGGTCACTTCTGGCTCCCCGCCGGTTGCGTCCAGTCCCTGCGCTTCACCCCGGTGACGGCAAAATACGGATCGAAGTTATCGGGCAACATTACGCAGCCTCCTGCACGTAGATTCGTTTCTGGTATCGGCCTCGGATGGCCAGCGCCTGCTTTTCTCCGTTGACGACTTGCCTCGCGAGCACGTCGAACGGGTTGTACTGTCCTTCTTTCAGCTTCTTTCGCGTGCGGAAGCGTTTGGAAAGAACCGCGCTGGTTTGCCGCTCAGGCTTCGGCGCGCGCTCGCCTCCTCCCCACACCCAAATCGGACTCCAATCGCAGCCGTTGCTGCGCTTAGCCCAGTCCGAGACGTGATACTTCTTCTCTTCGCCTTCCCGGAGAATCGCGCGGACCCGATTCGGCGATGCCGATGTCACCTCGGCGATCTGATCGGCGGTCCCGGCGAATCCATTGCGGAGCGCGTCGTCGATGACTTCCTCGCACCACGAGTAGGTCGTCGCGCGCAGCGATCCACGGCGCGGCAGAGCCAAGTCGACCGAGCCGCGGAATCTGATCGCATTGATCGTTCGCCCGGGGAATTTGCCGATGCTCGCCTTCAACGTGCCCGGCTGGGCCCACACTTCGCGCAGGAGCGCGTCTTCCTCGGGCGTCCACACCTTCCATTCCTTCGTCATGCCGCCCTCCGCTCTTCGAATTCGATGCGGATCTGCACGGAGCGCACCAGGCTGGATGCGTACGCGGCATTCATCAGCAGCGTTTCGGCCTTCAGCGTCGCCAGTGCCGCGCGCGCCGCGTCCGTGTCCGCCGTGAACAGCGGCATCTGGAGCTCGAGCTTCTTTGCCATCTGGCGAAGCGTGTCGAGCGGCATCGCGCGGCCAGTGCGCGTCTGGTGGATCTCGTAGGCATCGACGACGCCCATCAGCGCCGGTGCCATCGGATACCAGCAGCCGTCGTTCGTGTCTTGGAAGATCGGCGTGCCGTCAGGCATCGTGCTCACGGTGCCCTCGCTTTCCAGCTCGTCGAGAATGTTCTCGAGCGGGCCGAAGACGGCCGCGACCTTCCACGGCTCGGCTTTCAGCTTCACGTTGCCGCCATTCCAGCGCGGCCGGTACTGCTTCCTAGGTTTCTTATTGCCTGCCATTTGCACCACTCCTCGTCAGATACTCGATCGCCTGTTCCGGCGTTTCCACTACGTATGCTTCGCCCTTCCAGTTGCCGAACCACACCGCCTCGTCATCAGTCAGCTTTCGTGCACTCGGCGGTTTGGACCCGTCCTTGACTTCCAGCACCAGCGTCCTGCCTCTGAACCCGACTAGCAGGTCCGGGCATCCTTGTCCTACTGCGTGAATTGGCGTGACGCTCGCCCCCACCTTGCGAAGTGCCGCGACGATCTCGGGCTGGTTCGCGTCCACTCTTGCTGCTCGTCTCAATCAAAGCCCCTCGTGCGTGATCCCTTCGAAACGGTTGCGGTCGGCCACGCGCCGGAGTGGTTTTCGAACCGCATGAACTCGCCGCGATACGTCAGCGGGATGTCTCCAGTCCGGCCGTGGCGGAACTTAGCGACGCGTAGTTGCGCGAATCCATGAAACTGCTCGCCACAGTCCGGATTCGAGATGTCCTCGCGGTGGATGAAAAGCACCGCGTCGGCGTCTTGCTCGATCGAGCCAGAGTCGCGCAGGTCGGAGAGCATCGGCTGGCGATTGCTTCGCTCCTCGACCTTCCGGTTGAGCTGCGCGAGCGCGATGATCGCGACGTTCAGTTCCTTCGCCAGCGCCTTCAGGCCGCGAGAAATGCCTTCGATCTCTGCGTTGCGGTTCGCGCCGTCGCCGGTCATCAGCTGCAGGTAGTCGACGATGATCACGTCGAGCCCGACCTTGCGCTTCACGAGGCGCGCCTTGGAGCGCACATCCAGCATGCGAAGAGCCGCCTGGTCGTCGATGTAGAGATTCAGATCCTTGATCTTCATCGTCGCGGCCGTGACGCGGTTCCAGAACTCGTTGTCGTCTTCCGGCGCCTGCATCACGGTGTCGAGCGGCACGCGGCCGAGCGACGCGATGTTCCGGTCGTGGATCTCCGACTCGGGCATTTCCATCGACAGGAAGAGCGCGCTGTGGTCGATGGCCACGTGCGTCGCGATGTTCAGCGCGAGTGCCGTCTTGCCCATGCCGGGGCGCGCGGCGAGGATGACCAGCCAGCCCGGGCGCAGGCCACCGTTGAGTTGGCGGTCGATGTCGTCAAGGCCCGTCGAAATCACACGGTCGGTGCCCGTCGAACGGCGCTCCAGCGCGCTGATGTGGTCGACGAGACCTTGCGCCGCCAGCTTCGGCTCGCGCTTGATGGTCGCCTCGCCGAGTGCTTCGAGCTTGGCTGCCGCGCGGTCGATCAGTACGCCGGCGCTGTCGGGCGTCGCGCCGACTGAATGCTGAATCTCGGACGCCACGGACAGCAGGCCGCGCTTCTGCGCACGGTCGCGGACGATCTCGGCGTAGCGCGCGATGTTTGCCGAGCTCGGCGTCGATTGAGCCAGGTCGTTCAGGTACTTCAGGCCGCCGACGTCTGCCGCGCGTCCTTCGGCATTCAGCCGCTCAAAAACGGTGATCACGTCAGCGCCGACGCCCGACTCGATCATCTTCACGATCTGCGAAAAGATCGCGCGGTGATCGCCGCGGTAGAAATGCTCGGCACGCAGATCGCCCATGCGATCGATGGCGTCGTTGTCGATCATCAGCGCGCCGATAACGCTTTGCTCGTGCTCGATGCTATGCGGGACGGCCCGCTGAATGTCGTTGGCGCTCATGCGGCCTCCGCGTCGTGGAAACGGCCTTCGCGGATCTTCGCGAAGTTCTCAGCCTTGCAAATCCAGTCCAGTCCCGGCGTGAACGGCTTACGGTCGCCGGACGTTGCGCGGCCAGTCAGGAATTCGGACTTGCCGATGTAGCCGAAGAATCGGCGCCACCACTCGAGGGTCTGGCGCTTCGGGTCTTCGTTCCAGCGGCAGCGAAGGTGTTCAGCGCGCGCAGCGGTCCAATCACGGATCATCGGGCTAGCAGGCAGAAGCTCGTGGTAAAGCGCGATGATTTCCTGATGCGGGCAGACAGCCTTGGGCGACTTCAAGCGCTGCGAGGACAGGTCGTCAGCCGGGCTGGCGACAAGCAACACGTCAGTGTTGCTATGGTTTATCTGTTCTCTAATCTCCTCTTCTCTGTCGTTGCATTGCGTTGCATCGCGTTGCATGTCGTCCCCGATCGTTTCGCCGTGTTTCTTTCGTTCACGATGAAGACGGCTGCGTTCCGTGCTGGAGAGCGCGCCAGTACTAGGGTTGCCGGAATCCTCACGCTTCGGCTGACGGTTCTCCCAGCCAGCAATGCGACCGTCGACAATCAGCTTTTTCTCGACCATCGCGTCCCAAACTTTCTGCACGCAACCGTCATCGAGGCCGAACAGAACGTCGTAGTCGTTGCACTCGAACGATGCAACGTTGCCGCGCGTTGCATCTGCGTTGCATTGCGTTGCATTGCTGCCGCACTCGAGCAGAGCCGCCCAAACAGCGATCACGGTCGGGAGAGGCTGACCACTCCGACGCGAGACCCACTGAAACTTCGGGTCTGTGACCGTGCCGTGCCACCAACGGAACCAATCCATTTCAGGCCTCGGCGGTCAGCAAAGCATCATTCAGACGCGCCAGACGCTCGTCATTGAGCGCCTTCATCTCGCGCTTCAGCTCGGCGCACAGCCAAACGCGGACGTCGCGTGCGTCGCTCATGGTCATGCGGTGGCAGAGCTCATTGATGCGAGCCTCGCGCGCCGCGTCGAGATTGGTCGATGTCATGGTTACGCCTTCGGGAGGCCGAGAAGTTCCTGACGCTTGCCCGTGTGCAGATCACGCACGGAGCCACGGACTTGCAGGCGACCGGCATCGATGAGAGCGCGCACTCGGCCGCACACGCTGGACAGCTTCAGGTTGGTTTGCGCGGAGATCTGCTCGCGCGTGAGAAGGGTCTCGCTGCCATCGAAGCAGTCCATCACCATCTGCTGGGTGTGGCAGAGCTGCTTGACGGTCAGCGAGTGGAATGCTTCGTGCTGCGTGTCGGCAACACGGCGCCCTGAGCGTGCGCTGTAAATCTCTTGGTTCATGTTGGCTCCCCTGAGGAGTACTAAATCGGAACAGAAGGAGGCTTCCCGTGAAACCTGCTTCTGTGTCGATTCATCCAACTTCGCGAGCGCCGGCGGTTGGCCGGCGCGTCGTTTAATGCCCTTGCTGCGTCTGTTGCATCAACTGCCCGATCTGCTTGAATGCTTCAAACAGGCTCGGATCAGTCAACCGTTGCTGCCTCAGATCCTCCCGAATCAACTTCTGGTCGTTACCGACTCGTTTTTGTGCTGCTTTAATGGCCCCGTCTACCTTTGCAACCGCTTCCTCGTCTGTCATGTCACCTCTTGTTGGCGATCATCCTCTCCAAAATGGTCAACTCGGCCCGGTCAGCCAACCACTGGCTGATGGCCCGGTTGCCTACTACACGCTCGAACTCGTCGACCTTTTCGGCCGGCAAATCCGCCCGCTTCTTGCCCTTCGAGTCGAACCCCTGCGCGTTCACGAAGTTCGTGACGTGCGGGGCGTAGAGCCCACACACTTCCGCGAGCGTCCTTTTCGTCATGCCGCGGATCGACCGGTTTTCCCAGGCGAGCCACACCGCATCACGGAAAGATCCGCACTGGGCGATCAGGTCATCAGGCAGAAAGCGCGGCGCATCCGAAACGACGTCGCGCTGAAGTGCTTGAGCAGCGGCCTTGTGCGGCGTTTGTTGTGTCTGCATCAGTTCCTTCCACTTAGAAAAATACAATCGGGTTACTGCTTGGATTACTGGTTGCCCGTGTTGCCAAATTTAGGGGTCTCGAAGACCCCTAAAACGATGAAACTTACCCAGAAGCGGGTGCGCTCAATGATGAGAGCCGGAAGGAAACCCCTAAGGACCAGCGCGGCGTCTCAAGAAGATATGCGGCCAGTCCAGCTTGACTGCTGCGGGAATCCCCCTGCGCTTCCAGTTATCGACGCGCTGAACCCCTCCGGGGCCGAAGTTGAGAGTCTTCGCAACCTGGGCAGACCCACCGAGGGATTCGATGAGCTTTCGGTCGGCAGTGATGTTGGGTTTCGTGTCCATGCCGTATTAAACACTATGTTTAGAAAAAAAGCAAACACTATGTTGAACAACAAAGTGTTTAATTCGGCGAACATTCGGGCTATGCACGAAACCATGACTCGACTATATGAAGCGGCCCGCCTGTTGCACGGCGTGACGACGCCAACTGAGCTCGCGCGCCTCCTCAACGTCTCTCCACAGGCAGTTAACAATTGGGAGCGGCGCGGCATCTCCGCGGCAGGGCTCCTGGACGCCCAGGACAAGATCGGATGCAGTGCGACGTGGGTCATGACAGGCCAGCCCCCCATGCTGCTGGAGAGCAACCCACCAGCGGTCGAAGTCAATTCGCCGAATAGCGAACAAAAACTTGGCGAAATCGCAGATTCGGCGTCTGCTGACACGCGTACGATGGCCTCTGGTAACGACGCGAGCACGATGACATCGTCGCAGCGCCTGCGGGCTGCGCTACACGACAAAGGGCTGACCAGCTCGGAGATTGCATCTGTCGCTGGCGTCGGAATTGATGCCGCTTCCAAGTGGATGGAAGGCGAAGGGCCAGAAATCACTCTTGCCCAAGCGGTATCCATCCAGAACACCTACGGCGTTAATGCGGTGTGGCTGACCAAGGGCAAGGGCGACCCTGGAATTACGGTCAGGTTCACCGACGAGTTTCGCCCTATTCCAATAACGAAGTGGAGAGCAATTCCCGTGGTGGGTAGGGCGCAGCTAGGTGATAACGGGCATTGGGCAGACCTTGAGTTTCCGGTCGGCCATGGCGACGGTTACATCGACTTTCCGACACAAGATCCGAACGCGTACGCGCTGAAGTGCGAGGGCGACTCGATGCGCCCCAGAATCAAGGCCGGTGAGTTTGTAGTGATCGAGCCGAACCAGCCAATAGAGCCGGGCGATGAAGTGCTCGTGAAGTCCAAGGACGGACGAGTGATGGTGAAGGAGTTCCTGTACAAGCGTGCCGGCCGGACCCACCTGATCTCCGCGAACGACGCGCACAAGCCGATTGCCTTGGCGGACGATGAGATTGAGAAGATCCATTTCGTCCGCGCGATCTGCCGCCCGTCGAGCTGGCGGCCTGAGTGAGTTAGTACCGCAACAAAAGGACTGAGGCCCCGCCCGCGCGGGGCTTTTTCATTTCTGCCACCCGGCGAGCCCTTCCCTCCACAGCGTGGCGCCGACCGACGTCAGCAGCGCGATGTCGTCGTCGGGGAGATAGTCCCACGCGCCGGCTAGCCAAGCCGCGAATCCAGCCACCGTTTCATCCAGCGGCACGTCCGCCCTTCCCTCGACGTTCAGCCGCTCAAAGATCGTGATGACGTCGCCCGGTGTCATAAACCCTCCGATTGTCCCTACGAAGTTTAGGCCGATTCCGAAGGCTCCTCGCGACGATCCGCAATTTAAACATCCTACGAAGCGCCCTTAAACAAAATGTTTGACAGTTGTTTAAACATAGTGTTTAATGCCTCCATGCGCTGACCGAACCGCGCACCGCCTACAAGGGCGACGCTCCTTAACAACCTGTCAAGCGATAGAACCGGCCGAAAGGCCGTACATGCCGATGACTTCCTAACGGGAGTGGCTAGGCACCGGGCGCAACGCGTTACCCCGGACACAACAAGATCGACGCCTATCCGCGCGGTGCCTGGCTGCCAGATGCAGCTATAGAACGCCGCGCGGATTGAACTGTTTTACCAGTGCGCCGTTAGAAGACGACGCACCGCTAAGACAAAGGAGCAAAGACATGAGAGCAGTGACGCCTTTCCTTGCAACAAGAATGGCTGACTTTGCGATTGACCGCGATCTAGCGATGTTCGACCGCGACGAGGCGGAGCAAGAGCGCCGCCAAGAGTACGTCAACAAGCGGGCCGACGAGATTTACCAGAAACGGATCGCAAGCATGAGCACGAGCGACTTCATCCTCGCGCTGGAGCGGATCTCGACGCTGCCGCGCGAGATCGGGCGGCTGCACTACCTGACGATGTCGGACGAATTGCCGTTCGCCACCGAATTGAAGGCCATGGTGCAAGCGGCCCTGCTGTGCGACAGCATCGAGATCGCGACGACGGAGTCGCGAGTGATCTGAAGCGCAGCGACAGAGCACTGACTGATGGACGTTTTCGAAGCGTCTATTTTTCAGTCCTTTGTGCGTAGGAGTACTTAACCCTAACGCCCTGCCGAGTCTGGGGCTGGAGATAACGATGGAAGCAACGCAACTGACGGTGGTTGAGCGCGCAGCAGTCGCGCTTAGCGCGCCGGAGCATGAGAAGAAGCTGCGCGAGCTGGTCACGCAGTCCGCATCGATCGTCGAGATCAAGAACGCAGACGCCAGAACTCAGTGCCATTTCGCCTACATGGTGCTGAAGACCGCGCGCGTCGAGATCGAGAAGGCGGGCAAGGCAGCGCGCGAGGATGCGACGGCGTTCTCAAAGGCGGTCATCGAAGAGCAGAAGCGGCTGGTGACCATCACCGAGGCCGAGGAAGCACGGTTGCAGTCGCTGCGTGACGCGTGGGATGCGGAGCGCGAAGCCGAGAAGCGCGCAGCCAGAGAGGCGGAGGAGCGGCGGATCGCGTCGATCAAGGCGCGCATCGAGGCCTTCATGCTCGATGCGATGGCGGCGGCGAACAAGTCATCGGCGGAAATCGCCGAACATGTCGAGCGCGTCGACCAGATGGTCATCTCCATCGACGAATTCGGTGAGTTCACCGGCGAGGCACAGGCCAAGCAGTACCAGACTATCAAGTGGCTGCGCGAGCGGCACGCCGACGCGCTCGCCAAGGAAGCCGAGCAGGCGAGCATCGAAGCGGAGCGCGCAGAACTCGCCCGCCTCCGTGCCGAGCAGGAAGAGCGCGAGCGCCAAGCGGCGGCTGAGCGTGCAGAGGCCGAGCGCAAAGCGCGCGCCGAACGCGAGGCAGAGGAAGCCAGGTTGCGCGCCGAACGCGCCGCGGCAGAAGCAAAGCTGCGTGCCGAGCGCGAGGCGCACGAAGCCGAGATGCAGGCGCAGCGCGACGAGATCGCGCGGCAGCAGGCAGAACTGGCGGCCGAGCGTCGCCGGCAGGAAGAGGAAGCGTCTGCGAAGCGCCGGGCTGAAGAGGAAGCGGCGCGCAAGGAAGCCGATCGCATCCGCGCCGAGAAGGACGCGAAGATAGCCGAGCAGAAGCGCCGGGAGCACGAGCAGTTCGTCGAGAACGGTCCAAGCGCGGACGACATCGTCGACGTGCTTGCCGCGCACTACGACGTGGAGCGCAAGCATGTCTTCCGCTGGCTCCTGAACCTCACCACCGAAACGTCCCCCGCCTAAATCCATCAAGCCCCGCAGAGTCTGGGGGAAGGAGAAATCATGTCTGACCAGAATGAAACCGCCCTCGCCGAGTACTCCGGATCCAACGTTCCGATGAGCACGACCGCGCTGATGCTCGACACCGCAGTCATGGACTCGGTGATGAAGTTCGCCGAAATGATGTCGAGCGGCAAGTCGACAATCCCGCAGCACCTGCGCGGCAACACCGCCGACTGTGCCGCAGTCGTGCTGCAAGCCATGCAGTGGAAGATGAACCCGTACGCGGTGGCACAGAAGACCCACTTCGTGAACAACCAGATCGGCTATGAGGCGCAGCTGGTGAACGCGGTTATCACCTCACTGGCGCCGACGCGTGATCGCATCCACTACGGCTGGTACGGAGACTGGACGAAGGTCATCGGCAAATTCAACATCCGGACCAGCGACAAGGACGGAAAGAAGTCGGAATACCGCGTGCCTGGTTGGTCGATGGCAGACGAAGACGGCCTCGGTGTGCGTGTGTGGGCGACGCTTAAGGGTGAAGAGGAACCGCGCGTTCTCGACCTTCTCCTCGCGCAAGCCCGCGTGCGGAACTCGCCTCTCTGGGCCGACGATCCGCGCCAGCAGCTCGCGTATCTCGCGATCAAACGCTGGGCCCGCCTCTACACGCCGGACGTGATTCTCGGTGTCTACACGCCTGATGAGTTCGAAGGCCAGCCGTCTATGAAGGACATCACGCCGAAGGCCACGCCGAGCGAAGTCGCCGCAGCCGCGCGTCCAACCGGGCAACGCACCGAGCGGCACGACGTGCTCATCAGCGAACTGGAATTCGTCGCGAAGGAAGGCGGTCAGGAAGCTCTCGCGAAAGCATGGGCCGGCGGAAAGCTGGCGAACGGCGACTCGCTGAGCGCAGCAGACCGTAAAGCGATCGGAGCGGCAGAACTCAACCGCCTGAAGGCAATGGCCGGCGCCGAAGACGTTACCCCGAACGAAGGAGGCAGCCATGAGTGAAGTCGTCGAACAACGATCCGACGAGTGGCGCGCGCAGCGCGCGGGCCGCCTGACCGCCTCGCGCTTCGTCGACGTCATCAGCCTGACGAAGGCCGGCAAGCCGACCGCCGCGCGCGACAAGTACATGCGCGAGATCGTCTTCGAGCGGCTCGCCGAGACGCCGAAGCACTCCATCGATGGCCACGCGCTGCGCTGGGGGACGGAAGTCGAGGCGTTCGCGAAAGAGGCGTTCGAGCTGGAGACAGGACACATCGTGATGCCCGCCGAGTTCACGCTGCATCCGGACTATCCGTTCATCGGCGCGAGCCCCGACGGTCTGATCGGCACCGACGGCGGGTACGAATCGAAGTGCCCGATGGACGAGGCGGTCCACATCAACACCCTGCTCCACGGCATGCCTGAAGAGCACAAGCCGCAGGTGCAGGGCTGCATGATGGTCACCGGCCGCAAGTACTGGATGTTCATCAGCTACGACCCCCGCGTCTCCGAACGCTTCCGCCTCTACCACCAGCGCATTGAGCGCGACGACGCTTACATCGAACAGATCCTCCTGCCCGGTCTCCTCCAATTCAATGCGGAGGCCGAGCAGATGATCGCCGAATTGAACCGCCGGGCCGCGTGAGGACGACATGAGCGAGATCGCAAACAAGCGCGCGCTGCTTGAGAAGGCGCACGCACTGGTCCAGACCAACCAGCCGACTCTGGAGCACTTGAGCGCAGTCGCTGATGCGCTCGCTCAAGTCGCCAGTGACCTTATCGGCGACCAGTGCACGGTTCACCTGCGCGTGCGCCGCGGTGCTGTCGAGGCGGCAATCGAACGAGAAAGAGCCACAGCATGAACACAGCAGACATCAGCGACGCAGCGGCGCTTCACAGCGCCGTTCTCGTCCTTTCCATCGTAGGCATCGCGACGACGCTGCTCGTCGCTCTCTCACAGAACATCCTGCTATGAAAACGCCCGCACGAAACACGGACCTCCGACACATTGACACCAACGGCGCGCTGACGATCGAAGAGCGCCGCGCGATTCTCCGGCAGCGCCAGCGTCAGGTGCTCGGCTTGACGGTTCCGAAGGTCGAAATCGGCAAGTACTGGGTGCCCGGCAGCGTCGCCCGCCAGTTCGCCTATATGAACGTCGGCAGCAAGTAGCTCCCGAAGAGTCTCACCGACGCCGGGCCAACCGGCGCGCACAAATCACGCATCAGGCCACCGCATCCCCGAGGGAACTCCACATGTCCTACTACCTCCCGATCATCCTCATCTGGGTCTTCTTCGCAACGCTCGTGTGCGTCTTCATCCATGGCGCGAAGAAGGCGAAGCGGTCGATGGACGCAATTCATGAGGCTAAGCGCGGCATTCAGTGGCCGGTGCCGGTACGTGACGATGAACCCGCGCAATCCCCGACTGCCCAGTGATGAAAGCGGCTGATGCTGCTCGCCCATTCGCGATTCGCACCCTATCTCAGACGAAGGACGAATCGCCCCCGACCGCAGAATACGTCCTGAAGTCGGCACGAAGAACCTTGACGGGCGAATTCATGCCCGTCATTACTTTCCGGGTTGCCATTGAGACTATCCGCTGGAGATTGACGAGAAGCGCTCGGTTGTCACCTGCGAGAGAGCCATCCGAACCAAAAATGTCGGCCAAGCATTCGTGTGTAACTTGAATTCGAAAGGTCTTTCTGGCGATTCGCTGATTGAAGAAGAGATCCCCTTCCAAGCGCAGCACAGGTAGTAGAGGTGGTGCATTCATGAAGGAACGTCCTAGCTTAGTGATGGGAACTGCTACGACACTTGGACGGGAGGTTCCATCGGTTGGGCCGCACCGCTGCAGCGAGAAGTCAACGTCTATACAGCCTGGCGCGCCGACGTGCGTAGGCTGAGCCGCGGCTGTACGCGTCTTCTTCGGTAGGGAACATGACTGCGCTGTCGTGACGGGCCTCGGTGATTTTGGGCCCTGTCAGATCTATGTCGACAACAGTGAAGGCGAAGCCGCCAGCAACAAGCGGATGTACCACGACGTGGTACTCATGATTTCCAACCTTAATCAAGCGCGACATGGCGAATTCCATCGGTAGCCGAACGAAACGAGACATTTATTGTGCGCGGTTCACGCTGGCGCTGCATCAGCACTTTCAATCGTTGGCGCACCCATCGATAAACCTCTTCGCTTGCCGTTCCGCATATCTGAATCCGTCGTCGGGCGTCAGGAAGTTGAGTTGCTCGGGAAGGCTAACAACTGGCGCAGCGCCAGAGTCGAAGGAAAGAATTGTCCAAGAGACAGCGTATCCGACCTGCTGGCCGTGAAGCGAAGGTGACTTGCTAGAAACGACGCGCACGTCGATCGTGTACCCGCGATAGGGCACACAAGACTGGCTTTCCATGCTCACTCCCTTTGCACACCTTGAGTGGCATGTGAGCCCACTATACGCGCTATATCGGTTGCACGTACGGAAAACCGGTCGGCTGCCCGAATGAACCAAACCGCGGCGCTCATACCAGCGCCGCAATGAATAACGAGGGATGAAATGAGCACATCGAAGCTCGGAATGTGGATGTCGCCGCTGACGAACCGCATCTTCATCGGCAAGTCGCGCGCCGACGCCCATGGCCGCGTCGCGACGCAGAAGCAAGACGTGACTGCTCAGTGCATCAACGGTGCCGTCGCTCACCTAGTCGCTCAGAACGACCTGGAAATCATCGTGACGCTCGACGAAGGGCGCTACCGCGTGCGCATCACGCCGGAGGCAGAGTGAATGAGCTTCATCTATTCGCGGGCGCTGGTGGAGGCATTCTTGCCGGCCAGCTTCGAGGGAATCGATGCGTCTGCGCCGTCGAATGGGAGCACTACGCCCAAGCCGTGCTTGTGGCACGACAGAACGACGGAACGTTTCCCGCTTTCCCGATTTGGGATGACGTGCGCACCTTTGACGGAAGACCTTGGTGCGGCATTGTTGACGTCGTTGCGGGCGGATTTCCGTGCCAAGACATCAGCGCGGCCGGCGCGGGCGAAGGAATCGACGGCGAGCGAAGCGGCCTATGGACCCAAATGGCTCGGATCATTCGCGAGATACAGCCCATCCGAGTTGAAGTGGAAAACAGCCCAATGCTCACTTCTCGGGGACTCGGACGAGTTCTCGGAGACTTGGCCGCGATGGGGTTCGATGCGGAATGGGGAGTCGTTTCTGCGGCCGATACCGGCGCTCCCCATCTCCGAGAGCGGATCTGGATTCTGGCAAACGCCCGTAGCGGACGATGCAATCGAGCGGACGGCCGGCAAGTCGAACAGCCGCGGCGAGCCGAAGCTGAGCGCGGAAGTAAAGCTCTGGCCTACGCCGACAGCGAGCCTTGCGGACAAGGGAGGTCGTATCACGCCTCGCAAGGGCCGGGAGGGTGGAACACTGATCGAGGCGGTCTCGTCACGGATGTATCCGACGCCCTGCGCGATCGACGCGGGCAGCGGCCGGATCAACAAGAGTCCGAGCGCCGGAGCTGCGGAGCGCCCGACCTTGGCGATGATGGCCCGCAAGAACATGTGGCCGACGCCGTGCGCGAGCGCGAGCAAAGGATCGTCGCCGGCGGCGCTCATGCGCAAGTCAGGCAAGAGCCGAGCAAACGACCGAATCGATCACGCGGTTATGGCTTCGGACGGTGGCCAGTTGAACCCGGAATGGGTCGAGTGGTTGATGGGATGGCCAATCGGGCACACCGCATTAGAGCCCTTGGAAACGGCCAAGTACCGCGAGTGGCTGCGGCAGCATTCACCCTGCTATCTCGGTGACTCGGAATGATCCGCCACCACCCCGCCTACCGCGCGCTGCTCGATTCCCTCGACGCGCTCGGCAAAGCGCAGACCGCGACGACACCACTTATCCATCGCGCATCAGTCTCCTTCGTCGAGGCGATGGCGTATGTAACAGGCGAGCGGTGCAGCGTGATGATTGGACAGACTGTTATTGCGAGAGAACATGAGCGAGAAAATCAAAGAAGCAATCAAGGCGCTATTTCTTAAGAACCCGGCCGACGAGATCGGGCCGAGCGACGAACCCGATTCGGTCCACCGCTTCGGATACAACAGCGCGCTCGAAGATGCGCTTGACGCCATCGAGAAGGCCGAGTCGCTTCTCGCATCCTCCGCTCTCGACCTGAGCGCAGAGCGGGAGCAGTTCGAAGCATGGCACGTCGAGCATGTGAGCCGCAAGCCGCGTCTGAATGCGCCGAGCGGACTATTCGAGGATGACAAAAAAGCATGGGCCGCGTGGCAAGCTCGGGCTGCTTTGAATGCCCCCGCCACCCCGAGCGCAGAGCCTATGACGATGGAGGAGTACAAGCGGAAACGGCAAGAAGGATGGACAGGCAACGCCACCCCGAGCGCAGAGGCTGACCCGTTGAGCGACGAAGGCCAGCGCGCGCTTTATCTGCGATCGCCGGTAGAAGCCAGTTCGGGGCAAGCATCGCCTGCTGCGCCGTCGAGCGATGCGCAGCGGATTGAGAAAGCCGTCCGTGAGGCGCTCGACAATTGGACGATAGATGACGGAACGAATAAAGCCTTCGAGGGCTGCGTGCAGGACGTGCTCGCCGCAATCGCCGCGCAGGAGAAAACGTGATGTGTAGCCGATGCGGAAGTCTGATGCTCACCGAGCACGACGGCGGATGGTGGGTATGTATGGTCTGCGGGAACGCATGGAGGGAAGCATGACGTTCGACGAATGGGACCGAAAGACGATGGCGGATTCCCGCGAATCTCCAAACGCCTATGCGCGTCGGGCGTTCAATGCTGGCGTTCGTTCGGGGCAAGCATCGCCTGCTGCGCCGTCGAGCGATGCGCCGTCGAGCGATGCGCCACCGCTTGGATATGTGAATGCGGAAATGGATCGGCCACCGCACCGGCGTGGCGACCCTGTACCCGGACGCGCGCCCTATGTTCGCGACAACGCCGGTATTTGCTGCGCCGTCGAGCGATGCGCGGGACGCGGCGCGGTATCGGTGGATTGCAACACTGCAAGACTGGAGCGACATCAAGCGCATGTGCTGGAGTTCGACGGCCAACGACGCCGCGCAGTTCAAGGCTGATCTAGACAAATACATCGACGCCGCAATCGCCGCGCAGGAGAAAGCGAAGTGACCGACGAAGAGATCCTGACGACGATCGCCGCCGTTTGCGACTTCGACCGCGCCGGCGTTGAACGGTGGCGCAGAGAGGCGCTCATCATTGGTCGCGCCGTCGAGCGCGCAGTGCTGGATCGAGCGGCGGCGGTATGCGATGGCGTGTCTGTCGACCGATGGAATCTCTACAAAGGGAGAGCGCCGTACAGCGGATCGGAAGACGGCCGCGCCAGCGATTACGTGCAAGGTGAATCGGATGGCGCGGAGAAATGCGCCGAGGCGATCCGCGCGCTCCTGCAAAGCGAAGAGAGTTAGCCCAGCGATTCTAGCCCGACGCGAAGTGCGGACTTAGGAATGAGCAAGCGCCATCAGATCAGGCAGTTTCCAATCCGGCGCTTTCTCGGCGACCTTGTGAATGAAGGTGCGCCAGTACACGTCGCCGTGTTCTTCGCTGTCCGGGTCATAGAAGCCGAACTTGGTGGCAACGTCCGCCATCGCAGAAGCGTCGGCGAATTCGAGAAGGGTTTGGGCTTGGATTTTGTTCATGCCCGCGTTATCGACCCTAGCGACAAGAACTTTAGGGATAGAAGTGCAGCATCAGATTGAAGAATTCATGCGCGTCTCGCGCGCGTATCTGGGCGGAGAACAAAAATGAAAGTCAGACTTGACGAATGGCTTAAGCGACAGTTTGAACCGACGCCCGCGATCCGAACTGCAAGATTGTGGATCCGGGACGGAAAGATTTATCCACCCCCGATGAAGGTCGGGCGAGCGTATTACGTCGACGAGAACGCGACGTTTCAAGACAGACAAGTTCGGCCATCGCTGGCCTCACGTATTCCGAGATAACAGAACATGGCAGCTCGCCCCCGTATCCGCCGCCGCGCCAATTGGCCGGACAACATGCACGAGCCGCGCCCTGGCTATTACGTGTGGCGCGATCCTCGCGACGGAAAGACGCACGTGCTTGGCCGGATCTCGCTTGCTCAGGCGATCCACGAAGCGCACGAAGCGAATGTGGTCGTTGAGAACAGCAAGCTCACGCGGTCGCTGGCCGACCGCCTCGCTCAGCCGCGCGAGACTGTGACCGATCTCATCAAGAAGATGCCGGACGGCGGCCGGAAGAAGTCGACGCTCGATGCGTACAAGTACCGTGACCGGGTGATCGAGAAGGAGCTCGGCGCGATCCCGTGCATGGATCTCACGACCAAGCACATCGCGACGATGCTCGAGAAGATCATCGACGAAGGAAAGTCGAACTGGGCGGTGCAGGTGCGCACACGTCTGAAGATGATCTGCCGCCGCGGCAAGGCGCTCGGATGGATGAATGAGAATCCGGCTGAAGATACGGAGCGCGCGAAGCTGACTGTTCGCCGCCGGAGGATGACGTTGGACGACTTCAACGCGACGTTCGAGAAAGCGCCGGAGGTGGCGCCGTGGCTTCAGAACGCGATGCTGCTCGCGATCGTGTCCGGTCAGGATTTATCGACGATCGCAAAGTGGGAGCGATCGTTCAACGTGGACGGATACGCAGTGCTCGAACGCGGCAAGACCGGCGCGCGCATCGCCATTCCGCTGGAGCTGCGTTTGAACGTCGTCGGCATGTCGCTCGCCGATGTGATCGCGCGGTGCCGGGCGACGGGCGTCGTCAGCAAGTACCTCATTCATCACACGCGGAACAACAACGCAGCGCCGAAAGGCTCGAAGGTGAAGACGAAGACGATCTCCGACAAGTTCCGGGAGGCGCGCAAGCTTGCCGGGATCACCGACGAAGCAGCGCCGACGTTCCATGAGTTGCGCAGCTTGGCGAAGCGGCTCTACATCGAGCAAGGGGGCATCGACACCAAGGCTCTGCTCGGTCACAAGTCGGATGCCACCGCCGCGCTCTACGCGGATTCTCGCGGTTTAGAGCCTGTCAAAGTTCGGATAAACGTCGCCTAGTTTTGAACGAATTTTGAACAAATTTCAAACGCGCCTTATTCAGCAAGGGTTTCGGGCCGGCGGTCGCAATCGAAGCGATACGGCCCGATTTCGAGGCACGCGCTGGACGTCGCGGGATACGCGCGGCGCAGCAACGCTTCGACACGCGCGCCGAATTCGCCCGGGCGGATGGGATAAATCACGAAGTCGTCCGCGCCCGCCGTCAGCGCGCACACGACGTTATGCTCCGCGCCGTCCGCCGTGGCGAACATGACCGGAACGCGCTCGCCGAAGCTGGAGCGCACGGATTTCAGAAGGTCGAGGCCGCAGAGGCCCGTCGAATTCCAGTCGAGGATCAGAAGATCGACTGTCGAGCGCGACAGCGCCTTCGAGAGCAGCAAACCGTCGCCGAATGTGACAACGGTGTGTCCGAGTCGTTTGACGACGTCGGCAATGAGATTTCGATAACTTGGGTCGGTCTGCAAAACGGCGACGCGCATAGTGTCAAGCCTGATGAGTCTGAGGACTGGGCCGATGCCACTCTTCGCGGCATCTCCCCGGGCGTCTCGTTACAAAAAGAGACGGCAAATACAGGCACGCATTCTGGTCAGCGCGCCAAGCCTTTCCCATCGGACTCGTCCGAAATGTCAACGCATGTAACGCCGTTCGTGGTCCGTGGCGCGAGCGCGCGACAATCGAATGTTAATTTTTGTGTAGCGGCGACTTACATCCTGTAACATGCCGCCTTCGGCTTACATCGAGCCGAAAGTCCCCGCTTCCGCCGCCTTACAGAGACGGCGTGACAGCAAGCTGCGACGCGGCTGTCCGCCGGCATGCGCAGCGCGGTGGCGCGCGCCGGCTTCGCGCCGCGCCGCAGTCATTCCCGTTTCGCGCTCACCCGGCGCGTCCGACATCCCGCAGGGCATCGCCTACTTCCATGCGTCGCTCGATCGCACGCGTGGCTTTTCTCATTACGGGTTCTCATTCGATGCAGGCAACACCTTTCGACGGCGCGTCGCACGCCGCCGGCCGCGCCCTCACGCGCGGCGATTACAAGACGCTCGCGCTCGCCGCGCTGGGCGGCGCGCTGGAGTTCTACGACTTCATCATCTTCGTGTTCTTTGCGCCGGTCATCGGCCAACTGTTCTTTCCGGCGAGCATTCCTGACTGGCTGCGGCAATTGCAGACTTTCGGCATCTTCGCCGCCGGTTATCTGGCGCGGCCGCTCGGCGGAATCGTGATGGCGCATTTCGGCGATCTGCTCGGACGCAAACGCATGTTCACGCTTTCCGTCCTGCTGATGTCCGTGCCGACGCTCCTGATGGGCCTCTTGCCCACGTATGCGTCCATCGGTCTGATGGCGCCGGTCCTGCTGCTCGTTTTTCGCGTGATGCAAGGCGCGGCGGTCGGCGGCGAGGTGCCGGGCGCGTGGGTGTTCGTCTCGGAACACGTGCCGGGCCGTCACATCGGCTATGCGTGCGGCACGCTCACGGCGGGCCTGACGGCGGGCATTCTGCTCGGCTCGCTGATCGCCACGGCCATCAACAAGACCTTTTCTCCGGTCGAGGTCGCCGGCTTCGCGTGGCGTTTGCCGTTTCTGCTCGGCGGCCTGTTCGGGCTCTGCTCCGTCTATCTGCGCCGCTGGCTGCATGAAACGCCGGTCTTCGCCGAACTCCAGAAGCGCAAGTCGCTCGCGGCAGAACTCCCGCTGAAGGCCGTGCTGCGCGACCACGGCCGCGCGGTCATCGTGTCGATGCTGCTCACGTGGATGCTCTCCGCCGCGATCGTCGTCGTGATCCTAATGACGCCGACGCTGCTGCAAAAGCAGTTCCATATCGCGCCGGCGACGGTGCTGATCGCGAACTGCGCCGCGACGCTCTGCCTCACGGTCGGCTGCGTGCTGGCGGGCACGATTGCGGGGCGCATCGGCGCGGGCAAGACGCTCTTCATCGGCGCGTTCTTGCTGGCGGGCTCGTACTACGCGCTGTTCCAGCAAGTCGCCGCCGATGCCTCGATGCTGCTGCCGTGGTACGCGTTCACGGGCCTGACCGTCGGCGTGATCGGCGCGATTCCGTTCGTGATGGTCAAGTCGTTTCCGCCCGCCGTGCGCTTCTCGGGCATCTCGTTTTCGTACAACGTCGCGTACGCGGTGTTCGGCGGGCTCACGCCGATCGTCGTCTCGCTGATGATGAAGTCGAGCCCGACCGCGCCCGCGCTGTACGTCGGCGCGCTGTGCGTCGTCGGCGCGGTGACTGCGCTTTTCATCAAGGACGCGCGCTGAAGCCGGAAACCACTTCGTCCTGGCGAGTCCTGACGAGTCATGGCGCACGCTCCGGCGGTGCGCCATTTTCATTTCAGGCGATGCCGAAACATCGCGCGCGGCATGCGCCTACGATGAGCGGCATGAAGTCCACACTCTCTTCCCGCCAGATATGCGTCGTCGCGGCGACGAGCGTCGGCTTCGTCGTGTCGCAACTCGATGTCTCGATCGTCAACGTCGCGCTGGCGAGCATCGGACACGATCTCGGCGCGAGCGTCGCGAGCCTGCAATGGACCGTGGACGCCTACGCGCTCGCGTTTGCCGCGCTCATGCTGTCCGCCGGATCGCTCGGCGACCGGCTCGGCGCGCGGCGTCTCTTCGTCGGCGGCCTTGCTCTGTTCGCGCTCGCGTCGCTCGCCTGCGCCTTTTCGCGCGACGTGGCGCAGCTCATCGCGGCACGGGCATGTCAGGGCGTCGGCGCGGCGGCGATGCTGCCGAATTCGCTCGCGCTGCTGAACGCCGCGTGCGGCCACGACCCGCGCGTGCGGGCGCGCGCCGTCGGCTTGTGGACGGCGGCGGGCGCGGTGTCGATCGCGGCGGGGCCAATCGTCGGCGGACTGCTGATCGCGGCGTTCGGCTGGCGCAGCATCTTCTGGGTGAATCTGCCGATTTGCGCGGCCGGCATCGCGGCGACGCTCGTGTGGGTCGAGAAGACGCCATCGCACGGGCGCGGCGACGGCATCGACCTGAGCGGACAGGCGCTCGCCATCGTGGCGCTGACGACGCTGGTCGGCGCGGTCATCGAAGCGCGGCCGCTCGGGCTGCTGCATCCGTTCGTGATCGGCGCGTTTGTGATCGCGCTGGCGGCGGCGGGCTCGTTCATCGCGGTCGAACGAAAAAGCCGCGCGCCGATGCTGCCGCTGGCGCTTCTCGGCGAGCGCACGTTCAGCGCGGCGGTGCTGTTCGGCATCGGCGTGAACTTCACCTACTATGGAATCGTGTTCGTGCTCAGTCTTTATTTGCAGCGCGTGCTCGGCCGCACGCCTTTGCAGACCGGGCTCGCATTTCTGCCGCTCACGGGCGGCTTTCTCGTCTCGAACCTCGCGAGCGGTCCCGTCGTGGCGCGCTTCGGTTCGCGCGGCCCGATGATCGCGGGCGCGCTGCTCGACGCCGCCGGCTTCGCGGCGCTCGTATTCGTCGATGCTCACACGCCGACGCTCGTTCTGCTGCTTCCGTTCCTGCTGATCCCGTCCGGCATGGGCGTGGCCGTCCCCGCGATGACGACCGCGCTGCTCGGCACGGTCGGCCAGCGGCGCGCGGGCACGGCGTCCGCGGTGCTGAACACGGCTCGGCAAGCTGCCGGCGCGATCGGCGTGGCCGCGTTCGGCGCGTTCGCGGGCCACGGCGCAAGCGCGGCATCGGCGCAGATTGTCGATGCCGTGCGCTGGTCGGCGGCAATTTCGGCGGCGATATTGGCGTGCGCGGCGATGGTCGCGCGCGGCGTGAGAAAGAGGGCGGCGCCGGAGGGCGCGGACGCCACGCAGCGAGCGCGACGCGCGGCAGAGTAACGGTGTGACCGCGTGTCGAAGCCGGGAACGCAGGTTGCGAACTGGGCGAAGCCACCTTCAGGAGAGACGCATCATGTCGAATATGTCACACGCCCCCGAGGAAACCGTCGAACCGGACCCGGACAAGTTGCTCGATCCGGACGCCGCGCCGAATCCCGACGATCCGGACATGCCGGACGGCCCCGATTCGGCGACGCCGCTGGTTCCGGCCGACCCGAAGAACGGCGAACCGCGTTTGTAGACCTATCCGATGCACGTATGACGCAAATGCCCGCGCGGCCTCCCGGGCGCGCGGGCATCGCTATGAAAGAAAGCTAAAGGCTCGTCGTCTGCACGACGCCGGTTTCGAGCGCCCGCTCGATCAACGCTTCCTGCTGCGCCTTGCGCACGGCGTCCGCGACGAATGTGTCCGGCGCTTCCACTTCCGCCCGGATCGTGCCGATGATGCCATCGGCCTCGACGATCACGAGCGATTCCGCCGAATCCGCCCGGCTGATGATGACGCGCTGCGGCCCGCCGCCTTCCGCGATGCTCGCGCAAAACTGCATGCGCTCGCCGCCGATCACTTGTTCGAATGTCTGAATCATGGCTGCCTTCTGCGTTGGTTGAACAAAACTGACGCAAGCGCACCGACACGAAGCGCACGGGGTCGCGTGCGCCGCTCCCTTCTTCATTGATTCGCGCGGCAGCGGCAGGTTCCGCGCGCCGGTATCAGCCACGCACGTCGCGCGCCTGATGCAGTATGCGCGCGGTGGCGTCGTCGGCGGGGAAAAACGCTTCGATGGCGAGTTCGGACAGCGTGATGTCGACCGGCGTGCCGAACACCGTGGTCGTGCTAAAGAGCGACAGCACGCCGAGCCCGGTGCGCAAGCGCAGCGGCACGAGCACGGGATCGGTCTCGCCGCGCTCGGCGCTTCCGGCGTGCGGCGGCGCGGGATAATCCGCGAGTTCGTCGAGCAGCGCGATGAGCGTTGCATCGCCGGACACGTCGATCTGGCGACGCAGACGCGCCAGCAGATGCGCGCGCCACGCGTGCCAGTTCTCGATGACGCTCGCGAGCCCTCGCGGATGCATCGACAGGCGCAGCACGTTGACCGGCGGCGCAAGCAGCGACGCATCCGCCGATGCGACGAGCGGTTGCAGCGCCGCGTTCGCCGCGATCATCGTCCAGTGGCGATCCACCGCCAGCGCCGGATACGGCTCGTGGCCCTTCAGCACGAGTTCCACCGCGCGCCGCGCGGATTCGAGCTGCGGGTCGGCGAGCGCGCGCTCGCGATACAGCGGCGCATAGCCCGCCGCGAGAAAGAGCGCGTTGCGCTCGCGCAAGGGCACCTGCAACTGCTCGGCCAGGCGGATCAGCATGTCGCGGCTCGGCACCGAGCGCCCCGATTCGACAAAGCTCAAGTGCCGCGTCGAAACGTCCGCTATACAAGCGAGATCGAGCTGACTCATGCGCCGGCGCTGACGCCATTCGCGCAGCAGTGCGCCGACGGTCGCAGGCGTGATGTCAGGCGCGCGCCGCGCGGTTTCTGTCAGTGTCGTGTCCATGCGCCGATGTTAGACGAAGCGCGTAGCAGCAATCCATTACCTTCCACGTAAAGCAGGCGCGTAACTTTTACCTCGCGCAATAGCGGGCTGAAATGTTTGCGTGAGCCACCCTAAATGTCGGCGTGTACCGCGCCGTTAAAAAGCCCAGCAGCATGCAGACAATGCATTGCGAGCCGTGCGTGTTTCGTTGACGAGCGCGCACGGCTCGCAACGCCCGGACATTTGCGGAGAAATCATGTTTGTCGTTATCGGATGGGTGGTCGTCATCGGCTCCGTTATCGGGAGCTTCATGGGGGTCGGCGGTCATTTGGCGGCCCTCGTTCAGCCTTTTGAGTTGCTGTGTATTTTTGGCGCGGCCATCGGCGCGTTCGTCGTGTCGAACCCGACGTCCACGCTCAAGAAAACCTTGCAGGCACTGCCGAAGATCTTCAAAGGTGGCGGGTATAGCAAAGAGAAATACCTCTCGCTGATCGCGCTGCTCTACGAACTGCTGCAAAAGGCCCGCAAGGAAGGAATGATGGCGCTCGAAGCCGACGTCGACGCGCCCGAGTCCAGCCCCGTCTTTCAGAAGTACGAACACGTGATGGCGGATCATCACCTGCTCGACTTCATCGTCGATTATCTGCGCATGATGTCGGCGGGCAACGTGAACGCGCTTGAATTGCAGGACTTGATGGACGAGGAACTCGAGACGCATCACTCGGAAAGCGCGGTGGCCGCGAACGCCATTCAGAAGATGGCCGATGGCTTGCCCGCGTTCGGCATCGTCGCCGCGGTGATGGGCGTGGTGCATACGATGGGCTCTGTCGGCGCCGCGCCCGCTGTGCTCGGCGAGATGATCGCGGGCGCGCTGGTCGGCACGTTCCTCGGCATTCTGCTCGCGTACGGCTTCATCGGCCCGGTCGCCGACTTGCTCAACGCAAAGGGCGCAGCCGAAGCCAAGCCGTTTCAGTGCGTGAAGTCCGTGCTGCTCGCTTCGATGAACGGCTACGCGCCGACGGTCGCCGTCGAGTTCGGCCGCAAGGTGCTCTTCACCGCGGACCGTCCGAGCTTCAAGGAACTGGACGACGCCGTGCGCGCCACCAAGTCGCCGAAGTCGGCCTGACCCGCTTGCGCAAAGACATAAGGAACATCGTTCATGGCTGAGAGACCGTCGCGCGACCCGTTGCAATCCGTGCTCGCGCCCACTATCGTCGTGCGTCGCAAGAAGAAGGGCGGCGGCCACGGCGGCCATCATGGCGGCGCGTGGAAGATCGCGTATGCGGACTTCGTGACCGCGATGATGGCGTTCTTCCTCTTGATGTGGCTGCTCGGCTCCACGTCGAAGTACGACAAGGAAGGCATCGAGCAATACTTCAACACGCCGCTTTCCGCGCTATTCGGCAATGAAGGCGGCGCGTCCGCGCACACGAGCGTCATCAACGGCGGCGGCAAGGATTTGTCGAGCTCGCGTCCGGGCGAAGCCAACAAGAGCCAGACGCAACCCGTGCCGCCTTCCATCGCGCGCGCGGCCGTCGCGGCCGACGACATGCAGCGCCTGCAACAACTGAAGCAGAAGCTGACCGCGCTGATCGAGAACACGCCCGCCTTGCGCGCGTTCAAGGATCAGATTCGCATAGCGATCACGAGCGAAGGCTTGCGTATCGAGATCGTCGATTCGCTCAAGCGCCCGATGTTCGCGACGGGCAGCTCGAAGCTCGAAGGCTACGTGACGACGATTCTGTCGAACATCGGTGCATCGCTCAACGACGTGGACAATCGCGTGTCGATTGCGGGCCATACGGATGCCGTGCCCTACTCCGGCAATCAGAAAGGCTATTCGAACTGGGAGCTGTCGGGCGAGCGTGCGAACGCGGCACGGCGCGCGCTGGTCGCAGGCGGCATGAACGAAGGCAAGGTGCTGCAAGTGCGCGGCCTGGCCGACGTCCTGCCGCTCAACAAGGACGTCATCGACGAGCCGACGAACCGGCGTATCAGCATCCTGGTGCTGAACAAGGCGGCGGAACTCGCGTTCTTCCGCGATGGCGGACGCACGACGGTCGATCAGGCGCTGCCCGCCGACGCCGCGGTTCCCGCTGCTGTCGCGGCGAGATCGAATACGCCGGTCGCAGTCGTCAAGTAAGCGGTTCGCGTAAGCCGTGGCGCTTACGCGAACCATTCCGTCGCGGTCTGCACGACGAGCCAGATGTTCGCGGCGCTGATCACGACGAACAGCAGCCACGCGATGACCTTCGTATGCGCGGCGTTCCCGAAGCTGCCCATGAGCGCGCGATCGCTCGTCATGCGGATCAGCGGATACAGCGCGAACGGCAATTGCAGGCTCAACACGACCTGGCTTGCGACAAGCAGCTTGCCGACCGCGCCGTTGCCCATCACATAGACACCGATCAGCGCGGGCACGAGTGCAAGCGCCCGCGTGATGAAGCGCCGCTGATAACACGGAATCTTCAGCCGCAGAAAGCCTTCCATGATGACCTGCCCTGCAATGGTCCCCGTGAAGGTCGAGCTCTGACCGGAAGCGAACAGCGTCACGGCGAACAGAATCGCGGCAAGCCCGCTACCGACGATGGGCGCAAGCAGCTTGTACGCGTCTTCGATTTCAGTCACTTGCGTGTGGCCGGTCGCATGAAACGCGGAAGCCGCGAGAATCAGAATCGCGGCGTTGATCAGAAGCGCAAGCACCAAAGACGCGATGGTATCGAGCCGCGAAAGCCGGATCGACGACGCAAGGTCTTTGTGCTCGCGGCTGATGACGCGCGTCTGCACGATGGACGAATGCAGATACAGGTTATGCGGCATCACGGTTGCGCCGAGAATTCCGATGGCGAGATAGAGCGGTTCGCGCTCGGACAGCACGCTGAACGAAGGCACGAGTCCCGCCGCGACGGACGGCCAGTGCGGTTTGACGAGCGCCAACTCCACGATGTATCCCACGCCGATGGTCGCGATGAGTCCAAGCATGATCGCTTCGAGATCGCGGAAGTTCTTGCCCTTCAGCCCCAGCACGATGAGCGTGTCGAACGCCGTGAAGATCACGCCCCACATCAGCGAGCAGCCGAAAAGCAGATGAAAGGCCAGTGCGCCGCCGAGCACTTCGGCGAGATCGCACGCGATGATCGACAACTCCGCGAGCATCCACTGCGCATTAGCGATGGGCTTCGCATAACGCTCGCGCGATAACTGCGCGAGGTCGCGGCCCGTGACGATGCCAAGGCGCATCGACAGGCATTGCAGCACCATCGCCGCGATACTCGACAACACGACGACGAATAACAAACCATAGCCATAGCGCGAGCCCGCTTCAATGTCGGTCGCCCAATTGCCGGGGTCCATGTAGCCGATGGAGATGAGCAGTCCAGGCCCCGCGAATTGCAGCAGCTTTTTCCAGAGCGGCGTACCCGGCGCGACGACGACCGAGCCCTTGACTTCCGATGGACAGAACGGAGCGGTGGCGGTGGTCGGCAGCTTGAACGGCAATTGATCGGTTCCCGTTGCGATGAAGAAGTGCGGCGTGGAGTTCTTCGCCGGCGTTGCGCGAGGCGAGTCTATCACTGGCTGCGCCGTCTTTCAGACAGCCGACACACCGGCGCCGCTGACCAGAACGTCATGTGGCCGCCAGCATCTCGTCACGGTACGACAAATAGAATTCAGTCCTGGCGAAAGGCGCTATGTCGGCTTTCGTCCGTCACCGACCGCATGCCGCGATCGCCGTTCACCCGTATCAGGAGTTCGCCATGAAACTCGTCACGCGCATTGTTGCAGCCGCGCTTATCGCATCGCCCCTCGCATCGCCCCTCGCTGCGCTGGCCCAGGAAGGCTTGACGCGCGATCAGGTCAAGCAGGACCTTCAGCAAGTCGAACAGGCCGGTTATCAGCCGTCCGCACGCGATGCGTTCTATCCCAACGACATCCAGGCCGCCGAAGCGCGCGTGCATTCGGGCACGGCCTATGGCGCATCGCCGGACGGCACGTCGGCTTCGGGCCATACGACGTCGAACATGCCGTCAGGACAGACGCCGCAATAAAGCGCGTGTTTATGTACAGCCTTCGATAAAACCGCCGCGAAAAGGCGAATTCCTCGCGCACGCCCGTGCTTACAATGGACCGTCCACGGCTGCGCTTGCCGTGAACGCGCCTCTACGTTGCGTCCGTCCATCCGCATGAGGAGTTCGCCATGAAGTCAGTCACGCGCATTGCCCTTGTCGTGTTCGCGCTCTCGCCGCTCGCCGCCGCCGCACAGCCGAACGGTTTGACCCGTCAGCAGGTCCGCGACGATCTGATCCGAGCGGAACGATCCGGCTACTATCCCGGCGTCGACGATCAACGTTATCCCGGCAGTTTCCTCGACCAGCGCGAAGGCATCTATACGGGCGCGAGCGTCTATCGCTCCGCTTCGCCGCGGGCGCTGCCCAGCGACACGAACGGCCAGTGAACTTCGAGCCGTCATCGAGCGATCACGCAATGCGGTCGCTCGGCTTCATCATACGATTGGAAGCAACGCCCGAACGTTTGCTTTCAAATAGCCTTACCTGACGAAACCGCCATTTTCGCGTCATTGTCTCGTTGGTGCGCGGACACTACCATAGCGGCACTGAACGCAACGTGCTTAGAAGCACGGCCACGGCGCCCTTCCCTCGCACTCTTCTAACGACTCAATGTGGATCGTCAACGTTGCGCTGAAGCGCCCTTATACGTTCATCGTCATGGCCATCATGATCGTGCTGGCCACGCCCTTCGTCCTTCTGACGACGCCGGTGGACGTGCTTCCCGAGATCGACATTCCGGTGGTCAGCATCATCTGGACCTATACGGGCTTGTCGTCGCAGGACATCGCCAATCGCATCACGTCCGTCAACGAACGCAGTCTGACGACGACCGTCAATAACATCGAGCACATCGAGTCGCAGTCGCTTCCCGGCATCGCGATCATCAAGCTGTTCCTTCAGCCGACCGCCAACATTCAGACGGCGATTGCGCAGACCGTGGCCGTCGAACAGGCGCAACTCAAGCAGATGCCGCCGGGCGCGACGCCGCCGCTCGTCATCAGCTATTCGGCGTCGAGCATTCCGGTGATTCAGTTGGGGCTCTCGAGTCCCAAGCAGTCGGAGCAGGAACTGAACGACACTGCGCTCAACTTTCTGCGTCCGCAATTGGTGACGATTCCGGGCGCGGCCGTGCCGTATCCGTATGGCGGCAGGACGCGCCTCATTTCGGTCGATCTGGATACGCGCGCACTGCTTGCCAAGGGCCTCACGCCGGCCGATGTCGTGAGCGCGGTCAACGCGCAGAACCTGATCCTGCCGACCGGGACAGCCAAGATCGGCCCGAGGGAATACACGATCAACATGAACGGCTCGCCGACGACCGTCGCGGGCCTGAACGACATTCCGGTACGCACGTTGAACGGCGCGACCACGTACCTGCGCGAAGTGGCTCACGTGCGCGACGGCTCCTCGCCGCAGACGAACATCGTGCGGCAGGACGGACGACGCGGCGTGCTCATCTCCGTGCTCAAGAACGGCAATGCGTCCACGCTTGCGATCGTCAATACGTTGCATGGCCTCTTGCCGCAAGCACGCGCCGCGCTGCCCGAAGATCTCAAGATCAACGCGCTGTTCGACCAGTCCGTCTTCGTGAAGGCCGCCGTGCAGGGCGTGGTGCGTGAAGCATTGATCGCCGCCGCGCTCACCGCCGCGATGATCCTGCTCTTTCTCGGCAACTGGCGCAGCACATGCATCATCGCGATCTCGATTCCCCTGTCGATTCTCTCGTCGCTGATCGCACTGCACGCGCTCGGGCAAACCATCAACATCATGACGCTGGGCGGCCTGGCGCTTGCTGTCGGCATTCTGGTCGACGACGCGACCGTGACCATCGAGAACATCGAGCGCCACCTGCATCTGGGCACCGACCTGCACGAAGCGATTCTCGAAGGCGCGGGCGAAATCGCCGTGCCTGCGCTCGTTTCCACGCTATGTATCTGCATCGTGTTCGTGCCGATGTTCTTTCTCACCGGCGTCGCGCGCTATCTGTTCGTGCCGCTCGCGGAAGCCGTGGTCTTCGCGATGCTGGCGTCGTACGTGCTGTCGCGCACGCTTGTGCCGACGCTTGCCATGCTGCTGATGGGTCACGCGCACGCACCGGATGCGAAGGCCCGGCCGAATCTCTTCATGCGGCTGCATCGCCGTTTCGATCACGGCTTCGAGCGGATGCGCGCGGCCTACATCGTCATTCTGAGCAGCCTGCTTGTGCGGCGGCGGATGTTCGGCTCGCTCTTTCTGGGCTTTTGTCTGCTGTCGGCGGGCCTCGTGTTCGTGCTTGGCGAAGACTTTTTCCCGAGTGTCGATGCAGGCGATATCCGCATGCACATGCGCGCACCGACCGGCACGCGTATCGAGGAAACAGCGCGTCTCGCGGATGAAGTGGAGAAAGTCGTCCGCCAAGTGGTGCCGCAAGACGAGCTCGCCACCATCCTCGATAACCTCGGCCTTCCTTATAGCGGCATCAACCTGTCGTATAGCAACGCGGGCACCATCGGCACGCTGGACGGCGAGATACAGGTCGCGCTCAAGCCCGATCATGCGCCGACGCAGGACTACATCGACCGCTTGCGTGCCTTGCTGCCACGTCTTTTTCCGGGCGTCGAATTCTTCTTTCAGCCGGCGGATATCGTCACGCAGATCCTGAACTTCGGTTTGCCCGCCGCCATCGACGTGCAGATTCAGGGGCAAAACCAGCAAGGCAACTTTCAGGTGGCGACCGAGTTGATGAAGCAGATACGCATGATTCCCGGCAACGTGGATACGCATATCCAGCAAAAGCTCGACCAGCCCGCGCTCAATTTGCAGATGGACCGCACGCGCTTGCAGCAGCTCAATCTTTCCGCGAGCAATGTCGCGCAGAACGTGCTGATTTCGCTGTCAGGCAGTTCACAGACATCGCCGGGCTTCTGGTTCAATCCGCGCAACGGCGTCGAATACAACATGGCGGTGCAGACGCCGCAGTATCAGGTGTCGTCGATCGATGAACTGATGCGTACGCCCGTATCGGCATCGAACACGGGACCGACGCAACTGCTCGGCAACCTCGTGCGCCTGTCGCCGCACAGTCAGTTCGCGGTCATCTCGCACTACAACATACGTCCGGTCATCGATATCTTCGTGAGCGTCGAAGGACGCGATCTCGGCAGCGTCGCGCGACGCGTCAATCAACTCGTCGAGCAAGCGCGCGGCACGCTGCCACGCGGAAGCCAGATCGCGGTGCGTGGACAAGTGGAAACCATGCGCACGTCGTTCTTCGGCCTGGGCATCGGCGTCGCGATGGCGATCGTGCTCGTGTATCTGCTGATCGTCGTGAACTTCCAGTCATGGGTCGATCCGCTCATCATTGTGAGCGCATTGCCGGCGGCGCTCGCGGGCATCATCTGGATGCTGTTTCTCACGGGCACGCATCTCTCCGTGCCCGCGCTGACCGGCGCGATCATGACGATGGGCGTCGCGACCGCCAACAGTATCCTGATGGTGTCCTTCGCGCGGCAGCGCCTCACGGCCGGCGCACCGCCGCTCACCGCCGCACTCGAAGCCGGCGCGAGCCGCATCCGTCCCGTGTTGATGACCGCCTTCGCGATGATCATCGGCATGGTCCCAATGGCGCTCGGCCTCGGCGAAGGCGCGGAGCAGAACGCGCCGCTCGGCCGTGCGGTCATCGGCGGACTGCTGTTCGCAACGGTATCGACACTCTTTTTCGTGCCGCTCGTTTTCGCGGGCATTCATTCGCGGCTCGCACGCCGGGCACGGCGAAAAGACCTGGCGCAGCATGACGATCAACATTGAACCGCACCACGCCCGAAGCCGAACATGACTGAAAAGAACCACGCATCGCTGGCCATTCCTGCACGCGATCCCAACGAAGGCCCGGCGCTGCCGCCGCGCAACCTCGAATGGAAACGCGCGAAGATTGCAATCGTCATTGTGCTCGCATTGCTTGCGATAGGCGCGGCGCGCACCGTCGTCAGCGACCTCGTGCATAGCCGGTCTGTCGCCACGCGCACGCAGCAAAACGCCCGGCAATACGTCAACGTCGCTTCGCCGACGCAGACGGACGGCAGCGGCGAGACCACGTTGCCGGGGACATTGCGCGGCTTCGTCGAGTCACCGATCTACGCGCGTGCAACGGGTTATCTGCTGCACTGGTATGTCGATATCGGCGCGCGCGTGAAGCAGGGACAGTTGCTCGCCGATCTCGATACGCCCGAGATCGATCAGGAACTCGCGCAAGCCGTCGCGCAGCGCGATCAGACCGCATCGAGTCTCGGGTTGGCCAAAACATCGCTCGAACGCTGGCAGCAATTGCGCCAACGCGATGCCGTTTCGCAACAGGAACTCGATGAACGCCAGAGCACGTATAACCAGGACGTCGCGAATCTCGCCGCCGCCGACGCGAACGTGAAGCGCCTGCGTCAGCTCGAATCGTTTAAGCGTATCGTGGCGCCGTTCGCGGGCGTCGTCACGCAACGGAATGTCGATGTCGGCGATCTCATCGACGCAGGCAGCGGCGCAAGCCGCGCGCTCTTCGCGCTCGCGCAGTCCGATCCGTTGCGCGTCTATGTACAACTGCCGCAGGCGTATGCGCAGAACGTATCGGTCGGCCAACAGGTCGTCGTCACGCAGGCCGAGCTGCCGGGGCAGCAGTTTCACGGCAAGATCACGCATATCTCCGGCGCGATCGACGTGCCCACGCGTTCGCTGCAGATCGAAGTGACGCTGCCCAATGCGGATGGACGTCTGCGTCCGGGGGCGTATGTGCAGGTCGCGGTGCCGTCCGTCGCCCATGCGCGTCTGATCGTTCCGGGTAATGCGCTGCTGTTTCGCGCGGAAGGTCCGCGGCTTGCCGTCGTCGATTCGAGCGGTCACGTGCATCTGCACAAGATCGTGATCGCGCAGGACAACGGTCAGACGCTGGAAATCGAGAGCGGCATCGAAGCGAACGACAAGATCATCGTCAATCCGAGCGATTCGGTGGCGGACGGCGATCACGTCGTCATCGCGCCTCAGCAAGGTCAGCAGCATCAGCAACAACAGCAACCCCAGCAAGAAGCCGGCGACAAGAAGGCCGCATCATGAGACGCATGGCATCCGTTGCTTTGCTGTCGATGCTCGCGGCCTGCACCGTCGGCCCCGATTATCAGCGGCCCGTCGCAGAGACACCGCCCACGTGGAAGACGGACTCGTACTGGCGCGTGGCCGAGCCTTCGCACGCACCGCTCGCGCTCGACTGGTGGCGCGGCTTCGACGACGACATCCTTAACGGGCTCGAATCGCAAGCTCTCGCGCAGAACCAGACGCTGGCCGCCGCGAGCGCGCATTACGAGCAGGCACGCGCGACGCTCGCGCAAACCTCATCGCTTGCGCTGCCCGAAGTGGACCTCGGCGCGCAGGCGGCGCGCACGCGGACCTCGCGCAATCGCCCGGTGAACAACTACACCACGCCGAACATGTCGACGGTGCAGAGCGATCTGAAGCTCGCGCCCACCGTCAATTACGACCTCGATCTCTTCGGCCGCATTCGCCGCGAAGTGGAAAGCGCGCAGGCATCGGAAGACCAGACACGCGACGATCTCGCGAACGCCCGCCTCGTGCTGACCACCGAACTCGCAGGCGATTACTTCTCGATGCGCGAGCTCGATGCGGAACTCGACGTGCTGAATCGCTCGGTGCAGTTGCAGCAGAAGGCGCTCGACTACGTGAACACGCAGCACAGTCTCGGCGCGGTGTCGGGCCTCGACGTTCTGCAACAGCAATCGCAGCTCGATTCCACGCGCGTGCAGGCGCAACTGCTGCTCAATCAGCGCGCGCAATACGAACATGCGATCGCCGCGCTCGTCGGCACGCCCGCGCCACAATTCTCGATTGCGGCCGCGGTCGATGAACGCCCCATTCCGCCGATTCCGCTCGGCCTTCCGAGCGACGTCTTGCAGCGCAGACCCGATGTCGCTTCCGCCGAACGGGCGATGGCCGCGGCCAATGCGCAGATCGGCGTGGCGAAGGCCGCGTTCTTTCCGAGCCTTACGTTGAACGGCAGCATCGGCTGGGAAAGTACTGCACTGTCGAGCCTGTTCTCCGCGCCGAGCCTCTTGTGGACCATCGGCACGATGGCGAGCCAGGTCGTGTTCGATGGCGGCCGTCGCTCGGCGGCCGTCGCATTCGCAAGCGAGGGGTATCGCGCAACGGAAGCGAATTATCGTCAGACCGTGCTCAATGCGTTTCAGCAAGTGCAGGACGGCATCGTCGGGCTGTCCGTGCTCGATGGCGCGGCCAGGCAATCACACGCGGCTGTGATGGACGCACAGCGTCTGCTGTCGCTTGCGAACGACCGTTATTCCGGCGGCCTCGTTGCGTATCTGGATGTCATCACGGCGCAGCAGCAGTTGCTCACGAGCGAGCGGCAGGACGTGCAGATTCGCGGCCAGCAGCATACGGTATCGGTCGCGCTCGTGAAGGCATTGGGCGGCGGATGGGACGCGGATCAGCCGGCGCAGGAACAGAACGTCGCGGACGCCCAGGCGAAGTGAAACATGGCGGCCTCGTATAGTGTCGGAACGTCGACACGATAAGTACACACTGAACGCACAGGTGCAGGCATGAAAGTCCTGATAGTGGAAGACGAACACAAGGTCGTCGATTACCTGCGCTCGGGCCTGACCGAGCAGGGCTGGGTCGTCGATATCGCGATGGATGGCGAAGAAGGCACGCATCTCGCCGTCGAATACGACTACGACGTGATCGTGCTGGACGTGATGCTGCCACGCCGCGATGGCTTCGCCGTGCTCAAGGCGCTGCGCATGCAGAAGTCGACGCCGGTCATCATGCTGACCGCACGCGATCACATCAATGACCGCGTTCGCGGTCTGCGCGAAGGCGCGGACGACTATCTCACCAAGCCCTTTTCCTTTCTCGAACTGGTCGAGCGGCTGCATGCGCTCGCACGGCGCACGCGCGCCCAGGAATCCACGCTGATTTCGGTCGGAGACCTGTATGTCGATCTGATCGGACGCCGCGCGACACGCGACGGCGTGCGACTCGACCTGACCGCCAAGGAATTCCAGTTATTGAGCGTGCTCGCTCGACGTCACGGCGATATCCTGTCGAAGACGGCGATCACCGAGCTCGTATGGGAAGTGGATTTCGAAAGCCATACGAACGTGGTCGAGACCGCGATCAAACGCTTGCGCGCGAAACTGGACGGGCCGTTTCGCACGAAGCTGCTGCATACGGTGCGCGGCATGGGCTACGTGCTCGAAGTGCGCGAGCCGCGCGATGCACGTGACACGAGGGAAGACGCGAGGCCATCATGAACGTTCCGTGGGCAGCATCGCACGACAGTCGGCACGCGCAGGGTGTTCAACGTTCGCAGCGTTCCATCGCGCGGCGCCTTGCCGTGATGTTCGCGCTCGTCGCGCTGTCGGTGTTCTCGCTGGTAGGCTCGGGGCTTTTTCTCGTGCTTCGCGTGCAGCTCGAACAGCACTTGCGAGATTCGCTCGATAATCGCGCCGAAATCGCGCGGCTCATCGTCACGCATGTATCGAATGCGGACAAGTGGAAGATCGCCAAGGAGAAGCTCGCGGATATCACGCCGCGCGATGGCTCCACGCGCTTCGCGGTGACGAGCAACGACCCACGCTTCAGCTACGGCGCGCCGCCAGCGGGCCGTGTGGTTAAACGCGTGCTGGGCGGCTATGTGCGCTACAAGCCCGAAGGCCGCGCGTACGACATGCTGATGACCACGCTCACGATTCCGCCGAACGCCGACCGTCCGCCGCTGCAACTCTTCGTCGCGGTGGATTGCTCGCCGAACGTCCGCACGATGCGCGTATTCGGCGTCGCGCTCGCCGCGTTGACGGCGCTCGCGACCGTCGCCGTGTTGTTCCTGAGTTACTCCGTCGCGCGGCTCGGCCTCGCACCGCTCACGCGGCTCACACGCGATGCGCAGAGCGTGAGCCCGAACAATCGCTCGCAACGGCTCAACACGCGTTCGCTGCCATTCGAACTCGAAGACCTCGCGAAGTCGTTCAACGGTGCGCTCGAACGGCTCGATCATGCTTACGGGCGTCTCGAAGCCTTCAACGCGGATGTCGCGCACGAATTGCGCACGCCTGTCACCATTCTCATCGGTCAAACGGAAGTGGCATTGACGCGGGACCGTCCTATCGAAGAATTGCGTCACACGTTGCAGTCGAATCTCGAAGAGTTCGAACGCGTGCGCGCGATCATCAACGACATGCTCTTTCTTGCGCGCGCCGATCAAGGCGAACGCGCAACGGGTCTCGTGGAAGTGTCGCTTGCCGCGGAAGTCCACCGCACGCTGGACTTCCTCGAGATTCCGCTCGAAGAGGCGCAAGTGCGCGCGGTATCGAGCGGAGATGCGCGTGCCTTCGTCAACACGTCGCTATTCGGGCGCGCGCTGTCCAATCTCGTCATGAACGCGATCCAGCATTGCGCGCCGGGCGCGACCATATCGGTTTCGATCACGCGCGAGCATGGCCGCGTGCGTATCGCGGTCGCGAATCCCGGCGAGCCGATTGCGCCGCACATCATGGAACATCTGTTCGACCGCTTCTATCGCGCGGAAAGTTCGCGTACGAATAGCCGCGAGAATCACGGGCTCGGGCTCGCCATTGTGAAAGCGGTCGCGGAGATGCATCGCGGCACGGTGTCCGCAACGAGCGAGAACGGCATCAATACGTTCGCGTTCTCGGTTGCGCGCTTTGGCAACGAGCATCGGCCGGTGCAGGATGTCCGCATGCCGACGACCGCGCCTGCGGTCGAGAAGAACCAAGCGGCGAAGTCATCGCAGGCAAGCGAACGAAAGATCGGCGTGCGGCCCGCCGGATAGAACGACGCAGGCTTTATTCGACGCTCAGGCGTGCCATCTCCGTCTCCACGATCAGCTTCTTCAGTTCCGGCACGCATGATCCGCAATTGCCGCCCGCCTTCACGCATGAGGTGACTTCCGCCGCTGTTTTGAGCCCCTTCTCGCGAATCGCGTGGCAGATGGTATTGCGTCCCACGCCGAAGCACGAGCAGACCGTAGGCCCTGTGTCCTCGCCCTTGCCGATTGCCTGACCGAGCAGAAGGCTCGCGCGATCTTCATCGCTCAGACGCTCCTTGTCGAAGAGCGTCGCAAGCCACGCACGCGCCGGCAGATCCGGGCGCTCGGAGATGAACACGCAACTCTCGATGCGATCATCCACCACATGCGCCGCGCGATAGACGCCCGCGCTCTTGTCCTCGTATTCGATCCAGTCCGCGTGCGGATCGTCGATTCGAAAGAGCGCACGCGCCCAATCGTGATGATCGTCATGCGACGCACCGAAACGATTGCGGCCCGCGAGTTCGTAGCGCACGAAGCGATCACCATGAACACGGGTCCAGTGCGTGACCGCATCTAGCACAGGCGCGTTGCGCGACAACGAGAAGCCGTGCCACGTCACATGGAATTTCTCGACGGCCACGGGCGTGTGCTTGAACTCGGGCTCGCCGGAAACCGGATCGACCACGGGATTCACGACCGCGCCGACGCGCGCGTCCGATGCCGTCTGATCGCTCCAGTGAATCGGCACGAACACGCTGCCGCGCTGCATGCCGCCGCCATGTTGTACGCGAGCGATCATGGCGCCCCAACGACTGGTGATACGCGCCAACTCGCCCTCACGCACGCCGCACGCGAGCGCATCTTGCGGATGCATGTCGATGAACGACTCGCTGACATGCCCCGCGAGTTTCGCGGACCGGCCTGTGCGCGTCATCGTGTGCCACTGGTCGCGAACGCGTCCGGTGTTGAGCACAAGCGGATAGTCGCTATCCGGTGCGTTGACCGGAGCGCGTGGCGGCGTCGCGATGAACCGCGCACGACTGTCCGCATGACTGAAGCGCCCCGTTTCGAATAGCCGCGTATTGTTCGAACCTTCGTTCGCACGCAACGGCCATTGCACGGGCTCCAGTGCATCGTATTGCTCGCGTGTCAGGCCGCTCAGCCCGCCGATATCGAATGCGCGATACGCACCGTCTCGAGCATCATTGCGATGCGATGAAAGACGCGCGTGTTCATCGAAAATCTCATGCGGTGCGGTGAAGTCGAAGCCATCGAAGCCCATGCGCTGCGCCACATCGCAGATGATGCGCCAGTCGGCGCGCGCTTGTCCCGGCGCGGGCAGGAACGCCCGCTGACGCGAGATGCGCCGCTCCGAATTCGTCACGGTGCCCTCCTTCTCGCCCCAACCGAGCGCGGGCAACAGCACATGCGCGAAGGCATTGGTGTCGGTCTTCTCCATGATGTCCGATACGACGACCCACTCGCATCTGTCGAGCGCCCGCTTCGCGCGGTCTCCGTCGGGCAGACTCACGACCGGATTCGTGCCCATGATCCATACGGCCTTCACGCGGCCTGCTTCGATCGCATCGAAGAGTTCGACGGCCTTCAGGCCACCGCGCTCCGCCACGCGCGGCGACGACCAGAATGCCTGCACCATGTCACGGTGCAATTCACTATCGAGTTCCAGGTGGGCAGCAAGCGTATTGGCAAGACCGCCTACTTCGCGGCCGCCCATTGCATTCGGCTGGCCCGTGAACGAAAACGGCCCCATTCCCGGCTTACCGATACGGCCCGTCGCCAGATGACAGTTGATGATACTGTTGACCTTGTCGGTCCCCGCGCTCGACTGATTCACGCCTTGCGAATACACCGTGACCACGCGCTCCGTGCGCGCGAAGAGTCGATAGAAGGTCGTGAGATCGTGCGCGTCGAGCTTGCAGTCTTTCGCCACATGCGCGATGTCCGCGGGCCCGGCTGCCGACAGCGCCGCATCGTAGCCGTCCGTATGGGCATCAACGAACGCGGCATCCGTTGCACCCTGCCCGGCGAGAAACGCGAGGAGGCCATCGAAGAGCCGCACGTCGCTGCCAGGCTTCAACGGAAGATGCAAATCCGCCATCTCGCACGTCGCGGTGTAGCGCGGATCGATCACGACGATCTTCACATCCGGCCGCGCGTCCTTCACCTTCATCATGCGCTGAAAGAGGATCGGATGACACCACGCGGTGTTCGATCCGACCAGCACGATCACGTCCGCGAGTTCGAGGTCTTCGTAGTTCATCGGCACGAGGTCTTCGCCGAATGCGCGCTTGTGCCCCGCCACCGACGACGACATGCACAGCCGCGAATTCGTATCGATATTCGCGCTGCCGATATAGCCCTTCATGAGCTTGTTGGCGACGTAGTAGTCCTCGGTCAGCAGTTGCCCCGACACGTAGAACGCGACGGCATCCGGCCCGTGTTCCGCGATGATGCGCGCGAAGCCGCTCGCTACCGTGCCGAGCGCATCGGCCCACGACACGTCGCTGAGCGTGCCTGTCGCCTTGTCGCGCAGCTTCGGATTCAGCAGACGCCCTTCGAGTCCGACGGTATCGCCGAGCGCGGATCCCTTCACGCACAGACGGCCGAAGTTCGACGGATGCGTTTCGTCGCCCGCAATATCAACGTCGACAGGCGTGCGCGGTGTCGCCACGACGCCGCAGCCGACGCCGCAATAGGGGCACGTTGTGCGCGTGCTGGCCGGCTTGACGGGCGCGATAGGAACGATATCGATGCTATTCATACAGCCCCTTCGCACAGCGTCTTGCCGAACAATAAACGGTCGCGAAGATGCGAGACATCGGTGCGGTTCTGAATCAGATCGAAGTACCAGCCGCCGTCCTTCACATCGCCATACAGCACCGTGCCGATCACGCGGCCCGCTTGCAGTACCAGCCGCTTGTAGACGCCGCGGCGCGCATCTCGCAGCACGAGGTCTTCGCTGCCCTCGCCGCCCAAAAGATCGCCTGCGGAATACAGCTCCACGCCGGTCACTTTCAGCTTGGTCGCCGTCGCGCGCTGCACGTAACGCGAATGCCCCGCCCCCGCGAGATGCGCGCCGGCCACGCGCGCCTGATCCCAGATCGGCGCGACGAGACCGAATGTGGCCGAGCGATGCTGCACGCATTCGCCCACGGCATACACGCGCGGATCGAAAGTCTGCAACGTGTCGTCGACGACAATGGCGCGCTCACAGTGCAGACCCGAAGCCTGCGCCAGCGCGATATTCGGGCGCACACCCGCTGTCATCACGACCAGGTCCGCGTCGATCTGCGTGCCGTCTGCGAAGCGCACGGCGCGCACGCGATCCTCGCCGACGATCTCCGTGGTCTGCGCGGCCATCGCAAAGCGCAGTCCCTTTGCTTCGAGCGAACGCTTGAGCAATGCGGAGGCGCTCGCGTCCAGTTGCCGGTCCATCAAACTGGCGCTCGCGTGCACGACGGTCACGGACATGCCCTGCCTCTGCAATCCGTTGGCCGCTTCGAGTCCGAGCAGTCCGCCGCCGATGATCACCGCATGACGATGATCGCGTGCGGCTTGCATCATCGTTTCGACATCATGAATATCTCGGAATGCGATGACGCCGGGCAGATCGCAGCCGGGAACGGGAATCACGAAAGGCGTCGAACCGGTCGCGATCAGCAAGCGATCGTACCGCGCCTCGCGCCCCTTCTCCGAGCGCACGATACGGCGCGCACGATCGATCTGGACGACCGCATCGCCCGCATGCAGCGTGATACCGTTCGCGTCGTACCAGTCGCGCGTGTTGATGACGATGTCGTCCATGCTCTTCTCGCCGGCGAGCACCGGCGAGAGCAGGATGCGGTTGTAGTTGCCGTGAGGTTCGGCCCCGAACACGGTAATGTCATAGAGTTCGGGCGCGATCTTCAGCAACTCCTCGACGGTACGCATACCAGCCATGCCGTTGCCGATCACCACGAGCCTTGGCTTCCCGATGCGCCCCGCGCCGGCCGCAGCCGCAACCGCATATTCGGTCCTCATGCCGCGATCCAGACCTTGCCGCCCGCGACACGCGCGCGATACGCGTTCACCGAACGCTCCGGCGCTTCCAGACATTCGCCCGTGCGCAAATCGAAGTGCTGCTTATAAATCGGCGAGGCCACGACGATGCGTTCGCCCAGACTGCCGACGATGCCGCGCGACAGCACGGCGGCCTGCGAATGCGGATCGAAGTTGTCGATTGCGTACACGGCGTTCGATTCCGCCGCGACGTGAAACACGGCAACCTGCGCGCCGTTGACGAGCGCACAGACGCCCGTGTCGGGCACGATATCGTTCAGTTCGCAAACGAGGGTCCAGTCCGGTTCGATGCGGTCGTTCATGATGTGCTCCTGGTCTCAGACGGTTTCGACAACCACGGGAATATCGATGCGCTTCGTCTTGCGTTCGTCCGGCGTCGCGGGCCGGATCTGGCCGCGCTCTTCCACGAACGTCACGTTCTCGTCGCGCTTGTCGCTGTTCACGAAATGACGGAAACGCTTGCGGGTTTCGGGGTCGGTGACGGCCTTTTTCCACTCGTCTTCATACGTGTCCACGACGAGTTGCATCTCGGCTTCGAGTTCATCCGCGATATCGAGCTTGTCGTTGACGACGACATCGACCAGATAGTCGAGCCCGCCTTCGAGGTTGTCGCGCCACACGCTCGTGCGCTGCAGGCGATCTGCCGTGCGCACGTAAAACATCAGGAAGCGATCGATGTAACGCACGAGCGTCGCCTGATCGAGATCGGACGCGAGCAGTTCCGCGTGACGCGGCTTCATGCCGCCGTTGCCGCAGACGTACAGGTTCCAGCCCTTCTCCGTCGCGATGACGCCGATGTCCTTGCCTTGTGCTTCGGCGCATTCCCGTGTGCAGCCCGATACGCCGAACTTGATCTTGTGCGGGGTGCGCAGGCCCTTATAGCGATTTTCGAGCTGTACCGCGAGACCCACGGAATCGCCGACACCGTAACGGCACCACGTCGAACCGACGCACGACTTCACCGTGCGTAGCGCCTTGCCATACGCATGGCCCGATTCGAAGCCGGCGGCAATCAGCTCTTCCCAGATGAGCGGCAACTGCTCGACGCGCGCGCCAAACATATCAACGCGCTGTCCGCCCGTGATCTTCGTGTAGAGGCCGTATTTCTTGGCGATCTGCCCGACTGCGATGAGGCCATCGGGCGTGACTTCGCCGCCCGCCATGCGCGGCACGACCGAATACGTGCCATCGCGCTGGATGTTGGCAAGGTAATAGTCGTTGGAATCCTGCAGGCTCGCGTGCTCTTTCTTCAGCACAAATTCGTTCCAGCACGAAGCGAGAACGCTCGCGACCACGGGCTTGCAGATATCGCAGCCCAGTCCCTTGCCATGCTTCGCGAGCAAGGACGCGAACGTGCGATGCCCTTCCACACGCGCGATGTGATACAGCTCTTGCCGCGAATAAGGGAAGTGCTCGCAGAGATGGTTGTTCACCGCAAGGCCCTGACGACTCATCTCCGACTTCATCACCTGCGTGACGAGCGGCACGCAGCCGCCGCATGATGCGCCCGCTTTGCATGCGCTCTTCATTGCGCCGATGCTCGTCGCGCCCGCGCACACCGCCGCGCAGATTTCGGCCTTGCTCACGTTGTTGCACGAGCAGATCTGCGCGGCATCCGGCAATGCTTCGACGCCGAGCGCGGGCTTGGCCTTGCCGTCTGCTTGAGGAAGAATGAGAAATTCAGGTGCTTCGGGAAGCTCCATCTTGTTGAGCATCAGTTGCAAGAGCGTGCCGTATTCGGCGGCATCGCCGACCATCACGCCGCCTAGCAGATATTTTCCGCAATCGGATACGACCAGCTTTTTATACACCTGCTTGCGTTCGTCGCTGAACTGATAAGAGCGGCTGCCGGGCGTCTTGCCGTGGGCATCGCCGATACTCGCGACGTCCACGCCCATCAGCTTGAGCTTGGTGCTCATGTCGGCGCCCGTGAACGACGCTTGCTCGCCCTGCAACTGCTTAGCGACGATACGCGCCATGTCGTAGCCCGGCGCGACGAGGCCGAACGCTTGCCCGTTCCACAACGCGCATTCACCGATTGCATAGACATGCTCGTCGCTCGTGCGGCAGGTGTCGTCGATCACGACACCGCCGCGCGGGCCCACTTCCAGCCCGGCCGAACGCGCGATATCGTCGCGCGGACGAATGCCCGCCGAGAACACGATCATGTCCGTGTCGAGATGCTGGCCGTCCGCGAAGGTCATGCGGTTCACCGCGCCTTCGCCATCGACGATGGCGAGCGTATTGCGGTTCGTATGCACCGTCACGCCGAGCGCCTCGATCTTGCTTCGCAGCACGCGGCCGCCGCCGTCGTCCACTTGCACAGCCATCAGGCGCGGCGCGAATTCGACCACATGCGTCTGCAGTCCCATGTCACGCAGCGCCTTCGCCGCTTCCAGCCCGAGCAGTCCGCCGCCGACGACCGTGCCCGTCTTCGCGCGCGCACCGAAAGCCTGCATCGCTTGCAGGTCCTCGATCGTGCGATAGACGAAACATCCTTCGCGGTCCTTACCTTCCACGGGCGGGACAAACGGGTAGGAGCCGGTCGCAATCACGAGCTTGTCGTAAGCCAGCGTTTCACCGGTCGATGTCATGACGGTGCGCGCGTCGCGGTCGATCGCGACGGCCCTCGCGTTGAGCTTGAGCGCATAGCCCGAATGCTCGAAAAAGCCTTCTTTCACGAGCGAAAGATCGTCCGCCGACTTGCCCGTGAAGAACGCCGACAGATGCACGCGGTCATAAGCCGCGCGTGGTTCTTCGCAGAGCACCGTCACCTGGAATGCGTCATTGCCGCTTTCAGCGAGACATTCGAGGAATTTGTGGCCGACCATGCCGTGGCCGATGACAACGATCTTCATGACAGGACCCTTCCTCAGTGTGCAACGCCGTTATTGACTGCGAGCGCGCTTTCACGCAGCGCGGCTTCGCGGGCCTTGTGCTCGGGAGAAAAGCGCACGGCGATGGCGCACAGCGCCGTGCCCGCGACGAGCACGCCGAGCAGCGACAGCGTCTGCTGCACGTTGCCCACGCCCTTCATCAGGAAGCCCGCGGCCACCGCGCCCGCATTGCCGCCCGCGCCGATCACGCCCGCCACGCCGCCGAGCGCCTTGCGATCGATGAACGGCACCAGTGCATACGTCGCGCCGCAGGCCATGTGCGTGAAGAGACCGAACGCGATCATCGCGATGAGAGCGAGCGCGATGCTGTCTGCATGCGCGAAGGCATAAAGACCGATGCCCTCGCCCGCGATCAGCACGAAAAGCAGCGTCGCGCGAATATCGAGGCCGCGTCGCGCGGCGGCTTTATCGGAGAGCCAGCCGCCGAGTGCGCGGGCGAACAAGGCAAGCAGGCCGAAGCTGCCCGCCGCCAAACCCGCTTGACCGAGCGAAAGACCAAAGTGATCGACGTAATAGACCGCCGCGATGTTGTGAATGAAGACTTCGACGCCGAAGCACGCGCCGTACGTCACGAAGAGCATCCACACGCGATAGTTCGCGCATGCGGTGACAAAGCTTTGCCAGCCGCCCTTCTTGCCGCCGTCGATGGCGATGCCCGCGCGCCGCAATTGCGCGAAGTCGCCTTGCGGGCAGTCCTGCGTATAACGCCAGTAGAAGAAGGCCATTACGGGCATCACGACGCCCGGCACGATCAGCGCGATACGCCATGCCGATGCCTCGCCCGCGCCCAATGCAATAGCGGCCGCGACGAGCAAGGGCACGATGGCTTGCGCCGCGCCCGCGCCGGCGTTGCCCCAGCCCGCGGTCGTCGCGTTCGCCGTGCCGACGACGTTGGGCGCGAACATCACCGACGTGTGGTACTGCGTGATGACGAAGCTCGCGCCGATCGCGCCGATCGCGAGGCGGCACCACAGAAAGCTGTCATAGCCCGTCGAAAGCGCCGCGCCGATCACGGGCACCGCGCCCACGAGCAGCAGCGCGCTATAGACCTTGCGCGGACCGAAGCGATCGCACATCGGGCCGACCACGAGCCGCACGAGTATCGTCACCGCGACCGCCGCGATGTTGATGTTGGCGATCTGGTCCGCGTTGAGCCCGTATTCGCGCTTGATGAGCGGCATGAGCGGCGCGCACGCGAACCACGCGAAGAAGCACACGAAGAACGCCATCCACGTGAGATGGAAAGCGCGCATCGGCGCCGTGCGCAAGCTGAAGAGATCGATCCGGGTGGCTTTATCCATCGTCTTTCCGCAAAAAGAAAGGCGTCCCGCGCAGCAGGCCGATGGCCTGATGCAGGGGACGCCGTTGTCCGTGCCCGCGTGGGCTTTGATCCGCCGGGCGCTGTGTTCAGGACGGATCGCCGTTGATCCGTTGCGACAGTAAAGGCAAGGGCTATGCCATGCGCGTGGCATCGCGTGCCTTGGCTTGCGGCGTAAGGCTTTGCGCGAGGCGCGCACCGCTTGCGTGCATCCACGGCGCGTCGCATTTCGATGCAGGCCGGCACAGCGATGGTGCGACGCAGCACTCATCGCGTGCGAAGCGCGATGGCCTCGTCGCTTTATACGATGCGGTTAGCGCGCGGTACCGTGTGCTCATTCGCGATGAACGGCATTGGAAATGCAGACGCGACCGCGATGGCCCGCTTATTGCATTTGAAGGAGCGCAACGGCAACGGCGCTGTTGGCTGCATCGAACGAACCGACTGCGAACCACGGACAATGGCGTCCCTCGTGCCCGACACGAGCGGACGCTTGCTGCGTTCGCCGCGCCGATACCCCGCTACACGCGATACAGGACCGAACATGAGCATCAACGCCAAGAAGCCCGGCAAAGTCACGCTGTTGAGCGCAGGCCCCGGCGATCTGGATCTGCTGACGATCCGCGCCGCCCGAGTACTCGCCACGGCGGATATCCTGCTGCTCGACGATCTCGCGAACCAGGACATCGTCACGCTGGCACCGCACGCTCGCGTCATTTGCGTGGGCAAGCGCGGCGGCTGCAAGTCCACGCCGCAAGCGTTCATTCAGCGCCTCATGCAGCGTTACGCGAGAAAGGGCCTGCATGTGGTGCGCGCGAAAGGCGGCGATGCGCTGCTCTTCGGCCGCGCGGGCGAAGAACTCGCGGCATTGCGGGGCGCGGGTATCGCGGTCGACATCGTCAACGGCGTATCGTCGGGCTTCGCGGCGGCGGCGAGTCTCGGCATCTCGCTCACGCATCGCGATCATTGTCAGGGCGTGACCTTCGTCACCGCGCACATGCAGGATCACAGTCAGCCGGATTGGCGCGCGCTCGCGGCAACCGGCATGACGCTCGCCATCTACATGGGGATGAGCCGCATCGCGAACATCGCGGCGTCGCTGCTCGACGCGCTGCCCGCGAGCACTCCGGCGGCGGTCGTGCAGCACGCAGGTTCGCCCGATGAGAAGCGGCTCGTCACCACGCTCGATCGCCTCGCGAACGATGCCGCCGAAGCCGGGCTCGGCAGTCCGGCAGTGATCTTCGTGGGCGGAGCGATTGGCGAAGCGGTCTCGTTCGCCGCGCGTCAGCAAGCCGGTACTGCTCACGCCGCTTGAGTGCTGCCCGTGATGCGGCCAATGCCATTCGGCCAGGTTTTCGCTCGCTGCGCCGTGCGTTAGAGCCGATTCCACCGATAGTTCGATACACCGCTCAACGCCCAACCGATGCTGCGCGTACTACTCGTCACCGACACCGACAAACCCATCGGCGATCTTCGCGAACAACTCGCGCGCATGGGCTATGAGATGCTCGCCGAAGCCGCCGCGCCGGCCAAGCTCCATGCGGCCGTCGAGAGTCAGAAGCCGGATGTCGTCATCATCGACACCGACTCGCCTTCGCGCGACACGCTCGAACAACTCGCCGTGATGAACCGCGCCGCGCCACGTCCCGTGCTCATGTTCAGCAACGACGCGGACCAGCAGTTCATCCGCGCGGCCGTCGGCGCGGGCGTGACGGCGTATTCGGTGGAGGGCCTCGCGCCGGAACGCCTTGCGCCGATCATCGAAGTCGCGCTCGCGCGCTTCGCTCACGAAGCGCAATTGCGGCAGCGGCTCGAACAGGTTGAAAGCGAACTCGCGGAGCGCAAGGTGATCGACCGCGCGAAACGCTTGTTGATGGAACGGCGCGGCATGTCGGAAAACGATGCCTACGCCACGCTTCGTAAGCGCGCGATGGATCAGGGCATGAAGGTCGCCGACATCGCGCGTCAGCTTCTTTCCGTGGCCGACCTGCTCGGTTAGCCAGTACTCCATATCAATCATGAATTCGCCCGCATCTGCTTCATCCGACTCGTTTGCCACGATCGCGCCCGAGCGCACGCATCTGCGTCTCGGCTTTGTCGCGCTCAGCGACGCCGCGCCGCTCGCCGCCGCCGCCCTGCGCGAGATGGGAACGCGGCACGGCATCGAGATCGAGCTGTGCCGGCAGCCGTCGTGGGCGGCTGTGCGCGACACGCTGCTGTCGGGCGAAATCGACGCCGCGCACGCGCTCTACGGGCTCGTGTATGGCGTGCAGCTCGGCATCGGCGGGCCGCAGGCGGACATGGCCGTGCTGATGGTGCTCAATCGAAACGGACAGGCGATCACGCTCTCCAAACCGATCGCCGATGCCATTCGCGAAGGCGCTCGCGTGAACGACGCGCTGGCGTCGCTCGGGCGCACGCCCGTCATCGCGCAGACGTTCCCGACCGGCACGCATGCCATGTGGCTCTACTACTGGCTCGCGGCGAACGGCGTGCATCCCCTGCGCGACGTGCGCAGCGTCGTGATTCCGCCGCCGCGCATGGCCGAGGCGCTGGCCGAGGGCACGCTCGACGGCTTCTGCGCGGGCGAACCGTGGCATGCGGTGGCCGAAGCACGCGGCGAAGGGCGCATAGTCGTCCAGACGAGCGAAATCTGGCCGGATCATCCGGAGAAAGTGCTTGCCTGCCGGCGAGATTTCGTCGCGCTGTATCCGAATACCGCGCGGGCGCTCGTACGCACGATGCTCGACGCGTGCGCCTGGGTGGACACGCGCGAGCATCGCGTGGAAATTGCGCACGCGCTGGCGTCGTCCGACCTGCTCGGCGTGCCGCGCGAGTTGATCGAAGCGCGGCTCGGCTCGCCGGACGGCATCGCGCCGGTGCGCTTTTTCGACGACGGCGCGGTCAACTATCCGCGCGCATCCGACGGCGTGTGGTTCATCATGCAATACCGGCGATGGGGCATGCTCGCCGCCGAGTGCGATGCTGCAGGCATTGCCCAAGCCGTGAATCAGACGGCGCTGTATCGCGAGGCAGCGCGCGCCGCTGGTGTGCCACTGCCAGCGGAACTGCAAAGCGCGACGTTCTGCGACGGCCGCGTGTGGGATGGCGGCGATCCGGTGGCGTATCTGGCGGGGTTCTCTACTACAGCGTGAAGCGGCGTGGCGACGCCCGAGTTGGCGCAGTCGGCACGCCGGTCGCACGAAGGCGGGAGCGGACCGGTCCGGTCGATGGACGCGCGTGCGGGAGCTTCCCCGTCGCCGACTATTTGCGCGCAATGAAATTAGCCGGCGCGCTGTGGGCATCGCCTTTCGGATGGTTTGTCCGCGCTGGCCGTCAGCCGATCCTGCACTGCCTCGCGCGCAAGTTATCGCTTCCGCGCATGACGATTCGTCGGCGCGCTGCAGGCATCGCATTTCGGATGGCGTTGTCCGCGCTGACCGTCAGCCGGTTCTCCTCTGCCTCGCGCGCGAGTGTCCCTTGCGCGCATGACGATTCGTCGGCGCGCTTCGGGCATCGCCTTTCGCATGCGTTGTCCGCGCTCACCGTCAGCCGGTTATCCCCTGCCTTGCGCGAGCCCCGCCTGTGCCGATGACATCGGCGCGGCGTCGCACTCCACTGCCGCGCGCGGATCATGCCCTTACGCGCGATAAGAACTATCAGCGGCCGCTTCTCTGTCGTCAATGCGCCGCGACGATTTGCGGCCCGCGCCTTGCGGCCCGCGCCCGGCGCCTTGCTGCCCGCCCCTTGCAATACGGTAGAGCCGCCTTGACTTGCCCGCGCAAATGGCGAGAATGAGCGCCGCGCTAATACCGACGCCTCAAAGAGGAAACCGCCCGCAAGGATGTTTTCCCGCGCCGTCCCCAACTTCATGGACAATAACGGGATACGGCACGAAGCGCCCCTGCGCCTCTGTGCCCCTCTCACCGGCGCGCGATGCGACGCGCGCCACGCAGGATCTTCGGCAACCGGCGCTTCCCGGCCGGTTAGCCACCCAATTCGGCCACCCGCGCCGCCCGAGGATGAGGTCGTCCTTCGGACGCGGCCTACAGGAGCATCATCTATGACCGACATGAATCCGTCCTTTTTCGGCAGGCTGTCGATTGCCTTCGGCACGTTTTTCGGCATTCTCGGCAACAGCGCATTCGCCGGCCGCGTGCAGCGTCTGCGCGAAGCGCCCGAAACGCCCATGACAACGCCCGCAACAGCCGCAGCGCCCGTCGCGCCGGCAGCGCCGGCAGCACCCGCGTCCTCTCCGCTCAAGGAAGCGAGCCCGGTCGCCGCGCTGCAGTTGCTCGGTCTGCTGCAACGCGATGCGCGCTTCATCGATTTCGTCGAAGAGGACGTCGCCAATTACAGCGACGCCGATATCGGCGCGGCCGCCCGCCTCGTGCACGACGGCTGCCGTGCCGTGCTGCGCGAGCACTTCACGATCAAGCCGGTTCGCAGCGAAGCCGAAGGCAGCCGGATCACCCTGCCGGACGGCTTCGACGCCAGCGCCGTGCGTCTTACGGGCAACGTCGTCGGCAAGCCTCCGTTCAACGGCAGCATCAGCCATCGCGGATGGAAGGTCGAGCAAACGCGCCTGCCGAAGCTGGCCGAGACGCACGACGCGAGCATCGTCGCCCCGGCGGAGGTGGAGCTATGAACGACTTCAACCCGCAACACACGCCGCGCTATTCGATCGGCGTCGATCTCGGCACGACGCATTGCGCGCTGTCGTACGTGGACCTGTCCGCGAGCGACGGCGAAAAGACCGCGCAGGGCGTGCTGTCCATCGCGCAGTTGACCGCGCCCGGCGCCGCCGAAGATCGCGACCTGCTGCCGTCGTTTCTGTACTTGCCGCATCCGAACGAACTCGCGCCCGGCGACCTGACGCTGCCGTGGACGCAGGAGCGGCCCTTCATCGTCGGCGAACTGGCGCGCAGCCGTGGCGCCGGCACGCCCATTCGGCTCGTATCGAGCGCGAAAAGCTGGCTGTGTCATCCCGGCGTGGACCGGCGCGCCGCGATTCTGCCCGCCGACGCGCCCGAGGAAGTCGAGCGCGTGTCGCCGCTGGAAAGCTCCGTGCGTTACCTGACGCATCTGCGTGAAGCGTGGAACCACGCGCATCCGGACGCTCCGTTCGATCAGCAGGACGTCACCGTGACGATCCCCGCCTCGTTCGATCCCGCCGCCCGCGAACTCACGGCCGAAGCGGCCGCCGCAGCGGGCTACGCGCGCATGACACTGCTCGAAGAACCGCAGGCGGCGCTCTATAGCTGGATTCAGAAATCGGGCGGCGGCTGGCGCAAACAGGTCAAGGTGGGCGACGTGATTCTCGTCGTCGATGTCGGCGGCGGCACGACCGACCTGTCGCTGATCGCGGTGGTCGAGCGCGAAGGCAATCTGGAACTGCATCGCGTGGCGGTCGGCGAGCACATCCTGCTCGGCGGCGACAACATGGACCTCGCGCTGGCGCACGTCGTCGCGCGCAAGCTGGCGACGCAAGGCTCGCAGCCCGATCCGTGGCAGTTGCGCGCGCTCACCTACGCGTGCCGCTCGGCCAAGGAGACGCTGCTTTCCGATCCCGACACCGACACCGTGCCGCTCGTCGTGCCGAGCCGCGGCTCGAAGCTGATCGGCGGATCGCTGCGCACCGAACTCACGCGCGCCGAACTGACGCAGATTCTGCTGGAAGGCTTCTTCCCGCAAGTCGATGCGTCCGCCCGGCCGGTGACGCGCGCCCGCGTCGGTCTCACGCAACTCGGCCTTCCGTATGCGCAGGATGCCGCCGTCACGCGTCATCTGGCCGCGTTTCTCGGCCGGCAAGTGAACGCGCTCGCCGAAGTCGAAGGCATCCAGCACGACGTGCCGCCCGGCGCGACGCTGCTGCACCCGACCGCCGTCCTGTTCAACGGCGGCGTGTTCAAGTCGCACTTGCTGGTCGAGCGCGTGATGACGACGCTCAACGCCTGGCTCTCCGCCGAAAATGCGCCGCCCGCGCGGCTGCTCGAAGGCGCGGATCTCGACCTGGCGGTTGCACGAGGCGCGGCGTACTACGGCTACGTGCGCCGCGGCAAGGGCGTGCGGATTCGCGGCGGCACGGCGCGGGCGTATTACGTGGCGGTCGAATCGGCGATGCCCGCCGTGCCCGGACTGGAGCCGCCCGTGTCCGCGCTGTGCGTCGCGCCGTTCGGCATGGAGGAAGGCACCGACGCGGCGCTGCCCGCGCAGGAGTTCGGGCTCGTCGTCGGCGAGCCGGTGCATTTCCGCTTTTTCGGCTCGTCGGTGCGCAGGCAGGATCAGGTCGGCACGCTGCTCGATTACTGGCAACCGGACGAATTGCAGGAACTCGAAGAGATCGAGGCATCGCTGCCGTCCGAAGGACGCACGCCCGGCGAAGTCGTGCCGGTCAAGCTGCACGCACGCGTGACGGAAGCCGGCACGCTGGAGCTCGAAGCGGTCCCGCGCGGCTCGCCGGAACGCTGGAAGGTCGAGTTCGACGTGCGCGGCACGGCAAACGCGGATCACGGCGCGGGCGTGTAAGTGCCGGCGCGCAAGAAAAAGCCATCGAGCGCGCGGTATCGCGTGGGCATCGATCTGGGGACGAGCAATACCGTCGTCGCCTATGCCGAGGCCGGCTCGAACGATATCCGCGTGTTTCCGGTCGAGCAGCTCGTCGGTCCCGGCGAAGTGGCCGCGCAGCCGCTGCTGCCATCGCTGCGGTATCACCCCGCGCCGGGCGAACTCGCGCCGGGCGACTTGCAGTTGCCGTGGTCGCCGGCTGCTCAGCCCGCGCGCGATGCATCGGCAGCCGAGCCGCCCGCGGTCATCGGCCGCCTCGCCCGGACGCTCGGCGCGCAGGTGCCGGGGCGGCTCGTGTCGAGCGCGAAAAGCTGGCTCTCGCACGCTTCGGTGGATCGCGTCGCGCCCATTCTGCCGTGGGGCGCGAGCGACGACGTCGCCAAAATCTCGCCCGTCGCCGCGAGCGCGAGCTATCTCGCGCACGTGCGCGCCGCGTGGAACCAGCAGTTCCCCGACGCGCCGCTCGAAGCGCAGGATCTCGTGCTGACCGTGCCCGCCTCCTTCGATGAAGGCGCGCGCGCCCTCACGGTCGAAGCGGCGCGCATGGCGGGCCTTCACGCACTGCGGCTCCTCGAAGAACCGCAGGCCGCGTTCTACGACTGGCTGTTTCATCACCGCGAAACACTCGGCGACGAGCTCGCGCACACGCGCCTCGTGCTGATCTGCGACGTCGGCGGCGGCACGACCGACCTCACGCTGATTCAGGTCGAAGCCAGCGACGGCGCAGAACCGCGTCTCACGCGCATCGGCGTCGGCAATCACCTGATGCTCGGCGGCGACAACATGGACCTCGCGCTCGCGCATCTCGTCGAGAAGCCGCTCGCGGGCGGCGACGGGCGGCTGTCGGCAGCGCGGCTGTCGCAACTGGTCGAGCGGTGCCGCGCCGCCAAGGAACACTTGCTCGGCGAGAACGCGCCCGCGTCCGCGTCGATCACGCTGCTCGGCGCGGGATCGAAGCTGATCGGCGGCGCGCGCTCGGCGGAGGTGACGCGCGACGAGATCGAACGGATCATCGTCGAGGGCTTCTTTCCGCTCGTGTCGGAGGACCAGCGGCCCGGGCGCACGCGCGGCGGCATCGTCGAATTCGGGCTGCCCTATGCGAGCGATCCGGCGATCACGCGCCACGTCGCCGCGTTCCTCGCCCAGCATGCGACGCCAGCGCGCGAAGCGTTGGGCGAAGACATGCCGGCCGGCGCGCTTCCCGTTCCCGACACGCTACTGCTGAATGGCGGCGTCTTTCGCGCGGCGCCGCTCGCGCGCCGCGTCGCCGATACGCTCGGCCACTGGCGCGGCGCGCCGGTGCACGTGCTCGCCAACGACGACCCCGATGTGGCCGTCGCACGCGGCGCGGTCGCCTATGCGCTCGCGCGCGCGGGTCACGCGCCGAAGATCGGCGGCGGCTCGGCGCGCAGCTATTTTCTGCTGCTCGACGACGACGGCGACGCCTCGCGCGGCGTCTGCGTCCTGCCGCGCGGCACGGAAGAAGGCCAGGCGATCCATCTCGCTGATCGCACCTTCGCGCTGCGACTGGGCGCGCCGGTGCGCTTTCACCTCGTCTCGTCTGTTGCCGATACCGCGTACCGGGCGGGCGACATTGCCAATGTGAGCGCCTCGGCGGGCGATTTCGTGCGCTTGCCGCCGATCGCCACGGTCGTCGATCCGCGCGGCCAGGCGAACGCCGGCAAGCCGAGCGAGACGCCGGTGCAGCTCACGACATCGCTCACGGAAGTGGGCACGCTGGAAATGCACTGCATCGCCACGGACGATCCCGCGCAACGCTGGCTGCTCGAATTTCAGCTACGCCGCGACGAACCGAAGGGCGATGGCACCGTCGTAGAGACGCATCCGGCGCTGCCGAAGGCCATCGAACTGATCGACCGCACTTTCGGCACGCGGGCGCAGGACGTCGGACCGAAGGAAGTGAAGCGGCTGCGCGCGCAGCTCGAACAGGCGCTCGGTCCGCGCGACACGTGGGACATTGCGCTCTTGCGCGAACTCTTCGGCGCCCTGTGGGACCGCGCGAAGAAGCGGCGGCGAAGCGCGGACCACGAACGACTGTGGCTCAATCTCGCGGGCTACGCGGTGCGTCCGGGCTTCGGGCATCCGCTCGACGAATGGCGCGTCGAGCAATTGTGGACACTCTTCGATCAGGGTATTCAGTACGTCAACGAGAACCAGATCTGGTCCGAATGGTGGACGCTATGGCGGCGCGCGGCGGGCGGTCTCGATGAAGCCGCGCAACTGCGCCTGCTCGACGACATGGCCTTCGTGCTCCAGCCGCCCGGCACGAGCCGTTACCGTCGCGCAGCGGGCGCGGCCCGGGCGGGTTATGAAGACATGGTGCGGCTCGCGGCATCGCTCGAACGCGTGCCGGTGGAGCGCAAGATCGAAGTCGGCGAGTGGCTGCTCACGCGCCTGAAGAAGCCTTCGGAGAACCTGCAAAGCTGGTGGGCGGTCGGGCGCATCGGCGCGCGGCAGCCGTTCTACGGGAGCGCGCACGGCGTCGTGCCGCCGGACGTCGCCGCGCTGTGGCTCGATGCGATCCTCGCGCTCGACTGGAAGAAGGTCGAACCTGCGGCGTTCGCGGCGGTGCAGATCGCGCGCATGACCGGCGACCGCTCGCGCGATGTCGCGGAAGACGTGCGCGCCGCCGTCATCGAAAGGCTCACGACGATGGGCGCCGCGCAATCATGGATCGCGATGGTGCGCGAGACCGTCGCGCTCGATCGTGCCGACGAAGGCCGCGTGTTCGGCGAAACGCTGCCGGCGGGACTGAAGCTGATCGGCTGAACGAAGCCGAAGCGCCACGTGCAGATGGTTCGCTCTCAGAAGCGTTCCCGCGCGCCGAAGGTCGATCGCTTGAATAGCGGCGGGCCGCGACCTATGGTTATCAGTGTGTCGCTTCGACACTCACTGAAGGAGGTCCATCATGCCATCCCCGCGTAAGGCTCAGGCGAGCCACCCCGCCGACACGGAAATGTCGAGCCGCAAGAAAACCGCCGGCACCAAGGCGTCCACCGCGAAGACCGCGGGCGCGAAGGAAATGAGCGTCGGCAAGCGCACCACGAAGGCCAAACCGAAATCCTGACGAGCGGTTGCTGACCGCGCTTGCAGGCGCGCGGGGCATCGGTTGTGGCTGTCCTTCGAAACGGCGAGCGGCTGGCAGGATCGATCCGCTCGCCGTTCGCGTTCCTGCTCGCCTACATCGGCTCACACCGCCCGATCCGCCAAAAACGCATTTTTTGCCGCACGCAGCGGTTCATCGCGCAAAAAGCCGTTGCCACATAGCAGCGGTAGCCTAAAGTAGTTAATCTCCCTTGCACCGCTCTTTCGAGATCCCGACGATGGCCGTCCCGCCACGCGCCGCCCCGGTGCGCGCAGATGGAATCCTGACCGCCGCCGCGCGCGAAGCCGGCGCGAGCCTCGTGCGCAATCTGTCGATTCCGGCGCCGTTCTCCGATGCCGCGCTCGAAGCGCAATTCCTGGAGGACCACAGCCAACGATTCTGCGCGTTCCGGCGCGCGTCGGCGCTGCTTGCGCTCGTCATCTGGACGTGCTTTCTGTGGTGGGACTTCAGCTTCGTGCGCGGCAACAAGGCGCTCAACGTGCGCCTCGCGGACATTCTGGCGCTGCGCTTCGCGGGCGTCGCGCTTCTGATCTGCGTCGGCTTTCTCGTGCTGCGGCCGTCGTTCCGCTCGCACGCGATGGCGCACCGGGTTATCCTCACCGGCATCTACGGCTTGTTATGCCTGATCCTGACGATGGTCGCGATCACGCCCGCGCCGTACAACTACACGCAGTACTTCATCGGCCTGTACCTCGCGCTTTTCTTCCAGTTCAGCTTCTTCTACCTGCGCTCGCGCGTCGCGCTGATGGTCGGCGTCATCACGATGGCCGCCGTCGTCTTCATGCAGATCACCGTCGGGCTGCTGAATGCGGAAGATTTCTTCGCGGGGCTCTTCTATATGTTCAACGTGGTGATCGTCGGGCACGGCGTCTGTGCGCACGCGGAGCGCGTGTCGCGCGAACGCTATCTGGCTGAACGCGCGCTCGCGTCGCTCAACGACGAACTGCGCGCCGCGAACGGCTCGCTGGAACGCAAGAACCGCGAACTGGAGATTTCGAAGAAAGATCAGGAGACGAAGACCCACGCGCTGCTCGCGTTGCGCGAACAGCAGATGATCGCCGCGCAGACCGCGAGCCGCGAGAAGTCGAATTTTCTGGCCGCCGCGACGCACGATCTGCGGCAGCCGATGCACGCGCTCAATCTGTTCCTGCAAGCCGCCGCCGAAGCCATTCGCAACGAGGAGTTCGCTCAGGCGGAGCGGCTCATCAACGAATGCGGGCGCTCGTCGGTGATACTCGCGCGTCTCCTGAACGCGGTGCTGGATTTGTCGCGGCTGGAATCGGGGCGCGTGGTGCCGCGCTATCACGTCTTCGATGTCCGCGCGATCATCGAGGAAGCGGCCGAGCAGTTGCGCCCGTTCGCCCGCAGCCGTGGCGTGGAACTGCGGCTGCGGCTGCCGAAGAACGATCTGGTGTGCGTGCGCAGCGACGCCCATTGGCTCGGTCGCGCGGTGGCGAATCTCGTGTCGAACGGCATCAAGTACGCGGACACCGCCAAGCGCGCGAAGCCGACGGTGATCGTCGGCGTGGTGCGCTCGCCGACGCGGGCGCGTATCGACGTGCTCGACAACGGCATCGGCATACCGGCCGATTACTTCGACGCCATCTTCCAGCCGTTTTTCCAGGTCGACAACCCGGAGCAGGACCGCGACAAGGGGCTGGGGCTGGGCCTGTCCATCGTGAATGCGGTCATTTCGATGCTCGATGAACACCGCATCGAACTGAAATCCGCCGAAGGGCGCGGCTCGCGCTTTTCGGTGGACATTCCGTTGTGCGGGCCGTCGCCGGATCAGCCCTCGGCGCGCGTGCCGGCGTGCTCCGAATCCGACGAAGCCGCGCAGCTAGACGGCCGCTATGTCCTGCTCGTGGAGGACGACGGTCTCGTGCGCGCATCCACCGAGGCGCTGCTCTCGCAATGGGGCGTGCTCTACGACTCGGCGGCGACGTTCGAGGAATACGAGGCGATGCTCGCGACCATCGAACGCTTCCCCGATCTCATCATCACCGATTACCGGCTGGGCGATGCCAAGACAGCCCGCGAAGTCGCCATGCTCGGCGCGCGCAAGCTCGGGCGCGCGTGCCCTTGCCTCGTCGTCACGGGCGAGCCGGCGGCGACCATCGTGCCGCTCGCGTGCGACCACGACGTGCTGAGCAAGCCGGTGAGCCCGGCGGAGCTGCGTCGCGGCATGGTGTCGATGATCGCGGCGGATGCGTTCAGCGGCCAGTGAGCCGCGCCGCGAACCAGGCGCGCAACGCCTCGACTTCTTCCATGCAGACCGTGTGCGCCATCGGATACGCGTGCCAGTCCACGGCGCAACCGTGGCCGCGTGCGAACTCGCACGCTTCCTCGCCGAGACGCACGTCGAGCACGTCGTCGAAGCTGCCGTGCGCGGCGAAGACCGGCGCGGCGCGGTTGGCTTCGCTGATCGAGGCATCGATCAGACCTTGCGACGGGATGTAGCCCGACAGCACGATCAGTCCCGCGAGTTTCTCCGGATGCGTGAGTCCGGCGTGATACGTCATCGCGCCGCCCTGCGAGAATCCCGCGACAAAAATGCGCTCGGACGGAATGCCGCGCGCGTTCTGTTCCGCGATCAACGCGCGCACGCGCTCGACGGACGCCTCGATGCCCGCTTCGTCCACCTTCCGGTTGATGCCCTCGAACGACAAAATGTCGTACCACGCGCGCATCACGTAGCCGTTGTTCGCCGTCACCGGAATCCCCGGCGCGTTCGGGAAGACGAAGCGCACGGCGGGCGCATCGGCGAGACGCAGTTCGGGCACGAGCGGCACGAAGTCGTTGGCGTCGGCGCCCAGGCCGTGCATCAGGATGACGGCGAATTCGGGATTCGGCGCGGTTTCGATTTCGACAGTCGACGGTGAATCGCTCATGAGCACTTCTCTCTAGATGATGGGGACGAGTATCTGCACGATGCCGACGACGGAAACCAGCCACGCCAGCGAGCGAAGGAACGGTACGCCGGCCGCATACAGCGGCACATAGACCACGCGGGCGACGAAGTAAGCAAGCGCGCCGTAGTGCGTGAGTGGGTTCTCGCGCCCAGTCACGTGGACGATCAGCACGGCCACCGCGAAGACCGGCAGCGTCTCGAAGAGGTTCGACTGCGCGCGCATCAGACGCGCGGTGAGCTTGCCGGGCGGCGGCGAGGGGCCGTCGCGCGGGCCGGTGTTGTACTTGACTCCGGTCTCGCGATTGCGCAACAGCGCGGGCAGCAGCACTTGCACCAGCGCGAGCACGAGTGTCCAGGCCAGCATCGTCAGTTCGAAACTCATGGCGTCTCCTGTTGGGCGGCGTCTATTGTTTCATGCGCAGGCTCGGCGCGTCGTTCGCCCGTCATGCCGCCGATGTCACCGCCGCAGCCTGCGGCATGCCGTCGAGCGCGAGTTCGTGGCGCGCCACCTGTTCGAAACGCCCGCTCGTCTCGGCATAGTCCCAGCGTTCGACGAGCGCCCGCCGCCCGGCCGCGTCGTACGCGTAGCGGATCACGTTTACCGAATTGCCGATGCTCGCCCGCGTGCGCGACGACAGCGCCGTGCCCGCCTGCACCGCCCACGCGCGACGCGGCAGGTCCGCGAACGTGTCGTGCAGCGGCAGCACGTACGGCAGATGAATATGCCCGCCGAGAATCAGGTCCGCGCCCGCCCGCGCCCAGCGCGGCACCGCGCGTTCGCGGCCGTGCAGCAGGTTCTTTTCGTCGTGCGCCCGCGAGACCGCGACCGGCTGATGCGTCACCACGACGCGCAACTGCGTCTCGCTCGCCGCCTCCAGCCGCGAAGCGATGCGCCGGATCTGCGGCATCGACACTTCGCCGTCCTTGTGACGATACGGCCGCGTCGTGTTGACGCCGAGCACGAGCACATCGCGCGATTCGAACGACGGCTCCAGTTCCGCGCCGAACGCCCGCTGATGATTCGCATACGGGCGAACGAGCCGCGTGAACACATCGTAGAGCGGAATATCGTGATTGCCCGGCACGACCACGGCGGGCGTCGCGCCGAACGTGTTCATGAAGGCGCGCGCCTCGTCGAACTGATACCGGCGCGCGCGCTGCGTGATGTCGCCGGACAGGATCACGACGTCGGGCGACACGGCCTCGGCAAGATGCAAGAGCGCCGCGACGACTTTGGGGCGCTCGGTGCCGAAGTGCGGATCGGAAAGGTGCAGCAATACGGTCATGAGCGATTCGCTTCGGCCACGGCGGGTTCGGGCTTGAGCAACAGGAGCGGACGGTCCGACACGCGAAATTCTAGTGGCATGTCGAGCCAGGCGATTTCGCCGTCGGCGGCGACTTTCACGCGGCGGCGGCGGGCTCTCGGGCGCACTCCGCGCGAGGGCCGCGTCACCGTGATCCGGTCGAACGTGAAGCTCTCGATGTGATCCGAATCGGCAAGACGCCCCGCCGCGCCGCGCAGCGAAAGCAGCAGATGCGCGAGCCGCCCGATGGGTCGCGGCGTAATGGCGACGAGCAAGCCCTGTTCCACTGCGCGGGCTTCGGCCATGCCGACCTGTTCGAGCTGGAGCCGGTTATTGCCGACGAAGAGCGTCGATGAACGCACCTCGCGCGTGCGTCCTTCGTGCTCGATATGCAGATGCAAGCGGCGATGCCGCCGCAACAGCGTGAAGAGCGCGGACCCGAGCGCGACCAGGCGGCTGCGGCCGAATTGCCGCTTATATGCTTCGCGGTCTTCCAGCAGCTTCGGATACAGCCCGAGGCTCGCGTTGACGATGAACATGCGGTCGTTCACGTAGCCGACCTGCACCGGATACGCGCGTGCGTCGAGGAGCAGTTTCGTGGAGGCGTCGAGATCGGCGGGAATGCCGTGATCGCGGCTGAAATAATTGAAGGTGCCGCGCGGCAGCACGCCGAACGGCACGCCCGCATTCAGCGCCGCTTCCGCCACCGTGCAGAGCGTGCCGTCGCCGCCCGCGCCGACGAGCACGCCGCCTTGCGCGCGGGCGTGCTCAGCGGCTTCGCGTGCGGCGGCGGCAAGACGCCGGGGATTGTCGACCACGCGCAATTCGAAGCGCCGCCCCGCCGCGCCAAACTCGCGCGCCAGCGTCAAGCGTGTTTCGTCCGCCTGCCTGCGGCCGGAACCGGCGTTCATCACGATGAAAAACGGCGCGTCGGGCGCGCTCGCGTTGGCGGCGGCCGATGCATCGGCCAGGGCTGCGGACACGGTCATCGGCTGCGCTCCTCGCGGTTCGTCGCATGATTGCGTGCGCCGATACGCGTGGACGCGGCCGGCGAGCCGTGCCGATTATAACGAAAGCCTTACAACGCGGGCGCGCCCTGCCGGACGCTTACGTGTGCTCGCCGCGAATGTAGTACTCGAGCTGCTGAATGGTGAACTGCTGCTCGGAGATGATGTTCTTCACCAGATCGCCGATGGAAATCATGCCGACGAGCTTGCCGTCGTCGATCACCGGCAAATGGCGCATGCGCTTCTCGGTCATGAGCGCCATGCAGTCGTCGGTGGTCTGGTCGGGCCGCACGTAGCGCACGTGCGAGGTCATGATGTCGCGCACCGGCGTGTCTTTCGACGAGCGGTCCATGAGCACGACTTTGCGCGCGTAGTCGCGCTCGGTCATGATGCCGACGATTTCGTCGCCGCGCGTGACGATCACCGCGCCGATGTGCTTGTCGGCCATCATCTTAATGGCGTCGAAGACCGGCGACGTGTCCGCGATCGTGTAGACCGTCTGTTCGGGTTTCGAGCTCAGAACCTTTGCGACTGTTGCCATCGACCGCCTCCGTCTGGCTTGCGCGCCGTTCGCCGTCCGCGTGTGGCCGGCGAGCGCGCTGCGTTGTATCCGGAACACGTTGCTGCGCTGTATCGAGCGTAAGGCTTCCGCCCGATGCCTTCATCGGCATTAACCCGACCATTCGCGAAAGAGTATAGGACACGCACGGCGCCGCGCCTCTGCTTTCCCTGCCTTCAGTTTCGCCGATTCATGCCGCTAATCAGGCATCGCGCGGGAAATCTGTCGTTCGCGAAGAATACGCGGCTCAGCGCCAACAATACACGGAGAAGATGTGAGCAATTCACAACAGGATATCGAGCAGCGCGTGCGGCTCGCCGGCAACAACATGTTCGAGTTGCTTCTCTTCAGGCTGGGCGAAGCGCCGGAGTCGGAGCAGCGCGAGCTTTACGGCATCAACGTATTCAAGGTGCGCGAGATTCTCGCGATGCCGACGATCACCGCCGTCGCCGGTTCGAGCGACGAGATTCTCGGCGTCGCGGATATTCGCGGGCAGATCATTCCGGTGATCGACCTCGCGCGCATCACCGGTTGCCGCCCGAAGAACGGGCCGAAGATTCTGCTCGTCACCGAGTTCGCGCGCACGACGCAGGGCTTCGCGGTCGAGGAAGTCGACGACATCGTGCGGCTGGAGTGGAATCAGGTGTTGTCGGCGGAATCGCATTCGAGCGGGCGCACGGTGACGAGCTTCGCGCGGCTCGACGGCAACGTCGACGGATCGCGGCTCGCGCAAGTGCTGGACGTCGAGCGCATCGTGCGGGACGTGCTGCCGGGACAGGAATCGGACATCACGGAGGCGCGCACCGGCCGTCTGCAACTGAAGCCGGGCGCACGCGTGCTGGCGGCGGACGATTCGGGCGTCGCGCGGGCGCTGATCGAGCAGAGCCTGACCGCGATGGGCGTGCCGTTCGTCATGACGAAGACCGGCCAGGAAGCGTGGGACGTGCTCGAAGCGGCGCTGCGCAAGGCGCACAAGCACGGCACCGAAGTCTCCGACGAAATCGCGCTCGTGCTGACCGACCTCGAAATGCCCGAGATGGACGGTTTCACGCTCACGCGCCGCATCAAGGCCGACAGCGGTTTGCAGCATATCCCGGTGGTGATTCACTCGTCGCTGTCGGGATCGGCGAACGAGCAGCATGTGCGCAAGGTCGGCGCGAACGCGTATGTCTCTAAGTTCGAGGCATCCGAACTCGCCAACGTGATGCGCGGCGCGATCGTCAACGCCTGAACGGCGTGCCGCAAAAGCATCGGCGCCCGGAGCGTGCAGACCTTGTGAGTCTGCCGCGCCGGGCGCCGAATGAGTCGCTTCAGTCCTGCAAGCCGGCGGGTAAGCCGGCGAGACCGTTCGATTAGTGGCCGAAGAAGACCGAGTTGGTGCTGTTTGCTGCTTGGGTACGTGCGCCGGATTGAGCCAGCGAATCACGCGAGCCGCCGAAGGCGTTGGCATCGGCGCCGTGTGCGTGCTCATCGGCAGCGATGGCTTGTGCGCTCGGGCCTTGTTGCGACGTCGGTGCGCCGACAGCCGGGCGATAGAACGGAGCCGGGCCGTAGCCGCTTGCGAAAGCGGGCGCAGCGATGGTGGCGGAAGCGGCGATAAGCAGGGTAGCGAGAAGATTGCGTTTCATGGTGAGCTCCAAAGACGGTTGACGTTCAATCAGAAAGCGCCGCAGCGGTCTTGCGAGAAACTGTCTGCTACGTCGATGGAATGCAGTGTATACCCCTACTATCGTTTTTTTATCCCGATATATTTCAATAGAGTATTCACGCAGCGCCAACAATCGCTGGCCGTACGGGTGTGCGAATACGCTGGGCGGCCTTGCTGTGTAAGGCTTGAACGAGGGCTCCGCAGCGCCACGTTGTTCTTCGGGGACGGAACAATTATTCCGCCGATCGGGCCGCAAAAGCACCGATTCTGGGCGCTATCAGTGGACGAGCCGCTGCATCAGATGAACCAGCGTGGCGGGCGAATTGCCTTTCTGGCAGTACCCGTCAAAGCCTGCGTGCAGGCCCTGAGTACGCACGAGTTCCTCGCCGAGCGCGGTAAACGCGACGATCCCCGCGTCGCGCGTGCGGGCGATGCGCCGCAAAACCCGCGCAGTAGCGAAGCCGTCGTGCTCCGGCATGCTGATATCGAGAATGACGATGTGCGGTACCCAACCGTCCACGGCATGGAGCGCGTCGACGCCCGAGAGGGCGATCCGCGTTTCGAATCCGTCGGCGGCGAGCGCCGCGGCAAGCGCCTCGGCACTGGAGGCATTGTCATCGACGACGAGAATCCGCCAGCACGGGAGATCGACGTCGATACTGCGATTGGTCCACAGGGCGCATCGGGGGGAGTGCAAGTTCACAGGCATGACGAGTCGATGAATTCATCTGCCCGCCCTCTCGCACGATCCGCGCCCGCTCGGATGCCCGCTCAGGCACCCGCTTACGCGCTCGTTTCGCGCTTTCCCTTGCGGCGTTTAGCGGCGCCCTCTTCGCTCTCACGCAGGCGCGCGTTAGCCTGAACAAGCGAGGCGGCGTCGCGCTGCCGCAGGGCGACGTCGAGTTCGCCGAGCGCGGCGAAGAGCGCATCGCGGTCGGCTTCCTCGCAGGCCAGCTCGCCGCCGGCCGCCACGCGCCGCGCTTCCTTGTCGAGCCGCTTAAAGAGCTTGGCGCCGAAGCGCGTGTCCACCGCGCCGTCGCGCGCCAAAGCCGAAATCACCGTTGCGAGGCGTATCAGCCCCGCCGCGGTGGTTTGCGTCGCGCTGTCCATATCGTCACGGTCATCATCCACAGCCCTTCTCCCCAGGTTAGACAGACGGTGCCCGCCGGACCGGCGTGGATCGTCGCGTATCCGGCCATCATACGCCGTCAATATGACAATCATTCTTACATTCCGCGCCATGAATCCCGACGATTATTTCGCGCGGCGTCACGCGGCAAAGAGCCGCTTGCCGAACCCTGACCGGTGGCACACTAGCGCCTGACAAAGCACGCCGCCCGTCTTCGACCGCCACCCAACGTCCGCATGAACCCCGCCATCCCGCAAAGACCGCTCTACGGCTCCGACTTCACCGGCCTTGTCTGCGGCTTCCGCTTCCGCGTCGATCAGCCCGGCGAGCCGATCGATTCGGATGCGGCGAGCGACTGGCTCGCCCGCGACGACACGACCAAGGAGTTCCTATGGCTGCACTTCGATCTGGCGAACAGCGCGTGCGAACGATGGATGAAGACGCGGCTCGGCCTGCCCGACTCATTCTTCGACACGCTGCATGAAGGATCGCACTCGACGCGCATCGAGCATCAGGAGGGCGCGCTTCTCGCGGTCATCAACGACGTGATGTTCAATTTCGAGCTGACGCCCTCGGAGATCGCGACGCTGTGGGTCTACACGCACCAGAAGCTGCTGGTCACGGCGCGCATGAAGCCGCTGCGCTCCATCGATTCGCTGCGCGAGTCGGTGCGGCGCGGCGAAGTGTTCCGCGCGCCGGCAGAGTTGCTCGCGCACCTGCTGCGCGATCAGGCGGACCTGCTCGTGCAGATCGTGCGGCGTACGAGCGCGGAAGTGGACGGCATCGAGGATCGCTTTCTTTCGACGCATTCGTCCACCACGCGCTCCGATCTCGGCGCGCAACGGCGCGTGCTCGTGAGGCTGCAACGGCTGCTCGCGCCGGAACCCGGTTCAGTGTTCCGCCTGCTCGCGCGCCCGCCGCGCTGGCTTCATGCGCAAGACATCCAGGACTTGCGCGACGCCACCGAGGAGTTTTCGCTCGTGCTCAACGACCTCGCGGGACTCGTCGAGCGCATCAAGCTGTTGCAGGAAGAAATCGCGACGCGCATGGACGAGCAAAGCAACCGCACGCTTTTCACGCTGACGCTCGTGACCGTGCTCGCGTTGCCGATTAACATCGTCGCCGGATTCTTCGGCATGAATGTCGGCGGCATACCGCTTGCGGAGAATCATCACGGCTTCTGGCTGCTGGTCGTGATCGTCGCGAGCTTTACCGTGCTCGCCGGATGGTGGGCGTTTCGCCGGCGGCGCGACATGTGAGCGCCTTTGCGCGACCGGCTGCTACAGGCCGAGATCGCTCAAGCCCGGGTGATCGTCGGGACGTCGGCCAAGCGGCCAGTGATATTTGCGCTCGGATTCCTTGATCGGCAGATCGTTGATCGACGCATGCCGATGCGTCATGAGTCCCGCTTCGTTGAACTGCCAGTTCTCGTTGCCGTAACTGCGGTGCCAGTTACCCGAATCGTCATGCCATTCATACGCGAAGCGCACGGCAATACGGTTTCCGGTGAACGCCCACAATTCCTTGATCAGCCGATAGTCCAGTTCACGCACCCACTTGCGCTGCAGAAAAGCCTCGACTTGCTCGCGTCCATTGACGAACTCCGCACGGTTGCGCCAGCGCGTGTCCTCGGTATAAGCCAGCGCAACGCGCTTTGGGTCGCGCGTGTTCCAGCCGTCTTCGGCGAGACGAACCTTGAGCGCGGCAGTTTCTGCGTCGAACGGCGGAACGGGCGGTCTTGTTTCCATGACATGTCCGGATGACGCTGCACGCGGTAGACAGGATTGTCTACCTGAAGGGCACTCTAGCGCAGGTAGACGAACCTGTCTACAATCGGCTGCATGATGAACTTGAACGCCTCTCCTGCCGACATCGCCGAGCTTGCGCCGGATGCGCGTATCCTGCGTACCGCGCACGACCTCTTTTACCGCGACGGTATCCGCGCGACCGGAATCGATCGCGTGATCGCGGAATCCGGCGTCGCGAAGAAGACGTTCTATCGCTATTTTCCGAGCAAGGACGATCTGATCGTCGCGTTCCTGGAGTATCGGCACGACAACTGGATGACGTGGTTCCGCGATGCGCTCTCGCGGCATGGCGGCACACTGTCCGCGCTCGTTCCCGCGCTCGCCGAATGGTTCGGCGGCGACACGTACCGGGGTTGCGCATTCATCAATTCAGTCGTGGAAGTCGGCGGTACGCTGCCGCAGGCCGTCGAGATCGCGCGGCGGCACAAGCGGGAGATGACCGCCGCCATTCGCGGGCTGATGCCGCCGTCGCGCACCGCGAAGGCCGATGCGCAGGCGCTCGCGTTGGCGGTGGATGGTGCAATCGTGGCGGCGCAGTTCGCCGACGCCCCCGCCGATTCATTAAAGGCCCTCGCCCGCGTGGTTCGCGCGGTGAAGCGCGCAGCGACGAGCGCCGAATAATGCGCGCCGCCTAGCGCGCGTCGGCGCTCGATGTCTGCAACGCGCAGCAGAGCTTACTGTTCATGTCGGCGATATCGTCGGTGCTCAAGGTGGCGACATCCGCTTTCAATTGCAGAAACGCGACGACTGCCGCGTAACGCGAGCGCAGCAGATCGCGGCGGGCCGTGTACAGCGCATCGATGGCGCGCAGCACGTCGTTGCCCGTGCGGCTTCCTACCTTGAAACCGACCTCGGTGGCGTTCAGCGTATCGCGCGAGCTTTGCACCAGATGCGTGAGCGCGTCGGTCCGCTGACGTTCCCGCACATACTTCGCAAAGTTGTTGCGAGCGGATGCTTCCGCCTGATTCGACGCCAGCTCGTAGCTCTCCTTGGCTTTGTCTTCGAGCGCAAGCGACTGCTTCACGCGCGCCTGAAGCTCGCCACCGGAGAAGAGCGGAATCTGAATCTGCAGCATGCCGGTTGTCGTCGTGGTGGGCCGCGAATAGCCGGACGCCGCGCCCGCCGGCGTGTAACTGCCGGTCACGCTGACGACCGGATAGTTCGCCGCGCGAGCCTTGGTCGAATCGAACTTGGCGACTTCCCAGCCGAGTTGTTTGGATTGCACATCATAGCCGCGCGACTTAGCCTGCTCGACCCACGTTTCCTCGCCTTCGGCGAGCGTGGGCAACCCCGTGCCGGGCGGCAACGAGGCCAGCGCAGCGAACGGCCGGCCAGTGACTTGCTGCAACGCGCGGCGCTTCACGCTCAGTTCCTCCTGTGCATCGGCCTGCTGCAACTGCGCCTGCTCGCGGGCGGTGTCGGCTTCGCGCTGGTCGATCAGCGTCACCTCGCCTGCTGCCCGTTTGCGACGCACCTGCTCCAGTTGCGCGTCGATGGCCGAGAGATAGTCGGCCGCGCGCTTCACTTCGTCTTCGGCGGCGAGTTCATCGAAATAGGCGCGCACGGCCCGCAGAATCGACGCCTGCTGCGCGCCCGCGAAGTCGACCGCGCCCTGCGCCACGACGAAATCCGCCTGCCGGTAAGCGGTCCACTTGCTCCAGTCGAACAGCGGCTGCGCCATGGTCACCATCCAGCCGTTCTGCCAATACTTCTGGCGCGGAAAGCCATCCATGTCGATGCGGTTGTACGAGCGCCCCCAGCCGCCCGCGATCTGCGGCAGCAGCGCAGCGCGTGCAATCGGAATCGCCTGCTTCGCGGCCTCGTACGCGGCCCGTGCCTGACCGAGCTCCGCGTCGTGATCGAGCGCCTGTTGGACGATGCCGACGAGGTCGTCCGCGTGCGCGGCATCGACGAACACGAGCGCGCACGCGAGCGCGCATAACGAAATGCGTCGATTAAGCATGGAGCGTTTCGTCCGGCAGGGTGTTGCTTGTTGCATCGCGTTCGGGCAACAGCGCCCCGGCATCGAACCGATAGCGCGTATCGAATGCCGATGCCAGCGACATGTCATGCGTGATCACCACCACCGTGCGATCGAGATTGCGCAGCAGCGACGCGATACGCCGCACCGACGCGGGATCGAGATTCGACGTCGGTTCGTCGAGCAGCAACAATTCGCGCTGCTGATACAGCGCACGTGCAAGCAAGAGCCGCTGGCGCTGACCGGCCGAGATATTCGCGATGGTGTCGCTGATGACGGTGCGCGTACGCATCGGCAAACGCATGATGTCGTCGAGAAGGCCGACGTCGGCCAGCAGCTTATGAATGCGGTCTTCGTCCGTCTGCGCGGCAAACAGCGTCACGTTATCCGCAATCGAGCCGTGCAGAATGATGTCGCCCTGCCGCATATGCGCCTGATGACGGCGGATTTCATCGACGGTGAGATTCGGCCATGCGATGCCATTCAACGCGATATGCCCGTCGCGAAGCGGCTCGGCCGCCGACAGCAGCTTGAACAATGTGGACTTGCCGCTGCCGGAAGGCCCCGTAATGGCGATCTTGTCGCCACGGCGAATACGCAAGCTCGCATTCTTCAGGACCGGCTCATCGGAAACGCCATAGCTGAACGTCACGTCGCGCACGTCGATTTGCTCGAACGACCGCACTTCCGTTGCGCGCTGCGTATCGGCGAGCGGCGTGTAACGCTCGTTCTCGCTCTCCACGATATCGTCGACACGCGCGGTCGGCACGCTCAGCATGAAGTACTGGAACGTGGCGTTGATCCCGCTCGCGAGCCGTTCGGACATGAGCGACTTGTAGATCAGGAACGAATAGAACACGCCGACCGACACCTTGCCGCCGAGCATCAGCCGCGCGGCAAGCCAGGTGATGACGATGGTATCCGCGTAAGTCACGAGCTTCAGCAAGCCGTCGCGGGTGCAGGCGAGACGGCTGCTCTTGAGAAGCGCCGCGGCATACGCCTTGTAAATCGTCATGTAGATGGCGGTGCGCCGCGTCTCGCCTTGCGCCAGCTTCAGCAGCGAGGCGGCGCGAATGGTTTCGATGAGCGAGTCATCGCAACGCGCGGATGTTTCCAGCACGAGCGCATGGTTGTCGCGCATCGCGGCGAACATGCTGAGCGCCAGCGCGACGTACGCCGCGAAGATCAGCAACGCCACGCCCGCCAACTGGCGGCTCTGTATGAGCATCAGCACGAGCGCGATGGCCCCGACCGTCAGGTCGATGATGAGCGACACCGTCGTGCGCGTGGTGAACACGCTGATTTCGTCCTGCGCTTTCACGCGCGCGAAGACATCGCCGACGTGGCGCTTTTCGAACCACGACATCGGATTGCGCAGCAAATGCCCGAGCAAGCCCTCGGTGGAATTGATCTGCGTGATGTTGTAAAGCAGCTCGGTCAGGTACTTCTGAACGAATTCGCTGAGCGCCCCCAGCAGGAAGATGCTGGCGAAGGTGGCGACGAGCACGTTGAGCAGATTGCGGTTGTCCGCTGCAACCACGTAGTCGAGCACGAGATTGCCGAAATAAGGCGCCGCCAGGATGGCGAACTGGCTGCCGAGCGCGACGAACGCGATCTTGCCGATCTGCGCCCTCATCTGCGGACTGAGCGCGCGCACGCGCTTGAGCGCCGCCGGCACGCGCGACTTCGCGCGGATGCGCGGCATCTGCGGCGTCGGCGCGAATTCGAGCAGGAAGCCCGAGACGGCGGAGCGGAACGTGTCCATCGAAACGCGCCGGCGACCCGTTGCCGGATCGATCACGCGGACATAGCCGTGCCCCGCCTTCTCGAAGACGACGAAGTGAGCGCCGCCGAAATGGAGGATCGAGCCCTTCTTGACGGCCGACAGGTCCGATGCGTCGAACCGGTACGCCTGCACCGCAAGCCCGAAATCGATGGCGACGTCGTACAGGTCCATCAACGAGAGACCGTTCGCCGAGATCGGCTTGTACGCTGACAACTCGCGGACATCGGTCGCGCGGCCGAGATGAGACAGCACCATCGCGAGACACGCGTAACCGCATTCGGCGACTTCATTCTGATAGATAACGCGCACATCAACCTCTTAGCATTCTGAACAGCGGCCCGAGGACCCACTCGGCAATCGTCCGGCGCTCGACGACGATGCTCGCCGTCGCCCGCATGCCCGGAAGAATCTTGAAGTGCTGACCCTCGAAATCGAACGTGTTGCCGCGCAGCGTGGCCCACGCCAGGTAATCTCCATCGGACTCCTTGGTGGTTGAGGTCTGCTCGGACGGATCAGGGGCGCCGGGCGTGCCGGGCGGCGCGACCGGACTCGCGGGCAGCACCGTCGTGCCGGAAATGGAATCGATGCGCGCCTCGTACGTCCCGAACTTCGCGTACGGAAAGGCATCGAACTTGAGGCGCACGATCTGGCCTTCGCGCACGAAGCCGCGCCGCCGCGACGGAATGCTCAGTGCCGCGCGCAGCGGGCCACTGTCCTTCGTCGAAATCACCATCGCGACATCGCCCGCAGCAAGCATCCGGCCCGCCACCAAACCGGAGAACGTCACGGTGCCGCCTTTGGGCGCTGACACCGTCGCGTCCTGCCGCTCACGCTCGAAACGTGCGCGGACATCCTGTACATCGCGCGCATGACGTGCGTCGAGTTCGCGCAGCTGGGCTTCGAGGTCAGTCTGACTGCTGCTCGATGCGCTCACTTCACCGGCCAGTTGCTGCCTGCGCGCGACGCTCTGCGCGACCGTCACCTTGCCTTGATGTACGTCCGCCCGCGCCTGTTCCAGCTTGTCGGCCGTCACGTAGTCCGACACGGAGCTGAGCCGCGCAAGCCGCTGCTCGAATTCGCCGACGAGTTGCGCGTTCTGCGCGATCTGTGCGTCGAGCGAGCCCAATTCCGCGCGCTTGCTGGCTTCCGTCAGACGCGCCGTCTCGCGTTGCGCATTCAACTGAACGCGACGCTCGCTGTACTGCTCGTCGATTGAGTGAATCTGGTCGTCGCGCATCTTTTCGTCGAAGACTTGCCGGCGCAGACCATCGGTAGTCAGCGAGAAGTCGCGTTGGAGACGAAAGAGCGGTGTACCCGGCTCGACATGTTCCGAAGGCCGCGCGTAAATCGCCGAGACGAGCCCCGCCAAGCCCTGGATTTTGACTTCGGATGCGGAAACGACTTCGCCGGTGACGTCCTGCTTCAGTTCGATTTCATGCACGAAACCGAAGGCGATCGCCACGACGGTGAACACCGATGTCGCATAGGCTATCCAGCGCCACGGCACGTCTTTGAATTGAGGGATATCGGTCGGTTGCATGAGTGATTGCCTGGAATGACGCGGTGCACTTCGGGACGTCGCAACTTCAAACGCGCGCCAACAATGCGCTGTAGTGTCCTAGCGTGACGGAGCAAAGGCATACATGGCGGGATGTCCGGCCGGAAGCCACTGCTCGTAGTTGTCGTTGAGCGCAGTCTCGATATAAGCGGCCAACCGCTGCGGCGATTCGGGCTCGTTGAGCGGAAGCGCGTCGAAGAGCCGCGCTTCGAAACGGCCACGCGAAAAGCGCAGATAGAACGGCAGCAGCACCGCGCCGAAGCTCTCACCCATTCGAAAGACGCCGTTATGGAGTCGGGCGCTCTTGCCGAACATGGTGACTTCCACCGTCTCCATCGGGTAACGGTGCATGGTGAACGGCGGGACGTCGCTAAAGAGGACCGCCACGCCGTCGCGTTTCAGCGAGCGCGCCACGCGTACGCCCAGTCCGTTGCGGTTCGCGTCGCCATAGGTGTAGAGGACTTTGATGCCGGGAATCAGCGCGTGGTCGTCGCCGTATTGATTGCGCGGCACGCCGGACACCACGGACATCGACTGCAAGCCGAGCAATGCCGCCATGCGCTCGACGATATAAATGTTCGCGTATTGAGATACGAAATGGAACGGCGAGATGAATACCGGCCGTGCGGGCGCTTCCTGTTTCAGCTTCTTCACAACGGCCACGAGAATCTTGGCGATTTCGTCGAGATCCGCCCACGCTTCGGTCTTGCGAATATCCCGGCCAAAGTAAATCCGCTGGTCGATCAATTTCTCCACTTGCGCGCCAGAGCATGCTCGACCCGCGCGACCCTTTGGCAAATGCAGCACGTCCCGGCCGATTTCAGCCCGAATCTCGCCATTCGCACGCGCATTTGCGTCGAATGCGCTGCGCACGATCCACAGCACATGCGCGACCTTTTCCACGGACGCCATTGGGATTCGGCCGACGATACAACGCTGCATGCGATGCTTTCGCAGCGCAAGCCATTTCTTCAGCGCGGGACGCAACGCAGGCATGACGAACTCTTTCTAAAATCGCAGCGGGGGGCGGGTCCGCGGCCCCGCCCGCCCTGGCTTTCGCTCGCGAGCAATGGTGCCGGCGAGAAACAGCCGATTATGCGAACCGAAGCGCGTTACTTACCTTGGATGTAAATAACGACCGTCGTATTCGCCGACGACTTGCTGCTCGCCTTATGGCAGCCGCCAGCCAACGAAGCTTGACCCAATGCGTTACGTTCGATTTTCTGCATTTTCACTTCCTCCTGCAAATTACGGAATATGAGTAGAACCGACTACGAATCGGCCCACTCGACAATCGGCCCTTCCATGTCAGGGCTTCATCAGGAAATACTTAATTATCCTGAAGGTGCGATCTTAGATAGTTCGCGCATGCCGGTAAACTGCGAAAACTCCGAAAGACTCACAACAGGCAATGCCTGCCAACGATTTGCATAAAAGTGGCAATCTATTAATCTGCTTGTAAGCGATTTAGCGCGATATACAACCGTATTCGCAAGCAGAATCAACATATGCTTGTCGTGTGGCAGTAATTCGGAGAGCGAATGGCACATGCAGCCAGCCGCAATCGCCAAACAAAAAGGCCACCCTCAACGAGGATGGCCTTGCTTCGCCAACGCCCGAATTAGCGCCTGCTGACGGAGAGTGCGAGCGTGGCTTTGTCGTTCGAATTGTTCGAGCCGCCCGAGCCGCCCGAGCCGCTCGGCGCCCCCGCAATGGAGATCGTGACGTTCGTGGACGAAGACGAGGAGCTCGAGGCCTTCGCGGTGCCGCCTGCGAGTTCAGCTTGAGCCAGGGCGTTTCGGTCGATTCTTTGCATTTCAGTTTCTCTAGGTTTCAACAAACAAGGGACGCGTGGCGCTGTTGATGCGTTGTTGATGCGTTGTTCGTGCACCACGCGACCCAATTTTCCACGCGGACCCTGCATACGACTATACGGGGTTGCGCGGATATTCTGCATTCCTGCCGATCAGTTATAGGCGAAGTTCACCGTCGCCGTCGATGATACCGTCCCGCCCGTCATGGTTCCCAACCGATAGAACTGTGCCACCATCGGGATAGTCAAGGCGTTGGTGGCATCGACGGTTCCTATGTTCAAAGACGCATTGAGCGTGATGGGTGTGCCCGTTGTATCGCCGGCATTGACGGCTTTCAACAACTGCACGCCAACCTGGGCTGCCGTGCCCGTATTCGCGAGCACGCTTTGCACGGTACCCGCCGTTCCGTTGACCGTCATGGCAACGTTCGTGTTGGCCGCGCAATTGGTCAGGTTGATGTTGAACGGCTTCGGGTTCTGCGTGCTGCCTACCGCGGTGAAGTCCGTGGTTCTCGCGGTCCCGAGTGCAATCGTTTGATTGACCGAGCTCGAGTCGACAGTACAGGTCGGCAGGATGATAGTGCCGGTGAAGGTCAACGTCGCGTCAGCCGCGAACGCCGACGCTGCGCTTGTGAGCCCGAGCGCGACGAGTCCAATTTTCAGTCTGTTCATGTTTGCTTCTCCTTGATCTCTGTTGCTGGCCGCTCGATGGCGACATGGGCGTACCGCTCACGTCGCCGCCGACCGGGTCACTGGTACAGCACGGTCATCGTCATCGTCGAGTTCGCGGGGCCCGCGCTGAGCGTGCCGGTGCGGTAGTAGCGCGCTTGCATCGGTATCGTGTAATTGCCTCCGTTCATGCTGTCGAAACCGTTCAGCGTCATATACGTGCTGTACGGAAACACCGCGCCCGTGTTGTCGTAGAGCTGGATGCCGACGCCTGCCGCAGTCGGCGACCCGCTCAACGCAGCGACATTGCTATAGCCGGCAATCAGCCCGCTCGACGGATCGATCCTGTACTGGATGCTGTGTATCTGCCCTGCCGATGTTCCGCTCACGACCGTCCCGCCCGGACAGTTGTTCAGACTCAGATTGAACGATGAAACCTTGCTTGGCGCGGGGCCGATACTCGGCAGGTCCGCCGGTCCCTGAATGCCCATGGGCACCGTGACATCGGGCGTCTGGCACGTCAGCACCGTGATGACAACCGGCGTGATATAGAAGTTGATGACGCCCGCCGACGGCACGTCGCCCGCTGGCGGCGGCGTGAGCGTCTGCCAAGAGAACGCCTGCGCGACCATGCCCGTCGCCGTTCCCGGCGTGATGTCGCCAATCTTGACCAGCGCGACGATCAACTGTCCGCCGTTGTAGATCGTGCCGTTGTTATTCCACTGACGGCCGAGCTTGGAGAACGTGCGCGGCCCGGCGGGCAGGCTGTTCGGAATGACATAACCGCCCATCGCGATGCCCACGCCCGGCACGTTGGTCGGATACACCTCGAAATCGACGCCCTGATAATTGGCCGTGTACACGGTCGCCCCGCCCGTCGTGACGCCCGCCGTTTCGAAGTCCGTTCCCGTATAGACTTGCCCCGTGACGATGCAGGTCCAATAGTCGTTCTTCGAGGGCGACAGCGACCATGCTGTCAGAATCGATCCGTTTGGTAAGTCACGCGCGACGGCTACCGATGGCGGCAACGTCAGCGTGAACGAACTGTAGTTGACCGTGCAGCTTGCGGTGGCCCATGCAGACGACGGCACGAACGCGAGCGCAGCGATCCAGCACAACATCCATCGCAGCAGCCTGGCTGCGAGCCGATCCATGTTTTTCATTTTGGCTTCCTGACTAATTTAAGCTTAATGGCACTCACTGACAGACAGCGTCCGAAATGCTGATCGAGTTCGGCTTGGAGGCATCCGTCACCGCCGGCAATTGATAACGCACCGCGCAACGCTGCTCGGGCGCTTCGCCCCACTTCACGTTCAGCGTGCCAGCATCGGCCTTCAGACCGGTCGCGATGATGCGGCTACCCTGCGCCACCGTGCCGACGCTGCGGTTTTCGGCGTCGTACACTTCGGAGCCGAACGGCAAGGGCTTGCCATCCGGTTGCGAAATCCGCATGACCGCCGGCTTGCCCATGTTCTCCGTCTCGAACTTGAGGCGCACCACCGCACCGGCTGTCGGCGCCGTGCGCTGGACCGTGGACTTCATCGCGATGTTGATCGGCAAGCCTTTCGGGTCCAGTTCGATGTCGTTGTTCGAATACGGCTGCATGCCGGATACGACGGCATGTCCCCAACGGTCCACGCGCAAGCCCGTGCCGTTGGCGAGGCGCGCGCCGGCCGCGTCGCTCGCTTCGACAACGGCGACCGTATCGCCCATGTTCGGGGTGAACGCGACGCCGTCGCGCCATGCCACCACGCCGCCCGACATGCCCGCGCCGACTTGCGAGAAGTTGCGGCCCGTGCTCGCATTCGCGTTGAGCATCGCGAAAGGTGCCACGTATCCGATGTTGCCGCCGGCGCTCGCGGAATTGCTGGCGTTCCTGCCGCCGTCGTTCAAATTCGCGTTGATCCCGTAGCTGAATGCGTTATCGACGCCGAGCGTACCCGTGACCGATTGCTGGATGCTCGAACTGCCGTCGGCGGTGTCGTGCTGGAAGTTGGTCGTCGACTGCGGCGCGTGCGCCCCGAATCCAAGCGGGATGGACAGGTTCAGCATGATGCGGTTGTCCCACCGGTTCGTGTTCACCTGGAATTGCCGCACGAACGACGCGCCATACGTCATGCGCTTCCAGCTGTTGGTGTAGCCGATCTGCAGTTGCGTATCGTGATTGGACCGGTTCCAGTACGTCTGGAAGGAGCCCATCGCATAGAGGGAGCCGTACTGTGCGCCCTCGCCGATGCTCTGGTTCAACGTGAACTGAACACGCGACTTTTGCAGCGCGCTCATGAGACCGGGCTGATGCTCCTCGTTCAGCTGACGCATCATCACGGCGTCGGGCAGCGCGAAGAAGCCGCTCGTCGAATAGCGGTATGCTGCAATGGCGATGTTCGTGTTCGTCGGCTCGAACAGGCGCGAATAGCTGATTCGCACGCTCGCCCCGTTGCGCGTGCCGTAGCCCTTGAAGCTGGCGATCGCCTGCGTGACATCGAGACCGAATGCGCCGACGCCCGTGTTGAGCGCCGTGCCGATCATCGTGGAGAAGTACATGTCCGCCGCGCTCACGCCGCCGTAGAGCGTCACCAGATTGCTGATGCCGCGCTGCAACGTGAACTGCGACACGAACGGATGAATATTGACGTTCGGATCGCGATACGCACCGATGCTCGCGCTATAACGCGTGACGCCCGGCCGCAGCGCACTGACCGCCGCAGCGTAAGGCACCGTCGAGATGTGCTGCGTGCCGTCGGCCTCGGTGATGATCACATCGAGGTTGCCGCCGTAACCTGTCGGGTACAGGTCGTCGATTTCGAACGCGCCGGGCGCGACCGTCGTCTCGTAGATGATGTTCCCGTTCTGCCGGACCTGCACGCGCGCATTGCTGTTGGCGATGCCGTGCACCACCGGCGCATAGCCGCGTTGCGACTCGGGAAACATGCGGTCGTCGGTGCCGAGCGAGGCGCCGCGCAGCCCGAAGCTGTCGAACAGCGCGCCGTCGGTGAAGGTGTCGCCGACCGTCAGTTGACTCTTGATGTCCTTGAACGCACGCTGCGCATACGTCTGCACGCTCTGATAATGCGAGCCGCTGACGTTGTTGTGCGTGACGTTGCCCTGATAGCGGAAACGCCACGGGCCGACGTTGATGCCGCCGATCAGGCCGAGGTATTCCGAATCGTTGTTGAAGCCGCCCGCGGAACTGTGGTACGCGTTCGCGTTGTACTGCAATGTTCCGGCGGTGATCCCGTCGTCCCAGTACTTCGGATCCACATAGCCGCGCGCCCTGCTGTTCATCGCGATTTGCGGCACGCTCACGTCGAGACGCTGCTCGCCGCCGTCGAACGTGGCGATCGCGCCGGGAATCAGCTCAGGCAGTGTCAGACACGCGCTTCCGGCCGCCTCGAGCTTCGCGGCGGATTCCGGCGACAGCTTGCGCAGATCGACGCCGAAGCCTTCGAGCAGGTCGGCGGTCACGCACGGCTGAACGACGCCAGGATGCGCCGTGGAGTCGCGCACGTCCACGCTGAACTTGCCGCGCCAGACGTTGTTGACGTAGGTATCGGCGCGATAGGTGCCCGGCAAGACCGGCTGTCCGTTGTTGAAGCGTGAGATGTCCAGCTTCTGGCTACCGCTCGAATCGAGAAACTGCTCGTTGAACTCCACGGCTGCGGGCTGAGGCGAGGCATCCGCCCAGGCGTGCGCGCTGACACCCATCGCGGCCAAAGCCTGAAGCGTGAACAGCGTGACAGGTCTTAATCGCGCGCCGGACAAGTGGGCGCTGCAGGTGTGCGTTTTCATTCAGTTATCCGAAATAGGCGAGCAAAGCCATCCCGCCGCATGCCACGGGGGCATGCGCGCTAGTGCATCTTCACGGGGTCATTGTGCGGCGCTGTGCCGCGCTGGCGTCGGGCAGCCGGCTCGAGCCGGTTCGCGACGCCGCATCAGGGGGCGAGCGTGGCGTCGCCGGTCTGCGGTCCGCCGTAATCGTTGATCGCCGTATAGCGAACCTTCGCGCCGGCAGCGGGAAGTTCGCCCTTCAACGGGAACGCCTTGCTCTCGCCGGGTCCGACCATGCCGCCATCAGTAAATTGCGCCGTGTGCGCGCCATCCGTCAGTTGCACGCGGTCGAAGGACACGTGGTACTGCGTAGGGTTATCGGCCACGAGCAAGTTCTTGCCACCTTCACGCTTCAGATGCCACACGATGGCTTCGGGCGCGTCGCTCGCCTGGCCCTTCAGGCTCGTCGGGCGATAGAAAAACTTGATGCGCGTACGGAAGGCGAGTTGCAGCTGATTGGCGCTCGCTTCGTCGCCTGTCGGCTTCGGCGGCACTTCCAGCACGTTCAGGTAAAGCACGGATTCGGCATCTCCCGGCAGGGGCTCGCCAGTCGACATGATGCGCAGTGTCTGCGACTTGCCCGGATCGATACGCATCATTGGCGGGTTGATCGTGAAAGGCACGTCGATCGTATCCGGCTTGGCGTCCGCATCGCCCTTGTCGATCCAGACCTTCGTGAGACCGGGAAGCTTGCCGTTGTTGGTGAGCTTGACGGTGACTTCTGAATCGCTCTGGTTGTACACGACGCGTGTGCCGGCGATGACCACCGAAGCACGGGCCTGTGGGCCAAAGCCCTGAATCACGGCAAGAAGCACCGCAACGGATGCGAGTCGGCTAAACAGTTTCATAGTGACGGAGAAGCGCCCAGGCGAAGCAATATCAAGGAGAGGCGGGCGCGAGCCCGCCCTTGCACCGGAACGTTCACACGTAAAATAAGCGAACGTTCCGCTGACACGACACCCGGTTATTGGTAGTCGATGCTGTACACGACCGACGAGTTCGCCGCACCCGCCGACGTCGCGCCGGTTGCGTAGTAGCGGACCTCATAGTTCAGCGTCGCCGCGCCCGACGAGATGTCGGCCGGCTTCGAGTTTTGCAGGTCGCGCGAATAGCCCGCCTTGATCGGCGTCTGGTCTTGATTCAGCAGTTCCAGCTTGACGTTTTGCGCGCCGCCGGTGGCAACGATCAGACGGCCGTCGGCCGGATCGACCGTCGAGCCTGCTTCGTAGAACACCGCTGCCTTGCTCGTGGTCGTCACCGGGGCGCATGCGCTGAGCGCGATGTTGTACGAAGTCGCGCCTGCGGTCTGGCCGGACGCGGTCAGCGTCGAGGTGGACACGGTCGGCAGCGTGACGGTGAAGTCCTTCGACGACGTCCCGTTGCCGTTGATCGTGCACGTGCTGGCGGTGAGCGCGCCGTTGAACGTGATGGTTCCGTCTGATGCGAACGCGCCGCCCGCAGCAATGCTCAACAGGCCAGCGATCAAAGCCGAAAATACGGACTTCTTCATTTTCAAAACTCCATGCAAGTAAAAAAATCGGTTCCAAATTAGAGCGGCGCTGCGGTGATACAGCAGCAGCGGACTCTCACCTTGACGCCGGACAGGTGCATTCGCCCACGGCCGCCACTGCCTGAGCAGTGGGACGGTTCGGCCCTCGGTTTATGTTTAGCCTATGCAGTTGAAGCACCGGGCGGAATTTTCAATCAACCGAACTCGAAAAGCATCCCGAGAATTCTTAATTCGTAAGTCGTCTTTAATAACTGACAGCACGCGACAGGTGCCGCGCTTCGCCTGTGCGGAAGCAGCGTTGCGTTCGGAGGAAGAAGAGAAACGGTCAGCGGGAGTCGAGAAGGCTCGCCACTGACCTGAGTGAAGCGCGGCGTGGTTCAACGGCGCGCGAACGGCGCTTTGAATTCAAAATCCGATCAGCGCATCAACCGCACGCGCCAATCTCCCCACACGCGGTGCAGAAGTCGCACCCATCCTTGCGGATCACGGCGTTTGCGCCGCACGTCGCGCACTTGCGTCCGTGCATCTGCGCGAGTCCATGCGGATCGACGGGCGCTTGCGACACGTCGTCATGCGTGTCTTGTTCGTCGGCAGGCTGCAAGGCGCGCACAGGCAATGCCGCCTCGCCGCGCTTGCGCGCCAGCACGCGCGAGGGCATCTGGTTGCCCTCTGCATCGAGAAAGCCGCGTCGATGGAGAATCTGCTGGATCGCGTACGCCAGCGCCGCGACTTCGGAATCGTGCCAGCGCGGACTGCGATGACCGTCGAGCCGCTCGACATCGCCGAGCCGCACCTGTCCCCGGTCCCACGACACCTTGCGCATGTCCTGCAAGGTCCGCGCCGCGAAGCCGCCGCGCGCCGCGAGCGAAAGCGAACGCATGGTCGCCGTGATCCATTGCTGCGATTCGTCGCTTTGTCCGGTCGGAATGAAGAATTCAATTGGACGCTCGATGGTCACGTCCTCGCCCGCGATGCGCCCCGTCACTTCGATGAACGACACCGCGAGATAGAGCGACTTCTTTCCCGCCTGCGTCAGATACTCGACCTTCTCGATGATCGCGGGCAATTCACCGCGCGGCCGATGATCGATCGCAATGCGCAAGGGGTCGAGGTCCAGTTCGGGATCGGGCGAATCGCTCGGCGTCTCCTGCGGCGTGACGGACAGCACCGCGCCGAGCGTATCGTTGGGCCGATACGTGGCGAGCCCCTTGAGGCCGCGCCGCCATGCTTCGAAGTAGAGGTCCTGAAACTTGTCGAACGGATAGTCGGCCGGCACGTTCACTGTCTTCGAGATGGACGTATCCACGAAAGGCTGCACCGCCGCCATCATTTCGAGGTGATCGTGCGCGGACATGTCGAGCGCGCTCACGAAGTAATCGGGCAGCGCGTTGACGTCCCCGCCCATCTCGCGATACAGACGATAGGCATGGTCCTCCACCGCGAAGCTCTGACGCGAGCCGTCCGCCATGCGCTTGGTGCGCTGATACGTCCACGAAAACGCGGGCTCGATGCCGTTCGATGCATTGTCGGCGAACGCGAGACTCACCGTGCCTGTCGGCGCGATGGACAGCAGATGGCTGTTGCGAATGCCATGCGCCTGAATGGCGCTCGTGATGTCGTCGGGCAGACGGGATGCGAACGTGCCTTGCTCCAGATAGCGCCGCGCGTCGAACAGCGGGAAAGCGCCGCGTTCGCGCGCCAGTTCCACGGACGCGCGATACGCCTCGTCGCGCATGGTGCGCGCGACACGCGCCGCAAAGTCGCGCCCTTCCTGCGCGTCGTATCGCAAGCCGAGCATGACGAGCGTATCGCCGAGACCTGTGAAGCCCACGCCGATGCGGCGCTTCGCTTGCGCTTCGCGCGCCTGTTCCGGCAGCGGCCACAGCGTCACGTCGAGCACGTCGTCGAGAAAGCGCACTTGAGTGCGCGTGGTCCGCGCGAGGCCGTCCCAGTCGAAGCGCGGTGCGCCGCCGCGCATCTGCGCGAACGGATCAGAGACGAAGCGCGTGAGATTGAGCGGCCCGAGGTTGCAGCAGCCATACGCGGGCAACGGCTGTTCGCCGCAGGGATTGGTCGCGCGAATCGCTTCCAGTGCGCGCAGGTTGTTGTCGTCGTTCATGCGCGAAATGAAGACGACGCCCGGTTCTGCGACATCGTAAGTAGAACGCATGATCGTGTTCCAGACCTCACGCGCTTGTACTTCGCGATAGACCCACAAGCCGTCGTCGCGTTGGCGGATATCTGCCGATGCCCGTTGTGCCGGCGACGGCTCCGCCTTATGGACGAGCTGCCAGACGGCATCGTCGGCGACGGCTTGCATGAATTCGTCCGTCACCGCGACCGATACGTTGAAGTTGTTCCACCGCCCTTTCGTGTGCTTGGCCGCGATGAACTCGAGCAAGTCGGGATGCGTGCAGTCGAGAATGCCCATCTGCGCGCCGCGACGCGAGCCCGCGCTTTCCACGGTGCGGCACGAGGCATCGAACACGTCCATGTAACTGCATGGTCCCGATGCCGCCGATCCTGTCGAATGCACGCGCGCGCCGCGCGGACGGATTGCCGAAAAGTTATACCCCACGCCGCCGCCTCGCCGCATGGTCTCAGCGGCCTGCAACAGCGCGACATAGATGCCAGGCAAGCCGTTGTCGTCGATGCCTTGTATCGCATCGCCGACGGGCTGCACGAAGCAGTTGATGAGCGTGGCATCGATGCCCGCGCCCGCCGCACTCATGATGCGGCCCGCGCCCAGCGCGCCGCGCTTGAAGTTGTCGACGAACTCCGCTTCGACTTTCGCGCGCTGCTCGGGCGGCTCCGCGAGCGCGACACCGCGCGCCACGCGTCGATAGATATCGTCGACGCGCGTCTCGTCGCCTTTGGCGTACTTTTCGAGCATGACGTCGATGGAAAATTGCTGCGGAGCAAGAGCGGTGCTGGGGGTGTCTTCGGCCATGTCCTGATCCTGTGAAATGCGCTGATGCTCGACACGATTCGCTTGCTGGCGCGGCGTGGATGCGGCGCGATGAGTGCAAGCACGATGCCTGACGATAGCGCGATTTGCCCTTGCTCGCCACGGAAGCCGCTACACTTGCCGGACTCATTCGCTCAGACAACGGCATAACCATTGCATGAATTCGCCGCACCCGCCGCTCTTCGGCATCTCGGGCCGCTCGGGCCAGGGCAAGACCACGTTGATCGAAGCCTTGCTGCCGTGGTTTCGCGCGCAAGGACTGACGGTCAACGTCATCAAGCATAGTCACCATTCCATCGAACTCGAGCCGCCGGGCAAGGACAGTGCGCGCTTTCGTCGCGCGGGCGCGGGAGAGGTGCTGATCGCGTCGCCGTATCGCTATGCCATCTTGCACGAACTGAACGATGAACCGGAGCCGCCGCTTGCCGTGCTCGCCGCGCGTCTTTCGCACGCGGACTTCGTGATCGTCGAAGGCTTCACGCGCGAAGCCATGCCACGGCTCGAGGTCGTGCGGCCGTCGACGGGCAAGGAACCGCTTTACATGAGCGACGCAGACATTCTCGCGATCGCCACGGACGACGCTGCCGCTATTGATACCGCCTTGCCGGTGCTTGCGCTCGACGACATTGAGCGCATTGGCGCATTCATGTGCGCGACGCTCGGCATGGCATCGCGTCGCTAGGCGAGCCGTTCGATCAACTCGCGATGCTGCGGATAGCGCGCCTTGAGTTCATCGCAATTCGCCAGTTCGAACTCACTGAACTCGAAGCCCGGCGCGACCGTGCAACCGACGAGCGACGCGCCCGATGCCGCGCTGCATTGCGCCGCGAACCAGTCGCCCGCGTTTACGACGGCCTGAAACACCGCGTCTTCAGTCAGAAGCATATTGCCAAGCTTATGCGTGGTCAGCACGCCATGCGCGTCGAGCACATGCACGAGAAGCGGATCGCCCGCATGAAAGTGCCAGACCTCATCCGAGCGAATGCGATGCCACGCCGAATGCGCGCCCTCGCACAGCAGATAGTAGATCGCGGTCGATGCCGAACGCGGTTCGTTCGCGCCCTCGCGCGTCACACGCTGACTCGCACGATACGTCTCACGAAAGTAACCGCCTTCGGGATGCGGCTGCAGGCCGAGGCGCGTGATAAGGGCTTGGGCGTCGAGCGGTTCGGGCATGGCGATTGTCCTTTGCAAGCGTGGTCACGATTCGCGTATTCTGCATGCTCACGCATCATGAGGCGCACGAAGCCATGACTCTTTCTTCGACCGTGCTGCAAGCCATCGCACCGACCGGCGTGCTGCGCGCATCCCTCAATCTGGGCAATCCCATTCTCGCGCACCGCGATTCGCAAGGTGAGCCCGGCGGCGTGTCGGTCGATCTCGCGCGCGAACTGGCGTCGCGGCTCAACGTCGACGTGGCCTTTACCGCGTTCGACACCGCAGCGAAATCAGTCGAGGCCGTGACCAACGAAGCGGCGGACATCGGCTTCTTCGCGATCGATCCGACGCGCGGCGCGAGCATCGCGTTCACCGCGCCTTATGTGCTGATCGAAGGCTTCTATCTGGTGCGCAACGACTCGCCGCTCACGCGTAATGACGAAGTGGATCGGTCGGGCAATCGCATCGTGGTTGGCAAGGGCAGCGCGTATGACCTCTTTCTCACGCGCGAGATCAGGCACGCGCAGATCGTGCGGGCGGCGTCGTCGCAAGCGGTCGTCGAAACGTTCATGCGCGACGCGCTGGAAGTGGCCGCAGGCGTCAAGCAGCAACTCGAAGCCGATGCCGCGCGCACGCCGGGCCTGCGGCTCCTGAACGAACGCTTCATGGTCATTCAGCAGGCAATGGGCTTGCCGAAATCGCGCGGCGAAGCGGCCGCCACTGTGCTGCGCGAATTCGTCGAGGACGTGAAGGGTTCGGGCTTTGTTGCAGACGCGCTCGCGCGGCACGGGACCAAGGGCGCATCGGTCGCGCCGGCTGCGGACGTCTGATATGAGCGACGTGACCGTGTCCGTCACCGACTGGATCGACGAATCCTTCGAGGACGAAGTCGCGGGCGGGCTCGCCGCGTTCAATGCGGCGCAGCTCGGGCCGAGCGGACACCGCGATCTGTCCGTGTCGATGTACGTGGACGACGCCTTTGTCGGCGGACTCGCGGGCTTTACCGCGTGGAACTGGCTCTTCGTCAAATGGCTATGGATACGCGAAGACGCACGCGGTCGCGGTCTCGCCCAACGCGCCCTCGAAGCGGCGGAAGCGGAAGCCATAAAGCGCGGCTGCCGCGCCGCCTGGCTCGATACGCTCAATCCGCAGGCGCGCGATCTTTACGCGCGCTGCGGCTATCAGACCTTCGGCGAGCTTGCCGGCTTTCACGGCGAACGCTCGCGTTATTTCATGCAAAAGCACTTCTGATTCACGCGTTCGTCGCGAGCCGTTGCGCGACGCGCGCCGTGATTTCACGCCGCGCCGCAAGCGACGCCGCCTCGTGCTGCTGCACCATGCGCAGCACGTCGGCGCTCGCGCGGTCGGGATCGCCTGCATCGAAAGGCGGCGCGGGCGCATATTCCATCGCGAGTTGAATGGCCTGCGCGCCCGCTTCGCCGATGAGTTCCGCCGCGAGCGTCAACGCGAAGTCGATGCCCGCCGTGATGCCGCCGCCCGTCAGCACGTTGCCGTCGCGCACGACGCGCCCGCGCTCGGGAATCGCGCCGAGATCGGCGAGCAGCGCGTGATACGCCCAATGCGTCGTCGCGCGTTTGCCGCGTAATAGTCCGGCCGCGCCGAGCACGAGCGCGCCCGTGCACACCGACGTCACATAGCGCGCGCCCGACGCTTGCCGGCGCAAAAACGCGAGCGTCTCGTCATCTTCCATCAGCGCGCCGACGCCCGCGCCGCCGGGCACGCACAGCACGTCGAGCACGGGGCAGTCGTCGAATGTCGTGTCGGGCGTGAGGACCATGCCCGCCGTCGACAGCACCGGCTCGCGCGTCTTCCAGATCAGGTGAACCTGTGCGCCGGGCATGTGCGCGAACACGTCGTAGGGCCCGGTCATGTCGAGTTGCTGCACGCCCGGAAACAGCAAGAGGCCGATGTGCAAGGTCATCGCTTTCTCCTTGGTCGATGTAAGTGGACGAACCCATGCTACGCGGCTACGCTATGGCGAAATCGACAGCCAGCCCACGTTTTCCGCCACCATGACCCGTTCCGCCGATCCCACCCCGCGCGACGTCGATGTTCTCGCCTTCCCCGACGTGCAATTGCTCGATGTCGCCGGGCCCTTGCAGGTCTTCGCGTCGGCGAACGAACTGGCCGTCGCGGCGGGCCTGCCGCAGCCGTATCGCGCGCGGGTCGTCATGGCCGGCGCGACAGCGACGGCTTCCGCCGGCCTCGGGCTCGTCGGCCATCCGCTGCCGGCGGCGGACGCGCCGTGCGACACGCTGATCGTCGCGGGCGGCTGGGGCGTGCATGGCGCGGTGCGCGACAGAACGCTCGTCGACTGGCTTCGCGAGCGCGCGAAGCACGCGCGCCGCACGGCCTCCGTGTGTACCGGCGCGTTTCTGCTCGCGGCGGCGGGTCTCTTGCACGAGCGCCGGGCCGTCACGCACTGGACCCGCTGCGCGGAGCTTGCCGCGCGCTTTCCGGCCGTGCGCGTGGAGTCCGATCCCATCTTCATCCGCGACGGCGCCGTCTGGACGTCGGCGGGCGTGACGGCGGGCATCGATCTGGCCCTCGCGCTCGTCGAGGACGATCTCGGCCGCGCGCTCGCGCTCGACGTCGCGCGTCATCTGGTCGTGTTTCTGAAGCGTCCGGGCGGGCAGGCGCAGTTCAGCGCCGCGCTCTCGCTGCAAAAATCCGGCGACGGTTTCGGCGAACTGCACGCGTGGATCGCCGAAAATCTGGCCGCCGATCTTTCGGTGGCGACGCTGGCGGCACGCGTCGGCATGAGCGAGCGCAGCTTCGTGCGCCATTACCGCGCGCAGACCGGCATGACGCCCGCGCGCTCCATCGAGCGGCTGCGGCTGGAAGCCGCCCGGCGTCTGCTCGGCGATACCGCGCTGCCCGTCAAGCGCGTGGCCGCCCGCTGCGGCTTCGGCACCGAGGAAACCATGCGGCGCGGCTTTCTGCGCTCGCTCGGCGTGTCGCCGCAGGCGTACCGCGAACGCTTCGCCGCAAGCGGCGCGTCCGCGGGCTGATCGGCTGTGTCGCGAACGCTACGGCGCACGATATTCTTCGGCAAAGCTCAAGCCTGTAAGCTGGCTGCCGTTAGCCCGGTAAGAGCGAATGCTCAAAAAGAGCGGACCGCCGGCGAGGCGGTCGACAAGACCCAAATGGCCTGGAGCGCCGATGAGTGTGTTTTCCGCGTACAACGCGCCGCCCGTTTCGACGGCGGGCGCGCCCGGAACCGACGTGACCGATGCCGACTCGATCGAGACGCTGCTGCGCGACGCCGCCGCGATGGGCTGCGGGCAGGCGTGGGCGTGGTATCGCGCGGGTGAGCAGTTGCATCTGGCGCGGCGGGGCGATGCGCCGCTCGTGTGGCCGCACAGCATCCCCGAGGAGCGTCTCGACGGCTTGTGCGCCGCGCATGGCTGGCACCGCTGGCCGACGGGCCGTGGCGAAGGCGTGCTCGGCTGGCTGCTCGCGCCGCTTGCGCAACGCGACGACCCGCATCTCGCGGAACTCGCGCGGCGTCTGGGCGAGCGCGTGCAGGCCAATGCCCTCGCCCGCGCGCAACTCACGCAACGCGTGCTGTACGAGATCGCGTATCTGGCGAGCTCGGTGCCGGACCGCGCCGAGTTTCTGCGCTGCGTGCACGAGCGCCTCGGCACGCTGATCGACGCGGAGAACTTCTACCTCGCGCTGTACGACCGCAAGACCGGCAAGATCACGTACCCGTATTACGTCGATGTGATCGATGCCGACGTGGTCGAAGCCGACAATTTCGACATTCTCGATCCCGACCGTCTCTCGATGACCGGACGCGTGCTGACGAGCGGCAAACCGCTCTTCGTGACCACGGCTGACATCACCGCGGCGGAGCGCGAAGGCCGCTTCTACTGCCTGGGCGACCGCCCCGAGTTCTGGATGGGCGCGCCGCTGAAGAACGCATCCGACGAGGTCTTCGGCATGCTCGCGATGCAGGTCTACGACGTGTCGCGCATCTACCGGGCGGAGGAGCGCGCGCTGTTTCTGGTGGTCGCGCGGCACGTCGCGATGGCGCTCGACCGCATCCTGCATCGCGCGGATCTCGAAGAAAAGGTCGCGCGGCGCACATCCGAACTCTCGCAACTGAATGCCGCGTTGCGTCATGGCATTGCAGAGCGCGAGCGGTCCGAGCATTTGCAGGCGGCGCTCTATCAAATCGCGGAGCTGTCGAGCCGGCCGGGCGACACGATGGAATTCTTTCGCAGTCTGCATGGAATCGTCGGCGAGCTGCTCTATGCGCGAAATTTTTATATCGCGCTGGTCGGGCAAAACACCGACGAAGTGTCGTTTCCTTATTACGTGGACGAGATTACACCCGAGCGCCCTGACCCGCGAAACGGCCGGCGCGGGCTGACCGAATTCGTGCTTCGCGAGCGCCGTCCGCGCCTGATCGATCATGACGAAGCCGTGCGCCTCATCAACGAAGGGGCGATCGAAACGGAGAACGATTGCGTGCGTTTGCGCTCGTGGCTCGGCATTCCGCTCTTCGACGGCGACGTCGTGCGCGGCGTGCTTGCCGTGCAAAGCTATTCGCCGCTCGTGCGTTATTCGCTGCGCGATCAGGAACTGCTCACCTTCGTCTCGCGCCATATCGACACGGCGCTTTCGCGGCGCCGCGATGCCGAAGCGTTACACGCCGCGAATCTCGAACTCGAAGCGCGCGTGCAGGCACGCACGCGCGAACTCGACGAAGTGAACGCGCGCCTCGTCTATGAAAATTCGCATGACGCGCTGACGGGGCTGCCTAACCGAAGTCATCTGATGCAGCGGCTGCAAAGCGCGTGGAACGACTATGCAACGCGCGGCCATGACCTGTCGGCGATGTTCATCGATCTGGACCGCTTCAAGGTGGTGAACGACAGCCTCGGTCATCATTTCGGCGACATGCTGCTCGTGCAGGCGGCTGCGCGTTTGCGTGCCTGCTTGCGCGCGTCGGATCTGCTCGCGCGTCTTGGCGGCGACGAGTTCGCCATTCTCTCGCCGAACGCGCTCGTGCAGGATGCGGTTTCCATCGCGAAGCGCATACTCGCGGCCTTCGATCTTCCGTTCCATATCGAAGAGCACGTCGTGTTCTCGTCGTGCAGTATCGGCATCGTGAGCGCGGACAGTCAGTTTCATACCGAGCCCGCCGATCTTCTGCGCGATGCCGATACCGCGATGTATCGGGTGAAAAACGCGGGACGTGACAGCTTTGTCGTGTTCAATCAGGAATTGCGCCGGCAAGTGTCCGACCAGGTTGAACGCGAAGGCGCCCTGCGCAACGCAATGAAACGCGACGATGAACTGCTGCCCTACTTTCAGCCGATCGTCGACGTGAAAAGCGGCGAAGTGGTGGCGCTGGAGGCGCTGATACGCTGGCGGCAGGCCGACGGGCGCATCGTCGGGCCGGCGGAATTTCTGCCTGCGGTGGAAGGACTGAGGCTCATCGGCCGGCTCGATCTCTACATGCTCGAACGCGTCGCGGCGATTCTCTCGAATGAGCGTTTCGTGCACTGGCCGCCGGTGCATGTGAACTGTTCGAGCTATAGCATGACGCGCCCCGAATTCGCGGACGACGTACTCGCGCTCTTGCGGCGCTATCGCGTGTCGCCTTCGCGCGTGTGCCTCGAACTGACCGAAGGCGCGCTCGTCGCCGAACCGGATCTCGCACGACGCACGATGCAGCGGCTCGCGGATAACGGCATGTCCGTGGTGCTCGACGATTTCGGCTCGGGCTTTTCGTCGTTGAGCTATGTGCACCAGTATCAGTTCAGCGGTCTCAAGATCGACAAGTCGTTCATTCTCGAACTGACGCGCAGCCCGCGCAGTCGCGCTATCGTGCGGGCAATCGTGCGTATGGCTGAGTCGCTCGATCTCACGCTCGTCGCGGAAGGCGTCGAAGACGCGGCAACGCTCGCCGTGCTGCGCGACATGGGCGCGGCGCAGGCGCAGGGCTATCTGTTCGACAAGCCATTGCCGCTGGAAGCCCTGACGCGTGAGTCTCTCGCGCCGCGCCCGACAACTCATGCGCTGTTGTAATCGCGTCCTCCCGATCAGGGCATGCCGCCCAGCGACGGCGAAATGATGCTGCCCGGCTCGCCCTCGGCCAGATCGCTTCCCGTCGTTGCGGCGCGCGTCGAAACGGGCGCGTGGTGGCGCGTGCAGGTATCGAGCGTGTCGCTCCCCAGGCACTGCTGGAACGCGTCAGCCGCGTCCTTGCCATCGAATGTATAGACGGTCTCGTCGACCTTGATCTCGGTATCGGAGAGTCGCTCCGCGGAAATAGCCATGCGCGTGTCCTCCTTTTCGCGGTGATTGCGAATCGTGCAGCATCGACGCAGCATCAATCGCGCCCGGCAGACGGGTATGCGCGTTGCTGCCTTTTATAGCCGAACGTCAACTCGAAAGGAGGCGCTATGTCTCAACATCCCGCGCAGTCGCAGAATCAACGGCACCTGGACGAACCGGGTCCGGATGCAATCGCGCGTGCGCTTAAGGGCGCTGAATATCCGATGCACAAGGAAAAGCTGATGGCGCTGGCGAAAAGCAACGGCGCGGACGGCGAAGTGCTGGCCGTGCTCAGAAAGCTAGCCGATCGCAACTATGACAGTGACGCCGCCGTGCTGCGTGAAGCGGCGCGCGCCGAATGACTATTCGTACGAGGCAATGTAATGGCAGAGACCCCGAAGGCGCCCCAAACGCCCGACACACACGACAAGCCGCATGCACCCGGCGGCAATGAACTGAACAATATCCGGCCCGAGGATGTCGATAAGGTTATCCCTCGTCCCGGCGAAATGATGGAACGTGACGAAGCAACCGACCCTGACAAAATAAGTACGAACCCTGACGATTCGGGAAACCGCCCAAGGCCGCTATAAATAAATTAAATGGATGCCGAGGCAATTTCCAATCATGCAAACGGCAAAGTCGCGCTAGGATGAAAGAGCGTTGATTGGAGCGCCGAACTCAACGCGCTCATGAACACAACCGCGCAACGGCTCGGCATCCGTCAGGCCGCTCAATGCACAAGGAGGCTCTATGAAGTGGGAAACCCCTAGCTTCACCGATATGCGCTTTGGCTTTGAAATCACGATGTACATTGCCACGCGCTAAATCGGCTCATCGGCAAGACCGCAAGAAGGCAAAGCGGCCGCTCATCGCAGCCGCTTTGCTTTTGTGCCTGGCGCTCTAGTCTCAGTTACCGCGAGGCGGCACGTTCTGACCGGGTGACGCCGCTGCGTCGCTCACTTGCCCGCCCTTTCCTGCCGGCTCCGGTCGATCACCTGAGCCGAGCGGCACTTCGGCAGTCTGATGCGGCTGCTGTTCCAGTCGACGATTTTCCGGTTCCACTTCGCCCGCATTCGGCTGACGCACGCCTTGATGCGGATCGCCGCCTGTCGCGGCACCCGGTCCCGGTTGATTGCCGAAGGAACCGCCTCCGCTCGCACCGCTGCCCGCGTCGCCGAGCGGCTTATCGGTGCTGCCGGGTCCTTCCAGACGATCGTCATTGCTCATCGTTGGCCTCCTTTGCTTGGGTATATCCGTTGGAGCAAGGCGCATTCCTCAGCGTTGCGGCTCACTAATTGCTGCGCACTCTTCAACGTCGTCGGAGCGCGCAATGTCTATGATTCAGCGTGACGCCTCGCGCGCGGGTGCGCCAAAGGCACACTCATTGTCAACGAGTGCGTTGCACTAAAACGCAATGGCCTGACTCGAACACCCATGGTCACGACTCCGCAACCCGGTGTAGAACCCGATCAAACGCCCGACACGCTCGACGTCTGTCATCGCTGCGCGTTATACAAGGACGCCACGCAAGCCGTCCCCGGCGCGGGTCCGCGTCATGCACCGTTGATGATCGTCGGCGAACAACCGGGCGATCAGGAAGATCTGCAAGGCAAACCGTTCGTCGGTCCGGCAGGCGCCATGCTGGATCGCGCCCTCGAAGAAGCCGGCGTCGCGCGCAAGGAAGTCTATGTGACTAACGCGGTCAAGCACTTCAAATGGGAACCGCGAGGCAAGCGGCGCATGCATAAAACGCCTGCGCAGCGCGAAATCGACGCATGTCATTACTGGATGGATCGTGAGACCGCCGATATCGATCCAAAGGTGATCGTGGCATTGGGCGCGACCGCGCTCAAGTCGGTGCTGCGCGACTCCAAGGCCAAGTTGCAAGCGTCGATGGGACATGCGATCGAGCACGAGGGACGCGCCATCGTCGCGACCTATCACCCGTCTTATGTATTGCGTGCGCCCGACCCAGAGACCCGCCATGCGGCCTATCAGGCAATCGTCGATGCCTTGCGTGAAGCGCATCGGCTGATGAAACATACACGCTGAAAGAGGAACCGCCATGCCCGCGCAATGCAAGAGCAAGAAGACCGGCACAGGCACCGGCAAGACGCGCTCAGGCAAGAGCACCAGTACGCGGCAACGCCATGCGCTTGCCAGCGATCGCAAGAAGAACGCGAGCAAGTCGACGACGTCCGCGAATTCCACGCACCGCTGGTCGCATCATGTGATGGAAACGAGCGACGCAATGGATATTCAGCGCGACATCTTCAAGACTGGCAATGCAGAGGAAATCGCACAATCGCTTAAGCGCTCGTCGACGGAAAGCACGCGGCGCAAGGGCACGCCGTTTCAATCGGCGATGTCGATGCTCAATTTCTACATCAATCGCGCCGGCCGCAATCTGCCGAAGACGCGACGAAATACGTTGGAGCGGGCCAAGAAGCACTTAAGGGAAGCATTCGGCCGCAAGCCGTGAAGTCGAACGCCGGCCGCGAGCGATCGAGTTGGGGAATAGTCCTTGCTCCAGCGAAGGCACATCAACTAGGGAGACAGTCATGGCGCAAGAACCTCCTCTTAGTCCGGGCGACGAAGCCGAACCGGGCGCACCGGGCACCGGCGAAGACATCTGTCCGGACTGCAACGGCACGGGCGAGCGCGACGGCGCCGATTGTCCGACTTGCGAAGGCACGGGAAAGATCGTGCAGGGCATCGGCGGAGGCTGATGGATGGCCTTTCCCGACGCGCGTAAGCGCCTGCGCATGACGCTTGTCGCGATGCTGACCGCGTGGTCCAGCATCGCGCTCGCGCAAACCTATCCCGCTGGCTTCGGACCCGATCCCGAACTTCCGGCGCCGCGCCGTGCCTTATTGCCGACGGTGAACATCGCACCCGCGAAATCGTGGTCGCAAGGCCAGAAGCCGCTGTCGCCCGCAGGCTTCGACGTGACTGCATTCGCGTCCGGCCTCGACCATCCGCGATGGCTGACGACGCTGCCTAACGGAGACGTGCTCGTTGCGGAGAGCAACGCACCGGCCGAGCATGACGAGAATGCGGGCATCAAGGGCGCCATCATGAAGAAGGTGATGAAACGCGCAGGCGCGGGTGTGCCCAGCCCGGATCGCATCGTCTTGCTGCGTGATGCCGACGGAGACGGTGTGGCTGAAACGCGTACCGTATTCATCGACCATCTTCATTCGCCCTTCGGCATGGCGCTGGTAGGAGACGATCTTTATGTCGCCGATACCGATGCCGTGCTGCGTTTCAGGTATCACGCAGGCGAAACGAAGATCGATTCGCCGGGAGAGAAATTCATCGATCTGCCGGCAGGTTCGATCAATCATCACTGGACCAAGAACATCATCGCGAGCCCGGACGGCAAGCAGCTGTACGTGACGATCGGCTCCAACAGCAACGCGGCGGAGAACGGCATCGAGGCTGAGAACGGGCGCGCGGCGATCATGGAAGTGGACATCGCCACGAGACAGACGCGCCTTTATGCAACGGGACTTCGGAATCCTAACGGACTGTCATGGCAGCCGCAATCCGGCGCGTTATGGACGGCTGTAAATGAACGCGATGAACTCGGCAACGAACTGGTTCCCGACTATATGACGGCGGTAAAGGACGGTGCATTCTATGGCTGGCCTTATAGCTATTACGGTCAGCATGTAGACGATCGCGTCAAGCCGCAACGTGCTGACCTCGTGGACTCGGCCATCGTCCCCGACTATGCGCTCGGCGCGCATACAGCCTCGCTCGGCCTGACCTTCTATGATGCGAAAGCCTTTCCGCAGCACTACTGGAACGGTGCGTTCATTGGTCAGCACGGGTCCTGGAATCGCAAGCCGAGAAGCGGCTACAAGGTCATATTCGTGCCGTTCGTGGATGGCAAGCCTTCCGGTCCGCCCGAAGATATCCTCACCGGATTTCTTTCGTCGGATGGACATGCGTTAGGGCGTCCCGTCGGTGTCGCCGTGGATCATACGGGCGGCTTGCTGGTCGCGGACGATGTCGGTAATACCGTTTGGCGGGTCGCGCCCGCATCGAAATAAATGGCCGCCCGCAAGCCCAGATCAAGGGCGAATCCCGCCCCGGCCACCCGTCTCTTCGCACTTGCCGAGCGGCAGATCGTCGGCTTATACGATGCCGGCGTGCTCTCGCCCGCCGTGCTTCAACATGTGATCGCGGCGTACGCGGACAGCGGCATCGACTGGACTGAAGCGGGCGCGCTGCATACCGTCGATGACCACACCGTGCAGGAAGCAGTCGTGCTCATCATGATGCCGGGACGCGCGTTGAGGTCGGCGCAGAAGGACTTTTTATCCGTTATGGAGCATCTTGCAGGCGCAGGACAAGCAGCCGCGCCAAACCACGGTGAAACAGACGAAGAAGCCGCCGACGACGAGGACCTGCTCGATCAACTCGGCGGCAAGCGCACCACTGCGCGTCGCGCGAAAGCCGATGCCAAAGCCGACGACAACGACGACAACGACGACGCCGACGAAGCAACGACGGGCAAGCGCAGGTCGTTCAATCCTCTGGTCGGCGCACGCCCGATGCCGACGCATAAATAAGTCGGCTCAGTGCGGCACACGGTCCGCGATGACATCGCGCAGATCGTCCATATCGAAAGGCTTGGCAAGGATCGGCACGCCGAGATGCTTCGCGCGTTCGATGTCGTCGGCATAGCCCGTCATGAGCACGAGCTTTTGCGAAGGCAACCGCTTCATGATCTGTTCGGCGAGATCGATGCCGTTCATGTTGCCGGGCATCTGCACGTCCGAGAGAACGAGATCGAAGCTGTAACCCTCGCCCATGAGTGCGAATGCCGCATCCGCGCTCGCTTCGTGATGCACCGTGCAACCGAAGACTTCGAGCACGGCCATGACGCCCGCGGCGACATCGGCGTTGTCTTCGACGAGCAGCACCGACATGGCTCGCAACGGATGTTCATCGTTCGAAACCTGAGGCGGTTTGAAAGGCGCTTTCTCCACGACGGGCGGCGGCGCAGCAACCGTGACGGGGCCGTGATGCCTCGGCAAATAGAGTCTCACCGTGGTGCCCGCGCCGGGCACGCTCGTGATGCGCGCGGTGCCCCCCGCCTGTTCGCAGGCGGCCAGCACTTGTGAGAGCCCGAGGCCCGTGCCCGCGCCACGCACTTTCGTCGTGAATAGCGGTTCGAATGCGCGGCGAAGCACCGCTTCGGTCATGCCTTCACCGTTATCCGTCACGGAGATGAGCACGTATTCGCCATCGGGCAGATCGGTTTCCGCGCCCCGCAGCCGCGCGTTCTGACAGCGAATCACGATGCGCCCGCCATGCGGCATCGCCTCGCTCGCGTTCGCGACGATATTGACGAGCGCCAGTTCGAGCTCGACTGGATCGGCGATGACGGGCCACACGTCCGCTGAAAACTCGACCGTCAACGACACCGATGGATGCACCGCACGCTTCACGATCTCAAGCATGCTTCTGATCCACGCGGCCGGGTCGATGACTTCCTGCTTGAGCGGATGCTTGCGCGCGACGCTCATCAGCCGCCGCGCCAGCGACTCGGCGCCGGCCGTCGCGCGTTCGACTGCGAGCACCTCGCTTTCGACATCGTTGAAATGCTTGCGCCGCGCAAGCGCCATGTTCGACGACACGACCATCAGCAGGTTATTGAAATCATGCGCGACGTTCGCGACGAGATTGCCGAGCGCGCCCATGCGCCGCAATTGACGGCTCGATGCTTCGATCGAAAGTCTCGTCGCGATCTCTGCTTGCCAGCGTTCCCACGCGGCACGCTCTTCATCGAGGCGGCGAATGGAGAAGCCGATCAGAAGCCATACGGCAATGCATGGCAATGCCGCTATCGCCGCGACCAGCGCGAGGTTCTGCCGCCAGCGCGCCCGCACGACCGACGTGGCATAACCGGTCGCGACATAGAGCGGAAAGTCCCCGACGCGCCGATATGCAAAGACGCGCTCGACATGATCGACTGTCGATGTCATGCGTATGCGCCCGAAGAGTTCATTGTTCCGGAATGCCTCGGCGAACGGCGTATTGTTCGCGACTTGCGACGAGTCCGGGTTCGGCGGATAGCGCACGAGAATGCCGCCGTCGCGCCGATATAAACCGATGACGAGCGCGTTGTCGCCAGCGGCGATCTCGCGATAGAAGTCGATGAAGTAGTCGCGCTTCAATGCGATCGACACGACGCCGAGGAACTGCCCGTTGCGGCTGATGCGGCCCATGGTCGTCGTGAACACGTCCGATTGAGCGACCTTGCCGCGCAACGGCAGAGAAAAATAGGCGACGGGCGCGACGGCGCGTGCGGAAAGAAAGTCATCGCGCTCGGCGATCGACACCTGCGGAGAGGGATACCAGCGGCTGTTCACGAGCAGCGCGCCGTTTGCGCCGAAAGCGGAAATCGCTGCGACCTGTGCGAGCGTGCCGCTCATGTCGTCGAGGGCGCGATGCAACGCTTCCTCGCGACTCTTGATGCTTGCGTCGTCACTGTCGCCCAGCATGTCGACGACACGCGTTTCCAGTTGCTGATTGAGATCCAGCACCTTGAGCGCGTGTTCGTTCGCCACGCGCGCGAGCCGCTCGGTCAACTCGCCGGCATCGGCAAAGCGCCGCTGATAGTCGTAATAACCGTAGATGCCGAGACAGACAAGCGGAATCGCAATTGAAGCGGCCAGAACGAGCAACAGCACACGTCGCGTCAACGAGAAGTTGCGCGACGGTAGCGGCAAATCGAATGTCCCGGTTTCTGTGGGGTTCAAGCTTTCGGCCTTGGAGGAAGTCGGCCGGTATATCGTAACCGGCGAGCGCGCATCGGCATAGCGAGCCGACCGTGACCGGTGCGCGATTCTCGTCAATCGAGGGTTCGACGTCAATCAGGCAAAGCGCGCGTCGCGTTGCGCGGATCGGGTGATCGCTATTGGTGATGGCCCGAGCGGTCGGGTTCAGCGAAGCGCATGCCCGGACTCTTCTATTGGCATGTGTCGGCCACGCGTCCGCCTTGGCCGACGGCATGCAAGATGCCACGGGGCGGCATCTTGCATTCAATTCGGCGCCCCCGGGGCCGGACGACGGCTTGCGTATCAGCCCGCCATTTCACGGTCCGGCGTCGACGAGATTCGATGAATCGCGAGATCCGCGCCGTTGAATTCGTCCTCGCGGTCCAGCCGCAGCCCCACCGTCATCTTGATGACGCCGTACACCGCCGTGCCGCCCGCGAGCGCGAGCAAGACTGCGCCGATGGTGCCGATACACTGCGACCACATCGACAGGCCGCCGATGCCGCCGAACGTCTTCTGCCCGAAGACGCCCGCCGCAATGCCGCCCCACGCGCCGCACAGGCCATGCAACGGCCAGACGCCCAGTACGTCGTCGATGCGCCAGCGGTTCTGCACGCAGGTGAACATCTGCACGAAGAGAACGCCTGCAACTGCCCCGACGATCAGCGCGCCGAGCGGATGCATCACGTCGGAGCCCGCGCATACCGCGACCAGCCCCGCCAGCGGACCGTTGTACGCGAAGCCGGGATCGTTGCGGCCCGCGACCCACGCGGCGATCGTACCGCCGACCATCGCCATGAGTGAATTCACGGCGACGAGACCGCTGATTTTGTCGACAGTCTGCGCACTCATTACGTTGAAGCCGAACCAGCCGACCGCGAGCACCCATGCGCCGAGTGCCAGGAACGGAATGCTCGACGGCGGGTGCGCAGCGATGCGTCCATCCTTGTGATAGCGGCCGTGGCGCGGCCCGAGCAATATCACTGCCGGCAACGCGACCCAGCCGCCGAATGCATGCACGACGACCGAACCGGCGAAGTCGTGAAACGGCGCACCGAACGTCTGCGTGAGCCACGCCTGAATGCCAAACCGCTCGTTCCACGCGATGCCTTCGAGCAGCGGATAAACGAAACCAACGATGACGCACGTCGCGAACAACTGCGGGTTGAATTTCGACCGTTCCGCGATGCCGCCCGACACGATCGCCGGGACGGCCGCCGCGAAAGTCAACAGGAAGAAGAAGCGCACGAGCGCGTAGCCGTTGTGCTGAGCGAGCACGTCGGCCCCGTGCATGAACTGCACGCCATACGCGATGTTGTAGCCGACGAAGAAGTACGCCAGCGTGGACACGGCGAAGTCCACAAGGATCTTGACGAGCGCGTTGACCTGATTCTCTCGCCTGACGGTTCCCAATTCCAGAAACGCGAAGCCTGCGTGCATGGCAAGCACCATGGCGGCGCCTAGCAGCAAAAACAAAGTATCGGTACCGGATTGAAGTGCCTGCATGTCGACTGCCGTCTCAGAAAAAACGGCGAGAAGTGCAAGTTCCAGGCCATCGTGGAGCATTTTGTATTCATCTTTGTGCGCGGCGCGCTCTGGCTGCCTAGCGACGGTGCGGCAATTCGCCAACGGGGACGCGTTGCGGCGCTACGTTGGTGCGCGTGGCTCTTGTTGCACTCGAAGCGTGCATTTTGCGCACCGAATGGTGCATGCCGCATGCAAACCGCTAAGCCCGCTAGCTTCCAAGGCTACTTACAAAAGCCCGTCACGTTATGTAATGATACTGATTCGCATTTAACAAAGACGGCAACAGTTTGCGGCGAGCAACGCGCCGGGATGCCGTTCGGAATCGACTAACAAGATAACGGGGAACGAGATGCTCAGGAAAACGCCGCTTGCCGCGGCTCTGGTTACGATTGCCGCCGTGCCGATGGCCGCGCCGCTGCACGCGCAAGCGACAGCGCAAGGCACGCAAGCTGCATCTTCTGCCGCCGCAAACACGGGCACGAGCGCGGTTGCAGATTCGGCTGCGCCGAAAGAAACCACCACCCTGCCCGCTGTGAAGGTCACGGGACAAAGCGATGCCTCGCGCAACTTTCAGCCAGAAGTATCGAGCGTCGGCGCGAAGGTGCCGGCCGCGCTGCGCGACATTCCCCAGGCAGTCGTCGTCGTACCGAAAGCCGTGCTGCAATCGCAAGCGGTCAGCTCGTTCTCCGACGCTTTGCGCAACGTGCCCGGCGTGACGCTCGGCGCGGCGGAGGGCGGCCAGATCGGCAATAACATCAATCTGCGCGGCTTTACCGCGCGCACCGATATCTATCTCGACGGCTTTCGCGACCGTGGCCAGTACTATCGCGATACGTTCAACCTCGAGTCCATCGATGTGCTGTACGGGCCGTCGTCGCTGTACTTCGGGCGAGGTTCGACAGGCGGCGTCATCAATCAGGTGAGCAAGCAGCCGGATCTCAAGCCCCGCGCCGATGTATCCGTGCAAGCGGGCACGCACGACCGCTATCGAACGACGGTCGACATCGATCAGCCGATGACAGAGACTTCCGCGTTTCGCATCAACGCGTTCGCGCAGGATCTGGGCTCGACGCGCGATCAGATGAAGAGCAAGGACTATGGCGTCGCGCCCGAAGTGAAATTCGGCATCGGCACGCCGACGCAAGTGACGCTCTCGGCACTGATTCAGCACAACCGCGATCAGCCGGACTACGGCATTCCGCCGCTCAACGGACATCCCGCGCCGGTCGATACGAAGACCTTTTATGGCTTCACCGACGACCGCACGATTCAGGACGTGCAAACGCTCAATGCGCGCGTAGAGCATCGCTTCAACGAGGTCTTCACGTTGCGCAATCAGACGCAATTCAGCCATTACAGCACGGAAGCTCGCGCGACCAACGCAGCCGCTGTGCTAACAGGCCCGCTCGGCACATCCACTGCATTGACAAACGGAAATTACACGACGCTGCCGCTCTCTTCGCTTTACGTTCCGCTTCAAGGCAAAGACCGCAATATCAACGACCACTCGGTCTATAACACGACCGATTTCGAAGGCAAGTTCGCCACGGGCTTTCTCAAGCATGACATGCTGGTGGGCGTCGATCTGAGCCACGAGACATACAGCAACCAGAGTTTCACGGCGACCACGCCGGGCCTGCCATCCAATACGCTCGCCATCGTGCCGCTCGTCGATCCGACTTATACGACGCGTCCCTCGAATTATCGCGAGGTGGCCACCAATCTCGCGGAGTCGAGCGCAAACGGCATCGGACTGTATCTCAACGACACCATCTCGATCGGCGAGCACTGGAAATGGATCGGCGGTGTGCGCTGCGATCGCTATGAAGCATCGATCCATAACTCGATCAACGCGCCCGGCTATGCCACGCAAACGAATTACTTCACGAGCGTGCGAACCGGCATCGTATGGCAACCGACCGAATGGCAGTCGTATTACGTGTCGTATGGCACGTCGTTTAATCCGTCGCTCGAGGCGCTTACGCTCACCAACAATCAGCAGAACACCCCGCCCGAGAAGAATCGCTCGTACGAGATCGGCTCGAAGTGGGACCTGTTGAATGGCGGGCTTTCTGTCACGCAATCGCTCTTCAACATCGAGAAGACGAACGCGCGCACGCAGATTTCCACGGGCGAATACACACTCGATGGCGATGTGCGTGTGCGGGGTTATCAGCTCGGCGTTGCCGGTCACATCACGAACAGATGGCAGGTGTTCGGCGGTTACACCTATATGGATGGCACCGTGCAAAAGGCGCTCGACGGCACCACAGGCAACACGCTCGCCAATACGCCGCATAACATGCTGACGCTGTGGTCCACGTATAACGTGACACCCAACTGGGAGTTCGGTGGCGGGCCTTCGTACGTGTCCTCGCGATATGCGGCCAACAACAACCTCGTGCAGGTCGGCGGCTATACGCGCTGGGACGTGATGGCCGCGTATCATCAGAAGCGCTACGATATTCAATTGAACGTGCTGAATCTGACGGACAAGAAGTACTACGATGCACTGATCCCGTCCGATGGCGGACGCGCGGTGCCGGGTCTTGGCCGCACGTTCCTTGCGACGCTGAATTACCGCTTCCGTTGATGCACCTTTAGTCTGATGCGCGCGCCGCTTTGCGCAGCGCGTGCAGCTATCTTCACGAACTTAGGCAATGATCCTCTCGATACCGGGCGTGCTGAGCGCCGAAGACGCCGCCGCGATGCGCTCGCGCCTCGAAGCCGCCACCGACTCATGGGTCGATGGCCGCGCCACGGCGGGCTACCAAGGCGCGCCCGTCAAGCGCAATCAACAGATTGCGGAAGGCTCCGCCATTTCCCGAGAATTGGGCGATGTGATCGTCGGTGCGCTCGAACGTCATCCGCTCTTCATTAGCGCAGTGCTGCCTAACCGCGTGTATCCGCCGCTTTTCAATCGCTATGAAGGCGGCATGCATTTCGGCAGTCACGTCGATGGCGCGATTCGCATCGTCCCCGGTCATGGCGCGCGAGTGCGTACCGATGTATCGATCACGCTTTTTCTTTCGCGCCCTGAAGACTACGACGGCGGAGAACTCGTGATCGAAGATACATATGGCGTGCAAGAAGTGAAGCTGCCAGCGGGACACGCCATCGTGTATCCCGCGACGAGCCTGCATCAAGTGCGGCCCGTGACGCGTGGCGCACGCGTGTCCAGCTTCTTCTGGGCACAAAGCCTCGTGCGCGACGATGCCCAACGTGCGCTGCTATTCGATCTCGACAACTCGATACAGCGTCTCAATGCGACGAACGGCGACGAAGCCGCGAAACGCTCGCTCGTCGGGTGCTATCACAACCTGCTGCGCATGTGGAGCGAAACCTGAGAAAGCTCGTGCCTAGTGGCTCTCGCGCGCGCTCTGCGCTTTAGTCACCGGTAAAGCCATGCCGTTTGCCGCATCACTCTGTCCGATCCCGGCAAGCGCCGCTTCATCGCGAGCGATCACGCCGGGAAGATGCGCACGCAGGAATTCGACCCAGGTACGCGTCTTTGCATCGATAAACTTACGCGACGCATAGAGCGCATAGAGATTCGTGCGCTGTAACGTATGCTGCGGCAGCACGCGCACCAGCGAACCGTTGCGCAAGCCATCAATTGCGGCATAGAGCGGCAGCATGCCGATGCCCATGCCCTCGCGTATCGCCACCGCAAGCGACTCCGCGATATTCACCTGCACCGGCCCGCTGATCTGCAAGGTCTCGCGGCCTTGCGGGCCTTCGAGCGTCCATTCGCGCGCAGGAAATGCCGGCGTTTGCAATGTGAGGCAATCGTGGTCCGCGAGGTCCGCAGGCTGCACAGGTGCGCCGCGCGCACGAATATAGTCGGGCGACGCGCACAGAATGCTGAAGGTCGTGCCCAGCCGGTGCGAAATCACTTCTGAATCCGACAGCGCGCCTGCCGAGACGACTGCGACGTCGCTGCTGCCTTCGAAGAGATCAGGCATGCGCTGCGACAGCGTCAATTCAACCTTGACGTCCGGGTAAAGCGCGCGATATTGCGCGATGGCGGGAAGAATATAGTGCTGCCCTACGCTCGCGAAGCTGAACATGCGCAGCGTCCCGGACGGGTGCTCGTGCGCGCAACTCGCTTCTTCTTCGGCTCCGTCGATCTCCGCGAGAATCTGCAAGACGCGCTTCAAATAACGCTCGCCTGCTGATGTCAGCGCGAGGCGCCGCGTCGAACGATTCATGAGGCGGGTGCGTAAGTGCGCTTCGAGTTCGGATACGGCGCGCGACATCGCGCCAGTCGTCGAGTTCATCGATTGCGCAGCGGCCGTGAAGCTGCCGGCTTCAATCACACGGGCAAATACCCGCATGTTTTGTAGGGTGTCCATCAAGACGTCACAATTGCCTGAAGGTCGTTATTGTCCGCTGAATAGCAGAAGCGATTGTTATTGTTTCTGGAAAGAATGTTCCCTGATTCCCTCATTAATCCGCACAGTCACGCTGTCTAGAATCGGCGCCTTCACGAAGAAGCCACTGGGCACACATGTCGTTCATGGATCGGCCGCGCGCGAGCGCCGCCTTCGCGCGGGAATTCATCGACGGCTGGCGAGACTGGCTTGCAACGGACGGCGTGCAATGGCTGCATCTATTGAAGACGCTGCTTGCCGCGTTTCTCGCGATGGGCCTCGCCATGCGCCTGGAGTTGCCCCAACCGCGCATTGCGATGACGACCACCTTCGTCCTCATGCAGCCGTTCTCCGGCATGGTGCTCGCCAAGGGCGTGTATCGCTTTGCCGGAACGATGCTCGGTATGCTCGCCGCGCTCGTGCTGGGCGCCATCTTCATACAGCAAGCCGAGTTATACGCCATTGCGTTGACGATATGGGTTGCCGCTTGCACGGCATTAGCGGTGCGGTATCGCCAGTTTCGTTGGTACGGCTGCGTGCTGGCCGGCTATACCGCTGCACTGATCGGCGTGCCGCTCGTCACGGCGCCCGGTCAGCTTCTGCTTGCGACGCTCACGCGCGGCGCGGAAGTCATGCTCGGCATCGTCTGCTCGGGCGTCGTCAGTGCCTTGCTCTTTCCACGCCATGCGAGTGCAAACCTCGACGCGACGCTTGCGGAGCGCGAGGCTCGCTTCAAGGCACTTGCAGTCAAGTTACTACGCGGCGGGCTCAGGCGAAGCGCGCGTGAGCGGCACTACGCGGAACTTGTCGCGGATATCGTCGGCTTCGAAGCGACGCGCCGTTTGGCGGCCTATGAAAACCATGCGCTGCGTTCTCGGCCCATGCTGCTCTCGCAGTTGAACAACGCGTTCATGAATGCCTGTGCGCGCCTGCATGCGCTCGATCAATCGATAAAGCGGCTGCCCACCAGCCTGTTGTCCTCCTCCCTCGCGCGTTGCCTGATTGAGTTCGCGGATCTCTTTGATTCGCCGAAATGCGACAGAGACGCGTTGATACGCTTCAGAACGTCATTGCCGGAACGCTTGGGAGACGCATCGCAGCTTGACATCGTCACCTGCGCCGAGCTTCTCGACCGATTGATCAGCGATATGAATCGCATAGCGGACCTGCGTGCGGCATTATCCGCAGGCCGAGCCGACGACACGCCCGCCGCGCACTACGTGGCCAGAACGAACCGCTTCGTGGTCGCCGCGACGTTCGCGCGCACCGCGATGGTCATGGCGGCGGTCGCGGCTTTCTGGATCGTCACAGCGTGGCCGAGCGGCGGCTTCGCGCTCATCGGCGCAACGCTGGCCTGTGGGCTATCGTCGGCATCGGCGCGGCCAGCGCGGTTCGTCGCCGAGATGGCTGCGGGAACGGCAGTCGCGATGTTCATCGGCTATTTCTTCCTCTGCCACGTCTATCCCGCGATAGACGGCTTCCCGCTGCTATGCGCGGTGCTCTCGCCACCGCTTGCCATAGGCGCCTTCATAGCCATGCGCCGTTCGAGCTCGGGTTATGGCGTCGGCTTTTGCGTCTTCTTTTGCCTGCTTGCAGCGCCCGATAACGTCATCGTGTATGACCCGGCTTCGCTTTTGAACAATGGCATCGCGATTCTCGTGTCGATGCTCGTCACGTCGATGGCGTGCGCCATTGTTGTGCCGCCCCGTACGCGGTGGCTCGTCGGCAAAACACTCGCCGCGTTGCGCGCTCAGGCCGCGCTCGCGTGTGAAGGACCGCTCGTTCGCCTGAGCGATCGCTTTCATTCAGGCACGCACGACCTGATGTCTCAACTGTTAGCCCTTTCGACTCAGTCATCGCGAGGGCATCGTCGCGCTCTGGCCTGGATGTTCGTCACGCTGGAAGTGGGACAGGCGATGATCGACGTGCGCGTGCTAAACGCGGCACTCGACTTGAAGGAAGCGGCGGTTCGACTCATGTGGGCGTCGTCCTTGGCGCGCATGCTTCGCGACATCGCCATGCTTTTTCGGCTGCCCTCTAGTGCGTCGCTTCGGCGCGCAATCAACTCGGTCGTGCGGTCGATCTTCGTCGCAGAAGCCCTTCTCGCATGCGCAAAGGCGTCGAGCGAAGACAGCAGCGAGTATCAGCGCGATGTGCAACGCATGCTCGCGTGCCTGCATTTCATTCGCAGTGCGCTTATCGATCCGGATGCGCCCTTCGATGCTTCTCTCTAAGCCGATCTTTCCTTTGCATGGAAATGTGCCTTCCGTGCGCGACGATTTATCGCGCCGGGCGCGCAGCCTAAAGTGTCTTCATGCCGAGCCGATCAGTGCCGGCGGTCTTGTTCAAGGAGAGTTCGATGAAGTCACTGAAGTTCGTCATTGCTGCAATCATGTTCTCGGGCGCTTCGCTCGCGATGGCACAAACGTCCGCGCCTGCTGCTGGCAGTAGCGCAAATCAGACGTCGAGCCAGCCGTCGAATCAGACGCAGCAATGCGTCGGGCCGGCCAGCTATTGCACCGTTTTTTTCGGCGGCAGCTAAAGCGGTGGAACGTCTGAATCCGGCTGCGTCGGCCTGTAAATCGCGCCGGAATTAGACAAAGCGCAAAAGAATCGCATCCTGAATTGCCGTGCGGTCACGCACGGCTATGAAAGCGTCAGGCAATACCTATAATCGCGGCGTCGCTCGCAAGTCTCAGCAGCCCTATCCGATCATCGCGCATGGCCGCGATACGCAAGTCATCAAGACTCATTCGATCCCCGCGCCGCCGACAGCCCCACGTCCAGTCAACGTGCTTGCTTTATTCGCGCATGGATCATCGATCGAGATAAGGGCACATGCGAGCGCATGATTCATTCAGTGTTCGTGGAGATATTGATGTTCGAAGACCGTATCCGTTGTGCCGCGCTACGCGCAAAGATCACCTCTGCAGCCGATGCAGCGCAGCTCGTGCGCAACGGCATGCACGTGGGGACAAGCGGCTTCACCCGCGCGGGCGATGCGAAGGCGGTGCCACTCGAAATCGCGCGCCGGGCGCGCGAGGAAAACGATCCGCTGCGCATCACGCTCATGACGGGCGCATCGCTTGGCAATGACATCGACCGCATTCTCACGGAAGCAGGCGCACTGGAGCGCCGCTTGCCGTTTCAGGTCGATAGCACATTGCGGCGCGCCATCAACTGCGGAGAAGTGATGTTCGTCGATCAGCATCTCTCCGAAACCGTCGAACTATTGCGCGATCACCGCATCGGCACGCTGGATATTGCCATCATCGAGGCCGTCGCGATCACCGAAACCGGCGGCATTGTGCCGACCACATCCGTCGGCAATTCAGCAACGTTTGCGATGCTTGCGCAGAAGGTCATCGTCGAGATCAATCTCGCGCAGCCGCTCTCGCTAGAGGGACTGCACGACATCTGGTCGCCCGCGCCGCGCCCATTTCGCGCGCCGCTGCCGCTCGTTCACCCGCGCGATCGTGTTGGCACGACATGTATCGACATTCCAATCGAGAAGATCGCGGCCATCGTCGTGACGGATCAGCCCGACAGCCCCTCGACCGTACTCCCCGCCGATGAAGAAACGGCGATGATCGCCGGTCATCTGATCGAATTCTTTCAGCACGAAGTGTCGCGCGGGCGTCTGTCTAAGACATTGCCGCCGTTGCAAGCGGGCATCGGCACCATTGCGAATGCCGTTTTGTCCGGCTTCGCCGCATCGCCTTTCGAAGCACTCACGCTCTACTCAGAAGTGCTGCAAGATTCGACCTTCGATCTCTTCGATGCGGGCAAGCTCGCATTCGCCTCGGGCGCGTCAATGACGCTGTCGGCCCAGCGTCAGGCGCAGGTTTTGAAGGATCTCGACCGCTATCGCGACCGGCTCGTGCTGCGCCCGCAAGAAGTAAGCAATCATCCTGAAGTCATTCGCCGCCTCGGACTCGTCGCGATCAATACCGCGCTGGAAGCCGACATTTACGGCAACGTGAATTCCACGCACGTGGGCGGCACGCACATGATGAACGGCATAGGCGGCTCAGGCGACTTCGCACGCAATGCGTCGTATGCCGTGTTTGCAACGAAATCTATTGCAAAGAATGGCTGCGTTTCCAGCATCGTGCCGATGGTGCCGCATTGCGATCACAACGAGCACGACGTGGATGTGATCGTGACCGAGCGCGGCCTCGCCAATTTGACCGGCCTTGCGCCTCGTGAGCGTGCATTGACCGTGATTGACAAGTGCGCGCATCCGCTTTATCGCGATTACTTACGCGACTACTACCGCGACGCAGCAGCGCGTGGCGGGCACACGCCGCACTGTCTGGACCGGGCGTTCGCGCTGCATGAACGCTTTGCACAGACTGGCTCCATGCTGCAACGCGACAGCACGGCGGGCTGTTGATCCCTGCGAATCGGAGCACAATGGCGCGGACGTCGCTCGGGGCTGAGCGAACAGGAGGAAGCATCATGACCGCCATCACGTGGGTTCTCGCCGCCGACGGCCAACGCGCCCGCGTCTTCGAAACCCGGGGACTCAAGGTCGATCTTCAGCAGGTCGAGGACATCAGGAACGCGGATACACCGGACAGCGAGAAAAGCCGCGAGAGCTTCGCACAAGTCATTGCGGCCTTCCTTGAGCAAAGCAGGCGGCAACATCGCTTCGATCGATTGCGTCTTGCCGTGGACCCGAAGTTTCTCGGCGTTTTGCGCGAGTGTCTGAGCAGCGAAACACGTGAGCTGGTCTACGAGGAACGCGACACCGACGCCCGCAGCGCCCAGCGTGTGGTCGAACGGTCTTGAGCAACGCGCGCCGCATCGTATCGCGGCGCGCGCCACTCATGACATTACGCTGGCCCGATGTTCTGATTGCTGCGGAACACGTTCTCGGGATCGTAACGGCGCTTGACTTGCGCAAGCCGCTCGTAGTTCGGTCCATAAGCCGCTTTCACGCGATCGCCTTCATCGCCCGTCAGGAAGTTCACGTAGACGCTGCCCAAGGCATGCGGCGTCAACGCGGCGAACATGTCGCGCGCCCATTGCGTGCATCGCTCGTCATCCGCGGCTTCCGTCCAGCGGCCGTGTATGTTGATGGTGAACGCTGAATCGCGATTCGCGTAAGCGGTGGCATCGGCGGGAATGCGATTGGTTTGACCAGCCATGGCGCCGATAAAGATCTCGCAATGCGGCGAGGGCAACGCCTTCACTGCGTCCGTGAGAATGCGCAATGTCTCGTCGTCGAGCGCAGAAAAGTTATGCGACTTCCAGTAATTGCGCGCGCCCGGCGTGAGCAATGGATCGAATGCCTTCTGCCATGCGGTGAAGGGCATCGGGCCGACGTGCTCGCCATACGGCGTGCCGAACTCACGCACCGCTTGCAGCGCCTTGGCACCGTTCTCCATCTCGCCGATATAGCAGCACGCCAGCGCAATGACTGGCTTGCCGTGTACGTCCGGCGGCAGGAACGGCAACGGCGGCGCAAGGCGCATGACGGCCCAGACCGTCGATTCGTCGGGTGCGTCCGCCATGAACGCGCGATATTTCGGCAAGACCTGATCCGCCTGTTCGAGGGGATAAACGACGAGTCCGCCATACACCTGCGGCCCGACTTCGTGCAAACGGAACTCGAACAGCGTCACGACGCCGAAGTTGCCTCCGCCGCCGCGCAATGCCCAGAAAAGCTCAGGCTCCGATTCGGCGCTTACGCGGCGAAGCTTGCCGTCTGCCGTCACGATGTCGGCCGCGACGAGATTGTCCACCGTCACGCCGTATTTGCGGCTGATCCAGCCGAAGCCGCCGCCTAGCGTGAGGCCCGCGACGCCGGTCGTCGAATTGATGCCGAGCGGTGTGGCCAGACCGAAGGCTTGTGCCTCGTGATCGAAGTCCGAAAGCAGTGCGCCGGGTTCGACGTACGCACGCTTCGCCTGCGGATCGATACGCACGGACTTCATCGCCGAGAGATCGATCATCAATGCGTCGTCGCTCACGGCACTGCCCGCGATATTGTGCGCGCCGCCGCGTATCGAAAGGAGCATGCCGTGCTCGCGTGCGAAGCCGAGCGCCGCGATGACGTCAGCCGTTCCCGCGCAACGCACGATCAGCGCCGGCCGCCTGTCGATAGTCGCGTTCCATACCTTCCGCGCTTCGTCGTATTCGGAATCCGTGGGCGCAATGACTTTGCCACGCACGGCGGTTTTAAGCGTATCGATTGTCTCGACCGGAATGTTGATCATAGAAGACCTCGCTGCATGAGAAGCGCGCCGCGACGTGCCCGACCTGCCATCCGGAACGTGAAAGCGCAAGAATTCCGCTAGGCGCGATATCGGCGCATAAGCCGTGATGAGCAAGCGGATTGCGATGCGGAAAGCGCGTCCGCCTGTTGATTAAAGACTTGCGATTACGGAATGTAAAGACGCCGGACAGCAATTCGCGCACAACATTTAGCATGCATCGGACAAAGTTACCCGGAAACGCTCTTCATACGTGCAGCGCTTCCTTAATTGATTCGTATCCCTTACTTAATTGCCGCTTGGGACGCAATGCTTACATAGGCGCATCACTTAGCGCCGATCTGGCAAACATTGTTGAATGTCCTTACACCAGAGCAACAGAGGTCAACGCGTGGCGAGTGCGAGCGTTTGTTGGCCATTGCAGATCATCCGGTCTGCATGTCCACATGAAGGATGTTTGAAATGAAAAAGCTGTTTGCTGCCGCTCTCATTGCCTGCCTTTCGGCGGGTGCATACGCCAAGTCACACGAAGCCGAGCGTCACGAACGTCTCGAACGCAAAGAGCATCGCGAGCGCGTCGATGAGGCGCACGAACGCGATGCCCGCAACGAACGCGAAGCGCGCCAGGCTCGCGACGAACACAAGCGCCAGGAAGTGATCGCCCGTCGCGACGCAGCGCCGGGCAACGGGCACGCCGAATTCCGCCACGATGAGGCAAACGGCCTGCACATCACGCATTAACTTGCGTGGATTGACGAGCCGTTGATGTGAGCGAGCGCCTGCGGGCGCTCGTGATTGCGCAGAGTTTGCGCGACAAAAAATCTAGTAGCCGAAAGCGCCGCTTCCGCTCGGGAAGTCGATGGTGCCCTGGTCGGAGAAACGCGCCCCGCCGAACGGTCCGCCTGCAAGCCTGCCGCGCGCAACATAAGAGACCTTGGTGACCGCGTCGCCGCTCGCAAAGCCCAACGCTTGCCGCGCGACCGACCACGCCGATACCGTCACCGGCACCGACACGACCACTTCGCCGAAACGCGGCACCGACCCGCGCTGCGGGCTCACGCCGCTGGCAAAGGCGCGGCCGTTCACATCGAGATCGAGCGCGACACCGTCGAAATCGATGGGCGTGTCGTTAGGATTCTGCACGCGCAGCTTCACGGCGAAGCGCATCTCCAGCCCCTGCCCTTCGAGCGGCTCGATGCCCGCCACATTCACGCGCAACGCATCGCGGTTCATGAAGCTGGCGCAGCCGCCCAACAACAGCGTGGCAAGCATGAAGAAAGCAAGAAAAAGGCGATTTTGCGCGAGATTCATTGGCATGGGCAAAGTCCGTAAAGCGTGAATTATTCGAGGATCAGGCGTGCAAGAGGCCAAGCAACATGCGGCCATACTCATGATGAAACCAGACGCCATCGGCGACGTAAAGTGCCGCAATCCACGCCGCGCCGACGACGATCAAGTCGCAATGTCCGCTTGTCCAGAGCCTGAGCGAATGGCGTGCGCCGATCCACGGCACGCCGAGCGGGTTCGGCCAGTCCGCCAGCAGATGCATGATGCCACCGCACGCGAAGCCGAATGCTAACGGCACGGCGGGGTGTCGTCCGAGCAGATGCCATGACAACGCCAGAAGCGCGGCCCAGCCGACGCCCCAATGCGTGAGCGTGCGATGCGTGATCCACAACCTGCGCTTTCTGGTCCACCACGCGACTTCGAGCCAGTCCGGCGCGGTCGCGCCGACCACGCCGCCTAAGACGGCCAACACGCAGGAAAGGTAATCGACGCCTGCCGCCTTGCTGACGAGCGCCGCCGCGATGATTCCCGCTGCCCATCCCGTCGCATGATGGGCCTTGCTCGATGCCATGTGAACCTGCCTTGAACCGCTTGCTTAAGAAAGCGCGCATGTTCGCACGGCGCATGCTTCAGTGTGCGTGGCGATACAGAAACTTACGCAATTGCGTGCGTTGGGGCACCCTTTGCGCGCATCGTCGGCGAGGTCGCGCGTCTATGACTAAAATGGTTGCTGGAACCGTTGCGCGCGACAACCGGCGCGCGTGGACGCATGCTGCAAAGGCCATCTATCTCATCAGCCGTCATGCAACACCTGAAATACCTGAGCGCCTACCCCAACGCGCTACAGGACAAGGTGCGCCGACTCATTGCCCAGCAACAGCTCGGGCCCTATCTCGACGCACGATATCCTCACAAGCACGCCGTCCAGTCGGACCGCGCGCTGTATCAGTACTGCGCCGATCTGAAGAATGAGTTTCTGCGCGTCGCGCCGGGCATCGACAAAGTCTGCTACGACAGCAAGCTCGACGTGCTGCGCCACGCGCTCGGCCTGCATACCGCCATCTCGCGGGTGCAGGGCGGCAAGCTCAAGGCGAAGAAGGAGATCCGCATCGCGTCGCTTTTCAAAGATACGGCGCCCGAATTTCTGCGGATGATCGTCGTGCACGAACTCGCACACCTCAAGGAGAGCGATCACAACAAGGCGTTCTATCGCCTCTGCGAGCTGATGCAGCCGGGCTACCATCAGATCGAATTCGATCTGCGCCTCTATCTCACGCATCGCGATCTGGTGCGTGGTCAAGCGGTTTGACGGTTGTGTTCGACTGTTGATCTTAGGACCGGGCAAGTGCCGTCGCGTAGCCGTCAGGCGCTGCCAGCGAGACTGAGCGAAACCCGTTTGCAGCATCGGACATCGGAAATCGCGGGCCATCATGGCGTCGATCGCTCGCTCGTCCGCAGCACGCAGAACGGTCGCCTGCGACTCGCGTCAGTCGAACCCACGAGCCACAGCCGCGCGTCGGCGGGCGCATCTTAGCGGGGAGCGTATTGCGCTTCGCCGTTGCCGAACGACCAGTTTTCCTTTTTCACTTCGATCAGACTGATGAAAACATCTTCGCGACGCACTTTTAGGCGCTCGTGCAGACCATCGGCGACAGCCTTGTAGAACGCGCGCTTCTTCTCCACGTCGCGTCCTTCGTTGAGCGTGATCTGAATCACGATGCAATCGTCGGTGCGGTCAATGCCGAGATAGCCGCGATCGACGATGAAATCCGACGCGCCATGCTCGCCGACGATCTGAAAGCGGTCATTCTCGGGCACGTCGAGCGTCGCGCGCATGGCGTCGTACACGACATCGCCAATCGTCGCGCGATAGGCGGCGTCCTTTCCCTGCATCAAGTCGATTCGGACGAACGGCATAGCCAAGCTCCTTCAGAGATTCACCGGTATCGCGGATGCACGCGCAATTGCGGCAAGCCGTCGCTCATCACGACGACCACGGCGTTTTGTTCGAACGCGAGCATGAAATCGTCGGCGTCATGCGTGTCTGCGCCGAGCACGAGAAAACTTGCTTCGGCGGTCCATATGCCTTTCGGATCGCGCCCTTCCCCGGGTAACGCAGTCAAACCCGACTGCGCGATGCGCGCTTCGAGCATGTGCTGGCGCGCGGCATTTTGCTCTGCGCTGAGTTCGCGCCCGAACGGATTGAACGCGGTCACGAACACGGCGCTCGACACGCCGTGACGCGCCAGCAGCGCGGCGACGGCGCCGTTTTCTTCGCCGATCATCATATCGATGGCCGGCTCGCCGTGTATCCGGTAGAGAGCGGCGCGATACGCCGAAAGAATGGCGTCGGAAAGCGAAGGATGGTCCATAAGCACGGACGTTACCCGAGCGCGTCCGGACATGCAAACCGACCTATACTTCAAACAGCGCCTCACGCAAGGAGGACGCCATGACACGCAAGTACATCGATTGCCGCGAGTGCTCGAGCGACAGCAACTGCACGGTCGCGCTGGCCGCCGACTCCGAAGACGAATTGATGCAAGCCGCCGTCCAGCATGCGGTGAGCGTGCATCAGCATCAGGATTCGCCGGAGCTAAGAACGGAACTCAAGAAGTTTTTCCACGACGGCACGCCGCCGCTCGAAAAGCCGGCCGCATAAGAAGCGGAGCAGTTGTTGGCGTGACAAGCCACGCGTTGCCTGGCACGCGGGGCTGAGGGGAGTTTTGTCGTTTGGAGAGAAAGAAGCGGAAACCGCGAAGAACAGCAACGCGCCGTTTTTCAGGCGCAGCCGGTGCGCCGCTCGCTGCGGCTGAAACGTTGACGCGAGTGCCAGTCTTCCGAGCGCAGCACGTGCTCGCCGTCCTCGCGGGCTTCTTCTTTCGAGTCGAAGCCTTCGTCGCTATAGGCGACCACTTTCATGCCGCCGCCTGCCGCGCGCTCAACGGTGATACCCCAATGCCACCCGCCTTCCTGCTGGAAGACATGCAGCGTCGGCTTTGGCGATCTGGTCAGGTCCATCAATGCGACTCCTCCAAGTTGACGTCCGTAAGGCTTGCTGCCTTGCCTAGACGAACGCCCTTGATGTCGGGCGCTTCTCTTTGCGTTGCCCACACGCGAAACGGTTCGGGCAGGTATGGCTTGAATATCGAAGGTGCTAAGCGCACGCTCAGGACAGCATACTCAATGCGATGCTGCAATGCAACACGGGCTTTCCCCGAGTCATGGCGTTGCATGAAACGCTGCCCGCTAATTGGGACATAGATGGCAGCATTTAGCGCAAAGATGCACGCGGCTACTTGCATAACGAGCGCGCTGCATATTGCCCCTCGAGCGGCGGCGGGTGTCGAAAACATCACCTCAGCGTGCGCCGGTGAGATCGCGCGTTGTGTCCTAGAATGGGTAAGCCGTCATAAGCGGCGCAAGGGGAACTAATGAAAGCATCCCGATTCATGCTTGGCGCGCTGGCGGCGTGCTGGGCCGCGTCTGCACTCGCGCAGCCGCTCGCCGACGATCCGTCCGCGCCCAAGACGCGCGAGCAGGTCCGTTACGATCTTCGCGCATGGCTCGCTGCGGGTTACGATCCTAACGACTGGATTCATTATCCCGAGAACGCCATGCGCGCTGGCCGCATCGTCGCGCAACGGCGAGCCGACGGTCCGCCGATGACGCAATAGCGCGCGGTCACGCGGCCGGCTTGGGCCCGCGCAGGATGCGTCGCGCAATGCTCCATCGGTGCACCTCCGACGGGCCGTCATAGATCCGGAACGCGCGCATGTCCGCGAAGATGCGCGCGACGACGGTTTCGTGCGTGACGCCCTGCCCGCCCAGCACCTGCACGGAGCGATCGACCACGCGCCACAGCGCCTCCGACGACACCACTTTCGCGATGCTCGACTCGTGCTTGCCGAGCACGCCCTGATCGAGCACCCACGCGCAATGCCAGATCGCGAGCCTCGTCACATGCAGGTCCATCTCGTTGTCCGCCAGCATGAAGCCGACGCCTTCGTGTTCGCCTAGCGCCTTGCCGAACGCCTGACGACGCCGCGCATAGTCGCTGGCCACGTCGTGAGCGCGGCGGGCCGCGCCGAGCCAGCGCATGCAATGCGTGAGACGCGCGGGCGACAAACGCACTTGCGCATAGCGAAAACCTTCGCCCGGTTCTCCGAGCACGCTCAACGCCGGCACGCGCAGTCCGTCGAAACGCACGACGCCGTGGCCGCCGGGAAAGCAGGTATCGAGCGAATCCATCGACCGTTCGATCACGATGCCCGGGCTCGACATGTCCGCGAGAAACATCGTAGCCGGGCCGTCCGCGAACTTCGCCATGATGATCGCGACCGCCGCGCCCTCAGCGCCCGTGATGAACCACTTGCGGCCGTGGATCACGTATTCGTCGCCCTCGCGGGTCGCGGTGGTCTCGAGCATCGACGGGTCCGCGCCCGCGCCCGGCGGCGGCTCCGTCATGCAGAAGCAGGAGCGGATCTCGCCCGCCGCGAGCGGACGCAGCCAGCGTTCTTTCTGCTCGGGCGTCGCGATCGCTTCGAGCAGATGCATGTTGCCTTCGTCCGGCGCGGCGATATTGAGCGCGACCGGGCCGAGCGGCGAGTAGCCCGCTTCCTCGAACAGGATGGCCTTCGCGACATGACCGAGCCCGAGCCCGCCGAACTCCGGCGACACGTGGCTCGACAGCAAGCCCACCTTGCGGCCCTTCGCGACCAGTTCGGCGCGCAACGCCTCGTTCGGTCCATGCGGCGTGCAGCGCGGATCGCGCTCCATCGGCACGATGTCCTCTGCGATGAACGCGCGCACGCGCGCCTGCAAGTCGGTCAACTCCGGCGAAAGCGAAAAGTCCATCGGCGATCCTCGGTTGTCAGTGAATCATGCGAGCTTAGCCGTGCCAGCCGCATTCGTCATTCATCGTATTCGCTGTATTTGCGCGCATCGCCGCGAACCTTGTGCGCCGGATACTTCGCGCGATTGAGCGCCATCTTCTCGAGTAAAGCCTGATGCAGATCGACATCGAGCGCGTCCGCGAGCATCACGAGATAAGCGAGCACGTCCGCCATTTCGTGACGTATGGCTCTGAGCTTCGCGTCGTCGAGTTCGGCTTTGTCGCCGGTCTGAAGCCACGTGAACGGCTCCAGCAACTCGCTTGCTTCGACGCTTAGCGCCGCCGCGAGATTCTTGGGCGCGTGGAAGCGGCGCCAGTCGCGTTCATGTACGAACTCGCGCAGCATGTCGCGCATGGCGACGAGTTCGCTCGGGGATTCTTTCATCGCGTCCTCAACTCATGACTCATTGCGCCGGATAAAGGCCGAGTGTGCGCGCATGCAGGCGCGCGAGGCCGAGCAACGCGTCGGTGAAAGGCGTCGGCACGCCGGTCATCGCGCCGAGTTCGCGCACCGACGCGACGAGCGCATCGAGTTCGACCGCCTTGCGCGCTTCCACGTCCTGCAGCATCGACGTCTTCATCGCGCCGAGCTTCGCCGTGACCGCGTGACGGTCGGCGGGCTCCTGATCGATCGGAATGCCGAAGCGCGCGCCGATCTCCTTGGCTTCGAGCATGATGCGCGTGACGAATCCGCGCACGAGTTCGTCGCCGAGAATGCGGTCGGTGGTCGCGCCGGTGATCGCGCTGATCGGGTTCATCGTCATGTTGCCCCAGAGCTTGAACCACACGTCGCGCTGAATCTGCGGCGAAGCGGAAGCGTTGAAGCCTGCCCGCGCAAAGAGCGATACGAGCGAGTCGACGCGCGCACTCGGCTTGCCGCTCGCCTCGCCGACAATCAGGCCGTTGCCCTGATGATGCCGGATGACGCCCGGCGCTTCCACGAAACAACTCGCATGCACCACGCAGCCGACCGTCTGCGCGCTCGGTACCGCGGCGGCGATGGCACCTTGCGGGTCCACCGAAGAAAGCCGCTTGCCGGCGAACGCATCGCTCAAGCCCTCGCAGAACCACCACGGCACGCCGTTCATCGCGGTAAGCACGGTGGTCCGTGCGCTCAAGAGCGGCGCGATATGCGCGGCGACGGATTCCATCGCCGGCGCCTTGACGGCGACCACGACCAGATCCTGCTGACCTAAGGCCTCAGGCGCGGCACTCGCGCGGACCTGCACCTCGTGCGTCGCATCCTTCTCGACGAGCTGCAAGCCGCGCATGGTGAGCGCGTCGAGCGTCGCGCCGCGCGCGACCACGCTGACATCGCAGCCCGCTTGCGCGAGCTTGACGCCCATCCAGCCGCCGATTGCGCCCGCGCCGTAAATGCATACCTTCATCTTGTCGTCTCCGCCACGCTCCATGGACCGCCCATTGTAAGAGCGGATGGCAATCTTGGCGGCGGGCGCTCAAACGGTCCAAATTATGAGTCGGCCAGCGCACTTCAAGAGCCGCCAAACGAATAAAAAATTCGCCGGAAAATGTGCTCCGGCTTATTGAAAACGGAGTCCCCGCTCCTATTTTTCGATGCAAGGGCAGCGACGCAGCCACGCGCCGCCCACATCGATCAACGCACTGTGCCGGCCCTGATGCGGCCGCATTATCGGAGACTGGATCATGAGTGACTTCTACTTTAGCGGCGACGTGTTCGCGGAGTTCGACCGCATGCAGCGGCAAATGTCGACGCTGTTCGGCAATCTTCCGTCGAGCATCCGCACCAGCCGCGCGGACGTGTTTCCGCAATTGAATATCGGCAGCACGGACGAGGCCGTGGAGATCGTCGCGTTCGCGCCGGGCGTCGATCCCGCATCGCTCGATGTCACCGTCGACAAAGGCACACTCACGATCAGCGGCGAGCGCAAGGGCGAAACGCTGACCGAAGGCGCGCGCTCCTATGCGAAGGAGCGTTTCACCGGCAGCTTCCGCCGCGTGATCGAACTGCCGCAGAACGCGGATATCGACAAGGTGCAGGCTCGTTATGAGAACGGCACGCTATCCATCACGGTCGGCAAGCGCGAAGCGTCCAAGCCGCGCGCTATCGCCATTCAGTAACTCAGCATTCGGGAGCTCACGATGAACGACACCACTCAACTGGCGCAACGCAACGAAGGCGACGTGACGCGCAAGAACGAAGACAACGTGCGCCGCGCGAGCATCACGCCCGCGGTCGATATCGTCGAAGACAGCCACGGCATCACGCTGTGGGCGGATCTGCCCGGCGTGCCGCGCGAAAAGCTCGACGTGAAGGTGCATGACGCGCGGCTTTTTATCGAAGCCGAAGCGGTCGTCACCGCGCAAGCCGGCTTGCGCGTGCATCACGCCGAAGTACGCGCGCCGCGTTTCGCCCGCGCATTCACGGTCAGCGACGACTTCGACACCACGAAGATCGACGCCAATCTGACGAACGGCGTGCTCAAGCTGACCATTCCGCGTCGTGAAGAAGCGCGTCCGCGGCGTATCGAAGTGCGTGCGAGCTAAGCGATTTCTTCGCAGCAATACCCTGCTCGAGCCGATGGCCGCGAATTCCGCGGCCATTTTTTTAGCGCCTCCAAAGCGCCTCTATAATCTTCGCGGCAGTCCGAGAACCATTCCAACTCATCGCTAAGAAGGGACGAACGTGAAGACGCTGTTGACGGTGTTGTTGAGTGCCACGCTGGCCGTATCCATCGGCGCACATGCGAAAGACTGGTCCACTATCCGCTTTGGCGTCGACGCCAGCTATCCACCCTTTGAGTCGAAAGCGCCCGACGGCCAGCTGGTCGGCTTCGACATCGACGTCGGCAATGAACTGTGCCGCCGTCTCGACGCGAAATGCGTATGGGTCGAAAACGCGTTCGACGGCATGATTCCGGGCCTGAAGGCGCGCAAGTTCGACGGCGTGCTGTCCACCATGTCCATGACGCCGGCGCGCGTCAAGCAGATCGCGTTTTCCAGCAAGCTCTTTCACGTTCCCACGCGGCTCGTCGCCAAGCGCGATTCGAAGATTCAACCGACAGCGGATTCGCTCGCGGGCAAATCGGTCGGCGTCGAACAAGGCTCGATGCAGGAGACATATGCGAAGGCGCATTGGGGCGCGAAAGGCGTAACGGTCGTCTCGTATGCGGACCAGGACCAGGTCTATGCGGACCTGCTTGCCGGGCGTCTGGACGCATCGCTGCAAAACGCGGTGCAGGCCGAACGCGGCTTTCTCGACACGCCGCGCGGCAAGCCCTTCGCTTTCGCCGGTCCCGCGCTGGAGGACAGCGCGATCTTCGGCCCGGGAACGGCAATCGGTCTTCGCAAGGAGGACACCGATCTGAAAGAGAAGCTCGATGGCGCGATTGCCGCGATGATCAAGGACGGCACCTATAAGCGCATCGAGCAGAAGTATTTCGACTTCGACATTTACGGCGAATAAGCTTAGGAAACAGACGGCGCGGGCGCAGTGTACGGCCCGCGCCAACACAGGCGTTGGGCGCGCCGATGCCTTTTTTCACGCATTCCACGCTGAAAGTTACACGCAGGCCGCCGCCATGCGGGAAGCGGACCGCTCGATGCGTCGGCATAGTGTTTGCATGCCCGGCAATGCATGAAGAGACTGTTACCGGGGGCATCATGCATCATTCGATCGAACCACATGAACTTAGCAAGATCGATCTCGCGCACTTTCAGATCGTGCAAGTCTCGGACGGCACGCATACCGTCGTGCTCTGGGAAGCGCCGGAACCCGACACGCTCGTGCCGCTGCACGCAAGAGCGGCCACGTTGACCATTCGTCTGTGTGATCCGCTCAATCCGGTGCGCAGAAAAGATGTCTGCGAGCGGTTGCAGGCGCATCTCGCGGCTTCGCGTGATCGCAGCAAGAGCGCGGCGCGTCAGCGCACGCACCTGCATCGGCTGAGCGCGAGTCCGCGTGAATCCTTGAGCCGCTAGAGCGACTCGTCGAGGAACGTCCAGAGCGCGTCGTCGAGCGAATACGGCACGTTGAAGCGAAACCACGCGCTCGGCGCATCGCCGGGACGAAAGTACGAGCCTGGCGCGAGCCAGATGCCGTGCTCCAGCGCACGCGTCGCGACATCGCTCGCCTGCGATGGATCGATCGGCAGCCGCGCCCACACGAAAAGCCCCGCACGCGGCCGAAGGAGCACGTCAGCGCCGAGCGCATCCATGCGTTGTTCGACGCGCGCGTGCGCGTCCTTCAGTTTGTCCACCACAAATTCGACGTGCCGCGCATAGCGCCCTTCCGTCAGCACTTTTTCGACGATGCGCTCCGTCGCCTCCGACGATGTGAGGCCCACCGCCATCTTCGTGCGCGCCAGTTCCCGCAACACCTCGCGCTCGGCGACGACATAGCCGCAGCGCAGCGACGGCGTGATGGTCTTCGCAAAACCGCCGACATACACCACGCGGCTCAGTCCTTCCAGTGCCGCGAGCAACGGCGCGCCGGGCGGCGCAAGCTCGCGGTTCACATCGTCTTCCACGACCCACAGGCCATGCCGCTCGGCAATCTGCATCAGACGAAACGCCGACGCCATTCCGAAGGTCGCGCCGGTCGGGTTCTGAAGCGTCGTGTTGAGAAAGACGGCCTTCGGACGATGCTCCGTCACGATGCGCTCGAACACGTCGGTATCGATGCCCGCGGCGGTGCGCGGCACGCCATGCACCGTCAGCCCGGCGAGCCTGAGAATCTGCAGCAGATTGCAGTAGCCGGGATCTTCGACGACCACGCCATCGCCCGGACGCAGCAGCGTCCGCACGATCAGATCCAGCGCCTGCGTCGCGCCGCTCGTCAACAGCACGTTGGATGCGGCATCGACTGGCAAGCCGTGACGATCCAGTTGCTCCGCAATGCGCTCTCGCAGCGGCGCGAAGCCGTACGGATGCCCGTAATCCGCGATGCGCGCCGCCGGCACGCGGCTGACCGCGCGCAATGCGTGGTGCAGGCCGCTTTCGTTGACCCATTCGTTCGGCAGCCAGCCGCAGCCGGACTTGATCGGCACCGAATGATCCGCGAACACGTCGGAGAGCAGCCATGTCGCCGTGAGGCTCGGCGGCTGCCATTCGACCGCCCGCGCCTGTTCCCGAGTGCCCCGCGCGGCCACGCGATACCCCGAGCCGCGACGCGCCGTGACGAGCCCCATCGACACGAGCCGGCCATAGGCTTCCGTCACGGTGAACGTGCTCAGGCGCTCGCTTTCGGCGAGCCGCCGCACCGAGGGCAGCAAGGCGCCGGCGCGCAACGTGTCCGCCTCGATCGCCGACGAAAACGCCCGCACGAGCTGCTCGACGAGCGTCGGCGCCTGCCGCGAGCCGCGCTCCAGTTTGAGTTCTATCATCAGAATCGTCAGGCGATGCCTGCCAGCACAGTTCGCCCCATTTTGCCAGCACAGTCGACAACGCAGTGAAGCAACTGTCTATGCCGCGCAGTTTTGCATCGGCATACAGTGACCGTTCTTCCGAGGAGACTTAGCCATGAATGCCCGCCCCGTCATCGACGACCTGTCGTCTTTCTGGATGCCCTTCACCGCAAATCGCCAGTTCAAGGCCGCGCCGCGCCTGCTGGAAAGCGCGAAAGGCATGTACTACCGGTCGACCGATGGCCGCGACGTGCTCGACGCGTGCGCGGGCCTGTGGTGCGTGAACGCCGGCCATTGCCGCGAGGAAATTGTCGAGGCCGTGCAGAAGGCGCTCGGCACGCTGGATTTCGCGCCGACGTTTCAGATGGCTCACCCGCTCGCCTTCGAAGCCGCGAAGAAAGTCGCCGCGCTGATGCCCGAAGGGCTCGACCGCATCTTCTTCACGAACTCGGGCTCGGAGTCGGTCGATACGGCGCTGAAGATCGCGATTGCCTACCATCGCGCGCGCGGCGAAGGCCAGCGCACGCGTCTGATTGGACGCGAGCGCGGCTATCATGGCGTGGGCTTCGGCGGTATCTCGGTGGGCGGCATCGCGCCGAACCGCAAGACGTTCTCGGGCGCGCTGCTGCCATCGGTCGATCATCTGCCGCATACGCACGATCTCGCGCACAACGCGTTTTCGAAGGGCCAGCCGGCGTGGGGCGCGCATCTCGCGGACGAACTGGAGCGCATCGTCGCGCTGCATGATGCATCGACGATTGCAGCGGTGATCGTCGAGCCGGTCGCGGGCTCCACGGGCGTGCTGATTCCGCCGCAAGGCTATCTGCAAAAGCTGCGCGAGATCTGCACGAAGCACGGCATTCTGCTGATTTTCGACGAAGTCATCACCGGCTTCGGGCGTCTCGGCAAGGCGACGGCCAGCGAATTCTTCGGCGTGACGCCCGACCTCATCACGATGGCCAAGGCGATCAACAACGCCGCCATTCCGATGGGCGCGGTCGCGGCGCAGCGCAAGGTGCACGACACGATCATCGATGCAGGCGCGGCCAACGCCATCGAACTCTTTCACGGTTACACGTACTCCGCGCATCCGGCGGCAACCGCTGCGGCCATCGCCACGCTCGACCTTTATGTGCGCGACAAGCTGTTCGATCGCGCGGCGTCGAAGGCCGCGAAGTTCGAAAACCCGGCTCACGCGCTGCGCGATGCGCCGCACGTGAAGGACATTCGCAATCTCGGGCTCGTCGCGGGCATCGAACTGGAGCCACGCGACGGCGCGCCCGGCGCGCGGGCCTACGAAGCGTTCGTGAAGTGCTTCGAGGCGGGCGTGCTCGTGCGCTACACGGGCGACATCCTCGCGTTCTCGCCGCCGCTCATCATCGAGGACGATCAGATCGACCGCATCTTCGCGACGGTAAGAGAAGTGCTGGCGACCGTGCAATAAAACATGAGACGATCGCGCGCTCCAATGAGACGCGCGCGCATTCACAGCAGCCCTGCCCCGGCCTAAAGTTGACTCACGCCATTCAGATGGCTCACCAACCGAAACCGGAGCACACCATGTCACGTCTTTCCCAAGTCAACGTCAACGAAGCCACCGGCAAGACCGCCGAAATCTTCGCCGCCATCAAGAAGGCCGCGGGCCGCGTGCCGAACGCGTATGCGGCCATCGGCACGCATAGCCCGGCGGCGCTCGGCGCGACATTGTCGAATGATGCCGTGCTCGCGAAGAGCAGCCTCGACAAGGCGGATGTCGAAACCATCAAGCTCGCCGTTAGCGAACTGGCGGGTTGTGACTACTGTGCCGCCGCGCATACGGTGGTCGGCAAGATGGCCGGACTCACGCAGGACGAGACGCAGCAGATCCGCGCGGGCGACGCGACCGGCAACGCGAAGCGCGACGCGCTCGTGCGCTTCGTGCGGCAAGTCTCGGACTCGCGCGGCACGGTGGATGCCCGCGTGCTCGCCGATGTGCGCGAAGCGGGCTATTCGGAGGCGCAAGTCATCGACACGCTGTTCGCGATGAGCGTGATCAACTTCACGAACCTCGTCAACCGCGTGAACGATACGACGCTCGATTTCCCGGCTCTCGCCTAGCGTTCTAGGTCTTCGTGAACCGGTCGATCACCGCGCTCACGAGATCGATCGGAACCGGAAAGACGATCGTCGAGTTCTTGTCGCTCGCGATCGTCGTCAGCGTTTGCAGATAGCGCAACTGCATGGCTTGCGGCGCCTGCGCCAGCATCTGCGCCGCCTGCAACAGCTTCTCCGATGCCTGCAATTCGCCTTCCGCATGAATGATCTTCGCGCGGCGCTCGCGCTCGGCTTCGGCCTGACGGGCGATCGCGCGGATCATCGTTTCGTTGATATCGACGTCCTTGATCTCCACGTTCGATACCTTGATGCCCCACACGTCCGTCTGCGCGTCGAGCACGCGCTGGATGTCGCTGTTCAGGCGCTCGCGCTCGGACAACAGTTCGTCGAGTTCGTGCTTGCCGAGAATCGCGCGCAGTGTCGTCTGCGAAAGCTGGCTTGTCGCGTCGAAATAGCGCGCGACCTGAATCACGGCTTTCTCCGGATCGACCACGCGAAAGTACACGACCGCATTCACCTTCACCGAGACGTTGTCGCGCGTGATGACGTCTTGCGGCGGCACGTCGAAGACCACGGTGCGTAGGTCCATCCGCACGACCTGCTGCACGACCGGAATGATGAGCACGAGCCCCGGCCCCTTCACCTTCCAGAAACGCCCGAGCATGAACACGACGCCGCGCTCGTACTCGCGAAAAATACGCACCGCCGACGCGACCAGAAAAATGATGAGCGCGAGAATGATGCCGCCGAAACCGAAAGTGAGCCCCATGTCTTTAGCCTCGTTCAAGGTGCCTTGCGATGTGGATCGTCGAACGGCTCGACGATCAGCGTGAGTCCGTGGCGCGCGGTCACGCGCACGCGCGCGCCTTGCGCCGGCAGCGCATCGGGCGACGCGCTCTGCACGCGCCAGCGTTCGCCGTGCACGCGCGCCCAGCCGCTTGCGTCGCGAGTCTCGCCGCGCTCCAGCATCACGCCGATGCTGCCGAGCATCGCCTCGCCACCGGCGACGACGGGCCGCCTGCGCGCTTTCAGCGCGAGCCCCGACACCGCGAACACGAAGAGCGCCGAAACGAGCGCAAGCGCCGCGACGAGACCGAACGGAATGCCGAAGCCCGGCACGTCGGTGTCCACGAGCATCAGCGCGCCGATCGCGAACGCCACGATGCCGCCGACGCCGAGCGTGCCGAACGTCGGCAAAAACGCCTCCGCGACGAGACAGCCGATGCCGAGCACCAGCAAGCCGAGTCCCACGTAGCTCACCGGCAGCAATTGCAGCGCGAACAGGCCGACCAGCAAGCAAATCGCGCCCGCGACGCCCGGCAGCACGAAGCCCGGATTCGCGAACTCGAAGAAGAGCCCGTACATGCCGATCATCATCAATATGAGCGCGACGCTCGGGTCGGTGATCGTCGCGAGAAAGCGGCTGCGCCAGTCGGGCTGCAACACGACGACGCTCGCCTGCCGCGTCGCGAGCACGCGTTCGCCGTGCGCCGTACGCACGCGGCGGCCGTCGAGTTTCGCGAGCAGATCGGGGATGTCCGTGGCGGTGAGATCGATCACCTTCTGCGCGAGCGCCTCGTTTGCCGAGAGCGCGACGGCCTCGCGCACCGCGCGTTCGGCCCACTGCTCGTTGCGCCCGCGCAGTTGCGCGAGACCGCGGATATAAGCGGCGGCGTCCTGGACCTGCTTGCGCATTTCCGTCGATGCCCCCTCCGATGCGCCCGACGCCGCGCGCTCCGGTCCACCGGCGCCGATCTGGATCGGCGTGGCCGCGCCGAGGTTGGTGCCGGGCGCCATCGCGGCGATGTGGCTCGCGTACACGATGTAGGTGCCCGCGCTCGCCGCCCGCGCGCCGCTCGGCGCGATGAACGCGGCCACCGGCACCGGCGAAGCGAGGATCGCCTGAATGATGGAGCGCATGGAAAGGTCGAGGCCGCCGGGCGTGTCGATGCGAAGGACGGCGAGTTGCGCGTGCTCGTCGGCGGCGCGGGCGAGCGATCGCACGACGAAATCCGCGCTCGCCGGGCCGACCGCGCCGGTCAGCGGAATCACGACGACCGGCGCGGCGGCAGCGGCGCACGGCGGAATCGCGGCGAACGCCAGCAGCACGAACAGGCGCCGGACGAACGGTAGAAGCCAGTCAGCAAGATGCGTTGTCATCGGCAATCGCCGGCTGCGGCCGGCGTCGCGCAGGGTCTCGCTTTCAGCTTAGGCGAAACAACCGTCGTGCGGTCGATGATCTTCTCGACATCGGCCGTCTCGCTCAAGTCCGCGACGAAGCGCGCGCGGTCGAAGTCGGGCGACACGCAGCCATCGACATAAACGAAGCGGCGCTGCAACGTGAGCCACAGACTCGTCTTGTCGCGCCATTGCAGGGAAGCGTTCAGCGCGTTCAGGCGGCGCGTGACGCTTTCGGCGATCTCGCGGTCGTAGTCGTAGCTGTTCGGCAGACGGCAGCGGCCCGCGATCCAGCAACTGTTGCCGCGCTCGATGCGGTAGTGCGCTTCGTCGAGCCACTCTTGTTCCGTCTCGAACGGGCCGCGCGGCGCGGGGCAATCGGCGATTGCATTCGATACGTGGAGAAACGGGTCGTTGCCGCGATTGGCGAGCGGCTCGTCGGCGCGGACGGCGAGCGCATGGAACAGTATGAGTGCTCCGAGCAACGCGGTGGGGCTTCGTTTGCGCATGATCGTCCGACAGTGTGAACGGCACGCGCCCAGCATAGTCCATCAACGTGCGAACCAGCCGTTACACTGGAACAGGCACTTTCCTTCGGACCGAGAACGACATGAAACAGGCACTCCACCATTTGACGCTCGCAACCGGCTCGCGCGGCCTGCATGAAGTCACGCGCGACATCGACCGCTGGATCGACTTGCAGGACATTCGCACGGGCCTTTTGACGGTGTTTTGCCGGCATACGTCCGCGTCGCTTCTGATTCAGGAAAACGCCGACCCGGACGTGCGCGCCGACCTGGAACGGTACTTCGAATCCGTCGCGCCCGAAGCGCCGGGGCGCTATATCCACGACGCCGAAGGCCCCGACGACATGCCCGCGCATCTGCGCACGGCGCTCACGACCGTGCAGCTTTCGATTCCGGTCGAAGCCGGCCGCATGGTGCTCGGCACGTGGCAGGGCATCTATGTATTCGAGCACCGGGCGACGCCGCATCATCGGGAACTCGTGTTGCATCTTATCGGCGAGTAGCCTACTTGTGCGGGCGCGGCACGCTGATCGTGCATCCGCTGCCGCGGCGATCTTCCGTCAGACGGACAGCGTGCTATTGGGCGTCGAAAGCACCGCGACGTGGAAATCGCCCGCATCCATCGGCCCGGACGATGCGGTACGCAGCGCGGTCAAGGTTTCACGACGGTGCGTCCGCCCAGCGCGCACGTGTGATCCTGCAATTCTTCCGACGACGCCGCGTCGCCCGGCCCTACGTGGTCGTTGAGCAGAAAGAACGCGGGCGCGCCGTCGCTGCGGTGCGCGCCGACGAGCAGCAAGGTCTGATCGCCCATCGAGCCGCCTTCCTGTGCGACGGTGGCGGCCAGCAGCCTGAACGGATCGGTGCGCGACAGGTCCGCGTCGTCGATCCGCAACGCCCGATACCGATGTCCGAGAAGACGCGACGGCAGCGGCGCCCATTCGGTTCCGATGCCCGGTCCCGCTTCGCGCAGCGCCTGCGCCACGTCATCGGCCAGACAGTCGATATGGATATGCAGTTGATTCTGCGTGCGTCCGCTCGCCGAGTTGACCGCGAGCGACATTTCGTCGCGCGGCAAGCGGCGGCGCAGCGCGTCGTCGACGTAATGGCGCGCATTCCATGCCTCGCGCCAGTAGTTCGGCGTATCCGGTTCGAGCAGCACGGGACTCTCGATGCCGGTCACACGTGCCGTCGGAATCAGCAGATATTGCGCGACGCCGACGATATCCTTCAGCACCGCATAGCCGCCCGCGCGGTTCACCTCGGCGCATTGCTGCTCGATGGGCGCGCCATCGGCGGCGGGCAAGCAGCGGTCGTGGACGATTTGCCAGAGCGCGTCGGAATTGCCCGCGCGCGCCGGCGACCACGCGACGGCGAGCGTGACGGCGGCGGTTAGAAAAAGTTTCGTGAGGGTCTGCATCGGCACAATCCGGGGAGAAAGAACAAAGCGTGCCGGATTATGCTTGCAAGCCCGTGAATTTCGAAACGGGTCGATAGTACAAAAAAGCGCCGGCCGCGATCAACGCTGCCGGCGCTTCTTTCTTGCTCTACTGCTTACTGCTCTTCTCGCACTGCACCTGATTCTTGCCGCCGCTCATTGAAGCGGCAGCGGCCAGCACAAACCGGCTTAGTGGCCGAAGTAGACCGAGCTACGATCGGACATCGACACTGCCGAGCGTGCGCCCGATTGTGCCGTACCGGCGGTCGCGGGACCGTACGACGTCGCGGCGACCGTGCCCTGGTCAGCGTTCACGCGCGCTTGAGCGGCTTGCAGGTTCTGCGGATAGTCCACGCGGTCTTGGGACGGGTTGTAGCCAGCCTTTTCCAGTTGAACCAGTTCGGCGCGGACTTGAGCGCGCGTCACAGGCGCGTTGCTTTGCGCGAATGCGAAAGTCGGAGCAGCCAGAGCCGAAGCGATGACGAGTGCCGGAACGAATGCCTTGATCATGATGACCTCCAATAATCTTGTTTTGAGATCGATCGGAAACCGAAAGCTTTTTAAGCGTTTTCTGATTTCCTTTCGCTTGAGACAAGTGTAGGAGGACGGCGACCTAGGGGAAACCCCGATTCTCACGAAAGATATTTGTTCAAAGAGCAACAATCGAAGGGGCGATGGACGGCGTTTGCCGCGCGACTGCTCGATTCATCCAACAGCCGCCCGACGATTCAACGCCTCTCGATATAGTCCAGTGCCGCAGTCACCAATTCGCGCAGCAGCGGCTGCACGGCGCTCGCGCGGGTTTCATCGTAGGCATAGGGCGACGCTTCCTCCATATACGTCACCTGCGTCAGTTCGAGCTGCACCGCGTGGATGCCGCTCGCCGGGTCGCCGTAACGCCGCGTGATGTAGCCGCCCTTGAAACGGCCATTGGCAACGCTCGTGTAGCGCCCGTCGCGCGTCACGGTTTCCGCGAGCCGCTCGGCCAGCCCCGCCGCCGCTGATGCGCCGTCCGCCGTGCCGAAGTTGAAGTCGGGCAAGCGGCCTTCGAAGAAGCGCGGCACGACCGAGCGGATCGAGTGCGCCTCCCACAGCAGCGCGTGGCCATGCGCTTCGCGCAGGGCGGCGAGTTCGCCGGCGAGCGCGTCGTGGTACGGCTGCCAGTACAGCGCGCGACGCGCGTCGATCTGCTCGCGCGACGGCGCGTGCCCCGGCCGGTAAAGCGGCTCCTTCTCGAATGTATCGACGGGACACAGGCCGGTCGTGTCGCGGCCGGGATACAGATTCGCGTCGTCGGGCGGACGGTTCAGGTCGATCACATAGCGGGCGTATTCCGGCAGCAGAATCGACGCGCCCATCTCTCGCGCGAACGCATAGAGCCGCTCCAGATGCCAGTCGCAGTCGTCCACGCGCAGCGCGACCGGCGTCATCTCTTCGACGAGCGCCGCCGGAATGCGCGTGCCCCGATGCGGAATCGATATCAGCAGCGGCGCGCTGCCGCGTTCCAGCGTGTAAATCGAGCAATCGTGAGTGGCATCCATATCTGCGGCCCCGAGAGTGTTACGTTACGCGAGCAGTTGGCCGAGCGCCGCGCGGTAACGCGGCAAGGCTCGCTCTTCGTCGGCGTGGCGGCGGTCGTCCACGACCTTTTGGCCGCCGACGAACACATCGCGAATCGGCGTGTTGCCATGCTCGCAAAAAACCGCGCTCGACAGCCACGCGTCGCAGGACAGACCGCCGATGCCCGGATGCGCTTCATCCAGCACGATCCAGTCCGCGCGCATGCCCGGCGCGAGCGCACCGACGCGCCGCCCGGTCGCGCTCGCGCCGCCGTCGAGAGCCGCGTCGAACAGACGGTCGGCTGGGCGCATCGCGTCCGCCGACGCCAGCACGTTGCGCTCGCGACGCCGCAAACGCTCGCCATATTCGAGCAGCCGCAGTTCCGAGCGCCAATCCACGCCCACATGACTATCCGAGCCGATGCCGATTCTGCCGCCCGCATCCAGATAATCGCGCGCCGGAAAGAAGCCGTCGCCCAGATTCGCTTCCGTCGTCAGACAAAGCCCCGCGACCACGCGGCTCGCGGCAAGCTTCCGGAATTCGCTGGCGTCCATGTGCGTGGCGTGGACGAGGCACCAGCGCGCATCCACGTCGAAGCGATTCAGCAGCCATTGCACCGGCCGCTGGCCCGTGGCGGCGACGCACGCATCGACTTCGGCAAGCTGCTCCGCGACGTGAATGTGCACCGGCCCGTGCGGGAACCGGGCATCGAACCCTTCGAGCAGCGCCGCCAGCGACTCGCCGGAAACCGCCCGCAGCGAATGCGGCGCGACGCCGTAGCGCCGCGCGCCGTTCTCGGGCCGCGCGCGGGCGAGCGCGTCGAGCATGTCGAGCAGGCTGTCGGGCGTGTTCAGAAAGCGGCGCTGATCGTCGCGCGGCACGGCCTGACCGAAGCCGCTGTATTGGTAGAGCACCGGCAGCATCGTCATGCCGATGCCCGCGCGCTCGGCCGCATCCACCACGCGCTCGGCGAGTTCCGCGCGGTTCGCATACGGCGAGCCGTCCTGCGCGTGATGCACGTAGTGAAACTCGCAGACGGACGTGTAGCCCGCCTTCAGCATCTCGATGTACAGCCAGTGCGCGATGTCGGCGAGCATCTGCGGCTCGATTTTCGCGGCGAAGCGGTACATCAGGTCGCGCCAGCTCCAGAACGTATCGGCGGCGCTCGCGCGGTATTCGGTGAGGCCGGCCATCGCGCGCTGGAACGCGTGCGAATGCAGGTTCGGCATGCCCGGCAGCACCGGCCCGTGCGCGCGCTGCGCGCCAGCGGGATGCGCGCTGTCCGGCTCGACCCTCGTCAGCGCGCCGTCGTCGTTCCATTCGAACAGCACGTTGCGCCGCCAGCCGTCCGGCAAGCGCGCGTGGTCCGCGAAAAAGAGGTTCAAGCTCGTGTCTCCTCGATGCCGATGCAGAGCCACGCGGCATCGCCTGCGGCTTCGATGGTGCAGGGCCGCTCGATGCGGACGGTATCGCCCGGATACAGCACCGCGTGCCTGCCATCGACGCAAGCGACGCTCAGGCTGCCGCTCGCGCAGTAGGCGAACATCAGTTCTTGCTGCTGCGCCAGTTCATGACGCCCCGCGCGCCGAACGCTTACGGACATGCGCGCCGCATCGCGCCGCACCATCACGTTGAAATCGCGCGTCGGTCCGTCGATGAGACTCGCGTGAATCGGCGTCTCGCCCGCGAATTGCGCCATCGCGAGCGGTTCGTCGAGCCGATGCTCGCGCCCGCTCTGGTCCGAGAGCCTCATGCCCGCGCCGTCGAGCAGCACGAGCGCGCGATCGACGCCGGGAAAAACCGAAAACGCGCCGTCCGACGATACATCCGCGATCGACAGCCGCCACGCGAACGCATCGAGCGACGCGCCGGGCGGCCCCGCCGCGATTTCGCGCGTGATGCCGCCGCCGTTCTTCCACGGCACGGCGATGAGCGAAGCCGCCGGAATGATCGTCACGTCAGAAGTGCCCGGTAAATTGATAACGGTCGCCCGGATGCCAGAGATTCGCGACCGACGCGACCGCATCCCGCGACCACGTGCGCCGATGCAGCAGCAGACAGGGCTCGTGCTCGCCCATCGCGAGCGCATCGCGGATTTCAGGCGACGGCACCGACGCCTCGATCCGGTACTCCACGCGCTGAAGCGGCGCGGCGATCATGAGGTACTGGTTCGGCGTGATCGTCGTGAAGTCCTGTCGCGCGTATTCCGGCGCGAGCGCCGGATTCACGTAACGCTCTTCGATCTGCACCGGCTCGTCGTTTTCGAAGTGCAGCACGCGCGAATGAAACACCGGACTGCCGAGCGCAAGCTGCATTTCGGCGGCGAGCGCCTCATCGACGATGGATGCGCCCAGATGCAGCACCTGCGCGCGATACGCATGGCCGCGCGCAGCGATTTCGTCCGAAATGCTGCGAATCTCGACGAGCGTCGACGCGTACTTCGGCTCTGCGACGAACGTTCCCGCGCCCTGCACGCGCGTGAGCACCTGTTCGGCCGTCAGTTCGCGCAGCGCGCGGTTCACGGTCATGCGCGCGACCTTGAACTCGCGCGCCAGCTCGTTTTCGGACGGCACCTGATCGCCCTCGCGCCACTCGCCGATGTGAATGCGCTGCAGGATGTAGTCCTTGATCTCCTGATACGCGGGCGTGCTCATGCGCTCGCTTCCGCTTTCTCCGCCGCCTCCGACGCCTCCGACGCGAACGCGAACGGGCTGTGCCGCGCGACCATGCCTTGTTCGACCAGCTTGGCGATGGCCGCGATATCCGGCGCGAAGTAGCGGTCCAGGTCGTAATGCGGGACGTGCGCGCGCAGCGTGTTCATCACTTCGATGAGCGGCGCGCTCGTCTTGTGCGGCGCGCGCAGATCGACGCCCTGCGCCGCCGCGAGCAGTTCGATGGCAAGGATATTGGCCGTGTTGCTCGCGATATCGCCGAGCTTGCGGGCGGCGAACGTGGCCATCGAAACGTGATCTTCCTGGTTCGCGGAAGTGGGCAGCGAATCGACCGAAGCGGGGTGCGCCAGCGTCTTGTTCTCGGAGGCGAGCGCCGCTGCCGTCACATGCGCGATCATGAAGCCCGAGTTGACGCCGCCGTCGCGCACGAGGAACGGCGGCAGGCCGGACAGCGTGGCGTCGATCAGAAGCGCGATGCGCCGCTCGGCCAGCGCGCCGATTTCAGCGGCGGCGAGCGCGAGATTGTCGGCGGCGAAAGCAACGGGTTCAGCGTGGAAATTGCCGCCCGACAGCACTTCTCCGGTATCCGGGAAGATCAGCGGATTGTCGGAGACGGCGTTCGCTTCGATCAGCAGCACGTCGGCGGCGTGGCGCATCTGATCGAGGCACGCGCCCATTACTTGCGGCTGGCAGCGCAGGCTGTACGGATCCTGCACCTTCTCGCAATCCGCGTGGGACAGATTGATGCCCGAGCCCGCGAGCAGCGCGCGATAAGCGGCCGCCGCGTCGATCTGCCCGCGATGTCCGCGCAGTTCGTGGATGCGCGCATCGAACGGCACGACGGAGCCCGCGGCCGCATCGACCGAAAGCGCGCCCGCGACGAGTCCGGTGCGGAACAGGTCTTCGATGGCGAAGAGGTGATACAGCGCCAGCGCCGCCGACGCCTGCGTGCCGTTGAGTAGCGCGAGCCCTTCCTTCGCCTGCAGCGTCATCGGCTTGAGGCCGGCGACAGCGAGACCGTCGAGCGCGCCCGCGCGTTCGCCGCGAATCGTCACTTCGCCGATGCCGAGCAGCACCGTCGACATATGCGCGAGCGGGGAAAGATCGCCGGATGCGCCGACCGAGCCCTTGACCGGAATGATCGGCAGCACGTCCGCGTTGAAGAGCGTGATGAGCGCGTCGATGACTTCCCGGCGGATGCCCGAATGCCCGCGCCCGAGGCTGGACAGCTTGAGCGCCATCAGCAGCCGCACGACCGGGCGCGACATCGGCTCGCCAACGCCCACCGCGTGCGACAGCACGAGATTGCGCTGCAACAGTTCGAGCTGGTCGGCGGGAATGTGCGTGTTCGCGAGCCGCCCGAAGCCCGTGTTGATGCCGTACGCCGGATCGCCCTTCGCGGCGATGGCCGCGACCGCGCGGGCGCTCGCGTCGATGGCGTCGAAGCTCGCGGGGTCGAGCCGCAGCGAATCCGAGCCGCGCGCAATGCGGCGCAGTTGCGGCAGCGTGAGTTTTCCGGGCGTCAGCGTAATCATGTTTCATCCTGTCTATACAAGTCAGACTTCAGTCTAAACGGGCATAAACGGCGAAACAAGGGGCTATCCGGGATTCCACTGAGACGAAATCCCGGATGTTTGTGTGCTTGTCTATACAGACCGCGCGACGCTCACAGCACTTTTTCCATTACGAACTGCACGAACCGCTGCCCGCGCACCACGACCGCGCGGGCCAGCAGCATCGTGAAGCCGCAGTATTCGAAGAACGGCCTGCCTGTTGCGCTCGCGTACGTGTGCAGCACCTGCATGCCCGCCTCGTCCGCCTCGGCCTCGATGCGCGCGAGCAGCGCGGTCGCCACGCCTTTGCGCTGGTGGTCTGGATGAACGAACATCATGTCGATCAGGCCGTTTCGCTCCAGATCGGCGAAACCGGCGAGCTGCCCGCCGGTGAACGCCACCCATGTCGGGCGGCTTGCGCGGGCCACCGCCCATTCGTCGGGATCGGCCTGCGCCCACACGTCGATCTGCTTCTCGTTGTAATCGACCGATGCCGTTTCGCGCACGGCGCGCAGAAACAGGTCGATCACGCCGTCGAGATCACTCGCCCGGTACGGTCTGATTTCGATAAGCGGGAACTCGGGCATGTCTTCACCTTCTTTGTTGCAATAAAAATAAAGCCGCTGAGCGAGCGGCGAAGTGTCGGGCGTCGGAAACGCCGGGGAAAACTGTAAAAAACGGGCGCAGGACAAAATCGGAACGTGCTCGAACATCAACTCGCGACGGTCACGGTCGCGATGCCGAGCCCGGTCATCAAAAGCGATGCCCCGACGTGCAGCGCGATTTCAGCGAGCGCCCAGCCGAGCCGCCCTTGCTGAAGATGCGCGACGACTTCCGCCGAGAACGACGAGAACGTGGACAGCCCGCCCATCAAGCCGGTAATCACGAAGAGCCGCCATTCGACGGAAACGTCCGGCACACGCGCAAAAAACGCAACGGCCACGCCAATGATGTAGCCCGCGATGACATTGGCCGCGAAGGTGCCGAGCGGAAGATTCGGAAAGACGGCGTTGAGGCGCAAACCGAGCGCCCAGCGGAGCAGCGAGCCGAGGCCGCCGCCGAGCCCTACCGCGATGATCGACAGGTACATATTGTTGTTCAGTTATCTTGATGAAAGCGCGACAGGCTGACGCTACGCCCCGCGAGCGAGCCGTTCGATCAGCGCCGCCCGGCTCGCTTCGACGATCCACCCCGGCGTGTGCCGCAGATGCGCCGTCCACGTGCCGTCGCGCCGCGCTTCCCAGCAGCCTGCCTCGTGACCGTCAATGAACAATGATCCGCGCATGACGAGCGCCGGATCAGCGGGATCGAGCGCGGTATCGTCGTTGTGTGCGAGCCTTACGTCATGCATGAACTTCGCCTGCCGAGCCGTTGAATGGAGCTTTCCTGCTCAAGGGCTCCATTCTAACGATAGTTCCGGCGCTCACCGCAACATGAATGACATTGCCGAAAGGCAATTGAGCGTGCGAACAACGTGCTCGGCGCTGGGCGCATCGAAGGCCAGCGTGACCGCGTCGGTGCGTTCGAGCGATGGCCACTGGCAGAAGAGATCGGCGAGCGCGCTCGTCTGCACGCGCAGTTCGCAGCGGATGTTTGCCGACGCGTGGCGCGTGCCTGATCTGTCGGGCACTGCGCTTTCGATGACCTCTTGCGCCGCGCGCCGGATCGCTTCGCATGCGGCAGCGGGCGTGTGCGTGACGCCGCTCGAATAGCCGTGCGCCGTCTTCACGCAGACGAAGCGCGCGCCCGGAAATGACGGCAGCGTCTCGGCGCCGAAGACGTCATCGCCTGTCAGCAGCGCAATGCGGGCGCCGCGTTCTTCCGCCAGCCTGCCGTAGAGCGCCGCTTCGCCGACTTCCGTGCCGTCGAGCATCACGCGCGCGAACGCCGTGCTGTTGATCGTATGCGCGAGAATGCCGCGGCTCTGCGCGCGCGCATGATAGCCGACCATGAACACCAGATCGGGCGATGCTTCGAGGCCCGCCATCATGCCGAACGTGCGCGGCTTGCCGAGCACCAGTTGCACGCGTGCATCGAAGACATCGGGCAGCAGATTGCGAAAGCCGCCGTGCGAATCGTTGACCCATACTTGCGACGCGCCGCCTTCGAACGCGCCCTCGGCCGCCGCGTTTGCCTCGTGCGTCATCCAGCGCCGCGCCTGCTCGTATTCCGCATTGCCCGGCCGCGTTTGCTCCGGGTGGAACACGCCCGCAATGCCTTCGATATCGGTCGAAATCAGCACTTTCATGGTTTGATTTTCAATGCGTCCGTGAGAGACAGTCGCTGATGACCGTCGCGGCCGGTCACGGTCTCTGCGCTGAAAAGCGCATCGAGAATGGCCTGTTCGATGCTGTCGGCAGCCGCCTGAAATAGCGGATCGAGGCGCGCGTCGGGAAGCAAGGGCGGCAGCGCGATGAACGCGGCGTCGTGCGGGACGGTGTAGTCCGTCGAGAACGCGAGCGCGATATCGCCGCTTCCGTGGCCATAGACGGAGCCAGTGCGCGCCAGCCCGGCTGCGGCGCGCATCGCGAGGCGTCGCAACTGCCGCGAATCGAGCGGCGCATCGGTCGCGAGCAGCATGATGATGCTGCCTTGTTCCGGCTTCATCTGCCCTTGCGTGGCCGCGTGCAGCGCGAGGCCGACAGCCTCGCCCGCTATCGTCAGTTGCGGCAAGCGCCCGAAGTTGGCGAGCACGAGCGCGCCGATTGCATAAGCATGAGCGCCCATATCCAGGATCCGCGACGCCGATCCGATGCCGCCTTTCAGCTCGAAACACGACATGCCCCGCCCCGCGCCGACCGCGCCGCGCGCGAAGTCTTTCGAGCATCCGGAAAGTGCTTCGCGATAGTGCGCTTCTTCGACGGCGAATGCCTGCAAGTCGTTCAGATAGCCGTCGTTACACTCGAACACAAGCGGGTTGACGCTCGGCCAGTCACGTCCTATGCCCTCATTTATTTCGCACGCCGAACGAATCTGTCCCGATGCAACGGCACCGACGCCGAAGGTGTTCGTCAGCGCAATCGGCGTTTCCAGCACGCCGAGTTCATCGACTTGCACGAGTCCGACACTCTTGCCGAAACCGTTGATGACACACGCGGCGGCGGGCACTTTCTTCCGATACACATCGCCGCCGTGCGGACGCACGACCGTGACGCCGGTTTGCACGTCGCCGTCATCGAGCGTGCAATGTCCGACGGTTACGCTCGCGACATCCGCTATCGTTCCGCGCGCGCCCGCTTGCAATGTGCCGATGTGCGGTGCTTTCATCACGGCCGGTCCAGTTTGGGATCGAGCGCATCGCGCAAGCCGTCGCCGAGCAGATTGAACGCGAGCACCGTGAGAAAGATCGCGAGGCTCGGAAAAATGGCGACGTGCGGCGCCACGGCCATGTCGGCGCGCGCTTCGTTGAGCATCGCGCCCCACTCCGGCGTCGGTGGCTGCGCGCCGAGGCCAAGAAACGAGAGGCTCGCCGCCGTGATGATCGACGTGCCGATGCGCATCGTGAAGTACACGACCACCGATGAAATCGTGCCCGGAAGAATATGCCGCACGATGATCGTCCAATCCGACGCGCCGATGCTGCGCGCCGCCTCGATATAGGTCAGATGCTTGAGCGCGAGCGTGTTGCCGCGCACGAGCCGCGCGAACGCGGGAACGCTGAAAATAGCCACCGCGCAGACCACGTTCACCATGCCGTTGCCGAGAATCGCGACCACGCCGATCGCGAGCAGAATGCCCGGAAACGCGAACAGCACGTCGGAGATACGCATCACGATGCGGTCCCACCATCCTTCGTAATAGCCCGCGAGCAAGCCGAAGAATGTGCCGATCACCGCGCCGATCACGACCGACAGCAGCCCGGCCGACAGCGATATACGGCTGCCGACGAGAATGCGGCTGAGAATATCGCGCCCGAGCGAATCGACGCCGAACCAGTGCGCCGCCGACGGGCCCGCGTTGAGCGCGTCGTAGTCGAAGTAGTTCTCGGGATCGTAAGGCGCAATGTATGGCGCGATGATCGCGATCACGATGAGCAGCAGCACGAACACCGCCGCGATCATCGCGACATGCTGTTGCCTGAACTTGCGCCAGAACTCGGTCCACGGCGTGCGGACAGTCTGCCGCCCGTCCTGAGCGGTTTGCACGGTTACGCTCATGCCGTCCTCATTTGAAGCGGATAGTCGGGTTGATGACCGCGTACAGCACGTCCACCACCAGATTGATGACGATGAACTCCAGCGAGAACAACAGCACTTCCGCCTGAATCACCGGATAGTCGCGCATTTCGACGGCATCGACGAGCAAGCGGCCAAGGCCCGGCCAGTTGAACACTTTCTCCACCACGATGGATCCGCCGAGCAGGAAGCCGAACTGAAGGCCCATCATCGTGACGACGGGAATCATCGCGTTACGCAGACAGTGCTTCACGATGACGATCGGCTCATGCACGCCCTTCGCGCGTGCGGTTCGCACGAAGTCCTCGCCGAGCACTTCGACGAACGAAGCGCGCGTGAAGCGCGCCATCACGGCGGCCACCGCCGCGCCGAGCGTGAGCGATGGAAGCACGTAGCTTTGCCACGTGCCATCGCCGACGATGGGCAGCCAGCCCAGCTTCACCGAGAAGATCTCCATCAACAGCATGCCGAGCGCGAACGCCGGAAACGAAATGCCCGACACGGCGAGCGTCATGCCGAGCCGGTCGGGCCACTGATTGCGCCACACCGCCGACACGATGCCGATGCTCATGCCGAACACGACCGCCCACACCATGCTTGCGAGCGTGAGCCACAGAGTCGGCATGAAACGCTCCGCGATTTCCGTGCTCACGGGGCGCTTGCTTCGCGTGGACCTGCCGAAGTCGAAGTGCACGACCTTGCCGAAGAAGCTCACCAGTTGTTGCGGCAGCGGCTTGTCGAGGCCCAGGTCCGCGCGCACGAGCGCCACCGTTGCTTCGTCCGCCTCGGCACCGGCCGCGAGCCGCGCCGGGTCGCCCGGCAACAGATGCACGAACATGAAGACCAGCACCGCGACGATGAAAAGCGTCGGCAGCAGCCCGAGCAGGCGTTTGGCAAGGAAGTTGAGCATCGTGGCCCTTACTTGATGGCGATCTCGTCGAAATTGAACGAGCCGTCGGGCATCACGTACGCGCCGGATAGCCGCTTGCTGCGCGCATACACGACCTTTTCGGTGACGAGGAAAATCCACGGCGCATCGGCCCAGATGCGCTTTTGCGCGTCGGCATAGAGCGCGGCCTTCTCGTTGCGGTCCGTGGTGGCGAGCGCCTTTTGCAGATCGGCATCGACGTTATCGTTCTTGTAGTACGCCGTGTTCGCGAGCTTCGGCGGGAACGATGCGCTCGACAGCAACGGCGAGATGGCCCAGTCCGCTTCGCCCGTCGAGGACGACCAGCCGATGTAATACATGCGCACCGGAGCCGTCGCAGGATCGGGTGCGCTGTCCACGCGCTGCACACGCTGCCCGGCTTCGAGCGCCTCCACCGACGCCTTCACGCCCACTTGCGCCAGTTGCTGCTGCACGAACTGGATGATCTTCTGCGCGGTCGTGTAGTTGTAGCCGGACCAGAGCGTGGTTTCGAAACCGTTCGGATAGCCAGCTTCCTTCAACAGTTCGCGGGCCTTCGCGGGATCGTATTTCCACGGGCCGGTCTTCGTCGCATAGTCCACGCCCGGCGGCACGACCCCTTCGGCCGGCACCGCATAGCCCGCGAATGCGACCTTCACGAGCGCCTCTTTGTTGATCGCGTAGTTGAGCGCCTCGCGCACCTTCGCATTATCGAAGGGCTTCTGCAGCATGTTCATGCTGATGTAACGCTGGATGATGGAAGGCGCTGCGATCAGATCCACCTTCGGGCTCGACTTGAGGGTCGCCGCCTGCTCGAACGGAACCTGAAACGCGAAGTCCGCTTCGCCCGTTTGCATGAGCGCGGCGCGCGTGTTGTTATCGACGACCGGCTTCCAGTCGATCATGTCGATCTTCGGATAGCCCTTCTTCCAGTAGCCCGCGAACTTCTTCACTTTCAGGTCGTCGGTCTGTTTCCATTCGACGAATTCGAACGGTCCCGTGCCCACCGGATGAAACGCAATGTCCTTGCCGTACTTCTTGAGCGCGGTCGGCGAGATCATGACCGCCGATGGATGCGCAAGCACGTTGATGAACGCAGAGAACGGAATCTTGAGCGTCACCTTCACCGTGTACGGATCGACCACTTCGGTCTTGTCGATCTTGTTGAACAGGTTGTAGCGCTTCAGCTTGTTCGCCGGGTCGGTCACGCGGTCGAACACCGCTTTCACGGCTTCGGCGTTGAAGTCGGTGCCGTCGTGGAACTTCACGCCCTGGCGCAGATGAATCGTGTAGACCTTCGCGTCGGGGCTCGCCTCGAAGCTCGTCGCGAGCACGGGCTGAATCTTCATGTCCTTGTCGAAGCCGAATAGTCCCTGATAAAACGACTTGGCGACGGCTTGCGAGAGCGTGTCGTTGGCATCGTAGGGATCGAGCGTCGTGAAGGTCGAGGCGACCGCCATCACAGCGGTGCTTTGCGCATGCGCGGACACGGGACCGAGCGCGGCGAATGCAGCGAATCCGGTGAACGCACCGGCCGTTATGAGCGCGCGCAACGGTGAAGGACGAGAGGACGGCATCGTGGGACTCCTTGGCTTGACGTTATGGTTCACTGCGATGTGTTTCTGCATCCGCTCACCGGCTCACGCTAATAAGCGCCGCCGACATGATGCTCGGCGACGTAATGGCCGGGACCGACCGCGACGAGCTTCGCGACCACCGGTTCGTCGCCGAGCGGACGAATCGGGCTGGGAATCTCATCGGCGGCCAGCATGCGTTTCGCGTGACGGCGCGCGGGATCGGCGACGGGCACCGCGCTCATCAACTTCCTCGTGTACGGATGACGCGGCGCTTCGAACACTGCGGCGCGCGGCCCGATTTCGACGATTTGCCCGAGATACATCACGGCGACGCGATGGCTCACGCGCTCCACCACCGCCATGTCATGCGAAATGAAAAGATAGGCCACGCCGAGTTCGCGCTGCAAATCGAGCATCAGATTGACGATCTGCGCGCGCACGGAAACGTCGAGCGCGGAGACGGATTCATCGGCGATCACGGCTTTCGGATTGAGCGCGAGCGCCCGTGCAATGGCGATGCGCTGGCGCTGCCCGCCCGAGAATTCATGCGGATAACGCTGCGCCGCTTCGGGCGGCAAGCCCACGCGCTCCAGCAGCCAGTCGACGCGCGCCTGCGCCTCCTTGCCGCTCGCGACGCCATGCACGAGCAGGGGCTCCATCACCGAGAAGCCGACCGTGAGACGCGGATTCAGCGAGGCGAACGGGTCCTGAAAAATGAACTGGATATTGCGGCGCAGCGCCTGCAATTCGGGGCCTTGCAGCGCGCTGATGTCGCGTCCGTCGAATTCGATGGAACCGCTCTGGCTTTCGACAAGCCGCAACAGCGAGCGCCCCGTCGTCGATTTTCCGCAGCCCGATTCGCCGACGAGCGCGAGCGTTTCGCCTCGACGCAAATCGAAGCTCACGCGTTCGACCGCATGCACCGCCGCCGTCATGCGCCCGAAGAGGCCGCTTCTGACGGGAAAGCGCGTGACGAGATCGCGCACGCGCAGAATCGGCTGGCTGGTTTCATCGACGGCGGGCTGGACTTCATGCTCCACTGCCGCCGATGGCCGCAGCGCGCTCGCGTCGTCGGGCGCCACGTCTACCGGCTCGACTTCGAGAATCGGGAACTTCGCGGGCCGGTCCGTGCCGCGCATCGCGCCGAGCGTCGGCACGGCAGCGAGCAAAGCTTTCGTGTAGACATGCTTCGGCGTACCAAACAATGCGTCGGATCGGCCCTCTTCCACTTTCTCGCCGCGATACATCACCAGCACGCGGTCCGCTACTTCCGCCACGACCCCCATGTCATGCGTGATGAAGATCACCGCCATGTTCATTTCGTCCTGTAAGCCGCGCACGAGTTGCAGAATCTGCGCCTGAATGGTCACGTCGAGCGCGGTGGTCGGTTCATCGGCGATGAGGAGCGCGGGCTTGCAGGAAAGCGCCATTGCAATCATCACGCGCTGGCGCATGCCGCCCGACAATTGATGCGGATAGCGCGCGAACACGCGGCGCGATTCGGGAATCCGCACGAGGTCGAGCAGGCGCAATGCTTCGGCGCGCGACTCGGAACGGTTCTTGTTCTGATGCAGCGCGATCGCTTCCGCGATCTGATCGCCCACGGTGAATACCGGATTGAGCGATGTCATCGGCTCCTGAAAGATCATGGCGATGTCCGCGCCGCGCACGCCGCGCATGGTCGCCGACGACGCGCGCGCGAGGTCCAACACGCGCCCGTTGCGCCGCCGGAACGCGATGCTGCCCGATGCAATGACGCCGCCGCCATGCTCGACCAGCCGCATCAGCGCGAGCGACGTCACGGACTTGCCCGAGCCCGATTCGCCAACGATCGCGAGCGTCTCGCCGCGATCCACCGTGAACGCGATGTTGCGCACGGCTTCCACCGTGCGCGAACGCGAGCGAAAAACGACGGACAAGTCGCGCACGTCGATCACGCGCGAGTCCGGCAACGTCGGCGCCGCGCTCATGAGCGGTAGATGGCCGTGACCGCCTGCTCGCCGACCCGCGCGAAGCCGCGATACATGCCTTCGGTGTTGAACGGCAGCGTGACGTTGCCGGCTGCGTCGACGGCGATCAGGCCGCCGCGTCCATCGATACGCGGCAGCTTCTTCATCACGACATCGTCCGCTGCGGCCTCGAGCGTCATTCCGCGGTACTCCATCTGGGCGGAGACGTCGTACGCCGCGAGCATACGCATGAACATTTCGCCGGTGCCCGTGGTCGACACAGCGCACGTCGCGTCGTTCGCGTAGCAGCCCGCGCCGATCAACGGCGCATCGCCGACGCGGCCCGCCTGTTTGTTCGTCATGCCGCCCGTGGATGTCGCCGCCGCTAGATGACCCTGCGCATCCAGCGCGACCGCGCCGACCGTGCCGAACTTCTTCGCCGGATCGATCGGATCGTCCTCGCCTGTCTCTTGTGCGACGCGTGTCGCGGCGTCGTGATCCAGCAGCGTGCCCGACGCGCCGCGCGCACTGAGCCACTGCTGATACCGCGCGTCGGTATGAAAGTACGACGGATCGACGAATTCCAGTCCCTGCGCCTCTGCGAACGCCTCCGCGCCCGCAGCGGTGAACATCACGTGCTCGCTCACGTCCAGCACGCGGCGCGCGGCGAGCACGGGGTTCCTCACGCGCGTCACGCAGCAGACCGCGCCGGCGTCGAGCGTCGCGCCATCCATGATGGACGCGTCGAGTTCATGGGTGCCTGCCGCCGTGAACACCGCGCCGTGGCCTGCGTTGAAGAGCGGACAGTCTTCGAGCAGACGCACGGCCTCGGTCACGGCATCGAGCGCGCTGCCGCCGTCGGCGAGCACGCGCTGGCCGGCGCGCAGAATGTCGCCGAGCGCCGCGTGATAGCGCGCTTCGGCGTCGGTGCTCATGGCCGAGCGCAGGATCGTGCCCGCGCCGCCGTGAATGGCGATGACTGGAATGGCGCTCATGTTTCGCGCGGCTCCGTGTGAGGGTGTCGCTTGGCGGATGCGCGACGCGGCGCGTGCGCGGGCGTGGCCGTTGGTCCGGTCGCCGCTCCGCTCAATATCGGCGGCGCGACGAGCCAGGGCAGCACGAATTCGGTGAGGCCCGATGCGGCTTCCACCGAGCGTTTTGCGCGGTGCGCGACCGCGTCGCAGAGTGCCTCGATCACGGCGAGCACCGCTGTATCGCAATTGGCGGCGAGCCTGCGCTCGGCGCGGATCGTGAGCACGAGGTCCGCGATGCACGCGAGCGGCGACGCACCGCTGTCCGTGAGCGCGACGACGCGCACGCCGCGCTGCTGCGCTTGCCGCGCGAGCGCGATGGTGTCGTCGACATAGCGCGGAAAGGCAATCGCGATGAGCACGTCTTCGGGCGATGCCGTGAACAGCCGCCGCGCCGCGTGCGACGGCCCGCCGTGGAGCGCGAGCGACTGCACGTTCGCGCAGTACGGCGTGAGGCCGTGCTCCATCAAACCCGCTAGAAACGCGCTTGCGCCGTAGCCGAGCACGAAGACGCGTTGCGCGCCGAGAATGGCGTCGACGAGCGATTCGGCCTTCGCGCTATCGACCGATGTCTGCGCGAGACGCACGTTCCCCGCCGCCTGAGCCAGCGACGCCTCGAAGACTTCGGCTCCGCTCGCAGGCGATTGCCGCGACGAGCGCAGGCGCTCGACCGGCGCGATGGTCGCCTCGAAACCGCGCACGAGCGCCTCCCGGAACGCGGGATAGCCGGAGAAACCGAGCGCCCGCGCGAAGCGGTTGGCCGTCGCGATGGACGCGCCGACGGCGTCCGCCAGCTCGTCGATCCGCATGGTCGCCGAGCGGAACAGGTTCGCCAGCACGAACGCGCCCATGCGCTGATGGATCGGCGTGAGCATCGGCATGGCGGCGGCGATGCGCGTCGAAATGAGTTCGTCGGCACTCGCGGGCGGTTCGACCGGTGGACGGCGGGACATACGCGGCGGCAGGCTGCTCGGAAGTCGCGGTGAAAGTATGTTTACCCAAAACCATCGCCGAAAAAAATTCATTTTCATCGAACTGGGGTTTCCGATAAGCGGCGAATGTCGTCCGACGCGCCGTGCGCGTTCATGCACAATACGGGACGCATCGCTTCTTCGGCTTTCATCCACGCATGAACCTCGACTGGCTTCCCGACACGCTTTCCCGCCATCTTCCGACGCAGCCGTGGGCGCAACTGCTCCTCGGGCTCGTTGCGCTCTTCGTCATCGCGGAGTTCGTGCAATGGGTCATCGCGCGTCTGCTGCTTCGGGTCGCGCATCGGCTGCTCGTCCTCGCCGGGCACGTGGCATGGGATCAGGCGTTCCTCCGGCATCGCGCGTATCACCGGCTCTGGTATGCGGCGCCGTTCGCGGTCGTGGCCATCGGCATCGGCGAAGTGCCGCATATCGGGCCGTGGGCGACGGCGGTGGCGCGGCTCGCGCACGGCGCGGCGTGGGTCTGCGTGTTTCTCGCGACCGGCAGCGCGCTTTCGGCGTGGCAGGACGTCTACGCCGCGAGCAAGGAGGCGCAGACGCGCTCCATCAAGGGCTATATCCAGATCGGCAAGCTCGCGCTCGCGCTGATCTGCTTCGTGCTGGTGCTGTCGATTCTCATCGACCGTTCGCCGCTCTGGATGCTCTCCGGGCTCGGCGCGCTGTCCGCCGTGCTGCTGCTCGTGTTCAAGGACACGCTGTTGTCGCTCGTCGCGAGCACGCAGCTCACGTCGAACGACATGTTGCGCATCGGCGACTGGATCGAGATGCCGCAAGCGTTGGCCGATGGCGCGGTGAAGGATATCGCGCTGCATACGGTCAAAGTGCAGAACTGGGACAACACCATCACGACGGTGCCTACGTACAAGCTCTTTTCTGAGAGCTATCGCAACTATCGGCACATGTTCGAATCGGGCGGACGGCGCATCAAGCGGACCATGCGTATCGACGCGCAATGCGTGCGCTTTCTCACCGATGAAGAAACGCAACGCATGATGCGATTCCGCTTGCTGCACGATTACCTGCTGCAGAAGCAGACGGAAGTGGAGCAGGCGAACCGCAATCTCGGCGACCTCGCGGCGGAACCCGCGAACCGCCGGCGGCTCACGAACATCGGCACGTTCCGCGAATACGCGCTTGCGTATCTGCAGCATCATCCGGAGATACGGCAGGACATGACAATCATGGTTCGCATGATGGAGCCGGAATCGCAAGGCATTCCGGTCGAGGTCTACTGTTTCACCGCGACGACTGCATGGACGCAATACGAGCGCATTCAGGGCGACGTCTTCGATCATCTGCTCGCGATCCTGCCCGAGATGGGTCTGCGGCTGTATCAGGCGCCTTCGGGCACCGACTTCGCGGGCGTCGCGGGACGCCTGCGCGGCGAAATGCCGACGCTTTGAGGCGCCGCGTTTTCTGCTGGAAGAATCAGGCAAGAATCGTCCAGTTTTGTGTATTCACGCAACGCGCGCCGGTCCTTACGATGTGACCATTCGCCGATGCGTCCTCGGCTTGCCCGGCGCGTACGCATCGCCTTCCATCGGGAACAAGGAAAATTCACGTGATCGATCGCGTCCATGCCATGCGTGTCTTTACGCGTGTCGTCGATACGAACAGCTTCACGCGCGCCGCCGAATCGCTCGGCATGCCGCGTGCGAGCGTCTCGACGACCGTGCAACAACTCGAAGCACTCGTCGGCGTGCAACTGCTCGCACGCACGACACGGCGCCTGAACCTGACCGTCGACGGCGCGGCCTACTACGAACGCTGCGCGCAGATTCTCGCCGACATCGACGAACTGGAATCCGGCTTCGGCGCGGTTGAAGAGCGGCTGCGCGGACGGCTGCGCGTCGAGATGCCGGATACCGTCGCGACGTCCATCGTCGTGCCCGCGCTGCCGGAATTCCACGCGCGTTATCCGCAGATCGAACTGTCGATCGGCATCGGCATTCGCAACGTCGATCTCGTCGGCGAAGGCGTCGATTGCAGCATCCAGTTGGGCGAATTGCCCGATTCGGGATTGATCGCGCGGCGGCTCGGCGTGCTCGACCAGGTGACGTGCGCAAGTCCCGCTTATCTGGAGAAGCACGGCACGCCCGCGAGCCTCGACGAACTCGCGCGGCACGTCGCGGTGAATTGCGTGCCGGAGAAAAGCGGCCGTCCCGCGGATTTCGAATTCGACGTGAACGGCAAGCCCTACACCGTGAGCATGCGCGGGTTCGTGCAGGTCGCCGACGAACACGCGTACCTCGCCTGCGGGCTCGAAGGGCTCGGCTTGATTCAGCCGCTGCGCATCGCGGCGCAGCCTTATCTGCGCTCCGGGCAGTTGCGGGAAGTGCTGCCGCAATGGAAGTCGCCGCCGCTGAAGGTGTCGGTCGCGTTTCTTAAAAGCCGGCAGGCGACGCCGCGCGTCTCGGTTTTCGTGGAATGGCTCGCGGCATTGTTCGAGCGTTCGCAACAGATGAACGACACGCTCACGAGCCTGTATCGCGCGGCGCGGCGGCGTCCCGAAGAGACCGCGGACGCCTGAGCCCCGGCCCCGCCGACCTAGCGGACGGGCGTGGCCGCGTCTTCGCCGACTACCGTGTTCCACTTGCGCACCTCCCAGCGTTCGACGAGTTTGTTCGTCACATAGGGATCATTGCGCGCGAATGCTTCGGCGGCGGCGGGCGAGTCGCCCTGAAACAGCAGCATCGCGCGATCGGCCGGCGAATCGAGCGCGCCGGCAAGCACGATTTCGCCGCGCTCGACTGCTTCCCACGCCAGTTTCAGATGCGCGTCGCGAAATTGCGCGCGGCGGTCCAGATAGTCCGCGCAAAGGTGATAAACCAGCAGATAGTGCATGTGCATGTCTCCTTGCTTGTGCTCGCACTTACGTCATAGGCCGAACGGCTATCCGATGTCTTTCTGCCCCGTTTGCGGGCAAATTTGAGATTCAATCAGAACCGTCTGATCGTCAATCGTTACAAGATGGCACATCATGCGCGGGTACTCGAATCAGGACCCTCTCATGTATCGCGATCAACCTCCCTGCAACACCTGCGCGAAGCACGATTGCCGCTCTTGCGCGTGGACCTCGCCGCTCGACGCATCGTATCGCAGATTCATCCACGCCCAATCCGTTTTGTCGCTGGTCGCCGTCGCCGCGCGCAACCTCGACGCTGCCGCCGCGAGACCGGTCTGGTTCAAGCTTGCGAAAGCGCGCCTCGCGCGGATTTTTTCGGATTCGTCCGCGCGTTCGCGCTGAAAACGAACTGTCAAGCGTTGCAAACGCCATCTTTAATTGAGTGGCGTGCGTGCGGCACTTATGTAAAGAAATATCCCAGCATCTTTTCAGGATACCTGCACATATAGAATGCGCACGTCATTGCGCCCGCGCTCGGCGTCACAGGAAAAGGATAGGCAGTCGATGAGTATCAATCTGGTTCAGGCGGTCAACACCGCGATCTCCAGCGAGATTGCGGAACAGCTATCGCAGAAGTTCGGCATTCCTGCGCAGATCGTGCAGCAACTGGCCGCGCGCACCGCGCCGGGACTCGTTGCGGCGGTCATGGACCGGTCGGCGCTCGCCGACGGCGCGCGTTCCGTGTATTCCGTCATCATGTCGCCCGAGGCGAACGCCTTCGTGAGCGAGCAGTTGCGAAACGTCATCACGACGACCGCCGGGCTGAAGCACCTCGAAACATCCGGTCATCTGCTCGCCTCCCGCGCGACGGGCCAGCGCATCGATGCGCTGACCGACGCGGTATCGGCCGAGACGGGCGTGCCGGTACAGGCCACGTCCGCGCTCGCGGGCATGTTGTCGGCCATCATGTTCGGCATTCTCAAGCATCACTTTCTGCTCTCGCAGGCAAACCTGTCGCAGTTGCCGGGCTTGCTGCGCGACCAGATCGGCGAAATGCGCGCATCGCTCACGCATAACGCAGCGAGCGCCATCGGCCTGGGCAACGTGGATGGTTTCGTGAGCAGCATCGGCGCGCGGCTGGACGCAGTCGGATCGACGCTGGATTTCGGCGATGAACCCGCCATGCCTGCTGCGGCCGGCGTAAGCCACGCTGCCCCGGCGCTGGCGCGAAACACGGCTCCGGTGGTCGCACCGCCGCCCCCGCCCGCGCCGCCGGCACCGCCCCCTGCACCGACGGCGACGAAATCCGCACCCATGCGCGCTCCGGTGCGCAAGCCGGCGCCGAAGCGGTCCAATAAGGCGGTCTGGCTGCTTTTCGCGGTGCTCGCGGCGATTCTCGCGCTCGTGTACTACCGCGGCTTCACGCACAACCCGAGCGTCGATCTCAGTTCGAACGCGGAAACGACCCCGGTGGCGACCGTCGCGCAGCCGGCCTCGCAAGCCGCGGCGTCGATCGATACGGCGTCGACTGCCATCGCTGCTTCGTCGGCCATCGCCAGTTCCAGCGCCGAAACCAGCGCGCCGGCTGCGGCAGCGAAGGACGCGCAACTGGTGTTTTCCGTCAACGAGGCAGGCGTCCCGTCGATTGAGGCGACCGTCGGCAGTGAGGCGGAAAAGCAGCAGCTGATTCAGACGCTCGATCGCCGCTTCGGCAAGGGCTATAGCGCGGACGTCTCGGTGGCGGCAGGTACGCCCCCGGCCCCGTGGCTCTCGCGACTGAAAGAGCTGACGCCGCTCATGGCGGTGCCGGGCGCCGAGGCGAAGCTCATCGGCTCGAAAGTGGAATTGAGCGGCGCGGCCGCCGACGCCAAGCTCGGATGGACCGACCGCCTGAAGAACTCGCTCGGCGGCATGTTCCAGGTCAGCGCGTTCGACGTCGACAGCGCGGTGGCGAGCGCCACGCAGTCGTTTCGCAGCGCGATGAAGACGCTCCTCGCCACCGACGACGCCTGTTCCGGCCAGAAGCTCACGTCGGTGCTGGACCTGCAAGTGGTCAACTTCGGCCGTTCGAGCGCCACGGTGCCGGAAGGCGCGGCCGCGACGCTCGGCGAAACAGCGCAGCTCCTGAAGAATTGCGCGGCGAAGGGCTCGATGGTGAACCTGGAAATCGCCGGGTATTCGGACGGCGTAGGCGCACCGCCCGCGAAGCTCGAAATGTCGAAAGAGCGCGCGCAAGCCGTTCGCGCTTTCCTCGTCAAGAACGGCGTGCCGCCGCAGTCGCTCGCCGCGACGGGCTACGGCGACGCGAATCCCGTAGCCGACAATGCGACCGCGAGCGGACGCTTCGCGAATCGTCGAATCGAATTCGTCGTCAAGTAAGAAACGTCCGCTTCACGCCGAAATAGAAATGCCATCACGTTCGCGTGATGGCATTTTCTTTTGACAGCGAGCACGGCGAGCGCGCCGCCCGTTCAGTTCGGCTTCGCGAAGTCGTTCTCGGCCCACCGCTCCGCGCTCGCCTTGTTCAGCTTGAACGCGGGCGAGACGCGCACATGCGCCAGTTGGCCGCCGAATGGATCGATCGCCCTCAGATCGGCGTACGGATCGTCGTCGTCGGGAACGATGTCGAGCGTGACCGTGATCTCCTCGCCGCGCACGTCGATGGTGACGTTCTTGTGCAGCATCGCGTGACGCTGCTGCTCATGGCGGCGCAGCACTTCCGACGCCGTCTTGACCAGCGTGCGAAACGCGGCCGCGTCGAGCGGCTTCGGGTTCTTTTTGTCGCGGCCCATCGTCCACGGACCGACGAGCGCAGGCTCGGCCTCGCCCGCCTGAATCATCTCGACGGCCCAGCCGTCGTCATCTTCGTTCTTGATGACGCGAGCGGTCCAGCCGTCGTCGCGCCAGAGCCGGTCTTCGTGGAGTGGGTCGTCGGTGGAAGGGAGTGCGGAGTCGGTCATCGTCCAGTGCTGTTTCCGTGCGTGAAGCAATGAGACGAATTCTACCGCGCCGTCATGCGTGGCATCCGGCGTGCTATCCGCTTTAGCCGAACGGCCTATGCCGCGCGCAACGGCCGGTGCCATACTCAAATGCTACCGGCCGTGCTACTTTGAAAGACCGGGCAACGCCCGGACGCTATCTGCTAACACGCAGCAAATCACGTCAAGGAGCAACCGCATGCTTGCATTCATCGGTACTTTGATCGTCGGACTGGTCGTCGGTCTGATCGCACGCGCCATCAAGCCGGGCGACGACAGCATGGGCTGGATCATGACCATCGTGCTCGGCATTGCTGGATCGCTGATCGCGGGCTACGTGGGCCGGGCGCTCGGCTGGTATCAGCCGGGACAGCCCGCAGGATGGATCGCCTCGGTCATCGGCGCGATCATCCTGCTCTTCATTTATGAGATGGTCCGCAGGCGCCGCGTTTGACGCGCTTGCGTCACGTGCGATAAGGCGCGCCTCGTCGATTCCGGCGAGGCGTCGTCTTATCCGGACAGCGTATCGAACGCGATCTCCTCGCCGTTCCGCACCACGCGATTCCGCAGCGCGCCGCCGAGCCAGTACGCGAGTTCGGCTGGCCGGTTGATTCGCCAGGCCACGAAATCGGCCGTCTTCCCCGCTTCCAGCGAACCGTGCGTGTCCTTCAGGCCGAGTGCCTGCGCCGCGTGAACCGTGACGCCGGCGAGCGCCTCTTCCGGCGTCAGCCGAAAAAGCGTGCAGCCCATGTTCAACATCATGCGCAGCGACAGCGCCGGCGACGTGCCCGGGTTCAGATCGCTCGCGAGCGCAATCGGCACGCCGTGCCGGCGCAGCGCATCGACGGGCGGCATTTGCGTTTCGCGCAGCATATAAAACGCGCCGGGCAGCAGCACGGCGACGGTGCCGGCGCGCGCCATCGCAATGGCGTCGTCCTCCGTCATATATTCAAGATGATCCGCCGATAACGCCTGATAGCCCGCCGCGAGCGTCGCGCCGCGCAGCGACGACAACTGCTCCGCATGCAGCTTCACCGGCACGCCGAGCGCACGCGCCGTCCGGAAGACGCGCTCCACTTGCTGCGGCGAGAACGCGAGCTGCTCGCAGAAGGCGTCGACGGCATCGACGAGATGTTCCTCAACCAGCGCCGGCAGCATGGTTTCGCAGACGTAGGCGATGTAGTCGTCCGCCCGCCCCGCATACTCGGGCGGCAGCGCATGCGCCGCGAGGCACGTCGCGCGCACGGTGAGCGGCAGCGCGCTGGCGAGTCGCCGGGCCACGCGCAGCATCTTGCGTTCGTTCGCCAGATCGAGACCGTAGCCGGATTTGACTTCGAGCGTCGTCACGCCGTCGCGCATGAGGGCCAGCGCGCGGGACCGCGCCGCGTGGAACAGCGCGTCCTCGCTCGCTTCGCGCGTCGCCCGGACCGTGCTCGCGATGCCGCCGCCGCGCGCCGCGATTTCCGCGTAGCTCGCGCCTTCGAGACGCGCCTCGAATTCGGCGCTGCGCTCGCCGCCGAAAACGAGATGCGTATGGCAATCGATCAGCCCCGGCGTCACCCACGCGCCGCCGAGCTCGACGCGCGCGCAATCGCTCGCGCGCGGCGCGTCGGCACGCGCACCGATCCACTCGATGCGCCCGCCGTCCGTCACGATCGCCGCGTCTTCGATGACCGAATACTTGCCGCCTGTCATCGTTGCCGCATGGCAGTGATGCCAGAGCGTGCTCATCGCGGGAACATCGGCAGGTCGAGGTTTTGCTCGCGCGCGCAGTCGATTGCGATGTCATAGCCCGCGTCCGCGTGGCGCATGACACCCGTTGCCGGATCGTTATGCAGCACGCGAGCGATGCGCGCGTCGGCTTCGCGGCTGCCGTCGCAGACGATCACCACGCCCGCGTGCTGCGAAAAGCCCATCCCGACGCCCCCGCCGTGGTGAATCGACACCCACGTCGCGCCGCTCGCCGTGTTCAGCAGCGCGTTCAGAAGCGGCCAGTCGGAGACGGCGTCGGAGCCGTCCTTCATCGCTTCAGTCTCGCGATTCGGACTCGCGACCGACCCCGAATCGAGATGATCGCGCCCGATCACGACCGGCGCCGACAGCTCGCCGTTGCGCACCATTTCGTTGAACGCAAGGCCGAGCTTCGCGCGCTGGCCCAGTCCGACCCAGCAGATGCGCGCCGGCAAGCCCTGAAAGCGGATGCGCTCGCGCGCCATGTCGAGCCAGCGGTGCAGATGCGCGTCGTCGGCGATCAATTCCTTGACCTTCGCGTCCGTCTTGTAGATGTCCTCGGGATCGCCCGACAGCGCCGCCCAGCGGAACGGCCCGACGCCGCGGCAGAACAGCGGCCTGATATACGCGGGCACGAATCCGGGGAAATCGAACGCGTTCGCGACGCCTTCGTCCTTGGCCATCTGGCGGATGTTGTTGCCGTAGTCGAACGTCGGCACGCCCTGTCCGCGGAATGCGAGCATTGCGCGCACGTGTTCCGCCATCGACTGCTTCGCGGCCTTGACGGTCGCCGCCGGATCGCTTTGCGCGCGATCGCGGTACTGCGTCCAGGTCCAGCCTCGCGGCAAGTAGCCGTTCAGCGGATCGTGGGCGCTCGTCTGATCCGTGACCATATCCGGGCGCACGCCGCGCCGGACCAGTTCGGGCAGCACGTCAGCGGCGTTCGCGCACAACGCCACCGACACCGCGCGGCCCTCGGACGTGTAGCGGGCGATACGCGCGAGCGCATCGTCGAGATCGCTGGCTTGTTCATCGACATAACGCGTTTTCAGGCGAAAGTCGATGCGGCTTTGCTGGCATTCGATGGTCAGCGAGCACGCGCCCGCGAGCGTCGCGGCGAGCGGCTGCGCGCCGCCCATGCCGCCGAGTCCGGCTGTGAGCACCCAGCGCCCCTTGAGATCGCCGCCGTAATGCTGCCGCCCGGCTTCGACGAACGTCTCATACGTGCCCTGCACGATGCCCTGACTGCCGATATAGATCCAGCTTCCCGCCGTCATCTGGCCGTACATGGCGAGACCTTTCGCGTCGAGCGCGTTGAAGTGCTCCCAATTCGCCCAGTGCGGCACCAGATTCGAATTCGCGATCAGCACGCGCGGCGCGTTCTCGTGCGTGCGAAATACGCCGACCGGCTTGCCCGATTGAATCAGCAGCGTCTCGTCGGCTTCCAGGCGCTTGAGCGTCTCGACAATCTTGTCGTAGCACGCCCAGTCGCGCGCCGCCCGCCCGATGCCGCCGTATACGACGAGTTCGTTCGGATTCTCGGCGACGTCCGGGTCCAGATTGTTCATCAACATGCGCAGCGGCGCTTCGGTCAGCCAGCTTTTGGCGTTGAGCTCGCTGCCGCGCGGCGCGCGGATCTGGGTATCGCGGAAACGGGAAGATGACGTCACGGTGGCTCCTGCGCACGGGCATTGAGTGGTTCACCGCATGTTCTTGTATATACAACTTCGGTTGTATTGGGGTATTCCCGATGCCGTGGTACGCGGGCGAAACGTGTCTTGTATAGACATGAGAGGCGCGGTCGCTCAACTTGCACTAGGTGCCGGCGCACGACCGCTGATTCCCGCGTTACGAATGAAACCGAGGAAATCGCAAGACGCTTTCGAATTAGATAGCCACTTTTTGTCCGCGCATTTTGGCCGGTTATGGTTGGATGCCTTCACTTCAATCTCATTTATATTCGACGCAACCATGAGCACATTCGAAGCTTTTCACGAAATCGTCACAGACGATAATGCGCCGCAAATCATTCGCGGTCACGTCGTCGATGCCCTTCAATATGCGCTTCGAAATCACGCGGGCTATTTCACGCGCAAAGAATTGCAATGGCTCGCGCAATGGGACGACACGCGCATTCCCATTGCGGCGGAAAAGATTTTGAATGAGATGAAGGCGGCGTGACGCCGGCCGCCAAAACGCGCTGATTATCAGTGCGTGTTCACGGCGCGGGTGCGCCGCTCGAAGTCGATCGCAATGGCCTGCGCCGGCTCCGACAAACACTGCACGAAGCTGACGACTTCCGGATCCTTCACGAAACTCGCGGCCGAACGCGCCGTCAGGATCGCCGAGCTGTCCTGCGGCCGCGCGACGAGGAAGCCCTGCACGTAATCGACGCCGATTTCCTGCAACGCGCGCAGCGTATCGATGTCCTCGACCCATTCCGCCACGCTACGCATGCCGAGATTGCGGGCCAGCGCGACGATGGCCTCGACGATCGCGATATCCGCCGGATGCTCGCACATGGAGCGCACGAATTCGCCGTCGATCTTGAGCGCATCCGCCGACAGCGACTTCAGGTACTTGAACGACGTGTAGCCCGCGCCGAAGTCATCGAGCGCGATCTTGCCGCCCATTTCGTGAACGCGCGCGATGAAACGCTGCGTGTTCTCCAGGTCATGCAGGGCGACGCTCTCGGTGATCTCGAGGCACAGATAATGGACGACGGACTGATGCCGCGCGAAGAGCGCGAAGATGTCCTCCATAAACTGCTCGTCGTTGAGCGAGCCGCCGGACAGATTCACGCAGATGAACTGCGTGTTCTTCAACTCGTGGCGATGCGCCTCGATCCATTCGAGCAGCGTGGTAATCACCCAGCGGTCGATGGCCGCGATATTGCCCGATTCCTCCGCCGCGACGATAACCTTGCCAGCCGGCAGCGTCGTGCCGTCGGGTGCGCGCATGCGCAGCAGCACTTCGAAGTTGAGCGACTCGTTGGGCGCGCGCAGCGACATGATCGGCTGCATCACGAGGAACAAGCCGGGCGGAAGGCGATTGCGGCCGAGCGTTTCGACGAGCTTCAACTCCTCCGCGCGCTCCTCGAACGCCGCTGCGCCCTTGCGATACGTGACCAGATGCGTGTGCGCGACTTTCTTGGCCTCGCGGCAGGCGCGGTCGGCATGCGAAAGCGCGTCCTGCACGCGCACGCCCTGCGAACATTCCACGAGCCCGATCGAAGCCTTCACCTGAAACGCGCGATTGCCGACCTGATACGGCGCGTCGCTGAGAATGGAGATGAGCTCGCGGCATTGCGCGATGGCGTCCTCGATCGATGTGTCGTTCATCACGCACACGAACTCGTCGCCGCCGATGCGGCCGACCGGATAGCTGCGCGCGAAATGCGCTCGCGTGCGCGCGGCGACTTGCCGCAAGACTTCGTCGCCGCTGCGGTGGCCGAAGAGATCGTTGACGAGCTTGAAGCGGTCAAGATCGACGTACGCCAGCGCCCACGGCAGCGATTCCTCGTTCTGCGCGGCGATGGCCTTTTCCACGCCGCGGCGGTTCAGCGAGCCGGTGAGCGGGTCGTGCTCGGCGAGAAAGCGCAATCGCTCGACGGCTTTCGAACGTTCGGTCGTGTCCTGCAACGAACCTTCGATCCACCCGTTCGAGCGAATGGCTTTCAGCAAGTAGCGCCGCTCGCCGGTGCCGCGTTCGACGGAACCGCTCATTTCGAGTTCGCCGTCGCTGCCCTTCGACGCCAGCGCCTGCAACGCGCCCCACGCGCCCGGCTCGAAGTAATCGTGCCAGTGACGCAGCTTGTATTCGGCCTTTTGCAGATCGAGCATGGCGCGCAAGGCGGGATTGGCGCGCACGAAGTGGCCGTTTTCATCGAGCGTGAAGAGGCCGATAGGCGTGACTTCGTACGTGTTGCGCAGTTCCATCTGCGCTTGCCGGCGGAAGTCGCGCTCGGCGCGCATCTGTTCGGCAATGGCGAACGCCGCCATCATGCTCGACGACAGCGCGGCCATGACCGTGTTCACGCCACCCAGCAGCACCTTGAGGCCGAAGGCCGCGCCAAGCACTTCCGAGAAGGTGGCGAAAAGCACGATCGCGAGCGATGCGACGTACCACAGCACGGTCCGCGAACGGGCCATCCACACGAGGCGCACGAGGAAGAACACCAGCACGCCGATGCCGAAGCCCGCCGTGATCCACAGCGTCGGGATGAACAGCGAGTAAGGCAGCGCGAGCGCCGCGGCGAGCAGCACGATGCCCACGTATTGAATGACCCGCAGCAGCCATCGATAACCGACCACCCGCAGCTCACGACGGAACAATTGCGTGAAGAGCGCGGCGGTCAGCAGATAGTAGGCGGCGAACGTGATCTGCCGCAGCGGCATCATGAAGTCCGACGGCAGCACGCGGCCGAGCCACTGCATGTCCCAGCCCATCGCGTTCGCGCAGAGCCGCAGATTGCCGACGAGCCATACCGCGAAGATCACGTAAGTCCACTCGCGATTGATGAGCGCCGTGACGAAGACGAAGACGGCGAGCGTCAGAAGGCCGCCCGCGATCAGCCCGGAGCTTTCCTGAAAGTCGAGCGCGGAACTGCGCAGCCCTTGCCAACTCCACGCGGACGCGTCGATTTGCGCGGGCCCGGAATACGTGCCGCGGCAGAGAATGGTTTCGGGTTGCGCGAGGCGTCCCGCCTGAATAAAGAAGCCCGCCTTCACCGGATGCATCTGGCCGCTCACCGAATCGCGGTCGGCGCGGCCGAGCGGCCGCAGCGTCGCGGCGTCCCAGCAGGCAAGCGTTTGCGCATGACGCGACGGTAATTCGACAGCGGTCGTCAGCTCGTCGGGCATGCTGGGCGCGGTGAACGTGAACCAGACGGGCTTTTCGGAGAGATGCGTGCCGTAACGCGAGACCGGCGCGGCGCCGCGCAGCGCGGCGAGTGCTTCGGCCGGACGCAGTTGATCGCCTTCGTCGGCGAGGACGCGCAGTGGAAGCGCAATGGCCCCGCGCGACTCGTACTGGCGAGGCAGAAAGTAAAGCGTCGCAATGGTGCCGAGCGCGATGAGAAACGGCACGGCGTAGACGGCGACCGCGTACAGCGCGTCGTCGATCCACGAACCGCTTCGTTTGAATCTCGATAAGGAAGCTGGAATAACCGACGCCATACCTGGACAACCCCCGTTCACGCCGCCAGCGCCCCGCCGCGCTGGCATTGGCGAACAGCGGGACGGTAATCCGCCACCGCTGCCTTTTGGCCAACCGGACCGCGCCGGGGTCCGGTTAATTGCTTTTTACCTTCTTTGGTGCACGTCTGAAACGGCCGTGCCATTAACGGCCGTAAGCCATCAACGGTGCCTCCGGGCATCCTACCGGTTCCCAATCAAAAGATAAATCGACAGATTGCAAATCGATGTCCGGGTGATGCGTGTTCACCATATAGTTGAATAACGGATGACGCGCTTCTTCCCAACGCTGCCGCGCGACAGCCACTTCTTTCGCCAGCACTCGGTGCGGTAAACCACCGACATGCGACATCGGCAGATATTCGTTAACACCGAAGACATCGCGGAAAAGCATCGCCTCGTATTCGCGGTCGAGCGGCGAACGCGCGGTGATGACCATCCAGTCGATCTCGTGCATCTCGCAGAACATCCACAACGCCTTGCACAGCGCCACCTTCACCACGCGCCCGACCATGCCGCCCGCGACACCCAGCCGCGTCGCTTCGGCGAGACGGCGCGTCGCGAGGTGCTCCGGCAGCACGATCGACTGCTCGACCGCGAGCGGTCCATACGCGTTGGTCTGAATGCGCATGGTGCCGAGCGGCGCGCCGTCGAGTTTCGATTCGGCGAGCAGCACGGCCGTGCCCGGATCGCGGTCGGAATGCTCGACGGCCATTCTCTCGGCGAACTCCGGCAAATGCCGTCCGTAAGCCGAACGTCGAATGCTCACGGCTTTTTTCAGTCCCTCTTCGTCGCGGACGATACGAATAGTAAACGGCATGCGCTCGGATTTCTGAAGCGAGGGCACCACCGTGAGCGTCGGGCGAAGCGCGCTGTCGATTTGATTTGCTTGGTTGACGGCGGCGTGATTGGCAAGATCCAGACGTTCCATTTTGTTAAACCCCATTTTCTCGGCGATTAGGAAGTGCCGCGCGACGAGGGCTGGTTGGTAGGTAGGACCCTCATGCGGCGTGTCGAGCCTCTCACGAAGTCAAATAACGGGGTGCGCGCTTGCCGCTGTTCGAGAGCAAAATTCGGGCTATATGACTGGAGGAAACCTTCTAATAACGATTTATTTACCGGTAGGCGGCGCCATTCGAATAAGCATCTGCCGTACGGGAATAACCGTGCACGAAAATGGTGAACCAAACGAGGGCAGGCCAGGACTTAACCCCGCGCGAGAGGCAATTCGAAGAATAGCCGTCTATGACGAAATAAGACATCACTCTTAAGTAGTCGCGAAATAGAAAGTCACCGGCGGAAACGTTTGCGCTTCGCAACTATCACTAAACACGCGCCGCCAAGAGAAAACGCGGATGCGGCCGGAGCCGGCATCCGCGTTTCTCGCGCACGAAGACTGCGGCTGTCAGTCTTCTTCGTCGAGCCAGGGAATATCCACGTCCGTGATGAACGCGACCATTGCGAGCGGCCGCCCTTCCTGCCGGCCGAGGTTGCCGTCCGCGCGCTGCCATTCGCAGCGGAACACCGTGCCCGGCGTGTCGGCGAGGAGCGTGACGGTGCGGATCTCGTCCGGATCGTTCTCCTCCACCGGGCCGTCGAGCGAGACGAGCAGTTGCTGCGGCCACACGCCATCGGCGGGATCGTAGATCTTGTCGCCATCGTGGATGACGACGTGCGCCTCGACGCCGATGGTCGCCGATGCCTCCACGATCATCTTGCCGAGCGCGCGCAGCACCGCGGTGGCGCGGCCCGAGTTGGCCTGACGGATGGCGAGATCACCGCGTGTCAGCGCCTGCTCGAGTTTGGGATTGGTTTTCTGTTGCGCCATCGATGTCTCTCTGAAGTTCGAATGCAGCGTTCGACGAGCCGCGCGCCAGGTAAGTTGCAGCGCGATCGTATCACCGCACCATCAAAGATAGGTCGCGGGACGTGGACCGGCAAATCGGAAGCGGCTCCCGCGCGCCCCGGACGGCGCGCTCAAGTTCGCCATCCGACCGCCGATAACGTGTTCATCCCATCTCTCGTTCGCATCGCCGCCGTGCTGCCGTTCTCCGATCTGTGTGCCATCCCGTGCATGTCTGCGTCCGCGTTCCGTGACGACCGCGCGCCGCGCGAACGCGTGGCCTGCTGATGCGACGCGCCGAAGTCGTCGACGGCATCGCGCTCTCGACGCACGTCCAGCCCATCTTCAGCCTGTCGCATCAACGTGAAATCGGCTACGAGGCGCTCCTGCGCGGGAGGAAGGAAGCAAGCGGCACCGAGCCGCCCGGCGATGAACCGCTGCTCGGCCCATTCGATCTCTTCGGCCGCGCGATCGTCGCGGGCACCGTCGCCGAGCTGGATCGTCAGAGCCATCTCACGCATCTGCGCAGCGCCGCCGCCTTTCTGCCCGCCGCGCAATGGCTCTTCGTCAACATGAACCCGGCAACGTTCACGCACACGGGCTACGCGCGAGAGTTCGCGGCCCGCACGCGCGATGCCGGGCTCGCGCCCGAACAGCTGGTGATCGAAGTGCTGGAATCGGGCGGGACGGACGTCGAACGCATCGCCGGCGCGACGCGTGCGTTTCGCGCGGAAGGCTTTCTCGTCGCGGTCGATGACTTCGGCGCGGGTCACTCCAACGTCGACCGGCTGCTGACCATGCGCCCGGACATCGTCAAGCTGGACCGCAGTCTCGTGCGCGTGCAAAGCGGCCCGAAACGCGCGCACCTGAGCGATTGGGTGCTGCCGAAACTTGTCGATCTGCTGCATCAGTCGGGCATGTTCGTGGTGGCCGAAGGCATTGAGACGCGCGAGGATTTGCTGCTCGCCGCGCGGGCCAACGTCGATTTCGTGCAAGGCTATCTGCTCGGCAGGCCGTGCGAAGGGCTCGCGCCGGGCGGCGCGGCCACCGCGCTGATCGAAGAGGCTTTCGACACGCTCGCGCAGACGCGCCGCAGCGAGCGCCTGACGCGTGATCTGTTGCTCATGCCGTACCGCGCAGGTCTCGCGCAGGCGGCGCGGCGTCTCGCGGGCGGCGCGAGCGGCGAGTCCGCGTGCGCCGAGATTCTGTCGCTGCCGAGCACGGTGAGCTGCTTCTTTCTGGACGAAGCCGGCCGCGAGTTCATGCCCGCCCTGCCCGGCGCCTGCGCGAAGCGCCGCAGCGAGCGGTTCGCGCCGATCGCGGACCCCTCGCGCGGCCGCTGGGACAACCGCACCTATTTCGTCGATGCCTGCGCGCAGCCGCAGCAGATCATCACGTCCGCGCCGTATCTTTCGGTGACGGGCACGTCGCTGTGCGTCACGCTCGCCATCGCGACGCGGCGCGGCGAACGGACCGTCGTCGCGGGCGTGGACCTGGACTGGCGGCGGCTCGCCGAAACCGAACGCACGCCGCTGCCCTGACCGCCGACCCGCTTGGGCGTTACGCGCGGCGGATCGCTTCAGCAAGCGCCTCTGCGCCCGCGCGCAGCGCCGTCACATTGCCGGGCTCGAAAGTCCAGTGTCCCGCGCCGCTCACGACGGCCAGTTCCGCGCCCGGCCAGTGCGCCGCCAGTTCGACCGCCTGATCCGCCGGACACACCATGTCGAAGCGCCCGTGCACGATGCGGCACGGCAGATGCGCGACGCGCGCGACCCGCGGCAACAGCGGCTGGGGCGGCAACTCGTGCGCCATGTAGTGACGTTCGAGCAGCGCCATCGAAACCGCGGCGGCGTTGGCTTCGGCGCTCGGCCGCTTGTCTTCGTCGGCGGGCTCGGTGGCGGGCTTGTTGACGACCGACAGGGTCGTCTCGTACAGCGTCCAGGCTCGCGCGAGCCGCGCGCCGGCCTCGTCGAAGCGCGCGAGCGGCGCCTCGGTCAGCGTCAGGATCTCCGGTGCGTTCACCGGGCGCTGGCCGCAGGCGGCTTCGATCGCGTCCAGAAATGCGCGGTGCGCCTCCGGAAATACGCGACGCACGTCCCACAGGAACCAGTCGATGTCCTCCCGGCGCGCGAGAAACACGCCACGCAGCAAAAAGCCCGTGCAGCGTTCCGGATGCGTGACCCCGTATGCGAGGCCGAGCGTCGTGCCCCATGAACCGCCGAAGATCGCCCATCGCTCGATGGAGAGCGCGACGCGCAGCCGTTCCATGTCGCCGACGAGCGCGTGGATACCGTTGTGCTCGAGCTTGCCGAACGGCTTGGACTTGCCGCAGCCGCGCTGATCGAAGAACACGACGCGCCACGCCTGCGCGCCGAGCACTTCCGCCCATTTCACGTTCATCGCGCCGCCGGGGCCGCCGTGCACGACGAGCATCGCGGGCGCATCGCGCGGGCCTTGCGCGCGCCAGTAGATCGAATGTCCGTCGCCGACGTCGAGCATGCCCTCGTCGAAATTCACCGGCACTGCTTCCATCGCGTCTTTCCCGAAAGTGTTGAACGGCGACCATTGTTGCATCCGCGGCAGCGCGGCGCATGAAAGCTTCCGAAAGTGCGATGCGCTATGCTTCTGCCCTTACCCGCCTTTCACTCCGATACCTTGCCAAGCCCGATGCGCCGCACTCTCGTCAAGTGGCTCTTCGCTACCTATCTGCTCGGCAGCGGCACGCTCTGGTCGATCCTGATCCTGCCGCTCTTCCCGTTCGTCGGCCGCAACGGGCGCTACTGGCTCGCGAAGCTCTGGTGCCGCGCAATGGTCGCGATGATGCGCGTCATCGCCGGCGTGACGTGTTCGGTCGAAGGGCTCGAGCATCTGCCGGACGGACCGTGCATCATCCTCGCCCGGCACGAATCGACGTGGGAGACGCTCGCTTTCATGGCGCTCTTTCCGCGCCGCATCAGTTTCGTGTTCAAGCGCGAACTGATGAAGATTCCGTTTTTCGGCTGGGTGCTGCGCGGACTCGACATGGTGAGCCTCGATCGCGGCTCGATCCGGCAGGCGCATCAGGCGGTCACGCGCGAATGCGCCGCGCGGCTCAAAAAGGGCGATGCGGTCGTCATCTTTCCGGAAGGCACGCGCGTGCCGCACGATGCGCCGCTCAAACTCGCGTCGGGCGGCGTGCGGCTCGCCTGCGCGACCAAGGTGCCGGTGGTGCCGGTCGTCCACGACGCCGGGAAGGTGTGGCCCGCGAAGGGTTGGCCGGACCACGGCGGCCATATTCGCGTGATCGTCACGCCGGCGCTGCCGCTGGATTGCGAGATTCCGCAGGAATTGAACCGGCTCGCGCAGACGCAAATGGACGAAGCGCTCGCCGAACTGCGTCAATAGAGCGGCCGCTTCTTCGCGGCGCACAGCCGGTTCACGGCCGAGAGCAGCGTTTCCGTGTCTACCGGCTTGCGCAGGTAGCCGTCGTAGCTCACGAACGCCGGCGGGTTCGGATGCCCCGAAATCATCAGAAACGGAATGTGCGCGAGCGACGCGTCGTTCTTCATCGTCTGACAGAGCAGCGCGCCGCCCAAGCCCGGCATCATCCAGTCGGACACGACGATATCCACCGCCTGCTCGCCCAGGATCGATAACGCCCGGTTGCCGTCGAACGCGGACAAGACGTTGCAATCCTCACCTTGCATGCACAGGGTCCAGGCTTCGATAGTGGTCGGATCGTCGTCGACGAGAAGTACGGTCTTCATGGTGCGAACGGTGCGGGCACGGGTTGGACGCTTGAACGGGGCCGGGCGGCAACGAGTGGTTGACCGTGAACGTTTGCTCTCGATGCCGCGAGCACGCCATTTCCGCCCTTTCGTCATAGTATTTTGTTCCCGCCAAACTTGCGCGGTAAATGCTGCCTGAGCAAGCAGCGGGCCGCGCGAGCGCGTCGGTCATTTGCTCGCGGCGCGCGAGCGTCCGGCCTCGCGGATGGCGTCCACGAGCGACTCCTCCACCGCCGTGCGCGCGGCGTCGTTGCGGCGGATGAGGCCAATGGGCTCGTCCGTGCCGGCGAACGGCATCGGCAGCGCTACCAGCAGGCCGAGCGCGATGTCGTGCTCGATCGCGCCGGCGGGCACGAACCAGACCGCGTCGTTGTGAAGCGCGAGCGAGCGCCCGAGCGACACCGACAGCGTTTCGACGAGCGCCGTGAGCGCGTGCGCGCCGAAGGCGGTCAGCATGCTTTCGGCGGATTGGCGGATGAGCGTGCCGAACGGCGGCACGACGATGGCAAAGCGCGCAAGCAGCGCCGGCGTGAGCGGCGTCTCGAATGCGAGCGGATGATCGCGCCGCACGGCCACCGCGAGCGGCTCCCGGTAGATTTGCTCGAAGGACAGCCCGTGCATGGCTTCCGGCTCCGACAAGCGCCCGACCACGAGATCGAGTTCGCCCGCCTTCAGACGGTCGAGCAGCGGCGCATTGGAGTCCGTCTGCACGCTCAGCGAGACGGCCGGCCACTGTTGCCGGAACGCAGCGAACGCGGGCGGCAGCAGCGCGTTCGCCACGGTCGGCAGCACGCCGATCGACACCACGCCCGGCACGTCGCCGCGCTCGCGCAGCAACATGTCGACGCCCTCGCGCAGCGACGCCACGCAGGCGCTCGCGTGCGGCGCGAAAAGCCGCCCCTCGCGCGTCGGCACCGCGCCGCGCCGCCCGCGCTCGAAGAGCCGCACGCCTAGAATGGATTCGAGTTCGCCGATCGTCTTCGACACGGCCGGCTGCGTGATCGACAGGCTGTCGGCCGCGCGCTGCACGCTGCCGAGCTGCGTGACGGCCAGGAAGCACTGCAAATGGCGAAACTTGACGCGCGTGTTGGTGAAGTCCGTATCCATGAAGAGCCGTTATGGTTCGACGCACAAAACGTCATTTTCCATAACTCGGTGCGTTCGTTAAAGTAGTCGCCAGAAATATCCTATTCACGTCACATCATCAGGAGACAGTGACATGACGTCCCCCATTCTCACGCCGCGCGACTGGGAATCGCATCCGCCGTATCTGTCGCCGGGCTACCGGTCGTCGGTGTCGCGCAGTCCTTCGCTGCCGCTCATCCCGCTCAAGGAAAACCTGCGCAATCGCCGCGTGCCCGTGTACGGCGCGGACGATCTCGGCACCTTCGACAACGACCTCACGCGCAATGCCGCCAAGAACGGCGAGCCGCTCGGCGAGCGCATCATCGTGACGGGCCGCGTGCTCGACGAAGGCGGGCGTCCCGTGCGCAACACGCTCGTCGAAGTGTGGCAGGCGAACGCCGCCGGACGCTACGTCCACAAGGCGGATCAGCACGACGCGCCGCTCGACCCGAACTTCCTCGGCGCGGGCCGCTGCCTGACCGACGACCAGGGCCGCTACCGCTTCATGACCATCAAGCCGGGCGCGTATCCGTGGGGCAACCATCCGAACGCATGGCGGCCGAACCACATTCACTTCTCGCTTTTCGGCGAATATTTCGGTTCGCGCCTCGTCACGCAGATGTACTTCCCGGGCGACCCGCTGCTCGAACTCGATCCGATCTTCCAGGGCATCCCGGAACACGCGCGGCATCGGCTGGTTTCGCGCTTTTCCATCGACACGACGCAGGAAAACTACGCGCTCGGCTACGAATTCGACATCGTGCTGCGCGGCCCGGACGAGACCCCGACGGAGTGACCATGACGACCCTCAAGCAAACGCCCTCGCAGACCGTCGGACCGTACTTCGCGTACGGCCTCGTGCCCGAGCAGTACAACTTCGACCTGAAGAGCCTCTTCACCGCATCGGCGGCGGACCGTGAAGTGCCGGGCGAACATATCGCCGTGGTCGGCAACGTGTTCGACGCAGAAGGCAAGCCGATTGGAGATGCGCTGATCGAAGTCGCGCAGGCCGACGCGAACGGCCGCTACATTCAAAGCGTGGAAGAAGCGCGTGAGTCGGGCTTTCGCGGCTTTGCGCGCGTCGGCACCGGCACGGACCCGAAGCTGCGCTTTATCGTCGATACGGTGAAGCCCGGCGCGACCGACGACGACTCCGCGCCGCACCTCGATGTGATCGTGCTGATGCGCGGCATGCTGCTGCACTCGTACACGCGCATCTACTTCGACGACGAAACGGACGCCAACGCGAAGGACACCGTGCTGCAAAGCGTGCCGGCCGAGCGCCGCCACACGCTGATCGCGAAGCGCGAGCCGGGCACGTCGTCGACGATCTACCGTTTCGATATCCACCTGCGCGGACCGAACGAGACCGTCTTCTTCGATCTGTGATCCGCTGCTGACCGCGCAAGCGGCAATAGAAGGCGTCCGGCACTGCGCTATAGTGTCGGACGCCTTTAGTTCTATCGTTTTCCCGCCATGACCGACGCCGCCACTCCCAGCCCGCTCTATGTGAAGCTCCTTGCCGAAACCGCGCAGATCAGCTGGTCGGAACTCGAACGCTTCTTCGCGAAAGGCGTGCTCATCTGGGTCAAACGCGATCTGGATCTCGTGAGTGTCGCCGAAGCGGTCGCCAGCGACGACACACGGCAAGTCACGCAATGGCTCTCAGCCGGACTCGTCGAGCGCGTGCAGGCGGACACGGCCGCCGATCTCGCCGCACGCGATCCCGAGTTGTGGGCCGTGGTCGTGTCGCCGTGGGTGTGCGTGCAGGAACGGGGCGACTGACCAAGCGCGCACCGAATCAAGCGCGAACCCAGTCGGTCCAGAGCACGACGAGAATCGTCATCAGCGCCGGGCCGATAAAGAGGCCGAGCAGCCCGAACGTCTCCGCGCCGCCCAGAATGCCGAATAGCACGAGCAGGAACGGCAACCGCGTCGAGCCGCCGATCAGCACCGGCCGCACGAAATGCTCCGAGACGAACACCACGACGAGGCCGAAGATCGCCACGCCCGCCGCCGCGACCATCGAGCCTTGCGCGAGCAGCCACAGCGCCGAGCCGAGAAAGACGATCGGCGCGCAGAACGGCAGCATCGCGGCAACGGCCGTCAGCATGCCGAGCAGCGTCGCGTGCGGCACGCCCGTCACGGCATAGGCGATCCCGAGCAGCGCGCCCTCGCCCAGCCCCACGACCACGAGTCCGACGACCGTGCTGCGCACCGAATCGGCCATGCGCTGCATGAGCGCCGCGCCGTCCGCGCCCAGCGCGCGCCGGGATCCCGCGATCAGTTGCTGGCCGAGCTTCGCGCCCGCCTGAAAGATGAAGAAGAGCGTCATCAGCATGAAGCCGAAGATCACGAACGCATGCACGACGCGCCCGCCGAAATGCCGGGTCATCGCCACGAACGTCGCGCCATGCAGGCTTTTCACAGCAGGCGACGATTCAAGCGGCGTCGCGAGATTGGCCTGCCACCAGTGCGCGACCTGCTGGCCGCCGGTCGGCAGCCGCTGGATGAACGCGGGCATCGGAATGCCAGTGCGCAGAATTCCTTGGAACCATTGCAGCATGTCATGCGCTTCGTCCGCCGTCTGCGCCGCGACAATGGCGAATGGCACGACGAAGAGCAAGCCGACCGCGAGCGTCAGCAGCACCGCGAGCAACGTGTGACGCTGCCGGAAAACGGGACGCCGCTCCAGCCAGCCGAGCGCGGGCCACAGCGCAATGGCGATCACGACCGCCCACACGACCGCGGGAATGAAGGTGCGCGCGGTATAGACCGCGACCAGCACGAGAACCGTATAGAGCACCGCCGATGCCGCGCGCTGCATCCTGCGCGTGCGATCGGCCGCTTCAGCCGCGTCGGGCGTGTTCTCGGTGCGCGAAGAAATCGCCATGAAAGGGAGCCTCTGAAGGAATCGACAATGAGCGAAAGCGATAGAGCCGCGAGCATTGTAAGCGCACGATTCGTTCCACTCCGCGCCAGCGATTGCTTCAACATTCTTTACAAAAGCGCGCTCAGTCGTCCCTATAATCGCGGCTCGGGCATTAACGCGGGAACTCGGAATGGTCGGCAGAGGCTTACTGGCGGTTGCAGCATGTGCTTCGCTCGCGCTGTTGACGGGCTGCGGGACCAAGCTGGACCGCTCGACGGAAGAGCGGCTGAACGCGCAATACGGCATCGCCATGCAGCAGGTGAACGGCGGCGTGGAGATGCGGCTTCCCGAAGTCGCGCTTTTCAATATCGACGAAGTCCAGATTCGCCGCGGCAGTCTGCCCGCGCTGGACCGCGCGGCGACGGTGCTCAAACGCAGCATGCGGCCCGTTCTGATCGAAGGCCACACCGACAACGACGGCACGCTCGCGTACAACAAGAGCCTCTCCGAAGCGCGCGCCGAAGCGGTCGCGCACGCGCTCATCGCGCGCGGCGTGCCGGCCGAGCGCCTCACGACGAAAGGCATGGCGTATCTGCGCCCCATTGCGAGCAACGACACGCCGCAAGGCCGCGCAATGAACCGGCGCGTCGAGATTCTCGTGCGGGCCGAGAGCGAGGACACGCTGCTCGGCCGCCCGCCGAAGAAGAAACGCTAGGCCGGCTGCGCTTCGAGCACGAGCAGTTGGGAACCGTCGGCGACCTGATCGCCGACATTGAAGAGAATCTCGCCGATTCTGCCCGCCGACGGCGCGACGATCGTGTGTTCCATCTTCATCGCTTCCATCACGATCAGCGGCGCGCCCTTCTCCACCAACGCGCCCGCCTCCACCAACACCGCTATCACCTTGCCCGGCATCGGCGCGGTCAGCCGCCCTTCGTGCTCCGCGTCGCCAGCGTGCGCCATCAGGTTCTTCCACTCGAACGCGAACATCGCGCCTTCGTAGAAGACGTGGAAGATGTCGCCGTCCGTGAAGACGTGGCCTTTGATGAGCGCATCGTCGAGCTGAACGGTGAATGACGTCTCGCCGCGATGCGACCAGTCGAAGCGTGCGGTTTTCTCGTCCCATTGCAGGCGCTTCTCACGGTCCTTCGTGAAGACGACCTTCAGCGCCTCGTCCGTGTCGACCGCGCGCCAGTTCAGATCCTGACTGTAGCCGCCCGCCATGCGCCAATGCGCGAGCGCATCCCAGGGCGATTGGCCGTGCGCTTCGCCGCCCTCGCGCGTGAGCAGCGCCGCGCACGCGAGCGCCAGCGCCTTGCCGCGCGACACCGGCGACGGCGCGAACAGCGTATCGCGATGACGCTCGATCAGACCCGTATCCAGCTCGCCTTGCGAGAACGGCTCACTTTTCACGATCCTTTGCAGGAACTCCACGTTCGTCTGCAAGCCGACGATCTCGCACTGTGCGAGCGCGCGGGCCATGCGAGCCAGCGCATCGCGGCGGTCGCGGCCATGCACGATCAGCTTCGCGATCATCGGATCGTAGAACGGCGTGATGGCGTCGCCTTCACGCACGCCGCTGTCGATACGCACGTCGCCATCGATGGTGAATTCGACCGCTTCCGGCAGCGCCAGATGCTTGAGCGTGCCCGTCGATGGCAAGAAGCCGCGCGACGGATTTTCCGCGTAAATGCGCGCTTCGATCGCGTGGCCGTTCACGCGGAGCTCGTCCTGCTTCAATGGCAACGGCTCGCCCGCCGCCACGCGCAGTTGCCATTCGACCAGATCGAGCCCCGTCACCATTTCCGTCACCGGATGCTCGACCTGAAGCCGCGTGTTCATCTCCATGAAGTAGAACTGGCCGTCCTGCGTCATGATGAACTCGACGGTGCCCGCGCCGACATAGTTCACGGCGCGCGCAGCGGCAACGGCGGCTTCGCCCATTGCGCGGCGCGTTTCATCGGAGAGGCCGGGCGCGGGCGCTTCTTCCAGCACCTTTTGATGACGCCGCTGCACGGAGCAATCGCGATCGAAGAGATACACCGCGTTGCCGTGCGTGTCCGCGAAGACCTGCACTTCGACATGTCGCGGACGCAGCAGATACTTTTCGATCAGCACGCGATCGTTGCCGAAGCTCGACGCCGCCTCGCGCTTGCACGACGCGAGCGCCTGCATGAAGTCCTCGCTACGCTCGACCACGCGCATGCCTTTGCCGCCGCCGCCCGCGCTCGCCTTGAGCAGCACCGGATAGCCGATGCGGTCCGCTTCGCGTTGAAGCAGCGCCGCGTCCTGATCGTCGCCGTGATAGCCGGGCACGAGCGGAACGGATGCGGACTGCATCAGCGCCTTCGCGGCGGCTTTCGAGCCCATCGCGCGAATCGCTTCCACCGGCGGTCCGATGAAAACGATCCCCGCCTCTTCACACGCGCTCGCGAACGATTCGTTCTCCGAAAGAAAGCCATAACCGGGGTGAACGGCTTGTGCGCCCGTTGCTTTCGCCGCCTCGACAATGCGCTCGATGCGCAAGTAGCTTTCCGATGCAGCCGAGCCGCCGACGTGCACCGCTTCGTCGCAGACATCGACGTGCTTCGCTTTTGAGTCCGCATCCGAATACACGGCGACGCTCGCCACGTTCAGGCGCTTCGCGGTCGCCGCGACGCGGCACGCAATCTCGCCGCGGTTGGCAATCAGTATCTTGTTGAACATGGGCATCAGGTCCGTGGGTTACATCCGGAACACGCCGAAGCGCGTGTCTTCAATGGGCGCGTTCATCGTCGCGGCGAGTCCGAGGCCGAGCACGTCGCGCGTCTGCGCCGGATCGATCACGCCGTCGTCCCACAGGCGCGCGCTCGCATAGTACGGATGCCCCTGCACCTCGTACTGCTCGCGTATCGGCGCCTTGAACGCTTCTTCGTCTTCCTTCGACCACGTGCCGCCCTTCTTTTCGATGCCATCGCGCCGCACGGTCGCAAGCACCGATGCGGCCTGCTCGCCGCCCATCACCGAAATGCGCGCGTTGGGCCACATCCACAGAAAGCGCGGCGAATATGCGCGACCGCACATGCCGTAGTTGCCCGCGCCGAACGACCCGCCGATGATGACCGTGAACTTCGGCACTTTCGCTGTCGCCACCGCCGTGACCATCTTCGCGCCGTTACGCGCAATGCCTTCGTTCTCGTACTTGCGCCCAACCATGAAGCCCGTGATGTTCTGCAGGAACACGAGCGGAATCTTGCGCTGGCAGCACAGTTCGATGAAATGCGCGCCTTTCAGCGCCGATTCGCTGAACAGAATGCCGTTGTTCGCGACGATGCCGACCGGATGCCCCCAGATATGCGCGAAGCCGCAGACGAGCGTGGTGCCGTAGCGCGCCTTGAACTCGTCGAAAGCGGAATCGTCGACGATGCGCGCGATCACTTCGCGCACATCGAAAGGCTTGCGCGTATCGACGGGAATCACGCCGTAGACGCTCTCTGCGTCATAACGCGGCGGCAGCGGTTCCTTGAGCGCGAGCGTCGGCAGTTTCACGCGATTCAGATTGCCGACGATGCTGCGCGCGATGCCGAGCGCATGCGCGTCGTTCTGCGCGAGGTGGTCGACGACGCCCGAGAGCCGCGTGTGAACATCGCCGCCGCCTAAGTCTTCCGCGCTGACTTCCTCGCCGGTCGCCGCTTTCACGAGCGGCGGGCCACCCAGAAAGATGGTGCCCTGATCTTTCACGATGATCGATTCGTCGCTCATCGCGGGCACATACGCGCCGCCCGCCGTGCACGATCCCATGACCACTGCGATCTGCGCGATGCCCTGCGCCGACATGTTCGCCTGGTTATAGAAGATGCGGCCGAAGTGATCGCGGTCGGGAAACACGTCGTCCTGATTCGGCAAGTTCGCCCCGCCGGAATCGACGAGATACACGCACGGCAAGCGGTTCTGCTCGGCGATTTCCTGCGCGCGCAGATGCTTCTTCACCGTGACCGGATAGTACGTGCCGCCTTTCACGGTCGCGTCGTTGCAGACGATCACGCACTCCTGCCCGGCAATGCGCCCAATGCCCGTGATGATGCCCGCGCCCGGCGCATCGTCGTTGTACATGCCGTAAGCCGCGAGCTGCGAGAGTTCGAGGAACGGCGTGCCGGGATCGAGCAACTGCGCGATGCGATCGCGCGGCAGCAGCTTGTTGCGCGACAGATGACGGTCGCGCGCCGCCTGCCCGCCGCCTTCGGTAATCTTCGCGACTTTCTCTTTGAGGTCCGCGACGAGTGCTTCGAGCGCGGCCGCATTGGTGCGGAAATCCTCGCCGCGCGGATTCAGTTTCGATTCGATGATGGTCATGACGCGCGCCCTTATGCCGTCTCTGCGAACAGTTCGCGCCCGATCAGCATGCGACGGATCTCGCTCGTGCCCGCGCCGATTTCATAGAGCTTCGCATCGCGCCAGAGACGCCCGACCGGATATTCGTTGATGTAGCCGTTGCCGCCGAGAATCTGAATCGCTTCGCCGGCCATCCACGTGGCTTTTTCGGCGGTATATAGAATGACGCCCGCGCAGTCCTTGCGCACGTCGCGCGCGTGGCCCGAGCCGAGCGTATCCAGCTGACGGCCCACCGCATACAGATACGCGCGGCACGCCTGCAGCGTCGTATAAAGATCCGCGACCTTGCCCTGAATCAGCTGAAATTCGCCGATGGCCTGCCCGAACTGCTTGCGATCGTGAATGTACGGCACGACCGCATCCATGCACGCGAGCATGATGCCGGTCGGGCCGCCGGCGAGCACGGCGCGCTCGTAGTCGAGGCCGCTCATCAGCACCTTCACGCCGCCGTTCAGCGCACCGAGCATGTTTTCCTTCGGCACCTCGACATTCTCGAACACGAGCTCGCCCGTATGTGAGCCGCGCATGCCGAGTTTGTCCAGCTTCTGCGCCACGGAGAAGCCCTTCATGCCCTTCTCGACGATGAACGCCGTGATGCCCTTCGCGCCCGCTTCGATATCCGTCTTCGCATACACGACGAGCGTGTCGCAGTCCGGGCCGTTGGTGATCCACATCTTCGTGCCATTGAGCACGTAGTGGTCGCCCTTTGCGTCGGCGCGCAACTTCATGCTGACGACGTCCGAGCCGGCGTTGGGCTCGCTCATCGCAAGCGCGCCAACATGCTCGCCCGACACGAGCTTCGGCAGATACTTGCGCTTCTGCGCTTCCGTGCCGTTGCGATGGATCTGGTTCACGCACAGGTTGGAATGCGCGCCGTACGACAGCCCGACCGACGCCGACGCGCGCGAAATCTCTTCCATCGCGACCATATGCGCGGTGTAGCCCATGTTCGCGCCGCCGTATTCCTCGGATACCGTCATGCCGAGCACGCCCAGGTCGCCGAACTTCTTCCACAGGTCCATCGGGAACTGATCGGTGCGGTCGATCTCGGCTGCACGCGGCGCGATTTCCTTCGACGCGAAGTTGGCGAGCGTGTCGCGCAGCATGTCGATGTCTTCGCCCAACGCGAAGTTCAGGCCCGGCACGGTGCTCATGAGTGTCTCCTCGATATGCAATGGGATCGGCCTGCCGAATCTGAGTCTCGCTCACAACGGCCATTACACCGAACGGTGGCTTATTTCACGCTCAATTCGGCTAGCCGTCAATAGGGTTTTGAGCTACGCTCACATTTGTCTCCGTGAATCTTCGGCACGATCATGTCCACGCAATCCAGCGCCACCGGCCGTCGCACGCCCGCCAGCGTCAAATCCCAGCAACGCGTGCGCGACATCCTGCAAGCAGGCCGCGACGTTTTCGCCGAAAAAGGCTACGACGCGGCCACCACCGCGGAAATCGCGCAGCGCGCGGGCATTTCGGAGGCGACCGTCTTCAGCTATTTCAGCGGCAAGCGCGCTTTATGTGCGCGCGTGATCGCGGACTGGTACGACGAAATCATCGATGCGTTCGAGAGCGGCCTGCCGCGCGAAGGCTCGATCCGGCAGCAGTTCGCGTTCATCGTGAGGACGCATTTGCGGCTGATGCTCGTGAACGGCACCGGCCTATGCTCGCTCGTGTTGTCCGAGGGCCGCACGAAACAGCACGATCTGTCGGATACGCTGACTGAATTGCAGCGCCGCTACACCGCGCCGCTGATGGACGTGCTCGCACGCGGCCAGGCGCTCGGTCACATACGCGCGGACGTGTCGCTGCGTCTTTTGCGCTCGCTCGTTTTCGGACCGATGGAACATGTGCTGTGGGACGCGACGCTGGCGAAGCGCCGGCTGAGTCAGGCTCAGATCGAAACGACGGCCGAGGAACTGGCCGACGTGCTATGGGCCGCGCTGCAACCGCCGAATGCGCAACTCGAGGCGCTCGCACGGTTCAGGCAGGATGTGGAGGATGCGTCGCGGCGGTTCGAGGAGAGCGGAAAAGAGTAACCTCACTCGGGTCATGCGTTCGCGCTCATCGGTATGCCGCTCGCACTGCGCCTTTCATCGAAATGCGTCAGACGCGTGTTGCCGTGTGGATACAGCAGGCGGTCCACCGCACCAATACCGTTGTGGTGGTATTCAGTTGTGCGGACGAGGCCATTCGGTTCCGTCAGGCGATCGATCATGCACTTGATTAGACTGTAGGACCGCCGTCCGTGACGACGAGCGTTGCCCCGCATGTCGTGCCGCTACCATGACGAGCAATTGGTCGGCCTTCGATAGTGCCGAGCCCGCCGTCAGTGATAACGCCCGGGCCATGCAGAGGGCAGGTTACGGAATCACCGACGCGAGCGGCGAGGCGGCCACGCACCGTAACGGAGCTGGCCGAGGTCACCGCGCCGCCGTGAGTGGTCGGAGTGCCCAAAGTTGCAATGAAATTCGGCATATTGCAGGCTTATAGAAATCACAGTTTGAAAATTCGGATTATTTCATCCCGACCACTTAATACCGCGACGTCTAGCGGCGTCTGCTCGAATTCGTTCTTTAGGTGCTTCTTTGCACCACATTTCAAGAGCAGTTTGATCGCTTCAACCTGTCCGGACATTGCGGCTTGGTGAAGGGGAGTGTTACCAAGATCACCTGGAACATCAATGTCTGCGCCGATTTCGATCAAGATTTTAATGTCTTCGATCGCACCGGTGCGCGCGGCAAGATGCAACAGCGTGTCATCAACAGCTCCCCGTTGATTTGGACTAAGGATTTGGATCCCGAGGAATTCGGGATGCGCTCCATACTTTTTCGCGAGGGATTCTAAGGCCTGAAGCTTTGAGGGCATTTTTGGGTGCAATCCTTCTTGTGTTGGCTCTTCAAGTTCCGCAAACGGTTGTTCCACGTAGAAAGCTTTTCGGCGTGTCGGCCAGGAAGCCATTTGCGATCCCATGATTCGTACATATCGATGCACTGTTCCGCATGGTCAATTTGCTTCGATAGTGTGGAGCATTCATTGCTACCAGGTGGCGGCGGTGTATCGCAGAACCGTTTCGCTCGCTCATATTCCGCCTGTCGTGCTCCGTCAGATGACGACGACGAAGGGATAAGCATCATTACACCTAGAGCGCCCAGCCCAATCAGTCCACCTAAAACTCCACCAATGGCCGTCCCCACCCCGGGCTCGACGGCAGTCCCGACTTCCGCTCCTATTTGAGCGCCATTCCAAACGGCAGCAGCAAGACCAAGTGCGTCTGTCGCTATCGAAGGCCTGTTTTCTGCATAGGCGTAAGTGTTCGTTCCACCGAGCAGTCCGATCGGATCTTGATTAACATACCGCCCTGCCTGTGCATCGTAATACCGGAACCGGTTGTAGTGCAGCCCGCTCTCCGCATCAAAGTATTGCCCCGGAAAGCGAATCGGATTGTCGACTTCCTGCTTGAGCACACGCCGCATCTTGCCATAGGCAGTGAAGTCGGCCGCCCACACCACTCGGCGCCGGTTGTCATAAAGCTCCTGCGGCGTGCCCAGATGGTCCGTCACGTAGTGATAGACCCTACCGCCCTCGAGCTTTGTTAGCGGCCCCGCGTGATTTGGGTGTGCCACATACGTCACCGGGTTTATATCTTGGAAGCCGCTGCCGACACGAATCTCCTGCACCATCCAGTCGCCGTCCCACACGAATAGCGTCGTCTGCGTCTTGCCACCCTTCGCCGTGTGATGCTTCGCCATCCGCCGCCCCAATGCATCGTATTCGTAGCGGCTGGTCGTGCCATCGTCGTGCTCGATGCTCGCCATTCTCGAAATCCACGATCACTTCCGAGCCCACGCGGGGCACCGCGATCGTCCCGTAGTTGTTGCCCGCCCACGGATACGACACCCGCACCCAGCACGACGACTTCTGGTTGCGCACGGGCGAGCGGTCCCAGTGGAACTTGAGCTTCACGCGGCCGTACTGGTCGGTCCAGATCTCGTGTCCTTCGGGACCGGTCACGATCGCCGTCTGCGGACCCGTGGTCCGCGGCTTGGGCACATCGCGCTCCGGGCGATAGACGATCGTCGCCGGCTGCACGAGAAAGGATGTGTGGATGTCGAACTGCCCCGAGCCGCTTGCCTCGTCGAGCTCCTTGGCCGTGAACGACGCCTCGATCACCAGGTACTCGCGGTTCGCCCTGGTCTGCGGATAGCCCTGCAGGTGGAAGGTCGTGCCGCACACCACATCCCGCAGCGGGCCGCTGCCGCGCATGCGCTCGCCCTGCGCACGCACTTGCTGCATGCGCAAACGCGCGACGTTCTCGCCGGTGCTCACGTCCTGATAATCGCCCGGCCACTCATAACGTTCGAGCGCGTTATGTACCGTGTCCTGCGGCAGCGCATTGTCGGCCGCGAGTTTCGCCTTGGGCGTCTTGAAGTTGAAATCGTTGGTGGTCCACTTGCCCGACTGGATGCTCGCGGCGGCCTGGAACGTGTCGATATATTCGCGGTCGATCTTGTGCCCCGGCGGGTAGTACGAGAGCGTCTGATACGCCTCGCTGTCGACCGGCTTGTGCGCGCCCAGTTGATCGACCAGCACCATCCGATGCACCTTCTTCGAGTGCTCGAAGAACCAGTAAATGCCGTGTTCCTGCATCAGGCGCTGAATGAACGCGAAGTCGGTTTCACCATATTGGACTTGATATTCCAGCGGCGAATAGCGCGCGCTCAGGCGCTTGTCCCACGAGTACAGGTACGCCGAGAGCACCTCATCGATGATCTCGACAACTGTCTTCGCCTGGAAAATCCGGTAATTGGACTGCTGATCTGCCAGGTGAACCCACGGCCGCACAATGACTTGATAGCGGCTTTGCCCGTTACGCTGCCCCACGAACCGCGCTTCGGTCACGATGCCGCTGATCTCGCGCGTGCCCGCGCCGATGTTGCCCAACCCGAGACTCGCCGTGCCCATGCCATCGAGCTGCACGGTGACGGTCAACTCCTGACCGACCATTTCGTTCAGATCGAAGTTGGCGGCCTCTTCGCTGAGCATCGGCAGATTGGCGGGCGTTAAAAAATCGAGCGTGTACGTATAAATCTTCGACAGATGCTCGTTGCCTTCGATGGCGACGAGGTGCAGCGCATCCTCGCCCGTGGGCAGCGTCGGCAACGCCGGGCCGCTCGCGGTGAGCGTGCGGTTGGTATCGAACTTGAACATTTCTTGTTGTCTTGCTTAAGCTGGGTGTTTCTCTTCAAATGGCCATTTCGTCTGGCGGGCAGGAGCGTGAGCCGCAAAGCGCCCCGCACCTGACCATCCGCCAGCAGGTAGCGAGCAACGAGGGAATCGCTACGTGCAGCTGAGCCGTGCCTTCGGACATCGATCGAATAGGTCCTCAGCGGCGAGCCGGTAGCAAACTGGCAGGCGGTTCGCTCGCCATTCGGCGCGAGGCTGAAGACCTTGCCGCGCTGTAGGCGAAATCCCGCAATGGCTAGGCGCCTGTGAGGCGCGGAAAATCGCCTTCGAAGTCCAACTGCATGAGGGCAGCCGTCAAGCAAAACGACGCGATCAGGCGTTTGACGCAGGCTCCGCCACCCGGCCTACTTGGATTCCTAACCGACGGGCGATCCAAAGACGAAGCTGCGCGAACGCAGACATCTTCTCGCTTATGCAGACTAGTTGCTGCCTGCACGCATCGAACGGCCGCGGATCCCTTCGGTGCCTAAACAAAACGTGACGCCGATGAGTCAACGGATGCCGAAGTGTAACCAGTGATTCTTCTCAAAAATTCGTCGCGCGCGTCATATTTGATCGACGTCAGAAGCGAAGTCGAACGGCAGTTATTTATTGGTTATGCTTACCAGATGCAAAGCGCGGCTGACGGCATGGAGACCGTGGACTCCATCTAGGCCGGCTGCGGGCGCCGCAGCAATTCTCGCGTGCTGTACCAAGCACCGGGACACGCAGGGACGGGCTCGCGTCGCAAGCACACTCCCCTACTTAACGAACCGCCGCGCCAGCCGCGCGAGCATCGGCACGGTCGTCGGCCGCAGAAGCCGCCCGTCGTAGCCCGCCATGCGGCGCTCGTTTTCCGCGAGACACATGTCGATCAACGCGCCCACCGACACATCGCCGGCCACCGAATCCCCGACATTCGCGGGGAAATTCGCGTCCTGCGCGGCGCCGCTCGTGTCGAAACCGCGCGCGAGCGAGATGCGATCGCGGATCAGCGAAAGCCACACGCCCGCCGTCTTCAGCAGAAAGCCCGGCTTGCGATACCACGGCAAGCTGCGCCGATACCACGCCACCCAGTTCGCGAAAAACAGAATGTGCCGCGCTTCCTCCTGAATCACCGGCTCGAAGGTCTCGACGAGCGCCTCGGGGAAATAGCCTGACTGCCGCGCCGCCACGAAAAGACCGAACGCGAAGAAACTGGCGATGCACTCGCTGTAGCCTGTGAGCACCCACGCGCGCAAGGCATCGTCGGGCGCGGGATACGGCGGCTCGGGCGCGAGTTCGATGCCATACGCCGCGACGAGCTTCGACAACACCAGCTTGTGCCGCGCTTCCTCGCCGCCGTTCATGCGCAGGGCTTCGTCGAGTTGCGGGTCGGCCACGCTCGCCGCATAGGTCGCCACGCGAATCGACGCGCGCCCTTCGGTCTGCACCGCGATATCCCAGATCGGCAGCGACGTGACGCGCCTGAGCGCCGCCGGGTCCAGCTTCGGCCACTCGATGACGGCAGGCTTGTACGGATTGTGCGTCGTCAGCAGCATCTCGCAGAACATGCGCTTGTGCATCTCGGAGCCGATCCGGATCCGGCCTTCGATAGACCCAGTTGCGCATCGCATGATCTGCTTCGACTGGTGTGAGCGTGTCGGACATATTCGAAAAGTGGGCGGCTGTCCGGAACGATCTGCGGATTCTGGCATACAGAACGCGCACATGCAGCGATCGGCGCGCCGCTCCGCGTCAATGCGAAATCTTCTCCAGCGCCATGTCGCGCGTGCGCGGTCCCATCAGTCCGATGGCCGCCATCACGATCAGCATGGCGAGCGCGATGAACACGAACACGCCCGTCGTGCCAAAGCCCTTCAGCACGCCCGCGATGATGAACGACGTGAAGATCGCGGAGAACCGGCTCCACGAGTAGACAAAACCGACGGCGCGCGCCCGGATGCTCGTCGGGAATAGTTCGGCCTGATACGCGTGGAAGCTGTACGACATGATGTTGGACGACAGCGTGAGACCGACGCCCATCGCAATCAGAAACGCAGCATTCGACGACTGACTGAAAAGCAGCCCGCACACGATATTGGCCGCCGCCATCGCGACGATCGCGGTCTTGCGCTCGATCTTGTCGGCAATGGCGAGGCCGATCATCGGCCCGATGGGCGCGGCAATCGCGATGATGCTGGAATACATCAGGCTCGACGTCACCGTGATGCCCTGCTTGACGAGGAGCGTCGGCACCCAGTTCGCGAAGCCGTAGAAACCGACGGTCTGGAACACGTTGAAGATGATCATCATCGTGGCGCGCTTTCCGTATGGCGGCTGCCACATGCGGGCGAACGCGCCGCCTTGCGTGTCCTCCACGTCGCGCACAGGCTCCGGCTCGGCGGGCGGCGGCAACGGCTTGCCGTATTCGCGCTCGACCTGCGCTTCGAGCGCGGACATCACGCGGTCCGCTTCGTCCAGACGGCCTTTCTGCGCGAGCCAGCGCGGGCTTTCGGGCAAACGGCGGCGAATCCACCAGACGAAGAGCGCCCCATGCGCGCCGATCACGACGACCCAGCGCCAGCCGTCGATGCCGAACGGCGCGCGCGGCACGAGCAGATACGCGAGAAACGCGACGACCGGGACCGCCATGAAGCCCACCGCCTGCTCGCACGCGAACGCGCGGCCGCGAATATGCTTCGGCGCGAGTTCCGAAATATACGTGCCGATAGTCACGAGTTCGACGCCAATCCCCACGCCCGCCATGAAGCGCCAGCAGTTCAGGCCCGTCGCGGTCTCCTGGAACGCCATCACGACGTTGGCCGCCGTGTACCACAGCAGCGAATACGTGAACACCGCGCGACGGCCGAAGCGGTCGGCGAGCCAGCCGCACGCGACCGTGCCGATAAAGAGCCCCGCGAACAGCGAAGCGATGAAGCTCGCGACGCCCGTCATGCCGAAAAAGCCGTTCGTCGCGGGCGTCAGGATGCCGCTTCTCACGAGGCCCGGCGCGACATAGCCGGAATACAGCAAATCGTAGAGCTCGAAGAAAAAGCCGAGGCTCAGCAGCACGACGAGCGTCCACACCGTCCGCGTGGCCGGCAGCCGGTCGAGGCGCGCGGAAATGAGGCCGGCGGACAGCGCGGGCGGCGCCGTATCGGCGGATGCGCGGCGCGATTGCGCCGCGGGTGAGGTTGCCATCGGTGTCGTCTCCTGATTCATGTGTGGCTCGCATCCGGCCATGCGCGCGGTGCTTTACCGGGCGATTGCGCGACGCAAAGGCCGCATCTTAACCGGATGGATCATTCGTGCCGAGCGTCGCCTTTTCGGCGCAAAACCGCTGTTCGGCGGCCGCAAATGCGTGTGCCGCATCCATCGCTGGCGTATCGATGCCGAAATAATCCTGCGCGCCGTGAGGAAGAAATGCTCTAATCCACCGCTATCCGGGGTTTCACTAGGTTCCGAACTATTTTGGCTTGGTAACCTTCTGCCGATTCTGCATCGACACGATCCGCGGAATGCCCGCTGTCCGGCCTGTTTCAGGGCAACCGCCCGCCGCGCCGGACGGCACCGGAACGAGACCTTCCGGGCCGAACTGACCACCTTCTGGAGTTAAAACAGTGAAGAAACTGCTTGCCGCCTTGTCGATGTCCCTTCTCGCCGTCACGTCGTTCACCGCCGTCACGGCCCATGCCAAGGACTATTCGACGATCCGCTTCGGCGTCGATGCAAGTTATCCGCCGTTCGAATCGAAGGGTTCGGATGGCAAGCTGGTCGGTTTCGACATCGATCTGGGCAACGAAATCTGCGCGCGCCTGAAGGCGAAATGCGCGTGGGTGGAGAACGATTTCGACGGCATGATCCCCGCGCTGAAGGCGAAGAAGTTCGACGGCGTGCTCTCGTCGATGTCGATGACGCCGCAACGCGCCGAGCAGATCGCGTTTTCGAGCAAGCTCTTCAACACGCCGACGCGCCTCGTCGCGAAGAAAGGCAGCGGCATTCAGCCGACGGCCGAGAGCCTGAAGGGCAAGAACGTGGGCGTCGAGCAGGGCACGATTCAGGAAACCTACGCCAAGACGTACTGGGCGCCGAAGGGCGTGACCGTCACGCCGTACCAGAACCAGGACCAGGTCTACGCCGACCTGACCTCCGGCCGTCTGGACGCCGCGCTGCAAGACGCGGTGCAGGCCGACATCGGCTTTCTGAAGACGCCGCGCGGCGCGGGCTTCGACTTCGCGGGCAAGGATATCGTCGACGCGAAGATCCTCGGCAATGGCGCCGGTATCGGTCTGCGCAAGGAAGACACCGACCTGAAGGCGAAGATCGACAAGGCGATCGCCGATATCATCAAGGACGGCACGTACAAGAAGCTCGAGAAGAAGTACTTCGACTTCGACGTGTACGGCGGCTGATTTCTTCGGGATCGGCTAGTCAACGAACGGGCTCCGCGGAGCCCGTTTTTCATTGCGCGCCGTCCTGCTCGCGTTGACAGGCCAGCCGCCCGTCCCGCCGATTTCGGCTAAGATCGAACGTCTGAGGCCGCGCCGGCGGACGGAGACACCGCCACGCATCACAGGCCCCGTATCGGGGCGCCTCAGCCGTCCAGCAACCAACGAGGCAAGACCTCGCGCACTCGCGTGCGCGCGAACACTATGCAGACCAGAACTCACCAGCTCATCTCGCCGACGCTCGGCACCTCACGCAGCATCGCCAGTTTTCATTACGGTCCCGATGGCGGACAGAAAATCTACATACAGTCGTCGCTGCATGCGGACGAACTGCCGGGCATGCTGGTCGCGTGGAAGCTGCGCCGCCTGCTCGCCGCTTTCGAAGCCGCCGGCAAGCTGCGCGGCGAAGTGGTGATCGTGCCGGTGCCGAATCCCATCGGCCTGAACCAGTTCCTGCACGGCAATCTGCTGGGCCGTTTCGATACGAACAGCGGCCACAACTTCAACCGCAATTTCCACGATCTCGCCGCGCTGATCGCGCCGCGCATCGAAGCGCGTCTGTCGAATGACGCCGAGGCCAACCGCGCAGCCGTGCGCGCCGCGATGAAAGAGGCGCTCGACGAGCAGACCCCGCGCACGGAACTCGAATCGCAACGCCTCGCGCTGCAAAAGCTGTCTTACGACGCGGACGTGGTGCTCGATCTGCACTGCGATCTTGACGCCGCGCTGCATCTCTACACGAACCCGGACATCTGGACGGAAGTCGAGCCGCTCGCGCGTTATCTGGACTCGAAGGCGTCGCTGCTCGCGCTGAATTCGGTCGGCAATCCGTTCGACGAAATTCACAGCTTCTGCTGGTCGGACTTGCGCGCCCGTTACGGCGACCGCTTCCCGATTCCGAACGGCGGCATTTCGGTGACGGTGGAATTGCGCAGCCAGCACGACGTGTCGCATGAGCTCGCCGACAAGGACGCGCAGGCGATCGTCAACTACCTGATTCATCGCGGCGTGATCGATGCGCCGCAAGCGTCGCTGCCCGAGCTCGCTTTCCCCGCGACGCCGCTCGCGGGCGCCGAGCCGATCGTCGCGCCCGCATCGGGCGTGCTCGTGTTTCGTGCGCAAGTGGGCGCGTTCATCGACGCGGGCGAAGCGATCGCCGATATCGTCGATCCGCTGACCGACACCGTGACCACGCTCAAATGCAGCACGTCGGGCGTCATGTACGCGCGGCATATCACGCGTTTCGCGACGGCGGGTCTCGAAGTCGCGCGCATCGCGGGCGCGAAGGCGTATCGCACGGGCTCGCTGCTGTCGGCCTGAGCGTTCGCTCTAGAAAGCCATGAGACCGCACTGCGCCGCGACCACGCGCCAGGCGCCTGCGGTCTCGCCCCACGTTCGCGTATAGCGCAGGCTGCCTGTGAAGGGCGCGCCGGCGAACGTGCCGGAAATCGCCACGCGCGTCACCGTGACCGCGAACGCGCCATAGACGCGGATGCTCTGCTCTTCGACCTTCAGCGTGTCGATACGCTGCATGCCGTAGCGATGCCCGTTCAGATCGTCGGCCTTCGTCCAGACCTTGCCGGTTGCGTCGACGAAGCTGAGATCGTCGGCGAGAAGCGCATCGAGCGCATTCACGTCTGAGGCGATCATCGCCTGTCTCAGCCGTTCCTCCAGTGCGCGGATTCCCTGTTCGTCCATGTCCATTCGCTCGCGGTGATGAACCGCCAGCATAGCGCGGCCGCGCGCGGGCTGTCCTCGCGCCGCGCGTGCGCGCGTTGGCATACATCGGCGTTATCCGCTAGTCCCGTTGCGGGCGCGAGACACGCAAGCTCAAGGTAAACCCTGTCACATTTGTTTCTTCAGCCGCCGCTACATTTGCGCCCGTCGCCGCCACGCGCCAGCAGAGCGCGAGCGCCGCAGACAGGCGCTGCCCTCGCAGCGCACCACACACCGCGAACCACTCACGGAGCAAGTCTTGAAGAAGAATCTCTTGGCAACCGCCGCCCTCGCCGCTTTCGCCACCCTCGCCACGTCTGCCCATGCGCAGAGCAGCGTGACGTTGTACGGCATCATCGACGCCGGCATCAGCTATGTGAACAACAGCTCGACCAGCACGACGCGCGCCGGCAATTCGCTCGTCAAGTACGACGACGGCGTCGCCCAAGCCAGCCGTTGCGGCCTGCGTGGCGCCGAAGACCTCGGCGGCGGCCTGAAGGCGATCTTCACGTTGGAAAACGGCTTCAACAGCGGCACGGGCGCGCTCGGTCAGGGCGGCGCTGAATTCGGCCGTCAGGCGTATGTGGGTATCGCGAAGAACGACGTCGGCTCGCTGACCTTCGGCCGCCAGTACAGCTTCAGCACCGACTACCTCGGCTCGGCCTATTCGATCGGCGGCCAGACCGTCGCGGGCAACTACGCGTACCACATGAACGACTTCGACCAGCTGACGTCGAGCCGTATCAACAACGCGGTCAAGTTCTCGAGCGCGAGCTTCTACGGCTTCACGTTCGGCGCGATGTACGGCTTCTCGAACACGGCCGGCGCGTTCGCGGGCACGCCCAACACCACGGTCGGCACCACGACCACTCAGGGTTCCTCGCGCGCCTACAGCTTTGGCCTGAACTACAAGGCCGGCCCGCTCGGCATCGGTGCGGCGTACACGGACATCCACTATCCGACCGCTGCGACGCCGGCATTCAGCTCGACGGTCGCCAACATCAACACGACCGGCACGACCAACAACGCGAAGGATCTGCGTTCGTTGGGCGTCGGCGCGAACTACGCGTTCGGCGCGGCGACGGTCTTCGGCCTGTGGACGAACACGCGCTTCGAGCCGATCGTCGGTTCCAGCTCGCGCATCAACGCGTTCGACATCGGCGGCAAGTACGCGATCACGTCCGCGATGACGGCGGGTCTCGGCTACACCTACATGGACCTGTACGACAATCTCAAGGGTCACTGGCACCAGATCGACGCGAGCTTCGACTACGTATTGAGCAAGCGCACCGACGTGTACGCGCTCGCGGTTTATCAGAAGGCGTCGGGTTCGAACAACGGCGTGCAGAATCAGGCGTCGATCGGTTCTTCGTCGTCGAGCTACTTCGGCACGTCGGGTCTTGGCGAGAACAACCAGCTGGCGTTTCGCATCGGCATGCGTCACAAGTTCTGAGCGTCTCGCTTCATCGGGTAGACAATCGGGCCGCCTTGCGCGGCCCGATCGTCGTTCATTTGCCCTTCTTTCCGTTCTGAGCGTTGAACTGCGCGACGTGCTCGTCCATCATCTTGCGAATCGCGCGGCCAATCTGCATGTAGTCGCTTTCGTTCAGATTCGCGAGCGACACGCGTCCTGACGGATGCTGCGTGCCAAAACCGCGCCCCGGCAGCAGCACGACGCGCGCGTCCTGCGCAAGCCTGAAGAGCAGTTCGGTCGGCTTCGTGTTCTTCAGGAGCCAGTCGACGTACTCGCGCCCATACATGCGCTCGCCGAGATATTCCATGTCGAGAATGGTGTAGTAATCGACGAGATTCTCGTCGTCGTCCTCCAGCGGAATACCAATCTCGCGATAAAGCGCCTGCTTGCGATTGCGAATCAGCCGCTTGAGCGCGTTCTTGTACGCGTCGGGCGTGTCCATCAGCGAGAACAGCGAGAACAGCACCATCTGCACCTGCTGCGGCGTGGAAAGGCCCGCCGTATGATTCAGCGCGACCGTGCGGCTATCGGCCACCAGCCGGTCGATGAACTTGAGCTTGTCGGGCTCCGTCGTGATCGATTCGTAACGCTCGTGCAGGATCGCCTTCTGCTCCTTCGACAGCGCGGCGAGCTGCTCATCGAAAACGTTCTCGTGATGCGTGGCAATGGTCCCGAGCCGCCAGCCCGTCGCGCCGAAGTATTTCGAATAGGAGTACACAAGAATCGTGTTCTTCGGACAGAGCGCGAAGAGCGAGACGAAGTCGTCGGCGAAGGTGCCGTACACGTCGTCGGTCAGGAGAATCAGATCGGGCCGCTCCTTGACGATCTCCGCGATGTATTCGAGACTCTCGTCGTCCATCTTCACCGAAGGCGGATTGCTCGGATTCACGAGGAAAAACGCCTTGATCTTGGGATCGCGCAGCTTGTCCAGTTCTTCTTTCGAATACTGCCAGCCTTGCGCCACGTCCGCATTGAGATTCACGACTTCGAGCTTGTAGTCGTTGAGCTTCGGAATCTCGATGTACGGCGTGAAGATCGGCATGCCGAGCGCGATGGTATCCCCTTGCTTGATGAGGAAGTTCTCGCGCATCGTGTTGAAGATGTACGTCATCGCGGCCGTGCCGCCTTCGACCGCGAAGATGTCGAACTCGCCGACGAAAGGATGCTTGCCGATCATCTCGCGCCGCAGGTATTGACCGACGATGATTTCCGACAGCTTGAGCATGCGGTCCGGCACCGGATAGTTCGAAGCGAGAATGCCTTCGCACATCTCGTAGAGGAAGTCGCCCGCGTTGAGGCCGAGTTGATCCCGCACGTACGATACCGCGCCGGTCAGAAAGCCGATGCCGGGCGTGCCCTTGTTCTCACGCGCGAAAATCTCGAAGCGTTCTTCGAGGCCGTGGTGCTTCGGAAAGCCGCCGATGCCTTCGGGCATGTAGGCGAATGAACGCTCGGATTCGCGCATCGCAAAGAGACCGAGCTGCCAGAAGCCGTGGCGCGGAATAGTCGCGAGGAAATTCGGATTGCCGCGGCCGGCGTTGAGCATCGCGACGTTCGCGGGACGCTCCACCACGCCGCCGCCCGCTGCCTTGATGAGTTCGTCCTTGAGCTCGAACGGGCTGAGCGAGGCCATCGCTGCGCGATCGTCGGAACCGGACTTCGAGGACTTTGACATCCAACACCCCCAGGAAATGAGCAATCAGTTCGGGAAAAAACAATGAGACACGCAGCGTCCGCCTTCACGTCATGAGCATCACCATGACCATCCCCCAGATGGTGAGCAGCGTATTGCCGACCGCATACGTGACCGTGTAGCCGAGACCCGGCACCTGGCTCTTGGCTGCATCGCAGATCATGCCGAGCGCCGCTGTCGTGGTGCGCGCGCCCGCGCAGATGCCGAGCAGAAGCGCGGGATGGAACCTGAAGACGTACTTCGCGATATACATGCCGATGATGAGCGGCACCGACGATGCGAAAATACCCCATAAAAACAGGCTAACGCCGAGCTTTTGCAAGCCCGCGACGAAGCCCGGCCCCGCCGAGATGCCGACCACGGCGATGAAGACATTCAGTCCTACTGAATTCATGAACCAGATGGTCGGCGACGGAATGCGGCCGAACGTCGGATGAATCGCGCGCAGCCAGCCGAACACGATGCCCGCGATCAGCGCGCCGCCCGCCGTGGACAACGTGATGGGAATCGCGCCGAAGCGGATCACGATTGCGCCGATGAGCGCGCCGAGCGTGATGGCAAGGCCGACGAAGGCCATGTCCGCCACGTCGCTCGGCCGGTCGATGACGCCGACTGCGTTGGCCACCGCCGTCGTATCCTGCGTGCGGCCGACGAGCGTCACCGTGTCGCCGCGATAGAGCTTGGTGCTCGCCAGCACGGGAATCAGCGTTTCGGTCGCGCCGCGCTTGATGCGCCGGATGAACACGCCGCGCGCGCCCGGCGTTTGCCCCAGTTCGGCCAGCGTGCGTCCTTCGACGTTCTTGCTGGTGATATAGACATCGACGCCTTCCACGGGCACGGCCAGCAGTTCGGCGTCGTCGACTTCGGTCGCGGTGCCGCCGAGCAGATCGACGAGATGCTCGCGCCGCCCGACGACCGCGACGATATCGCCCGGCTGGAGCACGTCGTCGACTTTCGCTTCCTGAATCTTGCCGTCACGCCGGATTCGTTCGATGAAAAGCCGCGCCCCCGCGGGCCTGAGCGCCTCCGCCTGGGCCACGCTCATGCCGGCGGCGCGTCCCTCGTTAGCGACGCGGTACGCACGCAGCGCGAACTGATGCCATCCGGTGCCCGGCCCGCCGAGTTCGGCCGCCCCCCCGACCTGCTCCTCGTACTCCTTGCACGCCGCGACGAGATCGATGTTGAGCAGTTTCGGTCCAAGCATCGCGAGAATCAGCGCCGAGCCAATCGTGCCGTAGATGTAGGTGACGGCGTAGGCCGTTGGCATCGCGTCGAGCAACGCTTTGGTCTCGGTGGCGGGAAGGCCGAGACGGTTGATCGCGTCCGTGGCGAGTCCCATCGACGCTGAAATGGTCTGCGATCCCGCGAAGAGCCCCGCCGCCGAACCGATGTCATAGCCCGCGATTTTCGCCGCTGCATAGGGCGCGGCAAGACAGAGGACGCACTGGATGACCGAGAAAAGCGCCTGCGGCAAGCCGTCTTTCGCGATGCCGCGCACGAATTGCGGGCCCACGCCATAGCCGACCGCGAACAAAAACATCAGAAAGAAGACGGCTTTCACATTCGACGAAATTGTGATGCCGAGTTGCCCGATGGCGATGGCGGCGAGCAGCGTCGCAGTCACGGCACCGAGGCTGAATCCCTTGAACGACTTGCCGCCGACCCAGTACCCGACGCCTAGCGAAAGAAAGATCGCGATTTCAGGGTAACTGCGCAGCGTTTGCGTAAGCCACGACATATGCGCTCCTTGGCGGGATCGACCCGCAGCCGTGAGATGCCCGACGGGCACGGGACAAACGTATGGAATGAGCGGCGTCTTGAATCGTTCATGAAACGAATCGCGGCATGCACGGGTCGCGTTGTTTGGCGCTCGTGCGCTTCGTGAAGCGCGCACGGACAGCAAAGAGTCAAACGCACCAATACACTATTTTTGCTGAGCGGTTGAGCGCTAAATCGATAATTTCGCAGTGCGTTCGAGTAAGCGATTTCATTGCGATGCGTGCAGCAACGCAGAGCTTCGTGAGTCGGCACGGTATTGACCGTGCAAAAGCAAAACAGCGGCCGAAGCCGCTGTTTGTGTGATGCATAACGCTCTGTATAAGCGCGAAAAAATTTACTCCGCCGTTTCAAGCAACGGATAGTCGATGTAGCCCTTCGGACCGGGCGCATAGAACGTTGCGCTATCCGGCTGATTGAGCGGCGCGTCCACTTCGAAGCGGCGCACGAGGTCCGGATTCGCGATGAACGGCTTGCCCCACGCGACAGCATCGGCATCGCCACGTCCGATGATTGCCTCGGCGCTCTGCTTGGTGAAGTTCTCGTTAGCGATATAGACGCCGCCGAACGCCTTCTTCAATTGCGGTCCCAGGCTATCCGCACCTTCCGCCTCGCGCGCCGCGATGAACGCGATCTTGCGCTTGCCCAACTCACGCGCGACGTAGCCGAAGGTGGCCGCGCGGTCGCTGTCGCCCATGGTATGCGAATCGGCACGCGGTGCGAGATGCACGCCCACGCGATCCGCGCCCCATACGGCGATGCACTCGTCGACCACTTCGAGCATCAGGCGCGCGCGATTCTCGATCGGGCCGCCGTATTCGTCGGTGCGCTTGTTGGTGCTGTCCTGCAGGAACTGGTCGAGCAGATAACCGTTCGCGCCGTGGACTTCCACGCCGTCGAAGCCCGCGCGCTTCGCGTTCTCCGCGCCCCTTCGATAGGCCGCGAGGACGCCCGCGATTTCATCGAGTTCCAGCGCGCGCGGCGTAACGTAGGGCCGCTGCGGACGCACGAGGCTCACGTGGCCGCTCGCGGCGATTGCGCTCGGCGCAACCGGCAGTTCGCCGTTCAGGAAGATGGGGTCCGAGATGCGGCCCACGTGCCACAGCTGGAGGAAAATCTTGCCGCCCGCTTCGTGAACAGCACGCGTGACGACCTTCCATCCTTCGACTTGCTCGTCCGACCAGATGCCCGGCGTATCGGCATAACCGACGCCCTGCGGCGTCACGGAAGTCGCCTCGCTGAGGATGAGACCGGCCGATGCGCGATCGGCGTAATACTGCGCCATCAGCGCATTCGGCACGCGTTCGACGCCTGCGCGCTGACGCGTGAGCGGCGCCATGACGATGCGGTTTTTGAGCGTGATTGCGCCTACCTTGAGCGGATCGAAAAGAGTCGGCATAACGGAAAGGTATCCTAATTGAATTGAAATGAGACTGTCACTTCGAAGGGATTCCGGAAGTTCAGAGATTCCCGATGGAATCGCGGAACGCCTGAATCACCGCTTCGTCGCGCTTGAAGAACACCCACTGTCCCACGCGCTTGGTCGTGACGAGCCCGGCTTTATGCAGGGTTGCAAGATGCGCGGAAACGGTGGACTGCGACATGCCGCAGCGCCCATCGATCTGGCCCGCGCAGACGCCATGCGACAGCGGCAGTTCCTGATCACGGAAATGCAGCTCTGGCTCCTTCAGCCATTCGAGAATCTCGCGGCGAAGGGGGTTGGCGAGGGCCTTGTGGATTGCGTCGATGTCCATTTCGTAGCTCGTGCGTCTGACGGCCGGCGCACGCGGCAAAGAAGCGTGCGTTCCGAATCGTCTTGAGGCGAAGTATATATCGTAGATTCCCGATATGCAAGTGGCCGGCTCAACTGCGCTTTCGAGTTACGCGAGGAGCTATTTATGCAAACAGTCGCCGTCGACGTTGCATGAACCGGCACACACGCGACGCATGATAATAAGTAATCCCTACATTCAATCACGCATCAGAGCGCGTCAGGGCCGGGCAAGCTGATGCACCCCTTCCCCGCGATTCTCGTCCAAATTTTTTATAGCGTTTTGGATCGTCTTCGGTTATTACTGGATTCATCGAAAACGTCACGCATGACGGAGGAACGCCGGTGTTTCCGGCTGTCGCCGCCGTTACGATCGGAGTCCGCTAACCCATCACAAGTATCAGGCTCGCGCTCATCGACGTCGCTTGGCCGTTTAGTTGTAAGCGATGACGTCGCTCGAAAGCTAAGGCTTCCGACGCACGCCATCGCTCAGCACGCAGTCGCCAATTGCATCGCGCGAGCATGCCGTGGCGAGCACGCGTTAGCGCGTTCGCTCTCCGACTATCGGCCATCCCAGGGGGGAGGCGCCCATGGCGTTCATGTGCAAACAGATGCTCGACTGCAGGCGGTTCGCCGAATGGCCGCGCGGGATGCTCGCACTGCGCTCTTATTGTTCCGTCTCGATCGTGGCCCTCTCGCTCGCCGCGTGCAACAAGCCGCCTCCGGAAGCGCCGCGGCCGGCCGTCGATGTCACCGTCGTCACTGTCACGTCGAAGTCCACTCCGGTCGATTTCGAGTTCACCGCGCAGACGCAGAGTTCGCGCGAAGTCGAAATCCGCGCACGCGTCGACGGCTTTCTCGAGAAGCGCATGTACACCGAAGGCGCGCTGGTGGAAGCGGGACAGGTGATGTTCATCATGGACAAGCGCCCCTTCGAGGCCGCGCTGCAAACCGCCAAGGGCGCGCTCTCGCAGCAGCAGGCACGGCTCTTCGTGACGAAGCAGAATCTCGCGCGCGTAGTGCCGCTCGCCGCCATGAACGCGTTGAGCAAGAAGGATCTCGACGATGCCACCGGCAACGAGAAGCAGGCCGAGGCCGCCGTCATCGCCGCGCAAGGCGAAGTGCAGACCGCGCAACTCAACCTGAGCTATACGACGATCCGCTCGCCGCTCAAAGGCTTGTCGAGTTTTGCGCGCGTGCAGGAGGGCAGCTACGTGACACCGACGCAGTCCGGCCTGCTCACGTACGTCTATCAACTCGATCCGATGTGGGTGAACTTCAGCATCTCGGAGAACGAGTTGCTGAGATGGCGAGAGGAAATACGCAAGGACGAACTGCATTTTCCGGCCGGAAACAAGTTCGACGTGACCGTCATTCAGGCAGACGGATCTGTCTACCCGCAAACGGGCCATATCGACTTCACGAATCCCGCGTTCAGCACGGAGACGGGCACGTTCCTCGTGCGCGCGGTGTTCGGGAATCCGCGCGGCACGCTGCGTCCGGGGCAGTTCGTGAAGGCGCGCGTGGCGGGCGCGGTGCGGCCCAACGCCATTCTGGTTCCCCAGCGCGCGGTATTGCAGGGCGCGAAGAGTCATTTCGTCTGGGTGCTGGACGGGCAATCCAAGCCGCGTCAGCGCGTGGTCGAAGTCGGCGAATGGCATGGCGACGACTGGTTCGTGACGAGCGGCCTGAAGGCAGGCGAGCGCGTCATCGTGGACGGCGCGGTGCGTGTCGGAGCCGATTCGCAAGTGCGCGTCGTGAGCGCACCGGCGCCGGATCAGGCGCCGGCAACCGCGCCGGCCGCGACGTCCGCTCCCGGCGCACAGGCGTCGCTCAGCCAGACGAAGAACGAAGGCGGCGGCGCCGAGAAGTGATGTGATCAGCCGACTATCGGAAGCATGTCGCGCGGAAGAGGCCAATGAACATCTCACATTTCTGCATTGACCGCCCGATCTTTGCCTCGGTCATTTCCATCGTCATCACGCTGGGTGGCGCGCTGGCCATGCTCGCGCTGCCGACGGCGCAGTATCCGGACATCACGCCGCCCCAAATCACCATCTCGGCGACGTATCCGGGCGCGAGCGCCGATGTGGTCGCGAACAACGTGGCCGCGCCGATCGAGCAGCAGGTCAACGGCGCCGACCGGATGATCTACATGAGCTCGTCCAGTTCGTCGACGGGCAACCTCACCATCAACGCGTACTTCGAGATCGGCACGAATCCGGAACTGGCTCAGGTGGACGTGCAGAACCGCGTCAACCTCGCGCTGCCGCAATTGCCGCAGTCGGTCACGGCGCAAGGCGTGCAGGTGCAGAAGAAGTCGCAGGCATTCATGATGGTGATCGCGATCTACTCGCCCGACGAGCGATACGACGCCACGTATATCGCCAACTACGCGAACGTCTACGTGCTCGATGCGTTGAAGCGCATTTCCGGCGCGAACCAGTCGAGCATCTTCGGCACGCCGGACTACGCCATGCGGATCTGGCTCAAGCCGGACCGCATGGCGCAACTCGGGGTCACGGCCGCCGACGTGCAGACAGCCGTCGCGAACCAGAATCAGCAGTTCGCGGTGGGGCGTCTCGGGCAATCGCCGACGGGTGCGCCCGTCGAGCAGTCGTTCGCGGTGACGACCTCGGGGCGGCTCACCGAACCGTCGCAGTTCGAGAACATCATCATTCGCGCGGAGTCGGGGGGCGCCGCCATCGTGCGGCTGAAGGACGTGGGCCGCGCGGAACTCGGGCAGAAGGACTATTCGATTCGCAGCCGCTTTCAGGGCAAATCCGCGACCGTGCTCGCGGTGTATCAGCAGCCGGGCGCGAACGCGCTCGACGTGTCGAAACAGGTGCGCGCGCGCCTCGCCGAAATGAAGAAGTCGTTCCCGGAAGGCATCGACTATGAAATCGCGATGGACACGACCGAGTTCACGCGTGCGTCGATTTCCGACGTGATCCATACGTTCTTCGAAGCGGTCGTGCTGGTGGTGATCGTCGTGTTCGTGTTCCTGCAAAGCCTGCGCGCTACGCTCATTCCGGTGCTGGCGGTGCCGGTGTCGATCGTCGGCACGTTCATGGGCATGTCGGCGCTCGGCTTTTCCATCAACATGCTGACCTTGTTCGGCATGGTGCTCGCCATCGGTATCGTCGTGGACGATGCGATCGTCGTGATCGAAAACGTCGAGCGCAACATGACGGTGCACAAGCTCGATCCGAAAGCGGCTTCGAAACTCGCGATGGACGAAGTGGCCGGTCCCGTCGTCGCCATCGTGCTCGTGCTCTGCGCGGTGTTCGTGCCCGTGGCGTTTCTCGGCGGCATCACGGGGCAGATGTACAAGCAGTTCGCCATCACCATCGCGATCTCGGTCATCATTTCGGGCATTGTCGCGCTGACCTTGTCGCCCGCCCTCGCCTCGTTGCTGCTGAAGCCCGGGCATCACGAGAAGAAAGGGTTCTTCCGCTGGTTCGACCGGCAATTCGTGCGCATGACGGCGGGCTATACGCACGTCGTGCGGCTCATCATCAAACGCTTCATCATCGCCTTGCTGCTCTTTGCCGGAATGATCGCGCTGGCTGTCGTGATGATGCGCGACATTCCCACCGCATTCCTGCCGCCGGAAGATCAGGGTTATCTGCTGGGCGCGGTCATCATGCCGGATGCGGCGTCGCTGGATCGGACGGGGCAAGTCTCCGACCGCGTCACGGAGTACTTCATGAAGCAGCCGGCCGTCGGCAGCATCACGACGGTGGACGGCTTCAGCCTGCTCGACAGCCAGAACAAGAACAACGCGTCGACGTTCTTTGTCGGCTTCAAGAGTTTCGATGAGCGGTACAAGTCCGCGAACATCCGCACGCAGAACGCGCGCTCCGTGCTGGTCGACGCCTACAAGGCGCTGTCGCAGATCAGGGAGGGCATTGTCGTGCCGCTGAATCCGCCGTCCATTCCGGGCCTCGGCACGACGGGCGGCACCGAAATGTGGATCCAGAGCAAGGGCGACGCGCCCATCTCGCAGTTCGCCGGAATCGTCGACGACTTCGTGGCCAAGGCCAAGCGCCGGCCCGAGCTCACCGGCGTCACGTCGACCTTCAACGCCGCGTCGCAACAACTGCTCGCCGACGTGGACCGCGACAAGGCGGAAACGCTCGGCGTGCCCGTCGAAGACGTCTATAGCGCGATGCAGACAATGTTCGGCTCGCTCTACGTCTCGCAGTTCAACCGCTCGAGCCGCCTGTGGCAAGTGATTCTGCAGGCGGAGCCTTCGTACCGTCTGCGGCCTCAAGACCTCACGCAGATTTTCGTGCGGAGCAAGAACGGCAACATGGTGCCGCTCAAGGCGGTGGTCAACACGCATTACGTGACCGGCCCCGACCTCATCACGCGGTTCAACAACTTCCCGGCAGTGAAGATCACGGCCAATGCCGCGCCGGGCTACGCGTCCGGGCAAGTGATTCAGGCGCTGGAAGAGGTGGCCGCGACGCTGCCGTCCGAATACGGCATCGCGTGGAGCGGCGAGGCGTTCGAAGCGAAGCAGTCGGGCAGTTCGTCGACGCTCGTCTTCGTGTTCGGGCTCGTCATGGTGTTTCTGATCCTCGCCGCGCAATACGAGAAGTGGAGCCTGCCGTTCGGCGTGTTGATGGCCGTGCCGTTCGCCATCTTCGGCGCGCTGCTCGCCATTTTGCTGCGCGGGCTCAACAACGACGTCTACTTTCAGATCGGCCTCACGATGCTCGTCGCGCTCGCGGCCAAGAACGCGATTCTCATCTTCGAGTTCGCCGTGATCAACCGCGAGTCGGGCAAATCCGTGTTCGATGCCACGATGACCGCCGCTGAAGAACGCCTGCGCCCGATCGTCATGACATCGCTCGCGTTCATTCTCGGCTGCGTGCCGCTCGCCATCGCGACGGGCGCATCGGCGAACAGCCGGCATTCCATCGGCACGGGCGTGATCGGCGGGATGCTGGGCGCGACGGTCATCGCCGTGTTCTTCATTCCGATGTTCTTCTACGTGCTCGAAACGATGTCCTCGCGCTCCAGCAAGAAAAGCGGCCATGTCCCGCCGGCTTCGGCCGCGCCGGCGCCCGCCGCCGATGTGGCGCAAGCCCACGGCGCGTCCGGCGGCAGCGCCGACGCGAGGCCCTCCGCTCCGAACGAGGGGAACTGACATGCGGCGCGCCCGGCTCTTTCTTTCGCTCGTGGCTCTCGCTGGCGTCGTGTCGCTGAACGGCTGCCTGCTCGGGCCGAACTATTCGCGCGAGCCCGTGCCAACGCCCGCGACGTACCGCTTCCCCGCAGCCGAAGTCGCCGATACCGTGAACACCGAATGGTGGAAGCAGTTCCAGGACCCCGTGCTCGACGACCTGATCGCGACCGCGCTCGCGAACAACAAGGACGTGAAGATAGCGGCGGCGCGCGTCGAACAGTTCATGGGCCAGTTCGTCACGACGCGCTCGGCGCTCTTTCCGCAAGTGTCGGCGGGCGCGACGGCGGGACGGCAGCGCATTTCACAGGCGGGACCACAGCCGACGCTGCCGGGCGTCGGAGCGGTTTATAACGACTACGAGCTTTCGGTATCGGCGGCGTGGGAGATCGATCTTTTCGGCCGCATCCGCAGGCTGACGGAGGCGGCGCGCGCGAACCTGCTGTCGAGCGAGGAAGCCCGCCGGGCGACGATCCTGTCGCTCGTGGCGTCGGTGGCGTCGTCGTATCTGAATCTGCGCAGCCTCGATCAGCAGCTTGCCATCGCCAAAGCCACGACGGAAAGCCGCGCGGAATCGGTCCACGTCTTCACCTTGCGCTTCGAGGGCGGCGAAGTCTCGCAGCTGGAACTGGCGCAGAGCCAGTCCGAATACGAGGCATCGCTCGCGACGATCCCGCAGCTCGAAACGCAGATCGCGCAGCAGGAAGACGCGCTGTCGGTCCTGCTCGGCGACAACCCGCGGTCCATCGTGCGCGGCCGCGATCTCGGCTCGCTCGCCACGCCGGTGATTCCGGCGGGCCTGCCTTCGGACTTGCTGGAGCGAAGGCCCGATCTGCTTCAGGCGGAACAGGATCTGATCGCGGCGAACGCGCTCATCGGCGCGGCGCGTGCGCTGTACTTCCCGCAGATTTCGATCACCGGCCTGCTCGGCACCGCGAGCGGCCAGTTCTCGTCGCTCTTTACCGGCCCTGCGCGCGTCTGGTCGTTCGCGGGCGCGGTGACGCAGCCCATCTTCACCGCGGGCAACATCACCGGTCAGGTGCAGACGGCCGAAGCGCAACAGCGCGCTGCGCTGCTGTCGTATCAGAAGGCGATACAGGTGGCTTTCCAGGAAGTCGACGACGCGCTCATCGCCTCGGAGAAGCTGCATACGCAACTCGAAGTGCAAGGCCGTCAGGTCACGGCGCTCGCCACCTACGCGCGGCTTGCGCGGGCGCGCTACGAGGGCGGCTATACCAGCTACATCGAAGTGCTCGATGCCGAGCGCAGCCTCTTCGACGCGCAACTCGCGCAGACGCAGACGCAGGCGGCCGCGCTCACGTGCTTCGTCACGCTGTACAAGGTGATGGGCGGCGGCTGGGTCGTCGAGGCCGACAAGATGACCACGCAGACGGCGGGCGAAAACCAATCCGCCGCGACGCCGAAACCGGCCGCGACAGCCGCGCAGGCGCTGCAATGAGCACGCTGTCATCGGAGCTGGCCGCGCCGGGCGACGCCCGCCCGCTGATCGCCTGTCACGAATGCGATCTCGTGCAGCGGGAAGCGGCGGTGCCGCCCGGCGGTGCCCTCTCCTGCTGCCGATGCGGCGCCGTGCTCTACCGGCGGCGCAGAACAGGATTCGACCGCGCGCTCGCGTATGCGCTGACCGCGTGCGTGCTGTGGGTCATCTCGAACGCGTTTCCCATCGTGGGCCTGTCGGTGAGCGGCGCGCTCGTGCAGACCACGCTGATGGGCGCGGCGCGCGTGCTGTATCGCGACGGCATGTGGCCGCTCGCCGGGCTCGTTTTCATCACGACGCTTCTCATGCCCGGGCTACAGGCGCTCGGCATGGTCTGGCTGCTGCTGCCGCTGCATCTGAACCGCAAGCCCTGGCGCGCGGATGCCGTCTTCCGCGTGCTGCGCGTCGCACGCGAGTGGGGCATGACCGAAGTGCTGATGCTGGGCCTCCTGGTCGCGGTCGTGAAGCTCGCGCACATCGCCTCGGTGGTGACGGGCCCGGCGCTGTGGTCGCTCGCGGCGCTCATGCTGCTGCTGGTCGCGGCATCGTCCGCGTTCGACGAACGAGCCATGTGGGCGCGCATCGAAGGCGGGCCGCCCGGCATGCCGCCCGACACGCCGCTGCACGGCGCGACGGCCGCCGTGAACGGCATCTGTGTCTGCCACGAGTGCGGCCTCTGCACGCGCGGGGCGCGCCGGCACGCGCATCTGTGCTGTCCGCGCTGCGGCGCCCACGTGCATTTGCGCAAGCCTGCGAGCCTCTCGCGCACGTGGGCGTATCTGAGCGCGGCGGCGATCCTCTACATTCCCGCCAACACGCTGCCGGTCATGAACACCAGTTCGCTCTTCGGCGCGCAGAAGGACACCATCCTGAGCGGCGTCGCCTATCTGTGGCACTCGGGATCGTGGCCGCTCGCGATCATCGTGTTCATTGCGAGCATCGCGGTGCCGATGCTCAAGATCCTCGCCATCGGCTATCTCGCCGCGAGCGCCAACCTGCGCATGACGCGGCGCAACGAACAGCGCGCCCGCATCTACCGGATCGTCGAACTGGTCGGCCGCTGGTCGATGCTCGATATCTATGTCATCGCGGTGCTCGTCGCGCTCGTGCAGTTCAGCGCGGTCGCGACCATCGAGGCCGGGCCTGCGTCGATTGCATTCGGCGCGGTCGTCGTGCTCACCATGCTCGCCGCGATGTCATTCGATCCGCGCCTGATCTGGGATACCGCGACGCCGCGCAAGGAGCCACGATGAGCACGCCCGACGACACGCCCGACGCCGAGGTGGTGCCCAGAAGGCGCTGGCGCATTCCGTGGGTGTGGATCGTGCCGGCGATCGCGGTGGCGGTCGGCATCTGGCTCGCGGCGCAGGCCGTGCTCGCGCAAGGGCCGACCGTCACCATCAGCTTCAAGACCGGCGAGGGGCTCGAGGCGGGAAAGACCAAGATCAAGTTCAAGGACGTGGAAATCGGGCTCGTGAAGTCGGTGGTCCTGTCGAACGACTATTCGCGCGTGGTCGCGACGGCGGAACTGACGCGCGATGCCGGCAAGATGCTCGTCGACGACACGCGCTTCTGGGTCGTGCGGCCGCGCGTGGCGGGCGGCTCGGTCTCGGGCATCAGCACGCTGCTTTCCGGGGCGTATATCGGCATGGACATCGGCCGCACGCAGCGCGAGCGGCGCGATTTCGTCGGCCTCGAAACGCCGCCCGTGTTCTCGAACGACGTGCCGGGACGGCAGTTCATCCTGAAAGCCGCGGATCTCGGCTCCATCGATGTCGGCGCGCCCGTCTACTTCCGCCGCCTGCAAGTGGGCCAGGTGACGTCGTTCGAACTGAATCCGGATGGCAGCGGCGTCACGCTGCACGTGTTCGTGAACGCGCCCTACGACCACTACGTGAACGCGGATTCCCGCTTCTGGCAGGCAAGCGGCGTCGACCTGACGCTCAGCACCGACGGGCTCAAGGTCAACACGCAGTCTCTCGTCTCGCTGCTGATCGGCGGTCTCGCGTTCGAGACGCCCGCCGCATCGCTCTCCTGGGCGGAAGCGCCCGCGAACACGACGTTCTCGTTGTTCGCGACCCGCGCCGATGCACTGCGCATACAGGAGCGCATCGTCGAGACGTACGCGTTCGATTTCCACGGCTCGGTGCGCGGGCTCGCGGTCGGCGCGCCGGTGGATTTCCGCGGCATCACCATTGGCGAGGTATCGGCCATCTACACGAGCTTCAATCCGCAAACGCGGCAAATCAGCATTCCTGTCGAAATCAGGCTCTACCCGGAACGATTCACGTCGCGTTTCGCGACCGGCACGAAGGGCGGCCGGATGGTGAGCGACCCGCGGGCGCTGGCTGAACTGCTCGTCGCTCGCGGACTGCGCGGGCAGTTGCGAACGGGCAGCCTGCTTACCGGGCAGTTGTACGTCGCGCTCGACTTCTTCCCCACTGCGCCGAAGGCCAGCATCGACTGGAGCCACACGCCGCCGCTTTTGCCCACCACGCCAAGCGGCCTCGCCACGCTGCAGGATTCGATCAACCGGATCATGACGCGCATCGACAAGCTGCCGATCGAGGAGCTCACGGCAAGCGCGAAGCACACGCTCGACAACACGAGTTTGCTGATGAGCAACCTCAACACGCAGATCGTTCCGCAAGCGGCGACGACGCTCGCCGCCGCCCGCGCCGCGCTCGATGCCGCGCATTCGACACTCATGCCCGATTCCGGTTTGCAGCAGGACACGGCCGAAGCGGTGCGCGAACTGGCGCGCACCGCGGCGTCGTTCCGCAGTCTCGCCGACTATCTCCAGCAGCATCCCGAAGCCCTGCTGCGCGGCAAGCCGGAGGACAAGAAGTGATGCGGCCAGCTCTCGTGTGCGTCGTTTTCTCGGTCGCGGTCTGCGCCAGTTGCAGTTCGCCGCGTGCGAGCTTTTACCGGCTGAGCGCGGAGCCGTCGCTGACCGCGGCCACGAGCGGCGCACCGAGCCGGCCGCTGATCGTGGGTCCGGTCACGGTGCCGGATCTCGTCGATCGTCCGCAGATCGTCACGCGCGATTCGGCTAACGAAGTGGCGCTCAACGAATATGCGCGCTGGGGCGAGCCGCTCAAAAGCAGCATCGCGGATGCCATCGCGGGCGATCTCACGCTGCTGCTCGGCTCGGACCGCGTCGCGGTCGCGTCGCGTGCGGTGGCGGACCCGAACGCCTGGCGCGTGCGCGTCGATATCCAGCAATTTGAATCGATGCCCGGCGAAACAGTGACGATCGATGCGCGCTGGGCTGTGCGCAGCTTCGGCGGCGATACGGCGCTGAGCGGCCGCTCGGTCGTGCGCGAACCGGTGAAGGGACCGGACTTCGATGCGCTCGTAGCCGCGCATAGCCGCGCGCTCGCGAGCGTGAGCCGGGACATCGCGGCGGCGATCGAACGTAACGCGGGGCCGTGATGCGGCAGAGGGCGACGCATGAGCGCCGCCCTCTTCCGTCCAACGCTCACGTGCCGCGCTTCGATTCGTCCCGCTTCTTCGACCTGCGCTGCGCCATTGAATTGAGCGCGCTCACGAAGATCACGATGCCGGGCGCGAGCGCCAGCATTGCATAGCGGAACTCAAGTTTCGCGTCCTACAGCAGCCACGAATGGTGGAATGCCGCCCATGGCCCGCCGACGTTACTGGATGGAATAGCCGCGACCCTGCATGCACGCGGCCCACGCCCGGTAGTAAGTGTCCACGGCGCCCTGGCTTTGGGCTTGCGCATTCGCTTGCTGCGCGCGCTTGTTCTGCCGGGCTCGCGCGCCGCCTGCCATGGTGCCGGCCGCCGCGCCGATGGCCGCGCCCTTGCCCGCATCGCCCGTGATGGCGCCGATCACCGCGCCTCCTGCTGCGCCGCGCGCCGCGCCGCCCACGCGCTCGCCGCCGCCCACCGCGGGACCGGACTGCGGCGACGGCGCGGTGGACGCCGTCGCGGGATCGATGCCCGTGTTGCTCTTGGCCCAGCTGTAGCACGCGCCGTCGTCCTGCTGCTGTTGCTGCGCGCTTTGCCCCTTCGACGGATAGGCGATCGGCTTGCTTTGCGCCGCGACTTGCTGTGCCAGCGCGGCGATCACGACGGCACTCACCGCACGCCATCTCATTGTATTCATGGTGACTCCTTATCCTGTTTATTAACGTTTAATCACTGCATAGGCGATGCAGTGAACCCCGCTTCGATGATCCGCAGCGTCCGCGCGGACACACGACCATTAAAGGCGCTTCGCGCCATGCAGTCCAGCGGTGTTTGTGCAGCACGGCCTGCGCGTATCTGGCATGAATGAAGCGCCAACAACGCGCGCGCCATTCTACCCGTTTTGTTTCGTTGCCCGAAATAATTGGAAGCGGCAAAGCTTCGGGAGCGCCATCGCGTCACAGCAAACTCATGGACCATACAGATTTCAACAGCCCGAAGTCCGGCGCCCACTTACAATCGCTGTCGTTTCAGACTTCATCGCACAAGACGGGCGTCTGGTAATCTGCCCGGTTCCTTCGCCGTCAATTTAAAATCGAACAGCCTATGGATACACCCTTCAACGAACGCGGCGTCACGCTTTCGCGCGCCGGCCTCTCGGCTTCCGGACAGATGATTCCGCTGCGTGACTTGCGCGCGGCGCGGGTCGTGAAGATCGAGCGCAAGAAGCCGCTACCTGTCATTATCGCGTTGATCGGGCTGGTGGCGCTCGGCGCGGGCATCGTGACCGGCTCGGGCGCGGCGCTCGTGCTCGGCGTGATGATCGTCGTGGTCGGTTATTTGTCGTGGATCACGCAGGACGTGATTTACCAGCTCATGGTCACGACTTCGGATGGCGAGCGCGAAGTGCTGATCACCAAAGACGAGGAATTCGCGGACCGCGTGGCGGCGCTCGTGGGTGAGGCGGTCACGAAACACGCCGCACGGCCGCAGGCATGACGCAACGCTGGCCGCACGTCTTGCGCGGCCAGCGCATCGCCAGCGTTAGGTAAAGCTCAAAGGCTCCACATGCCAGATCTCCCGCGCGTACTCGGCAATCGTGCGGTCCGATGAAAAGATGCCCATGCCCGCCACATTCTCGATGGCGCTTCTCGTCCACGCGTCCTTGTCGCGGAACTTGAGATCGACTTCGGTCTGCGTCTTGTCGAAGCTGTCGAAGTCGGCGAGCACCATGTAGTGATCGCCCCAGTCCACGAGCGTGTGGAAAATGTCGTAGAAGCGATGCGGCTCGTCCGGCGAAAAGTGCCCGAGCCGAATCTGGTCGAGCGCGAGCTTCAGTTCCGCGTTCTCCTCATAGATCAGCCGCGGGCGATACCCCGCCGCGCGCAGCGATTCGATTTCATCCGTCGTGTTGCCGAAGATGAAGATGTTCTCGCGCCCGACGGCTTCGCATATTTCGATGTTCGCACCGTCCAGCGTGCCGATGGTCAGCGCGCCATTGAGCGCCAGTTTCATGTTGCCCGTGCCCGACGCTTCGGTGCCCGCCATCGAAATCTGCTGCGACAGGTCCGCTGCCGGGATGATCAACTCCGCGACGCTCACGCCATAGTTCGGAATGAAGCCGATCTTCAGCCGGTCGCCCACGAGCGGGTCCGAATTGACCTTGCGCGCGACCTCGTTGATGAGCTTGATGATGTTCTTCGCCATCTTGTAGGCCGACGCCGCCTTGCCCGCGAACATCACCACGCGCGGCGTCCAGTCGCGTTCCGGATTCTCGCGGATGCGGTTGTAGCGCACGATCACATAGAGAATGTTCAGCAATTGCCGCTTGTATTCGTGGATGCGCTTCACCTGCAAGTCGAAGAGCGCCTCGGGATTGATGATCGCGTTGGCTTCGCGCCGCGCGCGTTCCACGAGACGCAGCTTGTTGGCGAACTTGGCATCGTGAAACGCCTTGCGGAACTCGGGATCGTCGCGCCATTCGCGCAGGCGTCCGAGTTCGAAGAGATCGGTGCGCCAGCGCGGTCCGATGCGCTGGTCGATCAGCGATGACAGCGACGGACTCGCCTGCGCGAGCCAGCGTCGCGGCGTGATGCCGTTCGTCACGTTGGTGAAGCGGTCCGGATACATGCGCGCGAAGTCGGAGAAGATGTTCTGCACCATCAGTTGCGAATGCAGCTTCGAGACGCCGTTCACCTTCTGGCTCGCGACAATCGCGAGATGCGCCATGCGCACGCGGCGCTGACCGAATTCATCCACGAGCGAGATGCGGCGAATCAGTTCGACGTCGCGTCCGAACTTCTCCGTAACCTGTTTCAGGAACTGCGCGTTGATCTCGAAGATGATCTCGAGATGCCGCGGCAACAGCCGCGCGAGCATCTCCACGTCCCACGTTTCGAGCGCCTCGGGCATCAAGGTGTGATTCGTGTAGGAGAACATCTGCTGCACGAGCTTCCACGCCTTGTCCCACGGCACGCGATGCGTATCGACGAGCAGGCGCATCAATTCGGGAATGGCGAGCACCGGATGCGTATCGTTCAGATGCACCGCGACCTTTTCCGCGAGCCGGCCGAAATGCGTGTGCGTGCGCTGATAGCGGCGAATCAGATCCTGCATCGTCGCGGACACGAAGAAGTATTCCTGCCGCAAGCGCAACTCGCGGCCGGCCTGCGTCGAATCGTCGGGATACAAGAGACGCGATACGTGCTCGGACGTGTTCTTCGCTTCCACCGCGCGGCGGTAGTCGCCCTGATTGAACGCGGACAGGTCGAATTCGTCGGTCGCGCGCGCGGACCACAGGCGCAGCGTGTTCGTCGCGGTCGTCGCGAAGCCGGGAATCACCGTGTCGTACGCCATCGCATTGACGTGCTCGGTGTCGATCCAGTCGATGCGGTCGTCGTGCTGCACTGTCCGTCCGCCGAAATGCACGGTGTACACCACTTCGGGGCGCGGAAACTCCCACGGATTGCCCGCGCGCAGCCAGTAATCGGGCATTTCCACCTGATTGCCATCGACGATGGTCTGCCGGAACATGCCGTATTCATAGCGGATGCCGTAGCCGAAGCCCGGCACGCCCACGGTCGCCATCGAATCCAGGAAACACGCCGCGAGCCGCCCGAGACCGCCGTTGCCGAGCGCGGCGTCCGGTTCCAGATCCTCCAGCGTCGCGAGATCGACGCCGAGACTCGCGAGCGCGTCGCGCACTTCGTCGTGAATGCCGAGCGCGAGCAGCGCGTTAGTGAAGGTCCGGCCGATGAGGAACTCCATCGACAGGTAATAGACGCGTTTCACGTCCTGCTCATACTGCTGGCGCGTCGTGCGCATCCAGCGCGCGACGAGCCGGTCGCGCACGGCGAGTTCCGCCGCGTGCAGCCAGTCGCGCGGCTGGGCGGTCGCCGCGTCCTTGCCCACGCCGTACATCAGGCGGTTCGAGATGGAGCGCCGCAGCGCGTCGACGGTGCTGTTGAGCTGGTCGAATTCCAGGTCGACGGATGTCATCTAACCCTCCGGTGTTTTTGCAACTTATGCAACGACCGCAAAGCGCGCCGCGAGTTCGGCCCGATTGCGCGTGGCCGACTGATTTCCGCGCGCGAGGCACGCGGACGCGGTCGCCCGAAAAAAGCAGGTTACGCCAGTTTTATTTTTTTTGGTATGACAAGCCGCGCGAAGGTTCCCCGCCGGTTTTCGCGGAGAGCATTCGGTAATATTTATTTTGGATGCCGAATGATTTTGAATTCGACGACGATTCAGGCGGCGCGGCGCGGCGCACGCCCCGCGATCATGAAGAGCGCGGCGAGCGAAACGGCCAGCAGAATCAGCGAAAGCGCCGATGCAGGCAAATAGTAGCCGCGATTGACCTGCCCGACCACGACGATAGGCACGGTCGCGAAGCCCGGCGGATACACGGTGAGCGTCGCGCCGAGCTCGCCGAGCGACAGCGCGAAGCCGAGCGCGAGACTCACGCGCACGGCGGGCAGCAGTTGCGGCAGCACGACGCGGGCCAGCACCATGCGCGGCGGCGCGCCGAGACTCGCGGCGGCTTCGCGCAGCGTGGTCAACTCCGGACGCAACGCAGCCGCCGCGCATCGGTAGCAAAACGGCAGCACGAGCGCGAGCTGCACGAGAATGACGATCGCCGCCGACCCGGACAGATCGACCGGCCGCTTGTGATACGCGATCAGCACCGCGAGCCCCAGCACGACGCTCGGCACGCCGCTGCCCGCCATCGCGACTGCATCGACGAGCGCGCCGAGCCCGCGTCGGTCGCGTCCTTCCAGCGCGAGCGCAAGCCACAGGCCGAGCGCGGTGCCGAGGACGGCGACGGCAAAGCCGGTCGTGAGGCTCGTCGTGAGCGCGTCGAATTCGCTCGATCCGAGCCGCGAAAACCAGCGCGCGCTGAAGCCGTCAGGAAGGATCGTGCCCGACGAGTGCGACGCCACGCGCACGCTCAGGCTCGACGCGTACGCCGGATGTGGACGCGAGCGCGCTTTCTTCCCGCGCCGCCGGCGACAGTGCGACCGTGCTCACGACTTCGGCTTCACGACTTCGGTCTGCTTGCCCGAATTACCGATGATCTTTTTTTCCATCGCTCGATTTAGCCGGCCTTCTTCGGCATCACCTGATTCCAGTCCACCGGAGTCAGCTTGACGCCCGAGATGGCCTGCTTGACCGTTTCGCCGTTCTTGCCCGCGAGCGGCACGTCGGTGCGCGCCGGGATGCCGTAGATGTCCGGCACCTTCGCCTTCTACAGATTTTCGAGGCCGTCGGCGGTGTAGAGGACAACCGCGTCGGCGGCCAGTGCGGGCGTCGCCGTGAATGAAGCCAGTGCAGCGAATGCAATCGATGCGCGCGCGCCGGGCAGCAGCCGGCGCGCGAAGGATGAATCGCGGGTCATGGGCGGTCTCGTGGCTGGAAGACGAAGAACGGTAGACCGGAAGCATCGCAGAACTCCATGACATCGGCGTGAATGCGCGGCGCAGTCATGTGTGCGTCGCCGAGGGTTCCGTGTTCTTCGGGGGACACGTGCGGATGCCGATGCCAAACGCGTTCCGTCCGGCGCTCCATTGAACGGACGCCGCGCGCCCAAGTGCACGGTTGAACAAGACTACACGCGCAATCGGGCCGATACTGCTGCGTTCTCGATTAACGGCACGCCCTCATGCTCTCCTTGCTCACCGCGCCGGTGTTCGTGTTTCTATGGTCGACGGGTTTCATCGTCGCGCGGGCGATCACGCCTTACGTCGATCCGAATCTGTATCTGCTCGCGCGCTTCTGCGGCACGGCGCTGCTGTTCGTCGTACTGGCGCTTGCCGCGCGAGTGCGCTGGCCGAATGCACGCGATGCCGCGCGGCATCTCTTCGCGGGCGCGCTGCTGCAAGGCGTCTATCTCGGCGCGGGCTACTGGGCGGTGGCGCAAGGTCTCGGCGTTGGCGTGATGGCGCTCCTGGGCGCGCTTCAGCCGCTCCTGACGGCGGCCATCGCGGCGCGCGTGTTCGGCGAGCGGCTCTCGGCGCGATCGTGGAGCGGCTTGCTCGTGGGTCTTGCTGGCGTCGCACTCGTGCTGGCGCCGAAGCTCGCGGGGAGCGGCGCGTCCGCCCCGCATTCGGCAAACGCCGCCCCGCAATGGCTCGTGGTGACGGTCGCGGTGGTTTCGGTTTTCGCGATCACCGCGGGCACGCTGTATCAGAAGACGTCGCTTGCCAACGCCGATATCCGCAGTGCGAGCGCGCTGCAAAACGCGGGCGCGGCGATCGTGGCGGCGGTGCTCGCCCTGTCCCTCGGCGAACACCGCTTTATTCCGTCGATGACGACGTGGGCGTGCATCGCGTGGGGCGTCGTCATGCTCTCGGGCGTCGCGACGACGCTGCTCGTGTGGATGGTCCGGCGCGGCGATGCGTCCCGCGCGACGGCTCTCCTCTTCCTCGCGCCGCCGCTCGCCGCGCTGATGAGCTACGTCGCGTTCGGCGAGACGCTCGGCGCGGTGCAAATCGCGGGCTTCGTCGTGGCGCTGGCGGGCGTGGTGCTCGCGCGGTCGAAGTAGCGCGGCTAGTTCACGGCTATTTCGCGGCTAGTCCACCGAATTCGCGCCCACTGGCGTGCGCGCGCGCGCCGCCTTGCCCGGCCCCGGCGACCACGCGGGCCGCGCCTTGCGCCCGCTATCGACGACGACGAGGTAATGCCCCGCCCACGGCGTCGTCTGCCGCGTGGACTTCAGCACCCACATCGATTCGCCTTCGGCCGCGCGCGCTTCGTACTGCGCATCGAGAATGCCGTGGTGATCGAAGAACGTGTTGAGCGTCGATGGAATGCGCACGCAACCCTTTGAATGCCGCATACCGAGAAGCGGTTCGAGTTTCTCGGGGTCGGTCGCGTGCATCTGGAAGCGCATCGGTGAGACGCCGCCCTTGCCCCAGCCGCGTTCGCCATCGGCCCAGCCGAAATCGTAGATACGCATGTCGCGCGCACCGTAACCGCGAATTTTGAATTCGTTTTCCGTGCCTTCCGCGCGAAAATCCATGTTGCCCGGCACGTGCTGGAACACGCCGAGCGGCGTCAGGAAGTGGTCGTACGTGCCGGGGCGTCCGGTCGCTACGGGCGATGCACCGATCATCGACCAGGCATCGCCCGGTTTGGCGCGGAAGTAGACGAACAGCGCCTGCACGTTCTCGCTGCGGTCGACGAGCACGACGAACTCGTTCGCGAGGTCGCCGTGGCCGCTATCGTCGAGCGCATGCTGGAGCAGGCGGCTATACGCCTGCTGATCGGCGAGCGGCACGTTGAGCCGCCGGTCGACTTCCTTCGCGAAGGTCTGACGCATGGCGTACGCGCCCGCAGCGGGCAGGCCGGTGCGTTGCGCGACGTTGGGCTCGGGTGGTTCGGGCGGCAGCGGTATCTCGGGGGCGGCGGCTTCGGAGGCTGCTTCGGTTGCGGAGGCAGCGGATGCGGCGGATGCGGCGGATGCGGCGGATGCTTCGCTCGCAGCCGATGCCGCCGATACCGCCGATGCGTCCGACGCCGGTTGCGGTGTCATCGGCACCGGCATCGCGGGCAGTGCGCGGGCGGGCGCGCTCGCGGTCTGCGGCGCGCTGGCGCTGCGCGCGAGAGGCGGCGCCGGCGGCACGGGCGCAGGCGCGACGCGCCCTTGCACCACCGTCCCCGAGGACGCCGACGACGCCGGTTCTGCACATGCCTGCGCCGTGTAAGTCAAGGCTGCGGCAAGTGCCGCGATGCCGATGATCCGTGCGCCGATCGGCGTCTCGTTGTTGCCTTCCTGCTGCATTGATTGATCCGCTTGAGCTTCAACTACGGACGGCTTACAGCACCGTCCGCTCCAGGTCATGCACGCAACGACAAAAAAAGCCGGTGCCTATGATGACACCGGCTTCGCTGCGAGGTTCGCTTCCTTGTGATGGGCGCAGCAAGGTTTGTTCCGGTTGGGTTGCGACTCGGATTCGGTAGGGTCGCGATATGCAAACGGCGGACTTCAGGTGGCGGGTGGCTATTCACGCTTCGCGGATTGCCGTTCACGCTCCACGGTTCGCCTCTTTTAGTTTTCGTTCGCGGCGTGTGGCCTTCGTCGTTCGCCGTTCGCGCTTCGGTTCCGCGTTCCCGGTTGGCAGCATGCCGCGCGGCCCGTCGGCGTTTTGCATTCGGCGTTCTGCATTCGGCGTTTGCATACGGCGTTTGCATTCGGCGTTTTGCATTCGGCGTTTTGCATTCGGCGTTTTGCATTCGGCGTTCTGCATTCGGCGTTTGCATTCGGCGTTCTGCATTCGGCGTTCTGCATTCGGCGTTCTGCATTCGCAGTTTTGCATTTGCCGTTTCGCGTACTGCGTTCTGCGTTCTGCGTTCTGCGTTTTGCGGTTTGCGTGCTGCCTTTTGCGTCCCCTATTGCGGTCCGCAGCGTGCAATCCGCTGCGGTCTACGGTCTGCGATCAGACCCGTGCGGCCCCAATCTGCAACCCGCGCTCCACCGTCCCCGACGCGACCAAGGACCTCGCTTACCTACACCACGCCGCCGCATTACATCGATGGAAGCTGCACCGCCCGACCAGCATCACGCTCAGTACCCCTGACACGACATACTCGACAAATTCGGATAAAGATTCGGCCAGTCGCCCGCCATGGCCGACTGCGCGGCCCTGAGCGTCATGTCGCCGGTGCAGACGCAACGCTTGAGATACACCGCCAGCCGCTCCTTGCGGCGCTGTCCGTTGCGCCCTTCCCAGCGGCGCACATCGAGGTTCGCGGGCGCATTCGGCGAGCCGCCGAGCAGCACCGGCATGCGGTGATCCAGCGCGTACTCCGACGCGAACGAGGCGTCGATGCTCCGCTGCTTCAGGAGGCGCTCCTTCTGGCGCATCTGCGTCTGGAAGGACGGCAACACGCGATCGACATAGCCCGGCACGCAAATCGTATCGACGATGGTGGCCTGCGTGACGTGCGGATCGAGCCAGTCTGGTTGCTGCGCGCGGGCGGCGTCGGCGGCGAGCATCGCGGCCATTCCGATGAGCGCGAACAGCACGCGCAGCACCGCGCGTACAAGGCGGCGCGAACGACCATGGATTGCGTGTGTGTCCCTTCGATTCATGCCTCGTTGGCGCAAGCTGATCGCGCGGCCAACGCGTGGCCGCCTATTTTTGAGATAAACGGAGGTTCAATTAGACCACACGATCGCCGAGCGGCGCGCGAAGCGCATCCGTCACACGGCGGGCCGCGCGACGGCGGTGTCCAGCGCGGCATCCAGCGTCACGGCAGCATGCTCGAAGGCGGCGAACGATGCGGCGATGGATGCATCGTCCTCGCCATTGCGGTCTTCGTCGATGGCGCGCTGGCAGTCGCGCTGAAGTGCGACGCACGTCTCGGTAAACCGCGCCGCGCCGATGACCGCCGCCGCGCCCTTCATCCGGTGCGCGATCTCGCGCAGGCGATCGTGATCGCAGGCGTCCATCGCGGCATGCGCCTCTTCGAGATCGTGCGCGTTGGCGGACTTCAGCGTTTCGATGAGCGTCGTCGCCTGATCTCCGAATGTGAGCAGCGTCGCGGGATCGAAGGCGGGGGTGCGATCGGCGGAATCTTCGACGCTCCCCGATTGCCCGGCTTGCTCCGCCCGCGCATGTTCCGCGCCGTTTCCGGCTTGCTCGACGTCTGCAACATGTGCCGCTTCAACGACTCCCGCGCCGTCGTCACTCCGCGCAGAACGTCCCGGCAATTCCGCCGTCCCTCCTCCAACCGCCTCCGCGCACACCCCACCCGCCCCCCCCCGCCCACCCCCCAACGCATCCTGCATCGCCGATTGCTTCACGGGCGACCGCCACGCGATGCGGATCGCGTGAAGGCTCCGTGCCGATCTTGATCTTCACCCAGCGGCATCCGTCTTCATGCACCCAGCCGCCGAGTTGCGCGCGGATTTCGTCATCGGTGTACGTTGTGAAGCCGCCGCTGCCGTATAGCGGAACGTGGCTGCGCATCGCGCCCAGCAAACGCGCCAGCGGCATGTCGAGCAGGCGCGCCTTCACGTCCCACAACGCGCAATCCAGCGCGGAAATCGCGGTGGCGGCGAGCCCCGAACGGCCGATGTTACGCACGCGCTGCTGCATGCGCAGCCAGAGCGCGTCGACGTTCCACGCGTCCTCGCCGATGAGCGTGGGCGCGAGCGTCGCCTCGACGAGCTGCGCGGCGCTCGCATCGTTATACGTGTAGCCGATGCCCGTCTTGCCCGCGGCGCTGACCTCGGCGACGACGAGCGTAGTCGACTTCCACGCATACGTGCCGTCGGCTTCAGGGCGATCGGTCGGGATGGTGTAGGCGCGTGCTCGAACGGCTTCGATCGGCGCTTCGCGTTTCGTGAGATGCATGGCGCGGCCCCGTCTACTCGTCCTTATGCCCCGGAAGCACGGCGCCCAGCACCTGCTTCGCCGTATCGACGATGATGCTGCGCTCGTTCGGATCGCCTTCGAAAAGCGTCGTCGCGAAAGCCTTCGCCTGATGCAGCGTGATGTGCGGCGGCAGCGGCGGCACGTTCGGGTCCGCCTTCACCTCGATCACGACAGGCCGGTCCGATGCCAACGCTTCGTCCCATACGGCCGCCATGCGCTCGGCGTCGTCAACATATAAGCCGCGCAAGCCGATCAACTCCGCGAAGCGGTGATACGGCACCGACGGAATATCCTGCGATGCTTCGAACTTCGGGTCGCCGTTCATCACGCGCTGTTCCCACGTGACCTGGTTCAGGTCTTCGTTGTTCAGCACCATGCAGATCCAGCGCGGATCGGACCACTTTTTCCAGTACTTCGCGACCGTGATGAGTTCGGCCATGTTGTTCATCTGCATGGCGCCATCGCCGACGAGCGCGATCACGGGCCGCTCCGGATGCGCGAATTTCGCAGCGATCGCATACGGAACCGCGGCGCCCATCGAAGCGAGGCCACCGGAAAGCGAGCACATCATGCCGCGCTTGACCTTCAAGTCGCGTGCGTACCAATTTGCACAGGAGCCCGAATCACTTGTCACGATGGCGTTGGCCGGCACGCGCGGCGACAGTTCCCACACCGTGCGTTGCGGATTCACGCCCTTGGTTGCGGGCTCCAGCGCACGCTTTTCGAGCTTCTTCCACCAGTCGGCCATCCAGCCTTCGATATCTTCGCGCCAGCCGCGATCGGCGTTCTGTTGCAGCAAGGGCAGAAGCGCACGCAGCGTTTCGGCGCTATCGCCGACGAGATTGACTTCCATCGGATAGCGGATGGAGAGCATGTCCGGCTTGATGTCGATCTGCACGCCGCGCGCCGCGCCTTCCTTCGGCAGGAACTCGGAGTACGGAAAGCCCGAGCCGATCATGAGCAGCGTGTCGCATTCCATCATCATCTTGTAGCTCGGCTCCGTGCCGAGCAGACCGATGGAGCCGGTCACGTAAGGCAGATCGTCGGGCAGCGCGGCTTTGCCGAGCAGGGCCTTCGCGACGCCCGCGCCGAGTTTTTCCGCGACAGCGATCACTTCGTCGGTGGCTTGCAGCGCGCCCGCGCCGACGAGTATCGCGACTTTCTTGCCCGCGTTGAGGACATCGGCGGCGCGTTGCAGATCGTCGGAATAGGGCACCGTCTTCGGCGCGCGGTATCCGACGCCCGAATGCACTGTGCCATGTTTGCGCGGCGGCGCCTCGTACTTCAAGTCCTGCAAATCATTGGGCAGCACAAGGGCGGCCACCTTGCGTTCGCCGAGCGCCGTGCGGATCGCGCGATCGACCAGATGACGAATCTGCGAAGGCACGCTCGCCTGCTGCACGAAAGCGCCTGCAACGTCCTTGAACATCGAACAGAGGTCGAGTTCCTGTTGATAGTGGCCGCCGAGCGAAGCGCGCGCCTGCTGCCCGGTGATCGCGAGCACCGGCATGTGATCCATGCGGGCATCGTAGAGACCGGTGAGCAAGTGCGCCGCGCCCGGTCCCGACGTGGCGATGCACACGCCCAGTTCGCCGGTGAACTTCGCGTGCGCGGAGGCCATGAAGGCGGCCATCTCCTCGTGACGCGTCTGAATGAATTCGATCTTTCCGTTCGCGCGATTGAGCGCGCCGAACACACCGTTGATGCCATCGCCGGGATAGCCATAGATTCGGCGCACGCCCCAGGCGTAAAGGCGGTCGACAAGGAAGTCACCCACCGTCGGGCTCGTCATTTGATTCTCCGGGTAGAGATGCAGTCGGTGTCACGTTTGGCCGAGCTCGTCGGTGCGAAATCGCAGTGACAGGGTTGGTGTCGAGGAGGACGCAACGAACGTGCCGTCGGGCGCGAGGCATTTGAAAGGCGGGTTTATTTGGCTCTTGTCGAGGTTGCGAGGCGCACGCGGCTGTCAATGCGGCGTGTCAGACGCGTATGAGAACGGGTCATTCCGTCTATGACGCGAAGGGGATGGCCAACGTTAAAGCGCGCCGTTGTGCGCTTTTTCAAAACGTTGAAAATTTGGCACATCGTGACATATTGGGCGCGGGGCCGTTGTGCCGAGAGGTCCAAAAGGTTGATGAAAGAGTTGTGAATGCTTTGATTCAAAGAAGCAGGCGGGCCAGCGCGCAAGGGGCTTCTCGCGGCGGGCAGAGCGTTGCATCAAGTTGATGGTTGGCTAAGGCAGGCAGAGCGGGTGTCAGTGCATGACGTACCGCCGAGGTGTGCGTCTTAGGTATCGAGCGTGGCGTCGAGATCAAGCATGAATCGACGCGTCGATCGGAGGAGGCGAACTTCAAGCGCGAGGCGTGCTGTCGAAAAGCGGCGATGGCTGTCCCTCGCGCAGCCCGAGCGGGCAGCGCCAGACATTAAGAAACGGTCGTTCAGAAATGCGGAGTCGCGTTGCCGCGAAAGTAGACCAGCGTCGCTGCGCACGCCGCTGGCACCCACAACATCGTCACTGCCGCTTCGACGCCTCCTTCTTGAGCTTTTTCGCTTCTTTCTTCTCTTTGGGCGTTTTGGTAGCCGCTTTCTTCTGGGCCTTCTTGGCGTCCTGTGCTTTACTCATGATGTCCTCTTCGTATGGAGTATTCGATTAGTGTACGACGTGACGCTCTTTACGTATGCACCGGTTGTCGAGAAAAGAAAGACCGCGCATCGTTTTCTTCAGACGCGTGATCATAGACGGCCGCAACGCCGTGCCGACGACTGCAAGAGTCGGGGAAACACCAAGCTCGCATCGCTGCCAATGATGCATACTTGACCCGACTCATCGACGGCCTCGGCCAATGAAAGCGTGCCCCGACTCACGCTGGGAGACTGCAATGAAACCGCTCTTGGTAAAGGCGTGCCTATGCACGCTCGCGCTCGGTCTATTCGGGCTCGCGCACGCGGCAGGAACCGGCGACGCGTCGTCTTCGGCGCCGGGCGCCAATACCTCTGTGGATACGGGTAAAGCGAGCGGTCGCGTCAGCGGACAGGGATCGGCGGGAGGCATGCAGCCGGCCACGCCGGGCGGCAACGCCGACACTTCATCGGGTAGCGCACGGCCTGCTGCACAAGGCTCGTCGGGCGGCAGACAGCCCGTCACGCCCGGCACCAGTCAAGGCAGCGCCAGCGGAAAGGCCAAGGCCGGAACCGACTAGGAAGTCTTTGCAGTGATCTACCGCCTTGAACGCGTAGCCGAAAGCGCGGCATTCGCTTGAACCAAAAACCGCTTCATCGCGTTCTGGAAGTAGCTCGTTAAATTGCCTATGCTTTCTCCGGGTTTCGGGCGTTCACGACGTATTTCGCACGCGACCCACACGCGAAGAACGAAAACGAATAGGGAGACGTCATGAAAGGCTATTCCCGCGTTGTGCTTGGTTCGATGGCAGTGGTCATCGGCTGCGGGACACTCACCGTGCCTCCGGCGCGTGCCGCCGACGAGATACAGAACGCCAACACGACTGAATCTGCGCCCATTCCCGCTGCCTTGCGACCCGTATCGCAGACGCAACTCGATGCCGCCGCGAACGACAGCGCGTCGTGGCTGCATTCGAACGGGTCGTATTCCGAAACACGCTATGCGCCGGCCAGTCAGATCAATCGGTCCAACGTGGCGAAGCTCAGGCCCGCGTTCATCTTCCAGACAGCCGTCATGGAGTCGATGGAAACCGCGCCGATCGTGTCCAATGGCGTCATGTTCCTGACGACCTCCTATAACCACGTCTATGCCATCGACGCCGTCACGGGCAAAGAATTCTGGCATTACAAGCACAAGATGGGGCCGGTGACGACCTTCTGCTGCGGGCCAAATAATCGCGGTGTCGCGATATCGGGCGACCGGCTCTACATGGGCACGCTCGACGCCAAGCTCGTCGCGCTCGATGCGAAGACGGGCAACGTCGTGTGGTCATCGCAGATCGCGGACCCGGAGGACGGCTATTCGGAAACGATGGCGCCCGTCGTCGTCGATGGCAAGGTGCTGATCGGCACGAACGGCGGTGAGTACGGCATTCGCGGCTTCGTCAAAGCCTTCGACGCAAATTCCGGCCAACTGCTGTGGACCTTCTACACGATTCCCGATTCCGGCAGCGAAGGCGTCTGGGCGGAAAGCGACGCCGTGGGCCGCAACATGAAGCGCGATATCGCGGCGGAGAAGAAGACGCTCGCGGACAAAGGCCGTGACTTCGAGAAGACGCTCGGCGGCGGCGTGTGGATGGCGCCCGCGGTGGACCGCGCGACGCACACCGTGTATTTCGTCGTGGGCAATCCCTCGCCGGACCTCTATGGCGCGATTCGTCCCGGCGACAATCTCTATACCGATTCGCTCGTCGCCATCGATCTCGATACGGGCAAATACAAGTGGCACTATCAGTACATCGCGCATGACGTGTGGGACCTGGATGCCGTCAGCCCGCCCATTCTCATCGACGTGAAGGACAAGAACGGGCAGATGATTCCCGCCATCATTCACGGCGGCAAGACGGGCTTCGTGTACGTGCATGATCGTCGCGACGGGCACATCATCCGCATCTCAGAAGCGATGATTCCGCAAGAGGGCGTATGGACGCTGCCGACGCCGACGGGTGCGCGCATGTTGCCCGGCGCGAACGGCGGTGTCGAATGGTCGCCCATGGCGTTCAATCCGCAAACGCGCATGGCGTATGCGGCCAACCTGCATCAGCCGATGACGTATCAGGTCGAAGACGCAGCGTATCCCGGCGGCAAGCTGTGGCTCGGCGGCGCGTTCAAGACCATTCCGGGCGAGCAGCAGTGGGGCAGGCTCGTGGCGGTGAATGTCGATACAGGGAAGATCGCGTGGGGATATAAAACGGATCAGCCATTGATCGGCGGCGTGCTCGCAACGGCGGGCGGACTCGTCTTCAATGGCGAGGGCAACGGTCTCTTCCGCGCGTTCGATGCCTCGACTGGCCGCAAGCTGTGGGAGTTTCAGTGCGGCGCAGGCGTGAACGCGCCGGCAGTGTCGTACATGGTGAACGGCAAGCAGTACATCGCGGTCGCGGCAGGCGGCAACACGCAGCTCGACTTCAAGCGCGGCAACAGTCTGCTCGTGTTCGCGTTGCCTTGAGCATGTTCAAGATGATGATGCTTCTGCGGATACGCATGACGGCCGCGATCGTCGCGTGCGTGGCGTTTTCGCTGCCTTGTCTCGCGCATGCCGATGCACAGGCGGGCGCGGCGAAAGCCGCCGTGTGCGCGGCGTGTCATGGTCAAAACGGCAATTCGACGAGCGGCGACTATCCATCGCTCGCGGGACAGTCGTCGCGCTACCTCTTCCTCGAATTGCGTGACTTCAAGGCGGGCCGGCGCAGCGACCCGCGCATGTCGCCGATGGCCGCGAATCTATCGTCGGAAGACATGCACGATCTTGCCGATTACTTCTCCGCGCAGACGCTCACGCCGACCGACTTCAAGGCTGACCCGGTGAAAGTGGAAGCAGGCAAGAAGAAGTCCGACGAAGTGCTCTGCACCATGTGTCATCTCGGCGGCTTCAAAGGGCAGAACGAGATACCGCGCGTGGCTGGTCAGCAGTATGCGTATATCGTGAAGCAGTTGCAGGATTTCCGCGCGAGAAAACGCACGAACGATGCGGGCAACATGACGAGCGTGACAAAGAACCTGAGCGACGCGGATATCGAGAACCTCGCGAATTACATCGCCAATCTGCAATGATGATGCGACCGACAAGAGCCTTTCTTTTGGCGTGCGCGGCGCTCGCGTTCATGCCGTCCGCTCACGCCGATGACGACGCCTACGCGCTCAACGAACGTCTGCTCATTGCGATGCGCAACGGCGATGCGCGTGCCGTCGCGCAGACGCTCGATCAGGGCGCGAGCATCGATTCACGCAACCGCATCGGCGATACACCGCTCATCAGCGCGTGCAAGCGCGGAATGACGCCGCTTGCGCGCATGTTGATCGAGCGCGGCGCGAACGTGAGCCAGGCGGACGTGCAAGGCATCACGCCGATGATGGCCGTCGCCTTCGACGGCAACGATGAAATCGCGGCGCTTCTCATCGCGCATCATGCCGATACGGCGGCGACGGATCGCGTCGGCAAGACGGCGATGGAATACGCGGCGGGACGCGGGCAGACGGCCATCGTGCAACGTCTGCTCGATTCGGGTGTCGATGTGAACGCCGCCTATCACAACCATCTGACGGCGCTCATGTGGGCCGCGGGCTACGATCAGGCGCAGACCGCGTCGATGCTTTTGGCGCGCGGCGCGAATCGCGATCTGCGGGACGATCGCGGCAAGAACGCGCTGGATATCGCAGAAGAGACGCATTCGGTGCATGTGTCGGCGTTGCTCAGGGCGCAATAGAACGCGCCATGCGCCGTGTGCATCATGTGGTCGTGCCGCGACAGCTCTGCGCAGCATCGTTGCACGGCGCCGCGCGGCTCGCACGCGGCGCTTCCTCCGCAGACTGACCGTACAACTCCGCCACCTTGCCGCTCGCGATGCCTTGCCCGAGCTTCTGCAAATCGAGCGACGTGTCCCTCGCGAGCAGCACATACGCGAGCCGGTTCGCGCGCCACGTCACGGTCTTCATTTCGCCGACCTGCTGCGTGCTCACCGGCGCATCGCCTTTCGCATCTTCGATCACGCAAAGCGCGACAGGATCGCCGCGTTCAGGCAGATAGACCATCTGAATGAGCGGGCGGTCGTGATAATTCAGCCGCTGCACGCGCTTGAACTTCAGGCCCGCCTGCCGCAAGTCCGGCACATTGACCGGCATGCCATCGCGCTGATGGATGTCGGAGAGAACCTGCTCCGTGCTGACCTTGTCTTCGCGAATGTTCGCAACGGTATCGCGCCCATACAGCACCTGATAGTCCGCGACGCTGCGCACCCACGGATCGACGCCCGGCTTGAGCGGGTTCATGCCGCCGAGATAACCCGTCAGCACGCCCGAGCAGATCGCGCCCGCGACGAACGCGGCGGCTGCCCATTGCATCGGAAAACGGCCGCTCGCCCGCGCGGGGCGGCGCTTTTGCGCGGTCGTCACGCTGACGAGTTCGTCGATGCGCCGCGTGAGGCTCTCCGGCACCGGCGGCACCGGACGGCGTTCATAGGCCGCGCGATACGGAAGCACCGACGCCTGAAGCGCAGCCACCCGGCCTGCGAGATCGTCGGAATGCGCGATAGCCGCTTCCACTTCCGCGCGTTGCTCGGGCGCCAGTTCCCCGTCGACATAGGCCATCAGCAGTGTGTCGTCGACATTCATCATAAGGATTCTCCCTTTTGTCCTTTCTGCGCCGATGCCGGAGCCTGCACGCCGAACTGCTGCCCGATCGTGAGCCGTGCGCGCGAGAGCCGGCTCATGACCGTGCCGATCGGGACATCCAGCACGTCGGCGGCCTCGCGATAACTCAAGCCTTCGATCGCCACCAGCACCATCACGACGCGCTGCGCTTCCGGCAAGGCTTCGACGGCGTTGAATACCTGCCGATGCATCAGATCGACTTCCGGGTTACGCCCGCCGGGATCGGCAAGCGACTCGATTTCTTCGTCCTGCCAGTCCATGCTGCCTCGGCTGCGGATGGAGCGAGAGCGCAGTTCGTTCATCCACGTCGAATGGACGATCGAAAAAAGCCAGCTCAGCGTCGACGTGCCCGGCTGCAACTGATTGCGCCGCTCCAGTGCCCGCACGCACGCGCGCTGGACGAGATCTTCGGCGTCGTGCTGGTTCTGCGTCAGCCGCAGCGCGAAGCGCCAGAGCCGTGGCAGCAGTGTCGGCAGGACGGCGGGCAAGTCGTCGTCGTTCATCGGGGCAGCTCCTGGTATCGGCGCGCTCATGATTGATAACACCCGAGCGGCCGGCTTATTCCGCGCTTTTTTCGATTTTTTGTGCGGAATAAGCCGTCGAGTCCGGCTGTTTTCGGGTCACTGCTCGCGCAACGAAGCGCACTCGAAAGAACGAATAGGAGACAGATCATGGCGACCCTCCTCGACCAGGCCCGGCAAGCGGACAGAACGGTCATGCGAAACGCGTGTGTCGCACGCGCACGTTTTCCTAGCATAGTCTGTCGCGCAACGATGCAGGGACTCTTCATGCAAGTCATCGGCGAGGCCGCCGCCATTCGCCCGCGCGCCGATTGAGCGGATTGTGTGCTCTGCCGTGCGGCGAGAACCAGGTCGCATAGTTAGGCATCCGAATGAAGCAAGATTCAAATCGACCCAATCTCGCGCTCACACGACGCGAATTCACCGTGCCGTAACACGCACATTCATCACCTGGAGACTGACATGGCAGCAGACATTTTCATCAAGCTGGGCGACATCAAGGGCGAATCGCAGGATTCGGCTCATGCGGAAGAAATCGAAGTCATGAGCTGGTCGTGGGGCTGCGCGCAGTACGGGTCCACGCATAGCGGCACGGGCGGCGGTACCGGAACCGCAGCGGTGCAGGACCTCACGTTCAGCAAGTATCTCGACAAGAGCTCGCCGACGATCGCGCAAGCGTGCTGTCAAGGCAAGCACATGCCCGAGGTCGTGCTGACCATGCGCAAGGCGGGCGGAAAAGCGCCTGTCGAGTACATGAAGGTCACGCTCAACGAAGTGCTGATCAGCAATTACTCCGTCAGCATGGGCGGCGGCGATCAGGCGATGGACAACGTCTCGCTGAACTTCGCCAAGTTCAAGGTCGAATATCAGCCGCAGGACAACAACGGCGCGAAGAAGGGCGGGGTCGTGACCGGCAAGTGGAACGTCCCCGAAAACAAGTCGGAGTGATGCGCCCGTGCCGCCGCCCGGTCAATGCGCTCCGCGTAACCCTCAACGCCTCGGGACATCAACATGAATCGCGCCGATATCGCCGGCTGGCTGACCGACATCACGCCGCACGCGCCGAGCGGCGACGACGAGGAGTACAGCGCCGACTTCCGTGCGCTCGAAGAGGCGGTGGCGGGTAAGCCGGATGCGCAGTACGGCGGCGTCGTGATTGCTGCGACGCCGCCCGACTGGGCGCTCGCGCGCTCGCTCTCGACGGCGCTCTTGCAGCGCACGCGTGACGTGCGGGTGGCGGTGCACTACACGCGGGCGAGCGCCGCACGTGAGGGTTTCGAAGGACTGGCGCGCGGCCTCGCGCTGATCGACGGGCTGCTCGAATTGCACTGGCCGAGCGTCCACCCGCAACTCGACGATGCCGATGGCGACCCGACCGCGCGAGTCAATGCGCTCTCGGGACTCCTCGATGGCGCGGGGCTCGCGAGCGCATTGCGCGACGTGCCGTTCGTCGCGCCCCGTGGTCATCGTGGGTTCGCGCTGCGCGATCTCGAAGTGATGGCAGGCGAGTTGCCGCTCGCGGACGGCAGCGAGATGCCGAGCATGGCGACCATCGATGCAGCGTTCGCGCTGACCGGCGTCGAAGCAGCGCGGGCCACATGCGATGCGCTGGCGTCGGCGAGGTCGTCGCTCGCGAGGATCGAGTCGCTGCTGACCGAGCGCGTGGGGCCGGCGCGGGCGCTGGATTTCGGCGCGCTGGCAAGGCCCCTCGCTCGCATCGACGAGTTCGTCGCGGCCCGCGTCGAGGCGCTCGATCCACAGATGATGCAACGGGGCGGTGCGATGGAGACCGTGAGCAGTGAAGAGGGCGGCCATTCCGGATCGGCGGCGCGTGAGCCTGCCATGCCCGGAATCGCGATGGCCCCGCGCATTGCGAACGCGAGCGATGTGATCGACACGCTCGATGCCATCTGCGCCTACTACGCGGAGTACGAGCCATCGAGCCCGCTGCCGGTGCTGTTGCAGCGTGCGCGGCGGCTCGTCGGCAAAAGTTTCATCGAAATCATCGAGGACGTGGCCCCGGACGGCGCGCATCAGTTCCGGCATCTGGGCGGCGTCGAATGAGTCATCATCCCATCTAATTAGACATCCGAAGGAAATAGAGTCATGGCTAAGGAAAGCAGTCAGAAGTTCATCGCGCGCAATCGTGCGCCGCGTGTGCAGATCGAATACGACGTCGAAGTCTATGGCTCAGAGAAGAAAGTGAACCTGCCCTTCGTCATGGGCGTGCTCGCGGATCTCTCCGGCCAGCCGGCCGAGGCGCTGCCAAGCGTCGCGGATCGCAAGTTCCTGGAAATCGACGTGGACAACTTCGACGAACGCCTGAGATCGGTCAAGCCGCGCGTGGCGGTTCAGGTGCCCAACACGCTGACGGGCGAGGGCAATGTGGCCGTCGATCTGACTTTCGAGTCGATGGACGACTTCACGCCCGCCGCCATCGCGCGCAAGGTCGAGCCGCTGCGTCAGTTGCTGGAGGCCCGCACGCAGTTGGCGAACCTGCTCACATACATGGACGGCAAGACCGGCGCCGAAGCACTCATCGCGCGTCTGCTGGAAGAACCCGGACTGATGCGCGCGTTGTCCGCCGAGCCGCGCCCGGGTGCGCAAAACATTGCATCCCAGACCGAAGCCCCCAACCACGGAGCATGACGCGATGAACGATCTCAGCATCCACCCGCAGTCCGCCACGAATGTTGCATACGCAGAGGCCGCGCCCGAAATCAGCGACTTCTCGGCGCTTCTGCAAAAGGAGTTCAAGCCGAAGTCCGACCGGGCGCGCGAAGCCGTCGAGAACGCGGTTCGCACGCTCGCGGAACAGGCATTGCGCGATACGCAAGTCATCTCCGGCGACGTGCTCGCGACCATCGAGGCACTCATCGCGCAGATCGATCAGGCGCTCACAGCGCAGATCAATTTGATCCTGCATAGCGAGCCGTTCCAGAAAGTGGAGAGCGCATGGCGCGGCCTGCATTACCTCGTGAACAGCACGGAAACGGACGAATCGCTCAAGATTCGCGTGCTGAACATGTCGAAGCCCGAGCTGCACAAGACGCTTAAGAAGTATCGCGGCGTCGCGTGGGATCAGAGCCCTCTCTTCAAGAAACTCTACGAGGAAGAGTACGGCCAGTTTGGCGGCGAGCCGTATGGCGCGCTGGTCGCGGACTACTACTTCGACCATAGCGGCCCGGACGTGGACCTGCTCACGCAGATGGCGAAGATCGCGGCGGCGGCGCACGCGCCGTTCATCGCGGGTGCGGACCCGGCCGCGCTGCTCATGGATTCGTGGCAGGAGCTTGCCAATCCGCGTGACCTGACCAAGATTTTCCAGACGCCCGAGCATGCCGCGTGGCGCTCGCTGCGCGATTCCGAAGATTCGCGCTATATCGGTCTTGCCATGCCGCGCTTTCTCGCGCGTGCGCCGTATGGCGCGAAGACGGACCCGGTCGAAGCGTTCGACTTCGAGGAAGACACCGCTGGCGCGAACAGCAGCCATTACGTGTGGGCGAACGCATCGTATGCGATGGCCGCCAACATCACGCGCTCGTTCAAGATGTACGGCTGGTGCTCGCGCATTCGCGGCGTGGAATCGGGCGGCGCGGTGGAAGGGCTGCCGGTCCATGCGTTCCCCACCGACGATGGCGGCGTCGACATGAAGTGCCCCACCGAGATCGCGATCAGCGACCGGCGCGAGGCGGAACTCGCGAAAAGCGGTTTCATGCCGCTCGTGCATAAGAAGAACTCGGACTTCGCGGCGTTCATCGGCGCGCAATCGCTGCACAAGCCCGCTGAATACGAAGACGCCGACGCCACTGCGAACGCCAATCTCGCCGCGCGCCTGCCGTATCTCTTCGCGTGCTCGCGCTTTGCGCATTACCTGAAGTGCATCGTGCGCGACAAGCTCGGCTCGTTCCGCGAACGCGACGACATGGAGCGTTGGCTGCAGAACTGGATTCTGCAATACGTCGATGGCGATCCCGCGCACTCCTCCGACGATACGAAGGCGCGCAAGCCGCTGGCGGATGCGCAGGTCGTCGTCGAGGAAGTGGAGGGCAATCCGGGCTACTACACGTCGAAGTTCTTCCTGCGCCCGCATTACCAGCTCGAAGGGTTGACGGTCTCGCTGCGGCTCGTTTCCAAGCTGCCGACGGCGAAGACCGCGTAAGACCGGGAAAGACCGCGCAATCCGCGAAACGCACCGAGAGGAACCCGCACATGTCCGATCCGACCACACGCGACCGCCTGCAACCATCGCTGCTCGACCGCCTCACCGATCACGACCCGCACGCGCGGACCGAACCGCGCGAGCGTCGCGTGATGTCGTCGCGGGCGCTGCGCGAGAGCGTGCGGCGCGACATCGGCTGGCTGCTGAATGCGAGCGGTCTCCCGGCTTGCATCGACACGGCGGGTTTTCCGCACGTGGCGACATCGGTGCTCAACTACGGGCTGCCGGACCTCGCGGGATGCAACGTCGCGGCGCTCACGCCGGGCGCGGTCGAGCGCCTGATTCGCGATGCGCTGTGGGCCTTCGAGCCGAGGCTCGCACGCGAATCGGTGCGCGTGAGCGTTATCGAGGACGCGAAGAACACGGCGCGCGGCCATGTGATCTGCTTCGAGATCGAAGCGCAGATGTGGTCGCGGCCGTACCCCGAACGGCTGCATCTGCGCACCGAGCTGGACCTCGAAGCGGGCGAAGTGCGTATCGCGGACGCCGCGCCCACGCGCAACGTCGAAAGCGGACAGAGCATGGAGAATCAGGCATGAACCCGGCGTTTCTCAAGTACTACAGCCAGGAGTTGCGGCATCTGCGCGAGATGGGCGGCGAGTTTGCCGCCGCGTTTCCGAAGGTCGCGGGGCGGCTCGCGCTCGACGGTCTCGAATGCGCGGACCCGTATGTCGAGCGGCTGCTCGAAGGCTTCAGCTTCCTCGCGGCGCGCGTGCAGATGAAGCTCGATGCCGAGTTTCCGCGCTTCACGCAGCATCTGCTGGAGATGACGTATCCGCACTATCTGGCGCCGACGCCTTCGATGGCCGTCGTCCAGTTGATGGCGGATCACGCGAACCCGCAGCTCGCCGCAAGTGCCGATGGCGTCGTGGTGCCGCGTCATACCGTGCTGCGAAGCATGCTCGACGCGTCGGCCTCGACGCGCTGCGAGTTCCGCACCGCGCACGCGGTCACGCTCTGGCCGGTCGAACTCGCGCAGGCGAAGTTCGTGACGCAGGGCGGTTCGGCGGGCGCGAAGACCGCCGCCAAAGCCGCGCTGCGTCTGCGGCTGCGCGCGACCGGCGCGCTCGGCTTCGACCGTCTCGCGCTCGACCGTCTCGCGCTGCACGTGCGTGGCGCGGACGGCCTCGCGCTGCGCATCCACGAGCGGCTGCTTGCGAGTTGCGCGGGCGTCGCCGTCGTGCAGCCGGGCAAGAACGGCGCAGCCGATACGACGCTCGCCGTCCTGCCGAAGACCGCGCTCTGCCCGCTCGGGTTCGCGGAAGACGAGGCGCTTCTGCCCGTCAGCCAGCAATCGTTCGATGGCTACCGGCTGCTCCAGGAGTATTTCGCCTTCGCGCCGCGCTTTCTGTTCGTCGAGATAGCCGGTTTGCGCGACGCGTTGCGCCATTGCCGCGAGCGGGAAGTCGAGATCGTCGTGCTGCTCGATCAAACCGATGCGTCGCTGGAACGCGCGGTCGATGCCTCGCATTTCGCGCTCAACTGCACGCCCGCGATCAACCTGTTCCGCCGCCGTACCGACCGCATCGCGCTCACGCATACGGACTTCGAATATCACGTTGTCGTCGATCGCACGCGGCCAATGGACTACGAGATTCACCAGATCGACACCGTGACCGGCTACGGCTCGGGCGCAGACGCGCAACGGCAGTTCAGACCGTTCTACTGCGCGAAGGATCTGGACGCGCCGGGCGAGGGCGGCGCGTTCTATCAGCTGCGCCGCGAGGCACGGCGCACGTCGGTGCGCCAGCAGCGCGACGGCGCGCGCAGCGGTTATCTCGGCAGCGAGGCGTTCATCGCGCTCGTCGATGCAGCGAGCGCGCCGCTCGACGGCGACTTGCGCCAGCTCGGCATCACCGCGTGGTGCACGAACCGCGACCTGCCGCTGTCGATGCCGCTCGGCGCGGGCACGACCGACTTCACGCTCGACGCCGAAGCGCCCGTGACGGCGGTGCGGTGCGTCGCCGGTCCCAGCCGGCCATTGCCGTCCTTCGCGCATGGCCCGGCGGCGTGGCGGCTGCTCGATCATCTGTCGCTCAACTATGCGTCGCTGGTCGATCACGACGCCGAGCAGGGCGCGCGGGCGCTGCGCGAGATGCTGGCGCTCTACTGCCCGGCCGACGACGCGGCGGCGCGGCGGCAAATCGAGGGATTGCGTTCGGTGTCGTCGGAGCCGGTCGTGCGCCGCCTGCCGTCGCCGGGGCCGATCGTGTTTGGCCGCGGCCTCGCCGTCACGCTCCATTTCGACGACGCCGCGTTCGAAGGCGCGAGCGCGTTCCTGCTCGGCGCGGTGCTCGCGCAGTTCATGGCGCAGTACGTGTCGATCAATTCGTTCGCGGAAACCGCCGTCGCGACGCTTGCACGCGGTTCCATCATGCGCTGGCCGCACAGGAGCGGACGATGCCCGGCACTCTGAATCTCGACGCCGTGCTCACGCGCGACGCCCGCCGCTTCGACTTCTTTCAGGCGCTGCGTCTCATCGAACAGATGCACGCCGAGCGAGCGCGCCTCGGCCGTTCGGCGAGCCCTGGCGACGACGCCGTGCGTCTCTCGCAGGAGCCGGAGCTGATCTTTCATCCGACGACGCTCGGCGGCTACACGGCAGGCGAAGGCGACAAGCCTGGGCGCCTCGCGGTGAATTTCCTCGGACTGCTCGGCCCGAACGGACCGCTGCCGACGCATCTCACCGCGTATGTCCGCGAACGCGCGCGCAACGCGAACGACCCGACGCTCGCGCGCTTTCTCGATGTCTTCCATCACCGGATGCTCTCGCTCTTCTACCGCGCCTGGGCCGATGCGCAGCCGGTCGTGAGCGCGGACCGTCCGCAGGAAGACCGAATCGCGGATTACGTCGGCAGTTTCTTCGGTTTCGGCGCGCCGGGCATGCACAACCGCGACGCCGTGCCGGACCACGCGCGCCGCCATTTCGCGGGCGTGCTCGCCGCGCCGACGCGTCACGCGGGCGGGCTGAGGCTGATTCTCGCGCGCTTCTTCGGCGTGCCGGTCGCCATCGAGCCGTGGCGCGGGAACTGGATCGCGCTGCCCGCCGATTCGCTTACGCGGCTCGGCGACGCGCGGCTCGGCGTCTCGGCAGTGGCCGGCACGCGCGTATGGGACTGCCAGCACAAGTTCCGCATCGTGATCGGGCCGCTCGGCTACGCCGATTTCGTGCGCTTCCTGCCGGGCGGCGCGAGCCTTCGCAAGCTGCGCGACTGGGTGCGCAGCTACGTGCGCGATCCGCTCGACTGGGAGCTCGCGCTGCATCTGAAACGCGACGACGTGCCCGCGCTTCGCCTCGCGAGCCAGCCGAAGGGCGGCGCGCGCCTGGGCTGGACGACGTGGCTCACGAGCGGCACGCCGGTCCATGACAACCATCGGGTCGTGATCGCACGGGATGCGCGCACGAGCCACATCGAGGAGACGCTCCATGACTGAAATCAGCCGTCAAGCCCTGTTCGGCAAACTGCATCCGGTCGCCTATCGCGCAATCGAAAACGGCACCGCGTTCTGCAAGCTGCGCGGCAATCCGTATGTCGAACTGGCGCACTGGGTTCATCAGATCCTGCTCGCGCCCGATTCCGACCTGCAACGGCTCGTGCGCGCGTTCGAACTGGATGAAACGCGCGTGGCCCGCGACCTGACCGCCGCGCTCGACCGTCTGCCGCGCGGCGCGAGCTCGGTGTCAGATATTTCCGCGCAGGTCGATGAAGCCGTCGAGCGCGGCTGGGTGTTCGGCTCGCTGATGTTCGGCGCGACGACCGTGCGGACCGGGCACCTCGTCATCGGCATGTTGCGCACGCCGAACCTGCGCAACGCGCTCTTCGCGCTCTCCCGCGAGTTCGAGAAGATCGGCTTCGACGCGCTTTCCGCGCGCTTTCACACGCTGCTCGACGGTTCGCCCGAAGCGGGCATCGAAAAGGCGGCGCACGTCCATGCCGCCGATACAGCCGATACCGCCGCGCCGCTCACCGCGCACGAGGCGCTCGACCGCTACACCGTCGATCTGACCGCGCAGGCGCGCGAAGGCAAGCTCGACCCGATCGTCGGACGCGACGCGGAAATCCGACAGGTCATCGATATTTTGATGCGCCGTCGGCAGAACAACCCGATCCTGACCGGCGAAGCGGGCGTCGGCAAAACGGCGGTCGTGGAAGGCTTCGCGCAACGCATCGTCGCGGGGGAGGTGCCGCCCGCGCTTGGCAACGCCGTCGTGCGCACGCTCGATATCGGCCTGCTGCAAGCGGGCGCGAGCGTCAAGGGCGAGTTCGAGAGCCGGCTGCGGCAAGTGATCGACGAAGTTCAGGCGTCGGCTGTGCCCGTGATTCTTTTCATCGACGAAGCGCATACGCTCGTGGGCGCGGGCGGCGCGGCCGGCACCGGCGACGCGGCGAATCTGCTCAAGCCCGCGCTCGCTCGCGGCACACTGCGCACGATCGCCGCGACGACGTGGGTGGAATACAAGAAGCACATCGAGAAAGACCCGGCGCTCACGCGGCGCTTTCAGGCGGTGAAGGTGCCGGAGCCGTCGGAGGCCAACGCGATCGCGATGATGCGCGGCCTCGCGCGCAAGATGGAGCAGCATCACGGCGTGCAGGTGCTCGACGAGGCGCTGGAGGCGGCCGTGAAGCTGTCGCATCGCTACATTCCCGCGCGGCAGTTGCCCGACAAGGCCGTGAGCCTGCTCGATACCGCCTGCGCGCGCGTCGCGGTGAGTCAGCAGGCGCTGCCGCCCGCCATCGACGATGCGAAGCGCCGCATCGAAGCGTGGCGGCTGGAAAGCGAAATCGCGGCGCGCGAGGCGGCGCTCGGCATCACGTCGGCCGAACAGTCGCAGGAACGCAGCGCCGATGTCGCCGCGCGGCTCGCAAGCGAAGAAGCGCGCCTGTGTACGCTGACCGCGCGCTGGGAAGCGGAACGCGCGCTCGTTTCGCGGATTCTCGCGGCGCGTGCCGAAATTGGCGAATGCGGCGAAAGCGGCGATTCGTCGGCGCACGCGCTTGCGGGTCTGCGTGAACTCACGAGCCAGCTCGTCGCGGAGCAGGGCGAAGCGCCGCTCGTGCTGCCCGCCGTCGATGCGAACGCCATCGCGTCGGTCGTGCAGGACTGGACCGGCATCCCCGTTGGCCGCATGGTGCGCGACGAAGTCAGAAGCGTGCTCGATCTCGCGTCCGCGCTGAATCGGCGCATCGTCGGCCAGCAACACGCGATGCAGATGATCGCGCGCCGTGTGCAGACGTCCCGCGCCGGACTCGACAATCCGGGGAAGCCGGTCGGCGTGTTCATGCTCGCGGGCACGTCGGGCGTCGGCAAGACGGAAACGGCGCTCGCGCTCGCGGAATCGCTTTATGGCGGCGAGCAGAACGTCATCACCGTGAACATGAGCGAGTATCAGGAAGCGCACACCGTTTCGCTGCTCAAGGGTTCGCCGCCCGGCTATGTCGGATACGGCGAGGGCGGCGTGCTCACCGAGGCGGTGCGGCGGCGTCCGTACAGCGTCGTCTTGCTCGACGAGTTCGAAAAAGCGCATCCGGATGTGCACAAACTCTTCTTTCAGGTCTTCGACAAGGGCCGCATGGAAGACGGCGAGGGCCGCGAAATCGACTTCAGCAACACGCTGATCCTGCTCACCACGAACGTGGGCACCGAAATCATCACGCAGCTTTGCGTCGGACGGCAGGACGCGCCGCCGCCCGACGAGATCGCACAGGCGCTGCGCGCGCCGCTCGTCGACGTGTTCCCGCCCGCGCTGCTTGGCCGCGTCACGGTGATTCCCTACTACCCGCTCGACGACGCGATGCTCGACGCGATCATCGGTCTGCAACTCGCGCGCATCGGGCGGCGTGTCGAGGCGCGGTATCGCGTCGGCTTCGTGTATGACGATGCGGTCACGCGCGAGATCGCGCGCCGTTGCACCGAGCTCCAGAGCGGCGGGCGCATGATCGACGCCATTCTGACGAACACGGTCCTGCCGCGCGTGAGCAGCGAGTTCCTGAGCCGTCTCGCCGATGGCCGCAGCGTCGCGAAAGTAGAAATCGGCGTGTGCGACGGCGAACTGACCTACGCGTTCGACTGAATCCAAAAGGAGCCTGCGATGCCGCAACAAGTCAGCATGGGCGCGACGCTTCAGTGTTCGTTCGGCATGGCGCCGTCGACGCTCGTCGTGTTGCCGACCAACCGCGTGCTGTGCGAAGGGCCGCCCGCCGCGACCATCATGGATCACATTCCGCTTGTGAACATCATGCCGTTCGGCATGTGCAGCGCGCCCGCGAATCCGGCGGTGCAGGCCGCGACCGCCGCCGCGTTCGGCACGCCGACGCCCGCGCCGTGCGTGCCCGCCACCGCGCAACCGTGGACGCCGGGCGCGCTCACCGTGCAGATCGGCAATGCGCCATCGCTCGACAACGTGTCGGTGTGCCCGTGCAACTGGGGCGGCGTCGTCAAGGTGGCCGATCCCGCCACGCGCAAGACCGAGCTTCCCTGACTCCTTTCGACGAGACCCCCGATGACGCTCACCGACACTCACCGCATTGCCCGTGTAACCACCGCGCTCGGCGCCGACGCGCTCGTGTTCTACCGCATGCGCGGCCATGAAGCCCTCGGCCGCCTCGCGCAATGGGACGTCGAACTGCTCGCGGAGGACTCCAATGCCGATATCGCGAAAGTGCTCGGCCAGGACTTCTCGTTGTCCATCGAGATTCCCGGCGGCGGCACGCGCGAATTCAATGGCATCGTCACCGCGTTCGAACTGGCGCGGCCCGCGGGCACAAAGCCCAACCGTCCCGCGCTTTTTCGGGCGACGGTGCGCCCGCGCCTGTGGCTCCTCACGCGCGCATCGCACTGCCGCTTCTTTCATAAGATGACGCCACCGGACATCATCGCGCAGGTGCTGTCGGACTATCACATCGACTTCGAGAACCGGTGTTCGGCCTCGTATCCGAGCCTCGAACATTGCGCGCAGTACCGCGAAACAGACTTCGATTTCGTGAGCCGGCTGGCGGAGCGCGAGGGCATCTATTACTACGTGCAGCATCGCGGCGGCAAGCACACGCTGATTCTCACGGACTCGCCGCATGTCCACGATGCGATTCCGCACTACGGCGCGCTGCCGTTTCGTCCGGCGAAGACCGCGCCGCGCGAGCACGAATGGATTTACGCGTGGCATGCAGGCGCGCAAGTGCAGACGGGTATCGCCGAAGTGAACGACTACGACTTCGAGAAGCCGTCGCAGAGCGAGCAGCAAGGGCTCTTTGCGCGCGCGAGACGCAGCGAACCGTTCGATGCCGCGCGCTACACGATGCAGGAGCACGCCGTCGGCTACACGCGCGCCGAGGACGCCGAGCGCCATGCCCGCGTGCACGCGGAAGCGCATCAGGCAGCCAATGTCTGCGTGAGTGGCCGCGCCACGGTGCGAGGCATCTGGCCGGGCGGGCTCATCCGGCTGGCCGACCATCCGCTTGCGCAGCACAATGGCGAGCATCTGATCGTCGCGGCGGATTACGCGATTAATTCGGACGACTATATTTCTACGCTGGACAACGCGGCTGCCGCCGACGTTTTCGACTGCGCGTTCCGTGCGTTGCCGCGCGATGCGGGTTTTCGGCCCGAGCGCATCACGCGCCGCGCGACGGTCGCGGGACCGCAAACGGCACGCGTCGTCGGTCCGGCCGGGGAAGAAATTCATACGGACAAGTACGGCCGCATCAAGGTGCAGTTTCACTGGGAGCAGTTCGGCACCGAGGCGTCGCGCGATTCGCTGCAACGCTGCTGGGTGCGCGTGGCGCAGCCGTGGGCCGGCAAGAGCTATGGCGCGTTTTTTCTGCCGCGCATCGGTCAGGAAGTGCTCGTGCATTTCATCGAGGGCGACCCGGATCAGCCGCTCGTCATCGGCAGCGTCTACAACGCCGCGCAGACGACGCCCTACGCGCTTCCGTCGAAAATGGCGCGCACCACCATCAAAAGCAATTCGACCAAGGGCGGCAACGGCTTCAACGAAATGCGCTTCGACGATACGAAGGATAACGAACAAATGTTCTTTCACGCCGAGCGCGACATGGAGACGTGGGTCGGGCACGACGCGCTCGCGCGCATCGGCAATGAGCGGCATGTGATTGTCGAAAGCCACGACTTCGCGCGCTGCGGCGGCAATCGCAGCGATGCGGTGAAGGGCAGTCACAGCGGGCGTATCGGCGGCAAGTGCTCGCTGGATGTCGGCGGCGATACACAAATGAAAACGGCAGGGAATTTTGCGTTGGGGGTGGGTGTTAACGTCGACATCAAGGGCGGTGCGAACGTGACTATCGAAGCGGGCGCGACGCTCACGCTCAAGGCGGGCGGCAGCACGATCGTGCTCGGGCCCTCCGGCATCGCGATCAATGCGGCGGGGCCGATCACGATCGACGGCGCGACGGTGCAGATCAACTGCGGCGGCGCGGGCGCGGCGGCGGGCGCGGCGAGCGCATCGCCCGATGCGCCTGCCGACCCGCGCGAGGCCGACGACGGTTCCCGATGAGCGCAGCCGCTTCAACACGCACAGGCAGGAGACGCCATGCACATCACGCTCGCAGTCAGGACGGTCCGGGGCGAGCCGCCGGATACGCCGCTCGTCTGCCGGTTCGACGCGGCGGGCGGAACCATCGGGCGCGGTCCCGGCAACACGATGGTGCTGCCTGACGCGGCGAAGACGGTGTCGCGCGTGCAGGCGCGCATCGACTGGACGGGCGAGGGCTGGCGCTTCGCGGATCTCGGCAGCAACCCGAGCCGGCTCAATGGCCGCTTGCTCGCGAGCGGTCAGACGGCGCGTCTTGCGCGGGGCGATTGCGTCGAAGCGGGGGCGTATCGGCTCGAAGTGTCGGCGCTGGATGACGGCCGCGCGTTCGATGCGCCTTTGGGCGTGCTGGATCGCGCGCATGATGCGGGGACGGGCGAGGGCGGGTATCGGGTGAAGGAAGACGGGCTTGAGTCTGAGCGGGCGTTCGTGCAGCGTGCGCCTGCCGAGGATGGGGCCGCGGAGAGCCACGTTAATCGCGGTGTTGCGGCCGGTTATGCGCTCGCCAAAAAGCCGCTTTTTGCGCCGATGAGTGATCCGCTGGCTGGCAACGGTCGCGCGGCGATGCGGACTTTCAACGGGGAGGCGATTGTAGAAAGCACGACTGCGTCGCGCGATCCGCTTACTCGCGGCGACGTGGCGCCTCTTTATCCGCTTGCTGATGATGCGCGTCTTGGCTTCGATGCGGGTCCGGCGCACGCCTTCGCGGACGATCCGCTTGCGGCCAATCGCATTGCGCCTACGCACGAACACGCGAACGGCGCGACTTCGGCGCATGCGTTCGGGGACAGCCGCATTGCCTTCGCTCACGATCCGCTCGCGCGGGCGGCCGTGCTGTTCGCAGCACCGCTGCCGGGCGCGCATTTCGATCCGCTCGGCGGCCCGCTTCCGGATCAACACACGCCGCCACGGACCGATGGCCGCGCGCCGTTCGCCGGTTCGGCCAGCGATCACGTCTCGCCCGAGCAGTTTGCTTACAAGCCGGAATCCGCGCCTGACGTCGCGGCGAGCGGCGGCATCCCGCACGACTATGATCCGCTCGGCGATGGGGCCTTCGCGGCAGGCGCGTTCGGAGGCGCAGCCGTCGTGGATGTCAGGGCCAGCGACGCGGCTGTTCGCGCGGCAAGTCCGGCAAACGCCGACGACGCAGCGAGGCTGTCGGTTGGCGAGGCGGAAAGCGCCGCAGCGCACTTTCCTCTCGACGCCGCTCGTCACGCCAACCCGAGCGCGAACACGTGGGCTGCAACTAACGCAGCGGCTTGCGTCGATGCGAAGCCTGTCTTCCAAGCGGGCGGCGGCTCCGAATCAAACGCCGTATCGGGCGCCAGCGACAAAGCGGGGACCAGCGCGTCGGTGCATTTCGCTTTCGACGGCGCTCATCACGCCAACGCAAGCGCGGACACATGGGTGGCAAACAATGCGCTAACTCGCGCAGCGCCCACGAACGCCGCGAAGCCTGTCTTCAACGCAGGCGACAGCGCCGACTCAAATGCCGCATCGCGCGCCATCGGAAATGCAGCGGCTCGCTTCGCCACAAAGCCTTTCATCGGCGAGGCGGACAGCGCCGCGCCGAGCGCCGTATCGCGCGCCCGCGAAAACGCGGCAACCGACGCGTCGGTGCATTTCGCTGTTGCTGCCGCTCATCACGCCGACGCAACTGCGAACACAAGGGCGGCAAACAATGCGCTCACTCGCGCATCGGCCAGGGACGCCACAAAGCCTTTCTCCGACGCAGGCCACACCGCCGGCTCAAACGCCGCACCTCACGCTCCCGTCAACACGTCAGCGAACCCAGCGACCGACCTCACCCTCACCGCCCTCCTCGACGGCCTCGGCGCCGACGCCAGCGTCCTGCGCGGGCGCGCCGCGCCCGAATTCGCTCACTTTGCCGGATCGATGCTGCGCGCCGCCATACGCGGCACGGTGGATGTGATGCTCTCCCGCTCGGTGATGAAGCGCGGCATGAGCGTCGATACGACGCTGCTCGCGCCGCGCGGCAACAACCCGCTCAAGTTCTTCCCCGACGGCGACAGCGCGTTGTCACACATGCTGCGCGGGCCGAGCGCGGGCTATCTCACGGGCGAAGTCGCGCTCGAAGGCGCTTTCGACGACATCCGCCGCCACGAACTCGCCGTTCTCGCAGGGATGCGCGCCGCGATGCAGCATCTGCTGCGCCGCTTCGATCCCGATGCCATCGCGAGAAACGCCGCGCCGCGCGGCTGGCTCGACTGGCTCCCCGGCCGCCGCAAGGCGAAGCAGTGGGACCGTCTCGTCGCGCTGCATCGCGAACTCGTGCGCGCGAGCGCCGACGACCTCGACGCGCTCTGCGGCAACGCCTTCAACGACGCCTACGAGCGGCAGGCGGGCGGGTCGCCCGAACGCGCGCCCCACGGTTCCTCACACGCATAGCGAGATCGACGATGTCCGCCAACCACAAGGTGATCTGGTCCGAAGGCATGCTGCTTCAGCCGCAGCATCTGCAACAGCACGACCGCTATGTGCGCGCCCAGCTCGACGCGCGCTGCGCGGCGCTGCGTCCTTACGCGTACGGTTTCTCGGAGCTTGCCGTCGATGCCGGGCAGCTCAAGCTCGGCCGTATCGTGCTCACGCACTGCGCGGGCGTGCTGCCCGACGGCACGCCGTTTCGCCTGCCCGCCGACGACGACCTGCCGCTGCCGCTCGCCGTGCCCGATGACGCACGCGATCTCACCGTCGTGCTGGCGCTGCCGATCGCGCGTCAGGGCGTGCCCGAGGCGACCTTCGGCGGCGAGCCCGTGGCCGGAGCCGGAGCCGGGCGCGAGGGCTTCGCGCGGCATCGCATCGCGGAAACGGAAGTGCAGGACAGCAACGAAGGCGCGACGGGCGCCGCGCTCGTGCAGGTCGGCAAGCTGCAACTGCGCCTCGCATTCGAACAGGACGTGGCGCACGCGCACAGCGCGCTCGGCGTCGCGCGCATCGTCGAGCGCCGCGCGGACAACAGCATCGTACTCGATGCAGCCTACGTGCCGCCGTGCCTCGACTACCGCGTGTCGCGCCGCCTGTGCGCGTTCGTCGATGAACTCGTCGGCCTGATGCACCAGCGCGCCGATGCGCTCGCCGCGCGCCTCGCGCAGCCCGCCGCGACAGGCGCCGCCGAAATCGCGGACTTCCTGCTGCTGCAAGTGCTCAACCGCGCCGAGCCGCTTTTCGCGGCGCTCGCGTCGACGACCGGTCTGCATCCGCATGACCTGCATCAGCACGCGCTGCAACTGGCGGGCGAACTCGCGACCTTCAGCGCGCCGGGCAAGCGCCCCGCGCCGTTTCCGGTCTACCGGCACGAGCGGCTCGATGCCGTGTTCACGCCGCTCGTCGATGCACTGCGCGCCGCGCTCAGCGCCGTGATGGACCCGCATGCGGTGCCCATCGCGCTGGAGGAGCGCAAGTACGGACTGCGCGTGGCCATCGTGCCCGATCGCGATCTGTTTCGGACAGCGAACTTCGTGCTCGCGGTCAAGGCCGATCTCGCGCCCGCCGCGCTGCTCAACGGCTTCGCGCAGCAAGCGAAGCTCGGTCCCGTGGAGCGGATCCGCGATCTCGTCAATCTGCAACTGCCGGGCATCGGCTTGCGCGCATTGCCGGTCGCCCCGCGCCAGTTGCCCTTTCATGCGGGCTTCACGTATTTCGAACTGGACCGCGGCAGCGACCTGTGGAAGCAGTTCGCCGGTTCGGCCGGTGTCGCGCTGCACGTCGCGGGCGACTTCCCCGGCCTCGAACTGGAATTCTGGGCGATCCGCCCATGACCGAGCACACCGCTGATCTTTCTGATCCCGCGAAGGACCCGACCGTGAACGCGCCAACCTTGCCCCATGCCGGCTTCGATCCGGACGAAACCATCCTGATTCCGCAGCCGGGCGGCCGACGCGTCGCGCCGCCGCGCGATGATCCGACGCAGCCCGCGCCTCTCGCGCAGCCCGCCGCGCTCATCGCCGCGACGGGGCTGAATCCGCTCGTGCGCGCGGCCGGCCCGCTGCTGGAACTGGCCGTGCCGTTGCGCACGCGCCCCGCGATGGCGGATATCGAAGCCCTGCGCGCGGAACTCGTGCAGATGGTCCGGCATTTCGAACGCGATGCCCGCGCGAGCGGCATCGGCACCGAAGGGCTCGCGGCGGCGCGCTATTGCCTGTGCACCTGCATCGACGAGGCGATTTCGGGCACGCCGTGGGGCAGCGGCGTGTGGGGCAGCCGCAGTCTGCTCGTGACGTTTCACAACGAAGCGTCGGGCGGCGAGCGGTTTTTCCTGATTCTGCGGACGCTCGCGCAGGAGCCGTCGCGCAACATCGACGTTCTTGAACTACTCTATGTGATTCTTTCGCTCGGATTCGAAGGCCGTTACCGGCTGATCGACGGCGGGCGCAATCAACTGGAGTCGGTTCGCGAACGGCTGGCACGCATGATCCGCGCCGAGCGCGGGGCGTTCGAGGCGGAGCTGTCGCCGCACTGGCGGCCCGTCGAGCGCGCGCGGCCGCCGCTCGCGCAGCGCGTGCCGCCGTGGGTCTATCTGGCGCTCGCGGGCGTGGTGATCGCCGCCACGCATGTCGCGCTCGCGACGAGCCTCAACCGCACGTCCGACCCGCTCTTCGACGCGATGAACCGCATTCGCGTCGCCGCGCCGCCGACGCCCGCGCCCGTGCCGGCGCCGGCTGCCGCGCCGATGCGCGCCGCCGCCGCCTCGCTCTCGACGTTCCTCGCGCCCGAGATCCGGCAAGGGCTCGTCAGCGTGCGCGAGGGCGCGGACCGCTCCATCGTCACGATCAACGGCGACAACCTCTTTGCCTCGGGCAGCGCGACGCTCGACCCGGCGTATGAATCGCTGATCGCGCGTATCGCGGATGCGCTCAGAAGTGTGTCGGGCAAGGTCGTCGTGACCGGGCACACCGACGATCAGCGGCTTTTGTCCACGCGCTATCCGTCCAACTGGCATCTGTCGCAGGCGCGCGCCGAGAGCGTGCAGGCGATGCTCGCCGCGATCACCGGCACGCCCGCGCGCTTCACCGCCGAAGGCCGCGGCGACGCCGAACCGCTCGCGCCCAACGACACGCCCGCGGGCCGCGCGAAAAACCGCCGCGTCGAAATCACGTTGCTTGCGCCGGGCGCGTCCTCGTGATGGCCGCACCCGCAAATCAGGAGACATCGATGAAAAAGATCGCAGGCTGGATGAAGACGCCGCAATGGATCACGCTCGCGGGCGTGGCCGCGCTGCTCGTGCTCGTCTGGTTCGAGGGGCCGCTCGTCGCTTATGCCGGACGCGCGCCGCTGGAGACGCAAAGGAGCCGCTTCATCGCGATGGCGGTTCTCGCGGCGGCGTGGTTCCTCCTCTGGGGCGCGCGACTCGCGGCGGCGCGGCTCGTGAACCGGCGCTTTTTGAGCGATGTCGGCGGCGAAAGCGGCGGAAGCAGCGGAAGCGGCGAGCAGGCGCAGTCCGCTGCGAACGAAGAACTCGCCGCGCTGCGCGAGCGATTCGACGATGCGCTCGCGACGCTGCGCCAGGCGCGCATGAAGGGCGCGAACGGCCGGCAATGGCTCTATCAACTGCCGTGGTACATGTTCATCGGCGCGCCGGGCACGGGCAAGACGACGGCGCTCTCTCACTCGGGCCTGCGCTTTCCGCTGCGCGACAAGCTGGGCGGCGACGCGATCGGCGGTGTCGGCGGAACGCGGCATTGCGACTGGTGGTTCACGGACGACGCCGTGCTTCTCGATACGGCAGGCCGCTTCACGACGCAGGACAGCGACCCGCACGCCGACCAGTCCGCGTGGACCGGCTTCTTGCAACTGCTGCGCAAATACCGGCCGCGCCGTCCGCTCAACGGCGTCATCGTCACGCTGTCGGCGGCGGATCTCATCCGCCAGGACGATGCCGCGCGCGACGCGCACGTCCGCGCCATCCGTGGCCGTCTCAAGGAACTGAACGAGCGGCTCGGCATGCGCTTTCCGGTCTACGTCGTGGTCACGAAATGCGATCTCGTCGCGGGTTTCACCGAGTTCTTCGACGACCTCGGCGAGAAGGAGCGCGCGCAAGTGTGGGGCATCACGTTCCCGTTCGACGAATCCGACAAGCCCGGCAAAGCGGCGGGCGCGCAACAGGCGCTTGCCGCTTTCCCCGCCGAATTCGACGCGCTCGGCGCGCGGCTTCGCGCACGCGTGATCGAGCGCATGCAGCGCGAGACCGACATGACGCGGCGGGCGCGCATCCACGGCTTCGCGCAGCAGTTCGCCGGACTCGAGCCCGCGATCACGCGCTTTCTCGGCGACACGTTTCACGGCACGCGCTTCGAGGCGTCGCCGCTCTTGCGCGGCGTCTATTTCACGAGCGGCACGCAGCACGGCAGGCCCATCGACCGGACGATCAGCGCGCTCGCGCAGTCGCTCGGAACGAAGCGCGACGCCGCGTCGGCCCGCGACGCCTCGGGCCGCGCGTATTTCATCGAGCGGCTGCTGAAGGACGTGGTGTTCGCGGAAGCCGGTCTCGCCGGGGCCAATGCGCGGCTGGAACGGCGTCGCGCGTGGCTGCGGCGCGGCGCGCTCGCGCTCGTCGGCGTGACGCTGGCGCTCGCGCTCGCGGGCATGACCGTGAGCTATCAGCGCAATCGCGCGTTCGTCGCGGATTTCGCGCGGCAGACGGAGCACGTCCGGCAACTGGCGCGCGAGGCAAACGCCAGCAGCGACCCGCTCGCCGTGCTGCCCCTGCTCGACGCGGCGCGCGCGCTGCCCGGCGGTTACGCCGATGCCGGCAAGCCCGTGCCCTGGCTCACGCGGCTCTGGCTGTATCAGGGCGACAAGCTCGGTCAGGAAGCGCGCGTCACCTATCGCCGGCTGCTCGACCAGACTTTGCTGCCGCTCGTCGTGGGCAAGCTGACGCTCGAACTGCGCGACAGCGCCAACGCCAACGCCAACGACGCGCCGGGCGCGGCTGAGTATCGCTATGACGCGCTGCGCACGTATCTGATGCTCGGCGACCCGCATCACTACGACGCGAACGCGGTGCGCGCGCATATGCTCGCGGCGCTGTCGCGCAACGCGAATGCCGGGCAAAAAAGCGCGCTCGACACCCATCTCGCCGCGCTCTTCGACAAGACGCGCTTCGATCCGTCGCTGCCGCTCGACGCCGCGCTCATCAAGGACGCGCGTGCCGCCCTGACGGCGCTGCCGCTGTCGCAGCGCATCGGCAATCGCGTGGATCGCGAACTGACGCAGGCGAATGTCGCCGCGTTCAGCGCGAGCACCGCCGCCGGGCCGAAAGCGCCGCTGCTGCTGCGGCGCGCGAGCGGCGCGTCGCTGACGGACGGCGTCGCGGGCGCCTACACGCGCGCGGGCTATGCGGTTTATCTGCGGCTGCGAGACACGGCGCTCGCCGATGTCGCGGGCGACGCGTGGGTGCTTGGCCGGGACGATCTGCCGCAAACCGCCGACGGCCTCGCGACGTTGCGCGCCGCGCTCGACCAGCGTTATTTCGACGCGGCCATCCGCGCGTGGGACGCCCTGCTCGACGACATCACGACGACGCCCGCCGCGAGCCTCGCGGACAGCGCGCGCATCGCCAACGCGCTGTCCGCGCCGGATTCGCCGCTCGCGCGGCTCATTGTCGCGGCGGCGCGGGAAACGACGCTCGGCGCGTCGCCTGCGACGACCGCGGTCGATGACCACTTCGACGCGCTGCATCGCCTCGCGGGCAAGCCGGGCGATCCGGCATCGCTCGAGCGCGCGTTCGCGCCGCTCAAAGACGCCGCCGTCTATCTCGACGCCGCCGACGCCGCGCGCCGGCTCGGGCAGGCCGCGCCCGCCGGCGATGCGCTCGGCAAGCTGCGGCTCGCCGGCCAGACGAGTCCCGCGCCGCTGACGGCGGTGACGGCGTCGATCGCGGCGGCGGGCACGTCGCTCGTGGAAGGCGGCGAGCGCGCGCGCCTCGTCGCGCAGTGGAACGCGAGCGTCGGCCCGCTCTGCCACAAGGCGCTCGACGGCCGCTATCCGCTCGTGCGGGCGTCCTCGCGCGACGCCGCCGCCGATGACTTCGCCAGGCTCTTCGCGGCGGGCGGCCTTATCGACGACTTCTTTCAGAAGAACCTCGCCGCGCTCGTCGATACGAGCAAGCCGGTGTGGCAATGGCGCGCGGGCGTCTCGCCGGCGGGCCTGCCGCGCGATGCGCTCGCGCAGTTTCAGCGCGCGGCGCAGATTCGCGATGCGTTCTTCGGCGACGGCGGTCGCACGATCGCCGTTCGCTTTCGCGTGAAGGCGCTTGCGCTGGATGCGTCGGTCGCGCACGTGAATGTCGATATCGACGGACAGCAGTTCGCGGTCAGTCCGGACGGCGCGCAGTCGGCGCTGCTGCAATGGCCGGGCAGCAAAAGCACGGGCCGCGCGAGCGCCCAGTTCGATCCGGCCACGAGCGACGCGGCGTTCCAGGCGAGCGGTCCGTGGGCGCTGCTGCATCTGATCGATGCAGGCAAGCTCGATGCGACGCGCGAACCGGACCGCTATACGCTGACGCTGCAATCGGCGGGGCGCCGGGCGGTGCTGGAACTGGATGCGAACAGCGTCGTCAATCCGTTCAGGCGCGCGCCGCTCGAACAATTTCGCTGCCCGGATCTGCTGTGAGGCGGGCACCCGGCGCCCCCGGCGCGGCCGGATGCTTCGGCAAAGTGCGCAGCAACGGCGATTTCGTGATGCGGCGGCTGCCGGCATCGTTCGTCGGGCCGTGGGATGTCATGCTGCAAGCGGGCCTGCTCGCGAGCCGCGACGCGCTCGGTTCCGCCTGGCTCGATGCGTATCTGAACGCGCCGCTCTGGTGCTTCGCGCTGGGCGGCGGGGTCGTCGGCGGCGCGGTGTGGGCGGGCGTGCTGATGCCGAGCGTCGATCGCGCGGGCCGTCATTTTCCGCTGACGATCGCCGCGCCCCTTTCCGCCGATGCCTGCGCCGGCTGGCTGCCGCGCGCCGGCGGCTGGTTCGCGCGATGCCGCGAACTGGCGCTCTCGACGCTCTTGCCGGACGCGCGTCTCGCCGATTTCGACGCGGGTTTGATCGCGCTTTCGGAGACGTCCGGCGAAGGCGATGTGCCGCCGGGCGCGGCGGGCACAGAGGGCGTGTGCGCGTGGTGGCACGAAGGCGAGGTGCGGGTGGTGAGCGGTCTGCCGGACGCGGCGTTCGTGGCGGCGTTGTTCGACGGGCGCGCTTTCTGATCGCCGTCCGTGCAGCCGATCACCACTTTCATGTTGTCCTTGCCGCACGCGGGCGGCTGGTTCGCGCGGAGCGGCGAACTGGCGCTCTCGAAGCTGATGCCGGGCGCGTCTCGCCGATTTCCGTGCCGATCTGATCGCGCTCGCGGAGGTAAGCGGCGAGGGCAATTCGCCGCCGCGTATGGCTGGCGGCTGATGGCGCGAAGGCCCGGCGTGCGGTTTGGCGGACGTCTCTTTCGTAGCGGCGTTGTTCGACGGGCGGGCTTTATAGTCCATTCGCTTAAGCGATCCGCACCGTCGCGTTGTTATTGCCGCGCGCCGGCGGCTCGTTCGCTCGATGTCGCAAACTCGCGCGCTCCGCTCTGACGCCGGACGCGCGCCACGCGGATTCCGGTGCAGATTCGATCGCGCTCGCAAAGCCTAGCGACGAAGACAATGCGCCGCCGTGCATGGCGCGCGGCTGATGCCACGAAGGCCCGGCGCGCGGCCTGCCCAAAGCCGTCCCTCCTACCCGCCTTCCACGCAAGCAATCACCACCGTCACATTGTCCTTACCGCCCGCATCGCATGCGAGTTCGATGAGACGCCGGCACGCCGCCTCCGCCTGCTCAGGCTGCATCTGCGCGAGAACACGCTCGACCTCGTGATGCGGCACCTCGCCGTGCAGACCGTCGCTGCATAGCAAAAAGCGGTCGCCGGGCCGCGCGGCATGCGCCCTGATCTCTGGCGTGATCGACGGCTCTGGACCGAGCGCCTGCAACAGCATGTTGCGCGGCGGCAGATGCTCGAAGTCGCCGGTTTCGAGTGCTTGCTGAAGGAGCGTCTGATCGCGCGTGAGTTGCGCGAGCGCGCCGTCGCGGCAGCGATACAGCCGGCTGTCGCCCACATGAAACGCATAGAGCATCGCGGAGCCGGGCGGCAGCCAGATGCCGGTGACGGTCGTGCCCATCGAACGGTGCGTGCCGATGCCCTCGCGCACATTGATGGCATGCAGCGTCGCGTTGGCGTCGTCGAGCGCGGCGGTGAGCACGCGGGTCGCGTTCAGCGATGCATCGAGCACGGTCGCGTCGGGATCGGCGTCGCGGGTCGCATCGAACGAATGCGCGGTCAGTTCATCGACGGCGCGCGCCAGCGATGCGGTGATGCGCTCCAAGGCAACGGTGCTCGCGCGTGCGCCGAACGCGTGTCCGCCCATGCCGTCCGCGACGGCAAGCAGGCGCGCGTGCGGACTGATCACGAAGCGGTCCTGATTCTCGCGGCGCACGCGGCCGGCATCGGTTGCGCCGAACGCGGACCAGCCGTCGAGACGAACCGGCGCACAGGGTTGCGAAGGCTTGCGATTCATGCGGCGGTCTCCCGGTATCGAGTCAGGACAAGCCGACGTCGCGCGCGAACAGCTCACGGTCGCGCGGGTTCGAAATCGACGCCGCCAGCCGTGCATGCAGCGCGCCGATATCGTGAGCGCGGGCGGCTTCCCGTTTCGCGATGATGAGCGCGATGGGGCCGACATAGACAGCGAGCTTGCGCGCTGCGGCCTGCACATCCTCCGCGGGGAGCGAAGTCGTCTGGCCGTGGCCGGAGCCGGAAACCGAAGCGGCGAGCGAAACATCGCTTCGGAAGGCCGCGATGAATTGCGCCCGCGCTTTCTCCGATGGAATGCTCGGCGCGACGAGCGCGACGAGGGCAGCCAAGTCCGTCGCGCGCTGCGCGCATCGGCGCACGAGGAGCCGCGCGACGGGGCCGATTTGCGCGGCGAGACAGGCTTCGATCTGTCCGAGCGTGCTGTCGGGCCATTGCGTTTGCGATGACGGCAATGACAGCGATGACAGCGATGACAGCGAGCCGTCGGGCGATGGACGCGTGCATGGCGCCGCTCGCGCTTCGAGCACCGTGCAATCGTCATCGCGGCGCGCCGCCGCGCCCGCCGCTTCGAAAAGCGCCTCGGACAGCGCGCTGGCGCTTGCATAGCGCGCTGCGCGCGCCTTGCTGAGCGCGCGCATGAGCACGGCGTCGAGCGCGGGCGGCAACGCGGGGTTGCAGGCCGACGGCAAAGGCGGCGTCTCGTGCATGACCTGCTGCATCACCGCCGCCTGCGACGCGCCCGCGAACGCGCGCTGCCCGGTCAGCATCTGATAGAGAACGACGGCCGCCGAGAACAGATCCGAGCGCGCGTCGATGGCATCGCCCGAGAACTGCTCCGGCGACATATAACCGGGCGTGCCGATCATCGCGCCGACCATCGTCAATGCCGACGATTCCACATGCGCGATGCCGAAGTCCGTCACCTTGAGCCGGCCTTGCTGATCGATCAGCAGATTGGCCGGCTTGACATCGCGATGAATGACGCCGCGTTCGTGCGCGAATCCAAGCGCCGCCAGCAACTGCGCGAACCAGTCGAGCGCCGCCGCGAGATCCGGAATACGCCCGCCTTCGAGCACGCTTTTCAGGCTGCGCCCGCTGACGAGCTCCATCACGATATACGCCGTGTCGGCGGTCTCGCCGTAGTCGTACACGCCGACGATATGCGGATGCGCGAGCCGTCCCGCCGCCTGGGCCTCGTTGCGAAAGCGCGCGATGAGGCTCGCGCGCTCGCCGTTGTCGAGCAATTCGCGGCGCACCGTCTTGATCGCGACGTGCCGCTCGATATCCGGATCGAACGCGCGATAGACGATCCCCATCGCGCCCGCGCCGAGCGTCTCGCCGACGCGGTATTTGCCGAGCGAAGCCACAGGCGGTTCTGTCTGCGCGCTCATGGTTCGCTAGGCCTCGATCATCCTGAACGCCTCGACGAGACTCGTCTTCATGCGCGCGAACGACGCCGCGAGCGAAGCGATTTCATCGCGGCCGTGTTCGTTGAACGTGGCGTCGTCGAGCTGGCCGAGGCTCGCCTGATCGGCGGCGCGCGACAGGGCGCGGATGCGGCGCGTCACGAGCACATGGACCATCGCGTTGAGCGCGAGCAGAAGCAGCGCGAACACGCCGAGCAGCGAGACGAGGAACGTGCGCAGCAACGCATCGCTGCGCGCGACGGGCAAGGCCATCGGCACCGACACGAAATCCGCGCCGATCACTTCGTGCATCGTCCAGTTGAAGCCGTTGTCGGGGCCGTACTTGTCGATCATCGTGCGCGGCGCGCGCGACGGCACGCTGTGGCACTCCATGCACGCGGCGTCGGTGATGCGGTTCGGGCGCGCGATATACAGCGTCTTGCCCGTCGGGGTATCGCGCAGTCCGACGACTTCCTTGAGTTCCGGCTTGTCGTGCAGATGGCGAATGACATCCGTTTCCCAATCCGATGGCCGGTCTCGCGGGTTGGTCGGATTGAGCATCGTCGAACGATACGCGTAGCCGGACAGGTGCTTCTCCAGCGCCATCAGCGTCTCGACAGCCGAAAACGCCGGCACCGATTGCGGCACGAAGCCGTATTTGAGCTGCGTTTGAAGCAGCGGCGTGATCTGCGTCGCCGTGTAGTTCTGCGACGCGCTCGCCGCTTCCATGAGCACACGCGCGTTTTGCACGGTTTCGTCGATCGCCGCGCGGCGCAGCAACTCGCGCGCGGCAAGCCCCGCCGAGACGAAGCCGATCACGAAGACCGCGAGAAACACGAGGTTGAACTTGACAGCAAGCGACAGTCTCATGATGCGTCCTCGGTGGTCGTGGCTTCGATGGGTACGTTGATGCGCGCGCGTGGCGGCGCGGGAGGCGGGCAGAGCACGCGCCGCCATTCGGGCAGATCGCGCAGGTGTTGCTGCATTTGCGAGCGAAACGGCTGCGTTTGCGCGAGCGGCCGAAAGCGCGCGACGAACGTGCGGCGCAATGGGAACGATGTCGTCAGCCAGTCGCCGATGTCCGCATACGAGGCCGTGTGGTCGTCTACCAGCGGTTTGTCCTTCGCCGCCGCGCGTCGAACGATGGCGCCGAGCGGATCGCGAAACGGCATCGGCATGGCGGCGATGAAACCGGGCGTGGGACCGGGTTGCGTCGCGAGCGGTTTGCCGGCGTCGTCCTTCGCGCGTTGCACGTAGCGTTCGGCGGAAAGAAGCTGCGGATGCTGCCCGCGCCCGGACAAAGACAACGTGATGCTGCCGTTCTCCACGAAGAGCGAGACCGCGTCCGTGTCCGCGTGAACGACGGCGGCGCCGTCGGAGAGGACCGCGTGCCATGCGGTCGTCTCGATCGACAACGCACTCGATTGCAGCGCATGCGTGCGCGTGACCTTGATCCAGCCGCCGAGCAGCGCGAGCGAATCCGTTGCCGTCGTGGCATCGATAGCAAGGCGCGTATCGGCGGCGAGCGCGGCGATAGCGCCGTCGCCGTACTCGATTTGCGCGCCCGCTTGCGGACCGGTCGCGAGCAGATCGCCGGGTTCGAGCGCGACGGGTGCATTCACCCGATACACGGTCGTTGCGCGAATCAGCGTGACGGCGCCTTCGGGCAGCAGCATCGCGTTCGCGGCATGAGCAGTCTCAGGCGCGCAGAGGCACGCGAGCGACAGAGAGGCGAGCAGCCATCGCAGGGCAGCGCGAGCGTTCATCGTCGTCACTCGCTAGGCGTTGAGAAAACCGAGGACGGCCTTGCGGAGCTTCAAGTCCCAGGTCTGTTCTTCGGTGTGACTCACGGCGAACTTCAGCAAGCTCTGGATCATCGGGTCTTTCGACTTGAACGTGAAGCCCGAATCGCTCAGATACTCGGCGCCCCATATCTTGAGACCGTCGATGTACCGGCAGCCCGACGCGAACGCCGCTTCGCTGATGACCGTCTCGTCGTCCTTGAACATCGCGAGAAAATGCATCTTGTCGCCGCAAATGCCCGAGTTCAGCGTGAGCACCGAGAGCGCCGGTATCGAGACGGCGTAGCCCTTGTACCAGCTATTGAAGGCAACGGGCCGGGTATGAAGCGCGTCGCGTTCCATGCGCGCCTGCCAGTGCTTCTTGGCAAGCTCGCAGAACCGCTTGATGCGCCTGATCTCCACCAGCTTCCAGATGGTCTTCGCAAGCGTCTCGACGATGGACACGACCACATCGACGATGGTCGAGGCGCCCTGGCTCGCGAACTGCATGCCGAGACTCGCGCCGCCCTTGACGAGGTCGTACACGCCCGCGCCGATGGACAGCTTCATCGCGCGACGGATGGCCTCGATGATGGTCCCCGGATGGCCCGCGAGCACTTGCACGTCGCGTCCGGCCACCCATTCGCGGTACTTGGTGATGCTGCTGTCGACCGTGTTGGCGATGCCCTTCGCAATGTCGAGGCCCGCGCCGATGAACGGCGCGACGCTCGCGAAGAGCTTCTCGCACAACGTGTTCACGAGCTTGCGCAAAAGTCCAGGCATGGTGTCGAGCGCGAAGCCGCCCGGGTCGTTGCGAATGTCGGTCACTTTCTCGCGAATCGTCTCCCAGAGCTTCTTCGCGGCTTCTTCTACTTTGGCGCGGATCGATTCGTAGAGCCGCCGCGCCGCGCTGCCGAGCGCGGGCAGGCTCACGGTGCTGTTATTCAGCTCGTTGGCATCGACACGTTTCTGGCCCTTGTGCTTCTTGATCTTCTTCTGTACCTGTTCGAGCGCGACGGACGCCGACTTCTGCACGAGACTGTTGTCGAGCACTTCAGCGGCGCGCGCCGCCGCGAGGTTCGACTCGGGCGCGAGACCGAGACCCGCATTCGTGACTTCGAACGCGCCGTCGAGCAGCACCTGGAACGTGTCGTCCTCGATCTCCAGATTGCCGAAGAGATACAGCACGCCCAGCCGCGAATTGATGAGCGCGGGCGTCATGAAGTCCATCGCGCCAGCGGCGGCATCGGTGTCGCCTTGACCGCGCAGTTGCCTGTCGAGAATAGTGAAGTAGTCCGAATCGTTGCGCGAATTGCTTTTCCATGCATCGCCGGGTCCGACGGATGCCTTCCAGTTCTCGAACGCGTTGACGAGTTCGTGGAAGCGGTAGGTCGTGCGATCGCGTTCGTACTGAAGTATCTGTTCGTCGAGGCGCTTGAGCGCCGCGCTGCGCATCTGCACGCGCGATGACGTTTTGCGCATCCACTTCTCGTACGGGACGGTGACGGGCAGCCGGGCGTAGGAATAAGGCATGAATAGTCTCCCTGCGGTTCAACGGAGAAACGCGTCGCGCATTCAGCACCAGGTGATCTGGTTCAACTCGACGTAATGTGTTTCGATCAGGCGGCCACTGCGGCTGCGCACGTCGACGCGATAGAAGCAGCCGAGGTTGAAGAAGCTCTGATCCATGACATAGATGGCGCGGTGCATGACTGTCTCCGTTTGCGTTCGTTGCGGCTGCCTTCGCTACGAAAACAACGGGCGCGGCGCATTTGTTCCGCGCCCGGCGGGGAGAATATTTCTGCGAGGAGAGGGAATAGAGGCGCGATGTGGAGTGTTCGGCGCACTCGTCGGGCGACAGAAAGAGGCGTGCACGAGCCGCGTGAACGGTCGTGCGACGGGAGCTTCAGGACACCGACACGCCGAGCAAATGACCGACGCCGAAAGTGAATGCGGCGGCGGCGAGCCCGATCAAAATCTGGCGCGCTGCCGAAAAGATCGTGCTTCGGCCGTTGAAGAGAGACGTGAACATGCCGATGGCGGCAAGCGCGAGAATGCTCAATGCAATGCATTGAATGATTGCCGGCCTGCCCGACGACCACAAGAACGGCATAGCAGGAAAAACGGCGCCAGCCGAGAAAAGGACAAACGATACCGCCGCCGCGGACCACGGGTTGCCGCCCATTTCGGCTGGATCGATGCCAAGCTCCTCGCGCGTCAAGGCATCGAGTGCCTTGTCCTTGTCGCGCATGATTTGCGAGGCGACGCGGCTCGCCTCTTCACCATCGAGACCTTTGGCGCGATAGATCATGCGCAGCTCGTGTTCTTCCGCCTCCGGCGTGTGTTCGAGTTCATCCGCTTCTCTTTGAATCTGGGTCCGGGCGAGCTCGCGCGCATTCGTGACCGACAGCCACTCGCCAAGCGCCATCGAACACGCCCCCGCGATGATTCCTGCGAGCGCAGTCAATAGAATGGCTCGGTTCTGCGTGCCCGCGCCGGCAACGCCCATGATGAGGCAGAAGTTGGACACGAGACCATCGTTGGCGCCGAGCACCGCCGCGCGAAGGTCATTGCCCGACGAGACGCCCCGGTGCCATGACTCCGCATCGGCAATGTCGGCGCCTTTTGTCGCGGCTTTTTTTCCCTCGTTGGCTAGCGACTGAACGACATTCGCGTGACGGTGTTCGTCGGCGGACATGGTTGCCGTGTCGGGATTGCCGGCGTATTTGTTTCGGTCCGCGAATTCGGATGCCGCAAGCGTCGGGAGGACGAAACGCGCGCCGAACACATGAACGAGTCCTTTCATCAAGGCGGTTTTGAAAGCCGGTCCCGTGCGGGCGTTTTGATGATTGGCCCTGAGTTTGTCGGCCCACACTTGCGCATGCTGCTTTTCAGACGCCGCCAGTTCCGCGAAAATGCGCTTGCGGTCGGCGCGCGCTTCGACGCGGGAAAGTGTTTCGTAAAGTGCCGCGCTGTGCAGTTCATCGGCGAGGTTGGCCCGATACCGCTTCAGTTCTTGTTTTGATGCCATATGGGTGTGCCTGCGGATCAGAAGCACAACTGTATCGCCAGCTTGCAGCGCGAGCGGCAAAAGCCCTCAACTCTGCAATGACCAAGAATGGCAATGGTTTGCATTCGTGCAAGCATGCAGCTATCGCGTTAAGCAACGCTTAAGTTCGGCGGGCTCAGACTGAACGGCCATGGCAGTGCCATTGCGGGAGCGTCCCGGCTTATCTGCTATCTTGCGTATGCCGTGAGGCTGGCGCCAGTCACGCTTAGGCGACAAATCCCGATTCGCACGGTGGCCGTTTCTTGAACTCCTGGCCGTGCTTCACCACTAAACCATGATTAACTCGAGCGGCTGATTGCCGACCACTGAACGATGCAACGCAAGCAACCTTCTGATTCCGCTAAAGCGGCCACGCGAATCGCGGCCGGCGACGACAGAACGTCTTACGACACGATGTCCATCGCGCTTCATTGGCTGACCGTGATACTCGTGCTGGCCCAATTCATCCTGTCTCAGGTGTGGGGGTTCACGCCCCGTCCGACGCGGCATGTTTTGATCGTCACGCACATGTCTTTCGGCATCCTGCTGTCGGCAGTCATCATCGTGCGCATTCTGTGGCGCGTGTCGCCTCGACATCAGGCGCCGGTTGCATCGGCCGGATGGATCGAGCTTGCGGCCAAGGGCGTTCACTATCTGCTTTATGCATTACTCGTTTCCGAAGCCGTGCTCGGGTTCGTGCTGCGGTGGTCAGGGGACGAGTCGATGAGCTTTTTCGGGCTGCTGATACCGCCGCCGTTCGCGCCATTTAGCAAGGCGGCGCATCACACCATCGGGGAAGCGCACGAATTCATCGGCTGGACGATCATCGTCCTGGCGGCGGCGCACGCGGCGGCGGCGCTGTTCCATCACTTCGTGGTGCGCGATACGGTGCTGGTCCGCATGCTGCCGGGACTGAAGCGGCGCGGCCTCTAATACTGCTGGAGCTTAGGGCCCCGCCATGGAACAGGACTGGCCCGGCGCTTCAACCCGCACCGTTTCTCCGCCGCTTCGTGCAACGGCGGCATATAGCGGCGGGCCGCGTCCGCGAAGCTCACGGCCCGCGACATAAACACCACGTACAAGCTTCGCATCGGATCCCGCGGGGCGGGAAAATGGCCCGTAGGGGAACGCAGCGCCGCGTGCATGCATCGAGAGTTGCGCTCAACCTACGATCGATGAGATAGCGCAATGGCGAACAGGCCACACGTCCCGACGACGTACAAGACAAGCACTGTCAGGGAATCGACGCCCATGCCCAGCACTTTTCGTTTAGGTCGAAAAATCAGCCCGGCCAGATACACGCTCGTGAGCAAGACGCCAAGGCCAGCGAGATAAATGTCGGTCTTTTGCGCCTGCGGGAGCACGGCCTTGCCGGACACGACTGTCGCAAGCAGAAAGAGAACGGGCAAGAATGCGTTGCCGCCGAAGATGTCGCTCACCGCGAGTTGAAAATCACCCGCCTTTGCCGAGGTGAGTCCGGTAGACACTTCGGGAAGCGAGGTCGCTGCCGCGAGCACGGTCGCACCGAAGAGAACGCCCGTCATCCCGATGTGCTTCGCGATGGCGTCGCCGCAGCGTTCCAGCACCACTCCAGCCACAAGCGTCACGACTGCCGCGATGACAAAAACGAAAACGGTTTTACCCGTGCTCACGCCGCTTCGGTTGGCGTTATCGTTCTTCTGGGATTGAGAATGCCCCTTCGGCTTGTCTTGCGTGTCAGGCGCGTTTCCCGCCTTGTCTTGCCACGGCAGCCCTCGGTTCGCTACGCCGATGAGCCAGACACCGACCAGCCAGAACGCGGTGATCAGCACGGCAACAGGCGTAAGCCGCGCGGCGATCAACGAGGCCGGCATCTGCGTGCCCATGATCGAGACGATCAGCACTGCGACGACCACAAGTCCTTCGATCACTAGCGTGAGGCTCGCCGCCTTGTACATGAGCGGCGGATTCCCGCGCATACCGAACGCGTCGATGATGACGAGGACCACCGTCTGGATCGCGATGCCGCCCAGAATGTTACCCACCGCAACGCCCATGTTGTTCGACGCGGCTGCACTCACCGTAATGGCGATTTCGGGAAGGTTGGTCGCAATCGCCAGAAGGATGACACCACCAAGAGCCTGGCCTAAGCCGAACCGCGTTGCCAGTATGTCTGTCGTATCCGACAGCCTGATCCCGGCGAACCACACGGCACCGGCGGCACCCGCAAAAATGGCAAACAGTGCGATGAGTGGCAGCGCGTCGAACATGGTGTCTCCCGAATCGTGGCTTTTGGTCCGCATAACAACCGCACGACGCATAGCGGTCGAACAGCGCGGCCAACAGGTCAATTGACGCAAGAGAGAGGCCAAACCCGTCCTATCTGACGATCGTCCTGACGACGGGGGAATCAGTGAGCGGCGACTCGGTCGTGGGCTTGGAAAACATTGAAAACCTATTCACGTACTGGAACTGCGCCGATCGTGATGAGTAACTTCAGCGCCGCCATCGAACGCGCTCCATTGCTGCTCCATGCGTTCGGCAAAATCTTCCGTGGACACCGTGCCGATGACCCGCTTGCAATAGACGCGGACCGTCTTCCGTCGAGGACAACCGGAGACAACCTCCGCTAGTAAGTAACTATTACGTCCTCGATAGAAATACCGCAAGCCTGACGTCAAGCCTGCCTACTTTCTGCCGATAGTCTTACAGGTAAGCGACAAGCACAACGATTCGACTCCGACAGGCGATCCCTGGAGGATGTGAGCAACGGCGACCGGCCGCGCGCCCCGCAGCAAGTGAGTTCGTCTTCCTCGCAAGATGTCTTGAACAACAGATCCCCGAATTAAAAAATGAACCTTCACAATCTTAGGGTCGGCGTTCGCCTGACCATCGGCTTCGGCGTCGTCGTCGCCATGCTCCTTTTGATCGCGGCGATCAACTTTTTCAACATGCGTGGTCTGAACAGCGAGATCACTCTGATAACCGATGACCGCATGGTCAAGGCTGCGGAGGTCACGAAAGCGAAAGACGCTGCCAATCAGACCGTGCTGCGTTTGCAACGCGCTGCGATCACGGGGCGGGTCGAGGACGTCGAGGCCATGAAAGCCGGCATTCTCGAAGGCTCGAAAGCGATATCCCAGCGCCTCGAACATGTCGATCGAATGATCACCTCGCCGCGCGGGCGCGAACTGTTCAACGCGCTCGTAGAGGCGCGTGCGCGCTACACCGCTGCACGCGTCGAAACGATCGGCTTCATGACGGCAGGCAAGATCGAGGAGGCTCGGGCGGATATCACCGGGGCGCTCGCAGACGCGCAGAACAAATACTTCGCTGCGTTGGACGCGCTCGTCGGATATCAGTTCGAACTGGTCGACGAGTCCGCCAAGGAGGCCCATAGCGCCTACGATCGCGCCGTTGCGCTTTCGTTCGGGGCGACCATTGCGGCTGCGCTCGTCGCCATCGCCGCCATGCTGATCATCACGCGCTCGGTGACGAAGCCACTCGGCAACGCGCTCGAAGCAATGAAGGCGCTGGAGCGCGGCGATCTCATGCACGAGGTGCACGTCGTTGGCCGAGACGAACTGGCGACGTTGATGCTGGCTGTACAAGCGGCGTTCGCCAGACTGTCCTCGCTCGCCAACGGGATCAAAGAGTCGGTGGACGTCATTCGAACCGCGTCGGGGGAGATCGCCGCGGGAAGCACGGACCTGTCGTCGCGCACGGAACAGCAAGCCGCCTCATTGGAAGAAACCGCGGCCAGCATGGAAGAGTTGACCGCGACGGTCAAGCAGAACGCGGAAAACGCGAAACAGGCCAGCGGCCTCGCGGACAACGCGAGCGTGGTTGCGAACGAGGGCAGCGCAATCGTCAGTCAGGTCGTGGACACCATGACCGGTATTGAAGACAGCTCGGCGAAGATCGCGGAAATCATCGGCATGATCGAAGGCATCGCATTTCAGACGAACATCCTCGCGCTGAACGCCGCGGTTGAAGCTGCACGAGCCGGTGAACAAGGCCGGGGCTTTGCCGTGGTGGCGAGCGAAGTGCGCAGCCTCGCGCAGCGTTCGTCGGCCGCCGCCAAGGAAATCAAGGAACTGATCGAGACGTCCGGCAATCGCGTTCAGGCAGGAACGGAGCTGGTCGCAAGGGCAGGCGACACGATGCAGCGCGTCGGCACCGCGATCCAGCGCGTCACCGACATCATGGGCGAGATTGCATCGGCTTCGAACGAACAGAGCCGCGGCATCGAGCAAGTGAATCAGGCTATCTCGCAGATGGACGAGGTCACGCAACAAAACGCGGCGCTCGTTGAAGAAGCAGCGGCAGCGGCGGGGTCGATGGAAGACCAGGCGAAGCAACTGACCGCCGCCGTTTCCGTGTTCCGCACGGCGCAAACGCTCGCCGTCCCGACGTTCAACAGCTACGCGCCGCAGACGACGCGACACGCGCCGGTGAAAAGAGCGCCAGCGACCACGCGTGCGGCGAAACCAGCGGTCCCTGCGCCGGTAGCGGTGGCCGCGGCGGCTGATGGCGACTGGTCGACGTTTTGAGGTTGGGGGTGTCTCCGTGCCGCTTGCGAACCCGCCCCTGAGTACGGAGCCGCCTGCTCACGACATTCCGCCTTGCAATGCGGTGCGCCACGGCGAGTTCCTTATCCGCAATGAGCTGGGTGACATGATCAAGCAACTGCACGAACTTCGCCGTCGGCTGGCGGAAATCGAGGGCGACCATGCGCAAGAGGCGGTCGAGGCCGTCATCAGGGCTTGTTCCGAACTCGACGAATTTCTGCGGTCGAATGGCAGTTCGCCCGAAGGCGCGGTCACGAAAAGCTGAACGTTAGGGTTACTAAGTATAGGTCACCGACCGGAAGTGTGCTCGCTGCAGCCGTAAAGTAAAACGACAAAGAAGGATTCACAGATGGGAAAGACGGATATGCGTTTGCTGATAGTCGATGACCTAACCACCATGCGCACTTTGATTCGGAAGATGCTCAAGGCGATCGGTTACACGATCATCGAAGAAGCAGTCGATGGTGTTTCCGCGCTCGAAAAGCTTAAAGCGCAGCGGTTCGACCTGGTCATCACTGATTGGAACATGCCCAACATGGACGGGCTGACTCTCTTGCAGGAGATTCGCAAGTCGGAGGATCACGCTGACGTCCCGGTGCTGATGGTGACGGCCGAGAAGAAGCGCGAAAACGTGATAGCCGCGATTCGCGCGGGTGCTAACGTAAGCGGCCAGCGAACCCGTCTTGACGAACGATGGATTACTCGACAGGCGCGAGAGGCTGCCAGTTATGAGGCAGCAATGTTGCGATGTCGCTTGCTTTGTGGGCCGGGAGGCGAGTCAGAATGTNGGCTCTTCGAACCATTCGACGCCGTATTGCGCGAACTGCTCCGCGTAATAGAGCGCCTGCTTGCGATCGAGCGCGCCGTTCGCATCGACGAAAAGGCCCGCTGCATCGCCGATTGCTTCACGGGCGACCGCCACGCGATGCGGATCGCGTGAAGGCTCCGTGCCGATCTTGATCTTCACCCAGCGGCATCCGTCTTCATGCACCCAGCCGCCGAGTTGCGCGCGGATCTCATCGTCCGTGTAGGTGGTGAAGCCGCCGCTGCCGTATAGCGGAACGTGGCTGCGCATCGCGCCGAGCAGACGGGCAAGCGGCATGTCGAGCAGGCGCGCCTTCACGTCCCACAACGCGCAATCCAGCGCGGAAATCGCAGTGGCGGCGAGCCCCGAGCGGCCGATGTTGCGCACGCGTTGCTGCATGCGCAGCCACAGCGCGTCGACGTTCCACGCGTCTTCGCCGATCAGCGTGGGCGCGAGCGTCGCCTCGACGAGACTGGCCGCGCTCGCATCGTTATACGTGTAGCCGATGCCCGTCTTGCCCGCCGCGCTGACCTCCGCGACGACGAGCGTAGTCGACTTCCACGCATACGTGCCGTCGGCTTCAGGGCGATCGGTCGGGATCGTATAGGCGCGTGCTCGAACGGCTTCGATCGGCGCTTCGCGTTTCGTGAGATGCATGGTGCGGCCCCGTCTACTCGTCCTTATGCCCCGGAAGCACGGCGCCCAGCACCTGTTTCGCCGTATCGACGATAATGCTGCGCTCGTTCGGATCGCCTTCGAAAAGCGTCGTCGCAAAAGCCTTCGCCTGATGCAGCGTGATGTGCGGCGGCAGCGGCGGCACGTTCGGGTCCGCCTTCACTTCGATCACGACTGGCCGGTCCGACGCCAACGCTTCGTCCCATACGGCCGCCATGCGCTCGGCGTCGTCCACATACAAACCGCGCAAGCCGATCAACTCCGCGAACCGGTGATACGGCACCGACGGAATATCCTGCGACGCTTCGAACTTCGGGTCGCCGTTCATCACGCGCTGCTCCCACGTGACCTGGTTCAGGTCTTCGTTGTTCAGCACCATGCAGATCCAGCGCGGATCGGACCATTTTTTCCAGTACTTCGCGACCGTGATGAGCTCGGCCATGTTGTTCATCTGCATGGCACCATCGCCGACGAGCGCGATCACGGGCCGCTCCGGATGCGCGAATTTCGCAGCGATCGCATACGGCACCGCCGCGCCCATCGAAGCCAGGCCGCCGGAAAGCGAGCACATCATGCCGCGCTTGACCTTCAGGTCGCGTGCATACCAGTTTGCACAGGACCCCGAATCACTTGTCACGATGGCGTTGGCCGGCACGCGCGGCGAGAGCTCCCACACCGTGCGTTGCGGATTCACGCCCTTCGTCGCCGGCTCCAGTGCGCGCTTTTCGAGCTTCTTCCACCAGTCGGCCATCCAGCCTTCGATATCTTCGCGCCAGCTGCGATCGGCGTTCTGTTGCAGCAAGGGCAGAAGCGCACGCAGTGTTTCGGCGCTATCGCCGACGAGATTCACTTCCATCGGATAGCGGATGGAGAGCATGTCCGGCTTGATGTCGATCTGCACGCCGCGCGCCGCGCCTTCCTTCGGCAGGAACTCGGAGTACGGAAAGCCCGAGCCGATCATGAGCAGCGTGTCGCATTCCATCATGAGCTTGTAGCTCGGCTCCGTGCCGAGCAGACCGATGGAGCCGGTCACGTAAGGCAGATCGTCAGGCAGCGCGGCCTTGCCGAGCAGCGCCTTCGCGACGCCCGCGCCGAGCTTTTCGGCGACGGCGATCACTTCGTCGGTGGCTTGCAGCGCACCCGCGCCGACGAGTATCGCGACTTTCTTGCCCGCGTTGAGGACATCGGCCGCGCGTTGCAGATCGTCGGAATAGGGCACCGTCTTAGGCGCGCGGTATCCGACGCCCGAATGCAATGTGCCATGTTTGCGCGCCGGCGGCTCGTACTTCAAGTCTTGCAAATCATTGGGCAGCACAAGGGCGGCAACCTTGCGTTCGCCTAGCGCCGTGCGGATCGCGCGATCGACCAGATGACGAATCTGCGAGGGCACGCTCGCCTGCTGCACGAAAGCGCCGGCCACGTCCTTGAACATCGAACAGAGGTCGAGCTCCTGTTGATAGTGGCCGCCGAGCGAGGCGCGCGCCTGTTGCCCGGTGATCGCGAGCACCGGCATGTGGTCCATGCGGGCATCGTAGAGACCGGTGAGCAAGTGCGCCGCGCCCGGTCCCGACGTGGCGATGCACACGCCCAGTTCGCCGGTGAACTTCGCGTGGGCCGAGGCCATGAATGCGGCCATCTCTTCGTGACGCGTCTGAATGAATTCAATCTTTCCATCCGCGCGATTCAATGCGCCAAGAATGCCGTTGATCCCATCGCCAGGGTACCCGTAGATGCGCCGCACGCCCCACGTAAAGAGGCGATCGACCAAGAAGTCGCCGACAGTCGTGGTCATAAATGATCTCCGTCATAGCAAACCTAAAGGTATTCGCGCCGTAGCCGGCTTTGATGCAAAGGTTCGCTGCGCCGCGCGATGCCGAATGACGCAACGAATGTGCCGATACTCGCCTCCGACCATGGCGCCGCCCCCTCCCGCCTGCCGGGGTCTCATGACCAAGGCCCAAACCCAGCCAGAGCCTGTTCGTAGGCATTTCGATCGTACTCGGCAGGCGGCTCGTCGACCGGGCCGGTTCACGAGACGGGGGTGATCAGGACCGCGCGATTTTTCAAGAACGTTGAAAAAATGGCATGATGTGCCACGTTTAGTCGGCGCGTTGTGACGCTAATCGTGCGATAGCTTGTTCCGAGCTAACGTCGGCGTTGATCTCTTCGGCTTCTTGGTCCTACATGACGGGCTGACCCGGACCGCGGTGATAGTTGTCGCCGCCTCCCCGTTTCTTCCGCCGTTAAGGGCGATCGCTTGCGAGGGCAGCCGCGATAGGCGTCGCTGATCCGCGGCCGTATCGACGGGCGCGGTTGGAAGATCCGCCGAATTGCCAATCGACGCCCACATACAGTGACCGCTTCATGTGGAATTTCCTTTCAAGCGCGCCGACATAGGTGTGACTGCGACCGCCGGCGAGGGGCCAGAGTTGTTGTAGCCTCGGCGGTCCTGCGGTGTAAGCAGCGGCCGCAACGTTCACCGTGAGATGTGACAGACTTACGGCGGCGGAATTAGGGCGCTCTTCGATGGCGCGTCATTGGAGGGCCGCTTCTGTCGCTGCTTTGCAGAGACTGACTCGTGGAGTGGCATAGGTGGTGCTCGCCGTAGCAATCTCGGCCATCGATTGCACTAAAGGAGACCTTGATGACCGCTCGGTGGAGATGGGTTCTCAGAAGCATGAGCAAGCGTCTTTGGTTTCGCGCGGGATTGTATTCGGCGTTAGGAGTGGTAACCGCGTTGCTCGCTTTGGCCCTGAAACAGTACATACCTGAAGATCTATCCGCTAGAATCGGCGCGGACGCGGTTGACAACATCCTCGGCATCATTGCGTCGAGCATGCTGGCAGCAACGACGTTCTCGCTCAACATCATGGTGTCTGCGTACAAGTCTGCAACAAGTAACGTAACGCCTCGCGCGACATCTCTTTTAGTTGAGGATACGACGACCCAGAACGTGCTGGCCACCTTCATCGGTTCTTTTCTATTCAGCTTAGTCGGTATTGTCGCCCTTAGTGCCGGTATTTACGGCAATAGGGGCCGTGTCATATTGTTCGCTGCAACTATCGCGGTGATCCTTCTCATCGTTTATGCGCTGCTGCGGTGGATTGATCACCTTGCGCGCCTGGGCAGGCTTAGCGAGACGACTGACCGCGTTGAGGCGGCGGCTATTGCGGCCCTCGAGAAACGGATGAGGCGGCCATTTCTCGGCGGTAGCCGCTTGGGTAGTGCCGGGTCCACACGCGGTATGCGTCCGGTCTGCTCCGACACAGTCGGCTACGTTCAAGATGTTGACATGCCGGCGCTAGGCAAACTGACCGAACGCCTCTCAGGAGGCCTTTACCTGACGGTGTTGCCAGGGAGTTTCGTAGACAAGAACACGGTGTTGGCCTTCACGCCCGTTATGGATCCTGCTGACGATCAAGCAATTCGCGCCGCATTCTCGGTTGGTGCGCGGCGATCATTCGAACAGGACCCGCGCTTCGGCCTGTCGGTGTTGGCCGAAATAGCATCGAGAGCACTATCCCCGGCGATGAACGATCCTGGAACAGCGATAGACGTTATCGGTCGAGGTGTTCGGATTCTCTCGCTTCTGAAAGATCAAAGCAACCGTGAGAATGAAGCAAGTCCGGATCAGCGCCTAGTGTTCGTGCTGGCCCTACAGGTAGATGACCTCTTTGATGATTTGTTCGGACCTATCGCGCGCGACGGCGCCGGAATCATAGAAGTAGGGATCCGATTGCAGAAAGCGCTGACTCTACTCAGTCGCAATGGAGAGCCGGCCGTTGCGGCAGCAGCAAAGCGGCACTCGACGCTTGCGTTGAAGCGGGCGGAGCGCGCGTTAAACATCGACGAAGACAAGATGACGTTGCGTCGGCTGGCCTCGAAGGTTCGGCGCGTCGACGGCGGAAACGGCGGAGCGCGCGCAGATCATTCGACTTCAGAGAAACGGTGACGACCTAGTGAGGGCTAAGGCGGCAAACTGTTGGTTCAACACACCTGGGCGCTATCTGATTTCGGTTGGGCAATCGTCGCCCAGGCGGCGCGGCGCGCTGACGGATGAGGTCCTCGGCCTCGCCCAATGGTCCGGTTCCACGCGAAAGGCGGTGTGTAAGTGACCATACATGCTTCCGGGTCGCCGACTCATCACAAAGTGCTCGTCGGGTGAAGAACAGCGCGTACTATGCTGCGTTGGCTCTCGCGCAGCATCGGAACTCGAGCACCCGACCGCCGAACGCGGTGCTCATACACCGTCAATACAAATAGCACGGCGTGATGCTTCTAGGGGCATGCGGCGACTCAACACAACGCTCGCCCATCACAAGCCGGCACTTGTCCCTGACGTTCGGAGGTGAGCTATCGGGCTACGCGTCATCGGCGCGGATGCGCCGCTAGGCGCATCAATTGCTCGTCTATGTGCAGTAACGAGAGTCACTGTGGCCTGCGGAAAAATGGCGAATGGTTCGTGCGGTGCATCCGCGAGCGAGTGGCAGCGCGCTGACGGAAAGGCATAGAAGGAGATCGAATGTCACACTTTGAGCCAGCGAATAGCGAGGCCGCCGCCCTGAACTCCTGCCGCAACGCGGCGCTTTTGCTTCGACTTTTGTCGGAGGTGCCGCCTGAGCACTTCGAAAAAATCGTTCGGGGGCTATTGGTTGCGGTCGAACGCATAATAGTCGAAAGCGAGCAGACGCGGGCGGCCAACGTATCGCCAGGCGTCGGAACGGCATTTCAGATGCTCACGGATGAAACGCTGTGGAAGGCACTGATTCCGCTAAGCGAGGGTGCAAAAGCGTTCGTTGAGGTGATGGCGCGCCCGGTCGAAGCAAATGCGACGGGAGTTGATACCCCCGGGTCGTGAGGCCATTCTGTCGATGTCCTTCTGCCGGCAACTAGAAGCCGTCGACCGTCCAGCAGCGGGGCGCTTTCGTCTTGAGAAAGCCTCGTCCAGCAGACCGCGCGCCTGATGTAGAAAGCAATCCGCGCTGCCATAACGCCGATCGTGCGCAACAGCCTCTGGAATCGGTGGTTCGCTAGTGAAGGAGCGCCGTCCAACTTGCCGACATGGCATCAGCGCGGTCGGGCGAGGCACGAGAATCCGGCATTTCATGCTAGACACGGAGCGCATTATGAGATTCGTGGTTTGTCCCGCCCGTCATGAAACTCGGGGTGACGTTGGAAAGACATCAAGACGATCCGCCGCAACGCTGGCGTGGACTGCGCCCATGCACCAGGCAGACAATCCTCGCCTTCGCTGCGATGGCAGGATCGCCGCTAGCATTCGCTCACTACGCCGTCGACATTGATGCGCCACAAAGCATCCGTAAGGTCCTCGAACGAAACCTTGACATAGCCCGTTTCGCCAAGCGCGACGACGTGAGCGACGACCAGTTCGAGTTTCTCGTCACCGCCACGCCGAAAGACGTGCGCGACCTCGTCGCCACCGAAGGCTATTTCACGCCGGTCGTACGCACGGACGTCAACACGGTCGGGGATAAACGTTCGGTAAAGGTCAGCGTCGATCCCGGACCGCAGACGAAGGTCGCCTCCGTGCAGCTTCAGTTTACGGGCGCGGTGACGACGGAAGATCGCGCGCAGGAAAACGCCGCGCGGTTCGCGTTTTCGGTCAACGAAGGCGACGCCTTTTCGCAGCACGCCTGGGACGACGCAAAGAGCGCGGCGCTGCGCGCGCTGCAATCGCGCCGCTATCTCGGCGCGCGTATCGTGCGGTCGCAGGCGCGCATCAATCCGCGCACGCAAATGGCGGATCTCTCGGTCACCTTCGACAGCGGCCCGACCTTCACCTTTGGCAAGCTCGACATCAGCGGCACGAAGCGTTATCCCCAGAAGATCATCGAGAACGTGAATCCGATTCGCGAAGGCGACATCTACGACATCGCCCGCGTGAACGAGCTTCAGCGGCAGGTGCAGAACACGCCGTATTACGCGAGCGTCGCCATCGACGCGGGCAACGACGTCACGAAGCCCATCGAGACGCCGCTGCATATCAAGGTCAGCGAGTATCCGTACAACAGCGTGCGCTACGGCGTCGGGTATGCGACGGATACGGGCTTTCACATTCAGGGCGCCTACAGCTATCTGAACACGTTCGGCGCGGCCTATCCGTTCACCATCTCGGGACGGCTCGACCAGACGCAGCAGTATGGCCGCGTGCAGCTTGCGATGCCGCCGGACTCGCGCGGCTGGGTCAACGCGATATTCGGCTCCTACACGATCACGGACGTTTCCGACACAAAAATCTATAGCGCGCGCGTCGGCGTGCAGCGTTCGCGCTCGACGCAGAACATCGACACCACGTATTCACTGACCTTCTACGACGACCGTCTCACGCAGAACGAACCGCATCCGTCGACGGCGCGCGCGCTCGTGCCCGCGTGGACGTGGGTGCGCCGCGATGTCGACGATCCGCTGTTTCCGCGCCGCGGCAACGTGATTCGGGCGGAGGCCGGCTTCGCCGTGAAGAACGTGATGACCGATCAGACGTTCGCGCGCCTTTACACCAACGCGCAGCAGTACGTGCCGCTCGGCAAGAACGATCTGCTCGTGTTCCGCGCCGAGTTCGGTGGCGTGTTCACGAGCGGGCCGTCGAGCGGCGTGCCCGCGTCGCTCTTGTTCCGCGCGGGCGGCGCGAATTCGGTGCGCGGGTATAGCTATCTGGGTATCGGCAACAATGTGTCCGGTTCCGTTCTGCCGACGAAGTACATGGTGACGGGAAGCAGCGAGTATCAGCACTGGTTCACGCACGACTGGGGCGGCGCGGTGTTCTTCGACATCGGCACGGCGACCGATACATGGCACGAGCGCGTGTTCCAGCCCGGCGTGGGCGTCGGCGCGCGTTGGCGCAGCCCGGTCGGGCCGGTCAACGTGGACGTCGCGTACGGCTTGAAGAACAAGAGCATCAAGCCGTATCTGACGCTCGGCATCGCGTTCTGAGCACGCCATGAGCGACTTTCCAGACAACGAACGCATGACGGACCCTGACACCCGAGCGGGTGCCAACGGCAACGGCGACACACCGGAAACGCCGCCGCGCCGCAGCGGCGGACGGCGCGCGCTGCGCTGGCTCGCCGCGTTCGTGCTTGTCGTGCTGCTCATCATCGTGCTGGCGCTCGGCACGGTCTTTTTCGCGCTGACGACCGAGCCCGGCACGCGCTACCTGTGGCAGGCGGCGACCTCGCTTCTCGGTGGGCGGCTCACCGGCAAGCTCGACGGCGGCGCGGTCGCGACGGGCCTGCAATTGCGCGATGTCCACTGGAAGAGCCTCGACGGCAAGGGCACCGACATCGCCGTCGACAGCGTCTCGGGCCGCTGGGCGCTCACGCGCGATCCGCTGCGCTTTACCATCGATTATCTGCATGTCGGCACCATCGACGCGCGCATCGCGCCATCGAACGCGCCGAGCAAAAAGACGGAACTGCCGAAGGACCTGCGCCTGCCGATCCAGCTTGCGATCCGCGATCTGAGCGTCGAGAAACTGCGGCTGCATCAGGGCACGACGACGACCGAATTTTCTCGGCTGCTCTTCAACGGGCACAGCGACGGTCAGCATCACGAGGCCACGGTGCAGCGTCTGGAAACGCCTTTCGGGTCGGTGACGGCAGCCGCGAAGCTCGACGGCGGCGCGCGGCCGTTTCCGCTCACGGGCGACGCGAGCTACGCGGGCAAGGTGAACGGCGAGACTGTGCAGGTCGGCGCGCGTCTTTCCGGTTCGCTGGAAGACCTCGTCGCGGATGTGAATGCAAGCGGCCTGAAGCTCGCCGGCCAGGCGCACGTCGAAGCGACGCCTTTCGCCGACGTGCCGCTCAAGCTCGCCATCGTCACCGCCGATCACATCAATCCGCAGGCGTTCAGCGCGGGCGCCCCCGCCGCCGATCTGGCCGTGCGCGCCGAACTCAAGCCGGTGCCGGACGCGAAGACCTTCGTGGTGAGCGGGCCGGTGTCCATCGTCAACGCGAAGCCCGGTTCCATCGACAAAAAGCTGCTGCCGCTCATCGACGCGCGCGCGAACGTGCGACTCGACGCGTCGGCGCAGCGCATCGCGGATCTCAACGTGCGGCTCCTGAAGAACGCGACGATCACGGGCGGCGGCGCGCTGTCGGGCGGCAACGGACGCTTCGACCTGAACGTGGCGAAGCTCGATCTCAACGCAATCGAGCCGAGCGTGCGGCCGACGGACTTCGCGGGCCCCGTGCATGTCGTGCTGGCGGGCGATACGCAAACCGTCACGGCCGACCTGAACGATCCGCGCTCGGCCATCCGCGCGCAGGCGAAGGTCAGACTCGACCCGAAAGCGACGACGCTCGACGAGGTGAAGCTGATCGTCGGGAAAGGCCGCGTGGAGGCGAGCGGCGCGCTGAAGAAGGACGCGAATTCGAGCTACGACGTGAAAGCGAAGTTCATCGACTTCAATCCGCTCTTGCTGACGCAGCAACTGATTCAGCCAAAGCCCGCCGCCAAAAAAGCGCCGCCGCCGCGCGTGATCGTGGCGCGAGTGAACGGCACGCTCGCGGCCACGGGCATGCTCGCGCCGACGCTCACGACGAAAGCCACGTTCAAGCTCAACGACAGCATGTACGACAACCTGCCGCTCACCGGCGCAGGCACGGTGCAGATCGCGGGCACGCGCGTCCTGCCGAGCGCGGCGCAGCTTTCGATCGCGGGCAACGATGTCGACCTGAACGGCAGTTTCGGCGCGCCGGGCGACCGGCTGCGCTTTCGCGTCGATGCGCCGCAACTGGAGCGGCTCGGCTTCGGCATCGCGGGCACGGTGAAGGCGGACGGCGATCTCACCGGGTCGATCGCGCATCCGAACGTCGCGGCGAATTATCAGGCCGATGGCGTCGTGTTCGGCGCGAACCGGCTCGGCCATGCGGAAGGCCGCGCCGATATCCGCGACGGCGCGAACGGCGCGCTCAATTTCACGCTGAAGGCGCGCGACGCGAGCACGACGGGCATCGAAGTCGCCACGCTCGACGCGAACCTCAACGGTACGCGCATGCAGCACACGCTCGCCGTCACCGCGACCGGCAAGGTACAGGGTCAGGCGGTGAATCTGGCGCTCGGCACGAACGGCAAGTTCACCGACGCCGCCGACGGCCCGCACTGGGACGGCACCATCACGAAGCTGTCGAACAAGGGCACGCCGTCGGTGAATCTGGAAACGCCGTTGTCGGTGAGCTACGGGCCGAAGCGCATCGTGCTCGGCGCGACGCGGCTCGTCGCGGAGGGCGCGACGCTCAATCTGAAGTCGTTCGCGCTGGAGAACGGCCGCATGGCATCGGCCGGCACGCTCACAAATCTCTCCGTGCCGCGCCTGCTCGAAGTGCGACGCGAAATGACAGGCGAGGAATCGTCGCTGCGCACGGACCTCGTTTTCGACGGCGACTGGAACTTCTCGCTCGGCTCGACCGCGACCGGCTACGCGCAGATCAAGCGCCGCGCCGGCGACGTGAGCATCGACGGCACGCGGGGCGTCGCCGCGCTCGGCATCTCGGACATCGTCGCCCGCGCCGATTTCACCAACGGCAATCGCCTGAACGCGACGCTGCATGCGCAGGCGAGCCGCATCGGGGTGATCGACGCGAACGTGCACACGACGCTCGTCACCCGCGACGGCGTGCTCACCGTCGAGGACCAAGCGCCGCTCACGGGCGCCATCGACGCGACTATTCCCGAACTGCGCACGACCGGCGGGCTGCTCGGCGCGAACTATCTGCTCAGCGGCAAGCTCGCGCTGAAGCTGACGATTTCGGGGACCGTCGCGAAGCCAAAGGTGTCAGGCACGCTCACCGGCGACAATCTTTCCGCGATGGTTGTCGATCAGGGCGTGCAACTGAAGAACGGCATTATTCGGATTGCGCTGTCAGAGAACCTTGTCGAGCTTCAACGCGTGGAGTTCCACGGCGGGAGTGGCACACTGCGCGCGACCGGCAAGCTTCGGCTCGATCAGCAGGCGCCCGATCTGACCGCGAGCATCATCGCGGACAAGCTCGAACTCTTCGCGTCGCCTGACCGCGATCTCATGCTCTCCGGCCGCGCGTCTATCGCCAACGCTGGGCTGCAGGGCGGCATTGAGATCAACGGCAAGTTCAACGTCGATCATGCGCTCATCGATCTGCCGGAATCCTCGGCGCCCGCGCTCGGAGACGATGTTGTCATTGAGCGCGCTGACGGCACGATCAAGGGCGGCGAACAGCCGATCACGGCGGCGACCGAAAAGCCGGTCGGACCGTTCACGCCGCGCGCGACTATTGCCATAGATCTCGGCAATCGTTTCCGCTTCAAGGGCGCCGGTGCAGATCTCGGCCTTGCCGGCACGGTTACCGCGATGAGCACGCCGAACACGCCGCTGCGCGCGGTCGGTAACGTGCGCGTGACGGCGGGCTCCACGTATACGGCGTTCGGACGCAAGCTTGCCATTGAGAGAGGCTTCTTCACGTTCAACGGGCCGGTGGCAAATCCAGGTCTCAATATTCTGGCAATGCGGCGCAATCAGGAAGTCGCAGCGGGCGTTCAGGTGACGGGCACAGTGCAGGCGCCGGTCGTGAATCTGGTCTCCGAGCCGACTGTGCCGGACACGGAAAAGCTTTCTTGGCTGTTGTTCGGCCATGGTACTGATCAAGGCAACAACCTCGGTCAGCAGAGCGCGATGACGAGCGCTCTCGCGCTGCTCGGCAGCCAGGGCGGGGCGAAAATCGCTCAAACGATTCGGTTGGACGAATTCACTATTGGATCAAGCGAAGTTGGGCTCACCGATCCGCAGGTCGTCTTGCTCTCGAAGGCAATAAATGAGCGCCTCGTGCTCGGCTATGAGCAGGGCTTGCAATCGGCGGAGAACGCGATCAAGTTAACGCTGAACCTAACGAGATTCTGGGCGGCCACGGTTTACGGCGGGACGTACCAAGGCGTCGATCTTACATACACGCGGCGCTTTGATTCGTGGGCGCGATTGTTTTCCTCCTCACCGACTTCGTTGGCCCCGATCGTGGCGGGACCGCCAGCCACCCACGCAGGCGTCAAGTGAGGAAGCGACGGTCTTCCGCTTGTCCTAAAAATCGGGACCGTGGCGGAGCTAGCAAGCGATTAGTTCCCGACCGAAGCGATCGGGGAAGCTACACAGACCGTGAAGTGCAGTGGTGTCCCAGCTGGTATTGCAGCAATAAGCGCGGTTACGCACTTTGTCTAGGCGCGGCCGGCAAGTCGAGCGTTGGCTAGATGATGTCAGGTTGTTCTTTTAATGGCAGTGGGGCGTTACCTGGGCGCCTAAGAAACGCTGCAGCGCATCCGGCCGCCTGCGCTCCCATCGTGTCCCAGGCGTGCGCGGCGGCCAACCGCAGCCGCCCGATGTCGACGCGAATTGCCCGAGCAGTTTCCTCGAAACCGCTCGCGCTCTGTACTAACGGAGTAAATTGCCGAAGGACGTGAGATCAACCTCAGGAGCGTCTCGGCCAAAGTGATCGGCTTCGTTACAGCACGACTTGAACGCCAAGCTCGACGACGTCTTCGCTTCTGAGCCCGAAGTAGTCCGCGCTCGAGGCCGAGTGAAGCGACATCGCGCCGTACAGCCGTTCGCGCCAGCGCGAGATCTGTCCATGCGAGCAGCCGGGCATGGCCTCGTCGCGCGGCAAGAAGTAGGTGGTGTGCTTGTGATCGAAGCGCCAGTCGCCGAGCTGGCCATTAAGCGATTCGAGCAGACGCGGCAGGTTCGGACGCTCGGTGAAGCCATGTCGCGAGATCACTTCATAGCAGCCCGAGCCGAGGTCACGCACCTCGATGCGCGTGTGCTCGTCCACGCGAGGTGCGGACTCCGAGCGGTTCGTGAAAATCACCGTCGTCTGATGCAGCACGCGGTTATGGCGCACGTTGCTGGTCAGCGCGGACGGCGTCGCGCCCGGCACGCTTCCAGGATAGACCGCTGTGCCCTGCACGCGTGCCGGTGCGTCAGCGCGGGCGAGCGCGTCGCGCAGAAACTCCGCGACCGGCTGCGCACGTGATGCGTGCCGCTGCGCGAGCTCGGACCCACGATGCCATGTCGCCATTAGCACGAACAGCACGATGCCGACGGCCACGGGAAACCAGCCGCCTTGCGGAATCTTGTGCACGTTCGCCGCGACCAGTAGCGCGTCGACGACAACGAGCGGCGCGCTGATCACCAGCACCGCGACCCTGGGCCAGCCCCAGACGTTGCGCGACAGGCTCACCATCTGCACGGTGGTGATCAACATTGTGAGACCCACCGCAATGCCATACGCCGATGTTAGCCGGTCCGAGCTGCGAAACACGAGCACCAAAAACATCACCGCGCCAAACAGCAACGTGTTGACGGCGGGCACATACACCTGGCCGCGGTGTGACGACGAGGTTTCCACCACGCGCAGGCGCGGCAGAAAGCCGAGCTCGATCGCCTGGCTTGTCATAGAGAACGCCCCCGAAATTACGGCTTGTGACGCGATGACGGTGGCAAGCAGAGCGATGAGCACAGTCGGTATCAGCGCCCACGAAGGCGCCGCGAAGAAGAACGGCTGCTGCGCAGCACCAGGCTGATGCAGGATCGTCACGGCTTGTCCGAAGTAGCCGATCACAATCGAAGGGAATACGACGATGAGCCAAGCAAAGCGAATCGCGCGACGGCCATAGTGACCGATGTCGGCGTATAGCGCCTCCGCGCCTGTCAGCGCGAGAATCACGGCGCCGAGTATGGTGAACGCGAGGGCCGGGTGCGAATGCACGAGTTCCCAAGCATGGGCGGGTGAGAGCGCGAGCAGTATGTCCGGGTGCTGCGCGATCCGGTAGACGCCGACCGCAGCGAGATAGATGAACCACACAGACATCACCGGCCCGAACGCCTTGCCGACCACCGCCGTGCCGCGCCGCTGAAACAGGAACAAGCCGACGAGGATCAACACCGCAAGCGGTACAACGAAAGGCTGGAATTCCGTGCTGACCTGACGCAGTCCTTCCACGCCGGACAAGACCGACACGGCGGGCGTGATCATCGAATCGCCGTAGAACATCGCGGCGCCGAAGAGGCCCGCCATCAGCAGCAGACGCGGCACGCGCCGGCCCTGCTGCTCATATCCTGAGCGCACGAGCGCCGTTAGCGCGACGATGCCTCCCTCGCCCTGGTTGTCCGCCCGCATCACATAACAAACATACTTGCCCATGACGACGATGACGACGGCCCATACGATCATCGAAAGGATGCCCATGACCACGGCAGCATCGGCGGTGCCTGATTCGCTCACGCCCTGGCGCAATGCATAGATCGGGCTCGTGCCGATGTCGCCAAACACGACGCCGAGTGCGCCGAGCATCAGGCCTGGCAGGGCCTTCCCGCCGGGTGCCGTCGACCGGCTTTGGTCGCACGCAGCATCATGCTTGCAAGCATCGTTCGAGGCAAATATCATCCGACGAGGCAGATCACGGTTGCGATTCCGAGCGCTGAGCAAACTACGTTCCGCTCAAGGCAAGTGGTAGTGCGCACGCTTCCTACATAGACGTTGATGGAGCGGCCTGCGGAAACGCCGGACACAGTCTTTCAGTCATATCGGGGTAGGCAGACGACCGATTGCACGTTAGCCGTCCGAGACAGCGTGAAACAACCGGGGGCGTCGGGCGGCTCAGGCGACGTTCGCCCCTGTTAAGAGCCGCGGAGTCTAAGAAGGAATGACCGGCCGACAAGCGTACGCGTTTCCGCACGCCGGAAGAGCGGCAGACTAATGCGTCGCGGAACCAGCGAATTGACGGGTCTTGCCGCCTTGGTATGAGGAGCATGAGATGAGTAAAGCGCAGGACGCAAAGAAGACGCGGAAGAAGGCGGCGACGGGGACGCCTAGGGAAAAACGAATCGGGTCTTAGTAGACAGCGAAAAAACTGGAAGGGCGATCGATCGCCCGTCTTCTGAGCCGGCGTTGCCGTTTGCTTCGTCTTCAACCTGCACATCAGCTGGATGCGCACTCGATCGCAGTCGGGAGACCTCAATGAATTTCTTTGCCCCGTTTCTAGTGGCGCATAACACGTTCTGGCCCGTATGCCATGCCAGGCGATTTTCAATCCGGATACTTCTCTCTTGCCGCGACCATGCGGCCTTGGACCGCGGCGCAACATTCGCCGCTGGCGCAGGCCGACCGTGCGCCCAAACGGGTGAGCGAGCCGGGCGTGCAGGGCAGTGACTATTTGGCTTCGGCGGTACGCGCACAGGCGCCCCCAACTTCTCCTGCCTCATTGGCTGAAGACCTGCGCGGCCGGTGATCAGGGGGTCGCAGTGGTTGACTCACACAATTGAGTGCAGCGGCCACGCTCACCGCGCGAAGTTCTACGTTTCAAGTAGCGACGACGGTCGGCGGTTACCGATGATAGCTATGCCCCACGGCGCGCAGCAACGCCCCAATTCCCCAATTCTCGTTCGCGAGGGCGGTGGGTCCGAGCGGATCTGTACAGATCACAGCGGATGTCCCTGATTGTCACGTTTCGCTACCTACCCTCGCAGGCCTTTGCCGAGTTAGCAGAATCCCCGCAGTGATGAATCCCATAAGTATCAACGACGCGTAGAGTCGGCTTAGGTCCAAACCTCCTTGCGCTACAGGTTTGTCAAGCAGGTCACCGAGCGTTGCGCCAAGGGGACGGGTGAGGACAAACGCGAGCCAGAACAGTAAGGTATGGGAGATCTTTGTGCGGAAATATAGCACTGCGACCACGATCAGCGCCGCGCCAAATAACAGTGCACCGTACTCGTAACCAACACCTAAGCCTCCTCGGTCGTGGCCGGCGACCGCGTCGCCAAGTGCCGTGCCCAGCGTCTGTGAAAACATGATGGTGCACCAATAAAACCACTCAGCTCTTGTCGTGCGAATACGCTGAACCGACACATTCCCTTCTACGCGATACCAAACCGCCAAGCTGGCAATCAGCAGTCCGACTACTATAGCGACACCGCCCGGATAGCCCAGCCCGACAGACCGGTCCGCAAAGTCGGCGGTCGTCGTTCCCAGTGTAGTGGTCGCCACGATCGTCGCCCAATACAGGGCAGGGTGGAACCGATCCGATTTCACTTGTGCATAAACGAAAGCAACAAAAACCGCGGCAAATATTGCTGTCCCGATTCCGTAGCCGAGGTTTAACGACATTGTGACCCAGTCTCCGCCGGTTTCCCCGAGTGTCGTTGCTGCCACCTTGATTACCCAAAAGCTAAGCGTGACTTGGGGGACTTTGCTTACCGCCTGGAACGCAGTGACACGTGCGTCGTCTTCCATGATCGTTGGTCCTATCAGCGTGAAAAGATGTGCCTGCGTTTGCCGACCCTCTGCAGCGGACTTACCAGCGACTCGAGACGACCGCACGGGCATAAGGCGAGATACGCCGCACTTCGGCAAGCGCTGGGCGTTGCCGCATACCGGACCCGGTTCTTCCCATCGACGATGGAGTTAGCGGACGACTTTGGCGGTCGACAGCTACCCCTCTCTCCATGCATGGCAAAGTTCATGCCGTTCCGTTCTTGGTTTTCGCATCCTTACTAGTCGCTTCTCTCATCGGCATCAGACTTGAATGCTCAAGAGTGCCCGGCCCGATGGGCAGGCTTTCCGATCAGTGATGTTCGTACAACGATGTGACTGCGTTGGAAGACGCGCGGCGGCCAGAGTCGTTAGACCCGACGGTGACACCTCCTAACGCCGTGTTATCGACGATCGCTAGGCCGTGCATCGCAACGCGCTCTCTGCCGCTTGAATAGGTGCGGGATCTGAGGCGTCGTCTCGTCGCATGGCTGTAGCCGGTTTTGTGTATTCCGACCGCGAACAGCTCGGTTCACGTAGAACCCAATGTAAAGGCAGACACTTAAGGTTTAGTTAAGAGATTGCTCGCATCCTTCCGAACGAAGTGAGGCCGAAAGCATCCGTTAGGGTAGACATTTAGCTAGGAATAGCGCCCTATGCCCGGGACGTTACGTGAACTCCCGCCGATCACGTGGGTAGCCGGGTGGTCAACGACCTGCAAGCCGTCCGGATCTGAGCGGACACGACGGTTTTTTACCGCTTTCCCGCTCCGACCTATGGCATTCCATTGATGCGTTTGAACCGCCGCTGCTCGCGCCTCGACGGAGCCAACGAAAACAATATCTTGCATGGCGGCGGTACGTCGCCACCGAGGATTGATCACAGCTCTTGACGCCCGACTCACCAAGATACCCTGAACGTTAACTGAACCGCACCGGGAATCGTGGAGGCCGGTTGGGTTAAGTTAATGCGGGCATGTCAGCGGCACTTCGGAGTTGCCTGTAGTAGTGTGCCTCAGCCTCAGCGGGAGGGATATAGCCGAGTGGTTCCCAATCAAGACTTCCTTGCCGCGTCGGCGCTTCGACGTGGTGATCGTGGGCGCGGGCGGTTCGGGCATGCGCGCGTCGCTGCAGCTCGCGCGCGCGGGCCTCTCCGTCGCGGTGCTCTCCAAAGTGTTCCCGACGCGCTCGCATACGGTCGCCGCGCAAGGCGGCATCGGCGCATCGCTCGGCAACATGAGCGAAGACAACTGGCACTATCACTTCTACGACACGATCAAAGGCTCCGACTGGCTCGGCGACCAGGACGCGATCGAGTTCATGTGCCGCGAAGCGCCGAATGCCGTGTACGAGCTGGAACACATGGGCATGCCGTTCGACCGCAATGCGGACGGCACCATCTATCAGCGCCCGTTCGGCGGCCATACCGCGAACTATGGCGAGAAGCCCGTGCAACGCGCATGCGCGGCGGCTGACCGCACGGGCCACGCGCTCTTGCACACGCTGTATCAGCAGAACGTCGCGGCTAAAACGCACTTCTTCGTCGAATGGATGGCGCTGGACCTGATCCGCGATGCCGACGGCGACGTGCTCGGCGTGACCGCGCTCGAAATGGAAACGGGCGACGTCTATATCCTCGAAGGCAAGACGACGCTCTTCGCTACCGGCGGCGCGGGACGCATCTTCGCGGCATCGACCAATGCGTTCATCAACACGGGCGATGGCCTCGGCATGGCCGCGCGCTCGGGCATCGCGCTGCAGGACATGGAGTTCTGGCAGTTCCATCCGACGGGCGTGGCGGGCGCGGGCGTGCTGATTACCGAAGGCGTGCGCGGCGAAGGCGGCATTTTGCGCAATTCGAACGGCGACCGCTTCATGGAACGCTATGCGCCGACGCTGAAAGACCTCGCGCCGCGCGACTTCGTTTCGCGTTCGATGGACCAGGAAATCAAGGAAGGCCGCGGCGTCGGTCCGAACAAGGATCATGTGCTGCTGGACTTGTCGCACATCGGCGCCGAGACGATCATGAAGCGTCTGCCGTCGATCCGCGAGATCGCGCTGAAGTTCGCCAACGTCGATTGCATTAAAGAGCCGATTCCCGTTGTGCCGACCATCCACTACCAGATGGGCGGCATTCCGACGAACATGCACGGTCAGGTCGTCGGCACGGCGAACGGCTATGACGATCCGGTCAACGGCTTCTATGCGGTCGGCGAATGCTCGTGCGTGTCGGTGCACGGCGCGAACCGTCTGGGCACGAACTCGCTGCTGGACCTCGTGGTGTTCGGGCGCGCGGCGGGCAATCACATCATCAAGCACGCGCAGGAGATGAAGGAGCACAAGCCGCTGCCGGCGGATGCCGCCGACTTCGCGCTCGAACGTCTCGCGGTGCTGGAGAAGTCGACGTCGGGCGAATACACGCAGAACATCGCCAACGACATCCGCGCCTCGATGCAGGCGCATGCGGGCGTGTTCCGCACCTCGAAGCTGCTGGAAGAGGGCGTCGAGAAGATCGCGGAACTCACCGAGCGCGTGAAGCACGTGCATCTGAAGGACAAGTCGAAGGTGTTCAACACCGCGAAGGTCGAGGCGCTCGAGCTGGCCAATCTGATCGAAGTGGCGCGCGCGACGATGGTGTCGGCCGAAGCGCGCAAGGAAAGCCGCGGCGCGCACGCGCACAGCGACTACGAGCATCGCGATGACGAGAACTGGATGCGTCATACGCTGTGGTTCAGCGAAGGCAATCGCCTCGACTACAAGCCGGTGCAGATGAAGCCGCTGACGGTCGAATCGGTGCCGCCGAAGGCGCGTACCTTCTAAGGGCAAGAGGGCAAGGATAGCGAAATGGCAAAGAGAATTTTTGAGGTCTACCGGTACGATCCGGACAAGGACGCCGCGCCNGGGGTCTAGCATGGCTGAAGCCGTAAAAAAACCAAGGCCCGAGTACCGGAACATCGGGCTTGGACAGATCGCGAAGTATCGCTTGCCGTGGGCGGGCAAGGTGTCCATCCTGCATCGCATCAGCGGTCTGTTGCTCTTCATCGCGCTGCCCTTTCTGCTGTATCTGCTCGACCAGAGCCTGACCTCGGAGATCAGCTTCGAGGCGTTCAAGGGCTTTCTCGCGCACCCCATCGTCAAGATCATCACGCTCGTGCTGTCGTGGGCGTATCTGCATCACTTCTGCGCGGGCATCCGCTTTCTCGTGCTCGATATGCACGTCGCCGTGAACAAGGAAGGCGGACGGCAGACCGCTATCGCGGTGCTGGTCGTGTCGCTGGTGCTGACGCTTGCCGTCGCGCTGAAACTTTTCGGAGCCTTCTAACATGGCAACTCAGAACCGGGTCGGCCCGAAGCGCCTCGTCGTGGGCGCGCATTACGGCACGGGCGAATGGCTCGCGCAACGCGTGACGGCCGTCGTCGTGGCGGTGTACACGCTCTTGTTGCTGGTGCTCTTTTTCGGCGCGCACAACTTCTCCTACGAAGGCTGGGCCGGCATCTTCGCGATGCAGTGGATGAAGCTCGCCACCTTCGTCGCCTTGCTCTCGCTCTTCTATCACGCGTGGGTCGGCATGCGCGACATCTGGATGGACTATGTGAAGCCCGTTGGATTGCGCCTGGGTCTGCTGGTGCTGACCGTCCTCTGGCTCGTCGGATGCGCCGGCTACGCTGCACAGATTCTCTGGAGAGTTTAAAGAATATGGCTGCAATCAAGACTTCCTTGCCGCGTCGGCGCTTCGACGTGGTGATCGTGGGCGCGGGCGGTTCGGGCATGCGCGCGTCGCTGCAGCTCGCGCGCGCGGGCCTCTCCGTCGCGGTGCTCTCCAAAGTGTTNTGGATTGCGCCTGGGTCTGCTGGTGCTGACCGTCCTCTGGCTCGTCGGATGCGCCGGCTACGCTGCACAGATTCTCTGGAGAGTTTAAAGAACATGGCTGCAATCAAGACTTCCTTGCCGCGTCGGCGCTTCGACGTGGTGATCGTGGGCGCGGGCGGTTCGGGCATGCGCGCGTCGCTGCAGCTCGCGCGCGCGGGCCTCTCCGTCGCGGTGCTCTCCAAAGTGTTTCCGACGCGCTCGCATACGGTCGCCGCGCAAGGCGGCATCGGCGCGTCGCTTGGCAACATGAGCGAAGACAACTGGCACTACCACTTCTACGACACGATCAAAGGCTCCGACTGGCTCGGCGACCAGGACGCGATCGAGTTCATGTGCCGCGAAGCGCCGAATGCCGTGTACGAGCTCGAACACATGGGCATGCCGTTCGACCGCAATCCGGACGGCACGATCTATCAGCGCCCGTTCGGCGGCCACACCGCGAACTATGGCGAGAAGCCCGTGCAACGTGCCTGCGCCGCGGCTGACCGCACGGGTCATGCGTTGCTTCACACGCTGTATCAGCAGAACGTCGCGGCTAAAACGCACTTCTTCGTCGAATGGATGGCGCTGGACTTGATCCGCGACGCCGACGGCGACGTGCTCGGCGTGACCGCGCTCGAAATGGAAACGGGCGACGTCTATATCCTCGAAGGCAAGACCACGTTGTTTGCAACGGGCGGCGCGGGGCGCATCTTCGCGGCATCGACCAATGCGTTCATCAACACGGGCGATGGCCTCGGCATGGCCGCGCGCTCGGGCATCGCGCTGCAGGACATGGAGTTCTGGCAGTTCCACCCGACGGGCGTGGCGGGCGCGGGCGTGCTGATTACCGAAGGCGTGCGCGGCGAAGGCGGCATTCTGCGCAATTCGAACGGCGACCGCTTCATGGAACGCTATGCGCCGACGCTGAAAGACCTCGCGCCGCGCGACTTCGTTTCGCGCTCGATGGACCAGGAAATCAAGGAAGGCCGTGGCGTCGGTCCGAACAAGGATCATGTGCTGCTGGACCTGTCGCACATCGGCGCCGAGACGATCATGAAGCGTCTGCCGTCGATTCGTGAGATCGCGCTGAAGTTCGCCAACGTCGATTGCATCAAGGAGCCGATTCCCGTTGTGCCGACCATCCACTATCAGATGGGCGGCATTCCGACGAACATGCACGGTCAGGTCGTCGGCACGGCGAAGGGCTATGACGATCCGGTCAACGGCTTCTATGCGGTCGGCGAATGCTCGTGCGTGTCGGTGCACGGCGCGAACCGTCTGGGCACGAACTCGCTGCTGGACCTCGTGGTGTTCGGACGCGCGGCGGGCAATCACATCATCAAGCACGCGCAGGAGATGAAGGAGCACAAGCCGCTGCCGGCCGATGCCGCCGACTTCGCGCTCGAACGTCTCGCGGTGCTGGAGAAGTCGACGTCGGGCGAATACACGCAGAACATCGCCAACGACATCCGCGCGACGATGCAGTCGCATGCGGGCGTGTTCCGTACATCGAAGCTGCTGGAAGAGGGCGTGGAGAAGATCGCGGAACTCACCGAGCGCGTGAAGCACGTGCATCTGAAGGACAAGTCGAAGGTGTTCAACACCGCGAAGGTCGAGGCGCTGGAGCTGGCCAATCTGATCGAAGTGGCGCGCGCGACGATGGTGTCGGCCGAAGCGCGCAAGGAAAGCCGCGGCGCGCATGCGCACAGCGACTACGAGCATCGCGATGACGAGAACTGGATGCGTCATACGCTGTGGTTCAGCGAAGGCAATCGCCTCGACTACAAGCCGGTGCAGATGAAGCCGCTGACGGTCGAATCGGTGCCGCCGAAGGCGCGTACCTTCTAAGGCAAGGGCAAGAGGGCAAGGATAGCGAAATGGCAAAGAGAATTTTTGAGGTCTACCGGTACGATCCGGACAAGGACGCCGCGCCGCGCATGCAGAGCTACGAGCTCGATCTGACGCATGAGCGCATGCTGCTCGACGCGCTGGTGAAGCTGAAAGAAGTCGATGAAACGCTGTCGTTCCGCCGCTCGTGCCGCGAAGGCGTGTGCGGCTCGGACGCGATGAACATCAACGGCAAGAACGGGCTCGCGTGTCTGACGAACCTGAACGATCTGCCGCAGCGCATCGTGCTGCGTCCGTTGCCGGGACTGCCGGTGGTGCGCGATCTGATCTGCGACTTCACGCAGTTCTTCAACCAGTATCACTCGATCAAGCCGTATCTGATCAACGACACGCCGCCGCCGGAGAAGGAACGTCTGCAGTCGCCGGTGGAGCGTGACGAGTTGGATGGGCTTTACGAGTGCATTCTGTGCGCGAGCTGCTCGACATCGTGCCCGAGCTTCTGGTGGAATCCGGACAAGTTCGTGNGGCTTATGGTAGCGCGGATCGGGGGCGGGATCGATCCTTGACCGCGCGCAAGGGGTATGCCTGCGCGGGCAGCGATAGACGTGGAGCGCGGAAGAAGAATTACGGGATCGGGCCGGCCCGCCATGCGCGATGCACGGCAGGGCCGGATCGCACCTACGCGCCGAGCAGATCCTCGATCATCACGGGCAGCTTCCTGACTCTCACGCCCGTTGCGTGATACACCGCTCCGGTAATGGCCGCCGCGATGCCCGCGAGCCCGATCTCCGCGATGCCCCGCGCGCCGAGTTCGTTGAACACCGTATCGGGATGGTCGAGGAAGGACACGTCGAGCTTGGGCGTGTCCGCATGGGTCGCGACGACGTAATCGGCCAGATTGTTGTTGACCGGCGCGCCGCTGCGGGCGTCGTAGACGGTGTGCTCGAAAAGCGCCATGCCGACGCCCATCACCACCGCGCCTTCCACCTGATTGCGCGCGGCCCGCGGATTCAGAATCTTGCCGCCGTCGATCACGGTGACGACACGGCTCACGCGCAGTCGCGCTGTTTGCGGTTCCCACGTCACTTCGGCGAAGTGCGCGCCGTACGAGTGGATGGACCACTTTTTCTTCAGCGATTCGTCGGCGCTGGCGTCTGCACTCGCGCTGCCCGACGCCGCGTGCATGCGCGCCGCCTCCAGAATGCGCGCGAACGGCACGCCGCTCTCCGATGCTTCGTCCTTGCGATGCACCCGCGCGCCGGAAAACGCCAGTTCCTCCGGCTTGGCGCCCGCGAACGGCGAGCCCTCCGCCGCAGCCGCCCGCGACAAGACCATCTTGATGGCGGCGCGCGTCGCGTCCATCACAGCCGGAATCACCGATGCGGTCGCCGCCGATCCGCCGGAAATCGGGCCGAGCGGCAACGCCGTATCGCCGAGGCGGACTTCGATCTTGTCGAGCGCAATGCCCGTTTGCTCGGCGACGAGCTGCGCGAGAATCGTGTACGTTCCGGTGCCGATGTCCTGCGTGCCGCACACGACGCGCGCGGTGCCGTCCGCGCGCAGATCGACGCTCGCTTCCGCCGAAAAGCGCATTCCCGGCCAGCTGCACGCGGCAACGCCCCAGCCGAGCGTGAGCCGGTCGCGCTTCATCGAGCCGACTTCCGGCGTGCGCTGCGACCAGCCGAAGCGTTCCGCGCCCGTCTTCAGGCATTCGACGAGATGCCGCGACGAGAACGGCAAGCCGCTGCTTTCATCGACGGAAGGCTCGTTGCGCAGCCGCAATTCGACCGGGTCCATCTTCAATGCGATGGCGAGCTCGTCCATCGCGGATTCCACCGCGTAGAGGCCGGGCACGGCGCCGGGGCCGCGCATCGAAGTCGGCGAGCCGACGTGGCGCTTCGCCGTGCCGCCGGTCACGCGCAGATTGGCCGTGCTGTACATCTGCGGCGTGGCTTCGCCGCAGTCTTCGGTGTAGTCGTCGGCGAGCGCGGCGTGATTCAGGAAGTCGTGCTGCAGCGAAAGCAGCTTGCCGTCCTGCGCCGCCGCGAGCCTCATGCGCTGCTGTGTCACCGGACGATGTCCGACGTTCTGGAACATCATCCTGCGGCTCAGGACTAGCTTGACCGGCCGGCCCGTCAGCCGCGTCGCGGCGGCGGCGAGCAGCGAATGCGGCCACATCCACAGCTTGCCGCCAAAGCCCGAGCCGAGATAGCGCGAGATCACGCGCACGTTTTCTTTCGGCACGCCGAGCATCTGCACGAGCGTGCCGCGATGATTCGACACCGCCTGACTCGTCTCGTAGAACGTGTAGTGCTCGCCGTCCCATTGCGCGACGGTCGAGTGCAACTCGATCGGATTGTGCGTCTCGACGGGCGTGACATACGTCTCGTCGATCTTCACGGGCGCGCTTGCGAAAGCGCCGTCCGGGTCGCCGCGCTCGCTTGCGACTTCGGGCGGTTCGTCGGGTGCGAGCGTCGTGCTGACATCGTGCGGCGCGACCTCGTAGCCGACCTTGATAGCAGCCGCCGCCGCGCTCGCCGCTTCGAACGTGACCGCGATCACGCACGCGACGTACTGGCCGTAATATCGGATGACGTCGTCTTCGAACGGCGGGCGCTGTTCATCGACATAACCGCTCTCGAACGAATTGCCGGGTATGCGATACAGACGCCCGATGTTCCCGCGATGCAGAACGAGCTTGACGCCGGGCAGCGCCTCGGCTGCGGCGAATTCGAGCGACGTTATCCTGCCGCTCGCGACGGTGCTGCAGACCGGCACGGCGTACAGCATGCCGGGCAGATCGACGTCGGATGTGTAAGTCGCGCGGCCGCAGACCTTGAGCGGTCCGTCGATGCGCGACTGCGGCCGTCCGATGACGCCGTTGGCGGACGGCTGGATGTCTGGCGCAGTGGACATGTGTCGGTTCCTCAGTCGGTTTCAGGACGCTTGCGTGGCGAGCTTCAGCGCATGAACGATACAGCGCCGGGCGAGTTCCACCTTGAAGGCGTTGCCGCTTTGCGGCTTCGCGCCGGCGAGCGCGGCGCCGGCGGCACGCCTAAAAGCCGCTTCGTCGGGCGTGGCGTTCAGCAACGCCTGTTCGGCTTCGCGCGCGCGCCAGGGCTTCGTGGCGACGCCGCCTAAACCTACGCGAACGTGCGTGATGCGGCCATCGTTCACGCCGATCACGATGGCCGCCGATGCCAGCGCGAATTCATACGAAGCGCGGTCGCGCAGCTTGAGATACAGCGAACGCGTGCCTTCGACCGGCGGCGGCAGCGTCACATGCGTGATGAGATCGCCGGCTTCGAGCACGGTCTCGCGCTCGGGCGTGGAGCCGGGCAGCAGATGGAAGTCGTCGAACGCGATCGCCCGCTTGCCTCGCGCGCCTTCGACGTGGACCGTCGCTTCAAGCGCGGCGAGCGCCACGTTCATGTCCGACGGATTGCTCGCGATGCACGCTTCGCTCGTGCCGAGAATCGCCTGCGTGCGGTTGAAGCCGCCTATCGCGGAGCAGCCCGTGCCCGGCTCCCGCTTGTTGCACGGCGACGCGGTATCGCGGAAATAGACGCAGCGCGTGCGCTGCAAGAGATTGCCGCCGGTCGTCGCCATGTTGCGCAACTGCGCGGACGCGCCCGACAGCAGCGCCTGCGACAGCACGGCGTAACGCTCGCGTATCAGCGGATGATGCGCGAGGTCCGAATTGCGCGAGGTCGCGCCGATGCGCACGCCGCCGTCATCCGTCGCCTCGATCTTGTCGAGCGGCAGGCGGCTGATATCGACAATGCGCGCGGGCTGTTCGACGTTGAGCTTCATCAGGTCGATGAGCGTGGTGCCGCCCGCGAGGAAGCGCACTTCCGCGCCTTGCTGCGCGGTATGGGCGGATGCGCCCGCGTGGATCGCGTCGGGCAGGTCGCGCGCGCGGGATAGCTGGAACAGTTCCATGTCGCGCTCCTCAGCCCTTGCTGCCGCGCACGGACTGAATCGCCGCGACGATGTTTTGATACGCGCCGCAGCGGCACAGATTGCCGCTCATCGCCTCGCGCACATCGTCGTCGTTCGGGCCGATGGGTTCGTCGAGCAGCGCGAGCGCCGACATCAACTGCCCGGCCGTGCAGTAGCCGCACTGGTAGCCGTCGCATTCGACAAAAGCCGCCTGCAACGGATGCAGGGCTTCCACTTCGCCGATGCCTTCGATGGTAGTGATGGCATCGCCGTCGTGCGCGGCGGCAAGACACAGGCACGCGTTCACGCGGCGACCGTTCACATGCACCGTGCATGCGCCGCATTGCCCGTGATCGCAGCCCTTTTTCGTGCCGGTGAGATGCAGATGCTCGCGCAGCGCGTCGAGCAGCGTCGTGCGCGGATCGAGCGATAGCGTCACGCTGCGGCCGTTCACCGTCAGCGTGACGTTGGCCTTGGCGTCGCTCGTCTTGGACGATGGCGGCGTGAGCACGTCGGCTGGCGCGGTCTGCGTTTCATGAGCGCGAGTGGGTGCGGGCGGGATCAGGCGCGAATCCGCGCTGCGTGTGCCGTTCGATTGGGGGACGGGGTGTTGCATCGAGCATTCTCCTTGTCGACCGGCGCGGCGGCGCGTCCGGTCCCATGCGAACCATTGCGGGGAATGGCGCAACTTGCAGCGCGACAGGCGGCAGGAAGCGTCCGGGCTTGAGAGACGAAGATGCGGTAAAGCCGTGCGGGGCGTCGGAAGGCGACCCCAAAGACGAGGATGCGGCGCGCGAGCGGGTTTGCGCCTGAAGGCGTCAGGACCGTTCTCGCGTTTTCAGTGCGATACGAAATGACACTAGCCAGTATAGGCAGACGCCGCCGATCTTTCTGGAACGGGCTGCCGCGTGGGGCAGTTTGCAGGAACCATGCCTGCGCATGGAGATGGTAGCGTTCGCGATGTCGCTCCGAAGCCCTGTCCATCCGATGAACGAAAGCCTTTCCATTACCGACGCCATCGCCACGCGCCGCTCGATCCGCGCGTTCTTGCCCGATCCTGTCGATCGCCCGACACTGGAAGCGATCTTCGGGCATGCCTGCCGCGCGCCGTCGGGCAGCAATATTCAGCCGTGGAAGGTCTACGTGCTGACAGGCGACGTGAAGGCGGCGCTATCGAAAGCGATCCTCGACGTGTTCAATGATCCGGATGCCGATCGCGAGCACGAAGAAGAATTTCCGTATTACCCGCGCATGTGGTCATCGCCTTACATCGAACGCCGGCGCGCGCTCGGCATCGGTCTCTATACGCTGCTCGGCCTGACGCGCGACGACAAGCAAGGCATGCACGCGCAGATGGCGCGCAATTTCGCGTTCTTCGGCGCGCCCGTGGGCATCATCTTCACCACCGACCGCACGATGGAGCGCGGTTCGTGGCTCGATTACGGCATGTTCCTGCAAAACGTGATGTTGATGGCGCGCGCATTCGGGCTCGATACGTGTCCGCAGGCGGCGTTCAACCGGTATCACCGCATCATCGCGGCGCAGTTGAAGCTGCCGGAAAACGAGACCGTGGTCTGCGGCATGAGCATGGGTTATGCGGACTGGTCGCAGCCGGAGAATCAGCTAAAGAGCGAACGCGAGCCGCTGACCAACGTGCTGCGATTTCTCGGCTAGTCAGTGAGGCATGAAGCCGCCAGCCACGAGCGAAAGCAGTAATTCGCCTAGCGTGACGAACACGACCAGTACGACGATCACCATGAGAAGGCGCACGATCGATTGCATTGCATCGGCCTAAAAAAAAGGGCCGCTTGCGCGGCCGGAAGGAGGGGTGGGTCGGTCAAAATCGAGACTACGGCCCGTTTCTTAATCCAGGCTTAAGCAATGCAACGCGTTAGCGCAGCGCGTCGCTATAGCGGTCGCGCAACGGAAGAATCGTCGCGAGCGCAACCGCGCTGCCGAACATCACGTAATAGCAGATCGAGAGCGGGTCGCCCGTCGTCATCGTGAGCCATTGAACGATGGCAGGCGCGAAGCCGCCGAAGATCATCACCGCGACGTTGTAGCTCACGGAGATGCCCGTCGAGCGCACGCTGGACGGCAGCAGTTCCGAGATGAACGCGGGGTAGCAGCCCTGATACGCGCTGAGATACAGCATGAGCAGTCCCTGACATACAAGGAGCGTCGGCAGGCTCGGATGCGCGGTCAGGAACGAGAAGACCGGATACGCGCTCACGAGCGACAGCGCGAGCGCACTCGCCATCACCTTCTTGCGGCCGATGCGGTCCGACAATCTGCCGAAGAACGGGCAGCAGACGAGATAGACGAGCGCGCCGATCGTCGAGCTGATGAGGCCGTCGGTTAGCGCCATGTGCAGCACGCGCGTGGCGTGCGTCGGCAGGTATAACAAAAAGATATACGTGCCGATGGTGCCAAACACCGTCAGCCCGAAACCGGCGAGCACGGGCAGCCAGTGCTTCGTTGCGGTATCGCGAATGGGGCTCGCGGTCAGTTCATTCTTCTGCGCCTTCTCGACGAAAACCGGCGATTCGTCGAGCTTCGAGCGCAAATAGAGACCGACCGGCACGATCATGAGGCCGATCACGAACGGCACGCGCCAGCCCCAGCTATTCAGATGCTCGGGACTCAGCGTGCGCGTGAGCACCGCGCCGAAGAACGAACCCGCGAGGCTCGCGGCGGCCTGCGCGACCATCTGAAAGCTGCCGAAGTAGCCGCGCTTGCTGCCGGGCGCATACTCGACGAGAAACGCCGTGGCGCAGCCGACTTCGCCGCCCGCCGAGAAGCCTTGAATCAGGCGGCCGAGCAGCATCAGCAACGGCGCGGCGATGCCGATGGCCGCATACGTCGGCGCAAACGCGATGATCGCGATGCCCACGGCCATCAGCGAGATGGTGAGCGTGAGCGCCGACTTGCGCCCGACGCGATCCGCCACCGCGCCGAGCACGATGCCGCCGAGCGGCCGCGTGAGAAAGCCCACGCCGAAGGTCGCCCAGGTGGCGAGCAGCGAGATGGTCGGGCTCGTCGCGGGGAAATACAGCTTCGAGATGATGACCGCGAAGAAGCCGTACACCATGAAGTCGAACCATTCGAGCGCATTGCCGATGGTCGACACGACGATGGCTCGTCGCCCGGAAAGATTGAGCGCGGCGTTCTCGCCGGCTGCGCGCGATGCAGGTAGTACGGTGCTCATCGAATGGACTCCGTGGGCTTGGGGTCGAAAGTGTGTGGGTGAAAGCGCGGTGGTTCCCGGCTTCGTGCGACGACATCCGCTTCAACCTGCTCAATGTCCCTGCAAGCGCCACTAAACAGAGACTTCCAAAAGACTACGCCTTGCTGAAATAAGAAAATATAGAATTTCTGAACTGACACTCAAGGAAACCTGATTGCACGTCAGGTGCTTCCCTAATACCGCCGTGGAACCGCCATGAGCAACATCCGCTTTCTGCGCACGTTTATCGCCGTCGCGCGGTATGGCTCCTTCGCCGCCGCCGCCGAGAAAGTCGCGCTGACGCAGGCCGCGGTCAGCATGCAGATGCAGTCGCTCGAAGACGACCTGAAGCGCCCCTTGTTCGACCGCGTCGGGCGCACGAACCGGCTGACGAGCATCGGCAAGCAGGTGTTGCCGCAGGCGGAGCGGATCGTCGCGCTATACGACAGCATGCGTCTCACGGGTCTCGACGATGAAATCGCGGGTTCGGTGTCCATCGGCGCGGTCGATTCGGCGATGGGCGCGCTCGCGTCCGTCGTCACAGAGCTGAAGGGGCAGTATCCGCGGCTCGACGTGCGGCTTTTCACCGGCAAGGCGCTCGCGCTCGCGCCGCAAGTGGAAGCGGGCGAAATCGACGCGGCGGTGATCGTCGAAATGGCGGGCAAGACGCCCGCGAGCCTCAACTGGACGCCGCTTTATTCGGAGCCGCTCGTCGCGATCGGCTCGTCGGCGAGCGGGCGTACGAACGCCGCCGAACTGCTCGCGAGCGCGCCGTTCCTGCGCTTCGACCGCGCGCAGCGCACCGGCGCGCTGATCGACCGCGCGTTGCGGCACAACCGGCTCGCCGTCAACGAGTTCCTCGAACTGAATTCGCTGGAAGTGATCGTCGAACTCGTGCGGCAGGGCGCGGGGGTTGCCGTGGTGCCGCTGCTCGAATACGGGTCGTGGGCGAGCGATCCGGCGCTCACCGTGCTGCCGCTCGCGAAGAACACGCCGCGCCGCGTCGTTGGGATGCTGGAGCGCAAGATTCACGACCGGCACGCGGTCATGCGCGTGGTGCAGGACAGCATTCGCGCGCGTTCTCAAGCCGCCGACACCGCGCGCAATCGATGACATTTGCTTAAGTCACGGACAAGAAATATCAGCTTTCCCTGTGAATTACGGCCGTCGACAATGGATGAATCGCTGCATCCATTCATCCATTCGACGCACGAGGACAGCATGCCGATCATTTCCGAGATCGCAGAAGCACAGGACGAACTCAAGGCCATCCGGCGCGACATTCACGCGCATCCGGAGCTTTGCTACGAAGAGGCGCGCACCGCCGAGCTCGTCGCGAGCAAGCTCGAAAGCTGGGATATCGAGGTGACGCGCGGACTCGGCAAGACCGGCGTGGTCGGCGTGTTGAGAAAAGGCACGAGCAAGCGTGCGGTCGGCTTGCGCGCGGACATGGACGCCCTGCCGATTCCCGAGTTGAACACGTTCGCGCATGCGTCGAAGCACGCGAATAAGATGCACGCCTGCGGCCACGACGGCCACACCGCGATGCTGCTCGGCGCCGCGCGATATCTCGCCACGCATCGCGATTTCGACGGCACCGTGGTCTTCATCTTCCAGCCGGCGGAAGAGGGCGGCGGCGGCGCGAAAGCGATGATCGACGATGGCCTCTTTCAGCAGTTCCCGGTCGATGCCGTCTTCGCGCTGCACAACTGGCCGGGCATGGCGGCGGGCAGCTTCGGCGCGCGCGTGGGCGCGACGCAGGCGTCGAGCAACGAGTTCGAGATTCGCATCGAAGGCGTGGGCGCGCATGCCGCGATTCCGCACGACGGCGTCGATCCCGTTTTCACTGCATTGCAGATCGGCACGGGCTTGCAGAGCATCGTCACGCGCAACAAGCGGCCCATCGACGCCGCCGTGCTCTCTATCACGAAGATGGAAGCGGGCCACGCGGTGAACGCCATTCCGACGACCGCGACGCTCGCGGGCACCGTCCGCACGTTCTCCGTCGAAGTGCTCGATTTGATCGAGACGCGCATGAAGGAGATCGTCACGGCGACGGCGGCGGCCTATCGATGCAAGGCCGACGTGAACTTCGTGCGCAACTACCCGCCGACCGTGAACACGGAAGCGGAAACGCAGTTCGCGCTCGGCGTGATGCAGGACGTCGCGGGCGTCGATCACGTGAATACGAACATCGATCCGACGATGGGCGCGGAAGACTTCTCGTACATGCTGCTGGAACGTCCGGGCTGCTATGGCTACATCGGCAACGGACAGGGCGCGCATCGCGAGCACGGGCACGGCATCGGTCCGTGCATGCTGCACAACAGCAGCTACGACTTCAACGACGAAGTCCTGCCGCTCGGATCGACGTACTGGGTCAGGCTCGTCCAAAAGTTCCTCGCGCCAGCCTGACCGCGCACTAACGCAGTTCGAGCCACATGGGCTGATGGTCCGACGAGCGGCTTTGCTGATCTACCTCGCAGCCGACGATACGCGGCGCGAGGTCGTCGGTCACGAAGACGAAGTCGCACGCGAACGGCCCGTCCGCCCATTGTTCGTGATCGTAGAGGCCGACGGTCGCGGCGCGCGGCGCGTTCGTATGCGCGCACGGCCAGGCATCGACGAAGCTGGGCGCGTCCGTCATCGGCTCCAGCATCGCGCGATACGCCGAACCTTCGAACGCGCTGTTGAAGTCGCCGCAGACGATCGCCGACATGGGCCGAGCGGTATCGGCGAACGGGCTCGCGAGCGTCTCGGCCTTCGCGGGGCGGCGCGCATGCTCGCACGCCTCGCGATGCAGTTCTCGCAGCCGCGCAACCTGCGCGAGACGCTGCGTTTCAGAATAGAACTCCAGATGCGTGCTGATGACGCGCAGCGCCCCGACATCCGTTTCGATGACCGCTTCGAGCGCGATGCGCAGCATAGACGGCTTCGCGGGATCGGCGGGCCACGGCAGCGAATGGCGCAGCACCTGGCGCACCGGCAAGCGGCTGACGATGGCGTTGCCGAACTGCCTGCGCGCGATGCCCGAGCCCGCGGGCGGCAAATCCGAGCCGATTCCTTCGATGACGGTCGCGCCCGGCATCAGGCTCGCCAGTTCCGCGAACTGATCCGCGCTCGGGCCCCCTGCGAGACCGCCGGCCTGCTCGCCCTCGTGAAAGCCGCGCGTGACTTCCTGCAGGCACAGCACGTCGAAATCGCATAGCGCCTTCGCTTCGGTGACGATGCGCGCCACATCGACGCGGCCGTCCACGCCGCGTCCCCATTGCATGTTCCAGTCGACCAGTCGCATGTCGCTTCTCCTTCGAACGATCTCTCTATCGCGTCGCACGCGCGTGCGCGCGCACATGCAGCACGCCTGATGAAACGCTGAATCTCAGACTGTCTCATAAAAGCGCGTCCTACAATTCGTGCACTCCATTACGTAGTCCTCAAACACCATGAATACACGCATGAAGAAGCGGTGGGGCGCATTCGCGCTGATGTCTATCGCGGTCGTTTCGTACGCGCAGCCGGCGCCGTCGCTCACGCGCGAGCAGCAGGCGGGCCTCGACAAGCAGGATCATGACATCGCGCAGATGGCGGATGTGATCGTGAAGATGATCGATCAGAACAAGACGGGCGAGGTGTGGGATGCGGGCTCTGCCGTCGCGAAGAAGGTCATCACGCGAGAGGACTTTGTGAACAAGGTCACGCACGACCGCGCCGCGCTCGGCACGGCGGCCATGCGGATGCCGATGGGCGTGAAGCATCTGCACTTCGACGGCACCGGAAACATGCCAGCGGGCTGGTTCATGAGCGTTTCGTTCGATACGCAGTTCAGCCAGGCGCGACAGTCGGCGCGGGAAGTGGTGACGTTCGTGCTCGATCCGGACAGGGTGTGGCGGTTCGCGGGGTATTCGGTGCGGTGACGGGTCGCGGGTCGCTGACGTCTCACATATTCGTATAAGACGCACACCACCCGCGCCCCGCCACCTGCTTCGCGCCGAACAGCGTGCATCCGCCCCAGGCATCGGTGGACTTGCCCTGGAACAGCGAGCAGTTCGCGCAGGTCTGATCCGCCGCGTAGTTCGGGTACTTCGCCTTGTCGACTTTCGCGGCGTCTTCTTTATAACCGACGGCAATCGCCGCAGGATCGGTTTCGCTCAGATGCGCGGCGTCGGCGCTCGCTCGCGTGAGCCAGAGCGACGCGCTCGCGCCCGTCGTCAAAATCAGGAAAGTGCGGCGGGACGTGTTCATGTCGAAGAAAGGTGATGAAGGGCGGCCGGGCTATCCGAACGATACGCCGAGTCGCGCCTCGCCGCACGCGCGGCCTCGCGAACGGGCGGTCGTTTTCTCGTCAGTGGCGAAAACCCGCTCAACCCTGGCGCGCGCCTGCCGTTATTCCTGCCAGAACGGCAAACGATCCAACCTCTACGCAGCGCCCGCTGCACACCCCTTCGAAGGAGAACGACAATGAATGAAGCTGACTGGATGATGGCAGGCGTGTATCTGGTCGAATTCGTGGCCGGCACGCTCTTTCTGAGCGCGCTCGCGCGACGCAGCCTTAGCCGGCAAAGTCAGCGCGGTCGCTGAAGCAGGGCGCGAAGCCGCGCGCCGGAACGCGGTGTCCGGCGCGCTGCACGGGCCGGTTACTTGAAGAGCTTGACGGCTTGCGCGAGCGTGTTCGTGATGCCCCACGCGAGCGGAATCAGCACGTAGAGCCAGAAAAGCAGCAACAGGGCCTTGTTCGACGAGCCGCCTTCGTATCGATCGTTCATGCGGGTCTCCTTGTGGGTCTCCTTGTGGGTCTCGTTGATTTAGCCGGCCGTGGCCGCCGTGTCCATGTGATGTTTTTCATGCACGCGCGTGATCAGAAGGTTGCACACGAACCCGATCACGAGCAGCGCCGCCATGATGTGCAGCGTCATCGTGTAGGCATCCGACTTCGCGACGCCGTGCGCCACTTCGTAGGCGCGGATGTAATTCACGAGCACCGGACCGGCGATGCCCGCCGCCGCCCACGCGGTCAAGAGCCGTCCATGAATGCCGCCGACGAACGCCGTGCCGAACATGTCGGCGAGGTAAGCGGGGACCGTCGAAAAGCCGCCGCCGTACATCGAAAGGATCACGCCGTACGCGAGCACGAAGAGCGCGATGTTGCCGGCCTTCGCGAACTGCGGCACGAGAAAGTAGAGCACCGCGCCGAGCGCGAAGAACACGAAGTACGTGTTCTTGCGGCCGATCCAGTCTGACGCCGACGCCCACACGAAACGTCCGCCCATGTTGAAGAGCGACAGCAGGCCGACGAAGCCCGCCGCCGCGCCCGCCGTGATCGAGGACTTGAAGCTTTCCTGGATCATCACGGACGCCTGGCCGAGCACGCCGATGCCGGCCGTCACGTTCAGAAAGAGGACGAGCCACAGCAGATAGAACTGCGGCGTCCTGAGCGCCTGATCGATGTGCACGTGGTTCTTCGTGATCATCTTGTTCGCGGTGACGGGCGGCGTCCAGCCGGCCGGCTTCCAGTCGGCGGGCGGAATGCGGATCGCCAGCGCGCCGATGGTCATCGAGATGAAATACAGGACGCCCAGCACCACGAAGGTCTCGGCAACGCCCACGCTCGTCGCGCTCTTGAAGTAGTTCATGAGCGCGACGGAGCCGGGCGCCGCGATCATCGCGCCGCCGCCGAAGCCCATGATCGCCATGCCCGTGGCCATGCCGCGCCGGTCCGGGAACCAGCGGATGAGCGTCGATACGGGCGACACATAGCCGAGCCCGAGCCCGATGCCGCCGATCACGCCGTAGCCGAGATAGAGCAGCACGATCTGATGCAGATACACGCCGAGCGCCGACACGAGAAAGCCGCCGCCGAAGCAGCAGGCCGCGGTGAACATGGTGCGTCGCGGCCCGACTTTCTCCAGCCACTTGCCGGCAAAGGCAGCCGACAACCCGAGAAACACGATGGCGAGCGAGAAGATCCAGCCGAGCGTCGTGAGCGACCAGTCATCCGGCGCGGAATGATTGATGCCGACGACGCGCGTCAACGGCGCATTGAAGACGGAGAACGCGTATGCCTGCCCGATGCACAGATGCACGGCGAGCGCCGCGGGCGGCACCATCCAGCGCGAAAAGCCGGGCCGGGCGATGGTCGCTTCCTTCGAAAAGAAGCCGTGTGGGCCATGCGCGGCCCCTTGCTTGATGGTGCTGTTCATCGTGGTCTCCGTGGCGCGCGCGTCGCGATGCTTCAAGCGTGGCGCGCTCGTCTTTGCTTTGTCGTGGGCTGTGCAGGGTGCGTCGCGCGGCAAGCCGTTCTGCCGCAAACATGCGATGGAACGACATATAGGCGCGACATTCCGTCACGGCTGCGCATGACGTTAGACAAGAGCGATGCGCTTTGCAATATGAACCCGGCCGCCATAAGCGTTTGCCCCAACCCGGCGCGCGGCCTGTCACCAGCGCGGCGGCCGCTTTTCGATGAACGCCTGCGTGCCTTCGAGCGCCGACGCTTCCATCATGTTGCAGGCCATCGCCTCGACGGCGAGCGCGTACGCGTCTTCGATGCCCGTTTCGAGCTGCCGGTAGAACAGCCGCTTGCCTGCCGCGACGGCCTCGCGCGGCTTCTTTGCGATGCTCGCGGCAAGCGCGCGCACCGTGTCGTCGAGTTCGTTGCCGGTGGCGACGCGATTCACGAGGCCGCGTTCGCACGCGGTGCGCGCATCGATGAAGTCGCCCGTGACGAGCATCTCGAACGCGGCCTTGCGCGAGACGTTGCGCGAGAGCGGCACGCTCGGCGTCGCGCAGAAGAGACCGAGATTCACGCCCGATACGGCGAAGCGCGCTTCATCCGATGCGACCGCGAGATCGCACATCGCAACGAGCTGACAGCCGGCCGCCGTCGCGATGCCATGCACCCGCGCGATGACCGGCTGCGGCATGCGCTCAATCGTCATCATCATGCGGGAACAGCGCGCGAAGAGTTCGCGATAGTAGGCAAGCGAAGGCGTTGCGCGCATTTCCTTCAGATCGTGGCCCGCGCAGAACGCGCGCCCCGCGCCCCCGAGCACGACCGCGCGCGCATCCGATCGCGCGATCCGAGTTAGTTCGGACGCCAATGCATCCAGCATGGACTCGGAGAGTGCGTTGAACGCATTGGGACGGTTCATCGTAAGCAGAACGGCGCCTTCCACGCCGTATGCGTCGGGTTCGACGTGGACGAGTGCTTCCGTATCGCTCATTGCGTGGTCTCCTTCAAACGTCGATGGCCGTGACCGCGCCCGCGCGCTTGCGCAGTTCGAACTTCTGGATCTTGCCGGTGGATGTCTTCGGCAACTCGCAGAACGCAATGGCGCGCGGCACCTTGAATCCCGCGAGCAGCGTCTTGCAGTGGGCGATCAACTCTTCGGCGCTCGCCTGCGCGCCCGCCTTCAGTTCGACGAATGCGCAGGGCGTCTCGCCCCAGCGCGCGTCAGGCTTGGCAACGACCGCGACGGCCAGCACGGCGGGATGCCGATACAGCGCGTCTTCCACTTCGATGCTCGATATGTTCTCGCCGCCCGAGATGATGATGTCCTTGCTGCGATCCTTGATGCGCGCGTAACCGTCCGGATAGATGACAGCCAGATCGCCGGTATGAAACCAGCCGCCGCGAAACGCTTCTTCCGTCGCGCTCGCGTTCTTCAGATAGCCCTTCATCGTGATGTTGCCGCGAAACATGATCTCGCCGATGCATTCGCCGTCAGCGGGGACCGGCTCCATCGTCAGCGGATCGCGCACGCTGACTGCATCCTGCAAGTGATAACGCACGCCTTGACGCGCATTGAGCTTCGCGCGTTCGCCGATATCGAGCGCGCTCCATTCGGCTTGCTGCGCGCAGACGGTCGCGGGTCCGTAGACTTCGGTGAGGCCATACACATGCGTCAGTTCGAAGCCGAGCCGCTCCATGCCTTCGATCATCGTGGCGGGCGGCGCGGCGCCCGCGACCATCGCGTGAACCTTCTGCGTGATGCCGGCCTTGATGTCGTCCGGGGCGTTGACGAGCAGGTTCTGCACGATCGGCGCGCCGCAATAGTGCGTGACGCCCTCGCTGCGGATCAGGTCGAAGATGGTCTTCGCGTCGATTCGGCGCAGACACACGTTGACGCCCGCGCGCGCGGCGACCGTCCACGGAAAGCACCAGCCGTTGCAATGAAACATCGGCAAGGTCCAGAGATACACCGGGTGCTTGGGCATATCCCATTCGAGGATGTTGCTCACGGCATTCGTATAAGCGCCGCGATGGTGATAGACCACGCCCTTCGGATTGCCCGTTGTCCCCGACGTGTAGTTGAGGCAGATGGCGTTCCATTCATCCGATGGCGGCAGCCATTCATACGCCGGATCGCCACTTTCGAGCAGCGACTCATAGTCGATTTCACCGATGCGTTCGCCTTCGCCCGTGTAGTGCGGATCGTCGATGTCGATGACGAGAAGCGGTTGCGGCACGTCCGCGAGCGCCTTTCTCATCGCCGCCGAGAACTCGCGATCGACCAGCACCGCCTTTGCTTCGCCATGCGTCAGCATGAAGGCGATCGTCGCGGCGTCGAGGCGCGTGTTGAGCGTGTTGAGCACGGCGCCCGTCATCGGCACGCCGAAGTGCGCTTCGACCATCTCGGGCGTATTCGGCAGCATGGCCGCGACCGTATCGCCGATGCCGATGCCGCGCGAAGCCAACGCGGATGCAAGGCGTCGCGTTCGCGCGTAGGTTTCGGCCCACGTGCGTCGCACGTCGCCATGCACGATCGCGAGGCGCTTCGGATACACCGACGCGGCGCGTTCGATGAACGTGAGCGGCGTCAGCGCCGCGAAGTTGGCGGCGGTCTTGGGAAGCCCTTCGTCGTACTTGTTCGCGGTCATGGTTGTCTTCCTCGGGCGGATCTGGCGGTTATCAGGTCAGATCGTCGAGCTTCGCATCGAAGCCGCGCTGCACGCCGTCGCGCGCGAACAGGGCTTCGTACCAACGCTTCACGTTCGGGTAATCGTCGAGCGAGACTTGATGGCGCTCATGCCGCCACGCCCAGCCGAGTATCGCGAAGTCGGCCACCGACAACGCGCCCGCGACGAACTCCACTTCGCCGAGCCGTTTGTCGAGCACGCCGTACAGCCGGCGCGTTTCATCGGAGTAGCGTTTGAGGCCGTAACGCCGGTCGCTTTCCGCTTCGACCATGCGAAAGTGGTGCACTTGTCCCGGCATCGGGCCGAAGCCGCCCATCTGCCACATGAGCCATTCGAGCACGGGCACGCGCTCACGCAAACTCGCGGGCAGGAACTTGCCGGTCTTCTCGCCGAGATACAGCAGGATCGCGCCGGATTCGAACACGCTGATCGGCTGTCCGTCGGGGCCGTCGGGATCGACGATCGCGGGAATGCGATTGTTCGGGCTGATGCGCAGAAAGTCCGGCGCATGCTGCTCGCCCTTCGTGATGTTCACGGTTCGGACCGTGTAGGGCAGTTGCATTTCCTCGAGCGCGACGCTGATCTTGCGTCCGTTCGGCGTGTTCCATGTATGCAGTTCGATAGTCATGGCGGTACGGTTCAGGTTGATGGCGGTCACGTCAGTTCTGGCGCGACATAGCGTTGAAAGCCCGCGCGCGCTGACTGCGCCGCGTACCAGCGTTCCAGTTCGGGCAGCGACGGCCGCACGAGTTCCGCGATGCCGTACCAGCGGCGCGCATATGCAGCGATGACGAGATCGGCCAGCGTGAACGTGGCGCCTTCGAGATAGTCGCGGCCCTTGAGATGCGCGTCGATCATGCGCCAGAGCTTCTCCACTTCGATGGCATCGCCTTCGAGTTGTTTGACGTGGCGCTTGCCCTCCGGCGTGCGGATATAGCCCCAGAAAACGGGACGTTCGGCGGGTTGCAGCGTGGACAGCGTCCAGTCGAGCCAGCGGTCCACGCTCGCACGAATCTTCGGATTCGCGGGATACAGTGCATCGTCGCGGCCATATTGCATGACCAGATAGCGAAGGATCGAATTCGATTCCCACAGCACGAAGTCGCCATCGACCAGCGTGGGCACGCGGCCCGTCGGGTTCATCGCCAGATAGCCGGGCTCGTGATTGCGGCCGAACTGCATGCCGGCGTCGATGCGCTCGTAGTCGAGGCTCAACTCGTCGCAACACCACAGCACCTTCTGAACGTTGACCGAGTTGGCTCGGCCCCAAATGGTCAGCATCGGACTTGGCTCCATCGAAGTAGTTCGCTTAACGACAAGGATAGCCTCTAACGATCGCGCGCTGTGCTTTGCGGCTTTGCAGCATGACGTGCCCCTTTCTTTTCTATCGTAAGTACTGATTCAGCGCGTACTGAGCGAATGCTACTGTTGTGCGCGCATCCTTAACAGCTGCAACGTATCCGGGTGGCGCCGCTCCATATCGATCAAAACGCAGTTCTGCATGGGACCGGAGGCGCGCATCGAGCGCCGCCTCTGGCCGACAAGGAGACGAGAGATGTCCAGGTGCAAGACATGGCGACTGCATGGCTTCATGGCGACGGGCGCCATGATGACGGGCCTGGGCTTTATCGCCACGGCTCATGCGGCGGGGGAGCCGCTCAAGATCGGCGTGATCAGCGAGGAATCGTCGGTGGCGGGGGCGTCGATCAGCAAGTCCGCGCAGATGGCCGCCGACGAGATCAACGCGCACGGCGGCGTGGATGGCCGCAAGATCGAGATCGTTGCCTACGACGATCACTCTTCCGCATCCGACGGCGTGCGCGCCTTTCAGCGCGCGGCGAATCAGGACAAAGTGGTCGCGATCATCGGCAGCTATATCAGCGAAGTCGCGCTTGCCATGGAGCCGTGGTCCGCGCGCCTGAAGATGCCGTTCATCACGCCGGGCGCGGCGAGCAACGACATATCGAAGCACGTCCACGACGACTACGACCACTACAAGTACACGTTCCACGGCTGGATGACTTCCGCATTCATCGCGCAATCCATCTGTGACTTCTCGCACGACATCCTCGTCGGCCAGTTCAAGATGAAGACGACTGTCGTGATGAGCGAGGACGCCGCGTGGACCAAGCCGCTCGACGAACGCTATCTGGAATGCCTGCCCAAAGCCGGGCTTCAGGTGCTGGACCACATCCGCTTCAATCCGGATACGTCGGACTTCACGCCCATCTTCAATCAGATCGAGGCGAAGCATCCCGATACGATCACGACGGGCATCAGCCACGTGGGCGTGCAGCCGACCGTGCAATGGCACGACCAGCAAGTGCCTATTCCGATGACGGGCCAAAGCTCGCAAGCCACGACGACGAGTTTCTGGAAGGACACCAACGGCGCGACCGAAGGCGTGATCACCGCATCGGCGGCGGCGCCGGGCGTCGCGGTGACGCCGAAGACGGTGCCGTTCGTCGATGCGTATCAGAAGAAGTTCGGCGTCTCGCCTGCGTATGACGGCTTCACCAGCTACGACCTCGTTTATATCCTCGCGGATGCGATCCATCGGAATCAGGGTTCCACCGATCCCGACAAGATGGTCGATGCGCTTGAAAAGACGGACTACGTGGGCACCATCGGACGCTGGCAGTTCTACGGCAAGAACGATCAGTTCACGCATGCGCTGAAGTACGGCCCGGGCTATATCACCGGCATCAATCTGCAATGGCAGGACGGCAAGCAGGTGGCGATCTGGCCGGCGTCCGTCGCGAACGGGAAGGTCAAGTTCCCGGCTTTCATCAAGGTGCAGCAGGCGGCAAAGTAGCGCGTTGCCGAATGCTTGATGGCGCGGGCGCTTCTTGAGCGAAGAGCGCCCGCATCGATACGCATGTTTACATCGAAGGCCGGATATGCTGCCACTGCAGATTCTCATCGACGGTTTCGCCATCAGCTCGCTGTATGCGCTCGGCGCAATCGGCTTCACGCTCATCTTCGGCGTGTCCGGCGTGCTGAATCTCGCGCATGGCGGCGTGATGCTCGTCGCCGCGTTGATGGGCTGGATGCTCGCGGGCGAGGCGGGCTTGGGCACGTATCTCGGCACCTTGCTCGGCGTGATATGCGGGATGATCGCCGCTTACATCACGTATCTGATGGTGGTGCGGCCCATTCAGCGTTCCGCCGCCATTCCGCGCGAAGAGAAGGAAATCTTCGTGCTCACCGGCACGCTGCTCTGGGGCATCATGATCCAGCAGGGCATGGCCTATCTCTTCACCGACAACCCCGTCACCATGCGCCCGCTCATCGGCGGCGTGCTGAGCATCGCGGGCGTGCGGGTGCCCTACAACGAGATCATGATCGCGGTGGTGTGCTGGGTCGTGATCGGCCTGTTGTGGCTCTTCGTCAATCGCACGCGCTCGGGCAAGGCGCTCCTCGCCGCGTCGATGAATCCGCGCGGGCTCACGCTGCTCGGCTTCGAACTGTCGCGCATCTATCTGCTTGCGTGGACCATTTACGGCGTGCTGGCGGGCATCGCGGGCGTGCTGCTCGCGTCGTTTCTCGGCGTGAGCACGAACAACACGGGGCAGCTCACGGCGAGCGCGTTTTCCATCGTCGTGCTGGGCGGGCTCGGCAGCGTGTCCGGCTCGCTCATGGCGGCGTATGTCGTGGGTTATCTGGAAACGGTCACCGCGTATCTGATCGCGCCGACGCTGCGGCCGTTGCCCGCGTTGCTGCTGCTGGTGCTCGTCGTCTATGTCCGGCCGCAAGGCTTCCTCGGGCGGCGTTAGCCGGAGCACGAACATGAACAACGTCAATCGCCTGTTCCGTTCGCGCGTGCTGTGGGCCGCCGTGCTGCTCGCCGTCATCGCGATGACATTGCCGTGGTGGCTGTCGGGCTACATTCTCGGCGTGCTGACGGTGGCCTATTACTTCGGCGTCTTCGCGATGTCGTGGGATCTGCTCTTCGGCTTCGCCGGCGAAGTCAATTTCGGACCGACGTTTCTGATCGGCCTCGGCGCCTATTCCGCCGCGATGCTCAACGCGCACTGGAGCGCGCCAATACCCGTGTGCGTGATCGCGGGCGGCGTCGTCGCATTGATAGGCGGGCTGCTGCTCGCGGTGCCCGCGCTGCGCCTGCGCGGTCCTTATTTCGGGCTCGTCACGCTGGTGGCCGTGTTGCTGTTGCAGAACGCCATCGTGATCTTCGCCGGTCTGACGGGCGGCGAAATCGGCATGATGGTGCCCGATGTCATGTCCGTCGATGCGAACCACAACTACTGGATCGCGCTCGCGTTCCTCATCGTCTGCGCGATTCTGCTCTTCGGTCTGTCGCGCTCGGCAATCGGCCTGATCTTGCAGGCGAGCGGACAGGACACCGTGGGCGCGCAGGCGCTCGGCTTCAACGTGACGAAGCACAAGCTCGCGGCCTTCTGCATCAGCGCGGTGTTTTCGGGCGTCGCGGGCGCGATGCTCGTGTTCTATCAAGGCACGGCTTCGGTGAGCACGGTGGTCGATCTCGGCGTGGGCGTGCAAATCATCATCGCGGCGGTGCTGGGCGGCCGGCGCACGATACTGGGCGCGGTGCTCGGCTCCGTCTTTCTGATCGTCGCGGGCGAGTTCCTGCGCCCGCTCGGGCAGATCAATACGTTCGTGGTCGCGGCCGTGGCGCTCGCGGTCATCCTGTTCTTTCCGGACGGACTGCTCGGCAACCTGCTGCGCGTGAGGGAGCGCGAATGAACGACACGCCTTTGCTTTCCGTGCGCGGGCTGACCAAACGCTTCGGCGGACTGGTCGCGGTGAAGGACATCGGCTTCGACATCCGTCCCGGCGAGATACTTGGACTCATCGGGCCGAACGGATCGGGCAAGTCGACGGTGATGAAGCTCATCATGGGCATCGAGCGTCCGAATGCGGGATCGGTGAAAGTCGGCGGCGTCGAGATGGCCGGATGGCTGCCGCATCGCATCGCGCGTGCGGGCGTCGGTATCGTGTTCCAGCATTCGCGGCCGCTGCATCGTCAGACGGTGCTGGAGCACATCAAACTGGCGCTATTGCCCGATTCGCTTCTGAAGCTCGCCGCCGATCCGCACGTGAATACCCGCGCGCGTGAAATCGCCGAGCGCGTCGGCCTTGGCGCCGTGATGCATCGTCATCCGGCGACGCTGCCGTTCGCTGATCTACGCCGCATGGAAATGGCGAAGGCGATTGCGCGCGATCCGAAAGTCGTGCTCGTCGATGAACCGTTCGCCGGTCTCACGCAAGCGGAATCGCAGGCGTTTTCCGAGCTGATTCGCGGCTTTCGCGCGGAAGGGCGCGCGGTGCTGCTCGTCGATCACAACGTGAAGAGCCTCGCGGCGCTCGCGGATCGCGTGCTCGCCATGTATCTCGGCGAGTACGTCGCCGAAGGCTCCGCCGCCGACGTCATGCGCAACGAGACGGTGCGGCGCGTGTATCTCGGCGGCAAGATCGAGGCGCGTGAGCGCACCGTCGAGGTATCGAACACGAAGGCGCCCATTCTCGAAGTCGAGGACGTCGGCGTGCTGTATGGGAAAGCGCGCGCGCTCGACGGCGTGAGTCTTCATGTGCGCGAAGGCGAGTTCGTGTCGGTGGTCGGCCTGAACGGCGCGGGCAAGACCACGCTTTTCAACGCGATCTGCGGCCTCGTGCCATCGCACGGGACCATCCGCTTCGGCGGAGAAAATCTCAAGGGCATGAGCGGCGCGGCCATCGCGCGTGCGGGCATCGTGCAATGTCCGGAAACGCGCGAGCTTTTCGGCGACATGACCGTGCGCGAAAACCTCGATCTCGGCGGCTATCATCTCTCGAACACGGCGCGCGCCGAGCAACTCGCATGGCTCTTCGAGCTCTTTCCGATTCTCGAATCGCGGCAGTCGCAAACCGCGCGCACGCTGTCAGGCGGCGAGCAGCAGATGCTCGCCATCGCGAGGGCGCTGATGATGCAGCCCCGGCTCCTGATCCTCGATGAACCGACGCTCGGCCTTGCGCCCGTGATCCTCGAGCAGCTTTCGAAGGCGCTCGACAAGCTGCAAAAGACCACGCCCATCACCGTGCTGCTCGGCGAGCAGAACGTGACGTTCGCGCTACCGCACGCGGACCGCGTGTATGTGCTGGAGCATGCGCGCATCGTGTGGGAAGGCAGTCCCGTGCGCTTCGAGCAGGAAATGGGCGAAGGCTTTCTCGATGCCGCGCCATCTGGCACGACCCATCCCGTGCGAGCCTGAGCCCGCTGCGCGTGTTGCGCAAAACACCACACGGAGCGCGCTCGCTTGCCGCAATCCGTGCACTGCGATATCTGGTGTGATAAAAGTCCGCGTGCTTTTCGGGGCGTGCTCCGACTGTGCGTCGAAGCTCGCGCGAACGGGCGCATCACATCGATAGAAATTTACGCAGAAGACACTCATGAAGACGAATCCCTCGCGTGTGGCGACCGCGTTCGCCGCATCGGCCATTGCATTGGCCTGCCAGTCCGCGTTCGCGCAAAGCTCGGTCACGCTGTACGGCGTCGCCGACGTCAGCGTGCGCTATCTCACGAACGCCAATGCCAATAACGACGGCAAGCTGTTCATGACGAACGGCGCGGTCACCAATAGCCGGTTCGGCCTGAAGGGCACCGAAGAACTCGGCGGCGGCCTGAAGGCCGTCTTCCGGCTGGAAAGCGGCGTGGAACTGCAAAACGGCCAGTACTCCGACAGCCAGCGCCAGTTCAATCGCGCGGCCTACGTGGGCCTCGCGAATCAGTACGGCGCGCTGACGCTCGGCCGTCAGAAGACGCCGCTCTTCGACATGCTCGGCGACGTCTACGACCCGCTCACCGTCGGCAATTACTTCGAGAACGCGTGGCTGCCCGTGGCGCTCGGCGCGGGTCTCTATGCGGACAACGCCGTGAAGTACACCGGCACGTTCGGGGGGCTCACGCTCGGCGCGATGTATTCGTTCGGCACGAACTACGCGTCGACCGGCGCCGGCGGCTTCTCGGGTCAGGTGCCGGGCCATATGGGCGCAGGCAATATGTACGGCTTCACGGCGTCGTACACCGTCGGGCCGTTATCCATCGACGGCGGTTATCAGCAGAACAGCGACAACGCGAGCAACAAGCAGAAGATCTGGAACGCGAACGTGGTCTATGCCATCGGGCCGGCGAAGGTGTACGTCGGCTATCTGCATTCGACGGATGACACCGGCTTCGTCGATAGCGTGCTCGCGCAGCGCAATCTCGTCGCGGGCGTCGATATTCTCAAGGGCTCGGGCCGCCGCGACGACGGCCCGTTCGGCGGCGTGACGTGGCAGGTCACGCCCGCGCTGCTGCTCACGGGCGCGTTCTACTACGACCACATGAAGAACGCGGCCATCGGCGGCGGCGCGACGGGCAGCGGCAATCGCTACACGGGCGTCGCGCTCGCGGAATACGCGCTTTCCAAGCGCACGGAAGTCTATGGCACCGTGGACTTCAACAAGGTCACGGGCGCGGGCGTGGTCGAACTGCCGGGCAGGTCGAACCAGACGGGCGTATCGGTCGGGCTGCGTAACCTGTTCTAGGCGCCGCGCGCGGGTGCGGATCTTGCGTCGTCGCAGCGTAAAAACCGGAGACGACCATGCCCGATCTGGCACATCATGACCCTTGCAGGCTCGGCGTTGCGTTCATCGACGCCCAATTGCTGACGCTTTATACACACGCCGGCCTGCTCGCCGACTGGATCGATGACGGCGAACGCGCGCCGGACTTAAGCGCGGTCGCGCGGCTGCTCGCGCATCGGCATGCTCACCCGGAAGCGCATACGCATAGCGAAGACGGCATGCCGATGAAGCACGACCCATCCGCCGACCTGCCCGCGTGGCCGTCCTTCGACGACGCGCGCGAGCGCATGGCCTTCGCGCTGCACGTGCCCTGCACGAACGCGATTCTCGCGGTGGCGGATTTCTTCGACGTGCATCGCCTGTCCAGTTCGCGCACGCCCGAAGTTCAGTTCCTCATGCGTCTGCGCGATGCGGCGGTGAACGGGAACCGCTTTCGCATCGGCGAGAACGAGTACGTGCCGCATGCGGCGTATGGCGGTCTCGTGATCGACAAGACGCTGGATGGCAAGCCCATGATGGGCGAAGGCGCGGAAGAAGGGTTGATCGCGTTCGGCGATGTGATTGGTCTTCTTCGCTATCTGCACAAGCTCTTGTCGAGCATGCAGTCGGTGATCAGTTCGGGCGATGCCGGTTGAAAAATGACAGCGGCCGCTGACGATACCCCGTCAGCGGCCGTCTCGTTCAACGCTCGACGCTTACTCCGCCGCTTTCTTATGATGTTTGTGATGCTTGTGCTTGCTGTAAGCGGGGCGCTTATGGTGGTCCGGATATTGGGCCGCCGCGAACGACAGCGTCGGCGCAGCGAACGCCGCGAGCACGAACAGAACGAGAGTTTTTTTAACGGCAGTTTTCATCGGAAGCTCGCAGATAAGAAGTCATGAACGGCGGGGCGGCGAACGATCGTTTGCCGGCGTCGCGCGTCACAGGTCACATGGAGAACTACGGAACTGCGCTGCGCAGTGTACCTGCGCAAAAAGGCAGCGTGCCAGATCGATATGACGCTGTTGCGAATTTGCCTTTATTAAGCGTTATTGCTGCTTGCCGCTTGTTCTCCGATGCCCTTCATGCGTTGGGGCCGTCCGGCAACTTGCGCTGCCACGCCACCACGATCGCGCTGCCGACGATCAACGCGATGCCGGTCAGCGAAAGCGGCGCGATGACTTCTTCCCACACGGCATAGCCGAACAACGTGGCCCACGCGATGCTCGTGTAATTGAACGGCGCAAGCGCGCCCGCGTCCGCGCGGCGATACGCGACCGTGCAGAGCAGTTGCCCGGCGGTGGCGAACACGCCGATCAGCGCCATGATGACGAGGGCTTGCAGCGTGGGCGTCTTCCAGCTGAACGCGAGCGTGCAGGCGGTCACGACCGTGCCGACCGCCGAGAAGAAAAAGACCGTGGTGCGCGAATCGTCCGTGGCGCGAATGCGCTTGATCTGAATGAGCGACAGCGCGCCGAACAGCGCGCAGCACAGCAGAAGCAGCGGCCCGAGCCAGCTCGACTCGCCGCCGCCCGGCCGGACCACGAGCAGCACGCCGACGAAGCCCGCGAACGCGGCGCATGCGTCACGCGCGGTCATCTTTTCGCGAAGCAGCACGGGCGCCAGCACGACCACGAGCAACGTCTCCGAATAGGCGATCGCGACCGCCTCGGCAAGCGGAATATACGGCAGTCCCGCGAAGAAGAACGCCGACGCGCCGAGCAGCGTCAGCGCGCGCACGGTCTGGCCTTTGAGGTCGAGCTTTCTGATGCGATCGCCGAGAGACCGCGAGCCGGTGCAGCACATCGCGAAGGCGGGCATGAGACCGAACAGCATGCGAAAGAACGTCACTTCGTTGGCGGGATACTGGAGCGCGACGACCTTCGCGAGCGCATCGACGATGGCGAAGCAGAACATCGACGCGAGAATGCAGCCGATGCTCGCAAGCGGAAGGTGGCCGCTCCGTGCGGCGATGGAAGTGGTCATGTTAGTCGGAAGGCGATGTCACGCGCGGAGCCGAGCGAGGCGCGGCTTGCGCGGCTTCGGCTCCACGCCGATGCGCGGATCGCGCGCAAGGACGAGTGCCGTTAGTTGTTCCGCGACGGCTTCGAAGTCCGGATGCGCCTGCGCCACGTAAAGCCATTTGCCGAGCACCGGATGCGGCTCGAGCGCGGGGATCGCGTCGACGAGCGCGGCGTGCCGTTCCTGGGACGTGCACACGAGCAAGCCATTCCACGGCTTCTCGCGGTCCGCCGCGACGAGACACAGCATGCCGTCGATATAGGCGGCGTCGCATCCGAACATGCGTTTGCGGATATACGTGGCGTCGCGCTCGAAGGCGTCGAAGATCCAGACGAGCGAGTTGCGAATCGAAGAGGGCATGGCAAGACCGTCCTGTAGCCGCAAGATTCTCGCACGGCTGTGGCGGGCTTCTGATGACGCGGCTGTGCTTACGGCCGCGCGGCCACTTCGTCGAGATGCGCGAGCAGATCCGCCGGGTCTTCGTAGACGCGCAACGCGCCCGCGCGTTCCAGTTCGTCGCTGCCATAGCCGCCCGAGAGCAGACCGACGCCGAGCGCGCGGCAGCGGCGCGCCGCGAGCATGTCCCAGATGCTGTCGCCGACGACCACCGTATGTTCGACCGGCACGTTCAGGCGCTTGGCCGCGGCGATGAAGAGATCGGGATCGGGCTTCGCGTATTTCACGTCGTCGCGGGTGACGACGACCTGCTTCGACGCATCGACGCCGAGCGCCTCGAGATTGACCGCAGCGGTCTCCATGCGTCCGCTCGTCGCGATTGCCCAGCGGGTGCCCGCTTCGGTCAGCGCGGCCAGCAGTTCGCGCGCGCCGGGCAGCGGGCAGACCTGCGCGCGCAGCCGCTGATACGCCTCGGCATGCAGTCGCCGCAAACGCTCGACGCGATCCGCGCTGATTTCGCCGTGCGTCTCGCGCAGCAACTGGTTCGTGAAAAGCCCGCCGCTCATGCCGATCTTGCGATGAATGCGCCACACCGACAGCTCGATGCCTTCCGCATCCAGCGCCTCTTTCCATGCCAGCACGTGCTGGTACACGCTGTCGACGAGCGTGCCGTCGAGGTCGAAGAGAAACGACGTTTCGATTCGCATGGTGTTCTCCCTTGATGAAACACCATCATACGCACCGATTCCCGCGTGCGTTCGCGTGCGTCGTCATCAATGCGATAATCGAAGTTCGCAACGGAAGACCGCATTCGCGCACGAACCGCGCATTCCACAGCCTTTTTACGCATCGATAACGCATGACGGAGCCTACATTGAGCCGCATCGACAATCCCGCCCGCGATCAGGAGGCCGGCGTGGCCGACTCCACGCAAGACACGACCCGCATCGACGACACGCGCATCGGCGCCGTCCGTCCGCTGATCTCGCCCGCGCTTCTGCTCGACGAACTGCCGGTCACGCCCGGCGTGCAGACGCTCGTCGAGGCGAGCCGCGCCGCGATTGCCAAGATTCTGCATGGCCGCGATGACCGGCTCGTGGTCGTCGTCGGCCCGTGCTCCATTCACGATCACGCTCAGGCGATGGACTACGCGCGGCGTCTCAAGACCGTGGCCGAGCGCCTCTCCGACGACCTGTTCATCGTCATGCGCGTGTACTTCGAGAAGCCGCGCACGACGGTCGGCTGGAAAGGCTATATCAACGATCCGCGTCTGGACGGCAGCTTTCGCATCAACGAGGGCCTGCGCCGGGCGCGTGAACTTCTGCTGGACGTGAGCAGCCTCGGCTTGCCGACCGCGACCGAGTTTCTCGATCTGCTGAGTCCGCAGTACATCGCGGATCTCATCGCGTGGGGCGCGATCGGCGCGCGCACGACGGAAAGCCAGAGCCATCGGCAGCTGGCTTCGGGGTTGTCGTGTCCGATCGGCTTCAAGAACGGCACCGACGGCGGCGTTCAGGTCGCGGCGGACGCCATCGTCGCGGCGCGCGCGAGCCATGCGTTCATGGGCATGACGAAGATGGGCATGGCGGCAATCTTCGAGACGCGCGGCAACGACGACTGCCATCTGATTCTGCGCGGCGGCAAGAACGGCCCGAATTACGACGCCGACAGCGTGGCCGCGAGTTGCGCCGCGCTCGCCGCGCTCGGGCAGCGCGAACAGGTGATGATCGACTGCTCGCACGCGAATTCGAACAAGTCGCATCTGCGTCAGGTGGATGTCGCCGAGGACATCGCGCGTCAACTGTCGGCGGGCGAGAAGCGCATCACGGGCGTGATGATCGAGAGTCATCTGGAAGAAGGGCGGCAGGACCTGAAGCCGGGCGTGCCGCTCAAGCACGGCGTCTCGATCACGGATGCCTGCCTCGGCTGGACGCAAACCGAGCCGGTGCTGGAGTTGCTCGCCGCGGGCGTGCGCGCCCGACGCGCGGGTTAGCAGCCGTAGCAGGGCGCACCGGCGCACCGGCGCGGCCCGCGTTTCTCGGCTTCGTGCGGCTTTCGGCGGGCGCGGTGCGCGTCGCGCACGTCAGCGCGATGGCGGGCGTCGCCAAGCGTGCGGCCCAGGAAAACGCGAAGCCGAGTAGCTCAGCGCACCGACGCCGCGCGCAGCGCCTCCATCAACGCGAGCGGATCATACGGCTTGCGCAGCCGGATCGCATGCGGCAGCGCCTGCCGCTCGTCGTCGCTCAGTTCGAGGTCATAGCCCGTGACGAACACGACGCCTAAGCCCGGTGTCCGACGCGCCGCCGCTCGCGCCAGCTCGACGCCGGATTCGCCCGCCAGATCGACGTCGGTCAGCAGCACGTCGAAGCGATGCTCGCTCAGGCGCGCGCGGGCTTCTTCGACGCTCGACGCTTCGATGAGTTCGAGGCCCATCGTGCGCAGCAGCTCGGCGCTGCTCGTGCGTACCATCTCGTTGTCTTCGACGAACAGCACGCGCAGCGGCGACGCGTCGTCGATCGGTTCGGCTGAGCCAGCATCGGCGACATCGACGGCATCCGTAGTGGCCGGCGCGATGTCGCGCGCGCGCTGCCCGAGCACATGGCGAATCTTGCGGGCAAGCGCCTCGTGCGTGTACGGCTTGCTCAACAGGTCGATGCCTTCATCCAGCCGCCCGGCGTGGACGATCGCGTTATCCGTATAACCCGAAGTGAACAGCACCGCGATGCCCGGCACGCGCTCGCGGGCCTTGCGCGCCAGCTCCGTGCTGCGCAGCGGGCCGGGCATCACGACATCCGTGAAGAGCAGGTCGATCGGCACGCCGCTTTCGACAATCGCGAGCGCGCTCTGCGCATCCTTCGCGCGCAGCACGCGATACCCCAGATCCGCGAGCAGATCGACGACGGTCGCGCGCACTTCCTCGTCGTCCTCGACCACCAGAATGGTTTCGCTGCCGCCTTTCGCCGGTCCGGCATCGACGTTCGTTTCGAGGTCTTCTTCCTGCCGCGCGCGGGGCAAATAGATGCGGACCGTCGTGCCGTGGCCTTCCTCACTGTACACCTTCACGTGCCCGCCCGATTGCTTGACGAAGCCGTACACCATCGACAGGCCGAGGCCCGTGCCTTGCCCTTCGCGCTTGGTCGTGAAAAACGGCTCGAACGCGCGTTCCTGCACTTCCGGCGACATGCCCGAGCCGGTATCCGTGACGGCGACCATCACGTACTGGCCGGGCGTCACGTCGGCGTTGCGCATGGCGTAGGTTTCGTCGAGCGATGCGTTGCCGGCCTCGATGGTCAGCTTGCCGTGGCCGTTCATGGCGTCGCGTGCGTTGATCGCGAGATTGAGCAGCGCGTTCTCGACCTGAAAAGGATCGACGAGCGTGTTCCACAGCCCGCCGGAGACGATGGTTTCCACTTCGATGCCGTCGCCGAGCGCGCGCCGGAACATGTCGTCCAGACCGCGCACGAAGCGGCCGAGATTCACGACCTTCGGCGCGAGCGGCTGGCGCCGCCCGAACGCGAGCAGTTGCGAAGCCAGATTCGCGCCGCGCGCCACGCCCGCGAGCGCGCTTTTCACGCGCTGCTCGGGCTTGTCCTGTCCCGCGACGTCTTTCGCGAGCAGTTGCAGATTGCCGCCAATCACTTGCAGCAGGTTGTTGAAGTCGTGCGCGACGCCGCCCGTCAGCTTGCCGATGGCTTCCATCTTCTGTGCCATGCGCAACGCTTCTTCCGCGTGCCGCAGCGCGTCGGCGGTTTCGCGGTCCGCGGTCACGTCGCGGCCCACGCCATGAATGCGCCGCGTGCGCGGATCGAGCGACAGCGTCCACGCGATCCAGCGCCAGGCGCCGTCGATGCGCCCGAGGCGGCCCTCGTAGCGCACGGGCGCGCCGCTCGCGCGCAGCTTGTCCAGTTCAAGGGCGACGCCGGCGCGGTCGTCGGGATGCACGAGGTCGAGCATCGTGCGCGCATGCAGCCGCTCGCTATCGATGCCGAGCACCGACGACCATGACGGACTCACGCGCAACAGCGCGCCATCGAAGCTCGCGATCACGAACAGGTCTTCGCTCAGTTCCCACAGCCGGTCGCGGTCCGCCACGACTTCCGTCACGCGGCGCTCCAGCGTTTCGTTGAGATCGCGCAGCGCGGACTGCGCCTTGGCGCGCTCGGCGATCTCGTTTTGCGCGGCCTGAAAGAGCCGCGCGTTGTCGATGGCGATGGCCGCCTGCGCCGCGATGCCCTTCGCGATGCGCTCGGCGCGGTCGGTGAACACGCCCAACTCGGGATGACCGAAGAACAGGCCGCCGAGCACTTCGCCCGTGCGCGAGACGACCGGCGCGGCGAGATAGCTGCGCACAGGAAGATGGCCCTTCGGCATGCCGAAATGCGGCGAGTTGTGGCCGTAGCGCGGGTCTTTCGTGATGTCGTCGGAGCGCATGATGCCGTGGCCGGCGAACGTCGGCCCGAAAACGGCGGTGTTGCGCGGCATCGGAAACTTCGCGAAGCTCTCCTTCGGCGCGCCGGAGAGCGCGTACAGCGTGTAGCTGCCGCCTTCGTCGTCGAGCACGTTGTAGAAGAACGAACCGAAGGCGGCGGCGGTCAGCTCCGTGGCCGCGTCGGTCACGACCTGCACCACGCGCGAGAGATCGAGTTCGGCGGCCACCGTCGTGCCGACGCGGTTCAGTACTTCGAGCACGCGCGACTCTTCGCGCAGGCGCTGCTCCGTTTCGCGGCGCAGGCGCGAGAGCCGCAGGTTGCTCGCCACGCGCGCCAGCAGTTCTCGCGCCGAGAAGGGCTTGGTCAGATAGTCGTCCGCGCCGGCTTCGAGGCCGCCGACGCGCGCTTCTTCGCCCGCGCGCGCCGACAGCAGCACGACCGGCGTTTCGCGCAGGGCTTCGTCGTCGCGCAGCGCGCGCAGCAGCCCGAAGCCGTCGAGGCGCGGCATCATCACGTCGGAAACGATGACTTCCGGCCGCAGCGCGACCGCCGCGTCGAGCCCGGCCTGACCGTCGGCGGCGACGCTCACGTCGTGGCCCGCGGCGGCAAGCAGGCGGCGCATGTATTCGCGCAGATCAGCGTTGTCGTCGACGACCAGCACGCGGCCCGCCAGCGCGTCCGATGGCGCCGACGCCTCGGCTGCGTCGGCGAGCGGCGAATCGAGATCGGCGGCGTTGAGCGCGGTGGCGTCGGCGGCGGTGTGCGCATCCGGCGTCCAGCGCAACGCGGCATCGACGAAGGAGCGCGCGCGGCTGCTGGCTTCGGCGCGCGGGGCGTCGGCGCGCGAGGCTGCGTCTTCGTGCGCGGCGGGCAGCGTCACCGTGAAGCAGGTGCCTTCGCCGAGGCCGCTCGTCACGCGGATGCTTCCGCCGTGCAGCTTGACGAGTTCCTGGACCATCGCGAGTCCGATTCCGCTGCCTTCCACCGAGCGGCCCGTCGCGCCCGCCACGCGATGAAACCGCTCGAAGACGCGCGCCTGCTCGTGCTCGGCAATGCCGATACCCGTATCGCACACGCTCGCTTCGATCCAGCCGTCGCTGTTCACGCGCAGCGCGACCTCGATACTGCCCGCCAACGTGAACTTGAACGCGTTCGACAGCAGGTTCATCACGACCTTTTCCCACATGTCGCGGTCGATGTCGGCAAGCACCGGCGTGTCGGGGATATCGGTGCGCAGCGTGAGCCCGGCGCTTTCGATCGCCGAACGAAACAGCGACGCCAGTTCGGCCGTGAACGCGGCAATGTCCGTGCGCTTGCGATGAATCTCGATGCGCCCCGCCTCGATGCGCGAGAAGTCGAGCAGCGCGTTGACGAGCGTGAGCAGCCGCATGCCGTTGCGATGCATGATCTCGACGAGCCGCATGTCCTCGGGCGGGACGCGGCTGCGGTCCGCGAGCATTTCTTCGAGCGGGCCGAGCATCAGCGTGAGCGGCGTCCTGAACTCGTGGCTGATGTTGGAGAAGAACGTCGTCTTCGCGCGATCGATTTGCGCGAGCGCCTCGGCGCGGCGGCGTTCCTCGTCGTAGGCGTGGGCGTAGCCGATCGCGGCGCTGATCTGCCCGGCGACGAGGTTCATGAACGTGCGATAACCGTCGTCGAACAGGCGATACGGATTGAGCGCCGCGATCAGCACGCCCGCGTGGCCGGTCTCGCCGGTCGGGGCGATGGGAAGCATGACGGCGGTCGTGGGCGCGGCCTTCCATGCGCCCGTCGGCAACGAAGCACCGACGTGCTGATGCAGGTTCGTCACGAGGACCGCGCGGTTCGCGCGCAGCGCGTGCTGGAACGGCCAAGGGTCGTCCCTGCCGGCGTGCAAGGTCGCGGGCGCGGCGGGATGCCCCGGCGCGATGCCGCATGCGCCGACGAGCGTCGCCGTCTCGTTGCCCGGCTCCACCGCGTAGAGCAGCGCGAAGGGCAGGTCGCGCGGCGCGCTTTTCAGCGCGTTCATGGAGCGTTCGCTGGCCTCGCGCCAGGTGCGCGCGTCGGCGGCGGAAGTCGCCAGTTCGCGCAGCACGGTCAGTTGCCGTTCGCCGAGCACGCGCTGCGTGTCGTCGCTGTTCGCGCAGATGATGCCGCCCGCGCTGCCCCGGTCGTCCGGAATCGGGCTGTAGGAGAACGTGTAGTAGGTTTCTTCCGGGAAACCGTTGCGCTCCATGATCAGCAGCTTCTGCTCGACGAACGTGCCTTCGACGCCCGCCAGCGCCGTGTCGAGGAGCGGTCCGATATCGTTCCAGATTTCGCGCCACACGACCGAAGCCGGCTGTCCGAGCGCCTGCGGATGCTTGCCGCCGATGATCGACCGGTACGCGTCGTTATAAAAGAACAAAAGCTCGTGGCCCCAGCCGATCCAGATCGGCTGGCGCGATGTCAGCATGATCCGAATGGCCGTCTTCAGGCTCTGCGGCCAGTTCTCCGGGGCGCCGAGCGAGGTCCGCGTCCAGTCGAAGCTCCGGATCAGCGCGCCCATTTCCCCGCCGCCGAGCAGAAAGCTTGGGTCGAGGCTGCTGGCGCTCGGGTCCGGGTTCAGATTCTCGGGAGTCATCGACGCTGAGTCTCCTCGCTTTGTCTCTCGATCAAGCGGCATGGTTGAACGGTATGTCTTTGGGATGACGCTGATTGAAACGCGCGCCCGGAATGGCTCCGGGATTCTCGCATGGAAACGGTCCCCGACTGTTTCGGCGTGCGCGCTCGCAGGGGGCTTTAGCAAGGTTCGTGACAGCAGGTGGCGGTGTGACGCTCGCGGGAGTAATTCAGTAGTGTTTTTCGCGCCGTGATTTGCGGCCTGCTTTCTAATTCGACATATTTTTTTGCACTATACTCAATCGAATCCGTTATCGTTCTTTTCTCCGCGAATCGGCCAATGTGCGAAACGCGGCTTCGACGCGTCGATCAAATCGCTTTTCAAAGAAATCACGGCACGCGCGCTCAAGGCGGCTATCGCGGGGCGCAGTCGTCGCGTCTCATCGGCTGAGGCATTAGCGTCCGCCATGAATCGGCACAGTGCCCATTTTCGTTTCATATTCGCGGACGCTTAATCAGCATTATCGACAAGGCAATCCGCCGCATTCAACTCTGTTGCATAAAAACGCTCATGAACGAACCTATCAATTGGAATGAAATAAGCCTGACCGAACGCGAGGCCATTCTTCGGCAACAGCTTGCCCTTCATCCGGAGTCAGCCGCGACAGCCAATAATCTGGGCCTCGTGCTGCGCCTCTTGGGCCGTCTTCCGGAAGCCGAGCAGATGTTTCGGCAGGCGCTCGCGCTGCAGCCCGAGTCGCCCGAGATCCTCGTCAATTTTGCGCTCGTCGCATTCGATCAGGGCCGTATCGAAGAGAGTCAGGCGACCTTGACGAAGGCGCTGGCGCTGCGTCCGGATTTCGCGATGGCCAGGTTCACGCTCGGCTGTACGTTTCAGGCACAGCAACGCCTCGACGACGCCGCGAATGCTTTTTCGGAGGCAATTGCGGCGCAGCCGGATTTCGCGCAGGCGCATATCGGGCTCGGTCAGACGCTCTTCATGCGGAACCGCTTGCCCGAAGCGGAAACAGCGTGCCGGCGCGGCATCGATCTGGCGCCGGGCGTGATCGATGGTCATCTTTCCATGGGCGATATTTTGTGCGCGGCAGGCCGGCTCACCGAGGCCGACGCGTCGTTCAACCGGGCGCTCGCCATCAATCCGCAATCGGCGGAAGCGCACTGCGGTCTGGGCAACGTCGCGCATCGCCGCTATGACATGCCAGGCGCCGAAGCGGAATTCCGCAAGGCCCTGGAGTTGCGTCCTGTCTTCTTCGAAGCGAGCCGCGGTCTTGGGTTCGTGCTGCTCACATTCGGCCGTGCGCAGGAAGCGGAGGCGGCGCTGCGGCAGGCTTTATTCGTGAGGCCGGACGACGAAGCCGCGAAAAACGCCCTGAACACCGCGCTCGCGATGCCGAGAGCGCAGCCGCGTCCGGGCGTTCAGACAAGCGTCGAAACGCTGGTTGCCCGGCGCAACCCCTCCGCGTGATGCCGTTGGGCCGGGTCAGTCGAAACGCTTCTGCAAGGAACGAATCTTGCTTCGCGCCCTGTTGACACGAAGGGAGGAAAGCATGGAAAGCAAACATCGAACCTCGACTGACCAGATCGAGACCATTCCCGATACGTCCAGCCCGGCCTATGCCAAATCGCATCCGTTGATGCGCGCGTTCGACAGTTTCGCGAGCCTCGTCACGCGCTGGGCGGGCTCGCCGTTCGCCTTTGGGCTGGCGGTGGCGAGCATCGTCGCGTGGGTCGTGACCGGCCCGATCTTCCACTACTCGGACGGCTGGCAACTGGTTATCAATACCGGCACGACCATCATCACGTTTCTGATGGTGTTTCTGATCCAGCAGAGCCAGAACAAGGACAGCGTCGCGCTGCATCTGAAGCTCAATGAACTGCTCGCGACGCATCGCGCGGCAAGCAATCATCTGATCGGCATCGAGGATGCGAGCGAAGAGGAATTGCGCCGGCTCGCGGCGGCGTATCTGCGGCTGGCAGCGGAAGGCGGCGACGGTGCGGGTGGCGCGTCGCCGGGGGAGCGCGCGAAGACGAACTGACGCCCCGCCGCCGATTCGTACGCGGCGTCACCAATCTTCCTCGAGTCCCGGCAGCGCCGTATCGACGACGATGCCGCGCTCGCGGAGATCGCCTCAGAGCGTCGTCGCGAGAACCTTCGCCTGCGGTGCCAGTGGCGGCATGTAAGGTTGCGCCCCAGTACGAGAACCTCAATGCGTGACTTTCGTCGCCACGACGCGCCGGTTCAGCACGCGCGCCTGCAACACGATCACGAGCAGCAGAAAGAGCCCGCGAATCACCGACTGCCAGTAAGCCGACAGACTGATATAGCCGAGCCCGTTCTCGAAGTTCAGCAGATTGAAGACGAGCCCGAGCAGCGCGACGCCTGCAATCGTCATCGCGATGGAGCCTTCGCCGCCCGTCAGCCGCGTGCCGCCGAGCACGACGGCCGAGATCGCGAACAGCTCCCAGCCGACGCCTTCGTTGGGCTGCCCCGCGCCGAATTGCGCCGCGAGAATCGCGCCCGCGATGCCCGCCAGCAGCCCGCTCAGCGCATAGACCGCGACGAGCGTGCGATCGACGTTCAGGCCCATCAGCCGCGATGCCTCCTCGCTGCCGCCGATAGCCAGCGCATGGCGCCCGAAGCGCGAGCTGCGCAGCGCGATCCAGCCGAGCACCGCCGCCACGAGCGACACGATGCCGGGAATCGGCAGGCCGAACAGATCGCCTTGTCCGAAGGCGGCGAAATTCGTGTCCGACGCAATGGCGACGGCGTCGTTATGGCCGAGCAGCAGCGCGAGGCCGTGCGCGCCGAGGCTCGTCGCGAGCGTGACGATGAAGGGCAGAATCCGCATATGCGTGATGACGAGACCGTTCAGCACGCCCACCGCCAGCCCTGCTAAGGAGCCGGCGAGCACGCCGGCCACGCCGCCATGCGGACTCGCGAGCGCGGCGACCGCGCTTGCGAGCGCCGCCACCGCGCCCACCGACAGATCGATCCCGCCCGTGATGATGACGAACGCCATGCCGATGGAGATGAGCGCGAACATCGAGTTGTATCGCCAGAACGACGTGACGTTGTAGGCCGACGCGAAGTGCTCGTAGCGCACGACGCCCAGCACGAGCAGCGCCACCAGCGCGATGAGGATAGGAAGGTTCTTCTTCATGTCATGAGCCCCGGCGGCGCTGCACGTAGACGGCGGCGATGATGATCGCGGCCTTCAGCACGAGCGCGGCGGCGTCCGGAATGCCGTGCGCGAGCAGCGTGTACCGCAATAGCTGGATGATGAGCGCGCCGATCAGCGTGCCTGTGATGTACGCCTTGCCGCCCGTGAGCGCGGTGCCGCCCACCGCGACGGCCGCGATGGCATCGAGTTCGACGCCGAGGCCCACGACGTTCGCATCCGACGACGAATTCACGGAGATCGAAATGAGCCCGGCGAGACCCGCGAGCGCCGCGCACGCGGTGTACGCGATCAGCTTCACGCGCGCCGTCGGAATGCCCGAGAGATACGCGGCGTCCTCGTTGCCGCCCGTCACGAGCAGGTACTTGCCGAAGAGCGTCTTGCGCACGATCCACGTGAAGACGGCGACCAGCGCGAGCATCAGCAGAATCTGGAACGGCACGCCCGCGACCTTGCCGAGCGCGATCCACTGAAACGCGGGATTGTTGAACGCCTGCAGGCTGCCATCCGTGACGACCTGCGCGATGCCGCGTCCCGCGATGAAGAGCACGAGCGTCGCGACGATGGGCTGCACACGAAGCCGCGTGACGAGCAGTCCGTTGAACACGCCGCACAACGCGGCGGCGAGCACGGGCAGCGTGAAAGCGAGCAGGATGCCGAGCGGCCCCTCGATGTTCATGAAGAGCATCGGCGCAAGCGCACCGGCAATGGCCATCGACGCGCCCACGGACAAGTCGATGCCACCCGTCGCCACGACGAGCGTCATGCCGATGCCGACGATCACGATCGTCACCACCTGCGTGAGATTGACGTTGAAGGTCTGAAGCGACCAGAAATGCTCCGTGAAGATCAGGTTGAACAGAATCATCGCGATGAGCACGACGACCTCGCGCTGAATCGCGATGCCGCGCCGCTTCTTCGCGGGCGCAGTCTGCGCGTCGGCGGCGAGCGGCGCTGCCGGTTGCGGTGCAGGTTGCGTCTTGTCGATCATGAGTCGTTTCCTTGCGCGGCCGTCGCTTGCGCGAGCGCCGATGTTTCACCGGACCCGTATGCGATCGCATCCATGATTGACGCCTCGTTCATCTGCGAACCGTTTAGTTCTGCTACTGTTTCGCCGTCGCGTATGACGACTGCGCGGTCGGCCACGGCAGTGAGCTCTTCCAGTTCGGACGCCGACAACAACACGGCCATGCCCGCATCGCGCAGTTCGCGCACGATCTTCGCGACATCCGCTTTCGCGCCCACGTCGATGCCGCGCGTGGGTTCGTCGAGCAGCAGAAGACGCGGATTCGTCGCGAGCCAGCGCGCGAGCAGCACCTTTTGCTGATTGCCGCCCGAGAGTTCGCGTATCGGCTGGTCCGGCGAACGCAGCTTGATGCCGAGCGACGCGATGAAGCCATCCACGATCTCGCGCTGCTTCGCGACATCGACCACGCCGCGCTTGGTCAGCGCGGGCAGGCAGACGAGCGTGAGGTTGTCGCGCACGGACAGCTCCGGCACGATGCCTTCGGCCTTGCGGTCTTCGGTGAGATACGCGATGCCGCGGGTGATCGCGTCCTTCGGCGACCGGAACGCGGCGCTCTCGCCGCTCACCGTGAGCGATCCGCGCGCAGGACGGTCCGCGCCGAACAGAAGACGCATGGTTTCCGTGCGGCCCGAGCCAAGCAAGCCTGCGAGACCCACCGCTTCGCCCGCATGCACGTCGAGCGATACGTTCGTGACTTTCGCGCCCGCCGCGAGCGACTGCGCGCTCAGCGCCACCGCGCCGCGCTTCGCGAGATTCTCTTCCTTGACCGCGCTGTCCTCGTGCACGACGGCGGCGAGCGTGCGGCCGAGCATCGTCGTCACGAGCTTGAGCTTGTCCATCTCGTGCATCGTGCTTTCGGCGACCGTCTGTCCATCGCGCATCACGGTGACGCGGTCGCAGAGCGCATAGAGTTCGTCCAGCCGATGCGATACGAAGATCACTGCACGCCCGTCGTCGCGCAACCGGCGCACGACGGTGAAGAGCAACTCGACTTCGCGCTCGTCGAGCGATGACGTCGATTCGTCCATGATGACCATCTTCGCGTCGGACGAGACGGCTCGCGCAAGTGCGACCATCTGCTGAATCGCGGTCGAATAATCGCGCACGGGCTTCTTCACGTCGATATGCAGTCCGAACGATTCGAGCAGTTCGCTCGCGCGCCGCTGCACCGTTTTCCAGTCGATCAGACCGAAGCGGCGCGGCTCGCGGCCAAGAAAGATGTTCTCGGCCACCGAGCGGAAGGGCACGAGATTGATCTCCTGATAGATCGTGCTGATGCCCGCTTCGCGCGCTTCCTTCGGCGTGCGGAAATCGACGTCGCGTCCGTCGAAGCGGATCGTTCCCGCGCTCTTGCGATACGCGCCCGTCAGAATCTTGATGAGTGTCGACTTGCCCGCGCCGTTCTGGCCGATGAGCGCGTGCACTTCGCCGGCCGCCACGGTCAGGCGTGCGTGCTTCAACGCCGCCACGCCGCCGAAGGCAATGTCGATGTCCTGCATGTCGAGTAGGGGAGCAGTAGGCATGCGGCGCTATCCGTCCTTTGAAAAAGCGAGCGCCCGAAGGCGCCCGCGAAACCAGCGGATTCTGCTTCGCTCAATAGCCGTACTGCATGCTCGCGTCGACGTTACTCTTGTCGTAGAAGCGATCCGAAACCTTGACCCACGGCGGGATGGTCTCGCCCTTCGCGTACTTCTGCGCGACATCGCATGCAAGCGGTCCGAAGAACGGGCTCGACTGCACGCTTGCGCCCAGTTCGCCGGCCTTGATCGCTTCGAGGCCGCCCTTGGTGCCGTCGATGGTCACGAGCACGATGTCCTTGCCCGGCTGCTTGCCCGCCGCCTTGATCGCGGCGATCGCGCCGAGCGCCATTTCGTCGTTGTGCGCGTAGACGGCGGTCACGTCGGGATGCGCCTGCAACAGCGTCTCCATGACCTGTCGCCCCTTGTCGCGCGCGAAGTCGCCGCTTTGCGACGCAACGATCTTCATGCCCGGGTTCTTCGCGATGACTTCGTCGAAGCCCTTCTTGCGGTCGTTCGCGGCGGAGGCGCCGGTCGAGCCTTCGAGTTCAATGATCGTGGCTTTGCCGTTGGTCGCCTTCACGAGCCAGTCGGCGGCGCGGTGGCCTTGATCGATGAAATCGGAGCCGATGAACGTGATGTAATCGCGCCCGGCCTTCGCCATCGACTGATCGATGTTGCGGTCCACCAGAATCACCGGAATGCCGGCCTTCTTCGCCTGCAAGACGACCGGCGCGAGCGGCTTCTCCTCACGCGGCGGGAACACGAGCAGGTCGACGTGCTGCGCGATCATGCTCTGAATGTCGGACACCTGTTTGGCCGCCGAACTGTTGGCGTCGGTCATCACCATCTGCCAGCCGCACTTCGACGCCACGTCCTTGAAACTCTTTGTCTCGGCGAGCCGCCACGGGTTATTGCTCTCCGTCTGCGCAAAGCCGACCTTCAGTGGCTTCTTGTTCGGGATTTTCGGCAGCGCGTCGTCGGCGGCGTGCGCGGCACTGAAGCCAACGGCCAACGCAAGCGCGGTCAGGGCGGCGGCGAGCGGGCGCAGGCCCGAGCGGTGTTTGTTCTCTAGCGACAGCATGTCTTCCTCCGATATGGATGATTCGTCTTGTTGGTAACGCCGATGCTTTGTTGTTGCCCGGTCTGTCTGATGCGAGAGATGCTGCTGGCCTGCGTGCGGTTATGAATGGCTAATCGCTAATATTATGAATGGCGAGTTGTCTCGCTTCGGTCATTACCCGGACGGACCCGCGTTCGATCAGCGGGCCGTCCAGCTTCACGGTGCGGCGTCGTAACGGGGCGCCGACGGCGCGGTTGTGTTCCTCTTGCAGCAACGTTTCGACGGCCCAGCGGCCGAGATCGTAATTCGGCAGCACGACGGTCGATAACGGCGGATGCGTATGGCGCGCGATCTCCTGATCGTCGTAGCCGACGACGGAGACATCGTCCGGCACGCGCAGCCCGAGTTGCTTGAGCGCCTCGATCGCGCCGAGCGCCATCAGGTCGTTCGCGCAGAAAATGGCCGTCGGCGGGTTCGGCTCGCGCATGAGCGAGAGCGTCTGCTCGAAGCCGGTGCCCGAACTCCAGTCGCCTTCGCGCACGAGTTCCGGCGCGAACGGCAGGTCCGCCGTGGCGAGCGCGGTGCGATAGCCCTTGAGCCGGTCGCGCGCCGCGTCCTGCCACGGCTCGCCATTGATATAGCCGATGCGCCGGTGCCCCGCCGCCAGCAGATAGTCGGTCGCCGTGTGGCCGCCCGCGACTTCCGCCGGCACGACCGACGACAGATTCGCCTCGCTCGCGTAGCAGTTGAGCAGCACCGTCGGCACTTTCGCGAGCGCGGCGGGCAGCGCGACGCGCCGCGTGTACACGGTCGCGTAGATCACGCCGAGCAGGTTCGGATTGCCGAGCGTCGCGTCGAGCACGCGTTCCTCGATCTGCGCGTTGCCGTGCGTCGAATAGACGGCCAGAAGGCGTCCATGCGAGAACGCGGCGTCGCGCGCGCCGTCGATCGAGACGACCGGATGCGGGCTCGTCGAGATTTCATCGGCGAGATAGACGATCAGATTGCGTTCGCCGTGCGCGCCTGGCGCCTCGAAGGCGTCCATCGCGGCGGGCTCGCGCGGCGTCATGCGATAGCCGAGTTCCTGCGCCGCGCGCAGCACTTTCTCCCGCGTCGCGTCCGAAAACTTCGCGCCGCTCGCATTGTTGAGGACGAGGGAAACCGTCGATTGCGACACTCCGGTGAGTTTCGCGATGTCGGTCATCGTCGGGCGGCGTTGCGTGGTTTTTTTCATCGGACGCGAGCGGCGTATGAGGCTTGGCGAAAGAAGTTACCACTAATATTAGTGATGAACAACACGGAAACTACCTAGCCCGAACGCTGCCGGCTGAGGGTTTTCACGGACTATTACTAATAATATTGACGACCGGATTACAGCCATGCCATTCTTGTTTTCGATCGATTCACGACCGAAAGGAGCGGCGCATGGGCCGATACGACGAGACGACGAGAGACGCGCTTGCACAAGCGTTCGAGCGAGACGGCTTTGTGCTGCTGCCGGATCATTTCGACCGCGCGAAGATCGAAGCGTGGCGCGACGCGTTCGCGCCGCTGTTGCAGCCGCACGTCGATGCGGCGCGCGAGGCGTCGGCGAGCGGCAATCGCGGGCCGGGCCGGTATTACGTGACCTTGCCGTTCGAAGGCGAATTCGCGGATCCGTCGATCATTTGCGACGAGGATATCGTCGGCATTGTCGAGCGCGTGGCGGGGCGCGATCCGGTCATGTGCCAGCTCGCCACGGATACGCCGGTGCGCGGCTCGGACTTTCAGGACTGGCATCGCGATACGCCGCCGCTTTTCGACGACGCGCCCGAAACGCCGTCGTTTCAGCTTGCGGTGAACTTTCCGCTCGTCGATGTGGACGAGCGCAACGGTTCGCTGGAAACGACGCGCGGCACGCACCGCATCTCACGCGAAGAAGCCCTCGCGGGCCTCGCCGATGGACGTTTCCCGCCCGAGCGCGTGCCGATGCGCGTCGGCGACGTGATGATCCGCGATGTGCGCGGGCTGCATCGCGGCACGCCAAATTACACCGACGAGCCGCGTCCGATGGTCGTCATCGGCTATAGCCGCGCGTGGTATTTCCGGCCCGAGGTGCATATCGACGTGCCGCGCGCCGTGCTCGCCGACTTGCCGCCGCGTGCGAAACGGCTGTTGCGCTACAACCCGGTGGTCGAGCGCACGCAGCGCATCTTCGACGAAAACTACCGGCAGTTCGCATATTGAGCGCCGATCGAACCGCGTCCACGCCTGCCGCCGGCGCGCTCGTGGAATTGCGCCACGGCGCGCGGCGCGTGCTTCTGGCGCCGCATGTCGGCGGCGCGATCGCCGCTTTCTTCGACGCCCGCGAGCCGCACGAAGGCGGTGCGCTGCACTGGCTGCGTCCGGCGACCGTCGATGCGCTCGCCGCGCGCAATCCGCTCGGCATGGCGAGCTTTCCGCTCGTGCCGTACTGCAATCGCATCCGCGATGCGCGCTTCACCTTCGACGGTGCGCCCGTCGATCTGTCCGGCGACGGCAACGCTTTTCCTCATGCGCTGCACGGCATCGGATGGCGGCGGCCGTGGCGTGTCGATGCCGCGTCGCAGGCGAGCGCACGGCTCACGCTCACGCACGAGCCGTCGCATGAAGCCGCCCACCATTGGCCGTTCGCGTTCGAGGCCGCGCAGGACATCGCGCTGGATGCGCAGTCGCTGACCGTCACGATGTCGATGCGCAATCTCTCCGATCGGCCGATGCCGTTCGGCCTCGGCCATCATCCGTACTTTCCGCGCACCGCGCACACCTATGTGCATTCGCGCGTGACGTCGATGTGGCATACGACGCCCGATCCTTTGCCGACGCACGCCGGCCCGCACCCGTGTATCGATGCGCTCGCCTCGCCGCAAGGCATGTCCGCCGATGCCTTCGATCTCGACAACAACTTCGCAGGATGGTCGCGCGAGGCGACGATTGCGTGGCCGCGCGAGCATCGCTCGGTCACGTTGCGCGCGGAAGCGCCGTTCGATTTCACGGTGATTTATGCGCCGTCGTCCCACGGGTCGCTGCTGTGCGTCGAGCCGGTCAGCAACGTCGCGGACTGGGTGAACCTCGATGTCGAGCAGGCGTTGAAAGGTGGCGGCGTGCTTGCACCGGGAGAGTCGGTGAGCGCGCGGTTTTCGCTCACGCCGCAGGTGGCGTAGCGCGGTGGCGGCCATTGCGAAAGGCCGAGTGTCGCAAAGACTTTGTAGGAAGGCGCGCTCGAGCCGATGCGGTTGCAGCGTACGCGCGAGTCATCGCTAGGAGCGCAAACGCTCTTGTCATGCACACGCCGAGTCAGGCGCGCGCCAGTGCAACGCTGGCCGCGCCGGAATGCTGAAAGGCGTTCGACGGCTAAAAGATCGGCGGCGCAAGGCTTGTCCCGCGCGCCGTTGCGCTCACTGACCAAAGAACACGTCGCAGCGCGGCTGGCCGCTGCATCCGTCCGCGCTGCGTCCGCCAGCCGACACGCTCGTGCCGTTTCTCGTGCCGCCGTAGGCGTGTTCGTCGACAGTGGAGTCGCCCGTTGCCGGGTCTGCTTGCGGGGCGGTGCGCGGCGTGTCCATTGGCCGCATTGTCTGCACGAGTTGTTGCGCGGCTTCAGGCATGCCCTGGGCGCGGGCGTTGCCGATGCCCGCGACAAGCGCGCAGGCCGCCATCATCGCAACGATCTTCGGGGTCAACTTCGTCTTCATGTTCCGGCTCCTCAAAAACGAATGCGCAAGCAGCCGGGAACACGTTCTCGGACTCCATGCAGCGTTGGATCAACCGCGCGCCCTGAAGTCTTGCGATGCGAGCGCGCAACGGAAGCGGCATCGAGCGCGATCGCCGCAAAGCGAACGCAATGCAATGCCGAAGGCGCAACGACGCAAACGGACCCGTCGAACCGTTGAAGGCGATGCCGCGAGATTGTCGTGTCCGTCAGGCGCGATCAGAAACCGCGCAGGCACACAGTAAGGGCTGGGAGGAAGACGCGAAATCCCTATATGGAAGGGATGCGCAAGGAGGGAGATAGAGGCGACGAACGGCCCCGAGGCATGAGGACACCCGGTCCGCGGAAGCAGCGAGGCGAACCGGGCTTCTACTAAAAGCAAGTACCGTTATTCCGAACTCGACGTGCCGCCATTGGACGAACCCGAGCCGCTCTTCTTGTGCATCTTGTTCATCTTGCTGCTCGAGCTGCTTCCCGAACCCATGGTGGAGGAGCCGGATGCGCCCGAGGTTGCGCCGGTCGTGCCATTCGCGTTCGGGGTGCCCATGCCGGTGCCGCCCTGACCTGCGCCATTGCCGCCGGCCGTGCCGCCGCCCGCGCCCGCACCGCCAGCGCCTGCGCCGCCCCCACCTGCACCGCCGCCCGCGCCCTGCGCAAACACGGCGCCGGACAGGCTCAGGATCATGGCGGATACGAGCAAACTCTTCTTGGCGTTCTTCATGGTGCCTCCCTTGAATTGGTGGTTTGATGCGCGCCGTTTCGTTCTGCCTGGGCGGCGTCGCGGCTTACACGCTGCAATCCGTGTGCCGCGCCTGTAAGCGTCCGCGCATTTGACCGAAACACCTTGGAAGGCAGGCCGATGCCGTCAAGCCAGCGCCTCGTCGCACCATTCGATGGCCCACGCCCGCGCGCAATGCAGCGCGTCCCATTCGTTCGCGAAGGAATCGAGGTCGCCGGATTCGTGGACCTCCACGTTCGGCGTGTGTTCGTTGGGCGCGCTGGTGATGCGGGCGTGTGCGTAGAAGCTGCCGTCTTCGTCGTGGCGTGCTGTGCAGTCGATATGGAAATTCTTGTAGTCAAAACGCATGAGGAGTTCTCCGCAAAAGTGCTCGTCGAATCACGGCAAGCACGCCCGTCCCGCACGCGCCACGCCAGCCAGCTTCGCCGCTGGAGCGTCGCTTGCTCGACCCTGACGATGCCGATGAATCGACCAATGGAGCGCGCACGTGACCACGCATGAGACACATGGACAATCGTCCGACGGCGACGATAAGGCGACGTACGACGAGTTCAAAACGCTCGTCAACATGACGGCGCATCAGTTGGAAAAATGGCTCGAGACGGATGACTCGCGTGCTGTCGGCCAGAAGGATGGCAACGCGGAGTCGGTAGGGCATCAGTCGGGGCGGCGGATTATCGAATTGCTCGGCGCAAAGAAGAGCGATTTGCATGCCGACGACTACGCTCACATGCGCAAGGTGACCGGCTATGTGAAGCGCCACCTCGCGCAGCACCCGCACGGCGATATCGAACATACGAAGTGGCGCTACTCGCTGATGAACTGGGGCCATGATCCGTTGAAATAAAGGCGCGGCGCCGCAATGTGGCTGATACCGTGCAGTTTGCAAACTTCCTGCATCACCATTAGCGTACTGTATAAATATACAGTATCATAGCCAAGATGGAACTGTCCGAAAAGCTCGAAATTCTTGCGGATGCCGCGAAGTACGACGCATCGTGCGCGAGCGGCGGCGCGCCCAAGCGGGAGTCGCGCGGCGTCGAGGGGCTGGGCGCGAGCACGGGCTCGGGCATTTGCCATAGCTTCACACCGGACGGCCGTTGTGTGTCGCTGCTCAAAATTTTGTTGACCAACTTCTGCCTGTACGACTGTCAGTACTGCATCAACCGGCGTTCCAGCAACGTGCCGCGCGCCCGGTTCACGCCCGAAGAAGTCGTCACGCTCACGCTGGACTTTTATCGTCGCAACTACATCGACGGCCTGTTCCTGAGTTCGGGCGTGATTCGTTCGTCGAACTACACCATGGAGCAACTGGTGCTCGTGGCGAAGACCCTGCGCGAGAAGCATCAGTTCCGCGGCTACATTCATCTGAAGACGATTCCCGACGCCGATCCCGGCCTGATCGCGCAAGCGGGGCGCTACGCGGATCGTCTGAGCGTCAATATCGAACTGCCGACGGAAATTAGTCTTGAGCGGCTCGCGCCGGAGAAAAGCGGCCGCACCATCAAGCTGGCGATGGGCAATATCCGCGTCGCACGCGAGGAGTCGGAAGCCGAGCCGCGCGCGCCGCGCTTCGCGCCGGCGGGTCAAAGCACGCAGATGATCGTCGGCGCGGACGAAACGGACGATCGCACCATCCTCGGCACCGCCGAAACGCTGTATGGCTCGTATCAGTTGAAGCGTGTCTACTACTCGGCTTTCAGTCCCATTCCGGACAGTCCGTCCGGCGTGCCGTCGAAAGCGCCGCCGCTATTGCGCGAGCATCGGCTGTATCAGGCCGACTTTCTGATGCGCGGCTACGGTTTCAACGCGGCCGAATTGCTGGGCGATGCAGGCAATCTGCCGCTCGACGTCGATCCGAAGCTCGCATGGGCGCTCGCGCATCGCGAGCGTTTTCCGGTCGATCTGAACGCCGCGCCGGTCCGCATGATCGCGCGGGTGCCGGGCATCGGGATGCGCAACGCGAAACGCATCGCGGAGCTTCGCCGGGCGCGGCGCGTGCGCTACGCGGATCTCGTGCGGCTGCGCTGCGGCATGGACAAGGTCAAGCCGTTCGTCGTGACCGAGGACTATCGGCCGCCGCTCGCCGAGGCGTCGTCGGACCTTTTGCGAAAGGCGCTTGCCACGCAGCCGGTGCAGCTTTCGCTCATTTAGCGATGCACGTCATCACGATCGACGACGACTTCGAAGCCTGGCGCAGCGCGGCGCTCGCCGCGCTCGCTCAAGACTTGGCGCCCGAGTCGATCGAATGGCGCACGCAGCAAAGCGACGCCCCCACGTTGTTCGCCGCATCGACCGAAAACGCCGCGCCGTCCGCCGATGCCGCGCAGGTGCGCGTTTCGCGCGAGCTCGCCGCGCTGCTCAGGGACGCCGCACATTTTCGCGACGAGCGTCGCTGGAGCTTTCTGTATCGCGTGCTCTGGCGCTGGACGCACGGCGACCGCGCGGTGGCCTCAGCTGCCGATGAAGACGGCGCGCGTCTCTACAAGATGGCGAAAGCGGTGCGCCGCGCGCAGCACGACATGATCGCGTATGTGCGCTTTCGTCAGCGCGATGCGTCGCTTGGGCCCCCGGAATACGTCGCGTGGTACGAGCCGGATCACGACGTGCTCGCCTGGAGCGCGGATCACTTCGCGGCGCGCATGGGGCAGTCGAGCTGGCTCATCACGACGCCCGAGGGCGCGGCCATGTGGAACGGCGAGCGTCTGCAAATCGAGCGCCGCCGCGCGCTCGCATCCGACCATGCTTCCGACACGCCCGACGCCGCCGAAGACCTCTGGATGACCTACTACCGCAGCATTTTCAACCCCGCGCGCCTGAACGAATCCGTGCTGCATCAGCAGTTGCCCGTGCGCTTCTGGAAGGGTTTGCCGGAAGGCGCGCTTATTCCGCAGCTCGTCAGCGATGCACGCGGCGGCGCGCGGCGTGTCGCGCAGGCGCGTGCGGTCGGCGCGCTCGGCGGCAAGATTGTGCAGGTGGAAGCGCAGGACGCGCAGCCGGAACGCGACGCGCCCACGTCGCTCGACACCTGCCGCCGCTGCGATCTCTGGCGCCACGCGACGCAAGCCGTCCACGGCGCGGGCCCCGCCGATGCGCGCATCATGCTGCTCGGCGAGCAGCCGGGCGATCAGGAAGATTTGAAAGGCGAGCCATTCGTCGGCCCCGCCGGCCAGTTGCTCGACGACGCCATGCGCCAGGCGCAGGTGCCGCGCGAGCACGTCTATCTGACGAACGCCGTGAAGCACTTCAAGTGGGAGCCGCGCGGCAAGCGGCGTCTGCACAAGACGCCCGCGCAGCAGGAAGTCGAAGCGTGCTCGTACTGGCTCGAACGCGAGCTGGAGCAAACCAGGGCGCGCGTCATCGTCACGCTGGGCGCGACGGCGCTCACCGCGCTGCTCGGCAAGCGCGCGACCTTGCGGGCGCACGTCGGGCGCGTCGTGCCGTATGGCGACAAGCTGATCGTCGCCACGTATCACCCGTCGTACGCGCTCAGGCAACTTGACGACACCGCGCGGGACAAGACCATCGCGGATATCGTCGATGCGCTCGCGAAGGCGCGGTCGCTGGCCGCAGAGACGCAGCCGGGCTAGAACGCCGCGCGCACCACGCCGCCGTCCGCGCGCAACGCCGCGCCGTTCGTCGCCGACGACAACGCCGAGCACACGTACACCACCATGCTCGCGATTTCCTCGGGCGTGATGAACCGCTTGAGGAGCGAACTCGGCCGCGCTTCCTCGAAGAAGGACTTCTCGACATCCTCCATGCTCTTGCCGCCGGACAGCTTCTCGACGAACTCGGTCACGCCTTCGGAACTCGTCGGGCCGGGCAGGACCGCGTTCACGGTCACGCCGGTGCCCGCGCAGGTTTCGGCGAGGCCACGCGACAGCGCGAGTTGCGCGGTTTTCGTCAGGCCATAGTGAATCATCTCGACCGGAATCTGGATGCCGCTCTCGCTGCTGATGAACACCACGCGGCCCCAGTTCTTCTCCTTCATCTTCGGCAGATAGGCGCGCGAAAGCCGCACACCCGACATCACGTTCGCGTTGAAAAAACGCAGCCAGTCGTCGTCGGAAATGTCTTCGAACGGCTTCGGCTCGAAAATGCCCATGTTGTTCACGAGAATATCGACCTCGGGGAAGCGCGCCACGAGCGCCTCGACTTGCGCGGCGTCGGAGACATCGCCCGCGAAACCTTCGGCTTGCGCGCCCGGCACGAGCTGGCGCAGCTTGTCGAGCGCGGCATCGACGGACGATTGCGCGCGTCCGTTCACGATCACGCGCGCGCCTTCACGCGCGAGCGCGACCGCAATGGCATGACCGATTCCCTTGGTCGATCCGGACACGAATGCGAGCTTGTTGCCGATTTGCAGATCCATCGTTGCTCCTTCTTAGCGGGTAGGTGAATGGCGGCGCGCGGCGCGCACGCGTCCGACGCATGGTAGCGAGACTCGCGTGATCGCGCTCGGACGCGGCTTGACCGACGATGAACGCAATGCATGAAACCCGGCGACATAAATGCTGGATGGCGTGCCCGCGATGCATCGTCCATAGTTGCGCCACGGTGATCGACAGCCAAGCCGCAGACCGAACCTCCAGCCAACGAACCCAGGTGCCGACATGTCCCACGCAACGAACTTCTCCTCGCTCGATTCCCTCGTCCGTCACGCGCGCCGCGCCCTCGTCGCCGGACTCGTGACCGGCGTCGCGCTCTTCGCGGGCTCGGCGCGGGCGGCGGGCGCGGACGCGCAGACGGCGGCGATCGCCTCGGCCGTGCGATCGGGCACCATCTACGTGTATCCGTTCGAAAGCGAAGCGAGCGACGTGAAGCTCGACAATCACGGACTCGCATCGAAGCTCAAAACGGCGATGTCCGGCGACACCACGGCGCAACAGCAAGCGCAGGACGCACTGGCGGCGCGCGAAGCCGTGGCCGACGAAGTCGTCGCCAAGCTCCAGTCGATGGGCCTGCGCGCGGTCCGCGCCGATGTGCCGCCGCCCGACGATCAGAACGTGCTCGAAGTCGTCGGCAGCATCGACAAGATCGACGCCGGCAATCGCCGCCGCCGCATGCTGATCGGTCTCGGCGCGGGCCAGAGCAAGGTCACGGCGACGGTTCAGCTCGTCTTCAAGCCCGCGCACGGCGCGCCGCAACTGATCGAACAGTTCGATGCGAGCGCGAACAGCGGCCATGCGCCGGGCGTCGCGGAAACGGCCGGCGTGGGCGCGGTGGCGGGACACGCGGTGACTTCGCTCGCCGTCTCGGGCGGACTGCATGCGGTTTCCGAAACGAAGCGCACGGGCGTTTCATCCGACGAGCAGCGTCTGGGCGACGCCATTGCCAAGCAGATCGGACAATCCGCGCAAACCTGATGGCCCGCGCGTTCCGGAACCACATACACTAGCGGTTCCGGACGGATGTTCGCTTCGCGAGGCCCCGCATGCCGACGATTGCCCTGATTGCGTTGACCGTCGTAGCCACTGTGATCGTCGTGTTGGTGATCGCGAATCTGACGAGCGGCGAGAAGAAGATCGAACACAAGATTGAGCGGCTCTACGCGAGCGACGACCCGCAGTTCATCCGGTCGATGGGTCTTCTGCTCGGCCCGCCCGTCGTCGATGGCAACCGCTTCGAGGTGCTCGTCAACGGCGACGAAATCTTTCCCTCGATGCTCGACGGCATCCGCTCCGCGAAGAAGACGATCACCTTCGAGACCTTCATCTACTGGTCGGGCGCGATAGGCGAGGAATTCGCCGAGGCGCTGGCCGAGAAGGCGCGCGCGGGCGTCGCGGTTCACGTGCTGCTCGACTGGCTCGGCTCGGCCAAGATGGACAAACGCTACTTGCAGATACTGCGCGACGCGGGCGCCGAGGTCATCCAGTATCACAAGCCGCACCTGACGGGACTCGGCCGCATGAACGACCGCACGCATCGAAAGCTGCTCGTGATCGACGGCCGCGCGGGGTTCACGGGCGGCGTCGGTATCGCGGACGAGTGGACCGGCCATGCGCAGGACGAGAAACACTGGCGCGACACGCATTTCCGCGTGCAAGGTCCGGCGGTCGGGCAGATGCAGGCCGTCTTCATGGACAACTGGATCAAGGCCACCGGCAACGTGCTGCACGGCTCGGATTATTTCCCCGAGATCGAGCACGCGGGCGACGGCCTCGCGCACATGTTCAGCAGTTCGCCTTCGGGCGGCAGCGACGACATGCAGCTCATGTATCTGATGGCGATCACCGCCGCGACGCATACCATCGATCTGTCGAGCGCGTATTTCGTGCCGGACAAGCTGACGATCAACGCGATTGTCGAGGCGGCGCGGCGCGGCGTGCGCGTGCGCGTGATTACGCCGGGCAAGCGCATCGACACGCATACGGTGCGCGAGGCATCGCGCGCATGCTGGGGCGACCTGCTCGCGGTGGGCGTCGAAATGTACGAATATCAGCCGACGATGTTCCATTGCAAGCTGATCGTGGTGGACGACTATCTCGTTTCGGTCGGCTCCACGAATTTCGACAGCCGCTCGTTCAAACTCAACGACGAAGCGAATCTCAACATCTACGACCGCGATTTCGCGCGCCAGCAGACCGCCATTTTCGATGCCGACATCGCCCATGCGAAGCGCGTCACGCTGGAAGACTGGCGGCGGCGCGGTCTTTGGGAACGCATGCTGGAACGCGTTGTCGCACTGCTTGATCCCGAGCTGTGATGCCGAGCGCCGTGGACAAAACGTGGGCGATCCGGGATCTCTCAAGCGCCCTAAAGAATGGCTGCTTCGCGCCGATAAGACGCTTACGCAAACAAGCCCCTTTCATTCCGGCACTTCATGCACGGCACCTATAACTTCTGGCTCGTCGCGGCATCGCTCGTCGTCGCCACGCTCGCCTCGTACACGGCCCTCGACATCTCCGGCCGCATCGCGATGCTGTCGCAATCGCGCATGCGCCATGTCTGGCTCGCGGGCGGCGCGGCCTCGATGGGCGTCGGCATCTGGTCGATGCACTTCGTCGGCGTGCTGGCGTTCTCGCTGCCTATCGAACTCGGCTATGACTTCGGCATCACGGCGGCGTCGCTCGGCATCGCGATGCTGGTGTCGTTCTTCGCGCTCTCGGTCATCAACCGGCCACGGCTGACTTTCAAGCGCCTTAGCGCGAGCAGCCTCTTGATGGGCGCGGGCATCGCCGCCATGCACTACACCGGCGACGCCGCGATGCGCATGTATCCCGCCATCCAGTACGATCCGTGGCTGTTCGCGGCGTCGATCGTGATCGCGGTGGTCGCCTCGGGGGCGGCGTTGTGGATTGCACGCGTGCTGTCGAACGCGAACCAGGCGAACCTCACGAGGAAGCGCCTCGCGTCCGCGCTCGTGATGGGCGTCGCGATCACCGGCATGCACTACACGGGCAACGCGGCGGCGAATTTTCTGCCGGGCGCGATATGCGGCGCGGCCAACGACGTGGACGTGCACTGGCTCGCGACGACGGTCATGCTGTTCACGTTCGCCATCCTCATCATCACGCTCGTGCTGTCGCGCTTCGATGCGCAAAACGAGTTGCTCGCGGGTTCCGTCTCGCGTCTGCACGGGCAGATCATCCACATGGCGACGTTCGACACGCTCACGGACCTGCCTAACCGGCGCACGGTGACGGAGCGCATCGGCCGCGCGGTGAAGAACGCGGCGAATAACGGCAGCCGCTTCGCGATCCTGTTCATGGATCTGGACGGCTTCAAAACGATCAACGATTCGCTCGGCCACTCGATAGGCGACGAAGTGCTGCAAGCGTTCGCCAAGCGCCTGTTGCAATGCGTGCGCGGCGGCGATGCCGTCGGGCGGCTGGGCGGCGACGAGTTTGTGGTGGTGCTGGAAGGCATCGGCACGCCCGTCGACGCGGAGCGGCTCGCCGAGCGCATTCTCGACGCCATGAGAAAGGGCCTCGTCGTGGCGGACCATTCGCTTCAGGTGATGCCGAGCATCGGCATTGCGCTCTATCCCGAAGACGGCGATAGCGTCGAAACGCTGCTCAAGCACGCGGACGTCGCCATGTACGAGGCCAAGCGCGGCGGACGCAGCACGTACCGCTTCTTCGAGGCCAGCATGAACGAGGCGGCGGTTCGCACGCTGCAGATTCAGCAGGCGTTGCACGAGGCATTGAACGAGGGGTACTTCTACCTGCTCTTTCAGCCGAAGTTTCGCGGCGGTGGCGAACTCGCAGGCGCGGAGGCGCTGATCCGGTTGCATCATCCGCAAATCGGGTTATTGACACCGCTTGAATTCATCCCGATTGCGGAACGCTCGGGGCAGATCGTGGACATCGGGTACTGGGTTGTGCGCGAGACCTGCCGGCATATCGTGCGTTGGCGCGAGTCCGGGCGCTCGGCGGTGAAAGTGGCCATCAACCTTTCGCCGCGGCAGTTGAACGAAGCGGACCTCGTCACGCGCGTGTTGCAGATCGTGCGCGAAGAGGGCGTGCAAAGCGAACAACTGATGTTCGAAATCACCGAGTCCGTCGCGATGCAGGACGCGCCGCGCACGACCGAGATGATCCGCGCGTTTCAGGACAACGGCTGCGAAATCGCCATCGACGATTTCGGCACGGGCTATTCGAGTCTCGCGTATTTGCAGCGGTTTCGCGCCAAGCAGTTGAAGATCGACCGCTTCTTCACCAACGGACTCGATGAAAACGGGCAGGAAGGGCGCGCGATCGTGTCGGCGATCATCGCGCTTGCGCATTCGCTCGATATGGATGTCGTCGCGGAAGGCGTCGAGACGGGCACGCAGCTCGACCGCCTGCAAGACATGCGCTGCGACGAAATGCAGGGCTTCCTGCTCGCGAAGCCGCTTTCGTCCGACGCGTTCGCCATGCTGCTGGAGAGCGGCAAGGTGAATGTTTGAGGTGCCATTGCACGCAGTTCATCAGGACATCGAACGATGTGCAAAAGCGCATTGCTGCCGAGCACGTACAGCAATGTGCGCCTCTGAGCCGACACGCGGTGCGCTCGTCCCTATAATCGCCCGATGGAACCTCAACTCGACCAACGCTTCGGTTTTCTGATCGCGGACGTAGACCGCCTGTGCGGCAACCGCTTCGACGAACTCGCGAAATCGTCGCTCAATCTCACGCGCGCGCAGTGCCGCGCGCTCGCCTATCTGTCGCATTACGGCGAAGTGAATCAGGCGCGGCTCGCGTCGCTGCTCGAAGTCGCGCCGATCTCCGCCGGGCGTTTGCTCGATCGCATGGAGGAGGGCGGCTGGATCGCGCGCCGGCTCAATCCCGACGACCGCCGTGAGCGTCAGGTCCGCATGACCGCCAAGGCGCAGAGGGCGCTCGACAAGGCGCGGCGTGTCGGCGACGAGATCGCCGCCGAGGCGCTCGCGGGTCTCAGCGGTCAGGAGAAGGATCAACTGATCGCGCTGTTACAGCGTGTACGGAGCAATCTGAGCCGAATCGTGGACCGGTAACGCGTGGACCGCTTCTTGCAAGGCCGTCGTTCGCCATGCAAGCAAACGGACCGTCCGGCATCGACGGTCATCCACACCGGAGAATGTCATGCTGACTGTACGCACCGCACCGCTCGCTGTCATCGCGTTGTTCGTCGCCGCGCTCGTCACATTGCCTGCCACGCCTGCACACGCGCAGGACGCAGGCGCTTCCACGCCGAAGCAAGTCAAGAAGGCGGAGCGCAAGGCGGCACGCGCGAAGAAGAACGCCGAACTGGGTGACCTCGAAAAGAACGGCTACAACCCGTCCGGCGAGCAGACCGACTATCCGCAGAATTTGCAGAACGCCCAGCGGCGCGTCAATGCCGAGAAGGGCGGGCAGCCGGCGCCTGCATCGGCGCCCTGAGGATCGGCCGCCCACGCTTGTGAGCGTGCGCGCGGTTCTTCATGCGGCGTCCGCGAGCGGCACCGAGCGGTGCCGCGACACCTTGGCCGGCCGCGCGAGACGCGCACCGGGAACACTCCCCATGCCGAACACCGGCCGCGCGAGATAAAAGCCCTGCGCCAATGCATGCGGCCACTGAGCGAGCCATTGCGCCTGCGCCGCCGTCTCGACGCCTTCGACGACGACCGACAGCTTCAGCCGCGCCATGAGCGCGAGGACCGACGAAAAGACGGTGCGCGCATCGGGGTTGCGCGGCGCTTCGGCGAGCAATTCCTTGGCGATCTTCACGGTGCCGAAATTGATCGGGCCCAGCGCGGCAAGACACGCGAAGCCGGTGCCGAAGTCGTCCATCGCGACGTTGACGCCTCGGGCGCGCAAACGTTGCACGACCTTCGCGATCGACGGGAAGCGGGCAAGATCCTGGCTCTCGGACAACTCGACTTCGATCGACGCAGGACCAATGCCGTGATCGCGGCAGACGGCATCGAGCCGGTCCGCGAAGCCTTCGCTAGCAGCCACGGACGGCGGCACATTGATCGCGACGGGATAAGTCGCGCCGCCGCTTGCGTGCCATGTAGCGATGTCGAGCGACACGGCGTTCATCACGAAGTCGGTCACGCTGACCATGACTTCTTCATCAGCGAGGGCTTCGTGAAACGCGCCCGGCAGCAACAGCCCGAACTCGGGGTGATGCCAGCGAAGCAGGGCTTCCATTTGCGCCAGCTCGCCAGTGTCGACTCGGTAGATTCCCTGATAAGCCATGCAGAATTCGCCCGCTTCCAGGCCTTCTAGCACGCGTGCTTTCAACGCGTGACCAAATTTCGGCGCGACATGCGAAGCGTGCGAACGGAGTGTGGATGTCTTCATGCTGTGCCGCCTTGCCAATGGACCAGGCGCTTAAATGCACGACTCATGCCCGAATGGGCCATTTGTCGGCCGATTGCGTAGCGGCAACGGGAAAACCCTGATGCGTGCATCATTGAGGGGCACGCTTCGCACGCGATAACGTTTCAATCGCGATACAGGCGGGCAGCAAGAGCAAAAATTTGGCAGTGCGAGCAACGACGGCGGTAAGAAGGTGCTTACCCGCCGCCGCTGAACGAGCGCCGCCGTTTGCATTTTCTGCTGATGGTTTGGCGATTGTTTGTAATCCGCACTAGCGCACGCAATTGGCGCAGTCAGATCGTGGCCGCTTGCGCGACGGATCGCATCGGCTCGAGCGCGCTGCCGTCTTCGCTGAAGAGATGCACATGACGGATGCTGAAGCCGACGTTCAGCCGTTGACCTTCGACCGCCGTCGACTCTCCCGATCCTTTGACCTGAATCACGAGATCGTTCGGCAAGCGAACATGCAGTAGCGTCTCGCCGCCCAAGTGCTCGATCACCATGACATCGCCGGTGAGGCCGCTGTCGATATCGCCGCCGCGCTCCTCGATGAAATGCTCGGGCCGAATGCCGAGCGTGAGTGTTTCCCCCGGCTTGACCGAGGACGCGCTGAAGGGCAGCGTGAGCGGCTCTCCGCCCGGCAGTTCGATTGTCACGCCGGCGTTGTCCGCGCGCAGCACGCGCACGTCGATGAAGTTCATCTTCGGCGAACCGATGAATCCGGCCACGAAGCGATTGTGCGGCGTGCGATACAACTCCAGCGGCGAACCGATCTGCTCCACGCGCCCGTGGTTTAGCACGACGATGCGATCCGCCATGGTCATGGCTTCCGTTTGATCGTGCGTGACATAGATCATCGTCGCGTTCAACTGCTTGTGCAGCTTGATGAGTTCGAGCCGCATCTGGACGCGCAGCGCGGCATCGAGATTGGAAAGCGGTTCGTCGAACAGAAACACCTTGGGCTCGCGCACGATCGACCGCCCGATGGCCACGCGCTGACGTTGCCCGCCCGACAGTGCGCGCGGACGCCGCTCCAGCAACTGCCCGATCTGCAAAATCTCCGCCGCGCGATGCACGCGCTCTTTGATCTGCGCTTCGGGCAGCTTCAACATGCGCAGACCGAACGCAATGTTCTCGTAGACCGTCATGTGCGGATAGAGCGCATACGACTGGAATACCATTGCGACGCCGCGTTGCGAGGGCTCGAGATCGGTCACGTCTTCGCCACCGATCATCACTTGTCCGGAATCGCTTCGCTCAAGGCCCGCGATGGTGCGCAGCAACGTGCTCTTGCCGCAACCCGACGGACCCACGAAGACCATGAACTCACGGTCGGCTACTTCGATGTCGATGCCCTTCAGCACATCGGCGCCCGCAAACGCCTTGCGAATCTGCTGCAGATGGACTGCGCTCATGCGTGTCTCCTACCGGGACGAGATCAAGGCCGAACTGCTCGATGACGCGCAGTTCAGCATCGGTGGCTTCCGTCGATTTAGTTCTTGACAAGCTGTTCGGGCCAAAATATACAATTGTAAAACGCAAATTACAAGTGAAACGGCGCGGCCTCTTGCGCGTTCGGCTCACTCACCAAAGCTGGACCGAAGGAAAGAGACGAAGAATCTGCAAGCCATCACCGCTCAAGAAAAACAGGAGACAGGCATGAACAATCGATTCATCCCGGCCAGGCATGTCGGCCCTCTCAAGCACGTCGCGGCCATTGCGTTGCTCACGGCAAGCGCCGCATTCGCTGCATCGAACGCTCATGCCTGGACCCTGAAGGAAGCGGCGCAGCCGTACTCGGGCACCACCATCAAAGCCATATTCCTCGACCGTCCGGGATACAAGGCCGCAGAAACCCTGATTCCCCAGTTCGAGAAAGAGACCGGCATCAAGGTGCGCTGGGAAGTCATTCCCTACGAAAACACGCGCGAGAAGGAAGTGCTCAACTTCGTCGGCGGCGGCGATCAGGATATCGTGCTCGTCGACGTGGTGTGGATCGGTGAGTTCGCCAGCAACAAGTGGCTCGTGCCGATCAAGAAGTTCACGGACGATCCGAAGCTCGCTGATCCGAGCCTCAATCTGAAGGGCTTCTTCCCCATCCTTCTGGATTCGTTCGGCACGTGGGACAAAGTCACCTATGGCCTGCCTTTCGATAACTATTCGGGGCTCATGTTCTACAACAAGTGCATGCTGAAGGACGCGGGCTTCGACGAGCCGCCCAAGACATGGGACGATTTGTTGAACACGTATGCGCCAAAACTCACGAAGGGCGACAAGTTCGCGTTTGCATTGCAGTCGCGGCGCGGCGAAACGCAATCCGCCGACAGCTTCATGCGCGTGCTGTGGCCCAACGGCGGCTCGCTGCTGGATGCGAAGTTCAAGTCCAATCTGATGTCGCCGCAATCGCAGGCGGGCCTTGAATACCGGCAGAAGCTGATGAAATACATGCCGCCGGGCATTGTCGATTTCGACCACGCCGAAGCGGTCAATGCGCTTGCGCAAGGCCAGGTTGCGATGATTACCGAATGGTCCGCGTTCTATCCCACGCTGACCGATCCGAGCAAGTCCAAGCTCGGCAATTGCCTCGCCATCACGACGGAACCTAAAGGCCCCGCAGGTCTCAAGCCGGCGCTCGGCGGCTTCTCGCTCGCCGTCAATGCCAAGTCCAACGCGAAGAAGCAGGCCGCTTCGTGGCTCTTCATTCAATGGATCACGTCCGAGGCGATGGCGAAGCCTTATCTCGAAGCGGGAGGCGTGCCGGCGCGCATGGCCGTCTATCAGGACAAGGCCGTGCAGGACAAGTATCCGTTCGTGAAGCCGATGGTCGAATCGTGGCAAGGCGGCGTGCCGGATTATCGTCCGCGCTTCCCGGAGTGGCCCGCTGTGTCCGAAGTGATCGGCGAATGGGGCAGCAAGATGATGCTCGGGCAAGTGACGGTGAAAGAGGGCGCGCAGACCATTGGCCAGAAGACCGAGGACATCCTGAAGAAAGCGGGCTATTACGACGGCAAAAAGCCGCTCTTGAAGTAAGCGCGACGATCAGGAACCGGAGACGACGGATGGCGAACAGCACTGCAACTCCCGTGACGCCCGCACGAGGTCCGCGCAAGGGCGCACGGCGCTTGCGAGTGCTGCCGCGCTCGCCTGCATTCTGGTTCCTGATTCCCGCTATCTTCGCGCTGGCGGTGATCGGCATCTATCCGCTATTGCTTGCGCTCTATAACTCGCTTCACCAGTACAAGCTCGCAGATCTCGCAGCGGGTACGCCGTTCATCGGCATCGACAATTACGTGGCGACGCTCTCGGACCCCTCGTTCTGGGGCGCGCTCGGACGCACGGCGTTGTTCCTTTGTCTGACGCTGCCGATCGAAGTCGCGCTCGGTCTCTTTGCGGCGCTGATGCTGCATCGCACGGACGTGCGCTTCATGCGGGCAGCGGCGCGTGTCAGTCTCGTCATTCCGATGGCGACCACGTATGCGGTCGTCGGTCTCATCGGCCGGCTGATATTCAACCGGCAGTTCGGCGTGGCGAACTATCTGACGGGTTTCTTCGGCATTCCGCCGCAAGACTGGCTGGCCGATCCGACGCTCGCATTCGTATCCGTGATGATCATGGATATCTGGCAATGGACGCCGTTTTGCGCACTCATCATGCTGGCGGGGCTTTCGATGGTGCCCAAGGAAGCGGAAGAAGCCGCGCGCCTCGAAACGCCCAAGTGGAGCATGATTCTCTGGCATCTTCAGCGGCCGTATCTGTTGCCGGGCTTGACCGCCATTCTGATTCTTCGTTCAGCGGACATGCTCAAGATGTTCGACGCCGTCTTCACCATGACGCGCGGCGGTCCCGGCACCGCGACCGAGTTCATCAGCGTCTATATCCAGCGCGTGGGCTTTCGGCTCTTCGATCAAGGCATGGCGTCGGCGCAAGCCATCATTCTGCTCATTCTGACGATCGTGCTTTCGCGTCTCTACATTCGCTTTGTTTATCGGGAGGCCGCGTGAGTACATCGGCTTTGCAAACCGCAACGAGCGGCACGAGTCAGCGCGCGAGGCGTGCGCGCGCCGCACGAAAACGCGCAACGGTATGGCACTTTATCGGGCTCGTGATAGTGTTCCTGTCGTCCGTGTTCCCGTTCTACTGGATGGTCACGACGAGCCTCAAGAGCCAGGCCGATGCGCTCGCGTATCCGCCCAAGTGGCTGTTCAGTCCGACGCTTCACCACTATTCCGCCGCACTGTTCGAGCATGACGTGGCAGGGAGCCTGCTGAATTCACTCATCATCGCCACGTCCACGACGGTGCTCGCCATTCTGCTCGGCACGCCTGCCGCCTATGCGCTCGCACGCTATGAGTTTCGCGGCAAGGAAGACCTGTGGTTCTGGTTTATCTCGAACCGCATGGTGAGTCCCGTCGTGCTCGCGGTGCCGTTCTTCCTCATCGCGACGAAGCTCGATCTCGTCGATACGCATGTCGTGCTCATCTTGCTGTATCTGACGTTCTCGCTGCCTATCGTCGTATGGATATGCACCGACCAGTTTCGCAATATTCCTGTCGAACTTGACGAAGCCGCGCGGCTGGATGGCGCGTCGCCGTGGCGCGTGTTCTGGCGCATCAATCTGCCGCTCGCGATGCCGGGCATCGTCGTCTCGGCCATCTTCGCGTTCATCTTCTCGTGGAACGATCTGCTTTACGCACTCGTCCTGACGCGTACCGATGCGATCACATCGCCCGTTGCGGCGACGAGCTACATGAGCGGCTACGAGTTGCCGTGGGGCGAGATCATGGCGACCGGCACGCTGATCGTGCTGCCCATGGTGGTGTTTGCGTTGCTCGTCTCGGGCCGGCTCGTACAAGGGCTCACGATGGGCGCGGTGAAGTAGACTCGCGCCTTTTACAGTGTGACCACAGTGAGAACATGAGCAAGACAGCGCCGTCCATTGCCGTTGCAGAGACAGACGAGTCCATCGACTCGGAAGAGGAATTGCAGGCGCGCGTCGCCTGGCATTACTACGTCGGTAATTTGACGCAGCAGGAAATCGCGCAGCGCATCGGCAGTAATCGTGTGCGGGTGAATCGGCTGCTTGCGGCAAGCCGCGAATCGGGGCTGGTGCAGATCACCATCAACAGCAAGATCGCGCCGTGCGTGGCGCTCGAAAACATGCTGGAGCGGCGCTTCGGGCTGGAATGCGCGGTCGTCGTGCCGACAGGCGCCAACACGGAAGCGAATAACGCGGCGCTCGGCATTGGCGCGGCATCGTACTTTGCGAAGCAGATCGTCGCGGGGCAAACCATTGGACTGGGCTGGGGCCGCACCATTCGCGCGGTTCTGCGCGCGATGCCGCAACGCAGCTACGGCGCGGTATCGGCTGTGTCGCTGCAAGGCGGCTTGTCGCATTGCCCGAGCATCAATACCTTCGATATCGTCTCCGACTTCGCGAACATCTGTCGCGCTGATGGTTATCTCTTTGCAGCGCCCATCTATGTCAGCAGTCAGAAGGCGCGCGACGTGATCTTGCAGGAAGGGACCGTGCGCGAAACCTACGAACTCGCGCGCAGTGCGGACCTTGCGCTGCTCACGTGCGGCGATCTCACGGAGTCGCTTGTCGTGACGTACGGCATCGACAACCCCGACCAGTTGCGCACGCTCGAAGAGGCCGGCGCGGTGGGCGACATGCTCGGTCATTTCATGGATGAAGACGGCGAGTTGATCGACCATCCGCTAAATCGCCGCACGGTGGCGATCACGCTGGAAGACTTGCGCAAGATTCGCCGCGTAATTCTGGTGAGCGGCGGAGCCAAGAAGTTTCATGTCACGCGTGCGGCTTTGCGCGGGCGCTATCCGTCGGTGCTCGTGACCGATGAAGATACCGCGCGACGCCTGTGCGACGAACCCTGAATAGCTCATGACCACGATCGACAGGAACCGGGAGTTTGCAGGGAAGACCGTGCTCGTTACGGGCGCGGGAAAAGGCATCGGCCGTGCGACGGTGCATGTGCTGATCGAGCGCGGCGCACGGGTAATTGCGTTGAGCCGCAGCGGAGCCGATCTGTCCGCGCTTGCGAGCGAAACGGGCTGCGAGACCATCGCCGTCGATCTTGCCGATGCCAGCGCCGCACGGGAAGCCGCCCGCGCGGCGCAACCGGTCGATTTGCTGGTCAACTGCGCGGGCCTGGTCGAGTTGCAGCCGTTTCTCGATACCACGGTGGACGCGTTCGACCTCACGATGCACGTCAACGTGCGCGCCGCGATGATCGTGGCGCAGGCGTGCGCGAAGGGCATGATTGCGCGCGGGACGGGCGGGGCGATCGTGAACGTATCGAGTCTGTCGGCGACCGTGGGCTTGCCACTGCATGCATCGTATTGCGCATCCAAGGGTGCGCTCGACGCGATGACGCGCGTGATGGCTGTCGAACTGGGACCGCACGGCATTCGCGTGAACGCAGTGAATCCGGTGGTGACGATGACGCCGATGGCCGAGAAAGCATGGAGCGACCCCGCCAAATCAGGCCCCATGCTCGACCGCATTCCGCTTAACCGCTTCGTGCAGCCCGTGGAAGTGGCGCGCACCATCGCCTATCTGCTCGGCGACGATTCGAGCATGGTGAGCGGCGTCAGCCTCGCAATCGACGGCGGCTTTCAGGCGGGATGAATTTCATACGCCATTCAATCGGCTCAACCGAACAGCACGAAGGAACGACAATGGAAGCACTGGTTCTCGAAGAAGCACGCCGTATCAGCTTGCGCCCGTTCAGCTTGCCGCAAGTCGTGGGGCCGCGCGATGTACGCATACGCATTCACACGGTCGGCATTTGCGGCAGTGACGTTCACTACTATCAACATGGCCGCATCGGTCCTTTTGTCGTCAACGAGCCGATGGTGTTGGGGCATGAGGCGTCCGGCACGGTGGTGGAAGTTGGCGAGGAGGTGACGCATCTGAAGGCGGGCGATCGCGTATGCATGGAACCGGGCGTGCCAGATATGGAATCGCGTGCATCGCGCGAAGGTCTGTACAACCTCGATCCGAAAGTGCGCTTCTGGGCCACGCCGCCGGTGCACGGTTGTCTCGCGCCCTACGTCGTGCATCCTGCTGCTTTCACTTACAAGCTGCCGGATAACGTCAGCTTTGCCGAAGGGGCAATCGTCGAGCCGCTTTCCATCGGATTGCAGGCCGCGAAGAAAGCCGCGATCAAGCCCGGCGATGTCGCGGTCGTGCTGGGCGCGGGCACTATCGGCATGATGTGCGCGCTCGCGGCGCTGGCTGGTGGATGCAGCCGCGCGATCGTCTGCGATCTCGTGCAGGAGAAGCTTGATCTCATCGGCGCGGTGCAGGGCGTGACCGCGGTGAATATTCGCGACGAGCGCGTGCAGGACGTCGTTGCGCGGCTCACCGATGACTGGGGCGCGAATATCGTGTTCGAGGCGAGCGGCAACGAGAAGGCGTTCGAAGGCATTGTCGATCTGCTGTGCCCGGGCGGCTGTCTCGTGCTCGTGGGCATGCCTCAGCGCGCCATTCCGCTGGATGTCGTCGCGGTGCAGATCAAGGAAGCGCGCATCGAATCCGTGTTCCGCTACGCCAACATCTTCCCGCGCGCCATCCAGCTCATTGCATCGGGCAAGCTCGATGTAAAGCCCTTTATCTCGCGGACCTTCCCGTTCGCCGAAGGCATCAAGGCGTTCGAAGAGGCGGCAAGCGGCGTGCCGACGGATGTGAAGGTGCAGATCGTCATGGAATGACGAATCCATAACCAGACTTGACGGGAGACGCGAGCATGAGCACGGCATCGACTGATGAATCGACTGACGCATCGACTGACAACAGTGGCGAAATGACGGCTATCGTATGCCGCGCACCGAAGGATTATCGCGTGGAGCGCGTGCAGCGTCCCCGCGCCGGCCGTAATGAAGCAGTCATTCGCATCGCTGCATGCGGCATCTGCGCGAGCGATTGCAAGTGCTGGTCGGGCGCCAAGATGTTCTGGGGCGGCCCGAGCCCGTGGGTCAAAGCGCCGGTTATACCCGGGCATGAGTTCTTCGGTTATGTGGAAGAACTCGGCGAGGGCGCGGCCGAGCACTTCGGCGTGCAGGTCGGCGACCGCGTGATTGCCGAGCAGATCGTGCCTTGCGCGAAGTGCCGCTATTGCAAGTCGGGCCAGTACTGGATGTGCGAAGTGCATAACATCTTCGGCTTCCAGCGCGAAGTCGCGGACGGCGGCATGGCCGAATACATGCGCTTTCCGCCGACCGCTATCGTCCATAAGATACCGGACGGTATCTCGATCGAAGACGCCGCGATCATCGAACCTCTCGCATGTGCGATTCACACGGTCAATCGCGGCGACATTCAGTTGAGCGATGTCGTCGTGATCGCGGGAGCGGGCCCGCTCGGATTGATGATGGTGCAGGTTGCGCATCTCAAGACGCCGAAGAATCTCGTCGTCATCGATCTTGTCGATGAACGCCTCGAACTTGCACGCGAATACGGCGCGGACGTCACGATCAATCCGAAGACCGACAATGCGCTCGACACGATTCGCGCGATTACGGATCAATACGGCTGCGATGTGTATATCGAAACCACCGGTTCGCCTTCGGGCGTTTCGCAAGGGCTGGAGTTGATTCGCAAGCTCGGGCGCTTTGTCGAGTTCTCGGTGTTCGGCGGCGATACGACCGTGGACTGGTCGATCATCGGCGATCGCAAGGAACTGGACGTGCGCGGCGCGCATCTCGGTCCGTATTGTTATCCGATCGCCATCGATCTTCTTTCACGCGGGCTCGTGACATCGAAGGGTATCGTCACGCACGGCTTCACGCTCGAAGAGTGGGACGCGGCCATCGAAGTCGCCAATTCGCTAGATTCCATCAAGGTGCTGCTGCGGCCGAAGTGATAGGCAAGCAGGCTTGGTGATAGAAGGTCTATCCATGCGCGGAAGGCGCTCGCAGCGCAGTCCGCTTATTCCGTTTCTCGCGCAGCCGTCCGCGAGGGCCGGCGAGCCACGCATCTTTCAAACTTCAGGCGCATACTCGGCGCACCTGTCGAATGCGACAGGTGCGCCGCTTGCTCTCGTAGTCATCAAACTTATTCGCCGCTGAGCACCGCTCTCACAGGACACGGCAGTGAATGCAATCTTCCATCTTCGGGTGGTGTCCGGCGCGCTTTCTGGGTGCGCTGAGGACGGCATCCGGATTCACATCGCGCCCGGCATCTATCGCGTGCATCACGAGAACGACACGCTTGAGTTCGTCGATGCCGATCCGCGCATGCGCGGCACCGTTAGCGTGGATTTGCGCGAATACGGCGAGATTGGCGCCTTCCCGGATGAACTTACGCGCAATGGCCTGACAGAAATCGTCTGAAGCATTGCGGACTCGTTTTCGTTTATTTCAATCTGCAACTAACGGTCTTTCGCGCGACCGCACGACGAGTTCGACAAAGCCGCCGCATCATCAACTGAACGTTGGAATCAATCGGACATCGTCCGAGCCGGTTTTTAAAACCGAGGCTACAATCCCCTGTCCTCGACATGCCACCCATCAGTGTCGCCGCGTCGGGTCGCGTAAAGCACACGCGTCAACGCATGGCACTGGCAGGCGCCGCTGCTGTCGCACGCAGCCCGCCATCGCACTATCCGCTAAAACTCAACGCTCAAGCCGGAACCGCCCATGACGACGCTTTCCATCAACGGCCAATCACACACTGTCGATGCGCCCCCAGACATGCCGCTTCTTTGGGTATTACGCGATCTGGTCGGCTTGACCGGCACGAAATTCGGTTGCGGCATCGCGCAATGCGGCGCGTGCACCGTGCATCTGGATGGCGTCGCCATGCGTTCGTGCGTGCTGCCGGTCGCGGCCATCGGCGATAAGAAGATCACGACGATCGAAGCCGTCGGTGCAACAGCCGCAGGCAAGAAAGTGCAGGACGCATGGAATCAGCTCGATGTCGTTCAATGCGGCTATTGTCAGTCCGGACAGGTGATGTCGGCTGCCGCATTGATCGCAGCGGTGCCGAATCCGACCGACGCCGATATCGACGCCGCCATGACCGGCAACATCTGCCGCTGTGGGACGTACAACCGCATTCGCGCGGCGATCAAGCAAGCAGCGAAGGGAGCGTGACATGTCGCGAGGACTACTCGAAGCGGGACGTCATGCGGCTCCCGCCGGATTTTCACGCCGTTCATTTCTCAAGCTGGGGCTCACAGCCGGCGTCACGGCAAGCGGTGGATTCCTCATCGGCTTCAGCGTACCCGCCGTCAGCCAGGATCAGGGCCGAGGCAAGTCGGTCATTGGCGGCGAGGGCGTCGAAGGGCCTCAAACGGGCGTATTCGCGCCCAACGCCTTCGTGCAGATCGACAAGGCCGGCAAGGTCGTGCTCATCATTCCGAAGGTCGAGATGGGCCAGGGCGTCTATACGTCCTTGCCGATGCTCATTGCCGAAGAACTCGAAGTGCCAATCGATAGCGTCACCATCGATCATGCGCCGCCTGACGAAAAGCTTTTCATGGACCCGCTGTTGGGCGGTCAGTTGACAGGCGGCTCCACGTCCGTGCGCTATGCGTGGGAGCCCATGCGCAAGGCAGGCGCGGCGGCGCGCATGATGCTCGTGGCGGCGGCCGCGCAGCAATGGCAATGCGATGCATCGACATGCCATGCGCAAGGCGGCAAAGTGGTGCATGCGTCCGGCGACCGCAGCGCAAGCTACGGCGAACTCGTGCAAGCGGCGGCAAGCATGCCGGTTCCGCAAGACAAGGACATCAAGCTCAAGGACCCTAAAGACTTCAAGATCATCGGCACGCAAGTGAGGCGCCTCGATTCGCCGGAAAAGGTGGATGGCACGGCGGTCTTCGGGCTGGATGTGCGTTTGCCGGATATGGTCTATGCGGCCATCGTCAATTGTCCGGTATTCGGCGGCAAACTCGCTTCCGTCGACGACACCCACGCCAGAAAAATCCCCGGCGTGCGGCAAGTAATCAAGTTCGATAACGGCGTCGCGGTTATCGGCGATCACACGTGGGCGGCCAAACGCGGCGCCGCGGCGCTCGCCATTCATTGGTACGAGGGCGCTGACGCCAACGTATCGATGAAGCAGATCGTCGACGAGCTGGCGACTGCATCGCAGAAAGAAGGCGCGGTCGCCCGAAAGGATGGCGATGTCGGCAAGGCGTTCGGCAATGCCAAGACTCGCATCGATGCGGTCTATCAACAGCCGTTCCTCGCTCATGCCACGATGGAGCCGGTCAACTGCACCGTGCACGTGCGCCCGGACGGCTGCGACATCTGGCTCGGCTCGCAAGTGCCGACGCGCATCGTCGACGCAGGCGTCGCCATTACCGGGCTGCCGCGCGAGAAGATCGTCCTGCATAACCATCTGCTCGGCGGCGGCTTTGGCAGGCGGCTCGAAGTCGACATGGCGACACAGGCGCTCAAGATCGGCAAGCAGATCGGCGTGCCGGTGAAAGTGACGTGGTCGCGCGAGGAAGACATTCAGCACGACATGTACCGCCCGTATTACTACGACAAGCTCTCCGCTGGTCTCGATGCGAATGGCAAGCCGGTTGCGTGGACGCATCGCATCGTGGGCTCATCGATCATGGCGAGATTCGCGCCGCCCGCCTACAAGAACGGCATCGACCCGGACGCCATCGAAGTCGCCGCCGATCTTCCGTATGACCTGCCGAATCAGGTGATCGAATATGTGCGTCATGAGCCGCGGCATGTGCCGACTGCTTTCTGGCGCGGCGTGGGGCCGACGCGCGGCACGTTCGTCGTCGAGAGCTTCATCGACGAACTCGCGGCACAAGCCAAAGTCGATCCCGTGCAATACCGGCGTGATCTGCTCGGCAAGACACCGCGTGCGCGCAACGTACTCGATGTCGCCACGCAAGCGGCCGGGTGGGGCAAGCAGTCCATGCCGCAAGGCCAGGGACGTGGCGTATCCGTCATGCATGCGTTCGGCAGCTTCTTTTCGATGGTCGCCGATGTCACCGTGAACAAGGACGGCGAGGTGCGCGTGAATCGCATCGTGTGCGCGGTGGATTGCGGCATGGTCGTCAATCCCAATACCGTGGAAGCGCAAGTGCAGGGCGGCATCATCTTTGGGATTACAGCGGCGCTGTATAGCGAAATCACCATTAAGGACGGCCGCGTCCAGCAGAGCAATTTCACCGACTACCGCATGCTGCGCATCGACGAAACGCCGCCTATCGAAGTGCATATCGTCAAGAGCACGGAAGCGCCGGGGGGAATCGGAGAGCCGGGCACGGCGGCGCTCGCGCCCGCGATCACCAATGCGATCTACGCCGCCACGGGCAAGCGCCTCAGGCAATTACCCGTCGGCAACCAGTTGCGCAGCGCCTAAGGAGACAGCCATGAAATTCGCCCTCAAGCCTTTCACGGCCGCGTTCCTTGCAGCGAATGTCGCGCTTGCGGCAGTGCCTTCGGCTGCGCACGCCGATACGTCGAATGACACACTCGTCACGCGCGGCGCTTACCTTGCCAAAGCCGGCGATTGCATTGCCTGTCACTCGGCGCCGCGCGGCAAGCCCATGGCAGGCGGCTTGCCGATGACGACACCGCTTGGCGCGATCTATACGACGAACATCACGCCGGACCCGGACACGGGCATCGGCCGCTATAGCGAAGCGGACTTCGCACGCGCGCTGCGCGAAGGCGTCGCCAAGGACGGCCACAATCTCTATCCGGCGATGCCTTACCCCTCGTACGCGAAGATCAACAATGAGGACATGCACGCGCTTTATGCGTACTTCATGCATGGCGTGACGCCGGTGAAACAGGCGAATCGCGCATCCGATATCAAGTGGCCGCTCAATATGCGCTGGCCGCTCAAGCTTTGGAACGCGGTGTTCCTCGACAAAGGCGTCTATCAGGACAAGCAGGGCAAGGACGTGGCATGGAATCGCGGCGCTTATCTGACTCAAGGGCTCGGGCACTGCGGAGCGTGCCATACGCCGCGTGGGATCGCGTTCCAGGAGAAGGGGCTCGACGAGAGCAGCAATACCTACTTGACGGGCGGTGTACTCGACAACTGGTTCGGATCGAACTTGACGGGCGAGCACAATACCGGCCTCGGGCGCTGGTCGGAACAAGACCTCGCCGCGTTCCTGAAGACCGGCGCGAACGCGCACGCAACGGCATTCGGTTCGATGACGAGCGTGATCAACAACAGCACGCAATCCCTTAGCGACGGCGACATCACTGCGATGGCGCACTACCTGAAGTCATTGCCGGCAGCGGGCGGCAACGGCAATGCGCCTTATTCATACGATTCGAAAGCGACGAAGGTGTCTTTGATACGGCCGCCGGCGTCCGACTCCGGCGCGCGCGTTTATGCGGCGTTCTGCATGCATTGTCATGGCATCGACGGCCGGGGCTTTGCGCCGATGCTTGCGCCGCTTGCGGGCAATCCGAATCTGCTGGAGAAAGATGCTTCTTCGCTTATCAATGTGACGCTGAATGGCACCGAGGATCTCGTCATTCAAGGGCTGCCGGCGCCGTATCCGATGCCTCGCTACGCGCCGGTTCTGAACGATCAGCAGATAGCGGATGTAGTGACTTTTATTCGCGGCGCATGGAACAACAATATGCCGGCGGTGCAGGCTGAAGCCGTCGCGAAGATGCGCAAAGCAACCCAGGCGGCCCGTTAGCCGCCTGTTTTTGCCGATCGATTTCGTCAGGAGCAAAAATCGATCACGTCGAGCTGGATCGAATTCGACGGGTGCGCTAAGAACTTACGATGGACGCGGGCGCTGATGCGCTCGTAGCCGTCGTTCAACGCTTTGAGAAGGCGTTCGTCGCTCGCGCCGACGGGCGCCCAGAAGCATTGTTCCAGCGCCTTGCGCGTGATGTTGCAGTGAATCTCCCGTTCACGGGAAAAAGCGACAAAGCTGACGGAAGCGCGGTCCGCTGAAATGGTCGCATTAATGCAGAGCTTGCTTGTCATGATTCGACAGGAGGTTTGCGTTTCGCTGGTTTTATTTTGTCAGAAATCGGGGAGCGTGCGCGTTCTCGTTCCGCTGCAACGTACGGCAGCCGCCATATGCCCCGCGACTCTTCATCGAACGTTCGTTCGTTTCCATCACAGCAGTCACGCGCTCGACAAAACCCGGGCAAGAAAATAAAACGCGTTTTGCTGAGGTGTACTACCCTTAAAACGGTCTTCGTTCAAGCGGGCGCACTCGCGACAGGTCGCGCCGGCAGCATTTTCCAAAACGTTCACACGTAATGCGAGACGGGCGCGCATTGCGGCACTCCGGAGCGGAGCATGAAGCATCTCTCTCTGATGGATCCGTGGAGCCGTACCCTCGACATGCTCGACGATCGGTCGAGCCGCCGCAGTCGTTCGAACAAGGCGGCATCGCCGTTTTCGCTGTCTGCTGGCGGCGGCTGTGCAAGCGTGAGTGCACCGAATGGCCACGCGCCTTCTGCGAACATTCGATTGCTCGAACGGTTGAGCGAATCGACGCTCGCGCTCTCGTGGCACGATCCGACATCGTTCAACTACTCGGAGCAAGTGTGGGCGCTGTGCACCGCGCGCAAGGGCGGGGTATGCGCGTTGAGCGGCCAGGCTATCCGACGCGGCCAGCCCGTCTACCGCCCGCGGCGAGTAGGCAGCTCGGTGCCGCTTAACAGTGGGGCGATGATATTGGCGCTCGCGCTTTCTTCTGGCGATCTTGAAGCGAGCGAGTAGTCGCGCCGACGTGCATGGAGGATCACTCGCGGTTTCAAGGCCGCTTCGTCGCTATCGGAAGATGCCTATTCGTCGTTGGGCTGACACCTAGTCGTATGCAGCGGTTATCAACGCATCGCTGCATACGACAGTAACAGGCGGTTCAATTGCCTTAGCCGAGCAAGGTGCTTTTCATTCGCGAATAGCCGCTGGCACGATCATAAGCAAGCCCCATCTGTAACACCGCAAGGTCCGTCTGCGTCGGACCGATGATCTGCAAGCCGGCCGGCAGACCGTTCGGCCCGAGCCCGGCGGGCGCGCATAGCGCCGGCAACGATGCCATGGTTGCAGGAACGACCGCTTCCATCCAGCGGTGATACGTGTCCATTGCCCGCTCGCCGATCGAATGCGGCCAGTGCATCGCGGCATCGAACGGAAAGACCTGCGTCGCGGGCATCACGAGGAAGTCGAAGCGCGTAAAGAGCGCGTTGATCGCCCGATACCATGCCGAGCGTTCGCGCACGGCATCATAGACGTCTTCTCCTGAAAGGCGCAGGCCGCGCTCGATTTCCCACACGGCTTCCGGTTTGAGTTTCGCGCGCCTGGCCTCATCGCGATAGAGCGGCGCATTGGCGCCCGCGAACGTGAAGCTGCGCAAGTCCAGCCATGCTTGCCATAACCGTTCCATTTGGAAGTCCACGCGCGCCGCTTCCACCGAGCACCCCGCCGTTTCGAAGCGGCGCATGGCATGGGCGCAGGTTTCGAGCAAGCCGGCTTCCATCGGCAGGTGGCCATCGAGGTCTGCGAGCCACCCAATACGCGTGCCTTGCATGTCGCGTTCGAGCACGGACGTGAAGTCAGAAGGCGTGTCGTTTCGGCGAGAAAGCGGCGCACGCGCATCGAAGCCGGCCTGCACCGACAGCAGCAAGCCGAGATCTTCGATCGTCCGCGCGATCGGGCCGACGACGCTGAACTGCTGAAAGAAGACATCATCGGCAGGGCCATAGGGCACACATCCGGGCGAGGTGCGAAAGCCGAACACATTGTTGAATGCGGCGGGCGTGCGCAGTGAGCCCATCATGTCGGTGCCATCGGCGAAAGGGAGCATGCGCAGCGCGACGGCAACCGCTGCGCCTCCACTGCTTCCCCCCGCCGACCGGGACGGATTGAACGCATTGCGCGTCGTCCCGTACACCGGGTTATAGGTATGGCCGCCCAAGCCGAATTCCGGCGAGTTCGTGCGCCCGATGAAGAGGGCGCCGGCTTGCCGCACACGTTCGAACACGATGGCGTCCGCTTGACTGACTTCGCCTGCGAAGAGGGGCGAGCCCTTGGTCGTTACCATGCCTTCGACCGGCAGAATATCTTTGGGCGCTTGCGGGAATCCGTGCAAAGGCCCGAGACTTTCGCCGCGCGATAACTGCGCGTCGCGTTCCAGCGCGAGCGCAAGAAGCGCATCGCGATCTTGCAGGGCGACGATCGCATTGACTTGCGGATTCAAACGGTCCACTTGCGCGAGATAGGCCCGCATGACGTCGACGCATGAGACGTCGCGGGCATGGATGGCTTTCGATAAAGCGCAGGCGTCCAGCGAAACGATGTCATTCAGCGGAAGCGAATCGGGATGTGTCGTGGGCATCGCGTCTCACCAAGGGGTCAATGAATCTACCGACGATGGTTACAGTGTGTGCGGCGCGGGCGCGCGCGGCGTCGTTATGCTTCAGACGGCTTGTCCAGTGCAATGCCCAACTCGCTCGCCATATGTTCGACCATCGTCCGCAATTGCGTCACCTCTTGAGCGAGGCGCTTGTGCTCTGCCTTGAGCGCCTCGAACTCCGACAACGAATACGTCTCGCTGCCCGATGCTTCGCGAGGCGGCGCGTCACTCAAGCTCAAGCTCACCTCGCCGCATAGCAGATGCGTCCAGCGGCTTTCGCGCTCGCCCGGCGTGCGCGGCAGCTTCACCACGCGAGGCGGATCGCTTGCGGCGAGCTCGTCAAGAAAGCTTTCCACTGACGAAATATCCGCGAAGCCATGCAAGCGCGCACTATTGGCGCGCAACTCGGCCGCCGTTTGCGGACCGCGCAGAAACAGCGTCGCAAGCAGCGCGACGGACTGACTGGGAATACCCAACACGCGATTGATGTTGTGCTCGAAGCGCGGCACGCGGCTGCTGCTGCCTTCAATGACGAGCGAGAGCCGCTTGAGACCGTCGATGGTCGTCAGCACTTCGTCCTCTGTGACGCTCATCACCGGCGCACGCGCCGTCTTTTGATTGCAGCCCGCAGTGAGTGAATTCAGTGACAAGGGATACGTGTCGGGCACCGTCTGCTGCTTCTCGACCAGCACGCCGAGCACGCGCGCTTCTAGCGGTGTAAGTTCGCGCAAGGCGGGACGGGGCGTGCTTTGTGAGGGTGTGTTCATGAACGCTCGAGGGTAATCGCCAAGACGCCTATGATACCGGCGCGCGACGCTTGCTAAAGAGCGCGCACCGTCCTGGGCATGACACTGCCTCGTCGAATGTGCATGAGTCTGCAACGCCGCGCGCTTTTGGTGCAAACCGAGTTGGCAGCACGATGAATTTTCCATGTGTTCAATGAATTGGAAATCAGACTCGCGTTGGCATCGAAGTTGCTCGATTCAATGCGGCACTGGGCTGCCCGCGCAATCGATGCAGGGACAAACGCATCGCGCTTTCGAGGTCGCCTATGAAACCGCAAGCCGAATGTGCCGCACGATCATTCGGTGCGACGCGTCGTCAGGCTCTTCAGGTCATTGCGAGTGCAACCAGAACATTAACCAGAAGGGATTCGGTCCCGGCCCGCACTTGACAGGAAAGACCCGCCATGACGCAAGCTTTCTTCAACGAGATGTTCGAGCGCAGCGACCTGGAAGCGCGCGGCGTACCGGCGTCGGTATTTCCTGACGCAGGTGCGCCCCGCACGCATTACCGGGAATTCATGGAATGGTTGAGCGCGCAAAGCGAAAAGCTGATCGATCTCAAGCGCGCGGAGGCGGACCTGGTTTTCCGCCGAGTTGGCATTACGTTCGCGGTCTACGGCACGAGCGACGTACCGGGCATCATTCCTGAGCGCACCATTCCCTTCGATGTCATTCCGCGTATTTTTCCCGCCGACGAATGGAAGGCGCTGGAACGCGGTCTCAGGCAGCGCGTGAATGCACTGAACCGCTTCATTCACGACATCTACCACGATCAGGACATCATTCGCGCCGGCATCATTCCGGAAGCGCAGATCGTGGGCAACGCGCAGTATCGGCCGCAGATGCGCGGCGTCGACGTGACGCGCGATATCTATGCTCATATCGCGGGCATTGATATCGTGCGCGCCGGACAGGGCGAGTTCTATGTCCTCGAGGACAACCTGCGCGTGCCGTCCGGCGTGTCGTACATGCTGGAAAACCGCAAGATGATGATGCGGCTCTTCCCCGATCTATTCGCGCGTAATCGCGTCGCGCCCATCGCGCATTATCCCGACTTGCTCCTCGATACCTTGCGTGCCGCCGCGCCCGCCGGCGTGGACAATCCGACCATTGTCGTGATGACGCCCGGCATGTACAACTCGGCGTATTTCGAGCATGCATTCCTTGCGCAGCAAATGGGCGTCGAACTGGTCGAGGGGCAAGATCTTTTCGTCGACGCTGACTGTGTCTACATGCGAACGACGCAAGGACCGCAACGCGTAGACGTCATTTACAGGCGCGTCGACGATGATTTTCTCGACCCGCTCGTATTCCGTCCGGATTCGGCCTTGGGCGTCGCCGGTCTGGTGTCGGCTTATCGCGCGGGACACGTCTCGTTGTGCAATGCAGTGGGTACGGGCATCGCTGATGACAAGTCCATTTATCCCTATGTGCCGGACATGGTGCGCTTTTACCTCGGTCAAGAGCCCATATTGAACAACGTGCCGACATGGATGTGCCGCAAGCCCGATGATTTGAAGTACGTGCTCGATCATTTGCCGGAACTGGTCGTCAAGGAGACGCATGGCGCGGGCGGTTACGGCATGCTCGTCGGGCCGTCGTCGACTGCCGCGCAGATCGCCGAATTCCGCGCGGTGCTCGAAGTGAATCCGGAGAAGTACATTGCGCAGCCGACGCTCGCGCTTTCCACCTGTCCGACTTATGTGGAAGCGGGCATCGCGCCGCGTCATATCGACTTGCGTCCTTTCGTGCTATCGGGCACCGAAGTACGCATGGTGCCGGGCGGACTGACCCGCGTTGCGCTGCGTGAAGGCTCGCTCGTCGTGAATTCATCGCAAGGCGGCGGAACCAAGGATACCTGGGTATTGGAACGCTAGGACACGCACTCGAGACCATCAAAACCATACGCGAGATTACCCATGCTGAGCCGTACCGCGGATCATCTTTTCTGGATGGCGCGCTATACCGAGCGAGCCGAAAACACTGCGCGGATGCTCGACGCGAATTATCAACTCTCGCTCTTGCCGCAATCGGACGAATATGCGGAGCTCGGCTGGCGCGCCATGCTCTCCATCTCCGAGCTGAGCGGCATTTACTGCGCCGCGCATCGCAGCATGAAAAGCCATGACGTCATCGACTTCATGGCGCGCGACATATCGAATCCATCGTCTATTGTCAGTTGCCTGCGAGCGGCGCGTGAGAACGCGCGGGCCGTGCGCAGTTCCACGAACAGCGAGTTATGGGAAACGCTCAACACGACGTGGCTGGACTGTCAGCGCATGCTCGACGACGGCATCCTGGAACGTGAGCCGTACACGTTTTTCGAATGGGTCAAGTTTCGCTCGCATCTGTCGCGCGGCGTTCAGCTTGGAACGCTGGTCAAGGACGACGCGTTTTACTTCATGCGTCTGGGGACTTTCGTCGAGCGGGCCGATAACACCGCGCGCATTCTCGACGTCAAGTTCGAAATGATGGAGCAGCGCGCGGACACGTCCGCGCAGCCTTTCGACTATCACCACTGGACAGCCGTGCTCGGCTCGGTTTCGGGATTCGAGGTGTATCGCAAGGTCTATCGCGATGTCATTACGCCCGAGCGCGTGGCGGACCTGCTGATTCTTTATCGCGACTGGCCGCGTTCGCTTGCGGCAAGCCTCGCGGAGGTCGAGCAGTTGATCCTCCGCGTCACGCAAGGACGCGATACTGAAGCGGTACGGCTCGCGGCGCAACTCAGTGCCGAGCTCGGAAGCGGCGATATCGGCGCAATATTGCAGGGAGGCTTGCACGCGTATCTCGTCAGTTTTCTCGCACGCGTGAATGAGCTCGCAAGCAGCATCAGCCGCGAGTTCCTTTTGCCGATCGCGCCGGAATCACCACACATCTCGCAAACTCAGACGCAAACGCACGACGAGTCGCAAGGGGCATCGCAGTTCCAGTCACAGAGTTCGTCGAACTGAAGCGTGCGCTCAACGCTTGGCTGCTGCGGCCACGACACGATGCACGAAGCGCAGCTTGTCGATGACAGGCGGTGCAAGCGTGAAAGGATATCCGTCCGGCATGCCGAGACTGCGGTTGAGGCTGTTTAACGCATACGTAAGGGGAACCCAGCGTTTCATGAGGTTATCGAACGTGCTTTCCTCGATCGGCGTCGTATCCGTCAGCGTCGGTTCATGCGGGCTGTCGGGCACCAGGACGAGACCGCACGATACGGCCGTATCCATCGTATCGACGATATGCAGGTAGTGAGCCCATGTTTCCGCCCAGTCTTCCCAAGGGTGCATGGTCGCGTAGGCGCTGATGTAGTTTTCCGCCCAGTTCGGCGGCGGCCCTTGCCGATAGTGGCGGTCGAGCGCGGCGCCATAGTCCAGCTGTTCATCGCCGAATGCCGTGCGGAACGGCGCAATGCGCGGCGTATCCGCAATCAGGCGATCGAAGAAATAGTGCCCTGTTTCATGACGGAAATGGCCGAGCAACGTGCGATACGGCTCATGCATCGCGGAGCGCACTTTCTCGCGATGCGCGTCATCGGCTTCGGCAACGTTGAGCGTGATGATCCCGTTGTTATGTCCTGTCATGACGCCGCGCCCTTGCGCGTCGCCCTCGAGAAACTGAAACTCGAGACCGTGCTCAGGGTGTTCCCGACGCGACTTCACTTCGAGGCCGAGCTCGGCGAGCGTGAAGAGCAGGCGGCGTTTCGCGCCCTCCAGGCGATACCAGTAAAGGCGGTTATCGGGCGTCTCCAGGTTCGGAATGATGCTCGTCAATTGGCAGGACGCGCAGAGCGTATCGGCGCTATGCAAAGGGACCATCCAGTTGCAGACATTCTCGACCGCATAGTTGTGGCAAGGCCGATAATGCTGATCCTTGGCGAGCGGGTGCAGGCTCTTCCACGTACCGTCTTCCGTCTCATCGAATGCGCTGATCTGACTCAGTTTCGGCATATAGCCGAGCTTCGCGCCGCAGTTTTCGCAATGCGTATTTTCGAAGAAGACGAGCTGATCGCAGCGGTTGCAGTGGAAGGTCTTCATTGTGTGCGCCGGAAGGAGGGATCGAACCGAATGTTGCGGGAGGTCAGCGCGGACGTTGCAAAGAACGTGCCGCTCGGGAAGTCTTGGGCTGAGGTCGTTAGCTGGAAAGCGAGCAAGAGGGCGTGCTTGCGCTCTGACTATCGGTATTTTTGTGCATTTATGCGCTAAAGCAGCAGCACCGAGCGGTTTTTCTATAGCATTGAGTGCTGCTGTCGCTCTTCCAATTCCCTGATTCACTCGCATTGGTCGGGCGCTGCAAGCCCGACACAGAGGACGTCATGGACCTTGGAATACTTGTCTATATCGACAACAGCGAGCAGATGCTCGAAGAATTCGGCTGGCTTTACAAAAGCCTCATCTATTCCGGTGTATTGGAGACCGGTGGCATCATTGCGGTCTGTCATCCGGGAATCGAAGAACGATTGCCCGCTGACTCCCGCATCGAGATCATATCGAGCGTCCCGTATGCCGAACGCGATGCGCAGTGGAACGGTTACGGCTATATCAACTCGGTTGCGAATCTCGCGGAGCCTGCGGTCAACGAGGCCTGCTCGCGGTTCGAATACATCCTCAAGACAGATTGCGATACCTTCGTCACGCCGGCGTTGAGGCACTTCCGTCCCTCCGGGCTATGCACAGGATTCGGCGCATACGCCTACGACGCCTCGGTACGCGCACGGCTTTCCGACATCTCTGCCCGCTGGGGCTATCCGCACACGGGTCTTCACAATGTCGGCGCGTCGCTGTTGGGGCCCTCCGAATACCTGCGAAACTATCTCACTGCGCAAACCGACGCCTGCAACCGGCTGCTCGACGAAGAATTCCGCGAGTTTCAAGGCGAGTGGCCCGGATGGTGCAAGCAGGTCCTCACCATGTATGCGGGTGAACTCGCTCTGCGCTCGACCTACCCGCAAGCCTGTTCGCTGGGATTGCTGGATCATTTTTCTTTCGCGGATCGCAAGCTAGGCAGTGACGTCTTGCACATCCATGCGTGGCATACGGACACGTACTGGTCGAAGCATCGCTACCGCAACGGCGAATACGACCATATGGCGCTGGAAGAAATCGATACCAGAAAGATCAGCGGCTATTGCCATTGGCTTGCCGCTGCCCCGCTGGAAGAAGTGACGCGTCGCGCGTTGCGGCCTGCCTCTTAGAGCAGCCACCGAGCGAGCCGCGCGCTCACGCCTTGCGCTTATAGCGGACCCAAACCACGTCGTTATCGAGCTTCTCGACCGATTCCAGCTTCAGATAAGCAGGCTTTTGCCACTTATCCATCGAGACTTCGAATGACGAAGGGTGCGCTTCTCGTCCGTCAACGAGCGGAATCAGTAACACGCTGACTTCATCGGCCAGTTGCGCGTTCACGAAAGCGCCCGACACGTGGCCGCCTCCTTCGACGATGAGCTTGCCGATATTCAATTCGCGTTCGAGCGTCTGCACGACGCATTGAAGATCGATGTCGTCTCTGCCGCCGAAAAGATAAGACGCGCCAATCGACTGCAAGTGCGCGAGATAGTCATCTTCCACGCTTTCGGCGAGTACTTCGACGATATGCGAGTCGAGGGCGGTATCGCTTTTCCAGCCGACGCGTCCCTTGGGGTCGATGGATATGGCGTATTGGCTCGCGTCGCGCTTCGCGAAATGATCGGTGCGTGGCAAGGCGCTTTTCGCGAGACCGCGTGGATAGTCCCGGTCCTTCGCGTGCGAAATTTCCTGCATGGTGACGCGGCCGCACACCCACGCGTCGGCCTTGAAGCTGGCGGCTGTTTCCTCATAACAAGGAGCGGCGAAGTCGAGGTGCCAGCCGTCCGTGAGACTTCGGCCATCCAGTGAAGACATCATGTGGCAGACGATGTGCATCGGTATCCCCTTGTGGTCTCGCGCCGCATTCCATCCGGCGCTGAAATATTAAGCGCCAGATTTATCGTCCGGCGGCAAGGGGCCTTCCTCATCGATTGTGCTGCCCTGACGCCACACGTCCTTTCCGGCTTCCGAGAGCTCGCCGCTGCTCGAATCCTTACCGGCTTCTGTTCCTTCGACGGCCATGTTTCCTCCGGCCTGCTCCTGCGCCGGCAGTTTCTTGCCCTTTTCGGCCTCCATGCGGTCTTCTTGCGATCGTCCGGCATGCGTAGTCATCGTATCCTCCGATTGGTCGATGGAACACATGACATTCCTAGCAAGCGGCAAGCCACGTCATGCAGCCTATGCGCAACGTTGAACTGGCTCCAGAGAAAATTGCGGGCATCCCATCGTCTGGGATGCCCGAGTTCGTTTCAACGAAACTTACGTGTGACGGCGCGTTGGCCGATGTCGCCTTAAGTCAGCGGCGTAAATAGATAGGAAGACGAATAATAGTTCATTCGCGCTTAGAACGTCTCCCAGTCGCCGCCATTGGTCACGGTGGCCGCAGTTTTGTGCATGACAGGCTCGGCGCGCTTAGCGGTCGATGCAGGCTTGTGCTGTTGCGCTGGCGGCGCGACAGGGCGTTGCATGGACGTAGCCGTCTCCGCGACCGCTGCGCCGGGGCTCGTGCGGAACACGCTCACTGCTTTGCGAAGCGCCTCTGCCTGATCCTCCAGCGAGGCCGCCGCTGCCGCCGCCTGTTCGACCAGCGCGGCGTTCTGCTGCGTGACTTCGTCCATCTGCGAGATCGCCTGATTGACCTGTTCGATGCCCCCGCTCTGCTCGTGCGATGCCGACGCGATCTCGCCCATGATGTCGGTCACGCGCTGAATCGCGGACTGCACGCTGCGCATGGTTTCGCCCGCTTTCGCGACCAATTCCGTGCCCGCGCCGACGCGGCTGCCGGAGGTCTCGATCAGTGCCTTGATTTCGCGTGCCGCGCTCGACGAACGTTGCGCGAGGCTGCGCACTTCGCCCGCGACGACTGCGAAGCCGCGGCCCTGTTCGCCCGCACGAGCCGCTTCCACAGCGGCGTTGAGCGCGAGGATGTTGGTCTGGAAGGCGATGCCTTCGATGATCCCGATGATCTCCGCGATCTTCTGCGAGCTTTCCTCGATGCCGGCCATCGTGTCGACGACCTGCCCGACAATGGCGGTTCCTTCGTTGGCGACGGCGCTGGCGTTCTCGGCGAGACCGCTTGCCTGACGCGCGTTATCGGCATTCTGCTTCACCGTCGACGTGAGTTCTTCCATGCTCGCCGCAGTCTCTTCGAGCGATGCAGCCTGTTCTTCCGTGCGCGACGAAAGATCGCTGTTGCCGGCGGCAATCTCCTTCGTCGCGCCCGCGATCGCGTGGGCAGACGAGGTGACGGCGCCCATCGTTTGCAGCAGCCGGTCCTGCATGGTGCGGACCGACGCCATCAGGCTTGCATCGTCGCCCGCCGCGACGGGCACGGCCTCCGTGAGATTGCCCGCTGCAATGCGTTTGCACGCGTCTGCCACGTCTTTGGGATCGCCGCCGAGCTTGCGCAGCACGTTGCGGATGATCCAGCCCATCGCCACGGTCAGCGCGAGTCCCACCACGCCGACGATCGCAAGCATCGCGAGAAGCCGCCGGCCGAATTCATGATTGATGTCGTCCACGTAAGCGCCCGTGTAGACATGCCAGTCCCACGCGCGAACGTACTCGCCGTAGGCAACTTTCGGCAGCGCCTCGCTTTGCCCGGGCTTCGGATACAGGTAGTCGGTCAGGTGCGTGCCGTCGAGTCCGTGCTTGACGATCTCAGCGGTGAAATGCTTGCCGGTCTTGTCGACGAGATCGTTGATCTTGTTTTCCGTTTCGGGACGCACAGGGTTGAGCAGTTGCAGCATGGTCGAATCGACGACGAGCAGATAGCCGCTCTGTCCATAGCGCACCGGCCGCAGACGCGCGATGGCCGCGCGCCTGGCTTCCTCGGCGGTCATTGCGCCGCTTTGCGCCTGTTGCACGTAAAAGTTCACCACGCTCACCGCGGACTGCACTTGCTCGGCCAGCGCCTGCTGGCGGTCCTGCATCATCAACGTGCGCGTCATGGTCGCGCTCAGTAGCGACAGCACGATCAGACTCAGCCACACGAATCCCACGGTGCTCCACAGCGTTGCCTTGAAGCTCATTCTCTGCATTTGTCTCGCCCTTGCGTTCAGCGTCAGTTCTCGTTTTCGTCAGCCTTGCGTTCGGCCAACAGGCGAGATATCGGCCCGTTTGCGCAAAAGTTGAACGATTGCTTGCGAGCGCGAGAACGCGGAGGCATCGCCAGCGGCATTTGACCCCGCTATCGTCAGACGAATGAGTGACAACGCACTTAAATTCCGTGCCCTGCGCGCTAACGTATCGCGAACGACATTGGCGATCTCCGACGCAAAGCGACGGAGGTCGACGCACAAAGGCAAGACACGAACATGGTACTGGTCAGAGTCAGCGCACAAGAACTGCAGATCGGCACACCGCTGCCGTTCGCCGTTTATTCGGCGAGCGGCAAGCTTCTTTTGACGAGAGGTTACTGCGTGCGCTCCGAAGGCCAGCGCGACCGGATTCTCGCAGCAGGCGGATTCCGCGATGAAGATGCGCCCGCCGGCGAGCGCCCGCACGCTGGACTTGTAAAGCAGGGCGATCTGTTGATATCGACCGCGAAGCACGACGCGCCCGCGCCACGGGCGAAGGTCGATCGTTTGACCGCCATCACCGGAACCTTGCCGAAGACGATGGAGAGCATGCAACTGACGCTCGTCGGCCGCGAACATCCGCCCGTGCAGGCCGAGTTCGTTGGGTCCGTTGCGGGCAGCGCGTTCGTCGTGACCGCAGCGAACGCGCATGACTTACTGGACGCGGGCGTTGCTGTCGAATGCAAAGGGCTACTCGGGCGCAAGATTTACCGCTTCTCCAGCACGGTGATCGGGCGGAGCGAATCGCCGGTCAAGGTGGTGTATTTCGCGTATCCGCAGACCGTGCAGACGCATATCGTGCGCAATCACGTTCGGGTGTCGACCGAACTGGCGGGGCGTCTCATCAGGAACGATTGCGTGGCGGCGGGCTTCGACGTTGCCGTGGTCAATGTCAGCCTGGGCGGCGTTGCGTTGCGTCTTGTAGACCCGCTCGTCAATGTCGGCGAACACTTCAAGCTCGCGCTGCGTTTGCGCGCCGACGGCAAGGTGCATGCGGTCGTGTTCAACTGCATCGTGCGCAATCTTCGGCAGACGGCGGGCGCGGTGCTCGTGGGCGCGGAATTCAGCAACCGGTCCGTCGATACGACTGCGCTGTTGAGAATCCACATGTTCGAGACCGCGACAGGCAGCGCGGCAGAATAGGTCTTGCAGCGAGACGTTAGCCGCGCGTTCGGTCGATATTGACGCGGCTGCGGATAAGCCATTTGGCTGCGTCAAGCGCGCGATCGGCACGCGGTATTAGTTCGTCTCTGGATACGCCGGCGTGCGCCTGCGCTGATCCAGCGAAAACGTCAGCGTGATTTGCACATGCGCGAGCAGTCTCGACGTCACACGCGCAAGGGTGTGCAGCAGACGATCCAGCATGTTCTAAAGCGCCATCGCTGGCTTCGTGCCCGAGCGTATCGTTGATGGATTTAAAATGGTCGAGGTCGATTAACGCGACGCAGACACGATGTGCCGCATCGAGCGGGGCGAACGCCGAGCGACGGCTGGACGCCCCGGTCAGTTCATTCAGTCCACCCAATCGCAGTGGGTGATCGCGCTCACGCGAAAGCACGCCCTTTCGTGGTTCTTGAGAGCGGCGATGTCCGCGCCCGCTAGCATGATCCAGCGTTGGGAAGCAAGGTCTCTTTGCACTTAACCGTCGCGCACGTGACCGCGCCGGCGCGTCGTTCGACCCCACATCGCGGCACCCATGATGCGTTAAAAAAAGTCACCATCTGTCGCGGCGAATGCTGAAACGCGTGCATGAAACAATCATTCGCATAACGAATAAAACCGGCGTCCCAAGCGACGGGTGCGCGTACGAACTTAGGCCCCTCCGGGGCGCGGTCGCATGGCGGAAATGAGGCGGCTCGTCGGGAATGCTGCACGCAAAGGCGAACGTGTCGTCGCGGTATGGAATCCCCGTATTGACAGCGCCGCATTGCGCCGCGCGTTGGCCGAAAAAATCGAACGCCCGGACTAAAAAGCGGCCGGTCCTTGCTCCGTATCGAGCGAGGCACGCATGTGCACATCGTTCTATGGGTTACCGCACAATTCGATAGTTCGGATTGCAAATAACGCGTTTGGAACGTTAGCCTGTAGTAGTCCATACTCTAATCGACTCGTCGGTCGAGGATGCTCGCCGCCATTTCGCTGCGACGCGCGCAGGCCGACGACTTCGTACATATCATCTTTAAGCGTTCCTCAGGGGGGTGTATGGATTTCACTTCGAACAAGCGGCGTGCGTTCATTCAAGGAACGGCGTCGGCACTCGCGGCTGCATCGCTTCCGCGATGGAGTGCCGCGGCGACGGCTCCAGCCATCAGAGTCGAATGGCAAACGTTCAAAACAACGCCCCACTATGCGGCCTATTTGAACGCGGTGCGCACGATGAAAGCGGCCACCGATAGCAGCAAGCCGACATCGTGGCAGTATTGGGTCAATGTCCACACGAATCACTGCCCGCACAGCGTGGCCTACTTTCTGACGTGGCATCGCGGCTATCTGTACTACCTCGAACAACAGATGCGGACACTGTCGGGCGATGCAACGTTCGTCATCCCGTACTGGGATTACTACACGTACCCGGTGATTCCGTCCGAATTCACGGATACCGCGAAGGGCAATCCGCTTTACGTCCCGCGCGTGAACACGAACGTCTATCAGGCGCTCGATCTCAGTCCGTTCGCGTCGAATGTGTACAACTTCCAGCGCAACACCAACAACGCATTCGAGCCGAAACTGGAGAACGCGCCGCACAATCCGGTTCACGACATCATCGGCGGTTACATGGCCGACATTGCCTCGGCGCCGAACGATCCGATCTTCTATCTGCATCACTGCAATATCGACCGACTGTGGAATGCGTGGTCGCGGCGGGCGACGAGCAAGGTGCCAGCGACGACCAGCACGTATTGGAACGGCAGCTTCACCTACGCAAGTGGCTTGACGATGTCGAAGTCGAGAACGCGCACGACGACGGGGCTAAGCTATGACTACGCCAACGACTCGACGCCGCTGCTGCTGCCGCCCGAGGCGCAACATGGGAGAATCATTCGCGTGCAAGCTCAGATTGCCACTATCCAGGGGCGGCCGAAGGCCGGCGCATTCACGGCGAGCCCCGGCCGCACGGTATCGTCGACGCGCCGTTCCTTGGGCGGCGCGAAGGGCGTCGCGCTGGGCGAGGCTTCCGTGAGCGCGAGCATCGCGCTTCAGGCCGCGAATGCCAACGCATTGAAGGACGTGCTGACGACTTCGCCGGCCGTCGGCGCAAACCAGTCGGCGAATTCGTTGCAAGCCACGCCGCAGGCAAAAAGCTCGTATCAATACGTGAAGATCGTGCTCGATGGCATCGCGATGCCTCCGGCAGCCAAGGCAGGCGGCTTCTTCTATAACGTCTACGTGAACCTTCCTGCCAGCGGCGATATCGATGCCGTGAAGTCGCAGCACTTCATTGGTACGGTGGGCGCATTCGAGATCTCGACCGCCGCTCATCACGGCATGAACATGATGGAATTCGACGTGACGGATCTGCTGGCGCAACTGGGCATCTCCAACACGAACAATATCGTGGTCTCATTCGTGCGCGTCAGTGCGAGGAACGCGCCGAGAGGCACGGCGGTGTCGATCAACGAGACGCGCGTCGAACTGGGCACGGACGCGCCTTGACTTGAAGCAGCGCAATGCGGCGGACATGGGCGGCTTCACCGGCACTTACATGTCCGCCGCGCCTCTCATATCAACGCAAGTTGGTGCGCGCTGGTTCGAAACCGCGCGCAGCATGTCGAGGCTGAAGCAGTTCACTTGCGCATAACGCATCGACGGCGGAACCTGCTTGACCGTCACTACGCCGACGAGCGCACGGCCTGGATGCGCGAACGCATCTTTCAGCGCGCCTTCTGATTGCCCCACGCGCATGAACAAGATGCCCGCGCCATTCGCGATTTGCGAGTAACCGGCGGCTTCGAAAATAACGCCCACGATGCGCGATGTCATCGACTGCGAAGGCGGCGGTTCAAAGGTCGATACGCACTTGCTTCGTCCTACTGCGGAATGATGCGCTCGCGCTTGAGGCGGTCGAACAACGCAAAGAACGCGTCGGGCGTGCTCTGATAATCAAGAAAGCCGGCCTTGCGGCTCTTCGTCATATCCGTGAGCACTTCCATCGGACGTCCGAGGTCCGCGTCCGTATGCCACCACGAGACGAGCCTGTCTACCTCCGGCTCGACCAGCGCATGTCGTGCCGCGATCTCGGCCCACGTCTTCCCGGCATCCTGCATGCGGCCGTCGAGCGGCCGCGTTTCACCATCGAAATGGGCAGGCTCGATACCGAAGTATTCCGCGATGCGTTCCCACATCCATTTCCAGCGGAACACGTCGCCATTCACGACGTTGAATGCTTCGTTGCGCGCTTCCGGCCACGTCGCTGCCCATTCCAGATGACGCGCGAGCAGGCGCGCATCCGTCATGTCGGTCAGGCCGTGCCATTGCGCGGCCGATCCGGGGAACAGGAAGGGTTGGCCCGTCGCCTTGCATAAGCTCGCATAGACGGCGAGCGTGACGCCCATGTTCATTGCGTTGCCAATGGCGAAACCGATGATGCTGTGCGGCCGATGCACGCTCCATCCGAAGCCGTACTGACTTGCTGCGTCGAACAGCCGGTCTTCCTGCTCGTAGTAGAAGTTGTCGACGGGTTGCCGGCCCTGTTCCTCGCGAAAGGGCGTCGTCGGCACGGTCCCTTTGGCGTACGCCTCGAAGGGACCGAGATAGTGCTTGAGGCCGGTCACGAGCGCGACATGCTCAAGCGCGCCGGACGGCCCCAATGCCGCGAGCACATTAGCGACCATTGCCCCGTTGACGCGAATGTTGTCGGCTTCCGTCGATTGCCGAGACCACGCGGTAAAGAAGACATGACTGAATTCGCGTCCGCTCAATGCCTGTGCGACCGACGACGCCGATGTGAGATCCGCGACGATGGGTTCGACATCGGCGGGTGCGGGCGTGCGCCCGCGCGAGATGCCGGTGACGGACCACTCGCCACGCGATTGAAGATGTTCCGCGAGATTGCGTCCGACAATGCCCGTCGCGCCGATGATAAGTGCCTGTTTGTTCATTGCAGCCTTTGCTGGTCGATTGTTCGATGCGCCAGTGTGAACGAATGCGACGAACCGTGCTCGGCGCCGCGCGCTTCATCGAGTCGTACAGGAACGAGTGGCAAATCCGTCCGCCTAGTCCGCATCGACGCTGTAAGAACTACTCATCCCGTGACGCCGGAACGCCACCGTTTCTGCCAAGGGCGCCAAGCGCCGACGAGCGGCCCGCAAGCGAAGTAAAATGCAGCACTCGAAAATCAGCCGCACGCGCCAGGGTATTGCCACATGGATGTCAAGGGTCAAGGTCTCGTCGGTCCTGCCGGGTCAGGCAGTGGACACTTCGAGCGCATGATCGCAGGAGTCAGGGACTACGCGATCTATCTTCTATCTCCGACCGGTCTCGTCAGAAGCTGGAATGTCGGCGCGGAGCGCATCAAGGGCTATGCACCTGAAGAAATCATTGGTCAGCACTTCTCAAGGTTTTATACCGAAGAAGACCGCGCGGTCGATCTGCCGGAACGTGCGCTGGAAATCGCGGTCCGCGAAGGCAAGTTCGAGTCCGAAGGCTGGCGCGTGCGCAAGGACGGTTCGCGCTTCTGGGCGCACGTCGTGCTGGATTCGCTGTTCGACGATTCAGGGCGGCATGTCGGCTACGCGAAGATCACGCGCGACATCACCGCGCAGCATGAAGCGAAGCAACTCGCCGAGCGTGAGAAAGCGTTGGCGCTCGATGCGCGCACGCGCGAGAATCAGGAGCTGTTGAGGCTTTTCGAGCAGGCGCCGGGCTTCGTCTGCTTCTTTCGGGGTCCGAATCATATCTATCAGTTGCAGAATGGCGCGCATCACCGGCTGGCGGGATTCAAGCCGATCATCGGCAAGCCGGTGAGAGAGGCGCTGCCCGAACTCGAAGGGCAAGGGTTCTTCGAACTGCTCGACGAGGTGTACGAGACAGGCCGGCCTTTCGTCGGGCGCGCCGTGCCGTTGCGCGTCGATCCGGAGGCGGGCGGCCAGAGCGAAGCGCGTTTCATCGACTTCGTGTATCAGCCTATCGTGGACGATGCTGGCGCGGTCGTCGGGATCTTCTCGCAAGGCAACGACGTCAGCGATCAGGTGCAAGCGCAAGAGGCGCTCAAGCGCAAGCAAGGGGAACTGGAACAGGTCCTCGTCGAGCGCACCGAGGCGCTCGCGAGCACGAGTCGGGCGCTGGAACTCGCGAAGGAACTGCACGTCGACAACACGCGTCTCCTGCGGCTTTTCGAGCAGGCGCCCGGCTTCGTCTGCGTGCTGCGCACGCGCGATCACGTTATCGAACTGGCGAACGCGGCGTATCGCCGTCTGACCGGCGATCGCGAACTGGTCGGAAAGCGCGTTCGGGATGCGTTGCCGGAAGTGGTCGAGCAAGGGTTCATCGATCTGTTGTCGCGCGTGTTCGATACGGGCGAGCCGTTCATCGGCAAGGCGGTGCCGGTCATGATTCAGCCGCGCGATGGCGGGCCGCTGGAAACGCGCTTTCTCGACTTCGTGTATCAGCCGATTGCGGGCAACGATGGCGAAGTCGCCGGCATCTTCGTGCAAGGGCAGGACGTCACCGTGCAGAAGCTCGCGCAGGACGAAGTAGAACGGTATCAGACGAGCCTCGAAGGACTGGTCGAGGAGCGCACGCGCGAACTGGAACAGACGCAGGCCGCGTTGCAGCGTTCGCAGAAGCTGGAGGCGATCGGCAAGCTCACCGGCGGCATCGCGCATGACTTCAATAACATCCTGCAAGTGATCGGCGGCAATCTTCAATTGCTGTGCGCGTCCGTCGCCGGCAACGAGACGGCGATCAAGCGCGTGGACACCGCGGCGAGCGCCGTCGAGCGCGGCGCGAAACTGTCTTCGCAACTGCTGGCTTTCGCGCGGCGTCAGCCGTTGCAGCCCGTGGTCACGAACCTCGCGCCCGTGGTCGCGGGCATGGACGACATGCTGCGCCGCGCACTGGGCGAGTCGGTCGTCATGGAGACGGTGCTCGCTGGCGGGCTGTGGAACGCGCTCGTCGATCCGCATCAACTGGAAAACGTCGTGCTGAACCTCGCGATCAACGCGCGCGATGCGATGCCCGACGGCGGCAAGCTCACCATCGAAATGAGCAATTCGATGCTCGACGACGACTACGTCGCATCCGATGCCGATCTCGAACCGGGCCAGTACGTATTGCTCGCCATCTCCGATACCGGCACCGGCATGACGCGCGAAGTGATGGAGCGCGCGTGCGATCCGTTCTTCACGACGAAGCCCGAAGGCGTCGGCACGGGCCTCGGACTCTCGATGGCGTATGGCTTCGTCAAGCAAAGCGGCGGGCACTTCAAGATCTATAGCGAAGTCGGGCACGGCACGACGATCAAGATCTACTTGCCGCGCTCGCTCGAAGCCGTGGTGCAGACCACGTCGCTTGCGGCGGCGCCCGTTGTCGGCGGCAGCGAGACGATCCTCGTCGTGGAAGACGATCTGGCCGTGCAGTCCACCGTCGTCGAGATGCTGCGTGAGCTCGGCTATCAGGTGCTCAAGGCCGACAACGCCGAAAGCGCGCTCGGCATTCTGCAAAGCGGCTTGCCCATCGACCTGTTGTTCACCGATGTCGTGATGCCCGGCAAGCTGCGCAGTCCGGAACTCGCGAGGCGCGCGAAGGCGCTCTTGCCGGGCATCGAGGTGCTGTTCACGTCCGGATACACGCAAAACGCCATCGTGCATGGCGGACGGCTCGACGCCGGCGTGCAATTGCTGACGAAGCCCTATCGGCGCGAGCAACTCGCGCGCAAGGTCCGGCACATGCTGGCGAACCGGAAGCAGGTCGCGCTCGCGCGTTCGCGTCCCGCAGTCGAGAGCGCGTCGCCGGCCACGCGCCTGCCGCAGACGTTCAGCGTGCTCGTCGTCGAGGATCACCCGGAGTTGCGCGGCATGGCGCTCGAACTGATCCGGGCGCTGGGGCATCGGGTGAAGGCGGTTGCGAGTGCGGAAGAAGCTCTGGCGGCGTTCGCCAACGACGACTTCGACATTCTCTTCACCGATGTCGGCTTGCCCGGCATGGATGGCGTCGCGCTGTCGCGAAGGCTGAAGGCCGAGCGGCCCGGCCTGCGCGTCATCTATGCGACGGGCTACGGACAGGCGATCGGCGAGGGCGCCGATGGCATCGGCACTGTGCTGGCGAAGCCTTATACGCTCGCGAGCCTGAACGTGGTGCTCGCGCAGTTTTCCGAAGCGGCGTTCAAGGGCCGCGCGGCAGGCGGGGAGATCGAATAGACGCGAGTCGCGCCGACGCTACCAGCGCGCGCCGAACGTCTGCCGCAGTTCGTCGATGGCGGCATCGTCGAGCGGAGCCGGTCGCGGCGTCGTCATCAGCCACAGGCGCGCAGTCTCTTCCAGTTCTTCGAGCGCGTAAGACGCATGGGAGACGCTGCGTTCCCACACCACCGGCCCGAGCCGCTCCAGCAGAACAGCGCGCACGTCGGCAGCGCGCGCCGCGATTTCGGCCGCGGCTTGCGGGTCGCCGGGGCGGCGGTAGCGCACGAGCGGCACGTGGCCGACCTTCATCACGTAATACGGCGTGATCGGCGGCAGGACGTCGTCGTCGCGCCAGACGCCCGCGAGCGTCAATGCGACGAGCGAGGTCGAATGCGTATGCACGATGCCGCGCGTTTCGGCATTGCCCTCGTAGATACGCCGATGCAGTTCCAGCGTCTTCGATGGCCGCGCGCCGGAGACGTGCCGTCCCTCCAAATCCACCTTGGCGATCTGCGCGGGATCCAGCCGGCCGAGACAGGCATCGGTCGGCGTGATGAGCCAGCCGTCGTCGCAGCGCGCGCTGATATTGCCCGCCGTGCCCACGGTGTAGCCGCGCGCATAAAGGCTCTCGCCGACCGTGCAGATTTCCTCGCGCAGTCTCGCGTCGCTGTCTGATCCAATGACGGTGTCGCTCACGCGCGTTCTCCTTCGATGAAACGCAGTGCCTTGTCGAAGAAATCGCGTGCGCCGAAGTTGCCGGACTTAAGCGCCAGCGCGAGCCGCGCCTCGTCCGCGCCGACGCTGACGGTCACGGGCACGCCGGGATCGATGGGCGGCCCGATCTGGAGCATCTCGACGCCGAGCGCCTGCACCACCGCGCCCGACGTTTCGCCGCCCGCGACCACAAACTTGCGCACGCCGCGCGTCTTCGCCTCGCGAGCGATGACGGCGAGCGCATCTTCGACGAGCTTGCCCGCCGCCGCGCTTCCGAGTTCGTTCTGGACCGCCTTCACTTCGTCGGGCGTGGCTGTCGCGTAGACCAGCACGGGTTGCGGCGCGTGTGTATCGATGAAGGCGAGCGCCTTGTCGACGACCGGCTCGCCCCGGGCGAGCGCACGCGGATCGACGCGAAACGCGGGCCGCGCCGCGATCCACTCGGCCACTTGCCCGTTCGTCGCTTTCGATGCGCTGCCCGCTAGCACGAGCGCCGCGCCTTCGACCGTGAGCAGTTCCGCCGCCTTGTCGTTCGGCTCGATCAGTCCTGCACGGCGGAAGTTGTCCGGCAAGCCGATGGCGACGCCCGACCCGCCCGTGATGAGCGCAAGATCGGCGCAGGCCGCGCCGAGCGTGCGCAAGTCGGCGTCGGTGAGCGCGTCGGCAATCGCGAGACGCACGCCATCGGCACGCAGACGGGCGATCGCGTCGCGCACCGCATCGGCGCCCGCCGCGACCGTTTCGCTCGCGATCAGGCCGACCTTCGCTTTCGACTGGCGCTGCAGGACGCGAACGAGGTTGGGATCGCGCATCGGCGTGAGCGGGTGATGCTCCATGCCCGATTCGCTGAGCAGCGCGTCGCCGACGAAGAGATGTCCGCGATACACCGTCCGCTTGTTCTCCGGGAAAGCCGGGCAGGCGATCGTGAAGTCCGCGCCGCTGGTTCCGGCGAGCGCGTCGAGCAGCGCCTCGGCGACCGGGCCGATGTTGCCGGCATCGGTGGAATCGAACGTCGAACAGTATTTGAAGAAGAACTGGCGGCAGCCTTGCGCGCGCAGCCAGTCGAGCGCGGCGAGCGATTGCGCGATGGCGTCCGACGCTTCGATGGTCCGCGATTTCAGCGCGACCACGACGGCATCCGCGTCGAGGCGCGCGTTCGACGCGGGCACGCCGATGCTCTGGATCGTGCGCATGCCGCCGCGCACGAGCATGCTGGCGAGATCGGTGGCGCCGGTGAAATCGTCGGCGATGCATCCCAGGACGGGACGCCGGGTGGGTGTGGGCATGTGCGACCTCCGTTGCGACGATTGTACGGGCGATCGGCGCGATGGTACGAGTCGATTTCTTGCGGAGGCGGGCTTGTTGGTTGCTGCGGGAGGAGGCATCACGGAGCGTTTGCGCGGTGGCGAGAAGCGGCCCGCGCCGCCTGCCGCCGCGCTGCGCTAACGCCCACACGTCTTGTTAGATTAGACGACGGCGTCGCTGCATCGAGCCGGCGCGGGAAGATAGCCTTGCACTGGCGCCGTTAGTGGCACGCGAACGGTTCGATCAGACGAGGCGGGCGCGGCTGCATTAAACAAGCGCCAAGAAGACGCCTCAAGCCATCGGCCTCAACGTTTCCCACTTCAGATCGGTGAAGCACGGTCCTTGCGTTGCTTCGCTGAATTTGACGTCGTTGTGCTCGGCGTTCCACTCCATCACGAGCACCTTCTCGTCGATATCGACGGTCAGATCCCAGCCGACGCAGCGCGCAAACGGCGCCTTCGCGTGGAGCTCGATGACCTTGTCCACGCATTTGGAAAACGCAGGCAGGATCACACCGTCGAACCTGACCTTGGAATCCGGGTGAGCCTCGACGCGGGTCCAGTCGCTCAGATAGCCCGCGCTGAAGAGCCGCCCGGTTTCCAGATCGACGGGCACGCAGACTTCGCTGTCCGGGCGGATGTACGTGTCGGCGGAGCGGCCGAGGCGCAGAAAACAGGCGCGCAGCGAGATACTGCCGGCGTCGTCGACGACCGTCGTCAGCCGCACCGTCGCCACCGCCTTCGACGCGAACTGGTCAAACGACGCGTGCTGCACGATGAAGCGTTGCAGCACGCCGTTGCCGAGCTGGCTGATGCGATCGGCGTCGAAGTCTTTGCGATCGATCAGGAAGACGCCCTTGCCCTGCATCGAGTGATCGAGCTTGAACGCTATGCGGTCCGTCGTGCTGAAAACGACGCTTTCGACCTGCGATTTAGGTATCGCAGTGTGGTCCGCCGTATAGAAAATGCCGTTCACGTAGTAGCCGAGATCCGGAAACGCGTCGTCCTGAAAGAGCAGCCGCGACACGGGCTTGAGATGCGACATCTGCCCGTAAAGACCTTTCATCTTCGGAACGACGATCCAGCCGTAGTAGTTGTCCGGAATCCAGCCTTCTTTGAACGTTCCGTTGAGAGCGGTATAGACGTGCAGCCACGGCGCGTAGCACGGGTCGCCCAGCACGTCGCGCGCGTAGGCGTCCGCGAGCCGCAGTTGTCCAGCATCCGTCTTCCCCTGCCTGTTCTCGATGTTGCGGAGAATCCCGCGCGCCTCGCGCGCATGCTTCCGATGAAACCGGTGACGCGAAAGATTCTTCCACGAGATTTTGACGAGGCTTTCGACGTAGGGTGCGGGCATGTTGTGTTCCGCTCTTGCTGAGCATTGTTGAGCTTTATTGAGCAATACAGCCTACCGGCCATAACTGACGAAACCCTTAAGGATAGGCATCGTGGCGCTAAACGGCTTTGTTTTGGCGGGTGGTGGGAAGGTTAGCAGCGGGTGCTTTCGGCATACGAATAGCGGTTCTTTTGGGGCTAGAGGCACAGCGTGAAACTTATTCGCTTTGCAGTGGACAGTGCAAAGCAGCAGTGTCGTATTAACCGACCATTGGCGTCTGTGCGTTAGGGCCGCTTGTCACTGCGGCCACGGACACGCGCTCACAGGATCACGCAAAGAGCAGTGCCTGTCGCTGCAAGCGTGTAACTACCGTTAGTGCCGACAATCCACGTTGACGTTGCGTGACTCACGTCCACAGTCACACACGCGTCATTCAAGCGAGGCCGGATTCGTCCTTCCGTCTCGGTGTGATCAACTGCCAACACTCGAGTAGCGGACCGCCGCAATACGGTGAGAAGGAATCGACCTCGCGCGTCGTTGAAGCCTTCCAGTACCTCCGCGCACACGTGGCGCGCGTGGCCGTTGATGCCGAGGGAGAGACGCTGGCGTACGCGCGAGGGTCCGGAAGAAGCGAGTGGTGTAAGTCCCGCGAGACAACACGACGTACCGAGTCAAATTATGTCGCGGGCCGTCCACTGCGCTGTCGTTGAATCAGACTACCAATGTCGTATAGACATATCTTGACAATTGGCGGGAGACGGTTAATGGCAGGCAGCAATATCTATATCAAGATTGACGGCATCACGGGAGAGTCAGCCGTTTTTGGTCACGAAGGCGAAATTGAGGTGGTGAGTTGGGACTGGGTGTTGTACCGCAACTCGCGCGACCAAGCCCCTACGAAGAAGACATCGGTCGGAAACCTGACGTTCGTACACGAAGTGAGCTTAGCGTCATCTGGATTACTAAATTATCTGATTCAAAACAAGATGGCTCCCAAGGCTGTGCTGAGCGCCAATAAGCCGACTGCGCAGCCGCAAGCAGCAGGCATCGTTGGGAAGCTGCTCCCAGCTCAGCCGTTCTTGAGCCTGACGCTGCAAAACGTGATGGTCATGAGTGTCAAACCCTACGGCTGCATGGGCGGCCACTACGAGCAAGTCGAGCTTTCGTTCACGAAGTTCAAACACGATTACGCGGTTGGCGTAGCTGGCCTGCCCGGTCCGAAGGCAACTGTCGAGTATGACCTGACGCGATGAATAAGAAACGCAATATTAAGTGGTGCGCCATTGTCATAGGCGCGTCATTTGTCTCAGTTCAGCAATCTGCCCTTCCTTCTACTACTGACTTCCTCAAACCTTCAGAGGTTGTTCAGGGCGAAGTCGTGAAGATCAATGCAGATAGCCAACACCCGCAGGTTGCGTTCACCACGATGGATAGACAACGCATCTCCGTTGCGGCGCATAGCGGGTCGTCGGTGACGGTAGATGACAAGGTAGAGACGCGTGATGACCCGCAGCAACCTCACGTCGCAAAGGTCAATACGATGTGGGATGTGTGGGGCGAGCATCTGTTTAACGCGTGGCCCTTCATGGGGTTGCTTGTCGCCGAGATGCGCGGACTTGCAGTGAGGTGGGGCTTCAAGGAAAGCAATGATTAAGTCAAGGAAGCGTCGCATTAACTGGCCCGGCGTCGTTATCGGCCTTGCGATTCTCTGCATTCAATATCCTTTTTTGTCTGTTGAGATGCGATTCGTCAGGGCTTCAAAGGTTGTTTCGGGAAAGGTCGTCAAACTGAACGCAGGCAGGCATCCTCAAGTCGAATTCACGACTTTGGAGGGACAGCGTATCTCAGTCCCGGCAAGCGCATGGTCATCGATTGACGTGGGTGACGTGGTAGAGATGCGCTACGACCCGAGGGAGCCGCGCATTGCAGAGATGAATACGCTCTGGGGTATGTGGGGTATTCAGTTGATGGCCGGATGGATCGCGGCATGTTTCATTCTCGGTGGACTACTCGGTCTTCCATCTTCGATAGGGTTGGGACTTCAGAAAGACAATGATGCAAAAGAGTGAATAGAGCTTTGATACATCGGCGGGAGGGAGCATGGGAGTAGGGCCGATCTCGCTATCAGGAGGCATGTTGGTTCTGGACGATCCGTCTCAGCAGCCATTCAAGTTCAAGTACGCCGCAGCGGGATTCGGCTTGGGCGCAGGGCTTCGCTTGCCTGCTCGACTTCGCTTGCCAGAGATCAAGTTGCCCAGATTCATTTCGAAGGACGGAACCATTGCCGGAGTTGGATCGACCAGTGACTTCATCAGCAAGGGCGTTGTTTATCGTTTCAAAGAACGGGAACTTGAAGCCACGGACTTTGTGGGTCTTACGCTATGTTTAGACGCTGGTGGCGGAGTGCTTGTCGCGGGCGGGTTAACGCTTTTCGTGACAGGGTTAACTCAGTGGATGATTGTGGGGTGGCTATTCAATCCGGTGCTGTTCACGAATGTTTTGTTCTCGACCGCCTCGGCTTTGGTGCTCATGGCTGGCGTCAGTGAGGGTCTGGTAGATGGCATTAACGCGACACCGATGATCGGCTCGATTTCATATGAAGGCCCGTATCAGAAATAGGGTGAGAAGGGATGCATGGGGGCGGATCGTTTCGGCGTTCTCTTCTCAATCGCCTCGTTGAAGTGAATGCCCAAGCGCGGCATAAGCCCCTATCTTTACGTGGAGTGGCTCACTCGGCCATCCACATTCAGGTACCGCGCACCAAACACGAGATCGACGCGCTGGTCGCCTAGATGCGCGATCTGCTGCTCAACGCTGCGACGCCGTTTCTGGTTGAGCCGACGTTGATTCCCAACTTGTCGCCGCTCGGCAAGACGGTAGTGATGGCGCAAATGAAACAGCGGTTCTTCAGCGACCAGCCTTTGCAGATTCCGATGGATGCCAGTGGCGTCATCGACGAAGCGCGCACGCTCAAGCGTCGGCGCATGGCGCTGGAAAACGGTATGTGGAGCAAGCCGCAATGAACGCCCCCACCGCGCCCGCATTCCGCGCCGAACGCCAAACCGTACGCGACCCCTCACATCTTCGCAAAGACATCGTGGACCACGACCGCTCCCGGTCTAGACTCGACAACACAACACGCACAGCGGCGCCGCGCCATGCCATGCCAAGAAAAAACAGCGCGGCCGCGATGATGCGAAAGACCATGTATCTCGGGGGTGGTAAATGAAAAGTACGATACTCGTGCGCCTATTCGATGCGCTCGCATCCTGCTTCATCTGGCTCGTCGCGATGAGCACCTTGCCGATCGTGCTTGCGCGCGACTGGATCGAACGCCGATTCGCCGCTCACGGCAAGCGAGGTCATCGGGGCGCCATGTCGCGGGATCGCGATGTCGCGTTCCCCAACTGAACTGAAGCGATAACGCGCGCAGAAAGGCAGCGGGCCCTCGAATCGAAGGCCCGCTGTGTTCGCTCGCGCACGCAAAAGCGTCAACCGCCCGCCTTGGTCACGCGCCAGACGGTGTTCCCGGCGTCGTCCGCGATGATCAGCGCGCCGTCCTTGTCCTGCGCTAATCCGACCGGCGCGCCGCGTAATTGCTTTTCGTCGTCGGAGACAAAGCCGGTGACGACGGGCTTCGGCGCGCCGACCGGCTGTCCGGCCTGGAACGTGACGTACGTAACCGCATAGCCCGACAGCGGCGAGCGGTCCCAACTGCCATGCTCGCCGATGAACGCGCCGCCGCGATACGGTGCGGGCAGATTGTTGCCGGTATAAAAAAGCAGCCCGAGCGGCGCGACGTGCGAGCCGATCGCGTAATCCGGCTTGATCGCCTTCTCGACGAGATCGGGCCTTTGCTGATGCACGCGCTCGTCCACATGCTGTCCGTAGTAGCTATACGGCCAGCCGTAAAACGCGTGCTCCTTAACCGAGGTCAGATAGTCCGGAACGAGATCCGCGCCGATCTCATCGCGTTCGTTCGCGACCGTCCACAGCTTGCCCGTCTTCGGTTCCCACTGAAGCCCGGTCGGATTGCGGATGCCGGTCGCGAACTCGCGGCTGCCGCCCGTCGCGATGTCCACTTCCAGCACGTCGGCGCGGCGGTATTCCACATCCAGTCCGTTCTCGCCGACATTGCTGTTCGACCCAACGCCCACGTACAGCTTCTTGCCGTCCGGGCTCGCGAGCAGCGCCTTCGTCCAGTGATGGTTGATCGTGCTCGGCAGATCGGTAAGTTCGACGCCCGTGCCGTCGATATGCGTCGTGCCGGTCTGATACGGAAACGCGAGAATGGCGTCGGTATCGGCCACGAACAGCGTATTGCCGACCAGCTGCATGCCGAACGGCGAATGCAGATGGTCGATGAACACGTGCTTTTCCCACTCGCCGTTGCCGCCCGCGGGCTTGCGCAGCAGCGTGATGCGGTTGCCGCCTTTCGCTTCCTTGCCCGAGCGCGTCTGCACCATGCCCGCGACGAGCTGCTTGGGCGTCGTCACCGGCTCTTCTTCCGGACTGCTCGATTCCGCGACGAGGATATCGCCGTTCGGCAGCGCGTACACCTGACGCGGATGTTCGAGGCCCGACGCGATGCCTTCTATCTTCAGCCCGTCCGCGACCTTCGGCGTCTCGCCGCTTTTCCAGCCGACGTGCTTCGGCACCTGCATCGGCGGCGCGAAGAAGTTGCGCGCGCTGGGCAGCGGCGGACTGGCGCCGGCCTGTTGCTGCGCGTCGTAGGATGCGTGTTCGTTGCATCCGCCGAGGCAGGCGGCAACGGCCATCGAAAGAAGGCTTGTGCGCAAGACGTTATTCACGGGCAGCCTCCGGCAGATTGAAGCGGTTGAACTTGTCGAAGGCGAGCATGACCTGGCCGGCGTTCAGCAACACGACCGTGACGACCGAGAGAATGACGTTGAGCGGGACGATCGCATAGGCATCGCGCGTATGGACGAACGCGTTGACCACCGCCGCGACGATACCGAGAAGGTTCAGCCAGAAGTCGGTGCGCTCGAGGCTCGTGACCGTGCCCCGCGCGCCGAACCAGACGTGGCCCAGATTCACGAAGCGCGGAATGATCGCGAACAGGAGGCCGACCGTGACGAGCCACGCCGCACCCTTCGCCCAGAAGATGACGGCAGTATTCGCATAGATGATGTCGAAGATCAGCGTGCCGACGAAGAGGCCATACGGGATCGGATTGAGCCACTCGAAAAGCGCCGTGGCCAATCGCGAGCGGTAGCGCGGGCGGATCGGTTTCATGGACGAGCCTCATGGTGATTGAACGAAACGGGCCATGCGATGACGCATGGCCCGTGCCCGCAACGTTCATCCTGAGACCGCGTGAGGCAACGCTATGCGCGTGCCTTACGCGAAGATTCCAACCGCCCGACGCATCGCCGACAAGTCGATGCTTAGGCTTACACATCGATGCCCTTAAAGGAACGTGTCACGCGCTGAAGCCGCCGTCGATCATCAGGCTCGCGCCCGTCACGAACGATGCTTCCGGACCCGCGACGTACGCCACCATCGCCGCGATTTCATCGGCTCGGGCGTGGCGCTGGACGGCCATCAGCGCGTGCAGTCCAGCGCCGAATTCGCCTTGCTCCGGATTCATGTCCGTGTCCACGGGACCCGGCTGCACGTTGTTGACCGTGATGCCCTTCGGGCCGAGATCACGCGCGAGACCTTTGACGAGCCCTTGCAGCGCCGCCTTGCTCATCGCGTAGGCCGCGCCGCCCGGAAACGGCATGCGGTCCGCGTTCGTGCTGCCGATGTTGACGATGCGCCCGCCAGCCGGCATATACGGCAGCACCGCCTTCGTCGCGACGAACACGGCGCGCACGTTCACGGCCACGGTCTTGTCGAAGTCGTCGAGCGAGAAGGCATCGACGGGGCCGAGATACAGCACGCCGGCGTTGTTGACGAGAACGTCGATCTTGCCGCCGAAATGACGCGCCGTCTGATCGATTGCGCGTGTCAGCGCATCGGCGTCGGCGGCATCCGACTGGATCGCGAGCACGCGGCCACCGGTTTCCTCGATCTTCGCGGCGAGCGCGGAGGCTTGCGCCGCCGATCCGCGATACGTGAAGGCCACCGCCGCGCCTTCCGCCGCGAGCCGGCTGACGACCGCCGCGCCGATGCCGCGTGCGCCGCCCGTGACGAATGCGATCTTTCCGCTGAGATTGCTTGCCATGATCTGCTCCTGCTGGGTGAGTGAACGTGAAGGCAGTATGGCCGCTGGATTCATCGCCCGGTAGCGCATAATGCGGGCAATCAGTTTCAACCAGCGGTATCAAGCGGCATCAAGCGGGGAGCGCGCCGTGGAATCGTTCAACTTTCTGGAGTCGTTCGTCGTCACGGCGCAAACCGGGAGCTTCTCGGCGGCTGCGCGCCGGCTCGGGATGACGCCCGCCGGCGTCAGCAAGAACGTCGCGCGGCTGGAGCAGCAACTCGGGTTGCGGCTTTTCCATCGGAGCACGCGCAGCCTGACGTTGACGGACAGCGGCGAGAGCTTCTATCAGGAAGTGCGCGCGCCGTTCGACGCGCTGCGCGATGCCGTCTCGCACGCGGCCGAGCAGAACGGCGCGCCTTCCGGCACGCTGAAGGTGAGCGTGGGCGTCGGTTTCGGGCGGGAGTACCTGGTGCCGATTCTGGGCGGCTTCCTCGAGCGTTACCCCGCCATCGTCCCGGACGTGCATTTCGACAACCGGCCTGTCGATCTCATCGGCGAGGGATATGACGCTGCGATCGGCGGCGGCATCGAATTGAACGAAGGCGTCGTGGCGCGCGAACTCGCGCCGGCGCATGTGATCGTCGTGGCGTCGCCCGCCTACATGGCGGACAAGCCGATGCCCGCGCATCCGGCGGAACTCGAAGCATTCGACGGCATCGCGCGGCGTTCGGTGTCATCCGGGCGCGTATTCGCCTGGAAATTGCGCAACGCCGTGGGCGAGCAGTCCCTCGTCCGGCACCGCACGCGCATGATCTTCGACGATCCGGAAGGCATGGCCGCCGCCGCCATGCAAGGATTGGGGATCGCGCTGATTCCCATGCCCCATGCCGCGCGCTGGCTCCAGCAAGGTACGCTCATGCGCCTGCTGCCGGGCTGGTTCGCCGAACTCGGCGCGATCAGCCTGTACTACCCGAGCAAGAAGCTGCTGCCGCCGAAAACGCGCGTGTTCGTCGATTTCGTGGTGGACGCGTTCCGGGCCGGGCGGATGAACGCGCGCCTCGACTCCCGCTAGCCACGCTCAGCCACGCCGAGCCACGCCCAGCCACGCTCACTGAATCATGAACGTCTCGTATTCGAGCGAGTCCAGCTTCCGATCCAGCCAGACGAGGCTCACCAGCACCACGCACAGCAGCGACCCCGCGAAACCGAAGCCGTACCAGCCGGGATTCGCCATCAGCGTCAGTCCCGTCAGCACGACGTTCGACACGACGAACAACGCCACGAGCGCGAGCACCACGCGCCGCTTGTCGAGATAGAAGAACACGTTGATGACGCCCATGAAGACCACTTGCAGGCTCGCGGCGATGACATCGACGTAAAGCAGCGGCGAGTAGAGCGTCGAAATGCGCAGCCAGCCGAGCAGCACCGCGCTGATCGCAAAGAGCAGCAGGGCGGCGGTCGCCTGCACCTTGACGATCTCGTAGAGCCCGTTGCGCAGCGCCTCGACCATGGCGTTGCGCATTCGCTCGATATGCTGCAACGACGCGCCTTCGCGCACCGCGCCATAGAACGCGTCGTAATACTCGACGAAGTCCGTCTCGATACGCATCAGGAACACGGCCATGCCCGGAATGATCGCGAGGTAGGCGAGAAACACGGGAATGTCGTAGATGATCGACGCGCGCAGTGGCCCGATGACCGCCTGCCCCGTGCCCGGCGCGTACCAGAACATGAACTTGTCGACCCAGATGCCGAGGTTGTAGAGAAAGCCCGTCGCCATCAACGTCGGATAACGGTAGCGCCGCGAAAAGAAGTCATACGCGATGAAGCGCTCGCTCGTGTAGTCGCGATAGATGAGCGTGAGCAGCCCCGCGAGCAGCACCGTCTGCCCGAACACGAAGCCGCCGAGCAGCCCCGTCAGGCCGAACACGTTCAGCGTGATCGCCGCGCCCGCCGTGAGCGTATAGCCGATGAAAAACACCCACAGGATCGACATGTACTGCTTCATGCCGGACAGAAAGATGGTGGCGAGCCAGATGTTGCTCATCACGACGAAGCCCGCGAGCATCAGCATCCGGTACGCCGCCGTCTGATCGCGGAACAGGAAGATCACCGCGACGCCGCCGAGGAGCGTCGCCGCGACGGTCGAAACGAGCGCCGCGCCGTGGTAGTTCGGCAGCACCATGTCGGCGCGTTTCTCGAATAGGCGGTCGGACGTGAAGCGCGTGAAGCCGAGTTGCAGCGGCCCCGTCAGCACGAGCGACAGCGAAATGAGGTACGTCACCGACACCTGAAACTGCGTGATGAGCCCGGTCGGCAGCACGAACGGCAGGCTCAGAATGCCGATGAGCAGCATGCCGATGATCGACAGAATCCACGGTCCCGCGCTGATGAGTCCCGCGTAGGCATACGCCTGCATCAGCCCGACGAGCGTGTCGCGCCGGAGCATCTTGCGCAATTCGAAGCCGATTCCCGCCATGACGTTCAGATGTCCTTTTGATTACCACGCGTTGTGCCGCCGATCAGCCGCTCGTAAAGCACGCGATACGCGCCGACCATCCGCTCCTGCGTATAGAAGCGTTCCACCCGCGCGATGCCCGCCGCCTGCGCCGCGCGCCAGTTGTCCTCGTCGAGCAGATCGAGCGCGGCGTCGGCGAGCGCGCGCGGATCGGCGATCTGCACGACGCGGCCCGCCGCGCCGAGCGCCGCGTCTTCGCCCGGCAGGCCGTAGATCAGCTGACGGCAGGAGCCGACGTCCGTCGTCACCGAGGGCACGCCCGCCGCGAAACCTTCGAGCACGACGAGCGGCAGCGCTTCGGAAATCGAACTGAGCACCAGCACGCCGCATTTCGGCAGCAGTTCCTCGATTTTTTGAAAGCCGAGAAACCGCACCTTGCCTTCGAGCCCGAGACTTTCGACGAGGCTGCGGCATTCCTTCGCGTATTCGACGTCCTCGTCCTCCGGCCCCGCGATCCACGCCTCGGCGAGCGGTTCCTTGCGCACGACGGTCAGCATCGCGCGAATGAAGGTCTTGATGTCCTTGATCGGCACCACGCGCCCGATCAGGCACAGCGTTTTCGGCACGCCGGGCGCGCGCTTCTCGCGTAGCGGCGCGAGTCGCGGCAGATTCACGCCGTTCGGGATGCTCGCGGTCTTTTGCGCGGGCGCGCCGTCGGCGACCTGGCGCTGGCGGTTGCCTTCATAGAGCGCGACGATATGGTCCGCCGCGTCGTAGCACACGCGCCCGAGCGTTTCGAAGAAACGCACCCACAGATCGCGGAAATAGCCGACCTGCGACACGTCGCGCTCGAAGATGCTGCGGTTATCGCGTATCCACTGGCTCTGGAACAGGTCGATCTTGCGTTCCTTGGTGTAGATGCCGTGTTCGGACACGAGCAGCGGCCGGCCCGTGCGGTGGTGCGCGAGCGCGCCGAGAAAGCCCGCGTAGCCGGTCGAGACCGTGTGATAGACGCCCGCATCCGGCAGACCGTCGGCAATGCGCGCGAGCAGCCAGAGCGGTTTGTGCATCACGCGCACGGTCCAGAAATAATCGACGAACGAAGGGTCCGTGCACCGCTCGCGATACTGCTGCGTCACGTAGTTCCACGCCTCGCGCGAGTAGAGAAACTCGCTTTCCGAAAGACGGCCGTCGGGCGCGAGGTCTTTCAGCATGTGGCGCAGCATCGAGCCTGCGGCGGCGCGCATCGCGGGATTGCGCATGGCTTCGTGCAATTTCGCCGACTGCGCGAAGGCCGCGCGATCGCCGCGCCGCTTTTCGACTTCGGGGTTCGCGGAGAAGTCATACAGGAAGTGGTTCTCCTGATGCACGACGTTGTCGGGCAGCGCATACGAAGCCTTCGGATAGTCCTGCGGACGGCTGCCGAGAAAGCACAGCGCGAAGCTCAGGTCCGGAAAGGCGCGGATCATCTGATTGACCCAGCTCGACACGCCGCCGCTCACATAGGGAAACGTGCCTTCGAGCAGCAGCACGACGTCGGCACGCGACGCCTTGGGGAGCGTCGTCGTCAACGCCGGCCACGACGTTTCGGGAATAGCGGCGATGTTCGCGTTCATGAGACGCCTTTGCGCAGCGTGGCGAGCGAGCCGCGCCAGTAGTCGAGTACGGGTTTCATCACGGGCAGGACCGCCGACGGGCTCATCTGTCCGAGAAGCGCCTTCACGCGGGCGAAGTCGCCGCGCAGATATGCGGCTTCGGCCAGATAAGGCAGCATGCGGTCGCGGGCGAAACCCTGCTGGATCGCGCGTTCGAGCAGCGTGTCGGCGGCGTCGAGATCGCCCCGGTCGAGCGCGAGACGGCCGCGCATGCGCCACAGCGCGGCGTCCGCCGGTTCGATGTCGAGCGCCGCGGCGGCGTAGGCATCGGCCTGTTCCGCCGCGTTGCGGTACACGTCGCCCTGCACGAGATGCGCGTAGATCAGTTCGCCATAAAGCTCGGCGAGCGTCTTGTTCACTTCGTAACGTTCGCGCGGCGTGAGCGGCTCGGTGAGGCGCGGCCGCTCGGCGAGGATGCGCTGCGTGAGGCGCTTCTCCTGGCTGTCGAGCATGCCGTAGGCGAGCAGGCGGATATCGTCGAGCGGATCGGCGAGCATGCCGCGCAACAGCGGACTGATGGTATGCGCGGGCATCGACTGCATCGCGAGCAGCGCGGTCATCCGCATGGACGTAGCCGCCTCGGCGTTCTGCAATTCGGCTTTGAGGCGCGCGCCGCGTCCGTACGACACATGCGGAATCAGATGCGTCGCGAACTCCGGCTCCTCGACGTACGCGACGCCCTTCGCGGCCACGCGTCGCGGCAACGCCAGCGCGAGCGCCATCGCGCCGACCGAGGCCAGCGCGCCGCCGACCGGCACCGCGAAAACGAAGAGCCACAGATAGCACCACGCGCCCTTAGAGCTTGTCGAACGATAGCGCGCGGGCAGCGTGCGCCAGCACGCAAACGCGATGAGCGTGGCCGCCACCGCCTGCGCGCCGAGGCACGTGAGCAGCACACGCGTCGGCGGCCCGGCGCGCGAGGCCAGCACGAACACTTCGATCTGCGCGGCCACGCCGGCGAGCGCCGCGAGCCACGCCAGCACGGCGGTCGCACGATGAACGGTGCGCTCACGCTTCGGCATGACAGAGCCTCAGAAATTGATGCAGCGCGTCGATCGGCGAATCGGCGGACAGGCGCATCGAGTGCGTCGCGACGCCCGCCGATTCGAAGTCCGCGCCGAACTGCGCGCGCAGGTTCTCTTCGATGCGCAGCAGATAGCCCGCGACCGCGCTTTCGCCGGAGAGCGGCATCAGCGTGAGCACGACGCGCTGCGTCGGCGTGACGATGGGCCATTGCGCATCCAGCGAACGCCGCAGGCGCAGCACGTGTTCATGCAGCGAGACGCCGAACTCGCTGGCATCGAAAACGAGCGCGACGAGCGACGATTCCACGCCGGTATCGCGTAGCAGACGCACGAGGCGCGCGTAGTCCAGCGCGAAGTCGTAGGGACAGCGCGGAAACGCCTGCAAGACCGAACGGCTGATTTCCGCGTGGCGCACGCTGTCGGCGTAGTAGCCGCAGAGCACGAGCAGGAATTGCAGGTTGTCGCGCGTCATCGCGAGAAACGGCATGCGCTCGACGACGAGCAGCGCCACATGCCGGCCGCCTGCATCGAGCAGCGGCGCGACGGCGCGATAGCGCGTGTTCGCCTCCGCGCCCGATGCGGCGCTGGATTCCGGATGCGTCAGCGCGAGCGTTTCGCGCGCTTCGGTGACGAGCGGATCGGCCATGTCGAGCGTGAACGGTTCGCCGACGCTCGCGACGGGCGTCGTCTGCACGGCGTTGCCGTTCCACGCGAAGAGGCTCGCGGTTTCGATCTGGCACGCCTGCGCCGCCGTCCTCAGAAAGCGCGCGGCGCCGATGAGCGGGCCGTCGTCCTCGTCGTTGAGCGCGAGCGTGCGCAGGCGCGCGAGCGAATCGCGCAGCGTCGCCGGACGCGCGAGCACGTCCTGTTCGAGCCGTTCATGCGACAGGCGCAGCAGGAACTGGTTCTTCGTGAGAATCGAGAGACGCTCGGCGAGATAGTCGTTGGCGATGCGCGCCTGCCGCTGACGGCCGATCCAGATATCGCCGAATTGCCCGCACAGCAGCGTCAGCACGAATCCGCCGAAGAAGAAGCTGCCGGGAAACGGCGCGTGCGCGGCGTGTGCGTGCGCCGGGCCGACCGCATTCGACGCATACCACGCGAGCAGCAGCAGAAGCGCGCTCGCCATGCCCGCGAGCGTGCCGTAGCGCAGTGCGAAGACGACCGGCAACAGCCACACCCAGCCGAAGCCCGTGCGAAGAAGCAGCGGATCGGCGGGATCGATGAGCCAGGAGACGCCGGCCATGACGGCGGTCGCGACGGCGACTTCCATCGCGATGAACGCGGCGCGCCTGCCCGAGATGCCCGAAGGCGCGAACACGCGCGCCCACGGCATGTCGCGCGAGACCGACTGTCCGCCTTGCGCGGCGCGCTGCCGCCGGGAGCGCGCCGCGCCGCCCGGTTCGGCCGATGTCTGCGATTTGCCGTCCACGGTTCCCATGGCGCTACTTCGTCAATGCGCCGAGCAGCTCTTTTTCGAGCTTCTGCGCGACACCCGAGAGCGCGTCGCGGCTCCATCCGGTGCGGCTGCCCGCCGCGCTCCAGACGACCTTTCCGCTTGCGACATCGACGACATCGAAGGTGAGGCCCACGGCCGGCTCGCCATCGACGCCGACTTTGTAGCGCCATTCCGTCACCGTGCCCGTCAACGCGTAGCGCACGTTCTGCGAGCGCGCCCACGCGAGCGCCTTCGTGTCGATGTCGGGCTTCGCGGTATCGAAGAGCGTTTCCTCGTCGCCGGTGTCCGGATAGCGCGTGAGCGCCACGCCGCCTGACGTCAGAAGACTCTGCGCGATGGCCGACGCGCGCAGTCCCGCCTGCGGCGTTTCCGTGCGGTTGGCGATCGGCAGGACGGTCCAGCTCGCGTTCTTGTCGAGCGTGGCGCCCGCGGTGTCGCTGCGGTCCACCACCGCGCAGGCGTTCAGCGCGAGCGCGATGCATACGCCGCCCAACAGGCCCGCCCATCGTTCGTATTGTCGTGTCGTTTTCATGTGTGCTCCGCTTGCCTCGTTTTTCGATGCCCGTGACGCGACCGCGCGGCTAATACAGCCAGCGATAGCGCACGCCGTACTCCGTGAACGCCTGCGTGCGGCCGGACGTGACGCCGGCGTGCTCGTAATACATGGTCGCCTGATCGTTGCCGAAGACGCTGCCCGCCAGCCCCACGCGCACCTGCGCCGTCCAGCCCGCATTCGAATCGTGGATCGGCCCGGCGGCGAAAAACGGCCGCCAGGCGCGCGTGTAGCCGTCTTCCAGATCGTCGCCGAACGAAAACAGGAGGCCTTCCTGCGTGAAGGTCTGCGGCATGAACTGCTGCGCGGTGAGCGGCGCGCCCGCAGGCAGGAGGCGCGCAAGCTGTTGGCCGGGATTGCCCGACGCGCTGTATTGCCCGTGCGTGAGCACCGCGCGGACGGTGTAGTCCGGGTAATCGACGCGCAGCTTGTAGCCCGCGTTGAAATCCGCGACCGTGCCCGTGCCGAGAAACGACTTGTCCTGTCCGTAGAAGCGCGCATATTCCACGCGGCCGCCGACGAACACATGCGGGTCCGGCCGATAGTTGATGCCCGCGCTCGCCAGATGCTTCACGCCGCCGACGATCAGTTGGCTCGTCTCGGTCGCCATCTGGTTGAAGCCGAGCGCGTAGTTGAAGCTCAGGCTTTGCTGCTCGAAAAGCGTGCCGTCGAGGCGAAACGTGGTGAAGTCGTCGAGCGCGTCGCGCCGGCCGACTCTCACGCGCTCGGTGTCGTCGAGGCCGAGATGCCGCCACGCGAGCGACAACTGGCGGTCGTGCTGCGGCACATTCGGCAATGACGCGTCGCCGTGCTGGTTGCGGTCGGCGTAATCCAGCATGAGCGATTGCGTCGGCGACAGCCGCAATCCCGCGCCGATGCCCGCTTCCGTGTACGACAGCCCGCCTTGCTCGATCACGCGAAAACGCGGCGCGATAGCCTGCGCATTGCGCAGCAACTGCTCGCGCAGAATCTGATTGACGATTTCGTCGTCGGGCAGCGCGAACTGCTGCTCGTAGGCGTGCGTCTGTACGTCGCCGAAGCGCCCGGTCACGGCTTCGGCGTCGAGGCGGTTCTGACGCGGAATCCAGTCGGCTTCGGTATCGAGCAGGCGGTTGAGCGTCGCCCGGTCGTGCTCCGCGAGCGCGATGGTCACTTCCGCATACACCGGGCGCGTCGCGCTGTCGATGTACTGGCGCAAGAGCCACAAGCTCTCGGCGTCGTAGGCGTCGTGCGATTGCAGCCAGCCGAGCGCGGCCTCGCGCGCCACCGCCGAATAGACGCGCCGCCGTCGATCTTCGCGATGCGCGACGCTTTGCATCACATCGTCAATCGAGGCGAACGGCGCTTGCGCCGGGCCGATCGTATCGGGTGCGGGCGCGGGTCCGGCGTCTTCGGCATCGTCGCCTGTGTCGGCGCGCAGCAGTTCGATCAACACCGCGCGCGATGCATCGCCGCCCGCGAACGAGTCCGTGAGCCCAACCATGCGCGCGCGCAGGTCTTCGCGCTGCTCGTCGTCGAGACCGGCGGGTTGCTTGCCCGCCGCACGCAGCGCAATCTGTTTTTTCCAGACGGCGTTACGCACGCGCCACGCGTCGTCGATGCGGCCGTTCAGTTCCAGCGCGTCTGCGTAGCCAAGCGCCCAGAGCGGATCGTCGCGGCGCGAGGCGGCTTCCTTGTGCATCATGTGCAGGGCGCCGCGCGCATCGCCCAGGCGCAGATACGACGCCGCATACGGCGCCCAGAGCGTGCTGTCGCGTTCGGCGTCGCGCGCGTGGCGGACGAGGGCGGCGCGCAGTTCGGCATTGCTGCCGCGTTCGTTCAGCGCCCAGATGAGCGCGGCGCGCGCCTCGTCGTCGCCCGGAGAAAGCGCGGCGGCGGCCCGCGTGTCGGCGAGCGCGCCGTCCGGATCGCCCGCGCGCCGCAGATACTGGGCGCGCGCGAGCAGGAAGCGCGGCGAGTGCTCGGCCGCGGCGAGCGCAGCCGAATCGAGCGAGGCCAGCAACGCGCGGATACGGCCGGTCGCCCGCGCCCGCAGATAGTCGTACACCGCGAGTTCGAGCAGGCGCTCGTTGCCGGTTTTGCGATACGCGAATTCCGCGATGCGGCCCGCTTCGAGCGGCTGATTGTCGTACAGCGAGACCATCGCGGAGAGGTCGTCGGGCGTCGCCACGCCTGCTTGCACGAGTTTGCCGTAGCCTTCGCGCGCCTTGCGGTCTTGCTGGTCGACGGTCGCGAGCATCGCGTAGAAGCGCCAGAAGTCCGCATCGGATGCGCCCGCGCGGCTCTTTGCCGAATCGAGCACGGCGAGCGAGCGGTCGAAGCGCGTGCGCGTATAGAACATGAGGCTCAGCTTGAGCGCGTAAGCGGGATCGGGACCGAACTCGTTCATCAGGCGTTCGTAGGTCTCGATGGCGAGATCGTCGTCGCCTTTGCGTTCGGCGAGTTGCGCATAACGTTCCAGCACCGGGCGACGGTCGCGACCGTTTGCGCGGGCCCTAAGGAAGCGCAGCGCGGCGTCGGGATCGGCCTGCGATTCGTAGGCGCTCACCACGCGGTCGAGTTGCTTCATGTCGCCCGGCGCGCGGTCCGATTCGTGGATGGCGGCGGCGAGCATCGCGTCGTTGTCGCCCAGCGCGGGCGCGAGGCGTTCGACCTGCTTCCAGTCGCGCTCGTCGTTGCGCGTGCGGGCGAGCGCCAGATAGCTGGCGAGCGCGATATCGGGCCCGTGGTTCCATTCGGCGACTTGCGCGAGCCGCTCGCGCCATTCGGTCGATGCCGGATCGCGCGTCACCGCCTCCTGCGCGACGCGCTGGGCGCTCGCCAGATCGCCGTTGGCGAGAAAGACCTTGAAGCCGAGTTCGTAGTCCGATGCTTCGATGGGCGCGGACGCTTCCTGATTCGCGATGCGCCGGATCGCGAAGCGGGTGTGAGCGTGGAGGACGGTGTGCGTTGGATGCGGGTTGCCGTTCATGCACGTGCGCTTGCACACGAGTGCAGAGTGCGAGAGCGGGGGGTGGGTGTTCACTGGATTCTGGGCTGCCACCGGGGTCAGTGCGTTTACCGCTGTCGGGGTGTGTGCGGCGTTCGGCGGGTTCTCCGCGTTCGACGCGTTCACCGTGTCTAGCGCGTTTAGCGCGTTCTGTGGGTTCACCGCTTTCGCTGTGTTCACCGTGTTCAGCGCGTTCACTGTGTTCGCCGCGTTCCGTGCGTTGGCTGCGCTCACCGTGTTCACCGAAATCCCCGCGTTCTCCGCGTTCTCCGTGGTTAGCGCGTTTAGCGGGTTCTGTGGGTTCACCGGATTCCCCGCGTTTTCCGTGTTCGCCGCGTTCAACGCGTTCGACGCGTTCACCGTGTCTAGCGCGTTCTGTGGGTTCACCGCTTTCGCTGCGTTCACCGTGTTCAGCGCGTTCCGTGCGTTCACCGCGTTCCGTGCGTGCGCTGCGCTCCCCGTGTTCACCGGATTCCCCGCGTTCTCCGCGTTCACCACGGTTAGCGCGTTTAGCGGGTTCCGCAGGTTCACCGCTTCCGCCGCGTTTTCCGTGTTCGCCGCGTTTAGCGCGTTCTGTGGGTTCACCGCTTTCGCTGCGTTCACCGTGTTCAGCGCGTTCACTGTATTCGCCGCGTTGAGCGCGTTCCGTGCGTTCACCGCGTTCCGTGCGTTGGCTGCGCTCACCGTGTTCACCGGATTCCCCGCGTTCTCCGCGCTCTCCGTGGTTTGCGCGTTTAGCAGGTTCCGTGGGTTCCGTGAGTTCACCGCTTCCGCCGCGTTTTCCGTATTCGCCGCGTTCACCGCGTTCACCGCGTTCCGTGCGCTCACCGCGCTCCCCGCCTCCACCAGCTTTCCCGCAACCTCCGCCAAGCCCACCACATCGCCCCCTTCACGCCACGCCGCGAGCCTCGGCGCACCGTCGCGCCGCTCGCGCGACGACATGTCGAGCAGACGGTGCGCGTAACGGTCCGCGATGTCGGGCCTGCCCGCCGACAGCGCGAGCCGCGTCAGATAGCGCAGCGTCTCGCGGTCGCGTGCAAGCGCACCGATATGCGCGTCGGCGGCGGCGAGGGCATCGGCGGAACGGTTGGCCGACTGCAACGCCTGCAAGCCGGACAGAAAGAGGCGGCGCTCCTCGTCGCGCGTGGCCGCGTGCGCCTGCGCCGCGAAGAACGCATCGGCGGCGCCGGCATGGTCGCCGGCGGCGAGCTTCAACTGCGCGCCCTGCGCAAGCCAGCGCGACGCCTGCGCGGGCTCGGCTCGCGCGAGCCGCTCGTAGTACCGGCCGGCGAGCGCGCTGTCGTCGAGCGCCCGCGCCTTCGCGGCGAACGCTTCGAGCTGCGCGGCATCCCACGGCTTGTCGAGGGCTTCGGCGAGCAAGGCGTCGAGTTCTTTCAACCTCGCTGGGCGCGCCGGATCGCCAGGTTTCAGCGCGTAAGCCTGCGTCTCCGCAAGCTCGATGCGCGTCCGGAACGCGCTCAACTGCGCCTGCGGATCGGGCGAAATGGACAGACGCGCGAGCATCTTCTGCGCATCCGCGATGCGCCGCGCCTTCAGATACTCCTGCGTCAGCTCGGTGAGAACCTCGGCGTTGTCCGGCTCGATGCGCAGCCACGCTTCGAGATAGGCGACGGTCAGCGTATCCACCTGACGGCCTTCCAATAGCCGCTCTTCGAGCCGCTCGCGCGGAAACGCGAGCACGAGCATCAGCGCGACCAGCAGCCCGAAAGCCGCGACGACGAAGGGCGAGAAGAGCCGCTGGCGATCAGCTTGCGCAGACGACATCGACATGGACAGGGTTCGTTGCGTGAGCGGAGCCGGACGGCGAATACACGCGCCGTCCCTGCGCCAAGCCGGACGCGAGCGCGCGGCCGTCCGCCTTCACGATGCATGCGTTGGCACGCGCCTCGCCGCCGATGGCGAAATGGGGCGCGACGTGCGACGCGAGATCGAACGACAAGCCGTGAGCCGTGCGCGCGAAGTGATCGACGACGCCGTTGGCTTCCGCGAGATAAGGCAGCTTCGCCGCGCGCGCGGCATCGACTTCGCGAAAGCGCGCATCCGCGCCGGTGAGATGGACATACACGCCGCCCGGTCCCGGCAGATAGCCCGCCACGCCCTCGGCGCTCGCGAGATCGGGAACGCGGCCCTCGGGCAGCCGCACGGTGCGCAGCGCGCCGCCGCCGTGGATGCGCCAGAAATCGCCATCGCGCGACACGTCCATGCGCTCGAAATCCAGCACTTTTTGCGCGTACTCGGAGGCGTAGACCGGCATCAGCGGTTGCGCCGACAGGGTGCGGTACACGTCCGACAACGTCTTCACCGACGCGTACTTGGTGCCCGAAAACATGTGGTAGTAGACATCGACCGGCTTGAAGCGGATGGGATGCTCCGTCATGTCGAACGTCTCGAGCACGCGCAGATAGCCGTAGTACGGTCCCTGCCAGAGCGCGGTGTACGGCTCCTCGTTCTGGTTCGGCGCGAACACCTGAAAGAAGCCGTTCTTGTCGACGCCGAGCGGCGCGATCGCGGCCCAGCTCGGATAGCGTTTCGTGATGAGCGTATCGCCGCCGTTCATGTTGTAGACGCCCGCCTTGTCCGCCGCCTCGATGACGGGCGCGGGCACCTGGCAGTCGCCGCTCCAGAGCAGCACCTTGACGCGCTTGCCGGCGGGCGCGAGCCGGTCGATGTAGCGGATCGAGCCGCCGATTTCGCGGTCGGTGTCGTACCGGTAGCCGGGGATGTCGATGGACAGCCCGTTGTAGTTCGCGCGGCTGCCGCCTTCGGCCGTTTCGGTGTCGCCGCCCGATTTGCCGAGCCCCGTCACGCGCATCCACTGCAACGGATGCGTGTACGTGTGGCTTGCCATCTCCACGTTCGGCAGCGCGAAGATTTCCCGCGCGATCGCGCGCAGGCGCGGCGCGTCCTTCGGGTACGGGCCCTCGTCCGAGATTTCGCCTTCGATGACGGAGACGGTCGTCGGCAGGCCGAACTCGCGGATGACGTTGTAGAGCGCATCGCCGGAATATTGCGGCGGGGCGGATGCGGAGACCTTCATCGGGCCGCCGTTCACGTTGAATTCGGCGCGCGAGGCGAGGCCGTCGCCGTCGATATGCGTCATCAGGAGACGCCGGCCGTTTTCCGTCGTGGGATCGGGCGCGGGCATGTCGTCGGGCAGGCGCAGCGCCGCGCGAAAGAAGCGTATCGGTTGCAGCACCCAGCGCGCTTCGTTCGCCATCGGCATGTCGAAGACGGCGAACGGGCGCATCGCGTAGCCGCCCCAAGGCGTGATCGCGGCGGCGTCGATCGCGAAGTCGTTGCCCGCATCCGCCGACGCGAGCCTGAGCAGCGAATGGCTGCGCGGGCCGGCGCGTACATTCGTCGTGTCGTGCGGTTCGGGCTGCGGCTTCATCTCGAAGCCCATCATGGACGCGTCCATCGACTCGACGCGCAAACGATTGCCCGGCCGCCCCGCAACGGGCACGAGATCGAGCTTTTGTGCGAGGTCGCCTTCGATGTCGATGCCGAACGTCGTCAGCATCGCGACAGGCACATGGTGATCGACCTGCGCTTCGAGCCAGCCGCGAAAGCCCGCGCGATCCGGCGCGGGCGAGTCCAGCCACATGACGATGCCCGCATAGCGGCCCGACAAGTCGCCTTCGGGAAGCGGCTTGGCGATATCCGCGAACTCGACGCGGTAGCCGAGCCAGTTGAGCGGCATCGAGACGTAACGCACGCCCGCGGTCACATTGAGGCTCGCGCCCGGCTGCACGTTCTGCACGACGAGGATCGTGCGCGGCACGTCGCGTCGCGGGGTGGCATCCGAGGCAGGAAGCGCGGCGGCAGTGTCGCTCGTCGCGGAGGCGCGTGCCGGGCCGGTTCCGACGGTCTGCAACGCGCCGTCGGTCACGTACGGAATGATGCCTTGTGCGCTGATTTTCCGGATCGCGTCGTTCGTGCAGGCGCGGTCGGCGGGCGCGCAATAATCGATGGACAGCACCGGCAGGCCGTATCGCTCGCGCAGCGTCCGGGCTTGCGCGAGCAGCCATTCGCGATCGGCCTGCGGCACGGCGACGTAACGCTTCTTCGCCTGATTCCAGCCGCGATACAGCGACTCGAACGCGACCGCATACGCCAGATCATGCACCTCGGGCATCAGCTCGAAACCACGGTTGAAGATGAGCCGCGCGTCGGGATAGCGCGACTTCAGCGCGCGAATCACCGCAACGAGTCCCGCTTGCTGGCGCGCACGTTCGTCGTCGGTGGCGGCGATCGTCTGATACGAGTCGAGCGTGTCGAGAAAGAAGCCGCGATAGCCCTTGTCCCACAACGGCGCAATGACGTGCTCCACGAAGAACTGCGGCCATCCGGGCGCGGTCTGGTCGATGATGCGCGAGGCCCACGCCGCATTGCTGCCCTTGAGCCACGCCGCCGGCATGTCCTTGAAGTAGGCGCGCGAAGGCGTCACTTCGCCGACGCTCACATAGGCGAGCCACTTCGCCTGGCCGGAATCCGGGACGTGCGCGGCGGGATCGAAGCCGCTGTCCGGTTCGACGACGACGTTATCGAACGAGGCAAGCTGGCCGACCGGCACCGGCGCGCCGTAGAACAACGCGATGGACGGCTGCGGTGTGGGCGAGGGCGCGGGCATTGCATCGTCGGCGCGCGCGCAGGCGAACGTCAACGAAGCGGCGACGAGCGCCGCCAATCTGAGCCAGACGCGGCTTCGCAGACCAAGGCTGGGCTCGCGCATTATGCGGGGCAGACGCCGGCGCGCTCGGCGGCGGCTCCTTCTGTTGCAACGGGCTCGGAGTGAATGTGTCGTCGTCTCATCTCGCTCGGGCCTTCATGTTCTGAATGGAGTCCTGTTGAATCTGTCACGCTCGCGGCGCGCTGGAGTTTCGATCCGCGTCGCACAGGTAACGCAGTAGCGGGGCGAGTTTGTCGGCGTCGGTCGGCTTCGAACAGTAAGCGTCGAAACCGGCATCCTTCGCTGCTTGCAGATCTCCCGGTGCCGACAGCGCCGAATGTCCCACCAAGATCGGTTGCGGAACACCGGTGGACGAGCGCAGGTGGGCGGCAACCTGAAGTCCCGACATGTCCGGCATCCAGATGTCGAGCAGCACGATATCCGGATGCCAACGTTCCGATGCCTCGATCGCCTGCCGGCCACTATAAACGACTTCGGTTGGAAAGCCATCGACGGCGAGCACCATCCCGACGGCGTCGGCGGTATCGACATAGTCATCGACGACAAGCACGCGCGGCGGGCGCGCGCCGTCGCATCGGCGGCGCGTCCAGATCGCACACTTGGGAGAAACTTCGAAGTCATCGCGAATCACGCTGCGCCCCATAATGTGCGAAAGCCGCGTCGGTCCGGCACGCGGCTGGTTGATCAGGCCCGCATGGGGCCGGCTAGCGTTGATCCTTCTTCACGTCTTCCTTGACGTCGCCGTACTGCTTGCGGGCTTCGCCCACGCCCTGCTGTACCTGGCCTTTCACTTCCTGGCTTGTGTCGCCTGTCATGTTGCCAACGGCTTCGTTGACGTTCCCCTTCACCTTCTCGGCTGTACCCTTGACCTGGTCCTTGTTCATGGTGTTGCTCCTTATCGGTTACGTGGGGGAGACCACGCTATTGTCTGAGCAAGGACCGGGCCTGTTGCCGGCAAGTTTGAAACGCCCGTGGAGCGGGGCGCGCAGCCTGTTTAGGTTGCCACGCCGGGGAATGTCTCGCGGCAATTCGCGCAAAAACTTCAACCGGACGCGCAGCTGTCCGCCTGACAGCACGTTCGTCTGAACTTTTTTTGCGCTGAGCGGTTTGCGTTGCGCGGTACGAGCTTTTCGTCTGGCAAGCAACCGTTGCTTCGATTGTTTGCTGTTCGCGCTGCCCGCGACCTGCCTGCTGCCTGCCTCCGAACATGAAGCGGACGTTCAAGGCTTTGTGCGTGAGATTCGGCCCGGTCGATCAAGTGGCGCAAGCCCTCCGCAATCCGCTTCTTAAGTGGCTGGCAACCCTTGAAGCGGTGGAGATGCCCGATGTGTTTAACTCGTTTCCCGCCGTCCATGGATTGTCCATCGGCAAGTCGCCACAATCCTTAGTCATCCCTTCAATGGCACACCGAAGTTTTCTTCAATCAGTGAAAAAATGCCTCCTGGTGCGCGATAATCCGGTTCCGTTTTCCTCTCCACGGCAGCCTCGGCAGATTCAGTGGCCCGCAATCACTGCGAACGAGATATCGACTCGCGCCCTGACGCCGGACATAGCGGACTCTTTCCGATGGACGCATCGCTCACACATCTGCCGTCGTCATCACGGCATCGCCTGGCCGCTGCCATCACGGCACTTTTAGCGGTTGTCGCGGCTGCTGCGGTCTGGCCGCTGTCGAAACAGCCGAGCGCCGTGGTCCCCGCGTTCCTGCCCATCTTCGCGACGTGGGTCACGCTCACCGAAGGGCTCACCGCGTTCCTGCTGTGGACGCAATACCGCATCTCGGGGCGGCCCGTCTTCGCGGCGCTGAGCGCGGCCTACGCGTTCACGAGCGTCACGGCCATCATTCAGTTGCTGGTGTTTCCGGGTGTCTTTTCGCCCACCGGATTGTTCGGCGCGGGGCCGCAGACGGCCGTCTGGATCTGGGTGTTCTGGCATGGCGGTTTTCCCATGCTCGTGACGGTATCGTTGATCGCGCGAGAACGGCCCGCGACGCAGCCCGGCCATGCGGCGGGCGCGTGGACGCTGTCGGGCGCGGCGGCCCTCGCCTTCGCGCTGTGCGTGCTCGCCATTCGCGGGCAGTCGTTGCTGCCGGCCGTCGCGACGGGCGGCTCCTATGCGCAGCTATCGAGCAGCCCGGCTGCGCTCATCGTCGAAGCGACGTGCTTTGCCGCGCTCGGCCTGCACGTCTCGACGACGCGGCTCCGAACGCTCATGGACTTGTGGCTTGCCGTCGCGCTTCTTGGCAGCCTGATCGATGCGACGCTCACGCTTTCCGCGGGCGCGCGCTACAGCGTCGGCTGGTACGCGGCGCGCGTCGCGTCGATGGTGTCGTCGAGCGCCGTGCTGGGCATGCTGATCCATGAAACGGCGGGCCTCTACCGGAACCTGTCGGAGACGCACCGCAAGCTGGTCGAAACCTCCGCCCGCGACGGTCTGACGGGCGTGTTCAACCGCGCGTACTTCGACGAGCGATATCGCCGCGAATTCGCGCTGAAGGCGTCCACGGGGCATCCGTTGTGCGTGCTGTTGATCGATGTCGATCACTTCAAGGCCTATAACGACACCTTCGGCCATCTCGCCGGCGACGAGTGCCTGAAGCGCGTCGCGCAGGCGCTATCCGCGCAATTGCGGCGTCAAAACGACTTCCTCGCTCGTTATGGCGGCGAGGAATTCGTCGTCGTGCTGCCCGGTTGCGAACCGGCAGCGGGGCTCGCCGTCGCCGAGGAGCTCAGGGCAGCGGCCGAGACGGCTGAAAGCGACGGGCCATCGCGGGTCATCCCTCGCGCGACGGTTTCGATCGGTCACGCCTGCACGTTGCCGCAGCCGCCGAGATCGGCTGCGGCGCTGCTGAATCTGGCCGACGCCGCGCTCTATCGCGCCAAGGCTTTGGGACGAAACCGCGTCGTATCCGCGATGGACGCGATGAATGCGACAGACAAGGCGACCGGCGCCGCGACGGCCGCCGTGCAGCGCGGATACAGCCGCTAGACACGCTGCATCCGCGAACGCGCGAGGCGGCTCCCGCTTATTGCGTCGCCGCGCCCGAGCCGGTGGAGTCGTCGCCCGACATGTTGGCCTTCTTGCTCTTCGAATGCTTGTGCGAACGCGTCGAGTGCTTGCCTGTCGGGCCGGAAGGCGAGCCGGTTTCGCCGTTGGCATTGGGCGTGCCGACGCCGACGCCGCCCTGGCCCGCGCCGTTGCCGCCCGGAAGTCCGCCGGCATTGCCGCCGCCCGACCCTTGCGCGAACGCACCGCTCGATACGGCGAGCACCAATGCGGAAGCGAGAATGCTGATCTTTGCTTTCTTCATGTCGTCCTCTTGGAAATGATGGTCGTCCGCACGCGAGTCGATGCGGCCCGTGCCCTCGTTTGCAATCGTTGTGCCGCAGCGCGGCGGGTCGCTTCGTTCAACGTGTCATTGGCGGGTCCACTCGCTCGCCATCTCGATCGCAAAGTCTCGATACGATCGCGGCGGCCGGCCGAGAAGCGCGCTCATGCGCTCGATCGGGGCAGCCGTCGCGACCGCGCCGTCCTGCACATAACGCTGCATCATCAGGCGCATGTCGAAGGCGAGCCATGCGGGCGCCGCGCCCTTGAGCCTCGTCTCGAGCGCGGTCACATCGTCGCCGCCGTGGCGGATCGGACGCTTCAGCGCGTCGGTCCATGCGGCGGTCACGAAATCCGCGTTGACGGCGTCGGGGCCGACGAGTTCGTAAAGCTCGCGCGGCAGCGGCGCGCTCGCCCGTTCACGGCGCAACAGTTCGCGCGCCGCTGCATCGCCGATATCGCGCACGTCCACCATCGAAATGCCCTTCGCGCCGATGGGCATGGCGTACACGCCTTGCTCGAGCAGCGGCTCCTTCTGGCGGACGTCGTTTTGCATGAAATAGGCGGGCCGCAGAATGGTCGCGGGCAAACCGGCTTGCTCGATCATTCTCTCGGCCGCGAACTTGCTCGTGAAGTGCGGCACGTCCGCGTATTCCATCGCCTTGAACACGGACAGATAGACGATGCCCTTGACCCCCGAATCGCGCGCAATGCACAGCGCCTGGATGGCTTGCGTCAATTCGTCGGGCGCGTTGGGCGCGAGCAGAAACAGCGTGCTGACGTCCTTCAATGCGTCGCGCAGTCCGTCGATGTCGGCCAGCTCGCCGCGAACAGCCGTGACGCCTTTGGGCAACTGCGCCTTCTCCGGCGTGCGCGTGAGCGCGCGAACTTCCGCGCCGCTTTGCCTGAGATGGTCGAGAACCTGCGTGCCGACGACGCCGGTGCTGCCTGCGACGAGAATAGCCATGTTGGGTTTCCGTGAAGGGGCGTTGTGTGACGGGTGGATGAAGACAGCCGGGCGTGCGAGTCGCGATCGTCGTTCGGAATCGCGATGCAGGTTAGCATCGTCGGGAAGAAACGGGGCGATGTGTGACAATGCGCGATTCCGATGCAGGCGGGGCGGAGTCGTGCGCTCGCGGCTCTCGCAGAAGCGGCAGCGGCGGAGGTCGATGCTTCCGCCCGCGCGGAGTGGGCGTGGCCGACTTATAGCGGGACGAAAGCGCGTATGAGACACAACGCGCGGGTCGTGAACGCCGTAGAGGACGAGCTTCGACTGAACTTATTCGTGAATCACTAGGCATTGGCGAGGGCTTGGAGCTTTCTCACTGCCTCGCTCACAAAAAGGCAGACGAATTCCTGCCGCGTGACCGCCACGACGCGCTCCGACTCCCCGCGACGATCACGCTTTCCTGCACCTCAATCCCGATTGCCCCGCAACAGCCACGAAAGATCGATCGCGTTGGCCATCGCGACATAACCCGCGTCGTTGGGATGCAGATGATCGCCGCTGTCGTACACCGCCTGCATGTCCTCCGGGTGGGCGGGATCGCGCACCACCGCGTCGAAATCGACCACTGCGTCGAACGCGCCGCTTGTACGAATCCACTGGTTCACCGCCTGACGAACGGCTTCCTTCTGCTGCGTCCAGTAGCCCTGATTGACGGTGCCCTGCAGCGCGTTCCTGAACGGCGCCAGCGTGCCGCCCATGATCTTGATGCCGCGCAGATGCGTGCGCGCGATGATCTGCCGGTAGCCGTCGATGATCTCTTCGGCGGTGACGAGGTGCGCGCTCGGATCGAGCGCGGTGGCCGGCCAGCCGATATCGTTGATGCCTTCCAGAAAGATCACCCACTTGACGTCCGACTGACTGAGCACGTCGCGGTCATAACGCGCGAGCGCGCTCACGCCCGCGCCATCGCTTAGCACGCGATTGCCGCTGATGGCTTCGTTCAGCACCGCATAGCCGCGGCGCGGTCCGCCGCCGCTGTTGAGGCGCGCGGACAGATTGTCGGGCCAGCGGCGGTTCGCATCCACGGTCGATGCATAACCGTCCGTGATCGAATCGCCAAAGGCGACGAGAGCGGGCGTCGGGCGGTCCGTATCTGCGCGGCGCGCCACAGGACGGGCCGACGGCACATACGCGGCTGTCGTCTTTTTTGCAAGGCCGATGTTGTACTTGATTGCGAACGGAATACCCAAATGCATTAATGATTCGGAATCCTGCGCATACAAGCGGTCGAGCTTCGGCGCAGATCCCGCCTCGCTCAAAGGCGCATGAAGTTGAACTTGGGACGGCCCGCATCGCGTGGTCGCCCCTTAAACCGCAAGTCGCGTCGTCACGACCCTTCCGCGATCTTCAGCGCATCCTCAACCGACAACGTCTCTCGCATCGCCTCGGCGAGCGCGCCCATCTGCCGGTTGCGCTCACAGCCCACGGCGGCGACGAGCTTGCCCTTGTCGCCGAAGAGCGCGATGAACTCGAACTTTTCGGGCGAGCCGGTGAACACGGTCTGATCCCACTGCCGCGCGTGACCGAGATATTCGATGGTCTTGTCGAAGTGATACGTCCAGAAGAACGGCACGAACGGCTCGTTGCGCGATGAACCGAGCATCGCGTGAGCGGCGATGCGCGCGTGCTGTTGCGCGAGCCGCCAGTGTTCGACGCGGATGCGTCCGCCCGGCTCGATCGGCAAATCGAAGCGCGCGATATCGCCAGCGGCGAAGAGACCGTCGGCCACGCGCATCGACGCATCGACATCGAGGCTTCCGTCTTCATTGCGTTCGACACCGGCGACAAAATCCGTCGGCAAGTGAATGCCTAGCCCCGCCACAACGAAATCGCAGTCCACGGTCGCGCCGTCATCGAGCGTGACGCAAAGACGCGCGTCGCTCATTTCATCGTTGCGCTTGACGGCGACCGCATGCCGTCCCATGCGGAACTGCACGCCGTGCGACTCATGCAGGCCCATGACGAGCCGCGCGATCTGCGGCCCGAACTGTTTCTCGAAGGGCACGTTGCCGGGCGACACGACCGTCACGGCGACATCGCGCCCTCGCAGCGCCGCAGCCACTTCCAGCCCGATGAAACTCGCGCCCAGCACGAGGGCATGACTCTTCGGCGTGGCCGTTTCCAGAAGCCCGCGCGCGTCGTCGCGGCCGCGCAGCAGCCGGATGAATTCGGCGACGCCTTCCGCCTCGCCGGCTTGCAGCGACGGCCGCTTCGGGATGCCGCCACACGCGACGAGCGCGGCATCGTAATGAATCGACGGCGCACTGCCTATATCGATGCGCTTCGCGCCGGCATCCAGCGTCGCGACTTCGGCCTGAATCACGTCGATGGATTCGCGCTCGAAGAAGTCGTCGGGCAAGAGCGCAGGCACCTCGTCGGGCGACATTTCTCCAGACGGTACAAACTTGCTGAGCGAGGTCCGGTCATAAGGCGTGCGCGGCTCGCGTTCGATCAGCACGATACGGCCCGTGAAGCCCGCTTGCCGCAAGGTCGAGCACGCGGCCGCACCGGCCGCGCCTGCGCCGATGATCGCGAACGTGCGGGTATCGGGCTGCGCGGAAGAATCGCGCGCCGGCGAATCGTCGAGTGGCGTCGCGCTCGCGAGCACGTTGTCGCCGTCGATCTTCACCGGATAGCGTTTGAGCGGCATCAACGGCGGCGGCTCCACGATCGCGCCGCTTTCGATCTCGAACGTGCCCTTGTGCCAAGGACACACGAGCCGTCCATTGCAAAGCGCGCCTTCTTCCAGCGGCGCGCCCGCATGCGGACATTTCGCCTGATAGCCGTGAATGGTCTCGCCGCTGCGAATCAGAAGAATGGGCGTGTCGCCGATTTCGACGCACTTCATCGGCTGCGCGTCGAAGTCGGAGAGGGCGGCGACTTTTTGCATGGAGGGATCGTCGTTCATTTGGCTTGCGGCCACGATGCGGTGGCAGAGAGTTCATCTCAGCGAAGGGCGCGCAATGACCATGCCATGCGTTATGCAAAGTGGTTTGGGCACGGACCTTGCCCCTATCGTTCATGAACGATGTACTTCACCAGCGCGGCGACGAGCGCCAGCCACGGAGGAATGCATGAACGATATGACCAGCAGCCCACGAACGCGTGCGGCGCCTTCTGCCTGGCGGCTTCACGACGAGCCCGGTTCATCGGATGCACGAAACATCGACAGTGCCGCCGCATCGGCTTCCGCGCTCGAAGTTCATCTTGCGGCGGTCCACTTCGAAGACGAAACCTGTGCGAGCCGCGCGGCGATTCTCGACGATCTTCGCGCGAACGAATTCGATCAGTTGCCGTTGCCGGGCAGCGGAAAAACTGCAACGCGGTGGCGCGCGTTGGCCGCCGTCGCCGCGTGCGATTTGTCGCTTGCGAAGCTGTACGAAAGCCACACGGATGCGCTTGCGATTCTCGCGGAGCTGCATCGCGCGAACGTATCACAGCAGGGCACATGGGCCGTGTGGGCCGCCGAGCCGCCGAATGCGCGGCTCGTGGCGCACGCATCGGAGGGCGAGCGCCTCGTTCTTGACGGCGTGAAAGCGTGGTGCTCGGGCGCGAGCCACATCACGCACGCGCTCGTCACGGCGTGGCATCACGATGCACCCGTGCTTGCCGCCGTCGAGTTGTCGCAGCCGAACGTGTCGGTCGATGAAAGCGGCTGGCAGGCGGTCGGCATGCGCGCGACTGGCACCGCCCATGTGCGCTTCGACGGCGCGCGTGCGATACAGATCGGCGATGCGGGCGCGTATCTCGAACGGCCGGGCTTCTGGCAGGGCGGCGCGGGCATCGCCGCATGCTGGCTCGGAAGCACGGCGGCAATCGCCACGACGCTGCTCGAGACCGTCGCGCGCCGCGCCGAGCCTCATGCAAGCGCGCATCTCGGCGCAGTCGATGCCGAGTTGTCATGCGCCGCCGCGCTGCTGAGAGAAACGGCTGCATGGATCGATGCCAATCCGCGCGCCGATGCAAAACGCCGCGTGTTGTGCGCGCGCGTCGCGATGGATCGCGTGGCGGCGCGCGTCATCGACCATGTTTCGCGCGCACTCGGGCCCGCGCCGTTTTGTACTGATGCGAGGCTCGCACGCGCGCTGGCCGACCTGCCCGTATTCGTTCGGCAAAGCCACGCGGAACGCGACGAGGAAGTGCTCGCGAACGCGCTGCTGCAAGTGAACGCAATGCGTCATCAATGACGCGCGGCGGCAAGCCGAAACGGGCGTCGCCATCCGAAGACAGCCGGCAACGAACAATAAGGACGCGCATGTCCACATCGCGAGCGTATTTCGACGAGCTATACCGCAATAACGACGATCCCTGGCGCTATCGCACAAGCGGCTACGAGCGCCGCAAGCGCGAGCTCGTGCTCGCATCGCTGCCGCGCGAGCAGTACGCATCGGGCTTCGAACCGGCGTGTTCCAACGGCGAGCTCTCCGCGTTGCTCGCCCGCCGATGCGCCCGCTTGCGCATCTGCGACATCAGCGAGGAAGCGGTCGCAAGCGCGCGCGAACGCCTTGCCGATGCGCCTCACGTGACGATCGAACAGCGCGCCGTCCCCGATGACTGGCCGGCTGACGAGCGATTCGATCTCATCGTCATCAGCGAGCTTGCGTACTATCTCTCGCCAGAATCGACGGCGGCGCTCGCGCAACGCGCGTGGGCATCGCTTGCCGATGACGGCGCGGTCGTCGCGTGTCATTGGCGTCATCCGTTCGAAGGCAAACTGCAAAGCGCCGACGATGCTCACGCTACCTTCCATGCGATCTTCGGCGGCACGCGCGTCGTGCGGCATGAAGAAGCCGATTTCTTCCTCGATGTGTGGTCGAAAGACGGCCGCTCTGTGGCAGAGCGCGAGGGCATCGCATGATCGGCATCGTGATTCCGGCGCATAACGAGGAGGCCTATCTGGCCGAATGCCTTCACGCGGCCCGGCTCGCCGCGACGCATCCCGCGCTCGATGGCGAGCCGGTGGAGATCGTCGTCGTGCTGGACAGTTGCAGCGACGCGTCGGCGTCCGTTGTCGAGAGCTTCGACGTGCATGCGCTCACGCTCGATGCGCGCAATGTCGGCAAAGGCCGTGCGGCGGGCGCGTCGTTCATGCTGGAGCGCGGCGCCCGCTGGCTCGCCTTCACCGATGCCGACAGCCGCGTGGCGCCCGACTGGCTCGTCGTGCAGCTCGCGCTGGACGCGGACGCGGTGTGCGGCTGCGTCACCGTCGATGACTGGAGCGCGCACACGTCGGCGACGCGCGAGGCGTTCTATCGCGCGTACACGCATGCTGACCGGCATCGGCATATTCACGGCGCGAACCTCGGCGTCTCGGCGGATGCGTACCGGCGCGCGGGCGGCATTCCGCCGCTCGAATGCAGCGAGGACGTCGCCTTCACGGAGCAGCTTGCCGGCATCGGCGCGCGCATTGCGTGGAGCGCGGCGCCATGCGTCGTGACGAGCGCGCGCGTGGCATCGAAGGCGCGCGGCGGCTTCGGCGATACGCTCGCGGCGCTGGCCGAACGCGAGGCGAGAGAGGCGCTGGCCGGTTGCGCCGCCGTCAGCCACGCGCTGACCGATACGGAAGGGCAAGAGGCTTGAGGTAGTTAGTAGCCCGAATGTTCACCATACATAGCGCGCGCCGAGCAAACCTTCATACGCGTGATAGCTGCCCGCGCCTTGCTGATAACCGAGATTGCCCCACACGCGCCATTGCCGCCCGATCGACCCCTGTGCGCCGATCTTCGCCTCGATGCGGTTCTTCGGGCCATCCTGCGACACGTTGAAGCCGTTGAACGCGGCGCTCGCCACGCGCGTGTCGTGCAGCCAGTTCACTTCGAGGAACGGCATCCATGCCGGGGCCGCCGCCGATCCCGGCGCATGAAAGAGCCGCATGCCGAGCCGCGTCGTCCAGTTGCCGCCGTTCGCCGTGCTCACCTCGGTGCCGCTGCTTTCCGTGTGATCGTCCGCGTGGTAGTTCGTATAGACGACCTGCAACTGCGGTTCGAGCAGCACCGGCCCGGTCGATGTCTGGACGAGCGGCAACGGCCAGCCGCCTTCCACTGACCCGGACCACACGCGGCTCGCGTAGTTCTCGCCGGCGAGGGAATCGCCCTTCACGCTGTTGTCGAAGTGGCCGTATTGCAGCCATGTATCGACGTACGGACCGGCTAGCGAATACGCGCTGCCGCGCCATGTCGCGTAGAGACCGCCGCTCAGGCCGTTGGTGTTTCCGCGTGCTTGCGCGCTTTTGTTGCGCGTGCTTGCGTCGGTCGTCGAGGAACCGTAGCCCGCCATCACGCCGATCTGCCAGCGTTGCCCGCCGCGCACGTGATTGAGCACGTCGATGCCCGCCTGAACGATGGCCGTATCGGTCGATTCGCCGATTCTTCCGCTCGCCGCCTCGCTGTCGACGTGCGCGCCGCGCGTGCGCGCCCACGCCGTCGATGTGCCGCTGCCCTCGGGCTGCGCGGTGAGCGGATCGGCGAAACCGGCGCGGTCGTGCAGCGTCAGCATGAACATGCTGGCCGCCGCCTGCTGATTACCGAGGTACGCGCCCGGCTCCGGACGCGGCGCGGGCGCGGGCGCGTCCGACAGCGAGCGCAGATACCAGTCGCCGCCGCCTTGCTGCAACACGTACTCGTAGGGGCCCGCGACGACGCGTCCGTCGAGCTTGAACACACCGTTCGACTGGCCATCGACCTGCACGATCGGGATGCCGCTGCGCGTCGCCGCGCCCGTGCCGCCCGCGTTCGTCACCTTGACGCGTGTCTGCCCGGACGTGTCGCCGCGAACGACGAGGCGGTCGGTGGCCGATCCGTCGCCCGCAAGCACGGTTGACAACGCAAGCAGCCCGTTATTGCTCGCGTAGTCGCCGTTGACGGTCAGCACGCTCGCGGGCGCCGGGCTGGCCATGCGAATCTCGCCGTTATTGGCGAGCGCGCCGCCGACGGCGAACTGACCGGCCGGACCGTTGACGAAGCCGGGCGCGGCATCGGCCACGGCGAAAAGGCCGTTGTTGACGACGTTTCCGCCGACCGTGCCGTAACCGCCGAACGTCGCGCCCGGCGCGATCGTCACCTGCCGCGTGTTCGCGAGTTGGCCGCCGGCGCCGAGCACGAGCGCGCCCGCGTTGACCGCCGTGTTGCCCGCGAAAGTGTGCGCGCGCGTGAGCGTCACGGTGCCGCTGCCTTGCTGAACGAGGTCGCCCGATCCGCTGATCGTGCCGCCATAGGTCACATTGTCGGCGCGATTGAACGCGAGCGCGCCGTTATCGACGATATCGCCCGCGACGCTGCCGCTCGTACCGCCCGCGCCGAGCCGTAGCGTGCCGCCCGCGATGGTCGTCACGCCCGCGAAGGTGTTGTCGCCCGCGAGCGTCAGCGCGCCTGCGCCGGTCTTGATGAGGCTTCCCTGTCCGCCGATCACGCCGGCGAACGTCGAATCCGCCGCGCTGTTGACGTTCAGCGCGGCGCCGCCCAGCGCGATGCTGCCCGACCCGCTGAGCGTGTTCACGTGCTGGGCGAAGCCGGCGAGATCGAAGGTTGCGCCCGATCCCACATTCAGTTGCGAACTCAGCGCGATGATGTCCGGCGCACCCGCGACGAGCGTTCCTCCGGTGATCGCGGTGGCGCCGGTGTACGTGTTCGCCTTGGACAACTGAAGCGTGCCCGCACCGGACTTGGTGAACGTCTTGCCGTCCCAGCCCGTCGCGCGGTTGGCGGGCTGATCCGCAAGCAGGATGTCCATGTCGAACGAATCGGCCGCGGCGGGCAAGGTGAACACACCGTTGGCCGCCGTCGGCGTGGCGCCAAACGCGGCGTACCACGTCGGCGCGACGGCGACCGCGAAAGTCTGCGGCGTGTAGCCGCTCGTCACGGTCAGATAATCCGATGTGTTCGCCGATCCGCCGATGTGCGTCGCGCCGAACGTCCCCGTGAGTCCGCCCGGCGACGCGGTCCGGATTTCGGTGAACGCGCCGTTGGCAAGATCGGTCGCACTCGCCGTCGCGGGCGCGGAATAGCCGGCGAGATTGAATATTGCATTCGGTGCGATGGATGCAGTATTCGCCGCGACGGCCGGCTGCGCCGCACCCGCGATGGTGTCGAGCGTGCCGTTCATCGCGAAGTGCTTGCCGACCGCCAATTGCGACTGCGCGGACACGAGCGTTGTCGCGCCGGCTGCGGTGACGAAATCGCCCGTGGTCGTGAAAACGCCGCTGCGCACGAAGCGCAACGCGCCGCCATCGACCGACACACTGCCTTGCGACGATCCCGCCGCCACGAGCGTCGCCGCGCCGCTGCCGGTCTTGACGAGCGCGCCCGGCCCCGTGAGCACGTTCGGCACGATGCCCGCACTCGCGAAGTCGAGGCGCAGCGTCGCGCCGTTATTGACCGCGCCGCTGCCGAGGGCAGCGCCGTTTTGCGCGACGAGCGTCCCGGCAAGCACGTCCGTGCCGCCGCTGTACGTGCTGACGCCGCCGAGCGTCAACGCGCCCGCGCCGCTCTTGATGACGCGGCCGCTGCCGAGAATCGCGCCGTCGAATGCGGTGTCGGCGGTGTTCTGAGCGGTGAGGTCCGCGCTGCCGAGCAGAACGTGTCCGGCGCCGCTGAGATTGTTGACCTGCTGCGACAGGCTCGCGAGATCCAGCGCCGCGCCGCTGCCGACGTTGACATTCGCGCTGTCGATCAACGCGTTCGCGACGCCGGTTCGCAAAATGCCACCGTTGACGAGCGTTGCGCCGCTGTAGCCATTCGCCGCCGACAGGATCAACAGGCCCGCGCCGTCCTTCGTCAGCGTGCGGCCGTCCCAGCCGCTCGCGAACGAGCCGGATTGATCGAGAAGGGGAATGTCGACGTTGAACGTATCCGCGGCGTTGGCGAGCGTGAACGTGCCGTTCCCCTGCGCTGCACCCGCGCGCCACGCAAGCCCGAGGCGGACGTCGTAATCGCGAGCGTCGGGTGTCTTCGCGCCCACCGCTATCAGGTAGTCCACGGGGCTGGACCCGCCGAACAGGACGTTCGTGAAATCGCCGGCCAGGCCGGCAGGGCTGGTCGTATGAATTACGTTGAAAACGGTATTCAAAAGACCAGTCGCGGTGTCGGGCGCCGACGGAGCAAAGCCGCTGATCAGCAGCGCGCCGGCCAGCGTGCCGCTCGCAGCCGTGATGACCGGCTGCACCGATTGCAGTCCCGCGATGAGCGTTGCGCCGGGCTGCTGAGTGAAGCCGGTTGCCACCGAAAGCGTCGACTGGTCCGAGAGGATCGTCGTCGCGCCCGTCTGCGTCAGATAGCTGGCTGCATTGAACGCTCCGGGTTGGGCGAGCCGCAACGCTCCCGCATTGACGCTAACCGCGCCCTGCGACGAACCCGCCGCCGACAGCGAAGTCGTGCCGCTGCCGATTTGCATCAGTGTGCCGCCGCCGGAGAGCGTGCCGCCGACGTTGAGCGCGTCACTGCGATTGAACCGCAGCAGTCCGTCGTTGGTGATAGTACCCGACAGGCTGCCGCTACCGCCCCCCGTGCCGAGCGTGAGCACGCCGCCCGCAGAAACAGTGGTCGCGCCCGCGTCGTTGCTGACTGTGTTCGCGAGCGTCAGCGCGCCATCCACCCGGACTGCGGCAGACGATTGATTCGACATCGTGACCGGGCCGTTGAGCGTCCAGTTGCTGCCGGCGCTCGCATTGAACGCGACGAATCCGTTCGACGGCGAATCGGCGTCGAAGCTGCCCGTCTCGGTGCCCGTGCCGCTCAACGTGATGACGTTACGCGGCGCAGTGCTCAGTATGTCGATGCCGTTGCCGCCGCTCAGTCTCGATCCGGTTCCGAGCGTCACGGTGTCGTTTCCGCCGGCCATGAGCACGGCCGGTTGCGTGACGCTGGAGATAGCGCCGCTGTTGTTCAGCGTGGCGTCGGCGCCGAGCGTTACGCCGGCTGCAATATTGCCGCGTATCGTCCCGGTGCTGCTGTTCGTGATCGTGGCGGAACTCGCTGCTCGCGCGCGGATGCCTTCGTGATAGCCGTCGATCAATCCGTCGTTGTTGACGGTGACGAAACCTTGATCGACCACGACACCGGTGCCGTACGTGGCGTCTTGCATTCCGCTTGCGATGACGCCGCCCGGGTGATTATTGACGACCACCTTGCCGGACGTCTGAATGTACACGCCGTCTGGTGTCGTGCCCGTCGATGAACTGCCGTTCAAGGTGCCGAAATTGTCGACGACGCCGCCCGCTGCTGACTGGAACGCAACCGCATGACTCGCGCGTACGCTGATGTCCCCCTGGTTCACAACCGCGTTGTTGTCGCCTGACATGAACACGACGCCGAAGGTGTTGCCAAGCAACCGCCCCGTAGCGAGGTTAACGAGCGAGCCGGGTACATCGAAGCGGACAGCGGCAGCCACATTGTCGAGAGAACTGGTTATCGAGCCGCCGTTCGTCATTGTGACGGGCGCAATGCCTTCGACATTGACAGCGTTCTGATAAGTCGTCGTAATGATCGTTCCCGGCTCAATCCGATACAGCGTGTCTGTCGAGACAACTTGCGACGTGACGCTCGATGGAAGAACTGTTACCGCATGTACCTGGAACGGAAGTCCGATCACGATTGCCGCAGCAAACGGTCGGAATAGGATCGCGGTGTGTATATAGTTATGCTTAGCATTTCGCTGAATGTACATGCCATCCCCTTGAATTATTTCGGCCGGACGCAACGATGCGCGCCGCTATTTCCATCGTGTGGCTCGGACGTCGGACTATGTGTTTCGTGACTTCTTTCCGCCTGTCCGTGAGCATTCGCAGTATAGGTAAACGGGCGTCTTCGGCGCTCGTCGGATCAGAGAGGCTTGAGGGGCGTCAGCTCGCTCGGAGATCGAAGTCGACAGGCGAATCACACGCTGGGCGGAACAGCGCGGCAGCCCGTGCTCATTGCGCGAGGCGACGGTCAGCGCCTTGTCGAAGGCGCTATCAGACTGTCTCGCGTGTGAAGTGATCGCCTGCGGCCCTGCGGGCTATATGAGCGCGGTTCGGGAACTGCTTCGACAGGAAGGTCACGATTCGCGCCTTATCGACAGGAGAGCTTCCACTTATCTGCGGGCGTGAGTCTCGAATCGGTACTTACCGCCGAACCAACACATCCGCTTTGCAGTTGGCGAAGTCTGCCGGCGGCGTGGCGTCGAACAGCGACCGTTAAGAAGCGGCGCGCGACGTCCTCCCGGAAGCGACCGTCTCCGGAGTCGCAAAAGTGGGTGCGGCGTTTCGAAACGCTCGCGACGCGCTTCGTGATTGCATCCGACGAAGCGCAACGGCCATTCATGTCGGCTGGCGCGTAAGGAATCTCACTCCCCGCCGCAACCGGATCGGGCCTCGGGCCAACCGATGCGGATCCAACGTATTGCCGCGCTGTGTGATCGCGATGACTTCCTCGCCCGCCAGACGGGCGGCGACCTGCCTGACCGCAGGCATCAGTGCGCGCCATGCCTGTTCGTCGCCGAGCAGCGTGCGTGCGACGTCCGACGGGCAAATGGAGGCAGTTTCCGCGCGCTGACTAAGCAGGCTCAGCATGCAACGTTCGATGTCAGAGTCCGATACGGTCATCGTCGGTTCTTTTTTGGTTTTGCGCCGAAGATAAAACGCCGAGTGCGTTGGCGGCTTGCACACGCAAGTGAAACAACTGCTTTTTGCGAGGTTAGCGAATGACCTGGCGTGCAGCCGTCCTGAGGCGAATGGCGTCAGTCGTCAACAACGCGTTGCTCGCAATGCGCAACGCTGCGTGCTCATCGGGATTCCGGGCGGCGAAGGTAGTCTCGTGCGTGGCGCGGGCTGCGAGCTTGCCATTGTAATGCGAGCGTTTCGCTCCAGAAACGTGGGCGAGGTCGCGTCGCGCGCCTCACTCCGCCTTTTGAGCGCGTTTTTGCGCGATTAAAACGTATATATTGAGGATCGCGAACCTAATCGTATTTCTTCGGAAACGAGAAGAAGTCATGCGCGCGATTGCATCGACTGTCAGGCCAGAAGACGCGTCACGATACATGCACAACTCAGCTATGAAACGCGACGGCCCATCGGTCGAACGTTCGTTTGCAGAATGCAATAACGGGCCCAAGAACCGACCAACTGACTGGAAATTCGACTTAAGTCAGGGAAAACGAAGGTATGAGTTACCGGAAAACCCTTCTAACATTTGGGACAAACATACGACGCATTCATCGAGGGAGCGGCAATGAATAGCGATCCAGAAGTGCTGTATAAGGGTTTCGCCCTGACGGCAATCGCCGTCGAAGACGCCGGAGGCTTCCATACTGCGATGGTCATCGTCAGGACTCCTTCGGGTGGACTGCGTGCCAGCGGCGCGCTCGGTCAGTTCCCATGTGCATTGCAGGCGAGGCGCTACGCGATCGAATACGGCATGGCCGACGTCGATGAGCGCGATCCGCCGCAACCCGACTGGCAACTCGAGAGTGGCGGTCTCACCGCAAAGAAATCCGCCGATGCGGTCGCACGACGCTAGGTCAGAATCGATTCCCGCCGCCACCTCTCACGTTCTATAAGAACCGGCTCGGCAAAAAAGCCCCTGGATTGACGAACGGAGCAATGCCCGTCATCAGTTCCGCGATCAGCCGCCCGGTCACCGGGCCAAGCGTCAACCCGTGGTGCGCGTGACCGAATGCGAACCAGAGTCCGTCGTGACGGGGCGCCGGGCCGATCACCGGCATCATGTCCGGCGTGCAGGGGCGGCGACCCAGCCACGGCTCGGCGTCAATCCGTTCCCCGAGCGGAAAGACTTCGCGCGCCAGCGGCTCGACCGCTTCGAGTTGCACGGGCGTCGGCGGGGCGTCGCGCGCGCCCAGCTCGACGCCCGTCGTCAGGCGGATGCCGCGAGTCATCGGCGTGATGACATAGCCCGCTTCTGCGTCGAGGACAGGCAAGTTCAGGCGCGCACCGTCCTGCGTCGCATAGTGCATGTGGTAGCCGCGCTTGACCTGCAGCGGCAGCCGATAGCCGAACTTCTGCGCAAGCTCAGCCGACCACGGCCCGAGCGCGACCACCACCGACTTCGCTTCGATGGCGCCGTCCTGCACGCGCACGCGCCAGCCGGGCTCGAGCGTCGTTGCATCGCCCAGCAAGACGCGGCCACCGAGTTCTTCGAATCGGCGCCCGTACGCGGTAACGAGCGCATTCGGATCGTTGACGGACTCGGCCGAAACGTGACGCACCGCGCCGACGAGCTTGCGACCGAGCGCAGGCTCGGCAAGGTGCAGACCGTCGGGATCGAGCGCATCGAAGGCGACTCCGAACTCGGCCTTCCATATGCGCGCTTCCTCGATGGCCGCATCCAGCGCGGCCTGAGTCCGGTAGACCTTCGTCCAGCCACCGGGGCGCACCAGCGCCGCCGCGCCGCATTCCTCGATGAGCGCGCGGTGCTCGGTCACGCAATGCTCGATCAAGGTCGCGTAGGACCGCGCGATCGTCGCATGACGGTCGGCCCGCGAGTGGTGCCAGTAGCGGTAAAGAAACGGCAGGAAGCCCGGAAGCGCGCGCGGATGGTAGCGCACGTCCAGCGCGCGGTTCGTGGCATAGCGGGCGAGTGAGCGCACGTCGCGCGGGAGCGCATAGGGATAAACGCCTTCGCGTTGAATGAGTCCCGCGTTGCCGAGCGAAGTCTCGTTGCCCGGCGGCTTTTTGTCGACGAGCGCCACAGCCACGCCGCGCTTCTGAAGATGCAGGGCGACCGATATCCCGACGATGCCGCCACCGAGGACCACGACGTCGAATGTATTTTGCATACGCCTTCTGCGGTGGCTGCACAGCATGAGGTAAGCAAGCCCCCGGCGCCGTGCAAGGCGTGCGCCGGAGCTTGCTGACATATTGTGCAATCAGAACGGGTCGACAACAACAGTGCGAGCGGCCCGGTTTTCCGACGAGCCCGCGCCGGGTGAATCGCATTATGAATTCAATGGTTCACCGTGCAGCTCGAAAGAGGCGTCACACGCTGCGTACGGTATCGTCAAATGCCGCAGCGGCGACGAATGCACTTCGCACCGATGACGAGGTTCGGCGCGCGGCGCAGCGGGACCCTGCGACTCGACGGAGCCAGAATCGACGTTCGTTCGCCGCAGCCTGGTCACGACGCTAATCGACGTGCGGTGTCCAAGCGTCGCCGCGAGCCGTCACATCACGAGCCTCGATATCTGTTGCGCAGCGGAGATCGCCTGATCCGCCACGATTCGCGAGCGTTGCGACTCGTGCGAGAACATCTGCGATGGCCCGGCGACGCTCAACGCCGCGAGCACGCGGCCATCGGCGGACACGATCGGCGCGGCAAGCGCGCCATCGACGTGAAGGGCTCGCCCTCCAACGTGTGGGGGCAGACGCTGCCCGTCGACACGCCGAGTCCCGTGTACGACCATGCGGAGCCGGTGGAAGTGGGGCTTGTCGTGTTCTTCACGAACTGTCTCGCGGAGCACCAACGCTTCTACGAGGAGCGTCTCGGCTTCGAGATGTCCGACCGGTACCCGGAACGCGGCGCTTTCATGCGATGCGCCCCGCACGGCGGCCATCACGATGTGTTCCTGCTGCAATTGCCCACGGGCAAACGCGGCCTGAACCACGTCGCCTTTACCGTGCGCGATATCCATGAAGTCTTCGGCGGCGGCCTGCTTATCAGCCGATGTGGCTGGGAAACGCAACTCGGGCCGGGACGGCATCCGGTGTCGTCGGCGTATTTCTGGTACTTCAAGAATCCGGCGGGCGGTCTGATCGAATACTACGCGGACGAAGATCAACTGACGCCCGACTGGCAGCCGCGCGATTTTGAACCCGGTCCGACCGTGTTCGCCGAATGGGCGGTCGATGGCGGCATCGACGGCGTGGCGCGACGTCAGAAGAACGCGACTGCGCCGGCGGGTAAGTTCATGACGGAGCAGAAGCAGGGCTGACGGCGAGTGACGGGCGGCCCGCAAGGGAGGACGGCATTCAAATTGCGGTAGCGTTCCATGCAACGCTGCGGCCTCTTCGCAAGACGGCGGCTCGCGGCAGATGCTTACGGAATCTTTTGCGGGGATGCGATGGCCGAACGGTTCTTTCATGCTGCACTGTTGGGCGCGGTTGCGGTATCGGCCGTGCCTGCGACGGCGATCGCGCAGTCGGTCGCTTATACCAGCGCGCCCGTGGTGATCTACGCGGGGCCCGGCGACGATTACCCGACCGTCGCGGAAGTGCCGGCGGGCGTGACGGTCACTGTCGTTGGCTGTGTCGACGGATACACCTGGTGCGACGTGGCAGCGCCCGACTTGCGCGGCTGGGCCGATGGCGGCAGCCTCGCGTTCCCCTATCAGGGCAGCAGCGTCCCGGTCTTGACCTATGGCACCGTGATCGGCGTGCCGATCGTCACGTTCGCAATAGGCAATTACTGGGGAAGCTACTACCGGAATCGCTCGTGGTATCGGGACGAGCCGCATTGGGCGCACCATCCGCCGCCGACGTATGGTGCGCCGCCGCCGCAGGATGGCCGCCCGCCGCGCGGCGAGCTGCCGCCTTCCAGAGGCGCGGGACCGGGGCACATACAGGGCAGGCCGCCGCAGGCGGCTCGTGAACCGCATCCGCAGCCGGGCGCTGTGCCGATGCAGGGAAGTCCGCCGCAGCAGGCCGGCGGTGCGCCGATGCGTGGTGGACCGCCGCCTCAAGCGGGCGCCGCACCGATGCAGGGAAGTCCTCCGCCGCAAGCCGGCGACGCGCCGATGCATGTCGTGCCTCCGCCGCAGCCCGGCGGAATGCCGACGCACGGAAGTCCTCCGCCGCAAGCCGCCGCCGTGCCGATGCATGTCGAACCGCCTCCGCAGGCCGGCGGCGCACTGCCGCAGCGACAAGGCCCGCCGCCTCAACATGGCGGTCCTCCGCACGGCGGCGAGTCCGTACACTAGGCACCGAGGTTCAGGCCGGACGAGCGACACGAGGCGAGGCAACTCGTCTGCCTGTCGCGGCGAACCTACGCATTCCGGACAGTGCAAACACGACTCCGCGCCGATCAGCCCTTCGTGACCACGAGCCCGCGCGAACCGACGTCGAAAAGCTATGTCAGCGTGCTCGCCTCCGACGTCCAGCTTCTTCCCGAAACAGCACGACAACGCCGCGATCTCGCGAACATAGCCCGTTCGCGCGTTAGCCCCTCGGCGCTGAATCTGATCGTGCTGCCGACGCTTGCGTTGTGCTCCGGACGCTTCGAGCAGGATGCACTCGCCGAGTCCGGTGTTCGCAGGTTTGGCGACCGTCCGTACATCGTGCTCGGCGTAATGTTCTTCGCCGCCCAAGCCACCTCCGTCGAGAGGGCCTTTTCGATAGCGTCCGGCTCTGTTGAATCTGCGGGAAACCAGCCGTTCGAGCCGGAACCAACATCATCGCGCACGCCCCTTCGCTCACCCTTTCCGAGCGTCTTATCATCGAGTGCGTGACATGCGCAGGCGGTACAATCCCGGCTGCAAAATGGCCTGCCGGCCAAAAATGCCATCGATCTAAGAGGCTCCCGCCCGTCGGCAGGCCGCCAAAACGATGGCTCGCCCCAAGCTGTAGGGTTTATTCACTCGCCGCGCCGAGGGCTCGCAGAGCGCCGCATCAGAGGGACCGCAATGCAAAACGCTGGTGGCTTCATCGCGACGCCAGGCCGCTACGCAGACCTGTCGCAATTCGAGCTCATTCATTCCGGCACACGGCACGCGTTGTATCGCGACAATCGCCCCGGTCAGGCCGTGGTCGTCAAGGTGAATGCGACGCCCAGCGCGCGGGCAGCCGACCCGCTGGACCATGAGCACGAGATGTTGCGCGGTCTCCATCTGCCGGGCGTCGTCAGATTACTCGCGCGTGTCGAAACCGGATCGGGCATCGGCCTCGTGATGGAGGACCTCGGCGGCACCAGCCTTGCCCACGCGCTTCGAACGACGCCGTGCTCGATCACCCTGTTTCTGACCATCGCGGCGCAGCTCGCCGAAGCAGTATCGCTTCTGCACGGCCTTCGCATTCTTCACGGCGACATCCATCCCGGAAACATCGTGTGGAACCCGCTCACCGGGCTGGCTACGCTATGCGATTTCACGCTGGCGACGAGCTTGCCGACGCTGCCGCTGGCGCCGGACAGCGTTAACCCGAGCGAGTTGGCAGGCACCCTTGCGTACATGTCGCCGGAGCAGACGGGTCGCACGGGGCGATCGGTCGATATCCGCGCAGACCTCTACTCGCTGGGCGCCACGTTCTATGAAATGTTGACGGGCTCACCGCCCTTCATCGAACGCGACCCGGTCGCGCTGGCGCACGCGCAGATCGCACGCCTGGCGCGTCCTCCTCACGAGGTGAGCCCCGAAGTGCCGATCGCGCTGTCGCGCATCGCGATGCGCCTGCTCGAAAAGGAGCCGAGCGATCGATATCAAACCGCCGAGGCGCTGGCCGCGGATTTGCTTGAAGCAAACCGGCAATGGGCGAGCGCCGGCTCGATCGAGCCGTTTCAACTCGCCGTGCATGAGGTGCCGCGTGCGCTGACGATTCGCGATCAGCTCTACGGTCGTGACGACGAGCTGCGATCGCTGAGCGCCGCGCTTTCGCGAACCTGCGCGGGAGGCCGCGAGCTGATGCTCGTCACCGGCGCGCCGGGGATCGGCAAGTCTGCGCTGGTGGATCGGCTGGGCGCGTCGGTCGAGGATGTGCATGGCTACTACGCCGCCGGCAAATTCGACCAGTTGCAGCGCAGCGTGCCGTTCTCGGGCTTGGCGCAGGCGTTCAGAAGCCTCGTGCGGCAGCTGCTCACCGAATCCGACGCGATGCTCGACGCATGGCGAGCGCGCATCGCAGAAGCGGTAGCGCCCAATGGGCAACTGCTGGTCCTGCTCGTGCCGGAACTCGAGCGCGTGCTGGGGCCGCAGCCCGAGGTGCCGGATGTCGGCCCGGTCGAGTCGATCAATCGCTTCCAATTGCTGATTCGGCGGTTTCTGCGCGTGTTCGCGCAAGCCGATCATCCGTTGGTGCTGTTCCTCGACGACTTGCAGTGGGTCGATGCCGCCTCACTCCAACTGATCGTCCAGTGCGCCAGCGACGTGGCGAGCCACTATCTGCTGATCATCGGCGCCTACCGTGATGGCGAGGTGGGCCGCTCGCATCCGTTGACGCTTTCGCTCGACGCATTGCGCGACGCCAATTCCGACATCCATACGGTCCATCTCGAGCCGCTGCGCGCGAACGCCATCGCGCAACTGGTTGCCGACACCGTGGCGGAAGACCCGGCGCGACTGGGCAGCCTGGTCGATGTGCTCATCAGCAAGTCGGCGGGCAATCCCTTTTTCGTGCGGCAACTGCTGCATCTGATGCATGCGCAGGGCCTGATCCGCTTCGACGCCGACGCGCGCCGCTGGCGCTGGAATGAAGCGGAAATCGAGCACGCGCCGTTGTCGGACAACGTGCTCGACGTGATGGTGCTCGCGATCGGCCGGCTGCCGCCGCACGCCAAGCGCCTACTGGAAACCGCAGCGTGCATCGGGCATCGCTTCGATCTCGGCACGCTCGGCGAGCTGACCGACCTGTCCCGCACCGCATTGGACGTGCAGCTCTGGCCGGCGATCGAAGATGGGCTGCTGGTTCAGGAGCGTGCCGCATTGCCGCCGCGTGCGCCGGATAACCAGACTCCGTTGGCACCCGCCGCGCTGCGGTTCTCGCACGACCGAGTGCAGCAAGCGGCTTATGGCTTGCTCAGCGAGGCCGACCGTCAGACCCTGCACCATTCGATCGGCCGGCGGCTGCTCGACCGTGCGGGCGATCACCTCGACGCCAACCTGTTCGAGATCGTCGATCAGTTCAACCTGGGCGAATCGCGCGTTGTCGACGCCGCCGAGCGCGCCCGGCTGGTCGGGCTCAATCTTGCCGCAGGCCGCAAGGCCAAGGAGTCGGCCGCTTATCGCGCGGCTTTTGAGTATTTGTCGGTTGCGAGACGCCTGCTCGATGAGAAGACCTGGGCCAGTGAATCGGCTCTGACATTCACGATTTACCGGGAACTGGCCGAAAGCGCCTACCTCGTGGGCGAGCACGCCACCGCGGAAGCACTGGTCGAAACGGCTTTGCACCATGCGCCTTCCCGCGCAGCCAAGGCGGAGTTGTATGGGTTGCGCGTGCTGGCAGCAACCGTTGCCAGTGACTGGCAGCGCGCGCTGCATTGGGGGCGCGAGGGTTTATCGGTATTCGGGCTCGAATGGCCGCTGGAGGGGCAGGCCGAAGCAATCGAGGCCGAGGTGGCCGCGGTCATGCGCAACCTGGGCGGCCGCGACATCGAGGGGCTGGTCAGCGAATCCGACGTGGAGGACGCGGATATTCGCGCCAGCATGCGTCTGTTGTCGCTGCTCGGTGCGCCGGCCTACTTCAGCGGCGCGCCGGTCTTGACGTTTCTCGTCAGCCGCGCGGTAAATCTGTCGTTGATGCATGGCCCGTCTATTTATTCTGCCTTCGCCTATGTGTTCTATGGCGGCATCTACAACACGCTGACCGGTCAATACGACGTCGGATATGCGTTCGGCAAACTGGCGCTGGCGATGGCCATGCGCTTTGGCGATCGCGCCGAGCAATGCCGCACGCAAGAGGTGTACGGGGTGCTGGTGCATCACTGGAAAGCACCGCTGCGCGATGGCCTGCCGCTATTGAAGCAGGGCTTTCAGGCCGGGGCAGAATCCGGCGAACTCGCGTTCGCCGCGTTCAATCTGAACTCGGTGCTGATCAACGGCCTGCCCGCTGCGCTGCCACTGAGGGAGCTGCTGGAGGAGGCCGACGTTGCTCTGGATTTCGCGGCCACCCAGAACAACCGCACCAGTTTCGAGATAGCGGTGCCGTACCGGCAGATCGCACGGGCGTTGACTGGCGCGACTGCCCGCCCCGACAGTTTCGACGACGCGACGTTCGACGAAGCGCGGTTCCTAACCGACGCTGCCGGCCACGCGACCGCGCTCGGCCACTTCTGGGTCATGCGCCTCCAACTGGCCTACCTGATGGGCGATTATCGCCACGCGTCGAGGTGTTCGGTCGAAGCCGAGATGCGTATCGCCACCGGCATCCTCGGCATGATCACATCGGCCGAGCACGTGTTCTATACCGCGCTCACGCTGGCGGCCACGGCGAGCGCGCCGGTCGATGAAGGCGCGCCGTCGCTCACCTCATTGCGCGGTCTGCACGCGAAGCTCGCCAACTGGGCGCGATACTGTCCGCAGAACTTCGCTCACAAGGCTACATTGGTCGGCGCGGAAATCGCGCGGGTAGAGCGCCGGCGCGACGAGGCATCGACGCTGTATCGGCGCGCGATCGCGGAGGCTGGACGCCAGTGCTTCGTCCAGGATGAAGCATTGGCGCACGAACTGCGCGCGAAGTTTCTGCTGAGCGAGGACGAGCCGGCCTTCGCGGCCGTGCATGCGCGCCTCGCGCTCGACCGCTATCGTCGATGGGGCGCGACGGAGAAAGTCCGCGCGCTCGAGGCAGCCTTCCCGGAGGCGAGCGGCGGCGAACCGCTGACCGCTCGCCTGCCCAATTCGCTCGACCAGATGGCGTTGATCAAGGCGTCGCAAGCGATATCGAGCGAGACGACGCCCGAGCGTTTGTTCGAGCAGATCCTGCGCGTCGTGATCGAGGTGGCAGGTGCGCAGCGAGGCGTATTGGCGCTGGTCAGGCATGGCGCGCTCACCGTCCACGCGCAAATCGAAATCGCCGGTGAGGTCTCGCTGTCGCTTGTCGAGGTACCGCTTGAGCAGTGTGCCCAGGTGTCGTCGGCAATGCTTCATTACGTGCACCGGACCAGCGATTTCTTGCTGCTTTCCGACGCTCGTGCCAGCGGCCTGTTCGTGCGCGATCCAGTAGTGCAACGGCGGCAGATCCGCTCGGTGTTGTGCGTGCCGCTCATGAAGCGGTCGTCGCTGGTCGGGCTCATCTATCTGGAAAACAACGCGATGGCCGGTGCGTTCGCCGAAGAACTGGTCGAGGTCGGCAAGGTGCTGGCGGCTCAGGCGGTCATCTCGCTCGAGAACTGCAGTCTGCTGAAGAAGATGCAGGAACTGACCGGCGATCTGGAAGAGCGCGTCGCCGTTCGGACGCGCCAGTTGACGGACGAAATCGCCGCGCGCGATAAAGCCGAGACCGCCGTCAAGATAGCCGAAGGCCGTCAGGCCCTGCTGCTTCGGCTCAGCGATGCGCTGCGTTCGCTTGACGACCCCGACGCCATGCGGCAGGCCGCCATGCGGCTGTTGGGCGAACATTCCGGTTGGGCGCACACGTTTCACTTCAAGGCCGAGCGCGATGCCGACGGGCAGCTTGCGCAGGTCACCGAGCATGGCTATTCGAGCGATCCGGCGCGTGTCGAAATCAATCGCGCATATGCGCTCGATGACGCCGATGACGAATGGATGCGCGCACTGGCGCGTGGTGAACTGATCGCGATCGCAGACATCGAGACCTCGCCGCGTATCGGCGAAGCGCAACGCGCTTCTTACCGTGGACTCGGTGTCGCCGCCTTGATGCTGGTGCCTGCCGCGAGCGAAGCGGGCGCCGTCATGGGCATCGGCGCGCATGACACGCGGCCCCACGCATGGAGCGCCGACGACGCGGACCTGATGCGCGAGGTAGCCGCACGTACCTCGGTTGCCTGTGAGCGCGCGCGTGCGGAAGCGGCGCTGCGCCAGGCCGACCGTCAGAAAGACGACTTTCTGGCGATGCTGGCGCACGAACTGCGCAATCCACTTGCGTCGATCAGCAATGCAAGCGAATTGCTGGCTCGCACCACTCACGCTGGCGGCACGCGTGTGGACGCGCTGTCCGCGTTGTTGAAGCGGCAAACCCGGCAGCTATCCCGGCTGGTCGACGATTTACTCGACCTGTCGCGCATTTCGAGAGGCCGCATCACGCTCGAAGAGACCACGCTCGAAGTCGGCGAGCTCGTGCAGCAAGCCGTCGAGACCGTGCAAAGTTTCGTGCAGGAGAAGGCGCATCGCCTGCTGGTGGCAAAGCCTACGTATGGCCTCTACGTGCACGGTGACAAGACGCGGCTGGTGCAGGCCATTTCGAATGTCCTTCACAACGCCGCCAAGTACACGGACAGGGGCGGGGAGATCTACCTCGAAATCATCGACTCGGAACAGGAGATCGGGATCAAGGTACGCGACAGCGGCGTGGGGATTCCGGCGGACATCATCCCCGCGCTCTTCGACATGTTCGTGCAAAGCGAACGCACGCTCGACCGCTCGCAAGGCGGGCTCGGCATCGGCTTGTCGGTGGTCAAACGCCTGATCGACATGCATCACGGTTCGGTGCAGGCGGCGAGCAGCGGCATCGGCCAGGGCGCCACGTTCACGATCCGTCTGCCTCGCGTCGCTGCGCCGCAGGCGGCGTCGGACAGCGCATTATCCGATTCCGGTTCGCCGGGGCAACGCATCCTCATCGTCGATGACAACGTCGACGCCGCCGATTCCCTCGCGATGCTGCTGGAACTTGACGGTCACAGCGTCAGGACCGCGTACGGTGCGCTCGAAGCTCTGGAGGCGGTCGAGCAGTCGAAGCCCGACATTCTGTTTCTCGATATCGGCCTGCCAGCGATGGATGGGTATGAAGTCGCGCGGCGGCTGCGCACGCAGCCCGAAAACGGGTCGATACGTCTGGTCGCTGTAACCGGCTATGGACAGAAGGAGGACCGCGAGCGGGCGCTGGCGTCGGGCTTCGATGATCATCTCGTGAAGCCGGTCAGGCCGGAGTCGTTGAGGCTTGTCGTAGCGCAGTGACCGGGGACAGCCGTCGTGCGCCTGCCGCCACCCGTGGGCGAGCGAGGCGCGGCTTCAGCTTATCGTCGGAACGCGGGGCGACGAACCCGCAGTTCAACGAATCGATGCAGGCGGGCGCACCCGAGTACTTCATGGTGCTCTTATGCGCCGCTCCCCACTGGGGCAGCCACAGTCGTGAGCAAGTCGTTAGGCCTATCGTTCTACTCATCGTCTTGGACATTCATGCAGCCGCGGTTCATGTAAGCCGTGAAGAAAGCATCCGCGCTCGCTCAAGTATGACTAGTTTGGCGAAGCGTTCACGATACGGCGAGCGGTTTAAGTCTCGTCGCAGAACGAAGCGTTGTGCCGACGCGCTCGCCGTCACCGAAGCCGCGCCTGCCGTTCTTACCGCCGTTGCTGTTCTGTAACACTGACAGAAAGATAAACGGTCCAAAGCGTTCCTTAAGCATTCCATAAGGCGGCCTGGCTAGGCTTTCCAGAAGCAGGTCTTATTGGCCCCTTCTGGAGCGCGTGAATGTCGACCCATTTCGTTCGGTCTGCTACATCTTCAGTCAGACATCTGCTTGTTTGTACCGTCTTGGTGATAACCAGCCATAGCGCGTTGGCCGGACTCGATCACGAACTCGCCTATGACAATAGCGGCATCTGGAATCGCAACGTGCAGCTGGCGGTCGAGTACTCGGCTATTGCAGTCGCGTTCGGAGGGGCGCTGTGGCTTGGCAACGATAGCGAGCTCGGTCATACTTTCTGGCAGACCGTCGATTCAGAAGCCATTTCTGCCGTTGCGGCGCAGGGAATGAAGTACGCGTTCGGGCGGCAGCGACCATCGAGCGGGAAAGGGCCGAATGCCTGGTTTCAGGGCGGGCAAAGTTTTCCGAGTGGTGAAGTGACCTTGCAGGCGAGCTTCGTGACGCCTTTCATCGTTCACTACGGACGGCGCTATCCGGCGGTATGGGCGCTTGAACTTTTGCCGCTCTACGACGGCATTGCTCGGATGAAATCACACGCCCATTGGCAGACGGACGTTCTCGGCGGTTGGGCGCTTGGCACAGCCGTCGGCTACCTGACGACCACATGGGAAACGCCGATATCCGTGATGATCCTTCCGCGCGGTTTCGCCGTTGGGCTGTCCAAGCGGTTTTGAAGTCTCATCGCAGCTTGGTCGACAAAGGCGCTCGTTCGCCGGGAGCGGCACGACCGAACTTCCACGAAAGCCACGCACATCACCGAACACGGGGCTCGCGCCCGATCGCCCGCAAGCCTTCAAGCGTCCGCATTGCGCCTTCCACTTCGGCTTTCATCTCGTCCACCAGCCATTGCGCCACTTGCCTGACGCTTTCCGAAGGCTCCGCCGATCGACATTGGAGCACGTAGTGTCCGCCGGTCGCCACATACCGTTCGCAGGCCGGCACGACCTTGCCTTCGTTGAGCGGCGCCGCAATCGCGAGCAGCCAGCCGAGCACCACGCCTTGTCCAAGCATCGCGCATTGAACCGCGAGCCCGGGATCGCTGTGATGCACTGCCTTGCCATCGACTGCATCGCCGAGTCCGATCAGGCGATAGAAATCGGCCCACGAATGCGTCGTCGGATCGAGATGAATGAGCGTATGTCGTGGCGTTTGCGAAGGCGCGTCGAGCGGCCCGAACTGTGCGCGATAAGCCGGGCTGCACACGGGCACGATGATCTCGGGACACAGACAATGCGGATGCCGCTCGGAGCCTGCGCCGTGCAGCCGGATGCCGAGGTCCGCATCTTCGAGCGGTCCATAGAGGCGTCCGGCCATGACCTGCAAGCGCAGATTGACCGATGGAAACGCCTTCTGAAATTCGGCGTAACGCGGCAAGAGCCATAACGCCGCGAAGCCGCTCGCCAGCGATAGCGTCACGATCTCGCCTTGCGCATGGTCGCGCTTCAGTTCGTCGATGGTGCTGCCGATCTGGCCGAACCCCGACGCCACCGCGCGCTGTAGCGTCGCGCCGCGCTCGGTCAATGCAAGGCCGACTTTCGTGCGCTCGAAGAGCCTGAAGCCGAGCGCATCTTCGAGACGGGACACCATCCGGCTCACGGCCACCGGCGTCACGTTGAGTTCGCCTGCTGCTTTCGTAAAGCTCAGAAGACGCCCGGATGTCTCGAACACCAGCAGCGCCTGAAGTGAAGGAAGTCTCAAACTCATCGAAAACCCGCATTAACACCATGTAATAGGGCAGGGACGCATTTGTAAATTGACCGTGATTTGTGGCCTCTTTACTTTGTCTCCAACTTCAAACGCCGCCCGCAGGCCATGACCACACACATCGACGGTTCTTCATCGGACCCGCTGCTGCAACCGTTCACGCTGAAGTCGCTCGTGCTCAAGAACCGCGTCATGAGTACTGCGCACGCGAGCCGGCTGACGCGCGATGAATTCCCGCAAGAGGTGTATCAAAGGTATCACGAGGAAAAGGCCAAGGGCGGCATCGCGCTGACGATGTTCGGCGGCTCGTCGAATGTCAGCCTCGACAGTCCCCAAACGTTCCAGCAGATCAACGTCGGCACCGATGCCGTCGTGCCGCATTTGCGCGCATTCTCCGAGCGCATTCACGCGCACGGCGCGGCGCTCATGTGTCAGATCACGCATCTCGGGCGCCGCGGCGATGCCTATGCGGAACCGTGGCTGCCCATGCTCGCGCCTTCGCCGGTGCGCGAGACGCTGCATCGCGCGATTCCGCAGGTCATTCACGACCGCGATATCAAGCGCATCGTGCGCGACTTCGGGCTTGCCGCGAAGCGTTGCCGCGACGGCGGACTGGACGGCCTCGAAACGCACGCGGGCGGTCATCTGCTCGGGCAGTTCATGGACCCGACCGTGAACCTGCGCACCGACAAATACGGTGGATCGACGGCCAATCGCTGCCGCTTCGTGATCGAGGTTCATGAGGAGATCCGCAAGCAGGTCGGCGACGACTTCATCGTGGGCTTTCGCTTCGCGCTCGAAGACGGATGCAGCTTCGAGGAAGGTCTGGAAATGTCGCGCATTCTTCAGCGCACCGGCCTCTTCGACTTCTTCAACGTCGTGTTCGGGCGCATGGACACGAAGATGGCGCTCGCGTCGTATTCGATGCCGGGCATGTTCGTGCGCTCGTCGCCGTTCCTCGACAAGGCCGCCGCGTTCAAGCGCGCCGTCGATCTGCCCGTGTTCCACGCCGCGAAGATCGCGGACCTCGCCACCGCGCGCTATGCGATCCGCGAAGGGCTGCTCGACATGGTCGGCATGACGCGCGCGCATATCGCCGAGCCGCATCTCGTGAAGCTCGTGGAAGCCGGCAAGGAAGACGAAGCGCGGCCGTGCGTCGGGGCTTCGTTCTGCCGCAATTTCCGCGCGACGTGCATCCATAACCCGGCGACTTCGCGGGAGACGATGCTCACGCATGACATACCGCAGGCGGCGCGCAAGAAGCGCGTGCTGATTGTCGGCGCGGGTCCGGCGGGGCTCGAAGCGGCGCGCGTGTGCGCGACGCGCGGGCATCACGTGACCGTGCTTGAAGCGAACGCGTCGGCGGGCGGACAGTTGCAGCTCGCGGCCACGGGAAGCTGGCGGCGCGACCTGATCGGCATCGTGGACTGGCGCGTCGCGGCGCTGGATCGTCTTGGCGTCGACATCCGCTACAACCACTACGCCGAACTGAACGACGTGCTGGATCACCAGGCCGATGTCGTCATCATCGCGACGGGCGGCCTGCCGGACCTCGACGCACTGCCGGGCGGCGAGCTGTGCAAATCCGTCTTCGACGCGCTCTCGGATACGCCGCCGCGCGAGGGCAGCGTGCTCGTCTACGACGGCACGGGCCGGCACAACGCGTATCTGTGCGCCGAGCGATTCGTCGAAGCGGGGCTGGATGTGTCGCTCGCGCTAATCGACAGTACCCCGGCGCAGGAAACGGGCGGGCGCGGCGACGATCAGGTCTGGATGCGCAACATCGCGCGATGGAAAGTGCCGGTCAGCACGAACGTCGAGCTGATCGAAGTGACTGCGACGGCATCGGGCAAGCGGCGCGCGGTGTTTCATCATCATCTGACGGACGAGCGGATCGAGGTCGAAGCGGATCACGTCGTGGCCGAGCGCGGCATGCTCGCCGTGGACGATCTCTTCGAAGGCGCGCGCATGTATTCCGCGAACGACGGCTACACGGACCTTGCCGCGTTCGCGAGCGCGAAGGCGCAGCCGGAGATGGAAGGCGAAGGCGGGCAGTTTCATCTGTACCGGATCGGCGATGCGAGCGCGTCGCGCGACATCCACACCGCGATCTACGATGCCTACCGGCTGTGCCTGGCGCTGTGAGCAAGCGCCGCGTGCGCCCTATATGAGATGAACGAGCGAGGCTGAGACCATGAAAGACCCGAACGAGTTGCCGATTGCCGACCCCTCTCGCCGCAAGGCGGTCAAGACGCTGCTGGCGGCGGGCGCCACGAGCCTGATCCTTACCCGCGTGCCCGAACTCGCGTTCGCCGCGACCGAGCCTGCGCCGAAGCGCGGCGGATGGCTGCGCGTGGCGATGGCGAACCAGTCGCTCGCCGATTCGCTCGATCCCGCGCGCGGCACGCACACCGGCGACTACTCGCGCATGTACATGTTCTACAGCGGCCTGACCGAACTGGACGCCGACTTCCATACGCAGAACGCGCTCGCCGACAAGTTCGAATCGGACGACTTCACGAAGTGGCGACTGGCGCTCAAGCCGAACGTGCACTTTCACGACGGCAAGCCGCTCACCGCCGACGATGTCGTCTTCTCGCTGATGCGGCACAAGAATCCGGCGACGGCATCGAAGGCGAAGTCGATCGCCGACAACTTTAGCGCGATGAAGGCCACCGGCTCGCTGACGCTCGAGATCACGCTGAACGAGCCGAACGTCGATCTGCCGACGCTGCTCGCGATTCCGCACTTCGTGATCGTCGCGGCGAACACGACGGACTTCTCGAAGGGCAACGGCACGGGTCCGTTCGTCTGCAAGGCGTTCACGCCCGCGCAGCAATGCATCGGCGCGCGCAATCCGAACTTCTGGAAGCCGGGCCGTCCGTATCTCGACGAAGTGGAAATCATCGGCGTGGCCGACGACGCCGCGCGCACCAACGCGCTGTTGTCCGGCGACGTGCAGCTCATCTCGCCGCTGCCCGCACGCGACGTCGAACGCCTGAAGCAGACGGGCACCATGACCATTCTCGAAAGCCCGTCGCAGTTGTATTCCGACCTCGCGCTGCGTCAGGACATGATTCCGACGAAGAGCCCGGATTTCGTCGAAGGCATCAAGTTCCTGCATGACCGTCAGCAGATCGTGCGCGTGATGCTGCGCGGACACGGCACCATTGCGAACGATCATCCGGTGCCCGAGTGGCATCCGTACTTCATGAAGGGCCTGCCGCAGCGCGCCTTCGATCCGGACCGCGCGCAGTCCTGCTTCAAGAAGCTCGGCGCGAGCGGGGCGCGGGGCGAGATCATCGCGCCGCCATCGGTGGAAACGGCCATCGATTCCGCGCTCATGGTGCAGCAGGCCGCGAAGCAGGCGGGCGCGGACATCACCGTGCGCCGCGTGCCGGCGGACGGCTACTGGTCCACCTACTGGATGAAGTATCCGATGACCTACGGCTCCATCCTGCCGCGCCCGACGCTCGACTTGCTGTACACGCAGTTCTTTCAGTCGAACGCGACGTGGAACGAATCGGGCTGGAAGAATCCGCAGTTCGATCAACTGCTCGTGCAGGCGCGCCGCGAACGCGACGACGCGAAGCGCAAGCAGCTTTACGGCGACATGCAGACCATCATCTATGAGAAGAACAGCCTCGTGATTCCGGCGTTCATCAACTTCATCGACGGACAGAGCGCGAAGCTGCGCGGCCTGAAGGGCAGTCCGTCGGGCCGGCTGATGGGCTACCGCTTCGCGGAGTTCGCGTGGCTGGATCAGGCGTGAGCGGCGCGTGCGCGTTCACCAGACCGCCTGACTTGCCAGCGCGTATTGCCGCAGCGTGTCGTCGAGGCGGGGCCGGCCATTGAGCGCCATCTGCTCGATGTCGTCCACTTGCGGCAAGCCCAGCCCTTCGAGCCAATGGCTGAGTCCGAACGAAACGGGCGTATCCACGCGCACGAACATGCCCGCGTTGAGCGCGAGCCAGTAGCTGATGAGCGCCTTCGCCCGGCGTTCGTCGTCGGACACCGGCGCGACGACCGGACCGATCACATGGCCATCGCCGAAGCGCCGGAAGAGCGCGAAGCCGAGCAATTCGCCGTCGCGGTCGAGTGCGATGCCGCTCGATGCGTCGAGCAATTGCGGCAGCAGCGACGCGCGATCGAGGCCGCTCGCCCGCGATGCGAGTTCGACGAGGCGCGGCGTGTCTTTCGCGCCGATCGGACGCAGCCGTTCGCCCGGCGGCAGCGACACGAGCGGCGGCTGGAACGCGGCGCCCTGATGTTGATTGATCGTGCCGATGGACGCGAAGCCGAGCGACTCGCAGGTCGGCCGGCCTTCGGGGGAGGCGTGGATCAGAAGCGTGCGCGAGCCGAGCGTCCCCATGAGCCGCTCGATGAGCGCGCGCCCGATACCACGCCGCTGATGGCTCGGCGCGACGATGAACATGCCGAGCGTCGCGGCATCGGCGCCGAACTCGAAGGCGAGCGCGGTGCCGACGAGCCCGTCGCCGTCGAACGCGGCGAAGCCCTTGCCGATGCGCGCGGCGAAGCGCCAGTCGTCGGCGCGGTGCCGCCATCGCACGGCTCCCGACAGCGCGAGCGCGGCGGGCAGGTCATCGGGCGTGAAGGCGCGGTACCGGACGGCGGCGCTCGTCGCCGTGTTGCGTTCTGAGTCGGGCACGCGGGCCTCCTCGTTCTAATGACAGTCACGGTGACTGTGACACCGCGTGCGCCGCGCGGCTAGGACGATCCTGTTGCGCGCACGGTCCGCGCAGCGCGCGCCGTGGTGCAACGCAAAAGCGCAAGATCGGGTCGCGAGAACGCGCGCAATCTGCTGAATCGGCAATTTTGTCGGCGAAATATGCCGGCGCTGCGCCCCTACGATGGATGTCAGTCAACGCACCGCGAAGGAGTCGTCACATGGACCGGTTCGATCCCGCCGCCGTCGCTGTCCGACGGGGGCATTTCATCGGCGGCGAGTATATCGATGCCGGGCCGTCGCGCATCGAGGTCGCGCGCCCGTCGGACGGCGTGCCGTACGCATCGGTGCCGCTCGCCGACGACGCGATGATCGACTACGCCGTGGAGAACGCATGGCGCGCGCAGCGCACGAGCGGGTGGGCCAGCTGCGCGCCGCGCGAACGGGCGCGCGTGCTGCGCTGTCTCGCGGATCTGGTCGCCGCGGACGCGCAGATTCTCGCGCCGCTCGAAGCCGTCGGCTCGACGCGTCCCGTGCGCGATGCGTTCAACTGGGACGTGCCGTTCACCGCCGAAGGCATCCGCTTCTACGCGGAACTCGCCGACAAGATTGGCGGCGAGGTCGCGGCGACAGACCATCGGCATCTGGGCATGACGCTCGCCGAGCCGTACGGCGTGATCGGCGCCATCGCGCCGTGGAATTTTCCGCTCGTGATGGCGTCGTGGAAGATCGCCCCCGCGCTCGCGGCGGGCAATGCGGTCGTGCTGAAGCCCTCCGAAATGACGCCGTTTTCCGTGCTGCGGCTGGCGGAACTGGCAATCCAGGCGGGCGTGCCGGCTGGCGTCTTCAACGTCGTTCAGGGCGATGGCCGCACGACCGGCGACACGCTCGTGCGCCATCCGCGCATCGCGAAGGTGACGTTTACCGGCTCGACGCGCACGGGCGCGGCGATCATGGCCGCCTGCGCGCAGACCGGCACGAAGCCCGTCACGCTGGAGCTGGGCGGCAAGAGTCCGCAGATCGTCTTTGCGGATGCGCCGCGCATCGACGAGGTCGCGCGGCGCATTGCCGGCGCGATCACGGCGAATGCGGGCCAAGTGTGCGTGGCCGGATCGCGTTTGCTGGTCGAGCGGCCAATCGCGGAGGAACTGACCGCGCGCATCGAAGTGGCGTTCGCCGAACTGCGCGCGGGTCCGACGTGGTCCGCATCCGCGACGCTGCCGCCGATCATCTGCGAGCCGCAGGCCGCGCGTATCGACGGGATCGTGCGGCGCAGCGTGGCGGCGGGCGCGACGCTGCGCTGTGGCGGGCAACGCGCGGACGCATCGACGCCGGGCGCCTTTTACGCGCCGACCTTGCTCACCGATGTCACGCCCGACGCCGAAGCCGTGCGCGAAGAAATCTTCGGTCCGGTGCTGACGGTGCAGCCCTTCGACGACGAAGCCGAAGCCCTGCAACTCGCCGCGCATCGGGAGTACGGCCTCGCGGCGGGCGTGCATACGGCGGACATCGGCCGCGCGTTGCGCATGGTGCGCGGTATCGAAGCGGGCACGGTCTGGGTGAACCGCTATGGCCGCACGAGCGATTTCGTGATTCCGACGGGCGGCTACGGACGCTCGGGCATCGGCAAGGATCTCGGGCGGCAAGCGTACGAAGCGAATTTGCGCTTCAAGAGCGTGCTGATCGACGTGGGCATCTGACGAACGTCCGTGCGTTCCTGGAGGCGCACGGGCCGCCGCATAGTCTGCTGCGCGGGCGGCCCAAAACGAATGGTTTATGTCGTCGCGGCACGGCATTCGACGACATCGCGGTTTTTTGCCTTGTTCAAATTCTCCCAGCGGCGGTTATTTGTGATCCGCAGCCCGGGTTTCGCCACTGAACGCCGGCAACGGCTTCATCACACGACAGGACTGACACCATGATCGATTTCGAGCCGAAGTACATCACCTTCGACTGCTATGGCACGCTCACGAAGTTCCGTATGGCCGACATGACGCGCGAGTTGTTCGCCGACCGCCTGCAAGGCGCGGAGCTGGAGCAGTTCGTCGCGTTCTTCGCGGGCTATCGTCGCGATGAAGTTCTCGGCGCGTGGAAGCCGTATCGCGATGTGATCGTCAATTCGGTGCGCCGCGCGTGCAAGCGCATGAACGTCGAGTTCAACGAAGCGGAAGCCGAGAAGTTCTATCTCGCCGTGCCCACGTGGGGCCCGCATCCGGACGTGCCCGAAGGCCTCTCGCGTCTCGCGAAGAAGTACAAGCTCGTGATTCTGTCCAACGCGTCGGACGACCAGATCCAGAGCAACGTCGACAAGCTCGGCGCGCCGTTCCATAAGGTCTTCACCGCGCAGCAGGCGCAGTCGTACAAGCCGCGCATGCAGGGCTTCGAGTACATGTTCGATCAACTGAACTGCAATCCGGGCGACGTGCTGCACGTGTCGTCGAGCCTGCGCTACGACCTGATGACCGCGCACGACATGGGCATCAAGCACAAGGCGTTCGTCAATCGCGGCCACGAGCCGGGCACGCCGTACTACGAGTATGTCGAAGTGAAGACGATCGGCGAGATCGCGACGCAGCTCGGTCTTTGATCGTCCCATCACGCGGGCAACGCCGATGAAACTCGACTCCTACTGGCTCGACACCGCGCCGGCCTTCACCGCCGCAAGCGAAGGCCCGGCCGACGGCATGGTGGATGTCGCCGTGATCGGCGGCGGGTTCACCGGCCTGTCGGCGGCGCTCGCGCTGGGTCGGCGCGGCGCGAGCGTCGCCGTGCTGGACGCGGGGCGCATCGGCGGGGGCGCGTCGGGGCGCAACGGCGGCCAGTGCAACACGGGCGTCGCGCAGGACTATGCGGCGCTGCGCGCGCAACTGGGCGTCGAGCGCGCGCAGGGCTGCTATCGCGCGTATGCGGCGGCGGTGCAGACGGTGAAGCGATTGATCGCGGAGGAAGGCATCGACTGCGACTATCTCGCCACCGGCAAGCTGAAGCTCGCCGCGAAGCCGCATCATCTGGCGCACTTGGAGCACACCGCCGAGCTGATCCGGCGCGAAGTCGATGCCGACATCGACGTGCTCGGCGCCGAGCAGATTCGCAGCGAAGTCCAGTCGGACCGTTTCCACGGCGGCTTGTTGCAGCGTCGCGGCGGACAGATGCACATGGGCAAGTTCGCGGTCGGCCTGGCGAGCGCCGCCGCGAGAAAGGGCGCGCGTCTTTACGAGCACGCTGAAGTCACGGGCATCGCGAAGCAGGACGGCGCGTACCGGTATCGCGTGGAATCGAAGCGCGGCGTGCTGCATGCGAAGCAGGTCCTGATTGCGACCGGACCTTCGCGGCACGGGCCGTTCGGCTGGTATCGGCGGCGGATGGCGCCGGTCGGCTCGTTCATCATCGTGACCGAGCCGCTGCCGGCCGACGAACAGGCGCGGCTGCTGCCAAACCGCCGTTCGTACACGACGAGCCGCCTGATGCACAACTACTTTCGCGTGACGCCGGATGCGCGGCTGCTGTTCGGCGGACGCGCGCGTTTCACCGCATCCGAGCGTCCGTCGGATGCGAAAAGCGGACGCATTCTGCAAGCGAATCTCACGTCAGTGTTCCCGAGCCTTGCGCAAGCGCGCATCGACTACTGCTGGGGCGGTCTCGTCGATATCACCGCCGACCGCCTGCCGCGCGCCGGGCAGCACGACGGCGTGTATTTTTCGATGGGCTACAGCGGTCACGGCACGCAGATGTCGACGCACATGGGCCAGATCATGGCGCAAGTGATGAGCGGCGACGCGGCGGCCAACCCGTGGCGCGACTTCGACTGGCCCGCGATTCCCGGCCATACCGGCAAGCCGTGGTTTCTGCCGCTCGTCGGCGCGTATTACCAGATCAAGGACGTTTTTTACTAGAAGCGAGAAGCGCACGCAGTCAAAGAGTCAGCCGGTTCGCCGAGCTGATCGAGTCAGTCCCCTCAACGCGGAGAAGTTCATGAGCATCGACCAATCGCCCGAAGCAACGGGACATGCCGGCAACCGGCTCGAAGAACTGACGCGCCGTGGCGCGTCGCGTCGCACCGTCCTGCGCGCGATGGCCGCGAGCGGACTCCTGTCCGTCACCGGCGCGGGGTTGTTGACCGCGAGCGGCGCGGCCCTGGCACAGGACAAGCCGAAGCAGGGCGGCAAGATTCGCGTGGCGACGCAGTCGTCGTCGGCCGCGGATACGCTCGACCCGGCCAAGGGCTCGCTCAGCACCGACTATGCGCGCGGATTCATGTTCTACAACGGCCTCACGGAGCTGGATTCGCACCTCGGCGCGAAGATGGCGCTCGCCGAATCCATCGACACGAAAGACGCCACCGTGTGGGTCGTCAAGCTGCGCAACGGCGTGCAGTTCCACGACGGTAAATCGCTCGCGCCTGCCGACGTCGTTTATTCGCTGTCGCGCCACAAGGACGCGGCCGTCGGCTCGAAGGTCAAGACGATCGCGGATCAGTTCAAGGACGTGAAGGCCACGGGCCCGAACGAAGTGACGATCACGCTCGCCGGCCCCAACGCGGACCTGCCCGTGATCCTCGCGGATTCGCACTTTCTCGTCATCAAGGACGGCACGACGGATTTCAAGACGGCGGTCGGCACCGGCCCGTTCAAGGTCAAGGAGTTCACGCCGGGCGTGCGTACGGTCGGCGTGCGCAACGAGAAGTACTGGAAGCCGGGCCTGCCGCATCTGGACGAAGTGGAACTGATCGGCATCGGCGACGAACCGGCGCGCGTGAACGCGCTCTTGTCCGGCGACGTGCAGCTCATCAACGCGGTCAGCGCGCGCTCGACCGACCGCATCAAGGGCACGCCCGGTTTCGGCGTGCTGGAGACGAAGACCGGCGAGTACACCGATCTCATCATGCGCGATGTAGGCGGGATCACCGGCACGACGGATTTCCGGCGCGGCATGATGTACCTGATGGATCGCGAGCAGATGCGCCGCACGATCTTCCGCGGCTACGGCGCGATCGGCAACGATCAGCCGATCGATCCGACCAACAAGTACTACCTCGCCGGCCTGCCGCAGCGCACGTTCGATCCCGAGAAAGCCAAATTCCACTTCCAGAAGGCGAAGCTCGGCAATGCGCCCGTGCAGCTGTACGCGTCGCCGGCGGCGGAAGGCTCCGTCGAAATGGCCGTGCTGATGCAGCAGGTCGCGCCGCAAGCCGGGCTGAATCTGCAAGTCGTGCGCGTGCCCTCGGACGGCTACTGGTCGAATCACTGGATGAAGCATCCGCTCGGCTTCGGCAACATCAACGCGCGGCCGAGCGCGGACGTGATCTTCACGCAGTTCTTCAAGTCGGACGCGCCGTGGAATGAAGCCAACTGGAAGAACCCGCAGTTCGACCAGATGCTCGTCGCCGCACGCGGCGAACCGGACGACGCGAAGCGCAAGAAGATCTACGGCGACATGCAGGAACTCGTGCACAAGGACGGCGGCGTCGGCATTCCGATGTTCCAGAGCTCGCTCGACGCGCATTCCGCGAAGCTCAAGGGTCTCGGCTCCATTCCGCTCGCGGGCCTGATGGGTTTCATGTTCGCGGAGAACGTGTGGCTCGAAGCTTGAGCGTCAGTTGACACGCGACGCGCCGCCGGGACCGGCGGCGCATGGTTTCCACCTCCAACGGAGGCGACATCCGATGAAACTCCACGCGCAACGACTCATTGCCGCGCGCCTCGGGCTCGCGCTGCTGACGCTTCTGATCGTGTCGGCGGTGGTGTTCGGCATCACGGGTCTTTTGCCCGGCGATGCCGCGCAGCAGGCGCTCGGCCAGGCGGCGACGCCCGAGCAGGTGGCCGCGCTCAGGCATCAGTTCGGGCTCGATCAACCGGCCATCACGCGTTATGCGCAATGGCTCGTGCACGTGGTGAGCGGCAACTTCGGCACGTCGCTCTCGAATAACCTGCCGGTGAGCCAGTTGATCGCCACGCGCCTGCCGAACTCGCTCGTGCTCGCCGGACTGACCGCGCTGGTGTCCGTGCCGCTCGCGCTCGTCATCGGCATTGCGTCGGCCATGTTTCGCGGCTCGCTGCTCGACCGCGCGCTCAACGTGCTGACGCTTTCCACGGTCGCGGTGCCGGAGTTTCTCGTCGCGACCATCGCGGTGCTGATTTTCGCGGTGAAGCTGCGCTGGCTGCCGGCGCTCTCGTATCTGTCGGATGTGTCTTCGTTCGGCGCGCTCGTGCGGACCTACGCGATGCCGGTGATGACGCTCTGCTGCGTGATCGTCGCGCAGATGGCGCGCATGACGCGCGCGGCGGTGCTCGATCAGCTCAATGCGTCGTACGTGGAAATGGCGCTGCTCAAGGGCGCCTCGCCGATGCGCGTGGTGCTGCGGCACGTGCTGCCCAACACTATCGGTCCGATCGCCAATGCGGTGGCGCTGTCGCTGTCGTATCTCTTCGGCGGCGTGGTGATCGTCGAGTCCATCTTCAATTATCCCGGCCTCGCGAGCCTGATGGTCGATGCCGTCACCAACCGCGACATGCCGCTCGTGCAGGGCTGCGTGATGGTGTTTTGCGTGGCGTATCTCGCGCTCGTGCTGATTGCGGACCTGTGCCAGATCGTATCCAACCCGAGGCTGCGTCAACGATGAACCGACATGCCCCTTCTCATGCCACGACCGTGATCTACGAGCCGCCGCCCGCCGCCGATGCGCCGCCCGAACCGCAGGCGTGCGCCGCCGCAGCCGCTGTGAAGCGCGGCGCGCTTCGGCGTCTGGTCGGCCGCTTTTCCGTGCTCGGGCTGATCGGCCTTTTCATCGTCGTGTTCTGGCTCGCGGTGGCGTTTCTCGGGCCGGTCGTCGCGCCTTACAAGGGCGGCGCGGTGACGTCGACGGAAATCTTCAGCAGCTTCGGCCCGGCGCACTGGGTCGGCACCGACTATCTCGGCCGCGACATGCTGAGCCGCATTCTCTACGGCACGCAGTACACGGTGGGCCTCGCGCTCGCCGCGACCGTGCTCGCGAGCGGCATCGGCACGTTCTTCGGGCTGATCGCGGCGGTGTCGGGGCGCTGGGTCGATGAAATCCTGAGCCGTCTCTTCGACGCGCTCATCTCCATTCCGAGCAAGGTGCTCGCGCTCGTTGTGATCGCGGCGTTCGGTTCGTCCATTCCGATGCTGATGATGGTCGCCGCGCTCGCCTACATTCCCGGCGCGTTCCGCATTTCCCGCTCGCTCGCCGTCAACCTGATGACGCTGGAGTACGTGCAGGTCGCGCGGGCGCGCGGCGAACGGCCCTTCTACATCGCACGCGTGGAAGTGCTGCCGAACATGATTCATCCGATGCTCGCGGACTTCGGCCTGCGCTTCGTGTTCATCGTGCTGCTGTTGAGCGGACTCAGCTTTCTCGGGCTCGGCGTGCAGCCGCCGAACGCGGACTGGGGCTCGCTCGTGCGCGAGAACATCGGCGGACTGGCCGAAGGCGCGCCCGCCGTGCTGATGCCGGCCGTCGCCATCGCGACGCTCACCATCGGCGTCAACCTGCTCATCGACAGCCTGCGCCGCCACGGCGCGCGCTCGCACGGAGGCGATCAATGAACATGATCGAAGTCAAGGGCCTGCGCGTGGTCGCGGGCGCGGCGCCGGACGCGGTCGTCGAGATCGTGAAGGGCGTCGACTTCTCGGTGAAGAAGGGCGAAGTGCTCGCGCTGATCGGCGAATCCGGCTCGGGCAAGACGACCATCGCGCTCGCGCTGCTCGGCCATGCGCGCAACGGCTGCGCGATTGCGGGCGGCTCGGTCAGGATCGGCGACACGGACATTCTCTCGCTCGACGCCCGAGGCCGCCGCGCGCTGCGCTCGCGCACGGTCGCGTATGTCGCGCAGAGCGCGGCGGCGGGCTTCAACCCGGCGCGCACGATCATGGATCAGGTGATCGAACCTGCGCTGCTGCACAAGCTGATGACGCCCGCCGCCGCGCGCGCGAAGGCGGTGGCGCTGTTCCATTCGCTCGCGCTGCCGGAGCCGGACACCATCGGCGACCGCTATCCGCATCAGGTGTCGGGCGGGCAGTTGCAGCGTCTGATGGCGGCGATGGCGCTCGTCACCGATCCCGCCGTCGTCGTGTTCGACGAGCCGACGACCGCGCTCGACGTGACGACGCAGATCGAAGTGCTGGCCGCGTTCAAGCGCGTGGTGCGCGAACTCGGCACGACGGCGGTGTACGTGTCGCACGATCTCGCGGTGGTCGCGCAGATGGCGGACCGCATCGTCGTGCTGAACGGCGGGCGCGTGCGGGAAAACGGCGCGACCGCGCAAGTGCTCGACGCCCCCGCCGACGACTACACGCGCCAGCTTCTCGCGGCCACGCACCGCCCGGAAATCGACGCCGCCGCCCCGGCCACCGCACGCGACACGCCGGTGCTCGAAATCCGCGGCCTGAGCGCGGGTTACGGGCGCGTCGACGCGCACGGCGTGCCCGCCGTGCGCGTGCTCGACGACGTGAGCCTGCGCATTGCGCGCGGCAGCACGCTCGGCGTGATCGGCGAATCCGGCTCCGGCAAGACGACGCTCGCGCGCGTGATCGCGGGCCTCGTCGACCGGGCGCGCGGCGAAGTGCTGCTCGACGGCAAGCCGCTGCCCGCGAAGCTCTCCGAGCGCACGCTCGACCAGTACCGGCGCGTGCAGATCGTGTTCCAGAACGCCGATACGGCGCTGAACCCGAGCCGCACCGTCGCGGACATTCTCGCCCGGCCGATGAACTTCTATCACGGCCTGCGCGGCGCGGCGGCCCAGAAGCGCATGCTGGAACTGCTGGACCTCGTGAAGCTGCCCGCCGCGATCGCCAAACGCCAGCCGGGCGGTTTGTCGGGCGGCCAGAAGCAGCGCGTGAATCTCGCGCGTGCGCTCGCGGCCGACCCGGCGCTCATTCTCTGTGATGAAGTCACGTCCGCGCTCGACACGGTCGTCGGCGCGGCCATTCTCGATCTGCTCGCCGAGCTGCGTCGCGAACTCGGCGTGTCGTACATGTTCATCAGCCACGACATTTCGACGGTGCGCGCGGTCTGCGACGACGTGATGGTGCTGTACGCGGGCCGCTGCGTCGAAGCCGGTCAGCGCAAGGCGCTTTCCGCGCCGCCGTATCACCCGTACACGGGGCTGCTCGTCGATAGCGTGCCGGAGTTGCGTCCCGGCTGGCTCGACACGCGCCGGGCGACGGCGCTCGCCGCGCTGCCCGCGCTCGGCCCGGAAAGCGACGCCGCCGAGCTGTGCAGCTTCCGCGCGCGCTGCACGGCGCGCATCGACGGCAAGTGCAATGTCGTGCCGCCGCCGGTGAAGACGCTGCCTTCCGGCGCGGAGATTTTGTGCCACCACTCGGCGGCGGACCTCGTTCGCCTGCAGACGACCGATACGGTGCCGGCATGAGCGGACGATTCGTGCGCGTGGCCGAAAAGGGCCGCAGGACTTTCGAGATCGTGATCGACGGCAGGCGCTCGCTCGCCGCCGAGGGCGACACGCTGATGGTCGCGCTGCTGACCGCCGGGGACAGCCTGCGCGATTCCGAATTCGGCGATGGCCGACGCGCGGGTTTCTGCGTGATGGGTGCGTGCCAGGACTGCTGGGTGTGGACGGCCGCCGGCGAGCGCATCCGCGCATGCACGACGCAGGCGGCCGAAGGCATGTCGATCGTGACGCGCATCGGTGAGGCCGGGGAGGGCGTATGGCCGCGACTGTCGTGATCGTCGGCGCGGGACCGGCGGGCGTGCGCGCCGCCGAGGCGTTCGTGGAAGCGGGCGTGCATCCCATCGTGATCGACGAAGGAAGGCGCGACGGCGGCCAGATTTATCGACGCCAGCCCGACGGCTTCACGCGCTCTTACGAGACGTTGTACGGCACGGAAGCCGAACGCGCGCAGGCGCTGCATCGTTCGTTCGACGCGCTGCGCGCGCGCATCGACTATCTGCCGGACACGCTCGTGTGGAACATCGAGCCTGACGCGGTGCATGTCGCGAGCGGCACGCGCCACCGCCGCATTGCGTTCGACGCGCTCATCGTGTGTAGCGGCGCCACCGACCGTCTGATGCCGGTTCCCGGCTGGCATCGCGCGGGCGCGTTCAGCCTCGGAGGCGCGCAGGTCGCGCTGAAGTCGCAAGGGTGCGCCATCGGCGCGCGCACCGTGATGATGGGCTCCGGACCGCTGCTTTATCTCGTCGCGGCGCAGTACGTGAAGGCGGGCGCGACCGTCGGCGCCGTGCTCGATACCTCGTCGCTCGGCGACCGTCTGCGCGCGCTGCCCCGGCTGCTCGCGCTGCCTTCGGCGCTGAAAAAGGGCGTCGCGCTGATGAACGTGCTGCGGCGCGCGGGCGTGCCGGTGCATCGCGGGATCACGCCGATTGCGATCGACGGCTCGCCTGAGCATGGCGTGACGGGTGTGCGCGCGAGGGACGCGAAGGGCGCGGTCATCGACATCGCCTGCGATGCCGTGGCGCTCGGCTATCACGTGCGCTCCGAGACGCAGCTCGCCGATCTCGCCGGTTGCGAGTTCCACTTCGACACGGCGCTGCGGCAGTGGCTGCCCGCCACCGATCAGGACGGCCGCAGCAGCGTGCGCGGCGTCTATCTCGCCGGCGACGGAGCGCGCGTGCGCGGCGCGGATGCCGCCGAGCGCGCGGGACGGCTCTCCGCGCTGGCGGCGCTGAAGGACGCGGGCATCGCGCACGTCGCGCAACAGGCGGACACCGCGAAGCTGCGCGCGCAACTGCATCGTTACACGCGCTTCGCCGCCGGCTTGCGCGCCGCGTTTCCGTGGCCCGCGCGCTTCGCGGGCGCGTTGCCGGACGAGACCGTCGTGTGCCGCTGCGAGTCGATCACGGCGGGCGAACTGCGGCGCGTCGTCAACGAAATGGGCGCGAAGGAAGCGAACCGCGCGAAGGCGTTCTCGCGCGTCGGCATGGGTCGATGCCAGGGGCGTTTTTGCGCGCACGCGGGCGCGGAAGTGATCGCGGCGGAAGCGCGCGTTCCGCTCGAAGCAGTCGGACGGCTGCGCGGACAGGCGCCCGTCAAGCCCTTGCCGATGGCGCTCGCGCCGCAAGGCATCGAACAGGAGACGACAGAATGAACGAGCGCGCCGATGTGATCGTGATCGGCGGTGGGATCATCGGCACGACGACGGCCTTTTTTCTGAGCCGTCGCGCTCGCTCGGTGATCCTGCTCGAACGCGGTCTGACGGGACAGCAGGCGAGCGGCGTCAACTTCGGCGGCGTGCGTCGCCAGGGACGCGCGCTGTCGCAGCTCGCGATGTCGAACCGCGCGTTGGCCACGTGGCGGCAGTCGCGCGAACTGCTCGGCGAGGACGTCGAGTTCCTGCCGTCCGGGCACACGCGCGTGTGCTATCACGCGCACGACGCCGACTATTTTCATCGCTATGCCGCCGATGCGCGCGCCTACGGCCTCGATCTCGACGTGCTCGAAGGCGCGGCCATGTTCCGGCGCTTTCCGTTTCTCGGGCGCGAGGTGCTGGCGGCATCCAGTTCGCCGCTCGACGGCCACGCGAACCCGCGCCTTGCCGCGCCCGCGTTCGGACGCGCGGCGGGGCGGCTCGGCGCGACTATCGTCGAGAACGCGGACGTGTTGCGCGTGGAGAAGGAGGCGGGCGGCTTTCGCGTGGAGTGCGCGGGCGGCCGGATCTATCGCGCGGAACAGGTGCTGATCTGCGCGGGCGCATGGGCGAACGCGCTCTCGACGCAGTTCGGCGAGCCGGTGCCGCTCGCGGTGCGCGGCCCGCAGATGGCCGTGACCGAGCCGGTGCCGTATGTCTTCAAATGGTCGATGGGCGTGTACACGTCGGTCAAGGAAGAAAGCGTGTATTTCCGGCAGATTCCGCGCGGCAATATCGTGCTGGGCGGCGGCGCGCCCGGTCCGGCCGATGCAGCGACGCGCCGCGCATCGGTGCTGCCCGCGAATACCGTCGCGCAGATTGCGCAATTCCGCCGCATGGCGCCCGCGCTCGGCGCGCTCAACGTGATTCGCGTGTGGAGCGGCGTGGAGAGCTACTTGCCGGATTCGGAGCCGGTTATCGGCCGCAGTTCGAAAGTCGACGGACTCTTTTATGCGTTCGGCTTCAGCGGCTCGGGATTCCAGATCGGGCCAGGCGTCGGCGAAACGCTGGCCGAACTGCTCGATACGGGCAGCACGCCCATCGATCTCGCGCCGTTTTCCATCGCGCGATTCCAGCGTCCTGCGCCCGGCCGGGCGGAATCCGCGGCCTCCGAGATTTCATCATGAGCGCGACGAATCTTCTCGATGCGGTCGCTTATATCGAAGCCAACTTCGACAAGACTGTGAGCCTCGCGCAACTCGCGGATGTCTCGGCGCTGAGCGTGTCGCGCTTCGCGACGCGCTTTCGCGAGCAGTTCGGGCTGTCGCCTTACCGCTACTTGTGCACGGTGCGGGTGCGGCGCGCGCAGACGTTGCTGCTCGCGGGCGTGCCGGGGTCCGTGGTCGCGGCTGAAGTCGGGTTCTTCGACCAGAGTCACCTCGCGCGCCACTTCAAACGCTGCTGCGGCATGACGCCGAGCGCCTACTTGCAGCGGGCGCGCGAGACGCAGGACGTCTTCGCGCAAGCGGCCTAAACGCGGCGTGCGTCCGGTTTCGCCGGAATGCGGCGTTCCACTTTGCCGAGCCGGACCACCGTGACGCCCGGCCTCAACTGCCGCAGTGACGGCATGACGAGCATGCAGTCGGCATAGGGCGTCGTGACCGGCTCGCCGTCGTTCCATCCGATCACGCTGCCCGCTTCGGCGAACACTTCGAGGCCGGAATAGGCATCCGCGAAACGGAAGTCCATGCTCTTTGCGACGACCGGTTCCGTCACGCGCACGACGAGCATTTCGTCAGGCAGCGGCCGATTCCAGTCCGCCGGAAGATCGCCCGCATCCACGACGCGCGCGTGCGCCAGAAAGCGCGCAGTGACGTCGCGCGCGACGGCCACCGCGCTTTCTTCCCAATGCTGGCCGCATTCGATCAGCAGCGCGTTCTTCTCGCTCGCCGGATCGCCGAAGCCTTCATAGTCGCGCATGCGGCGGCCTTCGGGATGGCCTTCATCGCAGATGACGGTCGTCGGTGTGCCGAGTTGCGCCGACAGCGCGATGCCCTTGTCGAGCGGCCCCGCGACGATCAACGGCGCGCTCTTTTCATGCATCGAATGCAGATCGAGCAGCAGATCCACGCTGTCGATGACCGGGCGCATCGCGCGTGCGCGGCGCAGTTCGCTCGAATCGAGCGACGCGTCATCGAGCGTGCGCGCGGTCCACACGCGGTTGAAGTCCTGATCGACGAAGCGCGAAGCATCTGGCCGCGCGGCATCGAAGCGCCGGTAGGCATCGACATTCGCGAACGCGAGCGTGAGCCGGCCGCGCCGCGGACGCAGCTTCGCGCGCAGCAGTTCATCGACGACGATCGCGCCGCACACTTCGTTGCCGTGCGTGAGCGCGTTGATCATCACGTGCGGACCGGGCACGCCCGAATCGAACGTATGCACGTAGGGGGTGCCCGTGTCGCTGTGCTCGTGCGGGCCGATGTCGGGGAACGTGACCTGGATCGGATATACGGGCGCATTCATTCGAGGCCACCCTCGCAGAGATATTTGATCGAGAGATAGTCGTCGAGGCCGTATTTCGATCCTTCGCGGCCATAGCCCGACTCCTTCACGCCGCCGAACGGCGCCGCTTCGCTCGCGAGCGCGCCCTCGTTGATGCCGACGATGCCCGCTTCCAGCGCGCGCGCCACACGGTCGATGCGCCGCACGTCCTGACTGTAGAAGTACGATGCGAGACCGAACGGCGTGTCGTTCGCGGCGCTGATTGCTTCGGCCTCCGAATCGAATCGGAATAGCGGCACGACGGGGCCGAAGGTTTCTTCGCAACTCAACTGCATGTCGGGCGTGGCATCGGCGAGCACCGTCGGCGCGTAGTAGTTCGGGCCGAGTTCGGAGAGGCGCTTGCCGCCGGCGAGCGCGCGGGCGCCGCGTTCCACGGCGTCGTTCACATGACGCTCGATCTTTTCGACCGCGCGGGCGTTGATCATCGGGCCGATCTGCGCGTCGGGATCAGTCGCTGGCGCGACCTTCAATGCCGCGACGCGCGAGGCGAGCTTGTCGGCGAATCGCTCGTACACCGACGATTGCACATACACGCGATTCGGGCACACGCACGTCTGCCCGCCGTTGCGAAACTTCGCGGCCATGAGTCCGGTGACGGCGGCGTCGAGGTCGGCGTCGTCGAATACGATGAAGGGCGCATTGCCACCCAGTTCGAGCGACAGCTTCTTCAACGTGCCCGCCGATTCACGCGCGAGATATTTGCCGACGGGCGTGGAGCCCGTGAACGTGATCTTGCGCACGCGGCTGTCCTGCAACCATTCGGCGACGGCGGGGACCGCGCGTTCGCGCGACGCGCTGATCAGATTCAGCACGCCCGCCGGCACGCCCGCCTCATGCGCGAGCATGACGAGCGCGAGCGCGGTGAGCGGCGTATCTTCGGCGGGCTTGCCGACGACCGTGCAGCCCGCCGCGAGCGCGGGCGCGATCTTGCGCGCGATCATCGCAAGCGGAAAATTCCACGGCGTGATGGCCGCGACGACGCCGACCGGTTCCTTCACCGCGCTCATGCGCTTGCCGCGCTGCTGCTGCGGAATGATGTCGCCGTAGATGCGCGTGGCTTCGTCGGCGAACCACGCGACGTACGACGCGCCGTACATGACTTCGCCGCGGCCTTCCGCGAGCGGCTTGCCTTGTTCGAGCGAGATCAGCTGGCCCAGCGCGTCCGCGTTATCGACGATCAGCGCATGCCAGCGATGCAGCACTGCCGCGCGATCTTTCGGCAGCGTGTCGCGCCACGCGGGAAACGCGCGCGCGGCGGCATCGGTGGCGGCGCGGGCGTCGGCGGCATCGCTGTCGGCGACTTGCGCGATGACTTCGCCTGTCGCGGGATTCGTCACGTCGAAGCGTTTGACGCTCGCGGCCGCAACCCATTCGCCAGCGATGAAGTTGTCCGCGCGAATCAGCTGGTCGATGGAGTATCGTTGATTCATTTAGGCGTCCGTATCAATGAACGATGGATGGTCAGCCGAGCCGCTGTGCGATGGCTTCTCCGACTTCCTTCGTGTTGGCTTTGCCGCCGAGGTCGCCCGTGTGCGGCCCTTCCTTGAGCACGGACTCGATGGCGGAGAGAATCGCATCGTGCGCGGCGCGCTGGCCGAGGAAGTCGAGCATCATCGCGGCGGACCAGATCATCGCGATGGGATTGGCGATGCCTTTGCCCGCGATATCCGGCGCGGACCCGTGCACGGGCTCGAAGAGCGACGGGAACGTGCGCTCAGGATTCATGTTCGCGGACGGCGCAATCCCGATGGTGCCGGTGCACGCCGGGCCGAGGTCCGACAGAATGTCGCCGAAGAGATTGGTTGCGACGACCACATCGAAGCGATCGGGATTGAGCACGAAGCGCGCGCAGAGGATGTCGATATGCTGCTTGTCCCACGCGACGTCCGGGTATTGCGTGGCGATTTCGGCGGCGCGGGCGTCCCACCACGGCATGCTGATGGAGATGCCGTTGCTCTTGGTCGCGACCGTGATTTTCTTCGCGCGTTGCTGCGCGAGATCGAACGCGAACTTGAGCACGCGCTCCGCGCCCTGGCGCGTGAAGATAGATGTTTGCGATACGAACTCGCGGTCGGTGCCTTCGAAACTGACGCCGCCGACGGACGAGTATTCGCCTTCGGTGTTCTCGCGCACGATCATGAAATCGATGTCGCCGGCCTTGCGGTTCGCGAGCGGCGACGGCACGCCGTCGAAGAGACGCGCGGGGCGCAGGTTGATGTATTGATCGAACTCGCGGCGGAACTTGAGGAGCGATCCCCACAGCGAGACGTGATCGGGCACGGTTTGCGGCCAGCCCACGGCGCCGAACAGGATGGCGTCGGCGGTTTCGAGCTGCGCCTTCCAGTCGTCGGGCATCATCTGGCCGTGGGCGGCGTAGTAGTCGCAGCTTGCCCATTCGATGTGCTGGTATTCGAGCGCGATGTCGAAGCGTTTGCTCACTGCATCCAGCGTGCGCAGGGCTTCGGGCATCACTTCTTTGCCGATTCCATCGCCGGGGATTACGGCTATGCGGAATTTGTTTTCTGGCATTTTGGGTTGGCTCCTGGTGGGCGTTTTTTGCTCGCGGCGCGTGGGGTTGTCTGCTGCGCTTTGTTTTATCGTACTCGGTTCTTTGCTGTTCTTTGCTGTTCTTTGCTGTTCTTTGCGGTTCTTATGTTTCGTGTCGGTCTATTAGTGTTGCCCCGCCCCGGGGAGGGGCAACGCTAATAGACCGACACGAAACGAAGAAACCCGAAACCGCAGTGCAACACACAAAAGCGCCCAGAACCGGCGCAAAAGGTCCTCAATGTCCGCTAGAAAACAAAACCTCCAACGGATAATGCGTCTTAACAAAAGAAGTCTTGATAATCACATAACTGAAGTACTTCTCGATGCCAATATCCCGCTCGAGCAACCCTTCCACGATATGTTGATAATGACTCACGCTACGCGTGACGAACTTGAGCAGATAGTCATACCCGCCGCTGGCAAGATGACACTCGACGATCTCGTCGACATCCTTCACCGCATTGACGAACTTGATGAAGTCCTCCCGCCGATGATCCGCCAGCGTCACTTCCGTGAAAACCACCTGCACGTCGCCCAGCTTTTCGAGCTGAATCTGCGCGCCGTACCCCACGATGTACCCCGCCTTTTCCAGCCGCTTCACGCGAATCAGGCAAGGGCTGGGCGATAAACCGACTGCATCGGCAAGCTCGACGTTCGTGATGCGCCCGCGCTTCTGCAACTGAGTGAGAATGCGCAGATCGATTCGGTCCAGCTTGCAGTCGTTGCTCATCGTGGGTGATTCGGTCTCGCATGTCGGCGTCGATCGATGTTATCACGCAGCCACGCGGCGACTAAATTCGGACGTGCCCTTAAGCGCCGCCCGAACATCGTCGTCGGCAAGCACATCGTCGAGCGTTTTACCAAGCCGCTCGAACATCAAGTCGAAGTCGCTCTCCGTATAACAAAGCGCCGGCGCAAAACCCAGAATGTTGTCGCCGAACGCGCGGAACACGAGGCCGTTTCGATACGCCGCAGCCGCAATCCGGTCCGGGAGTTTCAGCGATGTCTCGAAGCCCCGCTTCGTCGTCTTGTCCGAGACGAGTTCCAGCGCGCCGAGCAGCCCGCGATGACGCGAATCGCCCACGAGCGGATGCGCAAGCAGTGCGTCGAGCCCCGCCGCGAAGCGAGGCGCGCGCGCCTGGCCGTTCGCAAGCAGCCCGCCTTCATGATAAAGCCGCATCACTTCGAGGCCGATCGCCGCGCTCACCGGATGCGCCGAATACGTGTGGCCGTGACCGATGGGCGCGCCGATATCGCCGCCGTCGGCAATGCCCTGATACACCGCGTCGGACATCAGCACCGCGCCCATCGGCGCATAGCCCGCGGTGAGTCCCTTCGCGACCGTCATCAAATCCGGCTCGACGCCTTCGCCCTCGCACGCGAAAAGCGGACCGGTGCGGCCGAAGCCGGTGATCACTTCATCGGCCACGAAGAGAATGTCGAGCTTGCGGCACGCTTCGCGCATGGCCTTCAACCAGCCGACAGGCGGCACGATCACGCCGCCCGATCCCTGAATCGGCTCGCAGAAAAACGCGGCCACGTTGTCCGCGCCCAACGCGTCGACCTTCGCGTGCAGCGCCGCGACCGACGCCGCGATCAATGCGGCGTCATCGGCGTAATCGTTGCGGTACGCATAGGGCGACGGAATGTGATGCTGGGTCGCGAGCGGCAGATCGAAGTTGCGGTGGAATGCGGGCAGCGCGGTCAGGCCGGCGCCGATGGACGACGACCCGTGATAGCCGCGTTCCTGCGCGATGAAATGCTTCTTCGACGGCCGGCCCGTCGCGTTGTAGTAGTGCGTGATGAAGCGCAGCGCGGAATCGACCGCGTCTGAGCCGCCGAGCGTGAAGTACACGTGTTGCAGCGATGCCGGCGCCAGCTCGACGAGCTTCGCGGCCAGTTCGATGGCGGGCTCCGAGCCGAAGTGGAAATAGCCGGTCGCGTACGGCAAGCGCGCCATCTGCTTCGCGGCGGCCTCGACGATGCTCGCGTGCCCGTAGCCCGTGTTCACGCACCAGAGGCCGGAGAATGCATCGAGCAGCTCGTGCCCTTCGCTGTCGCGCAGAAAGACGCCATGCGCGGAATCCAGCACGGTGACGCCGCGCGCCTCATGCGCGCGATAGCTGACGACGGGATGAATCAGGTGTTCACGGTCGGCTTCGACTAGCGACTGGATCGGCATGATGCGGCTCTCTCTTTTTCGAAAATGGGCTGCGGACCGTTCAATACTATCGGTTGGGCCGTGCTATCCGCATCGCCAAATAAATCGCGGAAAAGCGCGAATGAGGCGTTTTGCGGGTGCCGCGCAGCATTTTGTGCTGGCGCACGCTTCGCGGGTCAGTAGCCGCGCGCGCGGTCGATGGCGCCGATCATCGGCTCGCCATTCCGATGCCGGCGCAGATTGTCGAGCACCACATCGACGGCGCTTTCGGGCCGCGTCGCGCTCGCGATATGCGGCGTGATGCGAACGCGCGGATGCGTCCACAGCGGATGCGTCGGCGGCAGCGGCTCGGGATCGGTCACGTCGAGAATGGCCGCGTGAAGATGCCCGCTGTCGAGCGCGTTGAGCAAATCCTGCTGGATCACATGCGGCCCGCGCCCGACGTTGATGACGGATGCGCCGCGCGGCAGCGTCGCAAAGAGGTGCGCATCCAGCAGGCCGCGCGTCGCGTCGGTGAGTGGAAGCAGGCAAACGAGGATGTCGCTGCGCGCGAGAAACGCATCGAGCGAAGCCATGCCCGCATGACATTCGACGCCTTCGATCTCGTGCGGCGAGCGGCTCCAGCCTGCGCACGCAAAGCCGAAAAGCTGCAGCCGTTGCAGCACGGCCGTGCCGAGCATGCCGAGTCCCAGCACGCCGATACGCCGCGTCGCCGCCGGGCGCACGGGCATGTCGCGCCATATGCGCTCGCGCTGCTGAATGGCGTAATCGAAGAGATCGCGGTGAAGCGTGAGCACGGCCTGCGTCACATATTCGACCATGCCTTCGACAATGCCCGGCTCCGTCATCCGCACGACCGCGACGTCCGGCGGCACGCTCGACAGATCGAATTGATCGATGCCCGCGCCCACCGAGAAGATCACTTCGAGATTCGGCAGCGCCTGCATGATATCGGCGGGCGGCTGCCATGCGGCGAGATAGCGGACGCTCGCGGCATCGCCCGTATCGGGCCACAAGCGGAACGGGATATGCGGCGCCTTTTGCGCGAAGAGCTGCGCCCATTGCTTGCCGCGCTCGGGGTCCGCCTTGTAGAGGAAGGTCATGATGCGGCCCTCAGCCCTGCGCCTGATTGATGATCGCGAACTGCATGACGGACTCATCGCTCTTTGGGGTGCCGTTGCGCGACATCCTCACCACCGTATCGACGCGTTTGAGCCCGAGTCCGTCGAGCCATGCGGAGAGGCCGCATTCGCCGGGTACGTCGATGCGCGTGAACTTGCCATCGTTGACAGCCAGCCAATGCGCGATGAGCGCCTGCGCGCGCTGGATATGTGCTCCATCCGCGGTTAGCGATACGACCGGACCAATGGCATGCCCGCGCCCGAACGGGCGCATCAACGAAAAACCAAGCACGTCGCCGCCACGTTCGATCACGACGCCCCGCGCGAGCCTGGATAGCGAAGACATCAACGCCGCCCGGTCCAGCCCGCTTGCACGCGACGCGAGGTCTGCGATGGTCACGGCATCGGCAGCCTGCATCGCGCGAATGCGTTCGCCGGGCGGCAACGTCACGCCGGGTACGACGAAATCCGCCGACTGATGCTGTAGAAGCTCACCGATGCGCTCAAAGCCGAGCTTCGCGTAGAGCGGCTCGCCGGCGGGCGTCGCGTGCAGCACCGTCACGCGTTCGCCGAGGGCGTCGAGCAGCAGCTCCATGAGCTTGCGGCCGATCCCGCGCCCCTGCCAGTCGGGCGCGACGATCACGAGGCCGAGCGAACCGCCGTTCTCGCCGTACTCCCAGTACAACGCCGTGCCGACGAGGCGCCCGTTTTCTTCGGCAGCGAAGCCTGCGCCCGTGTCGAGGCCGAAGCGCCAGTCCTCCGCGCGATGCGGCCATTTGACTTCGAGCGACAAGCCGTGCGCGGCGGGGATGTCGCCGGCGGAGAACGGTCGATAGGTGAGCGTTGAGGCGAGCTGGGCGGAGGACACGGGGACTCCTTCGGCGTTGATGTTGTTCGTGACTTTGGCATCGCACGCGGGAGAGTGATAGGACGATCTTGTTGCGCGGGGCTGCATGCGGCGGCTTGCGAGGTGCTTTGAACCGTTCGGCAGCGAGCCGCGGCTTGATGGGTGGGACGATGCGGGGCGGCATCTTCCGTCCATCGCGATCTGCGCGCAACGGTGTTTCATTGCGGTGTTCAAATACCTTTCGAGCAATGCATCGCGGTAGGCGAGTATTAGGCGCGCTATTAGCGGATTGCTTTGTGTGCGCCGACCCGTCAAGCGCCGCTTCTAACAGTCGTCGCTTGCCTGCACATGATCTTGCGCACGCGTTTTTGGCCCGCAGTCGTCGATGTAATCTTTTCAATTAGCGCGGCACTGAATCCAGGGAGCTCCTGCCGACACAATTTTCGATGCCGACAGCAGGCGCCGTTGCGTCGCAGCACGCAGTCGATGCCTCAGGTATGACGATTGCAATTGGGAGTCGTCTCCGCCGCGTCCTTCCCCTCTCTCTCGGACGTGGACCTCGGCCCGCCCGGCCCCCCGCGCGGGCCTTTTTTCATTGAGATGTTCATCGCTCTTATTGAGCGACGCGGACGATGCAGCGTTCTGACCTTGCCACGGAGCGCCCTTCGACGCCCGCTCCGACGTGGCAGACAGCGCAGGTGACTGACAGGAAACGGTTAAGCCGAGCAGTCAAACGGTGAATGCCGAATGAAGCACCCCGAGCTGCTGTATCGATAGCTACGTCGAGAAAACGACGGCGGCCGTGTCCTCAATCTGCGTGAAGCTGCGAATGAACCGATAGGGTTGACCATCGATTGCCAGGTGGTTCATTCCGGACGATGTCAGTTCCAGCATCTCATCGGCTAGCGAAGACTCAATCGTTCCGACCCGGCGCAACTCCTCTCGCGGCCCCGATGGATCACCGAGATACACGGTGCAGACAGCGGGAGTGTGGCGCATCATCACTACGCTGGTCGCCTTGTCGAGTGCGCGCTCGAGGTAACTGGCGAGCGTTTGCAGCGATTCTTTCGGGCTTTGCCCCCGGTCGAGTTTCGATGCTTCGTTGTCTTGTCTCACGTTGACCTCAGGGCGTGTTAGTTTCGAAGGGCCGGCTGCATTCCCAACTGCGATGATCGACCGCTCAACCGTTAATATTCGCCGGACTTGAGCTACGGTTTCCGACCACGAAGACGGCCTTTTCCGTATCTTGTAGCATAGTAGATGATGTGTCGTGAACGTCACCGCTTATTCCCCGTTGGCCCGTCACCGGCGGCGAGGATGCGACGTTGCACGGGTAGCCGAAGCGGCTCGCCGCGTTCGTCGCTGTTAAAGGGTACTTTCACGAAGTGAAAGAAGGCGCTCCGTTCGCGCTGCTGCTGGCCCGTCTGAGCTTGAACACGCTCGCGACTCGTTCGATAAGCTACTCGGCTTAAAGCAGCGAAGTCTGTCCATGTAGATGACGCTTTGCAAGATGGAATGACGGGCGTCGACGAACTTCCTGCGCAGGCCGTTGTGAGTGATTGCAGATGTTCGCCGGCGCCGTAGCGAGCCCAACGCTTCGAGATGGACGCTCACATTGCACTACGCTACTTATACGCAGCGCGCCCGCGCCTTGTTCCTGGATTCGCTATGGTGGACTGCTATTGTCCTTTTCGTTCCGTTGGGACCATCGCCCGAGAACATGCCTCTTTCGCCCGAGGGCTTGGCGGCGTTCACCGCGATGTGGCTGCTATTGGCTCAATGCGCTCCCATAGCCATGACGGGTGTGTTGTGGGCGGTTTGGGGAACATCTCCGGGCAAACGGGCGCTGAAATTACGCATAGTCGACGCAGACACGGCACAGCCGATGACTGCGCGGCAAGCAGCGTTGCGGACGTTCGGCTACTTCCTGACGTTCGCGACATGTGGAGCGGGATTTCTATGGGTGCTTTTCACGTCTCGGAACCAAACGCTGCACGACCGCATCGCCAACACCGTCGTTGTCAGCTACGGAGGCGCGAAGGGCGATGCGGACGCTAGCACAACGTCGCCTGATAGTAGATCGTGATCGAGCCGGCGCGTTGACTGGGAACGAGGTGGGTTAGGCGCATCGAAACGCCAAAGGACGAAAGAGGGCAAGGACGATGTCATTCCGAGCGAATGACATATCCGCGCGATGCAATCGCGCCCCATCGCCGTCGGTTGCCGATTGCTTTGAAGCAGTGCATGAGAAGGGCTGGCTACGACGAGGCTTTCGACATCGTTCGCAAGATACGAAGTCTGAGAATGGAGTCGGTCGTTAAGAGGAAACTCAGCGCCATTCGAAACACATACGCGCCAAGCGAAGCTTGTTGTGCCTCGCACGGCTTGCGCCACAAGCTTGTATAGTAGTCACTGATATTGGTGCACCGGCCACTGCCCGCCTCCGCCAGGAGTCGATTGTTTGGACGATACGCGAAACGATGAGATACAAGGACTATTACGCTGTCATGGGCGTACCGCGAACGGCGACTGAAGCGGAGATCAAGACTGCTCATCGTAAGCTCGCGCGCAAGTTTCATCCGGACCTTAACAAAGACCCGAACGCCGAAGAGAGATTCAAGGAGGTCGGCGAAGCCTGGGACGTGCTCAAGGATCCGGAGAAGCGAGCGGCGTTCGATGCGCTCGGCACAGGTTACAAGAACGGAGACGAGATACGCCCGCGTCCAGACATGAGCGAAGAGTTCGCCTATGGCGGTGGGAACGAGTCGCACGATGTGAACGACGACTTCTTCAGCGACCTGTTCGGCAGACGCGCAAGACATGCATCGCGTTCATATTCGACCGACTGGCCGGGCGAGGACCTCCACGCGAGGGTTTCCGTCAGCCTCGAAGACCTGTACAACGGCGCGCAGCGTACTGTTTCGCTGCAGATGCCCGTGATCGACGATCAGGGCCGCATGACATATCAAACGCGCACGCTCGACGTTGCAATACCGAAAGGCATCCTCGATGGCCAGGGGCTGCGGCTCGCGGGGCAGGGCGGAACGGGCATCGGCAACGCTCCGCGTGGCGATCTCTATCTGGAGATCGAGCTTGAGGAGCACGGGCGTTACCGGGTCGAGGGCCGCGACGTGACGACGGACCTTCCGCTTGCGCCGTGGGAAGCGGCGCTCGGCGCTGATGTCCTCGTGCCGACGCCATCGGGAGACGTCACCGTGACCGTTCCGGCTCAGTCGTCAGCCGGCCGACGCCTGAGGCTCAAGGGTCGCGGGATACCTGGCAATCCACCCGGCGACTTTTACGTGACGCTGGAGATCGTGCTGCCGCCAGCGGATACCGACGCCAATAAGGCCGCCTACGTTGCGCTGCGCGAGGCGTCCCACTTCGATGCACGCGCGCATTATTACGGGTGATCCATCATGAGTCCGAATGATCCTGCTTGTCTACAAGGCGAAATTGTTGAGGAAAAGGTTGAGTTCACGCTGGTCGAGCTGTGCCGTATCACAGGGGCGTCGAGGGACGATCTGGTCCGATGGGTGGAAGAAGGCGCCTTCGAACCGAAAGGCGCACGAATCGAAGGATGGCGATTCAGCGGTACATGCCTGCGCCGCGCCGTTACCGCGCAGAGACTGACGAACGATCTGGAGATCAACGCGCCCGGTGTGGCGCTCGCGCTTGAGCTACTCGATCAGATCGGCGCGTTGCGCAATCGTCTTCGTCGTTACGGCGATCGCGGTAACACATGAGGTCGTCGTAGGGAAACTAACCTGCGAGGAGGCCAACCGGCTACGATGGCCGGTGACGCGCAAAGCGGGCGGCTGGCGGCCCCTTGGCTGCTCTGCGAAATCCGTCGACCAGCTTGTCAACGATGCTGTTCAACTGCCGACGCTCGTCGGCGGTCAGGATCGACAGCATCTCCGCCTCCATCGACTGCCCGAGCTCGTCGCTGGACTCGCGCATTCGCTTGCCAGCCGCAGTCGGCCACAACTGGAAGTGGCGCGCGTCGTCGGGATGGATCGAGCGTCGCACCAGCTTACGGTCGATAAGGTCTGCAAGCAGCTTGGACAGTAGCGTCTTCTCGATCAGCGTCTGCTCTTTGAGCGCGCTCGCGGTGATGCCGGGCCTGTCACAAATCGCCCGCAGCACACGTAGCGAACGCACATCCAGGCCGAACGTCGGCCGATACCCCGCATTCGCACGGCTAATCATTTCGCTCTTGATGAGATCCAACTTGAAAGTCAAGTAAAGAGTCGCCCCGCCGGTGCCGACGATGTTGTCTTCTGCCTTATCTCCGTCCTTGCCGTCGTGTTTTGGTCTCGCTTTCTTTACCGCCGGTGGCCTTCCTGCTCGCATCTGCTGCCGTCCTGTCTGGAGACTTCGTCCGATAAAGCGTCTCGCCGACACACAGACATGCCGGCAGCCGTAACGTTTCCCGCGATGATAGCGCAGCTCTGCGGCCATTCGTCCATGTCAGGGAATGTCAGTAGTTGAAATATGCAACGATTGAAATATGATCTAGTACTTTGCGTAATCTTTTAGTTAGAGGAAAGCGGTCAGCATCAGGAAGGCGCTGCCGCTTGCGAATTCTGCCTACGCCGATGACTAGCTCAAGGTCGCCAATTCTCGCCGTGGCTGAGGTCGAGAGCCAACTGCAATGCACCGCCTCTTCGTTTGGCTCGCCGCCGGGAGAGCGCATCAGAATAACGGAATGATGTCATCCAAATTAAAGAGTGAGGCGGAAGAACACGCCACAGAGAGTCTGCATGATCTGCGCGTGCTTCGTATCGGGTTCCTCCTCCTTGAGAACTTCTCTCTCATCGCATTGGGAACCGCTGTCGATCCGCTGCGAATCGCGAACATGCTCGTCGAGCGCACCGTGTACGAGTACGAGTTGATCGGCACGAGCGGCGACATCGTGCGCTCTAGTGACGGCATCCGCGTCGTCCCTGACAAATCGATGGCTGAAGCGAGTAAGTTCGATGCGGTGTTTGTCGTGGGCCCCAATCCCATCCCGCGCAAAGGTATCGGCGGCATCATGGATTGGCTGCGCTTGCAGGCGCGTCAGGGCATCGCTTTGGGAGGTTTGGACACCGGGAGCTAATTTCTAGCGCGTGCAGGGCTGCTGAACGGTTATCGCTGCACGATTCACTGGGAAGACCAGGATGTGTTGCTCGGGCAGTTTCCCAACCTCACGGTATCCAATCGTCTCTACGAAGTAGATCGCGACCGTTACACATGCAGCGGCGGCGTCGCACCTCTTGATCTCATGGTGCATTTGCTTGGTTTGCCGCCGGGTACGCCATCGCTTGCCGCACGCGTGCTGGAATTGCTCGTCGCGGAGCGCAGGCGCGGGGAAGAACGACAGGTCACCTCTCTGCGCCAATACTTCGGCAATGAACATGAGAAGCTGAATGAGGTTCTTCAGGTCATGGAGAGCAACGTGGAAGAACCGCTCAGCATCGAGGAGATCGCTGAGTTCGTCGGTGTGTCGCAGCGCCAGGTCGAGCGATGGTTTCGAGAGCGGTTGAATAAAACGCCAGCGCAGGCGTATCTGGAGATCCGACTTCTGCGCGCCCGACAACTGTTGTATCGGACGGCGCTTCCACTGGAGGAAGTGTGCGCACGTACTGGTTTTACATCGCTTACTCACTTCTCGACCCGCTATAAGGCGAAGTTCAGACTTCCGCCCATCGCTGACAGACGCCGCTATCAGAAGGTCCTCTGATCGTAGCTGCCCCCCGTAGCAAGCGACTGAACGCGCATTCACGAGCTTGATGATCGTAAACCCTCGATGTCGAAATCAGGAAGCCTTGAGTCGGATATGAAAATATTCGGAACGCTGAGGCTCATAAGATTTGCTCACACCAACGGCGTTTTTTCCAAGGAGCAAAGCGAATGAAGATGGAGAACCTCATCCGGATCGAGAATGGCGACAAGGTCAAGCACACGTTCTCCGATGCCGAATACGCAAACCGCCAAGGCAAACTGCGCGACCTGATGGCGCGTGAGAACATCGATGCCGTGCTGTTCACGTCGTATCACAACATTAACTACTACGCGGACTTCCTGTATTGCTCGTTCGGCCGCAAGTACGGGCTCGTCGTGACGCAGAGGAAGGTGGTGTCGATCTCCGCGAACATCGACGGCGGTCAGCCGTGGCGACGGACCGTCGGTGACTACAACGTCGTCTATACGGACTGGCAACGGGACAATTTCTTCCGTGCTGTGCAGGGCGAGATCGAGAACAGGGGCCGGGTAGGCGTTGAGTTCGATCAACTGCCGGTCGAGATGCTGTCGAAGCTCAAGGCGGCCCTGCCGGACGTCGAATTCGTCGATGTCGGCGCGCCGACGATGCGCATGCGGATGATCAAATCAGCCGAGGAAATCGAGGTCATTAAACACGGCGCGAACGTGTGCGACGTCGGCGGCGCCGCGCTCGCGGCGGCGGTGCGCGAAGGCGTGCCCGAACACGAGGTGGCGCTCGCATCGACGCAGGCAATGGTGCGCGAAATCGCGCATCGCTTTCCCGATTCCGAGTTGATGGACACCTGGACGTGGTCTCAGTCGGGTATCAACACGGACGGCGCGCACAACCCGGTCACGACGCGCAAAGTCCAGAAGGGCGACATCCTGAGCCTCAATTGCTTCTCGATGATTGCGGGCTACTATACGGCGCTCGAGCGCACGATGTTTTTCGATCACTGCCCCGATGAGCAATTGCGTCTGTGGAAAATCAATGTCGAAGTCCATGAAGCGGGACTGAAGCTCATTAAACCCGGCGCGCGCTGCTGCGACATCGCCAATGAGCTTAACAAGATCTATGCGGAGTATGGCGTGCTGCAATACCGCACCTTCGGCTACGGCCATTCGTTCGGTGTCCTTTCGCATTACTACGGACGCGAAGCTGGACTCGAACTGCGCGAGGACATCGACACGGTGCTGGAACCGAACATGGTTGTCTCGATGGAGCCGATGATCATGCTGCCGCAGGGTTTGCCGGGTGCGGGCGGCTACCGTGAACACGACATTCTGGTCGTCGGTGAAAGGGACGCGACGGACATCACGGGCTTCCCCTACGGTCCGGAGCGAAACATCATCGCGGGATAACTCATCGATTGAGCGCAGTCCGCGGCGGACGTCGCGGACCTCGCGATGCACGACGACATCGAGGAATTCATGTATTCAAAGGAACAAACGATTGCTGGCTTCGATCCTGAACTCTATGCGGCCATGCAAGCAGAGCGACAGCGCCAGGAAGATCACATCGAGCTTATCGCATCGGAGAACTATGCGAGCCCTCGTGTATTGGAAGCACAGGGTTCGGTACTGACGAACAAGTATGCAGAGGGCTACCCCGGCAAGCGTTACTACGGCGGATGTGAACATGTCGATGTCGTGGAAGCACTGGCCATCGAACGCGCAAAGAAGCTGTTTGGAGCCGCTTATGCGAACGTGCAACCCCACAGCGGATCGCAGGCCAATGCCGCCGTCTATCTCGCGCTGCTTACGCCCGGTGACACGATCCTCGGTATGAGTCTCGCGCACGGCGGGCATCTGACTCACGGGGCTAAGGTGTCATTCTCGGGGAAAGTGTTCAACGCGGTGCAATACGGCGTGAACGAGAAGACCGGTCTTATCGATTACGACGTCGTTGAGCAACTGGCGCTGGAACATCGACCGAAGATGATTATCGCAGGCTTTTCAGCCTATTCGCGCGTGCTCGACTTCGCGCGCTTTCGCGCCATCGCGGATCGCGTGGGCGCATATCTTTTCGTCGATATGGCGCATGTCGCGGGTCTCGTCGCGGCGCGGCTCTACCCGAATCCCGTGCCTTTCGCCGATGTCGTGACGACCACGACTCACAAGACGCTACGCGGTCCGCGTGGCGGCTTGATTCTCGCACGAGCCGACGAAGCCATCGAGAAGAAATTGAGCGCGATGGTCTTTCCAGGCACGCAAGGCGGTCCGCTCATGCATGCGATCGCGGCAAAAGCGGTCGCGCTACGCGAGGCGCTCGGCGATGAATTCGTCGCTTATCAAAAGCGCGTGATCGACAACGCGCGCGCAATGGTCAGCGTATTCATCGAGCGCGGCTTTGCGGTGGTGGCGGGGGGAACGGACAATCATCTTTTTCTCGTCGACCTCGTGAATAAGGGCATCACGGGCAAAGACGCGGATGCGGCGCTCGGGCGTGCTCACATCACGGTCAACAAGAATACGGTCCCGAACGATCCGCAGTCGCCGTTCGTGACGAGCGGGATTCGCATCGGGACGCCGGCAATCACGACGCGCGGGTTCGATAAGGACGAGGCGAAACTCACGGCGTCACTCGTATGCGACGTGCTCGATAACCTGGGCGATGCGCGGGTCGAGCAGCATGTACGCGACCAGGTTGCGCAGCTTTGCAAACGCTTGCCCGTCTACAAGGGCCTGTAGCAATACAACCCGGAGGGGAGATGAGCGATGAATGACAGCCCGATGATAGGCGAACTTGCCTGGCCCGAGTACGCTCGCCGCATTGGCGAAGGGCAGGCGGTGTTGATTCCAATAGGCGCATTAGAGCAACATGGTCCGCACATGTCGATGAACCCCGACGTGCTGCTGCCAAGTGCGATCGGCGCCGCGGTCGCGAAGAAGATCGGTGCGCTCGTTGCGCCACCCATTTCGTACGGATACAAGTCGCAGCAAAAGAGCGGCGGCGGCAATCACCTGTGCGGAACGACAAGTCTGGATGGACATACCTTGTCGTCGACCGTTAAAGACGTGTTGAAGGAGTTCGCGCGACACGGCGCCCGCAAGATCTGCCTTATCAACGGTCACTTCGAGAATTCGATGTTCGCGGTCGAGGGCATTGACCTCGCCTTGCGCGAGCTACGTTGGGAGAACGTGCACGATTTCCAGGTAGTGATGTTGTCGTACTGGGACTTCGTCACGGAGGCGACCATCGCACGCATCTATCCTGATGGTTTCCCGGGCTGGGCCGTGGAACACGGCGGCGTACTCGAGACATCGCTGATGCTGCATCTTCATCCGCACCTCGTAGACATGTCGCGCGTGCCCACGCACGACGCCGCCACTTTTCCACCTTATGACGTCTTTCCGCCTGTTCCAGAGTGGACACCCGCCTCTGGATGCCTTTCGTCCGCAGCGAATGCAACAGCGGATAAAGGCAAGCTGCTATTCGAGGTGTGTGTCGACGGAATCGCCAATGCGTTGCGCGTGGCCTACGACGCGCGATCGAACGGGAGACAACTATGAGCACGCAAGCAAACGAAGTCAGCGCCGATAAGGCGTGGAGCATCGAGCAGCACGCCATCGATCCGATTCCGCGCGAGGACCGGCATGGCACGCCGGGCGAGCTCTTCAAGATGTGGATTGGAGCGAATACTAATTACGTTGTCGTGGTGACGGGAGCACTTGCGCTGTCGCAAGGGTTGTCGCTCTGGCAAGCTCTATTGGCCATTCTCGTGGGAAATTTCTTCGGCTGTCTAGTGCTCGGACTGACAACGATCATGGGGCCGAAGAGCGGGACGTCGGGCATCATGACGTCGCGCAGCTCGTTCGGACAGGTGGGCTCGCTCTTACCCAAGGTGGTAAGTCTGATATCGGCGCTCAGTTGGTTTTCCATTAACTCTGTCGTCGCGACTCAGGCACTCGAAACGCTTCTGAAGATGAGCGGCTTTCACAGCCATGTCGTCGTGTGGGTGGCGCTTGCCATCATTCTCGCCGCAGAGATCATCCTCGCCATATTCGGCCATGCGACTATCATCGCGGCGGAGAAGTGGATCGCGCTCGTGCTCGCTGTGCTGTTTGCGGGCCTCGCGTGGTTCGTGCTGCCGCACACGAGCTTTGAGATCGCGTCGAAGATCAATCATGGCGGCGGCTCATTCAGTACATGGCTCATTGCAATGGGCATCGTGTTTTCGTATCCCATCGGCTGGGCCAACTTCGCATCCGACTATAGCCGCTATTTCCCCGCAGAGACCAATTGGAAGAAGATCGTGCTTGCCGCAGGGGGCGGCCAGTTTGTCGCGCTGATGTTTTGCGAGATCATTGGCGTGCTGTTCGCGACGGCGCTCGGTGGCACGCTCGGTGAAGACCCCGTCAGTCAGCTATCGCGCTTCCTGCCGACGTGGTTTATTGTGCCGCTTTTGTTCGCGATCATTCTCGGTGGAATCGCTGCGAACGTACCGAACGGGTATACCGCCGGCCTTGGGCTGCTCGCGCTGCGTATTCCAATCAACCGAGTGACGTCGCTCGCAGTCATTGCCCTGTTCACGCTGGCATTCCGCATAGTCACTGTGTTTTACGGCGAATTCTTCGGGATGTATCAGGTGTTCCTAAACTACATGGTGTTTTGGACGGCACCTTGGGCCGCAATCGTCGTGGTGGATTATTTCCTTCGCGGAGGGAGGTATCGTGCGGAGGACTGGATGAAGTGGGGTAGCGGCGCGTACTGGTACACGGCGGGAGTGTTCTGGCCGGGAATCATCGCATGGCTGCTCGGCATCGGTGCGGCGCTTGCGTTCTCCAACTCGCCTACATTCGTTAGTCCACTCATGCGTGATGTGCTCCGATGGGGAGATATGAGCTTCGAATGCTCCCTTCTGGTAGGTGGTCTCGTGTATTTCTTGTTAGCGCGCCGGCATCCGCTTTTCCGTGGCGCTCCGTCTGTCGATCGAGTGCAGGCGGAGGTAGGTTCTACGTCAGTCTGAGCGTCATCACGTTGTCGATGGATAGGAAGATGGGCCAGGTCTATCTGATGATCTCCGAGTGCGAAAAAGTAGTGTGCCATTGCGCTTATCTGCTTTTCAACGCAGAAGCAAGCAAGTGAAGTTCGGCGTCGTCTCGTTGCCGGACTTCACTCTCATGCGGTTTCCGGTTCTATAGATTTTTCTGCGACTCGCGCGCGACGACGGCGATTTTACTAAGCGGGTGCGATGCGCCTGGACTGTCGCATTCAGGCTCAACGGTGAGTGATGCCGCTTTGCGATTCATTCGTCGGTCGGCGGAATCACCGATGACTTGGTCGGTGTATGCACGGGCGCGTTCGCGCTCGCTCAAGCAACTGCGATGGACGTACAAACCAGCGTCTGAAAACGAAAGCGCGTTTCACATTACGGAAAACGCTCTGCGACGCCACCGCGCCGTTCTCCCACACTTTAAAACTATGTTTTGCATTGCGAAAACGCTCTCTATCACATTGAAAAATAACAATAAAATATGTCTTATGTCTTATATAAGAGTCGCCGAAAACTCACGAGACGGCGCTAATATTTAGCCATGCAGTCCGCTGCGACATACGTAGCGACACGCTGAACGACTTCATTCATTTGCCGCATTGGCTTTCAGGAGAATCACATGGCTCAGTATCAGGACGACATCAAGGCAGTTGCTGGTTTGAAAGAGAATCACGGCAGCGCGTGGAGTGCCATCAATCCCGAATATGCCGCCCGCATGCGTGCGCAGAACAAGTTCAAGACCGGGCTCGACATCGCGAAGTACACCGCGAAGATCATGCGCGCCGACATGGCCGCCTACGACGCCGACTCGTCGAAGTACACGCAATCCCTCGGCTGCTGGCACGGATTTATCGGCCAACAGAAGATGATCTCCATCAAGAAGCACTTCAACAGCACCGAGCGCCGCTACCTTTATCTGTCCGGCTGGATGGTCGCCGCGCTGCGCTCCGAATTCGGCCCGTTGCCGGACCAGTCGATGCACGAAAAGACCTCGGTCAGCGCGCTGATCCGCGAGCTTTATACGTTCCTGCGCCAAGCCGACGCGCGTGAGCTGGGTGGCCTGTTCCGTCAGCTCGATGCTGCTCAAGGCGCAGCCAAGTCGGCCATTCAGGAAAAAATCGATAACCATGTGACGCACGTCGTGCCGATCATCGCCGACATCGATGCCGGTTTCGGCAATGCGGAAGCCACCTATCTGCTCGCCAAGCAGTTCATCGAAGCAGGCGCGTGCTGCATCCAGATCGAAAACCAGGTGTCCGACGAAAAGCAGTGCGGCCACCAGGACGGCAAAGTCACTGTGCCGCACGAGGATTTCCTCGCGAAGATTCGCGCGATCCGCTACGCGTTCCTGGAACTCGGCGTGGACGACGGCATCATCGTGGCGCGTACCGATTCGCTGGGCGCGGGCCTCACCAAGCAGATCGCCGTGACCCGCACGCCGGGCGACCTGGGCGACCAATACAACGCCTTCCTCGATTGCGAGGAACTGTCGGCGGATGAACTGGGCAACGGCGACGTCATCATCAAGCGTGACGGCAAGCTGCTGCGTCCGAAGCGCCTGCCGAGCAACCTGTTCCAGTTTCGTGCCGGTACGGGCGAGGCGCGCTGCGTGCTGGATTGCGTGACCGCGCTGCAAAACGGCGCCGACCTGCTGTGGATCGAAACCGAGAAGCCGCATATCGCGCAGATTGGCGGCATGGTCAGCGAGATTCGCAAGGTGATCCCGAACGCCAAGCTGGTGTACAACAACAGCCCGTCGTTCAACTGGACGCTGAATTTCCGCCAACAGGCGTATGACACGATGAAGGCCGCAGGCAAGGATGTGTCGGCCTACGACCGCGCACAGTTGATGAGTGTGGAATATGACCAGACCGAACTGGCCGCGCTCGCCGACGAAAAGATCCGCACCTTCCAGGCGGATGCATCGCGCGAAGCGGGCATTTTCCACCATCTGATTACGCTGCCGACCTATCACACCGCCGCATTGTCGACCGACAATCTCGCCAAGGAATACTTCGGCGATCAGGGCATGCTGGGTTATGTGGCTGGCGTGCAGCGCAAGGAAATCCGTCAGGGCATCGCCTGCGTCAAGCACCAGAACATGTCGGGCTCGGACATCGGCGATGATCATAAGGAGTATTTCAGTGGTGAAGCGGCTTTGAAAGCGGCGGGGAAAGACAACACCATGAATCAGTTCTAAAGCCAGCAGTACCCTAAGCGAAACGCCAGCCTTTACAGGTTGGCGTTTTTCATTGAACGCGATGGGTCGCGTAGAACATTGCCTGAACCCACTTGTCTCATCCCGCAAGAACTCACCGCGGCAAAGGCGCGCATTCCGGAAGATCTACGCCCTGACACACCAGAACGCTGTGTCAGGATCGTCGGGTAGGAGTGCGGGGTCGTCGGTCCACATTGTGCGTAGCTCTGCTCGACCGATAGACGCGATGTTATTCAGCAGCGGCTTCTGGTCGAGCGATTGACCAGATGCACCCTTGCGGTCGGCGAGTACTCCGCGACGTAGGTCTCGAAGTGCAAAGCATGCCATCAGGAACAAACACGTTGGCAAGAGTCACGCCGCCCGCCGTGCGGACGCCAAGTAGCTCGATACACTTTGCGTCGTTTCCTAGGCACCGTTAGTGAAAGAGCGATGCCGTGCTTCATTGCGGCCCCCGTTTGACGCGCAATATCGCGGCTTATGAAATCCCGGGCCACGTAGCGGAACTTCCGGTGCGCCGCAAAAAAGCGTCGTTCCACATCGGCCGCATCCATTTCGCAGTGAGCAACGCGCGCGTTAGACGCTTGAATTTACGGCGTATATTTCTCCGAGAATACGGCGGCTTTCTATGGCGAACCTGCTGGTGACAGTGAATACTCTTCAATAAGAGATCGGATCCGTCTCTCTCATCTTCTTGTAACCCGGAGGAATCATGCAGGACGTCTACGTTGAGCCCGTGCCGAAAGGACGTTATGGCCCTATCGATGGCTATAAGCTCGAATTTCATGATGGAAGCCGCGTCTCGCATGAGACTTTCCTCTCTGAAGCGCGGGCGATAAGAGAAGCCAAATTGCGCGGCTATGTTCCGATGCTGGCGAAGGTGCGCATCACTGACAAGCGCGAGACGGCGCACTGGCAGAGCACTGAAGACCGGGACCTCTGAGCCGCGCGTCACAAATCGGAGCGCCTGGCACTGCCGTGGCGTTTTCGACAAATCCCCCTTGTCTCGAGTAACTCTCTGACTAGGGCACGGGTTGCCGGGTGGGCAGGGGAGACGCTCGAGGCTAGCCTCTCCCTACTTCATCAGAGCAGAAGATGCGTCGGACACGACGGTTTCGTCCCTGCGGAGTGACACCATCACCGTCATCCGACGAACTTCCATCTATTGAGGTTTCACTTGGGAGGCGATGCCATTCACGCATATGCTACTCAATCAGCGGGAATCGAGCAGTAGACGAGTAAACGGGATCACGCCGAATGACTGTGCCGCACGGCCGAGTCGCCGCTGAGGAACGTCATCTGCTATCCGCTATCTGTTTTCTGACCGATGTCCCCAAGGCCGACAGGCCGAACTGCATTGCTAACTCGAAGCAGTCACTCGTACATCGGTCATAACCAAAGCCAGGCGCCGTTTCTTGAGCCTTCATCGAATATGCCCGGTTCAAAGCAACACCGTGTGGCGTTTTCAACAATGGGATCGTGTGCGCCCGCTCGGATCCGGGAGCACTGCACCGGCGCTTGCTAAGAACGCTCCTCGGCCCTGGCACCGTCTCGACGGTGCGTTAATTACATTCGGATTCCGTGTTCTCGAACGAGCGCCCATCCCTTCTTATGGCGTTGCGGTCACCGGAGCGCGCAGCGCCAATCCGCACATGAGCTCGTATCCAATCGTGCCGGAAGATGATGCAATGTCATCAATCATTATCTTCTCACCCCAGAGTTCGACGTCGGAACCAACCCCCGCGTGCGGACAAGGCGTCAGGTCTACGGTGAGCATGTCCATCGAGACGCGGCGCACCGTGCGCGTCAAAAGTCCTTCCACCGAGATAGGTGTGCCAGTCGGTGCATGCCGCGGATAGCCGTCGGCGTAGCCACAAGCGACGACACCGATTCGCAAGTCGCTTTGGACTTTGTAGCTTCGGTAAGCGGCCAGCGAACCCGTCTTGACGAACGATGGATTACTCGACAGGCGCGAGAGGCTGCCAGTTATGAGGCAGCAATGTTGCGATGTCGCTTGCTTTGTGGGCCGGGAGGCGAGTCAGAATGTCCCGCACCGTTTCCTTGGCAAGCCGGATGCCGTGGCATTCGTCAAGCTTCTCGCGCGCCAAAGTCGGGCCGAAGTCGGCGTAGCGCTCTCGGATAATGCTCACGGCGCGCTGTGCCAAAGCATCGTCGCGCTTGCGATTGCCCGGTTGGCCCCGCTTGCCCGACGCGACGCCTGGCAGTCCATGCTCACGATAGCGCGCCACCAGCCGCTCTGCGATGGCGCGTACTTGGCCGCACTAAATCTGTCTGCGAGTGTCGGTTGTACCATCGGAAGCCGCCGTCCTCGTTGCGTGAGCCTGAATGGCAACTCAGGGTCGCAAGTACGCATTGGCGGTGGCGAAACGCGTCGCTCACGGCCGATTTGGTGGGAACGGCCGGAGAGCGTTGTAGAACCGACATACCCAAGCCTACATCTAAACGTCAGCAATGGCCGACTGACAGTCCTTCCGCCCGTGCTGACGCTGCTAACGTCGCGTTGAAGAGCTATAGCGACCCAATGGATGAAACTGGCCGATTGATTGAGCTCGCCAACGGCCGCTTACGCACGCATCAGTCTGCAAAACCCGATTCGCGCACTGACCGTGTGGATCTCGATCACGTCGAGATTCACCAAGGCCACCAATCGATCCTATCCGACGCAGATGCCCGGCACTGCGACCTTCTGAAAGAGATGCGGTGAAGTCATCGCAGACGAGGGGTAAGCGGCGAGGCTCGCTCTGAAATCCGGATGACCGAATGCCGCTCGAAAGTGGGCATTCGACTCCCAGACGGCGTAGTTCAAATAGGTGGGACTCTCCCCGACTGCGCGGTGAAGTTGCGTCGAAATGAAGCCCGGCTGTTGCTTCATGAATGCCGCGTCGTCCTGCCAGGCTTTTAGAAACGTCTGCTCGTCGGCCGGTTCCAGCATGAAGACATTCACCAGGACGACAGGGGCAGCGTCGATGGAAAGTTGACGCTCGATAGGGAAGGAAGGGTCAAGCGGTCTCATCTGCAGCATGGCCAGCTCCTTTGGTCGAAAAGACGATGACAGCACGAGACGCCCAATGTGTAGTGCGTCGAGATCGCGATGTCAATGTGTATTGCTGCCGCCGAATGTACGAGACGAAAAGAACACCAGTCGGCGAGCGCCTAGACTCAATAGCGAGTGATTGACCGCAGCGAATCGCGTGGACGAGTAACTCGGGCTGCAGCTTCTCGGCGCGCGATCCCCTGTGCGAAACTAGTGTCGTGAGTTAGAAGTTCGTTGAATCAATTTCCCGGTCTTTCTGGAATGACGAAATGTTGATTAAAGAGCCGCTCGGACTCGCGCAATCCTTCTTCGGTAAAGATCACGGACTTCGTCTTGTTGACCGGGTCTTCGATGAAACCTCGTTCGTAGAGCCGGTTCAGTACATCCCGGTCGAAACCCTTCCATGCACGGTATCGGGCATGCAGGGTCAGGTAGAGAAGTGCCAAGGCGACTTCATCAATTGCGTCGGTGTTGATGTTCATGATGCTTCGCCCGCGGCCTTCGTGACCCGCATACAGAACCGTTCGAGACTGGCCAGAATCTCATCAGCCGACTTGCTCCAAGAGAACGGCTGTGGATTGGCGTTATAGATCTCCAGGTATTGACGGATCGCGTCTTCGAGTTGACGTGTCGAGCGATGCGTACCGCGTCGAAGGTATTTTTCAGTGAGCGAGGCGAACCATCGTTCGACCTGATTAAGCCACGACGCCGAGGTGGGCGTGAAGTGAACATGGAAGCGGGGATGACGGGCGAACCAGGCTTTGATCGAGGGCGTTTTGTGCGTGCCATAGTTGTCCATCACCAGATGCACATCCAGGTGCGACGGCACGCTGGCTTCGATGGTGCGCAGAAAACGCACGAATTCGCTGCTGCGATGGCGCCGATGTACCTCGCCGATCACCTCGCCAGTCGCGATGTCCAGCGCCGCGAACAGCGTGGTCGTGCCGTGACGCATGTAATCGTGCGTGCGTCGTTCAGCGATGCCGGGTGCCAACGGCAACATGGGTTGCGTGCGATCGAGCGCCTGAATCTGGCTCTTTTCGTCCACGCACAACACCATGGCCTTAAGCGGCGGATCCGGATAAAGCCCGACGATATCTCGAACCTTGTCGACGAACATCGGATCACTGGAGAGTTTGAACGTTTCCTGCCGATGCGGCTGCAAACCAAAAGCACGCCAGATCCGCGTGACCGCCGTTTGCGACAGTTTCATCTCACGAGCCATCGTGCGCGTGCTCCAGTGAGTTGCGCCGACAGGCACGGACTCAAGCGTCTTTGCAATAACCGCATCGACGCGCGCATCATCAATCGTTCTCGGCGCGCCGGGCCGAGGCGCATCGAGCAGTCCGTCCAGACGATTCATGACGAACCGCGCCCGCCACTTCGACACCGTTTGCTGAGTGACCCGCTGTTTCGCCGCGACACTCCTGTTGTCCAGTCCATCGGCACAGGCCAACACGATGCGGGCCCGCAATGCGAGGGCCTGTGCGGTCTTGCGTCGCAATGTCAGTGCTTGCAGTTCTTTGCGCTCCGATTCGCTCAGCACCAGTTCCCCTTTGGGCCGTCCGCTCATCCCTGCCTCCTCGCATCAAGTGCCACACAGAACACTTTGGTACGTGGTCGGCATCATTCAATGAATTTTTAACTCGGGACACTAGGCCCATGCACGGTCCGCTTGGCAAAGGACTTGCTTCACAGGCCGCCACCCCCGTTTGCCCCATGATCCTCTCATGCCGAGACCGTCGTTTTCCACGCAGCTTCTCACGCTCTGGACTTTGATCGCCGTGCTGTGCGGTCTGTTGAGCGTCGCGGTATGGCTCATGTTGTCATCGGCGCTCAGCGAGCGTGTCGTGGCCGCGAGGCAGCAAGCGGAGGCTGCGTGCACGGCAGTGGCGTCGCGCTATGACCTGTCGATGCAGCGTTCCGGCGAAACGAATCTCGACCTGATGCACGCGGTGCTCGATCTCGTACTCGTCCAGACCGATGGCGTCGAAGGCGGCTTCTGGACCAGCCAGCCGCCGTCGAACGCGTCCAACGGCTTCATCGCATACGCATTTCCTACCTATGGAGGCAGCGGCGTCAAGCGCGACATTCCCGAGGCGGAGACGCCGCTCATTCTTCGTACGCTCAAGAGCGCATCGAGCGCCGGAGCGCTGCACGCGGAAACCGTGTCGAGCGGAACGGACGCGGTGCTCGCGGTGGCCTGCCCCGTGCCGCGTCACGCGGCGCTGTTCGCATGGACGCTCACGCGTGCACGCCCCCCGCTCGGACCGTACGGCGAGCGCGCCACCGCCATTCTTGTGAGTGTGCTGGCCGTCATCGTCGTTCTCGCGTTGTTTCTCGCCTTGACCCTCAAGCGCTGGCGACAGAACCTCACGCTGCTGGAACAGGCGCTCGCGCCCGGCGGCGAATTCGAACGCGGCAAACGGCTCGAGCGCATCGGCGAGCGCGATCTCGATCAGATCGTCGATGCTCTCAACCGTTACGCCGACCGCGCCCAGCGGCTCAAGCGCGACGCCGACGCGCTGAACCGGAAGCTCGCACTGGAGGAACGGTTCAGCATGCTGGGAAAGATGGCCGCGCAGTTCGCGCATGAGATCCGCAACCCGGCGGGCGCGATGCGTCTCAAAGCGGAGAACGCGCTGGCCGGCGACGGCGCGCGCCGCGAAGCCGCGTTGAGGACGATCATCCAGCAAGTGGGACGCATCGAGTCGCAGGTGACGAGCCTGCTCGCGCTGACGCAATCCGTGACGGTGCACGCGCGCGAAGTCGATCTGCGCGCCTGGCTCGACGATATCGTTCATACGCATGAATCGCGCGCTGAGACCAGGCATGTCGCGCTGAGTGTGGAAGTCGCAGATAGCAAGACGCAGCCTGTCTTCGATCCGGCGCAACTCGCGCGCGCGCTCGACAATTTCCTCGTGAATGCGCTCAGGCACGCGCCGTCAGGCGGCAATGTGACGGTTCGCGCATATGGTGTCGAAGCGCAAGAGGGCGAAAGGCTCAGGCTGGAAGTCATCGATAATGGAGCCGGCGTGGCCCTGGCCGAGCGGGAGCGGATCTTCGAGCCGTTCGTGACCGGCCGGCCCGAAGGGTCGGGTCTCGGTCTCGCTGTCGTGCGTGAGATAGCGTCGGCGCATGGCGGCCGCGCTTACCTTGCCGACGATTCCAACGTGACGCGCTTTGTAATCGACTTGCCATGGCGACCATCCTGATCATCGACGACGACGACGCGTTTCGCGAAGGCCTCGCGGAAACCGTGCAAGACCTCGGCCACTCGACGGCCGAGGCCCGTTCCGGCGAAGAAGCGCTGGAGCTGTTGCGCGGGCGCGCGGCGCCTGCCTGCATCTTTCTCGACTTCCGCTTGCCCGGCGCGGACGGCGTGGCCGTGCTGGAGACGCTGCGCGCGACGCCAGGCTTGCAGACCGTGCCGGTGGTGATGCTCACCGCGCACGCGACGAGCGACAACACCATCAGCGCCATGCGCCTCGGCGCGTTCGAGCATCTCGCCAAGCCGGTCGGACGCGAAGAGATCGCCGCGCTGCTCGATCGCGTTCTGTCGGCGCAGATGAACACGCCGGCCACGCGCACGTTCGCGGACGAAGTCACGTCCGACGAGCCGCAATTGCTCGGCGTGAGCGAGGCCATGCATGAGGTGCAGAAGCGCCTCGGCCGCGCCGCCGGCACGAACTCGACCGTGCTGATCACCGGCGAAACAGGAACCGGAAAGGAAATCGCCGCTCGCGTGCTGCATCGCGCGTCGGCTCGGGCGAGCGGTCTGTTCGTCGCCGTGAACTGCGCGGCCATTCCCGAAGATCTGCTCGAAAGCGAACTGTTCGGACACGGGAAGGGCGCTTTCACGGGCGCGCAGCGCGACAGGCGCGGGCGAGTCGAGGAGGCGCATGGCGGCACGCTCTTTCTCGACGAAGTCGGCGACATGCCGCTGCCCATGCAGGCCAAGCTGTTGCGCGTGCTGCAGGAAAGGCAGGTCACGCCGCTCGGCACGAACCGGGTCATCACGGTCGATGTACGCGTGGTCGCCGCCACGCATCGCGACCTCGCTTCGATGGTCGAGGCAGGCACGTTCCGGCAGGACTTGCTGTTTCGTCTCAACGTGATTCCGTTGCACATGCCGCCGCTGCGCGAGCGCGTGGCCGATATCCTGCCGCTGGCTGAACACTTCCTCGCGGCGGCATCGACCGATGTGGCGCGCAAGCATCTGTCAGCCGACGCTCAACGCCTGCTCGCCACCTTCGCGTGGCCGGGCAATGTGCGCGAGCTTGCCAATGCGATCGAGCGGGCCAGCGCGCTTGGCGCCGGACAGGTCCTCACGCGCGACGACTTCGCGTTTCTGACCGCGACCGCGACGCGAAACAACGCGGACGACGCGATTCCGCAGGCATTCCTCGAGCTTCCGCTGCCGCAAGCGGTCGCGCAACTGGAGCGTGCGCTGATCGTCCACGCGCTATCGGCGTCCGGCGGCAATCGCGCCGAGGCGGCAAGGCGGCTCGGCATCAGCCGGCAGTCGCTTTATACGCGCATCTCGGCGCTCGGCATGTCAGAGGCTTCGGCAGGCGCTTGAAGTCGTCAAGGAACCGGACATGCGCTGTCGGGTTCCTTGACACATCGAGCTGCTTGTCGCGCGTGGCGTATTGATTTATCGGCGTTTTTCGAATGGCATAGCCCTTGCAGATCACTCCTCGTCAAGCGTAAGGAGTGAATCATGCAATCAACTCGATATCCCAGCCCGAGAAGCGCCGTGCTTGCGGTCCTGCTCGCGGCGAGCGCCGGCTGCGCAGCGCAAGTTCCACCGCCGTCTGCTGGAACGCCGCCACCGCGACCTGTAGCGTCCGACGCTCCGCCGCCTGCCGTCGCGGGCGCGCCGATGCCTCCGCCTGCGCCGCCACGTCCGGGCGCAGCGCCGACACCGCTTGCCGACGCCGCTTCGACGGCGACCACGCAGGGCACCGTCGCGCGCTTCCTCACTAATCCGGACGGCGATGTCGACGGCTTCATGACCGACGACGGGACACTTGTGCGCTTTCCTCCGCATATGAGCGCACAACTGACTTCGGTCGTTCGCCGAGGCGATCGCGTACAAGTGATTGGCCGGCGCGACGGAGACGGCAGCTTCGCGGCGCAACGCATCGTCGATACACCGAGCGGTCGGCAAGTGATCGACGAGCCGCCGATGCGCGGCGCACCGGCGTGGCCCCGCGACGCACGCGCGGAAGGACTCTCGCGCCTAAGCGCGCAAGGACAGGTCGCGCGCGTCACGAGTGCGCCCCGCGGCGAACCCGATGGCGTGATCCTGTCCGATGGCACGGTCATCAAGCTCACGCCACCCGTGGCTCAACGGTTCCCGGCGCTGGTCCGCGCCGGCGCGAGGGTATCCGCGCAAGGCTACGGCACGCGCAATCAATACGGCACCGCGCTTCAGGCGACGGCATTCGGCACGCCGGGCAATCTGACGCCGCTTTACGACCGCTCGTCGCGCACGCCTTAACGCGGGCTGTCGCAATCATCTATCACTCGCACTTAGTAAGGATAACGAACATGCATTGGATCGACCCTGCAAGCCTTCCCGAAACACGCGGCCAAGTCACGCGCTTTCTATTGAATTCTTACGGTGAAATCGACGGCCTCGTCATCGTCTCACGTCAGGTTCACTTTCCTCCGCATTTGTCGAAGCAACTCGCGCGGCATGTCGCGCTGGGCGATGTAGTGAGCGTGCGCGGCGTCAAGCCTCGCCATGCAGACATGATCGCCGCCGTTTCCCTGACCACCCGCCGCGGCGTGGTGATTCTCGACGACGGTCCGGATGCGAGCGGCGAGAAGCATCACAAGCCGCAGGTCGAACGCAAACCGATGGAAGGCTTCGGCGAAGTGGTGCTTTCTCTCTTCGGTCCGAAGGGCGAACTACGCGGGGCCTTGCTGGACGATGACACGTCGCTGCGCATGCCGCCTCATGCCGCAGCCGAGCTGGCGGCTTACCTGAGTCCGGGCGCGCACGCTCACGCCTGGGGACGCGGCGTGAAGAACCGCCGCGGTCGCACGATCGAAGTCGATGAAATAGCCGAACTCATCGACGCCCCCGAAGCGGCCTGACGAGGCTTCCATTCGTTCAAGGAGCATGTGTCATGTTGAGTTGGGTGCACTTCGGGGACCTTCATGCCTCGGGCGACGACCAGTACGAGAGTCTCGATCATCTGAGGTCGATGATCCGCCTGGTCAATCGCCACTTGTCGGACCGGGTGAACTTCGCGTTTCTTCCGGGCGACAACGCGAACAACGGCACGCCCGAACAGTACCGCAAGATAGCCGATGAAGTGGCCCGCTCGAAGCTGCCGCTTCATGCGATACCGGGCGATCACGACTACGAGCCCGGCCATCTCGACGCCTTCAACGCCTTTGCGAACTCGGCGTTGCCGATGTCGCGCATCGTGAATGGCCACCGGTGCATCTTTCTGGACGTCGTATCCGCCGGACGGGGAGGGCCGGACTTCAGGCTGTCGGGTCCTGATTTTCAGTGGATGGAGCAAGAACTGGCGTCTTCCGCTCGCGACACGGAGCCGCCCGTCGTCTTCATGCACGCCTATCCCGGCGATATCGCCGATGGACACGCATTGGCTTCGGCGTTCGCGCGCGCGAACGTCGCGATGGTCGACACCGGGCATACGCACTACAACGAGTTGCTCAACGACGGTTGGGTCGTCTACGCAGCGACCCGTTCGACCGGACAGATCGAAGAAGACGATGGTCGCCCGGGATTTTCCGTCGCGGCGGTGGATAGCGGTGTCGTGAGCTGGAAGTTCCAGCCGCTCGATGCCTCGTGGCCCTTCGTCATGATCGCGCGTCCGTCCGACCGGAGGCTGCATCGCAGCCGCTCCGCGCCCAGAAACGTGGACGCGACGCGTGTGCGCGTGCTGGTTTCCGATGACGATGTCGTGTCCGTCACCGGCCATCTCGACGGCATGCCGATTTCGTTCTCCCGCAGCGCCGACCAGACCGGGATCTGGCAAGCGGTTCTCCCGGCTTCAACGACAGGCCACCGGGCGCTGTTGACGGTGACTGCCCGCACCGCTGACGGGCGAAGCGGCGAGGACTCGATCACCCTGCAACCGGCAGGGCATGCGGAGAAGCATCTCAAGCACCACGCTGCGCTCGGCACGGATGCGCACGCGGTCGAACCCTGGCCCGAGCACGGCATCCTCGGCTCGCAGCTCGGTCCCAACAAGAACGGTCGTCATTGGTGAACCATGAATCCTCAGTACGCGCTCGAAGGACTGAATTTCTTCATGGCCGATGTGCAGGCGGGCATCGGGCCGTTTCTCGGCGTCTTTCTTCAGGCGCAGGGCTGGCACCCCGAGGCCATCGGCACGGTCATGACGCTCGGCGGCATCGCGGGCATGCTCGCGACCTCGCCAGCAGGCGCTCTCGTCGATGCCACCCATCACAAGCGCGGCATCATCGTGATCGCCGGGGTGATGACCACGCTCGCGTCACTCGTGCTGTGGCTGTCGCATGGTTACCGGATCGTGGCGGCTTCGCAGATTTGCACGGCCGTGACGGGGGCCGCGCTCGGTCCGGCCGTGGCCGGCGTGACCTTGGGAATCGTGCGCGAGAAGGGTTTCGACCGGCAGTTCGGCCGCAATCAGGTGGCCAATCATGCGGGCAACGTGGTGGGCGCCGCGCTCTCGGGCTGGCTCGGATGGCGATACGGCTTCGGCGCGGTGTTCGTGCTCGCCGGCGTGTTCGGCACCGTGACGGTGATAGCGACGCTGCTCATCCGGCGCGACGCGATCGATCACGACAGTGCGCGCGGTCGCGGAGGCACGGCATCCAACGAGCATCAGCATGAGCATGAACATGCAAGCGGCTTTCGCGTCTTGTTGACCTGCCGGCCCTTGCTGCTTCTCGCCGCGGCGCTCGCCATGTTCCATCTGGGCAATGCGGCGATGCTGCCGCTCTACGGCCTCGCGGTCGTCGCGGCGCATCAGGGCGATCCGAGCGCGTTCACCGCCCAGACCATCGTCGTCGCTCAACTCGTGATGGTTGCCGCGGCGTATTTCGCCAACCGCCTGATACAGCGAATCGGCTACTGGGGCGTGATGCTCATTACGTTTCTCGCGCTGCCAGTGCGCGGAGTGGTCGCCGCGATGTTCCTTACCGCGTGGGGCGTCTGGCCGGTGCAGGCGCTCGACGGCATCGGCGCGGGGCTGCAAAGCGTCGCGCTGCCTGCGCTGGTCGTGCGGCTCTTGCAGGGCACGGGACGGGTGAATGTCGGGCAGGGCGTGGTCATGACGGTGCAGGGTCTCGGTGCCGCGCTGAGTCCCGCGCTCGGCGGCGTGCTCGCGCAACACTTCGGTTACGCGAGCGCCTTTCTGGTGCTGGGCGCCGTATCGACGGGATCGCTCGCGCTTTGGCTCCTCTTCGGCAAAACGCTCAAGCAAACGTGCGGCCTTCGCCGCGACGTCACCCACGAGTCACGTCTCGCCACATGAATCCGACCTTTCTCTCATGGGGCATTGCGTTCGCCGCCACCGCTGGCGTGATCTTGCGGCCCTTTCGTTGGCCCGAAGCGATCTGGGCGGTGGCGGGCGCCGTCATGCTCGTCGCGCTCGGGCTGCTTCCCGCGCAGCTCGCGTGGCAGGCGGTCGGCAAGGGCACGGACGTTTATCTGTTTCTTATCGGCATGATGCTGCTTTCGGAGCTCGGCCGTCGCGAAGGCCTCTTCGACTGGGTCGCGGTGCATGCCGTGAACTATGCCCACGGATCGCCTCGGAAGCTCTTCCTGCTCGTCTATCTGGTGGGTGTCGTGGTCACGACGTTCCTGTCGAACGACGCGGCCGCCGTCGTGCTCACGCCTGCCGTGTTCGCCGCCGCGAGAAAAGCGCGCACGAAGCCGCTTCCGATGCTCTACGTCTGCGCGTTCATCGCCAACGCAGCGAGCTTCGTCCTGCCGATCTCGAACCCGGCCAACCTCGTGCTCTATGCGAACCACACGCCGGCGCTCGGTCTATGGGTGGCGCGCTTCGCGTTGCCGTCGGTGATGTCGATCGTCGCCACGTTTCTCATGTTGCGCTGGACGCAGCGTAAGGCCCTGAACGGAGAATGCGCGCGCGACCTGCCTGTCGAAAGACTGAGCGCGAACGGCAAGGTCACGCTGGCGAGTATCGGCGTGACGGCAGTCGCGCTGCTCGTCGTCTCGGCGGTCGACCTGCAACTCGGTTTGCCGACGGCGATTCTCGGCATCCTGACGGCACTGGTCGTGTTGATCAGAGAGCGCGAGTCACCGGTCAAGCTCGTCAGCGACATATCGTGGAGCGTGTTGCCGCTCGTCGCGGGCCTCTTCGTGCTGGTCGAAGTGCTCGAGCACACGGGCGTCATACGTGAACTCTCGGCGCTGCTGAGAGAGTCCACGCAACATAATCAGCCGATGACGGCAGCGGTATCGGGACTCGTCATCGCCTTCGGAAGCAACGCGATCAACAATCTGCCGGCCGGGCTTATCGCGAGCGCGACGGCCTTGCAGGCGCACAGTCCTGAGCGCGTCATCGATGCCGTGCTGATCGGCGTGGACCTCGGTCCGAATCTGTCGATCACCGGTTCGCTCGCGACGATTCTCTGGCTGTCGTCGATTCGGCGAGAAGGCGAGGAAGTGAGCTTCATGCAGTTCCTGAAGGTCGGCATCGTCGTCATGCCTCCCGCGCTTCTTCTGGCGCTCGGCTGCCGGCTGCTGACCGGGCATTGATCTTCACAGACGGAGGACGAGAATGAGCAACGCGTGGATCTATCCCTTCATCATCGTGGGCGGCATTCTTCAGGCTGCGGGCGCACCGATCAACGGGGAGCTCAAAGCCGCGCTCGTCAATCCGTGGCTTGCGTCGAGCGTGTCGTTCCTGCTCGTCACGTTCCTCGCGATCGCCTTGTTCTGCATACAGCCGACGCCCTTGCCGACACTCGACGCTTTGCGCGGCATGAAGTGGTGGGCGCCGCTCGGGGGCATCGTAGGCGCCGTCGCGGTGTTTGCCGGTCTGACGCTCGTGCAGAAAGTGGGAGTCGGCACGCTCAATGGCTTGACCATCTGCGCGAATCTGGTCGCATCGGTGGCGATCGACCACTTCGGATGGATCGGCGTGGCCGAGCATCCGCTGAGCTGGTTGCGTGCGCTCGGCACCGTGTTGATGGTCGCGGGCGTCGCGCTCGTCATGCGATTTTGAGGTTCCTCTATTGAATGGCCGCTTCTTGGATAACGCCAACACGCGCGCTCGTTACATTGGCGAGACGTGCGGCGCATGGCGTTCATGAAGCGTCTGAGATACGACCGCGCGCGGCTCGTTCAGTGGGACCGGGCGGCGCGCACCGATCGGGTGTTGTCAGTTGTCTCGTTCCATTAGGTGGCGAGGACGGCGCTCTCGATCGCGCGGTTGAGTTGACCTACATCCACTGGTTTCGTGAAGTGGAAGTCGAATCCGGCGTCTGCCGTGCTTGCCCGGTCTTGCGGCTGACCCCATCCGGTGATGGCAATGAGCGTCACGTCGTTCGTAGAAGGTGTTGCCCGTATGTGGCGAGCCACGTCGATTCCGCTGATGCCGGGCAAACCGAGATCGAGCAGAATCACCTTCGGACTGTAGTGGCCGAGAAGCGCGACGGCTTCCTCACCGCAATAGGCGGTCCGTACTTCGTGCCCCTCCATTTCCAGGAATGCCGTCATTGCGTCAGCGGCGTCGACGTTGTCATCGACGACCAGAATGCGATGCGTCGGAACCGACGAACGATCGGCAGCCGGGACGCGCGGCGAAGCCGGCGGTGACAATACGCGCGACGCGGCTGGAAGATGAATGGAGAAGCGGCTTCCCCGATCCTTTCCACCGCTCGACGCGGTCAGTCTGCCTCCATGCAGCTCGATCAGCGATTTCGACAGCGCCAGTCCGATACCAAGACCACCCTGACGGTGCTGATCGCGGTTCACCTGCGAGAACATAGCGAAGATGGCGGACAACTTGTCGGGCTCGATACCGATACCGTTATCCTCGACCGACAGGACAATTTCAGCGTCATTTGCCGTGGCCGTGAGTTCGACGCGCCCGCCCGGCGGCGTGTATTTCGCAGCGTTCGTCAGCAGGTTGGCGAGCACCTGCGCGAGTCGAAGGCGATCCGCCTTGATATGCAATGGCCGGGCGAGAGGCTTTATAGCAAGCTCGTGCCCTTTGCCTGCGAGGATCGGCCGCGCGACCTCGAGCGCTTCGTCGACAACCTCCCGCAGCGCAACCGTTTCTCTGCGCAGTTCCAGCGCCCCGCGCGTGATGCGCGACACGTCCAACAGGTCGTCGAGTAGAAGCGCCATGGCGGCCGACTGGCGGCGCAGCACGTCGATACACCAGCTTCTTCGTTCTTCGTTCTTCGCTCAAGCTCGGCTGTTCGAGTATCTCGGCAACCTGCCTGATCGGCGCCAACGGATTGCGCAACTCATGCGCGAGCGTGGCAAGAAACTCGTCCTTGCGGCGGTCAGCCTCCGAAAGCGCCCGTTCGGCGCGCACGCGCGGCGTCACGTCGACGAACCAGGCGACGACGGAACCTTCCAGTGACGCCGCGACCACATGAAACCATTGCTCGCCGCTTTCACCTTGGACGCGTACGTCGAAAGCCTCGCGTCCCCGGCGCTCGGCAAGCGGCGCAAGTCGCTCGAGCAGGACATCTGCGTCCCAGCCAGCCGGGCGCACATACGAAGTCGAACTGCCGATCACGACCGCAGCGTTTTGGTTGAATAGCGCTGCCGCCGCCTCGTTGAGGTAGTCCCATCGGAGTTCGGCGATACGGCGTTCGCGCACGACGGGCGTGAGGATACAAAACGGCACGCCGGCGCTGTCCAGGGCCACGTCGAACCGGTGCCTGGCGTCGCGCTCGACTTGCAACAGGCGATCGGCGGCATCGCGTGTCGCCGCTTCCGCTTTTCCTGCGCGCCGGGCCACTTTAGCCAACTGCTGTCCGGCCGTGACCAGAAATGCGCCGACCACCGAGTACGCGAGCAGCACGATCTGATCGTCCTGCTGCGGGACCGCGAAACTGCCGACAGGCTGCATCCAGAGCGCGCCGAACGCGATGCCGCTTACGAGAAGCAGCAGCCCCGACAACGCCCCGAACAGCACCGTGATGAGCGGAAGGGTCGCGCTGATGAAGAGGAATGTCAGTCGTCCGTGGGCAACGAGTGTCAACGCTTGCTGAGCCAGCAACACGACCGCGGTGGATGCAGCACCGAACAACAAGCGCTGCTTCAGGGGATGTTGTGCGATGCGAACGATCATCGCTTCGACTCCGGTTGTTTCAGGGTTTTTCGTTTCATCTGGGTGTCGTCGTCATACCTGTCAGTATCGTCCTCAGCGATGCTAATCGCTACGTTCGGACTCCCCGAGTTACAACCAATTGGTCGTCGTCGCGACAGACAAAAAAAATGTATGGTCAGCCCGATTTTTGCAACCGTGGCCTGTGACCTAAGATAGTAGGGCTTGCGCAAATGTATCCGGGCTCGAAATGTGGGCGCGGATTGCGCCCGGCCCTTGATGAGAAGCCGCGCCCGGCAGTCCTTAAAAGCGCCTCAGTCTGCAAGACTGGATTTTTTGGCAGGTTTTCTGTCGGGCTGTGAGCCGATTATCTTCGTCACGAGTCAGAGGTCGCAAAAGCAGGCAGGTAGATAGGTCAGGCAACGGCCGGATGCGCCCGGTACGCGCCACCCTTGGCCAGAATCGCCCAGACGATTCTGGCCATTTTGTTGGCCAGTGCGCAGGCGACCGCATTGCTGTGACGCCGCTGCATCAAGGCCTGCAACCAGATGACCAGGGCATCGGTGCGGCGCCTGGCTTGCTGCATGACGGCGCGCGCGCCCTGCACCAGCAGACATCGCAGATGCTTGTCGCCGCGCTTGCTGATGCCCAGCAGCGTCGCACGCCCTCCCGTTGAGTGCTGCCGCGGTACGAGGCCGAGTGACGCAGCGAAATCCCGTCCCCGTCGGAATCCATGCACGTCGCCCGCCATCGCCAGTAGGCTGCTGGCTGTCATCGGGCCGATGCCGGGGATCGTCAACAATCGCTGGCCTGGGTCGTCTTCGGCCAGTTGAAGCTTGAGTTCGCCTTCGATCTGCGCGATCTCCTCGCAGAGTTGGCCATACCGCCGATGAAGGCGCAGCAGAATGCAGACAAGCCGCGGCGGCAACTCCTGGCTCGCATCGTCCAGCAGCGCCGGTAGCCGGCTAATCGCGCGCGAACCCACCGGGCAGGCTCACGCCGAATTCCAACAGGAAGCCGTGGATCTGGTTGCTCGCGGCCGTACGTTCGGCTACCAACGACTCGCGTACGCGATGCAAGGCAAGCAGTGTCTGCTGCTCGGGCGTCTTGACAGCTACGAAGCGCATGGACGGGCGGGAGGCGGCTTCGCAAATGGCTTCGGCATCGGCGAAGTCGGTCTTGTTGCCCTTCACGAAGGGCCGCACGAACTGCGGCGCAATCAGCATCACCCGATGCCCGAACGTTTGAAGCTTGCGCGCCAGGAAGTGCGCGCCCGCGCAAGCTTCCATCGCAACAGCGCAGGCCGGGCAGTTTGCAAGCAACCTCAGAAGTTGCGCCCGGGTGGTCTTCTTGCGCCACACCTCATGGCCGCGGCTGTCCTGCGCGTGCAAGAAGAAGCAGTACTTGCCCAGATCGATCCCAATCAACGCGACGGCGCCCATGATGAACTCCTGAAAGAGGAAACGGCCCGATCAGCGTAAGCCGATCGGGCCGTTTCGGTCAGGCTGACCATCTCATTAGCGCCGACTCCGTTTCGGGAGCAGCGCGGAAAGTTTGTGAAAAATCCGAGGGCCGTTGACGAACCTGAGAGAAACCTGATTGTAAGGACAACCCGGATTCAGGTCTAATATCGTATTCTGCTGCGCTTAATCACTGATTCTTATAGGCGGGTTTTCGACTACTCGCGTTCGATCTCGGTCTTTTACCCGTTCGCTCTGCGCATCCGACAAGACGACGATCCCGGCTTACCATGACGGGCATAGGCGAGCCACGCTGCGCCGCGCTCAGCGGCATGCCGGAAGCCGTGCGGCCGCCGTCGCGCGTGCAGTGGCGGGACGCTCCGAAGCAAGGACCACTCATCATGCAGACACGAAACGCGGATCAAGGCCGGCGCAATTTCCTTCGCAACTCTGCGGCACTGCCGTCGACGTTGCTGCTGCTGGCGCTCGGCGATGCTTATGGGCGGCCCGGCGAAGTGTCGGCGACGCCCGCCTGCGCAGGCGAAGACGAGCCGACGCGGCAGCAGACGGCAGGTCCGTTTTTCCTGCCGCACTCGCCGCAACGGGCATCGCTGCTCGAACCGGGCATCGATGGAACGAGGATCGTCCTTACTGGCCGGGTGTATTCGACGCAGTGCAGGGCGATTTCTGGAGCTTTGCTCGATTTCTGGCACGCCGACGACGCCGGCGAGTACGATCTGGAGGGGTTCCGGCTCCGGGGCCATCAATTCGCGGACAGCGAAGGGCGGTACCGGCTTGACACGATCCTTCCCGGGCTTTACCCCGGACGAACCAGACACATCCATGTGACGGTGCAACCGCCCAACGGGGCCATTCTGACCACCCAACTGTACTTTCCCGGCGAGCAGCGCAACGCTGAGGATTCCCTGTTCGATCGCTGGCTATTGGTCGCGATTGACAAGGGCAGCGAGCGAAAGGCGGCCCGCTTCAATTTCGTCCTCGCGCTCAAGTAGCGCGTGGGGTTCGCGAAGGCGGGGCGGTCCGCGCATGCGCGTGTTACTGCGACGCCCCGGAACGCTCGATGCGCCACAGTTGCGTCTGGAGGCGCGGGCCGTTTTCGGGCTTGAACCAGCTCATGTCCTGTATATGGGAGCTGGTGACATAGAGCGTGCCGTCGGGTCCTTCAGAAAACGTGCCGGGCCAGCGTAGCCGCTTGTCCTGAACGAGGGTAGCGATGCGATCCCCGTCGCGAACCTTGACGGCGTCCTGCTCGATAGCGCTCAAATGAAGCCGCCCGTGCGCATCCATCCAGAGACCGTCCGTCGGCTCCGTCTGCGCGACGGGCTCCACGGGAGCTTCGAGGTCCTTCTCCGCGAGACGCGCGTTCTGCAATGCGTTCGTCGCGATCCGATAGAGCGTGCGGCCGGTCAATGCTTTCCAGTAGAGCGTGCCGCCATCGGGCGAGAGCGCAAGGCTATCCGCGGCGAACTCGACGCCACGTTCGTCGGGCCGGCGCAACTGGTGCCCATCGGTTCGTAACACGACGTCTTTCTCCGGCTGCGTGCTCGGGTGGCCGTCGAGAACGCGTCTAGCCTTGCCGGTCTGCAACTTCACGACGACGAGCGCTCCCTTGGCCCCGGCATCGGTCAGATAGGCATACCGTCCGTCCGGCGAGAGACGAACATCGTTCAGATAGCTTCCCTGAGACGCGACGGTTCCGTCGAAGCGGATCACCTGCGCAACCTTGTTCGCCTTGAGATCTATTTTCACCAGCTTGGGGCCGCCCTTCACGAGCGGTGCCGTCGCTGGTGCGGCCCGGTGGACGACCCAAAGATTCCCGCGCGCATCGGCCACGACGCTCTGAACGCACACGAAGGTGATATCCGGCAGACACCTGGTTTTTCTTGGCGTTGCGCCATGAATTCCATTCTTCGTCAGGATAGGCTTTGATCTGGCCTGAGCGAAGGATGCGTTCGCAAGAAGTGTTATCGCCACAAGGGCGGATGCGGCTGTGAGTCGGGTCATGTTGTATCTCTTCGGGCGGCGCTAGCGACATGCGTCGAACTCACGGCGCGAATACGGCACGGACGCAGCCGTCGGTCTTGTGCTTGAACATGTCGTAGCCGCGTGGCGCCTCTTCCAGCGAGAAGCGGTGCGTGGCGAGATAAGCTGGATTCAGCTCGCCTTTCTGTGCGTGCGAGAGCAGCCGGTCCATATAAGCTTGCCCGTGCTGCTGGGCACTGCGCACCGTCATGCCCTTGTTCATGATGGCGCCCATCGGAAACTTGTCGATCAATCCGTAGACGCCGAGCACCGACAGCGTGCCGCCTTTGCGGCAAGCCATCACGGCCTCACGCAGCGCCTGGCCGCGGTCCGTTTCCAGACGCAGGGCCTGCTTGACGCGGTAGTATGCGTATTGCGGCCCGGTGCCATGCGCCTCCATCCATACGGCGTCGATGCAAGCGTCGGGTCCGCGCCCGCCCGTCATTTCCATGAGCGTGTCGAGAACGCTGTCGACTTTCGTATAGTCGATCGTTTCCGAGCCGGCATGCTCGCGCGCCATCTGCAACCGCTCGGGGAAGCGGTCGATCGCGATGACCCGCTCCGCGCCCATCAGACGCGCACTTTGCTGCGCCATCAGCCCGACGCCGCCGCAGCCCCACACTGCGACGGTGTCGCCCGGCTGGATGTTGCAGAAATCGGCACCGATGTAGCCGGTCGGGGAACAGCGTCCGAAGGAAACAGCGCTGTCTCGTCCGCGACGCCGTCGGGGATCGTGAAGCAGTCGTTGTCGGCAAACGGTACTCGCACGTATTGCGCGTGCGCGCCCGCATAGCGCCGAACGCGTGGGTGTATCCGTAAATGCCGGCCGTCGTATGTCCGCCCAAAAGCGGTGCCTGTAGTTCGGGCTTCGGGTGCGTGTTGTCGCACAACGAGTAGAGGGAATGCTGGCAATACCAGCACTGTCCGCACACGATGAATGAAGGAACGACGACGCGGTCGCCGTTCGCGAAGCGCTTCACCTCGGGGCCGATGTCCTCGATCACGCCCATGAACTCGTGGCCGATGACATCGCCGGACTTCATCGTCGGGATATAGCCATCGATGAAGTGGAGATCGGAGCCGCAGGTGGTCGACAAGCTCACGCGCAGGATCGCGTCATGGGGATTGATGATCTCCGGGTCCTTGACAGTCCCGACGCGCAAGTCATTGGCCCCGTTCCAGTACAGTGCTCGAATGGTCGTTCTCCTTAGCGCTTCGTTTCGCGAGCAGCGGGCTGCCGCTCAAGAGTGGGAATCTCGCCGGTTTCGACGAGGCTCTTGAAGCGCCGTAGCGCGTTGTCGGCGATCATATTCAGCGGCGTGGTGCCAGGAGTTGAACCAAGCCTTCGCTGAGGCCGCCGCCGGACGGATCGAATCGAACATGAGGAGCGGGACACCGCGCCCCGCGCTCAACACGGCCGCCCGCGCAAGCCGTGAGCGCGAGAGCCACGGCACCCTTCTTCCGGCCTACGAGTCCTGAGACGATGAGGGCCGCGCTCAGCGCCACCGGGATCCAACCTATGCTTTGCATGAGCTCACCGGGCGAGACGTCCGACGGAACGTGGCCGCGCCCCGACCATCTGTGCGATCGGATAGCAACGATGTTGCCTGCCATGATGAATGCTCCTGGAAGTTCACTGCCTCGCTACGCGCACGGGCTCCGTGAAGCGAGATCGCTGACATGTAGCGCGTCGTGCCTGCTCACGCCGCGCGTGGCCATGAATCGCGGAACTGCGCCGTGGGCTGGATCGCCCAAGATGTAGCCGGCCGGTTCGCGGTTTCATGGACCTCGAATAGTGCTTCGACTCCGTCGGCGCTACGATTGCGGCGTCGCTTCGCTATCCTCCGGGATGCAGGACAACCTTGGTCCAGCCATGTTCGCGCACGTCGAAGTGTTGATAGGCGTCGGGCGCCTCGTCGAGCTTCAACTCATGGGAAACAATGAACGACGGCTTCGCGCGTCCGACTGAGATGAGGTCGCGCAACTGCCGGTTGTACGCCTTGACGTTGCATTGGCCCGTGGCGATGTGCTGGCCTTTGAACCAGCACTTGCCCCAATCGAACGCGATCTTTCCCTGCTTCGCCAGTTCGTCCTGCGCGCCCGGGTCCTCGGGAACGAACACGCCGACCACGCCGATCCCGCCAGTGAACTTGACCGATGACACCAGATTGTTCATCGTCAGATTGGGATGCTCTTGGCGTTGGGGAGCCGGATCGTGACACTGGTAGCCGACGCATTCGCAACCCACGTCCGCGCCGATTCCGTGCGTCAGGTCCATGACGCGCTGCACCGGGTCTTCTTTGGAATAATCGATCGCAATGGCGCCGATCGATTCGGCCAGCTTCAGCCGGTCGGCATGGCAGTCCACCACCATGACGCTGCGCGCGCCCTTGATCATGGCCGAGTGCGCGGCCATGAGACCCACCGGCCCCGAGCCATAGATCACGACCGAATCGCCGGGCCGCATGCCGGCTAGTTCAGTGGCGTGCCAACCGGTGGGGAAGATGTCGGCGCACATCACGTAGTCGGTCTGTTTCTCCTCGGCGCCCGGCGGCAGCTTCAAAGACATGAAATCCGCCCAGGGCACTCTGAGATACTCGGCTTGGCCGCCCGGCCACGGTCCCATGTCCGCAAAGCCGAACGCACCGCCTCCGATATCCGGCCCGTTCGCGCTCAGGCAAAACGCGGTGAGGCCGCGCTCGCAGTTCACGCAGTGGCCGCAACTCACATTGAATGGCAGGCAGACCCGGTCGCCGGGCTTGATGCGCTCCACGGCCGGTCCAACCTCTTCGACCATGCCCAGATTCTCGTGACCGAAGATTCGCCCTTGCTCGAAGTCGGTTCGACCTTCGTACATGTGCAGGTCGGACCCGCAGATGTTGGTACTGGTAATTCTGACGATGGCATCAGTCGGGCGCTCAATCTTGGGATCAGGCACGTCTTCTACGGCGACCTGGCGAGGACCGCGATATACAACTGCTTTCATAGTTATCTCCTGAAAAGGCGACTGCAAAGAGCCTGAGCCGCAGAAAGCGCTTTTGCGGCTGCCGGCGTCGAACACCCGCAGGCGTACCTGCCGAACCGTTGGTTTCCTGATTTATCGGCACGTTGCTTACGGCGCTAACGTCCTTGTGGTCGGGCACATGGAAAAGTCTTTTGGCCAGTACGGCAACTCCATATAAATAGTTCAATAGTGAAACTAAAGTACGTAACGAAGTGCTATCTGATTAATCTCGCCCGTGCGAATAAGGCAGCGATCCGCGTGACCGCCGGCTATCTGTGCCTTGTGGACTCACTAGTTCGGTACCATTGACTTCGGCAACTTACATCGACTTTATGCCTTGCCGCAGAAGCACTGCCTTGGTGAATTGACGTCGTCGCGCGTGGTTGAAGTTTCCGTTACGGACCCGTCATGTATGACTTGCCTGTAAGCGCGTCGCGAAGCGTCGTGCCTCGCGGAAAATTGTTTTGCCCGTCGGATTGCAGGATTTGCAAGGCGGCTTGAAGGAAGTAGTTCTCGGGCGCGCCGTGCTTGCGTGGTGCAAGACCATTCACGGCGACGGGGAGCGGCACTTCGATCTGTAGTACTGAATGATGGCTGCGTGTGATGTCGACGGTGGCCCGTTTCGTTTCCCCGGTGCCATGCCGCGTGGCTGCCGCTGTAGGGGCTATGAGCGGTGCGGCGCACGGCCGCTTCTGATCCTGACGCTATGGGTTTAGTATCCGCCGTCTAAGCGCCCGGCACCTGTTTCGTGCAACGGCCGCGCGCGATCAAGGCAAGCTATGGGCGTTTGCAAGCGACTCGTGAACGAGGGTTCTAATCAATGCCAACCGGTCGGACTTGGCCAGCGTCGCAGTGCATGACGCAGCGCCGGTCGTGACGGCGGTGCCCGGAGTGTATTCCATCGGCCTGCCGTGGCTGCATACGTGGGGGTCGGGCCGCTTCTCCGGCGTTGCGCGTGATGCGCAATACATCGTCGATGTCATCTGCACGGAACGCGTGAGCAGGGAACAATCGCAGCGCCATTCAGGCGCTGATGCGTGCGCGGTGCGGTCATAGTCCACTGGAGTGCGAGCAGCCGTCCGAACTGCGTTGTAGTGCCGCGTTCGTGGACGGAGGAGCGAAGCACTCGCTTGCACCGTTGGCGGGAATACGCGCACCACGGTTGGATGACGACTGAGCTTGAATGGTTCATGCCCGCGCTTAAGCTGACGGGTGGTCCCATGTAGAAGCCTGATCCCAAACGGAATTCGGCGTTGGCATAAAGAGTGCGATACGTCTTGGACTTGTATCCAAGATTGAACTCATGACAGCGACCATCGCCGACGCTTCAGTGTACGGCCGCTTGATCGGAGCGTCGGGCGCGGCACCATTGCCCTCCAAGTATGCGACGCGCGGTGCGATCCGACAGGCGTCACCTCTAGAAGCGGCGCACGCGACATGACTGCGTTCCACGGCATTCGCGCCCGTGCGCGCCGCTTTGCATCCTCATCCAACGATCAACCCACACAGGAAGCTACATCATGGCCAATCGCCGCCAGTTCATCCAAGGCGCGGGCGCGCTTGCGCTCGGCAGCGCGCTGCCGTTCGATCTCGCGTTCGCCGCGAACAATGTCACCGTCGGCGTGATCTATGTCGGCGCGAAGGGTGACTACGGCTATAACCAGGCGCAGGCGCAGGCAGCGGCGATCATCAAGAAGATGCCGGGCGTGAAGGTGGTCGAGGAAGAGAACGTGCCCGAGACCGTCGCCGTGCAGAAGACGATCGAAGCGATGATCGAGCAGGACGGCGCGACGCTGATCTTCGCGACGTCGTTCGGCTATTTCGATCCGCACGTGCTGAAGATGGCCGCCAAGTATTCGAAAGTCCGCTTCGCGCATTGCGGCGGCTTGTGGAAGCAGGGCAATCCGCCGAACATCGCGAGCTACTTCGGCTATATCGATGAATGCCAGTATCTCAATGGCGTCGTCGCGGGTCATGCGAGCAAGAGCAAGAAGCTCGGCTTCGTCGCCGCCAAGCCGATTCCGCAAGTGCTGCGAAACATCAACGCGTTCACGCTTGGCGCGCAGTCCGTCGATCCGTCCATCACCACGCACGTCATCTTCACGGGCGACTGGTCGATGCCGGTGAAGGAGGCCGAAGCCGCGAACAGTCTCGTCGATCAGGGATGCGACGTGCTGACCTGTCACGTCGATGGCCCGAAGGTCGTCATCGAAACGGCGGAGAAGCGCGGCGCTATGAGTTGCGGCTATCACGCGAGTCAGGCCGCGCTTGCGCCGAAGGGTTATCTCACGGGCGCGGAATGGGACTGGGCGACGCCCTACAAGGAACTCGTCGCCGATGCGCAAGCCAGCAAGCCGCAGCCGAACATCCTGCGCGGCGGCCTCAAGGAAGGCTTCGTGAAGATGTCGCCGTACGGCGCGAGGGTCACGCCCGAGGCGAAGACCAACGCCGATGCCATCAAGTCGAAGATGATCGCGGGCGACTACGTGATCTTGAAAGGCCCGATGAAGGACAACAAGGGCGGCAGCGCCATTGCGTCGGGCACGGCTTACGCGCAGACGGATATCAAGCTGGAAAGCATGAACTATCTCGTCGCGGGCGTCGTCGGGCAGATCTGATTCAACGTTCGCGGAGCCGGCATGCGTTCCCTTCCTTTGTTACCGCGCGTGGCGCTGGGCGCGTTGCCTGTGCTGCCGACGCTGTGCGCACTCATCGGCACGCTCGTGCTGTTTTCGGTGTTCCTGCTGGTGCAGGGCCAGCCCGCTGACGATGCGCTCGTGCTGATCGTGCAGGGCGCGTTCGGCTCGTCGTTCGCATGGCAGAGCACGTTGCTGCGCGCCGCGCCGCTGATGCTGACCGCGTTGTGCGTGGCGCTGCCAGCGCAGGTCGGGCTCATCGTGATCGGCGGCGAGGGCGCGCTCGCCTTGGGCGGGCTCGCCGCCGCCGTGGTGGCGACGGTCGTGCCCGCAGGAACACCGTGGTTCGTCGCCGCGCCGCTCATGGCGCTCGCGGGCATGCTCGCGGGCGGCGTGTGGATCGGCGCGGTCGGCGCGATGCGGCAACGGCGCGGCGTGAACGAAACGGTCAGCAGCCTGTTGATGTCGTACATCGCGATTGCGCTCTTCAAGCATCTCGTCGAAGGCCCGCTGCGCGATCCGGCAAGTCTCAACAAGCCCTCCACGCCACCCGTGCCCGATGCCTTTTCCATCGGCTCGCTGCCGGGTCTCGACGTGCACTGGGGATTGTTGTGGGGCGCGCTCACGTGCCTCGCGGCGTGGCTCTTCGTGCGTCACAGCACCAAGGGCTTCGCGATGCGCGTCGTGGGCGGCAACCATCATGCGGCGCATCTCGTCGGCTTGCCGGTGAACACGCTCGCCATCGCGGCGTGCGCGATGGGCGGGGCCGCAGCGGGACTCGCCGGCATGTTCGAGGTCGCGGCCGTGCAGGGCAGCGCGAATGCATCGCTTCTGGCGGGGTACGGATATGCAGGCATTCTCGTCGCGTTCGCGGCGCGTCAGAACCCGCTCGCGATCATCCTTTGCGCGGTGCTCGTAGGCGGTATTGAAGCGAGCGGTTCGCTGCTGCAACGTCGCCTCGGCCTGCCCGATGCCACGACGCTCGTGCTGCAAGGCCTGCTGTTCGCGAACCTGCTTGCGTGGGAAGCCATGGGTGGCCGACTCGCGGCATGGCGCATCAAACTGCAGGCGATGTCTGTCGCCGGCACATCGCATCGACTGGAGGGCACGCATGTTTGATGCACATTCACCCGTCGCCGTGCTCATGCTGTCGCTGTTCGCGGGCGCCCTTCGCGTGAGCACGCCGTATCTCTTCGTGAGCATCGGCGAATGTCTGACGGAGAAGGGCGGGCGCGTGAATCTCGGGCTCGAAGGCATCCTCGTTTCAGGGGCGATGACGGGCTACGCCGCCGCGTATCTGTCGGGCTCGCCGTGGCTCGGTGTGCTCGCGGCCGGCTGCGCGGGCTTGCTGCTCGGCTGCCTGCACGGTCTCGTGTGCTCGCTGCCGCGCGTGTCAGACATCGCGTTCGGCATTGCGCTGATGCTGGTCGGCACCGGACTCGCGTTCTATCTCGGCAAGCCGTTCATCGAGCCGCAGGCGCCGATGCTGGCGTCGATGGATCTCGGCGCGTGGGCATCGTCGCCGCAATTGCACAACGCGCTGCATGTCAATCCGCTGTTCATGATCGGCGTCGTGCTGGCGTTCGCGCTGCAATGGGGTCTGCGCCATACGCGGTGGGGCATGGCGCTGCGGCTCGTCGGCGAGAACGCGGAGAGCGCCCGCGCGATGGGTTATCCAATCACGCGCATACGCATTCTGGCGACGACCGTCGGCGGCTCTTTCGCGGGCGTGGGCGGGGCGTATCTGTCGCTCGTCTATCCCGGAAGCTGGAACGAAGGTCTGTCGAGCGGACAAGGTCTGATGGCCGTCGCGCTCGTGATCTTCGCGCGATGGCAGCCTTTGCGATGCCTGTGGGCCGCGTTGATCTTCGGCGCAGCGGGCGCACTCGGTCCCGCGTTGCAGGCCATCGGCGTGACGAGCGGCTACTACCTGTTCAACGCCGCGCCGTACGTCCTCACGCTCGTCATCATGATCGTCGACTGCCGGCCCTACCGCACGCTCGCGGGCGCGCCGGGCGAACTCAGTCTCACACGCTGATTCCTGAACGGAGAACTCACATGTCTCGCTTCATCGGGGCTCGTCCCTATCCGTGGCCCTACGACGGCGATCTGCGACCGGACAACACCGCGCTCGTCGTCATCGACATGCAGACGGACTTCTGCGGCATCGGCGGCTACGTGGACAAGATGGGCTACGACCTGTCGATGACGCGCGCGCCGATCGGGCCGATCAAAAACGTCCTCACGCTGATGCGCGAGCAGGGCTTCACGATTATTCACACGCGCGAAGGGCATCGGCCCGACCTGTCCGACCTGCCCGCCAACAAGCGATGGCGAAGCCGCCGCGCGGGGACCAACGGCATCGGCATCGGCGATGACGGTCCCTGCGGCAAGATCCTCGTGCGCGGCGAACCAGGCTGGGAAATCATCGACGAACTGAAGCCGGCTGCGGGCGAGATCGTCATCGACAAGCCGGGCAAAGGCTCGTTCTGCGCAACGGATCTCGAACTGATTCTGCGCACGCGCGGCATCGTCAATCTCGTGCTGACCGGCATCACCACCGATGTATGCGTTCACACGACGATGCGCGAAGCGAACGATCGCGGCTTCGAGTGCACGATTCTCGCGGACTGCTGCGGCGCGACCGATCAGGACAACCACGACGCCGCGCTCAACATGGTGCTGATGCAGGGCGGCGTGTTCGGCACGGTATCCGATTCGAAGGCACTGCTCGCCACGCTCGGAAGCCGACCATGAACGCTTCGACCACGGCGATGGGCGTGGAAGTGCTCGGCGCGACGAAACGCTTCGGCGCCTTCACCGCGCTCGACGACGTGACGCTCAAAGTGCGCGCGGGCACCGTGCATGCGCTCCTCGGCGAGAACGGCGCAGGAAAGAGCACGCTCGTCAAGGGTCTCGTGGGCTATGGCGTGCTCGAACAGGGCGAGATCATCGCGGATGCGCGGCAAGTGAAGATCGCATCGCCGCGCGATGCTCAGGCGCTTTCCATCGGCATGGTGTATCAGCATTTTACGCTGGCGGCGGGCCTCTCCGTCGAAGAGAACCTGCTGCTGGCACGCGGACGGGTGCCCTGGAAGATCGACTGGCCGAAGGAACGCGCGGCGCTCGATGCCTTCATGCGTTCCATGCCGTTCCGCCTGCCGCTCGATGCACCCGTTTCCAGTCTCGCCGCGGGCGAGAAGCAGAAGCTGGAAATCCTGAAACAGCTTTATTTGCGCCAGCGTTTCCTGATTCTCGACGAGCCGACGTCCGTGCTTACGCCGCAGGAAGCGGACGAAGTGCTCGGCCTCATGCGCGCGCTGGCCACGCGCGGCGAACTGACCGTGCTGATGATCACGCACAAGTTCCGCGAAGTCATGGCCTACGCGGACGATGTCACCGTCTTGCGCAAGGGCAAGCTCGTCGGCACGAGCGCGGTGGCGGACACGAGCCGTGACCGGCTCGCGGCATGGATGATGGGCGATGAATCCCCGAAGGACGATCCCGAACTCGCTGAAGCGCGGCCGCTGCGCAAGCCTTGCGGTGCGAACGCGCCTGTGCGCCTCCAGTTGTCGAAACTCAGCGTGATCGATGATCGCGGACACGCGGCGGTGCGCGAAGTATCGCTGGCCGTGAAGTCGGGCGAGATCCTCGGTATCGCGGGCGTATCGGGGAACGGACAGAAGGAACTGATCGAAGCGCTCGTCGGGCAGCGCCGCGTTCAGAGCGGTGACATGCGCATGCACGGCGAGTCGTATCGCGCCACGCGTGAAGAGATGACGCGGCTGCGCGTGTTCGCGCTCCCCGAGGAGCCGCTGCGCAATGCGTGCGTGGCGAGCATGAGCATCGCGGAGAATCTGGCGTTGCGCAACTTCGACCGCGCGCCGATGAAGCGTCACGGTTGGCGGCTCGACCGTCGCGCCATGCGCGCGCGCGCCGAGCGCCTCATCGCCGAATTCAACGTCAGGCCGCCGGTGCCCGCGCGTGCGATCGGCACGCTGTCCGGTGGCAATGTGCAGCGCGCCGTGCTGGCGCGTGAACTGGGGCAGGCGGTCGACGTGTTGATCGTCGCCAACCCCGTGTTCGGGCTCGACTTCGCCTCCGTCGCGGACATTCATGCCCGGATTCTCGCGGTACGCGACGCGGGCGCGGCGGTGCTGCTGGTCAGCGAGGACCTCGACGAACTGCTGGAACTGGCGGACCGTATCGCGGTGATCGCGGAAGGACGTCTCGTGCACGAGACGGTGGCGAGCGGCGCGGATCGCGTCGCGTTGGGAAGACACATGGCGGGTCACGTCGAAAGCGCAGGGCGCGACACGGCGCAACCGGTCACCGTTCACGCCTGAAGAAAGAAGGAGCAGACAAGAATGAGTTCGAGTGGTCTTGGCGGGTTGAACAAATCGCCGCAAGGCATCGTGGTGGGGCTCGTGCAGTTGCAGAATCCCGATGTCGCGACACTGGATGATCTAGCGGCGCAGACACGGCGCATCGTGGAACTGGTCGGCAAGGCGCGCCGCAACAATGCGGCGATGGATCTCGTCGTGTTTCCCGAATACATGCTGCATGGCCTCTCGATGCGCACGGACGACGCCATCATGTGCTCGCTCGACGGACCGGAAGTGGCGGCCTTCAAGGCCGCGTGCATCGAGCATCGCATCTGGGGATGCTTCTCCATCATGGAGCGCAATCCGGGCGGCAATCCGTATAACAGCGGCCTTATTATCGACGATCGGGGCGAGATTCAGCTCTACTACCGCAAGATGCATCCTTGGGTTCCGGTCGAGCCGTGGGAACCGGGCAATCTGGGTGTGCCGGTGTGCATCGGGCCGAAGGGCGCGAAGCTCTCGCTCATCATCTGTCACGACGGCATGTTTCCCGAGATGGCGCGCGAGGCGGCCTACAAGGGCGCGGAAATCATTCTGCGCACGGCGGGCTATACGGCGCCCATACGTCACGCCTGGAAGATCACCAATCAGTCGAACGCGTTCCAGAACCTCGCCCAGACCGCGAGCGTGTGCCTGTGCGGCAGCGACGGCATGTTCGACTCCATGGGCGAAGGCATGTTCTGCGATTTCGACGGCAGCGTGATGGTCGAAGGCAGTCATCGTCCGGACGAGATCATTACCTGCGAGATGCGCCCCGACCTCGTGCGCGAAGCGCGCGTCCACTGGGGTGTGGAGAACAACATCTACCAGTTCGGACATCGCGGCTACACCGCCGTGAAGGGCGGTGCGCGGGATTGTCCCTACACCTTCATGCAGGACATGGTGCTCGGTGAATATCGTCTGCCGTGGGAAGACGATGTCGTCGTGAAGGACGGCACGTCCTGCGGTTTTGCGGCTCCCGAACGCCGCTACGGGGGCTGACACGATGCCGACCATCGCTCGCGCCAAGCCATCTGCGTTCACGTTCGATGCTTCCCGTACCGCACTGATCGTCATTGACATGCAGCGCGACTTCATCGAGCCGGGCGGGTTCGGCGAAGCGCTCGGCAACGATGTCTCGCTGCTCGCGTCGATCGTGCCGACGGTCGCGCGTCTCCTCGACCATGCCCGCAGCAACGGTTGGCTCGTCGTGCATACGCGCGAATCGCATGCGCCGGACCTGTCGGATTGTCCCGATGCAAAGCGGCTGCGCGGCGCACCGCAGGCACGCATCGGCGACGCAGGGCCGATGGGCCGCATTCTCGTGCGCGGCGAGCCGGGCAATGCAATTGTCGATGCAGTGGCGCCGCTGGAAGGCGAGAGGGTGATCGACAAGCCGGGCAAAGGCGCGTTCTATGCGACGCATCTTGGCGAGGAACTGGCGCAACGCGGCATCACGCATCTGGTGTTCGCGGGCGTGACCACCGAAGTGTGCGTGCAGACGACGATGCGCGAAGCGAACGACCGCGGCTACGATTGTGTGCTGATCGAAGATGCGACCGCAAGCTACATCCCCGCTTTCAAGGCCGCCACCATCGAGATGATCCGCTCTCAAGGCGGCATCGTCGGATGGACGGCCATGCTCGACGATCTGTTGGAGAACTAATGGACGTCAATCGTCAGGAAACGGTGGTCGAAGTCGAACGCGCTTTCGTTGCATACGAGCGGGCGCTGGTCGATAACGATGTCGACACCATGAACGCGCTGTTCTGGCATGCGCCCGAAACGGTACGATACGGCATCGCCGAAGTGCAGCACGGCGGCGATGCGATTCGCCGCTGGCGCGAGACCTGCGTGCCGGTGCCGCGGTCCCGGCGCTTGCATCGCACGGTGGTGACGACATTCGGGACGGAGTACGCGACCGTCAGCACCGAGTTCACGAGCGATGCCACGCCCTTGCTCGGCCGCCAGATGCAGACGTGGGCGCGCATCGGCGACGTGTCGAACGCATTCGCGGGGTGGATCATCGTCGCGGCGCATGTGAGTCTGATCGAAACGCCTTGAGCCACGAAAGCCGCATGGCGAGAGACACCGAATCAACAAGACCGAACTCATGGACAGCAGCACCGTACGCGCCATTCAGAGTGCCAATCCGCTCGCCGAACAGGTCTATCAGCAGCTAAAGCAGGATATCTTCAGTTTCCGCCTGTTTCCGGGTGAACGTTTTTCGGAGACCGGCATCGCGCAGCATTACGGCGTGTCACGCACGCCGATGCGCGACGCGCTCTTTCGCTTGCTGCGCGAGGGCTATCTCGAAGTCGGCTTCCGGCGCGGCTGGAAAGTATCGGAGATCAACTTCGCGCAGATCGATCAGCTCTACGATCTGCGGATCGTGCTGGAAACGGCTGCGCTCGACAAACTCGCGGGCACGCAGCCGCCGCATCCGGGAATCGACGCACTGAAGTCGGTCTGGTGCGTCGCCGCCGCAGCGCGTGAAAGCGATCCGGTCCTCATGTTCGGCATGGACGAGAACTTCCATCGCGGACTCGTGCGCGCGAGCGGCAACGACGAGATGCTGCGCGTGCATGACGAAGTGACGGAGCGCATCCGCATCGTGCGCCGGCTGGATTTCCTGAAGCCGCATCGCACGAGCGCAACCTATGACGAGCACGCGAAGATGCTTCGCTGCATTGATCGCGGCAAGTGCGGCGAGGCGGCCATGCTGCTGCGTGCGCACATCACGCAGAGCAAGCTGGAGGTGCGCAAGATTACCGTGTCGATGCTGACGGAGGCACGAGACAGCAAGCTGCCGTTCGTGAGCTAAGGGTCGCGCGTTAACGATCCGATGACAGCAGCGGCGACGACACGATAGATCGCAGTTCCGGCACCGGCTTGGACAGTGCCTCGAGGTCGGGCGCAGGGCGGCGCAGCGCGTCATCGGAGGCAAATGCCGCTTCGAGCGCCTCCGAAACGTCGAGCAGTCGACCGTCGCGGCGCACCGGACCGATCAACTGCACGCCAAACGGCATGCCCGCATGATCCACGCCGCAGGGCAGCGACAGCGCCGGATTGGTCATCAGCGAAACGAGGTACGTCAGGCCCAGCCAGCGATAGTACGTATCCAGCGGCTTGCCGTTGATCGCTTCGAGATGCCATTGGGACCACGGAAAGGGCGTCACGGAAACCGTCGGCGACAGGATCACGTCGTAGTGCTGCATGAGCGCCTGGAAGCGCCGGTATAGCGTGGTCTGCATCGTGTGCGCCCAGACCGCGTCGCCGAGCGTCATCGAGGCGCCCATCTCGTAGTTCGCGCGGGTGTTCGGATCCAGCGAAGAGGGATCGCGTTGGTAGGTATCCGCGAACTGCGCGACGAAGTTCTGCGCTCGTAGCACGTCGAAGCAACGGTCGATGCCGCTCATGTCGATGCTCACCGGCTGGCAGACACCCACGTGCCGCGCGATCCGGTCGATCTTCGCGTGGAACGTCGCGCGCGAGGCGTCGTCGAGCGCGCAGGCGCCGAAATCATCGGTATAACCGATGCGAAGCTTCGCGGCGTCGACCGGACGGCGATGCGCGAGCGCGGTGTAGCCGGTATCGTGAGTAAGTGGATCGCGTGCATCGAAGCCGGCCTGTGCGGCGAGCAGCAAGCGTACATCGGCGACGTTACGCGCCATCGGGCCACTCACGGTGAGAGGCGCCCACCCGAGTTCGCGCCGCTCGCTCGGCACGAGTCCCGGCGATGGACGCAGTCCCACGACCCCGCACAGCGCGGCGGGAATGCGCAGCGATCCGCCTGTGTCCGAGCCGGTGCACAGCGGCAGCATGCCGGTGGCGAGCGCCGCCGCTGATCCGCCCGACGATCCGCCAGCGTTGAGCAGCGGCGCGAAGGGATTGCCCGTCGCGCCCCAGACGTCGTTGCGCGTGTTGGCGCCCGCGCCCATGTCGGGCGTGTTCGTCTTGGCGGTTACGATGGCGCCTGCCGCCCGAATGCGCGCGACCATGGCGTTGTCTTCGTCGGGAATGTTGGCGCGAAAGAGCGTCGAGCCGTACGTGGTCAGCACGCCGGCGGTCTCTTCCAGATCTTTCACGCCGATGGGTAGGCCATGCAGCAAGCCGAGCGACTCGCCATGCATGACTGCAGCTTCGGCGCGTCGTGCCTCGTCGTATGCACGGTCGAAACAGGTTGCCGCCATCGCGTTGACGGCAGGATTGATCGCCTCGATGCGCGCGATGCACGCGTCGAGCAGTTCGACCGGCGAGACACTGCGATCGCCGATCAATCGGCGCGCATCGACGGCGGAAAGGGTGACAAGAGAGTCGTGCGTCATTGGCATCGGGTTTGAATCGGATGGCCGCTCAGGCTGCGGCTTGCGGAGGCAAGGCTTGCTTCACGCAGGCGATGATCGCATCGCGCGTGTTCTCGAGATGCGCGCGGGTCTGCTCATGCACGGCGCGTGTATCGCGCGCGCGGAAGGCGTCGAGGAGATCCGCATGCTCGCGGTTGTTGCTGTCGAGCATATCGCTTTTGACGTGCATGGAAAGCGACACGTACGGCCGCGCGACGAGCGACAGTCCCTCGACCATTTCAGAGAGACGCGTGCCGGCGGCGCGCGCCATCAAGTGCTTGTGAAAACCTTCGTTGAGTACGGCCCACGTCTCTGTCGACGATGTCGCGCACATCTGTGCATGCACGTTTTCGGCAGCGGCGAGGTCGCGCTCGGTGGCATGCGCGCAGGCACGCTCGGCCAGCATCGGTTCGAGCACCATGCGCAGCTCGTAGATTTCGCTCACGTCCGCAGCCGTGAGCGGGCGCGTGACGACGCCCTTGTTGGGATCGATCGAGACAAGCCCTTCCGCGCGCAGGTCGCGAAACGCTTCGCGCACCGGCGTCGTGCTCACGCTCAGGCGTTTGGCGATCTCTTCCTGCCGCAGCCGCGTGTTCGGTGCATAGACGCCGTTGAGAATCTCGGCGCGCAACGCGCCGAGCACGTATTGCTGGATCGTGCGAAAGGGCTGGCTCATGCTCGTCTCCGTGAGCGGTTGTTATTGTCTGCAGCGCATGCCAATTAAGCAGCGATAGCGTGCGGTTCGAACCTCAGCATGCTTTCGATGAGCGCGGCCACGCTGAGCAGCTTCGCATCATCGCCGAACGCCCCCACGATCTGCAAGCCGAGCGGCAGATTGGCTTCGCTCCAGCCGGAAGGCACGTTGACGGCGGGCGCACCCATGAGGCTCCACGGCGCACAGAAGCGGGCGTCGCCGGTATCCGCATGTCCGCGAGGCGCTTCACCGCTGGCAGGCAGGGTCATGAGCGCGTCGCAGCTTTGCATCAGTGCTGCGGACTGCGAGCGCACCTGCGCTTGCAGCAGCAAGGCTTGCTGATACCGTTCGAGCGGCATTGCAGCGCCTTCGGACAACAGCAGACGCATATGCTCGCTCATGAGAGCCGGTTCGCGTGCGGCCACATCGCCGATGGCGCGATACGCCTCGACCGCGAGGATGGTCAGCGTCGCTTGGCGCATGCGCGGCAGGTCCGCGCCATAGTCCAGTTCGACGATGCGCGCGCCGCCTTCGGCAAGCGCCTGCAACGATGCACCGAAGTTGTCGCGTTGATGCGGCGCGACGAGTTCGTCCCAGAACGGCGTGCGAACGACGCCGAGCGTGAGCGCGGATGTATTGCGCGGAAAGTGATCGCGCCACGCCGCTTCGCTTTCCACCGCATGCGGCGCGCGCTCGACGAACAGAGCATGCGCCACGGCCACGTCTTCGACGGATCGCGCGAAGAACCCGACGTGATCAAGCGATGCAGCGAGCGGATGCACGCCTTCGCCCGGCACCGCGCGATACGACGGCTTGTAGCCGACGACGCCGCAATACGCCGCCGGCCGAATGATGGAACCGACCGTCTGCGTGCCGATGGCAAGCGGCACGATGCCTGCCGCGACGGCCGCCGCCGATCCGCTCGACGAGCCGCCCGGCGTGTGCGCGCGGTTCCAGGGATTGACGGTCGCAGCCGGACCGCGCCACGCGAACTCGGTCGTCGCGGTCTTGCCGAAGATCGTGCCACCGAGCGCACGGATCATCGATACGATGCGCGCGTCGCGCTCGGGCCGATGGCCGTCGAAAACCGGCGAGCCGTAGCTCGTGGGCATATCGGCCGTATCGGCCAGATCTTTCACGCCGATGGGCACGCCGGCGAGCGGATGCGTTACCGCGCTGCCCACGTCGTACGTATCCGGCCGATGCATGAAGGCGCGAAGCCACGGCTCCAACGCATCGGCGCGCGTCTGCGCGGCGAGAAGCGTCGCACGCGCGGCAGCTTCGTCGTGACGATTCGCGAGCAGCGTCGCGAGGAGAGAGCGAGCGGGCTTAGTCATCGTCACTTGCTCACGGCTGCGGCGAACGTGTTGTCGACGCCATTGGCATAGGTGATCGCACCCGGCTTGATGTTGCCGATCGACTCCTGAAGGTCGAGCGCATTGCGGAAAGCCTGCTCGGAAATATCGGGCGTGGCCGCATAGATTTTCTGATCGATGAGGCGCTGCACCGCCGAATCGACGATCTTGGGATCGAGCGAAGGGAACTCCGCGCGCGCGACGCTCTTCGCGGTATCGTGCGATTGCTGAATCAAGGCTTCGGCCTCACCGATCGACTTCACGAACGCGGCCACCATCTTCGGCTTGCCCTTCACGGTGGAAGCGAGCGTGTCGATGGTCGAGAAGGCATAGCCGCCCGGATACGCCTTCGGAAACGCGTAGACGATGCGATAACCTTGCGCGAGCCCGGTCTCCGCTTGCGGCATGTAGAGCGCGGCGGCTTCCGAGCGGCCCGCGGTCACGGGCGCGAGTTCGGTGCCGATTTGCACGGTGTTCATCTTCACGTCCGTGAGCTTTTGTTCGCTGATGAGGCGCTGCAACAGGTACGTGCTGGTCGATGGCGGCAATGCGGTGGCCACGCTCTTGCCCGCCAGGTCGCCGACGTCCTTCACCTTCGAATCCTTCGGCGCGATCACCCAGACGGGCACGCCCGCGACGACGTTCGCCACGTTCACAAGCGATGCGCCCTTGAGGTTCGCGAGCATCGCGGTCATGGGGTCTTGAAGCGAAAAGTCCGCATGACCGCCGATGACCGCCGCGACGCCGGCCGCGCCGCTGCCGGCGGTCACTTTCTGCACGGCCAAACCATTCTTCTCGAAGATACCCTTGTCGATGGCGACATAGAGCGGCAGATACTGTATGGACTGAAACGCCTGATAGATGACGACCGGCTCGGCGGCCCGGACACTCGTCGCGCCGATTCCCGATGCAACGAGACAGGCAGCCGCGATACTGTTGAGCAGAGCGTGTGTCTTCTTCATTTTTTCTTCCAGGAAATGATCTTCGCTTCCGCGAGTTGAACGATCCAGCTGAGAACCGAGGCCATCAAGGTCAGCACGATGATGCCGAGCCAGACGGTGTTGAGATCGAAAAGGGAGCCGGCGACGAACACCGCGTGACCGAGCCCTGATTGCGACGCGATGTATTCGCCGACGACCGCGCCAATCAACGCGAAGCCGATATTCACGCGCAGCGTCGAAAAAATCCACGGCAGCGCGCTAGGGACGATGAGCTTGGCGAAGATCATCGACGGCTTGGCCTTAAACGAATGAAAGAGATTCAGCAAGTCCTTGTCGACTTCGCGCGCGGCGGCGCAGGACGAGATCATCGCGACGGCGAATGTGGAGATGCCGGCGAGCCATATCTTCGACGTGGCGTCGGAGCCGAACCAGATCACGATGAGCGGGCCGAGCGCAATCTTCGGGATACTGTTCAGGATGACTGACAAACCTTCGGCGACGCCCGACACCGTGGGCAGGAACCACAGTAGCAGGCCGAGACCGATTCCAAGGCCGCTGCCGATGGCAAGACCCGCCAGCGTTTCATAGAGCGTGACCCACGTGTCGGACACGAGCGTGCCCTGCGTCAGCCCGATGACGGCGGCCTCGTAGATGCCGGACGGCGAGCCGAGCAGCTTGCCGTTGATCCAGCCCGCGCTGACAGCAAGCTGCCATAGGACGACCAGCGCAACGACAATGCCGACGACCGCGCCTGTCGTGCCGAGCTTGCGGGACGCGCGGCGTACGGCTTTCTTCTGCGCGACATGCGTGGAGAGAACGGCTTCAGTCATGGACGGCTCCTGCGAGAGTAGTCGATTGAGCGACTTCACCGGCGTCGCGCGAGGTGACGTTCCCGCGCAGGCCGTTCCAGATGCGCGCGTGGTAGCCGCGGAATTCGGGCGCTTCGCGCGCGGACACGGCGTTGCGCGGCCCGTGCGTCGTCAGTTCGATGAGGATCTGGTCTTCGATGCGCGCAGGCCGTCCGCCAAGCAGAATCACGCGATCGCTCATCGCAATGGCCTCTTCGATGTCGTGCGTGACCAGCACGACACTCGTGCCGCTTTGCGCACGCAGCGAGATGATGTCGTCTTCGAGCGCGAGCCGCGTCTCGTAGTCGAGCGCGGAGAAAGGTTCATCGAGCAGCACGAGCGTCGGATCGACGAGCAGTGTGCGCGTGAGCGCAACGCGCTGTCTCATGCCGCCCGAGAGCGAATGCGGATAGCCCTCGGCGACGGCGCCGAGCCCGTAACGCGCAAGCATCTGCCGCGCACGAGCCACGTCATTCGGCCGGACCTTGCGATATAGCTCGATGCCGAGCAGCGCGTTTTGCAGCACCGTGCGCCACGGCATCATGAGATCCTTTTGCAGCATGTATGCGATGCGGCCCGCCTCGCCGTCAGCGCGTCTGCCGACCGTTACCTCACCTGACTGCGGTGTGAGCAGGCCCGAGATGAGGTTGAAGAGCGTGCTCTTGCCCGCGCCGCTTCGTCCGACGATCGACACGATCTCGCCCGGTCGCACGGAGAAGTCGAGCCGGTCGAAGATGGTGACGGTCGAGCCATCGGGCGATTGAAACCCGTGAATGAGCTGCCGCACGGTCAGCGGTTCCGCGAGCGTGTCGACTGCCGTTGCGTTCGATCCCTTCATGTCGTTCCTCGCAAGGTCTCGTACAAGTGAGTGGTTACTGAAATGCATAATGCACAATCAAAAACAGCAAGGTGTCCTCCCCAAAAAAGAGTTCTCGACATGGGATTCCCACGCGGCGAGTCGATGGGCACAACGGGTGTTTTCGGCGTTCAAACGCGCGTCTGCGTGAAAGCGCGCGCGATCTCATGTGCAGGGCAGTTTCGTCGTAACTGCTGCCACGCTTGTCGTGTTCGCAAGCGGCGATCTACGCGGCAGTCAATGAGCCTCGCCGCAAGCGAAGGCGCGGCGCGACCGACATGCCCTCATGCCACTGCTTTCTTCAAGAAGCGGGCGCGCATCGGCTTGAGCACGAAGAGCGCGAGCACGGCCGTCACGATGTCGAGCGTGATCGCCACGCTGAAGACCGGCACCCAGCTTCCCGCGCGTTGATGCAAAAGCGCCGCGAGCGGGCCGCCGAAAATCGAGCCGATGCCCTGCGAGATGTACAGCCACCCGTAGTTCTCGGTGGCATGGCGCGTGCCGAACGTGTCGGTCAAGGTGGACGGGAAAAGCGAGAAGATCTCGCCCCAGCCGAAGAACACCACACCCGACAGCAGCACGAACAGCAGGGCGTTGTCGCGCGTGAGCAGCCACAGCGCCATCGCGATGCCTTCCAGCGCGAACGCAAAGCACATCGTGTTTTCGCGGCCGAAGCGGTCCGATACCCAGCCGAACAGCGGACGCGTGAGGCCATTCGTGAAACGGTCGATGGTCAGCGCGAGCGGCAGCGCGGCCATGCCTAACACGATGACTTTCGTCACGCCGAAGTCCGCCGCGAAGGTCGCCATCTGCGACGTGACCATGAGGCCGGAGGTGGACATCATCGTCATCATCGCGAACATGAGCCAGAACACGGGCGACTTCATAATCTGCAAGGGACGAAGGTTCGGCACGTTCGATGCCGCGAGCGCCGAGGTATTCGTGAGCGCGGTATCGCGCGGCACGCGCAGGCCCTGCGATGCGACAAAGCCCACGACCGCGAATGCGATGCCGTAAATCCAAAGCGTGGCGTCGAGGCCGCGCGTCGCAAGCGAAGCCGACACCGGAAACGTGGTGACGATCGCGCCCATGCCGTAGCCCGCCGCCACCGTGCCGGCCGCGAAGCCGCGCCGATCCGGAAACCAGCGCACCATGAGCCCGACCACGCCCACATACACGATGCCCGTGCCCAGCCCGCCCACGAGCCCGTACGTGAGATACAGCATGGATGTGCTCGTGGCCATCGACGCCAGCACCCAGCTCAGACCCGACATCACCGTGCCGAGCGAGATCAAGAGACGCGGGCCGAAGCGATCGATCAGCTTGCCCTGAAAGGGCGAGAAGAACGTCTGCAGGATGATGAGCAGCGAGAACGTCACCTGCAGTTCCGGCAGCGGCACGCCGAGCTTCGCCGACAGCGGCTTGGTCAATAGCGTCCACACGTATTGCGGGCTGGAGATCGCCATCATGCAGAGCAGGCCCAAGCTCAACTGAAGCCAGCGGTGATAGGCTGCGACGGCGGGCGCGCTCGTGGCGGCATCGTCGTGCAGGGTATGAATGCGTGTGTTCATGTGCGTTCCCCGGTTGAATTGCGAATCGAAAGAATGAAAGGTGCCCTCCGGTCCGGCGAAACGCGGGACCGGGGAGATGAATCGGTGACGTAATGCGGCCTGTCGCGCTACCAGCCTGCGGCAGCGCCGTCGCTGCGCGGATCGTATCCCGCTTCGAACAGGCCGTCAGGATGACGAACTATTGCCCCTGCATGGCCCATCGCTTCGTCATAGGACGTGAGGACGTCCACCTCGTGGCCGAGCGCGCGCAAGGCGTCGACGGTGTGGGCCGAGAAGCGTGCTTCGAGCTTGAGCGAATCGGTAGACTGTCCCCACGTGCGGCCGAGCAGCCAACGCGGCGCATCGATCGCGGCCTGCGGATTCCATCCGAATCGCGCAATACGCGAGAACACCGCGCTCTGCGACTGCGGCTGGCCGTCGCCGCCCATGTTGCCGTAGACCATCGTGCGGCCATCGGCGAAACGAGCCAGTGCGGGATTGAGCGTGTGAAACGGACGGCGGCCCGGCATCAGCGGATTAACCGACGACGGATCGAGCGAGAAGCTGCACCCGCGGTTCTGCCAGTTGATGCCCGACTCCGGCAGCACGATGCCGCTGCCGAACTCGTGGTAGATGCTCTGAATGAAGCTGACGGCCACGCCATCGCCGTCGATGACGCCCATCCAGACGGTGTCGCCGGGGCCGCGTCCGCGTCCCCACGGTGCGGCGCGCGACATGGAGAGCCGGCTCGCCATCGCGTCGAGCGCGGCGGGATCGAGCAGCGTCATCGCGTCGATGCGCATGTGGTCCGGGTCCGTCACGTGTTCGTCGCGCACTTCGAAGGCGAGCTTTGTCGCCTCGACGCACGCATGCACGAACTCGGGCCCGAGCGGGTCAATGTCATCGGTGAGCACGCGGTCCAGCACGCCGAGGATGAGCAGGGACACGAGCCCCTGCGTCGGCGGCGGCATGTTGTAGACGGTGCCGAGCGAGTGCGTCAGCGCAAGTGGCGTGCGCTCGCGGGCGCGGTGGCGTTCCAGATCGTCCAGCGTGATGAGCGTTTCGAGCGACGACAGATCGCGTGCGATGCTGCGCGCGAGAGAGCCGCGATAGAAATCGTCAAGGCCCGCATCGGCGAGGCGTTGCAGCGTCGCGGCAAGACGGGCGTTGACGAAGCGTTCGCTCGTGCGCGGCGCGCGTGAATCGGGAACAAAGGTCTGCGCGAAGCCGGGCACGCGCTCCAGTTCGTCGCGCTTGACCGCGATGCAGCCGGCCTGACTGCGCGTCACGGGAATGCCGTGCTTCGCGTAATGAATTGCGTCCTCGAGCAGGCGCGCGACAGGCAGGCGTCCGCCGAGCGCGTCTTGCGAGAAGCGATGCGCGAAGTCCCAGCCGGACACTGTGCCAGCGACTGTGTTGGCCGCAAGCGGGCCGCGTGCGGGAATCGCGCTCAGGCCAAGTCCGCGATACGTATCGATGTCGGCGCGCATCGCCGCTGCTCCGCACGCCTCGATGCCTAGGGGCGCGTGACCGGGGCGCGAAATCAGCCAGAAGCCGTCTCCACCGATGCTGTTCATGTGCGGATAAACCACCGCAATGGTCGCGGCCGCTGCGATCATCGCCTCAACCGCGTTGCCGCCTTCGCGCAATACGGCCAGCGCGCCTTGCGATGCGAGCGCGTGCGGTGCGACCGCCATGCCGCGCGATCCGCGCGTCGGATTCAATGTGTTCGCCGCGATGTGCGGATACTTCAGAGGCATTGACGTTTCCTTGTATACATCGGAAGCAGTCAACGCGAGATCTGTGCCAGAGGTCGGTGCAAACCCTGAGGAGGCTTGCCAGGTAAGGCCGGGCGGCCTGCGCAGGGAATGCTGGATAAGCTCGGACGATGTCGTCAGATGGTGCGCCGCGGCCGTGCTGGTGCCTCGTGAATGAGCTTTCGCCCCGCCTCGGTGCCTGCGGCAAGCAGGCGTTGCAATGTGAGGCTGCTCACGCTGGCCTGGCTGCCGCCGATGTGGCGCGAGACGAGTTCGACACTCTGCGCGGCGTCGCTGCGGCGAATGGCATCGAGAATCGCGGCGTGCTCGTCGTAGGTTTCCGCGATGCCGTCGCCCTGCACGAGATCGAGCCGTCGCACGACGCGGATGCGGTCGGTGACGCGCTGCATCGTCGAGGTCAGTTCGTCGTTGCCCGCGGCGGCCACGAGCGCGTGATGCAGCGCTTCGTCCAGTTCCACGAGCTTCCCGCCATCGGCAATGCGCCGAGCGCGCCCGACTTTCCAGATACGATCGAGCGCATCGAGCAGCAGATGCAGTTCGGCTTGCGGTGCATCGCGCGCGCAGAGCTTGCGCACCGCGAAGGTTTCGATCATCTGACGCATCTCGTACAGATCGTCGAAGCGCTTGTTGTCGATGGGCACGACTTCCCATCCGCCGCGCACATAGCCTTGCATCAGGCCATCGCTTTGCAGGCGCTGCAGCGCTTCGCGCGCGGGCGTGCGCGAGACCGCAAAGCGTTCGGCGATCGCGCCTTCCGTGAGCCGGTCGCCCGGCAGCAGGCGCATGTCGAAGATGTCGGCCCGCAGCGTGTAATAGACGCGGTCCGCTCGCGAAAGCGTGGCCTCCGGCGTGATCGCGGGGCGGTCGTCGGGCGTCATGTTGAGCTTGATGTCGGGCATGGCCGCAGAGCTTAACAAAGGACCACGCGTTGCAAAAGGACCGTGGCTCCAGGCTGGCTTCGCTTGCGGCTGCGAGTGGTGTCGATCACGCGCGAGTACGCCGCTTCGACGGGCCGCAATGTCTCGATGATGCAGGACGCAGTCACGCTCTTCTCTGTGCATGCGCTGTGCAATCAGCGCGAGGCTAGGGCGCGTCTGCCCCACGAAGAGGCATACACGTACGCACCGATGTCGTCGCGACCAAGGCTCGCCGATTGGCACGCTTCTGGCTCTCAACGTCGAACGGAGTATAAGCGGCTAGCGTCGGGCGATGTGATCGCTTCGGCGTGGGGCATTGCTCCTGGGACGCGTCTCGCGTCCACGTCGACCGTGTCGACGTTCGAGCGAAATCGCGGGATTTCGACGACAGGAAGCGCAGTATCGTCCCTGACGCTTGAACGTCTTCATGGTCTTCCAATGTTCTCATTCGGGAGCCATCCATGCGTTTCATCCGTCGCCTCTTCTGCACTGCCGTTCTCGGTCTGGTCGCCGCTTCGTCTCATGCCGACGATCACATCACCGTCCTCACCAGTTGGTATGCGCAGGCGGAACACGGCGGCTTCTATCAGGCATTAGCCACCGGCCTGTACAAAAAGGCGGGCCTGGACGTCACCATCAAGATGGGCGGCCCGCAGGTCAACGGCATGCAACTGCTCGTCGGCGGTCAGGCGGATTTCATACTCGGCTACGACTTCCAGGTGTTGTCGTCGGTCGAGGCAGGCATTCCCGTCGAGACGGTCGCGGCTTCTTTCCAGTTCGATCCACAAGGCATGCTCACGCACGACGACGTGAAGAGCCTCGGCGATCTTAAAGGTAAAACGATTCTCGTCGCCGGTTCCGGCCGCACGTCATGGTGGCCGTGGCTCAAGGAGAAATACGGCTATACCGACGCACAGACGCGGCCCTACACGTTCAACCTTCAACCGTTCTTCGTCGACAGGAATGTCGCGATGCAGGCGTATCCGTCCTCGGAGCCGTTTCAGGCCGAGCGCGCCAACGTGAAGACGCACTTCTTTCTCTTCGCGGACGACGGCTATCCGCCGTACAACACGACCATCGTCGGCATGAGGAAGACTATCGACGCGAAACCGGACGTGGTCGCGCGCTTCGTGAAGGCGTCGATGGAAGGATGGAAGAGCTACCTGTCCAATCCCGAGCCCGGTAACGCGCTCATCAAGAAAGACAACCCCGAGATGACGGATGCGCAACTCGCGTTCGGCGTGGCGCAGATCAAGTCGCTCAAGCTCGTGACCGGCGGGGACGCGGCTACGCTCGGCATCGGCGCGATGACCGACGCGCGCTGGAAAAAGACCTACGACTACATGGTGTCCGCCAAGCTGCTCAAAGCCAGCACGGACTACAAGAGCGCATACACGCTTAAGGTGGTGCAGAACGCCAAGGTCATGCCCTGACACCCCGCGCAAAAATACCGAAGGAAGACATCATGCTGGTGACCCGCCAAAAAGTGCTGCGCCGCTTCTGGTACGCAGTGATGCCCCTGTCGCATCTCGACGATGGCCCCAAACCCTTCACGCTGCTCGGCGAGAACATCGTGCTGTGGAAAGGCGCGAGCGGCAAGCCGCACGCGCTTCGTGACCGCTGCTGCCATCGCACGGCCAGACTCTCGAAAGGCTTTGTCGATGCCGACGGCAACATCGCCTGCGGTTATCACGGCTGGACTTACGACTGCACCGGCCAGTGCGTGAAAATTCCGCAGAACGCCGGAGGCGAGATTCCGTCGCGTGCGATGGTTCCGTCGTATCGATGCGAGGAACGCTACGGTTACGCATGGGTCGCGCTCGACGATGCATTGCAGCCCATTCCCGAGTTCCCGGAAGAAGCCGCGCCCGGTTATCGCCGCATTCTCCAGTTTTACGAACAATGGAACACGAGCCCCCTGCGCATGATGGAGAACTCGTTCGACAACGCGCACTTCAGCTTCGTGCATAAGTCGAACTTCGGTCTGTTCGACCAACCCAAGCCGTCGAAATACGAATTCCGTCCGGGGCAATGGGGTTTCGAAGCGGAGACGCGCGTGCCCATCCGCAATCCTGAAGCGAGCTTTCGCATCACCGGCACGACCGACGACATCACCGAGCGGCATCTCGTCAACCGCTGGTTCATGCCGTTTGCGCGGCGCTTCGGCTGCATGTACCCGGCAAGCGGCATTCACCACATCATCTATAACTGTGCGACGCCTATCGACGACAAAACGATGATGCTCGTGCAATGGCTTTATCGAAACGATACCGAGAAACAGTGCTCCACGCAGGCGTTGATCGACTGGGACCGCCCGATCACCGACGAAGACCGCGAGATTCTCGAGGCCACGGATCACGACGCGTGCATCGATGTGCGCCGCCAGCAGGAATGCCACATGGTGTCCGACCAGCCCGGACTCCTGATGCGCCGCATGCTGCTCCAGTTGCTCGAAGAGCACGGCGAGAAAGAAGTGTTTCGCATCGAAACGGAGGTTTGAGCCATGAACGAAACGCACGCCACGCACGCCACGCACGCCACCGCGCTTTCCGTTCAGCGCGTGGACAAGATCTATGCGAACGGCACGACCGCGCTCACCGATGTCCGCCTCGATATCCGCGCGGGCGAATTCGTCTCGCTGCTCGGTCCGTCGGGTTGCGGCAAGAGCACGCTGCTCAAGATGTTCGCGGGCATTGAAACGCCTACGCATGGTCATATGCGCTGGTGGGGGCAGCCTTTTTCGATCGTTGGCACGAAGAGCCGGCGCATGTCCATGGTCTTTCAGGAAGCGACGCTGATGCCGTGGGCGAGCATCGCGGACAACGTGCGATTGCCGCTCGATCTGGCGCACGTGCCACGCAGCGAGGCCGACGCCCGCGTGACCGATGCGCTCGCCAACGTGGGTCTTGCCGGCTTCGGCACGTCGCGTCCGCGCGAGCTGTCCGGCGGCATGCAGATGCGCGCATCGCTCGCCCGTGCGCTCGTCACGGAGCCTGAGTTGCTGCTGTTGGACGAGCCTTTCGGTGCCCTCGACGAGTTCACTCGCAACAAGCTCGATGCCGACCTGCGCGCGCTCTGGAAGGCCCGCGGCATGACGGTGGTGTTCGTCACCCACAGCATTTACGAAGCCGTGTATCTGTCGAGCCGCGTCGTGGTGATGCAGGCACGCCCCGGACGCGTGATCGCCGACGTGCCGATCGATGCCACCCAGGAACGCGATGACGCGTATCGCGTTTCCGCGCCTTTTCTCGCGCATTGCAAGACGCTCTCGGATTTCATTTCCGACGCGCATCAACTGCAAGGAGCCTGACGATGATGGGTGAAACCGTTGTCAACCAGCCCGCCGCCGAGCGGAGATTCGTGAAGGGTCGAAAGCCGCTGCTGCAACGTCCCGGCGCGCTGAAGGCGTTCGCGCCGTGGTTCGTCGGCGTGCTGATGCTGCTGATATGGGAAGCCGCGTGTGCCATGTTCGAGGTGCCCGTTTATCTGGTGCCCGCGCCGCACGATATCGTCCGCCAGCTCGTCGTCGATGCGCCCTTGTTGTTCGCCGCGCTCTTCGCCACGCTCAAGATCACGTTGTTGGCCTTCGCGCTCGCGACGGTGCTTGGCGTGGCCGTCGCGCTGGCGTTCGCACAGAGTCCGCTCATCGAGGCGTGCTTCTTCCCGTATGCGATTCTGCTTCAGGTGACGCCGATCGTCGCGATTGCGCCGCTCATCATCATCTGGGTGAAGGACACCACGTTTGCGCTCGTGATCTGCGCCACGCTCGTCGCGCTGTTCCCGATCATTTCAAACACGGCGCTCGGGCTGCGCAGTGTCAACCCCGGACTGGTCAACCTCTTTCGCATCAATCGCGCGACGCGTTGGCAAACGCTCGTACGGCTGCGCGTACCGAGCGCGCTTCCGTATTTCTTTGGCGGACTGCGCATCTCGAGCGGTTTGTCGCTGATCGGTGCGGTGGTGGCGGAATTCGTCGCGGGTACGGGCGGGACCGGATCGGGGCTTGCGTATCAGATTCTTCAGGCGGGGTTCCAGTTGAACATTCCGCGACTCTTTGCGGCACTGATGCTCATCACGGTCACGGGCGTGGTGCTGTTCGGCATGACCGTCGGGGTGTCGCGGCTCTGCTTGCGCGGCTGGCATGAAAGCGAACTCTAAAGGAACGAGGCAGCATGACGACAACTCTGATCCGCAATGCGGCGGCCATCATGACGGGCGGCGCTTCCCATGAAGCAACGCGCGTAACCGGTCCGGACATCCGCATCGAAGGCGCGCGCATTCAGGCCATCGGCGCGCTTGCGCCGGTGCCGGGCGAAGCGGTGATCGACGCGACGGACTGCGTGGTCTATCCCGCCTGGGTGAACACGCATCACCACCTGTTCCAGTCGCTGTTGAAGGGCGATCCGGCAGGCATCGATGCGTCGCTCACGCCGTGGCTGGCGGCGACGCCGTACCGCTACCGCGCAAGTTTCGATGAGAAGCGTTTCCGGCTCGCCGCGCGCATCGGCATGATCGAACTGATCCGCTCGGGATGCACGACGATCGCGGACCATAACTACCTGTACTACCCCGACATGCCTTTCGACAGCTCGGCGATTCTCTTCGAGGAAGCGCAGAAGCTGGGCGTGCGTTTCGTGCTGCTGCGAGGGGGTGCCACGCGCACGCGTCAACTCGAAGCCGAACTGCCCACCGCCATGCGCCCCGAATCGCTCGATGCATTCATGGCCGACCTCGAACGGCTCGCCGCGACGTTCCACGACCACGCGCCGCAGGCGATGCGGCGCGTGGTCGCCGCGCCGACCACGGTGCTGTTCTCCATTTTCCCTTCGGAAATGCGGTCGATTGCGGATACGGCGCGCAGGCTCGGATTGCGGCTGCATAGTCATTTGTCCGAGACGGTCAGCTATCAGGAAAGCGCGCAGACCATGCATCGTCTGTCGCCGGTCGAGTTCTGCGGCGAGCACGGCTGGCTGGGCGACGACGTGTGGTATGCGCATCTCGTCAAACTCGATGCGCGCGAGATCGAGTTGCTCGCCGCGACAGGCACTGGCATGGCGCATTGTCCACAGTCGAACGGGCGGCTCGGCAGCGGCATTGCTCCGGTGCGCGAGCTGGCCGATGCGGGCGTTCCCGTGTCGATTGGCGTCGATGGCGCGGCGTCCAACGAAGCCGCCGACATGATCTCGGAGGTCCACATGGCGTGGCTCGCGCAACGCGCGCGCCGCGGCATGGCGGCGCAGCCCGCATATCGAGGTGGGCGCTTCGAGGGCGGGGCGGATGCGGCCGCCGTCGAGGAAGTGCTGCATTGGGGCACGGCGGGCGGCGCGCGCGTGCTCGGACTCGAGGGCATTGGCAGGATAGAGGTGGGCGCGCAGGCGGATATCGCCGTCTACCGGCTGGACGATCCCCGCTATTTCGGCCTGCACGACATGGCGATCGGACCCGTCGTCGCCGGGGGACGGCCGGAGCTCGCAGCCCTTTTTTGCGCAGGCCAATGCATCGTGCGGGATGACGTTATCCCGAATGTCGATCTACGCGAACTCCGACGTGAGGCGGCGCGGGAGGTTCGCGCAATGATGGCGGAAGTCGCCTGATCGAGCGCCGATCTCCGATAACGAATCTGTGCGCCTTCCGAGGGATGCGGGCTCCGCCCGCTTAACTCGCCAACGCGGATAGTGCGTGCCTGTTCGAGATGCCAAGCGCGGATCGAGGGGCCCGCAGTCCAACGCGCGCTTCCATGACAATCCGCTTGTCACTGAACGCGCGGTTTGCGTTCTTACCCGGCGCAACCGCTCGCGCGAGGACGGGGATGGGCTTACTGCCTGCAAGCTCGGTCGAAAGTGCCGAACCTACTCGTTCAGCACTGGCTGTCACCGCTCACTTGGAAGTCCGACAAAATAAAGGTAAAGAAACCACGGCGCGAGCCGATAATGCGTGCAGGCAAACCCGGAGTGATCCGGCGACGCAAAACTAAAGGGACTCACGCGCTGACGGCGCGTGAGTTTGCCAGTTGCCCGCCCTCGGCGGCGGGCCAATCGACGGCGGGAGCAATGCCCGTGTCAGGAGGCTGAATGCGGGTCAATCGGGTGTTTCAGGACATTGGGCTTGCTGTCGTTGCAGCCATGATAAGCGGTGCCGCATTCGCGGCAGGCAATGCGGGCGCGGCCAGCACGTCCATCAGCCTCGTCGTGCCTTCGTATTTCGACGCGACCAGGAGCGCGGCAAACTGGGACAGTCTCGCGGCGTCCGCGCGAAGGGTACCGACCATCGCTATCCTGAATCCAAATAGCGGGCCGGGGACAAGCGCAGATGCGAGTTACGTCGCCGCCATCGCCAAGCTGCGTGCGGCGGGCGGAAAGGTCATAGGCTATGTCTCGACGTCGTATGCGAAGCGCGCCTTGTCTGCGGTCGTGGCCGACATCAATATGTACGTGAGCCTTTACAACGTCGATGGCTTTTTCATCGACGAAATGACTTCGGACAGTCAGACGTCGCATGTTCAGTACTATCAGTCGATCTATAACTACATCAAGGGGCTGAAGTCGACCTATACGGTGACGGGAAACCCGGGCACCAATATTCCTGAGGTGTATGCGAGTTTGCCGACCGCCGATCAGTTCGTCGTCTTTGAGGACTCCGCAAAGAATTATGCGAGATTCCAACCGATGAGCTGGCAGAAGGCTTATCCCACGAACCGTTTCGTGCACATTGTCTACAACGCGAGCGCGGCGCAGCTGCCGGGCTTTCTGGGGTATGCGAAGTCGCATGGCGCAGGCGGCGTCTATGTGACGTCGCTGAGCGCAGCGAACCCTTATAGGGCACTCCCCGCGTATTGGAACGATGAAGTGGCCGACGTCTCACCGTGAAGACGCGCGGGCTCGCGGACATCCGCCGCACGCAAAGCTGTTGTCGGCCGCTTTTGTCGCGCGAGTGCCAGTGACGATTCACGCGGACGTCGCTCAAGTCACTCCGCCGTGATGCCGCTCTTTTTGGAAAAAGCAGGTCGAGGCTGCGGCGCTCTGGCTGCACACCATGATTTGCGGCATTGCGATGATTAAGGCGCCGCCCGACCTCAACGGCTCTGCCGGTCGGGCCAGCGAGTCGGCAACATCAATCTAGAGACAAGTCAACCGCCCCCCCCCGAGCCGAGCGGCGAACCCCTCGACATGGCGATCGAGATTGCGGCACCTTACGCGCGCGCTGCTCGCGATGCTTTCACGGCGCGCGGCGACACTGCCCCGCAGGCGCGAATCACGAGTCGCACGACTTCTTCCGTTTGTTCGTCGAACGCCTTTTGCGTGAGCGCGCGCTTGCCCTTGAGCGCGCGAATCTGCGCATCGAAGTCGGCGTAATGCTGTGTGACCGCCCATATCATGAACATGAACGTGTCGGCCTCGACCGGCGCGAGCAGCCCGCGTGCAATCCAGCTTTCGATGACCGTCACACGCGTATCCAGCCACGGCTTCACGCGCTCGCTAAGGATGTCCTGCATGTGGTGCGCGCCGTGAATGATCTCGCTCGCCCACACCTTCGAGCCGAGCGGCCGTCTTCTCGACAACTCCATTTTTGCGCGCACATAACCGCCGATCGCTTCCACCGGGTCATCGCTGCACTCGAACGTATCCGCCGCCCGATGCCAGTCCTCGAATATGCCTTCCAGCACGCGGCGATAGAGCGCGAGCTTCGTCGGGAAGTAGTAATGCAGATTGGCCTTCGGCAAGCCGGCGCGCTCCGCGATCATCGCCGTGCTCGCGCCTTCTAATCCCTTCTCGGCAAACACCGCCTCCGCACAGGCAAGCAGATGCACTTCGTTGCTTTCGCGAATCTGCGCGCGGCGTCGCCGCAAGGGCGGCGGCGCGTCTTCGTTTCCGGTGATGCTGTTCGTGGCTTCGTCGTGTCTCATCGTCGCGCTCTTTGCCGTCTGTCGTGCATCGTGCCTGAATCGCGCCGTTGGCGCACGCCGCGCTGCATCGCGACGAAAGCATCGGCAAAACCCGAACGCAGGGATGCTGCGAACGCGATGGCATGGTTGTCGCTTCTTCCGCTCCGTGTTTGCCCGCACACGAAATACATTGATTTGCTTATTTTAATCGGCTAAAACCTGTCCAACCGGACAGGATTTGAATCGCGCACCGGTCACCGGAAAGCGCGCTCTTTGCATCATTCATCGCAGGGCGAAGAGACGTGCACTGCACGGGCGCTCGAACGGACTGCAAGCGCACCGGCACGCACGAGCCGAGGTCACTCACACACGAAGTCACATCGTCAGGAGCGAGGCGCATGAACGTCCTAACGGATGCAGTCACAGAGGCCGGTCTCGATACATCCATCCGCGTCAACGGCGCGCGGTTGTGGGAGAGCCTGATGACGATGGCCAAGATCGGCGCGACGCCGAAGGGCGGCGTCTGCCGGCTCGCGCTCACCGATCTCGATCGCGAAGGCCGCGATCTCATCGTCAGTTGGGCGAAGGCGGAGGGCTGCACCGTTCACGTCGATCAGATGGGCAACGTGTTCATGCGACGGGCGGGCCGCAATCTCGATGCATTGCCGGTCGTGACCGGCTCGCATGCCGACTCTCAGCCCACGGGCGGTCGTTTCGACGGCATCTACGGCGTGCTCGGCGGGCTGGAGGTGATCCGCACGCTGAACGATCGCGGCATCGAAACGGAACATCCAATTGAAGTCGTCATCTGGACGAACGAAGAAGGCTCGCGCTTCGCACCCGCGATGGTCGCATCTGGCGTGTTCGCGGGCGTTTTCTCGCTGGATTACGGGCTTTCGCGCAAGGATGTCAACGGCAAGACCATCGGCGAGGAGCTCCAGCGTATCGGCTATGCGGGCGATGTTCCGTGCGGCGGTCGCAAGCTGCATGCGGCGTTCGAACTGCATATCGAACAAGGGCCGATTCTCGAAGCCGAAGAGAAGACGATTGGCGTCGTCACCGATGCGCAAGGCCAGCGCTGGTACGAGATCACGCTGACGGGACAGGAAGCGCACGCTGGCCCCACGCCGATGCCGCGCCGCAAGGACGCGCTGCTCGGCGCCTCGCGCGTGGTCGATCTCGTCAACCGCATCGGCCTCGACCATGCGCCGCTCGCGTGCGCGACGGTCGGCATGATGCAGGTGCATCCGAACTCGCGCAACGTGATTCCCGGCCGCGTGTTTTTCACCGTCGATTTCCGTCATCCGGACGATGCCGTGCTCGCGCGCATGGATGCCGCCTTGCGCGAAGGCGTCGAGCGCATTGCGGGCGAGATCGGCTTGCAAACCGAGCTCGAACAGATCTTCTATTACGAACCTGTCAAGTTCGATACGGCCTGCGTCGCATCGGTGCGCGCGGCAGCGCAACGCTTCGGCTACTCGCACCGCGATATGGTCTCGGGCGCGGGCCATGATGCGTGCTATCTCGCGCAGGTCGCGCCTACATCGATGGTGTTCGTGCCGTGCGTCGACGGCATCAGCCATAACGAAATCGAAGACGCCACGCAGGAGTGGATCGAAGCAGGCGCGAACGTGTTGCTGCACGCGATGCTCGAACGCGCATCCGAACCGGCTCCCTGAGCCGCGCCGTTTTTCATTCATCACTTCGGCCGTCCGCTGCTCTGCGGACGGAAGGCACCGTCACGCCTTCGACAAGGAACGCGCATGACCATGAAGACCATCGGCGATATCGCGAGCCATCGACAGACGCACGACCGTCTCGCGTGCGAATTCTCGGACGTCGCGCCGCTGCTGGACGCGACCGCTGCGGCCACCGCCGCGAGCCGCTGCCACTACTGCTACGACGCGCCATGCGTGCAGGCTTGCCCGACCAGCATCGACATACCGGGCTTTATCCGCAAGATCCGCAACGGGAATCTCAAGGGCGCGGCGTCCGACATTCTCTCGGCCAATCCGCTCGGCGGCATGTGCGCGCGCGTGTGTCCGACCGAGATCCTCTGCGAAGGAAGCTGCGTGCGCAATCATCCGGGCGACGAGCCCGTGCAGATCGGCGCGTTGCAACGTCACGCGACCGACTGGGCGATGTCGAAAGACGTCGCGTTGTTCAGCCGCGCGCCGGAAACCGGAAGGCGCATTGCGATTATCGGCGCGGGACCGGCGGGGCTCGCGTGCGCCTATCGACTGGCGCTTTCGGGACATCGCGCCGTGATCTTCGATGCACGCAACAAGCCCGGTGGTCTCAACGAGTTCGGCATCGCGGCCTACAAGACGGTCGAGGACTACGCGCAGCGCGAGATCGAATGGCTTCATTCCATAGGCGGCATCGAGATCCGGACGAGCCAGGCGCTCGGACGCGACTTCACGCTCGACGAGCTGCGCACGCAATATGACGCGGTGTTTATCGCGCTAGGACTCGCAGGCGTGCGCGAGCTCGCGCTCGAAGGCGAGTCGCTGAACGGCGTGCTGAACGCGGTGGATTTCATCGAACAGGTGCGTCAGGCCGATGACCTCGCGAGCGTGCCGGTCGGCCGTCGGGTGGTCGTGGTCGGCGGCGGCAACACGGCGGTCGATGCGTGCGTGCAAAGCCGCAAGCTCGGGGCGACGAATGTGACGATGGCCTACCGGCGCGGCGTCGAAAACATGAGCGCGACATGGGCCGAGCGCGAGTTTGCGCAGACCAATGGCGTTCACATCGTCACCCATGCGCAGCCGGTGCGTCTGATCGGCGAGAACGGTCAGGTGACAGGCGTCGAATTCCAATGTGACGCCGAGCGCTTAGTGATCGAGGCCGACATGGTCCTGAAGGCGATCGGTCAGACGCTCGTGCCGGTCGGCATCGGGCACGAACTGCTGACGCTCGACGGCGGACGCATCGTGACCGACGAGAACCGTCAGACGACGCTCGCAAAAGTGTGGGCCGGCGGCGATTGCGCCACTCACGAAGGGCTCGATCTCACCGTGCAGGCCGTGCAGGACGGCAAGCTCGCGGCGGCGTCCATCGACGCGTCGTTCGAGCTGACTGCAATCAAAGCCGCCTGATTCGAAGAGGAGACACGAACATGGCCGATCTTCGCTGCAACATCGCCGGCATCTCGTCGCCGAATCCTTTCTGGCTCGCTTCGGCGCCGCCTACCGACAAAGCCTACAACGTCAACCGCGCGTTCGAGGCGGGCTGGGGCGGCGTCGTGTGGAAGACGCTCGGGCTCGATCCGCATGTCGTGAACGTGAGTTCGCGATACGGCGCGGTGCAGTGGAACGGGCAACGCATCGCGGGGCTCAACAACATCGAGCTGATCACCGATCGGCCGCTCGACGTGAACCTGCGCGAGATCCGGCAAGTGAAGCGTGACTGGCCTGATCGCGCATTGATCGTTTCATTGATGGTTCCATGCAACGAAAAAGACTGGAAGTGGATCCTGACGCAAGTGGAGGACACGGGCGCGGACGCAGTCGAGCTCAACTTCGGCTGCCCGCATGGCATGAGCGAACGCGGCATGGGGGCGGCCGTGGGGCAGGTTCCCGAGTACGTGGAGATGGTGACGCGCTGGGTCAAGGAAGGCACCAGGCTGCCGTGCCTCGTCAAGCTCACGCCCAACATCAGCGACATTCGCATGGGCTCGCGCGCTGCGTTCAAGGGCGGCGCGGACGGTGTGTCGCTCATCAACACGATCAACTCGATCGTCGCCGTCGATCTCGACCACATGGCCCCGATGCCGACCGTCGACGGCAAGGGCACGCACGGCGGCTATTGCGGACCGGCGGTCAAGCCGATTGCGCTCAACATGGTCGCGGAAATAGCGCGCGATCCTGAGACTCCCGATTTGCCGATCTCAGGCATCGGCGGCATCTCGTCGTGGCGCGATGCGGCCGAGTTCATGGTGCTCGGCGCAGGCAGTGTGCAGGTGTGCACGGCGGCGATGCACTATGGCTTTCGCATCGTCACTGATCTGGCCGATGGCCTCTCGAACTGGATGGACGAGAAGGGCTACGCGAGCCTCGACGACATTCGCGGCCGCGCCGTGCAGAACGTCACCGACTGGAAGCACCTGAATCTCAAGTACGACATCAAGGCGCGAATCGATCAGGACAAGTGCATCAAGTGCGGACTGTGTCATATCGCATGCGAGGACACGTCGCATCAGGCGATCCTGAAGGAGAAGGATGGCAAGCGTCATTTCGAAGTGGTGGATACGGAATGTGTCGGCTGCAACCTGTGCATGCACGTCTGTCCCGTCGAGCAGTGCATCACGATGGAACGCGTCGATGCAGGCGAATACGCGAACTGGACCACGCATCCGAACAATCCGGCTCGCGAGAACGTCGAAGAGCCCGCAAAAGCGGCCTGAATCACACGCAGCGCTCGTCATTGACCCCCGCCGCGCACATCGCACGCAGAGGCGATAGCGCGGCGAACATCCTCAAGCGGAGTGCATCCGATGAATCAGACAGCGCGTAACGTCGAGTCGAGTAGCCTTTACAACGACGACCTGGCGCCGACCGGCCCGGCGCAACGCACGTGGAAGTGGTATCACTTCGCGGCGTTGTGGGTCGGCATGGTGATGAACATCGCGTCGTACATGCTGGCGGCGGGGCTCACCGATCAGGGCATGTCGCCGTGGCAGGCCGTGATGACCGTGCTGCTCGGCAACGTGATCGTGCTGGTGCCGATGCTTCTGATCGGCCATGCCGGCGCCAAGCACGGCATTCCCTACGCGGTGCTCGTGCGTTCGTCTTTCGGCACGCAGGGCGCGAAGCTGCCGGCGCTCTTGCGCGCGATTGTCGCGTGCGGCTGGTATGGCATTCAGACGTGGCTGGGCGGCAGCGCGATCTACACGCTGCTGAACATCCTCACGGGTAACGCGCTGCACGGCGCGGCGTTGCCGCTGCTCGACATTTCCGTCGGGCAACTCGGCTGCTTCTTGCTGTTCTGGGCCTTGCAGCTCTACTTCATCTGGCACGGCACAGACTCGATCCGCTGGCTCGAAAGCTGGTCCGCGCCGATCAAGGTGGTGATGTGCGTGGCGCTCGTGTGGTGGGCCACCTCGAAGGCGGGCGGCATCGGGTCGATGCTCTCTACACCGTCGCAGTTCGTCGCCGGCGGCAAGAAGGAGGGCATGTTCTGGGCGACGTTCTGGCCGGGCCTCACCGCGATGGTCGGGTTCTGGGCGACGCTCGCGCTCAACATTCCCGACTTCACGCGCTTCGCACGCACGCAGCGCGACCAGATGATCGGACAGTCTATCGGGCTGCCCCTGCCCATGGCGCTGCTTTCCATCATCTCCGTCGTCGTGACCTCCGCGACGGTGGTGATCTACGGCAAGGCGATCTGGGATCCGATCGATCTCACGAGCCGCATGACCGGCATCGGCGTGGGCGTTGCGCTCGTCATTCTCACGCTCGATACGATGTGCTGCAATCTCGCGGCCAACCTCGTCGGACCCGCTTATGACTTCTCGAGCCTGTGGCCGAAGGGCATTTCGTATCGTGCGGGCGGCATGATCACGGCGACGATCGCCATCGTCATGATGCCGTGGAAGATTCTGGCCACCACGCAAGGCTATATCTTCACGTGGCTCGTCGGCTACTCCGCGCTGCTCGGGCCGGTCGCGGGCATCATGATGGTCGATTACTTCTTCGTTCGCGGCACGCGGCTCGATCATCGCGAGCTGTTCGACGAAGAGGGCGAGTACGCGTATCGCGGCGGCTGGAATATCGCTGCGGTCGTCGCGCTCTTGATCGGCGTATTGCCGAATCTGCCCGGCTTCCTGCATACCGCGTTTCCCGCTTCTTTTCCCAACGTGCCCGCGTTTTTCAACACGCTTTACACCTATGCGTGGTTCGTCGGCCTCGTGCTGGCCGCGCTCGTGTATGGATCGTGGATGAAACTGCGCGGCAGCCCGCGTGCCGACATGCTGAGTGCTTGAACATTACCGGAGGACGACACATGCCTATTCTCATTCGCGGCGGCACCGTCATCGATGCGGACCGCACCTATCGCGCCGATGTGCTGTGCGCCGATCCGCAGGCGGGGGGCACAATACTCGCCATCGGGCAAGACCTCGATATTCCGACCGATACGCAGATCGTCGATGCCGGCGGCCAGTACGTGATGCCCGGCGGCATCGATCCGCATACGCACATGGAACTGCCGTTCATGGGCACGACCGCCAGCGACGACTTCTACAGCGGCACCGCGGCGGCGTTGTCGGGCGGCACGACGAGCATCATCGACTTCGTCATTCCGAGCCCGAAGCAGCCGCTGATGGACGCGTTCAGGGAATGGCGCGGCTGGGCGGAGAAGGCATCGGCGGATTATGGTTTTCATGTTGCCGTGACATGGTGGGACGACTCCGTGCATCGCGACATGGGCCTGCTCGTGCACGAACATGGCGTGTCGAGCTTCAAGCACTTCATGGCCTACAAGAACGCGATCATGGCCGATGACGAAGTGCTCGTGAACAGCTTCACGCGTTCGCTCGAACTCGGCGCGCTGCCGACCGTGCATGCGGAGAACGGCGAACTCGTGTTCCAGTTGCAGAAGCAGTTGCTCGCGAAGGGCTTCAAGGGACCGGAGGCGCATCCGCTCTCGCGTCCGCCTGAAGTGGAGGGCGAGGCGGCCAATCGCGCGATCCGCATCGCGCAGGTGCTGGGCGTGCCGCTTTACATCGTGCATGTGTCGGCGAAAGATGCGGTCGATGTCATTGCAAAAGCGCGCAACGACGGACTGCGCGTGTTCGGCGAAGTGCTGCCAGGCCATCTCGTGATCGATGAATCGGTGTATCGCGATCCGGACTGGACGCGCGCGGCCGCCCACGTGATGAGCCCGCCGTTCCGCACGAGCGAGCATCGCGAGGCGTTGTGGCGCGGGCTGCAGTCGGGCCAACTGCATACCACGGCGACTGATCACTGCGTCTTCTGCGCGTCGCAGAAAGCGATGGGACGCGAGGACTTCACCAAGATCCCGAACGGCTGCGGCGGCGTGGAAGATCGCATGGCCGTGCTGTGGCATCACGGCGTGAACATGGGGCGTCTTACGCCGAACGAGTTCGTGCGCGTAACCTCGACGAACGCGGCGCAGATCTTCAACCTGTATCCGCGCAAGGGCGCGGTGCAGGTCGGCGCCGATGCGGACCTGGTCGTCTGGGATCCGCAGGCGTCGCGCACGATTTCGGTGAAGACGCATCATCAGCAGGTGGACTTCAATGTCTTCGAGGGCATGACCGTGCAGGGCGTGGCGACGCACACGCTCACGCGCGGCGCGCTCGCCTGGACCGACGGCGATCTGCGCGCGGTGCGCTGCGCGGGGCAATATCTGAAGCGTCCGCCGAATGCGTCGTATTTCGAGGCCGCGCGCGTGGCGAACAAGCTGAAGGAGCCGCATCCGGTCAAGCGCGCCGAACTGGCCTGATTGGGTGCGGTGGCGAAGCCCCGGGTTCGCACGGCGCGGGGCTTTCACACGATGTGAGACACTGAGCCGGAGGACGAGCGGATCATTGACTATTGCCTTTTGAGCGAGAGGCGCAATAACGCTCCCAACCGGTCGTTCGGCGGCGTTGCGCGCAGTCGCCTCATCGGCCATTAACGGACGCTCCCAACCGGACATCGACGCGCTGTAATGCGCCGCACCGTGTCATTCACCGGTCATCTACGACATGACATGTGATGTTTCGGCGCGCCTGCGCTAAAGCGGATTAGCCGGCAGGCTTCGATGGATAGCCATCGAAGCCATCGCAGCTTCACCCACTGCGACGCAGATCTGATTGAGCGTGTTCACTGCATCGCCCGCAGCGTAGAGTCCGTCTACGCTCGTCTGCTGATGCCTCCCGGTCACGATCATTCCGTCGCTGTCTCGCTGCACATCGAAGCCACTTAACAGGTCCGCTTGCGAGTGGCAGCCAAGAACCGGATAAATAGCATCGAATAAATGTCGTTGCCCATTCGGGCATTCGACGCTCACGGGCGCCTCAGTGCAATTCGGTAACTGGAGCGCCTCGGTCATGATCAACTCGACTGCGTTCTCCGCCGCGAGGGCACGCTCCTGTTCCGTCAGCGCATCGATATCGGGGGCGATGACTGCCACCTGCTGACAGAACGTGCGGAAGAACAAGGCATGCGACAGCGCGCGTGAGACCGGACCGAACATTGCGATCCGTTTGCCTTGCGCTTCGAACCCGTCGCATATCGCGCAGAAACGAAGCAATCCTCGTTGAGTCAGTCCAACGGCGTCGTCGATTGGCGGAAGTTTGTCGCGGATTCCACACGCGAGCAGTGCACGGTATGCAACCAGGCTGCGGGACGAGCCGCCGCCATTGCTGCAGTATTGGACGAGAAACCTGCCGTCCATGTGCCTTATCGTTGTGACTCGGCCTTCGAGCACTGGCACGTCGTAACATTCGATCTGGCGACGCATCTTGGCAAGCAGTGCTTTTCCATTGATGCCGCTCTCAAAGCCAGCAAGGTTACGCACGACGGGTATCAACGATGCTCTGCTGTGACCGTCGTCGATCACGATCGTCGAGCGCCTGAATCGTGCGAGATAGAGGGCAGCGGTGAGGCCGGCGGGGCCGCCCCCGACAATTATGCAATCGACGGTCGGATCGTTCATCTGTGTCTTCGTTTGCGGTCGATAGACCTGTGTTTTGCGTACTGAAGTGCGTACGGCGTTCCCGGACATGCTGCTTACGTTTTGGAGTGAGTGAGCAATAGCGATTCCCAGGTGAGGAACGGGGGAGCAGAAAGTGCCCTTGGATTGGTCATGATCGACACCATGGCTTGATGGTGAGACCAGTACCCGCAAGTCCGAGGCATCCGGGTCAGGTGGGAATGACTGGCGCACTGGGCCGGACAACCGCAAAATCAGACCATCAGCGTTCCAGAGAATCGGCCACGGTTAGCCTGACGTTCGGCATTGCGCAGGCCAAGAGTATTTGCTGGCGATGTCTGAATGCACTGTCGGTGACTTCGTGTCGCTCTGCATCCCCTCGGTTCATCGGACACGCAAGGATCGGTGTTCAACGCTCCGCGCAATTCCTCGCCGCCTACGGAACGACAAAGCCGGCCGAAAGCGGTCGTACTGACTTGCGGGCAGCTTTGGTGCTTTCCCAAGGCAGGATGTCATTCTGATTGTCCAACGAACATTTGCGTGCTGTGCCGAGAAGGACGGCTTCCGGGTGCGCGAAAGGAGTCACATGATGCTACTTAATACGCGGAGCAAACCTACCGCCGGGGGGACGCATGGTGCCGAGCGCGGATTGGGCCGCTTCGAGGGGTTCAGCGACGCCGTTTTCGCAATCGCGCTGACCTTGCTGATCGTCGAGATCAAAGTCCCGGGATCTCCGGAGGGCACGCATGGCTACAGCGACCTCGCAAACGCTATGGCGGCGCAGTGGCGCCAATATCTCGCGTTGGTGCTCTGTTACGTTGTGATCGGGGCCTACTGGCTTCAACACCGTTATTCAGGTCGCATTTATGCGAAGAGTGATCACTGGTTCGGCGTGATCAATCTGCTGTTCCTGCCGGCGATTGTCGTCATTCCTTATCCAATCCGCATCTGGTGCTTCCACCTCGGCACCGGCTTCGAGCCCGTCGCCTCAGTGACACTGGTTGTCGGTCTTGCCTTGCTCGCCTGCGCCTGGATGGGGAAGTGGTTCTATGCAATGCCGGGCCGCCGGCTGATGGACGAACGCCTCGCGCCCGACTTCATCCAGCAGATGACGCGCCGCTACGGCATGGCGACGCTGGTCCAGATCGTCGCGGTTCCCGTCGTGATCGCGGCGCCACGCATCGGCATGGCCATTGCACTGCTGTGCGTCGGCTTTTTTCTGCTGCCACAGCCACGCCGCGCTACAAAGCGAGGGAGGAGCCGAGCGAGGCCGAGAAAGCGAATAAGTAGCTGTTGCGCGAGCCGATCAAGAAACAGTAGGCGAAGACGAGCATGGCCGGTGACAGCAAGTCAGGACTTAGGGAGTCCTGGCCGTAGATGTGAACTTAGCGGCAAGAGGCGCCGGGTGCCTGCAGGCGGTCGCGAACGACGCCGGCACGAGCAATCACCGGTCACCGCCCCGTTCCATCGCGAGGACGCGGCTTGGCAGTGTTCCCGCTGCACCGGTCCGCGTGAAGTCTCGGGGGCACTCGGCGTGCGAATACATTGCGACACTCGCGCTCGCCCCTCGTGGCTCAGGAGACGCGGAACTGCACCGTGGGCTGCATCGCCCAGATTGAGCTAGCCGGTTCGCGTCCCTACTTTGGGGCATCGATGAGTGATCGACTCGGACTTACTAGCCTCCGGGATGCAACACCACCTTGGTCCAGCCGTGTTCGCGCACGTCGAAGTGTTGATAGGCGTCGGGCGCGTCATCCAGTTTCAACTCGTGCGAAACGATGAACGACGGTTTCGCGCGGCCCGCGTCGATGAGGTTGCGCAATTGCCGGTTGTACGCCTTGACGTTGCATTGCCCAGTGGCGATGTGCTGGCCTTTGAACCAGCATTTGCCCCAGTCGAATGCAATCTGTCCTTTCTTTGCAAGTTCGTCCTGCGCGCCCGGGTCTTCCGGCACGAAGACGCCGACCACTCCGATGCCGCCAGTGAACTTAACCGACGACACCAGATTGTTCATCGTCAGGTTGGGATGCTCATGCCGTTGCGGAGCCGGATCGTGGCACTGGTAGCCAACGCATTCGCAGCCGACGTCCGCGCCCATCCCCTGTGTCAGGTCCATGACTCGCTGCACGGGGTCTTCCTTCGAATAATCGATCGCAACGGCGCCGATCGACTCGGCGAGCTTCAGCCGGTCCGGATGGCAGTCCACCACCATGACGCTGCGCGCTCCCTTGATCATGGCCGAGTGCGCGGCCATCAAACCGACCGGCCCCGAACCATAGATCACCACTGCATCGCCGGGCCGCATGCCGGCCAGTTCTGTCGCGTGCCAACCGGTCGGGAAGATGTCGGCGCACATCACGTAGTCCGTCTGTTTCTCCGCAGCGTTCGGCGGCAGCTTCAAGGACATGAAGTCCGCCCACGGTACACGAAGGTACTCGGCCTGTCCGCCCGGCCAAGGGCCCATGTCCGCAAAGCCGAAAGCGCCCCCGGCGATTCCCGGCTGGTTCGCGCTCAGGCAAAACGCCGTGAGCCCGCGCTCGCAGTTGACGCAGTGGCCGCAGCTCACGTTGAATGGCAGGCACACCCAGTCTCCGCGCTTGATGCGCTCCACCGCCGGTCCTACTTCCTCAACCACGCCCAGATTTTCGTGACCGAAAATTCGACCTTGCTCGAAGTCGGTTCGACCTTCGTACATATGCAGGTCCGACCCGCAGATGTTGGTACTGGTTATTCTGACGATGGCGTCCGTGGGGCGCTCTATCTTGGGATCAGGCACATCTTCTATGGCGACCTGGCGGGGGCCGCGATATACAACTGCTTTCATATTTCTCTCCTAAGAAGTCGACTGAAAGCCTGCGCCGCGCAGACTGTTGGGCGGCTGGCCGCGTCGATGAACCCACAGGCGTGCCCGTGGAACAGTTGGTCCCCTGCTCTATCGATACGTCGCTGTGACGCTAACGCCTTTTTTGCCCGCTCCGCTCCTCCTTATCCGCTACATCGACTGAATGCGCCGGTAACCGATGGCCGATGCCAACGTGAACATACGATGCCTTAGCTAATGACGTAGCGTTGCGTCCTGACGGTTGATGGCGCACGTGCGAGTATTCAGCCATCAGCATGCCCGCTGCACGCTCACAGAAGCGCCTGAGCCTTCGCCGACTCAGGTCGCGCGCGGCTTGATGAACGGTTGGTGTTTTGCCTTCGCGTCCGACATCCCAGAATCACGGTTAGCGAGTCATCGCGCTCCGTGAGGAGCCGGTTGCAAGTTCTACAAAACCGCCTCGAGCGATATGCGTTCTTCCATGCCGCACGCCTCACCTATCACCGACGGCGTCGGGGCATGCGCATGTCAATAGGACAACGTAATAACGGGATAAAGCCGATGCGGGTGGTGAGCCACTGACGCTCGCCCGGCTGCCAAGCCGCCGGTGAGCGGGCTTGTGAGGGGAGGCTACGGCTTCGCCGTTGTCAGCGAAGTGTCGCCACGCGCTGCCTGTGCGCGATTCATTAGCGTTCGAAGTCTTTGACGTAGTGTCTCTTGCGTCAGCAAGCATTGCTTGGCTTGATCAATCCTCCCGGCCTCGGGCGAAAACATACGAGAGGGTATCTCTCGATTGAGATTCGGAACGCCGTCCACCCGGCATCGATATCCGTTGGTTGACCGTGCATGTTGCCCACAACGGCTTGCGCGTGCGCCGAATTCGAATACGGGTTCAGCTCCGCCGTCCAAGGAGATCATCGCGGTCTCTGCATCGCCTTCTGATAACGATACTACTCGCCGAGGTTTTGTCCAGCGGCTCGTTTATTTTTTCAAAGGCGCTCAAGCGTGCTTAAACGTCCATGTCGGGCGTGAGAGGCGGCGGCCTGTCGCCGGTTCGATCCCATGTCTTACTGAACGCGTTCGAACACCCGTACGTTCGGGCGAATTTGTCGCTTGAACGTCATCTAACCCTTGTAGGCCAATCGAAATGCGCGGTGCATGCGTTGCGTCGCCTCTCTCGCAACGCCGTCGGCGGGATGCGAATGGGTGATCGGGTTACTGGGCCAATTCGTCGGCGCGGCACAATGCTTTACGCACGCGTCGCTCTGAGGCGACTTAGCGGCTCGGCACTGGATTGAAGGCACCGCCCCTAAGAGGCGTACAGATATCGCAAGCTCGCATCTTCGCCGCCATAACCACCGGTAATCACCTCATGGGGCGAATTCAATAGACGGCTATCGGTGTTTTCGCGAGACTGCGGGCGTCGGACCTCATGTGGTCCGCCCTCGAATAAGAGCACGCGCAAGCGTTTACCCGCGCATCAAGCCTCGGAGGAGACACACAGCATGCTGCGACGCCCCGAAGTCACCCGGTCCGTGCTCGCGCTGATGTGCGCGATGTCGTTCATCATGTATCTCGATCGCGTCAACCTGTCCGCCGCCGCAGGGGTCATTCGCGACGACCTGCATCTCACGAACACGGACGTCGGTCTCGTGTTCGGCGCCTTCGCCTATACGTATGCGATCTGCCAGATCATCGGCGGATGGATCAGCGACCGCTTCGGCGCGAAATCCACGCTGGTGCTATGCGCATCGATCTGGATCGTCGCGACCGTCGCAACGGGCCTCGCGGGCGGCGTGGTTTCGTTGTTTTGCGCTCGCATGCTGCTTGGCGTCGGAGAAGGCGCGGCGCTGCCCGCGCAGGCGCGCGCGCTCGTCAACTGGTATCCGGCGAGCCAGCGCGGCTTCGTGCAGGGGCTTACACATTCGTTCTCGCGTCTGGGAAACGCCGTCACGCCGCCCTTCATCGCGCTCCTCATCGCCTTCGCGTCTTGGCGAGCTTCGTTCGTTCTCGTCGGCGCGCTGACGGCCGTATGGGTCGTGGTCTATGCCTGGTACTTCAAGGACAATCCGCGCCAGCATCGTCACATGACGGCGGAGGAAGAGGCGGCGTTGCCGCCGGAGCACAAGGTCGCGCTCGACAAGACGCGCGAGCCGACGCCGTGGGGGCGCCTCATCAAGCGCATCGCGCCGACCATGATCGTCTACTTCTGCTATGGATGGACCGGCTGGTTGTTCTTTACCTGGCTGCCGTCGTTCTTCATGCATGGACGCGGGCTCGATCTGAAAAGCTCGGCGCTCTTCTCGGCGGGTGTGTTTCTGTCGGGCGTCGTTGGCAACACGGTGGGCGGCGTTGCTTCGGATCGCATCCTCAAGCGCACGGGTAGCGTGGTAGCCGCGCGGCGCAACATGATCATCGTCGCGTTTCTAGGCGCGCTCGTCTTCCTTGCGCCGGTCATGTTCGTGAAGTCGCTGCCGGTCATGGCCGCGTCGATGAGTTTGTCGTTCTTCTTTCTAGAGATGACGATCGGGCCGATCTGGGCCGTGCCGATGGACATCACGCCGAAGCACGTCGGTATCGCGAGTGGGCTTGTCAATGCGGGATCTGCTATCGCAGGCATCTTCTCGCCCATCGTGTTCGGGTTCGTCGTGGACCGGACCGGGAGTTGGACGCTGCCGTTCATTGGGTCGCTCGGGTTGCTTGCCGTGGGAATCGTGATGACGTTCTATATGCGGCCGGATATTGCGCTGGACTCGGGCTCTTCTTCTGCCGCTGACGCCCCCCACTCCGAACGCGGGGAACTGAAGTTCGCCGAGCGGCGTCTGGGTGGGTGAGGCGGCTGACGGTTGCGAGGCGTTGCCGAATAGCTCGACTCGAACTTGGAATTCCAGCGAGAACGAGGCAACGCAAAGAACGCATCACCCTGCTCGAATGGCCTCGATCACCAGTTGCGTCGCCGGACTGATCCTCCGGTTCTTCCTGAGGATCAGCCCATACGGCGCAAGCCGGCCCCTCAACGGCGTGGGCAAACAAGCGATAGTCCGAAGCGCCGCATAGTAATCCGCGACGGAACTGGGCAAAACCGCCAGCATGTCCGAATCCCGTAGAAGCGACAACGTCGTGAGAATGGAAGACGTCTCGACAGTGCTCACCGGCGGCGTGACGCGCGACTCGCGGAACGTCTGATCGACGATTTGCCGCATGGGACTCGGATGCGGCTGCACGATCCACGGATACTGCGCGAGCTCGGCGAGTCTGGGCTTTGCCGCGACACCGACTGCCGGATGATCCGGGCGCGCGACGATAGCCAGCGCTTCCTCCGACAAGGTCTCGAAGCTCAGATCCAGCGCGGGGAACCCGTAAGGGATGCGCCCCACGACAAGATCGAGCTGATCCTGCTGCAATGCCTGCACGAGCACATCGCTCGTCTCGATCTGCACGCTGATCTGCAAGCGCGGATGCGCTTCCTTCAACTGCACGATCACCTTTGTCAGCAGGTCCGGCGCCGGCGCCATCACCGCGCCGATCCGTACCTTGCCCATATCGCCCGCCTGAATCGCCGCGAGTTCTTCGCGCAGCTCGTCGAGATCCTCGAAGACCACGCGCGCATAGCGCATCACCGCCTCGCCGTAGATCGTCGGCTCCATGCCGCGCGCATGCCGCACGAAGAGCGCGACGCCGATCGTATCCTCCAGTTCCTTCAGCGCCTTCGTCGCGGCAGGCTGCGTCATTGCGAGCTCGTCGGCGGCGCTTCGGAGCGACTCGGTTCCTGAAAGCGCCAACATCAGTTGCAGATGACGCAGGCGCAGGCGTTTGCGAATGGCGGTGGCAGGCGCGATCATGGGAGCGATAACTCCGGGAAATAGCCCGATGCAATTTATTCAATGGCCAGTTATCGCAGAGTCTCGCACACTAGCGCTAGCCAAAACAGCCGCGCAAACCCTCGTCGAAGCGGCTGAGTCGAATCGAACGGAGACAACAGAGATGAAGATCAAGCACGTCCGCGCACGCGTATTCGAATGGAAGGGCAAGGTCGTGCCGCCCCAGTCGCATTTCTGCACGAACGCGGTGGACGTCCTCTACGAACGCGGCGATGCGATGGGCTCGTTCCGCTTTCACGGCTGGCTCGTGGTCGAGATCGAGTGCGATGACGGCACGGTCGGCATCGGCAATTGCGCGCTCGCGCCGCGCGTCGCCAAACAGATCGTCGATGAATATCTCGCACCCATCGCCATCGGCGAAGATCCGTTCGATCACGAGTACATCTGGCAGAAGATGTATCGCCGCACGCTCGCATGGGGCCGCAAGGGCATCGGCATGGCGGCGATTTCGGCAATGGACATCGCGTTATGGGACATCATGGGCAAAGCCGTGCAGAAGCCCGTCTTCAAGCTGCTCGGCGGCCGCACGAAAGAAAAGATCTGGTGCTACGCATCGAAGCTCTATAACAACGACGACCGCGACGCGTTCCTCGCCGAAGCTCAAGGCTATCTCGATCAGGGCTTCACGGCGATGAAAATGCGCTTCGGCTATGGTCCGAAGGACGGCCCGAAAGGCATGGCGAAGAATCTGGAGCAGGTGCGTCTGCTGCGTGAGCTCGTCGGCGACGAGGTGGACATCATGCTCGAATGCTACATGGGCTGGACGCTCGAATACGCGCGCCGCATGCTGCCGCGCCTCGCCGAGTTCGACCCGCGCTGGCTGGAGGAACCCGTGATCGGCGACGACGTCGAGGGCTATCAGGAACTGAAGAAGATGAATATCTTCCCCATCTCCGGCGGCGAGCATGAGTTCACCATCTACGGCTTCAAGGACTTGCTGGAACGTCGCGCGGTGGATGTCATTCAGTACGACACGAACCGCGTGGGCGGCATCACCGCCGCTCGCAAGATCAACGCGATGGCCGAGGCGTGGTCGGTTCCCGTGATTCCGCACGCGGGACAGATGCACAACTATCACCTCACGATGTCGAGCACCGCGAGCCCCATGTCGGAGTTCTTTCCCGTCTTCGATGTCGAGGTCGGCAACGAGCTGTTCTACTACATCTTCGAAGGCGAGCCGCAGCCGCAGAACGGGTATCTTCAGTTGTCCGATGAAACTCCGGGGCTGGGCATCGCGCTGTCGGACAAGCATCTGGACGACTTCAACGTCATCGAATGACCAGTGCCGCACACGCTAGCATCCGAAAAACACGCCATATCAACATGAAACCTCGAATTGCAGTCCTGCTGGGCGACCCCGCCGGCATCGGTCCCGAACTGATCGCTCGCCTCGTCGCGCGGGCTGAGAATCGCGCGCAGGCGGATCTGCTCATCATCGGCGACAGGCGCGAGCTCGACCGCGGCATGGACATCGCGCGACAACGCTTTGACTATCGCGTGATCAATGACGAAGCCGATGCCATGCGCGAGACGGACACGCCCTCGCTCATCGATTTCCGTCTGCCCGACGAGGCACCGTACGAACGCGCCGTCTCCACGGAACGCGGCGGTCGCTACAGTCTCGAAGCGTTCAAAAAGGCACTCGCAATGACGCGCGCGAACCGCACGCAGGCCATGCTGTTCGCGCCGGTCAACAAGACTTCCCTGCACATGGCCGGCATGGAGACCAACGACGAGATGGAATGGTTTGTGCGCCAGCTCGACTACGAAGGCGCGTTCTGCGAGTTCAACGTGCTCGACGAGTTGTGGACCTCGCGCGTCACCTCGCATATCGCGCTCAAAGACGTGAGCGCCAAGCTGACGCTCAAGCGTATCGTCGGCGCGGTGCGGCTGATTCATGATGGTCAGAAGCGCGCGGGTATCGCGTCGCCTCGCATCGCGGTATGCGGCTTCAATCCGCATAACGGCGACAACGGCGCGTTCGGACGCGAGGAGATCGACGTGATCGCGCCCGCCGTGGAACACGCCCGTAAGCTCGGCTACGACGCGCAAGGCCCTTTCCCCGCCGACACGATCTTCGTGCGCGCACGCGACCAGAAAGCCTTCGATGGCGTCGTCACGATGTACCACGACCAAGGACAGATCGCGATGAAACTGATGGGCTTCTGGCGCGGCGTCACCGTGCACGGCGGCTTGCCGGTGCCTATTGCAACGCCCGCCCACGGCACCGCGTTCGATATAGAGGGCGAGGGCAGGGCGGATGTGGGTGCGACCCAGAAGGCGTTCGACATTGCGCTGCGGATGGCGCGGGAGCGCATCTGAGCCTTGCGCGAACGGTGTCTTCAAAAGCGGCGACGATGCGATCTGCCCGGCTAAAAGCGCATCGCCACATCTGAATCGGCACCGAACACCGCGTCTGATCCATTGCCGCGTGCCTTAGCGATTCATCCGCGGATGCACGCGATCAGCGAAACGACGAGCAGCGTCGCAACGAGCACGAGCTTAAAGTCGTTTAGGTCACCGACCATGGCGGGCTGCTGCGTGGCGGTCGCCTTCAGTATCGCTATCTCGCGTGCTGCAAGGCTTGCGAATCACGCGATGAGCACGCATCGCTTAAGCGCCGACCGTGCTCCTGCCAAGCCACGCACGCCATCCACCGAATGCCGAGATGTCCTCCGCGGACTGCACGCCATACGGCTCGCACAGAAAGCCGATTATCCACGAGCCGTCCGCGAGTTCCACCTTGCCCAACGCGAGCGGCGAGGGAACGTTCGCGATGAACGAGCCGAGTTCCGCGGCAGGCATCTCCCACACTTCGACCGCTATGGCGACACCGTTCTGCGCGACGCGCCACATGCCGGGCCGGCGGGTTCCATCGGGCGAAGCAGGCAGCGCGGCCAGCCGATACGACAGAGCGCTGCGCGTCGCCTGCACGAGACGCGCGCCTCGCGAAAGCAAGTCCCCGTTGAGCGGCAAGCCTTGCATGTGCGCGCCGCACACCGCAATGCGAAGGCGATCGTTCGCGGCGATGCCTCGCTTGCCCGCCGCTATCTCGTTGCCGCCGACGCACGCGATGCCGCTCGTCCGCTGCAGCAAGTCGGCGACGCCCAACAGATAGTGGTCCGTGAAAGCGCGGCCGAAAACGGTCACGCCCCACGGCAGACCGTTGTGCATGAAAGCCGTCGGCGTCGCGACAGCCGCGTAGTCGAGCAGGTTCATGAAGTTCGTGTAATGACCGAGCAGGGAGTTCGGTCCGATGGGGTCGTCCTCGAGTTCGGCGAGCGTGACCGGGCGCGGATACGTGGGCGTGAGAACGAAGTCGAGTGAATCGAGCGCCGCGTCGCACACGGCCTTCAACGCCTGCAAGCGATACTGCGCGCGGAACAAGTCGACAGCGGTTGCGCCCGGCGCTTTGGCCAACACGTCGCGAATGACGGGCAGCACCGCGTCCGGCTGCGCCTGCATCAGGTCGCGCACCACGCTGTAGCGCTCGGCGACCCACGGACCTTGATAAAGAAGCCGCGCCGCTTCGATGAACGGTTCGAAGTCGATTTCGACGGCCTCGCCGCCTGCTGCTTCGAGCCTCGCGCGAGCCTCGGCGAACAATGCGGGACTTTCGGCGCATCCCGCGAACTCCAGCTGTGCCGGCACGCCGAAGCGGAACGCGGCGGGCGTGCCGAATGCGCGCGCCGTGTTCCACTGCGGATTCTTGCGGCTATAGGCATCGCGGGGATCGAAGAGTGCGGTGAGCGCAAGCAATTCGCTCGCTTCTTCCGCCGTCGCCGTGAAGTACGTCACGCAATCCAGCGTGCGGCAGGCGGGCACGACGCCTGCCATCGACAACAATCCCTTCGTCGGCTTCAGCCCGACGAGATTGTTCAGCGCGGCCGGCACGCGTCCCGATCCAGCGGTGTCGGTGCCGAGCGCGAAACTCGCCACGCCGAGCGCGACCGCGAGCGACGACCCCGCGCTCGACCCGCCGGACGGATACTCGGCACGCACGCTGTTGCGGCATTTCCCGTAGGGCGAACGCGTGCCGTTGAGACCGGTCGCGAACTGATCGAGGTTTGTCTTGCCGAGCGGGATCGCACCGAGCGCGATCAGGCGCGCGACGAAGGTCGCCGACTCAGACGGCGTGTACGCGAACGCGGGGCACGCGGCTGTCGTCTGGATGTCCGCAAGATCGATGTTGTCCTTGATCGCGAACGGAATGCCATAGAGCGGCAGGCTTTCGGCATCATGCGCGTCGAGCCGGTCGAGGTACGGGGCGAGTTCCGCTTCGCTCAGGAGATGGATGAAGAGATTGAACTCGGGATTCAGCGCCGCCGCTTTGTCGCGCAATTGGGCGATCAGCGCGCGCGGCGTGAGTGCCTTCGCGCGATAGGCGGATCGAAGCGTGGATATGCGCAGATCGAATGACGTCATGGTTTGGTGTCCCGTGTTCAGTGGCGTTGAATGACGGCGACGCGCTGCCCGGCGCGCACCGGCGACCCCGGCGCGACGTGGATCGGGCCGACGGTGCCCGCGCACGGCGCGCAAACGGCGATCTCCATCTTCATCGACTCGATGACGAGCAGCACGTCGCCCGCTGACACCTCGTCGCCGGTCGAGACTTTCACTTGCCAGAGGCTGCCGGCTATCTCGCTGTCGACCGCGACTTCGCCGTCTTGGAGCGCGGCGAACGCGGCTTCTTCGACGACCGGCGCGTCGAGCGCCTCGTCGGATGCGCCCGCTTCGCGCCAGCGTTCCCGCTCCGCCTGAAACGCCGCTTGCTGCTGCGAGCGGAACGCGTCGATGCTCGTGGATTCCTTCGCGAGAAACGCCTGATAGTCCGACAGAGACAACTCCGCTTCCTCGATGCGCAACGGATAACGGCCGAGCGGGAAATCCGCGCGGATGCGAAGCAAATCGTCCGCCGGGACTTCGTAGAAGCGAATCTGATCGAAGAAGCGCAGCAGGAAGTGCTGCCCCGCGAAATCCGCGACCTTGCGATAGCGGTTCCACATCTGCAACGTGCGGCCGACGAACTGATATCCCCCCGGCCCTTCCATGCCGTACACGCACAGATACGCGCCGCCGATGCCGACCGAGTTCTCCGCCGTCCATGTGCGCGCCGGGTTGTACTTCGTCGTGACGAGCCGGTGGCGCGGATCGAGCGGCGTCGCGACGGGCGCGCCGAGATACACGTCGCCTAGGCCCATCACCAGATAGCTGGCGTCGAAGACGATGCGCTTCACGGCATCGATGGAGTCCAGATCGTTGATACGGCGGATGAACTCCAGATTGCTCGGGCACCACGGCGCATCCTTGCGCACGGTGGTCATGTACTTGTCGATGGCGAGCCGGCACGCCGGATCGTCCCACGAAAGCGGCAGATGAACCACGCGCGACGGCACGCGCAGATCGCGTTGCAGCAGCACCTGCTGCCACGCCTTTCCGACGATATCCAGCAGGCGCGCGAGCGGCAGATCGTCGGGCCGGTAGTGAATCTGTAACGAGCGGATGCCCGGCGTGAGGTCGATCGCGCCAACGAGCGTCTTGGCTTCGAGCGCCTGCATCAGCGCATGACCGCGAAAGCGCGAGACGAGATCGAGCTCCGCTGCCCCTATTTCCAGCAGCAGGTGCGTGTCGCCGGATAGGCGCGCAACGAGCCTTTCATCATCCGCGCCCATGTCGAGGACGATGGGCGATGTCAGCGGCGCGTTTCGCTCGGCTAGCGCCCCTTGCGCGACGCTCATCGTTTGGATTTCGCGGCGGCGTTGCCGCGCGGCCTCCCGCGCTTCGTCAATCCCGACCGGCACGAAGCGCACCTTGTCGCCCGCCTTCAACTGGCCGATGTGCCACAGGTCGGCCTCGATGATCGTCACCGGACACACGAAGCCGCCGAGGCTCGGACCGTCCGGACCGAGAATCACCGGCATGTCGCCGGTGAAGTCGATCGCGCCGACCGCATACGGGTTGTCGTGAATATTCGACGGATGCAGCCCCGCTTCGCCGCCATCCTCGCGCGCCCATTCCGGCTTCGGCCCGATGAGACGCACGCCGGTGCGGCTGGAGTTGAAGTGAATTTCCCACTCGGTATCGAAGAACCGCTCGATATACGACGCCGTGAAGTACTCCGGCGCGCCGTGCGGTCCGTAGATGACGCGAATCGTCCGAACGCCTTCCAGCTTCGGGACGTTGCCGAGCGTCGCGCCCGCCTGCGTTTCAGCGAGCGGATAAAGATGCAGCACGTCGCCCGCGCGCAGCGCGCGGCCGCCGTGTCCGCCGAACTGGCCGAGCGTGAACGTGCTGCGGCTGCCGAGATAAGAAGCGACGTCGAGGCCGCCGCGCACGCACAGGTAGGCGCGCGCACCCGCGCCGCGTATCGTGCCGAGCGCAAGCGTCGCGCCGGCGGGCACGTGGATGCTCGTGTTCAGCGGCTGTTCCACATCGTTCAGATGCACGGGAATTCGCGCGCCCGTGATGGCGACGACAGCGTCCGTGTTGAAGCGCAGCGTCGGGCCGCTCATCGTGATTTCGAGCGCGGCGGCGTCGGCCGCATTGCCGAGCAGGCGGTTGCCGAGCCGCATCGCGAGGTCGTCCATCGGTCCCGAGGGCGGAATGCCGACCGCCCAATAGCCGAGCCTTCCCGGATGATCCTGCACGGTGGTCTGCGTGCCGCCGCTCACGACTTCCACGGTGGTGGCGCAGTAGGCGAGCGCCTCGAGGCATCGCGTCCACGGCTCGCCCGATGCGAACGGCGTGTCCTGCACGATCTGGCGCAGATAGTCGCGGTTCGTTTCGACGCCGTAGATGCGCGTCTCGTCGAGCGCCGCGTCGAGCGCGCGGCGGGCTTCGTCGCGCGTTGGCGACCACGCGATGATTTTCGCGAGCATCGGGTCGAAGTAGGGCGGCACCTCGCAGCCCGCTTCGATCCAAGTATCGACGCGCAGCGCGCGGCCATCGGCGGGCGGGAACGCCACATCGGTGAGCAGCCCCGGACTCGGCTTGAAATCGCGCCCTGGGTCTTCGGCGTAGAGGCGGGCCTGGATCGCGTGGCCGCGCGGCGTGAGGCTCGCGGCAAGCTCCTCGAGCGGCGCGAGCGTTCCGGCCGCGAGTTCGATCATCCAGCGCACCAGATCGACGTTCCAGACCTGTTCGGTCACGCCGTGTTCGACCTGAAGGCGAGTATTGACTTCGAGAAAATAGAACTGCCGAGCCGCGCTGTCGTACACGAACTCGACCGTGCCCGCCGACCGGTAATCGACCGCTTTCGCGAGCTTCACGGCGGCGTCGCAGAGTGCGTCGGATGTGCCTTCGGGCAGGCACGGCGCGGGCGTTTCCTCGAGCACTTTCTGATTGCGCCGCTGCACCGAGCAGTCGCGCACGCCGAGCGCGATGGCGTCGCCGTGGCCGTCGCCGAACACCTGCACTTCCAGATGCCGCGCGCGCTCGATGTACTTCTCCAGGAACACGCCCGCATCGCTGAAGTTGTTCTCGCCGAGCCGCTTGACCGCATCGAAATGCGTGGCGAGTTCGCCGGCATTCCAGCACACGCGCATGCCGATGCCGCCGCCGCCCGCCGTGCTTTTCAGCATGACCGGGTATCCGACGGTCTGCGCCGCGTCGAGCGCCGCCGCTACGTCTTCGAGCAGTCCCGTGCCCTTGAGCATCGGCACGCCCTGGCTCGCGGCGATCTCGCGCGCCGTATGCTTGAGACCGAAGGCGCGCAACTGCGCGGGCGTCGGTCCGATAAACGCGATGCCCGCCGCTTCGCATGCTTCGCCGAACGCCGCGTTCTCCGACAGGAAGCCGTAGCCCGGATGAATCGCCTGCACGCCCTCGCGACGCGCGATGTCGAGAATCTTCGCCGTGTCGAGGTACGTTGCAGCGGCCGGGCCATCGCCGAGCGCATGCGCAACGGAGGCTTCGCTGACGTGACGGCTCGCGCGGTCGGCTTCCGCATAGACGGCGACGCCAGTGACATTCAGTTCGCGCAACGTTCGGAGGATGCGGCACGCAATCGCGCCACGATTGGCAATGAGGATCTTCTCGAACATGGAAGCAGTCTTGGTTTGGAGGCGGGCCGTCCCGCCGTGAGATTGGTGAGCCGTGGTCGTCCACGGCCGACACGCGTTCAGCGATGCGCTTGTGTCAGTTCCTCGCGCGTGCGCGCGAAGCATCGTCCCGAGCGAACGAGCATGATGTGATAGATGAAGCTACGGATGCGCTTCAGTTCCATATCAGCAACTCCGCGGGCGTCGGGTTATAGGCATTGCACGGGTTGTTCAATTGCGGGCAGTTGGAAATGAGCACGATCACGTCCATTTCCGCGCGCAGTTCCACGTACTTGCCCGGCGCGGAAATGCCGTCTTCGAACGTGAGACCGCCTTGCGACGTCACCGGCACGTTCATGAAGAAGTTGACGTTCGCGCCGATGTCCCGCTTCGAAAGCCGCCCGTCGTGCGCGCATGCACGCAGGAAGTTGTCGCGGCAGCTATGCATGTAGCGTTTTTCGAGCGCATAACGCACCGTGTTGCTTTCCTGCGCGCACGCGCCGCCGAGCGTGTCGTGACGGCCGCACGTATCGGCGACGATGGTCAGCATCGGATTGCCGAGGTTCGAGTAGAGCACGGAGCCGGACGTAAGGTAGAGGCTCTGCTGGCGGCGCAGCGTGCGTTGCGGATCGAACCGTTCGCGCGGATCGGCGAGACTGTAGAAGAGCGTATCGACGGCCTGATTGCCTTCCAGATCGACGATGCGCAGCGTCTGCCCGGCCTTCACCTCGTGCAGCCAGGGCTCGCCTGCGGCGAGCGTTTCGCGATACACCGCGCTTTCGCGATGTTTGTCGCTGACGGTAAGCGTGCTGGTCATGAGTGGGTCCGTGCTCACAGAAAGAAGCGTTCGGTGTTGATAAAGCCGCGTACGTTCTCTTCGCAGGCGGTGCGGCAGAGTTCGGCGACGTCGGGCTGCGCGGTGCGGAGTTCGAGCTTGACCGGCTTCGGTGAGTACTCGGGGTTCGGGTCGAGCGGATGCTGAATGGCCGTGAGGACGACGAGCGTGTTCATCGGCGCGTACAGTTCCACGTAGTCGCCGGGCTTCGAGTTGCCGGGAACGAAGCGCAGCGCGCCGTCATCGGTGACATCCACGCGGCTGAAGAGATTGAGCGTCATCATCAGATCGGCGATGCCGAGGCCCCACTTGCCCATCTCGACGAGCAGGTTGTCCGTGCCGTTTCGATAGAACGCGTTGCGCAATTCCTGATACCGGCCCGCGCCGTATCGCTCGGCGACTTCCTGCGCGTTCGATACGCCGCCGATGCTGTCGTGCCAGCCGCATGTATCGGCGACGATCGCGGCCAGCACGCGGCCCATGTCCGAGTAGAGGCAATGCCCCGCCGTGAGTTTCGCGGTGTGCTGGCACTTCAGCGAATCGGGCAGGTTGAGCCGTTCGCTCTTCTCCGTCGCGTTGACCATCATCACGCTGACGTTCGCGCCGCCGCGCAGGTCGGTGACGCGCAGCGACTGTCCGCGTTTCACGATGAGCGATGTATGCCCGCCACCGGGGACGGTTTCTTCGAGCAGCAATGTCATGGACGGATTCCCTCCAGTGAAACCAGTTCGTTGTCCGAAGCACCTTGCACCGCCGCCTGCGCGATATGAACGGCCGAGGCGGAGTCGCGGGTGCGATCGAGCGGAATGTTGTAGGTGATGCGCGCGCCGTACGCGCCCGGCGCTTGCGGGTCCACGCGTACCTTGTCGAACACTAGCACGCGGCTGCCGAGCGTGAAGCCTTCTTTCAGGTCATGCGTGACCATGAAGATGGTGAGCTTCGATTCGCGCCATAGCTCCGACAACAGCGCGTGCATGTCCTTGCGAATGCCCGGATCGAGCGCGCCGAACGGCTCGTCGAGCAACAGCACGCGCGGCTTCATCATCAACGCCTGCGCGATGGCGAGCCGTTGCTGCATGCCGCCGGAAAGCTGCTGCGGATACTTGTCGAGCGCAGCGCCGAGGCCCACGCGTTCGAGCATCGCGGCCGCTTCGTCTCGCGCGGCGCGGCGCTGCGCGCCGAACAGCCGGCCCGTAAACTTCGCGCGCGGCAGTTCCAGACCGAGCATCACGTTATGCAGCGCGTCAAGGTGATCGAACACGGAATAGCGTTGAAACACCACGCCGCGATGCGCGTCCGGTTCGCCCGGCAGCGGCTTGCCGTCCAGCAGAATCTCGCCGCGCGTCACGCGCTCCTGACCGAGCAGGAGCCGCAGAAACGTCGATTTCCCGCAGCCCGAGGCGCCCACCATCGAGCAGAATTCGCCTTCCCTGATGGTGAGATTCAGGCGTTCGAGCACGACCTGATCGCCGTATTCCTTCCATACGTTGCGAACTTCGATCATCGCGCGCCTCCGCCGTACCACGGGAAGCACCACTGCGTGATGCGTCGAAGCAGCTCGTCGGTGAGCCACGCAAGCAGCGTGATCCATGCGACATACGGCAGGATCAGATCCATCGACAGATAGCGGCGCACGAGAAAGATGCGGTAGCCGAGGCCATCGGTGGACGCGATCGCTTCCGCCGCGATCAGAAAGAGCCACGCGGCGCCGAGCGAAAGACGCAGCGCCACCAGCAAGCGCGGCAGCAGTTGCGGCAGCACGAGCCGCAGAATCAGCGTCCAGCTGCTCGCGCCGAGCGTCTGCGCCTTGACCCACAACTCGGCGGGAATCTCGCCCGTGCGCGCGTGCAGGTCGCGAATGATCATCGGCGTGATGCCGACCACGATCAGCACCACCTTCGACAACTCGTCCAGCCCGAACACGATGAAAAGGATCGGCAGCACGGCAAGCGGCGGCACCATCGAAATGACCGTGATGAACGGGGAGAGCGTCGCGCTGACGAGTGGGAACGCACCCGTCGCGATAGCGACGACCAGCGCGATCGCCGCGCTCACCACGAGGCCGATGCACAGGCGCCGCAAGCTCGACAGCGTGTCGGCCCACAGCAGATACTCGCCCGTGCGCTTGTCCTCGGTGAAGGCGACCGATTTCACGGCATCGCTCATTTGCGTCGCGCTCGGCAACAGCTTGTCGTCGGGATTGACCGAAAGCCGCATCGACGATCCGGTGAAATAGACCGCAAATAGCACGACGAACGGCAACAGCAGCAGCATCAGGCTGCCCGTCCGGCTCGGATGTCGATTGATGAGTCGCATGGTGACCGCCTCGTTGAGGACTCGAAGATGATCAGAGCTTGCCCGCGGCCGCCATCTCGACGTAAGTCGGATCGAAGCGCAGCTTGACGTTGCTCTTGTTGCCGATGACGACGCCCTTGTCGAACGCCATGCCCACCGCGTCCGCGCTCTTCGCGTCCTGACCGAGCAGGCCGTGATCGAACGAGAACTTCGCGACGCGCGTCATGATCTTCGGCAGGTCGGGGCTCGTCACGAAATCCAGCGCGGATTTCGGCGTATAGAAGAGGGCAGTGGTGGACAACTGGCCTTTGAAGTTGGCGAGATCGGTGCCGGAGGACTTTGCCATTGCGGTGAGCGCGCTCGTGGTCTCAGCGGAGTTGCCGTGCATCAGCGCGACCATCTCGAACCAGGCGCCGGTCAACGCCTTGCCGAGCGCCGGGTTTTCCTGAAGCGTCTTCGTGTTCACGACCATCATGTCCATGATTTCGCCGGGAATCTTGCTGGAATCGAAGACTTCGGTGACGTTAGGCTGTGCCTTGAGGTCGGCGAGCATCGGGTTCCACGTCACCGCGTTGTGAACGGCAGGCGTCGCGAATGCGCCGGAAATATCGGCATCGGATGTATTGACGACCTTGAGATCGCGCTCGCTCATGTGGGCGCTGTCCAGCGCGCGTGCGAGCAGATAGTGCGACACGGAGAACTGCACGAGGTTGACCTGCTGGCCCTTCAGATCGGCGATCTGCTTGCCCTTGCCCTTCATGAGCACGCCGTCGTTGCCGTTGGAGTAGTCGCTCACGATGAGCGCGGTCGAATCGACGCCGCCCGCCGCCGGAATGGTGAGCGCGTCCATGTTGGTCATGGCGCAGCCGTCGAACTTGCCGGCCGTGTATTGATTGATGGACTCGACGTAGTCGTTCAACTGAACGACATCGACGTTGATGCCGTACTTCTTGGCCCATTTCGACACGATGCCCTGGGTCTTTGCCTGACCCCAGGGCATCCAGCCCGCATAGATGGTCCAGCACACCTTGAAGTCGTTGCGAGGGGCGGCGAACGCGGCGCTCGAAGCGAACGTGACGAGGGAAACGGCGGCGATGCCAAGACAGCGGACGAGCTTGCGCATGAGGTTGACCTCGGAGGAGACGGTTGGCGACGGCAGGGAGCAGCGCAAACATCGCGTTCTCTCCCGGGCTTTTGTCCCGCCGTGTAACCTCGTGCGAGGTCGACAGCTCTCGGACCAGCATCTGCGAGCAGACCGGAACCCTAGCCGTCCATTTCAGATTGTTTGGTGAACCGGATGACGCGCCGGCTCCTTGCGCAACGGTTAAAGCGGGAAGCGTGCCAGCAGCGTGGGTTCGAGCCGAAGCGCGTTTTGCGGGCGGTTGCCGCATTCAGCGCACGTCTCCACGCACTGCAACAGGCCACGATGCACCGTTTTCGGGCGGCTTGAGTGTCCGCGCGCAATAAGGGGGAAAGCGGAAGTGAGTTCAGTGGCCATTCGGCGGCAACAGGATGCATGAATGCCGCTCACCGGGAACGCGGTGCATCACGGGATCGAGTCTCCTCGCCTGCAATCAACTCGCTCTACACCGCGATGCATCAGCGAAGACACCTTCTGACTGCCGCACGCCTCGCTGCTCACTGCGGCCCGTTAGATGTCGAAACCGTAATCATGTGCCTTACGAAACCTGCGTAGAATCGGAAAAGAGGTGCTGACGATTCGCTTGAGGCGCGGTATGCGGTTATTGATCATCGAGGACGAACAGAAGGCCGGTGTGTACATCAAAAAGGGCCTCGAGGAGGCCGGCTATTCGGTCGATGTCGTCGCTGACGGAGCAGAAGGGCTGATCCTAGCCACCGCAGAACACTATGACGTCATCGTTCTCGACGTCATGTTGCCGACGATGGACGGTTGGACCGTCATCAGAAATCTTCGCGAGTCCAAGTCGACGCCGGTGCTCTTCCTTACCGCGCGCGATGACGTCGACGACCGCGTGCGCGGCTTCGAGCTGGGCGGCGATGATTATCTCGTCAAGCCGTTCGCATTCGTCGAACTGCTTGCGCGTGTGCGCTCGCTGGCCAGACGTGGCGCGGTGAGAGAAACGGATTGGATCGCGGTCGCCGACCTGGAAATCGACGTGACACGCCGCAAGGTCAGGCGGGCGGGCAAGCGCATCGATTTGACGCCGCGCGAGTTCGCCTTGCTTCAATTGCTGGCGCGCCGGCAAGGGGAAGTATTGAGCCGCACGCAGATCGCCTCGTATGTGTGGGACATGAATTTCGACAGCGACACGAATGTCGTCGAGGTGGCGATTCGGCGCTTGCGCGCGAAGATCGACGACGAGTTCCCGGTGAAACTCATCCAGACGGTGCGCGGTGTGGGTTATGTACTCGATCCGCCGGATAAGGAATGATCCGCACCCGATCACTCACCACTACTCTCGCCTTGGCTTTCGCGGCCACCACGCTTGCGGTGTTCGGTATCGTTGGCAGCTTCGTGTATCTGGCGCTGGAAAGACAAGTCCGCGTACAGGACGATCTCGACATCGTGCTTGCTGCACGTCACACGCGGCGCCTTACCGAAGAACTCTCGGACTATGCGGACGTTCGTCGTCACGACGAGCGTCTCGAGAATCAGGTCTTGGGCAACGAGGCGCTTTCGCTGAAGATTGCCGACGCTTCGGGGTCGGTGCTCGTGCAACACAATCTGAATGCATCGGCATTATCGCCGACGCTGACTGGGCACGCGGTTCCCAGCACGGAGCAGATAAGCGACCACGCGATCGTCGCCGGAAGCACCGTGGACAATCAACCGGTGCGTGTTCTCGAAGCTGAAGCTCGTCTGAAGAACGGGACCATTGCGACGATCGTCATCACGCGCGACATGCGAGATCGGTGGCTATTGCTGGATCGCTATCGCGACAGACTGCACCTCGCGGGCGTGGTCGGCGTCCTGCTCGCATTCGGCATCGGCTTCTTTCTCGTCCGGCGCGCGCTTCGGCCTCTTTCGGAGATAGCGGACAGTGCGGCCACGGTCACGTCCGCGAATCTCAATACGCGGATAGCCATGGACCGCGTGCCGACGGAGTTGGAACCGCTCATCGCAGCGTTCAACGCGATGCTTGCCGGGCTGGAGGACAGTTTCCAGCGGCTATCGCAATACACGGCGGACCTCGCGCATGACATGAGAACGCCGCTTGCCAACATGCGTGGCGCCACGGAAGTCGCGTTGGCGCGGGCGCGCTCGCCCGACGAATATCAAGCCTTGCTGGCCTCCAATCTCGAAGAATGCGATCGCCTTTCGCGCATGATCGAGAACGTGTTGTTTCTGGCGCGTGCCGGGCATCCCCAGTTCGCGAAGAACATGCGTGTCTTCGACGCGAGTGAACAACTGCAGCGAATCGCCGAATATTTCGAGGGTTTGGCCGACGATGCCGGCGTGCGCATCGTGGTGACGGGACAGGGGCGCGTGCGGGCGGACATCGAGCTCTTCAGGCGCGCGGTCAGCAACCTGCTGGCAAATGCCGTGCGACATACCCCCCGCGATGGTGTCATCACACTGTCCGTCTATGCCGATGCGGCCTTCGTCCGCGTCTGCGTTGAGAATAAAGGCTCCCGCATCGATGCGTCGTTGCTCGAACGCATCTTCGACCGTTTCTATCGCGTCGATCCTTCGCGCGTGGTCTCGGGCCGTTCGGCAGGCTCCGCGGGGTTGGGACTCGCCATCGTGCGCAGCATCATGGAGTTGCATCAGGGCTTGGCGCACGCGGAAAGCGATGCGCGCAGCACGCGGTTCATCCTCTCTTTTCCCCGGCTCGACGACGCACCTTGAGCATCGGTGCGCGCGGTTCGTCATGCGGTTTGATTTCGAAATCGTAATCCGGCGGTCAGCTTCGCCTCAGCCTGTGAATCGCACAATCATTCCAACGTCGTTGCCATGCGCGCGACGGTGAAAGGCAAAGGTGCAAACCCGCAGAGCCCTTCCGGACCATCCGCAAGCACTCATGTCCGCGCAAGCAAAGGTGGCTGCAATGAAAGAGCACGAGCTTGGCTACGGCGGCGCGCAAGCCGGCGAGCAGGCGGGCGGTACCTTGCCGGCGCGAGTGCATAGCGCGCATTGAAGCGTCCTGATCGACGTCTGCCTTGCAGGAACCAACCATCAATCACAGGTGAATCTCGTGAAAAAGATCGTATCTCTCATGCTCGCGACGATGGCCCTCGCAGTGGCCGCTCAGGCATCCGCACAAACCAGTGAAGTGACTCGCGCGGAAGTAGTGCATCAACTGGCGCAGGCGCAGGCTCAGGGTTTGCTGCCATCGAACGGTGTCCAGTACCCGCCCAACGCACGGACGGTCGCGCGCAACCGGGCAACGTTTGCTGCGCGACATGACACGCACAACACCGCCTCGCCGACCAACTCGGGCTATGGTGGTGTCGAAGACGGTCATGGCTCCGAATGAGTCGAGGTGATCGATCAGGCGCAGGGCAGGGTCGAGCGGTCGGGCAATGAACGCGCCCTGCGTTTCTTTCGATCACTTCCCAAGCGGCGATAACGACCCGTTCCGCACGTCGCACATCCACGGCACGAGCAATTCAGCCTCCTGTCCGTCCCGCTCCGCATCGTTTAGGTGACAGTTAAGTCTCGCTTAAGCGATCGTTATCGACAATTCGTGAGCGTTTTTCAATGCTGCTGCTCCGGACCAGCCGAAGCGGGGAGAAAGACTTGCCTCTTTGTTCTGCCATTCCTTTCATCCACTCGCGGTTCAGTCGATCAAGTCTCGCCTTATCGACAGCCGCTTGCTTGCTGGCGCTGTCGGGCTGCGCCTCATACCACCGCGAGCCGCTCGCGCCGTACGCGAGCCGAACGTCGTCGAGTGAGTTGCAACGCGTTCGGATCGATTCATCGCGCATGCCATTGCCCGAGCTTGCCGCGCACCGCTTCGATCCGTCGGACGGCTTCGACATCGAAGAAGTGGCCATGCTGGCGGTCGCGAACAATCCTGCGCTCAAGCTCGCACGCGACGATCTGCATATCGCATGCGCACAGGCTTATTCGGCGGGGCTTCTTCCGGACCCGCAACTCGGCCTCGCGCGCGACTTTCCCGGCGCCTTCGGTGCGGTGCCCGCGTTCAGCTATGCGTTGAGCATCGACGTGATGGCCATCGTCACGCGCAGCGCGAACAAGCAATCGGCGGATGCCACCGTCGCGAAGACAGACCTCGGTCTGCTCTGGCAGGAATGGCAGGTCATTGCACAGGCGAAGCAACTCTTCGTCAAATCGCGTTTCCAGACAGACACGTTGCCGCTCTTGCAGCAGCAGCGCGACCTCACGCGCATGCGCTATGAGCGTATAGCTCAGGCGCAACGAGAAGGCAATCTTTCCTCGGACGCGCTCACTGCGGCGCTCACCGCTTACACGGACGCGAACCGGCAATTCACCGATATGCAGCGCGCAGCCGTCCAAACGCATCACGACCTGAACGCGCTCCTCGGTGTTGCGCCCGATGTGGAGTTGAAACTCACCGCCAGCGATGCAATCGCGCCAATGCCCGCGAACACGATAGAAGCAGCGTTGCAGGCACTGCCGACACGCCGTCCGGATCTGCTTGCCCTTCAGGCGGGCTACGAGGCACAGGAACAAAAATACCGTGCAGCGATACTGGGCCAGTTCCCGAGCCTCTCGGTCGGCTTCGTGCGCGCCCGGGACACGACTCCGATCTACACGAGCGGCTTCCAGATCAACCTCAGTCTGCCGATCTTTAACCGCAATCAGGGCAACGTCGCGATCGAGCGGGCCACCCGCCAGCGTCTGCACGACGAGTACGAGGACCGGCTCAACACCGCATACGCAGACGTTGCGCAGCTGCGTGCCGATACGGTCATCCTCGCTTCGCAGTTGCGCGCGACGGAGTCCGCGCTGCCAGAAGTCGATCGCGCTGCGAAGGACGCGGCCGCTGCGTACGCCGAACACAACCTTGCGCTGCCCGCCTACGTCGATGCACAGAGCGCGGCTCTGATCAAACGCATCGATGCCGCTACCTTGCGGGAGTCGCTCGCGGAACAGCGCGTCGGTTTGCAGGCGCTGCTGGGCAGCGCGATTCCCGACGCCTACTCCTCCGATCAGCAATTCACCGAAATCAATGCGAAATAACCGCATCAGGCTCATAGGTAGCCTTACTGCTGCGCCTGTCGCAGTCGTCATCGCCCTCATGGGTTCGCCCGCGCAGGCGGACGAGGCGCCAGTGCCCGTGACCGCGGTGCAAACCGTCGCACTGACGCGTGGCCCGATATCGCGGCCCGTCCACGCATATGGCGTGGTGGCGGTTTCCGCGTCGAACGTGACGACGATCGACCTTCCTTACATCGCGCGCATCGTACAGATGCGGGTACAGGCGGGGCAAAGCGTCGTGCGGGGCGCGCCGCTCTTCGTCGTGCAGGCGGATCCGGCCGCCGTCGTGGCCGCAGCGCAAGCGAGGAGCGCGGCGCAGCTTGCAAACGACGAGCTCGCGCGCACGCAATCGCTCTTCGATAAGTCGCTTGCGACGCGATCGCAACTCGCCACTGCGCGAAAGGCCGCGCTCGACGCAAGAGAGGCGCTTGCTGCGCAGAATCAGCTCGGCGTTGGCAATGGACGAACGACGGTCGTCGCGCCGCATGACGGCGTGGTGACACAGGTATCTGCCGGCCAAGGCGATCAAGTGCAGGCCGGCGCTGCGATCCTTCAACTGTCGGCGGGAACGCGCGGCGGCGACGCGCAGCCGAACGTGACATTGGGCGTTGAATCCTCCGATATCGCGTCCATTCACCGGGGCGATAGCGTCACCGTCAGCGGACTGTCGACTGCCTTGCAGAGCGCGCATATCGCGGGACGCGTGGTGATGGTGGGCGCAGCCGTCGATCCTCAGACTCAGTTGGTCAGTGTCGGTGCGAACGTTCCGACCGGGCCAAGCGCCTTTATTCCCGGCACGCGCGTAAAGGCGGATATCGATACGCAGGCGGGCGTTCACTGGATCGTGCCGCGCAGCGCAGTGCTACACGATGCGCAAGGGGACTACGTGTTTCAAACGGGAAGCGACGGCAAGGCGCACCGAGCGAACGTGAGGATCGTTGTCGAAGATGATGGCCGTTACGGCGTAGAGGGGCCGCTGGATGCAACGCGCAAGCTCGTCGTCGTCGGCAACTATGAGTTGCATGATGGGGCACCCGTTCGGATCGACGGCGGCGCAGCACCACGCGACAGCGGGCCGAATGCAAAGCAGGGACCGGCGCAATGAACTTCGGTCAGTGGATGCAACGCCATTCCCGCTCGTTGCTGTTCGTCATCGCGCTTCTGGCCCTCGCGGGCGGGCTTACCGCTTTTCGCATGCCGATTTCGCTTTTTCCCAACGTCGCGTTCCCGAGAGCCGTCGTTTCCCTCGATGCCGGCGACCGGCCTGCCGGGCAGATGACCACGCTCGTGACGATGCCCGTCGAAGAAGCCTTGCGCCGCGTGCCCAACGTACGCGATGTCGAATCGAGAACGAGCCGGGGCTCGGCGGAGATCTCGATCAACTTCGACTGGGGCACGGACATGGCGCAGGCGACATTGCAGGCGCAGTCGGCCATCAGCGAGATACTCGGTACCTTGCCGCCGGGCACATCCATGCAAGTGCGCCGGATGGACCCGACCGTGTTTCCGGTGCTCGCCTACAGCCTCACGTCGCAACGACAGACGCAATCCGCACTGCGCGACCTCGCGCAATTTCAGCTTCGGCCTTTGCTGTCTTCGGTTGAAGGCGTGGCGCGCGTCGATGTCATGGGCGGGGCTCAGGACGAGTTCGAAGTCGCGATCGATCCCGCGCGTCTTGCGGCATACAAGCTGTCGCTGGCGGACGTATCGAAGGCGATAGGCGCGAGCAACGTGCTCATGGCGACCGGCCGGATCGAAGACCACTACAAGCTGTATCTCGTCATCGCGAACACGACGATCACGCGCATCGACGAACTCAAACGCGTTGTCGTTGCGTCGAATGGCGGCACGCAGGTCTCGCTCGGCGATGTCGCCAACGTGCGGCAAGGCATCGTGCCGCAGTGGATGCGCGTGACCGCCGATGGCAAGGACGCGGTGCTCGTCAACATCTATCAGCAGCCGGGTGCGAACAGCGTCGCGATGGCGCGGGCCATCCACGCAAAGCTCGCGGACTTCGAACACAAGATGCCTTCCGGCGTGCATCTCGCGAACTGGTACGACCAGAGCGAACTGGTAATCGCGTCGGCCACCAGCGTGCGCGATGCCATCATGATCGGCGTGGTGCTGGCCGCCATCACGCTGTTCGTGTTCTTGCGCAACTGGAAGATCACGGCCATCGCCGTTGCACTGGTGCCGGTGGTCATGGCGTCCACCATCTTGTTGCTCGATGTCTTCGGCATGGGCTTCAACATCATGACGCTGGGTGGCATGGCCGCGGCCGTGGGTCTCGTCATCGACGATGCAATCGTGATGATCGAGCATGTCGTGCGACGCATGCGCGAAGGCGGCGCGCGCGCATTTCATGGCCGTGTGATGGCTGCGGCGCTGGAGTTCACGCGTCCGCTCGCGGGCTCGTCCGCTGCAACCCTGATCATTTTCGTGCCCCTCGCATTTCTCTCGGGCGTTACCGGCGCCTTCTTCAAGGCGCTGTCGGTGACGATGGCGAGCGCGCTATTCATCTCCTTTCTCGTGACGTGGCTCGCGGTCCCGATTCTTTGCGACCGATGGCTCAAGGCGAAGGATGCGGAAGAGCACAAGGAATCGCGCCTCGCCTCGTGGATGAACCGGCGTTATGCGGTCCTGGTCGCACGCGTCACCGCGAAGCCCTTGCTGGTTCTGGTGGGTGTCGTACCGCTGATAGCGGCTGCGGGCTTTGCGTTCACGCAGGTTGGCAGCGGCTTCATGCCGACCATGGACGAAGGCGGTTTCGTGCTCGATTACCACACGGCGCCGGGCACTTCGGTCGGGGAGACGAACCGGTTGATGCAGCAGATCGAAGCGATCCTGCAGTCGAATCCGAACGTCTTGACCTATTCGCGCCGCACGGGAGCCGGTCTCGGAGGCGATCTGAACGAGCCCAACAAGGGGGACTTCTTCGTCCGGCTGAAGTCGGGCAATCGTGAGCCGATCGAAACCGTCATGGAGGAGATACGCTCGCGCATCGACAGCCAGGTGCCCGGTGTGAGCATCGAACTGGCTCAACTGATGGAAGATCTCATCGGCGATCTGACGGCCGTCCCGCAACCCGTGCAGATCAAGATCTACTCCGACGACCAGGATACCCTGGATGCCACCGCACGCAAGGTCGCGGCGCGAATTGGCAAGATACCCGGCGTTGTCGATGTAACCGACGGCATCAATCCGGCTGGCGATGCGCTCGAGCTACGCATTCGTCCCGACGCAGTGGCCGCCGAAGGCATGGACGTGCAGTCGGTTGCGCAGGCGGTCTCGGACATGCTGCAGGGCAGTGTCGCCACGCAGTTCGAGAGTGGGCCGAAAACGGTGGGCGTGCGCGTTCACATCGCGAATGCATTGACGCTTACGGACACACAACTGGGCCAGTTGCTGGTTCGCGCGCCGGACGGCCATTTGTTTCCGGTGGGCCGCGTGGCGAGCATGGTCAAGGTCACGGGGCAGCCCGAGATCAGCCGCGACAATCTCAAGCGCATGGTGGCGGTGACCGCGCGCATCGACGGGAGGGACTTGGGTTCGACCGTCGCCGACGTACAGAAGGCGCTTGGAGAACCGGACCTTTTGCCGTCGAGCGTCTATTACGAGCTTGGCGGTCTGTATCAGCAACAGCAGATAGCGTTCAAAGGCTTGATGACGGTGTTCGGCGCAGCCGTGGCGCTCGTATTTGGCTTGCTGCTCTTTCTATACGAACGTTTTCGCGTCGCCCTGGCGGTCATGGCCATGCCGTTGCTTGCGGCGGGCGCGGTATTCGTGGGGCTGTGGATGACGCACATCGAACTGAACATCTCGGCGATGATGGGCATGACGATGATCATCGGCATCGTGACGGAGGTCGCGATCTTTTACGTGTCCGAGCTACAGGACCTGGTGCGCGACGATGGCATGGCGTTCGACCGCGCGCTGATCGAAGCCGGCCGCAACCGCTTGCGGCCCATCGCGATGACCACCATTGCCGCCATCCTTGCGCTTCTGCCGCTGGCTTTCGCGCTCGGACAAGGCTCGGCCATGCAGCAGCCGCTGGCGATCGCGATCATCTCGGGACTCGTCGTTCAATTGCCGCTCGTACTGCTGCTCTTACCTGTGCTTCTCCGACTCTTGATGCGACCGCGAACCAAGTGAAGCCACAGTGGAATACGCAAGGGACGCACTTGCCACAGGCCATCAGAACATGCGACACGAGCCGGCGTCGGCTTTCTTACGTCACATCGTGAAGACCTCGTGAACCGAAGTCTGAAACCGCCCGCCGTTCATGGGCCCGCCTCCCGCCACGTGGATGGCGTCGCCGACGATTGCCGCGCCCATGCCGTGCCTGGGCGTCATCATCTGCGCATAGGCTTGCCATGCGTCCGACGCGGGATCGTAGGCTTCGTTCTGGCCAAATACGCGCCGCGTGCCTTCGCCGCCCATGCAAAAGAGCTTGCCGCGCCATGCCACGCCGCCGTGGCCCGAGCGAGGCGTCGGCATCGGCGCGCACTCTTGCCACGCGTCCGTCTTCACGTCATAGGCGACGTGCATGCCGGTGTTGAAATCGAAAGTATCCATGCGTCCGCCGGCGACGTGAATGCGCCCGGCGAGCGACACGGCCGCCGAATGGTCTCGCGGGCCGGGCACGGGCGCGAGCGTCGTCCAGTTGTCGCTCTTGGGATCGTAGACTTCGTGCCAGTCGACCGAGCGCGTGTCGCGACCGCCGATCGCGTGCAAGAGGCCATCGTGCGCAACGACGGAAATCGCGCCGCGCGAGCCGCGCGACAGCGGACGGATACCCTGCCAGCGATCGTCGGCGACGACATAGGCATAGCAGTCCGGCACGGCGATGCGGTTCTGTTCGACGAAGCCGCCGAACGCATAAACGACGCCACCCAAAGCCGCGACTCCGACATGATTCGCGCCGCGCGGAAGGGGTGCAGCTTCGCGCCATTGATTGCGTGCCGCGTCGGACACTTGATGGTAGGGGCGCGCGACTCTGCCCGCGCCGTAGCCGCCGATCACGTGCATGCGATCGCCTTCGCTCGTCGCCCAGGCCATCTCGCTGCGCGGCAACGGAAGTGGCGGCGCGCTCGTCCAGTGGCCCTGGTCGGAGGCGACCGGAGCCGGAGAGTAAGTGAAGCGCTGCGCGTAGACGTCGGGCGGAAGCTGCGTCGCGGCGGGGTCTCGAAGCGCGCTGTACAAGCCGCCGCGCTGGATGGCGTCCATTTCTTCGGGCGTCGGCATATCGGAAGACATGCCGGCCGCGCGAGCGCCGCGCCATAGGGCATAGAAGCCGGCGCAAGCGGCCATGTGCAGGGTGCGGCGTCGATGACTGTTCACGGGCGGACTCGCGGTTGGCTCGGCGTTGGCGGACGAAGACATCTTCAGGCGAGTGTAGTCGATCGGCGCATGCGTCTTCGCCGCTGGCCCCGCCATGACTTACCGATGAACCGCCGCCAACGCGATATCGGCCGCGCTGTCGAGCTGCTCGACGTGCCAGCACTTGTCGATCAACGCGCGCGTTTGATCGGCGGACAAAATGCCGTCCGCGAGATCCGAGAACTTCTTCTCGAGCTGCTCATCGGTCATCGGCACTTCGGTGCTGCCGATCGCGTGCTGAATGAACTTGTGCAGCTTGCGGCCGTCCTTCAGCGTGATGGTCATGTCGACCTGCTCCGGTTTGATGGCCGGATCGACGATGGCATTCACCTTCTCGCGCAGAGCAACGGTTTGCGGGTCGCGGACCTTCGCATCGCTGAACTGCTTCTCGCCGGCGGCGCCGTCGATGATGGCGATCGCCACCGCGTGATAGATGCTGAACTTTCCTTCGAGCCCGATATTCGGCGTCTTCTTTCCCGTGAGTTCGATGACGAGCGGATGCACGCGCAAATCGATTCGCTCGATCTGATCGGGAGTCAGGTGGTTTTCGTTGCGAAGCTGGATGGCTGCATCGAGCGCGGGGTGAATCACGATGCCGCATGCGAACGGCTTATACGTGTTGAGCGTCGATTCCCAGTGCGTGCCGAGACCGTCGGTGATCTCGCGGTAATCCTGCTTCGTGCTGATGGTGTTGGCCCATCCGCGCTTCGCCTCGATCATGCCGTCCGAGCTCGTGTAGTCCTTGCCTGCGAGGATCGCCGCGAACATGCCGTTGGCGGCCGCGCGGCCCGGGTTGAAACTCTTGTTCATCGAGCCGAACGACTCGCGCAGGCCGACCGGCTGCGACGCCGCCAGCCGGAGCGCCCAGACCGTCTGCTGCACGCTCAGGCCCATCAGTTTCGACATTGCAGCAGCAGACCCGAAGACGCCGCATGTTCCTGTGATGTGCCAGCCGACATCGTAATGATTCGGGTACACCGCATTGCCCATCCGCAATTCCGTCTCGACGCCGAGCACCAGCGCGTTGAGGAAATCCTTGCCCGTCACCGGCCGATATTGCGCGTACGCGAGAATCGCGGACACCACCGGACCGGCCGGATGGATGATGGTCTTCAGATGCGTGTCGTCGAAATCGAAGATATGGCTGCTCACGCCGTTGATGAACGCCGCGTTCATGATATCGAAGCGCTCGGTGCGGCCGAGCAGGTTGGCTTGCGGCGGACCCGAGAACGGCGTTAGCGCCGCCACCGCGCGGTCTACCGTTTCGTCGTGCGATCCGCCGACCGCGACGCCGACCCAGTTCATCAGCGTACGCACGCCTTCACGGCGCACGTTCGCGGGCAAGTCCTGATAGGCCGTGCGATGAATGAACTCGGCGAGGATGCGCGTGACTTTAGGCGGTTGTGCGTTGGCTTTGGCGGTGGACGAGGGCGCGGAGGCGCTCGATGCGGCATCGTTGCCCTGTGCGAGCGCGCCTGTTCCCGCGGTCGCCGAGGCAAGCGCGCTCGCCGCACCTGCCTTCAGGAAATAGCGCCGGTCGATTGCTGGCATGGATTCGTCTCCTTGTGTCGTTGATTGCGTGGGATTGCGGACGTGCCGCCCTTCATGCGGGCGAGGACAGGGCGTGCAGGTCGCGAGGCTCGACCTGACGCGTGCTCTCGATGGGGACGCTACCATGACCTTGATGTGCGTGCTGCCCGAGAACGGCAGGTTGTTCTGGCCAGCATGCAGGCGGCACGAGAATGCGTGTGCTGTTCCAGGCCCCGTTGACGCCTGGCATCAATCGCTTGGTAACACGGTTCGGGCGTGAATGGCCAGCATCCCGGCGCGTCTGCCGCAGCGACGCCAACGGGGCCGCGCCCGGCGACAGCCTACGGGTTAACGCTATCGACGAAGACACATTTGCGGGGCGCCTGGCGCCCGGTTCCAACTATAAGCGGCGCTAATGCAATCCCGATGACCTGCCTGAGTTCTTCGGACCGTTTTAATCTTGGAGAACGGCCTCGATTGCTTCAGTTGAACAATACCGCTGCTTGAACTCGTCGGGCGTCAGGTAGGCCAGGCTTGAATGCGGCCGGATGGCANGAGTGCATTCTGTGCGCGAGCTGCTCGACATCGTGCCCGAGCTTCTGGTGGAATCCGGACAAGTTCGTGGGTCCGGCGGGCTTGCTGCAGGCGTATCGCTTTATCGCCGATAGCCGCGATCAGGCGACCGGCGAGCGTCTCGACAACCTGGAAGACCCGTATCGCCTGTTCCGCTGCCACACGATCATGAACTGCGTCGATGTGTGCCCGAAGGGTCTCAACCCGACGAAGGCCATCGGCAAGATCAGGGAAATGCTGGTGCGGCGGGCGGTTTAAGCTCACGCGCGCCCCGACGCGGGCGCGCGCCATCCTTCCTCGCGGCTCATCGTGGGCTGCGTTTGACTACCGCAAAGCTCAGCGCGATGGACCCGGTCGCGGGGCTGTCCTCCACTTCGCTTCCGACCGCACCATAAGCCCGATAACGCGGCGGTCGAGGCGATGCGTTCAGTTCGTCCTTCACCGCAGGCGTCTCAGCTTGTGTTTCGTTGCCGCGACCCGCAGCGCGACGACGCACGGTCGTGCGAGATGTCATGTCTAGTCTCCTGAGTGAAATGCCTACGCTCATTCCACGCTTCGACGTTCCATTTGTAAAATGAATGATTTTCCGCATCCGATAACGGCATCGAATGGAACTCAAACTGTTGAAGGCATTTCTCGCGGTCGCGGAACTGCGCCACTTCAGCCGCGCTGCGGACGCGCTGCACGTGAGCCAGCCCGCTCTCAGCAAGCAGATCGGTGCGCTCGAAGCGAGCCTCGGCGGCAAGTTGTTCGAGCGGGGCAGGCATGGCGCGGAGTTGACGCTCTTCGGTGAAGCGTTCCTGCCGGATGCGCAAGCATTGATCCGCGATGCCGACGATATCCTCGCGCGCGCACGCGACGCCAGCAGCGGCCGATCCGGGCATCTGCGCATCGGCATATGTCTTTCGGTGCTGACGCTGGTGCCGAGGCTCATTGCCGACTTTCGCCAGCAGAATCCCGGCGTAGCGATCACGCTCTCCGATCTTTCGTCGTCGGAACAGAGCCGGCGCATTCTCGCGGGCAAGCTCGATGCCGGCTTCATGCGCCTGCCCGCCGCTACCGGGCTCACATCGTTCAGAGTGATCGATGAAGGTCTCGCGCTCGCGATGCCCGCCGACAGCCGCTACAAACGCCTTCCGACGGACCTCGGCGTGCTCAACGATATCGGCTTCATTGCGTTGTCGCGCGCACGCGGTCCGGGCCTCGCGGCGCAGATCGACCGATGGTGCGGCGAACGCCGTTTCGTGCCGAACATCACGCAGCACGCGGAAGACGTGCAATCGGTGCTCACGTCGGTGGCCGCGGGCGTGGGCGTCGCGTTCATTCCGTCGCGTGCGCAGCATCTACTGCGCGATGCAACCGTCCTGCCGCTCAACGGCAAGCACGCGAAGTGGCGCGTGGGGCTGGCGTGGCCGTCGGCGAGAGAGCATGCGGTCACGACGCGCTTCGTGCGTCATGTACGGGAAGCCTTGAAGGCTGTCTCAAAGTAATAAGGACGGCGAAGCTTATTTCCGCAGCTCGCCCGGTCCTTTACCCGTCCAGCGTTTCAATGCACGACGAAAGTTCGCCGTGTCGCTGAAGCCGAGCAACATGGCGACGTCGTCGGTGCTCATCTTCGTCGTCTTCAGATATTCGAGCGCGAGCGAGCGGCGCACGTCGTCGACAATCGCGAGAAACGACGTGCCTTCCGCTTGCAGCCGCCGCCGCAACGTGCGCGTCGTCATGTGCATCTGCTCGGCCGTGGCCTCCATGCCGGGAAAGACGCCGGGCGTGCTCATCAGTATCTGGTAGACCTCGCCCGCGACGCCGCTCGATGTCTTTGCCTGACCAATGAGCCTGTCGCACGTTTCCTGAAGCAGCGACGCCGTGAGCTGATGCGCGAGCTGCGGCTTGCGATCGAGAATCGCGCTGTCGTAGATCAGCGCGCATTGGTCCTGATCGAAGTAGCAGGGACAGCCGAGATACTCAGCGTAAATGTCCGCGTGAGCGGGCGCGGGGTACGAGAAACATGCCTTCACCGGCGGACACAACCCGCCCGCGACATCCTGAAGATGCGTGACATGCTGCGTGTATTGCTGCTCGATGATGAACTCGCGCAACTCACGCGATGGACTGGAAATAAAGGCGTCGGGAAAGGTCCAGACCATGCGGTCCGGATACTCGGTCCATTCGATCGCAACGGTCGGCGTTGCAAGCCGATGGTACTTCACGCCCAGCTTGAAGTAGTCCCGCAGCGAGAGGCAGGACATGAGCGCATAGCCGTACATGCCGTAAGCCGACAGATGCAGCTTTCTGCCGACCTTGAACGGCGTCGCGGGATCGCACGACAGGGATATCGCATTACGGCACACGGTGGCGTACTGGCCGATGGACGTGAGCACGGACGCATCCTGCAACGCCTCGACGCTCACGCCCGTGCCGCGCAACGTGTCTGCCGGCGCGATGCCTTGCTCCGCCAGCACCTCCACCAGCGCCGCGATCTTGTACGGCGCATACATGCGTTCGTTGAGTGGGGGACGGATCGTCGCCATGACTTTCTCGCTGAATTCGCTATGTCCTCGCAGGACTCTCGCCTGTCCGGAAATGACCTTTCGGGCGGGATGCTAACTCAATAAGATCAGTGTCACAAGCCGCCGTTGCGCACAGCGCGGCGGCAAGAATCAGGCATGGAGACGAGGACCGCATCATGAGCAATCCCGGCCGCAAGGTGATCATTTCGTGCGCCATCACGGGCGCCACGCACGTTCCTTCGATGTCGGAGCATCTGCCGCTCACGCCCGAAGACATCCGCACGCAGGCGGTCGAAGCCGCTGAAGCCGGCGCCGCGATCATTCATCTGCATGCGCGCGATCCCATCGACGGACGCCCCACGCCTAGCCCCGATATCTTCAGGCAGTTCGTGCCCGCCATCGCGGATTCGACCGATGCCGTCATCAACATCACGACGGGCGGCAGCACGCGCATGACGCTCGAAGAACGGCTCGCGTATCCCTTGAGCGCGGCGCCCGAGATGTGCTCGCTCAACATGGGTTCGATGAACTTCTCGATTCATCCGCTTGCGTCGAAGATTTCGACGTGGCGTTACGAATGGGAAAAGGGCTACGTGGAAGGCATGGAAGACATGATCTTTCGCAACACGTTCAAGGACATCAAGCACATTCTGCTCGAACTGGGCGGCAAGGGCACGCGCTTCGAGTTCGAGTGTTACGACCTCGGGCATCTCTACAATCTCGCGCATTTCGTGGATCAGGGGCTCGTGAAGCCGCCGTTCTTCATCCAGTCGGTGTTCGGCATTCTCGGCGGCATGGGCGCGGACCCGGAGAACATGACCGTGATGCGCGCGACCGCTGACCGCCTGTTCGGACGCGACGACTACCTGTTTTCCGTGCTCGGCGCGGGACGTCATCAGATGCCGCTCGTCGCGATGAGCGCGATTCTCGGCGGCAACGTGCGCGTCGGCCTGGAAGACAGCATCTATCTCGCGAAGGGCGTGAAGGCCGAATCGAACGCGCAGCAGGTCAGGAAGATCCGACGCATTCTCGAAGAACTGTCGTTCGAGATTGCGACGCCTGCGGATGCGCGCGCCATGCTCGGCCTCAAGGGACGCGATCAGGTCACGCTCTGACAACACACTCATCGAATCCACGCTGCCCGACCAAAGCAACTCATAACAACGGCAGCCCTTCTTTCAGGAGACAACATGAACACCGGCGCTCTCAACGACACGGTCGACGCGATACATCGCGCCGCGACACGCAAAGCGATGCTGCGGCTCATCCCGCTCATGTGCGCGATCTATTTCATGTCCTTTCTCGACCGCACGAACGTGGCGCTCGCCAAGGTGCAGCTCGCGGCCGACGTGGGCATCAGCGCCGCCGCCTATGGGCTGGGTTCGGGCATCTTCTTCATCGGCTATGCGCTGCTGGAAGTGCCGAGCAATCTCGCGGCGCATCGCGTGGGGCCGCGCCGCTGGATCGCGCGCATCGCAGTGAGCTGGGGCATTCTTTCCACCGCGATGATGTTCGTGCAGGGCGAGTGGTCGTTCTATGTGCTGCGCGTGCTGTTGGGCATCGCCGAAGCGGGCCTTTTTCCCGCGCTCATGTACATGGTCACGCTGTGGTTCGCGCCTGCCGACCGGCCTATCGCGGTCGGCTGGATCTACACGGCGCCCGCGCTCGCGCTCGTGCTCGGCAATCCGATCGGCGGTGCGCTGATGCAGTTGGGCGGCATGGGCGGCCTGCACGGCTGGCAGTGGATGTTCATGATCGAAGGCATTCCGAGCGTGCTCGCGGGCGTGCTGCTGTATTTCAAGCTGCCGGAGCGTCCGCACGATGCCCGCTGGCTTTCCGCCGACGAAGCGCGAGCCCTCGAAGCGCGCGCGGTCATCGACACGCATGGTCATCCGGAACTGACGTCGGCGGACTGGCTCGCGGCGCTCAAGCGGCCGACGACGGTGCTCATCGGACTCATCTACTTTCTGAATCAGGTGGCCTTCGTAGGACTGTACTTCTTCACGCCCGCGATGATTCATCAGATGCACGTCAACACGCCGTTTCTCGTCGGTCTGCTGTCGAGCAGCGTCGGCGTGGGTTTCCTGCTGGGCGTGCTGATTCTGCCGCGCATTCATCGGCGCTATGGCAACGACTGCGTGTATCTGGGCATACTCACGGCTGGGCTCGTCGCGGGCGCGTGTGCGTTCGTCGCGGCGTCCCATCCGGCGGCGCGCATGACATTGCTCGCGGTCACGGCGTTTTTCGGCGGCGGCGTCCTGCCTTCGTATTGGGCGATCGCGATGAAGCGGCTGCAGGGCATTCAGGCAGCGGCGGGCCTCGCGTTCATCAACACGATCGGGCTGATCGGCGGATTCGTCGGACCGTATCTGTTCGGCATGACCGAGACCGTCACGGGGCGCAGCGATTCGGGCTTCCTCGTGATCGTCGTGGCATCGGTGCTGGGGCTCGCGCTCGTGCCGGTATTCGCGAGAGCGATCCGGCGCGAAGCGGGCGCGGCATCGGCGATGAGCAATGCCAAGGCGGCCATTCACTCCTGACTGACACGAGAAGACTGAAACGATGAGACTCAAGAACAAAGTAGCCATCATCACGGGCGCGGGCCAGGGCATCGGCGCGGCCACCGCATTGAAGTTCGCGCGCGAAGGCGCGGTCGTTATCGCGTGCGATATCAACGACGCCGCCGCGAAGGACGTGATCGCGCAATGCCGCGAGGCGGGCGCCGAAGGCTCCGCGTTTCGCGTCGACATGTCCGACCGTGAGAGCGTGAATGCGATGGTCGCAGCCGTGCGCGAGCGCCACGGCAGAATCGACGTGCTCGTGAACAACGCGGGCATCACGCGCGATGCGCGCCTGCAGAAGATGACCATCGAACAGTTCGATGCCGTGATCGACGTAAATCTGCGCGCCGTCTTTCACGCAAGTCAGGCGGTCGTCGACGGCATGATCGCGCAAGGCTCGGGCGTGATTCTCAATGCGAGCTCGGTGGTCGGCATCTATGGCAACTTCGGGCAGACGAATTACGCGGCGTCGAAATTCGGCGTGATCGGCTTCACGAAGACCTGGAGCCGCGAGCTGGGACCGAAGGGCATTCGCGTCAATGCGGTCGCGCCGGGTTTCGTCGAGACGCCGATTCTGTCCACCATTCCGGACGACGTGCTCGGCAAGATGCGCGCGCAAGTGCCGCTCGGACGGCTCGGGCGGCCCGAAGAAATCGCCAACGTGTACGCCTTTCTCGCAAGCGACGAAGCGAGCTATATCAACGGCGCGGTGATCGAGGTATCCGGCGGCATGACGCTGTGATGCTTCGATACGGCCGCGCGCTACCGCATGGTGCAGACCGGACATGAACACATTCGAACTTCTCAAACCGCAGCCCGGCTTGCGCGTGCTGATCACCGGCGCGGCGTCGGGCATCGGCGCGGGCATCGCGAAAGCCTTTCTCGAGACGCAGGCGCACGTATTCATCTGCGATATGGATGCCGCGGCCGTCGAACGCTTCACGGCAACGCATGCGTCGCTGCATGGGTGCGTGGCCGACGTAAGCGATTCGCAGCAGGTGGATAAGGTCATCGACGAGGTGCGCGCCGCGCTCGGCGGCCTCGACCTGCTGATCAACAACGCGGGCATCGCGGGTCCGACGGGGCCGGTCGAAGAACTCGATCCCGTGCAATGGGAACGCACCGTCACGACGAATCTCAACAGCCAGTTCTACTTCTTGCGCAAAGCGGTACCGCTCATGAAGGAAACGTCGGAGCAGGCGAGCATCGTCACGATGTCATCGGTGGCGGGGCGGCTCGGCTATGCGTTTCGCACGCCGTATGCCGCGACGAAATGGGCGCTCGTCGGCCTCATGAAGTCGCTCGCCATCGAGCTTGGGCCGAGCAATATCCGCGTCAACGCGATCCTGCCCGGCGTGGTACAGGGCGAACGGATGGATCGCGTGATCGCGGCGCGCGCTGAAGCAGTCGGCGCGACGTTCGACGCCATGCGCGACGAGTATCTGAAGAAGATATCGCTGCGCCGCATGGTGACGGTGGAGGATATCGCCGCGATGTCGCTCTTTCTCGCATCGCCCGCGGCCCGGAATGTCACGGGGCAGGCTATCAGCGTGGATGGGAACGTGGAGTATTTGTGAGGTGGGGTGCCCTGGTCGGCTCTAGTCAGCGCGGAAGCGTCGCCGCGCTGACGCAGCTCACCGCCTTTCACTCCGCCTTCTCCCGAACCCCCAACAACGTCCTGATCTTCTCCTCCGTCTGCGCATACTGCCCTTCTCCGAAGTGGCTATACACCAGCTTGCCGTTCTGATCGATCAGATAAAGCGCCGGCCAGTACTGATTGCCATACGCCCGCCACGTCGCGAACTGATTGTCCTGCGCGACCGGATACGTGATGCCGTTGCTCGCTATCGCTTTCTTCAGATTGCCTGTATCGCGCTCGAACGCGAATTCCGGCGAATGCACGCCGATCACGACGAGCCCCTTGTCGCGATAGCGCGCGTTCCACGCCTTGATATACGGCAGCGTGTGCGCGCAGTTGATGCAGTCGAACGTCCAGAAATCGACGAGCACGACCTTGCCGCGCAACTGCTTAAACTGCAGCGGCGCGCTGTTGAACCAGTTGTCGATGCCCGTGAATTCGGGCGCTTCCGCTCCGATTGCGATCGCCGCCGGCGCGAGCGCCGACGCGCCGTTCGACGCGAATACCGCAAAAGCCGCCGTCGCCGCGATGCCCAGCGCGACCGCCGCAATCCTGAGACGACCGAACATGATGACTCTCCTCGTTGGTTGATGTCAGCCCGTATTGCAGCGCGTCGATGTATCCACACTATGTCCGGCGGTCAAGCCAATCGCATCGCCATGTATCGCCGGGCGCAGCAGATACATTGCGATACATAACGCCCGATTCGGGACATTCGCGCGATACATGAAAGCCGTCGAATACGTGGAACGGGGCGCATCGCTCATTTCATGGAGAACGGTCTCATGTTGCTGATCATCGTGGCTTTTCTGGGCGGCGCGTTCAGCGTGCTCAGTCCCTGCATTCTGCCGGTCGTGCCGTTCATCTTCGCACGCTCAGACCGGCCGTTTCTCACCGACCGCCTGCCGCTTCTCGCCGGACTCGCTGGCATGTTCACGCTCGTCACGGGCCTCGGCGCGGCGGGCCTCGCGGGCGCGGCGCAATTCAGCCAGTACGGCCGCTGGCTTGCGCTTGGCCTGTTCGCGCTGTTCGGCGCGTCGCTGCTCTTTCCCGCTATCGCCGCGCGCCTTGCGCTTCCGCTTTCCGCGCTCGCGGATCGCTTCACCGCGCGGTCGCAGGCGCAGGGCGCATCGCGCCGGATCGTCCCCGCAATGCTGCTCGGCGCGGCCACCGGCCTGCTGTGGGCGCCGTGCGCGGGACCGATACTCGGCGCGATTCTGTCCGGCGCGGCGCTCAACGGCGCGAGCTGGCACACCGGCGCGGCGCTCGCGGCCTACGCGACAGGCGCGGCGTGCGCGCTCGCGGTGGCATCGTCGCTCGGCAAGCGCGCGCTCGACGGCCTCAAGCGGTCGTTCGGCATCGGCGAGCACGTGCGCCGCGCGATGGGCGCGCTCGTGCTGCTGACCGTCGCGGCGATCGCATCGGGTGTCGATACGCGCGTGCTCGCGCTCGTCCGTAGCGTCTCGACGGATGGCATCGAAAGCCGGCTCGTCGGGTTGCTGTCCGCGCACGCTCCGGCACGCGGCGACGCGCAGAAGCCGCGCATCGTGCGCGTGGCGATGCCGGCTTCGAACGCGTCGGCGAGCCTTCCGGTACAAGGCGCGCTGCCCGCCCTCGACGGCGCGACGCAGTGGCTCAACGGCCCGCCGCTTTCCCGCGATGCGTTGCGCGGCAAGGTCGTCGTCGTCAATTTCTGGACGTATTCGTGCATCAACTGCCTGCGCACGCTGCCTTACCTGCGGACGTGGGCACAAGAGTACGGCGGCAACGGGCTTGTCGTGCTCGGCGTGCATACGCCCGAATTCGGCTTCGAGCACGACACGGGCAACGTTCAGCGTGCGCTGCGGGATCTGCACGTGTCGTATCCCGTTGCCGTCGATAACGACTACCGCATCTGGCAAGCGTTCGGCAATCGCTATTGGCCGGCGTTCTATATCGTCGATCAGGAAGGGCGCATTCGCTATCACCACTTCGGCGAAGGCGGCTACGAGCAAGCCGAGCACGTCATCCGGCAATTGCTGGGCGATGCGGGTACGTCGCCGGACGCCGCCGCGCGGCCAGCGGTCCTGGCGAGCGGCACGCAAGTGGCTGCGGACCCGGCGCACGAGGCGTCGAACGAAACGTATGTCGGCTATCGCGAGGCGGAAGGACAGGCGTCCGCCCAGCCAGTGTTGCGCGACGCGCCTGCCGCCTACGCGCTGCCGCAACGTCTCGCGCTCAACGAATGGGCGGTCGGCGGGCAGTGGAACATCGGCGCGGAGGCGGCCGTGCCGGTCGCGCCGCACGCGCGCATCGCCTATCGGTTTCATGCGCGCGACCTGCATCTCGTGCTCGCGCCCGCCGCCGACGGCAAGCCGGTGCGCTTTCGCATCACCGTCGATGGCGCGGCGCCGGGCGCATCGCATGGCGCGGACGTCGATGCGAACGGCAACGGCGTCGTCGATACCGCGCGCCTCTATCAGCTCGTGCGTCAGAGCGGAACGGTCGATGACCGCACCTTCGAGATCGAGTTTCTCGACAGCGGCGCGCGGGCGTATGCGTTCACCTTCGGCTGATTTTCGTATCGCCACGTATCTGGCGCAGCGCGTGAGACATGCGCTTGCAGCGGGCAGCCGACGCGGAAACAAGCCGGATACGTTCGCGCGTTTTAATACGTCTCATGCAAGGCCGATCAGATCCGGCCTTGCAACCCCTTAACCTTCGGAGAACGTCATGAAAGCCATTCAACTCTTTGCAGTCGCCGCGCTCGCTGTCGCGCCCGTCGTTTCGTTCGCGCAGAGCGGCAACGAGGTTACTCGCGCGCAAGTGCGCGCCGAGTTCGTGCAACTCGCGCAGGCCGGCTACAACCCGGCGAGCGATCATTCGCAATATCCGACGAACATCGAGGCCGCGCTGGCACGCGTGCATTCGGGCGATGCCGCATATGGCGGCGCAGCGGGCGGCGCGTCGCAATCGGGCGCGCGGCACGACGATGTCGTCGGTTTGGGCTCGCCGTACGCGCGTCCGTGAATTAAGCGGCGTTGCATCGTGAGGAACTGCCCGCGATGCGACGCCACGCGCGGTTTCAACACCAGCCGCGCTTTTAGACCGCCGCCTTCACGCGGATGCAGGTCAGCGTGGCGTCCATCGCCCGCGCGAGTTGCCGCGCGATCGCAATTCCCCGCTCCGCGCCGCCCGTGCCTCCGTTGCGCGAGCCTCCAGCCGGCGTCGCGAGGAAGTGCCTTCGCGATGCAACGCGAACACGCCCGTTCACGACACCCGACCGCCTTCACGCGGATGCAGGTCAACGTCGCGTTTGCCCGCGCGAGTTGAGCGCGATCGTAAGTGCAGTCCCGCACCGCGCGTGTCTCGATTCCACGAGCTTCCAGCCGGCGTCCCATCACAACAAAGCGCCCGCGCGATGCGAGGAAAACGCGCGTTCCAACACCAGCCGCGCTTCCAGCCCGCCGCCTTCACGCGGATGCAAGGTCAACGTGGCGTCCATCGCCCGCGCGAGTTGCCGCGCGATTGCAAGCCCCAGCCCCGTACCGCCCGTTTCCCGATTGCGTGAGTCTTCCAGCCGCACGAAAGGCTCGAACACCGCTTCTAGCGACGCTTCCGGAATGCCCGGCCCGCGGTCCATCACCGCGATGCGCGCACGGCCATCGGCGAGCGCCTTCATTTCGATTTCCGCCGCGCCCGAGAACTTGAGCGCATTGTCGACGAGATTGCCGACGATCCGCCGCAACGCCTGCGGCCGCGTCACCATCGCATGTCCGATGCGTCCTTCGAGCGACACGCTCTTTCGCGCGTCGCGGTAGTCATCGACGATGCTTTCGATGAGCGCGTCCGGGTCCACGCGCACCGCCGCTTCCTGCGTGCCGTGCAAGGTCCGCGCGTAGGTCACGCCTTCCTTCACGAGCGTTTCCATCTCCTGCAAATCCTGCCGCAGCTTCGCGCCGGTCGCGGTGTCGTCCATCACGTCCACGCGCAGGCGCATGCGCGTGATCGGCGTCTGCAGATCGTGCGTGATGGCCGCGAGAATCTGCATGCGCTGCGCCATGTACATCGCGACGCGGTCCTGCATCGCGTTGAACGCCTTCGCGGCGCGCAGCACTTCGTCCGGGCCTTCTTCGGGCAGGCGCTGTCCCTTCAGATCGGGACCGAGCGTGTCGGCGGCGTGCGCCAGTTGCGCGAGCGGGCGCGTCGCGAGGCGCACCGCGAGCCAGCAGCACGCGACCAGCACCGCCAGTTGCAGCGCCAGCAGAAACGGCAGCCAGCTCGACACGGGCGTGCCGTGCATGGGCCTCATGTCGATGGTGAGCGGCGAGCCGTCGGACAGGCGCAAGTGAATCTGGAAGCGTTCGCCTTGGCCGGGGACCGCGTTCACCGTCAGCGGATACCGCTTGCCGATGCCGTCGGCGATCGACTGCGCGAATCGCCCGGACAACGCCGCATCCGGCGGCGCGCCGCCGACGCCGGGGCCGAGGATGAAATCGTAGGTGCGCCGCGCGAGCCGCGGCAGCCACGCGGCGCGTTCGGCGGGCGGCAGATGATCCAGCAGCGCGACGGAACTCGCCACTTCGCGCTCGACGTAGCCGGTCATCACGTTGGTCATGCTCTGATCGCGCTCGGTCATGGTGAGCCAGAACGCGGCGCCTTGCGCCACCGCGAGCCCGACGAGCAGGATCACGGCCAGCCGCGCGAAGAGCGTGCGCGGCAGGCGCAGCCAGGCGGCGGCTGAACGCGGCGCTTCGCCCGGCACCTCGACGCGCGTGCTCATGGCGTGCCGCCGAGCGGCGTCACCGCTGCCGAGAACACATAGCCCTCGCTGCGCAGCGTCTTGATGTAGCGCGGCTCGCGCGCCTCGTCCTTGAGGCGCTGACGCAGGCGGCTCACGAGCAGGTCGATGGAGCGGTCGAACGGATCGGCCTGGCGGCCCTGCGTCAGATTCAGCAATTGATCGCGCGTGAGCACGCGCTGCGGATGATCCAGAAACACGCGCAGCAAGCGGTACTCGGCGCCGGAGAGCGCGACCATCGTGCCGTCCGCATCGAGCAGATGCCGGGCGGTCGTGTCGAGCCGCCAGTCGCCGAAAGCGAGCATCGGCGCGGTTTCCGTCACCTGCATGCCGGGCGGCAGCATGCGCGTGCGGCGCAGGACGGAACGCATGCGCGCGAGCAGTTCGCGCACGGCGAACGGCTTCGGCAGATAGTCGTCCGCGCCCATTTCGAGGCCGAGAATGCGGTCGGCTTCCTCGTTGCGCGCGGTCAGCATCAGTACCGGCACGGAGCGGAACTTGCCCGAGCGCAATTCGCGGCACAGCACGAGCCCGTCTTCGCCCGGCAGCATCAGATCGAGCACGATCAGATCCGGCGCGCCCTGTTCGAGCACGGCGCGCATCTGCCGGCCATTGGCGGCGAGCGACACGCGCATGCCGTTCTTCTCCAGATAGGTCGCGAGCAGTTCGCGGATGCCGCGGTCGTCGTCGACGATCAGCACGTGGTCGGTGGTTTCCATCGATCGCTCATGGCTTCTTGCGCTTGAATTGCATCCGGGCGGGTGTCAGCAACAGGCACTGCACCGGATGCGCGAGTTCGGCCGCCAGTCCGCCCGCGAGGAAGGCGACGATTGCGAGCATGCGTTTCACGGATGACTCCAGGCGTTCACGATGCAAGCGTTATAGCCCAGAACGCGCGTGGTTTCGACGGGCGGGCCGCGCGTTTTGTATCGCAGTGTATCCGTGGCTTCGCGCGATACATAGCGTTGCACGCGCCGTTCGACATATGACCGGAGGGGCGCGGCGTTTGTATCGTCATGTATCCGGACACGGCCCGATACAGAGCGATTCGAAGAGGGCGCTTTCCCGAAACATGCCGGATACACGGGCGCGGTTCAATGGCGTCACGGCAGCAGACGGTGCAGACATTGCAAACGTGCGATGGCGGGCATCGGAGAGCGTCGTTACTTTACTCAAGGAGCTCATCATGAAAACTTCGATCATCGCTTTTGCTTTCGCCGCCAGTGCTTTCGCGGGAGCCGCGCAAGCCGCGGTCACCGACACCGCGCCCGCGTCACAGGACGCGCAATCGCCGGCCGTGCATCGCGTCATGGGCAAGACGCGCGCCGAGGTTCGGCACGAACTCGCGCAGGCGCAAAAGAGCGGACAGATCGCGGCGCTGTCGAGTCTGTATCGCGGTAGCTGATTGGCTGCGCCATCGCGTATCGCCTGATATGAACTTTTGGAGGATCACCATGACGACGCAAATCGATACCGTGCTGTACACCGGCAAGACCCATGTCACCGGAGGCCGCGAAGGACACGCGCGCAGTTCCGACGGCCGGCTCGACGTGAAGCTCTCGACGCCCGGCGCGGCGGGCGCGGGCACCAACCCCGAGCAACTGTTCGCGGCGGGCTGGTCGGCGTGTTTCATCGGCGCGATGCGCAAGTCCGCCGCCGTGTTGCAGGTGAGGCTGCCCGACGATACGGCCGTCGACGCCGAAGTCGATCTCGGCACGAACGACGGCGCGTATTTGCTTCGTGCGCGGCTCGCGGTCAGTCTGCCGGGCATCGACCGGGATATGGCGCACGCGATCGTCGAGGGCGCGCATCAGACCTGCCCGTATTCGAAAGCGACGCGCGGGAACATCGACGTGACGATCAAGGTCGTGTGAGCGCGGCGGCATGGCGGCGGCGCGATGCTGCGCGCGCTGCCGGATCGCGTGACTTCGTGTGGATGCGAGCGGGCAGAGTGCGCGAACCACCGTGCGTTTGCGCGGTCCGCGGTTGAACGGCACGAGACGACCTGCTATGTTCGCTTGAACCTCACTCAGTCCTCGGAGTCACGATGCAGTCGAAGTTGCGCGAAGAAGATATCCGAACCCGTGCCTATCTCCTGTGGGAGGCCGATGGCCGCCACTCCGGGCGGGATCACGTGTATTGGCAGCAGGCCATCGCTCAACTGAAGGAAGAAGGCGTCGCGCCGTCGCGCGATCCGGCCGCTGGCGAGCATGCGGCGTCCGATGGCAAGAAGTTGGCGAAGGCCAAGAAGGGCGCTGCGGCTCCCGAGGCCGAAGCGAAGACGAAAGCCAGGACGAAGGCACCGGCGAAGACTTCGGCGAAGACGGCAGTCAAGACCGCAGCAAAGACAGCAACGAAGACCGCAGCAAAGAAGTCAGCGAAGACGAAGGAACCGGCGAGCGGAGCAAAGGCCAAGTCCGCGGCGGTTGAGAGCGAATCGAAGGCCAAGCGCGGGGGCAAGACGGCCGACGCCGGGGCTTCGGACACTGCCAGGAAGCCGCGTCGCGGCAAGGCGGCCGAAGGGCAGGCCGAATCGAAGTAGGGCAGCGATTCCCTACGCTTGCACCGCGCCGCGTCGGCCAACGATCGCCAACGCCACCGCGCCCAGCCCCAGCGCCGCGACCGCAATCCATAGCGCGAACGAGAACGATCCGGTCCGCTGGGCGATCGGCGCGGCGACGAGCGGCCCGACGATCTGTCCGAGGCCGTATGCCGCGGTGGCGTAGCCCATGAGGCCGGCTGCGGCGTCGCCGCGCAACCGGCGCGCTTCGCGCATCGCGAACAGGGTGATGGCGGTGAACGGCAAGCCAAGCAGCACAGTGCCGGCGCCAAGGCCGATGGCGGTCGGAAACACGATGCCCAGACACATGCCCGCCGCCTGCACGAGATAGCTCGCGGCCAGCAAGCGCCGGTTGTCCCATGAGATCGGCAGGCGAGCGGCGATCAACGCGCCCGCGATCAGCGCCAGTCCGAACGCCGGCCAGAACAGATCGGGCCACGGCGACCCCGGCAACGCCTGCCGCGCGATGACCGGCAGAAACGTCGCGGTGATGATGTAGCCGAATCCCGCAAGACCATAAAGGCTCACGAGCCAGAACGAATCGGCACGCGTCGCGATGTGCGTCGCGCCGCTCGCGGCACGCTTGTGCGCGGACGCCGGTGCGGGCGCGGCGGCGAACATCTTCCAGATGAAGGCGACCGCCACCCCCGAGCAGACCGCGAAGCCCGTCCACACCCACGGCGCGGTCACGCCGAGCGCGGCGGCTGCGGCGCCGAGCAAACCCGTTGCGACGATGCCCACGCCCGGTCCCGCGTAGATGATGCCGCTCAGGCCGTGCGCGTCGAGTTCCGCGAGCCGCCGCAAGCCCCACTGCGACGCGAATACGAACGCCCACGCGCTGACCACGCCCGCCGCGAAACGGATCGCGGTCCACGCCCAGAACGCATGCAGAAGACCCATCGCCAGCGTGAAGACGGCGGTCGTCACGAGCGCGAGACGCACCATGCGGCCGTGATCGATGCGGATCGCCGCGCACGTCAACGCGCCGATCAGATACCCCGCGTAATTGGCCGATGCAAGCCATCCGCCCTGACGGATATCCAGCGCGCCGCTTTTGAGCATCAACGGAAGCAGCGGCGTGAACGCGAACCGCCCGACGCCGAGCGCCACGGCCAGCGCGACGGCACAGGCGAGGGCGGCATCGCGCGCGGGGTGCATGGACCGTGCTTGGGCTTCGGCGGACGTAGCCATCGATGGATAAAAAAAGAAAGAGCAGTCACTCGATGCTAGCTTGACCGCGTCATCTTGAAAAATGAATAATCAAGATGCGATCAATCTCGGATGCAGATCATGGACCTGGGCTCATTGGCGATTTTTCGGGCTGTCGTGCGGGAAGCGGGCGTGACGCGGGCGGCGGCCAAACTGAATCGCGTGCAGTCGAACGTGACCACGCGCATTCGCCAGCTGGAGGAAACGCTCGGCACCGAGCTTTTCGAGCGGAACGGCCGAAGGCTCGTGCTGACGCCCGCAGGCGAGACGCTGCTGCCGTACGCCGAACGTCTGCTCGCGCTAGCCGAAGAAGCGCGTCATGCCGTGCGCGAGAATCGTCCGCAAGGGCGTCTGCGTCTCGGGACGATGGAGAGCACCGCCGCGAGCCGGCTGCCGCGTGTGCTCGCGGCCTACCATCAACGCTGGCCGGAGGTGACGCTCGAACTGGCGACCGGCGTGACGCGCGCGCTCATCGACAGCGTGCGCGCCTATGAAGTCGATGCCGCCGTGCTCGCGCGGCCCATCGAGCCGAATGCGTTGCCCGCCGAGCAGTTCGAGTCGGTTCCCGTGTTTGAGGAAGAACTGGTGATGGTGACGCCGCGCGGGCGGCATCCTACCGCGATGGCGCGCGAGATCGCCGGGCTCACGCTGGTCGCGTTCGAGCGCGGCTGCGCGTATCGCGCGTATGCGATGCGCTGGTACGAACTGCAAGGCGTCCGGCCGGCGCGTGTGCTGGAGCTGGGTTCGTATCACGCGATCGTCGCGTGCGTCGCGGCGGGCGCGGGCGTGGCCGTCGCGCCGCGCTCGGTGCTGCAACTCGCCGGCCTCGGCGACGAAGTCGACGTGCATTCGCTTGGCGAACTCGGGCGAGTGAGCACGCTGCTCGTCTGGCGCAAGGGGCACTGTTCGGCGGCGCTCGGCGCATTGCGCGATCTGCTGATGGAGCGGTCGTAAGCGCCGTGGATGCCACACGTCACGCGGCCTGGCCGATGTTCAATTGCACGTGGTCGATCGCCGCCATGACAAGTTCTTCCGCGTTGCCGATGCCTTCGGCGGCTGCGGCGAGCACGTCGAGACGGCCGTCGATCAGCAGCAGTGAGAGCCCATGCACATAGGCCCACGCTGCGGTGAGCGCGACGGCACGCGAGGCGTCCATCGGTGCGAAGGTGTGCCGTCCCGCAGACGGCGCGGACGGCGCGTCGTCGAACACGCCCGCCAGCGCGAGGCCAGCGGTTCTCCGCGCTTCGACGAGCGACGGCCGGTGAGCGTCGAACATCTCGCCGCGCGACATCAGGCGCATGAGATCCGGGTTGTTCTTCGCGAAGGCGATATAACCGCGCGCGATGGCCCTGCGGCGTTCCGACGTGCCCTGCACGTCCCGTGCGCTGTTCGCGATGGACGCCGACAGACGCAGAAAGCCATCCGCCGCGAGTTCGCTCAGCACGCCCGCCGTATCGCCAAAGTGGTGCTGCGGCGCCGTGTGCGACACCCCCGCCTCGCGCGCGATTGCCCTGAGACTCAGCCCGCCGATTCCGTCGCGCTTGAGCACCACTTCAGCGGCCCGCAGCAATGCTTGCGGCAGCGATCCGTGGTGATACGGCTTCTCCTGTTCCTTCGCGACCGCTTTCGCCGCGCGCTTTCCTGTTCGCGCCGGCTCCGCGAGGCCGCTTTCGCTTTTGTCGACCATGACATACGTCGCTATTTTTACAATGGAAACATATGGTGATGCGTTTTGGACGAAATGTCAAAGACCGCATCGGATAGCGAGTGGCCGGTCCGGCCATGAAGGAAAGAACTCACCGCGCTTCTTGCCGTTCGTCCGTCATCGCGCGGCGGGCTCCGGCAACGGGCGCTTCGTCGGTCGAATGACCGAATCGCGCGGCGAGCCACTCCTGCGCCCATTGCATGGCGAACGTCACCGCGTCGTCACGCAAGTCGAAGCCTGCGAGGTCGCCGCTCATGAAGATGTCGGTCTCGCTGCCGTCCGCGTTATTCGCGCTGATGCGCGCATGAGCGATGTATTCGCCGTCCGCCCGGCGAGGCGTCGGGTCGATGCGATAGGTGGATAAAGTCGGTTGCATGTGCCTCTTCCGTCGGGCCGATGTGTAGTCGCTGAGCGCGCTAGTCGAAGAGCGTGCTGGTCTGCACACACGTGTCGATCATCTTTTCCGCGTAAGCGTGCGATGCGCGCCGCGCGTCACCGGCATCCTTGAACGGACCTTGCGAGTCGAGCTTGAACACACGGCTTCGCGTGGCGCCGTCGGCGATGCCCGGCTCCTGAATGCGGACGGCGGCATCGAAACCTTCGTCATAGTTGTGTCCGCGACCCGATTCGGCGGGCCGGCGAGAAAAGACGAGGGGATAAATTTCCAGACCACGGTAAAGTCGAAACTCGATTGTCATGAGATGCTCTCGCGCCGCGCGGTGGCGGCAATGATGTTCAGGGCGTGGAAGATTTCGGTATTGATGACGCAGTGGCCGCGTTGCACGGCCGCCATTCATGCGGGCATGGGCTTGCCGACTGCCGCTCGTGTCACTCGCTGTCGGTCACGACTTGCTATCCTGATCCATGCTACGCGCTTCGAGGACTTTGTACAGCGAAATTTCCCGGCGGCGCTCGCGGCGATTAGCGGCGCGTCGCGGCCGTTCGCTCAGCCGCGAACGCGCCTGAGCTTTATGTGTCTATAATGAGCCGCACCCATCACATACTCCCGGCAAGAGGCGCGTGATTCCGGCATCTGGAGCGCCTCATGTACCGCATCATTCCCTATCGCGGCTTTGAGATTCATGTCAGTCTTGCGGCATCCACCGCAGACTTGTACGACGTGTCTTTTCGGATCAAGGGCGGCAGCAATCTCGGCGTCCTTGGGCAATGCGGCCGCACCGTCACGCTCAACAACGGGCCGTTCACGCGGCGCTGGTCTTACCTCATCGCGGAGTGCGCGGGGCAGGCGGCGATCGACCTGTTGCTCGCTCCGGCGAACGACGAATAATCGACGAATAACCAACGAATCAGCGCGCTGGCGTCGATCGCCAAGCTGCCGTCAGTGGCTCAGCGTAATGACGCTGCATACAGGACAATCACTCATGCAAGCGGACTTCCACGATGTCTATTCGAGCCCCAACGGCGACACATGGCGGCTGCGCATCCGGGCCGATGCCGCGCCCGTCGTCGAGCATCGTCCAAACGCGGCTTCGGGCGGTCAGGCATCGGAGATGTCCGTCGAGGCGTTCCTATCGTCAGACGAAGCCACGCCGCAGCGCGAGGCTTTGATCGTCTTGCTCGAGCAGCTTCGCAGCGACGGCTTGCAACAGCAAACGCCCGCTTCCGCCGAACGCGCGGTGCATGGCGAGCCCGCCGCGGATGCGCTGCTTCTCGCGGCTGCGCGCGTCAGGACGTTCGCCGACGATCAGCACCTGACGAATGCAAGCGGCTTCTTCTTCGCTCGCGATGAACGGCTCTTCCTCGTGACGAGCCGTCATGTCGTTCACGACGAGCCCAGCAAGCACTTTCCGGATCGGCTCGACATCGAACTGCACGTCGATGGCGACAATCTCGGCGCATCGGCATGGTGTTCGCTGCCGCTCTATGCGGACGGCGCAGGTCTGTGGCGAGAAGGGCTGGACGGCGGCGGCGCGATCGATGTCGCCGTGCTCGAACTTCAGCGGGACACGCTGCCGAAGACAGCCGTGTTCGACGCCTTCGGTCCCGAGCATTTGCCGAAGGCTGACGGTGCGCTGCCGATCGGCGCTTCGGTGCTGATCGTGGGCTTTCCGCTGGGCTTTCATGATTCGCTGCATCATCTGCCGGTCGTGAGGCAGGGCGTCATCGCTTCGGCGTTCGGGCTGCGCTTTCAGGGCAAAGGATGCTTCATCACCGATGCGCGCACGCATCGCGGCACGAGCGGCGCGCCGGTCGTCACGAGCGATCCTTCGAAAGCAGGCGCGGCCGGACAATCGCGTCTGCCGTGGATGCTGCTCGGTATTCATTCGTCGACCATCGACATGGGCTCGCGCGACGTGCAAATCGACGAAACGCTCGGCCTGAACAGCGCGTGGTACTCCGACATCCTCCTGACGCTGACAAGTTAGCACGCCGCCCGGGCGCATTTTCACCGTTCTGTTAAAATGCGCGCTCTCCGTCAGGCCCGGACACATCGCATGCGCGAGGCGCAGTCATCGCGTTGCAAGCCGGCTTGAGCTTCAGTTGTCTCCCCGTCCGGCGCTCGCGCGCGCCGCACATCTTCGTCCGAATCCATTCGCCATGACCAAGCCCGCGATCGGGACTCACACGCGCGTCGTCTCGCGCCTTTCATTGCCGTCGTCCCGTGCCGAATGGGTGCGTGAGATTCTGGCGGGCGTCGTCACGAGCCTCGCGCTGATCCCCGAAGTCATCTCGTTCGCCTTCATTTCGGGCGTCGAGCCGCGTTCGGCGCTGTTCGCCTCGGTCGTGCTGCTGATCGTCACGTCGCTGCTCGGCGGACGGCCCGCGATGGTCACGGCCGCGGCGGGTTCCGTCGCGCTCGTCGTCGCGCCGATGGTCCACGCGCACGGCGCGGCCTACATCCTGCCCGCAGTGCTGCTCGCGGGCCTGATCCAGATTGCGTTCGGCGCGCTCGGCTTCGCGCGCATCGTGCGCTTCATTCCGCGTTCGGTCATGCTCGGGTTCGTCAACGCGCTTGGCGTTCTCATCTTCTGCGCGCAGATTCCGCATCTCGTCGACAAGCCGCTCGCCGTGTACGTGCTGTTCGCGATCACGCTCGCCATTGTGCTGATCGGGCCGCGCGTGACGCGAGCGGTGCCGGCGCCGCTCGTCGCGATCGTCGTCGCGACCGTGCTCGCCATCGCGCTGCACTGGTCCGTGCCGACAGTCGGCGGCGACCATCCCATGTCGTCGGACTTGCCGGGCCTCACGCTCTGGACCGTGCCGTTCGATCTGAGCACGTTGAAGATCGTCTGGCAGACGGCGGTTTCCATTGCGTTCGTCGGCTTGCTGGAGACCTTGCTCACCGCGAAGCTCGTCGATGAAGTGACCGCGACGCGTTCGCACAAATCGCGCGAATCGTGGGCGCTCGGGCTCGCGAATCTCGGCGCGGGCGCGTTCGGCGGCATCGCCGGTTGCGCGATGATCGGACAGACGGTGGTCAACGTGGAGATCGGCGGGGCGCGCACGCGCGTCTCGACGCTCGCGGCGGCGGCCACGCTGCTCTTGCTGATCACCGGTCTCAGTTCCGTGATGGCGCGCATCCCGATGGTCGCGCTCGCCGGCGTGATGATGGTCGTCGCCGTGAAGACGGTGGACTGGCACAGCCTGCGCCCGGCCACGTTGCGCCGCATGCCGCTCATGGAGACGTCGGTGATGCTTACGTCGGTCGCGTTGACCGTGTACACCGGCAATCTCGCGATCGGCGTGGTCGGCGGCGTGCTGCTCGCGACGGTGCTGTTCGCGCGCCGCGTCGCTCATGTGATCCGCACGACGCGTACCGTCTCGGACGATGGCGGCAGCGTGCGTTACGAAGTCCACGGACCGCTTTTCTTCGGCAGCAGCAACGATCTCGTCGACCAGTTCGAGTACGATGCCGACCCGCATTCGGTCGTCATCGACTTCTCGAAATCGCAGGTCTGGGATGCATCGAGCGTCGCGGTGCTGGACTCCATCGAGAACAAGTATCGGCAGCGCGATGCTGCCGTGCGATTCGTGGGACTGGATGAGCGGAGCCAGGCGTTCCATGCCCGGCTGAGCGGAAACTTGAACGCCGGCTGAAGACGAAGGCATCGCCGGGCTTTGTCTCGTGCTTTGTGCTGAGCGGTCCGGCCACCGGAACCGCAAAAATTCGCAGGGAGCGCGCGGTGTGCCGCAAGGTATCGCCGGACCGGTCATAGCATCGGCGCGCCCGCAGGACTGACCACCGCTTGTCTCGACGTCGTAAATCCGCCGCAGCGCATGCGGCTTTTTTTTCTTTGCGCGGCACGCCACGTTTTGTCCCGGCAGCCTTTCACGACGGAAACGCCCGCGTTCGCATTGCGCATGATGCATCGCTTGCTTTTAGCGGCGGGTCGCGCTGCCGCTTGATTTACCACGAGGTTTTCCGGCTGAACACTTAGGATCACAAAGCAAAATGGCGATGCCCGATTACAAAAGCGAACGCGCGGCGAACAGCGTACGAGGCCCGGCAACCAGCGAGAAGCAAGGCGGCGCGACCGCAGGAAGCCGTCGAGTGACGCGCGCAAGTCAAAGGTAAGACGAAATCGCTTGCAACGTTAAGTGCCGCACAATCGGGCGTTCGCTCCGCGTGTACTGTTCTCCCTGACCGCCCGGCTTGAGAGGCGGAATACAAGCGTTTAACAGATACGGGGAAACGAATGAAATCACGTGCAGCGGTTGCGTTGAGTGTCCTGTTGGCGGCGTGCGGCGGCGGCGGAGGCGGCGGCGCCTCGAACGGTGGAACGACGGCGGCGTCGGCCGCGCCCGCGTCGAGTTCCACGCCGGCGTCGAGTTCCGCGCCTGCGTCGAGTTCCACGCCTGCGTCGAGTTCGACGCCCACGGTCTGCTCGGGCGGTCCTTACACGACGGACGCCACGAAGGTCTGTTCGGATGCGTCGGGCAACGTCGTCACGGCCTACGTCTACACGCAGCCGCAAACGGTCGTCGCGGACGGCACGGTCATTTCCGCCGATACGACGTGGCCCGCGAGCGGCTCGCCGTACTACATCGCGGGAACGGTGCAAGTCGCCAAGGGCGCGACGCTCACGATTCCGGATGGCGTCGTCGTCGAGGGCCTGAAGCCCGTGCCTTGCGCGGCGGACTGCATCGGCACGGTGCCGACGAAGGGCATCATCAACGTAGCGGGGCAATTGAACGTCGGCGGCAGCAATCAGACGCAGTTGCTCGGCGTGACCGTCAGCAACGTGGACGGCAGCGTGGGCGGCGGCACGGTCAGTATCCAGCACACGCTGCTCGAAGACGCATTCGTGCAGATCAGCCGCGCGGCGCCGTTCTCGATGACCTACAGCCAGGCCTACCGGCTGAACGTCACGCCGATCGTGCGCGCGGGCGTCACGACCTATCAGGCGGGCACCAACGGCTACCCGAGCTTCAGCAACGCCACGCTGAAATACAACACGTTCGTCGATTCGGCTGCGTTTGCGTTCGACCCGTCGGTCGTCATGCAGAACAACCTGTTCGTGAACATGGTCGACGGCCTCGCGCTGATCGACGCGTTTCCGGCGAGCGGCGCGCCCACCGGCATCGCGAAGAACAATTCCTTCCTGTTCAAGGAAGATTCGCCCAACGGCAATCGCCAGGTGATCGCGGCGCACGGAACGTATGACGCGTCGACGGTGCATACGTTCGACTTCTCGAACAACTTCTGGGGCGTGACGGACAACACGACGATCCAGTCGCGCATCCTCGACAGCACGAATTCGAGCAGCCCGCGCTTGCCCAACGTCATCAACTACGCGCCTGCGGCGACCGCTGCCGACCCGGCGACGCCGGCCGATCCGCAAAGCGGCACGCCGAATATCTGACGGCCGCGACGGTCGACGGCCGCGCGGAGGTGGCTAGCCTCGCGGCCGTCGCACGCGGCACGTCGCCGTTCTGAATGACGACCCGCTTTGCACAAAACTGGCGAACGCAGCGGCAGCGCGTGGCATACTCGGCACCGTACCGTATCGGAACGTCGGGTCCATGCAGAGCCGTTTAACTCGGACGATTGGCGGACTGTTGGGATTGCTTGCAATCCTCATGGCGTCGCTCGCTCCGACCGTTTCGCAGACACTCGCCGCTTGTCATCACGCTTCTCGTCACGCTTCTTCTCTCCCTCATCATCCCGAGCACGCGGCAGCCGGCATGAACTGCCCGATGCCGGCCATGGCCATGCAACACGCGCCCGCCGGCAAGTCGAAGGACGGCTCCTCGATGTCCGACGCACAGGCGTGCGGCTATTGCGGCCTGCTTGCCCACATGCCCGCCTTGCCCGTGCCGCAAGCCCGTTTTGCGCTCACGGTGCAGGCAATCGTCCACCGCGCGGCCACGCGCTTCGAGAGCGTTCGGCTGGTGGCACGCGTGTCGCCGTCGCAGCCGCGCGCGCCACCTGTCTTGTCCTGATCCGGCTTTGATCGACGCGATGCGTGAACCGCATCGCAATGCCCCGCGCATCGGCCAGCCGATGCGCGCTGGCATGACGACGACCTCATCCAAGGACACGACATGCACGTCATCTCGACGCGCTGCGGGCATCCGCTGCTCGCGGCGTCATCCGCTTCGGCCATCGCGGCCGCTGTTTTGCTCATGCCCGCTGTCGCCGGGGCGCACTCCGTCGCCGGCGACCGCGTCTTTCCCGCGACGATGGCGGTCGACGACCCCGGTGTCGGCGATGAAGCCAACCTTCAGTTCGGGCACATTCGCGTGCCCGGCGACGACGGCGACCAGAGCATCAATACGTTCGAGTTCGAGTACGACAAGCTGATCACGCCGAGGCTGGCGGTAGCGGTCGGCGGCACGTATGCGATGCAGAACAATCCGACCGCGCACGGCTTCGACAACTTTGAGGTCGGGCTGAAGTACCTTCTGTACGTCAACGAGGCGCACGAGTTCATGACGTCCGTCGGCGTCAGCGCCGAGTTGGGCGGCACCGGAAGCCGCGCGATCGCGGACAGCCATTCGACCATCTCGCCGACCCTCTACGCGGGCAAGGGCATGGGCGATCTGCCCGACTCGCTGGCCTATCTGCGCCCCCTGGCGATAACGGCGGAAGTCGGGCCTGCGCTGACCACGGGCTCCGGCCAGCCGAACGCCTTCAACTACGGCTTCACGGTGCAGTACAGCTTGCCGTATCTTCAGCAACACGTGCGCGATGTCGGCTTGCCGCAGCCGTTCTCGAACCTCATTCCAATCGTCGAAATACCGCTATCGCGAAGCCAGGGGCAGACGACGGGCACGGTCAATCCCGGCTTCATCTGGATCAACCGCTACGGCCAGTTCGGCGTCGAAGCGCAGATTCCGATCAACCGGGCGAGCGGTTCGCATGTCGGTATCCTCGTGCAGGCGCATATTTTCTTCGACGACGTCGCGCCGACGACGCTCGGCAAGCCGTTCTTCAAATGAGGGAGGCTGAAATGAAGCATCATCGAAACGCCGGGCCGCGGCTTGCGAGCGGCGCCGCGTGGGTGGCCGGGCTCATCGTGTCCGGTGCGGCGTGCGCGCATGTGTTTCCGCAGAAGCAGGAGCCGGGCGCGGGCGCGACGGTTGCCGCGCCGGCGCGCATACGCATTCTCTTCGACGGGCCGCTCGAGCCCGCATTCACGACGCTGACCGTGACCGATGCGGCCGGCAAGCAGGTCAACACCGAGAAGTCGAAAGTGGATGCGCAACAGCCGGCCATCGCCACGCTCGCACTGCCAACCTTGCCTGCGGGGCATTACACCGTCCATTGGGCGGCTGTCGCGGACGACGGGCACCGCACGCACGGCGATTACAGCTTCGATGTCAGATGACTTACGGAGAGCTTGCACAGCGATTGCGTCAGCTTCGGGAGCGCGCCGCCTCGTGAGCCGAGGCGGCGCGGTAGAGCAAATTCGCCGTGTGCGTTTCGGTTCGGGGATGGTTCCTGCTGTTACCATCCCCCGTCCAATTTGCCGTTGCCTCGAGAGCCAGTGAAACCTTTATACGTGAGCGTCATGGCTCAGTCGGCGCGACTGCTCGCTCTGTGCGTGCTGGGCGTCGTGTCGGCGGTGTTCGCCGGGTACGTGACCCACTACCCGCTGCTCATCACGATCGCCCCCGCGCTTCAGGGCATGTCGGTGCTCACCGCCGCGGGAATCGGGTGCATCGCGCTTGGGTTCATCCTGCCGCGCGGCGCGGGCGCTCGCCTCAGTTGGCTCGCGCTCGCCGCTGCCATCGCCGCGCTCGTTTCTCATGCGATCAGTGCGCGCGATGCGGTCAGCCCCGCGCTCGCCCATGTGCTGTTCCGCATGCCGGCGGGGCAAAGCGGCCGCACGTCGATTGCGACGGCCATCGGCATTTCGCTGCTCGCGCTCGCGCAACACCAGCGGCTTCTGCGCCGGCACTGGCTCGCCGATCTGCTCGCCAGCGCCGCGTTGCTGCTGAGCGGCACCGCGTTGCTCGGTTATGCGTACGGCGTCGGCGATCTTTACGCACTCTTTCTGTTCGACACGATGGCGGTCCACACGGCCGCGTCGCTGTTTGCGCTCGGACTCGCGATGCATCTGGCGCAAGCCGAATGCGGCTGGGCACGAACGATCGCGTCATCGCGAGCAGGCGGCGGCGCGACTCGACGCCAGCTCGCGTTCACGCTGCTGCCGCCCATCGTCGGCGGTCTGATGCTCAAGCTGACGCGCGACGGCGGTCTCGGCGCGGGCGTCGCGATGGCGCTGCTCATCGTCATCACCATTGCGCCGCTGATCGCGCTGATTTTGCACGACGGCCAGACGCTCGATGCGCTCGATGTCGAACGCGAAGCCCGCGACCGGCTCAAGGAGCAGACCACCGACGAACTCAATGCGCGCCTCGCGGAACAGGCCGCCGCGCTCAACCACGAGAGCGCGGAGCGCGCCAGGGCCGAAACCGCGATGCACGCGGCGCAGCGTCTGGAGGCCGTCGGCAGGCTGACGGGCGGTATCGCACACGACTTCAACAACCTGCTGATGGCCATTTCCGGCAACCTGCATCTCACGCAGACGAGCCTCGGCCTCACGCATCCGGCGCGCGCGTACGTGGACAACGCGGCCGTCGCCACGCAGCGCGGCGCGAAGCTGACGGGGCAATTGCTCGCGTTTTCGCGCACGCAGCGGCTCGACATGCGCCCTGTGGAACTGGACGCGGCTTTGCAGGAAGCGCGCAGCCTCTTCGGCAATGCGCTGGGGCCCAAAATTTCCATCGACGTGCAGTTGCGCGCGCCGGGCGCGTGGATCATCGCCGACGTCGATCAGCTGCATCTGGCCATTCTCAATCTTGCGCTCAATGCGCGCGACGCCATGCCGGCGGGCGGCACGTTCAGCCTGCATACGTTCGTCGAAATCGGGCAGGACGCTGTAACGAGCCATGCCGGTTTCGCGACGATTCGTGTCATGGACACGGGTGTGGGCATGACGCAGGCGGTGATCGAGCGCGCGATCGAGCCGTTTTTCACGACGAAGGAACGCGGCAAGGGCACCGGGCTCGGGCTCGCGCAGGTCTATGGCGTCGTGAAGCAGTGCGGCGGCGATTTGCGCATCGCGAGCGCGCCGGGCAGCGGGACCACGATCGACCTGCTGTTGCCCCTGACGGCCGCCGCGCACATTCCGTCGCCGACGTCCGAGCCATGCGAACCGCTGCCGTTCGCGGACACCGCGCCCGCCGGGCCGCTCCTCGTCATCGACGACGACGAGCACGTGCGCGTTTCCCTCGCCGAGATGTTCCGCACTGCGGGCTACGTGGTGGCGGAAGCGGAGAACGGCGTGGTCGGATTGCGCATCATGGAGGAGGTGAAACCGGCGCTGGCGGTCATCGACTTCATCATGCCGGAACTGAACGGCGCCGAGGTCGCGCGCCTCGCACGCGCGAAACGGCCGACGCTGCCGATCATTTTCGTGAGCGGCTACTCGGATACGCTCGCACTCGACGAAATCAGCAACGCGATTGTCCTGCGCAAGCCCGTGGGTCCGGACGCGCTGCTGAACGCAGTGCGCGACGCATTGCGGGCCGCCTGAGTGCAGTTTCGGAGTCTGGTGTCTCACCACACCCGGTTGTTCATGAGCGCCGTGCGCCGCGCCGATTTTCGACGTCGAGGCACGACGGTTGCGGACGAAGCTGTGACTTACACGCCGGCGGCCTCATGACATGCGTTCTTCTGGTCGATGACGACATTCTTTCTCTTCGCGCGCTCCAGGCGGTTTTCGAGTCGCGCGGTTTCAACGTTTTGCTCGCGCGAAACGGTGTCGACGCGCTCGCCACCGCCATTCGCACGCTGCCCGATCTGGTCGTGACCGACTGGGAGATGCCGCTCTTCGACGGCGTCAGGCTATGCGAGCGACTTCGCCGCATTCCGGGGCTGGGGCGCATTCCTGTCGTGCTGACGTCAGGAAAGGAGCGCCCCGCCGATGGCCCGCAAGCGTGGGACGTGTTCCTCAAAAAGCCGCTCGACTTCCGCCTGCTCGAGCCGATCATCCGGCGGTTCTAATCGAAGATCGTCGCGGGCGTGCTGTTCATGAACGGAGACGACGCCATGAATCGGATGGAAACGGCGCTGATCGTCGGAGCCGGGCAGGGCCTGAGCGCATCGCTGGCCCGGCTCTTCGCCGGCGAAGGCATGCAGGTCGCGCTCGCCGCGCGCGACACGAGCAAGCTCGCGCCACTCGTCGATGAAACCGGCGCCTTCGCCGTCGCGTGCGACGCGAGCCAGGCGCAGAGCGTCGACAACCTCTTCGCGCAAGTGAGCGGCACATTCGGCGTTCCGGACATCGTCGTGTACAACGCGAGCGGCCGCTATCGGGCGCCTGTCGGGCAGATCGACGCCCGCAAGCTCCGCGATGCGTTCGACGTGACGGCGACAGGCGGCTTGCTGGTCGCGCAGGCGGCCGCCGTCGGGATGCTCGCGCGCGGAAGCGGCTCGATACTCCTGACCGGCGCAACCGCAAGCGTCAAAGGCTTGCCGGGCTCGACGCCGTTCGCGATGGGCAAGTTCGCGCTGCGCGGCATGGCGCAATGTCTTGCGCGGGAGCTGGCTCCGAAGAACATCCATGTCGCGCATTTCGTGATCGACGGCGGCATCGCGAGCGAAACCACGCAGGGCAATGGCGACGATGCGCGCGACGCCCAACTCGACCCCGATGCGATCGCGCGGGAATACCTGCACGTTCATCGTCAGCACCGCAGCGCCTGGACTTGGGAAATCGAACTGAGGCCGTGGGTGGAGCGGTTCTAGCGCCTCGTCGCATCGTGAAGTACACGCATGACGACGCGCCCGGTCCCGGGAATAATTGCCGATGCGAACCGGCTGGCCCATCGGCGCGGGCAGATCGCGCTAAAGCGTCCCTCATCTTTGCCGATAAAAAGAACCAGACGTTCACATAAATAGCCGCAAAGATGTTGATCCCGAGTGCCTCATCGCGAAGCCCGTGCCTCGCCGCTGCGTCGTTGCCTTTGCTTGCCGGAGTGGTCGTGGCCGCCGCGTTGGGCGCATGGAGCTCGCCCATTGCCGCCGCGTCGGCGGCCACGCTGGCGGGCGCATCCGCACAGGCCGGCGGCGGCGCGAGCGATGACCTCGCGTCGCTGCCGCTCGAATCGCTGATGAGCATGACCGTGAGCAGCGCGACGCGCATCGAGCAGTCCGCGTCGAGCGCGCCCGCCGCCGTCACGGTCCTCACCGCGACCGACATCCGCGATTACGGCTGGCGCACGCTCGCCGACGCGCTCGCGACGCTGCCGGGCCTCTATGTCAGCTCGGACCGCATGTATTCGTATCTGGGTGCGCGCGGTTTCCAGCGTCCGGGCGACTACAACAGCCGCTTCCTGCTGCTCATAGACGGCATGCGCGTGAACGATGCCGTCTATGGTCAGGCGCCTGTCGGCTCGGATTTTCCGCTCGATATGGATCTCGTCGAGCGCATCGAATACATACCGGGTCCGGGATCGGCCGTCTACGGTTCGAACGCATTGTTTGGCGTCGTCAACGTGGTCACGAAGAAGGGCAGCGCGATCGGCGGCGCGCAACTCGCGGGCGCGCTCGGCAGCTTCGGCGAGAAAGAAGCGCGCGCGACGTACGGCTGGCATGGCGCGAACGGCGCCGATCTCGTGCTGTCCGCGACGGCCGCCGACCGCCACGGACAGGACCTTTACTACCCGGAATTCGATACGCCCGACCAGAACAACGGCGTGGCGCAAGGTCTCGACGGCGAGCGCGAGCAGAAGCTCTTCGCCAAGTTCGGCGTCGGCGGCTTTCGCATCAGCGCGGGTTATGGCAACCGCACGAAGGACGTGCCCGGCGCGCCGTATGACGCCGTGTTCAACGCGCCGTTCAGCGTGACGGACACCCATTCCTTCATCGATGCGACTTACACGCACACCGTCCGCGACGATATCGCGATCGACTACGAACTGTATGGTGGCCGCTACGACTACACGAGCCGCGAGATCGCGGCGCCGGCGCCCGGCATCGCCAACGTCGATGGCGATCACGCAGCCTGGTACGGCGGCGACGTCCACGCGACCGTGCGCACCGTGCCGCGCAACCGCATCGTGGTGGGCGTCGATTACACGATGAACGCGGCGCGCGATCAATGGAACTACAACGTCGCGCCCTACGCGATGTTGCTCGACGATCATCGCGTGAGCCAGCGCGCAGGCGTGTATATCGATGACGAGATCAGACTGGCCGAACCGCTCACGCTCGATATCGGCGGCCGCTTCGATACCGAAACGCACGTCGGCGGCAACTTCAGCCCGCGCATTGCGTTGATCTGGCAGCCGAGCGCGAGCGACACGCTCAAGCTGATCTATGGCGGCGCGTATCGCGCGCCGAACGCGTACGAGATGTATTACGCGATTCCGGGCGACGGCGGGCAGCTCGCGAACCCGCTGCTGCGCTCGGAGCATATCGACACGCAGGAAGTCGTCTACGAACGCGCGCTCGGGAGCATGGGACGCGCGACCGTCACGCTCTTTCGCTATACGCTGCGCGATCTGATCACCGAGTCCATCGACCCGGCTACGGGCCTCTATGTCTTTCGCAACGTCGATCGCGCTCAGGCGCGCGGCGCCGAGCTCGCGTGGCAGCAGCAGTTCGGCTCGGGCGTGCGGGCGCGCGCGAGCTACTCGTATCAGTTCTCGCGCGATTCCATCCACGGCGGCGCATTGCAGAACTCACCGCGCCACATGGGCAAGCTCAACCTGAGCGCGCCGTTGTTCGCGAAGTGGATGCGCGTGGGCGCGGAAGCGCAATGCATGTCGTCGCGGCTCGCGCAGGCGAGGTCGGCTGCGGGCTATTGCGTCGTGAACGTGGCGGTGCATAGCCGCAAGCTGGTGCCGCGCGCGGATGTGTCCTTGTCCGCCTACAACGTGTTCGATCGCCGCTATGCCGATCCCGCCGGCCCCGGCTTCGTGCAGAACGTGATCGTGCAGCAGAGCCGCACCTTGCTCGCCAAAATGGTCTACGGGTTCTGATGATGTGGATGCGTCGCTGCATAGCGTTGTCTCTCTGCACGGCCGGTTCGGTCGCGGCATGGCACGCGCACGCACAGACGGACCTGCGCAAGCTCGAGAGCGCGTACATCTTCAACTTCACGCAGTTCACGCAGTGGCCCGCCGATCGCATGCGCAACGGCGAGTTGCGCGTCTGCGCGAGCGCCCATAGTTCGTTGCGCGATGCGCTCGCCGCACTCGATGGACGAGCGGTCGGCGCGCGCGTGTGGCGCTTCACGAGTCTCGCCGAGAAACGCTTCGCCGATTGCGACGTGCTCGCGCTCGATGACGGCGACAACACGAACGCAGAGGTCCGCGACGCGCTCGCCTCGGACGACGCGTTGCTCGTCATCGCGGGCGTCGGCGCGAGCGCGCCGGGCGAGCCTGTCGTCTTGCTGATCGCGCAGGACGATCATCTGCGCTTCGACATCAACAACACCGAGGCGCTGCGCCGCAAGCTCGTGCTCAGTTCCAAGTTGCTGCGGCTTGCGAGGAGGCTCAAGTGACCGCCATAAAAACGGGCAGCGGAAGCACCGGGCAGTTGACGGTCCGCGCGAATCTGGTGAGCGTGGGCATCGCGCTCGTCGCCGCGAGCATCGTGCTGCTGCTGTATCAGGCCGTCGCGTTTCGCAGCGCGCTTTACGACGATGCGTCGCTGCAAGCCTCGGTGATCGCGGAGAACGTGAGCGCGTCGCTCATGTTCGAGGATGAAGCGTCGACCAAAGACGTGTTGCGCTCGCTCGGCCGCGTGCCGTATGTCGAATCCTTGAGCGTGTATCGCGACGATGGGCGGCTCTTCACGCGCTATGCGCGTCCTGGCATCAGCCGCGAAGAAGAGGAAGAGGGCACGCTGGAATCGACGGCGCGCCGTAACACGCTCTCGCTCGGCGACGTGTTCGTGCGAGCGCGCATCGAACATAACGGCCACATGCTCGGCCATGTGGTGCTCGTCGCGACGAGCGGTCTCGTGCGCCGGCACCTCGCGCAATACGCGTGCTTCCTCGCCATTGCGTGTCTCGGCGCGCTGTGGATCTCGACGCTCGTGATGAACCGGATGCGGCGGCGCGTGAGCGAAGCGGAACGCGAACTGGAGCGCCTTGCCCGCACCGATCCGCTGACGAGTCTGCCCAACCGCCGCACGTTCTATGAAACGCTGGACGAGCGCCTCGCGAGCGCGAAAGACCCGAGCCGTCACTTCGGCGTCGTGCTGATCGACCTCGACGACTTCAAGACCGTGAACGACACGCTCGGCCACGGCGCAGGCGATGAACTGCTGCAGCACGTGGCGCGCGTGCTGGACGAGACCGTGCGCGGGCGCGCCACCGTGAGCCGCATGGGCGGCGACGAGTTCGCGGTGACGCTCGCCATCTCGTGGAAGCGCACGGCGGTCGCGGAGCTGGCGCGCGAGATCGGCACGGCGCTGTGCCGCCCCGCGACTTTCTGCGGCCGCGAGATCAACGTGACGGCGAGCGTCGGGTACGCGAGCTTTCCGGAAGCCGGCGAGGATAGCGGCAGTCTCATCACGAGCGCGGATATTGCGTTGTACGAAGCAAAAGCGCGCGGCAAGAACACGGTGGTCGGATTCTCACCGGAGATGATGCACGCCGCGCACCGGCGCGCTTATCTCGAAGCCGAACTGCGCAAGGCCGTGGACAGCGATGCGCTCGAACTCGCGTTTCAGCCGCAGTTCGACTGCCGCACGGGAACGCTCGTGGGAGCGGAGGCGCTGGCCCGCTGGACGCACACGCGGGAGGGCGCGGTGTCGCCGGGCGAATTCATTCCGATTGCGGAGAACAGCGATCTGATCGTGCTGCTCGGGCGCTCAGTGCTCCAGCGCGCGTGCGTTGCTGCGGCGACGTGGAACGCCGCGTGTCCGGGCGTGGCCGTGCGCGTGGCGGTGAACGTGTCGGCGCGCCAGTTGCGGCATCCGGCTTTCGTCGGCGATGTGATGGCGGCGCTCGCCGCGAGCGGCCTCGCGCCGGCGCTGCTCGAACTGGAACTGACCGAGAGCCATCTGATCGCGAATCGCGAGACGGGCATCGCGGTGATGAATCGCCTGCGAGCGGCCGGCGTGCTGCTTTCCATCGACGACTTCGGCACGGGCTATTCGTCGCTCTCGTATCTGCATGCGTTCCCGGTGAATACGCTCAAGATCGACCGGTCGTTCATCGAGCGGCTTCCGGAGGACGGGCAGGCGATCGTGACCGCGATTCTCTCGATGGCGCATAGCTTCGGGCTGGATGCGGTGGCCGAAGGGGTCGAAGATCCGAGGCAGCTCGAATGGCTCATCGATGCGGGCTGCGACGTGGTGCAAGGCTTCTTGACCGGCCGGCCGATGTCGTTGGAGCAGTTCCGGGAGTTGGTGGGGCGGGAGGTGGAGGAGGAGGTTTCAGCGGTAGCGGACGAGCGATGGGCCGTGCGAGGGCGGACGGATTTCGACGACCGAGTGCTGTGCGCGCACTCGGGAGACCTCGCTGATACTCCAATCGCTGCTGGCGAGTGACGAGATCCGGGCATAACTCAGCGGGTCATTGGAAAGCGGGGGCCGCGCGGGATGCTCGTCGTTCTGCGCCCTGCCGGTTTCGTCTGCGTCTGCGAGGAAACGCGCTTGCCGTTGCGCCTGTCATCGAAGCGCGATTCAGTTTCGTGGCCCGTCCTTTGCAGCGAGGACGAGCGCCGGCAGACCGTGCTTCTCAACAGGGCAAGCGCAACGGGGTTAGTCCATGAGAGCTAGTGGGCGAGAATCACGGGTGGCGGGGTCCACGAGCCGTCGATGATGGAAGGCTTTGGCCCGTACGCGCGCAGATATAACGAGAAGGGCGCTCCACTCGGGCTTGGCAACCAGTTCGCTTCCTTGTCGGCGCCTGGCGAGTCGGCTTGGACATAGAGGGTGAGTGACCCGTCCGCATTCAATTTCAGATTCCGGTTCTTGGTGCCGAGCGAATAACGCTTCAATAGATTGGGCACAAAGAAGTGGGCACTGTCGTACATGGTCAGAGACCAGAAACCATCGACGGGAGGAGTCTGCCCCTTGGGGAAAGTCACCGTGTACCGATTTGCTCCCGAAAGCCTCTGACCATTCGCATCGAGGTCTTGATAAAGGTACTTCGTTTCCGCCGCCGCGTTCACGAGGATGTTGGACTTGGCGACAGCCGTGCGCGTGAAGTAGTCCGTGCCAAATGCAGCATTGTTACGGGTGGTGGTCCAGTGATTTCCTGCTGGGCGCCCCCAGTTCCTGAACTGCAGCAGCGGGTCGACGAGTTCCTGATCGGCTTTCGTCGCTTCGTCGATCATCGCGCGTTTGAGAGCGGGGTCGTCTTTCGCCGCGGTCAACACCGCATTGATCTGCGCGTAGCGCGCTTCCTCGCCGTGCAGAGGCGGCGTGTCTTTCAGAACCATCGGCAACTCGTCGAAGAACTTCTCGGGTATGACCCACTTCGTCTCGCCGCCCCCATCGCTTTCACCCGTCGGCGACGACAGCGTGGGCAGATGCGTCCAGTCGTGACGTTTTGGCTTGCCGTCGAATTCAGATAACGGATAGATGTCGATGCCGGCAATCGCTGACTGGATGGCGGCGCGATCTTCGGCGGTGTCGTCCATGAATACGCGCGGCACGACGAAGGCTGTGCCCGTGGTCGAGCGGAAAACCTTCGTGATGCCAGCAGGCACCTTCCCCTTCCATCCGGGTCCGACGAGCAGATAGAAGCCGGGGCGCGTGCCGTACATGGCGCCCATCTGCGCGAAACTGTCGGTCCGTGTATCGACGATCTGGTAGACCCAGAAACGACTCCCCATATCGGGAACCTGAACGACTACCGGCGTCTCGTCCAGCGCCGCGATCCCGGCGCCGTACGCAACGTCCTGATTAGGGCACGCGACCCATCGCTGTTCTGGCTTGATGTAGTCGTGCAGCATCGACATGCGGTTCAGCGGCGCGTAGGGGATCGTGCCGTTCATCAACCCTACCTTCGGCGCCTGCTTGAACGCGAGACGGCGGTTGTAGATGTTGACCATCGGCCACGCCCAGAAGTAGGTGTCGCGCGCGACCATCCGGGCATAGCTCTCGGTGATCCGCACACTCGCGTCAGGGCCGCCAGGCGTGGCATCGCTCCATCCGGGCGACGGCGCCTTCGCCTGCGCATGGGTCGTGGCGGCCGCAATCAAACCTGCGGCAATCAGCGCGAAAATCAGCTTTTTGTTCATCTTCGATCTTGGTAGTGATCGCTGGCCGATCGACACGAAGCAACGTTCATGGCGACCGACGCTGGCGGCGAGTCGTGTGCGCGGGCCGCTGAAACTGCTCGTCAGACGACCTCGCTTGCGGCTAGTTTATAGCTTAAAGGGGCGTTGTTCCCCCCTCGGATCGAGGGTGGACGCGGAAGGCTCGTTCCGTCCGCATTTGGACGCCGGTTGATGAATGCGGCGAGCCGCTTATTCGGAAGGAGAGCTATGTGTTGGACTTGCTGGTTTGGATCTCATTCCGGTGGATTTCGCCTACTCGGTTCATTGCGCGAATCCGGTCGGCAAGGGCAGCATCGAGGGGTTGCTTGGTGCGTGTCTGCGTCGGCGCAAGAGTTGAGTCGCTCGTCTTTAGGCAGTAACTATTCCGCTGCAGCGACGCTGCGAACGTAGCTGAGGAGCCGTCATTGACAGCCCGAAGTCAGAAATGTATCGAAGTCGAAGGCGCGTGCTCCAACCAACGCTTATCCGCCGACAGGCTGCGCAAAAAGAGCATGCTCTCGACGATGACGGACGCGACATCACCCGCCTTCCTCCCCGCACCCCCCCTCAGTTCGGCGTGCCCCTTACGCGCCGATGCTCCGGCTCTTCCGCCGCGACCGCCGCGCCGGTCTTGTCGTTCGGAACATCGCCGTGCTGCCACGCGTGGGCGTCCGCGCCCACCTGACAGTCGCCCTGACTCAGCGAGAGCAGCACCGGAATCGACTTGTACGCAGGCGTGCCGCTGCGTGCATCGTTGTCGGTTAGCGACACAAGACAATTCGCTTCCGGATAGTACGCGGCGATGGACCCCGGCGCGATATCGAACGCCACCGCAGTCAGCCCGCACAGACGCCGCGAGCCGCCGACGCTCACCGTGCTTTCGATCGTCTCCAGATCCACGATATCGCCGTGCTGAAGCCCGCGTGCTTCCAGATCGCGCTCGTTCACGAACACCACGTCGCGCCGCCCGGTAATCCCGCGATAGCGATCGTTGAAGCCGTAGATCGTCGTGTTGTACTGATCGTGGCTGCGGATCGTCGCGAGAATCAGCGCGTCGCTGCGGTCCACGCGCGGGTCCATCATCACGCCCTTGTGCGCAATGAAGCGCGCCCGGCCGCCCGGCGTGTCCCACCGGCGCGCGGCGGCGGCGTTGAAAAGCCGAAAGCCGCCCGGATCCTGAATGCGCTCGTTGAAGTGATCGAACTGCGGAAACACTTTCTCGATGAGATCGCGGATGCGGTTGTAGTCCGCCACCCAGCCGTCCCAGTCGAGCGACGGGTCGTCGAGCGTGGCCTTCGCCATGCCCGCGACAATGGCCGGCTCCGAGCGCAAATGTTCGGACGCAGGCGGCAGCGATCCGCGCGACGCATGCACCATCGACATGGAATCCTCGACCGTGATGGACTGCGGCCCCGTCTGCTGCACATCCAACTCCGTGCGGCCGAGGCAGGGCAGCAGAATCGTTTCCTTCGCGACGAGCAGATGCGAGCGGTTCAACTTCGTCGCGATATGCACGGCGAGGTCGAGCTTGCGCATGGCTTCGTAGCAGGCCGGCGTGTCGGACATCGCCACCGGCAGATTGCCGCCGAGCGCGATCAGCGCCTTGGCGCGGCCGTCGCGCATGGCTTCGATCGCGGAGATCGCGCCGTGGCCGTGCTCGCGCGGCGGCGTGAAGCCGAACACGCGCTCCATCGAATCGAGCATCTCCTGATGCGGGATTTCGGTAATGCCGACCGTGCGATCGCCCTGCACGTTGGAATGTCCGCGCAACGGACAGATACCCGCGCCATCGCGCCCGATGTTGCCGCGCAGAAGCAGCAGATTGACGATCTGCTGGACGTTGGCCGTGCCGCTGTGATGCTGCGTGATGCCCATGCCATAGCACGCGATTACGGCTTTCGCGTCCGCATACAGCTTGCCGATATGTTCGATCTCCCCGCGCTCGATGCCCGACGCGCCGACGATCTGCTCCCACGACGTGGCGTCGATATCCGCGATGAGTTCGTCGATGCCGCTCGTATGGTCGTCGATGAACGCGCGGTCCAGCACGCCTTGGCCGCCTTGCGCCATGCTCTCGCGGTCGAGGGCGACCACGGTCTTCATCATGCCCTTGAGGAACGCGACATCGCCGCCGATCTTCACCTGAATGTAATCCGTGGCGATGGCGGTCGAGCGGCCGGTGACCATCTCGACCGGGTCCTGCGGTGACGCGAACCGCTCCAGTCCGCGTTCGCGCAGCGGATTGAGCACGACGATCTTCGCGCCGCGTCGCGCCGCCGCGCGCAGCGTCGCGAGCATGCGCGGGTGATTGGTGCCGGGATTGTGTCCGATGCAGAAGATGGCGTCGCAATGATCGAAGTCCGCGAGCGTCACCGTTCCCTTGCCCACGCCGATGGACTCGGGCAGACCGACGCTCGTCGGTTCGTGGCACATGTTCGAGCAGTCGGGGAAGTTGTTGGTGCCGAAGCGCCGCGCGAACAGTTGATACAGGAACGCCGCTTCGTTCGATGCGCGGCCCGATGTGTAGAACTCCGCCATGTTCGGGTCCGGCAGCGCACGCAACGCCTGACCGATGCGCTCGAACGCTTCGTCCCAGGAGATCGGCAGATAGCGGTCGGAAGCGGCGTCGTAGCGCATGGGATGCGTGAGCCGTCCTTCGTCTTCCAGCGCGAAGTCGCTCCAGGTCCAGAGTTCGCTGACGGTATGGTGTCCGAAGAATTCGGGCGTCGTGCGCTTGGTCGTGGCTTCCCACGAGACAGCCTTCGCGCCGTTCTCGCAGAATTCGAACGACGACGTGCTGCGTGGGTCGGGCCACGCGCAACCCGGACAATCGAAGCCTGCGGGCTGATTGACCTTGAGGAGCATCGTCGCTTCGCGTGCGACGCCCATTTGCTGCTTCAGCGCCCGTGCGACGGCCTGCAATGCACCCCAGCCACCCGCCGGTCCGCCATACGGGCCCACGCCCGGAACTTCACGCTTGCTCATTACCGCTCTCCGTTGACCGATCTGCGGATGGGAGCAATGCTTATGCCGGTCATCGGGTGGAGTGCTTGTCTTTTTGATGCAGTGGGGCGTTGTCCGATGTCGACGTATGCCGCAGCCCTGCGAGACGCCCGCTGTACGGCACGGCGTGTCCAGGACGATTACGCGCGTTCGATCCGCCGGGTCAGACTAACGAGAAGCAGCGACGCGCGATCCCGCTCACGACTTCGGGTCCGGCTCGGCTTCCGTATCCGTGCCCGTCTTGCCGTTGCTCCGGTTCGTCACCGCGCCGGTTTCGTCGAGCACGTCGTCGAGGTCGTCGTCCGGCTCATCCGATGGCGTGCCCTCGGGCGTCGACATCCAGAAAGCAAGCGGCAGCGCGGCGCCGCGCGTGGCGTGAATCGCGGGCAGGCGGAACAGGGTCATGGCGTTGTCCTCGGCAGTGGTCTCCGGCAGCCATCAGCAAGCCCTCTGCCTGCTACGCGCGCGAGCGCAGGCGTTCAGTCAGGCTTGGTGACGGTCAACGTCCATCGCGTTCCCGCGCCCGGTTGCGACTGCACGTCCAGCCGCCCGCCGAACATGCCGACGATCCGTCGCACCGTGCTCAATCCCGTGCTGTCGCTTGCGCCCGGCGCGTAGCCGCGTCCGTCGTCGCTGACTTCGATCACCACGCCCGCGCCCGTGCGCTGCATCGCGACGCGAACGTTGCCGGGCGCGCCACCAAAGGCATGTTCGACGGCGTTCGCCACCAGTTCGTTGACGACCGTGCCGATCGCGGCGCACGTGTCGATCGGAAGCGCCGCCGCGCCGCGCGCAAGCGATAGCGTGAGCGAGACCTGGCTGCCGCGCAGATCGTAGAAGTCGTCGAAACTCGCGCACATGTTTTCAAGATACGCGCCGAGATCGACGCTTTCCGCATGGTCGCCTAGCCCGAGCAGATGGTCATAGAGCGATGCCATCGCAAAGACGCGGCGCTCCACCTCGCGAAAGCCCTTCTGGACGGCCGGGTCCGCGCATTCGCTCGCCCGCCGTTCGAGCAGCGCGGTAATCATCTGAAAATTATTGCGAATGCGATGCTGCTGCTCGCGCAGGAGCGTCACTTTAGCGTCGCGGTCTTCGATCAGTTCGTCCTGCCGCTGCCGCGACTCGATGCCTTCCGCGAGGATCGCGGCAATCGAGGCCAGAAACGAAAGGTGGGAGGCATCCACTTCGTGTCGCTGGTCGTAGTCCACTTCGAGGATGCCGTACGGTCCCTGTGCGCCGATGAGCGGCAGGCTCACCGAAGTCACCACGTGATAGTCGTGAAGAATCGCGGGCGCAAGCTCGCCGCGTTCGGCGGGTACATCGGCCACGACGACGGGCCGCGCGAAAATCAACGCTTCGCCGGGCGGATTGCCGGCTTCCGCCGTGCCCGCTTCGCGCCCGATGGCCGATGCGCCCATCCCAACCTGCGCTTTCAGGATGAGCGTGTTGTCGGCGCTCTGCAGTTCGAGGACCTTCGCCATCGGCGACGCACAGCCTGCCGAGGCGGCCTGCACGGCGATGTCGCGCAGCCGGGCAATCGAACGTTCGCCCTGGAATGCGTCGTGCAAGGCCGCCAGTGCCTTTCGCTGCCGCACGAGCACGGCGACCGGCACCGTTTCGGTATCGGAGAACGCGAGATTGTCGATGCAGGCGGCCCAGGTGGCCTTGCGCGCGAAGCTCATGTGCTCTCACGAGAAGTTGGCAGGCAGTCCAGCCATTCTAATGACTGATAGCGGCGGGCGCTCGCAGGAATTCGGCGTGCTCATCGACGAACGGGCCGGATGTCGTGCCGCTCGCGTTCCGGGCGCGCGCCCGCCCCGCAACGAATGGCGGCCGTTACCGGTAACGCCATCGAATTGCACGCGTTAGCACCAGTCGCTATACTGGCTCGGCGATCGGGTGGCCTGACCACCACGATTGGCCTGACCGCAGGACGAATCAAGCAGACTTGTCTGGAAGCGTCGCGTTCGCACCCGTGCGGATGCGCCCGGAAGAGGCGTGCTGGTGATGAAGTCGCGTCGCGCCTCTTTACAAGAACAATGAAAGGAGACGACTAGATGTTCCGTAAAGGAATGCAGGTCAGGGCCGCGCTCGCGCTCGCCGTGTGCGCCATCGGCAGCGCCGCGCACGCGCAGGTCGCAACGGGCGACACCTCGCAAAAGAAGATCGCGCTGTCCAACAGCTTCGCGGGCAACGCGTGGCGGCAGTCGATGCTCAAGAGCTGGAACGCCGTGTCGCAGCAAGCCGTCGCCGACAAGAAGATCGCCGCCGCGCCCGCTTTCACGACCGCCGAAAATCAGGTGACCGAGCAGGCGCAGCAGGTGCAAAACCTGATTCTTCAGGGCTATAACGCGATCGTCATCGACGCCGTTTCTCCCACCGCGCTCAACGGTACGATCAAGAAGGCCTGCGCCGCGGGCGTGGTCGTCGTGTCGTTCGACGGCGTGGTCGACGAACCGTGCGCGTATCGCGTGAACTTCGACTTCAAGGGCTGGGCGGAGCAGGGCGTCGACTATCTGGCGACGCGGCTCAACGGAAAGGGCAACATTCTGGAAGTGCGCGGCGTGGCCGGCATTTCGGTGGACAACCTCATGCACGAAGGCGTGCTCGACGGGCTCAAGAAGCATCCGGGGCTGAAGCTCGTCGGCTCGGTGAACGGCGACTGGACGCAATCGGTCGCGCAGAAAGCCGTCGCTGGCATTCTTCCGACACTGCCGCAAGTGGATGGGGTCGCCACCGAAGGCGAAATGTCGTTCGGCATCGCGCAGGCGTTCAAGGCTGCGAATCGCCCCGCGCCGCCGATGATCATCGGCAGCACGTATCCCGAGCTTCAGTGGTGGAACGAGCAGACGAAGACGGGCTATCAGTCGCGCTCGCTGTCGAATCCGCCGGGCGCGGTGTCGTTCGCGTTCTGGGTCGCGCAGCAGGTGCTCGCGGGCAAGAAGATCCCGAAGGAAGTGACCATCAACGTGCCGCTGCTCGCCATCTCGCAACAGCAACTGCCGGCCAAGCTCGCCGCCACGCCGCCGGGCGGCATCGCCGACGTGACCTATACGTTGCCGCAGACCGTGGCCTTGCTCGACAAGAAATAAGCACGCCAGTCGCCACGCATGGAGGCATGTGAATGGGCGCAACAGCAAGCATCAGCAACGAGGAAGCGGGCGCGCTGATCCGCTTCGAAGGTATCGGCAAGACCTTCGGGCGGGTGCGCGCGCTCGCGGACATCGACTTTGCGTTCATGCGCGGTGAATGCGTCGGCATCGCGGGACACAACGGCGCGGGCAAATCGACGCTGATGGCCGTGCTCGCGGGCGTATACGCGCCGACGCAGGGCCGCATCGAAGTGGATGGCCGCGACGCGCCTCACTACGACGCGAACGCTGCGCGCCATGCGGGCGTGCGTTGCGTTTTTCAGGAGCTGTCGCTCTGCCCGAATCTGACGGTCGCCGAGAACATGACCATCGTGCATCCGCAACTGCGCGGACGCGGCTGGCGGCGCCGTGCGACCGCGCTCATGCGCGAGAAGCTCGAGGAGATCTTTCCGGGCAATGGGCTCAAGGGCAATGAACTTGTTTCCGATCTGACGCTCACGCAGAAGCAGATGGTGGAAATCGCGCGCGGTTTCACGGTCACGGATACGCCCGTGCGCCTTCTGATCCTCGACGAACCCACATCGTCGCTCGATGCTCACACCGCCGATCAACTGCTCGCGTTCGTGCGGCGCGCGGCGCAAAGCGGCATCACGTGTCTGCTCATCACGCACATGCTCGGCGAAATCGAACGCGTGGCGGACCGCGTGATGGTGATGCGCGACGGCGGCATCGTCGGCGTGTTGCCGCGCGAGCAGTCGAGCCGCGCGTCGATCATTCAGGCGATGGGCCAGCAACTCGAAGCGGAGAAGACGCCCGCGACCGCACGCACGCGCAATGCGCGCAGCGAAGCGAAGCCTTTGCGCTGGAACGTCGGCGCGAGGAAGCACACGGCGATCGAGGCGTCGCGCGGCGAGATCGTCGGCTTCGCGGGACTCGCGGGGCAAGGTCAGACCGAGGCGCTGCTCGCGATCTACGAAGCGGCGACGAAGCGCAGCGCGGCGCGCGTGAAGGCGGCGTTCGTCGCGGGCGATCGCGGGCGCGACGGCGTGTTTCCCGTCTGGTCGATTGCGCAGAACCTCGACTTGCGGTGGCTGCTCGGCGGAGCGAAACCGAAGCGCGGTCTCGTGGACCTCTCGGCGGCGCGCGCGCTCGTCGAAGCGTGGCGCGCGAAGATCGGCATACGCGGCGCGTCGATGAGCGCGGGCATTTTGTCGCTCTCGGGCGGCAATCAGCAGAAAGTGCTGTTCGCCCGCGCGCTGGCGTCGGACGCGCAACTCATTTTGATGGACGACCCCACGCGCGGCGTCGATGTCGGCACCAAGCGCGATATCTATCGCCTCGTTCACGACGAAGCCGCGAAGGGCCGCACGTTCATCTGGTACACGACAGAAAACGAAGAGCTGTCGCATTGCGACCGCACGTATGTCTTCCGCTCGGCGGCCGTCACGCGCGTGCTGCACGCCGACGAATGCACGGAAGAGGCGCTGCTCGCAGCCAGCTTCGAGGAACAGGCCGCATGACACCCGCGCGCACCACTTTTCAGGGCACGCAAGCGCGTCTGCGCGCGCTGCTTCCGGCCATCTCGCTCGTCGCGGTGCTCGTGCCGATTCTCGTCATGCAGCCGACGGTGATGAGCTACTTCGGCTCCAGCCTGCTGCTCAATCTCGCCGTGCCGATCGTGCTCGCGACGCTCGCGCAGCTCGCGATCATCACCGTCAACGATCTCGACTTGTCCATCGGCTCGTTCGTGAGTCTCGTCGCGTGCATCGGCGCGACGCTGCTCGTCAAGCAACCGTGGCTCGGCACGCTCGCGCTCGTCGGCTGCGTGCTCGCGTATGCGGCCGTCGGCGCGTTGATCGAACTGCGGCAGATTCCGTCGATCGTTGTGACGCTCGGGCTTTCGTTCGTGTGGAGCGGGCTGGCCATCGTGCTCTTGCCTTCGCCGGGCGGCACGAGCCCCGGCTGGCTCGGCACCGCGATGAGCTATCAGACGCCGTTCATAGCCGCGCCCATCGTATGGTCGGTGCTGATCGCCGTCATCGGGCACTTTCCGCTGATGCGAACCTCGGCCGGCGTGCGTATTCGCGGCGCGGGCGGCAATCCGCGCGCGATGCGCCGCTTCGGCTGGTCGCTCGTGCTCAGCAAGGCGACGCTCTACGGCATCGCGGGCGTGTTCGGCGTGCTGTCGGGGCTGTCGCTGCTCGGCCTCACGACTTCCGCCGACGCCAACCTCGCGCTGCGCTACACGCTGCTTTCGATCGCGGCGGTGATTCTCGGCGGCGGCGAGTTCGTCGGCGGGCGCGTGTCGGTCATCGGCGCGGTGCTCGGCGCGATCACGCTGACGCTCGCGGCCTCGTTTCTGGCATTTCTCAACATCTCGGCGGACTGGCAGGTCGGCATGCAGGGCGCGATCCTGATCGTCGTGCTGTCGTTGCGCGTGCTGCTGCAACGCGGGGAGCGGCAATGAAGACGCAGACATCGGGCGAGGCTCTCGCCGCAAACGAAACCGCGTGGACGCGGCTCAGAAGCGTTCAGGCGCCGTGGGCGTGGTCGTTCGCCGGGACGGTGCTCGTGTGGTTCGGCATCGTCGGCATCTTCGGCTTCGGTATTGCGAGCAATGTCGCGCAGACGGCGCTCACCTACGGCGTGTTCATGGTGCTCGTCGGTCTCGGGCAGATGCTCGTCATCACGTCGGGCGTCGGCAACATCGACCTCTCGGTGCCCTCGACCATCGCGCTCGCGGGCGTCGTCGGCATGCACGTGATGGGCGGAGCGGACGGGCAGATCCTGCTCGGCGTGGCGGCCGCGCTCGGCGTCGGCGCGGCGATCGGCATCGTGAACTATCTGCTGATCCGCCTGTTGCGCATTCCGCCGATCATCGCGACGCTGTCGTCGAGCTTCATCATCCAGTCGATCGCGATCACGCAGGGACGCCAGCTTCCGCCGCCGCCGCCCGCGCTCGGCGCGTTCGCCACGGGCCGGCTCTTTCACGTGCCGTATATCGCGCTGCTCGCGCTCGCGTTGTCGGTGGCGCTCGCGGTGCTGCTGCATCGCGCGGTCTATGGCCGCAGGCTGTCGGCCATCGGACAGAACGCACGGGCCGCGTGGCTCGCGGGCGTGAACGTGCATCCGACGCGCTGCATCGCCTACGTGCTGTGCTCGATGATCGCGGCGCTCACCGCGCTGCTGCTCGCGGCGACCTCGGGCGGCGCGTCGCTCGACATGGGCGTCGAGTACATGCTGATTTCGATTGCGGTCGTCGTGATCGGCGGCACGCTCGTGACAGGCGGCAAGGCGACGATTGCGGGCGTCTGGGGCGCGTCCATGTTCCTGTTTCTCACGAACGCCGCGCTCAACGCGGTCGGCGCGGATGCGGGCGTGCGCGCGATCGTCTATGGCGTACTCATCATCGCGGTGACGGTGGCGGCAGGCGGCAAGACGGCGCGCTGATATACGACAGATTCGATCCACGGAAAGGACGAGGAGACATGAAACCCAGCGACTTCGAAGTGCACGATCCGCGTTTCAGGCTGCTGCTTCAGCCGAACGCGTTTCTCAGCCGACTTACTGACGAATGCCTGTGGGCCGAAGGGCCGGTGTATTTCCCGGCGACGGACCTGCTCGTCTGGAGCGATATCCCGAACAATCGCATGATGCGCTGGGCGCCCGGCATGGGCGTGGGCGTCTTTCGCGCGCCGTCGAATTACAGCAACGGCAACACGCGCGACCGCGAAGGCCGGCTCGTGACGTGCGAGCACGGCGCGCGGCGTGTGACGCGCACGGAGCACGACGGCAGCGTGACCGTGATTGCTTCGCACTTCGAAGGAAAGCGGCTGAATTCGCCGAATGATGTCATCGTCGATTCGAAGGGCGACATCTGGTTCACCGATCCTGACTACGGCATTCTGAGCGATTACGAAGGGTATCGCGCGGACAGCGAGATCGGGCGATGCAATGTGTATCGCGTATCGCCGCACAGCACCGACGTGCAACTGGTCTGCGACGACTTCGTGAAGCCGAACGGACTCGCGTTCTCGCCGGATGAATCGCGGCTCTATATTGCGGATTCCGCCGCCTCGCACGACGACGAAGCGCCGCGTCATATCCGCGTGTTCGATGTGTCGAGCGAAGGCGCATTGCGCAACGGGCGCGTGTTCATCGAGATGCAAAGCGGCGTGCCGGACGGCATGCGCCTCGACGAGCACGGCAACGTCTGGACGAGCGCGGAAGACGGCGTGCATTGCTACGCGCCCGACGGCACGCTGCTCGGCAAGATTCTGATACCGGAGGTCGTCGCCAATCTGACGTTCGGCGGCATCAACCGCAATCGCCTTTTTATCGCGGCGACGTCGTCCATTTATTCGCTTCATGTCGGCGTGCGCGGCGCGGGGCGCTGACACGCCAACCTATCAAATCAAGAACTGGAGACAAGCATGAAGATCACGAAACTCGCGCTGGCGCTGTGCATGGTATCGGCCTCGGTGGGCGCGTCGGCGCAGGTCGCAACGGGCGATACGTCGTCGATGAAGATCGCGCTTTCGAACAACTATGCGGGCAACAGCTGGCGCCAGCAGATGCTCAAGAGCTGGTCGAACGTGGCGGACCCCGCCGTGAAGCAGAAGATCGTCGCGGCCGCGCCGAGCTTCACGACGGCCGAGAGTCAGGCCACCGAGCAGGTCCAGCAGATTCAGAACCTCATTTTGCAGGGCTTCAAGGCGATTGCCGTCGATGCCGTCTCGCCGACCGCGCTCAACGGCGTCATCAAGCAGGCGTGCGGCGCGGGCGTGACGGTCGTATCGTTCGACGGCATCGCGACCGAGCCGTGCGCGTATCGCATCGCGGTGGACTTTCAGGGCATGGGCCGCATGCAGGTGGATTATCTGGCGAAGCGCCTGAACGGCAAGGGCAATCTGCTCGAGATTCGCGGGCTCGCGGGCGTCTCGGTGGACGACGAGATCCATCAGGGCATCGTCGATGAACTGAAGAAGTATCCGGGGCTGAAGATCGTCGGTTCGGTGCATGGCGACTGGACGCAGACTGTCGCGCAAAAGCAGGTCGCGGGCATTCTACCGACGTTGCCGAAGATCGACGGCGTGGTCACGCAGGGCGGCGACGGCTTCGGCGCTGCGCAGGCGATCAAGGCGGCGGGACGGCCGACGCCGATCATCATTCTCGGCAACCGGCAGGAAGAACTCGCGTGGTGGGCCGATCAGAAAAAGAGCGGCTACGAGACGATGTCGGTCACGATTCCGCCGGGCGCGTCCACGTTCGCGTTCTGGGTGACGCAGCAGATTCTCGCGGGCAAGAAGGTGCCGCATGATATCCGCATGCCGGTGCTTGAAGTGAAGCCCGAGGAACTCGACGCGGTGCTCGCCAAGACGCCCGCCGGCGCGCTGGCGAACAAGGAGTACACGCGCGAAGAGGTGGTCGCGGTTGTCGATGGGAAGAAGTAGGGCGGCGGCGCGGTGCTTGCCCGCGCCTGACTAGTACAATCGCGGGGCGCGCTGCATTTTGCAGCGCGTCCTCGTTGAATTGTTATGGAGAACGAAGTGGAAAACGAAACGATCGAGCCACGCCATCAGAAGCCTCAAGCCCGCCAGGGCTGGACCGAAGCCAGTAAGGATCTTGCCGATAGCGGCGAAGATGTCATGGTGATGGGTGAATTTCCGAACGCCGACGACGCGGAGTTGACGTGGTAGCGCGATGAACGCGTTGCCACGCGTCGCCCCACCCTTCACGCATACAAAATCTCGATCCCGTTCCCCGTCACCCATTCCGCGAATTCCCCGCCGAGCCCCTCGTCCGTCACGAGGTAATCGATGCGATCCATCGCGCCGAAGGCCGCGAACTCGCGCTTGCCGAACTTCTTCGAATCCGCCAGCAGATAGACGGTCTTCGCGGCATCGATCATCGCGCGCTTGACGTGCAGGTCGATGAAATCCGGATACGAAATCCCCGATTCCATCGAGACGCCGCCCGCCGCCAGAAACAGCTTGTCGACGAACATGCCCTCGAAGAAGGTCGATGCCTTCTCGCCCGATACCGCGATCGTCTCCGGCTTGAAGATGCCGCCCGTGAGCATCACGCGGTTGGTCGGCTCCGCGCCGAGCAAAATCGCGATGTTCAGCGCGTTCGTCACGACGCGCAGGTTCTGCCGGTCGAGCAGGTTCTTCGCGAGTTCCGTCGCGGTCGCGCCGCAATCCAGGATCACGGAATCGCCGTTCGCGATCAGGCCCGCCGCCTTCTTGCCGATCAGCGCCTTCTCCGGACTCGTCGGCAGCACGGGCGTCTCATAGCTGCGCCGCGTGCCTTCGCCTTGCGCCGCCTTCAGCCGCACGTTGCCATGCACGCGTTCGACGCGGCCCAGCCGCTGCAATTCGTCGATGTCCTTGCGTATCGTCGGCATCGACACGCCGAATTCGCTGGAAAGCTCCGAGAGCTTCACCAGTTTCGCGGTCTGCACGCGTTCGAAAATCTTCTCGGTCCGGGTTCGTTGATCCATTTCTTTGTTTTCCTGCGCAGGCGCTGCATGAAAGCGCCTTTCCAGCCCGCATTGTGCCCGATCAGAACATCGGCGGCGCTTCGCTAGGTGTTTTCCCTTTCGCGTTGATTTGTCTTTGACTTTCGAAAGAAAGTAAAAGAAACTGCGTTCAGGCAAACGGGAAGTCTGGGAGCAGGAATGGAAAACCCTTTCAAGCAGTCCGGCGACGCGCTTCACCGCCGGGCGCAAGAGATCCGCAAGAAGATTTGCGTCATGAATGCGACGGCCAAGAGCGGTCACACGGGCGGCGACATGTCCGAGGCCGACATCCTCGCGGCGCTCTATTTTCATGTGCTGCGTTATGAAGTCGATGCCGGACGCAAGGTGCGTTGGCATGACGAGTTCATCCTGAGCAAGGGGCACGGCGTCGGCGGTCTCTATTCCTGCTTCGCGGAGCTCGGCTGGCTGAGCGACGAAGAGCTTCTCACCTATCTGAAGGACGATTCGCGCCTGCCGGGCCATCCGGTGCGCCAGAAGCTGCCGACCTTCGTCACCGTGAACACCGGCGGTCTCGGCCACGGCTTTCCCATCGCGGCGGGTCTCGCCATGGCCAAGCAGCGTCATGCCGCGAAGACGGAAGGCGCCACGGGCCGCGTGTTCGTGTTGACCGGCGACGGCGAGCTGGAAGAAGGCTCGAACTGGGAAGCCGCGATGGCGGCGGCGCACTTCGAACTGTCGAACCTCGTCGTGATCGTCGATCGCAACCGGCTTCAGCTCGCCGACTTCACGCACAACATCATGGACCTCGACCCGCTCGACGAGAAATTCCGCGCTTTCGGTTTCGAAGTTCACGACGTCAATGGAAACCAGCCCGACTCCATTTGGAAACTATTGGAAAGTCTCGATTACGACAATCGCAAGCCGAAAGTCGTGATCGCGCACACGATCAAAGGTCGCGGCGTGTCGTTCATGGAAAACGTGCCGGCCTGGCATCACAAGTTCCCCGACGAAGACCAACTCAAGCAGGCGCTGAAGGAGCTCGACCATGCGTGAACTCGCTGACTTGCGCGACGGCGCGGTGAACGCGATCAGCCGGCTGACGGCGGCAGGGCAGGACATCATCGTGATGGTCGCGGACTCCACGTCGACATCGAAGATCGGCCCGTATCTGGAGCGCTATCCGGACCGCGTCATCAACGTGGGCATCGCGGAACAGAACATGGTCGGGATGGCGGCGGGGCTCGCGCTCGGCGGACACATCGTGTTCACCGCGAACGCCGCGCCGTTCCTCGTCGGGCGCGCCAACGAACAGGTGAAGAACGACGTCTGCTACAGCGCGACGAACGTCAAGATGCTCGGACTGAACGCAGGCGTCGCCTACGGGCCGCTCGCATCGACGCATCATGCGATCGACGATCTTTCGATCATGAGCGGCTTCGGCAACGTGCAGATCTTCGCGCCATGCGACGAAGCCGAAGTCGCGCAGGTGATCGACTATGCGGCCTCGGTAGACGGACCTGTCTACATTCGCCTCGACAATGCGAAGTTCCCGGTCGTGCATGACGGGTCGTACCGCTTCGAGCCGGGCCGTCCCGATGTGCTGATCGAAGGATCGAAAGTCGCGGTGATCGCGCTGGGATCGGTCGTCGGCGAGGCGCTCGACGCGTGCGAAGCCCTGCAAAAAGAGGGCGTTGTGAATCCGACGCTCGTGAATCTCTCGTCGCTGCGGCCGCTGGATCAGGACGCGTTGGCTTCGATCATCCAGCGTCACGAGACGATCGTGACCGTCGAGGAGCATTCGCTGCACGGCGGTATCGGCGCGACGGTCGCGCTGCTGATGGCCCGCCGTCAGATCAGCCGGCCGCTGACGACGCTCGGCATCACCGAAGGCGAATTCGCCAAGTACGGCACGCGGAAGGGCATTCGCAAACACTATGGCATCGACGCGGCCGGTATCGCGAAGGCCGTTCGGGCGCAGTGCGCTCAGTAAAAACAGGAGACGTGGATGAGCATTCAGTACGACATGTCGCTGCGCCACGGCGTGGACTTCGACTTCCGGCTCGATGGAAAAGTGGCCGTGGTGACGGGCGGTCTCGGCGGCATCGCGATGGCGACGAATGCCGCGTTGATCGCGAAGGGCGCGCGCGTCGCGATTCTTTATCCGAGTTTCGAAGAGCCGCGCGTGCAGGCGGCCATCGAAGAACTCGGCGCGAACAACGCGAAAGCCTTCCCTTGCGATGTCGCTAATGAGGCCGATGTCGAAAAGGCCATCGCGGCGGCACATGAACGCTTCGGCGGTCTGCACTTGCTCGTGAATGCCGCGGGCTGCATCACGCTGACGCCTGCGGAAAACATCGGCTATGACGAATGGCAGCGGCAGATCGGCGTGAATCTCACCGGTCCCTTTCTGTGTTCGAAGCACTTCGCGCGCGTCGTGCTCGCAAGCGGGCATGGCGGCAAGATTGTAAATATCGCCTCGCAGGCAGCGACCGTCGCCATCGATCAGCATTGCGCGTACACGTCCGCGAAAGCGGGGCTGATCGGCATGACCAAGGTGCTCGCGAAGGAATGGGCGCCGCGCGGCATCACCGTGAACACGGTCTCGCCGACCGTCGTGTTGACGCCGATGGGCGCGGCTGCATGGGAAGGCGAGAAGGGCGAGAACATGAAGAAGCTGATTCCCGTCGGACGCTTCGCTTATACCGACGAGATCGCCGCCGCCATTCTCTTTCTGCTGTCCAACGGCGCGGACATGATCACGGGCGCCGACATCATGATCGACGGAGGCTACACGATCGCCTGAGCGATCGTCTGAGCCAGTCGAACGCTGTCGAAGAAAGACAAACCAAACCGGAGACAACAACATGTGGAAGAAGCTTGCAGTTGCAGCAGCGGTGGCCGTTTCGTTCGCCGCCGCAATGCCCGCCACCGCAAATGCGGCGGGTAAAGGCACCATCGCGATTCTCGTCAATGCGCTCGACAATCCCTATTACGCAGCCGAAGCGAAGGGCGCGGATGGCGAAGCGAAGAAGCTCGGCTATGACACCATCGTGCTCTCGCATGGCGAGGACGTGAACAAGCAGAACGAGCTGGTGAATCTCGTCATCGGCAAGGGCGTGAAGGGCATCATCCTCGATAACGCCGATTCGAACGCGAGTGTCGCGACCGTGCGCGCGGCGGCGGACAAGAAAGTGCCGGTCGTGCTGATCAACCGCGAGATTCCGAAGGACGGCATTGCCATCGCGCAGTTGAGCCATAACAACCTGCAGGCGGGAACCGAAGTGGCACAGCGTTTCGTCGAAGCCATCGGCGAAAAAGGTGAGTACGTCGAACTAACCTGCAATCTCGCGGACAAGAACTGCGTGACGCGTTCGCAAGCGTTCCATCAAGTGCTGGACCAGTACCCCGACCTCAAGATGGTCGCGCGTCAGGACGCGAAGGGCGCGCTGTTGCCCGGCAAGCAGGCGATGGATTCCATCCTGCAAGAGCATCCGAACATCAAGGGCGTGATCTGCGGCAACGGACCAGTGGCGCTCGGCGCGATTGCATCGCTGGAGTCGGCGGGGCATAAGGACGTGGTCGTGATGGGTATCGACGGCAGCAACGACGAACGTGACTCCGTGCTGGCGGGCAAGCTGAAGGCCACCGTGATGCTGCAGGCGCAGGGCATCGCGATTCACGGTGTCGATCTGCTCGACAAGTACATCAAAACTGGCAAGACCGGCGAGCAGGAGCGTCAACTCACGCGCGGCATTCTCATTACGAAGGACAACGCGTCGCATGTGAAGGACTTCTACTACAACAAGTAATACGCGTTGTCGCTCCGTGCGGGCGCGGCAAGGGCTGCGTCCGCGCAAGGCTTGTCATGTGAGGTCGAGGTCGTCATGGTTCATCCCGTATTCGCGCGCTGGCGGCTGGTGTCGATGCTCTGCGTCGTCAGCCTGTCCGCGTGTCACGTCGTCACCGATACCGAATTGGCCGATATCCGCGCGCAAGGGCAGCACAAGGGCCCGGACGCCGCGAAGATCCTGAACGATCAACTGGTGCCCTACGCGGACAAGAATGCGAAGCCCGCGGCGCAGGTCATCAGCGCGTTGAATCAGAATTTCGACGATGCCTGCAAGCAATACGGCTTTCGTCAGAGCAGCGCATTCCCGTGCAATTTCTGGCTGCGCGTGCAGGGCAAGGTAACGAAGATCGATTCGACATCGCGCGTCGGCAAGGCATATGTGGAAGTGGCGCCCGCGAACGGCGGCGATCCCGTTCAGGTCGCGCTGGAAACGGGTCCGGTCGTGATCGGCACGGGCGTGCGCGACGGCTTTCCCGGCATCAAATACAGCGACTTCGACGATCAGACGCGCTTCGCCGCGTTCGGCCAGGAGTTGAACAAGCTCGTCGTGGCACGCGTGCAGAGTTCGCTCAAGCTAAAGGTCGGCGATCCCGTCGATGCCTCCGCTGTCTACAGCAGCTGGAGCGAGCCTGCGGGCGAAATCCGCGCGATTCCGGTGGCCTGGAAATGAACGCGGCCCAGAACAACGCTCGCACGATGAACCCGGTCAACGTGATCGAGACGCGCGGGCTTTCGAAGCAGTATCCGGGCACGGCGGCGCTCGTCGATGTCGACTACAAGGTGCGGCGCGGCAAGGTCAATGTGCTGATCGGCGAGAACGGCGCGGGCAAGTCCACGCTGATGAAATTGCTCGCGGGCGCGGAAACGCCGACCTCGGGCGAAATCCGGATCGACGAAAAGATCGCGCAGATCGCCGACGTGCGCAGCGCGGAGCAGCACGGCATCGGCATCATTTTTCAGGAGCTTAATCTCTTCCCGGACATGACCGTGGCGGAGAACATTTTCGCGGGCAATGAGATCACTCAGTCGGGCGTGATCCGCTCGAAGATGGAGAATCATCAGGCGAAGGTGCTGCTCGACCGGCTGAACATCGCAATCGACCCGCGCACACGGCTCGGCGATCTGTACGTCGGCCAGCAGCAGTTGGTCGAGATTGCGAAGGCGCTGTCGAAGCACATTAAGGTGCTCATCATGGATGAGCCGACTTCCGCGCTCTCGAAGACCGAAGTGGAGATTCTCTTCAAGATCATCGGACAGCTCAAGGAAGAGGGCGTGACGGTGATCTACATCTCGCATCGTCTCGAAGAGATCATGGCGATCGGCGACTGCATCACCGTGCTGCGCAACGGGCGGCTCGTGGCCGAGAACGATATCGCGAACATCGACATTCCGTGGATCATCGAAGCGATGGTCGGCTCCTCGAAGAAGCGTTTCGCGTTCGAACAGCACGAGATCGGCCGCGAAGTGCTGAAGGTGAAAGACCTTGCGCTCAAGCGTTCGAACGGCATCTATGCCGTCGATCACGTGTCGTTTACCGCGCGTGCGGGCGAAGTGATCGGCATCTACGGATTGATGGGCGCGGGCCGCACCGAGCTGCTCGAATCGCTGCTCGGCGCGAATCCGCTTGCGCTCGGCGAGATAGAACTGGCGGGCAAGGCTATCGAAGACCTGCCGATACCCCGGCGCATCGAGGCGGGCATCGCGCTGGTGCCGGAAGATCGTCAGAAGCAGGGCATGGTGCAACTAATGACCATTCTCGAGAACATGACGCTCTCCAGCCTCGGCAAGTTCACGCGGCGCTTCGTCGGCGCGCTCACGCGCGACAAGCAAGTGGAAGCGGCCAACGACATCGTGAAGAAGCTCGCCATCAAGGCCACGTCCGTCGATGCGCCGATCACGTCGCTATCGGGCGGGAACATGCAGAAGGTGGTCATCGGCAAGGCGCTTCTGACGAAGCCCAAAGTGCTGCTGATGGACGAACCGACGCGCGGCATCGACGTGGGCGCGAAAGAGGACGTCTACAAGACGATCAGCCTGCTCGCGCGCTCCGGCATCGCCGTGATCTATGCGACGTCCGAACTCGATGAAGCGATGGCTGTTTCCAACCGCGTCTTCGTGATGGCGAGCGGCAAGCTGACTGCCGTGCTCGACCGGCCCCAATTCGACAGCGAACGCATCGTGCGCGCATCGACGCCCGCGACGGCCGTAGTGTGAGGCAACCGAGATCCGAACCATGAATACACCCAACAGCAGCAATCCGCCGGTGTCGCCGGTACACGCGAAGCACAACCGGCACGGCGCCTATGTGGCCTCGCGCATCGCGGTCAATCTGCTCAAGCTGCGCATCTTCATTGCGCTATTCGCCATCATCATCGTGTTTTCGCTCGCCACCGAAAGCTTTCTTTCGACCGGCAACCTGCTCATCATGGCGAAGCACGTCACCGTGGTCGCGATTCTTTCCATCGGCATGACGCTCGTGATCCTGACAGGCGGGATCGACTTGTCGGTCGGGTCCATCGTCGGCATCAGCGGCATGGCGGCGGGGTATCTGCTGCTCGAAGGCGTGAAGATCGGGCATCACGTCGTGTTCTTCAATCCGTGGGGCGTGGCGATCATCGCGTGTCTGCTCGGCGCGTTGATCGGCGCGGTGAACGGCTATCTCATCACCATGCTCAACGTCGCGCCTTTTATCGCCACGCTCGGCATGTTGTATGTGGTGCGCGGGGCGGCGCTCTTGGTGAACAACGGCAGCACATTCGCGGACCTCGAAGGCAATCCGGCGCTCGGCAACACGGGGTTCGAATTCATCGGCAACGGGACGATTCTCGGCCTGTCGATGCCCGTGTGGATCATGCTCGTGCTCGCGGCCATCACCATCTTCGTCGCGCGCAAGACGCCGCTCGGACGGCGTATCTATGCGATCGGCGGTAATGAGCAAGCCGCCCGATTCTCGGGAATCCGAACGAATCGCGTAAAGCTGTTCGTCTACATGTTCTCGGGCTTCTGTGCAGCGATCGTCGGTCTCGTCATCACGGCGCAGTTGCAGACGGCGCACCCGCTGACGGGACAAACCTACGAACTGAACGCCATCGCGGCGGTCGTGCTCGGCGGCACCGCGCTCATGGGCGGGCGCGGCACGGTGTTCGGCTCGGTCGTCGGCGCGTGCGTGATCAGCATTCTGGGCGATGGCATGGTGATGTGCGGCATCAGCGATTTCTGGCAGATGGTCATCAAGGGCCTCGTCATCATCTTCGCGGTCGTGATCGATCAGTTGCAGCAGCGCCTGCAGTCGCGCATGGTCTCGCTGACCGCCTGAGGACGAGACCATGAGCCATATCCTCGCCATCGATCAGGGCACGAGCGGCACCAAGGCGCTGGTCTTCGACCAGGCCGGACAGGTCCATGCGCGCGGCTTTGCGCCCGTTTCATGCACCACGCCGCGCACGGGCTTTGTCGAGCAGGACGCGAATGCGTTGTATGCGTCCGTGCTCAAGGCCGTGGCCCAGTGCCTGAATGGTTTCAAGGGCGACGTCGCGGGCATCGGCATATCGAACCAGCGTGAGACGGTCGTGTTGTGGAACGGGCAGGGCGAGCCGATCGTGCCGGGCGTGTCGTGGCAATGTCAGCGATCGCTCGCGATCTGCGAACGATTGAAGCGCGACGGCTTGCAAGCACGCATCGCGCAGAAGACCGGCTTGCTGATCGACCCGTATTTTTCAGGCACCAAGCTCATCTGGCTCAACGAAAACGATGAACGCGTGCGCGCGCATATCGCGGCGGGCGATGCCTACTTCGGCACGGTCGATAGCTGGCTGCTGTATCGGCTGACGAAAGGCGCGGCGTATCGCACGGACGTGACGAACGCTTCGCGCACCATGCTGCTGAATTTGCGCACGCTGGAATGGGATCGCGAGTTGATCGAGACGTTCGGCTTGCAGGGTCTGCGCTTGCCGGAACTGCGTCCGTCGGCGGCCGACTTCGGCATGACCGACTTCGACGGCTTGCTCGACACGCCGTTGCCTATCCTTTCGATGATCGGCGACTCGCACGCGGCCGCCGTCGGCGAAGGGTGCCTGAGCCCCGGCGTGGCAAAGGCGACGATGGGCACGGGATCATCGATCATGATGAACGTGGGCGCGAAGGCGCGCGAGCCCGAGCATGGCCTCGTCTCGACGCTCTGTTTCGCGACCGACAAGCGCGTGGACTACGCGCTGGAAGGCATCGTCATCAGCGCGGGATCGACGCCCGCGTTCCTCAAGGAAAAGCTCAACCTCTTCGACGATTTCGCGAAGGCCGAGCAGGCTTTCACCGAGTACGACAACGGCGGCGTGTTCGTGATTCCATCGTTCTCGGGCATCGGCTGTCCGCACTGGAAATACCCGGGCGGCGCGCAGATCGTCGGGCTCAACTTTTCGACGTCGTGGCAGCATGTGGCGCGCGCGGCGTATGAATCCATCGTCTATCAGATCAAGGACGTCATCACCGTGATGGAGCAGGCGGCAAACGTGCCGCTCGCGCAGCTCTATCTCGATGGCGGCCTCACGCAGCGTCCGTTCCTTTTGCAGTATCTGTCCGATACGTTGAACCGGCCTGTCAGCACGCTCGCCGTTAGCGAAATATCGGCGTCGGGCGCGGCGGCGCTCGCGGCGTATCAGGCGGGCATCGTGGCATCGCTCGAAGACTGGCAGACGCAGCGTGTCGTCGCGCGGCGCGTCGAGCCGGGCAGCGGTGTGGACGCCGCCGCCGCGAACCACGCGCAATGGCTGCGATGGATCGAGCGTCTTTAACTCCCGGAGAATGTCAGTGGCGCAACAATTGAAGCGGTTCGAGAACAAGGTCGTGGTCGTGACGGGCGGCAGCCGTGGCATCGGTCTCGCCATCGCCGAGCGGTTCGCGCAGGAAGGCGCGAAGGTGTGCGTCAGCGCGAACGAAAAAAGCGTCCACGACGCGGCGGCGCGTCTGCGCGAAGCGGGCTTCGACGCGCTCTCCGTCGAGACCGACGTGACCGATAAAGCTCAGGTCGTCGCGCTGTATGAAGAGGTCGCGAGCAAGCTCGGCGAAGCGGACGTGTCGGTGCAGAACGCGGGCGTCATCACCATCGCGAAGTTGCCGGACCTTACCGAGAGCGAGTGGGACAAGGTCATGGCCGTGAACACCAAGGGCGTGTTTCTGTGCTGCCAGGAAGCGGCGACGCGCATGTTGCGCGCGGGCAAGACGGGGCGCCTCATCAACACGGCGTCGGGGCAGGCGCGGCAGGGCTTCGTCTATACGCCGCATTACGCCGCGAGCAAGTTCGGCGTGCTCGGCATCACGCAGAGTCTCGCGAAGGAACTCGCGCCGACGGGCATCACGGTGAACGCATTCTGTCCGGGCATCATCACGACGGACATGTGGTCGTATAACGACGAAGCGTGGGGCAAGCTGCTCGGCGATTACAAACCCGGCGAGCTGATGGCCGAATGGGTCGCCAACATTCCGATGAAGCGTGCGGGCAATGGCGGCGATGTCGCGGGGCTCGTGACCTTCCTCGCCTCGGACGACGCCGCGTACATCACGGGTCAGACGGTCAATGTGGACGGCGGCATGTTCATGTCGTGATGCTTACGCGGAGAACGCATCGGTGCTTTCGTTGTCCTTACGAATGCGCCGATGTAATGCACCGCGTCGATGATTATGAGCCGGCCTCATAACGATAGATGCAATATGGGCTGTGCGTTCGGGAAGGGGCATCCTATACTGTTTGCCCTGACTGACTCTCCCCGCACGGCGCCCCAAGCATGCCGCGAACTCCCCGTCTTTCACTGCCTTCCGCCGATTCCGACGATCCCGCCACGCCGGCGCGCACGTCGGCCTCGCCATCGCGCCGCCGGATGCTGCGCGGTCTTGCGCTGTCGGCAGTCGTGGCTCCGAGCGCCAACGCGGCGTCTTCGTTGTTGCAGCCGCTTGCCGTCGAGCCTTGGACGCGCACGCCCGGCGCTCCGATTCTCGATCATCCGTATGGCCTGCCGTCGCCGCACGAAGCGAACGTCGTGCGCCGCGCGGCCCGTGCATTTCCGGTGCCGGGCGCGGCATCGTCGCTGACGCCGCTCGCCGATCTCCACGGCGCGATCACGCCGAACGGCCTCGTCTACGAGCGGCATCATGGCGGCGTGCCGGACATCGATCCCGATCAGCATCGGCTTGCAATTCATGGCCTCGTGCGCGAGCCCAAGCTCTTCACGATGGACGACCTGCTGCGGCTGCCGTCCGAATCGCGCGTGTACTTTTTGGAGTGCTCGGGCAACACCGCGAGCGAATGGAAGGGGCCAAGCGGCCTGCCCGTTCAACTCACGCACGGGCTGCTGTCGTGCTGCGAGTGGACCGGCGTGCGGCTTTCGACGCTGATCGAAGCGGCAGGCGGCCTTGCGGGAAATGACGGCCAGGCGCCGCGCTGGATGCTCGCCGAAGGCGCCGACGCCGCCGCGATGACGCGCAGTCTGCCGCTCGATCGCATTCTCGACCGTGCGCTTGTCGTCTACGCGCAGAACGGCGAGCGTCTGCGGCCCGAGAACGGCTATCCGCTCCGGCTCATCGTCCCCGGCTTCGAGGGCAACACCAACGTGAAGTGGCTGCGCAGGCTGAAGTTCGTCGACACGCCGCTCGAAACGCGCGAGGAGACGTCGAAGTACACGGACCCGCTCGCGAATGGGCAGGCGCGCCGGTTCGTGTTCGAGATGGATGCGAAGTCGGTCATCACGCGGCCATCGCCGGGGCATCGGCTCACGGTTCACGGCTACTACCCGATCATCGGGCTGGCGTGGTCGGGGCGTGGTTCGATCCGCAAAGTCGAGGTATCGACCGACGGCGGGCGCTTATGGCAGGAAGCGCAACTCGATGGCCCGCTGAAGGATCGCGCGTTGACGCGCTTTCACGCGGGCTGGGTGTGGAACGGTGAACCCGCCGCGATCCTCTCGCGCGCGACCGACTCGACCGGCTACGTTCAGCCGACGCGCGAGGCGCTGGTCGCGGCGCGCGGGTTGAACTCGAATTATCACTACAACGGCATTCAGCAATGGCGCGTCGGCGCCGATGGCAGCGTGAAAAATGCATAACGTCCTCGCTCTAACGGTCCGTTTGTTGAGGCCGTTGATGATCGGCTTCGCTGCGCTATCGCTGGCTGGCTGCACTGCGCCCGCACGCGACGTAGGCGCACGGGACGCGTCCACGCACGACGCGACACAGCGCGGCGCCATCGACGCGATCGGCGCTCCGTTGAGCACGGCGGATATCGCCGCGTGGAACATCGACGTCGCGCCCGATGGCCGCGGTCTGCCAGCGGGCAGCGGAGACGTGGCGACCGGCGCGCACATCTTTGCCGCGAAGTGCGCCGCGTGCCACGGCGCGAACGGCGAGGGCGGCATGGGCGACCGGCTCATCGGCGGTCGCGGCACGCTGGCGAGCGACAAGCCGGTACGCACGGTCGGCAGCTACTGGCCATACGCGACGACACTCTTCGATTACATCCGACGGGCGATGCCCTACAACGCACCGCAATCGCTGAGCGCGGACGAGGTGTACGCGTTGAGCGCGTGGATCCTGAACCGCAACGGCATCGTTCCCGACGACGCGCGGCTCGACGCGCATTCGCTTGCCGCCATCCGCATGCCGAATCGCGATGGCTTCGTGCCGGACCCGAGGCCGGGGCGTCTATAGGATCGCGAAGGGGCGTCCTTCGCTTTCGATCGGACAAGGCAGCGTCAACGGCTTCGCTTCCACGCCTGAAGCTCTAGCGCCTCGCGAAGCATCGATGCGTTCCACTTTTCTTCGAGCGCCCGGCGCATGAGGGCTTGCTGACTCGCGGGCGCGAGACCACCGGCTGGCGGATCGCGGTCCAAATTGGTCGGAAACGCGTACCCTTCCGCGGTGGATGCAATGACGGACTCGATGGCAGCCGCAGTGAATTCGCCGTTCGCCTGCCAGTCGAGCAGCACGGGATAGACGGCCTCGCACATACGCATGCGATCGACCGTTTCCATCGCGCGGCCATACGCCGACGATATCTGCAAAAGGTTCGCCATGCGCTGCACATCTTGCGTGCGATTCGCGCCGGCGGCATGGAACAGTGCAGGGTTGAAAAAGAGCGCGTCGCCTTTGGCTAGCGGCAACTGCACGCAGTGCGTTTCGAAGAACTCGCGAAAGTCGGGACGCCGCCACGCGAGATAGCCCTCTGCATAACGCTGCGAAAAGAGAAGCAGCTTCGTGGGACCGCTTTCGATCGGCATGTCGCTGTGCGCGACAGCGCCCTGAAGCGTCAGGAACGGCGACATCGTATGGACATGTGCGGGGAAACGCTGCGCTTGCTCGACGGTCTGAAAGCCGAGATGGTAGTCGCGATGCGCCTGCTGTGCCTCTCCACTGGGACGAACGACGTTCACCTGCGTGGTCATCTGAAAGCCGAGGCCGAGCCATGCCTGCGCGACGCTCGCGATGAACGCATTGGAAAAATAACGCGCGAACACGGAGGGCGCCGCAAGGCAGAGCTTTTCATGCGCGTTCCAGATGCGGTCGTTCGCGCCCGCCTTGGCGAAGTGGTCCGCTGCGTGCGTGCCGGACTCCCGTTCCTGTCTGATGATCTGTTCGAAGATGCACGTCGCTTCGTCGACGGGCGTGGTGTCCCGGAACGCATGCTTGAGCACGAGCACGCCCGCGCCGTCGCGCAGCACATTCGCCCATTCCGCCTGCAACGCCTGTTCGCCAGCGGGATCGATCAGCACTTCCTCGAGCGCACGGCAATCGTAGAGGGGAATGTCGCCGTTCGTTTCGATTGCGAATCGCAAGTCGAACTCAGCCTTTCTTGCTAGCTGATGCGTGAAGGCTTCGAGTGAACACTCGCTTTCGCGATACCAGTTCCTTGCCGTCTCACTGCGTTGATCCGTGGCATTCATGTCTCGCTCCGTTTTCCCATCAGCATAGACGCATCGTCGCGGCGAGCGTTACCATAAACGCATCAAAAAACCATCAAAACCAGGGACGTTTCGATGGCTCATCGGTTCCTCATCAAAGAGATTGCGTTGCAGGCCGGCGTGGGCGTCGCGACGGTGGACCGCGTCCTCAACGGACGCCCCAACGTGCGCGAAGGCACGCGCAGGCGCGTTCAGCAGGCTATCCGTGAGCTGGAGAAACAGGAGCTTCAATTGGCGACGACGGGGCGCAAGCTCATCATCGATGTCGTGGCCGAAGCGCCGTCCCGGTTCTCGACGGAGATTCAGGAGGCGCTCGAAGCCGAGTTGCCCACATTCCATCCTGCCGTGCTGAGACCGCGCTTTTTCATGCGTGAAACGATGACCACGGCACAAGTCGTCGAAACACTTCGCGCGATCGGAAAGCGAGGCAGTCACGGCGTCTTGCTGAAAGCACGCGATGTCGCTGAAATTGCCGACGCAATCGGAGTCTTGAAGACGATGGGCATACCTGTCGTGACGACGTTCACGGACATTCCGATGTCGGCGCGCATAGCCTACGCGGGGCCGGATAATCGCGTGGCGGGCGCGACGGCGGCGTATCTCATCGGCCAGTGGCTAAGGGGTATCGACGGCACCGTGCTCGTCACGATGAGCGACGAAGGCTTCAGAGGAGAAGAGGAACGCGAAGCGAGCTTTCGACGCGCGCTGCGTGTCAGTTACCCGAACCTCGATTTGCTCGACGCGAGCGGCGGACACGGGCTAAATGTGCAAACAGAAGAGAGAATGCGCAAGGTCGTGACGAGAAGATCGAGAATCGCTGCGGTGTACTCGATGGGGGGCGGCAACGCAGCAGTGCTGAAAGTGCTGGAGGCGGCCAAGCAGAGCCCGTCATGCTTCATCGGGCATGACCTCGACCGCGACAACGTCGGCTTGCTTCTCAGCGGCAAGCTGCAGGCCATCCTTCATCACGACTTGCGTCAGGACATGCGTTCGGCGTGCCAGCACATCATGCACTTTCATCGGCTGATTCCTGCTTCGGCGATCGCGCCGTCGTCTTCGGTCGTCGTCGTGACGCCGGAAAATATCCCGGAGCATATCGCGAGCCGCTTTCGGTAGACGTCTCTTCTCCTGCGCTATCCGTTGTCGCCGCCGGCAACGGGCAGTACCGCACCCGTGATGTAGCCGGCTTCATCCGATGCGAGGAACAGGATCGGTGCGATCTGCTCGTCGAGCGTGCCGTAGCGTTTGAAGAAGGTCGATTCAGTGACCTGCTTCACCGCTTCGCTCATCCATTGCTTCTCCTGTTCGCTGTCGCCGGCGGCGTTGCGCGGCACGCGTCGCGCAGGCGCTCGCGTGCCGCCGGGTGCTGCGGCGACCACGCGAATGTTGTGCTCGCCGTATTCCATCGCGAGCGATTGAGTCATCGCGTTGACGCCGCCCTTGGCCGCCGAGTAGGGCACACGGCGAATGCCGCGCGTCGCATTCGACGACACGTTGACGATGGTCCCACGACCTTGCGCAAGCATGTGCGGCAGAACGGCATGGCATGCGTACAACGTGGGCATGAGCGAACGTCGGATCTCGGCGTCGATCTGCGCGGGCTCGAATTCGGCGTACGGTCGCATCCGAATGGCACCGCCCACGCCGTTGACGAGAATATCGATGCGGCCGAACCGCTGCATCGCGAATGCCATCGTGGAAGCCGCGCCGTCATACGTCTCCAGGTCCGCGACGAAGCCCGCGGTGTCCGCGCCCGTCGCTTCGGCGGCGACCTCGGCCACGAAATCGGCGCGGTCGACAAACAGCACCTTCGCGCCTTCGGCCGCTGCGCGCAACGCGACGCCCCGACCGATGCCCTGCGCCGCGCCGGTCACGACCATGACCTTGCCTTCGAATCGTTGCGCGTTCATGCGGTCACCGGCGCTGCGTTGGGTGTGAACTTCTCGTAGTGGAAGCTGTGGGGCTTCACGCCGTTGTCGTCGAAATGCTTGCGTACGGCGTCGACCATCGGCGGAGGGCCGCACAGGTACACATCGACATCGCCATCGTTCAGACATTCAGCCGGCATGTGCTGCGTGACCCATCCCTTGCGCGGATGACTCGACGCCGCTTCCGCGACGACCGTGCTGAACGTGAAGCCAGGCAGCTTCGCGGTGTACGCCTCGATAGCGTCGACCTGCACGAGATCCAGATCGCGGGTCACGCCATAGATGAGATGCACTTTCTGCTGTGAGCCGGCGCGTGTGAGCACGTCGAGCATCGACAGGAACGGCGCGAGGCCCGTGCCGCCCGCGAGGAACAACAGCGGGCGCTCCATGGCGCGCAAGTAGAAGCTGCCGAGCGGGCCGGTGAACTCGACCTTGTTACCGGGCTGCGCCGATTCGAGCCACGTGCTCATGACGCCGCCGGGAATCTTCTTGATGAGAAAGCCGACCTTCGACGAACCCGGGGCGGAAGAGAACGAATACGACCGATGTTCGCCGCTGCCCGGCACGTCGATATTCACGTACTGGCCCGCGAGAAACACGGGCGCTGCGTTGTCCACTTCGAGTTCGAGCACGACAGCCGCGTCGTTATGCTGTTCGACCTTCGTTACCGTTGCGGTGTATTTGCTCTGCTCGGTCTTGCATGCTGTCGACGAAGCCGGGACTGCGATGACGCAATCGCTTTGCGGCACCATCTGGCATGTGAGCACGAGACCGCTTCCTTTCTCGTCGTCGCTGAGTGCATCTTCGATGTACTCGTCGCCGAGATCATAGCGGCCACTCTCGGCGCGGCATTTGCAGGTGCCGCATACGCCGTCCGAGCAATCCATCGGCAGATTGATCCTTGCGCGAAACGCGGCATCGAGCACCTTCTCGCCGGCCTTGCATTCGACAAAGCGCGTCACGCCGTCTTCAAAATTCAGTGCGATGTTGTAGCTGGACATAGTGCCTCCTGTGTCCTGTTCATTCCGACGCGTGCCATCAGACGTGATAGACGTCCAGCACCTGGCGGATATAGTCGTTCTTCAGCACGATCTTCTTGCGTGCGATCAGCAAGCGGTCGTCGATTTTGCGCAAGGTGACATAGATGGTCCCGAAGAACGAGTCCGTCACCTTGTAGCGATGACTCAGCGTATTGAAGTTGTAGCGGATGTCGATCTCCGCATCGCGGTCGGCCAGCACTTCCACGTTGCTCACGGTGTGGCTCGTGCGCGGCTCGGGCATCGACGCGCCGCTTCGCTCGGTCTTGATGCGAAACACGCGATCTTCGAGACCGCCGCGATCCGCGTAGTACATCAGCGAAATCTGGCTGCGCGGGTCATCGGTGAGCTTGTCGTCGTCGTCCCAGGCGGGCATCCAGTAGTCGACGTCTTCGGTATAACAAGCCAGCCACTCGTCCCACTGGCGGTCATCCAGAAAGCGCGCCTCCTGGTACAGCGTGCTACAGACCTTTTGATAGTCGATACTCATACCGTCGCCTCCGCTTGTTCTTTGCGCACGGCTTCGCGCATCACGCGCATCCAGTACTCGTGCTGGACCACGAAGAGACCTTCGTCTTCACTGCGCTCGCCTGAGATAAGCGGGTTCAGGCCCATGCCCTTCGCGTTTGCATCCGGCCCGTGAATCCACAGCGGAGCGCCGCGCGACATGTCGTTCCACATGGATGTCGAGTTGGCATAACCGGCCTGACACGCACGGAATTCTTCGAGGTCGTCGCTCGTGCCCATGCCCGAGACGTTGAAAAAGTCCTCGTATTGACGAATGCGAATGGCGCGGCTTTCCACGCTTTCGCCTTTCGGTGCGAAGCAGAAGATGCTGACTTCGGTCTTGTCGACGCTGATCGGACGGACCACGCGGATCTGTGTGCTGAACTGGTCCATCAAGAACACGTTCGGGTACAGGCACAGATTGCGCGTCTGATTGACGATGTACTTCGCCTTGTCCTCACCCACGCGTGCCGCGATTTCTTCGCGACGTTCATAGACCGGGCGCACTTCGGGGTTCACCGTGTTGGTCCAGAGCAGGATGTGACCATGCTCGAAGCCGTACACGCCCGCGACGGACTTGCTCCAGCCGTTCGCATCGACGGCCTTGGTGCCTTCCACCTTGCGACGGCCCATCGTGGCGGAATAGTTCCAGTGCACGGTGCTCACGTGATAGCCGTCGCAGCCGTTTTCCATCTGCAACTTCCAGTTGCCGTCGTAGATGTACGAAGAGTTGCCGCGCAAGACTTCGAGACCGTCCGGCGCTTGCGAAACGATCTGATCGATGATGACCTTCGTTTCGCCGAGGTAATCTTCGAGCGGCATCACATCGTCGCTCAGGCTGCCGAAGAGAAAGCCTCGATAGTTCTGGAAACGCGCGACTTTCTTCAGATCATGCGAGCCTTGCTTGTTGAACTGCACCGGATACTCGGTGGTCTTCTCGTCCTTCACCTTCAGCAGCTTGCCTGCGTTGGAGAACGTCCAGCCATGAAACGGGCACGTAAAGCTGCCCTTGTTGCCGTGCTTGCGGCGGCAGAGCATCGCGCCTTTGTGTGCGCAGGCATTGATGACCGCGTGCAGTTCGCCGGCTTTATCGCGGGTAATGACGATCGGCTGGCGGCCGATCCACGTCGTGTAGTAGTCGTTGTTGTTCGGCACCTGGCTTTCGTGCGCGAGATAGACCCAGTTGCTCTCGAAGATATGCTTCATCTCGAGTTCGTACAGATCCGGGTTCGTGAAGATATCGCGCCGGCAGCGGAAAATGCCGTTTTCCGTGTCATCCTGAACGGCATGGCTCAGCAAGTCGTCCAGTCGCTGCGCTTTATCGATAGTTGCAGACATGAGTCGTCTCCCTATGCAAGCTTCGTATGAAGCCATAGGCAATCGATTCGAATGAATCGTGGGTGAATGAAGTGATCCGGGGATCGGTCAGGCAGCGACGGCGGCTCGCGGCCGATGAACCAGTTGGTTATCCGTACCATGTACCAGCGCAGTCAACTGGATGTCGAACTCGATTTCCTTATACGCATCGGTCTTGAGGCCGAGTTCTTTTCCGCCGGTCTTCTCTATCACGTGCGGCACCAGTTCTTCGCGGGTCGCGTAGGCGAAATCATCCCAGATCAGCGGGTCGCCTTCGATGTTGATCTGCGTCGTGAGCTTGCGCGTCTTGTCGCTCGTCACGAAGAAGTGCACATGCGCCGGACGATTGCCGTGTCGAGCGAGCGCGTCGAGCAAGTGCTGCGTGGCGCCGTGCGGCGGGCAGCCGTAGCCCACGGGCATCAGCGTGCGGAATTCGTACATGCCGTCCGCGCCGGTCTTCACCGCGCCGCGCAAGTTGAAGTCGTCTTGCGCGCCTGTAGGGTCGAAGTGCGAGTAAAAGCCCTTGGAATTCGCATGCCAGCATTCGACCACCGCGCCCGCCACCGGCATGCCGTCGGGCCCCGACACCGTGCCGCGAATAATGAGCGGACCCGCGTCTTCGTCGGCGTTGAGGTCAATCTTCGAGACGCTATCGCGAACCGGCGCGCCCGCGACATACAGCGGCCCTTCAATCGTGCGCGGCGTGCCGCCGTGGATGTCGGCTTCTCGGTCCGCTGCATCCATGCGGATATCCAGATACTTCTCGATGCCGAGGCCCGCAGCCAGCAACGCAGCCTCGCCATCTTGCCCGAGCTTGTTGAAGTAGTGAACGCCGGCCCAGATCTCGTCCGGCGTCATGTCGAGGTCGTCGATGGCTTTGAAGAGGTCGCTCAGCAGACGGTGAGTGATCTGCTTGGCGCGCGCGTTACCTTCTTGCGTGCCGAGGTTCGCAGCGGCCTTCAGCAGGTCCTGCACTTCTTTCGTATCGAAAACTTTGGCGCTCATGTCTGCTCCTGACTCTCTATTGGGTTAACCCTTGTTTCGCGCCGTTTTGGATATGCTCGAAAGGTATAATCGGGCGGTGAAACAAGGCGTGAATGCAGAATAGTGGACGCCGAAACGCATAGTCCAACACTGATTTAGTATCGGGCTATATCACGGAGGTATCGTATGGAACTGCGACATCTCCGCTACTTCGTAGCGGTGGCCGAGGAGCGCAACTTCACGCGCGCAGCACAGCGCCTCCATATCGCGCAACCGCCGCTCAGCCGTCAGATACAGCAGCTCGAAGAGACGCTGGGCGTGCAATTGTTCGAACGAAACTCGCGTCCGTTGAAACTCACGGAGACAGGCAAGTTCTTCTACGAACACGCGGTGCAGTTGCTCGCCAAGACGGCCGAGCTCGAATCCATGACAAGGCGTGTCGGCAATATCGAGCGCAGCATGTCCGTCGGTTTCGTCGCGTCGACGCTTTATGGGCTCTTGCCCAAGATCATTCGCCGCTTCAGAGACGAAAATCCGACCGTCGAGTTGAGCCTTCAGGAGATGTCGACGACCGATCAGATCAGGGCGCTCAAGGAAGGCAACATCGACGTAGGGTTTGGCCGCATTCGTCTGGAAGACGCGAACATTCGGCGCGTGGTTCTGCGGGAGGAGAAGATGATCGTCGCGTTTCCGCTCGGTCATCCGCTCGCGCTTGCCAAGCCCGTCTCAGCGTTGCGCGACCTCATCAACGAGACGCTCATCATTTACCCCAAGACGCCGCGCCCGAGTTATGCGGACCAGGTTCTCGCGGCGTTTCAGGACCGTGGACTCAAGCCGCGCAAGATCTACGAAGTGCGCGAGATTCAGATTGCGTTGGGACTCGTGGCCGCCGGCGAAGGCATTTCAATCGTGCCGAGCAGCGTGTACGGCCTCAAGCGTGACGACGTCAGCTACAAGGAGCTCGACGACCCGACGCTCACGTCGCCCATCATCATGAGCATGCGAGCGATGGACGAATCGCGCGACATCAACGAGATGCTCGCGCTGATCTATCGCCTATACGACGAAGAGCACATCTCGCACGTTCCCCCGGCAGACAAGGCGCCGTAGCGCGCGATACCTCGGGAGTATGGCACTAGACGTCGATGGTCTTGGACAGCCGAAGTTTGCGCGGGCAATACTTCAGCAACCCATTCATTCGATGACTCCTGATATGAGCGCCCACATCACCTCTGTCGAAGCGATTCTGGTCGACCTTCCGACCATTCGCGCGCATCAGCTTTCCATGGCGACGATGCAGCAGCAAACCATGGTCATCATCCGCCTGCGTTCGAGCGACGGCATAGAAGGCATCGGCGAGGCGACGACCATCGGCGGCCTCTCGTATGGCGAAGAAAGTCCTGAAGGCATCAAGCTGACGATCGATACGTATCTGGCGCCGGCGTTGCTCGGCCACGATGCCACGAACATCAACGCGGCGATGCTCAAGCTCAACAAGGTCGCTCGCGGCAACCGGTTCGCCAAGTCGGGCATCGAAACCGCATTGCTCGATGCGCAGGGCAAGCGGCTCGGCGTTCCCGTTTCTGCGCTGCTCGGCGGCGCGGTACGCAACACGCTTCCTGTTCTGTGGACGCTTGCGAGCGGCGACACGAATCGCGATATCGAAGAAGCGGAGATGCTGCTTGCCGAACGCCGCCACAACGTGTTCAAGCTGAAGATCGGCCGACGCAGCGTGCGCGATGACGTCGCGCACGTATCGAAGATCAAGGCGGCACTGGGCGACCGCGCGAAGGTGACGGTCGATGTGAATCAGGCATGGAACGAAGTCGATGCGGCCTTGGGTATCGAAGCCCTCGAAGCGGCGGGCATCGACCTGATCGAGCAGCCTACGCCGCGCGAGCAGCGCGGTGCGCTCGCACGGCTCGCTGCGCGCTTCATCGTGCCGATCATGGCGGATGAAGCCGTCACCGGGCCGGAAGACGCGCTCGAACTCGTGCGCGATGCCTGCGCCGATGTATTCGCGCTGAAGATCGCGAAGTCGGGCGGCATCCACGGGATGTTGCGCACGGCTGCGGTGGCGGACGCGGCGGGCGTGCTGCTCTATGGCGGAACGATGCTCGAAGGCAGCATCGGCTCCATCGCATCCGCGCACGGCTTCAGCGCGCTGCCGCAACTGGCGTGGGGGACGGAGCTTTTCGGGCCGCTGCTGCTCAAGGACGACATCGTGACGGCGCGTCCGCAGTATCGCGACTTCGACTTGCATCTTCCGGAAGGTCCGGGGCTCGGTCTTTCCATCGATGAAGAAAAGCTCGCGTTCTACCGTCGCGACAAGAACGCATAAAAGGCGTCACCGGATCTATCGACGCATGAACGAATCACGTTAAGGAGGCAACATGCTGTATCTCGTTAGAATGGACGTCCACCTGCCGCACGACATGCCGGCGGCTCAGGCCGACGATATCAAGGCGCGTGAAAAGGCTTATTCGCAGGACTTGCAGCGAGCCGGGAAATGGCAGCAACTGCACCGCGTCGTGGGCGAGTACGCAAACTACAGTGTGTTCGATGTCGAGTCGCACGACGAATTGCACGCGATTCTGTCGGGCTTGCCCTTGTTCCCGTACATGACGATGCAGGTGACGCCGCTCGCGCGGCATCCGTCGTCTATTCGTTAGTGGACGAAGAGACCGTTTCGCGTTTTGCAAGCGCCGCACAAAGCGGGACGTAGTACGCAAGAGCCTGACGCAATATGTCGTTCACTTCACTGAGCGCCGCGTTCTCGGCTTCTAGCCGACTGATTCGCCGAAGCTGGCGCTGAAGTCTTTCTTCGAGATCATCCGCGATTTGCGTCGTCATGCTGAACACTACCGATGAGACAGCGCGCTCGCCGACTGCAGAAGGTCGTCGAGCATGGCCTGTCGCCTGTCCGGGCTCGTATCGCGGGCCGTCATGAAACACAGCGCCGCGATAGGCACGCCCGCGCGATCGCGAACGGGCGCCGCCATGCACAGGCGAAACGCGTTCGAGAGTCCCTCGGTGCAGCAGTAGCCGAGTTCGCGCGCAAGTTGCACATCGTGCATGAATTCTTCGAAGTCGATACGCACGCCGTTGTCGAGAACGAAGTCTTCCTGCGGGATCAGGGCGCGAATTGCATCGGCGTTCATGTGACCGAGCAGAAGGCGTCCCGTCGCGGTCCACGGAATCGGCACTCTCACGCCGATGTCCGAACTGATGTTGAACGGGCGCGCGCTGTTCTCCGAGAGCACCACCGTGTACTTGTTACCTTCGAGCATGCACAACTGCGTGGTTTCCTCGTATTTGCGCACGAGCGCGAGGAGCGATTGATGCGCGCGGCTGATCAGGTCGTTGTGCGTCGCATAGTCGGACCCGTAGTAGTGCATCTCGCGTCCGAAGAACACGCTGCCATCCGCGCCGGTTTCGAGCCAGCCGACTTCCGCGAGAATCGCGACCAGTTCATAGATGCTCGAACGCGGCGCGCCGGTCGCTTCGATCAGTTCGCGCATCGACATGGGCCGCTGGGCGACATGCAATTGCCTGAACATCGCGATGACCCGATCCACGCCCCTTGCCCGCGACGATTCCGTGACAGCCATTCGATCGCTCCGAGATGCGTCAGTGGTCCAGCACGCGATGCAGGAACTGCCGGGTGCGCTCGTTCGAGGGATTGACGAAGATCTGTTCCGGATCGCCTTGCTCCGCGATCACGCCCTTATCCATGAACACGACGCGATCCGCTGTCTTGCGGGCGAAGCCCATCTCATGCGTGACGACGACCATCGTCATGCCGTCGCGTGCCAGCCCGCGCATGACCTCGGTGACTTCGCCGACGAGTTCGGGATCGAGCGCGGAGGTCGCTTCATCGAAGAACATGATGCCCGGCTCGACCGCGAGCGCCCGCGCAATGGCGACGCGCTGCTGCTGTCCGCCCGACAACTGGCTCGGATAGTGATCCGCGCGGTCCGCGAGCCCGACGCGGTCGAGCACGGCCATCGCGCGCTTGCGTGCATCGGCGGGACTCATCTTGCGCGCCTTGATGAGCGCGAGCGTCACGTTGCCGAGCGCGGTCTTGTGCGGAAACAGATTGAACTGCTGAAAGACCATGCCCACATGACCGCGAATGTTGCGTGCGCGTTTGGGGTCGTGCAGCGGCACTTCGTTCACCCACACTTCACCGGAATCCGTCGTTTCCAGTCCCGCCATGATGCGCAGCACGGTGCTCTTGCCCGAGCCCGACGCGCCGATGAGGACGAGCACTTCGCCCGCGCGCACTTCCAGGTTGATCTCGTTGAGCACGCGCGTCGCGCCGAACGCCTTGCTGACGCCCGAGAGGGCGATGACGGGCCGGGTCTGCATCTCGCTATGGCTCTGGCTCTGAGTGCTCACGTGAGTCTCCTGCGGTCATGGTGGCGAACCCATTGTGAAAGCGGGAAGCACACGACGAAGTAGATGATGGCGACGAGCCCGTAGATCTCCACCGGCTTGCCGATACGATCGACGATCGCTTGCCCGCCGTGCATGAGTTCGGACATGCCGATCATGCTGACGATGGACGTGTCCTTGATGAGCGACAGATACTGTCCGACGAGCGGCGGCAGCACGATCCTGCTGGTTTGCGGCAGCACGACGAAGGCGAAGGCCTGCGTGCGCGACAGCCCGAGGATCTGCGCCACTTCCCACTGACCCTTAGGCACGGCTTCGATGCCGGAGCGGAAGACTTCGGCGATATAGGCGCCCTGATACACGCTCAGTCCGATCACGCCGGCCACGAATACGTCGATGGCATAGCCGAAGTAAGAGACGCCGAAGTAGATGAACATCAGCGTAATCAGAACCGGCGTGCCGCGAAAGAGCTCGGTATAGACCTTGGCGATGCGGTCGGTGCCCCACGGCCCGAAGGTTCGCAGCACGGCGGCGAAGAGGCCGATCAGCGTGCTGCCGACGATGGCCGCGATCGACAGCAGGAGCGTCGTCACGAGTCCTTGCAGCAGGATCGACAGACTAGTCTTTAGTAGTTCGAATGACATGATTCGACTCCGGTTCGCCAGATCAGGCGCGATTGGCGCGGCGCAGCGTGAACCCGCCGAGCCGCGCGCGCGGCCGGATGATGAGAGGCGGATGAAACATCCGCGCGCCGAGCTGGCTTGCGAGCCACGACAGCACGTTGCTCAACACCAGATACGCGACCAGAACGACCGCGAAGGTCTGAATGTAGAGCAGGGTGCGTGAGTTGATGACGGTCGCGGTTCCTGTCAATTCGGGTAGCGCGATGGCGGACAAGAGCGACGTGCCGAGCAGAAGCTGCATGAGATAGTTGACGATGGCCGGATAGACGGCGCGGGCAGCTTGCGGCAATACGATCTCGCTAAAGATCTGACCGCGTTCGAGGCCGAGAATGCCCGCTGCCTCGACCTGCCCGCGCGGCACCGACTGGATGCCCGCGCGGAACACTTCGGAGAGATAGGCGCCGACGTTGACACCCAGCGCGATCACGCCCGCCCAATACGCATCCAGCGAAATGCCCGCCGAAGGCAGCCCGAAGAACACGATGAAGATTTGCAGAAGCACGGGCGTGTTGCGAATAATCTCCACATAAGCGCGCGCGATGAAGCGGACCACTGCAAGCGGCGACATGCTGGCGAGCGCCGCCACGAGACCGAGGAACAGCGCCAGCACGAACGCAAGCAGCGTCACTTGCAGCGTCAGCCAGCCGGCCTTGAGGAACTCGGGGACATAGCCCCACAGAATGAGCCATTCGTAATTCATGTCAGCCTCCGCATCGGTCCGGTCTCATGCGATACGACATCGCTCTTTGCTCAGAACTGCGGATTGAGCGGGAAGTGCGGATCGGTGCCGAACCACTTCTTGTAGAGCTGCGCGTTCAGCTTCGATGCGTTGATGTTGAAGAGGAACAGGTTCAGGTAATTGAGCCACGCCTGATCGCCCGCCTTCACGCCGAATGCGTTGTATTCGAGCGGCACCAGCGCCTCGTTCGTCACGGCCAGTTCAGGGTCGAGCTTTGCCTGATAGGCGAGGAAGTTGTTGTCCTCGATCATCGCGTCGGCCTGGCCTTGCTTCACAGCGAGAATGGCGGCCTGCGAACTGTCATATTCCTGAATCTTGATCGGCATGTTCAGCGAGCGGACTTCATCGCCGTTGGTCGAGCCTTTTACCGTCGCGATCGTGCGATTCGCCATGTCCTTGACCGACTGAATGCCGCTGCTCTTCTTGACGAGCAAGGCTTCGCTGGCAACGACGTAGGGCGCGGTGAATTCGATGACTTTCGCGCGCTCCAGATTGCGGGTGAAATTGCAGAAGACGACATCGACCTTGCTTGTCTGAAGGTTCGGAATGCGGTTCGCGCTCGTCGTGTTGACTACTTCGAGCTTGACGCCCATTTGCTTGGCAAGCTCCTTCGCAAGATCGACGTCGTAGCCGTCAGCCTGGCCATTCTTGTCGTAGAAGCCGAACGGCGCGAAGGTCAGACAATCGCCGACGCGCAGCGTGCCGCGTTGAAGCACCGCCTGAAGGGTCGAGGAAGCTTGCGCGGCCGGACCTTCGGCGGGCGTGCTCACCTTCGTGCAGGCGGACAAGGCAATGGCTCCGGCCATGACGAGCAGAGCGGCGGTTCGGGTGCCGAGATTCGCAAGTTTCATATGCGGTCCTGATCGGAGAGGGAAGAACGAACAAGCCGTGTTCGCAGCCGCATATTGGCTGAGAACTGCGTTGTGATGCTTGTCCGATATACCGGACAGACATCTGGCTGACTGGATTGAAGAGAAGTGTTGAGCGATCAATTGTCGCTGGCAAGCGGCCTGAACCCTAATTGCATTGGGTTTTTTGGTGAGATAACGGCTTCGCGCTGAGAGACTAGGGAAGCGCGTCGGACGTTGACCGTTGCGGTCGAGATTTGCCCGCGCTTAAATGGGCTACTTGGCTTCATATCCAACGCTCGAACGATCCTTCTACATCGAAACGTGCGGACCGTCGGGCGTCGGTCTCGCGGCAGCCATGCCGATTATTGACGGAGGGAGAGAAGGCAATAGTCGGGTATCCTAAATAAACGCGGGTTGCCAATGCGTATCGTGCATTTCCGACGCCGCCGCGCTCATATTGCTCGCGGCGCCGTCCACATCAGACGAAACCCATCAAAGCCGATAAACCCGCTCCGCATTGTCATGAAATAATGCGCGACGCTCATCGTCCGAGAAACCCTTCGTGATGGTCTTGAACGCATTGAACACGTCGTCATAGCTGCTGAAGAGCTTGTCGACCGGGAAGTTGCTCGCGAACATGCACCGCTCCACGCCGAACGCTTCTATCGCATGCAGCACGAAAGGACGGATGCTGTCGACTGTCCACTTCCAGTCGCCCATGCCCAGGCCCGATATCTTGCAGAACACGTTCGGCGCGGTCGCGAGCAGCGTCATGCTCTTCTTCCACGCGTCGATTTCTTCGGGCGACCGGTCGACGGGCATGCCGGTGTGATTGAGCACGACGGCCGTGTCGGGAAAATCACGTGCAAGCGCGGTCGCTTCTTCCATCTGCGTGTAATAGAGCTGCAAGTCGAACGACAGATCGTAGCGTTTGAGCAGCGCGTAACCGGCACGCCATTGCGTATCGCTCATCAAATGCGGACTGTCGATGAAGGTCTTCACCGGGTCGCGATGAAAGTTCAGACACTGACGGATGCCGCGCACGTTCGGATACTCGAGGTGCGCCTCCAGCACCTGTTGCACGTCCGGCGACGACAGGTCCGCGAAGCCGACGATGCCGTGCGGATAGCCGTGCTTGTCCGCCACGCTTTGCAGCCAGCGCGTCTCGGCAACGGGATCGTTGTGGTCGTACTCGACCTGAAGATGCACGGTCTTGACGACGTTCTGGTTCTTGATATCGGCGAGAAAGTCGTCGATCAGATAGTCCCGGCGGATCGCCGAATAGTCACCGAACACGCGGTCGAGCATCGGGCCTTGCAGCCACGGATAGTTTCCTGTCTTCAGGTCGTACAGATGATGATGAGGGTCGATGATGGGAAAGTTGTCCATGATGTCTCCGTTTTCTTTGATCGTCCGGCGTCGGAGCCGCCCGTCGTGCGCGGCGGCTCGCGACAGCACGATGCTTAATAGCTGCCAGCCGAAGGCGGATAGACGCGCTTCACGGTTTCCTGTGCGTCGGCCTTATCGATCGTGTCCTTGGTGACGAGCGGCTCCTTCAGTGCCAGTTCCTGCGTGGTCGGCTGATGGTTGAGCGCATTGTGTACCTGTGTCGTCGCATCGATGCCCTGACCGACCGCTTCCTGCAAGAAGATGCCCTGAATCGCGCCATCACGAAGCAGACGGATCGTCGTCGGGCTGCCATCGGCGGTGACGACTGCGACCTTGCCGGTGAGGCCGCGCGTCTGCAATGCCTTGGCCGCGCCCGTCGCCGCTTCGTCATACATGCCGTAAATGGCTTTGACGTCGGGATGAGCCGTGAGGATGTCGTTGGCTTGCGAAACCGCTTCGTTCACAGTCAGGCCGTGCGTCTCGAGAACCTGCACGAGATCGCAGCCATCGGCGGCGAAGGACTCTTTCGCGCCCTTCATGTACTTCTGCGCGTTCTCACGGTCCTGCGGAAGCGACAGCATTGCGATCTTGTTCCCGCCGCGCTCCTTCGCGAGCTTGCACACGTATGAGCCTTGAGCCTTGCCTGTCTCGTAGTTGTTCGCCGTTACCGCCGACGTATAGTCTTTCTGTCCCGCTCCAGGGCCGATGCCCGTGAACGCAATCGGCACGCCCTTGTCTTTGAGCAAGCGAAGCACGGGCGGCGTGCTCGTCGAACTGACGGGTCCCATCACGACCGCCGTGACGCCGCGCGTCAATGCCGTGCGAACGTTGTCCATCTGCTTGGCCGGTGAGTTCTCGGACGTGAATTCCACGTAGTTCATGCCGAGTTCCTTGGCCCGCTGCTTGACGCCGTACGCCACCCATTGCCAGTACGAGATGTCGAGGGAGGGCGCGATATAGGCGACCGTCTGCTTGGTCTCCGCCAACGCCGAATGCGAACTCACGGCGGCGAGCGCGAGCGCAATGGTCGCCGCGCACCGGGCGAAGGGCCGTTTGAAAGCGTAGGTAGTCATGTTTGTCTCCTGTGAATATGCCGGATGCGGCTCGGCGTGGCTTTAGCGCCGCGCCTTGGTGATGCGGTCGACGAGTACCGCAATGAGAATGACGACACCTGTCACGGTGCCTTGCCAGAAACTGTTCACGCCGATGAGGTTCGCGCCGTTCTGAATGATCGTGATCATCAAGGAGCCGAGCAGGGCGCCGATTGCGGAACCCGTGCCGCCAAAGAGACTCGCTCCGCCGATGACGACGGCTGCAATCGCCTGAAGCATGAGGCTCGAACCGGCCGTCGCTTCCGCATTGCTGATGTACGAGATGCTCACGATGCCCGCGAACGACGCGAGCAGCCCCGACAACACATAGGCGCTAAGACGCACGCGGTTGACCGGAATGCCGATCACGCGCGCCGACGAACTGCTGCTTCCGATTGCATAGAGCCAGCGGCCTGCCACGATCTTGCGCAGACAGAATTCGATTGCGATCAGCAAGAGCGCGCACCACAGCACATAGTTGATGACGCCCGGCACGAGCGCGCCCGAGTTGAGCAGCCAATAGTCGGGGTCCGAGATCGGAAGCGAGTGGCCGTCGGTCACGATGAACGAAAGGCTGCCCGCTATGGCGTAGGTGCTGAGCGTCACCACGAACGGCGCGAGCCCCACGAAGGTGACGAGCGCGCCGTTAATCGTGCCGATCACGAGGCCGACGGCAAGCCCGGCGAGACTACTCGCGACGGCGCCGAAGCCATGCGCCATGGCAAGACCCGTGACCATGCCCGTCAACGAGAAGACGGAGCCAACAGAAAGGTCGATGCCTCCGGTGATGATCACCAGCAGCACGCCGAAGGCCATGATGACGAGCGGCGCGGCGGCCTGCGACACGTTCGCGATGTTTCCTGCCGAGAGCGCCGCCGGCACGATCATGCCGACGCCCAGTTCGATGATGATGATGGCGATCGCAATCGCGATCTCCGTTCGGTAGGTGGATAGGAGGCGTTTGAGGCTTCCGCTCGACTGACCGGTTTCGCCCTGAATCGGGCGGGACACTGTCTTCATGATCGTCTCCTGATTGAATTAGCTATCGCCGCCAGATAGGGGCTCTTCAGGCGGCCATTCCGGTTGCATTGGCGAGGTTCGTCTCGTCCACTTCGGCGTGGCGCAATACGCCCGTGGGCCGCCCCGACAGGTCGAAGGCGAGCACGGTGTCACACAGCTCAACCAGTTCGACGTATTCGGTCGACCACCAGACGACCGCCGTTCCCTGCGCCGCGAGCTTGCGAATGAGCGCGTAGATTTCCCGCTTCGTGCGAATGTCGACGCCGCGCGTCGGCTCTTCGAGGATCAGCAACTTCGGCTTGAGCGTGAGCCAGCGCGCGACGAGAATCTTTTGCTGCGTGCCGCCGCTCAGCGTCGACGGCAGATCCCATAGCGATCCCGCGCGAATCTTGAGCGCATCGAGCAGACTCTTGCCATGTTCGAGTTCTTCGCTGCGCGCGACGCCGCGCCGCTCGACGATGCGACGTGCCGCCATCAAGTTGTCGATGATCGGCAGCGTCGCGAGAATGCCCTTGTTCGCGCGGTCGCCGGAGATATAGCCGACGCCTGCGCGCGCCGCCGCCGATGGGCTCGCATACCGGATCGCCGCGCCGTTGCGTGTGATGTCCCACGCGGTGCGCCGCGCGATCCCCGTGAGGGCTTCGATCAGCGCGACAGGGCCGGTCGGCGCACCGGCCAGGCCGATGATCGAACCGGGCGCGACTTGCACTTCGATGTCGTCGTGACGGATCGTGATGGCGTCGGCATGCACTCGCGCTGCATCGGAAGCGTGCGCAACGTCCGCGCTCACGTGCATCGCTTCTTCCGCCTCGCTATCGACGCGTTCATCCGGCACGGCGCTCTGTCCCATGAAGTCGACAATTTCGCGGTCGGTGATATCGCTGAGCGCAACACGGTCCACGGCTGTCTTGCCATCCCGAATGATGGTGCATACGTCCGCGATCTCGCGGATCTCGCGCATCCGGTGAGACACGAACAGAACGGCCAGCTTCGATTCCGCGATGAGCTTGCGTAGCACTGCGAATAAACGCGCTGTCTCGGCGGCGGTCAGGTTGGCCGTCGGTTCGTCGAGCAGCAGGAGCTTCGCGCCCGATCCTAGCGAGCGGGCGATCTCCACGAGTTGCCGCTCATGCAGCGTCAGATCGCCGACGAGACGTCCCACCGACTCTCGCGCGAAATGCGGGTCGATGAGCGACAGTGCTTCGATGGCGAGCGCCTTCGACGCGCGCTCGCTGTAGGTCCGCATTCCGCGATGCAGGCGCGGCATCGCGATGTTTTCCGCAACTGAAAGATGCGGCAGCAACGCGAGTTCCTGATTGACCACCGCGATCATGCCCGAATCGACCGGCGACGCCGCCGAAGCGCCAATATCGTGTCCGTCGAACTCGAGCGTGCCGCCGTCCCGCTCGTGCTGGCCCGAGATGATCTTGATGAACGTGGACTTTCCCGCACCGTTGCCGCCGAGAAACGCATGGACTTCGCCGGGCGCGATGGACAGATCGAATCCCTTCAATACGCTCGTCGGACCAAAGCTCTTGACGATTGAACGTGCATGCAGCAAATACGGCTCTTGAGGCATCGCGATTCTCCAGCGAAGCGACATCCCGGCGCGTGTCACGAGGACCGCGCGCCGACGTCTGCGGGCAGCAAAGGGTGTGTTACGCGAATAGACGTGCGGCGTCGTCAGTGCACGGCGGCCGGATCGAAAAGAGAGTCAGGGGAATGCATGTCGTGTCTCCTGCGCGATTGCTGAACCGCGCGATATTTGTATGACGGCGGGCGCATCATCGGTGCGCGCCCTGCACGCAGCGGGTTAATGATGGGTGGTTTCTTTTCCCCGCTGCTTGCTATCAGAATGGCAGCGTTGACGCTCGGCGATCAATGCAGTTTTCTTCAACTAAGGCTGAAAAAAATTGGACGATGCGTAGTCGCTCGCCCGCTCGTCTCACGACACGACGTTGACCGCGTTGCCCGAAACGAAGCTCGCGATGTTATCCATGAGCTGATCCGCGAGCGACTGCTGCGCCTCGTCCGATGCCCACGCGACATGCGGCGTCACGATGACGTTCGGCCTGCCCGCCACGCGCATCAGCGGGTTATCGGGCGCGGGCGGCTCTGTCGAAAGCACGTCGAAACCCGCGCCGCTGATCCAGCCTTCGTCGAGCGCCTCGACGAGCGCCGCTTCATCCACGAGTCCGCCGCGCGCCGTGTTGACGATAAGCGGCCGCTTCTTCATCGCGCGGAACTCGGCCGTCGAGAGCATGCCGCGCGTTTGCGGCGTGAGCGGGCTGTGAATCGTGATGACGTCGCTCGTCGCAAGCACTTCGTCCCACGGCGTGTAAAGCGGCCCGAGGCCGTCGCGTCCCTTGTGCGCCGCGAAAACCGGCTTCATGCCGAACGCCTTTCCGATCTCCGCGACGCGCTGCCCGAGCACGCCCTCGCCGATGATGCCGAGCGTCGCGCCGCCCAGATCGCGGATCGCATGATTGAAGAAGCAGAATTGCCCGGACTTCTGCCATTCGCCTTTCAGCACGTCGTCGCGATAGGCGATCAGGTTGCGCCGCAGCGCGAGCATCAGCGCGAACGCATGTTCAGGCACCGTGTTGACCGCATAGCCGCGAATGTTCGAGACGACGACGCCATGCTTCGCGCACGCGGCCTTGTCGATACAGTCGGTGCCGGTGGCCGCGACGGCGATCAGCTCGAGCTGCGGCAATTGCGCGAGGGCATCGGCGGTGATCGCGACCTTGTTGGTGATCGCGATACGCGCGCCCTGCAAGCGCGACACCACTTGTTCCGGCGCGGTTCGGTCGAATTCGACGAGTTCGTGATCGAACGCCGGGCGCTTCAGGCTGATCTGCGGCGCGAGCGTTTCGCGATCGAGAAAGACGATCTTCATGTTGATCCTGTGATGAGGGTTCAGAGATACCGCTTCGCCTCAGCGACGACATGCGCGGGCGTGATGCCGAAGTGTTCATAAAGCGTCTGCGCCGGTCCGGATGCGCCGAAGCCCTTCATGCCGACGAAGCCGCCTTTGTCCCCGAGATAGCGATCCCAGCCGAAGCGCACGGCGGCTTCCACCGCGACGCGAACCGTATCGTTGCCCAGCACGCTCGCGCGATAGCCCGCGTCCTGTTCGTCGAAAAGTTCGCAGCACGGCATCGACACGACAGCGGTCGGAATGCCCGTCGCCTGCAACTGTGCGCGCGCCGCAAGCGCAATCGCGACTTCCGAGCCGGTGCCGATGAGCGTGACGCGACGCGCGCCGCCCTCCGCTTCGGCGAGCACATAGGCGCCGCGCGCGCAGAGGTTCGCGTCGTCATGCGTGCGCCGCACGAGCCGCAACTCCTGACGCGCGAAGACCATCGTGCTCGGGCCGCTCTTGCGCGCGTAGGCGAGCATCCAGCATTCGGCGGCTTCCACTGCATCGGCGGGACGGAACACGTACATGTTCGGCATCGCGCGCAGGGACGCCAGAATCTCGACGGGCTGATGCGTCGGCCCGTTCTTGCCGACGCCGATCGAATCGTGGCTGAAGACGAACTTCACCGGCAGGCCCATCAACGCGGCCATGCGCATCGCGGGGCGCTCGTAGTCGGAGAACGCGAGGTACGTGACGGCGAGCGGAATCACGCCGCCGTGCGCGGCCATGCCGTTGGCCATCGCGCCCATCACGTGTTCGCGCACGCCGCAATGCACGTAGGCGCCGCCGCGATCCGCGGCCGTGAACGCGCGCAAGCTGCGTTTATGGCTCGTGGGCGCTTCGAGGTCCGCGCAGCCGACGATGCGCTCGGGCATCACGTTCGCCAGCAGATCGTTGATCTCGGCGGATATCAGAATGCCGCCGGGGGCGTCGTCGCGGCGGCTCGCTTCGCGCTTGTACGCTTCGAGCGTTTGCCGCCAGCCTTCGGGCAACTCGCCCGACTGAATGCGCTGGAATTCCGCGCGCACGTCGGCGGGCAATGCGGCGACACGTTCATGCCACGCGCGATAGTCATCCTCGCTGCGGCGTCCCGCTTCGCGCCATGCGTGCAGCACGTCGTCGGGAAGCTCGAAAGGTGCGTGCGGCCAGTCCAGTTCGTTGCGGGCGGCGTCGGCGTCCTTGTCGAAGAGACGCCCGCTGTGACCGCCGCGCTGGCCCTGCAAACGCGCGATGCCGCGTGCGATCGTCGTGCGGCACGCGAGCATCGAGGGCCGCGGGTCCTGCTTCGCTTCGGCAAGCGCGTTCGCGACCGCTTCGAGATCGTGGCCGTCCACTTCGATCACATGCCAGCCTGCGACGCGAAACCGCTCGCTCACGTCCTCGCTGATGGAAAGCGACGTACTGCCGTCGTCGGTGATGCGGTTGTCGTCCCAGCACAGGATCAGCTTGCCGAGCTTCAGATGGCCCGCGAGCGAGATCATTTCCTGCCCCACGCCTTCCTGGAGGCAGCCGTCGCCGACGAACGCATACGTGTAATGATTCACGATGCCGTCGCCGAACTTCGCGTTCAGATACGCCTCCGCGACCGCCATGCCGAACGCATTCGCGATGCCTTGTCCGAGCGGCCCAGTTGTCACTTCGATGCCGGATGCCGTGTCGAATTCCGGATGGCCTTCGCAATGCGAGCCCATGTCGCGAAACGTCCTGATCTGGTCGATGCCGAAGTTCGCATAGCCCGTGAGGTGGAGCAGCGAATAGAGCAGCATCGAGCCGTGGCCGTTCGACAGCACGAAGCGGTCGCGGTCGGGCCATTGCGGATCGGCGGGATTGAACTTCATGTGCCGGGTGAACAGGGCCGTGGCGATTTCCGCCATGCCGAGCGGCACGCCCTGATGACCTTCGCCGGCGCGAACGATCGCATCGATGGACAGAAAGCGGATGGCGTTCGACAGCCTGTGCGTGTCGATGAAAGACATGACTTCTCCTTGCCGCTCCGTTAAGGAGCGGCATGAGTGAACTGGAATGGGATTGAGCTTTAGTGCAGGAAGCCCGTGGAGAACCAGGGCACGGCGGCAACCAGAATCAGACCGACGATGAGCGCCGCGATATAACCGAGAATCGGCTTCATGCCTTCATCGGGATGAATGCGGCTCACCGCGCACGCCGAGTAATAGCCCACGCCGAACGGCGGCGCGAAGAGACCGACGCCCATCGAAAGGATCACGACCATCGCGTAATGCACGTCGTTGATGCCCATTTGCCGCGCGATGGGAAACATGAGCGGGCCGAACAGCACGATGGCCGGTATGCCTTCGAGCACGCTGCCGAGCACGATGAACACGAGGATCGAGGCTGCCATGAACATCCAGCCGCCGCCGGGAAGCGCGGCCATCGTGCGCGCGAGCTGACCCGAAAAGCCCGACTGCGTGAGCGCCCACGCCATGCTCGTCGCCGCGCCGATGATGAGCAGGATCGCGCCGGAAAGCGAGGCGGTGTCGATCAGCATGGGCTTGAGACGCGCCCATTCGAAGCGTCGATAAATCAGGAGTCCTGCGAGAATCGCATACGCGATGCCGATGGTCGACACTTCCGTCGCCGTCGCGACACCTTCGACGACCGCCGCGCGAATCACGAAGGGCAGCGCGAGCGCGGGCAGGGCGATGGCGAACTTGCGCAGGATCTCGCCGCGGTTCGCGCGCTTCACGCCGGAGAGGTCATCCACGCGATAGCGCCACCACACGACGGTGCATAGCGTGATGGCGAGCACGATGCCCGGCAGCATGCCGCCCGTGAACAGCGCGGAGATGGAGACGCCGGTGACCGAACCCAGCGTGATGAGCACGAGGCTTGGCGGAATGGTCTCGGTCTGAGCGCCGGTTGCCGCGAGCAGGGCGACGAGATCGCCCGGTTTCGCGCCGCGCGCCTTCATTTCCGGGAAGAGAACGGGCGCGACCGCCGCCATGTCCGCCGCCTTCGAGCCGGAGATGCCGGAGACGAGATACATCGCGCCGACGAGCACATACGACAGCCCGCCGCGCACATGACCGAGCAGGCTCGCGAGAAACGCGATCATCGCGGCGGCCATGCCCGTCATCTCGATCAACTGCCCGAGGAACACGAAGAGCGGCACCGAGAGCAGAATCAGGTGCGACATGCCTTCGTCCATGCGCCCGACCACGACCACTAGCGGCGTGCTCGTCGTCAGCGCGAGATAGCCGAAGGTCGCGAGGCCGAACGAGAAGGCGATCGGCACGCCCGAGAGCACGCAGGCCGCGACGAGTCCGACGAAGAAGATCAGCAGATTGAAGTTGCCGAGCCCCTTCAGAAGCGGACTGGCTGCATAGAACGCGCCTGCGATGGCCGCGACGAGCACCAGCGCGCCGGTGGTGAGCTTCCAGTCGCCGACCCGGATCAGGCGCAGGCACGCGACGAGCAGCATGAGGCCGGAACCGATCGGCAAGGCCGCTGCGCGCCACGAGTTCGAGATGTCGAGCGCGGGCGTGGTGATGAACGATTCGTCCTGCGCGAAGTCGAGCGCGGGGCCGATCACGAGCACCATGAACGCGAGCGGCGCGGCGATGGCGACCACATCGAGAAACGCGCGCACGCGCCGCGACGCCATGCCGACCAGCGCCGTCATCCGCATATGCTCGCCGCGCCGCAACGCCACGACGGCGCCGAGCATCGCGAGCCACAGGAAGAGCATCGACGCGAGCTCGTCGGACCAGACGAGCGGGTTGTGCAGCAGATAGCGGCTCGTCACGCCCGCGAGCAGCACGACGATCTCGGCGATGACGAGCAGCGCGGCGGGAATCTCGACGAGATGGCCGAGCCATGTATCGAGAAAGCCCGCGATGCGCTGCGGCGCCGGATGCGAAAGCGGGATGGTATGCATGGCTTTCATACCAGTTTGCCGGTGTACTTTTCGAGCGTGCTCCATGCCTCTGCGCCGTACTTCGCTTTCCAGTCGCTATAGAAGCTCGTTTTCTTGAGCGCGCCGCGAAATGCCTCGCGGTCCACATCGACCAGGTTGATGCCCTTGCTCTTCAGGTCGTCGCGCAGACTGCCGTTCAGCTTCGCGATGTCCGCGCGCTGGAGCATGCCGGCGGCTTCGAATTCGCGCGTGACGATGGCGCGCATGTCGGGCGGCAGCGCCTGCCATGCGCGGCGATTGCCGAGAATCCAGTACGCATCCCACACATGCGACGTGAGGCTGATCGACTTCTGCACTTCATAGAGCTTCGCTGTCGCGATGATCGGCAGCGGGTTCTCCTGGCCTTCCACCACGCCGGTTTGCAACGCGGAATACAGTTCGTTGAAGTTGATCGGCGCGGGGCCTGCATCGAGCGATTTGAAGAGCGAGGTGAGCATGGGCGCCTGCGGCACACGGATCTTGAAGCCCTTCAGGTCCGCAGGCGTCTTCACGACGCGCGTGGACGAACTGATCTGGCGAAAGCCGTTGTCCCACGGTTTCGACACGGCGATGATGCCGCTTTTCTCCACCTGCGCGCGGATATAGCCGCCGAGATCGCCGTCCATCGCTTTCCACACGGTGTCGTAGTCGGGGAACGCGAAGCCCGTGTTGACGATGCCTGCCGCAGGCGTCAGCGTCGCGAGAATCGACGATGCCTGATTGAAGAACTCGACGCCGCCGCTGCGCACTTGCGAGAGCAGGTCCGTATCGGAGCCGAGCTGATTCGCCGGGAAGACCTTGATGTCGAGCTTGCCGCCAGTCGCTTCACGAATCTTGTCGCACGCCTGCTGCGCGCGGATGTTCACCGGATGCGTGGGGTCTTGCCCCGTCGCGAGCTTGTACGAGAAGTCCGCGGCGGATGCGTTGCGCGTCGTGAGGCTCCAGAGCGGCGCGGCCGCGGCGATGGTCGCGCTCGTCTTAAGGAACGTGCGCCGGTCGATGCCGCCTTGTTTCGTGCGATGGGTCATGGTGTGCTCCTCCAAACCTGGTGATGCGGATGGGTTCTGTTATGGAAACGCGCTCTTGATGGCGCGTCGGGGTCCTGATGATCAGTGGATCAGCATGCCGCCGTTCACGTCGATCACCGCGCCGGTGATGTAGGAAGAAATTGGCGCTGAGAGGAACAGGAACGCGCCGGCCACGTCGTCGGGCACGCCGAGACGGTTCAGCGGAATGCCCGTGAGAATCTCGGTGCGCTTGTCGTCGCTGATCTTGCCCGCGTTGATGTCCGTCTGAATGAGGCCCGGCGTCACGCAATTGACGCGGATGCCGTCATTGCCGAGTTCGCGCGCCATCGCCTTGGCGAGACCGAGCACGCCCGCTTTCGCGGCGGAATAGTGCGGGCCGCCGAGAATGCCGCCGCCGCGCTGCGCCGACACCGACGACATGCAGCCGATGGAGCCGCCGCCTTGCCGCTTCATGTGCGGCACGACGGCTTGCGACAGATACAGCACGCCGCGCAGGTTCACGTCGAGGATGCGGTCCCAGCTTTGCGCGTCGATATCGAGCAGCTTGACGGCTTGCGTGATGCCCGCGTTGTTGATGAGCACGTCGATTGCGCCGAAGTCGGCGATCACTTTCTGCACGGCGGCATCGCACGCGGCGCGGTCGGTCACGTTGCACGCATAGCCGCGATGCTCCGGTCCGATGGTGCTCGCCGCTTCGCGTGCGGCGGCTTCGTCGAGATCGAGAATGGCGATCTTCGCGCCGTGCTTCGCGAACATGCGGGCCGTCGCCAAGCCGATTCCGCGCGGCGATGCCGCTCCGGAAATCACGGCGACCTTGCCTTCGAGAAGACGCGACTCTGACATGATGGAACTCTCCTGATGATGTGTGGGTGTATATGACTGTGTTGAATGAAGCGTAGGGTCTAGCCGAGCCAGCCTTTGATGGTGTCGCACATGGCTTCGGTGGAAATGCCGTAGCGGTCGTGCAGCGTGGGCAGCGCGCCCGCGTCGAGGAAGGCATCGGGCAGGGCGATCTGGCGGAAGGCGGGCGTGACGCCCGCGCCGAGCAGCGTGCGCGCGACCGCTTCGCCGAGGCCGCCGATCACCGTATGGTTCTCCGCGACGACGACCATGCGGCCCGTGCGCTTCGCTTCGCGCAGGATGGTGGCGGTGTCGAGCGGCTTGATGGTCGGCACGTGCAGCACCGCGACATCCACGTTGTCCGCTTGCAGCGCCTTCGCAGTTTCGAGCGAGCGCATCGTCATGATGCCGCTCGAAATAAGCAGCACGTCGGCGCCGTCGCGCAAGAGCTTCGCGCGGCCGAGTTCGAACTGGTAGCCGTATTCGTCGAGCACAGCGGGCACGTTGCCGCGCAAAAGACGCGCATAAACAGGACCTTTATGAGCGGCGATGGCGGGCACCATCTGCTCGATATCGAGCGCATCGCACGGATCGATAACCGTCATGTTCGGCATCGCGCGCATCAGCGCGAGGTCTTCCGCCGCCTGATGGCTTGGGCCGTAGCCGGTCGTGAGCCCCGGCAGCGCGGCGACGATCTTCACGTCGAGATTGTCTTCCGCGATGGTCTGGTGGATGAAGTCATAGGCGCGACGCGTGGCGAACACGGCGTAAGTCGTGACGAACGGTTGCGCGCCTTCGTGCGCGAGGCCCGCCGCCGCGCCCATCAGCAGTTGCTCGGCCATGCCCATCTGGTAATAGCGTTCGGGAAACTCGTTCGCGAAGATGTGCAGGTCCGTGTATTTGCCCAGATCCGCCGTCATGCCGACGATGTTCGTATTCGTGCGCGCGAGTTCGGCGAGTGCGTGGCCGAAGGGCGCGGAACGCGTGACTTGTCCTTCGCCCGCAATCGAGGCGATCATCGCCGAGGTCTTCAGGCGCGGCTTCTTTGCAACGGTGCTCATGCCTGTCTCCCTGCATCGAGTGCATCCAGCGCGAGCTTCCACTCGTGCGCGTCGACGCGGATGAAATGGTTCTTCTCGCGTTCTTCGAGGAACGGCACGCCGCAGCCCATCGTCGTGTCGCACACGATGATGCGCGGCTTCGCTTGCCTGAGATTGCGCGCGTTGTCGAAGGCTTCCTTCACGGCGCCGATGTCATTGCCGTCGATGCGCTGCACGTACCAGCCGAATGCTTCGAGCTTCGGCACGAGTGGTTCGAACGCCATGATCTGCGACGACGGGCCATCGGCTTGCTGATTGTTCACGTCGACCATTGCGATGAGGTTGTCGAGCTTCCAGTGCGCCGCCGACATCAGTCCTTCCCAGATCGCGCCTTCGTCGAGCTCGCCATCGGAGAAGAGCGTGTAGACGAACGACTTCGAGTTCTTGCGCTTGAGCCCGAGGCAGCGGCCCACCGCGATGGTGAGTCCCTGGCCCAATGAGCCGCCCGACATTTCCATGCCGGGCGTATAGCTCGCCATGCCGGACATCGGCAGGCGGCTATCGTCGCTGCCATAGCTTTCGAGTTCGTGTTCCGGCAGCACGCGCGCTTCGAACAGCGCCGCATAGAGCGCAATGGCGTAATGGCCGTTGGAAAGCAGAAAGCGGTCGCGGTCTTCCCATTCGGGATCTTCGGGGCGATAGTTCATTGCGCCGAAGTAGGCGACAGCCAGTACATCGGCGATATCGAGCGCCTGACCGACATAGCCTTGACCTTGCACTTCGCCCATGAGAAGCGCGTTGCGGCGAATGCGATGAGCGTGCTGCGCGAGTTGCGCGATGCTCTTGTTCACGCGGATGTCTCCTTGTTTGCAGGTCTGCGAGTGCTTCAGGGTTTTCCCTCGATCAATGCACCCGGCGAGTGAATCAAGCGTATTCGCTTGTAGAGGTGCGCTCAAACGAATTAAAGTGGCCCATCGTTGAATCTAATTCAGGTGATCACTGCAATGCACAATCGCGTGACGCTCAAGTCGATACAGGCGTTCGAGGCAGCGGCGCGGCTCGCGTCCTTCGCACTTGCAGCAGAGGAACTGTTCGTGACGCCCTCCGCGATCAGTCATCAAATCAAGCTCCTCGAAGAGCAACTGAGCGTGCGTCTCTTCCATCGCGTGCATCGCGCCGTGCTGTTGACGGACAGCGGCCGCACGTATGCGGAGGAGATCGGTGCGGCCTTCGCGCGCATCGAGAAGGCGACGCGCGATCTCGGCCGCGTCGCGAAGAGCGACATCCTCACCGTGCATTCGACGCCGAGCTTCGCGACGCAATGGCTGATGCCACGCCTCGCGCGCTTTTCGGCGCGGCATCCGGATATCGACTTGCGGCTGAATGCGTCGAACGATCCGGTCGATCTGACGCGCGCGGCAGTCGACATCGACTTGCGTTATGGCGCACGCAAGCTGCAGCCAGCCGGGACGCTGGTGCTCGATCTGCCTTCGGAAACCATCGTGCCGCTTTGTTCGCCGAAGCTGATGGAAGGCGCGCATCCGATTCGCGCGGTCGCGGACCTGCGGCATCACACGCTCATTCACAGCGAGAATTGCCTCGTCGGATGGCGCGACTTCATGCGCCTGCATCGCAAGACGCCATTGGACATCTCGCGCGGGCCGCGCTTTGACCGTTCGTTCATGGCGATCAGCGCGGCTGTCGACGGCGTCGGCGTCTGTCTGGAAAGCCTGCTGCTCGCGCAGCGCGAACTCGAAGCAGGAAGTCTCGTTGCACCGTTCGGCCTCGACGGTCTGATGGTGAACGGCTATACGTTGAACCTGCTCAAGTCATCGGTGGACTTGCCGAAGGTGAAGAGCTTTCAGGACTGGCTGTTCGAAGAGTTGGGATAACGGCGAGCAACGTGCCAGTGTTTTACATGACGGTTGAATAGCATGAGCGCGCAAACTATATTGCACTATCAACTGCTGGTTGCGTTGCCGGATCGCTGTTTACTCCGTGGGGCATGCAATGAACCGTCCTTTGCGCACGTTGCTTCTCGCGTTCATGTGGCTCGTCGTCGCGAGCGTGCCGCTTGCGGCATGGCCGCAGTCGCAGACGATCGTCACCATCGCAGGCCCGGGCACCTCGGGGCAACGCGGCAACGGCGGGCCGGCGACTGCGGCAGCCATCGCACCGGAAAGACTGGCGGTCGATTCGAGAGGGAACATCCTGCTCGCCGAGCCCACCTTCGGCCTCGTGAGACGAATCGATCGCAAGACAGGCATTATCGATGTCGTGGCGGGGACGCAGGCATTCGCGGCTTATAGCGGCGACGGCCGGCTCGCGAAAGACACGAGCCTGAGCGCCCCGGAGAGCGTCGCTGTCTCGCCCGACGACGACATCTATATCCTCGACAACGAGACGAACGGACCGCGCATCGTGCGCGTCGACCATCGAACGCTGATCGTGCAGACCGTGGCGGGCGGAAACGCGCGCGGCTATGCCGGCGACGGCGGCCCCGTGAGCGCCGCGCAGATCAACGCAACGGACATCGCGTTCGATCGTGACGGCAACCTCGTCATTAGCGACTCGGGCAATAACCGCATCCGCCGCGTCGATCGTCGCACGGGCATCATCACGACGATCGTCGGGAGCGGCATCATCGGCGCGGGGCCGCCGAGCGGGCCGGCAGCGGCTGCCGGCTTCCTCTATTACATTTCAACGGCGTTCACGCGGCACAACGATATGTTTTTCCTCGACGTCGGTCTGTCCACCGTGAGAGAACTGAATAGAAGAACTGCCACCTTCACGACTGTGGCCGGTGTTCATCCGGCATCGACCGGCGTCACGTTTCTCAGTGGATACAACGGCGACGGTCAGCCCGCGACGCAGGCGCTGCTCAATGTGCCGACGCATATCGCAGTGGACTGCGACGACAACCTCACGATCAGCGACACCTTCAACTATCGCGTTCGACAAGTGGATCATCAGACCGGCGTCATAGAGACGATTGCCGGAACGGGTTCGTCGGGCTATTCGGGAGACGGAGGGCTCGCCACCCAGGCGATGCTCTCGGGTCCGCGCGGTATCGCGTTCGGTCATGACGGCAGTCTTTATATCGCGGACGGAGGCAGGATCCGCAAGGTCGAAGGACTGCCGGGCCGGCACCGCTGGGACTGTCGCGACGAGCGCCGCTATCACATGCATGAGTTTCAGCATGGAGACGGACATCACGGCGGGGACGAGTGATGGGTTGCCGAAGCGTGATGTCGTCTGCTTGTGCGTTCTCAACTATGTAACGCAGAAGAGCGAAGGCGTGAACGGACAGGGCGCCGGTGCGCTTCCGGCGTGCCTTTGCCTGACGAACGACCGGGCTACGTCGTATTGCGACTCGCCAAGTCTTATGCCTTTGCGATGAAAGCCTGCCGTGCGACTGGACCTTCGCAACGACAGACATTCTCTGCTCAAGTTTTGTCTGATAATGCCGTAAAGGCGCAAGTCGTCCGGGCATTTTTTCTGGACAGGTTCATTCAGGTAACAATGACCTTACGCCGCGTTTCTCGATGCTTAAGCACGACCCAGCGAAGCGCGTCAATCGCAATGGCCACGATCCCGCCGCGTGGCCGAAACGGCACACGATGAACAAGAAGATTGAGCGTAGTCCGGCAGCTTCCAATACAGCGGCAGACGAGGATGCGAGGCAAGCCGTACCGCCTTATGTCAGCGTCATGCTCGATAGCCTGACCGATGCTTTCGTCTCGTTCGACCCTACGTGGCGCATCACCTACGTGAACGCGACGGCCGAGCGAATCCTGAGGCGGCCGAGGCGCGAACTGCTTGGGTTCAACGCATGGGACTGCTTTCCGGATCTGGTGGGATCAGGCTACTACGAGACTTATCACGAAGCGGTGGCTTCTGGTCAGCCGCGCAGTTTCACGGGCTATTACGACCGATTCGCAGCCTGGATCGAGGTGCGAGCGTTCCCCCACGAAGACGGCCTCACTGTCCTGCTCAGGGATGTGTCGCGTGAGCGCGGCTACACAGCAGAACTCGAATATCAGGCAACGCACGATCACACGACCGGCTTGCTGAACCGCCGGCAGTGCATGGCTGTGCTGTCGAGCGCCGTCGCGCAGGCATCGTCGATGTCGACAAAGAGCGACACCTGCCTCGCCATACTGTTTCTCGATCTGGACCGCTTCAAGGAAGTGAACGATGCTTTCGGGCATTCCGCCGGCGATGTGTTGTTGCACGACATCGGCGAACGGTTACGCGCGCTGGCGAGTCCGGACGTCTTCGTCGCTCGCATGGGAGGCGACGAATTCGTGCTCGTCGCGAGCAACACCGGCGAGGCGTCCGCCGAAAAGCTGGCGCGGCTTGCGCTCAGCACCTTGGCGCGTCCATTCGACGTCCGGGGACGCATGCTATCGATCGGCGCGAGCATCGGCATCGCAATTCGGCGACATGGCGGCGAGTCGGCGGAAACGCTTCTGAACCAGGCCGATGCTGCAATGTATGCGGCAAAATCCGCCGGCCGCTTTCAGGTCCGCGTGTACCACCGTGAGCTGGGACGGCGTCTGGACGAATCCTTACCGCTATGCGGCGATATACAGGACGCTTTCAGAAACAACCAGTTCGAATTGCACTTCCAGCCGCAAGTGCGAACGGCGGATGGTTTGCTATGCGGAGCCGAGGCACTCTTGCGCTGGCGGCATCCCGAGCATGGTCTGTTGAGTCCGGCGGCCTTTCTGGATTCGATACTCGAATCGCCGATGGTCGGCGCGCTCACGGAGTGGGTCGTCGGAGAGACCTGCCGTCATGTCGCCAAATGGCTCGCGGGAGGCCGTTCGCCGCAGCGCGTGTCGTTCAACTTGTCGGCGCGTCAACTCATCGTATCGGGCCTTGCCGGCACGATCGTGGAACTGGCGCAGCGGCATGGCGTGCCGCCCTCGATGCTGGAAGTCGAGGTGACGGAGAACTCGCTCGTGACGGATATCGACGAGGCAGCGAGGATTCTCGGTGCGTTGAAAGAGGCCGGACTTTCCACCTCGCTCGACGATTTCGGCTCCGGCTATTCGAGCCTCGCCTATCTGGTCCGGCTCCCGATCGATAGGCTGAAGATCGACAAATCCTTCGTATGGGCAATGGAGAAAACGCCGAACGCGCTCGGCGTGATCAACGCGATCATCGCGCTCGGCCGCTCGTTGGGGATGGAAACGATTGCTGAAGGCGTCGAGACCGAAGCGCAGCGGGAGATGCTCGCGGCGCAAGGCTGCGACACAGTGCAAGGCTATCTCATCAGCCGGCCTCTGGATGCCGATCGTTTCGCCGCATTTCTGCGCGCATAGCGCGGCGAAGGCACCGGTTTCGGCACACGCTGACAAGCCGAATCGACATCGATAGGGCGCCGGGGTGTCTTCGTCGCTATGCGCTGATCCGTTGGCGCGGCGGAATTCACCGATCTTTCGGCGGAAGCAGTCAATCGTATTGCCGTAAGGTCTGCGGTCGATCGCGCCTTGCGCTCCCGCTTGGCGCTTTGTGCCTGCCCATTGTCTGCGCCCGTGAGCATCGACCGGCATGTGTCATCGCCGGGAGGCTCGTTGTCAAACTCAGTCGGAGACAATCGAGCTGCGTGCCGCACGGGCCACGCCTATCGCTAATTGCATGGATATCGTCCGCCCGAATTTCCTGAAGCTGATTCTCGCCGCGGCGCTCTGCTCGACGCTTGCGCCCATGACCTGTCAGGCCCAGAGCACACCGGCTGCGCGCTCGTTCGTCGATCTCGACGATACCAGCGACGCAGCATCCGATAACGCAGCGGCATCGAAAGCAGGCGGCGCCGCATCGGCAGCGCAGCAGCAGTGCTGGCGAGGGCTGAATCCGGGAGGCAATTCTGCTTCGGTCATGCTCAAGGCGCAGATGGGCAGCTATCGCATCTTCAACCCGGACACCCATTCGTTCGATACCGTGAGTCTTCGCTCGTACAACGGCTGTCCGACGGGACCGACGATCAGCGTGAAGCCCGGTGCGACGCTCAATGTCACGCTCAACAACGCTTTGCCGCCGGACCCGGACGCGACATGCACGAGTGTCGCCGATCACACGACGCCACACTGCTTCAACCATACGAATCTGCATACGCATGGGCTGCATGTGTCGCCCTCCGGTTCCTCGGACAACGTGCTGCTGACGGTGCCGCCCGGAGCGACGCAGAAATACGCCTATCAGATTCCGTCGAATCATCCATCGGGCACGTTCTGGTATCACGCCCATCTTCACGGCTCGACGGCCATCGACGTGTCGAGCGGCATGGCGGGCGTGCTCATCGTGCGCGGCAGCCGAGCGGCGCGTGCGGGCATCGCGGACGGCAGCGCGGACATCGACACCATCCTGAAGCGCGCAAGCGGCAAACAGCCGATGCGCGAACACGTGATGCTGTTTCAGCAGATCGAATACGGCTGCTTTAGCAGTCCGACGTCTTACGTGCCGCTCGCCGACCCGGCCACGTATGAATGGGTCTGTCCGAAGGGTACCGTCGGCGAGATTCGCGGCTACGACAAGCAACTCACGTTCGCGCCCGACCCGCGGCCGGGGCACGGCGGTCAATTCAATTCGACGTGGGCCATATCCGGCCGTTACACGCAGATCAACGGCGAGGTTCAGCCCGTTTATCCGAGCGCGACGACCTTCATCCCGGCCGGCGAAGTGCGGCGTTGGCGGATGGTCCACGGCGGCAACCGCGATACGATCAACGTGAAGATCGTGCGTGCGAACCTTGCCGCATTGGGGCAGGCCGATTCGCCGTCGCTCACGCAATCACAGGTCGACACAGCGGCCGGTTCGTTCACGGCGCTTCTTGCACGGAGCAAATCGGCGCAGGCGCAGACAACGACGCTCGAATCGGTGTGCGGCGGCGAAACGGTGAAGCAGCTCGAATTCGCCGAAGACGGCTTGACCATGCAATCGATGGTCGAAAAGGACGTGAACACGCTCAACCCCGGCTATCGCAGCGATGTGCTGGTTGCATTTCCGTCGCCCGGCCTGTACTGCATATTGGATGAAGCGGCGCAAGCGTCCGCGACCATCGGCTTTCGCCCGAAGTCAGGGACGATGAAGGACCGCCGTCTGCTGGGCATCGCGCGCGTCGGTGCGGGCGTCACGATTCCATCGACCACGCTCGGCAGTCATTCGAAATACTGGCAATACATTCGCAACCAGCTAGTCGAGGCGAATCCCACGCTGCCGGAGCCGGCAAAAAGCGATCTCGCATCGCTTGATCTGCGCGCGTTCGCCCCGCGCATTCCCGTCGATGTATCGCCAGATAATCAGGTATCCGTAACGTTTGACGTAGCGGCCAGTGCGGCCAATCCCGGCGTGTTCCGCTTCGTCATCAACGGCCAGACGTATGATCCTTCGGTAATTGCGTTCAAAGGCGTGCTCGGCAGCGTCGATCAATGGACCGTCAACGCGACGGCTGCCGGTGGCCATGTCTTCCATATTCACGTCAATCCGTTCCGCGTGATGGACATTCGGAATCCGGCAGGCAATTCGATCTTCGATCCCTCGGGCGGCTGCACTGCGGCGGAACTGGCCACTGGCGATACCGAATACTGCGGTATGAAGGACGTCATTCGTGACACGTTCTTCGTCAAACCGGGCTATAAGCTCGTGATGCGTACCGCCTATCAGGATTTCACCGGCGAGTTCGTCATGCACTGCCATATCCTCGATCACGAAGACCAGGGGATGATGGCGAACGTGGCCGTGGTTTCGCCCGCGACCGCCTTGCTTCAGCGCATGACGGACCCGATTGCTTCGACATCGCGACAGGCTCTGCGCTGGTTCGAGGCGCGTGACGGCAAGGGGCAGAGGCAGCTCGATGCTGCGTTGTCGTCGGTTTGTTCGGCGAATTAGCGGGTTCTCGATTGCCTATGCGCTCATGGGTTTCATCAAAGCGACGCAGGAACATGTGCGTGCTATCGACGACATCGTGGAAGCGGGGGCCCGACATCACATCGTAGCCGTGCACTCGCGCGAGCGGCTTGTCGACATGCTGCGCAAAGTCGCTCTCATCGAGAGGAGGGTGGCCGCGCTTCCGTACGCATGCGGCCACCGCGCTTCGATTACTTCGTGCCCACCGTCTGCAACGGCATCCACTTCCCGTTCGCGACCTTATACACCGTCACGCCGCCATACTTCAGGTCTCCGAAATTGTCGTACGACAGTTCGCTCGTGGTGACGCCCTTCATGTTCGTGCTCTTGAGCGCGGTGAGGAACACGCGCGGATCGGTGGAATTCGCTTTCTTCATCGCATTGAACACCGCCATCGTGCCGTCGTACGCATAAGGCGCGTACAGCTCGACCGGCTTGCTGAAGTGCGCCTTGTAGTGCTCGGCAAACGCCTTGCCGCCCGGCATCTTCTCGAGCGGACTTCCCTCCGATGCCGCCAGCGTGCCTTCAGCCGCGCCGCCCGCGATCTTGATGAGGTTCTCCGACTGCAACATGTCCGGGCCGATCAACACTGCTTTGATCGCGAGCGAACGCATTTGTTTGAGCATCGGAGCGGCTTGCGTATCGGCGCCGCCGTAGAAGACGGCATCGACATCGGCCGACTTGATCTTCGTGAGAATCGCGCGGAAATCGACGGCCTTGTCCGTTGTGTATTCCTGATCGACGATGGTCGCGCCCGCCGCCTTCGCTGCCTTCGCGAACTCTTCGGCCACGCCTTGCCCGTACGCGGTGCGGTCATCGACGATGGCAAGGCGCTTGAACTTGAGGCCCTTCGCGGCATATTCGCCGAGCACGCTGCCGAGTTGCGTATCCGAAGTCAGCAGGCGAAACGTCGTCGGCAAACCGAGCCGCGTGTAGGCGGGCGCGGTTGCCATCGCGACTTCGGGGATGCCCGCCTTCGCGTAGATCGGCGCGGCCGGGATGCTGGTGCCCGAGTTGTAGTGGCCGATGACGGCGACCACGCCATCGTCCACGAGCTTTTGCGCGACCGTCGTACCCGTGCGCGGATCGGCCTGATCGTCCTGTGCGTTGAGCACGAACTGCACGGGCTGACCGCCGATGACCGGCTTCGTCGCATTCATGTCCGCAATCGCGAGCTCCACGCCGCTCCGAAAATCCGCGCCGTAATGCGCCTGGCCGCCGGTGAGCGGCGCCGCAAAGCCGATCTGGACATTCTGCGGCGATGCCGATGCGGCCAGCGCCTGCGATGCGCTAGCGAAGGCCGAGTACGCAACCAACGCGGCCGATACGTATGCAGTGGCGACTTTCATTTTCTGTGGCGTCCTCTTTGTGTTAATCGTGAGTCGTAGTCGTGGCACTCGAGACCAGTGTTCGATCCATTCTCTGTCGACACGTGGCGCACAAATATACGAAGCCAGAAGTCGCCGCGTCTTGCGGGAAATAATCAGCGGTGATGCAGAAATCTGCATAGTGCCGCCGTGTGCAAGGCCGACTGCGGTATTCGTTCTTGCATAGTCGGGTTTTCACTCTCAACGGTTTCCATCGCGCAGCGGCGGGCTTTTTCTCACGCGACGCTATGCCGATTTCATCATTCCCAGAGCGGCGTTCAGCCAAGACGTCCGCAACGTGGCCGCTTAGCATGGCTGCCATGAACACACTCACACACATCGAAGTCGTCGACTCGCATACCGGCGGCGAGCCGACGCGACTCGTCATCGCAGGCGGCCCCGATCTCGGTCGAGGTCCCATGTCCGAGCGTCTCGACATCTTTCGCCGCGACTACGACCGCGTACGTGCTGGCGTTGTCAACGAGCCGCGCGGTTCGGACGTGATGGTGGGCGCGCTCTTGTGCGAACCGGACGATCCGTCGTGCTCGGCGGGCGTCATCTTCTTCAATAACGTCGGCTTTCTCGGCATGTGCGGTCATGGCACGATCGGCCTCGTCGTGTCCCTCGCGCATCTCGGGCGCATCCAGCCCGGTGTGCATCGGATAGAAACGCCTGTCGGTATCGTCGAAGCCGAACTGCACGGCGATCTCAGCGTGACCGTGCACAACGTTCCGGCATACCGTTACCGCACGCGAGTGCCGCTCGACGTGCCGACCCTCGGGCGCGTGCACGGCGACATCGCCTGGGGCGGCAACTGGTTCTTTCTCGTTTCCGATCACGGTCAGGCGCTGGACTTCGCGCGCGTCGAGTCGCTCACGGAAACCACCTGGGCGATCCGCGAAGCCCTCGAATCAAACGGCATCACGGGCGAGGGCGGAGCGGTCATCGACCATATCGAACTATTCGCCGATTCAACCACGCCAAACGTCGATAGCCGCAATTTCGTGCTGTGTCCCGGCAAGGCGTACGACCGCTCGCCGTGCGGAACGGGCACGAGCGCGAAAATCGCGTGCCTTGCCGCCGATGGCCTGCTCGCGCCGGGCGCATGGTGGCGGCAGGAAAGCATCGTCGGCAGCGTGTTCGAGGCGTGCTATGAATCCATCGGTGATCACGCGGCGGGACGCGTGCGGCCGAGCATCCGCGGAACCGCGCATGTGAACGCCGAGGCGAAGCTCGTCTTCTCCAGCGACGATCCGTTCGCGTGGGGCATCCGTACGTGAAAGCGAGTGCCGTCACGGGACGTGCGTGCCCCGATGTGATCGTTATTGGCGCGGGCATTGTCGGCGCGGCGTGCGCGCGCGAGCTTGCGCGCGAGGGCCTCGACGTGCTCGTGATGGATCGCGCGGGAATCGGCGGCGGCGTGACGGCGGCGGGCATGGGCCATGTCGTCGTGATGGACGATACGCCCGCTGAATTCGCGCTCTCTTCGTGGTCGCGTCAGTTATGGCTCGATCTCGCGCCGCATCTGGGCCCGCGTCAGGACTTCGTGCGATGCGGCACGCTCTGGGTAGCGGCCGACGACGAGGAGTTCGATCTCGCGCGTGAGCGTCGAGATTCGCTCGTGCGCGAAGGAATCGCATGCGATATGCTCGACGCGCAGCAGTTGCGCGAAGCGGAACCGGAACTTCGCGATGGTTTTCGCGGCGGCATGATCGTGCCGGACGATGCCGTCGTCTACGCGCCGGCATCTGCGGCATGGCTGCTCGCGGATGCGTCGGCCGTGGCGCCGGGCGCAGGCCGCGTGACGTGCAGGCTGGGTGCATCGGTAAGGCGTCTCACGCGCGAAGGCGTGATGCTCGACAACGGCGAATCGATCGCGGCGGGCGCGGTGCTCATCGCGAATGGCCTGCAGGCGATCGACTTGATGCCTGAATTGCCGATGCAGGCGAAGAAAGGGCATCTGCTCATCACGGACCGCTATCCCGGCACCATCCGGCATCAGATTCTCGAACTCGGTTATATCAAGAGCGCGCATAACGCGAGCGGGACCTCGGTCGCGTTCAACGTGCAGCCGCGCCCGACCGGGCAATTGCTGATCGGCTCTTCGCGTCAGTTCGACAACGTCGATCCCGCGATCGAACCCGACATCATGGCGCGCATGCTTCGGCGCGCGAGCGAGTATCTTCCCCGGCTCACTCAACTCAATGCGATCCGCGCATGGACTGGCTTTCGACCGGCAACGGTGGACGGTCTGCCGCTCATCGGTCCTGCCGCGCATTTTGCTCGCGACGAAGCGGCTCACGTTCCGGCATGGCTCGCGACAGGACACGAAGGTCTCGGCGTGACGACGGCGCTCGCGACCGCGAAGCTGATCGCCGCGCAAATTACGGGCGCGTCGTCCCGGTTGCCCATCGACCCGACGCCTTATCTGCCGTCGAGGTGCAATGCGAGCGGCGTTGTCGATGCCGTCAACACTGGAGCCGCGGATGTCTAAGCAATCGTTGACGGTTCAAGTCGATGGACGCGCCGTGAGCGTGGCGAGCGGCAGTTCGGTTCTGGCGGCAGTGGCGCTTGCGGCGGGAGGCGCCAATGTCGTCACGCGGCGGTCCGTTAGCGGTGACGCGCGTGGGCCGTTATGCGGCATGGGAATATGCCAGGAATGCAGAGTCAGGATCGATGGCGCGCCGCATCGGCTCGCGTGTCAGACGCTGTGCGTGCAAGGTATGTCGGTCGAGACGGGAAGCGCATGCAAATGAAATTCGATGTCCTTATTATCGGCGCGGGTCCGGCGGGCTTGCATGCGGCACGCGTCGCGGCGGAAGCCGGCGCGAAGGTCGCTGTCATCGACGACAATCCGCTCCCGGGCGGGCAAATCTGGCGACAAGGGCCCGAGCATGCGCCGAAAGGACCGGCGCGCGCCGCCATCGACGCGCTCTCTCGACACACGAACATCACCCATCTCGCCGGTACGCGCGTGGTGCAGTCCCTGGCCGACAAGAAGCTTCTCGTCGAAGATGCCACGCGCGGATTTCCGGTTGGCTACGAGAAGCTGATCCTGGCGACGGGCGCACGCGAGCGTTTTGTGCCGTATCCCGGCTGGACCTTGCCCGGCGTGACAGGCGCCGGGGGATTGCAGGCGCTGATCAAGGGCGGCATGCCGGTTAGGGGGCAACGCATCGTGATTGCAGGCACCGGGCCGCTGCTTTGGGCCGCCGCGATCACGGCACGTCAACATGGGGCGCAAGTGGCGGCTATCGTCGAGCAGGCATCGGCAAGCCACGTTCGGCAGTTCGCATGGGGCCTTTTGAAGACCCCCGCGAAGCTCGTTCAGGCGGCGTGCATGCGAGTCGATCTGCGGGCGACGCCGTATTATCGCGGGGCTTATGTCGCGCAAGCGTACGGTGAGGCGCAGCTTGCGCATGTACGCGTGCGTCGTGGCGATGAGGACATGCGTATCGACTGCGATCGCCTCGCTTGCGCATACGGGCTGGTGCCGAACGCGCAGATCGGCATCGCGCTCGGGTGCGAAACCGTCGAGACGCCGTTCGAAACTGCATTGCTTGTCGACGAATGGCAGAGCACTTCAGTGCCCGATATCTATGCTGCCGGCGAATGCACTGGCGTCGGCGGCATGGAGCTTGCCGCGCTCGAAGGCCGCATTGCCGCGCACGCGGCGACGGGTCATCGCGAACATGCGCGCAAGCTCTTTGCGGAGCGCGAACGCTATCGGCAATTTGCGCAACGCATGCACGAAGCGTTTGCGTTGACTGCGGAGCTTCGCACGCTACCGAACCCTGACACGATCTTGTGCCGATGCGAAGACGTTGCCTTCGGCGATGCGTCGAAGTATCGATCGTGGCGCGACGCGAAGTTGCATACGCGTTGCGGCATGGGACCATGCCAAGGCAAAGTCTGCGGTGAAGCGGCTGCTTTCTGTTTCAACTGGGAAACTGATGCGCAACGTCCACCGTTTGCACCGGCGCGTATCGCAACCCTACTTGAGGTTTAGCGGAAGCTATTGCTTCAGCGGTCGCCTGGTTGCCGAGCACGCGCAATGACCCGAATCGTCCTGCCGATTGCGCCGAGAGCCGAATGCGTACGACACGCCTGGCGGCCCGCACGCGATCGCTCAACGCGACACCGCGCGCCCTTTATGCCGATTTCGTCACTCGCCGCCGCGAATCGGCGCAAGCCGAAACGGTTTTGGCTTGTGATACTGCAGGGCATCGCCAGAGGCATCGGCAAGTCCGATTCATGGATCACTATCACCGAACGTCGAGGGACACACCATGAGCAACAACATCTTCACGGGCACCATTCCGGCTCTCATGACGCCGTGCACGGCCGAGCGCACGCCGGACTACGACGCGCTCGTCGCTAAAGCGCGGGAGCTGGTCGGCCTCGGCATGAACGCAGTGGTCTACTGCGGATCGATGGGTGACTGGCCCCTCCTGACCGAAGCGCAGCGTCAGGAAGGCGTGGCGCGCCTGGTCGATGCCGGTGTCCCGACCATCGTCGGCACGGGTGCGGTCAATTCCAAAGAGGCCGTCTCGCATGCAGCGCATGCGGCCAAGGTAGGCGCTAGCGGCCTGATGGTCATTCCACGCGTGCTGTCGCGCGGTGCCTCGCCTGCCGCGCAGAAGGCGCACTTTTCCGCGATCCTGGAAGCGGCGCCCGCACTGCCCGCGGTCATCTATAACAGCCCTTACTACGGCTTTGCCACGCGCGCCGATTTGTTCTTCGAACTGCGGGCCAAGTATCCGAACCTGATCGGGTTCAAGGAGTTCGGTGGAGCAGCGGACATGCGTTATGCCGCCGAGCACATCACCAGCCAGGACGAGAATGTCACGTTGATGGCGGGCGTGGACACGCAGGTCTTCCACGGCTTCGTCAACTGCGGCGCGCGAGGCGCGATTACCGGTATCGGCAATGCACTGCCGCGCGAAGTCTTGCATCTGGTCGATCTGTGCCGCAAGGCGGGCGATGGGGACGTCATCGCGCGCCGTCAGGCCCGTGAACTGGAAACGGCGCTCGGGGTGCTTTCATCGTTCGATGAAGGCACGGATCTGGTGCTGTATTACAAGTATCTGATGGTGCTCAACGGCGACAAGGAATACACGCTTCACTTCAATGAAACAGACGTCCTCAGCGAAGCGCAGCGTCGCTATGCGCAAACGCAGTTCGAATTGTTCCGCAAGTGGTATGCGCAGTGGTCGAAAAAAGCGAACGCGTGATGCAATGGTCGACTTAACCGCGGTAGCTTAGCAGGGTTAGGTCGCCGCGCTTATCGGGAATTGGAGATTGCACAGCAGAGTGGCCGCGATGGGGGAGGAGAGCACGACCGAGAAACTGTAGACCCGAATTCGTGCGCCACGTTAAGCGAACGGAGAAACTCACCGGCTCGTCTCGACGGTTTGCCGCGTGACTACAGTCGCAATCGGATTGCTCGCCAGCGCGGGGTTATCGTCCAGGTGTTGAGACAACAGCGAATTGTCGTCCATGTAGTAGGTCATGGGACCGTCGCCGTGTGCAAGCACATAGCATCCGGCGGACAACGCCATGACGAGGAAGGTGCCGATAATTCTCGCTTTCATCGTAGTTCTCCTAATAGTTTCCAATCACGCTATGGTTGCGTAGTGATAGTTAGCGCCACCGCATCCGCGGCGTCACGAATCGCCTGCAAATCGGCTGCTATCACCACACAGGCAGCCGCGAAGAGAATGTTTTCCGAACATAGTCTATCTCCGTGACGACTAGTGAGGGACAAAATCTGACTGCTGCCCAGCACTCAATGTGTCAAGTCCTAAGACTCAAAGTCGTTGCCCTGTCGAACGTTTCGAACCGAACGCGGGGTTGTTTCGGAAGGACTTAACGTTAAGACGCTGTCCTCTCAAGGCAGCTTCGAACTCGCGCGACACGATGAGGCAATTGCGGGCGCCTTCGAGCTACCGAACGCGCAAAGAGAAGGTCAGTGCACGAATAGAACGATAGAACTTTGCGCGGATTGAAACAGCCTCGATTAGCAGGGGTGGGCTCTACCCTCATTAGGAGGGATGGCACGTCCTTGAGGCATCCTTCGAAGGCCCATTCGTCCGCGATAGCCAACCAGGATACGAATGGGCGCCTTGCTGACGTGGTTCCTTCGTGGCGCCACACGCTTCGGTGTGAGTCTCACGTGAAGCGGCCGGTCCAACGATAATGAGCTGGCGATCCGCCGCCGTCCAATAAACGGTTGAAGGCGTGAGTAACACTTGTTTGCGTTGATACGCAACTAATGGTCTTCCCCGCAGACCCCTATGAAATCGCACCTCCAGCGACAAGGGCCGCCGTCGCGTATGAAGTGTCTACATAGGTTCGCTAACGCGTTCCGCAGTGCCATGGCTTAGCACCTTCGGCACGAACCACCAGCGAATCGACGCATCCGCGAATGCGGACGAAAGACTGTCCCAGCGTATTGCTGTCGGCCTCGGCGCTGTGCGGCCCGCCGCTCGGCATGGTGAATTGCAGTCCTCGACTTGCTGCTCGAGATTCTGCTGCGCATAACGCGTGATGCCGGACGCACGTTTGAAGTCCGCGATGCACGAAGAGATGGCGATCGTGGCTGCGCTGGAGATGGCACCACAGAGGAGTTAGCTGCAGCCGAGCACTTCGCGCGAGGAAGCAAAGCCCTCTGACCGTCTATTAGCGAGCCGCCTCCGCGCTTCAGCGCACATGCCGACGCGCCCGCCGTTCGCCGCCGCGAACCCATGCCGTCGTTGCTGCCCGTACCCGTCATCAATCCGCGATACGCGTTTGGCGGACTGACTAGGGCTCGTTTTGCGCTCAGTCACGAGGCGCGACGTTTGCCTTGTTACCGGCGAGCGGCGCGCCATAGCCGCCGTCGTTGGCATTGTTGGGCAGCCCGTTGACCATCTGTGCACGGGGATCGGCAGGGTTCAGGTTCAACTCGCCTGCTTGCACATTGCCGTGCGAGGGATACTGGCTGCCAAGCGGCGCGTTTGGCATCAGCTTCGGATTGTTTTGAGGCGCACGCATGTCCGTTTCCGTGCTTTGGTACGACTGCGCGCGAGCGACCGGCGTCGCGAGGCTCAATGCCGCGAAGACAAGCACAAGCAGTTTCATGACTGGCTCCCGTTATATTCCCAGTCTAGTCCTCATTCACGACTCTAACGGATACCCCTACCGCTGAGCAGTCCAGCCTTTGTCGGACGGGCTCCCGGCGCTCAGAGCATGCGCGTCGACGCCTCGATGCGGACAATCGAACCGCAAATGGGATTGGCGATGTGCATCGGAAAGAGCAGTCCATCGTCTTGCGCGACTATTGCAGCACTTTCGCCGTTCACCTGTGCGCAGGCGATGACGCCTCCCTGTCGATTCTTTCACTAATGCGACACATGGCTGTGCGTCATCAGTCCGTCAACTGGAGTCGTGTCGATTGAAGGTCAGGAGCAAGCACAGTCGCGACCCATCCGCCATCCAGATCAAGCTCGACAAGCCGATGCGCGTAATGGAACGCCAGATTCGCTTGTCTAAAGGCCAACCCATAGTCGGCTATCTCTTAAGCGAGCGATAAGATTTCGCTGCCTATACTCATTATCGGACACTAAGCGCAATTCGTTCGGCCTCCTACGTATATGGCCGAACTCGTGCTTGTGCGATACGAGGTCTTCCACTCTCGCGGAAAGCGCGCGCTGCCCCGTCGAGCAGTCCGTGAAGCTGACGTCGCAGCAGATTAGTCTTATGCCTGCTTCTGCGCTGCAGTTCACGCGGAGCGAAGCGCGCCTAAATGCGTTCGCGAGATCGTTCGGTATGCGCGTCGCGAGCAAACGGTCCGCTTCATGCGCGAACGCTATTCATGCACTGCCTATGAGCCGGTTTCCATGATTACGCCCGCACCGCGAATGACTTGCAGATACGTCCCCGTATCGCCGACAGCAGCGGCGGCTTCCTCTGCCAGCATCCACATCTGTGGAGACTTTTCGGCGTTCGACATCATCGCCTCAAGCGCATCCGGATGAGCGAAGTCGCGAGCAGCCGCCACTCTCAGAACGGCGACCAGTATGCGTCGAGGAGTCGCGCGAGCATCGGCAGAGGCCAACGGCGAGAACGCCTGCCATCAACAGAAATTCCGCCGGGCTGGTGTACGTGCCGTTGCCGGCGGGGACGCCGTCCGTATCGCCTCCCGCTGTGAAGCACTGTCTTACATCTCAATGCTTCTTCTCCATGTCTCGATGACGCTCAGCGTAAGAAACCGTGAGCGCAGTTGAGGACGCTGCATCGAAGGATTGCATTGCAGCCGTTCGCGGCCATAGTATTCTTGGGCAATGCATCTTCAACTCATCGCTTTCCTGCGAAGGAAGGTGCGTTGATCCCGGTTGTAGTGCTCAGTACGGCTTCTGAAAGCTTGAGCGAATCTGCGGACTTCGCCAATATCCTGCAAGTCTTTGCGGGCGGCTGTTTCCCCCAAAGCACGCTGTTATCTCGAGGGCATTCATGAAAACGCTGTTTTTACAGGTTCCTTCATACGACGGCTTCGATGGCGGAGCGGGCTCGCGGTTTCAGACGAGGCGCGAAATTCGATCCTTCTGGTATCCGACGTGGCTCGCACAGCCCGCGGCGCTGGTCGAGGGCTGTCGTCTCGTGGACGCTCCTGCAGAAGGTCTGTCTCTGGATACGACGCTCGACATCGCCCAGGCATACGAGCTGGTCATTATTCATACGAGTTCTCCATCGTTCTCGGCCGATGTGCAATTCGTCGAGCTTCTAAAACAGCGCAAGTCCGGCATCCTCGTCGGGATGGTCGGAGCAAAGGTGGCGGTCGATCCTCACGGCTCGCTTACCGCAAGCGATGCGCTCGATTTCGTATGTCGCGAAGAGTTCGACTTTACCTGTCGGGACATCGCGCAGGGACTTCCTTTCGAATCGATTCTCGGCCTCAGCTATCGCTTGCCCGATGGCGGCATCATGCACAACGAGGCCCGGCCGATCCTGGAAGACATGGACCAGTTGCCGTTCGTTGCACCCATCTACAAGCGCGACCTCAAGAGTGCGAATTACTTCAGCGGCTACCTCAAGCATCCGTATGTATCGATCTACACCGGCCGAGGCTGCAAATCTCGATGCACCTTCTGCCTTTGGCCGCACACCGTTGGAGGCCACCGCTATCGGACGCGCTCGGTGGAGAACGTACTCGAGGAAGTGAAATGGATCAGGGACAACATGCCCGAAGTCAAGGAGATCATGTTCGATGACGACACCTTCACCGATCTGAGACCGAGAGCCGAGGAGATCGCTCGCGGCCTGGGCAAACTCGGGGTCACGTGGTCGTGCAACGCGAAAGCGAACGTGCCGTATTCAACCCTCAAAGTGATGAAGGAAAACGGACTGCGGCTCCTGCTCGTGGGTTACGAATCGGGCGACGATCAGATACTCGTGAATGTCAAGAAGGGGCTCAGAACCGACATGGCGCGCCGCTTCAACGACGATTGCCGCAAGCTCGGGATCAAGATTCACGGGACCTTCATTCTTGGGCTTCCCGGCGAAACCCGCGAGACGATACAGAAAACGATTCAATACGCGAAAGAAATCAATCCTCACACGATCCAGGTGTCGCTCGCCGCACCGTATCCGGGGACGGTCCTGCACAAGCAAGCATTGCAGAACGGATGGCTGGAAGAAAGCAAAGTCATCACGCTCGTCAATTCGGCAGGCACTCAAGCCTCGACTATCGGCTATCCTCATCTGTCGCGCGACGAGATTTTTCTCGCCGTCGAAGAGTTCTATAAGCGTTTCTATTTCAGGCCGGCAAAGATTTGGGAAATCGTTCGCGAGATGCTGGTCAGTTGGGAGATGATGAAGCGGCGCCTGCAAGAGGGCGTTGAGTTCTTCAGATTTCTTCGCGACCACCGCGCCTAGTTGATGGGACGAGAACCCTTGCGAACGCCATAGTCATCGTATCGAAGTTCGCTCGCGGCGCAAGCCGCACGCGACGTCCTCTGAGAAGTTGTCAAAGGCATGCGTGCGCGCATTTGACGGAGGCGCCTGGCTCAGAGCACGTCAACTTAGCCGAGGGTGCGCGATGAAACTTCGTACATGGTTCGCGGTTGCGTTAATGCTGTTGATGACGGCATGTGCGAGCCTTCCGCCGCAAGCAGGACGCGACGAAACTCACGCCCTCACCGACACCGCGAACACGCGGCTCGGCAAGTCCTTCGCGGCGAGCGAGACCGAGCATCCCGGCGACAATGCGTTCCACCTGCTATCGGACGGCACGGATGCACTCATCGGGCGCGTGATTCTGAGCGAGACCGCCGATCGCACGCTCGATCTCCAATACTACATCTGGCATGCGGATCTCACGGGGCGAGAGATGGCCGCATCGATCATGCGTGCAGCCGATCGCGGCGTGCGCGTGCGTCTTCTCCTCGACGACCTCGGCACTAACGCCGACGATCAATTTCTTCTCGCGCTGGCATCGCATCCGCACGTACAGGTGCGTCTCTTCAATCCTGTGGCGAACCGCACCTTCAAGAGACTGGGCTCGGCGGCGGAGTTTTTTCGCGTGAATCGTCGCATGCATAACAAGGCGCTTATCGCCGATAATCAGGCCGCGATTCTCGGCGGCCGCAATATCGGCGACGAGTACTTCGGCGCATCGAGCACGGTCGCATTCGGCGATCTCGATGTGCTCGTGCATGGACCTGTCGTACGTGAAGTATCGAATGCGTTCGATCTTTATTGGAACTCGGATGCGGCCTATCCGATCGAGCATCTGATGCGACGTCACGCCGATCCCGACGCATTAGTGGCATATCGCGAGAAACTCGACGCGTATCTGTTGTCGGAAACTCATTCGCCTTATGTCGCGAAAGTGCGCGAGCGCCTCGCGACTGTCATTGAACAGCGCGACACCGCGTTTTCATGGGGCAAGGCGACGCTTCTCTATGACGATCCTGCGAAGATCACACGCGCGCCCGGGGACACCGAGGGCCATTTGATGTCGCAAATAAAGGCCCTGAAGCTCGATCCCGACACGGACATGCTGATCGTGTCGCCTTATTTCGTTCCGCGCGATGAAGGCGTACGTTGGCTTCGGTCGATGACATCGCGCGGCGTGCGTGTCACGGTGCTGACCAATTCCCTCGCGGCCACCGATGTCGCCGCGGTGCACGCCGGCTATCAACGCTATCGCAAGGATATGCTGGAAGCAGGCGTGCGCTTGTATGAGTTGAAGCCTGTCGCATCGACGGATGATGACAAGAGCACGAAAAAATCGACGTTCGGCTCATCCAAGGCGTCACTGCACGCGAAGACTTACGTGTTCGATCGCAAGCGCATTTTCATCGGTTCCATGAACCTCGACCCGCGTTCCATCGAGTTGAATACGGAGATTGGTGTCTATTGCGAAAGCGCGGCAGCGGCCGAACAAGTGGCGGATGGTATCGGCGCCAATATCGATCGAAAGGCGTGGCGTGTCGAGTTGCAGGATGACGGGAACGGCGGCACGCGGATGGTCTGGGTCGATACCGACGCCAATGGAAGCACGACCGTGCTCGAAAGCGAGCCGGGCGTGTCGGCGTTCAAGCGCGCGGGCATCTGGATGCTCGGCATCCTGCCGATTGAATCGCAGTTGTGACTCGACGCACACGCGTTGCCCGGGAGGAGCGATTCTGCTCTATGGAGCGCGATGCTCTCGAAGCGCCTTTCGCATTGCGCACATTGGCTCAAGCTTGAACGTGTAATGGAAGCCTATTCCTGAGCCTCGTACCTCAACACGCACGGACTTCCTCCGGTTCCCGCCTTTTGCAGAAGACCGGCTGGGCCGCGCGGCTCAAGACGGACGCGATCGTTCTTCGCTGCAACAGCGAATCACACGGGTGGCCGCCAAAGTCGAAGAACATACCCTTGTCTACCTAAGCAGACTTCGGAAGTTCCGCACACCCGATGCGTTTCGGGTGCTCGCTATTCGACTCCATCGTGAGCAGATCGACCACGTTCCCGAAGGACCGCCGTTCATCCCGCGTAAGGCGGCGCACTGGTCGCGGCACTCGATGCGCTGAGCGGCTAGCACCTGTTGTGACAGCGGTCTGCCGACCATGCGCCCGACAGACGGACGCTACGCGATCACCGGTCAAGTCGTTCGTCTTGGGCGCGCCGGACCGCGCCGCCCCAAGAAAACCGTGCGCACGTCGGTGCAAATAGGTCGTCGTATGAGTGTCTTCTTTTGGAAAACCTTTTCCTACGGCCAGCTTGCAGCCAATGCCCTGAAATCACGAGGGTATACACGCGATTGGCAGGCACAATGCCGGCGTGAGATAGTACGTCATCGTACAACGTTTTCGTTGCGGACCGATGCATCGCGTGGTGGTTGATCACGGGGCGTTCCGCGCAAACCCGGAGAGGAAATCCCATGAAGTCTATCGCCCTCAGCGGTGCGGGTGGCCAGCTTGGTTCCGTCGTCCGCGCTGCCTTTGTCGCGCGCGGCACGCCGGTACGTTCGGCGGCAGGTTCAAGGGCGCTGACGCCCCTTGTCGAAGGCGAGGACGTCATGCACGGCGACCTGCGCGATCCTGCCGTGGTCGACCGGCTGCTCGAAGGCGTGGATGTGTTGGTCCACTTCGCCGGCACGAGCGTCGAGCGCCCGCTGCCCGAGATCATCGAAAACAATCTGCGCGCGCTGGTCGAAGTGTACGAAGGCGCACGCCGGCAAGGGGTGAAGCGCATCGTATTCGCGAGTTCGAATCACGCGATTGGCATGTATCCGGTCACCGAGCATCTCGCTCTCGACTGTGAACTGCGCCCGGACGGCTTCTATGGGCTGAGCAAGGTGTGGGGCGAATCGCTCGCGAGGATGTATTGGGACAAGCACGGTATCGAGAGCATCTGCGTGCGTATCGGCAGTTGCCTCGAACGGCCTACCGAGCCGCGCCATCTCAGCACCTGGTTCGGCCATCGCGATCTGATGCATTTCCTCGATCGCTGTATCGACGCGGATGACGTCGGCTTCCTGACCGTCTGGGGCGTGTCGGCCAATTCCCGCAGCTGGTGGGACAACAGCGGCGCCGCGCGTCTCGGTTATCAGCCCACTCAAAACGCCGAGGACTACGCGGAGGACATTCTCGCGCGTCCCAATCCGCTCGACGCGCTGGGTCAGCGGTTCCAGGGCGGCGGCTTTGTCGGCATCGATTATTCGCGCGACGACGCTGCTGCGGACGACCGGACGGGCACTGCGGCGAAGCAGTCCTGAAGCATCGAAGAGTCACGAGGAGACATGGCATGAAAATCAAAGGCATCCGCTGGTGGATGGTCAGTCTGGTCGCAGCCGGCCTCATCATCAACTATCTGGCGCGCAACACGCTGTCCGTGGCTGCGCCCGGCATGATGAAAGATCTCGGCATGACGACGGAGCAGTACGCGCACGTCGTCGTCGCGTGGCAGCTCTGCTATGCGTTCATGCAGCCCGTTGCCGGCTTTCTGCTCGATACAGTGGGCACGAAGATCGGCTTCGCGGCGTTCGCGCTTGCATGGTCGCTCGCATGCGCGGCGGCGGCGTGGTCCACGGGCTGGCGCAGCCTGGCATTTTTCCGCGGCCTGCTCGGCGTGGCCGAGGCGGCCGGCATTCCTGCCGGCGTGAAGGCGACAAGCGAGTGGTTTCCGGCGAAGGAACGGTCGGTCGCGATCGGCTGGTTCAATATCGGCTCGTCGATCGGCGCGCTGCTGGCGCCGCCGCTCGTCGTCTGGGCGCTGATGCACGGAGACTGGCGACTGGCGTTCGTATTGGTCGGCGTCGCGGGCGTCGTGTGGTGCGTGCTGTGGATGGCGCTCTACAAGCATCCGCGCAAGCAGAAACTGCTGGGCGACGCCGAGCGCGATTACATCCTGAGCGGACAGGAGGCCATGCACAGCGATGCGGGCAGCAATACGCGGCGTGGCTGGCTCGCCATGCTCGGCAGCCGTGACTTCTGGGCGATCGGCATTCCGCGCATTCTTTCGGAGCCGGCCTGGCAGACGTTCAATGCGTGGATTCCGCTCTACATGATGACCGAGCGGCATATGAACCTGAAAGAAGTCGCGATGTTCGCATGGATGCCGTTCCTGGCTGCCGATATCGGCTGCGTGCTTGGCGGTTATCTGAGCCCGCTGTTTCACAAGTACGCGAAGGTTTCGTTGTTCACGTCGCGCAAGATGGTGTTCGTGCTTGGCGCGCTGTGCATGATCGGACCGGCATGCGTCGGCCTGGTGGCGAGCCCATATGCGGCAATTGCGCTGTTGTGCGTCGGCGGCTTTGCTCACCAGACATTGTCAGGTGCGCTTTACGCGATCACCTCCGATATGTTCGGCAAGAACGAAGTCGCGACGGCCACCGGCATGGGCGGCATGGCAGGTTATCTCGGCGCAGCGGCATTCACGGCATTGTTCGGCGTGCTCGTGACACAGGTCGGATATAGCCCGCTGTTCGTGGTTCTGGCGGTGTTCGACATCATCGCTGCGGGCGTCGTGTGCCTTCTCGCGCGCAGCGCCGACAGAGCGCCCACGCGAGGTTGGACGGGTGCCGAGGCAACGGCAAAGTAAGACGTTCAGATGTAGTGCAACCCGTTTCGTCGTCGAAGCCGCAAGACGTGGATGGGAAGTCGTAGCGCCGATACCGGGGAATGCACTTACGTCATTCCTCGGCGGGCGCCGCAACGAAGGAAGGTGAAGATAACCTCTTTATCCCGAGCGGATATCGAATAGCGGTCGTGGTTCGCGACACATCGACGGGCCCCCGCGTGAGTCGTAAGAGGGCTTCGTCGAATCAATCCCTGCCCTTAGTACCCCGCGCCGCCGTCGCCCTCTGCACTCCCTAAGATCCCGTGCAGTCGAATACAGCGAACGGTGGGCTAGTGCACCGGATCGCGCGTGCGTGATGGCGCGCCGTCGCGACGAAAACCTATTGGGCTCGGGCGGATCTTGAACTATAAAGATCTTGAAGCATCAGTGAAGTGGACCGTAGCTGGCATCGCGTTCGACGAAGGGGGTAACGTTGAACCACCTATCGAGATGCATCGCAGCCGCCGTGCTGGCCGGCGCCAGCAGCGCCACGCTCGCGAAGACCGAAACATGCAAGTCGACTTCCGACAAGGAGATCGCCGCGCTTTTCGATCGTTGGAACGATTCGCTCAAGACGGGGAATCCTCAGAAGGTGGTCGCGAACTATGCGCCGCGCTCCATTCTGTTGCCGACTGTCTCGAACAAGCCGAGGTTGTCGGTCGAGGATAAACTGGATTACTTCAAGCATTTCCTCGAGAGCAAGCCCGTTGGCACGATTGACTTCCGCGACATCATGATCGAATGCAACACGGCGATCGATGCGGGTGTCTATACGTTCAGGTTCAAGGACGGCTCCGCAGTCAAAGCGCGTTATACCTTCACATACGTATGGAACGGCCATAGATGGCTAATCACGAGCCATCATTCGTCCAAGATGCCGGAAAGCGAGTAGGTCGCACGAGAAGCGTGTGAGACTCACTCGAAGGTATCGGGCCATCTCCGATAGCAATTGCGCTTTCTTGTCGTCGTTCATGGCCGTGCGAAGCATCGCGATATGCAAAAAAAGCCGCGCGAATCGCTTTCGATGAGTCATCGTAAGCGATTCGCGCGGGCAGTCACGTGTCGAACTCGACCAAAGACGCTTTCGTATCAGGGCGCGTCCGTGCCCAATTCCACGCGCATCTCCCCAATCGACACCACGTTGCCCTGTGCAGCGTTCAACCCATTGATACGGGAAAAGCTCACGACGACTTGGCTGAGATCGGTAACGCCGAGACTCGCCAGCAGATACGTAATGTCGAACTCTTTCTTGCCGCCCGCATGATGCACGGCCACGGACACTTCGAATGCGCCGATGGTGCCGGCAAAATGCATCGGGCCGACGGCATCGACATCGCCGGAAGGCGGCAGATTGACGTAGATGTTATAGAAGTAGCCGCCGGCCTGACCCGCTGGCGATGCGTTCAGGCCGTCCAAAACGAGCTTGACGTACCGGCCCGCGTTCTTGGCCTGTCCGCCCCCTTGACTGGCCGCGGGCGACTGCGCTTGCCCATTCGCGGCCCCGGCTGCCGGATTGCTCAGGTCGGCCGCTGGAGATGTCGCGAGCGCGTCACGCAGCGCATTCGCGCTTGAACTTTGAAGCGGAATGCCGGCGCTAATCGAATTGTTGTCGAGCGGGATCGTCGTCAAGCCGCCGAGCGACAGCCGGTTCGACGAAACGGTGCGCCCCGGCGTTGCCGGGAACGTGCGCAGCTTCGGCCGCACCTGGAGCGCCGTGACTTGCGCCTGCACGCGAATGATGCGCCCCTGCTGGGCCTGGGGCGGCAAACCAGTCGGCATATTGTCATTCGCGTAGTCGTAATTAAGGCCGGCGACGGTGCGCGTCAGCGAGCGGCTCATGGTCAGGCCGCTGGCATAGGTGAATTGGCCGTTCCAATACGTGTTGGTCGCCGCAGGCAGCCTGCTCGTCGAACGGCGGGACCACGCGTTCCACAGACGATCGAGGTTCGTATGATGGAGATAGAAAAGCGGATCGAGCGCCGCAGTGGCGATATCCGCCAGATAGCCGCCAATAATGTCATGCACCGGATCATGCGGAGCGTTCTCCAGATTGGTCTCGAACGCATTGTTCAGCCCGAACTGAAAGTTGGTCACCCCCGTCCCGAAAGGCGTCATGCTCAGTGCCGGCCAGGCGCTGGTGTTCACGCGCGGTGTGTAAAGCGGATTGCCGGTTGCTTTGTCGGTGAATTCGGATGGAATGATCGGATAGGTGTAGTAATCCCAGTACGGATGTGCGATTTTGCTGTCGCCGGATGCTGTGCGAAGTTGTTTCTCGTAGAGCGAAAGGAGGCCGCGGTGCCAGGCCAGAAAATACGCTTTGCTGTGCGGACAGTAGTTTGCGTGGATATTGGCCCAATACTGCCAGGAGCGGTTGTCCGAGGCGCTCGTAAAGCTTTTCATCCGTTGAATGGCAGATAAGTACGATTGGTACTGCGGTGTTATCTTGAACGCCTGCCATTCGAGCCGAATAACGGTCGGTGTCTGCGCGACACTCAATCTTGGAAGCGTGGCAAGCGCCAGCGCCGCGGACGTTCCTTGAACGAACGCGCGGCGGCTGGTTGAAGTAGTGGCCATGGGTAGCCTCTCGTGCAAATGGAAAGGCCAGACTTTAGGCGGCTGGCCGTCCGCGACATCGCGGCGATGAATGCATCGCGCTATTGGGGGAATCCGTCCGGGATGACTGCAATGAAGTATGCATGAAGCCGGGGGCGTTAGATCGACACTTCGTGACACTAATCAAATCATGTGCGCTTCCGTACAGACGATTTTACGGTCCGTTCGTTCGCCAACCTCAATCCATTGAAAATTGGTCGACGATGCATTACTCTGTAATGCTAATCAAACAGATTGCATGCCGGCCAAGCGGGCCGAGATTGGTGGACAAACGCGAGCGTTCACGCTTCTCGCGGTTCAATAGTGAATCGACAACGGCTCAGGATGTTCCTGCGTTACCACACGGCTGGACTCGACCGGCCAGCCAGCCGTCGTAAGCGGCGAAGTATAACGCTGGCATTGGCCGTTGGTGCCCAGGGTGTAGGACGAGACGCTCAGGAACTGCGAGTTTGTCTCGGGCGCGACATACAGCGTGACGTCCGAGCCTTTTCTCAGTGTGAACGAAGGCCGCATTGCAGTGCTGGTCGGCACGAGCGGCGCACCACTGCAATCGGCCGAATAGAACTGATTCATGAAGTACCATCCCCACGTGAACTCGGTTGCCGAATAGACGATCTGGTTGCCGGTGCCCGACACTTGCCGCCGCATGATCGGCACGAACACCTGCGCCCCATCCACCGTCAGGTAGATACCCGCGCTGCCGTCGGCATATCTGAAAACGCCTACCGGCTTGCCGTTCGCGTCGAAGACGTGCAGAACGTGCCGATGATGATGGTGTTCCGTTTCATCGGCGAACGACGTTATCGCGCTCGCAAAGAGCAGCGTCAAAAGCATTATTCCGCGCATGGCATGCACCTCGAAGCCACAGTCATTCTTCAGTAAATACGCGTTTGCGGGGGGCGCCTCGGCTAGCGCCATCGCCTTTGCATGTCTGCCGGAATGCGGATAGTGAGCGGCTCGGGATAAGCGCCGGTCAGCGAGAAAGTGCTTTCGGTGAACCAGCCGTATTCCGTGACCGGCGTGCTCGCAGCCGCGCAAGTGAAGGTCGGACCCGACCGCACGGATCCGATCGTTACCGGGGCGGAGTTGATGGCGGGCGCGACGTATAACGTGACGTCGTTGCCTAGCCGTATGGTCGTGGATGGGCGCACGCCCGTGGTCAACGTGATGACAGGCGTGCCGCTGCAGTCGGACGAGGTGAAGTCGACTGCATTCATACCCGACCATCTGAATTGCGTGGCGGAATAGACGGTTTGCGGGCCGCCGTCGCCCGAGACGATGACGCGCTCTATCGGCACGAAGGCGACAGCGCCGTTGACTGTCAGATAAACGCCGGGGCCGCCGTAATCGTCCAGTGCCCCGACGAACTTGCCTTGAGCGTCGAACACCTCGGGCGTTTCGCCTCCTGCGAACGCCGCCGACAGGTGCAGCAGCAAAAAGACTGAAACGACGATAGCACGCATGTCTTCACCCTTTTTGTCCGTTGCGCGCATTGCCGAATGAGCAAACGATCTGGCAACCGTATCGGTTAGGATAGAACCGGCTTTGACGTATTGCAAAGTTAAAGAGCCAGAAAGCTGAAGCGCGTCGACGCATCATCAAGAGCACGCTCGCGCTATTGGCTTATCAATTAGAACGATCGTGGATCCTCCTGTAAGCGTTCCCTGAGGGCGTTTATTTAGCGTGGATCGACAAGGCCCGACTTGCGCTTCGCAAACACTCAGCGACATCAAACAAATGGCGGCCGGGCGCGCACTGTGCGTCTCCTACCGCGACGCTAATCAACTCAACGCCTGATTAGCCGCCAACGCCCGCGCCCTCAACCGGTTGATGCTTGCAAACAGCAAGACGGCGAAGACGATCAACATCGTCGCGACGGCGAGAATGGAAGGGTCGATGGCGTCGCGAATTCCACTCCACATCTGACGCGGCACCGTCTTTTGTTCCGGTCCGCCGATGAAGAGGATCACGATCACCTCGTCGAATGATGTCGCGAATGCGAATACGCTTCCCGTGGCGACGGCAGGCGTGATGAGCGGCAAGGTGACGCGACGAAACGCGATCCACGGCGTCGCGCCGAGGCCCGATGCGGCGCGCAGCAGGCTCTGGTCGAACGACAGCAACGACGCCGTCACCGTGATGACGACGAACGGCGTGCCGAGCGCGGCATGCGCGAGCACGACGCCGGGATAGGAATTCACCAGCCCCAGGGGCGCGAAGATCAGATAGAAGCCGGCCGCTACGACGACGATCGGCACGATCATCGGCGAGATCAGGATGGGCATGATGACCGAGCGCAGCGGAAACTGCGAGCGCGATAGCCCGAGCGCCGCGAGCGTGCCAAGGCACGTTGCGATCAACGTCGACGCCGCGCCGATTCCGATGCTGTTCAGCAACGCGCGCTGCCAGTCGCCGCTCGTCAGCGCCTTCTCGTACCATCGGAACGAGAAACCCTCCATCGGGTAGGAAAAGTAGGAGCCCGAATTAAACGAGAGCGGAATGATGGCGAGGATCGGCGCAATCAGAAAGCACAGGACAAGCGCGGTATGCAGGCGCACCCAGCCCGCGGCGATGCGTTCTGTCAGCACCGTGTTGCGTTGGTCTGGCATGAGGTTCCCCCCGGATGTGTCGAGTCAACCGAAGCGCAGCCGGTCGATGCCGACGATGCGGTTGAACAGGAAATAGAACACCGCCGTGAAGATCACGAGGTATGCCGACAGCGCGCCCGCAAGGCCCCAGTTCAGTTGCGTGTTCGTCTGAATGGCGATGAGCTGGCTGATCATCTCATCGCCGGCGCCGCCGAGCAGCGCAGGCGTGATGTAGTAACCGAGCGCGAGCACGAAGACGAGAAAGCATCCTGCGCCGACGCCAGGCAGCGTCTGCGGCACGTACACGCGCACGAACGCGGTGAACGGGTGCGCGCCGAGCGACTTGGCGGCCCGCATATAGACGGGCGACACGCTCTTCATCACCGAGTAGATCGCGAGGATCATGTAGGGCAAGAGCACATGCGTCATGCCGATAAGCACGCCCGTGCGGTTGAAGATAAGCGGCACCGGATGCGTCGCGAGTCCGAGGCCCGACAGCACGCGGTTGATGACGCCGCCCGGTTGCAGCAACACGTACCACGCCGTCGTGCGTACGAGCAGCGACGTCCAGAATGGCACGATGACGAAGAGCATCAGACGATTGCTGGTCTTTGCGGGCAAGTTCGCGAGCAGCCAGGCGACCGGATAGCCGAGCACGAGACACACCAGCGTGACGGTCGCGCTAATGGATATCGTGCGGACGAAGGCTTCGCGATAGACCGACGCGTTGGCGGGCATCGACGCGATCGTTCCTTGCGGCGTGACCTGCGCATCGACGGCGGATAACAGATAGTCCGGCGTCGGCGATGCCGCAGCACGCTTGAGCAATCGCCAGACTTCCGGGGAATTCCAGCGTTCGTCGATATCGATCAACGCGGGCTTCCACGCTTTCGGCGTGTCGTCGCGAAGCCTGCGCGCAGTGCGCATCAACAAGCTGCGAAACTCCGGCTGCGCGAAGTTGAGACGCCGCGCAATCATTCCGAGCTGACCGCTTTCCTGTGCTTCCTTCAAGCCGGATGCCAGCAGCGCGAACGTATGTTCATCCGGTACGCGCTGACCGTCCCATGCGTTCAATGCGCGCGCGAGCGCGGGCATGCCGTCCGGCACTTCGTGGTTCTGCACGCTTCGCGCGAGCAATAGCGCAATAGGCGCGATGAAAGTCGACAGCAGAAAGACGATCAGCGGCAACGCGAGCAGGAGCGCCCGCATCGATGCGCGTCGTTGCGCCTTGTCATACGACGCGCGGCCATCGGCTCTCGCGGGAGCGCCGGCGGTCGGAGCGCGAATCACGGGCATGTTCGTCCTCTCGTGCGCCTTGGCTGCTTATTGAGTCAACCAGACCTGAAAACGCTTGTTGATGGCGTCCGCGTTATCGGCCCAGAACCCGGCGTTGATTTGCACGGCGCGCTTGAAGTTGTCGGGCGCGGTCGGCATGTCGGCGAGTCGCTGCTTGTCGACGAGCGCGATGGCATCCTTGCGCGGCGGCGCATACGCGATGTACTTCGACAGATCCGCCGATGCCTTCGGCTGCGCCTGCGACACGATGAACTTCGCAGCCAGATCGGCGTTTTTCGCGCCAGTCGGAATGCCCCACCATTCGAAGTCATAGACCTGCGCATCCCAGACGGACTTGAAAGGCTTGTGATCCTTCTTCACGGCATCGTCGATGCGGCCGTTATAGGCCTGCACCATCACGACCGCGCCGTCGGCGAGCAACTGCGGCGCCTGCGCGCCCGACTCCCACCACACGATGTCCTTCTTGATCGTGTCGAGCTTCTTGAATGCGCGATCGACGCCTGCGGGCGTGCCAAGCACCTTATAGACATCCTTGGGATCGACGCCATCCGCGATCAGCGCCCACTCCAGCGTCACCTTCGGCGACTTGCGCAGCCCGCGCTTGCCGGGAAACTTGCGCGTGTCGAAGAAGTCGTTGACGGTGGACGGCGCGCTCTTCAGCTTGCTCGTGTCATACGCATAGACCGTCGACCAGACCATGCTCGCGACCGCGCAATCGCTGAGCGCGCCGGGGAGGAAGTCGCTGGTATTGCCGAGCGATTTCTTGTCGAACTTCGTGAGCAGCCCTTCGTCGCATGCGGTGATCGCGTCGTTGGTTTCGAGGTCGATCAAGTCCCAGGTCGTGTTCTTCGCCTGCTCCATCGCGGAGAGCTTGGCGAGGCCGCCGTCATACGATTCGAGTGAGAACTGCGTGCCGGTCGCTTGCGTGAACGGGTCCATCCACGCCTTCTTGGCCGCGGCTTCGAAGGCGCCGCCGAACGTGACCACGTGCAGCGTTTCCGCTGCATATGACGTCATGCTGCCGAATGCGAGTAGGGCGAGTGCGGCGCATTGTGCTTTGAATTGATTGCGCATGTCAGTTGGCTCCTGCGGGTGCGGTCGTGATGAGAGAAGGGGTTGTCGCGGTGGGGGAATCGGTCGCGGGGGCGCGAGGCGCGGCACTCACCGCGAGAATCTTGCAGTCGTCGTGACGCCATGCGACGTCGATCATGTCGCCGGATGACGGCAACGCGTGACGCTGCGTATTCGGGAGCTTCACGACGATCGCGTCGCGCGAGCCGAGCGTCAGATGCACACGATGATGATCGCCGCAGTACACGGTTTCGTTCACGCGGGCGCGAACGACATTGTCGTGTTCGTCGACATGCATGCCTTCCGCGCTCGGAATATGCGCGCGCTCGGGGCGCAGCGCGAGCATGGCTTCGTCGCCGACGCGCAGGCCCGATTCGCATCGACCGCGAATGATGCTGCCATCGGAAAGCGTGAACGTCGCCCAGGTGTCGTCGCAACTCACGACGCGTCCCGTCAGGCCGTTGTTCTCGCCGACGAAGTTCGCGACGAACGCGTTCTGCGCGTTTTCATAGAGTTCGCTCGGCGTGGCCGCTTGCTGAATGCGCCCATCGGAGAAAACGGCCACGCGGTCGGACATGGTCAGTGCTTCGGCCTGATCGTGCGTCACATAGACGATGGTCAGCGATAGCTCGCGATGCAGCCGCATGATTTCGTACTGCATGGTCTCGCGAAGACGCTTGTCGAGCGCGCCGAGCGGTTCATCCATCAGCACGACGCTCGGTTCGAACACGAGCGCGCGTGCCAACGCCACGCGCTGCTGTTGCCCGCCGGAAAGCTGCGCGGGCCTCCTGTTAGCCAGATGCGGCAATTCGATCATGTCGAGCGCGCGCTTCACGCGCGTCTTCTGCTCCGCACGGCTCATGCGCCGCACCGAAAGCGGAAACGCCACGTTCTCGGCAATCGTCAGATGCGGAAACAGCGCGTAGTTCTGAAACACCATGCCGATGTCGCGCCGATGCGGCGGCTTGTCGTCGAGCCGCTTGCCATCGAGCCGAATCTCGCCCTGCGTCGGCGATTCGAAACCCGCGAGCATCATCAGCGTGGTGGTCTTGCCCGAACCGGATGGCCCGAGCAGCGACAGGAATTCTCCCTTGCGTACGTCGAGGTTCAAGCCATCAACGACGTAATTCGTGCCGTCGTACGATTTGCTCACACCCGAGAATGAGATGAAGGAAGGGTTCGACATCGTGATGGCGTCCTGTCGTTCTATTGCGGTTTCAGCTTGCCCGCGAGATACCGCGCGAAGTCATAGTTGGGCCGTTCGAGATGGCTCCAATGTCCCGGCTTCGCCAACGGTGCCTGTACGCCGCGAAACACCGCTTCCACGCCGCGCTTGTCTTCGGCGTTCACGTCGTCGAGCAGCTTTTTGAGCGTGGCCATATGCGCGTTCGCTTCGGCATCGGCGATGAACTCCGGCGCAAGTCCGCCGCCGAAGCGGATATGCACACGGCCGACGCCCTGCGGTTGGAGCACGAGATACCAAAAGTAACCGGGCGTCAGCGTGACGAGATGGGTCGGATAGATGGCGAGCAGCGCAGTCGTCTTGCGCCAGTGACCCGACAAGCGCGTGTTGTCCGGGTGAGCGTTACCGATGGGCAGCGAGGCTTCCTTCATGATCCAGTGATAGTTGAACGCCGCATGACCCGGCGGACATTCCATCTCTTCGAGGCGGGAGTGCGGACCTACCGTCGCACGATGCAGCATGGGCAGGTGATAGCTCTCCATGAAGTTCTCGGCGAGGATCTTCCAGTTGGTGTCCCACACATGTTCTTCGTGGAAAGTTTCGATGTAGTCGGTCATGCCGTAGGCGTCGATCAGCGCATTCAGTTCGCCGAGTTGCTTGCTGACGGGTTGCGCATTCGGGTCGAGCGTCACGTAGATCCAGCCTTGCCATTCTTCGCATCGCACGGCGGGCAGCCTGTAGCTGTCCTTGCAGAAGCCTTCCTGTCGTTCCATCAGCGGGGCGCCCTTCAGTGCGCCATCGAGCGAATAATTCCAGGCGTGATAAGGGCACACGATGCGCCGCACGTTGCCCCGCCCTTCGAGCAGTATCGACATGCGATGCAAGCAGACATTGGACATCGCCTTGAGCTGCATTTGCTCGTCTCGCAAGACGACGACCGGTTGCGCGGCGATGCGCGCAGTCAGATAGTCGCCGGGCGCTTTCAGTGCGCTCGCGCGCCCGACGCATTGCCATTCGCGCGAGAAGATGTGCTCTTCTTCGAGCGCCAGAAAGTCCGCCGACGTGTACACGCCGGGCGGCATCGCATGCGCGTCGCTGAACGGGCGATCGCATCCGTCGCGCAATGCGTGCAACAGCTCGTTCAAATGGGCCATGACGATCTCTCCCCGTGCAGTGAGCAGGAACGCCTCGTGGCAGGCGCTCGGCATGGACTCAATCTATCAAGCCAATATGCCAGTCAAAATATTGTTTTCGGATACAGAGCAGAGGTTTTGCCTATTCAGCCGCATCAGGCGTCGATACGCAGGCGCCGTATGTAGTTCTCGCAGAACGCGGTGAAGCGGTGCACGACCTGACGCGGCTTCATCGTGCGGGATTGCGCGATGCCGAGCATCGTCGCGTTCACGTTGTCTTTGAAGCGCTTAATGACGAACTCTTCGCCGTCGACCGTGCGGTTCGATTTGAGCGGGAAGTTGAGCAGGCTATAGCCGAGGCCGTTCGCGACCATGCCTCGCACCACTTCGGGCTGCGACGAGCGAAACGCCGGCACCGGGCGATTGCCGACTGCATCGAAAAGCGCGGCGAAATATTCCCGGCTATGCGGCAGATCGAGCATGACGTAAGGCTCGGGCAGCAGGTCGGCCAATGAGATCTTGCGGGCGCGCGCAAGGCGATGCGTGCGCGGCAGGATCGCATAAGGCGGCAAGGACAGCAGCGGCGTGAAGGCGATCTCTTCGGTGAGATCGAGGCTATAGGTCAGCGCGAGATCGAGCGAACCGTCGTGCAGTCCGCGCAAGAGGGCATCCTGGTGGCCCTCGACCGTGCGGAATGCAATGCCCGCATGATCGGCCGTGAAGCGGCTGATGAGCCCCGGCATCAGCGGCGGCGCAAGCGAAACGAGGCAGCCGAGCGCGATGGAACCGGTCATGCCGCCATCGAGTTCCTTGGCGGCCATCTGCAATTCCTCCGCGATCTTCAGCAGATTGCGTGCTTGCCCCAGAAGATCGCGTCCGGCCTGCGTCAGCGACAGACCGCTCGCGTGATGCCGGATGAAGAGCTGAACGCCGAAGGACACTTCGAGGTCCGCCAGCGCGGTCGATATCGACGGCTGCGAGATATGCAGCTTTTTGGCCGCCGCAGTGAAGGACAAGGCTTCCGCCGCGACCACGAAGTAGCGCAACTGGCGCAGCGAGTAGCGTAACGGATGACTTTCCATCGCGACGATGTGATCTCTCTGGAGCCGAACTCCACCGCATTGTGATGCGGACAAAAAAGACTGCATAGGTAAATCACATGCTATGCATTTTTTGAAAATATTTTATTGATCCTGCCGTGGCGGGTAGATTCGATCGACATCGGAACAGCTATACGAGCCTCTCGGAAGGACGCAGCCATGACAGTGAAAACCACCTCGATCGACACGCTCGTGGTCGGCGCAGGCCAGGCCGGCGTCGCGATGAGCGAGCACTTGACCCGGCACGGCGTGCCGCATCTCGTGCTGGAACGCGCGCGCATCGCGGAACGCTGGCGCACGGGTCGATGGGACTCGCTCGTGGCTAACGGGCCTGCTTGGCATGATCGCTTTCCCAACCTCGAGTTCGCGCAGACGGCGCCCGACGGCTTCGCGCCGAAAGAGGAAATCGCGGACTATTTCGTCGCTTACGCGGGCAAATTCGACGCGCCCATTCGCACCGGCGTCGAAGTGAAGAAGGTCGTGCGCAACACGGGGCGTCAGGGCTTTACCGTCGAAACGTCGGATGGCGTGATCGAAGCAAAGCGCGTCGTCGTGGCAACGGGACCGTTTCAGAAGCCTGTGATCCCGCCCATCGCGCCGCAAGACGCTTCGCTCACGCAGATTCATTCCGCCGACTACCGCAATCCACAGCAATTGCCCGCAGGCGGCGTGCTGGTCGTGGGCGCAGGATCGTCGGGCGTGCAGATCGCCGATGAATTGCAGCGCGCGGGCCGCCGCGTGTATCTGTCGGTCGGCGCGCACGATCGTCCGCCGCGCGCTTATCGCGGACGTGACTTTTGCTGGTGGCTGGGCGTGCTCGGAGAGTGGGACGCCGAAGTGATGAAGCCGGGCCGCGAACACGTGACGATCGCGGTGAGCGGTGCGCGCGGAGGGCAAACCGTCGACTTTCGCCGGCTCGCGCATCAGGGCATCACGCTCGTGGGTCTCACGACATCGTTCGAGAACGGCGTGGCGCGCTTCAACGCGGATCTCGCGGAAAACATCGCACGTGGCGATGAAAACTATCTGTCGCTGCTCGACGCCGCGGACAGCTATGCCGCCCGCAATGGCCTCGACCTTCCTGCCGAGCCGGAAGCACGCATGATCCCGGCCGACCCGGACTGCCTCAGCCATCCGCTGCTGGAACTGAACCTTGAGCAAGCGGGCGTGACCTCGATTATCTGGGCGACGGGTTATGCCACCGATTTCAGCTGGCTGCAGGTCGATGCCTTCGACGAGAAGGGGAAGCCGAAACATCAGCGCGGTGTCTCGAAGGAACCGGGAGTCTATTTTCTCGGCTTGCCGTGGCTCTCGCGACGCGGCTCCGCTTTCATCTGGGGCGTGTGGCACGACGCGAAACACGTCGCGGATCACATCGTCACCCAACGCAAGTATCAGGCGTACTACGACGCGCCGCATCATCACGCGCAAAAGCCTCGTAATGAAGAAAGCGTGCAAGCCAACTGAACCGTATCAGGTGAATCGATGAGCCAACCGACGCATACGCGTATCCGCATGTTCAACACGAAGGATACTTACCCCAACCAGACGCTCGACAACGACCTCTGCCAGGCCGTGCGCGCAGGCAATACGGTCTATGTTCGCGGGCAAGTGGGCACGGATTTCGAGGGCAACCTCGTCGGCCTCGGCGATGCGCGCGCGCAGGCCGAACAGGCGATGAAGAATGTGAAGCAGTTACTCGAAGAAGCGGGCAGCGACCTCTCGCACATCGTCAAGACGACGACGTACCTGACCGACGTGCGCCATCGCGAGCCGGTGTACAGGGAAGTCGGAAAATGGCTCAAAGGTGTGTTTCCCATCTCGACGGGATTGACCGTCGTCGCATTGGGCCAGCCGCAATGGCTGATGGAGATCGACGTGATCGCCGTCATTCCGGAAGGATGGACGCCCAAGTCTTGAAGGAGTGCGAATGACTTTTTCTATCGTCGGTCGTTGTGCGAGAACGGGGCAGCTCGGTATTGCGATCAGTTCGTCGAGCATCGCGGTCGGCGCGCGTTGCCCGTGGCTGCGCGCGGGCGTCGGTGCGGTCGCGACGCAGAACGTCACGCTGCCCGCGCTCGGGCCGCAGATTCTGGAGCTTCTCGCAGGCAAGCGGCTTACTCCGTCGCAGGCCCTGCAACAGGCGCTCGATGCCAACGAGTGGCGCGAATACCGGCAGGTGACGGTCATCGATGCGCAAGGGCGCACCGCGTTTTTCAGCGGCAACGAAGCACTCGGTACGCATCATGCCGTCGCGGGCGATCAATGCGTCGCGGCGGGCAACATGCTGGCGGGCGCGCACGTCATCGAAGCGATGCCGCCTGCATTCGCGCAAGCCGATGGCCTGCTCGCGGATCGCCTGCTGGCCGCGATGCAAGCGGCGCTCGCGGCAGGCGGCGAGGCCGGCCCCGTGCATTCGGCCGCGCTGAAGATCGTGAGCGATCTGAGCTGGCCGCTCGTCGATCTGCGTGTCGATTGGGCCGACGATGACCCGATCGGCAAGCTGCGCGATTTGTGGACCGCCTACGCCCCGCAGATGAACGACTACGTTACACGCGCATTGAATCCCACCGCCGCGCCGAGCTACGGAGTGCCGGGCAATGAATGAGATGCGAAGCCGCGCGCTGCTCGCCAAGCTGATTGGCTTCGCGACGGTCAGCCGCGATTCGAATCTCGCGCTGATCGAGTTCGTTAGGGATTACCTCGCGCAACAGGGCGTCGATTGCGAGCTGTTCCATAACGACGAGCGTACCAAGGCGAGTCTTTTCGCTACCATCGGCCCGCGCGATCGCGGCGGCATTGCGTTGTCGGGACATACGGATGTCGTGCCTGTGGATGGCCAGGCATGGACCGTCGATCCATTTGCTCTCGTCGAGAAGGAGGGGCGTCTATACGGACGCGGCACGGCCGACATGAAGAGTTTTCTCGCCTCCGTGCTGGCAGCGGTGCCGACATTCATCGAACGCAATCTGACGATGCCTGTGCATCTCGCGTTTTCATACGACGAAGAAATCGGATGCCTGGGCGTGCGCCCGATGCTTTCGCAACTCGCGCTTCGGGAACAGAAACCGGTGCTATGTCTTATCGGCGAGCCGACGGAACTCAAGCCCGTGCTCGGACACAAGGGCAAGCTCGCCATGCGCTGCTGCGTGAAGGGCGCGCCATGTCATTCGGCCTACGCGCCGTATGGCGTCAACGCCATTCAGTACGCGGCGCGCCTGATCAATTACCTCGAGGAGATCGGCGAAGAACTCGCGCAGCCCGAGCATCGCGACGAACGTTTCGATCCGCCGTATTCGACGGTGCAGACGGGTGTCATCAAGGGCGGCCGCGCGCTCAACATCGTGCCCGCAGAATGCGACTTCGACTTCGAAGTGCGCGCCTTGCCCGGCTTCGACGCGAACGAGGTCGCGCAACGCCTGCAAAGCTATGCGGAGGGTCAACTTCTACCGAAGATGCGCGCGGTCCAATCCGATACCGGTATCAGCTTGCAGCCGTTGTCGGCTTACCCGGGACTCGCCACGCCGCCGGACGGCGATGCTGCGCGGCTTCTGGCGCTCATCGCCGGATCAACGGATTTCGGCACGGTCGCGTTCGGCACGGAAGGCGGCCTGTTCGAGCAGGCGGGTATTCCAACGGTTGTGTGCGGGCCAGGCAGCATGGATCAGGGGCATAAGCCCGACGAGTACGTTACCGTCGAACAGTTGCGCGACTGCGACGCCATGCTGCTTCGCCTCGCCGACTACCTCTCGAACTGAAGCCTGCCGTTGTTCGATTCCAGCGCACGCATGACGTGGCCGCAGTTCCACGCCATCGCCCCGGTCAGCACGATACCTATGCCGACGGCAGCAAGCTCGACACATCGAGCACGATCTGCCCGAGCCCGGCAGTGGGGATACACTGGGCGCACACATCCTCACTCAAATTAAGCCCATGACCGATTTCCTCACCGCCACCGCGCTCGCCGAGCGTGCTCGAGCCGCTGAAAGCCAGTCGGCGGGTGTGACTTGCGATTGCACTAAAACACCGCTCGACGGCTGGCAATCGCAGCCGCTGTCGCTCGACGAAAGCATGCTCGTGAAGATCGGCACGCTCATGCGCGAGGACGATCCCGAGCCGACCTATGCGGAATATCTGCCGGACGCGTCATCGTATTGGTCGGCGGATGCGCCCATCGCGCCGCGCCATTTTCCCTACAACCGCTGCGATGTCTGGGCGTGCAAGAACTGCGGGCGGCTTTATCTTCGCTACACGGAAGGCGGCGGCTACTTCGTGGATCGGCGCATTCGTGAGGTCAAGTCGCGGCTTGTTGTCGACGCCGCGCTTTGATCACGAGATGAAGCCGTCACGAAGCCGAGCGACATGCCATCGCATGTGCCGGCAAGTGATGCACATCGCCGCCGTTAGCGCGGCGCTAATGGTCGCCCGAGGGCGCCGCGAATCGCCGCGTTTGTAGCAGATATCGACTTCCTCGGAACCAGCGCCTTCTCGCCTCGGCAGACGGCTACGAAACAATCGGCACCGCTTCGATCAGCGCAACGCCGATCAACGCGCCCAGCACCGCGCCCACCAGCCGCGGGTGCCAGCGTTCGAGGTGCAGCGAAGCGAATAGCGCCCCGACGAAGATGATTCCCAGCAGCGAGAAAATGACGACGAGATAACCCATCTCGAACTCGTTGTTAATCAACATGACCCCTCCCGCGTCGTCCTTTATCAAATATATATCATATCGTGATGCATGCAAGCGGTGATAGAAGGAGCGGTTTTTGCTCGATGATCGTTGATGGACAAACGGATCTCTGGAGGACGCATGAGTGCGATAGGAAAGAACCGATGGGCGATCGCCGAAGGCTATCTACCGCCATATAGCCATGGCGACGGACCTGACCTGCAAAGCCACGAGGCGGCGTGCATCCTTAACGCGGGCGAGGAAGACGCGCATATTGAGTTGACCGTGTTTTTCAAGGATCGTGGACCAGCCGGCCCCTATCACATCACGGTCCCTGCGAAGCGGACGCTGCATATGCGCTTCAACGATCTTCACGATCCGGAGAAAATATCGACTGCGACCGAGTATGCGAGCTATTTCGAGTCGGATGTACCCGTGGTGATTCAGCACACACGCCTGGACTCTCGGCAATCAGAGCTGGCGTTGTTGACCACGGTTGCATTCGGCAGTGACTGATCCTTCACTGTGCGGCTTGTCCGATCGCCACGCATAGCGAATCAACCTTCTGGACGGTCGGCTCGCGGAGACTAGAGATGAAAAGCTCCTGGTTTCTTGGCTTCTCTAATTCGCTCGCCAGAGTGGCCGGGCGCTCGTGGACGTTTCTCACGGCTGCTGGCCTCGTCGTCGTCTGGGGCGCGTCGGGGCCTTTGTTTCACTTCAGTGATACCTGGCAACTGGTAATCAATACGTCCACGACGATCGTTACGTTTCTCATGGTGTTTCTGATTCAGAACACGCAGAACCGGGACACGGCGGCCATGCAAATCAAGCTCGACGAGATCATCCGGTCGATCGACACTGCGCACAACGCGTTGCTCGACCTCGAGCAACTCGATCAGAAGGAACTCGCTCAATTTCGGAAGCATTACGAGAGGCTTGCGCAAGAAGCACGCAGCGATTTACGTTCGTCGAACAGCGGTGCGAATCTTGTCGACCGCGTCGACCAATGAGTCGAGGGGCGCACGAGGTCTTAAGAGAGAGCTGGAGTAAGGCTTCAGAACTCGTAATTGATCGACATATTGCATCCTCCTTCCGTCTTGCTCTGTGTGATGGGACTGCTGGCAGCCGTGCCAAGAAGACGTCTGAACGTTCCATCGGCGGTCATGAACCAGTGCTTGTTCAAGTACCAGACGAGAGTGATGCCGAAACCGGCAGACTTCAGCCCGGCGCTTGCTTCGTACTTGCGATATCCGGATGCCGCCGCTTGAGCCGCATTGACACCGAACCAACTGTTCATGTATTTGGAGTCCGCGAGAGAGACGGAAGGGCCTGCGAACCAGAAGAAGTTCTCGGTACTGCCCGGCATCGGCACGTAGGCGCCAACATCCGCTATCCAGCCGTTGGAGCCACCGAAGCTCCGCGTGAACGCAGCGCGAAAGACAAGCGGGAATTCCTTCGATACGACGTAATCCGCAGCAAGCTTCATTTCGGGAGCGGGATTGATGTTGCCAAGCCCGTTCAACCGCGAAGGATCGTTATGCGCGCGTCGGCCAAGATCGTAGACGAGCGCCGCGCTTATGCGCCAGTTCCGGCCTTGCAGAAGATTCGCTCCGATGCCCTCGCCGGTCGACGCAAAGAAAAGGTCGCGATAACGGATGTCGATACTGGGTCCGGCAAGCGTGTGATATCGGTCGGAGCCGTCATACAGTGCCCGAAAGGCTGCGCCGACGCCGAGCCGCACCGCCCACTCGGGAGTAGTCGGCTCATATAGCTTTTCCAGCGGGACGCCGGCTGAGTACTGCCACTCGCCGAGTGGCGAGGGAGTCTGGGCGCGCACTCCCAGCGGTGTGTACGCGGCCATTGCGACGGCAAGCGAAATCGTGAGGCGTCCTTGGCACGCGGTATGTAAAGCCTGACGGTTGTGGTTCGTCACTTGACCGAGAAGTGTTGGTGTCACAGCCCCCCTCGAAGGTAGCGCGAGAAATGGCCGCCTCGCGATGTCTAAAGATTCTCTCTCTTGCTTCCTTTGCATTTGCTTAAGCGCACTGCCGAATTCACCTCGGTTTGCGAGCCCGCGATAGATGGCCGCGAGATTTGTAATGCTTGGCTCGATCGTTCGCGCGCAGAGGCGGCGCGTTCTTGTCGAACCGCGCGGGCGTCGCATGGTCAGTGTCGTCGGCTACGCAGACTCCTCATTCGTAGCGTCCGATATTCGAACCACGTCAGTGCGATGACGACGATATCCACTGCCGACAGGAACAGCAGCCAGATCGAGTGAGTGATCGTGAATCGATAGACTTGAAATGCGATGAACGAGAAAAAGACCGCGAGAGCCACCGGGAAATACCAGAGTTTGCTGCGCAGCAAGCCGGCTATGAGCCATAGCTTGATGAGGCCAAGTCCGAGAAGGTAGGCCGCCGCAAAACTCTGTGTTCCGACTGACAGATGCTGCGCGCTGCGAAGAAGGAAGCCGGCAATGACATCGTGAGGATCGTCGGAGAATTCATCACGAGTCAACCAGACGACGAACGCTACGAGCGATTGCCGGGACAGGAAAAGGGTGGCTGCGCCAGCGATGAGTTCTGGAAGCGCGAAAGCCGCCTTTGCACACAAGGTCACGGCAAACGCCAGATGCAGATTCTTGCTCATGGCTACCGTCATCACCGTTAGCGTCGCGGCAGAGACGACACGATCTGGTCGGCCAGATCGCCCAACGCGCGACTCAGCGCGGCGGCTTTGCGCGCGGCGTCATCGCCTGCAATGGGCGCGTGCAGCGTCGCGTTCCCGGTGGTTTCGACGACATCCGGCGCGCGCTGCGCCACGGCCCACGTCGCCTGCAGCGTCAGCTCTCCCTGCGCAGGCATGTCGACATCGATCACAGTGACGACGAGCGCACGCGTTCCTTTCGGTGCCGGCGTGTCCGGAACGATCAGCGCGCCATCGGGAAGCCGCATTTGTAGATCGCGCGCCAGCGCGGCCCGCATGAGTTGCGCGAGCGGCGCAGCCCAGCGTTCCGTTTCCGAGATCGCATAGCGATTCGGCGCGGGCTGTGTCACGAGTTCCGGGCGGTCCAGTTGGGCGGGAATGCGCAGCGCCGTCAACTGAATGGGCGTCATGCCGGTAAATGCCGCATACGTCGCGGCCTCGGCGGGCACGCTGTTCAGGGCGAGATAGCGTGTGGGCGGGCTATGGGCGCATCCACTCAGAAGCGCGAGCGCGATTATCGCGGCCATCATCGCAGTGGTCGGGGATGACGCTTTCATTGCCGCGCCTCCTGTTTGCCGCGAATCAACGCTTCGGGATGACGCTCCAGATAGTCGGCCAGCGTGCGGATCGATCGCGCAGCATCCGTCAGTTCGCGCAGCGCGCCGGACACGTCGTTCTGGTTCATCGAATGGCTGTCGAGCATGTGGCTCGTGGCGGTGGTGGCCTCGTCGGCGGCGCTGGCCGTTTCGCGCAACTGAGCGACGAGCGGCGCAATCTGAGGCGACACTTGCGCGATGGTGCGGTCGATCTGGGTCACCGCTCGATCGATGTGATTCACACTGTCCTGTATGCGTGGCGACTTCACGAGCGCATTCACTCGCGCGGCGGTGCTGCGAATGGCCTCGCCCGTTTCCTTGATCGGCAGCGCATCGAGTTTGGTGATGATCTGATCGGCTTTCGAGGTCATGTCGTCGATATCGGCAGATTCAACGCCTGGAATTTCGGGCGCGCTATCGCCGCTTGCGAGCGTCGCGGCAGGCGCGCCGCGCACGAAATCGAGCTTGACCTTGCGGGGCCCGACGAGCGGCGGATCTTGCGCAAGACGCGCGCGCAAGCCGTCGTGGATGAGTCGCCGCAACATGGCGTCGACAACCGGTCGCCAGTCGCCGTTCGCGGGCGCCGCGCCGACGATGCCCAGTTGCGCGGGATCGAGGGCAATCTGCACGGGGCTGGTGAGCGCACCCGTTGCCACGTCGTAGCGCAGACGAACGCTCGTGACCGTGCCGACATGAAAGCCGCGCAGTTCGACATCCGCGCCGGGTTTGAGACCGCCGACCGCGCCCGCGAAGCGCACGGCGTAGCTGACGGTCGGCGCATGCATCGGCGCAAGCGCGGGACGCCGGTCGCCGCCGGCAAATCGACGCGCGGGCGCGCCGGGGCCGGGCTCCATAACGATCTGCGGTCCCGAGACGAGCGCCTTGAGCGACGACGGATCGCTCAAGTCCGGTTGCGCGCCGCGCAGATAAAACTTCGTGCCGCTGCGCAGATCGTCCTTTCTCGTGCGATCGATGCTGGCCTTGACATCGACATGCTTGCCGTCCGAATCGAGCGTCACGTCCGACACCGCTCCGATCACGACGCCGTGAAGCGTCACGTCGGTTTCACCGGCCTTCATGCCGTACGCGTCGTCGAAGACGATCGTGACCGTTTCACCGCCGTGCACGAGCGCGCGGATGCCGAGCCATCCGGCCACGCCGATAGCCGCGATCGGCACGGCCCAGATCCACCCAGGCCATGCACTGCGGCGCACAGCCGCATAAGTGCGCCGCAGTCGCGTGCCGCTCATGGCCGGCTCCTGTCTCGCGCGTCCCAGATCAGGCGCGGGTCGAATGCACGGGATGCCAGCATGGTGAGAAAAACGACAAGCGCGAACGCCGTCGCGCCCGGCGCCGTATGCGTCGACGCCACACTGCCGAAGCGGATAAGCGGCAGGAACGCGGCGATCGTGAAGACATCGACGTTGGACCAGCGCCCGAGTTCGTCGATCCATCGGAACAAATGCGCCTTCAACCGTAGATGCTTGCGCGAGCGCCGCCGTATCGAAACAATGAACCACGCCATGCCGGCGAGCTTCGCAAACGGAATGACGATGCTCGTGATCGTGATCAGGATACCTAACGGCCATAATCCTGCATGAAACAGCTCGTAGACGCCGTCGACGATGCGGTGAGGCACGTTCGTGCCGATTTGGACCGAGAGCGTCATCGGATAGAGATTGGCGGGAGCGGTCAACACGAGCGCCGCGAGAGAAAGTGCGGCGGCCCGCTGCACGGCGTCGGGCTTTCGGGCGTGCAGCCGTGCTGCGCATCGCGCGCAGCGGTTACCTTCGCTGTCGAGCGGCGCGATGCAATCGCACGACGTGCACGCGATCACCGGCTCATCGTCCGGGATCGAGCCATCGGGCGCGATGGCTCGCCAGACCGTGCGCCGGTCGAGCGTCGCGCGCGTGATCATCGACATGATCGCGGCCGCGATGAAGCAGTATCCACCCGCGCCGATGGACGCGTTCAGGTTCTGCGTCACGCGCGCATAGCCGATGAAGCAGCCGATGAGATAGACATCCGGCATCGCCCACACATCGAGCCACAGCGACCAGCGAAAGAGGGCGCCGATGCGCGGCGGGGGCCGGCCGAGCCACACCGCGCAGAGCACGATAACGAGCGTGCCGAAGCGCACGAACGGCAGCACGATGCCGAACGCGCCGAGTAGCACCGCGAGAATGAGCCATCCCTCGCGCCACATGGCGACGATGCCCGAGACCAGCAACGACGAGCGCGTGCCGCCGAGCAACTCGACGAACATCAGCGTGCCGAGATTCGCGGGAAACAGCAGGACGAACGTCGCGGACGCGCAGGCGAGCGCGGCGACGATGCTTCGGCCGCTGCGGCGCGCAAGCGGATAGCGGCAAACGCGGCAACGGGCGATCATGCGCGACGTGAGTGGAGGCACCTCGTCGAGCGTGCCGCATTCGGGGCAGCCGATGGTCGTCATGAGGCACCCGTTCTAGAAGAGGGCGTGGGCACCAGGCGGTCGGGATCGCTGGCTGTTTTCCATGAGTGGCACCTTCAATTCGTGGCTCGGCATACTATGCCGACGCTGAGATGACTGAGCGCGTGCGGTGTTCGCCTTCATCGGATGGCGGACGCACGGCATGTCCGCTTCGATGCCCGTCTGCATACCGTGCTTCGCGCCTCGCCATAGGCACTGCGTCGCATTCGGTCATCTGCGTGTACGTTGGCCGCGTTCACCAGAGCTAACTGCACTGCCAAATACATCACATTATGATGCAATCCTCATGCCCAGCGGACCGGATGCCATTCGCATGCTTTGCGCGGCGTGTGGGTGTGGCTTGGCAGGTCTGTGGACATTCCTCGCCTCTGGTAGTCGGGCCGATTCCGCCTGACTGCGGTATCACATGCGAGGTAGTCCGGGCGATGCAAAGCTCGTCGCCGCGTGTCGGGCACCGCAAGCCGTCCTTCCAATTACAGGGAAGCAGAAAGATGGATCAAGAATCAGAAGCGAGAATGCGATCGGTCACACTCTCAAGCGTTCGCTCGATGATGTCGGATTGTTCTCCCAACGGCAGGGGAGCGTTGCCGGGCCGCATGATCAACGCCGCAGCGCATCCGGCAGCCTGCGCGCCCATCGTGTCCCAGACGTGCGCAGCAATCAGCCGCAATCGCGCATTCTCCACGCAAAGCGTCCGGGCGGTATCGTCGTAAATCGCACGCGCGGGCTTGTACTGACGGAGCGGGTCGACTGAGAAGACTCTATGAAAGTACTGTCGGATACCCGCCTGGGTCAGCGCGTTCTCGCTCGATTCCCCCGGCGAATTCGACAGGGTCACCATCTGAAAGCCAGCGTTCGCGAGCCTCTCGAGGGCCGGAGATACATCTGGATGGGCCGGTAAGGCTTTCAATGTGGTCGCGAATTCGTCGATGTCATCGCTCACCAAGACGACGTCTCGCGTCTGCGCCACCATCTGCAATACCGCGATGGCGAGCGTGCCGAAGTCGGCATAGCGTTGGCTCAGCGTGAGGGCTTGCGAATAGAGAATCTGCTGATCGAACCATTGACGCATGACATCACCGTTGCTAAAGGTGCGGGCAAAGAACTGCCTCAACGGCTCGATGTCCAATAGCGTCTCATTCACGTCGAACACCAGAATACGATTACGTTTCTTTCCAACTTGCATGTCTATCTCCGAAGGCGCGTTTCAATGATTCTCCCCGGCCGGATGTACCGTAGCTTCCGGCTACCCCGGCAGTGTCCGCTGAGTAACAGCCGATGAATCGCCCCTGAGTACCGTGAAGTGAGTTCTCTCATCGGTTTGCCAAAACCGAATATCGAACGTTTGTTCGCCGAGATGCACGTCCCGCAGCGTAAGGTCAGGAAGCCAGGGAGGGAGAGCAGGATCGACGAACATGGTTCCGTTGGGCGCATCCGGTTGAAGACCGAGAATCGCCTTTAACAACGAGAAAACAGAACCCGCAGCCCACGCCTGGGGCACATTCGCGCCAAGATACTGAACGGGAAAGCTCGATGGCTTACGCTTCAAGCCGGCGTAAAGTTCGGGCATCTGATTGAGCATGAAAAAGCGGCCCGCTGACAATACGTCATGGGCGATCGCCCCGGCTTCCTTGGCGTAGCCATAACGCTTGAACCCCTCGGCAATCAGCCCGTTGTCGTGCGGCCATACCGCGCCGCGTTGATAAGAGTAGGGGTTGTATGCGGTGTGAGCGGCTGATAATGACCGTATGCCCCATCCGCTCCACATGTCTTCCTGCATGAGCCTCGCCACCACGCGACCTGCGCGGGCGGGCGGAACAATGCCGGACCAAAGACAGTGGCCAGGGTTGGAAACGACGGTCATTACCTTGTTCTTGTCTCCATCCAGTGCGAATGCGTAGAAACCCGATTCTTCGTCCCAGAAGGCGTCATTGAACCGCGTGAACAGTTCGCCCGCCTTCGCACGCAACGCTGTCGCACGCTCGTTCTCGTGCAGCACGTCATAGAGTTGCGCCATCCGCAGCCAAGCGTCGTAGACATAACCTTGCAACTCGCAAAGCGCCTTTGGGCCACATACTGGCGTTCCGTCGGGATGGACCACTGCGTCGCCGGAGTCCTTCCAGCCCTGGTTCTCGAGTCCGTCCGGCGAGCGCGTCTCATACTCCTGAAACCCATCGCCATCTCTGTCGCCGTATTGATCGATCCAGTCGAGACAGCGCTCTGCAGTGGGTAGATGGCGCTTCACCAATTCGATGTCGCCCGTGCAACACCACGCGCTATGCAGCGTAATGAGGTAGAGCGGAGTCGCGTCCGCCGACCCGTCATACGGCGTATGAGGCACCAGCCCGAAGTGAGCGAGTTCGCCGAGCCGGAGTTCATGCAAGATCTTGCCGGGCTCCGCATCACGATAGTCGTCCCGTTTGTTAGCCTGTCGCGCGCCGAGCACTTCCAGGCATCCGCGTGCAAAGGACGGATAAACCAGCGATGTCTGCAACGAAGTAATGAGACTGTCGCGCCCGAACAAGGCCACGAACCAGGGCAGCCCGGCGGCCGGCAGCAGGTGCGGTTCATCGTCGAACGCCGATCCGCGAATCGGAAGGCGCAACGCCGCCAGATCGTGCGTCGCCTGCTCAACTACCCGCTTGAGCGTTTCGTGACTGCTATCGAGCTTGAGTACCGCGCTGTTCCACTGCGCGAGCCGCTTGTGGTTCTCCGACCGGTCGCTGTGCGAAGAGGCACACGTGACCGGTGCCGCGTGTCTTTCGCCTGCCGCCAAGAGGTCATATAGAAGGCAACAGTGCCAGCGGGCGGCGGGCTTCATCTCGATGTCGAAGGTGATGCGTCCGTTCGCGTATCCGGCCGCCGATCCGCTGTTGCACGCGCTCACCTCGACGGCGCGCAGGAAGTCCTGATTCCGGTAGGCGGTGACTAATTGCTGCTCCGAATCGGACCAGGTCGTGGAGATGCGACCGCGCCGAACCAAACGACCGGCTTTCACTTCGAAGATGTCTGCGAAGTCACTACGTATGCCGATCTCGAGATTGAACCGTACTGCCGAGTCGCCGTAGTTGATCAGATCGAGATCTTCGTGCAATCCGCCGCCAATTTCGCGACTGATGGTGAGCCCGACCGTATGGGCCTCGATCGCCCGAGCCTCGGTGACGAATGCGCGGTTTGTCAGAAAGATTTGCGCGGCGAAGGCAGTCGTCGTGCCGCCGTTGAGCAGATCCCACGGCTCTCCGTTTGCAGAGACGGCCCAATGGCTGATGATGCGGGTATCGTAGAAGTAATAGCCGTGCTGTGATTGCCCGATGATCTGGCCATCGGTTCCGGTCAGAAGAACAGCGTGGCCCTGGTGGATGGCTAGCTGCGGCGGGCCTACTTTGACCTCGATTGACATGACCGTCTCCGGTGCGCGACGCATCGGAGCCCTCAACGCTCCGGTATCGACAATCATAGACCTGAAGGATACGAGAGCCACGATAAATATCATGCCGTGACTTATTTCCAGTCGACGAGGCTCTATCGGCTTTCCCGGCTGAATGAGTTCCTTTCAAACTACCTTCGCGGCGCGACAGCGGCGCGTGGGAAAGATCAATCAACCGGTCCCAGATAGCCCGGAAGCCCCACTGCCGACTTGCTTTTCGCAAGTTCGACTGCTTCTCCGATCAGTGAATCGAACTCGCTATCACTGTCAGGCTTCGGCAGATGGGTTCGAAAAAAATCGGCCCATCGAAACTCCTCTAGCGGCACCGAAGTCTTCTCGTACCCACCCGCCTCACGCACTGACGCGGAGAGGCTTCGAAAGACATCATCGTCGAGATCCCAGATATGCTCGCGCATTTCCGAGAACGAGATTCGCCGACCATTCGCGTCGTACGGATACGTCCAACGCTTATTTTCGAGCGTCAGCCAGAAATCGGCCCACGATAGCGCGGACAAGTCTTCAAGGAGAACGACTGGAACGCGCTTGACTTCCGCCATCCACAGTGCCGCCGCAACGTGATGATGGTCGGTCGCATACGGCGCCTCATCCGGGCCGCACACAATCGGAATGGGCTTTTCCGCGATCGCCATCTCAAGTTCGTGTCCCGTCAAAGACGCGTAAGTCCTGGCTTTTTCGCGCACTTCACGCAGTCCGTGGGTGAGTTGAGTCGGGCGTAGTCGGGCGATCTTTACCGTCTTCATCATCATCTCCGATCAGCTTCGGTCGATGTCGGGAGCGTTTGTGTTCAGCAACTTTCGCGCCGCGTTATCTCGACCCGATGACCAGGCGCCAATTTCGCGTGATGGCTACTTCGATGGCTGGACGATGCTTGATCGCCGGCGCTCAGCGACGAGCGGCTCTCCACGCGGCGCCTATGCCGCGCGTTCGACCGGGTGCGTGCTTAACCACGCGTGTTCGGCGTCGCTGAATAGCCGCGACCGCGTGAGAAAACGCAGGCCGGTCGGACCTTCGAGAGAAAACATGCCGCCATTGCCCGGCACACAGTCGATGATGAGTTGCGTGTGCTGCCAGTATTCGAACTGCGATTCGCTCATGTAGAACGATACGCCGACGAGTTCGCCCAGCTTGACGTCGGAGCCGCCGACGATGAACTCGTCGACCGGAAACAACATGGGTGCGCTGCCGTCGCAACAGCCGCCCGATTGATGAAATAGCACGGCGCCATGTTCTGCCTTGAGCTTTTCGACCAACGCAATGGCTGCGGGGGTCGCGACTACGCGCTGCACGGTTGGTTCGTTCATGGTCGTCCTCTTTGAGCGCGAGGAGTCGCCGCGCAATACGGCGGCTCCGCACGCTTCAAGGTTAGAAGAAACCAAGCGGCTTTTCGCTATAGCTGACGAGCAGGTTCTTCGTCTGCTGGTAGTGATCCAGCATCATCTTGTGATTCTCGCGCCCGATGCCCGATTGCTTGTAGCCGCCGAACGCCGCGTGCGCCGGATACGCGTGATAGCAGTTGGTCCATACACGCCCCGCCTGGATACCGCGCCCGAAGCGATACGCCCGTGTGCCATCGCGCGTCCAGACGCCTGCGCCTAGGCCATATAGCGTGTCGTTCGCGATCTCAAGCGCCTCTTCTTCATTCTTGAATGTCGTCACCGAAAGCACCGGTCCGAAGATCTCTTCCTGAAAGATGCGCATCTTGTTGTGGCCGCGAAACACCGTCGGCTTCACGTAAAAGCCTTTGGCTAACTCGCCTTCAAGCGTATTGCGTTCGCCGCCAATGAGACAGTCGGCGCCCTCTTGCTTGCCAAGGTCGATGTACGACACGATCTTTTCGAGCTGCTCCTGCGAGGCTTGCGCACCGATCATCGTCATCGTGTCCAGCGGATGCCCTTGCGTGATCGCCGCGACGCGCTTCAACGCGCGCTCCATGAAGCGATCGTAGATGGACTCCTCGACCAGCGCACGCGACGGGCACGTACACACTTCGCCCTGGTTAAGCGCGAACATGGCGAAGCCTTCGAGCGCCTTGTCGAAGAAGCTGTCGTCGGCATTGAGCACATCGGCGAAGAAGATGTTCGGGCTCTTGCCACCGAGTTCCAGCGTGACGGGGATCAAGTTCTGACTGGCGTACTGCATGATGAGGCGCCCTGTCGTCGTCTCGCCGGTGAACGCGATCTTCGCGATTCGCTTGTTCGATGCGAGCGGCTTTCCCGCTTCCAGCCCAAAGCCGTTCACCACATTCAACACGCCCGGCGGCAACAGGTCTTCGATGACTTCGAGCAGCACCAGCAGTGATGCGGGGGTCTGTTCTGCGGGCTTCAGCACCACACAGTTCCCGGCCGCAAGCGCGGGCGCAAGCTTCCACACGGCCATCAAAATGGGGAAGTTCCACGGAATGATTTGCCCGACGACGCCGAGCGGCTCATGAAAGTGATAGGCAACGGTGTCGTCGTCGATCTGTGAAATGGAGCCTTCCTGTGCGCGAGCGGCGCTCGCGAAGTAGCGAAAGTGATCGATGGCAAGCGGGATATCGGCCGCCAACGTCTCGCGCAGCGGCTTGCCGTTGTCAATCGATTCGGCTACCGCGAGCCGCGCAAGGTTCGCTTCCATGCGATCCGCGATCTTCAGCAACAGATTGGCCCGGTCCGTCGCCGACGTCTTGCCCCACGATGTCTTCGCGGCATGAGCCGCATCGAGGGCGGCTTCGATGTCCGCTTCGCGCGAACGCGGAATCGAGGTGAACGGCTCGCCGGTGATAGGCGAGATGTCGTCGAAGTATTCGCCGCCAAGGGGCGGCACCCACTTGCCGCCGATGAAGTTTCCATACTGCTTCTTGTACGGGTAGTCAGTGCTCAGGAATTGCATCTCTGCATGGTTCATCAGTGTGCTCCTCGGATATGGATATGAGCGGTTAGGCGCTGGCGATGCACGCCGCCGCTTCAACTACATTGCGACTTCCGTGCCATTGGCCTTGCGCGCGGCAATCGCCTTACGCGCCATGCGTTTCGCGCGGACCGTGTATCGCGAGCGCAGGCAGCGGCTGTTCCTATTCGTGACAGGTGTATCGCGCTGTAGCACGCTGTCGGTTCTAGCAGCGTCGCTCAACGACGTTGAGGCGAACGCTCTAACGCGCCATCAGGCGCTGCTTGCCTTTGCCGGGCATCGACCTAAGTAACCGGCCGAGGCTGCGAGAAGTATCGAATCGCCTGCTCCATCGAGAATGAAGTGAAGCGGTGGGCGGCGGCATACGCGGACTCAATGGCCAGGCCCGGCGTTGAGCGGCAGCTTCGAGGCACGCGCGATGTCGGCGGTCATCTTGGTCGGGCCTGGTTTGTAACCGTTCGACATGAGCAGGAACGCCATGATGTCCGCATAGTCCTGATCCTTCATCTTGCCCGGGCGATCGGCGGGCATGTTGGTCGCCATGTAGGTGAAGATGCCACCGACCGTCAGATGTGAGTTCGCCACGGGCGCGAACGACGGCCCTTGCAATGCGGGCGCCGTCACGCCCTGGAGTTGCGCGCCGTGGCACTTCGCGCACGAGTTCCCATAGAGCGTTTTGCCGTGCGACGTCTGGGCCTGTTCGAACGATGGCAAGTCTGCGCCGGCTTCATTTGAAACCGTGATGATGCGCCCCATGCGCGCAGCGTTCGCGTCCGCGAGCATGATCGACGGCTTGTCGACATACCCCATCGATGTCGTTTGCGCGGGCAAGCGCCACTGCTTCGTCAGTGCCTGAAGCTGGCCATCCTTGCGCATGGCTGCGAGCGTATCGTCGATTAGCGGGCGCGACGCGGCCGCCTTCGCGCCGAATGCGAATGTCAGTTCCCATTCGGCATAGGGCGAGTCGGCGAGCGCGACATCGAAGCTGCGTTGCGGATGCGCCAGGCGATAAGCGACGACGGCGGGATACCACACGATGGCCTTTCGTGCACGTCCGCTCGCCACTGCGTCGACCGTCGATGCGCAGGTCTTCTCGAGGTCGAGCGTTACGTCCCGCTGCTGCACGGCGATAAGCTGCGCTGGACTGGCGTAGGTGGCAGCGACGGTGCGCTTCGCTGCGCCCTGCAATACGGTGCCGGGCGCCTCGACGCTGACATAGCCTGCGCGCAGATAACCGCGCGAGAAGCGCATCTTGCCGCCGGAACCGTCGGCGACGGAGGAGCGCGGAAAGCCTGCGATCACGTCGCAATCGCGCGTGAGCATCGTGTCGAGTTCTCTGAGCGAGACGCCGTCATCATCGCCTTCGCCGATACCGTGCACGAACGTAACCGGAACGTTGGCGCGTGTGAAGACCGCTTGCGTGACGGCGCGATCAAGAGCCGCCGACGGACTACCGGGAAACGTGCAGACTCTTACTGCGGCATGGCCCAACGAAGGGGCGAGCGCGATGCATGCCGCGAGCATTCCCGCCGCGCGAAAGGTGTGGAGTGAATCAATCATGGCCAGGCGTCCGGTGATATGAGAGCGCCGCAAAGCGCGCGAAGACGTTGCGCGCTGCGGTCCGATTCAGGCGTTCAGGTGCGGTCGAGTGCGAACACATAGAGCGTGCCGCCGCGCGGCACCTTGTCGGCGGCCTTGGCCATCGGACCGCCCCAGATCGGATTCGCGCCGCCGTAGCCCGCGAGAATGGCGACATATTCCTTGCCGTCGATCTCATAGACCGAAGGCTGCGCGATGATGCCGCTCGCGAGCTTCGGGCTCTGCCACAGAACCTTGCCGGTCCTCTCATCGAATGCAAGCAAGTGGCCGTCGAGCGATCCGCTGAACGCGAGGCCGCCCGCCGTGGTCGCCACGCCGCCGTTCCAGGGCAGCTTGGTCCAGTGGCTCCATACCTTCTTGCCAGTATCGACATCGATCGCCTGTAATTCGCCATAGCCCTTGCTGCCAGGCTCCGGCTTGATCTCGAAGCCCTCCCCCAGATAGGGCAGGCCTTCCATGTAGTTCACCGACTTGCCGGACAAGGACATGCACGCATGCAGCGCGGGCACGATGGCGAGATGTTTCTCGGGATCGTACGATACGGACCACCAGTTCTTGCCGCCAAGGAAGCTGGGACACGTCTCGATAGTCGTGCCTGTCTTCGGGTATCGCGCGGCGTCCTGCACGGGCTTGCCATCAGCGGTGTAGCCCGTGACGGAAGTGGCTTTCACGAACGGCCGCGCGTAGATCAGCTTGCCGTTGCTGCGATCGATCGCATGGAAGAAGCCATTGCGGTCTGCGTGAATGATCGCGTCGTAGTCCTTGCCCTGATACTTGACGTTCGCGAGCACCGGCGTGTTCACGCCGTCGTAGTCCCACGTGTCATGCGTCGTGTATTGATAGTGCCACTTGAGATCGCCCGTCTTCGGATCGAGCGCGAGCAGCGAATCCGAATACAGGTTATCGCCGGGACGCAGATCGGCCAGCCACGGACCAGGGTTGCCCACGCCCCAGTAGAGCGTCTTGCTTGCCGCGTCGTAAGTGCCGGTGAGCCATGCGGGCGCGCCGCCATGTTCCTGCATGCCGTCGGGCCACGTATCGCCGCCCGGCTCCTTCGCGCCGGGCACCGTGAAGCGCTTCCACAGTACCTTGCCATCGTTGGGATCCAGTGCCGCGATGAAACCGCGCGCGCCATACTCGCCGCCCGAGCTGCCGACGACGAGTGCGCCATCGAGGGCGAGCGGCGCGAGCGAGAACGCGTAGCCCGTACCCGGATCGAACATCGCCTTCTTCCAGACAAGTGCGCCGGTCTGCGCATCGAGTGCGGCCACTTCACCGCTCAGCATGGCGATATAGACGTTCTTTCCGTACAGCGCGACGCCGCGATTCACCACATCGCAACACGCGGTCTTGAACGAACTTGCGTCGAGATGCGGCTCGTACTTCCAGAGTTGCTTGCCCGTTGCGGCATCGAACGCATAGACGTTGTCCTTGGGCGTCGTCACGAACAAGAAGCGCCCATTGACGATGGGCGTCGCTTCGAAGCCTTGCTGCAACTCAGCGGGAAACTTGTAGTTCCAGACCTGCTTCAAGTCCTTGACGTTGCTCGTGTCGATTTGCTTGAGCGGGGAGTGAGCATGACCGTTGTAGGTGCGGTAATACGTGAGCCAGCCCGGATCGTCTTGCGCGCTTGTCAGGCGTTCATACGTGACATCGGAGTACTGCGCGGGCGTGCTGTCCGCCGCGATGGCCTGATGCTGCGCGAAAGCGAACATCGCTGCGGCACCTGCTGCAAGGGCCGCGAAGCGCATCGCCGGGACTGGTCGGTTCTTCATCGTCGTCTCCTGGGGATAGGTATGCAACGTCTTTTGTGATTGCATGTCTGGCGTCGATAGACAGGCGAAACGGTTGCCGCATCATCAAGGCAACTCACGTGCCATTGATCGAGGAAGCGCGTGCAACGCTTGCCCCATGCGGACGCTGCAGTCGATACAACTCGATCCCATGCCTCAGTGCATCGATGCGCGGGTGTTGCAATCTGGAGTAGTGGGACGTTGAGTGTTGCGCGATGGGACAGTGGCGTGGTCAGATAAATCCGCGCGTTACGTCAGAGGGTGCAGAACGCTTTGTGATCCTAAGCGTCGGTTTGATGCCGCAACGATAATGCGTGACCTCGCACGTTCGCAAGTTGAGAACGTGCGCAAGCGAAGGCGCGGAGCGCGTCCGCGCGCACGGTCATGCGTTCATGGGGAAGGGAAAAGAGAACAGCACATGTCCGGATCGATGCTGCTGTGACCCGAACTCATGCTTATCGAGGGGTCAGCGCGTGTCGATATACATCGTGATTTCGAAGCCGAAGCGTAGATCGGTGAAGGCGGGCTTAGTCCATTGCATGTCGTCTCCTTGAATGATGCGTCATGTCGGTCACGAACCGTTTCGCGACCGGAGGTCACGCGTGCAAGGTCTATGCCTTCAATGAAGGGGACCGTGCGCGGCTTTCAGCTCGACTCGATCAAGCGCCGCCCGAGGGCACGCCGCGATTGCAGTGTTCCAAAATGGAACACCGACGCAACATCTCACTGCTCCATGACTGAACAGGCGGGCAGCTTGCGATAGATCGTGTTGCGTGAGATCCCGAGCGCACGGGCGGCGGCCGAAACATTGCCATGATGACGCGCGAGCGTTGCGGCGATCACGGCCACGGTGACCTCCTGAAGCCGTTCGCAATCGAATGCCGATGGAGTGCTTGCTTCACTGATTACTGGCGCAGGGACGCGCGGGTCATCGAAGAAGTCTTCGGGAAGATGCTCGCGTCGGATGCAGCCATCGTCGTCGACCATCGCGGCGGCGGTGCGCAACACGTTGCACAACTGCCTGAAGTTTCCCGGCCACGAATAACGCTCGAAAAGTGCCATGACGTCGTCGTCGATGGACAGCCGCGTGTTGCATGCTTCGTCGGCGCTTAACGTCCGCATCATGTTCATGATGACGACGGCGAGGTCGGTGCGTTCGCGCAAGGGCGGCAACTTGACCACAAGTCCGTTGAGCCGGTAATACAGGTCTTCGCGGAAGGTGTTTTGAGCGATCATCTCGCGCAGATTGCGGTGCGTGGCGCAGATGATCGCCACGTCCACCGGTATGGACTTGCTCGAGCCGAGCGGATCGATCACCCGCTCCTGAAGCACGCGAAGGAGACGCACCTGCAAGTGGTAAGGCATGTCACCGATTTCATCGAGGAACAGTGTCCCGCCGTTCGCCTGGAGCACCTTGCCGGCCGCGCCTTTGCGCCGCGCGCCTGTGAACGCACCTTCCTCGTATCCGAATAGCTCCGACTCAATCAGGTTTTCCGGAATCGATGCGCAGTTCACCGCGATGAAAGGCCCGCCGCGACGCGGCGAATCGCTATGGATGGCTTGCGCGAGCAGTTCCTTGCCCGTGCCCGTTTCCCCGGTGATGAGGATCGGGATACCCTTGCCGATGACCTTGCGCACCTTGCCGATCACGGCTGAGACTTTGGCATCGCCCGTCTCGAGCAATGCGAGCCTGGATGACGGCTCGCGAGGAGCCAGGGCGCGCGGGGCAGTCTGTGCGACGGCAGTCGTCGCATCGGCAAAGGGCGCGCGATTCAGGCGCACGCGCGCGCAGACGACGGTGCCATTGTTGAGGTTGAGCGAAATGTGCGGCGCGCGGCTCGTGTGCGAACGATCGATCAATTGCGCGCTTGTCAGGCCGAAAAGCGACGAAAGGGTGTGCGCGCGCAACGCCGACAGCGGCAGGCCGAACTGGAATTGTGCGCTGCGATTGGCCGACAGGAAGCGGCCATCGAAGGTGAACGCCATGATGCCTTCCATGAGCGTGCCGAGAAATTCAGGCCGGCCATGAAAGGATATTTGCATCATGCCGTGAAAAGTGCTGGAAAACAGGTGGTTTTCGATCATCTGCACGGACATGCGCGCGAGCGCCATCGTGTGCCGATGGTAGCTGCGATGATCGCCCGTGACGTCGAGTACGCCGATCAGATCGCCATAGGGATCGAGGATCGGCACGCTCGAACATGTCAGAAAACGGTTGGCCGCGAGATAGTGCTGGTCGCCATGCACGACCGTGGCCGAGCGTTCGGCGATCGCGGTGCCGATGGCATTCGTGCCTTGCCGTTCCTCCGCCCAGTTCGCTCCGGCCCGGAGCGCGACCTTCTCGGCGCGCGCGAGGAAGTCGTCGTCACCCGTGGAATAGAGAATGAGGCCCTGTGCGTCCGTCAGGACGATCATGCTTTGCGTATTGACGATCTGCTCGCGCAGGCTTTCCATGACCGGTGTCGCGTGCGCGCATAGCACGCGGTTCTGCTCCAGCTTGAGCAGCAAGTCGGCGTTGGTGAGAACATCGTAGTCGGGGCGCGTCGAGGCATTCAGGCCGAATGTCTCCGACCGCTCATGCGCCTTGCGAATCGCCGGGATGAGCCCGCCGCTCTCCCATTCATCGTGGGAAGCCGCGATCTCGCGGATCTCGTCTTGCATCGTCTCCTCCGTGTGCAAGTGCCGGTCGAATCGCCGGATGTTTCGAACGCTAAAAAGCAAGGTCCGGACCAAGTTTGCAATGGGTCAAGGTTTACCTTGATAGGCGAATGCACTCACTGCCGCGCTATACCCGTTTCATGCACCGGCGAATAGATCTACGGCAAACTCACTCGAGCGTCGCACGATGCTTCTGTCTTGATGCTCACCGCTCCCGGACATCATATGCGCGTCGCAGCCTTCTGTGCGAATGACGGCTTCTCGACCGGTGCCTGCATCAAGTCTCTTCTTCGAACGACGTCGACGCTCTGGCATTGGCAGCGATCGTGTAGTGAGACTGACGTCTCAAATCCGGCGATGGTGCATTGCGGTGTGATCTCGGCGAACGCGCGTGGTACAAAGCATCAACCAACGAAGTATCGATGTGCCGTGCCACCAGATATTGCGCGCGACACTATCGGACCGCCGGAGACTCGTCATGCCCTATGTTCCGCAGACCCGACATATCGAACGCGTGCGACATGCAATCGAGGCGCGTGGGCTGCGACCGGGCGACGGCGCGTCCGCCCGACTCGTGTCATCGTACCGGCGTTCCCTCGAAGAACATCACCTCGATCCGGGTGCAACAGTCGGGCCTCGTATCCTCACGTCCCCGGAGCTTCGTGATATTCGCCATCGCGAAGAACCCGTGCTGCGAGCATCGGGACAGTGTCTGTCGCAATTGCACGAGATGGTGCGAGAGGCCGACTATTGCGTGATGCTTACTGACGCGGCTGGCGTGGCGATCGACTATCGCGTCGACCCCGACCGGCGCAACGCGTTCAAGCGCGCGGGGTTATACCCGGGATCGTGCTGGTCGGAGCGCGAGGAAGGGACCTGCGGCATCGCGAGCGTCCTGCTCGACCGCGAACCGATCACGGTGCACAAGTTCGAACACTTCCGCGCCGCGTTCACGACGCTCACGTGCAGCGCCGCGCCTATTTTCGGCCTTTCCGGCGAGTTGATTGGCGTGCTGGACGCATCAGCCGTACGGTCGCCGGACGAACGCGAAAGCCAGCGCCTCGTCAATCATATTGTTCGGCAGAGCGCGATTCTGATTGAGAACAGCTACTTTCTTCACGCCACGACGAATCGCTGGGTGATGCTTGCGCATCGCAACCGACACTACGTGGAAACGCAGCCTGAGATTCTGATTGCGTTCGATGAGCGCGGCAGGGCAGTCGCCGCGAATCGCCGCGCAAAGGAGTGCGTGCCAGGGCTCGATCGCTTGCCGTGCGATGGGTCTGAACTATTCAATACGCGCGCCTTGAGGCTTCTCGATGCCCGCATGGGAAGCGACGCGATCACGGTGCGGCTCGCGAGCAGCGGCGAGCCTCTTTTTGCGCGGGTGCGCCAACCGGTACTCGATGCGCGGCATCCGCAGAGCACCCCGGTCGTCGCGCCTAGTGCGGACAAAGCAGCGATAGACGAAGCCGGTATGGCCGAACGGCGACGTATCGTCAACGCGCTCACGACGGCCAAATGGCGCCCGATCGAAGCGGCGAAGCTGCTCGGCATGTCAAGGGCGACGCTCTACCGGCGCATCGCAAAGCACAACATCGTGGCCCCTCATCGGCGCTGATTCACGCGGCTTTACCGTTCGACTTCCAGTGCGGGCAACACCCGCCTTCAGCAATGCATTGCTATCCGTTCTAATGGAGGATTTATCGTGGCCGAAGCCAATCTGAACTCCGTCGTAGCAGATGTGCTCGAGCGTCTGAACACTGCGCTCGCGAACCGGGACATTCCCGCTGTCGTTGAGCTGTTCCAGCCGGATTGCTACTGGCGTGACCTCGTGAGTTTCACCTGGAACATCAAGACCATGGAAGGCCGCGAACAGATCGCTGCGATGCTGGAGGCGCAACTCGATACCACCGATCCTTCGGATTTTTGTGTTGCACCCGGTGAGCCAGAAACAGAAGCAGACGGGATCGCGCAGGCGTGGATCACGTTCGAGACGGGCGTTGCGCGCGGCAATGGTTTCATCCGCCTGAGAAACGGCCGGATCTGGACGCTGCTCACGGTGATGAGCGAACTGAAGGGGCATGAAGAGCCGAAGAACTTCAAGCGGCCGATGGGCGCGGAGCACGGCGCGCGCGTCGGCCGAACAAGCTGGAAGGAACATCGCGAGCATGAGAGCGAAACGCTGGGTGTGACGAAGCAGCCGTATTGTCTGATCGTCGGTGGCGGACAGGGCGGCATCGCGCTCGGTGCGCGGTTACGGCAATTGAACGTGCCGACCATCATCATCGATAAGAACGACAAGCCGGGCGACGCATGGCGCAAGCGTTACAAGACACTGTGCCTGCACGATCCCGTCTGGTACGACCACATGCCTTATCTGCCGTTTCCCGACAACTGGCCGGTCTTCACGCCGAAGGACAAAGTGGGTGACTGGCTCGAGATGTACACGAAGGTCATGGAGCTGAACTACTGGAGCGCGACCACCTGCAAATCGGCGCGCTACGACGAAGCCGCGAAAGAATGGGTAGTGGAAGTCGAGCGTGGCGGCGAGACGCTGACGCTGCGTCCGAAACAACTCGTGCTCGCGACGGGCATGTCCGGCAAGCCGAATATCCCTTCATTCAAGGGCCGAGACGTGTTTCAGGGCGAGCAGCATCATTCTTCACAGCACCCCGGCCCCGACGCGTATCGCGGCAAGAAAGTGGTGGTGATCGGCGCAAACAATTCGGCCCACGACATTTGCGGCGCGCTATGGGAGGCGGGCGTGGACGTCACCATGGTGCAACGCTCGTCGACGCATATCGTGAAGTCGGAATCGCTGATGGAACATGCGCTCGGCGACCTTTATTCGGAGCGTGCGGTCGCCTCTGGCATGACGACATGGAAAGCCGACATGACTTTTGCGTCGTTGCCATACAAGATCCTTCACGAGTTCCAGATTCCCGTCTACCAGAAGATTCGCGAACAAGACGCCGAGTTCTATGCGCGGCTCGAACGCGCGGGTTTCATGCTCGATTTCGGCGACGACGGCTCGGGCCTCTTCATGAAGTATCTGCGGCGAGGCTCGGGCTATTACATCGACGTCGGCGCGTCCGACCTCGTCGCCGATGGCAAGATCAAGTTGAAAAGCGGCGTCGACGTAGCGGAGCTGAAAGCGCATTCCGTGCTGCTTTCGGACGGCACCGAATTGCCGGCGGATCTCGTTGTGTATGCGACGGGTTATGGATCGATGAACGGGTGGGCGGCAGACCTGATCTCCCGCGAAGTCGCGGACAAGGTAGGCAAGGTGTGGGGCCTTGGCTCCGCTACGACGAAAGACCCGGGACCGTGGGAAGGCGAGCAGCGCAACATGTGGAAGCCCACCCAACAGGAGGCGCTGTGGTTCCACGGCGGCAATCTGCATCAGTCGCGCCACTACTCGCAGTATCTGTCGCTGCAACTGAAGGCTCGCATGGAAGGCATCCCGACGCCCGTGTTCGGGCGGCAGGAAGTTCATCACCTGTCGTAATCAAGGCGACGATCCGGCAGCGCATTCTTGCTTCGGCGGGAAAGGAGTGCTGTCGGGCCGAACTTCTGAAGCCCATCCATAAGAAGGTGGCGCGTGTCGGGATAGAGCTAGGCCGCGCCGCCGGCTATCTTCGATAGTACGCCCGCGACTATCCGGTCGCAGCGCGTGCCGCCGAACTCGAACACGTCCCGCTCGGCTAGATCGAAGGCGTGTGCCAACGATTCGCGCAACATGCTTCGTGCACGAAAGTGACGGCTGCGCACCGTTGCTTCGGGAAGATCGAGGCACTTCGCGGTCTCCTCGACGCTCATCTCCTCGATCGAACGCAACACGAAGACCGCGCGAAAGAGCTGCGGCAATTCGTCGAGCTTGCGTTCGAGCAGGGCGCGCACCTGAGCACGCGCGAGCGCCTCGTCGGGGGCATCGTCGCCCTTCGTGGCCATTGCATTGGACAGTTCGACGTACTCCGGCAGGTCCACGATCGGAATCACGTTCTGACGCCGGGCCGAACGCCGCAAGCGCGCGTAGCATTCATTCAGCACGAGCCTCGACAGCCACGTGAAAAGCTGTGAATCCCCGCGAAACTGGCTTATCGATCGATACGCGTGCAGATAGGCGTCCTGCAACGCGTCCTCGGCTTCGGCGTCGTTGCGAAGGGTCGATCGCGCCAGGCGATAAAGACGCCGGTTGTGCCGGCGCATCAGCAATTCGAACGCATGCTGGTCGCCCGCGACGATGCGGCGCGCAAGGTCCATGTCGTCATCGGCTGCGGACGCTGCCGGGCTTCGTGCGGGTTCGCTCATGGTCGTCTCATCGAACGTTGAGGCTGCCGTGCATCGTCGGATGAAGCGCGCACGAGTATACGTAGCTTCCGGCATCACGCGCGACATAAGTCCACGCCGCATCGGGCGCAATAGCGTAAGAGTCGAACGCTTGCTTGTCGGCGGTCGCGGTATGCGGGAACAAGTCCTTGTTGATCCACATGACTCGATCGCCACGCGCCACCGTCAACGCCGGCGGGTCGAAGCGCATCTGCTCGATGACGACGACATACGTCGCGGCGATCGCGGTCACAGGAAAGGCGAGTGTGCTCGCGAGAGCAGCAAGCAAAGGCAGGCTATGCACCGCTCTTGCTCAGTTCCGCCTGCACGTTCCGCGCATGCTCTAAATGCGCGACGAACGCCGGCCGCACCTTCACCAGCAAGGCCTTCAACTCCTCGTTCTTCGCGCTCGGGATGAGCGTCTTGTCGAGCGCGTCCAGCACGCTTTCATGATAGGCGACCTCGTGATCGATGTACGATTTGTCGAAACTGCCGTCAGAAAGCGTCTTGAGCTTCGCGAGGTTAGCGTCGCCGCCTTGCTTGAGGCTTTGCGCGGTAGCATTGTCTTCGGGCGTCACGTTGAGCTTCTTGACGAGAGCGGCGGCGGCCTTGTTGACGCCGCTATGATCGGTGACCATCTGCTGCGCGAACGCCTTCACATCCTTCGATTTCGTTTTCGATCCCGCGAGCTTGCCCGCGTCGATATCGACCTGATTGGCGGTCACCACGATGGCCGCGATCTGGGGATCGGTAGGCGCCGCGTTCTCTGCGTGAGGCGCGATGCTCGCGGCGGCGAGCATCGCTGCCAACGCGGTGTGAATGAGTTTCATCCGAGGTCTCCCGTCATCAGGTTGCGGATACGGGCTTGGATGTCGCGTGTTGAGAATGCGTTCCCGGAGCACGACATTGGGCATCTGAACACGCTCGGCTTCAATTCATCGCGCGTACCGTCAGGACACGCGATCGGGCAACGACGTGCAGCGACACGAACTCATAGCGACCGACGTGGCGTCAGGTTGATGCTTCGAGCACGCTCTTTCCTTTTCCTCAGACCTTGCTGTGTCAGCCGATCGCAGAACGAGAAACTGCCGCCTGCGAGAGAACACTTATTCCGCAGCGATCTCTTCACACGTATGCTTCGGCGTCCAGTCGTCGGCTGGCGTTCCACGAGGCATGGTCGCGTCCATGAGGATGAGCACCAGCCAGTGTCCTTGTTCTTTGCCGATGCCTGTGAGAAGCATCGGTTCTCCGGGAGGAACGATGACCGGCGGCGCGCCCGGCTTGCCGATCTGTTCGCCGTGCGGCGTTTCGAGACACTGCGCGCCGCTGAGAACAAACCATGCTTCGGTGCCGGGATGCCGATGGATCGTCGATTGCATGCCGGGTTTGAAGTTTCCCTCCATGTACGTGGCCATCAAGGAACGGGCATGGGGAAGCGTCAAAGGGCCGATATCGGCAATGTGTTCTCCAGTCGATGGGCGCCAGGACTTTCCCGAGATAGTAAAGAGCCAGACGCGTCCGAGAATCTCGACGACAGTTCCATTCTCGCCCTTGGCCGCCTGTGCCGATGACTGATCTGCGAATCGATCGATATGCCAATAAACCGGTCCGTCGGGTAGTTCTCGCAGATGCTCTTCCGCGTAAACGAAGCATCCGAGTTCGGTCGTTCGTTGGCTCACGGGAATGCAGGCGCCGCCGGTTTGCGCGAAGGCGTCACGCGTCGCGGCGAGTCCCACGAGTGCAACGCTCACGATGCTCAGTGCGACGACAGCCGCTCTGACGATTCGTCCGTGGAATGAAAGCAACCCTTTCATTGCGACCTCCATCATTCAGCGTAGACCGGCCACCTCACAACCACTAACGTTCATCTCGACGCCGTTTAGAGTATTGAGGAGCCCTATCTCAGATGCTAACACCGAGCTCAAGGTCGAACCAGCAGCGGACGAGGCTTTACTACCAGTGACACCCCGTTCATGCACGGCAGGCAGCCGAGCCGCGTCGCCTGCTTCGTCATGGATACGTCAGGTCGTTATACTTCAACTCGAGAAGATCCTGAATCTCCCGCAGAATCTCCTGCCCGTAGATCAGCTTCCGTTAGTTTGCATTGACCTTCTACGACCATGCTGCCAATTGCCGACCGTTGGTTTGAACTGAAGCGCATCAGTGACGACATCACGCTGCTGTGGGAACCTCATGTCGTCCCACTGATGCGGTGCAATATCTGGCACGTGCGGGGCCGCGACCGGGACCTCATGATCGACACCGGAATGGGCATCGCCAGTCTGCGGGACGCGGCCCGGCTTCTGCTTCAAAAGAAGGTGACCGCAGTCGCGACACACACGCATGCGGACCATGTGGGCGGGCATCACGAGTTCGAGCACACGCTTGTCCACGAACTCGAGGCCGACGACCTGCGCTCGCCACGCAAGGGCGGTACGCTCCTGGCATCGGTATTGGGCGAAGCCGCGATTCGTCGATACCACGAATTCGGTTATCCGTTCGATGGCGATCTGATCACCGCCCTTCCACATGCCGATTACCAGATGTCCGACTACTGCGTACGAGCTGCGCCCGTCACGGAAATCGTCAAGGAAGGGAATATTGTCGATCTCGGTAACCGGCATTTCGAAGTCCTTCATCTGCCGGGTCATTCACCGGGGAGCATCGGTCTTTGGGAGCCGAGCACCGGCACGTTGTTCTCGGGCGATGCGCTTTACGATGGCCCGCTGCTGGACGAGATAGGCGGTGCCGATATCCCGGCCTATGTGCGTACGATGAAGCGTTTGCGCGATCTGCCCGTTCAAGTCGTCCACGCGGGACACGACGCGAGCTTCGGACGGGAGCGGCTGGTCGCTCTTATCGACGCCTATCTGGCGAAGCGCGCATGATTAGCGTGGACGCGGCGATGAACCATCGCCATCGGTCCTCTTTCGGCCATCGAGAGACAGTCGCCGCGCTGCACTGATCAGCCGTTGTCGCAGCCACAAAGACGCATGTCCAGCAGATGCCGCTTGCTCACGCCAATTAGGGGTGAAAGGGCAGATGCGCGACGCAATCTGCATTCATTGCCTGGATTTTTCCGCAAATGGAAAAGTCGTTTCATTCACGTCGTCGCTCGTCGTCGGCCCTTCGATCATCGGCGACTACGAAGAAACGCTAGGCAAACTGCGTAAGCTAGCGCGTGAGATCAACCACAATCCGCCAGGCGATCCTGCGAAATTCGCAGCGGCGACGATCGCGCTCGTCGATGCCAGGACGCCGCCGCTGCGGTTGCCGCTTGGAACGGACACGCTGAAGGCAGTTGCGCAGAAGAATGCATTCGTAGCGGCCGAGACGGAAACGTGGAAGGCGCTCTCCGCGTCCACCGACATCCCGGCTTGATACACGAGAAAGAACGGGCAGACAGCGCGCGTGCGAGCGGCGACTGCCCGACTCGGGCAAGATACGCTCATCGTCATCTCAAACCTGACTGACATGAAGAAAATCGGCTTTCTGTCGTTTGGCCATTGGTCCACTTCGTCGCATTCGCTTGCACGTTCTGCCGCCGATGTCCTGCATCAATCCATCGACCTTGCGGTCGCTGCCGAACAGCTCGGCGCGGATGGCGCCTATTTCCGCGTGCATCATTTCGCGCGGCAGCTTGCGTCGCCGTTTCCCCTGCTCGCGGCTGTAGGGGCGAGAACCCGCCGCATCGAAATCGGCACTGCCGTCATCGACATGCGGTACGAGAACCCGCTGTACATGGCCGAGGATGCGGGCGCGGCGGACCTCATCGCCGGTGGTCGGCTGCAACTTGGCATCAGTCGTGGTTCGGGCGAACAGGTGATCGACGGCTGGCGCTATTTCGGCTATGCGCCGGGCGAGGGCGAGACGCACGCCGATCTCGCACGCCGACACACGGAAGTGTTCTACGAAGTACTGCGCGGCGAAGGTTTCGCGGAACCCAATCCACGGCCCATGTTTGCCAACCCGCCCGGCCTGCTGCGTGTCGAGCCCCATTCCGAAGGGTTGCGCGATCGCATCTGGTGGGGCTCGGGGTCGGATGCCACCGCCATCTGGGCAGCCAAGATGGGCATGAACCTGCAATGCTCCACACTGAAGAACGACGAAACGGGCCGTCCGCTTCACGTCCAGCAAGCAGAGCAGATTCGCGCCTTCCGGCAGGCATGGAAAGAGGCAGGACACATCCGCGAGCCGCGCGTATCGGTGAGTCGCAGCATTTTCGCGCTGATGAACGATCGCGACCGTATGTATTTCGGACGCGATGCGAACAGCGACGACACGATCGGACTCTTGGATGGCAACATCCGGACGATCTTCGGGCGCAGTTATGCGGCGGAACCGGACGTGCTCGTCAGGCAACTCGCAGCCGACGAGGCCATTGCAGAAGCCGACACGCTACTGTTGACCGTGCCGAATCAGCTCGGCGTGGAGTACTGCGCACATTCGATAGAATCGATTCTCACGCACGTCGCTCCCGCGCTCGGCTGGCGCTAGTGGCTAGTGCGGCCGCTCAGGCTTCAGCGCAACGGAAGCCAGAGCGGTCCCTTCCACGCCTTGAGCGCATCGAGAAACGCCTTCAACTTCGACGGCACGAAGCGCCGCGTCGGATAAACGGCATGCACGTATGTCGCTCGTCAAAGCGGCATCACTGCCCTCGCGATGCCTTCACTCGCTCGAACGTCAGGATGCCTATCCCTTCGCGCCCATCGACGGGACTCTTGTTGGATTCCGTCTTGATCGACAGCGTGTCGCCATCGATGGTGTAGAAACGTACCTGATCGGTTCCGACGCGCCTTCCGTCCCATTCGATGTCGATGTGATGGACTACCTTTCCGGGCGACACGCTATATGTTCCGCCGTAAGCGAGCATCGATTTGTGTAGCTTGATGCGCTCTTCGTCCGAAGGCTCAGTGCGCGGTCGCGGCTGTTCGTCGGACACGAAGAGAGCCAGCATCCGGCCATCCGGCGAATAGCTGAGATAGCCGTCGGGATGGTCGCCAAGCTGGTTGTATCGCTCGCCTGTTCCGGCGACTTCGCGCACGAACGACTTCAGGCGCCATGTCCCGAGCAACGGATCCGGGTCGGACCAGGCAAGCGTGGACAGACATAGCATGCTCAGTGTCAGGGGCATCACAACAATGTGCCTTCTCATGAAACACTCCTTCGGCATGAGCGCGTCTATCGTTTATATTTTCAAAACGGTTAAATGAATGCCAACGTTTATCGTAGCGAGCGGCTAGCAGAGAGTCGGTCTTGTAAAGAGGCAGCAGGCCGCTTGGCGGAACTGCTTTATGGCGCGAACAAGCCAAGAGCCGCAAGGCGCACGCCTTCGTTCGATTTGCCTCCTGAAGGTATTCCTCGCGACGCACTATGTCAAACCGAGTCGTGACCGCATTGCCTTGTTCGAAGCCCGCTTGATGAATTGGAAGTGAGGTCTCTCGTGGATAACAACGGCCTTCGCGACTATCTGGCTTTCGTTGTGCATCGGAGAGCTATAAACGAAAAACCCCACGCAATTCGCGTGAGGTTTTTCTTTGAGCACATGATTACGCGGTCAACTTACCGTGGGCCGCCACTTCAGCAAACGATGCTCGACCGCCGTGAGCAGGTAATCCGCGGCAAGTGCGACCACGGCCAGCACGATCATCGCCGCGAACACGCCGCTCGCATTGAACGCGCCTTGCGCCGTCGAAATCAAGAGGCCGATGCCCTGTTTCGAGCCGAGGAACTCGCCGACCACTGCGCCGACCAGCGCAAAGCCGAAGCTTACGTGCAGACTTGCGAGAATCCACGACAGCGCAGACGGAATCACCACCGACGTTGTCACTTGTCGCCGCGAAGCACCCAGTATCTGCGCATTCGCGATCATGTAGCGATCCGCTTCACGCACGCCCTGAAAGGCATTCGCAAAGACGACGAAGAACACCATCACGACCGCCAGCGCGACCTTGGACGCCATGCCGAGACCCAGCGCAATCACGAACACCGAGCCGAGCACGACGCGCGGAATGGAGTTGGCAATCTTGATGTAGAGGCTGAACACGTCGGACAACAGCTTGTTGCGCCCGAGCACGATGCCGCAGAAGATGCCGCCCACCGAACCGATCAGGAAGCCGAGTATCGTCTCTTCCAGCGTGACCCAGACCTGCGTGAGCAGCGGACCTTGCGACGTGCCCTCGACGAACCATTCGACGATCTGTTCGAAGATCGCGGACGGCATCGAGAAGAAGAACGGATCGATCCAGTGCAGGCGCGCGGACAGTTCCCAGCCGCCGAGCACGAGGACGAGCACGGCGATGCGCAATCCGATCACGAGCGCGTGACGCTGCTTGATGCGCTTCTGCGCTTCACGTTCGACCTGCGCGAGCGCGGTCGGATCGATGCCCGCGGGCATCGCTTGTTGAGGCGTGGACATAGTTGAGTTCCTTTGAAGCGAGTTCAGCCGATTTGCACTTCTTCGCGCAAGTCGTGCCAGATATCTCGCGAAATCTCGATGAAATGCGGGTGATAGCGGATTTCCGACGTAATGCGCGGACGCGGCAGGTCGATCTCGTAGACCTTCTTGAGCGTGGCGGGCCGCGCGGTCAGCACGAATACTCGGTCCGCAAGCGCGATCGCTTCCTCGAGATCATGCGTCACGAAGACGACCGATCCCGCATTCGCCGACCACAGTTGCAGCAGCTCGTCCTGCATCAGCGTGCGCGTTTGCATGTCGAGCGCGGAGAAGGGCTCGTCCATCAACAGGATCTCGGGCTTGTTGATGAACGTCTGCGCGAGCGCGACACGCTTTCTCATGCCACCCGACAATTGATGCGGATAGTGCTTGCCGAACTTTTCGAGGCCGACGCGGCGCAGCCATTCGTTGGCTTCGTCGTAGGCGGCGGACTTCGACCGGCCGCGATACATCGGACCTGCCGCAACGTTGTCGAGCACCGAGCGCCACGGAAACACGGCGTCCGCCTGAAAGACGAAGCCGATGCGCGGATCGATGCCATCGACCGGCTGCCCCATCACGCGCACTTCACCCGTCGTCGGCTTGAGCAGACCCGTGATCATGCTGAGCGTGGTCGATTTACCGCAGCCGGTCGGGCCGACGATCGCGACAAATTCGCCCTTCGCCACGGACATGCTGAAGTCGCGCAACGCGACGGTCGCCTTGCCGTCCGGCGAGATGAAGCGGCATGAGACGTGGCGCAGCTCGATGGCCGGTTGAGTGGATTGATTCATCATGAAAGCCTCACTTGGACGCCGTCGCGGTGGCCGCCACGTAGTCATTCGAATACGTGCGCGCGAGGTCGATATGCTTGCCTTTCACCGAAGGATTGAACGCGGAAAGCACCTTCAGCACGGTTTCGGGGCCGTCGGCCGGCATCTTGCCGTCCTTCGTGAACATCGGCAGCGACGCCTTGAGCGCAGCCGCGTACAGGCCTTTGTTCTTCGCGTAATAGTCCTTCGGCATCTTCTCGGTGATCTCTTCGGCGCTATGCGTCGCGATGAAGTTCAGCGTCTTCGCGAAGGCGTGCGAGAGCTTCGCGGCTTCGGTCTTGTGCGATTCTGCCCATGCGCGCTGCACGTAGAAGCTCGATGCCGGATAGGTGCCGCCGAGCGCGGCGCGCGTGCCTTCGAGCGTGCGCATGTCCACGAGCACTTTGGCCTCGCCCGTCTTGAGCAGTTGCGAGACGGTCGGCTCGGTGGTCATGCCCGCGTCGATGCGCTCCTGCTTGATCGCCGCGATGAAGCTCGCATCCGCGCCCACCGGCAGCAGCGTGTATTCCTTCGAAGTCACGCCCGAGCGTTGCGCCAGATACTGCGTGAGAAAGCTGGTCGATGAACCCAGGCCCGTCACGCCGAGCGTCTTGCCTTTGACGTCGGCCATGCTCTTGATCTTGTCCGCCTGCTTCGTCGCGACCATTTCGACTTCGCCCGGCACCTGACCGAAGATCACGAGCGCCTGCACTTCCTTGCCCTTGCTTTGCAGGTCGATGGTGTGATCGTAGAAACCGACCACGCCTTGCACCGCGCCCGCGAGCAACTCATTCTCCGCATCGACGCCTGCGGGTTGCGAGAGGATTTCGACGTCGAGCCCTTCGTCCTTGAAGTAGCCGAGCTGCTCGGTCAGTTTCGCGGGCAGATAGATGATCTTGGTCGCACCGCCGACCATGATCGAAATCTTTTCGGCGTGCGCGGACACGGAAGCGGCCGCGAGTGCGAAGGTGATACCGGACAAAACAGCGATCTGGCGCAGGGTACGCATCGGAAGTCTCCTTGAGTTGGGCCGTGATGATTGTGCGGCCCGCTTTTCGATTGTGTGGGGCGATTATAGGAAGGCGAAACCTTCCGCCAGCTTTCTGCGGCGATGCCAAAGCATGGGTGTTAACCCGATGCGTTCATTGCGCGAGACACCTCTACAATCGCGCACCATGAAGCTGCTTCTCGTCGAAGACAATCCGACGCTTTCTCTCTGGCTTGCGAAGATGCTGGAACAGGAAGCGTTCGTGCTGGAAGCCGTGCAGGATGGCGAGTCCGCGGATCAAGTGCTGCGGACGAATCAATACGATGTCGTGCTGCTCGATCTCAACCTCCCGCGGCTTTCCGGCAAGAACGTGCTGCGCCGGATGCGCCAGCGCGGCGATGCCACGCCCGTGATGATCCTGACCGCGAGCGGTTCGATCGACGAGAAAGTGGAGTTGCTCGGCGCGGGCGCGGACGATTACCTGGTGAAGCCGTTCGAAGTCCGCGAGCTCGTTGCGCGCGTGAAGGTGATGATCCGGCGGCGCTCGTCATCGACGGCGAACGAGCTTGCATGCGGCGATCTCGTCTTCGATATCGACACGCGCCAGTTCACGCTCAAAGGCGCACCGCTGAACGTGACGCCGCGTGAGCGCAGCGTACTCGAGGCGCTGATTCTGCGTCTGGGCAAGACGGTGTCGAAGGCATCGCTCCTCGACACGATCTTCTCGCATGACGACCAGCCGAGCGAGGACGCGGTGGAGATCTACGTGTCGCGGCTGCGCAAGAAGCTCGATGGCAGTTCCGCCGCAATCGTCACGCTGCGCGGGCTCGGTTATCTGCTGCGCAAAAGAGACGATGACCAATAGCTTGCGCATCCGCCTGCTGTGGTGGCTGCTCGTACCGCTCGCGATATACGTCTTCGTGACCGGCAAGGCCGCGTACGACAACGCGCGCCGCACCGCCGATCTCGTACAGGAAAACACGCTGCTCGCATCGGCCCGGATGATCGCGGGCGAAGTGGAATGGTCCGATGGCCGCCTGCTCGTGGACATTCCGCCTGCCGCGCTCGAAGTGTTTGCGTCGCCGCAAGGCGATCAGGTGTTCTATAACGTCAGCGTGGACGATGGCCGTCTGCTCGCGGGCGCTCCCGACTTTCCGACGCAGAAAGCGTCGGCCCGCCACGATTCCCCGATCTTTTACAACGCCGATATGCACGGCAAGCCGATCCGCGCGGTCGGCATGGTGCGCCAGATGTACGACAGCGGCGCGATCCGCAGCGTGCTCGTTTCGATCGGCAAGACGCAGGCTTCGCGCGATGCGATGCTCCGCGAGATCTGGCGTCCGCAGCTCGTGCGGCAGATTGAAATGGTGCTGCTCGCCGTGGCGCTGGCGTGCATCGGCTTGACGTTCGAATTGCGGCCGCTCCTGAAGGTGAAGGAAGAGGTGATGGACCGCGATCCGATGCAGCTCGAGCCCTTGCGCGTCGAGCGCATGCATACGGAGTTGCGGCCAATCGTCGAAGCGATCAACCAGTGCATCGCGCGGCTCGGGCTTCAGGTGGCGGCGCAACGGCGCTTTATCGCGGATGCGGCGCATCAGTTGCGCACGCCGCTCACGCTGCTGGAGACGCAGTTGCAGTTCGCGCGGCAGCATTGCGATATGGAGCCGACGCTTTCCGAGGCGCTCGCGGCGATGCAGCGGAGCAACCGGTCGATGGTCGGCCTGACCAACAAGCTGTTGCTTCTCGCGCAGGCCGAAGCGGCGGACTATACGCAGCTCGCGAGGCAGAAGGTCGATCTCGCCGCTATTGCGCAGGACGTGATCGAAGATCTCGCGATGTTCGCGCAAAAGCACGACATCAACCTTGGCGCGGAACTGGCCGATTCGGCGTGGATCATCGGGCATCAGGGATTGCTGTCGGCGCTCGTTCATAACGTCACCGAGAACGCGATTCGCTACTCGCAGCCGGGCGGGCACGTGACTGTCGCGGTGGCGCGCGGCGAAGGGCGCGTGATGCTCACCGTCACGGACGACGGCCCCGGCATTCCCGCTGAAGCGCGCAGTCGCGTGTTCGAGCCGTTCTATCGCGCATCCGCCGATACCGAAGGGACCGGGCTCGGGCTCGCGATCGCGAAGGAAATTGTGCAGGCGCATCGCGGGGAGATTGCGCTTCATTATCGGGAGCAGCCATTGCGAGGGGTGATCGTTACGGCGACGTTTGCGGCGTTATAGAGCGGGGACGTGATTGTGAGTGCGACGCGCCGACGGCAATCGAGCAAGTCGGCCTTTGTCGAAATCGCCGGCATGGGCTGCTCGAAAACCCGGGGCACGCTTCATGCTCGCAACCCGGAAACGATGGACCCTTCCTCTCGCATCATGCTTTTGGTGCTAATAGACACTGGAGCGCGTCATGCCCTCAGCCATCATTTTCGATATCGACGGCACTCTGATCGATTCCGTCGATCTTCACGCGCTAGCGTGGCACGACGCGTTCAAGCAGTTCGGCCATGACGTGAGCTTCGAGAACGCACGGAGCCAAATCGGCAAGGGCGGCGACAAGCTGCTCCCCGTCTTTCTGACGAGCGAGCAGATTCGCGATCACGGCGAGGCGCTGGAAGCCTGGCGCGGCCAACGTTTCAAGAGCGAGTACCTGCCGATGGTTCGGCCTTTTTCCGCCGTGCCGGACCTTCTGCACGCCATTCGGGAACGGGGGTTGAAGATCGCCATTGCTTCGTCGGCCAAGAAAGACGAACTGGATGTGTATATCGACATTGCCGGAATCGCGCATCTAGTCGACGCGAAAGTGTCGTCGGAAGACGTCGGCGAATCAAAGCCCTCACCGGATATATTCGATGTGACCATGCGACGTCTGAACGTCTCGCCGCCCGACGCGGTCGCGATAGGCGACTCGCCTTATGACGCGCAAGCGGCTTCCAGGCTCGGCGTGAAAGCCGTGGGCGTGTTGTCGGGATGTTTCACCGAAAAGGCATTGATGGAGGCGGGCTGCATCTCTATCTATCCCGGCCCAGCCGCTATCCTCGCCTGTTTGGACGCGTCGCCGCTCGTGCGATAGGTGGTCGCTTGCTCGCGATTCGCTGCGTACGCCTCGTATCACGCCATGCTTGGAAGCCGCCAGATACAAGCATCGTTTCAATGGACGAGACGCCTCCTGAATCATGCAAAATAGCCGGATTCCAAGATGCGGAGACCGGCCGTGGGCGTCAACTTCGACTTGAACGACTTGCAGGCGTTTCGCGCGGTGGTGGAGCTGGGCAGCTTCAGAAAGGCCGCCGAGGCGGTGAGCATTTCCCAACCAGCCTTGAGTCGTCGGATCGACAAGCTGGAAGAAGCGCTCGGCGTGCGTCTCTTCGAGCGCACCACGCGCAGCGTCACGCTCACCACGGTGGGGCGCGTGTTCGCCCCGAGCGCAGACCAACTGCTGGATGACCTCGACATCGCGCTGCTCGGCATCCGCGATGTTTCATCGAGCCGCCTCGGTCACGTGACGATCGCGTGCGTGCCTTCGGTGGCGTACTACTTCTTGCCGAGCGTCATCGCAAGCTATCATCGCCGCTTTCCGCGCATCCGGGTCAAGCTCCTCGATTCCAGCGCGAACGAAGTGCTGGGCGCTGTCATCAGCGGCGAGGCTGATTTCGGCGTGAGCTTCATGGGCAGTCAGGAATCGGAAGTCGAGTTCAAACTGCTCCTGCAGGAGCGATTCGTTGCCGCCTGCCGCCGCGACCATCCACTCGCACGCAAGAAGCGCGTGACGTGGAACGAGCTTTACGAGCACGACTATGTCTCGGTCGACAAGACTTCCGGCAACCGTCTGTTGCTCGATCAGGCACTCGCGGCCGTCGCGCCACGCGCGCCCAGCGTCTGCGAGACGCGGCACGTCACGACCATGCTCGGGTTGATCGAAGCCGGCCTCGGCGTCGCTGCGGTGCCGTCGATGGCCATGCCCGGTCATGATCACCCGATCCTCACGAGCGTGCCGCTCGTCGAACCGGTGGTCAAACGACGCGTGGGAATCGTGAGACGGCGCGGACGGCCGCTCACGCCGGCCGCACAGGAGTTTCATCGGACGATCATCGAGACGAAAAGCGCGGGCGTCGCAAGCCGTGATGCCGGAGGGCACGCCGCGGCGACGACGGCGCAGACAAGAAGGAAGACCGCATCGTGAGGTTGGCAAGACCGCTTCGTCTGCTCTATGTGCAAGTGCTGCTGGCCATGATGCTCGGCATGACCCTCGGCCACGTGTGGCCGGCAGCGGGCGCGCTGCTCAAGCCCTTGAGCGACGCGTTCGTCGGACTCGTGCGGATGATGATCGCGCCGATCGTCTTTTGCACGATCGTCTCGGGCATTACGTCGCTCGCCAACGGGAAGGCCATCGGACGCACGATCGTGCAGGCGCTGGCGTTTTTTTATTGCCTGACGGCCGTCGCGCTCGTGCTCGGACTGGTCGCCGCGTTCGTGCTGCGCCCTGGCGCTGGCATGCACATTGACGTGCTTCATCTCGATTCGAGCGTCCTCGGGCAATACACGAAGCACACGCAGGCGGGCGGGCTCGTGGCGTTCGGATTGAGCATGATCCCGGAGACGATGCTCGGCGCGTTCGACAAGGGCGAGGTGTTGCCGGTGCTGCTGCTCGCGTTGCTGTTCGGCTTCTCGCTGAACGCGTATCCGCAGGCCGGCCGGCCCGTGCTGGCGGTCATCGAAGGCGTCGCGCACATTCTCTTTCGCGTGCTCGCGATGATCATGCGGCTCGCTCCGCTCGGAGCGTTCGGCGCGATGGCTTTCACGGTGGGCCGCTTCGGCATCCGTTCGGTCGGCTCGCTCGGCATGCTGATGGCGTCCTTCTACGTCGCATGCGTGGTGTTCGTTGCGCTGGTGCTCGCGCCGCTCGCGCGCCTGCACGGTTTCGCGCTTTGGCGACTCTTGCGCTACATGCGCGAGGAATTGCTCATCGTTCTCGCGACATCGTCGACGGAGCCGGTGCTGCCGCGTTTAATCGTGAAGCTGGAGGCGCTCGGTTGCGGCAAGGGCGTAGTCGGCCTCGTGCTGCCTGCGGGCTATTCGTTCAATCTGGACGGCACGGCGATCTATCTGACGCTCGCCTCGATGTTCATCGCGCAGGCGTGCGATGTGCCGCTTTCCGCGCCGCAGATCGCGACGATGCTCGCCGTCATGTTGCTGACTTCGAAGGGCGCGGCCGGCGTGTCCGGCAGCGGGCTGGTTGCGCTCGTCGCGACGCTCACGGTGATTCCGGATCTGCCCGTCGCCGGGGTGGCGCTGCTGGTGGGCATCGACCGCTTCATGTCCGAGGCGCGCGCCCTGACGAGCGTCATCAGCAACGCCTGCGCGGTAATTTTCGTTTCGATGTGGGAAGGCGAGTGCGATCGTGCGCGTCTCGCGCAGATGCTCGGCGCGACCGGGCCACGCCGCCCGGACGTTGCGACTGACCCCGCGACAGACACGCCGGGCTGACGGGAAGGCCGGCTGCGGCGGGCCTTCCCCCGGTTCTGCCTCAATGCGCGGAGACGGAATCGAGCCCGGTCGATTTCACTTCCGCTTGTACACCGGGCGAGGCGAGATAGTCGAGGAGCGCCTTCGCTTCCTTCGGATGCTGCGCGCCGACAGGGATGCCTGCGGCGAAACGCGTGACGGACTGCAAAGACTCGGGAATCTTGCCAACGAACGTGGCGCCCTGAACGGGCAGCAACTCGCTTACCTGCTGAAAGCCGATTTCGTAGTCGCCGTTCGCCACCACCGACGCCACCGGAATCCGCGGGATCATCTTCGCCTTGGACCTGACCTGATCCTCGATGCCGAGTTTCTTGAACAACTCTCGCTCGATATAGACGCCGCTCGCGCTGTCCGAGTAGGCAATCGACTTTGCATGCAGCAGGGTTTGCCTGAGGTCCTCTGCCGAGCCGATGTCGGGCTTCGCCGAACCTTCGCGTACGACCATGCCGATGCGCGAGTCGGCCAGTTCCACCCGCGATCCGGGGACGACCTTGCCTTGCTTGATCAACTCGTCGAGCGCATAGCCGACCATGATGACGACGTCCGCGGGCTCGCCGCGCTCGAGCCTGTTGGGGATCGCTTCGGGCGATTTGCCCATCGACGGCCCGAGCGCGGTGTCGAGCGTGTTGCCGGTCTGGGACGCGAATCTCGGGCCGAGCACCTTGTATGCGGCCGTGAAGCCGCCCGAGCTCATGACGTGCAGCTCGGCGGCGTCCACGTTCGCGGCGGCGGCCGAACTCGCGACGAGCGCCATCGTGCAGAATTTAAGAAGCAGGTTTTTCATGGTTGTGGTCATGCAGGGTTGCGATAGGTGCGGGCGAAGCGCATCAGTGCGCCGGCGTCAGCGTCACTGCGCGGCGGCGATAGAGCGCGAAGGTGGCCAAAAGCGCGCACGCTGCGGCGAAGCTCATCCAGTAGCCGGGGGCGGCCTTGTCGCCGGTCATATGAATGAGCGCCGTCGAGATCGCGGGAGTGAAGCCTCCGAACACCGCCGTGGCGAGGCTGTAGGCGAGCGAGAAGCCGGCCACCCGCACTTGCACCGGCATTACTTCCGTGAGCGCGACGACCATCGCGCCGTTATAGATGCCGTACATGAACGAGAGCCACAGAAGCACGAGCAGCATGTTGACGAAGCTCGGCGCGCGAGCGAGCAGCGACAGGGCCGGGTAGGCGGTCGCGATGGCGAGCACCGTCATGGCGACGAGGAGCGGACGGCGGCCGATCCTGTCGGAGAGTGCTCCGCCGATCGGCAGCCACACGAAGTTCGACACGCCGACGCACAGCGTCACGAGCAGACTGTCGGCGGTGCTCAGGTGCAGGACCGTCCGGCCGAAAGTCGGCGCGTAGACCGTGATGAGATAGAAGCTCGTGCTGGTCATCGCCACCAGCATCATGCCGGCGACGACGACGGCCCAGTTCTGGGCCAGCGTGCCGAACACTTCCTTCATGGTCGGACGATGCTGACGCGCCTTGAACTCCTGCGTCTCCTCCAGATTGCGTCGCAGCATGAAGATGAACGGCACGATCATGCAGCCGACGAAGAACGGCACGCGCCAACCCCATGCGGCGATGGCCGATGCGCTCAGCCAATGATTGAGCGCGAAGCCGAGGCCCGCGGCGACGACGATCGCCACTTGCTGGCTCGCGGACTGCCAGCTCGTGAAGAAGCCCTTGCGGCCGGGCGTGGCCATTTCGGCGAGATACACCGATACGCCGCCCAGTTCGGCGCCCGCCGAGAAGCCCTGCAACAGCCGCCCGAGCAGCACGAGCGCGGGCGCCAGAAGTCCGATCGTCGCGTAACCCGGCACGAAGGCGATCAGGATGGTGCCGCTCGCCATGATGGAAAGCGTGACGATGAGGCCCTTGCGGCGGCCGACGTCGTCGATATAGGCGCCGAGCAGGATCGCGCCCAGCGGCCGCATCAGAAAGCCGGCGCCGAAGACGGCGAACGTCATCATCAACGAGGCGAATTCGCTCTGGGCGGGAAAGAAAACGTTGGCGATCTGCGTGGCGTAGAAGCCGAACAGGAAGAAATCGAACTGCTCGAGGAAATTCCCGGCCGTGACGCGGAAAACCGCGGCGGCCTTTGAACGTCCGGTAGAAAGGTTAGACGAGGGGTGCATCGAACTGTCTCCTGAAATCCTGGAAAGGCGCGGTGGTCCGGCCATTTGTGGTTTTGTCAATATTCGCCCGGAGCCGCAAAAACGATAAGTGCAAATTTTGGAACGATTAATGTTCTGTCGTTATCAATGCGGGCGTTCCGATGCGACCGCGGTTCAGATGATCGTCGATTTCAGCGACGCAGCCGAGCATGCGCGGATAGAGAAAACGAGCGTCTTGAAGGCGAACAAGTCGTCGGGCGGTCGGTTGAAGATTTCAAAGGCGCCGGCATCGCGGTGCGAACGTCGAACGTCCAGGCGCTCTTCACGGGCGACATGCAACTAGAATACTCATACACCGCCATCAAGAAGAATCTGGCGTGGTGCAGAGAGCCGCTCTGAAAGGTCCGACCGACTTCAGCCAATGCCGCGAACATCCAACGAGGAACGTCCCGCATGTGCTACTCCGCGCAGATCAAGGCCGACTATCGCCGCTACGTGAAGATGTTCGGCGCGCAGATGGACATCCGCGAGTTCGCGCGACTCTTTTGGGAACGTGCGGAGGGTAGCAAGTCCAAGATTCCGAAAGCGATGGAAGACGCTTTCCGTGAGCCTGCGACCGACGACGAGCGTCAGATCAAGGCTTCTATCGACCGGTACAACGCTGATCAGACGACGAAGCTCGAGCAGGAGCTATTCAAGCAGCGCACGCGACTGGCAGATGCCGAGCGCACGCTACAGACGAAGACCACAAAAGGCGCAACCGAGAGCAAGCGCATTGCGGCTGACAAGATCGACGCTGCGTTGCGTCGCCTCTCAGACATGAACCGCATCGAGCAAGAGCCTCGCGATTCGCGCATCTTTCCCGGCTACTACGCCCCTGTCCTCGTGGTCGAAGACGGACAGTACGTGGTCAAGCCGATGCGCTACCAGTGTCGCATTGCAGGTAAGCCTGCGAACTACGACATCAAGTACCCGGGCACGTACAACGCGCGGCGCGACAGTCTCGACAAGTTCTGGAAGCCCTGTTTCGGCTACACACACGGGTTGCTGCTGGTCGATGTCTTCTATGAGAACGTGACGCGCGCAAAGTGCGAAAACACGTTGTTCGAAACACATGACGGACCGCAGGCGCCGGGTGAGAACGTCGTGCTGGAGTTTCGGCCCAATAACGGTCAACTGCTGATGGTCGCTTGCCTGTGGTCGAGGTGGACCGCTCAAGGCCAGCCCGATCTTTTGTCGTTTGCCGCGATCACAGACGAGCCGCCTGCGGAAGTCGAAGCCGCCGGCCACGACCGCTGCATCGTGCCGATCAAGGAGGAGAACGTTGAAGCCTGGTTGAACCCGCAAGCCCACGACTTCGCCGCGCTCGATGCGATTCTCGAGGATCGGGATCGGCCGTACTATGAGCACCGGCTCGCCGCATAAGTCGCCACAGCGGGCGAAACATGCCGCACATCGCTCGGAACGCTCCTTGCTGGTGGATCGTTGTTCTTTACTCAGGAGGCAACGATGGCAGGCGACAATTCGTATAAGCCGGGAGAGATCGTCAAAGTGTCCGGCATCTATTCCGTCGTCCATGACGATGGCAAGGACACGTTCGAAGTCACATGCGTCGAGGGCGAACACTTTCCTCCGACGCGAAGCGGCAAGGGCGCCCACTTCGAACTCAAATACGGGGCGACCCACTCGCACAAGCACAGCGAACTGAAGGGCACCGAGGCACGTAGCTGATCTCCACAAAGTGCCGACGTGGAGCCCGACTTGGCTGGCGCTTCATGCCAACGGCCTGGCGCATTGCGGCGGTGATGCGTTGCCGCGTGCGTCAGTCGCGTTGCCGAGGATCGCCGGCGAGCGTGCGCACGCAGAAGGCGGCTACTGGGCTCGCGCCTCCAGCCATTGCGCGAATAGGCGATGAGGGTGTTGCCGGCTCCATTCGTCGTACCGAGGATGGCCGAAAACCGCTGCGCTCAGGGTCTTAGGCCATGATGGGTTCCCTGCGCTCTGCACTGTTGTTCTTGGTGAGCCATTGGAGAGCCACTAGAATCCTAGAAAGCGGCGCGCTTTGTCTCGCATCCGCGCCGCTTCCATCGGCGTCGGACTTGTCATTGGCCTCGCCGCAGCCGTCTTAACGCCCTGTATGTCCTCAAGGAGGCCATCATGAAAAGCATCTCGGACCGCGCGCAGCTTCGCACCCCGCTTATTGCGCTGATCGGCGCTGCCGCGCTGTGCTTCGCCACGGCAGCTCTCGCAGAGAGTCAGGCGGCGAAGAAGCTCGGCCAGATAACGGTTATCAATCAAACGCTGCAGCCGAAACCGCTGAAGGCGAACCCCGCGGCGACTGCGACTAATAGTCCCAATACGTCGAACGCCACTACGCCGAACGCGAACGTCAGTTCTAACTACAACGCCGCCCCGACCTACAACTGGAATGCAATCAACGCGGCCAATGCCGCGAACGCCGCGAACGCCGCGCGAGTCAATGCGGTTCCTGGAGCGCCTGCGCCCGCTGTCAAGAGGTAAGGTTCGCCGACTGCGCAACTTGAGCTGCACACCCACGGACTCCTTCCGGTTCCCGGCTGAGAGCACGAGCTCGGTAATGATTTGGTTCTTCGTGGATCTGCGGGGAGAGGCCGTATGCGACCGTATGCAGCCGTCGAGCTGCGACAACAGTCAATGTCAACTTCCGCAGCCTTAACGGTCATTCACGCGGACAATCGATCACCTCGACGGCACCGAGAGTTAACATACAATTGTCACGCGCTAGTGCGGTTGGACACTGTGCCAAAGCTGTGATGAGGCCATTTACAGCAGGACTGCCCGGCTTCTTATCCATTATGCCGCGATACAACTGTCTTCCTTCGTAGCGTCGCGCCCTATAGTGAAGGGTGCGCACTGTCGCTTCGGGACCGTCCACGCATAGTGGAGCCCCTCGACGCTCGTCTCCTCGATCGGTCTCAACACGAACACCGTACGAAACGGGCGGCGAGCGCAAGGTGCATCCGTCGCTCACCAATCCCGACAGTCGTTTCATCTCGCTTACATCGCCGCACGGGTTGCTATAAATGGGCCCGCAAGAGCGTTAACCCCTATCACATATTTATCACCGAATAGGTATATCGGGAAGTAATTCACGTGCTCATCAACGCCGTCCACGAAAATGACATGCTTCCAGTCAAAGTGCCGTATTCCACATTAAAGGGGCGCAGCTTATAACCGGATAGCCACGGTAATTGAATGAGCGTACTCGTGCGGAAGAACGGATTCCAAAGCGACAGAACGAAAAAATGGGGGCTAATACGGCGAAAGCAACGGGGCGTTGTAATTTGCTCATCTAATTGCTCCAACGCAGTTCAGCTTAGCTAACTCCTTATTGCCGCTCATGACTCTGGACGTTTCATCGATCCGCGCATTCATCTGCTATCTGGCGGGCAGTCATACCGTGGCGATCAACGCATGCTATAGAGACGCTAATGGTCCATCGCAATCGAGCACAGGAAGAGGGCCGAAGATCAGGCAGTCTTTCTGGAAACGCTAGTAATCGCGGGAGCGTTGCACAGCGCCCGTCAGAAGCTGGCGCATACATTCAGACCGTATGACCTTTCCAATCTGCGCCCATCACAAGGGCAAAATGGATATCGACAAGGTGCGGCACCGCCTGCGCCTACCGCGTAAGAACACCACTGTCTTGGCGATGCGATCGTCGAACACCCGGACCGCGCGATAGCCCGGCGATTCGGGCGCGGCGTCTTATTCAGGGCAAGCTCCACTACGCTAGTGTTGTCGACAGGCAGTTGCTTGATAGCGGTACATCTGTTCTCATCGCTGACTAGCGGAACGCTCGACGAGTCGAAGCCCCCTGGATCGTTATGAACATTGCTGTAGTACATTTGCAATGAAGAATCCTCGACTCTGAATACAGCGATACGACTACTGAATGAAACGCTTGCCGTTCAGAAGAACTAAAGCTTTTTTGGCGCGATCGCTCACAGTCCACATGAGTCAACCCGCTCCTCCCGATGCACCGCTCGACGTTTCTTGATTGCCCGATCGGTGTTCGGCGTTGAGCACATCTGTTCACACGACGCGGGTTGCGGGCGTCGTCGCCGCTGCGTATTATTCGACGAAGCCGTTATCTAGAGGTAAGCGGCTCCAGTGGCCGGTGCACGCGCAAAGCGCACAGGAGAAATGTATGTTCAAGTCAAGGATGAACTGGCGAGCTGGGATAGACGTTCGTATGCTCTCAGCCTTGCTGGCTTTCGTGGCGCTCTGCTTCCTCGCCATCCGAGTCGTAATCATCTATCATCTGTTCTTTCGGAATCCAGTGAGATCGCCGGATATACTGAGCGATTTCAATCTGTTCTACTATGCGTTCAACGTTGTCTTGCATTCCCCGAATCAGGCTTCGCTGCTTTACGACAACGCACGACTCGCCGCTTTCTTGGCGGCAATGGGCAGCGATGCATCAGGCTTCGGCGTGTTCTACTGCTATCCACCTCAGTTTGCACTGATTTTTTCTCCTCTCGGCTTGCTATCGCCTCTGACCGCAAAGCTCGTCTGGGTGAGCGCGTCATTTGTGTTATGCGCGATCGGGGCAGTACTGCTGGCGAAAATGTCTTATCGCGGAGCCGATCGGCGCGCAATCATCATGCTGGTCGCGATGACGCTGCTAAGCTATCCAGTTTTACACGACGCTTATCTGGCCCAGTCGAACGAACTGCTCTTCTTTCTTCTTGCGACAACCTTCTTCCTGATCGAGCGCGATCGCCGCTATGCTGCCGGCGTCTTTCTCGGACTAGCCATCGTTTTCAAGGTCACGCCGCTTGCGATTCTCGGCTTGCTCGTGCTGCGTTTCGAGTGGCGCACGGCGATGTCGACGATTGTCTGCGCGGGAGTTCTAACGCTGGTCACCGCGTTCAAACTCGGATTCAACGTCATCCGGCATTTTTTCCTCTTTGATATTTTTCGCGCGCAAGAGCAGATTGCGACCGTCGGGGGTTTGCCGGGAAACGGCGCGCTTCGAGCCGCGCTGCAGACAGCTGTGCAAAGCGTCGGCATGCCTGCGTCCGAATCTGTGTTGCACTGGAGTGCGAACATCTTTGCGCTGATGGTTTGCGCCCTTTCTTCATATCTCATCTTTCGCCGCAGTCGTGACACGCGAATCGACTACGCACTGGCATCTATGACCATTCTTGTCGCCTCTCCGGTGATTGAACCGATCCATATGGTCATTGCGCTGATCCCCTTGGTCATTCTCATCGGGACAGCGATGGAGCGCCCTGCCGTGCGCCTATCCGCCATTGCCCCGGGAGCCGAGATCGTCGTCACTGCGATAGCCGTACTACTGCTGTACTTTCTCGAACGGTCCGCCACGTATTTCGTCGCTGCAATGTTGACGTATGCGCTCTGCGTAGCTCGCTATTTTCCCGCCGCGTTTTCGCGTAGTCGGGACGCGACGGCGCTTCCCGACGCGCGGGCTGCGTAGACGCGTGACCTCGGCGGCTCAGGCGGTGGCCGGAGCGGGCGCATAGAGCAGCAGCACGCTCGCGATCAACAGCGTCGCGCCGGCAAGCGTGCGTAGCGACATGCCCTCGCCGAGCATGACGCCGACGAGCATGATCTCGAGTATCGTCACCGCGGTGATCGAGCAGTGGCGGCGTCACTACAATGCCATCCGGCCGCATTCAAGCCTGGCCTACCTGACGCCCGACGAGTTCAAGCAGCGGTATTGTTCAACTGAAGCAATCGAGGCCGTTCTCCAAGATTGAAACGGTCCGAAGAACTCAGGCAGGTCAGACTGACGAAGGACGAAGCCCGCGAAAGGTACGGATGTGTCGTCGGCGTGGCGGGCGTGACCTTCTCAGTCGGCCGAGGGGAGACGCTTTGTGTGATGGCCCTTTCCGGTTGCGGAAAATCCACGCTGCTTCGCCATATCAACCGGCTCATTGAGCCGTCGGCGGGACAGATCTGGATCAACGGCCGGAACATTTCGGCCCTGACAGAAAGAGATCTGAGATCGCTGCGCGCGAGCCAAATCGGCATGGTATTCCAGAACATGGCGCTATGGCCGCACTTCACCGTGCTCGAGAACGTGACGTTCGCCTTACACGGCCGTGGGAAAGACAAGCGCGATAAGTTGGACGCGGGGCGTGCAGCGTTGCGTGCGGTTCGACTTGATGGATGGGAAGATCATTACCCTGACCAGCTATCGGGCGGAATGCAACAGCGGGTAGGCCTTGCGCGGGCGTTGGCATCGGGCCCGGAGATTCTGCTCATGGACGAGCCCTTCAGTGCGCTCGATCCCGTTGTGAGACGTGAACAAGGTGACCAGTTCGCGGAGCTGACGCGTCGCATGGGCAAGACGTCGGTGTTCATCACGCATGATTTCGAGGAAGCGGTTCGCATCGGTGACCGGATCGCGATCATGTGCGAGGGTAAAATCGTACAAATCGGGTCGCCGTTCCAGATCATCCACGACCCCGCCAACGAATACGTTCGCTCGTTCCTTGAAGGCATCAATCATTTGCACGCTGTGACGGCAGAGACCGTGATGGAACCGTCCGTCAAGAAAGGAGTGGAATCGTGGCCTTCGGTATCGACGCAGGACCGACTCGCCGTGTTGATCGACCGGCTCAGAGGATCCTCGACACCGTTGGCGGTAAGAGCAGACGAGCAAGTCGTCGGGACGATCACGGCGGACAACCTGCTCGCAGCAGTGCGATCTCGGCTTGGTTAGCGCCAAAACCGCCTGCAACGCTGGCGAGACACCTTTGAACAATGCGGCGATAAATGCAAACCCGACGAGACAGCAGTCGATGGCAGACAAATTTGCGCCGACCGATATCCACATTCACCCCTTGATCGCCGGCCGTTGGAGTCCGCGCGCTTATGCGGATCGCCCCGTCTCGCCTGACGATGTGCGTGCCTTGGTCCAAGCAGCGCGCTGGGCTCCTTCGGCCTTCAATGGCCAACCCTGGCGGTTTTTGATATTGGAGAAGGGCACGAATGCCGTCGCCTTCGATCGTGGATTCCGTACCCTAGTGCCGTTTAACCAGTCGTGGAACAAGAATGCTCAGGTGCTTATTGTCGTGCTCGCCGATACGCTGAACTTCAAAGGCGATGTCAATCGTACCGCGCACTACGATGCAGGTGCATCGGCGCTGGCGTTGCTACTGGAAGCGCATGCCCGCGGTCTCGCCGCGCATTCGATGAGCGGATTTGACGCGCCAGCCCTGCTTGCCGGGTTCGGTATCGACAAGCGGTATGTGCCGCTGGCTATGATTTCCGTGGCGCATCATGGGGACCCAGGCGACTTACCAGTGGACTTGGGGGAACGGGAACGCGCGCCCCGACAAAGACGTCCGCTCGGTGAGATTGCGCATTTCGGCAAATGGACCAACGAAGGTGAAATCTAGCATAAGCGCCCAGAAATGCATGTTGCTGTCCGTCGCATACTGGACGTTGACTGGTTGTAGGAAAAATCTCCTTGAAATCGCTGTACGCAAGTTGCTCGTGCTCGCGCACTAGGTCAGCCGATAGCGCCGCATTGCGGGCAAATCAGGTACGGTTCACGCGGCCGCGGCCCATTTTCCGAGCGTCTCGTTTTCAACGCCAAGCGCCAGCATGCCCAACGATTCTGCCTGCGCCATGCTCCCGTGCAAATGGTCCCTTGGTCCAGCGTCGGTACGTCTTGCTTCCGTGCCTGCCGCACCCCAGCTGGCGAGACGGGCTTCACCGGAATCGGGTTGCTCAGCGTGTTGCGGATGGCGCCAGCGAGCCCCAATACTTGAATTAAATAGTACTATCACTTTTTCGTGGGCTGCTTAAGTTCGCGGCGAAGGCTGCGCGGCAACGAGGCCCAGTACGCTGATCGGCGCCTCTATAGTGTTCTGCAGGGCCGTCATATGCGGGAAGAGATTGAAGCTCTGAAACACCATGCCGATCTTACTGCGCACCTTGCTCCTGAGACCGCTTCCGGCCGTACGGCTGAGCGGACCTTCTATGGATCGCCCTCGATGATCAGTCTTGCCGCCGTCCTTCAGCCTGCCGCTTCCAGAGCGTCCAGGGGCGCTCCATTACGCCGAGGAGCATGTCGTCGGCGGCCTTGCCTTCGCCGTCGTCGAGATAGGTCAGCTCGCCGCCGAGCGCGATGGCCTGTTGCTGCATGGCGGCGTTCAGCTCCGTGTAGATCGCGCGATAGACGGCAGTGGGCAGCGACGGCCCCGTCGCCACGAAGCCGTGTCCGCGCATGAGCGCGACGTCGGAATCGCCGAGCGTGTCCGCCAGCGCCTTGCCTTGCGCGCCGTTGCGCACCAGCATGTCGGTGCAGCCGAAGCAGTGCCGGATGTCGAACACCGGCGAGCCCGCCGAGAGGAAGCCGGCCATGTGATACAGCGGTCGCAGCCGCACCGAAGATGCCGCGAACGGGATCACCGACGGCGAATGGCTATGCACGATCGATTGCACATCAGGCCGCGCGCGATAGATTTCCGCGTGAATCCACGTCTCGAGATAACGCTTGCGCGTGTCGCCGTCGACCGGCTGACAGTCGAAGTCGAGTGTCAGGATGTCTTGCGGCTGCACCAGTTCCGGCGCCATCGACTGCGCAATCAGGAAATGCTCCGGATTTCGCGGATCGCGCACGCTGACGTGACCGAAGCCGTCGAGCACTTCATGCTGCGCCAGAATGTGATTGGCCACCGCGAGGTCCTCGAAGAGGAGCGGCACGTCTTGCGCGCCGTGAGTGGTCGCAGCGGGGGTGTAGGGGGTGTCGTGTGTCATGGTCTTTATCGTTGCATAAAGGATGAAAATCAGAGGCGCGTTTCGGCCAGCGAGAGTCAGACGGCGGGCGGGCCGTCGTTCTCGGTACCGTCAATGTCCGAACGCAGCGGACTGGGCCATGCCTTCTGGCCGCTCCACGAGGAAGACGAGCGCCGCCGCCGTGACGAGCGCGGCGGCCAGCACGAAGAACATCGCCCCCGGGCCGCCTGTCGCCTGTTGCAGCAGTCCCGAGATCGCCGGCCCGCACATGGCGCCGAAGCGCGCGATGCCGAAAAAAACGCCGACCGCCGTGCTGCGAATCTCGGTCGGATAGCTCACGGCCACGAGGTTGTTGAGGACCGTCTGCGTGCCGATCACGAACATGCCCGCCACCACGATGATCCAGAAGATCGAGCCGCTCGTGACGAGCGCAAGCAGGGCGATGGCGCTTGCGCCGAGCAGCCACGCGATCGACATGGCAAGGCGCCGGTTGCCGATGCGGTCGGCGACGAAGCCCGAGAGCAGGCTTCCGAACGCGGACGCGAAGACGAGCAGCGAACCGTACGCAAAACTGATGGACAAGTTCTCGCCGCGCCTGAGCAGAATGGTCGGCAGCCATCCCGACAGTCCATATGACGAGAACAGCGAGAGCGCGCCCATCGCCCAGAAACAGAGCGTCTTGCGGCGGTATCGCGCGGCGAAGAGCGCGGCGAGCGAACCGGCTTTCACGGTCGGCGCGGGCGCGACCAGGTCGGCCGTGCGGAATTCTTCCGCGCGCGCGGGCCAGAAGCGGGCCAATTGCGCGCGCACCGCGTCGAGGCGATGGCGGCTGCTGAGAAAGGCCACGGATTCCGGCAGCACGAAGTGCAGTGCAACGGCGAGGAGCATCGCCAGCGCGCCCGTGAAATAAAGGCTCTGCCAGCCGAAGCGCGGCATCAACCACGCCGCGATGAAGCCGGAGCTGGTGGCGCCGCCGATCCAGCCGAGCGAGAAGAAGCCGATAGTGAACACGTTGTTGCCGCGTTTGGGCGCGATCTCGTTGAGGTAAGTGACGGCCATCGGCATCAGCAGGCCGAGCGCGAGTCCCATGATGAAGCGTAGTACGACGAACGACGAAAGATCGTGGGCAAAAAGCGCGATGGCCAGACTCATCGCGCTCGACAGCCACACGCCGGGCAGGATCACCTTGCGCCGTCCGAGCCTGTCGCCGAAAAGTCCGGAAACCGCCGAGCCGATGGCGAAGCCGGCGAGTCCGCACGAGAGCAACAGGCCGATCTGGCTTGGCGACAGATGCCACGCGGGCGTGACGGCGGACACGATATACGACGCGTTATAGAGATCGTAGCCGTCGTACCAGAGGATGAGCGCGAGCAGGATCGCGAGGCGGAAATGGAACGCGCCGAGCGGCGCAGCGTGCAGCGTGTCGCGCACGTCGAGCCGCTTTCCCGCCGAAGAGATTGTCTCCTGGGTCATGCAGTGTCTCCAGATGGATGTTTGGCTGCCGCTTCCGCCGATGCGGTGGAGCACGCCTTTATGTTTTTCTGCGAGTCCACTCTACTGGTAGCCTATATATCAATCAATATTGAGTTTTAAAATCAATGTATCGCGGTGTTTGATTTCGACGCTGCCGGAAAGAACATGACAAACCAACGCAACTGGAACGACGTGGTGACCTGCGAGGAGGCGCTCGCGCAACTCAACATCAAGGCGGCGACGCTCTATTCGTACGTCAGCCGTGGGCTCGTGCGTGCCACGCCGCATGAGGACGGCCGCAAGCGCCTGTATCTGCGGCGCGACATCGAGCGGCTTGCCGCGCGCAAGCGCGGGCGGGCACCGGCCGGCGCGGTCGTCGAATCGACGCTGCGCCTCGGCGACCCGGTGCTGCATACGGCCATCACTCAGATCACGCCGCACGGGCCGCGCTACCGCAACCGCCTCGCTGTCGATCTGGCGAGCGCGGGCGCCGCGTTCGAATCCGTCGTTCATCTGCTGACGACGGGCATCTGGCAGAACGGTCTCGCGGTCTGGGCGCCACTCGACACGCCGCCCGACGTGCTGCGCTTCCTGTCGGGTTACGAGGGCGGGGTGGCGAGCAGCGATATCGGCGCGTTGCTGGGAATGGTGCCTTTCGCGCTCGCGATGCAGCAGCGGGGCACGAGAGAGATCGCCGACGGCGGCGCCGTCGAAGCCGCGCGCCTGATGCTGCAGAGCATGGCGGGTTGCATCGGATTTCTGGGTCCGGCGCGCGCGTTTTGTCCGCGCATGGGATCGGAGAGCATCGCGAGTCAGATTCTGCGGGCGGCCGGGGCCACGGTGACGCCCGAGACGCAGCGCGCGCTCACCACCGCGCTCATCGTGCTGGCCGACAACGAACTGGCGCCCGCGACGTTCTCGGCGCGCGTGGCCGCATCGACCAATGCGGATCTCTACAGTTGCGTGGCGGCGGCCATCGGCTCGCATATCGGATTTTCCACCGGCACCGGCACCGAGAAGGTCGAGACGCTGCTCTTGTGCGAGCCGTTTTCCGAACTCGATTCGCGCATCGGGCGCGTGCGCGAGTACGGAGCAAGCCTGTTCGGATACAACCACCCGCTGTATCCGGGCGGCGATCCCCGCGCCGATCTGATGCTGCAGGCCGCCGCGAGCATCGCGGAGCATCCCGATTGCAAGCCGGCCGAGCGCGAGCGCACGCGCCTGTCCATCGCGTTTCTGAACCGGACGCGGCGGGAACTGGACGCGCACGCGGGAGTCGCCATCGGTCTCGTGACGCTCGCGCGCGCGCTCGGCCTGCCCGACGGCTCCGCGACCGCGATCTGGATCGTGAGCCGCACGGCCGGCTGGGTCGCGCATGTGATGGAGCAGCGCACGCAGGCGTTCCTGCTGCGTCCGCGCGCGAAGTTCGAGACGGCGCCGTCCGTCACGAATGGCGCGGTTGGCTGACGACACCGGCGATTGCGCTTCTAGCCGATCACTGCACCAGCGCGCGCGAGAGGCTGAAGAACGCGGCGACGGCGGAGAAGCCCGCAGCCGCGAACAACGCGACCGCGCCCGCGTGAGCCGGAATCGCCGCGAACACGAGCGCGGCGAGCACGGCGCCGAGCGTCTGTCCGAGTAGGCGCGCCGTGCCGATCATGCCGCTCGCGTTCCCGGTGCGGCCCGGCGGCGCGGCGGCGAGAATCGCGCGATTGTTGGGCGTTTGAAAAAGCCCGAAGCCGACGCCGCAAACGGCCGTGCGCCAGCCGATGTCGAGCGGCTCCGGATGGTGCGGCAGCAGCGCGAGCAGCGCCAGCCCGAGCGCCAGCGTGGCAAGCCCGGCGCCGCCGAGCGTCGCGGCGCGGTATCGGTCGGAAAGCACGCCGGCGAGCGGTGCGGTGCAGACCACGGCGAGCGGCCACGGCGTGATGAACGTGGCGGTTTCCAACGTGCTGTGGCCGAGCGTGTCCTGCAGAAGGAACGGCAGCGACACGAACGCGAGCATCTGCGCCGCGAACGAGCAGATTGAAGTGAGGATAGCCAGCAGGAACGCGGGCTTGAGCAACAGATCGACCGGCAGCATTGGATTGGGCCGATGCCGCTCCCGGCGCACGAGAAGCACCGCGCAAATCGCGGCCACGAGCAGTTGCATGCCGATCGGCGCGCTGATGCCGTCGTGACCCATCCGTTCGACGGAGAAGACGAGCAGGCCGAGCGTCGCCATGTTGAGCAACGCGCTCACATAGTCGTAGGAAGCGTTCGATTTTCCGCTCCGCCTGCGAGGCAGCGCCGAAAAGCTGACGAGCCACGCCGCGAGTCCGACCGGCACGTTGATGGCGAAGAGCCACGGCCACGCGGCGACAGACAGAATCACGGCCGCGATGGACGGCCCCGCCGCCGTCGCCACCGCGATGACCGACGCATTGATGCTCACGCCTCTGCCCAGCAGATGCGAGGGATACAACGTCTTCACGAGCGCCGTGTTGACGCTGACGATTCCCGCCGCCCCGAATCCTTGCAGCGCCCGCGCTACGATGAGGCCATCGAGCGAATGCGACAGCGCGCACAAAAGCGAGGCGAAGGTGAAGAGCGCGAGACCGCTCAGGTACACGCGCCGGTAGCCCACGCGGTCGCCGAGCGCCGAGAGCGGCAGCAGCGCCATGGCAAGCGAAAGCTGATACGCGTTGATGATCCACACCGAGTTCGACGGCGTGGTGCGAAGCATGCCCGCGATGGTCGGCAGCGCGACGTTCGCGACCGCGCCGTCGAGCACGCCGAGCCCCGTGGCAAGCGCCAGCGCGAGCACGCCGAGGTAGAGCCGCTTGCCGGTCAGTCCGTCCTGCGTGGCCGCTGTCTGGTGCATGGTGGGTCGCGTGCTAGGTTTGCGCGGGCGTCTTCGTGGGCGTCTTGCGCACGCGTTTGACCGTTGCGGCGTCCTCGTCGCGCGGTTTCGGGTCGAACTCGATGCCTTCTGCGCGCGCGAGGTTGTCGATGATGGAGAGCAGCGTCTTGTGCGCGATCGCCACCTCCTTCGAGGGGATGCCCGCCAGCGCGATCTCGTTGACTTCCTCTGCGGCGGGCACGAGCACGCTGCGCAGCGCGGCGCCCTTCGGCGTCAGAAAGATGCGGACCTGCTTGCGGTTGTCCGGCATTTTCTGACGCGTGACGTAGCCGAGCTTCTCCATCGACTGCAGCGCCGAAAACGTGGTGGGTTCCATCACGCCGGCCTGCTCGCTCAACTGCCGCTGCGTCATGCCGTCGGTCTGCCAGAGGATGCGCAGGAAAGTCCAGTGCCCGTACATCACGTCGTGGGCCTTGAGCCGCATCTGCAGCGCCTTCGAGAGTCCCCGGTATGCGTCCTTGATCAGATGCGCGATGCGCTCTTCACTGCTTGCCTGCCTGCGCGGGATGAATCTGGCCGCACCTGTCTCGACTTTGGCTGGTTCGTGTTTCGTCACATGTGCCCCTGCGTTCCGGAGGTTGGGATAGCCCTCATTATCCCCAAACCGGACTCCGACCGGCTCTGGTTGGCCCATCTTAGTAGACACGCCAACAAAATGATAGGTGGCTAAGCAAAAAATCGATTTTCCCGCGATGAGGACACCGCACTGCATGGCCGCGGTTGCGCGATTCAACCTACAACAACGCTGTTGACGCGCTCCGTCATGCCGTATAGATTATAAATTAGGTATCTAAGAAAATATGGTCGAAGATGCGCGAGGCCGATGCCGGCGCCCGGCTGCTGCTTGGCGCGGCGGGTCTTTCAGCCGGGCATGAAGCCGGATGCGCGCCCGCATGCGGATTCGCGCGCCGGCGAAGCGATCAGCGAGTTCGTTAGCTTTGCTGATCGGCAGGGTTTTCAACGGAGGAGACAAAATGAAGGCTAAAAAATGGATCGTCCTCGCGGGCGGTCTGGGGCTCGCAGGCGCGGCCAGCGCGCAAAGCAGCGTGACGCTCTATGGCTTGCTCGACGTCGGCATCAACTATCAGAGCAACGCGAACGGCAAGCAGCTCTACAACATGACGTCCGGCATGCTGAACGGCGACCGCTTCGGCCTGCTCGGCAAGGAAGATCTCGGCGGCGGTCTCTCCGCCATCTTCCGGCTGGAGAACGGATTCGACATCACGAACGGCAGGCTGGGACAGGGCGGTCTGATGTTCGGCCGGCAGGCGTATGTCGGGCTGTCGAGCCAGTCGCTCGGCACGGTGACGCTGGGCCGCCAGTACGACGCCATCGTGGAATTCGTCAACCCGTTCGCCGTGGCCAACACCTGGGGCGGTCCTCCGCTCGCGCACCCCGGCGACGTCGACCAGATGGCGCACACGAATCGCGTCAACAATTCCATCAAGTACATGAGCCAGGACTACGGCGGCTTCAGGCTAGGCGGCCTGTACAGCCTGGGCGGCGTGGCGGGCGATGTCACGCGCAACCAGATCTATTCGGTGGGCGCGGGCTATAAACACGGACCGTTCGCGGCGGCCGTCGGCTATCTGAACGTACGCGAGCCGAACGTGTCCTTCTGGGGTGACACGGGTTCGCCCGCCGCCACGACGGGCGGCGTGCCTGGCGCGAACTTCGGCGGCTCACCGGTGACGACGGGGTTCGCGTCCGCGCATTCCTTGCAGGCGCTTGCCGTGGGCGCGCAGTATCAGGTCGGGCCCGTACTGCTGGCCGCCAACTATTCCAACACGCAGTTTCGCGGCCTGGGCGATCGCTCGGCCGGACCGGTGCCGGCGGGCGGCATCGGCGGAACGGCCCGGTTCAACACGGGCGAGTTCAACGTGACGTGGCAGGCAATGCCGAGCGTGCTGCTCGGCGCGGTGTATCAGTACACCAAGACGTCCGGCGTGAGCGGGCACACGGGCGCGAGCTACAACGAGGCGGGCGTGGGCGCTTCCTATTCGCTCTCGAAGACGACGCAGCTGTATATGATCGGCATCTATCAGAAGGCGAGCGGCACGGATTCGACGGGCCGCGAAGCGGTCGCGTCGATCTACAACATCACGCCGTCTTCGACGAACCATCAGGCGTACGTGCGGCTCGGGATTCAGAAGCGGTTCTGACGCAGCCGCCCTTCCGCGAACAAGAAAACGCGGCCCATGTGCATGCCGGGCCGCGTTTTTCCTGTGCGATGCAGCCGGTCAGATCTTGAAGGTCTCGAGACTCGACGGGTGAAACAGTTCCTGGGCGGTCAGCAGCCGGCTGGACAGCGATTCCTCGTGATGCCGCTTCAGGAAGCGATTCAGCACGTGCTCGTTGGGGGCGAAGCCGTATGCCCAGAAGTCCGTGCCCATCAGTTCACGGGCGGCGCGCAACTGATCCTCCACGAACGGCAACGTCACCTTCGACGCCGACGTATCGCCCAACCGCGTCAGCGCGACGGCCTTGGATCTCTCGAATGCCTTCACCACCGAGGCCGGCAGCCACGGATGCGCTTCCACCAGCGTGCGCCGGATGCCGAGCGTATGCATGATCGGAAAGAGCGACGTGCGCCGGTACCAGTCGGCGGCTGCGGCATGAGGGGCATCAAAGAGGTACTTCACGTTCGGCGCGCCGCGATCGAAGCACGAAGGCGCGCGCGGGCCGATCACGGCATCCACTTCGCCGGTTTCGAGCAGGCTCGAAATGGTGCGGCCTTCCGGGGCGTTTTCGAGCCGCACGTCGCCGGGCAAGCTAAGCAAGATTTTTTCGACGCGTGAGGCGTCTTCGTAGCCGCCTCGCACCCACGTCACATCGGACGCCTTCACGCCGTAGTCCTCTTCCAGAAAGAGGCGCACCCAGACGTTGGCGGTCAACTGATATTCGGGCACCCCGATGCGCTTGCCTTTCAGATCCTCCGGACGCTCGATGCCGCGATCCGACCGGATGTAGATGGACGTGTGCCGGAACGCGCGCGAAGGAAACACCGGAACGGCGACATACGGCGACGTGCCGGCGGCGGTCTTCACCGAATAGCTGCTGAGCGAGAGTTCGCAGATGTCGTAGTCCGCGTGCCGCAGCGCCCGGAAGAAGATCTCTTCCGGATCCTGCAACATGAAGACAGGATCGACGCCCTCCATCTGAACTTCGCCGTCCACGAGCGGGCGCATCCGGTCGTAGTTGCCGACGGCGATCGAAAGCTGCAGTTTGCTCATTGTGTCTCCTGCCAGTGTCAAAGGTCGAGTATCAGTTCGTCCGACTTCGCGCGCGAGACGCAGATCATGATCGCGCTGTCGTGCTCGTCGTCGTCCAGCACGAAGTCGCGGTGATCGGCCACGCCGCCGCAGAGCGTGGTCCGGCACGCGCCGCACGTTCCCGCTTCGCACGAACTCGGCGTCTCGACGCCCGCTGCCCGCAACGCCTCGAGAATGCTTTGTCCCGGCACGACGTCGATGCTACGCCCGCTGCGCCTGAGCTTGACGACGAAGCTACCTTCGCCGGCGTTGCCGGCTTGCGGCGTGACGCTCGTGCCGAAGTCTTCGAAGTGCACGCTCGCATGCGGCCAGTGCGCGGCCGCCTCGCGCACGGCTCGCATGAGCGGGCGAGGGCCGCAGCAATAGACGTGCGTGTCGGCGTTGCGCGTCGCGAAGAGCGGCACGAAGTCGAACGACTGCTCAGGGTTGCCGTTGTCGTGATGAATCGTGACGCGTTCTGCCGGCAGCGCGGAGAGTTCCTCGATGAAGGCGGACGTCTCCCGCGAACGCGTGCAATACACGATGCGGTAATGCGCGCCGCGCTCATCGAGTTCCGCCATCATCGCGCGCAATGGCGTGATGCCGATGCCGCCCGCGATCAGCAGATAGTCGGATGCCTGATCGGTGAGCGCGAAGTAATTTTCCGGCAGCGACACGGTCACGCGCATGCCGACTTTCACGTCGTTGATCATGCTGGTCGAGCCGCCGCGGCTCGTGGGATCGAGCTTGACCGCCACCACATAGCGCGTGCGTTCGGTGGGCGCATTGCATAGCGAATAACGCCGCGCGATGCCCGCCGGCGTTTGCACCAGAAGGTGCGCGCCAGCGGTGAAGGGCGGCAGCGGCTGGCGGTCGGGCGCCCGCAATTCGAACAAGTAGATGCCGTCGGCCACCGCGATCTTGTCGGTGACTTCGAGCCGCAATGTGCCCTGCACGAGCGTTTCGTCCGATAGCGCGCGGCCTTCGCCGGTTTCCTGGAGGGTCGTGGTCGTCATGTTCGTCATTCCGGTCGTGCCGGCGTCTCCTGAGGTGAATTCGGTCCCGAACGCGATGCAAAAGCGAAGTCGTGCGTGGCGGGCGCGCGTTGCCGGGTGAGCGCGATCTCGCGGCCTTCACGCGACGAGCGCAACGCCGCGAGGCAGACCTCGAGATTGGCGAGGCCCCAGTGACCGTCGTGCAGCGCGGCGCGGCGTCCGGTGATCGCATCGTGGAATTCGGCTATCACGCGTTCGCGCGGCGAGGTGTCCGTGGGCAAGGCGACGGGCGTCACGCCGTCGTCCGTGTAGACGAGGAGGCCGTCCGGCGACTGGCGAATCTCGCCGCGCTCGCAACTGACGAGCGTGAGGCCGAAGTGCGGCTGATGCGGCGCGCGCCCGGGAATCGCGTGCTTCGCGCGTGCCTGCTTGGCGCGCAGTTCGTCCTCCGGCGAGCCGGCCGCGCGGTTTCGCGTGTGACCGCGTCGGGGCGCTTCGAAACCCCATTCGCCGATGCCGCCGTGCAGCTCCGCACTGGAGAAGCGTCCATAGCCGTTATAGACGGCCGTCGCCGCCGCGCCGGTTTCGAAATCGATGAACACGGTATGCGCGCCGGTCGCACGGCGTTGCGGGTCCCAGTCGAACGTCTTCGCGCGCACGCTGCTGGCTTTTCCGCCGCACAGCAGCCGAATGATGTCGAACTGGTGCGCGCCCTGCCGGATCGTCACGCCGCCGCCTTCGCGGTCGTCGAGTTCATCAGGCCGACGCGGACGATAGACCCAGTCGGTGTAGCACCAGGTGTTCACCATGCGGACACGGCCGAGCGAACCGCCTTCGATCAGCGTGTGCATTGCGTGAACGGGCTCGTCGTAACTGTGCGAATGGCCCACGAGCAACACGACGCCGGCTCGCGCCGCCGCATCCACCATCGATTGCGCGTCGGCGAGACTGACCGCCATCGGCTTTTCCACGAGCACATGTTTCCCCGCGCGACACGCCAGCTCCACATGCTCGCGATGCAGCTGCGTGGGCGAAGCGACGTACACCGCGTCGAGGCCGGGATGGTCGATGAGCGCCTCGATGCGGTCGTAGGCCGCGACGCCTAGCGTCTCGGCGGCTTCCGCGCGTACGGACTCGACGGGATCGGCGACAGCCGTCAACACGAACGAAGGGTCGTGCGCGAGCGCCGGCAGGAATGCGCGGGCAGCGGCGCCGAAGCCGACCATGCCGAGCCGCAGTCGGTCCTTGGTGGCGTTCGGGCGTGTGGCTGCGTTCATGAACGGTTCTCCAGATGCGGACACAGACGTTGATCTCGCTCGCGCGCGTCGGTCCAGATAACAAATCAGTCGGTTAACATAAACTTAGCTTCCTAAGCTTATGTTGTCAATTATGACGACTTTCGTGGACCGGAATGTGCGTCGGCTGGCACCGCGTCTCGTGCAGCAGCACATCATGAGCGGACCGATCTGCGGATGACGATGTCTAGGTGTTTTCCATTATTGTTGCTTAGTCACCTAAGTATAATATTGGTCGCGAGGAGCCGGGAAGTCGCCGCGGGGCTGGCGGGACACACCGGGCATCACGACTGATTCGATCGCCAGAACACAGAGGGAACCGTATGTTGACTGCTGAACAGAACGAAACGCTGACCCGCGTGGGGCCGGGAACGCCGATGGGCAATCTGCTGCGCCGTTACTGGCAGCCCATCGGAGCGGCAGCGGAAATGGATGGCCTCTGGACGAAGCGCGTGCGGCTCCTCGGCGAAGACCTGGTGCTGTTCCGCAATCGGGAGGGAACGCTCGGTCTCATCGCCGAGCAATGTCCGCATCGGCGCGCCTCGTTCATGCATGGCATTCCGACGCAAAAGGGCATTCGCTGCCCGTATCACGGCTGGGAATTCGATGGCGCTGGCAAGTGCCTGAGCCAGCCCAACGAGCCGGACAATCCGGCCTTCCGCGAGAAGGTCGCGACGGACGCCTACGCCGTCGAGGAACTCGGCGGGTTGCTATTTGCGTACATGGGGCCGGAGCCGCGTCCGTTGCTGCCGCGCTTCGACGGCTTCGTCGCGAAGGGCGCGATCCGCATGATGGGCCGCGCGATGCTGCCGATCAACTGGCTGCAGATCATGGAGAACTCGCTCGATCCGATCCACACGGAATGGCTGCATGGCCACCACTACGAATTCCTGAAGGAACAGGAAGGTGTGAAGGTCGCGATCAGCACGCGTCACGAGAAGATCGACTTCAACGAGTTCCAGTACGGCATGACGAAGCATCGCCTGCTGGAGGGGCATTCCGAGGATTCGGACGACTGGCGGATCGGCCATCCGATCGTGTTCCCGAACATGCTCGCGGTCGGCAACGGCGACGAGGCGACGCGCTATTACTCGTTCCAGATCCGCGTGCCGGTGGACGACGAAAACACCATGCACCTCTGGTACAACGCGTATCTGCCGCCGAAGACCGCGGACGTGCCCGCGCGTCTCTACGACAAGGTGCACGTCTACGAGGTGCCGTTCAAGGACGAGAAGGGCGAGTTCATCGTCGATAACGTCGATGGTCAGGACATCATGGCGTGGATCACGCAGGGCACGATCGCCGACCGCACGCGCGAGAACCTCGGCTCGACCGACAAGGGCATTGCGATGTACCGAAAGATGCTGCGGCGGGAAATGCGCAAGGTGGAAGAGGGCCAGGACCCGATGGGCATCGTGCGCGATCCGCGGCAGAACGAGTGCATCGAGTTGCCGAACGAGCGCAAGAAGCACCACAACAGCGACGGCTTCGCGAGTTTCATGCTGCGCACCCACGCGCGCTACTCGCCGATCGCGCAGGATCTCGTGCACGTCTACGAAGGAAAGACCGAAAAAGACCTCGCGCACGACTTCAAATAAATACCGGGACAGGGACGGCGACACCGGTTGCGCGCAAGACAGCCGCGACCGGGCGACCGCAACCCGCCTATCCGCCAGACATGGATGGAGACACCGATGAACGATGCAACGCAGGGCAACCACGCGCATGCTCCACGCGCACCTCGCAACTGGCGCCGAGTCCTGTCCACCCTGACGGTGGCCACGGCCTGCCTGGCGGGAGCCAGCCACGCGGAAAGCGTGGAGGACTTCTACAGCGGCCGGTCGGTGAACATGACGATCGGCTATTCGGTCGGCGGCGGCTACGACATGTATGCGCGGCTGCTCGCGAAGCATCTCGGCGATCATCTGCCGGGCAAACCCACGATCACGCCGCAGAACATGCCTGGCGCGGGCAGCCTGAAATCGGCGAATTATCTGTACAACGTGGCGCCGAAGGACGGTTCCACGATCGGCACCTTCGGACGCACCATGCCGGAAGAGCCGCTTCTGGGCGAGGCGGACTTCGATGCGCGCAAGCTGGTCTGGCTCGGCAGCATGGATAGCGACGTCGCGCTCTGCGTCACCTGGAAGGATTCGAAGATCAAGACCTTCCAGGACCTCTTGACGAAGCCGTCGCGCTTCGGCGGACAGGGCGCGGGCTCGGACCCGGACGTGATGGCGTCGGCCATCAAGAATCTCTTTCACGCGAAGCTGCAACTCGTGACCGGTTATCCCGGCAGCAACGAAAGTGCGCTCGCCATGGAGCGCGGGGAAATCGACGGCGAATGCGGCACGTCGTGGAGCACGCTCCAGATGCGGCACCCGGACTGGCTGCGCGACCACAAGGTGAACCTGATCGTGCAGATGGCGCTGGAAAAGCACCCGGATCTGCCGAACGTGCCGCTGCTGCTCGATCTCTCGCAGGACAACTCGACGCGTCAGGTGCTCAAGGTCATTGCGGCGAGCCAGGCGTTCGCCCGTCCCTTCGCCGCGCCGCCGGGCTTGCCGCCGGAGCGCGCCAACGCCTTGCGCAAGGCGTTCGGGGACACGGTGAAAGACCCGGCGTTCCTCGCGGAGGCGAAGAGTCTCGGCATCGAGGTACGCCCCGTTTCGCCGGAGCGGATCAGCGAGGTGCTCGACGATCTGTACAAGACGCCAGCCGATCAGATCGCGAAGGCGAAGGCGGCGGTGGGCGGACGTATGTAGGCCGGTGGCGGCCCAGCGGTGGAGCGGCGCTCCATCGCTCAACTGGAGAGGATTTTTCATGAACGCTGACGAGGCGAAGCAGAAACTCATCGACGCGGGACGCATTCTCGAAGCCGAAGGCCAGGGCGATTTCACGCGTGGCCACGTATCGGTGCGCGTGCCGGGCGGCCCGAACCATTTCTTCATGAAGCCGCACAGCTTTGGCTTCGACGAGATCACGCCGGAGAACATCGTCGTCTGCAATCTCGATGGCGAGAAAGTGGGCGGCGCGGGGCGGCGCCATAGCGAGGTCTTCATCCACTCGGAGATCTTCAAGGCGCGCCCGGAAGTGATGAGCGTGATCCATACGCACCCGACGCATGCGGTCGCATTGTCGGCCACGGGCCAGCCGCTCAAGATGATCAGCCAGCCGAGCGTGCACTTCGCGGAAGGCGTGCCTTACTACACCGACACGATGAACCTGATCCGCACCGAGGACATGGGCCGCGGCGTCGCGCGGGCGCTCGGCAATGCGAAGGCGGTGCTGATGCGCAACCACGGTGTGGCGATCGCCGGGCGCTCGATCGAGGAATCGGTGCTGCTCGCGCTGTTGCTCGACAACGCCTGCCAGATTCAACTGCTGACGGAGGCGGCGGGCGGCCCAGGCAAAGTGTTCGACGAGGCCGACGTGCAGCGACTGCACGATCAGGTGACGCGCCCGGAGCAGTTCACGATCAACTTCGACTATCTGCGCCGCAAGGTGAACCGGACCGCCGCATAGGAGAACGCCGGCGTTCGCGGTTGCGTGACAGCGGCTTCAAACAAAACAGAACATGCGGCAGCCGTCTCCGGTCTCCCTCGCGGGACCGGCCGGGAGCGGCTGCACGCTAAACGGAGACAGCGGATATGTCGGTTCATCGTGATTCGGCGCGCGCGCGTGACGCCGCGTGCGCCATCGGTATCCGGTCGAGGCAGCGGTCATGATTGAAGCGGCCCTCCATGCGCTCGCCATCGTCACGGATCCGATGCGCCTGCTCACGATGCTCGGCGGCGTCGTGCTCGGTCTCGCGCTCGGCGTGGTGCCGGGTCTCGGCGGAATCGTCGGTCTCGCGCTCCTCATTCCGTTCACCTATCACCTCGACGGCTACACGGCCTTCGCGCTGCTGCTCGGCATGGCGGCGGTCACGACGGTGTCGGACCTCATCCCGGCGGTGCTGTTCGGCGTGCCCGGCACGGTGGGCGCGGCGGCGACCGTGCTCGACGGCCATCAACTGGCGCGCAAGGGCCAGGCCGCGCGCGCGTTCGGCTCGGGCTACATGGCGTCGCTGTCGGGCGGCATTTTCGGCGCGGTGCTGCTCGCCGTGCTGCTGCCCTTTTTGCGCACCGTCGTGCTGTATGTCGGCTCGGCGGAACTGCTCGCCTTCTGCATCTTCGGGCTGTCGATGATCGCGGTGCTGAGCGGCAACGCGCCGCTCAAGGGGCTCGCGGTTGCATCGTTCGGGCTGATGCTCTCGCTCGTCGGCTCCGATCCGCAAACCGGCACCTTGCGCTGGACTTTCGGTTCGTTCTATCTGTGGGACCATCTGCCGCTCGTTCCCGTCGCGCTCGGCATCTTCGCGATTCCCGAACTGGTCGACATGGCGATCGAGCGGACGAGCATCGCGCGCGACACCGAGCCGGGCATCGCGAAAGGCAGCCAGTGGGACGGAATTCGCGACGCGATGCGCAACTGGTGGCTCATCCTGCGATGCAGCAGCCTCGGCGCGCTGCTCGGAGCGGTGCCCGGCATCGGATCGGCGGTAATCGACTGGATGGCCTACGCGCACGCGCTGCGCACGGAAAAGAACCCCGAGACCTTCGGCAAGGGCGACATTCGCGGCGTGATCGCGGCGGAAAGCTCGAACAACGCGAAAGAGGGCGGCCACCTCATTCCGACGATTGCGTTCGGCATGCCGGCCGGCGCATCCATGGCGCTGCTCCTGAGCGCATTCATGATGCACGGGTTCACCCCCGGCCCGGAAATGCTGACGCGGCATCTTGACGTCACGTACACGATCATCTGGACGCTCACGATTGCGCACGTCATGGGCGCGGTCATCTGTCTGTCCGGCAGCGGCCTCTTCGCGAAGCTCGCGACGGTGCGGGTCGGCGTGCTGCTGCCGCTGATCCTCGCGATCATCTTCCTGGGCGCGTTCAACGCGAGCATGAGCTGGGGCGATCTGTGCTCGCTCGTGCTGTCGGGCGCGTTCGGCTGGATCATGAAACGTCTCGGCTGGCCGCGTCCGCCGCTGATTCTCGGCATGGTGCTCGGCAGCATGTGCGAGCGTTACTACTTCATTTCCACCGAAGTCTACGGCACGCACTTCTTTGGCCGGCCGGTCGTGCTGGTCGTGCTGCTGGCGGCGCTGTGGGTCGTGATCGGTCCGCTCGTGCGGCGCGGGTATCGGAACCTGCGGAACGGAACGCCGAAGACCGCCGTGAGCCGCCCGAAGGGTCGATGGACCGTGCGTCGCTTCGATCACCGCACGCTGTTCGCGCTGGTGATGGTGCTGATTCCGGCTGCCGCGATCGGGTCCGCGCGCAACTGGAATTTCGGTGCGAAGCTCATGCCGATGACGGCAGCCACCGCCGCGCTGCTGTTCTGCTCGCTGGTGTTCCTGCGGCAGATCGTGTCGGTCGAAGGCGGCGTTTCCGAGGCCGGGCCTTCGCCGGATGCGTCGGGCGTCGCCGGACATGAAATCATGCAGCCGCGCCACGCGGCACCCGTGCCGCCGCAACTTGTGCGCAATCGCGGCCTGCGCTTCTTCGGATGGCTCGCCGGCGCGCTCGCCGTTGCATACGGCATCGGCCTGTTGCCCGCGCTCCTGATCGCGATGGCGCTGCTCGCGCGCCTGGAGTTCGGCGAACGCTGGAAGACGTCCGTGCTGATGTCGGTGATCATGACCGTCGCGCTGTGGGTGGTCTTCGACCGCATCTTCGCGATCACTTGGCCGCAGTCGTTGCTCGGCAACATGGTTCCGGCGCTGCGCGCGGCGACGCACGGCTTGCTATGAGCGATGAAAGTCACGCCGCGCCCGCGCGGTGCGGCGTGAAATCGACACACAGACATCATGCAAGACGACACTCACACGATCCGCGACGAAGCATCGCGCATGACGGACGAGCGCGCGCCCACGCGCTCCAGCGATGAAAGCCTCGCCTGGTCCGACGACCGCCTGCTGGGCTTCACACCGATGGACGATGTGCACGAGGAGTTCTACGCCGTCGCGCTGGAACTGGTGACGTGCACCGACGCCACCGCCATGTCGGCGATGGAAGCGTTCGAGCAGCATGCGGTCGACCATTTCGAGCAGGAAGACGAGTGGATGCGCTCGACGAACTTTCCGCCGCGCGACTGCCATCTGGACGAGCACGCCGCCGTGCTGAAGTCGGTGCGCGAAGTGAAAGAGGCGGTGCGGCAGGGCCTGGGCAGCGCCGAACTGGTGCGGGATCTCGGACGGTCGCTTTTCGCGTGGTTTCCCGGACACGCGGACTACCTCGATTCCGCGCTGGCCGCCTGGATGACGAAGCGAACCATGGGCGGAAAGCCCATCGTGCTCAGGCGCAAGATTTGAGCGCGTGATTGTCGATCAGGCGGCGCGCCCGCGTCACGTTTCATCCATCGGCAGAAGCGCCGACAGCAGCCGTCTGAGTTCGAGGCATTCGCGCGGCGTGAGCCTTGCCGTGAGAATGCGCTCGACTTCCTCGACACGCGGACGCAGCGTCGCAAGCTGCTTCTTCCCGGCCGGCGTCAGGAAAAGGACATAGCTGCGCTTGTCCGCGGCATCGTCCGCGCGTTCGACAAGGCCATTGCGAACCATGCGCGCGACCAGATCGGCGATGGTCGAGCGGTCCACGTCCAGCTCGTCGCCAAGCTGCCGCTGATTGACGCCGGGCGTCCTGTGCAGCACTTCGAGCGCCGCGTACTGCACGCTCGTGACTTCGGCGGAAACCTCGGCGAGCCACACGGCGACATGGCGTTGCTGCGCGCGGCGCACGAGGCTGCCCGTGTATTTCGACAGCGCGTGGGAGTTGTTTTCTCTGGTCGGCAATTTGGCTAAGTCAGGAACGGGCGAAGGATCAAGCGAAGGCGCGCGGAAAAATCGGCCGGAAGAAGCTCTCCAGTTCCGAGTATGCGTCCAATGGCAGGACGTGCGCGACGTACTGATCCGGACGGACCACGACCAGCGCGCCCCGTTCGCGGTCGATCCTGCGCTCGTCGAAGATATCAGTGACGGCGTCGCTCGTGAATATTTTCTCGTAGTCGATCAGCCCGTGGCGGCCCTTGCGCGGCAGGAGCAGTCCCGGCATGTCTTCGAGCCGCACATCGCGGTGGTCGCGCTGGAGCACCGCGCGCAAGTCGAGCACGCTGTCGGGATCGGCGCCGTCTGGCGTGACGCGCCGCAGAACGGAATCCGGCGACGTGGCGAGGTGCTCGCACAGCGCATGAAGCGCGGTCTCGTCTGCATCGGCGAAGGCGTACAGACGCCAGCGGCCGTCGGCACGCGCGGCATGCCCGAGCTGAACGGGTCGCGCATCCGCCGCGCGAAGCACGGCCGACGAGTGAAAGCGCATGCCGATCACAAAGCCGCGCGCGAGCGCCTGATGAATCGGCTCGCCCGTCAGCATGGCCGGCTGGTAGCGGGTCGCGACGCCGGCGGTATAGCGTCCCGCGCGCACGAAGTACGCCTGTAGCTCGGCCGGATCGACACCGCCGGCTTCGGGCCGGCTGGGGTCTTTGGGCGGCGCGGCCATCATCGCGGACCACTCTTTGTCGAAGTCGATGAGTTCCTGCGCGACCGGCTGGCGCTCGTCGGAATAGGTGCAGAGGAGATCGACGTCGCCGAGTCCGTTCAGCACGGCCCCGAGCTTCCAGCCGAGATTGAACCCGTCCTGCATCGAGACGTTCATGCCCTGACCCGCCTTCGCGCTGTGCGTATGGCAGGCGTCGCCCGCGATGAAGACGCGCGGTTCGCGAGACGTGCCGTCGGCGGCGATGGCATCGTCGAACCGATCTGTCAGACGCTGGCCCACCTCGTACACGGAGAACCACGCGACTTCCTTCACGTCGAGCGAATACGGATGCAGGATGCGCTGCGCCGTCTGAATGATGCGATCGACGGTGATCTGCTTGATGGCATCGCGATTACCTGGCGTGACCTCGCCCAGATCGACGTAATAGCGAACCAGGTAGCCGCCTTCGCGCGGAATGACGAGCAGATTGCCTTCGCTCGCGGACTGGATGGCCGCCTTCAGCCGGATGTCCGGAAAATCCGTGACCGCGAGAGCGTCCATGACGCCCCACGCGTGATTGGCCGCGTCGCCGCAGAGCGTCTGGCCGATCGCGGCGCGCACGCGGCTGCGCGCGCCGTCGCAGCCCACGACATAGCGCGCGCGCACGGTAACGATCTCATCGAGCCGCGAAGCGTCGGTGCGACGCAGCGTGACCCGCACAGGATGCTCGCCCTGGTCGTCGCGCTCGACGCTCACGAGTTCCAGATCGTAGTCGGGTTCGAGCCGCCGGGCGGAACGGCGCATGACATCCAGAAGATAGTCCTGCACCCGCGCCTGATTGACGATCACGTGCGGAAATTCGGAGAGACCTGTTTCGGTGTCCTGAACGCGTCCGGTTCGCTTGATGGCACCGCGATTGTTGGAATCGGGCCGCCAGAAGACCGTTTCGTTGACCCAGTATGCTTCGCGCAGCAGGCGGTCGCTCAGGCCGAAGGCATCGAACATCTCGACGGTGCGACAGGCGACGCCGTCTGCCTGACCCATGAGCAGCGGCCCCGAGCGCCGCTCGACGATACGGGTAGCGATAGTCGCGAATTGCGACAGTTGAGCCGCGAGCACGAGTCCGGCCGGGCCGCTGCCGACGATGAGCACGTCGACGGTGTCGGGCATGTCGGCGGTGTGCGCGCCGGCGGCGGGTTGGATCGTCGGGTCGCCGGCGCGGAAGCCGTCAAGATGAAACTGCATAGGTCGTCCTCGATCAATGAACGTCTCATGACGTCTAGGTGGCTAGAATATACTCCGTATGCCAACTATATGGAGACGAATTCTTGCATGCTTGATGTTTACCCCTAAACCTCAATCATCGAAGGGATGAGATAGCAGTCTCGAAAATTGAACCGGCACCGGCTGCTGGCGCAAGGGCTTCGCATTGCGCGAGTGGCCGCACTGAGCGACATGCGAAACCTTTGCCGGTCGAAGCAAGCTCAAGCATCCTCCAGACTCTCGCCGCGCTCGGCGATGAGCTTGCCGATCTCGCGGGTCGAGAGGACACGTCGGCGCGGATTCGTCGATTCCGACTCGTCGCCGGCCAGATTTTCGATGATCGTGAGAAGCACTTTGCGCGCGGTCTTGATGTCGCGCTCGCTCAGTCCCGTCACGCTGATCTCGTTGACTTCCTCCGCGAGCGGCACGAGCTTGTCCTTCAGCGCGCGGCCTTCGGCGGTCAGATAGACGTGCGTATTTTTTCTGTTCTCCGGTCGCTGCTGACGCTCGACGAGTCCCAGCTTTTCCATCGCCGTCACGGCGGCGAAGGTGGTGGGCGCCATGACGCCCGCCTGCTCGCTCAATTCGCGTTGCGTGAGGCCGTCGGCTTCCCAGAGGATACGCAGGAAGGTCCAGTGTCCGAACGACACCGAGTGCTCCGCGAGCCGCATCTGCAAGGCGCGGACCATCGATCGCGTGGCGTCCTTCACGAGGTGCGCGAGACGGTCGTTGGGCACGGATTCGTGCCAGTGGCGCAGCATTTCGGCGGTCTCGCGCGGCGCGCCTTCCACAGTTTTCTTTCGTGTCATGACGAAATCTTCATCCATAAGCGGGTTTCTTTTACATGATAGCCGGTGGGTCTCATGCGTGACTGCCCGACCGGTGCGCAAGACATGTCGGTGCAAACCCGAACTTGTTCCGCGCGCACGCTCTCCTTAACATAATCATTAGATATCGAATAAAACAAGGATGCACGGCAGACGCGGCGAAGTCCGCGCGTGCCGCCGCATTGTCCTCATGACCACGGGCAACGGAGACGTTTGGTGGCCAAATCCACAGTCACGCAATTCATGCCGGAATCGGACGCGACAGCGGCGCGGATCGAGGCCACTTATCAGAAAGTCACCTGGCGGCTGATGTCGTTCATCTTCGTGTGCTGGGTGCTCAACTATCTGGACCGCGTGAACGTCAGCTTCGCGCAGTTGCATCTGAAGCAGGACCTCGGCTTGTCCGATGCCGCGTACGGTCTCGGCGTGAGCCTCTTCTTCATCGGCTATATCCTGCTGGAAGTGCCCAGCACGCTCTGGCTCAAGAAGATCGGCGCGCGCCTGACGATCTCGCGCATCATGGTGCTGTGGGGCGGCATTTCCACCGCGATGGCCTTCATGACCACGCCGGCGCAGTTCTACATCGCACGGATTCTGCTCGGCGCAGCCGAAGCGGGATTCTGGCCCGGCATCATCCTGTATCTGACCTACTGGTATCCGGGCGCGCGGCGCGCGCGCATCACGTCGCGCTTTCTGCTGGCGATCGCGGCGGCGGGCATCATCGGCGGGCCGTTGTCGGGCTGGATCCTGCACAACTTCGTCGATGTGCTCGGCTACAAGAACTGGCAGTGGCTGTTCTTCCTCGAAGGCCTGCCCGCGCTGGTGATGGGCGTCGTCGCCTTCTTCTATCTCGTGGACCGGCCACAGGATGCGCGCTGGCTCGACGACGAGCAGAAGAAGATTATCCTCGATGCGCTCGCCGCCGACCGCGCCGAGAAGAAGCCCGCGAAACACTCGCGGCATCAACTGCTGGCGGCGCTGAAGGATCCACGCGTGTACATCCTCGCGGCGGGATGGGGCACGGTGCCGTTGTGCGGCACGATCCTCAACTACTGGACGCCGACCATCATCCGGCAGGCGGGCGTCTCGAACGTGCTGAACGTGGGCCTGCTGTCGGCGCTGCCCTACATCATCGGCGCGCTCGGCATGTTCGCGGTGGCGCGCAGTTCGGACGTGACGCTGGAGCGGCGCTGGCACTTCTTTCTGTGCACGGCAATCGGCGCGCTCGGCGGCTTTCTGCTGCCGGTCGTGTCGGGCAATACCACGGCGGCCATCGTCTGTCTCGGCATGATCTCGATTTCGTACTTCGGCGCGGCGGCCATCATCTGGTCGATTCCGCCTGCCTATCTGTCCGATGACGCCGCCGCCGCGGGCATTGGCGCGATCAGTTGTCTCGGGCAGGTCGGCGCGTTCTGCGGCCCGATCGCGCTCGGCTGGATCAAGACGGTGACGGGCAGCCTCGCCATCGGCCTCGCGTCGATCGCCGCGATCGTCATGATCGGCGGGCTCGCGGTGCTGATCGGCGTGCCGGCCAACACGCTGCGCGAGCACGCGGAACAGCATCCCTGAGCATCGAATCTCGCAGCACGGACGGCGTCTTCGCTTTGGAGGCGCCGTTTTTCATTTGCACGGCCCGACACAGTCTAAGGGAAAACCCGCTTGCCTGAGAATAATTAGATATCTAACATAATGAACATGGAGATCGGCGTCGATGGAAAGCGTCGATGGGCCCGGAACAAGCGGGGGAAGGAAGCAATGAAGGACTCGGCCAGCAAGGAGCTGTCGTTCAGGACAGTCGTGGTGACAAAGAAGGATCAGGTGGCGGAAGGCATCTTCCGTTTTGAACTGCGCGATGAAGAAGGGCATGCGTTGCCGCCTTTCACGGCGGGCGCGCATCTGACGGTGCGCGTGCCGAACGGTGCGAACCGCAACTACTCGCTCTGCAACGATCCGGACGAAACCGACCGCTACGTGATCGCCGTGAAGCGCGACGCCGCAGGCCGTGGCGGCTCGGTCAGCATGGCCGACGAGGTCGCCGAAGGCGGCCGTATCGACGTTTCCGAGCCGCGCAACGAGTTCGGATTGAGCGAGCGCGCACGCAGCTTCGTGTTCGTCGCGGGCGGCATCGGCATCACGCCGATTCTGTCGATGATGCGTCATCTCAGGGCCACGTCCGGTCCGCGTTTCAAGCTCTACTACGTATCGCGCAGCCCGGAGACGACCGCGTTTCTCGATGAACTGTCGAGCGCCGAATGGAAACCGCATGTGGTGATCCACCACGATCACGGCGACCTCGCGAATGCGCTCGATTTCTGGCCCGTCTTCGAAAAGCCCGGCAGCGGCGCGCATGTCTACTGTTGCGGTCCGCGCGCGCTGATGGACAGCGTGCGCGACATGACCGGCCACTGGCCGACCGGCACCGTGCATTTCGAGAGCTTCGGCGTGGATCAGTCGCGCGCGGCGGAGAACACGCCGTTCAGCGTGAAGCTCGAACGCTCGGGTCGCTCGTTCGAGATCCCGAAGGACCGCTCGATCCTGGAAATCCTGCGCGACAACGGCATCCGTGCGCCGAGTTCGTGCGAGAGCGGCACCTGCGGATCGTGCCGCACGACGCTGTGCGCCGGCGAGGCGGACCACCGCGACATGGTGCTCGGCGACGACGAGAAGCGCGATCAGATCATGATCTGCGTATCGCGCGCGAAGAGCGAAGAACTTGTGCTCGATCTTTGAATATCTGGAGAAGCGTAAATGCTCACGCATGAAGAAAACGAGTTGCTGTGCCGCGTGGAAGGCGATGCACCGATGGGTCAGTTGATGCGCCGTCACTGGACGCCCGTGTGCCTGATCGAGGAAGTCAGCGAGCCGGACGGCGCGCCCGTCAAGGCCCGCGTGTTCGGGGAAGACCTCGTCGTGTTCCGCGATACCGACGGCAACGTCGGCGTGATGGACGAGTACTGTCCGCATCGGCGTGTCTCGCTCGTCTACGGGCGCAATGAGGATTGCGGCCTGCGCTGCCTCTATCACGGCTGGAAGATGGACGTGAAGGGCAACGTGATCGAGATGGTGTCCGAGCCCACGTGCAGCGACATGACGAAGAAGGTCAAGCACAAGGCGTACGAAACGAAGGAATGGGGCGGCTTCGTATGGGCCTACATGGGTCCGCAGGACGCGATTCCCGAGTTCGTGCCGCCCGCGTGGGCGCCGACCGAAGACACGCGCGTGAGCATCGCGAAGGCGATTCTGCCGTGTAACTGGGCGCAGATTCTCGAAGGCGCCATCGACTCTGCGCACAGCTCCAGCCTGCATTCGTCGGACTTCGTGCCGGCACGCGTGGGCGGCGCGGAAGCGACCTCGAAGAACTGGCTGCGCCCGTCGACGGACAAGGCGCCGCGCTTGCAGGTGCATCGCACGGAATACGGCTTTCGTTACGCCGCGCTGCGACGTCCGATCCAGAATGCCGCCACGTACGATTACGTGCGCTCGACGGTGTTCGTCGCGCCGGCCACCGCGCTGATTCCGCCGAACAATCTGTACAACGTCGCCAACATCAACGTGCCGTGCGACGACACCAGCACCGCGTTCTATTTCATGGCGTGGGGCCATCCGGACAAGACGCCCGAGACCGAAACGTGGCGCAAGTTTCTCGGGCAGCAGGTCGGCATCGATCTCGACGCGTATTACCGGCCGCTGCGCAATCACGACAACCGCTTCTGGCAGGATCGCGAAGCGATGAGGGCAGGTAACTTCACCGGCATCAAGGGCTTCCCGAATCAGGACATCGCGATGTGGCTGACCATGCGTCCCATCGCGGATCGCACCGAAGAGCGGCTCGGCGCGAGCGATGTCGCCGTGGTGGAATTCCGCCGCCGCATGCTCGATGCGCTGAAAGCGTTCCAGGCGGGCGAAGGGGCCATCGGCACGGGCGACAAGGCGATCCCGCGCAGCGTGTGCTCGTTTCAGGCAATGGTGCCGAAAGACACCGACTGGAAGCAGTACGCCGCGCGACCGGTGTGGGTCGAAGCGGCTGCGCAAGCCTCACCTGAACTCGAATCGAACTATCAGGTTCAGGTCTGATGGAGAAGATTCGCCTGGGCATAGCGGGACTCGGCCGCGCCTTTTCGCTGATGCTGCCGACCTTTCTCGCGGACGCGCGCGTGCAGCTGGTTGCCGCCTGCGATCCGCGCGAAACGGCGCGGACGCAGTTCGAGGCGGATTTCGACGCGCCCGCCGTCGACGACATCGACGCGCTCGCCCGCAGGCCCGACATCGACGCCATCTATATCGCGAGCCCGCACCAGTTTCACGCGGCGCATACGCGGATCGCGGCGGCGCATGGCAAGCACGTGCTCGTCGAGAAGCCGATGGCGCTGTCGCTTGCCGAATGCGACGACATGATCGATGCATGCCGCACGGCGGGCGTGCATCTGATCGTCGGACATTGCCACAGCTTCGATACGCCTTATCTGCGTACGCGCGAGCTGATCGCATCGGGCGCGTTCGGCGCCGTGCGCATGATCCACGCGCTCAATTACACCGACTACCTGTACCGGCCGCGCCGTCCCGAGGAACTGAAGACCGAAGAGGGCGGCGGCGCGGTGTTCAGTCAGGCGGCGCATCAGGTCGATATCGTGCGCATGCTCGCGGGCAGCCGCGCGACGCGCATTCGCGCGGCCGTCGGCAATTGGGATGCGGCGCGTCCCACCGAAGGCGCGTACACCGCGACGCTGTGGTTCGAGAACGGCGCATTTGCCACGCTTTGCTACAACGGCTATGCGCATTTCGACTCGGACGAGTGGATCGGATGGATCGGCGAAATGGGACAGCAGCGCGATGCCGACGAATACGGCGTTGCGCGCCGCAAGCTCTCGCAGGTGTCGTCGCCCGACGAGGAAGCGCGCCTCAAGGCAGCGGGGACTTACGGCGGAAAGGCCTGTACGCCCGTCTCCAGGGCGCCCGATGCGCCCCGGCATCAGCACTTCGGTCCGGTCATCGTATCCTGCGAACGTGGCGATTTGCGGCCCTTGCCGCATGAAATCGTCATGTACGGGGACGAACGGCGCGAGCGCATCGAACTCGAGGCGCCGGGCGTGCCGCGCGCCGAAGTCATCGACGAATTGATCGGCGCCGTGCACGGCGGCATGGCGCCGCTGCACGACGGCGAGTGGGCACGCGGAACGCTCGAGATTTGTCTTGCCATGCTGCAATCGAGCGCCGAATCGCGCGATGTGCTGATCGGCGGCGAAACAACCAAAACCAGGAAACGTTGACTATGGCGAAGCTGAACCTCTCTATTGCAGTGGGCAACTACGATCGCATGCGGCCGCTGGTCGACGGCGAAGTGCAGATCGACGGCGTCGATCCCGTCTTCATGCTGCAGGACCCGGAAGAGATTTTCTTCCGCGCCTTCCGCCATGCGGATTACGACATCTGTGAACTGTCGCTCTCCAGCTACAGCGTGAAGACGGCGGCGGGCACGAGCCCGTATATTGGCGTGCCGGTCTTTCCGTCGCGCGCGTTCCGCCACACGTCGATCTACGTGCGCAACGACCGCGGCATCGAGACGCCGGCCGATTTGAAGGGCAAGCGCATCGGCGTGCCCGAATATCAGTTGACGGCGAACGTGTGGGCGCGTCTGTTCCTCGAAGAAGATCACGGACTGAAGCCGTCGGACGTCACGTGGGTTCGCGGCGGCTATGAGGAACCTGGCCGCCTGGAGAAAATCAGTCTCAAGCTGCCCGACGACGTGCGGCTCGAAAACGCGCCCGAACATCAGACCATCTCCGGCATGCTCGCGTCCGGCGAGATCGATGCGCTCATTGGGCCGCGCGCGCCGTCGTGCTTCACGGAAGGCCATCCGAACGTGAAGTATCTCTTCGACGACCCGCAGAAGGCCGCCGCCGACTGGTACTCGCGCACGAAGCTCTTTCCGGTCATGCATCTGCTGGGCGTGCGGCGCACGCTGGCGGAGCAGCATCCGTGGCTGCCCGGCGCGGTGGCCAAAGCCTTCGAGAAGAGCAAGGCAATCGCGCTCACGAAGTTGAGCGATACGTCCGCGACCAAGGTCACGCTGCCGTTCGTCGAGGAGCAATTGCGGAACGCGCGCCGGCTGATGGGACACGACTTCTGGTCATACGGCTTCGAGCCGAACCGGCATGTGCTCTCGCGCTTCCTGAAGCGCCATCACGAAGAAGGGTTGTCCAGCCGGCTGCTGCAGCCCGAGGAATTGTTCCATCCCGCCACGCTCGAATCCTTCAAGATCTGACGCCGCGCGTGGTTTTGCGACGCGCTCGATGCGCCGTGGAGGCGGGGCGTCGAGCGCAGTGGCATCATCGCGAAACGGGGCAATGAGAAGAAGCACGATGGCCCGGCTGATCGCAGCGGAATGCGCCTGAGCGTTCGCGATCGATCATCACCGGCAACGCATCCCGGAGGATCGCAGCAATCGGGCGAGACAGCGCCGACTATAACGAGCCGCAAGCGGCCACGGGAGACATGATGCATGCACCGCATCCAGCAGACGAAACGCGCAGCGTGGTCCTGCAGGACCTGATCAACCAGCGTGGCTTATCGCGGTTCCAGATCGTCACGTTTCTGCTCTGCTTTCTGATTCTTGTGCTCGACGGCTATGACACCGTGGTGGTCGGCTATATCGCGCCGGCGCTGAAGGCGCACTTCGGCGCCGCGCCCGCCCAGCTCGCGCCGATGTTCGGAGCAGGTCTCTTCGGGCTGACGGTCGGATCGTTCGTCTTCGGCCCCGTCGCCGACCGCTTCGGACGCAAGCCGACGCTGATCGCGTCGATTGCGGTGTTCGCGCTCTTCAGCCTGGTCTCGGCATGGGCGAATTCCATTGGCATGCTGATCGCATTGCGCTTCCTGACCGGTCTCGGACTGGGCGGCGCCATGCCGAACGCCTACACGCTGGCGGCGGAATACTGCCCCGACCGCCTGCGCTCCACACTCGTTGCGCCCATCGGATGCGGAATCGCCGTCGGCGGCGCGCTCGGCGGGCTGGTCGCCTCGCGCATGATCGCGGCCTTCGGCTGGCAATCGATGCTCGTCCTGGGCGGCGTCCTGCCGCTTCTCGTCGTTGCCGTGCTGGCGCGCTGGCTTCCCGAATCGGCGCGCTACCTCGTCGCACGCGGCGGCAGCCAAGCGCAGGCGCGCGCGATCCTGCAGCGCGTCGCGCCCGATGCCACGTTTGACAACGTCGCGATCACGCTTGGCGAGAACCGCGTACAGGGCCAGCCGATTCGCCAGTTGCTGCGGCCCGGCGTGGGCGGCGGCACGCTGCTGCTCTGGACGACGGCATTCATGGCGCTCTTCGTCATCTACTTCCTCGGCAACTGGCTGCCGCTTCTGATACAGCAGAGCGGGCTGTCGTTCAATCACGCTTCGTTGATGACGGCGCTTTATCTCACCGGCAACAGCCTCGGCGCGATCCTGCTCGGCCTGCTGATGGACCGCATGAATCCGCAGTACGTGCTGTGCGGCGCCTTCGTTTGCGCGGCGATCAGCCTTGCATCGTTCGGCCATCTTTCCGGCATGCCGGCTCTGGCATTGCTCGCGCTCTTCGTCACCGGCGTGGGCACCGGCGGCACGATGACCGGCACGAACATTCTGTCGGCAGGCTACTACGCCACGGCGGCACGAGCGACCGGCGTGGCGTGGACGCTCGGCATGGGCCGCATAGGATCGATCGTTGGATCGATGATCGGCGGCGCGATGCTCGCGGCGCACTGGGGACCGAAGGTCATCTTCGGCGTCGTCGCGGCACCGCTCGTGGTCGCGGCGGTGAGCGTTCATGTGCTCGCGCGTTATCGCTTGCGTTGCGCCGATATGCATCGTGAGGCAGAGGAGGTTGCGATCGGATCGGCGGGCAGATGAGCTGAGGCGGGTTGCACGTTGCGTGCACTCGTCGAGAAGAAGCATGACGTCGCTATGCTGCGCAGACTGCACTGAAGTGCAAGGCAATGCCGCTGATATTGCGTCCAGCGACCGGCCGCGCGAATTCCTGCACGCGCCCGGCGAACGATGCATCGGGCTGCGGACCGCGAGCGCGGCGACGCGTGTTCTCACCTTCGAATGCACAGCAACGTGCCGGGTAGCGGCGCTTCATCGCAGGAGCCATCGAAGTGCCAGCGCCCGCAATGCGCTTTGTCGTATGGTCGGCGTGAATTTGCAGAATTTCGGGGTAGTCATCGGGTGCGGGCTGTTCGGCACGCGCGCGGCCCGATGCGCATCTCCCCAAGGACATCGATGCAGCGGCCCGAAAGCCAGCCAATCACTGAAAGCCGGCCGCCCGCGCGATGCCAAACGGTTTATCGTTCTTTGCTTTCCAGCCGACTCGCGACAAGCATTGCAGGCCGGGCGATGCAACGTCGCCTTGGTTGCGCTCGTCGGCATGCAGACATAGCACCGTGCATAACCGAAAGGTGTCGATACACCCGCAATCGCGCGACAGGCGCGACTCGCGGCCCGTGCACGTGCCGCGTGCGATTGTTCGCCTGACTAGGATTGTCAATTCGACCCCTCGCCCTTTTTCCTCGTCGCGCATCCCCCTACAGTGTTGCATTCGTCGCACTGGCCGTTCGATGTCGAACGCGAGGCCATCGCCTGGACAGTTTTACCGCTACTCATCACGATGCATATCGACACCCCTGCGAACTCCGGATCACCGGACACTGCAACCACGTTACGTCAGTGGCTTGCAGTGCTTGCCGTCGCGGTCAGCGCATTCGCGTTCGTGACGGCGGAATTCCTGCCGGTCGGCCTGCTGCCGCAGATTTCTCACGACTTGGGCGTGACCGCCGGCGTCGCGGGTTTGATGGTGACGACGCCCGGTGTCATGGCCGCCGTCTTCGCTCCAACGCTGCTCGTCGGCGCGGGCCGCATGGACCGTCGATATGTCTTCCTGCTGCTCACGGCTGTCCTGTTCGTGTCCAACGTCGTGTGCGCGATGGCTCCCGGTTTCGCCACGATGCTCGTCGGGCGCGCGTTGCTCGGCGCGGCGCTCGGCGGTTTCTGGACGCTCGCGACCGCCGCGGCGCCTCGACTCGTGCAAGGCAAGGACGCCGCGAAAGCGACGGCCATCATCCTCACGGGTGTGACGTTCGCAACGGTCATCGGCGTTCCGCTCGGCATCTTCATCGCATCGTTCGCGTCGTGGCGTCTGTCCTTCGCCGCGACCGCTGGCCTCGTCGCGGTCGCGCTCGCGGCGCAGGCGTTGCTCGTGCCGCGGCTGCCATCTGCATCGGGCCTGCGCTTCGGCGATTTTCGGGCGCTGCTCGCAAGGCCGCATGCGCGGCTCAGCATGCTGATGGTCGCGTTCGCTTTCGGCGCGCACTTCTCGACCTACACGTACATCGCGCCCTTGCTCGAACAGGATTTCTCGCTGAACGCGATCACGCTGCTGCTGCTCGGATTCGGCGTCATCGGCTTCTTCTCCAACGCGCTGATGTCGATGCTCGTTGCGAAGCATCTCGTCAAGTCCGTTGCCGCCATGATCCTGCTGCTTCTCGGCGCCATCGTGTCGATGCTGCTTCTCGGACATTCGCACATCGGCGAGAGTGCCGCGATGCTGATTTGGGGCGTGGCGTTCGGCGCGCTGCCGCTGTGCTTCAGCGTGTGGATACAGCGCGGCACGGCGGACTACCCGGAAGCCGGCTCGGCGATGTTCGTCAGCATCATTCAGGTGGCGATTGCGACGGGTTCTGCCGTGGGCGGCGCGATCGTCGACCGTGCGGGCGTGGAGATCGACTTCATGCTGGGCGCGGGACTGGCCGTGCTCGGTCTCGTGACGCTGCAGCCCGTGGCGGCGCTGGGACGTTCGCGTATCGGGGCGGCGGGAGCGATGAGGGGGCGTTGGGTGGTTGAGGGGTTGACGCGGAGATCGCGGACGTCGTTGGCAGGAGACTGTCTTCTGTTCCCTCAATGGACGGTTATCGGCGTCGAGATTGTCGATGACGCAACTCATGGACTCAGCTGATCGAAGGGCTGACAGAACCACCACTGCATGCGTGCGACGCACTTGGCGAACGGGCCGAAATCCAGCAGTCGGGACATCCTCGGTTCCAGTTGTTCCCGGTCCCGCACAGGGAATTCGACGACATAGTCGTAGGGGCCGAAGACATCCGTGCAGCAAAGCGGGATCTCCGGCGCACCATCGAGCAAATACGGTTCAGCGAGTTCACTGAGCGCAGCCCAGCTACCGAAGCCCTTCGCTTGGTGACATATTCGCACCGCGGCCCGGTCAGGAAGTCTATTCGAGCGTTGAAGAGTGCCTCGGACCGTACCCGCCTGGCGATCTCGTGTACCGGCGAGCCGTGATGCTGGAGGTCTTACGCGTCCTACGGCGCGGGGCTGCTCTCCGGCGATGGGAAAGCACGCAATGCGTATCGCGATCCGGTGACGATGGCCGTGCTCAAGCAATTCTGGATGCTGTATTTTCAGCAATCGAATGCGAAGGTGCAGGAGTTCGGTGCACCTGCGCTTCTGAGCCCGATCTCATACTGACCGGGCAAGCACCCTTCATCCGGAGGGAGCCTCTCTCCGGGTGGTGTCTCAACTTAGGACGAATGTAAAAGAAAAAGACGTTGGTGCTGACACCTTGTGCAATTTCGGTTCTGTTGTCCGGATGTGTTTCGACCACCTATACGAAGTCCGTGTCGGTGCGAAAAGATGCTGACGGGAAGATCATCGAACGTATCGAAACGGAGTCGGTGACGCAGCCTAACCAGAGCGGCTGGCCCATCAAACTCAAGCATCTGAAGGGCGTTCAGTCCTGACGATGACGCTTCCGCCGTCGCTCGTTCGAAGCAACGGCGGAACGCGACACTCAATCCCGAACGATTTCTGTTGAGCCCTCTGTCTTGTTTCCTGCGTTTGATGCGGTGGCAAGGCAGAGGCGCAAGCGATTCAACGAACGAAAGATCAATTGCAGTAGACATTAATCAAGAACTGTGCCGAAGCCGGTGCAACTGTGAGCCGCAGGCAGGGCAACGGCTCAGTGATTCGGGCACAGAGCGTCAGAGGTAGGCGAAGCATAAAGCAGCGAGCTGCATCAGTCCCCATGCATCAATTCAGTTTCGAAAGACCCAGGCTCGACACGTCTGCCTCCGGCTCTTCGATGCGCCGACGCACCACGAACATGTAGACGAGCGCGGCGCCGAACGCGACACCCGCGCTGATGAGAAACGCATTGACGAACGAGTGGGTCGTGTCGACGACGACGCCCGTGATGAACGGCGCGAACGAGCCGCCGAAATAGCCGCCGAAGTTCTGAATGCTTGCGAGCGACGCGACCATGTGCCGTGGCGCGGCAACCGTTGCAAGCGCCCAGCATGCGCCGCTCGCCATGTTCACGAAAAACATGGCGGCGCACAGGTAGATCATTGCCAACGTCAGATTCGGCGTGAACGCTGCGGGAACGGTGAAGAGGGCGGCGCCGACAAGTCCCACGCAAATCGGCCACTTGCGGCTGCGCATGGGCGCCATTCCGCGCGCCATCAATCCGTCGGCGACGAAGCCGCTCGACAGCATGCCAAGCGTGCCGAACAGGTACGGAATCGAAACGAGCCATCCGGTGTTCGCGATCGACAGATGCCGCTCGTGTTCCAGATACGCGGGCAGCCAGGTCAGATACAACCAGACCATGTAAATCACGCCCATGTTGCCGAAAATCATGCCCCACGTCGTCGCCTTGCTGAAGAGGCTGCGCCATTCGAGCATCGTCATGCGGCGCTCCGCCCGTTCGCCGCTTTCGCCGTCGGTGAGATAGGCGAGTTCGCGTGGGTCGAGCGGCATCGAGCGGCGGTCGCGATAGAGCAGATACCAGCCGATCGACACGACGATGCCGAGCACACCCATGATGACAAACATGGCGCGCCAGCCGAATACGAGCAGCAGCACGGTCAGTACCGGAGGAGCAAGTGCGGGACCGATGGTGGACGAAGTGATGAAGATGCCCGTCGGCCTGCCGCGCTCATGGACGCCGAACCATTCGCTCACGACCTTTGCGCCCGCCGGAAAATTCGGCGACTCGCCGAGGCCGAGCGCCACGCGCGCGACGAGAAATTGCGTCAGGTTCGACACGAGTCCGCCGCACAACTGGGCGGTCGACCACACGAACATGCCGACGCCGAGCATGATCCGTGCGCCGAAGCGGTCCAGCAACACGCCGATAGGCAGCTGCGCGAAGGCATAGGCGAAGGAAAACGCGGAGAGCAGCAATCCCATCTGGGAGGCAGACAAGCCCAGTTCCGTACTCACCGAATGATTGGCGATGGAGAGCGTGCTGCGGTCGAGATAATTCACGATGCCCGCGATCGTCAGCAATGCGATCGCCATGACCTGGATTCGCTTCAGGCGTGTCGACTTCTCCTGCATGGTGTCTCCTCGAGAGTTTCCTTGTGAGGCCGCGCGACGCCGCGGCCGTTATCGCTTGTTCGGAAGTGCAGGCGGTCAGCCGGCTGCCATCAGCGCGGACGAACCTTGTCGATCACGGCACGCGAATACGGGCCGAGCACGGGGCCGTCGCCCGCCACGGTCGTGCGGCGAAAGACGCGGCGATACTTGCTCATGTCGTAGGCTTCCGCCTTGTGCAGCATGGTGCGGTTGTCCCATACGACGAGGTCGCCCTTTTCCCACTCGTGGAAATAGGTGAACTGCGGCTGCGAGATGTGCTCGACGAGCTTGCGATGCAGCACGCGGGCTTCGTCCAGTGGCAGACCGCTGATCTCGTTGCCGGCGTTCGCCGTGAGGTACAGCGAGCGCTCGTAGTCGCGATCGGGATGCACGCGCACGAGCGGGTGACTCACGGGCGGAACCGCTTCCTTCTCGAATTTCGTAAGAGGCGGAAGTTCGGGAAAAAGGCGCCGGCCAAATTCGTACGTATGCACCATGTGCAGCGGCTCGATTTCGTCCTTGAGATCGTCGGGCAACGCGGCATAAGCCGCGATCATGTTGGAAAAGCCGGTGCGCCCGCCCGGCGCGCCCTTCGGCATTACTTCGATTCCGTAGAGCAGGGAAACATACGCGGGCACGTAACGATACGAGCTGTCCGTATGCCAGCGTGCGTTCACCTTCTGGAAAATCACGCGGAAATCGGTTTCCGGCAGGCTTTGACCGTCCGCGGACACGTTCGCCACGTGATAGACGGTTGGCGCGGATACGGTCTTGTCTTCCTCCGGGAAGTCTTCGAGCGGGCCCCACAGCTTCGAGAATTCGATCTGCTGCGCTTCCGTGAGCGACTGCCTGCGAAAACACAGCACGCCGTACGTCGCGATGGCTCGCTTCATCTCTGCGATCGTCTCGGGAAGTATCGGCTGCGTGAGATCGAGGCCGGTTACTTCGGCACCCAGCGCGTCTGCCAGCGGCGTAATGACGTAATCGGTATTGAGTTCCGCTTGCTCCATCGTCTTCGCTCCTTGGAAAAGTTTCGGTTCCCTTCTGGTATGTGACTGGCATGCCAGACATGAAGCGATGGTAAGGCGCTTGTTGCGCGGCCTGCAACTGCGAGGAAACCCAACCAGCGACGCAAGCTTGGGTGGAAGCGGGGCGGGCGGTCAGTCAAGCGTCAGCGGATGCGGGAGCGTCGACTGCGCGAAGGTGGTGAGATAGTCGATGAGGCGGTTGGAGGCATGCCCGGCGTGCGCCGGATCGCCCGATGCGATCGCCTCGACGAGGTGGCAGTGAACCGGACCGATCTCTCCGAGCGGATTGTGCTGATCGTGGTGATAGAACCAGAAGCGGCGCGAGACGGTATGCAGCGTCGAGGCGAGCGCGGCCGCCGTGGCGTTGCGCGCGGCCTTCGACAGCAACTGGTTGAGTTCGGCGTCGAGCCGGAGGAATTCGCGCGTGTCACCATCGGCGACGGACTTCTCCGTGCGCTCGAAGTTGGCCGCGAACGCTTTGCGTTCCAGCGCGTTGGACCGCCTCGCCGCCGCCGAACTGAGCAGCCGGTCGAGTTCGCGCCGCGTTTCGAGCACTTCGAACTGGCGGCGCACGTCGATGGTCGTGACGACCACGCCGCGACGGGGAATGATTTCCACGAGGTATTCACGCGCGAGCCGTTGCAGTGCCTCGCGTATCGGCGTGGTGCCGATGCCGAGTTGGCGGCTCAGAATAGCTTCCGATACGAGCGTGCCCGGCGCCAGTTCCAGCGTCACGATCATTTCTTCCAGACGCCGATAGGCTTCCTGGGTGAGCGTGGTCGCCGACCCTTGCCCTGGTGCGGTGGTCGCTGGGGTGCCTCTGACGTCCTTCAGGCGCTGCACGTGACGGTCTCCGGATGCCGTATTGAGCCAAGCTCGCAATATACCGCTTATTCGCGCGTCCCGGTCCACGGTGCGGCGCTGCGCTCATCACCACTCACGACTGGCTCGCCCCAATCAGCGATATGCGCCCGCGCCGAGCTCGCCGGGCGCGAACCTCAACAGACGCAGAAACTCGGGCCCGAGTTCGTCGAGACGGTTCACGCCGAGGAGTCCCATGTCCGCGTGAATCTCGGCCTTCACAAGGCCGATGGCGTGCTCGACGCCGGCTTGCCCGCCCACGCACGCCGCGTAGTTCATCGGCCGCCCGATGAAAGCGCACGTCGCGCCCAGAGCGACAGCCTTCAATACGTCCGTGCCGCGTCGAAAGCCGCTGTCGATCATGAGCGGCATGTCCGGGCAGGCTTCGGCGATAGGAGGCAACATGCGCATCGGCGAGACCGATCCGTCGAGCTGCCGGCCGCCATGGTTGGACACGATAATGCCGTCCGCTCCGAGGTTTCGGGCAGTCGCGGCATCGTCCGGATGCAGGATGCCTTTGATTACCAGCGGCCCCCTCCAGCGCGCGCGAATTTCGCGGATCGCGTCCCAGTCCAGATGCTCACGCCCGCTGAAATCCCGGTTGGCGCGACGCGAGAGCAACGGCTCGCCTCGTTGCGCCGAGGCATTCTCGAAGTGCGGCATGCCATGACGAATCAACGTGCGCAGAAACGTGAGGAGCGACCAGTGCGGATGCGTCAGGCCGTCGCGCAATAGCTGAAAGTTCGGCCTGAGCGGCGTCCTGAAGCCGTTGCGCAGGTTGTTCTCCCGGTTCGGCACGACCGACGAGTCCACCGTGACGACCAGCGTCGACACGTTGGCGGCGCTGACTCTTTCCACCAGCGCGCGCATTTCTTCGAGCGTTCTCGGCATGTAGACCTGAAACCATGTGCCCGGCGCGGCCTCGACGACTTCTTCGACCCGCACGAGCGATGCCGCGCTGAGAATCATGGGCACGCCGCAGGCCCGCGCCGCCTGGGCCTGGGCGAGGTCGCCGCGATAGCCCGTCAACGAACTGATGCCCATCGGCGCGATACCGACCGGGGACTCGTAGCGTACGCCGAAAAGCTCGATCGACTGGCTCCGCTGCGACACGTTGCGCAATACCCGCGGCACGAAGCCGAGCTCGTTGAACGCCGCGCGGTTGTCCGCGAGGGACGCATTGTCTTCCGTCGCGCCCGCGACGTAGCCGAAGAGAGGGCGCGGCAGCTTGCGCCTCGCGGCCGCTTCGAAATCGGCGAGCGACAGGAAGCCGCGCAGTTGCCGGGAGACGGTTGTGGATTGCCTGGTTTTGATCATGCCGCGCAACGACCTTCCGTTTTTTCGATCGTCCCGCGCTCGTCGCTTAAGAACACGACGAGCGTGCGGGACCGTTTCCATGCGCCCCGAAAGGGCAGGCTTGTGAGCGAAATCAGTGCGCGGCCGTGACCGCATCGTTGCCGTCGCGTCCCGCGAGACCGAGACGGAACCATACGACGAGCGCCCCGGTTCCGAGCAACAGCAGGCTGACGGCCGGCACGAGCATCGGCGCCGAGGTGCTGTGCATGACCTTTCCGACCCACGGCATAATGTTTTGCGCGAGGAACCCGCCGACACTCGACCCCGCGGCAATGACCGCGAGCGCCGCCGCGCCGCCCGCGCCCTTCATGAACGATGCCGGCAGTAGCCGTGGCGGCAACGCCCAGAAGCACGGGATCATCAGATACAGGCACGGCGCGCCGGCCGAAAGCGCCGCGAAACGCACCGCATTCGAAAACGGCCCGACGCTCGCGATAAAGCACAGAATGCCGAGGAACGCCGCAGCGAACGCGGCCATCAGCACGTTGCGAGGCGTACGCAAGCGGCGCGGCAGCCACAGCAGCATCAGTGATGTCAGGAACCACGGAATCATGTTGAGCATGCCGTTGACACTGCTCGATACGCCAAAGCCCCGGACAAGCGTAGGGAGCCAGTAGGCGATACCGTAGATCGCAATCGAGATCGTGCCATAGCCGATCGAAAAGAGCGCCACGGTGAAGAGCGAGCTGAACGACCACGCGCCGCCCGTCGCCTGAACCGGCGCCGGATCACGCCGCAGACTGTCCTCTATGACCTCCTTCTCGCGCTCGGAGAGAAAGGGCGCCGAGCGCGGATTGTCCGGGAGGAAGTACAAGGAAACGAAGGTCAGCAGGACGGCCGGCGTGCCTGTCGTGAGAAAGACCCACTGCCAGCCTTCGAGGCCGAGCGCACCGTGCAGTTCGAGCGAGAAGCCGCCTATGAGCGAGCCGAGCATGTTGCCCATGCTGCTGCCGAGCGTGAGCAACCCGATGATGCCGGTGCGCTGGGGCTCGGGAAACCACATGCCGAGATAAAGGATGATGCCGGGATACAGTCCCGCTTCGGCCGCGCCCAACAGGAAGCGCAGCACCTGAAACGCGGTTTCGGACGGCGTCCAGGCGAGCAGCAGCGTCGCGACGCCCCACGTGAACATGATGCGCGAAATCCAGCGGCGCGCGCCATACCGATGCATCGCCAGGTTGCTCGGCACCTCGCACAGCAGATAGCCGATGAAGAACAGCGAAGAGGCGAACCCGTACGATGCCTCGCTCATATGCAGGCTCGTGAGCATCTGCAGCTTGGCGAAGCCGATGTTCGCGCGGTCGATATAGGCGGTAAGAAAGATCGCGATGAGAAGCGGCACGAGCCGCCACGCCACGCGCGTGAAAAGTCGAGCTTCCACACTACGGTTTGTCACTAGGGTCTCCATGCCCGGCGGCATTCTGCGCTCGCCGTGGCGCTTGACGTTATGGTGGCTGTGCGGGGCACCAGGGCGCCGCGTCGCCGTTCCGGATTACTTGCTTCTTTCTGCCCGCCACGCTTCGAATTGCGCACGCGTCGACTCGTCGGGCGGATAGAGGCCGAAGGTGGAGCGGCCTTCGCGCACGCGCGCATCGACCCAATCCTCGAAGAGCGTCATCGCGGCCGCTTCCTCGGCGATTTCGTTCACGAGGTGCGCCGGGACCACGACCACGCCTTCCGCATCGCCCACGATGATGTCGCCGGGATACACGGCGACATCGCCACAGGCAATCGGCACGTTCAGGTCCACGGCGTGGTGGTGTATCAGGTTCGTCGGCGCGGACGGGCGGGCCGCATAGCACGGGAAGCCGAGCGAACGCAAATCCGGGGTGTCGCGAAATCCGCCGTCGGTGACGATCCCCGCGACGCCGCGCATCATCATTCGCGTGATGAGGATGCCGCCCGCAGACGCCGCGCGCGGGTCCTTGCGGGAATCGACGACCATGACGTGACCGGCCGGAATCTCCTCGACGCCGCGCCGCTGCGGATGACTGCGATCGTTGAACACGGACAGGGTGTCGAGGTCCTCGCGCGCCGGAATATAGCGCAGCGTGAACGCCTCGCCGACCATGCGCGCCGCCGCCGGATTGACGGGCAGCACGCCCTGTATGCAGACGTTGCACAGGCCGCGCTTGAAGAGCGCAGTAGTCAGGGTGGCCGTGCTGACGCCACGAAGGCGCGCGCGGTTCTCGTCGGTGAGCGGACGGGTGGTATTCACTGGAAGCATCCTGTTGAGGTTAAGCCGGGTGTGGCGACGCGTCAGAACTTGTGGCGCACGGCGAAGCGGATGGCCGCCTGCTGATCCGACGACGACGGCGTGAGGCCGTTGAGCGCCGCGCGCGCCGCATGGCCGGTCGAGTCGGTGCCTGACGCGTGTTGCAAGACACCGATCAGATAAAAGTCGGTCCGCTTGGAGACCGCGTAGTCGGCGGCGAGCGCGCCCTGGTGATACGTGGCGTCATGCGTGCCGCCGCTTTTCGTGTAGCTGTAGGCCGCGCCGAGCGACAGCGCCGGCGTCAATTGATACTGGAAGTCGAGTTCGCCGCTGTTGAAGGTCGCGGTGCCGCTGGCTCCCGCCGGGTTCAGGACGGATACGGTGCCGCTCAAGTCCTTGAACCGGGTGTTGGAGTAGATGGCGCCGAGCGTCGCACGGCCGATCGCGTAAGTCGCGCCGGCGCCGATGATCTGCTGGGTTTGCGCCGACGCATAACCATTGATCACTGGGGAGCTGCCGAAGTTGTTGCTCGCCGCCGTGGCGCCGACCGCCGTGCCGAAGAACGAAGCGTCCGGGTTGCGCGCGTTGAGATAGCCCGCCCCGACGTTGAGCGGACCGCTCGAATAGCCGACGCCCATCGACCATATCTGATTCGTGCCGACGCTGCCGGGCACGCCGCCGAAGCTATAAAGCCCTTCGGCCGAGAAGCCGCTCAGATTGACCGTGCGGTACTTGACCGCATTGTTCACGCGGTTCGCGTTGTTCAGATTGTCGAGGTCAGCCGGGTGCGCGCCGATGCTTCCCGAGAACATCGCGCTCGGCATCAGCGCATGCACATAGTCGACGACGGGGTCGTACTGGCGGCCCAGCATGACGGATCCGACGTTCGTCGAGAGTCCGACATACGCCTGACGACCAAATTCGAGCGACCCCTGGCCCATCCGCCCGTTGTTTACGTCGAAACCGTTCTCCAGCACCACGATCGCTTTCAGGCCGCCGCCGATGTCTTCCACGCCGCGCAGCCCCCAGCGGCTGCCGCTCAGGATGCCACTCGACAAACTGAACAGGTTATGGCCGTTGCCGGGGCTCGTCTGCACGTTGCTCGTATAGTTCACGCCCTCGTCGAGGATGCCGTATAGCGTCAGGCTGCCTTGCGCGTGCGCCTTGCCGGCAGCCGTCAACGCGCACGCGGCGGCGAGCCCGGCAAGCGGGAGGTGCTTGAAATAGCTTCGGACCTGAACTTGCTCTTTCACTGAATGTCTCCGGTTGTATTTGGTTCGTATCGGGAAGTACGGGTGCAGCGTGTGATAGTCAGAAAATCAGGTTGTCAGACAAAGTACGGGAATTTCTACGGCGCTTCTGGAAACTCAGGCGCCGTCAGTCAGTCGTTGCGGGGCAGGTCTATGCCTTGTCGCTTTGCTGCGGCGCGCAAATGGCGCTCGGCTGAGGCGGCAGCCTCGACGCAATCGCCGCGCTCTATGGCGTCGAACAGTTCACCGTGCTCGCGCCAGGCATAGTCGCCGGCGTGGTGCGCCGTCTTTTCCCACTGCGCGCGCCGCGCGATAGCGAGCTGGCTATGGAGGAAATCGTGGAACGCGACGAAGTAATCGTTCTTGGTCGCCGCCGCGATGGCGCGATGAAACGCGACATCCGCCGCCGACGCCGCCTTCGAATCGTTGCGCTTCAGCTCCATCTGCCGGATCGCATCGCTCATATGCTTCAGGTCCGAGCGCGTCCGACGTCGCGCGGCCGCGGTGGCTGCCTGAGTCTCTATCCACAGTCGAAACTCGAACAATTGCGGGAGATCGATGTGGTTTCCGCCGTGGCTGGGAAGGCGAAAGACCGTGCCGGAAGGAGTGCCGGAAATGAAGGAGCCCGCGCCGCGGCGTGCGACCAGGACGCCATCAGACTTCAATTGGGCGATGGCTTCGCGGACAACCGAGCGGCTGACGTTGAGCCGTTCCGAGAGTTGTTGCTCGGTCGGCAAGCGAGATTCGGCGGGGAAGTTGCCCGCCTGAATCTCTGCACGGATCGCTCCCACTACTCGCTGCACCAGCGAGTCAGGTCTTTCGAGCTCAAGCATTGCTTTGGCGATTAATCAGGTTGTCGGACAATACCGTGCCGAGCGCGCGGTGTCAACGTCGAAATCGCCGGCACACAGCACGTCACGGGCGGTCGTTGCGAACGTGCTCGTCCGATGCAGAATCCGTGCGGCGCCGACACCTCGTTGATTGGGGTGGCGCGCAACCGTTCGCCCAGCACGCGACGCAAACCCTCGCCGTCGTCCCTTATCGACGAAGCTCACCGCGCATACGCTCGAGCGGGATCGTATTGGTGATGTCTTATAAACGGCCGAGACGACGACGCTTGCCCTTTATGACGACGAGAACCTAGAAGGTCGGGGAGCCGCAGGGATTTTGCATGCTTGACATAATTAACATTATCAAACGATCGTTCTGTAGCGGCTATATCCTAATGTCGTGTTCTGGCTATTTACAGATGTCGGGTTTCAACCGGTGGCAAGCTGGCAGTTGGTCATCCAGCGGGAGCTCAGCCATGTCACCGAACCCACCTGTGAGCTTGANCTTTAACGGCAAGTTCCGAGATGAATGCCTGAGTCTTGAATGGTTTCGAACCCGCACGGAAGCGAAGGTTGTGATCGAGCAGTGGCGGCGTCACTACAATGCCATCCGGCCGCATTCAAGCCTGGCCTACCTGACGCCCGACGAGTTCAAGCAGCGGTATTGTTCAACTGAAGCAATCGAGGCCGTTCTCCAAGATTAAAACGGTCCGAAGAACTCAGGCAGGTCAGAAACAGTCGCGGACGTCTTCGAGCACGGCGGGAGCATTCTACATAAAGCCAATGATCCTTCGTTTATTCGTTGTCCTAATTCACCGCCGGCAGAACCAGCAATCAGCACCTCAGTCGCTTCTCCTATAGTACGCAGCGTTACTTCGATCGCTCGGCACTTTTGGCGCTGCGGCGAGTGTCGCCGGAGGTCGTTTCTCATATGCTGACGATGGGCATTGGGTCGGCCGGGTCGTAAGACGCGCGTGGAGGAGAACCGGCAAACCGCAGCAGCGTGCGCAAAACGGCGCTCGCAGCGCGCGTATTGGTCGGTCAGGAGGTCACCAACCGGGTTGGAACTTGATACAACGCGGGGCAGGATATACAATGCGAATAACGTGTATCCGGAGGTGATCATGCAGGTCGCAAAATGGGGTAATAGCCTTGCCGTGCGGCTGCCCGCAAGCGTCGTCGACGCGCTTGACCTGAAGGAGGGCGACGATATTGAGATATACGCGGACCATTCTCGCGCGTTCTCAGTCAGCAAAAAGGCCACCGTTGGGGAACGGATCGAGCGCCTGCGGAAATATCGGGGACGTCTGCCCGCGGACTTCAAGTTCGATCGGGACTCACTCAGTGACCGGGATAACGCCGAATGACATCGGCAGCACCGACCCGGTTTGCCGTCGATAGTAACGTAATCATCTACCTGTTTTCCGACGACGCCGCAAAGGCTGACAGGGCTGAGGCGTTGGTGACTGCCGGAAGTTCGAAGCCAGTCATCAGTACTCAGGTGATGAACGAGGTCACGCTTGTAATGAGCCGGAAGATGGGGCTATCGTGGCCCGAGATCGACCGCATCTTGGACGACGTCGAAGCGTTTTGCGAAGTCGTGCCCCTGACACTTGACGTTCACAAAGAAGCACGTCGGATTGCAGCCCAGTACGGATTCAGGTTCTACGATGCCTGCATCATTGCTTTCGCGCTGCTGGCAGATTGCGAACTCCTCTACAGCGAAGACATGCACCACGGACAAGTTATCTTCGACGAGCTAACGGTGATCAACCCGTTTTCTTGAGCCGACCGGTTTGGCACCGCGAACACTCCGCATCCTCGGCCGCGTCTCATTAACTGATCGGCAGACTCAAAGCCTTAGACGACTCGGCCGGTCGCTTGGTGGCGACTGCAGCAATTTCGTCGCTTGCATACAATCCTTGTCTTGTCATTGAAAAGAACAGCGCGCTACCGACTTGCAAGCGTTCTCGCAGATGCTAACTAACCGTGCGCGCAGCGTTGAACACCTATCTCTTGATCTTCCAACGAACGGAAAAGATCTGGGACGCTGCACATAGTCACCGTTCAGCCTGATTCACGCTATCGGCTCAGTGCGCCGGTCATTCCCACGTGGCGCAGATGTCGCGGACTGCAGGTACCGGGTAGTCCCATTGCGCATGATCTCGATTATGGCCAACGGCATCGCTCCGTCCGCCTGTGACGTAAGGAAGCGTTCGCCCGCAGCTGTGTCGCTGATGAGCAACCGGTAGACGCGTCGCTCGTCTTACTTGGAATCAATATTGCTTGCGTAGACCAAAACGTAAGCGGCATGTCCGGGAATGGCGTGCGCACTCCAGTATGCACAACGCAGGTCGATCGACTGTAAAAGATGACATTGATGAAGGATCCGATCGTTGATTGCATTGTTGTCGGTGGCGGCCCCGCTGGCCTCACCGCCGCGCTGTATCTCGCACGATTTAGGCGCTCGACAATCGTGATCGATGACGGTCAGAGCAGAGCGTCTTTGATCCCCGTCGTGCGTAACCTCGCTGGCTTCGAGAGCGGCATCAATGGAAATGAACTGGTCGCCAAGATGCGTCGTCAGATTAAGTGTTACGACGTGCCCGTCGTCGAAGGCCGGGTTACGACGATAAGGGAGACAGACGGCAGCTTTCTCGTCCGCTACAGCAGTAAAGGTTCAGCGTCCCGCAGCCTGGTCGCACACCGTGCATTGCTCGCGTGTGGAATTTGCGACAAGCTTCCGCCGATCGACGAGGCTGTTCGGCTGACTCAACGAGGATTGCTCCGTTTCTGCGCGATATGCGACGGGTTCGAGGCGCAAGGCAAGCGCATCGCAATGCTAGGTCCGGCATCACGTGCGCTGTCGCATGCCTTGTTCTTCCGCACGTTCTGTCAGCAGGTGGCAGTCATCGCCGCCGATATTGATGTGCTGACGCAACAGGAGCGCGTCCTCGCGGCGGAGAACTCCATCGATTTGATACCGACCGGGGCGCTCGAGTTACTAAATAGCACAGAGGCGCGCCTGAGCGTTGCCTGCCTGAATGGACGCCGACACGTATTTGATGCTGTCTATCCGGTGCTTGGCTGCTTCCCGCAAGCGGACCTTTTGAGTGGTTTTGATCTGCAGCGAGACAGCGACGGCATGATTGTGACCGATAAACATCAGCGGACGAGCGTAAACGGACTGTACGCTGCGGGGGATGCAGTGAATTCGCTAAACCAGATCTGCGTCGCAGTTGGCGAAGCTGCAATCGCGGCGATGGCTATCCATCGAAGCCTACCGGCTAATCCGCTTTAGCGAGGCTTGCTATGAACGGCGTGGCTATCCAACACGACCGACTCTGCGCCGGTAGATGGCAGCCGTGAACATGCCACCGATGCTGTTTAGCAACGAAGCGGTCGCAGGCTTGACATAAATAGTATTGGCGTTCGGATTCCTTACTAATTGCGGCACCGGTGTGCGCGGAAGCAGACCTTTCTTGCGTTCTCGACGCCAAGACGAATTAGCGTCTCGATACCTTCCAGGACTAGACACTCGATGGGCGGACCTGAGTCTCCCCGAAGCTCACTCCCACGACGACTGGTCCTTCGGCAGCGCGTTGTGCGGATCGTAGACGTCGAGGTGGTCTGTCGACTCAAAATGCTCTGTGTACAGAACGACGTTCGTGCCGGTAGGTGTCTGTCGCGACTTGAAGAGGATACCCTTGGCCCCGCTCGCGACAACTTCATCCCCGATGATCCAGCTGGGCGGCTCGATCCGTTCATTGAACCAGCAGTGGCGCCAGTCGCAATAAAAGTCCTCCCACAAGGGAGACCACTTTCCGCTGTCATATCCGCCGGTGAAGTCAACGATAGGGGCGGCCGTGAGTGTATAGCTAACCAGCGTTCCCGGTGGCATCAAGGATGAAAGCTGCTGATACTCTCTGACGGCGGTGTCGTGATCCAAGGCCAGATACAGCGCGTTGAGTCCGACGCGATTCGCGCGACCGCCATGCGTTCCCGCCCCGGCTCCGCTCGTCGGCGCGACCGCCCACCTCGGAACGAGCATCCGATATGCGGTCGCTCCGGACAGATCAACGAAAATCATCCCGCCGCGCCCGCTTCGAGGGATGCAACGAAACGAAGAATGTCGTCTGCCCGACCGTCGGACACCAACTGTTCGGCGGTTTTGTAGTCGAACACTGGCAGGGGTTCGTTCCGATACCAATAAAGAGCCTTCGAGACGTCTCCCGAGAGATCGCTTGCTGCGCGGATTACCCTTAGCGCATCACGAAGGAACCGTTGTACGCTTTCGGACGCGGGTTGTCTGCTGATCGTATTTCGATGAACGTGCGCTTGCTGCGCCAGAGTTTGCAGGTCGATGTGCAACGCTTCGCCGAATCGACGTGCCGACACAATCGGTGCCGGATCGTCGGGATCCCGCAGTGACGCCATGAATCGATCAAAACTGACGCTGGCATTAGGGACACTTGCATCCGCGCTCAAGTTCATAGGTCACCCCACGCACCAAATATGCACAATAATAGCACACGGCATGAGGCTACGCTTGGGTACGAATTTCGAACTGGGCGCCGAGCTTCCCTAGGCAGCCGTCCAACCGCGATGGCGGGATCCGAGCGTTTCCGTACTCAACACGACGATCCTGTGCTCGGACTGCGAGTCACGCATTTCGTAATGAGCCATCGTCGCGAATCCGCTAAAGCAGGTGATTGTGTCAATCGTTGGGTCTTTCACCGCGGACAGGACTACGAGACGACGCTTGCCCTCGAAGACGACGCCGTAGGCAGCAAATGAAAGTTGCAGAACCGAACAAGGCCGAGTGGACTTGACATAAGTAACATTAACAACTTTTAGTTAGCCGCATACTTATGGCACAGTGATCATATTGCGTTGTTTCCCGTGGAACTAAAAAGGGACGGACCACCCGTGTCGAGAACCCACCGCTTTCCCAGCGGCGGACACCCGTCTACCTTTTTCGTAGGCTCCGCGCGGCATACCGATCCGGATGCGAACGGACAACCCTCGCGCCGCGTGCGCCACTGTCGCTCTCCGTCCGATTGGCGCGGGTCCAGTGCTGCTATCACAATGCCCAACGATAAGTTCCGGGGCTTAAAAACGCGTCATACAGTGAGAATCCGCGAAAGTTGTAGATTGCGACGACATCGCGAAGATGCAGCGCTGCTATGACCGAACGGGCCCCCTTCCCAAGTGCGGCTTACGTCCGGCGCCTACCCCTTCGTTCTGAAGCCACTGTTGGTCCATTTCGATCATCGGACGCTCCGGTCCTCCGGCAGTGACAGCCTCGCCCTGTTGCAACCGTCAACCGGCTAACCCCGATCGTAAGTGCCGTACCCCAACTCCTTCTCGTGCCGAATGGAAAGCAGGATGACGCGGGTAGTCGATGCAGCGTAAAGAATGACACACGGCGCAAGCCCAAACTGCAAGAGCTCCTGCATCTCCAGTCTAGTCGCCAAGTGCTCGACGTCACGAACCCACTCAACGCTCGCCGCAGCCGTCACCTTGTCCAATTCCGCGCGATGGCCGATTCTAGGGTGCCGCGCCAACAGGTCCACTAGCGAGGCAATCGCATCGCAAGCTGCTCCGCCCCTCGCGGCCCCGAGTAGATGTTCTGCCGAGGTAGGAACTCCTCAGCCTCCCACAGTGCTTCTTTGAACGTGTCCGAGACGTCGACTTTTATCATTTCTCTTTTTGAGCGCGTCGCCTTTCTACATGCTCCATGAGTTCTCTTTTGAAGTCGTCAGCCGAGGTGATTCGGCCGGCAAGGGCGTCCTCCATTCCGTGTTTCAGGTCCGCGAGCAGGTGCAAGTGGCCTCTCTCCCGCTCAAGCGCCTAATGCTAGTCGAGCTTTTTTGCGTCAACGAGTGCGACAAACGCAGCGCCGTTTCTCGTCAGCACTTTCTCAGCGCCGGCCACGACGTCGTCCGCGAGTTCGGTCAAGCGAGCGCGGGCTTCGCCGATTGGAACAATGTCTTCCGTGCGAAATGACGTTTCGATGATCCTCTAATAAATCCCTTAACGTCACGCTACCTCCGCGATGCAGGCGCGTCAAGAACGCTCGTCTGCCGGCCCGGCTGTGTTACTTGGCGCGTTCCATCCCGGATGTAGCACCGGCGACCCCCCCCTGCTAAGTCCCCCTCGGTCTCCAAAGTCGAGACGCTAGAAAAGCGCCATTTCCCGTCTGTTAGCAGCCGCGGGAACCGCATGCCGACGTCGTGCGCAGACGTGGCTCGGCGTCGGCCAATAGCGAGCTTGTTCGACCAGCCTAAGCGTCACGGCCGTTAAGCGAGCCCTGCGGTGACTTTCACTGTGACTTCAGGGGTTCTTACGTGTCGAAGGGCGGCTTTTCGCGCCGGTGCGAGGCTTCGTGGCCATATCCGAGGCTTCCTATTGCTGTCTTGAAGCCTTCTGAGCGGAAAGGGAACGCCCTACTGCCCCGGCTTTTCCCATTAATCGCAATGGTGATAATGCGAATTATCACCATTGAACACGGCGAGAGGGCGCCGATTTGCCGTTCGGGCGGGCAATTTCACAAAGGACGCATCGGCAATTCGGCGACCCGCCCGCAGACGAACTGCCTGCCATGCGGCGGACGCCCCGGAAGTTCCAAAACGGCGGACTCAATCCGCGGTCGGAGGGTACAGCTTTCGGGCGTGAGTAAAGTCCACGACTTCGATACAGCCGTCGGAGACCTGATAGATCGCGATGTAGTTCGGGTGGGAGACGATTTCGTAGGTGCCGGGAACGCGCCCGGGTGTCCCGGAAAACGGAAAATAGGCAACGGGACGGAGGGAATTCTCGACAGCGTCAAACAGCCTGAGCGCCGCTGCCGGGCTGCGCTCGGCGATGTAACGTATGTAGCCGAGGAAAATTTCGCGTGCTTCGTCGGCCCAGACGATCTGTAGTGGAGTCAACGGCGCTGCTTCTCCAGCTCCGCTTCAATGATCGCGCGCGCCTCGTCCATCACCTTGTCGTGCGGCACTCTAGGCTCGGCGCTGCTGCGGGCACGTTCGACGCGCTCACGTAGCGCGCGGTCGAAGGTCTCCGCTTCTTCGGCCGTATCGTGCTCGTGGACGTATGGATCGAGTCGAGTTTCCATATAAATCACCCAGTGGTTCGTTTCTTAATAATACTCCCGCTCAGGGATGAATGCGTGCCCGGCCCGCAGCGCGGCGAGCGCCGCTGCATGCGGGAATTGCGGCGAGGCAGATGTAGCCCGGGCCGCCTACGTCGGAAGGCAAAGTGGGCAGGTCGCGACCCCGGCCATCAACTCCCGCATCGGCACGGGAACGCACGATATGCCATTGTTTCCTAACAAGATCGTTACCGACCCTGCGGTCGCCTGGGGGCGGAAACTTAAGTCGTTTCGCCGACCATCTTGCTTGTTTCCGTGCAAAAGTCGTCGCAATCCTCGAACAGCGGCCGTCGGCGAACGCCGCAGCACAAAAGAATCTGACTTGCGTGCCGTTAAACACCGATAGAGTTGGTGTCGGCAGTCCTTTGACCGCCACCATGCAATCTCATACGGAGAAGAGAAGTCGTGCTGAAGCCGCCAGTCAATGTTTTCGTTATCGGCAAGACCTTGATTCAAGCCAAGGAAACGATGGTGAACTTCGCGATAGAAAAAGCGAAGTCGGAAGGAACGAACGTTGTTGCAGCCGAGCGAAAGGGCGCATCAGTGACCTGCCTGAGTTCTTCGGACCGTTTTAATCTTGGAGAACGGCCTCGATTGCTTCAGTTGAACAATACCGCTGCTTGAACTCGTCGGGCGTCAGGTAGGCCAGGCTTGAATGCGGCCGGATGGCANAACACCACATTGGCGTTGATGTCGTGCCGTCGCGCAACGATCGACACCGACATGCCGGGTTCCAATGTCTCCCTGATGACCAGCTGCTTAAATTCTTGCGCATACGTGCGATGGGGATGGGTACGGCCCGCTGCGTTCGACATGGCTGACTGTCTCCGTCAAGCTGAACGCGCCCATCATGCGTCGAAATATTCCGCACTGAGATACGGTCGTGCCGAGTCGCATACTCTCGAATCAGCAGTGCCATCATTGCACCTAAAAGCCGCTGATGTGGAAGCACCTGGTCGAGCGATTGTCCTCAGCCGCGGTTACCAAGTCCGAATAAATCCTTTGACATACTTGCTCGGATATTGGCGCTCACGTGACGCAACGTATCCGCCGTTTCTTTGGTCTGTCGAAGTGACGTGAGCCGGCGAAGTATTGAATTCAATAGTTGAGATTGACGAGTTTCTAGCTGCCTTGACGATGCCTACGTGATCTGGCTTCCCTCCTGTCCAGCAATAAACGACTATCCAGCCTGGCTTCGGACGATTCAGGCCAGAACCAAGGACCCAACGGCGTTTGCCCATGGCCACCAAATACATGTCGTACACTGACGGTGTCGGATAAAAGTGCGCGTGGTCTAGTTCGGTAAGGTAACCCTCCAATGCGCCCGTGTCTGAATACTTTGGCGGGTTGACGCCTTGTCGCACTGCGGACGCCTTGGCATAGACCATCGCTGCCACATACGAAACGCCAGCAGCACAGAATGGGACCGGCTTTCCATCCATCGAAGCGGGTAGTTCAAATAGGTCGAGCAGTGAAGCGATCATGTAGGGATTGTCTCCTCTATTCCGCCCGTCCCATGACAGCGCTTCAAAAACTAAAAGGTCGCCAAAATGAGGAGGAACTGGATCGAAGATGCCTTTTTTCGTCCCACTTGCTTCTGCGATACTCTTGCGATCTTACAGCAGATATTCCTCTGGAAGATCAAGATCGCCTTTTTGAACTTCTTTCGTCAGTTCAGCGTTGTCGGCGAGAGTCGTTCGTGTCAGGGAACCAGTTGCTAGAAGAGTTGAAGCAATCCTGACAAACCTCCGGCGATTCCGGGAACGAAGATCCATCTTTTCTCCAACTTTGCGGTTCGATCTTTTCCGCGCTGACCTGCGGCGAAGCGGGTGCCTTCTGGGCCCCACTATCGGTTAGCGACTCTTTTTGACGGCCTGCCAAAGTGACGAAACGGCACTCTTGGAATCCTGAGTAGTGTTCATAAATCTCGTAACTACGTCCGTTATTGCCGCGACAATATCATCCTTCTGGGCCATACCGTGAGTAAGCGATGGAACGTACGCGCGTCCCGTTATTGCAACTCGCTCATCCTTCAAGGAAGCCTTTGCACACTCATCAAACTTATCCAACCGGACATCAAGCCGGACAGGTATCGCGTTCTGGTATAAGCTAAACTTCTCTTGAAGTTCGGGTGACATGATTGTAGTGGCGAGAGCGAGCTGACCGGGTGTCGCGGTACTCCTATAGTCACTCCGGAGTTGCCATGGGGCCAAACGGGTTGCTGATATCTTGCTTCATACAGCCTTTGATCGCTAACTTCGAATGCCACAATAAGGTCTTTGGCATCTTTGGACACGTGACGTGAAGCTGGTTTGTAGCGTGCGCTTAGCGCTTTTCCATTGAATAACTCGAATTCGCGCTCAAACCCTTCTCGTTCATTTCGAGTCGCTAAGAGTATGTCCGGCTCGGACATGGCGCTGAGCAAATATTGTTTGAAAGACGGTTCCTGTCCAGCATCGCTTTCTCCAGCTTGCACACTGGAAAGTGCGGTGGCCACAGCCTTAAGAAAAATCCGTCTAGATGCCATCATGGTCTCCCATAGTCCGATCGACGACCTGGGTTTGTTTCCGAGTTTTCAAGGTAACACACACGAATGGTGGTCGCCAACGAGTGTGCGAGGAAACAACTGACTTACCTGTAAATGGGCTTTTCCCGATGGTTACTGAGGGCATATAGCCGACGCTTTTGCGGCCTTGTCGGTTGATGCAGACTTCGCTCAAGTCTTCATTGATACCACCACTGCCCTGCTTATCACCACGCACGAAAAAGGTGGTGATCAGGCGCGCGGCGGATCGCCGGCCGGAAACTTTCGCTAGAGGTTGACAACTGGACTGCTGCAGCAAGCGCGAAAGGCGCGGGTGTTGTTGCACGCTCACCCGCGCGAACGAAGGCGGCAAGCAGCAGCGCAAGTCAACGAGTAAGTTGTACTAGCGCGTACTTCTTTTACCAAGGAGTCCGTGCCATGGGCGAGCGCACCCATATTATTGTCGTGAGCGGAACTCGGGAGGCCGGCGAAATCGAAAGGAACCGATACTGCTTGAAGCAGCAAGAGCCAGACCATCACGCCTAGTCAGGGTCGAAATTCAAGGAAACCGCACGTGCGCATTGTTCTTATTACCAAAACGACCTGACGCCGCAGGGGTAGAGCGCTGCGAGCGTCTTTTGATCAGCGAACGATGAACGTCAAGCTACGCCGAAGACGAGCCAATATGGATTGCTCATTTGTCCGTTCCCGGTGGAAGCTGCCGTTGGAACCGGCGACCTTCCGAGCGTCCGCAAAGGGTCGTAAGGGTAAGTTCGCTGACGGCGGTAGCTGCTGTCCCGTCGCGCGACGCCGGCAAGGTCAGCAATCCACCGGGGTGCAGACGCTGAACGCGACCGACCTCAATGTCCGCAAAGGCCGAATCCGAGACGCACGTCCTATCGAACTGCGCTTTGCATTGGCATTCGGAGAGGAGGGTGCCGCGCGGTTCCCATAGGGCAAGTTTGTGCTCGTGGACCGAGCGGTTGAGAGAATCCCGAGTTATCTTGATAGTCGTGTTCTGAAGCGCGTTTTTGTCCTTGCCGTCAGTACCGCATCAATGTGGGGAAATCCGTCGAAGCGTGAGTTATGGTCGAAACTGGTGTTTGGATGAGGCGGGGGTTTGAAGGCGGTGGCGGTATAGCTGAGGATGTTGCTCGTCTAGGGTAACAACCAGCTAAACCGGAATCCACCACCAATGAAGAAGGTTACAGAAGAAACGAGCTCGGGTAAATCGGAAGCACCTCCCAGCGGCCTTGACGATTTGATTCAGCGAGGCGCGCGGCAGATCATCCAGCAAGCGATTGAGGCGGAGTTGACGACATTGCTCGAACGCTACGATAACGTGAAGACTCTCGACGGGAGGCGCGCCGTGATTCGCAATGGCTACCTGCCGGAGCGCGAGGTCGTCACGGCAATCGGTCCGGTCGCGGTACAGGTGCCGAAGGTTCGCGATCGCTCAGGCTCGGGCGTGAAGTTCAATTCGAACATTGTGCCGCCCTATATTCGGAAGTCCCCCCGCGTGTCAGCGGCGTTGCCTTGGCTGTACCTACGTGGCGTCTCGACCGGCGACATGAGCGAGGCGCTGAGCGTGCTGTTGGGTGAAGAAGCCAAGGGTCTTTCGCCGAACGTAGTCAGCCGTCTGAAGGCTCAGTGGGCCGAAGAACACGCGCTTTGGAATCAGCGCGATCTGTCGAACTCCCGCTGGATCTACTGGTGGGCCGACGGCATACACACGGGGCTGCGCAGTGACGATTCGGATGGCCAGTGCCTGTTGGTCATCATCGGGGTGAAGCCCGACGGAACGAAAGAGCGTGTGGCAATTGGCGACGGCTTTCGGGAGTCGAAGGACGCCTGGTGCGAGCTCTTGCTGGACCTGAAAGCGCGGGGGCTACAAAGTGGTCCGCTGCTCGCGGCCGGCGATGGGGCAATGGGTCTGTGGGCGGCATTGGCTGAAGTGTTTCCCAAGACGCGGCACCAGCGCTGCTGGTTTCACAAGACTGGAAACGTTCTTAACGCCTTGCCCAAATCACACCACGGTCGGGCCAAAGCCGGCCTGCAGCAGATTTGGCAAGCCGCCACACGCGAAGAAGCGCTCGCCGCTTTCGACCGCTTCGCTGGCGCCTATTCGGCCAAGTATCCGAAGGCGGCCGAAAAGCTCACCAAGGATCGCGACGAGCTGCTGGCCTTTTATGACTTCCCCGCTGAACACTGGCAGCACTTGCGAACAACCAATCCGATTGAGTCAACCTTTGCCACCGTTCGGCATCGAACAACCCTCACGCGCAATTGCGTATCGCGTCCGACCTTTCTTGGCCTTGCATTCAAGCTAATCGAGTCGGCGGAACAATCATGGCGGCGCATTCGTGCGCCACAAAAAATCGCCTCGCTGCTTGAAGGCGTCCCATTCAAAGACGGTCTACCGGTGACCGACAGCACACCGGCTCAGCAACCGCTTGCCGCCTGATCAGGCCGCGCCTTGCAAACACCACAATTGACATTAACTCTCGAAGCGTACCGGCAAGGGCCGCACGTTTTCGCATCGGGCCCACAGCAGAATCACGGGATGCCGCCGGGGTAGCCGCACGAGTCGCCAGCCACGAGAAACCCGTCCGCGCTTCTCAACCGGTGCATGGGTGGGGCATCGTCTATTGTAAAGGACGGACGCCAATTTCCGCCGGTTCCGCTTATACCCAATTTCAAGGCAATGCGCGCCAACGACGAACGACAGAAGTTGAGTACTCGAAAGTATCGACTGCGGGGAGGAGACCTGACGACGTCTTGGCATTGGGAACTTTTTTGTCTTCGATGAGGCGCGAAAACGTGACGAACACACCGAAAACACCGAACCGCCAATGAGTGCCACGAGTTTCAGGCTACGGAACAGAACGATCGGGTGAATTGACCGCAATGCGCGCGCACATCATGCTAAGGGAGCGGCTCGACCGTCCGCTGGCGCGTGGAAACTGCGATGCGAGGTTTCGCGAGCTTGTCGGACGTTATGGCGGAAAATCACTGAATCGATGAGGAGACAATGCAATGCAGGGGAGCATTGATGGAGCCCGCTCGGCGCTGCGTGCCGTCCAGGCTTCGTGGAACATGTCCGCGCGCGACTGGAACGCGGACGCGCTGACGGCGGTGTACACGGACGACGCGCTGTTCTTCGGCGGACGGCCCGCGCATGCTGTAGGGGCAAGCGCGGTCCGCGAATATTTCGCCTCGTATGAAGGCGTTATCGAATCAGCCACGCTGGAGTTGGTGGAGCAGCACTTCATCCTTATCACGGATGACTGTTTTCTCGCGCAGGGCTTCGGCGAATTCCTATTCGTGCTCGGCGGCGACCGCCAGTCGCGTTCCCGGCTGCGAACGACGCTCGTCATCGCGCGGGAGCACGGTGAGTGGAAGATACGCCAGCACCACTTTTCTAACATTCCGGAGTCGCCCCCGATCTGAGGGCGCGAAGCGGCCTCGACGGCGTCCGGCCGCCCGATTACGCCAATCTGGCCGACTTTGCGACGCCGTTCCGCTGCGCGAGAAAAGCTATGGCCGCGTCGCCGAACAGATCGTTGCGATCCCCGGCGACCATATGGCCCGCCTGTGCGATGTTCACGTATGCCGCATGGGGGCACAGTTCGATAAACTCTTTCACGCCGGCTTCACTGACGATATCGGAGCTGCCGCCACGCACGAGCAGGGTGGGCAGTGCAAGGCGTCTTGCCGAGTCGGCAAGACGCACGTGGCGCGCGTCAGGATCGATGGGTCTTGCGAGGAACTTCGGGTCCCAGTGCCAGCGGTAACGGCCATCATTGCCGAGCCGCACGTTTTTTGCCAGGCCGGTGAGATTACGATGGCGCGATTGCGACGGCCTATAAACAGCGATTGCATCGGCGACTTCATCGAGGGAACCGAATCCGTCCGGGTGCTGTGTCATGAATGTGCGGATTCGATTAACGCCCGCAGGTTCGCAATACGGCACGATATCCACGAGGATCAGTGCGCTTGCCTCTACCTGCTTCTCGGCGATCGCGACGAGGCTCGTCGCACCGCCCAGCGAGGCGCCGATGAGCGCGGGGCGGTGAACGCCCAGGGCCGCGAGCACGCAAATTAGGTCCGAGGCAAGCGCGTCGAGGCTGTAGTCGCCGTCGGCGCTCCAGTCGGAATCGCCGTGTCCACGGGCGTCGTAAGCAATGGCGAAGTATCCGGCACGGCTGAGCCGTTCGCCCGTGCCGCCCCAAGCGTGGCGGGTCTGGCCGCCGCCGTGCAGGAGAACGACGGGCGGTCCGTCAGGCGGGCCCCACGTGTCGCCGGCTAACCGGACCCCTCCGGAACTTCGCCATGTATGCATTGGCTTCGGTATGCAGGACTCGGAGCTTACGCTTTTCATCGGAATTCCTCTGATTGCGGGTAAGGTGCGGCGGAAGATGCCGTGCGGCGAACCGCAGGTCACAGCCCGAAGCGTCGTCCAACGGTGGCGGCATTGTCAACGCGTGGCCGCTGATCGTTCCGTAGAATGGACGCGGTAGCTCGCGCGAATGGAAAGAGGTAAATACCAACCGAGCGTTAGATAGGGGGGCACGCGCCCGACGGCGGCACAACTGAACGTTGGGGAGCAGAGAGACGCGGAAAGCAAAATGCAAATACGAGCGCAGATACGGGAGGTGCTGCTGCGGATGGCGGGGCGCTCCTTCCTGACGCAGCGCGACACCGCAACTACGTGCGCTCGATTGCGGATCTCGCTTTTCGAGGCGGCTAGCTCTACGACCACGTTTCGTCGAACGAACTCGTCGACGTGGCGTTTGAGCACGGCGCGTAGAGCATCGAAAGCGAGTCAGAGATGCCACATGCCGTGCGTATCCAGTTAGTGTGCGAATTCTTTAGTCGCGCGGATCGCGGTCTGGCTGCAGTGCGCGAGTTCGGACTCTTTATCATCGACGAGGTCCGCCTGCATCAGGCAGTGCTTGGCCTTGCAGCGTCGGCGCTTCCATTGCGAGGCGGGCCTAATGTCCGCGGTACCTGCTCTCCCGGCCGAGCGAATGACTAAGGAGCTCTGGATTGATGTATTGGACCAGCACGTGCCGTTTGCCTTGTTGTCGTGTCGAAGTACGGAACTTGATGATCGGTGTGGTTGACACTCGATAGCGCCGGGCCGCACGATGAGCGCAATGAAGAAAGCATTGAAGCGAGCGGCTGAACGCAGGAGATAGTAATGAACGTGACGAGAAAGACCTTGCGCGATGCGATCGAGAGCTGGCTCACACCGAACCGGGCGATCCCGTTGCGCATCCGCTTCCTTCGGCGTACGGCTTGCAGGCGCTGTGTGAGGATCGACGCGAGAGCATCCACGGGAGACGTCGCGATCTGGTTCTTTCAGCACGAGGACGGCGCGTGGTATGTATTCCCGCCGCTGCCGCGTCACGCGACGATGCGCATCGCCTAGTCGCCGGCAGACCTGGTCGGCCGCGTGTCCTCGTTACAAATGAAACATGGCTGTCAGGCTGACGGCATCGCCGCGCATGCGCCGAACGCTTCATGGACTAGTAGAACACCCGCGACCGCGTGCCAACGCGCAAACGTGTCGGGTAGAAAACCTCGCCGCACATGTGGCAACGATCGCCGCCATCGCCTCCGGGCGATGATCGCGCCAGGCAATCTGGAGGACGAAGGCTCGGCGGCATTTCGGCTCTCATGGTCGACGCGAAAACGCCCGGCAGCTTACGTAAGCGACACAAAAACCGTTCAGAAGGGCGCACATACCTTCGCCGTGATTTCCAAAAACGCGCGTATGCCGGCTGTCAATCCGATCGGCGGGAAGGAAGACCAGGGCTTCAAGACTGCGATGACGGTCCTGGACGAGGGCCGCATGCACATCGCGGCGGGATGATTGACGGTGGCCGAACGCATGTTGTCGATGGCGCTGTCGTACGCAGCGTAGCTAAGGAGTTCGGCAAACCGATCGCCGATTTTCGGATCGTGCAGGCGACGGTGGCCGTAGACAAGGCCGTATTTTATGCAGACCGCTAAATTGTGATGTACGCCGCGCGGCGGGGCGCCGAAAGCTGGTGTGAGCACCGAGACGTCTCGCGCCAAGCTGTTCGCCTGCAAGATGTATGGCGGCGTAGCGGACCGGGCCGTGCAGATTTTCGCCAGCACTGGCTAGATGGCCGAGTATCGCATTGATCGCTTTTACCGCGATGTGCGGCGGTTCCGCACGTATGACGGCACAACGCAGATCCAGCAACTGGTGATCGCCCGCGCCAGATTCGGGGGCCCAATGCCACCTAGGGAGAATGCAATGACAGATTTCAGCAAACATAGTAACTCGCAGCGGCCTGCCGAAGAGCGCGCCGCGGATGAGAAGGCAATCCACGTCGAACAATCGCCGGCCAAAGCGGATATGAGCCGCGTACGGCGCGACAACGTGAACTGGGCATGGACGGGCGGCCCGGGTCAGTACGACTGGATGGACCACGCGCCGCTCTTTCATCACCGCGACTGAGGGAGTTTCACTCGTCGGCAATGTGCGGCAATGCATGTGCAGTGCGCCGCGCTGATGCGTCGATTACATTCAGCCATAACGGGCATCTTGGCCAGCGACTGCGACGGCGCCTTTTCGACCGACCTTGTGTGCCGTACTTCGGCGCACTGCGCTACGCCGGTGTCGTCGAGAATTCTGTAAAGTAATCCTTCGCTTCCGAGCATGAAAGGGCTTTGATCTGACTGGTTTGCGCCTCTATCGAATGCAACGCAGCGGATGAACGCTTGTTGCGCGTCCGCGTCGATGCGTGGCGTTTGGCCATGACTCATCAGTCCGCGCACATGCGTCGCTCGGAAAGCAAGATAGAGACAATGAAGCTATCGATGTGGCCGCAGCCCAATCGGAGAGCAGCTACGTTCGACAGTGCATGAAGACGCGAGTCGGTACGATGCGTCGATCGGCGACAGTGAAGGTACAAGAGGCGCGCGCATCGCCGGGCATGGTCTTGCAGCTGGCGCGAAGTCTGGCGACCGGCCGCGTTTGCACCGCGAGAGGGCTGGCTCGGCAACTAGGAGTTCGTCTCCACAACGGGACTCCCGATGCCGACGACTTCGCGGAGTGCGCGCTCGCTTGTCGCGCTCAGGTATCTGCGCTATTCGTTGTAGCGTCGATATCGATTTGCTGCGGCGGTACTGTCGCTGGACTACGCGCCGACTCGGGATTCCAACGTTCAACTGCTTGCGCGACTTAGAATGCAGTGAAGTGGGGAGCGAAGCCTACAAGGTGCTCGGCTCGCGGGACCGTCTCGACGTGATCGCGCTGTGAACGTGTGTAAGCAAATCAGCGCGCTTCCTCAAGTGCCCGCAACACATTCGCGGGCCAGCCGTTCACGGTGGTCTGGATTAGCGACGGCAATGAGCTTCGGAATGCGCTCGGCGATCGACAGGCCGCGCAGATCGGCGATCTCGTATTCAGTGACGATGACGCACGCATCGCTGCGCGGCACCGTTACGGGCCCTGAGACGCGCGTCGCGATCCGGCTGTGCGGGCCAGCGGTCGACGGCAACGCAACCACGGGCACGCCCCCCCGGCTGGGCTGCGCCGCACGCAGGAAATCGCCGACACCGCCCACCGCACCGACATATGTGTCGCCGATCGCTTCGGCGTTCACCTGGCCCGTGAGGTCCACTTGCACCGCCGAATTGATCGCGACGAAGCGTTCGATTCGGCGCGGCACGGATGGGGCATGCGTGTATTCCGTGCCGCGCAGTTGAAGGGCAGGATTGCGGTGCGCAGAGCGGCGCGTGCGATCGGAGCCCATGATGACTCCGCCGATGGTGATTCCGACATCGATGGTCTTTCGCGCATTTGTCACGACACCGGCTTCGCACAATGCCACGATGCCGTCTCGATGCTGCCGGTATGCACGCCGAGATCGCGTCTGTCGTGGAGTTGCGCCATCACCGCGTCCGGGATCGAACCGATCCCCGTCTGCAGAGTCGCTCCGTCTTCCACCAGCGATGCGACGTGGCGCCCGATCGTCTGCTCCACCGGCCCCACTTCGGCCGGCTGAGCGTCCGGAAACGACGCTTCCGACGCCACCAGCAGGTCGATGTCGCTGTCCTGGAGATAGGGGCCCCCGTAGGTCCACGGTACGTCGGGATGCACTTCCGCGACGATTGCGCGCGCGTGCCTGACTGCTTCGACCAGGTACTCGCGGGCGAGCCCGAGGCTGTATCGGCCGCGTTCATCCGGCGGCGATACCTGCAACATGACGACGTCGATCCGCAGCCGACCGGTGCGAATCAGTTCCGGAAGCTGAGAATAATGCACCGGAAGAATGTCGAGCACGCCCGCTCGCGCGAGCTTGCGGTTGGTTCCGGTGCCGCAGTAGGCGAGGAAATCGAAGGCGTCGGCATGCTCGGGGCTGAGTATGTCGGCGAGACCGATGCCGAGAAAGAGGCGGATTCGCTTCAGCTGTTCTCGCTGTGCAACCAGGGCGCGCATGAGGGTCACCGGCTCCGCATGCGATTGACCCCACATCACAGAATCGCCCGGACGAATGAGCGCGCAAAGTTCGCGGTAGTCGCCCGGTCGACGACCATGGATCGCGGAATTCGGTGTCACGGTTTCGGCATCGTTCATGCGTAGAGGAGCTGAGTTGCGATGTCGAGCGATCCGGAGCATGAAGGCCTGCGTATTAGCCGGCGTGCTTACATGTGATTGACGATCGCATCGGACAGGCGCGGGAGTCATGGGCTCCGCCGAACGATCGATCGGCGGCGTTCTGCGATCCTGTGGGCCGGCCATGAACGCGTCAATGCGCGACTCGTCGTTGTTCCGTGCGTCGAAACATTTCTGGCCGCGTTTTTCCGCACTGCACGGAGTACGAACGCGCGTTCGGAAACTCCACCCGTGGGAAGGTAGGGCAGACGCCGTTTCAAAGTACGGTAAAGGGCGTCCGGCCCGATTGACGGTGCCATGCGCGCGCTCGAACATCGGCACCATGAGCTCGCGCACGGCCATGGCGCCGGCTTCAACGCAAGAACGTCGTCACACGTCGTGCGCAGGTCAGCGACGGACTTGGATTGCCATCCCGGTTGCGCGACCCCAAGCATCGCACGCGCGGATCGGTCTTTTGTCGCTCGGTCCGCGTGGCGGCACACGAACGTCGCGGCAATCCCAGACCGATCCGCTCTGCCGAGGAGGTCTGCGCAGTGCTCGATACGGCGCGTGCGGCGAGACGATGGACGCATGGTGTAATAAAGGAGGCTCGAAATGGGAAGACTCGATGGCAAGGTCGCGTTCGTGACTGGCGCCGGGGGCGGCATCGGAACCGAAGTCTGCAAACGCTTCGTCGCCGAAGGCGCACGGGTGCTGGCAGGCGATATTCACCAGAATCTCGCGGAAGCAGCGGCCAAGGCGAGCGGAGGCGGAGACAGGATCATTCCGGTCAGGCTCGACGTCACCGATAGACAGAACGTGTGCGACGGTCTTGCGCGGGCGGCGCAAGCATTCGGGAACATCGACATCCTGTGCAATACCGCCGGCGGCTCCACGCCGAACGACGCACGAGTTACCGATGCGCCGGAAGACGAATTCTGGCGGGCAATCAAACTCGATCTGTTCGGCACGTTTCTCGTCTGCAAATACGGCATTCCTCATCTGCAGCAAGCGGGTGGCGGCGCCGTCATCAATTTTTCTTCGATGGTTGCGCTGACGGCGCTGAGTGACCGCGATTGCTACACGGCGGCGAAGGGCGGCGTCCATGCACTGACGCGTTCGATGGCGCTGGAATATGCCGCTTCGCGGATACGCGTTAACGCGATCGCGCCAGGGCTGACGCTTTCTGAGCGCGTTCGGCATCTGGTCGACGAACGCGAGGAACTGCGCACGCTGGCGGACCAGTGCCTGCTCGGTCCGTGTGAGCCCGCGGATATGGCCCACGTGGCGGTCTATCTCGGTTCGGACGAGTCGCGTCGCACGACGGGACAGATCATTCCCGTGGACAGCGGCGTCACCATTTACTGATCGGCACTAGTCGCGGCGCGATCGTCAACGTCGCGTCGCGTTGCGGAGTCGTGGTGCCACGGCGCGAACATCCCCGGCAAGCCGCGAGTATCGATGCCATACGTGGGCGGCTACCTCCGGGACCGAGCGAACGGCGTAGCGGTCACTCCCGGCTGAAGCAGATCGTCACGGCAACCTGCATGCCGAGCGCCACTTGGCTCAGTTATATCTTCTTCAGTGTGTGGTACTCGGGCCATAGCGTCTTGACCAGTTCGCGCGATGCGCCGTACGCGTGACAGCTATCGATCTTGCGAGGCTTGCCCTTTTCGTCACGCTCAGTCAATCCGGACGGGCGTTCGGTGACCATGGTGTGAAACGCGGCGCTCGCGAGTGGCCCGAGCAATTCCTTCAAATGCGTGCACGTATCGCCGGATGGCAGACGCTTGCGCACCTCGGTGTTCCAGCCCGCTCCGATGCGCAAGCCGACCAAAGCCTGGAGGGTGTCGCCGCCACCGTGACACGGTGCATACGGATGAGACCGGATGAACGTATGGACCTCGCGAACGACCATGTCCTCGTCGAACACCGGTGTAACGCCAAGATCGTGAATGGGCGCCTGATCGCTTACCAGACGCGCGCCGCCCGGGGGGCGTGAAGTCGCTCGTCCTGCGATCCACGAGGCTTGCGCTTGCCTCGAACAAACCATCGCTGCGTCGATAGCCTGGCATCTCGAGCTGTCGTAGATGAAGCTCTTCGCGCGTGATCGATTCTGCATCGAAATCGTGATTACGGGCCATACTTCCGCTCCAGTTTTGACTTGCTCTATTCACCCTTGTTCAGATACCGGCGGTCAGGGCATGCGCAAGCGCGAGTGCATCCCTGCCACCCCATATCACGTCTGCGAGCATGTCCCCGAGAGCAACCGGCCTTGCGACGCGAGTCCGTCCGCCTTCGCGATGATTTGCTCCCGCGACATCCGCTTTCGCGGCGTTCCGACGCTATCCGCCACGATGCAGGATCGCGTGGCGCCGTCGGCAAAGCAAATTCTCGCGCCGGTCGCGAACTGCTTTGATAATACTTCCGTTCGATGTCCTCGCTAATTTCGAAGCGCACCTTGTCGGCCACTGAACGAACGGCGGGATCGTCGAGATAAGCCTCGCCATAGGCATCGTATCGGGCGGGTCCGTAAGCGAGCGGCGCGCCCACGATGTAGGGGCAACTGTACTGCGCGGTCATCGTGGACTTCGCGGGCGTCATGTGCTGTTCCGCGATTAGCCGCGGCCCGCTGACCACGGTCTCGGCGATCGAGGACAGCGGCACGCTGAAGCGGTCGGTGATCTTGGAAGCGCATCGATGGTGGAGTGAAAGAGCCGGCAACACGAGTAAAGGCTTCATGCTGATTTGTAAATCTGCATGGATCTCGCGCACGCCTGCGATAGCGCGTGACCCCAGGCGGCCACTATCGTTTCCTGTGCGACGAGTACGCCGTGCCGATTACGCAAACAGCGCGATGCACGCGGTCGCGGCACCGAACGCGCCGTATACGGAGGTCGGATGTAAACCGTGATGCACCGTTTCCGTTCCGCCTGCGGTGCAGCCGATCAGGGCCATCGCTTCGTACCCCGCCGTCACCGCGCGGAACAGATCGGCTTGACATGCCCGGTGGTGCAGCCGACGGCGAGTGCCGCCGAAATAATCACACAGCCCGGATGGCTCGCAGTTTCGTCGTGCCGTGTCGTCGAGTTCGTAGCTGTGTGCGGCCGTGCCGTGCACGAGTGCGGCGATCGACGGGTCCGTCGTCCAGTCCCCGCCCGGGACCGGGCTCGGCCCCGACCCGGCGAACCGTTTTGACCAACCCGCGATCGCACTGGCCGCGGGCCGCGTTCTGCCCCACAGCGATACGATGAAGTTATCGAGAAACAGTCGACGCAGCGCCTAGGTGTCGCTAGGATCGCGCTGCGAATTGGCGACGCGCGTGACATGTTCGGCGATCTTCAACGTCAAACCCTGAGTCGAAGCTGGGCCTTCGGACATTCGTTCAGTCTCCACACCGGTCTATTTCTTCGAAGCACAAGCGCAGGCCGGTGCGTCAGGGATCGGATTATTCCCGCGAGCCGCCGCGCCTACTTCGTGGCCGGCCGTACTTGCGGCGCGCCCATCAAGAAGCTTTGCATCCCGACGCAACTGATGATCTGCACCGCCTGCAGAATCTGCGCAGGCGTCGCGCCGTAGCGCAACGCGTTGCGTGTATGGATGCGCACGCCGGGTTCGAAGAGGTGCGTCGTCGAAACGTCGATCGCCGCGTACAGCAGTTCCTTGCCAACGGGTGCGAGCGTGCCGGCTCTCCACGGCGTCGAGGAAAAGGCGGTATAGCCCTCGAACAACGCGGGTGAGCTGCGCACCATCGATTGCAACTGATCGCTCCAGTAGCCGCGCTGCTCGGTGAATCGCGGCTTAACGCGCTCGAATGCTTGGTCGAGCGGGAACACCGCGTCGAGCGATGTTCTGGCAGCGGCGAGTTCGTCGAAGAAAATTGGCACACCGACCATGTAGGCAATGGATGCCCAGTACCGAGGCGATCTGCAGGACCTCGAGTATTTCTTCGCGCGTGGCGCCATGCCGCGTGGCGCCTTCGATGTGCAGCGTGATGGCCTCGCGATTCAGATGGGTGACGCTTGCGCTTGCCGCCAGCATCACGAAGTCGCATAGCTTGCGCTCAAGGTGGCCGAATTCTAGCGCGACTTTCGCCGTGACGAGATAGTCATTGAACAAGTCCGGACTCTCATGCAATGCGAGTGCGAGCGCGTTGCTCCAGAAGCCGTGGAACAGTTCGAATCCGTTTTTGAGCGCTGCGGTGTCCGGCATGGCGTGTCCTGTGCAATGCCTCTTTTGTAGCAATGCGTGGACGACGCTCAGCAGGCTGTACCCGATTTGAATCCTGAATTCGGGCGCGGGCAACCACGCCCGTGCGTCCCTTCGGTACTATGGAACGACGGGAGGTATGAAGCGTGCGCGATGTTGAAGCACATGAGAGCGGTTATTCCGCGACGCAAGGCGTGGGCACCGCATTTTATCGCTAGCCGCGGAGCCGAGCTTCATCGGCGCGCCGTTGAATCGCTGACGCGGACGGGGCCGGACCCAGGTACGAACATCAGGGGCGGGTTCGGGCATCGCCGAGCAGCGACTCCAGCTCTCGCGCGGTCTCCTTGAGCGCCGGCACGACGCGTGCTCTGATCGACGCGATGTCGCAGGCGACATCGACCGCTCCGCAACTCAGCGCCATCTCGTTCCGCGGGCGACCGAGCGCGACCGGCAAGGCGATGCCATATGCGTGGCGCTGATATTCCCCGACCGCCATGCACACGCCGTTCGCATCGAGATCACGGAAAGACGATTCGATCGACGTCCGGAGTTGCCCGGCTTTCGGACCGGCCGCCGCCAGCAGTTGCTCGACATATTGATTCCGCGAAGCTTCAGGCTGTCTCCAGAGCCAGGCACGACCGATCGCCGTCACGCCCATCGGCAGCAACGACCCCACGCGTAGTTGCAGCGTCGAAACGCCCGCGGCGTACCGGTATGCGATGTACAGCATGTCGAGATGATCGGGCACGGCGAGCGCGGCCGAGACGTCGAGCCGATCGGCGAGGTGCTGCATGAGTGGTTCGGCCGCTCCCGTGATGGGATTGGTCGACAGATAGGCGTGCCCGACGCCAAACGCGCCGGTCGCCAGTTCGAACTCGCGACCGCCCGCAACGCGACGAACGAATCCCACATGAATGAGCGTCGCAATGAGTCGTGACACCGATGAGCGGGACATGCCCGTTCGCTTCGCCAGCTCGCCGTTTGTCAGCGGGGCGCGATCGGCATGAAAGGCGCGAAGCAGTTGTAGCCCGCGATTGAGCGTCAGCGTTACGGGCGGTGCAGTGGGCATGTCGGTTCCGGCGATGTGGTTGTGGCGGCGGTCGCGGCGCTCAGGTGCGTTTCAGCGCGTTTCAGCGCGTGCGCTTGCAACACTTGCGCGGTTGCAGCGAGCCGCGGCCCGAGTTCGAGTTCGATGCGAGTTTGGGCCATGCGCGCAGTGCGGCCGACACAGCCGAGCACCCAGGGTGGCCGGCCGGGCATCAGGACGGGCGCGGCGACACACGCAAGCTCCGGTTCCCACTCGCCATGCAGCGTACCGAAGCCCAGCGCGCGAACCTCCGCGATCTTGTCACTCATCCGGCGTCGAATCGAAGCAGGCAAGGTGATGCCTGTCGCGCGTTCGATCTCCTTCTGCAAATAAATCCGCTCTTCTTCCGGAAGGATGGCAAGCAACGTCCAGCCCATCAGCGAATACGCCATTTGCATGCGCATGCCCGGAAAAAGCCGCAGATCGAGCACCACGCGTTTGCCGACTTGCGTTTCCAGAATGATGACGTCGAGACGGTCGCGGGCGCCGAGCAGGAGATAGGTGTCGGTCGCGTCGGCGAATTTGCCCATTTCCTTGCGCGCAAGGCGCAGCATGTCGGGATCGACGATTGCCGCATATCCCAGCGCCAGCGATGCGGGCGCAAGCGCGTACTTCCGGCTGTCCTTGTCGTGATGGAGATAGCCAAGCGCGACGAGCGAGCGCAGCAGACGCAATGCAGTCGGAGCGGGAAGTCCGGTCGCGAGCGCAATCTCGCGGTTGCCGAGCCACGCCTTGTCGGGACCGAAAACCGACAATATCGACAGGCCGCGGGCAAGCGGCGTCACGAGGACATCGCTCTCTTCACGTTTCACGCTAGACGGCCGGGGCCAAGCGGTGTCGACGCCGTGCGGACCGTTGCGCGAGCGTGCGCTGGCATGCGGGGGCAGGGACCTTGCGGTTGACATGCGCGTCTCCGTGATGCTGCTTTATTTTTTCTCCATCCTACTATGACCGCGGCTACCTCGAAGCCTGCATTGCGAAACGGCCATTCCGCGACCGAGACTGCTCGCAAACCTTGACGGCGTTCGCGCGGCTTCCATGCGAAATACCGGCCATCAGGCGAAATGCTGACCGCCCGTGCAGCCTTCACGTCCAGCTCCAAGATGGAGAGGCAAAGCACCCATCGTCAACTGGCCCATAACTCGTTTTCCGTACTTTGGAAGCGAATCGCAGCGCGCGCGGTCCGCTTCCGGAGAGAGGCGTCTGGATTCCAAAGTACGGCAGACCTCTGCCGCCGTGATTGCTGCGACTGCGCCTACGGTCATCAAATAGAAGCACAGGGCAGCAGCACTTTCAGGAGACAAAGGAAATGACTAAACAGAATAACGACCCGGCGATTCTGGACGCGGTCGTGGTCGGCGCTGGATTCGGCGGGTTGTATGCGGTCAAGCGTCTGACCGATGCGGGATTCGCCGTACAGGCATTCGAAGCGGGCGATGGCGTGGGCGGCACGTGGTACTGGAATCGCTATCCCGGTGCGCGCGTCGATCTCGAGTGCTGGGACTATTCGTACTCTTTCTCGCCGGAACTGCAGGACGAGTGGGACTGGCCGGAGCGATACCCGGCATCATCGGAGCTGATGAAATACCTGAACCACGTGGCCGATCGTTTCGAGTTGCGCCAGCATATCCGCTTCAGCACGAGAGTCGATAAGGCCGTGTTCGATGAACGCGAGAATCTCTGGGTCGTGACGACTTCGGATGGCAAGGTCACGCGCTCGCGCTTCTTCGTGCCGGCAACCGGCGTGCTTTCCGTGCCCAAGCCGCCCGAGATCGCGGGACTGGATGCGTTCAAGGGTGAAAGCTATCACACCGGACGATGGCCTCACCATGAAGTCGATTTCAGCAACAAGCGCGTTGGCGTGATCGGCACGGGTTCGTCGGGCATTCAGGTCATTCAGGCGCTTGCAGGCAAGTGCGCACATCTGACCGTGTTTCAGCGCACGGCCGTCTATGTCGTGCCGGCGAAGAATCATCCGCTGACGCCGGAGATGCGCGCCCGCGTGCGAGCGACCTACGCCGAGCGGCGAGCGATCAGCCGCCTCACGCGCTTCGGTATCGCCGTGCCGTTTCCGGTCGAATCGGCACTCGACGCAACGCCGGACGAGCGCAGCCGGAAGTACGAAAACGCCTGGGAAAATAGCCAGTTGTTGGGCTTTCGCATGTGCTACGGCGACATTCTGTCGAACGAGGCTTCGAACGAGACGGTCGCCGAATTCATACGCGGCAAGATCCGCGAGACGGTGAAGAAGCCGGACGTCGCGGAAAAACTGATGCCGCGCGGCTTTCCATTCGGCACGAAGCGCCCCTGTCTCGGCGATACGTACTACAGCGTGTACAACCGCGACGACGTGACGCTGGTCGACCTGAAGCAGACGCCGATCGAGCGCGTGGTGCCCGAGGGCATCGCGACCAGCGATGGCGTGCACGAACTCGACGTGCTGATCTACGCGACCGGCTACGACGCGCTGACCGGCGCGCTGACGCATATCGACGTGCGCGGCGTGAACGGCCGCCAGCTTACGGATAAATGGGCAAGCGGCGCGAAGACATACATCGGCCTGATGACGAGCGGATTTCCCAACCTCTTCACGGTAACCGGCCCGGGCAGCCCCGGACCGCTCGCGAACATGTCGATGAGCATCGAGCAGCACATCGACTGGATTGCCGCGTGCATGACGTATCTGCGAAACAACGCGATCGAGCGGATGGATGCGATACCGCAAGCCGAAGAAGACTGGATGCAGCATGTCCAGGACGTCGTGGCGAACACGCTGTATCTCAAGGCGAACTCGTGGTATACCGGCGCGAACGTTCCGGGAAAGCCACATGTGTTCCTGCCTTATCTGGGCGGGCACGGCACCTATCGGCGCAAGTGCGACGAGATCGCGGCAGCGGGGTATCCCGGTTTCGTGATGTCGCGCGCGCAAACCCGCGCTGAGGCGCGCGTCTGCAGCACGGAGGCCACCCATGTCGCCGAGGCGGGCTTGCTGGGCGGCGCGGTATGAGCGGCGCGTACGGGCGCCGGCACAAAAATCGGGCGCGCTTTTCGATGTGGCTGGCAAAACGAGACAGCCATGCCGTCGAGACTCGAAGCCGCCACGCGTGACCCTGATGCTGAAGGAGCGAACGATGCCACTCGATCCTGAAGTCGCGCTCATTCTCGGCGCGCTCGAATCTGCGCCGCGGATGGAATGCATGTCCGTCGCGGCGTTGCGCGCGAGTCTCGTTTATCCGCCGCTCGAACGGCGCACAGCGGTTGGCGAAGTCATCGATCTCCAGGTGCCGCTGAAAGGGCGGGTACTGGGCGCGCGGCTTTATCGTCCTCAGGAGCGGCCGAGCGACGGCGTGACGCTGTTCTTTCACGGCGGCGGATTCGTCATCGGCAATCTCGACACGCACAATCACGTCTGTCGCGATCTTTGCGAAGGAAGCGGCGCCGCCCTGATCGCTCTGGATTATCGGCTGGCGCCCGAGCACTCGTTCCCGGCCGCAGTCGACGACTGTGATGCGCTCCGCTGGGTCGCGCAACATGCCAAAGCGCTGCCCATCGATGCGGCGCGCATGGTGTGCGCATCCCTTGCTCAACGCCGGCGTACCGGTCACGCTGTGGCGCTACGAAGGGATGATTCATGGATTATTCCGCATGGACCTGGCGTGTGCAAAAGCAAAGGAAGGACTCCTGCGCTCAGCGCAATGGGTTCGCTCGACGATGAACGCGTCAGCGAACGACCAACGATGACTCGAGGTTTGCATGAAACTCGCAGAAGACGTCGGCTTCCTGGGTCTGGGCCAGATGGGAGGGCCGATGGCCGAACGCTTGCTCGGACAGGGCTTTCGGGCTGCATGTTCGTGACCCGCCGCCGGCCGGGCTCGCGCCGTTCGTCGTCGGCAACGCGGTCGTGCACGATTCGCCGCGTGCCGTGGCCGACGCCGCATCCATCGTGTTCGCGTGCCTGCCCAGCACGGAGGTGTCTCTCGCAGTGGGTCTCGGGACCAATGGCGTCTCGCACGGTTCTGCCATCCGTCTGTACGTGGAAACGTCGACCATCGGTCAGGACATGATCGAGCAGGTCGGCAGCGGACTCGCGGGGAAAGGGCATCGATATCGTGGATGCGCCTGTCTCGGGCGGACCGCCCGCAGCTCGCGCGGGGACGCTTACCATGCTGGCGGCTGACGCGCCACGGCTCATCGAGCAGGTGTCGCCTTTGCTCGCGCTCGTTGGCAAGCACGTGTTCGTGATGGGCGAACGCCCAGGCATGGCGCAGTCATGAAGATCGTCAACAATGTGATCATGGCAACCAACATGGTGGTCTGTTCAGAAGGGCTGGCCATGGGCGCAAAAGCTGGGCTCGATCCCGACATGATGCTGCGGCTGCTCGATGCGGGCACGGGCCATAGCTTCGCGTGCTCGAAGATGCTGACGCGCGCCGTCGCCGGAACGTATGACTACGGTGCGGCGCTTTCCATCATCGAGAAGGACATGACGCTCGGCTGATGGACATTGCCATGCCGACGATCGGACGAGCGCGGGACGTCTGGCACGCAGCCTACGAAGCGGGGCAAGGCAGAGAGGATTTGGCGCCCATCCTGCGGTATATCGCGGAAATGAACGGAACGGCTGTCAGAAACAACCGTTCCTTAACGACGCAACGCGGGCATCGTTCCGGTGCCCGAGAGATTTTGGGAGAAAATACAAACATGACCGATGACCTCCAGCGCCTGATCGACAAAGACCAGATCCGCGATGTCTTGCTGCGTTACGCGCGCGGTGTGGATCGACGTGAATGGGAACTGGTCCGCGCGACGTTCTTCGAAGACGGCTACGACGATCACGCTGATTTCAGCGGCTCGCGTGACAATTTCATCGCGTTCGTCCGGGAGAAGCACGATGCGAGCAGCTTTGCCAAATCCACGCATCTGCTCGGCAACTGCCTCATCGAGTTGGCGTCCGATCGCGTCGCCGCAGTGGAGACGTACTTCGTGGCGAATTTGCAGATGGGACCGGATGCCGGCAGCCAGCGCGCCATGCTTGACGCGCAGCATGCCGACAGTCGCGAGAACATGCGAGTCGAAGTAGTCGGACGGTATGTAGACCGGTTCGAAAAGCGTGACGGCGAGTGGCGTGTCGTACGGCGGCGGACGGTGTTCGATACGATCCGCACGGAACTCGGCGGATCGCTCGATGGCGGACTCAATCCTGCTTGGGTGCTCGGCAGGCGTGACAGGCAGGACCCCGTCTTCGCCGTACGTGCCGAAGCAGGGCTGGAATAGTCACGTCATCTGCGTTACGCACTGGCAGGCCTGAACGTCCGGTCAGCTCACTCGGATCGGGTTCTTTTCCGCTTCGGCCCGCGCACGCAGCAGAGCCAGATCCTGTTGCCCGAGTTCACGAGGCGAAATGGCAACACGTGGCCGCGGTTGATTATCCATTGAATTCGCTGGCTCACGAGAACCGAATGCTGTAATTCTACAAACAAACATTAGATCGGCCAACGCAGCTTGGATTGCGCGGCAAGCAGCCGGCGGTAAAAAGAACCGCGACATCGAGGGGCAGAGACAACGTACGACAGCGAAATGTGAACTCCAACGCTTATACGCGAGAAGGCCTGACGCGTGTCGCATCGTCATCTGCACAATGCGCCTCGCGTGTTATGGACCGCTCGATAGCCGGGACCTGGTGGGCGCGCTTGAGTCGCTGCTCACATGCAGTTCGACGATCTCGCGATCATAGACGGTGCTTCGTTGCAATTCGTGATTCTCATAGGTGTCGTAACGCGCTCAAAGCTTTTTAAAAAGGCTCCCGTTTAGCGTCCCGGGATATGCGTTCCTTAGGAGCGTTGAGCGGCAAGCAGCAGATTGCATACCCATCCAGCCGCTTTCCATTGAGGAGCGACTTTGCTTGAGCGCTGGTCGTCGCCTTAACCGGCTAATGTTTGAACTTCGACCGCTGGCCCACTAGGCACTGGACGCTTGGGAGTCGGCGCCCGACGGACAAATTGGAGCCTCGGACGATTTTCCGCTCGGGCGCGCGTAAGCCTTTGAGGTAACGATGCACCCTACCAACGTTGTGAGCGAAAAAGCAGCAGTGGCGTTCGACTGCATCTTATCGCGAATGACAGCAATGCCGCGTATCGCAGCCGGTCGTCGGCGCGCCTGCGAGCGACGGCTTATGACCGATGATGCGTCGGCGGTGACGGCTAGCGACTGACTGGTTGATTCCAAGAAGGTGGATAGACGCTCGGCCGCCAAGCGTCGAGCGCGGTCATATATACCATCACGGTTCTGGCTTGGTTGCAGGGTGCCGCACCCAAACAATATGTTTTGCGAGTCTTCGCAAGGCACGTCACCTAGAGGCGATCCCATTTCGAAAATCGAAGTGCGTATGAACTCTAGCCCGGCTGCAGGTGGTATAAGTCAGCGGGATTGTCGACGAGGATCTTGCGGCGCGCTTCATCGCCGTCGACAAGACGCGTCGCCCAGTCGAGCATGTGGGCGTCGTCAGGCACTGGCCGCACATTGGGATGCGGCCAGTTCGATGCCCACAGTCCCCGCTCCGGATACCGCGACGACAGCTCGCTCACGAGCCACGCCACGTCGTCGAATGCGGGCGGGCCGACGCGCGAACTCTCGTACGGCGCGGAGAGCTTGATCCAGCAGCGCCCGCCATCCAGCAGACGGCACAGCGACGCGAAGCCTTCGCTCTGCGGCGTGACAGGCGTGAGGAACTTGCCGAGATGGTCGATCACGAGTCTGGACGCGAGACGCGACAGCATCGGTTCGTAGTGCGGCAACGTATGCCCGTCGAGTTGCAGATCGATGTGCCAGCCGAGTGGCGCAATGCGCGCCGACATCTCCGCCAGCGCGTCCCATGACAAAACGCCGCCCGGGAGCATCATGAAGCGCACGCCACGAATGCCCGCGTCATGCAGACGCTGCAATTCGTCTTCGCCGACATCCGGCGGCACGACCGCGACGCCGCGCGCCCCGTGGCCCAGTTCGGCTATCGCGGCAAGCGTGCAGCGATTGTCGAAGCCATAGCCGGTTGGCTGCACGACGATCGCGCGGGACAGGCCGAGCGTGCGCTGCACTCGCGCATACTCGGACGCAGGCGCCGGTGGCGGGATGAACGTCGCGCTCGGGGCGAGCGGATAGCCTTCCTCGTACACATGGATGTGGCAATCGCACGCGCCTTCGTAAGGAAGCGGCGACTTCATCGCGCATCCGCCGGAACGTCGATGCCCGCGTGACCCCAGCGCGCCAGCCGGAACGCGTGCGCCGCATTCACCGCGCCGACCGGCATGCGGCCTTTGAACAGCGCCTCCGTCTGGGCGACCGTCTCCATCGACTGATGCTCGATCGCGCCCGGCGTCAAGCCACCGACATGTGGCGCCGCGATCACACGCGGATGCGTAGCCAGCCGGGGCGATGGCATCTGATCCGGCGCGCGCCCGACATCGAGCGCGCATCCCGCGATGCGTCCGCTCTCCAGCGCGGCGAAGAGCGCGGCGTCATCGACCAGTTCACCGCGCGCCGCGTTGATGAAACAGGCATCGGGTTTCATCGCGGCGAAGGCGCGGGCATTCATCAGATTCGCGGTCTGCTGGTTCGCGGGCGCGAGGCAGACGACGAAATCTGCCTGCGCCAGCAAGGCGTCCAGATCGACCGCGCGCACGCGCGCATCGTCGATTCGCGCGTATGGATCGGACACGATCACGCGCATCCCGAATGCGAGCGCAAGCTCGCACAGATAACGCGATATCTGTCCGTATCCGATCACGCCGAGCGTGCTGCCGCGCAATTCGCGGCCCATCTGCGGCACGGGCGCTTCGTTACGGTGATATGCCGATGCATATGCGGTTGTCGCGCGCGCGAGATCGAGCATTGCGCCGATCACCCATTCGGATACCGCCGGCACGAAGCCCGCGCTCGCCTGCGTGACGAGCACGCCATGTTCGCTGGCGGCATCGACATCGACGGTGCGAATATCCACTGCGCAGCGCACGAACGCAGCCAGCTTCGGCAGCGCCTCGAACAACGCGCGCGGCGCAGGCGTCTGACGATACGCGATGACGACATCCGCGTCGCGCGCCGTGTCGGCGAGTTCGGCCGTGGTCAGCTCGCGGTCTTCGGGGTTGTAGGCGACATCGGCGATCTTCGCCAGCGCCGCCGTCGCGCGGGCGCCGAAATAATGCTCCAGCATGTGCCGGGGATGACTCACGAATACCTTGTTCATTTTCTGGTCCTGGATTGCTTCGTTACCGGCCTGGCGCTGCCCGGCGGCGCTACCGATTCCCGTTCGACGAGCGTGATGTCCGTGAACAGCCCCTGCTCCGACGCGGGCATCGGCTCATCGTGCGGATGCATCACCCGTTCGACCATTGCGGCGGCCATGGCGGGCACCGGAAGCTGTACGGTGGTGAGCGCGGGGTTCGAGATCGCCGCCAGAAAGTGCCCGTCCATGCCGACGATCGACACGTCCTCGGGCACGCGCAGCCCCGATTCGCGCAAGCCCGCCATCAGACCCAGCGCCATCAGGTCGTTGACCGCGACGATCCCGGTCGGGCGCTCGTCGTCGGCCGCCACTCGACGCGCAAGCGCGCGGCCGTTCTCGGCGATCATCGAGTCGCCGTATTCGTTGACCGGACCGCTGTCGAGCACCTGCGCGCGCCCGGACAGGCCCGCTTCGCTGGCAGCGGCGAGAAAGCCGTCGATCTTGTCGCGTCGGCTCATCGTCATGCCCGTCAGCGTCGCGAACGCAAGCCGCGTGTGACCGTGTCCGATGAGATGACGTGTCGCCATGCGCGCGGCACCGAAGTTGTCGGGCGTCACATGGTCGACGCGCGTGGCCTCGCCTTCGGTCGCGCGGCGGTCGTAACTCACGACGACCATCCCGCGACCGGCGGCGGTTTCGAGGTGGCGCTCATTGGCGAGCGATGAAATCACGATCACGCGGCGCACGCCCTGCGAAAGCAGGTCCTCGAAGAACGAGGCTTCCTTCGCGGGATCGCGATACGTGTTGCCGATCATCACCCGATAGCCGTAACGCTCCTGCGCATAGGTTTCGACCTCGCGCGCGATACACCCGTACATCGGATTGGCGATGGAGGGCACTAGCAATCCGACGATCGGCGTCTGCCCGGTCTTCAGCTGACGCGCCAGCGTGCTGGGGCGATACCGGAGCGTGCTCATCGCGGCCTGCACGCGCGCAAGCGTTTCCTGGCGCATCTGATCGATGCGGCCGTTGAGCACGTTCGACACGGTGCTCACGGACACGCCGGCTTCGCGGGCCACATCCTGAATGGTGCTCATAGCGTTGACTTCTACCGGCTACAGGCCGAGCCGGGTCGGCAACCAAAGTGAGAAAGACGGCACCAGAACCAGCGCCACCAGTGCGATGCACAGCACCAGCAGATATTTGACCATGGGACGCGCCACCGCCTTCATGTCCGTGCCGGTGATCGCGCAGGTCGCGAACAGGCCGAGACCGACGGGCGGAGCGAAGAGGCCGAAACCCATCGCAACGACGATCACCGTACCGAAGTGCAGAGGGTTGATGCCGAGTTGCGTCGCGATCGGCGTGAGCAGCGGCCCGAAGATGATGAGCGCGGGCGCGCCTTCGAGCACCGCGCCGAACACGATCATGATGAGCACCGAGAGCAGCAGGAACATCGTCGGGCCATAGTGATGCGCGAAAGCGATCATCGAATCGGACACGAGCGCGGGAATCTGCTCAATGGTCAGCGCGAACGAAACGCTCGATGCCGCCGCCACGATGAAGAGAATACTGCTTGCCATCGATGCCGAGCGCACGAACACGCGCACGATCGACTTAGGCGTGAGCTCGCGGAATGCGAGCCATCCGACGACGAGGGCGTAGACCACGGCGAACGCCGATACTTCCGTCGATGTCGCGATGCCCGAAGTCACGCCCTTGCCGATCATCGCGATCATGACCAGTGCGACGAGCGCGCCGCCGAGCAGCGGCAGCCATGCCCGCGGGTGCGTCAGGGCATCGGCGAGATTGATGCGCCGGCCGCAGATCACGGCGACAATCGCGAGCGCCATGGCGAGCACCGCAGCCGGCACCACGCCTGCGAGAAAGAGGCCGGCGATCGAAATGTTCGCCACGAAGCCCATGATGATCATGTTGACGCACGGCGGGATGGTCTCCGCCATCACGGCGCTGCATGCGAGCAGCGCGGCGGCTTCGTTCGGGTCTTCGCGGCTCTGGCGCACCGCGGGCATCACCACGCCGCCGACCGCGGCGATATCCGCCAGTTTGGAGCCGGACACGCCCGAGAAGAACGCGGTGGCCATGATCGTGATGAGGCCGAGTCCGCCGCGTACCCGCCCGAACATGCGCAGCAGCAGTTCGATCAGGCGCGACGACATGCCGTTGGTTTCCATCAGCAGGCCGGCGAGTACGAAGAACGGAATGGCGAGCAGTACGAAATGATCGGTGCCGGCCATGACCTGCTGAGAGTACACGAGCATCGGCAGGGACGGTTCCGCGAGAAAGTAGAGCAGGGCCGAGAAGGCAAGCACGAAGCCGATCGGCACGCCGAGCACGAGTCCACCGATGAAGCCGATGGCAAGCAGCGCGCCCGGCCTCACCGCGTGACCGGGTACGAGGACGTTCCACCCGTACACCGCCGCCGCGATCGCCGCGCACCCGACCAGCGTGCCGAGCACGAGTCTGCGCGTGCCGTTCAACGCATGGGCGAGGGCGAACACCGTCATGAACATGCTGCCCGCGACGAGCGGATATACGTTGATCCACGCGGGCAGGCCGCTCGGCGTCATCTGCCCGTATGAATCGACGAGCAGCAGACACGATGACACGCAAAGATTCGCGGCGACGCCCGCGATCACCCAATGGCCGGCATGCACGAGCGCCGGTTGCCAGCGCTCAGGCAGCATGCCGCGAAACAGATCGACGCCGACGTGCTGGCTGCGCCCGAGCACGGTGGCCGCGCCGAAGAAGACCAGCACGATCATCAGCGCGCGGGCGACTTCCTCGGCCCAGTCGAACGGGTCGTGCAGGAAGTAGCGGTAGATCACGGACAGAAACACCACGAGCACGTCCGCCGCGAGCACAGCCGCACACAGATATTCGATGCCGTGCATCAGGCGCACGAGACCGCGCGCAAGCGGCGTCTCGTGACCGAAGTCCGGCGCGGCGAGCGTAGCCTCGGGGCCGGGCGTCGCGGAGAATGTGATCATGGCGTCGTTCCTCCGTTCAGGCCCGGGCCGAGGCGATGGCGGTGAAAAGCGGTGCGGTCGCGGGATATTGCTTCGCGAAGCTCGCGTACAACTGCGTCTGCATTTCCTTGCGCGCGGTGTCGCGGTCGGCTTGCGACATCGGATAGAAGGTCATGCCGCGCTTCTTGAGTTCCTGCTCGGCGCTGGCGGCGGTGCGAATGGCCGCGACGCGCTGCTTCGCGGTGGCGTCCTGCGCGGCCTTCTGAAACGCGGGGCGCAGGTTCTCGGGGATCTTTGCGAGCGAGCGGCGGCGCATCACGACGACGAGCGGGCTGAAGACATGCTGCGTCTGCCAGCACGACTTCACGACCTCGTCGTACTTGCTGGCGAGCACGGTGGCGCAGTCGTGCTCAAAGCCGTCGACGACACCCGTCTGCGCGGCCATGTACAGCTCGCCGATGGGAATGGGCGTCGGCACCACGCCCATCAGCTTGAAGGTCTCCATGAAGGCGGGCGTGGGCAGGACACGCAGCTTCACGCCCTTGATGTCCGCGAGCGATTGCGTCGGCTTCTTCGTGAAGACATTCCGGCCGCCGAAGGAATAGCCCCATGTGACGACGGAGCAGCCCGCGCGCTGTTGCAGCATGCTGTCGAACGACTTCCCGACGCTGCCGTCCATCGCGCGGCCGACGTGGTCGAAGCTGTCGAACACATAGCCCAGGTCGAGCATGCCGAGCTCGGGAAGCACGGTCGCCCAGATCGACGAGCCGGTGACCATCATGTCCACGGCGCCTACCTTGACCTGCTGCACCACGTCGCTTTCCTTGCCGAGCTGGTTGTTCGGGAAGTAGTCGATGCGGATCTGGTCGCCCACGCTCGCCTTGAGGTTCGCGGCGAGATTCTGATACCAGACGTAGTGCGCGGCGTTCTCGTTCGCGGGCATGGAAGACGACAACCGCAGCGCGACGGCCGGCTCTGCGCGCACGATGGCGGGAAAGCCCGCGCCCGCTGCCGCAAGTGAGGCTGCAGAGGCCGTCTGAAGGAACCGTCGCCGGGAAATCGAATGCATGGTGTGTCTCCTGATTGCCGCGTGAGCGCGGACGAGTTTGCGCGCAGGGGAACACCCGCGCGGCTGTATCGATTTAGTGTATCGATACAGTAGGCGAGTGGTTTGCACTGGTCAACCGAGCGTTTTCCCGCAGTGCTCTGTGGCCGGCGATCGCGCTCTTTAAACGAACGAAGGTCGAGCCAAGCATCTAAGGCGTGCCCGGCAACGGGAGCAGTGAACAATGCCCTGGCACAATAGCGTCCGCTTTCCGCTTAGGCGCACGACTCAATTGATTCGTCGAAGTGGCCTAACTGGGGACTGGGGCGCTCGAGAGGCAAGGGGTAGCCGGCTCTCGCCGTACCTTCGTTGCCAAGCCTCATGTAATGCGTCAATAGTTACAACGCCGGCACCTGCACCGGTTTGCCTAGCTTACCGTCGACATCGGGGACGATGACAAAAAGCGACGGCCGCCTTCGCCGCGACCATTGACAAAAAGGACAGCGTCCACGGAAGCTCGCCACGCTAGAATGAGTTCACTGGCAGCGGCTCGACGACGCGCGGCTCTGCGCGAGCCGACATCGTGCCGGCCCGGCGACGGAAGCCGAACCCATCGGGTGGAAAGGGTTTGTGTCGAAAGCACGCAAAGCCGTATTATTGGATACGAGAGCTGATTGGCCACCTGCGGCGGTTCGGTAAGATGATGTTCAGCTCAACGACAGGAAAAGTAATGAAGAAGCAGGAATTGATAGACGCGGTAGCGTCGCAGGCGGGAGCCAGCAAGAGCGCCGTTGAACAGGCTATCAACGCGGTACTCGAGACGATCACCAGCGACGTGGCCGCCGGAAACACGGTGCAGTTGATCGGATTCGGCACCTTTGGCAGCGGCGAGCGCGCCGCTCGTACTGGCCGCAATCCGTCGACTGGCGAGGCGATTGAAATTGCGGCTGCAAAAACGGTCAAATTCACCGTAGGTAAGGCGTTCAAGGACGCAGTTAACCGCGCGTGACGCTACGAGGACGGTGACGGCCTATACGAAAACAGTTGGCTGTCCAGCAATGAGAGGTTAGGCAGCTTGGCGGCAGTGAGCCGCTCTAGGCCATCGGCGTCGATTGCACGATCATGGCTCGCTTACCGGGAGCCTTTCCCAGTTAGCCGCCGCTTCACCGTTCGTCGGTCGCCCATCCTCTGAGGCGGAACAACCGGGGCGGCGTCTCCTTCGGCGGATTGCCCGACGTCGCGGGCGACAAACTGTTCATCAATCACCGGTGGTTTGCGGGACAACGTCCAACGCGTGCGCTAAAACGCCTGCCGATGCCGGTCGGATCAATGTCCGCCAGCACGGGCGACTGAAAAACTGTCGGCGGTCAGCGCGTTGCGCTGGTAGTGTCGTTAGCTTAGTCGCTGCTATTGGCCGGCAGCTTCTGTACCGCAAGGCGCGCGTCGTCAGGCAGAGGCGAAACGCGGGCGCTTCTGATGAAGCCCTCGAGCCGTTCTTGTGCGGCTGCCAGGTCACGATAGGTGATTCCGCGCAACTGCTCATCATGCAGTCGCAGCACTTGCTCGAGAACAGTCGCAGTTTCAGCGTCAACGAACCAATGATCGCCTGGTTTCCCGCGAGACAGACATGCATTCAGGTTCTTCTCGGCACGCGCGTACAACGCCAGCGGAAGCGCGCCGAAGCCTTTCTCCTGGAGGAAAAGCGTCATGTAAAGCACGCGCAACAGCTCGTTGAACTGATAAGCCGTTCCGCTTCCTTCGCGCCGGCATGCGGCGAGCGCAAGATGGATGGCCAGGGACATCTTACTGGCGGTCTCAATTGGCAACGGAAGCAACATGGCGCGGGTTAGCGGACGACGCGAGCGGGCCGTGCTGCGAGTTTTGCGCGTAGCACTACGGGGCATGGCAGAAATAATGAAGAGTGGACAACGGAGCGGTCACCGGGCGTCGGCATCGCCCTCCTGGCAAGTCTAACGCAGGGAACCTGTAACTGCCCTGTATAAGGCCATGATTGCTTGTCCGATCCGCAGCACGCGTTGCCGGGTGCGGTGAGGACGCCCTGGCACCGCCGTGGAACACGTGACTAAGCCGCTATCATGCGAACCGTGGATCATTATCGAGATCAGGCCGACACCGCACGACTGCCGCAGCGCATAAATACGGCATCGGCGGCGAGCACCTCGCCCCAAACTAGCACTTAGCACTGCCTATTTACTATGACGACCGACGAAATCGGTTCTGACGTGGTGTCTGCGAGTCAGGAGGCCGGGGGCTGGGTTAGGGCCATTCTACAGCACGACGTCGTGACCAGGACGACCCGCGTGGTTCGGCGAACAGGGAGCGCCTTCCCGTCGTTTGAAGCCGCTCAGGACGACGCGCACGCCGCTTTGGAGGAATGGCACTGCAATCCGAGATCACCAACAAGATAGACGCGGTGCGGCCAATTAGCCGGTGCTGTCGAATTGCGACAGGATCGCGCTGATGGCCCAGGCGAGCGCTTCCAGTAGGACGAGATGTCGTTTGCACAGCCCATCTCATATTCACATGTAAGGCGGCTTTCCATTCCAGGCATCCTGCAACTGAACGGTGGAATGTCCGAAGACATCGAGGATCCACTTCCGCCCGAAGCCGTGCTCGGTTAAGGAAGGTCGTTCGGTCGTGCGGTCATACGACACCCGGCGTCGACTCCGCGCGCAACAACCGATGCATGACCGGTAAGAAGCATTCGCAGCAGTGGCGCGTGGGACCAACTCAGCCTGGAATCTTCAGCGACACGCGAGTCTCAGCCCCGTCGTTGTCATGCCAGGCGGCAGGCTGGCGGCAGTCAATCTTCGTCGACCTCCGATGCTCTTGACAAATCGACTTGGCCGGTTCCCTTTGGGATCGAGAAGGGCTTCGATGGACTACCGACCGCAAGCTAAAGGCCCTGTCAGAGCGCGGCGATCAAAATGGAATACAACTGGCGCCGCCCAGAGGCTCAACGGCGTCAGCCTGAAGAAAACCGCTTGTAGACGAAGGCCGTAGCTGACTAGCACAGAAAGCCATTAAAGAGCCTCCGTCACCGCACGTAGAAACTGTTGTGTGCGCTCGTGCTGCGGTGCAGAGAAGAACTGTTGCGGCGGTGCCTGTTCAATGATCTTCCCTTGCGAAAAGAAGCACACGCGATCGGCGAAATCCTTGGCGAACCCCATCTGGTGCGTGACCATCAGCATGGTTAAATCATGTTCCGCGCCGAGACGGCGAATCACATTGAGCACTTCGCCACAAAGTTCGGGATCGAGGGCAGAGGTGACTTCGTCGAATAGCATGACCTTGGGGCGCATGGCGAGCGCGCGAGCAATGGCGACGCGCTGCTGCTGTCCGCCCGATAGCTGCGACGGATAGTGGTTGCACTTCTCGTCGAGGCCGACCATCGACAACAGCTCACGCGCGCGTGCGGTGGCTTCCTTTTTCGACAGGCCCAGCACGCTGACAGGCGCTTCTATTGTGTTCTGCAAGGCCGTCATATGTGGAAAGAGATTGAAGCTTTGAAACACCATGCCGATCTTGCTGCGCACCTTGCGAACGTGCCGCGGTGAGGCCGGTATCAGCTTTCCACCTCGCATTTCATGCGTTAGGGGTTCACCATCCACCTCGATGACGCCATCGGTCAGCGGATCGAGCGTCATCAGCACGCGCAAAAGGGTAGATTTCCCCGAACCGCTTGGCCCAATTATCGCCACCTTTTCATTGCGCGCAATGTCGAGGTCGAGGCCATCGAGCACCGTCAATGCGCCATAGCGTTTGGTCACGTTCCGAAAGCGCACGATCGGCGTTTCGGCGTTGGCGGCGGCCGCTGCGCCACGTGCGGGGTCGAGGTCTCGTTTCATCTGCTGCTCCTGAAGATCCATTTCCGTGCGCCGTCCGCCGGGTTCGAGTGGTCAGCACGCGTGACTTCCTGCTTCACGGCAGGCGCACGCGTCGTTCGAGGTGACGCACGCCCGAGGCGAAGGTCACGCTGATGAGAAGAAAGAAGATGCCGGTCATGGTGATCGGTTCCAGATACCGGAAGGTTCCCGAACCAATATTCTTCGCCTGCTGCATCAGCTCGACGACTGTGATCGCGGACAGGACGGGCGTGTCCTTGAACATCGCGACGAGATAGTTTCCGAGCGCGGGAATCACCGGGCGTATCGCTTGCGGAAGAATGACGCCGCTATACGTGCGCCACGGCGAGAGCGACAGCGCGCTCGACGCCTCCCACTGCCCGCGTGCGACCCCATTGAGCCCCGCACGGTACACCTCTGACACGTAACACGCATAGTGAACCGCTATGCCGATGGTTCCTGCTGTCAGCGCCGACATCGTCAGGCCATAGAGCGGCGCGACATAGAACAGCACATACACCTGGATGAGCAACGGTGTGCTGCGTATGAACTCGATGAACAAGGCCGTGGTCTTTGCAACAGGCGCGATGTCACTGCGCCGCAGAATGGCGAGCGCAAGGCCCAGGACCAGCGCGATGGCAAAGCCGACCAGCGTGATGCCGATGGTGTATGTCGCCGCGCGCGCGAGTTGGGGGAGAATATGCAGCGCATACTTCACATCGAACAGTTGGCTGAGTGTGGTCATGATGCGGCCCTCGGAACGGGACGACGCACGGCGACATGGCTGCTGACGCGTCGCTCGAAATAGCGCATCACGGTCGCGATCATCTGCGCAAGCACAAAGTAGATGAGCAACGTGAGCGTGAAGATCTCGGCGGTCTTGAAGGTCGCTTCGTCGAGTTGACGGGCGCGGAAAGTCAGGTCGGACAGTGTGATGAGCGACACGAGCGACGTGCCTTTGAGCAACTCGATCATGAGATTTGTCGCAGGCGGCAATGCATTGATCATCGCCTGGGGCAGTACGACCCGGCGCAGCCTTGCCGATGCCGGCATGTTCAGCGCAAGCGCCGCTTCATACTGGCCGCCCGGAACCGAACGCAACGCACCGCGCAGGATCTCCGAACCATACGCGCCGTAGTGTAAGCCGAGACCGACGATGGCGACTGTGAAGGGCGTCAACTGCAGGTTGAACGGCGGCAACGGCAGCACGAAGAACAGCCAGAACAATTGCACCAGCAGCGACGTGCCGCGAAAGATCTCGACGTAGGCGTTTCCCATCCATCTGAGCAGCGGGTATGGCGCGGCGCGTACCACGGTGGCGACGCTCGCCATAATGATCGCCAGCAGAATGCTGAAGGTCGCGATCTGGATCGTGACGAGCGTGCCCCTCATCATCAAGGGAAGAAGCTCATTGAGGTCACTCATGACGGTTCCTTGCTAACGATTGATGTGGCACGCGCGGTCTGCCGGGCTCACCCGCCGCAGAGTTCGGGCGCCTTCTTGGTGGTCAGATTGGACTTGTCGAAGCCGAACGGCGCGACGGTCTTGAGATGATCGTCCGTGCCGAGCCATCCATGCAGTTCCTTGTTCACTGCATCGCGCAAGTCGGTGTCCTCGGGACGGAAGGCGAGCGCGCCATAACCCGTGTGCTTTGGATCGTCGGTGAACTGGCTGATGGATTCGACTTGCGGTCCGCCCTTCGAGGCAAGACCCTTCATGGTCAGTGCGGTGCCGACAGCGGCATCGGCACGGCGTGCGCGCACGGCCTGAAGCTGCGCCGTCGTGTCGGGAACCTGCAAGATTTGATCGTCCTTGATGCCTGCTTCGCGGGCATAGCCGAGTTCTGCCGTTCCGGCCATCACCGCAAGCTTCGTGTCGGGTTGTTTCGCGACATCGGCATAGCTGTGGAAGTTCTTCGGATTGCCTTGCATGGTCAGCAGCGTGTCGGGAATCTGGTACTGCGGGTCGGCGAACGCAACCTGTTTGCAGCGTTCCGGGGTGATGTACATGCCAGCCGCGATTACATCGAAACGGCCCGCCTTGAGGCCCGGAATCAAGGCGCCCCATTCGGTCAGCACCGCGTCCACTTTCTTGACGCCGAGCTTCGCAAAGACCTTCTTGGCGATCTCAGGCGATTCGCCCGTCACCGTGCCGTCGGCCGTCGTATAGGCAAAGGGTGTTTCGTTCGCATAGCCGATGCGCACTTCGCCGGTGCGTTCAATGCGCTGTAGCGTCGTTTCGGCGCTTGCGCTCGCCGCATAGCCCGTGAAACTCGCCGTTGCAACGCAAGCCGCTACCAAAAATCCAGACAGTCGCTTCGTCTTCATATCGTTCCCGTTCGTATGGTTTGTCTTTGCTTGAAGAGACCGGGCCGCTTGACGCCGCGACACCGGAGAAACCCTTATCGCTCAGGTCGTTGGACGGCCTTGCAACGCAGTCTACGGAGGCAGAATACAAAGCCATATATGTGTTCCGATTGCTCTAGGACAATTATTTTCTGAGGCGATTTTGCGCCACTATTGGGCACGTGCGGAAACAACACGAGCATTGGGGGACCAGGAACGTGAACGAACAATGGCGCGACGCGGTGCGTACCGTGCAAGGCGTCCAGTCGAAATACAAGCGGCTCGTCAAAGCCATGGCGGCGGACATCGAGAGCGGCAAGCTCGCATCAGGCGCGCGCCTGCCGCCGCAGCGCGACGTGGCGGCAGATCTGAAAATTAGCGTACAGACGGTCACCAACGCCTATAAGGAACTGGAAAGGCAAGGCCTGATCCGATGCGAAGTCGGACGCGGCAGCTTCGTCACGGCACGGGTGACGGAAACCATGTCTAGTTACATGCTCGATACGGCCGAGCGCTCTGTCGTCGATTTTTCGATCGCGCGCATCGTGCATACGCCGGAGCATGATGCGATGTGGCGCAACGTCTGCGCGACCTTGTCGACCATCGAAGATCAACCCTGGATTCGCGCGTTCAGGCCCATCGCGGGCTTCGAGAATCATCGGCAGGCAGGCGTCGACTGGCTCTCGACGCTCAATATGCCGGCGAGCGCCGACTCGTTGCTCGTGACCAACGGCGCCGCGCATGGCATTTTCCTCGCGTTGGCATCGACTGTCGGTCCGGGCGACACTGTGCTTTGCGAAAGCCTCACCGATCACGGCGTGATCGGCTCGGCCAACGTGCTCGGGTTTACGCTCAAGGGGCTTGAGATCGACGAGCACGGCATACGTCCTGAACATTTCGAGGAAGTCTGCGACAGTGAACGCGTCAGCGCGCTCGTGTGCACGCCGACGCTCAACAATCCTACCGTCGCGCTGATGCCCGACGCGCGCCGCCGTGCGATCGCGCGGATAGCAGAGCGATATGGCGTCTATATCATCGAGGACGACGTATATGGCGCGCTGCCGGCGAAGACGCAGACGCCCATTGCTAGCCTCGTCCCCGAGCTTGCGTTCTACTGCACCAGCATGACCAAGTCGGTGTTGACGGCCTGCGCACAGGCTTCATGACCGTGCCGCGCCGTCTCGCCTTGCGCGCTGAAAGCGTGCTGCGCGTGAGCTGCTGGATGGCGACATCGCCGATAGCGGAAGTTGCCTCCCGGTGGATCATGGACGGCACGGCGCAGCGCCTCGTAATGATTCAGCGCGAACGCCTCGCGTTGCGTCAGGCCGTCGTACGCGAGTTGCTCGGGGAATACGTGCTGGGCAGCCATCCAAATGCATTGTCTGCATGGCTGCGCGTGCCGGGCGAATGGGAAGCGGAGCGCATCACGCGCGAATTGCGCAACCGGAACATCGCGGTCACATCACCCGATCCCTTCCTCGTGCGCGGCGCCGAGCGGCCTAACGCAGTGCGGTTGTGCGTCGGCGCCGAAGTCGGTGAACGCACCTTCCGCGTGGCCGTCGAGACGATGCGTGAGGTCTTCGAACAATATCCGCACGTGCATGATTTCAATTGAACTAGGACATTCAGAATTGATTTTTTAGGACATTAGACTCGGTTGCATCGATCAACGAACAGCAACCCAGCCTGACATGTCCGCACTCACGCTCGCCGATGTTTACCGCGCTCGCCAGCGCATCGCAGGGCGCGCGCTCGTGACGCCGCTCGTGCAGTCGGTGGCGCTCAGCGAAATGGCGGGCGTGCCGGTCCACCTCAAGCTCGAAACGGTCCAGCCCACCGGCAGCTTCAAGCTGCGAGGCGCGAGCAACGCGCTCGCGCAGATTGCCGATGAGGGATGCAAGCGCGTCGTGACGGCATCCACTGGCAATCATGGGCGCGCCGTTGCGCATGCGGCGCGCGCGCTCGGTATCGAAGCGGCGGTGTGCATGTCCTCGCTCGTGCCCAGAAACAAGGTCGATGCAGTGGCCGCGCTGGGTGCGCGCGTTGTCATCGCTGGCAAGAGTCAGGACGATGCGCAACTCCAGGCCCAACGTCTCGTGCGCGAAGAGGGTTATGCATTCGTACCGCCTTTCGACGATCCTCGCGTGATCGCAGGCCAGGCGACCATTGGCATCGAGATATTCGAAGCTTTGCCGGATGTCGCGACCATTTTGGTGCCTTTGTCGGGCGGCGGATTGTTCAGCGGCGTCGCATTCGCGGCCAAGAGCATCCAGCGGTCGACCGAAATGATCGGCGTGTCGATGGAACGCGGCGCCGCCATGCATGCGAGTCTCAAGGCAGGCAAGCCTGTCTGTGTCGATGAACTCGAAACGCTCGCCGATTCGCTTGGCGGGGGCATCGGCCTCGATAACCAGCACACCTTTGCCATGACGCGCGAGTTGATCGACCGCGTCGTGTTGCTCGACGAGCGTTCGATTTCCCTCGGGATCACGCACGCGTATCGCAAGGAGCGGCTCGTCGTGGAAGGGGCTGCGGCGGTCGGCATGGCCGCCGTGCTCGATGGCACGGTGCGTTCACGCGGGCCGATCGTGATCGTCGTCAGCGGTTGCAACATCGATATCGACACACACCGCCGTCTCGTTGGAGCAGGGTGAATTCAATGTCCGCCTCAGATCGATCCACGCTGCTGCTGTCGCAAGCGCAGCTTCGCAAGCTCGTGCCGCTCGACCTCGATGCCATCGCGCAAGTCGAGGCCGCCTTCCGGTCGCTCGCCACCGAAGCGGTTGCGATGCCGCCAATCTTGCGTCTGGACATTCCCGAGCACGCCGGCGAAGTCGACATCAAAACCGCTTACCTGCCCCGCTTTCCGAGCTTCGCCATAAAAGTGAGTCCGGGTTTCTTCAATAACCCTTCTCTGGGTCTTCCGAGTCTCAACGGTCTGATGCTCGTGCTGTCCGCGCACACTGGACTCACCGAAGCCGTGTTGCTCGACAACGGTTATCTCACCGCGGTACGCACCGCAGCGGCGGGCGCGGTGGCCGCAGGATGGCTTGCGCGTCGCGAAGCGCGGCGCGTGGCAATCATCGGCGCGGGAGAACAGGCGCGCCTGCAACTAGATGCGCTGCGTCTTGTGCGTGACATCGAGCACGTGACGATCTGGGCGCGTGAACGCGACAGCGCGCTGCGCTACGCACGAGAATGCACGGGTCTGCCGTGTTATGTGGCGGACACGGTGAGCGATGCCCTCAGGCAGGCAGATATCGCCATCACGACCACGCCGAGCCGTGAGCCCTTGATCCATGCACGCGATCTGCATCCCGGCTTGCACATCACCGCAATGGGATCGGATGCCGAGCACAAGAACGAGATCGCGCCCGAGGTATTCGCGGAGGCACTCTATGTTTGCGATCGGCTCCAGCAAACGCGGTTGCTCGGCGAATTGCATCACGCCATCGCGTCAGGCGCGGTCCAAGCAGATGCATCGTTCTCGGAACTCGGACAGGTCATTGCGCAACAAGCGCCGGGCCGCACCAGCGACGAACAAATCACCCTGTGTGATCTGACGGGCACAGGCGCGCAGGACACCGCCATCGCAACGCTTGCGCTGCAGCGTGCGCGCGCCGCGCAGGCAGGAACCATTTTCCACAACGACGTGACGCTCTGAGAGACAGGACGATGTCCGAAAGCAAGCAACAACGAGAAGGCGAGGCGCCGCTGGTGCGCCTGCCGTTCGAGCGCAGCGAATACGATGCGCGCATCGCGAAGACGCGCGGCGCGATGGAGAAGGCGGGCATCGATCTGCTGATCGTGACCGATCCGACCAACATGGCGTGGCTGACGGGCTACGATGGCTGGTCCTTCTACGTGCATCAGTGTGTGCTGCTCGCGATGGATGGCGAACCCGTCTGGTACGGACGCGGGCAGGACGGAAACGGCGCCAAGCGCACGGTGTTCATGGAGCACGACAACATCGTCGGGTACCCGGATCATTACGTGCAGTCGCAAGTGCGCCATCCGATGGATTACTTGTCCACGGAAGTGATCGCCGCACGCGGCTGGGACAAAAAGCGCATTGGCGTCGAGATGGACAACTACTATTTCAGCGCCAAGGCCTATGCGTCGCTTACGCAGCATTTGCCCACAGCCAGATTCGTCGATGCGACGGCGCTCGTCAACTGGCAGCGTGCAGTGAAATCGCCGCAGGAAATCGAATATATGCGCATTGCGGCGCGCATTGTCGAGAAGATGCACGGGCGCATTCTCGAGAGAGTCGAGCCGGGCATGCGCAAGAGCGACCTCGTGGCGCACATCTATGAGGCAGGCATCACCGGCATCGAAGGCCACGGCGGCGATTATCCGGCGATCGTGCCTTTGCTGCCGACCGGCTCGGATGCGGCGGCCCCGCATCTCACCTGGGACGACTCGCCATTCTGTGCGAACGCGGGCACCTTCTTCGAGATCGCCGGATGCTTCAAACGCTATCACTGTCCGCAGTCGCGAACGGTTTATCTTGGCAAGCCGCCGCATCATTTCATCGATGCCGAGAAGGCGGTGATCGAAGGCATCGAAGCGGGCCTAGCTGCGGCGAAACCCGGCAACAGGACCGAAGATATCGCCAATGCGTTCTTTGCGGTGCTGCGAAAATCGGGCATCGAGAAAGACAGCCGCTGCGGCTATCCGATCGGCGCGAGTTATCCGCCGGACTGGGGCGAGCGCACCATGAGCCTGCGTCCGGGCGACAAGACTGTCCTCGAACCCGGCATGACCTTCCACTTCATGCCGGGCCTTTGGCTCGACGATTGGGGCCTCGAGATTACGGAAAGCATCCTGATTACCGATACGGGCGTGGAGACCTTTTGCAATACGCCCCGCAAACTGTTCGTGAAGGAGTAGCACGATGCGCGCGTCACCGATCAGCCCGACTGTCGACTTCGACGCGGACGGCGTTCAGCACGGCTTCCTCAAGTTGCCGTATTCGCGCAACGATTCGGCATGGGGCGCGGTGATGATTCCCGTCACCGTCATCAAGCGCGGACATGGACCGACCGCGCTGCTCACGGGCGGCAATCACGGCGACGAGTACGAAGGGCCAATCGCACTATCGAAGCTCGCATCGACGTTGATGGCAGAGGATGTGAACGGCCGCGTCATCATCGTGCCGTTCATGAACTATCCCGCGTTTCGTGCAGGCACACGCACGTCGCCAATCGATGCAGGCAATCTTAACCGCAGCTTCCCCGGCAAACCCGACGGCACGGTGACCGAGAAGATCGCCGATTATTTCCAGCGTCATCTGTTGCCTCTCGCGGACTATGTGCTCGACATTCATGCGGGCGGCCGCACGCTGGACTTCCTTCCGTTCGCGGCCATCCACGTATTGGACGACGCGACATTGCAGGCGCGTTGCGAGGCCGCCATGCGCGCGTTTGGCGCGCCGTATTCGATGCGCATGCTCGAACTCGACAGCACCGGTCTTTACGACAGCGCCGCGGAAGAAGCGCGCAAGGTGTTCGTGTCGACAGAACTGGGCGGCGGCGGTTCGTCGACGGCAAAAAGTGTCGCCATCGCAGAACGCGGCGTCTATGGGTTCTTGGCTCACGCGGGCATCGTCGAGAGGCAGGCCACCGGCAGCGGCGAAGCGCGCACGAGCACGCTGCTGGATATGCCCGACGGCACGTGCTACACGACAAGCGAACACGCGGGCCTGCTCGAAATGTGCCGCGATTTGGGCGACATGGTGCAAGCGGGCGACGTGCTGGCTCGCGTCCACGACATCACGCGCTCGGGCGCGGCGCCGGTCGATTACACGGCGAAGCGCGCCGGCCTGCTCGCCGCGCGTCACTTTCCCGGTCTGGTGCAACTTGGCGATACAGTTGCGGTCGTCGCCGACATCGTCGAGCGCAATATTCCGGTCCCCGCGGGGCGATGAAGCTCGACCGATACGATCTCGCCATTCTGCGCAGCCTCGCGCGGGATGGCCGCATGACGAAATCCCGTCTTGCCGAGGAGGTCAATCTCTCGGTCTCGCCTACGTGGGAGCGCGTCAAGAAGCTCGAGGAAAGCGGTCTCGTCAAGGGCTATCGGGCGGAGATCGACTGGACGGCTGCGTTCAAGGGCAGCCGCATTGTCGTGGAAGTGTCGCTGTCGCGTCATACCGCGCAGGACATGCGCCGCTTCGAAGAACGGGTCAACGCGGCACCCGAAATCGTGCAGTGCTATGCCACGGGCGGCGGCGTCGACTACGTGCTGCATGTCGTCTCCCGAGACATCGATCACTATCAGCGTTTCATCGATTCATTGCTGGTCGAAGAACTCGGGATCGAACGGTACTTCACCTATATCGTGACGAAGGTGGTCAAGAACGTGGCCGAGGGTCCGCCCGATTGGGCGGAAGAGGGGCTCTGAAAAAACAGCAGGCGGATGGCCGGGAAACAGAAAAAGCGTCAATGGAAGAGGCGCGAAACGAAAAATTTCCAAAGCGTCTGAAGTCTAAAGTGGATGCATGAAACGCATCTTCCCGACCGGAGACCTCAACATGTTGCTCGGACATCCCATACTCTTCAAATCGCACTGCTATATCGACGGCCGCTGGGTTCATAGCGACAGCGCCAGATCCGTCGCGGTCACGAATCCGGCGGATCAGAAAGTCATTGGTCATGTGCCGATGCTCGATCAGCCGCAGATCGTCAGCGCCGTCGATGCAGCCGATCGCGCATTCCGGTCATGGCGTTGGGTGCCGCAACAAAGGCGCAGCGCCATGCTCTTGCGCTGGCACGAACTCATCTTGCGGCATCAGGCGGATCTTGCCGGCATTCTGTCATTGGAGCAAGGCAAGCCGCTTGCCGAATCCAAAGGCGAAATAGCCTACGCGGCGAGCTTCGTCGAATGGTTCGCCAACGAAGCCAAGCGCCTGGCGGGTCGCACCATTCCGACGCATATCGACGGAGCGCATCTTGGCACCGTCATGGAGCCGGTCGGCGTGGCCGCGCTCATCACGCCCTGGAATTTCCCCGTCGCGATGATTACGCGCAAGGCAGCGGCGGCGATTGCGGCCGGCTGCACCGTCGTCGTCAAGCCCGCGCACGAGACACCGTTCTCGGCGATCGCGCTGGCGCAGCTTGCGGAAGAAGCCGGATTCCCGGCGGGCGTGTTCAACGTCGTGATCGGCGAGCCACAGATGGCGATGGAAACACTTGTCAGCGATACGCGCGTGCGTGCCGTCAGCTTCACCGGTTCGACGCGCGTGGGCGGCCTCGTTGCACGAACGGCAGCGCAGGCAGGCACCAAGAAGCTTGCACTTGAACTGGGCGGCAACGCGCCGTTCATCGTGACAGAAGACGCCGATGTGGAACAGGCGGTGCGCGTGGCGGTAGGCGCGAAGTTTCAAACGTCGGGCCAGGATTGCTGCGCGGCTAACCGCATTTTCGTTGCACGTCCGATCTACGAGCACTTCGTCGAACACTATAGCGAAGCAGTGAAGACGTTGAAGGTCGGCAGCGCATTCGAAACCAATGTCGACGTAGGGCCGCTCATGCATCAGGCCGCATTCGATGCGACCGTTGCGCGTATCGATGACGCGAAAGCGCGCGGCGCGCGAATCGTCGTGGGCGGAAAGCCGCATGAGCGCGGCGGATGGTTCTATGAACCGACCGTCGTCGCCAACGCCGAGCCAGGCATGCGGATCTATGACGAAGAGAATTTCGCGCCGATTTCGGCTGTGTGCGCGTTCGATACCCTCGATGAAGTCGTCGCCCGTGCGAACGACACCGAATATGGCCTCGCCGCGTACCTCTGCGCGACGCGCATCGACACCATCTTCCAATTGGTGCGCCGGCTCGACTTCGCGATGATTTCCGTCAACGGCGTCGAGTTCACGGGTGCGCCGATCCCCTTCGGTGGCATGAAAGCGTCGGGGCTTGGACGTGAGGGCGGTGCGGAAGGCTTCGAACCCTTCATCGAAACCAAATATTTTTGCCTCGGCAACCTGGGGCTGCCGCTCACGAGCGCAGCCTGAAGAGACTTCCTCAAAGACACGTATCGAGATTCAAGGAGAAGCACATGAACCAACAACATCCATCGCTCGAACAACTGTTCGCGGACGATCGCGCGCATTTCATGCACCCGTCCACGCACGCGCACGATCACGCAAGCGGCGCGCTGCAAGGCAAGATCGTCACCGGGGCAAAGGGCATTCGCATTGAAGATCATCAAGGTAAGCACTACATTGATGCATTTGCCGGCCTGTACTGCGTCAATATCGGGTACGGCCGTACCGAGGTGGCCGAAGCCATCTATGAGCAGGCGAAGAGGCTGGCGTACTACCACACCTATGTGGGCCACTCCTCGGAGGCGATCATCGAACTGTCGTCGCGCATCATCGACTGGTCGCCCGAAGGCATGAAGAAGGTGTACTACGGCATGTCGGGATCGGATGCCAATGAAACGCAGGTCAAGATCGTCTGGTACTACAACAACGTGCTTGGACGTCCCAACAAGAAGAAGATCATTTCGCGCGAGCGCGGCTACCATGGCTCAGGCATAGTGACAGGAAGTCTCACGGGCCTGCCGAGCTTTCACCAGCACTTCGATCTGCCGGTGGATCGCGTGAAGCACACCGTTTGCCCGCATTGGTATCGCAAGGCACCGGCCGGAATGAGCGAGGCGCAATTCGCGGCGTATTGCGTGGACGAATTGGAAAAGCTGATCGCAAGGGAAGGGGCCGATACGATCGCTGCGTTCATCGCTGAACCGGTGATGGGCACGGGCGGCATCATCGCGCCGCCGGAAGGCTATTGGGAGGCGATTCAACAAGTGCTGCGCAAGCACGACATTCTGTTGATCTCCGATGAAGTCGTGTGCGGCTTCGGCCGTCTCGGCTCGAGAATGGGTGCGCAGCACTTCGGCATCAAGCCGGACCTCATCACCGTTGCGAAGGGCCTGACGAGCGCCTATGCGCCGCTGTCGGGCGTGATCGTCGGCGAAAAGGTGTGGGACGTCGTCGAGAAGGGCTCGCAAGAGTTCGGGCCAATGGGTCACGGCTGGACGTATTCGGGTCATCCCATTTGCGCGGCAGCAGCGCTTGCCAACCTCGATATCCTTGAGCGCGAGAACCTGACCCAGAATGCCGCCGATGTCGGCGCTTACCTGCAGCAGCAATTGCATGCGGCGTTCGATTCGCATGCGCTCGTCGGCGAAGTGCGAGGCGCAGGCATGCTGGCGGCACTCGAATTCATGGCGGACAAGGAAGGTCGCACGCCGTTCGAAGCAGCGTTGAAGGTCGGTCCGAAGGTCTCGGCCGCGGCGCTCGAACGCGGTGTGATCGCGCGCGCGATGCCACACGGCGATATCCTTGGTTTTGCGCCGCCGCTCGTCACGACGCGCGCGGAAGTCGATGAGATCGTCGGCATCGTTAAGCAGGCAGTCGATGTGGTCGCCAACGAAGTGATCGGCTCTGCGTTGACAGCCTCCGCGCTCTAGGAAGCAGTCGTTGCGTTGACACGTCCGGGCGGCCGCCGCCCTGGCTCTGCCACGCAAGCAACGTCACGCTTCTGCCCCGCGCCGTCCGCCTCACCAAAGGGAGCAACACGCATAAGCGCCGCCCACCTGCGGCCACCTTCGTCCGCAACAGGGGCAGCACGCCCAGCCATGGGTCTTATTCAAGTCGTCGCTGCGCTAAGCTAGAACTAGGCAATCATGGCGGCGGGGACGACACGATAAACCGCAACTCGGGCACCGGCGCCGACAATCGAACAATCCATAAAGGTCCGGGGCCAGATGGCCGGATCGCGTCGCCCGTTGCCAATGCCGCTTTGAGCGCTGCGAACGTCGAGGCCGGCCGTCGCCGCACCCGACCGACCACGCGCACCCGCATGCCTCCGACGCTGCTAACGCAATTGTCTTCGATGAAACAGCGCACACCTGTCGCGATGGGGTAGGCGGCAGTTGGGCCCGAGGCTGCGGGACGGGCCGTGCGCCGCGCAGATGAAGTCACCGTTGCGTCCGCCGGGCTCCGGAAAGCGACGCACACCCCCGCCTGCAAGGAGCACCTGGCAGTGGTCCACGTCGCATCCAAAAAGCGTGCTCAGCCGCGCGTCGCGTCACCCTAAATCGGATCAGGGTCGGTCAGATATTGGTTGATGTGGCGAAGTCCTGCCGTCAGTATGGAGCCACGACGACATCGCGTAGCCGAACTCCAGATGACATGCGACACTTAGACGACGAGCAAGCAAATGCAGGTGCAGACCATCGATACAGAGATGCGGAAGGCGTTCAAAAGGATATCGGAGGAACCCGGACAGACGAAGAGCATGACTCGTCGGCGGTCGGCCGCACGGGGCCGCTCAATGAAGCGGCGCTTCTCGGGCGGAAGACCCCGCCGTGGCCACATTCAGCAGCTGCGCATCCCGGGCATCAAGCGCCTGCGGGCGGGCGCCGCACGGTGCAATCGCTGGCCGGGCTACTATGCGGCTATGCTCTCCTCATCGCAGGCAACGGTCTCTTCCAGACGCTCATCCCGCTACGCGTTATTGAGTCGGGCTCTTCGACGTTTATTGCCGCTCTCATCCAGTCGGGCTACTACGCCGGGTTCGTATTAGGTGCCGTCATCAATCGAGGGCTGATTGACCGTATCGGGCAACACCGGACCTTTGTTGCGTTCTCGGCCGCAGCGTCAATCCTCGCGCTTGGTTTCGGCGCCGCGCAGTCACCATGGACCTTCGGCGCGGTGCGCTTACTAACGGGCGTCGCGTTCATGGGACTGTACACGTCTGTCGAGAGCTGGCTAAACGGCACGGTCGACAACGAAAGCCGCGGCCAAGTCTTCGGCTTATATGCGGCCATCAATTATCTCGCCGTTGGGAGCGCGCAGTTCCTGCTGAACGTCGGTACTGGTTCGGCGCGCTTTTCTATCGCAGCAGCCCTGTTCGCCTCGGCAGTGTTGCCGGTGACGCTGATGGAGGGCTGGCCTGTCAAAGTTAACGATTCGAATCTCGACTATATTCCCGCGCGGACATTGCAGGAAAGTCTCCGCGAGATGATGGTCGCCGCTCCGCTCGCAGTGCCGGGCTGCATTCTTGCGGGCTTCCTTTACAGTGACTTTTATTCGCTCATGCCGGTCTATTTGGATCGGTCGGGCTTCTCGACGGATCAACTGGCGATGTTCATGGGCATCTCGCTCATGGGTGCACTTCTACCTCAGTTCCCAATGGGACGCCTCTCAGATCGGGTCGATAGACGGCGTATCGTCTGCTTCACCGCATGGACATCGGCCGCGCTAAGCCTTGCAATGTTTTGCATACACATACGCATCGTCACGTGGTGCGCAACGGTAGTCTACGTTGCTGTAACGTTCACGCAGTACGGGCTTATCGTGTCACACGTGCAGGATCGCACCGAATCGCATCTACGCGTCGGTGTGTCGGCAATGCTGATTATCCTTTTCTCCCTTGGGGGCATGGTTGGACCAACGTTGGCGTCGGGCCTGATGACGTTGATCGGCCCCCGTGGGTTGTTTCTGTTCAACGGGCTGTCCTGCGTACTACTAGCGCTCAGTGCAAGACGCGCGCTTCGCTGGGCCTAGGCAAATCAGGTGCGAACTACTGCCTGTTTCGAACTGCCGCCACAGGCGAGGTGGACAGCGTCGATAAAATTCTCAACGGAGCATAAGCGGGGGCACGTGGCTGGTCGGTAGAAAAGGAACGCGACGGAAAGCTCAATCGATGCCCACGGCAGTGAACTGCAAGAGCGGTTGTCAAGGGCTTGAGTACGGGGCGTCAATGCGCATACTCTAAATGCGGCGCCTCAAGCGCCGCCTCGATGCCGCGGTACAGGCGCGCTTCGGGCCGCCATTGATGACCACTCCTCGCACGCTACCGGGCCGACCGTCGCTGTTCCCGTCAACGGAAACCTTGATAGCGTCGATTAAGCGCGGCACCAGAGGACCGCCCTGATCACCGGAGTCACTCGACGAACGCTGTCATCTCAATGGGCGACTCTTTGGCGACGCACGCGCCACCAATTCTGCGACCCCTTCAGCGGTCGCCGCCGAGAGCGTCCATCCCAGATGCCCATGCCCGGTATTGTAGAAAACGTTAGGCTTTCGTCCGGCACCTACCTTAGGCAGCATGCCTGGCAGCATCGGGCGCAGGCCGGCCCAAGGGACAACGCGCTGCGTAGCGACATCTCGGAAATGGGCGCGAGTCCAGTCGATCAAGGGCTGAATCCGGTCAGCGCGGATGTCGCGATTGTCACCGTTAATTTCAGCTGTGCCCGCGACCCTGAAGCGGTTCCCACCAAGGCGGCTCGTTAGGATCTTCGCACTGTCGTCCAACAAGCTGACCCGCGGCGCAGCATGCTGGCTCGCGAGGTCGTCGAGCCATACGGTTATCGAGTACCCCTTCACGGGATAAACGTTAACGCGATCGCCGACATATGGGGCGAGCGTACGGCTGCCTGTGCCTGCGCAAATTACGATGCCATCAAACGTATCTACCTCTGCGCCGGGACTGCCAGCAGTGGCGATCTGCAGGCTACCGCCCGTAGACTCGTTGATGGATTGAACCGTGCGGTCGTACCGAAATTCGCAACCCATCCGCAAGCACGCCTCGGCAAGGCCTCGGGTGAACTTATGAATATCGCCTGTCGAGTCAGATTCTGTGAAGAAGCCTCCGTGAAACGATCCATGAAGCGCCGGCTCAATGGTGCGCATTTCTTCTGGCGTCACCGCCCGGCGATCCAGGCCGCCTTCGCGCAGCAGCAAATTTACCTTCTTCGCCGTTTCGAACTCCTTCTTGGTTGCGTAGAAATGCAGGATCCCGCGCCGCTCCAAGTCGAACTGAATCTTTTCGCGCTCCGCGATGGAGAAAAGATGCTCGCGCGCCACGATCGCGAGACGCACCGTCTCGATGGTGCTACTGCGATATTTCGGAATGTTGCTCAAAACTCGCCGATCCAACTGTACTTGTGCCAGCTCGGGCGCGGATTCATGAGAAGTGGCGCTTGGCGCCTAAACATCCAGCGTAGTCCTTTTAAGACGGTCGCACGGCTGTTCCACACCTCAGCATTGCTCGCCGAGAGTTGCCCGCCATTGGCAAACGACGTTTCCATCGCGGCATAGCGATGTCGTTCTAGTACGGTAACATTGAAACCGCGGCGGGCGAGGGCGTAAGCGGTGGTGACGCCGGTTATTCCAGCGCCAACAACAGCAATTCGTGACATGGTAGCGTCCAGAGTTCGTTGAGCATCGCCGGCCTTGATACCGGCGCCGATGCCCCATCTGTCCATGTACCTGAGAGTTTCGCCCGCTGATTGAGATCAACGGGCTCCCCTTCGGTGGGCGCTCGCGGCACCGCTCTCCAGATGTTCTTGCTGCACGGTCCTTTTGCCTGAGAGTTTCCGGGGCGGTTGCTCCGTCGGCGTCGTCGCCATGGACGATCTCTCCCGTGCTGCGCGATAGAACAGCGCAAGGCTAACCGCTGGGAGGCGCGTCTGCAAGTAGTTTTGCAGACCGACGTTACCGAATGACCGCTCCAGGAACTGGAGAACGACGCCTGAGCTAAGCCAACGGCTTTGGTGCGTCGCGTGGCCACGGTAACCGATCAAAGCGCGGGGCATCCTCTCACCGCGTTGCGATCGCTTCTCTTCCCCTGTCTTCGACCGGAAGCGCGGGACGGGATGAGCGCCAGAGCCTTGCTATGAGCGCGTTGGCGACCATCGTGAGGAATTTGTAGCGACGAGGCATCGGCCCGCTGATGCAAGTTCGTCGCGCTGCTAAATTCACAAGCCTTTGTTCTCAGGCTGGAACGCGGCGACCGCTCCGATCCTCCGGGCTGTCCCCTATTGGCGACAACGCGAGCTATCGGAAGCAGGGTTTGAGAAGCCATCTGCGGTGGACACAAGCTTCACGAGCGTTCCCCTGGCACGCCACTCCCGCGCAGCGAGCAGCCACGCGTCTCGACGACGAAGTAAAGCGCGATTCCCCCAATCACGCACGAGGCCATCATATAGAACGCTGGTAGGACCGCGTTGCCGGTCCTGTTAACGAGCCACTGGCTGATGATCGGCGCGGTTCCGCCGAAAAGCGTGGCCGCCAAGTTGTACGAGACGGCCATTCCAGCGTATCGGACTTGCGTCGGAAACATAGCCGGAAACGTCGCCGAGATCGTCGCGAGTTGAGGAACGTACAAGAGCCCAAGGAGCGTGAATCCGGCGATGGCCCCGGCCACGCCATGTGCCATCAGGGTGAATAAAGGCACCGCAGCGATGAAGATGCCGGCGAGCAAAAATCGCCACATCGCCTTTCGGCCGAATACATCAGAGAGCCATCCGGCAAGGGGCAGGAAGACCATCATGGTGAGCATCCCGATCAGGGGAGTTAATAACGACATGTTCGCATTCATCCCCAGACTGTCGTGCATGTACGTAGGCATATACGCGAGCAAAACGTAGTTAATCACATTGAGGGCGACCGCGAGACCTCCTAGCAAGACCAGCGGCTTCCAGTGGCGAACCAACAGTTGCTTCAGCGACGTCGGCGCTCGCTGGCACGTCGTTTGGGCTCGCCGCTCGAATTCCCGGAAGACGGGAGTCTCCTCCAGACGCGATCGCAGATAGCAGCCGATCAGCCCGAGCGGCGCAGCCACAAGGAACGGCAAACGCCAGCCCCATGCGTGCATCGTCTGGTCGCCGAGCAAGATAGAACACCCGAGCATAAGCAGTGCGCCGAGCGAGAAGCCGGCCAGCGTCGCGACTTCTAGGAAACTTCCGTAAAATCCGCGCCGATGATCAGGCGCGTACTCCGCCATGAACGTTGCAGCACCGCCGTACTCGCCACCAGTGGAGAAACCCTGAATCATCCGCAACGCGATCAGCGCAGCGGGAGCGATCCATCCAGCCAAGGAGTACGTGGGAATGGCACCGACCAGAAGCGTCGCAGCCGACATAAGCAGCACCGTAAGAGCGAGGACCTTCTTGCGTCCCAATCGATCGCCCAAGGGCCCCCAAAATAGGCCCCCAATCGGACGGATCAAAAAGGAGACCGCGAAGGTCCCGAGGGCAAAAACTTTTGCGCTAGGAGCGCTACCAGGGAACAGCGCCGCCGATATATAAATGAGACCATACGCGTAGATTCCGTAATCGAACCACTCGGTCGCATTGCCTAGGGCCGCGGCGGCGATAGCACGGCGCACATCGCTCGATGGTCTGACTTCGCCTCCTCGCCGGTCAGAGCTTACGTGGCCGTCGAAAATCGCAACGGCGGGAACTGGTATCCACGCTTCGGGGGATCGCATAGTTGTCCTCTGCAAACGGTCTCGCTGCACTGCACTCAGGCAGGTCTTAGGTTCGATCAGACGCGTAAATCATCTGAACGTGCCTATCGTTCAAAATTGATTTCCTGCGATGGCACGGACCGCAACGTCTGATCCCACGTATCGTGCCGATACGCCGGTTCGCTTAGGCCCGAATCGCAGGTTCTTGCAGCTCGGCTGCTGCACCATCGGCCGAATCGTCGGCCGTGTTCATTTCTTTGGACGCTGCGTAGTCCCGCAGCCGAGCGAAGCTCATCGACAGATGAGTTCTGTGCAGGTAGCCGGCTGACTCCAGGTCTCCGATCTCCAGCGCCGAGAGGATGGCCTCGATCTCATGCCTAAAAACCTCAGCTTCGCGTTTGAGTCGGTCGCCTTCAAGCGTCTTGATCCAAACCCGGATGACAAGAAAGAACAGGCGTTGCACGGTTTCTTTCAAAGGAGCGTTGCCAATCATCGCGGTCAGCTCCAGGCAGTAGTCCATGTTCAAGCGCGCGAATTCGCTCATCGTTGGGGAGGCCGCCAGCCGCTTGCCGCGGGCCGCCAACTGCCGCATACGAGAAAGGTCGTCTAGGCTGCGTGGCAGGGGAGACAGCCGTCCAATCAGCGATGCCAGCTCTAGCCGGAACTGATAGGCATCTGCTAGCGTCTTGGTGTCAACATCGGTGACGAACGTGCCCACGCCGTGTTGGCTTTCGACAAGCCCCTCGGATTCAAGCCGGATAAGCACGCGCCGTAAGGGAGTGCGGCTCACACCAAACTGCTGGGCGAGGTCATCCTCAGATAGCAGGGCGCCCGGCTCATACTCGAGCAGGCAGATTCGTTCCCTCAACGCATAATAGATCCGGTCGAACCTCTCACGGGAGGTACTGCCAGAAGCCTGACTCTTCTTGCCCAACTGTCACCTCTTGACTGTATCTGAAGCTTCGCGCAAACAGTGCTTGCTTTGAATGTCAAACGCAACGCTAGGATGCCGCAAGCACCGCGCTCAAAAACTGCTTGGTTCTTTCATGCTGCGGATCACAGAAAATCTGCTCAGGTGCTCCCTGCTCAGCGATTTTTCCCTCGTAGAAGAAACAGACCCGGTCGGAGAATTCTCGGGCGAAACCCATCTGATGCGTGACCATCAGCATGGTGAGGTCGTGTTCGTCCCCGAGTTGACGGATGACAGCGAGCACTTCGCCCACAAGCTCTGGATCGAGCGCAGACGTTACCTCATCAAAAAGCATGACCTTCGGGCGCATAGCCAACGCCCGGGCAATGGCGACCCGCTGTTGTTGTCCGCCCGAAAGTTGCGACGGATAATGGGAGAGCTTGCTCCCGAGTCCGACCATTTGCAGCAGCTCGGTGGCACGTTGCTCCGCCTCACGAGCCGGAAGCCCGAGCACGCAGATCGGTGCCTGCATGCAGTTGCCAAGTGCCGTCATGTTGGGGAACAGGTTGAAGTGCTGAAAGACCATACCGATCTTACTACGCATGCGCCGAAGGTGGCGCGCATCGGCTGGTATCAGGGAACCATTGCGACGCATGTGAGTAAGCGGCTCGGCGTCGACCCATATCGTGCCCTCGTTTATTTTCTCAAGCGTCATCAAAGTCCGCAGTACAGTGGTCTTGCCTGACCCCGACGGACCGATGATGCAGACCTTTTCATTGCGGCGGACCTCCAGGTCTAGTTCGTTTAGCACCACGTGCGCGCCATAACGTTTGGAAACACGGTCGAAGCGCAGTATGCAATCTTGGTTACCTTTAGACATCAAGCGTTCCCCTGACGTGTGCGCAGCCACGCCTCGACGTGCCGTACAGCGAAAGCTGCGATAAGGCTGAAGATCAAAAAGAATAGACCAACCAGCGTGATGGGTTCGACGTAGCGGAAGTCTTGCGAGCCAATGATTTTGGCGGTTTGCATCAGCTCGACAACGGCTATCGCCGAGAGCAGCGGCGTGTCCTTAAACAGTGCAATCAAGTAATTGCCCAGCGCCGGGACGACCGGCGGGATCGCCTGTGGGATCAGAACCTTGCGGAAGGTATCGTAGCCACTCAGATTTAGGGCGATACATGCTTCCCATTGCCCTCGAGGAATGCTAAGCAGCCCGGCTCTGTAGACCTCCGAACAATAAGTCGCGTAGTGAATACCGATCGCAACGATGCCTGCGGGAAGTGGATCCAGCACAAGCCCGAGCCGGGGCAACCCGAAATAAATGAATAGGACCTGGATCAGCAGCGGCGTGCTGCGGATGATCTCCACGACCACCGCTGTCGGCACGCTGATCAGCGGCGAGGGGGCGATCCGGAGGATTGCCAGAATAAGCCCAAGCACTGCAGCTAGACAGAAACTTATCAGCGTTGCCTCTACCGTGATCAACGAGGCATGGCCAAGCACCGGGAGAATATGCCAAGCGAAGCTCCAGTCGAAAATTGTCATGGTCTTCCTAGTCTCCCTTTGGAGGCGCGTGCCTCGATCCAACGGAAAATCAGCGTCATGCATACGGCCATAACGAGATAGAGGAACAACACTACCGTGAAGATCGGCACGGTCTTGAAAGTCAACTGGTTTAACTGCTGGGCCCGGAACGTCAGGTCGGCGACTGTGATGAGCGAGACCAGTGACGTTGACTTCAGCAGTTCGATGAACAGATTGCCCCAAGGCGGGATCATCGCGACGAACGCTTGTGGCAGGATCACACGCCGCATGGCAGTAGGGAACGCCATATTAAGTGCCACGGTTGCTTCCCACTGGCCTCGCGCCACCGACTGGATGGAGCCGCGCACAACCTCTGCACCGTATGCACCAATGTTCAGCCCAAGCGCGATGATGCTTGCTGGCACGGGCTGGAGCTCCACTCCGAAGTGAGGCAGCACGAAGAACAGCCAAAAAAGCTGCACGAGTGCGGAAGTCCCACGAAAGACCTCGATATAAGCAATCGCAAACCACCGCAGTGGCAGCGGCGCGTACATTTTCAACAACGCGGCAAGCAGGGCCATCGGCACCGCTACGCAAGCCGCACCGGCTGTTATCTCCAGCGTCATAACTGCCGCTTTCAGCAACGCAGGCAGGAAAACTGCCAACGAAGGTTGCGCCGCGATCATAGCGGCCAGCGCGGCGCAACCGACGGCACAACTGACGGCGACCGTGTTGATTCTCATCATTGCTCTCCCGTTCGTCGGCTCGCTCGCAGTGACGATTCGTCTTGCGACCGCGAGCCCAGTATGCCACTGCAAAAAACGAACAGCAACGACGTTGTGTACAACAGGGAAATTTGCGCGGACGCAATCACTGCGGGGCTTCTCCGGCGCAATTGAGTCCCGAACACCGCGACGCCCCGGCTCGGTGTTTTCCCTACGCTCTGTATGGGTCGGCAATGCTTAGAGGGGCGTGTTGTGCACAAGCTGCGCGAAAATAGTAGTTCACCATATTGCAAACCGTAGCTCGTTGCTCGATACTTGTGTACAACACCGGTCTCGTAAAGCCGGTAGCAAACAGCGACATAACTGCGGAGACAGCTTTGTACGAGCCAATATTCGATGCGAGTGAATATGCCGGGCGCCTCGCCAAGGTCCGAAATGCAATGGCCGAGCGAGGTCTCGACTTGTGTCTTGTATCGTCGCCGGAGAACATTTTCTATCTAACCGGGCTGGACCATTGGGGTTATTTCACACCGCACCTGCTTATCGTCCCGGCCGAAGGCGAACTGACCTTGGTGACGCGTGCGATGGAGGCGGTCACGATTGGCCATCAGGTGCATAACGCGCGTTTCGTGGGCCATAGCGACAGCGAGTCCATCGCGCTCAAAGCCTGGGATTGCATGCGCGAGTTTGCATCGCCTCGCATCGGAATAGAGTGCTGGTCGGCAGGATTTCCGGACGGCCTCGGGCAGGCATTGCGCGCGGCGAGCGCCGCGCAATGGGTCGACTTCTCCTACGTGATCGACGACATCCGCCTAGTAAAAAGCCCTGCGGAATTGAATTACATGCGCAGTGCAGCCCGCGTCTCAGATGCAATGATGCAGGCGGCAATCGATGCTATCGGCGCCGGGGTGAGTGAACGTCACGTCGCCGCCCAGTGCAGTTCGGCGATGATCGAGGCCGGCGGGACTTATCCCGGGTTCGGCCCTTTCGTTCGCCCTGGCAGCAGGCTGGGCGAAGAGCACACGACGTGGGGCAACGGGACGATAAAGAACGAGGACACAATTTTCCTTGAGCTTTCTGGCTGCGTACATCGTTATCATGCGCCAATGGGCCGCCTAGTGCACGTCGGCGGTGCGCCTCAGGAGGCCCAAACCATGGCGGCGGTCGCGAAAGAAGCATTTAGCGCGGTCGTACAAGCCTTGCGCCCAGGCGTGCTGGCTCGCGATGTCTATGCCGAGTGGCAAGGAGTCGTGGACGGCGCGGGGCTGGAGCATTACCGGCGCCACCACTGCGGCTACCTCGTCGGCATCGGATGCGCGCCGAGTTGGACTGGCGGCAACCGGGTTGTGGGACTGCGCCATGACAGTGCCCTTGTCATCGAAGAAGGGATGACCTTTCACATTCTCTCGTGGCTGATGGGAACGGGGCGCGGAGATTTCTTCATCTCGAACACCGTCATGCTCTCGTCTGCTGGCGCCGAAGTACTCTCCGGGATCACGATGGATCCAATCGAAAGGTAGGCGCAGATCCTCAACACGGCCGCCTAATCGTTCCAGTGGCACCAACATGCATCGGGCAATAACGATGAATAGATATTCAGGTATACGAATCGTCCGTGAGGCGTTGCGGGGAAACAAAGGCTGGCCGCGCGTTTGGCGCGACCCGGAACCACAACGTGAATACGACGTCATAGTCATCGGCGGTGGCGGCCACGGTCTGGCTACGGCGTATTACCTGTCCAAGCTGCATGGTATCCGGCGTGTCGCGGTGTTGGAGAAAGGTTATCTCGGTAGCGGCAACATTGGCCGAAACACAACGATTGTCCGGTCGAACTACATGATCGACGGCAATACGCAGTTCTATGACCTGTCGATGCGTCTTTGGGAGACGCTGAGCCAAGAACTGAACTACAACGTGATGTTCTCTCAGCGCGGTCAGATAACGCTTGGCCATTCGCCGGACCAGCTCGACAGCTTCGCGCGCCGATTGAACGTGATGAAGCTCAATGGTATCGATGGGGAGCTATGGTCACGGGAGCAGGTGAAATCGGCCGTGCCTTATCTTGAGTACGGTGAAGACGCGCGGTTTCCGATTCATGGGGCAATGTACCAGGCCAAGGCTGGCACCGCCCGCCACGACGCGGTCGCGTGGGGCTATGCGCGAGCGGCGGATCGGCTCGGGGTTGACCTGATCCAGCATTGTGAGGTGACCGGGTTCATGTATGAGGCCGGGCGGCTCGCGGGTGTCCAAACCACTCGTGGCGAGATACGTGCCGCCAGGGTAGGGATGTCCGTTGCGGGCAGCACTAGCCTTGTCGCACAAATGGCCGGCATGCAGCTGCCAATCGAGAGCCATGTGTTGCAGGCGTTTGTGACAGAGCCGATTAAACCACTTGTCAATCAGGTGGTCGCTTTCGGTGCGGCGCACTTCTACGTCAGCCAGTCCGATAAGGGTGGGCTTGTCTTCGGTGGGGATCTCGACGGCTACAACTCGTACGCCCAGCGCGGCAACTTGCCCGTGGTTGGCGAGGTGGCGTCAATCGCTAAGGCAATGATGCCGTGCATCTCCCGCCTGCGCCTGCTTCGTCACTGGGGCGGCGTGATGGACATGTCGATGGACGGCAGTCCAATCATCTCGAAGACGCCCGTCGAAGGACTTTACCTGAATGGCGGCTGGTGCTACGGGGGATTCAAAGCCACGCCAGCGGCCGGCTGGACCTTTGCTCACATGATCGCGAAGGGCGAGCCGCATGAGTTGAACCGGAAGTTCAGCCTTGATCGTTTCTCCACAGGCGCGACGATCAACGAGTCCGGTGCAGGCCCATACCCTTACGCGCACTGAGGAAGCACCGATGCTCAGAATAAATTGTCCGTACTGTGGCGAGCGGGACCATACCGAATTCCAGTATGGCGGTGACGCCTCGGTGCAGCGACCGGAAATCGGCGATGAAGCGCTTGAGCACTGGTGCGCCTATGTTTTCGAGCGGCGCAACGTGCGCGGCCGTCATGACGAATTTTGGCAGCACACCTCAGGGTGCCGGGCATGGCTCGTGGTCACGCGCGACACACGAACGCATGATATTTCCAATACCGTCGATGCACGGGACCGCGCCGCTCGCAGCATGCACCGGGGCGCAAGCGAACAGCCTCTTGAAGGGATGCCGCAATGAATGAACAACTGTTCCGGCGCCCGACCGGTGGTCACATCGACCGCAGTTCTCGTCTTACGTTCACGTTCGATGGTCGCCGATATATCGGATATGCCGGCGATACGCTCGCATCTGCGTTGCTGGCCAACGGCGTGCATCTAGTTGGGCGGAGCTTTAAATACCATCGACCGCGTGGGATTTTTAGCGCTGGCTCGGAGGAGCCGAACGCACTTGTGACGCTGCGCGAGGGCGACCGTGCTGAACCCAATACACGGGCGACCACAGTGGAATTGTTCGACGGTCTGGTGGCGAGCAGTCAAAACCGATGGCCTTCTCTGCGCTTTGACGCAATGGCGGTGAACAATCTGCTCTCGCCTCTGTTGTCGGCCGGCTTCTACTATAAGACGTTCATGTGGCCGGCGGGCGCATGGGAGAAGTACGAGAAGCATATCCGCCGCGCGGCCGGCATGGGCCGCGCCACCATGCTGGCGGACCCAGACCACTACGAGGCGACCAATGCTTTCTGCGACATCCTTGTGGTGGGCGGCGGCCCTGCTGGCCTTGCGGCGGCCCACGCAGCCGCACGCAACGGCTTGCGAGTGACGCTTGTTGATGAATCGCCCCAGCTTGGTGGCGCTTTACGCTTTGAACAAGACACCATCGCCGGCAAGCCGGCCAGCCAGTGGGTGACGCAGGTCATCGAGGAGATGGCTGGCCGCCCCAACGTCACGGTGCTCACGCGCACTACCGCGTTCGGTTACTTCGACGGCAATACTCTCGGACTGCTCGAGCGAGTAGCGGACCATCGCCTGGCGCCCTTAGCTGACGAGCCGCGGCAGCGCTTATGGACGGTCCGTGCAAAAAAGGTCGTGCTTGCCACCGGTGCAATCGAGCGACCGCTCGTGTTCGCCAACAATGACCTTCCGGGGATCATGCTGGCGAGCGCGGTGCGCCAGTACGCTAACAGTTACGGGGTTGTTCCGGGCCGACGCATTGTAATCGCCACGAACAACGACAGCGCCTATCGTACCGCTCGGGACCTTGTGGACGCCGGCGGCACTGTGGCGGCAGTAGTCGACGCTCGCGCCGATGCGCGCAGCCCCTTGATTGATCAGGTGCTTCGTCGTGGAATTAAAGTCATCCGCGGCATGGTGGTCACAAGAGCGATTGGGCGAAGGCACCTGCAAGCGATCGAGCTAGCCCCGACTCGACCGGAGGGCAGCTCCGGAGCCGCTCCAACGCGCGAAGTGTGTGACGTCCTGGCCGTCTCGGGAGGATGGGCGCCGACGATCCATCTGCAAAGCCAGCGCGGGGTTCGGCCCATTTACGACGCAGCGAGCGATTCTTTCATCGCCGCTGCAGATGGCGACGATTGCCTCGCTGTGGGTGCTGTTTGCGGTCAATTGTCGACGATTGACGCTATTGCTGCCGGGATCCAGGCGGCCTCTAACGTCACGGCCCGGTTGGGGCGCGATCCGTTGCCGGCCAAAGGCTTGACCGAACGGCTAGGCATCGCCGAGCCCGAACACCCCAGCATGCCGTTAGGCGGACTCTTTGCCGGAAGGAGTTCGCGTGGAAAGGCGTTTATCGACTTGCAGACCGATGTAACCGAGGCGGACGTCGAGTTGTCACATCGCGAGGGCTTCGTCTCAGTCGAGCATTTGAAGCGGTACACGACGCTCGGGATGGGAACCGACCAAGGAAAGACCAGCAACTTGAATGGCCTAGCCGCGATGGCGCGGCAACTGCGCCAGGCGCCGCCAGCTGTTGGAACGACGACATTTCGTCCGCCGTACACGCCAGTAGCGATCGGTGCGCTAGCGGGCCCCGCGGTGGGTGAGCACTTTCGTCCAGTCCGACGCACCCCGATGCATGATTGGCACATCGCCAATGGCGCTCAGATGACGGAAGTCGGGCTCTGGATGCGGCCGTGGTTCTATCGGTCGAGCGCCGCCGACGTCGACGCAGCGTACGTGCACGAGATGACGAAGGTGCGCGATGGGGTCGGCATGGTCGACGTGTCGACGCTTGGAAAGATCGATGTGCAAGGCCCGGATGCAGGCGAGTTCTTGGATCGGGTGTACGTAAACGGCTGGAAGAAGCTGGCCGTCGGACGCGCGCGCTACGGAGTGATGCTGCGCGATGACGGCTTTGTTTTCGATGATGGGACGACGTCACGTCTCTCGGCCGACCATTACTTTATGACGACGACAACCGGAAATGCGGCCGCCGTGATGAGTCGGCTCGAGTTTCTGCTCGATACCGCATGGCCCGACCTGCGCGTGCATGTCACTTCGGTCACGGACCAATGGGGTGCGATGGCGGTCGCCGGCCCTCAAAGTCGAGCGCTGCTTGCCAAAGTCCTCGACGCAGATGTGTCCAACGAGGCGTTACCGTACATGGCCTGCGCGTTCGCTCAGTTTGGTGAGGTGACGGTCAGGCTGCATCGGATCAGCTTTTCGGGGGAGCTTGCGTATGAGGTCTATTGTCCTGCCGGCGAAGCGGCGCGCCTGTGGGAACGCCTGTATGACGCGGGACGCCCACTAGGCGTGATTGCATACGGAACAGAGGCGATGGGCGCGTTGCGAGTCGAAAAGGGGCACGCAGCCGGTCCGGAGCTTGACGGCCGCACGACGCTCGACGACCTGGGGCTGGGGCGAATGGCTAAAGCCAAGCCGTTCGTCGGTAGCGTGCTGCGCTTACGCCCCGAGCTTCGCCGGCCCGAGCGGCCGGTGCTGATGGGGCTAAAGCCGGATAACCCAGCTGAGCGCCTGCGACCTGGCTTTATCCTCTTCCCAGAGGACGCAGCACTGCAGGGCCATGGTATCGGACACGTCACATCGACTACTTACAGCCCCACCCTGAAGCGGTATATCGCGCTCGGCCTTGTCGGTGATGGCCGGAATCGCGAAGGACAGCGCTTACGTGCGGTCTATCCGCTCAGAGGGGAAGTGATCAACGTCCGGGTAGTCGACCCGGTGTTCCTAGATCCTGAAGGAGAGCGCCTCCGTGCATAACAGCCATCAGACCTTGACGCTTGCGACTACGCGCACTGGGACCACTGGGAGCCCGTCGCAAGGCGTCCGACCGGTCATTCGAGAAATCAATGCCTTCGATCTGCTGCAATTCGGGGGCTGGGAGGCGAACTGGACCGATTCATGTGCACTATTGACGGACATGCTTAACGCGCCCCTTCCGTCGCACGTCGGCCAATACACGCAGCATGCCGGTGTCCGGGCACTCAGGGTTGCTGCCCGTCGTCTATGGATCACGGCGGGCGTCGGCCAGGCCCCTATGGCCGCCTTGCGGGGGCATAGCAATAGTCAGATCGGCGTGGTGACCGACCTGAGCCACAGCAGGGTGCTGTTCAGAGTAGCCGGAGAAGGTGTCCGCGCTTTAATGAGCACGCTCTTGCCCGTTGACTTCGATGCGTCTGCCTGCGCTCGATACAGCGTTGTGCAAAGCCATATCCATCAAGTGCCAGTGCTCGCTGCTGCCTTTGGCGAAGAAGAGCGCGCCAACGTAGGGTTCGACCTATACGTGCCGCGCACATTCGCTAAGAGCATCCATGTATGGATTGTTGACCGAGGTGCCGTACAAGCAAGCAGCGAGGCATGGAGTGAACCATCACCGTGAAATTCAAAAAGCCTTACTGGTGGACTGTCGACGCCTTTTTCTACGCAACCGCCTAGTGCCTTGCTGCAGTGCTGTGGGTGACGACGCCGTCACGGCGTTCGCGGTGTCAATCGACTTGTACGTCCCGTATGCCGCGTCCACTCCTCATGCTGATGAACTGGGCGAAGTCGTGGATTATGAGGTCATGTGGAACGCAGTTCGGGATTGCGAAAGCACAGCTGTGGGGGACGTCGCGGCGTTTTGCGACCAAGTCGCAAACAAGTTAATTGCAATCCGTGCTATCCGTGCAGTGAAAGTATATGCAAGTCAGTTGAATTCTGGGACAACGGGCACGCGCGTGGTCTACGAGACGCCGCTAGTTTGCCAAAGATCAGAGCGCCACAAGGAAACCCACATGTACAACGATTCAATGAAGATTGAAGGCTTCGACCCCGAGCTCATGAACGCGATGCGCAATGAACTAAGCAGGCAGGAAGACCACCTGGAGCTCATCGCGTCTGAGAACTATACAAGCCCGCGTGTTCTTGAGGCGCAGGGTTCGGTGCTGACTAACAAATATGCCGAAGGTTATCCTGGCAAGCGTTATTACGGCGGATGCGAATATGTTGACGTCGTCGAGTCGCTTGCTATTGCACGCGCCAAACAGCTGTTTAAGGCGGACTACGCCAACGTACAGCCGCACAGCGGCTCGCAGGCCAACGCGGCGGTTTATCTGGCGCTGCTAGCGCCGGGTGACACGATTCTTGGAATGAGCCTCGCGCACGGCGGTCACCTCACGCACGGCGCGAGGGTTTCCTTCTCGGGAAAGATCTTCAACGCAGTTCAATACGGCATTGACACGGAAACCGGGCTTATTGACTACGACGAAATTGAGCGGCTGGCCGATGAGCACAGGCCGAAAATGATAGTTGCAGGATTTTCCGCTTATTCCCGCGTTCTGGATTTCGCGAAATTTCGCGCCATTGCCGACCGCGTAAGCGCTTATCTCTTCGTCGACATGGCGCACGTTGCCGGTCTCGTTGCCGCAGGCTTATATCCGAATCCCGTGCCGTTCGCCGATATCGTTACGACGACCACACACAAGACGCTGCGCGGGCCACGCGGCGGGCTGATACTTGCCCGCGCCAATGACGAGATCACCAAGAAACTGAACTCAATGGTGTTCCCCGGCACCCAAGGCGGCCCGTTGATGCACGTCATCGCGGGCAAAGCAGTCGCTTTTCTGGAAGCGTTGCAGCCCGATTTTGTCGAATATCAACGTCGCGTTCTCGAGAATGCGAGGGCCATGGCCGCTAAGTTCGTTGAACGTGGCTACGGCGTCGTATCGGGCGGCACCGATAATCACCTGTTTCTCGTGAGCTTCATCGGGCGAGGTCTGACCGGCAAGGCCGCTGATGCAGCGCTGGACCAGGCCCACATTACGGTGAACAAGAACGCCGTTCCGAACGATCCCGAATCGCCGTTCGTCACCAGTGGAATCCGCGTAGGCACAGCAGCCCTCACCACACGGGGCCTGGGCTCGGAGGAATCAACGGAACTGGCGGGCTGGATGTGCGACGTCCTGGATGACGTTGCGAATGATGCGGTGAAAGACCAGGTGAGGGCGAAGGTCAGTGCGCTTTGCCGGCGCTTCCCGGTATATCACGGCTTCCGATCAGCTGCCAACGCATCTTAATCGCAAGCCCAAAAAGGGGATGAACGTGACGATCAGCGTTCTGGATCTGTTCAAGATTGGCATCGGGCCTTCTAGCTCACATACCGTCGGACCGATGCGAGCGGCTGCGCAGTTCGCACAGCAACTCCGTCAGAACGGGCAGCTCGATGCTGTGTCTCGTGTAACGGTCGATCTGTATGGATCCCTGGGAGCGACTGGCAAAGGCCACGGCTCCGACAAGGCGGTACTGCTCGGCTTGGAAGGCGCTTCGCCCGAGACCGTCGAGGTAGATTCAGTCGACACACGCATTGGAGAGATCCGCAGTGGGGGCTCGCTGCGGCTCGCCGGCACGCGCGATATCGCGTTCGACGTGAAGGGCGATCTGACCTTCAATCGGCGGGCGCTGCCGTTTCATCCAAACGGCCTTCGCTTTGCGGCGTTCGATGGTAGTGCTACCTTGGTCCGTGATGAAACCTTCTTTTCGATTGGAGGGGGCTTCATCGTTAAAGAGGACCAGCCCGATCTAGCTGCAGGGCAGACGGCCGCGGTTGCCTTACCGTTCACGTCGGGGGCGGCCATGTTGGAACTGTGTCGCGTGCGGGAATGCAACGTGAGCGACCTGATGCTCGAGCATGAAAGGGCATGGCGGACCGACGAGCAAACTAGCAGGCAACTGCTCGAAATATGGAAAGTGATGCAAGCGTGCGTTGCCCGCGGGTGCAAAACCGACGGCATCATGCCAGGTCCGCTTAAGGTTTCGCGGCGAGCGGCAGCGCTGCATCGCGCGTTGCTGAGCCGTCCGGAAGAAAGTCTGCGCGATGCTTTAACGGTGCTTGACTGGGTGACCTTATATGCGCTCGCAGTGAACGAGGAGAATGCCGCCGGCGGGCGCGTGGTCACCGCACCGACCAATGGGGCGGCAGGCATCGTCCCTGCCGTCCTCCATTACTACACCCGCTTCGTGCCCGGCGCAAACGAGACGCAGGTTGTGCGATTCCTGTTGACGGCCGGCGCCATTGCGATGCTTTACAAGCATAACGCATCGATATCAGGGGCGGAAGTCGGATGCCAGGGCGAGGTGGGCGTCGCATGTTCGATGGCTGCTGGGGCGCTGGCCGAAGTGATGGGTGGCACGCCCGAGCAAGTGGAAAACGCCGCAGAAATCGGCATGGAGCACAACCTCGGCCTCACGTGCGACCCCGTCGGCGGGCAAGTCCAGGTGCCGTGCATCGAGCGCAATGCAATGGGAGCGGTAAAAGCGATCAGCGCGGCGCGCATGGCCTTGAGAAACGATGGCAAGCACTACGTCTCGCTTGATTCGGTGATCCGCACGATGCGTGACACGGGCGCCGATATGAAGACGAAATACAAGGAAACATCACGTGGCGGACTCGCGCTGAACGTGGTCGCGTGCTAGGAGACTGACGTGCCAACGAACAGCAAATTTATGCTAGCAAGCGACAACGCTTCGGGCGTGCACCCCGCCGTGCTCGAGCGCATCCTCGGCGTGAATGATGGGCACGTTGCAGGCTATGGGGTGGACCGGTACACGCAGGAAGCAGAACAGTGCTTCAAAACCCACTTCGGTGCCGATGCATCGGCATTCATGGTCTGCACCGGGACCGCCGCAAACGTGCTAGCGCTTCAAGCCCTTACAAGCTCGGTCGATGCAGTTCACTGCACTGATTGCGCCCATCTTTTGGTCGATGAATGCGGCGCACCGGAACGCATGATCGGCTGCAAGGTCGTCGGCGCTCGAAGCGACGCCGGCAAGATCAACTTAAAGGCGTTGGCTGACGCAGTGGCATTCCAATCCGGCATAGTGCACCGGAACCGTTCGACCGTCGTCTCAATTTCGCAGGCGACCGAACGCGGTTCGGTGTACACGCCGGACGAAGTTCGCGCCATCGCCGATTTCGCGCACGCCAACGGCATGCGGGTCCACATGGACGGCGCTCGGCTAGCGAATGCCGCCGCCGCGTTCGGAGCACGCCTGGAGGAAATGACCCGTTCGCTTGGAGTAGACATCCTATCGTTCGGCGGTACCAAGAACGGATTAATGATGGCCGAGGCGATCGTCGTGTTCGACCCGGCCCTGGCGGCACTATTGCCGTCAATCCGCAAACAGGGCATGCAACTCGCGTCAAAGCAACGGTTTCTCGCCGCGCAGTTTCTCGCTTACCTGCAGGATGACCTTTGGTTCGAGAATGCCCGACACGCCAACCGAATGGCCGCCCGCCTGGCTAAACGGCTGTCCGATATCCCGAAGGTGCGTGTGACGTCGGCGGTCGAGGCAAACATGGTATTCGCAACGCTGCCGCCAGCGTGGATTGCTCCACTGCAACAGCACGCCTATTTCCATGTTTGGGACGCAAGCGAATCTGAAGTGCGGTTTGTCACCTCCTTCGATACGGCACAGCAGGACATCGATGAATTCACGGGCGAGATCGCCCGACTCGCTACTCAGGAGCTCCCGCAATGAGCATCATCGAACTACACAATCCTTTTACCGGGCAACAGGTCTTCTCGCAGCCGTCGGAGACGTTTGAAGCAGTGGCCAAGAAAATAGCACTCGCACGCATCGCTACCCGGGAATGGCGCAAGCTCGCGCCCGCGCGGCGCGCTGAACTTGTCCTTGACGCGCTTCGTTATTTCCGCGAGCACCGGGACGAGATCGCGCGGCACGTTACGCATGAGATGGGCAAACCCACCAGCGCTGCGGCGTCCGAAGTGGACTACATGATCGAGCGCGCCGAGCTGATGTGCCGCTTTGCGAGCGACGGTGCACTTGCCCCCTACGATTTGTCACGCTACTCAACTAGCGACTTTGAGGGACGAATTGAGTTCGTCGCAAAAGGTATCGTCTACATCATTACACCATGGAACTATCCACTTTTTTGCGCGATTAACGGCACGGTCTGCGCGCTCCTCGCGGGTAGTGCCGTCGTGCTCAAGCATACGACGACGCCATCGGTCGGGCGTCACTTCCAGCATGCATTCGGAAACCTTGGCGGCATCAGTTCCTTGCTTAGCAATGTCGTCGTCGACTACGACGTATCGGCACGCATTATCGAAGAGGGCGACGTTGACCATGTGGTGTTCACGGGTTCAGTCGCAGGCGGCCGAGCGATTCAGGCGAGCGTCGCACGGCGCGCGTCAGCACCGGTCCGTAATCCGTTTATCGGCGCGTCGCTTGAACTCGGCAGCAATGACGCCGCGTATGTGGCCGAAGACGCGGACCTGGAGAGTGCCGTCGAATGGACTGTGAGGATCGGGCGCCTGCACAACTCTGGTCAGTCTTGCTGCGCGGTCAAACGCGTGTTCGTTCACGAGTCGCTTTATGAGCGCTATCTGGGCGCGGCTGCACAGGTCATGCAGGAGCAGCGCTCCGGGGACCCGACAAGTCCTGCGACCACCCTCGGACCTTTGTTCGGGGGCGTGCCAGCGGTGGAGCGGCTCAAGAACATGGTCGACGAGGCCATTGGAAAGGGCGCTACCGCGGTGACTGGAGGTACGACAGAGCGGATCGGCAACGCGCTATTTCTGATGCCGACGCTCCTTGCTCACACCAGCAGCGATATGGCGGTGCTGGAGCAGGAGACATTTGGCCCGGTCTTGCCCGTCATGAAGGTGGAGTCCGACGCGCAGGCGATCGAGCTCGTCAACGCGAGCGAATACGGCTTAAGTGCATCGATATTCACGCGCTCACGTGAGCGTGCCGAAGCTTTCATCGAGGCTATGGAAACCGGTACGGTCTATGTAAATCGTTGCAATTTTGTTGATGCGCGTCTTGGCTGGATTGGCCACAAGAACTCGGGGAACGGCTCCATAGCACTGTCTCCACTCGGACTGCCGGCCTTTAGCAACCTTAGGTCGGTGAACGTGGACCCGACACTGTTGCGTTGATGGAGCGAACCGCATGAAGCTGCTTCCACCGTATCCGCACCAGGAACGACTGATTCCGCTGATAGACACGCGTCGCCGTTACCACCGTTATCCCGAGCTCTCGTGGGCGGAGTTTCATACGACGGCCTCACTTTGCGCAGAGCTTGAGGAACTCGGATTCTCAATATGCTGGGGCAGACCCTTGTACGCCGGGGCAACGCGACGGAATCTGCCAGCCCCCGGTGCCCTCGCGTCGGCGTTCGCGCGCGCCGAGGCCGCGCTAGGCGAAGGCAACCGGTTCCTTCCCGCAATGGAGGGGGGCTACACCGGGGTCGTTGCGACAATTCATGGAGGTCGCCCGGGGCCTACTCGGGGATTTCGCTTCGACATCGACGCATTGCCCATCACCGAAAGCGGGGCGACCGACCATACGCCAGCGGAGGCAGGCTTTCGCTCGGACAACCCTGGCGTCATGCATGCGTGCGGTCACGACGGTCATCTGACGATCGGTCTGGGGCTTGCTCGGCGCCTCGCGGCGCAGCGAGCCGAACTGAGCGGCCGCGTACACTTGTTTTTCCAGCCGGCCGAGGAGGTTGCGGGAGGGGGAGCCGCATTCGCGCAACTACCGCAGCTTGCCGAAGTCGAGTCCTTGGTGGCATTACACGTGGGCATTGTGAACGAGCGCAAGATAGTTTGCGACACGACATGGCTCGCGGCGCGGATCTGCGAAGCGCATTTCAAAGGCCGTTCCAGTCATGCGGGGAACGCGCCGCACGAAGGAAAGAACGCTTTGCTCGCCGCGTGTCAGTCCGTCGCCGCACTGTATGCCATCCCGCGGCACAGCGACGGTGCATCGCGCATTAACGTTGGGAAGTTTATTTCAGACAACGCCAACAACGTTGTTTCCGACTCGGCGCGCTTTCGCTTTGAGGTCCGCGGCGCAACCGATGAGGTGTGCTCGTTCATGTACGAACGGGCGCTTAATACAATCAATGGCGCGGCAGCGATGAACGACGTAAGCGCTGATGTAAGGCCGGTCGCGAAGTTTGTGGCCGGGAAGAACAGCGAGTCGCTCGTATTGGAGGTCGCGCGAGCCGCAAAATCGCTACGCATGCTGTCGGCCGGAGAAGAATCGGCTTCAAGATACCTTGTTCCGGCCAGCGAAGACGCGACTTACATGACGCGCGTCGTTCAGCAGGCCGGCGGCACCGCGACGTACCTCTTGTTGTGCAGTCCCACACGAGGCGGCCATCACAACGAGCGTTTTGATTTCGATGAAGACCTCTTGGGATGGGGTGTCGACCTTTGCGCCGAGCTGACCGGTTTGCCAGGGTAATTGGGAAGCTAGGATGTGCACAACAGGAGGGCCCCGTTCCCCGTTCAATCGGTTCTTTCACGCTAAGGCCGCAACAAGGGGGGCGCGTCACACTACCCAGCGCGAGGGTTTTTGTTTACTTGTGTACATCAGCGGCAAGTCATATGCTGGCTTTGCCGTGAGCAATAAGCCGGCATCGTGGATTCACTCGAACGACTCACTTAGGAGATCAGCGGTGACCAAATGGAAAGAAATATGGCGAGCAGTCGCGATAACTGCGATCGCGATGGCAAGTGTCGCGGCCCATGCAGAGAGCACCCTTCAGCGGGCACAGCGTACCGGGACGATCCGCATCGGCTTCGCGAACGAGGCTCCGTATGGCTATGCGGATATGAACGGTGATATCACGGGAGAAGCGCCGGAAGTGGCGAAAGCCGTCCTTAAGAAGATGGGGATCAAGGACGTGGTGGGTGTACTCACGGACTTCGGGTCGCTAATCCCGGGACTGCAGGCCGGCCGTTTCGACGTTATTGCAGCCGGAATGGCAGTAACGCCGGCTCGGTGTCAGCAGGTTCTTTTTTCTGAGCCCAGCTACGGCATGGGCGAAGCGCTCTTAGTGAAAAAGGGAAACCCAGAACACTTGAAGGACTTCCAGTCGCTCGCTTCGAAGCCCAGTTTAAAGCTTGCGGTCATGGCTGGTACGGTGGAAGTCGGTTATGCCGATCAAGCTGGAGTCAAGTCCGGCCAGTTAGTACAGTTGTCGGACCAGCCTAGCTTGGTAAGCGCAGTGCAGACCGGGCGCGCCGACGCGGCCGCGTTAACAGCGTTGTCCATTCAGAACATGGCGAAGAAAGCCGATGACGTCGACGCGACGAGTCCATTTCAGTCGGTTGGTGGAAAATCGGTAACGTCACACGGTGCATTTGGCTTTAGAAAGGCGGACGTCGATTTACGGGACGCGTTTAACAAGGTTTTGGTTCCATTCATAGGCTCGCCTGAGCATATCGCGCTGGTGACGCCGTTCGGCTTCGGTAAGGGCTTTTTGCCGATAAAGAAGACGGAAGAGATATGCGCCGGCCAATAACACTGTAGCAGCCTTCGCCCATCCCTGGCGGACACCCGCCAAGGAACCAACAATCTATTTAGTAATGCGAAAAAATGAAAAAGACGTTCGCTGCGATTTGCACGGCGGGAGTGTGTGTGTCCGCACACGCTCAGAGCTCAGTCATGAACCGCACCGGATTTTGTGGAGGCTCCAACTCTTGAGACAATGGAGCCATGAACAAGAAGGTAACGAAATTTTCCCCAGAAGTTCGCGAGCGTGCGGTACGTCTGGTGCGCGAGCAGCGTAGCGAACATCCGTCAATGTGGGCAGCGATCGAATCGATTGCACCAATGATCGGCTGCACGCCGCAGACGCTGCACGATTGGGTCAAGCGCGGTCAGATTGATGCCNCCCGCAAGCCGGTCCACCCCGCCCCCTCAGCCCGCCACGGCCCGCGCCGCCGCTCGCCCGCGAAGCCATTCGAGCGTGAGCAAAAGCCCCGTCGAAAAGACAATCAGTATGGTCGCGAGCGCGGCAATCGTCGGGCTGATGTTCTCGCGGATGCCGGTAAACATCTGCCGGGGCAGGGTCGTCTGGTCCGCGCCGGCGAGAAACAGCGTGACGACGACTTCATCGAACGAAGTGGCGAATGCGAACAGCGCGCCCGACATCACACCCGGCGCGATGACCGGCAGCGTCACGCGAAAGAAGGTGGTCAGCGGGTTGGCCCCGAGCGACTGGCTCGCGCGCACCAGATTCGTGTTGAAGTTTTGCAGCGTCGCGCCGACCGTCGTCACGACGAACGGCACGCCGAGCGCGGCATGCGCCAGAATCAGCCCGAAATATGTGTTCGCGATGCCGAGCGGCGCGAAGAACAGATACATGCCGACGCCGACGACGATCACCGGCACGATCATCGGCGAAATCAGCACGGCCATGAGCAGGCCCTTGCCGGCGAAGTTCGCCTTCGTCAGTCCGACGGCGGCGAGCGTGCCCAGTATCGTCGCGACGAGCGTCGCGGACGGCGCCACGATGAAGCTGTTCTTCGCGGCCATGCGCCACTCGTCGGACATGACGAGGTTCTGGTACCAGCGCATCGAGAAGCCGGGAATCGGATAGACGAGGAATGTGCTCGACGAAAACGACAGCGGCACGATCGCCAGCACCGGAAGAATCAGATACAGCAACGTCAGCACGCAAAAGATGCGCAAGGCGAAATACCAGATGCGCTCGACGACTGACGTATGCGGCGCGAATATCGGTTTGGCGAATTTCATGGTCTCACCCCAGGCTCACGTTCGAACGCGTGAAGCGCCCGTACACCACGTACAGCACGAGCGTCGCCGCGAGCAGCAACGCGCCGAGCGCGCAGGCCATGCCCCAGTTGATCGTCACGTTGGTGAAATACGCGATGTAATAGCTGACCATCTGGTCGTTCGGTCCGCCGAGCAGCGCAGGCGTGATGTAGTAGCCGATCGCAAGAATGAAGACGAGAAGCACGCCCGCGCCGATGCCCGGATACGTCTGCGGCACGTACACGCGCCAAAACGCAGCGAACGGATGGCTGCCGAGCGACACGGCCGCGCGCTGATACGTGGGCGGCACCGACTTCATCACGCTATAAAGCGGCAGAATCATGAACGGCAGCAGAATATGCGTCATCGAGATATAAACGCCCACGCGATTGAACAGCAGCGCGAGCGGCGATCCAATCAGCCCGCTGCCGATCAACGCCTTGTTCACGAGCCCCTCGCTCTGGAGCAGGACGATCCACGCGGCGACGCGCACCAGCACCGAGGTCCAGAACGGAATCAGCACGAGCACCATGACAAGGTTCGCGCGGCGGGCGGGCAGCGTCGAAATCCAGTAGGCGAGCGGATAGCCGAGCAATAGCGCAAAGAGCGTCACCGCGAAGCCGATGACGAACGTGCGCCCAAAAACGTTCAGATAGATGGACTGGTCGGGGTCCGCATGGACGATGCTGCCGAAGCCGTCCTGCTTGTGATCGAGCGATGCCAGCACATAGAACGGCGAGTATTGGCCCGCGTTTTTCGCAATCGCTTGCCAATACGCCGGATCGTTCCATCGTTCGTCGATTTCGACGATTCTCGCGCGCACCTGCGGCGCCGCGAGCGGCTTGCCGTCGTCGCCGGTGAGCGGCATCGCGCGGGCCGTCTTCGCCACCAGCGACCGATAGCCGGGAATCTCCGTATTCAGACGGCGGGCGAGCGCACCGAGCGCCTCGCCTTCCTGGACCGCCGTCAGGTCTTGCGCGAGGGCGGCATACGCGGCGTCCGGCGGCGCGGCCTTGCGATCCCAGCCGGACAGCGCCGCGCCCGTATGCGGCAGCGCGCCCGCGACCTCTGGATTCTGCACGGCGCGCGTGAGCAGCGCGCCGATGGGCACCACGAAAATCAGAAACAGGAAAATGGCGAGCGGCGCGATGAGCGCGAGCGCCATCGCGCGCTTTTTCGCATCGACGAGCTTCAGCTCGCGTTTCAGGCGCGCGCTGGATTCGCGTGACTCGTCCGCGGCGATCGTCATGGTGTTCACGGTGATGTCTCCGGCAACGTCGTTACGCGCGGTCGCGCTCAAACCGCCACGCGACCGCGCTTTCAGCCTTCTTTACTTCGACGCCCACGCCGTGAACCGCTGTTCCAGTTCGTCGCCGTGATCGGTCCAGAACGCCATGTCCTGCAACACCGCGTCCTTCGCGTTGGCCGGCGAGTTCGGCATGTCGGCCTGCGTCTTGGCATCGAGCGCGGCGATCGCCTTTTTGTTCACCGGGCCATACGCGATGTGCTGCGCATAGACTTCCTGCGGCTTTTGCGACACCGAATACGCGATGAACTGCGTCGCCGCGTCCTTATTCGGCGAGCCCTTCGGAATGGCCCAGTAGTCGAGGTCGTAGATGCTGCCGGTCCAGACGACCTTCAGGTTCTTGCCTTCCTTGCGCGCCGCGTCGATGCGGCCGTTATAGGCGGTCGACATCACGACATCGCCCGCGACGAGGAATTGCGGCGGCTGCGCGCCCGCTTCCCACCACTGGATATTCGGCTTCAGTTCGTCCAGCTTCTTGAACGCGCGATCCGCGCCGGCTTTCGTGCCGAGCACCTTATAGACGTCCTTCGGTGCGACGCCGTCGGCCATCAGCGCGAATTCCAGGTTGTAGCGCGCACCCTTGCGCATGCCGCGCTTGCCGGGAAATTTCTTGGTGTCCCAGAAGTCCGCCCAGTTGGCCGGCGCGCTTTTCAGCTTGTCGGCGTTATACGCGAGCGCCGTCGACCAGACGAAGAAGCCGACACCGCAGGTTTGCGGCGACTCCGGCACGAGGTCCGATTTCTTCGCGATTTTCGACCAGTCGAGCTTTTCATAGAGTCCTTCGTCGCAGCCGCGGCCGAGATCGCCGGATTCCACTTCGACCACGTCCCAGTTCACGTGCTTGGCCTCGACCATCGCCTTGACCTTGGCCTGCTCGCCGTTGTACTCGACGGCAGTCACCTTGTTCTTGCTCGACTGCTCGAACGGCTGATTGAACGCGACCTTCTGCGCGTCGCCGTTCGCGCCGCCGAAATTGACGACGGTGATTTCCGCCGCCACCGATGCGCCCGACGCGCACGCGAGCGCGGCTGCGGCCGCGATGGAACACAGTGCGAACTTCTTCATGATGGTTTCCTCTGTCTGCTTGGTTTTATCGGATGACGGCAAGTGGAACGGCATGGCCGCGCACGCGGCAAAGCGGGTTCAGGCGAATACGCGCAGATGTTCGGGAGCAAATTCCAGCGCGACGGGCGCGCCGGGCGTGAAGCCATCGAGCGCCGTCGTGCCGAGCGGCACTTTCACGAAACACTCGTCCTGTTCGCGCACGCCGCAACGCATGCGTACGTGGTCGCCGAAGTAGATGAGGCTTTTGGCTTCGCCCGCGAGCGCGTTGGCGTGGCCGTTGCTGTTGGCGTGGCCCGCGCTTGCCGAGAGCTTCATCCGCTCGGGACGAATGCACGCGATGGCCTGCGCGCCGGCCTTCGCCTTCGCGACGTTCAGGCCCGAGAGCCGCGTGCCGTCCGCGAGTCGGATCTGGCAGTAATCGCCCTGTGTCTGTTCGATGGTGCCGCGCAGCCGGTTGCTGTCGCCGATGAAGTTCGCGACGAACTCGTTGCAGGGCGCTTCGTAAAGATGATCGACCGTATCGAGCTGCTGCACGATGCCTTTGTCGAACACGGCAACGCGGTCCGACATGGTGAGCGCCTCGCCCTGATCGTGCGTGACGTAGACGAACGTCACGCCGAGCTTCTCGTGCAGCGACTTCAGCTCGTACTGCATGTGCTCGCGCAATTGCTTGTCGAGCGCGCCGAGCGGCTCGTCCATCAACACGAGCTTGGGTTCGAACACGAGCGCCCGCGCAAGCGCGATGCGCTGCTGCTGGCCGCCGGAGAGCTGCGCCGGATAACGCTTCGCGAAGCTCTCCATGCGCACCATGCGCAGCGCATTGTTCACGCGATGCGCGCGTTCCTCGGCGGACATTCGTCGCACCGTCAGCGGATATTCGACGTTCTGCTGCACCGACAAGTGTGGAAAGAGCGCGTAGTTCTGAAACACCATGCCGATGTCGCGCTTGTGCGGCGGCACCTTGTTAAGCAGCTTGCCGTCCAGCCAGATCTCGCCGCCCGTCGGAAACTCGAAGCCCGCGAGCATCATCAGACACGTGGTTTTGCCCGAGCCCGACGGCCCGAGCAGCGTGAGGAATTCGCCCTGATAGATGTCGAGGTCGAGAGACTTCACGACGAGCGTTTCGCCGTCATACGTCTTCCGCACGCCGCGAAAGCTGACGATCACCTGATCGGATTTCATCCCTGTCTCCTTGGTCAAGCGTGATGCGTGGCGCGGATACCGCTGTTATCGGAAATCTTGAAGGACCGGAAATTTTTTCCACTGCTGTCGCTAACTATAGCCCGAGAGGGTTCTACAATGAGGAACCATTTCAATATTCATCGGGGGGCCACTTAGAACCGCTTTTCGGGTGGCTCCTCAGGGAACGAAGGCTTTGGACACGATCATTCTCGCGGACTGGCTGAACACGCAACTCGACCGCAAGCGCGACGAACCCATGTACCGGCAAGTGCTCGCGTTGATGCAGCAGGCCATTCTGACCGGCCGTCTTGCGTCGGGAACGAAGCTGCCGAGTTCGCGCACGCTCGCGCTCGACTTAGGCATCGCGCGCAACACCGTGCTGCATGTGTACGACCAGTTGACGGCGGAAGGTTATGTGACGTCGACGACGGGCAGCGGCACGTATGTCGCCGACACCGCGCCGGACGACGCCGCGTCGTCGCGCAAGAAACGGGAGCCGCTCGCCGAAGCGCCGCGCAAGCCGTGCGTGCTCTCGAAGCGCGGCGAGCGGCTGATCGCGCAGGCGGGCGTCGCGCCGAAGCAGTGGGGCGCGTTCATGCCGGGCGTGCCGGATGTCGCGGAGTTCCCGTCGCGCACGTGGAGCCGCCTGCAGGCGCGGCTTTGGAAACGCGCGGGACCGGATTTGCTGACGTACGCGCCGGGCGGCGGGTACCGGCCGCTACGTCGCGCGTTGTCGGACTACTTGCGCGTGGCGCGTTCGGTGAAGTGCAATCCCGACCAGATCATCATCACGACGGGGATTCATCAGTCGATCGACCTGGCGGTGCGTCTTCTGACCGATACCGGCGATCGCGCGTGGGTCGAGGAACCGTGCTATTGGGGCGTGCGCAGCGTGCTGCAATCGTCGGGCTTGACGCTCGTGCCCGTGCCCGTCGATGACGAAGGTCTTAACCCCACGCCGCGTGACATGGCCACGCCGCCGCGAATTGCACTCGTCACGCCGTCGCATCAGTATCCGCTCGGCATGGTGATGAGTCTCGCGCGGCGGCGCGCGCTGCTCGAATTCGCGCGGCAGCATGGCGTGTGGATCATCGAGGACGACTACGACAGCGAGTTCCGTTACGGCAGCCGGCCACTCTCTTCGCTGCAGGGACTCGACGATGCGGGACAGGTGATCTACGTCGGCAGCCTCGGCAAGATGCTGTTTCCAGGTCTGCGCATGGGCTATATGGTCGTGCCGGAGCATCTGGTCGATACGTTCCGCACTGGCGTCGCGGAGTTGTATCGCGAAGGGCAGCTCATGCAGCAGGCCGTGCTGACCGAATTCATTCTCGACGGCCATCTCACGTCGCACGTGCGGCGCATGCGCGGGCTATATGGCGAGCGCCGCGAGATGCTCATCAACGCGATCAGGGCGCGTTTCGGCGATTCACTCGCGGTTCGCGGCGACGAAGCCGGCCTGCATTTCGTGCTGGAATTGCCCGACACCGCCGACGATCGCGCGATTACCGACGCCGCTTTCGCGGCGGGTGTCGTCACGCGTCCCCTCGTGCAGTACTACCTGAATCGCGAAGATGCGCGCAAAGGGCTGATGCTCGGTTATGCGTGCGTGCCTAACGCCGACATTGCGCCCGCGTTCGAGAAGCTCGCGGGCGTGATCGAGCGTGCCTTGACGGCGCTGGAAGTCGCTTAGCCTAGCGCGGCGGGTTCGCCGCCGTTGTGAGCAGCCTGCGGGGCATTGGCCGGCGCCGGTTGCACGAACGGCCGCCACACCGGCGCGGTGGGCGCGAAATCATCGAGCATGGAAAACTGCTCGAGCGACATGTTCTCGAACATGATCGACCTCGTTTCTATTTAGTTAGGTAAGCGAATCAAATCAACGTGCGACCACGTTGTTTTGAACCGGCGAGCCGTTCGCATACTCGACGATCGCGCGATTGCGCGCTTCGGCTTGCGCGGCGACTGCATCGCCCCACATGCTGCGCGACGGATAGCTATTGCGATTCAACGCCGGAAGCGAGCCGTTCGAGTAAGCGGCGGCCAGTTCTGCACGCACTTGCGCGCGAGTCTTGGGCGCTTCGCTCGTGCTCGGCGTGGTTTGCGTTTGAGTCTGCGTCTGCGTCTGCGTCAAATACGTGCCCGCTCGGCCAATGCCTTGGCCGCCTTCCGCGAACGCCGTACTCGACATGACGGCCGAGATAGCGGCGAGCGACAAACTCGTGACGAGATAGCTTTTCATGTTGCGACTCCTTTCGATCCATTCCTTAAGCATCGGGATACGACGCATCGGCAATCAATGAGCGATGCGTCGTGGCAGGACGAAATGTAGTCGCGCGGTGGCGGCGGATAAATGCCCCATCCGCGAATAGATTTATCGACATGCGCGAATAATCGCTCGCGGCCCTGTCACGTAAGCAGGTGGAAAAAGAAAAAATGCTTTCCATCATGGCGATGGAAAGCATTCGACAAACGAGAACAACAGCGATGCCGCGTTAAACCACGACGTCCGCGGTTCCCGCCACTTCAGGCGTGCCATGACGCACGATCATCGGCGATGCGGTGCTCGTCGGCAGGCAACGCTCTTCCGCGTCCTTCTGGCCTTGCAGCAGCGGGCAACGCTCGAATAGCTCCGCAACCCAGTCGACAAAGACACGCACTTTCGGCGACAGGTGCCGATTGTGCGGATACACCGCAGAAATAGGCATCGGCAGCGGATTCCATTGCGGCAACACTTCGACGAGTTCGCCCGAGCGCAGATAAGGCAGCGCCATGAATCGCGCGACCTGCACGATGCCGACGCCCTTGAGCCCGCAACTCAGATACGCTTCGGCGTCGTTCACCGCGATCATGCCGCGCATCTTCACTTCGATGGTTTCATCGTCAACGACGAAGTCCATGTCCATGATGCGGCCCGTGCGGCTCGAAAAATAATTGACCGCCGTGTGGTCCTGCAAATCATCGAGCGTCTTGGGCGTGCCGTGGCGTTCCAGATATTGCGGACTTGCGACCGTCACGCCCTGGAACACGCCGATGCGCCGCGCGACGAGACTCGAATCCTGCAGCGTGCCCACGCGAATCACGCAATCGACGCCTTCCTGAATGAGATCGACGGGTTTGTCGCCGAAGCCCATCATCAGTTCGATATCCGGATAGCGCGTGTGGAAATCGCATAGCTGAGGCATCACGATCAGGCGCCCGATCGCGCCGGGCATGTCCACGCGCAGCTTGCCGTGCGGGCCCTTGCCGTTGTTCGAGAACGTGCTCTCGGCCTCTTCGATGTCCGCGAGAATACGCACGCAACGTTCGTAATAAGCCGCGCCGTCGGGTGTGAGATTCAGCCTGCGCGTCGTGCGCTGAAGCAGACGCACGTTGAGAAAAGCTTCGAGGTTTTGAATGATCGTCGTCACCGATGCACGCGGCAAATTCAGCGTATCCGCTGCCCGCGAGAAGCTGTTCGTGTCGACGACGCGGGTAAAGACCTGCATTGCTTGTAGCCGATCCATGTTCTCGTACCTTCGATGCTGAGTGAGCGAGGAATTAAACGGGTGGCTAAGAAATTCGCTGCGCGGCCTAGCCACGATTGCCACGATTGTTCGGTGCGACCGAATTGTGTTGCCGGATTATAGGCATTTATCTAGAAAGGCGTGGACTCCAGAATTCGCACCATCGCAACTCATGCGCTAAGGCTTTGTTCACAAGGCCGTGCAACGGAATAACCATGGCAACACTGCTGGATCAGGAGTCACGTCCGAGACTGTGCATCGAAGAGGTGCGCATCGCGGGGCACGTCCAGCCCATCGTGCTGCGCAGCTATCGCCCGGCATCGGATGGCACCGTCTTGCCAATCGTGCTCTATTTTCACGGTGGTGGTTTTACACACGGCGATCTGGATGACGCCGACATCGCCGCATCGACCATCGCACGCGATACACCGGCGTGGGTCGTGTCGGTCGGCTATTCGCTCGCGCCGGCGTTTCCCTTTCCCGCCGCGCCCGAAGACGGCTATCGCGCGGCGCAATGGGCCTTCGCGCATGCACGCGGTCAGCGCGCGGACCCGCAGCGCATGGGCGTCGCGGGGCACGATGCGGGCGGCAATCTCGCGACGTGCGTGGCCGCCATTGCACGCGATCGGGGCGACATCCGCATGTCCGCGCAGGCGCTTCTTGCACCGCTGCTCGATCCGAGCATGACGCGCGTGGCCGACGAGCGCAAGGTCTTGTGTCCCGATCTCGAACTGAGCGAGTGCGCGCGGTGCTATCGCGCGTACTTGCCGAATCCGTCGCAACGTTTGCATCCGTATGCTGCGCCGCTCGAGTCGCGGCGTCTCGCTGGCCTGCCTCCTGCATTGATCGCGAGCGCGGAGCATGACCTTCTGCATATCGAAGCCGAGAAATACGCAGCCGAATTGATCGCCGCTGGCGTGCCGACGGAAGTCACGCGTCATGGCAAGGCATCGCATCAGGCGCTCGCCGCGCATGCGTCGGCATTGAAGGATGTCGTCGCGTTCTTCAGGAAACGGCTCGCGCGCACCACCTAAGTGCGAAGCCACGCACCACAAAAAAAACAAACTCAACGCAACCGGAGCTTTCCATCATGATGTTCACTCGCAAACGCATCTATGCCGCGCTAGGCGCGGCGCTGGTCATCGCAGGCGCGGGCGGCTATACCGTCTGGCGCGGCGAGGGCGACGCGGCCATCAACCAGGCGCACGCCGCGGCACAGGCCCCGGCCGCCACCGAAGTGGACGTGGCGACCGTGGTGTCGAAGACCATCACCGATTGGCAAAGCTACTCCGGCAGGCTGGAAGCGGTGAACCACGTGGACATTCGCCCGCTCGTGCCCGGCACGATCGTCGCGGTGCACTTCAGGGACGGCGCGCTCGTGAAGAAGGGCGATCCGCTCTTCACCATCGATCCGCGTCCCTACGAAGCCGAAGTCGATCGCGCACAGGCGCAGCTCGCGGCGGCTCAGGCGCGCAACGGCTATACATCGACGGACGCAGCGCGCGCCGAACGTCTGCTCTCGGACAACGCCATCGCCAAGCGCGATTACGACGAGAAGCAGAACGCTGCGCACGAGGCCGTCGCGAACCTGAAGGCCGCGCAGGCCGCGCTAGAAGCCGCGAAGATCAACCTCGCATACACGCATATCGTCGCGCCCGTGTCGGGCCGCGTGTCGCGTGCGGAGCTGACGGTCGGGAACATCGTCTCCACAGGCGCCAACGCGCCGCTCCTGACGACGCTCGTCTCCGTCTCGCCGATCTACGCATCGTTCGATGTGGACGAGCAGACCTACTTGCGCTATCTGGGCCGTGATGCGGGCAGCACCGTGCCGGTGTCGCTCGGTCTTGCCAACGAAGACGGCTATTCGCGCGAAGGCGTCGTCGATTCAGTCGATAACCGCCTCGACACGACGTCCGGCACGATCCGCGTACGCGCGCGCTTCAACAATCCGGACGGCTCGCTGGTGCCGGGCCTCTATGCGCGCATCAAGGTGGGCGGCGGCACGCCGCATCCGGCAGTGCTCGTCGACGATGCCGCCATCGGCACGGATCAGGACAAGAAGTACGTGATGGTCGTGGACAAGGACAGCCGCGCGCAATACCGCGAAGTCACGCTGGGCCAGACGCATGACGGCTTGCGCGTCATCGCGAAGGGACTCGCGCCGGGCGAGCGCATTGTCGTGAACGGCTTGCAGCGCGTGCGTCCGAACGATGTCGTGAAGGTCAACGCCGTCGCCATGAACGACACCGGCGACGCGCCTGCGGTGAAGACGGCATCGGCACAGTGATGCGCGTCATTCGTAACCAACAGAACCCGTCATGAACATATCTAAATTCTTCATCGACCGCCCGATTTTTGCGGGCGTGTTATCGGTGGTCGTGCTGCTGGCCGGGATCATCGCGATGTTCAGGCTGCCGATCTCCGAGTATCCGGAAGTCGTGCCGCCTTCGGTGGTCGTCCATGCGCAGTATCCCGGCGCGAACCCGAAGGTGATCGCGGAGACCGTGGCCTCGCCGCTCGAAGAGCAGATCAACGGCGTGGAAGACATGCTCTACATGCAGTCGCAGGCCAACAGCGACGGCAACCTGACGACCACGGTCACCTTCAAGCTCGGCACCGATCCGGACAAGAACACGCAGCTCGTGCAGAACCGCGTGAATCAGGCGTTGCCGCGTCTTCCGCAAGACGTGCAGCGGCTTGGCGTCACGACGATCAAGTCGTCGCCGACGCTCACGATGGTGGTCCACCTGAACTCGCCGAATGGCCGTTACGACATGACGTATCTGCGCAATTACGCGCTGATCAATGTGAAGGACCGGCTCGAACGGATTGCCGGCGTCGGCGAGGTGCAGTTGTGGGGTTCGGGCGATTACTCGATGCGCGTGTGGCTCGATCCGCAAAAGGTCGCGCAGCGTGGCCTGACCGCGACCGATGTCGTCAACGCCATTCGCGAGCAGAACGTGCAGGTGGCGGCAGGCGTGATCGGCGGTTCGCCGACGCTGCCGAACGTGCCGCTGCAACTCAACGTGAATGCACGCGGACGCTTGCAGAACGAGTCCGAGTTCCGCGATATCGTGCTGAAGACGTCGCCCGATGGCGCGGTCACGCATCTCGGCGATGTCGCGCGTGTCGAGTTGGCGGCATCTGAGTATGGCTTGCGCTCGCTGCTGGATAACAAGTCGGCGGTGGCTATCGCAATCAATCAGCAGCCGGGCGCGAACTCGCTGCAAATCTCCGACGAAGTGCGCAAGACGATGAAGGAACTGCAGGCGGACATGCCTGCGGGCCTCGAATATCAGATCGTCTATGACCCGACGCAATTCGTGCGTTCCAGTATTGAAGCGGTCATTCATACGCTCGCGGAAGCCATTGCGCTCGTCGTGCTCGTGGTGATCGTGTTTTTGCAGACGTGGCGTGCGTCGATCATTCCGCTTCTTGCCGTGCCCGTGTCGATCGTCGGGACGTTCTCGCTGTTGCTCGCGTTCGGTTTCTCGATCAACGCGCTATCGCTCTTCGGCATGGTGCTCGCCATCGGCATCGTGGTGGACGATGCGATCGTCGTGGTCGAAAACGTCGAGCGCAACATCGAAGCCGGGTTGTCCGCGAGAGAGGCCACGTATCAGGCCATGCGCGAAGTGAGCGGGCCGATCATCGCGATTGCGTTGACACTCGTGGCCGTGTTCGTGCCGCTCGCGTTCATGTCGGGTCTGACGGGCCAGTTCTACAAGCAGTTCGCGATGACCATCGCCATTTCGACAGTGATCTCTGCGTTCAATTCGCTGACGCTGTCGCCCGCGCTGGCCGCGCTGCTGCTCAAAGGTCACGACGAGCCTAAGGACTGGCTCACGCGTGGCATGGATCGCGTGTTCGGCGGCTTCTTCCGGCGCTTCAACGCGGTGTTTCATCGCGGTTCGAATGCATATGGCAAGGGCGTGACGGGCGTCATCAACCGCAAGGCGATCATGATGGTCCTCTATGCGGTGCTGCTCGCGGGCGCCGTGTTGATGGGCAAGATCGTGCCGGGCGGCTTCGTGCCCGCGCAGGACAAGGAGTATCTGATCAGCTTCGCGCAGTTGCCGAACGGCGCTTCGCTCGACCGCACCGAAGGCGTGATCCGCGAGATGAGCGCCATCGCGTTGAAGCAGCCGGGCGTGGAGAGCGCGGTGGAGTTTCCGGGCTTGTCGGTGAACGGCTTCACCAATTCGTCGAGCGCGGGCATCGTGTTCGTCACGCTCAAGCCGTTCAAGGACCGCGTGCATGACAAGGCGCTTTCCGCGAATGCCATCGCAGGCGCGCTGAATCAGAAATACGCGGGCATCAAGGGATCGTTCATCGCCGTGTTCCCGCCGCCGCCAGTGCTCGGCTTGGGGACACTCGGCGGCTTCAAGATGCAGCTCGAAGATCGCGGCGCACTCGGCTATGCCGCACTCGCCGATGCAACGCAGGCGTTCATCAAGCGCGCATCGCAAACGCCGGAACTGGGGCCGACGTTCTCCAGCTATCAAATCAACGTGCCGCAGTTGAACGTCGATCTGGACCGCGTGAAGGCGAAGCAACTGGGCGTTTCCGTGACCGATGTGTTCGACACGATGCAGGTCTATCTCGGCTCGCTCTATGTGAACGACTTCAATCGCTTCGGCCGCGTGTATCAGGTGCGCGTGCAAGCGGATGCGCCGTTCCGCGCTAATCCCGAAGATATCGGCCTGCTCAAGACGCGTAACGCGAATGGCGACATGGTGCCTTTGTCGTCGCTCGTGAGAGTCTCGCCGACGTATGGCCCCGAAATGGTGGTGCGCTACAACGGCTACACGGCGGCGGACATCAACGGCGGCCCGGCGCCAGGCTATTCGTCGGGACAGGCGCAGGCGGCGGCGGAACGCATCGCGGCGCAAGTGCTGCCGCGCGGGATCAAGTTCGAATGGACCGATCTCACGTATCAGCAGATTCTCGCGGGCAACGCGGCGCTGTGGGTGTTTCCGATCAGCGTGCTGCTCGTGTTCCTTGTGCTCGCCGCGTTGTATGAAAGCCTGACGCTGCCGCTCGCGGTCATTCTGATCGTGCCGATGAGCATTCTGTCCGCGCTGATCGGCGTATGGCTCACAGATGGCGACAACAACATCTTCACGCAGATCGGCTTGATGGTGCTCGTGGGCTTGTCAGCGAAGAACGCGATTCTCATCGTCGAATTTGCACGAGAGCTGGAAATGCAGGGGCGTTCCATCGTGCAGGCCGCAATCGAAGCGAGCCGCCTGCGTTTGCGTCCGATCCTGATGACGTCCATCGCGTTCATCATGGGCGTGGTGCCGCTCGTGCTGTCGTCGGGCGCGGGCTCGGAAATGCGTCACGCGATGGGCGTCGCGGTCTTCTTCGGCATGTTGGGCGTGACGCTCTTCGGCCTGATGCTGACGCCCGTGTTCTACGTGATTCTGCGCAAGCTGAGCCGCACCGAGCATGTCACGGACAAGCATGGCACGCATCCGCAGATGCGCGGTATCGGCGCTTCATACGAGGCGCAATGAGGTCGATCATGAACAAGATGCCTATGAAAAAATGGCTGGGATTGCCCGCGCTGATGGGCGCATTGCTGATGCTCGCGGGATGTTCGCTCGCGCCCACCTATGAAAAGCCGGATGTGAATGCACCGAGCGTCTACAAGGAAACGCCGACGTTGTCGCCATCGGAAGCGGGAACCTGGAAGACGGCGCAGCCTTCCGAAGAGATGTTGCGCGGCGAATGGTGGACCTTATTCGATGACGCCACGCTCAACGATGTGGAACGTCAGGCGCAAGATGCAAATCAGAACCTGAAAGCAGCGGCAGCGCGCGTGAAAGAGGCGCGCGGAATCAATCAGACCGCGCGCGCAGGGCTTTTCCCGACGCTCGACGCGGGCTTCGGTCCGACGCGCGAGAAGCTCTCGCCGGCATCGCAACTGCTGCCGGCGAATGCGAACGTTCCGGCGCAGTCGTTGTGGCGTGCAGAGGCCAGCGTGTCGTATGAAGTGGATCTGTTCGGGCGCGTGTCCAACTCGGTCCAGGCCGCGAACGCCGATACGCAGCAAAGCGAAGCCTTGTTCCGTTCAGTGCAGCTCGCATTGCAGGCGGACGTCGCGCAAAACTACTTCGAGCTACGCGAACGCGATGCCGAACTGGATGTGTACACGCGTACCGTGACGCTGCGTGAAGAGGCGCTGAAACTCGCAGAGCGCCGGTTCGCCGAAGGCGACATCAGCGAACTGGATGTGGCCCGCGCGAAGTCGGAGCTCGCGACCGCGCGTTCGGATGCGATGACCGTGCAACGGCTGCGCGCCGCATCCGAGCATAGCCTCGCAGTGCTGCTCGGCAAGACGCCCGCGCAGTTCTCGATGGCAGCCAATCCGCTCAGACCTGTCACCGTGCGCGTGCCGCCGGGCTTGCCGTCTTCCTTGCTCGAACGCCGTCCCGACATTGCGGCAGCGGAGCGGTCGATGGCGGCAGCGAATGCACGCATCGGCGTGGCGAAGGCCGCGTTCTTTCCGTCGCTCAACCTGACAGGCTCGGGCGGCTTCGAGTCGGCCACGCTCGGCGATCTCTTCAACTGGTCGAGCCGCACGTTCTTGCTCGGACCGTTCGCGGGCACCATGCTGAATCTGCCAATCTTCGATGGCGGGCGTCGCAAAGGCAATCTCGCGAATGCACGCGCCATTTACGAAGAGGACGTAGCGAATTATCGGCAGCAAGTGCTCGTGGCATTCCGTGAAGTCGAAGACAATCTGTCTGACTTGCGCATTCTCGAAACGCAAACGGCGACGCAAGCGGATGCGGTGAATGCGTCGGTACGCGCAGCGCAGCTCTCGCGCACGCAGTACACGGAAGGCGCGGTGAATTATCTCGACGTGATCGACGCGGAGCGCACGGTCCTGCAATCGCAGCGCGGGGCGGTTCAGCTTGCGGGGGCGCAAGCGGTATCGACGGTCAACCTCGTTCGCGCTTTAGGCGGCGGCTGGGGCGATGCGATGCCCACGCCCGTGCCTGAACCGAGTCTTGCGCAGAAGTAATGGCGATGCGAGAAGCCCCGCTTAGAGCGGGGCTTTTCGCATGCAGGCGATTGTTCGCCGCAAGGAACATATGTCTTCACTTAGCGCCCATTTATCCCATGCGACGCGATCCCTAGAATCTCAATCATGGGAACGGGAGCGTGCAATGAGAGCTTTGATCGCAAGACAACTGTATCAACCATCCGTGGTGCTGCCACTGCTTCTTTTGACGCGGCTGATGGTTTCGCTTGACTTCAACCTCGCGCAAGTCGTGCTTGTGATGCTGCTCAAAGGCTCGCAGCAGGTCTATCAGATCATGGCGCATCAAATTGCACATCAAGCGGCACTGCGTCAGCGTGGCGGCGCGGCGGTGGAACGCATCGCCTGCCGTCACTGCTGCTAGGCGTGGTTAATAAACTTCGGGGACATACATCGATTCCGGAACGGGCTGACGCAAGTAGTCGGGATTGAAAACACGCTCCGGCAGCGTGATCGATGGGTGTTCGATCTCGTGATACGGCACCTGACTCAACAGGTGGTGAATGCAGTTGAGGCGAGCGCGCTTCTTGTCGACGGCCTGCACGACCCACCACGGCGCTTCGGGAATATGCGAACGTTGCAGCATCACTTCCTTCGCGGCCGTGTACGCTTCCCAGCGACGGCGGCTCTCAAGATCCATCGGGCTGAGTTTCCACTGCTTCAGCGGATCTTCGATTCGCGCCTGAAAGCGCACTTCCTGTTCGTCATCGGTAATCGAGAACCAGTATTTGATGATCTGGATGCCGCTGCGCACGAGCATCTTCTCGAACTCGGGAACCGAGCGAAAGAATTCTTCATACTCTTCGTCGGTGCAGAAATGCATCACGCGCTCGACGCCCGCGCGGTTATACCAGCTTCGATCGAACAGCACGATCTCGCCGCCCGCGGGCAACTGCGACACGTACCGCTGAAAGTACCATTGCGTGCGCTCGCGATTGTTCGGGGCGGGCAGGGCGGCCACGCGGCACACGCGCGGATTGAGCCGCTGCGTGATACGTTTGATGGCGCCGCCCTTGCCCGCGGCGTCGCGGCCTTCGAAGATCACGACGAGCCGGTGGCCCGTATGGACCACCCAGTCCTGTAGCTTCACCAATTCGCCTTGCAGCCGGAACAACTCGCGAAAATAGGTCTTGCGAAGCTGCCGCTCCTCGTCGGAAAACGCCGCTTCGCCGTCGAGCAAGCGATCGTCGATCTCCATCTCGAACTCTTCGTCGTAGCTGTCGATCAGGTCGGCGTGGAAGCGGCGCTGTTTGTCCGTCGTGGTCATTGAGTACTCCATGTGCGTTCTGTGGCGTGCTTTTAGGGCGCAACTGCTGGCGATGCCCTGCGCGCTGCGCGGGCGTCGCTAAACGCCCGATGGTGACGCTTACGGATGGCATGCATGTGACACCGCCCATGCGCCATCCATTGTAGAAAGCCGCGCGCTTTATGACACTGCCCGCGCGGACTTTAGAATGGTCGGGCGTTTCAAGGGCATAACGATGGCACATCCATTCCAGAGGCGAACCGCACGATGACCGACACACCTAGCGCAATCCCCTTCTTCGACGCGACGCAAACGGCGCGCCTTCTGCCTTACGACCGTCTGGCGGACACGCTCGCCGCCACGATGCTCGACTATGCCGCCGGTCGCATTGCCAGCCCCGAGCGCATGGTCGTCGCGTTGGCGGAAGGCGGCGTGATGCTCTCGATGCCCGCGACCGCCGCCGACATCGCCATGCACAAGCTCGTCAACGTGTGCCCCGGCAATGGCGCGCGCGGCTTGCAGACCATCCACGGTCAGGTCACCGCCTTCGACGCGACGACGGGCGTGCCGCAATTCATGCTCGACGGTCCCACCGTGACGGGGCGCCGGACGGCCGCGGTCTCCATGCTTGCCATCCGGACGCTCGCCGCCGACGTTCCGCGTGACGTGCTCGTGATCGGCACAGGAAAGCAGGCTGCTTCGCATGTGGAAGCACTCGCGAGCCTTTATCCCGACGCGCGCATATTGGTACTCGGCTCGCGCGCCGGGCGTGCGAGCGCGTTCTGCGCGGAGCATGGCGCACTGTCATCGAATCTCGTCGCGCTCGAAGACTCCGCGATTCCAGCCTCCGTCGACGTGGTCATCGCCGCGACGACGAGCAAAACGCCGGTGTACACGCAACCGGCCGATGCGGAGCGACTCGTGATAGGCGTAGGCGCCTTCACCGCCGATGCCGCCGAAATCGCGGGCTCGACCATTCGAACAAGCACGTTGTTTGTCGACGACCTTGCGGGCGCGCGCCACGAGGGGGGAGATTTCATCCTCGCCGGAATCGACTGGAGCACGGTGCGTCCGCTCGCGAGCGCGCTTGCATCACAGGAGAAACGCGACGCGCCGGTGGTGTTCAAATCGGTCGGCTGCGCGGCATGGGACCTGGCGGCCTGCCGAGTTGCAAAGGCCGTCTTGTCTGGCCAAAGCAAAGCCGCGTGACAGGTGGAACAGCCCTTGCTGTAAGTTTGCTCAATGACGATGGCGCGTCGGCGCTCAAGCACTTCAGCGAATGAACAGATCAATGAATAGTCGAAATGACACGGACCGGGCAGTATGGCCGGCTTTACACAGGACCGCCCACAGCAGCGAGCTGGCGGGCGCGCGCGCTCCGGCGCCGTCTGCACAAGGGCGCGCGGCGCCGCCTGCCGCCTATTTCATCTCGGTTCTCGAAATGGCAACCGGCGAGCAACTCGGCAAGGAGGAGCGCGTCCGCGCGGTCGCCATGCTGGAGACGGAATTCGGCGCAGGCAGGCCGCGTACGCTAAAAGAGGCGGTGCGCATATGCGCCGCCGCCATCGACTCTTCAACTTTGCAGCGCATGGCACGCGGCGCAAAGGCCTGAGAATCGAAGGACGAAGGCGCGCGAATCAGACTTCTTTTAAGCACGTTTTTTCATCAACGTGTAAAAGAGGCGTGCTATTTGACGGTCTGAATGACCTCGAAGCCTTCGAACTCGGGATGCCCCAGATAGAGCTGACGCGTTTCGCCGCCCGCATTGCGATGCGCGGCGCGAAACGCGTCGGAGCGCGTCCAGTCTTCGAACGCCGCCCGATTCGCCCAGATCGTATGGCTCGAATAGAGCACATGGTCGTCTTTCGCCGGGCCTTTGAGCAAATGGAATTCGACGAAGCCGGGCACGTCCTTGAGATGCGTGTCGCGGCTCGTCCATAGGCGCTCGAAATCCGCTTCGGCCCCCGGCACGATCTTGAAGCGATTCATGGCGATATACATGTCGATATGTTCCTTTACGGTGACTGAACGAACGAGTGCTTAGGCGCGCGCCAGTTCCACTATCGTCGCAAATCCGCCGAAAAACATGCGCTTTGCATCGAACGGCGGCTCGGCTTTCTCCATCAGGGCCTTGAGGCGCGGGTCCTCCATGACTTTGGCGTTGACCGCGTCACGCTGCTCGCGCGATTCATACAGTATCCACGAGAACGCGACCGTTTCGCCTTCTTGCAACTGCACGCTTTGCGGGAATGAAGTCACTTTCCCCGGCTTCACGTCGTCGGCAATGCTCTCGATGAATTGCAGTGCGCCGTGTTCAAGCCAGATCTTGCCGGCCTCTTCCGCCATGACGCGATAAGCGTCGATCTTGCCGATGGGTACGGGTACGACGAAACCATCCACATAGTGCGACATCTGAGCCTCCTTTTAGGCGAATCGACAGCGCAATGCCGTCAGATGCATTGGAGTTTTCACTGCGCGACGAAGTTCAGGACACGATGGTCAAGCGATAGGGACGACAGCGGCGCGAAATTCATCGCAAGGATGGATGCAGGCGGCTCCCGGCGCACATGCGCGAGTACTGCCTTAACGACGATGGCATGCGTGACGATCAGGCATCGCTCATTCATAGCGTTGTCGCGGGCAAGGCCGGAAAGTGCCTTCGCGACGCGCTCATAAAGCATGGCAACGCTTTCGCCGCCATGTGGCCGCGCATCAACGTTCGCCAACCATGCGGCCACGCCTTCGGGGTCTTGTTCCGCGATAGCACTGATCGAATGCCCACGCCATTCACCATAGTCGATATCGCGGAATGCGTCGTCGATCAGATAGGTCTGCGCGATCCATCCGGCCGTTGCACACGCCGCCGCAGCGGGACTCGCGATGACGCGGCCCTCATAGCCCGCGAAGCGTCGGGCAAGCGTCTCGCGGTCGTCGCAAGCAGGCGGCTCATCACCCGTCGGAAAAAGGGCGGCTTTCATCGCTTGCGTGGCGGCGTGGCACAGAAAGATGGCGTTCAATGAATAGGGCGGCCGGAATCGTTGCTTTACTTTGCCCGCAATCGTCATAGAATGGCAAGCTTGCAGTGCGAGGAAGCCGGTGCAAACCCGGCACGGTCGCGCCACTGTGAGCGGTTTTGTCGTGAAGACAGTCCGCGAGTCAGACCCCGCTGCAAGCTCTTCGTCTATCGGGACGCGCTTTTCCCTTGGAGAACATCAATGAATGCCGCTCACGCGCCGGTCCATGCCGCCGCTTCAATTTCCCCTGCCTTCGATGCGCCGGTGCCTATTCCGGTGCGTGAAGTGTTGCCCTGGGCCGTGTTCATCGGCCTGATTCTCTTGATCGCCATCTATTTCGTCGGCGCCGAGCAGGGCGCGACGTCGATCATTTCTGGCATGTACCTTCACGAATTCGTGCATGACGGCCGGCACTTGCTCGGCTTTCCCTGCCACTAAGAGCGCGCCATGATTCGCAGCTTGTTGATACGCGGCATGATCGCGGGATTCGTCGCGGGCCTGCTCGGCTTCGGCTTTGCGAAGCTCGTGGCTGAGCCGTTCGTCGCGCGTGCAATCGCGTTTGAAGAAACCCATGCGCACGCCCATGACCATGAGCATCACGAAGGCGCGGCCCATTCACACGATCACGACAGCGATGAAGAACTCGTGAGCCGGGACACACAGGCTGGCCTCGGCCTCTTTACCGGCGTGGCGGTATTCGGCACGGCGCTTGGCGGCATTTTCTCGCTGGTATTCGCTTTCGCTTATGGTCGGCTCGGCGCATTGCACGCGCGGGGTACGTCAGCGTTGCTTGCGATGCTCGGTTTTTTAAGCGTGGTAGTCGTGCCGTTTCTGAAGTATCCGCCGAATCCGCCTGCCGTCGGCAACGCGGCGACCATTGGTCCTCGTACCGCGTTGTTCTTCGGCATGCTAACCGTTTCCATCGTGGCAGCGGTCATCGCCGTCGCGCTGCAAAGGCGGCTGCGTGCGCGTCGAGGCGAGTGGAATGCAACGATGATCGCGGGCGCTTTCTATGTCGCGTCGATGCTGCTCGCGCAATATGCGACGCCACCCGTCGATGAAGTGCCAGCGGACTTCTCCGCGTCCCTGCTGTGGAATTTTCGCGTGGCGGCTATCGGCATTCAGGTCATCATCTGGACGACGCTCGGGCTTGTGTTCGGCGCGCTCGCTGCACGTGAACTGGAACCGCCTGCATTGCGCAAAATGGCGAACGTTTAAGCGTTTTCTTGCGACAGTGCCGCCTGCCTTCCGGGCAATTGGTCCAATAGCGCGAGCTTCGCGGCATCGTCCATCGAGCGGAACGATTTGATCTCTTCGCGGCTTCGGAAGCAGCCCGCACATAGACCGTGTGCGGGGTCGAGCTTGCATACGCCGGTGCATGGCGAACCGATCGGCTCTTGCGACTTTGCACGCGCGATGGTGAACGCCAGATCGATGATCGTCATAGCGATTCGCCCCGGAATAGCGCAGCAGCCGCCGCCGGATTCGATGGCCAATAGGCGTGCATATACGTGGCCGTGACGCGGCCGTGGCGATATAGCGCTTCGCCTTCGGCGCCCGTCGTCGCATGCTTCGAGGTCAGTTGCGGCTGCATGGATGTATCGAGCGTGGAGTAATGGAACGTGTGGCCGGTGAGTGCGCCATGTGCCGTATCGAGCCGCTGCATCGCAAGACGGGCGAGACGGCGCTGCATGAACGCGTTGCCGGGCAGTACACCGAGCATCGCGTGCTTGGCGCCTTCTACATCGGTGAGTGAGTCCAGCAGATACAACATGCCGCCGCATTCAGCGACGACGGCGCCTTGCCGCGCGACATGCGCTTGAATCGATGTCCGCGTGTGCAGGTTGCAGGCGAGAGTCGCCGCATGCAACTCCGGATAACCGCCGGGAAAATAGAGTGCATCGGCGTTGGCGGGCACCGGTTCATCGGCGAGCGGCGAGAACGTGGTGACGCGTGCGCCCATTGCGTGCAGCAGGTCCACATTGGCCGGGTAGATGAAAGAGAATGCAGCGTCGCGCGCGATTGCAATATGTAGACCTTCGAGCAGGCGCGGCGGCGCAGCAAGCGTCGCGTCCTCAAAGTGAACCGGCGGCGGCAGGTCCGCAAGCGTCGTGGCGGCAATGGCATCCGCCGCGCGGTCAAGACGCGCATCGAGTCCCGCGACTTCTTGCGCTTGCGTCAGGCCCAGATGACGCTCGGGCAACGCGATGTCGTCTGTATTTGAAAGATGCCCGCAAAAGCGCAGCCCATCTGGAATGGCCTCGGCCAACATCTGCGCATGCCGCGCGGAAGCAACGCGGTTCGCGAGCACGCCATGGAACGGCACGTCCGCACGATAACGCGCGAGTCCGAACGCCACCGCGCCGAAGGTCTGCGCCATGCCATGAGCTCCGATCACCGCAAGCACCGGAACATTGAACGCGGCGGCAAGATCGGCGCTGCTCGGCGTTCCGTCGAATAGACCCATGACGCCTTCGATCAGAATGAGATCGGCTTCACGCGCGGCCTGTGCAAGCAACGCTCGGCATGCGTCGAGGCCGACCATCGACAAATGCAGCGAATAAACGGGCGATCCGCAAGCGCGCTCGAGAATCATCGGATCGAGGAAATCGGGGCCGGTCTTGAACACGCGCACGCGTAAGCCGCGCCGCGCATGATGACGCGCCAGCGCGGACGTCACCGTGGTCTTGCCCTGATGCGAGGCGCTCGCGCCGATGAAAAGTGCGGGACACGTCGGCATGGCGTTAGAACTCGACGCCGGGTTGCGCCTTGACGCCTTGCTCGCGATAGGGATGCTTCACGAGCCGCATCTCCGTGACGAGGTCCGCCGTTTCGACGAGCGCATCGGGCGCATGACGGCCCGTGACGACTACGTGCAGCATCGCGGGACGCGCCTTCAACACATCCAGGACTTCGTCGAGCGGCAAGTATTCGTACTTGAGCACAGTGTTGAGCTCATCGAGCACGACCATCTGATACTCGCCGCTTTCTATCATGCGCCGCGCTTCGTTCCAGCCTTTGCGCGCGGTTGCCATGTCCGCCTCGCGGTTCTGGGTGTTCCATGTGTAGCCGTCGCCCATCGTCACGAAATCGCAATTGGCGACTGCGCTCAGGAAATCGCGCTCTGACGTATGCAGCGCGCCCTTGATGAACTGAACGACGCCGAGCTTCATTCCATGGCCGAGCACGCGCACGGCCATGCCGAATGCCGCCGTGGTCTTGCCCTTGCCATTGCCTGTATTGACGATCAAGAGACCTTTCTCGTGATCGGCGGCGGCCTGCTTCTTTTCGTGGCCTTCCTTGCGACGCTGCGTCATGCGCAGATGCGATTCGGTATCGGTTTTCATGGGCTTTTTCAGGCTTTCTTCATTGCGATGGCGACGGTCACGCGACCCTCGATCGTCTTGCGCACGAGAAGCTCTCCGCCATCGCTTGCAAGCAGCGCGCAAGGCTCGCATACGCCATCAGCGGGCATCCGCGCGATTTCCTCTGCAGGAAAGAACCGCAATGGCAGGTCATGACGATCGCAAAAGACACGCAGGCCGGCTTCATCTTGCTTGATGTCGATGCTGGCAATGACCGCGATGTGCGCGAACGCGAACGCCGCCGAATCGAGCGCAGCACGTACGGCGGCTTCGATCGCATCGGCGCTCACGCCGCGTCTGCAGCCTATGCCGATCGCAAGACGGCGCTGGCTCGCGCAAGAATGCATCATGGAACGAATGGGCGGAAAGCTTGGCGCCGCGCATGCGTCCCTCGCGGATGGCGGCGTTCGGCGAAGGCATCGGTACGTTATAGCGATGCGCTTCGTCTCCTGCGCTGGCCGGTATCCGGGCTTGCGGCCTTCATCGCGCAGCCTTCCCACCGTGAACGGGCAGTGGCCTTGTGCGCCATGCGCGGCATCGTGAATGCTGATGCCGCCGGTCGCGTACCGTTGCGGGGACAGCACAGGCGGGCGGTCCATTCATGTCTTGAAGAGGCCGCGTCCTGTTTCCCGTTTAACTGCGCGTTTCGTGCGAACGCGCGAGCACCAGTCGCGGGCCAACGATACCACATGCACCCGCTTTCAGTGTCGGCTTCCTTGACGCTCGTTCGCGCTCAGCCTAGACTTCACGCAGTTCTGGTGCCCGCGTGCGAGCTTCTTTCGCGCGCAGTTAAACGGGAAGCAGGAAGCGCATCGCTCCATACGAACGGACGCACGCCAACCTGCGCTGCCCCCGCAACGGTAAGCGACTGGCGGTATCGGCTATGACGATACCGCGCGTTGCGCACGAAGCCACTGTCGGTTCACGGCAGGAAGGCGGTGCAACGAGGTCGCAAGCCCGGATACCGGCCAGAATTTCGCAGGGACCACGCCGCGGGGATGCGGCATGTCCCATGATCCATCAATCGCGCGCTTTTTCCCGCAGATGTTTCGCCAGACGATGCCGTCATCGCGCGACGCACGACGCACGCATACACGAGCCACGGAGCCACGATGCAAACCCGCAAGATTCCCGTCACGGTCGTGACCGGCTTTCTCGGCAGCGGCAAGACTACCTTGATGCGCCATATCATGTCGAATGCGCAGGGCTTGCGCCTCGCCGTCATCGTGAATGAATTCGGCGAGCTCGGCATCGACGGGGAAATCCTGAAGGGCTGTGGTATCGGTTGCGACGATGAAGCCGCGTCCACCGACCGCAATCTCTATGAACTCGCTAACGGGTGCCTCTGCTGCACGGTGCAGGAAGAGTTCTATCCGGTGATGGAGCAGTTACTGGAACGCCGCGAGCGCATCGATCATGTGTTGATCGAGACGTCCGGGCTCGCATTGCCGAAGCCACTCGTGCAGGCGTTCAACTGGCCGTCGATCAAGAATGCCTTCACGGTCGATGCGGTCATCACGGTGGTCGATGGTCCTGCCGCAGCAAGCGGACAGTTCGCCGCGAATCCCGCAGCGGTCGACGCGCAACGCAAGGCCGACCCGAATCTGGATCATGAATCGCCGCTGCATGAGCTGTTCGAAGATCAGCTGTCCTCGGCCGATCTCGTGATCGTCAACAAGACGGACCTCATGGACGCCGCTTCACTGCGCCGCGTCGAAGAACTCGTGCGTCCCGAGATTCCGCCGCAAGTGAAGGTCGTGCCCGCGCAAATGGGCAAGCTGGATGTGCATGCGCTGCTCGGTCTGCAATCGGCGTCCGAGGAGAGCATCCATCTCCGTCACGATCATCATGGTTCGGCGGATGATGAAGGACACGTCGATCATCACCATGACGAATTCAATTCGGTTGTGGTCCAGGCGGAAGTCGAGTCGCGCGAACAGGCCATTGCCGCGCTACAGACGCTCGTCGAAAATCACACGATCTATCGCGTCAAGGGTTTCGCCGCGCTGCCTGGCGCTGCCATGCGTCTGGTGGTGCAAGGCGTGGGCCGGCGCTTCGACAGCTACTTCGACCGGCGTTGGAATGACGGCGAAGCGGCGAGCCGTTTCGTGCTGATCGGCGAAGATCTCGATCGACATACGCTGCAAGCAGCGTTGAACGCGGCGCTCGCCACCGCGCTCGCGCAGGCCTGACGCAATGCATCTGTTACGCACGACGCCGGGAGGCTTCGTCGATGACGCGGCAGGCGTCATGCGCATCGACCAGACGCGCGCGCCGATCGTCGTGCTCAGTTCAGCCGATACCACGCTTGCGCTGCTTGCAAGCGTGTTTCCGCGCCTCGAACGGGGCTTTCCTGAAGTGCGGCTCGCGAATCAATCGTTCCTGCGCCAGCCCGCATCGGTGGACTTCTATGTCGACGATGTATTGCGTCATGCGAAGGTCGTCATCGTCGATCATCTGGGCGGCGAATCGTATTGGCCTTATGGGATCGAGCGCATCGTGGCGCTCGCCAGGCGCGAGAAGCAGATGCTGGCCATGTTCTCGGGCGATCTCACAGAAGACCCGAACCTCATCGGCAAGAGCACGGCAGACGCCGCGTTCTGCCGCGAGTTGTCGCGCTATCTGCGCGAAGGCGGCGCGGGTAATGCCGAGGAATTTCTGCGCGCAATCGGTCATCGCGCGTTCGGCTTCGGTCGTGAAGCACAAGCGCCGCGTCCGCTGCCCGCCGTGGCCATCTATCATCCCGAGCGCGGCATTGCGGCTATCGACGACTGGCGTGCGCGATGGGCCGACGGTGCGCCCGTCGTCGCGATTCTTTTTTATCGCGCGCATCTGCAAGCGGGGAACACGGCTGTTTTCGATGCGTTGATCGAAGCCCTCGAAAAGGAAGGCCTGAATCCGCTGCCGATAGCGATTGCATCGCTCAAAGAGAGCGTGAGCCGCGAAGTGATCGCGCGTCTATGCGCGGAGCATGGCGCATCGCTGGTGCTGAATACGACCGCGTTTGCAGCAAGCGTGATCGGCGAAAGCGAAGACTTCGATATCGCGGGCGATGCGCCCGTGCTGCAAGTCATTTTGAGCGGCGGCAATCGCGAGGACTGGGAGAAGGACAATCACGGCCTCAATTCGCGCGACGTCGCCATGCATGTCGCGTTGCCCGAAGTCGATGGCCGCATCATCACGCGTGCGGTCAGCTTCAAGGGACTCGCTTATCACTGTCCACATACGCAAGTGGACGTGGTCCGTTATCAGGCCGATGCCGAGCGCGTGCGTTTCGTCGCGGAGTTGAGCCGCCGCTGGTGCAAGCTGCGGCATACACCTAACAATAAGAAACGCATTGCGCTCGTGCTCGCGAACTATCCGGCGAGCGAGGGGCGCATCGGCAATGGCGTGGGTCTCGATACGCCGGCGTCCGCGGTAGGCATTCTGTCGATGCTCGCACGCGAAGGCTATCGCGTGGGCGAAGTTCCAGCACATGGCGATGCGCTCATCGCCTTGTTGACGCAAGGTGTGACGAACGATCCGGTCGTTCGCGATATGCGGCCCGCGCTGCAAAGCCTGTCGCTCGACGACTATCTCGATGCCTATCGCGCGCTTCCCGCCGATGCACGCGCCGCGTTGGAAAAAACGTGGGGAGCGCCCGAAGAAGACCCCACCTTAAGGCGCGGCCGCTTCATGATCGCGGGCTACCGCTGCGGTGAAGTGTTCGTCGGCATTCAGCCGTCGCGGTCGCGCGAACGCAACGACTATGCGAGTTATCACGATGCCGAGCTGGTTCCGCCGCATTCGTATCTCGCGTTCTATTTCTGGCTGCGCTTGCGCTTCAACGCGGACGCCCTCGTACACGTCGGCAAGCACGGCAATCTCGAATGGCTGCCGGGCAAGAGCGTCGCGCTGTCCGCATCGTGCTGGCCCGACCTGATTCTCGGGCCGATGCCGCATCTTTACCCGTTCATCGTCAACGACCCGGGCGAGGGCAGTCAGGCCAAGCGGCGCGCGCAGGCGGTCATCATCGATCATCTGATGCCGCCGCTTACACGCGCCGAGAACTATGGTCCGCTGCAAGATCTCGAACGACAGGTCGATGAGTACTACGAAGCACTGATGGTCGATGTTCGACGCGCGAAACTCCTGCGCAAGTCGATACTCGCGAGCATCGTCGAGCACAGGTTGCATGAGGAGCTCGGTCTCGATGCTCCGCGCGATACATCGGGCGAAGACGCGTTGCTCACGCGCGCCGATGCGTATCTCTGCGAGCTGAAAGAAGCGCAGATTCGCGACGGCCTGCATGTCTTCGGCGTGTCGCCGCAAGGCGTGCAGCGCCGCGATACGCTGCTTGCGCTGGGCCGCTTTCCAGTGGGTGATGGTCACGGCGCAAATGCAAGCCTTATCACGGCGCTCGCGCGAGACCTTCAACTCGGCGATGACTTCGATCCGCTCGACGCCGACTGGTCTGTGACATGGGATGCTCCACGTCCTCACGTATTGCAGGCAACGAGCGATGCCCCGTGGCGTCATCATGGCGATACGCGCGAGCGGCTCGAATGTCTCGCCATGCAGCTTCTGGAAGGCAATGCAGCCGTGCCCGGACGGAATACGGAATGCGTGCTCGAACGCTTGCGTCGCGATGTGGCCGCACGTCTCGACGCATGCGGACCGCAAGAGTCGATGCAATTGAAGCGCGGTCTCGAAGGCCGCTTCGTTCCGCCGGGGCCGAGCGGTTCGCCGTCTCGCGGCAGGCCCGATGTGCTGCCAACGGGACGCAACTTCTATTCGGTCGATACGCGCGCATTGCCGACGCAGGCGGCATGGTCGCTCGGGCTCAAGTCGGCGAACATGCTTGTCGAGCGGCACGTGCAGGATCATGGCGAATATCCGCGCGCCATCGGACTGTCGGTGTGGGGCACGGCCACCATGCGAACGGGGGGCGACGATATCGCGCAAGCTTTTGCGCTCATCGGCGTGAGGCCGAAATGGGCGGCGGGCAGCCATCGCGTGACGGACTTCGAGATACTGCCGATCTCCATCTTCAACCGCCCGCGCATCGATGTCACGCTGCGCGTATCGGGCTTCTTTCGCGATGCGTTCGCCAATCTCATGCATCTGTTCGATGCCGCCGTGCAGGCCGTCGCGGACCTGGACGACGAGCCGGCAGACGTCAACCCGATCCGCGCACGCATTCTGCGCGAACGCGACGAGTTGATCGGCCGCGGTATCGATGCGAAAGAGGCTCGGCGCCGCGCGGGATGGCGCGTGTTCAGCACGAAGCCGGGCGCATACGGCGCGGGCTTGCAGGAACTCATCGACCTGAAGCAATGGGAAACCGACGCGGATCTTTCAGCCGCTTATCAGAGCACGGGCGGTTATGCGTATTCGCAAGTCGGCGATGGCATCGAGGCGCGTTCGAGCTTCGGCGCGCGCCTCTCGACGCTCGACGTGGTGCTTCAGAACCAGGACAACCGCGAGCACGACCTGCTCGATTCGAACGACTATCACCAGTTTCAGGGCGGCATGATGGCGGCGGTGCGCTACTTGTCGGGCGTGCAGCCGCAAGCCTACAACGCGGATCACAGCAATCCCGCCACGCCGCGCGTTCGCACGTTAAACGAAGAGATCGCGCGTGTGGTGCGTTCGCGCGTCGTCAATCCTAAGTGGATCGACGGCGTGAAGCGGCACGGCTACAAGGGCGCGTCCGAGCTTGCCGCGACCGTCGATTATCTCTTCGGTTACGATGCCACCGCACGCGTCGTTTCCGATCATCAATATGCGCTCGTCACCGATGCTTACGTGAACGATGCCGGCACACGCGAGTTCATCGCGCGACACAACCCGCATGCGCTCCAGTCTATCTGCGAGCGCCTGCTCGAAGCGATGCAGCGCGGCTTGTGGCAGGAACCGGGTGAGTATCGGCAGGCCGTTACACAGCATCTGCTCGATGTCGAGCAGCAACTCGAAGGCCGACAGATTTGAACGAAACCTCTTTATTTCCAGCGTTTCCTTTCACCGCGCTCGTCGGACAAGCGCCGTTGCAACAGGCGTTGTTGCTCGCGGCTGTCGATCCGTCATTGGGCGGGGTGCTCGTGAGCGGTCCGCGCGGCACGGCGAAGTCGACGGCGGCGCGCGCGCTTGCGGAGCTATTGCCCGAAGGGAAACTCGTGACCTTGCCGCTCGGCGCGAGCGAAGAACAACTCATCGGCACACTCGATATCCAGAGCGCATTGCGCGATGGCGGCGTGACGTTCTCGCCGGGATTGCTCGCGAAGGCGCATCGCGGTGTTCTGTATGTCGATGAAGTCAACCTGCTCCCCAATCCCCTCGTCGATCAATTGCTCGACGTGGCCGCGAGCGGTGTGAATATTATCGAGCGAGACGGCATCTCGCATCGTCATGATGCGCGCTTCGTGCTGATCGGCACCATGAATCCGGAAGAGGGCGAGTTGCGCCCGCAATTGCTCGATCGCTTCGGGCTCGCTGTCGAACTCGTCAATTGCTTCGACGCCAACGTGCGACAGCGTATCGTCAAGGCCCGTCTTGCATTCGATTCGGACCGCGAAACGTTTCGTGCGCGACATGTTGACAACCAGACGGCGCTCGCCGAACGCATCGAGGCGGCGCGTGCGGCGCTCGGCGGTTTCGAATTCGATGACGTGGTGCATGCGCACGTCAGCGAACTGTGCATCGCAGCCAACGTGGATGGCCTGCGCGCCGACATCGTGATGCTGCGCGCGGCGCGTGCGCTGGCGGCGCTCGAAGGCGCGGAGTCCGTCGAAGCGAAGCACGTCGATTGCGTGGCCGATGCGGTGCTCCGGCATCGACGACGCGAACATGACGCGCCTTCTCGCGAAGCACCGCGTCAGGCCGCCAACGCGAATGCTGCGCAGGGCGACGACTGGGGCTACGTGCCGCCCGAAACCGTCGGCACCGCGAAAATGAAGCACGTCAGGCCGCTTGCCGCAAAAAAAGCCTGAGCCATCGAGGGCTTGATGCCGATGCGAACGCGCATCGTCTTCGATGGCAGGAAGCGCCTTCGCGTGGACGCATGCATGCGCGTGAAGGGCTCGCTACAGCGTCGGTCGACTGGATTGCGACGCTGCGCGCCAAACGGGCCGCACGCTTGGATGTCAGTCATTTGCGCTTTCGGCGAGGCCAAGGCGAAGCGCCCGCACTGCATTGCTTCGTGCTCGATTGCTCGGGCTCCATGCTCGGCGGCGAGCGTCTTGCGCGCGCGAAGGGTTTGCTGATTGCGCTGTTCGACCGCGCGTATCGCGAACGCGCCGAGGTCGCGCTCGTGTGCTTCGGTGGCGGGCGTGCCGAAGTGCGTCGTCAGCCGGGAACGGCGCATTGGTTCAATGACCGCTGGATCGCACCGATCGGCGGCGGGGGTGGAACGCCGCTCAGGCTCGGCCTCGCCACGGCATCGACGGTGCTTGCGCGGGCTGCGCGCCGCAAGGCCTCACAGCGTCGCTGGTTGTGGCTGCTGAGCGATGGACGCACGAACGAACGCCCCGCTGCGCCTGTGCTGGCGGACCGCATCGTCGTCGTTGATTTCGAGGAGGGGCGCGTGCGTGTCGGCGGCGCTAAGGCGTTGGCGCTCGACTGGCGCGCGCAGTACGTCCCCGCCGAATCGCTTCAATACGAGCGCGGCGTATAGACCCATTCGGCGTCGCCGATCACGCGCGTCTTCGACGATCCGATGATGACCATCGTTCGCATATCGACGAGGCCGCCCCGCAATTCGCCCAGCGTCACGATACGCATGGTTTCTGCTGGACGTCCGACATCGCGGCCCAGCACCACGGGCGTCGCTGCATCGCGATACTCGCGCACGATATCGATTGCCCGATCGAACTGCCAGGGCCGCGCCTTCGATAACGGGTTATAGAACGCCATCACGAGATCTGCTTCGCTCGCATGTCGGATGCGATGCTCGATTACGTCCCAGGGCTTGAGGTTGTCCGAGAGCGATAGCACGCAGAAGTCATGGCCGAGCGGCGCGCCCGCGCGTGCAGCCGTTGCCAGCGATGCCGACACGCCCGGCACGATCGCGAGCTTCACGGCATTCCATTCGGCATGTGTCGCGCGGCCTTCGTCGAGAACTTCGAGCACGGCGGCGGCCATCGCGAAGACACCGGGATCGCCCGACGATACGACCACGACCTTTCGCCCCTCGCTCGCCAGTTCGAACGCATGGCGTGCGCGTTGCAACTCTTCGCGGTTGTCCGTCATGTGAATGCGCTGGTCCGCGCGAAACGGCCCGGCCATCCGCACATACGTCTCATAGCCGAGGATGTCCTGCGCGGCGACGAGCGCGGCTTTCGCGGCAGGCGTCAACAAGTCTGCACTGCCGGGGCCCAAGCCAATGACTGTCAATGTGCCGCGCGCCCGACCGATGCAGTTCACGTCGAGCGGCGCGTGTGCCACGCTCAAAGCGATTCCGTGCGCACGAAGCGCGTGATGCGGTGGCGGCTCGTCGCCGAAGCGAAGCGGCACGTTTAGCGCGTTGGCCGCATCGCTGAGCGCATCGGACGTCATGCTTGCGGTCGGTGCGACGAGCGCGGCGAGTGCTAGCGGCGATAGCCGATGTTCGTGCAACGCAAGGCGCACGCGATCGGCGATTTCATCATCCGGCGCTGCTATCCACGCGGCCACGCAACGCGGATGAATCACAAGACTGTGCTCGTCGTGCATCGCGTGCGGCGTGATGCGCACGGCAAGACGCGCGTCATCGGCGCGGGGCAAGTCTGCTTCATCGAGCCACGGCGCATGGCCTTCTATGCGCGTCGTCTCGCCCGCAAGCAGATCGGACACGAAACGCTTGCCGCGCTCGATATCCGCAAGCGCGTAACCGTCGGGCGGCGCGAGCAGGCATGTGCCGAAGCGCAACTCTCCGCTCGTCGTGATCGCGGGCATGACGTCGAGCGCCGCGCCGATCTCGCGCGCCAGCACATTGACGCCGCTCATGCCGCCCAGCAGCGGCACGACGGCGCTTCCATCCTGCGCGACGGCCAGCACAGGCGGCTCGGCGCCCTTGTCCGCGAGACACGGCGCGAGCGAGCGAATGACGATGCCCGCCGCACACAGCGCGACGATCGGCGTTGCCGCGAGATAAAGCGCGCGCACGTGCGCGCCGAATTCGTCGTAGGCGATGTCGGCATGCGTGCGATGAGCGAGCCCATGCACGCGCGCTCCGGGATAACGCGCCTGAATGCGGCGCGCGATCGGCATGGCGCTTTCGCCGAGCACGACGATCGCGATGGAAGACACCGGGCTCATGCCTGCCATTTCTTTCCCGGCACGACGAGCAGCGAAAAATAGGGCGACGCCATCGGATCGACTTCATCCAGCGGCACGATGCGCTGATTCGCCATCGTCGCCCGCTCGACATAGAGCGCGCGCTTGTCCAAGCCTAGCTCGACCAGAACGCGCCGTACTTTGTCGAAATTGCGGCCAAGCTTCATGACGACGGCCGCGTCGGATGCTTCGAGCTTGCACTTCAACTCGTCCTCGGGCAGCACGCCGGACAGCACGCAAAGGCTCTGATTGCGATAGACGAGCGGCGCGCCCAACACGGATACGCCGCCGAGCATCGAACATACGCCGGGGACGACGTGCGCATCGAAACGTCCGGCAAGGCGGTCATGCAGATACATGTACGAGCCGTAGAAGAAGGGATCGCCTTCGCAGATCACGGCGACATCGCGGCCCGCTTCGAGATGATGCGCAATAGCGAGCGCGGCGTCGTCATAGAACGCGCTGATGATCGTTTCGTAGCAGAGCGGCGGTTCGAGCACTTCGGTCGTGACCGGATACACCAGCGGCAAGCGTGTCTGCGTATCGTCGAGATGCGCCTCGATGATGCCGAACGCGTTGCCCTTCTTGCCCTTCGCGACGAAATACGCGACCACGGGCGCCGACTTCAAGAGCCGCAGCGCCTTCACGGTGATAAGTTCGGGATCGCCCGGGCCAACGCCGAGACCATAGAGGCGTCCGCTCATCATTCGTTCTCCGAAGCAAGCGCGTTCACCGCGGCCGCTGCCATTGCGCTGCCGCCGCGTCGTCCGTGCAGCGCGACGAAGGGCACGCCGCGGCTGTCGGCTGCGAGCATCGCCTTCGATTCCGCCGCGCCGATGAAACCGACCGGAAAGCCGAGAATGAGCGCGGGCTTCGGCGCGCCGGCATCGAGCATGTCGAGCAGATGAAAGAGCGCAGTCGGCGCGTTGCCTATCGCGACGATGGCGCCCTCGAGATCTGGCCGCCATAGCTCGAGCGCAGCCGCCGAGCGCGTGTTGCGCATCGCGCGGGCGCGCTCGGGCACGGACGGATCGCCGAGCGTGCAGACGATGCGGTTATCGGCGGGAAGGCGCGCCTGCGTGATGCCGTGCGCGACCATGCGCGCGTCGCAAAGTATCGGCGCGCCGGCTGCGAGCGCGTTGCGTCCCGCATCGCCCGCGCCGGGAGAGAAGCGCAGATCATCGACGATATCGACCATGCCGCACGCATGAATCAGCCGCACGGCGAGCTTTTCCAGGTCGCGCGGAACGGCGCTCAAGTTCGCTTCAGCGCGAATCGTCGCGAACGACTGGCGATAAATCTCGGCGCCGTCGCGGATATAGTCAAGCATCGGCATGGCTCCGGGCGAGCCATGCGGCCGCCTCTTCGATGGATAGGTTTCGTTCGACGAGCCGCGCGTCGACATGCAAGTCATAGCGTGCAGTCGATACGGCGATCAACGTCGTTGCAACGGGATGCGCGGCGGCGCACGAGCGTTCGCAGCCGCTGAAGTGCACGTCGCCCTGTACCGTCAGCAGCGCGGCGAGGCGGTGTGCGTCGGCTTTGGTATCCGCACGACTCTTTGCGCAGCCCGCCGACCCCGCGCACGCGACAAACCGCGCAAGCGGATGATCCGCCTGTGTGATGAGGCCGAGCGCGTTCATACGGGCGAGCACGTGCTCCTTATGCTGCGCTGCCACGTCAGGCATGAGCACGCCTTGCCACGGCGTTATCAGAAGCCGGCCTTGCGCGTGCGTCGAAGCGAGATCGGCGAGCGCGTCGAGCGTGGCTGCGTCGAGCCGCCCCAATTGCGTTTGCGCGCCGACATACCACGCTGCGCCTTCGGGCATCGGATGCGCGCCGAAGCGCAATGAAGCATCGGCCGGAGCGCGGCGCCATGTGATGTCGATCGGATCGAAGGAAAGCGCAGCCACGAAGCGCGCGACGCCGATTCGCGCGAGCACGTCGCGCATGCGATGCTCGTCTGTCGAAGCCTGCGCGACAAACGCGCGCAGCACGGCAACGACGAAGCCCACGGCATGCTCGCCCGCGATGCTGCCGAGCGCGGGCGCGTCGGCTTCGCGATGCGGCATGGAACCCGCGAGGCCGAACGCGTAACGCGCGCCGCCGTCGAGCGCGGAAAGCCAGAGATCGTGCGGATGGTCGAGCATCGCGAGCCGTTCGCCGCCGTCGAGTTGCAGCGCGAACTTCGGCGACAGCGCGTGCAGCGCGGCATCGCCCTGCATCGCGGTGACGATGGCGGTGGCGAGGCGGCGCGTGCTGTCGCTCGCGAGCGGGCTCAGCATCACGTTGCGCAAGTCGTCGCCGCCTTCGGCTTGCGGACCGAGGCCCGCATCGAGTGCGATATCGACGAGTTCGGCGTGGGCATCGTCGCGAATGCCGCGCAGTTGCAGGTTCGCGCGGTTCGTGAGTTCGATGACGCCCGAGCCGCAGCGCACCGCCGCGCGCGCGACGGCATGCGCCGCGTGCGCGTCGAGCTTGCCGCCAAAAATGCGCAGGCGCGCGAGGCCGCCGTCGCGCGCCTGCACGATACGCATGAGGCCGGGGCAAGCCGAGGGCCGCGGTGTCGGAAAAGAAGCGTTCAAAAGCGTGACCGGTGCGATTCTCGCTTCGGGCGATGAGACCGGTACACCCCGCCCGGCCGGCGTCGCGCGAACAATGCGTGGAAAGCGTGAGTCGGCAGGTCTCTTGGCTGGCAGGTCTGCGCCCGCGCCGGCCTTCCCGGTAAAAACCAGTGGCAGTGGAGCGCGGACTCGCTGCGTACAATTGCGGGGGCAGCCACAGTTTTGCTGTGTTCCCTGTTAGGCCCTCGGGTTGAACCGTTGGGCACCGACGTACCGATGTATTATGCCCGCTTTTATCGCTCATCAGAACGCTTCGTGCAGGGTATCGTCGCATGAAGCGCGTCGCGAAGCGCAAGGAGGAGACGGCCCATGTCGAGCTGGCTGACGGTGGTAGGCATCGGCGAGGACGGCTGGCATGCGTTGAGCCGCGCGGCGCGCCGTGCGCTACTTGAGGCCGGCGCGATACACGGCGGCGAGCGTCATCTCGCGCTCTTGCCCGCGCGCATCGCAGCGCGGCGCGTGCCGTGGCCGAGTCCCTTTTCTCTTGATGCCGTGCTCGCCGAGCGCAGGCGCGGCGCACCTGTATGCGTGCTCGCGAGCGGCGATCCGATGTTCTTCGGCGTCGGCGCGACGCTCGCGCGCGAGCTTTCCGCCGACGAGATGCGCGTGATTCCCGCGCCTTCGTCGCTCTCGCTCGCGGCCGCGCGGCTGCATTGGGCGTTGCAGGATGCGCAATGCGTGTCGCTCGTCGGACGTCCGGCCGCTTCGCTGCTGGCGCACGTGTTTCGCGGCGAGCGTCTGCTCGTGCTGAGCGCGGACGGCGCGACGCCCGCGGCCATCGCGTCCTTGCTGACGGCGCATGGATTCGGCCCGAGCCGCATGACGGTTTTCGAGCATCTCGGCGGCGCAAACGAACGGCGCATCGACGAGCGCGCGGACGACTGGCGTGAGCCGTTCGTGGCGCCGCTGAACCTCGTTGCCATCGAATGCCGCACGCACGCAGGCCACGCCGGTCCGCCCCTCACGCCGGGGTTGCCCGATGACGCCTATCGGCACGACGGCCAGCTCACCAAGCGCGATGTCCGCGCGATCACGCTTGCGCGCCTTGCGCCGCAGCCGGGCGAATTGCTGTGGGATGTCGGCGCGGGCTGCGGTTCCGTCGGCATCGAATGGATGCGCGCGCATGTCCGGTGCCGCGCGATCGCCATCGAAGCGAACGAGGGCCGGCAGCGTCTGATCGAACATAACCGCGATGCGCTCGGCGTGCCCGCGCTCAAGCTCGTAAAGGGCGAAGCGCCGGCCTCGCTCGATGGCCTCCCCGCGCCCGATGCGGTGTTCATCGGCGGCGGCGTGACCGCGCCCGGCGTGCTCGATACGTGCTGGGCGCGGCTGCGTCAGGGCGGGCGGCTGGTCGTGAATGCGGTCACGCTGCAAAGCGAGGCTGTGCTCGTCGACTGGCGCGCGCGTCATGGCGGTGAACTCGCGCGCATCGGGGTCGCGTATGCGGAGCCGCTCGGCAGCTTCGATACGTGGCGGCAAGCGTTGCCGATCACCTTGCTGTGCGCGAGCAAGCCGTGAGCACGTTCCACGCCCTTCATCATGCGTGACGAGACGCCCGAGCAACCCGCGCCGCTCAGAAGCGGCTATACGACCGGAAGCTGCGCGACGGCGACGAGTCTCGCAGCCGCGCGCCTCTTGCTGACCGGGCAGACGAGCGACCGCGCGGAGATCGTGTTGCCGAAGGGCCAGTGCGTCACGATGAAGCTGGAATTCTGCCGCCTCATCGACGGTACGCGCGATGCCGCGGAAGCGGGCGTCATCAAGGATGCCGGCGACGATCCCGATGTCACGCATGGCGCGTTGGTGTTTGCGCGCGTGCGTCTGTCGGCGGATGCGGGCGTGCGCTTTCACGCGGGGCCGGGCGTCGGCACGGTGACGCGGGCAGGGCTTGCGCTTGCCATCGGCGAGCCGGCCATCAACCCCGTCCCGCGCAAGATGATGACTGAGCATCTCCTCGCGCTCGCGCCGCTTGCCGACTACGCGGGCGGCTTCGACGTGACGATAGGCGTCGAACATGGCGAATCGCTCGCGCTGAAGACGATGAACCCGCGGCTCGGCATCGTCGGCGGCTTGTCGATACTGGGGACGACGGGCATCGTCAGGCCGTTCTCGTGCTCGGCGTATATCGCGTCGATTCATCAGGGCATCGACGTGGCGCGCGCGAATGGCGTGCGGCATATCGCAGCTTGCACCGGCAATCAGAGCGAAGACGCGATGCGCGCGCGCTACGGCCTGCCGGATATCGCGTTGATCGAGATGGGCGACTTCGCGGGCGCGGTGCTGAAGCATTTGCGCCGCGCGCCGGTCGAAAAGCTCAGTCTATGCGGCGGCTTCGGCAAACTCAGCAAGCTCGCGGCGGGGCATATGGATTTGCATAGCCGGACATCGAGCATCGACTTGCCGTTGCTCGCGTGCTGGGCCGCCGATGCTGGCGCGAGCGCGGCGCTTCAGTCGGCGATACGCGCGGCGAACACCAGCCAGGAGGCGCTGAAGCTGGCACGCGCGCAAGGCATTGCGCTGGGCGATCTCGTGTGCGCGCGCGCCCGCGACGTGGCGCTCGATACCGTGCCGCAGGGCATCATCGTCGAGACGTTCGCGATCGACAGGCAAGGCGTCATCGTCGGGAGCGCCGCATGAAGCGCGCGCTGTTGCTCGGCGGAACGGGCGATGCCCTCGCCATCGCGCGACACCTGCGCGCGCCGCATGTCTACAGTCTCGCGGGCCTCGCTCGCGTGCCGACCGATCTTGCGTGCGCGGTGCGCGTCGGCGGTTTCGGCGGGGTGGCCGGACTTGTCGAGTATCTGCGTGCGGAACGGATCGGGCTCGTCATCGACGCGACGCATCCATATGCTGCGCAGATGAGCCGCCATGCACGCGAAGCCTGCACGCTCGCCGATGTGCCGCTCTGGGCCGTGCGCCGTGCCGCATGGCAGCCCCAGTCCGGCGACGACTGGCGCGATGCGGCGGACTGGCGCGGCATCGTCGAACGTATTGGACCGTTTCACCGGCCGCTTTTCACGCTCGGTCGCGAACCGCTGATGCATCTCGACGAGATTCCCGCGTCGCAGCACTGGGCCATTCGCTGTCTCGGTACGCACGAAGGCAACGCGCGTGCGAGCATCATCGATGCGCGGGGCCCATTCGATATCGCCGGCGAGCGCGCGTTATTCGACGCCGCGCGAATCGATGTCGTCATCAGCAAGAACAGCGGCGGCAGGGCGACCGAAGCCAAGCTCGCAGTGGCGCGCGAAAGACGCTTGCCTGTCGTGATGCTCGCGCGGCCGGCGCTGCCCGAAGCCGATCGCCAATTCGACGACCCCGCGAGCGCGCTCGATGCGCTGCTCGCTTTCGACTCTCACTGACATGACCGTCTATTTCATCGGCGCGGGACCGGGCGATCCCGAACTCATCACCGTCAAAGGGCAAAGGCTGATTCGCTCGTGTCCGGTGATCCTGTACGCAGGATCGCTCGTGCCGGAAGGCGTGCTCGTAGGGCATCGGGCGCATCGCGTGGTGAATACCGCGGAGCTCAATCTCGATGCCATCGTCGCGTTGTTGCAGCACGCCCACGCGAATGGCGAGGACGTCGCGCGCGTGCATTCGGGCGATCCGTCGCTGTACGGCGCAATTGGCGAGCAGATCCGGCGAATCGCACTATTAAGGATTCCTTACGAAGTCGTGCCCGGCGTGACCGCGACGGCGGCATCAGCGGCGGCGCTCGGCCGCGAGTTGACGCTGCCCGGCATCTCGCAGACGGTGATTCTCACGCGCTATGCGGCGAAAACGTCGATGCCGCCCGGCGAAGCCCTCGCGGACCTCGCGCGTCATCGCGCCACGCTGGCGATTCACCTTGGCGTGCGGCACATCGAGCGCATCGTCGCGGACTTGCTGCCCCATTATGGAGAAGACTGTCCGGTCGCCGTGATCTTCCGCGCAAGCTGGCCGGACGAGGAACGCGTGCAGGGCACGCTTGCCGACATCGCGCAGAAAGTGCGCGCGGCGGGCATGGAGCGCACGGCGCTGATCCTCGTGGGCCGCGTGCTCGACGCCCACGGTTTCGCCGATTCCACGCTCTACGCGAAGGACTGAGCGTTCATGCGCGATCTCGATGCCGTGTTCGATGCCCTCGCGAATTCCGCGTTTCGCCGGCGGTTTGCGCTCGGCGTGCGCGAAGGGCGCTATCTGCGCGAGCGCGGCATGGAGACGGTCGTCGCGCAGGCGCATGAATTGATCGCGAGACGGCTCGCGCCGCAAGCGCCGTTGAACGATGGCAAGCAGACGCCGTTTCGCGGGCATCCGGTGTTCATCGCGCAGCATGCGACGGCAACGTGCTGCCGGACGTGTCTCGCGAAGTGGCACGGCATCGCGGCGGGAAAAGTGCTCGACGACGCAGAGCGCCAGCATGTCGTCGCAGCCATCGAGCGATGGCTGCGCGCCCAACCGATGCCGCCTGCCGCTGAAACGAAAGACAACCCGCAGCGCGAGTTGCCGTTCTGAGGCTCAGTGCGGCTTCTGCTCGCCCGACACGGAAAGGCGGCGCTTGCTGCTTGCCCTGCGCGCCAGCATGTTCAGCCCTTCGACCAGCGCGGACAACGCCATCGCCGCATAGATATAGCCCTTCGGCACGTGGGTGCCGAATCCTTCCGCGATCAGCGTCATGCCGATCACCAGCAGAAAGCCGAGCGCGAGCATCACGATGGTCGGATTGCGCTCGATGAAGCGCGAGAGCGGTCCCGCCGCGAACAGCATGACGGAGACCGCCGCGATGACCGCGACGAACATGATCGGAATGTGCTCCGTCATGCCGACCGCAGTCACGATGCTGTCGATGGAAAAAACGAGGTCGAGCACCAGAATCTGGCCGATCGCGGACAGCGGCGTGAGACGCGCGCCGGACGTGGCGCCGGCGTGATCCTCGGCGTCGTGCGTGACGTGATGGCGGATTTCCGTCGTGGCCTTCCATACGAGGAAGACGCCGCCGGCTATCAGGATCAGATCGCGCCATGAAAAGCCGTGACCGAACGCCTCGAAGATCGGTGCGGTGAGCCGCACGATCAGCGCGACGGTGCCGAGCAGGCCGAGCCGCATCACCAGCGCGAGCCCGATGCCGATGCGCTGCGTGCGCGCCCGGTGCGCGGCCGGGAGCTTGTTGGTCAGGATCGAGATGAAAATCAGATTGTCGATGCCGAGCACGACTTCCATCACGACGAGCGTCGCGAGGGCGGCCCATGCGGCGGGATCGGTGAGGAGGGCGGCAATGTAGTCCATGCGAAGCGTTTCCGTGGAAGGCAGGAGCGTGATATTAGCCGGATGAACGGGTATCGTGAAAGGTTTTTGAAAACTTTAGGCGTGGCGGGTTCCTTCAAGAGCGGTCGGAACGGTAGTTTCGACGCCAAAAGCGGGCAAACACCGGATCTAAAACGGAAAAGTACTCCTGTTCCGATGATGCACCGCAACGAATGCGGGTAAACTCCAATGCTTCGATGCGGCCGCTCTCACGCCGCGCCTCGTCCACTTTCTGCGCTCCGCAGGACTCACGGTTACGCCGCATGTCCGGAAAATCACAACGCCTCGTCGAGCTCGACTTCTTCCGGGGGCTCGTTCTGTTGATCATTGTCGTCGATCACATCGGCGGCAGCATGCTGTCGCATTTCACGCTGCACGCGTTCGCGCTGAACGACGCCGCCGAAGTGTTCGTGTTCCTCGGCGGGTTCGCTACTGCGACCGCGTACGTGTCCCTCGCCGAACGCCGCTCCGAGCGCGCCGCGCGGCTGCGCTTCGTCCGGCGCGCGTTCGAAATCTACCGCGCGTTTCTGATTACCGCCGCGCTCATGCTCATCGCGACGTTCCTGTTGCGACCGTTCTATGGTCACGCGCCGAACCTCGTGCTGCGCGACCTGGACACGCTCACCGCTGCGCCTGTGACGTCGATTGCCCAGATTTTGACCTTCGAGCGCCAGCCGTATCTGGCCGCCGTCTTGCCGATGTACGCCCTTTTCGCGCTGTCGGTGCCGTTCGTGTTGCCGCTTGCGCGCACCAAGCCGTGGCTGTTGCTCGGACTGAGTCTCGCGCTGTGGTCGTTCGCGCCCGGCATCGGCGAGTACATGCCGTCCGTCGACGACAATCTCTGGGACTTCAATCCCGCAGCGTGGCAGCTCATGTTCACGCTCGGCGTGCTCGCGCGCTGCCAGCCGGTCTATCAGCGCGTGGCGTCGCATCGCTTCGGCTGGGCCGTCAGCGCCGCCGCGCTGGGGTTGATCGTCGGCATGGCGTACTACAAGCTGCTCGTGCTGCCGCCCGTGCTGGACAGCGCGTTCAAGCGCGACCTGGCGGGCGCGCGCGTCGTCAATTTTCTCGCGATTGCATGGATCGCGACCAATCTCGCGCGATACGGCGTGGTGAAGGCAGTCGCGAGCCGCTTGCCGTGGATTGGCGCGGTCGGGCGCGACGGCATGACGTGCTTCATCGCGGGAGCAGCTATATCGCTCGTGGTCGATTCGATCCTGTTCACGCTGACGGACGGCCTCGTGAACGTTCCGGCCGGTCTCGCGGCGGACGCTGCCGCGATACTGGCGCTGCTTTCGGTGCCGCGCGTGCGGCAGCCGGTGGCGAATTGGCTCGGCATGGGGCCGCGCGTTCCAGCGGCAGCGGCGGTGGCTGCGGCGGAGGGTTCGGCGCGCGGCGTGCGTTGATGTCTTGCGAAGCACTTCCGGAAGGCGGTGCTTTTCTACCCGCCGTTTGCGCAACTAACGGTCTTTTTCTCAAGCGACATGGAATAAGGCAAATCGTCGAGGCACGACACTTGCAGGCAGGAGCCCTCATCGACAACAAAAAAGGGTTCGCCATGCTTAAGCTCGCCATTCTCTTCGCGGTCATTTCCGTCATCGCAGGCTTCTTCGGCTTTGGCCGTGTCTCCTCGGGCGCGGCGGGCATCGCGAAGATTTGCTTCTTTATCTTCCTCGTCCTGTTCGTGATCTTCCTGGTCGTCGCGATTTCGGCGGGGTCGCTCGTGCTTTGACCCGTTGACCTGTGTGGACCGCCTCGTCCGAGGCGTCCCAATATGTGAACGGGATGGTCGTTGAGGGCAGCGCGAGTTCGGCGGGTGGCTCGCGCTCTGGCATCTGGAATCTGTCACGTCGACGGCTGTGGCGGAGGGTGGCTGATTCGTTGGAGGAGAAGTTGTCTCTGCCGGCGCGGACTCGGCGGTGACCTCATGCTCTGACGCGCTGAGTTGTGGCGTCCATCGCGGCCGTGCCCCGGGGCGTTGATTCGTAAGAAGAGGGTCGGCGCCGGCGAACGATTCCGCCAGGCCGGCTCGCGCTCCGACAGTTGACTCGGTGCCGTGAACCGCTACGTCGGGAGGGCGTCTGATTCGCGCAAGAAGATGGTTGTCTCCCGTAGCGCGAGGTCGGCGGGATTCGCTCGCGTTTTGACGCGTTGACTCTCTCGTCTCCACCGCCGCGCCGGGGACGCCGAGTTCGTGAAGGGAGGCTGTCGCCTGAGTGGGCACGCTTATCGGCATGCGTGCTTTGCCTATGAACCAACGATTCGACAATGCGCGATGTCGTTGAGTGCGTCCGCAAGCTGTTGCCTACTCCGATTCCCAATCCCGGATCTGCCCGGTTCTGTTCTGCGGATCGCAGCGCGGGAAGAAGTGCTCGTGCGTGCCTTTCCTGGCGAGCGAAGGCGCTCGCACTCCACAGCGCGCGCTCGACGCATCGCACGCGGCGAAGCGCCGTCCTACCTGCGACCTTCGATCTGCCCGGCGTCCGCTGGCGGCGGCAAGGTGCCGCTATGATCTTTCAGGCCGACGCCCGTCAGCTTCACCCGCCGCGCTTCGTTGAGCAGCCAGTGCAGCTTGAACGCGGCGGCATCGTAGCCGAGCCCTGCGGGGCGCACGTTCGAGATGCAGTTGCGTTCGGCATCGGTGCGTCCGGCGCGCGGCTCATACGTGACGTACAGCCCGAGACTGTCGGGCGAACTCAGGCCGGGCCGCTCACCGATCATCACGACGACGATCCGCCCCCGTAAAAGCTCACCGATGCGATCGCCCAGCGCGACGCGCGCCTGCGTCGCGATGACGACCGGGCCGATGGTCCAGCCGTCGAGCATCGCGCGCATCTTCGACAGAAGCGGCGCGGCGTGACGCTGCCCGGCGAACGCCGAGAGGCCATCGGCGGCGACGAACACCACATCGGGCGCTACGTTGTCTTTGCTCGCGTGATCGGCGAGGCGCGCGGCGCTGGCGTCGTCGAGTGTGCGGCCCAGATCGGGACGACGCAGGTAGTGTTCGCGATCCGGCGCGGCGCTCGCGACGTCGAGCGTGGTGAAACCGGCTGCGTGCAAGCTTTCGGCGAGCGACGCCGTGTCGAGCGGCTGATGCACCGCGTCGCGCGCCTGCGCGTGCGCGAGCTGGAACGCGAGGAGCGGCGCGGTCGGCAGACTGCAGCCCGCGCGGCCGGGCGCGATACGCGCGTTCGTGAAACGCCTGAGCGCGTCCCAAGGATCGGCTTCGACCGTGCTGCGCGTGGTGTCGTCCGTCATGGGTCGATCCAGTCGAGCAGCGGTCGCCCCGCCGCGCCCGAGAAATGCGAAAGCAGCGCGCCGTGTCCGTCCGTGACGCGCATTCTCGCGAGCCACGCCTCGAATTCCGGCGCGCGCTTCAGGTTCAGCACGCGGCGCACGTACAACGCGTCGTGGAACGAGGTGCTCTGATAGTTGAGCATCACGTCGTCGGCGCCGGGCACGCCCATGATGAAGTTGACGTTCGCGACGCCGAGCAGCGTCAGAAGCGTGTCCATATCGTCCTGATCGGCCTGCGCGTGGTTCGTGTAGCAGATGTCGCAGCCCATCGGCACGCCGAGCAGCTTGCCGCAAAAGTGATCCTCCAGTCCCGCACGAATGATCTGCCCCCCGTCATACAGATACTCCGGCCCGATGAATCCGACCACGGTATTCGTCAGCAGCGGGCGGAAGCGGCGCGCCACCGCGTAGGCGCGCGCCTCGCACGTCTGCTGATCGACGCCATGATGCGCGTTCGCCGAGAGTGCGCTGCCCTGGCCGGTCTCGAAGTACATGACGTTGTCCCCGACGGTTCCGCGCGCGAGCGATTGCGCCGCGTCGTGCGCTTCCTGCAGGAGCGCGAGCGACACGCCGAAACTGGCGTTGGCGCGCTCGGTGCCCGCAATCGACTGGAAGACGAGATCGACCGGCGCGCCGTGTTCGATCGCCGCGAGCGTGTTGGTGACGTGCGTGAGGACGCACGACTGCATCGGCACGTCGTAACGCTGGCGGAAGTCGTCCATCATCGCGAGCAGCGCGGCAATGTCCGCCGGCGAATCCGAGGCCGGATTCACGCCGATGACGGCATCGCCGCAGCCGTAGAAGAGGCCGTCGAGCATGGATGCGGCGATGCCCTTCGGATCGTCGGTCGGATGATTCGGCTGTAGCCGCACCGAGAGCCGTCCGGCCAAGCCGATCGTCGTGCGAAAGCCCGTGACGACTGGGCGCTTTCTCGCGGCGAGAATCAGATCCTGGTTGCGCATGAGCTTGGATACGGCGGCGACCATTTCGGGCGTCAGGCCCATCTGGACGGCTTCGAGCGCGGCGGTGTCCGTCGCATCCGAAAGCAGCCATTCGCGCAATTCGCCGACCGTCAGATGCGCGATGGGCGCGAAGGCGGCGGCGTCGTGCGTATCGACGATCAGCCGCGTGACTTCGTCGGCTTCGTAGGGAATGAGCGGCTCGTCGAGGAACGCGCGCAACGGCACGCCGGCAAGCGCCATTTTGGCGGCGACGCGCTCTTCCTCCGTGGCCGCGGCGACGCCCGCGAGTTCGTCGCCGGAACGCTGCGGGCTCGCGCGGCCGAGCAGCGTCTTCAGGTCGTCGAAGCGGTAGCGGCGCACGCCGATGCTTGCTTGATAAGTCATCGATTCTCCCGCCCGCATGACCGGATTCGCGATGCCCTTACTGTAACCGCATCGCGTGCGCGCGCAAAAATGCGCCGCAAAACCGAATTCGCCGCCCGTGCGATAATTTCGGGCTTCGCCCCGCCGAATCGCGCTCAATTTTCGTGAAAAACCTTCTCGCTCAGATCGACCGTCTTCAGGATTTCGACGAAATCGTCGATGTCCGCACGCCGCTCGAATTCGCCGAGGATCACATTCCCGGCGCGATCAACGCGCCGGTGCTCGACAACGAAGAGCGCGTGATCGTCGGGACCATGTACAAGCAGGTGTCGCCGTTCGAGGCCACGCGCGTCGGTGCGGCCATGGTCGCGCGCAACATCGCCCGTCATCTCGACACGATCTTCGCGGATCGCCCGCGCAACTGGCGCCCGCTGATCTATTGCTGGCGCGGCGGCAAGCGTTCCGGCTCCATGACGACGTGGTTCAACATGATGGGCTGGCAGGCGCGGCAACTCGATGGCGGCTATAAAAGCTACCGGCGCGACGTGCTCGACCGGCTCACGGCCTTGCCGGCGCAGTTTCGCTTTATCGCGCTGATCGGCCATACGGGCAGCGGCAAGACGCGCCTTCTGAACGCGCTCGCGCAGGCGGGCGCGCAAGTGCTGGATCTCGAAGGGCTCGCCGCGCATCGCGGCTCGCTGCTCGGCGCGTTGCCGGGGCAGCCGCAGCCGTCGCAGAAGGCGTTCGACTCCGCGCTCGTTCACGCGCTGCGCGGCTTCGATCGGGCCAAGCCGGTTTTCATCGAGGCGGAAGGGCGGCGCATCGGCGCGCTTTCCACGCCGGACGCGCTGCTCGACAGTCTGCACGCGGCCGCCTGCGTGGAAGTGCAAGCGCGCCGCGAGGACCGCATCGCGTTCCTGTTGCAGGACTACGCCCACCTTTTCGACAATCCCGCGTTCTTCAAGGCGCAATTGTCGAAGCTCGTCGCGCTGCATAGCCGTGAGCGCGTGGAGCATTGGCATCGGCTGATCGATGAAGGCGAGCGCGCTGCGCTTTTCGCCGAACTGATCGACCGCCATTACGATCCGGCGTACGGCCGCAGCAGCCGCGCGCTGTACACGCAGTTGCCGCACGCGGCGCATATGCTGTTTCGCCCGAACGATGCCGATAGCGTCGATCAGGCGAAGGCGCTGCTCGCGCAGTTATCCGAGACAACGCCCGCGCTCGGCTGATTTTCATTTATCTGATTCGACCAAGAATATGACCACGCTTCGACAACCTCGCGTCGCGTTCGGCTGGCTGGTGTTCCTGCTGATCGCCGTCGCGGGCCTTTTCTACGTCAAATGGTTCCCGTACTACAACCGCGCGTTCGTGGCGGCGAGCCAGCATTCCATCGGCAAGTCCATTCTGATGGGCGCCTCTGCGAGCGCGCCGCAGCCGTCGTGGCAGGCGGCGCTCGACTACGCGATGGCCTATGGCAAGGCCATCTGGCAGGCGATGGTGCTCGGCCTGTTGCTCGGCTCTGCGGTGCAGGCGCTGATTCCGCCGCAGTGGGTGGCGCGCGCGCTTGGCCGGCATGGCTTCGGCAGCGTGATAAACGGCGGCCTGATGTCCTTGCCCGGCATGATGTGCACCTGCTGCGCGGCGCCGGTCGTCGCGGGATTGCGCGCGCGTCAGGCGGCGCCGGGCGCGGCGATCGCCTTCTGGCTCGGCAACACGGTGCTCAATCCAGCGGCGCTGGTGTTCATGGGCTTCGTGCTGGGCTGGCAGTGGACGGGCTTGCGTCTGGTGCTGGGCGTGCTGATGGTGTTCGGCCTCGGCTACGCGGTGAACCGGATGGTGACGCCTGCGCAGGCGGCGGCATCGCGCGAGGCGCTCGCGAAGCTGATCGAAGAAGACGAGCCGGGCACGGCGTTTTCCCGCTGGATCAAGATACTGGGCCGCATGACGCTGCGGCTTGTGCCGGAGTACATCCTGCTGGTGCTGCTGCTGGGCGCGGCGCGTGCGTGGCTCTTTCCGCACATCGGGCCGGATATCGATAACGGCGTGCTGTGGATTGTCGCGTTCGCGGTGGCGGGCACGCTGTTCGTGATTCCGACGGCGGGCGAAGTGCCGATCATTCAGGCGATGCTGTCGCTCGGCATGGCGGCCGGACCGGCGGGCGCGCTGTTGATGACGCTGCCGCCTGTCAGCGTGCCGTCGATGGCGATGCTTGCGCGGTCGTTCCCGCCGCGCGTGCTGGCGTTCGTGGCGGGGGCGGTGGTGGTGTTCGGCGTGATAGCGGGGGCGGTCGCGGGCTGGGTGTTTTAGGTGGCTGAGGCGCGGGATGCGGCCGTCGCGCGGTCCGCGTGTTGACTCTCATCAAATCCGCCCTATGCCTGAGCGTCGACACGTGCGTCAAGAGCCATTCAGATTCTGACCATATTTTGCAAACGCGCCCGTAGATACCCAGTACGCTGAGAGTCCCGAAACAGAGGACGACTTACTTATGCGGTGCAACATGCTATATGTGCCACTCCAAAACGGGTGGCAATGTACGCTGATTCCAGGGTCTCAATACTGGGACTTGACGCGTTGGGGGCGCGGATATAGTGATATGTCGGCCCGCGCGCTATACCCGAACTCCGGTCGGGACAACTCCGCCTGTGGAATGTGCGGCCCCTGAGCGAAGTGGACAAGAGCGAGTTATGGGAGAAAGACCGGCTCAGGCGACTCGCCGACGACCGAGCGGCTTTCGCTCGACACTTCCGGCCGAATTGGGATTTGCGCTTTATTGCTGGCGCGAAGGCGCTGCGCGACATTCAGGCATTTGTCCGCGACCGGCTAAAAGTGGCGCACTGGAATCTGCCAACCGACAACTCTGCGGTGCGGAAGCTGCTACGGGATGCAGTGACGTCGGGCCGCCTTGTACCTGTAGTGAACCGCGCATATAGGGGAGTGCCGCGCATGGCGCCGTCCAACCCGGCACCGCAGTACTGGTGCGCGACAGGCAGCGGTGGCTATGCGTACCCGGCCGAGGTCTTGAGCGGCGCTGCATTCTTCGCGCTCAAGCGGGCAAACGGCGAACTTCCAGAGACGAATGCACTCTTTGGCGGCGTTGCGGGTGCTACGCTCAATCCGTTGCCGCATCTTAGTGCTCCCGCCACGGCGGACGATGAGTTTGACTTGCTGGGCGCAGCGGAATCTGCGGCGGGCGCTTTGCTTGGCGGCGGTGACGATGATTCGGACGACGGCGACGGCGACGGAACGAACTTGTTCGATGGCGCAGAAGGCGATGACAGCAGTGGCGGCTCTACATCGCTTTACGATGCGCAACCGTTCAAATATGGCGACGACTCAAGCAGTGACGATGTGATCATCGTTGCCGCGCGTGGTGTTAGCGAGGCAGACGAGGGTGAACGTTACGCTCAGTATGAGCGTGATATGGACGAATGCTCCGCTTATCGAAGCGCAATGGGCGGGCAGCGGTTCATGGATGCATGCTCGCAACGAGCGTTCTCAGACTATCAGCAATGTCGAGGGTATTAATGGCAAACCATACCGAAAAACGTTGTGTCGTTGTAATGTGGTCTGAAGAAAAAAGGGCTCTTGTTTCCTACACGCTTGATGTAGAGAAAGTGCTCGCAATTACTTCGCGCCTATTTCCTCTTGAACTTCCCGCCGCCGACTACAACGAGACATTCGACGATGAATTCGCTAGGCGATTTGGGGGGGCCACGCTCAACTTACTTGCGCTATCAAACCCAGAACTTAAGCAGTATATGAAAGTCACCCAGTCAGACGACTGAGCCTCAAAGAAGGGTTAGCACTTCCCGAGATCGATTCGTCGCTGGCGACGTTTCGGGTGCGACGCTTGATCGGTGCCAAATACAGGCGCGCCCGCCGCGGCGGACGATGGGTTCGACTACTCAACGCTGTGCAATTGGCGGCGGGCGCTTTTGCTCGGCGGCGTTGACGATGATTCGGACGACGGCGACGGTACGGACCAGGCTTACTCGTTCGATCGCGCAGAAGGCCGGACGAAACAGTTCGTCCGAAGTGTTACCCATGTCTCCAGTCTATACAGCAGCAAAGAAAGTGACCCCTCCGCCGTGGAGGCGGCTACTGCAAGAACCGCGCGTTACCGCGAAACGCCGGCGAAGAAAGAAAATCAAAAGCGCACCCCCGCCCCCCACCAAATCAACAACTTGAACGGCAGCGCCAACAACATAGCCCCACCAACGCCCGCCACCCAAAGCGCAACAAACCAAAACAGCTTCTTAGCACCCACACCGCCGCGCTCAATGGTAGTGATGTTCGCCATGCCGCACCTTCCCTCTGAATACCCAATAACCCAACGTCGTATAAGCGACGATCACGGGCAGAATGACCGCCGCCCCGACGATCGTAAATAGCTGACTAGAACGCGGCGCCGCCGCATCCCAGATCGACACGCCGGGAAAAATGTCGTGCGGCGAAATGCTCGCGACCAGTCCCGCGTAACCGAGCACCACGAACCCGAGCGCGACGGCGAACGGCCGCTTTTCATGCCGCGATGCAATCGACCGCCGCATCGCCCACGCGCACGCGACGACGAGCACCGGCACCGGCAGCATGCGATAAAACAGCGGCGAATCGAACCACCGCGACGCGATGCCCGCATCGAGCAATGGCGTCCATACGCTGACGACGGCAATCGTCGCGAGTTGCAGAAGCGTCAGCGGCCAGACCACGCGATACATGCGCCGCTGCAAGTCGCCTTCGGTTTTCGCGATCAGCCAGCACGCGCCGAGTAGCGCATACGTGACGACGAGCGCGCCGCCCGTGAACATCGAAAACGGCGTGAACCAGCCGAAGCCATCGCCGGAAAAACGGCCGTCGGCGACCGGAATGCCGTCGAGAAACGCGCCGAGCGCCACGCCCTGAAAGAAGGTCGCGCCGGCCGAGCCGCCGATGAACGCGAGGTCCCACATCGGCTTGGTGCGCGACGCCTTGGCGCGAATCTCAAACGACACGCCGCGGAAGATCAGGCACACGAGCATCAGCACGAGCGGCAGATAAAGCGCCGACAGCACGGTGGAATAGACCATCGGGAACGCGGCGAACAGCCCCGCGCCGCCGAGCACGAGCCACGTTTCGTTGCCGTCCCAGACGGGCGCGACGGTGTTCATCATCACGTCGCGGTCGTGCGGGTCGGGGAAGAACGGAAAGAGAATGCCGATGCCGAGGTCGAAGCCGTCGAGCACCACGTACATCAGGAGACCGAGCGCGATGATCGCGGCCCAGGCGAGTGTGAGGTCCATATTCATGCTCCTTCGATGGACTGATTGGGCAAGGAAAGCGGCCGGCGCGCGGTGCCCGCCGACCCAAGCGGCGCGTGCGGCGTCTCGCCCGGCAGCGCGGGGCCGTGGCGCAGCAGCTTCAACAAGTAATAGATGCCCGTGCCGAAGACGATCGTGTAGACGACCACGAACGCGAGCAGCGACACGCCGACCTGCTGCGCGGTGACGGGCGAGACGGCATCGGCCGTACGCATCACGCCGTAGACCACCCACGGCTGGCGGCCCGCTTCGGTCGTGACCCAGCCCGCGAGCAGCGTGATGAAGCCGGTCGGCCCCATGACGAGCGCGAAGCGATGAAACCAGCGCGCGTCGAACAGCCTGCGCCTGCGATGCAGCAGCCATCCCGCGATCGACATCAGGATCATCAGCACGCCGAGGCCCGCCATCACGCGAAAACTCCAGAACACGAGCGTCGAATTGGGGCGCTGGTCCTTCGGAAAAGACTTGAGCCCACGGATTTCGCCGTCCCAGCTATGCGTGAGGATCAGGCTGCCGAGATGAGGAATCCGCACTGCGTATTTCGTCGTCTCCGCCTGCATGTCGGGAATGCCGAACACGTTCAGCGCGGTGCCGCCTTTCTCCGTGTCCCAGATGCCTTCGATCGCCGCGATCTTCGCCGGCTGATATTCGCGCGTGTTGAGACCGTGCGCGTCGCCGACGAGCGCCTGAATGGGCGTCAGCGCGAGCAGCAGCCAGAGCGCCATCGAGAACGTTTTCTTGATCGCCGGATCGCGGCGGCCCTTCAGCAGATGCCATGCGCCCGTTGCCGCGACGACGAGCGCCGCGACGATGAACGCGGCAATCGCCATATGCGCGAGCCGGTACGGGAACGACGGGTTGAAGATGATCGCGAACCAGTCGACCGGCACGACGTGATCGCCCTCGATGCGAAAGCCTTGCGGCGTCTGCATCCAGCTATTGGAAGCGAGAATCCAGAACGTCGAGATGAGCGTGCCGATGGCGACCATCAGCGTCGCGCCGAAGTGCGCCTTCGGGCCGACCTTGTTCCAGCCGAACAGCATGATGCCGAGGAAGCCGGCTTCGAGAAAGAACGCGGTCATCACCTCGTAGGTCAGAAGCGGCCCGGTGACGGGACCGGCGAAGGTCGAGAAGCCGCCCCAGTTAGTGCCGAATTCGTACGCCATGACGACACCCGACACCACCCCCATGCCGAACGCGACCGCGAACACCTTCGACCAAAAAAGACACAATTCCTTGTAGACCGGCTTGCCGGTTTTGAGCCACGCGCCTTCGAGCACGGCGATGAAGCTCGCGAGCCCGATTGATAGCGCCGGAAAAATGATGTGAAACGATACGGTGAACGCGAACTGTATCCGCGCCAGATCGAGTGCTTCAGGAGTCGATTGCATGATGACATGTGCCGTGAAATTCGCGCGCTCGCGCTGCGTGGTCTGGGGGCGCCTTTGTTTTCAAGATTGCGTGTGATGATGGAGCGGAGCTTAGCGCGGATCCCCTGTGCATGTTGCGCTGCGTCAGCTATCGACGCTTGCGCGGAAATGCCGCAGTTTCAACGCGTTAGCGCGCCTATCAGCTTGATACGGCGCGGATTTCGAGATGGCGTCGGCGCATGGTCCGAGCGACGCGTCCGCGATTTGTCGCGACAATCGACCGCACTGCATCACGCGCATGGGCGTACATTCGGCAATGCGCTCGCATCGAAGTGAGCTGACGAACTTTGACGGACCGGCTGCGCCGGGGAGGGCGGAAGCGCGGGTACGATAATCGCTTTGGTGAGCCGCGCGCGACGCGCGAACATAACGGAGAAATCAGCATGCGCCTCGATGATGAAGCGGAAAGTCAGAACGTCGAAGACCGGCGCGGGTCGGGCGGATTCAGCATTGGCGGCGGGTCGATCGGGATCGGGACGATCATCGTCGCGCTGGCGGCGTCGTATTTCTTCGGCATCAATCCGATGACGATCATCAACGGCGCGCAAGTTCTGCACGGCAACGCGCCGCAACGCCAGGCCGCCCCGAGCGACGCGCCGCCCGCCAACGATCCGGGCGCGGTCTTCGTGCGCCGCGTCCTCGGCAATACGGAACGGACGTGGGAGCACATCTTTCGCACGCAATTCAATCAGGACTATCCGGCGCCCAAGCTCGTGCTGTTTTCGGGCGGCACGCAGACCGCGTGCGGCATGGGCCAGGCGGCAATGGGACCGTTCTACTGTCCGGCTGATCGCAAGGTGTATATCGATCTGTCGTTCTACCGCGAACTGCGCGACCGTTTCGGCGCAGGCGGCGACTTTGCTCAGGCTTACGTGATCGCGCACGAAGTGGGGCATCACGTGCAGAACGTGCTCGGCATTTCGGACAAGGTGGACCGTGCGCGTGCGCGGATGTCGCCTGAGCAGGCGAATGCGTTATCCGTTCGCGTGGAGTTGCAGGCGGATTGCTTCGCCGGCGTGTGGGCAGCAGTCGCGCAACGCGACAATGCGAAGCTGATCGAACCGGGGGACTTCGAGCAAGGCTTGAATGCGGCCGGCGCGATCGGGGACGACCGTTTGCAGCAGGAAACGCAAGGCCGGGTGGTGCCCGAAGCGTTCACGCATGGGACGAGTGCGCAGCGGCAGCGGTGGCTGCGGCGGGGCATGTCGACCGGCGATGTAAGGCAGTGCGATACGTTTTCGGCGCAGGGGTTGTAGGGCGTAAGGTGCGCCGGGGGCGTCGCTTCATTGAGGTACTGCCGCTAAATGCAATTCGTCGCTGCGTAGAGCGGCTGCGACTGGACGATAGCCTCGTCGTTCGCGCGGGCGAGGGCGCTTCTGAACATGCCGAAGGCGGCGATCTCTCGTCCGAGCTTCGTTCGGGCAAGGACGAGGGACGCACGACGTGCGCATTGCTCCAGACGCGCCGCATCCTTCGTTCGCTGAGCGGAGCCGGAGCTGCGTCCGAGATTTATGCGCATAACATCGCGCGGCGGCAACTAATGACCGAAAGTGCCGCCAGCTCCGTGCTCTATCACTGCTAGCGGACTTCCAGCGCGCACCGGCTCAGCTTCCCGGGAAGCCGTCCGGAAAGAGCCGCTCAATGGCGGCTTCAAAATGCTGCACCGGCGCGGCGCCGCGCAGCGCGATGGGCGGCGGCGGCTCTTTTCCCGGCGCGGGTTCGCGCGACAGCACGGCGAACGGAACGCCGGTCACGCCGATTGTCTTCGCGAATTCTTCGTCTTCGATGACGAGATCGGTGTAAGTGCCTTCATCGAGCGCCTCTTCCAGCAGTTCTGGATCGACGCCGCACGTGGCCGCAATGTCCAGCAGCGCGTCGGTATCGCCAATATCGATGCCTTCCTCGAAGTACGCCTTGAAAATCGCGCGATGCACGACGTCGTAGCGGCCCGACTCACGCGCGAAGAGCGCCGTTTCGAACGCCTTGCGGCTGCGCGGCGCGACGGGCGGCATACGCATGGGCAGCGCGCGCTCGTCGGCGAGCGGGCGCACCGACTTCTCCCACGCTTCGGCGATGTGCTCGCTGTTCGGATCGAGCAGCGGGGCCGGCTCGGGACGCAACTCGAACGCGTGCCAGCGAATCTCGACCGCGTCCCCGTAAGCGTTGCGCAACTGGTCGAGCACCGGCGTTTCCAGGTAGCAGAACGGACAGACGAAGTCCGACCAGACGTCGATGAACAGAAGGGGCGTGGATGCCATGAAAGCCTCGGAACGAATGAAGTGCGGCGGTGTTCGCGTGCTGTAGAGCGGCGTCGACCGCGAATCCGCTATGTTAGCGCGTGCCGCAGCGCGCCGCGCCAGCCCGGCGCTCGTCAGAAGCCGCCGTCGATCTCGATCTTGCTTCCGTCGAAAAAGCGCGACAGCCGAAACGCGTGCGGATCGACAAGCGGGGCATCGTTCGCGACGATATCCGCCATCAACTTGCCCGCGCCGGGACCGATGCCGAAGCCGTGGCCGGAGAATCCCGTGCCGATAAACAGCCCCGGCATGCGCTCGACGCCCGAGATGACCGGCACGGCATCCGGCGTGACGTCGATATAACCGGCCCACGACTGTTCCACCGTCAGACGCGCGAGCGACGGAAAGATCGCGCGGAACTCGGCTAGCGCGGTTTCGTTGAACGCGTCGACAGGCGCGGGATCGAGCGTGCGCACGCGTTCGAAAACCGTCGGGCGGTCGAGCGGCCAGCGCCGCGGGCGGCGCAACGCCTCGAAAAAGTGCGCGTTGAAGCCGAGCTTGATGGAACCGACTTGGCTCTTGAGCGCGGGCAGGAACTTGCCGAAGAGGCGAAAGCTGTCGGGCGTGATATCGCTGTAGCTGCGAAATGCATTCGCAATCGAATAGCCGCCGTCCAACCGCTTGCGATAGCCGACCGACTGATTGCATGCGCTCACTTCCGGGCCGTCCGGCAGCGGCGCGGTGCGTATGACGGATGAACGCACCATCAACTGCGGCACGTCCACGCCGAGATTGCCCGAGAAAAGCCGCGTCCACGCGCCGCCTGCGATCACCACGCTGTCGCAGCGAATTCGCCCGTGTTCCGTCACGACGCCGCTGACCGCGCCGCCGCTCGTCTCCACGCCGCGCACGGCGCATGGCATCGCGATCTTGACGCCGCGCTCGCGCAAGGCGGCCGCCATCGCGGGCACGGCGCGCTGCGGTTCGGCGCGGCCGTCGCTCGGCGTGTAGATGCCGCCTGCGAAGCGCCGCACCGCGCCGGGCATGAGCGCGGCGGTTTCATCCGGCGACACGATGCGTGAATCCAGCGCGCCGCGCCCGACTTTCGCGATGGCGCGCGTGAGCCACGCTTCATGATCGGCGAGGGCGTGGGCGTCGTCGGCGGCATACAAAATGCCGCATTCGCGATAGCCGCTGTCGATGCCCAGTTCCGCATCCATGCGACGCCACAGTTTCAGGCTTTCGAGGCTGAGTTCCAGTTCCCGCAAGTCGCGGTGCGTGGCGCGGCACCAGCCCCAGTTGCGGCTCGACTGCTCGCCCGCGACATGGCCCTTCTCGCAGACGGCCACCGAAAGCCCTTTCTCCGCGAGAAACCGCGCCGTGCTGATCCCGATCACGCCGCCGCCCACGACGACCACATCGACGCGTTGGGGCAGCACACGGTCTTCCGCGATGCGTTCGGTAGGCGGTCCCATGCTAAGCGGCGCTTGAAGTGGCGGCGTGTCGTGCGAGTGCATTCATGCTGTGCGTGAGCCGATGAAGTGGACGAGGCAAGCATGCTAAGGGAATCGGCGAGGCTTCGCCATCGAACAAAAGTCGTGCGCCAGCGCGCTCGCTGCGCCGCGAGCCCCGATCCGCTACGATGAACGCGATGCTTCGCGCAGTCCCTTCGGCGCGACGTGTCCATCGACCACGCGTCATCGGGACCGGGCGTGGCGCGCGCAGTCATCGGCGTCCAGGCGAACGCGCCCGGTCGAACGCAATGGCAACCATTTTCATGGAGAACTCTCGTGCAAAAGACGGCATCGGCTAAATGGAGCGGCGGCATCAAGGACGGCAAGGGTTTCATCTCGACGCAAACCGGCGTGCTCAACGAAGCGCCGTACGGATTCAAGTCGCGCTTCGAGGAAGGTCCGGGCACGAACCCCGAGGAATTGATCGGCGCGGCTCACGCCGGCTGTTTCACGATGGCGCTTTCGCTGCAGCTCGAACAGGCGGGCATGAAGGCGGAAAGCCTCGAAACGAAGTCCACGGTCACGCTGGAGAAAGACGGCGAAGGCTTCACCATCACGTCTTGCCAGCTCGATCTGAAGGCGAAAATCCCCGGCGCGGACAAGGCCGCGTTCGACAAGGCCGCGCAGGCGGCGAAGGAGGGCTGCCCGGTGTCGAAGCTCTTCGCCGGCAACGCCAAGATCACGCTGAACGCCGAACTCGTGTCGTAACGCCTCGCTGAACGGCGCGTCGCGGACGGCTCAGGCCGTCCGTTTTCTTTTGTGTCGTGGTATTGCGTGTCATCGTCGGCGGTGTTTGCGCCCGCTATCATGCCGATGGCGTCGTCGTTGGCCGGGGCGGTTGCATCCCACCCTTGCCGACGACCCCATTCACCTCACTCCGCCCGGAGCGCCGATGAAACTCAAGCTCGACTGGACCCTCGTTGCGCCGATTCTCGCGCTCATCGTGCTCGGCGCGGCCGCGCTCATGCACAGCGCCGTGCTGACGGCGCTGGCGGCGATCGCGCTGGCCTGCGCGGTTTTCGCGGCGGTGCATCACGCCGAAGTGGTCGCGCATCGCGTCGGGGAGCCGTTCGGCACGCTGGTGCTGGCGGTGGCGGTGACGATCATCGAAGTGGCGCTGATCGTCTCCGTGATGCTCTCTGGCGGCCCCGAGAAGGCGGCGCTGCCCCGCGATACCGTCTTCGCCGCGATCATGATCTGCGGCAACGGCATCGTCGGGCTTTGTCTGCTGATGGGCGGTCTGCGGCATCACGTGCAGGACTTCCAGCTGCAAGGCGCAAGCGCCGCGCTCGCCATTCTTTGCGCGCTGTCCGTGCTGACACTCGTGCTGCCCAACTTCACGAGCACGGTCGCGGGCCCCGCGCTCTCCACGTCGCAACTGGTCTTCGTCGGCGTGGTGTCGCTCGTGTTGTACATCGTGTTCGTGTTCGTGCAGACCATTCGGCATCGCGATTATTTCCTGCCGTTGGTGCCGAAGGCGACATCCGCCGACGCCGATGACGGTCCGCACGCGCCGCCGCCGAGCAACGCCGAAGCGTGGATCGCGCTCGTGTTTCTGATGGTGTCGCTCGTCGCGGTGGTCGGGCTAGCCAAGCTGCTGTCGCCCGCCGTCGAGGCCGGTGTGGCGGCGGCGGGCGCGCCGGAAGCGGTCGTCGGCGTGGTCATTGCCGCGCTCGTGCTGCTTCCCGAAGGGTTCGCGGCGCTGCGCGCGGCGCGGCTCGACCGCTTGCAGACAAGCCTGAATCTGGCGCTCGGCTCGGCGCTCGCGAGCATCGGATTAACAATTCCGGCGGTGGCCATCGTGTCGATCGGCATGGGCCAGCCGATCTCGCTCGGCCTCGCGCCGAAGGAGATCACGATGCTCGCGCTGACGCTGATCGTCTCCGTCATCACGCTCGGCACGGGCCGCTCGACGGTGCTGCAAGGCGTCGTGCATCTCGTCATTTTCGCTGCGTTTCTGTTCCTTTCCGTCGTGCCGTGACTCTCGCAGTTTGCTAACATTCCGGGTTTTCCCGCAAGGGATCAACGCGCGCCGCGTCCGCATTCGTGCAGCACGCCAACGCAAGCGCGTCAGCCATCACCGCTAGTCTCGAAGGATTGGAATGTCGCAGAAGAAGTTCGTCAGCAAGTCCGCATCGTTCGCTCTGCGCGCGATGCTCGCCGCACTCGCCATCACCTCGTTGTCCGCGCACGCGAAGGACATCACGCAAATCCGCTTCGCCGTCGATCCGTCGTATCCGCCGTTCGAGTCGAAGCAGCCTGACGGCAAACTCGTCGGCTTCGATATCGACCTCGGCAATGCCCTGTGCGCGCAGATGAAGGTCAAGTGCGTCTGGGTCGAGAACAATTTCGACGGCATGATTCCCGGCCTGAAGGCACGCAAATTCGACGCCGTGCTCTCCGACATGGGCATCACCGATGAGCGCCTGAAGCAGATCGACTTCACCGAGCCGCTCTACGACACGCACGCGCAACTCGTCGCGCGCGCCGGCTCGGGCATTCTGCCGACGCCGCAGGCGCTCAAGGGCAAGCGCGTGGGCGTCGAGCAGGGCACGGTGCAGGAACGCTACGCGAAGGCGAAGTGGGAACCGCAGGGCGTGACGATCGTCGCGTACGCCGATCAGGAACAGGTCGAGGGCGACCTCGTCGCGGGCCGCATCGACGCCATGTTCACGGACGCGGCGCAGGCGGCCATCGGCTTTCTGAAGAAGCCGCAGGGCAAGCCGTTCGCGCTTGTCGGGCCGATCGTCGAGGACAAGGCGATTATCGGTCCGGGCACGGCCATCGGCCTGCGCAAAGGCGACGCCGATCTCCAGAAGGGCCTGAATCAGGCGTTCGACGCGATCAAGAAGGACGGCAGGTTCAAGCGCATCATGGCGAAATACTTCGCGACGGACGTCTCGATCCAGTAATCGCGCGAGCGTCGTTCATGCGTCGGAAGGCATCGTTCGCGGTGCCTTTCGCTTTTTTACGCGGCAGTTTCGAAGGTCAGATGCGATGCAGATTCACGATCACTCGCTCGTCGGCGCCGCGCTCGGCACCCGGCGCGCGATCACGAGCTATTCGTTCGGACCCGGCGGCGAGACCGCGCCGAAGGTCTATATCCAGGCGTCGCTGCACGCGGACGAGTTGCCCGGCATGGTCGTCGCGTGGATGCTGAAGCGGCGCTTCGCCGCGCTTGAGGCGGCGGGCGGGCTCAACGCGCGCATCGTGCTCGTGCCCGTCGCGAATCCTGCCGGGTTGAATCAGCACTGGTTCGGCACGCACATGGGCCGCTTCGACATGCAGTCGGGACACGACTACAACCGGCGCTTTCCCGATCCCGGTCCTGCGCTCGCGACGCAACTCGACGGCCGCTTCACCGACGACGCCGCGCGCAACGCCGGACTCGTCCGCGCCGCGCTGCGCCGCCATTTCGCGGCAAGCGAAGGCGCGACGGAGCTGGAATCGCAACGCATCGCGCTGATGCGTCTCGCGTGCGACGCGAATCTGGTCATCGACCTGCACTGCGACTGGGAAGCCGTCGCGCACCTGTACACGACGCCCGCTGCGTGGCCCGCCATCGAGCCGCTCGCGCGCTATCTCGGCAGCGAGGCGCAATTGCTGGCCGACGTGTCGGGCGGCGAGCCGTTCGACGAAGCGTGCACGTCGGCGTGGCGCTACCTGCGCGATGCGTTCGGCGCGCGTTTCCCGATCCCGATGGGCGTCACGCCGGTCACGCTCGAACTGCGCGGCGTGCGCGATGTGTCGCACGAAACGGCGGCGCACGACGCGCAGGCAATCGTCGATTATCTGACGCACGCGGGCTTCATCTCGGGCGATGCACCCGAGCCGCCGCCGCTTCATCATTGCCCGACGCCGCTTGCCGGGTGCGAGTACATCCACGCGCCGGTGTCCGGTGTGATCCTGCATCGGCGTGAGGTGGGTGAGCGCGTGCGCGGCGGCGCGACGATTGCCGACATTCTCGATCCGCTGGAGGATCGGCTGATTCCGCTTGTCGCGCAAACGGAGGGCGTCCTGTACGCGCGCCACTGGACGCGTTTCGCGACGGCGGGAATGCTCGTCGCGCGGATCGCGGGCCACGGACCTGCGCGCCACGGCCAACTGCTGGCGAAGTGATGAATCGGAAAATCCGACCGGGCGCGCGACGCGGGACGGTGTATCTTTTTTGAGAAATGGTTGCAGTGCAGCATGAAAAGGGTATAGTTAGGGTTATCCCCTAGCTACTTACCCCGAGAGACGCTCATGAAAACCACCGCTCAACAATCTTTGCTCGTTTCGTTCGGTTCGTGGATGCGCGCGGCGAAGGCTGCGGTGCGTCGCGAGTGGGATCGCGCCCTGCAATTGCATCTGCAAAACTGCGAAATCCTCGTTGAATCGTATCGCCGCAAGTAAGTCTGCGTCGGCCTGACGCCCGGTCAAAGCGCATCAGCATTGGACAAAGCCCCCGAAAGCGAACGCTTCCGGGGGCTTTGTCATTTCATCGAAGGGAACGCGCCGTCGCGCTCAGATTGCCCAGCCGCCGAGATAGAACACGGCGAGCGCAAGTGCAATCGCCACCGTTCCCACGTTGAGCTTGCGGATTTCGCCCGCCACGAGCCGCCCGATCACGAGCGTGCAAAAGCCGAGCATGATGCCCGTCACGATATTCGCCGTCAGCACGATGAACACCGCGCAGACGAGACCGGACATCGTGTCCACCGTGTCGTCCATGTGCAGCTTGGCGACGTTGCCGAGCATCAGCAAGCCGACGTACATCAGCGCCGGCGCGGTCGCGTAGGAGGGCACGAGGCTCGCGAGCGGCGACAGGAACATCACCGCGAGAAAGAGCGCGCCGACGACGCTCGCCGCGAGGCCGGTCTTCGCGCCCGCCGCCACGCCCACCGACGATTCGATATACGCCGCAGCCGGGGCTCCGCCGAAACACGCGGAGAAGATCGAGCTGATGGAATCCGCCGTCAGCGCGCGGCCGCCGTTCACGATGCGCCCGTTTTCGTCGATCTGACCCGCCTGGCCGGCGACCGCGCGGATCGTGCCGGTGGCGTCGAACACGGCGGTCATCACGAGTGCGAGCACGCTCGGCAGCACGGCCATCGACAGCGCGCCTTTGATGTCCATCGCGCCGATCAGCGACGCGTGGCCGGGCGCCGAGAGCGACGGCAACGCGAACACGCCGTGAAAGCGCACCGACGGGTCGATCACGAGGCCGATCGCCGAGAGCCCGACCACCACGAGCAGGATGCCGCCCGGCACGCGCCGCCGCTCCAGACCAAAGATGGCCGCGAGTCCGGCCACGGACATCAGCACGGGCAGCGCCGTGATGTGACCGAGCGAGACCGGCATGCCGGGCGCGGGATTCTTCACGATGAGGCCGACATCGTTCGATGCGATCAGGAGCAGAAACAGCCCGATGCCGATGCCCGTGCCATGCGCGACGCCTGTCGGCAGATTGCGCAGAATCCACGAGCGCACGCCGGTCACCGAAATGGCCGTGAACACGACGCCCATCAGGAACACCGCGCCGAGCGCGATGGCGGGCGAAAGGCCCTTGCCGAGTACGAGCCCGAACGCGGTGAACGCGGTCAGCGAAATGGCGCAGCCGATGGCGATGGGCAGCCGCGCCCACACGCCCATCAGCAGCGAGCCGAACGCGGTCGTCAGGCACACGGCGACGAACACCGCGCTCGTATCGAAGCCCGCCTTGCCGAGCATGCCCGGCACGACGAACACGGAGTAGACCATCGCGAGAAAGGTCGTGACGCCGGCCACGACTTCGCGTTTCGGCGTGCTGCCGGATTGAGAGATGCCGAAGTAGCGGTCGAGCACGCCGCCGCTGGCTGTGTGAAGGTCCTGTTCCCGGTTGACGGGCGCGATATCGCCAAGCTGCTGGGCGGGGGATTCCAACATGAGCTGCTCCTTTATCAGCACGCTGAAACAGGTGCCCGTGCGCGTGTCGCTGCGCACTGCGAGTCTGTCGTCAGGGTCGTCTCGTATGTAGTTCTGGATGCGCCGGGTGCGTCGCGCACAGCGGCGCATGGTGCACTCGGTCAGGACAGAGACTAGGGGAACGAAACGCGCGGTCCAATCCCGCGCGAAACATGCCGCTCATGCCAGCATTCTTATATTTCTAAGAATCCCGCCTGGGACGGGCTTCACAGCGGGAAGGACGACACTCCGGACTAGGGCAAACGCCTAGTCCGGAATGGACGCGGCGCTTTCAGTCTGAAAGCGCCGCCGCGGACCTTACTGAATTACCCGCGACACGCCGCGCCCACGCGGGTCTGACATCGGCTCGGGCGTTTCGCCGTTGATGCGGATCGCCTGAATGTCGCCGTTGAAGCCCTGCATCGCAAAGTTGTAGCCCTTCGCCTCCAGTTGCTTCACGACCTCCGGATCGAGCTGATGGAACGGCTCCTGATAGATCGTGTTCGGCGGCAGCAGTTGATGATGGAAGCGCGTCGCGCCGACCGCTTCCGCGAGCGGCATCTGGAAATCGTAGACGTTCGACAACACCTGGAAGATCGACGTGAAAATGCGCGATCCGCCCGGCGTGCCGATCACCATCGCGACCTGATCGTCCTTGGTGAGAATGGTCGGCGTCATCGACGAAAGCGGCCGTTTGCGCGGCGCGATGGCGTTCGCATCGCTACCCACGACGCCGAACATGTTCGCCACGCCCGGCTTGGCCGAGAAGTCGTCCATCTCGTCGTTCAGCACGACGCCCGTGCCTTCCGCGACCACGCCCGCGCCGAAATAGCCGTTGATCGTGTACGTGTTCGACACTGCGTTGCCCCATTTGTCGACGACCGAAAAGTGCGTCGTCTCGGCCTTCTCGGGCATCGACGTGCCGAGGCCCGGCTGGACGCTCTTCGTGTCGGACGGCGTGTCGGGATTGACTTCCTGCGCGCGCTTGAGAATGTAGTCGTCGTCGATCAATTGCGCGACCGGCACCTTGTAGAAGTCGGGATCGCCGAGATACTGCGCGCGGTCGGCGAACACGCGCTTCTCGATCTCCGCGACGAGGTGAATGTACTGCGCGGAGTCGAGCGGCACGCCTTCGAACTTGTCCTTCAGATCGGCCTTCATCTTCAGCAACTGCACGAGGCCGACGCCGCCCGAACTCGGCGGCGGCGCGGTGATGACGCGATAGCCGTTCCAGCTCGCCACCACGGGCTGCCGCCAAACCGCCTTGTACTCCTTCAGATCGCGTGCGGTGATGAGCCCGTGCCCCGTCATGGACGTGGCGATCAGTTCAGCGGTCTTGCCCTGATAGAAGCCTTTCGCGCCCTTGTCGGAAATGCGCTGCAGCGTCTGCGCCAGATCCGGCTGCTTGAAGACTTCGCCCGCCTTCATGCCGCCGAAATAAAGGTCGAAGTTGGTCTTGCCGGCGAATTCCTTCGACGCGCGGTCGCGCCGCTCGATCAGCTGATCGCCGACGACGAAACCGTCCTGCGCGTACTTGATCGCGGGCGCTAGCACCTGCTTCCACTTCAGCTTGCCGAAACGCTTCTGGGCTTCCCACATGCCTTCGACTGTGCCGGGCACGCCGACCGCGCGCGGTCCGTACAGGCTCATGCCCTTGATGACTTCGCCCTTGTCGTCGAGATACATGTTGCGCGTCGCGGAAATGGGCGCGCGCTCGCGATAGTCGAGGAAATACGGCCGATGGTCCACGTAGAGCGTCATGAACCCGCCGCCGCCGATGTTGCCCGCCTCGGGATACGTGACCGCGAGCGAGAACGCGATGGCGACTGCGGCATCGACCGCATTGCCGCCTTGCTTGAAGATTTGTTCGGCGGTGTCGGCGGCGTACTTGTCCGCGACGGCGACGGCCGAGCTCGTCAGAACGCGCTGCTGTGTGTCCGCTGTTTTCGCATAGGCGGGCGACGTTTCGACGAAGCCCGCGACGCTGAACGCGGCGGCGGCAGCGGCGGTCAGCGCGAGGGACCGAAAGCGATATGGCTGTTTCAAAGGCATCTCCTGCATTCTCCTTTTTTGGTATGACCTAGCGCCTTATAACACGGTCGGCGAGCTTCACGGCATCAACTGGCCGCCGTTGACGTCGATGATCTGACCCGTCACGTAGCGCGACAGCGCCTCCGAAGCGAGATAGAGGAACGCGCCGCTGCAATCGTCCGGCTCGCCGATGAAGCCCATCGGGATCGACTTGCGGAAGGCGTCGAGTTGCTCGGGCGTCGTGAAGCGGTCATGGAACGGCGTGCCGATGACGCCCGGCGCGACGGCGTTCACGCGAATGCGGTCGGCGGTGAATTCCTTCGCCATGCCCTTCGTGATCGTGCTGACGAAGCCCTTCGACGCCGCGTAGAGCAGCGCGCCCGGCCCGCCGCCGTTGCGCGCCGCCACCGACGTCACGTTGATGATCGAGCCGCCGCCGCCCGAGCGCAGCGACGGCAGCGCCGCCCGCGTGAACGCGACGACCGAGCGCGCGTTGATATGCATGATCTCGTCGAAGAGTTCGTCGGTGACGCTTTCGAGCGGCTCGCGCTTGACGAGGCTGCCCGCGTTGTTGATGAGCACGTCGATCTTGCCGAACGCATCGACCGTTTGCGCGACGGCGGCGTCGATCGCCTTTGAATCGCGCACGTCCGCGCCGACGGTGATCGCGCTCACGCCGAGCGCGCGCACGTCTTTCGCGACTTCCTCGGCCTTCTCCTTCGAACTGTTGTAGTGCACGGCGACATTCGCGCCGTAACGCCCGAACGCGCGGGCCGCTGCCGCGCCGATGCCCGTGCTGGCGCCGGTGATCAGAATCGACTTGCCTTTCAGATCGTGCATGACTGCTCCGTTTGATGAGGAAAGTGGAACGTGCTTCGACCGAGAGTATGAAGCGAATAGTGAAAAGTTGTTAAGCATGAGCGGCGCGAGAGGCCGGACGCTTTGCGGCGTCCGCCAAAAGCGGCACCATGGAACGTGCGCCGCGTGCGGCCTATCCGGCACACGCGGCAATGGCCAACTTTTGCGGATTTCAGGAGGCATTCATGAGTGCATCAGTCGATCCCATCCCCGAGGGCCGTCACGGCGTGATTCCGTATATCGCGGTGGCGGGCGGCGTCGCGGCCATCGACTTCTACAAGAAGGCGTTCGGCGCGACCGAAGTCTTCAGCATGCAGGAGCCGGGCGGGCGCATCGGCCATGCGGAATTGCTGATCGGCGGCAATCCGTTCTATCTCAGCGACGAATTCCCGGAAATGGACGTGAGAGGCCCGCTCGCGGTCGGTGGCACGCCGGTGATGCTGCATCTGTACGTGGAAGACGTCGATGCCGTGGTGCAGCGCGCCGTCGGCGAGGGCGCGACCATTCTGCGCCCGGTCGAAGACCAGTTCTATGGCGACCGCGGCGGCAAGGTGCGCGATCCGTTCGGTCATGTCTGGTGGATCGCGACGCACAAGGAAGACGTATCGCCCGAGGAGTTGCGCTTGCGCGCGGAACGTCTCTTCGGCGGGGCCTGATTCGCCAGAGCGGGGGTCGACGCGCGATCTAGCCAACGACCCCCGCTTCCTGACACCGATTCCAATCGCTCGTCCGAGCGATATTTCGAAAAATTTCGTCATCAGGTGCTGTTGCGGGTGGCATCCGCCTGACCGATGCGAAATACTCGCCGCCAGTCATCAAGCATATCGAGCGCCGCTCGGAAATATTCCGGACGCGGCGCACGGCTTGTCGCTCATTAGACGTACTAAGCACGCTCGCGCATTCGTTTAGGCAAAAGACGCTAAACGTGAGAGCGCGCGCTGCATCAAAAACAAGCAATACAACGAGACAAAGAGGAGTTCGATGAAGTCATTCGCCGCTTTCAACGCCTTCCATCGCGCGGCAGTCGCCGCCGCCAGCACCGCTTGCCTGCTTGCCGCGATACCCGCTTCCGCGGCCATCGTGCCGCCGGGCGTGACGCTTGCCGCAAAGCAGGAACTGGTGCGCAACAACGGCTCGGAAGTGGAGACGCTCGATCCGGCGCTCGTCGAATCGGTCGGCGCGGCGAATCTGGCGCGCGATCTCTTCGAAGGGCTGACCGCGACCAACGGCGACGGCGCGGTCGTTCCCGGCGTCGCGGAAAAGTGGGAGCAGAAGGACGCGACGACGTGGCTTTTCCATTTGCGCAAGAACGCGCGCTGGTCCAACGGCGACACCGTGGCCGCCAGCGACTTCGTCTACGGCTGCCAGCGTTTCATCGACCCGAAAACGGCGTCGTCGTACGCGAGCGTCTTCGGGCCGTTTCTGCTGAACGGCGCGGATATCGTCGCGGGCAAGAAGCCGGCGAGCGCGCTCGGCGTGCGCGCCATCGACGCGACGACGCTCGAAGTCAAGACTTCAGGTCCGGTGCCGTTTCTGCCCGAACTGATGTCGAACGCGAATCTCGGGCCGGTGCATCGCGCGACCTTGGAGAAGTTTGGCAAGGAGTGGACGAAGCCGGGCAATCTCGTGAGCAACGGTCCTTTCCAGTTAAAGGACTGGCAGGTCAACAGCAAGCTCGTGCTCACCAGGAATCCGAACTACTGGGACAAGGACCACGTTCAGTTGACGAAGGTCACGTACTTGCCGGTGGAGGACGAGAACACGGACGTCAAGCTCTTCCAGTCCGGCGAGAACGACATGACGTATCAACTGCCCACCGGCACATACGCGAAGTACCGCCAGCAGTTCCCGAACGACATCCGCAATTCGCTGATTCTCGGCACGCGCTATTACAGCTTCAATAACCGCGATCCGCTCTTGAAGGACGTGCGCGTGCGCAAGGCGCTTTCCATGGTGATCGACCGCGATCTGCTCGCGCAGCGCGTGACCGCCGACGGCCAGACGCCGAGCTACGGCCTGCTGCCGAAGGGCGTGAGCGGCGCGGACGTGTCGGCCTACGAATGGGCGAGCTGGCCCATGGAAAAGCGCGTCGCGGAAGCGAAGAAGCTGCTCGAACAGGCGGGCGTGAAGCCCGGCACGACGCTGCGCTTCGCGATGAACACGAGCGACTACAACAAGAAAATAGCGATCTTCGCGGCATCCGAATGGAAGACGAAGCTGGGCCTCGTCACCGATATCGAATCGATGGAATTCAAGGTGCTGCTGAAAAAGCGCCATGACGGCGATTACCAGATTGCGCGCAACGGCTGGGTAGCGGACTACAACGACGCGACCACCTTCCTCACGCTCGTGCAGTGCAAGTCGGAGCAGAACGACAACTTCAACTGCAATCCGAGGGCCGACGCGCTCGTCAAACAGGCGAGCGAGACCACGGACGCGGTCAAGCGCAAGCAACTGCTGACCGAAGCAGCGAAGCTCGTGATGGACGACTATCCGATGCTGCCGCTCCTGCAATACGGCTTGCCGCGCCTGGTCCGTAGCTATGTCGGCGGCTATTCGCTGAAGAATCCGATGGATCACTACAGCAGCAAGGACCTCTACATCGTCAAGCATTGACGACAAGGACGCGCTCTCATGTGGTCATATGCCCTGCGTCGCGTGCTGCTCACGCTGCCGACGCTCCTGATCGTCGTGACGGTCTGTTATCTGCTGCTGCACGCCACGCCCGGCGGTCCGTTCGACGGCGAGCGCAAGGTTTCCGCCGAAGTGCTTGCGAACCTGCAGGCGAAATATCACCTCGGCGAGCCATTGTGGAAGCAGTATCTGCTGTACCTCGACGGTCTCTTGCACGGCGATCTCGGCGCGTCGTTCCGCTACGCCGACTGGAGCGTGAACGAACTCGTGCTGCGCGCGCTGCCGGTGTCGCTGGCGATCGGCGGCGTGTCGATGGCGCTCGCCATCGTCATCGGCGTGCTGCTGGGCGCGGGCGCGGCGCTGCGGCGTAACAGCATCGCGGATTACGCGCTCATGCTCGTCAGCAACGCGGGCAACGCGTTTCCGTCGTTCGTCATCGGGCCGGTGCTGATTCTCGTGTTCGCCATCGGCCTGAAATGGCTGCCGGCGGGCGGCTGGAACGGGTCGGACGTGCGCTACATGGTCTTGCCGGTGGCGCTGCTCGTGATGATCAACGTCGCGACGGTCGGCCGCGTCACGCGCGCAAGCCTGATCGAAGTGATGAACACGCCGTACATTCGCACCGCTCGCGCGAAGGGCCTGCCGATGCGGACCATCGTGCTGCGCCATGCGCTCAAGCCGACGCTGATTCCCGTCGTCTCCGTGATCGGGCCGCTCGCGATCGCGTCGATCACGGCGGCGGTCGTCACTGAATCCGTGTTCTCGCTGCCGGGCATCGGCAAGCTGATCGTGAACGGCGCGGCCAATCGCGACTACACGCTCGTGCTCGGACTCGTCGTGCTCGTCACGGTCGTGGCCGTGCTGCTCAACCTGCTGGTCGATCTCGCCTACGCGTGGCTCGATCCGAAGATCCGTTACTGAGAGGGCGCACGATGAAATCTGCTTCTCTGGCGCCGATGCTCGAACAGGCGGTCGCAGGCCGCAGTCCGTGGCAGGACGCGCGTGCGCGTTTTCTGCGCAACAAGGCGGCGGTCGTGAGCCTCGCTCTGCTCGTCGCCATCACGCTCGCGTGCATCGTCGGGCCGTGGGTATTGCCGAACGCGTTCGATTCCGCCGACTGGAACGCGATGAGCGTGCCGCCCACCTTCGATCACTGGCATCTTTTCGGCACCGACGAAACCGGGCGCGACCTGCTCGTGCGCTGTCTCGTGGGCGGCCGCGTCTCGCTCGTGATCGGCGCGCTCGCCACGCTCACGTCCGTGACGCTCGGCATCGTCTGGGGCGCGATTGCCGGCTTCATCGGCGGACGCGTCGACAACGCGATGATGCGCTTCGTCGACATGATGTACGCCATTCCGTATCTGCTCATCGCCATTCTGATGGTGACGCTGCTCGGCCGCGCGTTCTATCTCGTCGTGCTGACCATCACCGTGTTCTCTTGGATGGACATGGCGCGCGTGGTGCGCGGCCAGACGCTCGCGATCCGATCGAAGGAGTACGTCGAGGCGGCGCGCGCCATCGGCGTGCCGACGCGGCGCATCATCGCGCGGCATGTCGTGCCGAATCTGCTCGGCATCGTCGCCATCTACACGACCGTCACCGTGCCCGGCGTGATTCTCACGGAGTCGGTGCTGTCGTTCCTCGGCCTCGGCGTGCAGGAGCCCATGACGAGCTGGGGCGTGCTGATTCAGGACGGCGTCGGCGTGATGGAAGCGTCGCCGTGGATTTTGCTGTTTCCGGCCGCGCTGCTGTCGGTCACGCTCTATTGCATCAATTTTGTCGGCGACGGGCTGCGCGATGCGCTCGATCCGAAGGACAGGTGAGCCATGCCGCTAGTCGAAATCAACGATCTGCGAGTGGAATTCGCGACGCATGACGCCGCCGTGCGCGCGGTCAACGGCGTGAGCTTCACGCTGGAAGAGGGCGAAACGCTCGGCATCGTCGGCGAATCGGGGTCGGGCAAAAGTCAGACCGTGCTCGCGATGCTCGGGCTGCTGGCGTCGAACGGGCGCGCCAGCGGGCGCGCGCTGTATCGCGGCGAGAACCTGCTCGGCCTGTCCGCCAAGGCGCTGAACCGCCTGCGCGGCAACCGCCTCTCGATGATCTTTCAGGACCCGATGAGCTCGCTCAATCCGTACCTGACGATCGAGCGGCAAATGACCGAAGTGCTCGAACTGCACAAGAACATGACGCGCCGCGAGGCGAAGAAGCGGGCGATCGCCATGCTCGAGGCCGTGCGTATTCCCGAGGCGGCGCATCGCATCGGACAGTATCCGCACGAGTTGTCGGGCGGCATGCGGCAGCGCGTGATGATCGCGATGGCGCTGCTCTGCGAGCCCGAAGTGCTGTTCGCCGACGAGCCGACCACCGCGCTCGACGTCACCGTGCAGGCGCAGGTGCTGCAACTGCTGCGTGATTTGCAGCGCGACTTCGGCACGTCCATCGTGCTGATCACGCACGATCTCGGCGTCGTTGCGGGCCTGTGCGAGAAGGTCATGGTCATGTACGGCGGCCGCGTGATGGAACAGTGCGACGCGGCCACGCTGTTCGCGAAGCCCTCGCATCCGTACACCATCGGCTTGCTGCGCGCGTTGCCGCGGCTGGATCAGCAGGGCGGCGAACTCACGGGGATTCCGGGCAATCCGCCGAACATGGCGCATCCGCCGGCGGGCTGTCCGTTCCACGAGCGTTGCGCCGATGCCGCCGCCGAGTGCGCCGAGCGCGCGCCCGCGCTTACCGCCGTGGACGGCGCGCACTGGCTGCGCGCGTGCCATCGGCCCGTCGATGCGTTGAAGACGCGCTATCGGGAGACAAGCCATGTCTGACGTGACGGCATCGACCATTCTTTCGGTGCGCGACATGCGCGTGCATTTCCAGGTGAAGGCCAAGAGCCGTCTGCCGTGGGCGGCCTCGCGCACGCTGAAGGCCGTCGACGGCGTGAGCTTCGAGCTTCGCGCGGGCGAAACGCTCGGCGTGGTCGGCGAATCGGGCTGCGGCAAGTCGACGCTTTCGCGCGCCATCCTGAACCTGATTCCCGCGACGAGCGGTGAAATCGTGTGGATGGGCGCGGACCTCACGCGCGCGTCACAGCGCGCATGGCATGCGTTGCGCGCCGACGCGCAGATGATCTTTCAGGATCCGCTCGCGTCGCTCGATCCGCGCATGACGGTCGGGCAGATCATCGCGGAGCCGTTGACGGAGCATCGGCCGGGCATCGGCAAGCCGGAAAGCGATGCCCGCGTGCGCGCGATGATGACGAAAGTGGGCCTGCGCGAACAGATGATCAACCGCTATCCGCACGAGTTCTCGGGCGGGCAGTGTCAGCGTATTGGGATTGCGCGGGCGCTGATCGTCGAACCGAAGCTCGTCATCTGCGACGAACCCGTTTCCGCGCTCGACGTCTCCATTCAGGCGCAGATCGTCAATCTGCTGAAGTCGCTGCAGGCGGAGATGAAGCTCTCGCTGATCTTCATCGCGCACGATCTGGCGGTGGTGCGCCATATCTCGGACCGCGTCATGGTGATGTACCTCGGCCGCGTGATGGAGCTCGCCGACAAGCACGCGCTCTACGACACGCCGCGTCATCCGTACACGCGCGCGCTGCTGTCGGCGGTGCCGGTGCCCGATCCGGCCATCGAGCGCGGCAAGACGGTGCAGATTCTGTCGGGCGATATTCCGAGCCCCATCGATCCGCCTTCAGGCTGCGTGTTCCATACGCGTTGCCCGACGGCACAGGCGCGCTGCTCGCAGGAAACGCCCGCGCTGCGCGCGCTGGGTGAGGGCGCGTCGGCCGCGTGCTTCTTCGCCTGACGCCCGCGCTCTATCAGGTCATGCGGGGGCGAAGGAACCTTAAGCGCGCGTCGCTAGTTTTTTGGACCGCAACCGCGTTGCGTTTGCCCCGACCTGTTCGGTCGCCGGGCGCGGCTCGTTGCAGCCGTCGATTTTGTTTGTTGGATTGTGCAGTCCGCAGGTTGAGTCAGTTGTTTGGAGATACTTATCATGAAAAAAGAAAAACTTTCAGTCGCACTTTCGATTTTGCTTTTTAGCGGCGTCATGGCCGCGAATGTGGCCGCGTATGGTCAGGAAGCCAGTGCGGGCGCCGACACGGAGCCGCTTTCACGCCATACCGAAGCTGTCCCAAGTTCGCCGCCCAATACGGAAGCGGATGCGCCGGTGAGCAATCAGGCCAAATCGAAGGGCTTTATCGAAGATTCGCATTTCAACGTGCTGGGCCGGTCTTTCACGGAGCATTTCGAACCGAAGGGCGCAGAAAAGAAGGACGCTTGGGTGCTCGGCGCGCAGGCGGCGTTCGAATCCGGCTTCACGCGCGGCTTGATCGGGCTCGGCGGCGATGTCTCTCTGTTCGGCGCGTTCAAGCTGAACGGCGGCAAGGGCGCGGGCACGCGCGTTCACGTCGGCACGGACGGCGGCGGCGCGAACCAGCTCGCGTGGGCCTATCCCGGCGTGTGGGACGTGAAGGCGCGCGTGTCGAATACGGTGCTCAAGTATGGCCAGCAACTCTTCGATAACCCGTTCCTCGTGCCGCACGACAACCGCGCGCTGCCGCCGACTTATCGCGGCTTCTCGCTCGCGAGCGACGAGTTCAAGAATCTCACGCTGAAGGCCGGCACGGTGGACGGCGTGATCTCGCGCGGCATGACGACCGTGACGGGGCTGTCGACTGAATATGGCGGCAAGCACGTATCGCAGTTCACGTACTTTGGCGGCGACTGGACGCGCGGTGACGATACCGCCGTCACGCTCTACGGCAGCGTCGCGAACAACGTGTGGCAGCAGTACTATCTTTCGGCGACGCAGAGCATTGGCGACGCGAAGTCGGTGCGCTGGACGGGCGCGCTCAACTATTACTACACGGGCGCGATCGGCGACAAGCGTCAAGGCCCGATCAACAATAACGCGTATAGCCTGGCGCTCGCCGGCACGCACGGCGCGCATACGCTGCAATTCGCCTTCCAGCAAATTCTCGGCGACCAGATGTTCGATTACATGCACGAGTCGGGCGGCGATTATCTGTCCAATTCGCTGGATGTCGACTATAATCAGCCGCACGAAAAATCCGTGAGCCTGTCGTATTCACTGAACCTGAAAGACTATGGCGTGCCCGGCGTCAAGGTGACGACATGGGTCGCGTACGGCTGGGGCGCCGACGGCAGCGCCATGGCCAATAGCGGCACCGTGAACGCGAGCAGCTATATCGTGAATGGCGAGCCGGTGCACGGCACGCATCATGAATTCGGCATTATTCCGAGTTACACGGTGCCGGATGGCAAGTTCAAGAATACGTCGGTGAAGTTCTATTACATGCACCATGTGGGAAGCGCGTATTACTCGGATGCTTCGAGCGACGTTTATCGGCTGATGGTGAATGTGCCGGTTAATGTGTTTTGACGAGTGATGTGGGTGGCTCGGGGCGCGGTCTGATCGGCGTGGAGCGTTTGACGTCACGTGAATGCGTGTAGCGGATTCCCCTAAGCGCCACGCCCATCGCCCGGCAGGTACGTTACTGCCGGGCTTTGCCTCGCCGATTCGGTACGTTGGGTCGCAGCCTGCCGCTTGCAGATGGCTCTGTTCGTCGCGCGCTAGTTCCGTAGTTGATGCGTTGCCGTCATGTCCGTCACTTCCAGCGATTCACATTCGACGGTCATTTCGGCCCCAGCAGCCGCGTAGACTCGGGCGATCAGGCTTCCGCGCGTTTTGCCGAATTGGTCGGACTTGGCTAACAGCGTCAAAGCCGACTGATATTCGGCCCCCTCTGCCGGAAGCACTTCAATCTCGTACACGATATTCAAGATGGCAAAGTGCTCGACTACACACCGGCTAGTTCCAACAAACGCGAGTTCGGCCCGCTTTGCGTCGAAAGACAGGCCCAGGACGAGCCTACTGCCTTCGCGACATGAAAGTGAGTTGATCTGCCAATCGTGAAAGCATACGTACTTGTTCAGAATGTCCATAACGGCTCATAAAATTGATACGGGATTTCCTGCATCACGCGCGCCGTCATCCCAGTTGTGCGAATGCGGTGCGCCGAATCCGTGATCATGGGCGAAGTCGATGTCCACCGCCGCATTCCCGTTTTCGTCGTAGTAGCGCCATTGCTTTTTCCCTGATGGATTCTCGAGCCAACTATTCGGTGGGCCACCAGTGCTCGGTAACCAAGCCGTCTGCATAGCATCGCTGGCATCGCCCGGCTGATAGTCGAACGGCGTTGCGTCGGCAAAAATGCCATTGTCAGCGTCACCGAAGCTCTCTCGCACTAAATCGCCGCGGCTTTCATCACGTAGGCTGCCGATAGCCCGCGCAATCCTGCCATCCGGCAGCCGATCCCCCGGCTTCGCAAGCCACGCCGCCATGCAGTCGTCAGCGAAAAGCCGAATGGGAGCAGGGCGCTCGTACGAGGGAACGCTCGCTATGCGCGGCGCGCCCCTGAAAAGCTGCGACGGCGTGAACGTCACCGAACGCGGCGTCGGCATGTCGCCGCCGTGGCTGCCGCAGAGACCGCTTCCCGGCCTATCCGCTATCGTGACCAACTCACCCGATTCGATGGCGCGCCGAACCTTCCATCGCGCGTTGGAAACGTCGGCGTCGTCGATGCCTAATACCGCTTGCAGCTTCGCCATGAACGCCGGATCGTGCATCCAGTCGGCCGCATCGGCCAGAAACCTTCGCCTGCCTTCGGCGGCGCGCAGTCTCTCGTCCGCGTTGACGAAGTGTCTGTCGCGTCTTAGATACAACGTGAGCGACCACTTGTCGGCTCTTATCCTGCTAGGCAATTGTGCGTGCTCCCCGATACGAAGTCGGGGAGATAGTTACACGCTGCAATGGGCGAGGAACAGTGCGTTTGTCTGAAAGTCAGCACCGTGGCGGCGGATGCTTCGCGCCGCGTTGGCAACGTCCGCGCGCCGGCCGAATGAGGCGTCGCATCCCCCGCAACGTCCCCGCCGTGGCCCTTAGTGTCCAATCGGCAACTTAACCGCCTGTCCTTCACCGGCAATCGCGAACACAAGCAGCTTCGCCGGCTCGGTGTCGCTCGCGTTCTTCGACACGATATGACGCGCGCCCGGCGGCTCATACCACGACTCGCCCGGCCCGTACGTTTTCGCAGCCGATCCTTCCAGCTGCGAGACGACGTGTCCCTCGAGCACATAGGCGAAGATCGATCCCGGATGCCGATGCGGCTCCGAAGCCTGTCCCGGCTTGTATGCGACGGTGGCAAGCAGCACGTTCTTGCCCGCGGCCTCCGGCACCGCCTGTTTCATGACCGGCGTGACCGTTTCGGACTCGCCGTCATGCGCGAAGGCGCTCGCACTGCAAAGCACCATCGCCGTCAGCCACGCTATTCGGCGTATCGTCACGATGCGCTCCTCAGGCAGGCATTTTGCGAAACGCGATCGCGAGGCGGTTCCAGCTATTGATCGCCGAGACAAGCAACGTCAGGTCGACAAGCTCTTCATCGCTGAAATGCGGCCTCACCGCTTTCCACACTGCATCGGGAACGTGATCGTGCGAGACGAGCGTCACCGCTTCCGTCCATTCCAGCGCGGCGCGTTCTCGGTCCGTGAAGAACGGCGTCTCGCGCCACACGACCACCGTCGCCAGCCGGCGTTCCGTTTCGCCACCCTTGCGGGCGTCCGACGTGTGCATGTCGACGCAGAACGCGCAGCCGTTGATCTGCGAAGCGCGCAGCCGCACGAGTTCGGCCAGCGACTTTTCAATCGACGATTTGCCGATGCGTTCCTCGACGCCGAGGAGCGCCTTGACGGCGGCGGGGCTGGCTTTGTAGAAATCGAGACGCTGTTCCATGATGGTGTCCTTGATCGGTTGAAGAGTGCGCCAGTAGCGGCGCGACAGACACAGAATAGGCGTACGGGTGGCGATATCAAATGACCGTTTTTCGGAAATTTTGGGTGACCACTGCGCTCCGCCTTAACCGGTTCGGGGAACGTGAAAACGGACCCGCCGTTAGCCAGCGCGGGTCCGTTTTCTTGACGCGGAACAGCAATCAGTCGAGCGCCGCAGCCGGCCCGAAGAATTCGTAGCGGCTCTGCGCCTCGGGCACGCCCAGCGCCTTCAGATGCTTCTTCACCGCCCGCATGAACGATTTCGGTCCGAGAAAATACGCGTCGACATCGCGGTTCTTCGGCAGCCACGCATTGAGCAGCGTCTCATTGACGAAGCCGAAACCGTGCGCCTCGTTATCGCCGTCGCGCCGATGCTCGTAGCAATAGAAGCGCTTCAGTTGCGGATGACGCGCGGCCAGTTCATCGATGGTCTCGCGGAACGCGTGCGCGCCGCCGTGCCGCGCTGCGTGGATGAAGTGGATCGGACGCTTGGTCGCGGCGAGCGCGGCGTGCAGCATGGCGAGCGTCGGCGTGATGCCCACGCCGCCGCTGATCAGAACGAGCGGCTTATCGCCGTGCTCGAGCTTGAAGTCGCCCGCGGGCGGATAAAGATCGAGCGTGTCATGTTCCTGAACCTGGTCGTGCAGGAAGCTCGACACTTTGCCTTCTTTCTCGCGCTTCACGCTGATGCGATAGTCGCGGCCGTTGGGCGCCGCCGACAGCGAATAATTGCGACGCAGTTCCTCGCCGTCGATGAACAGGCGCAGCCCGATGTACTGGCCCGGATGGAAATCGAGCAGGCTGCCGCCGTCTTCCGGCACGAGATAGAAGGACGTGATCTCATCGCTTTCCGCGACCTTGCGGGCAACGACGAAGCGCCGCGTGCCACGCCATCCGCCCGGCGCGTGCTCGCGCTCGCTGTAGATGCCTTCTTCCAGCCCGATCAGCAGATCGGCAAGCTGACCATAGGCAGCGGCCCACGCTTCGATCACGGCATCGGTGGCGATTTCCGCGCCGAGCACTTCGCGGATCGACCTGAGCAGGCAGCTTCCGACGATCGGATAATGCTCCGGCTGTATGTTCAGCGCGACGTGCTTGTTGATGATCTGACCGACGAGTCCGCCGAGCTTCTCGAGTTCGTCAATATGACGCGCGTACATCAGCACGCCGTGGGCGAGCGCGCGCTGCTGGGCGCCGCTCGCCTGATGCGCCTGGTTGAACATCGGACGCACTTCGGGGTGTTCGTTCAGCATCGTGGCGTAGAAGTGGCGCGTGAGCGCCTCGCCGCCGCTTTCCAGAAGCGGGACGGTGGCTTTGATGATGGCACGGTGTTCTGCTGACAGCATGGTGTAGTCCTCGTGACAAGGGCGGAGCAGACGTGCTCCGCAAGCGGTTTATGTGCTGCAGATATACAGATTCCGTGCCAGTATAGAATACACGTATATTCAACCATTTACGAAAGATCATGGTCGATTCGACCCTAGTCCAAAAGACTGCCAATGTGGTCGCAATGACTTCGCGCGTCGTGCTCGACGCCTTGGTGCCGCTCATCGAAGACCTGTCGCAGGAGATGCCTGAGGCCGAGCGTTACCGCCGGCTGCTGAGCACGCTGCGCGCGCTCTTCCCGAGCGATGCCGCCGCGCTCCTGCGGCTCGACGGTGACACGCTGGTGCCGCTCGCCATCGACGGCTTGTCGAGCGATACGCTCGGCCGGCGCTTTCTCGTGCGCGATCATCCGCGCTTCGCTCGCATCCTCGCGCGCCCGGAGCCGACGCGCTTTCCCGCCCATTCGAGTCTTCCCGATCCGTACGACGGCCTCGTCACGCACGCGGGCGCGCATCTCGAAGTCCACGATTGCCTCGGCAGCCCGCTTTTCATCGGCGGCCGGCCCTGGGGCGTGCTGACGCTCGATGCGCTCGATCCCGCGCGCTTCGACGGCCTCGACATGGCTTCGCTGCAGGCGTTCCTGAGTCTGACCGCGGCGACCGTGAGCGTCGCCGAACGCATCGAGCGGCTCGCGCGCAGCAGCGAGGCCGAACGGCAACGCGCCGAAGTGTTCCGGCAGGCAAGCGGCCCGCGCCGCCGCGAGATGATCGGCAGCAGCGCGCAGCACAAGCATCTGCTCGAAGAGATAGGCACGGTCGCGTCGAGCGATCTGACCGTGCTGATCACCGGCGAGACGGGCGTCGGGAAGGAACTCGTCGCGTCGGAGATTCACGCGCGTTCGCCGCGCGCCGACAAGCCGCTCGTGAGCCTCAACTGCGCGGCGCTGCCCGATACGCTGGTCGAAAGCGAGCTTTTCGGGCACGTGCGCGGGGCGTTCTCGGGCGCGTCGGCGGATCGGCGCGGCAAGTTCGAGCTGGCGGACGGCGGCACGCTGTTCCTCGATGAAGTCGGCGAACTGCCGCTTGCCGTGCAGGCCAAGCTGCTGCGCGTCTTGCAGAACGGCCAATTGCAGCGCATCGGTTCGGATAGCGAGCATCGCGTGGATGTGCGGCTGATCGCCGCGACGAACCGCGATCTGGCCGAGGAAGTGCGCGCTGGACGGTTTCGCGCGGACCTGTATCACCGCTTGTCGGTGTATCCGCTCGTCGTTCCGCCGCTGCGCGAGCGCGGCCGCGATGTTTTGCTGCTTGCCGGCTACTTTCTCGAAGAGAACCGCTCGCGGCTGGGTCTGTTGAGCCTGCGTCTTTCCGCTGATGCGCAGGCCGCGCTTCTTGCCTATCGCTGGCCGGGCAACGTGCGCGAACTGGAGCATCTGATCGGGCGAAGCGCGTTGAAGGCTCTCTCGGCGCATCGCGAACGGCCGCGCATTCTGACGCTGACCGCCGCCGACTTCGGTATCGGCGATACGGCCAGCATCGCACCGCCAAGCGCGCCCGCCGTCGATGCGCCCGCCGTCGGCCTGCGCGAAGCCGTCACGGCATACGAGCGCACGCTGGTTCTCGATGCCCTCGCGCGCAATCAGCAGAACTGGGCGTCGACGGCGCGTGAGTTGGGCATCGACCGGGCGAACCTAAACCGGCTCGCGCGACGCCTCGGGCTCAAATAGACCGCGCGCCACGTCGTCCGTGTCTCGAAATACGCGGCGATCTCCCGCAAAGCCAATTCGTAAGCAGGACCGAGACGGTCAACTGCTCAGTTGAGCATCTCGAAATAATGCTTTCTTTGTCCAAACGCAAAGTTTTGTGTCGTCTTGTCACGCGCAGCGATCGCATGTATTGAGACAATCTCGGGGCTGGAGAAAACGAAGCGCGTCTCCTACCATCTGAAAAAAGCCAAGCGGAACCCGCCACCGGCAAGACTTGCAGCTTCGAAGAACAGCGTCGGCGTGCCCGTTGCATCAAGGCCGCGCGTCGAAACCAAAATGACAACCTGAAACGGGGGATACGTGGGAAACGTGGCTCAGCGCAGCGCCTTGTTCCTCATTTCGGCGCTCTTCACGTTGTGCGGCATCGAGGCATGCGCCGCGGATGCGCCTCTCGAACGCGCGCCCGACACGATGCAGGCGCGCGTCATGGGCTGCGCCGCGTGCCACGGCGCGCACGGCGAGGGCACCGACAACGACTACTTCCCGCGCCTCTCGGGCAAGCCCGCCGGCTATCTGTACAACCAACTGCTCGCGTTTCGCGACGGCCGGCGCAAGTACCCGCCGATGAACTACCTGCTCGCGTACCTGCCGGACGCGTACCTGAAGCAGATCGCCGATTACTTCGCCGCCGAGCGCCCGCCGTTCCCGCCGCCGTCCGCCGCCACCGTCGATGCGAAGACGCTCGATCTCGGCAAGACGCTCGTCACCAAGGGCGATGCCTCCGGCAAGGTGCCCGCTTGCGTCAGTTGCCACGGCGCGTCGATGACCGGCATGGAGCCCGCGATTCCCGGCCTCCTCGGCCTGCATGCGGACTACATCAGCGCGCAACTGGGCGCATGGCGCTACGGCACGCGCTCGACCGTCGCGCCGGACTGCATGCGCCAGGTCGCCCAGCTTCTGAGCGAGCGGGACATCACCGCGATTTCCGCCTATCTGGCTTCGCTGCCCGCGCCGGCCAATCCGACGCCTGTCGCCGCCGGCTCACTGAAGATGCCGCTCGCGTGCGGCAGCGTCCAACACTAGAGAGGGCCGACGTGCTTCGTTTCAGACAACTTGGGGCGCTTGCCGTGGCGGTCTTCTTCGCGGCGTGCGCCGTGCCGGCCGGCTACGCCGTCGCGCAGGCGAAGACCTTCGATGACGCCACCGTCAAGCGCGGCGAGTATCTGGCGCGCGCGGGCGACTGCATCGCGTGTCACACGTTGCCCGCGGGCAAGACCTTCGGCGGCGGCCGCCCGATGGAGACGCCTTTCGGCACGCTCTACACGCCCAATATCTCGTCGGACAAGGAGACCGGACTCGGCGTCTGGACCGCCGACGACTTCTACAACATGATGCACACCGGCCGTTCGCGCGATGGCTCGCTGCTCTATCCGGCGATGCCCTTCGCGTCCTATACGAAAGTCACGCGCGCCGACTCCGATGCCATCTACGCATTCCTGATGTCCACGCCGCCGGTGCATCAGCCGAACCGTCAGCATGAGCTGCGTTTCCCGTTCAACCGGCGCGAACTGCTGATCGGCTGGCGCTCGCTTTTCTTCCGGCAGGGCGAGTATCAGCCCGATCCGAAGCAGTCCGTCGAATGGAATCGCGGCGCGTATCTCGTCGAAGGTCTCGGACATTGCTCCATGTGCCATACGGCGATCAACGCGCTCGGTGGCAACGTCAGTTCCAAGGCGTTCGAGGGCGGCCTGATTCCGATACAGAACTGGTACGCGCCGTCGCTCACGTCGAACAAGGAAGCGGGCCTGGGCGACTGGGGCATGGACGACATCGTCGGCTTGCTCCATGCGGGCGTGTCCGATCGTGGCGCGGTGTACGGCCCGATGGCCGAAGTCGTCTACGACAGCCTGCAATATCTGAATGAAGACGACGTGCGCGCGATGGCCGTCTACCTGAAGGCGCTGCCCGCGCGCAGCGGTGGCAAGCCCGAGCCGCCGAGCCAGGCCGTGGTCGAACAGCGCACGAGTCTTTCGCCGCTCGGCAAAAAGATCTACGACGCGCAATGCGCCGTGTGTCACGCCGCGCAGGGTCAGGGCAAGCCGCCCGATTTTCCGCCGCTCGCCAACAATCAGTCGATCGTGATGAGTTCGGCGGTCAACCCGATCCGCATGGTGCTCAACGGCGGCTATCCGCCCGGCACGTTCAAGAATCCGAAGCCCTACGGCATGCCGCCGTTCGCGCAGTCGCTGTCAGACGTGGAAGTGGCGGCCGTGGTCACGTATATCCGCACGACGTGGGGCAATCACGGCGCGCCGGTGTCCGTGAAGGAAGTCAACGAATTGCGCTCCGCGCCTCTTTACTAGCCTCGACACAGCCATGAACGACGATCCGAACGAAGACGCCAAAATCGACGAAATCGTGCGCAGCGGGCCGGGCGGCGCGCTTGCGCTGGCGGGGATCGCGACGGCCATCGTCATCGGCATCTGGTTTGTCTTTTACTTCGCCGTGTTTCTGCCGCGCGGCGTGATCCAGTGATGCAGTGATTCATCGATTCAACCAGGCAGCATAGATATGGCCATCAATTCAGGTTCACACGAAGTCGCGGAACGCGTCGAAAAACGCTGGGCGATGCTCGTGCTCGCCATCGTCGTCGTGCTCGTCGCGATGGTGGTCTACACCGGCCTGCACTGGGCGATGATGCCGCCCTCGCGCGTCGAGACCGTGCGGCCCGAAACGCTGCACGTGTCGGGCGAATTCGTCGAGAGCAATCTCGGCACCGCGCCCGAAAGCGACGGCTCCGTGACGGTGCGCGTCGTCGCGCAGCAGTATTCGTTCACGCCGCAATGCCTGCTCGTGCCGGCGGGCGTGCCGGTCACGTTCCGCGCGACGAGTTCGGATGTCGTGCATGGCTTTCTCATCACCAAGACCAACATCAATTCGATGCTGGAGCCGGGCTATGTCTCGACGTTCAAGACCACGTTCGACGAACCCGGCGACCATCTGATGCCGTGCCACGAGTTCTGCGGCGTCGGGCATCACGGCATGTGGGCGCACGTGAAGGTGATCGATCGCGCCGAATTCATGCAGATGGCCGACAAGCTGCCGGCCAATTCGCGGAGACTGTCCTGTGTTAAATAGCAAGCGCCTCATTCTCGCGCACTTCTGGCTCGCGTTCGTGGCCTTCGGCGTCGCGCTGTTGCTCGGCGCCTGGCAGATGTTCGCGCGCAGCCCGTTGTTCATCGGGTTGCAGAATCCCGAGATCTACTACCGTTCGGTGACGGCTCACGGCTCCGCGATGGGCTACGTGTTCCCGACGCTCATCGCGATGGGCTTCGGCTATGCGGTGACGGAGCTTGCGCTCAAGCGCGCACTCGTCGGCCTGCGCTGGGCGTGGCTCGGCTTCTGGCTCGTCGCGGTCGGCTCCGTCATGGCGATGATCCCGGTCGCGATGGGCCTGGCCTCCGTGCTCTACACGTTCTATCCGCCGATGATCGGCAACGCGTTCTACTACCTCGGCGTCGTGCTGGTCGTGGTCGGATCGTGGATCTGGGTCGCGCTGATGTCGGTGAATCTGCACGCCTGGAAGCGCACGAATCCCGGCAAGACGGTGCCGCTGCCCATGTTCGCGACGGTCGCGGGCGCGTATCTCTGGGGCTGGACGGCGGTGGGCGCGGCCATCGAAGTGCTGTTCATGATCTTGCCGGTGGCGATCGGCTGGAAGAGCACCATCGACGCCGGTCTCGCCCGCGTGTTCTTCTCGTGGACGCTGCACGCCATCGTCTATTTCTGGCTGATGCCCGCGTATATCGCGTATTACACGATCATCCCGCGCGCCATCGGCGGGCGTCTCTACAGCGACGCCATGGCGCGCATCTCGTTCATTCTGTTCCTCGTCGTGTCGATGCCGATCGGCATTCACCACCTGTTCGCCGATCCGCAAGTCGGCTCGGGCTTCAAGTTCCTGCATTCGGTGTTCACCGCGCTCGTCGCCGTGCCGACGCTTTTGACCGTGTTCACCATCTGCGCGTCCGTGGAAATCGCGGCGCGGCTGCGCGGCGGTCGCGGCGCGCTCGGCTGGATTCGCGCGCTGCCGTGGGACAATCCGATGATGCTCGCCGTCGCGTTCTCCTTCGTGATGCTCGGCTTCGGCGGGGCGGGCGGCATCATCAACATGAGTTATCAGCTCGATTCGACCGTCCACAACACGCAATGGGTCACGGGCCATTTCCATCTGATTTTCGCGGGCGCCATCGTCATCATGTATTTCGCGATTGCCTATGACCTGTGGCCGCATCTCACGGGGCGCGCGCTGCGTGACATCAAGATGATGCGCTGGCAGTTGTGGCTGTGGTTCGTCGGCATGATCGTGCTGACGTTCCCGTGGCATTACGTCGGCATTCTCGGCATGCCGCGGCGCATGGCGTTCTACGATTACAGCGATCCGCAGATCGCGGCGCAGGCGGCCTCCGTGGTGATCTCGACCATCGGCGGCTTCATTCTGGTCGTGTCCGCGATTCTGTTCTTCGTCGTGCTGATACGCGCACACGGCGCGCCGCGCGTGAGCGTCGAAGAGTTCCGCTTTAGCCGCGCGGTCCACGAACCGCGCACGATTCCCGTCGCGCTGAACAGCTTCGGGCTGTGGCTCGCGCTGATGATCGGCCTCACGCTCGTCAACTACGGCTATCCGATTGCGCAACTCGTGGCGCGCTCCGATACCTCGGTGCCGGCGGTTCCCATCGGAGCGCAGCGATGAGCGAAGAACGCCTCTTCACCTTCCGCAACCGCTGGTTCGCGACGAGCGTATTGGGCACGGTCGGCATCGCGGCAGTCTCGGCGCTGATCGGCTTCGTGTGGCTGCCGTCCGCGCAGCGCGATGCCTCGTTCACGGGCGTGTGGAACGCCATCTGCAGCGCGGCGGGCGTGCCGCGCACGTGGTACAGCGGGGATACGGCCGTCGTGCCGAAGATCACGCTGTCCGCCGTCGAAGTCACGCCGCAATTGCTCGTCCACCCGAGCGCGAACGCCATCGGGCGCGGCGCGACGCTCGCCTTGCGGTGCACGATGTGTCACGGCGAACGCGGCATGAGCGAAGCGAATTCGCCGAATCTCGCGGGGCAGTATGCGTCGGTCATCTACAAGCAGTTGATGGATTTTCAGGCGGGCGCGCGCACCAACGCCGTGATGTCGCCGATGGCCGCGAATCTGAGCGATCAGGACATGCGCGATCTCGCCGCCTACTACGCGAGCCTGCCGAGGCCGCCGGCGCAGCGCAAGGTGAGCGACGCGCTCGCGCCGGGCATCGTCTCGCACGGCGCGCCGATGCGCAACATCGCGCCGTGCGCGGCGTGTCACGGCGGGATCGACAACAAGGCGGGCAGTCCGTGGATCGACGGCCTGCCGGCGTCGTACACGAAGGCGCAACTCATCGCGTTCGCCCAAGGCACGCGCACGAACGATATCAACGAAGTCATGCGCAACGTCGCGCGCAACATGACGCCCGAAGAAATCGATGCGGCCTCCGCCTACTACGCACGGGAGCTGAACAAGCCGTAAAACGCGGCTCCAAATCGCCGCCCTGGGCGCAGGGACTTCGTTGCCGCGCCCAGACGCTTTCTGTATCGTGGACTGTTGAATGCTGGCAGCGCATGTTGGTTGGCACAACGGAAGGCGATTACATGAACGCATCGAGCAGCACCATTCAAACCGACGTATTGATCATAGGCGCGGGCCCCGTGGGCCTCTTCGCCGCGTTCGAGGCCGGCGTCCTCGGGCTCTCGTGCCGTATCGTGGATGCGCTCGGGCGCATCGGCGGGCAATGCATCGAGCTGTATCCGGACAAGCCGATCTACGACATTCCCGCCATTCCGTCATGCACCGCGCGAGAACTGGTGGACCGGCTGCTCACGCAGATTCGCCCGTTCGACGTGCCGATCCATCTAGACCAGCGCGTGCAGTCCGTCGAGCAGCGCGACGATCACCGCTGGACGGTGCGTACCGAACAAGGCATGACCTTCGATGTCGCCGCCATCCTGATCGCGGCGGGCAACGGCGCGTTCGTGCCGCAGCGTCTGCTCGTGCCGGAAGCGGTGTCGCTCGAAGGGCGCGACGTGCTCTATAGCGTCGCGCGCATCGCGGATTTTCAGGACCGCGACGTCGTGATTGCGGGTGGCGGCGATTCGGCGCTGGATTGGGCCAACGCACTCGCCGGCGTCGCGCGCAAGCTGACGCTCGTGCATCGGCGCAATGGCTTTTCGGCGGCGGCGGCGTCCGTCGCGGCGATGAAGGCGAAGGTCGAGGCGGGCGAGATGAACTTCGTCGTCGGCATGATCGATTCGCTCGACGCGCCCGATGGCGCATTGCGCGCGGTCCGTATTAAGCACGTCGAAGGCACGACGGATATCGCAGCGGACAAGCTTGTCGTCCTGTATGGGCTCGTCGCGGATCTCGGGCCGATCGCCGGCTGGAATCTGGACGTTCGCGGCGGGCGCATCGAAGTCGATACGTCGAACTACGAATCGTCGCGGCTCGGCATCTTCGCGGTCGGCGATATCGCGAACTATCCGAACAAGCAGAAGCTGATTCTCTCGGGCTTTCACGAAGCGTCGCTCGCGTTGCGTAAGGCGTATGCATACGCGTATCCGGACAAGAAGCGCACGCACATCCATTCGAGCTACGACGCGAAGCTCGCAGAGCGCGTGCAGGCGAGCGCGACGGACGCCTCGCATCCCGCCGGTTGACGTGCAGCGCGCAGACGTGCGGAGAGCGGGGTGATCGGGCGACTCATCCGATGGCTGATGCTGCTCGCGTTCATCGCGGCGCTCGTTTTCGGCTACGGCGTGTACACGCGGCGCATCGCCGTGCCGGAACGCTACGATCCCTTCGCCCCGCTCGACGTGCGCGCGCCGCCCGGCCCGCTGACCGCATTCAAGCTTTGGCGCACGACACGCGACCCGCAACTCTGCGATGCCGCGCTCGCCCAGTCGGGCCTTAAGTATCGACCGATCGCGGATACGTCCGGGCCGGGCGGCTGCGAACTGAAGGACGTCGTGCGCGTCACGCAATCCGGCGACGTGCGCTTCAGCGCGCCGTTTCTCGCCACGTGTCCGCTCGCGCTCGGCATGGCGCTCTTCGAGCATCAGTATCTTCAGCCCGCCGCTCTCGACATATTCGGCGAACCCGTGACGCGCATCGAGCACGTCGGCAGCTACGCGTGCCGCAACGTGAATCACCAAAAGGACGCGGCGTTGAGTCAGCATGCGAGCGCGAACGCCATCGACCTGACGGGCTTCGTGCTCGCGAACGGACGACGCATCACGCTTGCGCGCTGGGACGACGCCGGCTCGCCGGATGCCGCGTTCCTGCGCCGCGTCCACGACGGCGCGTGCCGTTCGTTCGACGCCACGCTCGGCCCGGACTACAACGCGCTTCACAAGACGCACTTTCACGTCGACATGGGCCCGTACCGCATGTGCCGCTAACGCCGACGCACGCACGGGTCGGATTCGGACGCGAGGTTCGCTAGAATCGGGATGAACGCGGTGTGCGTCAGACGACGCGCGCCGCCCGCATTTCATCTTCTACCGGAAGGAACGAGCGAATGACGAATCAAGCGCCTTCGATACCAGACCCCTACGAACGACGCGCCTTGCTGCTGCATCTCGGCGATGTGCTGGAGACGGTGTTTTGCCTGAGCCAATGCGCCGACGAGTACGCGAGCATCGGCGACGCGGTGCGCGGCAACGACGCACTCGCGGGCTTCACGCTGCTCGGTTTCGTCGATGCGGACATGTCGCCGCGCGATTTCATTCGGCGCGCATCGGGGGCGTTCTTCGTATGGCCGAAGGCGCTGCTCGACGCGTCGCTGAATCATCCGATGCTCGCGAACACCGTGAAGCACGATCTCTTCGAAGATAATCTGGCGGGCTGGCGCGCGTACGTGGAGGAGCGGCGCGGCGAAGTTCCGTGGTTCGGCGAAGACTTGCCTGACGTTGCCGAAAGCGCGGCGCCCGCGCATGCTGCACGCGAGGACGCGCCGGGGGCGGAGAAGAGCGAAGAAACGGGCGAGAAGCAAAAGCCGTCGCGCTACATGACCTGGCCGTGGCCGGACAAGTCGAAGTGAACGGGGCATGCAAGCGGCGTCACGCCGCTTGCATCGTTCAAACGATCAGGGCTTCTTGCCCATGCTGCCCGCGTCGCTGTCGAAGCCGAGGCCGTTCGGGCGCTTAGGCGCAGGCCCTTTACCTGACGATGTCTTGCCCGGAGTGGTCCGCAGCGCGCCGCTTGCCTGCGCGGCTGCAACCGCCGGCGCCGTGGCGTTCTGTTCCTGATAGGCAGGCGTGCTGTCGTTGTCGAGCCTGCTGGGTTTTGTCTGGTTGGGCTGAACGTTCTGCTGACCGTTCGGGTGTCCTTCCGGTTTCGCCGTCGGATTCTGCGCGCTTGCCGCCAACGCAAACGTGGCACCGGCCAGCATCGCCGCCAGTCGTGCCGCTGCCCCAATAGTGGGTCTCATCTCGTTCTCCCAATGTTCTGTGCTTTGCGTTCTTCAAAGCAAGCAGCGGACCTGCCCGCGCTTTTGCTGTCGATGCGCAAGGTGTCGCGTCGTCCACGGTCACACGTATGCGCGCCGCGCGCCGGAACAATCGGGCTTTCAACGGGGAAAGCGAGAATCGAGACTTGCCGCGATGCTGCTAGCGAGCGAGCCCAGCTTCCTTCGCGGGTGTGGCGCTCGCGGACAACGCAACGATGACAGGATCTACGCCGATGACGTGCTCGCGCGGCTGCGCGCGATCGGCATCGCACCGCGGGTCCTGACGCGGCGGCGGCTTTGCCCGCGCGGATTTTGGCGGAAGATGCCGGTGCTTCTGGCGTGGCGCGGTTCGGGATGACGGTATCCTTGACAGCAGGCCCGGCGCAGACTCGCGGCCATTCGCGCGGCGACGTGCGGCGGCGCGCGAACTGCAACGACTAAAAACACCGCATCGGGGAACGCACGTCAATGAAACCTTCACATCTCGCGGGAATCGCCTTGCTCGCCGGCTCCTGCGCCGCGCTCGCGCAGCAACCGCTGAGCTTGCCCGGCCGCAGCCAGAGCGCCGGACAACAGGCCGTCGATAACGCCGCCTGCTATGCGTACGCCAATCAGACGACGAAGGTCAACATGGCGCGCGAGTCGCAGAGCGCGCCGAAGCAGAGCACGGCCGACACGCGCACGATGAGCCCGCCGCGTCCCGTCGAGCCGCCGCTGCCGCCGACCGCATCGGGCGCGCTGGCGGCATCGGCTGCGTCGCCGGCTTCGGGCGCGTCGGGCGCTGTTGCCGCGTCGGGGGCATCGGCGGCGAGGGTCGCGGGCGCGTCGGCGCCGCGCGGCGCGTCGGCGGCGATGCCGGCGTCCGGCGCGGGCGGAATGGGTGGGATGGCGGGCATGCCGGCCATGCCCGGAATGGCGAGCGGCGCATCCGACGCGCTCTATGGCGGCGACATGAAGATGCCGCCGCTTCCGCCGCCCGAGCCGCCGATGGCCCGCTACTGGCGCGCATACAGCGAGTGCATGCAGAACCGCGGATACTTCGTGCGTTGAGCGTCTGAGTGCATGAGTGCGCCCGGGCTTACGCCGCCGATGGTCCGCTGCTGGCGGGCCTACAGCGAAGGCATGCGGAATTGCGGATACTTCGTACGTCGAGCTTGTCAGCGCCCGGGCTTACGCCGCCGATGGTCCGCTACTGTCGCGCCTACAGCGAGTGCATGCAGAATCGCGGATACGTCGTACGTTGAACGCGACAAGCCGCCAAAAACCGGGAGCGACACATGAACCGCGATGCCATCCACGAAGGCCACTGCGCCTGCGGCGCAGTTCGCGTGCGTGTCTTCGCCGAGCCGAAGGACGTGAATCTCTGCCACTGCATGACATGCCGCCGCATCCACGGCGCGCCGTTCGGCGTGTACGCGATTTTCGAGCGCGATGCAGTGGACGTTTCGGGCGACACCATCGCGTGGCAAAGCTCGCCGACGGGCCGCCGTCATCACTGTCCGGCGTGCGGTTCGCCGGTCTATCTCGCGTTCGATGGCGTCGCGGAAATCGAAGTGCCGACCGGCATCTTCGACGAGATCGGGCTGTATCCGCCCGCCTATGAAATCTGGTGCAGGACCGCCGAGCCGTGGCACGACGATCAGGGCCGGCCGCGTTACGTGCGCAGCCGGCCGCAGTAGTGCGTCAGTAGTGCCTCAGTAGTGCGTCAGCAGCGCCTCAGCACTCCACGATCGCCTTCACGACGCCCGCCTTCGGATCCAACAGCGACGAAAACCGCGCGGGCACGTCGTTGAGCGCCATGCGATGCGTGTTGAGCGCGTCGGTCGGCACGTCGCCGCGGCGCATCGCGGCCAACACCGTCTCGAAGTCTTCGGGCGTCGCGTTGCGGCTCGCGAGCAGCGTCGCTTCGCGCTTGTGAAACTCGGGGTCGGCAAACGAGATGCGATCCGGCACGATCGACACGAGCACGTACTTGCCGCCATGCGCGATGAACTCGAAGCCGCGCTCCATCGCACGCGAATTGCCGGTCGCGTCGAACACCACGTCGAAGAACTCGCCGTCCGTCAGTTGCGACAGTTCTTCCTTGTCGCGCTCGCCGATCTGCACGGTCGCATCCACTTTCAGTTCGCGCTTGCAGAAGGCGAGGCGGTCTTCGCGCGTATCGAGCGCCGTGACTTTCGCGCCGCGCAGCCGCGCAAACGTGAGCGCCGCCATGCCAATCGGCCCGGTGCCGACCACCAGCACGCGCTGGCCCGGCTGGACGTCCGCGCGACGCACGGCGTGCGCGCCGATCGCGAGGAATTCGACCATCGCCGCCTGATCGAGCGTGACGCCTTCGGCCTTATGGACGAATTGCGCGGGCAGGTTCAGATATTCCGTGAACGCGCCGTCGCGATGCACGCCCAGCACCTGAATGTTCACGCAGCAGTTGGTCTTGCCCTGACGGCACGCAATGCACTTGCCGCACGACAGGTACGGCATCACGTAGACCGTATCGCCGGATTTGAGACCGCTGGCTGCGTCGGCTTCCTCGATCACGCCGGACAACTCGTGGCCCATCACGCGCGGATACGACAGATACGGCTGATTCCCGGTGAAGATGTGCAAATCCGTGCCGCACACGCCGACGCGCTTCACGCGCAGCAGCACTTCGTTCTCGGCGCGCTGCGGCTTGGCGCGTTCTTCGGCCTTGAGGGTTCCGGGTGTCTCGCAGATGACGGTCAGCATCGTGTCTCTCGTTCGAATGAGGTGAAATCGGGCAGCATGTCAATCTATCGGCGCGCCGCCTTTTGGTCAAGCCAATTCCAAAAACAGCGAAGTGGTAAGGCCGGTGCATCGGCCGGCGTTTCGCCTTATATTTCGAAGATATCGCACCGGCAACCACCGCGCGTCAGGCGCCCGAGGACGGCACGTGCTTTCACTTCATGACTTTGTCGAGCGGCATCCGCGGCTCTTCGTACTTTCCGGCGCGGGTATCAGCACCGAGTCGGGCATTCCCTGTTATCGCGATCGCGAGGGCCAGCGCACCGGCCGCGCGCCCATTCTGCTGAAGGACTTTCTCGGCTCCGACTACGCGCGGCGGCGCTACTGGGCGCGCAGTCTGATCGGCTGGCCCGTGGTGGCGGGCGCGCGGCCCAACGCGGCGCATCACGCGGTGCGGGCGCTGGCTGCGCGCTCGCGCGTGCATCGGCTGGTAACGCAGAACGTCGATGGACTGCACACGCGCGCCGGCAACGCGGACGTGATCGAATTGCACGGGAACATCGGCCGCGTGCGCTGCATGGACTGCGGCGCGCGGCACGAGCGGGCCGACGTGCAACGCTTGCTGGAAGCCGCCAATCCCGAATTTGTCGATTACACCGCGCCTGCGGTGCCGGACGGCGACGCGCTGATCGAAGACCTGGATTTCGGCGCGTTCGAGGTGCCAGGCTGCACGCATTGCGGCGGGCTGCTCAAGCCGGACGTGGTGTTCTTCGGCGAGGGCGTGCCGCGCGAGCTCGTGCAGGATGCGGCAAGCGCGCTCGACGGCGCGGACGCGATGCTCGTGATCGGCTCCTCGCTGATGGTGTATTCCGGCTACCGCTTCTGCGAGTGGGCCGCGAAAAGCGGCAAGCCGATCGCGGCGATTAACATCGGCAAGACGCGCGCCGATTCGCTGCTCGCGCTAAAGGTGGAAGCGCCTTGCTCGGAGGCGCTGGGGGAGTTGGTCGCGCGGCTGGATGCGCGGTGTGGGGGGAGCGAAGGTGAGTCGGCCTAGCTTGTTGCTCGCGGTGGAGGTCGGGGCGCCAGCCTTCAATGCGCCGGACGTCCTGACGGCACGGCTGGACGCTCCATCGATCGGCAGCTAGACCCCAGCCGCCTACTTCCTTTCCCGCGACAACACGCCGAGCGCCTCGCCCAGCCGCCCGACATCCGACATCCGCGAGAAGAGCGCGGGCGTCGCGCGCACCACATCGCCTGCGTCGGGACCGGGCCGCGTCACGGTGAAGATGCCGAAGCGTTCGCGCAGCGCATCGCACGTCGCGCGGGCGCTGTGGCCGTCGACCCGGAAAGCGGTGATGCCGGCCGTCATCGACGGATCGTCCGGCGTCAGGATACGCACGCCCGGCAGCGCGCGCGCCGGCTTCACCCACGCATCGCGCAGCGCCCGCAGACGCGCTTCCTTCGCATGGGCGCCGATGCGCGCGTGTAAATCCAACGCCGCCGGCACCGTGAGCCACGCGGCAAAGTTCGGCGAGCCGGTATGCACGCGCGAGCGAATGTCGTCGGCAGGCCACGTGCGGTCGCCGAGATACGGATCGACGGCGTCGAGGTGTCCTTTGCGGATGTAGATCGCGCCGCAGCCGAGCGGCGCGCCGATCCACTTGTGCAGATTGAGCGCGGCGAACGGCACGTCGAGCGCGGGCACGTCGAAGTCCAGCGCGCCCCAGGAATGCGCGGCATCGGCGATCACGTCCGCGCCTGCCTGCCGAGCCAGCGCCGACAGTTCCGCCACCGGCATCACGAGGCCGGTCGCGAAGCAGACGTGCGAGAGCAGCACGAGCCGCGTTCGCGGGTGCGCGCGCAGCGCCTCGGCGTACGTCTCGATCACCGCTCGGTGGAAGTCGTCATGCTCGTGCGGTTCGGGAATCGTGATCCGCACCGGCGTGACGCCGCGCCGCTCGCGCAGCCATTCCATCGCGTCCTTGCCGCACGGGTAGTCGAGGTCGCTGTAAAGCACGGTGTCGCCCGGCGCGAGGCGGTTATAGCCGCTGATGAGCGCGAGCAGCGCCTCGGTCGCGTTACGCGTCAGTTCGATTTCCTCGACGCCGCAGCCCATCGCCGCTGCGACGCGTGCGCGCAGGCCGTCGTGAATGGCGCCCCAATGCGGGCGCACGAGCGTCGTCGTCTCGTAATTCAGGCGGTCGATCCAGTAATGGAATACCGATTTCACCGGCTCGGCCATCGCGCCCCAGTAGCCGTTCTCAAGATTGATGACCGCATCCGTCTGCCGATACAGTCCGCGCACGGCGTCCCAATAGGTCTCGTCGGTGGCGACGTCGGGGGAAGCGGGCGCGGCGGGCAGCGCACGCAGGGCAGCGTCGAATTCAGGCGTGCGGATATCGAGCGGATCGGTCATGGGCGAAGTGGAGGAAGAAAGGCGTCATTATCGCCAATCGCGCAACCGGCATCCCATGAACAGAATATCGACCATAAGCCGGTCCAGCCCTTCAGACGCGCGGCCGCTGCGCCGTAATCAAGAACCAGAGCGCCGCGACGCGACGGAAAGCAAACGTTCGCGCGTGCTTTTTTCGCGCCGAAGAGCGTGAAGTCGCAAGCAAACAACGATTCTTCCGGACCTGAGAGAGCCCACCGTGAATCTCCGCAACATCACCATCAAAAACAAGCTCATCGCCGGCTTCGGGCTGCTCGCTGTGCTGCTCGTACTAGTCGCAGGCATGTCGCTGCGCGCCCTCTCCACCACCACGGACGGCTTCGCGCACTATGTGCACGGCATCAACGCGCGCGCCGACGTGGCCGCGCAGATCCGCGCCGCCGTAGACCGCCGCGCGATCGCGGCGCGCAATCTCGTGCTGGTCACGAAGCCCGCCGATCTCGAACTGGAGAAAGCGGACGTCGAACGGGCGCACCAGGACGTGCAGACGCGCCTCAAGCAATTGCAGGACATGATCGCCTCCGCGACCGATGCGAGCGAGGAGGCGCGCAGCCTCGTCGCCGAGATGACGCGGGTCGAGGCGCTCTACGGGCCCGTGGCGACCGCCATCGAGGCGCTCGCGCTCGCGGGCCGTCACGACGAGGCCATCGTCAAGCTGGACGACGACTGCCGGCCGCTCCTCGCGCGCCTCGTGAAAGCCACCGAAGATTACGCGACGTACACGAGCGTGCGCCGCGACGAGATCGTGCGCGATTTCGAGGCGAACTATCGGACGCAGCGCAACGTGCTGCTCGCGCTGTGCGTGTTCGGCGGGCTGTTCGCCGTGTGCGCCGGCATCGCGGTCACGCGCTCGATCACGGCGCCGATCACTGAAGCAGTCGGGATCGCGCAGACCGTGGCGCGCGGTGATCTGCGCAGCCGGATCGTCGCCGAATCGAAGGACGAAACCGGCGATTTGCTTCGCGCGCTTGCCCAGATGAACGCGCGCCTGACCGAAACGGTGAGCCGCGTGCGCGAAAGCGGCGGGGCGGTCGGCGGCGCGGCGAAGGAACTGGCGATGGGCAATACCGACCTGAGCCAGCGCACCGAAGAGCAGGCGGCGTCGTTGCAGGAGACGGCGGCGAGCATGGAGCAGCTCACGTCCACCGTGCGTCAGAACGCGGACAACGCGCAGCAGGCGAGCACGCTGGCCTCCAATGCGTCCGAGGTCGCGCGCAAGGGCAGCGATGTCGTCGGCCGTGTCGTGTCGACGATGCAGGGCATCAGCGATAGCTCTGCGCGCATCGCGGAAATCACCGGCATGATCGAGGGCATCGCGTTTCAGACGAACATTCTGGCGCTCAACGCGGCGGTCGAGGCGGCGCGCGCGGGCGAACAGGGACGCGGCTTCGCGGTCGTCGCTACCGAAGTGCGGAGCCTGGCGCAACGGTCCTCGACGGCGGCGAAGGAAATCAAGGAGCTGATCGCGGATTCGGTCGACAAGGTGCGCGACGGCTCCGCGCTCGCGGGCGAGGCGGGCTCGACGATGAGCGAAGTCACGCAGGCCGTCGCGCGCGTGACCGACATCATGGAGGAAATCGCGGCGGCGTCGGCGGAGCAGGGACGCGGCATCGAGCAGATCAATCAGGCCATCACGCAGATGGACGAAGTGACGCAGCAGAACGCGTCGCTCGTGGAGGAAGCGGCGGCTGCGTCGCAGGCGCTGGAAGAGCAGGGGCGCAAGCTGAACGAAGTGATGGCGTTTTTTACGGTTGAAGCGGGTGGTTCTGCGGTTGAGGCGGCTGCGTTTGCGCCAGCGCCAGCGCCGGCTGTCGGGCGCAAGGGGCCAGGAAGTGGGCCGGTGCGTAAGGAAGCGGTGAGTGTCGCCGCGAGCGATGCCAGCGGGTGGAGCACGTTCTGATCGCGACGAAGCGCGCGGCGGTGCGCCGCGCCTTTCAATCTCGCGGCGATGAAGGCTCGCGGTAATCACGATGGCCGCAACCGGCGAGTCGGCGACGGCGTTTCATGCCGCCCCGCGCTCACGCATTCACATTGACTATGACGCGGCCTTCAATCTTGCGGCGATGAAGGCTCGCGGCGCTCATGATGGCCGCAATCGGCACGTCGGCGGCGACCGCGTTCCATGCCGCCCCCGCTGACGCGTTCACATTGACCAAGCCTCGGTCTTCAATCTCGCGGCGATGAAGGCTCGCGGCGCCACGATGGCCGCGACCGGCAAGTCAGCGGCGACAGCGTTCGATACCGCTTTCGTTATGCGTTCGAATCGACGATAGCGCGGACGTTTATCTCGCGGCGCAGCAGACTCGCGACGCTTTCGTCCGCGTCCGCGAGTGCGACGCGCTGCATGGTCCCAATCAGCAAGTCAGCGGCGACCGCGGTTCGATGCCGCCCTCGTTATGCATTCGGATCGACGGTAGCGCGGCCTCTGACCGCCCCGCGCAGCAGACTCGACCGCAGGTTCCGGCGCGTCCACAAGCGCCACCGCGCTCGGTCGCCGCAACCTGCACGTCAACGACAACCGCGTTCTATGCCCCCCACGCTCACGCATTCACATCAACGATCACCCGCCCCTTAACCTCACCGCGCAGCAGACTCGCCGCGCTTTCCGGCGCGTCCGCAAGCGAAATCGCGCTCGCCACGCGCTCGATGGTTTCCACCGGCACATCGGCGGCGATCGCTTTCCACGCCGCGATACGCCGCTCGCGCGGCACATAGACGCTATCGACGCCGAGCAGCGCGACGCCGCGCAGGATGAAGGGCGCCACCGTCGCCGGAAAATCCATGCCTTGCGCAAGCCCGCACGCCGCGACCGCGCCGCCGTATCGCAAGCTCGCGCAGACGTTGGCGAGCGTGTGACTGCCGACGCAATCCACCGACGCCGCGAACCGCTCTTTCTGGAGCGGCTTGCCGGCCGCGGACAGCGTCTGGCGATCGACGATATCCGCCGCGCCGAGCTCACGCAGCCGCGCCGCTTCCTCGGGCCGCCCCGTCGATGCGACCACGCGATAGCCGCGCTTCGCGAGAATCGCCACCGCGAAGCTGCCGACGCCACCGTTCGCGCCGGTCACGAGCACATCGCCGTCGCCGGGCGCGACGCCGTGCCGCTCCAGCGCCTGCACGCAAAGCATCGCCGTGTAGCCCGCGGTGCCGACGGCCATCGCCTGACGCGTCGTGATGCCGGCGGGCAGCGGGATCGGATGCCCGCCCGGCACGCGCGCCTTCTGCGCGAGGCCGCCCCAATGCGTTTCGCCCGCGCCCCAGCCGTTCATCACGACGAGATCGCCCGGCCGGTAATCTGCGTGCGTGCTCTGCTCGACGACACCCGCGAAGTCGATTCCGGGCACCATCGGAAACGTCCGCACGACCGGCCCCTTGCCGGTGATCGCGAGCGCGTCCTTGTAATTGAGCGTCGAATAGTCGACGCGCACAAGCACGTCGCCCGCCGGCAGACGCGACTCGTCGATTGACTGAATGGACGCAACCGTGTGGTCGTCCTGTTTGTCGAGCAGCAGCGCGTTGAACATGGTAATCCCGTCGAACAGTGAGATGAACCCGCGCGATGCAGCGGCAAGCGCGCCGCTGCATCGCTCCTATCGCTTACATCGCCAGGTCAGTGATGTTCGGAATCGGCGCGCGCCACCGGCGTCGACTTCACCTTCGAGTACTGGAATTCGGGCAGCGCCTTGATCGCGTCCTTGGTCGCGCCCGGCAGCACGAGCTTGCCGTTCTTCACGTCAAACTGTTCGATGGGAATGGCGACATCGTGGTGCGACACGCCGAGGAACTGATTGGCCGCGATGATCGCGAACGAGACAGAATGGTCGGGCGCGATGATGATGTCGTGGATCACGCCGACGCGCGCGCCTTCGTCATTGACGACGGGCTTGTTCAGGATCGACTTCTTGACGCTCCAGCCGTCGATGATCGCGGTCGAGACCTGGACGGAGACGCCGAGCGGCTGGGCGCCCGCGACCTGCGCGAACGAAGACGTGGAAGCAAGGCCGATGGCCGACGAAGCGAGAAGCGATGCCACGAGTTTCAAGTTCATATCGATTCCTCAAAAGATTTGGCAAAACGGTTCGGCGAAAACGCGCCAATGACGGCGCGGGAGCAGTTTGACCGTTTCCCGGGGCTTTTGCATGAACCGCGTCTCCGCTTGTTTGTCCTTTTTCCGCCAGTCAGTGCGATATGTGCTTGAGCGCGTTGCCTTTGTGGACCGCGCGCTTGCCGCTTTTGTCGCTCTCCACTTCGTAGTGGGGATCGTCTTTCGACGCGTTGACCGTGTGTCCGTCGAGCGTCGTGCGCTCGGAAATGACGCGCACCACGCGGCCCGTGGTCTCGCCCTGCGGCGTGTTCCAGCTGACGTGGTCGTGGACTTTCAGCGATCGGCTCATGTCGGGCTCCAGTGAAATGGTCGTTTGAACGCTGCAACGGCCATGCCTGTCGCCGCGAATCAGCGCAGGCGCATGAGCGTCGCTTCGTCCGGCTGGCCGTCGAAATAGCGGCGCAGCGTTTCGTCGAAGATCGGCTCGTCGGGCGCGGTGCGCGCGAAAAGCGTCATCGACGAATGAAACTTCATGTGATCCGGATAGCCGAAAATGTCCTCGATGCTGCGCCCTTCGACGCCATTGACGATGCCAGTCAGTTCGACGAGCCGCGCGCCCAGCACCGGATGCGCCAGATACGCCTGCGCTTCGGCAAGCGATTGAATGGCGTAGTGCTGCGCCATCTGGCTGTGCCCGAGCCCCGCGATCTGCGGAAACACGAACCACATCCAATGCGTGCGCTTGCGGCCTGCCGACAGTTCGGCGCGCACGTCATCGATGACGCTTTCCTGCGCACTCACGAAGCGTTGCAGGTTGAACGGATCGCCCATCGATCGCCTCTCTCCCGTTGCACGTCACGCGACGGCTTGCTGGATTCGCCGTTTCAGCGCCGCATCCGGATAGACGCCGATGCCCGCGTGAACGTTGTCGATCATGTATTCGCGGCGGCCCGTGCCCGGAATGACGCACGTGACCGCCGGATTGCCCAGCACGAATTTGAGCAGAAGCTGTGCCCAGCTCGTGCAACCGAGTTCCGCCGCGAAAGGCGGCAGCGGCTTGCCGCGCAATCCGGCCAGCAGCGACCCGCCGCCGAACGGCTGGTTGACGATCACCGCGACGCCGCGCTCCGCCGCGAGCGGAAGAAGCCGGGCTTCGGCGTCGCGGTCGTTGGCGGCGTAATTGATCTGCACGAAGTCCACGCGCTCGGCGCGCAACACGGCTTCGACCTGCGGGAACGCGCCCGACGTGTAATGCGTGATGCCGATGTAGCGCACGCGCCCGGCGGCCTTCCAGTCGCGCAGCGTGGCGAGCTGCGTGCGCCAGTCTAGAAGATTGTGAATCTGCATCAGGTCGATGCGAGGCGCGGCGAGGCGCTGCATCGACTGCTGCATCTGCGCGATGCCTTCCTCGCGGCCTTCGGTCCAGACTTTCGTCGCGATGAACGCCTTGTCGCGCGCATGCAGTTCGGTGAGCAGCGCGCCGGCGACCGCTTCGGACGTGCCGTACATCGGCGAGGAATCGATCACTGAGCCGCCCGCCGCGAACAGCACGCGCAGCACGTCGGCGAGTTCGCGGCGGCGGGCGGCGTCATCGCCGACATCGAAGGTGCGCCACGTTCCGCATCCGACGACGGGCAAGGCTTCTCCGGTCGAGGGAATCGGGCGCTTGTGCATCGGTTCGATGGTCGCGTCCGCTGCGAATGCGCCGACGGCGCGCGCGGACAGCGCGGCGGCGGCCGCGCGCAGAAAACTGCGCCGGCCGAACGCGCGGTCCGGCTGGAAAAGCTTCATGGTGTGCGGCTTCCGCTTCGGTAAGGCAGGGAGCCACAGGATAAACCGCGCGTCGGGCGCGCGTGCGCTACTTCTTTTTCGCTTCTTCCAGGCAGGCCGCGAGCTTCTCGAAGTAGGCGAGCGCCTTCGCGGTCGGCACGACCGATTTCGTCCGCAGGTCCGCGCCGCTTTCGTCGAGCGTGACGAGCCCTTGCTGTTTCAGGCGCGTCAGCTTGCGATGCACGGTGGCGGGCGCACCGGCCACCGACAGCGCCATGGTTTCCGTGACCGTCAGCGTGCGCCCGGCGTGCCAGGCCGCGGTCAGTGCTTCGAGAAGCCGTTCCTCGGCCGCGTCGAGCTTCGGCACGGACGGCAAAGCCTGAACCGCCTGCGCGAGGTTCAGAAAGCGAAAGTAAGCGTCGACGAGCGGTTTTTTCGTCATTGTCTTGCGCTTGCTCCAGCGCCCAGGGAAATTGTCAACGTGGTGCAGTGAATCATACTCGTTCGCGTCTGACGTTCCGTATACAAAAATAACTTATCAATCTGATAAGCAACTGCTATCATGCGAAGCAATCGAGTTGGCAATGAAATCGCAGCGAAATAGCCGATTGCTTACGCGAGAACCTGAGAGAAATGAGAGAGGCAGTGAGACAGACGCCGCCCGGTTTTTGCCGGGCGGCGTTTTTTTTCATTCGCTGAGGCGCCGCCGCAAGGGCGCCACCGTCACCATCAGCCACAACGCCAGCTTGATCGTATAGATGACGATCAGACTGCCAGTCAAATCTCCCACCACCATCACCACGAAGCGCCTGCCCGCGCCCGCGGCTTCGCCATGCATGGCGAGCCAGATCTGATGAAGCGCGGGACTGGCGATCGAATACAGCAGGATGAGCAGGAGAAGACGCTTCGCCGTCAGATTCGAGAGCGATGTGCGTAATCCCAGCACGCCGGTCGCGAAAAGATAAATGAGATACGGCGCGAGTGCGGAAATCGTGCCGTAGAAAAGCGAGCGCACCGGATCGTCTGGAAAATACAGAAAAACGCAACTGACCCAGGCGGCGCATAACATGCCTACTGCGCCGGCTTCACCGAAAAGCAGCGTGCAAAGCAAGCGCATGCCGGCGGGCAGATAAATCCAGTTGGCGCCCGGCACATATTCAGAATGCGGAAACAGCAGTTCATTCGCGACGAGCGTGACAAGAAAAAGCGCGGCCGTGCCCGCGATGATCGGGCCGCGTTGACGAAGGTATTGCATGGCATGTTCGGGACGGTGAGACATCGGCGCGAGCGTGTAAGCCGCTGACGCGGCGCGACTCTAACACGGCGGCGGCGGCGATTGTCGCACGGCGACATTAATTGGCGCGACTATGCGCGCGAATCGCGAATAATAAACGTCGGTCTATTGGTCGATTACGTGCAAACTGCGCCTATCATTGAATCGGCACCTTTTATTACATTAAAAGATCGGCTCGCATTAGCATCATGCGCCGTCATTTGCGCCGTTTCAAAAAATGCACATTCAATCCGACGCCCAATTGCCCATTCATATCGACACCGTCCGCGCGTTACGCGTGGCAGGGCGCGCATCCGAAGCGCAGACGATGCTCCGCCAGATTGCCGCGCTGCCCGATGCCGGCGGCGTCTGGGCGGGGCAGATGGGCATCGATATGAACTTTCTCGGCATGTTCGCCGAAGCGGAGGCGTGGCTCAGGCGCGGTCTTCTCGAACCGCTGCCCGACGTGATCCGCTACCAGCTCACCGAAGAGCTGATCATGGTGCTACTGAGCCGCGGCAAGTATCACGAAGCGCACGAACTGCGTCGAACCAATCGCGACATCGGGCGCGCCGAGGCGCTCCTCGACACGCTATTCAAGGGCGACAGCGCGTGGATCGAGCGGCTATTGCCCAAGATGCTGGGCATGGACGAACCGGTCGCCGGAAAGTCGGTGCTGCTGCTCGTCGAAGGCGGATTCGGCGATTTCGTGCTCTTCTCGCGATACGTGGATGCCCTGCTGCGCGACGGCGCGCGTGAGGTCGTGATCGAACTGTTCGATTTCTGGCGCGACGCCGTGTGTCCGCGAGCGCGCGTCCGTCACGCGGTTCCGACCGTCGAAGCGCGCGCCGAGGAAGCGCAACGCTGCGATCGCGTGGCCACCGTCTTTAATCTGTGGGCGCGCTATCAGCCGTCGCCTTACGCGCCGCAGGAGAATCCGGCGGCGCTGATCGGCCTGGATGCCGCGAAGCCTCTGCCGTCCGAGGCGAGCGCGTTATTGCAGGCGGACGGCGCGCGCCCGAAGGTCGGCCTGATCTGGCGCAGCGCGAGCGGTGCGCGGCACGAGCCTTATCGGTCGATACAACTCGGCGACCTCTTTGCAAAGCTCGCCGATGCAAATTGCCAGTTCTTCTCACTGCAAGTCGGCGAACTGAGCGAGGCGGAACGCGCGCTGCTGCACACGCACGGCGTCACCGACATCGCGCCGCATCTGCACACGTTCGGCGACACGGGCCGCGTCTTCGAGGCGCTGGATCTGATCGTTTCGATCGACAGCGGTCCGGCGCATCTCGCCGCCGCGCTGAATCGTCCGGTCTGCGTGCTGCTCGCGCAAGCGTGCGACTGCCGCTGGTACGACTGCGCGCGCTTCACGCCCTGGTATCCGTCGATGCGTCTCTACCGGCAGACGCATCTCGGCGACTGGTCGCATCCGCTGGCGGAGCTGCGTGCGGACCTCGCCCGCTTCGCCGCTTCGACGCGCGCTTAGGGCTTGCGCAAGGGCTGAGTGCGCCGGAAGCCGCGGAAGCGTTCGCGCCGGTGCTCTTCGTCGAAATGGGCGCGCGCGGGCTTCACGAGATCGCTGCGCGAGACGATGCCGACGAGCCGCATCGATTCCTTGTCCGTCACGACTGGCAAGCGTTCCAGTTCATGCACGGCAAGCCGCGTCGCGGCGAGACGGCATGGTTCGCCGGGCAGCGCGACGGCGGGCGCGGCGTCGCTCTCTTGCGCGAGCGCCTCGCCGATCGTGCCGGCTTGCGACGCCCCGGCGAGCGCCGCCAGCCCCGCGCGATCCAGCATGCCGAGAAGCGCGCCATCGCGCACGACCGGATACGCCCGATGCGCCTGCTCAGGCCCAAAATGCCGCGCGAGCACATCGGCGAGCGGCGTGGCGGCGTCGATGGTGTTGACATCGCGCGTCATCACTTCGTCCACGTGATGCCGCTCCAGCGGGTCCACGCCGTACTCGCGGTAGATGTGATAGCCGCGCCGCGCGATCTTCTCCGTCATGATCGAGCGGCGCATGACCACGGTCGCGAAGCCGTGCGCGACGAGCGTCGCGGCGAGCAGCGGCAGGAGCGCATTGCTGTCGTGCGTCAGGCCGAACGCGAAGACGATGGCGGTGAGCGGCGCGCCCAGTGTCGCGCCGAGCGTCGCGGCCATGCAGACGAGCGGCCAGAGCGCGGTGTCGTGGCCCGGCAGGACCGCGCCGAGCACGGTGCCGAGGCCCGCGCCGAGCATCAGGAGCGGCGCGAGCACGCCGCCCGACGTGCCGGATGCCAGCGCCACGACCCAGATCACCGCTTTCACGGTGAGGATTGCCAGCGCGACCTGAATCGCGATGTGCTGATGCAGCAGATCGCCGATCACGTCATAGCCGACGCCGAGTGCGCGCGGCTCCAGAAATCCGCCGATGCCGACCACGACGCCGCCAATGGCCGGCCACCACATCCAATGCAGCGGCAGCTTGGCGAACAGATCTTCGAGCTTGTACAGCGCGGCCGACAGCCCCGACGCGAGCACGCCCGACAACAGGCCCGCGACGAGGCACGACAGCAGCGAGATCATGTGCGGCGGCTGCGTCTGCATCGGAAAGAGCGCGCCCGTGCCGAACACGAACGCCCGCGCGAAACCGGCCACGGCGCACGCGAGCGCGACCGGCAGAAAGCTGCGCGGCCGCCATTCGAAAAGCAGCAGTTCCACCGCGAGCAGAACGGCCGCGACCGGCGTGCCGAACACCGCCGTCATGCCCGCCGCCGCGCCCGCGACGAGCAGCGTCTTGCGCTCGGCGGCCGTCACGTCGATGCACTGCGCGATCAGCGAGCCGAGCGCGCCGCCCGTCATGATGATCGGGCCTTCCGCACCGAACGGCCCGCCGCTGCCGATCACGATGCCCGAGGAGAGCGGCTTGAGCACCGCGACTTTCGGCGACATGCGGCTCTTGCCGAAGAGGATCGCTTCGATGGCTTCGGGAATGCCGTGGCCGCGAATCTTCTCGGAGCCGAAGCGCGCCATGAGCCCGACGATCAGCCCGCCGATCACCGGAATCACGATGACCCAGACCCCGAGGGTATTCAGCGCGGGCGAGCGGTCCTCGATGGAGAACGTCTGGAAGAAGAACAGATTCGTGAACAGATGGATGAGCGCGAGCAGCAAGACCGCCGCGAGCGTGCTGATCGCGCCGATGATCGCCGCGAGCCCGCAGATGCGTAGCAGCCGATCGTTCACGGAAAAGTCGCGTTTATGATGATTCATGCCTGTCACTCCAGAAAACTCCGCGAGACTCATAGATCGATTTGCGGCACGCGAAACGCGCCTTCGAGCGATTTCAACTCCGCGCGATGCAGCGCCGCGAGCCGCGCGAGCACTTGCTCGCCGCCCTCTTCGAGATGCACCTGCACTTGCCGCCGGTCCTCCGCGCTCTGCTCACGCCGCACGAGCCCGAGTGCCTCGCATCGCGTGACGAGCGCCACGACGCCATGATGATGCGACTGCAATCGCTCGGCCAGCTCGCCGACCGTCGCCCACGCGCGGCCGGGGAAGCCCTTGATATGCAGAAGCAGCAGATATTGCAGCGGCGTGATGCCTTCTTCCTGCGCGGCGCGCTCGGAAAACCGCTCGAAGCGGCGCATCTGATAACGGAATTCCGACAACTGCTCGAAATCGGGCTTGGCGAGCGTGCGTGTGTTTTTCATTCGTTTTCCAGGCGCCGGGCGCTCAGGCGGTTTGGCGCTCGCCCGCGAAGCTCTGGCGATACAGCCCGGCGATCAGATCGGTCTCGGTGATCATGCCGAGCAGCCGCTCGTCCTTGTCGACCACCGGAATGTGGTGATGGCCGAAGTCCGCGAACATCGGCACCAGTTCCGCGATGGCGGTGCGCGAGTCGACCGTGCAGACATCGGTGGTCATCAGCGAGCCGACGCGCGCCGGCGCTTGCACCGGCCCGCGCATGATGCGTTCGACGGCGCGCGCGAAGGCATCGCGCGGCGCCAGGCGTTGCGCGGGCGCGAGGTCGGCCCGCGTGACGATGCCGCGCACGCGGCGCGTCGCGTCGATCACGGGCAGCGCCTTCACGCGATGCCGCGCAAGCAGCGCAAGTGCGTCGTCGACCGCCGTGTCGGGCGTCACGGACACCACGCGGCGCGACATGATGTCCGCGCAACTGAATTCGGTGAAGCGGCGCGCGTACGCCTGCAATTGCGTTTCGCGCAGCAGCGCCTCCAGATCGTCCGGGTCGATGTCGAGCATTTCGCTGCGGCGCGCGAGCACGGCTTCGAGATCGGCGCGCGTGAAGCCGCCGCCGTCCGGCGTCTTCGGCGACGCCTGCGCGACGTGCGGGTAGCGGTGCCCCGTCAGCGCGTGAAAGACGATGGCCGAGCCCAGCAGCGCCGCCGACTGGATTTCCACCGGCGCGAGCACGAAGCCGTAGCCGAGCGAATGGATCGACGGGCCGCCGAGCACCGCCGTCAGCGCGACCGCGCCCGAAGGCGGGTGCACGCAGCGCAGCGCGAACATTCCGCAGATGGCGAGCGCGATGGCCAGCGCGGCGGCATCGACGGGATCGTGGATCAGCGCCGCGCACGTCACGCCGACGATCGCCGACACCAGATTGCCGCCGATGATCGACCACGGTTGCGCGAGCGGACTCGCGGGCACGGCGAAGAGCAGCACGGCGGAGGCGCCCATTGGCGCGATCAGCCAGGGAATCGCCGATGTATCGCCCACGAGCAAATGCGCGATGCCGCCCGTGAGCGCAATGCCGATCAGCGCGCCCGCGCCGGCGCGCAGCCGTTCGGTCCATCTGAGCGTGACAGGAGCGGGAAGGAAACCATGTAACCAGCGGAAGAGGACGGTGCGCGACACGTTTTCTGCGAAAGTTCTTGTGGGAAGGTCAGTGAATCGCGCTATGGAAACGCGGCGAAGCGTGAAATTATATCTCAACGTGATACAAAATGTCGCAGCACCATGCGCTCCTGTACGATGAACGTTCGCGCGTTTCCTCGTGAGCCGAACATGGGCCGGTTCTTCATGCGATTTCCGTGCGCGTTGGCCATGTGCTTCGTCGCCCTGTCCGCGTGGGGCGCGGCGGGGCCGGCGCCGGACGCCGACGAGCCATCGACCATCGTGAGCGACGTGCACGCGTTCGTCGTCGCGGACGACGGCGCCGTCACCGAGGACGACCGCACCGTGCTGCGCGCGAACACGCCGGCGGGCGTCGACGAGATCGCGCAGCGTTACGTGTGGTACGACCGGAGCGTGTCGAACGTGGAGATCGTCGAGGCGTATTCGGTCGATGCGAACGGCGCGCGTCACGACGTATCGCCCGATCAGATCCGCGACATTCAGGAGCCGCGCTCGGCGGGCGCGCCGACGTTTCAGGACGCGAAGCTGCGCGCGGTGATTTTTCCGGCGGTGGGCGTCGGTTCGACCGTGCATCTGCATTCGCGGAAAAGTCAGGCGAGTCCGGTCATTCCGGGCCAGTTCGACTATTACGTCGAGTCGGGACAGCGGCCGGTGCTGGAACAGCGGCTCGTTTTCGATCTTCCCGCGACGAAACCGCTCTACGCCGATACGCGCGGCTATGTCGCGCGTGCGCCCGTCACCGCGAATGGCCGCACGCGCTACGTGTTCGATTACCGCCGCGAGCGGATTGCGCGTATCGAAAGCGGCTCGGTGGGCTATGCGCAATACGGCGACCGGCTGATGGTGTCGACGTTTCCCGATTACGCGAGCTTCTCGGCGAGTTATCGCGCGTCCGCGGCGGATGCCAGCGCGAGCGATGCCGCCGTGCGCGCGCTCGCGCAATCGCTCACGGCCAGCGACACCGACGCCCGCGCGAAGGCGCGAACGCTGTACGACTGGGTGCGCCGCACGATCCGTTATGTGGCGATGTTCATCGGGCAGAGTCCGGCCGTGCCGCATCGCGTCACCGACGTGCTCGCCAACCGTTACGGCGACTGCAAGGATCACGTCGCGCTGTACGGCGCGCTGCTCGACGCGGTCGGCATTCGCAACGAGCCGGCGCTGATCGGGCTCGGCTCGGTCTACTCGCTGCCGTCGGTGCCGGGCTACGGCGCGGGCGCGATCAATCACATCGTCACGTACCTGCCGGACTTCGGCATGTATGCGGACAGCACGGCGGCGAGCGTCGAGTTCGGTTTCCTGCCGCTGGCGGATATGGACCGGCCAACGCTGCTTGTCGATACCGGCGCGCTGTCCCGGACGCCTGCCACGCAGGACGTGTCACGCACGGCGCGTCTGCAGATCGACGTCGCCCCGCAAGGCGAAGCGACGTTCGCCTATTGGGTCGAGGACGCGGGATGGAGCGCCGAACTGGAGCGCATGAACTTGCGGCTCGCGGGCGCGCAACGGCGCGATCAGATCGCGGCGGACCGCTTGCGTTATACGAATCTGCGCGGCGCGGGCGCGCTAACGACGACCGATGTCGATGCCACCAGCGGCCCGTTTGCGACGACGCTGCGCGGCACGCTCGACGATGTGGTGTGGCCGACCGGCACGACCGCGTTGCCCGCCCTCACGAGCCTGTCTGGCGGCATCGCCACGCAGACGCGGAACTGGCTTGCGGAGCGCACGCGCACGCAGCCGTACTTGTGCGTGGGCGGCGCTTACGACGAGGTATCGCACATCGCGCTACCGAAGACGATGCGTGTGGTCGAAGTGCCCGACGATCTCGACCTGACGAGCGGCTTTTTTCGCTATCGCTCGCGCTATGTCTTCGACGCGTCGAGCAATGTGATTCAGGTATCGCGCACGCTGGAGGCGCGTTTCGGCAAGCAGGTCTGTTCGCCTGACGATTTCGCGGCGGCGCTGCCGGTGCTCAAGAAGATCGAGCGCGATACGCAGGCGCAGATCATCGTCAAGGCGTCCGCGCGATAAGCGCGCTTACTGCGTGTCGCGCGCCACGCGAAAGCCGTTCTGCGATTGACGCACGCTCGCGCTGTATTTGAAGCGCGTCGCCGACTGCATATAGTCTCCGCCTTCGCGCCAGGATCCGCCGCGAATCACGCGCACCGAACATGAAGGTTCGTCCCACACGCGGCCATCGGCGGGCGCGCCTTTGTACGAACTATGCCAGCAGTCGGCGACCCATTCCCACACGCTGCCGTTCATGTCGTACAGACCATAGCCGTTCGGCTTGAATGAACCGACGGGCACGGGCGCGTCCGGATGATACGGCTCGCCGCAATCCTTGCAGTCGGCCGTGCCTTTCTTCATTCGATCGCCCCACCAGAACGTGCTTTGCGTGCCGCCGCGCGCCGCGAATTCCCATTCGGCTTCGCTCGGTAGACGATACGGCTTGCCGCCGACTTTGCTGAGCCACTTCACGTAGACCTGCGCATCGTCCCAACTGACATTGCGCATCGGCGAATTGGCGGGCGGCGGGGCGCTGGCGTTGCTGTCCGGCGCGATGCGGGTGCAGGCGCCTGCATCGGCGCACGCGTTCCATTGCTCGACGGTCACTTCGTATTTGCCGATGGCAAACGGCCGTCCAAGCGTCACGCGGTGCGATGGCTTTTCGCCGGGATCGTCGTTATTGCTGCCCATCATGAACGTTCCGGGCACGATGGGAATCATTAACGGGCACTGCGGGCAGTCCTTGATTTCGTTGCCGGTTGGTTTAGGGGTGGTGGTCGGAGCTGTACTGGTGACTGTGCCAGCCGCCTTGGCGGGAGCGGACGCGGGCGCCGCGATCGCGGGCGACGCCGCAACGGACGGCCTCGCGCTCGCCGTTGCCTTCAGCCGGTCGATGCGCGCCTTCGCAAGCGCAGCGAAACGCCCGTTCGGATAGGACTTCAAATAAGCCTCGTAGTCGCTCGGATACGTGCTGTCCTTGATGGATTCCCAGAACGCCAGTTCGTATTGCTCGCTGCTGTCCTTGGGAAGAATGCCGCGCATGCGGATTTCTCCGCCATCGATACGGGCGGATTCGGCCATCAGCGGAAGGTTCACGGTGCCGCGTCCGAACGTCGAGAACCCGTCCAATGTCGATGAAACCCAGGGCCGCTGCATGCCGCCCGAGGCGCGGGCAACGTCGGAAGCTGCGGTATCGAATGAACCGGACGTGATGCGCTTCTGCGCGGCCAATGCGCGCAAGAGCGCCGCGGTGTAGCGGCCGTTGCGCGCATCTTCGGCTGCGCCGCTATCGGGCTGCGCCGCGAATGCGACGAGCGTGCGCGGCGGCAGCTTCAACGCTTCTTCTTGAGCGCGGCCCAATGGATCGTCGAGACACATGTCGAGCACGACAATGTTCGTACCGAGCGGCCTCGCACGCGCCATGCGCGCGGCGATGTCCTGCACCGCGATGCCTTGCTTCAGTAACGCGGCGGGATGCGTGCCGCGCGCATCGATCGGTAAGAGAAGCGCGTCGCCGCCCGTTTGTACGCCGTGACCTGCGAAGTAAACCAACGCGGTATCGCGCGGACCCAAGTCAGTGATGAACGATTGGATTGCTTGCTGCATCGCATTGCTATTCATATTCGTGCGACGCGTCACCGTAAAGCCCATCGCCGACAATGCCGCGCTCATGTCTTTGGCGTCGCTTTGCGCGCTTGCCAGAGGATGCGCGTCATAAGCGTCGTTGCCTATGACAAGCGCGACGCTGTGCCCTCGGTCGCTATCGTGCGTAATTGCTGCAGAGGACGCCCCTGCGGACTGCGCGAATGCCGCGCTCATGGCGACGAACACGCCTGCGATAAAGATAGTCCGCCACATATTCACACCCTGTTCCGTATGGCGTTGAGGGAGAAGCACGTGTGCAGCACAAACAACGATAGCACGCTGTGGATGACTACTTAATCCCCTAAAAGGAGGTACTCCGATGCAGTGTCCGCGTCCCTCCCTGCGCACGTATCTTTTTAAATCGTTACGTCCTAATCTGAAAGCGGAACCTGATCGTTGGCCTTTGAACGGCCTGTCTTTGAAGAGGCATCCAAAACATGCTGAGAAGAACTGTACTGGGCGCGCTCGCTTCGATTGCGGCGCTCGCCGCTGACGCTTCGTTTTCTGCCGGGCGTGCCCGCACGCCTGCACCCGCGAACGCGCAGGCGTACATCATCTGGCCGCCGGACGGCGCGGTGCTCTCAGGCGGCAAGCTGTGGGTGCGCATGGGCCTGCGCAACATGGGCGTGTGTCCGAAAGGCATCGACATGCCTAACGTCGGGCATCACCATCTGCTGATCGATACGGACCTGCCGCCGCTCGATCAGGAGATTCCGTCGGATCGCAATCATCTGCACTACGGCGCGGGCGAAACCGATGCGCGCGTGGAGTTGCCGCCCGGAAAGCACACGCTGCAACTCCTCATGGGCGACTACAACCATGTACCGCATGATCCGCCCGTCTATTCGAAGAAGATCACGGTCACGATGAAATAGGCCGGAGCGTCGCTTCGATTGATGCGTGCACCGTCCCCGCGCCTTTGCCAAGGGTATATGACATGAAACAACGTACTGCTGGCGCGCTTTGGCGCGCACGTTCGATCCTGCTCGCCGCCGCGTTGGCCGCGCCGTTCAGTGTGAGCCATGCAGAAGGCGGACCAACGCCCGCGCCCGCGAACGCGCATGCGTATATCGGCTATCCCAATGACGGTCAGACGGTTCCTGCGGGCAAGCCTTTTCGCGTGTGGTTCGGGCTGCGGTTCATGGGCGTCGCGCCGCGCGGTGTGAAGTTTCCGAATACCGGGCATCACCATCTGTTGATCGATACGGACCTGCCACCGCTGGACCAGGAGATTCCGTCCGATCGCAATCATCTGCATTACGGCGCAGGGGAGACGGAGACCATGCTCGAATTGCCGCCAGGTAAGCACACGCTTCAACTTCTCCTCGGCGACGACCGGCACATCCCGCACAACCCGCCCGTCTATTCGAAGAAGATCACGATTTATGTGCGGTGAGCGTGTCGGTCTAAAACAAACAGTCGGACTACGAAGTGTTTGTCGCCGACCGATAGGAACCGTGAAGCGGAATTGAAGTGCAGGCGCTAAAAGCTTTATCCAGCAAGGCGATGCAGGAATCAGCACCAAGATGGCATAGGCCGTGCATTGTGCTAACCGAGCAAACAGTTTGCTCGAACCCACCCGACGCGCAATGCGCCCCAAGGAGAACCACCATGAAGACGCTGACGATCCTCGACATTCCCGTCACCGAAGAACTCGACCGCCGCGCGATGTCGGCTGTACGCGGCGGCACATCGTTCTACTTTCCCGGCTATGACGTTTCGAAGGTAAGCCTTTCGTTCGACACGCAGCAGTTCATCGGTCAGACGCAGAACACGCAGAGCCAGAACGGCGTGAACGTGGCGTTCGGTCACGACATCTCGTCGAATGTCGCGCCGAAACAGACGGCCACCAACCACAGCACGATCAACATCGGAACGGGCTTATTGCCCCTCTGACCCGTTCACGTCCACTCACGCCAGGAACCTTCATCATGTCCACGCTGACTATCCGCGATCTCGTCCACCACGCCGAACTCGGCCGCCATGAAATGTCCGCGGTGCGCGGCGGCACGAGCTTCTATTTCCCGAGCTACAAGTCGAGCTTCGATCTGAGCGCCACTACGCAGCAGTTGACTAACCAGGCGCAGAACACGCTCAACGCAAACGGCGTGAACGACGCTTTCTCGGAGTACAACACGTCGCGCGTTGCGCCCCAGCAGAAGGCGGATAACGCGAGCGACATCAATGTGCTTGCGCCGTATGCGTTGTGATGCAGGAATAAGCCGAATAACGGCACGGTAGAGCTTCTGTTGTTCGCAGCAAAAGCGGAGCACGGGGAGTTCCGCTGCATCACCCGCCTGCATCCTGGCGGCGCGGTTCGCTCGTTGTTCCAGACACGGCGAGCGAACCGCACTCGAGCGCGGCTATTGAGTGACGCGCATTCAACGAACTAGCGTGATCGTCGGAGCAGATCGTGCGAGCCTCATTCCCCTCGTTGCGCCTCATGACCGGATTCGCGAGCCTTTGCGCCGCGGCGCTGCTTGCGGGCTGCATCGACGTCAGCGTGCCTGTCTATAAGCGCCCCGATACACCGGAAAAGACCGCATTCACTTCGATCAGCGCCCCGAAGACCGCTCCCGCCGAGACCATTCGTCCCGACTGGTGGAAGCAGTTCGAGGACCCGTATCTCGACGGACTCATCGACAAGGCCATCAACGGAAACTTCGATATCAAGGTGCTTGCGGCACGCATCCAGGTGGCGGGCGCGCAGATCGGCGAGGCTCGCGCAGGGGCGTTGCCTTCGATGGATGTCGGCGCAGGCGCGAGCTTCGAGAAGACGACGGGCCAGCCGTTCACCAGGCAATACAACCTGGCCACGCAAGTGAACTGGGACATCGATATATGGGGTGCAGTGGAGAAGGGCGTGCAGGCGCAAAGGGCCGAATATCGCGCGAGCGAAGCGGACTGGCGCGCGGGCTATCTCGAACTCGTCTCCAGCGTATCCACCACGTATTTCCAAATACTTCAGTTCGACGATCAGATCGCGCAGCAAACGCTGACGATCGCGACGAACCAAAAAATCCTGACGATATTCGAAGGCATGGAAAAGAACGGCCTCGTGCCGCACACGCAAGTTCTGACGCAGCGCGCAGAATTGAATCGGCTCACGCGTGAGCTGCTGGAACTGCGCCGTTCCCGTGATCTTGCGGACAATGCGCTCGCGACCTTGACGGGCGTTCCCGCTGGCGAGTTCAAGGTGCCGGACGGTCACTTGCAAAAACGTGTGCAGATTCCGCCCGTGCCGTCCGGCCTGCCGTCGCAATTGCTGGCGCGCAGGCCCGATCTGATTGCCGCTGAGTATCGCGTTCTCGAATCGTACGATCTCGTGGGACAAGCCAAGCTCGCGCAATTGCCGACCATCAGCCTGACCGGGCGCGGCGGTACGGCGAGTTTCGCATTGACGGACTTATTGAAGTCCTTCACGTTCAGCTTCATGCCGAGCATCAATATCCCGATTCTCGACCCGAGCGTGCGCGCGCACGTCAAGACGACCGAAGCGCAAAGCACCGTGGCCGAGCAGCAGTATCGCAGCACCGTGATGAGCGCGTTCGAAGAAGTCGAGAATGCGCTCGTCAACCTTGATTCGCATACGAAGCAGCGCGAGCAATTGCAGCAGGAGGTCGCGCATCTGACGATCGTTGCGGCGCAGATCGACGCGCAACTCAAGGAAGGCGTGATTTCGCAACTGGAAGTGTTCGAAACTGAACGCACGTTGCTTGCCGCGCAACTCGCCTTGCTCGCGAATCATCAGCAGATGTTGTCCGACACCGTCACGCTTTATAAGGCGCTAGGAGGCGGCTGGCCTGCGGTCGACGTGCAGAGTGCCGCCGTTGAGAAGAAGTACTGACGTTGCGTAAAACGACCGTTCGCAAAACACGCGATGCCGCGAATAAGGCGCTTGCCGATGCCACCGCCCGATTGACTAAGAGAATGCGTGACTTAAACTTTCATCAGCCCGTCAGTGTATGTAGCTGCCCGACGGTGCAAACCTTCTCGTCGACGCCGCTCGCTGTGCAGCGCCGGACGCATGCTGTGAACTGACATGGCTCCAGGCGAACCGATAGCGGAACCGCAGCCGCGCGTGGACGAAGCATTCGATGTCGTCCTCAAGCCGGCATGGCGTGGCGATCCGGCCCATGCGTTGAGCGAGATTCGCATCGACGAGGACCTTTTCGCCATTGGCCGCGCCGAAGCGCCGTTCGATGAAAGCCCGCCAGAAGCCGTGGCGCAACTGTCGCGCCGCCATGCGCGCTTGTTCATCGAGCACGGCTGCGTGTATATCGCCGATCTCGGAAGCAAGAACGGCACGGCCTTGAATGGCACGCCCGTACGGGACGTGCCCGCTCGCGTGAGAAGCGGCGACAAGATTTCGTTCGGCAGCCGGCTCGCTTATCGCGTGGAATTCGCACCGCGCCGACGTCGCGCGCATGTGGCGAAGCAGATTGCGATGACGCTCGTTCCACTGCGCGAAGAACTCGGTCTCGAGCCTGTCGAACTCACTCAGTTTCCATTTCTGGTGAGTAAGACCGATGACATCTTCGCGCGTTATGGACCGCGTTATCCGCATCAGGTTAACTATGTATCGCGGCGTCACGCGCACATATTCGTCAAGGCCGGTGCGCCGTACGTTGAAGACCTCGGCAGCACGAACGGTACCTTCGTGAATGGACAACGCATCGGCGACTCCGCTATCGCGCTCAAAGACGGTGACACACTGGCGTTCGGCGGCACGCATTTCGCCTACCGCGTGAGTCTCAATGGCGACGAGAGCGAATCCACGCTGACCGAAATGGTCGCCGCAACGCAGCCCGGCGCGCACCACGAGCGCGACAGCGACAAGACCACTTTCGTCGGCTCCGCGCATTCGTTTCTCGACATTTTCTGTGTCGATCAATCCGCAACGCGCGATGACGAGATCAACGCGGACGCGCAGGTTGCCTCGCATCGCAAGGAGCAGGATGGCGATGAGCGTGCCTCGCGCGGAAGGTTGGCCCTTTTCGTGCGTGAATTGCGCAAGGCATTCGCCAGCGACGATGCACGCGCCGCGCGGCGCGCGCGCATCGTCATTGTCTGCGTGGTTCTCTTGCTCGTGGTTGCCGGCTTTGCGTTGTTCCATAGCGGCTCAATGGAACGTCGAGCAAAATCGCGGATGGCAAGCGGCGACTATGCCCGAGCCGCCGCGCTAAGCGACGACTATCTGCGCACGCACCCGCAAGATGCGCCGTTCGCATCGATGAACACGGAAGCCGTGCTCAAGGCCGATGTCCCTCGCTGGCTTGCCGCGCTGCGCAAAGGCGATTATGCGAACGCGGAGCGCATCATCACGCAGATGCAAGCGTTGAGTCAGCACAATCGGGAAGTCGGTTCGATGCTCGATGAATTGCGCTGGATCGGCAAGCTGGAGCTTTTCGTGATGAGCCGTGGCGGCCCTGACGCGCCCATTCAGATGTACGCCGACGAGCCACGCATTGCAGACATCCTCAAACACTGGGAGTCGGACGCGGCGGGCCATCAGCGGGATCTCGATCGCATCGCGGGATACGTTCCCGAATTCCGCGATCCCTACGCGCTCGCGCTAAGCCATCTACGCAAGCTGCAAAGCGACGATTCGGTGTATCTCGCCGCAATCGACCGGTTGAATGCGAATATCGTCAAGAGTCTCGCGAGCGGCGACCTCGACGCGATCACGGCGATGTTGAAAGACTATGCGGAGCGGTATCCGCGTCTTCGCGGTCTGGATCGCGTGCGTGCCGACGCGAATGCCTACGCAAGCCTCGAGCGCGCGATGGCCGCCAAAAGCCTCGCACCGCTTGCGCAATGGCTTGGAACGACGAAGTTCTCCACGCCGCCCTTCGAGCGCAGATGGGCGGAACTGAGTGCGCATGAGTTGCCGCCTGCCGCTGTAATGACGCAATACGCCGCTGTGTCCGATGCCTGGCGCAATGGACGCAGTGCTCAGGCCATCGATGGCCTGCAAAAGATTCCACAAGGGAACTGGTCGCCGGCCCTGCAAAGCGAACTGGGTCACAAAAAAGCAGTCGTCGCCCAATTCAATGAATTGCAGAAGACACGCGGTTCGAAACGCTATGAGGACGCGCTGCTTTCGTTCTATGAAACGCTGGACGTACAGAGCGACACTTATTTCGTGCATGCCGTCGCACCGGATATTGCGGCGCTCAACGGCAAAGCGGTCGCGCGCGGTCAAGCGTTGATGACTCAAGCGCAGTCGCTTTGGGAGCAGTATCGGACGAACGGCGGAATAGGCGGATCGCAACGGCTCGAAGCCGGCGTGTCGGACAGCTTCCGTTCGCAGGCGCGGCGCTTGTCGGAGGCGCAGGACGCATCCACGCGCGGCATGCGGATGCTCAAGCAAGTCAAGTTGAATGACGCAGCCGGTCAAGGCAAATGGACCGCGCTGAGCAAAGAGATCGATGACGAGGCCGATCTGCAACGGCGCTCCCTGCAAGACCTGCGCATGGTGCTCGAACCGTCACTGCTTCGAGCGAAACTGACGTTGATCGGAGGAACGAGCGGTGAAACGCAACGCGCCCCTTAGGCCATTCTCCGAGGCGCTCGGCGATCACGGCGCGGAAGGCATCGCCATTCTGACCGCCGAGCCGCTCAAGCTGACGCAGGCCGTCGTAGTGGCTATGGTCGCGCTCGTCGTGGCCGCGCTGGGGTGGTCGTTCGTCGGTCATGCCGATGTCATCGTCACTGCGCAAGGCACGCTTGCGCCCGAATCGGAGGTGCGGCGCTTCTATGCACCGATCGACGGCGAACTGGCCGATCTGTATATCGCGGAAGGGCAACCGGTGCGCAAGGACGATGTGGTCGCGCGGCTCAACGCACGCGGAGCGATCGAAGCGGCCACCAATGCACTCGAAGCTCAACTCAAACTCGACGACGCCGAGCGCGACTGGAAGCAGTTCCCCGAAAAGAAGATGCTGATGGAGCGGCGAATCGCGGCGCTCAAGGATCAGATGGAAGTCGAGGAACATCAGCATCAGCAACGCGTAAGCGAAGGCACGAGCAAGCTCGCCGAAGGCCAGAAGGCACAGCTAGAGGAACAGCGCAGTACGCTGGACAATGCACGCCGCGCACGCGACGCGGCAAAGAACGAACTGGATCGCTTCGCGCGGCTCTTTGCATTGCCGGGCGGTGGCGGCGTGTCGGAGTCGCAAGTGGAAGCGAAGCGCAACGTGTATCAGGAAGCCGATGGCGCATACCGCGTCGAGCAGGCGAAACTCGCGGAACTGGATTTTCGCCTGAGCCACGAATTCAAGCAGGCGAAGGCGCAACTCGAAACGAGCGGTCAGGAAGCGACGAGTCTCAGACTGCAATACGAGTCCGCCATGCGCGAAGTAACGAGTACGGAAGACAAGCTCCGTCTGCAATTGCAGACAGCGCGCCTCGTCGCGGACGCCGCCGCGCGCATCCGCTTCGAGAACATCGACAAGGACAATTTTCTGCTGATCCTCGCGCCGGTGTCGGGTGTGGTCACGGACGTCACATCGACACAGCCGGGCGACAAGATCCAGGCCAATACGCCGCTAGGCGGCATCGCGCCGGCGAATGCGCGCCCGGTGTTGAAGATAGAGATTGCCGAGCATGACCGCGCCTTTCTGCGCGAAGGGCAGCGCGTGAAGCTCAAGTTCAATGCGTTTCCTTATCAGCGTTATGGCGTGATAGACGGCACGCTGGCCTTCATTTCGCCAGCGACGAAGCCGAGCGCGACGAGCAAGCAACCGATCTATGAAGGGCGCGTCACGCTGGATCGTGACTATTACCGGATTGCCGATACGAAATATCCGCTTCGCTATGGCATGACGGCTTCGGCTGAAATCGTGGTGCGCGAGCGGCGGCTGATCGACCTGGGCCTCGATCCGTTCCGAAGCGTAGCGGGATAAACCGAGTGGAGAACAACATGACGGCGATTGTGCGTATCGACGACGAAGTAGTCGATGTCGGTGAATTCCTCAGGCTTCTGAAGCTCAACGGTCAGTTCGATGGCCTCGTCGAGCAACTCGTGCGCGACAAGCTGACGGTGTGCGCGGCGAAGAAGGCGGGCGTCGCACCCACGGCCGACGAAATACAGACGCGCGCCGATCAATTCAGGCGCATTCGTGGGCTGCATCGCGCGGCGGACATGAACAACTATCTCGATGCGCTCAATGTAAGCCTCGACGAATTCGAAGCGTATATCACCGATACGATCTACCAGGAGAAGATGCTGGAGCAGGTGGGCACGCAACGCGCGATAGAAGCGTTCTTTCAACTGAATTCACCGCGGTTCGACAGCATCGAAGTGCGTCACATCGTGCTGGATTCGGAAGGAAGCGCCAAGGAAATGATGTCCTATCTCACCGACGACCCCGAGAGCTTTGCCGATATGGCCCGTGAGCACTCCCTCGCCGATACGCGTGACGCGGGCGGCCTGATCGGTCGCGTGATGCGCGGTCAGCTGCGGGCGGATATCGAGGCGAAAGTCTTCAACGCGGAGCCGGGCGATCTGCTCGGACCTTTCGTCTCGGCTGACGGCGCCTCGTATGAGATTTTCGCGGTGACGTGCAAGCACCCGGCACAACTGGACGATGACACGACCGCTGAGATCCGTCGACTCTTGCGCGAGGAATGGCTGCTTGCAAGAGCGCAGGAACACGTGATCGAAGCGCGCTAAGGCTTTTCGACCGACATGGACGCGCCTTCGAACCTTGACTCGCCCGCGGATTTTCTTGCGACTGTGGAGATACTCTCGCCGCTTTCACGCGAGGAAATCGAGCGGTTGGCTCAGCACGCCGAGTCGCGCCGCTATGGGTTCGGTGAGACCGTGTGCAATGCGGGCGACGCAGCCGATGGCCTGTATGTCATCAAGGCAGGCTCGGTGCGAATATTTACCGAGGAGCACGGCAAAGAAATCAGCATGGGGCTGAAGAAAGAGCGTGAGACATTCGCTGATATCGCGATGTTGCGGGACTATCGGCATGAGTCGTCCGTGCGTTCTTCAGGCAAGACCGAGCTCCTGTTCATTCCTCGTCGCGCAATCGAACCCGTCATTGCAAAGAATCCCGCGGCGCTCGCGTTCGTGACGAGTTATGTCGCCATTGCTTCGGCGGGCGGCTTCGTGGCCAAGCTCTTCGACTTGCGCGGCAAGCTCGATAAGGCGGAACTCGAAGAATGCGTGCGCAGCGTCGGGGTCAAGCGAGTCAGTGAAGGCAAGGAGATTCTCAAACAGGACTCTCGCGATGACAGGCGTCTCTATGTGGTGCGTCAGGGAGAAGTGCGCGTTATACGCGAAGAGGGCGGTCAACAATACGTGCTGGCAACGCTTGGCCCCGGCGAGATCTTCGGCGAGAAAGCCTGCGTGATGCGTCAGGAGCAGATGGCGTCCGCCATTGCGAGCGCCGATACGCGCTTGCTCGTGATTCCTGAAAAGACGGTGCATTTCATTATCGAGCGCAACGTCAGACTGCGCGAAGTGCTCGAAGAGCGCATCCGCTTTAGCGAACGCGAATTACAGCGGCAAAAGAAGGTTGCGGAGCGCCGCAGTCTTCCCTCGATGCTCGATCTGCACAGCAAGCCCGAACTGGGCGAACGCGTGATCAAGCGGTTTGCATGGGTACAACAAGCCGAGGAGATGGATTGCGGCGCCGCGTGCCTTGCGATGATTTGCCGGCATTACGGCATCGGCATGACGCTTGGCAAGCTGCGCGAACTGGCTAACGTGACGACGCAAGGCGCGACGCTCGACAGCCTGGCGCGCGCCGGCGAGGCACTCGGTTTCACGACGCGCGGCGTTCAATGCACGTATGAATCGTTGCGTGGGTTCGAGTTGCCGTTCATTGCGCATTGGGAGGGCTATCACTACATCATCGTCTACGGCATTTCGAAGGGAAACGTGTGGGTTGCGGACCCGGCCATAGGTTTTAGAAAGATGACGGTGGACGAGTTCGAGCGAGGCTGGAGCGGCACCTGTCTGCTCTTTACGCCGGCGCACGATCTGGTGCAGAAGGCGGTGTCCAATTCGCCGTGGATACGCTTCGTCGGATACATGAAGCCGTATCGCATGATCTTGCTGCATCTCTTTCTCGCGACATTCGTGATTCAAGTACTGGGCGTAGTTCCGCCGCTCATCATCCAGAACATTCTGGACGGCGTGATCGTTCATCAGAACGTCGGATTGCTGCATGTGCTGATTGCGGGACTCATCATCTCGAACGTGTTTTCGCAGTTGATGTCCACGATACGCGCGTATCTGGCGAACTTCATGATGCGCAACATGGACTTCGCGATGATGTCGCAATTCTTCAAGCATACGTTCTCGTTGCCGTTCAGCTTCTTCGCCAAGCGCAAGACCGGCGACATATTCGCGCGCTTTCAGGAAAATCACACGATCCGCGCGTTTCTGACCGAATCCACCGTGACGACGGTGCTGAATCTTCTCATGATCTTCATCTACTTCACGATCATGTTTCTGTACAACGTCAAACTGACGTTGCTGCTGATAGCGTTCATTGTTCCGCTGATGGCGCTGACCGTGCTCGCCACGCCCCGTATCAAGCAGAACGCGCGTGAGATGTTTTCGTCTGGGACCGATGCCCGCTCCTATCTGATGGAAGCACTGGGCGGCGTGGAGACGGTCAAGGGAATGGGTATAGAGCGGGCCGTACGCCTGAAGTGGGAAAAGAAGTACGCGAAGTCACTCGAGATTCAGTACAAGTCTCAGCGTTTCAATATCGCCGTGGGCTTGTGCAGTCAACTGCTCAATGCGGCGACGACCATTGCGGTGTTATGGGCCGGCGCCAATCTGGTGCTCGCGCGCGAGTTGACGATCGGCCAATTGATTGCGTTCAATGCCTTCATGGGAAGCGTGTTGTCGCCACTCATGAGCCTTATCAATCTGTGGAGTCTGCTCAACGACGCCGGCGTCGCCATGGAGCGTCTGGGCGATGTGCTCGACATCGAACCCGAGCAGAAGCCATCGGAGATGCAGCAACGCGTGATGCTGCCTGACCTTCAGGGCGACATCAGCTTCAATGGCGTCTATTTCCGTTATGGCGACGGCGACGCGCCTTACGTGCTGGAGAACATCAGCTTCGATATCAAGCCGGGTGAACTCATTGCCGTGGTTGGACGCAGCGGTTCGGGAAAGACGACGCTCGCTAAACTGCTCGTCGGTTTTTATGCGCCGAGCGAAGGAAAGATGACGGTCGATGGCTATGACATCAATGTGATCGACAAAGGTTTCTACCGCGCGCAGATAGGCTATGTGATGCAAAGCAACCTGCTGTTCTCCGGCACCATCGCCGACAACATCGCGAGCGGCGATGAAGCGCCGGATCGCAAGCGCATCGAGGAAGTGGCGAAGATGGCCGACGCGCATGGCTTCATCAGCAAGATGCCGCTAGGCTATGAGCAAGTGGTCGGCGAACGGGGCGTGGGGCTTTCGGGCGGTCAAATGCAACGTCTGTGCATTGCGCGCGCGCTCTATCACGACCCGCGTCTGCTTTTATTCGACGAAGCGACATCCGCGCTCGATACGCAATCCGAGAGCAATATTTTGAGCAACATGCAGGAAATCCTGAAAGGGCGCACGGCAGTCATCATCGCGCATCGGCTGTCGACGATCATGCGCGCCGACAAGATTCTCGTGCTTTACGAAGGCGGCATCGTGGAACAAGGAAAACATGATGAACTCGTCGCGAGAAAAGGCATGTATTACCAACTGGTGCAAAAGCAATTGAGCGCAGCATGAAGATACTCGACCAACCCGAAAGCGACAGCGGTGTACCTGCATCGGCGATATCGTACGCGGGTGTCATCGAGAAAATCGAAATATTGCGCTCGACGTTGCGATGGACGTCGCGCCTCGAGCGGCCCGAGATCGAAAAGCTGCTGCGTCAGGCGAGCGCGCTGCGCGATGAGGTCATGCAGCTTTCGCACAAGGAGCGTTTCGTACAGGCCGCTGCCGCCGAGCCCAGGCGGGATCTTTCGGCGGGAGCGCGCCGACAGGCACTCATGGAACGCAGCTTCATTTTCGAGGGGACGTTTGGAGACAATCCGAAGCTATTGGAGGCGCTCGAGATTGCCGAGAAGGCCGCGCCGACCGATCTCCCGGTCTTGATCGACGGTGAGAGCGGGACCGGCAAAGAGCTGATGGCGAAGGTCATTCACGCAAACGGATCGCGTGCGGACAAGCCGTATATCTCCGTGAATTGCGGCGCAATTCCTGAGAATCTCATTGAGTCAGAACTCTTTGGGCATCGCAAGGGGGCGTTCACGGGCGCGACAAACGACCGCAAAGGAAAATTCGAGAGCGCGCATACCGGGACCATCTTTCTCGACGAGATTGGCGAGTTGCCGCTGTCGGGGCAAGTAAAACTGCTGCGCGTGCTCGAAGCACATGAGATACAGCGTGTTGGCTCGGACGAGCCTATTGCCGTCGACACGCGGATCGTCGCCGCGACGAATCGAAACTTGCGGCGGTGGTGCGAAGAAGGGCGCTTTCGCGAGGATCTGTTCTATCGTTTGAGCGTCATTCATTTGACGCTGCCTTCATTGCGTGAGCGTCGCGATGAAATTCCGCTTCTGCTGGCCTATTTCGGCGACGAGGCGGCGGCTGCGCTCAAGCGGCGGCCCGTGAAGATATCGCCGCGTCTTCGCGACTTTCTGCGCAGCTACGACTATCCGGGCAATATCCGCGAACTGCGCAACGTGGTGTATCGGCTCGCTTGCCTGGCGGGCGATATGGCCGACATTGAGCACTTGCCGGTGGACATTCGGCCCCGGTCTTCGCTTTCCATCGCAATAGGAAGTTCTTCGGCGAGCGGTGACGCAATCGCGACAGCCGGTTCGCTTAGCGAAGCCAAGCGTGTGGCAAGCGACGAAGCAGAGCGCGCCTTTCTCGAACGGGGCTTGCATGAAGTAGGCGGCACCGTGGCCGAGCTTGCGCGCCGCTACGAGATGAATCGCTCGCACCTGCAAATGCTTCTGAAAAAGCACGGGCTTCATTCGAAGGACTTCAGGCAGGCGGCGCAAAGAAACAAGCAGTGAGAAAGCGTTATTCAGATGGTCGGATTGACCTGCGTCCTGTCCGATGCAAGGACATCTTCGGCGTGGGCGACGACGATCGAGATATTGTCTCGCCCGCCGCGTTCCAGCGCGATCTCCAGCAACCGCTGCGCGGCTATTTCGCAATTGCCCGGCGCGAGTTCGCTTGCTATCTCTGCTTCGCTCACTTCGTTCGATAGACCATCGCTGCACAGCAGGAACGTATCGCCGTCGGCCAGGGCGACGCTGCTTTCGTCGAGATCGAGCGTATCAAGCGCGCCCACCGCACGCGTAATCAGATGCTGTGCGGGATGATGCAACGCTTCTTCCGCTGTCAATTGACCACGTGCCTTGAGTTCTTCCACATGACTATGATCGCGCGTCAATTGCGCAAGACGCCCATTCCTGAATAGATAAATGCGGCTATCGCCCGCCCAAAGATAAGCGCACGCGCCGTCTCGCGCAGCAAGCAGTACGACCGTGCTGCCTATGCGCGATACCTGGCGTCGTGATGCTTCCGCTCGCAGTTCATCATTGACATGCAGGAGCCGTTCGCGCGCCTCGGCGATCACGCCTGCGAGCCCGTCGGACCTCGAAACGGTGGACAGACTCTGGATCACCATTTCGCTCGCGAGATCGCCCACAGCGTGTCCGCCCATGCCATCGGCCACGGCCCAGAGACCACGCTCGGGCGAGTTCAGCACTGCGTCTTCGTTGACCAGCCGCACGCAGCCGACGTCTGAGCGGGCAGCGGATGTCCATCGAAACTCAGTCGGGAAGGTCACGCCAACCTCCTCCATGCACTAAGGGTTTTGCGCTTGGACAGTCGGGCGCTTGAGCGGTGCATTCTCACGCCATGCGACGTCAGCCTGCACGGTTGGCGGATATGGCATTCGGCGTCACCGTGAGATTCGCTCCATCGCCCGAATTGCGGACGTCGACGGACTGGAACTGATTGATCATTTGTCCGGCCGTGAAATTGTTCGTGATGTCGTAGATGTTGACGACACCGCCGAAATTCGACTGACGGTCTGCTATGAACGGCGTGATCCAGCCGTACACCCAGGGCGCGCCGCCTCCGCCGCCAATGGCCGACATTGCCGTGCGGTCGAGTGGGCGGTCGTAATCGAGATCGGTGACGGTGAGGGTGGCCATGTGCCTCTCCAATATAGCCGTGAGAATGCGCGAAGTGAATGCAAGGCGCGTGCCGATTGCCCCGCGCCCGGCAGGCCGTTGATAGTGGGCCTTTCCAAGCTTGCGCGCGGTCAGGAAGTTGGAAGCTCGCCAACACTTGGAGCCATTGAGCAAGGTGGAAACCGACACCGCCCGTCGCGCGGTAACTGATGCTTTGGGCCCAACAAATCAGGCCAGAAAGCGTTGGTCCAGCCTCAACAGATGCGGCTCAGCAACGCATCCGAATTTAGGCGAAAGCCCACTGGATCAAGGCTCAGCGGCAACTGGCAGGAAAGATGCAAATGGCAACGCAACCGGGCGCGAAACAAACACTTCGCGCCAAGCCAAGAAAAGAATCGGAGCGAGCCATGTCAAGCAAGCAAGCGACAAGCAGGAGCGATGAATCAGCCGCAGCGCGCGGCTTTTCATTCGACGACGAGCCGCCGCTCGGCAGCGAACTCGTCACGCGTCGCTGCGGCTATGAGCACCATGGCATCTACGCGGGCAACGGCACAGTGATTCACTATGCGGGCTTTGCCAAATCGCTGCATCGCGGTCCCGTGGAAGAAGTCAGTATCGCGCAATTCGCAGACGGCCATGACCTGATCGTGCGGCTTCATCCGGCAGCCGCCTTTGTCGGCCTGGAAGCGGTGCGCCGGGCGCACAGCCGCCTCGGCGAAAACCGCTATCGCCTCTTGACCAATAACTGCGAGCACTTCGTCTCGTGGTGCCTTTTCGGCGAGGCGCGCAGCACGCAGGTGCGCGCCTGCCTCATTGATCCTCGCGCCGCTATGCATGCGGTGAGAGGGCTCTTTAGCGCCTATATCGCCGCACAACGCCGCCGTCGCGCGAGCGCACTCATCGGCTGCGGCGCGCCGAGCGTCGCATTCGCCATTTGAAGGAGACCATCATGCAAGCCCCCGCAAGCTCGTTGCACAGCGCCGTCGATAAATGGCTTGCGCCCACCGCGACGCGCCCTGCGCGAGTCGCCCAACTGTGCCGCTCGCACATCACCGGCATGCGCTATGTGCGCGTCGAGGCCTGGCATGGCGGCGAACTGATCGGCATCATTTTCTTTCGCCACGACGACGGCACATGGAATGTATTTCCGCCTCAGGCACGCCGCCCGTCGATGAATGCGGCAAGGCTCGCTGCATAGGGCAAGCGGCGCGACGGCTTTGACACGGGGACCTCGGTGCCGCTAGTCTAGCTGCAAGCGCCGCTGCGCCGGATGTGGCGTACGATGCGGCTGTCATGGTAGTTTCTGCGTCCGTGAACCAGCTCGTACATGTCGAGGTAATGCCCATGACCCAGCCCCAATCCGCTGACCTTTCCTTGCCCGCCAGCGCGATCCCCGATTCCGACGCCGGGCGCAATCCGCTCGGCATCGCAGGGTTGGAGTTTGTCGAATTCTCGAGTCCCGATCCGCAAGGACTTGCCGCGCTTTTCGGGCGGCTCGGCTTCGTCGCGGTGGCGCAGCACGTCAGCAAGGCGGTGACGCTCTACCGCCAAGGCAGCATGAACTTCCTGATCAACGCGGAGCCGGATTCGTTTGCGACGCGGTTTGCGCAATCGCATGGGGTCGGCATCGCGGCGATCGGGATTCGCGTGCTGGACGCGCAGGTCGCGCATGAGCGCGCTGTCGATTACGGCGCATGGGACTTCGAGGGCGAAAAAATAGGCCCTAACGAACTCGCCATTCCCGCCATTCAGGGCATTGGCGATTCGCATATCTATTTCGTCGATCACTGGCCGGGCAAGAACAGCGGCGAAGCCTCCATCTACGATATCGACTTCCGGCCGTTGAATCATGCGAGCGGTGGCCTCGGCGGCACGGGTCTGCTCGAAGTCGATCACTTCACCCAGACGGTCGGCGCGGGCCGCATCAAAGAGTGGCTCGATTTCTATCGCGAAGTGCTTCATTTCGAAGAGATTCACCAGATCCACCCGGACTGGCATGTCTCGCAAGATTCGGCCGTTACCGTTTCGCCGTGCGGCTCCATTCGCATCCCCGTGTATGAAGAGGGCACGTATCGCACGGACCTCATGCAGCAGTATTTGCCGGACCATGAAGGCGAGGGCGTGCAGCATATCGCGCTGGCGTCAGCGGATATCTTTGCATCGGTCGATGCGCTCCGGGCGCGTGGCGTGCGCTTTCTCACGCCTCCGCCGCGCTATTACGACCAGATCGATGCCCGCTTGCCCGGGCATGGGCTCGATATCGAGCAGCTACGAACACGCGGCATTCTCGTCGATGGCGAGATACTTCCTGATGGCACGCCGCAACTCTTTCTTCAAACGTTTCTTGAACGCAGACCCGGCGATATGTTCTTCGAGATTGTCGAGAGACGAGGGCATCATGGCTTTGGCGAGGGTAATCTCGATGCGATAGCGAAGGCGCAACGCTGAGCGCGCGCGCCTCTTTTCTACCGATTACCGCACGACGATGGTCCCCGTCATGTGCGGATGCAACGAACAGAAGTAAGTGTAAGTACCCGGCTGATCGAACACATGCGAGAAGCTGTCGCCGCTATCGAGCGGGTCGGACTTGAATGACTTCGCTTCATCCACGACCGTATGCAGCATGTCGTCGCGATTGATCCACGTTATCTTCGTTCCGACAGGCACCGTGAGCGTCGGCTGGCTGAACGCGAAGTTGTCGATGGTGATGGTCGGCGAGGCCACTGCAGCGAGTTGTTGGACGGGCTCTTTCGCGCAAGCCGAAGGCATCATGCCGAAGAGTCCCTTGACGATGATCGCCACCGTTAGCTGACGCACGCATCGTCCGGCGAAGGATGCATTCATGCTCGTGCTCCCGCAAGCGACGTATCGACGATAGCCAGTTGTTCGCGTCCTGCTATATGCGTGACGGCGCGCAGGCCGAGCATGGATCGCAACTGGTCAGCGCCCACCTTCATGGGTCCAGGGCCGGCTGCCGAGCCGGGCGCGGGCTGAGGAAAGGCCGTGGACATGGCGGAATAGAATCGCATGTCGCCTTCCACTTTTTGCGCGACCTGATGCACGTGGCCATTCAGCACGGTGACAGAGCCGAAACGCTTCAAGAGCGCAAGCGCCTGTGCGCTGTCGTCGGTGCCCCAGCCCCATTGCGGGTATAGCGCCCAAAGCGGAATATGCGCGAAGACGACGATCGGCGTACTGCTCGTTCTTGCTTGCAGATCTTGCTTGAGCCATGCAAGCTGCGCATCGCCGAGAAAGCCGAGGCCGCCGCCTTTGAGGTCTATCACATTCGTCAGGCCAATGAAATGAACACCGCCTTCGTCGAAGCTATACCAGTGGCGCGCGGCGCCGTTCCCGTATTGATCCGCAAAGCGGGCGAAAAACGAATCGCCATTTTCGACGAGCACGTCATGCTCGCCGGGCACGTAATGGACCGGCATACCCGCGTCGTTGATGATCTGCATGGCCGTATCGAATTGGGCGGGCTTCGAGAGATGCGTGATATCGCCGGTATGGATCATGAACGCGGGGCGCTGCGGCATTGCGCGAACATGGCTGATGGCTTCCTGAAGCGTGCTTGTCGGCTCGGTGTTCGGGTCCTTGTTGAATCCGATATGGCTATCGCTGATTTGCACGAAACTAAAAGAGCGTGTCGTTTCGGCAGCCTGTGCCGACGAAATCAGTTGCGAGCGGGGCACGCCCCCGCTGATGGTCCAGAGGACGCCCGCGCCGGCCCACGCCATGCATGACAAAGCCGTGCGTCGGCGCTTGCCGTGACTGTCGAGTTCGTCAATAGGCGCTAAGGGAGTGTGTTCGGTATGCATGACGGCTCCTTGAGGAAGTGATGTATCCAGCGTCCATCGAACCGGCGCAACGCCTCCGATATTCCCGAGAAAACATTTTCTAATCGCGCTCGAGCTGCGAAGGAATAAATCGGCGAGAGCCGAAGTAAAGGGACTGTGGGCGCGCATCAATGCGCGGCTTTGGTTGTCGGAATTGGATTCGCTCCAGGAGAGTTGCGCGATGTGGCGAAGCAGGTCGAAAGTAGACGAGTCCCCGCATGCACGCTTCGAAGCGACGGTCATGCCGCATCTCGATGCCGCCTATAACCTCGCGCGCTGGCTGTCTGGAAGCCCGAGCGATGCGGATGATGTCGTGCAGGAAGCCTACCTGCGCGCGTTTCGTTTCTTTTCTGGCTTCGAAGACGGCGATGAGTCGAATGCGCGGGGCTGGCTGCTCGCTATCGTGCGCAATACGTGGTTCACGGAATGGCGTCGTCGGGTTCAGTCAGCGGACGCGACGCCCTATGATGAAGAGATCGCCGGCGATCAGGCACTGCCCGGATGGTCCGACGACGCAGGCGTGAGCCCGGAGACGCTCGTGGTGCGCAAGGACGAAGTGCAACTCGTGCATCGTGCGCTGGATGCGTTGCCTCTCGTCTTTCGCGAGGTGCTCGTGCTGCGCGAACTGGAAGACATGAGCTATAAGGAAGTGGCCGCCATCACGGGTGTGCCGATAGGAACGGTGATGTCGAGGCTCGCGCGTGGACGAAAAATGCTCGCGACAGCCGTGCGCGCAGCGCAAGGCGACAGACCGAGCGTGCGGCTCGTGCGCAAGTCGGATACGGGTCATTCTGAGGAATCGGGCAATGGACAATAACGATACCGCGTCGCTCGAATCGAGGCTGACCGATGGCTCGCTTTATCATCACGCGCCCGCGCATTTGCCCGCGCAAGTGCTTGCACGCGTGCGCGAGGAGGCGGCTCGTGAAGAGCGTCGACTATCGCAATCGCGTAGCAGGCGAAACACATGGCACCTGCCTTTCGCGGCGCCGTGGCCGTTCTTTGGCGGCGCATTCGCGGGCGCGACGTTGTCGGCGGTCGTGCTTGGCGCTGTGCTGTGGATGCAGACCGCGGCGCATATACCGGCCGATTCGCCGATTGCACAAGAGATCGTGTCGAGCCACGTGCGGTCACTGATGTCGGACCGGCCGATCGACGTCCTGTCCAGCGACAAACACACGGTGAAGCCATGGTTCAACGGCCGCATCGACTATGCGCCGCCTGTCATCGACCCGGCGGGACCGGGCTTCGCACTGGTCGGCGGAAGACTCGATTACATCGGGCATCGGCCGGTGGCCGTGGTCGTGTATCGCTATCTCAAGCACCCGATCGACGTCTACGTGTTCCCCGACAAAACGTCGGCAGTGCCGCAAAAAGACGCCAAGGCGATCGTCACGCGCTCCGACGATGGGTATGCGCTTGCGCGCTGGAGTGATCAAGGCATGACGTTCTGGGCCGTGACCGATGCGTCGGCAGCGGTGCTGCATCAGTTCGTGCAAGCAATCGAGGCGGGTACGCCGCGCTGAGTTCGACACGCCGCCTTATCTGCTGAAGATAGCGCACTTCGCTCCTGGCGACGCATGGTTCCTGCTGCGCGCATTTGGTGTTACCTTGCCCGAAACGAACAAGGAGACGCCATGAACGCCAGCAACGCACCGCCTCGTCACCCGTCATTTCTGTCATCGGCGCGGCTTGTCGAGCGGGGAAAGATCGTGTCGGCGCGTGAGGCGGTACGCCTCATTCGTTCGGGAGACACCATTGCGACCAGCGGCTTCGTGGGCATCGGCTTCGCGGAAGAGGTGGCAATCGCGCTTGAGGCTCGCTTTCTCGAGGCAAACGCCGCAGGCCATGCGGAAGGCCATGAGCCGATTGCCGATCTCACCATCGTCTATGCGGCCGGTCAGGGCGATGGCCGAGGCAAGGGCCTCAATCACTTCGCGCATGAAGGGCTCGTCAAGCGCGTCATCGGCGGCCATTGGGGACTGGTTCCGGGCTTGCAGAAGCTTGCCATCGAAAACCGCATCGAAGCGTACAACTTGCCGCAAGGCGTCATCTCTCAACTCTTTCGCGACATTGCGGCGCATCGTCCCGGACAGTTATCGACCGTCGGCCTCGGCACTTTCGTTGATCCGCGCAATGGCGGAGGAAAACTCAATGCACGCACGACCGAGGACATCGTGCGTCTCATGCCGATAGACGGCATCGACTACCTGTACTACAAAACCTTTCCCATCGACGTCGCAATCGTGCGTGGTACGACAGCGGATCTGAACGGAAACATCACGATGGAAAAGGAGGCACTGACGCTCGAAGCACTTTCCATTGCGATGGCGGCACGCAACTCTGGCGGCATCGTCATTGCACAGGTGGAACGGCTGGCCGAATCGAACACGCTCAATGCGAGGCAAGTCAAAGTACCCGGCGTCATGGTGGATTGTGTCGTGCTGGCCCGACCCGAAAACCACTGGCAGACCTTCGGCGAACAATATAGCGCGGCGTTTTCCAGCGAACTGCGTGTCGCCGCGAGTTCGATGGCGCCCATGCCGCTTAACGAACGCAAGGTGATCGCGCGACGCGCTGCGTTCGAATTGATGGCCAATAGCGTGGTGAATCTCGGCATCGGCATGCCGGAAGGCATTGCGAGCGTGGCGAACGAAGAGCAGGTGATCGACCTCTTCACCATGACGACTGAACCGGGCGTAATCGGCGGAATCCCCGCAGGCGGCCTCAATTTCGGCGCCGCGACGAATACGCAAGCGATCATCGACCAGCCTTATCAGTTCGATTTCTATGACGGCGGTGGGCTGGATATCGCCTTTCTCGGGCTTGCTCAAGCGGACCGCGAGGGCAATCTCAACGTGAGTAAGTTTGGCCCCAAGCTGGCGGGTGCAGGCGGGTTCATCAATATCAGTCAGTCGGCGAAGAAGGTCGTCTTCGTCGGGACGTTCAACGCGGGCAAACTGGATCTCGTCATCGACGACGGCAAGCTTGCCATTCGCCGCGAAGGGAATTGCCGAAAGTTCGTCGATGCGGTCGAGCATCGCACATTCAGCGGCCGTTATGCCGTGGAGCGCGGTCAAACGGTGCTTTATATCACCGAGCGTTGCGTATTCGAGCTGACGAGCGAGGGAGTCGTGTTGAAGGAAGTCGCGCCCGGCATCGATGTCGAGCGCGATATCGTCGCGCAGATGGACTTCAGGCCCGTGATGCCGTCCGCGCCGCGCGTGATGGATGAGCGCATCTTCCGGGAGGGGCCTATCGGCTTGCGAAAGGTATTGCTTGGCCTCGATCTGTCAGAGCGATTCAGCTACGACGCTGAGAAGAACCTTTTCTTCATCAACTTCGAGGGGCACGAGGTGGCGAGCCTGCATGATGTCGAAGCGATCCGACTCGAAGTCGAGAAGCAACTCTCAGGGGTAAGCGTCAAGCCTCACGCCATCGTCAATTACGACAATTTCTCGATTCGCCCAAGCATGCTCGACGCCTATTCGGAGATGGTCACCCGGCTGGTGAGCGAGTTCTATGACGGTGTCACGCGCTATACCACCAGCAGTTTTCTACGCATGAAGCTCGGCGACGCGCTCAAGCGCCGCGGCGTCGCGCCCTATATCTACGAAAGCGCGCAGGAAGCGCGTGAGCACGGCGCGCGGCGTTCCCGGCAGTCCTAGCTTCTTGCTGTCTGAGCCGGGGTCGTCTGGTTCTCCGCCCGCAAACGGCTATGGCGTATGCCGTAGCCGAAGTAAATGACGATGCCGATCGCCATCCAGATGATCAGCCGTATCCATGTATCGGCGGGCAAGCCGGACATGAGGAACACGGACGAGATCGCGCCTAACGGCGCCACGATGAAGACCGCGGGCGTCTTGAACGCGCGCTTCAACTCCGGCTGCTTGATGCGCAACACCAGGACGCCCACGCAGACTACCGCGAATGCGAACAGCGTGCCGATGCTGACGAGTTCGCCGACGAGACCGATGGGAAGTAGGCCGGCAAGGACCATGACGATCAGACCAGTGACGATCGTCGTGATGTACGGCGTATGAAAACGCGGGTGGATCTTCGACGCGAAAGGCGGCAGCAATCCGTCCTTCGCCATCGAATAGAAGATGCGCGGCTGGCTGAGCAACAGAACGAGAATCACCGATGTCAGGCCAAAGATCGCTCCAAGCTTCACGATGGGCGAGAGCCAGCGCATGCCGATGGCATCCACGCCGACGGCAATCGGGTCGGCGACGTTCAGTTTGTCGTAGGACACGATGCCCGTCAGCACGTATGAGACGAGCACATAAAGAATCGTGCAGATCGTCAGAGAGCCGAGCAGGCCGATCGGCATATCCCGCCGTGGATTGCGCGTTTCCTGGGCCACGCACGATACAGAATCGAAGCCGATATACGCAAAGAAGACGACCGCCGCGCCTCGCAGCACACCGCTCATGCCGTACACACCGGATTCACCCGTATTCGGTGGAATGAAAGCGCCCGTGGGATTCTTCGCGGTGATCCAATGACTCGTATCGACATAGGCAATGCCTGCCACGATGAAAGCAAGCACGATCAGCACCTTGATCACGACGATGAAACTATTCACGCGGGCCGATTCGCGGATGCCGATTACAAGCAGAATCGTGATGAGCCCGACGATGACCATTGCCGGCACGTTGAGGATGGCGCCCGCATGGCTCCATCCTTTGACGGGGTCATACGCAAAGGGCGCTTGTGAAAGCTGCGCGGGTATGTCGATATGCAGCGAATGCAGGAAGCTCACGACATAACCGGACCAGCCGATGGCCACCGTCGTCGCGCCGACCGCGTATTCGAGTATCAAGTCCCAGCCAATCAGCCATGCAATCAGTTCGCCCATCGTCGCGTAAGCGTACGTATAGGCGCTGCCGGATACGGGCACGGTCGAAGCCATTTCCGCATAGCAAAGCCCTGCAAGCGCGCATACAATCGCGCCAAGCACGAACGATATGACGATGGCCGGACCCGCGTTCGCGGCTGCAGCATGGCCGGTCAGCACGAAAATGCCCGCGCCGATGATGCAGCCAATGCCGAGCAACACGACATCCAGCGCCGTGAGCGATCGTTTCAACGCATGGCCGCCTTGCTCCTGCACAGCCTCATCGGTCTGCGACGCCTCTTCCTGCAATGCAGCGACGGTCTTTCTGCGCATGACGGCCACGATCACCTCCGGTCTCTTAGCAAGACGTTGCTGTGCGACGGCGCTTCGCCGCCTGTCGTGTTGCAGTTTCGTGATAGCAGATTTTGCCGAGGAATACGAGGCTTAAGCCGCGTCTGCCAGCGCGCTTCGGGCCATGAAACGCCCGTTCGTTTAGCATTCCCCATGCCGAAGACCGCGTGCTCGACGGGGACATTCATGGAGGTCGTCCGCTCAGGCGCGGGCCGGCACTATAATCGGCGTGTCGGTTTCGTTTTTCGCAGCCGGGAACCGTTGCTCAAAGAGGCAACGCTGTCCGTTTATTCCTTGACGTGGAGATCATATATGTCCATCCGCATTGGCGATGAAGCCCCCGATTTCACCGCAGAAACCACCGAAGGCCCGATTCGCTTTCACGAGTGGATCGGTGATAAATGGGCAATCCTGTTCTCGCATCCGAAAGACTTCACGCCCGTCTGCACCACCGAACTCGGTTATATGGCGAAGCTCAAGCCCGAGTTCGAAAAGCGCAACACGAAGATCATTGGCCTTTCCATCGATCCGGTCGACAACCATGCGAGGTGGGCCAAGGATATCGAGGAAACGCAAGGCACGGCGGTCAATTACCCGATGATTGGCGATGCCGATCTGACCGTCGCCAAGCTTTACGACATGATTCACCCGAATGCGAGCGGCGGCGGCCCGCGCACCGCCGTCGACAATGCGACTATTCGCGCGGTGTTCATCATCGGTCCGGACAAGAAGATGAAGGCGACCTTCACGTACCCGATGAGCGCGGGTCGCAACTTCGACGAAGTGCTGCGCTTGCTGGACGCGCTGCAACTGAACGCCAAGCACTCCGTGGCAACGCCGGTGAACTGGAAGCCGGGCGATGACGTGATCATTCCGACCTCGGTCTCCGACGAAGACGCGCAGAAGAAGTATCCGGAGGGCTTCAAGACGCTCAAGCCTTATCTGCGCACGGTCGCGCAGCCGAAGTAAGCGGCGCTCGACACGACACGACACGGCATACGCTGACCGCGATCTGCGGTCAGCGTATGTTTCAGCTATGCCCGGTACGTCTCTCGGGCGACGTGTCGACCTCGCCGGGACGGCGCAGCATCTTGTCCACTTCTCCCGCGTGCAGTTCTTCTGTCTGAATCATCTGCCGCGCATATTCTTCGAGTGCGACCGAGCGGTCTTCGACGAGCCTGAGCAGCTCGCGATAAAGGTCTAGCGCGACTCTTTCTGCTTGCAGCGACTCCCGCAGAATGGTCGCGATATCGAAGGTGTGAGTGTCGAGCAGCGGGCCGATTTCAAGCGAGGGATACGCGCCGAGCGTGGTTATCCATTCGCCCGCCTGATGCGCGTGCATCAACGATTCGTCCGCCTGTGCGCGTAGCCACGAGATGATGGGTATGCGACCGAACCCGAAGACGAGAAACGAATAGTGCGTGTACCGCACCACGCCAGCCAGCTCGGATTCCAGAATCCGGTTCAATACGGCGACGACCTCTTCCTTGTCGAGCTCTGCCATCTCTGCCTCCGAGTCTCAATGCCAAGCGTTGGCGACACTGAATCATTGACCATTGTAGTCATTGATTCCTTGGCCCGCATTGAAAGAGGCAGAGCGATCAGACCGCTTCTTCGACCCACATCGAAGCGGTACGCTCAAGGGTCTGCGACATCGCCGAACGTGCGCTTTCTCCATCCGCTGTATCGATGGCGCGGACGACTCTGCCGTAATCGCTGATCTGAGACTCGGGCATGCGTACCCGCCCTTGAGGCTGAGCCCGCAATGCAGCCTTGATCGTCCTTACGCCCACACGCACGACGCTGCCCATTTGGCGCAGCATCTCATCGCCGCTCGCATCGACGATAGCGGTCAGCAACGCTTCTTCCGCCGCAGCTTGAAAGCTCTCGGTGGGGCTGGCATGCATGAGCCGCTGAAACGCGGCATTGATGCCGATGCGCTGATGCCTGTTCGCACGCGCCGCCGCAAGCGCCGCTGCGGGCGGGTCGACCAGCGCGCGAAATTCGACGAGCCGTCGCAGGCATTCGGGATCGGGCGATGCACGCAAGCGCCACTCGGCCACTTCTGAATCGATGATGAGCCACTCGTGCGCCGGCCGGACGCGCGTCCCCGTTTTGGGCCGCACATCGAGCATGCGCCGCGAAATCAGGATGCTCAATGCTTCGCGCATGATGGTGCGCGATACGCCGTGCTTCTGGGACAGCAAGATTTGAGGCGGCAGAACGTTGTCCTTGTATTCTCCGTTGATAATGCCCGCGACGAGTTGGTTCACCACGCGCTTGACGAGCGATGCTTCATATCCATGGTTCATTTTTTGTTCTCGTGAAAACACCCCACGCTCCGGCCGCGCGTTGCCCGTTGCCGGGCCGCTACCGCTTTTTGCTGCCTGTGCGGCGCCTCGGCGCGCCGTAAGTTGGTCTCCCTATGTTGCCTTCCTTTCCGACACCCTTTGTACAGAAAGGCTTGCAGCACGTACCCCATAGCGGTCGGTCATGGTTTTAAAAAGGCGCCGTCTATCCGCTGCAGCAAGCGTATCTCCCCGTGCCATGCTTTAACAATATGGTTCACTGTTAATTCGACTGACTATCGTGCGTCGTCCCACAAAGGGCGCGACCATGCGGTAGCGCAAGCGTTTGCGGCTATCGCATGCGCCAAGGGCTTGAGCGGTGTTGTGTTATTTTCCCGTTCCAAAGCAACGCGGCTTCAAGCGATGCAGTCACCACGAGGAACGAAACATGAAGATCGCCGTCATGGGTGCGGGTGCAGTGGGCTGTTATTACGGCGGCATGCTCGCACGGGCAGGGCACGACGTCGCGTTCATCGCCCGGCCGCAACACGTCGAGGCCATTCAGCGCGATGGCCTGAGGCTCGATACACAGACTTTCGACGAGCACGTTCGCGTCATCGCCAGCACAGAGGCGAGCGCTGCGAAGGGTGCGCAGGTCGTGCTCTTTTGCGTCAAGTCGACTGATACGGACAGCGCGGCGCAGGCGCTCGAGCCGTATCTGGATTCCGGGACTTTAGTGTTGTCGCTGCAGAATGGTGTCGAGAATGCCGAGCGCCTGAGGCAATTACTATCGCAGGAAGTCGCGGCGGCGGTGGTCTATGTCGCGGCGGAAATGGCCGGGCCCGGGCATATTCGTCATCATGGCCGGGGCGAACTGGTGATCGAACCGTCGAGCATGAGCGAAGACGTGGCGCGGACGTTCGCCGCTGCGAACGTGCCCACTGAGATATCCGACAACGTGCGCGGCGCCTTGTGGGCCAAGCTGATTCTTAACTGTGCATACAACGCGCTTTCGGCCATTGCACAGGTTCCGTATGGACGATTGGTGCAGGGTGAAGGCGTCACGCGTGCAATGCGCGATGTCATCGACGAGTGCCTTGCCGTCGCTCGGGCCGACGGCGTGACGATTCCAGGTGATGTCGATGCCGCAGTGCGTCGTATCGCGCAGACCATGCCGAATCAATACTCGTCAACGGCGCAAGATCTTGCGCGCGGCAAGCGCAGCGAAATCGATCACTTGAACGGATTGATCGTTCGACGCGGCGAAGCGGTCGGTGTGCCGACACCGGCTAATCGCATGCTTCACGTGCTGGTGAAACTGGTCGAAAACAAAGCGGACTAAAGCGCCGCGGCAGCGCGGGAACGGGCGATGCTGAATGTAGGGAGCAGGCGCGGAATTGCCGGCGCGCCGTCCAACTACGGAGAAATCGTCATGAAATCGTTCGTCAAAGCAGTCGCTGTTGCCGCTGTGCTCGTCGCACCGGCGCTTTCCTTCGCACAAACCGACTCTGCGGTGCAACGTGGCCAGGTGCAGCAGGATCTGCGGCAGGTCGAAGCCGCAGGCTACAACCCGGGACAGTCGGATCGCACGGCCTATCCGCGTGATGTTCAGAACGCGCAAAGCCGCGTGTCCAAGCAAAATGGTGCGATGTCGGGCGATAACAGCGATTACGGCGGCGTCGACAGCGGTACGTCAGCGGCAGGCATTCGTGCAATGCGACCGATGAACGACGCGAACAAGCCGGTGTATTTCGGGCACTGAGCCTGATGTCCCGTGTGGTTTCAGGCGTGACGTCCTGAGGGCTCACGCCTTGCCTAACGGGCGAGTTCTGCGCGCAATGCACAGGCGCGCTAGCATGGGCGGCCGCTATAGCCCTTAGGGAGACCCCCATGCGTCCCGTCAAGATTCCCGGCCCCGATCATCCCATCGACATCGAGCGCAGTTCGTTGCGCGTCACGGTCAAAGGTGGCGGCCGCGTGGTAGCCGACTCAACTCATGCCTTGATTCTGCGCGAAGCGTCGTATCCGGAGGTGCTCTATGTGCCTCGCGCGGATGTCGACATGTCGAAGCTCGCGCGCACGTCGCACACGACGTACTGCCCCTATAAGGGCGAATGCAGCTACTACAGCATCGTTTCCGGCGGCGACAAGAGCGTGAACGCCGTATGGTGTTACGAGAACCCGTACGACGCCGTCGCGCAGATCAAGGATCATCTTGCGTTCTATCCCGATCGCGTCGATTCGATCGAAACCTACGAGGATCGCAGCGATAGCGCCAGCAGTTCGGCGTAAAAAAGGCCCGGCATGACTGCCGGGCCGAATGGACGGTCATCGCCTGCACGACAGCGCCATTGCATGCGCGTGCCGTGTCATTCGGGTCGACCATCCGCGTGGACGTGCCGCCAAGGCGTCGGACTACCTCGACCGCATGACCGTTTTAGGCTTCAACGCTTAAACCACGCTTAAGGCTTGCAGGGCGGAACGTGCCGCATTGATGCAGTTTTTAGCAACGTCCGTTTTATCACAATGCTTAATCAACGCGCGTAATAAAGATAATCTCTTATGCTGCTGATCTCCTCATGCACATGAAAAAGGGGCTGCCACCGAATGCAGCAACGCAAGAAGGAAGAAATACCGGCCGACAATTTCACGAACGACAATCCGGCCAAAGGCGAGCAAACTCTTCTTGGTTACGCGCGATATGTTTGCTAGCATGTAAACGCCAAGCGATAGGGCGAATCATCGCCGCCTCGCTGGCAGAAATATGCGTCCAAGAACGTCCTCGCGCTGACAGCCAGCGTACTCGGCATTGATGCAATGTCGATGAGGGCCTCGCATAACTTAATCACGTCTTGACGCTTCTTAGCGAGTTGACGCACTTATACGCCGTGACAGTCGTTTAAGGCATGGCTGTGAATACCGGCATTTCTCTTTGCTTTGACAGGTGAAACCAGGCAAGTAGCGACCGACATCCGTTTAGCGGATGCCGGCACCGTCGCGCGCCTGCCATCCGGTGATATCGCGGGAGGGAAAGTGGAAACCGAACTAAGTCTGAAACTTGCGAAGGCATTGCGACGTTGCGCGTCGCATCGGCACTTACTCACTTATCAGCGTTTTCATGCGTTGTGCGACAAGACCGTGCCGCTTGCGCAGCGTTATGCCGCGCTGGAGTCCGCTGTAAAGGCGCTAGGCGATGTTGAGGATATCGACTATGGCGTGCTTCTTGCACTCGACAGCGGCCTGCCTGGCGCCGAGTTCTTTCAGCGTTATTTGCGTTACCGCCGCGGCGAATATATAGCGACGATGGGCGATCCAAAATTTCAGCGACAGACTGTGGCCGCTAAGAAGGCGCTCGTCGCGCGTGAACGCGCTCGCGTCTACGCGCATGCGCGTGGGGCCGCGCAAGATGCCCTCGATCCGGCGATGGCTGCCTGATCAATTAATCGCTTATCTAGCTCGTTATGTTAGGAGACGACCTTACAGCGTCAACTCGCTCAATATAATCGCGACGAACAGCACACCATCGCTGCGGATCTCACACGATGAATCCCGCGGCAAAGCGCGAGCAAAAGGGAGCCGGGGCATCCCTCATGGATCATGGACGTCGCCAGAGCGAGGACAAAACAATGAAACCGGTTGTATTCGGCGGGCGATTGGGGTGGCTGCATGCAGGAACGGGTAAGCGGGGCGTCGTGCTTTGCAATACCTATGGCCATGAGTATGTCTGGACCTATAGCGGGTTCCGTTTGCTGGCAGACATGCTCGCAGCCCGCGGGCTTTGGGTCTTGCGGTTCGACTACAGGGGTACCGGCGATTCCGGCGGCGACGACGCCGCGCCGGATCAGTTCGAGTCGTCAGTCGAAGACATTGCCATCGCCATTGATTTTCTGAAACGAGAGACAGGCGTCGAACACGTGTCGCTCTGTGGATTTCGCGTGGGCGCTGCTTTCGCGCTGCATGCGGCCCTGCGGCGTCCCGTGGACGAGCTCTTGCTCCTTGCGCCCGTCGTGAGCGGGCGCACGTACATGCGCGAACTAAGCGTCACGCGCAAGACCTGGCTTGAAAAGCTTGCCGCTCCGTTGCGCGAAGTGCAGCCACAAGAAGGCCCGCTCAACGTTCTTGGTCAGACATATAGCGAGGACTTCAGGCGTGAGCTCGAAGCCGTCGATTTGGCGGCCAGCGTTAAACAGTCGGGCGTTGCGCCCGCGCGCCGGGTCTTGCTGATGCATGGACGCGTCGGGTCTAAAGATCCTTTGCGCGATGCACTCGCCTCGCTTGGCGTCGATGTGCAGACTCGGGCCTTCGACGACCTCACTGGGTTTATTCAGGAGTCTGCCTTCACCGTCATGCCGCACGCTGCTTTCGACGAAGCGGTGCAATGGCTTGCCGCCGACGCACAGGAGTCATGCGACGCGCCAGCGATGTCATTCGAGTGGCCGGAAGACCTGAGCATCGAAACGGTCGAGGCCATCGAGCGGCCCGTGAGCATCGGCGAAGAAGGGCTCGTCGGCATCCTGTGCGAGCCGCGCCGCCCGGTGTCGCGTGGGGCCGCATTCTTGCTCACCAATACCGCCGCGAGTTCGCGTGTGGGCGATAGCCGGCTCTCGGTGCGCATTGCCCGAGATCTCGCCAGACGCGGTGTCGCTTCCTTGCGCTTCGATGCCCGAGGCCGGGGCGATAGTCCGGCTGCGCCCGGCGTGACGGAATCGGACACGCCGTACAGCCGCATCTACAATCCCATCGCAACACAGGATACAGCGGCCGCTGCACGATGGCTCTCGCGTCAAGGCTATAAATCGATCTTCTCGTTCGGCATCTGTTCCGGCGCTTATCACGCCCTCAAGGCAGCCGCGTCCGAAGCCGCCATTACCGGCGTGATTGCGGTGAACATTCCGACCTTCAAGCAGCCCGAGGACAAGTCGGCAGACGAGATGCGTCAGTCGACGCGCAATTCCATGGCCGGCTATGCGGCGTCGATGTTGGAGGTCGATAAATGGAAAGCGATACTGCGCGGCGACAAAAACCTGCTTCGCGTGCTCGGCTTTATCGCGAGTTATGTTGGGACGCGCGTGCGTTCGCGTATCGCGGACATGCTTCGGCTCGATAGCGTCACACCTATTTCGGCGGAGCAGGCCACGACGCCTCAAGCAATCGCTCGCGTGCTCGATGCCAAGGGCGTCAAGACGTTGCTCGTCTATGGCAGCTATGACGCAGGTCTCGATCTTCTCGCGGCGCACTGCGGCAAAATGGGCGTGCGCTTGTCACGTTACCCGAACGTTCGCGTCGTGACTTTTCCGGATGTCGATCATTCGCTGTTCAATCCGGCCAGCTCGGCGCAGATCATTTCGCTGTGTGAGAGCGTCATCAAGGAAACGAACGCGCCGGTACGAGAGGAGACAGTGCGCATGCGCGCACCTGCTGTTTCCTGAGCGAGTCTATCGAACGCCGATGCGATAGCGCGTGGTCTGGCTATAACGCTCGCCGGGCCTGAGCACCACGCGCGACGCTTCCGGCATATTGATCTGATTGGGAAACGCGCCTGCTTCGAGGCAAAGCCCCGCATGAATGCGATACGGCTTGTCCTCGCGGCCGGGCACGCCTTCGAGATGATTGCCCGTATAGAACTGCAATCCGGCCGCATCGGTCGATACGGTGAGTTCTCTTCCGCTTGCAGGATCGTATAGCACGGCGGCCTGGCGCATGACGCCATCGTCCGAGTCAGGCAAGACGTAGCAATGATCGAAGCCGCCGGCGCGGGCAAGGCGGGCATCGGGCCAGTCGAGCCTTGCGCCTATTGGCGCGCCCGCGCGGAAATCGAATGCATTGCCTGCCACGTTCGCGCGCGCCACGGGAATCATGGCGTCGTCTGTTTCGAAGAAGGTGTCGGCGTGTATCGCGATCACGTGACCGCGTATGTCGAACGAGCCGGGCGAACCATCGCCGGACAAGTTGAAGTACGCGTGATTCGTCATGTTGATCGGCGTGGGCGCGTCGGCAATAGCGTCGTATTGAATGGTGAGCGCACCCTCATCGTCGAGCGAATAGCGCACTGTCGCCATGACTTTGCCTGGAAAGCCTGCGTCTCCTTCGGGCGACTCATGCGTGAACAGCAACGCGCCGTCGCTTTCTCGCGCGCTCCATACCGCGCGATGAAAACCCGTTGCACCGCCATGAAGATGATGCGGGCCTTCATTGCGATCGAGCGAGTAGGCGAGACCATCCAGCACGAAGCGCGCATCGCGAATGCGATTGGCCCATCGCCCGATGATGCCGCCCATATAAGCGCGGCCCTTGAAATACGCTTCGGGTGTGTCGTGGCCGAGCAGAACATCCGCTATGCGGCCCGCGCGATCCGCTGTATGCCAGGACACCAGCGTCGCGCCGAGATCGCTGATCGCGACGCGCATGCCGTGCGCGTTGCGCAGCGTATAAAGATGCACGCTGTCGCCGCCCGGCAAGCTGCCCCACCGCTCGAAGGCGATTCGGTCGGTATGCGTCTGGGCGGCGCCCTCGGTGTCGGCGATATTCATGAGTCGATAACCTTCGTTCGCGTCAGGCTGTTTGCGAAGATGCGGCCTGAAGCCGTTCCTGATATTCGCGCGGCGTGCAATCGAGTTCGCGCCTGAAAACAGCGTACATGTACTGTAGCGAAGTAAAGCCGCAGCGTATCGCGACTTCCGCGCTGGGGATATCTTGCTTGGCAAGCAATTGCTTCGCCACCTGTAGCTTATGGCTCAGGATTTCCTGATGCACCGTGCAGCCAAGCTCGCGCCGAAAGTGATCTTCGAGTGACGAACGCGATACACCGACATAGTCCGCCACTTGTTCTGTCTTGATGCCCTGACATCCATATTGACGAATGTAATGACGTGCGCGCATCACATAAGGGCTCGCCACGGGTTGATGCCGCGTCGATTCGAGCACCTTGATACCGACAGGCGGCACGAGGATGCGTCGTCCTGCAAAGCGGGCGCCGCCGAGCATCTGATGCAACAGGTGCGCAGCCGTTCGTCCCATTTCTTCCGTCCCCTGTATGACCGACGAAAGCTCGATGCGCGTGAGCGAGCGTGTCAGCGGGTCATTGTCGATACCGATGATCGCGACTTGTTCGGGCACCGCAATCCCCGAGATGAGGCACGCTTGCAGCAGATGCCGCGCACGCGCATCCGTGACGGCGATAATGCCGACCGGCTTTTCAAGGCTTTGCAGCCACGAAGTGAGATCGGCGCTCGCCTGACTCCAAACCGGCGCACTCGTCGGCAAGCCGCGATGTATCTCCGCGTCCAGCCCGTCCGTCTTCACCAGTGTTTGGAACGCGCGTTCGCGCTCCTGAGCCCAGCGATTTTCAGTGGATTCGGGCAGGCTGTACAACGCAAAGCGTTGCAGCCCCGCGCTGATCAGGTGCGTATAGGCCAGTGAAACGAGCTTGGCGTTGTCGGTTGCGATGTACGGCAGGGATGCAGGATAGCAAGCCGCGTCGTGATACGACCCGCCCACGGCGACGACCGGAAGCGGGCAATCGGCAAGCGCATCGCATACGGCAGGGTCATCGAAATCCGCGATGATGCCATCGCCATCGAAACGTTCGATGCCCGTCAGCCGCGCCCTGAAGTCCTCCTCCAGAAACAAGTCCCACGCCACGCGCGTGGACAACAGGTATTGACCGATACCCGTGATGATTTCTCGGTCGTAGACCTTGTTCGCGTTGAAGAGCAGCGCGATGCGATGCGGACGGTTCATGAAAATCTCTTAGCGGACTTAAGGGTTTTCCATATGTGACGCCTGGCTGCAAGCTATGCAGCCGCTTCATTCTAATTGCATGCGCCGCACAACTTCGGCCTTTGCCAAGAATCGATAGCGGCACTGGCGAATTTCGCAATTGAAGCACCGGGCGCACGGCTGGCAGCATGGCGTCACTGTATAGCGCGCCTAGACTCCGCGCATTCAAGACCAGGAGACATCATGCCTTTGCTCGAACATCTTCCAGCCGCCCGTTTCGAAGGCCCCGGCTCTGACAATCCGTTCGCCTTTCGCCACTACGATGCCGACAAGATGGTCCTCGGCAAGCGTATGGCCGATCATCTGCGGCTTGCCGTGTGTTACTGGCATTCGTTCGTGTGGCCGGGAGTGGATGTGTTCGGCGCGAGTACGTTCGATCGCCCGTGGCACAAGCAGGACGACGCGATGGAGATGGCGCACATGAAGGCCGATGCCGCCTTCGAATTCTTTGCCAGGCTGAGCACGCCGTTCTACACGTTCCACGATACCGACGTCGCGCCGGAGGGCGCAAGCATTCGCGAATACGTCGACAACTTCAAGCGCATGCGCGACTATCTGGCGCGCAAGCAGGAAGCAAGCGGCGTCAAGCTGCTTTGGGGCACGGCCAATCTATTCTCCAATCCGCGCTATGCAGCGGGCGCCGCCACGAATCCCAATCCGGACGTATTCGCCTTCGCCGCCACGCAGGTGCGCGAGGCGCTGCAAGCCACGCTCGATCTCGGCGGCGAAAACTACGTGCTTTGGGGCGGACGCGAGGGCTACGAGACGCTTCTGAACACGGACCTCAAGCACGAGCGCCAGCAGCTTGCGCGCCTTCTCGCGATGGTTGCGGAGCACAAGCACAAGATCGGCTTTAAGGGCGCACTGCTCATCGAGCCGAAGCCGCAAGAGCCGACCAAACATCAATACGACTACGACGTCGCAACGGTGCACGGCTTTCTCATGCAATTCGGCCTGCAAGACGAGTTTCGCGTCAACATCGAAGCGAATCATGCAACGCTTGCGGGGCATTCGTTCCACCATGAGATCGCAACCGCGTTCGCGCTCGGCATCTTCGGCAGCATCGACGCGAATCGGGGCGATCCGCAAAATGGCTGGGATACCGATCAGTTTCCCAACAGCGTCGAAGAACTCACGCTCGCGCTCTACGAAATTCTGCGCAACGGCGGCTTTACAACCGGCGGCATGAATTTCGACTCCAAGGTGCGACGACAAAGCATCGATGCCGAAGACCTCTTGCATGGCCACATCGGCGCCATCGACATGATTGCCGTGGCGCTCGAACGCGCGGCCACGCTTGTCGAGAAGGATCAACTCGCGGAGCTGAAAGCGGCCCGCTATGCCGGCTGGAATGCGGAATTCGGGCAAAAGGTACTTGCGGGCGGTTATTCGCTCGACACGCTAGCGACCGATGCGCTCTCGCGCGAAATCGATCCGCGGCATGTGAGCGGCCAGCAGGAGCGATTGGAGAACATCGTCAACCGCGCGATCTACGGTTGAACGGCGCTAAAAAACGTTAGCGCAGGCGGTCGATTTCACAATTGCGGTGTGAGCGGATAACGCCCACTCTTCGAACCAAACAATCATAGCGACGCTTGCGAACATGGATTCGCGGCGCACTGAATGAAACGCCGCGCGTTCTCTCGCACGACCGCGCCGGCCGTCATCCATAACAGGAGTGAGACATGAAATCAGCCATTCGCCGTTCCGTATTGAGTTCGCTCGTCTGCGCCGCCATGTGTGCAGGCTTTTCGATGGTCGCGCCGCTTGCGCATGCAAGCAAGGACAAGCCCGAGATTGGCTTTTGCATCGACGACCTGCGTGTTGAACGCTGGTCGCGCGATCGCGACTATTTCGTCGCGGCTGCAACGAAGCTCGGCGCGAAAGTGTCCGTGCAGTCCGCCGACGCAAGCGAAGCGCGCCAGATCTCGCAGATCGAGAACCTCATTTCGCGCGGCGTCGATGTCATCGTGATCGTGCCGTTCAATTCGAAGACCCTTGGCAACGTGGTGGCCGAGGCGCATAAAGCGGGCATTAAGATCGTGTCGTATGACCGCCTGATCCTCGATGCCGACGTCGATGCCTACATCTCATTCGACAACGAAAAGGTCGGTGAATTGCAGGCGCAGGGCGTGTATAACGCACAGCCCAAGGGCAATTACTTTCTCCTTGGCGGGGCGCCTACCGACAACAACGCCAAGATGCTCAGAGAAGGGCAGATGAAAGTGCTGAAGCCCGCCATCGATCGCGGCGACGTCAAGATCGTCGGTCAGCAGTGGGTGCCGGAATGGAGCGCCTCCACCGCGCTGCGCATCACCGAGGATGCGTTGACCGCGAACAACAACAAGATCGATGCCATCGTCGCATCCAACGATGGCACGGCGGGTGGCGCGATTCAGGCCCTGTCCGCGCAAAAGCTCGCGGGCAAGGTGCCGGTATCGGGGCAGGACGCGGACCTTGCCGCGGTCAAGCGCCTCGTGGCGGGCACGCAGACCATGACGGTCTACAAGCCTCTCAAGCTCATAGCGGGCGATGCCGCCAAGCTCGCCGTCGATCTCGCCAAGGGCGACAAGCCCGCGTTCAACGCGAAGTATGACAACGGCAAGAAGCAGGTGGATACGGTATTACTGCAGCCGACGCTGCTTACCAAGTCCAACGTGGATGTCGTCATCAAGGACGGCTTCTATTCGCAAGCGCAACTGGCCGGCAACTAAAAGTCCTGCGGACATCGCCATGGGCGATGTCCGCTTCGTTCAGCACAGTCAGGACAATAAGCATGGCACAGGCGCTATTGGAGATGCGTGGCATCGCCAAGTCCTTTGGCGGCGTCAAGGCGCTCGACGGCATCGATCTTGTCGTGAATCAGGGCGAATGCGTGGGGCTCTGCGGCGAAAACGGCGCAGGCAAGTCGACGCTCATGAAGGTGCTGTCGGGCGTCTTCCCGTATGGCACGTGGCAAGGCGAAATACGCTGGGACGGAAAGCCGCTTCAGGCGGCCAGCATTCGCGACACCGAGCGCGCGGGCATCATCATCATCCATCAGGAACTCATGCTCGTGCCGCAATTGTCCGTGGCCGAGAACATCTTCCTTGGCAACGAGATCACGCTCCCTGGTGGGCGCATGAATTATCCGGCGATGTATCAGCGCGCAAGCGAATTGCTCGGCGAGCTCAACATACAAGGGATCAATGTCGCGCAGCCGGTGATGAATTACGGCGGCGGTCATCAGCAACTGATCGAAATAGCCAAGGCGCTCAATAAAAAGGCGCGGCTCCTGATTCTCGACGAGCCTTCTTCATCGCTGACCGCGGCCGAGACGCAGATTCTGCTGGATATCGTGCGGGACCTGAAGCGGCGCGGCGTGGCGTGCGTGTATATCTCGCACAAGCTGGATGAAGTCGAAGCCGTATGCGATACGGTCACGGTCATTCGCGACGGCAGGCACGTCGCGACTCAATCGATGCGCGGCCTGAGCACGGACCGCGTGATCGCGATGATGGTCGGTCGAGAGATCACGAATCTCTTCCCGCGTCCTGCCAAAGAGGACCGGCATGAGATCGGCGAGGTGGTCTTCGAAGCGCGCAACGTCACCTGTTTCGATATCACCAATCCGAATCGCAAGCGCGTCGACGATGTGTCCTTCGCGCTAAGAAAAGGCGAAATCCTCGGCGTTGCGGGGCTTGTCGGGGCGGGGCGCACAGAACTCATGCAGGCTATCTTCGGCGCGTATGCAGGCGAGTGTTCCGCGCAGGTCATCATGAAAGGCACGCCCATTGCCATTCGCACACCGGCGGACGCGATTGCGGCCGGCATCGCGATGGTGCCCGAAGATCGCAAGCGTCACGGCATCGTTCCTCAGCTCGGCGTCGGCCATAACATCACGCTTGCGGTGCTGCGGCGTTTCGCTAAGGGCGGACGCATCGATACGGCAGCGGAACTCGATACGATTCACACCGAGATGAAGCGGCTCTCCGTGCGCGCGGCGCATCCGATGCTGTCCATCGCGAGCCTGTCCGGGGGAAATCAGCAGAAGGCGGTACTCACGCGCATGCTGCTGACCAATCCGGAAGTGCTGATTCTCGATGAACCGACGCGTGGCGTCGATGTCGGCGCGAAGTACGAAATCTACAAGCTCATGTTCGAGCTTGCGCGGCGCGGTGTATCCATCGTCATGGTGTCGTCGGAATTGCCGGAAGTGCTCGGCGTGGCGGACCGTGTGCTGGTCATCGGAGAAGGCGAATTGCGAGGTGACTTCATCAACGACGGCCTCACGCAGGAAGACATTCTCTCCGCCGCGATTGCTACGCGGCAAGACACTGACTCAATCGTTTCAGCGAGCCTCGCATGACTCCCGATCTCACTTCCACGCCCAAGCAAAGCAAAGACGAGAAGGGCGCGCCGCAGTCCGCCAGCCAGCGCATGAAGCAGCTTTTCACACGTTATAAGCTGCTTGCGCTGCTGCTCGCGGTGGCCGTCATCTGGCTGTTCTTTTCGCTGCTGACGGATGGCGCGTTCGTTACGCCGCGCAATCTCTCCAATCTTTTGCGCCAGATGTCGATTACCGGCATGCTTGCATGCGGCATGGTGTTCGTCATCATTTCCGGCGAGATCGACTTGTCGGTCGGCTCGCTGTTAGGGCTCCTCGGCGGCGTGGCGGCCATTCTCGATGTCACGTATCACTGGCCGATCGCAGTGACGTTGCCGGTGGTCATGGTGCTCGGAGTTGCGATCGGCCTTTTCAATGGCTGGTGGTCCACGTATCGAAGAGTGCCCTCGTTCATCGTCGGGCTCGGCGGCATGCTCGCGTATCGTGGCGTTCTGCTGGGTATAACCGGCGGTTCTACCATTGCGCCAGTGTCGGATTCGCTCGTGTTCATCGGGCAAGGCTATTTGCCGCGAATTGCAGGCGATACGCTTGCCATCGCGCTCTTTGCGCTGCTTGCCATCCTGACGCTGCGCCAGCGACGCAGCCGTCAGCGTTATGGCTTGCCGGTCGTCGCGCCATGGCAGGACGGCGTGAAGATCGTCGCGGCGGGCGTCATTCTTTTCGCCTTCGTCGCGACGCTCAACCGTTATGGCGGCATTCCGGTTCCGGTGCTGGTGTTGCTCGCGCTGCTTGGCGTGTTCACTTACATCGCGACGCAGACCGTGTTCGGACGGCGCATCTATGCGGTAGGCTCCAATCTGGAAGCGACGCGTCTGTCCGGCATCAACACCGATCGCGTGAAGCTCGCCATCTTCGCGCTGATGGGCTTGATGTGCGCATTCGGCGGCCTCGTCAATACCGCGCGTCTCGCTGCGGGCTCGCCGTCGGCGGGATCGATGGGCGAACTGGACGCCATCGCAGCGTGCTTTATCGGTGGAACGTCGATGCGTGGCGGTTCGGGCACGGTATATGGCGCGATCATCGGCGCGCTCGTCATGGCGAGCCTCGACAACGGCATGTCGATGCTGGACGTCGACTCTTACTGGCAGATGATCGTCAAAGGCGCGATCCTCGTGCTCGCGGTGTGGATCGACGTGGTGTCGGGCACGGCGCGTCGGTAACGATCGGCATCACGGGGTAAAGTACGAGGCTACGCGTCATCCCTCGTACTCTTATGCCTGTTCCCTTCTTGCTTCAAGAGACGCTCCGCGTCGTTGCGCGGCGCTATCGCTTGCCCGCGCTTCCTGCGGCATCCGATGATTCCCGCAACGCGCATCCCGCCGTCGCGCTCGCAATCGTCATCGAGCAGGCGCGCTGCGCAATAACTCGCGGTGAAACACCGACGGCTTCGATGAGGCATGCGTTTGTCGAAGGGCTCGCACGCTTGATCGCTGAAGCCATAAGCAGCGATTCAGGCGATTCTGTCTTCAAGGCGATGTTGATCAGGCACCGCGCGGCAGCGGTGCGCGAATACGTGTCGCTGTCAGCGCACGCGAATCAGGATCGTCGATCCCTTCGCACCAGCGTCAACGCAATGGCGCACCCCGGCAAGCAGCGAAGCGCATCTGACCGGCAGCGCGAAGCGTTCGCGCTATTGCATGCTTGCGCGTCATCGCCATACTGTTCCGGCCTCGCCGATACCGCGCAAAGTCTGCTTTCCATTCCCGAAATTTCGGGCGAACCGCCGCTCATGCAAGGTCTCACGCTACTGCTCGAGAGTCCTTCGTTGATGCGGTTGCAGCGTATCGAAGCCCTGCTCGACGATGAGCGAGTGCGCGAGTATGTGGCGTTATGGGATCGGCATGGTCCGCGTTCCGGCAGCGCGCAAGCCGCTGCGCAAGGGAACGCCTCGCAAAAGCGCGGCACTGCGGCTGAAGCGCGGGCGGCGCACGCGTTGCAAGTCATGGCGGACCGTCTCAATCAGGACGAAGCTAACGGTCGAAGGTATCGCGTCGTGACCGCGATGCACGTTCCCGCGTCTATTCCGGGAAGCGCCGAGCGCGCCAAGAGCGAGTGGGATGCCGTGTTGCTCGGACAGTCAGACTGCGATGATGATGCGCCGTCATGGGACGTCTGTCTGCTTGTCGAATCGAAGGCTTCTGTCGATGCCGCAACGACCGATCTCTCGCGGCTTCTTCGAGGCATCGCGCTTCTTTCGCAGGCTGAAGAAAACGTCGCGTACGTGTTTGAAACGGGTCAGGGCGCCGTGCGCTTGCGCGGTTCTTCGCTACGCGCCTTGGCCACTGACGACGCCAGCTTGCAAAGCACCGTGCTTTACTGCTGCGATGCGCCTCTCGAAGCCGCTCAGCGTTTGCTCGGCGCTGGCAGCCGGATGCAACTGCTCTCCGCGCAGGCCAGCCTTGAATTTGCCGCGACGGTGCAGGATCAGGAACATGCCGATGCGCGAACGCTCGAACCTGTATGGAATGACTTGCTGAAATCGCCCCGCTGGCGCGGCGTGCTCGACCAATATCAGACGCTGCGACGGGTACGCGAGCTGATGGTGCACACGGAAGACTTGCTAAGTGCCATCGATCAAGTCTCAGTGCGTGACGCAATGCCGCGCACGCAAGCCGAATGAGCACGCAGCTGGCGCGCGTGCGCGACGCCCTCACCGGCCACTACGCGCCATGCTCGAAAACACGCCGTCGCGACGAATCAGGCCATGAAACAGGGCTGCGGCGAAGTGCATCACGAAGGTCGCGAACAAGAGCAGCGCGAGGTACGTGTGCGCGCTCCTGAGAAGCGCATAGAGGCGCACGTCTACGGGTGCTATCGACGGAAGATGCGCGCCGCCGAACATCACAATGGGATAACTTGCAGCCGATAGCATCGCCCATCCGACGAGCGGCATCGCTAAGAGGAGCGCATAGAAGAGCCAGTGCGAGCCGTGCGCGATGCGCTGCTGCCATCGCGGCATGTCGCCGGGAAGCGCGGGCGTCCGATGCGTGATGCGCACGGCAAGACGCACTATCGCCAGCAGAAGGATCGCGATACCCAGAGGCCGATGTATCGCGAGCAAAGTGTGATGCCACGACGAAAGCGTCGCGACCATGCCGATGCCGATAAAGAGCATGGCGACCACGAGCACAGCCATAAGCCAGTGAATCGAGCGCGCCGCAAGGCTGAAGTGCTTCAAATCAGTGCGCTTCATTGTGCGCTTCCTCATGCGTTCTGCGGTTGAACGACACCGAATACGCGGACGAACGCGCAGCCAGCAACGGATCGTCGGAAACCTTGAGACCAGCGGGCAATATCGTGGGGTCGAAGTTAATGTCGCGGCAATCGCCGTCGGCTTGTGCGCGCTCGCGGTCGATGACCAGCGTGCCCGCGTCGATGTGCTGCCGGTCGTCGGGCCATGCTTTCGTTGCATCGTTGGTGATGTCGCCGGGCTGCGCGACCGTCAATATCAGGTGCCAGCGTTGTGCGCCGTGCGCGAGGCGTCCCCTTAATTCATTGTCTAAGAAGTCGTGACGGCCGGTGTTGCTCGTCGATACCGCTTCGTAGCTGGCGTCAGGAACAAGCGACCAGCGCACGACATGCGTCGCGCCCGATGCGTCGATTGCGCGGAACGCGTTGATGCCGTAATACGCCGCATTGGCGAAGCTCGACGAAGGCGCGTGCGCCTTGACCCAATCGCGAAACGGCATGGTTTCCGGATGCGCGGAAAGGAAGGCGGCGAGCTTCGCCGGGTCCGCCTTGCCCGTCGCCGGATCGGGACGCGATGCGACCAGTTGCTCATAGAATCCTCGCGCGCTGTTCACGATGAAAACAGGAGTGCTATTCATTGCCGTACGCCACTGTTCACCATCGCGCAAACGGAACTGTAAGGCGAGGCTGCGCACCGGGTTGCCTGAATCGCTGACAAAGGGATTCGGGCCGGGTATCGCGAAACGTCCCGTTACCGGCGTGCGCTCGCGTGCGAACACTTCGGCACGGGAGAGGGACGACGCGTTGCCGTTGCCGTCGAACCAGCCTTCGACGCACACGCCCTTGGCATGATTGCGCCGGTATCCCGCGTGCACGCCGCTCACGCTTTCCAGCGTATCCACGATCTTCGTCGATGTCAGTCTATGCGTGGCACCGACGCCCGCCACGTAAGCGAACGCAGTGCTGATCGTGAGCACGCTGGCGCCAATGAGCGCGAGTTTCGTCAGTTCAGCAGCATGCCGACGCGGGTTCCGTAATAGCCTCATGAGTGAGAACGGTGACTGTTTCATGGCGTGTTTCTCGCTGTTCAATGGATCAGTTGACGCGAACACGAGTCTTTGCACGCTTATTCCATCTACATGTCGAAGCGAATTCCATGGAATACATCGGGTCCTGGCGCGGTTTGCCTTGATGCAAGCCCAACAACTTCCTCAAGGAGTCGAACATGAACATCGCCAAACTGATTGCCGTATCCGCTGCACTGGTCGTTTCAACGGGCGCATTCGCGCAAAGCCTCACGCGCGACGATGTCCGCGCGCAACTCGTGCAGGCCGAGGAGAGCGGCTCGCGTCTTGTGACGGATGCGTCGTATCCGGACGTCAGCCCGATCTATCAGAGTCAGGCAGCGCGCATGAACGCGCCCGCGAGCGGCGCTTATGGCGGCACGAAAGCCGCGACCGGGTCGGGGAGTGCGCCATTGAACATGTCGGACTGCGTGGGCCCCTACAGCTTTTGTCACCTTTACTCGGGTTCTTGATGGCTGCAAAAAATAAATCGGCGCCTGCGGGAATAGATCGCTCGCGCCGTTGTTAGCACCGGTGAAACGACATTCCCAGCGCCCTGGACTCACGACCGTGGACCCGCATCCTGACATTCGCCTTTCCGAAGCCGACGTGCAGGCCTTCACCGATGGCCTGCTTGCGTCGGAACGCGCCAAGTCGTTGCATGCCTATCTGGCGAGCAGGCCGGACGAGGCGCGCAGAGTCGCGTTCTATGACCGGCTCAATACGCAACTGCGCTCGATGTTCGACAACGAGAGCGTTGCGCCGATGCCGGGTCATCGGCAAATGGGATTGCGGCTGCGTTTGTGGACTGCCATCGTCGCATGCCTTCTGTTGGTCATTGCGGGGATAGGGGCCACGGTGCGCGTACCCGACGCCGCGTTCGAACGCGCAGCATTGTCCGCGCTGGCGATGGAGTCAACGCAGTCTGACGCAGACACGAAGCTTGCAGACGCGCCCGATTTGTCGTCGGCGGGCTTTCACGCGGTCGATGTGAGAAGCATCACGCTCGGCGCGTTCTCGACCGTCAAGGTCATCGCGTATCGGAATGCGAACAACGACCCGCTCGTGCTGCTCTCGACGTGTGCGCCGCCCGCATCCATGCGTTCGCCGTGGCACGCGCATAGAATCGGAACGGCGCGTCTGATCGAATGGACCTCAATGTCGGGCGTTCGCACGATCATAGGCTCGCGCGCCGGCACGCCCGGTCTCATGCTTGCCGCGGATTTGTTGATGGTGCACCAGAACATGCAAAGGAACGAACCATGAACGCAAGATGCCTGCGCACGGTGTACCGATGAGCGTGCGGGAACAACTGATGGACCATCTGCCGCGCTTGCGTCGTTATGCTCGCGCGCTGATTCGCAATCAGGAACTCGCGGACGATCTCGTGCAGGACACGCTCGAACGCGCGCTCAGGCACACCGACAAGTTCCAGTCGGGCACCGATTTGCGCGCGTGGCTTTTCACGATCATGCATAACGTCTTCGCGAATCAGGCGCGGCGCGCCGATGCGCGTGCAGTGCATTTCTCGGTCGACGAGGATCCGCTCGACGAAAGCCAGTTCGCGGTTGCGAGCCGAGACACGCAGTCGCTCGAAATGCGAGACCTCGATTACGCGCTTCAACGGCTGCCGGTTGAACAGCGCCAGGTGGTGCTGCTCGTCGGCCTCGAAGAAATGTCGTATGCGGAAGTGGCGCTCGCGCTCGAGATTCCGCTCGGCACGGTAATGTCGCGGCTCTCGCGCGGGCGAGAAAGATTGCGTGCGCTCATGGCGGGCAAGCAGGAAGGCGTGCAACTGAAGGTGGTGCGATGAACCAACAAACGACTCCCATCAGCGAAGACGATATTCAAGCCTATGTCGATGGCGCGCTTGCGGAACATCGACGCGCGGAAATCGATCGATTGCTCGAAACGGACCATGCGCTCGCAAGCCGCGTGAGCGATTATTTTGCGTTGAACACCATGCTCCATGATCGCTATGATCGCGTGTTGCAGGAGCCCTTGCCGGAGCGCCTCACGATGGCTGTCGACGCGCCCGATGCCAGCATGGAGCGCGCCGCAAAGCTGGATGCGAGCCGCGGTCCCGCCGCGAACTGGGCGAAATATGCAGGCATGGCAGCGGCGCTCATGCTTGGCATTTGCATCGGCGTGGGCGGCATGATGAGTCCGCCTGCGCGCGACATGCTGGCTTCAGGCGACGACAATGCAACGCTTCGCCATGCGAGCCTCACGCGGGACGAATCGTTCGCTCGGCAATCGGCGATTGCGTATGTCACGTATGCGCCGATGGTCACGCGTCCTGTCGAAGTCGGCGCGGACCAGGAAGAGGAACTCGTCAAGTGGCTGTCGAACCGGCTCGGCACCGACGTGCATGCACCCGTGCTCACACGCGTGGGCTTCAATCTGATGGGCGGACGGCTGTTGCCCGGCGACGAAGGCCCGATCGCGCAATTCATGTATCACGATGCCAATGGCGAACGCATCACGCTTAACGTGTCGCATCGCAAGGTGAGCCGTGACGTGACCGCGTTCAAGCTGTATCAGGATGGCTCGGTCAACGTGTTCTATTGGGTCGATGGCGATTTCGGCTATGCGGTATCGGGTGCGATCCCGCGCCCGCAATTGCTCCAGGTTTCGCATGACGTGTATGAACAACTGACCGCGAGAAACGGGCAGGGCGCGGCTGCACAATGACCGCAGGCGGTGCGTGGCCGCTCGCGTCGGCCCGCTCGACACCCGGCCGCATACGCGCGTGCTCTTGCCGCCGCAGCGCGACGCGGTATATCGTGACGAGAGCGCGCATCCGGGAAAGCGATGCCGCAACGAACAATGGAGACACGCGGCACATGACGGCAACAGAAGCAGTACGCGCATTGCGCGACACCCTCGGCGCGGATGTGGTCGCGCTTCCCGATGAATTCGGCGACCGGCGCGTCGTGGACTGGAGCGGGCTGCCGGGCGAAATACCGCTCGCGCTCATTCGTCCGCGTACCACTGAAGAGGTCGCAGAGGCATTGTCGATTTGCTCGCGCTTTCGCCAGCCGGTGGTCACGCAAGGCGGACTGACCGGTCTCGTCGGCGGCGCCAATGCGCGCGGCGGCGAAGTCGCGTTGAGCCTCGACCGCATGCATCGCATCATCGAGATCGACACCGTCTCCGGCACCATGACGGTGGAGGCCGGCGCCGCGTTACAGACCGTGCAGGAAGCGGCGAACGCGGCGGGCTTCTACTTTCCGCTCGATCTCGGCGCGCGCGGCAGTTGCGCGATCGGCGGCAATCTCGCGACCAACGCGGGCGGCAATCGCGTCATCAAGTACGGGATGATGCGCGATCAGGTGCTCGGGCTGGAGGCGGTGCTTGCGAGCGGCGCCATCGTCGGCGATCTCAACAAGATGATCAAGAACAACAGCGGCTATGATCTGCGGCATCTCCTGATCGGCAGCGAAGGCACGCTCGCGGTCATCACGCGCGTGGTGCTGCGGCTGCGTCCGAAGCCCACGGCGACGGCGACCGCTTGGTGCGGCTTGCCGGACTTCAATGCCGTCACGACGTTGCTCGCGCGCTCGCAGGCGGGGCTCGCGCCGGGCGTGTCGGCGTTCGAGGTCATGTGGGCGGGCTATCACGATGCCGTGCTCGCCAACTTGCCGCAACTGCGCGCGCCGCTCGGGTCAGCTCATCCGTTCTATGTCTTGCTGGAAAGCGTCGGGACCGATCCCGTGCGCCACGGCGAAGGATTCGAGGAGTTTCTCGGCGCGATGCTGGAAGAGGGCATCGTGACCGATGCGGCGATTGCCTCGTCGGAGGCGCATGCGCTCGCGTTCTGGGCCATCCGCGATGCGCCCGGCGAGTATCAGCGGTTCATTCCCAACCACGCGGCCTACGACGTGAGCTTTTCGATCGCGCAGGTTGGCGAGGCCGCCGCGCGCTGCGAGGCACGTTTGCGCGAGCGTTGGCCGCAGGCGCTCGTCATGATCTACGGGCATCTGGGCGATGGGAACATTCATATCGTCGTGGACGTGCCGCGCATGGACAAGCACGGACACGACGATATCGATCGCGTCATTTACGACGTCACGCGCGAGTTGAACGGCTCGATTTCGGCGGAGCACGGCATCGGCGTGAAGAAGCGGCATTTCCTGTCGCAAAGCCGTCGGGAGACGGACATCGACGCGATGCGTGCGATCAAGAGCGCGCTGGATCCGCTCGGGATTTTGAATCCGGGCAAGGTCGTCTAAGACCCTCGTGCGAACGGGAACAGCGAATCTGGTTGGCGGGCTCGTTTGCACGGGCCCGAAGAACACGTCGCGCGCCGCGGAGCCATTCAATCAAGCCCGTCGCGTCGCTGGCGCAGGATAGCCCGCGGATGCGTCGGAGCCGCGTGTGCGCGCAATGTGCACGTACAGGGTCTTTACGCAGCAGTTATATTGTCATGGCCAGATTTAAATGTCGGGGTGCGGGCTAAATACAGATGTCGTATCTGTCCTTGGGTTTTACCCTCACGTAGTGTTGAAGACGCACGGTTGAACGGGCAGGGCGCAGGTGCATGGACTTCATCGTTTGCTGACCGCTGAGCGGTTTTTGGATGGCTGTGCGCCGCGCTTTCGTTCGTGTAACGCCATCATCGTTGCCTCCAGGTCCTGTTGCGTGAGTTCGCGCTGTTTCTTCGTGCCGGGCGCCCGTTGCGGCGTGCGCGCCTGCGCGCCGCGATGCGTGCGCGAAGGCGCCGTGCCGATGCGGCCATGGCGTAAGCCCTCCCGAGGGCAGGTTGACGAACTCGACATTCATCAACTTACACCACGGCCACCCCTTCCTTCGGCATCTTCCTGCCTCCGAACTTTCTGCACACTTCTCGGCACATTACCGCGGTGCGAGCCTCCCGCGCTGACGCGCCGATCACCTCTACGTCGCTCATTCGAATGATGGGCCAGTTGCCCTGCGAACCGCACTGCCGCAGCGACCGCGTCGACTTCTAAGCGGCGTGTGCGCGGCGTCGCTGCCCATGCTCCTGTCTTCGGCGCGGCATGCAGCCCGCCTCCGGACGCACCGCTCGGCACGCCGTCCGCCGTTGAGTATCAAACGGCGGCCTCGTTCCACGGTGCATTGCGAAACGCCGCCTTCGGATAAGCGCCGGACCGAGTCACACCCCGCTGTCCGGCCGACGCCGTGAAAGCCGCAGCCACGAATTCGCAGCGGCAGCGGACGCCGCTTCCGTCAACCAGCGCGGTGGTCGACGCTGCCAAGCCGCTCCACCCCTTCGTCGCGACGTCGCGCGATCGGACGGAATCAGCTTTTGTTCGCCCCTTCGCGACTCAAAAAGACAACGCGGTTCAGTCCGAGGGGCATAGCGAAGACCGGCGCAAAGCCTTGCGCTGCGGCCTTCCGCGCTGCCCCACCACACTGTCCTGCGGTCCAGCGATGACCTCTCACACGCCGCAACCTCGGATTATTCGTGACAGCGGGACAGTGTTTTCACCTATACCGTATTTATCGGAATATGCTGAATGACGTACGTTCTAGGTCGAGTCAAAGCCTGGAACAATGCCATGACAGCTTTTTCGAAAAGAGCGGACCCGTGGTCACAGACCGTCCACCAACTAGAAACTGCGCCCGTCGAAACGGGCCGCAGCGCGCCGTCGCAGAAGACGGCTCGCGCCGAGAGCGCGTTCCTGGAACGCCTGACGCGCGACTGGAATCGCACGCACCCGCGTGAGTCGCACGACCGGCTGCCGTTTCCGCAGGCCATCGTGCGCGTGATCGAGCGCCCGAGCAGCGCCACTGCGCTCGTATACTGGTCCGACCCCGGCACGTGCCATTACGGCTATCAGGGGTGGCGCGCCACCACGGCGTCCGCCGACGGCGTGTGCTCGCTCTCGGGCATGCCGGTTCATCGCGGGGATCAGGTCTACCGGCCGTCGCAGCGCGATCCGAAGCCACAGAACGCATCGGCGATGATCCTCGCCGCCGCGATGCCCAAGACCGAGCAAGCCGAAGCCGACGTCCACGGCTGACGACAAGAAGCGGCGGCCTCGCGGCCGCGCAGCGTCAGTATCCGACCGTGAATCGCTGCTTGATATGCGCCCCGCGTCCGAATTCGTCGAGGAACGCGATGGCGAAATCGTCGAACGAAATCCAGCTTCTGCCGTGGGCGTCGACGAGCAGTTCGTCGACGCCCGTGCGGAATCTCTGCGTGCGCGGGCCGCTCACGAACTCCGCCGACGGCGACACGAACGTCCAGTTGAGTTCGCGCTCGCGGCGCAGGGCATCGAGAAACGCGGCCCCCGCCGTCGCTTCGGCGCGATAGGCGTCGGGAAAGTCCGGCGCGTCGAGAACGCGCTGACCCGGCGCGACGTACAGACTGCCCGCCCCGCCCACGACCAGCAGCCGCTGCACGCCCGCGCGCTTCACTGCGCCGACGATCGCGCTTTCCGGCACCGTCGCGAACCGCGTCGCGCTGAAGACGGCGTCGTGGCCGGCGACGGCATCGGCGAGCGCGTCGGGATCGAGCGCATCGACGTTTCGCGCGGTCACGCCTTCGCGCGCATCGAGCGTGGACGTATCGCGGGCGAGCGCCGTCACCGTGTGTCCGCGCCGCAACGCTTCGTGCGTGAGCCGGCTTCCGACATGGCCGGTGGCTCCGATAATCGCGATCTTGCTCATGCTTATTTCTCCTTGTTTTCGCTACGTGCGCGTCGTCGTCGCGTGCGCCTCTCAGGCCGGATGCGGGGGACGAACAGCGTGAGAGCGGTCCTGATCGTTGGGATTCCTTCCCGCGAACAGCCGTTCGTGAGGAGGATCGGACCGTGACGCCGATCGTCCGCATCGCGTTCAGCACGACAGCGATGCAATTTCCGCGCCGCTTTCTTGGCGGCGGGTCCGATACCGCCGCGCGGGCGTCATAACAAAAACACGCTTCGGCCGACGCGCGCCGCCGTTACACTAGAGCCCCCGCGCTCTTTGAAAACGCGTCATCACGGCGAATCCCGGCGCGCCGGACGCCTATGTTTCGGATGAGTGCTCAATCGAAGTCGTCAAGTTGTCATGACACTGGTTTAACTTGCAGGTCCTCGCCGCTCCATTACCGGAAGGAGTTAATCGTGAAGAATCCGCAATTGCAGAGTGCCATCGAAGGACGCAACAATCCGGCAGGCGAGACTGCCTACGAGCCGATTCCGGTCGGCGCTGCGCCCGCCGAGTCAGCCGAGAAAACGGGCTATTCGGATTCGCTGGACATTCCGCTCAATTACGGCATCGTGATGGACGCTCTCAGGGACGCCGTGCGCGCCAATCTCTGAGCGTTCGAATCCCTCGTGCAAAGGCGCCCGGTTGAGGCGCCTTTTTTTCGCCGGTCTCATAAAAAGTCGCCGCGATACGGGCGGCGCCTCAATGCGCGGCATCACCGACGGGCGTAGTCGGGCGGCGACTGGTTCTGTAGATGTCGGCGCGACCGCGATCGCATGGGCGAAAAGCGCGGAGATCAGCAACGGCGCGCATGCACCGAATTTCGACCCGTTCGCCTTCCTTCCCGCTGCGGACGCGGCAAATACGCCACCAGAATGTGTCTCAGCCGATCGGGAGTTGCAACCAAGCGCCGTCGCGCGCGGCGAGAATGCGGCGCCTCGGTGCGCCAGTCTCCGAGCGCGTCGATCCGATGGGACACGCGACGCTTTTCGCCTACGATGTAGAGATCGCCAAGACGCACAGCACAACGGGCGGATGCGGGCAGCGGCTTGCCGATCACACGCGGGCGCGAAAAACGACCGCATCAGCGAACGCCATGCAGCACAAGGCAAACGCCTACCAACGCGGGCGTCGTCCGCTGTCTCGCGCGCGCCTGAGGTAACCCGCCCGGCAACGCGCAGCCGCCGTCCTCCCGCAAGCGGCCGGCTCGCACGAAGCCACACGCGTCGGCAGGACGCATGCGACATGAACTCCGTCTTCAGGGACCGGCGCGAGGCCGGCCGCGAACTCGCCGCGCTGCTTTCGGGCTACGCCAACCGCGACGACGTGATCGTGCTCGGCCTGCCGCGCGGCGGCGTGCCGGTCGCGTTCGAAGTGGCGCGCGCGCTCGGCGCGAAGCTGGACGTGCTCGTCGTGCGCAAGCTGGGCGTGCCGTATCAGCCGGAGCTTGCGATGGGCGCGATCGCATCCGGCGACGCCTTCTACCTCGATGAGCGAATCGTCGACTATGCGGGCGTCAGCCAGCCCGAACTCAACGCCGTGATCGAACGCGAGCGCGCCGAGTTGGCGCGGCGCGAGGCGATGTACCGCGGATCGCGCCCGCCGCTCGATAGCGCCGGCAAAGTGGCGATCGTCGTGGACGATGGCATGGCCACCGGCGCCACCCTGCGCGCCGCCGCGATGTCGCTGCGCAACGGCAACGCGCCGCCCGCGCGGGTGGTCGCGGCGCTACCGGTCGCCCCGCTGGATGCCGATACGCGCTTCACCGATGTCGCCGACGAGTTCGTATGCGCGCTTCGGCCCCGTCACTTCATGGGCGTCGGCCAGTTCTACATCGACTTCGACCAGACGAGCGACGACGAAGTGCGCGCGCTGCTCGGTCTGCGCGCCTAGCGCATCCACGGCGCCTCGCGTTCGGCCTGGGTCGCGCCGTACTTTTCGCGCGCGCGCGACAGCACCGCGCGCTCGATCACGCCGTCATCCGCGAGCGCCTTCAGCGCCGACAGCACGATCGCCACGCGGTCCACTTCGAAGAACGCGCGCAACGACTGTCGCGTGTCGCTGCGCCCGAACCCGTCCGTGCCGAGTGTCACGTAGCGGCGCGGCACGTACGCGCGAATCAGCTCGGGCAGCGCGCGCACGTAGTCGGTCGCAGCGATCACCGGCCCGCGCGACGCTTGAAGCGCGCGCGTCACATAGGGCGCCGGGGCATCGCCGGATACACGGTCGAGGCGCTCGGACGCCGCGCCATCGCGATGCAATTCCGCGTAGCTGGTCACGCTCCACACGGCCGCCTCGATGTTCCAGTCGGCCTGGAGCATGGCGCGGGCGGCGATGGCTTCGTTCAGAATCGCGCCGGAGCCGAGCAATTGCACTTGGGCGCCGCTCGCCTCGTCATCGCTTGTAATGCGGTAGATGCCGCGCAGGATGCCTTCGCGCGTCGCGGCATCCAGCGTCTTGCCGGGCGCGGACGGCTGCGCGTAGTTCTCGTTCGTGACGGTGATGTAGTAGAACACGTCGCGCTGGCGCGCCATCATCTCCTGCATGCCTTCGTCGACGATCGCCGCCACTTCGTACGCGAACGCGGGGTCGTAAGCGCGGCAGTTCGGAATGGTCGATGCCGTCAGATGACTGGTGCCGTCCTGATGCTGCAAGCCTTCGCCGCCGAGCGTCGTGCGCCCGGACGTCGCGCCGATCAGAAAGCCGCGCGAACGCTGGTCCGCCGCCGCGAAAATCAGATCGCCGATGCGCTGAAAGCCGAACATCGAGTAATAGATGTAGAACGGCAGCATCGGCAAGTCGTGGACGCTGTACGACGTCGCCGCCGCCACCCACGACGAAATCGCGCCCGCCTCGGAAATGCCCTCTTCCAGAATCTGCCCGCGCGTGTCCTCGCGGTAGTAGAGCATCGAGCCCATGTCTTCCGGCTCGTAAAGCTGGCCGAGCGGCGAATAGATGCCGACTTGCCGGAAGAGATTCGCCATGCCGAACGTGCGCGCCTCGTCCGCGACCACGGGCACGATGCGCGGGCCGAGCGTCGCGTCCTTCATCAGGCTGCCGAGCATGCGAACGAACGCCATGGTCGTGGACATCTCCCTGCCCGCCGTATCGAGCGCGAATTGCGCCCAGGTGCCGAGCGCGGGCGGCACGAGCGATTCCGACGCCTTCGCCCGACGCCTCGGCAGATAGCCGCCGAGCGCGGCGCGACGCTCGCGCAGATAGCGCATTTCCGGGGCATCGTCGGCGGGCTTGTAGAACTTGAGCGCCTCGACGTCGGCATCGGAGAGCGGCAGGCGAAAGCGGTCGCGAAACGTTTTCAGGTCGTCGAGATCGAGCTTTTTCTGCTGATGCGTCGTCATGCGGCCCTGCCCGACCGTGCCCATGCCGAAGCCTTTCATCGTTTTCGCGAGAATCACGGTCGGCTGGCCCGTGTGCGCCAGCGCCTTCGCGTACGCCGCGTGGAGCTTGCGCACGTCGTGGCCGCCGCGCCGCAAGCGGTCGATGTCCTCATCGGACAGATGCGCGGCGAGCGCCGCCAGTTCCGGATTCTGGCCGAAGAAGCGTTCGCGGTTGTAGCGGCCGTCGTTGGCGGAAAACGTCTGGAACTGGCCGTCGACCGTATGCGCAAAGGCGCGCAGCAACGCGCCGGTGCGGTCGCGGGCGAAGAGCGCATCCCAGTCCGATCCCCACAGCACCTTGATGACGTTCCAGCCCGCGCCGGTGAACTGCGCTTCGAGTTCATCGACGATACGCCCGTTGCTGCGCACCGGTCCGTCCAGCCGCTGCAGATTGCAGTTGATGACGAACACGAGGTTGTCGAGTCGCTCGCGCGAGGCCAGCGACAACGCGCCGATCGACTCCGGTTCGTCCATCTCGCCATCGCCGAAAAAGCCCCAGACCTTGCGCCCTTCCGTCTGTTTCAGGCTGCGGTTCTGCAGGTAGCGCATGAAGCGCGCTTGATAAATAGAGTTGATCGGCCCGATGCCCATGGAACCGGTCGGAAACTGCCAGAAGTCAGGCATCAGCCACGGATGCGGGTACGAGCACAGTCCCGGCCCCGCGATTTCGCGCCGGTAATGCTGCAAATGCGTTTCGTCGAGAAAGCCTTCGAGGAACGCGCGCGCGTACACCCCCGGCGACGAGTGCGGCTGAAAGTAGACGAGATCGCCGCCGTGGCCGTCTCCCGCCGCGTGGAAAAAATGATTGAAGCCGACCTCGAAGAGATCCGCGGCGGACGCGTAGCTTGCGATATGACCGCCGAGTTCGCCGTAAGCGCGGTTCGCCCGCACGACCATTGCCAGCGCGTTCCAGCGCAGCACGCCCGCGAGTTTCTCTTCGATGTCGAGATTGCCCGGATACGGCGGCTGCTGTTCGACGGGAATCGTGTTCGCGTAAGGCGTCGCCCGCGCCCGCGCCGATTCGACGCCGACCGAGAGCGCGTGCTCCGCCAGGCGGTCGAACAGGTACTGCGCGCGCTCCTTGCCGACGTGCGCGACTACCGCATCGAGCGCGTCGAGCCATTCGGCGGTTTCGCCGGGGTCCGCGTCTTCGCGGCCCCGCGCGAGAGAAAGAAGCTGAGTGGTTCCGTTCGACAAGTCCGTCATGGCGCGACTCCGCTGGCTGGGATCAATCGAGGATAACCAGTCGCGGGCAGAATGTGCATCTCATTTGGCTGCGCGCGCGCTTTGCGGTAGTGTGTTTATTCTGCAAAGAGGCGCAAAACAGGAATCTTCCAACTATGAGCTCGCAAGCGAAAGAGCGGCTTGACCGCATCGATATCGGCATTCTCAATGCGCTTCAGCAGAACGCGCGCATCACGAATTCGGAACTGGCGCGCGCCGTCAACCTGTCGCCGACGCCCTGCTTCAATCGCGTGCGCGCGCTCGAAAAAGCGGGGCTGTTCAGGCAGCACGTCACGTTGCTCAGTCCGGAGGCGCTTGGCTTGAGCATCAACGTGTTCATTCAGGTGAGTCTGGAAAAGCAGATCAAGGACGCGCTCGCGCGTTTCGAGCAGGCCATCAGCGAGCGCCCCGAGGTGATGGAGTGCTACCTCATGACGGGCGATGCGGATTATCTGCTGCGCGTCGTGCTGCCCGACGTGGCGGCACTCGAACGCTTCATTCTCGAACGGCTCACGAAGATGCCGGGCGTGTCGAATATCCGTTCGAGCTTTGCGCTCAAACAGGTGCGCTACAAGACAGCGTTGCCGCTGCCGGCGTCGGGTTTGACCTTGCCCGAGTCGAAGCGCGGAGAGGAAGATTGGGCGTGACTTTCGCCACGGCAAAGGCTCCCTGAAGCGGGAGCCTTTGCACACATGGTCATGCTCTCACGAGGAGAGCCGCAACCTTACGCGGAGATGGTGATGTCCACGGTGGTGTTGGTCGACGACGAGCTCGACGCCTTGGCCGTGCCGCCAGCGATGTTTGCTTGAGCCAGAACGGCGCGTTCGATCTTTTGCATGTGAATACCTTTGTGAAGTGTGGTTGAAACGATGGTTCTATGCTGCCAACGTCGCGGCCTTAAGCCGTGATCGTGACGGAAACGTTCGTGTTGGACGAAGACGTGCTGGTTGCCTTGGCGGCGCCGCCAGCGATGTTTGCCTGAACCAGAGCAGCGCGGTCGATTTTTTGCATGAGAGTGGCTCTCGCTAGAAATAAAGGGAAAAAAGGTGATACGCCGGAAAGGAGATCCGCGCCTCGTGCGCGGCCCCCTCGCAGCGTCGCGCACCGTGCGACGCGCTCAGTCATATCGTCGATTCATTAAGCATACCGAATGGATAACTGCATCTGCGAACGACCGAGTGGCAGGAAGTCTATCCAACTGGACGCCCGAATTGAACGCTGAAAAGTCCGAACTATCGGGGCATTCACACATTCCGCGCAGGTAAAGCAGCCATTCGCCAAACAACTTTGGAACACACGGTGCGCAAAAGCAGCAAAATGCTCGTTCCGGCAATCACTCGTCCGACACATGAACCCAACACCATTGCCAAGCGCGCCTTCGTGGCAAGCCGTCGTCGAACAAACCGGGCGCGCGCTCGCGTGCGGCGCGTTGCGTCCGTTCGACACCGTGCAGCATGTCATCGAAGACGGAGGCGTGCGCTTTCTCGTGCGGCAAGCCGCGAATCTGGCGCGCAAGGAAGAGGCAGCGAAGCTCGCCGCCAAGTCCGCCACCGATGCGGCGAGCGCGTGGCGCGATCCGTTTTCGCCGTGCGAGGACGCGCTGCGCGTCGGCGATATCGGCGAACGGCACTTCTTGTTGCTGAACAAGTTCAACGTGCTTCCGTACCATCTGTTGATCGTGACGACGCAGTTCGAGCCGCAAGAAGCCCTGCTCGAACCCGACGACTTCGCCGCGCTGCTCGCGTGCGTGAACGAATTCGACGGCCTCGGTTTCTACAACGGCGGCGCGGTCGCGGGATCAAGCCAGCCGCACAAGCACATGCAGTTGGTCCGGCTGCCGCTCGACGGCTATGCGGCGCCCATCGAGCCATTGATCGAAACCGCTCGGCAGAGCGCCGATTTTCGCGTGCCGGGCCTCGCGTTCGGTCACGCGGCGGCTTGGCTCGGCGACGTGTCCGATATCACGCCGCAGCGCGCGCACGACACGTATCGCCAGCTGCTCGACGCGATCGGCGTCGAACCGCTCGATGTCGCCGGCGCCACGCATCAGTCCGCGCCGTACAACCTGCTCGTCACGCGCCGCTGGATGCTCGCGGTGCCGCGCACGGTCGCCGATGTCGAGGGCATCGCCATCAATTCGCTCGGCTTCGCCGGCTCGCTGTTCGTGCGGGACGACGCGCAACGCGGCATCGTCGAAACACTCGGTCCGATGACGCTGCTCGCGCGCGCGTCGCGCACGGTCTGAGCGCCGCCGGGCGGCCTTGAAAAGCGCGGCGGCGGCCCGCATGTCGGCTCTCGAACATCGGGAGTCCAGCATGGGAAGCCGACCTCAATTCATCGACGATCTTGCGCGCGGCTCGCAAGACGCCGCGCAGCAACAGCCCCAGCCGCTCGATGACACCGCGCTGCTCGATGCGTACTCGCGCACCGTGATCGGCGCGCTCGAGCGCGTGCAGCAGGCCGTCGTTTTCATCGCCGTCGAGCGCGAGCTGGTTGACGCTCGCGGCGCGCGCCGCCACGCAGGCGGCACCGGGTCGGGCTTCATCTTCACGCCCGACGGCTATCTGCTCACCAATAGCCACGTGGTTCACGGCGCGACGCGCATTACCGTGACAACTGCCGACGGCGCGCATTTTCACGCCGATCTCGTCGGCGACGATCCCGGCAGCGATCTCGCGGTGCTGCGCATCGGCTCGCCGGAGCCGCTGCCGCACGTCGAACTGGGCGAATCGGGGAGTCTGCGCGTCGGCCAGATCGCGATTGCGGTCGGCAATCCGCTGGGGCTCGCGCAGACGGTGACGACCGGCGTGGTGTCGGCGCTCGGGCGGTCGCTGCGCTCGACGTCCGGCCGCATGATCTACGACGTGATCCAGACCGATGCCGCGCTGAATCCCGGCAATTCGGGCGGCCCGCTCATCAATTCGGCGGGGCAGGTGATCGGCGTGAACACGGCGATCATTTCGGGCGCGCAGGCGATTTCGTTCGCGACCGCGATCGACACGGCCAAGTGGGTCATCATGCAGATCTTCGCGCATGGACGCGTGCGGCGCGCGTACATCGGCGTCGCGGGAACGACCGCGCCCGTGTCGCGGCGCGTGCAGCGTTTCTTCGGCCTCACGTCGGCGAGCGCGGTCCACGTCATGGAAGTGGTCAAGGGCAGTCCGGCGGCGCTGGGCGGACTGCGCACGGGCGATCGCATCGTCGCGGTGGATGGCGTGAGCGTCGATAGCGTCGATGGCTTGCAGCGCGCGCTGGACGCGTCGCGCATCGAGCGCGCGGTTAAGGTCGCGGTGCTGCGCGGGGCGCAGATGCTGGATCTCGACGTGACGCCGGTCGAACAGACCGGCTAATTTCTGGGCGCGGGCGACGGGCCGGCTCATCAGTCACGACCCGTCATTCTTGCCAACTGGCAAACACTGGCGCCTGGCCTGATCACGTAGGCACATGCAGGAAATCACGTGCCGGTCAAAATCGATGCCGGCTGTGCGTGCCACGCATGACCCACCTCGCACAGCCACTCGAGCTTCGTCGTGAGGTTGATGCACTCATCGGACCGGCACCGTCCGCGTCGCCCCCAAGCGATCAACCGCATCGCCTCGATCACGACCGGGTGTAGGCACAGTCCAGCGCGATCAAGCAGTTGCAGCACCCCGTCGTCGATCAAGACAGACGGTCGTGTGCGTGGCATGTCTTGTCCACAGGTGAGCGAACCCGCATGAGGATAGAGCGGACAACGCAGTCCTCGATAGGGTGGTCCGAGGCTTATTGGGCATCCGGAAAAACTATTCGGCCTGCCACACTTTTTGCTTATCAGCAAAGCCTTGGCGTGGCCGCTCAAGCAACGCCGTCACGGCGGCAAGCGACGTTGCCCCACGTCCTTCGGCCTCCCGCACAGAGAATTCCAGCAACGCCCTCTCGTGTTCGGTGATGTAATGCAGCAATTCGCGCGCTCGACTCTTTGCTGGCACCATTGTCTCGGCCGCCTCGAAGTCGGCTACGAATCTTTCCAGCGACTTCCGAAAGATATCGATGAAGTCAATCCACGGCACATGCCTGAAACTTTCCGCAAGACTGCGTCCTCGCTCCACGCACATGTTGGACTCAACGACGTCTATACCCAGTGACAGCAATTCCTTTCGGATGCGCTCTTTCGTTTGCGTTTCGAGTTGACTTAAGATGCTCCACTTGTCTCTTTCAGGTCCATTGCTAGAGAATTCCGACATTCTGATAAAAAATTCCTCGCCTTCGACCTCCCCTTCGAACCGTTCAATCAGGTATCGATCATATGCTGTGCTCACTTATTCTTCTCTAGCCCAGGCCACACAACAATGGCACAAGAGCCGTTTCATTTCCCCACCCGGTTTGAGGGGTGGCTGCGAACAAGCTGAACTTTTAGACTGCATCCTGACGGGGCGATGAGCGAAGCATAGCCATATTCTGCGGGTCGGAACCGACGTTTTGTCGCATACCTGAAGTATCAGGGAGTCAACCCTGCTTTATACCGGGCAATCTCGAACGAGCATTAAGATGAAAATCCAACGAATAATCACGATTGCCGCTTTACTTTATAGTGGCGTGCTGACATACGCATCGAGCGTTTGGGCTCAGGAGGCACATCCCGCTCCTGTCAAGGAAATCCGGCCAGGCTACCTGAGCGGTTATCTCGCCACCAGCGAGCTGCCTGATAGCCTGAGCCTCTTGGCTCCGCCGCCAGCCAAAGGTTCTGCGGCAGAAAAGGCCGATGGCGCTTTCAGCCACGCGAGTCGAGAGATTCGCGACCCCAACCGAATCCGGCTGGCGACAGCGGATGCTCAACTCGCGTTTCCTACCGCCGCCGAATCGTTCTCCTGTGCCCTCGGGGCCCGCATCGACGATGCTGAAACGCCCTTTCTCTATCAGTTGTTGCGTCGCAGTCTGACGGACGTCGGCCTTTCGACTTACCGGGCCAAGAACACGTATAACCGGTCGCGTCCATTCGTCGTCGCAAACGAGTCTACCTGCACGCCGCGCGAAGAGGCCTCGCTTCGGCGGGACGGTTCGTATCCTTCCGGCCATGCCGCGATCGGCTGGGCTTGGGCGCTGATGCTCAGTGAGCTGTCGCCTGGTCAATCCAACGCGTTATTCACGCGCGGGTTGAGTTATGGCGAAAGCCGAGCGATTTGTAACGTGCATTGGATGAGCGACATCGAAGCAGGCCGTCTGATGGGCGCCGCCACCGTGGCCCGACTACACGGCAGTGAGGAATTCATGGCAGACATGAAAGCGGCCAGGAGCGAAGTCCAGTCGCAGCGGGTCAAGGGCAACGTGCCGACACGCGACTGTGCCGAGGAGGCGGCGGCACTGGCGGTCAAGATACCGGCTCCATGAGTGACGGAGCGATGCGGCGGCTTTGGGTGGAGCTCTGCGAGGTGTCGCTCGCGTCGATCAGATCGGCCTCGCCCGCGACCCGGCGGTCTTTAAGCTAAAGGTGCGTCCCGCTCGCCGAGGCCACGGATTGCGCTCGCGACATCTTGCGCGATCATCACAGATCGGTCTCGCCGGCAATGGTGCTGGGGCATCGAGCTTGCGGTCGCACGCCGTGCGGCCGAGCAGGACGGTTTTCACCGCATCGCGCTTAGCATCCGATATGCCGTTCCGGTCGCGCAGTAAACGGTCATACGGAGACTTTAAGCTTCAGTCTTCGATGTCGCCCTGCGCGAGTTTGAGAAGCTCGGAAAGAAACGCGTGGTGCTGTTCGAGATCGCTCTTGCTGAGCCTCAGCTTGTAACGACGTTCCTTGGTGCTGTATTCGAGAACGTCGAGCCCCGCCTCTTCAATTTTCGCCTGGATTTCCTCACTCTGCGGAAGTCGGATAAGCACCCCTAACCAGTTCTTTCTCGGCTTCAATGCAACGAAATTGTCGGGCCGCCCGTTCCTATCGGCGAGACCGATGTAGAACTTGTTGTATTTGAGTGAGAGTCCCGAATCGAACTCGTTAATCAACTTGAGCACTTCGTCGGCAAGGCCGACGGTAGACTTGCTACCTCGTTTCTCCCAATAGGCTCGGTCCGTTGTCTCAGAAACTTCTTCGTCTTCATCAACCAGTCCGAGTTTCCTCTCGTCGAGTACGGTCGTGAAAACAAGAGAGATGTTCGTCCCGAATCGGAACCCGTTCACCTGCACGGCGACCAGCGGAATGAATCCGTTGAAAAGATTCACCACGTTGAGAAACCTGCTGGTTATGTCCTCGGCAACAATGACCGCGACATGCTCATATTGAGGGTATCGCTTGCGCTCAATGTCCCAGTACTCAATCGTGCGTATGATGTGCGATTCGTCCGTCTTTCCTAGCTGGATTTCAATTTCGTATCGGCGGCTTTCGTCGGCATCCTGACAGAGAATGTCCAGTCGGCCCGCCCCGCGATGTATTCGTTCCTTGTCTTTGACCACCAGATCACCAAGTCCCAGGATCGATGGATCTTCTACAATGCGCTCCTGAATCCAGCGCTCGCCGAACTCGGGATGGTTTTTCAGCGAGATGCGTTCTGGTTTTAGATAGCTCAGTGTCGTTGTTTCGCTCATTCTGTTGCCGCCTTAATCAATTACATTGCTGCTTCGCGTACTCTTCAGTTCGCGTTGTTAGTCTGCAACCAAGGTGACGATTTTTTCAAGAAATCGCACACTTCGTTCTGCCTTCGCCCATTCAATATAGCAAAGAGGCGTACGCGTCGTGCCGCCCTTGGCTCGCCATCAGTCTCTCGTGCGTTGAAGGGCGTGCCGCGCCGCAGATGGAATCCCGCTCGGATAAACGCGCACCGCAGTCATCGACGCGGTCGGGGCGACGTAGTTCGGGTAGATGACTTCGAGCACACGCTGCGTGAAGCGCGAAATTCAGCGTCGACCTTGAGTTGTATCCGCGCAGCCGCCACGCAGAAGGAGTTGATCCGGCGCTCGACAGACGGGTCCGCCACCTCGCCAGCTTGCAGTCCTAAGCGCCGGGCGCCTTTAGGAAGAAGCCACGCTTACTCGCCCGTGCCGTCGCGCATGAAGACGAGTCGCTGGTGTACGCGCGCGGCAGCTTCAGTCCATTGAGAGTCGGCATGCAGTCTGAGCTGAATCAATCGGATTTCTCTGCCGGCCTGCTCGAAGTTGATTGAGGCGCACCCGAAGGTCCGTCCCTGCAGCCCGCTCCGAAGTGCGAACTAGTCCGCGCGGTGTTCGTAGTCAGCCGACCCGAGCGTGCCGCTTCAGACTCCGCATCGACATGGGAGTTAGCGCCGCGCATGATGAAGACGTGGGCCGGGCGTCACTGTCCACCCTGACGAGCGCCGGGGCGAACCACCTTGCGATGTCCGCCCCTTCCGAGCGCCCTTATTCCCCGCTTCTGGTCTCCCGCGCCTGCTCTCATCCCTCGGCAGTCGCACGCTGCGCGATGGCATCTTCGTCGTCCTCGTGCAGTGCTAAACGCTTGAGCGCAATGTGTTATTCCACGCGCGCAAACTGACGCGCGGTCTTCAGGCCCACGCTTTGCGTAATGTCAAGCGTTCTGGTGACTATGTGCGCTAGCAGCCTGTCAGGACCGCCGCGATCCGGCCTAATGTCGAAAGCAGCAGGCGCGCGAACGGGTCACCGTTCGGCCAGCCTGCCCTCCGGGGAAGGTCCCAAGGTCCGTTGAGAACCAAGCAAAAAGGGATTGCCATGACCAAGCACATCAATAACCGTTCAGTACCGCGCCGCGAAGCCTTTCGTTGCAGCGGCCAGCAACTCGATGCCATCATGCGGTTCGCCGAAGAGCGCAAGCTCGACGAACGCCCGCTGCAATGGGTCGTTGCCCAGTACTGCCGGGCCCGCGCGAAAGCCGCGTGACGCCCTGTTCGTTACTGCCCTGACAGAACGCGCTGTCTGAGCACCCAGATTGCCGTCGGCACGGCGTAGTACGCGCTCACATTGCCGGTTACGAGCTTGCCCGTGAGTTGAACGCGCGTGCTTTCGGGAAGTTCAGCGTCGATGATCTGCACTGCCGACACATTCGACTGCTGGCGTCCGCCCTGCCCCGCAGTCTCGCTGATCACGCAGACCGGACTCGCCAGCGCCAGCACCGACGCCGGCTTCGCGGTCGCGTCGGTCTGATGCGTCGCCTGGCGCGTCACCGTGCCTTCGAGCGTGACGACGTCACCGTCGCTGTAACACGGCGCCGCCCAGGCCGGACTCGCGCCGGCTGCCAACAGCACGAAGATCCACGCGCACGCTTTCGCCGTCATTCCAGCCTCGCGGAGAGCGCGCCGCTCACGGCACGCAGTTTCTAAACGAAGGTAGACACTTTAGGCGATCCGCGTTGGGGTCGCAACCCGGCCATTCCGAGTACGCCGAACGGTCGCGTCCGCTCGTACGGGAACGCGCGTTGCTGCTTTGTTATGACGATCAACACACGCGCCATGTTTCGGGAGCGCCGTCGTTCGATCATCGATCATCGGTCAGCGACACCGCCCGCGACAACGGAGCGCGACACGCGACCCGCGCAGGCGGGCCGGCGGAGGACGACGATGAATCAAACGGTGAACAAGACGGCAAAGCAGACGAATCAGGTGATCGTGGGCGTGTTCGAGTCGTATCGCGATGGACACGAGGCGCTGCGGGCGCTGCAAGAGGCGGGGCTTTCGCGCGACGACGCGCATTTGTATCGCGCCGGCCAGGGCGACGCGGCGCTCGACGCGTTTCCGATGCCTTCGCATGAAGAGGACGAGGCGGAATACGTCGCGCACGGCGAACATCAGGGCGTGGTCGGCGCGCACAATCGTTTCAGCGCGCGCGAGCCGGTTGCACCGCTTGCGCCGATCGCTCCGCGCTCGCCCGCGCCTTCCGCATCCGACGACAGTTGCCGCGAGCGGACGTTGCTCGTCATCAGGATGACCGACGATATCAAACCCGGCGCGATCGGCGACATGCTGCACGAGCACGGCGCGATTGCCGTGAAAGATCCGGCCGGCCACTGGCGCTTTTCGCCTTACCGGAATCACGCACGCGCCTGACACGCGCCGCTTTCTCGCCTTAATGCATGCGCCGATGCGCCGCCCCGGCGCATAGCGCTTCGGTTTCGCTGCAAGAGTCAGAGGACTCGGCATCGCGCTCGGCTTTGCTCGCTTCTTCCTCTTCCCCTTCCTGTTGAGCCAGGCGCATCGCGTCCTGAGCCGCCGCTGCGCGCATCGCGCGGCATTGCGCGGACCGCCGCAGCGTGGCGAGCAGACGTACCATTTCTCTCGGTCTCGCTCTCATCGTCGCCTCCGCTCCGCAGCGCTGAGAAACTACTTTAAGTGTAGGCGGCAAACCGCCGATGGCAAAGCCTTTCACGCGAATAATCACGCGCGGCGTTCAGCTTTTTACGCAGCAGCGAGACGCAAAAATAATCAGCGCCAAATGGTTTTTGGGCGAACCGTCTAGTACATTTCAATCGACGTGACGCGCGCACAACAGCATCGCGCAGAAGATTACTGCCGCCTTGCCAGCCTGTGTCGATGTCCGCAGAATGCAAGCAACGGCTTAAAAGCGCCGTCCTGGATTCGCGGTTCATAACCCGGTAGACACTCGATGGCGACCTTAGAGGGAAAAGCGCGATACGCGATAGGTACCGATAACACGGGCGCCGGCATCGCGGTCATGATCCTGACCACGGCGGCATTCGCGGCGAGCGATTCCACCGTCAAGCTGATCGGCGCGGCCGTGCCGGTGGTCGCGCTGCTCTGGGTGCGCTATCTCTTTCAGATGATCGTGCTCGGCGTCTGGCAGGCGCGACGCGGCGCGTTCGGCCTGTTTCGCACCTTCCACACCGGCAGCCTCAAGCTGCAAATCGTGCGCGCGCTGCTGCTGCTCACGAACTCGGCTTGCACGTTCGCGGGCCTCAGGTACTTGCCGCTCCCCGTCACCACGTCCCTCGCGATGCTCGCGCCGCTCATCTCGACGTTGCTCGCGGCGCTTGTGCTCAAAGACCACGTCTCGCGCGGCAAATGGGCGATGGTCGTGCTCGGCTTCATCGGCATGTTGCTGATCGTCCGGCCGGGCGGGAGCGACTTCACATGGTCGGTCATTTTGCCGATCGGCTCGGCGACGACGTTCGCGTGCTTTCAGGTGGTATCGAGCCATTTGTCGCGCGTGGACGACGCGATCACGACCAACTTCCTGACGGCGCTCGTCGCGACGCTCGTGCTGTGCGCGCTCGTGTGGGCGGATCAGGCGCGGCTTCTGCCGGAACTGGCGCGCGTCGGCGCAGGCAGTTGGCTGCTCGTCGCGTTCATGGCGACGATGGCCACCGGCGGGCAATTGCTGATGCTTCAGGCGCTGCGCCGCGCGCCGCTCGCGGTGCTGATGCCCTTTTCGTACGCGCAGCTCGCGTTCGCGTCGTGCTTCAGCTGGCTGCTGTTCGGGCAGGCGCCGGACGGGTGGATGACAGCCGGGATGTGCGTGATTGCCGCAAGCGGCATCGGAACGGTGTTGTTGCACGGGCGCAAGGCGTCGGAAGCCTGACGCCCGTAAGCGGGCTGATGCGAGCCGTCAGGCCGCGTGGCTCTGGCCGGTACAGAGCCAATGCATATCGACATCGAGTGCGTTGGCAATGCGTCTGAATGCGTGAAGCGGCGGCACGGTAATGCCTCGCCGCCAGAAGTGAACGTCGTCTTCGCTCACGTCGACCAGCTTGGCCGCTTTCGCGGAACTGACGTTGGCGCGTTGCATCGCGCGGTCGAGCCGTGCGGCCATTGCGCGCCGCAGGGCGTTGTCTTCGTGACTGCGTTCAAGGTGTCCAATGGTTTGGGTATGTCGGCCCATTCTGCTTCAACTCTCTCGATTTATATTTTCGCCGTTCAGCGCCGGCTGATATTTGCGCAGGTCGGAATCATACGAAGTCACGATGACGGCTCAATGACACAATGAATCCGCTGCGCCTGCGTTTGCGAAACCGCAGGCCCGAATTCTTACAAAGCGCAGGGATCAGCGTCAAGTGGGGAAACAACGCATCCGCGCGATATGGTTTAAGTGTTTACCCTTTTCTCATCGCCTCACAAAGCGGACGGACGAACGTTCGACTAAATTTCTCATTGCTCCTACGCTAGCGTTTAATTCAGTACAAATGCACGGCTTATTCAGCTTGCTAAAAATGCGCGCATTAAGTCAACCCGGGAAATCGCAATTGACATCGATTATGTTTTGTCTAGAATGACTTCTTCGCTGCACTGCACCATCGCGCCGCAGTCGAGAGGCAACTTCTAATGGAGTCGAGCATGAGCAGTCTTGCCCCAGAAAACTTTCTCGCAACCCAACGGGCCGGCTTGGATGCCACCTTCGGATTCGCCACGCAGGCGGTTCAGGGCTTCGAAAAACTGATCGACCTGAACGTGCGGACGTTGAGGACCGCGCTGTCGGAACAGCAGGAATTCATCGGCAAGAGCCTGGCCGTGCGGGACGTTCAGCAGTTTTTCGCGTTCCACAACGCGCAGATGCAAGCGAATGCCCAGCGCGCACAAGCATACTGGCAGGACGTCAACGAAATCGCGACGAGCGTGCGTGGCGCCTACGTGCAGGCCGCGCAGGATCAACTGGACAAGTCGCAGCGCAACGCGCAGGCGTTCGTCGAAAGCTTCGTCTCGAGCGCGCCGCTCGGCGGCGGAGCGGTCGTGTCGGCGTGGAAATCCGCCATCGACTCGGCCACGCAGTCTGCGAATTCCGCGTATGAAGCGGCGCGCACCGCTACGCGCCAGGTCGTCGAGGCCGCGCAGACCGAAGCGACCACCGCCAGCGCGCCGACGCCGCCGGCCGTGCGCGTCGTCTCCAGCAAGCCTGCAAGCACGAAGAAGTAAACGCGGTCCGCCTCACGTCGAGCGATCGAAGGCCGTGAGCACGAGTTCGTGCGAGCGGCCAATCCAAACCGCCGAATCGCGATGGTCCCGCAGATCGTCGCCGGTATTCGGGTGCATGAAGACGTCCAGCGCGTCGTGATTGAGCGCGAGCCATTCGAGCATCGGCGTCAATCGCTCGCTGCCGAAGCCGAGCTGAAAAGACCACATCGGATGCGGTCCGACCGGACGTTCGTGAAAGCGCCCCAACGTCAGCGCGCCGTTTTCGATGTCGCGTGCGAACCGCTCGGCGATCACCTGCCTGAACTGCCATGCCGCGTCGCGGCTCGCGGCGTCGAAATAAACGTGCGCGTGCCAGCCCGATACTGTAGACGCGTTCTCTGATTCCATCGTTTCATCCATCCGCGGCAATATTGAGACACGTCCGATTCTAGCGAAACGGTCCGCGCCGCGCCCGGTTCAATACGCGCCGCCGCCTCCGCTGCTGCTGCCACTGGACGAGCGGTTGTACGACGCGCCGCCGCCGTCCGTCTGACAGCCGGCGAGCGTCGCGGCGAGCAGTGCCAGCGCGACCACGGCGATTCTTGCGAGCTTCATGGAATGCCTCCGTTGGGGTTCGACGGCGGCCACGAGCGACGCCGCATCCATTAAACGCATCGCCGAAGCACGTTATTCCGCGTGCTAGACTACTGTACATGCGTACAGTTTCCGAGCCCGCCTACACCGTCGCCGTGCGCGCGCTATGCGAGTTCACGGCGAAGCAAGGCGACCTCGATTTGCGCTTCACGCCGACGCCCACGGCGCAGGAAGGCGTGGCGGGCCACGTCACGGTGACGAGCCGCCGGCCGGCGGGTTATCTCAAGGAAATTGCGCTGTCCGAAGACTACGGTTCGCTGCGCGTGCGCGGCCGGGCAGATGGTTACGATCCGGCGCTGAACCGGCTCGAAGAAATCAAGACGCATCGCGGCAAGCTGGATTCGATGCCGCAGAACCACCGGCATCTGCATTGGGCGCAGGCGCGCGTGTACGGCCATTTAATGTGCCGCAAGCTCGGGCTCGACAGCATCGAGATTGCCCTGGTGTATTTCGATATCGTCGAGCAAACCGAAAGCGTGCTCACGGAGACGCAAACCGCCGACGCGCTCAAAGAACACTTCGAAGCCCAATGCCAGCGGTTCATCGCGTGGGCGGAACAGGAACTGCAACACCGCTCGGCGCGCGATGCGTCGCTGTCCGCGCTCGTTTTTCCGCACGGCGCGTTCCGGCCCGGCCAGCGCGCGCTCGCCGAAGCGGTGTATCGCGCGGCGGTTTCCGGTCGATGCGTCGTCGCGGAAGCGCCGACCGGCATCGGCAAGACGATCGGCACGCTCTTTCCGCTGCTCAAGGCGTGGCCCGCCCAGCAACTCGACAAGATCTACTTCCTGACCGCGAAAAGCGCCGGCCGCCAGTTGGCCCTCGACGCCCTTTCGACGCTGGCCGCGTCCGCGCGCCGGCCGCTGCGCGTGCTCGAACTCGTGGCGCGCGACAAGGCGTGCGAGCATCCGGAGCGTTCGTGCCACGGTGAATCGTGCCCGCTGGCGCGCGGCTTCTACGATCGTCTGCCGGCTGCGCGCACCGCCGCGCTGGAACGGGCGCATCTGGATCGCGCGTCGGTCGCGGAGACGGCACGAGAACATGCCGTCTGTCCGTACTATCTGAGTCAGGAGCTGTCGCGCTGGGCGGATGTGATCGTCGGCGACTACAACTATTACTTCGATACGAGCGCGATGCTTTTCGCGCTTGCGGAGGCGAATCGCTGGCGCGTGGCGGTGCTTGTCGACGAGGCGCATAACTTGGTCGAACGGGCGCGCGGCATGTATTCGGCGTCGCTCGATCAGGCCGCTTTCAACGCGATGCGCCGCAGCGCACCGCCCGTTTTCAAGCGAGCGCTGGCGCGCGTCGCCCGCGGATTCAGCGGCGCGAGCCGCGATCAGTCGGCGGCGGGGATCGACTACGCGGCCCACGACGAGCCGCCCGCCGCGCTGTTGAGCGCGCTGGGACAGGCGGTGTCCGCGCTGACCGAGACGATGGCCGAGCAACCGGACGTATTCACGCCCGACGTGCTGCGCTTCTATTTCGACGCGCTTCACTTCACGCGCATCGCGGAGCGTTTCGGCGCGCATTCCCTGTTCGACATCACGCTCGCGGGCAAAGGCCGCGCGGTATTCTGCCTGCGCAACGTGATTCCCGGCCCGCATCTCGCGCCGCGCTTCGCCCGCGCCCACAGCGTCGCGCTCTTTTCTGCGACGCTCACGCCCGCGCACTTCTACGCCGATACGCTCGGCCTGCCCGCGACCAGCGTGCGCGTCGACGTGGAATCGCCGTTTTCGGCCGATCAGCTCGATGTGCGCGCCGTCGCCGATGTATCGACGCGCTTTCGCGACCGCGAACGCTCCGTCGACCGCATCGCCGATCTGATCGCGGCGCAGTACTTGCGCGCGCCGGGCAACTATCTGAGCTTCTTCAGCAGCTTCGACTATCTGGCGCAGGTTGCATCGGCGCTTGAACGCCGCCATCCGTCGATTGCGTGCTGGCAGCAATCTCGCGCGATGAGCGAAGCGGAACAGCAGGCGTTTCTCGCGCGCTTCGAAGCGGATGGGCGCGGCATCGGCTTCGCGGTGCTGGGCGGCGCGTTCGGCGAGGCGATCGATTTGCCGGGAACGCGGCTCATTGGCGCATTCGTCGCGACGCTCGGTTTGCCGCAACTGAACGCGGTCAACGAGCAGTTGAAGGCGCGCATGCATGCCGCCTTCGGCGACGGCTACGCGTACGCGTACCTCTTTCCCGGCTTGCAGAAGGTCGTGCAGGCGGCCGGGCGCGTGATTCGCGGCCCGCAAGACCGCGGCGTGCTGTTTCTGATCGACGACCGCTTCGCCCGCGCCGACGTGCGGCGGCTTCTGCCCGCGTGGTGGGACATCAAGCTGCTTCGCGAACGGGACGCGGCGGGCATCGCTCTTGCTGGATGACGGCACCCCATGCGCCTGCGGCGATCCGAAGCCCGGGCCACCCATAAGGAGAAGCCAGATGTCCACCGCACAAACCCCGCTCGACGCGCTCAAGATTCTCGAAGAAGACCATCGCGACGTCGAACAGTTGTTCGAAGCCTTCGACCGCGCGCCCAAAGACGATCTCGAACGCAAGTCGACGCTCGTGCAGCGCGCCTGCGAGTTACTGACGATCCACGCAATCGTCGAGGAAGAACTGCTCTATCCGGCCGCGCGCGAAGCCTTCGGCAGCGACGATGAGAAGATCGACGTCGAGGAAGCCTACGTGGAGCACTTTCTCGTGAAGACGCTGATCGAGAAGTTCACGCAACTGAAGGCCGGCGACGAAGGCTTCGACGCGACTTTCCGCGTGCTGAAGGAAAACGTGATGCATCACGTCGAGGAAGAGGAATCGGAGCTGTTCAAGGAAATCCGCAAGACGAAGCTCGACGTCGCGGCGCTCGGCCAGAAGATCGTGGCGCGCAAGACGGAACTGCAGAACCGGATCACCGAAGTCGCGACGCCGCGCTGAATGGCGCAGCAAGACCCGGAGTGCGCGAGCAGCGCGTGCGGCGCAAAGTGGGATTCGGCACACGCACATCCGGAGTGATCACATGAAGGCGATGGACAGCGCGCTCGCATACCACGCAAACGCGGACGCGAGCGCGGACGCAAGGGCGGATATTGGCGAGCGCATCGACGCGCTCGACTGGGCCGGGCTCGAAACACAGCTCGATTGCCAAGGCTCGGCCACCGCGCCGGGCCTTTTTTCGCGCGACGAATGCGCGGCGCTCGCCGCGCTGTACGACGACGACGCGCGCTTTCGCAGCCGCATCGTGATGGAGCGGCACAGTTTCGGGCGCGGAGAATACAAATACTTCGCGTATCCGCTGCCCGCCGTCCTCGACGCCGTGCGCGGCGCGGCTTATCGGCATCTCGCGCCGATTGCGAATCGCTGGAACGAGGTGATGGGCATCGACACGCGCTACCCGGACGATCACGCCGCGTTCATCGAGCGATGCCATCGCGCGGGCCAGACGCGCCCGACGCCGCTTCTGCTTCGCTACGTTCCCGGCGATTACAACTGTCTGCATCAGGATTTATACGGCGAACACGTCTTTCCGATCCAGATGGCGATCCTGCTCTCTGCGCCCGAACGCGACTTCACGGGCGGCGAATTCGTGATGACGGAACAGCGGCCGCGCATGCAGTCGCGCGTGGAAGTAGTGCCGCTCGCGCAAGGCGATGCGGTGTTTTTCGCCGTGCATCAGCGGCCGGTGAACGGCACGCGCGGGGCGTATCGCGTGAACATGCGGCACGGCGTGAGCCGTTTGCGCTCGGGCAGGCGGCACATGCTGGGCGTGATATTTCACGATGCTCGCTGAACAGCGAGCACCGGCGCCTTATTCGTTTTCGTCGAAGTAATGCCCGAAGCGCGCCTGCTTCGTCTTGATATAGCGTTCGTTTTCTTCGCGCGTCGGAATGGCGAGCGCGACCCGTTCGCTTACGGGAATGTCGTGACGCAAAAGCGTGTCGAACTTCGACGGGTTGTTGCTCATCAGCCGCACCGACTTTACGTTCATCGCACGGAGAATGGCGGCGGCGGAATCGTATTCGCGGGCGTCGTCGGGAAGGCCGAGGTGCAGGTTGGCATCGACCGTATCCAGCCCCTGCTCCTGAAGCGCATACGCGCGGATTTTGTTCGCGAGGCCGATGCCGCGGCCTTCGTGTCCGCGTAGATACAGCAGAATGCCGCGATTTTCCGCAGCGATATAGCGCAGCGCGAGGTCGAGCTGCTCGCCGCAGTCGCAGCGGTACGAGCCGAACACGTCGCCGGTCACGCATTCGGAATGCAGGCGCGTGAGCACCGATTCGCCGTTGCTCACGTCGCCCATGACGAACGCGATGTGCTCGACATCCGTCTCCTTCACGCGATAGACGTACGAACCGAAGGTGCCGTAGCGCGTCGGAATGGTGGCGGTCGCGGCCAGTTCGACGTCGGCGCATTCGGCGCATTCGCCGAAGCGGTGTTGAGAGTGCTGCACGTCCAGCGAGGGAGAAGCGGTTTTCATAGTCAATCAGCGAGTCCATGATGCCGGAGAGGGCGGGCGGATGCGGCCCGCGCGCCCGGCATGTCATGGTAAGGCCCATCGGGAAAGTTTGCAGATTGTCGCACGGCGCGCGCCGGCTTTACTCCTTTCCCCTATCCGATGCTTACGCCGGATTCTCGAACGTGCCCGGACTCCGATCCGTCGCGCGCCATTCCGGCTTGCGCACCGGATCGGCGTTCTTCAGCGCCTCGCGCAGGCCTGCGGCGTCGAGGTCCGCCGTATAGACGGGCGTGGCGGGCTGCTGACGCCACGAATCGTCGATTTCGCCGTTGTCCACCGCATCGAAGCCGATCTCGTCGATCAGCTTCATTACGATGCTCTTCGCGCGATGATCGTCGCCCGACACCGGCAGCGCGATGCGTCCCGGCGTGCCTGCCGGCTTGCCGTTCTTGCGCAAATGCGCCGCGTAGATATTGTTGAATGCCTTCACGACGGGCCGGCCGATCTGCTGCTCGACCCAGCGGCTTTCCGGCATGCCCTTTTCGATATCCGCGATGCGCCCGTCGCGCTGCTGCGGATAGTAGTTGCCGGTGTCGACCACGACCACGCTCGCCGGCACGCCCGCGAACAGATCCTTCGGCAGGCCCGGCACCTTCGCCTCGGGAATCGTCACGACGATGAGTTCCGCGCCCTTCACCGCGTCGCGCGTTTCGACGGCGGTCGCCCCCGTGGTGCGCTCGACGTCGCGCAGCGAATTCGGCCCGCGCGAATTGGCGATGCTCACGTCGTGTCCGCACCTCGTGAAATGCTCGGCCAGAACTTGTCCGATGTTTCCTGCTCCAATGATCCCGATCTTCATGAACACCTCTCTCTAACGATGGTAACGGGCCTTCTCCGCAAGCCGGATGCCGTGGCGCAGCAACGGGGAATGGACGTCGATCGACGTCATAGGCCAGATCAATTACAATGATAAAATCAATCCACTTCCAAGGATTGATAGTTTTAGTTCATACTTCATCTACTCCTTCAACACCACAGCCAAAAGGAATCTGCTCAATGCCGATCATCAACAGCCAAGTCAAGCCGTTCAAGGCCACCGCTTATCACAACGGCGATTTCGTGACGATCACCGACGAAACCCTGAAGGGCAAGTGGTCCGTGTTCGTGTTCTATCCGGCCGACTTCACGTTCGTCTGCCCGACGGAACTCGGCGATCTGGCTGATCGTTACGAAGAATTCAAGAAGCTGGGCGTCGAAGTCTACGGCGTTTCGACCGACACGCACTTCACGCACAAGGCATGGCACGACACGTCGGAAACCATCGCCAAGATCAAGTATCCGATGATCGGCGACCCGACGCTCGCGATCTCGCGCAACTTCGACGTGCTGATCGAGGAAGAAGGTCTCGCGCTGCGCGGCACGTTCGTGATCAACCCGGAAGGCGAGATCAAGCTGTGCGAAATCCACGACAACGGCATCGGCCGTGACGCGGGCGAACTGCTGCGCAAGGTGCAGGCCGCGCAATACGTCGCAGCGCACCCGGGCGAAGTCTGCCCCGCCAAGTGGACGCCGGGCGCTGAAACGCTGACGCCGTCGCTGGACCTCATCGGCAAGATCTAAGCCTCGTTTTTCGACGAGCGCATCACGGACCTTGCCGCTGCTTCGGCGGCAGGTCCGAGCTCCAAACACGTTTCCGATGCGGCGCTTCGCACGTCGTGTCGGAGCGTGTCCGCCACATCCCAAGAACAACGCCACGGAACGGACAACGCCATGCTGGACGCCAACCTCAAGAATCAGTTGAAAGCCTATCTGGAAAAGGTCACCCGGCCCATCGAGCTCGTCGCCTTCCTCGACGACAGCGACAAGTCGCGTGAGCTGAAAAGCCTGCTCGACGAAATCGCTTCGCTGTCGACGCAGATCAGCGTCGTCGAGAAAGAGGACGCTTTGGCGCGTCGTCCGTCGTTTACCATCGGCGAGCCGCGCAAGGCTGCGGGCATTCAGTTCGCGGGCATTCCGATGGGCCACGAATTCACATCGCTCGTGCTGGCGCTGCTGCAAAGCGGCGGCCATCCGATCAAGCTCGACGACGCGACCATCGAACAGATTCGCAATCTCGACGGCGACTATCGCTTCGAGACGTATTTCTCGCTGTCGTGCCAGAACTGCCCCGAAGTCGTGCAGGCGCTGAACGTGATGGCGATCATCAATCCGCGCATCAAGCACGTTGCGATCGACGGCGCGCTGTTCCAGAAGGAAGTGGAAGAGCGTCAGGTCATGGCCGTGCCGACGATGTTCCTGAACGGCGAAAGCTTCGGCCAGGGCCGCAGCGGCGTGAAGGAAATTCTCGCGAAGCTGGACAGCGGTTCGGCCGCGCGCGCCGCGAAGGAACTGGAGAAGAAGCCGGTGTTCGACGTGCTGATCGTCGGCGGCGGCCCGGCTGGCGCGGCAGCGGCGATCTACGCCGCGCGCAAGGGCATCGCCACGGGCGTCGTTGCCGAACGCTTCGGCGGTCAGGTGCTCGACACGATGGCGATCGAGAACTTCGTCTCGGTTCAGGAAACGGAAGGACCGAAATTCGCCACCGCGCTCGAACAGCACGTCAAGAGCTACGAAGTCGACGTAATGGACGTGCAGCGCGCCGAGAAGCTCGTGCCGGGCCGCATCCACGAAGTGCAACTCGCGAGCGGCGCGGTGCTGAAGGCAAAGACCATCGTGCTCGCGACCGGCGCGCGCTGGCGCGAAATCAACGTGCCGGGCGAGCGTGAGTATCGCGGACGCGGCGTGGCGTACTGCCCGCACTGCGACGGCCCGCTCTTCAAGGGCAAGCGCGTCGCGGTCATCGGCGGCGGCAATTCGGGCGTCGAGGCGGCGATCGACCTGGCGGGCGTGGTGTCGGCGGTGACGTTGATCGAGTTCGGCGCGGAATTGCGTGCCGACGCGGTGCTGCAGAAGAAGCTGCGCAGCCTGCCGAACGTGACCATCGTGACGAGCGCCCAGACCACGGACATCACCGGCGACGGCAAGAAGGTCAACGGCCTGAACTACACGGACCGCGCGACGGGCGTGAGCCATCGCGTGGAACTGGAGGGCGTGTTCGTGCAGATCGGTCTCGTGCCGAACACCGAATGGCTGAAGGGCACGGTGGAGCTGTCGAAGCACGGCGAGATTGTCGTCGATGCCAGGGGCGCGACCTCCGTTCCGGGCGTGTTCGCCGCCGGCGACGTGACGACGGTGCCGTTCAAGCAGATCGTGATTGCGGTCGGCGAAGGCGCGAAGGCATCGCTCGGGGCGTTCGATCACCTGATCCGCGCATCGGTCGAAGACGAAGCGCAGGCCGAGGAAGCGGTCGCGGCGTAATCCGGCGTTCACCACGCACGAAAGGCGAACGGAGCGATCCGTTCGCCTTTTTTCAATCGCGCGCCGAGTCAGTCCGCGCTTGCCGTCTTGGGCTTCAAAACCAGCGGGAACGTGACTTCGAACACGCTTCCGTGCCCTTTCGACGAGTGAAAACGCAGTTCGCCGTCGAGCGCGCGCGACAGTTCCTTGACGATGGCAAGGCCGAGTCCCGTGCCGGGGATGTCGTCAGCGGCGGCGCGCTCGAACTCTTCGAAGACGCGCTCCTGATCCGCTTCGCCGATGCCGACGCCCGTATCCGCCACGCGCAGGCGCCAGCGATCGTCCGGTGCGGCGGTGATCGACAGCACGATCTCGCCCGACGCCGTGTATTTGACCGCGTTCGACAGCAGGTTCAGCGCGACCTGCTTGATCTTCAGCCGATTCGAGACCACCGTGCTCAGCGCGGTGTCCAGGTGCCCGATCAGCTTGAGCCCTTTCGCCTCCGTGGCGACGCGGCTCGACTGCATCAGTTCGTCGAACAGGCCGACGAGATCGAAGCTGTCGACCGTCAGCATGGAATCGTCGCTCAGCAGCTTCGAATATTCGACCATCTCGTCGACGAGCGTCGCCATGTCCACGACCTGCCGGTTCGCGAGGCCGAGCGCCGTATCGCGCCTGGTCGGCGAGCGCGCGGCGAGTTGCAGCGCCGTCGAGAACACGTTCAGGAAATTGCGCAGGTCGTGCGCGACGCGCCGCGTGACCTGCATGCGAGATTCGTAAAGATCGCTGATGAGTTCCTGCCGCAGCGTCAGCTCGTAGTTCGCGCGTTCCAGCATGCCGGTGTATTCGTCGATCTTGCGGTCGCGCTCGCTCACGGCTTCGCGCACCGACGCCAGCGTGACGAGGCTCAGCACTTCGTCCGTCATGAGGCGCGCGTATTCTTCGTCGGCGCGGCTCAGTTCTTCATGCGATGCCGCGTACTCGCCGATCGCCGCCAACAAGACTTGCCGGAAAAGGTCCAGTTCGCGCACCAGCTCGTCGATGCGATAACCCTGCTGCCAGCGCCATTGACCGTGCTGGCGGGCGTCGTGCTCCAGCGCGCCTTCCTGACCGCTCAGATTGCGCGATTCGAGCACGTTGCAGATTTCGTCGAGAATGCTCGGCAGATGGTCTGCGAGCTGCCGATACGTGAGCTGATCCGAATGCTCGACCTCGTTGTCGCCGAACACGAGTTTCATCCATTTTTCGGTCAGCGCGGTCTGCTGATCTCGCAGCGCGGCCACGAGACCGTTCATGCCGTCGGCGGGAATGTCGCGCATGTGCGATTCTCCGATTTCCGTGCGCCGAGACGGCGCTGAAGGACCGGCCGTTAGACCGGAGGGGCAGCGGTGCGACAGTGCGGCGGATACATCGCAGTATAGGCCGGCGGCTCGGCGTTCAGTGCAAATCCGACCGATCTCTTCGGGCACTGCGCGTCAAGCTTTACCTGTGGCGTTTGCTTCATGCTGCCCGGTGGCCGGAAGATGGTGCAAGATTGCGCCGGTTTCAATGACGCTGGAATTGCAGGAGCGAAAAATGACCTCATCGGCGGGCTGGCAAGCGGATCAGTACAGTCGTTTCGAAGCGGAGCGCACGCGGCCGGTCCGCGATCTTCTGCACGCGGCGCAAGGCGCGACCGTTCGCGCGGCGGTGGACCTGGGCTGCGGACCCGGCAATTCGACCGAAACGCTCCTCGCGTATGCGCCGGGGGCGAGCGTCGTCGGCATCGACAGTTCCGCCGACATGATCGATGCCGCGCGCAAGCGTCTGCCACAGGTGCGCTTCGAGCTGGCGGATATTTCGGCCTGGAACGAAGGCGGCCCTTACGACCTGATTCTCGCCAACGCGTCCTTGCAGTGGGTGCCCGATCACGAGACGCTGCTGCCGCGTCTTGTCGGCACGCTCGCGCCCGGCGGACGGCTCGCGATCCAGATGCCCGACAACCTCGACGAGCCCGCTCACCGGCTCATGCGCGAAGTGGCGGCAAACGGGCCGTGGCGCGAGCGGCTCGCAGGCACCGAGCGCACGCTTCGCCACGATGCGCTGTGGTATTACGCGCGGCTCAAGCCGCACTGCGAGCGCGTCGATGTGTGGCGCACCACGTATCATCATCCGCTCGCGGGCGGCATCGACGCCGTGATCGAATGGTTCAAGGGCAGCGCGCTGCGGCCCCTGCTCGCCAAACTCGACGCCGACGAACACGCCGCCTTTCTCGACCAATACCGCGAATCGCTGCGATCGGCCTATACGGTTCTTGCCGACGGCGCCGTGCTGCTGCCGTTCCCGCGCCTTTTCATCGTCGCGATACGCTGATGCTGCGTTACTGCGGGCGGCCGTTGTCCCGCAACATCTGCACGAACTGACGCGCCGCCGGCGAAAGCGCGCCGCCCTTCCTCGTCACGACGCCGTAGGTCTGCGATTTCAGCTTCATGCGTATGGGCAGCACGCGCAGCATGCCGTGCCGCTCGAACACGCGCGCGACGCTCGCCGGGAGAATCGACACGAGTTCCGGGCTTTCTTGCAGCAGCGTCACGGTGACGAAGGGCGACGCGGTCGAAATGGGGTTCGCGGGCATCGGCAGGCCCGCGAGATCGAGTTCGCGTTCGAGGAGCGCGCTCATCGGCAGATAGCTCGGGTATGTCACCCAGCGGCGTTTTGCCAAGTCCCCTAACCCGACTTCGCGCCCCTGGCCGTCGCCGTGCGCGCGTCCGGCCACGATGGAAAGCGGCTCGTCCGTCAGCGGCTGATAGTGGTACTTCGACGGCTGATCCGACACGCTCGCGCGGCCGATCACGAGATCGACGCGGCCGTCGTCCAGCATCGCGAGCATGTTGGCGCTCGTGTCCTCGACGATTTCGATGGCGAGGTCCGGATGCTTCGCGTGCATCTGGTTGACCATCGGCGCGACCACGCCGGGCACCGCGCCCATGATCGTCCCGACGGTCAGCCGTCCGCCCGTGCCCGCGCGAATCTGCGCGACTTCCTGACACAGCGCGGACAAGTCGGCGGCGAGCACGCGCGCATAGCGCACCACGCAGCGGCCAAACGGATTCGGAATGAGTCCGGTCTTCGCGCGCTCGAAAAGCGGCGCTTCCAGCATCGACTCGAGTTCCGCGAGCGCCTTGCTCGCGGCGGACTGCGTCATCGCCATCGCGCTCGACGCCTTGTGCAGCGACTTGTGATCGTCGAGCGCGATCAGCAGTTGAAGCTGCTTCATGCGCAGCCGCGACATCAGGACATCGAGGGTGGTCTTCATCGTGCGAAAAGAGCGCGGGTGATTCCGAAAAGCGATCAAGCGATGGAAAGCTTTCACTATACAGCCGCGCCCGCGCAGCCGTATAGTCGGCGCAGCACGACGCTCGCTCAAGGAAGCGTCGCGACCCATACCACGGAAGGACGAGACACCATGGAACTCACAGGCAACCTGCTCATCGGCCAGCAAGCGGTGCGCGGCACGAACGGCACAATCAAGGCCGTCAACGCATCGACGGGCGCGGCCATCGAACCGGGATTCGGCGGCGCGACGCTCGACGATCTCGACCGCGCGTGCGCGCTCGCATGGTCCGCGTTCGACGTCTACCGCGAAACCGCGCCGGAGGCCCGCGCGAAGTTTCTCGAAGCGATCGCGCAGAACATTCTCGATATCGGCGACGACCTGATCGAACGCTGCATGATCGAAAGCGGTCTGCCGCGCGGGCGTCTGGAAGGCGAGCGCGGCCGCACGGTCGGCCAGTTGCGCATGTTCGCGGATGTGGTGCGCAACGGCGATTACCTCGGCGTGCGCATCGACCCGCCGCAGCCCGAGCGCAAGCCGATGCCGCGCGTGGATCTGCGTCTGCGTCATATCGGCGTCGGGCCGGTCGCCGTGTTCGGCGCGAGCAATTTCCCGCTGGCGTTCTCGGTTGCGGGCGGCGATACGGCCTCCGCGCTGGCCGCGGGTTGCCCGGTCATCGCGAAGGCGCATTCGGCGCATCCGGGCACGGCGGAACTCGTCGGACGCGCGGTGCAGAAGGCCGTGAAGGACTGCGGCATGCCGGAAGGCACGTTCTCGCTGCTGTTCGACAGCGGCCGGGACATCGGCCAAGGGCTCGTGAAGGACAATCGCGTGAAGGCAGCCGGTTTCACCGGCTCGCGTGGCGGCGGCACGGCGCTGATGAAGCTCGCCGCCGAACGCGCCGAGCCGATTCCGATTTATGCCGAAATGAGCAGCATCAACCCGGTTCTGCTGTTCCCGGCTGCGCTCGCCAATCGCGCCGACGCCATCGCACGCGGTTTCGTGCAGTCGCTCGTGCTGGGCGCGGGCCAGTTCTGCACGAATCCCGGCCTGGTGCTGGCGGTTGACGGCCCCGATCTCGACACCTTCATCGAAACGGCATCGGCGGCGCTCAAAGAAACCGCCGCGCAGACGATGCTCACGCCGGGCATCCACAAAGCCTACGAAGGCGCGGTCGATAAGATCGCCGGCCACGACGGCGTCGAGACGGCCGCTCGCGGCCTGCCGGCGCAAGGCGGCAATCAGGGTCAGGCGGCGCTCTTCGTCACGACCGCCGATGCCTTCCGCCAGAACCACGCCTTGCAGGACGAGATTTTCGGCGCGTCGTCGCTCGTCGTGCGCTGCCCGGACCTCGCCACCATGCGCGAGCTGATCGAATCGCTCGAAGGCCAGCTCACGGCCGCGCTCCAAATCGACGAAGCCGATTACGCCGACGCGCGCAGCTTCGTGGCCCCGCTCGAACGCCGCACCGGCCGCATCCTGGTCAACGGCTTCGGCACGGGCGTGGAAGTGGGTCACGCGATGGTTCACGGCGGCCCGTATCCCTCGACCGCCGATGGCCGTTCGACGTCCGTCGGCAGCCTCGCGATCAACCGATTCCTGCGGCCCGTCAGCTATCAGGATCTTCCCGAGGCGCTGCTGCCGGATGCGGTCAAGACGGATAATCCGCTCGGCCTGAACCGCCGTATCGACGGCAAGCTGCAACTGGCAAGCTGATCGTTTCAACGGGACGCCCTTCGGGGCGCTCCGGCTTTGTTTGCGCGAGTTGATTCGAAGTCCTATTTATTCGCTCCGGCCAGCATATGCCGCGCCCGAGGCGATGGAAAAACAACACGGCGGGCGCACCGGAACACCTTTCGCATCAGCGGGTTAGCGCGCGGCCGCCGGCCCTTGTCGGTTATCGGCTAAAGAATGGCGTCTCGCCACCGCCGCCCGGCGCCCAAAATATCCCGACGAGAGTAGAGAAACGTGGCGCTCTGCGCGCACCAAAACGGTGTCGCGGCTGCATCGATCCCGCTTTCGCATCCGACCAGGGCCACGCGCCGCCGTTTCACCGGCCGGCGCACGACAACATGCAACACCGGGGCATTCGCGTAGCCGCCGCCGTCGAGCGGCCCGAGGCAGGTGCGAGGCAGGTGCGAAGTAGGGGCGAAATGCAATTGACGTCCGGCGATGGTTGACGCCATATTCGGATTTCGCCTCGCGCCGGCGCGCATCGCCGGGTGAGGAAACAATACGAAGGATTGCTGCCGCCCAGACGCCGTGGTGCTCGCCGCGCGACGCCGGGCGCACGGCGGCCACGTTTTCGCATATGTCCTTCGAGGGCTTCAGCATGACCACGCGTTTGACGTTTCCCGCATCCATGTTCTCCGTCGTCTGCCAACGCTGCGGCAGCACGGTGCGCAAGAACGCCGACAGTTGCCCGAACTGCGGCGCCGACCGCAGCGCGGCCTTCGGCCGCCAACGCGCAGGCGCGGCGGCGGAACGGCCGCGCGCCAACATGTTCGAGCAACAGATGTCGAACCCGCCGCTCGCGTCGGCGTCCGCGTCCGCCCCGGCAGACGACGGCGAACCGGGCATGCGCTCGAAGTGGCCGGGCGGCTGGGACCCGAAGCGCGCGAGTGAACGCATCGCGCAGAAAGCGGCCGAGCACCGGGCGAAGCGCGTCGAGGAATCCGCGCGCAACGCCTACGCCGATCCGAGCAACGATCCGGCCGCCCTGCCCGGCACCGACAGATGGGGCGGCAAGAAGACGCTCATCGCCGGCGCGTGCGCGCTGGCGCTCGTCGCAGCCGGTGTCGCCTACATGCGATACAGCGCGGACGATCGCGCGCCTGCCGCCGATCTGAGCGCCTCCGGCACGATCGATCCGAAGCTCGGCGCGCTCGGACGAGGCGCGGCGGATACATCGGACGGAACCGACGCCACGCCGTCCACCGACGCGTCAGCGCAGCAGGCGCCGAGCGCGCCGAAATCCGGCCCGCTCACGCTCGCCTCCGGCGACCCGCTCTCGGGCACGCGCGCGGCGCTCGATCAGCACGATCTCACACTGGCGCGCGCCCGGATGAACGCGCTTCCGGCTGGCCAGCAAGCGCGCCCCGAATTCGACGCGCTGAAAGACGAGCTCGTCAAACACGAACTGCAACGCGACGCCGCGCTGCAACTGGCGCGCGCCTGCGAACGCACGTCCGCGTGGTCGTGCGTTCAGCAGAACGCGGCCGAGGCGCTCGCGCTCGATGGCGGCAATGCCGAGTCGCAAGCCATGCTGGAACGCGTGATAACCCATGCCGGCTGGCTCGTCGCGACGCCGCAGGGCGCGAAAAAAGGCGCCACCGCCGGCAATGGAACCGACGACACGAACAACGGCACGGCGGCCGCTGGCAGCGTCACGCCGGCGCCTGCGGCCGTCGCGACCCCGCCCGCTGCCGTTCCTGCGCAGGCAAACGTTGCATCGGCGCCGCAAGCCGACAAGGCGGACGCGCTGGCCGCGAAACCCGCGCCCGACAAGCGCACCGCGCAACACAACGGGAACGCGGCAGTCGCCGCGGCTGCTGCGGCGGCGGCGCGTCAGGCCGCGCTCGACGACGCCCGCGCCGCAGCCGAATACACGTCGCGCGCGGAAAAGATCGCCCGTGCGCAAGCCGCGACTAACGCGATGGTGGCGGCCACCATTCTGACGCCATCGCCGACCGTGGCAGCCACGGCGAAGCCAGCCACGCCCGCGGCGACCGAGCCTGTCACGGCCGCGCCGGCTGCTCCAGCTGCTCCGGTTGCACCGGCAACGCCAAAGCCGTCGACGGCAGCGCCGACACACGCGCAAGAATCGAATAACGGCATGTACGTCGCGCCGAGCCCGCCGAACAGCAACGGCATGTATGTCGCGCCGAGCAGCGCGCAGAGCGAAATGTATGTGGCTCCGCCGTCCTCGAACGGCATGTACGTCGCGCCTGCGGCACGGCCGGCGCCCGCGCCGACGCCCGCGCCGGCCCCGCACACTGCGCCCGCCGGCGCGCAGTCCTCCATGCCGCCGCTCTTGCCACAGACCGCACTGGCACAGCCGCCAGCGGCGCACGCGTTGCCGTCCGGCGCGCAAGCCGTCCGGCCCGCGAGCATCGAGCGTCCCGCCGTCGCGACCGCCACGGCAGTCACGCCAGCCACGGCCGCCCTGAGCCCGCTGCCGACCGCGCCCGTCAGCGGCACCGCGCGCGCGGCGACCCCGTTCGCGGCATCGAGCGTGACGGCGCGCATGGACGCCGACAAGTCCGACGACGTCGAGCGCGCCATCAGACAGTACGGCTGGAGCAGCGGCAACCAGACGCCCGCGCCCGCGCGCTGACCGCTTATTCGCATCACCCCCGCATCACTCACGCATTACCGCATCACCCGTTTCACGCGATGCCCGCGCATCGCGTGATTTTCGAAGAACCCGTCCCACTCGACTCAAGGGTCAAACATGGTCTCCAGCCAATTCATGCGGAATGCCGCGCGGGGGGCGCTCGCCCTGTGCGCTCTCGTCGGGCTCGCCTGCGCAGCGCAATCGGGCTACGCCGCCGATCCCGTGCCGTACAAGATCACGACGGGCCAGGAACGCGGCACGTATATCCAGATCGGTCAGGACTTGTCGAAGTACGTGGCCGAGCCCGCCGGCATGGACCTCGAAGTCCTGCCGTCCAAGGGATCGGCGGAAAACGTGCAGCGCATGCGCTACGAGCCGGGCGTGAAGTTCGCGCTGGTGCAGTCGGACGTGTATCAGGCGTATCTCGACATGGCGAACTCCGGCAACGCCGAGGCCGGCCGGATCATTCAGCCGCTGCGGCTCATCATGCCGCTGTACGACGAGGAGATCTATTTCGTCGTGCGCTCGGATTCGCCGCTTAAAAACATCAACGAAATCAAAGGCAAGAACATCAGCGTCGGGCCGATCGGCAGCGGCACGGCGCAATCGGCGGAAACGTTGTACCGGCTGATGTTCGGCGAGCCGATTCCCGAGGCGAACGAGCAGCACTTCAACAACGAAGACGCGCTCGCGAAGCTGATCGTGCGCAAGATCGATGTCGCGGTGATCGTCGCCGGCCAGCCTGCCAAGCTCTTTCAGGACATGAACCCCGAGCTGCTCCAGCAGATCAAGCTGCTGCGCCTCGATCCGTCCGCGCCCGAAACGGCCCGCGCCAAGCAGACCTATTTCCCTGCGACCATCCGCACGACGAGCTATCCGAACTGGATTCAGGAAGACACCCCGACGCTCACCGTGAAGGCGTTCCTCGTCACGTACGACTACGGTCTGCGCGGCACGGTCGGCGCGCTCTCGAAGTTCGCGGATTCGCTCTGCACCAACTTCGACACGTTGCAGGCGAGCGGGCATCCGAAATGGAAGCAGGTCCATCTCGAACTGCCGCCGCTCACGCGCGGCTGGAAATACTATCCGCCGATGGAAAAGCACTTGCGCGCGTGCATCGCGAAGCGCGCGGCGCTCGCGCAATCGCAGGGTTCGGCGCAGACCGTGTCGGCGCGCGGCGCGGACGCCGCCGGGCAGAAGAAGAAGTCCACCTGCACCGCAGAAGAAAAGCTGCTGCTGCTCTGCGATCAGTAGAACGCGACGCTAGTCGCCAAGCGTCGGCATGAGTGCGGCGAGCCGCGTCATGCCGCGCTCGATGGTCTCGACGGAGGTTCCGCCGTAGCCGAACAGCACGCCCTCCGTGAGCGCCTTTCCCGCGTGGAACGGGCGAATGCCGGTCAGCCCGATCGATGCCTCGCGCGCCGCCGCGACCACGCGTTCCTCGCGCCACCGCGAGGCAAGCCGCGCGACGAGGTGGATGCCGGCCGTCGCGGGCAGCGGCTCGAACCACGGCGCGAGATCGCCCGTCAGGCGCCGAAGCAGCGCGGCCCGGCGCGCCGCATACGCCTTGTGCATGCGACGCAGGTGCTTCGCGTATTCGCCGTCCAGCATGAACGCGGCGAGCGCGGTCTGCGTCAGCATGCAGGTGTGGCAGTCGCTGATCTGCTTGGCGTGCCAGAGCGGTTCGCAGAGCGTCGCGGGCGGCACGACGTAGCCGATCCGCAGATCCGGAAAAATCGTCTTCGAGAACGTGCCGACGTACGCGACGAGCCCGGCGCGATCCAGACTTTTCAGCGACTCGACCGGCCGGCCTTCGAAGCGGTATTCGCCATCGTAATCATCCTCGACGATGACCGCGCCGCGCTTGCCCGCCCATTCGAGCAGCTCGACGCGCCGGTCGAGGCTCATCGGCATGCCGAGCGGAAACTGATGCGACGGCGTCACATAGACGAGCCGCGTGTTGCGCGGCAGCTTGCTCACGACGATGCCTTCGGCATCCACCGGCACGTGCGCGATGCGCGCGCCCCGCGCCGTGAAAAGCGCCCGCGCGGGCGGATAGCCCGGCTCCTCGACCGCCACGACATCGCCTGGCTGGACGACGACGCGCGAGAGCAGATCCAGCGCCTGCTGCGCGCCCTGCGTCACCACGACGTCCTGCCAGTTGCACACCACGGCGCGGCTAAACGCGAGATACCGCGCGATGCCGAGCCGCAATGCCTGCTCGCCCGCCGGGTCGCGATACGACGCCACGCCGCCGTCCGCGCGAGCCTGCGTGCGCAGCGCCTGATTCAGGCAGCGCCGCCAGGCGTCGTACGGAAAGAGCGTCTTGTCGGTGACGCCGCCTTTGAAGTCGCAGTCGAGCGGTTCGCCGGCGACCGGCATCGGCATGGTCATGCGCTCGGGCATCTTGCGCCAGATGCCGGTGGCCCGCGCGCGCGCCGACACGGGCTCGCGCCTCGCGCCGGGCAGCCGCGCGAGTCCGTCGGCGACGAACGTGCCGTCGCCGGCGCGCGTGCGCAAAAAGCCTTCCGCGATCAGGCGGTCGAAAACGTCGAGCGTGGTCTTGCGGGAAACGCCGAGCTGCGCGGCGAGATCGCGGGTGGACGGCAGGCGCGCGTTGGCGGCGAGCCGCCCTTCGATGATGCCGGCGCGTAACTGGCCGTAGATCTGGCCGGTCAGGTCGCGACGGCCGTGCAGAGTGATGTGAATGTCCAAGGCGCGTGGATGTCGTCAAAGCGGCGTGAAGCGCCACTACTTAACATACATGCACGCCGGCTGTCATCTGCACCCGTCAAGCGAACTCGGAAAGGGATATCGGCGATACGCCGAGATCGACGTCCATTCCCGCGTCGTCGCGTTCGAGCGGTCGCGGCGCCGCGCCGTGAAGCCGCATTTGGACGCCGACTTCTGGACCGCGTGCTGACGCGCCCGCGAGCGCGCCTCGAGGCGGCGCTCCAGCGCCGCCTCGCCGCAGAACCAGTGGTCGATCGCGCCGCCGAGCGCGGCCAGAATCCCGACGCCCGCGATCCAGCCGGCTGCGATGCTGTCGAACGCGCAAGTGACCCATGCGCCGCCGCACATCGCCGCCGCGAAGACCAGCATGATGAGTCCGAACGGCGGACTTTCCTCGTGCTCGGTGCGGCAAACGGGCCGCGAGCCGCACCCCGCCACGGCGGGTCTCATGTCGTAAGCACTCGTTGATCGGTTCATCTTTTTGCTCTCCCAAGCGGCACATTCAAGCGCCAAACATCTGCGTCCGCACAAATTACGCAGATGGAGAGAACAGCGATATAAGACTTATCCGAACAAAGCGGGCCCCTCTTTGCCGCCGGAAAACTGCCTGTTGGCAGACTACTTCGCGCCGGCGAACTCCTGTACGTCCGCATCGGCTTCGCCGGCAAGCGGGACGACGCCCGAAGGCCCGGACGCGCGCGGCTGCAACAAGAGCGCGACAAGTCCCGTCCATCCCGTCTGATGCGATGCCCCGATGCCGCGCCCGTTGTCGCCGTGAAAATATTCGTGGAACAGCACCAGATCGCGCGAGCGCGGATCGGCCTGCAAGAGCGGATACGCCGCCATCACTGGGCGTTCGCCGTTCTTGTCGAGCAGAAAGAGAGTGGTCACGCGGCGCGCGAGTTCATCGGCGATTTCCGCAAGCGAGAATGTCTGCCCTGAGCCTGTCGGATACTCCACGCGAAAATCGTCGCCGTAATAGCGGTGAAATTCGAGGATGGATTCGATCAGCAGATAGTTCACGGGCATCCACACCGGCCCGCGCCAGTTCGAATTGCCGCCGAACACCCGCGAGGTCGATTCCGCCGGCTGATACTGCACGCAGAAGCTCTCGCCGTTGTGATAGAAGACGAACGGTTCGTCGCGATGCACGCGCGACAGCGCCCGCACGCCGTGGTCGGAGAGAAACTCGGACTCGTCCAGCACGCGCCGCAAAAGCGCCTTCATGCGATGCCCGCGCAACAGCGACAGCAGCACGCTATTGCCCTGCCCCGCGATATTCCAGCGCGACACGAGCCGCGACAAATCCGGCCGATGTTCGAGAAACCAGTGCAACCGCTCGCGCAGCTCCGGCAACGCGCGGTACACGCTCGGCTCCAGCACGTGCACCGCGAAAAGCGGGATCAGCCCGACGATGGAGCGCACGCGCATCGGCACGCTGGAGCCGTCAGGCAGACGCAGCTTGTCGTAGAAGAACTCGTCTTCGCTGTCCCAGAGGCCCGTATCGCAGCCGTCCTCGCAACTGACCGCTTCGGCGATATACAGGAAGTGCTCGAAGAACTTCACCGCGATATCGACGAACACGGGGTTCGCATACGCGAGTTCCAGCGCGATTCGCATGAGGTCGAGCGCGTACGCGGCCATCCATGCCGTGCCGTCGGCCTGATCGATATGGCCGCCCGTCGGCAGCGGCGACGACCGATCGAAGATGCCCACGTTATCCAGCCCGAGAAAACCGCCCTGAAAGATGTTGCGGCCGTCGGCGTCCTTGCGATTCACCCACCACGAGAAGTTCAGCAGCAGCTTGTGGAACACGAGTTCCAGAAAGTCGCGGTCGCCCTTGCCGGTGATCGCGCGGTCGATCTCGTAGACGCGCCACGTCGCCCACGCATGCACGGGCGGATTGGCGTCGCTGAACGCCCACTCGTAAGCCGGCAACTGACCATTCGGATGCTGATAGCGGTCCTTCACGAGCAGCAGCAACTGCCGCTTCGCGAACGCCGGGTCGATGAGCGCGAACGCCGCCGCATGAAACGCCAGATCCCACGACGCGTACCACGGATATTCCCACTTGTCCGGCATCGAGACGATGTCCGCGTTGCACAGATGCCGCCAGTCCGCGTTGCGCCCAGAGCGCCGCTGCTTCGGCGGCTTCGGCTGGAGCGGATCGCCGTCGAGCCAGCGCGTGACATCGAACTGGTAGTACTGCTTCGACCACAACATGCCCGCCAGCGCCTGCCGCTGCACGAGCCGCTGATCCGCGCCCGCGACGTCATGCTGAAGCGCGCCGTAGAACTCGTCGGCTTCCGCGATACGGCGCGCGAAGAGCGCATCGACGTCGAGCGGCACGGCGTCGGGCGCGGATTCGGGGCGCCAGCGCAGAAACACGGTGGCCGTCGCATGGGCCCCGAGCGTGAGACGCGCGCGGGCCGCGGCGCGCGTGCCGGCATCGCGGCGAATGGCGTCTTCATCGCCCGCGAGGAGGTAGTCGTTGAAACCGTCCTTGAACGGACCCGCGCCTTCCATCTGAAACAGACGCCGCACGTTGGTCTCGTTTTCGCAGAACAGCCATTCGATGCCGTCCGCGTCCGGCGACCACGCCGTCACGATCATCGGCTCGTGACCGTGATGACCGGCCGCGACCTGCGTCACGCCGCGCGCCGTTTGCAGCGCGAGCGACGGTTTGGCCGGCGTCGGCTTCCATGACCACGTATTGCGCGCCCAGATCTGCGGCAGCACGTCGAGCGCGGCGGGATACGCCGCGCGATTCTCGACGGTCACGCGCATCACGATATCGTCGGGCGTGTGCTTCGCGTATTCCACCTGCACGTCGAAGTAACGCTCGTCGTCGAACACGCCGGTGTCGAGCACTTCGTACTCGGGCACATCCGCGCCGCGCCGCGCGTTTTCATCGACGAGATCGGCGTAAGGAAACGCCGTGTGCGGATACTTGTAGAGCATACGCATATAGGAATGCGTCGGCGTGCCGTCGACGTAGAAGTACAGTTCCTTCACGTCCTCGCCGTGATTGCCTTGCTGATTCGTGAGTCCGAAGAGGCGTTCCTTCAGAATCGGATCGCGCCCGTTCCAGAGCGCGAGCGAGATGCACCAGTTGAGCTTGTCGTCGCCGAAGCCCGCGATGCCGTCCTCGCCCCAGCGATACGCCCGGCTGCGCGCGTGATCGTGCGGAAAGTACTCCCATGCGGTGCCGAACTCGCTGTAATCCTCGCGCACCGTGCCCCACTGACGCTCGCTCAGATACGGCCCCCAACGCTGCCAGCGCGAACAGTCGCCCGAATGCAGCCGCGCTCCCTCCACGGTGTCGATCTGATTGACGGTGCGCGTTTTCGCCATGGGCGTCTCCTGGATGCGGCCTTCGGTGCGTCTTGCGGGAAACGGCTAATTTAGCGCGTTTTTGAGACAGGACGCACGATCGACGCCCTCAGGCCGCGCCGAGCAGCATCTCGATGCGCAGCAGTTCCGCGAGGGACCACGCCTGAAACGGCGCGCCGCCGGGCGTGTGCGGCGCGTCGCCGTCCGCGACTTCGCTGAGATGATCGAGCCCGTCGTGGTCCAGATGCGCTTCGAGCGGCGCGAGAAACCGCTCGCGCACGCCCGCCGCGCCGTGCACGCGCAGCCACGCCTCGACGAACGGTCCCATGAGCCACGGCCAGACCGTGCCCTGATGATAGGCGCCGTCGCGCTCCAGCACGCCGCCTGCATAACGCGGCCGATACGCCGGGTCCGACGGCGCGAGCGTGCGCAGGCCGAGCGGCGTCAGCAGATGCGCCTCGACCTCATCGAGCACCGCGCGCGCGATATCGCCTTCGACGAGCGCAAACGGCAGCCCGCCGACCGCGAAAATCTGATTCGGCCGGATCGAGCGGTCGAGCTTGCCCGCTTCGTGATCGGCGTCGACGACATCGTAGAGCGCGTGCGTCTCGGAATCGACGAAGCGCGCCGCGAAGCTCTGCCGCGCCCGGGCGCACAGCGTTTGCCAGCGCGGGTTCCACGCGGAGGCGATCGCGAGCGCATTGATCCAGAGCGCCTGCACTTCCACCGGCTTGCCGATGCGCGGCGTCACCACCCAATCGCCGGCTTTGGCGTCCATCCACGTGAGTTGCACGCCCGGAACGCCCGCGCGCAACAGGCCGTCGTCATCGGCGGCAATGTGGAAGCGCGTGCCGCCCGCGTAGCCTTCGAGAATCGTATCGACCGCGCGTTGCAGGCGGCTCGCCGTCGCCGCCAACGCGTGGCCGGTCGCCAGATAGTCGTGGACGGCGATCACGAACCACAACGACGCATCGACCGAGTTGTACTCGGGCTGGCCGCCGCTGTCGGGAAAGCGGTTGGGCAGCATGCCTTGGGAGAGCGCGTCGGTCCATTCGAGCAGAATCGATGCGGCATCCTGATGACGCCCGCTCGCGATCAGCAGGCCGCGCATGGAGATGAACGTATCGCGGCCCCAGTCGGTAAACCACGGAAAGCCCGCGATGATCGTGCGTCCCTGCTTCCGATTGACGACATACGCATCGGCGGAACGCGCGAGGCGCGATGCGAACGCCGTGCGGCGCTCCGACTCGCGGGCCGCGAGCCGCGATGCATACGTGAGCGCGTCGGCTTCGTGGGGCACGGCGTCGGCGGCGATATCGGCATGCAGCACCATCACGGCTTCGCGGGCGGTCAGATCGAAGGTGAACACGCCGGGCGTCGCGAGGTCTTCGATAAAATCGAGCCCGCGCTCGCGCTCGCGCGCATAGGCGAAATTGCGATACCAGTCGGGCGCGTGCCGATACGCGCCGTTCGCCGTCGCGCCGATGGCCGGCAAGTCCGCGTACGGCCGCCAATGGACGCGCTCGCCGTCCGTCGTGGCGTCGAAGCAAAACGCCGGATTCTCGCGATGCAGCGCGTGATAGTCGCGCCCTGACAGCAGCGGGCGCACATGCAGCGTCGCCGATTCGGGGCGCTGTGCAGCGTCGAGACGCCAGCGCAGCACGGTCTCGCCGCTCTCCTTCGCGACGAACACTTCGGCCACGACCGTCTCTGCGTCGCCGACGCGATGGCGCCACGTCGGCCACGGCGCGGTATCGAAGGAAACGAGGCTCGCGCGAGCGTCCGGATACAGCACGTCGGGCGCGTAGTGCTGCATCGTCAGCGCAAAGCGGTCGCCGCCGATCTCGACCCACGCCTCGATGCCGTTCACGAGCACCACGCGACCCGCAGGCGGCTGCGTCGCGGCAAGCAAAAGCGCCTGATAACGGCGCGTACGCATGGTTCCGACCGTGCCGGACGCGAAGCCGCCGTGCGCGTCCGCTTCCAGCCATTCGTCCTCGATCCGCGCCACGTCGATCGCCGTCATGTTGCCGCCCGTTTGCGGTAATCGCTGAGCGCGTGCCGCGCCTTCGTGCGGATGGCGCTCTGCATCTGCGGCGTCCAGCCGAACAGCCAGCCGGAGACGCCCAGCGCCTGCCGGCTCCAGCGCCAGAGGTCGAAGGTATCGGTTTGTTCGGCGATCAGTCCGTCGCGGATGGCGAAGCGCGTGGCGATCTCGTTGACGACCGCGCGCCCGGTCGCCGAGTACGTATAGCGCGCGACGGCGTGTGCGCTCGCGGTCTGCCCGAGCGTGGCGATGGCGTCGAACGTCAGCGTGAAGTCGGTCGCGCGACCCAGCAGCATGCGCCACATGTCGCCGACTTCGCGACCGTGCAGCAGACCGAACGCAGGGTCTTCGAAGCGGATGTCGGGCGCATAGCACGCGGCCATGGCATCGGCGTCGGCACGCTGGAAGGCAAGGTAGAAGCGTTCGATCAGTTCGGCGTTCGAGTTTGGCATGGGTGTTTGCAAGGGGAATCGCGCCGCGCGGAAGTTGGCATTTTCGCGCGACTGCGGCCGGTTTGCAGCGTGTCGCGCGTGTTTGCTTCATAGCGGTCGATTTCGAATGCCGCGCTCCTTGTTTAGACAATCTCACGGCGAATTGCACGGGTTTATTAAACAGACGACGCTGCGCATCTGAATGATAAGAGTTTCAGCGCAACGGTTTAAGACAGTCTTATTCGGTTTAGGACGTTTCTTAATCGCCGGTTTGCATTTCGCGGATATAAATTGACGCCGGTTAATTCTTAACCTAGATTTAGCGCACGCTCGTTCGATTCATTAATTGACCGGCGCGTATCGAGGCGGCGCGGCGTTGCACGCGCGCGCGCCGCCATCGCCATAACCTTGAACAGTCAGCGCCCGCTAAAGGCCGCATAAAGCAACATGAGAATCAGGCCTCGAATCAGTACCCTTTCTCTGGCGTCTGCCGATTATTTCTTGACGGACTTACGCACCGGCATAATCACCCGCGCGATTCACCCTCAATCGCCGGATATGATTATCTATGTCCTTAGAACCGAAGACGGATTGCAGTATTGCGCCCAACTGGATTATCGGGAGCATCCGGCGCGCAATGCCATTCTCATGGCGGCGCTCGAATTGGGTTTGACGGTCACGCTTCGCGCGGACGCCACGCACCATATCACCGACGTCGCCGCGACTCTGCCGAATGTCGTCCCGCTTCCGGCGCTCGGGCATACCTGGCGTCTGCTGGAGGACGTGCGCACGGGCGCGGTCGTGCAAGCGGAAGACGCCAATATGCTCGGCAGCCTGGCGTACATCATCCGCAGCCCGGACGGTTCGCATCATTGCGTCCAGGTGTGCCCGAACGAGCGCGGCTACCGGACGGCGCTGCTGATGGCCGCGTTCCGTGCCAAGCTGCCCGTGACCGTCGCGGGCGATCCCGATTACTTCCTAACCGCGCTCTCGGTCGGCTCGAGAGCGTTCGGTCCGAATATCAACTGCGCGCCGGGTTTCATTTCGACGACGCCGCGTTCGGGGCTCATCGACGAAATCATCGACACCGAGGCGGCCGACGCATTAAGCGTCGTCGTCAAGACGCCGGAGGCCACGCGCTACCACGTGCGAATGGACCGTCAGGAGCACGCGAACCGCCACCATCTGGCGATGCTCGCGTTGCGCTCCGGCCTGCCGGTCACGGTGAGCGCCAACGAGGAGCACTACGTGACCGGCATCGCTGTCGGCGCGCTGTCCGCGGACGCTGCGCCTTCCATGATCCTGTTCGGGCAGAAACTGACGGGCATGCAGACGGGGTCGGTCCTGCGCATCATCGACGCCGACGCGCTCGACGAGATCCGCTACGTGCTGCGCGCACCGGACGGCGCGCACTATTGCGCGCGGATGAACACCACGAAACACGCGAGCCGGCATCAGATGTTGATGACGGCGCTCGCCCTGCACCTGCCGGTCAGCATCACCGCCGACGCGAACTCGGTCATCACCGGCGTGTCGGTCGGTCTGCCGCACCGGGGCAGCCCGACGTTTCACTGCCAGGCGACGCGCTTTCCAAAGACGGAGACCGGAAGCATCGTCCGCATGATCGATTCCGATGCGCTCGGCCCCGACACCCGTTACGTGCTCGCGACGCCCGACGGCGACGAATGGGCCGTGCCCGCCTTCGCGCGGGGCCAGCCGGGACGCGGCCCGCTGCTCGCGCTCGCGCTGACGGGCGGGCTGGCCGTGACCGTCAACGGCATCGTGGGCAGCGACACGCCGCTCGATGCGGGAAGCCTGACCGTCGCGCGCAGATAGCGTCAGACGGCGAACACCGTGACCGCGTGAATCAGCAGGCCGACCGCGCCGCCCACGAGCGTGCCGTTCACGCGAATGAACTGGAGGTCGCGCCCGATGTTCAGCTCGACGTCGCGCACGAGCGTGGCGTCGTCCCATTGCTTGACGGTCGCGGCAATGTGCTTCGCAATGCCTTCGCGCAGTTCGGGCGCGAGCGCCTTCAGCGCGTCGCGCATGTGCTCGTTGATCGAGTCGCGCAGAAGCGGATCGCCGCCGAGCGCCTGCGCGAAACCCGCCGCGACCTCCACCACTTTGGCGTGCAGCGCGGAATCGGGGCGCTTCAGGTCCGCGCCGAGCCACGCGGTGAACTCGTCCCACAGGCCGTCCACGTAGCCGCGCAACTCGGGCCGATCCAGCCATTCGCGCTTGTGCTCGTCGATGCGCGCCTTGAACGCGGGATCGGACTTCAAACGCTCGACGAAGCGTTCCACAGTTGCGTCGAAGGCTTTGCGGCGTTCGTGCTCCGGGTCGCTCGTCACGTCGTGCAGCCACTGGTTCGCGCCGCGCACGAGGCCCGCCGCGAACTTGTTGCCGAGATCGCCCGCGTCCAGCCCGACGAAGCCGAGCATGCCGATGAGCTTCGGATATTCCTCGCCCGCCACCGCGATGATGCGCGCCGCGAGCATCTCCTGCACGTCGGGCTTGTCGAGCCACGCCGCCATGTGCTTGAGCCCCTCGTCGAGCAGCAGTTGATGGCGCCGGTCGGCGGTGAGCGTCGAAAGCAGGCTGCCCGCGGCGGCGGAGAGATCGAAGGCATCGGCGCGGCGGCGAACGGCATCGTAGAGCATGGACTTGATGCGCGTATCGTCGATGAAGGAAAGCAACTGCCCGACCGCCCCGACCGCGCGATTGCCGAGCAGCTCCGCGTTCTTCGGCTCCGCGAGCCAGATCGACAGGCGGCTCGCCGGATCGAACGCATTCACGCGGGCGACGAGCGCATCCGTGCCGAGAAAGCGGTCGCGCACGAACACGGCGAGATTGTCGGCGACGCGCGCCTTGTTCGCGGGCAAGATGGCCGTGTGCGGCACCGGCACCCCGAGCGGATGGCGAAAGAGCGCCACGACCGCGAACCAGTCCGCGAGCGCGCCGACCATCGCGGCTTCCGCGAAAGCGGACACCCACGCCCACGCGCCTGCGTCGTGCTGGCTCTTCGCGATGGCGAACAACACGCCCGCGCCGACGAGCAAGGCGGCGGCGAACCACTTCATCCTTTTCAGGGCTACGGCTTTATCCTGCGTTTCCATCTACTTGTCGGTATAGAGGTGATCGAAGCGCGCAAGCATATCAACGCCCTTGCTGCAACTTCAAGAGCGCGTCCATCGCGGGGCCGGCGGCCTGAACCGGCACGAAGATGTGATCGTGGTACGCCGCCGCGATCACATTGCAACTGATGCCCGCCTCACCGAGCGCGCGAGCGAATGCGGCGGTCAGCCCGACGGCGTTCAGGTCGGAGTGCACGGTCAGCGTGATCCATGCCGCCCGAAAGAGCGGCGTGACGCCAGCGGCTTGCGCCGCGCCCTCTTCCATGACGACGGTCCAGCCTTCGCGTTCGCGAAACGTCGCGACGATGCCCGCGCCGCCCGGCGCGGCATCGCCCGGCAGCGACGCGAACACGTAGACGCCGGGCTGAAGCTCCGGCTGCATCGACGCGAGCAGCGTGCGGAGATCCGAGACGGCAGCCGGCGTCATCAGGCCGCATCCTCGGCGGGCCGCGTTCTGCCGAGCACCGGCCGCAGCGCCGTGCCCGTGTGGCTGCGCGGATGGCTCGCGAGCGTGTCCGGGTCCGCCGCCGCGACGATGGTCCCGCCGTTCACGCCGCCTTCCGGCCCGAGATCGAGCACCCAGTCGGCTTCCGCGATCACGTCGAGATCGTGCTCGATCACGATCACGCTATGCCCGCCGTCCACCAGCCGATGCAGCACGCGAATCAGCTTCGCCACGTCCGCCATATGAAGGCCGACCGTCGGCTCGTCCAGCACGTAGAGCGTATGCGGCGGCTTCTGGCCGCGCCGCGTGATGTCGTCGCGCACCTTCGACAGCTCGGTCACGAGCTTGATGCGCTGCGCTTCGCCGCCCGAGAGCGTCGGCGACGGCTGGCCGAGCGTCAGATAGCCGAGGCCCACGTCCTTCATGAGTTGCAGCGGATGCCCGATGCTCGGCATCGACGCGAAGAACTCCACGGCTTCGTCGATCTCCATGGTCAGCACTTCGCCGATGTTCTTGCCGCGCCACGTCACCGCCAGCGTTTCGGGATTGAACCGCTGGCCGTGGCACACGTCGCACGGCACCTTGACGTCCGGCAGGAAGTTCATCGCGATGGTGCGCACGCCTTGCCCTTCGCACGCGGGGCAGCGCCCGTTGCCGGTGTTGAACGAGAAGCGCGACGGCGTATAACCGCGCGCCCGCGCTTCCAGCGTGTCGGCAAAGAGCTTGCGGATGGTGTCCCACATGCCGATGTAGGTGGCCGGACACGAGCGCGGCGTCTTGCCGATAGGCGTCTGATCGACTTCGAGCACGCGGTCGATCGCCTCGAAGCCCGTGACGCCCGAGCAGCCCTGCCATGCGTGGACGACATCGAACTTCGGGCGCGGCGCTTCGCGGGCGAGCACGCTGGCGCGCGATTTCGCCGCCGGAGCGTCGGCCTGCGCCGCCTTGCGCGCCCGCCGCACCGCAGGCGACGACAGCACCGAGCGGCCAACGGCGTCGAGCAGGTTCGTCATCAGCACGTCGCGGGCGAGCGTCGATTTGCCCGAGCCCGAAACGCCCGTGATCGCGACGAGCCGGTTCAGCGGCACGCTCGCCGTGACGTTGCGCAGGTTGTGCAGCGTCGCGTTTTCCACCGTGAGCCATTGCTCCGGCACGGCCGGGCGCTTGCCGGCGGGCGCGCGCACTTCGCGGCGCGGCTGCAACGGATGCACGATCGGGTTCGCCAACATCTGGCCGGTCAGCGACGCCTTGTGCGCCGCGAGGTCCGTCACGCTGCCCTGCGCGACCACCGTGCCGCCGCGCTTGCCCGCGCCCGGCCCGATATCGATGATGTGATCCGCGCGCCGGATGGTGTCTTCGTCATGCTCCACGACGACGAGCGTGTTGCCCTTGTCGTTCAGCTTCTTGAGCGCGCTCAAGAGAATCAGGTTGTCGCGCGGATGCAGGCCGATGGTCGGTTCGTCGAGCACGTAGCAGACGCCTTGCAGATTGCTGCCGAGCTGCGCGGCGAGACGGATGCGCTGCGCTTCGCCGCCGGAAAGCGTCGGCGCGGCGCGGTCGAGGCTCAGATAACCGAGCCCGACTTCCTCCAGAAACTGAAGGCGCCCTTCGATCTCGCTGACCACGTCGCGGGCGATGTCCGCGTCGCGGCCCGTGAGCTTGAGCGACGAGACCCACTCGCGCGTGTCCGTCACCGTCCAGCGCCCGACTTCGGTGATCGGATAATTGCCGAATGTCGCGGCACGCGCGACGTCGTTCAGGCGCGTGCCTTCGCAGTCCGGGCACGGCTGATCGACGATATCGTCCGGTTCCTGATCCACCGAGCCGATGCTCTGCTCGCGGCCGCGATCATCCTGCGCGAAAACTGTGTCGTCGAAGGCGGCACGCTGCTCGCGCGTCAGCTTGACGCCCGTGCCGACGCACGTATTGCACCAGCCATGCTTGCTGTTGTAGGAGAACATGCGCGGGTCGAGTTCCGGATAACTCGTGCCGCAGACCGGACACGCGCGCTTGGTCGAGAACACGATGCTTTCTTCCGCGCCGCGCCGCTTGCCGCTCGACAGCGCGCCGTGCAGTCCGTCGAGCGGCGCGCAGAGATGCATCACGCCCTTGCCGATTTCAAGGGTTTCATCGAGCAGACGCCGCAGGTCCGCTTCCTTCTCCGCCGACACGACGAGATCCGCGACGGGCAGTTCGATCGTGTGTTCGCGGAAGCGGTCGAGCTTCGGCCACGGATCGACTGGCAGGAACTCGCCGTCGACGCGCAGATGCGTGTTGCCGCGCGCTTTCGCCCACTTCGCGAGATCGGTGTACACGCCCTTGCGGTTCACGACGAGCGGCGCCAGCAGGCCCACGTGCTGCCCCTTGAAGTCGCGCAGAATCTGCGCAGCGATCTGCTCGGAGCTTTGCGCCTGAACCGGCGTGCCGTCGTGGATGCAGTGCTGAATGCCGAGCTTCACATACAGCAGGCGCAGGAAGTGCCAGACTTCGGAGGTCGTCGCGACCGTGCTCTTGCGCCCGCCGCGCGACAGCCGCTGCTCGATGGCAACCGTCGGCGGAATGCCATAAACCGCATCGACTTCTGGACGGCCCGCCGGCTGCACGATGGAGCGCGCGTACGCGTTCAGCGATTCAAGGTAACGCCGCTGGCCTTCGTGGAACAGGATATCGAACGCGAGCGTCGACTTGCCCGAGCCGGATACGCCCGTCACCACGTTGAACTTGTTGTGCGGGATATCGACATCGAGCGACTTCAGGTTGTGCTCGCGCGCATTGACGATACGCACCACATCCTCGCCCTGCAATGCGCGCCGCGCGCTCGCCACTTCCGCCGCGAGTTGCAGCGGCACGCCCGCGCGCTTTTCCGCCGCGCCGGGCGCCATCGCTTCTTCGTAGTCCAGCAGCGCGCGGCCTGTGTGCGACTGCTCGCAGGCCGCGACGTCATCCGGCGTGCCGACGCACACCACTTGCCCGCCGCCGTCGCCGCCTTCCGGACCGAGATCGATGATCCAGTCCGCCGCGCGGATCACGTCGAGATTGTGCTCGATGACGATCAGCGAATGCCCACGCTCCAGCAGACGACGCAACGCCTGCATCAGCTTGGCGATGTCGTCGAAATGCAGGCCCGTGGTCGGTTCGTCGAACATGAAAAGCCGCGCCTTCTGATTCGGCGATGCGGTTTCCGCCAGAAAGCCCGCGAGCTTCAGGCGCTGCGCTTCGCCGCCCGAGAGCGTCGGCACCGGCTGGCCGAGCTTCACGTATTCGAGGCCGACATCGACGATCGGCTGCAGGACGCGCAGCACGTCCGCGTCTTTGGCGAAGCACTCGACGGCTTCGCTCACGGTCAGGTCCAGCACATCCGCGACGCTCAGTTCGCGCCCGCCGCGCTCGATCTTCACATCGAGAATCTCGGCGCGATAACGGCGGCCGTCGCAGTCGGGGCAGCGCAGGTAGACATCGGAGAGGAACTGCATTTCGACGTGCTCGAAGCCCGAGCCGCCGCACGTCGGGCAGCGGCCATCGCCCGAGTTGAAGCTGAACATGCTCGCGCCATAGCCGCGCTGCGCGGCGAGCGGCGCTTTCGCGAAGAGCTTGCGGATTTCGTCGAACGCGCCGACATAGCTCGCCGGATTCGAGCGCGCCGTGCGACCGATCGGCGATTGATCGACGAACACGACATCGCTCAGTTGATCCGCGCCCTTCAGTGCGCGAAACGCGCCGGGCGCTTCCGTCGCCTTGCCGAAGTGACGCATCAGCGCGGGCGCGAGCACGTCCTGGATCAGCGTCGATTTGCCCGAGCCCGAGACGCCCGTCACGCAGACGAGGCGCTCCAGCGGAATCTCGACCGTCACGTCCTGCAAGTTGTGATCGCTCGCGCCTTCGAGGACGAGACGCGGCGAGTTCGCATCGACCGCGCGGCGCGTCCAGTTCGACGCATGCGCGACGTGCTTGCGGCCGCCGAGATACGCACCGGTGAGCGTGTCGCCGGACTGGATGTCGTCGGGCCTGCCGTCGTAGACGATCTGCCCGCCGCGCTCGCCCGGCCCCGGTCCCATGTCGATCAGGCGGTCCGCCGCGAGCATCACCGAAGGATCGTGCTCCACGACGACGAGCGTATTGCCCGCATCGCGCAGACGATGCATGGCCTCCACGATGCGGTTCAGATCACGCGGATGCAGCCCGATGCTCGGCTCGTCCAGCACGAAGAGCGTGTTGACGAGCGACGTGCCGAGCGCGGTCGTCAGGTTGATGCGCTGTACTTCGCCGCCCGAAAGCGTGCGGCTCTGGCGATCCAGCGTCAGATAGCCGAGCCCCACGTCGCACAGATATTTGAGGCGCGTGCGGACTTCGGCGTGCAGCAGCTTGAGCGCCTCGTCGAGCAGCGTGGACGGCAGCGTGAGCGAATCGAAGAAGCGGCGGATGCGCTCGATCGGCATCAGCATCAGGTCGTGGACCGTGAGGCCGGCCGGGGTTTCAAGCTGATCGCGCGTCCAGTCGACGCCGTTCGGCATGAAGCGGTCGGCGGGCGCGAGCACGGCGTCGGCCTGTTCCTTCGTGCCGAGGCGCCACAGCAGCGATTCCGTCTTAAGCCGTGCGCCCGCGCAGGCGGGGCACGTCGTATAGCTGCGGTATTTCGACAGCAGCACGCGAATGTGCATCTTGTACGCCTTCGACTCCAGATAGTCGAAGAAACGCTGCACGCCGTACCACTGGCTGCCCCACTTGCCGGTCCAGTCCGGCGATCCGTGGATGACCCAGTCGCGTTCTTTTTGCGTCAGCTCGCTCCACGGCACGCCGAGCCGGATGCCCGCCTTCGCGCCGTAGCGCACGAGGTCGTCCTGATTCTCCTTCCACGCGGGCGTTTGCAGCGTCTTGACCGCGCCTTCGCGCAGCGTCTTCTTCTCGTCGGGGATGACGAGGCCGTAATCCACGCCGATCACGCGCCCAAAGCCGCGGCAGGTCTCGCACGCGCCATACGCCGAGTTGAACGAGAACAGCGCCGGCTGCGGATCGGCGTAACGCAAGTCGCTTTCCGGGCTGTGCAGGCCGGTCGAGAAGCGCCAGATATCGGGCTCGCCTTCGTCCTTCAGCACGTAGACGTTCACGCGTCCGCTGCCGCGCAGCAGCGCGCCTTCGATGGCCTCCAGCGCCCGCGAACGCTCGGTGTTGTGCAAGCGAAACCGGTCCGCGACCACATCGAGCACTTGCCGTGCGCCCGCTTCCGTCTGCATGTGGCGCTTGGCCTGCACGCGGGTGTAGCCGCTCGCGGAAAGCCACTGCGCGACTTCGTCGTCGCTCGTGGTGTCGGGCAGTTCGACGGGAAACGTCACCGCGAGGCGCGGATCGCCGTCGCGCGTGCGCTCCAGCAGTTCGGCGTAAATGGTCTCGGGCGTGTCGTGCCTGACGCGGTGCGCGGTCTTTCTGTCGAAAAGCTCGGCGGCGCGCGCGTAGAAGAGCTTGAGGTGATCGTTCAGCTCGGTCATCGTGCCGACCGTCGAGCGCGAACTGCGCACCGGGTTCGTCTGGTCGATGGCGATGGCGGGCGGCACGCCGTCCACGCGATCCACTTGCGGGCGGTCCATCCGGTCGAGAAACTGGCGTGCGTATGCGCTGAACGTCTCGACGTAGCGGCGCTGGCCTTCCGCGTAGAGCGTGTCGAAGACGAGGCTGGACTTGCCCGAACCGGACGGTCCGGTGACGACCGTCATCTGGCCGGTATGCAGGTCGAGATCGAGATTCTTGAGGTTATGTTGACGGGCGCCGCGAATGCGTATTGCGTTGTTCGATGCCAATTTTTCCAACCGGTTCAATGAGATGGACGGCCGTTCACGGCCGTGGGCGGCGCCGCGCGAAGGTCCGGCGGCAGGCGCCTGCCGCAGCGAACGGTACTGTACACCCATACAGTAGCCGCCGCCAAAAGCGGGCGAGCGCGTTCGCCTGCCACTTGCAAGTAGCTCGCCCGGTCGCGTTCAGCCAAGATGAGCGATGAGCGCATCGGCGACGGCATCGGGCGCTTCGCGCGGCGGAAAGTGGCCCGCGCCGTCGATCACCACGCGCCGATAGCCCGCCGTGAAGCAGCCCTCCTGCCCTTCGGATGTCGAGACATCGTCGCAGAAATCCGAGCCGCCCTGCATCATCAGCGCGGGCACGCCGATGCGCTCGACGGTCGCGAGCCGCTCGTGCAGAGGTTCGAGCGCCGGGTCGGACGGCTCGTCGCTGCGCCAGCGGCGGCGATAGGCGTTCAGCGTGATCGGCACCCAGTCCGGGTTCTCGAAGGCGCGCGCGGTGGCGGCGAACTCGGCTTCATCGAACCAGCCGGGCGGCGACCACGTGTCCCATTGAATGCGCGCGAAGCCTTTCGGGTCGGCGGCGACGGCGTCCGGGGCGTCGTCGAGCGACATGAACCACTGGTACCAGAAACGCCGCGCCTGCGCGAAGTCCGCCGGCAGCGTGAATTTCCCGCGCGGCTGGAACGCGAGCGCAATTGCGGCCATGCGCCGCACGCGTTCGGGAAAGAGCGCGGCGAGCGTGTAGGCGGCGCGCGCGCCCCAGTCGTGCCCGACGACATCGAAACGCGCGATGCCGAGCGCATCCGCCAGATCGACCGCGTCTTGCGCCAGCGCGACGCCCGAGCCATCGCGGACAGTGCCCGCGCGCAGAAAGCGCGTGCCGCCCGCGCCGCGCAGTTCCGGGACGATGGTGCGGTAGCCCGCTGCATTCAGCCGCGCGGCGACGTTCGACCAGGCGCGCGCCGCGTCCGGCCAGCCGTGCAACAGGATGACGGGCGGCCCGCCGGCGGGCCCGGCGTCGGCGTAGGCGATATCGAGCGTCGGCGTCGCTGCGTGCAGTTCGAAGGTCAACATGGCTCCTCCATTCGGGAAGCGAAGCGTCAATTCTAGAGCGGCATCGGAATCGGTGTCGGACGCTTGCGGCAAATGTGACACATGATGTCGTATGAGATGCGCGGCGCGCGGGTAATCGCTTCCTTACGGGAAAGTCCCGACCGTTATGCGGCGATGCGAAGCTTGACGCGCCGTGTTCCGGCTCGCTATCGTCACTCGGGAAAACGATTTCTTTAACGGCCGCTATCTGCGCTCGCAGATGAAGTCGTATGACGTCGTTTGAAGTCCCCCACATTACAACCGGACACACCGGAATGGAGACAAGCATGAAAAAGCGCCCCACCGCCCCCGCGTCGACCCGCCGCCGCACGCTTCTCAAGTTTGCTGGCGCGTCGGCAAGCGCGCCGCTCATCGGCGGCCTTGGCAGCCTGAGCGTGCTCGCCGGCTGCGGCGGCGGGCATCACGATTCCAGTTCTCCGAGCACGCCGGAAGACCCGATCTGGGGACCGTCCGGCTCCGCGACGCAAATCATTAACGCGCTGAAAAACGTTTCGACGTCGATGGTGCCGAGCCGCCAGTTCCTCGTCACCGACTACGGCGCGAAGCCGTGCGCCATCGTCGCCGCGACGAGTCCGTACACGGATCCCGCCAAGTCGCCGGTCAGCACCGGCTCGGACCAGACGCAGGCGCCCGGCTCCTTCGACTCGCGCCCTGCGTTCCTGGCGGCCATCGCGGCATGCAGCGCGGCGGGCGGCGGGCGCGTGGTCGTGCCGACAGGCAACTGGTATTGCGCCGGCCCGATCATCTTGCAGTCGAACGTCGATTTCCACTTGAGCGCCAACTGCGAGATTTTCTTCAGCCAGAATCCGGCGGACTACGCGAAGGACGGCCCGATCGACTGCGGCGCGAACGGCAAGCTCTACTACAGCCGCTGGCAGGCCAACGACTGCCTCAACTTCGGCCCGCCGGTCTACGCGCGCAATCAGACGAACATCGCGATCACCGGCGAAGGCGATACATCGGTGCTCAATGGTCAGGCCATGACGCCGTTTGCCGGCAGCGGCAATACCGCGACGTGCTGGTGGACCTATAAAGGCAACAGCGGCGCGTACGGCTACGCGGGCTCGTCGACGCCCTCGCAGGCTTTCGCGAATCCGAACAACGTCGATCTGAAGACGGCCGCGCCCGGCATTTCAGCTGCGCTGTACGCGAAGCTGACCGACCCCGCGACGCCCTGGCAGCAAGACCAGAACTATCTGCCCGCGCTGTCGGAAGCCGGCGTGGCAATCGAAAAGCGCATCTTCGGCATCGGCCACTATCTGCGGCCGAGCATGGTGGAATTCATCGGCTGCACGAACGTTCTGATGCAGGGCTATCGCACCATCAACACGCCGTTCTGGCAGCATCATCCGACCCATTGCAAGAACGTCGTGATCACCGGCGTGACGGTGGACAGCATCGGGCCGAACAACGACGGCTTCGATCCCGATGCCTGCGACATGGTGCTGTGCGACGGCGTCACGTTCAACACGGGCGACGATTGCATCGCGATCAAGTCGGGCAAGGACCTCGACACGCAATACGGCCCCGCGCAGAACCACGTCATCCAGAACTGCACGATGAACAGCGGCCACGGCGGCATCACGCTCGGCAGCGAAATGGGCGGCGGCGTGCAGAACATCTACGCGCGCAATCTCCAGATGCTGAACAAGTTCTGGGCGACGAACTCGCTCAACATCGCCATTCGCGTGAAGACGAACATGAATCGCGGCGGCTTCGTGAAGAACTTCTATGTCGACAACGTCACGTTGCCCAACGGCGTGAGCCTCACGCCATCGGGCTATGGCAGCAGTCTGCTCGCGGGCAGCCCGATCAACGCGACCGTGCCGCTCGGCGTGGTGACGGCGAACGCGGCGAATCCGTCGGCGGCGCAGGGCGGCATCATCACGTTCGACTGCGACTACCAGCCGTCGAAGGACGCGATCCGCACGCGCCCCGCGCTCGTCCAGAACGTCAATATCTCGAACGTGAAGGCGAGCAACGTCAGCCTGAACGGCGTCACGGCATCGTGTTTTCAGGCGATCGTCGCGCAGGGACCGGTTGCGTTCGACTACAACGGCCCCGCGCCGACGCCCGCGATTCCCGCGATTGCCGGCGTCACGATCACCAACTGCGATTTCGGCACGCCTGTCGCGGCCGGTCCGGCAACGGCGACGACGCCAGGGCCGATCTACGCGTACAACGTGCACGACATCGTGCTCAACAACACGGTGATCGCGGGCAAGACGTTGAATCAGACCGTCACCGACGCGCGGTGAAGGCAGGCGCGCGACGCGCTTTGGCAACGCGTCACGCGCCGATCAACACGCCGGTCCTGAATGCCTGCGCACCCGTGATTCTTCCGATCGGCGCGCCCGCGTGAACGAAGCGAATGGCGCGCCGCATGTAGAACACGCCGTCATTCTTCGTGGTCACGGTGGTCACGACATCCGTCAGCGGATCGATGATGTCGAAGACCGCGTCGCCCGTCTTCAGCATCGCGCCGACTTGCGCGCGATACACGACGACACCGCTCACCGGCGCGGTCAGTTGCTCGCTGCCCGCGAGCGGCGTCGCGGCCTGCGCGAGCGGCGGCAACTCGCGCGCCTCGCCTTCGATCACGCCGCGCGCGATCAGGAAGTCGACGATCGCGTCTGCATCGTTCGATGCATGCTCGTAATCCACATCCCGCTGGCCACGATGCTCCAGCGTCGCCGCGATGTTCGGCGCGCCGAGCGGCACGCGTTCGCCCAGCAACGCGCGCACTTCGTTCCACAGCAACGCATGGATTTCGTCGAAGGACTGACCGCCCGAGTCCGTGGCGAGCAGCACGCCGTTCGCGCCGAGATAGCGGGCAAGCGGCTCGATGGCCGGCCAGCTCGCCGGGCTGGTGTAGAGATGCATCGTCGCTTCCAGCGAGCAATGCAGATCGAGCACGATATCCGCTTCTGATGCGAGTCTCAGCAGCGCAAGCCGCAACGATTCGAATTCGTTGCGCGCGGTCATCTCGCCGAGCATGTCGCGCACGGCCGTGCGCAGAAGCAGCTTGTTGTGCGTGGCATCGGTATGCGACACGCGCGGCCGGATGCGCTCGATCAGCGCGCTCGCGGGCGGCATCGGAAAGTTGCGGTTGAAGTTATGCCCGCTGTTGCTCTCGAAGCGTCCGATGAACTGGCCCAGCACATGCTGCGACAGACCGATGGGGTTGGCCACCGGCACGAGCACGACTTCCCCGCGCATGCGCCCGCTCGCTTCAAGTTCGATGAGCCGCTGCTTGAGCCGCCACGCGGTGAGCATGGCGGGCGTTTCGTCGGCGTGAAGCGATGCCTGTATATAACCCTTTTCTTGCGCGCCGGATGCGGTGGATGCGCCGAAATGGAAGCTGACGAGTTCGCGCGTCGTGCCGAGGGATGCCGGGACGAGTGGCGTGCATTTCATGTGCATTGCTTAGTTATCCGCATGAATGTGGGATCGCTCGACATGGACGTCGTGAGCGATGTTTGATGGCTGCCGCGCGGATTCACGGGCAGCGTGTCGCTCCGGCTCGCCGCCGAAGCCATAGCTTTCGCGAGCGGTGTTGGCGCATCGACGCCTATCCGACGAGCGCGACTTCGCGCGTGCTCACGTCGTGAGCGCGCGGAGGCCGTCTCGACTATGCGCTCGCGCTCATTCCGCCGGATGACGACGTGCGCGACATGGAGATCATACGGTTGTTCGATTCGGAAGTCGCCGTGACGCGCGGCGCGGATGTCCGCTCGCAGGTGGGCGCACGCTCGCCGATCTGCGCGATACCCAATGCGTCAGCAAGCGGCACAAGCAGTAGCGCGGCAACAGGCTGCTCGCGCTCTACGATGAGGCGACCCTACCGCCTTGCATCGCCGCGACGACCGAGGCCGAGTTCGACGTGATGCACTGCTTCGCCGCCAGCGACTATCTTGCGATTGAACCGGCGAGCCTCGCGCAGCAGGGGTTTCTCGCGACCACCCCAAGATCGCGCCGCACCGACGCCGCTCTGCATACTGCGCCGCCCGGACGTCGCGTTGACGCCCGCGGCGCAAGAGTTCGCATCAATGGCCATTTCCTTCGCGCGGACGCTACCGCCCAAGCCACCTCACCGCGAAGCGTGACGCGAAGCCGAACCCGACTTCTTGCCCGCAGCCTGCGCGCGCCGCGTGGCCCAGCCCTTCTTCGCAGCGGCGGAGCGGTCGGCGGCGGAACGGCGGCTCGCACTGGCATGCGCCTGCTTCGACAGCGACTTGTGCGACGCGGCCTTCGTGCCTTCGCGCTTGAGCACGCGCGTGGACGTGGCAGATCGCTTGGCCTTCGACTCCGTGCTCGGACTCTTGGTCTTGCGATGCGCGGCCTTCGTGTCCTGCGCGGCTTTCTTGCGCGTGCCATCGGAGGCTTCGCCCTTCTTCGGCGTCTTGAGCTTCACGCCCGCGCGCCGCGCTTCGGACAAGCCAATCGCGATGGCCTGCTTGGCCGACTTCGCGCCGTGCTTGCCTTCGCGAATGTGGTCGATCTGTTCCTTCACAAACGCGCCCGCCTGCGTGCTCGCGGACTTCCCTGCGCGCTTGGCCTTCTCGGCGCGCTCGATGGTTTTCTTCTCGGGCATGTCGGTGCTCCTTGGGTTGAGGATGCACCGGAAGGCGAGCAACGCCCGTGCCCGGCGGTATTCAGAAGATGCCCGCGATCAGGCGATAACGCACGCGTTTCGCATACTCGCGATACGTGTCGTCTTCCGACAGCAGCCGCTCTTCCCGAACGATGCGCGTCACCTGCAACGTCCAGTGCAGAGCGAGCACGATCACGTTCTGCAAGCCGAAGTTAGGCAGCAGAAAGCCCGCATCTTTGATGAGGTAGCCGAAGTACATCGGATGGCGAATCAGCTTGTACGGCCCGTGCACGACCACGCCACGGTTTGCCGGCAAAATGCCGAACGAGCGGCGCAGCGAGAGCTTGGCGCTGATCTGGATGGACATGCCGATCATCTGGAGACAGGCCGCGATCCATTCCGGAATCAGATGGATGCCCGGCCTGATGTCGAAGGCGAGGAAGTAGAACGTCGCGACGCTCGACACCACCACGGACAGCACGTTCCAGTCGCGCTTTTTCGGCACGCGCGAGATCATCGACAGCGCGATAGCCACGACTTCCGACGTCACCATCAGCAGCACCGTGACCCGCGACGGGTCACGCCAGAACTGCACGAGCGCGCCGTACAAAAAGAGGCTCAGCATCGCGACGGTGAGCATGCGAATCGCCGCTTCCACGAGAAATTCGGCGTGCGCGTGGAGCCAGCATGTCACCGGATTCACGCGGGCTGCTGTGTTTGTGTTCATCACGTCACCTGCTGCATGGAGGAAAGAGACGGCGCACACGGATCGCGCGCCTCTTCCGGGTTATCGTCACTGCGTGAGCCGGAGCACACCCAGGTTTCCGGCAATCTGCTGAAAAATCTGGTTGAGCGCGGTGTTGTCCGGCGCGTGGTAATAGTTGCCTGGCGTCGCGCACGATTGCATGGTCTGCTGCGCCTTCACGCTCGTGCTGTCGGTGCCGTATGTGCCGAACGTGATCGCATAAATGGTGATACCGCTCTTCTTCATCGCCGAACACACGCCCAACTGGAACGTATTGAGGTCGTCGGAACTGGAGGTCGCGCCATTCAGGCCGAGTTGCAACGACTTCAGGTTCTGGTCGCCCAGCGAAAGCTGATTGAAGTACGGCATCGGGAAAGTGCCGGAGGTCGTGCCCGGATCGTTCACGCCGTCGGTCAGCACGATGGCGACGCGCTGCAAGCCCTGCGTCGTCTCGGGGCGCGGCAGCGTCGTATCGCTCGACGAGGTCCAGCCGTTGTTGCTTCCCGCCACCGCCGGCGACCAGTCCGACGACAACATGCGCCAGCCCCAGAGCAGGCCCGTGGGGATCATCGTCGAGCCGTAGGCCTTCATCGCGTTGACGGCGCTCGTGAGCGTGCTCTGGTCCTTCGTGAGGAACACGGTCGGCTGAATCGAGCACGGCTGAAAGTCGCTGGCGCTGCCGTTCTGGTCGTACGTGATGTTGGTGCTGGTCGTCATCTGCGACCAGCCGCTGTTCGGCGAGGTCGCGGTGTCGCCCGGACAAAGCGTCGCCGAGCCATAGCTGCCGCGATAGTACGAAAGCGGCACGCTCGTGATGACGGCGGGATTCGGGCTCGTGCTGGTCGAGAGCCGGCAACTGGTCGAGTAGTACTTGATCGAGAAACCGGAAGGCGGCACGTTGAAGTACCACGGCGTGAAGCCCGGCGAATTCTTCGGCGCATAGGCTTGCGGCTCGATATGGCCGCTCGCGTCGTGCGGCTCGACCACGCAGCCGCTCCACTTGGTCATGCTCACGCCGCTCGAGTTGTAGAGCCACTTGCTTGTGTTTTGCTGCATCCACGAACCGCTGGTGCTGAGCGATCCCTTGACGTTCACCATCGTCGTGAAGGGCACGAGTCCGATATACGAGTCGTTGCCGGTGACGCCGAGAATCTGCCCGATGAGCGTGTTCGCGGCGTATTGAAGGCCCTGCAGCTTGGTCTGCGCGGGATTCCTCGAGGAGATGGTGGTGCCGTTCGCGGCGTCCGCCATTGAGCCGGTGTTGTCGAGAATCAGCGCGAGTTCCAGCGTGCTCTTCGGCAGACGCAGCGCCGAGTTGCTCGCGCTGATGGTCTGCTGGTCCGGCTGGGTCGTTCCCGAACCGCCGGTCGAGCCGGAGGTCGAGGTGCTCGCCGGACCGAGAATGTACGCCGCGTAGAGCGGCACGGAACCGGACGCCGAAAGCTGGATGGTCTGCCCGGTCGCGGGCGAGCCGGTCACATTCGCCGTGAAATTCGAGTTCGGCATGGTGAGGCCAAGGTAGCCGGTAGGCATGTTGGCGTCGTAATACGCGCGGGCGTCGGCTTGCCATTGCGCGAGACTGGAGCCGGACGTCGAACTGTAATGCGCGAGATCCGCGCCCGCCGAAAGGGTCGCCACGTCGAGCGCCATCTGCATGCGGGAGGACGAATTCGCCACGTCGATGGTATCGAGCGCGGTGGCGAGCGTGCCGATCATCATGCTCGCGGTCAACGCGAACATCACGGTGAGCGCGCCCTCTTCGCCCATGACGAGGTTCGCCACGGAGCGCGGCGCGCGCGGGCCGCCGAAGTTGGCGAAGAACGAGGGCTTCGCTTCAGCGCGCGGGCGGGTGGTAGACACGGACCTTTTCATCATGATGACGCCGACAGACTGAGCGGCAACCCGTTGCGCGTACGCACGTAGATGCGTTGATAGATCGTCCGCGTGCCGGGCGCGCTGCTCCAGAAGGCGCGCGTCGCCGCCCACGGATCGTAGTTGTAGAGAATCTCGACGATGACGGCCGAGTCGCCCACACGGAACGGCCAGGTGGCCGGCAGCATGTTGGTCGTGCCGATCTGCGACGCAAGCCCCGAGGCGTTCCACGGCGCGGCCCGCTGCCAGCTTCGGTACGGCGTGCCGGTCTTGGTGAGATCGGTCTGGTCCGCCGCGCTGACGTCGGAGGTTCCCGGCATCTTGCAATCGCTCGTGCCTTTCAGGTCGCACACGGCGGTAATGAACACCGCGCCGTTGGTCTGGAGGCCGGTGGGCGCAGCGAGCAACGAGGCGGCCGCCCACAACGCGCCGAGATTGTTCGCGTTCGCGGTCGTGTTGCTGTCGATAATCTGCGAGAACTGGCCGATCGAATCCGCGAGCGTGAAGGCCGTGTGTTCGAGCGTGCTCGCCGCGCGCATGTACAGATAGATCTCGGCGAAGCCCGACAGCACGAGACACATCAGCGGCGTGATGATGACGAATTCCACCGTCACGCTGCCGACGTTCGAGCGCAACAGGCGTAGCGAAAAGCGCGCAAGCAGGCGCAGCAAGGGGCGTGCGAATGTCATTTCTCGTTCTGCACGATGTAGTTGCGCTGGAACACCAGCTGGTTGATGCCGACGAGCTTCGGAATGCCGGTGAACGGCGGCATCGTCAGCGTGATGTTGTACGACACGACATCGCCGAAACCGCCCAGGCTGCCGTCCGTGGAACTGCTGGTGCCGATCGCACCGTACGCGCCGTAGCTCACCGTGTCGATCGCGATGGTCGCGCCGATATTCGTCCAGCCGCCGAGAATCGTGTTGATGATCGCCTTCGCCTGATCCGAGCGCGTGCCGGTCGTCGGGTTGACGGTGGTCAGCCCGGTGCGCGATGCCTGTTGCGCCGCGATCTGCACCGTCGCATCCACGCACATGTCGAGCGCCAGCTCCATCGTCATCAGGACGAGGATGAACGACAGCGGCCCGATGATCGCGAACTCGATCGTCGAGAGCCCGCTGTCGTCGCGCACGCAGCGGCGCCAGAACGGACGGCGTGCGGCGCTCATCTCGCGCTCACCGCGGTCACTGCGGTCACCGAGGTCACGGATGCGTCGTTCGAGCTCATGCGCTGACGCTGGATTTCATAGAAACGCAAGTTGTCCTGCACCGTCGACTTCGGCAGATCGCGGCCGAGAATTTCGGCGGCTGCGTCGTCGTTGCCGAGCAGGCCATAGGCGAGCGCGAGGTCCTGACGCGCCTGCGGCGGCGCGGCGGGAAAGCGCGTCACGTCGAGCAGCACGTTCGCGCCGTCGCGCGGCTTGCCCGACATCACGAGCGACAGCCCGAGGTTGATGGACAGCGACGTATCGCCCGGATTGCGCTTCAACGCTTCGGTGAGCACCGTTTGCGCTTCGTCGTGCTTGCCCTGAAGGTCGAGCGCCGCGCCGAGGCCCGCCGCCGCGAGCGGATCATCCGGGCTTTCGGTCAGTACGCGGTGGCAGGTGGCGATGGCATCGTCGAAGCGTCGCTGATGGATCGCCACGCGCGCAGCGCCGATCAGCGGCGCCGGCGCGGACTTGTCGATCGCGCTGGCCTTGTTGTAGTAGACGCCCGCGCGCGTGAAGTCGCCCACGGTGTAGAGCGCGTTGCCAAGGCCGGTCAGCGCCTCGACCGAGTTCGGATTGCCTTGCAGGATCTTTTCGTACAGCGTCGTCGCCATGTCCATGTTGCCGGACTCGAGCGCCGATTGCGCGATGCGCAGTTCGCTCATCGCACTGGGCGAGCCGTTCCTGCTTACCGGACGCAGGTCCGTGGACGCGTGCGTGGTGGTCGTCGTCGAGCAGCCGCCCGCGGCGAGCGCAAATGCGACGCAGCCGGCCAGGAACGAAACGCGTCGGGCGAAGGAAGGAGAAGTCTTCATTTTGTCTTGTCGATGAAAGCGAGGAGCTGGATCACGGACGGGCCGGCGGCGATCGCGATGATGGCGGGCAGAATGAAGAACATCATCGGCACGACCATCTTCGGCGCGAGCTGCGCGGCCTTTTCTTCCAGCGACGCCATGTGTTGCACGCGCTCGGTGCGCGACAGCGTGCGCAGCGCCTGCGTAATCGGCGTGCCGTAACGCATGGACTGCGTGAGCGTGGAAATCAGCGCGCGGATGGACGGCAGGTCGATGCGCTCGGCGAGTCCGTGCAGTGCGCGCGTGCTGTCGCCGGAGAGCTTCAGCTCGTCGGCGGTAAAGGCGAATTCGTCCGACAGCGGCGGACAGATCGTCTTCATTTCGTCGGCGACGCGGCGAATCGACACGCCGAGACTGTTGCCCGCATTCGTGCAGATGACGAGCAGATCGAGCGCGTCGGGCAGGCAACTGGCCATCGCGGCGCGGCGGCGGCGCGCCATGAAGCTGACGAGGTATTCCGGCACGATCATGCCGACGATGAACGCGGCCAGCATCGCCACGCCGCGCACGGCGGGAAAATGGCCCAGCACCGGAATGCGCGATCCGAGCATGACAGTGAGCGTCGCGCCGACCAGCCCCACGCAGAACTTCGAGGCGAGCAGCACCGACACCGAGAGGTTGCTGCGGTAGCCGCTCTTGATCAACTCCTGTTGCAGCTTGAGACGATACTTCGCGTCGAAGAGCGGCAGCTTGTCGCCGATGCGCGCGAGACGCCGCATCAGGCGCTTGCGAAAGTGCGTGTCCTCTTCCTCGTCCGCGTTGCCGGCGGTCGTGCGCAGGTTCGCGCCAGCTAGCCGCGCACGCTCCGCGATGCGGCCGCGCTGGCCACCGTGGCGCGTCATCCACCAGATCGCGAGGCCCGCGAACAGCGCGAGCAGCATCAGCAGATTGATGAGTGTCTCGACCTGATTCGGCTTCATCGCGAGGTATCCAGCTTCGAAATCTTGTTGATGACCGTGAGCCCGATCGCGATCGAAATCACGCCGAACGTCATGAGCTTCTTGCCCGCTTCCGTCTCGAACAGCACCATCGCGTAATCGCGGTTGAGAAAGAACATGCTGCCGATGATGCACACGGGCACCGCCGCCAGAATCTTGGTCGTGATGCGCGCCTCGCCCGTGAGCGCCTTCGCCTTCGTGCGAATTTCGCGGCGCGTACGCACGATGCCCGCGAGGTTTTCGAGCGTTTCGCCCAGTTGCCCGCCGGTTTCGCGCTGCAACAAGAGACACACGCAGAAGAACGAGAAGTCCGCGATCTCGATGCGTTGCATCGCCATCGCGAGCACTTCTTCGAGATCGAGACCGACTTGCAGCGAATCGCTCATCAGCTTGAACTCGCTTCTGAGCGGCTCCGGGCATTCGTCGGCGGCCGTGCTGATAACGTGCGTCACCGGGACGCCCGCACGCACGGCGCGCACGATCAGGTCGATCACATCCGGAAAGCCGTCGAGGAACCGGCGGCGAAAGCGCGCGACGAGGAACGTGTAGCTCTTCATCGTCGCGAAGACCGGCAGGCCGAGGACGAGCAGCGGCTTCACGGCGCCCGGCAGCGGCATCAGCTTCGACATGACGAGCGCGATCACCAGGCCGAGCAGCGCCGCGACGATCACGATACGCATGCCGCTCGCGCCCGCCACGGCTTTGAGGCGCGAGACCTTCGGCCCGAAGAAGCGCGTGAAGGCGTTGTCGTGCTTGTTGACCTTGAAGAGGTCCGTGTCGAATTGGCCGGCGTTGCGCTCGCGCGCGCCGATGAATCCGTGGCTCGCGAACGACGCCTGCATGCGCGCCTGAATGCGTGCGTGCGGCCGGCTTTTGCGCATGTCCTGAAAGACGAAGAACATGACGCCCGCGAGAATCGCGATGACGAACGTGCAGAGGGTGAGCAGGTTGATGTTCATGCCGGCTTCATCGCTTCGAGCAGCGCCTCTTCGAGGCCGTAGTACTGCGCGCGCTGCGAGAACGCGGGCCGCACGGCGGCGGATTCGTACACGCCCTTCACTTCTTCGCTGTAGGCGCTCGCGTCGTAGCGGAACGTGAACAGGTCCTGCGTGATGATGACGTCGCCTTCCATGCCGACGAGTTCGGTCACGCGCGTCACGCGGCGCATGCCGTCGCGCATGCGTTCGATCTGCACGATCAGATGCACCGCGCTCGCAATCTGGCGGCGGATCGACAAGAGCGGCAGATTGCCGTTGGCCATCATCACCATCGATTCGAGACGCGTGATGCCGTCGCGCGGCGTGTTCGCGTGAATCGTGGTCATCGAGCCGTCGTGGCCCGTGTTCATCGCCTGAAGCACGTCGAACGCTTCGGGGCCGCGCGTTTCGCCGAGGATGATGCGGTCCGGGCGCATCCGCAGCGCGTTGCGCACGAGGTCGCGCTGCGTCACCGCGCCGAGTCCTTCGGCGTTCTCGGGGCGCGTTTCGAGGCTCACGACGTGCGGCTGCACGAGCTGCAGTTCCGCCGCGTCTTCGATTGTCACCGTGCGCTCGCCGTGCCCGATGAAGTGCGACAGCGCATTGAGCAGCGTGGTCTTGCCGGAGCCCGTGCCGCCCGACACGATCACGTTGAGGCGGCAGGTGCTGGCGAGCTTGAGGACGGTCGCCATCGCGGGCGACATGTTGCCCTGCTGCGCCATGCGATGCAGCGTGATATTGCGCTTCGAGAACTTACGAATGGAGATCGACGCGCCGTGGATCGCGAGCGGCGGCAGCACGACGTTGACCCGGCTGCCGTCAGCAAGACGCGCATCGACCATCGGCGAGCTTTCGTCGACGCGCCGCCCCACGCCTGCCGCGATGCGCTGCGCCACGTTGATGACGTGCGCGTTGTCGCGGAACTTGCAGTTGGTCAGCTCCAGCCGTCCGTGGCGTTCCACGTACACCTGATCCGGACCGTTGACGAGCACGTCGGAGATGGTTTCGTCGGCGAGCAGCGGCTCGATCGGGCCGAGTCCGTACATGTCGTTCAGCAGTTCGCCGACGATCTGCACCTGCTCGGAGATCGTGATGTTGAGCCCCTCGCGCTCGGCGACTTCCATCACCAGCGCCTCGATACCGGGCTTCATCTGTTCGCGCGACTTGCCGACGACCGCCGACGCGTTCATCGATGAGAACACGCCTGCGCGAATCGACTTGAACAGGTCCGAACGCACCAGCGTGTCGTTGGCGTCCGCGGCAGGCGCCGGCGCGGGCGCCTGAGACGGCGCCGGCGCGGCAGCCGGCAGCGGCTGCGCGTTCTCGGCTTCCGCCTCGACCGTTTGCAGCGGCGTGCGGGCGGCCTGTTTCTGGCCGAACATGTCAGCTTCTCCTCAGTCTGAACTTCTGGAGCAGCGAGCGTTCAACCGTCGCGTGCTGCCCGGTCAGGTCGCTCGCAATCCGCACGATGGCCTGATTGAAGCCGTTCGCCGCCTTTTCCCTGGGCGCTTCGCCCAGGTTCTCCGCCGTGGCGAGCGCCTTGGCCTCGAACTGGATTTCATGCAGCACCGTGCGCCCGACTGCCTGCATGAAATCGGTCGTCTGCACCTTGCCCGCGCTCGCCGCGTTCGGGTTGTTCAGCAAGAGCGAAGTCGGCGGATTGTTGTCGCGGTCTTCGATGAAACGCAGCAGGCGAATGGTTTCGCGCGTCGCGTGTACCGAGCGGTCCGTGATGAGATAGACGCGCGAGGCCTGATCGAATGCTTCCTGCGCGAGCGGATCGCCGGAATGGCCGATATCGATGATCACGTAGTGGAAGCTGTCGCACAGCAGTTCGATGACGCGCTTGAGCGCGCCCGGCGGATGCGTGCGTTGCGTGCCGTATTCGAGATCGGCCGTCAGCAGGAACAGGCGGCCGCCGTTGGCGACGAGCGTGCGTTCCACATATTGCGGATCGAGACGGTGTGCGTTCTGGAGGACGTCCACGAGACCGCCGTTCGTCTGCGTGCCGAGCATGCTGTTCGCGGCGCCGCCCGTCAGATTCAGATCGACGTAAGCCACCCGGCGATGCGTGTCCTCGGCCAGATGGCGCGCGAGATTGAGCGCGACGGTCGTCACGCCCACGCCGCCGCGCGCGCCTGCGAACGCGATGGTCTTGCCGGCGCGCGCCAGCGTCACCGGACTGACTTTGCCCTCCGCGACGTTGATGGTGCGCTTGAGCAGTTCCACCGTCAGCGGCTTGACCAGATAGTCGCGCACGCCGATCTTCAGCAGACTGCGGAACAGGCCGACGTCGTTGCGCTCACCGAGAGCGATCACCTGCACCGACGGCTCGCACACTTCGGCGAGGCGGTTCAGGTCGGACAGCGGCATCACCGAGCCTTGCAGATCGACGAGCAAGAATTGCGGCGAACGCTCGAGGCGGCTCACGTAGGCGATCGCATCGTCCAGATTGCCGAGCGCGACATGCGCGTGCGGCATCGCCTGTTCGAGCACGAAGCTCTTCAAGACCTGTTCGGTCTGACGGTCCGAGACGAACGCGATGAAGTCGGCGGCCCGGACCGAACCCTTGCCCTTGATCAGCGTGAACTCTGTTGTGCTCATGGCGTTCGGTATCGCTTGGTTGTCACTGGTTATCGGTGCGGTGCGCTTACTTGCTGCTGCGCGAGGTGGCCGTGTCGAGCGGAATCACGCGGCCGTTCTCATAGCGGTTGACCGCGCTCGCGGCGACCGCGGCATCGGCCGGGCCGAGCGTCTGCGGATGCGCGGCGTCCTCCGGCCGCGCGAGTTGCGCCGCGAGGTTCGTGTACGTGGCGCAGCCCCATTGCATCGCCGGGCGGCGCACGCCGCTGTCCGTCAAAAGCGAGGCGCGCTGGAGCTGGTCGCAGTCGGGCGGCACGGCGTTGTGGCCGTCATAGCCGATCACACGGGCGTCGGGCATGCCGGCGGGCGGTTTGATGCAGCCGGCGAGCGGCGCGGCGCACGCGCCCACCACGAGAAGCGAAACGAGGCGAAGGTGAGTCATGGCGTCGATCTCAATAGACATAGCCGGCGGCGCCGACCAGACGAGGCTGTCCCGCGGCCGCCCGCGATCCTTCCGGCGCGCCGAAGCCGCGGCCCAACGCGTATTCCACGTCGCTCGCGGGCGACACGAGCGATTCGATCGGCGAGCGCAGCTTGGCCGGATCCGTCGGCTCGACGATGTAAGGCGTCACCATGATGACGAGCTCGGTCTTGTTGTTCTGGTAGTTGGTCGACGAGAACAGCTTGCCGAGAATCGGCAACGAGCCGATGCCGGGCACCTGCGAAACGACGTCGCTGGTGTTGCTCTGCAGCAGCCCGCCGATCGCGAAGCTCTGGCCGCTCGCGAGCTCCACCGTCGTGTCGGCGCGGCGCACGGACAGGCCCGGCACGGTCACGCCGCCCGTCGTCACGCTGGCCGTCGAGTCGATCTGGCTCACTTCGGGGCGCACCTTCAGGCTGATGCGGCGGTCGTTCAAGACCGTCGGCGTGAAATCGAGCTTGACGCCGAACTGCTTGAATTCGACGGAGATCGCGCCGTTCGTCTGCGATACGGGGATCGGAAACTCGCCGCCCGCGAGGAAGCTGGCCGTTTGCCCGGACAGCGCGACGAGGTTCGGCTCGGCCAGCACGGTCAGGAGACCTTCCTGGTTGAGCGCGTCGATCAGCGCGCGGATATCCGTGTTGTTGGTCCTGAAGCCAGTCAGCAGCGAGAACGCGTTGTTGCTCGCCAGATTCACCGGGTAAGTCACCGAGCCGTTCGAGCCGGTGACGGGGTTGTTGTAGTTGTAGATCTGGCGGCCGCTGAAGATGCCGCTGTACCAGTTGCCCGCCGCATTGCCGATCGCCTGCCAGTTGATGCCCCATTGCTGCGTGACATTGCGATCCACTTCGGTAATTCGCACGCGCAACTGCACCTGCAACGGGCGCGCGACCGTCATGCGGTTGACGAGCACTTCCTTGTCCGCAAGCTGCGACGACACGGCCTGCACGATGGCGTCGGCATCGGCGGAATCCTGTGCCTGACCGGTCAGCACGAGCGAGCCCTGCGCGCCGCTCACGTTCACATCGATATTCGGAAAGCGCGCCTTGAGCATCGCGCGCAGCGAGACCATGTCGCGATTGACGACCACCGTGCGCTGGAAAATCGGGCGGTTGTTGGCGCCGAGCGCATACACCGTCGTGGAGCCGGCCTTCTTGCCGAGGACGAACAAGGCGCGCGGCGACGGCGCCTGCACGTCCGCGACGGCCGGATCGGCGACAAACACCGACACGGCATCCTCGGGCAGATGCAGCATCGAGCCCTTGCCCGCGTCGAGCGCGAGCACGCCGGGCGAGGCGTCCGAGGTGACGACGCCGCGCTGCGCGTTGACGGGACTGCCCGCGCGCGCGGCGACGCGCACCGCGTGCGGCGCGGGCTGCGGCTGCGACTGTGACTCCGACGACGGCATCGGAATCAACTGAGGCTCGACCGCCTGCGCCGCCGCTGCGCCGAAAAGCCCGGCGCACGCCAGCGCGCCGAACACGCCGCGAGCAACCGGCAGCGCCGGACTGGCTTTCGCATTGAACTGCTTCTTCATGACATTCGTTTCCTTGGTCGCCGGATGCACCGGCCGCTTGCGCGCGATCAGTTGTGCAGCACGGGGACAGTCGGCAGCGGCGGCGTGCCGGCGACGTTGCCGGCCTGCGCGACGCTCTGGCCATCGCTCTTTTCCGAGCCGCGATAGATGGCCACGGTGCGCGGCACGGGCGGCGCGACGCTGGCTGCCGGCGCGCCCGGTTGCGCCCGGTTGCGCGGCAGATCACGCACGGCGCGCGAGATGTCGCCCGCCCAGATCGGCGGACGCTCGGCGGCCGTGGTGCTCGCGGCGGCAGCGGCGGCGGCCGGATCGCGGCTCACGGTGGCGAACGAGCGCAACGCGAGCGAGAGGCTGCCCAGACGCGCGGCCACGGCGACGACTTCGCCCATGCGCGGCGTGACCTCGAGCGTGACGGTGCGCGCGCGGATACCGCTGTCCGTCGCGTCGCTGTTCGCCTTCGGGCGTTTGATTTCGGAACCGACGGCGAGCACACGCACATGCTCCACCACGGTTTCGCTCGATACGGCCATGTCCGGCGAATCGGTGCGGCGGTCCATCTGCTGCGTGAGCAGAAGGTCGACATAATCGCCCGGCTGGATCAGGCCGGCATTGCCCGACACGTCGTCCACCGCGACGGATACGGCGCGCATCTCCGGCTTGAGCGTCGCGGCCAGAAAGCCCGGCGCGTTCGGCAGGATCACGTCGTCGGCGATCAGGACTGCGCCCTGATTTACCGGATGACGCAGCAGCGCGCCCTTCAGATCGGGCGCATCCGGCGCACCGGCAACGATGGCGTTGGCCGGAACGTCGGGCGTCGGCATCGACTTCCAGGTGATGTCTTCATCGCGCAGCAAGAGGCCCTGCGGCAGCGCGGCGGCGCTGACGAGCACTTTCTCCGTCGTGATGACGGGCGTCGATGGCTTCGATGCGCTGGCGACGACCACGCGCACGATCATGGCGATGAGCAAAGCGCCGACGAGCAGCACGGCGAACTTGATGATGTTGGACATGGGAGCGCCGCCTCAATGCGACAGAATCAGTGGCAGCGCGGCCGGCAGCACGATCACGAGACCGCCGCCGAGCGCGAGCGCCACACCGTAAGGCACGCCGCGCGCGCCGGAAAACATGGCCAGCGCGCGCATCGGCGCCGAGCGTTGGTCGGCGTTCATGTTGCGCGTGGCGAGACTGATCAGGGACACCAGCGTCCCGATCACGGAAATGAGGGTGAGTGCGGGGAGCGAAAGGCTCAGGCCCGACCACAGGAAAATGACTGCCGCGAGCTTCGCATCGCCGCCGCCGAGCATCTTCGCGGCGAACAGCGCGGCGCAAACCGCGAATACGGCGACCGCCAGCGTCAGATGCGAAATTATCTGATCGAGCGGCATCTTGACGATGAATGCGTCGATAAAGAACAGCGAGCCGATCGCCAGCACGATGCCTGTCGGAAGGCGACGCGCGCGCACGTCGATGACCGCGAGCACGAGAAGCGCGCATAGCACGCCAAGGCGGATGGCAAGGGAAGCGAGCTGCACTTTTCGGACCGGTTAAGTGGAGAAAAACAGATCCGCGCGGCGCGCGGATCTGGCGTTGCGTTAGCTACCGCTGCTTGCAGCCGACTTAGCCGACGTAACGCGGCTGTTCAGGTCGGTGAACCAGCTCTGGATGTTGGTCGAGAAGCTGCTGGCGAGGGCGCCGAGAGCAACCGCGATGATGCCGGCCAGAATCGCGTATTCCATCGCGCTGACGCCGCGCTCATCGCGGACGAACGCCTTAATGAACTTGCGCATTTGAATTTCCTTAGAGGACGAGTTGAGGTAGGTGTGGACCCGGCAAAAAGGAGGACCGGGCGAAGCACATCGTAGCCAAACGAGCCAGAAATAAGTTCGCCTTTTAGAGGGCGAAAATGGCTTCAATTCGAGGCTTAAGTGACGACGCGCAACGCTGCTATCGGCAGCGGCGTGGAAAACTTGAGAGAGAGAGATATTTCTTTTTGAGCGCGAGGCGATGAAATCGCCCGGCTCGAGTCGCGCTGGCTTGCAGGTGCAAGCTCACGGAGAACGTTTGCTGAGGCTCGGAGTGGCTCAGGAAAGTGGAACGCTTTCTTCGGACCGCTGCTTGGCGGCCTTTGCTTTGCGAGCCCGCGAAGATTACACGCACATCGGTGCTTTTGTCACGTCATTTGAAAGCTTCTGCTAACGCGCTTTTATCGATTCGACGTGCCGGAATCATCACGCTCTTTTGCCGCGTCCCCTATGCGCATCCTTGATTAGAATGATGCCTGTGAACGCCAAAATCAAACATCCCTTCATCGACTTCTCGGCCGCATCGGACGAAGTCGCGCGGCGCCTCATCGGCGCACGCTTCACCGTGGACGGCGTCGGCGGGCGCATCGTGGAAACGGAGGCTTACGACCGTGAAGATCCCGCGTCGCATACCTTCTCGGGCCCCACGCCGCGCAACGCAGTCATGTTCGGGCCGCCCGCCCATGCTTACGTCTATCGTTCTTATGGCATCCACTGGTGCCTGAACTTCGTATGCCGCGAAGCCGGCCACGGCGCCGGCGTGCTGATTCGCGCAATCGAGCCGTTGACGGGCATCGACGTCATGCGCCAGCGGCGCGGGGTCGAACCGGTCAAGCTGCTGTGCTCCGGGCCAGGCCGGCTCGCGCAGGCGCTCGGCATCACGCACAAGGATAACGGCGCGTCGCTGCTCGAAGCGCCCTTCTGTATCGAGCCGCCCGACAAAGCATTCGATGTCGTCACGGGTCCGCGCATCGGCATCAGCAAGGCGATGGATGTGCCCTGGCGCTTCGGGCTTGCAGGGTCGAAATTCGTTAGCAAGCCCTTTCCCAAAGGCTGATTAGTCCGCGGGACGCAGCTTCCTCACTTCTTCGTCCGAAGGCTGCACGCTTGCACCGTCGATATAGCGGAACGAACTCATCACGCCCTTGCCGTCTTTCAGCGCGGTGACGCCGACATAAGCGCCCATCGTCGATTGATTGTCCTGCTTGCGATAGACGATCGGGCCAAACGGCGTGTTCACCGAGAGGCCCTTGAAAGCGGCGGCGAGCTTGTCCGCGTCCGTGCTGCCCGCTTTCTTGAGGCCGTCGGCGAGCGACATCATCGCCGTGTAGCCGACAACGGAGCCCAGGCGCGGATAGTCGTGATATCTCGCTTGATACGCGGCGACGAACTGCTTGTTAGCCGGCGTATCGATGGCATACCACGGGTAGCCCGTGACGATCCAGCCAACGGGGGCTTCCGCGCCGAGCGGATCGAGATAATCCGGCTCGCCCGTCAAAAGCGACACGACTGCGCGATCCTTGAAAAGACCGCGCGTATTGCCCTCGCGAACGAACTTGCCGAGGTCCGCGCTAAAGAGAACGTTGAAGATGGCATCGGGCTTTGCGTCGGCAAGCGCCTGCGTGACAGCGCCTGCATCGACATTGCCGAGCGGCGTCGCCTGTTCCGCGACGAACTCCACATCGGGCTCTGCCGCCTTGAGCAGACGCTTGAATGTCGCCACCGCCGACTGGCCGTATTCATAGTTCGGATAGACGAGCGCCCAGCGTTTCTTCTTGAGCCTGGCCGCTTCGGGGACGAGCATGGCCACCTGCATATAGGTCGATGGCCTCAAACGGTAGGTGTACTTATTACCGTCCTGCCAGACGATCTTGTCGGTCAGCGGCTCGGCTGCGAGGAAAAAGATATGCCGCTGCCTGGCGTAATCCGCTAACGCGAGTCCGGTGTTCGACAGATACCCGCCGAACAGAAGCTTCACTTGTTCCCGCGAAACGAGTTCCTGCGCGACGCGCACGGTATCGCCCGGGTTGCCGTTATCGTCGCGTGAAACGACCTCCAGCTTGTTGCCGTTGACGCCGCCTGCCGCGTTGATCTGCTCCAGCGCCAGGTTCCAACCGTCCTTGTAGGGCATTAGAAACGCGGGCTGCGCTTTATAGCTATTGATTTCCCCGATCTTGATGGTGTCCGCGTGAGCGGCGAAAGCCGTGACGGCCCCGAGGGCGGCCAGGCTCAGGCGCAGCCTGTTCACTGCTTGATGAGTCATCGATGCTACTCCTCTAAAGAAATCTTCACGCTCAAACGCCGAGATAAGCGCGCCGCGCGGCATCGTCCTGAACGAATGCCTTCATCGCTCCCGCATAACGAACCTGGCCTTTTTCGAGCACATACACGCGGTCGCTGACGAGTTCGGCGAAATGCAGGTTCTGTTCCGAGAGCAAGATGGCGAGCCCTTCACGCTTCAGTTCGAGAATCATATCGGCCATTTGCTCGACGATGATCGGCGCCATGCCTTCCGATGGCTCATCGAGCAGCACGACGCGCGGGTTGCCCATCAGCGTGCGCGAGACGGTCAGCATTTGTTGTTCGCCGCCGCTCATGCGACTGGCGCGGCGGTGACGCATCTCGCCGAGGTTCGGAAAGACGCGAAAGAGCTTGTCCGGCGTCCATAGCGGTGCGCCTTCGCGCGGCGGCTGGCGGCCGGTATCGAGGTTCTCCATCACGGTGAGGTCGCCAAAGACGCGGCGATCTTCGGGCACATAGCCAAGCCCCTTACGCGCGATCCGATAAGGCGCCATGCCCGATACGCTTTCGCCCATGAATTCGACCGTGCCGGTCACACGCGGCAGAAGACCCATCACGGCTTTCATCGTTGTGGATTTGCCCGCCCCGTTGCGCCCCATGAGCGCCACGACTTCGCCGCGCCCGACTTCGAGCGCAACGTCGAAAAGGATTTGCGCGCGGCCATAAAAGGCATTGAGCGCGTCGACTTTGAGCAGGGTCATCGCACTGCTCCGTCGAGCGACAGTGCGCGCGGCGCATACGATGCACCCGTGCCCAGATACACTTCGCGCACTCGGGCGTCGTTGCGGATTGCATCGGCATCGCCTTCTGCGATCAGTTGCCCTCGCGCCAGCACGATCAGCGTATCGGCATATTCGAACACGACGTCCATGCTGTGTTCCGTGAACAGCACGCCGATGTTGCGCTCTTTGGCAAGGCGCGCGGTGAGCGCCATGAGCGCGTTGCGCTCCTCGGGCGCCATGCCCGCAGTGGGCTCGTCCATCAGCAGCAGCTTCGGGCGGTTCGACAAGGCCATCGCGAGTTCCACGCGCTTGACGTCGCCGTAAGCGAGCACCGCGCAAGTGCGCCGCGCGTGCTCCGCCATGCCGACGAGTTCGAGCAAGGCCATTGCTTCATCCTCACGCCATGATGCGGCGCGCGAGAAGGCATTGAACACGCGCCGCTCGCGCGAGAGCAACGCCATCTGCATGTTTTCCAGAACGGTCATTGAATTGAACGTGGCCGCGACCTGAAACGTGCGGCCGACGCCGAGCCGCCAGATATCGCGCGGACGCCTGGCCGTGATGTCGCGGCCGTCGAGATGGATCGTGCCTGACGTGGGTTTCAGTTGCCCGTTGATCATGTTGAAGCACGTCGATTTTCCGGCTCCGTTAGGGCCGATCAGTGCAAGCAATTGTCCTGCGCCAAGCGAGAAAGAAACATCGTCCACGGCCTTCACGCCGTCGAACGATTTCGACAGGTTGTCGATGCGCAAGAGCGTCATTGCGCCTCCGTGAACCGGTCGCGCACGAAGCCCGCAATGCCCTGAGGAAACGCCATCACGAGCACCAGAATGGCGGCCCCGAGCAACGCTTGCCAATAGTCGGTCTGCCGCGCGACGGTGTCTTGCAGCCATGTGAAAACCGCAGCGCCGACAATGGGTCCGGCAAGCGTCTGAATGCCGCCGAGCAGCACCATCACGAGTCCGTCGACGGAACGCCCGACGCTAATGACTTCGGGCGAGATATTCCCTTTGGAAAAGGCATATAGCGAGCCCGCGAGCCCGCATATCAGCGCGGCCGCGACGAACGCGGCCCATTGCACCCGCGCGACGCCGATGCCGGTCGCTTCCGCGCGCAACGGCGAGTCGCGGCCCGCGCGCATCGCGAGTCCGAGCGGTGCGAACAGCATGCGTCGCAATAGCCATACGCCAAAGATAGCCGCAGCGAGCGTGACGTAATAGAACGCAACGGGCGATGAAAGCCAGGGCGACGGCCACATGCCGAGCAAGCCGTTGCTGCCGCCTGTCACCGCGTCCCATTGATAGACGATAGACCATACGATCTGCGCGAACGCGAGCGTCAGCATCGCAAGATACACGCCGGACAGCCGCACGCAGAACCATCCGAACACGATCGCGCCGAAGCCTGCCAGAAGCGGCCCGAGCACGAGGGCCGCTTCCATCGGTAAGGCAAGCGCCTTCAAAAACAGCGCCGCGCCGTATGCGCCGAGGCCGAAATAAGCCGCATGGCCGAAGGAATGCATGCCGCCCGGGCCCATGATGAAATGCAGGCTCGCGGCGAACAGAACGGCGATAAGAATCTCGACGAGCAAGACGGGCATGTAAGGCCAAGCGTCGGCGGCCAACGGCGCGAGTGCAAGCAGCAACACGACGACAGTCCAGCCGATTTTCACGCGGCGCGATGCGGGCACGAGCGGCCTGTCGGCGGGCGCGGCGGATCGGGCAATGCTCTGAGCGCGTCCGAACAAGCCCCAGGGACGCAGCACCAACACGACAGCCATCAACACGAACTCCGCGACGAGCGTGAACTTCGACAGCGAGAAATCGACGCCGAACAGCGACACCTGTCCGATGCCGATGCACAGTGCCTTGATTTCCGCGATCAACAACGCCGCGACGAATGCGCCCGGAATCGAGCCCATTCCACCGACGACCACGACCACGAACGCATTGCCGATCGTGTCGATATCGAGTGAGAGACTCGCAGGCATGCGCGGTATTTGCAGCGCGCCGCCGAGGCCCGCGAGGAATGCGCCCGCAAAGAAGACACTCGTGAACAGCCACGCCTGATTGACGCCTAGCGCGCCGAGCATTTCGCGATCCGCGCTTGCCGCTCGGACAAGCGTCCCCCAACGCGTTCGCGTCAGCGCATACCAGAGCGCAAGCAGCACGAGCGGACCGGCGACGATCAACACCACGTTATAGACGGGCAACGCATGGCCGAGCAATTGCACGGCACCGGCGAGATGCGGCGCGCGCGGACCGAACAGGTCGTCCGGTCCCCACAGATAGAGCGAGGCGTCACGCACGATCAGCACCAGCGCGAAAGTCGCAAGCAAATGAAAGAGCTCGGGCGCGCGATAAATGCGCCTGAGCACGCTCACTTCGATGAGCGCCCCCAACGTCCCCACGACGATCGCGGCACCGACGACCGACGCCCAGAATCCCAGCACACTGGCGCCGAACCGGCTCGTCAGACTGTACGCGACATAGACGCCCAACATGTACAGCGAGCCGTGCGCGAAGTTGACGATGCGCGTGACGCCGAATATGAGCGAGAGCCCCGACGCGACGAGGAAAAGCGCGCAGGCATCGGCCAGGCCATTGACGAGTTGAACGAGCAGGTTGGCGAACATCGGGCGCGTTTGGTGTCTGAAGGGCTTAAGGGCTTAAGGAGCCATGCAACGACGAGGCGACATTATCGGCGAATTGCGCGCCGGCTTCGTTTTCGGCGCGCGAACTCAGGCGGCTTGAGTCACAGGCCGCTCTCCACCATCGTCAAAAGCCGCGCGGCAAGCGGCTCGATCTTGTCGGCATTCAGCCCTTGCAGCGGCCCTTCGATCAGTAGCAGCGCAAAGCCGTGTACTGCGCTCCACGCCAGAAATTCCGCGTCGGGCCGGCGCCGCGCGTCGAGTGCGCCGGCTTCCACCATTTCATCGAGCGCGCGGCTCAATAGCTGGAACGGGTCCAGACCGCTCGGGCCGGTGCCGTACGGAGCCTCATGTTCGATCCACTCTGCCTGTGGCGCGGCGAACGCGGTGCGAAAGAGTCCCGTCTCCGCCTGCGCGAAACGCAAATACCCCGCTCCGATAGCGCGCAGTCCCGCGCGGGCCGCATCCGCGCGACGACGCTTTTTCGGACGCGCCGCCAGTTCTTCTTCCATCGCCTCCGCCACCGACGACAACGCCGCCGAACGCACCGCGCTCAGCAGCGCATCCCTGTTGTCGAAGTGCCGGTACGCCGCATTCGGCACGACCCCCGCGCGGCGCGTTGCTTCGCGCAAGACGATCGCATCCGGACCGCCTTCTCGCGCGAGTTCGATGCCAGCGTCGATGAGCGCGCGCCGAAGGTCGCCATGTCTGTAAGTGTTTCGCGGCTTCGCTTTCGTCATTGGTATTCTTGTTCTGCCGAAGCAGTCAGTTTGCATGTGGACACTGTCCATTATCTCTGCTATTTTTTGTGGACGGTGTACACAAGTGGAAATAAATCCGTCATCGTATGCGTCCATGATGGAGAACCGAATGAGCCTCACGAACGATAGTCCGCATGACGAAGCCCGCATTCGCGAGCTGACGGAAGCATGGCGGCAAGCGGTGCTCGCAAAGGACACAGCCGCGCTCGTCGCGCATTACGCGCCCGATGTCGTGGTGTTCGATGTCGTGCCGCCCGCTTCCATGACCGGCGTGCAGCGTTATCGCGAGAACTGGCAACGCTGGTTCGACAGCATCAGCGGCCCGCTCGCGTTCGACATCATGGACATGCACGTCGCGGTCAGCGGCGAACTCGCGTATGCGTACTCGCTCAATCGCGTGGCGGCGGGCGGGCGCGACGACATCGTGCGCGCGACCGTGTGTTTCAGAAAGATCGACGGCGACTGGCGCGTGGTGCACGAGCACGCGTCGGTGCCGCTCATGATGGACATGGACCCCGACGAAGCGTCCTGACAGTCCCAACCCAAGGAGCAGACATGACAGTGCAACCGTATTTGTTTTTCGAAGGCCGGTGTGAAGAAGCGGTGTCGTTTTATCGCGAGCACTTGGGCGCACAGGTGCAGATGACCATGCGCTTCAAAGACAATCCCGACGCGGGCAAGCAAGGCGGCGGCGAAGCGGCGAGTGGCTGCAGCATGCCGCCCGGCTCGGAAGACAAAGTGATGCATACCGCATTCACCATCGGCGATTCCGTGCTGATGGCGTCCGACGGCATGTGCAGCGGCAAGCCGAATTTCCAGGGCGTGTCGCTGTCGCTCACGGCAAGCGACGAGCAGCAGGCCGAGAAGTACTTCAATGCGCTCGCAAACGGCGGCCAGATTCAGATGCCGATGACGCAGACGTTCTTCGCCAAACGCTTCGGCATGGTTCAGGACAAATTTGGCGTCTCGTGGATGGTGCTCGGCGGCGTGGAGCACCATCCCGCTTGACTGTGGTGAGAACGCGGGGCGCGAAGGCCCGAAAGACCCGACACGCAGGTGGGCCTTCGAAAACGTGGAACAATGTCGGCTGATATTGAAAATGGACCGACAGGAGCTTTGAATGAGCGCCCCGCACACACACCCTCTCACCGCCTCGGACATGCCCGCTGAATCAGCCGATCGTCCGACTCGCGAAGAAGCCGAAGCCGCCGTGCGCGTGCTCTTGCGCTGGGCCGGCGACGATCCGCGCCGCGAAGGTCTGCTCGACACGCCGGCGCGCGTCGTGCGTTCCTACGAGGAGTTCTTCGCGGGCTACGCGCAAAATCCGCATGACATTCTCGCGCGCACGTTTGCCGAAGTGCAGGGCTACGACGAGATGATCGTGCTCAAGGACATTCGCTTCGAAAGCTATTGCGAGCATCACATGGTGCCCATCATCGGGCGCGCGCACGTCGCGTATCTGCCGAACAAGCGCGTCGTCGGCATTTCCAAGCTCGCGCGTCTTGTCGACGCCTTCGCCAAGCGTCTGCAGATTCAGGAGAAGATGACCGCGCAGATCGCCGATACGCTCGAAGAAGTGCTGCAACCGCTCGGCGTCGGCGTCATTCTCGAAGCCGCGCATCAGTGCATGTCCACGCGCGGCGTGCATAAAGCGGGCGTGTCGATGGTCACGTCGCGCATGCTCGGTTCGTTCCGCGACGACCCTTCGACGCGACGCGAGTTTCTCGCTATCGTCGGACAGCAGTCCGGCTTTAGCGTGTCGAATACCTGAGAAGCTACTGAAATCGCAAAAGGGCCGCGTCGCGGCCCTTTTGCGTTTCATGCGCCGAAGCCGTTTTGCGGCGCATCCGCGCCCGTGCCTTCGCGCACCTTGCCCTGCGATACATTGCTGCCCGGCGGAACGCTGTGCGTGAGCCACACGTTGCCGCCGATCACCGACCCTTTGCCGATGGTGACGCGCCCGAGAATGGTCGCGCCCGCGTAGATCACGACATCGTCCTCGACGATAGGATGGCGCGCATTGCCCTTCACGAGCATACCGTCGCCGCCGGCAGGGAAACTCTTCGCGCCGAGCGTCACCGCCTGATAAACGCGCACGCGCTCGCCGATGATCGCGGTCTCGCCGATCACGACGCCCGTGCCGTGGTCGATGAAAAAGCTCGGACCGATGGTCGCGCCCGGGTGAATGTCGATGCCCGTCAACGAATGCGCGATCTCGTTGATGAAACGCGCAAGCAGTGGCACGCCCAGACGATGCAGCGCGTGCGCGAGCCGATGATGCGTCATGGCCCACACGCCCGGATAGCACAGCAGAATCTCGGTGATGTGCTGCGCGGCGGGATCGCCCGAAAACGCGGCCAGAATGTCAGACACCAGCAAGGCGCGAATCGCGGGCAGTTGCGCGCCGAATTCGCGAGCGGTCGCGAACGCGCGCGCGCTCAAGTCGTCATCGCTCGTATCGCGATGTTCCGGCAGGAAGCGCAAGGCGCGGCGAATCTGCTCGTGCAGCAGGCGCAGCGTGGTTTCGAGCGTCTGGCCGACGTAGTAATCCACGCTTTCGTCGGTCAGGTCGGGCGTGCCGTAATGCGTCGGGAACAGCGCGGAGCGCAGTCCGTTGACAATCTTCACGATGGCATCGCGCGACGGCAGCTCGCGTATGCCGAGCGGGTGCCTCGTGCGATGCAGTTCTTCGCGCGACTCGCGCAACTGAGCGACGATGCGCGACAAGCCCCATTCGCGCGGCGCGTGGCCGGCTGCGGCATCGAGAGGATCGGGCGACGTGCCGGGCGGCACGGATTTGCTGGGCGAATCCATGTTCTGCGTCTCAACCTCGAAGCGATGATGACAACCGGCGTGGCGCGCACGACGGATAAACGCCAAGCGTACCCGGTTTCGACCGACCATGCCGCAACGCGTCGCGCCGGCCTGCCGCGTGCGTTGCGCGCAACCGTTTGCGGTCCACGCCTTCCAACGGGCCGCTAGACGGTGACGTGGCTTGCGTCGATCCAGCGCACCGCCCAGTCGCGGGCGTGCGCGATGGCCTCGTCCTCGTTGCGAAAACGCAGGTCCGATGGAAAGAAGCGGTTCGCGACGAGTTCGCCGTCGCTCGATCGCGAGATCACCACGTAAGGTTGATACGTGCCTTCTGCGGTCCGGGCGGGCGCGCAGTTCAGCAGATAGCCTCTATGCGAAAAGGCGGCATCGTGTTGCATGAGTCACCCGTCTTAAAGTGCCCTGCTCTTTCGAATGGCATTGCTCGTCCGCCGGCCGCGGTACTGAACGCGCCCTCCTATTGCTCGCGTCCCGCGTATTGCGCTTTGCTGCCGACAAGCTACAAATAATACTGGTAGTGAAAGCCCTGAGTCTCGAAAAATGCCCGCGAAATTTTGGGCGTTCGGGACCATGCCCATCGGTAGAGGGCGGCCGTTCCGTCGCTAAATAGCCGGAACGAGTCTTGCCGAAGCCTTTCTTCGCCTGAAGGAGGAACGCACGATGAACAACGCTGAATCCAACGAGCCGCAAGGCAAGCAGAACGAACGCGCGGCCGATAGTCCCATCAAGACGCCGGCGGCCGAAACCGCGCATATCCGGATGAGCGACGCGAAGGCGGCGGAATCGGGCCGCGATGCCAGCGCGGATGCGCCGCGCGCCGCATCGGCGGCGACGGCCGTGACGGATGCTTCAACGCGCCGCCCGCGCGGCATCGACGTGCTCAACGACGACACGCTCGACGACACCGTCGATACGGACGCCAAGAACATCCACGCGAAGCGTGAAGCGGAGATGCTGGCTCGCGAGCCGGACTCGGTGATCTTCTCGAACGCCACGCTTTCCAACCATGTGCCGGAGCCGAGCGGCGTGCTGGCTGGCTTCGATAGCCGTCGCCCACAGAAGGGTTTTGCGCTGGCGCTGTCGAGCGGCTGCCGTGTCATCGACCGGGGGATGGTCGCGCCCGCGCTGCCTGAGATCGAGGAACATGTGCGCTTCGAGTCGCGCGACGCGCACGGCCATACGCTGCGGGGCCGCAATCACTACGCGCTGAATCACATGCGGCCCTCGCGGCTGATCGTGATCGAGCGGTCGTAGACGGCGAGCCGCCAGTTGCAGGCGGCTCGCCCAAACCTGCGTTTATTTCTTCTTCTCTTCCGTTTCGTCCTCGGTTTCGATGCGGGTCACGCCGCCCGTCGCAGGCGGGTCGCTGGCCGGAAACGTGTCCTCGACGGCCTTATCGACGATATCTTCATCGCGCTCGGAATGCGGGTTCTGCTCTTTCGTGTTGCTCATCGTTGGCTCCTTTTGTCTTGGCTCGGCTGGCGAGCGGAAACGTCGTGAATAACCGCAGCAAGGGCCGTTCCACGTGGGGCGAGAGCGGGCACACGGATTGCGGTTGATCGCGTGCTCCATGAGAGCGCACAAAAAATCGGGACCGCATACATTCGAAGAAAGGGGAAGACGATGAGCACGAGTCAAACCTACGACGGCCTCACCGCCACGGATGACACCGGCGAAGCGGCGCTGCCGGAAGCACGCCCCGCCGCGCCCGAAAGAGCATCAGCGGCGCGGCTTCGGTTCAGGTCGGCGCTGGCGTGTCTCGGCGCTGCGTACGCGCTGTCGTGGGCCGAACTCGGACTCGCGCTCGCCGTGGGCTTGCCCGGCGACGCGGCGAGCCATCCGGTTGCCGCGTCCATCGTCTCGCGCGTGCTGGTGGGCCTGCTGTATCTGTGCGTCGCCTCGCGGCTGCAATGGGCGCGCTGGCTGACGGTTGCGCTCGGCTTCGTCACCGTCGCGCTCGTTGCGCCGACGCTCGCGCTGCAATGGCATGTGTTTCCGGCGGCGGCCGTGGTCTCGGGGCTGACGCTCGCGTGCCGGCTCGCGGCATCGATCTTCCTGCTTTCGCCGATGCCTGCGCGCAAAGCCGTCTGACGCCTGTCTTGCGGCGGCTTTTCAACGCGCCGCCGCGCGCGCACAATGCGTTGCCGTTCTTCCACTGCAACGCATGCGAGGCCGCTCATGAAAATCGCTGTCATCGGCGCGACCGGCACGGTCGGTCAAGCCGTCTGCGCCGAATTGAAACCGCGTCACGAAGTGATCGAAATCGGCGCCACGCGCGGCGCGCATCGCGTCGATCTGCTCGATCTCGACAGCATCACGCGCCTGTTCGATGCCATCGGCCGCGTCGATGCGATCGTCGCTACGGCCGGTCATGTCCACTTCGGCGAGCTTGTCAAAATGACGCCCGCGCAGTTCCGCCTCGGCCTCGACGACAAGCTCATGGGCCAGGTCAACCTCGTGCTCACGGCGCGCGACTATTTGAGCGATGGCGGTTCGTTCACGCTCACGAGCGGCATCGTCGGCGCCGAGCCGATCCGTCAAGGCGCGAGCGCGGCGGCGGTCAACGGCGCAATCGAAGGTTTCGTGCGCGGCGCGGCGATCGAACTGCCGCGCGGCCTGCGCATCAACGCCGTCAGCCCGACCATGCTGGAAGAAGCGCGCGAGAGCTTCGGTCCGTATTTTCGTGGTTTCGAGGCCGCGAGCGGCGCGCGCGTGGCGCTCGCCTACAGCCGCAGCGTGGAAGGCGCGGAAACCGGCCGCGTGTACGCCGTGCACTGAGCGCGCCGTTCGCTTATGCTCGTCGCTTCATCGGACATGGAGCCGCGCGATGCAGTGGACACGGGGCGAATACCGCGTGACGACGGACATCGAAACCTTCGATTTCGACGTCATTCACCACTATCTGAGCGAAGTGGCGTACTGGTCGCCGGGCGTGTCGCGCGAGACGGTCGAGCGCGCGGCGCGTCATTCGCTCGCGTTCGGGCTGTTCGAAGGCGCGCGGCAGATCGGCTTTGCCCGCGTGATTACCGATACCGCGACCTTCGCCTATCTCGCCGATGTCTTCGTGCTGCCCGAGCATCAGGGCGCGGGTCTCGGCAATTGGATGGTGGAATGCGTGATGGCGCATCCCGACTTGCAGGGCCTGCGCCGCATGATGCTCGTCACGTCCGACGCACACGGGCTCTACGCGCGCTTCGGCTTTCGCGCCAGCGCGCATCCGGAGCGGATCATGGAGAAGATCGCGAAGGCTTAGCCGCCCTTCAGTCCTTGCGTGTTCACGTAGAGCGAGTAAAGCCCGTGGCTCGCGGCCATGAACAACCGGTTGCGATGCCGTCCGCCGAAGCAGACGTTTGCGCACCGCTCGGGCAAATCGATATGGCCGATCGCCTCGCCTTGCGGCGTGAACACGCGCACGCCGTCGAGTTCGGCGTCGCCCATGCCCCAGCCGCACCACAGATTGCCGTGAATATCGACGCGAAAGCCATCGGGCGTGCCGGGGCCCGCGTCGATCACTTCGCGCGGCTCGCCGAGCGCGCGCCCGCCGTCGAGCACGTCGAACGCGATGATCTTGCGCGGCGTCGAGCGTGATTCGACGACATACAGCACCGATTCGTCCGGCGAGAACGCGAGTCCGTTCGGGCCGATGAAATCGTCGATCATGACGGTGATCTCGCCGCTCTGCCCGTCGACGCGGTACACGCATGGCTTCAGTTGCGGCGGCTGCTTTTCGCCTTCGTAGAAACCGTCGATGCCGAAGGTCGGATCGCTGAACCAGATAGAGCCGTCCGACTTCACGACGACATCGTTGGGCGAATTGAGCGGCTTGCCGTCGTAGCGGTCCGCGAGCACGGTGATGGAGCCGTCGTACTCCGTGCGCGTCACGCGCCGCGTCAGATGCTCGCACGTCACGAGCCGCCCTTCGCGGTCGCGCGTGTTCCCGTTCGCGTTGTTCGACGGCTTGCGAAACACGCCGACCTGACCGCTTTCCTCGTCCCAGCGCAGGATGCGGTTATTCGGGATATCGCTCCACAGCAGATAACGGCCGTCGCCGAACCAGACCGGCCCTTCCGACCAGCGCGCGCCCTGATAGAGACATTCCACCGACGCGGACGCGATGCGCAAGGCGTTGAAGCGCGGATCGAGCACGCGCACGGCGGGGTCGGGATAGCGGCGGTCGGCAGGGATCATGAGTTTGAGAATTGAGCGTTAAACGGGCGCTGGCACGAACGCGCGGTGGCATCGCGCGTCTGTGCGGCTTCGATTGCAGGTCAGTTCGGCCCCAGCTCGCCATCGCGCAAGCGCCACAGGTTGAGAGGATTTTCGTCGGCCAGCGCCTCGGGCAATAGCGCCGCCGGCAAGTCCTGATAACAGACCGGCCGCAGGAAACGCTTGATCGCCATCGCGCCGACGGACGTCGACCGGCCATCGGACGTCGCCGGATACGGGCCGCCGTGAACCATCGCGTACGACACCTCGACGCCCGTCGGAAAACCGTTCGCGAGAATCCGTCCGGCCTTGCGTTCGAGCACCGGCATGAGGCGCCGCGCGAGTTCGATGTCGTCGTTGTCCATCAGCAGCGTCGCGGTCAACTGGCCTTCGAGCTGACGCGCCACCGCGATCAACTGCGCCTCGTCCTCGCACGCGACGATGACCGACGTCGGCCCGAAGATCTCGTCGGCAAGTTGCGGCGTCGCGAGAAACTGCTCCGCGCTCACGCGATACAGCGCCGGCAGCGCGCCGCTCGCCGCCTCGGTTGCCTTGCCCGTCGCGATGCGCTGCGCGCCGGAGCCGTCGCGATGCCGGATGCCGTCTTCATACGCCGCCGCGATGCCCGCGGTGAGCATCGTCTGCGTGTCCTTCTTTTCCAGCGCGGCCGTCGCGTGATCGACGAAGTCCTCGAGCTTCGCATCCGCGAGCGCGAACACGAGCCCCGGATTCGTGCAGAACTGTCCGACGCCGAGCGCCACGGAGTCGATATAACCCGCCGCCAGCGATTGGGCGCGCGTGGCGAGCGCGCCCGGCAGCGCGAAAATCGGGTTGACGCTGCTCATTTCCGCGAAAACGGGAATCGGCTCCGGCCGCTTCGCCGCGATCTCCACGAGCGCCAGCCCGCCGCGCCGCGAGCCCGTGAAGCCGACTGCCTTGATCGCCGGATGCGCGACGAGCGCCTCGCCGATCGCATTACCCGCGCCGACGACGAGCGAGAACACGCCTTCGTGCAAGCCGGTTTCGGCGACGGCCTTCTGCACCGCGCGCCCGACCATTTCGGACGTGCCGAGATGCGCCGGATGCGACTTCACGACGACCGGACAGCCCGCCGCCAGCGCCGCAGCCGTGTCGCCGCCCGCGACCGAGAACGCGAGCGGAAAGTTGCTCGCGCCGAACACGGCGACAGGTCCGACCGGAATCTTCTGCAAGCGCAAGTCCGGGCGCGGCGCGGGCTTGCGGTCCGGCTGCGCGGAATCGAGCGTCGCGGTGAGCCAGCGCCCTTCGCGCACGAGGGATGCGAAAAGACGCAACTGCGCGACGGTGCGGGCGCGCTCGCCTTCGAGCCGCGCCTTCGGCAGCGCGGATTCGGCCTGCGCGCGTTCGATGAGCGCATCGCCGATGCCGAGAATGTTGTCCGCGATCGCTTCGAGCAACAGCGCGCGCGTCTCCAGCGGCGCGTGGCGGTACGGATCGAACGCGGCGTCGGCCAGTTCGCAGGCGCGTGCGACTTCGGCCGCCCCGCCGCCGCCGAACACGGGTTCGAGATCGGCGTTGCGCGCCGGGTCGAAGGCGCGCAGCGTGGCGTCCGTGCCCCGCACGGCCGTCGCGCCGATCAGCATTTCTCCGGTAATCATCATGGTGACTCCTCCGTGCTGGTGCTGCCGCCCGTCACGGGCGCCAACGAGTGTGACGTGCGGGGGACGCATGACGCGTGCCGCGCGTTTATCCGCGCAGCCCGTTTTAGCCGTTTTAGCCCTTCCCCGCCCGCCGGAACGTGATATGTCCGATCCGCCGCACCAGCAGCGCGGCGACGAGCGCGGCCACGCCCGTCAGCATGACGCCGATATGCACCGACTGCACGAGCGCATCGCGTGCGGCGTCAAAAAGCGCGGGCGCGTCCAGCCCCGCCGCCGTCAGTTCGCGCAGCACGGTGTCGCGCAGGGCTTCGTCGACGAGAATACGCGGGTCCGCAAAGCGCGGCTGCCACTGCGCCGCCGCGCCCGCGCCGAGCACGCTGATCGTGCGCGTCACGACACTCGCGTAATGATGCGCGACGATCGTCCCGACGATACTCGTGCCGAGCATGCCGCCGACCATCCGCGTCGATTGCAGGAGCGCGGTCGTGATGCCGAACCGCTCGCGGCCCGCGATTTCCTGTCCGAACACGTTCATGTTGTTCAGCACGAAGCCGAGCCCGATGCCGACCGCGGCCATCGGCAGCTCGATCCACACGTGCGGCGTCGCGGCGCGGGCAAAGGTCAGCGCGATGGACGCCGCGAGCAGCAGCGAGAAGCCTATGGTCAGAATCTTCGTCGGCTTGCGCAGATGTATGACGATGCGCGTATTGACGAAGCTGCCGATGGCGATGCACGCGGCGATCGGCGTCGCCAACAGGCCGGCGTCCTGCGGCGAAAGCCCGAAGCCGCCCTGCAACAGGAGCGGCGCGAAGAAGATCAGCGAGAACATCACGAAGCCCGCGAGAAACGACAGCGTGAACAGCGTGACGAGATGCGGATCGCGGAAGATGTCGAGCGGGAGGATCGGATGCGTCGCGCGCCGCTCGCAGATCAGGAGCGCCGCCGCGCCCGCCACGACCACGCAGCCGAGCGCGATATTGCCGCCCGACAGACCCGACTTCGGCACGGACTCGATGAGCGACTGAGAGCCGCCCAGCACCAGCGCGACGAGCGCCGCGCCCAGCCAGTCGATCTTCACGGCGCCTTCGCGCGGCCGGTGCAGATTCGGCAGATGCGCCCAGATGAAGTAAAGCGCCGCCGCGCCGACCGGCAGATTGACGAGGAAGGTCGAACGCCAGCCCCAGTGCTGGCTCATCCATCCGCCGAGCGACGGCCCCGCCGCCGTGCCGATGCCGTAAGCCGCCGCGAGCACCACTTGCCAGCGCACGCGCGTGCGCGGATCGGGGAAAAGATCGGGAATCGCGGCGAACGCGGTCCCGACCATCATGCCGCCGCCGACGCCTTGCAGCCCGCGCGCCAGCGCCAGAAACAGCATGTTCGGCGCGAGTCCGCAGAGCACGGACGCCACGGTGAACGTGATCACCGCCGCGATCACGAAACGCTTGCGCCCGAAGTAATCGCCGAGCCGCCCGAACACCGGCACCGTGACGACGGACGCCAGCAGACAAGCACTGGCAATCCACGCGTAGTACTCGAAGCCGTGCAGTTCCGCGACGATCGACGGCAGCGCCGTGCTCACCACCGTCTGATCGAGCGCGACCAGCATGTTGACGAGGCCGATGCCGAGCATCGCGTAAAGAGCCGTGCGGAACGCAAGTGCGTGCGAAGGGGCGTCGGTCGTGCGGGCGTCAGTCGTGCGGGCGTCGGTCGTGCGGGCGTCGGTCATGCGGTCGGTGTTAAGCGGGCGCTTAGTCGGTGGAAACACGAATTGTACGGCGTTGCATGCGGCGGATCGACTCATCGCAAAATTGCGCGGTCGGCCGCCGGGATTCGCGCGCTATGCTGCCTGTGCGTTTCGCCACGCCCGCGGACCTGCGGGACGGCGAGACACCGTCCGAATCCCGACATCGATCAATGGAGCACACGCCATGTTCAAACGCATCATCGTCGCTATCGACGGCAGCCGCACCTCGCAACGCGCCTTTCAGACGGCGCTCGATCTCGCCGTGCTGCACGAAGCCGTCCTCCAGCCGTTCTACGTCATCGAAAGCGGTCCCCTCTATATGGACGTGCCCGGCTACGATCCGTCGCAGTTGCAGGCCGGCCTCGCCGAGCAGGGCGCGACGCTCGCCCGCGCAGCCGGCGACGCCTTGAAGGCGCGCGGCATCACGGGCAGCGTCGTGACCGCCGACGCCACCGCGAGCGACGACGTCGCCGCGCTCATCCTCTCGGCGGCCAGCACGTTCAATGCCGACCTGCTCGTGATGGGCACGCACGGCCGAAAGGGCATGCAACGGCTGATTCTCGGCAGCGTAGCGGAACGGTGTCTGCGTCAGGCCAAGCTTCCGGTGCTGCTGATTCCGTCTGCGGCAGGCGCATCGGACGCCGCTGGTACGCCATGACGTCAGAGTTGGCAAGGCGCCGGGGCGCGGCATTTTTTCACGGCGTCGGCACCGTCTGCTATGGGAGAATCGTTTTGTCATTTATCAAAAAACGAAGCCCGCCATGTCCGATCCGACTTCCATGCGGCGCCACGCAGCGCACTGTTCGAGTTGCGCCATGCGTCATCTCTGCATGCCCGAGGGCCTGGGCGCCCACGACGTCTCGCGGCTCGAGAACATCATTTCGGCCACGCGCAAGATCCGGCGCGGCGAGGCGCTGTTTCGCACCGGCGACGCGTTCGATTCCCTGTACGCCGTGCGCTCCGGCTCGCTGAAAACGCTGATTACGCACGACGGCAGCCGCGACGGCGGACGCGAGCGGGTCATCGGCCTGTTGCTGGCGGGCGACGCGCTCGGTCTGGACGGCATCGGCGACGGACGGCACACGTGCGACGCGGTGGCGCTGGAAGACAGCACCGTCTGCGTCGTGCCGTACGCGCTTTTCGAGCGCATGTGCCGCGAAACCGACGCCCTTCAGCGGCGCATGCACCGCATGATGAGTCAGGCGATCAACCGCGAAACCGATCACGTCGTGCGCCTCGGCATGCTGCGCGCCGACGAACGCGTCGCGCGGCTTCTGCTCGACATGTCGGCGCGGCTCGCGCGGCGCGGCTATGCGCCGACCGAGTTCACCATGCGCATGACGCGCGACGACATCGGCAGCTATCTCGGCATGACGCTCGAGACCGTGAGCCGCACGCTGTCGCGCTTCGACAAGCTCGGACTGATCGAGGCGCACGGCAAATCGATCCGCATCCGCGATTTCGACGGCCTGCGCGATATCTGACACTTCGCCTGCGGCCCCGCCCGGCGCGGTTTCACGCCGCTTTGTTGTCCGCGCCTGAACAAACGCCGCCGATTATCGGCTTGGCACGCGCTTCGCTAGGCATTAGTCTTTTGTGGCCTGCCACGGAGACCGAGCGACATGAATCGCGAACCATCCCTGCGTCATCCGCTGCTCGACCGGCTCGCCGAAGCGCGCCGCGTCACCGACGAACTCTTCGACATCGTCGAGCGCGAGCATCTGTACGACCGGCCGATCGCCGAGCGGCACCGCATCGTGTTCTATATCGGGCACCTCGAAGCGTTCGACCGCAATCTGTTCGACAAGCGCCTCTTTCATCTGCCGAACGCGCACCCCGCCTACGATCAACTGTTCGCGTTCGGCATCGATCCGGTGGACGGCGGTCTGCCCACCGACGAACCCGGCGACTGGCCGTCGCTCGACGAGGTGCACGCCTACAGGACGCGCGTGCGCGCGGACATCGACGCCCGCTTCGATCCCATCACGCTCGTCCCTGCCCCCATTTCAGCCGACGACTCGCCCGCAAAGCTGCTGGAAGTCGCCATCGAGCATCGGCTCATGCATGCGGAAACGCTCGCGTACATGTTGCATCAATTACCGGTCGACAGAAAAAAAGCACCGGCCGATGCGCGGTCCGAACGCACATCGGACCGCGCGCTCGCGCACGAAAGCGTGCACGTGCCGGCCGGCAGCGTGACGCTCGGTCTCTCGCGCGAAAGCCAACGGTTCGGCTGGGACAACGAGTTCGGCGAAGTCCGCGTGGATGTGCCGGCGTTCGACATCGACCGTTACATGGTGACGAACGGCGACTATCTGCGCTTCATTGACGCGGGCGGTTACTGGAACCGCGCCCTCTGGAACGACGACGACTGGGCGTGGAAGGAACAGCAGCGCATCGCGCATCCGGCGTTCTGGCTGCGGAGCGACGAGGCCATCGAGAGCCAGCATGAGCCGGAATCCGGCTGGAAACTGCGCACGATGTTCGAGGAGATTCCCCTTCCGCTCGACTGGCCGGTGTACGTGAGTCATGCCGAAGCAAACGCCTATGCCCGATGGGCCGGCAAGCGGCTGCCGACGGAAGCCGAGTGGCAGCGCGCGGCCATTGGCGCGCCGCACGTCGCGAAAGGCAACTTCGACTTCCGCCGCTGGGACCCGACGCCCGTGCAGGCGCACCCGGAGAACCGCAGCGAGTTCGGCGTCGAAGGGCAATTCGGCAACGGCTGGGAGTGGACCTCGACGACCTTCGGCCCGCTCGACGGCTTCGAGCCGTTTCCCTTCTATCTCGGCTATTCCGCGAACTTCTTCGACGGCAAGCACTTCGTCATCAAGGGCGGCTCGCCGCGAACGGCTGCCTGCATGTTGCGCCCGAGCTTTCGCAACTGGTTCCAGGGGCATTATCAGTATGTCTATGCCGGGTTCCGCTGCGTGAGCGGCCATTGACGTCATTGGCTGAGGCGTAGCACCTCGTTCGTTGAACGTATCGATTGCCTGTGCTATTCAACGCTCGACGCCTTTCGTGCGAAGAATAGCGTGGTCGCCCGTGGCACGCAGAGGGTGCATTTCCGTTTTCGATGGTCTACCATCGGCAAGACGAACGGAAGCAAAGCGCAGTGTTTATCGTTTATCGGCATGACATTCATCGTCATGCGAAGCGAGTGCGCCTTGCGTGACCACACGACCAAGGGTAGCCGATGCGAATCGCATTTATCGTCGACAAGTTGCCGGTACCTTCCGAAACGTTCGTTCTTCGTCAGATGCAAGGCTTCGCAGAGCGTGGGCACGAAGTGTCCGTCCTCGCGGCGAAGTACGACGATTCGGCAGTCAATCCCATGCGTGGACGCGTGGCGTTACGTGTCTTCCGGCAAGACGTCAGCATGCTGCGCCACTCCATGCTATGCGCGAAACTCGGCGCGCTCGCGTGCATCGACGACAAGGGGCGCAGGCGCTTGTCCGTCGCCCTTCGCGCGGCGGCGACCGGCTGCCGCTCCGCGTTCATCGACATCGTGTCGGGCGGCGATACCGCAGGCGTCGATTTCGATGTCGTGATCGCGCACTTCGGCCCGATCGGCGTGCGCGCCATGTATCTGCAGGAAGCGGGCCTCTTGAGCGGCCCCATCGTCACCATCTTTCATGGCGCGGATATGAGCGAACAGGCGGTCGTCGATCGATGGCTGCCGCATTACCGGCGCCTTTTTCGTCAGAGCCCGCTTTTGCTTCCGATCAGTAACCTCTGGAGAAACCGGCTGATCGAATGGGGAGCGCCCGAATCGCGAACCAAGGTTCATCACGTGGGCGTCGAAGTGCATCGGTTGACGGCGCAGGCGAGTGACCGGCCTGTTCATCGGCCGCTGAAGGTATTGAGCGTCGCCCGATTCACCGAAAAAAAAGGACTCGCGTACGCGATCGAAGGCGTGCGCGATTGCAAGCATCCGGTGCATTTCAACCTGATCGGCTTTGGACCGCTCGAAAGCGAGCTGCGCCGCGCCGCTTCGTCCAGTGCGAACGAGATCAACTTCCTCGGAAAATGCACGCACGAACGCGTCTTCGAGGAACTCGCGACGGCAGACGTTTTCCTGCTGCCATCCGTTGTGGCAAGCAACGGCGACATGGAAGGCATCCCGGTGTCGATCATGGAAGCCATGGCGATGGGTGTACTCGTCGTCGCGACCCGGCATAGTGGAATACCGGAACTGGTGACGCACGGCGAGACGGGTCTTCTTGTCGACGAGCGTTCCGCGACCGGCATCGCGGATGCGCTCTCCGCGATCGTCGAGGGCAAGGTCGATATCGAGGCGATCCGGACCAACGCCCGTCGCAAGGTCGAGAACGACTTCAACGGTCGAACGCTCGATGCTGACCTCGAACGACTTCTCATTCGAACGCTTGGGTGGTCAATGTCTGCTAACGGCAAAACGCGCGAATTGCATTGCGACAAACTCGCAATCGGTTGCGACCGCCCGCCCACCTAGCTTCTGTTTCCGGTCTGAACCATCGCGCGTCGAGCTTCGCTGCCGCGTTGCGTCGGGTCAAAAATCCAAGATTCGTCATCGTGCGTTGCGATCCGAAGTGAGCGAGCGTTTCGATCGACCGCTGATGATGGAGGCAAATGAATGACCGCCAGAAAATTGCTCATTCACGGTCTCAAATATTGTTTGCCCGACAAGGTGTTGTTGAGCCTTTATCATCGTCGCCGAATCGGCCGCTTTCCGAATCTGCGCAATCCCGCGACGTTCAACGAGAAAGTCCTGCAACGCTGCCTCGCGCCGGACCCGCGTTATACCGATCTCTCCGACAAGCTCAAGGTCCGCGCCTATGTCGCCGGCAAAATCGGTGAAAAGTATCTGATTCCGCTGATCGCCGCGCCGTCGTCTTTCACGCCGCGCGAATTCGACGCGCTTCCGTCGTCCTTCGTGATGAAAGCGAATCACGGCTGCGGCTTCGTGAAGATCGTCAGGGACAAACGCGAGACTTCATTCGAGGCGCTCGATGCGCTGGCGCAGCGTTGGTTATCGACGAACTTCTTCACGGTGGCGAGAGAACGGCACTATCAACCCATTGAGCGGCACATTCTTTTTGAAAAGCTCCTGCTGGGCCCGGAGAAAAAGGTGCCGCCCGATATCAAGATTCATGTTTTCAATCGGGATGCCGCCAATCCGCAGATCTTCATTCTCGTCATCTCGGATCGCTTCGAAGGACATCCACGCGGCGATATCTACGACGCGCAGTGGAACCGGCTCGATATCAAAATGGGCCACTACGGGCGCAGCGAGAAGCCCGCGCCGCCTCCAGAGAATCTCGACGAACTGCTATGGGTCGCGCGCACTCTGGCGAGCGATTTCGACTTCGTGCGCGTGGACCTCTACAACGTAGACAATACCATTTACTTCGGCGAACTAACGTTCACGCCGGGAGCCGGATTGTTCCCGTTGACGCCCGACAGCGTGGACTACGAGTGGGGAAGCCTGATGTAACTCGAAAGGCGTTTCGCTCACAGCAAGTCCTCGATACGGATCGGCAATTCGCGCACGCGCCGCCCGGTCGCATGCCACACGGCATTGGCAATAGCCGCGTTCACGCCGACGATACCGATTTCCCCCAGCCCTTTCACGCCGAGCGGATTCACCTGCGTATCGGTTTCCGGCAGCATGATGACGTCGATCTCGCCGACATCCGCATTCGCCGCAATCAGATACTCGCTGATGTTGTCGCTCATATAGCGCGCATGCCGCGCATCGATTTCGGTCGCTTCGAGCAAGGCCGCGCCGAAGCCCCAGATCATGCCGCCCATGTACTGGCTATGCGCCGTGAGCGGATTGACGATGGTGCCCGACGCGAACGCGCCCACCATGCGCGCGACGCGATCTCGCGCGTCGGACGATGCACGCGCACTTCCACGAAATGCGCGCCGAACGCATACGCCGTGGCGTCGTCGCGCTGATGGCCCCGCAGGATCGGCAGTTTGCCCGCGCGCAGCGTGTCCATCGCGTCGGGCTCGAGTCCGTGCGGAATGTGCGCGCTTTCGGCGATGACGATCTCGCCGCCCATACGCACGACCGCATCGTGCAAGGGCTCGGAGGCGTCGCCGGCCACGAGACGGTCAACGCGAACGCCATGCACTGCGGGTCGCGGCCCATCAGCGGCCCGGCCAGCGCACGCGCGAGCGTGTCGCGCCTGCTTCCGCCCTGGGCGCCTTTTCAGTCGTGACGACGATAAAACTATCGTTCGCCAAGCCCGAGTAATTAATGCCGCCTAGGTCAATCGGTATGAAATAACACCCGCTGCGCGTGAGTTCGGCCCATTAACGAGATGGTACACTGCCGCCGCCGCGAAGCCCGGCGCACGTCCAGCCGTTCATAGAGAGAGTTTGTTCAACTTACGTTCAGGCAACGAGTGCGCGACTTTCCGAACGCGCGGTTCGCGACGCCTTTTCGCGGAGCCGACAAAAACAACCGCTAGTCTTTCCACTGGCGAAAAAAAACGCATTGAAGTAAGTTCTGGCGGGTAATCGCGCCTGGACAGACGCCCGAATCGGTGCTCGCACGCTAAAGCAATCTCCCGCGAGGACGACAACGAGTTCGAGCATCCCACGCGCTGTCGCTTGCGCCTGCCTAACGAAAAAACATGGCCGCTATCTTCGAGTACCTGTTGGACAGTCAGATCTCCAGGCAATGGCGCGGCGTGCTGGCCGCGCTCGCGGCCGAGTTCGAAGCGCAGATCGGCCATGCCGAATTGCGTGAGTTGATGCATCGCGTGGGCAGCCGCTTCGCCGAGGCTCACGCCCTGCCGCGCTGCGATTCGACCTCCGCGCTCGCGGACGCGCTCAACGCGCTCTGGCGGGACACGGACTGGGGCTTCGTCGAACTCTCCGACGAGCGCGACCATCTGCGCATCGTGCATTACTGCGCGCCGCTGCCGGCTTTCGGCGAAAGCGCGCTCGCATGGACGCCCGCGTTCCTCGAAGGCGCGTATCAGCAGTGGCTCGCCGGGCTCGGCGCGCAAGGGCTCGCCATCCGGCAGGCCAGCGAATTCGGCGACGACGCCGCCATCGAATTCAGGCTCGCGCGCGCCACGTTCTGAGCCTAGCGTCGCAGTACTTATGACCGCTGCCACGATGCAGCGGCATCGACCGCCCTGATCGGCGGATCAAAACAAGCAGGACCGGCCAGGCATCACGAAAGGCACGACGAGGAAGCGGCATCATGAGTAATTCGCGCGACATCGAGAAGCTGTTCGATCATTTCGGCGGCAACGCAGGCGATTATCAGGAAATCGGCCGGGAGAACGAGGCGCAGTCGGCCCGGACCCGCTGGCCGCTGCTCGCGACGCTCGACTTCGCGCAGCCGGCGATTCCCGAGATCGCGCGACGCCACGACGCGCCGGCGCTGTCGAACGGACCGTCGGGCGAACCGGCCCACGCTCAGCCCGCATCGACGCCGATTCATCCCGGCAAGCGGCAGCTTTTCATGCGTACGCATCGCCGGACGATTCCGCCCGTCAATCCGCCCGCCGCGGAATCGCTGAGCGCATTTCGCTTCTCGGCGACGGCCGATTTGGCGTCGCCGGAGACAGGAATGATTCCGGATTCAACCTCCGTCACCGCTGCGCCGATTCCGCCGACGTCGCACGAAGCCACGACGCTCAGGCCGGAACCCGCGCGGCGCGCCCCTGCTCACATGCCGCCGAGCGAGCCCAAGCCCGCGCCCGCCGCGCCGCAGTCGATCCTCGGCAAGCTCTTCAAGCCGCAAGCCGGGCCCGCGACAAACGCACCCGCGGATTCGCTCGATGCCGTCTTCGAGCGCCTGCGCCACGCCGGCCGCCCGGCCAACGAACCTACGAACACGCAGGCAAGCGCGGGCCACGCGACGCGCGCCGGCCGCCTCCCACGCCTATGAGAGTCATCACGGTTGTTTCCGCGAAAGGCGGCGTCGGCAAGACGACGCTCGCCGCCAATCTCGCTTCGGTGCTCGCCGCGCGCAATCGCCGCGTGATCGTGCTCGACCTCGATCCGCAGAACGCGCTGCGTCTGCATTTCGGCATTCCGCTCGACAGCATCGACGGCATTTCGCGCGCGACGCTTAGCCGCGATCCGTGGCAAACGGTGATGTTCGACGGCGTCGACGGCGTCACCGTGCTGCCCTACGGCGCCGTGACCGAGGACGACCGCCGCCGCTTCGAGGCGCTCGTCGATAGCGATCCGTCGTGGCTCGCGCGTTCGCTCGATGCGCTCGCGCTGGATGCAAACGACATCGTGATCGTCGATACGCCGCCGGGCTCGTCCGTCTACACGCGCACCGCGCTCACGGCGGCGAACTTCGCGCTGAACGTGGTGCTGGCGGACGCGGCATCGTACGCGGCGATCCCCGGCATGGAGCGCATGGTCGATGCCTACGCCGCGCCGCGTCCAGACTTCGCGGGTCAGGGCTACGTCGTGAATCAGGTCGATCAGTCGCGGCAGTTGAGCAAGGACGTGCTCAAGGTGCTGCGCAACATGCTCGGCGCGAAGCTGTTCCCGGGCGTCATCCATCAGGACGAAGGCGTGTCCGAATCGCTCGCGTGCGACACGACGGCCATCCACTACGATCCGCTGTCGCAAGCCGCCGCCGATCTGCGCGCCTGCGGCGACTGGCTGCTTGCCGCCGTCGATGCGATGGCCGCTTCGTCGAGGAAGCTCGCATGAGTTTCGCCAAGATCCCGTCGCCTGAAACCGAGGTCAGCGTCGCGACTTCGCGGCTCGAACGTTTCGTCGATGCAGGCATCTGGGGCAGCCGCATTCTTGTCGTCGCGCTCACGCTGTTCGCCGCGTTCGCTCTGTACTTCGTCGTCACGGTGCCGCTCGCGTTCGGCCAGCAGCTTGCGTTCGCAACGCTCTGCTTCGCCTGCGCGCTCGGCTTTCGGCGCCTGCAAGGCCAATACGCGACGCTCGTGATGATCATGCTGTCGATCGTCGCGTCGGGCCGCTACATGTTCTGGCGTCTCACCGAAACGACGTACTGGGAGCGCCCGCTCGACGCCGCGTGGGGCCTCCTGCTCGTCGCGGCCGAAGTCTACGCGTCGCTCGTGCTGCTACTCGGTTACTTTCAGACCGCGTGGCCGCTGAAAAGAAAGCCGCTGCCGCTGCCCGCCGACCGCAGCCAGTGGCCGACCGTCGATGTCTTCATCCCGACCTACAACGAGCCGCTCTCGGTCGTGAAGCCGACGATCTACGCGGCGCTTGCGCTCGACTATCCGGCGGACAAGCTCGCGATCCACGTGCTCGACGACGGCCGCCGCCCCGAATTCAAGACGTTTTGCGAGGAAGCCGGCGTCAACTGGACGATCCGCACGCATAACCGGCACGCGAAGGCGGGCAATATCAACGAGGCGTTGAAGATCACGAAGGGCGAATTTCTCGCGATCTTCGACTGCGACCACATTCCGACGCGCTCTTTCCTGCAGGTCTGCCTCGGCTGGTTCCTGCGCGACAAGCTGCTGTCGATGCTGCAGACGCCGCACCACTTCTTCTCGCCCGATCCGTTCGAGCGCAATCTCGGCACGTTCCGCAAGGTGCCGAACGAAGGCGAGTTGTTCTACGGCCTCGTGCAGGACGGCAACGATCTCTGGAACGCGACCTTCTTCTGCGGCTCGTGCGCGGTGCTGCGCCGCTCGATGGTGGAAGAGATCGGCGGCATCGCGGTCGAAACCGTGACGGAAGACGCGCATACCGCGCTCAAGCTGCATCGGCTCGGCTATACGACCGCGTATCTCGCGATTCCGCAGGCGGCGGGCCTCGCCACCGAAAGCCTGTCCGGGCATATCGGGCAGCGCATCAGATGGGCGCGCGGCATGACGCAGATCTTTCGCATCGACAATCCGCTCACCGGCAAGGGTCTCAAGATCGGCCAGCGGCTCTGTTACCTCAACGGCATGCTGCACTTCTTTTATGGCGTGCCGCGTCTCGTGTTTCTCACCGCGCCGCTGTCGTATCTCTTCTTCGGCGCGCACGTGATCGAAGCGGCGGCGAGCACCATCGCCATCTTCGCATTGCCGCACATGATGCACGCGAGCATCACGAATTCGCGCATGCAGCGCAGCTTCCGCCATTCGTTCTGGGCCGAGGTGTACGAGTCGGTGCTGGCGTCCTACATCACCGCGCCGACGCTGCTCGCGGTCATCAACCCGAAGCTCGGCAAGTTCAACGTGACGGCCAAGGGCGGCCAGATCGCGAAGGATTACTTCGACTGGACCATCTCGCGGCCGTATCTCTTTCTGTTGCTGCTGAACCTGCTCGGCTTCATCGCGGGCATCGTGCATATAGGCATGAACTGGCACGTGCGCAGCGAAGTGAACACGACGCTGCTCAACCTCTGCTGGACGATCTACAACATGCTGATTCTCGGTGCGTCGGTGGCGGCGGCGAGCGAGCGCAAGCAGGTGCGCGCGACGCATCGCGTGTCGATGAAGATGCCCGTCATGCTCAAGTTCTCGACCGGGCGCACGCTCGCGTGCGAGACCATCGACTATTCGGAAGGCGGCGTGGGCGTCGCGCTGCCGGCAAAGATCGAAGTGCCGATGCACGAGCGCGTGACCGTTTCCCTCTTTCGCGGCGACGAGGAATACGCGTTCCCCGCGACCGTCGGCTATACCGAGCCGGGCCGCGTCGGCCTGCGCTTCTCCGAACTGACGCGCGACCAGGAATACGACTTCGTCAAGACGACGTTCGCGCGCGCGGATGCCTGGACCGGCTGGTCCGAGGGACGCCGCCCGGATACACCGCTGCGCGGCCTCTCGCATGTGCTGCTGGTCGGCACGCGCGGCATCGCGGGATTGTTCGAGCATTTGTACGGCGACCTTCGTAGCTGGATGGACAAGCGCCCAGTCGATGTGAAGAAGCTGAAAACCAAAGACCAATAATGGGCATGGGTATGTCGAAGTTCCGCGTCGAAAAACACACGGGCGAGCGCGCGCCGCGTTTTTGCGAAACCCGTTTCGCGCGTGCATTGGCCGTCTTCGTGGCCTTGCAGACCGCGTTCGCGGCGCCGTTCGCGTCCCTCGCGGCGGCTGCGCAAAGCACATCGCCGGCGGGCGGCACGCAGCAGGCGACCGGCGTTGGCGCCGTCCCCGCGCCCGGTCCGGCCGTCGTCTACAACCCCGCCGCGATCCAGCAGCCGGCGCTCGCGATGCCCGTTCCCGCGTTCTCCGGCAGGCCCGACAACCCGCTCACCTCGCGCATCCCGACGACCGCCGATCCCGGCACGCTGGTGCCCGGCGGCCGCCGCCAGACGCTGACCTTTGCCGATTACGGCGCGCTCGATCCGCTGCAACTGCGCGGCACGGACGGCCAGAACGGCATCGCGTTCTCGGTGCGCGGCGATGAAGTCGTGACCGGCGCGATCCTGCATCTGATCTACAGCTATTCGCCGTCGCTGTTGCCGTCGATCTCGCAACTGAAGGTGCTCATCAACGGCGAAGTGGCCGCGACGCTGCCGGTGCCGCACGATCAGGCGGGCACGCTCGTCGCGCGCGACGTGGCGATCGATCCGCGTTTCATCACCGAGTTCAATCACCTGAACGTGCAGTTGATCGGGCATTACACGCAGCAGTGCGAAGACCCGTCGAACTCGACGCTGTGGGCGACCGTCAGCAACGCGAGTTCGCTCGATCTCACGTATGCGTCGATTGCGGGCAAGCCCGATCTCGCCGCGTTGCCGCTGCCCTTTTTCGACCGCCGCGACGTGCGCCGCCTCGAACTGCCGTTCGTGTTCGCGGGCAAGCCTAGTCTCGCCGCGCTGGAGTCGGCAGGCATGGTCGCGTCGTACTTCGGCTCGCTCGCGGGCTATCGCGGCGCGATCTTCCCGGCGCAGACCGACAACGTGCCGCTGTCGGGTAACGCCGTCGTGTTCGCCGTCGGCGATGCGAAAGTCGCGGGCGTTGCTATCCCGCCGGTCTCCGGTCCGACGATCGCGCTCGTCGAACGCGACGCGAACGCGCGTGGGCGTCTGCTGCTCGTGCTCGGGCGCGACGACAACGAGCTGAAGACCGCCGCGAAGGCGCTGGGCGTCGGCCAGAACGCGCTCTCCGGCACGAGCGCGACCATCACGCAGTTCAACGACCTGCAACCCCGCCGCCCGTACGACGCGCCGAACTGGCTGCCGACGGAACGCCCCGTGCGTTTCGGCGAACTGGCGGAAGCGCGCGATCTGACCGCGCAAGGCTACGACGCCGACGCCGTGCGCGTGAACCTGCGCGTGCCGCCCGATCTCTTCATGTGGCAGACGAAGGGCGTGCCTGTCGATCTTCGCTATCGCTATACGGTGCGGCCGGCGCCGGACCGTTCGTCGCTCAATATCAGCGTGAACAACGGCTTCGTGCAGTCGCTGCGCATTCCGGCCGTGTCCACGTCGACGTTCGATCTCGCCACGTATTTCAGCCGCGTGCTGCCGGACAAGACCGTTGCCGCGCGCCGCGAGGTTTTTCTGCCGCCGCTCCTCATCACGCCGCGCGCGCAGTTGCGCCTGCACTTCTACTACGACATTCCGAAGACCGGCGAATGCCAGGGCCGCGTGCTGGATAACGTCGTCGGCGCGGTGGATCCGAATTCGACCATCGACCTGTCCGGCTTCCCGCACTACATGGCGCTGCCCGATCTGGCCGCGTTCGCCAACGGCGGCTTTCCGTTCACGCGCATGGCTGACCTTTCAGAGACGGCGGTCGTGCTGCCGAACGAGCCGAACTCCGCCGACTACAGCCTGTATCTGCTCGAAATGGGCCGCATGGGCGCATCGACGGGTTATCCGGTGACGGGCGTGACCGTGACGAGCGCGAACGATGTCGACCGCTTCGCCGACAAGGACTTGCTGATCCTCGGCTCGCCGGGCCGCCAGCCTTTGCTGCAACGCTGGGCCAAGCAGATGCCCTTCTCGGGCGACGGCGACGCGCGCACTTTCCAGTTGTCGGACGTCGCGTTCAAGCTCGTCGACTGGTGGCATGGCGAGCAAGGCCCGGAACGCTCGCCCGCGCGGGCGGACCTTTCGCTCGTGAGTTCGAGCGGCGACGCGCTCCTGACCGGCTTCGAATCGCCGCTCAAGAGCGGGCGCAGCGCGGTGGCGCTCATTAGCGCGGCGGGCCAGTCCGATGCCGATCTCTCGGCCGCCCTGCTCGACAACGACCTGCTGCCGTCGATTCAAGGCGCGATGGCCGTGATCCACGGCCGCACGGTGACGGTCACGTCGAACGGCGAAGCGTATTACGTCGGCCATCTGTCGCCGATGCATTACATGCGCTGGGCGCTGTCGTCGCACCCGCTGCTGCTGGTGGTCGCGGGCTTGCTGGCCTCGCTCATCATCGCCGCCCTGTTCTATCGCGCGCTGCGCTCCATCGCCGCGCGGCGTCTGAGGGACTGACATGCGGCTATCGACAGCCAAACTCTGCGCCGGCGCGGTCGTCGCGGCGGCGGCCACCGGCGCGCAGGCCGCGCAGCCGTGCGACTGGCCCGCGTATCGCCTCTTCGTCGAGCGCGTCGTGCAGGCCGACGGCCGCGTGATCGACCGCTCGACCGACACGCAGCAAACCACGTCCGAAGGACAGTCCTACGCGATGTTCTTCGCGCTCGTCGCGAACGACCGCGCGACGTTCGACCGCGTGCTCAACTGGACGCGCACGAACCTGTCAGCCAACCAGTTCGATGCGGCCAGCCTGCGCCTGCCCGGGTGGCAATGGGGCAAGCGGCAGGACGGCTCGTTCGGCGTGATGGATGCGAACTCCGCCTCCGATTCCGACCTGTGGATCGCCTACGACCTCTTTCAGGCCGGCCGCCTCTGGAAAGAGCCGGCGTACACGAAGCTCGCCTACGCACTCGCGACGCAGATCGTGAAGCAGGAAGTCGTCGATCTACCGGGCCTCGGTCCGATGCTGCTGCCGGGACCGCAAGGCTTTCGCACGGGCAATGTCACGCGCCTGAATCCGAGCTATCTGCCGCTGCCGGTCTTGCGCGGCCTCGCGCATGAGATGCCCGACGGCCCGTGGACGAAGCTCGCGCAGAACGCCGCGAAGATGATCCGGGTCACGTCGCCGCGCGGCTATGCGCCGGACTGGGCGGCGTATCAGGCAGGCGCGAACGGCCAGTTCGTCGTCGATCCGAAGAACGGCGATGTCGGCAGCTACGATGCGATCCGCGTCTATCTGTGGGCCGGCATGGCGTCGATGAGCGATCCGCTCGCGCGTCCGTGGCTCGACGCGCTCGGCGGCATGCGCCAAAGCGTCGCGCAAACGGGCTTTGCGCCCGAGAAAGTGTCGACCATGAGCGGCGCGGCGAGCGGCGAAGGTCCGCTCTCGTACTGGGGCGCGCTCGCGCCGTACTTCAAGGCGCTGAACGACGAACGCGGCCTCGGGCTCGCGCGCACGCATCTCGAAGCATTGGCCGCGCCGCCGGGCGCGGGCCGCGAGCCGGTCTACTACGACCGCGTGCTTGGGCTTTTTGGCGGCGGTTTCATCGACGGGCGCTATCGCTTCGACGAAAACGGCCGGCTCGTGCCGACCTGGAGAAGCGCATGCTGATCCGGACTCGCAAACGCGTGATCGCTGCGCTCCTGTGCGCCGCGCCGGCGATGGCCCTCGCGCAGGCCGCGACGACCGATCCGCTCACCGTGCTCATCGATCAGGGCAAATACTGGCAGGCGCACAAGCGCGGCGACCTCGCGGAGCAGGCGTGGCAGAAAGTGCTGCGCATCAATCCGAAGCAGCCGGATGCGCTGTTCGGCATGGGCATGGTGCTCGCCGACCGCAAGGACGGCAGCGGCGCGCAGCAATACCTCGCGCAGTTGCGTCAGGCCGCGCCGAACTATCCGAATATCGATGAACTGGGCCGGCGTCTCGGCGAAACCAGTTCTCGCGACCAGACCGTGAACGACGCGCGGCGCCTCGCGCAAAGCGGACAAAGCGCGTCGGCGGTGCAGGAATACAAGCGCGCGATCGAAGGCAAGCCCGCCACGCCCGAATTGCAGCTCGAGTATTACCAGGCGCTCGCCGCCACGCCGCAAGGCTGGGACGAGGGGCGTCGCGGCCTCGAACAACTCGCGCGCCAGAATCCCGACGATCCGCGCTATCAGCTCGCGTATGCGCAGCATCTGACGTACCGCGACACGACGCGGCGCGACGGCATCGCACGGCTCGCGAAGCTGTCGGGCGACAGTACGGTCGGCGCGGAGGCTAAAAAAAGCTGGCGGCAGGCGCTGTTGTGGCTCGGGGCGCGTGCATCGGATGCGCCGCTTTATCAGGCGTATCTGCAAGTCTCGCCGGGCGATGCCGCCGTGAAGGCCCGCTTCGATTCGATGGTGCAGCAGGACAAGTCCGCCCGCGAACGCGCACAGGCCGACGCCGCCGTCGATGCGCGCGGGCGCACTGTCGCGGAAGGCTTCGCCGCGCTGGATCGCGGCGATCTCGTGACGGCGCGCGCGCGCTTTTCGTCGGTGCTGGCAAGCGATCCGAACGACGCCGACGCGCTCGGCGGCACGGGCGTCGCGGAGCTAAAGCAGGAGCATTTCGGGGAAGCGCGCTCGTACCTCGAACGCGCATCGCGGGCCGGCAATGCGGCGCGCTGGAAGGACGCGCTCATGAGCGCGACGTACTGGACCTATACGAGCGATGCCATCGGCGCGCGCAGCAATGGCCAGATCGCGCAGGCGAAGGCGCTGTTCGAGCGCGCCATCGCGATCAATCCGTCCGATGTCACCGCCCAGGTGCTGCTCGGCGAAATGCTGCTTGCGAACGGCGATCCGCGCGGCGCGGAAGCCGCGTATCGCATGGCGCTGCGCCGCCAGTCGGACAATCCCGATGCCATTCGCGGGCTGGTCGGCGCGCTGGCCGCGGAAGGCCGCGGCGACGAGGCGCTCGAATTCGCCAACAAGCTCAACACGGAACAGCAGGCGAAGGCCGGCGGCATCAACACGCTGCGCGGGCAAGCGCAGGCCGCGCAGGCGCGCGCCGCCGAAGCGCGCGGCGATCTCGGCACGGCGCGCAGTCTTTTCGAAGACGCGCTGCTCAACCTGCCCGACGATCCGTGGCTGCGGCTCGACCTCGCGCGCATCTACGTGCGTCAGGGCGCGGTCGGCAATGCGCGCAGCATGATGGATGGCCTGCTCGCCACGCATCCCGACATGACCGACGCGCTCTACGCGAGCGCGCTGCTTTCCGCCGAAACGCAGGACTGGTCCGCCGGTCTCGCGCAGCTCGATCGCGTGCCGCAGGCGAAGCGCACGTCCGCGATGACGGCGTTACAGCATCGCCTGTGGGTGCATCAGCAGGCGGAACTCGCGACGCGCGCCGCCGCTGCCGGTCAGACCCAGCAGGCGTTCGCGATCCTGCGCCGCGCGGAGCCGGTCGCGGCGGGCAACGCGGAACTGATGGGCGCGGTGGCGTCGGCGTACGTGAAGGCGGGCGATCCGTCGCGCGCGCTGTCGCTGATTCGCGGCGCGACGGCCAATGCGCCGGGCGATGTCGGCCTGCAACTGCAATACGCGGGCGTTCTGTCGGCGACGCATCAGGATGCCGAACTCGGCTTCGTCATGCGCCGTCTCGCCGCGACGCAGCTCAGCACGCAGCAGCGGCGCGACTTCGATGATCTGAACGTGGGAATCGTGATCGCGCAGGCGGATGCGGTGCGCAAGCAGGGCGACCTCGCCGCCGCGTACGACGTGATCGCGCCGTGGCTCGCCGCGACGCCCGACAACCCCGATCTGCAAGCGGCGCTTGGCCGCATGTACACCTCGGCGGGCGACGACCGCAATGCGTTGTCGTGCTATCGAAGCGCGCTCGCGCGTCGGCCGGACGATGTCGCGTTGCAGACCTCGGCGATGTCGGCGGCCAGCGGCGTGCGCGATTTCAAGCTGGCGGAATCGCTCGCGCATCAGGCGTACGAGGCCGCGCCGAACGATCCGGGCGTGCTTGCCGCCATCGGGCGGATGTATCGCGCAGAAGGCAAGCTCGACCTCGCCGCGCAGTTCCTGCAACGCTCACTCGTCGCGGCCAGCACGCCTGCGATGGCGCGCGCGGCAAGTCAAAGCGATCGCGTGCCGCGCGACTGGCAGGCCGCGATGAACCGCATCGGTTCGATGCCGCTGCCGGGCACCAATCCGTTCGAGGGCAAGACCGCCGTCGTTGCGACTGCGGCGGCGTCGGTCTCGTCGCCGCGCATCGGTAACAACGTAGGCGCGTATCGGCCCGTCACCACTCAGAGCTATCAGCAAGCCGTGCCGTCCTATCCGCCGCCCAATCAGCCTGATCCTGCGCCTTATGTCGCGCCTTATTCAGCGCCTTATGCCGTTCCGAATGCGGTTCCGTCGATGACACCCGGCGCACCGTCCGGCGCGCCTCGCTCCGCGACGAGCGGCGGTTATGGCGGTGCATCGGATAGCACAGGACAAGCGGGCGGACGGCGCGAGAGCGGCGGATATGGCGGCGGCGGTTATGGATCGGAGCAGTCGGGCGCTTATGTTGCGCCGAACGCACCGGCTTACGCGAATGGCTACGGCCCTGACGGCTACGGTGCGGCGCAATCGGGCGCTCGCTACGCGCCGCCCGCACACGCTTACGCCAACGGTTACGGCGCGGCGCAATCGCAAGCACCGGCTTATGCGAATGGCTACGGGCCGGATACCTACGCCGCAGCGCAATCGGGCGCTCGCTACGCGCCGCCCGCACCTGCTTACGCGAACGGCTACGGCCCCGATACCTACAGCGCGGCGCAGTCGGGCGCTTACTACGCGCCGCCCGCATCGGCTCAGGGTAACGGCTACGCCGCGGCGCAATCGGGTGCTCGCTACGTGCCGCAAGCACCGGCTTACGGCAACGGCTACGGACCCGACGGCTACGGCGCGGCGCAATCGGGCGCGCCGCTTCAGCCGTATCCCGGACAGGATGCGCCCGGATATCCCGCGCAGAGTTATCAGCGAGCGCCAGCGTATCAGCCGTATGCGCAGCAGGCTCCCGCTTACCAGTCAGCGCCGGACGGCTACGAAAGCTCGCCGTGGCCGATGTCCCCCGCCGCCCGCGATGCGCAAGCCAGCGCCTACGCACCGCAAGCAGCCGCGAGCGCCCCGGCCGGCAAGCGCACTGCGACGCGAAAGAGCGCGGCGAACAACGTGCGTCGCGCCGATCCGTACGCGTACGGACAGCAGGATTATCGGCAGCCCTATCAACAACCGTACCCGCAACAGCAGTACCCCCAGCAGCCCTACGTTCCGCAGCCGCCCGCTGGCTACGCGCAGCCCTACTATCCCGCGCAGCCGCAAGGCGCACAGCGCGCGGCGACGGCGGCATCGATGGGCGCCTCGGGATCGCCCGCGCCCATCGTAAATCCGCAGACCGTGGGCGTCGCGGAAGAACTGGCCGCGATCAATCGCGAGCAGGCGAGCACGATCACGGGCGGGGTGCTGTTCCGCAATCGCGACGGCGAGAACGGGCTATCGAACCTGACCGACATCGAGGCGCCGATCGAAGGCCGCATCAAGGCGGGCAACGGACATATCGTCGTGCGCGCGACGCCCGCCACGCTCGATGCCGGCACGGCGAGCAGCACAAACAACGCGCTCGCGCGATTCGGCGCGGGCGCGAGCAACAACCCGAGCACGGCGACGAACATCGTCAATCTGACCAACGATTTCGGCTCGCAGACGGCGTCGGGCGTGGGCCTGTCCGTCGGCTATGAAACCCGCAACATTCAGGCCGATGTTGGCACGACGCCGCTCGGATTTCGCGAAACGAACGTCGTCGGCGGGCTGCAGTATCAGAACGCCATCACGGACAAGGTGTCGTACTCGCTCGCCATCGCGCGGCGCGCCGTCACCGACAGCCTCTTGTCCTATGCCGGCGCCCGCGATGCAGGCGCGGCGCTCGAATGGGGCGGCGTGACATCGAGCGGTGCGCGCGCCGCGCTGGGCTGGGACGACAGCACGAACGGCGTCTACGTGAACGCGGCCTACCAGTTCATCGACGGCAAGAACGTCGCGACGAACAACGCGGTGAAGGGTGGCGGCGGCATCTATACGCGCATCATCAAGGATGCCGATCAGACGCTCACCATCGGCGCGAACACCACGCTGATGCATTACGACAAGAACCTCTCGTACTTCACCTACGGACAGGGCGGCTACTTCAGCCCGCAGCAGTACGTGATCCTGAACTTTCCGGTCGAATACATGGGCCGGCTCGGGATGTTCAGTTATGACGTGAAGGGATCGATCGGCGTGCAGCATTACCGGCAGGATGCGTCGAACTACTTCCCGACCGACGGCGCGCGGCAGTCAGCGGCTGCGCGTTCGCCGCTCAATCCGGACGCGGGCGCGGTTTATCCCGGTTCCAGCAAGACGGGCGTGTCGTACTCGCTCAACGCGACGGGCGAATATCAGCTCGCGCCGCAGCTCGCGTTCGGCGCGACGGCATCGTTCGGCAACGCGTATCAGTATCGCGAATGGCTCGCCGCCGTTTATGTGCGCTACAGCTTCACGCGTCAGGGCGGCGTGCAGGCGGTTTTCCCGCCGCAGGCGTTCAGTTCGCCGTATCTGTCGCTGGCGAATTGAGGGCGTGGGCGTGAAGGGGCTTCGCTGAGGCTCGCGGGAGCGGCATCGGCGAAGTGCTGGCTGGTTGAACGCGCACCGGCGGCGCGTCAGTGTGATGGTCGCTTGCCGCCCCGCGCCTCCCTTCACGCGCCGCCGCGCAACACCGCTTCACCAACACCCGCCAGCGCGCACAACCCGACGACCGCCAGCGGCGCGACCCTCCACCGCGTGAGCAAGAGAAAGCCCACACTGACCACGGCGAAATCGCTTCCGGACTTCACCGCGCTGATCCACACCGGCGAGTAAAGCGCCATCGCCAGCAAGCCGACGACCGCCGCGTTCACGCCGGAAAGCACTGCCGTCATCGACGGACGGGCGCGCATCGCCTGCCAGTAGGGCAACGCAGCGACGACCAGCAACAGCCCCGGCAAGAAGATGCCCACCGTCGCCAATAGCGCCCCGCTCCAGTGGTTCGGCACTTCGGCCATCATCCAGCCGAGGAAGGCCGCGAACGTGAAAATCGGGCCGGGGACTGCCTGCGCGGCGCCGTAGCCGGCCAGGAAATCATTCGACTTCACCCAGCCTGTCGCGACGGTCTGCTGTTGCAGAAGCGGCAGGACAACGTGTCCACCGCCGAAGACGAGCGCGCCGGACCGGTAGAACGCGTCGAACACGCTCACGCCGTGGCCCGCGCCTAAACGCACGATCGCCGGAAGGCCGAAGAGCAGCACGAAAAAAAGCGTCAACGCGACGGCGCCTGCCGTGCGCGACACGCGAAATCCCCGCACGTGCGCTTGCGGGCTGTTCGCGGCGTTCTGCAACGATGTGTTCCGGCAGAACATGAACCCGAGCCCCGCCCCGAGCGCGATCACGATCAATTGCGCGTAGACGGTCGACAGGACGCTCAGCAAGACCATCGCCGCGAGTGCGATAGCCGCGCGACGGCGGTCCGGACACAGACGCCGCGCCATGTCCCAGACAGCCTGCGCCACCACGGCAACCGCCACCCGTTTCAGCCCATGCATGAAACCCGCGCCCACCGCGCCACCGAGATCGGGAGCGACGGCGGCGAACGCAACGAGCAAGAGCGCCGAGGGCAGCGTGAAACCGCACCACGCCGCGAGTCCTCCGCGCCACCCGCCTCTAAGCAGCCCGACGGAAAAGCCCACTTGACTGCTCGCCGGTCCCGGCAGGAACTGGCACAACGCCACGAGGTCCGCGAACGATTCGTCATCGAGCCAGCGCCGCCGCTCGATGAATTCCCGCCGGAAATAGCCGATATGGGCGATCGGACCGCCGAAGCACGTCAGTCCCAGCTTGAGGAATACGGCGAAAATCTCGGTTGCGGTGCGCTGTCGACCTGAGGCCGGCGAGTTCATGTCTGTTTGCATGAGTCTTGATCGAGGGCGGACAAGAAGCGCGCTAGCGCCTCGATAACAGCTTTCCCGCAGCGCCCTGCCCGCGCGCTTATTCGACTTCGCCGTCGTCGCTGTCTGCGGTCTTCGCATCGCGCTCGTGGTTCATCGCGGCGTTGGCGAGCGTCGCGGCCACTGCGGGCGCCCGTTCCTTGCGTTCGCTATAGCGGTCCGTGAGGTACTCTGAACGGTCGCGCACGAGCAGCGTGAACTTGAACAACTCCTCCATGACGTCCACGACGCGGTCATAGTACGGCGACGGCTTCATGCGCCCATCCGCATCGAATTCCTGATACGCCTTCGCCACCGATGACTGGTTCGGGATCGTCACCATTCGCATCCAGCGGCCGAGCACGCGCAGCGCGTTGACCGCATTGAACGACTGCGACCCGCCGCAGACCTGCATCACGGCAAGCGTGCGGCCCTGCGTCGGACGGATGCCGCCGAATTCGAGCGGCAGCCAGTCGATCTGATTCTTGAACACGGCGGTCAACGTGCCATGCCGCTCAGGACTGCACCAGACCTGCCCCTCGGACCACTCGGACAGCTTGCGCAACTCGACCACCTTCGGATGATCCCCGGGAACGCTGTCGGCGATCGGCAGATCATGCGGGTCGAAGACTTTGGTCTCCGCACCGAAGTGCTGAAGAATGCGCTCGGCTTCCAGCGTCAGCAGGCGGCTGTATGAAGTCGGCCGCAACGAGCCATAGAGCAGCAATACGCGCGGCGCATGGGTCGAAACGGCGCGCGGCTCCAGCTTGTCCAGGTCCGGCGTGTCCAGTAATGAAAGCGTGACATTGGGCAGATCGGACGACATCAATCAATCCTCCGGCTAGCGGCATCGATAACTCGTTCGCCGTCTTGCTCAATGCGCGCGTTGCGGATCAGCGGAAACACGTTACGCGGCATCGGCATATATAAAGTTATCATCATTATTTCTTCCTCAGTGCGTGCGCTGCATAGACATTCATGGTGCGGCCCGCGCGTTCGAACTTACTGCTGGGCGGAGCGGGCGAACCTATTAACCGTGGTCCGAACATATCGCCCGATATTGATTCGTACTTCCAAATATAAATGCGCAAACCACCTATGAGAGAGCATAGCCGGACCTCTCCCCACGCACCGCGACGCTTGCAATTGCCTCGCGTCACTCCGAGATCCGTTTGAAACTCGCGTAGTAATCGTCGGTGTAATAACACTCGCCCGTCTGCCTGCGCGCGCCGCCGCACACGATGCGGCGTTGTCCGCGATCCGCCGAACCCGGCGTGCGAACGGTGTAAGTGTGGTAGTAACCGCGTGCCTGCTGCGGCAGCAACGACGCGCTATTGCGAAACAGCACACCGTCGTCGCGATACGGATAGGGGCCGCCCGCTTTAATCAGACGCAGCGTCTCGGCGGCTTCACTCGGCAACTGCGCCTTCGTGATGGTCTGCAACGTGCCGTGCTCTTGCGCGCCCGATGCAGCCGAAGTCCCGCTCGCGCCGCTGGCTTGCGCAGGCGCCTGACTCGCGGCCGAGCCGGATTCTTGAGTCGCGTTTTGCGAGCCGTTCTTGCCGCACCCCCAAAGCGCCGCGCTCAAGGCGAACAAGCAGGAGTAAATCCATGCGCGCTTGACCAAGCCGTTGTCTCCGGTTGACTTGCATTCGACGACCGCGAACGGTTCAAGCATATCGCTAGTGACACGGTGCATCAATGCAACGCGCGCAAATCTTTTGATGCTCGGTGTGCGCCGCTTCGCGAGCAAGCGTCATCGCTCGATGTGACTCATGCTTCGACACGGTGCGATACGCTGGCAGAATGGACGCACGCGACAACGCGGTCCCGTTCGCTGCATCGCAACACGTGCGCGCATCGGATGTGTGAACCGTGCACGTCATAACAACGACACTTTCAAGGAGCCCGCCCATGCTGTCCAACGATTCCAGTTATGAAGCTGCGGTCCGTGGCTTTCGCTGGGCTATTCCGGAGCATTACAACATCGGCGTGGACGTATGCGACAAGTGGGCGGCTTCACGTCCCGACGACACCGCTTTGATCCACGAGCATCGCGACGGCAGCATCGAACGAATGACTTTCGCCGAACTCCGCAGCCAGAGCAATCGGGCGGCAAACTGCTTTCGCGCGCGTGGCATCGTGAAAGGCAGTCGAGTCGCCATTCTCATCGCGCAGTCGCCGCAGACGGCGATCGCGCACATCGCAGCGTTCAAGCTCGGCGCGACCTCTGTTCCGCTGTTTGCGCTCTTCGGGGAAGAAGCCCTGGAGTTTCGTCTGCGGGACAGCGGAGCCAGCGTGCTAGTCACCGATGCAGCCGGAGCGCAAAAGATCGCCGGTATCAGAGACCGGTTGCCGGCCCTGCGCACCGTGCTCGTCACGGGCGCGCAGCCCGATGCGAGCGCCGCAGCGGAGAGCTTCGACGCGGCGCTTGCAGCGGAAACGGACGTATTCGAGCCCGTGGCCACTCAAGCGAATGATCCCGCCGTCATCATCTACACGTCAGGCACCACGGGCAAGCCTAAGGGCGCATTGCACGCGCATCGCGTCCTGCTCGGGCATCTTCCGGGTGTCGAGATGTCGCATGGAGGGACGATAAGTCAGACGGACGTGTTCTGGACGCCCGCGGACTGGGCATGGATCGGCGGTCTGCTCGATGTCCTCCTGCCTGCGCTTCATCACGGCGCCACTGTCGTCTCGCGCCGTTTCGACAAATTCAATGCGCGAGCGGCATTCGACCTGATGAGTCGTCACGGCGTGACGCACGTATTTCTGCCGCCCACGGCGCTGAAGATGCTGCGTACGGAGAAGACGCCGCGTGAACAATGGAATCTGCGACTGCGGTCCGTCGCAAGCGGAGGAGAGTCTTTAGGCACCGAGCTCTTGACGTGGGGCCGGGACGCATTGGGCATCACGATCAACGAGTTCTACGGCCAGACGGAGTGCAATATGGTCGTCTCGTCATGCGGCAACTGGTTTGCGACTCGCCCCGGCGCGATTGGACGCGCGGCGCCGGGACATGACGTGCGCGTGGTGAACGACCACGGCATCGTGCAGCCGGTCGGTGAGATCGGCAATATCGCGATCAAGGCGCCGGACCCTGTGATGTTCCTCGGCTACTGGAACAATCCCTCGGCGACAGCGGAGAAGTTCGCGGGCGACTATCTGCTCACAGGCGATCTCGGCCGAATGGATGCCGAGGGCTTCATTCACTATGTGGGTCGCAACGACGACGTCATCACGAGCGCAGGTTATCGCATCGGGCCCGGACCCATCGAAGATTGTTTGTTGGGGCACCCCGCCGTTCGGCTAGTGGCCGTTGTCGGCGTGCCGGACTCCGAGCGGACGGAAATCGTGAAGGCGTGTGTTGTCCTGAGCGACGGCTTTGCGCCGAGCGACGACTTGACGAAAGCACTGCAAGACCATGTCCGTACGCGTCTCGCGGCGCACGAATATCCGCGCGTCATCGAATACCGCGAGTCGTTGCCAATGACATCGACTGGAAAACTCATCAGGCGCGAGTTGAGGACTCGCTGATGAGTGGCGACGGCGGCACGGTACGTCCGCGTTGAGCCTCGTTATTCAGGCAGTTGTGCGTGGTTCCGACGACGCCTTGTTTCGGGGCGAAAGCCAGGCAGGTTCGGCGAGATGTTCGGCAAAGAAGTCGGCAAGGGCCGTCACCTTCGCGGGGCGCGCCCTCGCCGATGGCGTGACGAAATACAGCCCGCCTCGCGTCAAGTGCCAATCGGTGAGGATCGCTTCGAGCCGCCCATCGGCGAGATACTCTCCCGCGATGAATTCGGGCAGCTCGGCGATGGCGAGTCCATCGAGCAGCGTTGGCAGCAGCGCATCGGAATTCGTCACGCGCAAGGGGCCGACCGGCGTGACGGGTTCCTCGTCGCCCGCATCGTTCACGAAGCGCCAGACCTCGGTGCCCGCCCGATAAGCATAAGAGAGACACGGTCTGCCGATCAAGTCTCTCGGATGCATCGGCCGCCCGAATTGGCTTAGGTAATCCGGAGACGCGACGACCATCTGCGATACCGCACAAAGGCGTTTGGCAATGAGCGACGAATCGGGTAAAGCAGCAATTCTCAGCGCCGCATCGAATCCTTGCGCGACGATATCGACCGTCGCATCCGACAAGTGCAAATCCACCGATATCTCGGGATACGCGCGCAATAATTGCGGCAGCAGCGGCGCGACCCATCGCAAACCGAACGACATCGGCACCGCGAGACGAATGAGTCCGCGCGGCTGCACCGACATTTCGCGTGCGGCGTTCTCGGCCTCCTCCGCTTGCCGATAGATGTCGCCGGCCTTTTCCGCGATCGTGCCGCCGAACTCCGTGAGCGCAAGCTGACGCGACGTTCGATTCAAGAGCCGTGCGCCAAGGCGCTCTTCCAGCCTCGCCACGCCGCGGGAGACCGTTGCGACCGACACGCCCATTGCCCGCGCCGCTGCCGCAAACGAGCCTTCCTCGGCGACCTTGGCGAACATCGCCAGTCCCTCGAAGTCCGGAAATTTCGTCATGTCATTCCTGCAAGGATGGTTTGCAGGCGAGTCTATTTCGAAATGACGTGTGCGTCGATATTCTCCTCACATCGCTTCACGACTCGACACTCAACCGAACGCAGACAAGGAGAAACATCATGGCACGCAAGCTCGAAGGCAAGATCGCTCTCGTGACCGGCGCAACGAGCGGCATTGGCCTCGCTACCGCGAAACGCTTCGCCGCAGAAGGCGCACACGTCTATGTCACGGGCCGCCGTCAGGCCGAACTGGATGCAGCAGTCGCGTCCATCGACAACGCGACGGGCGTTCGCGTCGATTCGTCGAAGCTCGATCAGCTGGACGCGCTCTATGAGCAGATTCGCGGCGAGAAAGGACGGCTCGACGTGCTGTTCGCCAACGCAGGCGGCGGCTCCATGCTGCCGCTTGGCGAGATCACCGAGGCGCACTATCACGACACCTTCGACCGCAATGTGAAAGGCACGCTTTTCACGGTGCAGAAAGCACTGCCCTTGCTGTCGAAAGGCGCATCGGTGATTCTGGCGGGATCGACGACGACCATCGAAGGCACGGCGGCATTCAGCGTGTATTCGGCCTCCAAGGCAGCGATTCGCAACTTCGCTCGAAGCTGGATTCTCGATCTGAAGGATCGCGGTATTCGCGTGAACACCATCAGCCCCGGCGCGACGAAGACGCCCGGACTCGTCGAGCTCGCAGGCCCGGACGCGACGCAGCAGCAAGGCTTGCTGGACTACCTGGCATCGCGCATCCCGATGGGCCGCGTCGGCGACCCGAACGAGATCGCCGCCGCCGCGCTCTTCCTCGCTTCGGACGACGCGAGCTTCGTCAACGGTGCTGAATTATTTGCCGATGGCGGACAGGCGCAAGTGTGAGCGCGAGTGTATGAGAGACAGCGGCGCGAAAACGCCGCTGTCGCAGGTTCATTCCGTCTATCACTTCTCCAGCGAATGAAGCAGCCGCGTGAGGTTCTGCGGCTGAACGCGAATGATCCCGCCACGAGGACTATCGATGTCGGCAATCAGCGCCAGCGACAATGAAATCGTCACGGGAAGAATAGTCATGAGCAGCACGGTGCGGCGCTTGCCTTTCGCGCCATAACCATGAACGGCGCATCCGAGCAGCGCGATCAAGACCATCAATGCCCATGCGCCGAGCGGAATATGATTGATTCGCGCTGCCTCCGAATAGTCCTGCGAATTCAGCACGTCGTTCATGCCGGCCACGACGAGCGATCCGATAGGCGTCGGTTGAGCCTTTGCCACCTGCGCCGCCAGTTGCCACAGTTCCGATTGAACCGCCGATGTCTCGGCATCGAGACGTCTCCTCGCATCTCTATCACGCGTCTGGAACTCCGTCCAACGCAAGTGTGTATAGCGGATCAACGCAGCCTTCATCATGTTGCCGATATGCGGATCCGCGAGGTCGGCTCGCACGTATTCGGTGCCGATTGCATTCGACTCGGCTTCTTCCAGCGTCTTTCGCTGATCATAGCGGCTGACCGCCATGGAAATGCTGAAGCCGATTATCAAGGCCAATAAGGTGAGCGTCGCTCCCTGGACGACGTTGAAATCATCGCGTTCCTCATCGCGCATGGGCGAAACACGCCGGAGGACGAATAGGCCAGAGGCTATAGCGACGATGAATATAAAAAGCAGCACGGCAAAGAGTATCGCGGGGTGATCGACGAGTGCCGCCATGCAATCTCTCCATTCAGGTTACTGCTGACCACTTCAACGTGCCTGTGGATCACGAAGCATCGGCTTCTGCCTGTGGCCTTCGACTTCACTTGAAACGTAGTTATAGGCATGATTGGCGTCGGTGCCAAGCAGCCTTACAGTGTGTGAGGATTCGGGCTATAAACCTCGGTAGCGTTAAGACATTCCGAGTTGCCTATGAATTTAGGTCGATACTTTTACGGCGCGGTGTCGTATGCGCGACGGAAAGCGCGCCTGAAGTCCGATGCGCTGTTGAACCGGGTTGAGCGCGAAGATCGCGGGACCGGAGTGAATCGATCTGCAGGGTGCGGGGGCAGTGTTAGCGGATCAACACCGCAACGCAACCATTGGACGCGCTTGCTTCACCAACTTGCGCGCGTCGACGCAAAATGCACTTCTCGGAGGCTTGATCGCGAGGTATTCGGAAAGTCGCGCGCGGAAGGTCGCCCAGAGCGCATGACTTCCGCGTTCTTGACCTGCCAGGAAGTTGCGCGTTGGTGAGCAAAACCGCATCGCGTAACGAACAGGAGAACACCGGCATCGCAGATGCAATCCGACGACGCCGGCGCATCCGTGGCTAATGCCATTTCGCACTCTTATGGCGCCTGCGGCCGACTGCGTCCCACAGCTTCCTGGCCTGTTTCTGCATGGAGCCAGAGTGTTCCTCGTGATGAGGCTCCGCGTCGCTGGCGTGACTGACCGTGACGCCCCGCCTTGCGCGCTTGAACATGTCGACTAGTTTCATCGCGACCTCCTTCTGCGGCAGAGACACCGCTAATCTAGTGTAGTCGGCTGCCGATGGCTTTGAAAATGCGCAAATGCGCTGTCCGCCCAGGCGGTGCTTTTCCGGCTCGAAACACCTATGCGCTACTATCACGCGTGGCGATAACGCTGCGCCCCGGGCTCGCGCATGCAGCGCATGATGCTGTCCTTTCGCGAACGCCCGTTCACATTCAGGAGAAGCCCAGTCGATGCGACGTGTCGTCTTCAATCAAAAAGGTGGCGTGGGAAAGTCCACCATTGTCTGCAATCTCGCCGCGATCAGTGCATCGCGCGGCTTGCGCACGCTCGTCGTCGATCTCGATCCGCAAGGCAACGCAAGCCAGTATTTGCTCGGCGCCGGCGCTCAGGACGCGCAGCCCAATCTTGTCAACTTTTTCGAATCGGCATTGAGTTACAGCTTTCGCGAACCGGCGTTCGATTCGTTCATTCATGCCACGCCGTTCGCGGATCTGGATATCGCGCCGTCGCACGCGAGCCTCGACACGCTGCAAAGCAAGCTGGAATCGCGCTACAAGATCTATAAGCTGCGTGACGCGCTCAAAGGGCTGACGAATTACGACGCCGTTTATATCGACACGCCGCCCGCGCTCAATTTCTTCACGCGTTCCGCTTTGATTGCGGTGGAACGCTGTCTCGTTCCGTTCGATTGCGACGACTTCTCGCGCCGCGCGCTGTATTCCGTGCTGGAAAACGTGCAGGAAATCCGTCACGACCACAATCCTGACCTGAAGGTCGAAGGCATCATCATCAATCAGTTTCAGCCGCGCGCGAGCTTGCCGCAAAAGCTCGTCGATGAACTGCGCGCCGAAGAGTTGCCCGTGCTCGATTCGCACATCTCTTCGTCCGTTAAGATTCGCGAAAGTCATCAACATGCGCGGCCGATGATTTATCTCGAGCCCCGGCACAAGCTCGCGCAGGAATACGTCGCGCTGCATGACGAACTGAACGGCTGAACGGGACAGACGTTCTTCAAAGACAGAAGGTCGGCTCAGGCCGTATGCGGGACCGGCCCCGCATGTCTTTGCGCGACCGGATCGCGCATGACCGCAGAACCGCTTCCCACGACCGACAGCCCGAAAACCTGCTCGGGCGCGACCGGCTTGCTCAGTAAGTAGCCCTGCACGAAATCGCATTGCGCGTCGCGCAGTATCCGAAGCTGCGGCGGGTATTCCACGCCCTCGGCAGTGGCGGTCACGCCCAGCGCATGCGACAAATGGATGATGCCGCGCACGATCTTGTGAATGGCGAAGTCGCTTTCCAGCCGCGCGATGAACGAGCGGTCGATCTTCAGCGTGTCCGGCGAAAAATCGGCGAGATAGCGCAGGCTCGAATATCCGGTTCCGAAATCGTCGATGGCAATGCGAACGCCCAGTTCCTTCAGCGCGCGCAGCGTGCGTTGCGCGAGTTCGGGATTTTCCATCAACGCGCTCTCGGTCAATTCCAGCTGAAGGCTCGACGCCGGCAGCCCGTGCCGCCGCAGCGCGGTGCTCACGACCTCGACGATCGCCGCGTCGCGCAACTGTCGCGCCGACACATTGACGGATACGCCCAGCGCATGCGCCCCGCTTCGCCGCCACTGCGCAAGCTGTCGCAACGCCTCGTCCATCACCCACGCGCCGACTTCGTTGATGAAACCGCTCTCTTCGAGGATCGGAATGAACACGTCCGGCGGTACGAGACCATGCGCGGGATGCCGCCAGCGAATCAGCGCCTCGACGCTGCACACTTCGAGCGAGTGCGGCTGATGAATCGGCTGATAGTGCAGAACGAACTGGTTGTCGGCGAGCGCGGCGGGCACGTCGCGCTCCAGCCTGAAGTCGACGATACGCCCCGTCGCGACCTGATCGGCGAAACGGAAGCCGTTGCGCCCGGCTTTCTTGGCCGCGTACATCGCAATGTCCGCGCTCGTCAGCAGCGTTTCGTGATCCGCGCCATTCTCGGGGAAAACCGAAATGCCGATGGATGCCGTCACGAACGTGCCCGCCGGGGTAGGCTCGCCCGTCTGCCGCAACGCACCGAGAATGCCTTTGGCGATGCTGGCGAGTTGGGCCTTGTCTTCGGCGCCGTCGATCAGCACGGCGAACTCGTCGCCGCCGAGCCGCGCGAGGAAGGCACCCGCCGGCAGCGAGGCCTGAATGTCCTCGCTGAGCGATTTGAGCAGCCGGTCCGCCGCCGTATGACCGAGCGTATCGTTGAGCACCTTGAAGCGGTCGAGATCCACGAACATCAACGCGAACGTGGCGTCCTGCCGGCAACGCTCCTCGATGCCGCGCACGAGCGCGCCACGGTTCGCGAGTCCGGTGAGCGAATCGGTGAAGGCGAGCCGGTCCAGTTCGACGAGCCGTTCCTGCTCCGCCGTCACGTCCTCGGTGACGCCGATGATGCGCGCCACCTTCCCGGCTGCGTCGAGTATCGGGTAGGCCGTGCTTTGAACCCAGCGGATCGCGCCGCCCTTCGTCCGGATGCGATATTGCGTGCGGCCACCGATCGATGTTTCGGCAATCTGGTGCATGGCCGACTCGACGCGCGGCCGGTCTTCCGGCAACACGACTTCCATCCACGCTTCCGGGCGCTCGCGAAGCGTCGCCGCGTCCAGCCCGAAAACGGACGCGCAGCCCGCGCTGATGTGATGAAAGTAGCTGAAATCCGCGCTATACGAATAGAAGCAGAGCCCGATGTGCGCTTCCATTTCGGACATGAGTGCTTCTTTCGCTCGCAGGTCGGCGGCGAGTTCGGCTTCCTTGGTCACATCGAGCGACGCGCACAGGACGCCGTAAATGCCCCCGCCGGGCTTCTCGACTGGTATGAGCCTCGACTGCCAGACCTTCGGTTCGCCGACGGTCGTGAGGCACGTCCCCGTGAACGATGTCCGCGATCCTTGCAGCGCGCCGTCGAACGCCTTGCGCGCCGCGAGCGCCTCGCCGCCGCTCCAGAAGCCGAGCCAGTCGGCACCGGCCAGTTGCTCGGGGCCCGTCGCGCGCATCAGTTCCGCGCCGTACTCCGAGATGCGAAGCAGACGGCCATCGGAGTCGAGCAGCTTCAGACACTCGCGGTTCGCGTCGAGCAGCGCCTTGGTGAGCGCGGCGGTCGCGTGCTGACGCGCGGCCACGCGAAGCGCGTGGCGCAAGCTGAGCGCATAGACGACAACGCCGGCCGCGACGCCGCCGCCGATTGCGGCGCTTTTCGAAACGGAAGCCAGCGCCAGATGGACGAGCGCGTACGCGCCCACGGCCGCGAGCAGAGGCGCGCCCATGTCGCGCCAGGAGACGCCCGCGTGCTTCGCGCAGGCGTCCAGAAAGAAAGACAGGAACCCTTGATTCAGGGCGGAGCTGTGGCTCGTTCGTGCGGCGCCGGTGGGGCTGGAGGCGGTGTGATGAGACATTGGCGTCACGAAGCGAAGGCTTGGATGAACGAGCAGCGGGCGAGGCCGCGATGGAGATGACTTACCTCTTGTTTACGTCCATCCGCGAAAATGCTTTAGCGCGATGACCGAGGCGCTTCGCGCCTCGCCCGCGTCCCGGTGTGCGCAGAAATCGGTCCGCCGGGCTTGTGCATCGCGGCAAGGGTCTCTATAATGCGCGGCTTCACAGGCTCGTAGCTCAGCTGGTTAGAGCACCACCTTGACATGGTGGGGGTCGTTGGTTCGAGTCCAATCGAGCCTACCAACGCATCTGCATCAAGCAAAAACGCCGCGTTTATCGCGGCGTTTTTGTTTTTCTCCCTCACATTGAACCGTCCGTCGGTCGACACGCTAGTCCCACATGTTTCGGAACGCCACAGCGGCAATCACGGGCACGGTGAGCACGAGCGGAATTGCGAAGTACGGCACCTCCAGATCCACGGTCCAGCTGTAGATCAGCCAGCCTACGCCGAGCGCGAGCGTGGTAATGCCGACCATCGCGGACAGCACATTGAGCGATCGCGTCGACAGGCGCTTGCGAGGCGCTTCCTTACTTTGAGTGGGTTCCATGATTGACATGCGCAACGAAACGCGAGGCGGGTGCTTCTGATTTTATACCGTCGGCAGACGCATGGCGGCGATATACCGACGGCTCCCGCCTCGCGTCCGAACAGAAACAAGGCGCGAATCAGAAATCCGTCGTCATGGAAAGCAGCACCGTGCGCGGCGCGCCTTGCGTCAGATAGCCGCCGATCGTCGATGCCCAATACGACTTGTTCGCCACGTTCAGCACACTCGCACGGAAGGTCGTCGGCTTGCCGAACAGCACGGTGGCGTAACGCGCGCCGAGGTCGAAACGATCCCAGTGCGGAATCGCGAGGGTGTTGGTCACGTTCAGATACTGCGAGCCGGTGTAAATCCAGCGCGCTGTCACGGTGAGGCCGTTGACGAGCGGCACGTCGTATTCCGCGTTGACATTGAACATGAAGGCCGGCACGCCGATCGGCATGTTGCCGTCCGTCGCGGCGCCGCCGGTATCGAGCTGCGTGCCGTGGATGTAGGTCGCGCCCGCGATCAGGCGCACGCCGCGCACAGGCTCGCCATACACCGACGCCTCCACGCCGCGATGCCGCTCGCGTCCGTTATCGAGGAAGAAGCCCGCCGCGTCCGTGTACGTCAGCGGCTTGTCGATCTGGAACAGCGCCACGGACGCGCCGTATTTGCCGTTGTCGTACTTCGCGCCGATCTCGTATTGCTTCGACTTCTCGGGCGGCAACTGCTGGCCGAAGTTGAGCGCGGTGTTCGGCGCCGATTCGCCGATGGTCAGCGCCTCGCTGCGGTTCGCGAAGAACGCCACGTTCTCCCACGGCTTCACGACGAGCCCGAAAAGCGGCGTTGTGATCGAATCGTTGTAGGCGCGCGTCTGCGTGCCGGTGTAATCGAACGTATTGCTGTGCAGTTCCTGATAGCGCGCGCCGACCGTGAACAGCACGCGGTCATGCAGGAAGCCGAGCGTATCCGACACGGACGCGCTGCGCATCAGATTCAGCGCGGTCATCTGCGGGTCGGCGAGGTTGCCGCCGGACAAGGTCGTCGCCGGATATGGGACTTGCGGCGTGGCGTAGAGGCTCGTCGGAAATGTGTCGCTGAAGGTGTAGGCCGATTGCGAATCGACGCGCACGATCGAGGCGCCCGCCGTGACAAAGTGGGACACCGGCCCGGTGTTGAAGTGGCCGCGCACGCCGGCCTCGGCCGAGCTGCCGTCTTCCTGATGCGGCACGCCCAGACGGAACGACGTGGTGCCCGTGTTGCCGACGGTCGGCGAAGCGTAGTCGCCATGCTCGTCCGTGTGGCGCACGCCGCCCGACACATACGCGGTCCAGCCGGGCAGGAAATCGTATTCGGCGCGCAAAATGCCGACCGTGTCCTCGATGGAACTGAACGTCCACGTCTGCGCGTAGTTGTAGGTGGCCGAGGGCGTTGCAGGAATGAAGTCGCCGCTGACGTTCACGGTCGGCCGGCCGCCGTTCACGCGCTCTCGCTGGTACAGGAAATCGCCGTAGAGACGCAGCTTGTCGCCGCGCCAGTCGAGGGAAACGGCCGTTGTGTTGTCGCGCCGATGTTCGCCGTCGATGCTCGTTTCGCCGTCATGATTCGCCTGATTCACGCGGATGCCGAACTGCCCTTCGCTGCCGAAACGCCGGCCCACGTCCACATGCGCGCCTATCTCGCCCGACGCCGTGCCGTCCAGCGTCACGCGCGTAAGCGGCTTGTCGTCCGCGCGCTTCAACTGCAGATTCAGCCCGCCGCCGACCGCCGAGCCATTCGGCGACGCGCCGTTCAGAAACGCGTTCGCGCCCTTGAACACGTCGACGCGTTCGAGCGCATCGGTCGCGACGAGCTGACGCGGCGTGATTCCGTAGAGGCCGTTGAGCGAGACGTCGTCGCCCTGCAACTCGAACCCGCGAATGATGTACGTCTCCGCGAAATTCCCGAAGCCATACGCGGTACGCACGGCCGGATCGTTGGCGAGCACGTCGCCGATGGTGCGCGCCTGCTGGTCCTCGATCAGCTTCGACGTGTAGGTCGTCATGCTGAAGGGCACGTCGATGGCCCGCTGCTGGCCGAGCACGCCGAAGTCCGCGCCGCGCGCGACCTGTCCGCCGCCGAACGTCGGCGCGAGTTCGCCCGGCAACGGCTCTTTCGACGCCTGCACTTTCACGGCCGGAAGCGTGCTCGTCGCCGCCGCATCAGTGCTGCCGGTATCGGTGGATTGCGCGTGGGCGGCGATGGAGAAAGCAGCTGCGATGGCCGCGACGATGGCGGCGCGCGATGCCAGCGCGTTGGCAGGCACGGAATGCGAGGATTGTCGATGGAAAGCGGGCATGAATCGGAAAAACGTCGGTGATGGTCGGTCTCCCGTCCCGGGGCGTCTGAAGGAATCCGGGCGGCGTGGTTTTATTTGCGTTGCGCGTCGCGTTCGGCGACGGTTTGCATGCAGCGGCGGATTTTAGCGTAAATGCGATTCATTATCATTAAAGCCGGCGACGTTTCGTTCGAGACGCAACGTCGCACGCTTCTCAGGGCGAGGCGATCAGGACGCCACCGACCGGCCGCGCGCCGCCCGCGCGTTCGCCGCAGCCGCCGAATGGCGACGCGCCGCGCGTTTTCGCATCCAGATAATCAAACCCGTCGCGCTCAACACCGCGACGGCGATCCCCACCGCGCTTATGGCAATGCGCCCGGCGACGCCCGCGATGCGCCCCGAATGCAGCGGAAACTGCGCCTGCATGAAGACGTCGCCCGCCGAGCCGCGCCCCGGAATCGACGAGCCCGCGAGCGTGCCGGTGTGACCGTTGTAGTAAAGCCAAGGGTTGCCGAGCCCGCCGTCGCCGTGGTCCTGCCCCGGCGCGAAGAATCCCACGCCGTACGCTTCGAACGCGGGCACGTAGTACAGCGCGCCCATCGGCGCCGCGATGTGCTCGCGCTTCGCGTCGGTCACGGCGGCGGCGAGAATTTGCTCGCGCGTCGCGAGTGCGCGCCCCGCCGGAGCCGCGCGCACGAGCGCGGCGTTTTCGGTCAGCGACGGCGAGAGCGTCGAGAACAGCGAGACGATCGGACGGACGACCGGAGCGCCCAGATTCATCGACACTGACGTGAGCGCGACCATCGCGAGCAGCGCCCAGATCCACACGCCGCCGGAGCGATGCAGATCGAACGTCAGCGCGTAGCCGCCGCGCCTCAAGCGAAACACGAGCGACTTGCGCCACGCCTTCACGCGCGGAAACGACAGCACGAGGGCAATCCCGCTATCGAACAGCCATACGATGCCGACGATCCCGAGCAGCCACGTCCCGGTGTCGAACCCGCCGATGATCGGCAGATGCAGCGTGTAGTGCAGCTTGTACAGAAAGGGCATCACGTCGATGCGCGCCAGCGACAGCGCGCCCCACATCCTGCGCCCCTGCACCTCGCCCGTTGCCGGATCGACGGCGATCTGGTTGTAGTCGATCGCGTAAGCCGCGCCGGTCGCCGGATTCGTGCGCGGCACGACCATCATTTGCACGGTATGCCCCGGCTCCACGCCGAGCGGCAGATACGTGACCTGAACCTGCGGATGGCCCGCTTCTACCCGACGCGCAAGTTCGAGCGGCTCAAGCGGCGCGGACTGGCTACGCGCATGGAAGAAGGACGGGTTGAGCAGTGCGTCGATTTCGTGATCCCACGCGATGATGGCGCCTGTCAGCCCCGACACGAAAAGAAACAGCGCGGTCGCCAGGCCGAACCAGCGATGCAGTTGCACCAGCACGCGCCTCATGCCGAGGGTGCCTGGAAAACGATGATGCGTGCGGCTCGGGCCATGAATCGCGCTTCGTGCAAATGGGAATCGTTCGCAATTGTAGCGGCGGTGTCGTGCAAGGGCAAGCGCCTCGCATTGCGTCTTTGGCGCATGACATTCCGTGAAATAAGTTGCGCGTGGTTTTAAACAGGACGCGTCGCTACATTGGGCACATACGCAACCCACCAACGGCGAACATCATGGAACTGATCGGAAAGGTATCGTTGTATGTGCTGGTCATCGTGCTCGCGGCGTCGATGATCGAAGCGATCTGGCTGAGCCGCAAACACAAAGGCACGAAGAAGGCGTTCGACTGGCACGAGGTCTGGATCTCGCTCACCGATCTCGTCGGCCGCAAATTGCTGGCGTTCGTGCCGCTCTCGCTCGCGACACCGTTCTTCGCGTTCGCGTGGGAACACCGCATCCACACGGTGACGGCCAATACGCCGCTGACCGTGTTCCTGCTCTTCATCGGCATGGAGTTCTGCTACTACTGGTATCACCGCGCGTCGCACACGGTTCGCTTTTTCTGGGCGACGCACGCGGTCCATCATTCGCCGAACCAGTTGACGCTCTCTTCAGCGTATCGGCTGGGGTGGACTTCGAAAATCACGGGCGCCGCGCTGTTCTTCACGCCGCTCGTATGGCTGGGCCTCAAGCCGGAAGTGGTGCTCGCCGCGCTCTCGATCAACCTGCTCTACCAATTCTGGCTTCATGCCACGTGGATTCCGAAGCTCGGCTGGCTGGAATACGTGTTCAACACGCCGTCGGCGCACCGCGTGCACCATGCATCGAACGCGGCTTATCTCGATGCCAACTTCGGTGGCGTGCTGGTGATCTTCGACCGACTGTTCGGCACGTATGTCGAGGAACGCGCCGATGAACCCTGCCGGTACGGACTCACGACGCCGACCACGTCGCACAACCCGATCGTCGTCCAGACGGAGCACTGGGCGAGCCTCGCGAAAGACGTGTTCCGCGCGAAGAGCGTGTCTCAGGCGATCGGCTTCGTGCTGCGCCCGCCCGGCTGGCTGCCTGACGGCGAAGGCGAAACGACCGAAGCATTGCAAAAGCGCTCGCAAAGCGGCAGCAAAACGATCGAAGCGTCCTGACTCCGAACGCTTCAACAGCACGAAAGGCGGACCCGAAGTTCGCCTTTCGTGCTTCACGCAATATCAGAACGTGACCGTCTGATTGATGACTTGCTGACCGTTCACGGTGATGACCGAAGTGGCCGTGCCGGTCTGCGTGCTGGTGCCGCCCGACGGGACGGTCGAGCCGCCAGCCGGGGACGTGCCGCCCGTGCCGCTCGTGCTCTTGGCGGCGCCGCCGGCGAGCTGTGCAATCGCGAGTGCGTTGCGGTCGATTTTGTTCATTGTCGATATCCTCTTTCGATTGAGATGCACCGATTGACCGCGATCCGCGACGCGAGGTTCGCGTGCGTCGATGGCGCGGGGTCGGTGGCTGACATCATATGCCGCCTGCGGTCTCGCGCGCTTCATCAAATGTCCTAATTATATTTTCCGAAAGGCACGCATTCGGCATGCAAACATTCGTATCAGCGGAATCGCTGACCCTGAGCACGGTTCGCGTCACGCATCGGGTGGAAGATGGTTATGGTCAAGCGTGGAGGCATCCGCCTTGCTTCCATCTGCGATGCCTCGCGACAAACACGGAACACACGCCATGAAAACTGTGCCGATCAACTGGCCGATGCTCTCGGCATGGGCATGCCTGCTCGCGGGCTGCGCCGCCGGCAGCCCGCCGCAGAACACCTCGCATCTGACTCCGACGCAATGCCGCGATCTCGCAGCCATCCGGAACAACGCGCCGCCAAACCGCGAGCGGAACGCAAGCGAACTGACGGCGCTCAGGCAAGCGGGCTACGACCCGTCGCGATGGTTCGATCCGTACTATCCGGAGGATCTCCAGGCGGCGCAGCGTCAGATCGATGTCTGGTTCAGGACCGACTGCCCGCCCGCCGCGCGGCAGGCGGATTGAATCAAACCTGCGGTCTAGATGGCCTTGGAATCGCCGAAGAGCGATTGGCTAACCCGTTCACATACTGCTGCTTCGATCAGTTGCTTCCACCGCCGCATATCCTTAGCGAAATTCATGCGTTCCGCGAAGCACCCCCGCTGGCTATGATGACCGATCCGACGGTTCGCACCGTTCACTCTGCAGGAGCATCGCACTTGACCCGAACCGAAACATCGCGCCGTCCGCTCGTCGTCGGAATCGGCGGCACGACGCGGCCCGCTTCATCCACGGAACGCGCGCTGGCCTTCGCGCTCAAGGGCGCGCAGGAATCCGGCGCACGCGTGCAGTTGTTCGGCGGCGCGTTCCTGCACAGCCTTCCGCATTACGCGCCCGAATCGCGCGAACTCACCGACGAGCAGCACGAACTCATCGAAGCTGTGCGCGCCGCGGATGCACTCGTCATCGCGACGCCCGGCTATCACGGCGGCATCTCGGGTCTCGTGAAGAACGCGCTCGATACGCTCGAGGAACTGCGGCTCGACGAGCGTCCGTATCTCGATGGACGCGCGGTCGGCAGCATCGTCACCGCCTACGGCTGGCAGGCAGCGGGCACGGTGCTGACGTCGCTGCGCTCGATCGTGCATGCGCTGCGCGGCTGGCCGACGCCGTTCGGCGCAGCGGTCAACACGCTCGAGACGCGCTTCGAGTCCGCTGATACGTGCTCGGACCCGAAGGTCGTCGCGCAGCTTCGCACGGTCGGGCAGCAAGCCGCGAGCTTCACGCACGCGTTCGGCGCGCATCGGCCCGACGCGTGGTCTGTCGCGGAGCAAGAAGTGGCGGTGGCGCAGAGCTAGCGCCATCGCAGGATCACGCCGGACGCAGCACGCGCGACAACACGCGTTCTTCGAGTTCGGCGAATCCCTGTGCCGTGCGCAAACGCGGCCGCGACAGGGCAACGAGCGTATCCAGCGTGATGCGCCCTTGCTCGATCAACACGATGCGATCGCCGAGCGACACCGCTTCCTGCACGTCATGCGTGACGAGCAGCGCCGTGAATCCGTGCTCGCGCCACAGCCGCTCGATCAAGCCGTGCATTTCGATGCGCGTCAACGCGTCGAGCGCGCCGAGCGGTTCATCGAGCAGCAGCAGATCCGGCCGATGCACCAGCGCACGCGCCAGCGCCACGCGCTGACGCTGACCGCCGGACAACCGCGACGGCCAGTCCTTCTCGCGCTCGGAGAGCCCTACTTCGGCGAGCGTCGCACGCGCTTCGTCGCGCCGCTCGCCCGGCAAACCGATCATCACGTTGTCGAGGACGCTCTTCCACGGCAAGAGCCGCGCGTCCTGAAACATGATGCGAACCTGCAACGCGCCGCCCGGCGTCGGTGCATTGCGTTCGACCACGCCGCCCGACGCTTGGTCGAGACCGGCGATCAGCCGCAGCAAGGTGGATTTGCCGCAGCCGCTGCGCCCGACGATCGACACGAAGCTGCCGCGCTCGATGGCGAAGTCCAGGTTCGCCAGCACGCGGCGCTCGCCGAAGCGTTTTTCGACGCCGCGCAGCGAGACAGCGACGTCCCGGCCGGAACGCGCTCGGGCAAGCGGCTCCGCGCGCAGCGATTCAGGCGCTTGCGGCCGCTGCGCGAGATCGAGCGTATCGACGGAAATGGTATTCACGAAAGGCCCTCGTTTTGATAAGCGGGATGCCAGCGCAGGCTGGCGCGCTCGATGGCGCGGGCGCCCATGTCCGCGAGCTTGCCGAGCAGCGCGTAAAGCAGAATGCCCAGCACGACGACATCCGTTTGCATGAACTCGCGGGCGTTCATCGTCATGTAACCGATGCCCGATTGCGCGGATATGGTTTCCGCGACGATCAGCATGACCCACATCAGGCCCAACGCGAAGCGCACGCCGACGAGAATGGACGGCAGCGCGCCGGGCAGAATCACGTGCCGATACAGCGCGAAGCCCGAGAGGCCGTAGCTTCGGGCCATTTCGATCAGGTCGCGGTCCACGGAACGAATGCCGTGATATGTGTTCACGTACACGGGAAAAAACACGCCCAGCGCCACGAGCACGAGTTTGGCCTCCTCGCCGATACCGAACCAGAGAATCAGAAGCGGAATCATCGCGAGCGCGGGAATGTTGCGGATCATCTGCACGGTGGAATCCAGCAGGACTTCGGCGGGCCTGAAAAGCCCCGTCGCAAGCCCGAGCACGAAGCCGATGCCGCCGCCGACCGCGAAGCCGGCGAGCGCACGCCACGCGCTCACTCTTACGTCGGTCCACAGTTCGCCCGACTGGATCAGCGACCACGCGGCCTTCGCGACTGCGAGCGGTTCAGGCAACACGCGCGCCGAGAGGCCGCCCGTGCGCGCGGCGGCTTCCCACGCAAGCAGAATGAGAAGCGGCACGATCCACGGCAAGAAGCGTGCGCCGGCACGCCGAAAAGTCGAAGTCGGGTTCATCGTGATCCTCAGCCTTGCGCGGCCTTCGGCAGTTCCGACGTGCCGACCACTTCACCGAACGGCCCAGATAGCGGTCCCGACGCGCGCGCTTTCTGAGCGCGCGGCAGCAGCGGAAACACGAGTTCCGCGAAGCGATACGACTCCTCCAGATGCGGATAGCCCGACAAGATGAACGTCTCGACGCCGAGTTCGGCGTATTGCTTCATCAGACCGGCGACTTGCTGCGGATTGCCGACGAGCGCCGTTCCCGCGCCGCCCCGCACGAGCCCCACGCCCGCCCACAGATGCGGATACACCTCGAGCTTGTCGCGCTTGCCGCCGTGCAGCGCGGCCATGCGCCGCTGGCCTTCAGAATCCATCTTCGAGAATTGCGCCTGCGCGCGCTGAATGGTGTCGTCGTCGAGCTTACTGATGAGCTTATCGGCAGCGGCCCAGGCTTCAACTTCCGTCTCGCGCACGATCACATGCAGGCGGATGCCGAACCGGATCGTGCGCCCTTGCGCCTCTGCGCGGCGGCGGATGTCAGCGAGTTTCTTCTCGACTTCGGCGGGCGGCTCGCCCCACGTGAGATACGTGTCGATGTGCTTCGCCGCGATCTCGTGCGCCGCTGGCGACGAACCGCCGAACCACAATGGCGGATGCGGCCGCTGCACCGGCGGATACAGCACCTTGCCGCCTTCCGTGCGCAGATGCTTGCCCGCGTAGTCGAAATTGCCCTTCTCATGCGAGCTTTCGAGCAGGCCGCGCCAGATGCTCAAGAACTCGTCCGTGATTTCGTAGCGCGTGTCGTGACTTTCGAAGACGCCATCGCCGGCAAGTTCGTTCGGATCGCCGCCCGTCACAACGTTGATGAGCAGGCGCCCGTTCGAGAGCCGGTCGAAGGTGGACGCCATGCGCGCCGAGAGGCCCGGCGAACTCAGCCCCGGCCGGATCGCGACCAGAAACTTGAGGCGCCGCGTCGCGGGAATGAGGCTCGACGCGACCACCCAGGCGTCTTCGCACGAGCGGCCCGTCGGCAGCAGCACGCCTTCATAGCCGAGCGTGTCGGCGGCAACGGCTATCTGGCGGAAGTAATCGTAATCGGCGGCACGCGCGCCTTGCGACGTGCCGAGATAGCGGCTGTCGCCATGAGTCGGGATGAACCAGAAGACATTCATGCTTGGACTTTTCTCGCGAAGTGCAAATATTCAGGATGTCGAAACGAATTCGCGTGCATCGTTCGTCAGGCGACGTTCCAGCGCGCCTCGGTCACGTCGAGCTTCTTCGGAATCAGCCTGAGCGTGGTGAACGTATCGGCGATTTGCTGCTGATACGCGAGCGTCGCGGGCGAAATGGACTCAATGCCGTACGCGGTGCGCTGCAACGCGTGCTCGATGGTCCCCGTGTCCAGCCCGACGAGCGGCGACAGTTGCGCCGCGACGGCCGGGAGATTGTCGCGCGACCAGCGATCGACATGATCGAGTTCTTCGAGCACCGCGCGCACGATTTGCGGCTGCTCTGCCGCATACTTTCGCGCCGCGACGTAGAACTGAATGTTGCGCACGAGCCCGGTGCCGTCGACGAGCGGTCGCGCATTGGCCTGGCGCTCGATGGCGGCGAAATACGGATCCCAGATCACCCACGCATCGACGCTGCCCTGAACGAATGCCGCGCGGGCGTCGGCGGGCGCGAGATAGACGGGTTGAATGTCTGCGTAAGAAAGCCCCGCCTTCCTGAGTGCCTCGACAAAGAGGTAATGCACATTCGAGCCCTTGTTCAGCGCGATTTTCTTGCCGCGCAGTTGGGCGACCGAACGGATACCGGAGTCCTTCGGCACGACGATGGCCTCTGCCCGCGGCGCCGACGGCTCATTACCGACATAGACGAAATCGACGCCCGCGGCCTGCGCGAAGATCGGCGGCGTCTCGCCGACCGTGCCGATATCGACGGCGCCCGCATTGAGCCCTTCGAACAGTTGCGGTCCCGCCGGAAATTCGAGCCACTGCACGCTGACGCCTTGCGGCGCGAGGCGCTTTTCGAGCGTGCCGCGCGCCCTCAACACGACGAAGTTGCCATACTTCTGATAGCCGATGCGCAGCGTCCTGCCCGCATCGCCGGCGCGCGCGGCATGCGGCGCCATCACCGTCGCGCCGAGCGCCGCGAGCGTGATGAGCGCGCGTCTGCGAGTGGATGACGGGGGCGCGTTTCGATATGACATTCGTGATTCCTCAGGCGATGGGCGATGGCATCGTCGATGCCGTGTTGCCGGTCATCGTAACAACGGTCCACGCGCGGCCTAAGCAAGAAATCGTGATATGCATTGCACGCTGCATGCTCGATATGGATAGCGTTCGATATTCTTGGCGGTGCGGGTAGCGGGCCTCTAGCATCACGTCTCTTTCAACCGAGGGCACCGCTTCGGCCATATTGACCGTCTATCACGGCGCGACGCTGCCCGCATGAAGGCGCACCGCAGCATTAGACCGTTCGCGGCATGTGCGCGGACACCCGGCACGGTCGTTGCGAAAGCGTAGGCTTGTCCATGTGAAATTGCGACGCAGTGTCAGCCTGCGTCCACCGTGCCTATGGCTTTGCCTTCGATATTCGAAGAAATCTTCAACACCGCCCCCGTCGGCAGCTACCTGCTCTCTCCCACTCCGGAAGCCATCGTTCTCGCAGTGAACGACGCGTTCCTGAAAGTCTCGACGCTGCGTCGCGAAGACATGGTGGGCAAGAGTCTCTTCGACATCTTTCCTCATAACGAAGCCGACACGAACGACACGGGCGTCGAGGCGCTGCGCCAATCGATTGCGCGGGCGAGAGAAACGGGACGCGCCGACCACTTGCCGTTGCAGCGGTTCCCTCTTTGGGTGACCGCCGAAGACGGCACGACGCGTTACGAGGAACGCTTCTGGAGCGCGGTGAACACGCCGATCTTCAATGCGGAAGGCGCGCTCCTCTGCGTCTCTCACACGACCACGGATGTGACCGCCGCGCATCTGACGCAAAAGGCTCTGGCCGCAAGCGAACAACGTTTCCGCACTCTTTTCGACGCGATCAATCAGGGATTCTGCGTCGTGGAGATGGCATTCGATGAAAGCGGAGAGCCCGTGGACTACCGCTTCCTGACCGTGAACCCGGCATTCGAAGCACAGACGAGCGTGACCAACGCCGTGGGAAGAAATATGTCGGAACTGGTGCCCGGCCATGACCGACATTTTTTTGAAATCTACGGCTCGGTCGCCAAGAACGGCGTGCCGATCCACGCGCAGGTGAAGGCCTCGAAGCTCAACCGCTGGTTCGATATCTATGCGTTCCGCCCTGACGCGTCCACACCGAATCAGGTCGGCGTGCTGTTCTCGAATATCACCGAGCAGCGCACGAGCGAGGAGCGGCTTCTCGCAAGCGAGCGAAGCGCGCGGGCCGCCGCGCGTGAAGCAGTCGATGTGACGCGCCGCCTAGACGCGGTGCTTGAAGCGGCGCCCATTGGCATCGTCGTCTGCGATCAGCATGGCGGCATCGAGCGCGTGAACCGTTCTTTCGTTCAGCTATGGGGCGAGGCGCATCCCCGTCCCTCGACCATCGACGATTTCAGGCAATGGAAGGGACGCTGGGCGGATCATTCGGACAAGCACGGCCAGTTGCTCGATGCTCACGACTGGACGATTGCGCGCGTGCTTCAAGGCAGTGCCGCGACGACCGACATCGTTTCGATCGAAAGCTTCGACGATCCGCCCAATCGGCGCACCATACTGAGCACGGGCGCGCCGATCAGGGACGACCATGGAGGCGTGATAGGCGCAGTCGTCGCGCAACTGGACATCACCGATCGCATCAACGCGGAAGAGGAACTGCGTCTTGCCGACAGGCGCAAGGACGAGTTCCTCGCGATGCTGTCGCACGAACTGCGCAATCCGTTATCGCCGATTGCCAGCGCCGCGCAACTCATGCGCGCCGCGCCCAGCGACGCACGCCGGGTCAGCAAGTCGTGCGAGATCATCTCGCGGCAAGTGAAGCACATGACCGGCCTGATCGACGATCTTCTCGACGTCTCCCGCGTGACGCAAGGGCTCATCAAGCTCGACATGGAAGTGCTCGATGCCAACCGCATCGCAGCTGACGCCATCGAGCAGGTCAGGCCGATCATCGAACGGAAAATGCATCGCCTGTCGCTGCATACCTTGTCGTCCGCTGCGCTGGTTCGCGCCGACGAAAAGCGGCTGACTCAGGTCTTCGTCAACCTGCTCAACAACGCGGCCAAATATACGCCCGATAAAGGCGACATCGAATTCTCCGTCGCGGCCGAAGGCAAGTTCATCAAGGTGACGGTGGCGGATAACGGCATCGGGATGACGCCCGACGTCGCGGCGCGCGCCTTCGATCTGTTTTCGCAGGCGGAACGCAACTCCGATCGCACGCAAGGGGGACTCGGCATAGGGCTCGCGCTCGTGCGCAGCCTTGTCGCGCTGCATGGCGGGACCGTCCGAGCGTATAGCGCCGGCCCCGGCAAGGGCAGCACGTTCGTCGTGTGTCTTCCCCACGCCGAGGTGATTGCGCCGCAACGTGAAACGAAAGCGGATGACTCGCCGGATGCGCCGTTCCTCACTCGCCTGCGCGTGTTGATCGTCGACGACAACACCGACGCGTCGGAGACGCTCGCCATGTTGATGGAGACGCTCGGCAACGAAGTACGCGTGGCCGGGAACGGAATCAGCGCCATGCACGAAACGGAGCATTGGGTTCCGCACGTGTGTCTTCTCGATATCGGCTTGCCGGACATGGACGGGTATCAGTTGGCGTCGCTACTGAAGAGTCAGCCGCGCACGGCGGATGCGGTTCTCGTCGCGATCACGGGATACGGCTTGCAACAGGACAGAGACAAGGCGCTTGCCGCAGGCTTCGATCACCACTTCGTCAAGCCGCTCGACGTGGGCAAGCTGTTCTCGCTGCTCGGGGAGATTGCGTCGCGGCAGCGGCGGGAGTGAGACGTTTTCGGCAATTCGGCGTCTGTATCGACGGATGCGCGTCGCTCCTTCACTGCTGCACCACGTCATAGACACGCGCGAAGACTTCGGCGTCCACGATGCCGTACTCGCCCTCGTCATACTGGATCAGCCAGTCGCCCGGTTGCCCTTCGAGCACATCGCTTTGAGCCCCGACGAGCACACGCACCGGCGACTTCAAAAGAAGCGCGTACGCCACGACCGGACGCTTGCGATACACGCCTTCCGCTACACGTTCATAGGTCTCTTCGAAGCGGTCCCTGCTGACAGGCCACTCTTCATTCAAGGTTCCGGTCACGATCGCGTCGCCGGCGCGAAAGCGTACGGGGCCTTCGAGCGTCTCGCACGTTCCGTCGCTATCCGCAAACCGCACCGTGACGGGAACGGGGCGTTTGATCACCCGCCGCGCCTCCGTATCACGCGTGAGGTCCGGCATCGAAAGCTCGTCGCTCATGGAAGCTCCGTCCTCTGGTAGTTGATCAGATCGCGCCACTGCACGTTTTCGTCGCCGAGCAGCTCGGCGATCTCGCAGGCGTCGTGGCGTAGATCGGCCATCGGCTGCCAGCCGCTCAAATCCGGTCTCGTCATGGTGAAACGCACCTCGCTGAGCAACACCTCGAGCCTCGCTTGCACCTTGTTCGATTGCTCCGCGATACGTCCGAACTCCAGCTTCGTCATAACGCCATGCAGTGCGGCGCCTAGCGCAGGCAGCGATGCACTGAAGAGCGACAGCCAGCGTTCGTCGCGCGGCAGCAACGCCTCGAACCGATCGGTGCAGACCGGCCACGACTCGCAGAGATGCGCCGCGATGTGGCTCACTGTACAAAGCGCGGCGACACCGAACAAGACCGTGGCACACAGCTCCATGCGCCTGTGCAAGCTGTGCGCAGCTTTATGCTTCTTCCTGTGAAAGACAAACTGGAGTTCCACTGCTTCTTCCAGCCGCCTGCCCCGTTCGGGCACGCTTTGCGATGCAAGGCGGTAAGTCTCGTAGAGCGCCGGAAAGCCGCCCGCGCTCAAAGATCGCTGCAATAGCCACAGTTCGGCATTGCGCAGCCGGTAGTGACCTTGATGGTACGTGATGAGCGGCTCGTTGAACGGCGCGGGAACTGCGAGAAAGGGTTCGAGCATCTGCAAATACCGGATCTGCTCGGCCACGAAGCGATGTCCGAGCCAAAGCCGGTGCCAGTGCAGGCGCCCCGCGCGGACGAACGAGTACAGAATAATCAGTACGAGAGCTAGCTCGATCCACGGCCAGACCGTCTTAACGTCGCCGGAGCATTGCGAGAACCAGAAACACCTCCCCCGACCAAACTGCTCGATTCCGGCGACCGAAGCGAACACCGCCGCCGAAGAAAGCATATATAGCAGCCAAGTGGCGCTGCCATGCCTGCGTCCCGCAACGTTCGCCCGCGCATCGCTCCAGTCGAAACGAGCCGCAAGCGGACCCGAATGCGAAGCTTCACTCGTTTCGTGTTTCTGTTTGCAAGTGCGCGTTCCCAGCACCAGCCTCGACAGACTATTCACGAAGTCACAGGGCCGCACACGGAAAAGCGACGTCATGAATTGCTCGAACCAGCCCACGCGAGCTTCCATCAACGGCGAACCGTGCGTTTCGGTGGCGTACGAGCGAAGCACATCCGTTTGCAGACTTGGCGAGACGAGGCCCGCGTCGAACGGATTGAGCCGACGCCGCAGAGAATCGATCAACACGCCATTATCGATGTCATACGCTTCGAACAGGCCCGCGAGCAGCCCCTGCTCCAGGGTCGTGCGCTTCAGCCTGTGAAGCCATAGCTCGGTGACGCGATGATCGGCAATGGTACTGACGTGCCCCTGCAGATCGATCCACAGCACAGGCAAGCCCATCGCCACCGCCTGCTGGATCAGCCACACCACGCCGCCCGGCGCACCGGGAGGCGTGTCGCCGTCCCAGACAACGACAAGAATATCCGCGTAACTGAGCGCGAATTCGTCACGCGTGGCGAACGGCGCGTTGTCTTTCTCCGATACCGAATGCGGGCACCCGAAGGAAACCGACCGTTCCGGCTTGTCCGGAGTCATGCCATGGAACTCGTCAGGCACGATCAAGTTGACCCGCAAGTCGAGATCGCCAGCCTTCCGAATCGCGTGTCGATCGACGCGGTCCGCATGTCCGGTGATCACGCGTATCGTCGTCGGACCGCGATCGTAAAGCTCGGGCGGAAACGAGGCATCCGCCCGCGCTCCGTCATTTTGAATCTGGGCGAACTTCTCGAGCACGGTGTCGAGGGTCGCGAACGCGCGATGCAGATCGGTGCGAAAGGGCAGGAACTTCCGCTTGCGCCGATGGCCGGACACCATCACCGAAATCGAACGCGGCAGAAGAGGAAAGCTGGTTGGCGTATCGGTGGTCATGGCTGTCGTGAGTCGAGCGCGCCGGGGTGCTACGACGAGCGAACGCTCTGAAGGAATCGAAAGGCCCTGTGGCGGCCTTCGTGCCGGCTAGTCCGCGCACTGAACGAGTGCGGAGATCTTGCGCAACGTCTGTCGGGATTCCGCACCGGGCGGGCGGTCCGCTGACGGCTGCGGCATCACGGCGCTCACATCGAGAAATCGCGCCAGGTCGCCCGCGCGAATCGCGACGCCGAGATCGGGCTCGTTCGCGTAGCGCCCCGCAACCATGCCGATCAGCAGCCCGTGTTCGTCGAGGACCGGACCGCCGCTGTTTCCCTCGTAAAGCGCCGCCTGCATGACGAGAAGGCGGCGCGACTTCTCGTCGACCGTGCCGTTCACGCGGCCCCGTGTGATGACCGGCTGCAACGGCGTCGACGCCGTGAGACCGTAGCCGATGGTGAACACCGGCTCATGTCTCGAAAGCGGTCCCTCCCTGAACACGGGGATCAGGCTCACGCGCTGACGCGTCGTGAGCAGAGCCACATCCATGCGAGCATCGATCGCCGTCAACGACGCGGCGAGCCTCGCGCCGTCGTCAGTCCACACATCGATACGCCGGCAGCCGCGCACGATATGGCCGCTCGTGAGCAACTCGCCCGCTTTCGTCACGAAGAAGGCGGTGCCACTGCGAAGAAGACGCGCGGAACGTTCGCTGTCGGTGCCGAAGGGTATCGAGTCCGCTTTGATGGGGCGAACCTGCGCGGTATCGACTTCGTCGCGCGCTCCGTGCCCGGCCTTACCCGCAAGCACGCCCGCCGCGACGATCGTACACAGCAGCGACGAGCGCCTCAGCCGTCCACCGCGCCGCAGTGCAAGGACATCACTTGTCGGCCAGTTGCCACTCCCCTTTCGAGTTGCGGCACGCATGCGCAGTCTGCTCATAGGTCTTTCCTTCCTTGACGTAGGATTCGGTGAAATCCCTGCATGTCTGCGCGTTCGCAGCCGTCGTGTAGCCGTTCAGCGGCTTGATGGTCCCCGAGTTGCCGGTCTTCGCGTTGTGCCAGTGCTTTGGCTGGCTGTTTTTCGTGCTTTGCAGCGCCTCCTGAAGCGCCCGGTCGCGCGCCTCGCGATCCCGCTCATCCATTTCATGACCAATGACACCGCCGAGCAATCCGCCAGCAAGCCCGCCCGCGACGATTGCGCCGGCCTTTCCATGACCAAAGATGCCTCCGAGTGCCGCGCCAGCGCCGGCGCCGAGCAGTGCGCCCGAGGTAGTCTTGTTCATGCCGGTCGAGCCCGAGCCCGATCCCGAACCCGAACCGTTATCGGCGCACCCGGAAGCGATCAGCGTCGCCACGCTTGCGCAAGCCACTGCGGACAGATACCTATTCATCGCTTGTCTCCTGCAACAACCGTGGTGGCCGATGGCGGCTTACTTGCTCCAGACGCCGGCGCGTGCGCGCCGCGCGTCTTCTTCGGCGGCCGCGTATTGCGGCGGCGCGCCTTCCCGCGTGCGCGCCCATCCCAGGCGAACCGCGTGGACAGCGACGTCGTGCCCGTTAGCGAAGCATTGATAGGCCTCATCGTGCGCGAAACACCGGAGCATGTTTCCTTCGCTCTGCAGATAGCGTTGCATCGCCCGGGCAGGACGCCCGTCTTCTCCGCGAATACCGTAGAGATTCACGATCTTCCCGGACACGATGAACCCCGCCGAGTCGAGGACCTGATCGACGCTGCCTTCGAGATCCGGGGCCTTCGCCGCCGGCGCGGTGCTGTCCTTTGCGGTGGGCGCCGGGAATGCGGGCGAAGTCGTCGTCGATGTGGGCGGACTGACCGTCGACGCGGGCGGTCTGATCATCGGGACCGGAGCCGGAACGACCTTCGGCGTTTGCGGCAATTCGAGGCGCTGGAATACCGCGACGATCGCTCCTGCCGCGACGATGACGAGCCCGCCGGCCGCGACCGCCAGCATGCCGAGCCGCCTTTGGGGGACCGGAACCGCACGGGTTCGGACGACGTGCGATGCCACCAGCGCGTTGCCGGACGGTCCGACCGACGAAATGAGGTCGGGGCGGGCGTCGATCACGTCTGGCCGGCCGGGATCTTCGAGCGGCGTCTGCGCGGCTTCCCACTGCCGCGCCTGCTCGGCCGCTCGCGCCGCCGCCTGATGCTGACGCTCCTGCTCGACGGCCGCTTGCTGCCGTGCTTTCTCCGTCGCCCGCGCGGCCATGTCTTGCTGGCGCGCGTTCTCGAAGGCTTTCGCGGCCCTCGCTGCCTCTTCCTGCTGTCGCGCTTTCTCGGCCGCCCTCGCCGCCTCGCGCTGCTGGCTCGCGTCGGTTCCGGTTGCGGCCGCGGCATGCTCCGCCTTCGACACCGGCACGGCCACTTTCAGAATGTTTTCCGCCAGTCCGTCGACCCACGTCCAGACTTCGTGTGATCGGCAATCGGCATGACGCAACGGTCGAAAGTCGATCCACTGATGCCGCCGCAGCGTTGCGAGGTCCGGCCCGAACGCGGTGTCTTCGGCGGTGAGCTGGTCCACGCCGACGTAAAGAATCGGAAAAATGAGGTCGTCACGCCCGAGTTCGAGCATGCGATAACGGAACGACTGGTATTCGGCGAGGCAATTCGTGCTTTTCAGATAGCGCGGCGTGACGATGGGCATGAAGAACACGGTCTGGCCAATCGTACGTTCGATCGAAGCCGCCCAGTCCGCTCCCGGCGGAATGGCCTGAATGTCCTGCCAGATCGTGATGTCCGCACCGTACTGCAAGGCGATCGCCTTGCCCACGATAGTGCGTAGCTGGCTCAGATGACCATCGCTATGCGCGTCGTCGCTGCGAGCGTAGCTCCAGAAACCCACGGGGTTCGACATGTGCGGTTGCTCCGATGAGCAAAGCGGCGTTTATTTTTCTACGGCTAACGGATACCGATGAACCTCGCGATGCTCATGCCGCTGGGCCTCCCGCCGTTCGGACTGGAGAATTCAACGCTCGTGCCGGACCTGCCGGAAGATGTCTTCATCCGACGGATACTTGCGAAGGATTCCTCAACGTATGGCCGGGTCTCGGAACCCGGCCTGGAAAAATCCTTTGCGCGGAATCGGTCACGTCTTAACAGGGCTTGCCGTGGGACCCTATAGGTATAGGCAATCCCCCGCCTGTTGGCAAGAAGCGCAGCACGCGCCGCGTTGTCGCGCGCACACAGCAGCACGACGATTCGTACGCTGATTCGTCACCCTAACAAATGTTGCATGCGGGCGTGCGGGACGCGGCTCTGCCATGCACGGGCGTGCTGGCCCTTTGCTTTGAACGATCACCCCCACGCCTATCGAGCGGCTGTCCAATGCATACAGACGCCTTACTGCCGCCGAGTGCGCTCCTGTTTATCGATGGCAGCATTGCACTGTCCTCCTGGATCGCATCGCACCGCGAACTCGAGCCTGAGCGCGCGTTGCCACGCCGCCTCTGAGAACGCGGAAAGCGCACACGCCGCTGCCGTTTAGAATGAACCGTCCTATCCGCGTTCATGTTCCAAAACCGCATCCATGCAAGTAGCCGCCCCGCCCGAAGACGAAATCGAACGTCTGCGCGTATTGCGCAGCCTGCACATTCTGGACACGCCCGCCGAAGAGGCGTTCGATCGCGTGACGCGCGTGCTGGCGCGGCTGCTCGCGGTGCCGATCGCGCTCGTGTCGCTCGTCGACGAGCATCGCCAGTGGTTCAAGTCGCGGCTCGGGATCGAAGCATGCGAGACATCGCGCGATGTTTCTTTCTGCTCGCACGCGCTGCACGAAGCAGAGATGCTCGTCATCGAGGACGCGCGCAACGATCCGCGCTTTTGCGACAACCCGCTCGTCGCCGGCCCGATGTCCGTGCGCTTCTATGCGGGCGTGCCGCTGCGTTCGACCGACGGCCACGCAATCGGCACGCTGTGCGCCATCGATACGGTGCCGCGCCGCTTATCGCCCGAGGACGGCGCGGCCATGCGCGATCTTGCCGCCATCGTGGAGCGCGAGCTGCTATCGCGCGAAAGCACGTATTCGGCGCGGGTGCTGCATCATGCGGACACGCAGGCCATCCGTCTCTCGGAAACGAGGTTTCGCACGATCTTCGAGCAGACGCCGACCGGCGCCGCGATTGTCGCGCTCAATGGCCGCTTCATCGAGGTCAATGCGCGTCTTTGCGAGATGCTCGGCTATCGCGCGGACGAACTCGTGGCGCTGACCTTTCAGCAGATTACGTTCGTCGAAGATCTGGATAGCGATCTGCAAAACCTGCGTCAACTGCTCGCGGGACAGATTCCGACTTACGCGATGGAAAAGCGTTATCTGCGCAGCGATGGCTCGCATTTGTGGGTTCAGCTACATGTCGCGCTCGTGCGGCAGGCCAATGGCGAGCCGTTGCACTTCATCGCGGTCGTCGAGGACATTCAGGCGCGCAAGGAAAACGAGCGGCTACAGCGCGAGCATCGCGTCGCACTGGAGGAGCAAGTGAGCGAGCGCACCGCCGAACTGCGCGCGACCAACACGCAATTGCGCGGCGAGGTGGCGCGGCGCGAGACGATCGAAGCGACGCTGCGCGCGCAGAACCAGCATCTTCAGGCGGTGATCGACAACGCGCAGGACGCGTATATCGCAATAGACAACCAAGGACACATCATCGAGTGGAACGACGCCGCCGAGCACATGTTCGGCTGGGGCCGGCACGAAGTCATCGGCCTGTCGATGGCCGAGACCATCATTCCGCCCGCGTGGCGCACGGCGCACGAGGCGGGCATGCGCCGCTTTCTTCGCACAGGCGTCGCGACGATTCTCGCGAAAGCGACGGAAGTGACGGCGCTGCGCCGCTCCGGCGACATCTTTCCGGCGGAGCTGCGTATCTCCACCGCCGCGACCGCGGACGGCAAGACGCTCTTCGCTTTCATCACCGACGTGAGCGAGCGCAAGCGCGTCGAAGCAGAGATCATCGAAAGCCGCGAAGCGATACAGAAGGTCACGGACAGCATGCCGGTGCTGATCGCCTATGTCGATCGCGAGTTGCACTATCAGTTCAACAACGACGGCTACCGGCGGCTGCTCGGGCGCGATGCGGCGTCCATGCGCGGCAAGCCGGTCGCATCGGCGATGCCGCCTGGCTTGTATCGAACGCTCGCGCCTTCGTTTCAGCGCGCGCTCGCGGGCGAGCGTCTGCAACACGACGATGTGGAAGATCACGAAGCCGATCCGCGCACGTGGAGCGTGTCGCTCGTGCCCGACATGCGCGGGCGTGAGGTGATCGGGTTCTACATGATGGCGCAGGATGTGACGTCGCGCAGGCAGGCGGAGCGCCAGCTACGGGCGCAAGCGATGCGCGATCCGCTGACCGGCCTGCCGAACCGGCGTGCGTTGCTGCTGCATCTCGCGCAGAACATCGCATCCGAGGCGCCCGCACGGCAGGCGCTCGCACTCTTCTTTCTCGATCTCGACGAGTTCAAGCCGGTCAACGACGAATACGGTCACGAAGCGGGCGACGAGTTGCTGCGGCTGGTCGGCGCTCGCCTCAGGGAGACGGTACGGCATAGCGATTTCACGAGCCGTCTCGCGGGCGACGAGTTCGTCATCGTCAGTCACGGTGTCGCGGACGATGCCACCGCCGCGCGCATGGCCGACGCCATTTGCAGTGCGTTGAACCGGCCATTCTGTCTAGCCGGCGTCGAGGTGACGATCGCGACGAGCGTGGGCGTCGTCGTCTGCGGCGCGCAGGCGCGGACGACGCCGGATGCGCTTCTCGCCGCCGCCGACAGCGCGATGTATGAGGCGAAGCGCGAAGGCAGGAACCGTTATCGGCTGGCGGCGTCCATCGTCGAATAGCGCGCGCGGTTCGCCATCAACGCTCGCACTGCGCGGCGATCGACAACAGAATGCCGACGAATTCGTCCATCGCCTGCGAGGTCGCTTCGTCTTTACGCGTGATGACGCTGTAGTTCGACAGGGTCCGCCGTATCGGCACGTCGAGATAACCGAGAAGGCCGTGCTTCACGTATTTGTCCATCGCGGCCTGTGGCTGAAGCGAGATCATGTCGGTGGCTTGCAGCAACTCCAGCGTTGAAAAGATCGACGGTGTTTCCACGATGCCCACCGGCGCGACCATGCCGGCTGCCGCGAACGTCTCCTCGAATAGCCGCCGCATGGCGGTGCCTTGCGGATACAGAATCCACGGCCATTGGCCGAGGCCGGTCATCTCCACGCGCCGCTCGCGCAGCAACGGATGATGTTGCCCGACGACCGCACGCACCGGCTCCGCCAGAAGATTTACCACATGGAACAGGGCTTCGTGCCGTGCTTCGGTTGGCCGCCCGACCATCACATCGATTCGCCTTTCTTCGAGCCACGCCGCGAGTTGATCGCTGCTCTGCTCGACCAGCTTGATGATGAGCCGCGGACGTCGGCGCTGAATCTCCTTGATCGTCGCGGTGACGAGTTGCGCGGCGGAAGCGGCGATGATGCCTACCGTGAGATGGCCGTAGCCGCCGTTCTTCAGTGTCGCGAACTCACCGGAAAACTTGCCGAGATTCGAAAGCGTCGTGCTGGCGTAGCGCACGGAGAGCGTGCCGAGATCGGTCGGCCGCATTTCGCGCGGCAAGCGTTCGAAGAGCGGCGCATCGAACATGGCTTCGAGATCGCTCAGGATCTTTGTCGCGGCCGGCTGCGTGATGTGCATCTGCTCGGCCGCGATACGCAAATTGCGCGTGCGCCCCAGCAGTTCGAGCAACTGGAGATGCCTGAACCGCAGCTTCGTCAGCACCTGGGCAGCGGAGAGGGTGGAATCTTGCGACATAGGGTAAACACGCGCCGACTCATAACCGAATGGAATTGATTCTACTCAATTCGCGATTGGACGCTTATCGAAAGCGCATCGGACAATTCGAAGCGCCCCGCTGTCCTCCAACGCTCACCCTCACTGACGCCATCACGATGAATACACGAGTCCGATACTCCGCCGATGAATTGCTAAGCTTCGCGCACCATCTCCTGGTCAAGGCCGGACTGGACGACGCGAAGGCGCAAGCCGTGGCCCGCACGCTCGTGGACGGCGACCTGATGGGTCACGACACGCACGGCCTCGCGTTGCTGCCGGGTTATATCCGCGAGATCGAGAACGGCGCGATGACCTGCTCCGGCGAGCCGGAGGTCGTGTCGGACCGCCGCGCCAGCGTGTTGTGGGATGGCCGTCGTCTTCCCGGCCCGTGGCTGGTTCTAAGCGGGATCGAAACGCTCGCGCCGAGGGCGAGAGAGTATGGCAGCGCGACGCTGGTGATCCGGCGCAGCCACCATATCGCCTGCCTGGCGAGTTATCTGGAGAAAGCCACGGCCGACGGCTTCATGATCGTGCTCGCCAGTTCCGATCCTGCCGTGCAGAGCGTCGCGCCTCACGGCGGCACGCGGTCGGTGTTCACGCCGAATCCGATCGCGGCGGGCATTCCCACGTCGGGCACGCCGTTTCTCATCGACATCTCCGCATCGACCGTCACGAACGGCATGACCGCGCGCCGGCATAAAGCAGGCGAGCTGTTCGATGAGGCCTGCTTTCTCGACGCCGAAGGCCACCCCAGCCGCGATCCGGCCGTGCTCGCAACCGAGCCTCCCGGATCGATCCTGCCGGTTGGCGGCATGACGTGGGGACACAAGGGGTTCGGCCTCGCGCTGCTGATCGAGGCGATGACAGGCGGTCTCGCAGGACACGGCCGGGCCGATGCCCCGGATGGCTGGGGCGCTACCGTCTTCCTGTCGCTGTACGATCCGGCAGCCTTCGGCGGTCCCGACGCATTCGCGCGGCAGATGGACTGGCTCGGCGACGCCTGCCGCGAGAATCCGCCGCGCCCCGGAACGTCGAGCGTGCGGATGCCGGGAGATCGCGGACTGAGCCTGAAGCGCGAGCAACTGCGCGACGGCGTCATGCTGCATCCGACGATTGCGCCGGCGCTCGAAGCCGCTGCGCAGCGTTATGAGATTGCGTTTCCCGCCGGACTCACTGACTAACTAACGAGAGAGCGAGTCGCGGCGGTTCGTTGCCGTTATGCGACTTCGTCGAGCGCGGCGGGCGGAATCGGGCCGCGCACGAGCACCCAATAGCCGATCAACGCGACCGCAGCCACGCCCGCCCCGACGAACAGCGCGGGCTGGAACGAGTGCGTCTGCTGCACGATGAAGCCCGTAACCACCGGTGCCAGCGCGCCGCCGAAGTAGCCGCCGAAGTTCTGCATCGCGCCGATCGACGCCGTGCAGTTCGCGGGCGCCGCAACTGAGGCCGTCGCCCAGGCCGCGCTGCTCGACACATACAGCAGCAGCATCGACACGGAGATGAACACGACGGCCAGCGCCGCGCTGTGCGTGAGGCCGGTCAGCACCGTGAACACGGCGACACCGAAGAGGGACGCCGCCATCGGATATTTGCGGCTATTGACCGCCGATACGCCGTGCCGCGCGAGCACGTCGCAAATCTTCCCGCCCGAGAGACTGCCGATCACGCCGAAAAGATAAGGCACCGCAGCCACCCAGCCGGACTTGGCGATGGTCAGGTGGAATTCCATCTGCAGATACGTCGGCAACCATGCGTTATAGAGCCACAGGACGTAGATCGTGCCGAAGAAGCCGAGCAGCATGCCCCACGTCGTGCCGAATTCGAAGAGACGCCGCCACTCGCGCCACGTCGGACGGGTTTGCACTTCGCCCTCGACATCGGACAGATACGCGCGCTCGCTCGGCGTCAACGCGACCTGATGCGGGTTGCGATGCACGAGAAAGAAGCACAGCGCCACGACGAGCCCGGCGATGCCCATGATGCCGAACATCCATCGCCAGCCCACGGTCAACATCACGACCGTCAGGAGCGGCGCGGATATCGCGGTGCCGAGCGTCGACGAGCTGTTCCAGATGCCGGTCGCGGCGCCCCGCTCCTTCTTGCCGAACCAGTCGCGGACGACCTTGGCGCTCGTCGGGAACTGCGGCGCCTCGCCGATTCCGAGCACCATGCGCGCGGCGAAGAACTGGCCGAAGCTCGTCACGACGCCGCCGAATGCTTGCGCCACCGACCAGGTCGCCAGGCTGACGGCGAGCATGATGCGCGCGCCGAAGCGATCGACCAGCGCGCCCGCCGGCAGTTGGGCGAACGCATACGCCCACAGAAACGCCGAAAGCAGCAAGCCCATTTCGCCGACCGAGAGCCCGAGATCGTGCCGAATCAACGGATTGGCGATGGACAGCGTCGCGCGATCGATGTAGTTGATGACGCCGCTCAGCAGGAGCAAGGCAAGCGCGGTGCGCTGGATTCGCCGCACTCGTGGCGAAGCGCGGTCCGCCGAAGCGATGGTCTGAGCGCCGCTGGCGTCCGACTCCGGCACACGCGGCGCCGTGGAGGATTGCTCCATGGGTATGTCTCCTGGATATTTTTTCTATCGGCGAGGCCGTTTGGCGATTCCAACGCGCGCGTTGCGGCATTGGACTGACGCACCATAAGTCGGCATCCGCTAAAAATCCAATCACATTTCGTCGGAAAGCAATTCCATTTGTTTATCGCGCGGTAGGGGCAAACCCGCGCATGATGTGCCTCTTCTCTTTCAGGCGCTTTCGGTCTCTCTGGCGGGTCAATGGATTCGCCTAATCCTCGGACGGCACCGGGCCGCCCCGCCGCAAGTAAATTCACTCCCGATTCCGGTGTACTCGCGGATGTCGTGCATCGGTTCGCATCAGATGATTTGCGGCGTGATGGGCGCGATCAGCAATGCGATCGGTGTGGCCCGCGATGTCGCAACTGATCTTCACGGACCTGCGAATCGCGCGCCGGGTCTGACCGTCCATTTTTCATTCATTAGTAGTTCAAACGAATTTGGACAGAGTGCGTCACTTATTCAGCACCGGCCGACTGCATCACGCGGGAATCGCGACGCCCCCTTGGATTCGGGCTGATTGGCGGCCACATCGGTCGGTATCGGTCAGATTTACTCCATCTAACACTCGCATCTGAACGTGCACAGCGTGCCAATGAACGACGTCTTGCACTAGCGTATCATTGCCGCGAACTCACATTTCCACGATAAGGCTTTCATGCATCCGCCAACATTGGCCGGTACGCCGCTCGACGCGTATCACGTCTGCGCATTCTTCAACAGCCGCGACGAAGAGTACGCAACGCTCAATCCCTTCTTCAAGGAGGCGGTCGATAGCGGCGAAAAGGTCATGCATATTGTGGATCCCGCGCTGCTGACGGACCATCGCGCCCGGCTGACGGCATCGGGCATCGATGCCGCGCATTGCGAGGCCTGCGGTCAACTCGAAGTCGTCTCGTGGCGCGATGCCTATCTCAACGAAGATGGCGCGTTCGACAAAGACCGGATGCTCGCCGCTGTCGATGATTTGACCGGCCGGGGTCACGCAGCGGGCTTTTCGCGTGTGCGGATCATGGGGAACATGGACTGGGTGTTCGGCGATATCGAAGTCGCGCCCAAGCTGATCGAATACGAAGCGGAAGTCAACGAGGTGCTCGAACGCAATCGGCAGCCCGCCATCTGCGTGTATGACATGGCGAAGCTCTCGGGCGCGATGCTGATGGACCTGTTGCGCACGCACCCGATGACGCTGATCAACGGGGTCGTGCAGGAGAATCCGTTCTTCACGCCGCCATCGGAGATGATTCAAGAGCTCAAACGGCGTCGCTCCGTCGAGTCCAGCCAAGGCGCTGCGGCGGCGAGCCGTTCGCAGGCAAACGTCGAATAGCATGACCGCTGACACGGCTTTCGAGGCGCTCTCGCGGGATGCCCCGGAGCGCAGCCTGCGCGACCTAATGGGCCTTCTGGCGCTGCCCGCATTGTGGGCGGGACGCGATGGCCGCACGGTGATCGAACTGATGATCGAAGCCGTCGAGCGGATCGTGCGTCTGGATATCTGCTACGCGCACGTGCCCTTGCTTCCCGACGCGCCCGCATTCGACAGCCTGCGCCTATGCGAAGCGCAGGCGAACGCGGATACGCGCCTTGCGTGGGAGCCGGCGATCAAAGCGTGGCAGTACATGCCCATCGGCCCTCGTCCGGTGCTTCAGGCGACGCCCGCCGGCGCGCGAAGACTCGTGCGCATGAGCATGGGATACACCGCCGGACAGGGCAGCGTCTGGTTCGGCTCGGCGGAACCGTCGTTTCCCTCCGTGACGGACCTCGCGTTCCTGCGCGCGGCGACATCGCTTGCGGCGACGGGCTTACAGGCCGCGCGCGCCACGCACGAACGCGAAACGGCCAGCAGGGCAAAAGACGAATTTCTCGCGATGCTGGGGCACGAGCTTCGCAACCCGCTCGCGCCGATCACCACCGCGCTCGGTCTCATCCGCAAACATCGCGGGGGAACGGCGGACAAGTATCACGACATCATCGAGCGGCAGGTGTCGCACCTGTCGCGCCTCGTCGAGGATTTGCTCGACGTGAGCCGCATCACGCGCGGGTCTATCGAACTACATCTGGAACCCGTGCGGATCGGCTCGGTGCTGACGCGCGCGATCGAGGCCGCGAGTCCGCTGATCGAGCAACGCGGACAGACCTTGTCGCTTAGCGTGACGGACGACGGCGCATTGATCTCCGCCGACCTCACGCGGCTCACGCAGGTCTTCGGCAATCTGCTCAACAACGCGGCGAAATATACGGATCCCGGCGGAAACATCCGCGTGGACGCCGTGACGCGCGCGACCGATATGGTCGTGTCGGTGTCCGATAACGGCGCCGGCATCAGCGATGAACTGATGCCCCGCCTCTTCACGATTTTCGAGCAGGGCCGGACCACCATCGATCGCGCGAAGGGTGGATTGGGAATCGGCCTCGCGCTGGTGAAGAATCTCGTCGAACTGCACGGCGGCACGGTCACGGCCATGAGCGACGGGCCGGGCAAGGGTTCCACCTTCGTCGTGACGCTGCCGACCGCACCGCATGCGCTCGTGCCAGCGGACGCGCCGCCGCACGGGCAATCGCTTCCCGAAGGCAACGGCGTTCGCGTGCTGCTCGTCGACGACAACGAGGACGGTCTGCTGGCGATGGAAGCCTTTCTCACCGAACTCGGCTTCGAAGTGGCGACCGCGAGCCTGCCGGAGACGGCACTCAGAGTCGCGGCGCAATTTTGCCCGGCGTTTGCCGTGCTGGATATCGGCTTGCCGGGCATGGACGGCTACCAGTTGGCCGACGCGCTGCAGCGGCAACATCGGGCGGACCCGCCCCGGCTCTTCGCATTGACCGGCTACGGCCAGGCCGACGACCGGAAACGCTCGGCGGACGCCGGGTTCGAACGTCACTTCGTCAAACCCGTGCCGCTCATGGAACTGGCGGAGGCGCTGAGCCTGATCGAGTGAGGCGCGCGTCCCGCTGCGGGCAAGCGGATTACGCTTCGTTTTCCGGGAAGTCCGCGCCGATCGTCGTCTTTTCCCATGTGTCGAAGTCGCGCTTGAGCAGATCCAGTTTCTTGCGCGCAAGCTCCAGCGCGGTTTTGCCTAGCAGCAGGCGCAGCGGCGGCGTATCGGCAGTAGCGGCTTCGATGATGGCGTGCGCCGCGCGCACCGGGTCGCCGGCCTGATTGCCGCTGCGCGCGGCGGTCTGCTTGCGGCGCTCGCCGGCGGTCGCGGCATAGTCGGCGATTTCGGTCGCCGACGACTTGATCGACGGCCCCGCCCAATTGGTTCGAAACGGACCCGGCTCGACGATCAGCACATCGATACCGAGCGGCTTCAGTTCCGTCGCGAGCGACTCCGATATGCCTTCTACCGCGTATTTCGTGCCGTGGTAGTAACCCGTCGCGGCAAAACTGGTGATCCCGCCGATCGACGAGACATTGATGACGATGCCGCTCTTTTGCGCCCGCATGACCGGCAGAACCGCCTTCGTCATGTCGACGAGACCGAACACGTTGGTCTCGAACATGTCGCGCACGACATCGTCCTCGCCTTCCTCGATCGCCGCGAGATAGCCGTAGCCCGCGTTATTGACGAGCGCGTCGATGCGGCCGAAGCGTTGCATCGATTGCTCCACGGCCTTCGCGATCTGGTCGCGCTTTTGCACGTCGAGCGGCAAGACGATCGCGCGATCTTCGTGTCCCTTGATGATGTCCTGCACTTTCGACGGGTCGCGTGCCGTGACCACTGCGCGCCAGCCGCGCTCAAGCACGGCATTCGCCAACTCGCGGCCAAAGCCCGTCGAGCAGCCGGTAATCAGCCACACGGGATTTTCCCGATTCATCATGTCCAGACTCCTTTCGTATGGAAAGCTTTCGATCAAGCGTTGATGGCGACGGTTCGTCGAGTGCATTCGGCCAGAGCCGGTTCATTCTAGCGGTCGAAGCCAGTCAACGCAGCGAGTGACGGGGTCGCAGGGATTGTGCCGGGCGGCATAAGCATAAGCGTCCGGCGGTTGGCGCGTGAAGCGGATCTTGCGGATGTTCACATATCGGGAAATGAGTCTGGACACAACTGACGAAAGAGCGACGAGAGGCAAAAAGGCGCTGCTTTGTGCTGCACGTCGCGTTTGTCATGGCAAGAGCGGGAAGAGCAATACGCTGCATTTAATAATATGCTCAGGAATCCTCATAAGCCCGGTACTGATCTCGTTGAACCCTTCGGTCTGTTCATGCTGAATCCAATGGTCGCAATCCTCCATCTCGACCAGAGTGACACGGAATCCGCGTCAGCATGAACACGGCCGTCGATGGATGTATCCTCGAAGGCTTGACGATGCGGCACCGGGTCAGGGCATTGCTATTGCGGTAGCCCTCATGACGAGTCGATAGCCGCCGCCGAGAGCGCATCGAAAGCGCGGTCCGCGTTGGCCCGGCGGCCAGCGCATGAAGCCGCCGCGCGCGGTTATCGCTAAAATGAGTTTCGATCCTTCTTTTCTGCCATTGCAGGAGGCGAGCGTGCCAGGTTTACTTCCCGATGTCGACCGCGAGGGACTCCTCGAATATTCGGTCGTTTTCACCGATCGATCACTCAATCATATGTCGCAGCGGTTTCAAGCCGTGATGCGCGACATCTCCGCTGTGCTCAAGAAGGTCTATCGCGCGCATTCAGCCGTTGTCGTGCCGGGCAGCGGGACGTTCGGCATGGAAGCCGTGGCGCGGCAGTTTGCGACGCGCAAGAAATGTCTCGTCATTCGCAATGGCTGGTTCAGCTTCCGCTGGTCGCAGATCTTCGACATGGGCGGCATTCCGTCCGAATCGGTCGTGCTGAAGGCGCGTCCGGTGCGAGAAGGCAGGCAGGCCCCGTATGCACCTCCGCCCATTGAAGACGTGGTCGCGGCGATCCATCAGCACAAGCCTGATCTGGTCTTCGCGCCGCACGTCGAAACGGCATCCGGCGTGATGCTGCCGGATAGCTATCTGCGCACGGTGTCCGACGCGGTTCATGCAGTGGGAGGCATGTTCGTACTCGACTGCATCGCCTCGGGCACCGTCTGGGTCGACATGCAGGCGAGTGGGATCGATGTCCTCATCAGCGCGCCGCAGAAAGGATGGAGCGCGTCGCCTTGTTGCGCGCTCGTGATGCTGAGTCCCCTTGCCCGCGAAAGAATCGAAGCGACGACGAGCACGAGTTTCGCGTGCGACCTTCGCAAGTGGCTGCAGATCATGGAAGCCTACGAGAAGGACGGATTCGCGTATCACGCCACGATGCCCACGGACAGTCTCGCGACGCTGCGCGACGCCATGAAGGAGGCCGAGACATACGGCTTCGACAAGGTGCGAGCGGAGCAGCTCGAACTCGGCAAGCGCATCCGCTCGCTGTTGGCTGAGAAAGGCTTCAAAAGCGTGGCAGCCGAAGGTTACGAGGCGCCGGGCGTCGTTGTCAGTTACACGGACGATGACGGCATTCGATCCGGCAAGAAGTTCGCCGATGCAGGTTTGCAGGTGGCGGCGGGCGTTCCCCTCGAATGCGACGAGCCCGCGGATTTCAAGACCTTTCGCATCGGGCTGTTTGGCCTGGACAAATTGCATGATGTCGATGGAGCGGTGGCCAGAGTCGCGAAGGCATTGGACCGCATTCTCTAAGGCCATGCCTTGAAGGATGTGCGGGCGGGACGCCAATGCACTCGCATTGGCGTCGTCGAGATCATCGCCGCTGCGAGGTGCATCTCGCGCTTTCTTTCGAGTCACATGGCCCGCGTTCGCATCAATAAGTCGCGCGGTTGAGCCGCTTTCATCGAACGTTCGCGCACGGGGCGTCTTGAGTCAGCTAGACGAACGGAGCAAGCTTCCAGCGTGCGAATTCCACGCGTCGTCTGCACCTCGATATTCGACGCCGTCGCTTAGCCGCGAAGCCATGGCGAACTGAGCGAAGGACCCTCCGGCGCAGCTATCGATCAACGTTCGTCTGACGATATCCAGCACGCCACCACAATCGGCCGCCCCTGATACGCCGCAATCACACAGCGACCATTCGAAACGCTGATTCTCCGCGAAAACGCGACGCATTCCTGACTGATTAACCGCACGCGTTCATAAGGACGTCGCGGCGCATTGCGTTGATTGGACCCACTGCGCTTTCGCACACGTCCACGTAAGAACATGTATGGACAACTGTCGATCAAGCGTGAACAATGGATTCAACGGGCGATTCCTGGCGCAGATAGCGTTCAATGCTGCAAACGTAGCTCTTTTCAACCGTCGAAGGGAGTAGGCATGGACAAGGAACGTTACCGCTTTACCGTTTCGGCTGAGGATCAGGCCACGGCAGGTCAAGCGAGTCAGGCGCTGGCGGACATGCTCAGAGAACTCGATCCGGTGCTCGACGTCGATCGCCAGAAGGCGGACGAGGCGACCATGGATCTGGGCACCATCGTCAACGCTATCGCGACATCCGGCGCCACGCTCGCCATCGCCCAAGGTCTTGCGGGCTGGCTGCGGGCGCGAAAAGGCGCGTCCATCACCATCGAACTGGACCAGAGCGTCGGCAGCGTCAAGGCCGTGGTCGCAGGCGTCGACGCGGAAGCTGCCGTGCGAATCGCCGAGATCATCCGGGGTTGAGGCGGGAGACTCGCATCGTGCAGGCGTCCCACTTCCTTGCCTCTGAATCGACCGCAGCAGTCGTTCTCGGCTCACACGACTGGACCGGCGCCGGACTGGGACGCGCTCCCGCTTTCCTGCATGCGGCGAAGGAGTTCGTGCGTTACCTGATCGACAGCGCCGGGTTGGGGCTGGATCCCAGTCTCGTGCTGGATCTTTTCGACGACCCCGCGCCCGCCGGCGAACAACTCGCACGCCTCAGAGACACGTTCGATGTGCTGCTGCGTGAACGGCGCGACGAAGGCCGCCCCGTCGCCGATGTCCTCGTCTACTACGTCGGGCATGGTCAGACCGACGATCAGGGCCATCTCTCGCTTCTCGTGCGAAGCAGTCACCGGGGCATGGAGTCGGAGACCGGCATCCGGGCATCGGATCTCGCCCGTGTACTCAAGGTCGCCGCGCCGCAGCAGCGCCGTATCGTCGTGCTCGACTGCTGCTTTTCCGAGGCCGCCGCGCGGGAATTCATTGGCATGTCGGCGACACTCGATCAGGCCGTTGCTGCGACCGCCGCGAAGGACCTATCGGACGAAGAACCGAGTCGCGGCACATTGCTGATGTGCTCAAGCCCGGTGGGAGAGGTTTCCATCGGGCCTCCCAATGCCAAGATCACGCTGTTCTCGGGTGCCATACTCGAAGTGCTTCGCGAAGGCGCGGAAGGATATGCCGAGCAGCTATCGTTCGCGGATATCCGCGATGCCGCCTTCGAGAAGATGGTCATTGGCTTCGGCGCCAACGCGCCGCGTCCTGTCCTGCATCAGGTGAATGCGCGGAAGGGCGATCTCACGCGCGTCAAGGTTTTCCCCAACCGGGCGTTTCACTTCGACGCGGCAACGCACAGCGAGCAGGCAGACGCGGCGGCGCGCGAGCAAGTGAAGCGCGACGTGGACGTCGAACAGCGAAGCGTTCATGAATCGGAGGCGCGCGAACCCGCTCACGAGGAACACGACGCTGCACCTGCGAACGATCATCAACTGGTGAAACCGGAGGCGCATGCGTATGGCGCGTCGCACGTAAACGATGCGCCCGGGGTCAAAAAGGATGCTCGCTCGAAGCTCTTGCTCAACCTTCTTTCAGTTGTACTATTTATCGTACTGGCCATGCTGTACATTGTTTTTTTCAGCGGGCATTTGTAACGGGCGGCGTCAGTCAGGAAGCTTCGCGCCCACGCGAATTCACTGTGCAGCGGCTATGGTCAGCGAGACACTGAAGCAAACGGTATGCGGTACATCATGTCGAAAACACCGTCGCAACGGACGCTGCCAATGCCATTCGAATGCCGTTTCTCTCTGATATGCGCGGCCACAGTGCGGCGCGCAGGCATGAGCGGTGCATTGGCGATCATGACATGCGCGGTTTCGCTCGCTCGTGCGGACATTCTGATCACATTTGCCGAAAACCCCGTGTCGGTCATTCGTGGCGCTTCGTTGTATCGCGCGGGCGCGGGCGTGAAGCTGCGCGACGGCGACATCGTCAAGACGGACACCGGCCAGGCGGCGCAAATCGAGGACGGCACGGGGACGCTCATTGCGTTGGGCCCGCAGACACAACTTCTTCTGACAAGCCGTTCGATGCAGCAACATGCGCCGGCAGGATTAACGCGGATTTCGATGTTATCCGGCTGGCTCAAGACGAGTTGCATGGTCAGCATCGCGCGGCAACAGCCGGTTTCGATCGAGCTTCCGGGCCTAAACATCCGGCCCACACGCGATGGTGCGTGGACGCTTGTCGCGATGGCCACGGCTCAACGCATCGCACTCTTCGCCGAGATCGGCGACGACGCAATCGAGCGCACAGTCCGCGGCAGCCAGTTCATGCAGACGCTTGGCGCTGGCCAGTACGTCGAACGAGATGCGGACACATCGCTGCGCACGCAAGCGCGCCCGTCGGCAGAATTCGTCGGTGCGTTGCCTCCGCCTTTCCGCGATGCCCTCGTCGGCCTATCGGACCACATCACGAGCAGACAAGACCTTGCGGCACCTGTGCGCCCCGTGGACTACGACGACGTCTCCGACTGGCTCGCGAGCGACGTGAGCGAGCGCAAGACGTTCGTCACACGCTTCGCTTCCCGGCTCAAGTCGGCGTCTTTTCGCGCGCAGATCGATGCACATTTGAATACTCTGCCCGAATGGCGCCCGATTCTTCACCCGCCGCCGCAGGCGCCGGCGACACGGCACAAAGCCCATGCTCAGACGCTGCCTGCATCGCGCAAAGAAAGCGACACCGCGTTGCGCCATGACGATGATCCGGCAACGGAGGACATTCATGGGCAATGAAGCGCCTATGCGCGAAAAAGCACTGCCGCGTTTGCAGATCGATCGTGTGGAGCAGTCATGAATCTCTCTCTGACCGCGAAATTCAATCTCGCCTTCCTGGCTGTGTTTGGCGCGGGATACGTCGTGACCGGAATTCTGGTCGACCGGGCGTTGCAGAACAGTGCCGCGCAGACGACGATCGGAGACGCGAGCCTGATGATCGAAGCGGCCACTGCGGTACACAACTACACGGCCGAGCAGGTGACACCGCTGCTGTCGACGCAGATCCGATATGCGTTCGTGCCGCAGTCAATCCCTGCTTATTCGGCGATAGAAAGCCTGCTTCCGCTGGAAAAGAAACTGCCGGGGTTCTCTTACAAGCATGCGATGCTCAATCCGACCAATCCGCGCGACCGCGCGACCGACTGGGAAAACGATGTCATTCGTCGGCTGCATGACCATCCCGAGTTGCATGAGGTGACCGGCGAGCGCGCTACACCGCTCGGTCTCAGCCTGTACATCGCGCGCCCCACGCGCATCGACTCCGGTGCATGCCTTCAGTGCCACAGCACGCCTTCGGAAGCGCCGCGCACGGTGCTCGACAAATACGGACCGGCGAACGGATTTGGCTGGCCCTTGCATGAAACGATCGGCGCGCAGTTCGTCTCGGTGCCGATGTCGCTGCCGCTCGAACAGGCAAGAAGCGTCTGGCGCACGGTGATGATTTCGTTCGCCGCCGTGTTTGCCTGCGCTCTAATCGCGCTGAATGTGTTGGTGAACTTCATGGTGACGAGGCGGCTCGCTGCGCTGTCGCGTGCTGCGGACCGCGCGAGCCTGAGCGATGTTGACGTCGCCACGTTCCCGAGCAGCGGCGGCGACGAGATCGCATCGCTCGCACATTCTTTCGGCCGGATGAGAGCCCGTCTCATCGAAGCGATGACGACACACAAACCATGACGAACCGACCACCGACATGCTCGCAGCCCCGCACCGGAACGCCTGCTTAAAGATGCTTGAGCACACTGCCCGCCAGCCTGCGTAGTTCGTCGAACTGCGTGACGAGTTCGACGCATACGATGAAGGCCAACATTGCCGAAGGGCCGGGCCACCGTTCGATCCATCGCAGCGCGGGCGCCGCGTAGCGAACCCGGATCGCATCGCGCGTCAAGACGTAGGTAATTGCGATGCCCAGAGCGGCGCCGACGAGCAAATCGGTGGGATAGTGAAAGCCGAGATAGGCGCGCGGCACGCAAATGAACACGAGGGTATAGAGAATCGCCACCACACCGATGACACGGGACACGAGATAAATGCCGGTCGCGATGGCCATCCAGAGCATGGCGTGATCGCTTGGAAATGAACTCCAGTTCGATAGCTGTGCGTCTTTGATATCGCTCGCTGCGAAGTGCGAATGCAGTTCGGCACTGTAGATGGGGCGCACTCGGAACGGCAGCGATTGACTAAGCAGCCTTCCGACCATTAGGGCCACGAGGCCGCTGATAAGCGTCGCGAGAACCATTTCTCGCCGCCATTCGCGGCGTTCGTCCTGTTGGAACCACATCCACCAGAGCACGGGGATAAGCACGAGCCCTTTGAACAGGGAAAGGTCGGCGACGTTTTCTATGAATACCGTTGCGAAGTGACCGAGGTGAAGGTTCGACAAATAGGTTTCGATAGCCGAATCGAAGCTGTTCATCATATTGCAATATTCTCGAGCGAGTCGTATCGACGCTAGGATAACTTACTCAATGATCTGTCTTTTAGGTGTTTACGCTCAGTGGCGCGTTCTTTTGCGTTAATCTTTGTCTCGTGGTTTCAGCAACGGTTTGTCGTCGCCAGGTTCAGCGCCTGGAGCATGTAGTCGCTCGAGATGAAGCTGGTGTAGCTCGTCAGGCGCGGATCGGTGGCGATCAGATACGCCGCGTTCGGCGACGTGTTGTAGTGATACAGCCCGTTCGTCGGCAACGGAATGTTCAACGCGCCCGCCGGTCCCGCGACCGATTGCGGCGCGTTGATGGTCGCGCCGTTGCCACTCGCCGCTTGAGTCGACGCGCTGCTTGCGCCATTGACCGATGCGCCGCTCGCGTTGCTCACGCCTGCTGTGCTGCCGCCGGCACGACCACCATTACTCAAACTTCCTTAGAACTGCGCAGTCATCTGAAAGCCGACGGTCACGCGTGAAGTATCCAACGTCGCCGGTTTGTAGAGCGGCGTGCCGGCGAACAAGTCGTAGCTGAAACCGGCGTACTTCGAGGGCACGCCGCCGCGAATGCCGATCACCGCGCCGACGAGCTGTGTCCCTGCGAGAAAGGCTGTATTCGGTCCGAACACGTGTCCATAGTCGATGCCCGCGTACACCGTCGTGTCCTGCACGCTGATTACGTTCTGCGTCGCGTTCAGCGAAACGCTGCCACCGACCAGTGCGCCGGTGTTCTCCAGCGTGCTCGAGTGCGTGCTGAGCGTGCCGCCCGCCATCATCGTTCCGCTGTTCTGAATATCTCCCGCGTTGATTCCGAGATTGTTCACCGCCTCCAACAGCGCGCCATTGCTGAACGTGCCCGGCAGCGTGAAGGACAGGTCATGACCGGCGCTGAACTGGAAAGCCGGCGTCGGCGCGAAGTCGCCTTGTACGGTGAGCGCCACGTCATTGGCCGCGCTGTAGCTGCCGCCACCCGTGAGCGTGGCCGCATTCACCGAGAGGTTATGTGTTGCGCCGATCTGTCCGTTCGCGTTGGTAACTGCGCCGGTCGTCGTGATCGCGATGTCGCCATTTGAGCCGCTAAAGGTTCCAACCTGCCCGCCGCTGTTGTCCACAGTATCGGCCTGCACCTCGACGTTTGACCCGCTCAGCTGGCCGTTCTGCGTATTGACGAGCGCCGACGTGCCGACGGCTACATTGCCGTTGCCGGTAATCACGCCACCGCTGTTGACGGTCAGGTCCGTGCTGTTCGTCTGAATCGTGCCGCCGTTCGAGTTGTCGAGCGCGTTGCTGACGTTCATGCCCATCGATGACGCACCGTATTGCGTGATCGTGCCGCCATGGTTCAGCAGGTCGGTTGCAGCCAGCGCGAGTTGGTTGCCCTCGATATCGCCGCCGCTGTTATCGAGCGTGCCGCCGGTCGTCACCGCGAGGTTCGGCGCGACGATCGAGCCACCGTTGTTCGTCAGAGAGCCGGTAACGATCGTTTCGTTCGCGCCAGCGCCGATCTGTCCGGCATCGTTGGTCACTGCACCGCTCGCAAGACTCAGGTCGTTGTTCGACAGCAGCTTGCCCTTCGTATTGTTGAGCGCCCCGCTGACGGTGGCAGCCAGACCCTTCTGCCCGATGATCGCGCCCGCCGCGTTGTTGAGACTGCCCGCCTGGGCGATGATCCGCCCGTTGCTCTGAAGCGTGCCGCCCGCGTTCGAAAGCGCGCCCGTGCCGTTGCCCGCATTGACTGTCAGTGTGCCGCTACCGGCATGCGTGATGGTGCCGCCGTCGTTGTCGAGCGTGGCGGGCGACAAGGTCAGGTCGGTGCTGTTCGTCTGGAGCGTGCCACCCGCCGAATTGTCGAGCGTGCCCGAGACCGCGACGTTCATCGCGGCAGCGCCACTCTGCGTGATCGTTCCCGCATGATTGACGAGATTCGTGGCGTTGAGCGCCAGTTGCGCCGCTTGTGTGGTTCCTGCGCTGTTGTCGAGCGTGACCGCACTGCCCGAAAGCGTATCGTTCCCGCCGGCCACGTTCTGGCCCGTCGCAGTCAACTGGCCGCTCGCCGATACGTTGAGGTCGCCCGCGTTGCCGACCGCGCCGCTGTTGTTCACGCCCGCCCCAAGCGTGCCCGTCGAGGCGACGCTGCCCGCGTTGATCGTCGTACTATTCTGCGCAGCAATCGTCCCGCTGTTCGTGAGCGCGCCGCTCGTCGTGGCCACGACGTTGCCTTGCGCGTAGGTCGTGCCGATGTTATTGATGCCCTGCCCGGCGTTCGCGCTGATCGAACCGCTCGCGTTGGTGGTTCCGGCGAGCACGAGTTGGCCGTTAGACTGGAGCGTTAGGTCGCCCGCTTGTGCTGCCAGCACGCCCTTGTTCGAAACGCCGACGCCGTACTCGTTCGATACGAGATAAATGCGGTTCGCATACATGCCACCCAACGCGCTCACGTCGATGGCAACCGATGGGGCAGGACCATTGCCTGTGATTGGCGTTGCCGCCAGCGTGTTGTGGTCGATCTGATTCGAGCCGGCGACCGCGTTCAGATTGTTGGCATAGATGGCCGCGTTGACTTGAATCGCGCGTGCGAGCAAGTCCACCTGATCGACGTTCGTCGCATTCAGTCCCGCACCCTGCACGGTGATGTTGCCGCCATTGACGCTAAAGCCCGCGAGACTGCCATTGGCGCCGAAGTTCGGCGTACCGGTCGTGAGAATGGCGCGTGAGGTGTTAATAAAGCCGCCGCCGTTCACCACTAAGCCGTTCGAGTTGGCGATGACGACTTCCGCGCGCTGCCCGGCCACTTCCAGATAGCCGTTCAGTTGCGAAGGCGAATTGCTCAACACCTGGTTGACGATGATCCCCGCCGATTGTCCCGGTGAGAGATTCGGGTTGCCATTGATGTACCCCGCTTGCTGCGTCTGCACGAGCGTCGGCGAGTTATTGAGAATCGCGCCCTTCGACGGAATGTCAAATTGTGAATAATTGTTAAGGGAAACGCCGGCAGCAGACGGTTTGGCGATGTTGACTTGCTGGAGTCCATTCTGCGTCTGAATCACCTGCGCAGCCGACCCGGGTGCTGCGACAATCTGCGCGTGCGATATCGACATAGCAGTACCGAGCATCAGCATCGCGGCGAACGACACGGCACGCATGGGAAGGCTCAATCCGATGTCTTGGAGCGAGGCGACCGACGCGCGTTGCGTCGCGCTACCGCCTTGCGCGCCTTGTCCCGTGGCGAAATCGGCGACCGCTACCATCATGTGCCGCACGCGGCTAAACACCAGTTTGTAAATCCCGTTATTCATTATTCGATGCTTCGCTTCTTTCTAGGTGTCAGGCACGCGAGCGCATGCCCGCGTCAAACGACCTGAAAGTTTTCCCGCGATCAACATCTCGTAATATGGGAGTTGTCCGAGTTCGAGCGCGCTGTCGCGCCGCGATGACAGACGGTTTTTTGCAGATGTGCGCTATTTGGACGTCAGTGCTGAAAGAAGCAGTGCATTGCGAAGAAAAGATCCGGGTCGCGCTGTTTGCCGGTTGCTCGTGGTTTTCTTGATTGCGATGTCATTGACGCGGGACGTTCGAGACGTCGAGCGAGACGCAGAGCGCCGCGATAACCACGAATGTCAGCGATTCTGACCTGACGAGGTACGCGATTGGGTGTATGACGGCGACATCACGACAAGGGCGTCGCAATGCTGGCTATGGACGGTCATGACCACAGCGTGTCCTTCGCGGTCCGAGATGACGAAAGAAACATCATCTACAAGCCCAGCCCACGACGACTGCAATTCATTGCTTCAGAAACGCGCGAGAACTCAACCGGTGACGCGAGTGAATCAATGGCAGTTGGGCGACCAGAACTCGCCTCGCTGTAGGCGTTGCACGAACGACCTTAATGGTCGATGCCGCAGCGGTGCCAACGATGATTTGGCTACACATGCCGCATGCGTTCGCCGTTCACATCGGTAAAGGGTTATGGCGACCGTTTGCGCAGTTCAAGCTCGAACCGCTTTGTCGAAGACGCGTTGCAGGCGAGCCGCCCGGGCTGCTCGGCGTCGGCATTGCGCGGAATCGATCGACCATCGCGCCCATCCACGATCGATAAATCGAAAAAGTTGCCTCCCGACGAACCGCCGGGATATGCATCATCCGCTCGCGCTTGATGCCAATATCGCTCTGGCAAAGACCGCTCTATATGTCGAGCGCAGACCGCGTAATCAGCCGGCTAGCCCGCTACGCGATTCTGAATGACTTGTGCGACTCCCGTTCAGGATCAATGGCGGTGCGATCAAAAGGCCGCGTCGCCCCATGCTCACTGCGTCTTCCCAACGCTCGCACCAGACGCCTGCCCGCCCCCGCACGTATCCACACCTTCGAGCCCTTCTGCGCGCTTCTTCGCTGCCAGCCGCGCCTGCGCCAACTCCAGATTGCGCGGATAGTAGAAGTCTTCCTCCCACGGCCTGTATCCCACGCTCTCCAGTTCGCGAAGCTCGCATTGGGCACGCGCGCGAGTCATGGGTACTTGCTGAGTCGATGTTTGCGCGAGCGAACTGATCGGAATGGCGATTGCCAGGCCGCATGCGACTCGACGTACAACGGTGAGAATGCGCCTCATAGCAGGGCTCCGGTATGAATGGCCTTATCGAGCAATCGCCGGACCGCAGTCGCGGGACTTGATGCACGCGGCGCGCATCCCGACGCATCCACGATAGGCGCACCGACGCCACACTCCACAAACTACCGGGTACGAACGTTGCACGCCCGATGGCTCGGCGCGCATGCGCGTCCTCACTTGTTTGCGGATCGGGGATCTTCCTGAACTGGCTCGCTTATGGACCAACAGGCACCACACGACATCACACCGGGTTAGCCGCCACGAAATCCTTGAACACGCCGTATGCCGGATTCTTTGTCACGCCATCGGCCTGAATGAGGCCGTAATCGGAATCGATCACCGCGTACATCATGATGGACTGAATGTTGTACTTGTCCTTGATCGCGTGATATTGCGCCAGCGCGCGGCCGGTATAGGACGCGGCTTGCTGCGGCGTGTCGTTCGCACCGGACCAGCCCCACTCTGTCAGCCAGATCGGCACATTGAACGAGTCCTTGAGCACTTGCAGCACGTCGACGCACGCGTGATATCGGCCGCCGCACTGAATGTCGCCGGAGCTTTCGTACCAGTGATAGGTCGTGAAGTCCCATCTCAGCGATGCCGCGCCGCTCACGCCTTGCGCCGTGCCATCGGGCGAAATGCCGTTCCAGAGCATTTGCAACGCGCGGTAGGCCATTGGAATGCCGACGTTCACGCCGCACTGAATCGCCGGATCGACAGAGCGTACGCCGTCGATCATGCCGCGCAGCACGCCGCGAAACGACGGCCAGCAGGCCGGGCTCCAGTCCGCCGTGGAACTGCCGTCGCCGCCGATTTTCAGCGGCACGTCGAGTTCGTTCCCGCACTCGATGTATTTCACGAGCCCCTTCAGCGGCTGCGTGCAACGCACCGCCATGTCATAACCGAGCGAGTACGCAGCCGCTTCGGCGCTGTGCGGATTCCACTGCGCGGAGAGTGGATTCAAGACCGGCAGTATCGACACTCCGCTGTTCGCGAATGGTCCCTTCAATGCGTTGGCGAGCGTCGCCGCCATGCCGCCGCCCGCGATGTCGCAGCGATAGTTCGTCACGCCGAGGTCTTGCAAAATGGCGAGCTGCGCGGCGGGCGACATGGTCCGGTAGATGCCGTCGCCATACGCCATGTGGCCGTTGATGCCGTAGAACAGACCGCGCGATGCGGACGTGTTTTGCTGCGTGGCCGTGTTGGCGCTCGACGTACTTCCAGCCGACGTCGGCGTTGTCGAGTTCGTCGCGGCGCTGGCTGTGCCCGCAACCGGTGCTTCGCTGGCTCCCCCGCCTCCGCCGCCGCAGCCGGCAAGCACGGCGCTGCCGGCCGAAGCCAGCATCATCGCGAGAAATGTCCGGCGATCGAGGGCCCGGGCGGGATTGCTCGAAACGCGGCGAGGCGCAAAGAGTGAAGCGTCGTCGTGAGCTTGCATGGCCGAAAAAGAGGGCGTTGATGCCCGCGTTTACGGCGCTGCCACGTTGCCCCTTTAGCCGCTTTTTGCGCTGACACTCAGAGAGTTTCGATAACACATGACGGTTTTACCGACCCATCGCTGTCCGGACAGAATCATCGTCGTTCGTCGCGCTCCACCCACCGCCGAGCGAGCGATACATCGCCACCGCTGCCAGCGCGTGTTCGCGGCGCGACTGGTTGAGCGCATCGGCATCGCGCAGATAGGCTTGCTGCGCGTCGAGCACGTCGAGAAAACTGGCCGCGCCGCCTTTGTAGAGCTGCGTGGAAAGCGCGAGCGATTTTCCGGAAGCGGCGAGGGCATCGGTCAGACGCGCTGTTTGATCGGTTGTACTCACGAGGTCGCTGCGCGTGTCTTCGACATCCTTCAACGCCTGAAGCATCGTCTCGCGCAGATTAAGTTCCGACTCGCGCATGCGGCTTTCGTTTTGCTCGATGTCGGCGGTAATGCGGCCTGCGTTGAAGATTGGGCTGGTCGCATTCAGCGCGGCGGAGAACAGATTGTCCGCGAGCGTCGGCAAGCCCAGATACGACGATGCGAGCAAGCCGTCCGTCAACCGCAACGAAAACTTGGGATAACGCTCGGCGCGCGCCACGCCCACTTCCGCCGCGCGCTGCTGAACCTGCGCATAAGCGACGAGCACGTCCGGACGACGCAGCAGCGCGCCGGAAGGCAACATCTGCGGAGCGTCGTCGGCAGGGACAGGAATGGCGGGCGCGGCGCCTGCATCGGCGAGCATGAGCTTGTCGACCGATTCCGGCGTTCGGCCCGAATACACCGCGATCAAGCTCAACTGGTGCTGAATGGTCGCGTTCGTGCGCGGAATGCGCGCCTGAAGATCGCTCAGTTGATTCTGCGCGCGCGCGACATCGAGTTGTGTCGAGAGCCCGTACTGCAAACGCCGCTGCGTGAGTTTGAGCGCGCGTTCGCGGATGGTCAGGTTGTCCTCGAGGATCTTCCGTTCCGCCTGCGCCCAGCGCAAATCGACGTAAGCCGATGCCGTATCCGCCGCAAGTGCAAGCCGGATTTGATCGGCTGCATGCTCGCGCCCGACGAGTTGCGCCTGCGACGCAAGCAGTTCGAGCCGCTCGCCGCCGAACACATCGGGCGTCCAGTTCAGTGCGAGGCCAAAGCCCGCCTGGCGCACGTAGCCCAACGGCGGCGGCGTGTTCTGCCGCGCATCGGATGCGCCCGCGTTCGCGTCGAGTTGCGGCAGAAGCGCAGCGCGGCGTTGTGTCGTCAACGCCTGCGCCTGCTTCACGCGCTCGACTGCGGCTTGCACATCGAGATTGCTGTTCAGCACGGATGCGACGAGTTCGTGCATCGCGGGATCGTTGAACTGATTCCACCAGGTGTCGGGATCGGCGTCGGCCTTAGGGACGTCCACGGCCCAGTCAGCGGGCGCCGTGGTGCGCACCGTGGCGGCCAAATCCGCGTGCGTCGCGGGCTGAACCGCACAGGCGGCGACCGCAAATGTCATCAGGATAGCCAAATATATATTTTTCATCATCACCTCAATGTGCTTCCGATGACGGCGGCGCGCTGCCAATAGGCTTCGCGAACAGCACGCTGACGATGCCCACCAGAAAGCACAGCGCCAGTACGTAAAAGCAGTCCGCGAACGTGAGCACGAGTGCTTCACGCAACACAATCGCGTTCAATGATGCAAGCCCGGCTTGCGTCGCATCGAGCGCATCGCCTCCGATCGACGCGAGATGCGCGGAACTGCGTGCAAGCATGTCTCCGATCGCAGGCCGTCCGATGGTCACGCTTTCCGCGAGGCGCAGGTAGTGCAGATTGAGCCGGTCGTTGAGCATGGTCGCGCTTACCGCGATTCCGATCGCGCCGCCGAGGTTGCGCATCAGATTGAATAAGCCGCTAGCGGACTTGAGACGCGATGGCGGCAACGAACCGAGCGCCATCGTCACGATGGGCGGCACGGCGAATTGCTGGCCGATGCCGCGCAACGCCTGCGGCAAGAGAAGTTGCTGCCAGCCCCATTCGTTGGTCAACGGTGTATAGAAATAGCAGCCGAGGCCGAAGCAAATCAGGCCGAAGACGAGCAGCACGCGCATGTCGATGAAACGCGACGCGAAGCCATACACGCCGATCGACGCAAGCTGGAAGCATCCGACCGACAGCAAGGCAATGCCGATCTGCAATGAATCGAAGCCGCGCACGCGCCCGAGGAACACCGGCGTTAGGAATACCGCCGTGAAGATGCCAATACCGGTGACGAACGAAAGCAGACTGCCAATGCCGAAGTTGCGCACGGACAATGCGCGCAAATCGACGATGGCCTCTTTAGCCGTCAAAGCATGAACAATGAACAGAAAGCCGCAGATCCCGGAAACCCACGCACAGATCAAGATCGCGTCATCGCCAAACCAGTTCTTGCGCGGCCCCTCTTCCAGCACGTATTCAAGACAGCCGAGAAATCCCGACATCAACAGTATGCCTAAGTAATCGCCTTTCTTTAACAGCGAGAGATCCGGCTTATCGATGTGAACGTATTTCGGCACAAGCACGGCGACGACGAGACCGGGCACGAGGTTGAGATAGAACAGCCAGTGCCACGACCATTGATCCGTGATCCATCCGCCGATGACCGGACCGATCGCTGGCGCAAGCGAGGCCAGCGCGCCGATGGTCGTCGATGCAATCAGCCGCTGCTTGCCCGGAAAGAGAACGAATGCGGTGGTAAAGACAGTGGGAATCATCGCGGCGCCGAGCGCGCCCTGCATGCCGCGAAAGAGAATCATCGAATTGATGTCCCACGCCAGGCCGCACAGCATGCTGGTCACAGTGAATCCGATTGCCGACGCCGCGAACAACCACCGCGTCGAGAACACTTTCGAGAGCCAGCCGGACATCGGAATGACAAGGATTTCCGCGATCAGATACGACGTCTGCACCCACGACAGCTCGTCCTGACTTGCGGACAACCCGCCGCCGATATCCTTGAGCGACGACGCGACGATCTGAATATCCAGCGTCGCCATGAAGAAGCCGAGGCACATGAGCGCGAAGGCAAACACGCGCTCCTGGACAGGCGCATCGGCGGGATGGACGAGGACGTTGCGGTTCATGATGTCCGCCTCAACCGTTGTGCTTGTCGAGATGCACTTTCACCGTCGCGGACAAGCCCGGACGTAACACCGATTCGGCGCCCTTGGGCACGTCGAGCCGGATACGCACCGGCACGCGCTGTACGATCTTCGTGAAGTTGCCTGTCGCGTTCTCGGCGGGCAGCACGCTGAACGTTGCGCCAGTCGCGGGCGCAAGGCTCTCGACGTGCCCGGTTAACGGAATGTTCGACGCGTCCAGTGCGACATCGGCCTCGTCGCCTGCTTGCATCTTCTTGAGCTGGTCTTCCTTGAAGTTCGCATCGACCCACAGGCCGGTCGCGGGAACGATGGTCAGCAGCGAGGTGCCCACGTTCGCGAGCACGCCCACGCGCGCCGTGCGGTTGCCGACGTAGCCATCCACCGGCGAGCGTATGGTCGTGTATTCGACGTTCAGTTCCGCGACGCGACGTGCGGCCTCGGCGGTCGCGACGCGGGCTTGTGCATCCGCGATCTGCGCTTCGAGCACGGACAACTGACGCTTGGCCGCGACGAGCGATGCGCCGCTCTTGTCGACCGAAGCTTGCGCCTTGCTGTAGTCGGCATCCGCGCGTTCGACAAGCTGGTTCGACACCGCGTCGTCCTTCACGAGTTCGCGGTAACGCAAGCGGTCCTGCCCGCTGCGCGTGAGTTCCGCCGACGACGCGCGCACTTCCGCTTGCGCCTGATTGATGACTGCGGCCTGCAACGCATCTTTCGCGCGCAGTTCCTCGACGGCCGCGCGTGCGCTCGAAACTTCCGCATTGGCCTGCGCGAGACGTGCGCCGTAATCACGCGAATCGAGGCGCACGAGCACTTGCCCTGCCGTCACGCGCTGGTTGTCCTGTACGAGCACGTCCGTCACGAAGCCATTCAGCTTCGGCGCGAGCACGGTGACGTCGCCGCCGACGTAGGCATCGTCGGTTGTCTGAACGAAGCGCAGCACGACCGCCCAATAAGCGCCCGCCGCGATCAATACGACTGCGACGAGGCCGAGCGCAAGCGGCATCCAGGGTATGCGGCGCGCGGGCCGTCCAAGCGCCGGCGCGGTCGTCGATGGGAGATTGGTAGAGGGCGTGGTCATCGGATTTCAGTGCATATGCACTACGCGGGGTATAAAAGCGGCAGCGATCGCTGCCTCATTCGACCGAGAGACTAACTGTGCATACGCACGGCGTCAAGGCGTGCTGTCCGCAGGAGAGAAATGTCGCGGCGACAATAATCGCGCTCGACTTCATCAACTACCACGCCAAATACGCGCGGATGCCGGCGATTAGCCTCGGCATCGCCGATACCTACACCGATGGTCACGCAGCGAACAGCCGAACATGCGGCGCGCCGTATTTGACGTGCATCGATACGTCGACGGGGCATCAAATGGTTGGCGGCTCTGACCGCGAGCGCGCGGCGTTGGCAACGCGCAAGCCGTGGAACGGCCCCGCCAATGTATCGACGAAGCCTGTCTGCAAATCTACTCGACTGCTGTCACAATCGCCGTTGCGACGTTTTCTCGACGATGCGGTCAGCAGCGTGGGCGCTAGCCGTGTCATTCGCGTGCGGCGTGCGAATCACGCTGCACTGATCCCATGAACAGGAGCGAGCAATGCCATCCATGCAGGCAGTTCAGGTGTCGAAAGCAAATGGTCCGCTAGAAGTCGTCGAACGAGAGGTGCCCGAGCCATCCGACGGACATGTGCTGATCAAGGTGCATGCGTGTGGCATCTGCCACAGCGATTCGCTGACCGTCGAAGGACAATGGCCCGGTCTGCAATTTCCGCGCGTGCCGGGTCATGAGATTGCAGGCGTCATCGAGAAGGTCGGCGCGGGCGTCGAAGGATGGGGGAAAGGCCAACGCGTTGGCGTGGGCTGGCATGGCGGGCATTGCGGCCATTGCGATCACTGCCGTCACGGCGACTTCGTGCTGTGCCAACGCGGGCTCGTTCCGGGCATCAGCTACGACGGCGGATACGCGGAGTACATGGTCGCGCCTCAGGAAGCACTCGCGCGCATGCCGGACGATCTCTCCGACATCGACGCCGCCCCGCTGCTTTGCGCCGGCATCACGACGTTCAATGCGCTGCGCAACAGCGGCGCGCGAGCGGGCGAAGTCGTGGCGATTCTCGGCATCGGCGGGCTCGGTCATCTCGGCGTGCAGTACGCGCGAAAGATGGGCTTCGTGACCGTAGCCATCGCTCGCGGACAGGACAAGGCGCCGCTTGCCAAGCAACTCGGCGCGCACCACTACATCGACAGCGAAGCGCAGAATGTCGCGGAAACACTGCTGGCGCTCGGCGGCGCGCGCGTCATCCTTGCCACCGCGACGAGCGGCAAGGCAATGAGCGCGACCATTGGCGGCTTGGGGCTCAATGGCAAGCTCATCATGGTCGGCATCTCTCAGGAGCCCGTCGAAGTGCCCATCGCGCAATTCATCATGGGCCGCCACTCGGTTCAGGGATGGCCGTCTGGAACAGCAGCCGATTCACAGGACACCTTAGCATTCAGCGCGCTCGCAGGCGTCAAGCCGATGATCGAAGAGTATCCGCTGTCGGAGGCACCGCAAGCGTATGAGCGGATGATGAGCGGCAAGGCGCGGTTTCGCGTCGTGCTGACGCCTGGAAAGTAATCAGGCGCGCGGCGGCTCGCGCTGAATGGCCGCGCGCACGTCGCGCGGCCCCTGCTTGGCCAAGCGTCTGCAGCGGTGGCCGAAATGCTTCGCGGGTTTGTTCGATGGTGTCTATCTTCGGATCGGCCCACGCATCGGCACGCTTGAGAATGCTTTACGTTTACTCGCGATGCCGCCCACGCCCGGCACGACTCGCCCCATGCTTCTTTCGCAATTCCCTAAAGTTTTCCGTTCGAACGCCGATATTTGACGTTGACCGAGGTCAGTGGACCGACTCATAAAGCGCAGCCTGTTTCAAAAGTCGACGCCATGAACTCCGCAAACGGCAGCCACCGCCCGCGCTTGTCTGCGCTTGCAAGCCGCAAGGCTTTCGAGCGGTAACACTCCGCTTGGAAAAACCCGTACATCGCGCACCGACAAGCCAATCATGCCCACGTTCGACTTGCGTACCGTCCTTCTGATGGCATCCGTGATGCCTGGACTGATGGCTTTAGTGATGTTCTCCATAGGCAGAACTTTCCCCAGAACGATTCAAGGCGTAGCGCAATGGGCGCAGGGCTCGCTGCTCTTTTCCGCTGCCGCCTTCGTCATGGCGCTGCGAGATGTGTTTCCGGACTGGTTATCGGTGATCGCCGGTAATGCCTGCATCGTCGGCAGCATAGGGCTTTGGCTTATAGGGAGCCAACGCTATCTCGGTCGCCCAGCTTTCATCCGCCTTATCGCAGCCCTGACTGTCCTGGATGCCGTCAGCCTTAGCTGGATGACATGGGTCGACTTCACGCCCTTCGGGCGTTCGCTCTTTACGAATGTCATCCTTTCAGTGCTTTTCGCGCTCCTCGCGTATGAGTTGCTCCGGTTCGGCCGGGATGATAGCGGCGCGAAGGTCGTCGGCACTTTGTTTGCCGTCGAGACGCTCATCGCATTCGCCAGGGTCCTGACGTTGCTGCGGCCCGGCTCCCCGCACGAAGGCTTGTACGCTCACGATCGGATGCAACTCATTTACCTGAGCAGTGGCGCATTCATGTCGTTGAGCATTACCGTGGGATTCATGCTCACAGCAGTGAACCGGCTCCGTGTTCACCTCGAACAACTATCCCGCATCGATCCTCTCACTGGTCTACTGAATCGCCGCGCACTTTTGGGGGCGCACGCGCTGACGCGAGAAACACCTCGCAAGGTCAGGCGATATCTTTCACTGTTGCTCATCGACCTCGACCACTTCAAAAAGATCAACGACACCTACGGTCACTCGATGGGCGACGACATTCTCGTGGACTTCGCGCGACGTGCAGCTCTCGCACTCCCGCCGGAAGCGCAGTTGGCGCGTTGGGGCGGAGAAGAATTCGCCGTGCTGTTTCCCTGCGAGCACGTCGACGAACCCTTGCGTCTTGCACATGCCCTGCAATCTCGCATCGCGTGCATGGGGGGATCGGCTTTGCCTTCTTATACCTGTAGCATCGGGATTGCTTATGTCGACGCTGCCGACGCAACCATCGAGCAGCTGTTGAAGCAAGCGGACGCGGCGCTGTATCGCGCCAAAGACAATGGCCGCAATCGAGTCGAGGTTGCGCAGGACGTGGCGGATGTCGCCGGCTCACCGGTCCTGTCGGGGCATTGAGGATATGGACTTCGCTCGCAGGCGTTCATGACTTCGGTGGATACTTTTGCGAGTCGTTTGCATCGTATGTTACGGGCATCGTTGTAGACTCGACGCATTTATCGTCATCGCAAGCGTCTCGCTCGTCTACATCTTCGTCGCATTCACGGGCCTCAGGTAGCCGCACCCTGTCCGGCTCTATTGCCGTCACAGGCAGAGCAAGCCCGACGAACACGCTTTCCATTGCAACGGCATCCTTGAGCCAGTAATCGCTTGTCGTCTATGCGGCGACGTCACGTGAGCGTCGAGGTGAGGTCGAACGCGTCCGGCTCCGATGGTGCGGTCGCTATCACCTTCTGCGCTTGGGCTTCGAACACTTCACGCGAGAAGCGTCGGCGGAAGTCGCTCGCCAGCGCGCCCATCGGGAAATTGGGCGCAGCGAAGATGCGCTCGATGAATGCATTGGTATCGTCGCGAGGAAAGAGCAGCGCATCGGGCATGTACGAATCCAGGCCGCACACGCGGGAGACGACGATTGGCCGCTCCGCCAACACTGCTTCGATCATCACGAGCGGAACGCCTTCAAACGCGGACGGAAGCACGAGCGTATCGCTGGCGACGATATAGGGCAGCACATCGCTCTGAGGCCCGACTAAACGCACGCATGAGGACAGGATTGGACTTGCCTCGACCATGGCCGCAAGACGCGATGCATCCGGTCCTTCCCCAACGATAAGCACAAGGGCGTGCTTGAACGCTTCGGGGTTGCGCTCGATGGCGCCCATCAGAAAGTCCTGGCGCTTCTGATAGAAGTTGATGCGGCCGATGTGCGCGATGATGGTTGTGCCGTCATCAGGCAAGCCCAATGCCGAGCGCGCCGCATGTTTCGTGAGCCCTGAGCCGCTGAAGCGGTCGTCCACAAAGTTTTCCAGGATCATGGAGCGCGCATGCGGCGCAAGCCTTGAGAGCTTGTCTTGTAGGTGCTCGTTAAGCGTGACGAACTCGCGTGGCACTCGATACAGCACGCGCTTGATGATCCACTTCGCCTTTCCAATCATGCCGGCGCCTACCGGCGGATCATCGACGAGTGGCAGATAGCTCACTGTCGGCACGCGGGCGTGGCGGCCGGCGAGCAAACCAGCGAGTCCCGACACGATCGTACCCTGCGCAACAATGAGTTTCGTGAGTTCCAGCTCGCGTAACGTCGCTGCCATTGACCGGATCGTCCGAACGAGAGTCAAGCGATTTCCTCTGAATGACTCGGACGTGAAGGGCAACGCGACTGCCCGGACCTTAGCGTTATCGCCGGCCAGCGCGCTGACATGGCGGTAAAGAACTGCGTTTGTCGTCGGCACGAAGATGTGCAAGGTATCGATTCGCGCACTAGACGCAAGGACCTGCATGAGTCGCTTGAGCATCTCTTCGTGTCCCCCGTTGATACCTGAATCGCAGTAGATTCCCAAACGCATTAAGTTCTTCCTCGATGATTCGTCAGTTGATTATGGTTATGACGACGCGGCGCAATCGCCCGTCAGCGCGCGACGCTAGAGCCATGTGGGTCGGCGAATATCAAGTGTGTAACGCGCGCAGTCAGAATGAACCACCGCGTCACGTTTGAGAGCACACGGACGATTCGTTGCAACGCCATCTGGGGCACGCTTCAGAGCGGCAGAGGCTTTGCTATCCGCGCCTGTCAGTGGGCGTTTTAACTCAATCCACCAATGCGCGCTGACTCATGCAATTGTTAGGCCCGCGCGTTGCTTGCCGTTCGTCGAAGCATCGACCCAAACGGTTCTATAGCGGTGGATGTGCGAAGCCGAACAGCAGCGAACGCTCGTCGCCCAGACGATTACGGGTACCACGAAGGAACTCAGAAGCAACGTACTGTCTTCTCAGATGCTTCCTCGGAGCGAAATTGATGGCCGCTACCCATGGAGAAATGCGGATGCCGTTTGCAAGAGCGTTGATTGACAGCGCAAAGGCGTTTTTGTCCGATGAACTATTTCTGAGCGTGATGCACCGAAGAAGGATTGGACGTTTCCCGAACCTTCGACACCCGGTCACGTTCAACGAACAGATCCTGCGCCGCTGCCTTTCACCCGACCCGCGATACGTGAAACTCAGCGACAAGCTCGCCGTGCGCGATTTCGTTGCCGAAAGGATTGGTCACGAACATCTCATTCCGTTGCTTGCGGAGCCACCGCGTTTCACGCAAGCGGTGTTCGACAGTCTGCCTTCAGCTTTCGTGATGAAAGCGAATCACGGGAGCGGATTCGTGGAGGTCGTGCGCGATAAATCCCAAACCTCTTTCGACAAGCTTTCGAGAATGGCGCAAGCGTGGCTATCGACCGATTTCTACCGCATCGCGCGGGAAAGGCACTACCGGGAAATCGAGCCGCGCATCTTCTTCGAAACGCTGCTGCTCGATGAAACCGGCGTCGTGCCGGCCGACCTGAAATTCCATGTCTTCAATCCGAGGTCGGGAAAGCCGATCATCTATGCCCTCGTCATCTCGGATCGTTTCGGACCTACGCCGCGAGGCGATGTCTTCGACGCGAACTGGCAGGTGCAGGACATCACCTTCGGCCAATATAAAAAAAGCCCGACACCCGTGCCTCGTCCTGACAACCTGGAAGAGTTGCTCGCGACCGCGGCGGCGCTTGCACGGGACTTCGATTACGTGCGCGTCGATCTGTACACGTTGGGAGACAAGATCTATTTTGGGGAATTGACGTTCACGCCTGGTGCAGGCGTGCTACCGATGGGCCCCGATAGGGTCGACTATGAATGGGGCCGTTTGCTCGACCTGACGCATAAGCAATTGAGCGACAGCCGCCGCAGCGATGGCCGGGCACGCGCCTGCGAGCAACCATGAGTGAGCGGCTGGCCCGATCGGTCACGCGCATTCGAACGCGAAAAAAGGGCCCGGAGGCCCTTTTTGACTTGCTTACTTCGGGTGGCTTGCGATGAAGTTCTTGACCGCGGTAAAGGCAGGCTTCTGCGTTTTACCATCGCTCTGCATCAGGCCATAGGCGCCTTCGCTGTCGTCGTAGAGTTCGAAAGCCTGAATCGACTGGATGTTGTACTTCGATGCGTTGTTATAGAACTGCTGCATCATCGTGCTACCCGTGATGTACGACGCAATCGCGGAGTACGTGCCGTAGGTCGGACGCACACCGTACTCATTGATCCACACCGGCTTGCCGAGGGAATTGAGCACGCCCAGAACGTCGTGGCAGCCCGTGTTGCCGCACGCATGCGTCATATCACCCTGGTCCGAGTACCAGTGCCATGCCGTGATATCCCAGTTGACCGTCGGGTGACCATGTGTGCCGTCCGGCTGCGAGCCGTCTGCGAGCATCTGGAAGAAGGCCGTGTGTTTCCACGTACCGTTGACGATGATCTTCGCGGAGCTGTTGACCGACTTCACGCCCGCGATCATGCCGCGGATCACGCCGCGCGCGATGGTGAACGGCTGATTGTTGTACTGGTTCCAGACGTTGCCGTCGTAATTGCCTGCGAGCGTGTTCGCTTCGAGTTCGTTGCCGACTTCATAGTACGTGTAGTTGTACGTCTGCGCCGTCTGCTGACCCATCGTGTAGCCGGCGTTATAGGCGGCCTGCTCGCTGTTGTAGTTCAGGCCGAGCATCAAGACGGGATAAACCTGTACACCACCTGCGGCAAACGTCTTCGCGACGGTCGCGACGACCTTCGCCGAAGCCTGGCTATACACGTCGTTGCGGTAGATTTTCACGCCGAGGCTCTGAAGCTGCGCAAGCTGCGTTGCGTAGGGCGTGCTGTCGTAAGCACCGCCGTTCGTGATGTGGCCGTTGACGCCGTAAAAGATCGAGCTGCTGGTTGCAGCCTTGTCGGTCGCCTGCGGCGTATCGGCCGACTTCGCCGTTGCGGCATCGACGGCACTCTCGCCAGCGCCACCGCAAGCTGCGAGCAACGCGCTCACGACGACAGCAGCGGCGATCGTTGCGGCCTTGGTGTTAGCCAGGAATTTCAGGGGATGCAAAGCTTGTTTGTTGTTCATGATCACTTGGCAGTACTAACGGGCGAGCCATCGCTCGCTGAGTTGAAATAGGCTGTCGGCAGTATGTGCCGACGACCGAGAATGCATTTCGCTTACTCAAACGCGCCGGTCATGCACAGCGGAACCGGCGGTCTAGTCATGCCTCTATGCGATCACGCCAACGCTGACGCCGAGGCTGCAAACGATTGCCTGTCGAGGGAGCCGGACTCCCTCGCGCACGGACCTCTGATCGATGCGAAAGCAGTCAGGTATGTATTACCGGATCGAATCACGTCGCCCCTGCGCAGAGGCATCATTTGCCGAACCGTTCACGACGGAAGCAAGGTTATCGTCTTAGGAGTTGTCTGTAAACACGCATCTCAGAAAAAAATGCGGTCCTTTTTATTGGTAGGAACAAAATTCCGGTCGTATTTTCACTAGTACTGACGACGCGCCGCGATCACATGCCTACGCATCGGCTCTCCGAACGGGTGAGCGCGCTTACGCTGAAACATTTCGTAGTACATTCAACGCATTTTCGGCAGTTTCTACGTGTTGACCCGCTGCAGGCGCGGCTTGGTCTTCCAGGAACACGACAAAGCGTAGGAAGCTGTGAGTTCGTCTCAGTTTTCGGCCTGAACGCTATCGATATTCTTGTCACCTCCGCGGACCGCAGCTTGCACGCCGCTACTGCGCCCCAAGCCCGGCGGCACGGTCAACGTCGTTCCCTAGACGCCAGCCTCGACTATCGCGTCGATTCGGCAACTGATCAATCGTCCGACGCCGTCCGTACGAGCAATCCGCGGGGCGTACCAGCCGTCGGCATCAATGCTCAACCCGTGGCAACCCACATCCGCATTATTTGGACTGCGAACGACTTTTTTGATCAACAGGTTGCGGGCTTTCGTAGCGGCGACATGAATTACGTGAGACGCGCTTTCGCGACTCCACAACTATCAATGCGGAGCCCGCCCACGTAGTCGCTGAATGCGCCGTTTATCACGCGCGGCAGCGAAGAAGATGGCTATGCCGCCCGACCATGCACCGCAACGCATTAGCAGACCGCGCTCGCAGCCGACTACGTCCGATTGCAGTTCGCCACCAACGATCGCAATTCGTTGATGTCGAATGGCTTCGCAAGAATGACAACCTCCGCTTCCGATGCGCGCCTCAACTCCTGCGCATAGCCGGTCATCAAAGCGATTGTCTGGCTCGGCCAACGGTCGCGAACGTACTCTGCGAGGTCGAGTCCGTCGCGCTTGCCCGGCATTTGAACGTCCGAAAGCACGAGATCCGCGTGGTAACCGCTCTCCAGCAATGCAATGGCGCTATCGGCCGTTAGTTCATGCCGCACAGTGCAACCGAACACGTCAAGGACCGCTGCGATACCATCGGCGACACTCTGATTGTCTTCGACAAGAAGCACGGATACACCCCGCGCCAGGAGGTCCGTCGCCGCGTCCGGCGCGGCCTCCGCAGTGGCATCCTCGCAGCCCTCTTTGCTTTCGATGCGAGGCAAGTAGAGGCTTATCGTCGTACCGCGTTCTGGTGCGCTCTCGATGCGCGCGGTGCCGCCCGCCTGCTCGCATGTCGTCATGACTTGCGCAAGCCCGAGCCCAGTGCCCGCGCCCTTCGCTTTCGTTGTGAAAAGCGGCTCGAACGCGCGGCGCACGACTGCATCCGTCATGCCCTTACCGGTGTCCGTGAAGCGAAGCAGCACGTAATCGCCGGGCTGCAAGTCGAACTCACTCTTTGAAAGCGTGATCGGCGCGCACCGCACCGTGAACTTTCCGCCGTCAGGCATCGCGTCTTTGGCATTGACGGAAAGATTGATGACAGCCGCCTCCAGCTCGACGGGATCGACCATCACGGCGTTCGTGTTACCAGACAGTTGGAGATCGAGCACAACGTGCTCGCCTAGCGATGTGTGAATGAGATCGCTCATCCCTTCCAACCATTCACACACATTCACGCATTCGAGCTTAACCGGCTGCTTCCGCGCCACGCTCATCAAGCGGCGCGCGAGTCCTTGCGCGCCTTTCGCCGCATGTTGAACGGCCAATACTTCCTTCTCCAGGTTGGTGTACTGCTTGCGTCGCGCAAGCTCCACGTTAGCGTTCACGACCATCAGCAGATTATTGAAGTCGTGCGCAACATTGGCCACGAGGTTGCCGAGCGCACCCATGCGACGAAGTTGTCGGTTCGATGCTTCGGCGGACATGCGTCTGCTGACTTCGTTATGCCAGTTCTGCCAGGCCATTTCCTCTTCGCGGAGTCTGCGCAATGACATCCAGAGCAACACCCATACGACGATGCAGGGAACGAGCAGTATGATCGTGATCGCGATCAAATTGGCGCGCCATTTAGCGGCAATAAACGCAGTCTCAATACCTGCCGTGACGTATAGCGGATAGCCGCCGACGCGTCGGTAGGCCAGCACCCGTTCCCGCCCGTCAACCGGGGAGACGGAGAGGAGATGCCCGAATCGCGCGTCCTGCGCGATGGCCTGTTTCACTCCAGAATCCGCAGCCGACATGTTATGAGGACGCGAATTAGGAAAGCGGGCCAGGATTCCGCCATCGGCTCGATATAGGCCGATCAGCACGAAGGGCTCGCCGCCTGTCAGCTCGCGATAAAAGTCAAGAAAGTACTGTTGCCGTAAAGCGATCGCGAACACGCCAAGCGACCGGCCCGCGGAATCGACCCATGAAGTACTTACCGTGAACACATTGCCACCGGGAAGAGAGTCGGGCTGCGCTAGCGCGATATGCGGCTGTCTGCCGGCACTGGACGCAGCTTGGAGTGTCTCGCTTCCGCTGATCGATAGCGTGGGAACGGGATAAAAGCGGCTACTCGCAAGCAGTTGCCCCGTTGCGCTATAGATCGAGGCACTGGCAATCTGCGGGAATCGCCCAACAATCGCATGCAACGATTGATGAACGGTCTGTTCCTCACGACTGATCCATGCCGGTTTTTGATCATCAACGAGTTCTGCGATCCGGGCGAGCACTTCTGCGTTGAGCTCCTGCACGGTGGCGGCTTGCTCGTCCGCAACGCGCGTCAGGCGATCGACTTCATCGAACGCTTCAGAAAGCCGACGATGATAGTCGAACCAGGCATAGCCGCACACGCAAAGCAAGGGCCCGAGTACGGAAATGACCGCTAAGAGAACGATGATTGCACGCGTCGCCGCGAAATTTCGATGCGGCGGTGGCAGCTCAAGAGGAACTTCGTCTTCTTCGTCCATTGTGCAATCCGTCCTTGCACGGACGCGCGTGAGCTGTCGTCACGCACTGCCCACGCGAACCGCAAAAGCGCGCGAAGCACTTCGATAACGCCAATATATAGCGATTTTCGAAGTCGGACGTTGGTCGTGAGCAATGTCGAAGCGGTGCTCGCCGATTGCTGGAGCAAACGATGGACGCGACAGCGAATCATCGATCGAAGCAGGCCGTTCTTTCTTTGCCGACCCGGTCGCTGTAACACATTCACTTGAAACCGATCACCATGGAATCGGGTCCGACGAGCGGCTCGACGCGTATGTCACGGAAGCCTGTCTGTCCCATCCATTCGCGGCATTGGGCGCCCGTGTAGTCGAAGCCGCCCGGAGTCTCGATCAGCATGTTCAGGCTCATCAGCAGGCCGAACGCGTTCTCACGGCGGTCATCGTCGATGATGGCGTCGTAGACGACAAGCGCGCCGCCCGGCGGTAATGCTGCATGACACTTTCTGAGTAGCTCGAGCTTTTGTGGCAGTGCCCAATCGTGCAGGATATGCCCCATGACGAGCACGTCCGCGGACGGACATTCGTCTTTGAAGAAGTCGCCTGAGTAGAAGCGCAGACGATCGCTCAGTGCGTGTTGGGCCACGTATGCGTCGAAAACCGGCCCGACTGCCGGCAAGTCGAAACCTCCCCCGGTCAAATGCGGGTGCGCGAGTGCAACTTGCACGGGCAGCGCGCCTTGCGCCGCCCCGATATCGATGAAGGTGCCATAGTCGCCCCAGGGAAACGCCTGTGCAATGGCGCGCGCCGTTCCGAGGCTGACGCCGGTCATACCCTGAAGGAAGCCGCGTAATGACGCTTCATCGCGATAGATCGCGTCGAACGGATTGCCACCGCGCTTTGCTTCGTTCTGCGGCAGGCCGGTGACTAGAGCTTCGGTGAGCGCGCCCCAGAACGGATATAGTCGCGCGTTAGCCATCTCCAGCAGTCCGCCGACATAACAAGGCTTGGCCCTGTCAAGAAACAAATCGGTGTCCGCTGTATTGCTGTAGACGCTTCCTTCACGGTCGAGCAGGCCGAGAGCGACGAGGGCATCGAGAAAGTCGTTAGCCGCACGGGCGTGCAGGCCCACGGCCTTCGCAAGTTCTGCCCCCTCTCGTGGACCAGAGGCCAACTGGGTGAACAAACCAAGCTCAACCGCCGACAGAAGCGTCTTGGACGCCCAAAAACCCATGCCTATCTGTAAAAGTCGCTCAGGAGAAGGCTGATCCATGATGGCGGGAACTGGCGCTTTGTTCATATCGCATCCTTCGTTCGATTCCAATTAACGTAAGGGGTGCTAAGGCCGTTCGAAAGCCCAGAGCTCACTGTAGACGCTGTGGCGTTGCCATTCAAGCGGCGTATGTGGGGGAGCGCGCAGACCGCCGTGGTCATTCGACGCGAGAGTCGAGCGCCGCAGCCACGCACGCGGCTTGGCATAATCGGGCAACGCCCTTACTCTCTCGCCATGAGTCCATCCACCGATCGTCGTCGCATCAAGCTCAAACCGTCTCGCGGCACCCTCGCGCGCTACGGGGACCGCATCGTCGAGGTTCTTGGCGAAGCGCGCGGCAAGCGCGTCATGATCCGGTCGATCCACGCCGATGGCACTGAACGTCGCACCGCCGTCAAGCTCGCCAACCTGCTGCCACTGGATGGCCAGTTGTTTTGATGCGACGCCGGCTTAAGCATCTGGTCTGAAGCGGATTGACGGCGCTTAGGTCAAGCCCAATTTGCAAGTGCACGTCGTCACTTCGCATACGGCGCACGATGACTACGCATGGCGCGCCACCGATAACGATATCGGCCGCGTCGCGATGCCTCGCTCGGGATATCGATGTGCGATCACCGGACCGCTATTCCAGTACATCTCGAACGCGAGCGTCAGGGTTGTAGCAGGTTCGCGCATGCTGTCATGTCACGCATGACATGTGAACAAATCCGAGCGGCTGAGCGTTTCCAATCCCCGTAGCCTTCTGCGAGAGATGCCGTCTGCGGTATTCGACGCCTTATGTACCGGCCGCAACGACATCTGATGTAATTGCGTGAAAATGGTCGCGGGTCGTTATCCTCAGCACACGCCGCGCGTAGACCGAAAACGTTTGCCGTAATACAGAGAGATAACCATGAGCGCATCGGACCTCCGCCAACGGGCATCAAACGAATTGGGTAGCTTGCTCCGTCACTGGCGGGAAGTGCGCGGGGTCAGCCAACTCGATCTCTCCCTTATTGCAGGCATCTCTCAGCGCCAGATCAGCTTTATCGAAAGCGGGCGGAGTGTGCCGGGGCGGCAAACGCTCATGAACATCGCCCAATCGCTCGACGTACCGCTGCGCGAGCGCAACGCGCTACTCCTGTCCGCCGGTTATGCGCCGATGTATTCCGAGGCAGGATGGAACGACGATGAGATGTCGGTGGTGATGCGTGCCGCCAAGCGGATGCTACAGCAACACGAGCCTTTCCCCGCAATCGTCATGGATCGCTATTGGAACGTAGTCCTGACGAACCGTGCCACGCCGCATTTCTTCAACTCTTTCATCGATATGGCGGCACGCACCGGGCCGCGCAACATCCTGCATCTGATGTTCGATCCCAACGGCATGCGCCCGCATCTCGCCGATTGGGAAACAGTGGCCCGCAGTCTGATACAGCGCGTGCATCGTGAAACAGTCGGGCATGTCGTGGACCTCCGTACGCAGCAACTGCTCGATGCGCTACTCGCTTATCCAGAGGTGCGCCCCGAATGGCGATCGGAGGCGATGACGGGGTCCTCGTCCACGCTGCCGATCGTGCCTATGGGCTTTGTCAAAGACGGCGCAGTACTCCATTACTTCTCGATGATCACGACGGTTGGAACACCGTCGACAGTGGCTGCGCAGGAATTGCGGATCGAGTGCATGTTTCCCGCCGACAGGGAAACCGAAGCGCGGCATATCGCATTGCTACGAACCGCGCGCGCATAGCCGTGGACTGATTACATGCCATGTAATTGGCCAGATGCCCTTGCCTCACTAAGCTTTGTGTGTCGCCCGAATCGTTCTGGCGTCAATCGTCAATGTCCGAGGACACAACATGGCTCACTTTCCCATTCATACGCTCGACTCCGCTCCTGCAGAATCGAAGCCCGCGCTCAATGGCCTTGCGAAGGCGTTTGGCATGGTGCCTAACATTGCAGGCGCGATGGCCGGCGCGCCCAGGCTCATCAACGGTCTCGCCGCTGTGTTCGAGCAAGTGCATGGCGGCAGCTTCACGGAAGCGGAGATCCAGACCTTACTGCTCACGAACGCCGTGACAAACGGCTCCACATGGCCGGTTGCGTTCCACTCTTTCCTTGCATTGCGGGCAGGTCTGAGCGAAGCGGATGTGCAGGCTATCCGCGAAGGCCGCCTGCCTCAAGACGTTAACCTCGCCGCACTCTCTCGCCTTGCACGCGCATTGATCCAAACGCGTGGCCGCGTGGAGGAACAAGAAGTCGCGTATTTCACTCGCGCGGGTTTCGAACAGGAACGGGTGCTCGACGTCATTCTTATCGTGGCTGCGTCGACCATGACGAACTACACCGCAAGCGTCACTCATCCGCCGCTCGAAGAAGCTTTCCAGCAGCACGCGTGGACGCCTTAATGCGAGCACTGCAAGCGGCGGCAGAACGGGCATAGCGACGCGACTACGCAGAGACGTCGTCAACTATCCGTGCCCGGATTGTGCAGCGCCTGTGATATCGCCGCACGCAGTTCGATGGCCTGATAGGGCTTGTGAAGCACCGGAAACTCAGTGCCGTCTATGTCGTTTCTTGCAATTGACGTATCCGCGTATCCGGTGGTCAGCAAGACGCGCAACTGTGGCTTGCGCCGCTTCGCCTCTTGCGCGAGCATCACTCCATTCATGCCGCCGGGCATGATGAGGTCCGTGAAGAGCAACTCGATCTTCGGATCTCGGCCGAGTATCTCGAGAGCGTCATGCGCGCCGTGTGCGACGAGGGTCTCGTACCCTCCCTGATGCAGAATCATTGCTGCGACTTCCGCCACGTCGGGCCGGTCATCGACAACCAGGATCGTCTCGTTAGCCGCCGATTCAGCAGCACGTCTTTGCCGCTGCTCCAGCGACGGTTCCGCCGCCACTGCGGGAAAGTAGAGTCTCACAGTCGTGCCGTGGCCCGGCTCCGAGTAGATGTCGACCGCCCCGCCCGATTGCCTGGCAAAACCATAGACCATCGACAGTCCCAATCCAGTTCCCTTTCCTTCTTCCTTCGTCGTGAAGAAAGGATCCATGACGTGCGCGAGAATATGGGGAGGAATGCCTGTGCCATTGTCGCTCACCGACACCCAGACATACTCGCCGGGCGTGAGTTGCGCGAAACCGATAGGCCGGCGGTCGGTCAATGACAGATTACCGGTACGCACCGTGACTTGAGGGTTGTCCTTCCCGTGAAGGGCGTCGCGAGCGTTCAAGAGAAGGTTCAGCACAGCCACCTCCAACTGAGAAGCGTCGAGCTGGCAGTTACGCAGTGCTGGATCCGGGACGAAGTTCAAGGCCCCGCTGTCGCCGAACGTGTTCTCCGCAAGCTCTCTGATGTCGGCGAGCCGCGAATTGAGATTGATGATTCGACCGCGTAATTCCTGCTTTCTCGCGAACGCAAGCAATTGCTGGGTAAGCGTGGACGCGCGCGTGATTGCATCGCGCATCCGCTCCACGGGCATGACGAACCGACTCAGATCGAACCTATGCTCGATGCCGAGCTTCATCACATCGACATAGCCGCTCATCACTTGCAGCAGGTTGTTGAAATCGTGCGCGATGCCCCCGGTCAATTGCCCGAGTGCTTCCATTTTCTGAGATTGCCGCAGCGCCTCTTCTGCATCGCGACGGCGGCTGATATCGAGTTGAGAGGCGAAGAAATAGACGATGTCGCCCGCTTCGTTCCTGACCGGAGAGACAAAAAGCGCATTCCAGAATGTCGATCCGTCTTTGCGATAGTTCAGCACCTCGATATTGATCTCGCGGCCCTGATGGACGGCGTCACGAATCTCTGACACTGTGGCCCGGCTGGTTTCCGGCCCTTGCAGAAGGCGGCAGTTTTGACCAATCAATTCCTCGACGCTATACCCCGTCAGATTGAGGAATGCGGAGTTGACGAACACAATTGGGTTGTCGGGCTGATTCGGATCGGTGACAAGCATCGGCATGCGTGTCGTGGAAACTGCCGCGAAGAAAATATCGTTCGAATGGTCGCTGAAGGAAGGCCGGACGTTGCTTACGGTGGGGCGTTCGATGTTCAATTTTTGTCCTCGTTTTAGCCGCAGCCGCCGTTAGGCGGCACTCGAGGACCGCCGAAGCGCGGTTATTTTTCGAGCAGGATTTTAGCGTGCGGCACGGAAGAATGTTGTATTGAACGCATCGATTGAGGGTGTCTGTCGTTCTATTACTTCGGAGGCAGTCATTGTCGTCAGTGAATCATGAGGTGCCGAACCTCATATTCGCTTAGGGCCGTTGCCCCAACTGCTCCTCGATCGTCCTCGTGAGTGGCGATTGCACGTCTCCCGTATGCTTCGTCTGTACCGGCTCGATCAAAACGATCCAGCATTCTTCATCGGCGACGGGATTGTGCAGTGTGCCGCGCGGCACCACATGCAATGACCCGGCGGGCAAGTGGACGGCTCGGCCGCCTTCGTATTCGATCTTCAGGTTGCCACGTACGATAAAGAACAACTCGTCCTCGTTCGCATGGTCGTGCCACGCCAACTGGCCGCGCACCTTCGCGACCTTCACATACTGGTCGTTCACCTGCGCGACGACTCTCGGCGACCAGTATTCATGTACGTCGCCAAAAGAGGCTTCGAGATCGAATGATTCGGCGAATGGAAGGACAGACATGATCATCCCCTGGTGAACAAGACAAACGCGGATAGCGACGAGGCCGACTTTAGCGCATAAGGCAATGACTTTCCCAACACAAACTCATTCGATTAATGCCGAGAGTTCTGCTTTGGTGTTATCCAGAAAAGCAGAAGACGCGAGTGCTCAGCAAGCGCCTCGAAAGCGCGTCCGTCGCGCCCCTGTAAGCCCGATGGAAGACTAAACGCGGTATGCCAGTTGCTGCGCAAAGGTGGACGGACGATCGACAGGAGACACAACGTGCTCAGCCAAGAGACGAAAGACATTGTCAAGGCAACCGCGCCTGTGCTCGTCGAACACGGCTTGCCGATCATTAAACGCTTCTATATCCGGTTGTTCGAAGCGCATCCGGAGTTGAAGAACGTCTTCAACATGGCGCATCAAGAGCAAGGCGAGCAGCAGACGGCGCTGGCGCGCGCCGTCTACGCGTATGCGGAGAACATCGAGAATCCGGAGAGCCTCGCGGCCGTGCTCAGGAACATATCGAACAAACACGCGAGCCTCGACGTTCGGCCCGAGCATTACCCGATCGTCGGCGAGCATCTGCTAGGCGCGATCAAGGACGTGCTGGGCGATGCCGCGACGGACGAGATCATCGGCGCATGGGCGCAGGCTTACCAGAACCTTGCCGACGTGTTGATCGCGATGGAGAAGGCGCTGCGCGAAAAGTCGTCGGAGGCTGCGGGCGGATGGACGGGCTGGCGGCGCTTCGTCGTGAAAGAGAAGCGTCCAGACAGCAGTGTGATTACGTCATTCGTTCTTGAACCCGCCGATGGTCAGGCCGCCATGAACTTCGAGCCGGGGCAATACGTGAGCGTCGCAGTGGACGTGCCCGCGCTCAAATTGCGTCAGATCCGCCAGTACAGTTTGTCCGATATGCCGAACGGACGGACGTATCGCATTTCAGTCAAGCGTGAAGACGGCGATGCTGCGCGACCGCCCGACTATGTGTCGTCGCTGCTGCATCGTCACGTCGAGGTCGGCGACGAGATTCTGATCGCCGCGCCCTACGGCACGTTTCATATCGATGTGGACGCAACGACGCCCATCGTGCTGATAAGCGGCGGCGTGGGCCTCACGCCGATGGTCAGCATGCTCAAGCGTGCGATTCAGAACCCGCATCGGCAGGTGGTATTCGTGCATGGCGCGCGTAACAGCGCGGTTCATGCCATGCGCGACCGGCTCAAGCAAACCGCGGCGACTCAGCCGAACTTCAAGGCCGTGGTCTATTACGACGACCCTTTGCCTACGGATGTGCAAGGCGAAGACTATGACCGGCGAGGCTTTATCGATCTCAGTCAGCTGAAGGACGAGGTTCTTCTTCCTGAAGCCGATTACTACATCTGCGGTCCGATTCCGTTCATGCGCTTGCAGCACGATGCGTTGCGCACACTCGGCATCGACGAGACGCGAATCCACTACGAGGTCTTCGGTCCTGACCTCTTCGCGGAATGATGCAGGCTCGCGTGCTGACGCGCGTTAGCGCACAAGGCAAGGCCGCTTGTTGTCGAACTTCCAGTTGGGAATGAGATATTGCATCGCGATGCCGTCATCGCGTGCGCCGAGCCCGTGCTCCAGATAAAGCGCGTGCGCCTTCTCGATCTCGTCCATGTCGAGTTCGACGCCCAGACCCGGCGTGGCCGGCACCTTCACCTTGCCACCGACAATCTGCAGCGGATCGCGCGTCAGGCGCTGCCCATCCTGCCAAATCCAGTGTGTGTCGATCGCCGTGATCTTGCCCGGCGCGGCGGCCGCCACGTGCGTGAACATCGCGAGCGACACATCGAAGTGGTTGTTCGAATGCGAGCCCCACGTGAGACCCCAGTCGTTGCACATCTGCGCGACGCGCACGGAGCCTTGCATCGTCCAGAAGTGCGGATCGGCCAGCGGAATATCGACCGATTGCAATTGAATGGCATGGCCCATCTGACGCCAGTCCGTCGCAATCATGTTCGTTGCGGTCGGCAGACCCGTCGCGCGGCGGAACTCAGCCATCACTTCGCGGCCCGAGTAGCCGTTCTCCGCACCGCACGGGTCTTCCGCGTAGGCGAGCACGTCGTGCTTGTCGCGGCACAGGCGAACGGCTTCCGCAAGCGACCACGCGCCGTTCGGATCGAGGGTGACGCGCGCATCGGGGAAGCGTTCGGCGAGCGCCGTCACGGCCTCAATTTCCGCATCGCCGGACAGCACGCCGCCTTTCAGCTTGAAGTCGTTGAAGCCGTAACGGGCCTGCGCGGCTTCCGCGAGACGCACCACCGCTTCGGGCGTCAGCGCGACTTCGGTGCGCAGGCGCTCCCACTCGTCCTTGCCGTTTTCGCCGGACGCATAAGGCAGATCGGTCTGGTTGCGATCGCCGATGTAGAACAGATAGCCGAGCATCTCCACTTCGTCGCGCTGCTGGCCTTCACCGAGCAGCGCCGCGACCGGCACGCCGAGATGCTGACCGAGCAGGTCGAGCAACGCGGCTTCGAGCGCGGTGACGGCGTGAATGGTCGTGCGCAGGTCGAAGGTTTGCAGACCGCGACCGCCCGCGTCGCGATCGGCGAACTGCGTGCGTACGCGATTCAGCACCGCCTGCATGTTGCCGATGGACTCGTCGACGACGAGCGAACGCGCGTCGTCGATCGTCTTGCGGATGTTCTCGCCGCCCGGCACTTCGCCGACGCCCGTGTTGCCCGCGCTGTCCTTGAGAATCACGATATTGCGCGTGAAGAACGGCGCATGGGCGCCCGAAAGGTTCATCAACATGCTGTCGCGGCCCGCGACGGGAATCACGCGCAATTCGGTAACGGTGGGCGTCGCGTTGACGCGAGTCGAGGTCATGGACATGAGCGAAATACCATCGGGTTGATGTGAACAATGCGCGCGTCGTTTCGATGTGACGGCACTTTTCTTCGGCTTCCTAAGCTTTAATACATATTACGCCACCTTGCAACCGTTCATTCGGCCAGCTCGAACCGTTCGATTTTGCCGACGACGAACAGGTAACAGATGATCGCGATCAAAGCGTTCACGCTCACGAAGACGAGCGCCGCCGCGAAGGAGCCGGTTCCCTGCACAAGATAGCCGATGACGATCGGCGTCGTGATGCCCGCTGTGTTGCCGAAGGTGTTGAAGAGCGCCGCGCACAGGCCGCTCGCCTGTTTCGGCGCGGTATCGGACACGACGGCCCAGCCCAGCGCGCCGATGCCCTTGCCGAAGAACGCCGCCGCCATGATGCCGATCACGAGCCACTGGTTATCGACGTAGTTGCACGCGATCATGCACGTCGAGAGCAACAGGCCGACGACGATCGGCACCTTGCGCGCGGTGCTCGTCGAGAATCCGTGCTTCATCAGCCGATCCGACACCACGCCGCCGAGCAGGCCGCCGAGAAAGCCGGCGATAGCGGGAATCGATGCCACGACGCCCGCCTTCAGGATCGACATATGCCGCTCTTGCACGAGATAGATCGGGAACCAGGTCAGGAAGAAATACGTGAGCGTCGTGATGCAGTACTGCGCGATGAACACGCCGAGCATCATGCGGCTCTTCAGCAATTGCGCGAGCGCATGACGACCATGCGTGCCGCTGTTCTTCGTATGCGTCTGTGCGGCGCGGCGTTCTTTCGCGACCTGCCGGTCTTCGAGATCGACCATCGCGCCGTTGTCGGCGATATAGCGAAGCTCCGCCTCGTTCGCGAGCGGATGCTGACGCGGCGCGTAGATGGTCTTCACCCACAGGGCGGCAACGAGGATGCCAAGCGCGCCCATCGCGTAGAAGACCTGCGGCCAGCCGTACGCGTGCGTGATCCAGCCCATGATCGGCGAGAAAAGCACCGTCGCGAAGTACTGAGCCGAATTGAACACGGCCGACGCCGTGCCACGCTCGGCCGTCGGGAACCAGGTGGCCGTCAAGCGCGCATTGCCCGGAAAGGCCGGCGCTTCCGCCGCGCCGACGAGAAAGCGCATCAGAAAGAGCGTCGCGAACGCCACGCCAACCGGCAGCGCGGCAACGAAGCCCTGAACCGCCGTGAGCAGCGACCAAAAGAAGATGCTGCACGCGTAGACGCGCTTGGAGCCGAAGCGGTCGAGCAGCCAGCCGCTCGGAATCTGCGCGATCACATATGCCCATGCGAACGACGAGAAGATATAGCCCATCTCGACCGGCGAAATATGCAGTGCCTTTTGAATCGACGAACCGGCGATGGAGATGGTCGCGCGGTCCGCGTAATTGATCGTCGTGACGAGAAACAGCATGAAGACGATCAGGAAGCGCGCCTTGCTGCGTCCCGCGTAGCGCGCTGCATGGCCGTCCGCGCTCGCCGCCGTGTCGATTGCCTTGCCCCCGGCGATCGGGCTTGCTGTTCGTTGTACGCCTCTCTCCATCATCGTCTCCGCCAAGTTGTGCGATGTCTCACGGTTACGAAGCTTATGTTAGCGCAAACATAGCGTGAATCCGGGTTTTCCCGCTCGTTGGAGATATGACGTCTGACGTTAAGGCGCCTTCAGCGGCTGCGCAGGTATCGATACAATCGAGCGTGACAAGGGAGCGGGAATGGAAGAGACCTACGCGCCGGCAAGCGGCCAACCACCACAGGCGAACGACAGCGTGACGCTGGAAGATGTCGCGCGTCTCGCGGGCGTCACCGCGATGACCGTGTCGCGCACGCTCAAACGTCCCGAGCTTGTCCGCGAGGAAACCCGCCGTCGAGTGATGGACGCCGTGCAAGCCACGGGCTATGTGCCGAACTTGCTGGCGGGCGCGCTGGCGACAAACAAGAGCCATCTGATCGCCTTGCTGCTGCCGACCATCGCGACATCGATCTTCACGGACATGGTGCAGAGCCTGATGACGACGCTCGCACCGGCCGGCTATCAAACCTTGCTCGGCCTGACCGACTATCTTCCTGAGCGGGAGGAACAGCTTGTCGGCACACTGCTCGGGCGAAGGCCGGACGCCATCGTCCTGACCGGCACCGAGCATTCGCCGCTCACGCGCGAGCGGCTGCGCAGGACGAAGGTGCCGATCGTCGAGATATGGGATCTCACCGACGACCCTATCGACATGCTCATCGGCTTCTCACATGAGGCGGTTGGGATTGCGGTCGCGCGTCATCTGCTGTCGAAGGGTTATGGACGTTTCGCCATCCTAACGGCTGACGATCCTCGCGGCATGCGGCGAAGCACGAGCCTGATCGACGAATTGAAACGCCACGACATGGACGACGTGCCGATGCAGGTGGTGCCCGCCCCGGCCACGCTGCAGACAGGGCGCGAAGGGTTCGTGCGCCTGCTCGACCAAGGCTTGCCCGATGTCATCGTGTGCAGCACGGACACGCTCGCGCAGGGCATCCTCGCGGAGGCGGCGAAGCGCGGCATCGCCATTCCTCGCGACGTGGCCGTCATGGGCTTCGGCGACCTGAGCACGGCGGCGCACGTTCATCCGTCGCTATCGACGGTGCGGATCGACGGTGCATCGATCGGCAGGCTGGCCGCCGAGGCGCTCCTGGGCAGGCTGGACGCGAAGCAGCGCGCCGAGCCGGCATTGAGAGTGGACACGGGCTTCGCGATCATCGACCGCGAGAGTGCTTGAATGAACGCGCAGCATCGCGTGCTTGCTCAAGCCTTCCCGGTCAACTCGGGCTGTTCAGACGAAGTCCGCTCCAGATCGTCGATGATCCAGCGCAGACACTCTTCCGCGAGCGGACCGAGCTGTCTTCCCGCGAGCGAGAGCACTTGCAGGCGGCGCTGCGTCAGCAACGGGTTCTGGAACGGTATAGCGGTCAGTTCGTCGGCAGCGAGGCGCTTGGCGACGGACACATAGCCCGACGGCATGATCGCATTGGGCACGACCTGCGCGAAGCGATAGAGCGCCGCCACGTATCGGCTCGTCATGGCGGGCAGGATTTCGATGCTCTCCACATTGCACGCGATATCGAAAAGCTGCCGGTTCGTCGTCCCTTTGTCCTGCAACAGCACCGGATACCCGGTCAACTCCTTCAGCGCGATCCTGGAATGCTGCGCCAGCGGATGCTCGCGGTGCATCAGCGCCATCACCGGCGCCCGCTGCGTGAACTGCACGACCACGCCCGCCTCCGGTTTGAAGCTGAACGCGAGCGCAATCGACGCCTCGCCCGACAGCAACATCTGACTCGTCCGATCCGACGGCACCACTTCCAGTTGGATCGCGACGTCGGAATGCTTGCCGCAGAAGGTTGCGAGCGACACCGGCAGAAAGTCGAACGCGAAACCTTCGGTGCAGGCAATCGTGAGCGTGCGCGCGCGCCGCCGCGCTTCACCCTGAATTTCCTCGAAGACAGACTCGGCATCGGCGAGCGTGCGTTGCGCATGTCGCAGCAAGAGCCGGCCCGCATGGGACAGCACCATGCCGCGCGCATGGCGTTCGAAGAGCGGCACGCCCAGATCGCCCTCCAGCTTGGCGATATGCCGGCTTAGCGCCGAAACGGTCAGACCGAGCTTCTCGGTCGCCGAACTCAGCGATCCGGCCTGCGCAACCACGGAGAAGTAGTACAGCGAGGGCTCGAGCAGCTTGCGCATGGCGGATATCGGCAAGGCCGGAGGTTTGAGTAAAACGCAAATGTACCTTGATTGATTGCGAATACAAAAATGCTTCGGCAAGGCTAACCTGATTCCACGCTGACCCCAACACCCCACGACATGTCCCGACGAAGCGCCCTCGCCCTCGCCCGTTCGCACTTCGACAGCGGCGATTTCCTCGCCACGCTGAGCCGCCGCGTCGCGCTCGCCACCGAAAGCCAGCGCCCCGACGCGGCACCGATCCTGCGCCGGTATTTGAGCGAAGAAATCGAAAGCACGCTCATGGAAATGGGCTTCGCCTGCGAGATCCTCGACAACCCTGTCGCGGGGATGCCGCCGTTCCTGGTGGGCGAACGCATCGAATCGCCGAACCGTCCGACGGTGCTGCTCTACGGCCATGGCGATGTGATCGATGGCGACGCGTCCCACTGGACGAACGATCGTTCACCGTGGCAAGTCCGCGTCGAAGGCGATCGCTGGTTTGGACGCGGCATCGCGGATAACAAGGCGCAGCACTCGATCAATCTCGCCGCGCTCGCGACGGTCTTCGCCGAGCGCGGTGAACTCGGCTTCAACGCCAAGATCGTCTTCGAGATGGGCGAGGAAGTCGGCTCGCCGGGGCTCGATGCCATCTGCGAGAACTTGCGCGAACGGCTGTCCGCCGATCTGTTGATCGCATCCGATGGACCGCGCCAGCGCGCCGCGTCGCCGACCATCTTTCTCGGTTCGCGCGGCGCCCTGCATTTCCGCTTGCGTGTGAACAACCCGGCCGGCGCGCGTCACTCGGGCAACTGGGGCGGCGTGCTCGCGAACCCCGCAACGGTGCTGGCGAATGCGATTGCCAGTCTTGTCGATGGACACGGGCGCATTCGCATCAATGGCCTGTTGCCGCCGCCGATTCCGCCGCAAGTCCGCGCCCGTGTCGCAGAGCTCGTGGTCGGCGGAGAGGATGGCGACCCGGCGTTGTCGTCGAATTGGGGCGAACCCGGACTCACGCCTGCCGAGCGCGTCTTCGCATGGAACACGCTCGAAGTGCTCGCGATGAATTCCGGCAACATCGCGAATCCTGTTAGCGCGATTCCGCGCGCAGCGGAAGCGGTCTGTCAGTTGCGCTTCGTCGTCGGCACCGACTGGCTGCGCGCGAAAGAACTCATCGAGCAGCATCTGTCGCGTGAAGGTTTCGACGGCATCGAAGTCACGATCGAAGCATCGGGCGCCGCGACGCGCCTCGATCCGAACGATGCGTGGGTCGCGTTCGCCGAGCGTTCGATCGAGGCATCGACCGGCAAGCCCGTCACCCTGTTGCCAAACCTCGGCGGCACGATACCCAACGAATGTTTCGCCGATACGCTGAATCTCGCGACCATCTGGATTCCGCATTCGTACCCCGGCTGCCGGCAGCACGCGCCCGACGAACACGTTCTCGCGCCCGTGATGCGTGAAGCCCTGCAATTGATGACCGGCGTCTTCTGGGACTTGGGCGAGCCCGCTGTTCCCGGCGCGCGCTGAACTCACATCGCAGTTTTCGAAGCTCCACTTCCTGAATCGGAACGCACACCATGGATTCGACTGTCATCGAGAATCGCTCGCGGCCCCTAAGCGCGAAACCGTTGCGGCGGCTCATCGTCGCGACGAGTATCGGCAATGCGCTCGAATGGTTCGATTTCGCCGCATACGGTTTCTTCGCGGTCACGCTGTCGAAGCTCTTCTTTCCCGCGCATGACGAGACCGTGTCGCTACTGATGACCTTCGGCACGTTCGGGCTTTCCTATGTGTTTCGCCCGCTCGGCGCCCTCGTACTCGGACGCTATGCGGATCAGCGAGGGCGCAAGTCTGCGTTGCTCGTATCGCTTGCGTTGACGACCATCGGCACGCTGGTCTGCGCCTTGATCCCAACGTATGCGGCAATCGGCGTGGCCGCGCCCATCGGCCTGATGACCGCGCGCATTCTCATTGCGTTTTCGACCGGCGGCGAGTTCGGCAGCGGCACCGCGTTGATGATCGAGCAGAAGAGCAAGCGCAAGGCATTCCTCGGAAGCTGGCAGTTTTCGAGTCAGGGCATGAGCACGGTGCTGGCATCGTGCGCGGGACTCGCGTTGAGCACGATGCTCACGCCGGGGCAGATCGAGACATGGGGATGGCGCGCGCCGTTCGTGTTCGGTCTTCTCGTTGCGCCGGTGGGTCTGTATATCCGCAAGCATATCGACGACACGTTGCCCGCTCCCTCGCAGAACACGCAGCACACGCAGAAAGCCGCGCCCATTCGCGATCTGCTCGCGCACTACAAGAGCCGTATTCTTCTGGCGGCCGGCATCATGGCCGTGTCCACTGCGGCGAGCTATCTGATGATTCTCTACATGCCGACGTACGCGGTGAAGCAACTGCATTTGCCGGCATCGACGGGATTCGCGGCGACCGTCGTGACAGGCACGATCCTGATGTTCTTCACGCCGTTGATGGGGCATCTCGCGGATCGCTACGGACGCAGCCGCATGATGGTGCTCTCCGCGACCGTCACCTTCGCGACGATCTATCCGTGCTTCGCATGGCTGTTGTCGAGCCCGTCGCTCGCGGTGCTCCTGGCGATCATGGTGCTGGCCGGCGCGCTCAAGGCGATCTACTTCGGGCCGCTCGCCGCCGTGCTCTCCTCTCTGTTCCCGACTTCGGTTCGCAGCACGGGCCTCGGCTTCACTTACAACATCGGTGTCATGGCGTTCGGCGGATTCACGCCCTGGCTCGTCACCGCGATGATCGGCGCCACGCACAATCCGCTTTCGCCTGCGCTCTATCTGATGGCCTGCGCGGCATTGAGCCTCGCGTGCATAGCGATCTATCACTTCAAACTCGTTAAGCATATCTGAACGACGACCATGACCCAAGACCTTCGCAATCAGAACGACGACTTCAGCGGCTGGCTCATGTATCACTCGGTAGGTGTCTATCCGGGACATCGCGAGGCCATGCGAGAAGCCCTCGCTTCATTCGCCGATACCTGGTGCGCCGCCGACGATACCCGCTGGGACGCGGCACTCGCCGCCCGCGCGCGCCTGCTCGGTGACTGGGCCGCGCTCATCGGCGCGAACGATGACGAAGTGTTCGGCGCGCAGAACGTCACCGAAGCCTTCGCGCGCTATCTCGACGGCCTCGCCGACGAGACGCTGAAGAACCGCACCGTGCTCGTCGCCGCCGATTGCTTCCCGAGTCTGCACTTCCTGCTGTCAGGTCTTGCAAAGCGCCGCGGCTTCGAACTGCGCACCGTGCGCGTACGCGAAGGCGAATCGTATGTACGCGACGAAGACTTTCTCGGAGCGTGGAACGACGATGTGGCGCTGGCGCTCGTCACGTGGGTATCCTCGCTGACGTCCAAGCGCGTGAATCTGCCCGCGATGTGCGAGCACGCGCGACGCCGCGGCAGTCTGGTCGCGCTCGACGTGACGCAAGGCATCGGCATTCTGCCGCTCGATCTCCGGGAGACGCCGTTCGACTTCGTATGCGGATCGACGCTGAAGTGGCTATGCGGAGCACCCGGCACGGGGCTCGGCTATATCGCTGCGCATGGGTTGCGCGGCAATGCGAACCCTGCCGTACGTGGATGGTTCAGCCAGGAAGACCCGTTCAACTGGGACATCGATTCGTTCTCCTATGCGGACGGTGCACGTCGCTTCGACACGGGCACCCCGTCCGTGCTGCCCTTCATCGCATCGCAGCCGGGCATGTCGTGGCTGCGCGCGCAGCCAGCAGGCAGCATTCGCGGGCACAATCTCGCGCTCGCGCATGAACTCATCGCGATGGTCGATGAGAAAGGCTATCGCCTCCGTTCGCCACGGCCCGACGATGAGCGCGGCGGCAGCATCATGGCCGAGGCGCCCGCTCATCTCGACGCCGCACAGCTCGTCGTGCAACTGAAGGAAGCGGGCGTATTCGTCGATTCGCGAGGCCGCACGTTGCGCTTTTCTCCGGGCGTCTGCACGACGCGCGCGGGACTGGACCGGCTCGCGCAATGTCTGCCGAGATGAAAACGACCAGCCTTCGTTCGCGCGCGCCGCGACGCATCGGAATCGCTTGTGTGCTGACAGGTCCACCGGCCGGCGTCATTTGCCATGCGCCGCCCTTTGATCTCACACCTCACACCTCACGCGATCCGATATGAACTCAACCGTTCCAGCATCCATTCTGACTGACGCCGCGATAGAAGGCGTGCAAGGCTTCGTCGTGCCGATGCGCTGCACCGACCTTCCCGCGACGATGCAGTTTTTCATCTCGCGCCTGAACTTTCGTCTCGACGCAATCTTTCCCGCCGATGGACCGCGCACCGCGATTCTCTCGCGCGGCACCTTCAAGATCCGCCTCGGTCTCGACGTGAAAGACGGCCTGCAAACGCTGCAAGTGCTCTGCGATGATCCCACGAAAACGCCCGGCGAAACGCGCGAAATCATTGCGCCGAACGGCGTCGTCGTGCGACTCGTACACGCGAATCCGCCGATGCATCTACCCGAGACGCGCCAGCAACTCGTGTTGTCGCACGCAGGCGATGCCGCGGACTGGAGCGTTGGCCGCGCAGGCATGCGTTATCGCGATCTGTTGCCCGAGCGTCATGGCGGGGCGTTCATCGCCTCGCACATCCGCATTCTCGAAGGCGGCCCGGTGCCCGATTACGTGCACTTTCACAAGATTCGCTTTCAGGTCATCTTTTGCCGCAAAGGCTGGGTGCGTCTCGCATACGAAGGCCAGGGCGAGCCGTTCCTTCTCGAAGCAGGCGATTGCGTGTTGCAGCCGCCGGAGATCCGTCATCGCGTGCTCGAAAGCTCGGCCGGAGCGGAAGTCATCGAACTCGGCAGCCCTGCCGAGCACATCACGATGGCCGATCACGACATGACCTTGCCCAGCGCACGCTACGATGCCGCGCACGACTTCAACGGTCAGACCTTCGTGCGCCATATCGCCAGGCAAGCGAACTGGACGGCGTGGAAATCGCCGGGCTTCGTTGTGACCGATACCGGCATCGGTCACGCGACGAAGGGGCTTGCGGGCGTGCGTGTCGTTCGTCCCTTGGACGAAAATCAACATGCCGCGCGCATGCACGACACCGAGTTCTGCATCTTCTTCGTGCTCGCGGGCAGCGTGGATGTGAGCGCGAACGATCAGCAATGGCATCTCGTCGCGGACGACAGCATCGCGATACCCGGCCAATTGCGCTACACGTTCGCGAACTGCAGCGCAGATCTGGAGCTACTGGAAGTGACCCTGCCCGCGGATTTTTCGCTCGCCTGACCTGAATCGAGGGATGACGCTGATGATCGATCAAACGACCGTTGCTTTCGTATCAGGCGCGAATCGCGGGCTCGGCGCGCAGTTCGTGGCGCGCCTGCTGGCACGCGGGGCAGGCAAGGTGTATGCCGCATCGCGTCAGGGCGATACGACGGTTCTCGATGCACGCGTCGTCCCCGTCACGCTCGACGTCACCGATGACGCGAGCGTGGCACGCGCCGCAAGCATCGCCGGTGATACGACGCTCCTCATCAACAACGCGGGCGTCAATCGGCAATCCGCGTTCCTCGCCGAAGACGCGATCGCGCACGCGCGCGCCGAACTCGACGTCAATTACTTCGGCGTGCTTCGCATGTGCCGGGCCTTTGCCCCTGCACTGAAGACACACGAAGGCGCAATTATCAATGTACTTTCGATTCTGGCGCGCGCAACCCTGCGTGCAATGGGCTCGCTGTGCGCGTCCAAAGCAGCGTCCTTGCGCCTGACCGAATCGCTGCGTGGCGAGCTTGCGCCCTATCGCGTTCGCGTGATCGCCGCGCTTCCCGGCGCCATCGATACGGACATGAGCCGCGGCTTCGAAGGCCCGAAGCTGTCGCCCGCCGAAGTCGCCGACGCCGCGCTCGACGCCCTCGACGCGCCTTCGAGCAGCGCAAGCGAAATCTATATCGGCGCGATGGCGAGGGATCTTGCTGCGGCGCTCGCCACGGATCGCGCCGCGACACAGGCACAGCTTCTTGCCACGCTCTAGTGGCGTTTCATCGACGGAGACGACTTTGGGTTCCTACATCGATATCGACAGTCACGACGGCCGGCGCTTTCGCGCGTATCAGGCCGTGCCCGCGCAAGGCTCCGGTCCGGGTCTCGTGCTGCTGCAGGAGATCTTCGGCATCAACGGCACCATGCGCGCGATGGCCGACCGCTTCGCAGAAGAAGGCTACGTGGTGCTCGTTCCCGATCTCTTCTGGCGCATGAAACCGGGCGTCGATCTGGGTTACAGCGAAGCCGACTTCAATGAGGCACTCGGCTATAACGAAAAGTTAGACCTCGACCTCGCCATTGCCGATATCGGCTCAACGCTCGCCGCACTGCGCGCGTTGCCGATGCAGCCGGGCAAGGTCGGCGCGATCGGCTATTGCCTCGGCGGCAAGCTCGCGATGCTCGCCGCCGCGCGCCTCGACCTTGACTGCGCGACGAGTTACTACGGCGTGGGACTGGATGCCTATATTGACGAAGTGCCGCGCATACGCTGTCCGATGCTGTTTCACTTCGCGGGCAACGACGCATTTTGTCCTCCGGATGCGCGCGAGCGTCTGCTGCAAGCGTTCGCGCAGAATCCGCGCATCGCCGCGCACGTCTACCCGGGCTGCGATCACGCGTTCGCCACGCCCGAACGGCCGCACTACGACAAGCCCGCCGCGACGATGGCTTATTCGCGTACCGTCGCGCTGCTGCGCCATGTGCTTGGTCCCATTCACGATCTCGACGCACTTTGGGAACGCCACTGCTACTACGAGTTCGCCACGCGAGACGTCGACGCGATCATGCCGACGATGGTCGCGCAGCCCTACGTCAACCACGTTCCGACGATGACGGGCGGCGTGGGCCACGATCAACTCAAACGCTTCTACAACTATCACTTCGTTGACGCAAATCCAGCGGATACGCGGTTGATTCCGGTATCGCGCACGATCGGCGCGGATCGCATCGTCGATGAATTCGTCTTCTGTGCAACGCACGACCGCGAGATCGACTGGCTTCTGCCCGGCCTCGAGCCGACGGGCAAGTACTTCGAGGTGCCGATGCTCGCGGTCGTCTGCTTTCGCGGCGACAAGCTCTATAACGAGCATATCTATTGGGATCAGGCGTCAGTGCTCGTACAGATCGGCGTGCTGGATCCGACAGGGCTTCCGGTCGCGGGTATTCAGACGGCGAAGAAGATGATCGACGAGACGTTGCCGTCCAACACGCTGATGCGCAACTGGCAGTCGAGCGAGGGCAAGCCGGTCTGAAGCGTAGAGCAACGATGCGTGAACGAAGCGCGTTGTCCATCGGGCAGCGCGTTTTTTTTATGCGTGGGCGCTTCCGCGAGCTTTGCAGTTCTTGCAAACCCGCGTTGATAGATTGCGAATACGCGATTCATCAAGGCTGGGTACTGTTGCATGACGGAAGCGAGAATACGTTCCGTATGGCCGCAGAATCCCACAATCCAATATCATTCGTTATGCCAATGAACAGAAAAGCGATTTCCTGCGCGGCGGTTTTGGCCGTATGCGGCATCGGGCAGGCTCAAGCCGCGTCCGTCACGTTGTACGGGCTCATCGACTACGGCGTCAACTATCAGAGCAACAGTGGCGGCGGCCGCGTGATCGGCGGATCGAGCGGCATCATGCAGGGCTCGCGCTGGGGCTTCAAAGGCAACGAAGACCTGGGCGGCGGTCTCTCGGCCATCTTCCAGCTCGAGGACGGCTTCGATCTCGGCACCGGCAAATCATTGCAAGGCGGAACACTGTTCGGCCGACAAGCATGGATCGGCCTATCCAGCGATGCGTATGGCACGGTCACGCTCGGACGCCAATACGATTCGCTCGTGACGTTCGTCGAGACTCGCATGAACTCGTCCAACTACGGCGGCGGCACCACGGCGCATCCGGGCGATCTGGACAATCTGAACAACAGCAAGCGCGTCAACAACTCGGTCAAATACACGAGCCCGGTTCTGGGCGGCTTTACGTTCGGCGGCGTCTATGGGTTCGGCGGACAGGCCGGCGAATTCTCGCGCAACCAGATATGGTCGACCGGCATCGGCTACGACTACGGCAATTTCTCGGCGGGTGCCGCGTACATGAACGTGCGCAACCCCAATCAGTCGTTCTTCACCGCGACGCCGACTAATGTGCCGGGCGCTAACGTCAACAACATGACGGCGAGCCCTATTTATAGCGGCTATGCCTCGTCGCACACGTATCAGGCGATAGCAGCGGCAGGCCGCTATACGTTCGGCCCGGCAACCATCGGCCTCGTCTACAGCAACGTGCAGTTCAAGGGCCTCGGGGATACTTCGTCCGGATCGAATCCGTTGCAACTGTCAGGCACCGCGAAGTTCAATACCGCTGAAGTGAACGCCACCTATTACTGGACCCCCGCTCTGCTGAGCGAACTGGTGTACAGCTATACGCACGGTTCGGGCGTGGGAAGCATCGGCAGTTCACACTACAACACCGTGTCGTTGTCTCTTGACTATTACCTCTCGAAACGAACCGATGTCTATGTGATCAGCAGCACCCAGTTCGCGAGCGGCACCGACTCGACAGGACGACCCGCGCGAGCCACGCTCAATGCGTTGACGGCCTCGTCGTCGGATCGTCAGACGTTCGTGCAAGTGGGCATGCGACATAAGTTCTGATGCATCATCGCCCGCTGCAAAAAGCAAACCCCCCGCGCAAGGCGGGGGTTCTTATCAGTCGGTTACGCCGCAACGGAAGCGCGGTTCCGCTGCACGATCTGATTGTCCTTGCCCTGAACTAGCGGCGTCAGCCTGAAGTCAAACTCGATTTCTTTATAGTCGTCGGCCTTCAAACCCAATTCCCGACCACCGGTCTTGTCGACGACATGCGGGATCAAATCTTCGCGCGTCGCGTAGGCGAAGTCGTCCCAGATCAACGGATCGCCTTCGATGTTGATCTGAGTCGTCAGCTTGCGGCAATTGTCAGCGGTCACGAAAAAATGCACGTGCGCAGGACGGTTGCCATGTCGGCCAAGCGCATTGAGCAAACGCTGCGTCGAGCCTTGCGGCGGGCATCCATAACCCACAGGCATCAGCGTGCGGAACTCATACTTGCCCGCGGCATCCGTCTTTACCGCGCCGCGCAGATTGAAGTCGCTTTGTGCGCCAGTCGGATCGAAGTGCGAATAGAAGCCCTTTGAATTGGCGTGCCAGCATTCGACGACCGCGTTCGCGAGCGGCTTGCCATCCGGTCCCGTGACCGTGCCGCGAATGACGAGCGGACCGGCGTTTTCGTCGGCGTCGAGGTCGATCTTCGTCACGCCATCCCGCAGCGGCGCGCCCGCGACATACAGCGGACCTTCAATGGTGCGCGGCGTGCCGCCGTTCATCTCGGTCGCACGGTCCTCGGCATCCATGCGAATGTCGAGGTATTTTTCGAGGCCCAAGCCCGCTGCAAGCAGCGCGGCCTCACCGTCCTGGCCCAGCTTGTTCAGATAGTTGACGCCCGCCCAGATTTCGTCGGGTGTCATGTCGAGATCGTCGATCGCCTTGAACAAATCGCTCAGCAGGCGATGCGTGATCTGCTTCGTGCGCGCATTGCCAGCGTCGCCGGCGAGATTCGCCGCAGCCTTCAACAAGCCCTGGACATCTTCGCTTTGGAATACCTTGACGCTCATGATTCATGTCTCCGTTCGTATGGGGATTTGGCTTTGATGCTTAAGCGTCGTCGTCTCTGATGGACGACGGATGGCGACACAACGGCGTCACCGAAACCTTCATGTACGAAAAGAGCGGCAACGCAGTGAGAATCTCGTGCAGCTCGGCATTGCTCTCGACATCAAAGATGCTGAAATTCGCGTACTGTCCGGCCAGACGCCAGATGTGACGCCATTTGCCGCTGCGCTGAAGCGCCTGCGAATAGGCTTTCTCTCGTGCCTTGATTTCATCGGCGACATGAACGGGCATGTCAGCGGGAATGTTCACATCCATTCGAACATGGAACAGCATCGCTCTTATCCTCTCAACGGGTGGATTTCATCAGGCCATCGCGCGTGAAACGCTTGACCACGGTTTCGTCGAGTTCGATACCGAGGCCCGGTCCGTTGGGTACGGTCAGTTCGAAATCGCTGTAATCGAGGGGCTTCGTCAAGATCTCTTCGGTCATCAGCAACGGCCCGAAGAGTTCCGTGCCCCACTGCAGGTTCGCGAAGCTCGAAAACAGATGCGCCGATGCCACCGTGCTGAACGCGCCTTCCAGCATCGTGCCGCCATACAGTTCGATGCCCGCGGCATCGGCGATATGGGCCACGCGCTGGGCCGCGAACAGGCCGCCGCTCTGCTCGATCTTGATCGCGAACACGTCAGCGCCGTCGTTCTTCGCAATCTCGAACGCGCTCTCCGGTCCCTGAAGTATTTCGTCGGCCATCAATGCCGCGGGAAAGCGGCGCGTGAGCCTTGCCATCGCTGCGGCCGATGCGACAGGCTGTTCGACGAGTTCGCACCCTGCGTCCGCGAGCGCGGGGATAGCCCGGGCCGCCTGCGTCTCGCTCCATGCCATGTTCACATCGACGCGTACGGCCGCAGCATCGCCCAGTTCGCGCTTGATGGCCGCAACGTGCGCGATGTCGTCCTTGATCGACTTCGCCCCGATCTTCAGCTTGAAGATGTTATGGCGTCGCGCTTCCAGCATGGCTCGGGCTTCGGCGATATCGCGCGCCGTATCGCCCGAAGCAAGCGTCCATGCAACCGGCAGACGATCGCGGCGGCGTCCGCCGAGCAGTTCGCTCACCGGCACGCCGAGGCGCTTGCCTTGCGCATCGAGCAACGCCGTTTCCAGCGCGCTTTTCGCGAAGTGATTGACCTTCACGAGTTTGCCGAGGTGCGCCATCAAGCCCTGTATGCGAGTCGCATCGCGGCCGATAGCAGCGGGTGCGAGGTACGCATCGACCGCCAGCTTCATCGACTCGGGACTGTCGGGTCCATACGCCATGCCGGCGATGGTCGCGCCCTCGCCTATGCCGACGACGCCGTCGCTGCAGAACACCTTCACGAGCATGAGCGTCTGTCCGTGCATCGTGGCGACGGAGAGCTTGTGCGGGCGTATGGTCGGCAGATCGACGAGACGGGTTTCGATACGTTCAATGTTCGCTGTACTAATCATCATTGTCTCTGTTCAAGTACTCAGCAACGTACGCAGCGGAACGGCAGTGTCGCGCAGTGTATCGATGTCCAGCGGCTTGCCTGCCGCGAGCAGCCGCTTGCACGCGCCCATGTCCCGGCCCGCGTTGACGGCGGCGACAGCGGCGAGCGCGCCCGCATCATCGAGCGCGAGCACGCAAAAGGAACCCGCCGACGGATCGCCGCGCAGAACCGTCGAATGCGCGGCATCGAAGAGGCCGAGTGTTTGCACGTTGCAGTCGTACTGATCCGACCAGAGCCAGGGCGTTTCCGCGTACCGCTCCTCCGCGCCGAGCATGTTCGCTGCGGCGATAGCGGGCTGGTTCTCTGCAACCTGCCACGATTCGACGCGCACGTGACGCTTCACGAGCGGATTGAAGTGCATCGTGACCTCGCCCGCCGCGAAGATCGAAGCATCGTCGGTCCTGCATTGCTCGTCCACGACGATACCGTTGTTGACCGCGAGTCCCGCCGCTTGCGCGAGTTCCACGTTCGGCACCACCCCGATACCGACCACGACGATATCCGCTTCGATATCGCCACGATCCGTCTCGACGATTGGGTGGCCTGCCCCGCGCCTCACGGCCAACGGCTTGCTTCCGATCCGCATGTCGACGCCGTTCGTTCGATGCAACGCATGCAGGAATTCGGCGACTTCACGCGGCATCGAGCGCATCAGCAAACGCTCCGCAGGCTCCACGAGCGTGACAGCGCACCCCGCCTTGATCGCAGACGCCGCGACTTCGAGCCCGATGAAGCCGCCACCGAGCACCGCGACGCGCTTGCCCGGCTGAAGCGCCGCGCGCAACGCGCGGGCGTCATCGACCGTGCGGACGTAATGCAGCATCACGCCCTCGTCGACATGACCGGGAAACGGCCGCACGCGCGAACCCGTCGCCAGCAGCAAACGCTCGTATCCGATACGCGCGCCATCGCCCAAAACGACGCTTCGCGACGCGCGATCGATGGCCTCGACACGCATGCCGAGCCGCATATCGACACGTTGCGCGTCGTACCACGCGGCATCGCGAATGAAGATGCGGCGCTCGCCTTCCTCCGAAAGCAGCGCGCCTTTCGACAGTTCCGGGCGGTCGTACGGCAACGCGCCTTCGTCGCCGATCATGACGATGTCTGCCTCCGCATCACGCGCACGCAGCGTTTCGGCCGCACGGCGCGCGGCATGCCCCGCGCCGACGATCACATAGGGCTTACTCGACATGGATCTCGACCTGTCCATCGACGATGCGAATCGGATAGCTGCGCACCGCTTCGGTGACGGGCGCGCAACGCGGTGCGCCGCTGCGGATATCGAATAGCCCCTGATGCAGCGGACATTCCACGCAGCCGTCTTCGACGAAGCCTTCCGACAACCGCGCGTGACCATGCGTGCAAAGGTCGTGCAGCGCGAAGACTTCATCGCCGATACGGAAAACGGCCACCGGTTTGTCGCCCGCGACAACCGCGGCGGGCTCGCCTTCGGTGAAATCGTCGAGCTGGCCGATGGCTTGCCATGCATTCGTCAGTTGTTCCATGTCCGCTCCCTAGATCGGCGTGGCGAGCAGCGTCTGCACGCGCGAAGTGTCGTAGATCACGCGTTTGGCCTGATAGCGCAGACCCTCTGCGGTGCGTACGACCTTGTCGAAATACTTTCCCGCCTGATAGACGTTCGACTCGCCGTTGCTGCGCGTCTGAATCACCACGTAGTTGCTTTCCGTTTCGATCACGCCGTCTTCATCACGCGTGACGGTAAGCCCCGACGTCATGTGCCGATAGCTATGCTCTTCATAGATATTCGCGTGCCGCAGCGACACCACGCGATCACGCAGCATCCTTTGATTCGTGCAATGGATAATGCCGACGGGCAAGCCCATGTCCGCGTTCTCCTTCGGCACGATTTCGTAGAGACAGTCCTCCGTGAAGAGCGTCGGCCACGCTTCGAGCCTGTCGTTATCGAGCGCGTTGATGTATTGGTCCTGCAAGATGTGCAGTTCGAACCACAGCTTCATCTGTTCCATGCGTCGCCTCGCCGCTCAATAGCCCATGAGTTTCTGATAACCGACCCAGAACTTGCGGATCAGGCTTTCGGTGATGACCGTATCCTGCTGATCGGGATTGCCGCGCGACATCTCGATGACGGAAGTCGCATCCGCATCGCGCACGGTGCCGCGCTGCACGAGTTCGGTCGCTTCCGTGTCTTCCATCGATATATAACCGGCGGGACCGACGAGATTGGCCTGCTTGATGCGCAGCGCGCGCAGCTCGGGCGTATCGTCCGTGTAGCCGAAGAAGTGGAAGATCAGCTCGAAGCTGTTCGGCCCTTTCGGCAGCAACTGGCGCGCGACGAGCGTGTTGTGAATCTGTTGAATCACGAGTTGCGGGAAGATCGGCTGAATGTGGTTCGTCGTGTCTTCTTCGTATTCGGAGACGAGGCCCAGAATGGAATCGTCTTCGAGCGCGAAGCCTTCATCGAACGAACGGATGTTCTGCTGCTTGTACGCGGACGACGTGTCTTCGCCGGTCTTCGTCACGGTGATGATGCTATGCAGGCCATGCGTCGCGTCCGGAATTGAACGCGCCTTCATGCCGACGCGGAAGATGTTGAACGTGGTATGGAACAGATGCAGCATGCTCGCGTGATACGGGTCCTTCACGTTCTCGAAGTACAGCTTCCAGTTGGACTTCGAATACTGACGCGTGCAGCCGAGATACTCGATCGGCTTGTGAAAGATGCGGTCGATCCACGGGCGCATCTCTGCGCCGAGATAGTCGGGCAGCGGCACGACCTCATCGCTGAATGACGCGAACACGAGGCCCTTATAGCTTTCGACGCGCAGCTTGCGCAGGCTGTGGTTCTTCGGATCGAAATCGGCGGGCATGCCCGTCATGCCCTTTTGGCCGCGTCTGAACGGCACGCCGAGCAGATTGCCGCTGTTGTCGAAGCTCCATTGGTGATAGACGCAGGTGTGCGATGTCGCATTGCCGCGCGATTTGCGGCACACGGACGCGCCGCGATGCGCGCAGCGGTTCACCCATGCCGCGAGGCCGCCATCCTCAAGGCGCGTGACGACGACGGGCGTGTCGCCCACGAAGGTGCTCTTGTAATCGCCGGCATGGGGAATCTCGGCTTCCAAGGCCACGAAATTCCAGGTCGGGCCGCGGAAGATGCGTTCCTGCTCGCGGTCGTACACCGCTTGGGAGCTGAACACTTTGTAGGGAATGCGCGAGCCGTCTTCGCGCGGAAAGTGAACGTGATCCGAATCCGTCGGACCTTGAGGGCGAAATACCAGTTCAGCCGTTTCCACGGATGTTCTCCTGTTGCGGGGCCGTAATCGATACGTCACGGTGTCATCGCATTTTTGAAGAGACAGAATGGCGGGTCTATCCACCAAAAGCGTCGCCGATTCACGTACTATCCGGAAACGGCGGTTTTATTTATTGGCCTCGCGAATTTGCGTATACCCGTATCACCATGTCCTCGACTCTCTTCGCGCCCGACGCCTTACGCAGCTATCGGCTTTTTGAATCGAGCGATCTCGAAGAGACGCGCGATCTCATTTCGCGCGTGATGCAGCCGCATGTCCTGGTGCCGTCGGGAAGAGAACGCGGGCCCGCGTACATGGATTTCGTGAAACTTGGCCGGCTGGGTCTCGGCGCGATTTCGTTCGGCGCGCCCATGCGCGTGGATGTGGAATCCGTCGACGGGTACTATCTTCTGATGTTCTGCCTGCGCGGCCATGCGCAGGTGCGTACGCTGAATGCAACGCTCGACGTGAATCATCACAACGCGGTGCTGTGCGCGCCGGGTCAGCCGTTCGATGCGTGGTTATCGCCCGATTGCGAGCAGTTCGTGCTTCGCATGGACGCCGATGCCTTTCGAAAAGCGAGCCACGAAGCGGGCGCGCTGCTGTCACCGCAGCTATCCATCGATAGCCCGGCCTTGCTGGGATGGATGCAGCAATTGCGCGCGCTCACGGGGTCATCGGCGCTGCTCGAAAGCGCGCGTTCGAACGGGCAGATTGCAGGACACATGGAAGCCCTGTTGATCGATCTGCTGACGTGCTCGCTGCCAAGTGCGCCCGTGGCGCAGTCATCGCTGGCGCCCGCGTTCGTCAAGCGTGCGGAAGAATACGTCCGCGCACACTCGGACGAGCCGCTGCAATTGGAGGACATTGCCCGCGCGGCCGGCGTCTCGCCGCGCACGTTGCGCGAGCAGTTTCATCGTGCACGCGGCATGAGCCCGATGCAGTGCGTGCGCAAGATCCGCATGGAGCAGGCTCGCGCCGCGCTGTTGGCCGCAGGCCCGCGCGCGCGTATCGCGGACATCGCGCTCGCTTGCGGCTTCTTTCATCTGGGCCGCTTCTCGCTTGCGTATGCGGAGGCTTTCGGGGAAATGCCATCGGAGACGTTGCGCAAGCGCGCCGCTCGCTGAGCCGCTTCTGTTTCATCAGGCTCCCCGCGCCACCCGTATCGTTCGTACTACTTCTTATATATAAAAAGGTAGGGGAAGTGACAACGATAACTCCGACGAGTGCTTTCGCAAGCAACTGAAGCGTCGCGTCAAGTATCCGCTGATCGCGATCGTCGGAACCACTAATGATTCTCCGCGCGCCACGCGCCGCGCCGACCTACACAAACAAAAAGGCCGCGTCGTTCAGACCGCGGCCTTCGTTCGTGCGTCGTCGCTAGTGCTTACTGACTGAAATCCAGCGCGTTAGTGAGATCACCCATCTTCTGACCGCCGTTCGCGACCAGCGCAGCATCTCGCGAATCGAGGCCCGGCAGCGACGGCAGCGAGAAACGCTTCGTGATGAAGCGCAGAATCGACGTCGTATCGTATTGCGTGTGATCGACGAAACCCTTCTTCGCGTACGGCGAGATGACGAGCGCCGGAACGCGTGAGCCGGGACCGAAGCGGTCGCCCTTCGGCGGCGCGACGTGATCCCAGAAGCCGCCGTTTTCGTCGTAAGTGACGATCACGACCATGTTTTTCCACTGCGGGCTCTGTTGCAGATGGGAAATGACATCGGCAATGTGCTGGTCGCCCGACGCCACGTCCGTGTAACCGGCGTGCTCGTTCAAGTTGCCCTGCGGCTTGTAGAACGCGACCTGCGGCAGCGCGCCCGCGTCGATCGCCTTGATGAACTCGGTCCCGTTCGTGCCGCCGTCGAGCAAATGCTGCGCGCGCGCGGTCGTACCCGGCGCGAGATCGGCAAAGTAGTTGAACGGCTGATGGTGCGTCTGGAAGTTCGGCACATAGTTCACGCCGTACTTGATCGCGTTCGCCCGGTCGTTGAGCGCCGCGCCCCACGCGCCGCCGTACCACGCCCAGCTCACGCTGGCCGCGTTCAACAGATCGCCGATATGCTGCTGCGTCTGCGGCGGCAGCGTCGTTGCGACGGACGGATCGGCCAGGTTCGCATCGCCACCGGATGCCGGTGCGTTGCCCGACGGCTGATACGGCGGCTGCATCGTATTGACCGCGTAGAAGTCGGGCGTCAGGTTGCCGGAATTCACGTACTTCGGTGCGCCGGTCAGCGCGGAGGCCGGCGAATTCGATGCGCGCGTGAGCGTCACGCCATCCGGATCGACGACGGAAATCGAGCCCTTTGCGACGCTCTTATCCGCGTTCGGATAGATGGGCGTACAGGCGCAGACCAGCCACTGATGGTTCAGGAACGAGCCGCCGAACGCGCCCATGAAGAAGTTGTCGGCAAGCGTGTATTGCTGCGCAATCTTGTAGAGGGGCAGCTTGTCCGGCGTCGTGTTGTAGTGACCCATGACGAGACCGCCCGAATCGGCCCATGCGGCGAACTTGTCGTTCTTGCCGCCATCGATCTGCATCTGGTTCTCGTAGAAGCGGTGATACAGGTCGCGCGTCGTGACGTTCATTGCCGCGTTGAAGCCGTTCGGGTCATCAATGGCGAACGGCGCGTTCGGCAGATTTGCCGTCATTGCTTCAGTGACGGCCGGCGTCACGCCGGTGGCCGTCAGGCCGCCCCAGATGCTCGGCAATGTCGCGAGCACGCTGCCGTCGCGATCGAGCTGCCGTGCGCTCGCGGCCGTCACGCTCTGCAGGCCGTTGGCGCCCGGGAAGCTGCCGTAGAGGTTATCGAAGCTGCGGTTCTCGGCATAAATAACGACGACGTTCTTCACTTCGTTGATGTCGTGATGGTCGTCGCTGCCGCCGCAGGCGTACAGGCCGAATGCAGCGGTCGCCGCGAGCGGCACCGCGCAAACGAGTTTCTTGTTCATGAGATCTCTCTTGTGTTGGAGCCGGCGCGTAAGTCGCCCGCTCGCCCTTCTTCGCCGGCGTGCGAAGTGTCGCAACGAACGTTTACGCCGACATGAAATAACGCTTTCGATTCAGAAAGGTCAGTGAAATAAATTCGCCAAAAGTCACTGCGCGCTCCGGCCAGCCCGGCTGTCATGTGAAAGACACATTCACGACATACCCTTCCGCATCTTTCAATTACCGTTTTCCGCGCTGATGCTTTCGATGCGTTTTCCTTTCGTTTTCTGTTCGATGGCGCTCGTCGCGTTATCCGTGTCTGCCATGCTGAGCGGCTGCGATTCGCACGCAGCCGATGCGCACGCCGCAACGATGCAGACAGCCGCCGCAGTACCGGCACAAGGGCAGTCGCGGGCGGAGGTCTTCGCCCATGTGAAGAACATGCAGTCGGTGGGAGAGAAGCTGTTCCTCGATCCGTCGCTATCGGGATCGGGCAAGCTCGCGTGCGCGTCATGCCATAGCCCGCAACATGCGTTCGGGCCGCCGAACGGCCTGTCGGTGCAACTCGGTGGAAGCGACCTGCATCGCACGGGCTTTCGCGCAGTGCCATCGCTCCGGTATCTGCAATCCGTCCCGCAGTTCGCCGAGCATTTCCACGATTCCGACGACGAAGGCGACGAAAGCGTCGATGCCGGTCCCACTGGCGGGCTGACATGGGACGGCCGCGTGGACCACGGCAAGGACCAGGCACGCATTCCCTTGCTGTCGACGTTCGAAATGGGCAGCACGCCGGCCAAGGTCGCCGCAGCGGTGCGGGCAGCGCCGTATGCCGACGCGCTTAGGAAGACCTTCGGCGCGGACGTGTTCGAGAGCGACGACAAGCTCTTCGCTGCTGTTTTGCAATCACTCGAAGCGTTCGAGCAGACGCCGCAGAACTTCTTCCCATACACGAGCAAGTTCGATGCGGTTCTCGCCGGCCATGCGACTTTCACGCAAGCCGAAATGCGCGGCCTGCAACTCTTCAACGATGAGAAGAAAGGTAACTGCGCGTCGTGTCACATCAGCCAGCGCGCGAAGGACGGCACGCCGCCGCAGTTCAGCGACTTCGGCCTGATCGCCCTCGGCGTGCCGCGCAACAATGCGTTGCCCGTCAACCGCGATCCGACGTTTCACGACCTCGGCGCATGCGGTCCGGAGCGCACGGACCTGAAGGGCCGCGACGAGTTCTGTGGCCTCTTTCGAACGCCGTCGCTGCGCAACGTGGCGACGCGCAAGACCTTCTTCCACAACGGCATCTATCACACGCTGGAAGACGTGGTTCGCTTCTACGTTCAGCGCGACATTCATCCCGAGAAGTTCTATCCGGTCTCGAAGAAGGGCGTCGTACAGAAGTTCAATGACCTGCCGAAGCTGTACTGGGAGAACGTCAACACGGAAGCGCCGTTTAATCGCAAGAAGGGCGAGCAACCCGCGCTCGACGAAGCGGAGATCAAGGATGTGGTCGCGTTCCTCAACACGCTTACCGACGGCTACGATCCCGCGAAAGACGCCGGCAGTGGGGCCGGTGTCGTTGTGTCCGGAGCACGGTAGTAAGCATACCTGAAAGTTGTGTGAATGATTTCTCAACTCATGCAGACAGATAACCTTAGAGAGAAATTGATGTAGCGCGTCGAGCAGCTAACGCGGCTGAACACTATGCCAGACAGTATTGAGGCCGTCTCCTGCACGATCACCGGGCTTCTTGTCCATCTTCCCGCGATAAAGCGGCTTTCCTTCATACGTCCATTGCCGATCGCCGTTTCCGGCATCGACCAGTTGAAGCGAGCCCGACGGACGATCGCCCGGATCGGCGAGCGCCGGCGGAAAATTGCTCGCGCAATCGCCCTCGCACGATTTCGCGTCCGGTGCGCCTTGCCCGCCATAAACATATAACGTCATGCCGTGTTCATCCACGAGCCTGCCCTCGCTCGTGTGAGGTGGCGCGGCAAGCGCCGAGGCACCGGCGCACAGCGCCGCGAATCCAACAAGCGTCTTCATGTTCGTGCTCCTCTTCCATGCTCCGCCGCGATGTTTTGTTCATCGCGGCGCCATGACGCGTAGCAACGGGTGTCCATCGACATCTTTGAGAGGAAAGTACGATCGATGCGTTAACGCGTCGACATATACGACGTGGGCGTTCGGTCCCAGATGGCCCTCGCCCACTTTCGTCACATGTGACCCTTCGACTCTGAACATCGACACCACGCCTGCTTCGCCAGCCACATACAACGTGTGCTCCGATGCATCGAACGCAAGCACGTCAGGGTGCTGCCCGACATCGAACGATTGGGACACGCGCATCGTGTGCATATCGAGCACCAGCAGCCGGTTGTTGCCCTGGCACGCAACGAATGCGAGTCGGGATGGCGGCACGATCAGCAAGCCGTGATTGCCTTCGGCGCCCGGCAAGTCGATTCGCGTCACGATCGTGTCAGTCGACGGATCGATCTCGATCAACTGACGCCGCGTCTGCACGTTGACGAAGATATGCCGCGAAACCGGGTCGTATTGCGTGTTACCGACATCACCATTCAGCGCAATGGTCTTCACGCGCCGGTTAGATGAAACATCGATGACGGTCTCGGTCTTTCCCGTCTCGTCGGAGACATAAAGCTTGTGCACGTCGGGCGCATAGGCCATGCCGTCAGGATAAGCGCCTCCCGGCATCCGCGCGACGACCGTCAGCGTCTTCTCGTCGATTGCAACGATCTCATTGGTCCCGGTCGCCGAGGCGAACACGCGCGACAACTCCGGAACAACGAGCACGCCATGCACGGCGGAGACGTTCTTGATCGTCGAGATGACCCGTGCATCGTGCGTGTCGAAGGCGACGACTTCTCCATCTCCCAAGTGAGCAATCATCAGCAGATGACGTTCGGGATCGCCGCTTTCGTAATCGAAACGAGACGTGCGTCCCGGCATTGGAATGTCCGCAACGTGTTGCAGCGGAAGAGGCGTCGCATTGTCCGGTTCCGCTGCTGCCGCGACGCGAGGCAGCAGGACATGCACTATGAATGCCGCCAGCAGTGCTGCGCCGGTTAGCGAGCGAAAACGCCTACTGTGTCGTAATGGCTTCATGACGGGTCTCCGTCGTGCTCATGATCGGCTTCCCTGCTCTGCCGTTTTCGCAACCGCAGCGAAGTGCGTGTACATGGAATCGAGCACGCGGCTCATCTCATCGAGCAATGCGTCGTCGTCAACTGCGCGTTCCCGAGCGCCCGCCATGACGGCCTCGAAGCCGGCCGCCTCGGGCACGGGCGCGCCACCCACATCCAGCGCGTGGACCATTGCGGCGAGGCGCAGCAGCGCCGGATCGCGCTCAAGGTCGAAGCTCGCCATCAAGACCTCGAACGTGACGCGTTCGCCGACATGCGTGAACGCTGCGCCATCAAAGTCGAATCCGAACGCATGAGGCGGGCAAGCATCGGGCGAGGTCAGCCAGATGAACCGGCTGTCGGGATCAATGAAGCGCCGGATGAGCCACGCGCTCGCCAACCGGTCGACCCAGATGCGTTGCCGGGTCGCCCACGTGCGCCCCCGGTAGTCCGCGAGTGCAAGCGTTCGGATCGCGCGTTCAGCCGGGTGCGGCTCACCGGGTGACATGACGGTGTCGACGTGCGCAACGAAATCCTGCCAGGCGACTTGCGCGCGCGTCGCGCCTTCAGCGGGGAAAAAGTCGATCGCAACGATGCTTTCGTAGTCCTTTCGCAGACGCCGCATCAGGCGCCGGAGCTCCGTTTCTGCCTGTCCGAAAACGGTCTTGCGCGCCGTACTGAGCGCGCCAATAAGGGCGTCGTAGTCGCTGGACCGGTTGAAGAGGTCGCGAAACTCCGCCTCTTGCTCCTGATCCAGGCTGGGCGCTCGCAGCAGATGCGCCGTGCCGCCGCTCTCACCAATTGCAGTAGCCAGTTCGCGCAGCGCCGCTTCGCGGTCAGCCGTGTACGGCAGCAAATAGATACCGTCGCGCAACACAGCGCACCCCTTCGCCTTGAGCGCACGCCAGAAGCGCATACGCGCGGTGGCGTTCTCTGTAGGCAATGTCAGAACAAGGAGAGACCAGGTCGAAAGCTCGGTCATGTAATGTATGTTACGTCTGCGTCTCGACGTCTACAAGTTAGCTTTTTGCGCCGTCGATGCGGCGGCACGCACTCTGCTCGCCATTCTCCTGTTTCCTGAACTAGAGGCCATCCGACGAATGAATGGACAGACCAGAGCGATTACCACCGCACTCGCCGCTGCCGCGCTCTTTGGAGCGGCCACTCCCATCGCCAAGCTTCTTCTGGGCACCCTGTCGCCTTTCATGGTGGCGGGCTTGTTTTACTTAGGCAGCGGCGTTGGCTTAGGCGTCGGCATTGCCGCGCGCGCGTTTCGAAAGCGCGGCGCGCAGGCGTCCACTCACCGCATCAAGCGCACAGAGATACCGTGGCTTCTCGGAGCGATCGCAGCGGGCGGTGTTGCAGGCCCGGCGCTACTTATGCTCGGGCTCACTAGCACGCCGGCGGCGACCGCATCACTGTTACTCAATCTAGAAGGTGTCCTAACTGCCTTGATCGCGTGGGTCGTCTTTCGCGAGAACGTGGACGTACGAGTCTTTCTCGGAATGGTGGCGATCATCGCGGGCGGCGTCATGCTTTCGTGGCAGGGGCCGGGCGAGGCAGGCATCTCTCTCGGACCGCTGTTGATTGCGGGAGCTTGCTTCTGTTGGGCCATCGACAACAATCTGACTCGCAAGGTATCCACGAATGACGCGATGGTCATTGCATGCGCTAAAGGGCTCGTTGCGGGTACAGTTAGTCTTGCGATCGCCTTTGCGATGGGTTCATCGCCACCCAGTGCGATGACTGCCGGCCTGGCCATGCTGACCGGACTCGCCGGCTACGGAATTAGCCTCGTTCTATTTGTCCTAGCGTTGCGCGATCTCGGAACCGCGCGCACCGGCGCTTACTTCTCGGTGGCGCCGCTTTTCGGCGTCACAGTGTCTTTGGCGATATGGCCTCACTTGCCCGAGGGGTCGTTCTGGATTGCCGCCATCTTCATGGCGCTCGGAGTATGGCTGCATGTGCGGGAGCATCACGAGCATGAACACACTCACGAAATGCTGGAACATACGCATCGGCATCGTCACGACGCGCATCATCAGCATTCGCATGACTTCCCGTATTCGGGCGATGAGCCGCATACCCATGCGCACGTCCATCTACCTATCACGCACTCGCATGCTCACTATCCAGACATTCACCATCGACACAGGCATTGATCGTGCCGCCAGGGCTTTGCATGTGCTTACGCGCGAGCACTGCGTTTAGGCCCATGAGCCTCACACAAGCGGATAGCTTTATCTATTGCATGACCGCTTCTCGAGGCGTTGCCGACGTGCGAACTTCCGCCTCCCAAACGCCTGCCTATGCCCGCGACGCGCCCGACGCCGAGCGCATGCAGTGGCGCAGCCACTCATTTCGCCGCTTTCGGTCGAGCCTATTTGCACATCGGCCTTCTTTCCCATCATCGACCCGGCTCGCAATGCCTGCGCGATCCGCCGGAGAAGACGTGCTTGCGCGTATCAAGCAACGCAATCGTTTCACCCGGCAATATCTCGAACACGTCGTGCCGCAGCCTGCATGCGCCGGTTCTTCTGCTTTTCGAGCCAATGAAGCGATTCCTCCACGACTTCCGGCGGCACGTTGTTGAATGAGGCGCTTCGAATGAGGCTCACGCTCGCAGCAATGTCGTTGAACTGCCCGAGTTTGTTCTGCACGGACGTCAGTTCCTTGATCCTCCGCTCACGTTCGCCTTCGACGACGAATTCAAAGAACTCAAGCAGATATCGCAGCTTCTTGCCGGCTTTGCGCACATCGTGAAGTTCCTCTTCACAAGCCGGTTCACTGCGCGCTGCGAGCCTGCTGCGCTTCTTGAGCGCGCGCTGTGCCCGACGAACGCGCTCCTCCGCGAATGCTCGAAGAGGCAGATCATGGCAGGTCGACGCCAACGTCACTCTCGCACGGAGCAGCACGTCGTTCAGGAATGATTCGACTTCATCGCATTTGATCATCGCCTGGCTGTGCGCGACCGCCTGCGCGCGCTTCTCCTTCGCGGCGGTCACCAGAATACCCATCGATGCACGCGACGCCTGTGCATCCTTCAACAAGTCGCTTGCGATGTCCCAGTCCCGCGTTCCGCCAGCTATGGCAGCAAGACGCTTAAACTCTTCGGTAGCCTGGGACGTCGCTTCCTCACCGAGATACGGAGAATAAGCCCAATACAAAGCGCGCAGTCTTCTGAACGCAACGCGCAGTTGGTGAAACCCTTCCGGGTCGCAGTGTGTCGCCAATTCACGCGCGCGTCGGACGGCATCGTCGACGACGGGCGTCGCCAGCGCGATGAAAGTTTCGGCGGCGGAATGTGCTCCTTCTTCCGGTGCCACGGCTGCACGCCCGCCTTCCTTTCGAAAGCTGACCGGCTGCGGTAACGGCCAGTCTGCGTCCATATCCACCATAGAAGCCCCGAGTCGGACCGAATAATGGTCCCGACCTTACCACAGTGATCTTTTCTCAAGCAGCAAGCCGTGACCGTTTGATGAAAAGCCCGCCGATTGCAGCGTGTGTGCGCAGAGAGACACCGTTTGCGCTCGCCGATTTAGCTGTATTACCATATCCGGCCAGGTTAGCCTGATATGAGACGAAGGCGCGCGGAACGCGCCTGCAAAAATACTTGGAAGAGACAAGTGGGGGTCGGTTTGAAGAAGCGTGCCACCGTAATCTGTCGCAGAGGCAAGCGAATTCTCTTGGTCGCACGTCGTCAGTCGAAGTGGGCGTTGCCGGGAGGGATCCTCAAGCGCGGAGAGCATCTCCCGGACGCGGCGCTTCGGGAGCTCAAGGAAGAGACACGGCTGGCCGCGAAGTCGGCCAAATACCTGTTCGACTTTCGTGGCAAGCAGAAACATCACCACGTGTTCGCCTGCGACATTTCCACCAGCGCCAAGGCTCGTCCGAGCAACGAGATTGCGAAGTGCCGCTGGGTCCATCTCGACGACATTCCTCGCCTCACGACCAGCACGCCCACGAACGACATCGTCAAGCTCATGGGTCAACGACGCAGAAAGTAGCAGGTCGCCAGCGCCGATTTGCCAAGCAGGCAAGCGTGACCTGTTCCCGGTGCAACACAAACGCCGATCATGCTCCGCCAGATTCAGGCGTGACAGAACTCCATGTCGCGATGCGGAGTGCGCCAGCGTCGTGGCGCCGCAGACGACGACGCAGAGTCGTTCACGACTCATGCGCTAAGGCGACCGCGAGGCGTCTTCCGCAACATCGCGACCGCATGCGATTACGCACCTCAGCGTCTCCGCGAATCAACGACGGTCCGACTCGCGCAGATAAGGCGCCGTTCGACTGACGGCATGGCTGGCAACGACGTCCGGCACGCCGGCCACCACGATTCGGCCTCCGTCCTCCCCCGCACCCGGGCCGATATCGATGACCCAGTCGCTCGCTGCCGCCACGCGCATGTCATGCTCGACGACGACCACGGTATTGCCTGCCTCCACGAGCCCCTGCAACTGCGTCATCAATCGGTCGACGTCAGCGGGATGCAGGCCGGTCGTCGGCTCATCCAGAATGTAGAGCCTGTCGGCGTTATGTGCGCGCTGAAGTTCCGTCGCGAGCTTGATGCGCTGCGCCTCGCCACCCGACAGTTCCGTCGCAGGCTGACCGAGCCGCAGGTATCCGAGTCCGATGTCGCGCAAGACGCTTAGCGCGCGCATCACGGCGGGCTCACTGGTGAAGAACTCACATGCCTTATCGACGGTCATGGCAAGCACATCCGCGATGTTCTGGCCGCACCATTGAATCTCCAACGTCTCCGGGTTGTAGCGCGAGCCGTGACACGTCGAGCACGACGTATAAACGCTCGGCATGAAAAGAAGCTCCACGCTCACGAAGCCTTCGCCCTCGCATGTGGGACAGCGCCCCTGCGCGACGTTGAACGAGAAACGGCCCGCGCCGTACCGCCGCTTGCGTGCGGCAGGAGTATCGGCGAAGAGCTTGCGCACGTGATCGAAGAGCCCGGTGTACGTCGCGAGGTTCGAACGCGGCGTTCGGCCGATCGGCTTCTGATCGACGCGCACGAGACGCTTGACGCTTGCCATCCCTGAAACGATATGTCCGCCCACAGGCGTTGCGACGCGCGCGAGCAGCGGGTCCTGCTCTTCCTCTTCACTGTCATCCAGCGCGCGACCCAGCCGTTCCGCGACGAGCTCAGGCAACGCCTGGCTCACGAGACTCGACTTGCCCGAACCCGAGATGCCAGTGACAGTCGTGAAGCAGCCGAGCGGGAATGAAATATCGACGTCATGCAGATTGTTTCGCGTGATGCCCGTCAGTCGCAGCCAGTCGCGTGCTTCGCGGGGCGTATGGCGAGATGGCGAGTGTGTCGGAAACAGATACCTGCGCGTCTGCGATGCCTCGATTGCGGCGAGTCCCGCTGGCGGACCGCTGTAGAGTACTTCGCCGCCCGCTTCGCCGGCAGCGGGTCCGACATCCACGAGCCAGTCCGCGCGCTGCATGATACGCACGTCGTGCTCGATGATGAACAGCGAGTTGCCTGCCGACTTCAAACGCTGCAAGGCCGCGAACAGGGCTTCGCTGTCGGCCGGATGCAAACCTGCGGAAGGCTCGTCCAGCACATACACGACACCGAAGAGTTGCGAACCGAGTTGAGTCGCGAGCCGCAGGCGCTGCAGCTCGCCGGATGACAGCGTGGGCGTCGCGCGATCCAGCGAAAGATAGCCGAGGCCGAGATTCATCAGGATGCCGAACCGATCCATCAAGTCCGCCGCGATGCGCTCGGCGGCCGCGCGTTTCTCGTCGGAAAGATTGGGCGTGCGGCGCACGTCGGGCGCGGCGCTGTGTGACGCACCGCCGGCGGCGACGCGTCTCGCCGTTGCCGCCTGCCGCGCGTCTTTGCTCAGCACCCGCTTATCGGTAACGTGCTCGGGCCACGCGCCGCGCGCAATCGGCGCAAGCAACTCGGTCAGCGCGCTGAGCGGCAGACGTGAGAACTCCGCGATATCCAGTCCGGCAAACGTCACCGACAACGCCTCTCGCTTTAGCCGCTTGCCATGACAAGCTGCGCAATCCTTGCCGACCATGAAACGCGAGACCCGCTTCTTCATGATGGCGCTTTGCGTATGCGCGAACGTATGCAGCACATAACGGCGGGCGCCGGTAAACGTGCCTTGATAACTGGGTTCAGCGCCACGCTTGAGCGCCGCCTGCGTTTCCTTGGGAGAGAGGCCCGCATAAACCGGCACCGTCGGCTGCTCGTCCGTGAAGAGAATCCAGTCGCGATCCTTCTTCGGCAAGTCACGCCACGGCTTGTCCACGTCAAAGCCGAGCGTCACGAGAATGTCTCGCAGGTTCTGCCCGTGCCACGCGGGCGGCCAGGCCGCAATGGCGCGCTCGCGAATGGTGAGCGTATCGTCGGGCACCATCGACTTTTCGGTGACTTCGTACACGCGTCCGAGTCCGTGACAGACCGGGCACGCACCCTGGACCGTGTTCGGCGAGAAGTCCTCGGCGAAAAGCATCGGCTGCCTAGGCGGGTAACTGCCGGTGCGCGAGTACAGCATCCGCACGAGACTGGAGAGCGTCGTCACGCTGCCTACCGAGGAACGGGCGTTGGGCGCGCCCCGTTGCTGCTGAAGCGCGACGGCCGGCGGCAAGCCCTCGATGGATTCCACCTGCGGCACGCCGACCTGCTCTATCAGACGCCGCGCGTATGGCGCGACGGATTCGAAGTAGCGGCGCTGCGCTTCGGCATAGAGCGTGCCGAACGCAAGCGATGACTTGCCGGACCCGGACACGCCCGTGAAGACAACGAGCGCGTCGCGCGGTACATCGACATCGACGTTCTTGAGGTTGTGCTCGCGCGCGCCGCGAACACGCACGAAGCCAGTCAGGGAGGCGGTTCCCGCATCGTTTTTCATGGGCATTGGGGCCTTGCCGCGCTTTCCGGGTGCGCGCAGGGATAGGCGCATTACGCGGCGACAAAGCAGACCATGACGCAAGTCTTGCGCCATCTAAAAGAGATTACCGCAAGAACGCCCGCGCAATTGCGTCGGCGCCGGCCAGCTTGATCGTCGAACGGTGGCAACCGTTTCAAACCGAAGCGGCGGACGTTGCGTCCGCCGACACTCAATCGCGTTCGGTTAGCGGACAGCGCAAGCGTGCATCTTTCACTCGGCGCCCTGCCGCTCCACTTAAAAACAGCCTTTGGAAGCTCAAAACGTTTCCCAATCGCCCGCGCTACTCGTTGCGTCAGCCATTGCAGGCTGCGGTTGCTTCGACACGTCTCGTTGCGCAATCGCCTTGACGCTCGGCCGTGCGGTGGGCGCACTCTTTTGCGGCGCCTTCATCGCCTTCGATACAGCCGGCGTCGTCCGTGCGGCCACCGTCGATGTCCTGACAGAAGCAACGGCGGGCGCGCTGTTTTCGACGGAAAAATTCGACACGGCCGATTTCAGTCCAACCGCTTGTTCTTCGAGTGACTGAGCCGCAGCGGCCGCTTCTTCCACCAGCGCGGCATTCTGTTGCGTGACTTCGTCCATCTGGACGACCGCGCGATTCACCTGTTCGATGCCAGTGCTTTGCTCCTCGGATGCCGCAGCGATCTCATTGACGATAGTCGAGACTTCCTTGATGGATCGATCGACCTCGTCCATCGTGATGCCGACCTGACGGGCGCGTTGCGAGCCGTCGGCGACCTTGGCCACCGACGCCTCGATGAGCTCCTTGATTTCCTTCGCAGCAGACGAGGAACGCTGCGCCAGCGTCCGAACCTCGCCCGCGACGACTGCGAACCCTCGACCCTGATCGCCCGCGCGTGCGGCTTCCACGGCCGCGTTCAGCGCGAGGATGTTGGTCTGGAACGCAATGCCTTCGATCAGGCTCGTGATCTCGGAGATCTTCGCGGAACTGTCGCTGATATCGCCGATCGTCGCCACCATCTCTTGCACCGCATCGCGGCCCTTGCTCGCAACAACGCTGGCGCGTTCGGCGAGTTCATTGGCTTGACGCGCATTGTCCGCATTCTGTCGGACGGTCTGGGTCAATTCCGTCATGCTGGACGCAGTCTCTTCCAGCGACGCCGCCTGCTCCTCGGTGCGTGCCGACAGGTCGATGTTGCCCGTTGCTATCTCGGCGGTGGCTGTGGTGATCGATTCCGCCGACCGCTTGATTTGACCGACGGTATCTGCGAGGTTGGCTCGCATGGAGCTGAGGGCGAACAATAAGCTAGACGTGTCGTTATTCTTGACGTTCGCCGGCGTGCTGAGATCGCCCGATGCAATGCGGCGGCAGACAGTCTTGGCGTACTGCGGATCGCCGCCGAGGTCGCGCAGCACCTGACGAATAAGCACGGCCATGATCCCGCTCAGCAAAAGTCCAATGACGACCACGGCGCCGAGCGAGCGCACTACGGTGGCCCGGAATGCGTCATCGATATCGTCCAGATAAGCGCCCGTATAGACGTGCCACTCCCAGCCGGGAAGCACGGCGGAAACCGTCATCTTCCGCACCGGGGTGCTCTCGCCCGGCTTGGGCCACTTGTAGTACGACACATGCGTGCCGTCCGAATCGGACTTCACGATGTTCACGATGATCCGGTTGCCATCCACATCCGTCAGGCCACTGACGTCTGTGTTCTCGAGCGTGGGCTTTGTCGGCAGCAGCAATTGAACGGTGTTGGAGTTCGTGATCGACATATAACCACTCGTCCCGTACTTGTAGTCTCTCAGCGCCGCGATGGCCTCGCGTTTAGCTTCGTCGTCGCTCAGCTTTCCTGCCGATACCGCCTGCTGAAAGTGCGCCGCGATGCTAATGGCGGCCTGTACCTGTTCCCCGAGCGATTGCTGGCGAGCGTTGAGCATTTCGCGGCGCCCGGACAAGGCGTTCGCTCCGGCGAGCACGCTGAGCGCGAGCCACACAAAGCCCACGGTCATCCATAACTTTTGACTCATCGAAAACTTGGACTTCATTCCCTGACATTCCCATTCAGACGTGAAGCGACGAGCTACCAGGAGAGGAGCCGCCGCGATTCATGCTTAACGGCGAATGCGCGTGATTCTGAAGGTGATGGTGAGGGAAGCCCGCGCGAGAGGTGCGCCCTTCGCACGGTGCTGAAGACTCGGCAGATAGCGGTCTTCTAGATGACGTGAAATGGTCGTCATCGGACAGCGCGCTTGCACTGCCCGATGAACCGCTATGACATCAGCACAGTTACTTCGCCGCGAACACAGACACTCCGCCGTTGACGAATCCGTTCGGCGCGCAGCTCGGGCAGCCTGCGGGCGATGTCGCCGACGAGTACGGCACGAAGATGAGCCCGCTTGCCGGATCGACCGCAACGGAGTGCGCGTTATTGCCCGCGTTCAACCGCGCGACGATACCGTGCGTTGCAGCATCGATGATAGCCAGCACCGGCGTGCACGGCGACGCAGTCGAGCATGTGCCGTTCGTGGACGCATTGCCGGACGCGGTCCAGCGGCTTGCAGCGTTGTAATACCGATTCGTCGCCGAATCGTATTCGAGCTGATCGCCGCCGCCCGCATTGACCGACGCGACGAGCGCGCCACTAGAGCGGTTCATGATCTGCACGAGTAACGGCGCGCCGGTCGTCGCCTCCCTGCATCCCACCGCGATGTCCGTTCCCGGCCCCAAGGCAAGCCCCGTCGGATCGCAATTGCCTTCCGGATACATCGCCACGCCTGCGAGCGTCGTGTAGTTCTGCGTGCCGCCGCTCGGTATCGCGCGAATAGCCGCCCCCGGCAGCTTGACCAGTTCCCCATGCGGATTCGCGGTGCTGCCGTCGACATTCACATAGAAGTTGTCACTGGCCGGATCGTACCGGCACGCTTCGAGTCCCGCAGTCGGTTTCCCGGCGTTGTCGGTGAACGTCACCTTCGCGATGACGCGCTGCGTCGCGGTATTGATGAACGTGGCGAACGGAACAGGCTCTTCCGGACTCGATATCATGAAGATGCCATGCGTTGCATCGACGCAGCCTTCGTCAGCGCGCACGCCGGTCGTGCTCACGGTGACCTTGCTGAGCACCGCGCCTGCGGCCGGGTCCACTATCTTGACCGAGTTGACGTCGCCTACGTAGACGAGGTTGCCGACCGGCGTGGCGCCGTCCGGACCGGCGCTCGAATTCGGGCCGGGGCCCAGTCCCGCGAAGGCAAGATCGCCGCTTCCCTGTATGGCCTTGGTGAACGTCTTCGATGCAATGTCGATCTCGTCGAGAGACGCGTTATTGCGGTCGGTGAACACGTAACGGCTGCCGGTGATCGCGCCTATATCGAATGAGAAGTTCACGCCCGCCTTGATATTGGGCACGGCAATGTCTGAAACGTAGCGTGGTCCGCTGTTGTTGTTGTCATGTCCGCCACATGCCGCCAGCGCGAGCGTCGCGCATGCCGCTACTGCAAGTTTCCATTTGCACCTAAGCATCGCTCTCTCCCTTGAACGTTGGAACATAAGCCGCAGCGCCGCGCGTGAAAGGCCTGGACGCTGATATATCATAGGGACGGCGCCTGCAACAAAGCTGCTATCGTTTTCCCCGTCAATTAAACCCGCGGCTCTTAAGCGATCCATAAGGCAGGATGACGCACACTGTTGCGATTCCTATCGCTGAGTGGTTTGAGTGTTAGTGGAATGAGCGCGCGGCATTTCGCTTGCAAGCGGGAACCTACGCACGAGGGGCGGCGCGTGAGGCGCGCGCACGATACGCAAGGCCGTTGATCGGCCATTCACACAGAACCACGCGTGCAACGTTCGACTGCCACGACACACTGTCCGTCCAGGACGGCTTCATGGAACGGCACGCCGTTCGAAGTTTGCGCCGCTTCACTAGAGCACCGAAACATCGATACGCCTCCTTATTGTCGAACTCGATCTTGAGCCGCAAGCCTTTGCTGGCGGACATCGCTTAGCTTGGGCGACAGGCAGCCGTCAAGACCGGCACACTGCCACCGAAACAATCGTCGCGTTGAACACAAAGCACAGGCTTCGTCCACGTTGACAGAATGAGTCACGCCGGTATCCTTCTCGCTCTATCGCCCTTGTCAGGCGTGATTGTCACTTTGCGTCGATTGCATGGAAGTCAGAAACTCGAGACGATGGGCGCCGCGCGGCCGAAACAGATGGCTCATTGCCGCGGCAGCACTGCTTACCGCCGGCATTATCAGAATGATGTTGCACCCGTTGCTTGGCGAAATCATGCCGGGTACCGCGTTCCTGATTGCCGGCGTGCTGGTTGAATACTATTGCGGACTCGCGCCCGCCTTCTTTGTGATGGCGACGGGCCTTTGCATCGCCGACTATCTTTTCGTCCCGCCGTATGGGCGCATCGACGTCATCGACGCGGCCGACTACCGGCTGCTTGTCTCGTATCCGCTCATCACGATCGTCGTCATTACGTTGGTCGAGCGTTTGCGACGGGCGCAGTATCGCGCTGAACTGCTGGCGGCGGTCGCGCAGTCGCGCTACGAGATGCTATTGCGTCACGACAACGAGCGGCTGATCGCGCGCCGCGCCACGGACGAGATGCATCGCATGCTGCATCACATTGCGCACTACAATCGCTCGCTCATCGTCATCAAGGCGCTCGACCTGACGAACGGCGTGTCGCCTGGCAGTCTCGTGGCGGCGGCGACGGCCACGCGCAACGGCGTGATCGACGATGCATCTTTCGGCTTCGGTGTCGCGTATGGTGCGAAACATGCCGACGTGCACGAAGAAGACCTTGCCCGAGTCAGTGGCCGCCTGACCCCCGGGCATCATCGGATTCGTTTCCGCTCCGGCGGCCGCGACGACTGGCGGCCCGTCGAGTGCGTGTGTGAACGCTTCATCACGCCGTCCGGCGACTTCCTGATTCTGCGAACAGAAGATTGAACATGAACGCGACTGAGTTTTCGTCGGCACATGGCAACGACCACGCCGTTCTGCTTCTGCACGGCCTGTCCAGCTCGCCACTCGAACTGCGTTTCCTCGCGCGCTTTCTAGCCGACGAGGGTTTCGCCACGCATACGCCGGAATTGCGCGGATACAGCGCAGGCACCGGGCATGAAACGATGGAACGGTGGATCGACGCGGCCTTGAACGAATTCGACGCGCTCGCCACGCGCTACCGGCACGTCTCTATTTGCGGCCTCTCGATGGGCGCGACGCTCGCCGCAGCGGTCGCGCAACGACGCCCCGGCGCTCGCGCCTTGTTGCTGTTGTCGATCACGCTCAACTACGACGGCTGGGCGATACCCTGGTACCGTTTTCTGCTCGACTATGCCTATTACACGCCGCTGCGCTTGCGCTATCGCTATCGCGAACACGAGCCATACGGATTGCGTAACGAGGCTTTGCGCTCGAAGATCGCGCGCGCGATGCAGAAGGGCGAGATGAGCGAAGTCGGTCCCGCGTCCATCACCGTACCGGCGCTGCACGAAGCGAGCCGGCTTGCTCACGCGGTGCGTAAGGAGTTCAAGAGCATCTGCACGGACTGTCTCATCATTCACGCCATAGACGACGAGACATCGAGCCCGCATAACGCCCGCTTCGTTGGCAAGAACGTCGGGGCCTCGTTCCTGCGCACTATCTGGCTCGATGATTCGTACCACATGATTACGTCCGATAACGAACGCGAAGTTGTCGCGCGGGAGTGCGCGCTATTTCTGCGCGAAAGCGCGGCAGCGTCGGAATCGAACAATGCGCTGACGCCCGTTGTGTCTCGCGCCCTCGCCCGCCGTTTGCGGCAATTGGCGACCGTTGCGAGAAAAGCATGACGCACACATTCGCGCTGGCGGCAGGCATCGCCTTCGCGCTAGCGGCCATTGCCTGCCCGGCACACGCTGACGAGCCGCAAGCCACGAGTGACTGGAAAGTGTCGATCGGGCCTGGGCTCTATGTCTTTCCAAAGTATCCCGGCTCCGCGACGTTGCAGGTGCTGCCGTTCCCCGTTCAGGACATATCGTGGAAGGAGCGAATCTTCTCGCAAGGTCCGGATGTGCTCGGCGTGAATGCGTTACGCGGTGAGAACTATCACGTCGGTGCGTCACTCAGCTTCGACTTCCAGTCTCGAAAGGCTTCGGACGACGCGCGGCTGAAGGGCCTGCCTGACGTTCACTATGGCCCGAAGCTGCGGCTTTTCGCGGACTACACGTGGTGGGCGTTCACCGGGGCGGCTGCGGTTTATCAGGACATCGCCGGGACCGGGCAAGGGCTCACTGCGATGACGGATCTGCTGATGTCGGCTCCGTTGGGCAAGCTCCTGGTCACTGTCGGTCCGGGTGTCACGTGGGCGAACGCCGCTTATACAAGGACTTTTTTTGGCGTCAATGCCCAGGAAAGCGCCGCGTCAGGTTTGCCTCAATACGCGACCCGTTCCGGCTTGCGCGATGTGCACCTCAGCCTGAACGCCACCTACGCGATGAACCCGCACTGGTCCGCCGATGTGGCGGCGGGAATCGGACGCCTAGAAAAATACGCTGGCGGCAGTCCCATCACTGAGCGGCGCCTGGATGTCAACGGCATGGCGTCTCTTTCATACCATCCTTGAATCGCACTGATTTGCGGTGCTTCGTCCGCCGCGACGGTATACCTTGTTCCCGGAGCGGCTGTCCGCTGCGTGGACGCGGAGCGGTTGAGCGCCGACATCGGTAGGCGACGCGCTGCCGAATGATGGGTGGCGTCCGTTGCGCGCCGCAATCTGCCGGCGGGACATTCACATGCGGCACTACCTTCTGCATGCAATGCCTCGCCAATAAGGAGCAGGCGGTCCGTGAGCGTTGTCCTGATCCGTTCTGCGAGACTCGACCGAGTAGGGCCGATCTCATTGAATTTGATTCCCTTGCTGTAGAGGAACTTGATTGGTTTCTCAAAGTCCGTCGAAGCGACCGTCCGTGCGCGCGTTGCTATAACAGTTCCGACTGACAAAGCGACATCAGCAAAGAGAAGTCGCATGCCGCGAGAGCCATTGCGATAACATCGCAAGGTCTCCAACCGAAGGCGTCGCTCTTAGCGGCCGCGTCAAATACTCATGTCCCACGAACACGCACCGCACGACCATCTCGTTGAACATGCCGCTCATGCCGGCGATCCGCTGTCGCGTTGGGTCGCAGTCTTTACGGCAATTCTTGCTGCGTTGTCCGGCCTTCTTCATTACGAGGAAGGCGTCTTGCAAACGCAGGCGCTGATCTTCAAGAACGATGCCGTGCTCTTGCAGAGCAAGGCGAGCGACCAGTGGAGTTACTATCAGGCGCAGTCAAGCAAAGGTCACTTGATGGAGTTGGCTGCCGAGTTGGCGCCTCAGCAGAGGCAAGCGTTCTATCGGGATCAGATCGCCAAGTACGAAGACCGAAAGACAGAGATTTCGGTCAAGGCGCGCGAACTTGAAAAAGAGGTCGAACAGGCCAATCGACGCTCCGAGGCGAAAGAGCATCCACAGCATTTGTTCGGTCAGGCGCTGGCATGGCTAAGTGTCGCGATCTCACTAGCCGCTATTACCTCGCTCACGGGAAGCCGCAAGCTTTTCTGGCTGGCGGGGCTCATGGGCGCGGCGGGAGTCGGCGTTTCGATCTTTGCCTTCCTTCAGCTTTAAGCAGTATCACCGCGTGGGACACGCGGTGGATCGGCCATTCAACCCTTCTCGTTCGACGGCGAATGAGACGGCGGAGGTTCCGTCGCGATGATTGACGCGCACGACATAGATGCTGTCGAAGTCCGCGCTCGCCCATATCGGCACGCTCGATGCGTCTCCGCCCAAACGCTTGACGATGCGCCGCGCCGTCTCCTCGATAAGGGCGTGCTCCCAGGCGACGACCACCACGCCGCTGCGATAGCCCGGCGATAGCAGGGTGTCGGCGAGCTTGTCCACTTCCTTGAAGCCGAGCGATGCGTTGACCGGCAAACCGAAGTAGATGGCCGTCGGCTCGATAGTCGCGAGCGGACGCACGTAGTCGTATTTCGTCCCGCGGTCATTCTTCTGTTTCGATGGATCGGGCGCGAAGATGGCGTCTGGCCGGCCATACTTCGTTTCGATCACTCCCGGCAAAGCCAGCGCCCGGTTCAATCCCTGACACGAAAGCTGTCCGAGCCCTTGGTCGGGCTTCTCCCCATGTCGAACCATGACAATGGTTTGCGTGGCGTCACCGGTGGCGAATGCGCGCAATGGAGCGCACGCCGCACCGACGAGACCGATCGTCGCAAGTGCGGATGCAAGGTGTCGAGCGTTCATTTGGAGAACCGATAAGGGAACGGGCAGATTCTAACAAGCCCTGCACCCCTTGAAAGAACGGCCCCGCGCTCGTTCATTTAATAAAGCCGTGCTGCCGTCTTTGCGCGTCGATTCGTTCTATTCGGCCCTGCCAGTGCTTTTCCTGATCGGCGCCATTGTCGAGCATGGCATGCAGCACCTTGTTCATTGCATCGGTTTTTTCCAGCCTTCGTTGCGCCTTGAGCCTCAGCGTTTCGGAATTGCCGTAATCCACAGGCTTATAGACGCCGCTCAGCACCGAGTGCGCGTAGAGACTCCCTGCATTGACTTAACGCAACTGGGCCCACGATTCGCGATTCGATCCATTCTTCCCGATCCCGACATAGCGCCGATCAAGCGTGAAGAACCAGCTTCTGCACGCGCCAGTTCAGCAGTTCGGCGACGAACAGCACGTTCTCCGATGGACACGCCATCTGATGAATCCAGCCGAATTGCTTCGGCTGCTTGCCTGCTTTGCCGAGCACGCCCAGCACCTTGCCATCGAGCGTCATCTTGTAGATGCGGCCCGGGAATGCGTCGGCGCTGTAGAGCACCTGATTCGGACCCGGCGAGATGCAGATGGCCCACGGCGACCCTGGCGCGAACGTGCCGGCCGCGATTGCCGCTTCATCAGGCATGTTGCCGATTGCCGGACGCGCATCCGGCGGCACGGGAACGTCGATCGTGAATTGCCGCTGGAAGTGGCCTTCAGTATCGAACACTTGAATGCGCCGGTTGCTGCGGTCCGCCACATAGATGTTGTCGTTCGCATCCAGCGCGATGCTATGCGGCGTATGAAACTGTCCCGGCCCAGTGCCGCGCTCACCCCACGACTTGATCCAGTTGCCGTCCCGGTCCACTTTCGCGACGCGAGAGTTGATATAGCCATCGCTGATATAGGTATTGCCTGCGGCATCCCACGCGACATCCGTCACTTGGCGGAAGCGGCCAGGCTCGGCGGCCAGCGGCGGGTTCGGGTGCTTGAGCGGGCCGGTCTCCTCGTCTGCGGCCTCCTGCTTGCGGCCGAACACCATCGCGACGCGGCCGTCCGGCGTGAATTTGATCACCATGTCGGAGCCTTTGTCCGTCACCCAGATGTTGTCCTGCCGGTCGACCTTGACCGTATGAGCGAAAGACCATGCATACAGGTTGTGTCCGATCTCGCGGACGAAGCGTCCGTCCGGCGCGAATTCGAGAAGTTGTGCGGCCGCCGCGCCATAGGCTGGCCCCGTTGTATTGCCGCGTGACAGCACGAAGATGTGCCCCTGCGAGTTAAGCGCGATGCCGGAGCATTCGCCGAAATACACGTCCTTGGGCAAACGAACGGGATCGGCAATCGAGTCGTAAGCGATCGACGGCACCATCTCCGTGTCCGCGAACGACGGAGGCATCACAAACACGGCAGCGGTGCCGGCAATCAGACTCATGAAAGTACGGCGACTCATTGCCCGATGCTCGGCACTGCCACAGCACGGGCAGAACAGCCCATTTTGCTCGCTCATCCGCAGTCTCCTGTGTGGTATGTCGCGTGCTGCCTGGCTAACTCACTCGAACTACGAAACGTACAGAGGCAATCGTAGTGCACAAAACGCTTAATTGCTCGGTGGTCTTTGAATTGCGCCGGTACGTGCGGATGCGGCGAGAGGGCTGCCTCGTCGACGTTGTCAGTTGCCTCGTGAAACAGCGGGCAGGACCGACGAGGAAACGCGGCGATCAATTGAGTATCGCCGACCCGCTCGGTAAGCCAGCCACCTCGATGAAGCCGTCGTAACGGCAGCCGGCCCTGCTCAATCGCCCGGCGAGCGGCTGGATTGCTCGTCGACCTTCGTGACGAGCCAGTGAGTACCGCGTGAGTCGCACGCCGACACAGCGCGCGGAAATGTTGTGCTGCGGCAAACCGTCGACTGCGTTCGAATCCTGTCCGCGCTAGGAACGCTTCATGCGAACGGTCGGCTAATACGCCCACGAGTGTCCCATGTTCATTCCTCATAAGAAGCCGGCAGCGGACAGCGACTCACGAGGAAGCGCGCGCCGCGCGCATTCATGGTCGGCGCACGTCGGCCCCGGACTCGTCACGATCGCGTCGGACAACGATCCAAGCGGCATCGCCACTTACACGCTCGCGGGCGCATGGTATGGCTTCGACCAGCTATGGATTTGCGTGCTGTCGTATCCTTCGACCGTCGCCTTGCAACTCATCTCGGCGCGCGTCGCCGCGATCACGGGGCGCGGCCTGACTGCCAACATGCGCAAGCACGACTGGCCGCCGTTTTTTTACTTCGCCGTCGCCCGCTTTCTAATTGCCAACACCTTGAACATTGCCGTCGATGTGCTCGCCATGGGCACCGCGCTGCGGGCATTGAGCGGCGGATCGCTTGTCTGGCTCACGCTGCTGTCGGGATGCGCGTCGCTCGTTCTGCAATGGAGCGTCGCCTATGAAACCTACGCGCGATACCTCAAATGGCTGACACTCGCGATGTTGGCGTATGCCGGCGTTCTCTTCGTAGTCGATGTGCCCTGGCATGCCGTCGCAAGGCGTCTGCTCATCCCGCGCGTCGTCTGGTCCGAACACTACGTGACGACGCTGATTGCCGTGTTAGGCACGACTGTCAGTCCGTACTTGATGTTCGCGCAAGCCGAACAGGAAGCGCGCGACATCAAGAAGAGCGAGGTTTCGCGGCGGCAGGCATTGGATCGGAAAATGGGCGGAATGCGCCGCGAAGTACTGATTCGAACGCTGCTGTCCAATGCAGTCTCTGTCTGCGTGATGATCGCGGCGGCGGCCACGCTGCATCTCACGCAATCGACGCCTCCCGGAGAATTCGTGCAACTGGATCGCGTACTCGAGCCGCTCGCGCATGGCCATGCGGGGCACGTGCTCGCAATCGCGCTTCTCGGATCGGCCCTCCTTGCGCTTCCGCCGCTGGCGGGCTCGGCTGCGCAGGCGGCGGCGAGCTCGTTCAACTGGGAAAGCGGCGAGCGGCGCGATACCCGCATCGCGTGGCTGCTCGCCGGGACGATCGTGCTTGGCATCGCGGTCGCCGTGGGACTGACTTTCTTTCATGTCGAACCCGCGCGAGCGATGTACTGGAGCGCGGTGCTGAACGGCATGACCGTCACACCCGTTCTCGTGCTGCTCGTCTTGCTCAGTTCGAGCCGTGAAGCCGTGGGCGATCTCGCTGCGCACTGGACGTTACGCGCGCTGAGCTGGCTCGCGGCGCTTGCGACCGCGGCCGCGCTCATCGCGCATTCGGTGTTGGAGTTTTTTTGACGATATGTCTGCGTTCCGTGCGGAAGGCTGGAAACGGCGGAAACGGCTTACCGGGGACGCGAAGGCCACGCAGTTCAAAGACAAGTGGCCAAAGCTACGCCTCGGAGTCAATTGAGGATTCGAGCGCACGTCCCGCGCAGCGCGGTCTACGAGAAGATGATGATCAGCGCCCCTCACGCACGAAGCGCGATGGCGGAAGGCAGCAGGAGTCGAACCTACCTGGGAGTGTCTGACACCCCCAACTGGGTTTGAAGCCCAGCCGCACCACCGGATACGGATGCCTTCCCCGGCCAAAGAGAAAAGATCAGGCGAAACAACGAAGCCCACGATTATAGCGGCGGAACGTGAACCGCACGCGTCACCGGGCATCGTCGCGAGAACGGCCGGGCGTGCGTCGTCGCAAGAGACGATACGCGCAGTACAGCAACGCCAGAAACGCGAGCAGATCGATTACGGTCGCGCCATGCATCTGCAATTCGACGAGCACGAAGTGCAACTGCCGCTGAAACAACGCGCCACCCAGCACCCAGAACGCCGACCACGCGACAATGCCCGCCGCGTCCCACAGAAAGAACACGAGCGCCGCGATATGCGTCGTGCCCATCAGCGGCGGCGTGACGAGTCCGAGCCCCGGCACGAACTTCGATATCGCGATGATCGGCGCGCCGTACCGCTCGAAGAGTTCGCTCGTCGTGCGGATGCCCGAATCGACGGCATACGAGCGGCGCGCGAGCGCGGCCACGAGCCGCCGTCCGTAGATGCGCCCCGCCGAGAACCACATGCTGTCGCCCAGCAGCGCGGCGCAGACCGCCGCGAACATCACGTGCGAGAGCGACAACCGCCCGCTCGCGATCATCGATCCGGCGAAGACGAGCAGCGGCGCCGACGGCAGCGGCACGCCCAGCCGCGTCAACAGCACGTTGCCGAAGACCGCGGCCGCGCCCCATTGCGCAATCGCCGACGGCGGAATCTGAATCAAGAGCCACCTCCGCGGCGCGCGCTGCGGCCATTCCTGCGAAAACTCATTGGGGCCTCGACTGAACCAGCATGACCGGCACGCTGCCGCACCCCGCGCTGTTCGCAATTTCGATGCCGCGCCACGATGAAGCATCGCTGCGGTCCAGCACCATCGGATCGACGCGCCGGTCCGGACGCAGCACGTTGAACGGCCACGACGGACGGCGCAACCGCTCGTGGACGACCGAGCCGAGCCAGATGGGCGTCGGCGTGGCGTCCGCGCGCTCCTTCACCACGTAGCGGGTCGGCCAGAAGCGCAGCACGTCGCGTTGGTCCGTGCCGCGATGCGAGCGCGTGAACACGAGCTTCGACGGCTCGCCGTTATTCAGGCGCGGCAGCACGGGCAGCGCGGTGGCGGGCGCGTTCGGCGAAACCACCGACATCACGCTTTTCATCGTCAGCCCGTCGACTTCCGCCCAGCCCCGGCTCGAAAGCTGCGCGCGAATCTCGGCGGGCGTCGCGGCCCATTGCACGGTGATCGGCTCGCGGCGGTCGCCGTCCATGCTCGACCGGTAGCACGAGAACGTGCGCCACACCGTGTCCATCCACTGAATCGGCGTGATGACCACGGTCGCGGGCGGCGCGCTGTGCGCCTGCGTGTCGTCGCTCAACTGCAAGCCGACGCTCGCGCCGATGACGGCGAGCATCGCGAAGGGCATCAGCGGACGGCGCCTCGGCTTGCCGGGATGCCGCCACACGGCGGTCAGCGCGATGAGGAACACCCACATGGCCGCGAGCGCGGCGCTGCCAAGCGCATCGGAGATCGTGAAGCGTCCGAAGTAGAGTCCCGCGAGCGCGACGGCCGTCACGATGCCCGATGTCGCCGTCGCGATCAACACGCCCGTGAGCATACCCACGCGCCGCAGCAGCAAAAACGCCAGAAAGCCGTAGATGATGACCGTTGCCGCGAGATGCGGGCTCGGGAACGTGTGCTCGACCGGCGCGAACGACAGCGGCAACGAGTGATGCGCCGTCAGGCGGATCGCCGCGACGAGCAGTTGCGAGAACACGACCGCCACGACCCAGTACGCGACCGTGCGCCAGCGCCGCTCGAAGATCATCCAGACGATCACCGTCGCCGCGACCGCGAGCAGCGTCGGCGTGCTGCCGAGCGCCGCGGCGGCGTCGAGGATCGAATCGGCCCACGTCGAGCGGAACGATTGCAGCAGACGGTACGTGGAGACATCCACCTGCACCAGCGACGAGCCGCGCGCCACGTTCGACATCACGTAGAAGAAGGCCATGGCCGACGCCAGCAGCAACACCGAGATCGCGACGATGAGCGCGGTCGCCGGATTGGCCGGATCGAGCGCGCGCGAGATGATCCGCGCGGGCGCGCCGTCACTGCGCTGCGCCCACGCGAGCAGCCTTGCGCGCGAGGCGAGCGTCCAGCCCTTCGCGTGCCCCACGATCACGCGCGCCAGGTTGAAGACGAGCCATCCAAGCGCCGTCACGGCCACGAGGATGACGACGAGCCGGATTGACACCGCGCCCGCGAGTTCAATGGACGCGCCGAACACCACGCCCGGCAGGATGTGCAGCGGCGCCCAGATGAGCGCGCTCACGACGTTGACGGCGAGAAAGCGCGCGGGCGTCATGCCCGACAGACCCGCGACGACCGGCACTACGGCGCGCATCGGCGCCACGAAGCGCGCGAGCACGACGCTCTTCGCGCCGTGCGCGTGGAAGTATCGTTTGCCTGCGGCGAGCGCGCCCGGATGGCGGCGGAACGGCCACATCTGCGCGATGACATTGGCATAGCGCGCGCCGAAGCAGAAACTCGCGGCGTCGCCCGCAATCGCGCCCGCGAGCGCGCAGACAAATACCCAGCCGAGATTCAGCGCGCCCGCGCCGACGAGCGCGCCCGCGATGAACATCGCGGTGCTGCCGGGCACAAACGTGCCGATGAACGCGACCGATTCGAGAAACGACGCGAGCAGCACGACCGCGAGCGTCCATTCCGGATGGCCCGACAGCAGATGCAGCAGCGCGTAGTAGGAATGCTCCATCGTTCGCCTGGCGCCGGAGCGCAAAGGGCGTGGCGGGAACCGCTCAGACCGGCTCGTGCCAGCGGCTGTCGGTGCGCAACAGATGCAGGTCGCGGTGAAACCGAGTGTAACCAACCCGGTCGAAGAACTCCAAAACCTGAATCGCGCGTTTGCGGCCCAGACCGCTTGCATCGCGAAACTCCGCCGCGCCGATGGCGCTCGCCGCGCCATTGCGCGTGCGCGCATGGTCGGCCGCAAGCCGCGCGAGTTCGGCCACGGCCGTTGGCGAATAGAAGAGATCGCGCACGACCTGCAACACGTCGCCGCGCCGCGCGAGCTTGCGCAGCAGGCGGCGCATGTCGTCTTCGCCCGCACCGTGCGCGCGCGCGAGATCGCGCACCCACGGCGGATCGAAACGTCCGCGTTCGATCGACGCGAGCACCGCCTGCGCGAGCGCCTCCTCCGCTGCATCCAGCGCCACGGTATGCGACGGCAGATGCAGCCACGGTCCGCTGCGCGCGACGATCCCGCGCGCCACGGCATCGTCGATCAAGGCGCGCCACAGCGCATCCGGCGCGAGCGGCGCGGCCATGCGGCGCAGACGCGCGGCGTCGGGGCCTTGCTCGTCGGGAAAGCGTTCGTGGAAAGCGGCGAGCGCGTCCGTGAGACCCGCGGCGAGCGCATGCCAATGCGCAGCGGCGATGAAAAGCGCGTCGTCGGGCAAGGGCACGCGGCGCAGGCCGTCCGGCAGCGCGACCGATGCCGCCGTCCGCCCGCACAGATGCTCCACGAGCGAGCGCGGCAAGCCGTAGGGCGACTGGTCGAAAAGCGCATCGGCGCGATTCGTGTCGAGCCATGCGGCAAGCGCATCGAGCCACGCGCGGCGCTGCGGCGTGCGGCGCTTGCGAGCGGGCGCGAACGGATCGAGCACGCGGCCGCCGCCCACGGTCCGGTTTGCCTGCGCATTACGCACGATGAAGCGGTCGCCGGGCAGCGCGCACACCGGCTGATCGAAGACGAGTTGCACGCGCGCCGACTGCCCCGGCGCGAGAGTGTCGGCGTCCAGCAGCGCGACGTGCGCCACGCGATGCGTCGTGCCCAGATGCACATGCAGCGGCGTCCAGTGCGCAAGCGTGATCCCGGCATCGGCGAGAAGCGTCAGTTCGACGTCGAGCCGCTCCGACGCCTTCGCGATGCGCGCATCGACGATCCAGTCGCCGCGTGCGAGCGCGTCCTTGTCGATGCCCGCGAGATTCAGCGCGCACCGCTCGCCCGCGCGGCCCGCGTCCGCCGGACGATTCTGCGCGTGGATGCTGCGCACGCGCGCCTCGCTGGCCGATTCGCGCGGCGCGAGCGCGAGCACGTCGCCGACGTTGACGCGCCCCGCGAACGCCGTGCCCGTCGCGATGGTGCCTTGCCCCGACAGCGTGAACACGCGATCGACCGCCAGGCGGAAAAAACCGTCGTCGCGGCGCGTGCGCCATTTCGCGGCGGCCTCGCGCAGATGGGCGTCGAGTGCCGCCACGCCGGGATTGTCGGCGGCGGTGGCGTTGGTATCGAAGATCGGCGCGTCGCGCAGCGGCGTCTGCGCGAGCAGCGTTTTGATTTGCGCGTGGACATCGCGCACGCGGGCTTCGTCGACGCGATCGGTCTTCGTCAGCGCCACCGCGCCCGTGTTCACGCCGAGCAGTTCGAGAATCGCGAGATGCTCGTGCGTCTGCGGCATCACGCCGTCGTCGGCGGCAATGACGACGATCGCGAAGTCGATGCCGCACGCGCCCGCCGCCATCGTGTGCACGAGCTTTTCGTGGCCGGGCACGTCGATGAAGCCGAGCGTGCCGCCGTCCGCGAGCGGCACATACGCGTAGCCCAGTTCGATGGAAATGCCGCGCGCCTTCTCTTCCTTCAGGCGATCCGTGTCCACGCCGGAGAGCGCGCGCACGAGCGTGGTCTTGCCGTGGTCGATATGCCCCGCCGTCCCGACGATCATGCGCGTTCGCTCCGGCCCTGGCCGTCCAGTTGCGCGATGAACGCGGCTTCGTCGGTTTCCTCGAGACAGCGCAGATCGAGCCAGAGCGCGCCGTCCGCGATGCGCCCGATCACCGGGCGCGGCAGCGCGCGCAGCGTGCGCTCGATGCGGTTCAGTTGGCCGCCCGCGCGCTTGCCGTTCGCGAGCCGCACGGCGAGGCCGTAGCTCGGCAGCACGTCCACCGGCAGCGCGCCGCTGCCGATCTGGCTGAACATCGGCTCGGTCGTCACGGCGAACGCGTCGCCCGTCATGCGCTGCAACGCGGGCTGAATGCGCCCTGCGGCGAGGCGCATGGCGTCGGCGGGACGCGTGAGCAGGCGCAGCGTCGTGAGGCGCGTTTGCAGCGTCTCGGGCGTGCGATACAGACGCAGCACCGCTTCGAGCGCCGCGAGCGTGAGCTTGCCGACGCGCAGCGCGCGCTTGAGCGGATGCCTCTTGATCTTCGCGATGAGATGCTTGCGCCCGACGATCAACCCGGCCTGCGGTCCGCCGAGCAGCTTGTCTGCGCTGAACGTGACGAGATCCGCGCCGGCTTCCACGGTCTCGCGCACCGTGGCTTCGCGCGGCAGTCCCCATTGCGTCAGATCGACGAGCGTGCCGCTGCCGAGATCGACGGCGACCGGCAAGCCGCGTTCACGCGCGAGCGGCGCGAGTTCGGCTGTCGTGACTTCCTTCGTGAAACCGGTCACGGCGTAGTTGCTGCAATGGACCTTCATCAAGAGCGCGGTCTTCGCGTTGATCGCTTCGCCGTAGTCGTTCAGATGCGTGCGGTTCGTCGTGCCGACTTCGCGCAACTTCGCGCCCGCGCGGCTCATGATGTCGGGAATGCGGAACGCGCCGCCGATTTCCACCAGCTCGCCGCGCGACACGATCACTTCCTTGCGTGACGCCAGCGCCGACAAGGTGAGCAGCACCGCCGCCGCGTTGTTGTTCACGACAGTCGCCGCTTCCGCGCCCGTGAGCTCGCAGATGAGCGCGTTGATCAGGTCGTCGCGATCGCCGCGCGCGCCGGTATCGAGATCGAATTCGAGGTTCGCGGGGCGCGTGAGCACGTCCGCGACGGCGCGCACGGCTTCGTCGGGGAGCAGCGCGCGGCCGAGATTCGTGTGCAGCACGGTGCCCGTCAGGTTGAACACGGTCCGCACGCGGCTCTGCGCGCGGCTCGCGAGCCGCAGGCTGACGGCGTGGCCGAGCATGGTTTCCGTGAGCGCATCGACGGATGCGCGGCCCGCCTGCGCGTCGGCGCGCCACACATCGAGCGTCGCGCGCAGGGCCGCGAGCGTCTGCGTGCGCCCGTATTCGTCGATGAGCGGCTCGAACAGCGCCGAGGCGAGCACGCGCTCCACCGACGGCACGCGTGCCATCAGCGCGCGCAGTTCGCTGCCGTCGCCGCCGGTCACGTCGCTCATTGCGCTTCGCCCGCTTCGTCGGCTTCGTCCGATGCGCTGTGTTCGGGCCACAGCCACGGATTCGGCGCGGGGCGTCTGAAGCCTGCATCGCCCATCAGAAGATCGAGCGTCAGGCTCGCGAGATCGTCCGCGAGCGGCTCGAAATCGTACGCTTTCTCCTGATAACCGATCTTGCGATACGTGCCGCATTCGTCGCACGACTCCGCTTTCAGCGGCGCTTTCCTCGCGCGTTCGGCGCGGGCTTGCTCGTCTTCAGCGGTTTGCGCGGCGCTCGCTTCCGCGTCGTCCATCGCGTGATAGGCGATGCCTTTCGTCGAGTCGCAATTCGAGCACTTCGCGCGCACGACGTGCCACTCGGTCGCGCACAAACCGCACTGCACGTAGCGATACCCTTCGTGCACGCCGCCCACGCGCACGACGCTCGCGACCGGCATCGTGCCGCAGACGGGACACACGCCCGACGTGTCCATGTACGGCACTTGCGCGCTGCCGATGCGGCTCGCGATATCCGTCCACACCACCTGCAACGCCGCGACGATGAACGGCGCGGCGGCGGGCTCGATCTCGGCGAAACGCAGCGCGAGAATCGCGTCGGCCTGCGCGTCGAGCGCGGCGGCGGGCATCGATCGCAGATGCGCGACGAGTTGCGCGAGCGGCGGCGTCAGCGCGCCCGCGGCTTCGATTCGGTCGAGCAGCATGAAGAGCACATCGCGCCACGCGGGATCGCGCTCATCGGCGGCGAGCGCGGGGACGATCGGCATCGAATGCTGCTGATTCAGCGCGATGGACTCGCGCGATGGCATCGGCGCGCTGAAATCGGCGAGCACCCGCTGCTGCGCGTCGGCGAGCGCGGCCATGAGACGCAGATAGCCCGCAATAGGGTGACTCGCCTCGGCAAGCTGGCGCAGGCGCGCGGCGCGCGCACCGAACACCGTTGCGCGTTCAGGCATGCGGAGCCGTGGAATGGCCGACTGATCGAGTGCTTCGATCGAGGCAGCGGATTCGAGTATGCGTTGAACCACTTGAGTTTGTCCTCGAAATGCTTTGGTGCTTTGAGTGCGGCGCAAGAGCGGCGCATTGAAAAGAAGAATAACAGCTTGTCGGATAGCGTTCAGACAGCGCAAATGGAGACGCGCGGCATCACGCGGACCGTTCTGCGCAAAGAAGAACCGCCCGGCCTGAACGAGGCGCGAGCGGTTGGGATCACTGCCCTGGCGTTTCGCGGAACAGCCGCGCCGCCTACTTCCCGATGATCTCCTTGAACCAGCGCGGATGGTGCTTGCGCGCCCATCCATACGTCACAGTTCCGCGCACCATCGCGCTGATCGATCCCTTGATCCACAGTCCCGCATAGATATGGATGATGATCGACACGATGAGCACGAAGGCCGTCGCCGCATGCACGACCGCGGCGAGCCGGACGACGGTGATCGGAAAGTAGAACGTGAAGTACGCGCGCCAGATCACGACGCCGGAAGCCAGCAGCAACAAGAGGCTCGCCACCATCACGAAGAACACGAGCTTCTGACCGGCGTTGTACTTGCCGATCTCGGGCAGGCGGTCTTCGCGGTTGGCGAGCACGTCGTCGATCTGCTTCATCCACTGGACGTCGCTCTTGTCCAGATAGTTGTGATGCCAGAAGCGCAGCGCGAGCACCAGGAACGACAGGAACATCACGCAGCCCACGAACGGATGCAGGATGCGCGTCCATTGCCCGCCGCCGAAAAGCGCGTAGAGCCACGACATGGACGGATGAAACATCGCGAGGCCGGACAGCGCGAGCAGCACGAAGCTGATCGCGGTGATCCAGTGGTTCGTGCGCTCGTTCGGCGTGTAGCGCACGATCAGGCGGTTGCCTCGCACGTCGCGCAATTCGCTATCGTGTTTCATTCGAACGCTCCTTTTCGTTGCGTGCCTCTTCCGCCTCGCGCTGCGCCTCGGCTTCCTCTTCCGCGCTCACTTCGTTCGGACCGACACGCGTGTAGTGGAAGAACCCGGCGAGCGCGGCGAGCGCCATGCCCGCGACCGCGAGCGGCTTCGTCACGCCCTTCCAGACCGACACCAGCGGGCTGATCCGCGGATTCGCGGCGAGCCCGTGATACAGCCCTGGCTGATCCGCGTGATGCAGCACGTACATGACGTGCGTGCCGCCCACGCCGGCCGGGTTGTAGAGACCCGCGTTCTCGAAACCGCGTTCCTTCAGGTCTTCCACGCGGTCTTCCGCCTGCTGGATCATGTCCGTCTTGGTGCCGAACATGATCGCGCCGGTCGGACACGTCTTCACGCACGCCGGCTCCTGCCCGACCGCGACGCGATCGGAACAGAGCGTGCACTTGTACGCGCGGTTGTCTTCCTTCGAGATGCGCGGAATGTTGAACGGGCAGCCCGTCACGCAATAGCCGCAGCCGATGCAGTTTTCCTCGTGAAAATCCACGATGCCGTTCGTGTACTGAACGATCGCGCCCGGCGACGGACACGCCTTCAGACAGCCCGGGTCCTCGCAGTGCATGCAGCCGTCCTTGCGGATCAGCCATTCGAGGTCGCCCTTCGGGTTCTCGTACTCCGTGAAGCGCATCACCGTCCACGAATGTTCGGTGAGATCGCGCGGGTTGTCGTAGACGCCCGTCGTATGACCGACGTCGTCGCGCAGATCGTTCCACTCCATGCACGCCGTCTGGCACGCCTTGCAGCCGATGCACTTCGACACGTCGATCAGCTTCGCGACGGTGCCCGTGACCGGCTCGCGGACTTGCGGCGGCGGCGTGGTGGTGGCGGAAACGCGCTTGATATCCAGCGATTGCAGAGCCATTCTCGTCTCCTTATGCCTTCTCGACTTTGACGAGGAACGACTTGAACTCAGGCGTCTGCGAGTTCCCGTCGCCCACGGAAGGCGTCAGCGTGTTGACGAGATAGCCCGGCTGCGTCAGGCCCTTGAAGCCCCAATGCAGCGGCAGGCCGACGGTTTGCACCTTCTTGCCCTCCACGGTCAGCGGTTTGATGCGTTTGGTGACGAGCGCCACCGCGATGATGTGTCCGCGATTGCTCGACACCTTCACGCGATCGCCCGCGACGACGCCCACTTCCTTCGCCAGATCCTCGCCGATTTCCACGAACTGCTGCGGCTGCACGATCGCGTTGAGCTTCACGTGCTTGGTCCAGTAGTGGAAATGCTCGGTCAGGCGATAGGTCGTCGCCGTATGCGGGAACTGATCGGCAGTGCCGAACGCCGCGCGATCGTCCGGGAACACGCGCGCCGCCGGATTGCTCGTCACCGTCTTGTTGTCCGGGAAGAACGGGTTGTAGCCGAGCGGCGTCTCGAACGGTTCGTAGTGAACCGGGAACGGGCCTTCGTTCATGCCGTCGCGAGCGAAGAAACGCGCGACGCCCTCCTGGTTCATGATGAACGGATTCATGCCGTTTTCCGGCGGTTCGTCCGCCTTGAAGTCCGGAATGTCCGCGCCGGTCCACGCCCGGCCGTTCCAGCCGATCAGCTTGCGCGACGGATCGAACGGCTTGCCGCTCACATCGCACGATGCGCGGTTGTACAGCACGCGGCGATTCACCGGCCACGCCCACGCCCAGTTCAGCGTCTGGCCGATGCCCGTCGGATCGCTGTTGTCGCGGCGGCCCATCTGATTGCCCGCCTGCGTCCACGCTCCGCAGTAGATCCAGCATCCGCTCGCGGTGGAACCGTCGTCGCGCAACAGGGCGAAGCTCGACAGCTGTTCGCCCTTCTTCGCGAGCACCTTGGTCTTGTCCGTCGGATCGGTGACGTCGGCGAGCGCGCGGCCGTTGAACTCCATCGCGATCTCTTCGGGCGTCGGGCTTTCCGGGTCGGCGTACGGCCACGACATCTTCAGTATCGGATCGGGATACTTGCCGCCGTGCTCCTGATACGCCTTGCGCATGCGCAGCCACAGCCCCGACATGATCTCGATGTCGCTTTTCGCTTCGCCCGGCGGCTGCGCGCCCTGCCAGTGCCATTGCAGCACGCGCGAAGAAGACACGAGCGAACCGCGCTCTTCCGCGAAGCACGTGGTCGGCAGACGGAACACCTCAGTTTGTATCTTCGATGGATCGACGTCGTTGAACTCGCCGTGGTTCTTCCAGAACTCCGACGTTTCCGTGGCGAGCGGATCCATGATGGCGAGCCACTTCAGCTTGGACAAGCCGAGGCCGATCTTCGCCTTGTTGGGCGCGGCGGCAAGCGGATTGAAGCCCTGCGCGATGTAGCCGTTCATCTTGCCCTGCGCCATCAGCTCGAACACTTGCAGCAGGTCGTAGGACTTGTCGAGCTTGGGCAGATAGTCGAAGCCGAAGTTGTTCTCGGCGGTGACGTTGTCGCCCCACCACGACTTCATGAAGCTCACGTGGAACGCGCGGTAGTTCTTCCAGTAGCTCAACTGGTTGGGCCGCAGCGGCTGCGTCGCGCGCTTCGTGATGTATTCCTCGTAATCCTGCTCGCCTTCCATCGGCAGGGTCATGTAGCCCGGCAGAAGGTTCGACATAAGGCCAAGGTCGGTGAGCCCCTGGATGTTCGAGTGGCCGCGCAGCGCGTTCATGCCGCCGCCCGCGATGCCGATGTTGCCGAGCAGAAGCTGCACCATCGCGCCGGTGCGGATCATCTGCGCGCCGACCGAGTGATGCGTCCAGCCGAGCGCATACAGCACGGTGCCAGCGCGGTCCGGCTGCGCCGTCGAAGCGAGCATCTCGCAGACCTTCAGGAACTTGTCGGTCGGCGTGCCGCACACCTTCGTCACCATTTCGGGCGTATAGGCGGCGTAGTGCTGCTTCATCAGGTTGTAGACACAGCGCGGATGCTGCAGCGTCGGATCGACCTTCGCGAAGCCGTCGTCGCCGCGCTCGTAGTCCCAGCTTGTCTTGTCGTACTTGCGATGCTCGGCGTCATAGCCCGTGAACGTGCCGTCCTTGAACGCGAAGTCCTCGCGCACGATGAACGACATGTCCGTGTAGTTCTTCACGTACTCGTGCTGAATCTTGTCGTGCGTCAACAGATAGTTGATGACGCCGCCAAGGAACGCGATGTCCGTGCCGGTGCGAATCGGCGCGTAGAAATCCGCGACCGACGCCGTGCGCGTGAAGCGCGGATCGACCACGATCAGGCGCGCCTTCCTGTGCGCCTTCGCCTCGGTCACCCACTTGAAGCCGCACGGGTGCGCCTCGGCCGAGTTGCCGCCCATCACCAGAATAACGTCCGCGTTCTTGATGTCGACCCAATGGTTCGTCATCGCTCCACGGCCAAACGTCGGGGCAAGACCTGCCACCGTCGGGCCATGTCAGACACGCGCCTGATTGTCGAATGCGAGCATGCCAAGACTGCGGACAGTCTTGTGCGTCAGATAGCCGACTTCGTTGCTGCCCGCCGACGCGGCGAGCATGCCCGTCGTCAGCCAGCGGTTGACCTTCTTGCCGTCCGCCGTCGTCTCGACGAAGTTCGCGTCGCGGTCTTCCTTCATCAGCTTCGCGATGCGGTTGAGCGCGTCGTCCCACGAAATGCGCGTCCACTCGTTCGAGCCCGGCGCGCGATATTCGGGATACAGCAGGCGGCTCGGGCTATGGATGAAGTCGATGAGCGATGCGCCTTTCGGGCACAGCGTGCCGCGATTGACCGGGTGGTCGGGATCGCCTTCGATATGGATGATGCTGGCCTTCGCGTTCTTGGCGTTGTCGCCCAGGCCGTACATGAGGATGCCGCACCCGACCGAACAGTACGGACAGGTGTTGCGCGTTTCAGTGGTGCGCGACAGTTTGTATTGCCGGACTTCGGCGAGTGCGGGTGCCGGAGAGAAGCCCAGTGCAGCCAGGCTCGATCCGGCGAGCGTGCTCGCGGAAACCTTGAGGAACTGTCGCCGTGACATTTGAAGCATGATGTCCTCGGCGCGTCGTTGGAGTGGGGTGTTCTAGAGTATAGGGGCGCGCGTTCGGCTTCGCCGTCCGCCTGCCCGCCGCTTTACATCGGGCCGCCGGTGCCGCCGTCCTGCGGCGAGGCGCTTTGCCGCGCGAAGCGAACGACCGTCCCGTCGCGGCAGGCGCGATCATAACAACGTTCTTATTTATGCGCTTCGTCCGTTCCGGCGTGTGTTGGAACGGAACCTGCTCGATCGGTCGCAATGACCGCCCGCCGCGGGTCCGCGCAATGCGCTCTTGCGCTTTTGCGCTTTCGGCTCGCGCCGCCACCGTTCGATCGAACCGAGACATTCGTCATGAGCTCCGTTTCCACGCAAAAAATAGGCACCGCCGTCAAAAAAGATGCGTCGTGGGCGCTCGGCGCGCTAAAACAATTCTCCGAGAACCGCTGCGCCGCGATGGCCGCGAGCATCGCGTTCTATTCCGCGTTTTCGCTCGCGCCGACGCTCGTCATGGTGATCGCGGTGGCCGGCTGGGTGTTCGGCCCGGAAGCGGCGCGCGGCCAGCTCTTTCACCAGGTCAACGGGCTGATCGGCGATCAGGCGGCGGCGGGCGTGCAGAGCATCGTGGAGAACGCGCATCGCAGCGGCGGAACGGGGCTCGCCGCCATCATCTCGTTCGTGCTGCTGGCCGTGGGCGCCTCGGCGACGTTTTCATCGCTCAACACGGCGCTGAACATTGTCTGGCCGCTGACAGGCGAGCAGCGTTCCAGCGTCTTCGCGATGGTGCGCGTGCGGCTCGTGTCGTTCGGGCTCGTGCTGGGCGTCGCGTTCCTGCTGATCGTCTCGCTCGTGCTCGATACCGCGATTCAGGCCGTCGGCATGTGGCTCTGGGGCAATTCGCCGTTCGTCATCATCGGGGACATCGTGCAATTGGTGGCCGGGCTCGCGATTTTGTCCGTCGCGTTCGGCGCGCTCCTCAAGTTTCTGCCCGATGCGCCGGTCCAATGGCGCGATGCGCTCGTCGGCGGCGTGGTGGCGGCCATCTTCTTTTCGGTGGGGAAGAAGCTGTTCGCCTTTTATCTCACGCACGCGGGCACGGCGAGCGCGTTCGGCGCGGCGGGATCGCTCGCCGTGCTGCTCATGTGGCTCTATTTCTCGGCGGCGGTGCTGCTGCTCGGCGCGGAGTTTTCGGCGGCGCGCGCGCGCCTGCACGATCCGCGCGGCGCGTGGGGCGTGCAAAGCAACGGAAACGTGCCGCCGGGCAGCCGCGCGAAAATCGGTTCGATGCTCGCGGCTTCCACGCGCGTCGACATGGCGGAAGACTGGCGGCAACCGACGACGACCAAAACCGACGTTCGCGGCGGCCGCGCGGCCAGCGTTCCCACGCGATACGCCAGGCTTCCGAGCGATAGCCGCACGCGCCAGGCCGCCCTTGCGCTCAGGCGCGCGATCGAGCTTTCGCGGAAGGTGGCGCGCGCCGAATCGACCGCCACGCGCGCCACGGCCGTCGCGATGGTCGGCGCGGGGCGCAAGGCGTCGCAGGCGAATGCCGCCGTCAAGCGACACCCGTGGCGGGCCGTGCTGGTTGCGGCTACGGCGGGCATGGCGGTGGCGTTGTTGTCCAAGCGCGACGGCGACGGGCATTCGCGCGACAGTTGAACGAATCGCCGGCTTTCGCGTGAATCGAAAAAACGGGCGAAGCCGACGTCGTTTATTGTCCGATTCAACATCAATCGCTGCGGCGCTTCAAACTGCGACGCGCGCGTTCAACTACGCGCGGAACTTTTCTTTGCCGATATGGTCATCAGCCGAATTCTCGTGGAACCGCCGCAAACCCTGTGTGGGCGGGCGTCTTGCCGCACTGTGTCTTTTTAGAGACAGTCTTTTTTTTCGTTTCTAACGTAACGAAACGTTGCGTTATTCTCTGCGCCGGTAACAACGATTTTAATCATTCGCGTGGAGAATTCGATGAAACGATTCGCACTGACGTCCCTCTCGCTGGCCCTGCTCGGCGCGGCTGGCGCGGCACAGGCACAAACGAGCGTGACGCTGTATGGCGTGATCGATACGGGCATTGCCTATGTCAGCCATGCCAACGCAGCGGGCGACCATCTGTTCGGCATGGTCAACGGTACGCTGTCCGGCCCGCGTTGGGGCTTGAAGGGTCAGGAAGACCTCGGCGGCGGCCTGAAGGCACTGTTCCAGTTGGAAAGCGGCTTCGATCCGGGTACGGGCCGTCTGAACCAGGGTGGCCGCGAGTTCGGTCGTCAGGCGTTCGTCGGTTTGAGCGGCAATCAGTGGGGTACGGTCACGCTGGGTCGCCAATATGACCCGTCGGTCGACATGGTCCAGGGCCTCACGGCTGACAACTACTGGGGCGCAGCGTTTGCAACCCCGGGCGACGTCGACAACTACGACAACAGCCTGCGCGTGAGCAACGCCGTCAAGTACGTGTCGCCGGTGTTCTCGGGCTTCCAGTTCGAAGGCATCTACGGCTTCAGCAACCTGGCGGGCGCGACCGGCCAGGGCATGACCTGGGGCGGCGCGGCAACCTACGCGAACGGCCCGTTCTCGCTGGCAGCCAGCTACCTCAAGGTGAACAACCCGAGCGCAGGCCGCACGCCGCTGACGGCAACGAACACCGGCTGGAACAGCCCGTCGTCGGATTCGCTGTTCAACACCGTCATCAACGGCGGCTACTCGACGGCTCACGCGGTCGGCATCGCACGCGGCGCAGGCCAGTACGTGTTCGGTCCGTTCACGGTCGGCGCGTCGTACAGCTTCGCGCAGTACAAGAACGACGGCAACTCGCTGTTCTCGCAGCAAGAGAAGTTCAACATCGGCAACGGCTACGTGAACTTCCAGCTGACGCCGGCTACGCTGTTGGGTCTCGGCTACACGTACACGCACGGCAGCGGCGACACGTCGGCAACGTATCACCAGGCTTCGATCGGTGCCGATTACTCGCTGTCGAAGCGCACGGACGTCTACGCAGTTGGCGCGTATCAGCACGCAAGCGGCACGCAGCGCGTGAACAACGCGAACGGCACGTCGACTTCGACGGTCGGCGCGACGGCTTCGATCAGCGACTTCGGCTTCGAAAGCGGCCGCAGCCACCAGGAACTGGTCCTCATCGGCCTGCGTCACAAGTTCTAATAACAACCGGTTGGCGTGGCACGCGAGTGCCGCGTCATCGGACAAGCGGTATCTCGAACAGCCATCGGTTCTCCGATGGCTGTTTTTTTTGCGCGGTCGTCGCGTGGCCGCTTCCATGCAAAATCGCGTTTCGATACCGCCGTTCACGGAGCTCAATTGATGGTCGCCCGCGCGTTCGCCCTCTTTCGCTGCATCGCTTTGGCTGCGCTTTTCGCGAGCGGCGTCGCGCATGCGTTCGCGGACGAACCGCCCGCGCTGCCGATGATCGTCGCGCACCGCGCCGGCACGGCGGACTTTCCCGAGAACACGCTGCTCGCCATCGCGGGCGCGCTGGAACATCGCGCGGACGCGATCTGGCTTTCGGTTCAGCTCACGCGCGACGGCGTGCCGGTGCTCTATCGCCCGGCGGATCTGTCCGCGAACACGGACGGCAAAGGCGCCGTCGAGAACCTCGGCCTGACGGCCCTGCAACGTCTGAACGCCGGCTGGAATTTCGCACGCGTCGATGCGATGGGCGCGCGAACGTATCCGTATCGCGCGCATCCGCTGCGCATTCCGACGCTCGAAGACGCGCTTTCCGCGATTCCGGCGTCCGTGCCCGTGATGCTCGACATGAAGGCGCTGCCCGCCGAGCCGCAAGCGGCGGCCGTCGCGCGGGTGCTGGATCGGGCGAACGCATGGCAACGCGTGCTGATCTATTCCACCGACGCCGTGTATCAGAGCGCATTCGCCGCCTATCCGCGCGCGCGGCTTTTCGAATCGCGCGATGCGACGCGTGGACGGCTCGCGGGCGTCGCGTTGGCGCATACGTGCGCCGAGCCGCCGCAGCCCGGCACGTGGGCCGCATTCGAGTGGAAAAGGCAGATGGAACTGGTCGAGACCTTCACGCTCGGCGAAGCGCGTTCGCCCGTGATCGCGCAACTGTGGACACCGCAGGCGCTCGCATGCTTCCGGGCGCGCGGCGAGGCGCATGTGCTCGCTATCGGCATCGACAACGCGGAGGATTACCGCGCCGCCGCGTGCCTCGGCATCGACGCCGTGCTGGCGGACTCGCCGCGCACGATGCAGGCGATCAGGTCGAGCATCGCGATGCCGCTGCAATGCCGCGCGAACGCCCGCTGAACGTTCACTGCTGGGGGGCGTTGCCCGCGCCTTCGACGTCCTGCGCGAGCGTCTGCGCGGGCGCGTCGGAACTGGCGGGCAGGTCGCCAATCACCAGCCGCGGCACCGTGTTGCCCGCCTCGCGCCGGCGCAGCGGCACGTCGGCGAGGTCGGTCCACGTCGGGTTTGGAATCTCGCCGAAAAGCTGCCGCAGGCGCTCGCCCCATGTGCGGTTGATCATCTGGTAATACGCGCTGTTGTTGTCGAGCGTGGCGAAGCGCGTGACGCGCAGCGCGTCCTTCTCGTAGACCAGCAGATCGAGCGGCAGACCGACCGAGAGATTCGAGCGCAGCGTGGAATCCATCGAAATGAGCGCGCATTTCGCGGCCTCGTCGAGCGGCGACGCCGGAGTAATCACGCGGTCGATGATCGGCTTGCCGTACTTCGATTCACCGATCTGAAAGTACGGCGACACGCGCGTCGATTCGATGAAATTGCCCGCCGCATACACCATGAAAAGGCGCGGACCCTGGCCGTGAATCTGACCGCCGAGAATGAAGCTGCAATTGAAGTCGACGCTGAATTCCGCGAGCGACAGCGCATCGCGCCGATGCACTTCGCGCACCGCATCACCCACGATGCGCGCGGCTTCCGCCATCGTGGCGCAGCTATAGAGCGTCGGCGCGTCGTGATCGGCGGGCTCGGCGAGCAACTGCGTCACCGCTTGCGTGAGCGCGAGGTTGCCGGCCGCGAGCAGCACGAGCACGCGCTCGCCGGGCTGCTCGAAAACGGCCATCTTGCGAGCGGCGCTGACGTGGTCGACGCCGGCGTTGGTGCGCGTGTCGGACAGGAACACGAGGCCCTCGTCCACGCACATGCCCACGCAGTAAGTCATGTTGATATTTCCGAAAACAAAAAACCAGACCGCCATTGTACTGATCGTGCCTGCGCGCTGCATCGTGCGTGCAGGTTTTTGCTTAACGGCACGCCTGTACGCCGGCTTTAGCGCGGGTGCGCGTGCCGTTTTCGCGCTAGACTCGGCGCACGTCAGCCTCTTTCGTTCGCGCCTTTCGTCCACGCCGCTTTCATGCAAGAAGATTCCCTCGCCGATACCCTCCTCGCCGGGCTTGCGCGCCCGATCGTGTTCGTCGATCTTGAAACCACGGGCAGCGATGCCACGGTGGACCGCATCACCGAAATCGGCGTTGTCGAGGCGAGCACAGCGGGCATCGAGCAATGGAGCGTGCTCGTCGATCCGGGCGTGCCCGTGCCGCCGTTCGTCTCGCGCCTCACGGGTATCGACGACGCCATGCTGCGCGGCCAGCCGACGTTCGAATCGCTCGCGCCGGCGCTGGCCGAGCGGCTGCACGGCAAGCTCTTCGTCGCGCACAACGCGCGCTTCGACTACGGCTTTCTAAAGAACGAATTCCGTCGCGCGGGCATCGCGTTTCGCGCCGACACGCTCTGCACGGTGCGGCTGTCGCGTGCGCTATTTCCGTCGGTCGAGCGGCATGGTCTCGATGCGCTGATCGCGCGGCTCGACCTCGCGCCGCAAGGACGCCACCGCGCGCTCGCCGATGCCGACCTGCTCTGGCAGTTCTGGCTGAAAATTCACGCGCTGTACTCGCAAGACTTGATCGATGCCGCCGTGAAGACGCTCGTGAAGCGCGCGAGCCTGCCCGCCGCGTTGCCCGAAGGCGCACTCGACGCGCTGCCGTCCACGCCCGGCGTCTATCTCTTTCACGGCGACGACGACGTGACGCTCTACGTCGGCAAGAGCATCAACCTGAAGCAGCGCGTGACGGCGCACTTTTCGGGCGATCATCGGCTGGCGAAGGACTTGTCGATCTCGCAGGCGATACGGCGCATCGAATATCGCGAGACAGTCGGCGAACTCGGGGCGCTGCTGCTCGAAGCGAAGCTCGTGAAAGACCTGCGGCCGGTCCACAATCGCCTGCTCAAGCGCGCGTCGCCGGCATGCGCGTGGCAATGGCTGCCGGGCGCGCCTTCGCCGGTGCTGCTGCGCGCCGACAAGCGCGATCTCTCGCGCGAACCGCATCTCTTCGGCGTGTTCGCGTCGCGCGGCAAGGCGCATGGTTTCATGCGTCATCTCGCCGATGAACACAATCTCTGTCACGCGACGCTCGGTCTGGAAAAAGCGCCGACAGGAAGGACGCGCGGCTGCTTCGGCTTTCAGGTGAAGCATTGCCTCGGCGCATGCGCGGGCGTCGAAACGCTCGCGGATCACGCGGCGCGCGCACGCGAAGCACTCGACGCGTCGCGCATCGTGCGCTGGCCTCACGATGGCCCCGTTGCGATCGCCGAGCGCGATGCGCAGACCGGCCGCGAAGCATGGCACGTGATCGATCGCTGGTGCTATGTCGGCACGTGCGTGTCGCGGGACGACATCGCCGCGCTACTCGCGAGCGCGCCCGAGCTTCGTCCATTCGATGCCGATGTGTACAGCCTGCTCGCGAAACGATTCGCATCGGGACAACTCGAATGGATCGCCTGCGATGCGCGTCCCGCCTTCAGCCTCGTCGTGCAGCAAGGACTCATCTTGCCGGCGGCGTCGCATGAGAAGCGGACCGCGCCGCGCCGCCGCGCCGTTGCAACGCCGAATGCAGGCGCGGGGCAACTTGCGTTGTCTGTCTAGGCCACGCCGCCGTTCGCGCGCACCACTTGGCCGTTGACCCAACCTGCATCCGCGCCGACGAGAAATGCCACGACGGACGCGATATCGTCGGGCTGACCGAGACGTTCCAGCGGCGGCATCTTCGCGAAGTTCGCCACCTGCTCGTCAGTCTTGCCGTCCAGAAAAAGCGCGGTCGCGACCGGTCCCGGCGCGACCGCGTTCACCGTGATGCGCCGCCCGCGCAACTCCTTCGCAAAGACCTGCGTGAACGCTTCGACGGCCGCTTTCGTCGCGTTGTAGACGGCGTAACCCGGCATGTTCAGCGCGAGCGTCGTGCTCGAAAAGTTCACGATGCGCCCGCCGTCGTTCATGCGCGACGCCGCCTCGCGAAGCGTATTGAAGGTGCCGCGCACGTTGATGTCGAACGTACGGTCGTAGAGCGCGTCACTCGTATCGGCGAGCGGTGCGGGCTTCAGCACGCCCGCGTTGTTGACGAGCACATCGACCTTGCCGAGTTCGGCTTCGACCGTGTCAAACATGCGCTGCACGTCGCCGGATGACGCGACGTTCGCTTTGACCGCGATGGCCGCGCCGCCCGCCGCGCGCAAATCATCGACGAGGGCATCCGCTTCTTCTGCACTCGACGCATAGTTCACCGCGATCGCGAAGCCCTCGCGCGCGAGCCTCCGCGCGATCGCCGCGCCGATACCACGCGATGCGCCCGTGACGACGGCCACACGTTTCGCTTGTGCCTGACTCATGACTCGCTCCTTGAAAGTAGCTGATGGATGCGATGCATGATGGATCATTCCGCTTAAGCGATCATCGGGCGCGGCTTAGTATCATCGTTCCAGTTGCTTCAACAATCAACGCAAAACGAAAGGCCCGGAACATGGATCGCTTCCAGGAGATGCAGGTGTTCGTACGCATTGCGGAGCGCCACAGCTTCACGCAAGCCGCCGACGATTTGCAGATGCCGCGCGCTACCGTCACTAATCTGATGAAGCGTCTCGAGGAACGCCTCGGCGCGCGTCTGCTCGAACGCACGACGCGCACGGTGCGCCTCACGCCCGACGGCGAAACGCATTACCGGCGCTGCGTACGGTTGATACAAGACCTGGAAGAAGCGGAAGGTTCGTTTCGGCATGCCGAACCGAAAGGGCTTTTGCGCGTGAACCTGCAAGGCACGCTTGCGCGACATTTCATCGTGCCGGCGCTGCCCGCATTTCTGGAACGGTATGCGCAGATCGAACTGCATGTCGGCGAAGACGACCGGCTCGTGGATCTCGTGCGCGAAGGCGTCGATTGCGTGCTGCGCGCGGGCACGTTACAGGACTCGTCGATGATCGCGCGACGCGTCGCGTTGCTCGAACAAGTGACCGTGGCAAGTCCGGCATATCTCGCGCGGCATGGCGCGCCGGATGACTTGCGCGTGCTCGAATCGCATCGCGCGGTCAACTACATATCGAGCGCGACGGGTCGCGCGGTGCCGCTGGAATTCGTGGTGAACGGAAGCATTGAAACGGTCGAGCTTGCGTCCGCTATCTCGGTGACGGGCGTCGAGCTTTACACGCAGGCGGCGCTTGCGGGCCTCGGCATCGTGCAGGTGCCGCGTTATCACATCGACGATGCGCTCGCGGTCGGCCGGCTCCAATGCATGCTGCCCGCCTTCCCGCCACCGCCGATGCCCGTCTCGGTGCTCTATCCGCATAGCCGTCAATTATCGGCGCGCGTCAGGGTTTTCGTGGATTGGGTGGCGTCCGTCTTCGACGCAACCAACGCACGCGACAGCTAATCAACCCATGCAAAAGAGGCCAGCTTTCCTCGCGGAAAGCGGGCCTCTTCAGGCACCGACGCTAACGTCGAGCGCGACTATACCGCTTAGGCTGCGGCGTCCTTCAGCTTCTTCAGCGCGCGTGCCTTGATGCGAACGCTTGCGGGCTTTGCCGGGAACCAGCGTTCTTCGCCGGTGAACGGATCTTTGCCGAAACGCTTCTTCTTGGCCGGAACGGCTTGCGCGGAGATCTTCAGCAGGCCCGACAGCGTGAACTCGCCCGAGCCCTTCTTGTGAACCGAACCGAGGATCGTGTCTTCCAGCGCGACCAGCACGGCCTTGACTGCCTTCACATCCACTTCGGCGCGCTCTGACAGATGCGCTGCGAGCGATGCCTTCGTGAAGGTGTCCTTGACCGGCGCGAAGCTGCCCGGGGTCTTCTTGGCGGCAACGGTCTTGCTGGCTACTTTCTTCGCGGCAACCTTGGTGGCTGCTTTCTTGGCCGGTGCGGCGGTCTTTGCCGTGGCCTTCTTGGCCGTGGCTTTCTTAGCAGCGGTTTTTGCGGAAGTCGGCATGTTTCTCCTACCTGTTTGGTCGTTGATATCGAATACGTCCGCACCGATGCGTGCGTATTACGCCGGATTCTACATACGCCGGACGCGTTCGTGCGAGTCTTTTGCGTTTTTATATCGTTTTTTCAGGGCTTTTCTTGATGCTGCGTGGCGTGATGCTGACACGCGCATCGCTTATCTCTTCATCGCATTGCTCGGGATGCGTATCACTCGCCGTTCGTTGAAGCGTTCGCGATATGCGCGATGAGCGGATAGTGGTCGGATGCAATGCGCGAAAGCTGCGTGCGATGCACGTCGACACGCATGAGCCGTTCGCCCGGATGCACCCAGATTCGATCGAGCGCGAAGAGCGGCCAGCGCGTCGGAAACGTGCGCAGCGCGCTCGCGCGATGAAAGTGCGTGACGAGGCGCCGCAGCGTGCGGCCATAGACGAACCATTCGTTCAGATCGCCGAGCAGGATCACGGGAAGCGCGGGCGTGTCGAAGCTCTGCAGCACCTGTTCGACTTGCGCGCGCCGCTCGCTGGATGCGAGACCCAGATGCGTGGCCACGACACGCCATGTCTCGCCGCCGCAATCGATGTCTGCATCCAGCGCGCCGCGCGGCTCGCGGCTGCCGAACGAAAGATCGAGCGTGCGGACAGACTGCACCGGAAAGCGCGTGAGCACGGCGTTGCCATAGCGGCGCTCGCGTGTATCGAGTGTCGGACCGGGAACCGCGTGCAGGTTCGTCATGCGTTGCAGCACGTCGAGCACGTTGGGCGCCGTGCGGCCGCCGAGCGGCACCTCCTGAAGCGCGAAGATATCGGCATCGATCTCGGCGAGCACTTCGCCGATGCGTTCCGGCGCGAACTTGCCGTCGATGCCGACCGCGCCATGCACGTTGTACGTCGCAATGCGAAGTTCGTCGGCGCGCGCTGCGCTCGCACGTGCAATGTCAATTCCGGCGTCGTGCATCAACGTCATGGGCTGACCTCGTCGTGGCTGCGGGGCGATGCATTCGGCGATGCGTTCGGCGATGCGTTCGGCGCCGCGTCGCGCGGTATCGCGTTGCGATCGCGCAAGACGCTCGCGCGAGCCGCTTCCTCGCTGGCGCGTGCTTTGTCTTCGTCGCTCGGCGCGCCTTCATGCGCGACGTCTTCATGCGGATGGGCGCGGCCGAGGAAGCGTTGCAGCATGATCGACAACGCGATCAACACGGCACCGACGCCGATCAGCACCGCGAACGAGCCGACCGTCGGATGACGCAGCGACGCCACGAGCTGATGCGCGAACGCGACCGTCAGCAGAATGCCCGGACCCATGCCGATCAGCGTGCCGATGAGAAAGTCCCGCATGCGAATGTGCGACGCGCCCGCCACCATGTTCACGATGGCAAACGGCGCGACCGGCAGCAGCCGCAACACGACGACGGCGACGATCCCGCGTTTCGCGACACGCTCGGATAGCCGGTTCACGCGCGCGCCCGCGAGCTTGCGCACCGCATCGCGACCGAGCCAGAAGCCCAGCAGATAGGAGACGGCAGCAGCGGCGATCGCTCCCGTGAAGGCATACACGCTGCCCCATCCCGCGCCGAAGACGAGGCCCGTCGTCGCGATCAGCACCGTGACGGGCACCGAAATGACGGCGGCGGCCACGAAGCACAACACGATCCATAACGGCGCAAAAGGCAACGCGTCGATGCGCCGCGTGGCGCTCGTGAGCGACTTCAGGTTGACGTAATCGCCGAGCGGCGTCCAGTGCCACGCCGCAGCGAGGCCGACGAACATCAACGCGAGCACGCCGAGCAGCGCGAAGCGGCCGATAAGCGGCCGCGTCTTCTCGGCAGGCACGAACTGATCGACGAGTTCGTCGGCGGCGATGGGCGTTTCGGGATCGATGAGCGCATCGGGCGGAATGAGCTGATCGAGTTCGCGCGACACCACGGGATCGAGCGGCACCAGCGTGCGGTGTTCGTCGCGATCGCGCGAAAGCGCCGCGATCGCCGCGTTCAGGCCGCCGCGCGCTTCGCGCTCGCGCACGACGTCCGTCACTTCGCAGCCGAGATGTTCGGCCAGCAGCGTGTCGCGCATCTTCGCAATCGCGCGGCGGATACGCGCATCGGCGCCCGCATCGATCGACACGTTGCATTCGCTGTCGAGCACCATCGAGCGATTGTTCAGATTCGCCGAGCCGACGATCAGCAAGTCGTCGTCGACGATCATCAGCTTGCTATGCACGTTGACGATGTGCTCGCCGAGATCAGGCACCGTCGGGCACAACAGACGATAGCGCCCGTGCCGGTCCGCCTGCTTCAGCAGCGTATGGAGACGGGCGCGCAGCACGCCCATCGTGACTTCCTGAAGCCAGCCGCTCTGATTGCGCGGCACCACGATGGCGAGATCGGGACCGTCCTCGCGGGCAAGCGAATCGGACAACGCCGCCCCAATGGAACCGGACGTGAAGTACTGGTTCTCGATATAGATGCTGCGCCGCGCGCGCGCAATGGCATCGAGATATTGGGTGCGGATCTGCTGCACCGCGGGGCGGCCGAGATACGCGGGCTCGGTGAGCGAGATGGCGAGATCGACATCTTCGATATCGGCGGCGCGCGAAGGCGGCCACGGATCGCCTTGCAATGCCGCACGATGCGCGCGAATCGCGAGCCGTCTGCCGCATGCCCGCGACCAACGCTCCCGCGCATGGAGGCCCATCTCGCGGGCGGCGTCGCCGTCGAACATCGTGTGAACGTCGTGAAACGGCTGATACGCCGCTCCGTTCGCGTCGCGGCGATGCGGATCGTCGGGCGCGTGCGCGGGCGTGTCCCAGCGCGAGCGCGTCAAGTCGAGGCCGCCGACGAACGCGAGGCGGTCATCGATCACGACGATCTTCTGATGCTGCGAACCGCCGAGCGGATGCTTGCCGTCCATCTGAAACGCAATGCGCCGATGCGTGCGCCAGCCCATCTTGTACACGGGCAGCCATTCGCGCTCGAATGCATAAAGCATCGCGAAATCCCACGCGAGGATGTAGATGCGCAGGCGGCGCTTTTCCGCCGCGATGGCATGCAGGAAGTCGCCGAGCGCGTCGGGATAGCCGTCGTTCGCGCCTTCGGGCGTGAGCTTCATGCGGCTGTCGATGTCCCATCCGAGAATGAACACCGTTCGCTCCGCGCGCGTGATCGCCTCGCGCAGCACGCGAAAATAATCCGACCCGTCGATGAGCAGGCTGAAGCGGTCCGCATGACGCACGCTCGCGCAGTTGCGTTCGGGCTGGAAGAAGGATTCGCCGAGGTCGTCGGTCGTCGCGGCGTTCGCACGGGAAACGCCCGTGGATGTGTCGTTCAAACGCTCTCCATGTTGGAATGCATGTGACATACGTTGCGCAAGGCGTTTGCAAGGCCCATGCCCGCGTTCGAACCGCGTGTGCTGCGCGCGAACCGCGCTTGCGGTAGTCTCGTCAATCGACATCCTTCTTCAACGCAGCGTTCAATGCAGAGGATACGCAATGGAATATCGACACTTAGGCGCTTCGGGCTTCAAGGTTCCCGTGCTCAGCTTCGGCACCGGCACGTTCGGCGGCAAGGGCGAATTCTTTCAGGCCTGGGGCGAGACAGACGTGAGCGAAGCGCGCCAGCTAGTCGACATCTGCCTCGATGCGGGCGTCACGATGTTCGACACCGCCGACATCTATTCGCGCGGCTCGTCGGAATCCATTCTCGGCGAGGCGCTGAAAGGCCGGCGCGACAAGGTCATCATTTCGACGAAAGCGACCTTTCGTTTCGATGCGGACGATCCCAACAGCGTCGGCTCATCGCGCTTTCATCTCATCAACGCGGTCAACGATGCGCTCAAGCGGCTGCAAACCGACTATATCGACTTGTTCCAGTTGCATGGCTTCGATGCGAAAACGCCCGTGGAAGAGACGCTTTCCACACTCGACGATCTCGTGCGCGCGGGCAAGATCCGCTACACGGGCGTGTCCAATTTCTCGGGCTGGCATTTGCAGAAATCGCTGGATGTCGCGGACCGTCATGGCTATCCGCGCTACGTCGCGAACCAGACGTATTACTCGCTGATCGGCCGCGACTACGAATGGGAACTGATGCCGCTCGGTCTCGATCAGGGCGTCGGCGCTGTCATCTGGAGTCCGCTCGGCTGGGGGCGTCTCACCGGCAAGATCCGGCGCGGGCAGCCGCTGCCGGAATCGAGCCGACTGCACAAGACGGCGGACGTGGGGCCGCCCGTGCCTGACGAGTATCTGTACCGCGTCGTCGATGCGCTCGATGCCATCGCAGAGGAAACGGGCAAGACGGTGCCGCAGATCGCGCTGAACTGGCTGCTGCAACGTCCGACGGTCGCCACCGTGCTGATCGGCGCGCGCAACGAGGAGCAACTGCGACAGAACCTCGGCGCCGTTGGCTGGAACCTGACCGCCGAGCAGGTCAAGCGGCTCGACGAGGCGAGCAAGGTGCGCCCCGCTTATCCGTACTGGCATCAGGAAGGATTCGCGGAGCGGAATCCGTTTCCGGTCTGAGGCGCCGTACCGGGATTCAAATGCGCATCTGTATCGGTACTGTACAGATGCGCGCCCGTACACTGGCAGCGATCGATCCTCCACTCGCATTGCACCATGACCTCCACCCTGCTCAACGCCCTGCCCGCAGCCGCGCTCCTCGCGCTCGTGATGAGCATCACGCCCGGACCCAACAACACCATGCTGCTCGCCTCGGGCGTGAACTTCGGTCTGCGGCGCACGGTGCCTCACGTTCTCGGCATTAGCGCCGGCGTGGCGCTTCTGATGCTTGCCGCCGGCCTCGGTCTCGCCGAAGCGTTCGGGCATCTGCCGTGGCTCTATTCCGTGCTGGAAACCGCGAGCGTGGCCTATTTGCTGTACCTTGCGTGGAAGATCGGCACGTCGTCGTCCGTGCAGACGCGCGACGGCGAGCGCCGCCCGATGCGCTTCTACGAAGCCGTCGCGTTTCAATGGGTCAATCCGAAAGCATGGATGATGGTGCTGACCGCCGCCACGACCATTCATCTGCACGCGAGCCTCTCGCTCAACGCGGCGATCATGGCGCTGGTGTTCATCGCGGTCGGCCTGCCGTGCATCACGGCGTGGGCGGCTTTCGGCGTATCGTTGCGGCGCTTCCTTGCGAATCCGCGTCTGTTGCGCGCTTTCAATCTGACGATGGCCGCGTTGCTTCTTCTGTCGCTGTATCCGATCGTCGCGCATTTCTTCGAGTGATGCTCGTCAAGAAACGCGCTGCACGGTGTCGATAAAGCACTTTGCCGCGACGCAGGACCGGCGCATACTCGGCGTACGCGCCGGCCAGGCAAAACTTGCCGTCCTGCTTGCAAGAATGGGACGGCATTTTTCTTTCCGCGTCTCTGTCAGTCTGCCCACGACGATCGCGCGTCCAACGTCCCTTAAGCGATCCTTTAAGGCAGCCTGGATCGGCAGTTTCCTTGCCCGACGCGGCACGCCCCGTCTGCCGTTATTTCGCGCCACGTTCGCTGGCGCGGCCTCGAAATCCGTTCAAGGAGTACGCCATGTCTGGAGCCAACCGCCCATCCGGTCCCGCCACGCGCAAAGCACTCGACCTCGCCGATCAGATCGAGCGCGACGAACTGGAGAACCACCTGCTGGATGCGCAAAGCCACGTCGATGACGAAGAGGACGACGAGGACAACGACTCCGATCGCACCTCAAGCCGCTAGCCTCCAGAACCGCGCGCCCACGCCGCAATGACCCGTTCGCGACGGGTTATTGCGGCGTTTTCGTTTTCGCGGGGAACGCATGCGCGGAATTAGGCACAGCGGTTGCTTTGACCCTCCATGCCGCCAGACCCTGAACAAGAGCGCGGCACGACCGATGAGCGAAGGCGGCAACGGTTTCAGTCCGCATGCAAATCGAACTACCAACCGATCCCCGTAGGAGGCCTCATGCTCCGTTACGCTGTCATATTCTTCATCATCGCGATCATCGCCGCGGTTTTCGGCTTTGGCGGTATCGCAACGGGCGCGGCGGAAATCGCCAAGATCCTGTTCTTTATCTTCATTGTGATTTTTCTCGCGACTCTGCTGCTCGGCGTGTTCAGGCGATGACGATCGCTTCATCGCATCTGTTGCAATCGGAACGCGCGGGCTCGACGGCCCGCGCGTTTTTCATTCGTCTCTAATGTTACGGTGTGCTTATCGTTTGCTTCGTTACCGGCGTGTCTAGACGAATCGTTTGACCATGCATGAGTACCGTGAATGAATCGGCAGGCAGACCCGCTTTTTGGACCGCGTCTGAAAGACGGCGCGGTGGTTCGTCGAGCGGCTCGTCGGTGAGTTCGAACGTACCCCAGTGAACGCCGATGGCCCGCTTTGCGTGAATGTCCTCGAAGATGCGTACGGCCTCTTCCGGATCGACATGCTGCGCATGCATGAACCAGCGCGGGTCGTATGCGCCGATCGGAATCAGCGCGAGATCGAAGCCGCCGAAACGCGCGCCTATGTCGCGGAAGTCGGGCGAATAGCCCGTGTCGCCCGCGAAGAAAAACGAAAAAGGATGCGCCGCGCCCGGCGGCGTCTTGACGACCCAACTGCCCCACAACGTCCTTGCGCGATCGAACGGCGTGCGAGCAGACCAGTGCTGGGCCGGCGTGAACCAGATATCGAGGCCGGCGGCGTGGGACTCATCGCCCCAATCCAGTTCCTCTGCGTTCGCAATGCCGGCGCTCGTCATCCACGCTTTGACGCCCAGCGGCACGAGAAAGCGCGGCGGCCCGCCCGCCTGCCGGTTCAACGCTTGCACGCTCGCTATGTCGAGGTGATCGTAATGATTGTGGGAGATCAGCACGATATCGATGTGCGGAAGCTGATCGAGCGCAAGCCCGGGCGGTGTCTTGCGCTTCGGCCCGATGAACGTGAACGGCGAAGCACGCTCGGAAAACACGGGATCAGTGAGGACGTTCACGCCGTTTATCTGCACGAGCGCGGTGGCATGACCGATCCACGTGAGCGTATCGACGCTGCGGTTCGCTTTGATAAACGCGATGTCGGGATGCGCCATCTGAAACCGATAGCCGTTGGCCGGCGGCTTCGGCAGTCCTTGCGTCAAGCGTTCCCACTGCCATTTCCAGAACGATCCGCGCGGCGAATTCTCGTAGTTGTTCTCGAAGCCGGACGAAGTGTACCTCGCGTGATGCAATGGCTGCGGCTCGCTCGACGTTGCAGGCGTTGCATCACTGACAGCCTGTCCTCCGGCCGAGCATCCGGTCACGAGCGCGACCGCACAGACCGCAACGCGCGCATAGGGTCGAACCTGTTTTATTGCTGCGTGAGCGCGGCGCATGGCGTAGTCCCGTGGTGACCTTCGGCATTGCACATTCGTTCATACGGAATGTAGAAAGGGGCGCGTCGCGCAGCCTTGCATTGCGTCGATGCGAGCAACGCGGACGTCCAATAACCCCGCGAATAGAGGCTCTTCAGCAAAATGCGCGCCCTCGGCCCGCTTCTTGCCTATGCTTGCCGGCGCTGGTTTCAGCGACTCAAACAATCAACGGCGGCGCGACGAGACAGTGCGCAGTACGCCAGTAATACACGGGGGGCCCCATGGGCGGCAGCAAATACAGAAGTCTCGCTTCACGCGCTTTCAATCCACACCTTCAGCCCATGCACGCGATGCTCGTGTCACGCAGCGCGTCGCACATTGCAAGCGCCTTCACGGCGACCGGACGCGACCAGGCGCTTGCAGAAGGTATCGCAGACGTCATCGCGCATTGCGGACATGCGGGGTTGGGCCTCTTTCTCGCGGCCGTGTGGCACTGGCTCGATGAACGCGATTACTACGACGCAGCCGATACCGTGCAGGGCTACATCGAGAACGGCAAGATGCCGAAGCTCAAGACAACGCCACACAGCGCGCGCGCTCGCGACGCGCGCCTGTAACGCCGCCGTTCAGTGCGAATGACGCGGATTGCCGCGCGTTTCGATGACCTTGAGGTAAAGCGTCGCGGGCTCGAGGCATCCGCCTGTCGATAGCTGTCCCACCGTCTGCCGATACAGCTCCTGCCACGGCGTTTGCGCCACTGGCGCGGCGAAAGCCGCGTCCTTGCTGCGGCTTTGCAGCTCGGCTTCGTCGAGCAACACGTTGACGGAGCGCGCGTTCAGATCCACGCGTATGCGGTCGTTGGTGCGCAAAAGTGCAAGGCCGCCGCCGACGGCGGCTTCCGGCGACATGTTGAGAATGGACGGACTCGCGGACGTGCCGCTTTGCCGGCCATCGCCCAGACACGGCAGTGAGTCGACGCCTCGCTTGATGAGTTCCGCGGGCGGCGCCATGTTGACCACTTCCGCGCTTCCCGGATAACCCACCGTGCCGCAGCCACGAATGACGAGAATGCAGTGCTCGTCGATATCGAGCGCCGGATCGTTGATGCGCGCATGGTAGTCCTCCGGACCATCGAATACGATCGCACGCGCTTCGAACACATTCTCCGCGCCCGGCTCGCTGAGATATGTCTTCCTGAACGCTTCGCCGACGACCGACATCTTCATGATCGCGCTGTCGAAGAAGTTGCCCGACAGCACCATGAAGCCCGCGCCGTGCATTAATGGATCATCAGCAGTGCGAATGACCTCACGATCGGCGACGGGGGCATCGTCGGCAATCTCGCCGATCATGCGGCCCGACACGGTGAGGCAATCGCGCCGCAAGAGCCCCGCTGCATCGAGTTGACGCAGCACCGCAGGCACACCGCCCGCGCGATGGAAGCTCTCGCCGAGATACTCGCCCGCCGGCATGCAATTGACGATGAGCGGAATCGCTTCCCCGTAACGCTGCCAGTCTTCGAGGCTCAGTTCGATGCCCATATGCCGCGCAATCGCGATCAGATGCGGTGGGCAATTGGTCGACGCACCGAGCGCGGACGCAACGACGATTGCGTTGATGAACGCATCGCGCGTCATGATCTTCGACGGACGCATGTCCTCACGCACCATGTCGACGATGCGCTTGCCCGTTGCGTACGCCATCTGTCCGCGCTCGCGATACGCCGCGGGAATGCTCGCGCACGTCGGCAACGACATGCCGAGCGCCTCGGCGAGGCTGTTCATTGAAAGCGCGGTGCCCATGGTGTTGCAGTGCCCGATGGAAGGCGACGAAGCCGTCGTCAGGCGCATGAAGCCTTCGTAGTCGATTTCGCCCGCCGCGAGCAGATTGCGCGCGTGCCAGATGACCGTGCCGGAACCGACGCGCTTGCCTTCGTGCCAGCCGTCGAGCATCGGTCCGCCCGACAGCACGATGGCCGGCATGTCGACGGTCGCCGCCGCCATCAGACATGCGGGCGTGGTCTTGTCGCATCCGGTCGTGAGCACGACGCCATCGAGCGGAAAACCATGCAGTATTTCGACGAGACCGAGATACGCGAGATTGCGATCCAGCGCGGCGGTCGGGCGGCGGCTCTGCTCCGCGAGCGGATGCACAGGGAACTCCATCGGGATGCCGCCGGCATCGCGAATACCGGCTTTCGTGCGCGCGGCAAGCTCGATGTGGTGACGATTGCACGGCGCAAGATCGCTGCCGGTCTGCGCGATGCCGATGATCGGCCGTCCCGACTGCAACTCTTCGCGCGTGAGACCGTAGTTCATGAATCGCTCGACATAGAGCGCGGTCATGTCGGCGTGCGAAGGATCGTCGAACCATTCCTGACTGCGCAGGCGGCGGGGTGTCTCTTGCGACATGGTGTCTCTCTCCGTGAGGTTTTGCTCTCGCCCTGTGCTGCTGGGACCGTATAGTTACCGGTAACATCAAGGCATGGTAGCACGCATTCAGGTGACGTCCGCGCTCAGGCGCTCTCTCGCGCCAGCACCTGATACGCGATCCGGACGCGCTTGCTCGCTCGCTTGACGGTGCCCCGTTCGCGTTCTTCGAGCGCGGCCAGCAACACTTCGCCCGTGCGCAGGCCGATACCGTACGCATCGACGGATACGGTCGTGATCGACGGCGTGCAGCACGCGGCCACCTCGAAGTTGCCGAAGCCGGCCACCGCGATATCGTCAGGAACCGAAAGCCCGCGCCGGTGACACTCCATTATCGCGCCAAAGGCCGACATGTCGCTGACACACATCACGGCTTGCGTGTCGGGCCACGTTGCCAGTAGCGCCGCGATGGCGGGACCGCCATGGCTCATCGTGATCGGCGAATCGCCGAGGCGCACCACGCGTTCGGCGTCGAGGCCGAGCGCCTTCATCTCCATGCGAAAGCCCTTGAGCCGGTCGAGGCCACGTCGATCCAGTTCGCTCGCCCCGCCCAGAAAGCCGATGCGCTCATGTCCGCGCTTCGCGAGATACCGCACCATTTCGCGCGCGGCGTTGACGTTGGAAAAGCCGACGGCGGCGTCAATAGGATCGCTCGGGAAGTCCCACATTTCGACGATCGGCACGCCGGAGCGGCGCAGCAACGCGCGCGTTGCCTCAGTGTGGCGCGAGCCCGTCAGCGCGATACAGCGCGGCTGATGGCGCAGCATCGAACGTATCAAGCTCTCCTCGCGGTCGAGGTGATAGTCGGTGTCGCCGATCAGCAATTGCAGGCCGTGCGGTTCCAATGCTGCGGCGAGGCCACGCACCGTATCGGAGAAGTTGGAGCTGGCGAGCGAGGGCACCATGACCGCGACGAACTCCGATCGCCCCGACGACAACGCGCCCGCGGCGGCATCGGCCACGTAGCCGAGTTCGTCGATGGCGTTCTGCACGCGCTCGCGCGTCGCCGACGCGACGCTATGGCCCGCCAACACGCGCGACACCGTCATCTTCGAGACGCCGGCGAGCCGCGCAACGTCCGACATGCGTGGAGGGACGCGGGGCAGATCGTCGGGACAACCGGAGACGTTGCTCAATCGACTCTGACCCAGCCGTCCGGGCGCTGTTCGAGCGTGATGTGCAGCTTCGTTTCACCGGCTTCGCGGTCGGCAGCGGTGAGATCGGCAAATGCGCGCTTGATGTCGCGGTCGTCGGCCCAAGGGGCGACGTTGTCGAGCTTATACGTGTACGTCACGTCAGACCGATGCGTGTTCGGATCCGGTTCGGTCCACGCGGTCACCTTGTCGAGTTTGACGTGTGCGTAGCAGATCATCGATGCGTGAGAGTCCGCCGTGGCGTTGGGATCGCCCGCCTGTCGCACGGTTTCGACCGCATACTTTTGGCCTTCGCCCGTCAAGCTATACGCGATTCCATCCTGTTTTGCGCTGGCGTTCGCCGGCGTGGATGCGGCCCGCGCGATCAAGCCGCTTTTTTCCAGCGCGGCCAATTGCTCGCGCAACGCAGCCGCCGAATACTCGTTCAGATCGCGATTGCTATAGGTAGACGGAAACGTGAACGGACCACGCCCGCTGCGGTTCAGGCATAGCAAGCCGCGGTTGGTCTTCATGTCGGCCGAAATCGCGTCGCCCAACGTGGATTCGCTCGCATCATTCTTCTTGCCACAGGCCGCAGCCAACAGCACGACGCTGACAGCGGCGATCATCAGGCTCGTTCTCATATGCGCTCCGGTAGGATCGGCGTAGTGGTACACCTGCCAATGCCATTCTACCGACAGATTTGTCGGGTCCGGGAAGCGTCGGCGTCAGGAGTTTTGCTTAATATCGCGCCCCAACGCAAAAACCCCACCTTTATGGGGTGGGGTTTTTGTTTGTGGCATGAGGAGCCTGACGATTACCTACTTTCACACGGGCAATCCGCACTATCATCGGCGTGGAGTCGTTTCACGGTCCTGTTCGGGATGGGAAGGGGTGGGACCGACTCGCTATGGTCATCAGGCATNGGCATCAATCTGACCGCGCTTGACCCAATCGTGCAGCGTCTGCGGCGTGCAGCCGATCATTGGTGCAATCGATTCGATCGCTGCCCACATTGACGGATGTTCGCTACGCTGCTCGCGCACCAGACGTACCGCACGCTCGCGAACTTCTGGGGAAAATTTCGTTACCTTCTTGTTCATGGCTCCATTGTCTCAAGAGTTGGAGCCTCCACAAAATCCGGTGCGGTTCAGATGGCCGGACCGTCAGGCTATAGGGCGCTTTACAGGCCGCTGTTCGCGACTCCTAGGACGGTTCGCCCTCTGCCGCGCGTCTTCGGACCAAACCCGCTCAAGGGCGCGTTGGGATTGAAGACCGGCGGAGGACATGCGGCACCCCGGATACCGTACGGCATGCGGGCCGCACGGGCCCCATCTAGAGCAGTAGGTCCGTAATCGACTTACTGCAGTCAGACGGCCGTCCCCGAAGCGGTCAGTCAGTCGAATCGAGGTTTTGCGAACTGGAGTGCCATAAAACGGCCGTTGGCGGCCTCACCCAACCGGCCTTGAAGCGCCATTGCCTTGCATCGTGAGTCGGACATTCGGGCGTCGCGTCACACTGCAATTTCGGCCTCTCAAATCTCGGCGGCTCACGAAGCTGCGCGTCCAGGCGGGCGACGTGAACTCCGGTCGCAATATCTAAATAGTCGGAGGGATGCAAGCCAAAGGGCTGATTGGCTAACAAGTTCTTGCGATCACGTTGAATGCGGGGCACGCGTTCGCAACCGCAAGGTGCCGCGTACCCTCACCGACGGCGGGCTACCTTCGCCCACCGATGGGACGTCTAAACAGATGCAACATCAAAAGTCTGCGTGCAAGCGGATGTACGCGCTCAACGACTCGCCGAGGTACGCACCGGCCATATTTGCCGCGATGTAATAGCGTCGATTCGCCAGATTGTGCACATTGAGGTCTACGCCCCAATGCCGCGCGCGATAGCCGAAAGCCGCATTTGCAATGACGTACGACGGCACCGAGTTCACATTCGTGATGTCGCTATAGACGTGGCTCATATAGTTAACGCCCGCGCCGACATGGAAGCCGGGCAAGCCCGAAATTGAGAACTCATAGGTGGTCCACAAGTTGGCCATGTACGCGGGCACGTCCTGCGGATTATTGCCAACGGCGCTCACACCCTGCGGATTGTTGGTCACATACGCACGTTGCGCCGTAAAATTGGCGATCACGTGCCATTGCTGAGTGATGCTGGCATCGAGCGACGCCTCCGCGCCGCGCGTTTTCTGGCTGTCGAACACAACGCTCTCGATGCCGCTCACAGTCAGCGGCGATGCCACGTTGGTGCGCGATACATCGAATAGCGCGGTGTCCAGCACGTAGCGATCGTCGAAAAATGAAAACTTCACGCCTACTTCATACTGCAGCGCCGACTCCGGTTCGCCGACGCCCGTTTGCGTGTTTTCCGAGTTGAAGTTCGTCAGATAGCTGCGCGAAATGCCGAAATACGGCGACATCCACGGCGTGAGCCTGTACAGCGCGCCGATGTTCCAGCTGACAGGCGCATCGCGGCGCGTATAGGCTTGTCCCGCGACGATCGGCTCGCCCTGATTGTCGATGCGTCCCGGCACCGTGATGTTCGGCGTAAGCGATGTATCCCACCAGTCTTTGCGAACGCCCGCGCGCAACGCAAGTTGCTTCGTCACGTCGATCTGGTCGGTCGCGTAGACGCTGTAGAAGTTGCCGACGAGATGATCGTTGTCGCACGAATGCTTGGAATCGCACTGGAACCTGAGCGCACTAATCGAGGTCTCGGGCGGTATCGGCGAGAACACGTCCGGGATGTTCGGCAGGTCCGCTGTCGCGCGATCGGTGTCGATCGTCTGATGCAGATATTCGAAGCCCGTAAGCAGCGTATGGCCGACGGGTCCCATCGCGAACTTCCACACTGGCTCGAGCTGATAGTCGAGCGTATTGTCCGAATCGTTCTGGTCACGCAATTGCCGATGCGTGAACGCCTCGCCGACTACCTTCGTGCTCGCGCTGTCCCCGTTGCCGTAAAAGTCGAGGCTGCGATGCAGGAACGACAGGCGGTTATAGATGGTCAGTATGTCGCTGATGCGCCATGCGTCCGTGAGCGTCGGACGCACGTAATTTGAGCGCGCATAGGCGAATGGCGTCGAGTATTTGGCGTCTCGCGATACGCTGCTGATCGGCGTTCCGTTCAAATAGGCGATGCCGTACGAGTCTGGCGTCGAGCGCGTATCCTGAGCCTCAATTGAGAAATCAAAGGTATGCTGCCCAAGCTTCAAACGGAGCGCGGCGCGTACTTCCTTGTTCCAGTATGCAAGATCGCGATAGCCGTCCGAGCGCGCACCGGTTACGTCGATGCGATAGTCGAGACCGGAAACGCCCGTCGGGCCGGTCACATACGCGCTGCCGTTCACGGTGCCGAAGGATCCGGCCTGCACGCTCGCGCCATAGTGAAGCACCGGCGAGGGCGTGTAATGCACGATGTTGATCGTGCCGCCGGGAGGTCCGCTACCGAAGAGCGCCGAGCCCGGCCCTTCGAGTACCTCGACACGTTCGACGCCGTTGAGCGAATGCACGACACCATTCACCTGGTCGCCGTCGGTGAAGTTGTCGGTATAGACCTGCGCCTGCAGGCCGCGAATCAGGAAGTGATCGAAAAAGCCCTTTGCATCCGGGCCGCCCACGTTCACGCCGCTCGCATTGGCTACGCTCTGATCGAGCCGCGTTGCGCCTTGCTCGTCCAGAAGCCCGCGCGGGATTTCCTGCACGCTCATCGGCAGGTCGCCCAGTGCCGTGCCGGTCTTGCTGACGTCTGTGGTCTGATATGGATCGTTGACGTCATGATCGGGCGCGCTCGTCGCCGTCCGGGCGTTCACAGTGACCGGCGTGAGCATGACGTCGGGCCGCGCTTGAGTCTCCTGCGCCTGCGCAGCGCGGATGTCGCAAAAGGCGCAGAGCAGCGCCGATGCGCCGATGACTGTTCCCAGCCGAAAGGCGTTGTGTGATTTCACGCGGGATAGTTTGCGTCGTTGGGGAGGACGTGGAAATCGGCGGCCAGCCACCGTCATGGGCGGCCGGCCGCAGCGACATTTTCGGCTGCTTCAGACGATGTGGTCAGTCATCGTCGTCTTCAGCGGTGGCAACCGTCTTCGAGCCATCAGGCGCGACATTCGTGTAGATAGAATGGGGTTGCGGATACGGCCGGTCACCCATCACGCCTTTCCACAACACGTGGTTGAACAACTCCGGCGGAACGCGGTCTTCTCTCGAGAAGTCGAAGCCCTTCGTGGCGTCGGCCCAGTACGTCGCATCGTGCAGGGGATGAATGTCCTCGCCTTGCGCGAACTGATTGCCACCGCTGTTCACCACCTTGCCAACATTCGTATTCTTGAGGATCGTCGATGCGACCGCGGTGTAGGTCCACCGTCCGTCCGAATGGGTGTCGAAGAGATCGGACATCGGGCGGGCGTAGGCCGTATTAAGATCGATATGTTGCGTGCCCAGCAAGTCCTCAATGGTACGCAGCGCGTTGACCTGGCTGTACGCGGTGCTGACGACCGCATGCTTCTTCACATACGGACCCACGACATAAGCGGTGGACCGATGCGAGTCGACGTGATCGGAGCCCGCCTGGGAATCGTCCTCGACCACGACGATCAACGTATCCGCCGCATAAGGGCTATGCGCGACAGTTTCGATCAGCTTGCCAACCGCGAAGTCGTTATCCGCCTGTTCCTGCTCAGCCGAGCCCATCTGGCCAACGTTGGTCGTATAGCTGCCCGTATGGTCCGAGCCCATCCGCACGAATTCGAGCGACGGCAACTGGCCGTTCGCGACGTATTGCTGGAACTCGCGATTCCACTCCAGTTCGCGGAAGGTATCGGGATACGCCTGATCGAAACCGCGATAGTAATGGTCGGTCAGATTGACGAGCGTCGGCTTGAGCGGATTGGCCTGCACGATATTCGCGCCCGCGGGATCGATCAGCGGATTGGCGATGGTGCCGATGGTGCCGACATTGTTCACCATGCCGCCGTAGTTGCGCACCGATCCGCCGGCCTGCAGCACTGCATCGTAAATATTTGCCTGCTGGTAGCCGAACGGTGCGTCCGGCACCGAAACGTCGGCGATGCCGGGCAACGTGTTAGCCGGGCCTCCTGGCAGTGACGACGTCGCCGTCGTATATGCGCCGTTAGTCGCCGCGTCGCGCGATGCGGTGGTTGCAAGACCGACGGGCACGCCCCGATTTGCGCCTTCCGATTCATACGCCATGCCGCGCTTCACGCCCGCATAGTTTTCCTGCTGCGACACTTCTTCGGTGGGCGTGACGTGTGCATGCTGCACCCAGGACCAGCCATCCATGGAGCCATCGCCCGGGTCGGTGAAGTTGTCGATCGTGACGAAGTTGCTCGCAATGCCGTGGAAGTTCGGCGTGGTGGCCTTCCCGTACATCGTAAGCGTCGGATCGCCGTTCGCGCCGTTGCCCAGATCGCCGAGAATCTGATCGTAGGTGCGATTTTCCTTGACGATATAGATCACGTGGCGAATACGCTGGCGCAGGAAGCTCATCACTTCGCGCTCGTGTTCGGGTTCCCTCACCGAGTAGTGATTGTTCTCGTTCACCTGACTGGTCAGGCGTTCGAGGACTTCCCGGCGCGGCACGGGTGCGCTCACGAGGCTGCTTTTTTCGAGGCCGAACTGGTATTGCGCCGTGCTGCCGCCCGGCGTGTAGAGGGGATTCGGGCCCGTGACCGACTTGCCGTTGATGATGTACATCTGCGAGCCGTCGGCGCTCAGCGTGATGTCCTTCGGTGCGTAGGCAGTCGGAATCAGGCCGTCTACCTGACAGCCGCGTTCGCCGTCGAGCGAAATCACCGCGATCGAGTTGTCGCCGTTGTTCACGGCGTACAGCGTTCTGCCGTCCTTCGAGACGGTGACGTTGACCGGATCGCGGCCGCTATACTTGCCCCTGCCGTGCTCGTGATGCTCATGTCCCTCTTCGGTGCGCGCGGCAATGTCGATTGTTTGCTCGACGTTGCGGCTTGCGGTATCGATAACGGCGATCTCGTCTGCATTGGATACCGCAACGTAGAGCTTCGCCTGATCGGGCGAGAATGCCATGCCATAAGCGTTGCCGTTTAGCGGTATGCGCTTGATGAATTGCGGCGAGGCCGGATTGGCCAGACTCAGCACGACGATCTCTCGGTCGCGCACTGACGAGACGAACGCGGTGCCATCGGCCTTGAGCGACACGGCCCACGGATATTCGCCGCCCGCTACGCCGTTTTGTCCGGACGTGTGGAAAGGGCGCAGATCGTAGTCGGACACGACCGTATTCGACGACGTGTCGATGATGGAGATTGAGTCGTTGTAGTTGTTCGCGACCACGAGCGTGCGCGCATCTGCGGACAATGCGAGACCGCCCGCGTTTGGTTTCACGCTTGCACCGATGCCGGAAGTGTGATTGAGCGCGATCGCGCCCGTCTGCGACCATTGGGCCGACGGACTCGCCGATGGACGGCCGTACACATACACCTTGTCATCGGCGCCGCCCGTCCCATACAAAGTCTCATTGCCTTTCCACACCAGACCGTCGAACGCGTTGGTCTGATGTATGGCCTGCATCAACTTCGGTACGGCCTTGTTCGCACCCGATACGTCGTAGATGAAGATGTACTGGGTCGAATCGGCCGTGTCCAGGGTGGCGTTGTTCGCGCTTGTGTACACGGTGTTGTAGCCGGCGGTAATGACGGCGAGCGTGTTGCCGTCAGGGCTGAGCTGCGACTTGATGGCGCCGCTCACGAGCTGCTGAGGCTTCGCCGCAATGTTCGGATTGAGCAATTGCTGAACGGCGCCCGGAATCACTCGCGGGGAGATGAACTGACCTGTCGGCAGTAGTTCCATTTTGCTTTCAGGCGCAGCGGCCACTTGAAAGGCGGGGAGCAGGATAGTGCCAGTCAGTAACCCTAACGTAATGCGAGATCTAACCAGGCTGAAGCTTTTCATTCTCGTCTCTCCAATAGACCGCGGGGCTGAGATGTGTACCCCGGCACGGAGGCACCGGGTGTTGCGCTTGTTTGTTGAAATCCACGGCAAACGAACTTCACCGTGGGGCGCTTTTTAAGCACATCCGAAAGAAACTAGCTTTCGCACATGTCAGCGACGTGACTCATACTCGTTACTTTCGATGTTTTCCGCGCGGCGATGCGAAGGTGAAGGATTGGACGCGACTTCTAGATCAAATTGATTCGCAATTAGAAGCTTCACACGCGCTTGCAAGGGAGAGCCTGCTGCTAATAGAGGGGCAATGGCCTAGTGTTGCGGCACAGAAAGACGACTGAATGTTTTCCAAAGCGCCTTCATCGGATGGCGATCATCCGCCGCTCGGGAAGCGAGGAACCCTCGCGCGAAACCGGCACCGGCTGCGGCTTCAGGCTTGGTCTCTCCTAACGACCGGAGCAGTCTACTCGCGACGACGACGTCGTTACGCCAGCCCAGGTCGTCCTTCAGATCGCTCAGTGCGCTAATGTAATGCTTGACCGCCCGACGCTCGAAGAGGCTTGCGAAGAACTCTGTCGCATAGCGCAATTTCTTGGCTGCGATACGCGCGCGATGGCGCGTTTCATCATCAAGTTCGGCAAGGCCGTGGCCTCGCTTGAGCAATTTCTTGTGCCGGCGCCTCAGCGTCTCAGTCGCAAAGCTGGCGATGGGGCCTTTCAGCGCGTCGAGAACTTCCTCTGATTGATTGATTGATTCGTCCGCCACCCCTTCTGGTCGATCCAGAGTGCGAATTCGATCATTAGGCGCGTGTAGCGCACGGAGTTGACTGCGGCAACGGCGGCCTTCCGGTTCTCCGTCGCGATGTTGCGCGCCGCGTGTTGGACGGCCATGACGTCGGCATCATCTGCCGCGATATCGAACGCTTTTTTCAGTGTGGTGCCAGAAAGCACCTCCCAGTCGCGAGCCTGCCCGAGCTCGCCGGCGATCCACCTCAGTTCGTTATCGAAATGAGCCGGTGCTAGGATTACAGGCGCAAAGAGGTCTAGCGCCGAGCGCAGGCGGCGGAGTCCGACTCGCATCTGATGGACGCTAGACGGATCCTGCCCCAATATGACGCCTCGCTCATTGCCGTGAACCTGAGCAAGGCAGTTTCTGGCGATCGCATGAAAGCCATCTTCGACCGAAACGCGCTTCTTGAACTCCAGTGGCTGCGCTCTTACGGGAGCGCTTTGCTCCTGCACTAGGAGACTATAACCACGGTCGGCCTTGCTGAGATGATCGATGCGAAGCGGTACGTCATGCAGTAAGGACGCGCGAAGTTGTAAAGCTGCTCTGGCTCCCCGCTCTTGAGCTCAAGCTCGATACCGTGGATCGGAGCCGACCCACCCGCAGTGGCTTCGACTGCACCATCGTCCATCGCAACCTCAACCTCGGTACCGCCGGGCAAGTGCAATGTCGCGACGCACCGATTGATGCGGTTAGAAAAAGTGGCTCGAGGCGCCCGGCGACGTCAGGCACGGACAAAATATCGATGGCCTCGGAGGTTTTCGGAATCAGCGCGAGCAACGCGTCAAGGTCAGGGCCATCTCCGTTCACCGGACACTCGAACTCATCGCGCACGAACAGGCCAGCAGCGGTCGACCCTTGCATCTTAAGCGTTTGGAGGCGTTGCTCGCCGACGACACGCACTCGTAAGGATGCGCCGTGCTTGCGAAGATGCATCTCGGGCGTGTCGAAGTAAGTGCTCACAAGATCGGTCGCATCTACCGGGCCGTTCAACAGTCGGCTGACCGCCGGGGCATGCATAACCTGGCTTGCCTTACCAGAGGTCACCAACAGCTTGAGTTGTGTTTCCATGGCGCGTACGTCCCGAAAAGACAGTCAAACGGTGATGTAGCATCATTCGTAATTGCTTGCAGGGGAACTCCGGTAGCTGGGCGATCCAATGCCGAGAAACGCTGGGCGTCACGCCCAGGCTGTGTTGGAACGCAATCTCCTGCAGGTGCGGTTCGTTGCGTACGGCTCCGACGACGGTCCAAGCAGGAGAGAGCTCATCACGCTTATCCCCGATGGGCACGTTGCTGACGGCGTATGCGCCCGAGAAGCACTGTTCCTTTTAGTTAGAAAACCTCATTATTAAAAACACCGAACCGCACAATCAGAAGGCCTTGCTGCCGGCAAAGCGCTGCCGCAACCCAACGGATTAGTCGCAATGTTGACCTTGACCCAGACTGATGTTTGCCGGTTTCGACGACGCACGCCCCGCGCTCGTCGTGCCGGTGTCCGCGTCCGCTGGCGGAACAGGCCGGGTGCCTGTGCGACGAGATCCCCGCGTTCGGGCTGCGGCAAGATGCTCAGACCTGCCGCGCGGTGCGTTGTCCGAAGCGGATTCGTATAAAAGAGGAAAAGGTCGGGAGTGCGATGCCGGTGGCGCTTCGGCTTACCGGTCGCTAGCAGCTTGCGACAATGCGGGAGATCGCACGTTCGCCTCTATCCAGATGCGTCCCCAGGTGGTTGCGTATTGGAGGGCGTCAAAATCGTCGTGGAAGAGGTCGAGGTCGTTGAAGCTACGAGCCGGATGGCCGTGTTTTCGAATGATGACACTAGCGGCGTGTAGGCCATCGCAGTCCGCCCGGGCGGACGCGACTAGTCGGAATCCCCGATAACGGGTGTTAAGAGAACGCATTGCTTTTCCAGGAACACATCAGGTAGGGACGGGTACATCGAGCCGGCGGGCATTTGGAGCGCGCATTGTGACTTTGCAATGACGTCCGGCTACTGTGCGTGCTCAGGTTTCACTGGCCGCTTTGCGGCAATAGATTCGCCGAACGGGGCTGACGCAACCCGACCCGGACTGCCTTTTGACCCATCGTCTCGACTAGGTCCACTTGCAAAGCGGTAGCCTTCATTGCCCCGCCGCAGCGGCTTGCTTTCGCGCAGTCTTTCTATTATATTGGAAATATGGAAACCATGGAAGTTGTCCGGGCCCTCGCCGCGCTCGCCCACGAGCTACGTCTGCATGTGTTCCGCATGCTGGTCGTCGCTGGTCCGACCGGATTGACGCCGGGCGCCATTGCCGAGCAGCTCGATGTTCCCAACGCGACGCTCTCCTTTCACCTCAAGGAGCTGATGCACGCGGGGCTGGTCACGCAGCAGCGCGACGGGCGCAGCCTGATCTATCGAGCCGCATATGACCGCATGAGCGCGGTGCTCGGCTTTCTGACCGAAAATTGCTGCCAGGGGCAACCTTGCCTTGATCCAGGCGCCGACTCATGCAAATGCTGAAGGAGGACCACCCTGAAGGTTACATCCCCGACCACGTTGATGACGTTGCAGCCAGTATCGCCTCCTATGCAAAACTGTTCGCCGCAGGGCGGGGGCGCGGGCAGGCGGACTACGCAAAATGGATGCTGGACGATTTACGCGTGAACTTCTTCGCGATTTCAACGCGCGGCGCGAAGGCCGGCGCGGTTTATCTCTGTCAAGGTCTACCGGGGCCACGCCGATCCGTCAAACGCACCGGGCGACGATGAAGGCAAGCGGCACGCGTTCGAACTCACGCGCGAAGCAATCGGCTACCGCATGCGTCTGGACAACGCCGAACTGCAGCAGGCGCTGCATGACATCCCGTTCCAGTGGTACAGCGAGCATCTGAAGCCTTCGAGCTGAATCCCTTCTATCGAGTCACCCATGAACATTCCCAATGTTGCCGCTTCTCGGAAGTCGGCCGCTGGACCGGCCATCAGCTTCTTTGAGCGATACCTGACCGTCTGGGTCGCGCTGTGCATCGTCGCTGGCATTCTGCTTGGGCAGGCCCTGCCTGGAGTCTTCCAGGCGATCGGGCAGTTGGAATATGCGCACGTCAACCTGCCTGTCGGCCTGCTGATATGGGTGATGGTTATCCCGATGCTGGTCAAGGTCGACTTCGGTGCGCTACATGAAGTGCGCCACCACGTTAAGGGCATCGGCGTCACGCTCGCCGTGAACTGGCTCGTCAAACCATTCTCGATGGCGTTGCTCGCGTGGCTCTTCATCAAGCACCTGTTCGCACCGATACTGCCTGCAGATCAACTCGACAGTTACATCGCGGGCCTGATCCTGCTTGCGGCCGCGCCCTGTACAGCGATGGTGTTCGTGTGGAGTCGCTTGACCGGTGGCGATCCGCTGTTCACGCTCTCCCAGGTTGCGCTAAACGATAGCATCATGGTCGTCGCCTTTGCGCCGCTCGTCGGCCTGCTTCTCGGTCTTTCCGCGATTGCCGTGCCGTGGGCGACGCTGCTCACGTCCGTCTTGCTTTATATCGTGGTTCCCGTCCTCCTCGCTCAGATTCTGCGAAAGGCGCTGCTCGCCAAGGGGCAGGCGGTGTTCGATGCAACGATGGCAAAAATCGGCCCCTGGTCCATCACCGCGTTGCTGGCGACACTGGTACTGCTTTTCGCGTTCCAGGGTGCGGCGATCCTGAAGCAGCCGCTCGTCATCGTGCTGCTCGCCGTGCCGATTCTGATCCAGGTATTCTTCAATTCGGCGCTCGCCTACTGGCTCAATCGGGCAGTCGGCGAGAAGCACAACATTGCGTGTCCGTCGGCGCTGATTGGCGCGTCGAACTTCTTCGAACTGGCGGTCGCAACGGCAATCGGCCTGTTCGGATTCAACTCAGGAGCCGCGCTCGCCACGGTCGTGGGCGTGCTGATCGAGGTGCCCGTCATGCTGCTCGTGGTGCGTATCGTCAACCGCTCAAAAGGTTGGTACGAGTGCGCCTGAGTCATTCGGAATCAAACGGATCTTGTGGCCTTTGAGGCTCGCTGGCGAGAAGGACTTGCAATGCAAACTTCGATCGGCGGCCACGCGCACCCCGCCGCTGTCGAGGCGCTACCGGAAGCCAATGATTTGCCTGCGGTCGGCGTTGCGGAGCACTTGCCCCATTTCCTTGTCCCAGACGGGCCATTGAAGTCCATCGCGTGTGGCGGGTCGGACGTTGGCCACTGGGTCAGGTCGCCAGCGGCTGCTGATCGGCGCTCCAGACCGCAAAACATGAATCCGGTGACTGACCGGTTCCGAGAAAGTTGTCTGACCGCTCAGGGACCGAATCCTGCAAGACGCGCGCCGGCGAATGGCCGGCCACCGAGGACAACCTAATGTGCTTGAGGGGCGCTCTTTTTGGCATGTTGCCTTTGCGGGGTGCGGAGACCGGTTTGGCTCAACCCGCCGTTCGACGCCCATAGAACCGGCTCGGCTGGTTCTGCGCGGCCGGACGGCGGCGATATCCCCTCTTGACGCCGCTGCAAGACCCTAGACGAGATGCAATCCGGTGGAACGCAGCGGATAGCCGGGGCCTGTGGATTATTAGAGCGTTCCGAATGCCGCTCCGTTTTCAACTTGGAGCCGATGTCGTGGCCGAGGGAGCAGCGAGCAGCCGCGCGCAATCCCGGCCCGTCCTAGGTTCGTACGCGTTGCGCACGAGCGCGCACGGGCACAACGGGATCAAACGAGTTCATTCCCTCGTACACCTCGGCCCACGCGGCTAGCTCGTGCTCCATGCAGCCCAAAACATAGCGAGCCGCTGTGCTGTCGTAGCCCGCTGTCTCCAGCGAGTGGACATACTCGTGAAAGGGAATGAGTTCCGCCTCTCGCTGTTCAATCTGACGCTCGACCCGTTCTTTCAACCTCACAAAGACGTCCCTATTGTCCATGTCAGCAGCCAAATAGCAGAGCGGGTGCTAATCCTAGCATTCGCTTACCGCAGATTTCTTATGAGAACATTTGTTATATTCGCTTACTCCATATGATGGCAGCCGCAATCGCAACCGTGCGGATAATTTTCTCCAGGTTGTTGCCATTTCTTAAAGACGAGTTTGGCGGCTATCAAGGAGCGGGCGGGGCAGACATTCGAGTGTTTGGTGCCGGACCACCTCGACGAATAAGGGATCAGGCCAGCCAGCCGTTCGTACACCGTATCAAACTCTCACCGTTGAAACTTCGATGGGTCGGTTGACCCGCGTGAGAGCCCGCGAATTATGCAGGCCGTTGCGGCGCAATGAATCGACCGCTCGAAGTGAACGGTAGACCAGGTCCCGCGCCGCGGGTAGCGGCCTCTGCGACCCAATTTAGCTTAGTCTTGGTTGATGATGCGCAGGACCTTTTCGGTGGCGACGAGTGAGGCTCGCCGCAATCCGGGCTCCTACCGCGCAGCACCGGAGCGTTTTAAGGGACTGTCGCATGTGACGGTAGAAGTGAAGCCAACTCGCGCAGTGGCGTGAGCGATGGCAGTTGAAACGCCATGCATCGAGGTCATCGAGGAACACGACGGACCATTGGCTCCGTAACGTTCTCGATGAGACGGGCCGCCGACATGCGCACAAGGCGACACTCGATACGAGTCGCCAAGCGAAAAGCTGAACGAAAGACGGGTTTTCTGGTTTTATGCGATCACGCTCATATGCCCTGGACCGACGCGCCAGACATGGAGGTCAAGCACGGTGTCGCCGTTGTCCTGAATGATATGACGGACGTTTTCCGACATGCGTCTATCCGGATTCATGTCCAGCAAAATGCCGCCTGTATTGCGCATCGAGCCCCACGACCAATTTGCAATCACCAGCGAGCCGATTACGCGCGCAAACGGGTCCATCCAGACGCATCCGAACGCGCGCGCCCAGCAGCAAGCCGATGATCGCCAGCACCGGAACGGCGGCGTCGGCGATGACGTGTATGTAGGCAGAGCGGATATTGTGGTCGCGGGTTTCGGCCGACGTTGCGTCGTGCTCGTGCTAGCGGCACACGACCCCATCCTCCGGGGCGCACCCATGAGGAAAACGAGCGCAGACCATGCAACCGCCCTTGTCCTCCAATGCCCTTTCAATAGCTTCGACCTGCCCCTTTATTCGGCAAATGCGATTTAGCGGCTTCTGTTTTTCTCGAATCTGTACTCGCCCGCACCCAGAGGCGCTTTGTCGTTGGTCGTATGACAATGTCAGTTATATGGGGCGTACACGGCCATGCGATACGAACCACCACCCACCATCAAGGAAAATGGAAAGCCAGCAGCGACTAAGCATCCTTCGCCAGATACCGCGAAGCGTCTGGGTTCTCGGGTGTGTCAGCCTGCTCATGGACGTGTCATCAGAGATCATCCATAGCTTGCTTCCGATGTTCATGTTTGCCAGCCTGGGCGCTAGTGCTACCACCATCGGCCTCGTCGAAGGCCTTGCCGAGGCTACCGCGCCCATCGTCAAGGTGTTCTCGGGCGCGCTAAGCGACTATCTCCGGAATCGAAAGTGGCTCGCCGTCACGGGCTATGCCCTCGGAGCTTTGAGCAAGCCGCTTTTTGCGATAGCTCCTACAATCGGCGTCGTCGTGAGCGCGCGTGTACTGGATCGCGTAGGGAAAGGCATCAGAGGCGCGCCGCGCGATGCGCTGGTTGCGGACGTCACGCCCCCTCACCTGCGCGGCGCTGCGTACGGATTGCGTCAGTCCCTCGACACCGTCGGCGCGTTCGTCGGCCCCTTGGTGGCTGTCGGCGTTATGCTCGCGTTCTCCGACAAATATCGACTCGCGTTTTGGCTCGCGGTCATACCGGGCTTGTTCGCGGTCGCGCTGCTCGCTACCGGCATCAAGGAGCCGACGCACACGCAGAAGACTAAGGGCTCGAGAGGCGCGGGGCCGGTTCGCTGGCGAAAGCTCGTCGAACTTGGCAGCGGCTACTGGTGGGTCGTCGCCATTGGCGCTGTTTTTTCGCTGGCGCGCTTCAGCGAAGCGTTTCTTATTCTCCGAGCGATGGGAAGTGGCGTGCCGCCGGCACTCGTTCCACTCGTTATGGTTGCGATGAATGTCGTGTACGCGTTCTGCGCATACCCGTTCGGCAAACTCGCAGACCGATTCAGCCAAACGCGGCTGCTCATCGGCGGCCTTGGCGTTCTTATCGCCGCTGACCTTGTGCTCGCGCAGGGAGCACACTGGGGCTTCGTCTTGGCCGGCGTCGCCCTCTGGGGGATGCATATGGGCATGACACAGGGCCTGCTCTCCACCATGGTTGCACACGCTGCGCCATCTGGCTCCCGTGGAACCGCGTTTGGGTTCTTCAACCTGTTCAGCGGAGGCGTCACGTTGTTATCTAGTGCACTGGCTGGAGTAATCTGGGATCGCGTTAATCCAGCAGCGACCTTCTACGTCGGTGCGGTGTTTTGCGTTGCGGCAATCTTGCTACTTTCCTTCGTTAGGCTGCGTCGCCTGCCTGGAACGTCGTGAGTAAGGCACACAAGAGCTGACGTTGTGACATGACGGGTCGATGCTCCATATATTTCTGGGGTGGATGGCCGGTGTCGCATTGGAATCGGACCCTGTGTGCATGTGTTCCGAACGTCCCTTCATGTTTAGGGTTGTTGGATGCCTGCCCCGATACGTCGGCACGTCAACTCGCGCGGAATGGAAGCATCAATGTTCATCGGCGGCGCAATACGACAATTCAGTGAAACTTGTCCAGCGACCCGCGACTGTGCTTCTGGAAAGGCAAAAAGCGACCGACACAATCGCCAGTTGCCCTCGTCTCTTCACAGGCAAGGAAGCCGCGCGATTGCTTTATAACGCGAAAATCGACCTGATCCGCCCGGCAGACATCGTCATGGCCAACCATGATTCAGCGGGGGCCGCGTTCAAGATTGGCTTTTCGATGGCGCTCAGGAACCCGGCGTGGGTTATCGGTCGACCGAGAATAGCTTGGGAACGCGCCAAGGTGACGTCCGTGTGGACTGCCGGGGTACGTTGGAGCGGGTTATCTCAACAGGCAAGATCTGCAGCCGAGGTGCTTTGCACGCGTTTGTCCTTCGCTCGTTCATACATCGGGGCCGTTGCGACGCTCACGCGGTTACGACCGCGCAGTTTTGCGGCGTAGAGCGCTTTATCAGCCGCCAGCAGGCCGGTCATTGGCGTCACAGCGGTTGTTGGCAGTATGACACTACATCCGATGCTGACGGTGAACGGCGCCATTTCCTCCGGCGAAGGGCGTACCGATCCCTGATAAACGCAGTCACGTATCGCTTCGGCGGCTCGTACACCATCAGCGAGCGCGGCTCCAGGCAGCACGACCACGAACTCTTCGCCGCCATAACGGGCGACAATATCGTGGTTCGCTCGCGTTTGGCGCGTCAGGCATTCCGCGATGATTTTTAGCGCTGCATCGCCAGCCGCGTGCCCATGCTGATCGTTGTAATCCTTGAAGTGGTCGGCATCGACGAACAATATGGACATCGGCTCACCGGAAGCTTGACAGGCACGCCATGCGTTCTCGAGTAGCCGTTGCAGGGAACGCCGGTTTGACACCTCAGTCAGCGGATCAATGTCGGCAAGCCGGCTGATCGTTGCCTGCAATGCAATGCGGTACCGCAGGCCGAAGACAAGCGCCCATACGACGCACGCGAACGCAGCGCTCAGTAACAGGGCAAGTGAGCCAATCACGTAGGATCGGCGCCGCCAGCCGGCGAGTAGGTCGTCGTAGGAGGGCGCAAAGACGGCTATTAGGTTGGTGTCCGGCACCCGCGCGAAGCAATACAGTCTTTTCACGCCGTCCACGGGCGAATCCGCAACGTAGTAGCCCTGCTTGGCAGCAAGCATTCTGGCAAACGTACGAGAGTGCGCGACGTTTTTCGGCTCGTCCGATTTCAGCGAAGGATTGCGGGCGACAACCGTGCCATCGGTCTCCAGGATCAGCGCTGTGCCGTGCGGGCCGACCGCCAGTGCTTCCATCATCGCCTGGAAATAATCAATGTTCACCGCAAGCGACGCGATCCCGCCGAAGCTGCCGTCCGACAAGGAAATGCGACGGCTCAAGGCGATTGAGGGCGCGCCCCCGCGTGCTCTTGAATTGTATGGACGGGAGATAAAGAGGCCGCGGCTTGGACTGCTGGGGGATACGTGCGCCAAGAAGTAGTCGCGGTCGCCCACGTAGGCGTGTACGGCCGTCTCGTCCCGCCCCTCAACGATGTGTCCTGTAGGGTCGACGACGAATACGCCGCTGACATAGCGAGCGGCGGTGGAGCGGTCGAACAGGACCCTATGTCGCATATCTTTTGGGAGAGCTTTCACACGCTCGTCTGCCGCTCCCTCAGCGACCGCTTGCAACGACAGATCGTACAGCTCGACGTTGCGAGCAACTTCCCGACTCAGGGTGACCGCGACATTGCCGGACGTGGCAACCGCGCGGTCGATCTCTTGCTGGCGGCCCGTTGCCAGCATACCTAGCGTGAGGACGAACACGCTCATGCTGATCAGGGTACCAACCCAGCCCGCGAGCACGGGTTGTCGGGCGAACCACTGAGCGCACGGCGGTGCGTGAAGTAACGAAAAATCGGTGAAGGGGCGTCGCATCGGTGTCGGCTTCCTGTGAGAGATGCGTAGGGCCTCGAGTTGCCATAGCATTACCGATTACGGCGCGACGGGCGCGTTTCTTGAGTTGTTGAGTCACGCGGGTTTCAGCGGCGGCGAATGCAGGTGACGGCGCTCTCGACGTCCGCTTCACGGTTGGCCGACAGCCGCTTCCGTCGGATCTGCAGGGATCGCCCGGTCTGCTGCGCAGCGCTGTTTCTGGCGGCAGACCGCAAGATCGACACATACAAGAAAGCATCGACAAGCGTTGGCAAGGGCCGCTCACGCCTGCGCGTGCACTTCGTACGGGGATCGGGACTTCAACTGCCAGCTAAGATCTGCTGGCTGCGGCGTCATCAGCGATACGACTCAGCAAGTCCGAGAGAGCGTCTGAATACTCTGGGCTTCGGAGCCCATGATGTATTGCGGCTGACGAAAGGTTCGCGCGGGTCCTGTCGTCCGCAACGTTGGGAAGGCTGTTCGACAGTTGTCGCAATAGCGCATCGACGGGAGATTCCGGATCACTCGCGTTCGATGCAGCGGCCGAGGACATCGATGGCGTGTCGTGCGGCACCGGCATCGCGGCTAGCTTGTTGGTCTCGGACATGGCAATGGCAAGCGTAAGCAGGCTTTCTTCCCAGACAAGCAGTTGTGCGAGCTTGCCCAGGCGGCTCGATGGGCGAGCGAGATCCGGCAACGTTGGCTGCATGTTGTTCTCAAGCCACGCATCGAGTTGCCGTGCCGCCATAGGCCGTGCGATCGCGAATCCCTGCACGCGATCGGCCCCAAGTATCGCCATGGCCTCGAGAAGAGCCAGGTCTTCGATGCCTTCGACAATGACGCACTTGCCCATCGAATGCGCAAGCCGCGTGAGTTGGCTAGCAAACCTCAGCATATCCACCTCGTCATTGTCGCCTCTCGCGACAATGCTTCGATCTATTTTGATGCAGTCGAACGGCAAGTCCCGCAAGCGGGAAAGACTGCTATAGCCAGCGCCGAGATCGTCTTGTGCGAGAACTATCCCCAGTTCCTTGTACTTGCGCAGTTCGTGACCGACGTCGACGCACGTTGGAACCTCATCGGTCTCCAGGATCTCGAACATCACCCACTCGGGCCGGCACGAAGTGGCTTTGAGCGTGTGGCGCGTATGCTCGAAATAGCGCGGGTCTGCCAAAGCGCTAGGCGGCAGGTTGACCGTGACCTTCAGCGACAACCCCGCTTGGCGCCACCTGCACACGTTATCCGTTGCCTGTTGCAGGCCCTCTACGAATAGTATGAGCAGGTCCTCCGATGTCAGCGCGGGAAGGAATTCGTTCGGCGTGACCAGCCTGTCGCCATCGCGCAGGCGAGCCAGCGCCTCGACTGAAGTGATGGCGCCCGTCGACAGGTCGAGAATCGGCTGGTAGTGCATCTCGAGGCAGCCCGAGCGCAACAACACACCCCACTGTTTGCGAGTCGCATAGGGGATCGTGCGACTGGGGCCGTTCCTTTGCTCGATTCGCCCGAGCGCGAACGCAAGCAGGGACTGCAACTGTTCAGTGAAGGCGACTTGCTCTTTCGATTGCCCTCCCGGCAGCCCACGATAGACCGTCATGACGGCGCGAGGCTCCTCGCCGGGCTTGCATATTGGAATCGCTACGCTCGAACGAAATCCCGCCGCTAGCGCGCTCGTCCGCCAGGTTGCGACATCGGGGTCGGTAGCAACATTGACGCTGCACTCGATACGACGATGCGTCCACGCCCGCCCGGTCGGTCCTCTGCCCTGTGGCTGGTCACCAACCCTGATGTGTTGATCCGCTTTGCGGTCGAGCCCGGCGATGTAGTCCTCCGTTTGGGGCCCGGAAACCGACTCATACCGGAAGATGCCCTGAGCGTCGGGACGTCCGACGCAACAGCCAACCACTTCGACATGCGCACCAACGATGTGCGTAACGCTCTTGATTAGGTCTGTGTACGTGTCGGCGGTCCACGCAATCTCCGTGATTCGCTTGAGCAAATTGGATCTAGCGGCTTGGAGCTCGCCATATACCTGCAATTGAAGGGCTAACTCGCGCAGCATGCGTTGCCCGAGCGTCGCGAACGCCGCCGCGTGTGCGCCCGAATCAAGGCAGTCGTGCAGCGACAACATGAGCATGTCGAGGCTGTCGGCCAACTCATCAGCACTCACACCGAGCATCGCGTTTCGCATGCCGCTGGCGCGCGCATGCCGGGCATGATCTCCCGCCGTCAGCGTCGGGGATGTAAGCGCGACGAGTTCGCTCGCTTGCTCCGTCTTGAATTCGATAAGTTCATCGGCGGACAGGCTTGCGACAATTCGGGCAAGCTTGGGCAGCCTTGAAAGCTTGCGATGCGACTCATCAATGACACGTCCAACGATCTTTCGTGCTTCGCAATGAAGCGCCGCCATCGCGTGTTGGGAGTCACGCCCGTACGGTTGGGCGGTTTGTCGGTCAGGGTTGTCGGTCGATGGATTTGGCGGAGCGAACATTGATAAAGCGGTCCTATGCCGACTGTCAGGTCTTACTGAGCCGCTCGGTCGCTCTCCCAGAACAGCGCACTGGGAGGCCAACGCAGACGCGGGTCCGTCATTTACATTGAAACCGGTTCCGCAGCATTATGGTGCCTTGCAGACCGGAGACGAAAAGAAAATACGGCTGCCAGCGGTCAGTCTTTACCGCCACTGTGCATAACGGCACGAGAACGGGAATCTTTACCGTCGTCTCGACCATTCAAGCATTCGAGCGGTCTGCCGTTATCAATGGGGCGACCGCCTTTGACAACGGCGTCTGCTTGGGCGGCGCATTACATTACGACGCCGGCAAAACGAGCTTAAGCACCATGGGCAGTGCTCCTACGGTCGCCGCCCTGAGCGGGTTGACTAGCCAAACGGGCGACCTCCTTGCATTTTTGCAAGCCTGGGCGATCGGCAGCGCCTTCGTCGCGGTCTACGACGACAGCGATCACGTCCGCTATGCGAACGACGGCTTCCTGCGGGCGTTCAACGTGAAACTAGGCGAAGTCGCCACATTTGAAAGCATCATCCTCGGAAGCTTCCGAAACACGACGGGCGTGCGCATCGATGCGCAAGACCCGATCTCGTTTATCGCCGACGCACAGCTCAGACGCCGTCCATCTCCTTCGATGCCGCGCCAGCGTTCTTTCCCGGTCGACTTCATGGACGGAAGCTGGTTTTGGTGTACCGAAACGCTGCTGCCCAACGGCTGGATCGTTCTCATCGGCTCCGATATCACCTCCCTCAAGCAAACAGAACGGGAGCTGGCCGCCGCGCGCGACAGTGCGCTGACGCTCAGCCAGGTCGATGAGTTGACGGGGGTGGCAAATCGTCGGTTCACTTTATCGAAACTTGGCGGCATGCTGAAAAGCGTCGGAAGCGAGATGACGCATCTCAGTGTGGCGCTGCTGGATCTCGACCACTTCAAAACGATCAACGACACATTCGGTCACGAGACCGGCGATATCGTCCTGCGTCATTTCGCTAAGCACTGCGTTTCGTCTGTACGCGCTGCGGACGTGGTGGGCCGGCTCGGCGGAGAGGAGTTCGCGATCCTCCTTCCCGGCATCACGTCCGGGAAAGCCAAAGTGGTGCTTGATCGGATACTCGCGACGATTCCGCCCGTGACGGTCAAGGATTGCCAGCCCGCCACCATCGCGCTAGCGTTTTCTGCAGGCGTGGCAGAGGCTTACTTCAATGACCGCCCGGAAGAAGTACTCGCACGCGCGGACAAGGCGCTTTACGCCGCGAAGCACGCGGGAAGGAACCGGGTCGAAGTTTCTCATGAAGAGTGGCCCCTTGATAGGAGTCCGGATAGCGTTTGACATCGACGCTCACGATCGCGAGTCCTTCCCAAGTCCGTTTTTCGACCCTAGTGGGGCGCGAGAGGCGTCACGCGGTGCGGGCCGATAGAATCGGACCGCATCGACTCCTTTACGCACCGGACATTTACATGCCACACAAGACTCTCGCCATCGTCACCGGTCATACGCGCGGCCTCGGCGCGGCGCTGGCCGACACGCTACTCTCGCGAGACGCCGATGTTCTGGCCATCTCGCGCCAACGCAACGCCGGGCTTGCGGCACGGTATCCCGGCCGGCTGCACGAGGTGGAACTGGATCTCGCCGATTTCCCCGCAGTGGGCGTCTGGCTCGCGGACGGCGCGCTCGGCCGCTTTCTGGCTCGCGCGGAGCGCGTGCTGCTCATCAACAATGCGGGAATGCTCGCGCCGGTCGGACCGCTCGCGGATCAGGATGCGGGTGCCGTCGCCCGCGCGGTCAGCTTGAACGTCGCGGCGCCGCTGATGCTCGCCGCAGCTTTCGCCGCCGCGAGCGCGCATGCGGCGGACCGGCGCGTCGTCCATGTTTCGAGCGGCGCGGCGCGCAACGCGTATCCCGGCTGGAGCATCTACTGCGCGACGAAAGCCGCGCTCGATCACCACGCCCGCGCCGTCGCGCTCGACGACAACGGCGGCTTGCGAATCTGCAGCGTCGCGCCTGGCGTCGTCGATACGGATATGCAAGCCGAAATCCGCAGTGCCGCGCTGGACCGTTTCCCGCTGCGCGAGAGTTTCGACGCGCTCAAGCGCGAAGGGCAACTTTCGACGCCGGAGCAGTCGGCGCAGAAGCTCGTCGATTATCTGCTGAGCGATGCTTTCGGCGGTGTAGCGACCGCGGATGTCCGCGAACTTCACTGAACTTGATGCCGCCGCTACCGCGTAGGCCGGCGCAGTCGCGACGGCGAGCGCCTTGCGCGATAGCCGGTCGGCGTGAGCCGAAAGAGCCAAAGTGGTGCCTGATTGGATACTTGAGACGATTCCGCCGGTGACGGCAAAGGACTGCTACCCCACTACGGTTGCGCTGATGTTTTCTGCCAGCGTGACGCAGGCCTACTGCAATGACCGCCCTGAAGAAGTCCCCGCACGCGCTGACAGCGCCCGTTATGCCGCAAGCACGAGGGAAGGAACCGGGTGGGAGTCGCTCTCGAAGCGCGCCAACATGATCACGGGCCTGGCCGCTGCCGCGCTGCGGCGCGCCCGTCTCGGGTAGGGCGCACCCGACATGCACTGCCGACGCCAAGCGCCTCTGATTTTCTTGGCGACCTTTTATGACGTTCGTTTTTTCGCCGCTCACTGTCTTCATCGGTGCTACAGACTACTTTCTTAAAGCAACACAGCCAGCTACGCAGCGACATTTTGGCCTCCGTGGGCGAGGCAGCCGAACCGCTCAGACACCCTCTGCGCCAGTTCAACGAGTCGATAGCTGATCCGATTCGGTTCGGCCATCGTGACAATCTGGTAGGCGCCGCCCGTCTCAGGGTCGAAGGCGCGGGAGACCTGCGTGGCTTCGGTCGGCCCTGACATCGTCAGCACAGCGTCAACCGCAAATGCAAGCGTCAGCCCGTTCACCACGACCACCAGTGCTTGCCCCGGCTCCGAAACATCCGCGTCGCTGCCCGCCGCCAAGTCTAACTTTACGAGCTCAACAAAGTCGTTCCGCCAATTGATCAGTCCGAGGCTCGCTTGGTCTACGCCCCCACGCACCGCCACGTTAGGCTTTGTCACAATGCCGGCCACGTGCTCAATGTTCGTCGCAAACGGACGTCCCGCCACCGAGAAAACGATGTAGGAGGCGGTGTATGTCGCTCCTGAATTGCCCTTCGCCGGACCCTTCTGCGGGGTTGTTGTCGGGCGCGGTAGATGCATCAGACGTCCGCTTGTTGAAAGCGCTTGCGAGTTCAAGACGAGCGCCGTTCCACCTTGAGATGTAGCGATAGCACCGAGGAAAAAGCCGGGTTCGACGAACGCGACGGGAGACACCTGCCGTATGTCCTTTGGCGCTACCAGTACCAACTCCGAAAGCTCGTCAACGGCGAAACCGGCCAGACTGTCACCGTGCGCGACCACCAGCATATACTTGCCTTGCCCCGTTTCGCTTTGGGGAAGGCCCAGTACGCCAGGCAGCTCCATGACGGCCAAGTCCGCCCCCGACCAATGCGCGACTCCAAGAAAGGTCTTGTTGCTCAGGCTCGGTTGCTGCAGTTCAGGCATTGGAACCACGCATCGGACGCTAAGCGCGTCGACGCCAAGCAGATGCTCACCGCATCGCACTATCGCATGCTGTCTACGTCTCGCCTTCTCATCTTCGCTCGAGCGCGCTCCGGAGCTTGCAAGTATGGCCGCTGGGGTGTCGCGCGGGCGAACCGGCTTGCGAGCAGCCATTCCCGCCATTGCTTTATAGAGCTTTTCGACATTGGCAATGCCGATCAGCGAGGACGGGTCGCCCAGCGCAGCCAACACAGGAAACAAGCTTGCACCGCTTTCAGCGCTTGGCGCAAGCGCGATCAAACCATGACGGTCAATCGCCTCGGTTTTGCCGACCGCATCGACTTCAATGCCGAACACCGCATCGCCGTAGCGCAGGACGACAACCTGCTTCGCTGGCTCACCCACTGATTGCTCGGGGTAGATCAGCCGGCCTGTATCGAGCGTAGCGATAGCGTCGCCACGCAGCAGAAAGTAGCCTTTCATGCTGGCCGGCTGCCCCGGTATCTGCTGGTAGGCACAGGGCGCCTCCACCGCTTCTACTATGTGCTCTACAGGCAACCCGAAACGGGTCGCTCCGACCTGCACGACGCCGACAACGCAGGTTGACGAGTCCATTATTGGGTCTGGCGCGTCAGCGCGGTGACGGTAGAGGATGAGCGCACTGCTGCTTCGCCCCCGGTTACCAGAGTAAGCTCGCGCAAAAGCTCGGAGACCGTGCGCGTCGCGGTTGCCTGCCTGTCGGTTACCTGGTGAATGGCCGCGATGGTCTCGGTCGTCCGGTTCACACCGGCTCGAATACGGTCGAACCCATTGGCTGCGCGTCCGGACGTCTCACTGCCTGTCTTGATCCGGTGCACGGACTCGTCGATGTGTCGGCGAATCTCGTTGGTCGCCTGAGAGCATCGCTCCGCCAGCCGGCGCACTTCGCTCGCGACGACCGAGAACCCCAGCCCATGCTCGCCCGCGCGTGCCGCCTCGATGGCTGCGTTGAAGGCGAGCATGTTGGTCTGGGTTGCGATTTCACTGATGACCTTCACGACTTCACTGATACCGGCGGAGGACTGCTCAATCTCCTTGATCGCCGACATCGATTCAGCCAGTGTGCGCCCGCCCGTATCTGCCTCGGTCTGCGTTTCGGTCGCAACTGCGGTCGCCTCCCGCGTGCTGCGAGCGATGCCGTCAATGGACTGCGACAGTTCGTCGATCTTCTCGCTCATTGCGACGAGACTCGCCTGCATCCGGCGCTCACGCTCCACTTGTGCCGTGATGTCGCTGGCGTACTTCACGATCTTATAAGGCCGACCGGACTCGTCGAACACGGGATTGTAGGTGGCCTGCAGCCACACGCGGTACCCGTGCTTCGATACGCGCTCGAAACGCCCGGCTTGGTAGTCGCCGCGGCTCAGTCGCGCCCAGAAGTCGCGATATTCGGCCGTCGCTGCAGTTTCGGGATCGCAGAACATCCTGTGGTGCTTTCCGACAATCTCCCGCAGGGTGTAGCCGATCGCATCCATGAAATTCTGGTTGGCGCCGAGGACGTTGCCCTCGAGGTCGAACTCGATTACCGCGTTGGCCCGGTCAATGGCGGCCAGACGGCCATCTCTTTCCGCGACGCCACGTTTGAATTCGGTAATGTCTGACGCGAACTTGACGATCTTGATGAGCCGGCCGTCAGCGCTATAGATCGGGTTGTACGTCGCCTGGATCCATACTTCCCGGCCGCCCTTTGCGATTCGCTTGTATTGCCCGGCGTCGTATTCCCCGCGCCCGAGCTTCTCCCAGAAAGTGCGGTAGCCGTCCGTATTTATGTAGGACGGGTCGCAGAACATCCGGTGATGCTGGCCCTCCACTTCTTCGAGGCCGTAGCCCATCAATTGAAGGAAGAGCTCGTTCGCCGCAAGCACGTGACCACGCAGGTCGAATTCGATGACAGCTTGTGCGCGTTCAATTGCGCGGACCTTTCCGGCGTGGTCATCAGCGACCGTGCGCGCGCCAGTGATGTCCGCCGCGACCTTGACGATCTTCTGCACATTCCCGCGTTCATCAAGAACTGGCGTGTACGAACCGTGAATCCATACATCCGAGCGTGCCTTGTTGATACGGCGGAATTCGCCGCTGGCCTCGCGTCCCGACGCGAGCATGATCCAGAAGTCTTGGTAGGCTTGGCTACTGGCGTAGGCGGCGTCGCAGAAGATGCGGTGATGCAATCCGACCACCTCCTCGGCGCGATACCCCATCAGGGTTAGGAAATTGGCATTCGCGCGCAGAATTACACCGTCCGGTGAGAATTCAACGACGGCTCGCTCTTTCTCCGTAGTCGCCCACAAGGAGCGCAATTCATCGAGCGGCTTCTGACTGGCTGCTGCCGCGGTAGATGCATTGCGTACGGCAAGGGAAATTTCGGCGGTCTCGTTCATCATTGTTGTCTTTCCATTGCGCCTCGGATCGGCTGCCAGAGGCTGAGCACTGATTAGCGGCAATAGACGAGCGATCTTTAGTGGAACAGGATGGTGGAAAGGGCTCAAGAAATAGTCGGATCCAGCCGTCAAGATATCGTCCAACCCTTTTTTCATATTCTCGCGAGCGACGATGTCCGACTTTCCGGTTCTTTACAACGAAGAAGACAGACTTGATGCGGTGGCGCAATGCGGCTTGCTCGATACATCCGACGATCCGAGACTCGATCGGATAACGAGACTTGCCGCCTATGTAACGGCCTGTCCGATCGCCCTTATCTCGATCGTCGCCGCGCAGCGGCAGTGGTTCAAGTCGCGGCACGGGCTCGTGGCTAAGCAAACGCCTAGGGATGTCGCTTTCTGCAACTATGCACTCGTTGAGCCAAGCATTTTCGTGGTCGAAGATGCAACCAAAGATGATCGCTTCCGTTGGAATGCGCTCGTGACGGGCGATCCGGGGATTCGATTCTATGCAGGGATCGCGCTCACCGGAGCAGCCGGCCACCGGCTTGGGACCTTGTGCGTTATCGACACGGTTGCCCGAGCGCTGTCGCCCGTTGAGCGACGGTTATTCGAGGATCTTGCCGGGTGTGCTGGCGACGTTTTGCGCGTCGCTGAATGTGAAATCGCCGCAACAGACGCGCGGTCCGGCCTTCGTCTCGGGCTTAACTACTAAGCTTCACTTTAAACTTGTGCCAGCCGATGATAAATGAACATGTGATGCGCCTGACCATAGCGTTGCTGTTGGGAGCTGGCTGCTGTGCAGCCGTGACCAATGCGGCTGCGGCGAGCGATGCGGCGACGGGCGTTAGCCTCGTTGTACCTGCGTATTTCGATGCGACGGCAAACGTCGCGTACTGGGATAGTCTCACGCAGGCCGCGCTGAAGGCACCGACTACCGCGATCCTGAATCCGGACAGCGGCCCTGGAACTAGCGAAGACCCCGCTTTCGTCGCAGCGGTCAGCCAGTTGCGAGCCGCCGGCGGCCACGTGCTCGGCTACGTCTCGACCGCATACGCCAAGCGACCGCTCTCGGATATCGTTGCAGACATAAACAGATACGTCTCTTTTTACGCAGTCGATGGATTTTTTATCGACGAGATGACATCTGACGATCAGCTGTCCGACATTCAGTTCTACCAGTCGATCTACAACTACGTCAAAGGGCTGAAGGCGAGCTACTCCGTCGTTGCAAACCCCGGCACCAACATTCCCGAGCTTTACGCCAGTTTGCCGACTGCCGATCGCTTTGTCGTATTTGAGGACGACGCGACGAGTTACGCGGCGTATCGCCCGATGCAGTGGCAGGCGTCTTACTCCACGAACCGCTTCGTGCACATCGTGTACAACGTGGGCGCCGCCCAAATGCCCGGCGTGGTGAAGTCCGCGAAACTGCACGGCGCAGGAGGGATATTTGTTACGTCGCTAAGCGGCCCCAACCCCTACAGTGCCCTTCCCTCGTACTGGCAAAGCGAGGTTCGGGTTGTCTCCAAGCACTAGAGCGATAACGCCGATTGCTGCAATTCTGACTGGCGCCAACCTTCACGACGTCGCCCAACCTGTTCCTCTGATCGATGCCATCGCGGCCACGGCGGCAGGCGCGGAAAGCCCTTAGAGCCGTCCCCGCCCGTTGAGGCTGACCGCGCTGACCCGGATGGCTCCGTCAGGCAATGGCTGCCCGTAGGCGTCGCCCGGCAGGATTTGCACCGGCGGGACCGTCGTTGCGCAGATTGCGTGAATAACAATGACGGCGGTGCTGGCCGCCGCGTCGTCAGACGGGGCCTCAGCGACAAACAGTTCTGCCGGCAAGGCCCGCGCGGTCGCCGCGATAGAACTCGACGGCTCTTGAATCAGTGCGTCAACATCGGATAAAGCAATGGCACAAAAAAGGCCGTGAGCACTCCATTGAGGCACATGCCAAGCCCAGCGAATGCGCCGGCCTCCTCGCTTATCTGCAAAGCCCTTGCGGTCGCTATTCCGTGACCAGCCATTCCCATAGCGAGGCCCACAAATTCCGCGCGCTTTACGCGTAAGAGCCGTAGGATGGGCACCGCGATGATGGCACCCGTGATGCCTGTCATAACCACTAGAACTGCCGTGAGCGATGGGACGCCGCCAATCTTTTCTGAGATGCGTATCGCAATACCAGTCGTCGCGCTTCGTGGTGCGATGGAGGCCACGGTTTGAGCGGACGCACCCCATAGGCGAGCAAGCAGCACGGTCGTGGCTATTGTGCTCAGCCCCCCGACAATGAGACCGCCGGTCAGTGGCAACAGCATCGAACGCAGCTTCGGCAGTTGCCTGCTTAAGGGAACCGCCAGCGCGACAATCGCAGGGCCCAGAAGGAAGTGGATGTATTGCGCCCCCTGCATATATGCTTTGTACTCGGTGTGGGTGGCACTAAGGAGGCCGATAACCGTCACGACGGAAAGAAGCACCGGATTTGCCAATGGGCGCTTACCGAGCCTTTCATAGATACATTGTGCAGCCACGTAGACCACGACGGTTGCGGTGAGCCACAGCAGGGGAGTGCGTCCAAGGTATGCCCAGACGAGCGGCAGATGGTTTGAGCTGTTCATGACACTTCTCCTTGCTTGCCGTCAGCCGTGGCCGCCTGAATGACGTTTTGGGGCGAACCAGCTACATGCGAGCTAGTGATCCTGTGCAACGCTTGTGCGGTGATTGCCGTTATGCAGACCGTCAGAGCGGTCCCGACCAAGATGGTCGCGGCAATGGGAACCAAATCGCTCTCCACCCTTCCCGCGTACACGACGATGCCTACGCCGGCTGGAACAAACAGCAGCGAGAGATGCTTGAGAAAAGCAAGAGACGGCTCTTCGACGGTGCTCTGGGTAGCCTTAGAGAGTCGAAGGGCAGCGAGCAAAAGCAGCATTCCAATGACGGGCCCCGGGACCGGGATGTTCCACGCAAAGGAGACTGTCTCGCCGAGACATTGAAAGAGGAGCAGTACTGCAAGGGCCTTGATCATGAGAGGCCTCACTGGGTTAGCGCGACGGCGCAGCATGCTGTCGTGCAGATACGAGCAGAAACGCCTTCGCGCGTGCTTCACCGGGAAAGCAGTTCCCTTCAGCAGGCTTTCGTCCCGGGGCTGCGCCTGACGAAGCCCGTTAATCTAGACTGTGAAGGCTTATTGACCGCCCATGAAGACGTTGCAGAACGACGCCGGGCCGACGCAATCCGGTTGCTGCGTGCCGGGCTGTCTGGTCATCGCGCCGGAAGCCGACCGTGCCCGCGTTCCGCCATAACTCGACGCATCGGCGGACGACATTGCACCGGGATCTGCTTGAGATACCGATGGGGCGTCAGTAGTCGGCGCTTCTTGTGCATGCGCGACGCTCGCCGCCAGTCCAGTTATGAAAGCGGCGGCAAGAAGCAGGTTCTTGGACATGAAAATCTCCTTCGTTAAACAAAAGAAACAGGCTTAGGCGGCCAGGCGGCGGTGCCCAGCGTTACGGGGGCCAAAGGATATGGAACGTGGGGCCGTGTCAGACAACATCAGCGCGAGTCAGACGGTTTCTTCTCGGAGCTGCGGGTGCGCGATGCCGTTGGCGATGCGCGGGGCTGTTCGGGGCGCGTTGGGATTGCCTAAAGAACCAGCCGAAGGGTCCTCGGTGCACCATACAAGGTCGATGCACGATTAGAAATATAGAGCTCGCGCTGAAATAAAATAGCCCGAATTATGAGGGACGGCCGTACCTCCAAAAGAGGGGGCTGGATGGCCCCGCTACTGCCGACCGAGGCTTCATGTTTTGGCGGAATATCTGACGCTCAACTCGGCGTTGTGTGCCATGTAGATTTAGTAGCGCGAATCATTTAGGCAACTGCGCCGCGGGCCCATGCTAGATAGCGAGTTGTCTGCTCGAAAGAGGATTGCGAACGTTCGAGCTACCGGTACCAGTTGATGCGATAACCCGCCTGAAGGAGATGGGCGGATATGTGGCGCGGCGCACGGTCCATTCTACTGGTCGATAGGTGACTTTTCCGAATCGTTGGACGTAACCTTCGTGAGAGGTCAGAGGCCCGCAAGTAATTTACGGGTAGACGGCTGACATATGTTGTTGCGCTCGGAGCAGGCCAAATGGACCTACACCAGGTCCCTTGCCTCCTCGGCCAAAATGTGGCCGGTGGTCTGCTACCAGGTCGATTTTGGGATCGCTCGCGTCTGGCCGTTGGGACCCCCACCTGATCACAATGCGTTGAGGGCCGACGGCACGGGCACTTGCCTTTTTGAGCACCCGATACTGTTTCCGAAAACGCGTCTTTCGGTCGAACATGACTGGCGAACGAACGTACCGTAAAATCGTCTGTTCGCGAGCGCACATGATTTCATTCGTTTTGCGAAGTGTTGCGGTAATCACTTCCCGGCTTAATGCAATACTTCACGCACGCATCCCGGATTAACTGCCCGAAACCGCCTGCAGTCATCGCGGCGATGTCGCGGACGGCCAGCCGCATAAAGTCTGGCCTTTCCATTTGCACGAGAGGCTACCCATGGCCACCACCTCAGCCAGCCGCCGCGCGTTCGTTCAAGGAACGTCGGCGGCGCTGGCGCTTGCATCTCTACCAAGATTCAGTGTTGCCCAGACACCGACCGTTATCCGGGTTGAATGGCAGGCATTCAAAACCATGCCGCAGTATCAATCGTATCTATCTGCTATCCAACGGATCAAAAGCTATACCAACTCGACTGACAACCGCTCCTGGCAATATTGGGCCAATATCCATACGAACTATTGTCCGCACGACAAAGCGTACTTTCTGGCATGGCATCGGGGCTATCTCTCGCTTTACGAAAAGCAACTTCGCGCTGCATCTGGCGACAGCACAATCGCGCATCCGTACTGGGATTACTACACCTACCCCATCATTCCGTCTGAATTCACTGACAGTGCAACCGGCAACCCACTTTACACGCCGCGCGTGAACACCAGTGCCTGGGCGGCACTGAGCCTAACTCCTTTCGGAACGGGGGTGACCAACTTTCAGTTCGGCCTGAACAATGCGTTCGAGACCGATCTCGAGAACGCGCCGCACGACCCGGTACATGACATCATCGGGGGCTATCTGGCGAATATCGCCACTGCGGCGCTCGATCCGCTTTTCTATCTCCATCATTCCAACATCGATCGCCTGTGGAACGCGTGGTCCCTCCGCTCGACGAGTAAGGTGCCGGCGGCGACCAACTCCTACTGGACCGGCCACTTCACCTATGCGAGCAACCTCACGATGAATAGGTCGCTGACGCGCACGGTCGCGGGCCTGTACTATGACTACGCGAACGACACCCTGCCGACTAGTTTGCCGCCGCAAGCGCAGCAGGGACGCATTATCCGGGTGCAGGCGCAGACCACGCCCCTCCACATACGGCCAACGCTGCGCAGCTTTCCCACAACCCCCGCCCGCACCGTTTCGTCAAACCGGCTGTCGCTCGGCGGCGTGACGGGCATCCCGCTAGACAACAGTTCGATGAGCGCGCGCATCCCGCTGCAAGGCTCAAGCGCGAATGCCCTGCGTGACGCGCTCGCCGCGTCCCCTGCGGCTGACAGCCAAGGGGGCGGGCAGACCAACAACGCAGGCCGGTACGTCAAGCTCGTGCTGGATGGCCTGAGCGCATCGCCAGCGGGTCAGGCGGGCGGCTACTTCTATAACATCTACGTCAATCTGCCTCCCACTGGCGACGTCGATGCGGTCAGCCCCATGCATTTTGCCGGGACCATCGGCGCATTCGAAGTTTCCGTGGCCGAGCATCACATGGGCGGTAAGAAGGACCTCGATATCACGTACCTGATGGCGAGTCTCGGCTCTTTCGATCTGAGCCAACTGGTCGTGAGCTTTTCCCGTATCAACGGATTGAACGCTGCACAGGGCACGGTGGTGTCGATCGGGGAGATGCGGGTTGAATTAGGCACGGACGCGCCCTGATACGGAAGCGTCTTCGGGCGGGCTCGCGGATGGAATGCCTTGCGAGCGGAGAAGTCACTGCCCCCGCGAATCGTCACCGTCGTCATCGGAAGCGATTCGCGCTGCCTTCCTATGCCGCCCATGGAAGAAGCCGGCGCCCACGTTTTCTTTCGTGGCCACCCGCTTCTTTCGCAGACGATACGCCGGAAACGAGCGTGGACGGCTTTCGGGCAGCCAATCCAGGCACCAATCCGCACAGTACAAGGCGGCCTTTAACAGATAATCTTCGTGGCGGCTTACAGGTCCGTGCTCGGCTACTCGGCGGAAGTCGTTGTTTGGTTACTCGCGAGCAAGATCCAGAAGACGGCCCCATTCGTAGTCGACGCTGTCCGGGCGCAACCGTAGTACGCCTGCACCGGGCGTGAACGTCAGTTCACTGAAATAGATCTTGTTCCGCAACGTGTACATGTCGACGCGCACGTAGTCGAAGTCCCGGGCGAGCGCCGCTGCTGTCGCAAGCAACTCATCAAGATTCTCAGGGCGAGGCAAGGCTGTCGGGCTTCTTTTGTATTGACCAAAGGTGATGTCCTGAACTTGCCAGTTCGCGTCAAAGACATCGCCTCGCGGCGCAGGTCCGAAACGATCCGAGATGACGAGGACATAAATGATCGGATCTCCCGACCTCGGATTGAAGACGTGAAATTTCAGGTCCGCTGGCACTGCGCCGGTGTCATCAAGCAGCAGGGATTCAAAATAAATACGCGGCTCGATTTCGCGATAGTGCCGTTCCCGCGCGATTCGGTAGAAATCGGTCGATAGCCACTCTTGCGCCAGTACCGAAAGCTTGTCGAAAGAGGTTTGTGATGGCACGACCTCCACGAATCCGCTTCCATGATTCGCTTTCATCACGAAGGCGGAAGGGAGGCCTTCGAACACCGCCTGCGTAAATCCTCTCGGCTCAGCAATCACCGGGATCAAATGTTCCGGACCTATTCGTCCTGCGACGAAATTGCGCACGGCGAGCTTGTCGCTTAGCTTTGCAAATCTCTTGTCGGGACACAGGCAGCGGCGCAGGATCTGTTCATTAAACGTAACTGGCTGGCGCAGATCTGGGAACCGTCCAATCCTTCTGCGGTGGACTAAACTCATAATCATTTTGTCAGGCAGGCACGCCTTTGCACCGTCGACCAAGGTTTTTGGAAGCGGCATCCGCCGTTCTCCTCTCTGTTTCTGTACATGTCGTCTGGACAACGCTCTTCGACGATGATACTTGTGACGCCACGCGCGGGCGCCGTTCCGCCGTCATGTCACGTTTGCTGGGGCGGAGCCCCGAAACTACCAGATCGCCAGCCGGCAATTGCAAAGGACGACACGCATGTGCTGCGGCCTAACGATTGCTGTTTCGCGGCGGGTCCAAAACCGGACCGGCGGACCAGCCCTGGTACCGTGCATTCCTCGAGTCAGCTAGTGCTCGGCAACCGGGAGGCTTGACCGGTGCGATGTCTGCGCATGTGCCATGCTTCTATACGACTTATCGTGCGATCGATGGTTCATACTCGCGGGCGGGCCACTTGATCAGGCTCAAGCGACTTGGTAATGGCAAGGGCGCAGAGGGATGCTTCAAATTGCTAGGGTATTTGTCTGACTTTTAATCGCAAGGACGGCGGTAATGCATCTCGGGATTTATTGCGATTCAGGTATCAACGGTGGCCACGAAGAAATGCTCAAGCGACTGATGCAGGTCCTTGCGTCCAGTAAGCGAATCGAGACCTTGTACATCCTCGTCTCGACAACGAACGCGGCTCTGTACCGCTATGTCAACGCGATGGCCGGCGATCACGCTAAGGTCCACGCAGTCGCCCTGCCCTTCACCTCCGAGTCGTTCAGAGGGAATCGCTTAACCCTTGTTCGGTCGATCCGGTCAACCGCAGCCACAATGCGGAAACTGAAACTCACGAAACTTATTGTCGCGCAAGGTACGATTGTGTCGGGAATCGCCGGTTTGCTCGCCGGCCGCTATGCCCGCGTGCCGACAGTGAGCTATCTGCCACTCGTCGACGACCCGCCGGTAGGCGCCGGCGTGATGGGAAAGGCGAAGTGGATCATCAAGCGCGTGCTTTATCGGGCGCCAAGCGAATTCATCACGCTTAACGAGCACCTCCAAGGCAAGCTCTCAGGGCTTGCGCCGCATACGCGAGCGATGATCCTGGAAAACTATGTGGACGACCGCTTCAGCCGTTCAGGGCTTACGAAACATGCGGCGCGATCGGCATTGAGCTTGCCTAATGACGGCACAACCATTATCGCCCAGATCGGCCGCATCAACTTCTGTCAGAAGCGCCAGGACTTTCTAATGGGTGCGATCCAGCGCAACCCCGAGGCGTTCAAGCGTGCGCTTGTGCTCATCGTTGGCGAAGGGCCGGATGCGTCACGTCTTGCGGCCATGGTTGAGGCAAGCCCGATCTTGTCTTCGTGCGTGCGTCTGGTCGGGTCCCAAAGCGATGTGCTGCCTTATATCATCGCCAGCGATACGCTCGTGCTGCCGTCTGCGTATGAAGGCGTGCCGCTTGTGATGATTGAAGCAGTGCTGGCGGAGCGGCCGATCGTCGTCTCGCGCGTGTCCGGCTTGGATTCCTACTTGCCGGATGCGCTGCTCTTTCCTCCCGACGATGCCAATATATTCATCGAACGCATCTTCGCTGCGCCGAATGTCCCGATGGGCGCGCTGGCGAGCGACTTCCGTCGACGCTTCTCGCGTGAAGTGTTCGAAGCCGAAGCGCAGAAGGTGATAGCCACTGCGCCGTCGGAATCAGACGCGTTCGATCTCACAAAGACGCAAACATGAGACGCATGATCACGCAAACGCCGCGCAGCGAATCATTCCAGCGATGCGGCGAGCGCGAACGATCGGAGAATCGACGCGTCTGCATCTTTCCCCTTATACCGTGCTGCTCGCTCCGACCGTCGAGCCGACATTTATAAAACGCTCCGTAAATCGGGCAGCGACCGTCGTTATGAAACCGTTTCTTAGTGGCTATTGCGGCGAACTAACGCTCCTGCCAGTCTGCTCACCACCTTGAGGAGCGGGCTGCTGTTGCGCTTGGGCCGCCGCGCTTTCCTTCGCCTTCTTGTTGGCAATGTGCCGACCGACCAGGCAGCCCCCTGCAGCTCCCAGAACGGCGTGCCCCTTTCCTACAAAGTGCCCGACCACGCCACCGACAGCGAACCTTCATTGCAGCTTTCACTTTCATAATTGTTCCCCGATTGAAGTAGTGAGACATCATAAAGTCATAATTGCCGCCAGCCTGAGCACTTGTCACGGCGCAACGGCATGGACGCTAGCCTGTAGCTCGGAAGGCGCCGCACTATGGACTTGCAAAAAGGGGCGTGCCTGCCCTCGCGGCCCAGGGGCAGGCAGCGGTATCAACCTGGCATAAATACGCCGACTGCGGCGATCGCCATGGCGAGTGTTGCGATCCAACCGCCCCACGACAGGATTCCTTTTACCGCGAAGTCCCCCATGACGCGTCTACTGCCCGCCATCAGCATCATGATTACCATGATCGGGACGGCGGCCACACCGTTAATGACCGCACTCCAGTAGAGCGCGCGAATTGGATCAAAGTGCATGAAGGTGATTACTACTCCGCCGGCGACCGCCAAGGCAATCACCGAATAGAATTCGCGCGCGAGCGTCAGATGAAGCGCGAGACTGCTGCGCCAGCGGAAGCTTCCTGCTGCGGCGTATGCGGCCGAGCCCGCGAGGACGGGCAGCGCCAACAGGCCGGTGCCAATGATGCCGAGCGCGAACAGTACGTATGCGAAACGTCCGGCAAGCGGCTCAAGCGCGCGCGCGGCGTCGGCCGAGGTCTTCACCTCGACGTGATGCAAATGCAGCGTCGCAGCCGCCGTCAGCACGATGAAGAATGCGATGGCGTTTGATACGCCCATGCCTACCCACGTGTCGAAGTTGATCCGACGCAATTGCGCTGGCGCCTGATGCGGTACAACGCGCAGCGGCTTATGACTAGCGCCCGCCCTCATTTCCTCCACTTCCTGCGAAGCCTGCCAAAAGAAAAGATATGGGCTGATGGTCGTGCCTAACACTGCGGTAATCGTCGTCAGGTAGTCCGACTTTAGTGACACGTGGGGCAACACGATCGCGTGAGCGACGTCGCCCCATTGAATGGGCACGATGAGCGCGACCGCGACATACGCTAACAGCGCCAGTGCGATCCATTTGAGAAGGCGAGCGTACCGGTCATAAGGAACAACGATCTGCAGCATGACCGAGAGAGCGCCGAGCACGACCACGTATAAATGCTCCGGTCCATGGAGCAGCAGTCCAACCGCGGCGCCCATTGCCGAAAGATCGGCCGCGATATTGATAACGTTGGCAAGTACCAGCAAGACCACCGCGCTGTAAAGCAACCAACTCGGGTAGTGCAGTCGCATGTTGGACGCCAAGCCTTTTCCCGTCACGCGGCCGATGCGCGCGCTGACCAGCTGGATCGCTGTCATCAGCGGGTACGTGAGCAGCAGCGTCCAAAGTAGATCGAACCCGAACTGGGCGCCTGCCTGCGAATACGTGCCGATGCCAGAGGGATCGTCATCCGCAGCGCCTGTGATCAGGCCCGGGCCGAGCCGCTTCACCCACGATCGCTCGACGGGGTCGCTAACCGCACTTTCAGGTTCAAGATTATCGTCATCGCTCATCGATGCCTCCTTCCGGCGCATCAGCAAGTCCCAGGCCAGTCGGGCAGCGAGGCCAGCGCGGGCGGCGGTGGCGAAAACGTTGCTCATAGATGCTGGCATCACCCAAGTTCGCTGCGGCACTACCGCAGCGTGCGGCTGGTGAGAGCGTGATGTGGCCCGCGAAGGCGCATTGCATCCGGGAGCGCACGGTGCCCGTTCATGCCCTACGCCAGTTCTGCGATCAACAGAGAAGGATCCTCCATGTGCGGCATCGTCGGCGTCATTTCTGAATCCCCAGTCAATCAGCTTGTCTACGACAGTTTGCTGCTTCTACAGCATCGCGGCCAGGATGCAGCGGGCATTGCCACGGCAAATGGCAACACGTTCCATATGCATAAGGCGAACGGCATGGTCCGCGACGTCTTCCGCACGCGGAACATGCGCAGCCTGCCCGGTACAAGCGGCATTGGCGAGGTCCGCTACCCCACGGCCGGTTCATCCCGCAACGAAGAGGAAGCACAGCCGTTCTATGTGAACGCGCCGTTCGGGATCATCCTCGCGCACAACGGGAATCTGACGAACTGGAGAGAGCTGAAAGAGGAGTTATTCGGCGTTGACCGGCGCCATATCAATACGAATTCAGACACCGAAGTCCTTCTGAATGTGTTCGCACATGAACTGCAGAGGGCCAGCGCGAGCGAACCGGCGCGTGAAGCAATGCTTTTCGCAGCCGTATCTGGCGTGCATCGTCGGGGACGCGGCTCTTATGCGATCGTGAGCCTCGTCGCTGGCTTCGGTCTTCTCGGCTTTCGTGACCCGTTCGGCATTCGTCCCCTATGCATCGGCCGGCGGCAATCCGAGTCGGGTGTCGACTGGATGATGGCGTCTGAATCGGTGGCGCTCGACGGGACCGGCTTCGAGTTCATACGAGACGTCGCGCCAGGCGAGGCCATCTTCATCGACTTTGAAGGCAACGTTCACGCCAAGCAGTGCGCCGAGAGCACCAGTCTTAACGTCTGCCTCTTTGAGCTCGTATATTTGGCCAGGCCAGATTCCATTTTGGACGGCGTTGTCGTCTATGATGCGCGACTCCGCATGGGTACTATCTCGCCGAAAAGATACTGCGAGAACTACCAATCAACACTCGCATCGACGTCGTGATGCCGATTCCAGATTCGGCTCGTCCGGCGGCGATGCAGGTCGCAGCGAAGCTTGGGGTGGCGTATCGGGAAGGGTTTATCAAGAATCGCTACGTCGGCCGCACCTTTATCATGCCCGGCCAGGCAGTGCGCAGGAGATCCGTGCGCCAAAAGCTCAACGCGATGAACATCGAGTTCAAAGGAAAAACGTCTTACTCATCGACGATTCTATTGTGCGCGGTACCACTTCGGGAGAGATTGTGCAGATGGCACGCGGCGCCGGCGCGACGCAGGTGATATTCGCCTCAGCAGCGCCGCCAGTGCGGTTCCCGAACGTCTATGGCATTGACATGCCGACGCGCGGCGAACTGATCGCTCACGGGCATTCAGACCAGGAAGTCGCGCACTTGATCGGCGCTGATCATCTCATCTATCAAGATCTCGATGCTCTGAAACAGGCCGTCCGCGACACCAATCCCGCAGTCGAGAAATTCGAGGCCTCGTGTTTTAACGGAAGATACGTCACCGGCGACGTCACCCCTGAGTATCTCGACCGGCTTGAATCCGAACGGCTCTCGCCGTCGTCCCAATCGGACCGCAATGCGGCGGAAGAGGCGTTGGACGGCGCAACCGCGCGCTCCAGACTCCAAAGCTTCGGCGCGTAGCAAAGACATAGACGGTTGTTCGGGTGTAAGCGCATAGACCACCCAGGCAAACATAAAGCGCGTGACTAATAAGGGGCGACTTTGTGCAAGGAGCGCCGGCCATCTGTAGCCACCAAAGCCATATCTTCGAGTTTTCGAGTTCTGCGGCGCGGTGTCGGGGGACGGGACTGCTAGTTGCTTTGGAAAGCCTCTAACCCTTTACGCGCGCTGCAAGGTCCTCTGTCCGTTATCCCAGAAAACAAAGAAACCTGTCCTCAAATGACCAAGCCTATCAAGATAAAAATCGAGCATCTGCGCCCCCTTCAGGCAACGGTGGGTTCGTTGGAGGTCGAGGAGAAACGAAAGCACGTCGTGTCTCTCGACGATAAGGCGCTGAAGCAGTTCCTAATTGAGGCGCCGATTCCAGTTGTGCTTGGGAAACACGACCTGCACTACGTCATCGACCACCATCACCTCGCGCGCGCCCTGTCAGATGCCTCGGTCACCCACGCCTTCGTGAATGTCGTCGAGGATCTCTCGACGCTATCCAAGGATGACTTCTGGGACGCAGTGATCGAGCGCCGCTGGGTACACCCTTTCGACGAACGGGGCATCTTGCGCGCACTTTCGATTATTCCCGACCAGATCGCAGGGCTCAGGGACGATCCTTACCGCAGCCTTGCTGCATTCGTGCGTAGCGCGGGCGGCTACGTGAAGACGCCTGAACCATTTGCCGAATTTCAATGGGCGGCGTTTTACCGGACTCGCATTCCGATGTGGGCCGATTCCTTCCAGTTTAGGGCAGCCGTCGACCAAGGTGTTCATCTTGCCTGCAGTCCCGATGCACGAACGCTTCCTGGGTTCAAGCGGCCACCAACAGCCAAATCCGGCGACGGGGCGTGAAAGCGCTCGCCGACGAGCGACATAAGTCCGGCGTAAGGAATTGCCCCCCATACTCTCTTTGGGCGCAGCCAACTGCGACGTTTCGCAAGGTCTGGAGGACTAGCGGCAACACCTCGCGATTGCCACGGCGTGCGCCACGATGACTTCAGTCTCGGCCGCGTACTTGGGCACCTCCAAGCCACCCGACGTCTGCGCTTGGCAGTTGCTTACATGAGACGATGCGCGGAAAAGGTATCACTCGCGGCCGGCGCATCGACTCATGGAGCGATGGCCGCCTGAGTCCGCGACTATGTCATAGCGCGGGTTACGATCACGTTACGAGAGCCTATGACTTCACCAGCCATTCCATCGTCTCATGCTGCCTCTAAGGTTAATCCAGCGCTGGTGATGGGCGCCATCGGCGTAGTCTTCGGCGACATAGGAACCAGTCCCCTCTACACACTTCGGGAGTGCCTGAAGGCTGCCGGCGGTGTCACCCCGGCCAACGTCTTCGGCATCGTCTCGCTCATACTCTGGGCGATCATAATCGTCGTCACGCTCAAATACGTCAGCTTCGTCATGCGGGCAGACAATGACGGGGAAGGCGGAATTCTCGCGCTTACGGCACTGGCTTCAGGCGTCGCGCCTGCGCGCCTGCGCCAGTTACTGCTAACGCTTGGTGTGTTCGGCGCGGCGATGTTCTACGGCGACTCGATGATCACGCCAGCCATCTCAGTTATCTCCGCCGTTGAGGGCGTTACGCTTGTTGACCCTCACCTCACCGAATGGATCGTTCCTATCTCTCTGGTCATTCTCACCGGGCTTTTCAAGCTGCAAAAACGCGGCACCGGTGCGGTAGGCAAGGTGTTCGGCCCGGTCATGATCGCGTGGTTCCTGACGTTGGCCGCGCTAGGCCTGTCGCATATCATTCCGCATCCGCAAATCCTGCGCGCCGTATCGCCCGTCTATGCCATCGCGTTTCTCGCCCACGCGCCCGCCACGGCGTTCGTCGTGCTCGGTTCGGTGTTTCTTGCGTTGACCGGCGGGGAGGCGCTATACGCTGACATGGGTCACTTCGGAAAACTGCCGATACGGCTAGCGTGGCTTGTTCTGGTGCTACCAAGCCTTGTACTGAACTATTTCGGTCAGGCCGCGCTCGTTCTACAGAATCCCGCCGCGGTAGCTCAGCCGTTCTTCCAATCCGCGCCAGGCTGGGGGCTCATCCCACTCGTTGTGCTCGCGACCGTGGCAACGATCATCGCCTCTCAGGCCGTGATATCGGGCGCTTTCTCGATGACCAAGCAAGCGGTCCAGCTAGGCTTCTTGCCGCGCATCCCGGTTGTCCACACGTCAACCCACGAGATCGGACAGGTCTACGTTCCTTTCATCAACGTTTCGCTGTACGCGGCCGTCGTGTTCCTTGTCGTCTTCTTCAAGTCATCCGACAATCTTGCCGCTGCCTACGGCATCGCCGTCGCCTCGACGATGCTGTTGACAACTCTGCTGATGTACTTCATCACGCACTGCCTGTGGAACTGGAAGCCGCTTGCGACCTTCGCCGTTATTGGCCCGCTGGCCCTTGTCGATGCCGTGTTCGTTTCAAGCAACTTTTCGAAGATTGTGGAGGGCGGATGGTTTCCCCTGCTCGCCGGCGCAGCGTTGTTCACCGTGATGACGACCTGGCATAAGGGGCGTCAGACCGTGGTTGAGCGAATGACAAACGACAACCTTCCATTGGCGGGACTTATTCGTTCCCTGTGTGACGGCGCCAATCCGCCGCCGCGGGTCAACGGCACCGCGGTCTTCCCGGGCGGGGTCGTTGACATGGCGCCGTCCGCGTTCCTGCATAACCTGAAGCACAACGCGGTCATGCATCAAACTAATATCTTCCTGGCGGGCACCACCGACAACGTTCCGCACGTACCAGACGACAAGAAGGTCGTCGTCAAGAACTTAGGGCACGAATGCTATGCCGTCACGGTCCATCATGGCTTCATGGAAATCCCCAACGTGCCGGCGATTCTTGAACTGGCGCAGAAACAGATGCCAGACTGGCATTACGAGCCGGCTGAGACGTCGTTCTTCCTTGCGCGGGATACGGTCATGGCGACGGGCGCAAGCAACGCGATGCCGCTTTGGCGCGAGAGGCTCTTCGCATTCCTCGCTAGGAACGCTGCACAGGCAGCCGAGTATTACAGTCTGCCTGCGAACCGCGTGGTCGAAATGGGTGGTCAGATCAATCTCTAACCCATTCTGGCTTGACGGAAAGCTTCGACGAATGGTAGACACGGCAAGCCCGGGGCGTAGTATCTACAGGCGCATCAAGGGCGAATTAGTGTGCGGCACGCCTAATGAGAGCGCGACAACGGCTGCACGGGAAGTTTTTCGATGGCAGCCGTTGTCCCGCGGCATTTCGCAGCGCCGACCGTCGTCGCGTCGGTCGCTGGTAATGACCTATGCAACTTTGCAGGCGAACCCAAACGGAGCGGTCTCGACAATCTTCGGCCATTGGTACCACCGCCGGCAGCACCCGTTAAATGTGGTGGAAGCCGCATGCGGTGCATTAAATCAGCAGCAGATGAAGAGGTGAACTGGGATGACCTCCGCCAGGTCGCGTCGTGTCGGGAGGCGATGTTGACCCGTCCACCGACGTTGCGCGCGACCAGTCCAACCACCGTACTACTCCGCACGCCCTCACGGCGACGGAGCCATCGCGCCACAGTGGACGCATTGCGGTGAATCCTTCACGGTGTGCAGTCGCGGCCCGGCACAGGAATTAGCGTTGCGGATGAACCGAATGACTGTCAACGACAGGCGCTCGGCGCGCGTATGTATGCCGCCGTTTGTGCAGGACTGCGAGTGCTCACCGGAGGTCCGCGGCCGTCCAGAGTCCGCGAGCTGCTTAAGCGTTTCATCATTTTTGCAAGAGCATCATTACGTCTATTTCCCTCATCGATAACGTCAAGTGGTCCAAACCGCTTCACAATCCAGCTACCCTCCGGTGATACGGCTTCTAAATTGGCTGGCCGTGCTGCTTGCTTGTATCGCATTCATATTCGGGTGCGTCATGCCGAAAGCTGACAGCGGACCACCGACTGAACTGATGGGCTGGCACCTGTCGGTCGGTGCAGCATTTATCGCGCTGGAGCTCATTCACACTGTCTCACGAGCGATCTACGAGCCGGACGCTTCGGCTGTTTCACACCCGCCTGCCATTATGCTTACCTCGCTCGCGCGGCGGTCTATAGCCTTCTACTCGCTGTGCCGATCACAGGGTGGGCCGATGCTTCGTCTCGGGGATGGTTCGTCAGACTGTTCGGTCTAATGTACTACCCCCTCATTGCGCCTAGAGACGTTGTGCTGAAGGAGGCGTTGAGCGAGGCTCATTGCTGCCTCGCCTGGGCTTTGTTGGCCCTGTTTATTCTGCTTGTCGCGTGTCGGCGTCGTCGTCGATCGTTGGCTCGCAGCGACGCTTTGCGGCGCATGTTCTAGCACTCTCGGCGTTGTACCGACTCACTCGATTCGCTGCGACCTGCGAAAGAGTGCACGGAGCCGCAAGCGACGGCCTCGTGCGCGTGGGCAAGCAGGCGGTGTCCATAGGCGCCCTTGCGGGGGTTACCACGGGCGGAAACTGAGCATCGGGGCTAGTCTAGGACCAACGCTCTTGTAAGCGATGACGAAGCCCCCATGCATATAGTGGCTTCGTGCTCCGCCAACGTCGCTTGTTGCAGTGGGAGCCCCGAACACTCAACTCGCCGTCGCAATGAGTATTTCCCCCTCGGTGCATCGAAATCCTGACGTTAATCGCGGCTCTGTTCGGCACACAATACTGCTAGCTGTGAACAGCAAAGAGATCACATGAAGAAGAGCGGGAAAATGCGGCTCAAAGCCCATCTGGTTACTTCACTAGCCGCACAGCTTCTCACGCTCGCGGTCACATCGCTGTTTTGGGTTGCGGTGCGCGCAAAAAAACGGGGAGGAAGTGCCTGAGACTATCTTCGCGGCGTTTGGAACGCTGACGCTCTTGATGGCGTACGTCTGGGTGCGTGGTGACGCGAGGGGCGCCTTTTCCGCAGCCGTTAAGACGCGCCAAGTCGGCACAGTGGGGGCACCGCCCCGCCTTGTCTACATCTCACAAAACTGCGCGCGGCGCTGGCTGGTTCTCTTATACGTTGAACTGCATCCAGAGCTGATTGATCCGGATCTCGACGACGGCTGATGCATTGCCACTTTCGTGCATCGTCGCGAAGTTCCCCATTGGACAACCGATTCGACAACGTCGCCGTTAGCGACGTCCCTGGAAACGATGTCTGTCCTGAGGCCGACAACGAACTCAGCGCCGATGCGGGTCGTCGGCGTGTCAAGTTGGGGAACGGATGCTCGTCGGATCGGCGGCCAGCGCCGCGAGGTCGAGGCCGAGCAACTGTCTCGTGTCGCCGTCGATGTACGGCAGGCTGTAACTGCCGCTCTTCGTGCGGCGCAACTGGAAGACGCTTCGATTTCCTAGAAGAGCCGCCCGCTGTCTTGCGCATCGACGTGCCGCAGGCCCAGCCGATGGCCTAGAAAATAGTGGGGGTCGGCCTGTAGCAGCCGCTAGGGCGTCACTTCGTACCGAAAGGTCGCTTCGATCACGGTCTCCGCACTGCGCGACGCACATGCGACCGATCTCCGCGTAACCGATCGCCAGGCCGACCACGTCGTTATTATGTCCCTTCAATAGCGCCTTAAGCGTCGCCCCGGCATCCGCGGAGAAAGCGACGGTGCTACGGTCGCCACGCGTGCCCAAGAAACGCGTGCGAAGGCGCTAACGGACTTTCAGGTTGTTCGGCAACACCACATAGTCAGACCGGTCGGCATTCCGCCCGTCCTTGAGGTACGAACCCACTAAGGTTGCTCGAAGCCCGGTCGAGGTAAAAGTCCGGACAGCGTCGCAAACGTCGGAAAAGCACTACAGCTGCCAGAACGCTCGGGAAGCTAGCGGCAAGTGTCGCGCGTGTCTGGCCATCTTTGCGCTTGGCGTTTAACGCACAGAACGCCAAGCCGACAGATGACGCAGCTTCTCTCGCCGCTCCATGTGGGCGGGAACAACGCTGCGGTAAAGCTAACGAACCTGCTGCCATTGGATAGCCGATCGGTCTGGTCCGGGGGGCTCGCCAGCTATCTCAGGACTGGTTGACGGCGTCCTTGAACGCTTTGCCCGCCGTGAACTTGACTGTCTTAGCGGCAGCAATCTGGAGAGTCTCGCCAGTCGCAGGATTGCGCCCCGTACGCGCAGAGCGGTCGCCGGTTCCAAATGTTCCGAACCCGATCAGTTGGACAGCCCGACCCGCAGCCACCTCATTCAAAATTGTGGCAAGGACCGCGTTGATCGTCTGCTCGGCCTCATTCTTTGTGGTGCCGGCATCTGATGCAACAGCGTCGATCAATTCTTGCTTGTTCATTGCCCCTCCAATGCTAACGAACCGCCATCATACCGAAAGACATTGAGCGACGGCACATCAAGAGCCGTCGAACTCACTGCTATGGCGCTACAAACGCCGTGCGGTCGACGACCTCTCGCTGGCGAACCTGATGGTGAAGGCCGGTCTTTGCGAAGGCGACTTGTTCGTTTCCAGATTTGACAGATGCTAGGCCATTGGTTCCGGTTAGCGGCGCTCCGGTTAGCTCTCGCGCATCGCGGCATTGACGAGAGGGCCCCTCGCCCTCTCAAAGTTGCCTACGCGGGCGGGAGGCGTGTTGACGGGCGGCGTGCGCGCTGACGCGACAACGGTGCAGACCTGCTAGAGCACCTTGAACAGCGATATCGCGAGTAGTCGGGGCTCATCGAACATAGTGGCGAGTTCAAAGAAAAATAAAAAAGCTGCCGTGTAGCCTACGGCCGGGCTGCGGTCCATCAGCCCCACGATACACGGCGCGAATCGCGCTCTCAAGCCATCTCGCGTCAGTAACACGACGACCGTTGCGCCAATCACGGCGCCCGCAATGACGTCCGTCGGATAGTGCAGTCCTAGGTAGACCCGAGGCAAGCAGATGAACAGTGCGCAGTGCAGGACCGCCAGTACGCCGATCCAGCGCCACACAAGCAAGATCCCCACCGCTACCGACATCCACAGCGCGGCATGGTCGCTCGGCAACGAGCTCCATAGCCGGAGATGATTGCTAGCGTCGCTTGCGCCCGGGAAGGCCAAGCCGAGGCTCGCGTCGTAGATGGGTCTGAGACGAAACGGCAAGAGAAGCGCAAGAAGCCGTCCAACAACGAAAGCGACCATCGCGGAGGACAGAATTGCGACGACCATCTCTCGGCGGTAGGCGAGCGAACTGCCCGGTTTGAACCACATCGCGTACAGGATCGCGAGCGGAAGGACCCCTTTGAACACATAGAAATCGGCAAGGACGCGGACCGCGTGAGTAAACACGTCGGATGACGGGGCGATATGGATGAGATAGGTTTGAATCGATGTATCGAATGCGTTCACAAGCCGCTTATCCTATGTAAAGTCGAGTTCCTTCAACGAGCTGCTTCCGGGTTCGGTGCCACGGGGCGACGAGGTAGCGACGCCACGCCCGTCCGCTGGCTGCGCTGTCTGTTACCAGCCGCAAGGTGGGCAGAGGGACGCCCTGCTTTCCGGCGACGCATGTTCCGGCGATGGTGCTTATCAAATGCTTAACAGCGGGCGACCCCATTGAATTCGTCGCGGCATGCCCACTGCGCGGCGGCGAAGACGGCAGTCGTGAACAACCATGATCAGAACAATTTGACAGCCTTGGTCTGCCGCTTTGTCGTCGTCAGACGTTCGGTGTCGCTCTGCGGATCGGCCGGAGGCGCCGCATAGAAACTGACGACTGCGGGAGCCTCCTTGATGACGCTCGGCAATCGCGGATTGCCCGCACTCGTGCCGTCGAAGATTCGCGACTGGATCGTTGTGATGTCGGTCACGCCGCAGAACCTGCCCGAAAGTCGAGCGTACAGGCTGCCGATACATCGTAAGTCCTGTGAGACGCAATCACCATGCGGTTCGTGTCAGCGGAAGTTGCTTGAAGAGGAACGAGTTGTTTCTCGCTACACCCGTTGGCGCACCGCTTGCGGGAAATCATCGATGAGTGCAAGCACGTGCACCATATCGACGGATCAAGTTGTTCTGCATCACGACAGACGGATCAAACGCGGAGGCAGCCAAATCGACGGACATGTTGTACTTCAGTGCGGCATTGCTGAAGCTCTGATACTCGTCGGTTCCCTCCCGATCCGTGGTGACGTCTGCGGGGAAGACTGGCGTTAGGTTCAGCGGGTAGGCTCGGGCTGTACGTCACCGAGAATGGCGCCGCCCGGCCACACCGCCAAACGGCCTGCGGCGTTGATGATTCCCTTCGTGTGCCGATACAGCCCCATGCACGCGGCACAGCCACGACGAAATTATCGGTGATCGTGAGTGTGGCGCTTTCGCGACTCCCACCGTTCCCGTGATCGGGTGCGGTTAGCCGTTCGCGGCCACGCCGTGTCGGACGGATCGTTCTATGCGGAACAGCGTCGCCTTAGTCGTGCAACGCCGCCGCAGCAGGTGGCCGCCGCGTCGTGCGACGCAGACGCCGCAGACCTCGCCTGCTACTGCCGATGATGTGTCGGCCGCGCATCTAGCTAGCTGGTCGCTGCCTAGGTCTACGCGCAGCCGCAAACGGTGCGGCTCCTTTGTGCCGCCAAGTTGCTGATCTAGCAATTGTTACCTCCGCATATCTCAACTAGGTCACTTTTTCGCTGTTTCCCCTCAAGAGGTCCGCATCCCTCGCCGTAAAAGCTAATACAGGGCGCCGACCGTGGTCTCGGAGCAATCAAGTCGTGCGTTCAACGTGATGACCTGCTGGCACAGCCCGGATTGCCACCGAGCGGCAAGCGCCTAGGTGCTGGCGCCGGTCGCCATCACTACCGTTGCATCAAGCTTCCACCGAAGTAGCCGGCCAGTGATCTCGACGCCCAAGCACGGATAGCCGATCGTTCTTCGCCGCCTGCAACCCCCATAAAATACGTACTCCTTACTGCCATGATGAATAACACGAAAAAGACCGCCCTGCCGTTCAATCGTTATGGTCGCCGCCTTTTGTCCGCCGCCGCGGCATCCGTCGCGAGCCTTTTGCTTGCCGCATGCGGCGGCGGAAGCGAAAGTGCCGTTGATGCGGCAGCGGCCAAGTCCGCCGAAGTGCCGGCCGCGACCGCGAAAGCGTCGACGACGACTTCAATCTTCTATGGCATGAACGGCCACATCACCAATGGCGGCGCATACGACGCCACGCCGTACGCCACGCAGCTCTTGCAGCTGCAGGACCTGGGCGTGAAGATCTTCCGCAACGACGTTTACAACCTCGCGTCCGCCAAGGTACTCGCGACAGTTGCCAAGCAGTTTGCGGCAGGCGGCGTTCAGGTCTATCCGGTGATGTTGCTCGGTCTGGGGTACGACAGCGAGCAGGCTGCCTACAACGCCGGCTACACGATGGGCCAGCAGACGGCGCAGACGTACAAGTACAGCTACTACGAAGTCGCCAACGAGCTCGATTCGGGCGCACTAGCCGGCAACTACGACGGCAACATCTGGTATCAATACAGCAATCAGCCTTTCACGATCGCGCGCGGGGTGATTCGCGGCATGATTGCCGGTGTGAAGTCGGTCGACAGTTCCGCGAAGATCGTCGTCGATGGCACATGGAAGCACATCGCCTTCTTCCAGATGCTCGCGGACGGTTCGCAGCCCGATGGCACACACGGCCACCCGACCGTGAGTTGGGACATCACGGCGTGGCACTGGTACTCGGACATGGGCGACATGACGAACGCATGCGGTGGCAGCGGATGCCATGACGTTCTGGGCATCATCAGTTCGTTTGGCAAGCCGGTGTGGATCAACGAATACGGCGTGCGTCCTACTTACGGCACAACGACCTCGATTGCGTCGTACATCACTGGTAATCTCATGATGCAGGAGTACTACAACGATGCGTCAAAGTACAACATCCAGTCGATCCAAGCTTTTCAGCTCTACGACGATAGTGAGGGTGCCTACGGTTTGATTCAAAGCGACGGCGTGACGCAAAAGCCTGCTTACGCTGCGGTCAAGAGCTTCATTGCTGCCCACCCTAAGTAAAGACGAGCGGGCGTGGGATGAATAAAGGCTCCGCGTAGGAGTAGCGGCGCGGCTTGTCGGCAAGGCGCCGAGTCCTTCGCTCCCGATGCCTTGCACGGTACACGATGCAAATGACCGTGCTGCGTTGGCGGCAGTCCGAGGCGGCTGCGGTCGATGCATTGCTTCGCTAGCGAGAGACAGGCGCGCCACCAGTCGCATTCCTCACGAACTCAACAGTTTTCGCCGAAGCATTTTGCGCTTGTTCTCAGCAGTCAGTCCGGCATTGATGTCGAGCACCGCGATGTCGGGAAGACTCGGCCCGTCTTGCCCGGGTCCCTCATTGCCATAGAATAAGCCTCTTCGATTACTCCGATAGCAGGCACTATTGAGCGTTCAAGTTGGGATTGTGGGGATTAGCGGCTTTGGCGGTGGTGAGGCGATGCGTCTCATCGCAAGCCACCCGTCTTTCCAGCTAGTCTATGCTGTGGGCGAGGGCAGCGCGGACAGCCGGTTAGCCGACCGTTTCCCCGTGGTGCGGGCGAGCCGAAGAGTTTCTAGGCGCTGCGGCATAACAGCATGTCGGCCGGACGCTTCAAGTCTTCCGGCACGGTTTCCGACGCTACGACAACCGGGCGCGACTGCGCCGAAGCTCTGCTGAACCGTGTCCGCGCGCTTCTTATCGGCGGCCTGGTTGCAATGGCCGTACATGGACGCCCCTGGTTTTGCCAGGCTTTCACTACGCGATGACTGGAAGGTAGATTGCAACCGTACATTCGGACTTTCGCTGCGGCAGCGCCGCTGTCCCTGATGGGTTTCGCTGGTCGGTTCCCCGTCGCTTTGACGCACTCGAAGGTACACACCCGCTAGCGCGGCCGCCTAGTCAGCCCGGCTGTTAGCTGCACGCAACACACAAAGGGCAAGCAGGAGATTCCTCCGATTGCTTAGGCGATCATGAAGTGATGGCAGTACAGGGTCAGCCTAGAATTCCCTATCGTGGGCCCACAGCGCGCAGACAGTTCGGGCAATCTTGTTGGCCAGCGCAACGGCCGCTACGTTGTGGTTGCGTCGCTGTATCAGCTCATGTATCCAACCTTGCTGCGTCCCCTTGCGTTGGGAGGAGAAGATCACTGAACGCGCGCAGTGAATCAGCAACGTCCGGAGATAACAATCGCCGCGCTGATATGACTCCCGGTGTCAATCGGGATCGGTTTTCATCGCTAACTCTGTTGTCAGCGCAAATTTCCTGAGGGCGGCGCAACAGTAAAACTCGACGGTGGATCACGCTGATATTCGCGGGTTGGTTGCCGCATTACAGAGGTCCGTCTCATGAGCCTGCCGCTTGCTTGCTACGCAAGTCGACTGATGTCGTTGCCAAACGCGGTCGCGGATTACTCGAATACCGGGCTGCGCCGCCTTCAGGAAACTCTTGGTACTGAATGGTCTTTTTACGTACAGCCCTTTGTTCATGCAGATTGCGCGCTTGGCGGTAACGCCAGCGTCATTCCCAATCGGCCGACGTCCCAGATGAAACCTGCCAGTTCGCGTGCAATTGCGATGATGGCCACGTGCGCGGACTTCCCTCTGGCGACGAGCTTACGATATCGTCGGCACAGCCTTAGTTGAGCGTCCCAGGCACGGTCGACTATGGGCTTGGGTAGCCCTTCATGCCGGCGCTGTATGTCGATGCTCACGCGGGCAGGATGGCGGTAACTCGAGGCGGATTCGACCAATAGTTTTCACGCATAACTGTTGCCTGTCTTGGTAATGCTTCCTTGCCGCCGTTTTCCGCCTGAGGAGTGTTCAGAAGGCGTTACGCCGAGCCACGCCATCAACTGTCGCGGATGCTCGAACCGCGACAGGTCACCTAGCTCGGAGACCAGGCCGATCGCCGACGTGAAGTTAATCCCGCGCATAGCTTGCAATGCGAGTACGACCGGGTAAAACTGCCAGCTGATGACCGACTCACGCAATGCCAGCTCCAGCCTCTCACATTGCGCGAGCCAATCTTCAATCGTGCGCCTGTGTTCATTGAACGCCAGCTGTTGCCATGCACTGTCGAACGAGAACGTGCTTATCCAGCGTCGGTGAGTGGGCCCCCAGCTAGGGCGACTAAAGTAATGAATGCCGTGGGCAAGCAGAAACGATTTGAGCCTGCAGCGTGCGGCCTTCAGATCCTCCCTGGCATCCGACCAGGCGCCCGCCAGGTCCCGGAACGATTCGTCTTCGATCGATGGCACATGTACTGCAGAGAGGTCTCCAGCACGTAGCGAACGCACCAGCTTGATCGCGTCGCGACGGTCCGTTTTTACGCGATCTCCCGGCTTCGATGTCGTTTCGGGTGGGGGCGTCCATCCCATTGCTTTCCGGGGGTGAGTTCGGAGAGCCGACTGCCGCATCCCGTTTAGGTTTGTTCGACGCCTGCCCTCGACCAAAGGCGTACGAGCCAACGACCACGCGTGTGGGCAGGCGTTGAATAAACCTCGAGGAAGGAAACCGCGGAGTGGTCCGAGGCGGCCAGCGTCTCCGCTATGGTGATTGATCAGTCTGTCCGGCGTGTGTTGCAGGTCGACGTCGAGCGATGCGAGCACTAGAAGAGACGTCGATGCGGGACTGGAGGCGATGCGGCGTTCGCTTGGGAGTTCGGAATCGGGCTATACAGGTGAGTATGAAGTCGAAGGCACAACCGTCCACTCTTCGGCCGCGTTGACGCAAAGCCGACGATTGGGCGCTAGATAGGAGCGAGACATTCATTGCCGTGTTCCCTCCGGTGGAGCGCGAATCGGTACGGTGCGCGTCAGAATGTCGATGACGAGCATGGGCGCGCCGCAGTGCCGACAGATGAAGGTTGGTCGATCGACGATGACCGTGTCGTGCGGTGTTGGGCGGACTTCGGGGCTCACGCCGAGCAGCGTACGTATCTTTCTTAGATTTGCGCGGCGCACCGGGTTAGCGAGCAGCCCATAATGCCGGATTCGATGGAACCCGACTGGCAGCACGTGGAGCAGGAAGCGGCGCATGAATTCGCCGGGCTCGAGCGTCATGACCTTGTGGCGGGTGCGACCGTTCTCGCGGTAGTCCTTCCAACGGAAGCTCACGCCACGCTCGTCGAAGCCGAGCAAGCGCTGGTTGGAGATGGCGACGCGATGGGTATAGCGTGACAGGTACGCGAGCACCGCTTCAGGGCCCGCGAACGGACGCTTGGCATACACGAACCATGCCGAGGCGCGCAGCGGCGCGAGCCACTGTGCGAAAGCCGCTCGGTCAGCGAGCTGCGCGTACTCACCAAAGAACTGAAGGCGTCCACGGTGATGAGCATCGGCGAGCGCTTCGAGGAAGCGTCTGCGAAACAGGCGCGAAAGCACGCGCACGGGCAAGAAGAAGCCCGGCCGACAGGCGATCCAGCGTTCGCCGTTGGCTGACAGGCCGCCGCCAGGGACAATTCCGTGCACATGCGGATGATGCGTGAGCGCTGAGCCCCATGTGTGCAGCACGAGCGTGGCGCCAATGTCGGCGCCTAGGTGTTTGGGGTCCGCCGCGATGGTGCGTAGCGTCTCGGCCGCGATGTCGAATAGCAACCCGTAGATGACGCGCTTGTCATACCAGGCGATAGCACTGATCGGTGCGGGAAGCGTAAAGACGACGTGATAGTACTCGACCGGCAGCAGACCAGCCTCGCGCGCTTCGAGCCAGCGGCGTGCGGCACTAGCCTGACACTTCGGGCAATGGCGATTACGACATGAGTTATAGGCGATCTCGGTTCGTGCACAGCCCGAACACCGCAACACATGTCCACCCAGCGCCGCGCTGCGGCACTGTTCGATGGCCGACATCACCTTCAGCTGCCCGAGGCTCAGTGCTACCGTGAGTCGCCACGTGGCCCCGCAGGCGCGGAAGATGTCCGCGACCTGTAACATCGGCTCTGACCGCGCGCGTGTTACTCGGTACGCAGGCGCTCCAGCGGGCTGACGACTTCTTGCAGCAAATCGGTGGCGACCTGGGCGTAAAGCGCTGTCGTTTCAAGCTTCTTATGCCCAAGCAGCACTTGAATCACACGGATATCTACCTTCTGTTCGAGCAGGTGCGTGGCAAAACTGTGGCGCAGCGTATGCATCGATACGCGCTTGTCGATTTGTGCGGCTTCGGCCGCAGCGCGAATCGCGCGATTGAGTTGCCGCGGAGTCAGCGGGTCGACCGGATCGAGTCCCGGAAATAACCAGCCGCCATCCGGCATCTTGCCCTGCGAACGGGCCACGCGCCACCAGACCCGCAAGCGCTTTGAGCAGCACCGGTGAGAGCATCGCATAACGATCCTTACGGCCCTTGCCCTGTTCGACACGCAGCGTCATGCGCTGGCTATCGATGTCACCTACTTTGAGCGCGACCACTTCGCCGGCCCGCAACCCGGTGCCGTAGGGGAGCGACAACGCCGTCTGATGCTTTAAATTACCGGTTGCCGCGATCAGTCGCCGGACCTCGTCGGGGCTAAGGATAACCGGCAGTATGCGCGGCACACGCACTGGCTGCATTCGAGCCATCAATTCCGGCTTCTGAAGCGTGATCTCGAAGAATAACTTCAACCCAGTGATCGCGGCATTGAGGGAAGCGGGCGACGCTCCGCGATCGACCAAATACAACTGGTACTTTCGCAGGTCTTCGACAGTCGCCGTATCGGGCGAGCGCTTAAGGTATCGAGCAAATTCACGCACAATGCGCAGATAGCCTGCTTGAGTTGCGGGAGAAAGCTGGCGCATGCGCATGTCGTCCGTCATGCGCTGACGCAGAGGGCTGACGCCCGGTTGAGTGGAGGTCATGATGCGGCTCCGTTGATGAACGAGGCGGATTGCCCCGACCATCAACATACGGAATCGCGCCGCAGCCCTCTCAAGGCCTGCCTAGTCGGGCCGTAGCCCCCTACCGCGCGAGCGGTTTCCGTTCTGCGACCCGTTGCTGCCTGTCGATTGTCGCGCTTCCAACGGCAGCTACTGTTTAGGGTTGTAGGACGCCTGCCCCGATCCATCGCGTGTCAACTCGCCCCAGACGCCAGCGGGCAGGCGTCCTACAAGCCCCAAGGGAGGAAACCGCGGAGTGCGCCGACGTGGCCTGAACCTTTCACCGCTATGGCGATTCGTTCAGTCCCATCGAAGGCACGGCGGAAATAAACGCGGGCGAATCAGAGCTTGGGCTACCGCGATCGCATCAGCGACGCTTCTAGGCGTTGCTATATGCCGGGCCGACCAGCACCAGACTGCCTGTCGGGAGTCGTAGGCGCAAGCGTCCCCTATGAGCTCTCTTTGCCGAAGAGCCGACAGTTGATGTGTGCATCCTGACGCGATGGCATTCATGCGTGGGCTCGCTCAACAGGCGGTGCCCGGATAGGTCTGCTGCGCTGGAGTAGGTCGATGATGATCATCGGCGAGCCACAGTGCCGGCAAACGAACGCTGGCGACGCTGCGACTGTAGCGAGATCGTTCGCACTGCAGCCGATAGTGGCAGACGCTGCGCCCAGCAACTCGCGTATCTTCGCGAGATTCGCGCGCCGCGATGGGTTGGCGAGCAGGCCGTAATGGCGGATGCGGTGGAAACCGCCAGGCAATACGTGTAACAGGAAGCGACGCGTGAATTCACCTGTTTCGAGGGTCATGGTCTTGTTGCGGGTGCGTCCGTTTACGCGGTAGTCCTTCCAGCGGAAGGTAACGCCGTCTTCGTCGAGCGCGACCAGGCGTTGGTTGGAGATCGCGACGCGGTGGGTGTAACGCGACAGGTAGGCGAGCACCGCTTTAGGCCCCGCAAACGGGCGTTTGGCATACACGACCCACTCGGATGCGTGCATTGGCGCGAGCCACTTGGCAAAGGCTGCGAGATCGTTGAGCTCGGCGTATTCGCCAAAGAACCGCAACTGCCCTCGGTGATAGGTCGCTTCAAGTTCTTCGAGGAAGCGCCGGCGAAACAGCCGCGAGAGTACGCGCACCGGAAGGAAGAAGCCTCGCCTGCAGGCTATCCACCGGCTTCGGTCCGGCGATAAACCGCCACCGGGAACGATGCCGTGCACATGGGGATGATGCGTGAGCGCCGAGCCCCACGTATGCAAGACGAGCGTGGCGCCGATCTGCGCTCCAAGATGCTTCGGATCAGCGGCAATAGTGCGCAACGTTTCGGCCGCGAGATTGAACAGCAGTCCGTAGATAACGGCCTTGTTGTAATACGCAATCGCGCTGATCGCAGCGGGTAGCGTGAAGACCACGTGGTAGTACTCTACGGGCAGGAGATCGGCCTCACGCGCTTCCAGCCAGCGACGCGCCGCGCCAGCCTGGCACCGTGGGCAATGTCTGTTGCGGCACGAGTTGTAGGCGACTTCGATCGCCGCGCATCCTTCACAGCGCAGCAGGTGCCCTCCCAGCGCCGCGGTGCGGCACTGTTCGATTGCGGACATGACCTTCAGTTGCCCGAGGCTCAGGTTAGCGGATCGATGCCACGCTGGACCAAGGGAGCGGAAGACGTCTGCGATCTCAAGCGCGCAATGCGCCACGATGAGAGCTACTCAGTACGCAAACTCTCAAGAGGGCTGACCACCTCGCGCAGAATATCAGTGGCAACCTGGGCATAAAGCGCTGTGGTCTCAAGCTTCTTGTGCCCGAGCATGACCTGGATCACCCGGATATCGACCTTCTGTTCCAGCAGATGCGTGGCAAAGCTGTGCCGCAAGGTCTGCATGGACACGCGCTTGTCGATTCCCGCAGCCTCGGCGGCAGCATGAACCGCCCGGTTGAGCTGGCGGGTGCTGAGCGGTTCGATCGGGTTAAGTCCGGGAAACAGCCAGCCTCCGTCGAGCATCTTGCCCTGGGCTCGTGCGACCCGCCACCAGACCCGCAAACGCTCGAGCAGGATCGGCGAGAGCATGGCATATCTGTCCTTCTGGCCTTTGCCCTGCTCAACGCGCAGCGTCATACGCTCGCTATCGATGTCACCGACCTTAAGGGCAGTTACCTCGCTGGCGCGTAATCCCGTTCCGTAGGCGAGCGCTAGCGCCGTTTGATGCTTCAGGTTGGTCGCCGCAGCGATCAGCCGCCCGACTTCTTCGCGGCTGAGTATGACGGGCAACGTACGCGGGAGATAGATCGGTCGCATCTTAGCCATCAACGCGTCTTGAGCGAGCGTCGTGCCGAAGAAGAACTTCAGGCCGGTGATCGCTGCGTTCAAAGAAACTGGCGACACGCCGTGGTCAACCAGATGCAGTTGATAGCGACGCAGGTCTTCGACAGTGGCAGTGTCGGGTGAGCGTCCGAGGAAGATGGTGAACTCTCGTACCACACGAAGATAATTAGCTTGTGTGGTTGGTGCGAGGCGGCGCATGCGCATGTCGTCCATCATGCGCTGACGCAACGGACTAATAACCTGGGTGGGGGATGTCATGGCCCGGTTCCTCCTGGGTAACGAGGCGGATCGCCTCATCACTCAACATAGGAAACTGAGAGTCTTACCCTTTCCCAACCAATAACTTTGAACGGAGCACATACCGCGCGAGCGGTTTAGTCCCATGGAGTGGATTGGACATACCGAACCTTCAGCTATCGCCTCGTCCTCGGCCGCAGCGCACGCACCTGGGCTACGCGCCGTGCGGCCGCTGGATGTCAGCTTGCCTCGTTGACGATGCGATGCCGGCGACGTCGGCTCAGCAGCGCGGACGCGTCTTAAGTCCTGGACCGCCGGCCGATGGAACTGTGAACGGTCTATTGCCATTGGGAAACGTCGTTATACGTCAGGCGCGTGCAACGGCGTCGTCATTCGAAATAGCGCTCCACTCACAGTGCGCACAGTCAAGCGGCGAGCAAGCCCGGGGGAGCTGATGCGCGCACCAAGCGTCGACAGACGGCACCCCGCCGGCTCCGGTCTCGGACGCCTTGATAGCCCTCTGGGCTCGCGCTCCTGCGTCGGGCGGCGCAGGGCACCGGTATCGCGTCGCGACGCTCAGCTTCCTTGCCCGAGCCTCGACGGGCGCAGTCGGACTACGTCGGTGTCAGCCACACAAAAGCAGAGCGCGGCGGCATAACGATTGTCACGGTTCGATCCGCGCCGACCACGAGCGAGGGCGGAGACGATGCGCCGACCGACGCAGAACCCTTAAGCATCGTCCCCTGAGGCAAACCAGTGGCGAAAGTTCTCGTCGCAGCGGCCGTGTCCGAGGTATTAACGGCGACGATCGCAACCGTCGACTGATACGACATCTTGTACGCGAAAGCCCCTGGCCCTGCACTGTTCTGGTCCAGAATTGCCGGCGTGCCGCGCGAGAAAACCTTGTTGCTCTTGCGCAACTTGGCCATCTGCGCGATGAACTGATAGAGCGGCGCGGCTGTATCGAAATGGTCGTCGCCACCCGATGCATAGCCGTTCGCGAACATTGCGCCTCGTTGCTCCGTGAAAGCCTGCTCAGTCCCGTAATAGATTACCGGTATGCCCGGCAAGGTCATGATGAGCAGCAGCCCTTGCTGCAACCCGGCGATCGTTCCATGAGCGAGGAAGCGGTCAACGTCATGATTGTCAAGAAAGGTGGGCATTAGATACGGGCGCTTGAACACCTGCATCATGTCCTGAATCCGATAGCCGAGTTCCGCCGTGGGATGCTGCTGAGTCAAGACGTCCCAGAGCGTGCCGTACAGCGGATAGTTGAGCATCGCAGGAAGGACGTCCGCGCCGCTCGGATCGACCATGTATGACTCGATCTTTACAGAACTTGCGTTTTGATAGGGGGCGTCTGTGACGAAGCCCTCGCCGAACGCGAGGAAGCTAGCTTTTCCTTTCGAAAGCGCCACCTGACGGATCCCGGGAGCTGAAGGATCGGTTGCGTACATGAAATCGCTGAAAAAGGCCTGCGGCACGTAAAAAGCTGTGTCGATGCGAAACGCATCGACGCCGACCGTTGAGATCCAATATCCATAGCTGCTTCTCAGCGCCTCGCGCACGACTGGATTCTCTGTGTTGAGATCATCAAGCCCGTAGAGCTGATAGTTCAACAACTGGTCAGCATTGCCGAAGTCGCTAATGTCGGGAGTCCAATGGTAGATACCCGCAGCACGCTGCGTGGGATCCGTTGGGTCGTCCATATTGAAGGGTGATTGCGTCGGCGCCGTCACCGGAACAGACGCAGAATTGCGCGACCAGCCGAGCGCGGGATTGTTAGCGTTCCATGCTTTGTCGTAAACGAAGAAGTCGCCGGTATGGTTCACGACGATGTCCTGTATCAGATACATCCGGGCCTTGTGCAAGGCGCTCGACAACTTCCGATAGTCGTCGAGGGAGCCCATATGCTTGTCGACCTCTTCGAAATTCGAAGCCCAGTAGCCGTGATACCCGCCGTAGTTCACAAGCGGGTCCCACCACTGGTTCGCGACTGGCGGCGTCAACCAGACCGCCGTCGCCCCCAACCCCTGGATATAAGCTATTTTCTGTTCGATGCCGCGAATGTCGCCGCCGCTGTACTTGGCATTATTTGTCGGATCGAATTCTCCCGCGCCCTGATTATCGTTGCTCGAATCGCCGTCATTGAAGCGGTCGGTCAGGATGAAATAGATGATCTGGTCCTGCCACTCCGGCGAGGGCACTTGAAGAGCCAGTTGATCTGAGCTGTCGGAAGACCCGCATGCAGAAATGCAGCAGCTTACGATCGCGGCGAGGATGGCCGAGCCCAAACGAACATATATGTATCGCATCATCGGCCTCGCCGCTTATCAAGCTGTGCAAAGTGAGCGACCGACACGCCCGCCGGTCAGCTTCGCGTTCGCCAGTAGTGCGTCGGCTGCAGCAAGCAAGGTTCACATTCCTTGATGCGGCTAGCAAGCGCCCGTAACATTCGAAGTTTCCTTTACGCGCTGCCCTAATTGAGCTTGGCAGCGCCCGACTACAAAGAAGCGAACCCTCGGCGGAAAGTGACGAGCTCGGACATTCATGCACCGAGCTCGGCAAATTCTAGCGATTCAGCTTTGCCAAATCTCGGGGCACTCTCACGAGTCGTTCCGGCAGTTCACCCACAGACATCCCAGGTCCCCTCGCGAGCGTACCGCCGCTGACGGCGCCCAGCGCTGCGGCAACTGCAATGTATTTCGGCAGGTGATTCATGGGCAAGACGCCTTTCCGTCTTTGCATACGGTAACAGGTATGACGCGCGCAAGTGATCCTCGCAAGATTCTTTCGCGGCATTCGGTCGCGCGTCGCCGGCGTTTGCTTTCATCACCGCCCTACCGCCGATGCTCAGACGTCGCCTATCCTGAACGGCAGCTCAAAATCCCCTCCGCTATTGATCAGCCTGACATACTCCAAATAACGCGCCTGCGCCGTATCTTGAGCCGCAACGAGATTGCCCGGTAATGGAGCCTGCAGCTCATTTGGAATGATGTCCGTCATCATTCGCTCATACATGCTCTGCGCGGCCGGCGAACGATACCGGTTGTCCAATTCGAGCCTACCTTGCTCGGTTGCATAGTCGTAGTACTCGAGGTCGCTGCTGCCGGTAATGCTCGTCGTCGATGGCGCCCAGTCGGAGTACGTCCCGAGCTTGCCGTCGTCGGTTCTTACGCCAATAATGTGCGATGCCGACGAATTGAAGTTGAATGCGTCAGGCACGGTTTCATCAGACGCGAAAACAACGTAGGGTCGGCCCGGCGCGCTCGCGCTCTTCAGCATCGGGAGCAAATCATGGCGATTCCCGTACATCTGGACATAGTCTCCGATCATCCAGCTCCGGGTGCCTCCGTTAGCGATAGTCGCCAACAGCGGAAGGATGTCGACTGACGAGGTCAGCCCGCAGCGAACCACTTCGCGATCTCCGTCGTACTCGCCGGTGGGATCGACGACGATGAGCGGGACGTTGAACGCCTCCTCGTAGCAGGTCCCGGTCTTGCCCGAAATCATGCCATGGGCGCCCGCGTAGTCCCCATGGTCCGCGCTCAGCACGATGATCGTCTTTTTGGCGACCTCGGGTGGCAACGCATCTACAACGGCTCCTATCTTCGCATCGACTAGCGACATAATCTGCGTATAGGAGTCAAGGCCGCGCCTCCAGTAATGGAAAGGCGCTTTTGCGATGCCCTTCGTGTCGGAAGGCGGCGGCAAGTTCGGATTGACCGGATACGCCGAGATTTGGAAATCCGTACCCGGCGTGTCCTGCACGCCACCCCAAACCGCTTCTTGGATCGTGCGGTTGAAAGTCTGCATCGGCGGCTTGTTGGCCGAGAGCTGCGAACCAGACTCCCAATTCGGCGCAGTTGCCGGATATCCGTACCGCGGCGGGTGTCGCAGAGGATTGAGCTCCCAGTTGTAGGTAGGTGGCCCTGCCGTGTAATCGATCCACTGCGAATAGCCGTTCGGGTTGTACTTGCTCGATTGAAAAAGGTCGGTAAAGCGCTTAAACTCCGTGCCCGCAGGAAAGAACTCCTTGTCGTGCGGGTTGATGAAGCCAACAGTAAGGCACCACGGCGAGTCAGTCGGCCTGCGCCGCTCCAACCACTGGGTTGCCTGATCGGCAATGTTCGTGTCGCTCAAGTAGCCTTGCCCCGGATCTCCGATCGTGCCCTGCAGATTACTGCCAGTGGGGTCGGGGTAAGTCAACGCTTCAAAGCCATATAGTGAGAGGGGACTCGGCCCTTTGTGCACGATCGACAGGTGCCACTTTCCTATATACGGCGTGATATAGCCGAGTGACTGCAGAATCTTGCCATAGGTTGGAAACTGGCGGTTCAGCACCGGTTGTATAGAAACCTTGGTATCCGGCGAGTCCAGAATGGTGGTAAGAAGCCAATTTTGGTGAGTGTAGAGCCCCGTGATGAGAGCGGCGCGCGCCGGACTACATGCCGAGGCAGCGGTGTAGTGGGCGGAGAACTTGACTCCCCGTTTCCACAGATCGAATGTTTCGGGCATAAATGCCTTGAGGAACTCGCCCGCATCGCGAACGCCTTCCGGGAAAACGCGGGGAAAGCGCATTTCGTCCAAAAGAATAAACAAGATGTTCGGCTTGCCGCCATGAGGGCTCCCGGTATTCCGCGCGGCCAAGTTTGTCGATGCGATGGCCGCACTGACAGCCGTTGTCTTTTTGATAAAGTTCCGCCTATCCACTGTAGTTCTCCTAATGGAATGTGGTAAAGTGACTCGTTTGTTTTAGGGGGTGCGGCGTTCTGGAAGGTAATTGTCGGCTAACCACCTTGATTTACTGTAGTCAGTCGTCCATGACATCGAAATAGTGATCGGTGTGCTCGCTAGTCATCGATAAAGAGCGACACAAGTTTGGCATCAAGTCCACGGCGGCTCGGTTGATGTCGACAGCGCTTTTAAGGAGCGACACCGGAGTGTCGGGCGACAGGGACGATACTGAACTTTCGCCTTCCCCCTTGTATGATGGAGATCAAAAGTTGTCCTGATGCCGGCCCCAGGCTCTTTCAAGGCCACCTATTTATAGGCGATCGGCAGATCGCGGATTATCTTTCCTCAGCGCGAATGTTCGGTGGGCAACATATCTGCGTCGCCGCGCTAGCGCGTCTTTGAAGCAAAAAGCGGCGTGCAGCCACTGACTGGTTAGCGGATACTTGCCAGTCAGTCTGCCGCTGGTAGCCTCGCGGGGGCGTCTGTCCGCGCCGAACGCTGAACGCTCCTATCAAGGACATAGTCTGGGTCGTCCGGCACAGGGCGTGCCGCTCCTGATCGTCCCGGTAATTGTTCGGCCTGCCCTTGGCCCCCGACGTCTTGAAGTGCAAACCGGTATGACCGACAACAACGAAACGCCGAAGCCTTCAGGCTGGGAAGTACAACGCAAGTCGTCGCGGAACGCTGCATGGTCGTCACCTTGAGTCCGCGGAACGTTAGTAACAGTATTCATCGGAAGACCGCTTTGCGAGGTGCTGCTGACGGGGGAATGGTCGCGCAGTACATATCTCGAACGCCTGGTTATGGCCGATTGGGTGAGGTCGCCAACAGCCCTTTATGGCACGCCGGTTCGCAAAACCTCGATTCGACTGAGTGACCGCTTCGTGGAGAGCCGTCTGACCGCGGTGGGTCGGGTGCCGACTTTCGCCACGTGCATTGCAACCTTCACCGGATCGGACGGTGTTTGGCCGATGACGTCCCGACTTAAACAGCTGAGTGAGAGGTGATATTAGCTGGCAGCGATCGCCTTCGCCAGTTCGGCGGCGCGCCGCGTGCACCGACGCATGCTTTTCTCGCACGGCCTAGGTGTCCTTCGTAAGTTCGGGAAGATCGTGGACCAGAGATGCAATCCCTGCATCCCGTGCGGCGGCCAACGCTGCAAGATTCTCAGGCCGCTATGCGCGTTCGAGAATTCCCGCGTCAATGCCGAGCTCCGGATTGTCGTTCAAGAACGTGGCAAGTTCGCCGCCAGAATCCATAACTTCCCTCCCGGGCGCAGCGTTGGTGGGAGAGTCTCGATCGATCGTACGAGCTAAAGCCCGCAACCAAGGCTTTTCAAAACCGATAAGAAAGCCGACATGCGAGGCATGTCGGCCGGGTGATTCAAAAGAATTAGAACCCGCTGTTGGGGTCTCCAAATCCGCTTTGTTGCATCGGCGCGTGAAAGTCGTTGGTATTTGTACCGTACGTGTTACGTGCACGTCGACGCTCCCATGGCCGCCTAACATCGGCAAACCATTTGCTGGATTGATGGGCGTCTGGCCTTGGACGTTATCCACCAATAGTTTCGGCTTATAACGGCGCAGTTCGTCGCGATACAGCATGACCATGACAGTGCGTGCGATGGGAGCCAACACACTGACAGTGCCCCGCCGGAAACGCCAACACCAAACGCTCAACGCGCGTTTTTTAGGCTCATGTGGATAGCGTCTACTTGTTCAAATGCCTCGTTCGGGAGCACCGCACTGGTCCAGGTTTCTTTTGCCCGCTGTCCAGTCTCAGGCGTTGTTAGGAATGCCGTACCTCGTTGGGCAGCCCAGGCAAGCAGCACTTGAGCGGGCGTCCGGTTCAATCGGGCGGCGATGGCGCGTATGACGCCGTCGTCCAGCGGACCCGGTTTGACTCCGCGGCCTAACGGCGAGGATGTCAGCAAAGCGATTTCGTGCGCCTTGCAAAACGCCAAAAGTTCGGTCCTCGGGTGATACGGGTGGGCCTCGACCTGAACGACCGCCGGCTTAATCCGCGCCGACTCATAAAGATGCCTCAGTTCATCAAGACCGATGTCGGACAGACCGATCGCACGGCATTTCCCGCTGTCGACCAGGTCTTCCATCCCTCTCCACGCGTCGTGCAGCATCGCGTGCCTGAACAGCAGAATCTTCCCGGTTGGATCCCGCCGATGCTGCTCACCTGCCGGAAGACCAGCGAACGGAAGATGCATAAGGTACAGATTGAGATAGTCAGCCTGTAATCTTCCAAGACTCGCGTCGATTGCCGGTCGGATGAGCTGTCGCCGGCGAGTCCAAACTCGCGTCGTAATAAAGATTTCTTCACGACGAACCTCTGTGCCCAACAGTTTGTCACGCAACGCCCTACCCACCCCACGCTCATTTTGAAATCGCTGCGCACAGTCAAAGTGCCGATAGCCCACGCTGAGTGCTTCGCGGATCGCGCTGTTGGTCGAGGATGCACCAGCGATGAGTGGGCCGAAACCAACAACGGGCATGTCACCGCATCCATGCTTGAGTGGCAAGACCGCTCTCTGCAATTCCACAGACATGGTCATCCTTCGTCCAAAGTCGCTTGATGAGTTTGTCATTTCCCGACGCGAATTTCTCACTGTCGCGCTCAAGCCCCATCACTAGCGCAGCGTGAGCAGCCTTTATCTAACAATCATGCGCAACTGTCGAGGCCGGCATCGCAGATGCTAACGTTACAGGCGCGGCAACTAGTCGTCGAGCCATGCCCCCGCGCAAGACCAAACTTTGGTCAGCAGAGGGCACTGAGTTGCATCAACCATCGCTCTATCACGGTGTCGAAATTCAGGCGCCGGAAGACATATGCGCGGGCGCAGCCTTCGCGATGGCCTTTGCACTGCATGTGCGCTACGCCACATAGCGAGTTGTACGTCCCACACCGTCAGTCTCTTTTCGCATAGTCTTCCTATCAAGTCATTCCGGTACCACTCTCCCCCGGGATGGCGCGGTAACTGCCCGGATCAGTCATGGCTTATGCAGAAGGCCTCTGCAATTGCCTGCAGAAGTCATCCCCTAACAATGTCAACATGCTCTTGAAACCTCGTTGGCGCCGTGCTTCAACCGCATGACGATGCGGTCAAGCATGCCAACAGGTTTATTCGACCTACCGACATTATAAGCAACCCTACGGACATCCATGCGAACAGTGACGAAATCAGGCGAAACAGAGGCCGTAGTCGTGGGATGTTCGCTCAATGGACTTGGTGTCGCTCGTTCCTTGGTACGTGCCGGCATAAATGTTACCGCGGTCGGCACCAGATACACTGGTGCCGCGCTATGGTCTCGTCACGCTTCAGCGCATCTCATCAGAGGCTTTACCGGCGAGCCGTTCATAGAGGATATGATCGAACTAGGCAAGACGTTCACTCGCCGCCCCATCCTTTTTTTGACGCTTGAAGAGTGCGTCCATCCAGTGTCAGAAGGTCGCGAACGGCTGTCTAAATGGTTTCGCATTCGCCTGCCCGACGATCACTCCGTCAAGATTTTAAGCGACAAGTCCAAATTTCACGAGTTCGCCTCCGGACACGGCTTTCCAGTCCCACGCTCCGTTGTCCTTGAGACGGAGAACGACCTTGAAAAGCTATCGCAGCTACAGTTTCCTTGCGTCCTTAAGCCTGACGACAAGCGCAAAGTTCTGGTGGGAAGTGTAGACCGGGCAGTGCTTGCGTCCTCCTTGGTCGACGCTCAGGAGCAGGCGCGCTCGACCTTGACCGCTGGGATCAAGGTAATCGCCCAGGAATGGATTGAGGGACCCGACTCGAACATATACTTTACCCTTTTCTATCGGGGCGCTAGCGGACGGAATGTGTCTGCCTTCACGGGCCGTAAGCTGCTTAGCTATCCTCGTCAAGTCGGAAGCACGGCCGTATGTGTGGGGGCACCTGAAGTCCGTAGAATGCTCGAACCAATGACAATGGACTTTGCGGAACGCGCCGGTTTCGAAGGCATGGGAAGCATGGAATACAAGTGGGACGAGAACTACAAAAAATTCATGATGATCGAGCCCACGGTCGGAAGGACGGATTGGCAGGAAGAAATTGCCACGCTTTGCGGCACGAATATTCCCGCAGCCGCCTTCAGGCACGAAGTCGGCTTGCCGCCGGCGCGGGATGACGCGGAAGTAACAGGTGTGGCTTGGCGCGCTTCAATTGCCGACCGCGTCCCTCGTCACTTGCGAACTGGGCCCATGCGAGTCTTCGACGGGTATTTCCGGTGGGACGATCCGCTGCCCGCTCTGCAGCACTACTGCCTGGTCAACCCAATCCGTCATATATTGAAACGATGGAAAAGCAAGACAGGTTTCGATCCATCCGGCGATAGCCCGGGCAGAAAGGTCGCCGGTTAGCAGAAGCTACGACGAACGCTGAACGTTCCGCGCAGGTGAGGCGCTTCACGAGAGCATCTCATTAGCAGCGACGGTTTAGTAATCGGAACTGCTCATCTCGCGCGGCATAGCGACGTCCTCGACGTCCGGTTCATCGGTAGCAGCGGGGATACCGGGATCTCCCACGGGCACCCTTTTGACTTGCTTGTGGGCGGCTTGATACGTTCTCAGGATGATAACAAGGTCCTTTACCGGAACAGCTGCAAAGTGCATTCGCAACGCGTCCGCTCGCTCGACCAAAGCATTGACGCGTTCGACACAGATTTCCTCGGAAGGTTTCGGTTTCGGTCTTGCATGCATGTCAGCGCTCCGTATGCTTAAGTGGAGGTTCGAGCAGGTCGAACCGATGTCATTGCATCACCCGTGACGGGAATGGGGGTGCCTAGCCGTTCACGGACGGTTGCCGCGCAAAAATGATTGACTCGCCCTTGAACCGTGATCCAACTTCCTATAAACGCCCGACCCGAAATCATTATTTTCGATCATAAAGATGCTCGTTTTCCCCGGATTCCTACCGAAGTTGTCCGTCGCGAGGCTAATCCGGAATCCTTGTATAGAATTGTCCACAACGGTGAACTTTGCGTCCGAATTGTAGTCATCTGACCACAAGTAGATCGCAATAGACAGGCTTCTTTGGTCAACCGTCATTACCAAAGTATTTGCAGCTACCACCGCTCGGCCGCCGTTGTGGAGTTGCCCGATCTGCATGGCATAATAGGGCGGTAACAGCGGGCGAGTAAATACGGTGCTGTTGCTCATTACGTTCACGTACCGAAGATTATTTGCGACAAAATTGATGCGAGTGTCAAGGAGCTCGTTCCCTTCGAACGTCAGCGATTCGACACATCCCGAACTAGTATCGATGACGCCTATTGCGCCTTCAGTCGAAAATTTATTGCTCTTGACAATGAGGGATCGATTCTCAATGTCCTGAGCAGCGTTGTATACGCGAACATGCGGATAGTCTGCGCGAGCCTGTCGAGATAGATTTTCGACGAACGAGATACCCACGTTCCACCAAAAGATTGTCAAGTTGCCGTTCTTGCAATGGCTCACTCGGTTCTGACTTGCCGAGCAGTCGACGCATCCTTCAAAGTCAATACCAACATCCGAGGCGGCATCAACCTCGCACCTCACGACGTGGACGTCGTCGCCCATGGAACCCCAAACCCCCGCGATGCAGTTGACCGCCTTGACGTTCGTTACCTTTCCATCTATACACTTGCGCCGGTTCCCTATCGCACCGTCGACTGCAGGGTCAGAATCGCCCCCCCACCATTGCACTCCGAACGGAACGTTTGCAAAGCTGCAATCCGTCACTGACCAGTGCACGCAATACCTAAAGAGAACGGCCGCTCGCGCGTCTGGGCTCGACGCCACATCTTCTGCGGTGCATCCAGTGACGCTCAAATAGGCACTACCATTGAATGCGGCATCGCTGGGCTCTATGGTTACTCGATGGTATTTATCGTCGGCTTCTCGAGCAGGCAAAAACGCGGCGATCGCTATTCCTTTGGCCGACAGCCGTGCGACGGATGCCTGTTTCACGTTATATCCGGCGAGTACGTATCCAGTCATTGAGCCGCTCGAATCGACAACAGAGAAATTCTCGAGTCGGAAACCCGCAACGCGTTCGGCCGCAAAAATTGAAAAGACTGTGCCGAGAACTGGTTTAGTCCACTGGAGAACGGTAGCGTCCCCTGCCCCTACCAACGTACTGCCGCTCTTGAGTCTCAGCGTATCGTCAATGCGATAATGGCCAGCCGCCAGTCTAACCGGCGTGCCCGATATGATGGCGGCTTGAATGGCACACCAGTCGATCTCATGGTGTAGTCCGCTTGCGAATGGGTACACCGCACGTGCGGCAGCGAGTGTGGCGAAGCGCGTCGACAATGGATGCGATAGTCCATCGGCTATCGCTCCGAACGCCGCTGGCACGGCCGGTGCCCGAACGGCGTTTGTGCCATTCGTGGGCGCGGCGCGCATTCGCATACCAGCGCTTGATAACACTGCGAATGCGGCGGTCGCCTTCAGAGAGGCAAGCAGCCTGCGTCTCGACTCTTTGAGTTGCCTCATGTGAATAGTCGCTCATTGGTTCGCGGGGAGATGATGGCAGCATTCCTCTGAGTCATAGTCCGCTTCTTGGCGACAGCCGTTGCCAAGAGGACCGCACAAAACCTTGAAACGTCAAAGATGTGCTAAAGGACAGCCCGAAGCTGGCCGCAACAAGTACTGCGCCCAACGCCAGCTCCATTAAGTTTCCAAGCGATAAAGTGGTAAGCCATAGATCGGCCAACAAAAACGGGAACTGGGAAAGCATGCAAAGTATCGTAGGCCATGCTTGCACGCGCGACACGTAAACCAAGAGGAGATATTCAAACATGGCTCGCAATACCGCTGCGACGGCCGCCCCCATCAGCCCAAACCGATTGATCGCGATATAAAGGATGAGCATGTACAGACATAATTGCAGAAGCGATGCTCTTGCGGCGCTGGCTGCACTGACCTGCGACTGGATGAGAATTCGGGTGACGTCCGCTTGGCCGCCTAACCACATAGCGATGATCAGTGCGCGCCCAATAGGAGCCGCAATCAAGGCTAGGTCGCCGCCCACCCATGCCTGCAAGAACGGGCCGACCGCAGTCATCGCCATTATCGATAGCGGCGTGAATATTGCCACAAGGAGCCCTAGGGACTGTTGCGTGAGAATCCTCGCCTGATCTCGGCTCGCTGCCGAGAGCCGCGGAAACAAAGTCCGCCCGAGCGCGATCGACACGATGTTTAGCCGCGTCACAAGGTTCTTAGGCACTGTGTAGCAGGCGACGGTCCGAGCTCCAAATGTCGCCCCAACGACAAGCCGATCAATCGAATCCGTCACCATAGTTACGACTGTCGTTACGAGCATCCAACCACCGAAATTCAACAATCGCCGAACGGTGTCCAACCTTGGCCGGCACATCTTGCGAAACTTGAGTACACGGGACGATTCGACAAGGAGTTGCAGACCTGTCAGCGAGCGAACAATCATTGCCGAACCCAGAACAATCCCGACAGTCGGACCGAATAACCACACTGAAAAAAGCGGAACCAGCTGAAATAAAATGGTGCCAGAAGTCTGAATCATGTTGAACGCGGTAAAGCGCTCAGCGCCAGCTAAAGCGGCCGAGAAGACGCAAGAACCACTCGCGACAGGAACAGCTAACGCCAGTAAAGGCAGACTATTTCTCACCTCTTGCGTTAGCGTTGCGGTTGGATCCATCCAGTACCTGCTATAGGCCCATCCGCAGATATATACCGCAATGCCAATCACTAGGCTGGCTGCAAGGTTTGACCAGAAGGCGCTCCAGAGCAGGTCGCGACACGTGACTAGGTCATCACTTGAAAAAGCTGGAGCAATTTGGTTCTGCGTCGCCACGCTCATCGCAAAGCCTAGGACGTTGAAATAGTCGATTAGCACCCATATCAGCGCGACAGCCCCGAAGCGTTCCAGCCCTAGCAGATGCACGTACGCTGGCACGGTAGCAAGTGATACAAACGTCGGCAGCAACAGGCCTGCGAAATTAATCGCCGTGTTTTTGACGATGCGGCTATCCATGGAATAAGGACTTGCTTTTCGGCAGTACAACCATTTTTGGGCTCATGCCGTTGGGCGACGAATGATGCGCTCGCCGACTCATGACACGCGGTGACCTTGCGCTAGTTCGGCTGTTACATCTAGCATCGTCAGAACGGTTTCGACCTTTGCCGCAACGTCTGACCATTTGAACTCCTTAGCGCGAATTACGCCCTTCTCGGCAAGGGTGCGACGCAGTTGGGAGTCTTCCAAAAGCCGCTTTGCTGCCATCGAAATCTCTTCAACAGATACGGGATCCACGAGTATGGCTGCGCCGCCCGCAATTTCTGGCATTGCCGTACAGTTCGACGTCACAACCGGGGTTCCGCAAGCCATGCTCTCGACTATCGGTAAGCCGTTACTGTTTTCGGTTCCGTTAGAAACCGGTCGCTCACTCAACGTACTGACGATGATTTATTCCATCCTAAGATGAAAAAACCTTCCTCTGATACTTCGTGTGAGACTCTTGATACTGTTGCTTTTGCTGCAGCGCCTAAGCACCACAACCGCACTCGCCATCAAGCGCCCACACTTATCGGCTGTTAGTTTTTAAAGAGCATCGCACAAGGTTCGCTTCGCTTATTCGCTTGCTTTCTTGCGCGCCGTCATTCAACGGGAGGCGAATTATGACTGGCGCAATACACTTGGGTCAACCCCTTTTCGAAATTATTTTTTCTGACGATGAACGCCGGAAAAAGAGCAGAGGAAAAGCGCGCCGGTGCGTCAGAGACAATGCGAGCACTCTGCATGGCGCGCCGCCGCCAACTCTATGCCGGCGCTTAGTTCCCGAAGTACGGCACGCAAAACGCCGCCGGCCCGACGCAGTTCGACGCAACCGAACCCGACGGTCCACCGCGCTGCACGGCCCCGGACGCAGCGGCTCCCGCTTGCATACCGCCATACGCCTCTTGCGAGTTCTGCGCTGCCACCTTGGCCTCCGCAGCCTGAAGGTCGGCAGGATAGGTCGCGTTTTCCCCGGATGCCGCCGAGTAGCCTGCTCTCTCCAGCTGGACGAGTTCGGCCTTGACCTGCGCACGAGTCAGCGGGGCGCCCTCGTTCTGCGCGAACACAGCCGTCGGCGCGATAGCAACAGCGACCGACAGTACAACGCTAGCGATGGTATTCATGGTGAATGCAAACTCCGACGAGATTAGGTTGACATGGATCGATTCCGATCCGCAAACCTCGCTCGGCCCGGGTTCCAAGCATTGAGGCTTCGAATGGTTAACCGCGACACATGGCGTTCTATTCCATGAGTCGTCAGAGCGAAACGGGCGTTCGTAGAACCGGCGCACGATGTACATGTGTCACTTAATGCTTCGCATGTCCAACCGCGAACGCTAACCGCCTATGCGACCGCGTCGCTTACGGGCTGGCTTCAACGCACCGACGTGTCCACGCCCACTGTTGCGATAGTCACCACGTTGCCCAAAGCCTCGACGCTTCGTATTGGCACGAACTCACACGTTACCAATCAAGAGGAACCAACGGAGCAATCCATCTTCTTTTAATTAGTAATCCAATCTATTAAGGTCGCTTGACCACGCTGTCAGCAGCGTGGTCGCATGATGACAAGCCTTCTTTCCAAGCCCACTTCTAGGGCAATTTTTTTGTCGTCGGCTCGTCGCTACAAGTGAGCAAACACGCCGCGCTCGAACGATCTGGCGCAACGCTTCTCGACGTGCTCGATGCACCGATCGCTTACCAGCAGCCCGAACGCCGACAAGCGCCCACGCAACGCAAACCGCACACGACAAAGAACCGCTACGCCCCAAACCGGCCGAGCACGGCTTTCAGAATCTCCGCGAACGCCACCGGCTTCACCAGATGATGATCGAAGCCCGCTTCCTTGGATCGCTGTCTATCATTCGCCTGCCCGTATCCGGTCACGGCAATCATCAGCGCATCCTGCGTGGCGGGACGCGAACGCATTTCGGCCGCGAGCGTGTAACCGTCCATTCCCGGCAGTCCGATGTCCAGCAGAACGATCTGCGGTGCGAACATATCGCTGATCGCGAGCGCGGTGGTCGCATCGTGCGCGGTGCGGACATCGAAGCCATCGGCTTCGAGGAGCAAGGACATCGCGGTGGCGGCGTCCACGCTGTCATCGACGAGCAAGACGCGCTTGCCGCCGCTCACGTGGGCCGGCACATGCTCGACGGGACGCGGCGCAACCTCCGCCTCCTTCGCGAGCGGCAGCCACACGACGAACTCGCTGCCCTGCTGGGGTCCCGCCGAATGCGCGTCGATACGCCCGCCCTGCAATTCGACAAGCGTCTTCGCGAGCGGCAAGCCGATGCCGAGCCCGCCTTCCGAGCGTTCGAGCGATGTCTCCGACTGCACGAACAAATCGAAGATATGTGGCAGCATGTCCGCCGCGATGCCTATGCCCTTGTCGCGCACGGTAATACGAACTTCGTCGCCGGCCTGCTCGGTCTCGATGGCGATCTCGCCGTCTTCGAGACTGTACTTCGATGCGTTCGACAGCAGATTGCCAAACACCTGCGCGATCCGCACACTGTCACCGATGATAAAGAGCGGCTTATCCGCGAACTTCGTCGTGAGGCGATGGCGCTTTCTTTCCAGCGCGGGCTGCGCCGTTTCGATAGCCGCTTCCACGGCCGCCGCGATATCCACGGCTTCCTGCCGCAGCGTGATCTTGCCCTGCGTGATACGCGCGACGTCGAGCAGATCGTCGACGAGCCGGCTGAGATGCCGCACCTGCCGGTCGATGATCGCGCGCACGGTCGAGAAATGCTGCGCCGAGGGCGCGCGCCCGGGGTCGAGCAGGTCCACGGCATTGCGAATCGGCGCGAGCGGATTGCGCAGTTCGTGCGCGAGCATCGCGAGAAATTCGTCCTTGCGCCGGTCCGCGTCGCGCAGCAGTATCTCGGCGGCCTTGCGCTCGGAGATATCGTTGACGATGCCCGCGATGCGCGCTGGCCGCCCCTGCGTGCCTTTCACCAGCGACGCGCGTTCAGCCACCCAGCGCGGCTCGCCCTGCGCGCGCGCGATGCGGTATTCCACCTGATACGGCGCGCCACTCGCCAGCAATTGCCGATACGCCGCCGCGACATGCTCGCGATCCAGCGGATGAATGTCGCCCGACCAGTGATCCGGGCCCGGCTGGGGCGTCGCCGCGCTTTCGTCCGAATCCCAGAGCCGCGCGTAAGCGGGACTGACATAGAGCAGGCGGTTCGCGGCGGGATCGAGCATCCAGAAGACGTCGTCGATATTCTCGGCAAGCTGGCGGAATCGCTCTTCGCTTTCGCGCAGCGCGTTTTCCGCAAGCCGCACGCGCAACAGCGCGCGCACGTGCGCGATGAGTTCGGCTGGCTCCACCGGCTCGGTCAGATAGCTGTCGGCGCCGCCTTCGAGACCGCGAATGCGATCGAGGCTATGCACTGCCGCCGCCGATGTTTGCAGCACGAGCGTGCCCGCCGTTTCCGCCGACGCCTTGATCTGCCGGCACACTTCGAGGCCGTTGATATCGGGCAGTTTCACGTCGAGCAGCACGAGATCCGGCGATTCCGCGCGCACGCGTTCGAGCGCCGCCGTGCCCGTGCCCGCCTCGATCACGTTGAAGCCCGCGCGCGACAGAATGCGCGTCTTCGCATAGCGCGCGCCGTCGTTGTCGTCGACGTTGAGGATCAGCACCTCGCTCCAGTCGCTTCTCATGTCGCCAGCCCTTCCCCGCGACGCAAGCCGTCCATCGCGTTCGACACCATTTCGAGTACGCCGGCCAGCTCGCCGCCGGAGATCGGCTTCTGGATGAACGCGGCAGCGCCGAGCGCCTCGGCCTCATTGCGATCCTCGGCCTCGCCGAGCACGACGACCGGCACATTGCGCGTCGCGGCCTGCGCGCGCAGCGCGGCAAGCCAGATCCACGCTTCGGACGCCGCGGGCCGCACCGCGAGCAGCAGCGCGGCGGGCGGCGTGCGTGCGAGCGCACGGCTCGCTTCCTCGAGCGTCGCGGCGCTCGCCGTGCGATACGGCGAAGCCTTGAGCGCCGCTTCGCAATCGAGCCGCTCGATCGGATTGCTCGCGACGACCAGCACCATCGGGCGCGCGTCGCCGTCCGCGGCCTGCGCGCTGTCGGAGGCGCCATAGACCGCCGGAATCGTCGCGATGAACGTGGAGCCGCGCCCGAGTTCGCTCTCTAGCGACACATCGCCGCCGAGCAGCTTGCAGAGTTTTCTGCACAGCGGCAGGCCGAGTCCCGTGCCCTTCACATATTGCTGCAGCCGGTTCTCGACCTGTCCGAACTCTTCGAACACGACGTGCTGATGCTCGGGCGCAATGCCGATGCCGGTGTCCGTCACCGAGAAGGTGATCAGACGGCGCACTTCGTCATAGCTCGCCGACACGCGCACTTCGCCGCGCTCGGTGAACTTGAGCGCGTTCGACACGAAATTGCGCAGCACCTGCGCGACCTTGGCCTCGTCGGTGCAAACGGGGGGCAGACCTTCGCACGAATCGAAGATCAGTTCCACCGCGCCGCCCGGCGTGAGCGGACGCAGCATGCCGCGCAGCGCGGAAAAAAGCGTATCGACTTCGAATTGCGCGGCGCGCACTTCGATCTTCCCTGCTTCGATCTTCGCGAGGTCGAGCAGGTCGTCGACCGTTTCGGAGAGATCCTCCGCCGCCTTGCGAATGAAGCGCACCTGCTTTTCCTGCTCCTCCGTTAGCTCGCCGTCGATGCGGTCGAGCAGCAGCTTGGAGAGCGCGCGGATCGACGAAAGCGGCGTGCGAAATTCGTGGCTCATGTTCGACAAGAACCGCGACTTCGATTCATCCGCGCGGCGCAGATGATCCGCGCGTGCGTCGAGCTCGGCGTACAGCGCGACGACGCCGCGATTCGTGTCTTCCAGTTCGCGCGTGAGGCGCGTCAGTTCTTCCTGCCGCTCGCGCAAGTCGGCGAGCGCGCCGATCAGTTCGCGGTTCTGGCGCGCCAGTTCGGTCGTCGAATCTTCGCTGTCCTGGCTCGACAGCGTCGCGGAAATGGCCTGCGCCGCGTTCGCGTCGAACGGCGCGTTGTCGGGCAGCGCCTTCGCGAGCGAGATGGCCGTGCCGCCGCCCGCTTCGTCGGCGATCGCGCACTGGTCCATCAGGCGCTGCGCCGCGAGCAGGCCGAGCGCGGCTTGCGAATCGTCGTTCTTTATCGCGCGAAGCCGCTCGCCCGCGCTCGCGCACGCCAGAAAACGCACGACGAAGCGCGGCGGATACGTCGCGTCGTCCAGCAGGAAATCCGCCCGCGCGTGCGGGCCGGCGGTCAGCACCGTGCGCGCGGCTTCGAGCACCGACGTGGAGATGCGCGTCTGGTCCTGCGCCGAGAAGCCGAGCGCGGCGCTCGCCTCGCGCGCCTTGCGGCGGGCCGCGACGATATCGCGCTCGCCGTCGATCTGCATCGAGTAGAGCGAGAAGCTCATCACGCGCCCCCGGCCGCGCGGGCGACGAACACGGTGACGTCGTCGCGGCCACGCGAGAAGTCGCGATACAGCACCGCTGCGACGAGCGCCGGATGCCGCGCGCTCAGGCCCGGATAGCGCGCGAGATCCCAGCGCGAACCGATTCCATCCGAGTGCAGCACGACGAGCGCACTGGGCGGATACGGCACGTCGAATTGCTGCACGCGCCGCGCGCCATGCCCGACGATGCCGCTGTGCGACACCAAATGCCGGTGCGAACTTTCCGTCCACACGCTCGCCGCGATGTTGCCAATTCCAGTGAACGCGACCTTCGCGCCGCTCGCCGATGCCGTGCTCGCCAGCGTCGGCATGCGCGCGATGCCGACCGCCGCGCCGCGCGTGGGACGCAAGGCTTCGTTCGCGATCTCCATGATGCGTTCGAGCGGCGCGTCCCCGTGGGAGCCGAGCACGCGCGCCGCTTCGACCGCCGCGACGTTGGCGAGCGGTCCGTGGCCGAGGCCATCCGCGACGAGCACGGTGAAGCCGTTATCGCCCGCGCTGCAGGACCACGCGTCGCCGGAGACGGTCTCGGTGCGAAGCGGCAGGTTGACGACGCCATACGTCACGCGCGCAGGCGCGGCGGGATCGGCGGCGACAGGCGCGGCCGCGCGGTTCCAGCAGACGACGCGCATCACGGTGCCCTGTTGCGGCATGCTCCAGATGTCGAGTTCGCCGGAGAGACGCCGGATCGCGCCCATGCCGTTGCCGGGGCTGCCCGCCGTCGTGTAGCCGTCCTCGAAGCAGCGGTACAGATCGTGGATGCCGGGCCCGCTATCGACGCACAGAATCTCGATGCCGTAACGCTCGCCCGCGTCCATGAGCGGACGCACGAGCAGCTCGCCGCTGCCGGCATGCTTGAGCAGATTGGTGCCGCATTCGGTGACGACGATCGCGAGCTCGCCCGCAATGGTCTCGTTGAAACCGAGCCCGCGCGCAAGCTCGCCGATGGAGCGTCGCGCAGAGGCAATCTGGGTCGCCTCGGCGATCTCGTGGCGCTGTTGCGCCGCCATCGACTCCTTTAGAACGGTTTCCATTTCGTGATCGAGACGTGCGTGCCTTCACCCGGCGCAGAGCGGATATCGAATTCGTCGCACAGGCGTTTCGCGCCGCCGAGGCCGAGGCCAAGGCCGCTGCCGGACGTGTAGCCGTCCGAGAGCGCGCGGGGGATGTCGGGAATGCCCGGCCCCGTATCGACGAATTCCAGTTTGAGGCCACGGCGGCCATTGCGCTCGACGAGCGTGCAATGCACGTCGCCGCCGCCACCGTAGATGAGGGTGTTGCGTGCCAGTTCGCTTGCCGCCGTCACGAACTTGGTCTGATCGATGAGGGACAAGCCCTGCGCCACTGCCTTCTCGCGCACGAACTGGCGCAGCCGCACGATCTGCTCGTCCGAGCGGATCGGCAGCGTCTCGGCCGGTGAAGAGGCAGCGCGCGCTGCCGAGGAATCGAAGGTGATCATGGAATGGTTCGCTTCGCGGCCGTCAGCCCGCGCCGCCCCCGGTAAGCAGCGCCATGCCTTTTTCCACATTGAGCGCCGTGCGAACGCCGGAGAGCGTGAGCCCCAGTTCCACGAGCGTGATCGCGACCGAAGGCTGCATGCCGACGACGACCGTCTGCGCGTCGAGCACGCGCGCCATCGCCGCCGTGTTGCCGATCATGCGTCCGATGAACGAATCGACCACGTCGAGCGACGAAATGTCGATCAAGACGCCCTTCGCGCCGTCCTTCACGATGCGGCTCGTCAGATCGTCCTGCAGCGCGAGCGCAAGGCGGTCGTGCATGTCCACTTGAATGGTGACGAGCAGCAGCTTGCCCATCGTGAGAATTGGAATGCGATCCATCGCTTGGGCCCTGTTCAGTCGCGGTGCATGCGGTTGAAGATCTCGCGCGCCGTCATTCCGGCTGCGACGAATCGTGCATGCCGCCGACGCCGTTGCGCGCAGCGTTTTCCTGCGCGCCTGCCGCCGTCACCGACTTGCCGGTGCGTTGCAGCGCGACGATGAACGCCGCCGCGAGCGACGCTTTCGTCGTCACGTTCGACAGGTTCACGCCCAGATGCACGATGGTCTGCGCGATCTGCGGACGAATGCCGCTGATGATGCAGTCCGCGCCCATCAGCCGCGCCGCCGCGACCGTCTTGAGCAAATGCTGCGCAACGAGCGTATCGACGGTCGGCACGCCCGTGATGTCGATGATCGCGATGGCCGCGCCGGTCTCGACGATCTTCTGCAGCAGGTTCTCCATCACGACTTGCGTGCGCGCGGAATCCAGCGTGCCGATGAGCGGCAGCGCGAGAATGCCGTCCCACAGTTGCACAACCGGCGTCGAGAGTTCGAGCAGTTCCTGCTGCTGGCGCACGATCACCTGCTCGCGGCTCGCCTGGAACACCTCGGTGGTGTAAAGGCCGAGTTCGTCGAAGAGCGAGCTGACGGTCCACGTGAGATCCGCGAGCGCGACCGGGTCGCTCGCCAGTTGCAGACGCAGACGCGCGACGAGCGGTTGCTTCAGCGAGAACACGAACATGGCGGTTTCGACCGGCGAGAAACCCTGACGGGCGCGCTGCCCCGACATATCCGCGAGAAATGCGCGCACTTCCTGCCAGTTCGACGCCTTGAAATCGACACGATCCGACGCTGCGAGCGCGGCAAGCAGCAAAGAGACGAACTGTCCGAACTGATTGCGAAGCTCGGCTTCCCCGACAAGCCCGCGCCGCGACGCGATTGCATGCTGCTGGGTGATCCATTCGGCGAGCAGTTCCGCCTGATTCGAAGTGAAGAGTTGGGCGAGTCGCGTTCCGCCGACCATTTCCATGCCGAGATCCCTGTGCGAATGATGATTTTTATGGGCGCCAAAAGCCCCGGATGTCGCTGTTCCTTTGCGTTGAAAGCATGAGGGCGCGCAGGCCGCGCCCGTCCCCGCGCAACACAAAGGCGCTCGGAATGTAGCACGCCATCTTGAAATTCAACAGTACGCTTGGCCTTGCGTCGCAAGAGTTATCGCGATTCTTGCGAAGATTCACTGCCCTTTATTTAGGGCGCGGGAAAATATGCCGGGCGTTCGTCGGTGGATGGACAAAAAGCGGTCATATGTCCTTGCCAAGAATCGCTGAGATGCGATCCCGCTTATAGCGGCACGAATATTTTTTTGCGCGCCGGCGGGTGCAATACTCGGTCGCACATCACGCGATCACATTGCCCGGAGCGCACATGGCACAAACCCACCATCCCGTCGACGAAGTGCTGCCCTCAGGACAGATGCTCGCCGTCGGCATTCAGCACGTGCTTGTCATGTATGCGGGGGCAATCGCCGTGCCGCTCATTATCGGCGCGGCGCTCAAGCTGCCGAAGGATCAGGTGGCGTTTCTGATCAGTTCGGATCTCTTTGCTTGCGGCATCGTCACGCTGATTCAGTGCATCGGCATATGGAAGTTCGGCATCCGGCTGCCCGTCATCATGGGCGTGAGTTTTGCCCCGGTCGGGCCGATGGTCGCCATGGCATCGTCAGGCGCGGGGCTGCCGGCGATATTCGGCGCGACGATTGCCGCAGGCGTGTTTGCCATCCTCATCGCGCCGTTTTTCGGGCGGCTGATGCGCTTCTTCCCGCCTATCGTGACCGGCACGATCATCCTGACCATCGGCATGACACTCTTTCCCGTTGCGATCAACTGGGCCGGCGGCGGACACGGCGCACCGCATTTCGGCGAGCCGAAGAACCTGATGATCGCGGGCATCGTGCTGCTGGCCATTCTCCTCATCAACAAGTATCTGAAGGGCTTCATCGCGAATATCTCGGTGCTCCTCGGCATGGCGATCGGCTTTCTCGTCGCGTTGCCGATGGGCGTAGTGGACTTTTCGGGCGTCGGGCGTGCCGCATGGTTCGCGCCGGTGCGCCCGTTCGCGTTCGGCTTGCCGACCTTCGACATCGCGGCCATTGCGTCGCTGTGCCTCGTGATGATCGTGATCATGGTCGAATCGCTCGGCATGTTTCTCGCGCTCGGCGATCTGACGATGCGCCCCGTCACGCGCGCCGATGCCACGCGCGGCCTGCGCACGGACGGACTCGGCACGGTCATCGGCGGCGTGTTCAATACGTTTCCGCATTCGTCGTTTTCGCAGAACATCGGGCTCGTCGGCATCACGGGTGTAAAAAGCCGCTGGGTCGTCGCGGTATCGGGCGTTATCCTGATGTTGCTCGGGCTTTTGCCGAAGCTCTCGAACCTCATTGCGTCGATACCGGTCGTCGTATTGGGCGGCGCGGGCATCGCGATGTTCGGCATGGTCGCGGCGACAGGCGTCAAGATTCTGAGCAAGGTGGACTTCGAAAGCAAAAACAACCTGCTCATCATTGCGATCAGTCTTGGCGTGGGCGTCATTCCGCTCGCGGCGCCGACATTCTTTAGCCAAATGCCCGCGTGGGCCGGCCCGCTTACGCATAGCGGCATTACACTGGCCGCGATCTTCGCGATTTGCCTGAACGCGCTCTTCAATCGCGGACAATCCACGGACCACGTACAGCGCGAAATAGCGGCGGAAATGCCTTTGAGCTTGCGTCAAGGCGATGACGCCGGCATCCGCCCGCGCGAATGAGGAACGACATGCGTTGCGGCCACTCATGATTCAAGCACTATGCGTTCTTCTTGCGGCCGTCGCTTTGGCCTATCTCTTTGCACTCGCCGCACTGTACTGGCTGCAAGGGCGGCTCGTGTATCCGCTGGAACAGATACAGGCTTTCGTCGATGCGACGCTGGAAGATAGAACCGACGTCATTACGCTCGACACGCAAGACGGCTTGCGATTGCAGGCACGCTATCGCGCGCCGCCTGACGCGCATTCAGCGACCGTGCTGCTTTTTCATGGCAACGGAGAAGACCTGACGCAACGCGGGCACATTGCGCTGGAACTGATCGAAGCCGGCTACGGCGTGCTGCTTGCGGAATATCGCGGCTATGGCGGCAATCCCGGCAAGCCGCACGAGGCAGGGCTCTATGCCGATGCACGCGCCGCCTACGCCTACGCCGCCGCGCGCTCGCCGTTTATCGTGCTGCACGGCTATTCGCTGGGCTCCGGCGTGGCCGTGCAGCTTGCAAGCGAAGCGCGCATCGATGCGCTCATACTTGAAGCGCCGTTCACGAGCATCGTCGATGTCGCGGCGGCCCGCTTTCGGTTCTTTCCGGTTCGCGCCCTGGCTCGCGACCGCTACGACAATCTTTCGAAGATCGCCTGCGTGCGCGCGCCCGTGCTCATCTACGGCGGAACGCGGGACTTCGTGGTGCCGCCGGTCCATTTCCAGCGTCTTTTCGATGCTGCCCGAGGCGACAAGCATCTTGCGATGATCGAAGACGCCGATCATCTCGACGCGTGGCGCAACGGGGGACGCGCGCACGTCATGCAATTTTTGGCGTCGCTTGAGCACGCGCGACCGGCAAAGATGTACAGCGCGACGTGACCGGTCGTGCTTGAAAAATTCGGGGTTTCAATGGGAACCGGGATACCTTTGCTTCGTCTGAATCAACTCATAAGGCGCGGGCCGCGCCGCTTCACTTCGCGCTGAATGCGAAATGAGTGTGTGGCTTGCCCGCCCCGCGTTCGTCATTTACCGATAGTCATTCGGCTTACGAAAGGAGCGGTCAATGTTTCAGTATCCCGGTTTCATCGCCTATCAGATGCCGTCCATCGCGCGCGCCAATCTTCAGGCATTCCTGAACGCCAGCGAACGTTTCGCGAGCGCCCTGCACGCGCTGACAGAGCTGAATGTGCAGACCGTGCGTACAGTCATCGAGGAAAGCAATACGCTGCTGCGCACCGGCGACGATACGACCCCCGGCGTGGTGCTCGGCTGGCAGTCCGTGATGCTCGCGCAGTTGCCGCAAAAGGCGGCTTCCTATAGTCAGCACGTGCTGTCGATCATCACGTCGACCGAAGCGGACATCATCGGCGAAGTGCGGAGTCAATATGAACGCAACGGCATCACGCTGAAGGGCTTGGCCGATAGCGGCGCGCAGGCGACGCAAGAGACGACGGAAACGACGAGCCTCGTCGTCACCAATCTCGCGGAAACGGCGAGCGAAGCAGCGGAGAACACGAGCGGCGTGATTCTCGATGCAAGCGGCGAGATTGCCAACGAAACGGCCAAGGAGTCCGCTGAACAGTCCACCAACGAGTCCGCCGACCAAGCGAAGCCCCTGATTCTGCCTGCGGACAATCCGGAAGGCGCGCCGGTCAAGGCGCCGCGTTCGTCGTCGCGACGCCAGAGCTAGGGACGAGCAGGTATCAGTCGGCGGCTTTCTTCTTCGTGCGCGGCTCCTTCAATACGACCCACGCGGGCGCATGATCGCTCGCGTGCGGCTCGCCGCGCACCCATTTATCGACGCCGGCATCCTGAAGTCGAGTCGCCAAGTCCTTGCTGAGCAGAAGGTGATCGATGCGCAGCCCGGAGTTCGTCTGCCAGTGCTGACGAAAATAATCCCAGAACGTGTAGATGCGTTCATCGGGATGTTTCTTGCGCAGCGCATCCGTCCAGCCCTGCGCGAGCAGCTTCGCGTAAGCGGCGCGGCTTTCGGGCTGAAGCAGCGCGTCTTTCAGCCATGAGCGCGTGTTATAGATGTCTTCGTCGGTCGGCACGACGTTATAGTCGCCCGCGAGCACCACCGGATGGCCGCTTTTGAACAGCGCCTCTGCATGCGCGTTGAAGCGTTCGAACCATGCGAGCTTGTAGTCGAATTTCGGGCCGGGCTGCGGATTGCCGTTAGGAAGATAGAGACAGCCGATCAGAATGCCATGCACCGCCGCTTCGATATAACGGCTATGCGTGTCGTCCTCGCCGCCGGGCAAGCCGCGACGGCTCAAGACCGGCTCCGTGTCTCTAGCCAGAATCGCCACGCCATTCCACGATGCCTGTCCGTGCCAGACCGCGCCGTAGCCTGCACTTCGTATGGCCGAAACGGGAAACTGGGCGTCGGTCGCCTTGAGTTCCTGCAAGCAGACGACATCCGGCGCTTCGCGTTCGAGCCATGCAAGCAAGGCATCGAGACGCGAGCGTATGCCGTTGATATTGAAGGTCGCGATTTTCATTCTGCGGTCTCCATCGGTCATGGCGTTTGATCGCCGTCGATCGTACACGCAATGCAGGATGCGTGCCGCCTCGTGATGACGTGTGCCAGTCGATTCGTGTGCGCGTCGCTTCCTTCTGCCTCGCCATACGTAGAACGCTGCGTTCGTGGACAGCGTGATGGCTACGTGTGCGTCTTTGGCTTGTTCGCCACGATCATGGCTATGACCTTGCTGCTGCTGTTCGTGCCGCTTCACCTGTAGCAGTTAGATGCGCAGTCTGGTTTCGCGTTGCGTTCGGCGGGAGTTTGGTTGCGGCGGATCGAGGCGCCGCTTCAAGAACGGTTCGCGGATAGGTTCGGCGAAAGCCCATGTTAATTCGCGCGAGCGTTGGCACCGCGATCACGATGTCGTTCATCGGCATCGTGTAGCGCGTCGGGCGACCGGAGGCGTCGGCGAATCTCAGAGCCTAAGCGTCGCATCGCATAATGGCGGGAAGACTCGTCGTGCCGCGCGTGGGCGTATTGTTCGTTGCGTTGCGTTGTCCGCAGACGTTGGTTTAACCGACGCGCAACTGATGGCGCGGCGCTGTAAGACGGGTATAGGACCGGGCCGCGATCATGACCATAGTGCGTCATAGCGCGCCCGACGCCGCCGCAACCAATTCACCCCCGCGCCATACATCGGTCATGTCACAGAAGCCGCTCGCGAGCGGCTTAAAGCGGCGCATAGCTCAGATACTTCGCTATCGCACGCCGCGCGTTACGACTGAACGCCCCAGCGCCGCACGGTCACGCGTTCGATCGTATCGAAGACGAGATGCTCGACCGCAAGACCAATCACGATCACCGCGGCCAACCCCGCGAAAACGCGGTCCGTATAGAGTTCGTTGCGGTTCTGGAAGATGTACCAGCCCAGTCCGCCCCTGCCCGAACTCGCACCGAACACGAGTTCTGCGGCGATCAGCGTGCGCCAGGCAAACGCCCAACCCACGCGCAAGCCCGCAAGAATGGAAGGCAACGCGGCGGGCACGAGAATCAGCACGACGTGCCGCAATCCCGTGAGCCCATAGTTGCGGCCGGTCATGCGCAGCGTCGAGGGCACCGCCTGAAAGCCCGCATAGGTATTGAGCGCGAGCGGCCACAGCACCGAATGCACGAGCACGAAAAGCAGACTGCCCGTCCCCAGCCCGAACCATAGCAAGGCGAGCGGCAGCAATGCAATGGACGGCAAGGGATTGAACATGGCTGTGAGCATCGAAAGAATGTCACGACCGATGCGTGTCGATACAGCGAGCGACGTCAGCACGAACGCAAGCGCCGCGCCCAGCAGATACCCGCGCAGCAGCACGGACAGGGATATCGCGGTCTTCTCGATCAACTCGCCAGAAACAACGACTTGAACGAAGGCGACACACGTCGCGCTAAAGGTCGGCAGCAGCAAGTCGTTATCGACCATGCGCGCGGCACATTCCCATAACGCGATCAGCACGAGCGCAATCAGCGTCTTGCGCAGCCACGCGTCATCTAGAACACGCTTTGCAAGCGGTATCGTCGCATCGTGCCGCCTAGCGTCGGCTGCGGGCGCGGGCGGCATCCGTTCGAACTCCGGCCGCACCGGCGGCTCGATCAACTGCGGCGTGCTCATTGCGCGGCCTCCTCTTCGAACAGCAGGCGATGAATACGCGCGACGCTTTGCTGAAAGTCGCCGCGACCCACGCTTTCCTGCGAATACTGATGACTGTTCAACTCCGCGCGCACGCGGCCGGGATGCGGCGTCAGCAACAAGATGCGATTACCGACGATGAGCGCCTCTTCTATCGAATGCGTCACGAACAGCAACGTGAAGCGTTCGTCGTTCCAGAGGCGGAGCAATTCTTCCTGCATGCGGCGGCGCGTGAGCGCATCGAGGGCGGCGAAGGGCTCGTCCATGAGAAGCACGCGCGGTTGCATGGCAAGCGCACGCGCAATGGCGACGCGCTGCTTCATGCCGCCCGAAAGCGTGTGAGGATAGGCGTCAGGGACGTGCGCAAGGCCGACCTTGTCCAGATAGTGCAGCGCCCGTTCACGCGCTTGGGCGCGGCTCAGCTTGCGCGCGACTCGCAACGGAAACGCGACGTTTTGCAGGACCGTCTTCCAGGGCGGAAGCTGATCGAATTCCTGAAACACGACAATGCGGTCGGCGCCCGGCCCGCTCACGCGCTCCCCGTCTATTTCGATGTCGCCCGCCACCGGCTCGATGAATCCCGCGACGGCCTTCAGCAAGGTAGATTTACCGCAGCCCGAAGGCCCGAGGAGCACGAAGCGGTCAGCGCCGTAGACATCGAAACTGACGTCATGCGTCGCGCGCACCAGCCGCTCGGGCGTACGGTATTCGAGCGTGACGTTGCGCGCGCTGAGCAGCTTGCTGGTCGTTGCAACGGACCTGTTGCTTTCGACCGGATACAGCACATGAGGATTGGCAGCCATGGTTGCAATGCTTGAGTGCAAACCACCACCATACCGGCGCGCGTTTCGCCGACTAACCAATGAATGCGCATATCCAATGCAGCATCGCGGATAAGCGCGCGTCTTATGCATTTAGCTGCCGTCACGCGTGGCAGGGTCGTTGAAGAAATAGTCTTGCCACGACTTGGGCTCGTTCTTGATGACGCCCACGCGGTGCATGAACTGCGCAAGCGCGAAGGTGTTCTGTGGCGCGATCTTGAACTGCACGGAAGGGTCCTTGATGACTTTGACGAGCAACTCGCGGTCTATCTTCGCCTGATTGACGCGCAGATAAATATCAGCGGCCTCGTCGGGATGCTGCGTGACGAAGCGCGCGGCGTCGGCAAGCCCATCGACAAAAGCGCGATAGGTCTTGGGATTATCGTTGCGGAATTTTTCGGTCGCATAAAGCACCGTCGCCGAACTGGGTCCGCCGAGCACGTCATAAGAGCTCAGTACGATGTGCGCCTTCGCGTTGCCGGCCAACTCTTGCTGCTGAAACGGCGGGTTGGCGAAATGCGCGTCGATTTCCGTTCCGCCCGCGATGATCGCGGCGGCTGCATCCGGATGCGGCACCGCCTGCGTCAGTTTGTCGAGGCGGTCGTATTCTTTGTCGCCCCACTTCTTGGCAGCCGCATATTGCAGAATGCGCGATTGCACCGAGACGCCCACCGCAGGCACGGCAATGCGGTCCTTCTCGGTGAAATCGGCAATCGTCTTCACGCGCGGATCATTCGATATCAGGTAATACGGCAGATTGCCGAGCGAAGCGACGCCCTTCACGTTCTGACGTCCGTGCGTGCGGTCCCAGATCGTGAGTAGCGGTCCCACGCCCGCCGCCGCGATATCCACGGAACCGGAAAGCAGCGCATCGTTGATGCTTGCGCCGCCGGAGAGTTTGGCCCAGTCCACCTTGATATCGATGCCCTGCTTCTTGCCTTCCTGCTCGATAAACTTCTGGTCGCGCGCCACGTTCAGCAGCAGATAAACCACGCCGTATTGCTCCGCGATGCGTATCGTGCCTTCCGCGAAGGCGCTGCCGGTGCCGCCGAGCGCAAGCACTAAAGCACCGATTAACGCGCGCAAAGCGCCCTTCCCTTTCCGAGAATGCATCAAAAACCCCGTGTTTTTAGGCTGTCTGTGTTTTGACTTGGCTTAGAAAGGCGTATCGCCTTCGATGGTCGTGCGATACAGCCTGCGGCGCTGATCGTCCGGCGTGCCCGCCGCCAAGTGCATGACCGAGCGGTTGTCCCAGAACACCATGTCGTGATCGCGCCATGCATGGCGATAAACGAATTCGGGCTGCACACTGTGCGCAAAGATTTCGTCGAGCAATGCGCGGCTTTCGTCGTCCGGCATGTCGACGATACGCGTGGTGAAGTGCTCGCTCACGAAAAGCGACTTGCGGCCCGTCTCCGGATGCGTCCGCACGATGGGATGCACGACGGGCTTCACTTGCGCGATCTGCTCCGGCGTGAGGTTGGGACGCCACGGGCTTCGCTTCTGCAATTCAGCGTATCTCGCGAGATAGGTGTGTTCCGCGAAGCGCCCCTCGACCGCGCGTTTCAGATGCGCCGGCAGAGCGTCCCACGCACGATGCTGATTCGCAAACAGCGTGTCGCCGCCTGTCGACGGTAATTCTTGCGCGTGAAGCATCGAGCCGAGGCTCGGCTTCTCTTTGTACGAGAGGTCCGAATGCCAGAAATGACCGGCGTCGCCGAGTCCAATCGGCTTGCCGTTTTCGATGATGTTCGACACGACAAGCACTTCGGGATAACCGGCAAGTCCGAACTGATTCAGCACATGGATTTGCAACGGCCCGAACTGCTTGCTAAAGGCGACCTGCTGCGCGGGCGTGATGTGCTGCTCACGAAACACGAGGACGTGATGATCGAGATGAGCGCGATGAATGCGCGCGAACTCCGCTTTGGACAGCGGTTGCGACAGGTCTAGCCCGAGGACTTCCGCGCCAAGGGGGCCGTCGAAGGGACGAATGACGATGTGTTGCCCGACGGCCTCGGCGGCGTCGTGAGTCGGCGAAAGAAGGGTCACGGTGTGGTCAGAAGCGGCAGAGAGACGAATAATCTACGCCCGCGCCGCACGCGCGGCAACGAACGATGCGCGATTTGGTTATCTGCCGCGACGCTAAGGCGTGAGCCGCTTATTACTCGACCGCATCGAAAGGCAGTTCCACCTGTACCGGCGTCACGAAACCGCCGGCTTCGTCAGCGGACTCGAGCGCGCTCACGCGCACGCCGAGCAGCCTGAGCCGCTTGTCGAGGACGATACGCTTGAGACACTCGGTGGCTGCACGACGGATCTCGGATGCATCGGCGGTGGCGACGGGAATCGTCAGGTCACGCGTGACGGTGCGAAAGTCGTCGAAACGCAGCTTGATGCCGACCGTGCGCCCCACGTAGCCTTTGCGTTGAAGATCGTCGGCGACGCGCTTGCAAAGACCCGTGAATTCCGCCGACAGCGTCGCTCGGTCGTGCCTGGGATGAAGATCGCGCTCGAACGTGGTCTCGCGGCTCATCGACTTGGGCGTGGAACTCACGACGACAGGCCGCTCGTCCTGCCCTTGCGCAATGCGCGCGAGCCACGCGGCATAAGTCGGACCAAAGTGCGTTTGCAAGAGCCCGAGGTCGGCGGCCGCGATGTCGCCCACCGTCACGATGCCGAGTGCCGCGAGCTTGTCGTTCGCCTTGGGCCCGATGCCGTTCACCTTGCGCGCCGCCAGCGGCCAGATGCGCGTGGGCAGGTCGTCCATCGTGAGAATGGTGAGGCCGTCGGGCTTATCCAGTTCCGAGCCGATTTTCGCAAGCAGCTTGTTAGGCGCGATGCAAATAGAGCAGGTGAGTCCGGTTGCGTCACGCACCGCGTCTTTCATGCGCTGACCGATATCGGCGGAATTGCCGGGCAAGTCGCTGACGTCGATATAAATCTCGTCGATACCGCGATTTTCGATTTGCGCGGTGAATGTCGCGATGGCCGCTTTGAAGAGACGGGAATAATGCCGATAAGACTCGAAGTCCGTTGGCAAGAGAATGGCGTCGGGCGCGAGTTGCGCGGCCTTCATCATGCCCATGGCGGAAAAGACGCCGAACTTGCGCGCTTCGTAAGTGGATGTCGTCACGACGCCACGGCCCGCGTAATCGCGCAGCCGCTTGAAACGGCGCGTGCCGTCCGCAAGCGTCTCGGGCGCGGCATTGCGCCCGCCGCCGACAACCACGGGCTCGCCGCGCAACTCGGGGTAGCGCAGAAGCTCGACCGACGCGAAAAACGCATCCATGTCGAGATGCGCGATGCGGCGCGGCGCGTGGTGAGCGGCAAGCGATGAAGGTAGTGAAGCGTCCATCGACGGCGAAAGGCGGGCGCCAGGCGCACCGGGCCGAAGTCGAAAATGGGTTACTGTACATCCATACAGTGAGTTTCGCCACCGAGCCTTGAGCGGCTATTCCGCCGCGCGCTTTTCCGCTAATGCACGACGGCAATCGTCGAAGACCTGCCTGACGATGTCCGACTGATAATTCAGGTCTTCACTGTCGAGAATTTCTTCGACGGCATCGCGTGCCCAATCCGCCTCCAGCAGCGCGCAATGACGCGCGGCGAGATCACGCGCAATGGCAGCGAGCTTCGCGACCGTTAGCCAGTCCGCGAGCCGTTCATGCCTGTCGAGCCACTTGTGCGCTGCCTGCACATGGAAAGCCGCCGCCGGCCAATCACCATTCAGATAGAACGCGCCGAGGCTGCCGCATGTCAGCCAGCAAAGCAACTCGACGCGATCACGAGCACTGAGAATACGAGGCACATCGTTCATGGCGGCGCTCACGAAAGACGTTCGACGAGAGATACGGAAGCAGACGCGCTGCGTTGCGTATGAAATCCGTATGAAACAACGATAGCACGGGATGGTGCGCCGCGGCAGTGCATGTCGAAGAAGGCATCGTGTGCTGACGAACGCATTGAAGCCGCTTTCCTCACGCCTTCGCTTGCATGAGCGATATCGGGTGCAGAAGAGTCGACACATGCTCCAAACGCGTCAAGGAAGAATCCGCGAAAACGGCGACGCAAGCAGCGTTTCACGCGCCGGGATACCATGACGGGTCTTCCGCATGGCGACTGACGCTGCGGGTGGCATCCTTCTCATCACCCCGCAATCGCATGCCGCAGCTCAAGCAAACCGTCCGTCCCCTCGTCATCGCCGCCATCATGGCGTCCATGGCCATGGTGGCAATCGAAGCCACCATCGTTTCGACCGCCATGCCGCAAATCGCGACTCAGCTCGGCGGCCTGAATCTTTATAGCTGGGTGTTCTCGTCATTTCTGCTGACGCAAACCGCGCTCACCGTCGTATTCGGCAAGCTCGCGGATCTGTATGGCCGCAAGCCCGCGATATTGGCCGGCATTGCCATCTTCCTCTTCGGGTCGATACTCGCGGGGTTTGCGTGGTCGATGCCCGCCATGATCGTCTTTCGACTGGTGCAGGGCGTCGGCGCGGGAGCGATCCTGCCGGTTGCGCTGACGGTGGTCGGAGATCTTTATCCGGCGCGCGAACGAGGCAAGGTGCAGGGCTACCTTGCAAGCGTATGGGCCGTGTCCGCCGTACTCGGGCCGATGGTCGGCGGCCTGCTCATCCGCCATCTTTCGTGGGCATGGATCTTCTGGATCAACGTACCGATCGGCGTGCTCGCCGCGATACTCTTCGTGCTCTTCCTACACGAGGAGAAGCGTCACGAACGCCCGGCGATCGACCTTGCCGGTGCGCTCCTTTTCACGGCGGCCGTCGCTTCGCTGATGATGGCGCTGACCGATGCAGGCAGCGCAAATAGCACGCGCGCCGGCGTCGAAATTGCGATATGCATCGTGGCGGGCGTGCTCTTCGTCATGCAGGAAAAGCGCGCCGCCGATCCGATGATTTCGTTCGGCTTGTGGGCGCATCGCCCGATCGCGGCCGGCAACGCGGCGACGCTGCTCGCGGGCATGGCGTTGATGGGACTCACCACGTTCCTGCCGATGTATGTGCAAGGCGTCATGCATCGCTCGCCGGTCGAAGCGGGACTCACACTCACGATGATGATGCTCGGATGGCCCAGCGGCGCCACGTTCACATCGCGCACGTTTAGCCGCATCGGACTGCGCCGCTTGTTGATCGGCGGGACCGTGTTCATTCCGCTCGGCGCGATTCCCTTCGTGTTGCTGACGCCGCAAGCCAGTCCCGTATGGGCCGGCGTCGGATCGGCTGTCATGGGCTTCGGCATGGGCATCCTGAGCGTGTCGTGCCTTATCCTCATACAGGAAATCGTCAAGGTGTCGGAGCGCGGCAGCGCCACGGCGTCCAATCTCTTCGCACGCAATCTCGGCAACACGCTCGGCGCTGCGGTGTTCGGCGCGGTGCAGAACTATGGCCTGACGCATGCGAGCGGCGGCCTGCCCGCTGTCAGCGCGGATCAATTGAAGCGCCTGTTATCGGCGGTGCCCGGTCACTTCGAGAGCAACGCGGAGATTCGTCTGGCGTTGCACCATGCCCTGCATCTGACGTTCACGTCGATGTTCGTGATCGCGCTGGGCGCGGTGATTTCGATGCTGTTCATGCCTGCTGTCGAGATCGGGCGGGTGCGTCAGACCGTGGAGACGGTCGGTGCGAACGAAGCTTCGAAGCATATCGGCATCGACGCTTGAATCTGCGCAAGCGTCGATGCATGGCGCGCTCAGTCTTAGTCCTGCGCCTGAATGAGCGGGCTATCCTGCTTGTCCCTGGATACGCTCGCGTCCCCGCTGTGGCAGCGCCAATGGGAACAGGTGATTCCCTTTTTCGCCTATCCGCCCGAGGTGCGTCGAATCGTCTACACAACCAATGCGATCGAGAGCATGCACATGCAGCTGCGCAAGATTGTCAAGAACCGCGGCCACTTCCCGAGCGACGAGGCGGCCAGCAAACTGCTGTATCTGGCCTTGCGCAACATCGAGAAGGACTGGAAGATGCCACCTATCACCTGGCGACAAGCCGTTGCTCAATTCGCTATTCTGTTTGGCGAGCGATTCACCAGCGCCATCAGCTGAGATTTCTTAACCGGCCTCGGCACACAAGATTTCGGACAGGTCCATTTCAAGTGATGCTGAGCGGGACGAGCGTGGACTGCGCGTGCAACATGCCCATCGCTGCTCGCGTGGTCCAGAACGCAAAGAGTCCCGTTCGTGAAAACCAACGGGACTCCGAATGCTGCTACGCGGCTTTTCGCGCGTTGGGCCCTGCGGTCAGGGCAGAGCGGACGTAGGCCGGAGCCTTCGGCCGCGGGATGCCTCGGCCTATTGCCCTCCCGAGTAGATGTTGCAGAACGGCTGCGGCGAGCAATTCGTCGGCAGCGTCGACGACCTTCCGCTCGCGACGCCAGTGGAAACCGCGCCACCGTATGCGGTATCTCCAGGCGACGTCTGTCCACTTTGTTGAGCTTGCGGGGGCATGGACTGCAACGTGTCCGAGGACTGTTGAGCTTGCGCCAAGCCTGCGAGCGACAGCGCCGCTGATGCTACTGCCGCTGTCATGATAGAGAGCTTCATGGCTAACTCCTTGCACTTGCATTGCACAGCGCGACGTCCGCTGTGGTTCAACGATATGCCTATCAGCCTAGAAATTCATGTGATTTTCAGCGGTCACGCGGAGTTTGACGATGAGGCGCGGGCGATTTTACCGAAGGTTGCGCAGCGCGACGTTCGCGCGGACACCGGTCGCCTGGCGCTAACAGCGCCAAACACACACGGTAACGCACTCCTTGCGTACCCGGAAGCGTCGACTATGACTGAGCTCGACGCTTCCACGAGATTCCGGCAGGCATACTCGGATTCCGTAAGCACTAGCGGCACAAAGGCGCGACGCTCGCCGACGGCTCGCCACCAGCCGCTCGATCTGGGGTACCGTCAGACCCAAGCGCTCAGCGGCGCGTCCGGGCTTCAAACCCGTCTCGACAATCGCTTCGATAACCTTCAGTCTGTCCCATTCGCGCATGGTCAAGCTCACAGGTGGGTTCGGTGACATGGCTGAGCTCCCGCTGGATGACCAACTGCCAGCTTGCCACCGGTTGAAACCCGACATCTGTAAATAGCCAGAACACGACATTAGGATATAGCCGCTACATACATAGAATGCGCTAATTAGCTTTATGTCAAGTAGGGATCACGACGCTGCCTTCGCACCCGTCAGTAAGCCTCGTCGCTTACAGGTCTTTTGAATGCACTCTCGCTTGCATTAATCGGCCTCCACGGTGAACGGCTGAATCACATAGGGCTGACTCTTCCTGCTAATAAGGAAGCCAACCCTGATGCAACGCCGCTTCATCGATTTCTGGTCACTTCATGCACTAGTGTACGTCCGGTCGTTCGCGAGAACGCCCATGCTCGTTGGCTGGCTTGGCAGCGTGATTAGTGCGACTGTGGCGATCCTGACGCTATGTATGCTCGCGATGAGCCGCGAGCAGGAGATTGACCGTGCCATTGCCGCGTCCGGCAACGTCGCCGTCGCGCTAACTCGAGAAGTCACTAGCAATGTGGAACGCTACAACCTCGACCTAATTACGCCCTCTCTGCTCGGTACCGCTGTCAAGCAAACGCGAGATAGTGCTTAACGACCTGCTCGCCCGCCACGTCCCACACGGTCGCCGTCCCTTTCGACACGAACCACGTATCGCCCGCTTTGAACGTGCGCGATTCGCCTGTCGATTCATCGGTGATCGTCACCTCGCCGGTCACGATCGTCGCCTGCTCGCTGAAGGGATAAACAAGCCTGAACTTGCCCTTAGGCGTGCCGAAGTAGCCAGCCGAAACAGCGTCGGTAGGCGCGCCGTGCGTCATCTTGCCGAAGGCCTGCACGTCGCCGCCCTCGAGAATCTCTCCTCCGATGCCTGTCAAACTGCCCCACGAATCGAGTTGAGAAAGCGTCGTGCCGAATTGAATTGCAGTAAGGCTCATGAGTAATGCTCCCAATAAGAGTCAGAGAATTAGCGGCGTCCATGCCAATAGCCGGACGTTTGATGCATGACCTTGCCGAGCGTGACGAGCACGTTGCGATACTTGTCCTTGCCCTGAATGGTCGCGCGAGGAATAGAGCTGACCAACTGATAGCGTTCCGAGCCTCCGAGGACGCCCTCCGCGAGAATCTTGCAGATGATCTGACTCGGCGTCACGCCGAAGCCCGAATACCCTTGCACAAAGAACGCATTCGGACGATCCGGCAACGTGCCGATCTGCGGGAACAGATTGAGCGTGGAGGCCATCGGGCCCCCCCACGCCAGATCGATTTTCACGTCGCTCATATACGGGAACACTTCGACCATCAGGCGACGGTTCCACTCCTTGAGGTCGCTCGGAATATGCTCGATAAGCGACGTGGACGATCCGAACAGCAGACGGTTTTCGTTCGTCACCCGGTAGTAGTTGATGACGGGCCGAATGTCGCTATACGCGCCGTGAATCGGACTAATGCGTCGAATGACTTCGTCGCTTAGCGGCTCGGTCATCGAGTTGAACGCATACACGTTGATGGTGCTGCGATGCAGTTCCGGTTCGATGCCGTTATTGAAACCGTCGCAGGCCCATACGAGTTTCTTCGCCGTCACACTGCCCTTCGCTGTGCGAACGCGGATGCGATCGCCATACGCAATATCCAGTGCAGGACTGTACTCGAAGATACGTACGCCATAACGTTCGCTAACGGCCTTCGCCTCGCCGAGCAACAGGTTCAGCGAATGCACGTGCCCGCCGCCCATATGCAGCAGACCGGCGTGATACACCTCGCTGCCGACGAGCTGCTGCACATCGCGTCCTTCGACGTAGCGGATCTCATAGGGCGAACCTAGCGACTTGAAGTCTTTCTCCCAGCTTCGCAGGGTCTTCGCCTGACGCGCGTTGTAGGCCATATAGCCGTAGCCGCTGCAGAAGTCCGCATCGATGTCGTACTTCTCGATGCGCTCGCGCATGATCTGCGGCCCGAGGTCGCTCAGCGCGAAGATCGCGCGCAAGCCTTCTTCGCCCACATCCTTCTTGATGGCGTCCAGGTCGTGACCGATTCCTGCCATCACCTGACCGCCGTTGCGCCCGGTGCCGCCGTAGCCGAGATAGCGCGCTTCGAGCACGACGACATCCGTGACGCCGTTCTCCGCGAGTTCGAGCGCGGTGTGAATGCCAGAAAAGCCGCCTCCGATAATCACCACATCCGCATTCACATGCTCTTCCAGAGAAGGAAAGCTGAGGTCGTACTTTTTCGTGGCGGTGTAGTACGTAGCCGTTTCGTCCGCGTGCATCGTCGTTCCTTGATTCGTTTGGCAATCGCGAACGATTGCCGAGTCTTGATTGTCCGTGCGCTTGTCGAGTCGTCGTGAGCACGGATCGGCAAAGCATCAGAAGTTCACTCTGATGCCCGCCAATACGGCCAGTTGCCGATTCGAATTGCTGTTCACGAGGTTGGGTATTTGAGCGTAGTTCGCGCTGCCGCCGCTCGCCGGATCGATGCCGAGCCCGGCGCCGCCCGCTTCCTGCGCGATGGCCAGCGCATAGAGCGCAGTGCGTTTCGACAACAGATAGTTGGCGCCCAGATTCATCTGATGAAAATGCGTCGACGCGCTGCCGCTCGGTTTCACGTTGTTATAGATGTAGGCCAGGCCGAGGTTCCAGAAAGGCGTCAGCGCATACGTCACGTTGAGTTCGGCGATATCGAACGACACGTCGCGTCCGCCGGGCGATGCTGCATCGGCGAAATACTGGCTGCCTTCCAGTCTCGTATGCGTGTAGACGGTGGCGATGGTTGCATCGCCTAACGCGATTGATCCGCCTGCGCCATACGTCTTGATCGTCCGTGCGTTCTGAAGCTGACAGTAGTTCGCGGACGGATTGGAACAAGCGAAGTCGCCGATGTAGCCCGTCGATCCACCGAGCGCGGCATTGAGCGGATCGTTGAGCGTCATGTAGCCCGCGCTGATCGATACCGGACCACGGGCGTAAGCCGCGCCCATTGCATAGCCGCGCCGCGTGGAGAAATTGCCCGCCTGACCGCCCAGACTGAAAGTTCCGCCAAACGTGAAGCCACTGAAGTCCGCGCTCGTGAACTTGATCGCGTTGTTCATGTTGAAGGCTTCGTTCAGGTTGTCGACGTCGCCGAAGTGCGCGCCGAACATCGTCGCCCAGCTATTGCTGGATGCGTACACGCCCAGGAAGTCCGAGTACGAATCGTATTGGCGTCCAAAGCCGAGGGTACCGACGCGATCGTCGCGCATGCCGACCCACGCCTGACGGCTGAAGAGCGCGCCGCTTTGCAGCATGGTCCCCGTGCCCGTCAGGAACTGATTCTCAAGATAGAAGACCGCCTTGAGCGAACCGCCCAGGTCTTCGGTTCCAATCAAGCCCCAGCGCGAGGGCACGAGGTTGCCGCCGCTCATCTGGACGGCGTGGCCGCTCGTCACGGTGCCGCCCGCTTGCGTGACCTGCTGATTCGTCGTATAGACGACGCCTGCATCGACGGTGCCGTAGAGCGTCACGCTGCTTTGCGCCCGGGCGTCGGTTGCGTGAATCAAGCCCGCGCCGATCATCGCCGCCGTCAAACAGGTGCACTGAAAGTACCGGTTCTTTCTCATGATGTGTTTTCTATGGACATGCGTTGCCCGACCGCGTGCCAACATGCGGGTCAAGCAGAGGGTTGTGGTTGAGCGGAGAGTTAGATGCGGGAACTGCCAAGCCGCTCGTACGAAGCGCGGTCGCGGCGCTTGAGGCTCCGGGCAGCGAGAATGCCGGCGACGGCGAAGATCGGCAGCAGCGCGGTCAACGCATAGGAGAGCGTCGCGCCCGCGCCCGTCAGCAGCGGGAAGTTCACAATGGCCAATACCAGCACGACGGCAAGCGCGAGGCCCGATATCACCGGAAACACCGCCACGCGCAGCACGCTTTCATCGCGTGAAGGCAGGCGCTTGAAGAACACGAACACCGCTGCGGACGAAAGCGCCATCAACGCGATGATGCAAAGCGTCGCGACATTGGTGAGCCATGAAAAGAGCGTGAGCACCGGGTCCGCGCGCAGCACGATGAACGCGACCACCACAACCAGCGCCACCGCCGACTGCGCGATCGACCCGATATGCGGACTGCCGTGACGGACATGCGTGCGGCCCAGCGCCTTCGGCAGCAGACCTTCTCGGCCACTTGCGAAGAAATAACGCGACGCGGAGTTATGGAACGCGAGCAGCCCGGCATAGACGCTCGTGATGAACAGCACGCTCATGGCCGTGGTCAGCGCATGGTTCGCGTAGTGATCGGACAGCGAGTAGAGAAAGGTCGTCGGATCGGCGAGTGCGGTCAGCGTCTTGACGATATCGTTCGCGCCCGCGCCGACGATCATGCACCACACGGAGAAGCAGTAGAACGCGCCGATCAGCAGCACGGAGATATACGTTGCAAGCGGCACGGTGCGCTGCGGATCCTTGGCTTCTTCGCTGTAGATCGTGGTGGCTTCGAAGCCGATAAACGTCGCGAAGCAAAAGAGAAAGCCGATTGCCGGCGTCCCGCTCGTGAAGACGCGCGGCGAGAAAGAAGTCAGGTCGATACCGTGCGCCCCGCCACTGCGCAGGATCGCGATGTCGAGCAGCAGCACGACGACATACTCACCCATGACGAGCAGCGAAAGCACCTTGGCCGACAGGTCGATTTGACGGTAACCGAGCACCGCGATGCTGACGAGCGCGATGAGCGAATACACCCACCACGGCGCATCGATGCCGAAGTGCGTCGACATGAAGCCGGCCGACACCGCGCCGAACATGCCGTAAAGCCCGATCTGCATCGTGTTGTAGCCGAGCAGCGCGATCCATGCCGCCGCCCCGCCCGCCGTCCCGCCTAGTCCGCGCGCGGTGAACGCGTAGAACCCGCCCGCGTTCGTCACGTGGCGCGCCATGGCCGTGTAGCACGCCGCGAATAGCAAGAGAATCGCGACGGTCGCGACGAGCAGCGAGGGCGTGCCAGCGCCATTGCCAAGCATGATGCCGAGCGGATAGCCGCCCGCGATCGCGACGAGCGGTCCCGCCGCCGAGATGACGAAGAAAACGATAAAGCCCAGTCCTAGCGCGCCCTTGCGCAGTTCGGTCGAGGGCGTGGGTTCCATGGCGACGCTCATTGGTTCTCTCCAGATGTTGCGGCATTGGCCGGACCGCGGATCGCGGCCTCGTGTTACTGGAGAATTTAGAAAGCCAAAATAGCGGACCGGCAGCACAAATTGGCAACGCGCAGACGCGCTAGGGTATGTGCCTATGCGATGCCGTCATTGCGCATCGAATCAAAAGGAAACTGAAAGCGATCGCTCAGAAAAGCCGCCGCGTTTGGGATGGAAGTTCGCCGAACAACTCGCGATACTCACGCGCGAAGTAGCTCAGATGCGAGAAGCCATGGCGCGCCGCTGCGTCGCCGATGAGCAGTTCGTCCGCGCTCGTGGAACGCAAGAGGCGTCGCACTGCATTGAGCCGGAGCGCGCGCAAGTATTCGACGGGCGTGACGTTCGCGACACGCTGGAAGCTCGTTTGCAACGTGCGCCGGCTGCATCGCAGCGTGCGGCATAAATCGAGCACGGTAACGGGTTCGAGCGCGGTCTCGCTGGCAATGCGTTCGCATCGCCTGACGATATCGCTGTAGGTGGCATGCGTGAGGTCTTTGTCCGCTGCACCGGTCGCGCTTTCGAGCAGGCCGAGCAGCACGCTCAACACCTCGTCCTGGAATCGCTTGATGGGTGCGGGCTCGCGCAACGCGGCCGGACTAGATTCGGCGGCATCGAGCAAAGGAACGAGACGCTGCTGAAGAACGAGCGCGGCTTCGGTCGAAAGCGGCAGCACGTTGCGCTTCCACTGCCGCACGCCCTCTTCCCCGACGGTGGCGGCGACGAGTTCGCGCATTGCATCGACGGGCAGGCTCACGCCGACGTACTGCATGGCCTCGGGAGTATGGAAGCGGAATTCTTCGCCGGGGCTCAGGAGCATGAGCGCGTAGTCGTCGATCTTGTGTCCCTGGAACGTGGCCGCAAGCGGTGCGGACAACGGGACGGCGATCGACGCAAAGCCGGCCGGCGAAACGCCTGCCTGCACGATGCGCCGGTTGGTCGATTCGCGAAAGATTTGAAACTCGGCCGACTTCGCCTGCACGAGCCTGCTCTCGAAACGTCCGGGCGTCATCTGCCGGTAGATTTGCTCCCAGCCGGCGACGGCAAGCGAATGGTCGTGCACATCGGCGAGCGAGCTGACCATGAAGTCCATCGACTCTCTCCTGATCTGGTGAATCTTAGAGCAAGATCGCAGTGTCGGGGGCTTGTGTCAGAAACATCGCTCGCGTGCGCAGTGCCTCACTAATGCGCGATGCACACGGACTTCGTTTCAGTGAAGCCCTCGACTGCATACTTGCCGAACTCTCGGCCGATGCCCGACTGCTTGTATCCGCCGAAGGGCATCGACGGATCGAGCGGCACATGGCAGTTGACCCAGACCGTGCCTGCTTCCATTTGTGGAACGAGGTTCATCGCAGCGCGCAGGTCGTTGGTCCAGAGACTCGCGGCGAGGCCATAGGGCGAATCGTTCGCGAGGCGCAAGGCTTCCTTCGGGTCGTCGAACGGAACGAGTGCCAGCACCGGGCCGAAGACTTCGTCGCGGATGAGCGCGGCATCGAAAGGCACGTCTGCGATCACGGTCGGCTTCACGTAGTAGCCTTTCTCTTCGACGGGCGAGCCGCCCGCGAGAAATCGCAGACCATCGGCTTTGGCGCGGGCGATATGTTCCTCGACGCGCGCACGATGATGCGCCGACACGAGCGGATTGACCTGCGCGGCCGGATCGAGACCGGGGCCGAGCGTCATCGAGCGCGCGATATCGGCGAGTCCGTCGGCGATCTGCCGGTACTTGCTGCGATGAACATAGATGCGCGACACCGCCGCGCACACCTGCCCCTGATTCAGGAAGCCGCCCGCCAGCGCGCCCTGCACGGCCTGATCGGCATCGACATCGGCGAGCATCACGGCGGGATTCTTGCCGCCGAGTTCGAGCGAAAAGCGCGTCATGTTCTGCACGGCGGCCGCGCCGATCAGCTTGCCCGTTGGCGTCGAACCCGTGAACGATATCTTCGCGATGCCCGTATGCGATGCCAGCGCCGCGCCGCATTCCCGCCCGCCCGTCACGACGTTGAACACGCCCGCCGGAACGCCCGCTTCGACGGCGAGTTCGGCGAGACGCAATGCCGTGAGCGGCGTTTCCGGCGACGGCTTGATGACGATGGTGCAGCCCGCCGCGAGCGCGGGAATGAGCTTCCACACCGCGATCATCAATGGAAAGTTCCACGGCACGATGCCCGCCACGACGCCGACCGGTTCCTTGCGCGTGAAAGCGGTATAGCGCGCGCCGGGCGGAAACGGGATCGACACGTCGAGCGTCTCGCCGGTGATCTTGGTCGCCCAGCCGGCCATGTAGCGCACGTACTCGACGGTCGCGCCGACCTCGATCGCCCGCGCGATGTCGATCGACTTGCCCTGATTCAGCGTCTCCAGTTGCGCGAGTTCTTCTCCGTGCGCCTCGATGACATCGGCCAGACGCAGGAGGATCCGTTCGCGCTCCGCGGGACGCAAGCCGCTCCAGACACGCTGGTCGAAGGTCTCGCGCGCGTTCGTGACCGCGCGATCGACGTCGGCGGTATCGGCATCGGGCACGGTCGTCAGGACCTCGCCGGTCGAGGGATCGAAGACATCGAGCCGCCGCGCTGAATGCGCCGGGCGCGCGGCACCGTCGATAAAGAGACCGAGTTCACGGTCAAGAAAGGCGCGCACACGCACATCGATTTCGATCTTCGTTTCGCTGGTCATAGTCCGTACTCGCTTGTCTCGTGTTCAGCCGATGCGACATGCCCGGCTCGTCGTATCGACTTTATGGAGCGAGGTGTGGCAGCGTTAGCGCAAATTGGCAGCCGGCTCGAAGGCGCGGGTATACGTGGATGCTGCATGCTGCATGCGTCATGCAGCGAACACGCAGCGTTCGAACGCCTGGTTCCTGGCAAAAAGCCGCTCCGGCAACAGCGCCGCTTCGGCGGCGTTGATGAGCATGAGCAGCGCGAAGCGTTCGCCGCCCCCCTGCCCCACGATCGCGAAGTTGCGCGGATCGAAGCCGCGATGAAAGCGCGGATCGGCGGTGATGATGTCTTCATCGTCATGCAAGCCGATGCAGCGCGCTCCTTCGACGATGTTCCAGCTCTGCGGCAAGCGCAATAAGACGTCGGACACGTCTTCGGTGCGGGAGATCACGCGAGCCGTCGCGAGGCGTTCGGGCTGGAACCAGCCGCTTCGGGGCGCGCGCTCGACTGGCATGGCGGCGAGCGCGAACAGCAGCATTTCGCCACTGCTTGGGCCCAGTCTTGTCTCGTCGGCAGCAACAGCTTCGGTCATCGCCTGTCTCCTCGCACTGAGCCCGTGACGGCTCGATTGTGAGCAAGATTAGGCGATGCCCGCGTTCGGCCGATAGCACGAATCAGCAAGCGTCCGTGTCAGGGCGCCTTGGGATCGCTGGAGCGCACGCCCGCGAGCAATGCGATGCCGCTCATGGCGAGCGATCCCGCCAGTGTGCGCTCCCAATGCTGGCAAGATCGCTGTTGCCAACCCAGCGTCGTGTTGACTTCAGCGATGCCAGAATCAAGCCTCAAGGTGCTGAAGCAGGCACCGCTACGCCGGGGCCTTGGGGGTTGGCTTTCTTCTCTGCGTTCTGAACGTTCTGCGGGTATCGAAGTTGATCGCCAGACGGGTTGTAGCCGTTCTTCTCGAGTTTGTTCAACTCGGCATTTTTCTTTTCATGGCGCGCTTTCCGCTCCGCCTTCTTTGTTGCCTTCTGCGCTTGTTTGGACGTGCTCGAATCGTCCATCGTTGACGCTTGATCGCTGGCAGGCTGTGCCTGCGCGACCGAAAGCAGGAAGAGTGAGCAGGTCAAGCCCAATGAAAGCGCCTTGATTCGTCCAGAAGTCATTTGCGTCTCCAAGAAATTGATGATGATCGGGAATAGTCCGGTGCGCGCAACGCTTTCGCTCGCGCTTGTCGGCAAACGCCTGACCAGGCCCGGGCGTTGTTCGCAAAAGTTCCACGGCGGCGCTCACGGGTGCCGCCGCCGTTAATCCGCGACGTCAGAACTGCGTTGCGATGCCGGCGAAAGCACCGAACTGGCTGTGGCCATAATTCGGGTTCGTGCTGGCCGGATTGCCGTTTATCGGATCGTCGTTCGTGTTTGCCCCGTAGAGTCCACCGTTTAGACCGAGGTTGGATGTCGCACTGTTATGCAAATAGCCGAGTTCGGTATAAACGCGAGTGCGCTTCGAAAGCTGGTAAGCCCCGGAAAGCGTGTACAACGTCGCGTTCCCATTTCCGTTGTTCGCGTTGGCGTGATACACCGCGCCGGTCAGGAACGTCGCCGGTGTTACCGCCCAACGCGCGCCGGCCCACTCATGATCGACCTTCGTCGGCAAGGACACGCCTGCGGGCAACGCCGAAGCATTCGCCGTGCCGTAGAAGCCTGCGTTGGACGCATCTGGCGCGCTCAAGTGCTGATATCCCACGTAGACCGTCACCGGACCCCAGACGTAAGAGCCGCCCGTGAAGATGGAACGTGAAGCAAGATAAACGTTGCTGAACTTACCGTTGCCATCGCGGATTTCGTCGTAAATCGCTTGCACATCGAGGTTATGTGCGGCGTATTCGAGTTTGATGCCGTCATCCCGGCCCTGCGAACTTCCCAGTCCCGCCGTTGTTCCGAGTTGGCTAGGAGCACTGCCGGGGTTACCTGCGTTCCACGTCGTCGAGTTCGTCAGATTGTACTGACCTTGCACCGTGAATCCGCCAAAGCTCGGAGATAGATACTCGAATCCGTTGGCTGCCTGAGGGAACATGCGGCCTCTTACAAGCGTGCCGAACGAGTACTTCTGCGTCTGTTGAGGATCGAGAATGCCGGCGTACTGAAGCAGTTCACTCGCTCCGAAGTTGCCCATTCTGAATGACCCGTAAGTCGGGTTGCTCATTCCGACGGTCGCCTGCCCCTCGAAGAACGACCCGTTCGCGTACGTTCCGTTCTGCGTGTTGAGTCGAGACTCTAACTGGAAGGTCACGAAGGTGCCGCCGCCGATGTCCTCGAGTCCTTTCAAACCAAACCGCGATTCAGCCCAATTGCCTGACTCGGCCGCCCAGCGATGACCTTTCGGCAAGCCAGTCTCGAACTGCACACCGTTATCCACGAGGCCGTACAGCGTAACGCTGCTTTGTGCGCTCGCAGCAACGGCAAAACCCATTGCCACCGATCCCAGAATTATCCGCTTCATTGTTTTCTCCTATCTCCAAATCGTGATTCAAAACTTATTCGCGTTTCGTCATGCTAACGACCCGTAAATCTCAGGTTCGTGGGGCTTACTCATTCTGCATTGTCCTGGTCTGATGCAGTAACCACATCAATACGACGGCATGGGCGGATGGCGCTTCCCTGCACGTCTGAATTGATACGCCTCATAGGCGCGCAGACACCAACGCGCTAGGTTGAATTAGCGTCGCGTCGTAACGGTCTTCGCTAGAAACCAGACACTTCTCGGTCGGCCGTACGCGCCGCTCAATGAGCAGGATCGTCATGCGCGCTGGCTTGCTGCACTCATTAGTCGACGCTAGCTGTGCTTCCGCTAAGACTCGCGTCGACCGGAGCGGGATAAGACAAGAATGGAAACGCGAGCTACTGTTGCGCTCCACTACAGATATTGGTGATCAGGTGCGATTCTCACCACTGCGACGGAAACGATCGAGTGCCACGGCGGCGATAATCACGAGGCCCTTGATAATGAACTGCCAGATGTCGGAGACGCCAAGAATGACAAGGCCATTCGAGAGCACGGCGATAATCAACGCACCGACCAGAGTCCCCCAGATCGAGCCAACACCGCCCACAAAGCTCGTGCCGCCGAGAATAACTGCGGCAATCGCGTCCAGTTCATATCCCATGCCGATCTGAAGACCGTTCGCGGCATAAAGTCGGGCGGCAGACATCACACCACCGAGGCCGGAAAGCAAACCGGAAACGGCATAAACAAACAGCAGAATGAGGCTGACTTTGATGCCGGAAAGACGCGCGGCCGCCGGATTTCCACCCATTGCATAGATCCAGATGCCCAACACAGTACGGCGAAGGACGATCCACGAAATCACGATGACGGCGAGCGCGATGATCGCTAAAACCGGGACCCCGAGGACGCTCGCGTTGCCGATCCACGCAAATCCCAGATTGGGGTTCATCACCGTACCGTCGTTTCCAATCAAGCGTGCAAGGCCCCGCACTGCCGTAAGAGATCCAAGCGTGACGATGAACGGCGGAAGCCTGAGGTACGCGATGAGCAGGCCGTTTATCGCGCCGAGAACGATGCCCGTCACCAGCCCGACCGGAAGCGCGAAGGCACCGAACGAGGGGTCGAGTGAACAGATCATCGAGGTCATTGCCGCAGTCGCCAGCATTGAACCCACCGACAGGTCGATGCCACCTGTCAGAATGACAAACGTCATCCCTGCAGCCAGGACTGTGTTGATCGCGGCCTGCTGTGCGACGATCGAGATATTCTGGCCGGTGAAGAACGTTCCTTGAGTAGCGAAGTTGAATGCGACGGAAAGCAGGATCAGCACCGGCAGCATACCGATTGCACTAATCAGCCGACGGACATGCACCTTATGCGCCGACATTCCGACCGCGTCGTTTGTCTTTCCCTTTACGACAGGACTACGAAGCGTTGACTTGTCCATGATTGTCTCCAAATCTGTTTATCAAGCGGCATCGAGGGTTGCATCCGCTCCTGCCGCGAGAGCCATGATGTTTTCTTGCGTAATTGCGTCGTTGTTGGGCCCGCCGACTTCGCCGACGATCTGGCCTGCACGCATGACGAGTGTGCGATCGCAGACTCCAATGATTTCCGCGAGTTCGCTGGAAATCACGACCACACCGATTCCTTGACGCGCCAAGTCGTCGATGAGGCGGTAAATCTCGGATTTAGCGCCGATGTCAACACCTCGGGTGGGCTCGTCGAGAATCAGCACCTTTGGGCCAATCTGGAGCCAGCGCGACAGCAGCACCTTTTGCTGGTTTCCGCCGGAAAGGCTCCCAACGTTGACAATAGGGCTTGCCGCCCGCACACGTAGTTGCTCAAACGCGGAGCTCGCGCGCTTCTTGCCTTTCGACAAGTTGAGGAAGCCGCCCGGGCGTGCATCTGGGACAATGACGCCCAGATTGATGTTTTCGGCGCACGACATATCGAGGAAGAGGCCCAGTGCTTTGCGATCTTCCGTGAGATAAGCCAACCCGTGTTTGATGGCGTCGGACGGTTGGCGAATGTTCACTTCCTGACCGTTGATGAAGACCGTTCCGCTCGCCTTCTCGTCGGCCCCATAGATCAACCTGGCCAACTCAGTGCGTCCCGATCCGACGAGGCCCGCAATGCCCAGTACCTCGCCCTGGTGGACCTGGAAACTGCACGGTTTGATCTTGTCGCCATCGGAGATGTCCTTCGCTTCAAAGACGACAGGACCGCGGCTGCCGTGCGCGTCATGTTCCTTCATATAAAACGTCGACAGGTCCCGGCCAACCATCATCTTCACGATCGCCTGAGCAGAGAGCTCGGCGCGGTCAATGGTTCCCACATACCGACCGTCTCGCAGCACGGACACACGGTCGGACAGGTCATAGACCTCTTCCATTCGGTGACTGATGTAAATGATGGCGATACCTTCCGAGCGCAGTTGACGGATCAACGCGAATAGCCGCTCGCTTTCCCGGGACGATAACGCCGTGGTGGGCTCGTCGAGTACCAGAATCCTCGACTTTGCGTGCAGTGCCCGGCCGATTTCCACCAACTGCTGCTCCGCGATGGAAAGCGTCCCGACGAGGGTACGGGCAGTGAAAGGAACGTCGAGGCGTTCCAGTACCTCTCGACAGCCGGCGTACATTGCCTGCCGATTCGCCACGCCGCGAACGGAAAGCTCCCGCCCCAGATAGATGTTTTCGGCCACGGAGAGATTGGGTGCGAGGCTCAGCTCCTGGTAGATAATCGAAACACCGTATCTCTTCGCCTCTAGCGGATCGCCGATGGTTATCGGCTGGCCGTCGATGAGGATCTCGCTACCCGCGTCGGCCTCATAGGCACCCGATAGAATTTTCATCAGCGTCGACTTGCCTGCGCCGTTCTCTCCCATAAGGGCGAGCACTTCACCGCCCCACGCCCGCAGTTCGACGTTATCGAGCGCCTTGGTGCCGACGAACGTCTTGCTGACGTTGCGCATCTCGAGAAGCGGAATCCGATCATCTGTAGCCATCATGTCTCCCTATGTGCTGCTCGCGGGCGCGCACGCGGATGCGGTACGCGCCCCACTGCTGCATCATTTACGCTGCATTCATCGTGGCGCGAGTTCAACCACCCCAGCCTTTGTACGAACTAACGTTGTCACGCGTGACCAGTTTCGGGTCGAGCAGGATCACGGGGTTCGCAGGCTTCTTTCCCTTCGACAGCATGTCGTTGCCGATATCGAATGCGGTTTGCGCCATCGAATACGGGCTCTGCGCAACCGTGCCTTGAATCGCCGACGGCGACTTCAAAAGCGACGTCACTTCGGGCGACCCGTCGACGCTGACGATCAGGAAGTCCTTCCGATTGAACTGCTTTGCGGCCAAATCCGCCCCGATGGCTTCCTGGTCGCACACCGTGAAGACGCCGTCGACTTTCGGAAAGCGCGTCAACAGCGATTGCATGACCGTCAGACCGCCTTCACGCGTCGCCTTTGCGTTCTGATTGTCGGAGAGGATCTCGAACTTGCCCTTGCTCAAAACCGACTGACAACCCTTGACGCGATCCTGAATCGACGAAACAGACGGTCCGTTCAGGATGACGACCTTGCCTTTGCCACCGAGTTTGTCGGACATGTACTGGCATGCCATCTCGCCAGCTTTGAAGTTGTTGGTCTGCACGGTGGCCGCCGCGCCGTCCGCCGAAACGTCCACTGCGATGACGGGAATGCCGGCTGCGTCGGCCCGTTTAATAGCCGGAAGGATCGCCTTCGGATCATCAGCGGTCAGAATGATGAGATCCGTCTTCGCAGAAATGAAATTGTCGACCTGCGAGAATTGCTTGTTAAGGTCGTAGTCCGACGCGACGGTCATGACCTTGGCGTTCGGATTGTTCTGCTTTGCGCGATCCGTCACGCCCTTGGAGATGGCGTTCTGGAACGGATCACCGAGCGAATAAATTGCGACGCCGACGGAGTTGACTTCCTTGGCGGATACGGCGCTTGCCAACAGACCGCTTGCTGCAAGGCCAAGCACGATTTTCTTGAGCATTACTGTCTCCAATTATGATATGAAAACACTGTGAACCGGGGGCGTCGCACGAAAGCGCGCGTCGGATTCGAAAAGCTTGCGAACGAACTGCCTTTGGGCAGTCAGATTGCGTTGTTCGTGCCTTTCAATAAGGAACCCTAATGGGTTTCAATAGAGCTCGGATCGTGGACGCGATCCGAACTCAGCTTTATTCAAGAGCGATCTACCGAGTGAGGGTAGTCCAGGCGCCGTCGTGTTCCGCGGAACGCACTGCGGCGTCGATCAACGACATCGTGTCCACGCCATCCGCAATGCCCGGAATGCCGTCGAGGTACGACTGATACGGCAACTCAAGACGCTTCGCCATCAAGGCCTTTGCGAAATCGGAGTACAGATTCGCAAAAGCGAGGGCGTACCCTTCCGGGTGTCCGGCCGTGAAGCGCGTTGCAGCAGCTGCTTGCGGAGAGTTGCTTGCATAGCCCCGAGCCAGACGTTGGGCCGGCGCGCCCGGCGGTTTGAACCAGAGCACTTCCGGTTCTTCCTGAACCCAGGTGAGGCTGCCTTTTTCGCCAAAGATGCGGAAAGACAGGCCGTGATCGTTGCCGGTTGCAACGTAGCTTCCCCACAAGCGGCCGCGAGCGCCGCCCTCGAAGCGTGCCGTCAGATAGGCGTTGTCGTACACTTCCCGGCCTTCAGCGAACGTGTTCATCTCTGCGGACACTTGCTCGACGCGAAGCCCCGTGATGTACGAAACGATGTGGTGAGCGTGAGAGCCGACTTCGCCCAGGAGAACGCCCTTGCCCATCGCGGATTCGCGGAAGCGCCAATGGCGATCAGGGTTCGCTGGGTCAACCACGAATCCCGCGCACAGCTCGCCTTCAATGCACTGGATCTTGCCAAGGGCACCCGACGCGACGAGCGCGCGCGCTTCCCGGACCATCGGGTAGCCGGTGTAGCAATGCGTGAGGAGGAAAAGCCGGTCATGTTGCTTGACGAGATCATTGAGGCGTTGCGCCTCGGCGAGATCGCGCGTCAGCGGCTTCTCGCAGATGACGTCGATTCCTTTTTCCATGAAGACGTGCGCCACCTCGTAGTGCAACTGCGGGGGCGTGGCGATGACGACTGCGTCGATGCGGTCTTCGCGCGCTGCTTCACGTTCTGCCATGACCCGAAAATCGGTGTAGGCCCTGTCTTCGTCGATCAACTCGGCCCGCGCTGAGGCTTTCGCGATCTCGGGATCGATCGACATCGCGCCAGCGACAACGTCGTAAAGTCCGTCGGTTCGCATGGCAATGAGATGGGTGCGACCGATGACGGAATCTTTTCCGCCGCCGACAAGGCCCACTCGCACGCGTCGGCCGAATTGGGAAAGAAGGTCAGTAGACATGCGTTTCACCTGCTTTGCGCCTGCAGAACGAGCTGAGGCTGTTTGGAGTTTCACCAACCGCGTACAGAATGCACCGGCTGGCGTCGATAGAGGCACTGCGCTTTCTGAAGACTGGGCTGCGCGTTCAGCGCGACTGTTTGCGCGGGCTTACTGCGCCAGATATCCGCCGTCGATCACGAGTTCCGCACCTGTCATGAACGAAGATTCGTCGCTGGCCAGGAAGAGGCACACGTTCGCGACTTCCTCGGGCGTGCCCATGCGTCCCATCGGCGTCTTGGCGATGATCTCGCCGTTCAGATCGTCTGACTGACTCGTCACGAGCGGCGTTCTGATCAAGCCAGGGTGCACGGAATTGACCCGGACGTTCTCGGGCGCGTATGTCACGGCCGCGTTCTTGGTCATGTTGCGCACGCCGCCCTTGGCTGCTGCATATGCGGCTGCGCCGGCCGTCCCTACGATGCCCCACATCGACGAGAAGTTGATGATGGAACCCTTGCGCATGCCGCGCATCGAGGGCAGCACGGCCTGGATGCCGAGGAAGCTTCCCGTGAGGTTCACCGACAGCACTTTCTGCCAGCTATCCAGGTCAGTGCCATCCAGCGTTTCATAGCAGTAGACGATGCCCGCGTTATTGACGAGCACATCAATGCGCCCGTGTTTGGCGATGACCGATTCGACGACACGCGACCAGTCCGCCGGGGACGAGACATCAAGCTGTTCAATGTCGAATTCTTTCGAGTCGCTCGCCTTGATGTCAGCCGCGATAACCGTCGCGCCTTCGCGTGCGAACGTTTGGGCTACGGTCAATCCGATGCCTTGTGCGGCTCCGGTAATCAAAGCGACTTTTCCTTTGAGTCGATCCATTGCTATCTCCTATCTAGTATTTGCTCTCGCTGCTTTACTTCGCGGGTCGGGCGCCGATAACACGAATGCCGTCAACGTCTCAGCCTGAAGCCCGCGCTTACCGTTTGATCATCGGCGCTCAGCGTCTTCTCGATCACGTCATGGCTGTAGACTATTCGAACGCGCCCTAAAGAAATATGCGCCTCCGCGAAATCATATTTCCAGTAGGCGGAAATATGCTTTACGGGGCGACGCCGACCGGAAAAGTCCATAAGGAATTTCCCCGAAACGGGCCGCTGATATGGCAGTTTTTCGAGGGAGATAGCTCGCTTGCTATCGGACCGCGCGCCACTTGGCCGCGAGTTGTCGCCTCTCGGTCCATTCGATAAGGAATTCGGTGAATACCCTTATCTTCGCCGGCTGATAGCGGCGACTTTGATAAGCAAGATTGATGGTGAGGCGGGGTAACTGCCAGTCCTCGAGCACGGGCACGAGACGCCCAGCCACGATGTCATCGTGAATGATATAGAGCGGCTGAATCACGATCCCTAAGCCCGCCCGGCCCGCAGCGACGATCACCTGGCCTTCATTGGAATCCAGCACACTGGTAATGGCAACGTCAGACGTTTCCTCGCCACGCCGGAAATGAAGGAGGTAGGGATCGACAGCGAGGTTGTACACCAGCATGCGATGCTGGCATAAATCCTCTGGTTTAGCGGGGCGGCCGTGCTCGGTGAGATAAGCCGGGGACGCAGCAAGAATACGGGAGGTTTCCGCCAGCTTACGGACCGTGATTCCCGAATCGCCTTCGTGCTCCCGCGTGCGAATTGCAATGTCGATCCCGGCTTCAATGAAATCAGGGTAGCGGTTCGCCGCGATGACCTGCACGGAAATGCTCGGATACCGTCGATTGAATTCGGTGAGGAATGGCGCGATGTGCATGGTCGCGAATGAGACGGAACTGGTCACTCGCAAGACCCCGCTTGGCCGCAGCGTCGCATCGCTTGCCGCCGCCTCCGCCTCGGCCATCTCCGAGAGCACGGCAACGCAGCTGCGCCGGTACGCCTCACCCGCGTCCGTGAGCCATTGCCTGCGCGTGGTGCGCTCAATCAGGCGGGTGCCTAGCCGTTCCTCGAGCGCGCTCAAGGTACGGCTCGCTGCGGCGTTCGACATATCGAGTTGTTCCGCTGCCTTCGACAGGCTGCCGAGTTCAGCCGTCAGGACAAAAAGTTCGATCTGAGTCCAGCGGTCCATGCTCGCGATTTATCCACCTAGCGGAAATGTCATTTCACTATAGCGCATTTTTTTCCTTTAGCGGGCCTATTACTCTGTCGTCTAATGCATACGCGCACTAGGAGACAAGAGCGATGCGCAACATCAACGAAGACACCATTACGCAAGCGGTACTTGCGTCAATGGACGATCGCTGCAATCCACGACTTCGCACCATCTTTACCAGCCTGGTGCAGCATCTCCATAGTTTTGCCAGGGACGTCAAGCTCACCGAGGACGAATGGTTCAAGGCCATTCAGTTCTTGACGGAGTGCGGGCATATCACTGACGACAAGCGACAGGAGTTCATCCTGCTGTCCGACACGCTTGGCCTTTCGATGCTCGTGATGGCGCAGAACAACAAAAAGCCGGCCGAATGCACCGAGGCAACGGTGTTCGGTCCTTTCTATGTCGAAGGTGCGCCCGAGTATGAGAACGGCGCCGACATCGCCAACGGCGCGCGTGGCGAGCCCTGCTTCGTGAGCGGTCAGATCCGCGGCCTGGACGGCACGCCGCTGGCCGGCGCGCAGATCGACGTCTGGCAATCTGACGAGGACGGGTTCTACGACGTGCAGAAGTCGTCAGAAGACGCGGGCGCCTCGGAGCCTCAGGCGCGTGGACGACTGCGTAGCGATCGCGACGGGCGGTTTCATTTCCGCTCAATTCTCGCCGAAGCCTACCCGATTCCTCACGACGGACCCGTGGGACGCATGCTTGAGGCGCTCGGCCGTCATCCCTGGCGTCCCGCTCACCTGCATTTCTTGATCAAGGCGCCGGGATACGAGACGCTGATCACTCATGTATTCCGCGATGGCGATCAGTATCTCGATTCGGACGCGGTGTTTGGCGTGCGTTCGACGCTGATCACCCAATGGGTCAAACACGATAGCGGTGTCGCTCCTGACGGTTCGAAAATGGGAACACCGTTCTATTCGCTCGAGTACGACTTCGTATTGAATCCGGCCGAGGTGACTGCATGATCCGACATATCGTCATGTGGCGAGTCCGCGGCGAGACACCGGTCGAACGTCACGAAGCACGCCATCTCGTCAAACAGAGCTTCGAAGGGCTGCGTGGCGTGATCCCCGGCATGCTCAACCTGGAAGTAGGACTTGATTCGAGTGCGGTGGACTACGCCTGCGACGTCGTGTTAGTTACAGACTTCGACTCGCAAGCCGCGCTCGACGGGTATGCGACTCATCCCGAGCACCTGCGAGTGCGAGAGAGACTCGGCAACATCAGGACAGCGCGCTTCCAGGTTGACTACCAGGTTGACGCGCAAGCCGACTCCGAAACGCAAGACAGCGTTGCAGCAGGCCAAGGATTGCGCCAAGCGAGCGTTTGAGCGTGGTTCGTAACAACTTTCAGTGCCGTCTTCAGGCGGTAGGCAGGAGGCTGCATGCATTTCACCGTCTATTGCCTCGATCATCCGGGCATGGTTGAGCGTCGTCTACAGCACTACGACGATCACAAGGCTTATCTGAAGACAGCCCCGATCAAGACGCTCATTTCCGGCCCGTTGTTGGACTCCGACGGCGAAACGATGATCGGCAGCTTCTTTCTGTACGAAGCCGACGATAACGGTGTGCTTCTCCGTTTCGTCAACGAAGACCCGTTCAACAAAGCCGGGATCTGGAAAACCGTCGATGTTCAACAGTTCTTGAAGCGCGTCGATACCTTGAGCGCGCCCGCTTGATTAAATGTACGACGCCAGTGCTAGTCGCCCCGCCAACGGTGATGCAGCACGCTAAACGACTTTAGGTCTAGACGGTCTTTCGACCGCCGCACAAACAACTTTCAAAGGAAATTTCATGTCTGATCAAAACTCGCTGCGCCTCGTTACGCTCGTCGGCAGCCTGCGTCGTCTTTCGTTCCATGCGGCAATCGCAGACTCGCTGCAGGAACTCGCGCCTGAGAACGTGCGCGTGACGAAGCTGCCGTCCGTTGGACTGCTTCCCCACTATGACGCGGATGTACAGGCGGAAGGCTTCCCGCAGTCGGTGCTCGATCTCGGCAATGCGATCAGCGAAGCAGACGGCGTCATCATCGTGACGCCCGAGTACAACTATTCCGTTCCCGGTGTGCTCAAGAACGCGTTGGACTGGCTTTCGCGCCTTCCGACGCCGCCTTTCGTTGGCAAGCCCGTTGCGATTCAGTCCGCATCGCCCGGCATTTTCGGCGGCGCCCGCGCGCAATATCATCTGCGTCAAAGCATGGTGTTCCTCGATGCACAGGTACTCAACAAGCCCGAAGTGATGGTTGGCGGCGCTGCGAGCAAGGTCGATGTTGAAGGCAAAACGATCACCGACCCGCAAACCCGCGAGATCGTCTCCGCGCAGTTGAAGGCGTTCGCGCTTTTCGCCCAGCAGCGCAAACTACTGAACAAGTAATCTCGCTTCAACGTCGCGGGAACGTGAGACGCATGACCTTCGACGACCAGGCATTCCATACATAACAAGGGAGATGCGTTGATGAAGCTGCTGATCACAGGCGGTCAAGTCATTACCATGGATCCGGCCATCGGCAATGGCCGCTTCAACGTATTGATTGAGAACGACCGGATCGTCGAGGTGGGACCCAATGTTCAGGCACACGATGCACAACAGCTCGATGCGTCCGGCTGCATTGTCATCCCGGGCCTCATCAACGCGCACATGCACACGTGGCAGACCGCATTGCGCGGAGTGACGGCGGACTGGACATTGCCTACCTACTTCCGCAGCGTTCACGCGGGATTAGCGACATGTTTTCAACCGAATGATCTCTACATCGGTACGCTGGTGGGCGCACTGAACCAGTTGAACCTCGGGACTACGACGCTCGGCGACTGGTGTCACAACAATCCAGCGCCCGACTACACGGATCGCGCGATCGACGGACTTGTCGAGTCCGGTATTCGTGCAGTTTATTTCCACGGCTCTCCCAAGCCGGATCCCAAGCCCGGACAGAAGCACTTCAGCGAGATTCCCCATCCTCGTAGCGAGATCGAGCGATTACTGAAGGACAGATTCCCGAGCCGCGACGCCAAGGTCACGCTTGGGATGGCGATTCTCGGGCCGCATTACTCCACCTACGAAGTGTCCGAGCATGACTTCCTACTGGCTGCGGAGTTCGGCTTGATCGCCAGCATGCATTGTGCGGGACTGGAGCCGAAGACACCGGATGGGTGGGAACGTCTCGCCGAGCGCAACTTGCTAGGCAAGACGACCAACATCGTGCATGGGAACAACCTGACCGACACTCAGCTTCGGATGATGGTCGATCGCGGCGTGACATTCTCCGTGGCGCCCGAGACCGAAATGACGCAAGGGCACGGTCATCCAATTACTGGCCGTCTGCGTGACGCGGGCAGCGCGCCTTCCCTCGGCGTCGATCTAGAGTCGGCCATTGCCGGCGATATGTTCACAGTGGCGCGGGTCGCGCTGGCGTCGCAACGTGCGTTGGACAACGCGCAAGCCCGCGCCGATACCGGACAGTTGCCGGCTCGTTCCACGATATCGACATCGGATGCGCTCAGTTGGATCACGATCCGCGGTGCAGAGGCGTTGGGCCTTCAGGACCGCGTCGGCTCGCTGACGCCGGGGAAGCAAGCCGATGTCGTTCTGATTCGCGCAGACGGATTGAGTATGCGGCCCGTACATGATCCGGTGTCGGCCGTGCTGATGCAGGCCAGCGCAGCTAACGTCGATACGGTGTTGGTAGCAGGCGAGTTCAAGAAGCGAGACGGAAAGCTGCTCTATCGGAATCTGGAGCAACGGCTTGACGAACTGGATGCATCCGGCCGCCGTATCAGCGAGCGTTTTGCAGAGATCGCTCCTGCCTAACCGTTCTCTGTCGCGTGGACAAACACACTCGGGCGGCTCTTGCTTCTGCACTTTCTGAGAGCCTCGCTAAAGTCGCTCTATCAAAGATTCGAAGTGCTTCTGGAGTACACCAATTGAGCAACCCTGACATTGACCTGCTGGCCGCCTATTGGACCCTTGCTGGAGACGTCGATCCGCTCCAGCCTTCGATCAGTCCTTACTCTTTTCAAGCTCGCGTCGAAGCGGCTTCGAAAGCAGGCTGGCGAGGCATTGGCGTCATCCATGAGGATCTGGTTGCGACCATCGAGAAGATCGGCCTGGATACGGTCAAGCACATTCTCGAAGACAACGGCATCAAACACTTTGAGCTTGAGTTTCTCGTTGACTGGTACAGGGACGGCAAAGAGCGCCAGGTGTCCGACCGTGCTCGTCGCGTGATTCTTGAGCTAGGGGCGAAGCTTGGCATGAAGAACGTGAAGATCGCCGCCAGCGCGTTGGATCAGCGAACGCCAGACTTCGCTCGAATGGCGGATGAATTCGCCACGCTATGCCAGGAGGCGGCTCAGGTCGGTTCGAACGTGTCGATCGAAGTCATGCCGTTCTCTATCATCAAAACGCTTGAGGACGGGCTCGCCATTGTTCAGAAGGCGAACCAGCCAAACGGTGGCCTCCTCCTCGATATCTGGCACATGGTTCGCGGAGGAATCGACTTCAGTGAAATTGCAAAGGTCCCGCCGCAATTCATCAAAGCGATTGAACTTGACGACGCCAGTTCGACCATCGAGGGAACCTTGCTGGAAGACACCGTCTTTCGACGCAAGCTTTGCGGTGAAGGTGAATTCGACTGTCCGGGCTTCATAGAAGCGGTGCAGGAAGCGGGATTCAATGGCGAATGGTACGGCGTTGAAATCATCTCGACCGAATATCGCAAGCTGCCGCTGGAGCAAATGGCCATCAGTTCGTTCGAAACAACCATGCAGCAGTTCCGCGACGTTGAAGCACGGCGACAAAAAGTCAGTGCTTGAACCATCGCGAGACACGGGCAGATCGGATAACCCACGTCCGACACCCAATGCGCATACCGATAGGTAAGGATCCTTCGATGTACGACTTCACTTACACCTCGCAGCCTTCGAAAGTGATCTTCGCCGCTGGCGCACTTGCCCGCGTCGGCGAAGAAGTTCGCGCACTCGGCGCAGAAAAGGCCCTTGTTCTGTGCACTCCGGAGCAAGAAGCACAAGCAACGGCTGTATCTGAACTGTTGGGACCGCTCAGCGCAGGTGTCTTCGCCGAAGCGAAGATGCACGTTCCAATTGAAACGGCAAGACGCGCCCGTGACCATGCACGAAGCGTTGGTGCCGATTGCGCTGTGGCGATAGGCGGAGGATCCACCGTCGGCCTGGGTAAAGCCATCGCTCTGGAATCGAGCTTGCCGATCATCGCGATTCCGACGACGTACGCCGGCTCTGAGATGACGCCGATTTATGGCCTCACCGAGGATGGATTGAAGCGCACCGGCCGCGACGCGCGTGTGCTGCCAAAGACCGTTATTTACGATCCCATGCTTTCATCGAGCCTGCCGCTCGGCTTGTCGTTCGTGAGCGGCCTCAACGCTATCGCGCACGCGGCCGAGGGTCTGTATGCGCGCGACGGCAATCCCGTCATGTCGCTCATGGCGGAGGACGGAATCCGCGCGTTGGCGACAGGGCTGAGGGGCCTGAAGAAGGATCCACAAAACCTTTCGGCTCGCAGCGACTGTCTCTACGGCGCATGGTTGTGCGGCAGCGTACTGGGCCATGTCGGAATGGCGCTCCACCATAAGCTTTGCCATACGTTGGGAGGAAGCTTCAATCTCCCCCACGCGGAGACACATGCGATCGTCTTGCCGCACGCGTTGGCGTACAACAGTGGCGCAGCACCGGATGCCATGATGCGAATCGCACGAGCACTCGGAAGCGAAAACGCCGCGCTCGGAGTCTTCGAACTGGGACGCGAACTGAATATTCCGTCCGGGTTGCGCGAGATAGGGATGCAAGAATCCGATCTCGACCGGGCATGCGACATCGCACTGTCTAACCCGTATTGGAATCCACGCCCGATCGAACGCGAGCCGCTTCGGTCTTTACTGCAGGATGCCTGGAATGGACAACCGCCCCGCGTGTGATTGCTGCCTTCGCGAAACCAGATCACCGACGACGGACCGGCGGTCGCTGATGCAGCGATAATCTGGTGAAAAAGCGGCAGTATTCGCCAACTGCGGCACGAACCTACATAACATAGTGAAACGAGCATGAATAAGCCTTGCATCATTTCTGTTGCGATTACGGGATCACTGCCGCGCAAGAAAGACAATCCTGCTGTTCCGATCACGGTGAACGAGCAGGTAGAGTCGACGCATGCTGCATTCGAAGCCGGGGCCACTCTGGTCCATCTTCACGTTCGTAACGACGATGAAACTCCCACGTCAAATCCCGATCGCTTCGCACTGGTGCTTGAAGGCATTCGAAAGCACGCGCCGGGCATGATCACCCAGGTCTCTACCGGCGGTCGCTCCGGGGCAGGCAATGAGAGAGGTGCCATGCTGTCGCTTCGGCCTGACATGGCGTCCTTGGCAACCGGCTCGGTCAATTTCCCAACCCGGGTCTATGACAATCCGCCGGACCTGGTCCACTGGCTCGCCGCCGAGATGAAAGCTTACGGCATCAAGCCGGAAGTCGAGGCCTTTGACTTATCGATGATCTTCCAAGCTGCCGATCTGCAACGGACGGGCGAGATTGTCGGTCCTCTGCACATTCAGTTTGTCATGGGCATCAAGAATGCAATGCCTGTCGATCGCGAAGTCCTTGAATTCTACGTTCGTACGCTCAAGCGCCTTTCGCCGGACGCGACATGGACCGGGGCCGGCATCGGTCGCAATCAACTGACCATGGCTCGCTGGTCCCTCGAACTCGGGGGGCACTGCCGCACCGGCTTGGAGGACAACGTGCGGATGGACAAGGCAACCCTTGCCCCGTCCAATGCCGCGCTTGTGCGCCAGGTTGCAGATCTATGCGAGGAGTATGGTCGCCCGGTCGCAACGGCGGCTCAAGCTCGCGAGATGTTAAGTTTGCGTTAAACAGCATTTCCTCAGGTAAAGCGGACGGTGTGTGTCGGTGGCCACCGTCGGCATTTCACTGCGCCAATCGCGCCTTTGTGCGGTTGTAAGGCACATGTCGCCACCCTTCAGGGCGCAGACGGAGATGGGTAACGTCGGCGCCGATCGCCGTACTGCTCCCTGCATTCCTTTTGCCTGTCGTCTGGTAAGCAAGACAGCGCATCTTGCACGGACCGTGGACTGCTCTTCTAGCTTTCGCAATGTTGGTCAGCCTTGGAAACAGGCTGCTACCATGCGGTGTCAGCCAAGTTCGCAAAGAAAATAACCAACGAATCGAACATCGAATTGATGTCGATAAGGATACGTCTCGGTTTTAGTGGTTTCATTTAGTCTCTGGCTCCGTGTTTCGGCTGACAGGTGAGGGCCCGCGCCGCGCTGAAACGCTCTATCGACTAGACATGCATTGCATGGCAGCGAAGGCGCAGAAAACTTCAATCAGAGCAGACAGCTTCTGACGAGTCTTAGATTGGAACCGCTTGATTCCGGTCTCGGCTTGAATCGCAGAAGCACATCCGCTCGGAGCACCGGTTCGCTTGTCGCGTCACACTCCATTACGCAGGCCAGTTGCACTTCCCACCGCTCACCTATTGGTCGCAGTCCCTTCACTGTCGCACCTACGCGCACGGCAGAACCTATCGTCGGCAGGGATAGGAGTTCGATGCACTGGACTGCGTGGTGTGCGACATTGCTGGCATTTTCCAGTACATACACCTGCTGAACCAGGTGAACCACTAACCCCAATGCGACACGACTAGGGATAACGTCGGAGCCGAAGGCATCGGCTTGCTCGCCGAAGTCAGCGTCAGGCAACGATTCGAACCGCTTAATCGTTGCAGGATCGACTTCAAGCCAGTCGCTATGCCCGAGATAGAGGCCAAGACATGCGCGAATGCCTTGCACGCCATTCAACATTATTGGCACCTTCTCCTCCTATCGGACTAAGCGTCTGCTACCGGGACTCATGGCGAAAGAAATGTGCGTTGCCTTCCCCGAGCGCGGGCGCCGACTGCAAAGGCTTGAGCAGATGGCCATTGAAGCGAGCCGGATAGCGAACCGCGCGGATTGTGCCCGTCGGTGTTTCGAGTGTCGAATATAGTTCGTTATGCACTACCTGCGGGTCGTTCAGGTGTGCATCTGGCGGGTTGACTGGACCCGCAGGTACGTCGAGTTCGCGAAATCGAGCCAGCCATTGTTCAGTCGTCTTCTCGCGGAGCGGCTCCGCAATGCGCTCGAAGAATGTGTGCGTCATTTCTTTCTTGCTGGTGATTTTCTTGAGTTCTTCCTTCCATTCGGGATGACCGACCGCGTCGAGAGTGCGGCTCAGTTGCTTACCCGACACTGGCGAGACGACGAGATAGCCGTCGCGCGTCGCAAGCACAGGTTGAGGAGCGAGGGTCGGCGGCGAGTCATCGTCGACAAATGCGCGGTTGTGGAACATGTCCGGAAAGTTGTAATACGAAAGCATATCCAGCATGGACGTTTCCAGATGGATTGCTTTCTGCTCCCGGTCCCGCGCAATCAGTCCCGACAATGCCATTTGCGCGGCAAACAACGCTGCGACCTTGTCCGCGACAAACGTATTCGTTGCGCGCGGCGTCCCCCCGGCTGCCTCGTAGCTGAGTAAGCCGGTTCGTCCTTGAATCAGCGCGTCGAAGGCGGGCTCAGCCGCGAGATCGCCGTCAGGTCCATATCCCGTGATCGAGAGCTGAACGATGCGCGGATTGAGCTCGCTCACCGCTTCGAAGCTCAGGCCGAGCGACGCCGATACGTGCGGACGCCAGTTCTCGATGTACAAGTCGGCATCGCGCAAAAGCGTCCTGAACTTGGCCAGGTCGTCGGAGGACTTGAGATCCAGCGCGACGCTACGCTTGCCGCGATTCGCGTTCGTCCAGACCGTTCCGACGCCTTCCCACGCGTGACCAAAGTTGCGATACGGATCGCCTGTCGGCGGTTCCACCTTGATGACATCCGCGCCAAGATCGGCGAGCATCTGAGCGCCGAACGGCCCCGAAATATAGCTGCACGCTTCGACCACCTTCACGCCTGCGAGCGGGCGCTTGAACGTGTCTTCATCGTTTTGCGTGGCCGTCGTGGATGCGTCTTTCATACGTGTTGCTCCTGTTTTTCAATTGCGTGGGCTGCCGTCGATGCGCGCAGTTGGGCCATCGCAAGCACTGCGTCAAGCGTTGGAGTGGCTACATCCGTCAGTTCACGCAGCGCACGGATCGACCGGCTCAAGGGATCGAGTTCGAGCGGACGTGCAGCTTCGAGGTCCTGAAGCATCGACATCTTGTGATGCGCCGCGCTGACGGTCATTGCAATTCGCTTGTCGGGCGTCGGACCGATCGCAAGCCCTAATTGGGCACCAATGGCATCCGCTTCCAGCATCATGGCTTTGACGACAGGCAGTACGCCCTCCGCTGTGGCCATTTCGCCAAGCGTTCCCTGCGTGAGCAGCGCAACAGGATTGAAGGACAAGCTGTTGACGAACTTCACCCAGATGGCCGAGCGAATATCTTTGTTCACCTTCGCGTCGATGCCGCTTGCGCATAGCACTTCACTGAGCGTGCGCACCCGCTCGGAGTCGCTGCCGTTGAGCTCGCCAATCGGACAACCGGCCTTCGCGCCGTCCTGCACTACCACACCGGGTCCACTCGTATGCGCCCCAATCCAGTAGACACAACCCAGCACCTGATTTGGCGGAATGGTGCGCCATTGCCGTCCTTCGTGATCGAGCGCGGGCAACTGTCTGCCCTCGAACGGTCCGGGAAACGCGTGAAAGAAGTAATAGGGAATGCCCGTTGTCGGCGGCAGCACTGTGGTCCGCGGGCCGATCAAAGGCGCAATGTCATCGAGAGCGGCATCGACCTGATGCGCCTTGAGCGTGATGAATACGTAGTCCTGTACGCCGAGCTCGCGGGTATTCGCAGTCGCCCGCACGGGCACGCTGAAATCTTCGCTGGCGGTTCTGACACGCAGGCCGTCGGAACGGATGGCGCTCAGCGTCCTGCCGCGTGCGACGACACTGACGTCGCATTGACCGGCACGTGCCAGGTGCGCCGCAAGATAGCCGCCAATCGCCCCGCCTCCGAAAATACATACCTTTAGCATATTGCGCTCTCTTGCCAAACTGGATGAGTGCCCCGCTTCATGCACCGCTTAACGCCGACGCTCAAAAAGCGTTCGGGATGGGCACACGATACGGGTGACCCCGGCAAGTAGGGAAATACTAAAAAACGATTATTCAAGCGGATCGGCGTATAGCAGAAGCGTCAGATTCACGTCTTACGTTGCCCGCTACGGCACGTACGTCGGAACGCCGCAGGCGCAACGCCAACCACGCGAGTGAAAGCCGTACTGAAGGCACTGTCTGAGAGATAGCCGATGGAAAGCGCAATGTCTGCAATCGAACGTTCGCTATTGATCAACGCTTCTTTCGCAAGCGCAATGCGCCAATTGGACAAGTATGTTCCGGGCGCCACCCCCACGCGCTCTGTGAAGCGCCGCGCAAAGGCCGCTCGTGACATGCCGATGTCCTTTGCAAGGCCATCAACGGTCCAGTGATAAGCAACATTTCCGTGCATTCTGCGCAGCGCAAGATGGATGTGTGGATCGGCCATACCGCTAAACCAGCCGACCTCGCGGCTATCAATTCCGTTAAGCGGACGCCGCCACACTTCTACCAGCATGACTTCGACAAGCCGGCTCATCACCAGATCGTGGCCCGGAAGATCGGAACCTGACTCCTCGCCGATTATTGCAATAAGGCGCGTGAGGCGACCCGCCTCTTCGTCCGATGATCGAATATGAAGGAAGTCGGGGAGCATCTCCAGGAACAGTGCTGAATGTTCCGGTCCGATCTCGAAATATCCACCGACCAACCGGGTTTCCTCTCCGCCGGCACCTTCATCCCAGCGCACGTACTCGTCGTTGGCAACGCCGGCTTCCAGGGAGCGCAAGGTGCCGCTTGCATCGAGATCGCTGACAAGGCAGTAACGAGCCGTTGCACGCATGAGCAGATAGTCACCCTGCTTCAACAATAGCGGCGCCCCATGCATCGGCACGTACCAGCATTGACCGGCCAAAACGAGACAGAACACGGGAATATCGCGGCAAGGCACGCTCATCCCCCATCGCCCGTGCGCTTCGACCGTTCTCCAGCTAATTGCTCGCGGTCGCATGAGGCTGATGATATCGGTCAGAATGTCCATTAGAGACGATCGGTAAAGTTTTTGAGACGACGCCGTATAGATTAACTCGTTTCCGCGGATTACCTTATTGTCATCAGCCGGTCTGGGATTCAGCAGTTCAAGCCGGCGAAGACGCCCCAAACGGGTAAAAGATCGGAGACATGCATGAAGCTGAAGGAACGAATCGTCGTGATCACCGGCGCGGCGCAGGGCATGGGTCGCGCGATTGCGATCGAAGCGGCGCGTGAGGGCGCGGCTTGGGTGACAGTCGCGGACATCAAAGAGGATCAAGGCGCGAACGTTGCCAACGAGGTCGAGCAGGCCGGCGCCAGAAGCCGTTTTATCCGTACCGACCTGTCTTCGTCGAGCGACATTCGCCGCATGATCGACGAAACCGCGCGCCTTGCGGGCGGCATCGACTTGCTCGTGAACAACGCAGGCGTTACCGACGACGGCCTCACCCATCGCGCGCCGACCATCGAAGACCTGCCCGAGGAAGTCTGGGACACGGTCATGAACGTCAACCTCAAGGCGATGTGGCTGGCGAGCAAATTCGCCGCGCCCTGGCTGCGCCGTTCCACGAAAAGCCCTGCCATCGTCAACGGCGCGTCGGTTGCGAGCAGCGTCGCGTATCCGGGTTTGCCCGCGTATGCCGCGAGCAAGGGCGGCGTCGTCATGCTGACCAAGGCCACTGCGCTCGATCTCGCCAATGCAGGCATTCGCTGCAACGCCTACGCGCCGGGCGCGATCGACACCCCGATGCTGAGCCACAGTGTCGACAATGCGCCCGACCGCGAGAAGGCGCGCAGGCGTCTATGGGGCACCCATATGCTGCAACGTCTCGGGCGGCCAGAGGAAGTGGCGAAGCTTGTCTGCTTTCTCGCATCCGAAGAAGCGTCTTTTTCAACCGGCAGCGTCTTCCACATCGATGCCGGCACGCTTGCTTGGCGCGGTGTTCACTGAATCGCGGTGACGCCATGTCCGCCAGAACAAAGCAGCTCAGACGCCACTGGACGCAGATCGTGCTCCTCGCGCTCTACATGACGGACCCGATTCGTTACGCCGCCGATACGCGGCTCATTGCCGAGTATTCGGGCACAACGCAGCCACGTACTTCGCCGGGCACGGACCGCGCCGTCTGAGCCAAAGACAGGAATCAACCTCGCAGGCCCGTCTCCGAGGCGGCTTCACGCAAACAGCATAGGAGGATCGCAACCATGAACATGCGCCAACTTCAATACTTTCTCGCCGTGGCCGCCGAGCTGAACTTCACGCGCGCCTCGGAACGGGTGAACATCGCGCAGCCCGCATTGAGCGCGCAAATCATCGCGCTGGAAGACGAACTCGGCACGGCCCTTTTCACGCGCGAAAAGCGCAAGGTGCTGCTGACGCCAGCCGGCGAAATTCTCGTCGAGCACGCCCAGCGCGTACTGAACACGGCGTCGGCGGCGATTGCCGCGGTGCGTGCATCGGGACGCGGCGCGCAGGCGCATCTCATCGTCGGCTCCATCTATACGGCGATCTATTGCTTCCTGCCCAACACGCTGCGGCTGTTCAACGCGCTCGCCCCCAACTCTGATGTGAGTCTTCAGGAGATGACGATCTCGCAGCAGATCGCCGGTCTCAAGGAAGGGCTCATCGAAGTGGGACTTGTGCGCGGGCACGTCTTCGATCACAACATCGTGACCGAGTTGCTGTATCGCGAATTGCTCGTGGTGGCCGTGCCAGCCGGAAGCGAGTATGACGTTCCGGGGCCGGTCAATCTTCAAGATCTCGCGAAATGGCCGCTGATCGCGGTCGCGAGGGGCACGGCAACGGAACGCGGCTACGGCGACAAAATTCTCGACATATTCGAGGACGCCAGCCTGCGGCCGAACGTCGCGAAAGAGGCACACGACATGCACACGTCCGCGTGTCTCGTCGCGGCGGGCGTGGGCGTGGCGGTCGTGCCGGCGATCATGCAGCTGATGCAGCCGCACGGCGTGGCGTATCGGCCGCTGGCAGCCGACACGCCGGGCGTTTCGCTGTCGCTTGCCTGGCATAAGGATCGCGTGCCGCCGCTGCTCAACGCGTGGCGCGAAGCCGCGCGCGCCAACGCGGCGCAGTTGATCGCACGCCACCCGCAATATTTCATCGATACTTCAACGTCGCAGCATCTCGAAGCGGCGGCGGCCTGATCGACTCAGCACGGCTTTTCGGGTTCGTTCGCGCGTTCATCCGATAACCAGCCCTCGACTTCATCGCTGTGCTCGCCGAGCAGCGGCGCGGGACGCATCTCTGTCGTCCGCGCGCCGTGAAAGCGCACCGGCAGACGCATCTGCAAATAGTGGCCTTCCGACGGATGCGTTCTGCGCTCAAAAAATTCCACCGATGCGAGATGCGGGTCCGCGAGCACGCCTTCGAGATCGCGCACCTCGGAAGCCGGAATATCGCATTCGGCAAAGAGCATCAGCCAGTACTGCAGCGGCTGGCTCGCCACAATGCGTGCCATCTCCGCGTGCATCCGGTCCAGCGCATTGAACCGCTCGCGCGCCGTGCTCAGTCTCTCGCGTTCGAGGAAATCTCCGTGACCCGTTACCTGAAAAAAGCGCACCCAGCGATCGTCCGTATAAGGGGCAACGGCGATGTAACCGTCGAGGCACTTCATCGGCTGACGGTCTGGATCGAGCTGGCGCGGATAACCCGCAGGTTCGGTCGGCGGAACGAACGCACGTCCATACAGATGTTCCTGCAACAGAAAGTGCGTGAAGCTCTCGAACATCGGCACTTCGACGGACTGCCCCTGCCCGCTCCGTTCGCGATGCAACAATGCACCGAGCACGGCATACGTCGCATGGAGTCCTGCGACCTTGTCGGCCATCGCCATCGGCAGATAGCGCGGCGCGGGATTGCCATCGGTCCGGGGCAACAGACTCGCGGCACCGGATGCCGCCTGAATGATGTCGTCGTAAGCGGGACGGCCGGCGTAAGTACCTTCTTCGCCGAACCCCGTGCAATGCACATACACGAGCCGACGATGCTGAGCGCAAATGGCATCGTAGCCAAGCCCGAGCCGCTCGATGGCATCATGCCGCAGGTTATGGATGAACACGTCGCAGCGTCCAAGCAGGCGCAGCAGCGCCGCCTTGCCGCGCGGCGTCTTCAAGTCCCATACGACCGACCGTTTGCCGCGATTGAGCGTCATGTGCGCCGGTCCCATGCCGCGCGTTTTCGCGGGCCGCCCGACGCGCCGGATCTCGTCGCCTGCGAGCGGCTCGATCTTGATGACGTCCGCGCCCATCTCGGCCAGCGTCGCCGTGCAATACGGACCGAAGATCACCGAAGTCATATCGAGAATACGCACGCCGTCGAGAATCGCCGATGCAGCCATGAGTCAGGTCCCCGCGGCGGGTATCAAACCGCTTTTTCGAGCGTAAGCAATAGCTTCAGATTGAACGTGGGATCGGCGGCCTGCTCGCGAGACGGACTGATCCGCCGTTGCAGCAGCTTGCGCGCCGCCATGTGATCGGCCGGGCGATTGAACGACTCCACGCCCGTCAGCCGATGATGCCGGTATCGGAACACGGAGAACGCACCGGACGCCGGATCGCCCCGCACGACGCTGCTGTCGAGCCTGCGCGCCACGCCCGCTATCTGCAAACGGGCGCTGCCCTGATCGCTCCAGAACACGGGCGTCTGGTCATACGGTGTCGCATCGCCGAGCAGCGCGCGCGCGACGTGGCGCGCCTGATCGACGGCGTTCTGCACGGACTCTAGCCGCAGCATGTCGCCGCCGTCGAATGCGTAGGGGAATGCCGCGCAATCGCCGATGGCGAAAATCGCCGGGTCCGACGTGCGCAGGAGCGCATCGACGATGACGCCGTTGAACACGGACAAGCCACACGCGGCCGCGAGTTCGCTGTTCGGCACGACGCCAGCCGCGACCAGCACAACGTCTGCCTCAAGACGGGTGCCGTCGGCGAGTTCGACCGCGCGAACACGATCGCCTTCTCCCACGATACGTTCGACGCGTGCATCGAAAGAAAACCGAATGCCCGCCGTGCAATGGTGCGCCGTGCACGCCGACGACATCTCGGCCGAGATCGCGCGCTTCATCACGCGATCGACGGATTCGACCACATGCACGTCGCATCCGCGCGCGGCAGCGATGCAGGCCACTTCCAGACCGAGGAAGCCCGCGCCGACCACCACCACGCGCTGCGCTTCCGAAAGGTATGTCTTCAGCAACTGCGCATCGGACACAGAGCGCAGCGACACGACGCCGTGCATCGGTTGTGTCTGACACGGCAGCACGCGATTGCGCGAACCCGTCGCGAGCACGAGCCGATCGTACGGCACAATCCGACCTGACGCGAGCGACAGACGCTGCCGCCGGCGATCGATCGCGCCGACGCTTTCGCCCGCAATGTGCTCGACCTGCGCGGCATCGAACCAGGGCGATTCTTCGAGCGTCAGTTCGTCCGCCGAAACGTCGCCGGTCAGGAAGCTCTTGGACAACGGCGGCCTTTGATACGGCAGGCTCGCTTCATCGCCGATAAGCCGGATCGCGCCTGTGTAGCCTTCGTCGCGCAGGGAAGCCGCGACCTGCTGCCCGGCCTGCCCCGCGCCCACGATCACAATGGTTTCAGGCGTGCTCACTGCCGCTCTCCTGCGCCGGCGCATCGTCCATGATCTTCTCGACCTTGATGGCCTTCGCGGGACACTTGCGCGCAGCGCCGAGCACTTTCTCGTATTGGGTCTCGTCCGGCTCTGACGTGAGCAGCTTGACCACGCCGTCCTCGTCGCGCTGATCGAATACCTCAGCCGTCGACAGCACGCACAGGCCAGCACCGACGCACACATCCTGATCGACGGCCACGCGCAGTTTGAAGTTTCCGTTTGCCATGCCCTACTCTCCTTCATCGCTGCATGAGTCGCGCAGCCGTTGATTACCAGGTGACCGGCAAGGCTTCGAGGCCCTGCACGAAGTGATCGCCCTTGCCCTTGATCTGTTCGACCGGAACGGCGAAGCGCAGATTCGGCATGCGTTCGAACAGCGTCCCGAACACCACCTGCAACTCGACGCGCGCAAGCGGTTGTCCAAGACATTGGTGAATGCCGTAGCTGAACGCGACGTGATGATCCGCCTTGCGCGTGATGTCGAAGCGTTCCGGATGCTCGAACGCCGTGACATCGTGATTCGCGCCGGATATCAGCGCGATCACGCCTTCGCCCTTGCGAATCACCTGTCCCGCGACCTCGACGTCTTCCGTCGCCACGCGGAACGCGTTGTAATGCACGATGGTATGAAAACGCAGCATCTCCTCCACGGCATTGCGCAAGAGCGTCGGCGTCTCCCGCAACAAGCGCAACTGGTCCGGATTGGTCAGGAAGCTGAAGACGCCCAGCGCCATCTGATTGGCAGTCGTTTCGTGGCCGGCCATCAGCAACAGCTCGGCCATGATGACCAGTTCGCGATGCGTGAGATGCCCCGGCCTTACCTGCTCGACGATCAACCGGCTCAACAGGTCGGTGCGGTTCTCGGCGTCCTTTTCGCGCTCCGTAATCAAGCGGTCCAGATACGACAGGATGCGATCGGACGCTTCCTTTGGAATCGACGGATCGACATCGAGCAGAACCTTAAGGCGGCTTTGCTCCTGAAAGAACCCGTGATCGCACGCCGGTACGTCAAGCAAGCCCGCAATCACTTCCGAGGTCAGCGGCAGAAACAGGTCTTCCACCAGATTGGCGGGCGGACCTTTTTCAATCAGTTCGTCGATGAGCCGGTTGAAGATCGATTCGATACGCGGACGCATTTCGCTCACGCGCTTGATCATGAATTCCTTCGTCAACATACGGCGATAGTGGCCGTGCTGAGGCGGGTCCATGCGAATGAACGCGGGTTCGAGATCGAGCACCGCGTTTCGCGCAGGCGACAGGCTCGGAAAGCCGCTCACCTGCGGATCGCCGCTGAAGCGGTTGTCGCCGAGCACGGCGCGCACGTCGTCGTAGCGCGTGAAAAGCCACGCATCCTTGCCGTCCCACATCTGCACCTTCACCGGCCCCGGCTGCGCCTGGAAATCACGATATTCGGCCGGCGGAACGAACGGACATTGGCGCGGCATTGGAAACGTCGGCTTGCTAAAAGGACACCCAGACATCATGCCTCCCCTAATACCCGTTGAATGATCGAGTTCATGTCGGGGCGAATCTCACAGACCGCCGTTGACGTCGAGCGTCGCGCCCGTCACGTAGCGGGCATCGTCGCTCACGAGGAAGCCGACGACCGATGCGATTTCTTCGGGCTCCGCCGCGCGTTGCAGGCCGGAACCAGCGATCAGCTTGTCGCGGATTTCCTTCGGCACCTTTTCGCCCATCGCCGTATTGATCGTGCCGGGCGACACCGCCGCGACACGGATGCCATGCGGCCCCAGCGGCTTGGCAAGACTCTTGGTGAGATTAATGACGGCCGCTTTCGAGCCACCGTAGTCGGTCACGCCACTGCCCGTCGTCGCCACGATCGAAGCCAGGTTGACGATGACACCGCCGCCGCCCGCTTTCACGAGACGCTTTGCCACTTCCTGGCTGAGAAAGAACGGCGCGCGTGCGTTGACGCCATAAGTGAAGTCGTAGTCGGAGGGCGAAATGTCGAAGAACGTCTTGCCGTGCCAGACACCCGCGTTGTTGACGAGCACGCGGATCGTGCCGTACTTTGCGTCGATATCCTCAACGGCGGCGCGAATCTGCTCGATATCGGTCACGTCGCACTTGCGATACGCGTAGTCGCCCTTGCCGGACTCCGCGACGTCGAGGCCGACGACCGTATAGCCGCGCTCTCTCAGGTTCTTGCAAATGGCCTGGCCCGTCAGCCCGTTCGAGCCCGTTACGACTGCAACGTTGGTTGTCATGCGTCACCTCTTCTCACGATATGGTCTTGAACCGGATCATCTGAATGCTCGCTTTGTTCGAGCGTCTCAGGCTCAAGATTCGCGCGGTTCGAAGCGCAGGTCCAATACTGTTTTGCTGGATCGTGAGACCAAATTCCTATCGTTGCTGAGGCCGTCAGGGACGCATCAACGCTGGACGACGATGCCCGCGCTTTCGCGGTCCCAGCAGTCGCTGGTCACGCCTTCCGCACGCAGCCGATACTTCTCGACCCGTTCGCTCGGCGTCTTAGGCAAGCTCTCGCGGAAGGCGACGTAACGCGGAATGGCGAAGTACGCGAGACGCGGCTCGCACCAGCGAATAAGCTCGACTTCCGAAAGCTGTTGACCGCTTTTGAGCACGATCACGGCCTTCACCTCGTCTTCGCCGAGTTCGGAGGGCACGCCGACCACGCACGATTCAAGCACGGCCGGGTGAGATCCGATCACCGCCTCGACCTCGAAAGACGAGATGTTCTCGCCGCGCCTTCGCAACGCCTGCTTCTTGCGGTCGACGAAATAAAAATAGCCGTCGTCGTCCTGCTTCGCGAGATCGCCGGTGTGGATCCACAGGTTGCGGACGAGCTCTAGCGTCGCCTCAGGATTCTTGTAGTAGCCGCTCGTACCGAGAAACGGCCGCTGCGGCCTGACGATGAGTTCGCCAGTCTGCCCGCGCGGGACTTCGTTGTCGTAGTCATCGACGACACGCACGTCGTAACCCGTGATCGCCTTGCCACACGCGCCCGCGCGACGGTCCTCGTACGGATTCACGAGACAACTGCTGCATTCGGTCATGCCGTACAGCTCGAGCAGCCGCGTATTGAAGCGCGCCTCGAACGCATGCCACAGATGCGGCGGCGCGGCGGCGCCCACCATCAGGCGCAGCGGATTGTCGGCGTCGAGCGGCGAAGGCGCCTGCTTCATCAGGATCGACAACATGCCGCCAATGAACTTCGCTGATGTGCAGTTCCATCTACGGCAGTCGTCGAGCATGCGGCTCGCCGAGAAACGTTCGACGAACACGGCCTGCGCACCCGCGAGCATGGCTGGACCAGTCGTGCCGTGCGCGCTCGTGTGAAAGAACGGCAGGCCGGTATAGAGCACGTCTTCGTCTGTATAGCGCGCGTACATCACCGCCTGCGACCAGATTTCGTACCAGTAGTGATGGCTGATGAGCACGCCTTTCGAGCGCCCCGTCGTGCCCGACGTGTACGAAATGGTCGATAAGTCTCTGAAGTCGACCGTCACGCCGGGCGCGGTCTCCGGGCGTGACATGAGTTCGTCGAAATGCAGGGCTTCGCGTCCGGGCCAGCTTGTAAGCAGCGGCAGCGTGCGGGCATCGAGCACGATGGTGTGACGCACTTGCGGCAGCCGATCCGCGACCGCACCCACCGCGTCCGCATGAGCCTGTTCGACGACGAGCGCAACGCAATCGGCGTGATCGATCTGGTACGCAAGGCCATCGCCCTTTAACGCCACGTTGATCGGCACGCACACCGCGCCGATCTTGTTCAACCCGAACCACGCAAGCAGAAACTCCACACGGTTGGACAACATCAGGGCGACCTTGTCGCCCGCGCCGACAGACAGCGTCCGAAAGCCGTTCGCCGCACGGTTCGACAGTGCGTTCAGCGCCTCGAAGGTGATCGTTTCATCGCGAAAGCGGAACACCTCATGATGCGGATGACGCCGGGCCTTGTCCTCGATGATCTTCCCAATCACGCGATCCGTCTGCGCATAGTCATGCATGGTCCACTCGGACCATCTTCGTGCCGCGCGTTCGAATTTGTCGTTCCACTGACCCATCGTGTTGCTCACCCTGATTCGGCGTTCGGCCGCGCGACGGCGTCACGCGAGACCTTCATCATCGACGACGCGCATCAGCCCTTCCTGCATCGCGGTTGCGACGCGCCGGCCATCCTGATACAGCGCGCCCGCGCCCAGTCCGCGATTGTTCACCGCGCATGGCCCGGTCATGTCGTAAAAGAACCAGTCGTCGGGGCGCACGGCTGCGTGGAACCACATCGCATGATCCAGGCTTGCGGAGCGCGCGCGCCGATCCATCGTGCCGTGGCCGCGCGGACGCATCGCCGTGGTCATCAGGTCGAGATCGCACGCGTAGGCGAGCACGGCATGACAAAGCAGCGGGTCGTCGCCGCATGGCGCGCGCAAACGGCACCATAGCCCGTTGACGGGCGGCGTGACGCCGGGGTCGAGCCACGGCCGCCACATGTCGCTGCGCCGCTCGAATAGCTGCATGATCGTCGATACATGCGAACGGCGGCTTTCCAGCAGATGCGCCTCGTGCGCGAAGAAATCGGCTTCGGCAGGCATGTCGTCGGGCGGCGGAACAGGCGGCATCGGCGCAAGACGTTCATGCGAACCCTCGGCCGCCTGAAACGAAGCCGCGCCGATGAACACGACCCGCTCCTCCTGCATGACGGTCACCTGACGCGTGCTGAAGGTCTTGCCGTCGCGCACTGGCTGCACATCGAAGCGGATGCGTTTGGTCACATCGCCGGGATGGACGAAATAGCCTTGCATCGAATGCAGCGCATGAGAATCGCGCACCGTGCGCCCCATCGCCATGATGGACTGCGCGAGAAGCTGCCCGCCATAAATACGGCGCGCGCCGTCGCTGATCGACTCGCCCGTGAATACGTGACGACGCTCCTCGCGCACGCGCAAGACCGACAGCAGGTCATTCACCGTCAGTGCCATGCGCCCTCCCATCAGCCGGGAATCGCGACGACGAGGCCATCCAGTTCCGGCGTGATCTCGATCTGGCAACTGAGGCGGCTGTTGCTGCGCGGCGTGCCCATGCCTTCGAGCATGTCGCGCTCGATATCGCATGCTTCTCCGACAGCACTGATCCACGCTTCATCGACATAGACCTCGCAGGTCGCGCAACTGCACGCACCGCCGCACTCCGCGACGATGCCCGCAATCATGTTGTCCACGGCGCCCTGCATGACGGAACTGCCGAGCGGCACATCGACTTCCGTGGTTTCGCCGCTATTCTGAACGTATTTGATGACTGGCATTTCACACCTCTCTCTGACTTCGGATCAAACGGATTGCTGCCGGGTCGTATCGAACAACGACTTCAGCGAGAACGCTTCGTCCGACAGCTGTTCGGCATCGACTGGAACGCCCTCCGCTATCAGACGCTTGGACAACATGAATTCCTGCGCGCGGTTGATGCAGTCCGCCGCCAGCAACCGGCCGCTCTTCAAATAGAACACGCTGAAGCTGCGGCCCGTGTCGCGCGGTCCGCGCACGACCACTTCGTCGTAACCGGCGTTGAGGCCCGCGATCTGCAGCTTGATATCGAACTGATCGGACCAGAACCACGGCAACGCGCGATACGGCTTGTCCTTCCCGCACACCGCAGCCGCGGCGGCTTTCGCTTGCTCGGTCGCATTCGGCACTGATTCCAGGCGGATGCGGCCGTAGTACGGCGACGGATGCATGGTGCAGTCGCCCGCCGCGACAATGTCCGGATCAGATGTACGCGCGCAGGCATCGACGACGATGCCGTTGTCCACCTCGAGCCCCGCCGCTTGCGCGAGTTCGACGTTCGGCAACACGCCCACGCCGACCACGACGAGACTCGCGGGCAGCGCCGTTCCGTCGCCGAGCAGGATGCGCTCGACGTGCTTATTGCCTTCGAAGCCCGCGACCGCCACGCCGGTGCGAATATCGACGCCCTCTTCGCGATGCACGCGCTCGAAGAACGTGGAGACTTCCGGCGCGGTGACACGCGCGAGCACGCGCGGCGCCATTTCGTACACGGTGACGTGCATGCCGAGCTTTCTGAGCACCGCCGCCGTTTCGAGTCCGATGTAGCCGCCGCCAACGATGGCCGCATGTGCGCCCGGCTGGACGTGCCGGCGAATGCGATCGATGTCCGCGATACCGCGCAGGTAATGCACGCCTTCGAGCTGCGCGCCCGGAAGCGCCACGGTGCGCACGCGCGTGCCGGTGCAGAGCGCGAGCTTGTCGTAAATGAGCGTCGCGCCGTCCTGCAACGTCACGGATTTGCACGCGCGATCGATGGCGATGACCCGCTCGCCCAGACAAAATTCGACGCCGACCTTGTGATACGCGTCTTCCGTGCGGATCAGCAGGTCATGGCTGTTCTTTTCGCCCAGCAGGTACGCCTTGGACAACGGCGGCCGGTGATAAGGCAAGTGCGGTTCATCGCCGATCACGACGATGCGCCCGTCCCAGCCTTCCTGCCGCAGGCTCGGCGCCAGTTGCGCCGCCGCATGGCTCGCGCCGACGATGATGCAGGTTCGCTCCACGATGCCTCTCCTTGTTCCTCAACTGCGTCAGGCGCGCGCCACCGGCCACGCGCCGTCACGGCGCGCGAGCACTTCTTCGTTGTGTTCGCCGAGCATGGGCGGCGAGCGGTCGATGCGCGTGGGCGTGCCGGAGAAGTTCAGCGGGTTGTTGATGATCTTGAACTCGCCGCCCTTCGGATGCACCAACGTCTTCAGCAGATGATCGACGACGTGCCGGTCGCTGAACACTTCGGGCCACGTCCGCACTGCGCCGTAGATCGCGCCCGCTGCCGAGAGCGCCTGCTCCCACGTTTCGAGGTCGCGCGTCGCGAATATTTCGGCCAGCCGCTCGTTCACAAGCGCGCGATTCGCAAGGCGCGCGGCTTTGGTCGCGAAACGTTCATCGGTTTTCAGTTCGGGCGCGTCCAGCGCGTCGCAGAGCTTTTGCCAGAACTTGTCATTGATCGTGATGATCATGATGTCGCGGCCATCGGACGTCGCATACGTGTTGTTCGGCACGATGTCCCAGTGCTGATTGCCCATGCGCAAAGGCGTCTTTCCCGTCAGATCGAAGTACACGTCGCGCGGCACCTGGCTGAAAATGCTCGCGTCGAGCATCGACAGATCGACGCGCTGGCCTTCGCCCGTGCGTTCGCGCGCCTGCAACGCGGTGAGCATGCCGATGGCGGCAAGCAGCGCGGTCACGAGGTCCGAGAACGGAAAGCCCGTCTTGAGCGGTCCCGATTCCTCCGTGCCCGTCACTTGCATGACGCCTGAAATCGCCTGAATGATCATGTCCAGCGCGGGGCGATTGCGGTCTGGTCCGTTGCGGTCGAATCCGGAAATCGAGCAATAGACGAGACGCGGATTCAGTTCGCGCAGCGCCTCGTAGCCGATGCCGACGCGCTCCGTAAATCCCGGCCGAAAGTTCTCGACCAGCACGTCCGCTTCGGCGGCGAGGGCACGCGCGGCGGCCTGCCCCTGCTCCGTCTTCAGATCGAGCACGATGCCGCGCTTGTTGCGATTCACGCCGAGAAAGAACGCGCCGTCGCCGTTGAGCGTCGTCTCACCGGAGCGACGAAACGGATCGCCTTCCGGCTGCTCCACCTTGATGACGTCCGCGCCGCAATCGCCGAGCATCATCGTGGCAAAGGGGCCCGTCATCATCTGCGTGAAGTCGAGCACTTTCAGACCTTGCAGCGCGGCCTTCATGCTTTCTCCTTATCGGTGTAGAACGCCTCGCGTTCATGATTCGACGCGCGCACGCCCTTGTCGCGGCGCTGCTTCATGAAGTTGTATTCGTCCGCTTCGTAGCGCACGTTTGTCGCGAGCGCATGCAGAACGTGACCGTACGAGAATTGCGCGTCGATACCGAGTGCATTCATCGCCAGGTTCGTGGCGGCCTTCCCCATCACGATGCCGTCACGCGGCAAGCGCACGATGCGCTCAGCCCACTCCTCGCCCGCCTCGTCGAGGGATGCGCGCGGCACGACCTTGTTGACGAGGCCATTGGCGAGACACGTCTCTGCGTTCCAGACGTCCGCCATCAGCAGCAGTTCGCGCGCCTTGCGCGGACCGAGCGTCATCATTTCCCATGCGGCGAAATAGGCGGCGCCGGACAGTCCGAGCTTCTGCTCCGGATGCCCCATCTTCGCGGTGTGGGCCGCGATCACGAGATCCGAGGCTTCGGCCAGATACAAGCCGCCGCCGAGGCAATAGCCTTTCACGAGCGACAGCGTCGGCTTGAGAAACTTGAAGATGCGCTCGAAGCGTTCGATATAACGCTTGTCGTGCAACAGGCGCGCGCGCTGACTGGGCTTGCGCGGACGGCCTTTCTCGTCGATGGTCGTTGCGCCGTATTCGGTGCCGACCTCGGCAAGATCATGTCCGGTGCTGAAGTCCTCGCCCGCGCCGCGCAGCACGACCACGCGCACGTCGTCGTCGGCTTCCGCGCGATCGTAGCCGTCCATGAGTTGATCGAGCATGGCGCTCGTCATCGCGTTCTTCTTCTCCGGACGATTGATCGTGATATACGCCCGGCCATCCTTCGCCAGATAATCGATGCTGCCTGTCATGTCCCGTCTCCTGTGTTCGAGCCGTGCGCGTCAGTTGTTCAGGTTGATCGCAACCGCCTTGACTTCCGTATAGAGTTCGATCGCCTCGAAGCCGCGCTCGCGGCCCCAACCCGACTGCTTGTAGCCGCCGTAGGGCAAGGTCGCATCGGGCGACGACAGCGCATTCACATTGACGATGCCCGCTTGCATGCGGCGCGCCATCTTGTGGGCACGGCCGATGTCCTTCGTCCAGATGCTCGCCGCAAGTCCATAGGTCGATGCGTTCGCGGTGGCCGCGATTTGGTCGAGGTCGTCGTCGGCGAAGGACATCGCGCAAAGCACCGGTCCGAAGATCTCTTCGTCGTGTACCTTCATGCCGGGCTTCACGCCCGTGAGCACGGTGGGCTGCACGAAGAACCCGTGTTCGCCCGACGAGCCGCCGCCGGCGTAAAGCCTCGCGCCTTCCTCCTGCCCGCTATTGATATAGCCGGCCACGCGGTCGAGCTGGCGGCGCGAGATGACCGGGCCCATGTCGGTGCCGGCATCGAGACCGTGGCCCATCTTCATGCCGTTCGCGCGCTTTGCGATGAGTTCGAGCAGCGGTTCGAACGCGCGCTCATGAACGTATAGCCGCGAACCGGCCGCGCAAATCTGCCCCGCGTGAAAGAAGATAGACGAGCACACGCCTGCGGCGGCGGCTTCGAGGTTTGCGTCGGGAAAAACGATCACGGGCGACTTGCCGCCCAGTTCCAACGAGACGCGCTTGAGGTTGCCGCTCGCCGCTTGCAGGATGCGCCGCCCCGTTTCGCCCGAGCCGGTGAACGCCACTTTGTCGATGCCCGGATGCGCCGCGATCGCCGAGCCGACCGGATTGCCGAAGCCCGTCACGATGTTGAGCACGCCCGCAGGAATGCCCGCTTCCAGCGCGAGTTCGCCGAGTCTGAGCGCAGTCAACGGCGTCTGCTCGGACGGCTTCATCACGACCGCGCAGCCCGCTGCGAGCGCGGGCGCGATCTTCCACATCGCCATGTTGAGCGGGAAGTTCCACGGGATGATCTGCCCTACCACGCCGACCGGCTCGCGCACCGTGTACGCGTGCCACTCGCCGGGAAGCGATACGTTCGGCGTTTCGCCGCCCATCTTCGTGGTCCAGCCGGCCATGTAGCGCAGCATCTCGGCAATGCCGACCACATCGCCATTGCGGCAGAACGGCAACGGCTTGCCGCTGTTGATGCATTCCAGTTGCGCGAGTTCGTCGCCGTTCGCCTCGATGAGATCTGCGAAGCGCAGCATCATCCGCGTACGCGCGGACGGCGTGACCTTGCTCCACGGCCCTTCGAGCGCGCGCCGAGCCGCCGCCACCGCGCGATCCACATCGCTTGCCGTGGCTTCTGCGACGGTCGCAATGACGTCGCCTGTCGCGGGATCGAGAATGTCGGTGCGCTTCTCGCCATCGGATGCGACGCCCTGGCCGTCGATCAGCAGTTGATGCTCGCGCGACAGAAAGCCTCTCGCCGCTTCGCCCAGCGCGGGATGAAAATTCGTCGTCATGTCAGTTTCCTTGTCAATGTCGTGATCGCGCATCACTTGCCGAGCAGTTGCCGGGCGATGATCAGCCGATGAATTTCGTTCGTGCCTTCGAGAATCTGATTGAGCTTCGCATCGCGCATGAAACGTTCGACGGGATATTCGGTCGAGTAGCCGTACGAGCCGTGTACCTGTACCGCTTCGAGCGCGACTTCCATCGCGACGTCGGTGACGTAGCACTTCGCCATCGACGACAGCAGCGTGAGGCGGCTCGTGTCGCCCGCGTCGATCTCCTGCGTGCTCGTGTAGAGCAGCGTGCGCGCGGCCTCGATTTTCATCGCCATGTCGGCGAGCTTGAATTGGATCGCCTGAAAATCGCCGATGCGCTTGCCGAACTGGCGGCGTTCCTTCGCATAGCGCACCGACTCGTCCAGCCCCGCCTGCGCGAGCCCGAGCGACGACGCCGCGACGGACGGCCGGTTCAGATCGAGAATCTTCATGCAGGCCTTGAAACCGTTGCCTTCCTCGCCGAGCAGGCAGTCGGCATCGACGCGCATATTTTCGAAGAACACCTGATAGGACGGCGAGCCGTGCCGACCCATCTTCACTTCCTTGCGGCCGACCTGAAGGCCCGGCGTGTTGGTATCGACGAGGAACACGCTGATGCCCTCATGCCCGCGCCCTTCCGCCGTGCGGGCGAAAACGAGCATGGTGTGCGCTTGCGCGGCCCACGTGATCCAGCTTTTCTGCCCGTTGATGACATACGAATCGCCGTCGCGGCGCGCGGTCGTGCGGATCGCGGAGACATCCGATCCTGCTTCCGGCTCCGTGATCGCGACGCAGGAAATCGTGCGTCCCTTCGCGGATTCCGGCAGATAGCGCGCCTTCTGAGCCTCGGTGCCAAAGTGCAGCAGCGGCAGAATGAGTCCGATCGAATTGTTCGCGCACAAGGTCGAAGCCGCGAGCGACACCTTGCCGATCTCTTCCTTGGCAATACACACCGACGTCAGATCGCCGCCGGGACCGCCGTATTCTTCGGGCACCCACATTTGCAGAAGGCCGAGATCGCCGAACACCTCGACGAGGCTCTCCGGAAAATCGCGCGTCTCCTCCATCTCGGCTACCAGCGGCCGCACTTGTTCGTCGGCGACGCGGCGAACCATGTCGCGCAACATCTCCTGTTCTTCGCTGAACTTCACTTCGTTCTCCTCGTAGGTGGCGCGTCAGAGCCGCGTCACGTCGCAAAAGCCAAGCGCGCGCATCGCGGGCTCGTCGCTTACGCGAATCAGTTGCGCTGCATCCGACACGCTCTCGAACTCGAACGCATGCCAGCACGGCACCGCGACGACATCGCCGCGCGTCATCTCGATGGTGCCGAGCGGCTCGACCGTCAGGCGCACCTGGCCGCTCATCACGGTGTACAGGTTGTTGTCGATGCGCGGCGGCTGCGCGTGCGGCGAACCGCGCTTGAGGCCGTTCGACTGCACGCCGATGGTCTTCAGGCAATCCGCGGCCACGTCGAACGTGCCCTGTTCGCGCGCGGCGTGTTCGAGATCGGCGCCCTTGTGGCGCATTGGCGAATCGGGCTCATGTGCGGTCACTGGCTCGTTGCGCTGCGGATGGTCCTCAAAGAACATGCATTCGAGGTTCTGCACGAGCGGCACATCGAGAAAGTCGATCCAGAAGGCCGGTTCATCGCCGAAATTGCTGTGGCCGTGCCAGTGCCACGATGGCGTCAACACGACATCGCCGGGCGCCACATCGATCTGCACGCCGTTGACGATGGTGAAGGTGCGCTCGCCCGCATCGAGAATGAGCCGTAGCGCATTGGGCGAATGACGATGCGAACGCGCGGTCTCACCCGGCAACACGAGCTGATACGCGGCGACGAGGTTGCGGCAGGTCGGATAGATGTTGTCCGCAATCGGATCGACCATGATGAGATTGCGCCGCTCCGCATGCTCCGGCGAGACGAAATCGCAGGCGGCATCGAGCGCGGCGCGCGCATCGGCATAACGCCACACGGCGGGCACGTAGCGCGGGCGCGGCGTGGGCCACATCTGCGGCACCTTCTTCGCCCAGCCCGGCGACAAGGCGCGGGCCTGCAGTTCCTCGAAGTAACCTTCAGGCGCGGCGGGCGTCTGAGTGAGCGTGTGTGACATTGCTGTCCTCTGTTCGTTGGTCCGTTGGTCCGATTGCATGGCGCGCGTCACACCGCGAGACCGGTCTTTGCTTCGTCCCACACGGCATGCGCGCCGACTTCGCCCTGACGCACGCGCAGCGTCATCGACCCGATGCCGTCAATCACGATCTCCAGCACGTCGCCATCCACGACCGGCCCCACGCCCGCCGGTGTGCCGCTCGCGATGATGTCGCCCGGTTCGAGCGTCATTACGGCCGAGGACATCGCGATCATCTCGGGAATATCGACGATCAGATCGCGCGTCGAGGCCCGCTGCCGTTCCTCGCCGTTGACGAAAAGGCGCATGTCGATATTGCCGAAATCAGCGACTTCGTCTGAGGTCGCGATCCACGGTCCGGTCGGGCAGAAAGTATCGAACGACTTGCGCATCACGCGCTCTTCCTTGCCGCGCACGACCATGTCGAGCAGACAAGTGAAGCCGAATATGTAGTCGCGGTGTTCGGCACGCGAAGCGCCGCGACCGCGCTTGCCGATGACGATGCCAAGCTCGCACTCGTGATGAATCTCGCGGCCAGCGAGCGGCGGCAACACGATGTCGTCCGCCGGACCGCTGAGGCTCGAACTCGCCTTCAGGAAAAAGCCCTGGCCGCTGGCCTTGAAGGTCGAGATCACGCCGCTGGCGGTGCCATGCTTCATCTCATCGATGTGCGCGTGATAGTTCGCGGGAAACGCGATGACCTTGTTCGGCCACTGCACCGGTGCCTCCAGCCGCACATCGCCGAGCGGGACGCCTTTACGCGTGGCGAGGGCGTCGAGCAGCGCGGGCTGCCGCTGCTGCCAGTCCGCGATTAGCCGAACCATGCCGACGGGCGGCCATGTTCCCGGCTGTGCGCCCGCGAGATCAGTGATGTCGATCACGCGAGCGTCGTTCACAATGCCGATGCGGCCCTGGTCGAAAGTGACGAGTTTCATCGCGTGAGCACCTCCGCGGTGGCGGCCGCCTCGGGTTTCACCGGATACATGCCGCGGATCACGTTGATGAGCGCCTGCGCGTCTTCAGGCGCGGCGTCGGCACGCCAGGCGACGTGTCCGTCGGGACGGACCAGCACGAGTGCGCGTTCGTAAGCGGCACGCGCCGCGTCGTTGCCAATGTCGACCACCGTGAACGGGACGCCGGCCGCTTTCGCCGCATCACGCACCGCGTCCACGTCAAGCGATGCATCGAAGCGAAGCAACACGAAGCCGCGGCCGAACAAATCGAGCGTCGAACGGTCCGGCGCGAGCCATACGTGCGGTGCGCGATGACCGGGGCGCGACGTCTGCTCATACGTGCTGACTGTGTCTTCGGGTTCGGGCGTGCCGTCCGGCACGACGATCGACGAACCTTCGTAGCGAAAGCCGAGATGGATGCCGATCGTGAACCACTCGCGCTTCATCATCGCGGTATAAGAATCGCCGAAGATGCGGCGCGCTTCGTCGCCTTCTGGGCCCGGCTCGAAGACGGCAGGGCTCAGGTTCTTGCGCGGCGTGAGCATCAGCTTGAGGTTGTTGGTCGCCTCGTTCACATTGCGGATGGCAACGGGCCGGCGCTCGAATTCGTAGGTATCGAGCAGATGCGGACCGCCCCAGCCTTCGACCATGCCTTGCAGCTTCCAGCCGAGGTCCACGGCGTCCTGAATCCCCATGTTCATGCCGAAGCCGCCGGTCGGCGAAGTCAAGTGCGCCGCATCACCCGCGATCTTCACGCGTGCCGTGCCGAAGTTGTCCGCGACCAGCTGGCGGCGAATCCACGGCATCACCGAGAGAATCTTGAACGGCACGTCATCGCGGCCGATTGCGCGGCGGAACGCCTTCGCGACGTCATCTTCCGACAGCGTGCGCATGGTGTTGTCGCCGACGATAGAGAAGCGCCACTGATCGCGCCCGTTGATGGCGACCACCGTGCTCCACGTGCCTTCCGGACCGATGAAGATATAGCGATAGCCAGGCTTCTTGTCGTGCATGGCCTCGAGGCCGTTGCACTCGATGATGGCGTTCGTCGTGTAAGTGAGCGCGGGCGTGCCGGTCATGCGAATGCCGAGACGCTCCTTCACGCGGCTCGCCCCGCCGTCGCAACCGACGAGGTACAGGCACTCGATCGTCTCTTCTTTTCCGGACGCCAGATCACGCACGGTCACGCTGACGCCGTCATCGCGCTCTTCGTGCGAAACGTATTCGGTGCGATAGCGGATCTGCACCTTGCCCGTTTTCTTCGCGAAGCGTGTCAGGACGGGATCGAAGAAGTTCTGCGGACAACGCTCGCGCTTTTGCGGGCTCTGTTCCGGACGCGCTTCGTCGCGCACGCTCGGAAACGGCTCGCGGCCGAACTCATAACCGCCCGCGAGTTGCGACACCCACGCGTAATCCTGCGGATAGTCGCGGTTATAGCCCGCATTCTCGACGTCCCCCACGATACCCCAGCGGCGGCAGAACTCCATCGTGCGGATGCCTACCATGTCCATCTTGGGCTGGCTGACCTCTCCGTCGCTGCGCTCGATCAGCACGCAGGGAATGCCTCGCCAGCCGAGATCGCCCGCGAGTGCCAGACCGATCGGCCCGGCTCCGACAATGACGACCGGGACACGCCCGCTCGCTTCGATTTGCGCCATCGCTGAATGCTCCATCATGCTCCACGCGTCGTTAGAACTAACGTTTTGCCGCCAGTCAGTGCTCAGGCGACATCTCAATGTGAAGCCACTCTAACAAGCACCTTCGGCCTTCGACCAATACTGTTTGCAGAGGATTTCAGAGGATTTCCCTCTGGATTGGGACGCAATTTATTTCGTCTTAATGCATCGGAAAAACGTATTGGTAGTGAGCCGACATACGTGGCTATTCTGTGATCCAGCCAAAGCAAGCCCGCCACGGCACCAGAAAACAGACAAGATCTGGAGACACGACACCATGCCCGCGCACCGTACCGGTTAGTCGCCTCACGGCGTTTCAATCAGGCCGGCCGAACGCAACGACGCGCACGGCCGTTGATCCGCATCAGCGCCGCGCAGACTTTCTGCGCGTGCCCGCATTTCACAGGTTTGCCATGACGACCCATGAACGCCCTTGGTATCGCTGGTATGTGTTGTTCATCCTCACGCTGATCTATTCGTTCAGCTACGTCGATCGTCAGATCGTGACCATCCTCGCGCCCTATCTCAAACGGGACATGGGCGTCTCGGACGCGCAGCTCGGGCTGCTTTACGGCACCTCGTTCGCGCTCTTTTATTGCGTGTTCGGTATTCCGCTCGCGCGTCTCGCCGATGGATGGAGTCGCGTGCGAACGCTCGCGCTGGGCCTGTCGTTCTGGTCGTTGATGACGGCCATTTCCGGCCTCTCGCGCAGCTTCGTGCAGCTCGGGACGGCGAGAATCGGCGTAGGTATCGGCGAAGCGAGCGCGACGCCCGCCGCCGTCTCGTTGCTCGGGGATTACTTCGAGCGGGCACGCCGCGGCACGGTGCTTTCGCTCTACTCGGTCGGTGTGTATGTCGGCGCCGGCGCATCGCTTGCCATCGGCGGATCAATCGTGTCCGCATGGGAACGCACCTTTTCGGGCGGCAACGCGCCATTCGGTCTGACCGGGTGGCAGGCATCGTTCATTGGCGTAGGCGTGCCGGGCATGCTATTCGCGCTGATCGTGATCCTGACCATTCGCGAGCCGATGCGCGGTCGGCTCGACACAGTACTGGGCAAGAAGGACCCGCATCCGTTTGGAAGTGCATTGCGTGATCTTGGCGCGATGGTTCCGCCTTGGAGCTGGCTGCGACTTCAGGCGCTCGGCGCGCCGCGTCGCGAATATGTGCGCAATTTCACCTATTTGCTGCTTGCGGTCGCGCTGGTAGTCGCGGCGACGTGGAGCACGAACCATGTGCTTTCCGCCGGTCACAAGGCCGTGATCGCGACGGTCGGCGGCTTCGCCATCACGAGCAACCTGGTGCAGTGGATCGCCATTGCGGTCGCGTTCTATGTGTGCTCCAACTGGTATCAGGCCACGCGTCTGGGCGACGCCTACGCGCACCGGCTCATTACCGGATCGCGCACCTTCGCGAGCCTGACCGTGGCCGGCGCCTTTCTCGCCTTCGCGATGAACGCCGTCAACGCCTTCGTCTTCGTCTATGCGAGCCGCAAGCTCGGCCTGACCGCGCAGGCGGGCCTGCATCTGGGGATCATCGCGATCATCGCGGGCGGCGCGGGCATCAGCTTGAGCGGCTACCTGTGCGACTGGGCGCGCCGCAAGCACGCGTTCGGCCGGCTCTACTTCGTTTGCGTGACGGCCACAGCCTTCAGCGCGGCGAGCGTGGTGCAGTACCTCACGTCGAACGTCACCGTGTTCTATTGCGCTTATGCCGTCGCGACCTTTTTCGTACCGATGTGGTTCGGTCCGCTTCAGGCGACCACGCAGGATCTCGTCATCCCGCGTCTGCGCGGCACGGCGTTCGCGGCGTTCTCGCTCGGGCCGAACATCTTCGGGCTGGGGCTCGGGCCGTATTTCGTCGGCCTCCTTAGCGATGCATCGGGCGATCTGCGGCTCGCCATTCTCTGCGCCATCGGCGTGCTGCCGATCTCCATCGGCGCACTGTTGTTCGCGACGCGCTCGCTGTTGCAGGGCGAAGCGAATGCGCATGCGGAACTCGAACGGTTCAACGCCGAATCGCGAGATGAAGCGTATGTGGAAGTGGGCGGGCCGCAACTGACGCATTGAGCGTCCGCCTTCGATCAGACATGAAGCAATGAGGTCGTCAGCATGAAGATATTGGTTACAGTGAAGCGTGTCGTGGATCACAACATCAAGGTTCGCGTCAATGCGGATCACAGCGGGGTGGAAGTCGACAACGTGAAGATGTCGATCAATCCGTTCTGCGAGATCGCGATCGAGGAAGCCGTCCGCCTGAAAGAAAAAGGCGTCGCGACGGAAATCGTGGCCGTGTCGGTCGGGCCCGCCGCCGCGCAGGAACAGTTGCGCACGGCGCTCGCCATCGGCGCGGATCGCGCGATTCTCGTCGAAACCGCGGCGCCGCCGGGCGCGCTTGCCGTGGCAAAGTTGCTGAAAGCGGTCGTCGAGCGAGAGCAGCCGCAACTTGTTTTGCTCGGCAAACAGGCGATCGACAGCGACAACAACCAGACGGGCCAGATGCTCGCGGCCCTGCTCGGCTGGCCGCAAGGCACGTTCGCATCCGCGGTCGATGTCACCGCGCAAGACGTCACCGTGACGCGAGAAGTGGATGGCGGGCTGCAAACGGTGTCGCTACGATTGCCTGCTGTCGTGACCGCCGATCTGCGCCTCAACGCGCCACGCTATGCGACCTTGCCGAGCATCATGAAGGCCAAGAAAAAGCCGCTGGAAACGCTGGCGGCAAGCACGCTCGTCACATCCATCGAGACGACGCTCGCGACGCTGCGGGTCGAGCCGCCCGCTGAACGCAAAGGCGGCATCAAGGTGGAGTCCGTCGCGCAGCTCGTCGACAAACTGAAGACGGAAGCACAGGTGATCTGATGGCTATTCTCGTTATTGCGGAACATTCCGGCGGCGCGCTCGGCGCGGCCACTTTGAATGCGCTCGGCGCAGCGCACGCCATGGGCGGCGACGTCGCGCTGCTCGTCGCCGGGCACGATGTTCAGGATGTTGCCAGGCAAGCAGCCCGCGTCGCGCAGGTGCGAACGGTGCTCGTCGCCGATGACCCCGCCTACGCGCATCAGTTGCCGGAAAACGTCGCCTCGCTTGTCGCAACGCTTGCACGCGATTTCAGCCACGTCCTCTGTGCGGCAAGTTCGCACGGCAAGAGCGTGCTCCCGCGTATCGCCGCGCTGCTCGATGTCGATCCGATCTCCGACATCATCGCGGTCATCTCCGGCGATACGTTCAAACGACCCATTTACGCCGGCAACGCGATCGCCACCGTGCAATCGTGCGCGCCGATCAAATGCATGACCGTGCGGGCGACGGCGTTCCAGCCCGTCGATGCGACCGGCGGCCATGCCGATATTGTGACCGTCGAAACCGCCACCGACAGCGGCACATCGGCTTTTATCGCCGAGCAGCTTGCGAAATCGGATCGGCCTGATCTGGGCGCGGCCGATATCGTCGTCAGTGGCGGACGCGGCATGCAAAGCGCCGCGCAGTTCGAACTGCTCTATCCGCTCGCGGATCGCCTCGGCGCGGCGGTCGGCGCATCGCGCGCGGCCGTCGACGCGGGATTCGCGCCGAACGACCTTCAGGTGGGCCAGACCGGCAAAATCGTCGCGCCGCAACTGTATGTCGCCGTCGGCATTTCGGGCGCGATTCAGCATCTCGCCGGCATGAAAGACGCGAAGGTGATCGTCGCCATCAACAAGGACGCGGATGCGCCGATCTTTCAGGTGGCCGATTACGGCTTCGTCGGGGATCTGTTCGACGCGCTCCCGCAACTCCAGGCCGCGCTCTGATGCGCATTCATTCATCGCTCAAACAGGAGCTGCACGCATGACATCGCTCACGCAGACATTGGCCGATTTCACTGTCGGCACCCACTTCGACGATCTTCCGGATTCGGTCGTGCACGAAACGCAGCGCCTGTTGCTCGATACGATCGGCTGCGCGCTCGGCGCCGTCGATACGCCGAGCGGCAAGATCGCGCTGGATTACGTGAGCACGATCGGCGGTGCGCCGCATGCGAGCGTGATCGGTAGCGCGCAGCGCAGTTCGGCAACGGCCGCCGCCTATGCCAACGCGCGGCTTGCCAATGTCCTCGATGCCGATGACACCTTTCCGACTTCCACGCACTTCGGCAATGCCACCGTCTTTTCCGCGCTGGCCCTCGCGGAAATGGACAAGCGCAGCGGCCGGGACCTGCTTTGCGCGATCGCAGTGGGCTTCGACGTCGGGGCGCGCATCGGTAGCTGGATGGGCGCGCCGATGCAGATTGAAAACGGCAAGGTGATCGGCTGGAACGAACTCGGCGGTCCGGCCGCGACGATCACATGGGCGGCCATCGGCGCTTCGGCGCATATCGCGCGGCTCGACGGCAAAGCGGCGAATCACGCGTTCGGCATCGGCGGCAGCAACTCGCCTCAGCCCACATTGCGCAAATGGGCCGAATCCGTCGAGCAGCCCATGTACAAATATGCCGATGCGGGCTGGTGCGCGGAGATCGGTGTCTCGTCCGCGTTGCTCGCGCGACTGGGCAGCACCGGCTTCAAGGACATTCTCGACGGCGAGAATGCATTCTGGAAGTTCTATGGTTCGCCGGGTCACGACGATCAGGCGCTGCTAGCCGGTCTCGGCGACGACTGGCAAATCCTCAATACCACCTACAAGCCGTGGCCCTGCTGCCGCTGGATTCATCATCCGCTGACGGCTTTCGCGCAACTGCTCGCTCGACATGCGCTTCATCCCGATGAGATCACACGCGTGGTGGTGCGGGCGAATCCGTTTGCCCTCACACCGATCTTCCGCGAACAAGCACCCCAAGACCTTCTCAGTGCCGAGTTCAGTCACGCTCACGCGCTCGCCGCGCTCGCGCATGACGTTCCGCCGGGGCCGCGCTGGTATGAAGCCGCGACCATGAACGATCCACGCATTGCCGCGTTCAGACAACGCGTGAGCGTCGAGCCGGAGCCGTCGTCGTCGAACATCGCCGAATGGATGACGGGCGGTCAATGGCGCGGCGTGCCCGGCGGAGTCGATATTCACGCGCGCGGCACGGTCTTCAGCGCGACCGCCGATCACGCGACAGGCGACCCGTGGACGTCCGCGACGCACTTTTCCGATGAACAGATTCGTCGCAAGTTCGGCGTGATGGTCGGTCTCGATGCCGATGGCGACGGCCCCGACGAACTCAGGCGCGCGGCGCAACAGATGGCCGACGTCGTCATGTCGCTGGACGGACTGCCGGTGGAACGTCTCACCGACAGCCTCGCCGCGCTTTCTCGCGCGATGCGGCCGGAGCGCGTGGAAGCCTGAGCAAGTGTGTCGATGATGAAGCGCCGCAATCGGTGATGCCGATTGCGGCTTTTCCGTTTACCAGGCGTTCAGACAGGGGCGCGCCTTCTGCGGGGGATACACGTGCCACGAGCCGTCGCCGTGACGAAAGAACAGCATCGACACATCCCGAGACGAGCGACCTATCTCGATGCGCACGCCTCGATGCACGCCAGCCTCGTCACGCGCGAGACGCACGACGCGCGCGGGAGTCGCGAGATAAGGCGCGAGCCACTTTTCGACGAGCCCATGAAGCGATGTTGACGGATCGTTCATTTCCCTTCTCCCGACCATCGATTAATTGGTCCAATGACCAAATAATAGTAGTCAGTTGACCAATTAACAAGGAACAATGAGCCGGTGTTTTTTACCATTAGATCGCTGTTGTTCCTAGCGTTCTGCGGTATAAAATCGGTTCAATTGGTCACGCGACTGGCAGGGAGCCGGTGAGCAAGAACCAGCACCCGATCGACCGAACGGACGGTAAGAAGCATGGACAATCTGACCTTCGCGCTTTCCGATGTCACCGGCGGCGAAAAGAAAGCGGCGACACGCGGACGCCGTGAAACGCGCGTACCGGAGATCCTCGAAGCGGCAATCGGCGTGTTTGCATCACAAGGGAACGGCGGTTTCACGCAACGCGGGGTCGCGTCTGCGGCGAACATTCGCCTCGCCACGCTTCAGCATTACTTCGGCAGCCGCGATTCGCTGCTCATGGCGACCATCGAAGAACTCGCGCGACGTTACCTGCATCGCTTTCATGAACTGGCGGAAGACGCTCATCTGACGCCGGAAGCGCGGCTTCAGGCCGTGCTCGATGAAACGTTCGACGCACTGACTCAGCCCACTAATCTCATCAGTCCTTTTGCGCTCGAATGCTGGTGTCTCGCCGAGCATCACCCTGCGGTGCGCGATGTGATGGAAGGTGTCAGCGAAAAATATCAGTCGCTTTTCAGCACGCTGGTGACGCAGATCAATCCGAAGCTTCCGGCGGCAGAATGCCGTATTCGGGGCGCGCTAATCTATTCGCACTGGCAGGGCTTGATCGTGTTCCTGCGACGCTCGGGAAGCCACACGCCGGACCTGTCTGCCTTTCGCAAGGCGACTGGCGTATTGTGGACGGCACTTGGCAAGACGACGTCGTAAGACGCCACGCCACGCCACGCCACGCCACGCCACCGAGAGAAGTGTTGAGCCAAACGAAGATTCAGGCCGGCTACATGCGCGGTGGCACGAGCAAGGGCATTTCTTTCGCGATGACTGGCTGCCGCAGGACTCCGCTTTGCGCGATCGCATTCTCTTGCGCGTCATCGAGCACGAGCAAGGTCGTGATCGTGGGTCCGTCATCGCGTGAGAATTGCGGCGTCGACTATCGTTTCGGACAGGCCGCCATCGCGCAAGGTCTCGTCGATGCACCGCGCAACGGTATCGCGCCGTGCGCATCTGGCAGGCGAACATCGGTGCGAATATCATCAGCTCGTGGGTAATTCCGACGGCCGGCTCGACTACCTGACCTGATCTCCGAGAACCCTTTATCGCGATGCACGTTGTCACAACCACGAGACTATCGAAGCTTTCACTGTCCGAAGGCCCGAATCGTCAGCGCGTTCTTCACCGACAGTACACCTGGCACGCTTTGCGCGACCTGTGTTGCTTGGTCAATCTGCAATTGCTCCGGTACCGAACCCTGCAGCGTCACAACGCCGCTTCTCGCGCGGACCGTGACATTCGTGGCACTGATGTTCTTGTTTCTTGATAGCGCCGTGCGCACCTTCCTCGCCAATGCCCGATCGGCCGATTTCGCAGCCTTCGCAGTTTGTTCCGCGGTGGGCGGACTGGCCATCTCGGCATTACTTGGCTGCGCATAGGCGCTGATCGATGCAATAACGATTAGCGCGCCACCCAAGAGCTTAACTGTCTTGATCGCCTTCATTCCCAGCTCCCTATTCAATAAAGTTTCTGCGGTATCGCGCCTGAAGGTCGCCGTCTCACTTCGGCTTGATACTTGCGGTTTCGTTACTATTGCCGGGTCTACTCAACGCGTCGTCCCCCGGAACCAAAGCTATTTCTGAGTTGCGAACAGCTGATCCAACTTGTCTTCGTAGGCGTGATAGCCGAGATACTGGTAGAGGTCCGCGCGAGTCTGCATCGTTTCCACGGCAGCCTTTTGCGTGCCGTCGCGCTTCACCGTCTCGTAGAAGTCAAGCGCCGCCGCATTCATTGCCCGATAAGCGCCGCAACAATACAACGCAATATCGACATTCACCAATTTCAGTTCGTCGACAGTGAATTGGGGTGTCGAGCCGAACTCCGTCAGATTCGCCAGGATTGGCACACCCACTGCTTCTTTGAAGCGGCGGTAGTCGTCCAACGTTTTCATCGCCTCGGGAAAGATCATGTCGGCGCCCGCTTCGACATATGCGAGCGCGCGCTCAATCGCTGCGTCTATCCCTTCTGCGGCTGCCGCGTCGGTTCGAGCCATGATGACGAACGTTTCCTCGGTCCGGGCGTCGACGGCGGCTTTCACTCGATCAGCCATCTCAGACGTTGATACGCATTCCTTGCCTGGTCGATGCCCGCATCGCTTTTGTCCAACTTGGTCCTCGATGTGAATTGCCGCCACGCCCGCCTTAATAAACGAACGGACCGTGCGCGCAATGTTGAACGCGCCGCCCCAACCCGTATCGATATCGACGAGCAGTGGCAGAGAGGATGCATCGGTAATACGACGCGCATCGGTCAAAACATCCTCCATTGTGCTAATGCCCAAATCCGGCACGCCTAGCGAATTTGCAGCTACACCGCCACCTGAAAGATACAACGCCTTGAAACCGACCGCTTTTGCCATTTTCGCTGCATAAGCGGTAATTGCGCCAACTATCTGCAAGGGCGCGTCGCATTGAACCGCAAGACGAAAACGGGAACCGGCACTCGACATCGCATTAAGATCTGAACTCACTTCGTTTCCTTCGTAAGAATCCTGCACAACGTTCGGACATCCACGCCACAAAAATGTGATTCGTCATCTCGCAAGCTCAAGCCGACGCTTGCGCCGAACAGCGGGCGATGCCATCGAGCGATCCCTGGCGATGCGGATGGCATCATAGAAGTCACGTTCCGTCGCAAGGTGCTTATGGTCGACGCTTATGAGCCACCCCGCCTCTGAACGACACCAACGCAGGCGTCCCTCCTCATAGACAGACGAGAACCAACGCCAGATTGCTGCATCGTAGGCGTTTGCGGTGTTTGCAGCAGCAGTACGTACCTGGCTCAAATCTGTTTGCATGTCTGTCATTCGATGGAACCACGTGAGCGCGACAACCATTAAGCTTCAAGTCGTTACCCAATCAAACCTTATCGCGCAGTTGCACCGCCGTCCACGGGAAGTGCGACGCCGACAACGAACGAAGCCGCATCAGAGCAAAGCCACACGACAGCTTCTGCAATTTCCTCAGGTTGAGCAACCCGCCCGAGTGGATTGGCCAACTTCGCGCGCGTAGCCAGCTCATCGCCAAATCGTGTACGCGTTAGCGCGGTTTCGACGAGACCCGGGCACACTGCATTGACGCGAATGCCTTTAGAGGCAAATTCGATTGCCGCGGCCTTCGTCAATCCGACGACTCCGTGCTTTGCCGCCCCATACACACCGTCCGATGGCACCCCAACCAACGCAGACCGCGAAGCGTTGTTCACGATGGAACCTTTACCTTCGGTAAGCATATGATCAAGCTCCGCCTTCATGCAGTGCCAGACCCCTTCGAGATTAACCGACATGACGCGGTCCCAGTTTTCTTGTGTCGACGTGCGTAGGCTCGCGGCCCGATCAGGAACGCCCGCGTTGTTGAATGCCATGTCGAGCGCACCAAAATGTTCGACAGTGGATTGGACCATCGCTCTTACCGATGCCGCGTCCGCCACGTTCACTCTAATGAACACTGCTTTACCATCGCACTGGGACTCAATGTCTTTTACCACCTGCTCGCCGCCCGCCACGTCGGCATCCGCAATTGCAACAGCCACTCCATTACGCGCGAACGCGATAGCAGCCGCGCGACCGATCCCAGAGGCACCGCCCGTTACGAGGGCCACTTTCGAACTTAGTCGTAGATTCATATACGCCGCCTCATTGTGCGCAACGCCCATACTCGATCATCCCGTGATTGCGAGGTTGATTAACAGGCAACGAGTGGGTGAAGCATTCCGTCGATGCGTTCGAAAGAGGCTCTGTCTCATCTTCGTCGCATCGCTCGGAATGTGATCTTCCAGGCCTACCACCGGACAGGCAACGCCCGCAAACCGTAGACGAATGACTTATCCTTGAAAGGCAGCTCTTCCTCGGGTACGGCCAGTTGAAGGTCGGGGAATCGTTTGAAAATCGTTTCAAAAACCACCTGGAGTTCGAGACGGGCGAGTGGTTGCCCAAGGCACTGATGAATGCCGAACGAGAAGGCAACGTGCGACTGGTCCTTCGTATCTCGCCGGATATCGAAGTGCTCTGGATTGGGGAAAGCGGCCGGATCATGATTGGCTGCATGCAGCAGCGCCAAAACGCCTTCGCCTTTTCGGATTAGCTGTCCGCCGATCATGACGTCTTGTGTGGCGACCCGATTTGAGTTCATGTGCGTGATCGAGTGGAACCGCAGCATTTCTTCAACAGCGCCTTTTACAAGCGACGCATCAGCCATCAAGGCCGCCCGTTGGTCGGGGTGCTTGAAAAGACTTAAAAGCCCTAGGCCGATCTGGTTCGCCGTCGTCTCGTGACCTGCAAGATAAAGTAACGTCGCCATTTGGACTGCGTCCGCATGAGACACCCTGCCTGGATTGATCCACTCGACTGCCATCCGGCTAAGCAGGTCGTTGCCATCACCGGGATTAGCTTCTTTCTCCCGAAGCAACCCGTCGATATACCGAGCCATATTGGTGGCCGACTGCGTCAGTTCTTCCGGGGCTATCGACAGATCCATCCGATCGGCACTCCACTTTTGCAGCTTGCCGTGGTCACCGTATGGAACCCCGAGCATGATCGATATAACGAGCGATGGAAGGGGCAACGCCACAGATTCGATGAAGTCGGCTGGCGCGCCTTTTTGCTCCATCTCATCAAGGAGGTGATCGAGCGATTGCTGGACCAGCGGCCTCAGCTCCTGCATGCGTTTCGCCATGAACTCTTTGGTGAGCGTGCGACGATACTGACCGTGCTCCGGTGGATCCATGGTAATGAAGGTCTGATACGACTTCGACTGCGCGGCCCGCGAGGGCGAGACGAACGGAAAGCCTTCGGTCAACGGCGACGCGCTGAAGTGCGGACTAGTCATTACTTCGCGGAAGTGTTCCATGTCAGTGATCAGCCAAGCAAGATTGCCGTCCCACAGCTTGACCCTAGCAATCGGACTCTCCTTGCGGAGAGCTGCGTACTGAGGCGGAGGATTCAGCGGACTTTTATTGTCTCGTGGCCACGGGAAAATGGCTTGCGCGAACGGACAAGTCTTACTCGCTTCATTGGTCGACATATCTTCCGAACCTCTTCAGTTGATTGAACAAAACAAGAAAGTGATTGAGAGCCGTTTGCGCCTCAAAAGGTTGCTGGAGTTAATCTAGTCAATGCACGGTTCCACGTCGTTGAGACATGGTGAAACCTCAACGGCGACCGCTCGCGTCAATCCCGGACGCGTGGGCGGGCGCCTCGCCTCATAACTCGCATCGCCACTACCAACAAGGCATCCGCAACACGTGTCTTAGAACAGATGCCTCATGCCCACACGCAGTACGACCTGTCGCGACGTGTTAGACGGCGTAATCGTCAAATACGATGCAACCGCGTGTTGTCCAGTCGAGTCAACGCCAGACGCTATCTGATAGTTCGCCATGAAATACACGTCTGTACGCTTCGACAACAGATAGTCGACTGTGGCGTTGAACAGGTGATACTTGGCTCCCTCCTTCCCATCAATCGCCCCGCCCACAAGATAATCGTACGAACCATTCAGCCAAAAGAACGGTGTCAGCGCGTAGCGCACGAAGGCGGAGTAACTATTGAAAGAGGCGTTCCCTGTATAGCCGCGAGGATTTGTCAGCGCGAGGGTTCCGGAGGACGGGTCATTCAGGTCTCGAAAGCTAATGTGAGAATAGTTCGCACCGACGGTCGCGCGGGAGAACGCGTACTGCACGGCCGCGCCCGTGACTTCATAATTCGAGGCTGAAGCGAATCCTCCATAGACGGGGTTCACCTGGACACCGTTAATCGAGCCTAAGTTGCTTGCAGTCGACGAACTATTGACGTTGTTTCCCCAAAACGATCGGTTCGGATCGCGTGCCTTTAGATATGCAGCGGCAGCTGTGAGGCCTCCGAAGCCGTATGAACCGCCAAACGAATAGACGCTGTTTGTCCCGAAGGACCCGGCTACTCCACCAAAGCTATAAAGCCCGCCGAACTTGAAACCACCATAGGTAATCGAAGTGAACTTGATCGCGTTATTGACGCGGTAAGTATTCCCGAAGTTATTGATGTCATTACCATGCAATGAATAGGTTCCATTGCCCACTGCACCGGTGATCGGTCCAATGAAGTCGACTACCGAATCGTACTGACGTCCTAAGGTAATAGTTCCATACGGTGACGAAAGACCGACATACGCCTGCCGACCGAAAAGGTCGCCCCCTTGCTGGAACGCGCCCGTCCCAACATCGAACCCACTTTCGAGCACGAAGATGGCCTTATAGCCGCCGCCGAGATCCTCCGTCCCTCGCAGCCCCCATCGATTGCCCTGCATAATACTGCTGCTCATCGTATATTGATGCCGTCCCGTGCGCCCGCCGGGCACCGCGGTTTGCGCATTGTTGACGAAGTTAATGCCGAAATCGATCACGCCGTAGAGAGTGACGCTGCTTTGCGCTAACGCCGCCTCGGTCACCATGAGAACCGCAGAAGCGAATAACAACTTCGAGTACTTCATTCCTGTCTCCTTGTTTGATCTATTAGTTTTGCAACTGTCAGTGTCCCGGCGTTATCTTTGTCCTTCGTCCCAGACAGGATGTCCGGGCTCGATCACGCTTCCTTACTCCGGTATCGCTGAGGAGCTTACCGGCGACGTGGATCGCGTGAGGATTGTTACGGCTTCCGAGATCAGGATGCGACACGGCAGGCCCAAGATCTCGATTTCCTATTGCAAAGATGAGCGCTAGTCCGTCGTGGCTTTCCGGCTATGAGATTTCCGAGCCGCATCAACGGATCCCCTTGATACCTGTCAGGCCTATCAATAGAATCATCATGACCTTCTCCAATAGTTCGGGCGCTCTCGTCATTCTGTGAGGATTGCTAGTTGTGCTACCGCATTTCTGAAAGCCTCAGCACTAATGTCCTGGTTTTGCCAATAACTCGATCGGCCAATGGCCTCAACCGAGGAACAGTTCGCCGTTGCTCTGCCCCGGCGCTGCCGGAGGCCTGGAAAGCTTTAGCAAGCTACCATCGGAGCGACCCGGATACCGGACCTTCCGGACAGCACCTATCGGTGTCGGAGATTGAAGATAGAGTTCCTCGTGTATCACTTCAAAATCAGCCAGATGTGTGCTCGACCGGTTGGCTGGCCCAGCGGAAGAATCGAGTTTGCGAAAGCGCGCAAGCCACTCCGCTGTGGTTGTCTGCTTGAGCGGCTGGGCAATTCGCTGGAAGAATGTTTGCGTCAACACATTGCGGTCAAAGAAGCGATTCATTCCTTCTCTCGACTCGGGATAAGCCGCTGCGTCGATCGTTGCGCTGAACTGTTTGCCGGATACGGGAGAAAGAACCCTATATCCGTCACTTGTCGCAAGCACAGGTTGGGGCGCGCGCTTCACCGATCGGGTGTTGTCAATGAATTTCTGGTTATGGAACGTGCGCCGAATATTGTAGTAAGTAATATTATCCAGCATCGACGTTTCAAGCCGAACGTTCCATTGCTTCGCTCGCGCAAGATGACCGGCGGAATATTCCCCAATCGCGCCGCCTCCGAAAAGACATGTCTTCAGCATGTGCCGCTCGCTCGCAGACCAGTTGAGACGAACACCTCGACGTGCTCCATTACCAACTATGAGCTCCGACAGGACCCGTTGGTACACACCATACGGCGTGTTCGAGCGTAGGGAAAATATTAAAAAACGATAGATTGAGCAGATCCTGCGATAGGTTCGCTCGGCGTGATTGATTCTTGCGGCCGACTCGGCGATGAGCGGGGCAGGAACATCCCATTTCTTTGCTCGGCTGCACGCGCTACTCAATAGGTGACGGAGGGACAAGCCAGCGTCGTTGCGCAGCGCGTCCTTACTCGCGCGATGCACCAGCTCAACAGGGAGCAGCCCAAGACGGTCCTGACGACCAACGGTGAACTGAGACTGGATATTCCGCGTGACCGGCGGGACACATTCGAGCCGCAGCTCGTGGGCAACTATCAGCGCCGGCCGCTCTGTTCCGACGTTCATGTCATCAGTACGTACGCGCGCGGCATGCGCATGTGCGAGATCCAGGATGATTTGCTGGACCGTACGGGCCAAAAGTGTGGCCTGACTTGATTTCGACTGTCGCCGACGAAGTACTGGCGAGGTCGAGCAGTGGCAGCAACGCCCGCTCGAACCGATGTATTCCATCGTGTTTCTAGACGCGCTGCGATCAAAGAGCCGCGACGAGAGCACGGTGAAGAACAAGGCCTAGCACTGCGCAGCCGGGCTGACTGCCGCAAGGTAGTGCTGGGGGATGTGAATCGAACAGACCGAAGGCGCGAACTTTGGGCTGAAGGTCTTCAACGAGTTGAAGAGTCGACACCTGCATGACATCCTGAACGCCGTCGAGCTCTTGAGAGGATATTGCTCTGGTACGTGGCTAATGTTCTTCGTCTTATTGGATCGGAAAAACGTATTGGCGCCAACGTCTTGCAGCGAGCTAGTCTGCACACTCGCCGTCCGAACATTCGTTGCCGTCGATGACGCGGCTACATTGAATGCGCCTACTCAACCCGAAGATGACCATACATGGGCCTTCTCACATCCCCCGTTGATCGCTTGTCCCGGCCCCCCGGCCTTGTGCTACTAGTGTCGATCACCATGTCGGGCACCTTTCCGATCCACCTTTTCGTTCCGGCGCTTCCCGGGGTAGTAAGTGAATTTCACGCAACGGCAGCAGCGGCTCAACTTACCATTACGCTGTATATCGTCGGTCTATCCGTCGGTCAACTGGTGTACGGGCCCATTTCAGATCGCTTCGGACGTAGACCGGTTCTCCTGCTTGGCCTCGCCCTATATACGGTAGCAAGCGTTTCGGCGGCGCTGAGCCCCTCTCTCGGCGCGCTCGTTGCAGCGCGCGTGGCGGAGGCGCTCGGCGGCTGCGTGGGCCTTGTTCTGGGCCGAGCGATCGCGCGCGACGGCATTGCTCCACACCTGGTCACACGTCGCCTAGCCATACTGAGCCTTGCCATGTCACTTTCGCCTGCGCTCGCGCCGATGATCGGCGCGCAACTCGCCGAGGCGTTCGGATGGCGCTGGGTCCTGGGCGCATTGAGCATCACGAGTGGCCTTGTCGTCTGCGTGACGGCGCTGTCGTTGCCCGAAACCCATGCCGTACGTTCCCAGCGGCCAGCGCGTGCGTATGCCCTAAGCTACCTTGCTCTGCTGCGCTCCAGAGCCTTCACCTCTCACGCGCTAGGTGGAGCCTTCGCGACAACGAGCTTTTTCGCTTTCGTTGCAGCGTCCCCCTTCATATTCATACAGCAGCTCGGTGTATCAACGCGCGCCTTCGGCTTTGTATATCTGTGTGTGATTCTTGGCCTTGGATGCGGCAGTCTAGCCGCGAAGTACATTGCAGGTCGAATGCCTGCAACGCGTGTACTCGTATCCGCGGCGGCAATCATGATCATCGCGTCTTTGGGATTGCTGGTTGCTTTTTTTGCGCGTGTTTTTACGCCGGCCGTAGTCACCTTTGCGATGCTCGTCTTCATATTTGGCACAGGCCTGGCTAGCCCGTTCGCGCTTTCTGGAGCAATCAACTCGGACGCGGCGTTCGCCGGCTCTGCGTCAGGTCTCTATGGCTTCATACAGATGGGGTTTGGTGCTCTGTGCACAGGACTCGTCGCGCTCGGGGGTAGTAATCCAGCGATTCCAATGATCCTGGTTTTAGTCGTCGCAAGCGTGGCGTCATTGATCGCTTTCTCGCTTATTGAACGCGACGTCGCCGGCCGCTTAAGAAGCCGACCATGCTCGTGAAGACGGTGCTACGCCAAGGCAGAGCTCGCTACGACAAACGTTGGTTGACAGTTGCAAGCGACACTGAAATAAAACGATGCATGGCGCGAAAGACTACACCGAATCGATGTTAACGAGGTCAAGGCTGAACGAATTCACGCCGGCCGGCAACGCGCTACGACTGAGTCGGCTGCTGTTACCACGAAGCGCTTCTTCGCATGGATGTTCTCTCGTGCATGAGATCGGACTGACTGCTGATGATGACATCCGTCTTTCCGAATGAGACCGTGGAGACTGCACGCGGGGCCGCCATCTGCATGAAAGCGTGTCAAGTGTCGATGGCGCGCTCATCCAGCCCTAGGCGAGGCAAAAATGGCATTGTGCACAAGACGAAGTCAGATAACGACTCGCCACCCGACGGCGACGCGGGTTGTAACCCTGGCAGAAGGGCTGTCGCAGGCGGCACCTAGTACACTTGCGTAGCACTTCTGAATATTGCTACCAGTTGACAATCTATCGAACACTGTCTCGAATCTTGTCTTTTGCACTTACATCGAAGGTTGTTCGGCAGGTGCTACTCGATCGCAGTCGAACGAAGTAGGATCGTTCTGCTTCGTCCTATTCCACTCATCGTTCTAAAACAGCTGCTGCGCCGGGAGCAAAAGCTGTTCGATCCGCTGTTTGCCGCTGGAAGACGGAAGAGCACCGCTTGGTCTTATTGTCTGCGCTGGGCGACTGCGTACCTGTAGCGCGAGTCAACGTCCTTCAGGTGGGCTTTCATTGCGGCGACTGCTTTAGTGACTGCCCCCTCCTCGATTGCATCCACAATGGTTTGCCGTTCGCGTAGTGAGAAATCAGCGGCTTCTATGCCGACATCCGCTGCAAACTGCGATGCAATTCCCATCACAGTCTCCGTCATTAACACAAGCAGAGCGTTCTGGCTGCATTCGGCCAGTGCGATGTGAAATTTGGCCGCGACAACGAGGCCACTGTGCAGGTCGCCTTCATCGACGGTCTGCGCGAGGAGCCTGAGGTGTTCCCGCAAGTTCTCAAGATTTGCTTTGGTGCGACGTTCACAAGCCGCGCGCACCACTATTTCGCCCATCCAGAGTCGCACCTCAGCGATTTCGCTAACCTGGCCACCCCGAATACGGAGGACGTCGCCTAGGCCTGAGACATTGGCGCTCAGACCACCATTGCTGATGAACGCACCGCCTGTATGGCCTTTTTTTATTGTGACAACACCGCTCGCTTCCAACACACGTAGCGATTCACGGACAACGTTTCGGCTGACGCCCAGTTGCGCCGCCAGCTCACGCTCACTGGGGAGTTTGTCGCCCGGCACCAGCTCCCCAGAATTAAGCCTCAGACGGATATCTTCGACAATCTTGTCACCGACGCCAGTTGACAGCATTGGAGACGTGGCCGATAAGCTTCCGATCCCGCGGCTGGGCCGCTCGTCGCGGGTCAACTTGATCGTAGTCGCATCGGAGTTTCGCACGTGGAAGACCTTGTATTGCCGCGTTTGAGAGGTGACGTAAGGCTGTCACATAAGTCCGGTGGTCGTCGGCATCCTCTGTCGGCAAGCCGGAGCAGCAACTGAACCCTTGCAACAACTCTACCGCGACGCTCTGTCTACCGTCGTCGACGCCTACCACGCTGCGCTTCTCAACAGTTCAGAGACCGAAGTACACCGATTGAGTGGTACTAAGAGACGCGGGCCGACCAACTTGAAATGAGCCGCTCGACGACGAGCCGTAGCCAGTGGTATGTGCGTCCCGCGTCTGCGGCGTCGCGGCCAAAGATCCGGCCCCGCCCGGGACGCTCGACGGATAACCCGGAGTGTAGCCGGGTCCTTCAAGTGCCAAGAGCTCGGCGCGAACTTCTGCCCGCTGAATCGGCGCGTTCTGCTGCTGAGCCCATGCCAGAGCGGGAACCACCAAGACAAGACTTGCCGCGACGGGCTTTAGAAAGAGTTTCATGTCAGATCCCTATAAATGATTCATTGGCACTACCATTGGATGAAGTGTATCGGTAATTCCACAGGGAAAACACCTAATCTGCAACATACGTTGTTACGCAAATTGCAACAAAGCAAGGGCGAAGACGCCGAAGCGTTTCCCCCGACGCGAACGGCCGCCATCTCGACGAGTGCCGACCGGCGATCGTAGGACGTTCGTTGAGCCGCCTCGCGACGGCGTCCAGTTTGGCCTCCGAGTGGGCAATAGATCAGTACCTCGATGACGTCTCGATCGCGTAGCGCGGAAACGGCAGTTGCCGGTCGTCGAAGAGCGGTTCGAGCAGCGAGCGCATCGGCAACGCGGCTTGCGGCACGATCCACGGATTGCCCGTCAGATCGTCGAGTTCGACGCGCTCGGCACGCGCGAGCGGGTCCGCGCCATCGCCTTGGCGGCCCGGCTCAGGCAATCCATCCGCCGTCGACCGTCAGGCTCTCCCCGGTCGTATAGCCTGCTTCAGGGCTCGCCAGATAAGCGACGGCCGCGGCGATTTCTTCCGGTTTTCCAAAGCGGCCAACGCTTGCGAGCTTTGTCATCGTTGCGTGGTCTTCCGTGCCGGGTTGCGGAGCGAGTTCTGTATCGATCGGGCCGGGCTGGACGGCATTCACGGTTACGCCGAATTTCCCGACTTCACGCGACAACCCGCGCGTAAAGCCTCTGATGGCGAACTTCGAGGCGATGTAAAGCGTCACGCCAGGCAAGGGCGCGGCTTCACCGAAAGCCGAGCCCACGTTGATGATGCGCCCCCAGCCGGCTGTGACCATGCGCGCTGCCGCGTCTTTTGCCAGTTCGATCGGCGCGCGGACATTAAGGTTGAAGTGCGTGTCGTAGGACGTGTCCGACGAATCGAGGAACGGCCCATATTCGACTGTGCCAGCGTTATTGACGAGAATATCGAGCCGCCCTTCGAAGCGGCCGCCGAACGCACTGTTCAGCGACTCAATAAGGCTCTTGACGCCTTCTGGCTGCGACAAGTTGGCGCCGACAGTTTCAGCCTCGCCGCCGGCATCGCGAATTTCCTTGGCGACGGCTTCGGCCCGCGCGGCACTCGACGCGTAGTGAACGATGACGGATGCGCCGTCGCGCGCAAGACGCGCCGCAATAGCTGCGCCGATTCCACGCGAAGCGCCCGTCACGAGAGCAAGTTTGCCTTTCAGAGCTTGGGTCATGTTTTTTCTCAACGGTAAGTTTTGAAGCGTCCTCCGGTTTGAACTGCCGGAAGGGACTGCTGCATCGAAGCCAATGTTTCGTGCATTGGTTGATGCGTATCCTCCGCTGAGGCGCAATCGCCCGGTAGCCGCGGGCGCGGAATAGCACCTATTCCTGCTGCGAGGGGGCAAAGGTGCGTAACGTTTAGCCGGTCAGGCCCGCGCCAGAGATGCGCTCATTGAGGAGTTGCTCGACGAACGCGACGAAGGCGCGCGCCTTCGTGGTTGCCATGCGACCGGTCGGGAAAACCGCCCACAGCTCGATCGGCGGCAACGACCAGTCAGTCAGGACGGCCTGAACCGTGCCGTTCGCGAGTTCCGGGGCGAACATCCATTCCGAAGCGACGGCAACGCCCATGTGCCCGAGCACCGCCGTGCGCATGCCTTCAGCGGCGTTCACGCTTACCCGGCCGGACAAGGTCACGGTCGAGTCGGAGCCGTCACTGCGGCTGAACAACCACGATTCACCGCCGCCTCGCAGAGAGTAAACGACTGCCTGATGCCGGTTGAGCTCGACAGGTGTTCGAGGCACGCCGGCTTCGGCGAAATATGACGGTGTGCCGACGACGAACCGCCGCGCGCTGGAGATGCGACGCGCGGTCATGGTCGAATCCTCAAGCGCGCCCATACGCAATGCGACATCGACGCCCTCTCCAAGCAAATCGACGGATCGATCGTCAAGTACGATGTCGATGCTCAGATCAGGGTGCTGATCCAGAAAAGACTTGAGGGCTGGCAAGACATGCAGGCGGGCGAAAGTAACGGCTGCGCCGATGCGCAATCGTCCCGACAAGCCTTCCGACGACTCGCGCGCAGCCTGCTCGGCCTGATCGGCCTCATCGATGGCCCTGAGTGCGTGATCGTAGTAACGCTGACCGGCGTCCGTCGGCGCAAGGCCACGTGTCGATCGCAACAGCAGACAGGTGCCTAGACGTTCCTCCAGCTGTGCAATCGCTTTCGAGACGGCTGGCTGGCCGAGCTTCAGGCGGCGTGCGGCCGCAGAAAATGAACCCGCGTCAACAACTGTTACGAAAGTCTCCATCGCCGCCATACGGTCCATGTGCATCCTCTCTGGCAGGTCGTCAGTGGAAGCGCGCAGTGTAGCGAAATGACGACCTCCCAGACAGAGCACGCGTTGAACGGGGGCCGACCTCACCTAGGCGATCAGGTGCTGGGAGCCGCTTCTTTCTTGCTGCCCCGATGACAGCTTTCGTGTAGAAAGCGGCCCCTCGGAAGCTTGCTCAAAGGCGGCCTGGCGTCGCTGACTGGTCGGTCCTTGTTCAGGCGAAACCGTCAACGAAAGCGTGTAGGTCAAAAAGGCCCGGCCACACGAGAAAGTCCTTCAACCCTCGCTGGTTCGGCGAGACTGAAATCGCCCGCCCTTCCAGGAGGACAAGCAAAGACGGACAATTCGACGGCCCTAAGCGTCCCTACGATCGGGCTGACTCAGGGTAGCGACCCTCTCATGTATTGCCATGCAATGCCGGACGAGGCTCGGCCTCGACACTACGTAGCACTTCAACGGCGTATCAATGTCGTAGTAATAGATGTTTGCGACACAGCCGTAGATCGCGGCATCGACCGTGGCCGGCTCGGGCCCGAAGACAAAGCCGCTGTCGCCGAGCAGATCGGCTATGACGCGCAAATCGGCGATGCCGCGCTCGTACACCTGATCCGGCTCGTAGCGGCCGATGCCCTGATAGTGATAGCGCAGCCGGTTGTACTCGCTCGCGGCTTCGAGCGCACTCGCGGTGACTTCTGAGTGCGCCGCCATGAAGGCGGTGAAAAACGCCGGGCGAAAGCGCTCGTCGCGCCAGCGCGAGTAGCTCATCGGCCAATACAGGTCGTCCAGTGTGCGTCGCACGAAGAAGTCGAGATTCGCTTGCCCCGTTGAAAGTGCTCTGTCGATGCCAAGATCGTACTTATGCTTGAGATAGTTGATGATCGCATCGCTATCACCGATGGATTCGTCGCCGTCGACCAGATACGGCAACTGTCCTCGCGGCGCTGCTTTCGTATCAATGATGTGCTTGTGCTTGAAGTCCAGGCCGCACAAGCGCATGAATGCATAGACCTTCAGGCCGAACGGATTGTTATCGGCGACGCCGAACAGGTCCGGGTAGGAATAGAGCGTCGGCATAGAGCTCTCCCGTGAAATAGACATTAAGCGGCCGGCGCCGAGGGGCTTGTAGCCGGGCGCAGTCAACGATCGTGACACATGGATAGACGTTTCGATTGCGGCCCAGCGAACGCAAGTAGCTTCGGAGCAATCACTGACGCTGAAATGGCTCACTGGCAGTTCAGGCTCGCGAGCTTGCAACGTCTGTTCCAACGTTCAAAAACTCGCTAGTAGGATAGTTGTCCAGATCAGCAATAAGTTCGTTCGGAAGGCCGGCGCGAACAAGCCTGCTCGACTTGCCGCTACTGCCCCATGAACGGCGGCGGCTCCGATTGGAGCACGATGAGCAGCACGATAGGAGAGCGACCTGCACCCATTGCCGAGACGCAGGAACGTCGAACATGCCGTCTTGCATGATTGACGGGCGATCAAAGCGGCGCTGCACCCAAGGATGGCTGCCACACCAGCCTTCATATAGAACCGCCTCTTGCGCTCGCGAGCCTCCACGTAGACTGCGATCGCTTCCCATTGCAAGCTGGGCCTCGGTGTCGATAGCGGCTTCGAAAGTCGGTCGATGGGTCGCCGAACCAGCAACGGCGCCCGCGAAAAACTGCCCGACTGTGGTTGACACGCCAGTCAAAACCCATCGCGCTATCAGCGTCTTCGCCGCCGGGAGCTTCACGGCGACTCATGCATGCGTCGTCGCGTAATACCGGTTCAGAGACCGTGTTCTTGCAAGAATGCAACGTTTTTCGATCCACGTCTGCTCTGGCTTTAAGGCGTCGACGCCTGCTTCAGCGGCCGAAGCTGACTCCGTTATGGAACAATTTTAAAGGTCGGCTTAATTGCCTGTTCGACGCTGCTTTGCTGCAAAACTTTTCGCCTGGAAGCTGCGCAAACGTTAAAAACCGCTCAAGAAGCAACCGCCAAGGTCCGGTGTTGAAACTACGTCAGTTACTGTCGATTCAGAAATGAATCAAAAGCGCGGCAAACTCGCGATCTATAAAAACGGTCGGCGCTCAATCGCCCGCTGGTATGAGGTTTAGCGCGCTATGGCACGGCTCTCGCTTATGTATGACGAAGCACACAGAAATGGCTTGTTCTGTTTATCAGCGAACAGCCACGGTGCTACGGGGTCGGCCGCAAGACTTCGGTGAATCGGATCACGATCACATCAATGAAGCGCGGCCGCAGAAAACACAGCGTCAAGCGCATAGAGACCAAACGAGAGATTATGTTGACCCTTCAGTCGGACCTTCACGGAAATCATTTGTTGGGCGCCCTTCCCGCGCTCGACTGGCAAGCCATCGCAGCCGATCTCGAACTGGTTCAGCTGCGTGCTGGACAGGTGCTGTGCGATTCAGGCAAACGCATTCACCACGTCTACTTTCCGACGACAGCAGTCGTCACGCTGTTGCACACGATGGAAGACGGCGGCTGCGTCGAGGTCGCGGCAATCGGACGTGAAGGCATGACCGGCGTGCCGGTGCTGACGGGCGGCGATACCATGCCGACGCGCGTTCAGGTGCAGGTAGCGGGGTCGGCGTATCGCATGACCGCGAGCGCCCTGCGCGAACACTTCGGCCGCTCCGACCTCCTGCGACGCATCACGCTCTTGTACATGCAGGCACTGCTTACGCAAGTGGCGCAGACGGCTGCCTGCAATCGTCATCATTCGCTGAGCAAGCAACTGTGCCGATGGCTGCTGATTCAGGCGGACCGCACGCGGTCGGACGAAATGCGAGTGACGCAGCAGTTGATCGCGGACATGCTGGGTGTGCGTCGCGAAGGCGTTACCGAAGCAGTGGGAAAGCTGCACGATGCACGGCTTGTCCATAACACCCGCGGATGCATCAAGATACTTGACCGCGCCGCACTCGAGGCGCGCTCGTGCGAATGCTACGGCATCGTCAAGCGAGAGTTCGACCGGATGTTGCCGGGAACGCGTCAGGCAGAGGCTTTCGCGTAGGCACCGTGGCAACGGTGAGGACGGGCTGACCGACTCCGGCGAGCCGTCTCCACGGGCGACATGAATTGCTTGTCCATCGCTGGGACCGCTTCGGCCACGCGGTCGGCTTGGTCGAAGCTCCGTAAGTCTCATCAGCGATGGCCTACAGCATCGATACTTCGAGCATCGCTCGTAAAACGGACCCGCAGCGGCATCAACGCCACCGCCGCTTGTTCTTCCGACGACGGCACGCCTGCCTAGATCGTTGCGGGCGTTACAGGTTCACCTGCGCGCGGGCTGCCTTCGTCGCAGAGGCTAAAGGCCCGCATCGGTGGGTTTTCGGAGGCACGGATCACGGCGACGATGTTTGCAGCTTTATCGAATGCTAGTGCGCCAATCCGCTTCTCGCCCCCGTTCCGCTCGACGTCGTCGCGAGAAAATCCCGTGCCGTACGCAGCATTCCGTTCGCCACCGCTGCTGAATCGACCGTGTAAGTGCCGCGTTGCAGTGCAGCCTTGATGGACTGGACCTTGGCGGTATCCATATCCGACAGGCTGGCCGCGACGCCCGCGACCGACGACAGGTTGACCGCCGAACTACCCATCGCGACTGCCCCAGCCTTCCGGACGCTGCCGGCGGTCTCATCAGTATTGTTAGTCGTTGCGCGTCGAACGTTGATTTGACGCATGGTGTCTGTGCCGTTGCTCGTTTGAATCTTCATGGTTGGTTTCTCGCTTAGTTATGTTTTTTAACGGTGCTTGCGTTGAAACCTTTACCGTCCGAGGCGCGCAGGCGCGCTGTGAAGCCACGACGAACGCCGCAGAGCCCCGCCCCACAAGGCCCCCCGCAATTGCAACAGTTTGAAACAAAGTGTGACTAAGCATCCCCGAACCATCCAGACGGCCGCGCGAGCCGCGTCGCGCAGTTGTGTGCGTCAAGCTGTGCAGAAACCGGATGCCAGTGGTTTCAGTTGATCCTTCTGTGCGACGTTCGGTGCGAAGGGCGTAGCCCGCAGCGCCGAACGCCGCACGCCGCTATGCAGCAGCGCGNGAACTCACGCAACAGGACCTGGAGGCAACGATGATGGCGTTACACGAACGAAAGCGCGGCGCACAGCCATCCAAGAACCGCTCAGCGGTCAGCAAACGATGAAGTCCATGCACCTGCGCCCTGCCCGTTCAACCGTGCGTCTTCAACACTACGTGAGGGTAAAACCCAAGGACAGATACGACATCTGTATTTAGCCCGCACCCCGACATTTAAATCTGGCCATGACATACATGTGAAAGCTTTTTAGATGGAATGGTCGCCTCCCGCCTTAACGGTCATCCGTCGCCGCAGCTCGGTTGACTGAAGCGTGCGACATTGCTGGTTCGGCATGTACGCCGCAAAGGAGAACCAGATGGAACCCTCGACCATTGCCATCGATCTGGCCAAGCGCGTATTCCAGATTCACTACGTCGATCCTCAGACCGGCGCGATTCACAGCAAGTCGCTCAAACGGGCGCAACTCGTGCCGTTCTTTGCGAACCGGCCGGCTTGCCGCGTCGTCATGGAAGCTTGCGGCAGCGCTCATCATTGGGCCCGAACTCTGGCGCGACTCGGCCATGACGTGTGGCTTATAGCGGCCCAGTTCGTGCGGCCGTTTGTGAAATCGAACAAGAACGACGCGGCTGATGCCGCCGCAATCTGGGAAGCCGCGCAGCGCCCTGGCATGCGTTTCGTCGCAGTCAAGACCGAAGATCAGCAGGCCATGCTTGCGCTGCACCGGATCCGGCAGCAACTAGTCCGGATTCGCGTCATGCAGATCAATCAGCTTCGCGGATTGCTCTACGAATTCGGCATCGTACTGCCGCAAGGGCGTCGCCCATCGATTGAGGCTGCAAAAGCAGCTCTAGCGTCATTAGCTGACCCGCTTCCGGTCATGCTGACGGACAGTCTGCAAGATCAACTCTCGCGACTTCGCACGCTTGACGAGCAGATCGAGCTGCTCGAACGTCGCATTCAAGAATGGCGGCGCAACGACGAGGCATGTCGCCGTATCTCCGAAATTCCCGGCGTCGGCGTTCTTACAGCGACGGCGGCGGTATCGGTAATCGGACAGGCGACGTCGTTCCGCTCCGGGCGCGAGTTCGCTGCTTATCTCGGTTTAGTGCCGCGACAGAATAGCTCCGGAGGCAAACCGAAGCTTGGAGGCATCAGCAAACGCGGTGACGTCTACTTGCGAACGCTGCTGATTCACGGCTCTCGAGCGGTGATTTCAAGCTCCAAGCATTTGCCCGAGCGATTGCGTCTGATGTTGACCCGACGCCCGACGAACGTCGTTGCTGTTGCTCTCGCCAACAAGATGGCACGAACGATTTGGGCGTTGCTTGCATATGGACGAACGTACCAAGCCCCAGCTATGCCGTAACCCAACCACGTAGCTTCGAACCCATCCACGGTTGCACAGGTTGGTTGAACGATGGCAAGACAGGTTGGACCGTGCGAAGGCAAACCTGAGAACATCAAGTCCGCTTTTTAGATTAGGACCTTTGCGGCGAAATCCATCGGGGCCGGCGGGCACGCCCGCGATCGAGTCCGGATATAAGTCCGCAACCACCCTCCTCGCCACGCACAATTGCCTTGCAAATGGGAGGCGACCATATAAGTAATGTCCGGTTTTAGCTCATCAGAAATGTCCGGTTTTGCCCTTCGAGGCGCACGCTGGTGAAGATGGCGTCTGCAAGGGGCTCATCATGAACGAGCGTGGTTTCATCACGGCGACTATGCACGAACTGGACCGACTCAAGGTGATCGAGGCCGTTGCAGAGCGCGACTCAAGCCTTTGGCGGCCGCCGCGTCATCTCTGCAAACGCAGGCTAACGAACTCGCAACCGCCGTTCGTCTGTTTCCCGCAGCGCGACGCGCAGATAAGCCTTCTTCGCATCGGCGACGCTGCAACGCCCTGCACCGAGGCTTGAACTGGTCGGAAGTTCTAAAGATTCCGCACACGCTGCCGACATCGAAAACACAGGGTCAGCAAAGCCGCTTCCCACAGCCAAAACAATATTCGAGGTGCGCGATGTCACGGATTCTCCGCATTCTTTGCAGCATCGGTGGCCAACTGGTGCCGCAGGTCAGACTGATCCCTGTCTCGGCCGAGGAAGCACGACGGCGAGCCGCCGTCCGTGGCGTTCGGATCTAGCGGATCGGCGACGAACGCACGGCCTTTTAGGCCAGCAACCGTGCCGTCGCGGGTTGAGACAGTCTGCGGCCGCTGCATCACCTCGTTCACTCCACGCCAATGACGTCGCAAGCACCGTTGCCCCGTTTCGACAACAGACGAACAAGCTAACAAGCGCAACGTCACGTTGCCTCCCCGGCGAGCGCCGTCGCTTTCAGGAAACGGCCTCACCGGCAGTTGGCGGCAACCTTGCCGACTGCCGATTCCGTGGCCCTGCCTGCCCCGAGGGCGTCCTGCAATCGCCTGCTAATCAAGTTTCCCGCAGCAAGCCAGACCTGACGTTCAGCGGCAATGCTCCTGCCCAGCGTTAACCACCATCAACAAGTGCAAGCAATTGCCGATAAAGCAGTACTTAGAAGACTTTTTCCGATCACAGAGGCGCAGGGCATGACCAACAACGACCACGATATCGAGCAGCGAGTAAGGCTTGCCGGCAACAATATGTTCGAGCTGCTGCTCTTTCGCTTGGGCAGCGCACCGCGAACGGGCGAACGCGAACTTTATGGCATCAACGTGTTCAAGGTCCGGGAGATCGTCGAGATGCCGACGTTGACGGAGCTCGCCGGGTCATCGGACAAGGTTCTCGGAGTAGTCGATGTACGAGGCGAAATCATCCCCGTCATCGATCTGGCCGCAGTCACCGGCTGTATTTCCCGTGGCAAAAGCAGAATCCTCCTCGTGACCGAGTTCGCGCGTACGACGCAAGGCTTCGCCGTCGAGGAGGTCGATGACATCGTTCGCCTCGACTGGAGCCGTGTTCTCTCGGCGGAAGGTCATTCCACCGGACGCGCAGTGACGAGCATCGCGCGGCTCGATGCGCATGCCGGCGGACGACTCGCTCAGGTGCTCGACGTCGAACAGATTCTGCGCGACGTCCTGCCTTCGAGCGAACCGGAGATCACCGTGGATGCCACAGGACCGCTCGTGCTTCCGCGCGGCGCGAAGGTGCTGGCCGCCGATGACTCGGGCGTCGCGCGCGCGCTGATCGAGGAGAGCCTGAATGCGATGGGCGTCCCGTACATCATGGCGAAGACCGGGAAAGAAGCGTGGGAGGTGCTCGAACGCGCCGGTCAGAAGGCCACTCAGGCGGGTCGCAAAGTCACCGACGACATCGCGCTGGTGCTCACCGATGTCGAAATGCCCGAGATGGACGGCTTCACGCTCACGCGAAAGATCAAGGCAGCCGCCGATCTGCAGTCGATCCCGGTCGTCATCCACTCGTCGCTGTCCGGCTCGGCGAATGAACAGCACGTGCGAAAGGTCGGTGCGAACGCGTACGTGGCCAAATTCGTTGCGTCGGAACTCGCGGAGGTGATGCGCAACGCCATGGCAGGGTCTGCGGCATGAAACAGTCATCGGAAGGCAAGGCACAGCGGCGATTCCCCTACGGCATTGGCAGCAGCGCAGTATGGCAACTAGACGCAGCCAGGAAGCTAACCTTGTTTGTCGTGGATGCATCGATGCCGCTGTACAACGTCGTCATAGGCGAACTCCGCTTTTTCGCGACCACTGACCAGGTGATGGCCTATGTGGAACGGCTCGAAGCCGCACCCGACGAACCGGCTCGCCGTCCGACATGGACGTGGGTGTTCGAGACTGGCTTCGAGAAGTCGGTCGACGGATCGCCGAACAAGAGATGGCGCCTACAGGAAGCTTGACGTTTTGCGGTCGATGCGCCCACCGGCGCTTGGCGAGCGCCAGCGTGGCCTAGCAGATGCATCGCGTAGGCAGGGGCAAGAAGGACCGCTTGCCGCCTGTGGCCGGGTCCGGCGCGCGAGGCGTCGTATGGCGCGTTACCGCAGTCGACCGCGAACGGCTCCCGCGCCATACATTCGAACTACACGATGCCGGCTTCGCGCGCAACGATACGAACGCCGGTCCGACAACGACCGAGCCCGCCTCGGCCCACCGCTAAGCGATCCCGGCATTCACTTCAGTCACGCTTCGCCGAACCGCTCTGGCCGTGGCAGGCAGGCGCGCTTCTCTACTCGCTGCCCATCGGCCCCTGAATCGTGAGGCTGTTCCTGACCGAGGCCACGCCTGCAGTATTCGACGCAGCCCGCGTTGCGAGGTCCACTTCGGACTGGTCCGGGACGGAACCTTGCAGCATCACGACGCCGTTCTTCGCTCGCACGGTGATGCGCGCGGTATTCAGCCCCTTCGTGTGACTAAGCGAGCGGATCACGTCCTTGCGCAGCGCGCGATCAGCGGACTTGTCCTGCTGGCGAGGTGCGGCGACCGCGTTGGCGCTGGCCGAAGCGTCGCTTGCGGCTTGCGCGTGCGCGAAGGCGGCGGCGCCGCACAGGGCTGAGACAAGAAGGTACGTCTTCAATCGGTTCAACATATTTCCCCTTGTAATTGCCGCGCGGACCGAGTCGCACGCCGGCGAGCGTTTTCGAATTCCGACTGACTTCATCGCGCAAGGGCGTTGGACCGGCATAGTTCGAGATGCGAAACGATACGCGACCGAACGCCGGCGTGGATCTACGCGAGCCTTTTGCATCGCAAGCCTAAGCGCATGGCGAATGCCTCGCCCCCCTCGTGAGTAGGGGGCGCGGCGGTCGATCTCACGACTTCTTCTTCCGATAGGGAGGGACACGAAGCCTGACGCTCAACGCGATTCCGTTGCAGATGGCTCGCCCCTCGTGTGTACAAGGCGACGCTCAGTCTCATGACTTCTCCCTCCGATAGTGAGGGATGCCCCCGAGCGACGCGGTTCGATAACCGTCGAACACCGCGCCAAATGAGCGAATCCATCGTCTGACGAACATTCGTACAGCGAACTGATCGCGACGCCCGCGTTCGCCGCCACACGCCCTTCCGCGGCGTCTTTTGAACACCCGGCGGTCGTTTCACGCCGACCACGCAGTCGTGCTCGCGCGACGCGCCTGAAGGATCCGTTCGATGCATTCGCTTCCTCCGGATGATGGCGGCCGTGCCAGCACGAACCAGCCGGCGACACGTTCGTTGCGACTATAGACAGTCAGCCGGGCGCGTTCACCCCTCGTTTGGAGGGGCGGCAGCGCCGTTCCGATCCGTCAGCATGCCAGTCACAACCGGCACGGCCACGAAGGCGTCATTCGTCTCCACGGCGATCCGCTCTCGATGCAGGCGCCGTCATGCACTCAGATCCATCAGGAAGAATAATGACCTATACCTCGCCCATCCGCGACATGATGTTTGTGATGACCGAACTGTCCGGGCTCGACGCGATCACCGCTTTGCCGGGATGCGCCGATGCGACGCGGGATACCGCGCAGGCCATTCTGGACGAAAGCGCGAGACTCTGCGGCGAAGTGCTTGCGCCGCTGAACGCAGCGGGCGACCGTCAGCCGCCGGTGTGGCGCGACGGCGCGGTGAGCGCGTCGCCGGGCTTCGGCAAGGCATTCGCCCAGTTCGTCGAAGGCGGGTGGCAAGGACTCATGCATCCGGCCGAATTCGGCGGTCAGGGTCTGCCGAAGCTCCTCGCCGCGCCGTGCCTCGAAATGCTGATGGCGGCCAACCTGTCGTTCGGCACGTGCCCGTCGCTTACCGATGGCGCCATCGAAGCCCTGCTGCTCGCGGGCTCCGACGAGCAAAAGGCGCGCTATCTGCCGAAGCTGATCAGCGGCGAGTGGACCGGCACAATGAATCTGACGGAGCCGCAAGCCGGCTCCGATCTCGCCCTGCTGCGCGCCCGTGCCGAACCGGCGGAAGACGGCTCATATCGGGTCTTCGGCACGAAGATCTTCATCACGTGGGGCGAGCACGACATGGCGTCGAATATCGTGCACCTCGTGCTCGCGCGCACGCCGGACGCGCCCGAGGGCATCAAGGGCATCTCGCTCTTTCTCGTGCCGAAGTTCCTGCCGCACGCGGACGGCTCGCTCGGCGCGCGCAACGACGTGCAGTGCGTGTCGATCGAACACAAGCTCGGCATCCGGGCCAGTCCGACGGCGGTACTGCAATTCGGCGATCGCGGCGGTGCGACGGGCTTTTTGATCGGCGAGAAGAATCGCGGCCTCGAAACCATGTTCGTGATGATGAACGCCGCGCGCTTCGCCGTGGGCCTGCAGGGCATCGGCGTGGCGGATCGCGCGTACCAGAAGGCCGCCGCGTATGCGAAGGAACGCGTGCAAAGCCGCCCGGTGGACGGCTCGTCGGAGCGCGCGGTGCCCATCATCCGCCACCCGGACGTGAAGCGCATGCTCGCCACCATGCGCGCGCTGACGGAAGGCGCGCGCGCCGTCGCCTACGCCGCGGCGTCGCATCACGACCTCGCGCAACATCATCCCGATAACGCCGTGCGCGCCGAGCATCGCGCGGTCTACGAGTATCTGGTGCCGATCGTCAAGGGCTGGAGTACGGAGCTGTCCGTGGAAGTGGCGAGCATCGGCGTTCAAGTGCATGGCGGCATGGGTTTCATCGAAGAGACGGGGGCCGCGCAGTACTATCGCGACGCACGCATTTTGCCGATCTACGAAGGCACCACGGCTATCCAGGCGAACGATCTGCTCGGCCGCAAGACACTGCGCGATCGCGGCGCGGTGGCAACGCAGATGCTTGCGCGCATCGGCGAGACGCTCGCGGAACTGCGCGCGCATCCCGCGTTCGGAACGCGCCCGGCGTTCGCGGCGATGCACCGCCAACTCGATGCAGGCCGCGCGGCGCTCGCGCGTGCCATCGACTTCGTCCTGACCCACGCCGAGTCCGATCCGAACGCGGCGTACGCGGGCAGCGTGCCGTATCTGCTGCTGTCGGGCGTCGTGCTGTGCGGCTGGCAAATGGCGCGCGCGCTCATCGCCGCATCCGCGATCGAAGCGCGCGATCCGCTCTTCTACGGCGCGAAAATCGCGACGGCGCAGTTCTACGCGACGCATATCCTGCCGCGTGCGCTGACGCTCGAAGTCGCCATTCTCAGCGCACGAGGCGACGACGGCGTGCTCGCGCTGCACGACGAACAGTTCTGATCGAGGGCGCGCGTCGGCGGCTGTCGCGAGCGGATCAATGGTGTTGCCGTTATCTCTCGCCTGCTGATGCCGCGAATGCGGCGCGAAGTCGGAACGCCCGCGCCGCCCCCCTTTTTCGAGGGGGCGGCTCATTCGGCCTCCGTTGCTATCTTCGCACTGTGCCGCACGGTCGGACGGCTGCGCTCATCGATCGATGTCAGCCACGCGCGTTTCGCGACGTGCCCCGCCGGCATCGGTGGGCGTTGGTCACGCAGTGATTCGGCACTGATCGGCACGCAAACCACAATTGGAGACAGCATGAAACGCTTTATCCCGGCTCTGCTGCTGGCCGCGTCGGCGGGCGTCATCGCGGCGAGCCCGACGGTCGCAGCGACGTCGCAACCGTCCGCGGCGCCGACCCAGCCGCTTGCGGCGTCGACCATCACGCAGCCCACGCGCGTTGGCAACCTCCCCGGCTACGACCAGCCGAACCAGTATCTCGCGCGCCGCGCCACGAAGATCGCGGACAACATGGAGCCCGTGATCGAGCACGCCGACCAGGCGGACCAAGCGGCGCAAAAACTCGCGGCATTGCGCAGCAAGACCGGCAAGCGGCCGAACATCCTCGTTTTCCTGCTCGACGACGTCGGCTACAGCGACTTCGGCTTCAACGGCGGCGGCGACGCCGTCGGCAATGCGACGCCCGACGTCGACCGGATCGCGAAGCAAAGCCTGGTTCTCAGTTCGGCGTATTCGCAGCCGAGCTGCTCGCCCACGCGCGCCACCATCATGACCGGCCAGAACATGGCGCACCACGGCATCCAGGTTCCGCCGATGTATGGCCAGGCCGGCGGCCTCGCGGGACTGACGACGCTGCCCGAACTGCTTTCGCGCGCGGGCTATACGACGCAGGCGGTCGGCAAGTGGCATATGGGCGAGAACGAGGGCTCGCAGCCGCAAAACGTCGGCTTCGACGACTTTCGCGGCTTTCTCTCGGTCTCCGACATGTACACCGAATGGCGCGATCCCGAGTACAACCCCGAAGTCGCGCTCAGCCCGGAACGGTATCGCTATATCCTGAATCTGCCGTTCAATAAGAGCGACGTCCATGCGGTCAAGGGCGGCAAGATCGAAAGTCTTTACGAGATCAACACGGACACGATCAAGGATCTCGATCAAAAATGGCTGGACTACACGGTCGGGTTCCTCGACCGGCAGAAAGACGCCGCGAAGCCCTTCTTTCTCTATTACGCGCCGCGCGCCTGTCACTTCGACAACTATCCGAACGACTACTATCGCGGCCGTTCGGCGGCGCGCACGAACTATGGCGATTGCATCGTCGAGGTCAACGACATCTTCAAGAAGGTGATCGACACCCTGCAAGCGAACGGCGAGCTGGATAACACCATCATTTTCTTCGCTTCGGACAACGGGCCCGAGCAGGAAGTGCAGCCCGCCGGACGCACGATGTTCCGCGGCGGCAAGGGTTCGACGTGGGAAGGCGGCGTGCGCTCGCCGTTCTTCGTCTACTGGAAGGGCATGATCGAGCCGCGCCGCTCGGACGGCCTGTTCGATTTCGCCGACATCTTCAACACGTCGGTCGCGCTCGCCGGCCAGCCGGGCGCCGCTGTGTCGAAGCTCGTGCCGGCAACCAGCTATATCGACGGCATCGATCAGACGTCTTTCCTGCTGTCGGACAACGGCGTGTCGAACCGGCGCAGTATCTTCTACTTCTGGAACGACGAACTCTCGGCCGTGCGCGTCGACGAATTCAAGCTGATGCAAAAGGTTCAGGTCGCGGATTCGGTCACGCGGCAAGGGTACAACGGCGGCTTCTCTGGCACGCTCCAGTCGGCGTGGACCGCGTTCGTCTTCAATCTGTACAGTGACCCGAAAGAGGACGAGTCCGTCGCGATTCGTCACATTCCGGTTTCCGTGCCGCTCGTCGGGGAAATGCAGCGGTATCGCGAAGTCCTGAAGAAATATCCGCCACGTCACCAGATCTCCCTGAAGTAAGTTCTTGCGCCCGCTTTCGTCGTGAAGGCGGGTGCAACGCATTTAGAGACCCGACATGAAGTTCACCATTCGACAACGGCGCCTCGCGGGCGCCGTCGCGCTTGCCCTCGCGCTGGCGGGCTCCGCGTTCGCTTTTAGCGCATACCGACCGCGCGAACCGGTTGCGCTGACCGTCGGCGACGGCCGCAGCGGCCCGCAAGACATGGTGTGGATACCGGGCGGCAAGTTCACGATGGGCAGCGCGCATCGCCATGCCTTGCCCAACGAAGGCCCGGCGCATGCCGTCAGCCTGAGCGGATACTGGATCGACCGCCACGACGTCACCAACGCCGACTTCGCGCGCTTCGTCGCTGCAACGGGCTACGTCACCACGGCGGAGCGCAAGCCTCGCTGGGAAGACCTGCAAGCGCAGTTGCCGCCGGGCACGCCGCGTCCGCCCGACAGCACGCTGGTGCCGGGCGCGCTCGTCTTCACGGGCACCGACGCGCCCGTGCCGCTCAACGATTACACGCGCTGGTGGAAGTTCGTGCCCGGCGCGAACTGGCAGCATCCGATGGGGCCTGCCAGCAGCATCGTCGGTAAGGAGAAGCATCCGGTGGTGCAGGTGTCGTACGAGGATGCGCTCGCCTATGCGCGCTGGGCCCACAAACGCTTGCCGAGCGAAGCCGAATGGGAATACGCCGCGCGCGGCGGTCTGCAGCAGGCGGATTACGCGTGGGGCGCCGAGTTCGCGCCCGGTGGCCGGCAGATGGCCAACACCTGGGATGACGGCGCGCATGCCTTTCCCGTCAACGCGGCGGATGCCCGCGAGAAGGTGCAGGTCGGCACGTCGCCGGTCGGCAGCTTCCCGGCGAACGGCTACGGCCTCTTCGACATGGCGGGCAACGTCTGGCAATGGGTCGCGGACTGGTATCGCGCGGACGCGTTTCGCATCGAAGCGGCTGGCGGCGATGTCGTGAGCAATCCGGCCGGACCGTCGGAGAGCTTCGATCCCGAGAACGGCCCCACCGCCTACGCGCCCGAACGCGTGACGCGCGGCGGGTCGTTTCTGTGCAGCGAAACGTATTGCCAGAGCTACCGCGTGAGCGCGCGGCGCGGCACCGATCCGATGAACGGCATGTCGCACCTGGGCTTTCGTCTCGCGATGGACGAAAGCGAGTGGAAGCGCGAACAGAACGCAAGCCGTTGATCGCGGCGCGCCGGGACACCCCGGCGCAACACGGATCACTGTGCGCGCGTCGTATCGCATTCGACGCGCGGCGCAATGGTTCTGCGCAGGCTCGCGCAGTTCAGCGGGAAGTGGGACAAGCGATTAAAGGGGCGGCAAGCCGCTTCGACTTCGTGCGGGACACCACGTCCGAGCGGCGGGGCTCGATCATGCCTTTCCACTAAACGAAGGACGGCGAGCGCACGCCGCCTCCCGATTTGGAGCCCATGCCGCCTCGGAACTTCGTGCGTCCGGCGGGCTGCACTTCCTGCTCGAAGACGTTGTCCGAAGCGAAGAAAAAGGTTCGGAGCATCACGATGTCAACTCTTGTCTGATGCTGCTCGGCCGCCATGGCGTGCCGGCGTTGGTCAGCGCGCTGCAGCCGCTCGCGCTCATACACGGCGCGCTGCTGATAATGAACACCCGCTCGATTTGAGGCTCGCCGCCACGCAGGACTTGGCGGACTTCTGCGCGGAGCATCAGGTCGTGCCGGACTGCGAGAGGGCGAACGTCGGCGAGATAGATACGGCGTTCGAACGGAAGCAGGCGCACGACGTGAATATCGCTTCGTATCGACATGGCGTCGATGAGCCAGAGCAAAACGCCGCACGCCCTTTTTCGAGCGCGCGGCGAGTCCAAGTGAAGCGCGACAGCTTCAGTGCTGCGCCTGCAAGGCTTCGTCTTCGAGAATGACCGCCTGCCCCAGTTCGGCCCAAGCGCGCGCCGCCGTCAGATAACGCTCTTCGATGCTGCCGCGCCGGATTTTCATCGTCGGCGTGAGAAAGCCGCTTTCGATCCGCCACGAATCCTTCACCACCACGATAAAGCCCAGCTTTTCGTGTTCTTCGAGCGTGGCGTTGACCTCCTCCAGCAGCGTGCGCAGCTCCGCGCGCAACGCTTCGCGCGTCTCGGCCGTATCGAGGTCGCTTTGCGCCGCCGCCGACAGCATCATCAGCGCGAACGGTTGCGTGAACGCCGGTCCCGTGACGCAGACCGCTTCGACTTTCGGATGACTCAGCCTGTTCTCGATCGGCGCAGGCGCCACGTATTTGCCCTTGCTCGTCTTGAAGATTTCCTTGACGCGACCCGTGATCTTCAGCCGGCCGATTTCATCGAGTTCGCCGCGATCGCCGGTCCTGAAGAAGCCGTCTTCCGTCAGGCTATCGTCGGTCAGTTCGGGCTGGCAATAGTAGCCGAGCATCATCGTGGGCGACTTCAGCAGAATCTCGCCGTTCTCGGCGATCCTGCATTCGACGCCCGGCATCGCCTGGCCCGAATAGCCGAGGCGCACGAGCCCCGGACGGCTGTAGTGCGAATACGAGAAGTTCTCGGTCATGCCGTACACGTCCAGCAATTCCAGTCCGAGCGCGCGATACCAGTTCGTGATCTGCTCAGGCAGCGGCGCGGAGCCGGTGAACGCAATCCGCGTCGAGTCGAGCCCGAGCATGGTCAAAATCTGGCGCTTGAGCGGGCCGGCTTCCGGCGCGTCCGTATGGAGCAAGGCCTGCTGCTCGTCCGCCAGCTTCGCGCAGATGCCCTGATAGAACTTCGTCCACAGGCGCGGCATCGAGATAAACACCGTGGGCCGTGCTCGCAGCAGGTCCTGCACGAACGTGGCGAGGCTGTCGTTGAAAAAGACATGAAAACCGTGGCACAGCGAATTCGCTTCGACGAACGAACGCTCCGCCGTATGCGCGAGCGGCAGATAGGAGAGCACTCGGTCGGCCGGCGTGAAATCGCAAAACGCGCCGGACTCCGTCGCGTACGCAAAGATGGTGCCGAAGCTGTGCATCACGCCCTTCGGACGGCCGGTGCTGCCCGACGTGTAGATGATCGTCGCGAGCGCGTCGGGCGACGGCAGATGCACCTCTTCGAGCGGTGCGGCGCCAGCAACGATATCGCTCCACGGTGACGCATCGGGCGTTTGCGGCGACATCGGCAGGCCGACGAGCCGCGCGTTTGGCGGCATTACCTTGCGAATCTCGTCCCACGCATCGGTCTTGCCGTCGAGCTTGCCGGCCAACACGACGCGCACATTGCAATGCTCGAAGACGTACTTCGCGGTATCGGCGCTGATGGTGGGATAAAGCGGCACGGACACATGCCCGGCGAACCAGATGGCGAGGTCCGCGATGATCCAGTGCGCGCTGTTCTTCCCGACGATGGAAATGGCGCTGCCCGGCGGCAACTGCAACGATTCCAGCCAGCCGGCCATGCGCCGCGCCTCGTCCCCGACCTGCCTCCACGTGTAATCGACGACGCGGCCGTCCGGCGTCGGTTCGGTCAGATACACCGCGTCGGGTTGCGCATGCTCCCAGTGCAGAAAGCGATGAACCAAGGTTCCCGAATTCGTACCGCTCATGAATGTCTCCATTATTTTTGGCCGGTGTCGCCGCGTCCGGCATCGTGGCGCTCGCCGCGGGCGCGGTGTGTGCCGCGCGTGCGGTAAGGCTTAAGCGTGACGCCCGCTCGCCTCAACGGGTGCCACCGTCAAGGGCGGCGGGTTCGTGAAGCGATCCGCGCGGCTTGCTGCCCTTTGCGGTGCGCCGCCGTCGAACGCGAACTAGCACAACGATACGCCGATACCGCCCTCTGTCGCCCACCCGTAAATAGGGGGTGACGCGGCATCGGCGTTTGAATGGGACAAGAGCTTGCGCGGGAGCCGGCGGCCGGGAGTTTGTCAACCCGCATTTGACTTGATTCTATTCCGGCGACGCTTGCGCTCGAAAAATCGAGGAGGGAAGAAACCTTAGACGTGCTTGCAATCGAGAGACGCCCGGGCCGCTCACGCGGGCCCGGTGTCGGTCGCTTACGACTGGATGAACGCCAGAAGATCAGCGTTGAGGGTGTCGGCGTTGACGGTCAACATGCCATGCGAAAAACCGGGATACGTCTTCAGCGTGCCGTTCTTGAGCAGCTTGACCGACTTCAGCGCCGCATCGGCGATCGGCACGATCTGGTCGTCTTCGCCGTGCAGCACGAGCGTCGGCACCGAAATCGCGCGCAAGTCTTCCGTCTGGTCCGTCTCGGAGAACGCCTTGATGCCGTCGTAATGCGCCTTTGCGCTGCCCATCATGCCCTGACGCCACCAGTTCTGGATCACGCCCTGATGCACGGTCGCGCCCGAACGGTTGAAGCCGTAGAACGGCCCCGCCGGCACGTCGACGAAGAATTGCGCGCGATTGTCGGCGAGCGCCTTGCGAAAGCCGTCGAACACGTCGAGCGGCAGGCCTTCCGGATTCGCCTCAGTCTTGAGCATGAGCGGCGGGACGGCGCTGACGAGCACGGCCTTGGCCACGCGCCCCGCGGGTTCGCCGTGTTTCGCGACGTAACGTGCGACTTCGCCGCCGCCGGTCGAATGGCCGATGTGCACCGCATTGCGCAGATCGAGCGCCTCGACCACGGCGAAGGCATCTGCCGCGTAGTGATCCATGTCGTGCCCGTCCGATACCTGCGTCGAGCGGCCATGACCGCGCCGGTCATGCGCGATCACGCGAAAGCCCTTCTGCACGAAAAACAGCATCTGCCCGTCCCAGTCGTCGGAAGACAACGGCCAGCCGTGATGGAAGACGATCGGCTGCGCGTCCTTCGGGCCCCAGTCCTTGTAGAAGATTTCGACGTTGTCTTTCGTTGTGACGTACGGCATGGTCATTTCCTCTTCGAGTTTTAGAGCATTAGCCGGCGAACATTTTCCGGCGCCAATGTGACAGCCGCCATCTTGAATGGCGGCGGGTACGACCAAGTGCGCGGAGCGATGGCAGGAGATTACGGACGCCGGCATCGGGACGGAAGAGCGGCGTGTGCAATGCATTGTTGCATCGGTGCGATGCTCGCTGCAACGAACACGAGCCGATACCAAAGTTGGGGATTGGCAAGGGTTCAGCGGGATTTCATGCCAGCCCGACGCGCCGTCATGCGCGCCTTCGGATCGAAGGCCGACAGCCTCGCGATGCCGTCGGCGCCATTTCAATTGATAAGACATTTCCTTGACGTTTATCAGAAACGAACGTTCGTTTTAGTTCTAACCTGAAGGTGTGTGAAGCGAATGTCACACGTTTAGGAGACCGAAACGCTTGTTCAGATTTCACTCTTCTCTGTCTGTCAACCGATGGGAGGCAATATGAATAGCAAGGAAAACCTGAAGCAAATCGCGGCGACTGATGTATGGCTTAAGTACTATGAAGGCCCGAACTATGGCGGCAGAAACCAGGCCATTGCGCATCACGGGGACATGATCCAACTATCTAACGCCGATGGATCATGGTTGTGGCAGGCGCGTTCGAACGGCCCGCGCACGCTGACGTACAGCAATTTGAACATCGATGACCCTGCACAGAGCTATAAGAATCGCATTGAGGAATGGACCGGCAGCGAGATTCCTTTCTTCGCCGAAGAATTTCTTTTCGCGGCTCATCCGCTAAGCGCCGTGACCACTGATGAAACGGTTGTAGCGCGCGTCAAGATCTCTTTGCAGAACCTGGTGAACAACGATTCCAATGTGATCACTGTGCCGGACGCTCTTGCCGCGACGTCAACCATTCCTCAAAGCACTACGCAGTTCACCAGCGTCACCGCCGGATTGCTCACCGAAGGCACACTCGGATTCGTAGACATGACGCAGGCCGTCACGACAGACGTGACAATCCGCTTCGGGTTCTTCGACAATGCGACCGGCACTATTCAATGGACCGGCAGCGGAACTCTTTCTCTTGTTTTCGAAAATGGCTTTGTCTCCCTTGCCGGCGTCTCCGGCCTGCCGGCTGACTGGGTCATTTCCAGGCCGGTGCAGACGCCGGATGGCGCGTGGAAAATCGACATCCGCCAATTTGCTGAAGGCATGACGATGTTCTATTACCCGGAGACCTACTTTTACGGCACGACGGCCGCTCCGGGGGTGGACGGATTAAACACCCAAATCCAGTTTAACGAAGGGTACTGGAACGGCAAATCCATTCGAGTAACTAACATGAGGCTCGGTATGTTGTACTCCGGTGTCATGGCCCTTGCACAGTACAGGCCCGAGGTTTATCACCAGGTCTTCTTCACGGAACCCGAGCAGCCTGATTTGCCTTCTCTTTACGGGGAAGGCCATCCTACCGCCTTTGCATTCGTGGCTGCGGGAAATGGATACTTCGTGTTTATCGATAGCGAGATAGATGATCCCAACTATACCGATTTTTTCTCGCAGTCAACCATGACGGGAATGACGTACTTTTCCAATCGTGATACGGGCGTCATTACGGCAAGCCGAGACGGAGGCGGAGATAGTTTTTCGCCGTGCACGCTGTATTACGGACAGACTGATGCAGAAGGTTTCTATCAGAACACGGGGTCCGGATCACTTTTCATTTCCCTGAATGGGGACACCCTTGTTGTGACGGATGTTCAAGGGTTTCCCGCTGACTGGCAATTCAGTGCCCCCGTCAAGCGAGAGGACGGACACTGGACCATCACGCTCAGCAATGCGGTCAGTGCAGGCGAACGGAACAGTTGAGTTCGCATGCTCTGCCGTTACTGCTTGCAAGGTCATAACGAAAGCGGTCTGATCTCTGTGAGCAGTGAGTTTGTCAGGAAACCGATTTCGGCGTGATCCGGTAAGGAACGCTCGCGCGTATCTCCTGTGATGAATGCCGAAGGGTTGCTCGCTAGCCTGCGATGCGGGTTAGCGAGCTCATAACGCCGAGTTTGCGCCGCGACGCAAGCGCACTCTGTCATGGTGTCGGACAGAAAAGCGGCTCGACGGAACTGCCCACCTCGATCATCCCCTCTTCGACGACGCGCGCCGTGATGCCTCCGAAACCGCGCACCGCGTTGTATCCGCCGACGCCGAAGGTTTCCTCCATCCTCGAACAAGGATGACATTCACCTGTCATTTCGAGCAGCGCGCTGCCGATGCGAAACTGCCGGTCCTTCAACGCATGCAGGTTGATGCCCTCGGTGACGACATTGCGCCGCAGTTCGAACGGCGTGACGCGCTCGCGCCCGAGATGGCTCGCAATGGCGCGCAGGCTCTCGGCTTCGATCAGCGTGATTTGCCGGTTGCCGCCTTTGCGGCTGTAGTGATCGCCTGCGAGCCCTTCTTCGGTCGATGCGCGCGCCGATTGAACTTCCACGAGCGGCACGCGCCGCGCAGCGCGCAAGCCGACCCACACGACACGGCCCGCGCGGACGGGCGCGAGCATCAGTCTGGTCAGCGGCGAATCGGGATTGAGCGGCATGGGTTATCGACACTGGCGAATGGTGAGCCGTTGCACGCTTCTCAGCTATCGGCGGGCGTCGGCGTCCATCCGAATACGTCTTCGAAACGCTCGCGAAACGGCGTGCGAATGCCCACAGGCGACTGCCGGACATAGGCTTCGGCGCGGCGGCAGTCTTCTTCACCGAGCGATCGCAGGTAGGTCACGGCTTCATCGACGCTCGGCATGCGGCCGTTGCTCTCGCGCGATTTGGGCGGCAGCGCCGTCCAGATGACCGCGTCCGCGCCGTTGCGTTCCAGCCATGATGCAAACGCATGCGCTTGCGGATACGCGATGCCAGCGGGCGCCGGAATGCTTCCGATCCATTCCGCGACGTTGGCGCGTATATCCTCGCGCGCGCGCAACGCCTCGCGGGCGGCGTCGAGCGAGACTAACGCGACCGGCGCCCAGAACGTGGGCTGCAAAGGCCCGGACTCCAGCACGACGAGGCTCACGATCTCGCCGTCGGAGTGGCGCGCGAACTCCAGCGGAACTTGCGGGCCGCCTTCGCGCCATTCGCCGTCGATCGGAAAACCCTTGAGATTCCACAGCAAAGACCCCCAACCCACGCAGACGATGTTCATACCGTTTCGCTTGTTCATGATGAGACTCGAGACCGTCAGAGCACGGGGCATGCCATCGGCGTGGCGCGGGCGATTATCTCGCGCGTTTATCGAAGCCACTCTTGCCCGCGATTCAGGCGGCGATCTCGCGAGCGTGACTTTCGGGGGCAAGGGCGGGTACACGCGATGGGCAAAGATTCGGCGTGTGCGCGGTCACGACCTTGCGTCGCCGGTCTCATTCCACCGTTGGTGACCGTGCATTCGGGCATGGCGCGAGTTGCCCTTACTGATTGAGCGCAGGCGCCCCGGCGCTCGACCGGTGACACCGCGATGCGACGGTATCGGCTGTCCGTCGAGGCAGGCGAACGCGGCACGCGTCATCAGGCAGCCATGTCGGCCACACGCTGATTGCGGATCTCGCCGAGCCGCGTTGGTCGCGTCCAACGGTCGATGCGCACCGACGCGCCTTTTCGCGACGGCGCATCTCCAAGCGCGCTCACTCCCCCAACGGCTTCGCCTGCTGCATCGCCGACGCCCGCACGAACTTTCCCGCGCCGAGGTGATGAATCGTATGCAAGATGCCATTCGATTCGTCCAGGTTCCAGTGTCCGTGCGCGAACACGCGCGGATCGGCCGCCGCCGCGACCACTTCCGCGAAGCACGTGTCGTAGGCGTCTTCCGTATGCGGCTCGCTGATGAGCCGGCATTCGAGCCAGGCCGCGCAGCCCTCTTCGATGAGTGGCACGCCTAACACCGGGCCGCTGACCGTTTGAATCTTGTATGCATCGAACTTGTCGATGTCGCGCCCGCTCGTCGTGCCGACCGCATACGTAAGGTCGATCAGCGCTGCACCCGGCACGCAGATGCCGAAGCTGCCGCTCGCGGCAATCAGTTCGCGCGTGTACGTGTTTTTGTCGATGACTACGGCGATGCGCGGCGGCGTGAATTCCACCGGCATCGACCACGCGGCTGCCATGACGTTTCGGCGTCCGCCGTTCGAGCTTGTCACGAGTACGGTCGGGCCGTGATTGATGAGGCGGCTGGCGTGTTCCAGCGCGACGGGCATGAAGTTGGTCATGAGAGATTCTGAGCGTTGTGAACTGCTGGATGGTATGCAAAATTAAAGATGCAGCGCAGTGTGCGACGCCGGTTCAACGGGAGTCACGGCCCCGCGTTGGCCACTTTTTTTGCCGATAGTGAGCGATGAGCCCTCGTTGGCGAAACACGAACTGCTGATCGAAGTGATCGTGCCAAAGAACCGACCGCCTTTTGCCGACGACACCGTGAATCGCGAGTCATGGAAGCCTCGAACCGATGAGCGCGGCGCAATCGCACGTGGCGGTCCAGGAAACGATACCGCTGTCCCAAGGCGTTCAATCGCCAAACGCGTCCCTGACGTAATCAACAAAGCGGCGCACCTTGAGCGGAATGCGCCGTGCGCCGGGATAGCGTCGCGCGCGCATTGGGTACAGCGTCTGCATGAAGCGGTAAGGCATGTCATCGTCATTCATGCGCCGCAAAGCTTCGACGTCGATCAACGACTAACTACTAACGACTGCCGCTTCCGGCGTCATGTCCGTTCGCTAAGAGCTCAATCGGGGGGTTCACACAATTCTGTCCTATCCCTAGCACCGCAAAACTTATCGCCCGATCACGCGCCCCTGTTCCAGCGATCCAACCGCTTGCGCGTAACGAGCGCAATGCGGTCCGATGCAAGCGCAGCCAGATTGACGAGCCGCCGCTTCAGCGTGGCGTCCATCATGCGCGGCTGCCGGTCGATGCCGCACAGCGCGCCGAGCGCATTACCCTCGGCATCGCGCAAGGGTGCGCCGGCATAGAAGCGGATGCGCGGCTCGTCGGTGACGAGTGGATTCGCATCAAAACGCGGATCGACCGAAGCATCTTCGACGACGAACACATCGTTCTGCATGATCGTGAAGTTGCAGAACGCCCACGGGCGCGGCGTCTCGTGAGCGTTGAGCCCCCAGCGCGCCTTGAACCATTGACGCTCCGGCGTGAGCAGCGTCATGAGACTGATCGGCACGCGCAGCGTTTCAGCCGTGAGTTGCACGACCTCGTCGAACTCGGGATCGTTCACGGAATCGACAAGCCCCGTGCGCTCCACCGCCCGCAGGCGCGCGGCTTCGTTCGCCGCGACCGGATAAGCCGGCGCATCGCGATCGTCCGATGGCGCTAGCGCAAGACACGAAGCGAGCGCAGCGGCGAAAGCGGGCTTGTCAGCGGGCGCTTGCAGCAGCGTGACGCGCGACAGAACGCCCAGGTCCGCCTCGACTTGCGCGGCGGACATGTCGGTGACGACGAGCATGCGCGCGTGCGCCAGATCACGCGATTGAAGCAGCCGCCGGCACATCGACAGCCTTTCCCAGTCCGCCCGCATGAGTTCGACCGCGATCACGGCCGGCATGGCGATGCCCGCGTCGAGCATGGCGTTGAGCGGATCGCTCTGGCCGATGCCGCGCAACCCCGCAGCGGCTGCCGCCTCGAGATACGCCGGCAACGCGGCATCGGATGCGATAACCAGCGCGACGGCGCTTTCCGTGTTGATCGATGTGTGCCGGCGGTTGCCGAGCTGCTCGCGCAGTGCATTCACCGCGCTCGCGCGCACGCGCCGATGTCCGCCCGGCGTTTTCCACGACTCGATCTGCCCCTGCTCGATCCACGTCTGCGCAGTCTTGACCGAGACACCAAGAATGATCGCGGCGTCGCGGGTGGTCAAAATGGGATCGTCTTCCGTTGCCATGAGGTCCTTGCGGTGAAGCGCACAACGAGGCGCAAACGATAACTACCTTCAGATGAAAGCAAGATCGTAGAAATTGATAAAAATGGAATTCTCCGCTTGCGCGAATCATCAGTTAAATCTACGCTTAACGCGCCAATTCACTGTCTTTTTCGGCCTTCGGTCGCAATTACCAAGCCATTTCCTCGAACACGGTAATTATGGCGATCAACCGGTCCTTTGACAAGACGTCGACAATTGGTAAAAACGGAAGTTTCTAAAAAAACGACGCTGGCGGACAACGCCTGCGGCGCCGAAGACCACGGCGAACACACAAGAACGCTATGAACCTCAAAACTTTGTCGGTCAAGGCAAAACTGGCCTTGTCATTCACCCTCCTAACGGCCGTCGTCCTGATCGTATCGGCGGTGTCCATCAATGCGCTGGGCGACGCGAACCAGCGTTTCTTCGGCTTCGTGGACGGCATCAATGCTCGGGCCGCCATGGCCGAGGAAGTCCGGCAGGCAGTCGACCGGCGTGCAATCGCCGCGCGCAACATGGCGCTCGTGACCACGCCCGCCGATTTCGACCTCGAGAAAGCAGCCGAAGCGCAAGCACAAGCCGACGTCTCGGCGCGCCTCGCCAAGCTCAACGCGATGCTTGCCTCCGCGACCGACACGACCGAGCAGGCGCGCGCGCTCGTCGCCGAGATCGATCGCATCGAAGGTCTCTATGCGCCCGTCGCGCAGGCCATCGTAAATCTCGCGATCGAGCACCGGCAAGAGGAAGCCGTGCGCAAGATCAACGAAGACTGCCGCCCGTTGCTCGCCGCGCTCGTGAGCGCGACGGACGCCTATTCGACCTACACGCACCAGCGCGCCGAGGCGCTCGTGTCGGATGCTCACGAACACTATTCGACGCAGCGTGAAATTCTCGCCGCCATCTGCCTCGCAGCGGTAGCGGCTGCGGTGGCCGCGGGCGTCATCATCACGCGCGGACTGACGCGCGCGCTCGGCACGGAGCCGGCGACGCTCAAGGAAATCACGCAGCGCGTGGCCTCGGGCGATCTGAGCCCGGTCGCGATCACGCGCGCGGTGCCCGCAGGCAGCGTGCTCTCGTCGATGGATGCGATGCAGAAGAGCCTCGTCACGCTGATCGCCGACGTACGCACGGCAGCAGACAGCATCGCAACCGGCTCGATGCAGATTGCCTCGGGTAACGCTGACCTGTCGGCGCGCACCGAAGAGCAGGCGTCGTCGCTGCAGGAAACGGCAGCGAGCATGGAAGAACTCACGTCGACCGTCCGCCAGAACGCCGACAACGCGCAACAGGCGAGCACGCTGTCGAGCAATGCGTCGCATGTGGCGAAACAGGGCAATGCCGTGGTGACGCGTGTCGTCGAGACGATGACCGCCATCAGCGAAAGCTCGCTGAAGATCGCGGACATCATCGGGATCATCGAAGGCATCGCGTTCCAGACCAATATTCTTGCGCTCAACGCGGCGGTCGAGGCGGCGCGCGCAGGCGAACAAGGGCGCGGTTTCGCGGTCGTGGCTTCCGAAGTGCGCTCGCTTGCGCAGCGTTCGTCGCATGCGGCCAAGGAGATCAAGGAGTTAATCGGCGCGTCGGTGGCGAAGGTCGAAGCGGGCTTCGCGCTGGCACAGGACGCAGGCACGACGATGAGCGACGTGATGCTCGCGGTGCGCCGCGTATCCGACATCATGGACGAGATCGCGGCGGCGACGGGCGAACAGAGCCGCGGCATCGAACAGGTCAATCAGGCGATCGCGCAAATGGACCGCGTCACGCAGCAGAACGCCGCGCTCGTCGAGCAGGCGGCCGCCGCCTCTCAGGCACTGGATCATCAGGGACGGCATCTTTCGCAGACGGTGTCGCAGTTTCGCATCGAACGCGCTCGCGCTTGAGCAAGCCGCCGCACGCGAACAGGCCACTGAGAGGAAGTCGTGCATCACGAGATGAAGACGTTGCCCGGCGTCGCCACCGCGCAGTTCCGGTCATTCTCCGCGAAGATTCCACCGTTCTACGCATCGCTCGTGGTCACGATGGTGTCGGTGATGTTCGTGTTCGGTGAGCGGGCGCCGGCCTGGCTCGCGCTCGGCATGCCGGCGCTTTTCATCGCGCTGCTCGTCTGGCGCGGCGCGTGGTGGGTCGTGCATCGCCATGACGACGTGACCGATGCAGAAGCGCGCCGGCACCTTGCCCGCGCGACGACCGTGCTCATCATCAGCGCGCTCTTCGCGATGGGCGTGGACGTCATGCTCTTCGATTACGCCGACGTCCACGCGAAGTACTTCATCCTGATGCAGATCGTCGCATCCACGATGGCGGGCTTCTTCTGCCTGATGCATCTGCGCGCGGCGGCGGCGCTCGTCGCGTTCGCGATGATGCTGCCGTTTCTCGGCTTCATGCTGTGCATGGGCGATATCGGCGCGACGGCATCAGCCATCGACATCGCGATCACCGTCGCGTTGATGAGCTATGTCATGTTCGGCTACCAGCGCGATTTCGCGAGCCTGATTCGTTCGGAGGCCGAAACAGCGGCGTTGAGTAAGGAGAACGTGTGGCTCGCGAACCTCGACATGCTCACGGGGCTGCCGAATCGCCGGCAGTTTTTCGATGAGTTGCAGTCGTCGATCGCGGATGCCGCAGCGACGAAGCGCAGCGTGGCCGTGGGCGTCGTCGATCTCGACGGCTTCAAGCCCGTCAACGACACGCATGGACATCGCGTCGGCGATCACGTGCTCGCTGAAATAGCGCGGCGCATCGAGCGCACGACGAGCAACGCCGCGTTGCTCGCGCGCGTCGGCGGCGACGAGTTCGCGTTCATCGTCGTGGATGCGGACGACACCTCGTTGCAGGCATCGGCGGATGCGATCATTCAGGCGGTGAGCCGGCCTATCACCGTCGGCAGCCTGGTGACATCGGTCGGATGCTCGATCGGCTTCGCGATGTATCCGCGCGCGGCGGCGACCGCCGATCTGCTCTACGAACGCGCCGACTACGCGCTGTATCACGCAAAGCGTTCGGGGCGCTCGCGCTCTGTCATGTTCTCGCTGGAACACGAGCAACTGTTGAAGGAACAAGGCGCGGTCGAGCAGGCGTTGCGCGGCGCGAACCTCGCCGATGAGTTCTACCCGGTGTTTCAGCCCATCGTGGATGCGTCGTCGAAGCGCACGCTCGCGCTCGAAAGCCTCGCGCGCTGGGAAAGTCCCGTGCTGGGCACAGTGCCGCCGAACACGTTCATTTCCATCGCGGAGCAGGCGGGCATTATCGCGGATCTCACGCCTATTCTTCTGCAGAAATCGCTTGCAGCGGCCGAGCTTTGGCCCGAGGACGTGCATCTTTCCTTCAACGTCTCGCCCTACGATATCGCGAGCGAAGTGCGTACGCGCCGGCTCATCGAGATCATCAAGGCGAGCCGCGTTTCGCCGCATCGCATTGCAATCGAACTGACGGAAACCGCGTTGATGCATAGCTTCGCGCAGACGAACGCCAACATGGCGCTGCTTCAGGAAGTCGGCGTTCGTATCTCGCTCGACGACTTCGGCACCGGCTATTCAAGTCTCAGTTATGTGCACGCATTGCCCATCAACAAGCTGAAGATCGACAAGAGCTTCATCAGCGATATCGAAGCCAACCCGCGAAGCAGGAACATCGTGCGTTCGCTCATCACGCTGTGCCATGACCTTGGCGTGACATGCATCATCGAAGGCGTCGAGACGATGGACCAGTTGCAGATCGTGCGCGAACTGGGCGGCGCGGCCATTCAGGGCTATTACTTTTCTAAGCCGATGCCGGCGGCAAGCGTCGAGGCGTATTTGAGCGATCGCGCCGAGGTTTAACGCGGCGGCGTCGCGTCCCCGACGCGCGCGGGAATGATCCACTAGCTTCCGTTGCGAGCCTCAAGCCGCTTGAGGCTCGAACGGAAACTGCTCGACTTCGCCGCCCTGCGCGACGACCACCGTGCTCTCCGGTATCTCCTGCCACCACCCCGGTAAATCGGCGAGCGGCTCCGACACCACCAGAAATGCGTCTTCACCGGCCATCTCGATGCGCGGATCGTTCGGATACAACGCGTGCAAGTGACGGAACGACGTGTTGTGGAACAGCGAGCGCGACTGCCTCTCGCTTGAATACCGCACGGCGACGATCTGCTCGCCGTCGGTTGCGCAGACCGTCATGTTCAGCGGGTCGGCAACGCCATGTTGCCGAGCGGTTTCTTCGACGAAAGCCACCATGCGCTTCAGCGCACTCACGGGTGCGGACGCAAGACCGAACGTGAGCGCGAGAAAAAACAGCACTTCCGAATCGGTCGATCCCTCGATCGACGGGAACAGTTCGGGCGCGATCGCGAGCATCAGATCCCGGCGCAACACCGGATAGTCGCGTATCAGGCCGTTGTGCGCGAACAGCCACCGGCCGTAACGAAACGGATGACAGTTGGTTTCCTGCGACGGCGTGCCGGTCGCCGAGCGCACATGCGCGACGAAGAGCGGCGCGTGGATGGCGCGTGCGGCTTCGCGCAGGTTCCGGTCACTCCACGCCGGCTGAATACAGCGATAGCGAAACGGTATGTCGGTGGGATGTCCGTACCAGCCTATGCCGAACCCGTCGCCGTTTGTCGTGGTCTGTCCGAGCCGCGAATGCAGGCTCTGGTCGATCAGCGAATGTTTCGCGTTGAAGAGCACCGTCTCGAGCTGAAGCGGTTTGCCGGAATAGGCGAGCCAGCGGCACATGATCTCTCCTGTGGAAGGGCTTTAGTCAGCGGCCGGTTGCGTCGCGATGAGCGCGGGCGACTCGTACGAGACATGCAAGCCACGACGATACACCGATTGCCGCTGTGCTGCCCCCGAACGAGCCGCAGCGCGGCTACGCTCTTCTGTCCATTTCCACGTGGCACGTCATAAGCCCTCACTGCGATGCGCCTAACTCCTCCGAAGATTTTCGAATACCGCCGCAATGCCCTGCCCGCCTCCAATGCACATCGTCACGAGCGCATAGCGTCCATTGATACGCTTCAATTCGTGAAGGGCCTTAACGGTGATGAGCGCGCCAGTGGCGCCGATTGGATGGCCGAGCGATATGCCGGAGCCATTCGGATTGACCTTCTCCGGGTCCAGTTCGAGCATCTGCGTCACCGCACATGCTTGCGCAGCGAAAGCTTCGTTCGATTCGATCACATCGAGATCTGTCGCGTGAAGTCCGGCGCGTTTCAGCGCGAGGCGTGTCGCAGGCACCGGACCGATTCCCATGTACTGCGGATCGACACCCGCATGGGCATACGAAACGAGGCGCGCAAGCGGGCTGAGACCGCGCGCCTTGGCCGTTTGCGCGTCCATCATCAGAACGGCCGCCGCTGCGTCGTTGATGCCCGACGCATTGCCCGCCGTCACTGTGCCGCCTTCTTTCATGAACGCGGGACGCAAGCTGGCAAGCTCCTCATGCCCGAGATCGTGACGTACATGTTCGTCGGTATCGAAGACGGTTGTCTTGCCCTTGACGTTCTTTGTGACCGGAGCGATCTGGCCTGTGAAGCGCCCCTCGGCTATCGCCCGCGCCGCGCGCCGATGCGACTCGAGCGCGCTCGCATCTTGCTGCTCCCGCGTGATGCCGTATTTGCGCGCAACGTTTTCGGCGGTCATCCCCATGTGTATTGAGTGGAACGGGTCGTGCAACGCGCCGAGCATCATGTCGACGAGCCGGCTGTCGCCCATGCGCGCACCGAAGCGCGCATCGGTCGCCAGGTACGGCGCGCGACTCATGTTCTCCGCGCCGCCGCCGATTGCGACCTCGGCATCGCCGAGCAAGATGGCCTGCGCTGCGCAGATCACCGCTTCCAGTCCCGAGCCGCACAGACGGTTGACCGTCATTGCGGGCGTCTGCTCGGAGATGCCGGCGTCGAGCGCCGCGACACGCGCGAGATAGAGATCTCTAGGCTCAGTAGCGATGACGTTGCCGAAGACAACCCGGCCAACGTCGTGACCTTGCAGGCCGCTCCGGGCAAGCACGTCTCTCACGACGAGCGCGCCCAGCGCGGTGGGCGGCTGATCCCTGAGACTGCCACCAAACTTTCCTATCGCGGTGCGCGCACCGCTGATGACGACCACATCCCTTTGCATTGCCCACCCCTTTAGATCAGAACTGTTCAACGTGCAAAGCGGGCACGCCGTCGCGCTCGAGCCCGGCGACCACGGCCGCTTCTAGTCCGATTGCGCGCGGCAGCACATGCGTCGCGTAGGCATGCGCCGTCGCGATCCTCGTATCGTGGAAGGCGACGTCGCGCTCGCGCCTGTCCGTGGCGACGATCAACGAGCGCGCAAGCTGCCAGCCGCAGAGCACGATGCCAGCGAGCTGCAGGTAGGGCACGCTTCCCGCGAAGACGGCGTTTGGATCGCTGTGTGCGTGGTCGACCACGAAGCACACCGCACGCCCAAGCGCGCCGTGGCCCGCAAGAAGCTGGCGGTGCATCGACTGAAACGCTGCACTCGTGTCGAATGAATCATGGCCCTGCAACGCGGCGAGCGTCTCTTCGATTTCACCGAGAAGCGTCATTGCGACCGCGCCTTTATCGCGCAGCGTCTTGCGGCCGATGAGGTCATTCGCCTGAATGGCCGTCGTGCCCTCGTAAATAGGCAAAATGCGCGCGTCGCGGTAGTACTGGGCCGCCCCTGTCTCTTCGATGAAGCCCATGCCCCCGTGGACCTGAATGCCGAGGCTCGTCACTTCCAGCGACATCTCCGTGCTCCATCCCTTCACGATGGGCACGAGGAACTCATAGATCGCCTGATTCGCGTCACGCGCATGCTCGTCCGCGTCTCGATGCGCCCGGTCGCAGTGCGCCGCAGCGACGTACGCAAGCGCGCGGGCGCCTTCTGTCAGGGCGCGCATGGTCATCAGCATTCGGCGCACATCCGGGTGAGCGATGATCGGCACGGACCCGCTTGCCGACCCGTCGACGGGCCGGCTCTGCACGCGCTCCTTCGCGTACGCGACCGCCTTCTGGTACGCGCGGTCCGACACCGCGATGCCCTGCACGCCCACGGCAAAGCGCGCCGCATTCATCATCACGAACATGTACTCCAGACCGCGGTTTTCTTCGCCCACGAGATAGCCTGTTGCGCCGCCGTGATCGCCGAACTGAAGTACAGCCGTGGGACTGGCCTTGATGCCGAGCTTATGTTCGATCGATACGCATTCGACGTCGTTATGCTCGCCGAGCGAACCGTCCGGACGAATGAGCCGCTTCGGCACGATGAAGAGCGAAATGCCCTTCACGCCTTGCGGGGCATCCGACGCGCGAGCGAGGACGAGATGCACGATGTTCTCGGCCATGTCGTGCTCGCCCCACGTAATAAAGGTCTTCGTGCCGAAGATGCGATACGAGCCATCGTCCTGCCGTTCCGCGCGAGTGCGCAGCAGCGCAAGGTCGGAGCCGGCCTGCGGTTCGGTCAGATTCATCGTGCCGGTCCACTTGCCTGAGACGAGCTTCGGCACGTAGGCGGCCTTTTGCGCTTCGCTGCCCGCGATGAGCAACGCCTCGATTGCGCCATCGGTCAGCAGCGGGCACAGCGCCAACGAGAGATTCGACGCGTTCAGCATCTCGATGCACGCCGTGGCGATCAGTTTCGGCAGACCCTGTCCGCCATATTCGGACGGATGATGGACGCCTTGCCATCCGCCTTCGGCGAAGTGGCGGAAGGCTTCGCGAAACCCCGGTGTCGACCTGACCGCGCCGTGCTCCCATGCGCTCGGGTTGCGGTCGCCGTGAGCGTTGAGCGGAGCCCAGACCTCGGTGGCCAGCTTGGCGCACTCTTCGAGCACGCCTCGGGCCGTATCGCTATCTGCTTCCTCGAAGCCAGGGCATGTGGCGACAGCGTCGAGCCCTGCAAGCTCGGTCATCGCAAAGAGCATCTCGTTGATGGGGGCGGTGTAATCCATATCGGTTCAGGTCTCTGTTTCGGGCATTCCAAACGGTCGACCGGGCATGCGTGTTGTCACCGGTCGCCAGATACTTAGTACGTCTACATTCCGCCTAGCGGCTTCTTCACGGTCAGTTTGTTGGTCACTGATGTCACGCCGGCCACGCCTCTCGCGATATCCTCGACCTGGCTGATCTGCGAGGCGTCCCTGACGGTGCCGCCGAGCGTCACCGCACCGTCCTTCGCGATGACGCTGATATCGCCGGCACTGATCTCTTTTTGCTTGCTGATCGCGGCATACACTTTTCTGCGCAGCGCGCGATTCGCCTTTCTGCCGGCGGCAGGCGAGGCGCTTTCCGAGGCCGCCGTGGCGGACGCGTCCGGTGTGCTCGCCGTTTCGCCAGTCTGTGACCATCCGTTGACCGAACTCACGAGCAACAGGCTGGCAATGGCCAATTTGAAGGCGCGAACGTTTTTCATGGTTTTCTCCCGTCTTTGAGGGTGGCGCGGTCAGAACGTATGGCGGATGCCGACCATCGCCGCCGTCGTGGAGACGCCCGGAGCAACCGGTGCCCCATAGATGATCGTCTGGTTCATGGTGCCTTTGTTGTCCACGTACCCGACCTGTGCATACGCCTTGGTCCGCGTGGACATGTTGTACTCGGCGCCCAATGAGAATTCGCTTGAATGGTTAGCCGAATGGTTCCGGTCCTTCAGGTAGTAAAAGCCCGAAGTGACTTTGAAACGAGGACTGAACTGGTAGCCAAGGCCACCCGACGCCATTTCGAAATTCGCGGTGTCGCTTTTCGCCGGGTTCTTGCCGATACCGTAAGAGCCGGAAATCGAGAATCCGTCGATCGTGTACATCGCACCGAAGTAATAGAAGCGATTGTTGGCCAGGCCCGTCGGCGTGACTGCTGGCGTGGCGGGATAGGTGATCGGATACGGGTTGGTGTCGTGTCCGTTGTAGTACACGGCGGACAGATTTAGGCCGTAGTTCGAATACTTGAGCACCGCCGACTCGCGCGTGCCGCCCTGGAACTGGCCCGCGACGCCGCCGGGCGCGTATTCCAATGCGAGCGATGCGCCGTAGAATTTCGGCGTCGTGTACACCAGCGCGTTACTGTCATAGAGCGCGCCGATTGGCGCGTTCGTGCTCGTGCCGGGCCAGCCCGCTGCCTGATTCACACCCAGCCACGCAGTCAGAATGCTGCCGAAATACTGCGCGCCGCGCACATCGGTTTCGGCCATCGCGTAGATCATTGGGATGATCTGACGGCCAGCGTCGAACGTGCCGAATGGTCCCGATGCGCCGACTGTTGCGTACTGGTTGAAGACGGACGTGGTGCCGGGCGCATCGGGCAAGCCCATTCGACCGTTGGAACTGTTGAACGAGCCTTGCAGCCTGAAGTTGATCTTGTATCCGCCGCCGATGTCTTCGCTGCCCTTCATGCCCCAGAAGCTGGAATAGATGCCGCCGTCCTTGAGCTGATAGACGTGCCCCGTGTTTCGCGCGTTCGGCAGGAACGTCGCCGCTGACGTGCTTTGATAAAGCAGCCCGCTATCGAGCACCCCGTAAAGCGTCACCGACGATTGGGCGTGCGCGGCAGCCGCGAACATCAGCAGCGCCGCAGCGCCGCTCAACTTCAGTTTCATTCTCTGTCTCCAACGATATGCCGTACATGACCGGCTTTTTGTGATTGTTGCCTGATTGAAGCTGCGCTGATGCAGGCCGGCGCGTCAGGCCGGCGAAAAGTAATTCGTGTACTGGTCCCGCAGTTGATGCTTGAGCACTTTGCCGGTCGCGCCGTGCGGCACAGAGTCGATGAACACCACCGCGTCCGGCACGCACCACTTCGCCAGGCGTCCGTCGAAGAAACCGAGCAGTTCGCTTTCAATTAGCGCGCTGCCCGGCTTCTTCACGATGAGCAGCAGAGGCCGCTCGTCCCACTTCGGATGCCGTGCGCCGATGCAGACAGCAGTTGTCACTTCGGGATGCAGATAGGCGATGTTTTCTATCTCGGCCGAGCTGATCCATTCGCCGCCCGATTTGATGACGTCCTTGCTGCGGTCGGTGATCTGCATGAAGCCGTCGGCGTCGATCTTCGCAACGTCTCCGGTCGGGAACCAGCCATCGCACAACGGCGAGTCATCGTCACGCCCAAAGTACTGACTTGCAACCCACGGGCCGCGTACGAACAGATCGCCTGCCGCGCGCCCGTCCCATGGCAATTCGCATCCCTCCGGGCCGACGATCTTCATGTCGATGCCGAACACCGCGCGACCCTGCTTCGACTGAATCGCGTAACGGTCGGCCTGCGGCAGCGTGAGTTGATGTGCCTTGAAGCTGCACACCGTGCCAAGCGGACTCAGCTCCGTCATGCCCCATGCGTGCATCACGTCGACCTGATGGCGCTCCTGGAATGCGACGGCCATCGCGGTGGGGCAAGGCGCGCCGCCGATCACCGTGCGTCGCATCGACGAGAAGGCGCCCTCGGTTGCGTCGACATGCGCGAGCAAGCCCTGCCATACCGTCGGCACGCCTGCCGATAGCGTGACCTGCTCCGTCTCGATCAGTTGATGGAGCGATTTGCCGTCGAGCGCGGGCCCAGGAAATACCAGCTTCGCGCCCACCATGCAGGCGATGTACGGTAAGCCCCACGCATTGACGTGAAACATGGGCACGACCGGCAGTATCGAATCACGCGCGGAGCAGTTCAGCGAGTCGGGCAATGCAGCGGCGAACGTATGCAACATCGTGGAGCGGTGGCTGTAGAGCACGCCCTTCGGATGCCCCGTGGTCCCCGAGGTGTAGCACAACGACGACGCACTGCTTTCGTCGACCTGTGGCCACTCGAATGCGTCGCTGCTTGCTTCGATGAGGTCTTCGTAGCACATCAGCATGGTGGACAGCACGTGCGCTTGCGGCATGTGTGCGCGATCGGTCATGGCCACGAAGACCTTCGGGCTCGTAACGCGAGACGCGATAGTTTCGATCAGCGGCATGAACGTCACATCGAAAAACACGACGCGATCCTCCGCGTGATCGATGATGTACGCCAGTTGGTCGACGTGCAGCCGGGGGTTCAGAGTGTGCAGCACGGCGCCCGAACCGGAGACGGCGAAGTACAACTCCATGTGCCGGTAGCCGTTCCATGCGAGCGTTGCAACGCGCTCGCCCGGCTCGATGCCAAGACCCGCGAGCGCGTTGGCCATGCGGCGCGAGCGTTGCGCGAGATCCCGATAAGCGTACCGGTGAACGTCCCCTTCGACTCGCCGCGACACAATTTCCTGTTCACCGTGATGTCGTTCCGCATGCGTCAGCAGCGAAGACACCAGCAGCGATTGTTGCATCATCAAGCCCTGCATGATTCGTTCTCCTAATGGCGCGTCGTAGCAGGCACGCCGGTACAACGCTATAAACGGTCTCGCGATACTGCGTGGCGCGCGTGCGTGTCTGCGGGGCTTCGCCGGTCGACGCACCGCAGGCATCAAGCGCCCTCAGGGCACGCTTTCGATCACACCAGTTCCTGAATCAGTCCGTGCGCCATCTTCCACTCGCCGAAACCTGCCGCAGGATTGAGATGCCCCACATCGCCTAGATCGACAACGCGGCTGCCCCAATCCTGCGCCATCCCAGTCACGCGCTCGAACGGCGCGAGCGGATCATTGCGACTCGCCGCGACAATGCTCGGGAACGGCAGCGGCCTGCGCGGAATCGGATGCCAGCCGTTCTGCGACAACGCTTCGAACGTCGGATAGCCCGGCGGCATCGGCGTTTCCAGATCGGCCGGGGTGGCCAGCAACGCACCGTGAATCGTACGGTGGTGATGTTGCGCCCACTGTATCGTGATCATCACGCCCGCACTGTGAGCGACCAAAATCACCGGACCGTCGATTTCCGCGAGGGCTGCGTCGAGCGCCGCCACGCGCGCCGCGCAACTGAGCTTGTCGTGTTCGAGGGGCGGCACGCAAGCCGCCTTCGGCAGCTCCTTTTGCAGCAGTGTTTGCCAGTGTTCCGCGACGTGGTCGCGCAAACCCGGAACCATCAGAACGGTCGGTGTCGTATTCAGCGTCATGAAGTGGCCCATGTGTGATCAGTACGGTTTGTCGCCGACAATTCCGGCGCGCTCCATCTTGCGGTGACAGGGCGGATAGTCCATCACGGCATAGTGCTGCGTGCTGCGGTTGTCCCAGATCGCGACGCTGTTTTTCTGCCAGCGCCAGCGCACCTGATATTCCGGGATGTAGGCCTGGCTGATCAGATAGCGCAGCAAGTCGCCCGCGCCCGGATTGGCGTCCTGGCCGAAGCGCACGCGATCCGGCGTGTGATAGTTGGTGAGATGCGTCGTGAAGGCATTCACGAACAGGATCTTTTCCCCCGTTTCAGGGTGCCTACGCACAACGGGATGTTCGGCATCTGGGAACTGGGCCTTGAGTGCATGGCGCTTTTCAATCGGCATCGCGGCGCCGAAACTCGCTTCAATGCTATGGCGCGCACGCAGGTCCGCGATCTGCGTCTTGATGTGCTCGGGCAAATTCTCGTACGCGAGCGCCATGTTGGCCCACATCGTGTCGCCCCCGACCGGCGGACATTCCACGCAGCGAAGAACCGCGCCGAATTGCGGTGCTTCGCGCCAGGTAGCGTCCGCATGCCACGCGTTTTCGTATCGATCGTTCGGCTGGTCGGGAGTCTTGTAGATGCGGACCAGTCCGGGATACTCGGGGTCGCTGCCCGCGACAGGATGATCTTCCAGTTCGCCGAAGCGGCGCGCGAACGCCACGTGCTCGGCTCGCGTGATGTCCTGCTCGCGCAGAAACAGCACGCGATGTCTCAAGAGCGCCGCCCTGATCTCGCTGAAGAGACCGTCGTCGTGAATGGCGTCGGCGATATTGACACCAACGAGCTCCGCGCCGATGGCGCATGTCAGAGGTTCGATTCGCATGACGGCTCCTAGATGACGAAGACCGACGAACCGGTGGTCTTGCGCGATTCGAGGTCCCGGTGCGCTTGCACCGCGTCTTCCAGCGCGTAACGCTGGTTGAGTTCGATCCTGATACGACCCGCGGCTACGTGCCCGAAAACCTCGGCGGCGAGCGCGTTCTTTTCCTCAGGGTCGGCAATGTAGTCCGCGAGCGCGGGACGTGTCAGGTAGAGCGAACCCTTCATCGCGAGGACTTGCGGGTTGAACGGCGGGACTGGGCCTGACGCCGTGCCGACGCAGACCATCAGGCCGCGGCGCTTGAGCGAATCGAGCGATGCTTCGAATGTGTCCTTGCCGACACTGTCGAACACGACATTCACGCCCACGCCGTCGGTCAGCTCGCGCACGCGCTTGGCCACATCTTCCCGGCTGTAGTCGATGATGTGATCGCAGCCATGGGCGCGCGCCACCTCGCCTTTAGCTTCCGTCGACACGGTGCCGATGACGGTGAGCCCCAGCAGCTTGGCCCACTGCGAGACGATCAGACCGACACCGCCAGCCGCCGCATGGAGCAGAAGCGTGTCGCCTGTCCTGAAGTCGTGGATGCGGCGCATCAGGTAGGCGCATGTCAGACCGCGCATGGTCATGCCGGCAGCCGTTTCGAAGGAAATGGCATCGGGCAGTTTGATGAGCGGCGCGGCGGCGATCAGCCGCTCGGTGCTGTAGGCGCCGAGTGTATTGACGAAGCCCGTATAGGTCACTCGATCGCCGGGCGCGACGTTCGTCACGTCCGGGCCCACGGCCTCGACCACGCCTGCGGCTTCGACGCCCATGCCCGACGGCAGCGGAACCGGGTAAAGACCACTGCGAAAATAGGTGTCGGCGAAATTCAGGCCCACTGCCTCGTGGCGCAAACGGACCTGTCCGGGGCCGGGATCGCCCACTTCGACCGTTTCGTAGTGCATGACTTCGGGACCACCTGTTTCATGGAAGCGAATCGCTTTAGCCATGTTCAATCTCCTATCGTTTGCGTCGTATCGAATACGCAACTGCTATTAAGTTTCGCTGTCGATGCCAGCGGCTTCATTCAGCGCACGGCTTCATCGCGCAGCGTGTCCAGGCGATCCAGATCGACAGCATAGTTCCGCTTGCCGATGAAGAACGCAATGCCCGCGATGAGCGGCGCAAAGGGCACAAGCTGTAGCGCCCCAAGCAGCCCGATCCGATCGGCGATGATGCCGGTCAGAATGGCGGCGGGCGCGAGGCCCAGCAGGTTATTGGCGAGCGTCAGCGTCGCGAATGCCGACGCGTGAATCGACGGCGGCGTGAGATTGGCCACCATCGCGCCGGCGGGACCGCTTGCACCTGCGCTGAAGAACATACCCACGCCGATGACCAGAAGCTGCAACGGCCCTGCCGGTATGCGCAAGCCGATGGCGAGCAGCACGGCACAGGTCAGACAGAAGGCGATCGCGGCGGCCCACTTTCGTTCGCGTGACTGTCGGCTCAGCCGGTCGGCGATGTTCCCGCATACCACCATGCCCAGGCCGGTCAGGAGCACGAAAACGGCGGCGCCCATTGCAGCCTTGCCGATCGGCAGGCCGTAGTAGCGGTTCAGGAAACTCGGCATCCAGGCCCACAATGCTGCGGGAGCGAGCAGATGGATGCCGCTGCCGACGTACGCACACACCACCGACTTCGTGGAGAAAAGCCCCTTCAAAAGCGCGCGCAAACTGATCCGCACACTTATTTCTCGCGGGCGTCTGCTCACGCTTGCGGGCTGAAGCGGCACGAGCCGCTTCTCGGTCACGGCGAACCAGTAGACGACGACCAGCACGAGCCCCAGGGCGGCCATCGCGCCGAATGCGGAGCGCCAGCCGAGATGAGCCGCCACAGTGCCGCCAATCGCCATGCCGAGCACTGAACCGAACGCGCCGCCCGCCATGAACGTGCCGGTGAGCGTCGAGCGTAGCCGCGCCGGAAAGATGCTCAGCACGACGGCAATACCGACGCTGCCGTAGGCCGCCTCACCGATTCCGACGAATGCACGCGCGATGAGCATCTCGCCATAGTTCGTGGCAAGCGCGCATCCCAGCGTCGCGAGGCTCCACATCGCCGCCATCAGGACAATGCTTTTCACGCGCCCCCACCGGTCGGCGAGCACCGATAGCGGGAAGGTCAGCACGCCGACCATCAACGCGACGACGCTACTGAGCGAACCGAGCCGCGTGTCGGACAAGGCCCAGGTCGCCTTGAGCAGAGGAAACACGGCGTTGAGGACCTGCCTCGACATGTAATCGGAAAGCAGCAGTCCGACCGTCAACGCGAAGACCACCCAGGCGTAGCCAGGCACATCCGCTTCCGATTTCGATACATCGCCCGTCGTGGGCTGCGCATGCTGAACAAGCATTATTTGTCTCCTCCGCGTCTGACTCATTAGCGGTCGTTACAAGGCAACTATCGTTCGTCGGGCCGTGCACGGCAAGAGCGCGGTCCCATAGCTTCTTATGCCCGCAGGTCGCGTTAGAAGCTATCTAAATGCAACCGCGCCGTCATTGCACGATACGGGAACGGCAGACTAGAATTTCGTGATGAGCGCCATTCTTTTATGTATTCGTGCCACTCAGTGAAAATACCGACGCTCAACATTCGGCACATCGCAATGGACAAAAAAGCGCACGGCGCACCGAAGGAAGAGCCATGGAGACAATGCTTCGATCGATCGCGATGAGCGGTTATTTCGACGTCACGCGGCGGCTCGGCATCAGCGCGATCGACATGGCGCAGCGCGTCGGCTTGGATCTCTCCGCGCTGGCTAACCCGGACAATCGCATTCCGGCCGCCGCCTGCTGCCGTCTTCTGGAACTGACGGCAGAAGAGGCGTCGTGCCCGACTCTTGCATTGCAAATGGCCGAAACCCGGCACAAGTTCGGCACGGGCGTAGTCAACATGCTGCTCGCCCACAAGCGCACGCTGCGCGAGGTGCTGCTCGCCGCCGCCGAGTATCGGCATCTGCTTAACGAAGCCCTCGCGATGTATGTCGAAGACGCCGGTGCGACGGTCACTATCCGCGAGGAGCTCGTGGTCGCACCTGGCACGCCGACGAGCCAGGCGATCGAACTGGCGCTCGGGGTTCTCGCGCGCCATTCCAGTGCGCTGTTAGGCGATCACTGGAAGCCGCGCAGCGTGCATTTCACGCACGCTGGTCCCGCAGACCTGACATTTCATCGCCGCTTCTTCGGCTGCCCCTTGAACTTCGGAAGCGACTTCAACGGCTTCGTATGCGCTGCCGCCGACCTCGACTATCCGAATCCGGCTGCGGACCCGGAACTGGTCCGCTACGCCGAGAGCCTCGCCGAGCCGCTCAAGCAGACCGGCGGCGACTCGGTCGCGCTGGAGGTACGCAAGGCGATATACCTGCTGCTGCCGCTCGAGCAAGGCACGGTCGAGCCGGTTGCCCGGCAATTGGGTCTGAGCGTGCGCACGATGCAGCGGCAACTGGAACTCGCGAGCACGAGCTTCTCGGAACTCGTCGATGAAGTGCGCCGCGAACTCGCCGTGCGCTATATGAGCAACCCGCGCTATCCAATAGGACGCGTAGCGGCGCTGCTGGGCTATAGCCAGCAGGGATCGTTCACGAACTGGTTCACGTCACGCTTCGGCATGACGCCGCGTGACTGGCGCAGCAGCCAGCCGAAATGACGGAAGCGGGCTGCTGCACCCGCGCTCGAGGCGTCGATGGCTCGAGCAACGATGAATACGCCTCGTCACTGAGTCTGTCGGCTCGCGGACCCGCCCGTGCGTGCTGCCTTCGCCTTTAGACGGCCTTGCGCAGGAAACCTTGCGTGCCGCCGTTGCGGTTGGGCGCAAAACCGTTGGCGAGCAGCGTCTCCTCCACCGTGTCGTAGAACACCCCGATCTTGCTGATCGCTCGCGCTTCCTCGGCAGTGGCGATATCACGGCCAAATTCGCGTGACATGCGAACCAGTTGTTCGATCTGTTCGACGGAACTCATGCGGCGCGTGCGCGACTGGTTCCACAGGTTGTCCTCGATGCCGCAGCGAACGTGCAGCCCCATTGCAATACCCATCATGTTGACCGGCAACACATTGCGCATCGAGCTTTCCACTGTCAGCACTGCCCCATCCGGCGTCGCGCGCAGGAAGTTCGCGAGGTTGTAGATATTCGGCGCGTCCATGCCGCCACCGATCGCCACCCAGTTCATCACCAGCGGGCCTTTATACACGCCGCGCCGAATCAATCGCTCGACCGACTCGAAGCTGTTGATGTTGTAGCACTGAAACGCGCTCTGAATGCCCGCTGCGTTGAGGCGGCGGATATGTTCTTCGGCCCATCCCGGCTGGGACGGCACGGTCATCTCCTTATAGGCGTTGTAGACATCGGGGTCTTCCATCGAGGTTCCCTTGACGTCTTCATCCTCCCAATGCTCGACGACGTTCATCTGTGAAGTATTGATCGTGACCGTGACCTGATCGGGCTTCGGATCGAGTTCGGCCAGCATATGCCGCGTATCGTCGCTCAACCACTTGGCCGCAGCGCCTTCGTTTTCCGGGGCGAAGCTGATCGAGCCGCCAACCTGAATGATCATCTCGGGCACTGCATTGCGCACGCCAGCGATGAGTTCGTTGAACTTCGACAGGCGCTTGCTGCCCTTGCCGTCGAGTTCGCGCACGTGCAGATGCAGCACGGTGGCGCCGGCGTTATAACAATCCACCGCCTTTTGAATCTGCTGTTCCATGGTGACCGGAATATCTTCCGGAAAGTCGGAGGGCACCCAGGCCGGCGCATAAGGCGCGGCCGTGATGATCAGGGGTTGCTGGTTTTCGGTGTAAAGCGAACCGTCAAGGAAATTCATGGCATGGTCTCATAGGGCGGCTGTAAGCCGAAGGGCAAGAGTCATCGCGCTGTCATAGCGCGGCGCGGACTGAGTTGTCGTCCGGCGCAGCTTGTCCCGGCTCCAGCGTGAATGATCGAAGCGTTTGCCGGTGTCAGGCGCGACAAACGGAACCGCGAGCTAAAGGTACAGCCTGGCTGAAGTCCGCATTTAGCTCTGAACGCCAAATATTTAGGCTTCGATGCCAATAAGCGTTAACACTGACTTGTTGCGATGTTGACGCTTCACTGTCGAATCGATATCGCTTTACCGTGCTTCTCTTCGACTATGTTGAGCGGCCGCGATGATTCGGCTCACTTTGCGATCTGCGCCAAGGCTGTCGATGGCATCCAGTCGCCGACACGGCTAGTCTTCCGACGAACTAGCAGCGACGCAACGATAACCGCCGCGTCCGCGCGCACTAGTGCACGCGGGAATCGCTATCAGTTCGGCATCAACCAGTCGCGCCGCAGACGGATGCCCGACTGCCCCTCATGCACAACGAGACTCGAACCGCTCTACGGACAAGCGAGGGTCGCGCTTCCATGTTCATGTGCTATAACTTTCTTTGCACCTCCTGCCCCGATCCAATGCTTCATTCAACGAGACGGTGGAAATCATGATGCAAAGACGAATACTCGTGACGGCATCCACCGCGGTCCTCGCGCTGGGTTGCCTCGCGCTGGATGGCTGCACTACCAACCGAAACGCCGGCACCGAACAGGCGGCGGGCGCCACCGATCAGCGGCGATCCATCGACGCCGATGTAGACAGCACGATTCAACGGCTCTATTCGAGCGTTCCCGGTTCGCGCGAATTGGTCAGCAAGGCGCGCGGTGTGCTCGTCTTTCCGTCCGTGCTGCAGGCCGGGTTCGTGGTCGGCGCCGAATACGGCAAGGGTGCGCTTCGCGTCGGCGGCCGCACCGTGGGGTACTACAGCACGACGTCCGGCTCATTCGGCCTGCAAGCCGGTGCGCAATCCAAGGCGCTGATCTTCCTGTTCATGACGGAGGACGCGCTCGACAAGTTTCGCAATTCGAACGGCTGGTCGGCGGGTGCGGACGCTTCGGTGGCGGTGCTCAAAATGGGCGCGAACGGCACAATTGACACGACTACCGCCACGAAGCCGGTCACTGCCATCGTACTGACGAACGCCGGGCTGATGGCGGATGCGTCGCTTCAGGGCACGAAAATCAGCCGCCTGACCGAGTGAATGCGCGATGCCCGTGACGAACGCAGCCGACGCTACCGCGGCGCAGGGTCGGCTGCCGCACTCGTCGCAACCGTATCGCGATACTTCGCCACCACATGCTCGAGGTTATAGAACATGCGCGCCTCGCCTAGCGACGCGCCGAGCGGCGAGCGGCGCACGCTGTCGAGCACACTCGGATTGAGTCCCGCCAGCCAAAGCACCATACCGTTGGCACGCAGGCGTTCGTCGGCTTCCGCCAGCATCTTGAGTGCCGTGTATTCGAGATCGAATACGCGGCTCAGATCCAGCACCACGATATTCGCTTCGGCCTCCTGAACGATCGGACGGATTTTGTCCGCCACCCGCTGTGCGTTGACGAAGAAAATCCGCCCTTCGGGTCGCAGCAGCAGCATGCCGGGAAACGCTTCGTCATCGGGATGTCTCGGCGAGGCAGCGCGAAACACATTGGTCCCAGGTATACGCTTGAGTACGTACAGCGGCGGATTCGACACCTGATGCGCGAGCGTCAGCAGCGAGACCACAATCGCCACGACAATGCCCGCAAGCGTTCCGAGCAATACGACGCCCACGCACGCGACCACCGCCCAGACAAATTCGGTCCGGCGGACTTTGAGAATCGCGCGGAATTCGGCCACGCTGAAAAGGCCGACCGAATAGAACACGACCACTGCGGCGAGCGTGGGGTGCGGCATCAGCGCCATCAACGGCGCGAAAACCAGCATCACGGCGAGCGCGAGTATTGCCGTGACGATTCCCGCGACTTGCGTGCGCGCGCCGGCCTGCCGGTTGACCGCCGTCTGACTCGTGCCGCCACCGGCCACCATTCCGCCGACAAGCGCGCTTCCGAGGTTCGCGATACCGGTCGCGAAGAGTTCGCGGTTGGCGTTAGGCGCGGGCTCGTCGTCGCGTGCGAACGCGCGGCCCGCCGCGATGCTTTCGGTGAAACTCATCAGCGCGATTCCCAATGCGTGCGGCCACAGCACCAGCGCGAGCGACGCGTCCGGCTTCACCCACGATGGCAACCCCGCCGGAACGGCGCCCACGGTTTCCACGCCATGCGCGCGCAGATCGAATACGGCGACGGCGGCAATCGCCGCCCCAATCACGACGAGCGGCGCGGGCGCGCGTGGCGCGAACCGCTCGAGCGCAACCAGCGCGGCAATGCTCGAAAACGCGAGCAGCATCGTGACGGGCGACGCATGCGGCAGGTTGCCGATGAGCGAACCCACGTTATGAAAGAACGACGCTTTCGGAAAGTGAATGCCAAATAGCTTCGGCAACTGATCGACGACGATCACGACGGCCACGCCCGCCTTGAACCCAACGAGCACCGGCTCCGATATGAAGTCCGCGACGAAGCCCATGCGCAACACGGCCGCCGCGACGAGCATTCCGCCGACGAGAGCGGTCAGCGTGGCGTTCACGGCCGCGAGCGTCTGTGGATCGTCGCGAGTCGCGATCATCGCGAGCGTATCGCCGGCGAGGATGGCGAGCGTGGTCGTCGTGCTGACGCTGAGCGTGCGCGACGCGCCCGTGAGCGCATAGATGATCATCGGCACGCAAGCCGTATAGAGGCCCACCTGGACCGGCAGACCTGCGATGGTCGCATATGCGAGCGCCTTGGGAATGACGACTGCCGCAGCGGTCGCTCCCGCGATCAGGTCGGCTTGCGCCCACTGCTTCTCGTAGCGGGACAGCCAGTCCGGAACGACGGCAAAGCGGCTGGCGCGAGCGGCGGATGCGCGGTCACGCATGGCGGCTTCCTCCGTGAGCAGGCGGCGCGGCGTGGACTACGCCAGCGTCAGAATCGCTCGGGCACGTATCTGAGCCGGCGATCGCTCTCGTGATAACCGTCCGGCTTCTGCCGTTTCGGCAGCTTCACCTTCTCTCTCGGCAGCGCCGTGTACGGGATGTTTGAAAGCAGATGGCTGATGACGTTCAGCCGCGCGCGCCGCTTGTCGTCCGAGCGCACCACGTACCACGGCGCATCGTCGGTGTCCGTTGCGGCGAACATGTCGTCGCGCGCACGCGAATAGTCGTACCAGCGGCTGTAGGAGCGCAGATCCATCGGCGAGAGCTTCCAGATCTTGCGCTCATCGTGGATGCGCGCTTCCAGACGGCGCGTCTGCTCGTCCTCGCTCACTTCGAGCCAATACTTCAGCAGGATCACCCCGGAATCGATGATCGCACGCTCGACGAGCGGCACGCCCTTCAGGAACGTCTCAACCTGCTCCGACGTGCAGAAGCCCATGACACGCTCGACGCCCGCGCGGTTGTACCAGCTCCGGTCGAACAGCGCGATTTCGCCGGCAGCAGGCAAGTGCGGCATATAACGCTGAAAGTACATCTGCGTCTTCTCGCGCTCCGTGGGCGCGGGCAGCGCGATCACGCGAAAAATGCGCGGGCTCACGCGCTCGGTGAGCGCCTTGATCGTCCCGCCCTTGCCTGCGCCGTCGCGTCCCTCGAATATCACGCAGATTTTCGCGCCGGTCTGGACGGTCCACTGCTGCAGCCTCACCAACTCCACATGCAGGCGCGCCAGTTCCTTTTCGTACTGCTTGGTGCTTAAACGATCGCCCGTCTTCGCGCCCCCGCGCGCACTGTCCGACTGCCCGGCAACCTTGTCTTCCATCACGGCGGCTCTCCTCGATCTTCGACGCGGACTCATGCAGCACGCATGCGCGCCGCGAAAGCCGGCATCCCGGCCATGCGCGCGGCGCTCGTTCTACCAGATGCCAAGGCGCGTTATGTTTCGTTGCGCTCGGGCATGACCTGCACGACGAGCGTCCGGTCCTTCCAGTACATGTTGTGGATACGCGGTTGAAATGTGCGCAGCGTATGCGGCTCCAGCGAATGAAAACTCACGACCGCGGCGGGCCGCCCTCCGGTGCCGGGAACTCGCTCGATGGCATCGAATGAAGGAAATCCATACTTGCAAAGAAACTCGCGGATTTCTTCGTCCGTCGTGTTCGGTTCGACATTGCCTAGCCAGAGATCACTCATCGCGATGTCCTCCTTGAATACACCGATTCGAACCACGGAGAGCCCGACGAGCCGCCTTTATGTTTTCTTTCGCGCGTCGGTTGTGTCATGCGCTTAACGAATCAGCCGCCTTCGTCTCGGGTTTTCGACTTGCGTTGCGCCAGCGGATTGAGCGCGCTCACGAACATCACGATGCCGAGTGCAAGCGCCATCATTCCATAGCGAAACTCGGGTGTCGTGTCATAAAGAAGGCCATGGATCGTGGCATACAGTCCGCCCAGCCAGATGAAGACGCCGATTGCGGCACACACCGTTCGAAGCTCGTTTCGTCTCATCCATGCCCCCGCGATGCGATGCGTACGGATACTTCAGTTTAGGAAATTCTGGCCGGTCCTGTGGACGCACTTACTGCAATCGACTTGGCGCGCCTCGCGCATTAGGCTAAATTTCGCAGCGTACCTAGCCTGTAGCCACTAAAATCGAGCCACTTTGCAGGCCCTGCGAGCGCCGCGTGCGGCGCAGAAGATGCAGGCATAAGACCAATTAGCTGTGCATCTCATCATCAACAGACGTTAAAACATGCCGAACGCGATCTTAAAGCGGGGCCGATTGCACGCATTCATGGCTGCGTTGTTGTTGCTTGTTCTATTCCTGCCGACAGAACGGACACAGGCTCAAACCACGCAACCGCCGCCGCAGACCCGCACCATTGTCGGGGCTAACGTCAAACAGTACGCGGATGCGGTGCTCGCCATCATGTCGTACACCACGGTGCCGGACGTGACCACGAGTTCGCTGTCCATCAATAGCGGGGCGACCGGCAATCCGGGATTCGGTCAAACGCAGCTCGGCGGCGGCTTCACGCTCAGCAAGTCATTCCCGCTCTATCTCGAAGGCACGATCGCCTATAGCCGCTACGATCCGACCTTCGTCGCCACCGACGGCACTCAGGAGCGTCCCGTGCCGACGAAATGGAATACCGCCAGCACGACGGTGGGCATCGGCTGGGACTTCCCGATCACCGACGAACTGCGCTTGAGGCCGATCGTGAACGGCATGGTCGGTCGTGTGGCGAGCGACCTGCGTATCGCGCAAACGGTCTTCAATCATGTGGCCGGCACGAACCTTCAGTTCCTTCAGGACGGCGTGCTCAACGCTTATGGCGTCGGCGGATCGCTCATGCTCGATCTGGAGCATTATCGCGAGCACTATGAGGTCGATGTCGAACTCCGCGCAACCGATATCTATTTACGCAGCTTCGGATCGTCGTCCGATGCCGTGCAGGGCTCGGCGACCGCGCAGCAGTTCAGTCTGTGGGCACGCTGGCGCGCGCCAACCGGCATGGTCGCGCTCGACAGGCCGGTGCGCTATGTGCTCGAAACCGCGTATTCGCACTATTTCGGTGACAGTGCGGGCGCCCTCGGCTTCAACGACCTGACCTCGCTCGGCGTGGGCCTCGAACTCGACAGCAGCAGATATCCCATTGTCATCACACGCACGCGCGCCATGGTGCGCTACGTGTTCGGACACAACGTGCATGGCGTGTCGTTCGGTTTCGCCGTGAGTTTCTAGTCACGCGCGCAGCGCCGACGTCATCGCTTCTTGATTCGCCATTCGCCGCTTGCCGTCTTGCATGCGACCGGCGTCCAGCTCTGGGTCTGTCCTTTCGCGACGGCAACGAGCGTCACGTTGCGGCATGTTTCGCCGCCGCTTTGAAGCGTATCGCGCGGCGTGACCGTTCCTTCGATATGAACCGGATTGCCCGTGCCTTCATTGCTCCATGCCACCGATTCGCCGTCCTTCTGCGTCTCCAGCGCATGTTGCGCGGCCCGGTTGAGCGCCTGACGGTCTGCCGGTTTCATGTAGCTGATCGGCGTGTCGCGCAAGAAATTCAGGTTGTTGGCGGACGCACAGACGAATGACATCGAGAGCGCCGCAATGAGGCTGCATCGGACGAGCGTGTAAGCGAAACCGTGCGAGGTCGGACTCATGGTTCGGCATCCTTCATAACACATTCCGTTGGCTCGGATCGTACTTCGGGTCGGGTTGCTTCTGCGTTTGCCGCAAGACGCCCTGTTCATCGAAGTAGAAATTGAAGATCATGTGGTCGATATTGCTTTCCATGTACCGATAAGACCATACGTCGCGATTCATGCGCTTGAAATGCGCCGTCTCGAACGGGCGGCCGAAATTCATCAATACGTCATCGCGCGTCCATTTGCCGACTTCGGCCCGGTAGAACTCATTCTCCTGAAGCACTTGCCGGACACCGACGACCTTGCCCGATGCGTCGAGATCGACGGCCGTCGTCGTGCTGCCCATCGGCTGCGTGGGCCACATGAGCCGCTTGCCGCCGTCCGGCAAGTCATAGCTTTCTTTGGGCGCACCCAGGCGTGAGACGATCGCCTGTTGATCCATGCCCGGCTCGATCTGCTGGTGCGGCTGCGCGCAGCCCGCGAGCGCCAGCACGGCGACGCACGCGCCGCGCATCAACGCTACTGACATGCGTTCTTGCATGAGTGCCTCTCCACTATGCCGCGACTGCGATACCTCTTGTGTGGCTCGCTGCTATTTCTTTTTGGCGGGCTCGACGGATATCGCGAGCGCCTCGGTGTAGACCGCCTTCACCTGATCGCCCTTCTTGACGCGCTTCAATCGGTCCGGGTCTTCCACATGCAAGTCCATCGTGTCGCCCCGCGGACCGCGCAGCGTTACGGTTTTCGCATGCCGGTCGACGGCCACGACGTCGGCGATGATCGTCACTTCGCGGCCGATTTCGCCGCCCGGCTTCGCGCCCATCGGCGCGCGTTCGGCGGTGTGCGTCTCGGAGGCCGAGGCTTCCGTCTTCTTGCCGACGAGACTCAGCGTCAGCGATTCGCGATACTGCGTGGTCACGACATCGCCCACCGCAAGCTGATCGAAGTTGCGCGCCTCGTTCGTCACTTCCAGTTCCATCACCTTGCCGGCCGCCGTCTTGAGCGTCACGGTGCGCGTGGCCGGATCGATGCCGACAATCGTGGCAGTGATCTTCGACACGCCTTGCACGGTCGCGCTATTCGCGTCTCGTGTGATGCTCGCGTCGGTTTCGGGCTCCGCAGCCAAGGCGGGTCCGGACAGTGCAAGGCACGACATGACGACCAGGCTCACACGCTTCATTTCAATGCTCCTCTTCGAATAAAGGCCGCAATGCGGAGGATCGCTACTGAATCGAATAGCCGCGCCCTTGCATGCACGCGGCCCACGCCCGGTTGTAGGTGTCCATCGCGCCCTGGCTTTGAGCTTGCGCGTTGGCTTGCTGCGCGCGCCGGTTCTGGCGCGCTCTCACGCCGCCCGCCATGGTCCCGGCCGTCGCGCCGATGGCCGCGCCCTTGCCGGCATCGCCCGCGATCGCGCCGATGACCGCGCCCCCTGCCGCGCCTCGCGCGGCACCGCCGACGCGCTCACCGCCGCCCACTGCGGGACCGGACTGCGGCGGCGGCGCGGTGGACGCCGTCGCGGGATCGATGCCCGTGTTGCTCTTGGCCCAGCTGTAGCACGCACCGTCATCTTTCTGCTGCTGTTGCGCGCTTTGTCCTTTCGACGGATAAGCGATCGGCTTGCTTTGCGCAAGCGCATTCAAGCTCAGCGCGGCGATCACAAGCGCACCGCCCGCATGCCATCTCATTGCACTCATGGCGACTCCTTTGGTTGTCGGCGTTCACATGCGGCCGCTGATCGTTGGATCGTTCATGGCTCATTCACGCGCGTCCACGATGCGTCCGGGTCGAACTCCGTCAGCGGTTGCGCGGACGCACCGAGGTTCTTCTGATACACGACGCCATTGTTGTTCACGATGAACGTCATGACGCCGCTCGCGCCGTATTCGGCGGGGTACGCCACCATCGCGAAGCCGGCGAGCATGCGCCCGTTGATGAGGTAGCTGAATGCGCCGCCCGGCGCGTTCTTGCCCTGCCGCGTGAGAATGCGAAAGTGATAGCCGTGGTACGCATCCCCCGCGTTGCGATCCTTGAAATACGTCGAGCTTGCCGCGATCAGCGGACCGAAGGGACTCTCTTCCTCGCCCTGGCTTGCATCCGCCGGCCAGTACAGTCCGTCGTGCCGGCCCGGCGAACTGCCGAGCTTGCGCGCGTATTGCAGCACGCCGTCGCCCATGCGATCACGCGACGCATACTCGCGTTGCGCGTCGAGATAGGCGCGCAGCACCTTGATCGCCTCTCGCTCGTTCGCGCCGATGCGCCGGTCGAGTATTTCCTGCTCGCCCTCTTCCGTGGCGAAGCGCCACACGCCGTTTTCGCGCACGAGCGGAATCGGCATGGGCCACGCATCGTCGCCGATCACGAGAATGCGGCGGTCGGGCGAAGCTTCTTCGAGCCTGTGAAACGCCTCGAATTCCGCAAGCGCATCGGCGCGTAACTGGCGATTCTCGGCTTCATCGGATGTCACGATCAGTCGCTTGTGCGCGCTGCCGAAAATGCCGATGAGCGCGGCATCGTCGTTGGACTTGAGCGCCTGCACGAGTGCGTTCACGGCTTCATCGGGCGTCGCGAACGTCTGCTGATCGTTTGCGGCGCGCACGCTCAAAGGCGCGAGATACATCGCGATCGTCGCAAGCCCGATGACAAGACGCGTCAACAGGCCGTAGGCTCGATAACTGTTCATAGGCGTCTCCTAGCGACGACCGCCACGGCCGCCGCCTCCACCGAAGCTGCTGCGACCACCACCGCCCGAGAATCCGCCACCGCCGCCCTGAAAGCTGCGGCCACCGTGTCCGCCTGACATCGACTGCCGGCTCGCGGCCCCGCGTGCGCTATCGGCCCGCGCGCTCTGACCCGAGCCATAGCCGCTCAATGCATCGCCGCCGCGTGCCTGAAAATTCGATGATCCCTGCGCGCGCGGCGTATTCTGCATGGCCGTCTGCGTCTGCGTCTGCGCCCGCGCAGGAGCGCGCTGGGCGCCGCCGGATGCGGCGCGACTCGTTCCGCCTGCGCGCGAAGGCGCATCGCCCACGCGCTGCGTCGAAGAACGCCCACCGCTGCCGGAGACCTGTCCTGGTTTCTTCTCCGAACGCCATGCAGTTGACTGTGCCGATGCACCCGTTCCTGAGCGGTTAGCCGCGCGATTGCTCATGTTGTTCTTCACATCGGTGCGATTGACGTTCTGCTCGCGATTGACGTTGATCGTGTTATTGCCGCCGTTATAGTTGGTTTCGTAGTGCCCGCCATTCCACGCTGCCGTTATCGCTGCGCCCCAGATCATGCCCGTCGCGAACGCCGCGCCCGGCGCATACGGATAGTAATAGACGGGATAAGGCGCGGGCGCATAGCTATAGACCGGCGTCGGGCTGCTTACCACCACCGTGGACGGGTTGTATTGCGGCACGTAGATCACTTCGGGATTCGACGGCACGATCTTGATTACTTCCTTCTCGACCACCACGGTCTGCTTGTCATCGCTCTTGAGGTTGCCCACCGATTGCGTCTGCCGGCGAAAACGCTGCACTGCCTGCAAGACCGCGTTCTGATCCGTGACGACTGCTTCTCCGAGCGCGACCGTCCAGTCGAGATCCGTGCTCATCTTCTTCACGATTTCCGGATAGTTGAGCAGCGCCTTCACCGAGTCTTGCCAGCTTTCATCGACCGGGAGATTTTTATCGGCCTTTCTGCGTTCGAGAAAGCGGTCCGCCTGTATCACTTCGACCGGATACGTCGAGGCTGGGAGAATGATCGCCACGAGGTCGTCCGGATAGAGCGCAATGGGACCGACGAGCTTGTCCAGCTCCGCGGAACTCATTGCCGCGGGAGGCGGGGCGCTCGCCGCCGGAGCCTGAGCAAGCACGTGAGTGCCGCAGGCCAGTGCGGACGTGACGAGAAGCACGCTAATGAACTTAGGCATTATGTCCCTATCACGGAGGTGGCCGTCTCGCGCCTGTGCAGCGTATCCGCCCCGAGGTGGAGGCTGAACCAAGCGCATCCGGTCTATCGCCCATCATTCAATGCAGTGAGACGATCGCTTCATTCAATGCTTATTAGATGCTTAAGGATGCATGAGTACGTTCAACGAGCCGCGCCATGATCGGCGGTGAGAATGGCTGCCTTGCGTAGCTTCGCGGATTCGGCCTTTCTCTATTCGAGTACTTTCCTTGACGCTGCCATTCCATGTCGTACGCTCGATTAGCCGCCGCAATTCTTTCTTCTTCTCGTTACGAGTTCGTCGCCATGCTTGCCTTATACGGCAGATTGATCGGCCTGCGCTGCGTTCATGTACTCGTGCGCGGCGACCGCTAGCAACGCAAAGGCGGCCGATGACGTTCCATGACTTTCGAAAAGCGTCGTCACTCGTTGATTCTGCCGTTTGTAGCATCACCGGCCAAAGAGCGCGGCCATGAGCACAGGTTAGTTAATAAAAGATATGCGAACCTTACAGCGAATTCAAGAACGGAGGCGCATTCATCTCTCGACTTCAACCTTATGATGTGCGGACCCGTCGATTCAATTTACCCACCTAGCGCGATGATGGCCATCGTCAGAAGCACGCCTAACGTCACCATCGCGAGTCCCGCTCTCAAGCCGCCCCATCCTGCATGGGAACCCAATGCCACGCCGCATCCGAATAACATGACGAGCGTGAGCACGCGCGACACGAGCAAGGCCGTCGGCACATGCCGGATGATGACGAACGGAGCCGCGACCGGAAATGTGGAGAGGACGATGATGACGAATATTCCAAGCGCGCCGAGCCAATCGTCGCGCTCAAGAGCGGGGCGCGTGGGCAAAGCATCGTATAGCGCGATGCGCTTGCGAATCGATTCGAGATCAGCGTCGGAAAAGAAAGGCGCGAGAAATGCGGGCAGCCTTGCGCGCAATTCGCGTACGCCCGCTGCGGCGTCGAGCTGACGCTTGATGGCAAGGGCAAGTGTCTGCCGTCGCCCCCGATTCACGATGGTCCGCAGCAAATACATCACGGCGTCGGCGAGCCCCCACGCGAGGTTGCACCCGAGCGCCGTATATAACATCTTGCGGCCCGCATCTTCTCCGCTGGTTGCAGCCGACACGGTGCCGACGAACGTCAACGCCATGAACAAGCCAAAGCAGAGCTCGGATACACGGTCCACCGTGTCGAGCACGGGCGCTCGCGTGTCGACGCGCGGCTCGCCGGGCGCTGTATCGGCAGTCGTATTGGACGGCATGAAAGTCACCCGGCCTTGACTTCGTTCAACAGCGGTTCATTCTTCTCAAAGGCGGTGATGCTCGCAAGCGTGGTCTCGCAAATGGTCGTCAAGGCTTCGCGCGTCAAATAAGCCTGATGCCCGGTCACGATCACATTCGGAAAAGACACGAGCCGCTGAATGATGTCGTCCGAAATGATTTCACTAGAGAGATCACGAAAGAACAGATTCGCTTCTTGCTCGTAGACGTCGATCGCAAGCCCGCCGAGTTGCCCGCTCTTCAGTGCGGCGATGACAGCCTCCGTATCGATCAGCGCGCCGCGGCTCGTGTTGATGAGCAAGGCGCCCGGCTTCGCGCGCTTGAGCGTTTCGGCATTGATGATGTGATGCGTCGCAGGCGTCAACGGACAGTGCAGCGAGATGACGTCGGCCCTTTCGCCGATCTCGCCCGGCTCTGCATAGCGCAGTCCCAGCGCCTCGAACTCCGCCGAGGGAAACGGATCGTAGCCGATGACATTGCACCCGAAGCCGAGCATGATCTTCGCAAAGACGCAGCCGATTTTCCCCGTCCCCACTACCGCCACCGTCTTGCCGCAAAGATCGAAGCCGATAAGCCCGTCGAGGGAGAAGTTCGAATCGCGCGTGCGGTTGTAGGCGCGATGCACTTTGCGATTGATGGCAAGCAGCAGCGCGACCGCATGTTCGGCCACCGAATTGGGCGAATACGTGACGACGCGCACCACCTTGAGACCGAGGCGCGCCGCAGCTTCCAGGTCGACGTTGTTGAACCCTGTGCAGCGCAGCGCAAGCAGCTTCGTGCCGCCCTGTTTGAGCGCCTCCAGAACGGCGGCATCGGCTTTGTCGTTGACGAATATGCACACCGCGCCGAACCCCGTTGCCTCGCCGACCGTATCGCGATTCAACGAGACGTCGATGTATTTAAGCTTGTGATGCGCGCTCTCATTCGCTTGGTCCAGAAACTGGCGCTCATAAGGCGTCGAACTGAATATCGCCACGTCCATGGTTTCATTCTCCAATGGGTGAATCTATGTGCGGCGATGCCGGACGAACCGTGGGCTAGCCGCCTGCCAGCGATATCGCGATCTGCACGAACAGCACTTTGACGATGGTCATCGACGGAAAAATCATGGCGTACATCACGTCGGGTTGATCGGTCGGCGCAATGCGGTTGGCGAACGCGAGAATGGCGGGGTTGCCGGTCGCGCCGCACACGACGCCCGCCGACGTATCGAAGGGCAGCTTGAAAAGCCACAGGCAGCATACGGCCGTGACGCCCACGAGCACGAGCAGCGTGATCACGCCATAGAGCAAAAGCAGCGGCCCGGCTGTGCCGACCGTTGCCACGAATTTCGGTCCGCACGAAATGCCGACCTGCGCAAGGAAAATCGTGAGGCCGAGATTGCGCAAGACGAGATTAGCCGACAGCGGCATGACCCACACGAAAGGACCGTTACGCCGTGCCTTTCCGAGGCACAACGCAAGCAGCAGCAGCGCGGCGAGACCGAGGCTGAAGCTTCCCAGTCCAGGCACGCGCAGCGGAACCGCGCCCAGCAGCAGCCCCGCTGCCGCGCCGATTCCAAGGCAAATGAAGCTGAGGTCCGCTGTGCCTTTAATCGAATCACCGAAAAAGGCGCGAATGGTCGCGCGATGCGCGCGATTGACGAGCACGCCTACACGGTCGCCGGCTTCGAGAATGAGATCCGGCGTGGAGATGAGATCCGCGTCGCCGCGACGCACATGCGCAATCGAACAGTTCACGCCACCGGGAAAGCGAAGCTTGCCGAGCGGCATGCCGACCACCGACGAGTTCGATGCGAACACCCGCATATAGTCGATATCTTCACGATCGCTCGCGATTCGACCCGGCTGCGACTCGCCGCACAGCGTGGTCGCTTCGTCGAGCAGACGCCGGTCAGTGGCAGTGACAAGCAGCACATCGTCGGATCGCACGACGAAGTCGTCGGCGGGCAACTGATTGCGATGCTCTCGCCGCACAGCCGCGATCGACACGCCCAAAGGCAAGCGGCTCAAGAGTTCCGATAATCGCAGGCCAAAGAAACTCTCGTTCTTCAGCGCAATTTCCGCCGTCTCTAATACCTTGGCTGACGGCTTCGGAATGGAGACTTTCAGGAGCACGTTAAGCGCATAGAGAAAGAGAATAGGACCGGCCACGCCAAACGGATACGCAACGCTATAGGCCACGGCGGCATCGTTGCTTTTCATCGACGCAATGGCAACCTGCAAGCTCGCCGTGCTCGTCCCGCTTCCCGCGAACATGCCGAGCGCATCCGAAAGCTTGATGCCGAATCGGATAAAGAAGCATGAAACCAGGCCCGCCGCAATCACGCCGAGACACGCAGCCGCGTTTGCCTTGGCTCCTTCGCGGCTCGTGAGCCCTCTGAAAAACTGTGCGCCGTACTGAATGCCGATTCCGTACAAGAAGAGCAGCAAACCGAGTGTGCCGAGCAACGCGGGCGGCGCCGACTTCGGAGCGAACGCGCCGATTGCCAGTCCGACGAATAGCACGGCCCCGGAGCCCAAGGCCACGCCTTTGATCGTGATCTCGCCAATCAGATAGCCCAGCGCGATGGTCAGAAAGAGCGCGAAAAGCGACTGATTCTCGAGGAAGGTTCTGAACGCCTCCATGCGGCCTCCTGTGACTGAAACAGGACACGGCACTACACGAACATTAAAGGCGCTTTGAGCCAAGCAGTCCAGCGGTGTTTGAAGAACCGGGTTAAGCCGCGTCTCAGCACGATTCGAGGACGACTACACTGCGCGGTTCGATGCGGCATGTGTCGCGTTCAGTCCGCGCTGTTTCGGTATTCGAAACAATATCGAGCGGCGAAGCGGCCCACGTATCGACGATGCGGCGCCAACGTTCGTGGCCGAGAACAGGAACCGCGACGACACGCGCATCGTCATTCATGTTGAGGACGATGTGCAGCATCGCTTCGCCCGGCGACTGGCCCGCGAGCGTGAATGCGATCAGGCGCGCGCCAGGGTCATGCCACGGAGGTTCGCCGAGCCGCTCACCATGCCACGCGACGTCTGGATGCGAGCCGTCCTTCCCGGGCCGACCAGTGAAGAATCGGCGACGGCGCAGGCTCGCGTGACGTTTGCGAAGTGCGATAAATTCCCGGACGAAGCGTGACATGTCGCGCCCATCGCTCGTCATGCGCCAATCGATCCACGAAACCGCGTTGTCCTGGCAGAACGCGTTGTTGTTGCCGCGCTGAGTACGCAACATCTCGTCGCCCGCGAGAATCATGGGTACGCCTTGACTCAGAAGCAGGATGGCCATGACATTGCGCGCCTGCCTCAATCGCAAACGTATGATCGACGGATCTTGCGTCGCACCTTCTGCGCCGCAATTCCACGAAAGGTTGTCGTTGCTGCCGTCGCGATTGTCCTCGCCGTTTTCCTCATTGTGCTTCGTGTCATAGCTGAGGAGATCGTGCAATGTAAAGCCGTCGTGACAGGTCACGAAGTTGATGGTGTTCGCGGGGAGCCTGCCATCTGCTTCGTAGAGGTCCGCGCTTCCCGCCATGCACGTGCATAGTTGTCCAACGAGTCCCCTATCGCCGCGCACGAAGCGTCGAACCACGTCACGGTAGCGACCGTTCCACTCCGCCCACGCCATGCCAGGAAACGCGCCGACGTGATAAAGGCCCGCCGCATCCCATGCCTCGGCAATCAGAGGCACACGAGAGAGAACCTCCGACGATTCCATCGCCCAGGGCAACGGCGGCGTGGTCAGCCGCGCGCCGCCCTCGCCGCGCGTGAAGACGCTCGCGAGATCGAACCGGAAGCCATCGACGTCGAGGTCACGCACCCAGTACTCGAGGCAACGCAGGATGAACGCGGATACCAGCGGATGATTGCAGTTGATCGTGTTGCCGCAGCCCGTGTAGTCGCGATAACGCCCGCCATCGGCGGCATCGACGTGATAGAAGATTTCGTTCGCGAGTACCTTGAAGTTAATCACCGGCCCCGTTAAGCCGGCCTCCGCCGTGTGATTGAACACTACGTCGAGCAATACGCGAATGCCGGCCGCATGCATGGCGTCGACGAGCGCGCGGAATTCCTGAGGCGCCCGCGCCGGTTCCACGCAGTATCGAGAATGAGGACTATAGAAACTGTGCGTGCTGTAGCCCCAGTAGTTCGTGAGTCCTCTGGCGGCTACGGTCCGGGGAACGTCCTGCTCGTCGAAGGCCATCACGGGAAGCAGCTCGACGTGCGTGACACCAAGCTCCTTTAAATAGGGGATCTTTTCGATCAGACCAAGGAAGGTGCCGGGATGACGGACACCGCTCGACACATGCCGCGTAAAACCGCCTACGTGTAACTCGTAGATGATGGCGTCGTCGAGCGTGCGAATTTCGACGTCCTCGCGCGTCTGAAGTGGTTCCGCGACGATCGCCCTCATGGATGCGTGCGCAGGCCCTTGCGCCTCGCAAGCCAGTTGGCGGTTCCAGAACCGCTCGCTCACCGCGCGCGCGTTCGGATCGAGCAGTTCCTTCTGGCTAGCGGCTTCGTCGTCCATTTGCGGCACGCCGTGCGGACCGTAGGAACGCCACGTGTAACAACAGTGACCAGGAAGATCCTCGACGAAGACATGCCAGAAGTAGAACGTCCGATTCTCATCCGAGGCGAGTGAGATGATCTGAAACGGCTCGACGCTGTCCGCGGATGCGTAAAGAAGCAGGTCCACGCCCGTTGCATGCCGGCAGAACAGGCAGAAATTGACGCCATCCGGCGTGACGGTCGCGCCGACCGGAAACCGGGAACCCGGTTTCACGCGGTAGCGTTGTGCGCTTTCAACGTTAGCCTTGAGCAAGGTCGATTCTCACTGCCGGCGTGTTCCAGATGCGCTCACAGTATTCGTTGATCGCCCGATCCGACGAGAACTTGCCCGACTGCGCCGTGTTCATGATCGACATGCGAGTCCATCGCCGTACATCGCGCCATGCATCGCTCACGCGCTCCTGGCAAGCAACGTAATCCGCAAAGTCGGCGAGCACGAGGAATGGGTCAGACTGAGTCAAGTTATCGATCAGCGGCCTGAACACATTCGGGTCGCCGCCCGAGAAGCGCCCTTGCGCGATCTGGTCTAACGCATCACGTAACTCGTCGTTCGAATCGATGTAATCTGCCGGACGATAGCCTGCGCGCTTTGCCTCCTGCACCTCTTGAGCAGTGAGCCCGAAAAGGAAGAAGTTTTCCGCGCCCGCCTCTTCGCGAATTTCCACGTTGGCCCCATCCAGAGTGCCGATCGTCACCGAACCGTTCATCATGAACTTCATGTTGCCGGTTCCAGATGCTTCTTTTCCTGCCGTGGATATCTGCTCCGACAGGTCGGCCGCCGGATAAATCCAATGTCCGTTCTTTACGTTGAAATCCGGATAGAAAACCACCTTCAGGCGGCCTCTTATGTTGGCGTCATTGTTCACGACGTCTGCAATGCCAGTGATCAACCGGATAATGAGTTTGGCCATTGCATAGCCCGGCGCGGCCTTTCCACCAAAAATGAAGCAGCGCGGCGCGCATGCCAGATCCGGGTTGGCGCACAACCGGCGGTACAAGCTGATGATGTAGAGCGCATTCAGATGCTGACGCTTGTATTCATGTATTCGCTTCACCTGGATATCGAAGAGCGCGTCGGGATCGACAACGATGCCCGTCACGTTCCGGATGCGGTCAGCGAGCGCCGCTTTGTTCGCGCGCCGTATCGCACGGCATGAAGCATGTAGTTCGCTATCGTCGGCGAGCGCCGCGAGCGCATGAAGTCTTGAAGGATCTGTGGCCCATCCTTCGCCGATGGTCGCATCGAGAAGACGTGTGAGACCGGGATTGCTCAGCATCAGGAACCGGCGCGGTGTCACACCGTTCGTCACGTTAAGGAAACGTTCCGGAAACATTTCGGCGAAGTCGCGCATTACCGTCTGTTTAAGGAGATCCGAATGCAGTGCGGCGACGCCGTTGACCGCGTGACTGCCGACCGTGGCCAGATGCGCCATGCGTACTTTCTTCTCGCCTGTTTCGTCGATAAGCGACATGCGCGCAACGCGTGCGTCGTCGCCCGGAAAAGCGCGCCGCACATCGGACAGGAAACGGCTGTTAATCTCATAGATGATTTCGAGCGGGCGCGGCAGCAAGCTCTGAAAAAGCGGCAAGCCCCACGTTTCCAGCGCTTCAGGCAACAAGGTGTGGTTCGTATAGGCGAAAGTGCGCTGCGTGATATCCCATGCCGTATCCCAATCCAGCCCGTGCACGTCCAGCAGCAGACGCATCAGCTCGGCTACCGCGATCGACGGATGCGTATCGTTCAGTTGCGCGGCGAAGAGATCGGCGAATTGCTCGATCGACGTGCCTTTGAGTGTCATCAGCCGCAACATGTCCTGCAGCGAACAGGAAACGAAGAAATACTGCTGCGCCAGCCGCAGACGCTTCCCCGCTTCGGGTTCGTCGTTCGGATACAGCACCTTCGACAGGGTTTCGGACAAGACTTTTTCCTGCACCGCCTCGTAGTACTGGCCGGCGTTGAAGTCCTGAAAGTCGAATGACTCGACTGCTTCGCTCTTCCACAATCGCAGCAGATTGCAGGTGCCTACACGATAGCCTTGCACCGGGAAATCGCACGCGACGCCCTTTATTTGCCGCGCCGGCATCCAGTTCACGCGCAAGCGGCCCTGCTCGTCCGTTTGCTGTTTGGTGTGTCCGCCAAAGCCAACGTAGTGACAGACGTCTGGCCGCACGATCTCCCACGGATTGCCGTTCTGGAGCCACTTGTCGGTGACTTCGACCTGCCAGCCTTCGCGTATCTGCTGATCAAAGATGCCGAACTCGTAGCGGATGCCATAACCGAGTGCCGGTATTTCCAGCGTCGCAAGGGAATCCATGTAGCAGGCGGCAAGGCGTCCCAGTCCGCCATTGCCAAGCCCCGGCTCTTCTTCGGTCGACAGCAGGGCGTCGAGGTTCTGACCGAGCGCATCCATCGCTTCGCGGGCTTCGTCCTGCATGCCCAGACTAAGCAGGTTATTACCGAGTTGCGGACCGATCAGGAATTCCGCCGACAGATAGCAGGCGACTTTGACATCTTTTGCGGCATACATTCTTGTCGATGCGGCCCAGCGCGCCAGCATTCGGTCTCTGACGCTGAAGGCAAGCGCCATGTACCAATCCTGCGCGGTGGCGATGTCGGGATAGCGCGCTTGCCGACAGATCAGATTCCTGACGACGTCACGCTGCAGCGAATGGCCGGCAACGTCACTCGCTGTCGTTTGATTGCGGGAGGCTGCGTCTGCTACGGGAGCATCGTTCATGGTCGCTTCCTCGCGTTCGATACGCTGCAAGGATATGTTAGGAGCCGAATATTTCAAGCACCTAAGCGATGACCGCGTTTAGCGCACGATTCTCAATGCGCTTACAACATCGCCTTGCAGACGCCGTGGGCTTGGCGATGCAGCGGCGCTTCGAATTGATTTCTGACCTCGAGCGCAAGTGACCGACGTGCTGCTCGCCGTCGTGTCGTAGGTTCCGGTAGTCTGTCCGATGCTCCGACAACGGAGAAGCTTTTGCACGGAACTTGCGGAGGTCGAAGAATCACTGGAACACGGAGGCTATTGCGATCGCGTCATCGATAATAGACACGGCATCTTGTTCCAAAACGATGACCGCACTCAGTCGGCGAGGTTACTCACTCTCAACGCGCAACAGTAGCGCGAGCGATAACAGGACGATAACGACTGTGATCGCGGCGAATGTCATCGTCGCGTGGGCGATGCCTAGCCCTTGCACCGCAACACCAATGCCGATCACCGGCAGCGATATGGCGACGTAAAGCACCACGAAGAACGCCGATGTCACTTCGGCTTTGCGCTCGGCGGGGCTGCGGTTCGACAGCTCACCCAGTGCCGCCCGGAAACTGATGCCCTGCCCGATCCCGCACAGTATCGTTCCGACCACGAACGCGACGGACGATCGCTGCCACGCGCACAGCGCGAGTTGAATCAAACCGACGACAAGCGCCATGCCGCCAACCCGCTGCCGCCACTTTTTGGCGATGCGCTTTTCGACCGCTTGCCCGATCGCCGAGCAGAAGAAGATGAGAAACACCGCGAGCCCGATCAGCAAACCGCTGCGGTATCCGAGCACGTTGCGCATGAGTTGAGGCGAGACAGCAGTGAAGAATCCGACGACGACGAATCCCGCGAATCCCGACAAGGCCGCCGGTATGAACGCGGTACGAACCTCACGCGGCAGCGCGATTCGCTGCATCCGCAATTCCGGGTGCTCCGCCACGCGCACGGTCTCGGGCGCACGGCGCAGCAAAAGAAGAGCAAGCAGCAACAACGCGATATGCGCGACGTACGCGAGGCGCATCGGCCAAGGCGCGAACTCGACAAGCGCACCACTCAGCACAGGCCCTAAACCCAACCCAAGCATGTTCGATGACGTTGCAGCGAGCATCGCTTTTGCACGCGATTGCGTCGGACTCGATTCGATGACCGCAACGGTCGCCGTGCCGGTAAAGATGCCCGCCGAGATACCCGAGATTAGCCGGCCCAGCAAGAGCATGGCGAGGCCATTCGCGAAAAGAAACGTCAATGCAGAAATGGCGGAAGCCGTGAGACCGGCCGTCAGCATGCGCTTGCGACCGAGCTGATCCGACCAGTTGCCCATGACCAACAAAGCGCCGAGCACGCCGAGCGCATACGACGCGAAAATCACTGTGATCGTCGCCGGACTGAAGCCGAACGTTGTCTGATAGTCGTGATAGATCGCCGTGGGCAGCGTCGTGCCTGCCATGTTGATCGAGAACACCAGTGCGACTGCAAGATATGCCGGCATGCAAAGTCCATCTATTGATAAGGATGCCGATCCATTAGCAGACTTCGTGCGCGGGCTGCGTGGTTAGCTTGAAGTGTGCGCAATGGGCTGGAACGGGCAGTGCCGTCGACTCATGCGACTGCGGAAAAGAACAGAAGCGCGTCGTCCGGCATGTCACCCGGTCGGTTCCTGCGCTCTGACGTTCTGAATCGATCGCTGAAGCAGTCCAATGTCGATCGGTTTGACGAATACATCATCGAAGCCGCTCTCGATGGCGCGCTCGCTCACTTCGGAGCCACTGTATCCGCTTAGTGCGATCAAATGCGGTCGCTTTTCGCCGAGAAGGTCTCTGGCCCGCCGCGCGACTTCGAAGCCATCGATGCCAGGCAAGCCGATATCAACGATGGCCACCTTGGGCGTCCGCGCCACCATCGAATCCACGCCGCTCATGCCGTCGGGCGCCGTCGCGACTTCGTATCCGAGCGAATGGAGCATCGCCGCAGTCGCCGCTCGCACGTCGTCATTGTCCTCCACCAGCAGAATGGAGATGCCCTGGTCCGCGGCAAGCGGGAAGTGATCGGTCACCGGCGCGGGCCGCTCGGCAGCCGCAATCGGGAGAGGAAGCTCGACGATAAACTGACTGCCTTTGCCCTCGCCCTCAGACCGCGCCACGAGCGTGCCGCCGTGCAGCTCCACCAATCTGCGCGCAAGATTTAGACCGATACCCAGACCGCCCTCTGCGCGGTCGAGCGTCGTATTCACTTGAGCGAACAAATCGAAGATCGACTCCAGATAACGCGGCGGAATTCCGCGTCCATTGTCTTCGATCGTGAAAACGGCCCTACGTTCCGCGCCGACTGTACTCGCGAATAAACGCATTCGAATGTTTCCACCGCGGTCCGTGAACTTGACGGCGTTCGAAAGCAGGTTGGCGACCACCTGCTGCAAGCGCGTGGCGTCTCCGTTCATCGCGTATTCGCCGGGCGCAAGGTCGATGACGAGAGAATGCGCTTTGCTTTCGAACTCTCTCCTTACCGAGTACGCGGCCGTTTCGATGACCATGCGCAAATCGATCAGTTCCCGATGAAGCCGAATGGCCCCGCGTGAAACACGCGATGCATCGAGCAGATCATCGACGAGCCGGGTCAGCGTGGCGATCTGCCGATTGATCAGCGAGCCCATTTCTTCGTGCATGTCTTTCGCGGCATCGCTCAGGTCGATGAGTTGGAACGCCGATGCCAGTCCCGCGAGCGGATTGCGAAGCTCGTGCCCGAGCATCGCCAAGAACTCATCCTTCCTGATGCTCTCGTCCTTGAGCCGGGCAGCAAGCGCGAATGCCTCTTCGCTCAGCCTGCGTAGTTCCTGATTGGAATTCGATAGCTGTCGGCTCCGCCGAATCAACTCGGACTCGGTTTCCACGTACCTCATCCCGCGCTTCTCTTCTTCATGTTGCGCGGGCGTGCGCTGATGGACTTCCGCCACGAAGTCGGTGACGTTCTCGACACGATGAATGATGAACGCGACCGAGCCGTCCACGTTCAGCAGGGGAATGTTGATCGGACTCCAGTAGCGCACGATGAACCTGCCCGCATCGCTCGAGCGATCGGGAACGTCATAGCGTTGCAACGCCATCGCGTCGGTGCGGCGCAACCGGATTACGCGATCAAGCGATTCGCCGAGAATTTTCGTCGCCTGCGTCTTCTGATCGGCAGGATTGTCCGGAAAGGCATCGAAAACCGGGCGGCCGATCAGATCGGGGCGGTCGCTGAGCGTTTCGCGCAGGAAGGCATCGTTTGCATCGAGAATCGTGTATCCGTCGCCGGGAGACAGAAGCAGACACGGACTGGGAAGCAGCCTGAAAACGATCCGGTACGCGTCTGCCGGCAAGTCGCGATCGGTGTTCATGTGTGAGCGTCCTCCGGGGCCATCGTGAATGCGTGGCGCGCACGCCTATTCGGCGTCTGCTAGCAGTGTCCGTGCCTCGGCGTATTGTTGCTAACGCCATATTGATGCGATGCTGCGCTAGAGCCACGCAGCCGAGCTGCCACTACGCCCGTCGGTAGTAACTCTCAGATATTGAAGTGAGCTGGATAAGACGACGAGAAGCGTCCCTGTTCGCAGCGTAGTTTCGACATGATAATTGCGCATGGCGATTCATACCCTCAAACCACGATGACAGCACACGCCTTTCTGAACGCTAACGTCCTGCTCGCCTGGTCGGCTTACTTCGTCGGTACCGCGAGCCCCGGCCCGAGTAATCTGGCGATCATGTCCATCGCGAGCAATCAGGAAGGCGCGCAGCGTTGGCATTCGCGGCGGGCGTGATGTCCGGCTCGTTCTTCTGGGCGATGCTCGCTTCGCTCGGCCTGTCTGCCGCACTAACGGCATATTCGAGCTTTCTCATCGCAGTGAAAATCTGCGGTGGTGTCTATCTTCTGTGGCTCGCGTTCAAATCGGCCCGCTCGGCATGGCGTCCGCCGGTACGCGCATCATCAGTAAATGGGTCGGAGCCGGGCATGCGAAGGCTCTATGCGCGCGGCGCTCTTCTGCATTTGACCAATCCGAAGGCCATCCTCGTATGGATGTCCGTCGCCGCGCTCGGCTCGTCCACCGGTCAAGGACAAATGCATATGTTGACCGTCGTTGCGGGCTGCCTGTGCATCGGCCTGAGCGTGTTCGGCGGCTACGCGGCGCTCTTCTCAATGGCATCGGCCCGCCGCATTTATGCGCGAATCCAGCGTTATTTCGATGCGTGTCTCGCGCTCGTGTTCAGCGCAGCGGGCATCCGGTTACTGACATCGCGCGTTTGAAGGTGTACAGGCGCGTGGATGCTGCATGCGTCATGCAGCATGCAAACGCCTTATCGCTGGCAAAGAGCCGCTCCGGCAACAAAGCCGCTTCCGCGGCGTTGATAAGCATAAGCAGCATGTAGCGTTCGCTGCTCTCCTGCCCCCCGGTCGCGAAGTTGCGCGGATCGAAGCCGCGATGAAAGTGCGCCGATGCAGCGCGCGCCTTCGACGAACTTCCAGCTCTGCGGCAAGCGCCCCTGCCAGCGTATCAGCGCGCCCTCGAATCGCTGCCGCGCACGCCCGCGAGCAATGCGATGCCGCTCATCGCGAGCAATCCCGCCAGCAGATACACCGCGAGATCCATGCTGCCGGTGCTCGTGCGAATCATGCCGATGACCCACGGACTCACGATGCCGCTCGTGATGCCGATGCTGCTGATCAGCGCGATGCCCGCCGCCGCCGCATTGCCCGAGAGATAGCTCGGTGGCACAGCCCAGAAAATCGGCAGCGCGGCGAAGATGAGCACGGCGGCAGTGGAGAGAATCGCGAGCATCGCGGGGAAGCTGTGTAGATGCAGCGTCAGTGCCGCAAGCGCAATGCCGCCTCCGATGGTGCAGAACGCAAAGTGCTTGCGCCGCTCGCCCGTTCGATCGGACCGGCGCGCGATGAGCACGAGACCGACGGCACCGATCGCATTCGGTATCACCGTGAAGAGACTCACCTGCACGACGTCCTTGATGCCGAAGTCGCGAATCATCAGCGGCATCCAGAAGTTGAGCGTGAGCGACGCGCACGTCAGCGAGAAGTAGATGAACGCAAAGAGATACACGCGCGGATCCGTGAGCGCAGCGACGAAGCTGCGAGCATGATGGCTCTGCTTGTCGGTGCGATCTTGCGCGCAAAGTGCAATCAGGCGCGACTTTTCTTCATCGGAGAGCCACCGCGCATGTTCGGGCTTGTCCACCAGATAGAACAGCGCGACGAACGCGAGCAACACGGCGGGCGCGCCTTCGATCGCGAACATCCATTGCCAGCCGAACAGCCCGTGGACGCCGCCCATGTCGCGCATGATCCAGCCGGAGAAGAGTCCGCCCAGCACGCCTGCGACGGCCACGCCAGCGAAGAACACCGACATCACCGCCGCGCGGCGATTCGCCGGGAACCAGTACGTCAGATAGAGCACGATGCCGGGGAAGAAGCCGGCTTCGAACACGCCCAGCATGAAGCGCAGCACATAGAAATGCGCGGGCTTACTGACGAACATCATGCCGACCGATGCAAGTCCCCACAAGAGCATGATCCGCGTGAACGTGCGGCGCGCGCCGAACTTCGCAAGCAGCATGTTGCTCGGCACTTCACAGAGCACATAGCCGATATAGAACACAGCCGCGCCGAGTCCGTACATGGCGTCGGAGAAGCCCAGGTCGTGCTTCATCTGCAACTGCGCGAAGCCGATGTTGATGCGGTCCAGAAAGGACACGACATAACAGAGGAACAGGAACGGAATGATGCGCCACGCGACTTTCGCGATGATGCAATCATCGTCCGTTAAATTCGTTGCGAGTCCTGATGATTCGATTTCGACGGAGTTCTGCATTGTCTCGCTCCACGGCGGCCGCTTTTGTCAATGAACGAAGCGGGTTGCCCGGACGTCTTGCGCGTCCTTGCAGCAAAAGAGGAAGAGGGCCGAATGCGGCCCTCGCGTAATCGATCAGTCCTGCAGCGCGGTCCACATTTCCTTGTCGCGCTCTGCCGTCCAGACGCGCGGATGCTTGATGCCGCTCGCTTCGTCATAGGCGCGCGACACATCGAACGGCAGGCAGTGCTCATAGATGAACACCTGGCCGAACTTCGGGTCCATCGACTTGCGCGCGAGCGCCATCGCGCCCTTCAGGTCGAGCTTTTGCGCGACGGCATCGCGACCCGCCTGGAGCAGCGTCGTCACGAAGTCCTTCGTATAGTCGATGCCCTTGTCCACTTCAACCGGATTGAGCAGCGCGGGACCGCGTCCCGGCACGAGCTTGTGCGGCTCGAGCTTGCGCAGCGCCTCGAGCGTCGCGGGCCATTCTTCGAGTTGCGCATCGCCGCAATAGCAGGCCGCGTCGTACTCCACCAGATCGCCCGAGAACAGCACTTTCTGCGACGGCAGCCACACGACCGTATCGCCCTTGGTGTGACCCGAGCCCAGATGCGCGATCTTCACTTCGAGCTTGCCGAGCCACAGCGTGATTTCCTTCTCGAACACGAGCGTCGGCCACGTCAGGCCCGGCACCGTTTCGACGCCCGCGAAAAGACGCGGGAAACGCTCGATTTCCGACTTCATGTCCTGCTCGCCGCGCTCGACGATCATTTCGTACGTGCCGCGGCTCGCGATGACCTGCTGCGCGCCTTCCCCGAAATACGCCGATGCGCCCAGCACGCGCACCGCGTGATAGTGCGACAGCACGACGTATTTGATGGGCTTGTCGGTGACGCTGCGGATCTTCGCGATGAGATCCTGCGCCATCGCGGGCGTCGCGGTCGTATCGACGATCAATACGCCGTCGTCGCCGATGATGACGCCCGAATTCGGATCGCCCTCGGCCGTGTAGGCCCATGCGTTTTCGGAAAGTTGCGTGAAGGTGACCTTCTTTTCTTCCAGGTCGGCCTGCGATGCGAATGCCTTTGCCATGTCTGTCTCCGTTCGTTCGGCGGGGGATGATGCATGGTCGCGTCGCGGCTGATATTTGTCAATAGCAAATCACCTTGCTATAGTTGAACTACGGGAAAACCCCGGTTATAGGATGTGGTGGCCGGATGCGCTAGCATCGGACGATTGGACCGCCGCAGGAGCGAAGCACCCTTGAAAGAAGTCACAGACAAGCCGCAACGAGGCATACAGAGCGTGGAAGTCGCCGGGCGCATTCTCGATGCGCTGGCGAAACGCCGGGAGCCGGTCGCGCTGAGCGAACTGGCGAGCGCCGCCGCGCTGTCGACGGCGCAGGCGCACACGTATCTCGTCAGCCTGACGCGGCTCGGCCTCGTCAAGCGCGATGCGCTCACCGGCTACTACGAGCCCGGCCCGCTCTCGCTGCGTCTCGGGCTCATGTTCGTCGAGCAGCAGGAGGCGTATCGCGTGGCCGCGTCGTATGCGGCGGGACTCGCCGAGCGCATCGGCCATAGCGTCGCGGTATGCGTGGCGGGCGCGCAAGGGCCGACCATCGTCCGATACGAACGCGGCGGCTATCCGCTGCACGTGAACCTCCACGTCGGCACCGTGATGTCGCTGCAAACCACGTCCACCGGGCGCGTCTTCAGCGCGTTTCTCGATCCCAGCCAACTGGCGGCGATGATGGAAGGTCAAGGCATCGACCGGCCGCGCATCGGCATCGACGCGAACGATACAGCCGCGCCCGACCACGCCGTCTGGCAGGCGAACATTGACGACACGCGAAAGCGCGGCATGGCGCGCAGCGTCGATATGCCGAGTCCCGGCATCAGCAGCCTGAGCGTGCCCGTGCGCGACGCGGACGGCCGCCTGCAACTCGCGCTGACGGTCATCGGGCCCTCCGGCGCGATGGACGTGACCTGGACCGGCGACACTGCACGCGAACTGCGCGACGCCGCGCAGCGCATCTCCGACGCGCTCACTCAATCATCGTCCGCTCATGCCCTCTGATCTCACCGCGAATCCGAACGACGCAGCCTCATCCGAAGCGAAGGCGCAGCGCGGCATCAATGCGCTCGACAGCACGGGCGAACTGCTGAATGCGCTCGCCTCGGCCAGCCAGCCGATGAACCTGCGCGATCTTGCCGCCGCGGCCGGCATGCCGCCCGCGAAGGCGTTTCCGCACCTTGTCAGCCTGCAGAAAATCGGGCTGCTTTCACGCGATGACGACGGCTGTTTCACCGCTGGCGCGCTCGGCTTCGAACTCGGGCTGATCGCGCTGCAACGCCTTTCGCCGACACGCGATGCCGAGCCTGAAATCGTCTCCCTCGCCGCGACCACGCAGCTGAGCGTCGCGGCGGCCACGCTCGGACCGCTCGGGCCGACGATCATCCGTCTGGAAGAATCGGCGCGGCCGCAGCACATCAGCCTGCGCGTCGGCACCGTGATGTCGCTCGTCAATACTGCGATCGGGCGCGTGTTCGCCGCGCATATCCCGGAAGACGTGCTGGAAGGATTGCTCGCGCAGGAATCGATCAGGCTTGCCGGCGTCGCCGCGAAGTTGCCACTGGACCCCGATTATCGCGAGCGGCTGAACCGTATCCGCGAGCGCGGCATCGACGATGCGTTCGACACGCCCGTTCCCGGCGTCGGCACGTTCGCCGCGCCGATCTTCGACCACACGCGCAGCATCCGGCTGGTGATCGCGGTGATCGGCTCGTCGCGCGGCATGGAGCGCGACGACGACGGCCCGGTCGCGCGTGCGCTCGTCGCCGCGACGCAGCGCCTGTCGTGGCGCTTCGGCGCGAGCGGAGTTTAAACGCTGGCGTCCGGCTGCCGCGCAGGGTCGGCAGCGGCGAACGCTTCGTGCTGCATCGCGTGATCGGCGATGCGCCGGATCGTCGGATAGGCGTCGAGCGGAATCGAGAAGCGGCGCGCGTTCCACACTTGCGGCACGAGGCAGATGTCCGCGAGCGTGGGCGTATCGCCGAAAACGTAGCGTCCGGTGCGCGCGTCCGACGCCAGCTTCGCTTCCAGCGACGCGAAACCGAGGTCGATCCAGTGCCGGTACCACGCGTCCTTCTGCGCCTCCGACGCGCCAATTTCGCCGCGCAAATACTTCAGCACGCGCAGATTGGCGATCGGATGAATGTCGCATGCAATCTGCAACGCCACCGAACGCACAAACGCGCGATCCAGCGCCGAGGCAGGCAGCAGCGCGGGCGTCGGAAAACACTCGTCGATATATTCGATGATCGCAAGCGACTGCGTCAGCACGCTGCCGTCATCGCAGGTGAGCGACGGCACGAGACCGTCCGGGTTGATTGCGCGATACGACGCCTGAAGCTGCTCGCCGCCATCGCGCACGAGATGCACCGGCGCCTGATCGTAGGAAATGCTCTTGAGATTCAGCGCAATCCGCACACGAAACGACGCCGAACTGCGAAAGTAGCCGTGCAGCATGAACGCGCTCATGCGGTGTCTCTCGCCGGAAGGATCGTTCCCCCGCACGCGCCGAAGCCGACGCGATAACCATCGCCCTGGCACCATCCGCGCAACGTCAGTTCGTCGCCGTCCTGAATGAAGGTACGCGTCTGGCCCGACGCAAGCTGCAACGGACGCTGCCCGTTCCACGTCGATTCCAGCAGCGAGCCGCAGGAATCCGGCGTCGGTCCGCTAATCGTGCCCGAGCCCATCAGATCGCCGACGCGCACGTTGCATCCGCCGCTCGTGTGATGCGCGAGTTGCTGCGCCATCGTCCAGTACATGTGGCGGAAGTTGGTGCGCGAAATGGTCTGCGCAAGCTCGTCGCCCGCCGCGCGCAGATCGACTTCCAGCGCGATGTCGAACGCGTGTTCGCCCGCGTGACGCAGATATTCCAACGGCTGCGGCGCCTGCTCGGGCTGCTGGACGCGGAACGGCTCGAGCGCATCGAGCGTGACGATCCACGGCGAGATCGTCGTGGCGAAGCCCTTCGCATTGAACGGCCCGAGCGGCACGTATTCCCACTGCTGAATGTCGCGCGCGCTCCAGTCGTTGAGCATCACCATGCCGAAGATATGCGCTTCGGCGTCCTCGCACGCAATCGCATCGCCAAGCTCACTCGGAGCGCCGATGATGAAACCCATCTCCAGTTCGATATCCAGCTTGCGGCACGCGCCGAAGATCGGGCGTTCCGCATCGGGCAGCTTGATCTGCCCGTTCGGCCGGCGCACCGGCGTGCCGCTCACGATCACCGACGACGCCCGCCCGTTATAGCCGATGGGAATTTCCAGCCAGTTCGGCAGGAGCGCGTTCTTCGGATCGCGGAACATGGAACCGACGTTGGTCGCGTGCTCGCGCGACGAATAGAAGTCGGTATAGCCGGGAATGTCGACCGGCAGATGCAAGCGCGCATCCTTCCGAGCGACGAACGCCTGTTCGCGCAGCGCCGCGTTGTCGCGCAACTCGGCGTTTTCGGCATTGAGTAGCGATGACAGACGCACGCGCAACGCACGCCATTGCGCCCTGCCCGTCGCGATGAACGCGTTGAGCGACGCTTGCGCGAAGAGCGCCGCGTCCTGTTCGATCAGCCCTTCACGCGCGAGCACGCTCAGGTCGAGCACCGCATCGCCTATCGCGACGCCCACGCGCGGCGCCGTGTTCGACGCATCGCTGAACACGCCGAACGGCAGGTTTTGAATCGGGAAATCGCTGTCGGCCGCGTTCGCCGACTCGACCCAGCTTTTGAGCTTCGGGTCGTTGGTCTGGTGCCAATCCATGATTACTGTTCCTTCGCGAAGTTGTTTTTCAGTCCCTGCCAGCACTCGAAATATTCCGCCTGCAATTCCGAGGTCTTGAGCGCGTACCCGGTCGGACGAATGACGAGCGGTGTTTCGAACATGAACGCCATCGTGTCGCCGACCTTGTGCGGTTTGCTGGTATCGCTGTCGGAAGCCTTGCGGAACGTGTCGGCGTCGGGACCATGGCCCGACATGCAGTTGTGCAGGCTCGCGCCGCCCGGCACGAAACCTTCCTCTTTCGCGTCGTACGCGCCGTGAATCAGGCCCATGAATTCGCTCGCGACATTGCGATGGAACCACGGCGGACGGAACGTGTTCTCGCCGACGAGCCAGCGCGGCGGGAAGATCACGAAGTCGAGCGCGTGGACGCCTTCGGTGTCGCTCGGCGATTGCAGCACGAGAAAAATCGACGGATCGGGATGATCGAAGCTGATCGAGCCGATGGTATTGAAGCGCCGAAGGTCGTATTTGTACGGCGCATAGTTGCCGTGCCAGGCGACGACATCGAGCGGCGAATGGTCGATGTCCGCGCGCCAGAGATGGCCGCCGAACTTCGCGACGAGTTCGAAGTCGCCCTCGCGATCCTCGAACGCGGCGACAGGCGTCAGAAAATCGCGCGGATTTGCAAGGCCATTCGCGCCAATCGGCCCCAAGTCGGGCAATTCGAGCAACGCGCCGAAGTTCTCGCAGACATAGCCGCGCGCACGGCCGTCGGGCAGCGCGACCGTGAAGCGCACGCCGCGCGGAATCACCGCGATTTCCTGCGGTTCGACATCGAGCACGCCGAGTTCGGTCGCGAGCGTGAGGCGTCCTTCTTGCGGCACGATGAGCAGTTCGCCATCGGCCGAATAGAAGAAGCGGTTCTGCATCGAGCGCGTCGCGGCGTACAGATGGACCGCGCAGCCGGCCATCGACGACGCCGAGCCGTTGCCGGCCATCGTAATCAGCGAATCGACGAAATCGACCGGCGCGTCCGGAAACGGCAGCGGATTCCAGCGCAACTGGTCGGGCGGCGTTTTTGGCACGGTCGAAAAGTCGCCGACGAGGCGATCGTTTTCGATTGCGCTGAACGGACGATGCACCGCCGCCGGCCGGATGCGATACAGCCACGAGCGCCGATTGTGCGCGCGCGGCGCGGTGAACGCGGTGCCGGACAACTGCTCGGCGTAGAGCCCTTTCGCCACGCGCTGCGGCGAATTGCGTCCGACGGGCAGCGCGTCCGCGACGGCCTCCGTGGCGAACTCATTGCCGAAGCCCGATTGGTAAGCCGCGCCCGGCGCGAGCGTCAGGCCGTGATGGGTATCAGACATGATCGTTCCGTTGAGTGGATGTTCGGTTCACTGAATGCTGGTCACACCTGAACGCGCCTTGGCGAAGGCTTCGATGAGCACGTCCATGTCGCCGATATGGTTGGCGAGCAGCAGCACGAGCTTGGCGTTGACCATCTGGCTGTCGGCATCGGAAAGGCCGTTGTGGGTGTCGATCAGACGCTCGTAGAAGGCGTCCATGTCCGCGATATTGGGTTCGAGAATCAGGTGGCTCATGGTCCGCTCATCCGTTCAGTTGGGCGTTGCAGGTGGCGCGGTTCACGGCCGCGGAAATCGAGGCGACGTCGAGCGCACGCCAGCGTGCGCAGACATGCTGGTCCGGGCGCACGAGGTAGAAGGTGCCGGGACGCGCATCGAAGCGATGCGTGACGATGCCTTCGACATCCCCGACCACTTTCACGTCGGCCATCGGCGGAACGTTCACGCCACGCGGCGCGACGATCAGCGGACGCACCGCCACGGGCAGATGCGCGAGCGCCGCGAGCCGCTCGGCCGTCTCACCGATGTCGTCATGCAGGCCGCAGAAATAGACGCCTCTGAAATCGCCCCCGGACAGTTGATGCAGGAACCACGCGTCCTTCCCTTCCGCGACGACGGGCGCATCCGTGCAGACGGAGCCCGGCACCATGGCGCAGGAGAATGAATCGGCGGGATCGTCGGGTGTGTTGAGCGGCGAGTTCGACAGCACCGCCGGCACCGACAAACGTCCGCTGTTCACGATGCGCCGTGCAAACGCGCAATCCTTCGCGAGCTTGAGCGTCGCATCGCGAAAGAGCCGCGACACCGCGCTTTTGGGCGTGATGAAATCCGTGGCGCGGGTCGAGTTGAGGATGTTTTCATCGGCGGCGAATTCGCGCTCGGACGCGTACGTGTCGAGCAGCGCGGACGGCGCGTCGCCGTTGACGACGAGCCGCAGCTTCCAGGCGAGATTGTCGGCATCCTGGACGCCGCTATTGGCGCCTCGCGCACCGAACGGCGACACGCCGTGCGCGGAATCGCCCGCGAAGAGCACGCGCTCGTGACGGAACGAATCCATGCGCAGACACGAGAACGTATAGACGCTCAGCCATTCCAGTTCGAATTCGACGTCCTCGCCCAGCAGCGCCTTCACGCGCGGAATCACGCGCTCGGGCGCTTTCTCCGCGACGGGGTCCGCGTCCCAGCCGAGCTGGAAGTCGATGCGCCAGACGTTATCCGGCTGCCGGTGCAGCAGCACCGACTGGTTGCGGTGAAACGGCGGATCGAACCAGAACCAGCGTTCGGTCGGAAACGATGCCTTCATCTTCACATCGGCGATCAGGAAGCGGTCCTTGAACGTACGGCCTCGGCTGTCCAGACCGAGCAGATTGCGCAGGGCACTGCGGGCGCCATCGGCCGCGACGACATATCGCGCGCAGAGCGGATAGGTGCCGTCAGGCGTCTCGATCTGCAACTGCACATGATCGTCGCGCTGCGTCAGGCCCGCGACGCTGCTCTTCCAGCGAATCTGCAGGTTGTCGAGCTGCATGGCGCGCTCTGCGAGGTAGCCCTCGACGTAGTACTGCTGAAGGTTGATGAACGCGGGTCGCGCATGGCCCGTTTCCGGCAGCAGATTGAACGTGTAGATCAGTTCGTCCTGAAGAAACACCTTGCCGACGTTCCAGCTCACGCCTTTTTCCACCATGCGTTCGCCGCAGCCGAGGCGATCGAATATTTCGAGCGTGCGCTTGGCGAAGCAGATGGCGCGCGAGCCGGAGGACAGCGTGTCGTCGTTATCGACGAGCACGACCTTGACGCCTTGTTGCGCGAGATCGATCGCGGTCGAGAGCCCGACCGGCCCCGCTCCGACGATCACGACCGGATGCACCGCGCCCGATGGCGCGTCGAGTTCGGCCGGCCGCAAGTAGTCGAACCGCAACTTCTGATAATCGATCTGCATGGCGCGTCTCCTGACAATTTCAATTTATCTATAGCAACGTCGCTTGCTATACGTGAATTGATGTCATTGTAGGGCGTGGCTGCGGGTTGAGAAGCTGTGTTAACCCTAGTGTGTCGGTGGGACGCTTGCTGCCCTTGTGGAGCAGGACAGCGCGCGGTGGCGCGCATCGCGAGGCTCAAGAAGGCGAGCGACGTCCCTTGACAGACACTCTTACGATATATATCTTTAGATATGTTTTACGACATAACGGAGTAATGTCATGAGATCACGTTGTTTTCACGGCGGCCGCACCGACGGCTCGCGCGCCTTCGGGTCCGACTTTGCGTTCGATGCGCTGGAGCATCTGGATCGCCTTGCCTGGCGCGGCTGGGGCATGATCGGCCGCCATCGGCATGGCGGCGGCGGGCGCTTTGGCGGAGGATTTGGCGGCGGCATGGGGGGATTCGGCGGCCCGGATGACATGGGCGGTATGCCGCGCGGTCGCAAGTTTTCGTCCGACGACCTGCAATTGCTTTTGCTTGCCATGCTGGCCGAGGCGCCGCGTCACGGTTATGAACTCATCAAGGCGCTTGCCGACCGCTCGAACGGCTTTTACGCGCCGAGCCCCGGCATGGTGTATCCGGCCCTCACGTATCTAGAAGAGTTGGGCTATGCGACCGTCGAAATGGAAGGCAATCGCAAGCGATACGCGCTATCGGATGCGGGCCGGGAGTATCTCGCCGCTAATCGCGAACGCGTCGATCTGATGCTTGCGAAGCTTTTGCATTTTGCACGCAAGATGGATCTGGTGCGTCGAGCGTATGCAGGCGAAGAGACAGACGAGAATGCCGGCGACGACGCCTGGGTGCCCGAACTCATCGCCGCCCGACGCGCGCTGAAACGGGCGTTACTGCTGCGCACCGATGCATCGCCGGAAGAGCAGCGCAAAATCGCCGCCATTCTTGCGCGCGCGACGGCTGAAATCGAACAGGACAACGCGTCGAAGCAGGCGTAAAGGAGCGACAGGATGAGCGATTCCCCGGTCAAGGAACAGGGCCGCGCCGATCTGGAAGTCACGCGCGTGCGTCACGCGCTGAAGTTCCGCATGCTGCAGGTCAAGCGGGTACAGCCGATGAACCCGCATTTTGTATGCATCACACTCACGGGCGAGGCCCTCGCCGACTTCGAAACCGCCTCCTTCGACGACCACGTGAAGGTCTTCTTCCCGCACGCGGGCGAAACCATGCCTGTGACCCCACAGGCCGGCCCGGACGGCCCGGTGTTCGACCCAGACAAGCCGAGAGCCATCGCGCGCGACTTCACACCGCGGCGCTTCAACCGGGCGGCGCGCGAATTGGATATTGAATTCGCGCTTCACGACGCCGGCCCGGCGGCCGCATGGGCAGCGAAGGCGGCGCCCGGCCAGTATCTCGGCATCGGCGGGCCGCGCGGCTCGTTCGTCATTCCTGCGGGTTTCGACTGGCATCTGCTGATTGGCGACGAAACCGCCCTGCCCGCCATCGCACGCCGCCTGGAAGAGCTTCCGCCCGGGACGCGCGTGGCGACGCTGCTCGAAGTCGCCGATCCCTCCGCACGCATCGAATTCAATACGCAGGCCGATCTCTACGCGCAGTGGTGCTACCGCAGCGAGTCGGCGTATCCGGGCGGCGACCTGTTGCTCGCGTTGCGCGGAACCTATCTGCCCGAAGGCGACGGCTACGTGTGGGCCGCAGGCGAAGCCGCACTCATGCGCGCAGTGCGCCAGTTGTTATGTAACGAGCGCGGCATCGACAAGCGGCGCATCCGTGCGTCCGCGTATTGGAAGCGCGGCGAGCAAGGCGTGCATGGGACGATCGAAGACTAAGCAGACCACGACCGACGCCCCGATAAATTAAACTGATGACTCCGCCTCTCTCAGCGAAGTCATGGACAACCGCGAACTGCTCAACCTGGCTTATCTGCGCGCTTTCAGGCTGGTTGCTCAGACGGGAAGCGCCACGCGCGCTGCGGCTGCGTTGTTTCGCGCGCAGTCCGCTGTCACGCGGTCACTACAGGAACTGGAAGCGGCGGTAGGCGAGACGTTGCTCGAACGTCGGCCATCGGGGATGTTGCCGACGCCGGCGGGCCGAGCCGTTCTTCTTCGTTGCGAACGGATCTTCACGGAACTCGAAGCACTCGCGCAGTGGTGCACGGCACGGCAGTCACGTCGACGTTCCGCTAACGGCAACGCGTTGCCCGCTTTTCTGCTCAATACGCGGCGACTTCAGTTGTTCTCGGCTTTGGCACGTCATCGGCATATGCCGAGCGCCGCGCAGACGCTCGGCATTAGTCAGCCAGCCGTCAGCAGCGCGATTCGCATCATGGAGACGGGTGCGGGTATGCAATTGTTTTATCGCAGCCCGCGCGGCTTGCTGTTGACGAGCGAGGGCGAGACGTTCGTGCTTCACGTGCGCCGCGCACTCAACGAGTTGCGCCACATTCCCGACGATGTTGCGGCATTGCGCGGCACCATTCAGGGCTACGTGACTGTCGGCGCACTGCCGCTCGGCAGAACGCTGATTCTTCCGGGCGCTATCGCGCGCGTGGCCTCGCAGTATCCCGGCGTTCGTATCGCCACGGATGAAAGCGCCTATGAACCGCTCGTCGCGGGCTTGCGGGCCGGCGATATCGACTTCGTGCTCGGCGCGCTAAGACACAACGATGCGTCGAGCGGGCTCACGAACGAGCGCCTGATGTCGGAAGACATGGTGGTCATTGCGCGGCGCGATCATCCGCTCGCGGATACGGAGGGCTTGACGCTCAGGGAGTTGAGTGCGGCACAGTGGGTTTTGCCGCGCAGTCACGCGCCCGCACGCGGCATGTTCGAAGCCCAGTTCAAGCGGCTCAAGCTCAAACCGCCCATGCCGACTGTCGAGACCGCGGACCTTGCCGTGATTCGCGGCTTACTCACTCACACCGATATGCTGGCCGTCGTATCGGCTCAGCAGTTGCACTACGAATGCGAGGCGAGACAACTCGTCGTGCTCGATATCGCGATGCAGAACACACGGCGCGATATCGGACTGACGTTGCGTGCGGGCAGCACGCCTTCCCCCGCTGCCCGGGCGCTAATCGATGCGATTCGTTTGACAGTCGATCAATTCGCGCATTCCGCCGGCGTCGCGAAGGCGACAAAGCATAGGGCGTGAAGCAGTGGTCTGGTACTCTTGAAGGCAGACTCTGATTCGTTGTGCGACATCCCAAGGCCATGAACGACGCAACAAACGCTATCGACGCAGTGCAGTATGCGCAAATTGCGGGCGGCGCCTGTCCGCTATCCATCGAATATCAATGGATCAATCCCGGGCTTAAAGACACACCTATAGCACTGTTCCTGCACGAAGGGCTCGGTTCCATCGCGCTATGGAAAGACTGGCCGCAATCGCTATGTGATCGGCTGAATTGCCGTGGCCTCGTGTATTCGCGTCCAGGCTATGGACGATCCACGCCGCGTCGCGCAGACGAACACTGGGCGGCTGATTTCCTGCATCATCAAGCGCAGGTCGTGCTTCCTGCGCTGCTCGAAGCCATCGGCGTTAGTCAAAGCGAACGCGCACGCATGTGGGTGATCGGGCATAGCGACGGCGGCTCGATCGCTTTGCTCTATGCGAGCGCCTACCCTGACGCTTTAGCCGGGCTGGCCGTGCTTGCGCCGCATGTGTTCGTCGAGGCGATGACGGTCGAAGCGATCACGCAGGCGCGAGCCGCTTACGAGACCGGCGAGTTGCGCAAGCGCCTCAAGCCCTACCACGAGAACGTGGATTCCGCGTTCTACGGATGGAATGATGCATGGCTCGATCCAGCGTTCCGTCACTGGGATATCACGACGACGCTCGAATCGATCCGCCGGCCGCTGCTCGCCATTCAAGGCTGCGACGACGAATACGCATCCATGCAGCAGATCGACAAGATCAAAGCATCGGTTTCGCATGCGCAGCTCGTCAAGCTGCCGCGTTGCCGCCATTCGCCGCATCGCGACGCAACCGATGCAGTCAACGAAGCCATTGCGGCCTTCATTCAAACTCATCGTATTGCCTGAGTCATTTTTTCCGCCGATTCGTTTGCGGCTCGTTCCACTACCGGGCAAGTAATTAGCTAAGCATCCCAAGGCCAGAGCCATTCAGTTCGCGTCTAAAGGAGAACCGCCATGCTGCTCACCGATGAAGAACTCGCCCGTCTCGAAACCGTTGCGCCTTTCCTCCAAAGCGAAGCGCGCACATCGCTGGAATTTGAAGCCGACTACGAAATCACGATGGAACTCGCGGAGCATCTTCAGCCCGGCCTACGCGTGCGCGCACCCGCCGCAACGGCAGCCGCAGCCGCGCTTGCCGCGCCTCCCTATCCTATCGACTTGTTCGTCGGCCTTCCGCTAAACGAGTTGCGCGCGCTGGCGCATGCCGACGACAGGCAGCGCGATAACGCCATCGCCCGATTCGGCGCAACCTTCTCGCCTCGCCTGTTGCGTGCCATTGCAAAGATGACGCCGAACGAAATCGACCTCGATGCAGGCGTGCAAAGCGAAGCCGGCACGCTTGCAGTGATGCTCGAAGAGAACGAAAGCGCGTAAGCGGAACGCCGGTCCGTATTTACCCGCGAACGATACGCAAGGCGCCATCCGACGCGCCTTGCGTTGTTATAATCTTATCAACGCAAGACTAGAAGCTAACACTTCGGCGACGGCTTTACAGCACTGCAAAGAGATGGCCAAGAGCGACCGCCTGCGCACGCTTTCGAGCGCACTAGAAAAACAAAACGTGATGCGTCTGCGCGATGCCGCCGCGCTGCTCGGTGTTTCTGAAATGACCGTGCGCCGTGACGTGGCCGCCAATCCCGGGCAGTTCACTTACTTGGGCGGTTATATCGTGAGTGCGGCCGATGTGCCGAATGCCGCAGGCTACACGATCGAAGAAGAGAAGGACCACTTCGCGCAAGCGAAGGCCATTGCGTCGAGTCACGCAGCGCGCTTGCTCGCGAATAACGAAACCGTCTTTATCGACTGCGGCACGACCTTGACGACGCTGGCACGCCAGATTCCCGCGCACATGCATTTGACGGTCGTGTGCTACTCGCTGAACGTCGCCGAGATTTTGCGGCGCAAGCCGAACGTCCGCATGATTCTGCTTGGCGGCGTCTACGTGCCGTCGTCCGAATCGTTCGCCAGCGATGAAAGCGTCGAAACGCTGAGACGCATGGGAATCAACAAAGCGTTCATGTCAGCCGGCGGCGTCGACGAAGTACGTGGCGTGACTTGCTGGAACTTTCACGAAGTCGCCATCAAGCAGGCAGCCATGGCTAGCGCCGTCGAGCGGCATCTAGTGGTCGATGAAAGCAAGTTCGGCAAGGTGAAGGCCGTGCGCTTCTCGCAGATTGCGGACTTTGATTCGGTCATCACCGAGGAAGGGCAACGGCCCACGCACCCACGCGATTAGGCCGACTGTCAGTAGCACTCCGACCAGCGTCAATACGCTGTCATTGCCTGCGTCCCAAGGCAAACAGCGTCCCTGCAAGCAGGATGAACGCGCCAATAATGACCTTCTGCCAAGTGCTCGGGACACCCACGAGAATCAGCACGCTATTGATCAGCGTCACGAGCACGACACCGAGCAGCGTGCCGATCACGGTTCCGGTGCCGCCGGTAATGCGCGCGCCGCCGAGAATCACTGCGGCAATGACATCGAGTTCCGTGCCCACGAGATCGAACGGATTGGCGAGCCGGTTCGTCGATACATGCAGAATGCCCGCGACGCCAGCAAGCAGACCCGTGTAGCCGAACACGAAGAGATGAATGGCGCGCAGGTTATAGCCCAGGCGTTCGGCGATGACGAGACTGCCGCCCATCGCATAGACGCCTCGGCCCATCATCGTTCGATTGAGCAGCCACCACGTGACGATTGCCGCGATCACGAGCGCCAGCACCGATACCGGCAGCACCGCGCGCAAGCCATCGGCGGTGTGATAGTAGAAAAGCGGCAAGCGCCCGAATACATCCATGCTGCGCGGAATGTTCATGAAGAACTGCGTGCCGACGAACGTCAGCAGCAGTCCGCGAAACAGATACTGCGTGCCGATGGTCACGATCAGCGAAGGCGCCTTTAGGCGATGCACCAGCATGCCGTTAATGACGCCGAGCAGCACACCACCGAGTGCGCCCGCTAGCACGATGAGCGCGAACGGGCAGTCGGGCCACCAGGCAAAGACCGCTTTGGTGATCGAATACATCGTCAAAGCGGCAATGGCGGTGAACGATACGTCGATCCCGCCCGACGCCAGCACGACGAGCGTACCGAGTGCAAAGAGCGACACGGTCGTCGCGGAATGCAGCATGTCGAACAGCGTGGCGAACTGGAAGAAGCGCGGGTTCAGGCTGCCCACGATCAAACAGGTGACCACGATCAGGCCAACCGTGAACCACTCCGGCTTGCGCATCAGTTGCGCATAGAGACTTCCCTTGCGCACTTGCGGCGCGACGGTGCTCACTGCTTGCGGCATCGTCTCGCTTGCGGTGCCGCGAATGGATTCGCTCATGCTCATGCTGCCTCGGAAAGTAGCGCGTGATAAAGATCAGCCTCGCTCAGGCCATCGGCGCGATATTCGCCAGCCAGGCGGCCTTTCTTCATCATCAATATGCGGTCGCAGTTTTGCAGCAACTCGGGCAAATCATCGCTAATGAGAATGATGCCGATGCCCTCTTTGGACAGCCGCTGCATGATGCGATAGATGATGTCCTTGGAGCCCACGTCCACGCCCACCGTCGGCCCGTGAAGAATCAACACGCGCGGATTGATCGCGAGCCAGCGCCCGATCAGCACGCGTTGCTGATTCCCGCCGGAAAGCGATTGCACCGGCTTATCGACATCGGGCGTGGCGATCTGCAAGTCCTTGACGGTGCGCTCGGCCAACGCTTGCGCGCGCTTGCGATCGATCTGTCCGATGCGGTCGCGCAAGCTCGCGATCATCGCGGTCACGACGTTATCGCGAATCGGCTTGTCGAGAAAAAGCCCTTCGTTCAGGCGGTCTTCAGGCACATAGCCGATGCGTTGCGTCCTGGCATCCGCGGGCGTTTGCAGGCGGACACGCATGCCGTCGAGTGTCACGACGCCGCTATCCGCAGGCGCCACGCCGGCAAGCGCGCGCGCCAGTTCATTGCGGCCCGAATCGAGCAGGCCCGTGACGCCGAGTATCTCGCCTTCATGCAAGGCGAACGATACATCGGCGAACTGGCCCTTGCGGCCGAGTTCCTTTACGTCGAGCACGACTTTCGATTCACGCGCCTCGCCTCCTTCGCGATAGCGGTCGGTCGAAAGATGCTTGCCGGTCATGAGTTCGCTGATCTGCGCTTTCGTATAGTTTTCGATCGGACCTTGCGCCATTTTCTGACCGTCACGCAGCACGATGACTTCACCGCCAATTGCATAGCATTCGTCCAGCTTATGGCTCACGAAAAGCACAGCGACGCCTTGCGCGCGCAGCCTGCCCAGCACCGCTATGAGATTGTCCACTTCTTTCTGCGTGAGCGAAGTGGTGGGCTCGTCCATGATGACGAACTTCGCCTCGCTCGCAATGGCGCGGGCAATGGCAACCAGTTGGCGTGTCGCCAGGGGCAATTGCTCGACTAGCGTCTTCTGGAAATCCGCGTCGCCGGGTAAGCCAACCGCTTCCAGCGCGCGTGCCGCCGTTGATGCTAATGCGCGCCGGTCGAACGTGCGGGCGAGCTTGCCGGCGTGCTCCGCCAGTTCGGAAGTCAATGCGACGTTCTCGGCGACGCTCATATTGGGTAGCAGCGACAAGTCCTGATAAACCGTCTCGATGCCGGCGGACAATGCCTCGAGCGGCGAGAGCCGCGCATGACGCGCGCCTTCCATCACAAGCTCGCCCTCGTCCGGCGGCTGCGCACCCGAGATTATCTTGATGAGCGTGCTTTTGCCACAGCCATTCTCACCGAGCAGGTGATAGATCTGCCCGCGCTGAAACGCGAGGCTCACGCCACGCAGCGCATAGACGCCGGTAAAGCGTTTATGAATGTCGACGACTTCGAGGAGCGGTGTTTCTTTGGTCATGGCGTATCGATCCGGGCGGCGCGCGCCTTTGTAGGCCGCGCGCCGCTAAGCCTCACATCAGAACGGGTATTGCTTGTAATTCGTCTTGTCGACATCCACCCAGCCGGTGCCGCGAACGATCACGCCCTTGCCCGGACCTTTGCTGACCGTGACCTTGTTATAGCCGGTGATACCGAGGTCTGCGCCGTTCTGCACCGTCTTGCCCTCGATGAGCATCTGAGCCACCTTGTTCATCGCAATACCGGCGAGCTTCGGGTCCCAGAAAGCAATGCCATTGATTGCGCCGCTCTCGAGGAACTTGCCCGCTTCGGTCGGCAGACCCGTGCCGTACACGCAGATCTTGCCGACCTTGCCGGCCTCTTCGACCGCGCGTCCAATGCCGATCACATCCAGCGACGACGAGCCCTGGAAGCCGGTCAGGTCCGGATGCTTGCGCAGCACTTCCTTAGCCACCTGATACGCGCGTTCGCCGTCGTTGTTCGTTTCGAGCTTCGGCTCGACGAGATCCATCTTCGGATATTTGGCCTTGGCGTTGCCAATGCCGCCGTCGGCCCACTGAACCTGCGAGCGGCTGCCGAGAGAGCCCACCAGCACCGCCCACTTGCCCTGCTGCCCCATGCACTTCGCAAGACGTTCGTTCAGGCCCGCGCCGTATGCGGTGTTGTCGAACGCTTCGATATCGACCATCGTGTTCTTTGCGTTGTCGGCTTCATGCGTGACCACCTTGATGCCGCGATCCATTGCCTTTTTGAGCGCGGGCTCGAGAGTCGGCGGGTCATACGGAACCACTGCAATGGCAGTGACTTTCTTGGCGATCAGATCTTCAATGATCTTCAATTGCTGGGCGGCATCCGCGCGGCCGGGCCCGGTCTGATAGACGTTGATGTTCGGGTTCTCCTTGCCGAACTCCTTGACGCCATCATCCATGCGATTGAACCAGTTGATGCCCGTCACTTTAACCACCGTGACGATGGTCTCGTTCGTCGCGGCTTGCGCCGCCATGATCGCGCCTGCAGCAAGCGCAATCGCCGTGAGCGCGGTGCCGAAAGTCTTGAGCTTCATCGTGTTGTCTCCTTTATGTTTCGAATGTCGTTCGATGGTCTTTTGAAGCAAGCACACAGCATGATTCAACGTCCCGTGGATGCGGGCGGCGGTGGAACTTTGGATGTGGGCCGGGCTCCGCCGATGCCAAATATCGCGCGCACGCGTTCTCCGCCCGCGAAGGCGAGCGACGCAAGCAACAGAAAACCCCACGCGCAATCGCCGAAAAACTGCGAGACGCCAAGCAGATTGAAAAGACTCGACAGGAACTGAAGGACAGTCGCCGCGAGAAACACACAGACAATGCGTCCATAGCCGCCTGCGGGATTCACGCCGCCCATCACCGCAATCAGGATCGCGATCAGAAGATAAGAGTTGCCGTAGTCCCATTTGGCGCTCGACGTATGCGTCGCGCTGATGAGGCCCGCTAGCGATGCCAGCACGCCGCACATGCCATAAGTCAGAATCAGCATGCGCGCGCGCGGAATGCCCGCATAGAACGCGGCCTTGGGATTCGTGCCCATCAAATAGAGCCGCAGACCGAATGGTGTGCGCTTGAGCACCCAGCCGAGCACGAGCACCGCCGCGATGAAGATCCAGAGAGAAATCGGCACTTGAAGGAACGTACCGTTGCCAATATTCGACAGCGGATCGACATATTCGACGCGCACCGATGCGCCGTTGCTGAGCACGACGGCAATGCCCGTAAAAAGCAATTGCGTGCCGAGCGTGCAGAGAATCGGCGTCAGTCTGAGCTTTGCAATCACCACGCCGTTGAGCAGCCCGCCGAGCAAACCCATTGCCACGACGATGCATACGAATACCGCGGTATAGAGCGCGGGGGAATCGTCGGCGGAAACCATGTGCGGCAGAAGCATGGCCGCTGCCATTCCAGACAGGTTCGCAAGCCCGACGCCCGATAAGTCAATACCGCCATTGCCTGAAACCATGGAAAGCATGATGCCGAGCGCAAGCAAGCCGAGTTCTGGCAATTGGCCGCCCATCGACTGAAGGTTGTCGATGTCGAGAAACTGACCGTGCGAAAGCCACGTCGCGACGATCACCACCAGCACATTCACGCCGACAAGAAAATTGAACTGGCGGTCAGCGAGCCACTTCGACGCTTTCATAGCGTCACGCTCCTTTCGCGCAACAACGCATTGATTTCATCGAGGCGAGGCATCGAGGGCGCAGTCCCTGGCCGCGTCACCGAGAGACTTGCCAATGCACATGCGAAGCGCACTGCATCGAGGGCGCTATCGCCGCGCGCGAGTGCCGCCGCGAAGCCGCCGGTGAAGCCATCGCCCGCGCCTGCGGTTTCGACCACGCGCCCGCATTCGAACGCGGGAACGAGCACGGATTCATGTGCGCCATGCAAGAGCGCGCCTGCCTCGCCTAAGGTAATGATCGCCGTGCGTGCGCCTTTGTTCAGTAACACGTCGGCCGCGCGGCGCGCATCGTCGACAGAGTTGACCGCGATACCGGTCAATGCCGCCGCTTCCGTTTCGTTAGGCGTGATGTAGTCGCAAAGCGGGAAGATGTCGTCGTCGAGCGTCAAGGCAGGCGCGGGATTAAACACAGTCGTCACGCCGTGCTTACGCGCGAGTTCGAGCCCGCGTTTCGCGGCGGGAAGCGGCTGCTCCAGTTGCGTGACAAATACGGCCGCGCGCGCAATGTCGCCTTCGATGGCATCGACGTCATCGGGACCGAGCGTGCCAGCCGCGCCGGACGCGACAATGATCGCGTTGCTGCCGGTATTCTCATCCACATAAATATGCGCGGCGCCGGTCGCGATACCGTCTGTCACGCTTGCTCGCGACGTGATGCCTTCGGCTTCCCAGGTCGCTTGCGCGATCTTGCCGAATGCGTCGTTGCCAATGCGCGTGCAAAAGACGACGTCGGCGCCCGCGCGGGCGGCGGCGACGGCCTGATTCGAACCCTTGCCGCCCGGTCCCATTGCGAACGCCGAGCCGGCGACTGTCTCGCCGAGCAACGGCATGCGCGCTGCGCGAAAAGCGAGGTCCGTCACATAGATGCCGAGAATGACGACGCTGCCATTCATTGCGCGTCTCCTTGCGGCGCATCCGGCGCGAGTTGCACGCCCTTCTTGAAGATGAAACAGCCATAGCCGCGCGTCTCGCCGGTCCTGATCACGCAATAGGCTTTCTTCGCGCGCTCATAGAAGGCAAAGCGTTCGATTGGCGCGAACGCCAAATCACGGCCTTCTGCCTGATCGACTTCGCGTTGCGCTTCACGCTGCACGGCCGGCAAGGCTGTTGCATCGCCGACGACTTCCATCCGGCCTGCGGGATCGTCCACGAACGTATCCAGCGGCATGACCGACAGCACGGCGCGCACGACACGCGGCGCATTGGCGCCATCGATACGCAGGAGCTTGCCTAGCACAGTTTGGCGAGCCACCGAATCGCCGGGAAAATTAGCGTCGCAAATGACGACTTCGTCGCCATGTCCCATCGCGGCAAGCGCGTAGAGAATGTCGGCGTTCAGAAGCGGATCGATGTTCTTCAGCACAGCGTCTCCTCCATGCATGGCGCGTCTCGTTCCGAGATCTGCGCCGTTGAACCTGAAGCTTGTCAGTGCCGTGAATCAATCTCCATACGGCACCCAGATATTCTTCACTTGCACGGCTTGCCGCAAGAAGGGCAAACCTTCACTCGATGCATCATGCCAGTCGAACAGGCGCCCATGATCCACGAACGTACGCTTGAGATTGCCGACCGATTCGCGCTCTGCCATGGCCGAAAGCGCGGCGCCATTGAAGCACCAGAGCGCATCGACATCGTCGTGCTGCGCAAGCGTTTTCGCAAGCGCATGGGCGTCGCCTGTGACGATGTTGAGCGCACCGCCCGGCACGTCGGAGGTATCCGCGATCTGGTAGAAGTCGGTCGCCATGAGCGGACAGGCCGCGCCGGGCACCGCCACCACGGTATTTCCAAACGCAAGCGCGGGTGCAATCAACGAGATGAACCCAAGCAACGGAGCTTCGTCAGGACACACCACGCCGATCACGCCGAGCGGCTCGTGCATCGCGAGCGCGACGCCATGCAGCGGCGGCGCATGCACGGCGCCATCGAACTTGTCGGCCCACGCTGCATAGGTGAATAAGCGCGCAATCGACGCATCGACTTCACGTTTTGCATCGCGTTCATTCGAACCTGCACGCGCAATGAGTTGGCGCGCGAATTCGTCGGCTCGTGCACTCAAATTTTCTGCGAGGTAATAGAGGACCTGCGCACGGTTGTGTGCGCTCGCAGCCGCCCATTTCGTCATGCCGCGCGCCGCAGCGACCGCATTGCGAATGTCCTTGCGATTCCCCTCCGCCACTTCACCGACGATCTCGCCCGACGGCGCGCGAACGAGCCGCGAATAGCCGCTATCGGGCCGCGTCTGCTTGCCGCCGATAAAGAGCTTGGCCGTGCGGTCGATTGCACTGACGATCGCGGTATCGGTCAGCGATTCCGGCTCGGCGGGCCGCGCGCCTGCTTGGTCACGCATCGGCAGCGTGGACCATGCGCGCGGCTTCAGATATTCGCAGATGCCCTCACGTCCGCCCTCGCGTCCAAAGCCGGATTCGCGATAGCCGCCGAAGCCCACCGCTGCATCGAACAGATTCGTCGCATTGATCCATACGACACCGCATTGCAAGCGCGGCGCGACGTCCAGGGCGCGGCTGATGTTTTCGCTCCAGAGGCTCGCCGCGAGGCCATAGCGCGTGTTGTTCGCCAGCGCGACGGCTTCGTCGGGCGTCCGAAAGCTCATTGAAACGAGCACAGGTCCGAAGATTTCTTCTTGCGCCAAAGTCGAAGACGGTGCGACGTTGGTCACGAGTGTCGGTGCAAAGAACGCCCCGCCTTCGGGCAGCGTCAGACGCGATGGCTGATGGATTTCGCAGCCTTCGCTCTCACCCTTGGCGACCAGTGCGCGGATACGTTCGAGCTGGACGTCATCGACAATGGCGCTCATGTCGACGCCCTTGTCCAGCGACGGCCCGACGCGCAGCGTTTCCATGCGGCGCTTGAGCTTTTCGATGAAGCGCGCTTCGATACCTTCCTGCACGAGCAAACGCGAACCCGCGCAGCACACTTGACCTTGATTGAACCAGATCGCATCGACCACGCCTTCGACTGCGGAGTCGATATCGGCATCGTCGAATACGATGAAGGGCGACTTGCCGCCCAATTCCAGCGTAAGCGATTTGCCCGAGCCAGCGGTCGTTGCGCGAATCTGGCGCCCCACTTCAGTGGAGCCTGTGAAAGCAATCTTCGCGACGCGCGGATGTTCGACGAGCGCGGCGCCCGTGCGGCCATCGCCCGTTACGACGTTCAGCACGCCTTTGGGCAAGCCGGCGCGATGCGCCAGCTCTGCAAAGAGCAATGCCGTCAGCGACGTATATTCCGCCGGCTTGAGCACGACGCAATTTCCGAGCGCAAGTGCGGGCGCGATCTTCCAGGCGAGCATCAGCAACGGAAAATTCCACGGCACGATCTGGCCGATCACACCGAGCGGCGCCCAGTCCGCGAACTCGCGTTCCTGCAACTGCGCCCAGCCCGCATGATGCAGAAAATGCCTTGAAACAAGGGGGATATCGATGTCTCGCGATTCGCGAATCGGCTTGCCGTTGTCGAGCGATTCGAGCACGGCAAAGAGGCGGCTATGCCTTTGCACCATGCGCGAGAGCGCATACAGATGCCGCGCGCGGCCCGCACCGCCGATGCCTTGCCATGATTGCAGCGCGTCATGCGCGGCTTGCACGGCGGCGTCGACATCGGCGCTTGCACCTTGCGCAATGGACGCGAGCACGCGGCCCGTAGCCGGTTCGCGCGAATCGAAGCGAAGGTCGTCCGCTCCATCGCGCCATGCGCCGTTGATGAAATGACCGAAGCGGCCGGCGTGTTGATCGAGCCATGCGCGCACGGCGCGATCGTCTTCCGGTGCGGGTCCGTATTCCATCGAAGAAAAGTATTCGGCTACGCTCATGAGGCTTTAGTTTGAAGTGGCTTTATTCAGGCGACGCTCACGCGACCGGGTGACGATTGAACGCCGAATAGCGCCCGCTCACGTGATGCTCCAATTGCCGCTCGATATCGGCAAGCAGACTCGACGCCCCAATGCGGAACAAGTCCGCTTCGAGCCATTCGCGCCCCAGCTCTTCCTTCATAAGAATCTGATACTGGAGAACCGACTTCGCCGTGGACACGCCGCCCGCAGGCTTGAAGCCGATTGCCACGCCAGTGCGCGTCAGATATTCGCGAATCATGCGCACCATCACGAGCGAGACATCCAGCGTCGCATTGACGCCTTCCTTCCCCGTGGATGTCTTGATGAAATCGGCGCCTGCCATCATGCAGATCATCGACGCTTTAGCGATGTTGGACAGCGTGCGTATGTCGCCCGTGCCGAGAATCGCCTTGACGTGCGCCTCGCCGCAAGCCGCGCGAAAGTCGCGCATTTCGTTATAGAGGGCTTGCCAGTTTCCGGTCAGCACATGTTCGCGCGTGACCACGATATCGATTTCTCTAGCGCCGTCCGCAACCGATGCTTCGATTTCGCGCAGCTTTAGCCCATGCGGATTCAAACCTGCGGGAAATCCAGTGGAAACGGCCGCGACGGGAATGCCGCTACCGCCCAAGGCGTCGACCGCAGTCTTGACGAAGCGGTGATAGACGCACACTGCGCCCGTCGTGATCGGCTGATCCGACATGCCGAGTGCGTCGAGCAAATCTTCGCGCAGCGGGCGGCATGCCTTGGCGCAGAGACGTTGAACGCGCGCCGCGGTGTCATCGCCGCTTAACGTCGTGAGGTCAATGCAGGTAATCGCTTTGAGCAGCCACGCCGCTTGCGCGTCTTTCTTGACGGAGCGACGCAAGCCGAAACTCAATGCCCGGCGTTCGACTGCGGATTGATTCACGCGCAGCCCATCGAGCCATGCGAGATCGAAAGGTACGCCGGGATTGCGCGCACTGATGGCCGACTGAGTCCTTCCGGGCCACGCGACGATGGACTTCGATGCGGTTTCCAGCATGAGATCGTTTGGCTGTGCTCTTGCGCGACGCACAACAGCTTTGTGATAAGTTGATCTCAGTTTATAGCATCGTTGTTACGATCGTAACATAGGGAAAGTGCGGAGACGGGACGTCTATTGATGCCCTCGTCGTTCAATGTGCTTTGAAGCAGTCCCGTGAGATGCGAGGGCATTCACTTCTTGATTGCAGCGTCCGTTTGCTTCGCAAGCTGAAGGTGTTCGCGCAAAGTCGCGACTCCGTCGCCGGCAAGCGCCCGCACGTCTTCATCGCTCGCATGAACCGCCTGATCGCTGAAGACCTTGATATCGGACTCGTGGTCGGAGACATTGTGCTTCATGAACATGCTGTCGAACGCATGGCCGCTCAGAGGCTTGAGCGCGATGTAAGTCGCGCGCTGAGTAACAGTGAGTTTGTCGGGCAAGCGGTAACCTTTCTGTTTCGCCAGAGCGACGATGCGGTCATCCATCGCCTGATGATCCTGAATCATGCGTTTGGCGAACGCCTGCACCGCTGCATCATGCGAGGTTTTCAGCGCAAGCTGGCAAGTCTCTATTTCCGCGCGGCCATCCTGCAGCGCATCGCCGAGAAACCTCTCGGCGTTGTCGCTGGTCGCCGCTTGTGACAGCGGAGCCGACGCTGCGATCAATGCAAATATCGTTGCGCGAAAGACGTTGTAGATATGGTGCCTGCTGGCGCGGGTAATGTTTCGGCGCATCTCGCTTTCTCCTGTGAAGCCTCATGAATTGCGCTTACGCTACCGCATCAACATAAGGCACACGAACCGAGCAAGATGCGTTCCGGGGCGCGGCTGCGTTCAGGCGAGAAAAGCACGCTTAGGCGCCGCGCGCACGTTATCGCGCTTCTAGGAAGTGTAGGTTAGCGACGAGGGTGACTGTGTTACCCATCCCTCGGGACAACGGGGCTGACGAGCCGAGGTAACGACTTGCCAATCAACCAGCGATGCACTAATAGAGACCATTGGACCGACGAGTAAATCCGAGCGCATTTCTTCTTTGCTGAGTTCGGAAAAAGGTATATATGCAACAGACAGGAAATGACAGACTTTCGGCCCCCCTCTTATCGCGAGGTTCACGCCATGGACGCAGCAAACGCGTCGTCGCGCAGACGGAAGATCGACGCGAAGCTTGCGCGCATCTCGAACAGACATATCGAAAGGGCGCAGGAGCATTTGACCGATGGGAAGCAGGCTGCACTCGGCAAAAGCAGTTGCGCCGCGCCCGAAATGAACCCGCATGTTCCGACTCTCTTGGACACCTGGTCCTGCGGACTAAACACGTTTCAGCGTTCGATCATCTTCCGGGATACGCTGCGCACGCGCGGCACCGCATTCTACGAAAGAAGCCGGCATGAACCGAAACCGATGCTGCACCTCGACTACGCGTTCGTCCTTAAAGGCCGCAAGTTCGAAAGGCCAGTTAATTACGCGCTTCTGAAGAACGCACAGCCCGACACAAGCGCAGCGGGCCACACTCGATCGCACCCGCGAGATCCTCACGGCGAAGCCCACGCGCAGCCGCATCGCCGCTTCGCTGGCATGGCCATGGTTTGACAAATATCGACTACGCTCGTCTTCTCGATGGGAGTCACGATGGAAAACAAACACGCGAAGTATCAACGGCTGATCGAGTTCTGCAAGGGCTTGCCTCCGATGCAAACGGCGGTCGCGCATCCGTGCGATTCGACTTCGATCCAGGGCGCTGTGGAAGCGGCGCGCATGGGGCTGATTGCACCAATACTGGTGGGTCCGAAAGACCGCATCGAAGCATCGGCCGAGCAAGCAGGCGTGCCCATTGCCGACTATCCGCTCGTCGATGCCGCGCACAGTCACGCCGCCGCAATAGCCGCCGTGCAGCTCGTGCGGGAAGGCAAGGCCGAAGCTCTGATGAAAGGCAGCCTGCATACCGACGAACTGATGAGCGCGGTCGTCAACCGCGAGTCGGGTTTGCGCACCGAACGGCGCATCAGCCACTGTTTCGTCATGGATGTGCCGCAGACCGAGCATGCGCTGATCGTCACCGACGCTGCAATCAATATCGCGCCGTCGCTCGACGTGAAGATGGACATCCTGCAAAACGCAATCGATCTGGGTCACGCGCTGCACTTCGAACAAGTCCGCGTCGCAATTCTGTCGGCGATGGAGACCGTGAATCCGAAAGTGCCTTCGACGATAGAAGCCGCCGCGCTGTGCAAGATGGTCGACAGGCACCAGGTAACGGGAGCGTTGGTAGACGGTCCTCTTGCGCTGGACAACGCGATCAATCTCGAAGCCGCGCGCATCAAGCAAATCGATTCGCAGGTGGCCGGGCGCGCCAACGTGCTGATGGTCCCCAACCTCGAAGCGGGCAACATGCTCGCGAAGAGTCTGTCGTTTCTGGCCCACGCGGACGCGGCGGGTATCGTGCTCGGCGCACGCGTGCCGATCATCCTGACGAGCCGCGCCGACGCCCTGCTGACGCGCCTCGCTTCATGCGCGGTAGCCGTTCTGGTGGCAGAAGCAATCCGCAAGCGCAATAACGTGTTGAGGTAGCGCCATGGCTGACGTCATTCTGGTCTTGAACGCGGGGTCGTCGAGCATCAAGTTCCGCGCCTTCGGCGTGGACGGTACGACGATGCATCTCGTATTGCGCGGACAGGTCGACGGACTCGGCACGGCGCCACGCTTTAGCGCCGTCGACAGCGCCGGCAACAAGACGAGCGACGACATGGGCGCCCATACTGGCCTCGATCACGAGGGCGCGATCGAGCACATCGGCGCTTTTCTGCGCAATCACGGTGAAGGGCATCGGCTTATCGCCGTGGGTCATCGTGTCGTGCATGGCGGTCAGACGTACGCCGGGCCGGTGCGAGTGACGCAAGCGGTGCTCGACGAATTGGAAGCACTGGTGCCGCTTGCTCCGTTGCATCAACCGCACAACCTGAGTCCGATCCGCATCATCGCGCGAACTCGCCCGGAGTTGCCGCAAGTGGCCTGCTTCGATACGGCGTTTCATCGCTCGGCGCCGGAAGTCGCGCAAGCCTACGCACTGCCGGCCTTCATCGCGGAGAAGGGCGTGCGCCGTTATGGCTTTCACGGTCTGTCGTACGAGTACATCGCAAGCGTGCTGCCGCGCATGGCGCCCGCCGCAGCAACGGGCCGCACGGTCGTTGCGCATCTGGGCAACGGCGCGAGCATGTGCGCGATGGTAGGCGGCAAGAGCATCGCGAGCACGATGGGTTTCACCGCTGTCGACGGCCTGCCGATGGGCACGCGTTGCGGCAATCTCGACCCCGGCGTGATCCTCTACCTGATGTCCGCACTGGAGATGGAGAAGCAGGACATCGAAGATCTGATCTACCGGCAATCGGGTCTGCTCGGCGTATCGGGCATTTCGAGCGACATGCGCGCACTGCTCGCAAGCGAGGCGCCGCGCGCACGCTTCGCCATCGACCTCCACACGTACCGCATCGCTCGCGAACTCGGCTCTCTCGTAGCCGCGATGCAGGGCATCGACGCACTCGTTTTCACGGCCGGCGTGGGCGAGAACGCCAGCATCATCCGCGAGCGCGTCGTGCGCGATGCCGCGTGGCTCGGAATGGAACTCGATCATGCCGCAAACGTCTCGGGCGGACCCTGCATCAGCACGGCGTCGAGCAAGGCGTCGGTCTGGGTGATACCGACCGACGAAGAACTCATGATCGGCCAGCATACCCTCGCGGCCATCAACGCAACGGCGTCATCCGGTGACACCGCGCCTCTGCCTGCCTGAAGCACATGCGGTGATGCCGGTGGCATCGGAGACCAATGAAAACGCACGTTCGATCCCATATGGATGCGCAAAAGCGTTTCGCGAACTCGGCGCGACGACGCTCGCGGTCGCTTGACCAACGACGACCGTCACATGTACGAGCCACGCCTGATCGACAAGAAGTCCCGAAGCATCAGGAATGCTTCTGCACGCTGATAGGTTCGGTCACTTCGGCCTGCTCGAGCCGGTCCGTCCGTTCGGCTTGCGGCTGGTCTCTTACCCATCTCCAGAACAGTTCGTATCCGACGGCAAGCAAGACAGGCCCGATGAAAAGCCCGATGACGCCGCCCGTCACCATGCCGCCGAGCGCGCCGATCAGCACCACGGGCATCGGCACGGCGACGCCGCGTCCCAGCAACAAGGGCTTGAGCACGTTATCGGCGAGACCCGCGACGAACACATAGGCCGAGAACGCGATCGTGGCGGCGCCCACACCTCTCGTCAGCATGACGAATGCGATCACGGGCAGCGTGATCAGCGTCGCGGGCAATTGCATGATGCCGACGAGAAGCACCGCGAGCGCGAGCAAACCCGCCGCCGGTATGCCCATCACGACGAACCCGCCGCCGATCAATAGCATCTGAATGAACGCGATGCCGACCACGCCCTGTGCGACCGCGCGGATGGTCGCGGTGCAGAGATCGGTGATCTGCACTCCGCGCTCCGGGCCGGATATGCGCGATGCAATTTCCAGCGCGCTACGGTACCCGCTTTCGCCATATGCCATCAGAATGCCCGCGACGATCAGCGCGACGAAGAAGACAAGCAGTCCGGCGCCCAGACCGGTCACGGTGCCGAGCAACGCAAGGCCCGCTTGCTTCAGTTGCGGCGAGAACCGCTGCGCGAGACCGGTCAAATCTGTCGCGGCTTGCTGCCAGAAGTCGAACACGCGCTGGCCGATCAGCGGCCAGCCTGCAACCGACTCGGCCGGCGGGGGAATGCGAAAGCTGCCGCTTCTGACCAGCGTCATCGCATGCTCGATGGAATCGACGATGGCGACGCCCAGCAGATACGTCGGCACGAGAATGACGCCGAATGCGACGAGAATGATGAGCGTAGCCGTGAGGCCGTCCCTGTTGCCGAGCGGCTTGCGCAACAGCAGTTGCAACGGATACAGCGTGATGGCCAGAATCAGCGCCCAGACAATGAGATCGAGAAACGGGACGACAATGCGGAAGCAGAACACGACAAGGACAGTGATGAGACCTGCCCGAATCAGAACGTCGAGCAGTTCCCGGGATAGCGTTCGGTGAACGACCGGTGTGCGCAGCATCGGTTATCTCCTCGCATGAATGATGACGCACCGAACACTTCCCAAAGCGGCACGTTCGTTTCAAACTGCGTGACGCTCTTGAGCGTCGTTTCGCAGATCGTCGTCACGGATTTGAGCCGACGACGGCTGCATGCTTCATTATGGACTTCCGCGTCGATTAGTTTTACGAACTTCATCGGCAATGACTGTTGTGAGCGCGGGGGCATCGGCCGTCATCGAAGCGAGCATGCCGCCCACGTCACCGCAAGAAGTGCGTCAGCACGAGCACATACACCGCCGAGGCCGCGAGTTGCGCGACGGTGACAGGCAAGCCGTAACGCAGGAACCGCGCAAACGTGATGGTCCGCCCTTCGCGGGCGCAAATACCCGCTGCGACGATGTTCGCCGCCGAGCCGACAAGCGTGGCATTGCCGCCAAGCGTGGCACCGAACATCATGCCAACGAACACCGGGATCGTGACAGCAGGCCACTGCGTGAACTGGTCCGATAGCGCGACCTCAGGCACGAACTGCGCCGCCACCAGATAGCCCTTCACCATCACGATGGAGGCCGCCGCGACCGGCACGTTGGCGAGCAGCGACGATAGCGCGCCGATCCCCGCGATCATGGCGAGCGCGACGAGCGCGAGCCGCGTGCCGAACGCGTCGTAAAGCCTGAGCGACATCAACTGAAGAAGGCCCGTCTTCGTCATCGCCTGAACCAGACAGAAAATGCAGGCGAGAAAGAGCAGCGTCTTCCAGTCGACGTCGCGCAGGACACTGTCGGTCGGCTCGATCTTGGCGCCGAATCCAACGAGAAGCGCGAGCGCACCCGCGATCAGCGCGACGACAGGCGGAACGATCCGAGTCGGCAGATTTTCGCCGAAGACGAACAGCACCATCATCGCGGCCAGCACTGCCAGCGATAGCGCGGCGTACACGGGCCGCGTGATGCGCGCGCGATGCTCGGAAGGCGGCAGCGTTCGCCGGACGCGCCAGATGTCGCGCATCAGAAGCGGCAACAGCGGCAACACGGCAGCGAGCGCCAGCAGCCCGCCGAGACTCACACGCCTCAGATATTCGCCAAACGTCATACCGATGGAACTGCCGACGAGAAACGTCGCCGGATCGCCGACCAGCGTCAGAAGTCCGGCTGCATTGCTCACGATGGCAGTCAGGATCATCGGTTGAACGATGTCCAGTTCGAGCGCCACCGCCACGCGAATGATGATGGGCGCAAGCAGAATCACGGTTGTGGCGTTCGGCAGCAAAGCGCATAGAGGCGCCACAATGACGAGCAGCAAAAGAAGAAAGCGTCTGCCGCTGCCGCCCGTTGCTCGCAGGTATGCGTCGCCGATCAGGTCGAAGACGCCCGTGGTCGAGAGGATGCGCGCCACGACCATGCCGCCAAACAGCAGGCTGATTGGACCGGCGGCGATTCGCGCGGCAGCGAGAAGATCGTCTTCGTCGAGGATATCGAGCACGATCAGAACGCACATGCCGCCGAGCGCCGCCACGGCCATGTCGACCACGTTGAAGGCGATCGCGAGAATGACTGTCGCGAACACGCCTACGACGATATAGACCTGCGTTGCGCTCATGCGAGCCCTCGCTCGGTTTAACGCTTCAACGTTTCAACGAATAGGCGGTGCGTACATCAGGCCGCCACGGGTCCACAAGTCGTTCATTCCGCGCGCGAGCCCGAGAGGACTGTGCGCGCCCACGTTACGGTCGAATAGCTGTCCATAGTTGCCCGCGCTCCTTAAAGCGCGCAGTGTCCATCCGCGCTCGACGCCAAGCGTGCGGGTGACGGCATCGTCCGGCACGAGCGCGCGATAGACCGATGGATCGCGCAAGCGCATGTCGAGGTTCTCGCGCGTGACGCCGATTTCTTCTGCAGCGATCAGCGTCAGCAATACCCAGCGGACCAACGTCAGCCAGCGTTCATCGCCACCGCGCACGGCAGGTCCGAGCGGTTCCTTCGAAATACGTGCGGGAAGAATCGTGAAAGCCTCGACACCGCCCGGCGCGCGAAGACGTAATGCATGGAGCGTCGACGCGTCCGCCGTGTAGGCGGCACACTGTCCCGCGAAGAATGCGCGGCTTGCCTCGGTAGCCGAATCCGCCACGAGCGGCTTGATGCGTGCGCCGCTCGCCTCCGAATAGGCAATCAGATGGTCGAGTGTGGACGTGTCTTTCTGTACGCACACCGTGGCGCCTTTGAGCGAGCCGGCCGATTGTTGCGCACTCGCGGCGGGAACCATGAAAGCCTGCGTGTCGTAGAAGAGCACGCCCGCGAACTGGACCTTGAGTGCGCCCTCGCGCAGCAAGGTCCACGTGGTGTTGCGGGCGAGAACGTCGATCCGTCGTATTTCCAGCGCGGGAAATCGCTCTGATGTCCTGAGTGGCACGAACGTCACCTTGCGGCTGTCGCCGAGTGCGGCGGCCGCCAACGCTCGGCAAAAGTCGACGTCGAGTCCTGTCCATTGCCCGGCGGCGTCTTGCGCGGAGAAGCCCGCGATGCCCTCGCTGACACCGCAACGCACGATGCCGCGAGCTTTTACGCTGGCCAGAACTTCGCCATCGGCGGCCGTCGAGGTCGAGGGAGCGCATGCCAGGGTAAGCAGCAGGCTCAGCAGCAGTGCGCCGGCAATCGGGCTCGCATCCGTCATGGGACCGTCCTTCTCGCGCGTTCAGTGACCGTCTAGCGCCGCTGCGTATCGATGTCCGACTCCGAGGCCAGCGCCGACGACCGGGATGTCATGCGGGGCGTGTATCTCCTATTGAGTCGCCTTGGGGCCGTTGCATTCCTTGCCACCGCCCGTCTTCTTCAACGTGAGCATGAGCCGGCTTCCCTTGGTCGCCGTAATGATCTGACCGTAACTGACGGTCGGTATGAACTGGATGTCGGGCGCTACAGCCACTGGCGGATTTTTCGAACCGTCGACCGTCAAGTCGAGTTCCACCGTGATCGAGTCGATGGCGACGCCCCAATCCTGTTTTCGCGCTGCCTGGTCCTTCTCGAAACTGCAAAGCCCCGCGAGGACCTGCTGCATGGCGGTGGGAATATCGACTGACTTGCCTGGCGGAATCGGCGGCGTATTGCAGCCCGAAATCACGACCGACAAGATGAAGAAAGACACAGCGAGAGGCACGCGCATTGGATTCTCCTACCGGAGCTTGCATGTGTCGCCATTGGCGGGTCGTTACCACGTACCGCCGACCTGCTGCCTGATTCCTGTAACCGGCTCACTACACAGTCGTGATTCCGACAGCCCGCAGTAACTTCGCGGCTACCGGTCTTTCGTGTCGGGCCCTTATGACTCTGATAGCACAGAAGTCTGAATGACATACGCCAAATTTATTCAGGCTTGCGCTCGACCGAGCAAAAGGCAGTCGTCTGTGTTGTGCGTTGCGTTGCGCTGGTCAATTCTTTGGACCGCGCTGACGTCCTATGCTGCAAGCCCGTTCTTTTCGTGGAAGGTCGCGCGTTGGTGTCATGAATCGTGGCGTACAGACGTTCGTTCGTTTCGCGGTGCGGGCGACTCAACGCTCAATTGTTCTTATGCGTAGCCTGTTGTGATGCGATGCACGGATGCTCTAGTTTCAGAGACCCGAAGGGCACTCGAGCATGTAGAACTTGAACCGGCAGTTTTCATGCATTCCGTAGCGTGTTGGTCTGGCTTGTCCTTCCTGATCCGGAACAGTTGCTCCCAGTTCGTCGGACTCAATTCCGCCATGAAGGCGGCCTTGCTTCACGCACCGAGTGAGAAACATTCCCGCGATAATGCGGGTCGAAATCGCGCGCTTCCTCAAGCATAAGGACGTCGACGCATCGAGGCGCACGTGATCGCACCGAGCGCCAACAACGCGCTGCTGAACGTGGCTGTATCCTGTTCGCGTCTGAGGGTTCGAAAAGGCGATTGCGTCTGCCGGACCATCGGGGAATGCTGGAAAACGCTGTGGCGAGCCTGAAGGCGCTTCGCACGTATCAGGCCGGAATCACGCGCTCGCCCCGCTTCGTTCCTGCGCGAACGACTCCATTCGCCGCTTCAATCACTTGAACACACTGCAACGCTTCTTCAATTCAAGGAGCCGGTATGACGATTGAAGCCGTCTGGTTCCTGATAGTCGGGGCATTGATGGTGCTGATGGCGGTCGGTCGCAAATTCGTCGAGCGGCTGCCGATGACCGGCGCAATGGTCTACCTCGTCGTCGGCTTCGTCCTCGGCCCCGCATGCGCCGGGCTCCTGAACATCGACGTCGAGCGCGACGTTCGCCTGCTTCGAACGCTTACCGAAGCCGGGCTCGTCGTGTCGTTATTCGCAATCGGAATGTATCTGCGCGTCGAGTATTCGAATCCTCTGTGGCGGCTCACGCTGCGTCTCGCTGGCCCTGCGATGCTCATCACCATCGGCGTCATGTTCGCCGCCGCGCGGTGGGGACTAGGGCTGGCCGCGGGCCCGGCCCTTCTGCTGGCTTCCACGCTTGCACCAACGGATCCGGTGTTGGCCAATGAGCTGCGCGTCGAGGAAGCAGGCGACGATGAACCGCTGCGCTTCGCCTTGTCATCGGAAGGTGGACTCAACGATGGCGCGGCCTCCCCGATGGTCTATATCGCGCTCGCCCTGTGCGGCATCGAGAGTCTCGGCAGCAGCAATCCGTGGACGTTCGCCCTCGCGATCGCATGGGGACTGGCGAGCGCCGTGTTCTTCGGCTGGCTATTGGGCACCGGCGTTGTCGTGCTCGTGACGAAGCTGCGCACGCGCTTTGACCATGCGCTCGGTCTGGAAGGCTTTCTCGCGCTCGGGCTGGTTGCTCTGGCGTATGGCGCGACGCTGATTGTCGATGGTTACGCCTTCATTGCGGTATTCGTCGCCGGCGTCGCGTTGCGGCGGCAGGAGATGAAGGCGACCGGCGAAAAGCCGCCAAGCGAAGTGCTAGAGTCGGTCGAACGCGGAGAGCGCGAGAAGGCCGCTAAAGACCCCGAGTTGGCTCACGCCTACATCGCGGAAAACATGATGGGCTTCTCGGTCGAAGTCGAACGCTTCATTGAATTGGGCCTCATGGTGATGATCGGCAGTTTCGCGTCTGCGCACTGGCGCGAACTGCTGCACTGGTCCGTCATCTGGCCGGTTCTGTTTCTGTTCATCGTTGCCCGCCCGCTCGGCAGCACACTCTCTCTCGCTGGCTCGTCACTCGACCGCCAGCAGCGCCTCTTGTCGGCATGGCTGGGTCTGCGAGGCGTCAGCGCGTTCTATTACCTGCTTTTCTGCTTCGAGAAAGCCGGGCATCGCGTGATTGATCCGCTTCTGCCGATCATCGTTGCAGCCATCGTGCTTTCTGTATTCCTGCATGGCGCAAGTGCCGGCGTCCTGCTGGACCGATACCTGCGCAGAAAGTAACCGGTACGGAACGATGTTTGCTCTTGCCACGGCATGCGCATTGGGAGCGAAAAGATGAGAGAACAACACAAGCGCAGGCAGAACGCCGAGATTCGAAAAATGCTCGGCCGACGAGGATCGGAAGAGGCGCTCGGTGCAATTGCGTCCGCGCGGCCACGCATTCATATCGACACAGCGAAATCCGGAGCGGCCTTCAAAGTGGCCGGCTAGACATGGTGGTTGAAACCTCGAAAAAGGCATCGTTACTTACTGCTGCGCTTCTCGTGCTCGCGGGCTGTGTGGCGGGCGGGATGCCTCCGCCGGGCAGGCACCTCACCGACCTCGAATGCCGCGATCTCGCCGCGCTCAGGACGAACGCGAGTCCGACGATGGCACAGCATCAAGTGGAGCTGGGGGCGCTGCGCAAAGCCGGCTACGACCCGTCTCCGTTCTACGACGATCCCTACTATCCAGACGATCTGCAGGCAGCACAGCGCCTCGTCGATTACTGGTTTCAGACGGAATGCCCGCCAGTACCGACGCAATGACGCCCCGGTCTCTTCCTTCGGCCACAGCAGACCAACGCCAGTCCGGAACTGTGTGTCACAACAAGACGTCGGCGCAGGCATCCGCGCTCGCATGGCCATCGACGCCTGTTGCGGATCGTCGATCGGTGCGACAGCCCTCTCAAGAATTCATCTTGAAGGGCGGCAATGGCATATCGTCGCCCTCGATGAATGCCGTGGCGCACCGCACCGCAAAGTTGATTGCGCCCTCTTCGTTAGCAAAGAGGCCCAGCTTTCCAAGCGACGTGGCGTGGCCGTCTTCTTCGAGCAGTGCGACCGAAGCAATAAAGCCGTTGCCGGCCTGGGTCACTTTCGGTTCGAAGGCCGCGCCGCGATGGTAGATGATCATCAGTAATCTCTCTCAGGTTCGTGTAGGCAATTCACGGCTTTTCCCAAGAAGCCGTAGCGGATGACTGCCTGACGTTTTCTAGTGTTGGACGACTCATTGCGCCAAGGACCGGCAGACAGCCGTTTAGCGTCCTTAGTCTAGTGTTTGTCGAGCAGGAGAAAGATAAGTAGACGAAAGGGTTGACGCACCTGTTTTAACAAACAGTAACTTTTGTGGAGAGGTCTCTTAAGATAGACGATTGACATACAGCGTCCTTCAGCACGATCGTCTGTTATTCGGCGGGCGAGCTTGAGTGAAACGGGGCTTCTGCAAGCATCGACACCAATCTACGCGCAGCCTTTCCCGACCTTTACGCCGTAGCTGCTGCGACTCTCACGCATTCCGCGCCTTAACGCTTCGAATTCAGCCTTCGCCACAACGTTGTCTTGCTTATCCCAAGCGCCTTGCAGACGGCGTCCCGATCGCCATTGAACGCGGCGAGCGTTGCCCGAATCTGATCGGCTTCGACCGAACGGCTCAGATCGCGAAGCGACAAGTCGGCAGCGCCATTCGATTGCGTGGCGAAAAGTTCTGGCGCGATCGCTTGCAAGTCATCCAATGTCAATGAGATGGCGCGATCGGTCTCGAACGCCATGTCCGATAACTCGACAGAAATGCGCTCAACGATGTTCTGCAATTCCCTGACGTTGCCGGGCCACGCGTGACCGATTAAAGCGTGCTCCAGCGGCGCGAAGACACGGGCCGCCGCTTCGCGGTCGGGTACGCGCAGCGCAAGCGCCTTGTCGCGCCGCGCGGCCTGCATGAGTAGCTCAGTTGCCAACGGCAGAATGTCCGAAGCGCGCGCACGTAACGGCGGCAACGCAATGCTCAGGATATTGATGCGATAAAACAGGTCAGCTCGAAACGACCCGTCGGCGACAGCGTCGGCAAGCGTGCGATGCGTCGCCGCGATCACGCGAATGTCGACGCGCGTCGGCTCCGTCGATCCAAGCCGAATGACTTCTCTCTCCTGCAGGACTCGCAGCAAGCGGCTTTGCAGCGAGGGCGGCATCTCGCCGATCTCGTCGAGAAAGAGCGTCCCGCGATGCGCCGCCTCGATCAAGCCCGCCTTGCCTCCCTTGCGCGCGCCCGTGAACGCGCCTTCCTCATAGCCGAAGAGTTCGCTTTCAAGCAGCGCCTCGGGGAACGCGCCGCAATTCATCGCGACGAATGGAAAGTCTCTGCGACGGCTCAGGCGATGCATGCTTTGCGCGACCATCTCCTTGCCGGTGCCGCTCTCGCCGAGAATCAGCACGGTTGCGTCGGACTTCGCATAGCGGCGCACGAGCGCCCTCACACGCTCGATTCCATCCGACTCGCCGACGACGTCCTCCAGCCGATAGCGCGCGACGAATTCCTGCGCGCCCCGCCGCGATCGCAGCGTCCGGTCGAGCCGCTCGACCGCTCGCGATTCCTGAAAGGTGAAGAGGGTGCCGTCGGATGCGCCGTCGCTCGCGAGCGGACCGCGATGAATCGCATAGCTCACGCCGCGCACCGTGCCGAACACATCGCCGTCGTCAGCGGGCAGCACGCCTTGCAGGTCCGGCGCGACATCGAGCAATGAACGGCCGGCCACGCGCGATGCATCCGCAATGCCGAGCGCAGCGGCCAATTGACGATTCATTGCCTCGATGCGGCCTTCGGCATCGACAGCGACGACGCCATCGCGAAGATGCTGCAGCAAATTGTCGAGGCGATTGCGCCTCGCGGCTTCGCCGCGCATGGCTTGAGCGACTTCGAGCGCGGTCTCGAACGCCGCGACGACGGAAGTGCGCGAGTAAAGAAACACCGAACTCATGCCCGCGTCGGCCGCGAGATCGGCGACGAGGCCGGGCCCTGCCACGACGTCGACGCCCCGGTCACGCAGATCGAGCACGAGGCTTTCCGCATCCTGCGCCGAACGGTACGACTCGCAGATGACGTCGATGCCGTACGCGGCCAGAAAACGGCGTATCTCCGCAGGCGTGTCGCCGTGCGTGACGAGGGCGACGCTCGCGCCCTCGCGCCGCGCCTTAGTCAGTGCGTGCATCACGTCGAAACCCGTCGGGCTGATGACGACGACCGGCACGGACACACGGCTCTTCAGATAGGCGCCATTGGACCCGCCTGCGACGACGACATCCGGCCGCCCGTCGCGCGCCGATTCGATGCTGTTCGCGGCGTCTTCATAGGCGAGCGGTACGACGTCGAGTTCGGCGCGATCGGAATAGGCGCCCGCAAGGTCGATGAACAAGGCTCGGAGCCGGCTGATGCCGACCGCCCAGATGCGCGGGCGAGTCGCGTTTTCGGTTTGCATGGTGTTTTGGAAGCCGGTCGAAGCATGCAGTATGCAACATCATTTCAATTTCGAATTATGGATTCCAGAGACGAAATGAGACGCCGGGGCCGAAGAATCCGTTTCCTTTAAAATCAATGTTTTACAAACTCAAGCGCCGTTGGCAAGGTAATTGCTTTTAAGGCCGCACCCTTCTGCTGGAGACAACCGTGAATTCTGAATACCAGTCCGCACAGACCGCAGGCGCGCGATTCCGCCAGGCCGTCCAGGACGAATCGCCGTTCCAGGTCGTCGGCGCGATCACCGCCTATGCCGCGAAAATGGCCGAAGCGGTCGGCTTCAAGGCGCTCTATCTGTCGGGCGGCGGCGTCGCCGCTAACTCGCTCGGCATGCCGGACTTAGGTATTAGCACGATGGAAGACGTGCTCATCGACGCGCGCCGCATCACCGATGCATCGTCGTTGCCGCTGATGGTCGATATCGACACCGGCTGGGGCGGCGCCTTCAACATCGCGCGTACCATCCGCTCGTTCATCAAGGCGGGCGTGGCCGCCGTGCACATCGAGGATCAGGTCGGGCAGAAGCGTTGCGGTCATCGTCCGGGCAAGGAAGTCGTGCCGACCGGCGAGATGGTCGATCGCGTGAAAGCCGCGGTCGATGCGCGCACCGACGATTCCTTCGTCATCATGGCGCGCACGGACGCGGCCGCCGCCGAGGGCCTTGACGCCGCGATAGAGCGCGCGATCGCCTATGTCGATGCGGGCGCGGATATGATCTTCCCCGAAGCGATGAAAACGCTCGACGACTATCGCCGCTTCAAGGCCGCCGTGCGCGTGCCGATTCTCGCGAACCTGACCGAATTCGGCTCGACGCCGTTCTTCACCGTCGATGAGTTGCGGGAAGCGAACGTCGATATCGCGCTCTACTGCTGCGGCGCCTACCGTGCGATGAACGCGGCTGCGCTCAACTTCTACGAGACGGTCAAGCGCGATGGCACACAAAAGGCCGCAGTCGAAACGATGCAGACGCGCGCCGACCTGTACAAGTATCTCGGCTATCACGCCTACGAAGACAAGCTCGACCAGCTCTTTGCTGCGAAGAAATAACCCTTGAAGGAGACGAAATCGATGAGCGAAGCAGACAACAGCACTGCAACTGCAGGCGCATTCAAGCCGAAGAAATCCGTCGCGCTGTCGGGCGTGACAGCGGGCAATACCGCGTTGTGTACCGTCGGCAAGACGGGCAATGACCTGCACTATCGCGGCTACGACATTCTGGATGTCGCAACCACGTCCGAGTTTGAAGAAATCGCGTATCTGCTCGTGCACGGCAAGCTGCCGAACGTCGCGGAGCTGAACGCATACAAGACCAAGCTCAAGGCGCTGCGCGGCCTGCCCGCGAGCCTGAAGGCCGCGTTGGAATGGATTCCGGCGTCCGCGCATCCGATGGACGTGATGCGCACCGGCGTCTCCGTGCTCGGCACGAGCGTGCCGACCGCCATGTTCACGCCGCTGTTCGTGATCTCGCGCACCTCCGGATGGAGCGCGCACATCATCGAGCAGCGCATCGACAACAAGATCATCCGGCCGAGCGCGAATTACACGGGGCCGGATGATCTGGAGTTCATCCCGCTGGCGAAGCGTTCCTGAGTGAATCTTCGCGTGACTTGAAGGCTTTGCTACAAGCCCTGTCTCAGCACACTGGCGCTCGATTCCGTGATGGTCGTCACCGCGTCGAGCGCCAGCGGCGCCTACAATAGCCCGAATCTTCGAATGAAGGGTCGCCCCAGTCCCTTCGAGCGTGGCATGTTAAAGACCATGCAATGACCGAGACACCGCAATGAATAGCGCAAACCGCAAACCCCTGCCCGCCTTCTCGCTCGACTACTTCGATGCGCGCGCCGCCGTCGAAGCCATCGCGCCCGGCGCTTATGACACGCTGCCCTATACCTCGCGCGTGCTCGCGGAAAACCTCGTGCGCCGTTGCGATCCTTCGATTCTCGACGCGTCGCTGATGCAGCTCGTCGAGAGAAAGCGCGAACGCGATTTCCCGTGGTTTCCCGCGCGCGTCGTCTGTCACGACATTCTCGGGCAGACGGCGCTCGTCGATCTTGCCGGCCTGCGCGACGCAATCGCGGATCAGGGCGGCGATCCCGCGCAAGTGAATCCCGTGGTACCCGTGCAGTTGATCGTCGATCATTCGCTCTCAGTGGAATGCGGCGGTTTCGATCCGGACGCGTTTGCGAAGAACCGCGCGATCGAAGACAGGCGCAACGAAGATCGCTTCGATTTCATCAACTGGACCAAGAAGGCATTCAAGAATGTCGACGTGATTCCGCCGGGCAACGGCATCATGCACCAGATCAATCTGGAGCGTATGTCGCCAGTGATTCACGCAGTCGATGGCGTCGCGTACCCGGATACGCTTGTCGGCACCGACAGTCACACGCCGCACGTCGATGCGCTCGGCGTCATTGCAATCGGTGTGGGCGGACTCGAAGCCGAGAACGTGATGCTCGGCCGCGCGTCGTGGATGCGTTTGCCGGATATCGTCGGCGTGGAGTTGAGCGGCAAGCGTCAGCCGGGCATTACGGCAACCGACATCGTGCTCGCGCTCACCGAATTCCTGCGCAAGGAGAAAGTCGTCGGCGCGTATCTCGAGTTCTATGGCGAAGGTGCATCGAGTCTCACGCTCGGCGATCGCGCCACCATCTCGAACATGGCGCCCGAATACGGCGCGACTGCTGCGATGTTCTATATCGACGAGCGGACGATCGACTATCTGCGGCTGACCGGACGAGATGAGCAGCAAGTGCGCCTCGTCGAGCAATACGCAAAAACCACTGGCCTGTGGGCAGATTCGCTCGTCCACGCTCAATACGAACGCGTGCTGCGTTTCGATCTGTCGACGGTCGTGCGCAACATGGCGGGGCCGTCGAATCCCCATAAACGCCTGCCCGTTGCCGAGCTTTCGACACGCGGCATCGCGGGCCAATGGGAAGACACGCCGGGGCGCATGCCCGATGGCGCGGTCATCATCGCGGCAATCACGAGTTGCACGAATACGAGCAATCCGCGCAATGTGATCGCAGCGGCGCTGCTTGCGCGCAACGCAAATGCACAAGGTCTCACGCGCAAGCCGTGGGTGAAGTCGTCGCTTGCGCCGGGTTCGAAAGTGGTCGAACTCTATTTGCAAAAAGCCGGCTTGCTGTCCGATCTCGAACAACTGGGCTTCGGCATTGTCGCGTTTGCATGCACCACGTGCAATGGCATGTCCGGCGCGCTCGACCCCGCTATTCAGCAGGAAATCGTCGATCGCGATCTGTATGCGACTGCGGTGCTCTCGGGCAATCGCAACTTCGATGGCCGCATTCATCCCTATGCGAAGCAGGCGTTTCTCGCGTCGCCGCCGCTCGTCGTCGCGTATGCCATCGCGGGTACGATCCGCGTCGACATCGAACGCGATGCGCTCGGCATCGGCAAGAACGGCCAGCCTGTGTATCTGAAAGACATCTGGCCGAGCGATGAAGAGATCGACGCCATCGTCAAAGAGAGCGTGAAGCCGGATCAGTTCCGCAAGGTCTATGAGCCGATGTTCGCGCTGACGGCAGCGAGCGACGTAGCCATCAGTCCGCTCTACGACTGGCGCCCGCAAAGCACGTATATTCGCCGCCCGCCGTATTGGGAAGGTGCGCTCGCGGGTGAACGCACGCTCAAGGGCATGCGCCCGCTTGCGGTGCTCGGCGACAACATCACGACGGACCATCTTTCGCCATCCAATGCGATCCTCGCGAATAGCGCGGCGGGCGAATATCTCGCGAAAATGGGCTTGCCCGAAGAGGACTTCAATTCATACGCAACGCATCGAGGCGATCATCTGACGGCGCTGCGCGCGACCTTTGCGAACCCGACGCTCAGCAATGAAATGGCGGTCGTGAATGGCGAAGTGAAGAAAGGCTCGCTTGCGCGCATCGAACCGGAAGGCAAGGTCACGCGGATGTGGGAAGCGATCGAAACGTACATGGAACGCAAGCAGCCGCTTATCATCATCGCGGGCGCGGATTACGGACAAGGTTCATCGCGCGACTGGGCCGCGAAAGGCGTGCGGCTTGCGGGCGTGGAGGCGATCGTCGCGGAAGGCTTCGAGCGCATTCATCGCACGAACTTGATCGGCATGGGCGTGTTGCCGCTCGAGTTCAAGCCGGGCATGAATCGGCAGACCTTCGGCATCGACGGCACGGAAACGTATGACGTGATCGGCGAGCGCACGCCGCGCGCGGATCTCACGCTCGTGGTCCATCGCAAGAACGGCGAGCGTGTCGAAGTGCCCGTGACGTGCCGGCTCGATACCGCGGAAGAAGTCTCGATCTACGAAGCCGGTGGCGTGCTGCAACGCTTCGCTCAGGACTTCCTGGAATCGTCGAAGGCAGCGGCCTGACATCGCGCCCTGCCGCCAACAGAAGGATTCATATGGCACACGCACCACAGATCAGGATCGCCGCGACTTACATGCGCGGCGGCACCAGCAAGGGCGTTTTCTTTCGCCTGAACGATTTGCCCGAAGCGGCGCGCGTCGCTGGACCGGCGCGTGACGCGCTCTTCATGCGCGTGATAGGGAGCCCCGATCCGTACGGCAAGCAAATCGACGGCATGGGCGGCGCGACATCGAGCACGAGCAAGACGGTCATCGTCTCGAAGAGCGCGCGGCCCGATCATGACGTCGACTATCTGTTCGGCCAGGTCGCGATTGACAAGCCCTTCGTCGATTGGAGCGGCAATTGCGGCAACCTCTCGGCGGCGGTCGGACCGTTCGCAATCACGAGCGGCCTCGTCGATCTGGAGCGCGTGCCGGACAACGGCATCGCGATCGTGCGTATCTGGCAGGCGAACATCGGCAAGACCATCATCGCGCATGTGCCGATGACCAACGGCGCCGTGCAGGAAACGGGCGATTTCGAGCTGGACGGCGTGACGTTCCCGGCCGCCGAAGTGCAGCTCGAATTCCTCGATCCCGCAGCGGAGGAAGAAGGCGCACAAGGCGCGATGTTCCCGACGGGCAACATCGTCGATGATCTTGAAGTGCCCGGCGTCGGCACCTTCAAGGCGACGATGATCAACGCGGGCATACCGACCATCTTCGTGTATGCCGAGGACATCGGCTACAAGGGCACGGAACTTCAGGACGCGATCAACGGCGACAATGCAGCGTTGACGCGCTTTGAAACAATTCGCGCCTACGGCGCGCTACGCATGGGTCTCGTCAAGAGCCTCGATGAAATCGCCAAGCGTCAGCACACGCCTAAGATCGCGTTCGTCGCGCGTCCGGCGGAGTACGTGGCATCGAGCGGCAAGCGTATCGGCAAGGATGATGTCGATGTGCTCGTGCGCGCGATGTCCATGGGCAAGCTGCATCACGCGATGATGGGCACTGCCGCTGTCGCCATCGGCACGGCGGCCGCGATTCCCGGCACGCTCGTCAATCTCGCGGCGGGCGGCGGCGCGCGGCAGTCGGTGCGCTTCGGTCATCCGTCGGGCACGTTACGCGTCGGCGCGGAAGCGGTTGAATCGAACGGACAGTGGACGGTCACGAAGGCCATCATGAGCCGCAGCGCGCGCGTGCTTTTCGAAGGATTCGTTCGTGTGCCCGACCCTCGGGACAACGTGTCGGCTTCGTAAGTAACCGTTCGAGGCGGCGCGCGATACGTCGCGGATCGCCTCTCCTTCAGTCTCGTTCAAATCACCGCAGCCCGCCGCTCGCCACGATGCTCTCGCCTGTCAGCCAGCGCGCATCGTCCGATGCCAGGAACACCGCGACCGACGCGATATCGTCCGGATTCCCCAGCCGACCGAGCGGCGTCTGAGCCACGATGCCCGTTTCCATCTCCGAGCCGATGATGCCGGCCGTGTGCGTGCCTTCCGTCGCGACCATGCCGGGATTGATCGAGTTCACGCGAATCTTCCTCACGCCCAGCTCGCGCGCCAGCACGCCTGTGATCGCATCGACCGCGCCTTTGGTGCCGCTGTAGACCGCGCTTGCCGGCGGCGTGATGCGGCTCACGACCGAACTCACGTTGATGATGCTCGCGCCCTCGCCCAGATGCTTCGAAGCGGCCTGCGTCACGAGCAGCACGCCGAGCACGTTGACATTGAACTGCTTATGGAAATGCTCTTCCGTGATCTCTTCGATGGGCGAGAACTCATAGATGCCCGAGTTGTTCACGACGATATCAAGGCGGCCATAAGTCTCCACCGCCGCATTCACGATGCCTTTCGCGTCGGCCGAATTCGATACATCGCCGGCCACGACGATCGCCTTACCGTCAGCCGCGACGATATCGGCCACGACGGCATCCGCGCCATTCCTGCTGCTTGCATAGTTCACCACGACCGACGCGCCTTCCGCCGCGAGCGCCTTGGCGATGGCGGCCCCGATACCCTTCGATGCACCCGTGACGACGGCCACTTTGCCTGCGAGCTTGCTCATGATCATTTCCTTTGGAGAGGGATTACCGCGAAGATGAAGTCGGCGGTCGGCTGAAACGCGCCGAAGCGCCACGTCGCCAATGTAGACACCTCGTCCTTCGCGATAAAGCCGTCCAGCACGAATTGACTGACTGGAAACGATGAACAATGCATACAAAGAACCAGAAGCCGTCAGGCGGCGATCGAGCGCGCCGACGTCCTGCGCCGGCCGCCGCGCGCCGGCGCTGCAAGCTGCGGCGCGGCGAACATGTCGACCAGTTGCTCGCGCAGCCACCGGTGCGCGGGCAAGGTCTCGTTACGCTGATGCCAGAACAGGCTGATCACGCGATCCGGCGCCTCCAGCGGCGCGCGCGCGGTGACGAGCTCCCCGCTTGCAGCCGCGCGCTCGCACAGATCGCTCGGCAATACGCCGATCAGATCGCTCGCGCGGATCATGTCGCACGCCACCGTGTAGTGGTTCACCGTCGCGACCAGATTGCGCTTCAATCCGCGCGATGCGAGAAAGGTGTCGAAGGTAGGTTGCGTCTGCCCCGCGAGACTCACATCGACGTGACGCGCGTTCAGAAAGCGGCGCGTCGTCAGCTTGCCCGCTTCGGCGAGCGGATGATCGCGTCGCATAACGCATCCATAGTCCACGGTCCACAATGAACGCGAGCGGATATGCGCGGGCGGCAACGTCTCGTTCACATACACGCCGATCAGACAGTCCACGCGATTACCCTCGAGCAGCGCGGGCGCATCGAGCAGGATGTTCGGCACGGTCTGAAACCGTACGCCGGGCGCGGACTTGCCGAATCGCGTAATCAATCGCGGCATGACGATGCCCGCGACATAGTCGGACATCGACAGACTGAAGTTGACGTCGGCGAGCGCGGGAACGAAGGTCTGCTCGTCGAGCGCACCGCGAATGCGGCTCAGCGATTCGCCGATGGGTCCCCACAACGCCATGGCGCGTTGAGTCGGTGCGACGCCCGCGCCGTGGCGCACGAATAGCGGGTCGCCAAAGGCCTCGCGTAGCCGGCCGAGCGCGTTGCTAACAGCGGGCTGCGTGAGCGACAGTTTGCTCGCGGCGCGCGTGACCGCACCCTCGGTCATCAGCGCCTCGAACACTTTCAAGAGGTTGAGGTCGAGCGTCCGGAAACTCATGATGGACATTCACCGTATCAATGGACGGGATCACGATTATAAATATGGCTTAAGTCGAGCGCGCCATAGAATGAGCGGATCGACTGTCTGAAACGCATCGTTGCCCTGACTGGAGAGCCCTGTGTCGAACGTATCCGCGCGCATCGAACGTCTTCCTTTCGGACGCTTTCACTGGCGGCTCCTGATGATGGGCGGCTTCGGCTATGCGTTCGATGCCATGGACGCCGCCGCCGTCGCGTTCGTGCTGCCGGTGCTGCGCCACGACTGGGCGCTCACCAGCGTGCAGACGGGCGTGCTCGGCAGCGGCAACTTCATCGGCTATTTCTTCGGCGCGCTTTTCGCGGGCACGCTCGGCGATCTGATCGGGCGTCGTAAGGTGATGATGTACGCGCTGCTGCTCTACAGCGTCGCGTCGATCATCAGCGCGATGACCGATTCCTGGCCCACGTTCCTCGCCTCGCGCATCGTCGCGGGAATGGGCACCGGCGCGGAAAGCGCGATCATCGCGCCGTATCTCGCGGAGTTCGTCGCCAAACGCTATCGCGGCGTCTTCACGGGCGCGCTCGCGGGGTTCTTTTCGTTCGGCTTCGTCGCGGCGGCGCTGCTCGGCTATTTCGTCGTGCCGGCGTTTCCCTCGGGCTGGCGCACTGTGCTCTTCATCACGGCGCTGCCCGTGGTGATGCTTTTGTGGTGGCGCCGCTCGCTGCCCGAGTCGCCGCGCTGGCTCGAAAGTCGCAAACGTCACCAGGACGCCGACCGCGTGCTCGCCGACATCGAAGCGGACTTCGCGCGGCAAGGCATCACGCTGCCCGCCGCCGAAGCCGCCGGTCCGACGGGCGCACCGCCCGCGCCCACCGGCACGCTCGTCACGAATTTCCGCGCGCTGTGGGCTGGCCGGCAGGCGCGCATCACGGTGATGACCTGGCTGATGTGGCTCTCCATCACGTTCAGCTATTACGCGTTCTTCACCTGGATTCCCGGTCTGCTCGTGCAGCACGGCATGAGCATCACGCGCAGCTTCGGCTATTCGCTCGCGATGTATGTCGCGCAAGTGCCGGGCTATTTCACGGCGGCATATTTGAACGAACGCATCGGGCGACAGGCGACGATCGCCTCCTACATGCTATGTGGCGGCGCGTGCGCGCTCGGCATGGCGTTCGCGAGCAGCAACGGCGAGATCATGCTGGCGGGCATCTGTCTGTCGTTTTTCATGAACGGCACGTATGCCGGCGTCTACGCCTACACCGCCGAAGTCTTTCCGACTGCGGTGCGTACGACCGGCGCGGGCACGGCATCCGCCATCGGACGAATCGGCGCGATCGTCTCGCCGATTCTCGTCGGCTATCTCTACCCCGTGTCCGGCTTTGCGGGCGTGTTTGGCGCGACGACCGTCGTGCTGCTGCTCGGCGCGCTCGCGGTCGTGGTGATGGGCGTGCCGACACGCGGGCGCTCGCTCGAAGACATTGCGGCAGGCGAAGCGGAAGACGTGGCATCCGTGAGACACGCCGCCAAGTATTGAATACATAACGCCGAATGCAAGCTTTTCAGGGAGACTCACGCGTGCAAAGCATCCTTTTCCAGAACGCCGCGGTGCTCGACCCCGCGCGAGCCGAAGTACGCGACGCACATCACGTTCTAGTCGAGAACGGCGTCGTCAAGGAGATCTCGGACAAGCCGCTGCGAAGCGCGTCCGCGCGTGTCATCGATCTGAAGGGCAAGACGCTGATGCCCGGCCTCATCGACTTGCACGTGCATGTGGTGGCGGTGCAGCTCAACCTTTCGCAGCAGATACACATGCCGAACGTACTCGTCACGCTGCGTTCGGTGCCGATCATGCGCGGCATGCTGCGGCGCGGCTTCACCACCGTGCGCGACGCAGGCGGGGCGGGACATCCGCACAAGATCGCGGTCGAAAGCGGGCTCGCCATGGGGCCGCGCCTTTTCGTGGCCGGACGCGCGCTCAGTCAGACCGGCGGTCACGGCGACATGCGCGCCCGCTCGGACTACGTGGGCGACAGTGCGCCTTGTGGCTGCTGCGTGCGCGTGGGCGCGCTCGCCCGCGTCGCGGACGGCGTGGACGAAGTGCGCCGCGCCGCGCGCGAGGAATTGCAGATGGGCGCCGATCATCTGAAGATCATGGCGTCGGGCGGCGTGGCGTCGCCTACCGACCCTGTCGGCGCCTACGGCTACGCGGAAGACGAAGTGCGCGCGATCGTCGAGGAAGCGCGCGCACGCAAGACCTACGTGATGGCCCACGCGTACACGGCGGACGCCATCGCGCGGGTCGTGCGCTGCGGCGTGCGTACGATCGAACACGGCAATCTGATCGACGCGCCGACCGCCAGGCTGATGGCCGAACACGGCGCGTACGTCGTGCCGACGCTCGTTACGTATGAAGCGTTGGCATCGGAAGGGGCGCAGTACGGTCTCGGCGAAGAAAGCGTCGCGAAGATCGAAGACGTGCGCGAGGCGGGTCTGCGCTCGCTTGAGATTTATCGCGATGCCGGCGTCAAGATGGGTTTCGGCTCGGACCTGCTCGGACCGTCGCAGCGGCTACAAAGCGATGAATTTCGCATTCGATCCGAAGTGCTCGGCAACGCGGCGGCGCTCGCGGCCGCCACGACGACGGCCGCCGAAGTGCTCGGCCTGCCCGGAAAGCTGGGTTGCATCGCACCGGGCGCGTGGGCCGACATGATCGTGGTGGACGGCAATCCGCTCGAGGACATCGCCTGTCTGCTGGGACAGGGCGAGCGGATTCCGCTGATCATGAAAGGCGGCGAGATTCAGTTCGATGAACTCGACGCCCGGTGACGCCGGACACGTGAGGCCTACTCCTCGGCACTTCCGTCATCGACCAGATGGGCAATTTCATCGACTTCAATGCTTCGGCCGAGGCGATTCTTTACGCCATGTCCCCACGCATGAACGTGCGCGCCCGGCGTCAGATAGTCCGACAGCGCCTCGGCCGCATGCGGCGGCATGCGCAGCGACGTGCCATCGTCGAGCAACGCGCCGCGCAGTTCGCCTTTCGGACCATGCAGCGCGATGAGCACTTCGCCCGACGCTTCCATTTCGCGTCTTTCGACTTCCGGCGGGTGATGTTTCCCGCCATGGTCGGGGCCTTCATCGAGGATAGTGCGACCCGCCCTGGTCATGACGGCGACGGCGGCGACCATGTCCGCGCCGCGCGGCTTGATGCCGCGCACGGTGACGGCATCGCCGATCTTCACGTTGCGCGACAGTTGCCTCGATAGATGCGGCGGGACGTGCACTTGCCGCGACTCGTCCAATATGAATCCGTCAAGCTCGCCATGTGGGTTTAGAAGAAATCGCGTGACTGTGCCGCGCGTTTCCGGCAGGCAGTCGGGGTCGATCCAGTGCATCCGTGCTTCTCCTTTCGATATGTTCAGTCGAGGGCTTTCGCGTTGCCTTTGCCTTTTGCGCTTTGCATGCCGGCACTTCGCATGCGGCGTGCTGCATGCTGCATGCAGACAGATAGCAAGAGCCTCGCCTTACAAGCGGGAAAGCAGGACGTACAACGTGTGTCAGCCGGCGTCGGAGGGCTTGGCTGACGCCTCCTGCGCTCGCCGCAGACGCTCCCGGCTGTTGGAGAGATGCATGCGCATCGCGGCGCGCGCCGCTTCGGGATCGCGGCGCTCGATTGCATCGTAGATGTCCTCGTGCTCGCGATTCACGCGGTCGAGGTAACTGCCGGGATCGTTGTGCGCGAGCGCAGCAGAATTCACACGCGTGCGGGGAATGATCGTATTGCCGAGCTGGCTCAGAATGCTGTGGAAATAGCGGTTGCCCGTTGCCTTCGCCAGCTCAAGGTGGAATGCGACATCGGCGGCGACGGCGTTTTCCGTGCCGGATGCGATGTGCCGCTCGAACTCGTCGAGGGCACGGCGCATCTGCGCGAGGTTTTCATCGGTGCGGCGCATCGCGGCGAGGCCCGCCGCCTCCGCTTCGAGACTGATGCGCAGTTCGAGAATCGCCATCACGTCGCGAATGGTCAGGTCGCCGGCGGCTTCGATCTGGAAGCGGTCATGATCCCCCGCCTCCAGCACGAAGGTGCCGATGCCGTGTCGCGTCTGCACGAGCCGCGCCGCCTGCAGGCGCGAGATCGACTCGCGCACGACGGTGCGGCTCACGCCGAGCTGCGCCATGATTTCGGATTCGGTCGGCAGCTTGTCGCCCGGCTGAAGCGTCCCGCTGCGGATTCGCTCGGACAGTTCGGCGACGACCTCTTCGGTTAGATTGCGGGAACGGCGAAGCGCGCCAGTTGCGAGTGCAGGAGACATTGAGAGACCGGTCCTTGAATGCCAATGGCTCATTATAGGGCGCGGACACGCTTGTACGATGACTATTCCAAGTCCAGGCGCGCAATCGTCTGGCACCTCGCTCGTATGCAAAATGCAAGTGTTACGGCGGTAATGCATGCCTGAAACCACTCATTGAAAAGCCGAAGGTTGCGGCGTAGAGTTCACGTACCGCATGAAGTGAATGCCGCGCATTCCGCTCGCCGGAACGGGCGTCGTGCGTTCATTCGGTTCCGGGGCTCGTGAATCCCATGTCCGCATCCGTCGGATTCGCCATCTTTCGCGAACGCGCGAGCTCCGGGAAATGCGGTCTTCGGCTGTCGTGATCGAACGGTCCTGCGCACCGGCGTGACGTTGCGCCTTCCTCTGACGACCACGGACGGCCGGCAGCCAGCATTCCTTCGCTCGACGTGGGCGGGCGATGCGCGCGACACCGGCACGCAAGGAGACGAGTAATGATGCGAGAAGTAAGCGGGGCGTTCTGCGGCCCGCACAAGCTTGACGAAGCATTGGAAGACCTGCGCGCCGAGGGCATCGCGGGCGACCGTATCCGGGTGGCCTGCGCTGAACGCATCGCCGAGATTCAGATGTCGATCGCGCTGAGCGCCAGCTCGCCGACGCAATGGATCACCGCCGAACACGCCGGGTATGCCGCTTATTTCGACGACGATTCGAGCGACGCCGCATCGGCCGGCGACGATATTCTTCCTAACTTCCGTGATGGCGGTGACGCCAGCGACGCAGGGAACATCGGCGCGATCACGCGGGTCATCGTCAAGATTCGCGACGAAGCGGAGCTACGCGCGGTCTGTGACATTTTCTCCCGCCTCGGTACGGACGACATCGACGCCGAAAGCACGGCGATGTGACTCGCCGCGCTTCGCGAACCGCGCTTACTGCGTCGTCGACTCAGCGGGCTTTGCTTTTTTCTTGTGCTTGAAGTGAAAGCCGCCCTTGTGCGTGCTTCCGGGCGCGGAGGTGTTGTCTCCGCCTACCGTTGGCGCGGCAGTCGCCGGTCCGTGGGCGTTGCCACCGCCGGAGCCGCCGTTGCCGTTGCCGCCGGCCTGCGCCATGGCGCCGCCTGCACCCAGCGCCACGCCGGTCGTCAAGGCGATCAATACTGCCAGTCTGCTTGTTCTCATCTCGTCTGCTCCGTTTCTTCGAGGTTGACTTCCGCGCTCATCCGGCGGTCGCGGTCATTTTCGCATTCTTCATGCCGGACGCTGCATGCGGTATGCAATCGCGCGGTACGTGACCGGCGGTAGCGGACAGTTCGCTGCAGGCAACGCGCCACCTTGCCGCCGAAGCGTCAGAAGCAGGATTCATGCTCATTCCCTGCGCTCAAGCGCGATGTTCGCCGAAGGCCCGGAACCGCGACGCCGCTTAGTCGTAACCGCTTCGCGTGAACCTCTCGGTTACCGCCCTCTGAATACCGCAAATATGGACGCCTTTCTGGCTGCTCCATTCAAAGGAACGCCACGCGTCGCATAACATCCCGAAGCTAATTCCTTGAAGGACGGCGTGGACGAGCGGAATATAGAAAACAACGCTCATCGAGGGCACCGTGCGCCATCGCACGGACGTACACCCCGCCCAATCCGTTAAATACGATCAAACAACCTCGATGGTGATGCGAGGGCTCTTCGAACCGGTTTCGATTCATCGAGCGAATACACCGCCGCCCGTACGCCCCGGCTTGAATAACGTAAATGGCGTTCGTTGAGGGGATCCCCTTGAGCGCCCAATCGGCCGGTCGCACCGTTGGCCAGGTACAAGGGAACCAGACATAATGAAAACTGAATTGCGCCGCATCCTTTCCGAATCCGCACGCCTCGACGTGCCCATCGATACCCTCACTGACAGCGACGATCTCTACGCCGCGGGTCTTTCGTCGCTCGCCACTGTTCACGTGATGCTCGCGATCGAAGATGAATTCAGCGTCGAGATTCCGGACCACATGCTCACACGCCGGCTCTTTTCCAGCGTCGATTCTCTCGCCGCAGCCGTCGAGGAGCTTCGTCGTCAGCAGGCGGCAGCATGAACGCCGCCGCGCAGGAAGTCGAAGCGTCCCAGTTGGCCGCACTCGATCGCGGCGCGGACGCTCGTGGCGAGAGTGAGTTGCTCGACGCCGCGCGCCGTGTCTCCGCAATCGCAGCGAAGCATGCGAATGCCGTCGACAAAGATGCGCGCTTCCCCGCCGAAGCCGTCGCTGCCATGCGCGAGGAACGGCTGCTCTCCGCCATGGTCCCCGTGACGCACGGTGGCGACGGCCTCTCGCTTTCCGGCGTCGCCCGCGTGTGCGAAACGCTCGCGCAAGGCTGCGCCTCGGCGGCCATGATCTATGCGATGCATCAAAGCCAGGTCATCTGCATCGTCGATCACGGCGTGAATGTGCAATGGCAACGCGATTTCCTCGCGCGCATGGTCAAAGAGCAATTGCTGCTCGCGTCCGCGACGTCGGAGGAGACCATCGGCGGCAACATGCGTACGAGCGCGTGTGCGGTCGATCTCGTCGATGGCGCCTTCACCATCGAGAAGCTTGCGCCGACCATCTCGTATGGCAAGTACGCCGACGCCATTCTCGTTACCGCGCGCCGTCATCCTGATGCGCCGCCGTCCGATCAAGTGCTGATCGTCGCGCCGCGTGAAACGTGCACACTCGAGCAGCGCGGTACATGGGACACACTCGGCATGCGCGGAACGTGCAGTGAAGGACATCGGCTCATCGCGAGCGGAACCGCTGAGCAGATCCTGCCAATACCGTTTTCGAAGATCGCCGATGAAAGCATGCTGCCTGTATCGCATACGTTGTGGTCGTCGGTGTGGATCGGCATTGCATCGGACGCCGTGAACCGCGCGCATCAATTCTTTCGCAATCAGGCGCGTGGCAAGCCGGGTGCATTGCCGCCGTCGGCTTCGCGGCTCGCGCAAGCAGTGACCCTCGTACGCATGATGCAGGCGCGCTTGCGTGAATCGCTTGCGGCAGTGGAAGCCTCGCAACGCCAACGCGTGGTGCGTCAGGCCAACCATGCAGACGACATCGATGCACCGCTCACGGCATCAATCGGTCTCGCATCGGACCTCAACATGCTGAAGCTCTCGATTTCACAATCGGCGGTGCATGTGGTGCAAGAGACGCTAATGATTTGTGGAATGGCCGGCTATAAAAATGACACGCCGTTCAGCGTCGGGCGTCATTTGCGCGATCTGCATTCCGCACCGCTCATGATCAGCAACGACCGCATTGAATTGAACACGGCAAATCTGCTGCTCGCGCAGCGCGCCGCAACCGGGGACCTGTAACTATGAACATGCCGACGGAACAAGCCGCGCTCGTGCCGGCTGAAGCACCCGCGCAACCGCAATCGAATGCGACGCAAGCACCGTATGACAAGTCGGACGTCACGTTGCGGGACCGCTTGATTGAAGCGGGCATTCTGCTCGATACCGGCGAAGATGGGCTCTATGGCCGCAGCGCAATTTTCGAAGATGTCGTTGAACGCCTGGATCAGGCCATCACGCTGCTTGGCGCGGATCAGCACGCCGAAGCTCTGCGCTTTCCGCCCGCGATGCGCCGCCGCGATTTCGAGGATAGCGAATATCTCAAGAGCTTCCCTAATCTCGCCGGTACGATTCATTCGTTCCAGGGCAGCGACCGCGGACATCATCGTCTGCTCGAGGCGCTCGACAAGATCGTTCATATCGGCGAAGAGCAAGAGCGTTCGGACGAATGGATGGATCAGCAAAAGCCGACGCGCCTCGTGCTCACCCCGGCCGCCTGCTATCCGATCTATCCGCTCGTCGCCAAGCGCGGGAATCTGGCCAAGGACGGCGCAACGTTCGACGCATTCTCTTACTGCTTCCGCCACGAGCCTTCTATCGATCCGGGCCGGATGCAGATGTTCCGCATGCGCGAATACATTCGCGTCGGTAGCCCCGAGCAGGTCATGGCGTTCCGCCAGAAGTGGATCGAACGCGGCTCGCTGCTTGTGGATCTTTTGCAGTTGCCATTCGAAATCGATCTCGCCAACGATCCGTTCTTTGGGCGCGGCGGCAAGATTGTTGCGGACAGCCAGCGCGCACAGCAATTGAAATTCGAATTGCTGGTTCCCGTCGCAACGCCCGACCGTCCGACCGCTTGCCTCTCGTTCAACTATCACATGGAACACTTCGGCGAGTTGTGGAACATTCGACAGGCGGACGACAGCGTCGCGCATACCGCATGCGTGGGCTTCGGCATGGAGCGCACGACGCTTGCCCTCTTCCGCCATCATGGCCTCGATGTCAAAGCGTGGCCCGCATCCGTGCGGGAATTGCTCTGGGGCGATGCGGCGCCGATCATCGCCGATGGCCTCTCCAAGCTGGGTAAAGAGGCATGAACGCGCGCTCGCCCGCAGAAGCGTTGAGTGGCGCGGACGACGAAGCAAGCCGCCATGCGCTGCATCGCGGCGAGCGCGTCTGGCTCGAAACCAATTGCTACGTCGACCTGTGGATCGAACTGCTGCATCACTTCGGCTGCGATCCCCATGCGGCACTTAGCTTCACGGTGACGCAATCGTTCGAGGGCGACCAGTTCACATTCCCGAAGTTTTCTCTCGACGACATCGCAAGGCTTTACGGCCTGCAGGCGCAAGAGCTTGCCATCTACGATACGCTCGAAGCACATGTATGCGAGCAGACGAAACGCGGACATGTGGTGGTCGCGGAAGTGGACGCGCATTATCTGCCCGACACGCGTGCGACCGCATACCGGCAGACGCATTCGAAAACGACCATTGCAATCGATTCGATTGATCCTCGAGCAAAGCGCCTGACGTATTTCCATAACGCAGGGTACTTTGCGCTATCGGCTGAGGACTATGACGGCGTCTTTCGCTTGATGCCGGACCTCGCAAGCGACGTGCATGCGTTATTCCCCTATGTGGAATTCGTCAAGCGCGCGAGAGCTCCGCTGACGGGCGATGCATTGCTACAACGATCGCTCGAACTGCTCAAGCTCCGCCTCGTGGATCGGCCAATGGCAAATCCGATATCGCAATGGCGTGCGGAATTTCCGGAGCATTTGCGGACGCTCCTTGAACGCGACGTGGCCTATTACCATCTCTACACGTTCAATACGATGCGTCAGCTCGGATCGAATTTCGAGTTGCTGTCGAAATATCTGACGTGGCTGGATTCAAGCGGCGTTGCAATTCCGGAAGACATTCGGACCAGCGCGCAGACGATTGCAAGCGAAGCGATGGTCATGCAATTCCGCCTTGCCCGCGCCCGTATGCGCTCGCGTTCCGACCCATGCAACGATTGTCTTGACTCTCTCGAAGCAGCGTACGAGAAGGTCATCGAGCCGCTTGCCTTGCATCTTCTTTAGGGCATGTGCCGCGGTTAGCACGGCACATGCTTCCTATCTATTCCGCACGAAGGTTGTGATATGAATGTCTCGCCGTTCACGCCTCGCCGCCTGGACGTTGGATGGCAATGCGCGAGCACGGCTGCCGGCGCCTATGCGACGCCCATGGCGCTCGACGCCTGCATGAAGTGGCTCGATGCGCCAGTACCGGGAACCGTCGCGTCCGCGCATCGTGCAGCAGGCATGAACGACGAAGCACTCGCACAACCGTTTGCGTCATCGGATCATTGGTACCGTCTGACGTTGCATACCGAAGGGAAAAGACGGTTGCGCTTGAATGGGCTGGCCACCATCGCCGAAGTCTGGATCGACGATCGCAAACTGTTGGACTCCGACTCGATGTTCATTGCTCACGACGTCGATTACGAATTCACTGGCGAGGCCACGGTTTATCTTTGCTTCCGGTCGATTGCGCCTGCGCTTGGGGCCAAACGCGGTCGAGCGCGCTGGCGGCCCAAGCTCGCGCAGCCCGCCACTTTGCGTAATGTACGCACGACACTGCTGGGCCATATGCCCGGCTGGTGCCCGGCGGTGCAACCTGCGGGGCCATGGCGCGCGGTGGAGTTGATCGGCGAATCAATTCATTCGATCGATCGCGTCGATTCAACGTGTAGCGTCGATGGCAGCGATGGCGTACTCGATGTGAGCGTGCGCTTCTTTCACGCTCAAGCGCCTGTTGATGTGCGATTGGAATGCGGCGAGACGTCGGCCACGCTCGTCTGGAAAGACGCGCATACCGTTACCGGTCGCGTGCGCGTGCCGCAAGCGCGCTTATGGTGGCCTCACACACACGGGCAAGCTGCGCGGTATCCAGTCAGAATCGTCGGCAAAGGGATAGGCGATATCGCTTTAGGCGAAGTCGGCTTTCGCACGATCGAAGTAGACCGTGGCGCGGATAACGCGGGCTTTCAACTCGTTGTGAATAGCGTACCGATCTTTGCACGCGGAGCATGTTGGACATCGGCCGATATCGTTGCGCTCGACGCCTCGCGCGACAAGCTGGATTCCATCTTCAAGGCTTGTCGCCGCGCTGGTCTGAACATGATTCGCGTGAGCGGTACAACGCTCTATGAATCCGATACGTTTTACGAGCTCGCCGACCAGCACGGCATTCTTATCTGGCAAGACTTCGCCTTCGCGAATTTCGACTATCCAACCGATGATAGCTTTAAGCGAGCCGTGCAGCAGGAAGCGGAGCAGTTTCTCGCTCGCACGCGGCGTTTTGCGTCGCTTGCAGTGCTCTGCGGCGGAAGCGAAGTGCATCAGCAAGCCGCGATGTTCGGGCTTTCGTTCGACGCTTATCAACAGCCGCTATTCACGGAGCAATTGCCGTCGATTGTCGCAGCGATGCGGCCCGACGTCCCATACGTCGTGAACTCACCGAGTGCCGCGCCCGGCGATAAGTCGTCGATGCCTTTCGGTACACGCGGCGGCATCACGCATTACTACGGCGTCGGCGCTTATCAGCGTCCCTTCGACGATGCGCGGCGTGCGGCGGTGCGCTTCGCGTCCGAGTGCCTTGCGTTCGCTAACCTTCCTGACGACGTCGCGTTACGGTCCGCGCCGAATGCAACGCGACCGCACGAGCCCCGGTGGAAAGCCGGCGTGCCGCGCGATCCGGGTGCGGCATGGGACTTCGACGACGTGCGTGAGCATTACTTGCGAACGGTCTACGGCGTCGACGTCGCGCGTCTGCGCTACGAAGATCCCGAGCGGTATCTAACCCTTTCACGCGCCATCGTTGCGGACGTCATGGGCGCCGTGTTCTCCGAATGGCGACGAAAAGGCTCCTCCTGTGCAGGTGGCATCGTATGGAACCTGCTCGATGTGAGAGCCGGCGCCGGCTGGGGAGTCATCGACATTCACGGTGTTCCCAAGAGTGCTTTGCATGGCCTTGCTCGCGTACTGCAACCGGTGCAGGTGTTGATGACCGATGAAGGTCTCGATGGGCTCGACGTGCATCTTGTCAACGAGACGCCGCATGAGATTCGCGCTCGTCTGGAATTGCATTGCCTGCGCGACGGCGCAATCAAAGTCGCGGGCGGTTCGTGTGAGATCACATTGCCTGCTCGCAGCGTGGAGCGCATCAGCTCGAATGCTCTGGCTGGCGCGTTCTTCGACACGACTTATGCGTATCGCTTTGGCCCGCGTGCTCACGACGCAACGCACGTTCTTTTGAGCGATATCGCTACAGGGGAACTCCTGTCGGAGGCCTTTCATTTTCCCGGTCCTACGGTTGCAGAACGCCGCGATCCGGGCCTGAGCGTGATCGTCGAAAAGCATGCAGACGGATGGTACCTCGATGTGAGCACGACGCGACTCGCGCGCTGGGTGCATGTGGTCGACCCCAACTATTACGCGGAAAATGACTGGTTCCATCTCGCGCCCGGTCGAACGCGACGGATTCCACTCATCGCGCGTCGTACTGACTCATGCTCGAAGCCGGAAGGCGATGTCTTCGCGATCGATGGAACGGCAGGCGCAACGTATCGCGCGTGAAGCATTCTTCTCGCTTTGCTCAGCGTTTTAGCATCTCGCTATAAGGAGGCACGCGATAGATGGCGTCCAATTTGAACGTTTCGACCAATGCTTGTTAGGAAGTGAAATCTGTGCTGCGCGACTGATATTGAGAATACAAAGCGTTGAACCTACACTCCGAATCCTTGGCTTCACGCCATGACCCTCTCACTTCCACGCGTATCTGAGTCCGACCCACACGCCACGCGGCGCACCGAGACCCAGGAACTGCTCACTAGTCGTATCAGGTCCACTGAAAGTATGACCCGGCCCGTTGAACGCGTTCTGCCCGAGAATCGCAAAACTCGCATAGCGTTTGTTCAGTAGGTTCTTAACGGTCGCATAGACTTGCAACTGCTTCGTCACGTTATAAGTCGTGTCCAGGTCGATCAGGAAGTAGCCCGCGATGCTGCCATTCACGTCCTGATTGTTCTCGTCCCCGCGTGCAAAGACGTTGCCACGGTAAGTCATATTGGTGCCGATGTTCCATCGCGCGATCGGGTTGTAATCTACACGGAGCTTGACCGTGTTAGCCGGAATGCCGGGAATGCGGTCGCCAGAGTGCACAGTGATGTTGCCATCACCGTCCGCGCTCGAGTTGCTGGCACTGTTCTCGATCCACGTCGAGCGGTACGTCGCATCGACATAGCTATAGCTCGCTGACACGCCGACAGGCCCCCATTGCGTTCGGCCCGCAAGCTCGAAGCCCTGACGACGAGTCTTGCCCACGTTCTGAAAATAGCCCAGCGTGCTGGAAGCGCCCTGGCTGCTGACGAACTGGATATCGTCGGAGAGCGTCGTGCTATACGCTGCGGCGCTCCACGTCGTCGTGCTGCCAATGCGGCCGCGTGCACCGATCTCGAACGTACGCGAAATCACAGGCTTTAGATCCGGATCGGCAATAAAGTCATTCGGCAACGAACAAGGTGCATTGGGGTCCGCGCAAGCAAGCTCGATGGCAGTGGGCGAGCGCATGCCTTCGTTATACGTTGCGTACGCGGTAAGCCAGGGCGTCGGGTTCCAGTTGAAGCCAATAGCGGGGTTGAAGCGCGAGAACGTGTGATTTCCGTCGAGCAAAGGTTGCACGCCGCTCTCGTCGCCAATGGATGCCTTGGACCAGTTGTATCGCCCCGCGAGCGTCATCGACCATTGTTCCGTGAATGAGAAAGTATTCTCGAAATAGATGCCCCAGTTCTCGTTGCGTGTCCTTGCGTTGGTACCGGGAACGAAGGGGCCGATGCCAATGGTCGCGCGCGTGTCGGTGAATTCCGCCGGCTGCGTCGCTTGCGTGAAATGCGTGTTCGCGAAGTCGCCCGCGGCCCCGAGAATCAGTTGAGTGTCTCTGCCGAATAACTTATTCAAAAGCGTCAGCTGGAGACTTGCACCATAGCTGTCGGTCAGTATGACCGACTGCTGATTCGTCGCCTGTACGAGGTCGATATCATTATCGCCGCCGCTCGTGCCCGGGTTGTAGTCGTCATTGACGTTGCTGCTGATGTTCTTGTTTCGATAGTGCCGGTAATAGACGTTGCCGCTGACTTCTACGTTCGCGGAAAAGTAGTGCTCGGCGTTGATCGTCAGATAGCCGACCTGATTCTCGTTCGTGTCGGGAAAAGTGTACGCCTGCTTGTAGTTGTCGAGAAATGACCTGGGGATGGTTTGCGATCCGTTGAGCGTATTGTCGGCGCCGCCCATCGATACTGACACCGTGGTATCGGCATCGGTGTAGCGCAGCTTTCCGAACGCCTGGCGCAAGCGGCTGGAATTGTGTTCGGCCCAGCCGTTGTCATTAGTGATGTTGGCTGTGAAGTAATAATCGAGGTGGTCGCCAATCGCGCCGCCCTGCTCTATCTGCGCCGCTTTTCGTCCCCAAGAGCCGCCGCTTACGTCGATATTTCCTCCGGGATTACTGCGGCCGTTCTTGGTCGTCACTGCCACCGCACCGCCAAGCGTATTAAGACCGAACGTCGGGTTCGAACCCGGGATGATCTGCATGGTCTGGATCGCCGCTTGCGGAATGAGATCCCAATTGACTACATCGCCGAATGGTTCATTGATCCGCACGCCATCGAGAAAGACCGACAAGCCCTGCGGTGTGCCCAACAGCGGAGAGGCCGTGAACCCGCGATAGAGAATGTCCGTTTGCGACGGGTTGCCCTGTGCATCGTTGACATCGACACTCGTCACATTCTTCTGCATGTAATCTGTTATGGTCGAAGTGGTGGACGTATGCTGTGCTTGCATCTCACTGCCCTTGATGGTCTGCACGTTTGCGGGCACCTTTTCGAGCGGAGTACCGACACCCACGAGCGGCGTGGTACCGATCACGACGATAGTCGGCAATGCCGTGGTCTGCGGCTCGTTCGCCGTTTGTGCCGATGCGCCGAAAGTCATGCTCGCCAACGCGCCACCGAACGCGAGCCTGTACCGCACGCGCGGCTTGCATGGACGCCCCTGTTCGAGCAGGCACGAATTGCTCGTCATCGTCGTCTCCTTGATTTGTTCTTTCTGGCGAAACACGTGAACCGTTCCGGCTTTGAAAGAGTCGCATAAGGAATTGCCCGCGCGCCGGGACTTTCTCCCGATTGCGTAGGGAAAGGCTCCCGAAGGCGCTATGAAAGCGGCAGAACGTTGTGCGTTGCCTATGCCATGAGTCAGGACCGACCTAATACGAGGATTGAACGATGATCGAACGCTTTCGTCCGGCAGCATCGAAGTATGTGTACGGCGCGCTTGTTGGACACATCACCGACGGCAAGGAGAATCCGAACGGCAACTCTCCACATTACGAGATTCTTGTCGATGCGGCCGGCACGCCGTATCGCATCGCGGTCAATATTCGTTCGGTGGAAGGCAGCGAAGTGCTCGCCTATAGCGACAGCCAATACAGCAACGATACCAAGCTCGGTCTATCGCAACGCCTCTCAGGAACGCACGGTTTCACGCCTCTCGCCACGGGCAAGAACGGACAGGGACTCGACTATCTACGCGATGACCTCTTCCCGCTCGACGAAATGAAGCCGGTCCCGCCGGACGGAAAAGGCGGCACGATGTCCACACTTCTCGATGCACAGATTCAGCGCGTGAAGAACGATGCGCAAGCAGTCGTGCTTGCCATCGGTGACAAATTCGACGACTACGCGACGCGCGAGCCGCTCGCGTTCTCGCTGGGTCGTGGCGTGCACGATATTCATATGATGCAGGGAAACTCAGGCAGCTTCGCGGACGACAACCGCATCAACGGCGACGGCGCGCTCTTCATCCGCTTCTCGGGCGGCGAGACGTTCGCCCTTTTTGTACGTTTTGCAACGCAGGCGACGCTAACCGACGACAACGGTAATCCTGCCAAGCGGAATTAGTGTGCTCGCAAGGCATCGACGATATTCATTCGCGATGCCTTGAGCGCAGGCAAGAAGCCACCCACGAAGCCCATGATGAGCGAGAACACGACTGTCTGAAGCGCCACCGAAGGCGTCAGCGTGAAACGGAACGACAGGTCCGAGAACGTCTGGAAGTTCGTCGTGGAGAATGACGCGAACTGCATCAGCGAGGCGCAGCATAGGCCTGCGATGCCGCCTACGAGGCCAAGCAACAAGGCTTCGATCAGAAACGCGAGGAGCACGTCGAGGCGCTTGAAGCCGAGCGCGCGCAGCGTTCCTATCTCCGCGACGCGATTGGCCACGGAAGCATACATGGTGATCATCGCGCCGATCATAGCGGCAATCGAAAAGATGATGGAAAGCGTGAAGCCGAGAATATTAATGAACGTGGAGAGGGCTTTGGACTGATCGCCGTAGAAGACCTGTTCGCGCTTGGCTTCGTCCGCGAGGCGCGGGTCTACGTCGATGTCGGCTCTGAATTGTTCCAACGCGTCGCTGCGCGCAAGGCGCACCACCATCGATGAATAGCTCGTGCGGCGGAACGACTGCATGAGTTGATCCACGTCGCCCCATATTTCCGAGTCGAAGCCGCTGCCGCCCGCATCGAAATGACCGACCACGGTCCAGTCGCGCTGCGCAAAGCGCAAGTGCTCGCCAATGCGCGTGCCCGCGAAGCCCCTGGCGATATTGCTGCCAACGATGATTTCCGAAGACCCATGTCTGAACATGCGCCCTGCCGTCAGCTTCACCTGCGGGCGCAAATCGACGCCCATGGGCGACACCCCGCGTATCACCACGTTCGCGGGCGCGTTCGCGCCGAGCTTTGTCAGCGAGATCAGCACTACGGTTTCTTTTGAGGCTAGCGGCTGGCCATCGCGATTCATCGCGACGGACGGATGCGTCTCCATCACATTCGCTTGCGCCCGATCGATCGAACTCTGTATCTCCGTTTCCGCGCCCTTGCGAATCACGACGACGTTGTCGCGCTCTCCCGTCGACACGAGCGTTTTCTTCAGGCCCGCATCGAGCATCAGCACGGTGGCGAATACGAACACCACTAGCGCGAGGCCACCGGCGGTCAGCAGCGTCGTGAGACGCCGCGCCCATAGATTGCGTGCGACGTAAGTGACGGGAATAGCCATCGCCGTATGTCCTTAGCCGATAGCCCGGAGGCCTTCGACGATACGCACGCGGCTAGCCTGCACAGCCGGCACGATGCCCGCGGCGATCGCAATGACGAACGCACAGGCGGCTTGTAGCAGCATGGTCTCGTGCGACACCTTGAAGACGGGAAACACGCCGCCCGTTGCATGCTGGAACACCACAGCTGCAGGCGGCGTCGCCAGTATGCCGATGCCGCCGCCGATAGCACAAATGGCAAACGATTCGCCGAACACGAGACCGGAAAGAAACGCGGGACCGAATCCGAGCGCCTTAAGGGTCGCATATTCGACGGTACGTTCTCGGGCACTCATCGCCATGGCATTGGCCATGACCGCCATGATGATAAGGATAACTACGTACGACACCACGCGTATCGCGGCAATGATCTGATTCGACATCGCGACGAAGCCGAGCTGAAAAGCCTGCTCGGTTTCGGTCAGTGTCTCGGCTAGCGAGTTCTTGAAGACAGCATCGATGGTGCGCGAAACCGTCGCGGCTCGATCAGGGTTGGCGATGCCGACGACATACACGCCCACCTGATCGACATTGCGCTTCGTGGTCTTGCGGATCGTTTCGTTTAGATACTCCCAATGGAACACAAGCTGCCGCGTAATGGTCGATTCATCGCGTCCTTCCATGATGCCGCGCACTACAAAGTCCCAGGTGCCGGGATAGATCGTGCCTTTGAGTGGTATCACGTCGCCGACCTTGAAGCCGTATTGGGTCGCGAGTTGACGCCCGATCAGACATCCCTTGCGGTCGCGCTGATAGTCGGAGCGCGCTTGCGGCGAGATGATGAATTCGGGGTAAAGGTCGAGGTAGTTGTCGGACACCGCGAATTGCGCAAAGAAATTCTTCGGGTCTCGATAAATGCCGCCGAACCAGTTCGAACGTGCAACCATCGTTACACCATCGACGCCGCGAATGCGGTTCTCGTAAGCGAGCGGCAGTGGAAATACGAGCGATATCGCGTTGCGCGTGACGAGTCTCGCGTTGGAGGCCGCCGCCGCACCGGCATACCACGCATCGACGACGGTATAGAGCAAGCCATAGGCGAGCACGGCAATGGTGAGGCCAAGTACAGTCAACGCGGTGCGCAATGTATGGCGCGTCGCGTTCCGAAGAATCAGCTTGAGCACGTACATGATTCAGCGCGCCTCGGCATCGATCAGTTCTCCTTTCTCCAGATGCACGAGCTTTCTGGCCGCATTCGCCGCGTGCGCGTCGTGCGTCACCATGATGATCGTCTTGCCGAGCCGATCGTTCAATCGCTGCAACATGGTCAGCACGTCGGCGGCGGACGTGCGGTCGAGGTCGCCCGTCGGTTCGTCGGCGACAATCAGCTTCGGATCAGTCACCACTGCACGCGCAATCGCGACGCGTTGCTGCTGCCCGCCCGACAACTCCGACGGATAGTGGCTCATGCGCTCGCTCATGTTCACCATGTCGAGCACCATCGCCACACGCTCGCGCCGCTGCGCACGCGAGAGGCGCGTGAGCATGAGCGGAAGCTCGACGTTCTCGAACGCGGTGAGCACCGGCATCAAGTTATAAAACTGGAAGATGAAGCCGACATTCGATGCACGCCAGTCCGCAAGCGCCGCTTCAGGCACACGCGCGATGTCGAGCCCGCCCACGCGCAACTCGCCGCCGTCGGGCCTGTCGATGCCGGCAATGAGATTGAGCAACGTACTCTTGCCCGAACCCGACGGTCCCATCAGCGCGACAAAGTCGCCTTCTGATATGGACAACGAAATGTCGGTCAGTACGGGCACCGTCTGCACGCCGCGCCGATACGACTTGACGACATGGCTGATCTGAACGAGGGGCGCTGTGCTCACGTCACTTCTTCGCCACGGTGACGCTGGCGCCGTTCTTGATCTTGTCTCCGGGCGCGAGCACGAGCGTATCGCCGGGCTTGACGCCCGACACCGCCAAGAGGTCGCCGATGCGCTCGCCGGTTGTCACGGGCACTTCACGCGCCTTGTCATTGTCGACCCTATACACGACGTTTCTGCCGTCGCGAGTCACGACAGCACTCGGCTGGACAGCCACTACCGCTTTCTTTTGTTCAGGCGGTACCGGCCTCGAAAGGAAAGCGATTTTCGCGCTCATATCGGGCAGCACGCGCTCATCGCGCTCGACAAAACGCACCTTCACCAGCACGGTGGCTTTAGAGCGATCGACGGTCGGCACGATGCGCGATACACGGCCTGCGAAGCGCGTATCGGGCAACGCATCGAGTTGAATCTCGCAAGGCTGATCGACGACGATGCGCCCGATGTTCGATTCCGCTACGTCGGCTTCGACTTCCAGCGTTTTCATGTCCGCGATCGTCACGACCGCGCCCTTGCTGTCCGATGCGGAAGAGAAAGGCGTGATGTTGTCGCCGACGTTCGCATGCTTCTCGATCACGACGCCATCGAAGGGCGCGCGAATCACCGTCTGATCGACGGCAACCTGAGCCGCACGCGCGTTGGCCTGCGCGGATTGAATGGCCGCTTGCTCGCTATTGATCGAGGCCTTCGCTTTATCGTAGCGGGAGCGGTCGGCGTCGTATTGCGAAGTGGAAATTGCGCCGTGGGGAGCGAGCACGAGTGAACGCTTCAGATTGGCCGAAGCGTTCTCCAGTTCTGCACGCTGCAACTCCAGATTTGCTTGAGCGACCTTGACTTGCGCTTGCGCCTGCGCAAGGGCGGCGGCGACATCCGCGCTCTCGAGCCGTGCAATGATCTGCCCTTCTTTGACGGGCGTCCCCTCAAGCACGCCCAGCCATTCGACGCGCCCTTGCGCTTTGGATGCGACCGCCGCCTTGCGCTGCGGCACCACATAGCCGGTTGCATTCAAAATGGTATAGGTCTGCGACGGGTACACGGACGTCACGGTAGCTGTCTCTACCGTCTGCGGACCGGCCAGCCGCAGAGCGACGCCGATCAACGCAAGAACAATGACGATGATCCCCGCGTAGCGAAGCCAGCTGCGTCGGCGTCGCGGGGCGATGGCGCCCGGAGCCGGTCCCCGGTCGATTCGGAGTTTTTCTAGGTCGTGTTCAGCCAATTTTGGACGTAAAGCGCCGTTAGGTGCCTGCGGATTGGCTGCCTGAGGCAGCGGTCCGGCGCGTGTTGCGGTCAAGGGATGTTCAGTATAGCGCCGGCGCTTACAGCTGCTTACATGTCCCTGCGCGATTCGTATCTGCTCTGCGAATGCATACGCCATCTGGTGGCATTCTGCATGCAGCGTGCGGACGATCGCATTCGGCATCGCATGAGCCGTCTAACTTGCGAGCAGTCGTCCTTCGTGAAGCCACGCTTAAAGGCGAAGTTGGATAGAGTGGCGTCATGCTGCTTGGACAAACAACGCATTCTGCGGATAAGGAGGAGACGTGAAGACGTATCGCATTGCTACGATCCCTGGCGACGGCATCGGCAAGGAAGTCGTGCCCGCCGGACGGCAGGTCCTGGACGCGCTCGCCCGAACCACGCGGGATTTTGCATTCGAATTCGAGAACTTCGACTGGGGCGCCGACTATTACCGTGCGCACGGTGTGATGATGCCCGCCGATGGACTCGACGCGCTTCGAGAGAAAGACGCGATTCTCTTCGGCTCCGCGGGGGACCCCGATGTGCCGGACCACATCACGCTGTGGGGCCTGCGCCTGAAGATATGCCAGGGCCTCGATCAATACGCGAACGTCCGCCCGACGCGCATCCTGCCCGGTATCGACGCCCCGCTCAAGCACTGCAGACCGGAAGATCTGGACTGGGTGATCGTCCGGGAGAATTCGGAAGGCGAGTACTCAGGCGTCGGAGGCAGAGTACATCAGGGTCATGCGCTCGAGGTCGCGACCGACGTCTCGATCATGACGCGCGCCGGCGTCGAGCGGATTTTGCGTTATGCATTCAAGCTCGCGCAGTCGCGTCCGCGCAAGTTATTGACCGTCATCACCAAGAGCAACGCACAGCGGCACGCGATGGTCATGTGGGACGAGATTGCGCAGGAAGTCGCGCAGGAATTCAGCGACGTGACGTGGGACAAGGAGTTGGTGGATGCCGCCACGGCGCGCATGGTCAACCGCCCTGCGACGCTCGACACCATCGTCGCGACCAACCTGCACGCCGATATCCTGAGCGATCTCGCCGCCGCCCTCGCGGGCAGTCTCGGCATTGCGCCGACCGGCAACATCGACCCTGAGCGTCGGCATCCTTCGATGTTCGAGCCGATCCACGGGTCCGCATTCGACATCATGGGAAAGGGTCTCGCTAATCCGATCGGCACGTTCTGGTCTGTCGTGATGCTGCTCGAGCATCTCGGCGAGCGAGAAGCCGCAAAGCGTGTCATGGCTGCGATCGAAGCGGCGACTGCGGACGAATCGTTGCACACGGGCGACCTCGGCGGCAACGCGACGACCGCACAAGTGACGGCCGCAGTGTGCGGCGTCATCGAGCGCCGCGGGAGTCGTGCAACCAGGGCGACTTCCTGACCGGCGTCGGCCCCAGGACGTGCGGCTGGCGTTCGCCCGGCCGCCGCGAATCGTCGCCTTGGCTTCAATGCGAATCAAGGAGGATTGACGCGAGGCGCTGCGAATGCTGGTTCTTTTAATTACCGCAGCGCGGCGCTGCCGATGACCGGACACGTTCTTTGGTTCTCAACAGCCAGCCTCGGAGCCGCTAGCTCCGATGGTTCGATTATTTCGTGTGCGGAACGGCGCATGACCCGTGGGGCTACGCCGTTTCCACGTCTTCCGCGCTCGCGCCGAATTAGGTGATGCGATTCCTCATCCGCCGCGTACGCTTACCGTCGCAATGGCCTGTTGCCGACATGTAAGGCTTTGCGTCGATCGCGAGAGCCTGTCGGTGCTCCCCGGCTTGCACGCGGAATGCAAAGTGCCGAGCGCCGCACGCGAAATGCAAACGGTGGGCCGAATCCCCTGCTTTTATTTTAAGATAACCGCTTCTCGGTGACTCGGCAACGTTTGCCAGGGGCAGTTTGTGTTCATCCCGATACCAGCTCGCAACACCGTGGCGTGCACCGCCAGCGCGGCGCTTTGCCTGTCGATAGCGATACATGTGCAACAAGCGCACGGCGCAGTGCCGACGACCGCTGGGAGCGCGGTACCTGACACGAGCGCCACTGATGCAAGCATTCTCTCCGCTGCATCGCTGCCGCCTCATTTCGCAGGCGACGACCCTGAGCATGTCAGGGACGCGCTCGCCGCAGCGACATCGTCCGGGCCGCAACCGCCGACGAACCCGTCGATGGTCAGTCGTGTCCGCCGCATTCTGTCGCGGCCCTTCGTTGCAACGAGGCATTCGGCGCAAGTCTCAAGCGGCCCTCTGCCGGCGAGCAACGACGCATCGCGTTCGGACCGAACTTTTGTATTCGTTATTCCGGCTGCGTACGGCGTGCGTTTCGAATCCAAGAAAAAGGTACTGTCGGTGGATGTATCGCTTGCCGCGCCGGACCAGCCCGACGCCGTTCTTCTCAAGCGTGAGGTCCACGGACAGAGCGGACGCAAACTGGTAATCGCTCCGGAAGCGAAGGCGAAGGGCTTCGTCCAGACCATCGACACGATCCAGCTCGAAACCGACGCGCACGCGAATACCAGCGTGCGTGGGCGTGCGGTCGTGCCGAGCTTCGACGTATCGCGTGGCAGTAGCGATTTCGCGATCGTGCTCGTCTGCTCACTCGAGCCCCCGTATCTGTCGGATCGGATAGAACATAGCGACCCGACCGACGAAGAGCCCACAGACATCACACGGAGGACGTCGACATTGCACGGGCACATCGATGCGGTTTGGCTCGTGGATCGAAACGACGGCACCATCGTCACAAGGCGGCTGCGTCTCGTCAAATAGCCTACAACAGGCGGACAAAAACTTGGCAAGTCCGGTCACTGGTCTCAGGCGTTTGTTCGAGTGCATGCAAAAGACCAACGCATGCTTGGGACGTAGTATGACCCACTACAATTGAGGAATGGAAACGTCCCGGTTCGACGATACCGGCATACGTAAGAGTGCTGAGTTAGAACATCCCAGGAGCTTAAGAAGCGCGCGAGGATCGATCGAAGCCAGGCTCGCGTCACGGAGAGACGAATGCCCCGCAGATTCAAAGCCGTACGCCAAAGCGGCCGAGCCGTCGGGCGGCGGCTGTTTCGCCGCAATAGCCATGCATGGATGCGCATAGCCGACATGTTCTCGCGCTTTCCGCTGCTGGCGGGTGCGCTTGGGACGGCAGTGGCCCTTTCGATGGCCGTGCTTTCGTTCGCCGCCCTTTGGCAAGGTCGCGCACAGGCATTGCAGAATGCGCACGAGGCGTCGGCGAACGTCGTCGCCACATTGAGCGCGGATATTGCACGCAATATTGAATCGAGCGACCTGTCGCTGCGCACGATCGTGAGCGGCATGCAGAATCCAGTCGTGTCCCGCCTGTCGCCCGAATTGCGGAGGCTAATTCTTTTCGACGGCGCGACGGCCGTCAGCTACATCGGCGGCGCGTTCGTCATGGATGCGCAAGGCCATATCGTCGATGAACGCGATTCTTCCAGTCATGCGGACCTCCTGTTCGACGACCGCGACTATTTCAAGGTCCACGTCGAGCGGCCAGACGTCGGTCTCTATATCTCCGGACCGTACCGCTCGCGGCTGCGCAACGACCAGCGTTCGCTTGCGTTGAGCCGGCGCATCAACGCACCCGACGGCTCGTTGGCGGGTGTGGCGGTCATCGCGATGAACACCAGCTATTTCGACTCGCTGCTGTCGCGAGTGAACGTGGGACGCTCCGGATCGGTATTCATTGTGCAACGCGACGGGCTCGTGCTCGCCCGCAAACCGCAGTTGACGGCCGCTAGCCCGAGCAGTGTGCTGGGATCGCCGACCTTCGCTGCGATGAAGGACGAACGCTCCGGCTCCTACATTTCGACCTCTCCGCTAGACGGCGTGCGCCGCCTCTACACCTTCGTGCGCGTGCCGGGAACGAATCTGATCGCCGCCGTCGCGCCGGCCGAAGAAGACGTGCTCGCAGGATGGCGGGAACGCAGCACGATCATCGGCGGCCTGACGCTCATGTTCGGCTGCGGCTTCATTGCGATCTCATGGTTGCTCGCGATCTCGCTGCGTTCACGCGCCATCGCTCACGAGAAGCTGCAGCGCCTTGCCGGCACCGATTCCCTGACGGGCCTGAGCAACCGCCGCGCGCTCGATCGACGTCTCGCCGAAGAGTGGCGGCGCGCGCGCCGTGTCGATCATCCGATTTCTGCCCTTTTCGTCGATGTCGACCACTTCAAGTTCTATAACGACACGTACGGTCATGCGATGGGCGACGATGCTCTCGTCGCCGTTGCCGATTGCATGCAACATGCCGCCCAACGCCCCGGGGATATTGTGGCCCGGTACGGGGGTGAGGAGTTCGTGCTCGTGCTGCCTGGCACGCCGGCAGCCGCCGCTGTGATCTTTGCAGAGCGCCTGCGCGCCAGTGTCGAGGCGCTCGCCATCCCGAACAGCCGGTCGCCGAAGGGCGTGCTCACGATCAGCATCGGCTGTGCAACGGTCCAGCCCCGGCAGGGCGACGACGCGCTGAAATTGCTCAATAGCGCCGACGCCGCGCTTTACCGCGCGAAAGGCGCCGGCCGCAATCGGGCAGTTCACGAGAACAGCATGGCGAGCGGCGATGCATAGACTCGGAGAACACAGCGTAAGCCGCGCGCTGGCATTCTGAATACCAAGGAGCCATCCAATGACGACGTCCGCGGCCATATCCGCGATCCTGTTGGCGATCCTTCTGGGCGCGATGATTCCCGGGCCAAGCTTCGTCATGGTCGCGCGCAACGCGATCGGGCTCTCGCGGGCCGACGGCCTGGCCACTGCGTTCGGCATGGGCATCGGTGGCATAACGTTCGCCGGAACTGCGCTCGCGGGTCTGTACACACTGCTGTTCGCGGTCGAATGGCTCTATATCGCATTGAAGGTGGCGGGCGGCGTCTATCTCATTTACATCGCGCTGCGGATCTGGCGGGGCGCCTCGCAACCGCTGTCAATGCAGGAAGGCGGCACACGGGCAACAGCTAACGCGGGCCGCTCGTTCTGGCTCGGACTGAGCACCCAACTCAGCAACCCGAAGACCGCAATCTGGTACGGCAGCATTTTCGCCGCGCTTTTGCCGCAGCATCCGCCGCTCTGGTGCTACTTCGTACTGCCTTCGCTTGTGTTCGGCGTCGAATTCGGCTGGTACGCCGTCGTCGCCGTCTGTTTTTCGAGCCGTCGGCCGCGCGAGTTGTATCTTTGGGCAAGAGTATGGATTGACCGCATCGCGGCAACGATGGTGGCCGCACTAGGGCTACGGCTCATCGTTGCCGCAGGCGAACGCGGCATTTGAGCAGGCTTGCATGCAAGATTCCGCCAAAACGATAAAGAATTCAAAACGACGAAGTATGCCCGCCTGGTTGTCCTTCGGTGTCCCAGAAACGCGCCGTCTCGTGCGCACCCTCATCGCGTGTGCAATCAGCTATGGGGGCGCGCGCCTGGCCGCGTTGCCGGAAGGTTATTGGGCACTCATCACAACGCTGGTCGTCGTCACTCAGCCGAGCCTCACGCAAGCCCTCGGCACCGCCCGCGATCAGGTCATTGGCGCATGCATTGGCGGCGTGGCGGGCGTGCTCGGGGTGATGGCGATCCTTCACGGCGCTTCGCCGCTCGCGGTGTTCGCCGTCGCGCTGATACCTCTCGCCGTCCTGACCGCGAAGCGTCCGGCGCTGCGGCTGGCCTGCGTGACGCTGGTGATCGTCGTGCTGATACCGGCGGGCGGCGGATCGCCGTTTCAGCGGCCGCTGCATCGCGTGCTGGAAATTCTCATTGGCGCAGCGTCGGCTTTCATCGTCGCCGCGATCTGGCCGAATCGCGCCCTTCGCACCGCGCACCGATGCGTCGCGGATACGCTCGACAGCCTGCGTCAACTCATTGATATCCAGCTTTCGGGAAAAGCGGATGAAGCCCAGGCCGCGCGTCTCGAAGCACGCAGCGCCCAGGCGCAGCAGGCACTCGACGACGCGCTCCACGAAGCCGAGCGCGAGCACATCATCGTGCCCTTGCAAAGTCATCGTTCCGACGCAATCGACAAGGCCGCGCCCTTTCTGCGCCGTCTGCACAGCGATGCGCAGTTTCTCGGCAAGGCACTCTCGCATGGGCAGCCCGATGCATACAAAATTCGGTATCGCGAGATGGGCCGCGCCTTGCAGGCGCCGTTCGCAGCACTGACCGACGCGCTCTCCGGCACGCAGGCGGACGAGACGAAGCTCGAACGCGTGCGCGCGTGCGTGCACCACTTGCAGCAGGCGCTGGAGCGCAACAGGTTGAACGGACAGGCCCACGACGTTGCTTATTTCGTCGTCGGCCTGATCGTGACCGACCTCGATGCATTGATTGCCGCGATTTATCCCAGCAACCAGTCGAAAGCTCGCTAACGCGACAATCCTCGCGCATCGATGAGCCAAATATCGACGACTCGTTGGTCGCGATAGCACACGTATTCATTTGGGGTTCACGGTCGGATCGCAATGGCCGGGCGGCAAGCGAATGCGCGTGCCGCGCAGTGCGCTCGTATCCCCATGCGGCGCGAGCTTCGCTTCCAGCATTCCGTGCTCGTCGTTGGCGGCAATGTATGTAAGGGTCTGCTGGTCCGATGCATTCAGCCAGTGCACGCTACGTGGCAATCCTGAGTCCACCGCCAGTCCTTTGAGATCCACATCGCATACGCCGCCGGCAGGCCGCGAGGCACCCATGATGGTCGACAACACGAACAACCTTTGCCGCCAGCGCGATTCGTCGCGCCGCGTCAATCCACCGGAGTCGCCATCCATGAACAGATACGACCCTGGCTGCACTTCCGAATAGACGCCACTGGCGGCATCGAACTCGACGGTGCCTGTGTCGCCGCCTGTGACCACGGTACATTGAATGCCGCGTGCCTCAAGTGCGCATACAAAATGCGCGCGCATTCTGCCCCAGGGCTCGCAGCCGTCTTGCGCGCCTACCAGTCGGCGATATGCTGCGTGCCGCCGTGGCGAGCCTGAATACCTGAGAAGCCCAGCGCGGCTGCACGGCGATCGCATCGGCGAGGGACAGCAGCGCGTCGTCACGGGTCACGCCGCAAGGACGCTGGCCCGCATTCACTTCCGCGAATACGTCGATATGTACGCCCGCGCGTGCCGCCACGTCACCGAGAGCGACGACCCGGGGCAACGCATCGACGCAGACCGACAAGCGCACGCGCGATGCGATCGACAGCCATTGCGAGCTTGTCCGCGCCGACGAACTCGTTGCTGATGTGTATGCTCGCGATGCCCGCTGCCGCGAACGGGCAAGCCGCGGACAGTTTCTGGCAGCACACGCCCACCGCGCCGGCACCCGTCTGACGGCGCGCTATCGCGCTGGACTTGTGCGCCTTTGAATGCGGCCGTAAGGCGACGCCATGACGGGCCGCCAACAAGGCCATCTGCCGGAGATTCGCATCGCAGGCTTTGAGGCCGAGCAGTAGAGAAGGCGCGCGACGTCGGCGAGCGCGTCGCCGAAGCGGGCGGCGGGCGGGGAAGCGAGCGTCATGATCCTTCGTGGACGTGAGACGACTGAACAAAGTGCCACTGGAAGACGTGCCTTCCCCTGCATGCGACATACCAGATGCCGCATGCAAAGAACCGGAGCACGATGCTTCACGCCGGCACTTCCGTCTCCAGAATCGCGCCTTCATCTTTCAGCGCCTGAATGCGTGCGTCGTCGAAACCATACTCATGCAGCACTTCGGACGTGTGCTGCCCGAGAAGCGGGGCTGGACGCGACGACTGCGCAGCAGGATCCGAAAAATGGATCGGCAAGCCGATGCCGCGCATGCGGCCCGCGAGCGGATGCTCCGTCTCGACGATCATTCCCCGCGCCAACGCTTGCTCGTGCGATGACGCCTCCGGAACACCCAGCACCGGCCCGCTCGGCAGCCCGATCTCGTCGAACGCGGCGAGCCACTCGTCCGTGGTGCGCTCCACCAGGCGCGCAGTGAGTATCTCGACGAGCGCATCACGATGCTTCAGCCGTCCCGCATTGGTCTGGAATCGTTGATCGCCGACTAATCCCGCAATATTTAGTACACCGACTAATCGTTCGTAGTTGCTTTGGTTAGCCGCGCCGATGTTCACCCAGCCATCGCGGGTGCGAAACGCCTGATACGGCGCGCTAGTCGGGTTCGCCGAGCCCGCCTTCGGCAGCACCGTCCCGTCCGCGAAATAGTTCGCAAACGCCCAGTACATTTGCTGCAGTCCCGCTTCAAAGAGCGATGTATCGACCATCTGCCCCACGCCCGTGACCTGCTTTCTCGCATACGCCGCGCTGATGCCGAGGGCCGCGAGAATGCCCGCGTTGATGTCGGTGACGGGCGAGCCGGCCTTGATCGGCGCCTGGCCAGGCTCGCCGGTCATGCTCATCAAACCGCTCATGCCCTGCGCGATAAGATCGAATCCGCCTTTGTCCGCCATCGGCCCGCTACGTCCATACCCGGAAATTGCGCAGTAGATGAGACCCGGGTTGACAGCTCTCAGCGTTTCATAGCCCATGCCGAGCTTCTCCATCGTGCCGCGCCGATAGTTCTCGGTGACGACGTCCGCACTCGCGAGCATCTTCTTGAGCACGTCCTGGCCGCCCTCAGTCTTCAGGTTGAGCGCGATGCCTCGCTTATTCCGGTTCACGATCATGAACGATGCGGATTCGCCGCTTTCGAGGATCGGCGCGAACCTTCGGCAATCGTCACCGCTCGGTATCTTCTCGACCTTGATGACCTCCGCGCCCATGTCCGCGAGCATCATCCCGCAGATGGGCCCGGACATGATGTGCGCGAGTTCGATCACGCGCATACCTGCTAACGGCCCCTTGCCAGCGTTCGTCGCTTGAGCCGACTTCGCGGATGCATCTTCTGGTATTCCGAATGCCATTTCAACGCCCTTTGAATTCAGGTTTGATCTTGCTCAGGAACGCCTCGTATCCGGTATGGAAATCCTCCGTGCCGAAGCAGGCAAAGCCTTCGTCGCGCTCGTCGTCGGTGAGCGGTGCCGGGTCCATCACGCGACGCACGAATTCTTTATGCCAGCGTGCGACCAGCGGAGCGCCATCGGCGATGCGGCGCGCCGTGCCATAGGTATGCGACGTTACTTCGCCGTCCGGGACGATCCGCGTGACGAGCCCCTTCGCGAGGGCTTCCGCAGCGTCGAATATTCGCCCTTCGAGCAGAATCTCCAGCGCGACGGCAGGGCCCGCGAGCTGCACGAGCCCCTCCATTTCCGCATGTGCCATCACGAGGCCGAGATTCTTGATCGGTACACCGAAGCGGCTCGATTCGCCGCAAATACGCAGATCGCACATCGCCGCGATTTCCAGACCGCCTCCCACGCAGATGCCGTGAATCATCGCAATCAGCGGGTGGCGACAGTTCTTCAACGCCGCGAGCGTGCGATGCATGATCGCGCCGTATGCACGCGCCTGCTCGACGTTCGACCGGTCGGTGCGGAACTCGCCGATATCGTTGCCGGGTGAGAACGCCTTTTCCCCCGCGCCGCGCAGCACGATGCAGCGCAGCGCATCGTCTGCGGAGAGCGCCTCGATAGTCTCGCCGAGCGATTGCCACAAGTGCTTCGTCATCGCGTTGAGTTTCTCGGGCCGGTCGATGATGACCGTCGCGATATCGCCGTCACGCTCCGTCACGATGGATGGTTCCGTCACTTCGCCTCCTGATTGAATGTTGCATGCACTTCCGGACGTCACTGAACGGCCGCGAGGAACGCCTCGCATGTCACACGAACTTGCTCGCAGGCACCGTCTCGGTTTTTTCCTCTTCTACTTCGAGCGCGCGGTCGGGGCGCATCGTGAACGAGAGGATGATGCCCGCTGCCATCAGGATCATCGAGACCGTGAACGGTAGGTTCCAGTTGCCGGTGCGGTCGATGAGCCAACCGCCAACGACCGGGCTGATGATCGCAGCCAGTGCCGAGCCGGAATTCATAATGCCAGCGGCTGTCCCTGAGTGCTTCGGCGCGATGTCCATCGGCACCGACCACATCGGGCCGATCGTCATCTCGTTGAAGAAGAAGCCAGCCGACAGGCACAGCGCGACGAGCGTGATCGAAAGATTCGTTACGAGCATGATCGGCGCGAGGGACAACAGCGTCAGCAGCATGCATACGCCGACCATCACATTGCGCGCCAGTCGCACGTTGCCGCTTTTGCGCAGGACACGGTCCGTCAGCGAACCCCCGAGCCAGTCGCCGAGCACGCCCGCGAAGAACACGCCGGATGCAAACAGTGCCGACTTTCCAAGCTGCATGTGATAGCTGTGCAGGAAGTACTGCGGGATCCAGCCGAGGAAGAGCCACAGAACCCAGCCGTAGCAAAAGTACACGGCGGTCACAGGCGCCATCCGGCCGAGCAAGGTGCGCCACGGCACGGCCTTGCGCTCCTTGACGCCAGAATACGTGGCGAGGGTCTGGCATTCGGTTTCCGTGATGCGTGGATGATCGCGCGGGTTGTCGCGAAAGTAGAACATCCACACCAGCGCCCACGCGAAGCTGATGACCCCGGTGATGATGAACGCACCTCGCCAGCTCGTCGCGATCATCAGCCAGACGATCAGCGGCGGCGCGACTGCATTTCCAATGCGGGATGCTGCATGCGTAATACCTTGTGCAAAACCTCGCTGGTCGGCCGGCATCCAGTTGGACATCGCGCGCGTCGCCGTCGGGAAGGTCGCACCTTCCCCCAGGCCGAGCAGCACGCGGGCGACGATCAGCGAGAAGAAGCCCCCGGCCAAGCCTGTCAGCACCGTCGCACCGGCCCAGATGATGGCGCACACCGCTAGCGTGCGGCGCGGCCCGAAGCGGTCGCCCACCCATCCACCGATGATCTGGAAGACGAGATACGGATACGCGAATGCAGAAAACACGAAGCCGATCTGAGTGTGCGACAGACCGAGCTCCGCGCCGAACTGGCTTGCGGCGGTGCTGACGTTGACGCGGTCGATATAGGTAATGAAATACATCGCGCATAGCAGCAGCAGAACGCGCGTGGTGGCTCGACGGAACATCATCGTCTCCTTGAGTGATCGCGTGCGTGAGCCGAGCGCAAGGGCGCCTGGCCACGACATACGGAACAGCGTCTTGGTGCGTCGAATTAAAGATCGATGGGTGGCGATCATCGGTAACGGATGACCGCCTATGTGTCTATTGCGTGCGTCGGCGTAAGCGTCGACTGCGTGGTTTGCTGGTGGTTTTCATGGCGTCGTCTCCTGTCGCGGATCGTGGAAGTGTCCGCTGTTGTGGTGTCGATGAATGAATCTATTGGCTCGTGTACGTCCTGCTTCAATCGGTCGGCTTCATGCCAGCGCACGCTCTAGCACGCGCGCTACATGCCACGCTTCAGTCTGCGCGCCGTCCGCGATCTGATGCCTGCAGCTCGTGCCGTCCGCGACGATGATGGCATCGCGCGCGTCTCTTGCTTTGCGCACCGCCGGCATCAGCGACAACTCCGCCATGGCTTGCGAGGCCTCGTAGTGCTCCGCTTCGTAGCCGAAGTTTCCGGCCATGCCACAGCACGACGACTCGATGGTGGCGACGTGCAGCTCGGGGATCCATCCGAGCACTGCTTCGACAGGTCGCACGGCGTCGAACGCCTTTTGATGACAATGGCCATGAAGCAACGCCCGCGGCTTGTCCAGCGGCTTCAGCGCGAGATCGAATCGTCCCGCGGCACGCTCGCGCACCAGAAACTCTTCAAACAGAAATGATGCTTCGGACACCTTATTAGCGATTTCTCCATATCCGTAGCCGAGGAATTCGTCGCGTAAAGACAGCAGACAGGAAGGCTCCAGACCGACTATCGCTACACCGCGCTCCACGTAGGGCATCAGCGCATCGAGCGTTCGGCGTGCTTCGGCCTTGGCTTCAGCAACAAGCCCAGCCGCGAGAAAGGTCCGGCCGCAGCAGAGCGGTCGCTCGCTCTTCTTCGTGTTCACATGTACCGTGTAGCCGGCCGCTTGCAGAACGCGCTGCGCGGCGCGGGCGTTTTCCGGCTCGATGTAGTTGTTGAACGTATCGACAAAGAGCAGCACTTCCTTCGTCGCAGACAGGACCGGCTTGCTTGCCGCTTCACTGAGAAAAGGCTTCCTGATGCGAGGAAACGCACGTTGCGGCGCGAGTCCGAGCTTCGTCTTCAGCCAACGCGCCGCCCAAGGCATGTTCGTTTCGATGGTGCTGCCAAGCGACGGCATGCGGCTTGCAAATGGCGCATAGCGCGGCAGGAACGCAATCAATCGTTCACGCATGCGCAGACCATGGCGCGCTGTCCATGCCGCACGCGCTTCGATTTTCATGCGCGCCATATCGACGCCCGTCGGACAGTCGCGCTTGCATCCCTTGCAGGATACGCAGAGGTCGAGGACGTCCTTGACGTCCTGACTCGCGAGTCCTTCTCCCTCGTCGCCGAGTTGGCCTGAGAGAGCCAGGCGCAGCGTATTCGCGCGGCCTCGTGTCACGTGCTGCTCGTCCTTCGTGATGCGGTAACTCGGGCACATGGTTCCCGCATCGAATTTGCGGCAGTGACCATTGTTATTGCACATCTCGACCGCCTTCGCGAGTCCTTCCGCGAGATCGGTGCCCGAGCCAGCGACGCCTTCCATACCCGTCATCGGATCACGCGTCACATTCCACGCGGACCAGTCGAGTTGCGGGGCAATGGCCCGTTCGCGATACGACGGCGGAAAGCGAAAATTCGCGGCATCGTCCATCTTTGGCGGAGCAACGATGCGGTCCGGGCTCATGCGGTTGTCCGGATCAAAGAGCCGCTTGATGTCGCGGAATGCTTCGTTGATGCGCGGTCCGTATTGCCATGCGACCCACTCGCCACGGCAGAGACCATCGCCGTGTTCGCCTGAATAAGCGCCCTTGTACTCGCACACCATAGCCGCAGCTTCTTCCGCGATGGCGCGCATTTTGACCGCACCGTCGCGTCGCATGTCGAGGATAGGTCGCACATGCAACGTACCGACGCTTGCATGCGCATACCATGTACCCTCGGTGCCGTGCTTTCTGAACACTTCAGTCAGACGGCTCGTGTATTGCGCGAGATGCTCGAGCGGCACCGCGCAATCCTCGATGAACGACACCGGCTTGCCATCGCCCTTCATGCTCATCATGATGTTGAGCCCGGCCTTGCGCACTTCCCATAGCGCCTTTTGCGGGCCCGCTTCAGGCATTTGGACGACCGAACCGGGCAAGCCCAGATCGCCCATCAACTCGACAAGTTGCGCGAGCTTCATTAACTGCGTATCGCGGTCCGCGCCCGCGAATTCGACCAGCAACACCGCTTCGGGATCGCCCACCAAAGCCTTCTCGATGACCGGACGAAACGACGGATTGGACATCGCGAGGTCGATCATCGTGCGATCGACAAGTTCGACGGCGACCGGCCCGAGCTTGACGATGTGCTGCGTCATGTCCATCGCGTCATAGAAGCTCGGAAAGTTCACGACGCCGAGCGTCTTATGCGCTGGCAGCGGCGACAGCTTGAGCGTCAACTGACGGCTGAACGCAAGGGTGCCTTCCGAGCCGACCAGCAGGTTCGCGAGATTGGGCTCGCCGTCACTGAAGGACAGCGGGCTCTGACAATCGAACAGATCAAGGTTATAGCCGGCCACGCGCCTCAATACCTTCGGAATGCGCTCGCGCAGTTCATCGCGTTCGCGCATTGCAATGCCGCGCACGCCATCGACGAGATCGCGCATGCGTGCATCGAGTTGCATCGTGGACAGCTTGCCAAAATGCGCATCGTGACCGTCGGCGAGGATCGTATCGATCGCCTCGACGTTGTGCACCATGATGCCGTATTCCATCGAACGCGAGCCGCACGAGTTGTTGCCGGCCATGCCGCCTATCGTGCATTGCGCGCTCGTCGAAACGTCCACAGGAAACCACAGGCCATGTGGCTTAAGCCACGCATTCAGATGATCGAGCACGACGCCCGGCTCGACGGTGACCGTGCAAGCGTTTTTGTCGAAATGAACAATATTGTTCAGCCATTTCGTCGTGTCGATAACAAGTGCCTCGCCCACCGTCTGTCCGCATTGGCTCGTTCCCGCACCGCGCGCCAGGACACTCGCGCCTTGCGCACGCGCTACGTCCAAGGCCAGGCGAAGGTCGTCCTGGTCTTTCGGCACCACGACGCCAAGCGGCATGATCTGGTAGATCGATGCATCCGTCGCATAGCGCCCGCGGGATGCGCGGTCGAATAGCACATCGCCCTTCAACTCACGCTGCAAACGTTCCTGCAGAGGCGTGGGCGCCGAGGCGAGCCGAGCCCGCGCCGAAGCCGGCATCAGATGTATCGGCTTGACTAGACGGTCGGTAGTTGAGTTGAGCATTGTCGCGGTCAGTGAGGGCGTGGTCTTTTGAATGCTTAATGCTTAATGCCTGATGCGGAATCCCGGCACGCTTCATTCAAAATGCAGAACAACCGGCGGAAGGCCGTCGATCGCGCCGATCGCCGTGCCAGGTTTGTCCGGAAACGCCATGCCGGTATAAGAACCCGCCGTGATCACCGTGCCCTTCTCCACTGAGAGTCCACGGGATACCGCGTGATTGATCGTCCACGTCAGCAGCCGGCGTGGGTCGCCTGCGGGATTCGCGGGCGCTGCGTCGAATAGGGACGCGCCGTCGTACGTGAACGTCATCGTCGGCGATACAAACGCGAACGCATCGTCGTACGGCACGCCTTCACCGACAACCAGTGCGCCATGGTTTTGCAAATCGGCGAGCTGCCAGAGTTTGTCGACATCGGGCCACGCGGCGAAGCGGCTCGCAACAACCTCGATTGTCGAATGTATGCAACCGATAGCCGCTAAGACTTCCGCGTCGTCGTACGGACCGCTGCCAGCGTCGAACGGGCGATTGAACGTGAACGCCACTTCGAGTTCCAGGGCGACCTTGCCGAAAGCCTGCATCGAGAGATGCGCGCCCGAACGATGCACGCCATACGCCGGCAGGAGCGCGCCCTGAATCGGACCGTCCGCCGATTTTGCTCCGACCTTCCAGCCGCCGATCGCGTGTGCATCGCCCGCATCGGCGGCATCGGCGCGAAGCACGTGCAACGTTGCTTCTTGCACAGCGTAGGCTTCATCTGCATTGGAAGGGCGCACGCCTTCTGGCAACGTGTCGAGCTTCGCGCGGTGCGCCTTCGCCTGAAGGAATAGCCGGGCGACGGAGGCAGCGTCGAATACGGCGTTCACGCGGCCACCTTCAACTCGGGCTTTGCGACGTGGCTCGTCAGATAGTCCATCGCAGCGGCGACGCCGCTGTCCTTCAGCGCGATTCCCGCGAGCTTCAGGCCCATCTCGCATCCCGTGAGCGCGGCCATTAGCGTGAGATCGTTGCAATCGCCCAGGTGCCCGATGCGGAACATGCGCCCCTTCAGCTTGCCGAGGCCCGTGCCCAGCGACATGTCGAAGTGTTCGTAGATGAGCTTGCGAACGGCATCGGCATCGACGCCTTCCGGCATCATCACGCCCGTCAGCACCGGCGAATACACGGCGGGATCGGCGCACTGAATCTCGAGTCCCCACGCCGTAACCGCTGAACGGCACGCGGCAGCAAGTCGCTGATGGCGCGCGAATACATTGTCGAGCCCTTCCCCGAGAATCATGTCGAGTGCTTCGAGCAGGCCGTATAGCAAATTCGTATTCGGCGTGTAGGGCCAGTAGCCCTGCTTGTTCATCTCGATGATCTCTTTCCAGTCCCAGAACGCACGCGGGAGCTTGGCCTCCTTCGACGCCTCGATCGCCTTCGGCGACACCGCGTTGAAGCTGATGCCGGGCGGCAGCATCAGGCCCTTCTGCGAGCCCGAAACCGTGACATCCACGCCCCATTCGTCGTGACGGTAATCGGCGGATGCGAGACCCGAGATGGTGTCCACGAGCAGCAGCGCGGGATGACCGGCGGCGTCGATCGCGCGGCGCACCGCGGCGATGTCGGATGTCACGCCGGTCGATGTCTCGTTATGCACGACGCATACCGCCTTGATCGCATGCTGCGTGTCTTCGCGCAGACGCTTTTCGATCATGTCCGGCTGCACGCCGCGACGCCAGCCTTCGATACCGGGCAAGCCCAGGAACTCCGGCTTGAGGCCGAGGTTCTCGGCCATCTTTTTCCAGAGGCTCGCGAAGTGGCCGGTCTCGTACATGAGGACAGCGTCGCCCGGACTGAGCGTATTGCACAGCGCCGCTTCCCACGCACCCGTTCCCGACGCTGGATAGATCACCACCGGCTGCGTCGTCTTGAAGATCCGCTTGATGCCGTCGAGCACCTTCAGCCCGAGCGCGCCGAACTCCGGACCCCGATGGTCGATTGTCGGGTAGCTCATTGCACGCAGGATGCGATCGGGAACGGGGCTGGGCCCCGGAATCTGCAAAAAGTGACGGCCAGCGGGATGGAAGTCGAGCTTCAGCATGGGTGCGCATCCTTAGAAATTGAATTTTGCATGCAAAATACTCTAACGCAGTGAGTTGCGCCGGCAAAGGATTTATCAGGCCGAATGGCCTAGGGATAACCCGCTGGCGGTTTTTTCCGCTGTCGGTGGGCTAGAATTGCCGAAAACGGATTTCGAGGTATTGAATGCAAAATATGGACATACCGGAGGCGCGTTTGTCGTCCTCCCTGCTGCCGAAGCTGGAACGGCTTCGCCTGCATGACACCGTGGTCGACAATCTGCGCAGCTTCATCGTCGAGGGTTTGCTGGCGCCGGGGGTCAAGCTGAACGAGCGCAAGCTCTGTGAGACGCTGGGAATCTCGCGCACGCCCTTGCGTGAAGCATTGAAGGTATTGGCTGCGGAAGGGCTGATCGAGATAGCGCCAAACAGAGGCGCATCAGTGGCGCAGATCAGCGACCTCGAAATCCGCGAGATGTTCGAACTGATGAGCGGGCTGGAAGCGTTCTCCGGTGAGCTCGCGTGCGAGCGCATCACCGCTGCCGAGATCGCGGACATCAAGGCATTGCATGAAGAGATGGTCGGATGCCGCGCGCAGAATGATCTGTCCGGGTACTACGCACGCAACCGTGCGATTCACGACAAGATCAACGAGGCCGCGCGCAATTCCGCTTTGCGGCAAACCTACGTGTCGATCAACCGTCGTTTGCAGGCGCTGCGGTTTCGTTCCAACTTTCAGACGCCCAAGTGGGACAGCGCCATTCGCGAACACGAGGAAATGATCGCGGCACTGGAAACGCGAGATGGTCCGCGCATGGCCGCCATCCTGCGTCGGCATCTGTTGGGCAAGCGGGATGCGGTGCTGGCGGAGCGTACCCTAGCGACGGTCAAGCCCGCAGTGCCGGCAAAGCGCGGCGCCAAAGACGCATAATGAATGCAGGTTGCGGGCTTCACTGCAAGCGGAAGTGTTGCCCGTACACGCAGAGGAAAGTCGGCGGGCTACGCGTGTACGCGGTCGGTCGAGGTTCTCCGCTGGCCGCTTTCGCCGTGGTATGCGCCCATAGAACAGGCGATCTCGCGACGGCGTTCTCATCGGTGTGATGACCGCAGGGTCGTGTTTTTTTCGATGTCGTCGGGAACGCCTTGTCGACCTCGACAGCCGGCGAAGGATGAACGCAGTCATGCCGCAACAGCATTGCATTCTTCATTCGGCACTCAGCATGCATTCCACCAAACGCGTCGCTGCGACCGTGATCGAACTGCCCTTCACACGCCCCTTCGACTGGTCGCGGCTGTGCGCCTTCATAAGCGGACGGGCGTCGGCGGGCGTCGAGACGGTCGAGGGCGGCATATACCGTCGCGCGATCGAATGGCGCGGCGAGGACGGCACAGTCGAGGTCAGGCCACACGAGTGCAAGCATCGTCTGATCGTGACGGTGGAAGGCGACGTCGGTCGCCACGCTGATGAACTCGCGGAGCCGCTATCACGCATGTTCGACACCGGCGCCGATCCGCGAGCCATCGGTCGATGCCTGGTGCGTGATCCGCTACTTGGGCCGCTCGTCGAGGCTGCGCCGGGCTTACGCGTGCCGGGCGCGTGGTCCGGCTTCGAACTCGTCGTGCGAACGATCGTCGGGCAACAGGTGAGCGTGAAAGGCGCATCGACGATCATGGCGCGCATCGTCCAGCGTGCCGGGCGGCGCATCGACGGGCATCTACACGAAGCTACGTCATGGCGATTCCCGACGCCAGCGGAGCTGGCCGCCGCCGATCTTCAACAGATCGGCATGCCGGGGAAGCGCGTCGAGACCGTGCAGCGGTTTGCGCACGACGTAGCGTCAGGCGCGCTACCGATCGACACGCCGGGCATCGATCGCGAGCGCCTGAAACGCGATCTGCTCGCCATGCCGGGCATCGGACCATGGACCGTCGGCTATGTCGCCATGCGGGCCCTACGCGATCCCGACGCCTGGCCGGACGCCGATCTCGTGCTCATGCAGGCTATCGCACGGCATGATCCGTCGCTGACCACGCCTGTTCAACAGCGAGCGTATGCGGATCGCTGGCGGCCGTGGCGGGCTTACGCCGCGATGCATCTCTGGAACGGTGTCGCCATGCAAGCCGGACGCGCCAAGGGCGGATGATTCTGCATGCGGCATGCCCGTTGATTGCATGCGGCATGCCGCATGCCGGTCGCTTGCATGCCAGATGCGCTCACGCTTCTTCCAGAGGCGCGTCGCTCACCTCGCGAAGTCACAATAGCGTGCGCATCGAGGCGTATAGTCTACTTTCGGTTCGAGCGGAGCACACCATGAACGACGACAGATGGCAGTATCAAGTGCGTATTCGACTCAGTCCGCAGTACGCCGAGATGGCGCGCAAAGAACCGCAGAACGCTGGGCTGTCATCGCTCGATGCACTGCTAAGGAAGCACGACGCCACAATCAAATGTCAGTTCGATGCCTTCGCCGACTACGTAGCCGAAGCCGAACGCGAAGGCACGCAGCACTATCCGCTATATCGCTGGACGCGCGAGACTATCGAGAATCCAGCCAAGGAAGCGAAGTACCTTCAGGCCTTCACAATCTATGTACATGGCGCCGAGGTCTACGACAAAGCTCTAGCCGATGCGCTAGAAGCCGATCTCGTTCAGCTCAAAGCGCGTGTTAGTGATGCGATCATCGACATCAGCAAATTCGACACGAACCCGGCCCACAATCCACAGCCGCCCACCTACGACACGCCTTGACAGCGCGTACGGATGACGCGCGATGATTTCTTGTTAATCAACCAAGCCAGAACGAGGACGCGCAGGGCATGCCGCCTTGCAAGATCGCGAACGAATCACGAAGCCGTCGCATACGCGGCCATCGACAGATAACTCGATGCCTTCGCCGACAATTCCTCACTGAAGACCACGGCGGCCCTCATCGCCGCTATCACTTGCAGCAGAGAAGACACGCATACCTCTGGCTCTCGGGCAAACCTGAGCCTTCGACTAAGAACCCTCGATACAAAGCCTCTTTCAGGCATCGCCGCGCCCATGCTCGAAGTGATGCGACTTTCGGTGCGCAAAGCGCGTGTGGCGACGATCCATGCGGTTGTCGCGGTACTCACAGTCGTCGTGCTCTTGCACTGAGAAAGCGAGCGGCAATCGAGCACCGCCATCGAACCATTGTTCGCGTCGCCTCCACCTGGCGTCGCGGTGATCGGAACGCATCGACGAAGCCAACCACTGTCGAGCATCGTTATGCGATTCGTCGGACAGATAGGAAATGTCGAATCAGCCTTTCACGACATCCCATGAAATAAGTCTGCACGGGACTTAGCAGCGGGCTTCTCCTATAGTCAGTCCGTCGCCACACGCAACGTCAAGTGGCTCGCTCATCGAGGAGAATCAACGTGAACGACAGATCGAATCTCGCCAGCTCATTCTCATCGAAGGCAGCCTTGCGCCGACTGCTGGTTGCCGTCGCGACCACGGCGCTCGCACTGTCGAGCGGCTCGGCTTTCGCGGGCTGGGCGCGCGGCGGCACCGCATACACCGGCCGCGGTGCATACAGCGGCGCGCATGTGGGCTCTTGCGGCGGCGGAAGCTGCTCGCATGCGGGCGGCGTGATGAACCCGTGGGGCGGCGTCGCGACGAACTCCGGCACGGTCACCCGCACGGCCCCCGGCCAGTTTTCGAATTCGGGCACGGCTTACGGCCCCTACGGACGTTCGGTGCAGCATGCAGGCGACACATCGTGCGCGGGCGGCTCCTGCTCGCACACGGGCGACATGACTGGCCCCAGCGGCAAGACCGCAACGACGGCGAATACTGTCACGCGCAACGCACCCGGCCAGTACTCGTCCTCGGGCTCGGTGACCGGACCAAACGGCAATACATCCACGCATAATGCATCCACGAGTTGCGCCGGCTATACGTGCAACCGCTCGGGAACCATCGACACCGCGAACGGCAGCACGGTCACTCATGCAGGCAGCGCGACCAGCGTCGCACCGGGCGTCGTCGTCACGTCAGGCAGCGCAACGGCCACCACGGGCACCCACAGCACGACGGTCGTGGCGGGCGCCACCGTCACTGCGGGAACCACAGTCGTGGCCGTGCCGCCGCCCTCCTCGACGATCGTGGTCGCACCGCCCCCGCCTCCGACCACCGTCGTGGTGGCACCGCCCCCGCCGCCGGCGCCAGTGGTGTACGTCGCCCCCGTTCCTCGCCCCGCCGTTTGGGTTCCGGGTCACTGGGTAGGCGCCGTCTGGATTCCAGCGCACTGGGCCTGAATGCAAAATGCAGTTGCGTTCGAGGCCCCCTGCCGCTTCGCCCTCGCCTGGCGGTACACTGCGAAGTCAACGCAGCTTCCGAGCGGGCTCGACATGCGCAATGTCTTCTCCGGTATGCAAGATGCAAAGGCGTTCCGCCTATGACGCGGTCTCGCATGACACGCTCGCCGCTTGCGCACGATCATGCAAGGCGACTGTTGCACGACCTCACCTGGTCCATCGGGCCGCTCGTGCTTGCTTCCGCGCTGGCGATCGTGCTCGTCGTATGGCTCGTGGATCCCGCGCCGCCGCGTTCCATCACCATCACGGCGGGCCCGCCCGATAGTTCGCTTTATCAGATTGCCGAGGACTATGCGAAGCTTCTTGCGCGCAACGGCGTCACGCTCAAGGTGCTGCCATCCGACGGCTCCGTGCAGAATCTGCAACGCCTACTCGATCCAAGGGACCATGTCGATCTCGGGCTCGTGCAGGGCGGCATCGCCACTCCTCAACAAGCGTCGTCGCTGATGTCTCTCGGCAGCGTGGCTTATGTGCCGATGGTCGTGTTCTATCGCGGCAAGGGCCTGACGCTGCTCTCGCAACTGGAAGGCAAGCGCATTGCAATCGGGCGCGAAGGCAGCGGCACACGCACACTGTCGCTCAAGCTGCTCGAAGCTAATGGCATCACGCCCGGCGGCAGTACACAGCTGCTTCCGACCGATGGCCTGCCGGCCGCAACGCAACTCGTCAGCAATCAAGCCGATGCAGTCTTCCTGAGCGGCGATTCCGCGACGCGTACGTTGATGCTGCGCCTTCTGAAGGTACCCGGCATCTCGGTGATGGACTTCAACGAAGCGGACGCCTATACGCGCCTTTTCCCGTATCTCGACGACATCGAGTTACCGCCCGGCGTCCTCGATCTTGGCAGACGTATTCCGCCGCAGCCGGTGCATCTGATCAGCCCGACAGTTGAACTCGTCGCACGCACGAGCCTGCATCCGGCGCTGTCCGACTTGTTGATCGAAGCAGCGCAGGAAGTGCATGGCAAGGCGGGCCTGTTGCAGCGCGCGGGCCAATTCCCGAGCCCTGTCGCGCACGAGTTCCCGATCAGCGAAGATGCAAGCCGCTATTACCGCTCGGGCAAGAGCTTCCTTTATCGCGCTCTGCCGTTCTGGCTGGCAAACGTTGCGGACCGCGCGCTCGTCTTGCTGCTGCCTATTGCGGTGCTGATTTTTCCGGCGCTTCGGGTTGTGCCGGCGCTGTATCGATGGCGCGTGCGCTCGCGCATCTATCGCTATTACGGCGCGCTGATCGCGGTGGAGCGCGGCGCGATGCATCTTTCGGGCGACGACGAACGGCGCGCGCTGCTCGCCGAACTCGACGACATCGAAGCATCACTCGATACGCTCAAGTTGCCGCTCGCTCATACGGATGCGCTGTATGTGCTTCGCGAGCATATCGGCTTTGTGCGCTCGCGTTTGAGTGCCGCCGGAAGAAGAGACAGGCAAGCCGTTTAGCAGGCGCGGACCTGCCAACATCTCGTCGCACGCACTGAACCTTCGCTTAGTACCTCGTATTATTTAGCCAACAAGATGACTCAGGCCGCATCAGGTCGCAGCCATGCCGCGCATGAACTGCAACCTGATGATCAACCCGCGCTCAACGCATCACTTGAAGCCCGCGACTGCATGCGGAACGTACGGTGCTTCGAGCTGTGCAAGCTCCTCGGGCGTCAGCTTCAACGACAAAGCTTCGACCGCATCGCTCACATGGTTGGGCTTCGAAGCGCCAATGATAGGCGCAGTCACCGGCGTTTTCTGCGCCACCCAGGCAAGTGCAACCTGAGCGCGTGGAACGTTGCGCGCCTTCGCGACGGCCGCCACGGCCTCGACCACAGCCCGGTCCGCGTCATGCGTCTGATAGAGCGTGCTGCCAAACGTATCCGTTTGCTGACGCTCGGATGTCGCATCCCATTCGCGCGTGAGACGTCCACGTGCAAGCGGACTCCAAGGAAGTACACCGATGCCCTGATCCGCACACAGCGGCAACATCTCGCGCTCTTCCTCGCGATACAGAAGATTCAAGTGGTTCTGCATCGTCTTGAATTCGGTCCAGCCGTTTTCGCGCGACGTATAGAGCGCCTTGCTGAATTGCCACGCAAACATCGAAGAAGCGCCGATATAGCGCGCCTTGCCGGCTTTCACCACGTCATGCAATGCTTCGAGCGTCTCCTCGATCGGCGTCGTATGGTCCCAGCGATGGATCTGATAAAGATCCACGTAGTCGGTCCCGAGGCGTCGCAGGCTGTTGTCGATCTCATTGAAGATGGCTTTGCGCGACAGCCCCGCGCCGTTAGCGCCAGGGCGCATGCGGTTGAAGACCTTCGTGGCAATCACGATGTCGTCGCGCCGGGTGAACTCGCGCAGCGCGCGCCCGACGATTTCCTCCGACGTTCCATCGGAATAGGTATTGGCCGTGTCGAAGAAATTGATTCCCGCATCCAGCGCCTGCTGGATGATAGGACGGCTTTTCTCTTCGTCCAGCGTCCAGGGATGCGTGCCGCGTTCGGGCACGCCGAAGGTCATGCAGCCAAGGCAGAGGCGGGACACTTCCAGACCGGTTGTGCCGAGTTTCACATAGTCCATCGAGATTCTCCGTGCTGTCGATTGGTTGTCGGAAGGTAGCGTCTTCGCGCGTGAGAGGCTGAAAGGACGACATTAGCGCAGGTTGCGATGCGTTGCTTGGCGCGACCCGTGCGCTTGCAACTTAAAGAACTCTGTCGTCGCTGAGAGAGCATTAGTCGGTCGCATACACGAAAAAGCCCGCGATAGCGGGCTTGAAGAAGCAGACAACCGATCCGGATTCTATGACCTCACCGGCTCGCCTTCTTCCATATCCTGCGGCCCCGATATCGTCTCGAGCGCGGAATCGTGATGCAGCAATAACACGGCCGCGACACCGACCATTCCGGCGCCCGCGAGACACAGCAAACCTGCGCCGAAGCCGCCCGTGCTGTCTTTGATCCAGCCCATCGCATACGGCCCGAAGAAGCCCGCCAGATTGCCGAGCGAATTGATTGCCGCGATGCCGCCCGCGGCCGCAGCGCCCGAAAGGAACGCAGCAGGCAACGTCCAGATGACCGGCAAGCAGCCGAAGATGCCAAAGCCCGCGATCGACAACGCAATCATCTTGAGCACCGGATTATCCAGGCCAGCCGACGCTGCGATACCCGCCGCCGCGACCATCAGCGCGATGGCAACGTGCCAGCGTCGTTCGAGTGTGCGGTCCGAATGACGCCCCCAAAGCACCATGCTGACGACGCCGACCGCATACGGCAGCGAGGTCACGAAGCCGGTTTGCAGGTTGGTCAAACCGAAGGCTTTGACGATCTGCGGCAAGAAGAAGCTCAAGCCATAGTTGGTGGCATTGGCGCCGAAATAGATCAGCGCAATGGCGAGCACGCGACGATTGAACAACGCCTCTTTCACGCTGAACGCATGTACCGCCTCGCGATGCGCGCGCTCATGCGCTTGCCGGTCCACGAGCCACTTACGTTCGTCGTCGGCGAGCCAATGTGCGTCTGCGGGTTTATCGGTCAAATAGAAGAACACGACGAACGCTAGCAGCAGCGCCGGCAACGCTTCGATCAGATAAAGCCACTGCCAGCCCGCCATGCCGTGAAGGCCGTCTAGCTGCAGAAGCGCACCGGAGATCGGGCCGCCGATCACGGTAGACAGCGGGATGGCCGCCATGAAATAACCCACGACACGTCCGCGATATTTTGCAGGAAACCACAGCGTCAGCAGGAAGATGATGCCGGGGAAGAAGCCCGCCTCCGCGATGCCGAGCAAGATGCGCAAGCCATAGAACACGTACGCATTGGACAAGCCGGTCGCTTGCGCGATGTGCGGGATATACGCCATTGCCGCCGCGAGAATGCCCCACGTGAACATGATGCGGGCAATCCACCGTCGTGCGCCGAAGCGTTCGAGCAAGAGATTCGACGGGACTTCGAAAAAGAAATAGGCGATAAAGAAGATGCCCGCGCCGAAGCCGAATGCGCTCGCGGAAAAGCCGAGCGCCTTGTTCATCTGCAATGCAGCAAAGCCGACGTTGACACGATCCAGATAAGCGACGAAGTAACACACGATGAGGAACGGCACGAGCCGAACCATCACGCGCTTCATGGTGCGAGTTTCAAGGTCCATCAATGTCTCCTCCGAATAGGCAAGCGGCCGATCGTTGACTTGAATGCGACTTGCAAGCCTACTCTCTACGGAGCAAGTACAGAACTGGTGTTTAGCCTGTACTGTGCGGACCAATCCCACACTTGGCGACAGTCATTACTTCGTTTTCATGGCATTTATGCGACCGGTAACATACCGCCGTACGCCGGTTCCGGTAATCCTTGCACGCCGGGGCGCAGCGCAAAGACGCAACCGTCGTCTTCGGTCGCATTGGCGGCCGGACGAATCGACGTGACGTAAAGCGTCGAAAGATCGTCGCCGCCGAACGCGCACATCGACGGCTTGGTGGCCGGCAATAGGATCGTTCGGTCGAGCTTGCCTTGCGGCGTGAAGCGCAGCAGGCGGCCGGCATCATTGCCGCAGGTCCAGTAACAGCCGTCCGCGTCGACCGCTGCGCCATCGGGGCGCCCCGCATGCTGGTGCAGATCCGCCAACACTCGGCGGTTATGAGGCGTGCCCGTGTCGACGTCGAAATCGAACGCCCATATGAGCCGCCTCGTCGGATGCGAATCGGACAGATACAGAATCGCGCCGTCCGGCGAGAACGCGAGCCCGTTCTGCGTGACGAGACCATCGACGAGCGGCTCGGACAGAATGCCGCCGGTGTCGTAGCGATACAGCGCGCCCGCGGTGCTCGCGAGCGACATGTCCTGCACCATCGTCCCTGCCCAGAAACGCCCTTGCCGGTCGCAGCGGCCATCGTTGAAGCGCATGCCCGGCGCGTCGAAGCGTGGCGCGGCAAGCCGGGTCACGCGCGTTTCGCCTTCAGCATGCAGCGTCACGGCATGCAGCCCGCTCTCCATGCCGGCGACGATAGTGCCCGCAGCATCGAATGCGAAACACGCGATCTGCTCGGGAAGCGTCCAGTCGGCGCGCCGCCCGCTTTCGACGTCCAGACGCACGAAGCGCCGTTCCGGAATGTCGACAAAATACAGCGCGCGGTCTTTTGCATGCCAGACCGGACACTCGCCGACCGTCGCACGCCCCGCCGCCTCCAGCCGCTCCACCCGAGGCGCATTGCTCATTGGCCGCGCTCCATCGGTTCGCCCAGCACGAACGCGCCGCCCTGGAACCGCTGCGCGGGGTCATCACGCTCGGCGGTCGGCGCCGAGGCCGGGAAGCGGTCGTTGAATTTGGCCGAGCTGTCTTGTGGATTGAATCCAAGGAAGCTCGCCTTCGTGTTGTCCCACCACTTCAGCGGATTGTTCGACGCGCCGTACACGACGGTGTGCCCAACGCGATTCGTGAAGAGCGAGCAACGCACGAGTTCAATGAAATCGCGGTAGCTGAGATAGGTCACCAGCATGCGCGGATTCTTCGGCTCCTCGAATGACGAGCCGATGCGCATACACACCGTCTCGATGCCGAAACGGTCGAAGTAGTAACGCGAAAGCGCCTCGCCGAAGCACTTCGTCACCCCGTAGAGGCTGTCGGGCCGTTGCGGCGCGTCTGCATCGAGAACCTCCGTTACCGGATGAAAACCGATCGCGTGATTCGAGCTCGCGAAAACGACGCGCTTCACGCCGTGACGGCGCGCGGCTTCATAGAGGTTGTAGGTGCCTCGGATGTTCGCCTCGATCAAGTCGTCGAACGGCGCGTCGATCGAGATGCCGCCGAGATGCACGATTGCATCGACGCCTTCGACCAGGCGCATCACCGCATCGCGGTCCGCGAGATCGACGGCGCTCACTTCTTCATGCGCTGCGGCATCGTCGAGCGGAGCGATGTCGGATGCGCGCACGACGTCGGCCCACTCTGCGAGCGCGCCACGCAACTGGCGACCGAGATTGCCGGCAGCGCCGGTCAAAAGCAGGCGTTTGTACGGTTTGCCCGCTGCGTTGGTCTGGTTCATCGAAACTCCTCGTCCTTACCGGATGCAAAAAAGTAAAACGTTTTTTGGTCGTCCCACCTTGGATGGTCGCCCGTGTAGTTTGCCACCTCAACTTGCATGCTGCATCCAAAACGCAATTCTGTTTCCCAAATTTCTGCGACAATCCGAAAATATTGGAAACCGCGAGAAAACGTTACCCCGACATGAAAAAAACTTCTCCGACCATTCGCGATGTCGCCGCCGCTGCCGGCGTGTCGGTCGCGACGGTATCCAAATACATGAACGGCGCCCAACGGTTCTCGGCGCCGGTCGAAGCGCGGCTCAAGGCTGCGATCGACTCGCTCGGTTATCGCTCCAACCCGCTGGCGCGCTCGATGATCACAGGCCGCACGCGCACCATCGGCCTCACGATCCTCGACATCAGCAATCCGCACTTCACCAACGTGGTCAAGGGCGCGAACCGCATTGCGCTGAGACACGACTACACGCTGCTGCTCGTGGATATCGACGAAAATCAGGCGCGCGAGCGTCCGCTCATCGAAGCGTTGTCTCAGCGCGTGGACGGCCTGATCGTCAGTTCGCGCCTGTCCGACGAAGACGCGCGCTGGATGATCGACCTCGACAAGCCCGTCGTGCTTCTGCGCAACGCCGAGGCGCTGCCTATTCCGAGCGTCGGCATCGACAACCGCTTGGCCGCGCACATGCTCGCGCGGCATCTGCTGAACCTCGGACATCGGCATATTGCATACCTTGGCTTCGGCCAGGCCCGCATTAACGATGAACGGATTCGCGGCGTGCGCGAATGTCTTCAAGATGCCGGCCTCGAACTCGACGTTCATGATGCCCACGCTCCGACTTCGCTCGCCGGCGAACATGCCTGCTCGCGCGTGATGCTGGGTCCGCGGCGTCCGCAGGCGGTCATCTGCTACAACGATCTGATTGCGCTCGGCTTCATGAAAGAAGCGGCGACGCTCGGCATTCGCGTGCCTCAGGACGTTTCGGTCACTGGCATCGACAACGTGCCGTACGGCGCATACGCCGCGCCCGGCCTCACCACAGTCGATATCCAGAGCGAGAAGATGGGCGAACTCGCGATGCAGAAGCTGATCGACGCGCTCGCGGGCCATCCGGACCCCGGCAATTCCATGTTCGAGCCGCGATTGATCGTGCGTGAATCGACGGCTGCGGCCACTGCCATGACGACCGAGTGAAACGCGGCGCATCGTGTCGACGTGCATCACGATGCGTCGCACGGCCGCACTCACGCGTCGAGCCGGGCCGGCGCCATCTTCGGCGTGAGCACGTGCATGACGACGAAGGCGACGAGATAAGCCAGTGCGCCGATCGCAAAGAGCGCCCAATACTGACCGGTGCGTTGCAGAACCTGCCCGATCACTTCCGAGAAAAGCACGCCGCCGATCGACCCGGCCATCCCGCCGATACCCACGACCGCGCCTACGGCACGACGCGGGAACATGTCGGAAGCCGTCGTGAAAAGATTAGCCGACCATCCCTGATGCGCCGCAGCCGCGAGACCGACGATCGCCACGGCCAACCAAAGATCGTGGACCTGCGAAACGAATGCAATCGGCAGCACGCAGCATGCACAAATCAACATCGCGGTTTTGCGTGCTGCATTCACGCTCCAGCCCGCGCGCAGCAACGCCGACGAAATCCAGCCGCCGCCGATGCTGCCCACCGTGGTGATCGCGTAGATCACGACGAGCGGAAGGCCGATGTGCTGCATGTCCATGCCGCGCGATTCGTTCAGCCATTTCGGCAGCCAGAACAGATAGAACCACCACACCGGATCGGTCAGGAACTTGCCGATCAGAAACGCCCACGTTTCGCGTTTGCGGATCAGCACCTTGAAACCGGGCGCGCCCGCCTTCGCCCGTCCGGCGTCGGCGGCTTCGGCTTCGTCTTTTTCGTGCGAGAGTTCGTCGTCGTCCGTGCGGCTGTCCGCCTGGCGATACATGACGAACCAGACCGCGAGCCACACGAGTCCGATTGCGCCCACGATCACGAACGCCGAGCGCCAGCCCATGGCCACGGCGAGCGCCGGAATGATGGCCGGCGCGAAAACCGCGCCGATGTTGGCACCTGAATTAAAAATACCAGTGGCGAGCGCGCGCTCGTGACGCGGGAACCATTCGGCCGTCGTCTTGATGGCCGCCGGAAAGTTGCCGCCTTCGCCGATGCCGAGGAGCGCGCGCACCATCGCGAATCCCATCACCGAGCCGACTGCCGCGTGCAGCATGGCGGCAACGCTCCAGACGAACATCGCCAGCGCGTAGGAGACCCGTGTGCCGAGCCAGTCGACGATGCGTCCGAAGCACAGCAGGCCGACGGCATAGAAGGCCGAGAACGCAATGACGATGCGCCCGTACTGAATCTGCGTCCAGCCGATGTCATGTTGCAGCAACGGTGCCAGCAAGCCGAGGATTTGCCGGTCCATGTAGTTGATGACGGTCGCGAAGAACAGCAACGCACACACGATCCACCGATACCGGCTGGCGGTGCGGGCGATGCCGACGACGGCTGTTTGCATGGTTGTCTCCGTTACGCGGCGGCGCTCGTCGTGCCGCGTGTCAGTAGAAGGCGACGGGCGCCGGTGGCATGCGGCGAGCAAATGCGCCGCGCTGCAGTTTCTTGGAAAACGTTTTTCCGAAGAGTATCGTCGTTGGACGATCGCGCCTACCCCGGGACTACCCTGACGCAGGCGCGTCCGCTGCGCATGATGTCATCCTGCAAACGCACCTAGGCGTGCGCGCCGTTAATCGTTTTCTAGTGCATCCGGCATGTTGCATTCCGGGATGCCGAATGCGGCATGCAAAAGACCAAACACCTGTGACTGGCTCCCGCCCGCCAAGCGGTAAAAACGTCTCAATCATTAAAGAAAGAGCCCATTCTTGCCGATAAAAACCGGACACCTTTCATTAACTTAACGTGTCCATGCCTTTCAAACGTTTCACCCGCGCAAATGCGGGAACCCAGTTCGCCATTCTTGCGTGCACGCTCGCGGCTATCGTCGTCGCGAGCTTCACGCTCGCCGTCACCCGCTCCGCAGGCGAGCAAGTCGACGCCCACGCACTCGCCCGCGTCGAGAGCGACAACCGCTCGATCGTCACCATGATCCGTCTCTACGACACCGCGGTGAACGCCGAAGTCGCGCGCTTCATGACGATGTTTTCGCATCGCCTGCCGAACGCTTTCGCGCTCGACGAAGCGCATACCGTCGATGTCGCCGGCGCAGCGACGCCGAGCCTGAATGCGGGCGACAAGCCCCTGAATGGCGACTTCTCCATTCCCGATGCGTTCCTCGAAGAAAGCGGCGCCATATCGACGATCTTCGCCCGCACCGGCGACGACTTCGTGCGCGTGACGACGTCACTCAAGACGCAAGACGGTTCGCGCGCCATCGGCACGCTGCTCGACCGCAAAGGCCCCGCTTACGGTCCGATCCTCGCCGGGAAGAGCTATATCGGCATGGCTGCGCTCTTCGGCAAGCAGTACATCACCGAATATAAACCCGTGACCGATGCGACAGGCCGCGTGATCGGCGCGCTCTTCGTAGGCGTGGACGTGACAGCCGAGATGTCCGCGCTACAGGACGACATCCGCAAGCTGACCATCGGCGAGAGCGGCTATTACTTCGTCGTCGATGCCTCGAACGGGCCGAATCGCGGCAAGCTGCTCGTGCATCCCGGCAACGAGGGACAAGCGGCGGATGAGCGCGTTGCGCCCTTCAAGCACATGCTCGACGCGCATGAAGGCAAGCTCGCGTTCGATGGCGCCGACATTCCCGGCGCCGATGCACACGTCCATGGCGGCGCGAAGGAAATCGTCTTCACGACCGTGCCGCAATGGAACTGGATGATCGGCGGCATCGCCTATCGCGACGAACTGCTTGCCGGCATTCACGCAAGCCGCAACCGTTTCCTGATGCTTGGGTTGGTCGTGATCGCCGCGCTCGTCGGTGCGTTGCTCTATGCCGTCGCGAAACTCGTTGGTCATCCTATCGATGAAGTGACGCGTGCTGCCGAGCGTATTGCCGCAGGCGATCTGACCGTGCGTATCGACACTGCGCGCGAGGACGATATCGGTCGCCTGATGCGCGCGATCGACGGCGTCTCGCAAGGGCTCGCCGGCATCGTCGGGCAAGTGCGAAGCGCATCCGCCGACATGACGGATGGCACCGCGCGCATCGCCTCGGGGAGCAGCGATATCGCATCGCGCATCGCCACGCAGGCATCGAGCGTCGAAGAAACAGCGGCCAGCATGGAGCAGATCACGTCCACCGTGCAGCAGAACGCGGCCAATACCCAGCAGGCCGGAACGCTGGTGTCGTCCGCATCCGACGCAGCACGTGCGGGCGGCGAGGCCGTGGCGCGCGTCGTCGAAACGATGAGCGAGATCGACGCATCCGCGCGGCGCATCGCCGACATCACGGCGACCATCGAGGGCATTGCGTTCCAGACGAATATCCTCGCGCTCAACGCAGCCGTCGAGGCGGCGCGCGCGGGCGAGCATGGCAAGGGCTTCGCGGTGGTCGCATCCGAAGTCCGCGCGCTTGCGCAACGCAGCGCGGGCGCGGTCAAGGAGATCGAAGCGTTAATCACGGAGTCCGCGACCAAGGTGTCGCATGGTTTCAAGATCGCAGAGGAAGCAAGCAGCACGATGAGCGGCATCGTCGAGCACGTCGCACGCGTGAATGCGATCGTCGGCGAAGTCGGCGTGGCCTCGCGCGAGCAGGCTTGCGGCATCGAGCAAGTCAACACGGCGGTCATGCAGATCGGCGAAGCGACGCAGCAGAATGCGGCGCTCGTCGGCGAAGCAGAGCATTCCACCACGGAACTGCGCGAACAGGCGGAGCGGCTCGCTCGGGCAGTCAGTGCGTTTCGCGTGTGACCAGTGCGTGATCCAGGACGCTTCGGCGCTGTCCACTCCTTGGCGCGCCTCTCTTGTTCCACACGCTCGATAGACGCGTGGCACCGTCCTTGCTATGAAGCTTACCAAGCGTCGTCCATCATGGCATTGACCTCGCGATGCCAACATAGTATTTAGACGGCGAACATCGCATTCAGACTTTTTGTACAGCTACGATGTAGCAAGCAAGCGAATTCAAGCAGAATGCAGAAATTCGGGCATAGTCGGGGAACCCACCGCAGAGAACCCGCTCTATTGCGTGGCGCGGTTGACAACACGTGCATCACATCGGAGCATGCCGCTCCGGTGCCAAGGCATCGACTGGCTCGTCCACTGTCTCTTCGACATGTCGACCGGGTCCGCCAGCACCTATAACTAGACATCGCAACGCGCGCAGTGCCGTTCTGTTCACGGCATGCCGCGCCGTGTGCGATGCAATTGACCAGGAGATTCGTCCGGGGAGCGCGAAGTCCATTCGCGCTACTGCGTCGCCCTTACAGCGGCGCACCTTTCAATCCGATTTACGACGGAGCGTCCTTATGTCTTTCGAACGTGACTCTGTGCAAGCCACAAGTCCGCTGCTCACCATCGTGGTGGCAGCCTATAACGTCGAGGGTTACATCGAAGAAGCGCTCGAGTCGCTACTGAGCCAGCCTCATATCGACAGGCTGAAGATCATCGTCGTCGACGACGGTTCGCCCGACGAGACGCACGCCGCCGTGCAAGCCATGATCGAACGCGACGGCGGCGCGCATATTCAACTTATTCGCCAGCAGAACAGTGGCGTCAGCGCCGCGCGCAATACGGGGCTGGCGTCGGTAAGCACGCCTTATGTCGGCTTTCTGGATGGCGACGATATTTACCTCAAGGGTTTTACCGAAGCCGTCATTCCACGGCTCGCGGAAGGTAATTACGACATGATCGAGTACAACGTGAGCATCATCGACGACGAAGATCGCGAGCTCGAACAACTCGAACTGGTCACCAAGACTGAAGGCGGCGATCACGCAGTGGATCGCAGTGCGCGGCTCGACTTCGCCGACAAGTTCCATACGTTTGTATGGGCGCGCGTCTATCGCACTGAGTTCTTCAAGACGATGCAGTTTCCCGTGGGCCGCGTGTATGAGGACATGGCGCTCATCCCTTCCATCTTTCTGCGCGCCAAACGCTTCTACCGCATCGCCGAGCCGTTGATCGGCTATCGCAGGCGCTTTGGCAGTATCACGCAGAAGTCCACGCTGCACGACATGCGCGACCTGCAGGTCAACGGTGTCGAGGCGCTCGCGCGCTGCGACGGCGGCGAGATGGACGATTTCTGGCTTGCCGTGTTCGACAAGATCTTTCATCGCGCGTGTCATGTCTGCGCCCGAGTCGATCGTGCATCGTTCCGCGAGGCGTCGGAAATACTATCGAGGATGGCGGCGGACCATCGCGACACGCGCGCAAGGCTCGGTGAGCGCAACGGTCGCCAAGTGGTCGAACTGAAGCCTTTCGATCTGGACGTGCGCAAGGACAGGTCCATTCACTTTCTCAAGTCGCTCGTGAAGAAAGTGCTAAGACGCAGCCTCGATCATCATCAGCGTGCGCGGCGCCCGCTTGCGCAAGAACGGTTGCGCATGAGCGAGCGTTCGGGCGCCTAGAGTCGCCCGAGGCCCAAGCGCGGCGAGCGTGCCGCGTTTGGCAGTAAACTGCAGGCATGGAAAAGTGCCCCTATTGCGAAAGAATCCGCGACGAATGGGACTGTCACGGACAAACATGCCGGACTGCTATCGCCATTGCGCTGCGCAGGCAGCGCATGGGCTTGCCCATGGTTCCCAAAGTCATTCGTAACGAGATTCCTGCCGGTGCATCGACGGGCGAAGTGATCGCCCAGTTGTCACGGCAGCGCCTGCGCGCGCGGCGCGCGAACGAAGAACGCCGCGAACGCAAGGCGGCTGACGATCTCGATGTTTGAACAAGACACGCAATGCTCCAAGCGTCAGCAGGCGTCCAGCACTGCCCTGAAGCCATCCGCCGTGAAAGGCTTCAGAAAATAGCCGTCGAAATGCTCGTGCAACTCGTTCCTGTGCCGATCATCGCCCGTGACGGCCACGACGCACGCAAGCTGACTCGGCCCCGCCGCCCGCAAGCGCCGGCACAAGTCCCGGCCGTCGACGTCGGGCAAGCCGATATCGATGAAGATGGTGTCGTAGCGATTCTCCGCTGCGAGCAGCATCGCCTGATGACCGTCGTAGGCCACGTGCGCGACGTGTCCAAGCGACACAGCCAGGTCTCTGAATGCATCGCAAAGACGGGCGTCATCTTCTACAAACAGGACATACATGATCGGTCATCCGGGGGCGTTGATGCGCGTCGCGCTTGAGGCCAAGCGCCAAGCCTCAAACGCACGCAAGAAGCGAGCCATTCTCAGGCCGCGAACGAAGCCTCGCTTAATGCGGGAATCGCATTGAAAGCAGGCTTCGCGAAGAAGTAGCCCTGCATGAGACGCACATCGTTGGCAAGGAAGAAGTCGCGCTCGCCCTTCGTCTCGATGCCTTCCGCAATCACACGAATGCCGAGGTCGCGGCAAATGGCCAGCACGCCGCAGACGATCCGCTGCCGCACCGAATCCGTGTCGATGCCGCGCACGAGGTCCATATCGAGCTTGATGAGGTCCGGCTGAAAATCGGCGAGCAAGGTCAGGCCCGAGTAGCCTGCGCCGAAATCGTCGATTGCAGTCTGAAAGCCGAAACGCTTGTACGCACGAAAGATATCGACGAGATGCGGCCGGCTGATGATGTTCTCGCCTTCGACCGTCTCGAAGATGATGCGCTCGATCGGAAAGCCGTGCTTCTCCGCGGCGTCGAACGTGCTGCGAATACACGCTTCCGGCCGATACACCGCGTTCGGCATGAAGTTGATGGAGAGAAAGCCTTCGAGCCCGAGTTCCACCGCCTGCGCGATGGCCGTCGTGCGGCAGCGTTGATCGAAGTGGTAGCGGTTGCTGTCGATGACTTGCGAGAGCACCGTGCCCGCCGGTTCGCCTTTCAAACCGCGCACCAACGCCTCGTGCGCGAATGGCGCGCCTGCGACGACATCGACGATAGGCTGAAACGCAAACGCGAAGGCGAGCGCCGTATCGGAGTCGGTCTTGCAGCCTGCGCAACCAGACGAAGCCGACGAAGCCGACTGAATGGCGATATGGCTCGCAACGCCTCGTTCAACGTTCATGAGTGAATCCCCGTAATATTTTCCCGGTCCCACGCCATTAGGATGTCAAAGCGACCGGATAAGAAAAGGCGTATCCAGCCCAGTAACGGCAGGCGTTCATCGTTCTTTAGGGATTCATGGCGAAGACGGAGGCAAGCGGTCTTGCATCGCATGAAAGCGATCAGCGTCGATATAACCGCGCATCAACATGACTTCGAGGGCGCTCAAAGTCGCTTGCGAACCGCAAAGCTGGGTGGCCTTGGCGTCTGCGTCGAGTTCCAGCGTAACGGCGCGTTTGCTCGCCCGTATGCGCCACGCCCACCAAGAAGCCACCCATATCAGCGCAAAGCATGCACCGGGAATGGACACGCGCCAAAGCTCACGATCCGGCAAGGCCGCAAACAGGATGCAGGGCACCGAGAACATTACGGTCACGCGAAGCACGATCCACAGAAAGTCGGCAAGCAGCGCGGCGCGTTGCGTTGCGTGCGCGACTTCATGTGCGAGAACGAGGCGAAGCGCAGGCTCGGGTAAGCCGAGCGTGCGCGAGTCGATCTCTATGCGGTTGAACAACGCCTCGTAGCAGGGTCCAGGCGACGTCTGGACGAACCGGACGTCGGGCGGCGCGATGCCCAGCGCCGCCGCATAGTCCGCGACGAGACGCGACGCGTGCGCTTCCCTCTCGTCCATGTCGAGCGTTATTCGACGGGGTTGTCGCTCCATGCGCTACGCGCCTGCCAGGCGTCGAGGTCGCGTGTGAGGCGGCCGAGCTTGCCGCGCACCAGTTCCATGCCGGCGTTGCCGAGCACGAGATGCGCGGGCGGTCGCGAGGACTGCACCGCTTCGATGATGACCTGCGCCGCCCGTGCCGGATCGCCGGGCTGCTTGCCGCTCTGTTGCGCGATGCCGGCACGCCGGCGGCCCGCGACTTCGGCGTAGTCGTCGATCGCCTGCTTCGCCTGACGCAGCGAGCGGCCCGCCCAGTCCGTGCGGAACGGCCCGGGCTCCACCGCCGTCACCTTGATGCCGAGCCCTTCCGTCTCGCGCCCGAGCGCCTCGCCGAGTCCTTCCAACGCGAATTTCGTCGCGGCGTAATAGCCGCTGCCCGGATTGCCGACGAGCCCGCCCACCGACGTGATATTGACGATATGCCCCGCGCGGCGCTCGCGCATTCTTGGCAGGACCGCCCGGATCATCGCGGCCGCGCCGAAGAAGTTGGCTTCGAACATGGCCCGCACTTCGTCCTCCTCGCCCTCCTCGACGGCAGCGAGATAGCCGAAGCCCGCGTTGTTCACGAGCACATCGATATGGCCGAACGATTCATGCGCGGCGTTCACAGCGGCTGCGATTTCCTCGGCGCGCGTCACGTCCAGTTGGACCGCAATCGCGCGTCCCGCTGCACGCTCGACGAGATCGGTGACGCTCTGCGGATTGCGTGCGGCAACCACCGCGCGCCATCCGCGATCGATGACGGCGGCGGCGAGCTCACGGCCAAAGCCGGTCGAACAGCCCGTGATGAACCACACAGGCGAATCGCTGGATGAAGCTGACATTGCTTGTCTCCGTGGAAGATGGCGGCGTGTCAGTCATTTTGAGCGCAATGCGGCGAACGTGCTTAGGCCGTTGCCGCGCTAAAGGGCATTCGATATGTCTAATGCCTCGCGAACATAAAGCGGCAAATTGAACCGACACTTGGGAGACGCCAAGTAATTCGTTCAATGTGACGCGCTTAAGTCCACTTGGTTAGCAGAAACGCGTATTGGACCAAAATCCCGAGTCATGGTAAAAATGTATTCGCTCGACATCACGGGCGCATCTTCAACGAAATTCGTCTCTTAAGGTTGGAAAAATGGCAACAGGTACCGTCAAGTGGTTCAACGATGCAAAGGGTTTTGGTTTCATTACGCCGGACGACGGCGGTGAGGACCTGTTTGCACATTTCTCCGAAATCCAGTCCAAGGGTTTCAAGTCGCTTCAGGAAAACCAGAAGGTGAGCTTCGAAGTCAAGCAAGGCCCCAAGGGCAAGCAGGCTTCGACGATCCAGCCGCTGTAACGCAGTAAGCAGGCTGCCTCGGCGCACGACGGCCCTTCGGGGCCGTTTGTCTTTTGTAGATCTGATTCAGGTCGATTGTCCGGCACTGCCCGATTCAGTGGCGCGGACTTGCTTATAAGTCAGTAGAATTCAAGCATCTCACTCAACGCTGCGTATGTTCTTGCAGCCCATTCTCTGGTCTTCATTGGCGTGAATCCGCGAAGCAGTCAAGAAAGGCGCCGTGTCTGGTCACGGTATGGAACGAATGCGTTGCTCGTCATGCTCTGGTGTGTGTTCGCGAGCGCCCAGGCGCAATCGTTTGCGCTGAATGCGCGTGCGGCCCGTTTCGTGAGCGCGGTCGTGATGGATGACTTCCATACCGCTCAGTCCGGCGGCGGCTATCTCTTTTCATATGACGTCCACGAAACCGATGCGACGCTCAAGGCAAAGCTCGCGCACTGGCTTTCGGGCACTGATCCCGACGCAATTCACATGAGCCCTGCCGAGAAACGAACGCTATTCAGCTTCTATTGGGCGGCGAGCATGATGAACGAGAAGTCCGCGTGTTTCGATTCCATCGCGCAGGCCGCTTGCAGCGAGGAACTCGGCGCGTGGATGGCGCGCGAAGCGGACGACGATCCCCGTTTTGTCCGCGCCTATGAATCCGCTTTGAAGCCGCTGGGCTTGCCGCCCTACGCAAGCTCCCCTCAGTGAAGCCTGCGCGGACAGAATCGGCATGCGCCGATTCTTCCCGCTGTTCGCGCGCCCACGCGATCTTCGCCGCCACGCTTACGAGCACCGATAGCGCGCCGATCGTCTCCAGCAATGCGGAAATCATGACGTTTTCATGAGCAGGACAAGCGTGTCACCGATGCCAAAACATCGGCCCATAGGTTCGCGCAAAGAATGCGATCGTGATGCCCGTGCTCAGAATCAACGTACCGATCCGGATCGCGCCGGGCGGCATGCGGCGACCGAGCTGCGCGCCGCCATATCCGCCCGCCATGGCCGCGACGAGCATCGCGAAGGTTTCCGGCCAGCGCACCGCATGCGCGAGCGCGAACGTCAATACGGCGACCGAGTTCGCCGCGCTGACCAGTAACGTACGGGGCGCATTGAGGCTCTTGAGATCGCGCGTATCGAGCAGCCCCCAGACGGCCATCATCATGATGCCCACGGCTCCGCCAAAATAGCCGCCATAGACGCCAAGCGCCAACTGGATCGCGAGGACCGCCGGCGCGCCGATCCGCCACCGTTGCCGTAACGCTTCGCCGATCCTGCGGCCGAATGCGAGGGCCAAGCTCGCGCATAGCATGAGCCACGGCAACAGAAACGAGAATGTGGATGACGACGTGGACAACAACAACGCCGCGCCGATCAGCCCGCCGATCACGGTGATGACGAGCATCGCGCGTATCGACACGGGACCGACCGGACTCAGGCCGTCGCGATAGGCCCACGCGCTCACGACGCCGCCCGGAAAGAGCGCCACGGTCGACGAAGCATTCGCCTGAACCGGTGGCAAACCGGCTGCAATCAGCGCCGGCAGGCTCACGAACGAACCGCCGCCCGCGAGCGCGTTCATGGCGCCCGCGACCAGACCCGCGCCCGTCACAACGATGAGAGGTTCCATGCGGCCAATCGTAGCGGGCCGCCTGCGCGCTTACAATCTGGCATTTCCAATGCGAGGCTTCGGCGAGACCGAAGGCATGGCATGCGGTTCGATCTCATCGACATGAGGCTCTTTCTGACCGTGCTTGAGCGCGGCAGCATCACGGCGGGCGCACAGGCCATGCATCTTGCGCTGGCGTCGGCGAGCGAACGCATCGCGGGAATGGAAGCGGCGCTCGGCGCACCGCTTCTCGAACGCAACCGCCGCGGCGTACAGGCGACCGCCGCGGGCGAAACATTCGTGCGCCATGCACGCATGGTTCTGGCTCAGGTCGAATACATGAAGGGAGAGTTGCGCCACTACGCCACTGGTCTCAAAGGACGCATCAAGCTGCTTTCGAATACGGCCGCCCTTGCCGCGTTCCTGCCGATGCAGCTTGCGCGCTTTCTCGCGGCGCATCCCGACCTTTCCATCGACCTCGACGAACGGCCGAGCGTCGATATCGTGCAGGCGCTGGCCGAGGGTCGCGCGGACTTGGGCATCGTGGCCGATATCACCGATCTCGCGAGCCTTCAGACACACGTGATCGCGCAGGATCAGCTCGTGGTGGTCGCGCACCGCGCGCATCGCGTGGCACAGCAACGGGCGGTGGCATTCGCGGATATCGTGAACGAAGCGTACGTCGGACTCGCGGATGCCGCGCTGGAAATGCATCTGTCCGAGCGCGCGTCGCGCCTTGGCAGGCAGTTGCATTACCGCATTCATATGCGCAGTCTCGACAGCGTCGGGATGCTGATTGAAGCCGGGATCGGCATCGCGATTCTTTCCGACGTGTCGGCGCAGGCGTTGCGGCGGCCGGGGCTCGCGATCGTGCCGTTATCTGAGCCGTGGGCCGCGCGCCGCCTGCATCTATGCGCACGCGATTTCGATACCTTGACGCCGCATGCGCGCCTGCTTGCGCATCAATTGATGGAAGCCGCCGCCTAGAACGCCCGCCCCACGATCAGCGGATCGACAGGACCGATCGTCTGGATGTCGCGATTCGCAAACGGCAGGCGATGCAACACATAACGCATTGCATTGAGACGCGCCCGCTTCTTGCAATCGGAGCGCACGACGGTCCACGGCGTATCGGCGGTATCGGTATGCGCGAACATGGCTTCTTTCGCGGCTGTGTAGTCGTCCCACTTGTCGAGCGATGCCAGGTCCACCGGACTCAGTTTCCATTGCTTGAGCGGATGCACTTCGCGCTCCTTGAAACGGCGGCGCTGCTCCGCGCGGCTCACCGAGAACCAGAACTTGATGATGTGCATGCCGCTTTGCGTCAGATGCCGCTCGAAGGCCGGCACCTGTTGCATGAAGGCGTCGTACTCCTGGTTCGTGCAGAAGCCCATCACGCGCTCGACGCCCGCGCGGTTGTACCACGAACGGTCGAATAGCACGATCTCGCCGGCGGTCGGGAGATGCTCGACGTAACGCTGAAAGTACCATTGCCCCTTTTCGCGTTCCGACGGCTTCTCAAGTGCGACGACGCGCGCGCCACGCGGATTCAGGTGTTCCATGAAGCGTTTGATGGCGCCGCCCTTGCCGGCCGCATCGCGCCCTTCGAACAGGATGACGACGCGTTGGCCGGTCTCCCTGACCCACGCCTGAAGCTTCAGCAATTCGACCTGTAGCCGATATTTCTGCTTCTCGTACGCCTGGCGCGACATCAGGTGCTTGTACGGATAATCGCCATGCCGCCAGCCGGGCGACAGTTCTTCGTCCTGCCGCTGCCTGCGCGACGCCGGCGCGCTGACGAGCGACGTAGCCTCGAAAAGATACGCGCGCAGGGTCGCCGCTTCGTCCGGCGATAGACCGCCCATCATGGCCTTCAGCGTGTCGAGCCTCGTTTCTGCGCTGCTGCCGCTCGACGCGGCATACGTGAGGATGTCTTCCATGCCGCTGGATATGAGGTCATTGGCCGTATCCACTGCGTCCTGCGTTTCCTGTTCGAGTATCGCTTCTGACGGTTCGACGACGCTCACATCGCCGTCCTGTTCCTGCTTTTGACGCTGGGCAGCCTTGCCTGCCTGTGTCCCGGTTGATCGTGTGTTTTTCAAAGTCTTTTACTCCATATCGCGTGTGCAGCGTGTGCGGCGGCGCGTACTCTTGCGCGTTCAAGCGGCTTCGGCGGCCCTGCGCAAGACGACGTACATCTTGTCCTTCAGCAGCAGCTTTTCCTTTTTCAACGATTCAATGGCAAACGAATCCGCGGGCGTGACGCCGGTTTCCATGTTGCGGATCTCGTGGTCGAGCGCATTGTGCCGTTCGAAAAGCCTCGAGAAGTGCGCGTCTTCGGTCTTGAGGCGAGAGATGAGGTCACGATATTCGGGAAACATGTTGCGATTCTCCATGCAGGTTCAACGACAGCGTTAATCAACACTGCGTAGTACATCTTACCGATTACCGGCGATCTTTCGTCCGAAGCTGCCTGTTTCGGTGCTGCGTGATATCGCCGCATGTCTGCATTGCGGCGCACGTCTCGGGCAGTAGGCGAAAACCCCTCTGCCTTCGGGCACGTTTCTCGCGCACCATGGTGTCTCTTGGGACGACACGTTCCCGCAGGGAGAAAGCATGAAAACAGCGTTGACTTCCGCCATTGCGCTCGCGATCGGCGCGGGCGGCTTGTGCGTCACCACGGCATCGCATGCGGACAGCTCCGCTGCGCAAAAGCTCGGGCAAATAGGCGTCATCAATCAGACGCTTCAGCCGAAGCCGGCGAAATCGTCGCCGGCCTATTCGAATTCCATTTCGAATTCCACGTCCGCCGGAGCGAATTACGGAAACACGACGAACGGGGTCAATGGTCAAAGCCCGGCCAACGCGGCGACGAATGCAGGCGCGACCGCTCGCGCAGGCGCGGCGGCAGGCAACGCCAGATAAAACAAGACGGCTCCGCTTTGCGCGGGACCCGCGCGCTTCGTTATCATGTTCCGCCGATCGGGCGGACGCCCGCGGTCGAGTCATTCACATGAACACGCCGGCGGTCAGGAGCGCCATGCAATGAATCTTCGGGGATTGCAGTGCTTCATCGTGCTCGCTGAAGAACTCAACTTCAGCCGGGCGGCAGAACGTCTGCATATTGCGCAGCCCGCGCTTTCACAGCAGATTCGTTCGCTCGAAGAACGTCTCGGCAGCCAGTTGGTGGATCGGGGCAGCCGGCCGTTGCGGCTGACCGAAGCGGGCAGTTATTTCTACACCGAAGCGCGGCAAATTCTGGAACGCTGCGAGCAGGCGACGCTCGGCGTGCGCGCCATCGATGCCGGCACGCACGGCTGGCTTGCCATCGGCTTCACGCGCTCGGCCATGTACAGCGTGCTGCCGCCCGCGCTCAAGGCATTCCACGCAGCCTATCCGAAGGTCGAACTCAAGCTCTTCGAAATGCTCACCGAGGAACAGGCCGATGCATTTCGCGATGCGCGCATTCATATCGGAATCGGCAGACAGGCCCCCGACCGTCCCGGCTGCGCTACGCGCACGCTGCTGCACGAACGCGTGATGGCGGTGCTGGCATCCGACCATCCGCTCGCCGAACGTAAGACGGTCCGCATCGACGAACTCGCGCAAACGCCGCTTATCGTTTATCCGAAGCACCCTGCCGCGCAGTTTCCACGCTTCATTGCTTCGCTCTATCGCGACGCGGGCGCCACGCTCAACGTGGCGCACGAGGCTTACGAGATTCAGACGGCCATCGCGCTCGTCGCGGCCGGCCTGGGTGTGACTTATGTCGGGGAATCGGTGGCGCTGCACGGCCGCTCGGATGTCGTCTATCGGCATCTGACGGGACCGGGCGCCGCGCAGATCACGTCGCTCACGGCGACCTTTCGAAGCCCTGACGCCTCGCCTCACGTGCAGGCCTTTCTTGCGTGCCTTCCTCTCGCAGAGCCGCAACGCTGACCGTCCAGCGCAGCTTCACCGCTGCTATAAGTAAAAGCCTATAGAAGCATGCCGATTCCGTCTTGGACGGCCGCGCCCTTGCATCCCTATGATGACCTTCGCGTGAGGCGAGCGCATGTGTTCGCGCTCGCCCCCCATTGACTAGCCATCGAATAGACGCCGGCAACGAAGCCGGCGCATGGAGACAACGATGACCCCAGCGCCCGCATCCGGGATCGCGTCCGCGACCGCTTCGGCCACGATGCACAAGGTCTACCGCCGCCTCATGCCGCTCTTGTTCGCGATGATGTTCTTCAATTATCTCGACCGCATCAACATCGGCTTCGCGGCGCTCGACATGAATCACGCGCTGAACTTCAGCCCGGCCGTATTCGGCTTCGCGGGTAGCGTGTTTTTCGTCGGCTACATGCTGCTGGAAGTACCGAGCAACTTGCTGCTGCATCGCGTGGGCGCGCGAAGATGGATCGCGCGCATTCTCATCACGTGGGGCGCGGTGGCGGCGGCGACCGCTTTCGTTTTCAATGACAAGAGCTTCTATACGTTGCGCTTTCTGCTCGGCGTGATGGAAGCGGGCTTTCTGCCGGGCGTGGCTGTCTATCTGACCAAATGGTTTCCCGAGCGTTATCGGGCGCGTGCAGTGGGCGGCTATATCATCGCCGGCTCGTTCTCGGCCGTATTGGGCGGTCCCATTTCGACGGCGCTTATGACCTATGCCAATGGCGTGCTCGGGCTCGCCGGGTGGCAATGGATGTTCATCTGCGAAGGCGTGCCCGCCATCCTGCTCGGCGTCGTCACGCTGAAAGTGATGCAGGAGCGCCCCGCCGATGCGGACTGGCTCACCACCGAAGAAAAGCAATGGCTGGAAAGCACGCTTCAGGAAGAACGCAAGCAACTCGGCGGCGACACGCACGTTTCGATGTGGCGCGTGGCCGGCGATATCCGCGTCTGGAGCCTTGCATGCCTTTTCGGATGCGCGCTCGTGGGCATCTACGGGCTCTTCCTGTGGCTGCCGCAAATCGTCAAGAGCCTCGGACATCTCAGCAATATCGAAGTGGGCTTTCTGTCCGCCGCGCCGCCTCTGCTCGGCGTGCTGGGCACGTTCATCATCAGCCGCAGCTCTGACCGCACGGGCGATCGCAAGAAGCACCTCGCATTCGTGTATGGCATGAGCGCCGTTGCGATTGCCGCGAGCGCCTACGCGCCCTCGCCTGTCATCGCTTATGCGCTGTTGTGCGTCACCGGCCTCTTCATCTACGCGGGCAATCCGCTGTTCTGGAGCCTCGCGGCCTCGTTCCGCACGGGCGCGGCGGGTGCCGCGACCATTGCGCTCATCAACACCATCGCGCAGTTCGGCGGGCTCGTCGGGCCGTGGAGCATCGGCCTCGTGCGCAGCGCGACCGGCAGTTTCAAGCTCGCGCTCGTGACCATCGCAGCCTTCCTCGTGATCGCGACGATCATCGCGCTCGTCATGCGCGTGCGTCCCGCCGACGATGAAGCGGTCGATGAACGCACCGGCGACACGCGCCGCAGCGCCAAGCATTCGCTGTGAATCAACGATACTTACGCGAGCCATTCATGATTATCGACTGTCACGGCCACTACACGACTTCACCGCCGGAACATGAGGCGTGGCGCACGCGCCAGATTCAGGCGCTCGCCGACGGCACGCCGGTGCCGCCCCGCCCGCATATCAGCGACGACCAGATTCGCGACACCATCGGCAATGCGCAACTGCGCGTGCAGCAGGAGCGCGGCATCGATCTGACGATCTTCTCGCCGCGTGCCGCCGGCATGGGCCATCATCTCGGCGATGCGAACGCCAACGCACTATGGTCGAGCGAATGCAATGACCTGATTCATCGCGTCGTGGACTTGTTTCCGCAGAATTTCATCGGCGTATGTCAGTTGCCGCAAGCTCCGGGCGTCGATCCGAAGAACTGCATCCCCGAATTGCGGCGCTGCGTCGAAGAGCTGGGCTTCATCGGCTGCAATCTGAATCCGGACCCGTCGGGTGGTCACTGGTCCGGCCCGCCGATGACCGACCGCCATTGGTATCCGCTCTACGAAGCTCTCGTCGAATTGGACGTGCCCGCGATGATCCATGTGTCGTCGTCGTGCAATCCGAACTTTCACGCCACCGGCGCGCATTACATCAACGGCGACACCTCCGTGTTCATGCAGTTGCTCGCGGGCGACCTGTTCGCCGATTTCCCGACGCTCAAGCTCGTGATTCCCCACGGCGGCGGCGCGGTTCCCTATCACTGGGGACGGTATCGCGGTCTCGCGCAGGACATGAAGCGTCCGCTTCTGTCCGACTATCTGCTGAATAACGTTTTCTTCGATACCTGCGTCTATCACCAGCCCGGCGCGGAACTGCTCGCGCGCGTCATACCGGCGAAGAACATTCTCTTCGCGTCAGAAACGATCGGTGCGGTGCAAGGCATCGATCCCGAGACGGGCCATCACTTCGACGATACCCGCCGCTATATCGACGGCATTACCTGGCTTGCCGACGACGACAGGCAGCGCATCTTCGAAGGCAATGCGCGCGCCGTTTATCCGCGCCTCGGCGCACGGCTCGAACGCAACACTTCAACCCAAGGAGTCGCACCATGAATGCTCCCGGATGGCGGCACAATCCGTCCGCTGCGCAAGCGAGCGCCGAATTGCTCGACGCGCTCGGCTCACTTGCCGTATCGCTCTTGTCGGACAACATGGCGCGCGCGTCGGGCGCGATCGGCCTCACGCCTTATCATCGGCCCAAAGCGATGGCGGGCACCGCGGTCACCGTACGCACGCGCCCCGGCGACAACCTCGCCATTCACCTGGCGTTCGATTTCTGCCGACCCGGCGACGTGCTCGTGATCGACGGCGGCGGCGACCTGCATCAGGCGCTCATGGGCGACATCATGGCGAGCTACGCCGAGAGCATCGGCCTCAAGGGCCTCGTGATCGACGGCGCGATCCGCGATGTGGCGTCGCTGCGCGCCCGCGATTTTCCGGTCTATGCGCGCGGCGTGACGCATCGCGGCCCGTATAAGAACGGCCCGGGCGAGATCAACGTGCCGGTTTCCGTCGGCGGCATGGTGGTTCATCCGGGCGATATCGTCGTCGGCGACGAGGACGGCGTGCTCGCCATCGCGCAAGCCGATGCAGCCGACGTGCTCAAAGGCGCGCGCGCGCAAGAACTGAAGGAAGCGCAGGCGTTGCGTTCCATTCTCGAAGGCGCGTTCGACCGCGCGTGGGTTCCCGGCCAACTCGAACGGGCGATGAAGGGTTAAGCGGCGTCCTGCCCGCGCCAATAAAAACAAACAAGTAAAAGCGCCCTGTCTCCTAAGGCCCTGCGGCCCTGCAATGACGCGCCTCTCGCGCAATAGAACATTCGTTCGCCATAAAAGCGAACGAATGTCATGCAAAATTTGCTCAAGCTTTCTTAATCGCTTTCAGCGGGCAATGCAAACAATTAACTTACGGAGATCGTTTGCGCGGCTTTTTGCCTCAGCAGTCTCAAGGGCATACTGTGTCTACATACAAAATAGATACTGAGAGAAAGCCATGTACGGGGAATCGAGAACACTCTACTTCGCAGGACGCGCCGTGTCGGATGATCTAGCCGAGCGCCTGCATGCGCGCGGCTGGGCGATCGAGTACGTCACGCCGGCCAAGCCGCCCAAAGCCGCCAAGCACGACAAACGCGCGGCGGCCGGCATCATCGATCTGACCAGCCGAGGGCATGCGAAGGACGCGTCCTCGCTCACGGCGCTGCTGTCGGGGCATCGCATCGGCTGGGTCGCGACCGTCGATCCGGATCACGGCGATAACCCGGATGTCTGCCGTCTGATCCGCGACTACTGCTTCGACTACGTGACGGTGCCTTCGGCGGCCGAGCGCATTGTCGATGCCGTGGGTCACGCTTACGGCATGGTCTCGTTGCACGATGCCGCCTGCAACGATGCACACAAGCCCGATGGCAACGAAATCGGCATGGTGGGCACCTGCGAAGCGATGCAGGCCCTGTACCGCTCTATCCGCAAAGTCGCGATGACGGATGCGCCGGTGTTCATCTCGGGCGAATCGGGCACCGGCAAGGAACTGACCGCGCTCGCCATTCACGCGCGTTCGGCACGCCGCGAGCAGCCTTTCGTCGCGATCAACTGCGGCGCGATTCCTCCGCATCTGCTGCAATCCGAGCTCTTCGGCTACGAGCGCGGCGCGTTCACGGGCGCGAATCAGCGCAAGATCGGCCGCGTGGAAGCGGCGGACGGCGGCACGCTGTTTCTCGATGAAATCGGCGATTTGCCGCTCGAAAGCCAGGCGAGCCTGCTTCGCTTCCTTCAGGAACGCAAGATCGAGCGCCTCGGCGGACAGAGTTCGACGGCCGTGGACGTCCGCATCATTTCGGCGACGCACGTCGATATGCAGACCGCGATGCTCGAAGGGCGCTTTCGCGCCGACCTTTATCACCGTCTATGCGTGTTGCAGATCGACGAGCCGCCGTTGCGCGTGCGCGGCAAGGACATTGAACTGCTCGCCAATCACATGCTGGAACGCTTCAGGCGCGACGCGAGCCGCCGTTTGCGCGGCTTTGCGCCCTGCGCCATCGCCGCGCTTCACAACTATGGCTGGCCCGGCAACGTGCGCGAGCTGATCAATCGCGTGAGGCGCGCCATCGTCATGTGCGAAGGACGGCAGATTCTCGCGAGCGATCTCGAACTGGGCGATTACGTCGAAGCCGCGCCGACGACGCTTGCGCAAGCGCGCGAAACAGCGGAGCGGCAGGCCATCGAGGTGGCGCTCCTGCGGCATCGCGGACGGCTCGGCGAAGCGGCCGACGAACTGGGCATCTCACGCGTCACGCTTTATCGCTTGCTGACCGCGTACGGACTGCGCGCGAAGGAAGACCGTCCGCTACAGGTATCGAGCGCCTGAGCGGCGCATCGATCGCGCGCTCAGAAGATCGGCGGGGCATCCTGCCGCAGAAAGCGCAGGATGCGGCTCACCACGGTTCGCGCCTGTTCCTGCTGCACCCAATGCCCCGCGCCTTCGATGAAATGCATCGCGCGAAGATTCGTGCAAGCGCGCTGGCGCATGGCTTCGAGATCGCCCGGTCTCTGATAACAGCCCCAGTCGCTGCTTCCCGCGATAAAGCACGCAGGCACGTCGATCGTGCGGCCCGACCACAGCCGCAAGCGCGCGGCCTGCCGTTCGTCGCCGCTCGCTCGGTACCAGTTCAAACCACCCTGGAATCCCGTGCGCGCGAATTCGCCGGCATAGACGTGCAGTTCGGCGTCGTCGAGCCATCCACATGATGCGATCTGTTCGGGCGACGGCATGTACTGCGCGACGGTCGCCGGCATCGTCTGATCGGCGCGCATCACGTAATACGCGGGCAGCAACGCGAGTTCTTCAACAGCGGGCGCGACGAGCGGATGCGGCCGATTGCCGGACCAGTCCGCGCTCTTGACGTGCCAGTACGCACGCAAAAAATCGGCAAGTCCTTGCGGCGCATGCCACATGTCATCGTTAGCCTGCGGCTCGCTGAAATAGCGTTGATAGTACTTGCGCGGCGGATCGAGCGAGGCAAGCGCGTCCAAGGCATCGGCCATCGTGGGGGAAGGCGCATCGTCGAACTGGAAACGCGGCGGCCCTGCGAACGGCGCACTCATCATCACCAGCGAGCTGAACACATCGGGCCGGATGAGCGCGCACCACGCTGCCACGAAGGAGCCGAAATCATGGCCCACGACAGCGGCAACGGACGTATGGCCCAGTGCGAAAACGAGGCCCAGTGTGTCAGCGACGAGGTTCGGCATGGCGTAATCGGCGAGATCCGCAGCGAAGCTCATGTCCGCCCCGCCGGTTCTGCCAAAGCCTCGCTGGTCGGGCGCGACAACGTGAAACCCCGCGTCCGCGAGCGGTTTCATGACCTTGCGCCAGCTATAGGCCAGTTCGGGAAAGCCGTGAAGCAACACGATGCACGGCCTTTGCGGCGTGTCGTACCCCGCTTCCAGCATATGCATCGACAGGCCGTTGCCATTATCGACAAAGCGCGCACGCACGCCGTCGGGCAAGGGCAAAGCGGGCAAGGTCTCACTCATGCGCGGCTCCTTTTGGCGAGAGCAACATCATGCCATTTCCGTTAGGCGCTCAAGCGCTGCACGCTTTAACATGACAGATCATGGTGCATTTTCGTGCACATTTAGCGCCTCTTTCCGGAATCATTACTCATGACAACTCCGTCCTCCCGCCGCCGCGCCGCCTTCAAAGAACTGGTGAACGCACGCCGTGGTCTGCTTCTGCCCGGCGCATTCAATGCGATGAGCGCGAGCCTCATCGCGGACCTCGGCTTCGAAGCCATCTACATCACGGGCGCGGGCGTCACGAATATGTCGCTCGGCATGCCCGATCTCGGCTTCATGGGACTGGCGGAAATCGCCGAACATACGAATCGAATTCGCGATGTGGTGGATCTTCCCCTTGTCGTCGATGCCGACACGGGCTTCGGCAATGCGCTCAATGTACGCCATACGGTACGTACGCTGGAGCGCGCCGGCGCCGATGCGATTCAACTGGAAGATCAGGTGATGCCCAAGAAATGCGGCCACTTCGCGGGCAAGAGCGTCATCTCGACAAGCGAGATGCTTGGCAAGATACGCGCCGCCGTGGACGCGCGGGAGGACGAGAACTTCCAGATCATCGCGCGCACCGACGCTTGCGCGGTACACGGGTTCGATGCCGCCATCGAGCGCGCGAACCAGTTCGCCGAGGCAGGCGCGGATATTCTCTTTATCGAAGCGATCGAAACGCAGGAGCAGATCACGTCGCTGACGCAGCCCGTCGCCGCGCCGCAACTCATCAATATCGTGATTGGCGGCAAGACGCCTGTCACGGGCCGCGACGAATTGCAGAACCTTGGCTTCAGTCTCGTGCTTTACGCGAACGCCGCTTTGCAAAGCGCGGTGCGCGGCATGCAGACCGCGCTGACCGCGCTCAGGCAACAAGGCAAACTGGATGAAGACCCCGCTGTCGTCGCGCCGTTTTCGGAACGCCAGAGGCTCGTCAATAAGCCTCTTTTCGACGAACTCGACCGCAAATACGCGGCGGATTGAGACTTAGCGGGAATACATTGCGTTCCAGTCCGCCTGCGACACGCGATTGCCGGATTGCGTCGCGCCGCCCGCAGTGCCGCCGTATGCCGTCGCGCCGTTGCGTGCGGCCAGCTTCGCTTCGGCCGCTTGAACGGCAGCCGGATAGTGCGCCTGGTCGCCGTCGCCGGCGTGGTAGCCGACGCTTTGCAAATCGGCCAGTTCCGCACGCACCTGCGCACGCGTGATCTGACTGCCCTCTGCAAACGACAGGGCGGGAACAGCAAAAACGGTGGCGACGACGACTGCGCGAATCAAAGACTTCATGACCAATACTCCAAAGGTTTCAGGGCTTGCCTGGGCGCTTGCCGCTCAGGCAGTGACCGAAGTCTAGGCGCGTGGTCGTTTGGGGTTAACCCCTAAACCAGGAAGGGAGCCTTCATCACGCGCGCACAATGCGTCGCAAGAGGCTTGAGCCGAATTTTGCTATGCTCGCCTTCGCAAGAAGACACCTCATGGCGCATGGCGCTCAACGAAATCAGGAGATTGCAGATGGCAAAAGGCTATTGGGTTAGCGCATACCGCAAGATTGCGAAGCCCGATCAGGTCGCTGAGTATTCGAAGCTCGCAACGGTAGCGATCAAGGAAGGCGGCGGCCGCGTGCTGGTTCGCGGCGTGGCGTCGACCGTGCAGGGCGCGGGCGTGGCAGAGCGCACGGTGCTCGTCGAATTCGATTCACTCGATCAGGCGCTCGCCGCGTTTAATGGCGAGAAGTATCAGGAAGCGTTGAAGGTGCTCGGCGATGCATGCGAGCGCGACTTCCGCGTGGTAGAAGGCGTCGAGTAACACGCGACGACGCGATGGCGGCGCGCTCGAGCCGCCATCGCAATCCTTTGTGCTTCACTGACCGGGCGCGTATAGATCGAGCAGACGCAAGGTCACGCCGTTCGTCCATCCGAAGCCGTCTTGCAGCGGATATTCACCGCCCCCTCCCCCGCCGGTACCCGTGCCTTCCACGACGTATTTCTCCACCAGCTTCTGCTCGGTCGCATAGACGTGATTCACGTCAGACAGGAAGCGCGTGCCGATTTGCTGCGCGAGATCGCCGCGACCATAGCGCCGCAAACTTTCGACCGCGATCCAGTGCAGCGGCGCCCAGCCGTTGGGCGCATCCCACTGCTGCGCCGTATTGAAGGTGGTTGTCGTCAGGCCGCCCGGCTTGAGCAGTAGCGTTTCCACCGTGCGCGCCGTGGCGTGCGCGCGTTCGGGCCATGCGGCCCCTGCAAACAAGGGATAAAGCATCGCGGCCGACGGGTTGTTGCGCGGCTGACCCAGTTGCCAGTCATAGTCGCCGTAGTAGCCGTTGGTGTTCCACAGATACGTGTTGATGCCGATGGCGCGCTTTGCCGCCTTGCCGATGAACTCCGCGACACAACCGAAGTCCCGCGCCTCGCCGCAGCCGCGCGCAATCGTCGTCTCGAGATGGAACATCAGGCTGTTCAGATCCACGGGAACAATGGATGTCGTGCGGATGGTGGCCAGCGTCTGATTGTCGCCGAACCATCGCGAGCTGAAATCCCAGCCGCTTTCCGCTGCCGCACGCAGATCGCGATACACCTCGTTCGCGGGACGGCTCGGAACCGTGCTGGCTGTCTGGACGTCTTCGAGATACGACTCGTCGCGCGGCGTGTCGCGTTCGTCCCAATAGCGGTTGAGCACGGTGCGATCCGGCAGCATGACCACGTTGCGCACGGCGGCGCCCGGTTGCAGCGAATGCGCGCCTTGCATCCAGTAGCCATATTCGCGGCGCATTTGCGGCAAATACTTCTGATAGACGCGCCCGCCCTCCTTATGCGCGGCAAGCTCGACCATGTACGAAAAGAACGGCGGCTGCGAACGGCTCACATAGTACGTGCGATTGCCGTTCGGAATATGGCCGATGGTGTCGATCAGATATGCGAAGTTGTCGAGCATGTTATCGACGAGATCTTCGCGGCCGGCCTCCTGAAGGCCCAGCATCGTGAAATAGGTGTCCCAGTAGTAGCCCTCGCGAAAGCGTCCGCCCGGCACGACATACGGCTTGGGCATTGGAATCAGCGTGCTGTATGGCGGCACTGTCGCCGAGTTCCGCGTGAGTTCGGGCCATAGCCAGTCGATGTGCTGGCGCAAGCTCTGATTAGGCGGCGGCGTGATCACCTGATCCGTCGGCGGCGTGAAATACTGCGCGACAAATGCGGAGAGGCTAAAGCCCGGAACGATGCGCTGTTGCAGATAGAGTTGATTGATTTGCGCCGGGTCCATCTTCGGCGTTGCATCGACAAAGGTCTTTTGATCGGGATAGATCTGCTGCGTTTGCACTGCAACGAAGAGCTCGCCATACAGTTCGCTCGGCGGCGGCGGCACGACATAGCTGCTTTGCGCATCGGCATAAGCGACGCTCGCTGCGCCAAGCAAAGCCCACGCGCCGAGCAGGCGGCGCGCGTTCAACGGAAAGTGCTGCGACGCGTCAAGCGTCATGCGATACCGCGACAGTACGATCATGCTCACTCCTTCAAAGGGTGATGAACCGGACTGGTCTCGCTCGTGCCGCGCTGTTTGAATTGGAAGTTGCAGCAGGGCGAAGCATCGCATGCGGCGCACGGTCATGGCAACCGGCGCACTGGCGCTCTTTGACCGTGAGGTCGAAAGATGCTATTACGACGGGGCTTCGCGCGCGGCACAGGCTGGACTTCACGCGCGAAAGCCTTCCGTAAAGACATTGGCTGCAAAGCCGATGTCACGTCAGCCTCAAGGTCACCGTGAATCCAACGACAACTCTCGCTTCGTGGTCGCCTCACGACACACAACTTCTGATTGCGTGCGCTATTGGTCTCGCGATCATCATCGTCTCGATCAGTGCGCTCAAGATCGCGCCGTTCCTCTCCATTCTCGTCGGCACGTTCGCTGCGGGTTTCACCGCGCATCAACCGCTCGAAGCCATTGCGCAAGCCTTTAGCAAAGGCGCGGGCGCGTTGTTGGGCGATGTCGGCATCATCATCGCGCTCGGTTCCATGCTCGGAGCGTTGATGGCTGATTCGGGCGCAGCGGACAGGCTCGTCACCACGTTGCTCGAACACTCCACGCCGCGCCGCCTGCCGTGGATGATGGCGTTCGTCGCGATCATCGTGGGCTTGCCGCTCTTCTTCGAAGTCGGTCTCGTGATGATGGTGCCGATCATCTTCGTGATGGCGCGCCGCTCGAAGCAGCCCATCTTGCGCATCGCCATACCCGCGCTCGCCGGCATGACGACATTGCACGCGCTGCTGCCGCCGCATCCGGGCCCGCTGATCGCGGTGAGCGCGTTGCATGCTGACCTGGGCCTCACACTCGGTCTCGGCTTGATCGTGGCGTTGCCCGCGGTCATTCTCGCGGGACCGTTGTACGGCATGTGGCTTTCCAGGCGCCTGCATGTGGAAGAACCGGACGCAATCGGCAAGCTCTTCACCGAGCATGCCGACAGCACCTCCACGCCAGGCTTCGCGATCTCGCTCATCACCATTCTGCTGCCCGTCGTGTTGATGCTGGGCCGCACCGTCGCGAAGCTCGCGCTCACCAAGGACACATTGCTTTACGACATGCTGGATTTCGTCGGCGAGCCGCTCGTTGCGTTGACATTGACGGTGCTGTTCGCCATCGTCGCGCTGGGTTGGTCACGCGGCATGGCGCGTGAACGTGTGGGCGGCATTCTGCGCAAGAGCCTGCCGCCTATCGCGGCGCTGTTGCTCACCATCGGCGCGGGCGGCGGTCTCAAGCAGATGCTCGTCACAGCCGGCATCAGTGGGACGATCGGCAAGATCGCCGTCGGCGCGCATATGCCGCTGATCCTGCTGGCATGGCTGATCGCGGTCGCGCTGCGGCAGGCCACCGGCTCCGCGACGGTTGCCACGACGACGACCGCCGGCATCGTCGCGCCCGTCGTCGGGTCGTTGAGCGCGACGCATGACTCGCTGATGGCGCTTGCAATCGGCGCGGGCTCCGTGTTCTTCTGCCATGTCAACGACGCCGGCTTCTGGATGGTCCGCGAGTACTTCGGCCTCAAGCTCAAAGAGACGGTCGCGGTGTGGTCGGTGCTGCAGACCATCGTGTCGGTCGTCGGTCTTGCTTTGACCTTGCTGCTCTGGAACGTGCTGACTTGAATCAGGGCGCGCATCAGCGCACGCCGAACTTCCACACCGTCACTTCGTGATACTCGTCGCCGGGCCTGAGCTCGGTCGACGGAAACGAAGCATGATTCGGCGAATCCGGGAAATGCTCGGCTTCGAGCGCGAACGCGTCCGTCTGACGATACGCCGTGCCCGATACGCCCACCGCACTGCCGTTGAGCCCGTTCGCGGTATAGAACTGCAAGCCCGGCTGCGTTGTATAGACATCGAGCACGCGGCCGCTTGCGGGATCGTACGCGCGCGCCGCGAACGACGGCTCGCCGTCATGCTGGCTGCTCTTGTTCAGCTTGAAGTTATTGTCGTAGCCGCGTGCGTAGCGCAATTGCGGAAACGCCGAACGCAAGCGCGCGCCGATCGGCGTCAACGCGCGTAGATCGAGCGGCGTGCCTTCGACGGATGCGATCTCGCCCGTCGGAATCGAATCGGCGCGCGTCGGCGTATAGCTCGACGCAGCGATCATGATGAGCTGATTCTCGACGCTCCCGCTACCCTCGCCCGCCAGATTGAAATAGCTGTGGTTCGTGAGATTCACGACGGTGGGCTTGTCCGTTTTCGCGCGATAGTCGATACGCACTTCGTTGTCGTCGGTGAGCGTGTAGGTCACGTCGACCGTGAGCGTGCCCGGAAAACCATTCTCGTTGTCGGGGCTCACGTATCGCAGTTGCACGCCTGCGCCATTCCCGTTCTGAAACGTGCGAACGACCGTCCAGACCTTTTCGTCGAAGCCGTGCGGGCCGCCATGCAAGGTATTGGGCGGATCGTTGATCGGCAATTGATACGTGTGTCCGTCGAGCGTGAAGCGGCCTTGTGCGATGCGATTCGCATAACGGCCGATCAGACTGCCGAAGTGAATGTCGCCGTTATACCGCTCATAGTCGGCGAGCGACGCGAAGCCGAGTACGATATCCGCGCGACGCCCGCGTCTGTCGGGAACGTCTATCCGCGTGACGATGCCGCCGTATGTGATGCAGCTGATCGAGACGCCGCGCGCGTTGGCGAGCGTGTATTGCACGACCGGTTGGCCCTGCTGCGTGGCGCCATAAGGCGAAGACGTGACCGTGGCCGCACTCGTCGCAAGTGGCAATGCAGCGGCGCATAGGGCGGCGAAGCTTCGGAAAAACGGTGTCATGGCTTGGGGAACGCAGAGACAAAGTTTCGGTTAAGCATCGCCTATGCCCACGCCTCGCGTATCTACTGCCAGCGGGCACGTTCGATGCAAGCAGATCACGATGCCTATGCGTTTCGTCTCTCATCCTGAGGAGCATGCCATGACACAAGAAACCGAACGTTCGACTCCCCCTAAGCAAACGTCCGACGACGAAAACACTGCCGACCGCCGGCTGAGCGATGAACAAAAACAGAACCTGACGAACGAGCCCGCGCCACCGACAGGCGCCGGCAAACCCTTGCCCGATCCGAACGATGTCGGCGAGGACGGCTAACTAATTCCCGCAGCGCGCAACTCGGCGTGCCCTGACGCGTCGTGCTGCGCTGTGCTATTCGTACAATGTTCGAAGCATCGTCACAAACGACACTGCGCTGCGTCCGGCGATAACCTCGCCGTTCAACCGAAGCAAGGACGCTCATGCACGATCCTGCTCACTTCTTGCCGTCGTTCGTATGGCGCGCGGCGCGCGACGGACTCATCCAGTACGCCAATCCGTGGGCGTCCCGCTATCTCGGCATTGCGTCGGACGATTTAATCGGCCGGCATTGGCAAGATTTTGTTCACCCCGAAGACGAACGCATGGTCCTCGACGCGCTGAGGCAGATGCGCGACGGCATGCTGCTTCGCAACGTCGATGTGCGTCTCTTGCGCGTCGACGGCGCGTTCCGCTGGCATACGCTGCATTTGCAGGCGCGCCGCGACGAAGACGGGCGCATCGGCGATACGGTAGGCGTTGCCATCGACATTCACGAGTGCCGTCATGCATGGGCGCTTTACGAAGCGAGCGAGCGGCGCTTGCAGGCGGCCTTCGCGGGCGCGCGCATGGGCGCGTGGGAGTGGGACATGAAAGAGCGCGTCGTGCGCATGACGGCACAGCTCGCGGACATGTACTCGTTTCCGCCGGGTACCGAATCCGTGATGCTGTCGGAAATCTGGGACCGCGTCGCGCCCGACTATCGCGAGCCGTTTCAACGCAAGCTCGCCGATGCACTGCGTTATGGCGGCCCGTTCGAATTCGACTTCATGCTCGACTGCAATCGCGACGGCAATCCCGCCTCGCGACGCTGGCTTCGCATGCGCGGCAATCCCGAGTTCGACGCGCAAGGCGTCCTCACGCGCGTGCATGGCGTGAGCTTCGATATCAGTCAGCAACGCGCGGACATGGAGCGCCTGAGCTTGAGCGAACGGCGTTATCGCGCGCTCGTCGAATCGACCGGGGCGCTTGTCTGGTCCGCCGATGCGAACGGCGAAATCCGCCCTTCCGGCGGCGAATGGGAGATGTTTACCGGCGAGCGGCGCGACCGGCTGTCGCGTTGGGGCTGGCTCGATTTCATTCATCCCGACGATCGCGAGCGCACGCATCAGGCATGGCTCGAAGCGTTGCAGCAAGGCGGCCCGCGCACACTCACCTTTCGCATGTATCGCCGCGACGGCGCCTATCGCATGGTTCAGGCGCACGCCGCGCCGCTCTACGACGATCGCGGCAAGCTACAGGAATGGTTCGGCACGACAACGGACGTCACGCCGCAGTATGAAGCGCAAGCGGCCATCGAAGCGCGCAGCCTGCGTCTGACGGTTGCCATGCAAGCGGCGAAGATCCACATCGTCTCGCTGGAACTGGCGAACTGGACCATGCTTTTCGAAACCAGTGTCGAGCATCGGGCCGATCAGGCCGAAACGCTCACTTACGAAGCGGCACTGGCACGCATTCACCCCGACGATGCGCCCACTTTGGACCGTTACGTGCGGCGCCTCGCCTCCGGCGAAGATCCGCACGAACAGTTCGAATTTCGCGTGCAGAACGTGCATGGCGAGCAATGGATGCAAGGCAGCGCCTTGCTTCAACGAAGCAAGGACGGCAAGCCGCTGCGCATCATCGGCAGCCTGATCGACATCACAGACCGCAAGCACATGGAACTGGTGCTGCGCGAATCGGGCCGCCGCAAGGACGAATTTCTCGCCATGCTCGCGCATGAGTTGCGCAATCCGCTCGCGCCCTTGCGCACGGCCATCGCGCTGCTGCAAAAGGACGAGGCGCTTTCATCGCAGACGAACGATCTGATCGAACTCATGCGCAGACAGGTCGAACACATGACGCGCATCGTCGATGATCTTCTGGAAGTGTCGCGCATCACGCAGGGACGCATTGCACTGAAGCGCGAGCCCGTGCTCGTCGGCACCGCTGTTTATCACGCGGTCGAAGCGATCGCGAACATGGTCGAATCGCGCGGTCAGCACATTCAGGTCGATGTGCCCGACGCGACCACCTGGGTATGCGGCGACGTCACGCGGCTTTCGCAGATTCTCGTCAACGTGCTGAATAACGCGAGCAAGTACACGCCCGAAGGCGGCGACATTTCAGTCAGCGTGCAAGCCGATCAGGAATGGGTGTCCATCGTCATCGCCGATACCGGCACGGGCATTTCAGCGGACCTCTTGCCGAAAGTGTTCGAACTCTTCTCGCAAGGCGAGCGCACACTGGACCGCTCGAATGGCGGGCTCGGTATCGGTCTGTCGCTCGTCAAGAAGCTCGTGGAAATGCATAAAGGAACGATCACCGTGCAGAGCCCCGGGCCCGGGCTCGGCACGACGGTCAATGTGCGCTTGCCGCGCCTGCATCATCACGAACGGCACTCGGCGCTCGCGCTCTCCGAGAGCAATGCGCTGGAAACGCATGCCGCGCTGCGCATCCTCGTCGTGGACGATAACCGCGACGCCGCCGATTCGCTTGCGATGCTGTGCGAATCCGAAGGACATATCACACGCGTGGCGTATTCGTCGGAAGAGGCGCTGTCGGCGACCGCTTTTCAGGCCGATGTCGCGTTGCTCGATATCGGCTTGCCGGATATCGACGGCTACGAACTCGCGCGACGTCTGCGGCGCAAGGGCGACAGCGCGCCGCTGCTCATCGCCATCACGGGTTATGGGCAGACCGACGACCGCTTGCGCGCACAATCCGCGGGATTCGACTATCACTTCGTCAAGCCGGTCAACGTGGAAAGTCTGCTCAAGCTGCTGTCTTCGCTGACGGTCACACGACGCCCGGAACGGTGATTGCTTGGTGCACGGCATCGCAACCCAGATGGAGGACGCATGGCCGAGCAACATAAACCCGGTGAGAAAGTACAGACCTCGGGAATCTATCGCGTCGTGAAAGAAGGCGACGGCGGCTCCGCTTTCGAGGTGACGTGCGTGGAAGGCGAGCACTTCCCGCCGACGCGAAGCGGCAAGGGCGCACGTTATGAACTCGTGCATGCCGCGACGCACTCGCACAAGCATGGCGAGCTCGGCAGCGCAGACCAGTGAGCTTATCGGCGGCGCGCGAGCGTCGTTCTTCATCATGCGAGGAGATTGCAATGAACCCTGAACCATCCGATCCGGTCGAGCGCGCGGACAAGCGTCGCGAGGCCATCGGCGAAGGCGACGTGAAGGAAAAGCCGGACGGCACGATCGAGCAACGCGGGCATGGCAGCATGGACCCGACGCTCGTTCCGAAAGGCAAGGACCATCCTGAGCAAGGGCCTTATACGCCTGAGGACGACCATATCGACCCCGACGTCGATCCGGACGCAAGCAGCGACCATCCACGCAGCAAGCCGGATTCGGAAGCCTGAGCGGCGGCGCGAGCGCATCCCGCATAATGTGCGCTCGCTCATTACTCAGACCGCATCATGCAGATTCTCGTCGATGCCGACGCGTGCCCCGCTGTCGTGAAAGACATGCTGTTTCGCGCGGGGCCGCGCGCCAAGGTCAGCGTGACGCTGGTCGCCAACCAGTTCCTGCGCACGCCGCCCTCGCCCTATCTCAAGGCCGTGCAAGTGCCTTCGGGTTTCGATGTCGCGGATGCGCGCATCGTCGAGATGGTTGAAGCGGGCGATCTCGTCATCACCGCCGACATACCGCTCGCGGCCGCGATACTGGCGAAAGGCGCGCATGCACTCGACCCGCGCGGCGAGTGGTTCAGCAAGGACAACATCGAGGAACGATTGACCATGCGCGCCATGATGGACCAGTTGCGCAGCACGGGCGTCGCGACGGGCGGACCTTCGCCTTACAGTCCGCGCGATGGCAAAAGTTTCGCGGCGCAGCTCGACAAGTTTCTCGCGCGTCAGCGCAGCGTCAACTAGCGACGACTGCGCTCAAGGATGCGGACCTTCGCTCTCGCGCTCCGTCATGCGGCGATTATCGTTCGAGTTATTGTTGAAGTGATCGGGGTACACCTTGCCGACAAGCGAGTCATACTCGGCTGGTTGCGCTTTAACGATGGCCTGAAGCATCTTGATGAACGCATTGCCGTCTTCGAGGTTATCGACGATCACGCGCGCCGTTCTCAGCGAGATCGATTCCATGAGGGGCGGCGCCGTGCCGTCGTCCAGCTTGAAGCGAAAACGGTGAATCTCGGCCGATGATGCGTCCGCCGGTACTTCATGCGAGATGATCGTAGCTTTCATATCTTTGGTTTCAGAATCCCTTTCTGCTGGTCTCGTAGCAATAAGCAAACCAAGTCGGCATGTGATGTGCTGACTGTCATCGCCACCAATGAGCACGGAGGACACATGACAAGCGAAAGTTTTTCATTCAAAGGCTACGACGTCACGGTGAGCATCCAGCAGAACGAGATGGGCGACTGGGTGCCGCACATCGCCGCATTGCACAACGGGACGCCTGCGGAACTGCCCGATGTCGAACCGACACAGCCGAGCTGGGCGACGCGTGAAGAGGCGCTGCGTGCGGGCGTCGAGCGGGCGCATCGTCTGATCGAACGCTATTGCTTGGGCCACGACGACCAGCATACCGATGACGGCACGAAGCGCGAGTTCTGAGGCGTGGAACGCGGTATGCGTCATTGTCAGTCCCTAACCACGTTAGAAAGGAGCAAAGCAATGCCATCGTCGAAGCAGGGCAATTCGAATCCGACCAACCCGCGTAACGATCAAGGAAAGGCGCAAGGCCAACAGCAGCAGAATCAGCAAAAGCAGCCGATGCATCAAGGCGGCCAACGGCAGCCGTGATCGTGTTTAGAAGCGAGATGAAGCCGCCCCGCTTGTCAGGTCAAACCCGCACGGGGCGGTGCTAACGAATGCGTTTTGCAGGAGACGCGTCCATGAGAGCGCAAACAGTGATCGGGGCAGTCGCCCTGTGTGTGTCGGGCACCGTGCTGGCCGCCGGAAGCGGCAGCGGAAGCCCGGGTGCCGGGCCTTCCGCGGACACGTCGGCAGCGGGCCGCAGCGGCGCCGGCCAAGGGCCTGCGTCCAGCATGCAGCCGCCAACACCGGGAGGCGGAACCGGCGGTGCAGGCGACGGCATGCGTTCGCCCGGACAAGGGTCGGCAGGCGGAATGCAGCCGATGCTCAAAAGCGGCAGCGGCAGCACGACGAATCGGCCCGGCGCGCCGTCCACGACAAACGGCGGCGCTCAGGGTCAGTAGATCGGGCCGAATGTTGGCTGCGAAATGACTAAGCGGCATACTTCGTCAGCAAGCCCCATCGAGGCTCTTACGGAGACGTCATGCCCACCACGCCCATCAGCCGCTATCCCGTTCCGAACCCTCAAGACTGGCCCGACGACATACGCACGCACATCGTCGAGGTGCAGGACAAGGCCGGTTTCGTTCCCAATGTGTTTCTCACGCTTGCGCACCGGCCGGAAGAATTCCGCGCATTCTTCGCGTACCACGATGCGTTGATGCTCAAGGAAGGCGGCCTCACCAAGGGCGAGCGCGAGATGATTGTGGTGGCGACAAGTGCCGTCAATCAATGCCTCTATTGCGTCGTCGCACATGGCGCAATCTTGCGCATCTATGAAAAGAATGCGCTGGTGGCGGATCAGGTCGCGGTCAATCATCGCAAGGCCGACATCACGCCGCGCCAGCGGGCGATGCTCGATTTCGCGCTCAAGGTGTGCCGCGAGTCGGGCGCGGTAGACGACGCCGACTTCGCCGCGCTTCATGCCCACGGCTTTAGCGACGAAGACATCTGGGACATTGCGGCAATCACTGCGTTCTTCGGGCTGTCGAACCGCATGGCGAATGTCATGTCGATGCGGCCCAACGACGAGTTCTACCTGATGGGCCGCGTGCCCAAGGAGCGCTGAACGCGCGGCGCGCGCAACACGCCGAGCGCCCCATCGGCGCTTCCTGGTAAACCCGATATAGCACGCTCACACCTGAAAATTTCTCAGCATTAGTTGAACCGAACTGCGTTGATCGCCGCGCCGAACACGACGACACTGCCTCCACACCGAACAAACCAAGGAGACGGCAATGTTGCTCGACAATCGTGTAGTGATCGTCACGGGCGCGGCTTCGGCGCGCGGCATCGGCAAGGCCACCGCGAAGGCGCTGGCGGCGCAAGGCGCACGCATCGTCATTCTCGATCTGCGCGAAGCGGATGCGCAAAGCGCCGCACGCGATATCGGCGAGGGCCACCTCGGCCTCGCGTGCGATGTCACCGACAAGGACGCCTGCGTCGCCGCCGCCAACGCGACGATAGAACAATATGGGCGCATCGACGCGCTCATCAATAACGCCGGCATCACGCAGCCGATCAAGACGCTGGAAATCAGCGGCGCTAACTTCGACGCGGTCATCGATGTCAACCTGCGCGGCACGCTGTACATGTCGCAAGCGGTCATCGGGCAGATGAGAAAGCAGCAGAGCGGCAGCATCGTGTGCATGTCGTCGGTATCGGCGCAGCGCGGCGGCGGCATCTTCGGCGGTCCGCATTACAGCGCGGCAAAGGCAGGCGTTCTCGGCCTCGCCCGTGCGATGGCGCGCGAATTCGGCGCCGATCATATCCGCGTGAATTCCATCACGCCGGGCCTCATTCAGACCGACATCACCGGCGACAAGCTCACGCCCGACATGCGCGCGGACATTATCAAAGGGATTCCGCTCGGCCGGCTGGGCGATGCCACCGACATCGCCAATGCGTGCCTCTTTCTCGCAAGCGATCTGTCGAGCTATCTCACCGGCGTCACGCTGGACGTCAACGGAGGCATGCTGATTCATTGACGTCGCATGCGTTCGCGCGATTGCGCAACGCATGCAGCGCACCCGGATAAACCGGGGCGTAACGCCAGTCATGGCAGGAGACAAACATGAAACCTCGCTTTACCGCACCGCCGCTCGCGGCGGACATCTCATCTCCGGCCGACTCGGGCACATTCGAGGCAAAGACCTATGCGAAGGTCGGACGCCGCCTCATTCCGTTTCTGATGCTGTGCTATCTCGGCGCCTATTTGGATCGCGTCAACGTCGGCTTTGCGAAGCTGCAAATGCTCAACGACCTGCGCTTCTCCGAAACGATCTATGGCATCGGCGCGGGCATCTTCTTTCTCGGCTACTTCCTCTTCGAAGTACCGAGCAACGTGATACTGCACAAGGTGGGCGCGCGCAACTGGCTTGCTCGCATCATGCTGACATGGGCGGTGATTTCCGCGAGCTTCGTGTTCGTGAAGTCGCCCACGATGTTCTATTTCCTGCGCTTCCTGCTTGGCGTGGCGGAGGCAGGCTTTGCGCCCGGCGTCATTCTCTATCTGACGTACTGGTTCCCCGCCGCGCGCCGCGCTAAAGCGTTGTCCCTGTTCTTCATGGCGATCCCGCTTGCAGGCATCATCGGCGGCCCGCTTTCCGGTTACATCATGCATGCGCTTCAGGGCGTGCACGGACTTGCCGGATGGAAGTGGCTCTTCGTGCTCGAAGCGTTGCCGTCGCTCGTGCTCGGCGTCGTGATTCTCTTCTATCTCGACAATGGCATTGCAAACGCAAAGTGGCTGACCGATGCAGAAAAGACGCTCCTCGCTCGCAACGTCGAGAAGGACAACGCGCAAAAGCAGGAACATGTGTCCATCCGCGCATTCATCGGCGACCGGCGTTTGTGGCTCATGGCGGCCATCTACTTCTGCGTCGTGCTGGGTCAATACGGCCTCACGTTCTGGCTGCCGACCATCGTGCGTCGTGCGGGCGTGGCGGACCCGCTGTGGGTCGGCATCTTCACCGCGATTCCTTATCTGTGCGCCATCATCGCGCTGCCGCTGATCGGTGCGAGCGCCGACAAGCGCCGCGAACGCCGCCTGCATCTCGCGATTCCGATGCTGATCTCCGCCGCCGGGTTCGCCACCTTGCCGATGCTCGGCAGCGTGGGCGCATCGATCGTGTGTGTGAGCGTGGCCGCTGCGGGCATCCTCGCTTCGTCGTCGCAATTCTGGTCGCTGCCGACTGCCGTGCTCGGCGGAATGTCGGCGGCGGCAGGCATCGCCGCGGTCAACTGCTTCGCCAATCTCGCGGGCTTTTTCTCGCCCGCCATCGTCGGCTGGCTCAACGACTTCACGGGCAAATCCACTGCGGGCCTCATCTTCATCTCGGCTGCGGTCGTGGTCGGTGCGGCGCTGGTTTTCCTCGTGCCCGCCAAGACGGTCAATCGCTAAGCACTCTACTCATCACTTCAAGGAGACACACATGAGCAGTCCCGTTATCGAGGAGGTGACGCTCGCCGAGCGCGCCTATCGCATTCGCCGCAACGCCCTTCTGATGGGCGAAGTACAAGGTCAGGGGTATATCGGTCAGGCGCTGGATATCGCCGACGTGCTGGCAGTGAGTTACTTCGGCGCGATGAACTATCGCCCCGAAGATCCCGAATGGGAAGAGCGCGACCGCTTCCTGCTGTCGAACGGTCACTATGCAATTGCGCTGTACGCGGCGCTTTTCGAAGCCGGCATTCTGCCGCAAGAGGAACTGGAAACCTATGGCAGCGACGACAGCCGCCTGCCGATGTCCGGCATGGCGAGCTATACGCCCGGCATGGAGATGTCGGGCGGCTCGCTGGGCCAGGGCCTCACGATTGCAGTGGGCCGCTGTCTCGGGCTCAAGCGCAAGAACTCCAAGTCGTTCGTCTATACGCTCTTCTCCGATGGCGAGCTCGACGAAGGCGCGATCTGGGAAGGCTTGATGTCCGCCGCGCACTGGAAGCTCGACAACCTGATCGCGATGATCGACGTGAACAATCAGCAAGCCGATGGTCCGTCTTCACAGATCATGGCATTCGAGCCGCTCGTGCCGAAGCTCGAAGCGTTCGGCTGGTATGTGCAGCGCGTGAACGGCAACGATATCGACGCCGTGAAGCAAGCCTTCGACAACGCGCGCAATCTCAAGGAAGCGAAGCCGCGCATCATCGTATGCGATACGAAGATGGGCTGCGGCGTGCCGTTCCTCGAACAACGCGAGAAGAATCACTTCATCCGAGTCGACGCGCACGAGTGGAAGCTCGCGCTGGAAGCACTCGAATCAGGCCGTCAGGCCGGGTAAGCTCAGAGGAGAACAGCATGAGCACCATCGAAAAGAAACCCCGTTTGAAGACCTCCGCGATGATCGCGTCGATCGCCGGCGAAGGACAAGTCACGCGCTCCGCGCCGTTCGGCCACGCGCTCGCGGAACTGGCACGCACGAAGACGAACGTGATCGGCATGACGGCCGATCTCGGCAAGTACACGGACCTGCATATCTTCGGCAAGGAATTTCCGGAGCGTTATTACCAGATGGGCATGGCCGAGCAGTTGTTGATGGGCGCGGCCGCCGGCTTCGCGCATGAAGGTGCGCAACCTTTCGTCACGACGTATGCCGTCTTCGCGACGCGCCGCGCCTATGACTTCATTCACCAGACGATCGCGGAAGACAATCTCGACGTGAAGATCGTCGCCGGGCTGCCGGGACTTACGACGGGCTATGGCCCGAGCCATCAGGCCGCCGAAGACCTCGCGTTGATGCGCGCGATGCCGAACATGACGGTCATCGATCCGTGCGATGCGCTCGACATCGAACAGATGGTGCCGGCCATCGCCGCGCACAAAGGGCCGGTCTACGCGCGCCTCCTGCGCGGCAACGTGCCCGCCGTGTTGGACGAATACGGCTATCGGTTCGAACTCGGCCGCGCCAAGATGTTGCGCGACGGTTCCGACGTGCTCATCATTTCATCCGGACTGCTTACGATGCGCGCGCTCGAAACAGCGAAGGCGCTCGAAGCCGACAACGTCGACGTGGCCGTGCTGCATGTGCCGACCATCAAGCCGCTCGACACCGAAACGATCATTCGTGAAGCGCGGCGCGCGGGCCGGCTCGTGGTGGTGGCGGAGAATCATACGGTGATCGGCGGTCTCGGCGAAGCGGTCGCGTGCACGCTGCTCAATGCCGGCGTGACGCCCGCGTTCAAGCAGATCGCGCTGCCCGATGCGTTCCTAGATGCGGGCGCCCTGCCTACCCTTCACGATCGTTATGGCATTTCCACGAACGTGATGACGAGCACCATCAAAAGCTGGCTCGACTAAGGCGCGATGCGGCCGCGTGCAGGCTTCTTTGCGCGCGGCGCATCCTTTCCGACAGGCGCATTCGTGCCTGTCATCTCTTCCATCCATGAGAGCGTGTCGACGTAGGCCAGGAAGTGCTGCAAGTACTCCGGCGACGCCTCACGCATCAATTCAAGCGACCGATGCACCAGGCTGCTCGAATTGAGCGGTCCCGCGTTCTTCGGCACTTTCTGCTGCGATTCGCGCAACTGCCGCTCGGCGCTGACCTTCGACCAGACCGCCCGGAAGAACTCCAGCAATGACTCATGCGAAGAATGCGTGGCCGCGTGAAGCGCCATGTCATCGAGCAAGGCGGCGAGCGGTCCTTTCGACGTATCAGCTTGTTGCGTACGTTCGGCTGCTGCCTGAGAAACGGTACACGCGTATTCGTGCAACAGCGATGACAAGCGCGCGTCGATGATGCGTCTCGCCTCGCCTTCATGCTCGATGGCGCGCCGCGCCAGCGCCTCGATGAAGCGATAACGCACCGGATTCACGCGATTCTCACCGCGCGCCCGCCATGCGTCGAGCATCGCGCGGGCATCCATGCCGTCATCCACGAGGCTTCACCAGCGAATTCGTCGGACGCGGCACGGCGGATATCTCGACGCGTCGGTTTTTCGCGCGGCCTTCGTCGTCGGCATTGGAACTGACGGGCTGCTCCGAACCAAAGGCCGCCGCGAATACCGACGACGGCGCCACGCCTGCATCGATCAAGGCGCGCGTCACGGTCAACGCGCGCTTGGCCGAAAGTTCCCAGTTATCCGCGAACCGGCGATTGCCTTCGCGCACCTGCTGGTCATCGGCGAAACCGCTCACCATGAGTACTTGATCGTGCGTGCCGAGATAGGCGGACAGCGGTCCTGCAAGGCTCCTGAGCACGTCACGCCCCTGCGGTTGCAGTTGATCCGAATTCAATGCGAAAAGCACGTTGCCGCTGATGCCGATGCGCCCGTTCACGAGCGTCACGCGCCCTGACGCGAGCGGCCCCGCCAACGCCTGTTCGAGCGTCTTGCGTCGCTGCGCTTCTTGCTGCCGTTCCTTCACGGCTTGTTCGAGTCTGGTCGAGAGCTGCAACTGCACGCCGATGACCGCGACCAGGATCAGCACGAACGCGCCGAGCAGGACCGACATCAAATCCGCGAAAGCGGCCCAGATCGGCGCGGCGCTTTCGATGCCGCCGTCGAGTTCTTCGTTCATGCGCGCGCTCCGGCCAACTCGCGCTGTCCGGCAATGCGCTGCAAGTCCTCGACGATCTGCTTCTGCGACATGACGCTCAGGTCGATGACTTCGCGCGCCTGCGCGACGTAGTACGCAAGCTGCTCGTCGCTGCGCGAGAGCGTCTTGTCGAGGGCGGTTTCAATCCGCTGCAGATGCGTGACGAGTGTCTCGTTCGCCGCGCCGAAGGACTCGACCGCCGCGCCCAACGCCTCGCCGAGGCTCGCCACTTCCACGGCGCTGCCCGTGACCTGCGCCGCCACCGCGCCGATCTTCGCGCCTTCGCTTTCGACCTTCTCGCTGAACTGCGTGCCTGCACGGGAAAGCAGATCGGCCGATGTGGAAATGAGCGCATCGACGGCCGTGCGTTGTTCGGTGGACGCGAGATTCACCGCATTGAGCAGCGTCTCCAGCGTCGCGAGCAAGCGGCTGCGCTCCTCCAGCACGGCGGTGTCGCGGACCATCGAATCGGAGAGCATCTGCCGCATTTGCGCGACGACCTCCGCCGCGGCCTTCGGCGCTTCGGATGCTGCCTGCATGAGCCGTTCGATTTCAGCGATGAGACCGCTCGCGTGCGAACGCGATGCGTCCGACATGTCGCGCGCGGTGCGTTCGAGCGTCTCGCAGATTTCCTGCTGTCGGCGCTCGACGAATGTGCTCGTCTGCTTCCATTCGTCGCGCAAGGTCGAGGACACCGCGCCGAGCGCATCCGTCCACGCGTTCAGGCGGGCATCATGGTTCGATGCAAGCTGCGTTGCGAGCTTCGCATGGGCGTCATCGACCGAACGCAGAAGCGATGCGGAGTGGGCTTCGAAGCGTTCGGCCGCCGCGTCGAGTGCGCCTCGGTGCTGCGCGGCGAGTTGTTCGCCCGCCTGCTGTTGCGCGGCAAGCGCGCTGCGCCAGGCGTCCGACATGCCGGCCGACGTGCTGTCGAGCCGCGACGACAGTCCTTCGAGCAGGTCGCCCGCGCGTGCTTCGAAACGGCTGGCGAACCCATCGAGCGAAGCGCCCGTTTGCACGGCCAGCGCGGTGCTCGCCTGCTCGTGCTTCGCTACCGAGTCGTACAACGCGGCAGCGATCTTCCCGACGCAATCATGCAGTTCAGTCGATACGCCACTGATGTGCGCCGCCATGCCTGCAACAAGGTTCTGTGACCGCTCGTCCGCCGCTTGCGTGAAGCGATCCAGCGACGCGCCCGTCTGCGCGACGAGCGTGGCGCTCGCCTTTTCGTGCGTGAGAAGCGCCGCGTTCAATCTTTCCGCCGTCTGCTCGACCGAACTCTGCAATGCACCGGAGACGCCGCTCATGCGCGACGACACATCTGCCAGCAGCGTCGACGACCGCTGTTCGAAGCCTTCTGCAAAGCGGTGGAGCGATGCATCCATCTTGTCGACAAGCGCCTCGTTGGATGCCTGATGCCCTTGCAGCGAGCGATCCCAGATACCCGCGATCTTCTGCGCCGATGCCTCGAAGCCGCTCGACAAACCATCGAGCTGCCGCATGACGGCTTCTTCGATACTGCCGTGCAGCGTCTTTGCTTCGCGCGTGATGCCGTCCATCGTGGCCTGCATCACGGGCTGCAACGCGGCGCTGGCCGCACGCGCGCTGTCCGCCACGCTCTGCTTCAACGACAGTTCCACGGATGTCGCGAGACGCCGATACGCTGTCTCCGTGTTCGCATGAAACGCGGCCTGATTCGCGAGTTGCCGCTCGTTCGCGGCGACGCTCTGCTGTTCAATGGCGCTCATCATCGCGTGCAGACGATCGACGAGCTTCGGCATGATTTCGGTCTGACGCTGGAGCAGCCGGAACGTCTCTTCGCGTTGATGTGTCTGCGTGAAAGGCCGCAGCGTGGTGGCCGTTTTCATGTCGAGCAACTGCGTGACGTGCAGGCGTTCGCGACGGCATAGCGTGGAAAGCAGCCCGAGCATGGCCGACGTTGCGACGCCCGCGATCGACGTACCGAACGCAAAGCCCAGGCCCGTGACCGGCGCGGCGAGCGATGCGCGTATGGCCGCGAGATCGGTCGAGCTTTCGAGGGCCGCGCCCGTGCCGCGCAATGTCGCCACCATGCCGAGCAGCGTGCCTAGCATGCCGAGCAACACCAGCAAGCCCGCAAGATACGGCGCGAGCGCGGGACCGGGCAGCGCGGTGCGTTCCCCTTCGACGCGCGAGCGCACGGCATTGCGCAGACCCGCCGGCACCTGTTCGAGCCACGACGCAAGGCTCATAGGCGTCGTGTTCAATGCGCCGACCGCGCTGGCAACCTCACGCGTCGTTTGCTGATAACGCTGCAATTCCGAGGCGCCCACGAGATAGCACGCGCCGATCACGAGCGTGACGGCCAGCGCCAGTGCATTCGAGCCGATATAACCAATGGCTATACCGCAGACGGCCAGAAGGCCCACGAGAAAGACAGCTACATTCAGAAGATATCGGGGCATAGCGTTCAGTGAGCGGTTTGACATGCCGCGAGCAAACCATCGACCGGTTGGAAACGGACGTGCAGTTCCGCGAGCAGGACGCTTTGCATGTCCTGTTCGAAGATGGCGAGCCAGGCGGCTGCATCGTCGGAAGAAGCCTGATGTGCGCTGCGCATGCGCCGGAAGTGCTTGCCGAGGAGCGCGGGCGCTTGCGCCAGCAGCGAGCGTTCGCGTGCGGCCAGCGCCTGCTCCATCACGGCATCGACGACGGCAAGACGCGCCATGCGGCCCGATCTGGCCGCGAGCGCCGCGCGCAGACGAGCGCGCAGCGCGCCGATCTCCGACTCCATCGCCTGTTGCAGCGACAGATATCGCTGGCGATAGACGGCGTACTCGACGGCCAGATCCGGCAAAGGCGCCGGGACCGGCGCGCGACGCCGGTGAGCGTTGGAGGCGTTCGCCCTGTCGCCGACGATGGCGCTCGTCAGCGACGCACGCACGCGCGCGCAGCCTTCCTCCTCGCCGTCCGATGCGGATCGCGCGCCCGGGATGGCGGGCGGATCGCCGCTGAGCGCGGTGGACAGCGCGATGGCGTCGGTCCATCCGAGCCACTGGCTCAGGCGGTCCGACAGCGAGGAACCGGGTGCGTAGACATCGAGATCGGCGAACCGCGCGAGCAGGCGCACGAGCGCCGGGCCGCTGATCGCCGTGCGCGTGGGGGCTTGCACGATAACACCGCAGGCAAAAACCCGTTAGTTTACACGGTGCGGGTCGTCTGCCTAGTTTCGAGGCGTTTTTGTCAAAGTGTGCGGCTCTTGAAAGCGCGCCGCCGTCACACCGCCCGCTTGCTGCGCCTGAACTGGTCGAACAGCACCGCGAGCAGCAGAATGCCGCCGCGAATGAGGTATTGATAGAACGTCGGCACGTTGAGCAGGCTCATCGCGTCCTGCACCGCGCCCATGATGAGCACGCCGACGAGCACGCCGGAAATGGTCGCGACGCCGCCCGTCAGCGATACGCCGCCCAGCACGCACGCGGAAATCACGCCGAGTTCGAGCCCGACCGATGTTTTCGGATCGCCGAGACTCATGCGCGAGGCGAGCATCACGCCCGCGAAGCCGGTCACGAGCCCTTGCAGCACGAACACGGTGATCTTGATGCGCGTCACCGGCAGTCCCGCGAGCACGGCCGCCTCGCTGTTGCCGCCCACCGCCAGCACGTTCTTGCCGAACACCGTCTTCTTCAGCAAGAAGCCGAACACGACGAAGCCGATGATATTGCTCCAGATCGGATACGAGATGCCGAGGAACGAACCGCCGCCGAGATCGAAGAACCGCTCCTCGGAAATCATCACAGCGTCGCCGTTCGACGTGAGGAACGCGAGCCCGCGCACGGCTTCCATCATCGCGAGCGTCGCGATCAGCGAATTGATCTTGAAGCGCGCGATCAGCACGCCGTTCACGAGTCCGACCGCGCCGCCCGCGAGCACGCCCGCCGTGATGCCGAGCGTGACGCTATGCGTCGCGGTGATGACCGTCGATGCCATCACGCCCGCGAACGCGACGATGGAAGCCACCGACAAATCGACCTCGCCGAGCGCGAGCACGAACATCATCGTGACCGAGATGGAGCCGATCAGCGTCACCGAAAGCAGCAGCCCCTGAATATTGCGTGGCGTGAGAAAGCCGGGCACCGTGACGGAGAGCGCGGCGAACAGCACCAGGAACACCACGACGATGCCCGACTTGTTGATGAGATCCCACATGCGCGCCTGCGAAGGCGCGATGGGCGCGTGAGCATCGCTCGTGGAGGAAGTGCCTGGAGTTTGCATGGCTTGACTCATGTCTTGTTCGTCTTTCTGGGGCCGCCGCCGGGGTCAGCAGTCAGCGGGGCAATGCGAGCTTGATCAGTTCGTCCGGCGTCGCTTGCGCCTTGGGCAGCGCGCCGGCAATGCGTCCTTCCTTCATCACGATGATGCGATCCGACACGCCGATCACTTCGGCCAGATCGCTCGACACGAGAATCACCGTGCGCCCCGCTTCGGCGAGCTCATACAAAAGGTTATAGATCTCGGCACGCGCGCCGACATCAATGCCGCGTGTCGGCTCGTCCATCAGGAACACGTCGATGCGTTCCGCGAGCCAGCGCGAGAGAATCACCTTCTGCTGATTGCCGCCCGAGAGCGTGCCGATAGCCGTCTCGCCGCTGCGCGTCTTGATCGCGAGCTTCGCGATGTATTCCTGCGCGAGCGCGCGTTCGCGGCGAGCGTCGAGCAGGAAGCGCGCGGGGCTGAAATGACGGCGCGCGCTGATGTTGAGGTTATCCGCGACGGACGCGATCGCGACGATGCCTTCCTGCTTGCGGTCTTCGGGACAGAGCGCGATGCCCGCGCGCACGGCATCGCGCGGACTCGAAAACGACACGCGCTTGCCCTTCAATTCCACCTGGCCCTCGCTCGCTTTCGTCGCCCCGTAAAGCAGCTTCATCAACTCGGAACGCCCCGCGCCGACGAGACCGAAGAAGCCGACGATTTCGCCACGCCGCGCGCTGAACGACACCGGCTCAGAGAGACCCGGCCCGAGCAGCCCTTTCGCCTCGATCATCACGTCGCCAGCTTCGCGCGAACGGTAGCCATAGACATCCGCGATCGAGCGGCCGACCATGCACGCAATCAGCCGGTCGCGCGAGAGGCCCGCGACGGAATCGAAGGTCTCGATGCGGCGGCCATCGCGGAACACGGTCACGCGGTCGCACAGTTCATAGACTTCGTCCATGCGATGCGTGACGTAGATGATCGCGCGGCCATCGGCGCGCAGGGCGTCGATGATGCGAAACAGTTGCTTCGTCTCGCGCGCGGACAGCGAACTCGTCGGTTCGTCGAACGCGATCACGCGCGCGTCGCGCATCAACGCCTTGCCGATCTCGATCATCTGCCGCTGGCCGATGGAGAGGTTCTTCACCGGCGTGCGCGGATCGATCCGTTCGCCGAGACGTTCCAGTTCGGCCATCGCGCGTTTGACGAGCGCGCGCTCGTCGAGCACGCCCGCGCGGTTGGGCAACTGCCCGAGCATCAGGTTCTCGGCCACCGTCAGTTCCGGCACGAGGTGCAGTTCCTGATAGATGATCGCGATGCCCGCGGCAATCGCCTCGCGCGTCGTGGCGAACCGCTGCTCGACGCCATCGAGCTTCAGCGTTCCCGCCTGGGGCTTGTTGACGCCCGAAAGCACCTTCAGCAAGGTCGATTTGCCCGCGCCGTTCTCGCCCATCAAGCCGTGCACCTCGCCCGCGCGCACCGCGAGCGACACGCCGTCGAGCGCGCGCACGCCCGGAAAGCTGACCGTGATGCCGTCGAGCGCCAGGTACGCGCCGCGCTCGCCGTGCGCGGGCGCGAGGGTCACGTCGTCCGTCGTGGTATCCATGCGGGCTTAGATACCCAGTTCGGTACGCACCGACTTCCAGTTCTCGCGCGTCATCAGCTTGCCCGTGGTTTGCGTATCGGCGGGCGGCGCTTTGCCAGTGCGAATCCAGTCAACGAGGTTCTGCGCGCTTTGCTTGCCGTGGTTGGTCGAGCTGACCGCGATGGTGCCGAAGAAGCCCGTTTGCTCCTTCTTCTGGAACTCGGCGAACGCTTCGCCCGCACCGTTGATGCCCACGCCGATGACATCCGCCGAAGGAATATGCAGCTGTTCCGTCGCGCGCACGCCGCCCAGCACGGTCTCTTCGTTCAGCGCGAAGATCACCCATTTCTTGATGTTCGGATGCTGCGCGAGCACGGGCGATGCCGCGTTGAAGCCGCCTTCGTCGTCGGTGGTTTTCTGCGGGGCGTCGAAGATGTTCTCTTTCTTGAAGCCGTTGGCGACGAGCGACTGCGTCGCGCCATCGGTACGCAGCTTCGCCGTAGGAAGCTCGTAGTCCGTAATACGCAACGCGCCGACTTCTTCCGGCTTCCAGCCGCGACGCTTCATCTCGCCGGCGATAGCGTCACCGACCTGATTGCCGATCTTGAGCGCCGACATGCCCAGATGCGGCACGTTCGAGAGCGGCTTGCCCGATGAATCGACGAGCTGGTCATCCACCGAGACGAACTTCATGTTGTAGCGTTTCGCACGCGCGGCGATGGCCGGTCCGAGGCGCACGTCCGGCGCGCAGATCACGAAGCCCTGCGCGCCTTGCGCACCGAGGTTGTCGATGGCGGCGAGCACTTTTTCGCCATCCGGCGTGCCGATGTTCACGGAGCTGAAGTTCTCTTTCTGCCCGAGCGCGGTCGACGCCTTCTGCTCATTGATGAACCATGCCTGCTCGGGCATCTTCACGAGAAAGCCGATCTTGACCGGCTCGTCGGCTTGCGCCGCGCCGTGAAGGGCGAAAGGCGCGACGCACATCGCGGCCATGATGGCGCGCAAGGTCAGGCGGCGGAATTGCTGGTTCATGACGTGTCTCCTTTGTATTGCTCTTGTGGTGAATGTCGTTGATTTCAGCGGCCGAACGGCTCGGTCTCTACATGCTTGCCTAACAGAAATGCATCCGCGACGAGCCTGAGCGGACGCACGTCCACGTCGCTCTCGCCCCGCCCGATCAGCGCGTGGAATCGTTCATAAAGCGCCGGATACTCGCGCTCGGGGCCGAGTGAAACGGCTTCGCCCGCAATCGACAAGCGCTTGCCGCCCTCGCGAATCGACAGGCGTCCGCCGTCCGTGTCCACGTCGATGTCCCACTCTTCGACAGGACCATGACGCCAGTCGAACGCCGCGCGCACCGGCGCACCGTTCGTATCGATGCAATCGAGTTCGGCGGCTATAGGCGTCGCGGTATCGCGTGGAATGGTGAGCGTCGCCGCACGCAAGGCGATCTCTCGCGGCAGAATCCGCGTGACGATGGACAGCGCGTTGATGCCCGGATCGAACACGCCGAGGCCACCCGGTTCCCATATCCATTGCTGGCCCGGATGCCAGCGGCGCACGTCTTCTTTCCAGCGTATTTCCACGGCGCGCACCGCGCCCGCTTCTTTCGACGCAAGCCAGGCACGCGCCGGCTCCACGGCGCTCGCGGCGCGCGAATGCCAGCTTGCAAACAGCGTGCGGCCGTGCGACTGCGCGATGTCTCTCAGCGCCTCGACTTCGCTCACGCTCGCGCCCGGCGGCTTTTCGAGCATCACATGCTTGCCCGCTTCCAACGCTGCGCGTGCCTGCGCGAAGCGGACTTGCGGCGGCGCACAGAGCGACACCGCATCGAGCGACGGCTCGGCGGCGAGCAACGCGTCGAGGTCCGCGTAGTTGCGCACGCCATCGACGCTCGCATTGCGGCTCGCGCACGCGACGAGTTCGAAGCCGGGTTGCGCGGCAATCGCCGGAAGATGCTGGTCGCGCGCGATCTTGCCGATACCCGCGACGGCGAGCTTATAAGCCGATGTCATGCGTGTTCCTCGTGGTCAGTGCGAATGGCGTGGCACTGCCGCGCCGCGCTTGCCGACGAGGAAGTCGAGGTCGCAACCTTCGTCCGCTTGCAGTACGTGATCCACGTACAGGCGCTGATAACCGCCATCACCATGCACGCGCGGCGGCACGTGAGCGCTCATGCGGCTCGCCAGCTCTTCGTCGCTGATGTCGAGATGCAGCGTGCCCGCATCGCAATCCAGTTCGATCCAGTCGCCGTCACGCACGGCCGCAAGCGGGCCGCCCGCCGCCGCTTCCGGCGCGACGTGCAGCACCACCGTGCCGTATGCAGTGCCGCTCATGCGCGCATCGGAAATGCGGACCATGTCCTTCACGCCCTGACGCAGAAGCTTCGGCGGCAGGCCCATGTTGCCCACTTCGGCCATGCCCGGATAACCCTTCGGCCCGCAGTTCTTCATCACGAGCACGCAGTCCTTGTCGACATCGAGCGATTCATCGACGATGCGTTCCTTGTAGTGTTCGAGGTTCTCGAACACGACCGCGCGCCCCCGGTGCTTGAGCAACTCGGGACTCGCCGCCGACGGTTTCAGCACCGCGCCGCGCGGCGCGAGATTGCCGCGCAACACGCGTATGCCGCCGTCGGCAATGAGCGGGTTGCTCAGTTCGCGGATCACTTCGTCATTCGTATTGGGCGCGTTCTTCACGTTCTCCCAGAGCGATTTGCCATTCACCGTCAATGCATCCGGATGCGGCAAGAGGCTCGCTTCTCCCAGGCGCCTCAGCACGGCGGGCAGGCCGCCCGCGTAATAGAACTCTTCCATCAGGAAACGGCCAGAAGGCATCAGGTCCACGATGGTCGGCGTATCGCGCCCGATGCGCGTCCAGTCCTCCAGTTCGAGCGGCACGCCGATACGGCCCGCAATCGCCTTGAGGTGAATCACCGCGTTCGTCGAACCGCCGATGGCCGCGTTGGTGCGAATCGCGTTCTCGAACGCTTCGCGCGTCAGAATCTTCGATAACGTCAGACCTTCGAGGGCCATCTCTACGATGCGAATGCCCGACATATGCGCGAGCACGTAACGGCGCGCATCGACGGCCGGAATCGCCGCGTTGTGCGGCAGCGAGGTGCCGAGCGCCTCGGCCATGCACGCCATTGTGGATGCGGTGCCCATCGTGTTGCAGGTGCCCGCCGAACGCGACATGCCCCCTTCCGCCGAGAGAAACTGATGCAGATCGATCTCGCCCGCCTTCAGCGATTCGTGCAGTTGCCACACCGCCGTGCCGGAACCGATGTCCTTGCCGTTGAGCTTGCCGTTGAGCATCGGCCCGCCTGTCACGACGATAGCGGGCACGTCGCAGCTCGCCGCGCCCATCAGAAGCGCGGGCGTGGTCTTGTCGCAGCCGGTGAGCAACACGACGGCATCGATGGGATTACCGCGGATCGCCTCTTCCACGTCCATCGCGGCGAGATTGCGCGTGAGCATCGCGGTCGGTCGCAGATTCGATTCGCCATTGGAAAACACGGGGAATTCCACGGGAAAGCCGCCCGCTTCATACACGCCGCGCTTCACGTGTTCCGCGATCTTGCGAAAGTGCGCGTTGCATGGCGTGAGTTCCGACCACGTATTGCAGATGCCGATGACCGGCCTGCCGTCGAATTCGTGATCGGGAATGCCCTGATTCTTCATCCAGCTTCGGTACATGAAGCCGTTCTTGTCGGCGGTGCCGAACCATTCTTGGGAGCGCAGCTTGGGCTTCGATGCCGACATGAGTTTCGTCCTGGTTCATAACGCGATTGCCGCGAAGTCTATGAGGACGCGTGATAATCTACTAATGAATTGTTCGACGTTACCGATACCCGAAACGGCATTCGTACAAACCCCTAAATGCTGCTGAATTCGACCCCTTGGTATATCCGCAGCCGGCTGAAGACGCGGCAGTTGATGCTCGTTGTCGCGCTCGTGGAGGAAGGCAACATTCATCGCGCGGCGGCCGTGCTGCACATGACGCAGCCCGCCGCTTCCAAGCTGCTGCGCGAACTCGAAGAAACGCTCGGCGTGACGCTTTTCGAGCGCGAGCCGCGCGGCATGCGCGCCACGCTGTATGGCGAAGCCATCGTGCGTCACGCGCGGGCGGTGCTAGGCAGTCTCGATCAGGCGCAGGAAGAGCTCGTCGCGCTGAAGACGGGACGGCTCGGTCATGTCGCGATCGGCGCGATCACGTCGCCGGGCGTGCGGCTCTTGCCTGCCGCTGTCGCTTCGGTCAAACGGCAGCATGCGGATATCCGCATCTCCGTCGAAATCGATACCAGCAACGTGCTGCTCGAACGGCTCGCGCAGGAAAAGCTCGATGTGGTCATCGGAAGGCTTTCGGTCGAACACGACAAGCTGCGGCTTCGCTACGAACCGCTGACGGGGGAACCCGTGCGCGCGCTCGTGCGGCCGGGGCATCCGCTGCTGGATGCGCCTGAATTGACGCTCGCCGACGTGCAGCCGTGCGCGTGGCTCGTGCCGCCTGCGGGCAGCGTGTTGCGGCATCGCTTCGAACTGATGTTCCAGCGCGCGAGTCTTGCGCCGCCGTCGAACGTGGTCGAGACGGCGGCCATTCTTTTCATCACGCGCTTGCTGGAACAGAGCGACATGATCGCCGTGCTCGCGGAGGACGTGGCGCTTTACTACGCGCACCACGGCATGGCCGCGATGCTGCCCTTGCCGATGGAATGCCAGATGGACGACTTCGGCATCGTCACGCGCGCCGACCGCTTGTTCACGCCCGCGACGAGCGTGATGGTCGATGCGTTGCGCGCCACCGCCGCCGACGTCTACGAGAGCGCAGTCCGCTAACGGTCCATCTTCTACTTGACGAGCGACGTCACGATTGCATACGCCGCGCGCACGCGGTCCGCGTTCGGGATGTTCTTGTTGCCCAGCATCACGATGCCGACATGCTTCGACGGCACGAACGCAATGTAGCTGCCGAAGCCGTTGGTCGAGCCGGTCTTGTTGAGCCACGCGTCGTCGCGCGGCGCTTGCGGCGGATCGATACGCGTGACGGCGTGTCCATCCACGATCATCGAGGGGCCGTTTCCATCGAGCAATGCGCTCAACGGCGCGGGATACGGGTACTGCTCCCAGATGAGATCCTGCGTCATCGGACCGGCCTGAAAGTACCCGGTATGCGTGGCCGTGATCGCGCGTTGCAGCGTGGCGTCGACAGGCGCGGCGTCGTTCATGTTGGCCTGCAGGAAGCGCGTCATGTCTTCAGCGGTCGATCTCACGCCATACGCTTCCGACGACAGCACGCCCGGTCTCATGCGAATCGGCGTGCCGTCCTTGGCATAACCTTCCGCATAGTCGCGCATGCGCGCAGCCGGCACCTGGATATAACTATTGCTCATACCGAGCGCCGCGAAGACATGCTGCTGCATGAGCGCGTCGAAGTCGCCTCCCATGCTTTTCGCCGTGATCAAACCAAGCGTGCCAATGCCCGGATTCGCATACGTGCGATACGTACCCGGCGCATAGCGCGGTCGCCACGCCTTGAAGTACTGGATGAGTTCTGCGTTGTCGTGAACCTCGTCGGGCACTTGCAAGGGCAGACCGCCCGGCGTGTGCGTGCCGAGAGTGAGCAGCGTGACCTCGTCGCCGAATGCGCTGCCGCGCAATTCGGGCACGTACTTGCCGACGGGATCGCTTAGCGAGAGATGCCCCGTCTCTTGTGCGTACGTTGCGAGCGTCGCCGTGAACGTCTTGCTGACCGAGCCCAGTTCGAACAAGGTCGTGCGCGTGACGGGCGCGCCGCTTTCCTTCGACGCCACGCCGTAATCGAACACGTAAGGCTTGCCTTCGACGACGACTCCGACTGCCATGCCCGCGATGCCGTCGCGCGCCATCAACGGCGCGATGGTTTCATCGACGATGTGCTTGATCTGATCGCGGGTCAGGCTCGCCGGCTGACTGAAGGCGGCTATCGAGCATGTGGAAAGAATGGCCGCTGCGAGCAGCGTTGTCAGCTTCATTGTTTGAGTCCTCGTTTGAATACGGGTGCGATATCGCATTGATTGGCCGATGCGTCGCGTGCGTGCCGGGAGACACGGCGCGAGCCCCACCGTGGCGAGACTATCCGCCCTTTATGCGCGCGCCACAATCCGAGGGAAATTTGCCGCACCGTCAAGAGAATCTATCGCAGACGCAATACGCTCTAACGATCCGCCGCGTTGCGCATGCGCCGCCGACTCGCGGAAAGATCGTCCACGACCGGCACGGACGAGAACAGCAGCAACAGCGCGGCCAACGGCACGGTCGCCATGAAGCCGAGATGCGCGAAGCCGATCGCACCGGCAAAGCCGCCGGCGACGAACATCGCAAGCAGCGACGTCAGCAGCGCAAGTCGCGCATGATTCGCGCGCACATAGTTCGCGTCGGTCCGATCCACGCCGCGATTCCAGTAAAGGCCCTTGCCTAGTTCGATCCCGATATCGGTGACGAGACCCGTCACATGCGTGGTCCGAATCTCCGCCTTCGATATCTTGGTGATCATCGCGTTTTGAAGGCCCATCACGAAGCACAGCAGCGCGACGGTGGCCGGTACGTCCCACACGCGATGCGTCTCCAGATTCGCCCCGAGCATCCCGAAGACGAGCAGCAAGCAGGCTTCGAGCAGGAGCGGCGTGGCGAACACACTGTGCGCGGCGCGCTGGCGTCCCCAGTTGATGAGTAGCGCGGACGTCGCGGCCCCGCACATGAACGCGAGCACCGCGCCGAGCGCCGAGACCACCAGTGCCGCCTGACCGAGCACGACGTTGTCCGCCATCGACGAAACCAGTCCTGACATATGCGACGTGTACTGTCCCACGGCCAGAAAGCCGCCGGCATTCGCCGCGCCCGCGACGAAGGCGAGCGCGCAACCGAGCCGCCGATTCGCGGAATCGGTGCGGGTGGGCGAGGTGAGGCCGCGGAGCGTGCTGATCGGCATGACGGGCCGTGCAGATTGATCGAGTCGAGAAGATAGCACGACAATTCCGCCGTTCGTTCGTGCGCTAACACGCGCCGTCGCACGCGTTGCCGGACGCATCGATACACCGATTGATAGCAGGCTAACGAATGAAACTGTCGTTATAATGCCGGCCCATGACTTCCATTGATCTCCTGCGCCGGTCGGTCAGCAGCACGCTCGTGCTCGCAGCCCGCCGCTGGCGTCGCACCAGTCACGATGTGCTCGCTTCGTATGGCGTATCCGAGGCGTGCGCGGTGCCGCTGCTCACGGCGAACCGGCTCGGCGAAGCGGTGCGGCAGGTCACGCTCGCGGAGCATGTCGGCATCGAAGGGCCGTCGCTCGTCAGATTGCTGGATCAGCTATGCGCGGCGGGCCTCGTGCGGCGCGACGAAGATCCCGAGGACAAGCGCGCCAAGACCATCACGTTGACTGACGAGGGCCGCGCCGTCACCGCGCACATGGAAGAGCGGCTCGTCTCGCTGCGCGCCCGTTTGCTGGAGGACGTGAGCCGCCAGGACCTCGAAACGACGCTGCGCGTGCTCAATGCGTTCACTGTCTCGCATGCGTCGCTCGACGCGCACGCCGTCGCGAGCGCGCTGACCGGCGGCAAGCGCCGGGCCCGCGCGTCATGAATTTTCCGTCCGCACGCGAGTGGCTCTTCTCGGCCAAGACCTTCGCGGCCGCGATGATCGCGCTGTACCTCGGCCTCGCGCTCGAACTGCCGCGTCCTTACTGGGCGATGGCCACGGTCTATATCGTCTCCAACCCGTTCGTCGGCGCGACGCGCTCCAAGGCGCTGTATCGCGCGCTCGGCACGGCAATCGGCGCGGCGGGCGCGGTGCTGATCGTGCCGCCCTTCGTCGAATCGCCTTTCCTGTTCAGCGTGATCGTCGCGCTATGGACAGGCACCTTGCTCTTTCTCTCGATGTTCGACCGCACCGCGCGCAGCTACGTCTTCCTGCTCGCGGGCTACACGCTGCCGATGATCGCGCTGCCCGCCGTGACGAATCCGGCGGTTGTCTTCGATCTCGCCATCTCCCGCACCGAAGAAATTCTGCTCGGCATCGTGGTCGCGAGCATCATGGGCAGCGTCGTTTTTCCGAGCCGTCTTGCGCCCACGCTCGTCGAACGTACCGATGCCTGGTTCCGCGACGCCGCCTTTTACGCAAGCGAAACGCTGTCGGGCCGGCTCGCGGGTGCGGCTGTGTCCGCCTCGCGTCAGCGGCTCGCGGCGACCGTCAACGGTCTCGAAGTGCTGTTGAGCCAGTTGACTTACGACCACGCGCGCCCCGATATCGTGCGGCGCGCGCGCGCTTTGCAGGGCCGCATGCAGATCTTTCTGCCGCTGATATCGTCGCTGGCCGATCCGCTCATCGAACTCGTCGACAAGCGCGGCAAGCATCCGGAAGGGCTCAAAGCATTGCTCGCCGATGTTGCCAAATGGGTGTCGCTGCCCGCGCCGAAGTTGCACGACGCCGCCGAGTCCGAGCGCGAGCCCGATGCGCTGCGTGAACGTATCGCGGCGATGCGGCCATCGGCACAGGCGCTCGCGAGCGAAGACGGCGCGTTGCTGTCGAGCGCGCTGTGGCGTCTCTCGCAGGTCATCGACGTATGGCAGGACATCCGCACGCTGCGCGCCGCGATGCTGCACGACGAGCACGACTGGCGTCCGCGGTTTCGCCACTGGCGGCTCGGCGGCACCGAGCGTTTCTTCGACCGCGGCATGATGCTGTTTTCGACGGGCGTCGCGGTCAGCGCGATCATCGTCGCGTGCGCGCTGTGGATCGAATCGGGCTGGGCCGACGGCGCGGGCGCGGTGACGCTCGCCGCCGTCGCGTGCTGCTTCTTCGCGGCGCTCGATGAACCGGCGCCGCAAGTGTTCGTCTTCTTTCTGGCGACGTGCATGAGCGTGGTGTTCGCCGGGCTCTATGTGTTCGCGGTGCTGCCGCACGTGCATGACTTCGCGATGCTCGTCATCATCTTCGCGGGACCGTTCCTCGTCATCGGCACGCTGATTCCGCAGCCGCGCTTCACGCTCATCACTATGCTCGTCGCGGTGAACACGGCCACGTTCATCAGCATCCAGAGCGCCTACGAAGCGGACTTCTTCGTCTTCTTGAACAGCAATCTCGCGGGCGTGGGCGGCCTTCTTTTCGCTTTCGTGTGGACGCGCGTGACGCGGCCCTTCGGCGCGGAACTGGCCGTCGCGCGGCTCACGCGCTCGGCATGGCGCGATATCGTCGCGTGTTCTTCCACGGCGACGCTCGACGATCAGCGCAATCTCTATTCGCGCATGCTCGACCGGCTGATGCAAGTGCTGCCGCGTCAAGCCGCAACGGATTCGCACCGGCATCCGTCCATCGAGAGCTTCCGCGACTTTCGCGTGGCACTGAATGCGCTCGATCTGCGGCGCGCGCGTCGCAAGCTCACGTCCGATGTTCAGGCGTCGATCGATGACGTGCTCGCGGGCGTGCGCGACTACTTCGGGCACTGCATCGAGCGGCGCGAGCGTCAGCCCGTGCCGTCCACGCTGGTACGCGCGATCGATCATGCCGTCGCGCAGGTCGCGGCGCACACCATCGCCGAGGCGGAAAAGCACGGGCAGGCCGCGTTGCCGGGGGAACGTTTGTTGCGCGACACGCTGCATGCGCTCATCGGCGTGCGTCTGTCGCTGCATCCGCCCGCAACGGACGCGCGCCCGGCCGCACGCGGCGACGCGCCACGACAAGAACCCGCCTGATGCTCATTCAATCCACATCACCGGAATCGCTCGCATGATCGGCGAAATCGACATTCTCGGCGTCTTCGTGCCGGCCGTTCTCGCGCTGATGTTCGTCGCGTATCTGCTCAACCTCGTTATCCGCACCGTGCTCGCGCGCGTGGGCTTTTATCGCTTCGTGTGGCATCGCTCCGTTTTCGATCTCGGCATCTATGTACTGGTGCTGGGGCTTGTCGTTATCGTTTCGCATCGGCTTATCACGTGAAAAAAACCTGGTTCTCCGTCGGGCAGATTCTGCTCACGCTCATCGTCGTCGCCATTGCAGCCGTCGTGCTGTGGAAGCTGGTCGATTACTACATGTTCGCGCCGTGGACGCGCGATGGTCACGTGCGCGCCGACGTGATTCAGGTCGCGCCCGACGTGTCCGGCCTCATCACCGACGTGAAGGTGGTGGATAACCAGCAGGTGAAGCGTGGCGACGTGCTCTTCGTTATCGATCAGGCGCGCTATACGCTCGCACTGCGCAATGCCGAGGCCGCCGCGCAACAACGCCGCGCCACGCTCGATCAGGCGCGCCGCGAAGACGCGCGCAATCGCTCGCTCGGCAATCTCGTGGCGCGCGAAGTGGTCGAAGAGACGCACTCGCGCGTGGAGCAGGCCACGGCCGCGCTCGCCGATGCGGAAGTCGCCATCGACACCGCGCGGCTCAACTTGCAGCGCACGCAGATCGTGAGTCCGGTCGACGGCTATCTCAACGATCGCGCGCCGCGCATCGGCGAATTCGTATCGGCGGGGCGCGCGGTGCTGTCGGTCGTCGATATGCATTCGTTTCGCGTCGACGGTTACTTCGAAGAGACGAAACTGCATGGCATCGATATCGGCCAGCCGGTCGATATCAAGGTGATGGGGGAGCCGAACCTGTTGCGCGGTCACGTGCAGAGCATCGTCGCGGCCATCGAGGATCGCGACCGCCAGCAGAGCGCGAGCCTGCTGCCGAACGTGAACCCCGCGTTCAGCTGGGTGCGGCTCGCGCAGCGCATTCCCGTGCGCGTGACGCTCGATGAAATTCCCGCCGACTTCCGCATGATCGCGGGGCGCACGGCCACCGTCTCCGTGCGCGGCGTCGGTCCCACCATCGGTTCGCGTGCCGCGCCGGGCACCATGCCTGCATCCGCGACCGCGCCTGCATCGCCAGTGGCAGCGCATGTGCCGGCTTCGGGTGCATCGCAATGAAGCGCACGCCACGCATGACACGCATGAGAAGCCCACGCCTCGGCCTGACGCTGATCGCGTCGATGCTGGTGCTCGGCGGCTGCATGACCGTCGGCCCGAACTACACGCTGCCCGAAGGCGCGGCGGTCAACGCGCCTTATGCCAATGCACCGATCGACGGCGCGGACCGGGCGCCCGTCACGCAAGGCACCGCCCCTTCAAAATGGTGGCGTCTCTACGACGATCCCGCGCTCGATGAACTCGTGACCGAAGCGTTGATCTCGAACGCGGATATTCGCGTGGCCGCCGCGAACCTCGCGCGATCGCGTGCCGAAGTGCAATTCGCTAACCAGCAAGGCGGCTTTTCGAGCCGCAGTTCCGTCGCGTTCCAGCGGGCGCAGGAATCGGCCGAACAGTACTTGATGACCGAAAAGCTGCCGGTCGTGAACGAAGGCGCGCTGGAACTGAGCGTGTCGTATGAATTCGATCTGTTCGGCAAGCTGAAGCGCGGCGTGGAAGCCGCGCAGGCCGACGACGAAGCCGTCGAAGCCGCCGCCGATCTCGCGCGCATCACGGTGGTCGCCGATGTCGTGCGCGCCTATGTCGAATCGTGCTCGGCGGCGGAAGAGCTCGGCATCGCGCAGAAATCATTGGCACTCCAAAGGGAACGCGTGCGCCTGACGCAACGCCTGCGTGAAGCGGGCCGCGGGAATCAATCCGAAGTCACGCGCGGCCAGACGCAATCGGAAACGCTCGCCGCCGATATTCCGCGCTATGTCGCGCGCCGCCGCGTGGCGCAGTATCGGCTGGCGATGCTGCTCGCGCGTGCGCCGTCCGCGTTGCCGCCCGCCGCGCTCGCGTGCAACAAGCTGCCGACACTGCGCGAGCCGATCCCTGTCGGCGACGGCGCGGCCCTGCTCAAGCGCCGTCCCGATGTGCGCCAGGCCGAGCGGCAACTCGCGGCATCGACGGCGCGCATCGGCGTGGCGACGGCCGCGCTGTATCCGTCGGTGAGCTTCGGCGCGTCCGTTGGTTCCGTGGGCGTCGCCGAGGACTTGTTCGGCGCGACGACGAATCGCTGGGCGTTCGGGCCGCTCATCAACTGGAGCTTTCCGATCAATGGGCAACGCGCCCGCGTGGTGCAGGCGGAAGCGGCATCGGGCGGCGCGCTCGCGCATTTCGACGGCGTCGTGCTGAACGCGCTGCGCGAAACGCAAAGCAGTCTCGCGACGTATGCGTCGGATACCACGCGTGCGGACAACTTGCGCACCGCGTATCGGTCTGCGATCGAATCGGCCGACGAGACGCATCGGCTGTATTCGGCCGGGCGCGAATCGTTCGTCGCGGATCTCGATGCCACGCGCACGCTGACGAGCGTGGCCGCGCAAGTGGCCGCCGCCGAAGGCCAGGTGGCGGTGGATCAGGTGAACCTCTTCCTGGCACTCGGAGGCGGCTGGGAACGCGACGAAGATGTCGCGAACGCGCAGCGCAAATGATCGCCTGACGCTATCCCGCCAGTCCGTGCGCCGGTTGCCTCGGCAAGCGCACGCGAAAGATCGCGAGCTTACCTTCGCGGGGATAGCCATTCGAAAAATTCAGCTCGTGCAGATGCGAGTCCGCGATATAAAGGTAGCCGTTCCCAATGGCGAAGCCGTCGGCCCATGAAAGCTGCGGATGCTTGCCGACGAACGTCTTCTGCACGAGCGCCGGCTTGCCGTCACGTTGAACGATATCGAACGCGACCACGGTGCGGTTCTCCAGATCGCCGCCGTACAGCACGCCCGCGCCGCTCATGATGAGGCCGCCCGTCTCCGCGCCGTCGCCGAGAAACTGCACGCGCCGCGAGAGGTCTTGCGCCGAGAGCGATGTATCGATCAGCGCGGCCGTCGGCACGCGCCAATAGTGATGGTCCGTCAAGGGCCGATAGTAAAGCCACTCCCGATCCGGCGACAGCGCGATGCCGTCTGTTTGCAGCACGAGCACGCTGCCATCCAGCTTGCGCGCGATACGATCGCCGAACATCAGATGCTCATTCGGATCGGCGACGCTCGAGCGATCGCCCGCCAGCACGAGCCGCGATTCGCCACTCTTCAGGTTCGTCACGACGACGCCGCCCTGATTTCCCGCGTTGCTGAGAAATGCGTAGCTATGCTTATGATCGATGCGGATATCGTTGATCGAATCCTTCGGCGTGACGATCTTGCCGTAGTCGAACCGACGCACGATCTTGCGTGTGGCGAGGTCGAATTCGATGAGCTTCGGCGGCTGACGGGTCTGATCGACGGACGTCAGCGACGAATCGAGCGCCCAGAGATGATCGTGTTCATCCACCCACAACGCCTGCACCGAGGTCCATTGATGCGAGCCATCGTCGTCGGGCTTGTACACGTTCCAGCTTTCATCGGGAAAGGGCGTGAGCGCGCCGGTCTTCGTATCGACTTCGACCATGCTGTAGCGCGAGCGTTTGACGGATGCCGGCGCTGTCGCGAACACGCGCCCCTGCCGTGATACGCCGATACCGACGAGCCTGAAGTCGTCGTCGAACGTCGCCACCGTTTCGAGCTGCGGCTCACGTTCGGTCGCGCCGCGTGCGGAAAGAGGCGAGCCCATGATGCCGACCATGCCCGCGCCTAACGATGCGAGAACATGCCGCCGCATGCGCTGCCGGGAATGCTTGTGGTTCATCGCGCGTTCCTCGTCTCCGCTTGTCGCTTAAGCGTTTGTAAGCGATTAATCAATCGGAGTGCTTTGATGCTAGGTACGCGGCAAACGCCTGTCAAGCGGGCGTGTTCGTCACACGTCCGCTTGCGAAGCACGGCTTACTGCGACATTGCACCGGAAGCGGGATGGTCCTTGCTCATCGCGTCGTGCTTCTTCATCTTGTCCTTGCTCATCGAGTCCTTCTTCATGCTGTCGTGCGACATGGCGTCCTTGCTCATCGAATCGTGCGACATCGCATCGTTGGACATCGCGCCGCTTGCCTGCGCGTGCGCCGCCGGTGCACCGATTGCCATGGCCGCCGCGAACAGTGCCGTCATCAGTCTTTTCATTGCCTTTCTCCTTGGTGGACTTGCGTGGGGAAACCGGATTCAAGAGCACGGCGATCACGAACCGCCGAACCAGTTGTAGCCCTGATCGACCCAATAGCCGCCGGGGTACGTGTTCGTGACGAACATCTCGACAATATGCTTGGGGTTCTTGTAGCCGAGCTTCGTCGGCATGCGCAGCTTCATCGGATAGCCGTATTTCGCGGGCAAACGCTCGCCGTCGTACTCGAACGTGAGGAGCGTCTGCGGATGAAGCGCCGTGGGCATGTCGATGCTTTCGTAGTAATCGTCGGCGCAGCGAAAGCCGACGTATTTCGCCGTCGTATCGGCACCTACGCGGCGCAGGAATTCGCGGAATGGCGTGCCGCCCCAGCGCCCGATCGCGCTCCAGCCTTCGACGCAGATGTGCCGCGTGATCTGCTCGGCATGCGGCAGCGCGTAGAGTTCCGGCAGCGTCCACACGCGTTGGCCCGTCACGAGACCACTCACCTTCAGCCGGTAATCCGCGCCATTCACATGAGGCACGTCGTCGATGCCGTAATACGCGTTGAACGGAAAAGGCCGCGTAAGCTGCGCTTCGCTGTACGTCGGCGCGAGGCGCGTCGGGTCGAAGAGCAACGCCTGCACGCGATCGTTCAGCCGCGATACGGCGCCGAGGAACGTGTTGACGGAGGCGTCGTCGGTAATCGAACAGCCGGTCAGCAACGAGAGCCCGCCGAGCGTGAGCATGCGCTTGCCAAAGAGGCGTCGCGACGGCATGGCCAGTTCGCGTGTGGCATCGGCGAGCACCGATGCGTGGTCCAGCGTGGCGATCTTTCTTGCTTGGGTCTTCATGGCGTGTGCTCCTTCGTTCAGCGGCCGCGCAGCATGGTCAGAAGCGAACGCGGCACGAGTGCGACCATCGCGACGTGAACGACCACGAACGCCGCCATGACCGCCATCGCGCAGAAGTGAACGACGCGTGCGTTGTCGTACCCGCCCATCAGTTCACGCAGCAGAGGAAACTGCACGGACTTCCAGATCGCAAGACCGGACAAAACCAGCACGATGAGATCGAGCACGACTACGAGGTACGCGAGCTTCTGCACCGCGTTGTACTCGCGCAGATTCGTGTGCGAGAGCTTGCCGCTCATCGCCGCAAGCAGGTCGTGCAGGACTGCACGGGGCGACAGCGGAAAGAACTTCGAGAAGAAGCGTCCGCTCGCGATGTTCAAGGCGAGATACACGAGGCCGTTGAACACGAGCAGCCACATCGCGGCGAAGTGCCATTGCAGCGCGCCGCCGAGCCATCCGCCGAGCGTGATGGAAGGCGGGATGACGATATGCGCGAATACGGGCGATGCGTCGTAGATGCGCCAGCCCGAGAACATCATGATGAGCGCGGCCACGGCGTTGAGCCAATGCGTGATGCGCAGCCACAGCGGATGTATCGGATGCCTCAGTTGCAGCGTGTCGCGCGGCGGGTTGAGTGTCGTGTCCATGATCGTTGCCGATAGGGGTGATGTACTCGTGAATTCGCTTGCGGCGCGGCTCCGGTTACATCGCGCGTTGAAGATTTTTTCTAACGTCCGTTCGACGATGCGGCTGTAACCGCGCGCGGCTTTCAAGCGAACTAACGTACGCAGGACTCGACTGAAGGACTCGACTCACTTCCCCGGCGACACTCACAATGAAGACGATTAGCGCAACGATTGCCGCGCGGCGCGGCTTCGGCTATTCTGAAACGATCGATCTAAAACGCGACCGGGCTTACGCTGCGCTTGCTGTTCGCATCGCGCCGGGCTCGCTCGTATCGTCCTTCCGTCGCCTCGCCTTCACGGGATTCGCCTTGCATGACGCGGAACAACGCCTGAAAACACTGCTGACGAGCGGCCTCGAAGGCGATCAGACCGCCTATCGCGGTTTCCTGCAGGCGCTGACGCGGCACCTACGCGGCTACTTGCGCAAGCGCATTCCACACTATCGCGACGATGTGGAAGACCTCATTCAGGAGATCCTGCTGGCAGTGCACAACGCGCGTCACACCTATCGCGTGGAAGAACCGCTGACCGCGTGGGTGCATGCCATTGCGCGCTACAAGCTGATGGACTTCTTTCGTTCACGCTCGCGTCACGAGTCGCTGAACGATTCCCTCGACGATCACGACGATCTCTTCGCCATCACCGACGATGAACCCGCGCAAGCGCGCCATGACATCGGCAAGCTGCTGGAACATCTGCCGGACAAGCAGCGGTTGCCGATCGTTCACGTCAAGCTCGAAGGATTGTCGGTCGCGCAAACCGCGCAGATCACGGGGCTGTCGGAATCGGCCGTGAAAGTGGGCGTGCATCGCGGGCTCAAGGCGCTGGCCGCGCGCATTCGTGGCGCTCGAAGCGAGGCATCCGATGAGAACCGATGATCTGATCGACCTGCTCGCAACCGGCGATGTGCGTGTCGATCGCGCGGCCGTCACGCGGCGTTTCGCGCAGGCACTGCCGCTCGGTTTCATCGGCTCGGTGCTCTTGATGCTCGCCGTCTTTGGACTGCGGCGCGATTTGGCGAGCGTCGCGCAAACGGCCGTCTTCTGGGCGAAGGTCGCGTTTCCGCTGTGCGTGGCGGCAGGCGCGCTTGTCGCCGTGATGCGGCTCGGACGGCCCGGCATGCGCGGCGGTCATGCGTGGCCGATCATCGTGCTGCCTTTCGTCGCCGTGTGGATTGCGGGCTCGCTCGTGCTCAGTCATGCCGTGCCCGCTGAGCGGCTGCCGCTCGTGCTTGGCCAGTCCTGGCGCACGTGCCCGTTCAACATCGTGCTGCTATCGGTGCCGACGTTCCCCGCAGCGTTCTGGGCGGTCAGGAGTCTCGCGCCCACGGACCTGCGCATGGCAGGCGCGGTCGCCGGCCTGCTGTCGAGCGGGCTCGCGACTATCGCCTATTGCCTGCACTGCCCGGAGATGAGCCCGGCGTTCTGGAGCGTCTGGTATGCCATCGGCATGGTATTGCCAGCCTGCATCGGCGCATGGCTCGGGCCGCGCTTGCTGCGCTGGTAACGCTAGTTCGCGCGGCGTGCGCTTGATCGGCCCTTGTTTGCGTCCAGCAAGGCGAGCACGGGGCGCGCTGCGCCTTTGAGCAAGTCACGCCGTGGATTCACGCGCGCCAGCACGCGCAGGCCCATGAGCGAAGCGAGCAACGCTTTCGCCATGTCCTCGGCGGATAAGGTCGCGGCTATCGTCCCGTCGTCCTGCCCTGCACGCACACAACGCAGGAAGAAGCCTTCGATCTCCTTGAACACGCCGCTCAACGCGCGATGAATCTGACGGTCGTGCGGCGCAAGCTCGAGCGCCGAATTCACGATGAGACAGCCCTTGCGATGCGGATCGCGCACCGACAGTTCGATGATCTCCGCGAAGAACGCGGCAATCGCGTCGCGCGGCGCGAGTTGATGCTCGAAGCGCCGCACACGATCGCGAAAGCCGTGCTCCACGTAGCGTTTCAGCGCGCGTTCATAGAGCGCGCGCTTGTCGCCGAACGCGTTATAGAGGCTGGCGCCCGTGAGCCCCATCGTCGCGGCGAGATCGCGCACGGAGGTCGCTTCGTATCCGCGCGACCAGAACTGCGCAGTGGCCGCATCGAGCGCGGCCTCCTCGTCGAATTCACGGGGACGCGGCATGGTTGCAATTCCCCTTCAAGCCGTCTTCGGATAGTTCGACGGGAACAACGCGCGGCGTGTTTCTTCGTCGTTGACCATCTTGAACGCATGCCGCTTGTTCAACGCGCGGGCGCGCGCGACGGCGGGCCGCGCGTCGATGTTGGCGAACCAACGCTGCAACTCGGGATACGCGGCAAGCGGCGCCTCGGTCGTCTTCAAGACGCGCGCCGCACGGTCGATCCAGCCCCACGCGGACATGTCGGCAATGGTGAAGCTCTCGCCGACGATGTACTCGCGACCCGCGAGCCTATCGTTCAGCACCTGATAGTGCCGGTCCACTTCCCTGCGATAACGGTTCACTGCATAGTCCAGTCCTTCGGGCGCTGCGTGCTGGAAATGCACGGCCTGCCCGGAGAACGGACCGAGACCGGTCGCGATGAACATGAGCCACGACAGAAGCTGCGGCTTGTCCTCCGGCGCGCCGAGGAACTGCCCGGTCTTCTCGGCGAGATAGAGAAGGATGGCGGTCGAATCGAACACGACGGCTTCCTTGCCGCCCGGGCCTTCCGTATCGACGATGGCGGGCACTTTGCCGTTCGGATTGATCGCGCGAAACTCGGGCGCATGCTGCTCGCCCTTGCTCGTATCCACGGGCTTCAGCTCGTAAGGCAATCCCGCTTCTTCGAGAAACAGCGCGATTTTTGCGGGGTTGGGCGTGGGGTGAAAGTAAAAGTGGATCATGCGGGCGCGCTCCGGTTTGGGCAGAGGACCATTTTAGATCGATCGCTCCAAAACACGCAACGACGCCCTTTTACATTACTCACAGAGCTTGCGGATAACGGCCTCGATCGTGACTCCGCCCTTGCGGATCTCGTCGCTGTGTCCTTCGAAGTCGATCCACCCTTCGTTGAAGCCATCGAGCATACGAATGCGCGGCATCGGATTCTTCATGCCCTGCTGCTCGAACAGATTGCGCCAACGCTCACGCGGCACGGCGCGCGCATTGACCGGCTTGCCGAGCACGGCCGAGAATGCCGCCGCGATGTCGCGCGGGCTGACGCGTCGCGGGCCTTCGAGCTCCATGACGCGCGTGCCGTTCCACTCGTCCACAAGCAACTGCGCGGCGGTTCTGCCTACGTCCTCCGTGGCGACCATCGGGATCGCGCGATCCAGCGGTTGCAGAAACGAATGAAGGACGCCTTCTTCGCGAGCCGATTGCACGTCCCATGCGCTGTTTTCCATGAACCAGCCGGGGCGCAGAAAAGTCACCGGTATCGGCTGCGAGGTCAGCGCCTCTTGAAGCAGCGTGTGCTGCGTGAGGAGATTCGTTTGCGTCGCCTGCGCGCCTATGGTGGACAGGCACACGATCTTGCGCGGCTTCGCGCGCTTCACGGCCGAGACGATCGCGTCGATGACTTCGCGCGCTTCCGGAAAGCCGGGCAACGGATCGAATTCCGGCGGCAGAAGAATGAACGCGCCGTCAGCGCCTTCGAATGCCTGCGCTAGCGCGTTGGCATCGTTCATCAGCGCGTGCGTGACTTCGCAGCCGCGCGCGGCCCAGGGCTCGCCCTTGCTTGCATCGCGCACGACCGCGCGTACCTCGTGTCCCGCCTGCAGCAGCGCATTCGCGAGCGCGCCGCCCACTTGTCCGCTGATTCCCGTGATGGCGTACATGCTTGCTTCCTCCTTGCGAATCGGTTGATGTCTTCCTTCGACGACTCGCATGGTAGGTCGCGGACTGCGCTGGTGAAATGCCGCCCGCGTCATTACATTGATGACGCGGAATCACGAATGAGAAAGCCCCGTTCGCGACATTGCCGCGAACGGGGCTTGCGTGCTGCATCGAGACGACGCGTGTTTCAGGTCACCGGCGCCGGATTGAACAGCACGAGCGCGTTATGCAGCTTGAGCTTCTCGGCGCGCGTTTGTTTGCGCCCGCTCGCGACATCGAGCATCAGATGGAACAGTTCCCAGCCCACGTCCGCGATGCTCGATTCGCCCGTGGCGATAGTGCCCGCGTTCACATCCATCAGATCGTGCCAGCGGCGCGCGAGATCGGAACGCGTCGCCACCTTGATGACGGGCACTTCGGCGAGGCTGTACGGCGTGCCGCGGCCGGTCGTGAACACATGCAGATTGATGCCCGCAGCCAGTTGCAACGTGCCGCAGATGAAATCGCTAGCGGGCGTCGCCGCGTAAATCAGGCCCTTCTGCTTGACCTTCTCGCCCGGCGAAAGCACGCCTGAAATGGTCGAGCTGCCCGACTTGACGATGGAGCCCATCGCCTTTTCGACGATATTCGACAGACCACCCTTCTTGTTGCCGGGCGTGGTGTTGGCGCTGCGGTCCGCGCCGCCGCGCTTCAAGTATTCGTCGTACCACTTCATCTCGCGGATGATCGCAGCAGCCACTTCGCCGTTCGCGGCGCGCGCCGTGAGTTGCGCGACGCCGTCGCGCACTTCGGTCACTTCCGAGAACATGACGGTCGCGCCCGCGCGCACGAGCAGGTCCGTCGCGAAGCCGACCGCCGGATTCGCCGTGAGACCGGAGAACGCATCGCTGCCGCCGCACTGCACGCCGACGACGAGATCGGACGCCGGACAGGTCTCGCGGCGGCGATTGTTGAGCCGCTTCAGATGCGTTGCGGCCATGAGCATGATGGAGTCGATCATCGACTGGAAGCCGACGTGTCCCTCGTCCTGCAACACGACGGCACCGCCGTTCGCCTCGCTCTCCATGTCGCCGATATCGGCGATGGCGTCGTCGAGGGCGGCGGCCGCGATTGGTATCGTGCCGGGCGGCATCAGGCGTTCGGGCTGGAGCTTCTCGCAGCCGAGACTCACCATCATCACTTCGCCGCCGAAGTTCGGATTCAGCGCGATGTTGCGCACGGTGCGGATCGGCACCATCGCGTCGGGCGCTTCGATCGCCACGCCGCAGCCGTAGCTATGACCGAGGCTCACGACGTCGTCGACATTCGGGTAGCGCGGCAGCAGTTCGGCCTTGATGCGGTCGACCGCGTGCTGCACGACATCCGCGACGCACTGCACGGTCGTCGTGATGGCGAGGATGTTGCGCGTGCCGACCGTGCCGTCCGCATTGCGATAGCCCTCGAACGTGAAGCCTTCGAGCGCGGACGTGTCGGGCGCCTTGATGGTCGCGATAGGCAGATCGTCGAGTTCGGGCGGCGTCGGCATCCGCAAGACGTGCTCGTTGATCCAGCTCCCCTTCGGGAGATCCTTCAGCGCGTAACCGATGACCACGTTGTAGCGGAGCACGGCATCGCCTTCCGCGAGATCGGTGAGCGCGACTTTATGACCTTGAGGCACGCGCTCGCGCAGCACGAGACCATCGGCGAAGGTTGCGCCTTCCCCGAGGCCGCCGTCATTCACGACGATCGCGACGTTATCTTCGGGGTGGACGCGGATATAGAGCGGTGGCTGATTCATTCTGGACAGTCCTTCGTGCAAGACGGCGAGCGCCGCTAGAGTTATGTCATCCTACAACACAACGGCGCGGTTTGGCTTGGTGTTTACCCCTTCATCGTGCGAAAGAATGCCGAACCGCTTGTCCGTCGCGCGATCATGTTGTACGATGACCTATAAGCTCTGCATTCGCCGGACGCTGCCAAACGAGACATAGATCATGACGACACCGCAAGAACTCAAGCAGATCGTATCCGAGGGCCTGCTCTCTTTCCCCGTGACCGACTTCGACGCGCAAGGCAACTTCCGCGCCGATACGTATGCAGAGCGGCTCGAATGGCTCGCGCCGTACGGCGCGTCTGCGTTGTTCGTCGCGGGCGGCACGGGCGAGTTCTTTTCGCTGACGCAACCTGAATATTCGCAGATCGTGCGGACCGCCACCGAAGTCTGCAAGGGCAAAGTGCCGATTCTGGCGGGCGCGGGCGGCCCGACGCGCACGGCCATCGCGTTTGCGCAGGAAGCCGAGAAGAACGGCGCGCAAGGCATTCTGCTGATGCCGCACTATCTGACGGAAGCCTCGCAGGAAGGCATCGCCGCGCACGCGGAACAGGTGTGCAAGGCCGTGCCGAACATGGGCATCATCATCTATAACCGCGCGAACTCGAAGCTGAACGCCGACATGCTGGAGCGTCTCGCGGATCGCTGCCCGAACCTCATCGGCTTCAAGGATGGCGTCGGTGAAATCGAGGCGATGGTCACGATCCGCCGCCGTCTCGGCGACCGTTTCTCGTATCTCGGCGGCCTGCCGACGGCGGAAGTCTACGCGGCGGCGTACAAGGCGCTCGGCGTGCCGGTGTATTCGTCGGCGGTGTTCAACTTCATCCCGAAGACGGCGATGGAGTTCTATCGCGCGATCGCGGCCAACGACCACGAGACGACCGGCAAGCTGATCGACGAATTCTTCCTGCCGTATCTGGCCATCCGCAATCGTCGCCCGGGCTACGCGGTGAGTATCGTGAAGGCGGGCGCGAAGCTCGTCGGACACGACGCCGGTCCGGTGCGCGCGCCGCTCACGGATCTGAACGACGAAGAAATAAGCCAGCTCGATGCGTTGATCAAGAAGCTCGGCGCGCAATAACGCCCGCGCTTTAGAACGCGCCACGGGCGTCGGACAGTGCTCCGACGGTCGGGGCGTTTTAGCTGGCGCTCACGAAGCCGCGATCACGCGCATTTCGACGGCATCGCCGCCCGCAGCGATTTCGAGCAGACGATCCACATTCGGATGCGCCCCCGGACGATTGCGCGCGTCCGCCGTATGTTCCGCGAAGCCCGCGAGACCGTGCTCCGCGGCCTGCGCGTTCAGCGTGCCGAACGCCTGCTTCAGATAGTGATACACCGCGAGCGAGCCTTGCTTGCCCGGCTTGTTTTCGATGCTCGCGAGGACATCGCCCTTCGCATCGATCAGGTCGATACGCTCGATGCCTTCGATCGAAGGCAGTTGGGCCAGATTGTCCTTGAATACGTAGCTCGGCTGCATCACGAAAGACGCTCCGTCATGGTCGGTGAATTGAGGCGGAGTATCTTAATCGATCCACTGGCATGAGGCCGACAGACGCGCTGGTCTGCGAAAAGCCTGCGAGGGTGTGCTCGTGCTGGCGTCTGGATCGCGCGGCGTGGCGGACATAGAGAATGTACAGCTCGCGCTATTGCGCACGAAAGCCGCTGTGCCTTGAGCAGATGTGCGCATCGTGAAGTTCTAGGTCGTGCCGAGCGCATTCCGGTGAATTGCAGCATCGAAAGACTACCGTCTTCGCGACAGCAAGCAAAAAACGGGCGGTAACGGCTCGAAGCCGTTACCGCCCGAATCACGACCGACGAAGCTCTACGCGTGCTTAGTGCTGCGCGATGGTCGTCTTGTTGCCCGAGCCGACTTGCGACACGATCGCGACGTTACCCGTACCAGCTTGCGTGACCGTCGCCGTGTTGGCGATGCCGCCCTGCCCGATCAGGCCGTAGTTGTCGTAGCCGGTTTGCGACGCCGAGATGTAGTTCGCATCGCCGAACTGAGCGGCCAGCAAGGTGGATTCCAACGAGGCTTCCTGATCCAGGTGCGCTTCGTTCTTCTTGCCGACCTGGAGCACGCCAGCCTTGTTGCTCGTGCCGAAGTTCTGGTCGATCGAGGCGATCTGGTCGTAGCCGTTCTGCACGATGCCAGCCTGGTCATTCGACGAGTAGTGCTGGTTCACCGTTGCATGACCGTAGCCGTCGCCGCTTTGCGAGATGTACGTCGTCTCGCCGGTCGCGCCGATTTGAAGCACGGTAGCGAGGTTCACGTTCGGCGATGCGTTCTGGCTGATCGTCGTCGTGTTGTAGCCGCCGTTGCTCGAATCCGTGTTGGCGATGGCCGCGCCGGTTTGCTTGATCATCACGTTGTCATGCACTTCATTCGTCTGCTTGACGTGCGAGTCCGTGCCCGAAAACGTGCCGGCCTGATTGATCGCGATGGTATTGAACCCGCCGCCGGTCGTTTCGACGAGCGCCTTGTCCGCACCGACGGTCTGCGTGATCGTCGTGTTGTTACCGACGGTCGTGTCCTGCTTCACGGTCGCCGTTTCGTTGGAATTGGCTTGCGCGCTGCTTTGCTGGATCGTCGTCGTGTTGTAGCCGCCGTTCTTCGACTCGACGTCCGCGTTAGCGCTGTTCGCGTTTTGCAGAACCGTCACGTTGTCGTAGCTCGACTTCTGTTGATCGACGTTAGCCGTGTTGTTCCCGCCGAACTGCGACACAAACGCCTTCTCGCCGGTGGAACCGTCCACTGCGAAAGCCGACGTCGAAGCCAGCGTTGCCAGACCCATAGCGATGATGATTGCCTTGACTTTCATTTTTATTTGCCTCGTTGATAGATATTTTAGATACGACGACTGACTACGTTTAGTTACCCTTATCGTATCCGGCCCTCTCCGTCGGATACGATCCCACTCCCCTGCACCTCAACCCCACCTACTGGTCTCCTCGCACCCCGGTGACAAACCGGACGAGAAACACTGCCTACTTCATGAGGACCGCAGCCCGCGCTCCGTTGCCCGTCTGCGTGACCGACAAGCCGGAACCGTTACGGCTCTGCAAAATCGAAACCGCGTTGTTGCTACCGAGCTGCGTCACTTGTGACGACATCGCGATTCCAGTCTGCGTCACCGTCGCCTCATTGCCGCTACCGCTTTGCACTGCAATCGACCGGTTGTACTGCCCAGCCTGATAACCGTTGTACTGATTGGCGTTGCCGCTTTGTTGCAGGACCGACCAGTTGTCGTTGCCTGCCTGCGCCGTCACCGCGACGTTCGCGATGCCCGTCTGGTTCACGACGAGGCCGTTCTGCCCCGCCTGAACGCCAGTGACGCGATTGTTCGTGCCATGCTGCGCGACGCGTGCAACCTGTGCCGCGCCGCCAAAACCCGGCTCCGCCGGGCCAAAGTCCGAAACCGGCGACAAATCCGCGGCAAAGACCGCGAGCGACAGACTCACGACCGCGAAAACCGCCGCACATAGCGCGACCTTCGAAGCACGCCACGGCGCGCGCGGCGGCATCATTTCGTTATCCTTATTCATGGAATCAGCTTCCCATTGTCTTAGGCGGATCGATCTTCACCGGGCTATACGGCGGGTTCACGTCTTCCATGGTCGCCGCGTAGCCCTGGTTCTCCTGCAGATATCGCTGCATCGTCGGGTCGTACCAGTCTTTCATGTCCTTGAGCGCCCAGGTCTGGTTCGCCACGCCCTGCACAATCAGATGCACCAGCGCCGATTCGATCGCCTCGTTCACGCACAACTGTTGCGGCTCATTGCGCGTCATGCCGATCTCCGCCTGCAACAAGTCCTTGAAGCCGATGAAGCGGTACACGCCCGTATCGACCTGAATCGAATAGATCGTCTTCGTGGTCGATACGCTGTTAAGGATCGTGCCGTTACGGATATCGACCGCGCGCAAGTTCACCGTCACCTGGTCGACGCGATACTGCTGCGACGCCGAGATGCCGAGATACGCGACGCCCGCGCCGCCCGTGCGGATGTTCGAGTCGTAGCCGACGATGCCGCCTTCGAGCACGATGTTCGCGGGCGCCAACGCGCCGATCTGCGGAATCGCGTTCTTCTTGTCGTCGGGCGTTTCGAGCGCACGCATGATCTTCCGCTCGGTCAACAGATCTTGCAGGTTTTCCCGCTCGACGGGCTGGAACCAACCGGAATCGCGCATCGCTTTCACGAGGAACGACGCGCCGCCCTGCGTCACCTGCGACGAGAACGAGCTGTCCGGCGACGGCTTGTATTGCCCGGTCAAATCGCGAAAGCCGTACACGGCCGCGAAAATCTTGCCCTTGGGCGGCGGCAGATGCGTGAGGTCGCGCGTGACCCGCGTGGGCGGCGTGAGCGTCGCGTTGCCTGCGGAGGGCATCGGCGCGGTCACGCAGCCGGTCAGCAGCATCGCGGCGGCGAGCGCGGCGCCGAGCGCGGCGGTCCTGAGTGTGTTCTTGTTCATGGCTTATGTGCGCTCGTCTTACTGGCCGTTACCGACGATGAACGTGGTGGATGCACCAGTCGTCTTGTCCGTCGTCGTCACTTGCAGATTGCCGCCGGTGACTTGCGTGATTGCAATCGAGAAGTTGCCCGTGTTGATCGTGCCCGGATGCAGCGTGCCGTCAGTACCGACGATCGAACTCGAAATCGACGACGCCACACGCGACAGAATGGCCTGCTGCAACTGCGTGTTGAACTGGTCTAGCGTGGACTGGCCGCTCGTCAGGCTGTCCGTCGACGGATCCTTGTACTTGTTCTGGGCGTTCGCTTCGTTCAGCAGGTTCGCGCCATTCAGCGGATTGCCGCCGAAGTTGGGATTCACCGGCTCATAGACGAGCGCCGTCGCGTGAGCGGCCGTCGACATGATTAGCGGCATCGAGAGCGCGCAGGCGAGCATCGCGCTGCGGACAAGCGCATTGGTTTTCATCGTATTCCCCGTAATTGGCCGTGTTGCTTTTATTAGAGTTCGTCGTTCGCCATGTCGGCGTCGCGAAAGAGCAGGCGCGTGAGGTCGGCCTGCATGACGTTCTGAAACGCCACCTGAGCCGCGCCTTCGGCGACGGGCCGCACGTTGGCCCGCGCAATCGGCAGAAACGCCTGGAAAACGCGTCGCTGGCCGAACTCGACCCAGACGAGGCTGCCGTAGCGCGCCGAAGGGCGCTCGTGCACCGAGACGATGTAACGCTCGCTCAACGGAATGGCGCTCCACGCCTGCGCGAACCAGTTGTAGAAGTCCTGGCCCGCGAGCGTCACCGTGTCGGTGGTCACGACGCCGCCGAGCGCATCGTCGAGCGGCTTCTGGCCGGTGACATCGGCGGTGCGGGCTCGCGGCGTGCCGGCGAGCGTCGCGCTCTTTTCGAGCGACTCGGAGGCGTTCACCGTACCGCGCGGCGAAAGCGGCGCACCGTTGGCGGCAGGCAGCGGCGTGGTCTTGCCGACCGGGTCAGGCGTCGGCGTGGTCGGAAGCGAGATGAGCGGCTGCGCGGCGTTCGACGACTGCGCATGCACGGCCGACACCGCTTCGGCGTCCTGAGCAACCGCCTGGCTCGCGATTGCCGATGAAGCAATGATGCACACTGCGATTGCACGCCCTTTGACGGGCTGTTTTCTCTCTCGCTGCATGACTTCCCCGTATGCCCTTGGCCGCTATGGTGCTGCCTTCAGGCGTTGCTTGTTGTTATTCGTTAGACGGAACGAATTTTGCGCAAAATCGGGGCGTCGATATGTGGCGTCCGCCACATTCAGCTGACGAAAGTTTCAGAGCGCGAAACGTTGTTGAAACCCGTCGCGAAAGGCGTTTGAGCGCCTTTGTGTAATCCAAACGTTTGCGAGCACGGCTCTGTCGCAACACGTCATGCGGATAACGTTTGCTATGTTGGCGCAATAGCGACACATGCCAGGGCAAGCGCGACTGAGATTCTGCTTTGAAGGCGCGCAAAGCCCTGCCGCGCCGGGCTTCGCGGCAACGACAAGGCTCGTTGGCATAACCAGTGCATTGAGATGAGCGTGACAACATGCGTCACACCACCTCACTCTCAAGGAGCACTGCCATGACTACACTCGACATCAAGGACCTGCCGGTTATGGAGGAACTCGAACGCGACGCAATGAAAGACGTACGGGGCGGCGCGAAGACCGTGAATGAGGCCATCGGCGACACGGTCAAGATGCTGCACGAGATCGGCTCGGGGCAATGCGAATTCGTTTCAAACTCCTACGTTTGCTATTAGTCCGTGTTGCCGGCGCGGGGGCTGCGTTACATGCGGTCCACCCCGATGACCGCATCGGCGAACGCCTTGGGCGCTTCTTGCGGCAGATTGTGTCCCACGCCGCCGCCCACGTCGATATGCCGATACTTGCCCGTGAACTTCTTCGCATAGGCGGATGGGCTCGGATGCGGCGCGGCGTTTGCGTCGCCTTCCATCGTGATGGTTGGAACGGTGATCGGCGGCGCGGCGGCGAGACGCTTCTCGAGCGCGTCGTATTGCGACTCGCCTTCGGCGAGCCCCAGACGCCAGCGATAGTTGTGAATCACGACCGCGACGTGATCCGGATTGTCGAACGCTTGGGCTGAACGCTCGAACGTGGCGTCGTCGAAATGCCATTGCGGCGAGGCCGTCTGCCAGATGAGTCTGGAGAACTCGCGGCGGTTCGCTTCATAGCCCGCGCGGCCGCGCTCGGTGGCGAAGTAGAACTGATACCACCACGCGTATTCGGCTTTCGGCGGCAACGGTGCGCGGTTCGCTTCCTGACTGCCGATCAGATAGCCGCTCACGGACACGAGCGCCTTGCAACGCTCCGGCCACAGCGCGGCGACGATATCCGCCGTGCGCGCCCCCCAATCGAAGCCCGCGATGAGCGCCTTCTGAATGCGCAGCGCGTCCATCAGCGCGATGATGTCCACCGCGACGACCGCCTGTTGTCCATTACGCGGCGTATCCGCCGAGAGAAATCGCGTCGAGCCGTAGCCGCGCAGATAAGGCACGATCACGCGATACCCCGCAGCCGCGAGCATCGGCGCTACGTCGGCGAAGCTATGAATGTCGTAGGGCCAGCCGTGAAGAAGAATGACCGGCGGCCCGTTCTCGGGGCCTGTCTGCGCATAGCCGATGTTGAGCGTGCCCGCATTGATCTGACGGATATCGCCGAAGGACGCCGCGCTCGTTGCCGCCACGGACTGAGCGCGAGCGAGACCGCTCAAGCCTAGCTGCATCACGCCGATGCCGGCGATCGTCGCGCCCAGCAAGCGGCGGCGCGAACCGTTGATGTGCTCCGTCATGGTCCTTCTCCTTTTCGTGTCGTCGATGAAGGCATGATGTCCGCGCGGCGCCCGCCGAGCAAGAGCAACAAAGTTCACGTATCGTTGCCTTGCGGACAACGCTCACGAACGGGGACATGAGGATGCGAGAGATCAATCAGCAGCGGCTGCGCTACTTCAACGAAGTGCTGGCGCACGGCACGATTCGCGGCGCGGCGGATCATCTGAACACGTCGCCGTCGGTGATCGCGCGGCAGATCAAGCTACTCGAAGACGAACTCGACACGACGCTCTTCGAGCGTCAGGCGCGCGGTGTTCGGCCCACTGAAGCAGCGTTTCATCTGCTCGAATTCTGGCGCGGGTATCGCTCGCAACAGGAGAGGCTCGAAGACCAGCTCCATGCGCTGAAAGGCCTGCACCAAGGGCAGATCAGGGTGGCCGTGAGCGAGGGCTACGTCGATACTCTGGTGGACGACGTTCTCGCACCGTTCTGCGCGCGTTATCCCGGCCTCGATGTCGCGGTGGACATGCTCGCCGTCGATCAGATCATCGAGGAAGTCGCGCAAAGCCGCGCGCATGTCGGCCTCGCGTACAATCCGCCGCCGCATGAGCGCATCGAAGTCCGCGCGAGTTCAGCGCAGCCCGTCGTGTTGCTCGCGCGGCGCGATCATCCGCTCGTCAAGCGCGGCGGCGCAGCACGCATCGACGATCTGTTCGGCTATCCGCTCGCGCTCATGCCGTCGTCGTTCGGCATTGGCCATGTCGTTCGGATGCTCGAAATGGCCGAGGGCATCGCCATTCGCGCGACGCTGACGACGAACTCGCTCACTGCGTTGAAGCGCATCGTGAGCGCGGGGAGCTTCGTCACGTTGATCGGCGCGTTCGCCGCGTATCGCGAGATTGCAAGCGGCGAAATGAAGACCGTGCCGATTGCGCATCCCGTGCTCGAGAACATACAGGCGCGAGTGCTGTTGAAGGCAGGCAGACCGCTCGCGGCGGGGCCGCAGGAGTTGCTCACATGGATGCTCGACAAGATGCCGATGTTCGCGCCACGTGAGAAGCGCCGAACGCGCGGCGCGAAGTGATCGGATCACACGGCGCAAGCGTTCAGCGTGCGACGTCTGCTTCCATGATGCAGGCGGCATGTTCCATCAATGCTTCCAACGCGACCGGCCGCGAGCGCAGGAAGCCCTGCATCTTGTCGCATCCGGCTTGCTTCAGGTGCTCCAGTTGTTCGTGCGTCTCGACGCCTTCGGCCACCACGATCACGCCGAGTTTGTGCGCAAGATCGATCACGCCTTCGACCACCGTTCGCATCATCGCGTCGGTGGCGATGTTATCGACGAAGGACTTGTCGAGCTTCAGCACGTCGGGCCTGAAGCGCGCCAAATAGCTGAGGCTCGAATAGCCGGTGCCGAAGTCGTCGATGGCAATAAGCACGCCCAGCGCGCGCAGGTTCAACAACACTTCCTGCGCGTCGTCGACGTTCTCGATCAGCGCCGACTCGGTGATTTCCAGCGTGATGCAATGCGAGTCGATGCCCGATCGCCTGATGACATGCTGAAGCACGGAAGCGAGCCGTGGATCGCGCAACTGCTTCGGCGACACGTTCACTGCGACCGAACGCACATCGGGCACGGACGCAGCCAGGCGACCCGCCGCCTGCACGGCTTCGCGGATGATCCAATGCCCCGCCTCGACGATCAGCCCGCTGTCTTCGAGCACCGGCACGAACGCCGCCGGCGAAATGAGGCCGAGATGCGGATGCTGCCAGCGCAACAGCGCCTCGACGCCGATGAGCCCATCCGTATGCATGCAGTACTGAGGCTGATAGTGCAGCACGAACTGATTGTCGCGAATGGCGTCGTGCAGTTCGGCTTCCAGATGCGCGCGCGCAAGGTCGTCCTTCTCGCGCTCGCCGAACACACGGAACGCGTTGCGGCCCGCGCGCTTCGCGGCGTACATCGCCATGTCCGCGCTGATGAACAGCGCCTCGGGCGTGCGGCCATGCTCGGGATACATCGCGACGCCGATCGAGCACGTCATGTTGACGGTCTTGCAGCCGGCCTTGATCGGGCGGCTACAGGCAAGCGCAAGCCGCCTGCACGCGCGCTCGATGCGTTCCTGATCGAACGCGCCGGGAAGCACGATGGTGAACTCGTCGCCGCCCGCGCGCGCCGCGAGCGCGCCCTGCGGCATCGCTTGACTGATGCGTTCGGCAATGGCCTTGAGCACGGCATCGCCCGCGCTGTGACCCGCCGTATCGTTGATGGACTTGAAGCGGTCGAGGTCGATGAACAGATACGCAAACGGCTCGCCCGACGCGCATCGCTCGACGAGCGCATGCATCATCGCGTTGCGGTTGTGGAGTCCCGTGAGGCTGTCGGTGTTCGCGAGGCGGTGCAGTGCCTGCAAATGCATGCGCTCCTCGGTTGCATCGACGCACACGCTCACCACGCGCGACACCGCGCCATCTTCGCTAACGGGATAAATGTCCGCGCGGACCCAGCGCGTGCGCTCGCCCGCAAGACATAGACGGAAATAACTCTGCGACGGCGCGCCGGTATTCACGGCATCGCGCATCTTGCCGCGCAAGCCGGGCATGTCGTCCCGATGCACGCGCTGCATCCACGCGGTCTTGTCGGCCTCGAGCGCGGCCACGGGCATTTCCCACATGCGCTCGAAAGCGGAACTCACGTGCATGAGATCCTGAAAGTCGTGGCTTGCGGTCCAGAACACCGCATCGACGTGATCTTCCATGTCCTTCTGCACGCGCAGGTTGCCGCGCAATTCCTCGATCAAATGGACTTCCGCCGTGACGTCGCGCGACTTGCAGAGCACGGCGACGACGCAGCCTTCCTCGCCGTAGACGGGCGCGAACGTGGACGTCCACCACTTCGGGGCGCCGGTCATCGTCGCACAGGCGCCCGAAAAGGAGACTGATTCGCCCGCCTTCGCGCGTTCGAATGCCGCCCGCGCGGCGGGACCGTCCCACAGCGCGAGCCAGTCGATGCCGACAATTTCGCGCGCATCCGCGGCTTCGAGAAGCCGCGTGCCGACCTCGGAGATGCAGGTCACGCGGCCTTCGAGATCGAGCAGCTTGATGCAGTCTTCAGCGATCGAAAGGAGCCCGTTCGAGAACTGCTGCGCGGCGAAAAGCTGCCGCTTCGATTGCAGCATGCAATGAACGACCGCCACGCTCGCGGCGCACGCCGCGCTCAACAACATGCTGAACGGATGCGGCACGAAAGGTGTCACGCACGCGACGAGCACCGCGCCCAGAACCGCCAGCGCGAGTGCGTCGAACCGGCGCGCGCGTTCCGCATAAGGCAGTCGCCGCGCGACGGCGTCGCCAATCGTTCCGAGAAAATCGCTCGCTCTCTGCTGCACTGCCGTAGTCCCTTTCCGCCGTGAGTGCGTCCTTGCCTCGCTGCTTAACGGCGCGATCGGGAAAGTCTTGAGTCGGGCGAAGTCCTGCCGACATCCGGTAAGGCGTGCCTTCGCGCGCGTTTCAGTGTGCGAGGGGCGCGCCGTGTAGCGCAGCCGCGAGTTCCTTCGCCAGCGACTCGGCGAGGTACGGCTTGCTCAGCAACGTCACGTTGGGACGCAGCACGCCATCGCGCAAGATGATATCGCGCGTGTAGCCCGACACGTAAATGACGGGCACGGGCCGCGGTTGCGCGAACGCCCATTCGGCGAGGTCGGCGCACTTCGTCTTGCCCGGCATCACGACGTCCGTGAGGATCAGGTCCACGCTGACGCCGCTTTGCAGCACGCTCATCGCGGCATCGCCGTTCGCGGCCTTGAGCACTGTGTAGTGCATCGCTTCGAGAATGGCGACCGTCGATGCGAGCACGGCAGCGTCGTCATCGACGACGAGCACCGTCGCGCCGCCCGTCTGCGTCGCGAGCGGGCTGCCGGGAGCAAGCAGGGTCTCCTGACCGAAGCTGCGCGGAAAATAGAGCTCCACGGTCGTGCCCGCGCCCACGGTGCTCGATATGTCGATATGTCCGCCCGATTGCTTGACGAAGCCGAACACCATGCTCAGTCCGAGGCCGGTGCCGTGACCTTCGGGCTTCGTCGTGAAGAACGGTTCGAACGCGCGTTCGAGCACATGCGCGGGCATGCCCGATCCGGTGTCGGATGCACACAGCCGCACGTATTCTCCGGGACGCACGTCGTGGCCTTCGCACGCGGCTGCGTCGAGCACTTCGTTCGAGCATGTGAGCGTGAACTTGCCGTCGCCGCCAATTGCGTCGCGCGCGTTGATCGCGAGATTGAGCAGCGCGTTTTCCAGTTGATTGCGGTCCACGCAGAAATTCCACGGAGCGTCCGGCAAGTGCGTGCCGATGGACACCGACGCGCCCACGGCATGCTGCAACAGTTCGCGGATTTCATCGAGCAGCCGGCGCGGATTGATGACCACCGGCGATTGCGGCTGCCGCCGCGCGAACGACAGCAGTTGCGACGCGAGCTTCGCGCCGCGCTGCACGGCCTCCATCGCGGCGTGCACGCGCTCGGGCACGCGCGGGTCCGTCGGCGGCAGATATTGCAGCAATTGCAGGTTGCCGCTGATTGCCTGCAACGTGTTGTTGAAGTCGTGCGCGACCCCGCCTGTCATCGCGCCGAGCGCCTCCATTTTCAGGCTCTGGCGCAGTTGCGCTTCCACCGCGATGCGCGCCGCCACGGCCTCCGATATCTTGCTTTCGAGGCCGCGCGTGAGTTCCTTGAGACTTTCTTCCGCGATCTTGCGGTCATGGATATCGACGACCACGCCGGGAAAGCGCAAAGGCCGGCCGCGCTCGTCATAATCGCAGCGGCCGCTCGCGAGGATCCACATCCAGCCGTCGTTCGCCGTGCGGATGCGGTATTCCGCGCGATACGGCACGCCACTGCGCACGGTGCGCTCGATCAGCGCCTGCACATGCGCGCGGTCCGCCGGATGAATGAGTTCGAGCGCCCCTTCGAGCGGCCAGCCGTCGGCCCTGTCATCGGCAGGAACGGAGAACGTGAGGGCGAAGCGTTCGTCGCCCGACACGCGGTTCTGCGCGATCTCCCACACGAACACGCCGAGCACCGCGCCGGAAGTCAGCGCAAGATTCATGCGGTCGTTGGCCTCGCGCAACGCGGCCTCCGCGACCGCGCGCTTATGTTCGAGCAGCACGCGCTCCGTCGTATCGACGACGATGGCGAGCACGCCCGCCGGCGTGCCGTCGTCCGAGGCGACGGGGCTGTAGTGCAAGTCGAGCCACACTTGCGCCGGTTGCCCGCTTGTCGCGAGCACGAAGCCGATATCCCGATACGACAGCGATTCACCGCGCAAACCGCAGTCGACCACATTGCGGTTGAACTCGGACGCTTCCGGCCAGGCCTTTTCGATCGGCAAGCCGAGAATGGCGGGATGCCGCACGCCGGAAAATTTGGCGTACGCGTCGTTATAGAGCAGCGTCCCTTCTTCGCCCCACAGCACGGCCATCGGCAACGCATTGCGCAGCATGATCTGCACGACGGAGCGCAGCGCCTGCGGCCATTCGTCGATACGGCCGAGCGGCGTCGTCGACCAGTTGAAATCGCGAATGGCGCGGGCAGTCTCGCCGACCCATGAATCGAACTGAACTGAATCGGTGATGTTGGAACTCAAGGCCGGCCTTAGGTCTGGTGAATCACGCAGGCGCGGCTTTCTCGAAGCCGCGCGAAGTCGAGAGCATATAGCCTAATGCTTTTCCGCGCGCAAGAATGACGCGCGCCGCGTCAAACGCGGGGAACGTGCGGAATATCGTCGGCGCTATCGCGCCTTGGGCCGGCGCACGGCACGCACTTTGGACGTGCTTCCGCCGCCGCAGAAGAAACGGTCCTGTCCGTCCGATTCGAGCCCCGACACGCTCGCGCCCGCAGGCATTTCGAGCCTTTCGATGACATGCCCGGTGGCCGGATCGACGTGCCGGATCTCGCTTTCGTCGGCCTCCCATGTGGCATGCCAAAGCTCGCCATCGACCCATGTCACGCCGGTCACGAACCGGTTCGACTCGATGGTGCGCAGAATCTCGCCGCTCGCCGGATCGATCTGATGAATCTTGCGTTCGCGGTATTGGCCGACCCAGAGCGTGCCTTCGCCCCACGCCAAGCCCGAGTCCGCGCCGCCGCCGGGCGCCGGGATCGTCGAGAGCACGCGGCCCGTTTGCGGATCGATCTTCTGGATGCGGTCTTCCGCTATCTGATACAGATGCTCGCCATCGAAGGCCGTGCCTGCATGCGCCGCGACATCGAGCTTGCGTTGCGGCTCGCCGGTCGCGGGATCGAATGCGTTGAGCGTATCGCCCGACGCGAACCAGACGGCGTGACCATCGAACGTGACCCCGTGTACGCCGTCCACATCCGTAAAAGGCCCGTATTCACGGATGATTTCTGCTTTCGCGCGTTTCATGGCTCGGTCCTCTGGTCGCGCATCATGCGATGCATGGCGATGATGCTAGCCGCTCGCGAGATCGGCGGGGAGTAACAACGCCGACGCGAATGCCGGCGCGGGCGGCGCGAGCCAGCGGCGCGCGCGTCCGCGCCCGAAACACTGCGCCTTGCCCGAGGCGGCCAACGTTTCCAGCGCGCGTTGCACCGTGCGTTGACTCGCGTTCAACGCCAAGGCCAGGGCGGAACTCGACCACGCTTCGCCATCGGCCAGGCAGGCGAGGAGCGGCGCGTGGTCGTCCTCGACAGGCCGCGCGAGCACGGCCACGTTCGGCGCGGTATGCGGCGCGAGTGCGTAGCCGTCGCGCGTGGCGCGAACATCGGCGAGCGGGCGCAGCAGCGTGCGCAAGCGCCCCATCTCGACCCGCAGCCGCGCCCGATGCGTCTCGTCCGGATGACGCATGCGAAACGCGCGGGCAATCAACGCCTCGCGCGGCACGTCGTTGGGCGATGCTTCGCCGAGCAGGCGTACAAGCGCGAACAGCACCGGGCGCGTCGCGAGCGAGATCACCGTATCGGCATCGCGCACGGCATGGCGGCAGGCGTCGACGACGAGCGTGTCCGATGCGAATAGTGCCTGGACATCGTCGAGCAGGAGCAGACGCGTGCCGCCGTGCGCAACGAGCCGCGCAGCAGGCGTATCGAGCGTCGCGCTGGCATGATCGATTTCGGCGGACAGCGCGGCAATGCCTGCGATGTGCGCGGCTCGCCTTGCGCGCTCCAGCGCCCCGCGCGCCGCTTTTGCACGAAGACGGCGCATGGCGATGCCCGCCGCGATCAACTCGTGCGCCGCGTGCAAAGCGGGCGGCAGCGCGGACGAATCGAGCGCGTCGAGCGTCTGCTCGGCCTCGTCGATGCGCCCGATCAGGAGCGCACGCCGCACGTCGAGATACCGCGCGTGCGCCGCGTTGATGCGGTCGCCGTGCGCTTCGAGCGTCGCGCGGGCGTGATCCAGCGCCTTCGCGGGCCACGCGAGCTCGCGCGAGGCGAGCGCGATTTCCGCTTCGGCGACGACACATCGGGCGCGCGCCACGGCTTCCTTCGCGCCGAACGCGCGGGCCGCGCGCCGCAGAAGCGCCTTTGCACGCGCGAAGTCGCCGAGCTGCGCCATCGCGATGCCGCGCAGCGCGAGCGCGGGCGCATCGTCGCGCAAGGCGACGCGGTTCAGCGCGCCGAGCGCATCGCCCGCCGCGAGCGAACGCGCCGCCGCCGTCATCAACGAATCCATGCGAATCCCGACACGCTTGTCACTCCCCCGCATCCGATGCCCGGCACTAATCTAACACCATGTTTTGCGATGTCCGCGAAGCATTCCAACCGCTGCGCACGCCGCGCGGCATCACGGAGGCAACCGACATGACGACTCACACGACTGCAAACCGCGACGACTGGCTCGCCGCGCGGCTCGATTTGTTGAAAGCCGAGAAGGAGCTCACGCGCCGAAGCGATGAACTCGCGCGGCAACGTCAGGCATTGCCGTGGGTTCGCATCGACAAAACATATCGGTTCGATACGGAGGCCGGTGTCGCGACGCTCGCGGACCTGTTCGGCGGCCGCTCGCAACTGCTCGTCTATCACTTCATGTTCGGGCCGGACTGGAGCGCGGGCTGCCCGTCGTGTTCGTCGATTGCGGATGGCTTCGATGGCTTCGCGATTCATCTCGCGCATCATGATGTCGCGTTGTGGGCGGCCTCGCGCGCATCCATCGACAAATTGAACGCCTATAAAAAGCGCATGGGATGGCGCTTTCCGTGGGCGTCCGCGCAAAACGGCGACTTCAACTACGACTTCAACGTGTCGTTCACGGAAGCGCAGCAGCGCGCGGGCGATTTCGAATATAACTTCGCGCGCGGCGGCCACGCGATGGAAATGCAGGACGCGCCCGAACCGGTGAAGGCTTTCGCTGCCGATTGCGGCACCGACGCGCCGACGTTCACGCGCGACCGCCCCGGCATGAGCGCGTTCGCGATGGAAGACGGCGTTGTCTATCACACGTATTCGGCCTATGCGCGCGGGCTGGACGCGCTATGGGGCATGTATCAATGGCTCGACCGCGCGCCCAAAGGCCGCAACGAAAGCGGCAATTGGTGGAAGCGCCATGACGAGTACGCCGATTGAGCGGGCCGTGGACGGCGGCATCGTTATTAAGGACGACGAACGGCGCGGGCTCGTGATGCTGCGCGTCGTCGCGTTCGCGCTGAGCGGCGCGATCATCGTCGCGTGCCATGCGTGGATGCCGTCGATGGACTCGTCGCGTCCTTGCGGTCAGACGGCGCTCGGCGCGGCGGCGGCGTTCGTCGCGATGTGGACCGTCATGATGACCGCGATGATGCTGCCGTCGTTTGCGCAGACGTTATGGCGATGCCGCGCGTCGGGCGCGGCGCCTCTCGCGTTAATGACGGCCGGTTACGTCACGGCATGGTCGATCGCCGGCATCGCACTATATCCGCTCGGCGGACGGTGGAGCACGCTTGCCATGGCGAAGCCCGTTGCCAGCGGTGCGGTCATCGTGCTTGCCGGCATCGTGCAAGCGAGCCGATGGAAGGCACGGCGTCTCGCCCATTGCCGGTCGCTGATTGCCCATCGCGTGACCATGCGCGATGCGTACCGTCATGGCTTGCAGCACGGCATGCAGTGCATTGCGTCTTGCGCGGGCCTGACCGTGACTTTATGCGTTGTCGGCATGATGGACGCGAGCGCCATCGCGACGGTCATGCTCGCCATTGCCGCCGAAAGGCTGCTGCCGCGCGGAGAACGCATAGCGCAAGGCATCGGTGCGCTCATGATTGCATCCGGCATCGCGTGGATGCTTCACGCGGTCACGTAACGCGGTCGCGTCGAAGCGATCGTTCGTTCGCTTTTCGTATCCACGTTTTCCCGTATCTCAAGCGCGGCTCGCCGGTGTCGATATACAAGGGTCGACGGATTCCCTCGGCCGCGCAGCAGGCGCAGCATCGCAGCCGCCGCGCGAATGACGCGATGCAGCCATTTCGGGGAAGACATGTTTTCGACTATCAAAGGGCGGCTCGCGTTGGCGATGATGCTGCTGAGCGCGCTTCTGATCGGGATCGGCGTGCTGGGGCTTATCGGCATGACGCGCGCCAATGTCGTGACCCACGACCTGTTCACGAATGAAATGCCCAGCGCCGTTTCGGTTGGCAACGCCGAGATGTTCATGGCGCGCGAACGTCTGAGCTTCGACCGCGCGGCGCTGAACGTGGGCACGAGCGCGGCTGAAGACGCCATCGGGCGCGGCGCGCTCATGCGCAAGACATCCGACGATGCGTGGGCGAAATATGCATCGCTGCCGCAGGATCCCGAAGAAAAGGCGCTCGGCGAGAAGTTCAATCAGCAGCGCGTCGCGATGCAAAAGCTCATCGACGAAGGCTATGCCGATGTGCGCGCGAAAGATCAGGAAAAAATCACCGCCGATGCGAGCGTGATGCAGGCCGCATTCAACGAATTCGCGAAGACCGGCGTCGCGCTGCGCAAGCTGCAGTTCGAATCGGCGCAACGCGCCTACGACGCGGGACAGGCGCAGTTCGAAACGTTCCGCCTGTTGAGCATCGCGGCGATTCTCGCGGGCGTGGCCGCCGCCATCTATTCATGGGCCTCGCTGCGCCGCCGGATCGCGCGCCCGCTGGATGCCGCGCTCACGCAGTTCAGCGCGATTGCATCGGGCGATCTGCGCCGCGAAGTGACCGTGAGCTCCAACGATGAAATGGGCCAGTTGCTGCGCGGCCTCTCGACGATGCAGGCGAGCCTCATCGAAACGGTGCGCTCGGTGCGCTCGGGCAGCGAGTCGATCGCGTCGGCGACCAAAGAGATCGCAGCGGGCAATATCGACTTGTCGTCGCGCACGGAACAGCAGGCTTCGGCGTTGCAGGAAACGGCATCGAGCATGGATGAGCTCACGGGCACCGTCAAACAGAATGCCGACAACGCGCGTCAGGCGAGCATGCTGGCAGCCAACGCGTCGGAGATTGCGAGCAAGGGCAGCCATGTCGTCTCGCAGGTCGTCACGACGATGGGCGAGATCAATCATAGCTCCGCGAAGATCGCCGACATCATCACGATCATCGAAGGCATCGCGTTTCAGACCAACATTCTCGCGCTGAACGCGGCAGTGGAAGCGGCGCGTGCAGGCGAAGAAGGTCGCGGCTTCGCAGTCGTCGCCGGGGAAGTGCGCTCGCTCGCGCAACGTTCGTCAGCGGCGGCGAAGGAGATCAAGGAATTGATCGACACGTCGGTGGAGCGCGTGCAGTCGGGCAGCGCGCTCGTCGACGAGGCCGGCCGCACGATGACCGAGATCAGCGGCGCGGTGCAGCGGGTGACCGACATCATGGGCGAGATTGCGGCTGCATCGGAAGAGCAAAGCAGCGGCATCGACCAGGTCGCGCGCGCCGTCACGCAGATGGATGAAGTGACGCAGCAGAACGCGGCACTCGTCGAGGAAGCGGCCGCGGCCGCGCAATCGCTGGAGGATCAGGCGGCGGCGCTGCGCACGGCGGTGGAGACGTTCAGGCTGGATGAGGAAGGGATACGGGTGCTTGCTTGATGGCGCATGGCGGCGTGCGCGGCGGTCTTACTGGCCGCAGCGCCCGGCCGCGTCATCGTCGCGCGTATTGCCCGCATGGTGGCGGATGCGCTCGGCCAGTTCGGCGGAGGGCGCTTCGTATGAATAGCAGTAAGGCGGCTTCGGTACCTTGTCGGGCTGCGCGTCTTGCAGCACGGCTTGTGCGTCGCCCAGATACAGGTTGTCGCGTACCGAGAGAAACGCCTGATAGCCGTGCGTGTAGCCGTATAGCGACTTCGTGCGCTCGTAATGTGCGCGGTCCGATTCGCCGTTCACGAGCGCGCTGCGCGCCGGTGCTTGCGGAATATAGCGGCAATAGTTGGCGTCGACGCCCTCGACGGTCGGGAAGTACGCCGGCTCCGTGCAAGCCCGATGCGCGGAGTTCGAAAAGATATTGCCTTCGACAAGCGCCTTCGCCTCGAGACTGAAACTCATGCCGTAGAAGTCCCAGTTCTCGATGAGATTGTCATAGAGGTGAACCATCCCGAACTGCGCGCGCGGGTTGCGCTGCATGGTGTCGACGAAGTAGCTGTGGTGAATGGTCACGCGCGCGATCGAATCGCGCGCGTAGTTGGCGAACAGATTGTCCGACGTGATGTTGTTGACGAGCATGACCTTGTCGTCATCGTGAAACTTCACCCACGAGATCGTCACATCGGTCGAGCCGTTCTTCACGTTCACGAGCCGCGCCGCGAACCGCGAGAGGTCCAGATGATCGATCCAGACATCGCGCGAACCGTTGGCGATGTCGATGGCCTGCGCGAACGTGCGCAGCCGTCCGTCTATCGTGATATGCGACACGATCACGTTCGAGCTGCCGTAGATGCCGAAGCCGTAGTCCAGCAAGCGGACGTTGTGTCCGCGCCCGTCTATCGTCACGTTCGACGGCACCCGAAGCATCGACGCGAGCGGAATCGTGAGGTCCGACGCGAAGCGAATCCACGTGGGCCCACGGGCGTGCGCGAGCGCGTCGCGCAGCGACCCAGGCCCGGCGTCCACCGCCGACGACACGTACACGACCTTGCCGTGCAGTCCGCCGGTCGCGGAGCGGCCATAGCCCTCTCGGTGCTTCAGAAGTTCCGGCACCATCGCGCAATCGGTGTTCGCCATCTCGCAGGCGTGGGGCGGTGCGGCGAATGCCGTCATCGACAAACCGGCGATCGCCTGCACGACGCAAGCTGATAGCGCCACAAGAACGCGCCTTGTGTTGCAGCACATCGTCTTCATGAACGCGCGGGGCGCGCGTTCATCAGAAAATCTACGTACCAAGGCAGCGCGTCCTTCATTCCGCCACGCAGATCGACGAGCGGCGCATAGGCAAGCTCGCGCTGTGCCTTCGATACGTCCGCTTGCGAATGGCGCACGTCGCCCGCGCGAAAATCGCGGAATGCCGGTTCCTTGTGATACGTATGCCCCAGTCCCGCGAGACCTTCGCGGATTACACTGAACAGGTCGTTGAGCGTCGTGCGTCCGCCCACCGCGACGTTATAAACCTCGCTCGAAGCCAGATCCGCTTGAAGCGCCGCGCGCAGATTCGCCTGAACGACATTGCCGACATAGCAGAAGTCGCGGCTCGTTTCGCCGTCACCGTTGATCTGCACTTCGTCGCCTGACAGCATCGCCGCAATCCACTTCGGAATGACGGCCGCGTAAGCGCCGTCCGGGTCCTGACGCGGCCCGAACACGTTGAAATACCGCAGTCCGATAGACGCGAATCCATAAGTGCGCGCGTACACGCCGGCATAGATTTCGTTCAGGAGCTTGGTGACCGCATACGGCGACAGTGGATTACCTATGCGCTCTTCGCGCTTGGGCAGGTTCGGTTCGTCGCCGTAAGTGGAACTGGACGCCGCGTACACGAAACGGCGTACGCCTGCCCGCCGCGACGCATCCAGCATGTTTAGGAAGCCTGTCGCGTTTACATCGTGCGATGCAAGCGGATCTTTCACCGAGCGCGGCACCGATCCGAGCGCGGCCTGATGCAGAACGAAGTCCATGCCGGCCACTGCCGCGTCGCAGGCAGCCACGTCGCGGATATCCGCCTCGTGGAAGTCGAAGCGGCTCCAGCGAGCCTCGCCCACGCGGGACCGGATCTCGTCCAGATTGCGCTGATGGCCGGTCGCGAAGTTATCCAGGCCGCGCACGTCCTGTCCCAGCATCAGCAGCGTTTCGATCAGGTTCGACCCAATGAAGCCCGCGGCGCCCGTCACGAGCCATTGAAAGCGGTTTGCCGTCAGCGCGTCGCGCAGGTCGCGCTGCGTTTCGTGCAGCAGCCAAGCAGGCAGGTTGATCTCATTAGACGATGTTTCGATATGCATAGGAGTTCTGTTCAATTGATACATGGAAGGTCTTGGTCACGCGCGTCGCGCGTTGCATGCGCGGAGCGATCGACCGGACGCACATGGCGCCACAGTCCGCCGCTCAGGCGCAAGTCTTCCGGCGCGCCGGCCAGATACGCGCGCACATGGCCGAGATAAGCCTCTTGCCATCGAAGCGCGTAAGCCTCGACATCTTCACCGGGCTCGACGGCGGGCAGCACTTCCAGCGTCTGCACGATCTTGCCGTCTCGCCATCGCGGCGCGTAAAAGACCGAAGGCGAGCCGAGCCGATGCGCGGCGCGCGCCGCGAACGACGAGTAGGTGATCTCCTGACCCGCGAAAGGAATGCGAGGCGCTGCCGGGTTCGGGGCACCATCGACCGCGATACACACCGCAAAGCCCGACTGAAGCGCGCGGAAACATTGCCGTGCGACTTGCGCCTCGGTCTGGTCCGCCGTGGAGATCAACGCGGACGCGTAATGCGCCGTGGCGACGCCCGGCATGCTCGCCACCCAGCGCGACGGAATGCCCAGCAGTTCCAGCACCATCAGTCCGGCATACATCGGACCCACATGCGCGGTGGCGACCACCACGCCCTTTCCCTTCGCGAGCAAGGGGGCGAAGCGGCGCTCGGTTTCGTCGAGGTCATCGAGGATGATCATGGCTTCCTCGATGGCGTCATCGCGACATTCGAGCCACTCGAGCATCAGATGATCCGCGAGATGTCCCCAGCGAGCCGCCCGCTCCCATCGCTCGCGCGACATGGTGTCGTCAGGGGCGCGCAATGCCCAGGCCCAATCCAGCCGTTCCTTCGGGATGCTTATCTTCTCTATCCGATCGTCGAGTTGTGCCAATGCCTGTGCAAAGCTGCGCGGCAGCCGGTCCCGCCGTGCGCCAAGACGCCGGCGATAGAGCTCCGAGGCTTCGTCCTTTCGCCCTGCCTGAGATAGCGCCGCGATGGTCAGACGCTGAGCGCCTTCATCGTCCGGACGCTGGGAGGCGAGCGTCACCAAGTGATCCGCCGCTTCCGCGTGGCGGCCGGTGTAGCGCAATGCGCGGGCGAGCAGCATGCGCGTGTGCGCGAGATCAGGACCAAGCTCGCACGCCGTCTGCAAATGCGCGATGGCGTCTTCATGGCGGCCCGCGCGCAACAGCGTCTCGCCGTAGAGCGTCATGAGCCGCATGTCTTGCGGCGACAGTGCCACGCCGCGCGCAAAGTGTTCAAGTGCTCGCGCATGGCCGCCATCGGAACTGGCGTTCGCCAGATGCGCCTGCCCGAGTTGCGAACGTAGCGCAGCACCATCGAGTCCAGCGCGCAGCGCGGCTTCTCCGGCGTTGATCGCGTGTTCGATACGGTTATCGTTTGCAAGGGCCTGCACGACGGCGGCCGCCGCACGGTCGTCGGGCAAGGCCGCTGCATCGAGGCCCGAAGCCAGATGCGCCGCGAGGTCCGTCTGCCGCGCGCGCGTCAGCGCGGTGAGCCAGGCGTGCGCGTGATCCGAATGCGCGCATGCCATGTCGATCGTTGCGCGCGCCAACTCCGCCGCCTCGTCAACGCGCCCCGCCTGCAGACGCAACTGGATGCACGCGGCGCGCACAGCCGGCGCGTCCGGCTCGATAAGCGCCGCTGCATCGGCATGAGTCACGGCTTCGTCCCAACGCCGCAAGCGGCCTAGGACGCTGGCCAGCATACGCCGTTCGTCGGCAAACCGTGGCCATGCGTCCACCAGCGCGTGCAGGACAGCGGCGGCGGAGCTGAGCGCGCCGTCCCGTACGAGCGGCGACACCACGAGACGCTTCAGGTCGATCCGTGCATCGGCTTCGCGTAGAAGGGACGCATCCAGTGTCGTGATCGCGGCTGCCGCATCGGAGCCGGAGCGCATCTGCGCGATGGCGCGATACACGCGCGCGGCAGCGTCGGGCGTCGCGCCGGCTTCGACCGCGCTGGCATACGCGGCAAGAGCTGCATTCCACTCGCCCTTCCTGACGAGCGACTTGCACGCATCGAACAGCGCCGCGCCTTTCGCGTCGCATTGCGGCCCAAGCGTCGGCTTATCCATTGAAGAACTCACGGCCGATCGACATGGCCACGCGCACGGAAAGCGCGAGCGCGAGGCCCACGGCGAACGCCTCCAGCAACAGCAGCGGCGTATTTGGGCTGGTCGGCCGGTCCGTCGGCAAGGGCCGCGTGATGACGGTCAGATATCGCTGAAGCTTGAGCGTATCCGTGAATGCCTGCTGATAGCTCTGCTGGGTCGCGGTGAGATTGGCATCCGCGAACGCCTCGGCATTTTTCAACGACTCGTAGTCGCCCAGCTGACTCGCCTGCGTCTTCCCTTTGCCGTTGATGCGCTCGCGCGTCTGCGCAAGCCGCTCCGTCAATGCCTGCACCTGTGCCGCTGCTGGAGCCAGCATTGGATGCTGCGGATTGCCGAGCGCGCGAATCTTGTCGAGATTGATCTGTGCCGTGTTGAGCTCGGTCTCCAGTTGCGCGGAGAGATTGAGCAGCATCGTCGCGTTCGCGGCGGGATCGAGGTTTTGATTGACGATTCGCCACTTCGTCAGTGCGGCGCGTGCGGACTGCGCCTCTTTCTGCGCGAGCGCAACCGCCTGCCGGCTCACTTTCAGCGCATCGGTCACGCCCTTTTCATCCATTCGTTGTACGAAGTTTTGCGCGAGGTCGATCAATGCTTCGGAGATCAATTCCGCGTCAGCGGGCGAGTAGGCGCTCACCTGCATGACGTCCACCTGCTCCATGATGTTGTACGACACTTTCACGGACGAACGGTACGCGCGGTATAGATCGTCCTCGGACGCATTCGACGGCAAGCGATTGGGCAAATCAAGACTGTTCAGCGTGAGCCGGTGGCGCAAGCCTATTCTCTCTTCGAGCTGCCGCATGCAGTCGCGTGAGGCGAGAAAGTCGCTGACGGCCCAGCCATCCACGAAACCGGCGGCCACGCCCGGATTTCCCCCGGTCGAAAACAGGCTCGCCGCGCCGCCCGCCAGCGGTCCGGCGCTAGAACTGGCGCGCACCGAAAAGCGCGCTTCGGCGGAATAGCGCGGTTTCGCGATGAACATCGAATACGCCGCGCTCAACGCGACGGGCGCGAGAACCAGCGCGAGCATGATCCAGCGCGACCGCCGCCGTGCTGTCCTGGCCGTCTCGCGTTCACGGCGACGCGCGTCGATGACCGATGCAGGCTCAGACATCGAACGGCCCGCCGGGGCCGGCGTCGAATCCGTTGTCATCGGCGCTTGCGACAATGTCGCTGCTCGACCGGCGTGGAGGGAATCGACGGATGCATTCGTCGATATCGGCGTCGATTCGAAGGCGACTTCCTTCATAGACCAAACCCTTGGCGCAATAGTCCGCCATGTGTTGACGACGGTAAGTTGAAAGGATGAGCGTGCGCCCGACGAGACGTTCGTCGAAGAGCGCGCGCCACAGGCGTGCGAAGCGGCTGGCTTCGAACGGCATGGAACCGTCGATCACATACACATCGAAGTCGGGCGCGAGCGCGAGCGCGAACGACACTTCCTGGCGCGTCGCAAGCGGCCAGTGTTCCATCGGCAGTTCGAGATGATCGGGGTTCGTGATCAGGTCGGCCACGAGTTCGACAGCCGCCTTGACCTCGAGACCATGCAGCGCGCACACGAACTCGATCATGCGCACGCCGTTCGCCTTGCCGCGAATAAAGCCCTGCCGGCCAAGCGGCCACGACACGCGGCCGCGATGCTCCACAAAGCCGCGGTCCGGCCTGCGCAGCCCGGCCAGCACGTCGATCAACGCGCGGTGCGCTTCGGGCGTTCGCGACAGCAGCGCGTAGCGTCCCTGTTCGATGTCGAGGTCGGCGCTCGACAGAAGCGGCGTGCGCGAGCCGGAGATCGTCGATGAACAAGTGACGGCGTGCAGGCGGATCATGTCGGTCACATCGGCTGAACGTTGCATCGGGCGAATCGGTCTGCGCAGAGGGCCACGCCCGCAAGCAGGACGAGCGAGGTGACGAAGTACGACAGACGGGCATCGGTCGAGCGATAACTTTCGAAGTACGCCGAGCGCAATAACTGCATGCCGTGCGCAAACGGCGACCACAAGAACCATGCGCGATACTGCTCCGGCAACTGTTCCGAAACGAAGAACACGCTGCTGAAAATTTCGAGCAAGCGTTCGATGGCGGTCGCGAGCCGCAGAAAGAAGCGCCATTTGCTCGCGATCGCGCCGAAGAGCACGCCCATCGACGCGCCGCCGAATCCCATCGCGATCACATAGACGAGGAACGCGGGCCAGCTCGTCGGCAGGCTGATCAGATCGAACGCGTGACCGACGACAATCAACGTCGCGAAGACGAGAACGAATATGGCTTGATACAGAACGGCCTGCACGCTTGCGCACAAAAGCGGCGTGATGCCCTGCAGGTTCAGCAATCCGCGAGCGGAGATATAGCTCGTGCTGCTGCGAAAAATGATCTGCCGGAACATGATCCACGTCGTCGCGCCGAGCAGCGAAAACGTCGGCACGTCCATTCCCAGGATGAACTGGGTTCCCGTCAGCAAGTACAGCGAGGAAATCAGCGAAAGCAGCACCGCCGGTCCGAAAAGCGCCCAGGCGAGCGCGAAGCGGCTCTCGCCCTGAATCGTGTGCAACTGAAGGACCAGCATCGGTAAGAGCGCGCAAACATTCGAGCGGCCTGCTTTCGTGGTCCGCAGCCGTTGTGTCGCATGAAGCGAAGCGATGTTCGCCCTGAGCGTGGCCAGGTCGTTGGCTTCGCCGGCGGCCAGTTCCGATGTCAGCGCGCGGTCCTGCCGCGACGCATGGCGGCGAGCGTCGCGCGCTTCTTCTTCGCGACGGCGGCGCACGCGCTTCTCGTGTGCATCGGCGAGATGCGCTTCGTCACGCGCGAGCGTCGCGGGTGCATAGCCGGGAGCGAAAACGTCGACGCCCGCGCGGATGTCCTGTTCGACAAGACGAATCGCCGTGCGCAGTCGACGCCGCAGCAAGTCGAGCGTTTCGTCGTCCGCGCCGAAGGTGTCGCTGTCGAGACGCGCCTGTAGCGCCTCGTACACTTGCCGGCGCTGCACGGGTGTCTCGCGCGGCGACCGGCGCAACGCCGCGAGAATGTGGTCGAGCGTGGTCGCGGGCGCGGTCGGCGTGCTGGACGACGCGGCGGCCTCGCGCGACATGCCCGCGCCGATCTCGTAGCCATCGGCCCGCCGACGCGCTCGCCAGTTGTTTATCCTGCCCTGATTGCTCATGACGCGGCGCTAATCCGCCAGCGCGCTGACCGAACGCGCGGTGCCGAGTGAGGCGCTGAACGTGGACAACAGCTTCTGAACTTGCGTGAACGGAGCGTCGGATACCAGCACGGCATCGCCGTCATGCACGACGAACTGGCCCGCGAGCGCGATCTGCTCGGGCCGCGTGAAATCGAACTGATAGACGACGGGCCGCGCGTCGCGCCGCTCACGCTCGCTCGTTTCGGCCTGGCGCAAGAGATAGACGCCGCGTGGATTCGCGAGCGCGTCGTTCAGACCGCGCGAATCGCCGAGCGCATCGAGAAGCGTGTAGTCGCGCTTGGGCACCTTCACACGCCCTTGCACGCCCGCTGCGCCCAGCACCACCACTTGCTCGACCACATTGTGCGCGACGATGGAGTCTCCCGCCCGCAACGGGATGTCGTTAGCACTGTGGCGATACACGTCGGCAAGCCGTATCGTGGCTTCCGTGCCTTGACGTCGAACCGAAATAGCCAACTGTTCGGGATTGACCTGGCTGGGCGCGGCGAGGCTGAGGAGATCGCTCAGGCGCGACATGTCGCGGCCAAGCGGATACACGCCGGGCTTCTGCAGATCGCCCTGGACCGTGACTGTCTGACCGCGGCGCGTCGTGGGCCGCACGACGACATCTGACGCCGTCATGAGCCGGCTCAGGCGGCGCATGATCGCGTCGCGCATCTGGGCGACGGTCAGCCCTTCCGCCCGGATTCTGCCGGCATAGGGGAAGTAGATGTCGCCTGCGCGGTCCACGATCATCTCGCCTAGATCCGAGGCGCCGTTCTGCCCGGCGGGAAAGACGGCGAGTCCGTCGCGCTCCCACACGGTCACGTCGATGCCATCGCCCGGCGCGAGGCGCTCGGAATCGAATGCGGGCGCGTGCGTGAATGCCACCGGCAGCGTCGCATGACGCGCGGCCCGGCCGGCACGCACGATGTCCGCCGTCGCCGGGACGAGCACGATCTCTCCGCTCGCGTCCGATGCGTTGATCTCGCTCACCATCGGCCCACTGCGCGGCAAGCCGCAGCCCTGTAAAAGGCACGCGCAAGCGACGCCAAGCAGCAACGCCGCACACTGTCGCGAGCGGCTGATGTTTGCCGGGGATAATCCACGAGCCAACGATTTCATCGCTTCCTTCTCTTAACGATCGGCCTATGCGCGCCTGATTTCATGGATGCATCAGGCAACGAGCGAGTTTTCGTGCTCGCCGGTTTGCCTGATCGACTCGACTCCCGATACCGTCGAACAGCACAAGTCCGTGAACTTCCCGATCATCGCGTTGACCGAAAACAGCATGCGCGCCCGCTGACGCGCATGTTCGCGCGTCGCCTCATGTGCCTTGTAGTGCTCCACCAGATTGGCGAGCTTGTCGCACGCCGACTGCAAGTCCGGCTGATCGGCGCATTCGAGCAAGTGCCCGGTCACGCCATCCACGAAGCACTCGCCCGCGCCGCCCGCCGGCGTCGAAAGGGTCGCGACGCCCAGCATCTGCGCTTCGATCAGCACGTTTGGCAGTCCTTCGAAACGGGACAGCAAGACCTTGGCGTCCATCTTCGAATACCAGTAGCCCACATGCGACGACAAACCCGCGAACAGAAGCCGGCTCGAAATGCCCAATTCGTTCGCGAGTTCCACTGCGCTCTGCTGCAACCGCCCGTCGCCGACGATCACGAAGCGCGCGAGCGGCCGCTTCTTCAGGTACTTCGCGGCGAGCCTGATCCACGAAGACGGCCGCTTGTCCGGCTCGAAGCGAAACACGCCGCCGATCGTCTCGGATGCGTCGGCAGTCGTCTTCGCGAACGCCTCCCAGCGTTGCACGTCTTCGTGAGAGCCGGCCGTGTCGAGCTCGGGCACGCCGTTATAGAGGATATGAAACCGCGCGAGCGGCAAATCGAGCCATGACGCGTAAGCCTGCGCTCCGGCGCGGCTGTTACAGACGAAGTGGATGCCCGGCACCTCGGCGAGCGCCTTGTAGAGCACGGCGTATTCGGGCCGGTCACGCTCGCGGCGGATATTCGGCGGCAAGCCGCGGAACACAAGATGAATCACCGGCACGCCCGCGAGCAGCGCGGCGAGCGCGCCGAAGAGACACGTCCCGTCCTGCCACAGGCTGACGACATCGAAGCGGCCCTCGCGAAAGTACGGTGCGAGGCGCCCCACGCCGTAATGGACCGGCGGCGGCAGATGCCCGAGCATGCGCGACAGATCGGCGTCCGCGACGCTCTGATGGCTTGCGGCGACAACGGGCAAGTCATTGATCTCGGTGACAGGGACGCCCGCTTCGTTCAACGCGCCGAGATAGAAGTCGAGCCGCTGACCGCTCGGCGAGCCCGCGGTCTCCGTGTGTTGCCTGACGAGCACTTCGACGCGGCTGACGGCTGCCGCACCCTGACCCTGAGGCTTGTGCAGATGGCAGGCGAGCCGCGTCAACTGGCGCTCGGCGCCGCCTGGTCCGAGGCTTCCAGTCACGAGCGCGATGGCTTTCGCGCGCCCACCGTCCGTCTTCGGCAACACGCGCTCACGGAACGAGAGGATCGCGTGCTTCATCGCGACAATCTTGATGTCAGCGCCCGCCAGCGCCGCCTCGGTTTCATACTGGCGAAAGAACGCATGGTCGCTCGCGAGTGCCGCCGCGAGTTGGGCCGCCTTGCTGCCCGGCGCCAGCGACGCGGCGATCGGTTGCAGCACGGCGACCGCCTGTGCCAGCCGCCCGCGCTTCTTCAGCCGCTTGGCGAAAGCGATGCGAATATCCCGCCGGTCGTGCCGCGCGATGAGGCGCTCGAACAACGCATCCGACGCCTCGTGCGCTCGCACATCCGCGAGCACTTCGGCGCGTGCGAGACCCGCCGACGCGTCGTCGGGCGTGTCCGGCATGCATCGGTCGATAAGCGCCAACGCTGCGTCGGCTTTCTTCTCCTTGACGAGCCGCAACGCGTAACCGCGCGTGATGCCCGCGTGCCCCGGCCAATCCGCCGACAGCGCATGCCATGCGTCCAGCATGCCTTCAGTCTGGCCGGACATCTCCATCAGCTGCAAGAGCAGGAAGCGCGTCTCGGCGTCTTGGGCGCCATCGCCCGCGAGGGTTCGCGCCTCGGCGAGCGCGTCCTGCGCAAGGCGGGCGGTCTTCGCTTGGACGACAAGCCGGGCGAGTTCGGCTCGCACGGCGTCGGCATCCTGGCTGCACGGCGCGGCCACGCTCATCCCGCGTTGAGCCGGTATGGGTTCGATTCCAGCGGCGTATGCCACCGACGCGGCCGCCGCTGCGGTGCCTGCGTGCTTTGTTTCGTTCATCGTTAGGACTGCCACCATCTTGTAGAACGCGAGCGCGTGGGGAGCGAATGCCGTGTCATGCGGTCTTTGCAGGATCCGGTGACGTCGAGGTCTTGCGCTTGTCGCGTTCGATCCACAGCAGGCACTTGCGGATGTTGGCGTCGATCTGCTCGACATCGCCCGACTGCTTGCGAAGCGCGTCCCAGTACGGCAGCGCATGCGCGAAGCGATGCAGACGCATGGCGCCCGATGCTGCCGCCTTCAAGCCGACCGGATCGTCCGGCATGAGGCCGAGAATCGCTTCGCCGAGCGCCATCCGTTCTTCGCCGCTCGCGGAGTCGAGCCCTCGCAGCTGAGCCCGCAGCGCCGTGATGACCCGCTTCTTTTCGACGGCGACATCGGCGTTCGACGGGTCGGCCCTTTCGATGAGACCGAGCAGCGCCCACGCCGCGTCATACTCCTGACGAGCCAGCATGTCGCGGGCGGCGCGGATCGCGCGGCCTCGCAACATCGAAATCTGACGCGCGGCGTCGTCGCGCATGGACGGCTCCGTCTCGTCGTTCGTGGCGATCTGCCAGAAAGCCTCGATCGCTTCGGTATAGCGTTCGGCCCGCACGGCCACGCGCGCGAGATGAAGGCGTGCCGCGACCGGCGCGCCGGGTTCGTCCGCGGCTAGGCGCAGATGACGAAGCGCCGTGGCGGTATCGCCGAGTGCTTCTGCGGCGCGTCCGCGCAGACTGTCGAGGTCGGGGAACGCGATGCCCGTCTGCAATGCGATGTCGATGATCCCGACCGTCGCATCAAAGTCCTGCGCGACGATGCCCGCGCGAGCCGCCTGGCGCATATGCCGCTCCAGCGCGCGGCGCGCACGCAGCGCGTCCTGATTGTCCGGCTCGGCTGACGAGGCCGCCTGGATTCGGTCGGCAGCGACGCGCAACTCGCCTGCCGCCACTGCCGCTTGCCCTTCGGCGAGCCATTGCGTGACCTGGCGTGTCAGCCAGCCGGCAACGTCGGAATCCTCGTTCCGGGCGAATGCCTGCGATACGGCCAGTGCGGCCGCAGGCGCGGCGAAGCCCTCCGCTGCCGCGCGTTCCGCGAGCGCCAGCGCCTCACGCGCATGCAGGCGCAGCGGCTCATTGGCGAGCCGCATCAGCGCCGCGCGATCGCCCGCATCGAGCTTCCGGTTCCAAAGCAGCGCATGACTCGGCGCGTGACCCGGCAGCGTGGCGCGGACTTCTTCCGCCCAGCCTTCGGCGCCATCGAGATCGCCTGCCGATTCCAGCAGCGAAAGCACGGCGCTCGCCGCCTCGGCGTTGTCGTTGCTGATGCGGAACAGGCGTTTCCAGCTTGCGAGCGCGGTTTTGACATCGCCAAGGCGCGTCGCGGCACTCGCGCTGATGCGCAAAAGCTCCGGCGTTTCGACCTCATCGCCCAGCATTGCGGTCGATAGCGCCAACGCTTGCTGAAAGTCGCCGAGTTCGAAGCAGCAGCGCATCAGCAGCCGATCTGCGTGGTCGTTGGGACCATTATCAGCGTCGATTGCCTTGAGCGCGCTGATCGCGCCTTCGTAGTCGCCCAGTTCGCATTGCATGCGCGCGAGAAGCAGTCCGTGGTCCGTGCGCGTCTTGTCGGCGCGCAGTACCGCGCGCACGCGCCGGGACGCCTCGCACAGCCGCCCTTCGTTCCACGCCGATTCGATGTTCGCGGCTTCATCGACCGGCTCCGCCTCTTTCTGCAACCGTGCGCCGCCGTCGCGCAGGCCCGATGCGGCGATCCGAGCCGCGAGGAAGCGCCGATGCCAGTCATCGACCAGGCGATCGGCGAACGCATCCGTGAAGTGCGTGAGGTCGAGTCCGCCCTGCTCCATCGCGTTCGCCTGTCCGGCTTCATGCATCAGCAGCGTCGGGTCGTAGCACGGCACGTTCATGCGCCGCGAGATGGCAGACACGGCTTCGATCAGGCGGTGCCGCTGTTCGATCACCGGACTATCGGGCGGGGCGGCGTCCACGTGCGTGACGAAGACGAGCTTGTCGCTGCCGGCGAGTGCGGCAATCTCCCGCATGTCGCGTTCGATAGCCTCGTCCGATTGCTCGCTGCGCACAATGCGCGCGAGCAACGCCTGATCGGCCGTCGTCAGGCGCCTGAAGTTGGGCTCCTGATCCAGCCAGGCGCGGCGTTCGGCCATCTTCTTCGCCGATGCCATCGACCAGAACATCCGCGAGCGCGCACGGTCCGCGAAGAAATCCGCGAAGTATCGGCCCATGTAGTTGATCTGGATCGGATAGCCGTCCACCGTCAACAACTTGCGTGACGACAACTCCACGATGTACAGGTCCGCGGGCACCCACGGCTTTTCATAAGTCGCCGACGCGACGCCGGGCCGGAACACGAGCGTTTCGATCTCGGCCGGAATCGACTGCTGGCCGCACATGAAGCGCAGTTGCTGAAGCGCCTCCGCGCTCGTATGGACGAACCCGTAGTTGCGCGCGCTCTGCGCCTGGATCGGATAGCGCGCGGTGCCCTTGCGCAACGGCGTATGGATGCGGCATGTCCCGATGGGACTGACCAGCAGCTTGGATTGGCTCATGCTGAATCTTGATTGGCGTGGACGAGCCGTCTCACAGCGCCCAGTACTCGACGCTCGCGGGCAGGCGCGTCTTGTCCAGCGACGACTTCAGATCGCACAGCAAGGCGCCGTCCTTCAACATGTGCGGCAAGTCCTGCCAGATCGTGGCCATGATGTCGCGGTGCGGCACGGCCAGAATGACGACATCCAAATTCGAGAGCTGCGATTTGTCGACGAGCGTGATGCCGTACTCGTGCTCCATCTGACTCTTGTCCGCCATCGGATCGAACGCGAGCGGCGCGATGCCGTAGTCCTGCAACGCCCGGTACAGGTCGACCACCTTCGAATTGCGGATGTCGGGCACGTTCTCCTTGAACGTCATGCCGAGGATGCCGACGCGCGTCGATCCCGCCAGACGGTGCTTGCGCGCGAGCATCTGAACGATGCGTGCGGCGACGTGCTGCGCCATGCCATCGTTGATGCGGCGCCCCGCCAGAATGACTTCAGGGTGATAACCCATCTCCTGCGCTTTGGACGTCAGGTAGTACGGGTCCACGCCGATGCAGTGGCCGCCCACGAGGCCCGGCGTGAAGCGCAGGAAGTTCCACTTCGTGCCCGCGGCTTCGAGCACCTCGGTTGTGGAGATGCCGGCCAGATCACAGATCTTCGACATCTCGTTCATCAGCGCGATGTTGATATCCCGCTGCGTGTTTTCGAGCACCTTCGCCGCTTCGGCCACCTTGATAGACGAAGCGCGATGCACGCCCGCGTCGATGATGCCGCCATACACTTCAGCGATGATGTCGGCGCTTTCGGCGTCCTGGCCGGACACGATCTTCACGATCCGCTCGAGCGGATGCTCGCGGTCGCCCGGATTGATCCGCTCGGGACTGTAACCCAGCTTGAAGTCGATGCCGCAGCGCAAGCCCGATGCCTTTTCCAGCTCCGGCCCGCATATTTCTTCCGTCGCGCCGGGGTGAACGGTGGACTCGAACACGACGATGCTGCCGGGGCGCAGCACGGGGCCGATGGTGCGGCAGGCACTCACGAGAAGCGAGAAATCGGGGATGCACTTTTCATCGACGGGCGTCGGCACCGCGACCACGAAGAAGTCGCAGTCGGCGACATCCGCTGCGTTGTCCGTGAAGCGCATCGTCGACGCGCGCAACACGTCGCGCTCGATTTCGCCCGTCCAGTCTTCGCCCGATTTGAGATGCTCGATACGACGCCGGTCGACGTCGAATCCGATTACGTCGTAGCGGCGCGCGAACGCGACCGCCACGGGAAGGCCCACATAGCCCAGACCACATACTGCAATTTTTCTGACTGACACGAAATTCCCCTGACGCCCGGCTAATCAGCGCGGACTGCGGCACCTGAATGCCTTGTTGCAACATCACCGTCGGCAGATAACTGCCTTTTGAGACTGATATTCGCCGTGGATCTGAATAACTCACAGTGAGTATTTCGACCGCAGCGATTTGGCAGCGAATCCTAACGAGGTGGCAACTATGGCGCAAGGGATATAGATAATGTTCGAAACAATGTTTCAGATAACATTAAATTACGATTGAGGTATCTTTTTGGACTCTGCGGCTGCTATTGAGAGAGCTTCTGCGAAGCGGCGTCTAGTCACATGCACTCGCCGAGCGCGGAATTAGTCGCACCGTAAATAGGACGCGACTTAAAAGCGAGACGCCGTTTCAGACCGTTTGTTGACTTATTAGATTCTTCGGCCAATATCAATCGCTCTCGAAATGCATCCCTAAATGAGTAAAGAGCAGACGAGCGGGTTTGTTTTGTGTATTGCGAGTCGACAGATATTGGAATGGCATTGCTCGATGGGCGTGAGCGCCGCCGGGACGATTTACAGCCTGGCGCGAGCAGTGCCCTAGCGCGGCGGATCGTCGCCAAAGAAACGCCCCCCCTACCGCGCAGGCTCCATCCCATACCGTCGCTTGATTTCACCACTCTCAGGCGAGTCCATGAACGCCAGCAACGCCCTCGATTCAACGGGCGCACGCGGTTTCGCGCACACGGCGCCTTCGAAGACGGTCATCGCCTGAATGTCTTCCGGCAACGGACCGATGATGTCCACGCCCGCCACGCCGATCAGCTCGCTCATCTGCTGAAACCCCAGCTCGACTTCGCCACGCGCGATCAGCGCACCGACGGGGACGCCTGGCGGCGCTTGCACGATGCGCGGACCGATCAGCTCCGCGATGCCCCAGTCTTCGAACAGACGTATCAGATGCGCGCCGCTCGGCCCGGTCGAATAGCCGATGCTGCGCGCGGCGAGCACCGCCTCACGCACGGCCGCGCCGCTGTCGATCGAAGGACGCGCCGCGCCCGCCGCCACGGCCACCGCAATGCCGGAACGCGCGATGCCCACGCGGCTCGCCGCATCGACAAGCCCCGCTGCCGCCAGCCGCGCGATCACGTCCGAGGCAAGCACCACGACATCGAATGCTTCGTGTTCCTCAATACGCCGCGCCGCCGCCACGCCGCCGACCGATTCGACCGCCACGTGCTGCCCGGAGCGCCGCATGTAGGCGTCGGCGAGATCGTTCAGGACCTGGCGTGTCGCCATCGAGGAAATGACCGCGATCGGCGTGGCGGTGTCGTTCATCGCGAGCTCTTGCATCAGTCGATATAACGCAGGCCAGCGCGTTGCAGCGGCTCGCGCATGTTGTACATGTCGAGACCGAGCACGCCGTCCGCCAGCTTCGCGCGCTTCTCGCCTTCGAGCGCCTCGCGCGCCGTGGCCTTTTCCAACACCTTTTGCGCCGATGCCGACGGCACGACGACAACGCCGTCATCGTCCGCGACGATCACATCGCCCGGCGTGATCAGCGCGCCCGCGCACACGACCGGAATGTTGACCGAGCCGAGCGTCGCCTTCACCGTGCCCTTCGCGGAGATCGCCTTGCTCCATACCGGAAAGCCCATCTCGGTCAGCACGCGCACGTCGCGCACGCCGCCGTCGATGATGAGCGCCCGCGCGCCACGCGCCTTGAAGCTCGTGGCAAGCAAGTCGCCGAAGAAGCCATCGGTGTTATCGGCGGTGCAGGCGGCCACGACGATATCGCCCGGCTGTATCTGTTCGGCCGCGACGTGCAGCATCCAGTTATCGCCCGGCTGCAGGAGCACCGTCACGGCTGTGCCGCTCGCTTGCGCGCCCGCGTAGATCGGGCGCATATACGGCTTCATCAGGCCGACACGGCCCATTGCTTCGTGAACCGTCGCCGAGCCGAGTGCGCCCAGCTTCGTTGCCGCGTCGCCATTCGCGCGATCGATATTGCGATACACCACTCCGAGTTCAACCATGTTCATTGTCCCTTTGCTTTGAGCGCGGCATCGAGGCGCGGATACACGCGGCGTGCGTTGCCTTCGTAGATCTTGTAGCGCGCATCCGGCTGCATGGACGCGGCTTCGATATAACGTTTCGTATCGTCGAAATAATGCCCCGTTTCCGGGTCGATGCCACGCACCGCGCCGATCATTTCACTGGCGAAGAGGATGTTGTCGACCGGTATCACACGCGTGAGCAGGTCGATGCCCGGCTGATGATAGACGCACGTGTCGAAGAACACGTTGTGCAGCAAATGGTCCTTAAGCAAGGGCTTTTTGAGTTCCTGCGCGAGGCCTCGAAAGCGTCCCCAATGATACGGCACCGCGCCGCCGCCATGCGGAATCACGAAGCGCAGCGTCGGGAAATCGCGGAACAGGTCGGACGTGAGGCACTGCATGAACGCGGTCGTATCGGCGTTCAGATAATGCGCGCCCGTGGTATGGAAGCACGCGTTGCAGCTCGTGCTCACATGGATCATCGCGGGAATGTCGTACTCGACCATCTTCTCGTAGATCGGGTACCAGTAGCGGTCCGAAAGCGGCGGACTCGTCCAGTGCCCGCCGGAAGGGTCCGGATTCAGGTTGATCGCCACGTTGCCATACTGCTCGACGCACTTCACGAGTTCGGGAATGCATGTCGCGATATCGACGCCGGGACTTTGCGGCAGCATCGCCGCTGGAACGAAGCTGTCGGGAAAGAGCTGGCTTACGCGATAACACAGCTCGTTGCAGATGGCGGCCCACGTGCTCGACACGTCGAAGTCGCCGATGTGATGCGCCATGAAGCTCGCACGCGGACTGAAGATGGTCAGGTCGAGCCCGCGCTCGCGCATCAGCCGCAACTGATTGCTTTCGATGGACTCGCGCAATTCGTCGTCGCTGATATGCAGTTCAGACGGACGCGGCATCTCCGACGGACTGTTGATGCCGGCGATCTGCCGGTTGCGCCATGCCTCCAGCGCCTTGGGCGCGGTCGTGTAGTGGCCGTGTATGTCGATAATCATCGTGACTCCGTACTAATGTGCGGCGGTGGTCTGAGGAGCGGCATCGGCCGTGCGGCCCCGCTGCGCGACGAGAATGGCGATGGCGGCGAGCGTCGCGGGAACGGCGAGCATCGCGAGGATCGCGCCGAACTGCCAGCCGAGGCCCAGCAACGCGCCGCCGAACGCGGAACCGAAGATGCTGCCGAAGCGGCCCATGCCGAGCATCCAGCTCACGCCGGTGGCACGCGCGACGGTCGGATAGCGGCCCGGCGCGAACGCGTTGAGACCCGTCTGCGCGCCGCTCATGCAAAAACCCGCGGCGAACACAAGAATCGCGAGCGACGACGACAGCGCGCCGATCCACGCAAGACCCAGCACGCACACCGCGCCGCCGAGATAGGCCGCGCTGATGACGGGCGCGGGCCGCACGCGGTCCATGATCCAGCCGACGAGAATCGCGCCGATGGTGCCGCCGATCTGAAACATCGCCGTGATGTTCGCAGCCGCCGATACGGTCAGGCCCGCGTCCTTCATCAACGTTGGCAGCCAGCCGGTGAGCAGATAGATCACGAGCAAGCCCATGAAATACGTGACCCACAGCGCCGCCGTCAGGAGCCCGTAGCCGTGCGAGAACAGCACGCCGATCGGCCGCTTCGTCGGCAGCGGCGGCTCGGTCGAGACGAACGTTTCATCGCCCGTGAAGCGCACGCCGCAGACACGGCCCAGCACCTTGCCGATCTTTTGCTGCGTCGCGCCGCGCACCGCGAGCAGACGCGCCGATTCGGGCAGCAGCCAGATTTGCAGCGGAATCAGCACCAGCGGAAGCCCGCCGCCGAAAACCAGCACCGAGCGCCAGCCATGCGTCGGAATGAGCCAGCCCGCGACGAAGCCGATCAGCGCCGAGCCGAGATTGAAGCCCGTGAACATGATGGTGATGAGCAGCGCGCGCTTGCGTTGCGGCGCGTATTCGGAGAGCAGCGTCGTGGTATTGGGCATTGCTGCGCCGAGACCAATGCCCGTCAGCACGCGCAGCAGGGCCATGCTCGTCGGCGAATTGGTGAAGGCCGTGGCGATGGTGAACACGCCGAACAGAAACACCGATGTAATCAGCACTCCTTTTCTTCCGATCCGATCCGACGCCGGCCCCGCGGCCAGCGCGCCGATCACGAGTCCGATGGGCGCGGCACTCATCACGAGCCCGAACGCTGGCCGCGAGATATGCCAGTCCGCGATGATCGACGGCGCAACGAAGCCCATGATGGCGACGTCCATGCCGTCGGCGGTCACGACGAGAAAGCACAGCGCCACCAGTAGCCACTGGTAGGCAGAAATGGGGCGCTCGTCGATGAAGCCCTTGATGTCGATGGTTTTGCCGCTAGTCATGTGTTGTCTCCGTGCGTCTATGTCGTTTTATTGCTTGCCCTGCTCCGCCTTGTCCCAGTCGAGCTTGCCGCCGCTCTTGCCCGCCACCGAATACAGCGCGCCCGGCGCATTGCGCGTCTTCTGGAACTCTTCGAGCGTCTGGCCGCGCATCGCCGCATAGATGTGCAGATTCGACACGCCCGTTACCGCGCCGAGCTTTTCGAGCATGAAGAAGATGACGCCGTAATGCAGCAGAGCGCGCCAGTCGCGGCGGCGAATCATGTCGCGTTCTTCATCGCTGAGACCGGCGGCTTCGAAGCTTGCTTCGGGATCGCGCTGAAAAGACTCGCGATGCGCGGGCTCGACCATGCGATGCAGATAATCGTTGATGCGATACGCACGCACGGCCGTTTCGATGCTGAACGGATAGGTGCCTTGCAGCTTCTCCACATCGGTCAATTCGACCGCCATGCGCTGACGATGCCGCTCGATGATCGCGGGCTTCGTCTCGCTGTCCTCGCCTTCGTAGATAGCGGTTGCGATGCCGGCCATCGAAGGCAGGTAGTAACTGCGATGCTTGCAGACCACGTTCGACGACAGCGCGCCGCGCATGGTGAGCCACATGATGACTTCCGCGCCTTCGTAGCCGCCCAGTTCCGCATACTCGGCGATCGTCATCTCCGCGAGCTGCTCGGGATCGCGTTCGAAGAGATCGAGGAAACGCTGATCCCATTCGGTGTTGTTGAAGCCGGCGCGTTCGCCATGCACCTGATGCGAAAGACCGCCCGTCGCGAGAATCGCGACCTTGATGTCCTCCGGATAGCTTTCGATCGCGCGGCGCAGCGCCTGACCGAGCTTGTAGAAGCGTCGCGCGCTCGGCACCGGCAATTGCAGCACGCCCATTTGCAGCGGCACGATCTTCACGGGCCACTCGGGTTTGTGCGGGCACAGCATGGAAAGCGGCGAGAAGCAGCCGTGATCGAGCGCCTTGTTCTGAAAGAACGACATGTCGAACTCGTCGGTCATCAGCGAGCTACCGATGTGCGCGGCAAGCGCGGGATCTCCCTTGATCGGCGGAAGATCGCGCGCGCCGCCGCCCTCGTCCGCGACGTGCCATTCCGGGCCGACGCCCAGCGCGAAAGCCGAGTAGTGGTCGAAGAAGAACGAGGTGACGTGATCGTTATAGATGGTCAGGATCACATCGGGGCGCTTTTCTTCCAGCCAGTTGGCGAGCGGCGCGAAGTTTTCGAAGATCGGCGCCCAGACCGGATCGTCGCGCTTGTTCTTGTCGAACGCGAAACCGATAGTGGGCGTGTGGGAGGCGGCGATGCCACCGATGATGCGGGCCATGTCGAGGTGCTCCGTGAGGTGCCGGGCAGTCAGGCGCTCGTCGAATGCACGCGGCCCGGTGTGTGGCGAGAACGAAGCCGACGATACGGCCCGCGAGGCACGCACGGTACTGCGCGTAAACCATGAGTCGCGAAGCGGTCCGGCGCAGCGAAGATGATGGAGCGCCAGCCGGCGCGGGTTTGCGGGCTTGGTTTCGCCGTCATCAAACATGCGGGCCCATAAACAAAATCGATGGCCCGACAAAAAGGACGCAAGGGTGATTGCCGGGGCGTGGTGTTGGCAAGTAAGAGAAAGAGATCGACAGGACATCTCGACGCACTGCCGTCGCTCGTTATCGCCGCGATCGTTGAACTGCGCGACACCGTTCACGACTGACCTTGATCAAGGTGCGGTATCCGTGATGTCAATCACCGTTCGAAACCGCTTCCTCGAAGGGCGAGCCGTCGCAGTGCAGCTCCCCGATGAACGTCGCGGACAGCGAAATCACCTTCGCCAGCGCACGCGGATCGTAAAGCGAGTGATCGATATCGTTGCAGACCATAGCCTTCACTCTTGCAAGGCGCGATAGCTTTTTTCCGTGCCTGCCGAAGTGCGCGTTGAGTTGATCGAGACCGTCGTCGCCCACGCCGTACAGCAGAAGCGTGTCAACACCCTTCTGTTCGAGCCTCTGAATGACATCATGCGGATGTTCGAGCAATCTTGCGTCGACGTCAGGCGCCGCCTGCCGGCTCACACCGATCACCTGAGCATTCAGCCGCGCCGCCGCATGCGATGCGAACGCCTTGGCGATTGGCTTGAGCTCACGCTTTCCGTTCAGCACCAGCCACCACTTCGCCGGCTTCAGGATTGCAGGCGCGAGGCGCGCCATCGTGTTGCTCATCTCATCCCTCAGCTCTGGCAGCGTCATCTGTTCAGGTATGTAGAAGCGCTGGAGATTGAGCGCGATGACCGCCGAGATGGCCGGCTCTGCAAGCGAAGCGCGCAACGCGCTATACGCACCCGAACAGATGCCGAACGCGACGACCGTATCGTAGCCCTTGCGTTTGAGCCATGCAGCCGCTGACGAAACATCTTCGATGATGCTTGCCGCATGAATCGACAGCGTGGCGTCGGATGCCGCATCTGGCGAGAGCGGCGGGCTATCGCCGATGCCGCGAGCGTCGATACGCATCGACGCAATGCCACGCCGCGCCAATTCCCGCGCGATCCGCACCGAGATGCGGCTGTCGCCCTGATGCGCGGTGGCCGCCGTGTTGGTGATCAGGACCACCGGGCCGCGCCTGGGCCGCTCACGGGGCTCGCACAGGATGCCGAAGAGCCCGGCTGTACTGAACAGCACTGGACGCTCGATCGCCTCCGGCGTTTTGATGACCACATCGTTCAACATGCGGGGCCGCGTGGCCTTGCTCACCAGATCCGGCGCGAGACTCTCGGAAATGCTTTCCGCCGCGCCTTCCGCTATCCACTGCGCGGTCCCTTTGAGCGTTCTCTCGGGGAGAGCGGACCATGCCGTGTCCTGCATGAAATCGTAGTAGTCATCGAACGTGTCCGTCCGGACGTCGACACCTCGGTCCAGCAACACGGCGCATAGCGACTGGCTGGCGCCGGGGGGCGCATCGGCCACGAAAACGCGCTTGAGCATCGCGGGCAGGCTGTTCATGGCCCTAGCAAGATCAAACGCGGCCAAGCGGCTGCGAAACGCTTCGTTATAAGACTGCCCCAGTACGTTGAAGGGCGCGCCGATCTGCAAGGTGCGTACGGCGACGGGCTGATGCTCGATCCACGCTTTCCGCAAGGCCGTAAGCTCGCGCAGATAGCGGCGCCCACTCGTTACCGGTGCGAGCATTGCAAGCGAATCCACCCGGGGATCATGCGACGCCAGCGCCGCCAGCGATGCACCGAGACGCAGGCCGCACAAGGTGACTTTCGTTGCGCCCGTCTCTTTACATAGGCAGTCGATCGCCTCACCGATATCCGCCACGAAATGGTCGAGTCTGTCGTTGTCGTCATCGAGGCCGGCGGAATCTCCCGTTGCGAGATAGTCGAAGCGCAAGACCGGGAAACCCTGATAAGACAGTTCATCGGCCAGATAACGCATGGCCTTGTGGGCCCACGCGCACTCATGCCCGAAGGGGTTGCATAACACGACGCCGCGTTCAGCATGGCCGACATGGAGCCAACCGAAACGTCCTTTGAAGGCGATGGGCGTCATGAGTCGAACCGGCCGCTCGAAACGACAGACATCGGCGTGAGGGCGATGGCGTGCTTGATGTCAGTCAGCGCATTGTTCACGCCACGGGTGTCGTATCCGCACACCAATGTGCCGAAGGGAGGAATCACCGTGAAGAGCCGCATGTATCGCGACGCCTGCTCGTCGCCGCTGGACCGGTCCAGCGCGGCTTCGTGGGTCAAATCAACGTAGTACATGTTACGCACCGTGTCTCTACCAATGAAGCGTCCCTTGCGAGCCGGGACGAAGCCGCCGAGGTCTTTTGCTTCGGTCAGCGATTACATCGCGCTCCACGTGGCGATGGAATGAAATGCGGGCTACCGTCGATATGACGCGTGCAATTTTCGCGCCCTGTCAGTGCGTCTGTTGGAAGCCGTGGACGGAAGGGGCTGTCTAGAACAACGGTCGATGATTGCGGTGCATGACGTATCTCCGATCTTGTAGGGTTTCTACTTGCCAGTGAGCGATGTACCGGCACGCGTTATCCGCAAAGTAAGGGAAACGATCGTTCGTAGCAACGCGAAATTGAATTTTTTTTGCTCGAAAAAATCGAAGGTATTGCCTGACGATTATCGCAATGGGCGGGCTCACGCCAAGTCAGCAGCAGGCGTTTCAACAAGTAAGGTCAAGCACTGAACCTGCCAGACTTCCCGTTTCTCACACTGCCACGATCAGAATCGCGACGAAGTCCCTGGACGCGTCATAGCCGCTTATCGGCGAGTGCACGAGCCCAAAGTGAACTCGCCGTCGTCATTTAGTTCGGATACCTGATCGACCGCACTCAATCAGCCGGGTTAGCACCGGCTCAATGGCCCCGCCCCGCTGGCTCTGCGCTGTTCTGCGCCTCGAGATATCGCAGCAGCTTTCCCACCATCCACACGACGGTAAGCCCCACGAGCAGGAAAAACGCGGCAAGCGGCGTCAAGACTTGCACGGAGACGAAGCCCGCAAGTCCCATCATGGCCGACGACACGAGCAAGAGCGCGCAACCCAGAATCGCGCTCGTCAGACCCGCGATGTGCGGGAACAGCGAATTGCCCTTCGCCATGAGCGTCGGATACATCGCGCCCGCGCAGAAGCCCATCACGAGCACCGGCAGGGCGAGCGTCCACACGCGAAGGCCGACGATCAACGCAAGCAGAAGCATCGCGACCGCCGATGCCGCCATCGCCCACGAGCCGATGCGAAGCCGTTCTTCCGCGCTCGGCAGACGCGGGCCATGCACGCGGTTCGACAGGCCGCCGAAGAAGTACATCATGCCGATGCCGAGCGCGAGATAGCCGAAGTACGTCGGCGGCTTATGCAGCGTGTTCTGCACCATGAACGGTCCGACGATATTGAACACGAGCAAAATGCTGTAGCACAGGCCCTGCGCGAGAAAGCAGCTCTGAAACACGGGACTCGCCAGCACCTTGCCCGCGTTCGCCATCAGCGTGCGCGGCTCCAGCCGCACTGGCCGTCGCAGGGTTTCGCGATAACGCCAGACAAGCGCCCACATCACGATGGAGTAGACGAGCAGGAAAACGAGGCACGCCTTCCAGCCGAACAGGGTTTGCAGATGCGCGCCGATCACGGGCGCGACAATCGGCGCGAGGCCCCACGCGATCGACATGTACGTGAACGCGTGGATCAACGCATGGCCCGAGAATGAATCGGTGATGATGGCCTTGGCAAGCAGATTGGTCGCTGCGATGCCGAAGCCTTGCAGACAACGCGCGATAAGGAACGTTTCCAGATTCGTCGCGGCGAGCGACAGCAGGCAGCCGAGCGTGAAGACCACGAGCCCGAAGGCCAGCACGCGTTTGCGGCCATAAGCATCGGCGACGGGTCCGAGCGTCAGTTGCCCGAGCGCGTAGGCCGCCATGTAGCCCGACACGCTCGACTGGATCGCTTGCGGCGATGTTGCGAAAAAGCGCGCCATCGCGGGCAGCGCGGGCACATAGATGTCGATGGCGAGCTGCCCGGCCGATGCGAAGAGGCACACGAGAAACAGCAAGAAGCGCGGGGAATTCGCGGGGCGCGCGGCAATGAACGTGCCGTCGGGTTGAGCAGGATTCATGGAAGCAACGGTAAGGCGGACGCCGTGACGAGGCGCCCGCCGGTCCAGGTGGAATGAAGCTGGGAAGCGGCGTCAGCGCGTATTCTGCCTGTCATCGCGCAATGACGCCGAAGCGGCCACGGCCGTCAGGCACCGCCCCGGTTCGCGGCGACGCCTTGCGTGTTCGCATCGCGCGTCGATCCTTTTGCTGGACGCCCCGCCCAATGGCCCGCGAGCATGGAACCTGACAGGTTGTGCCACACCGAGAACAGCGCGCCGGGGAGCGCCGCAATCGGCGTGAAGTAAAGCTTGCCGAGCGTCGCGGCGAGGCCCGAGTTCTGCATGCCGACTTCGATGGCGAGCGTGCGGCAGACGGCTTCGTCGAAGCCGAGCAGACGCCCGCCCCAGTATCCGCCGAGCAAACCGATGCCGTTATGCAGGACGACGCCCAATGCGACGACCAGGCCGACCGACGCAATGCTCTTCTGCGTTCCGCCGACCACAGCCGCGATGATCAGCAGAATCGCGACCATCGAAATGAGCGGAAGCAGCCATTCGATCTTGCGCACGAACTTGCCGAACAGATGATTCACGATCAGCCCGACGACGATCGGCAGCGCAACGATCTGCAGAATGCTCATCAGCATGCCGTGAACATCGACCGCAATGGACGCATCGACATAAAGGCGCGTGAGCAGCGGCGTCGCGAACACGCCGACGAGCGTCGAAAGCGCGCTGATCGTCACGGACAACGCGACATCGCCGCGTGCCAGATAGATCATCACGTTCGACGCCGTCCCGCTCGCCACGCTGCCGACGAGCACCATGCCGGCGGTCAGGTCGGGCGGCATGCGCAGGGCCTTCGCAATCACCCACGCCGCGAGCGGCATCACGAGATAGTGCAGGACGATGCCCGCGACAACCGGCGCGGGACGCGTGAAGACGCGCCGGAAATCGTCGATGGAAAGCGTCACGCCCATCGACAGCATGATGATGGTGAGCAGCGTCGTCACGTGCGGCGCGATGCCGGTGACAGACGATGGCGAGCAATACGCGGCGATGGAAGCGAGTACGGCCCAGAGCGGAAAGAGACGGGTGATGCGGGCTAGCATGTGATGCGATCCTCGAATGTCGTGACGTGTGTGGTCGGAGCGAACGTCGAGCGCAGCAAGCGGCGCGTGACGCGCAAAAGCGTCACGGTCTATGAAGCGTGCTGGCGTCGGATGAGAACTGCGCGCGGCATGGGTCGCGGGCCGCGTGTAGGACGATATGCTTGCCTTCGTGGGGCGAATGCCCGTTGGCGATGCCGCGCCGCGCGGGTGACGCGCGACGCGGCCAGATGGCGGGCAAGGCCCGTATTTTACCGGCGCGTGGCCAGTTGTTCCGAGCGACCCGTTAAGCGATGCGCTTCAGCGCGCGGACTCGATGGCGGCGGGGCTCAGATCGGTCGGAAAGCAGTGTGGATGCTCGAAGCCGATTGGCGATGCGCCTGTCGAATAGATGATGTTGTCGGTGTTATTCGGCCCCTGACCCGCCGGGACGCTGCCGAGCCCGGCCAACTTGCGCATGCGGTACGCGATGGCGTGATCTGCGCAGGCGCTGTCGCCGCTCACGCCCAGACCGCCGATCACCTTTCCGCCCGCATAGAGCGCCACGCCGCCGCCGAATGTGATGACGCCGCCAAGCGTATGACCGATGCCCGTTCCCTGCTCGAGAAAGCGCGGGTCGAACGGGTTCGAGTTGTTCAGACCGTAGAGCGAGCCGCCCGGCTGCGTGGCCGCATAGAGATTCGCGGTGGAAAGCGCGAGGGCATCGTTGGAAAAGCCGTTCGCCGTGTACGCCTTCGCAATGGCGATGGCGCGGCTGCCGGGCCACGCATCGCCCGTCTTGATGACCGAGCACAGATGCCCTTCCCGATCCACGACGGCGGCCCACATCCGGTTCGGCTTGAAGATGCCGCCGTTGTGGTCAGGCAAATTGACGACTTTGGCGAGCTGGTTCTCCACCATCGACACGGTGCCTTGCGGAAGCATGCAACGTCCCGACGGATAGTCGTCGTTGCCATAGGCGTGAGCGAACGGCGACACGAGTGCAATGGAAATTCCGGCGGCCAACGAGTAAGACGCGATCATGCGCATGGCGATTCTCCCGACGTATTCACGATTTAACGACACGAGTGAAGCACTAAATTGATCGCTGCCTAACAAGATAGGATGCCTTAGTGAATAGAACGAACGTTGTATCTTCGTCGTAAACCCTGAACGGACGCTGACGGTCGGGTCGCCTCAAAGCACGCCGAAAGCGCGCTGTAATCGGAAGAAAGTCAGCCGGACACCGACGCTTCCACCGCCGCAAGATAGGCCGCGAGCGCCCGCTTGACCTCACGCAGGTAACGCTTCGCGAGTTGCACATCGCCCATCGCGGGGCGCAAACGGATGGCGAGCGAGCCGCTCGCCAGCGCGCGCAGCATGTCGACGTAAAGCGCGCGCTCGGCGGGTTTCACGCTCGCCATGCGAATGTCGATCACCTTTCTGAGCGTGCCGGGCTCGCGCTTCGTCTTGTCGTCGTGCGGCATGACGGACATCAGGATGAGGCAGTCCGGGTTCTGTTCGAGGTACGTGATGTAAGGCGTCATGATGCGGTCGATGACGGCCTCCGACGACAACGTGCGCCACGTCTCGGTATCGATCTGGCCGAGCGCGTCGTCGATCTCGCCCATCGCCGCGATGTGGCGGTCCCATAGCGCACTCAGCAAGCTCTCGCGGTCCGGAAAGAAGTGGTACATCGAACCGATCGGCGTCTGCGCGCTGCGCGCCACGCCGTGCATGGTCACGCCTGCAAGACCTTTTTCTACAATCAGGTCGGCTGTCGCGTCGAGCACGGCTTCGATGCGCGCGCGGCCTCGCGCCTGCAAGGGCGACCGCGCGCTGCTCGCGCGTTCGGGCGCGTGCGGCTCCTGATCGTGGTGCTTCGTCATCGTGTCTCCAATCGTCGAACCAAACTAGACGCCTCCGTCTACATTCGTGCATACTAGACGATGCCGTCTAGTTTGGCGAGTGTCCGCATGTTCGCGGCGCGCCGTGCGGACGGGCATTCATTACGGCCGCATTCTTTTCGCGGTCACATCGAGGTTGGAGAAATCATGGCAGTTACAGCGCCTGCGCCTGCTCACGGCGGCGAATCGAATGAAGCGAGCGGAGAAGCGGCTCAACGTAAACCGTCCCGGCGACGCCTGCTGATCATCGTCGGCATTATCGCGATCGTCGCGGGCCTCGTTTGGGGACTGCGCTGGTGGACGGTCGGCCGCTTCATCGAAACGACGGACGACGCGTACCTTCAGGCGGACAGCGTGACTATCGCGCCGAAAGTGGCCGGCTACGTGACCGAAGTGCTCGTCGCCGACAATCAAGCGGTCGCGGCGGGCGCACCGCTCGCGCGGCTCGATACGCGGCAATATCAGGCATCGCTCGATCAGGCCAAGGCCACGCTTGATGCGCGCGCCGCCGACATCCAGCGCGCCGAGGCGGAACTCAGGCAGCAGCAGGCCAACGCGGATCAGGCGAAAGCCCAGGCCGACGTGTCGCGGGTGAGCCTCGCGCACGCGGAAGACGACGTGCGCCGCTATCAGCCGCTTGTCGCCACCGGCGCGGAAACCGCCGAGCGGCTCGCGAGCTTGGTGAGCACACGCGATCAGGCGCGCGCCACGCTCGCCGCGAATCTGGCCGCGGCGCGCTCGGCGGCCACGCAGATCGGCGCAACGCAAGCGCAGATCGTGCAGGCCCGCGCGCAGATGGAAGCGGCGGACGCGCAACTGAATCAGTCAAAGCTGGATCTCAACGACACCACGCTCTATAGCCCGCTCGCCGGGCGCGTCGGCGACCGCAGCGTGCGCGTCGGCCAATATGTGCAGCCGGGTACGCGCCTGATGACGGTCGTGCCGGTCCAGAGCCTCTATCTCGAAGCCAACTTCAAGGAAACGCAGGTGGGCCGCATGCGCGTCGGTCAGCCGGCGACGCTGCATGTCGATGCGCTGAAAGGCACCGATCTGCACGGCGTCGTCGAGAGTTTCTCACCGGGCACCGGCGCGCAGTTCGCGCTGTTGCCGCCGGAAAACGCCACCGGCAACTTCACGAAGATCGTGCAGCGCGTGCCGGTGCGAATTCGCATCGATACGGGGCCGCAGACGCGTGAGGTGCTGCTGCCGGGGCTGTCAGTCACCGTCGACGTCGATACGAAATCGGCCACGGACCAAAGCAAGCGCATCGCAGCCGAGAATCGCCATGACTGAGGCAAGCGCGAACGCGCCGGCACGCGCGAGCGCGACCGACTGGATCGCCGTGACCGCCGGCGCGCTCGGCGCGTTGATGGCCACGCTTGATATCTCCATCACGAACTCCGCGCTGCCGCAGATTCAGGGCGAAATCGGCGCGACCGGCACGGAAGGCACGTGGATCTCCACCGGCTATCTGATGTCGGAGATCGTGATGATCCCGCTCGCCGCATGGCTCACGCGCGTCTTCGGGCTGCGCAATTTCCTGCTCGGCAACGCGGTGCTGTTCACGCTGTTCTCGGCCATGTGCGGCCTTTCCCATTCCCTGCCGATGATGGTGGCGGGCCGCATCGGTCAAGGCTTCACCGGCGGCGCGATGATCCCCACGGCGCAAACCATCATCCGCACGCGGCTGCCGCGCGAGCAGATGCCGGTGGGCATGACGCTCTTCGGTCTGATCGTGCTGGTCGGCCCGCTCATGGGGCCCGTGGTGGGCGGCTGGCTCGCGGAAAACATCTCGTGGTCGTGGTGCTTCTTCCTGAATCTGCCGGTGGGTGTCGCGCTGGTCGTGCTGCTCCTGTCCGGCTTGCCGCCCGAAAAGCCGCAGTGGGATGCGTTTTTCAAGGCCGATTGGACCGGCATCGCGGGGCTCGCCATCGGTCTGAGTTCGCTCACAGTGGTGCTGGAGGAAGGCCAGCGCAATCAGTGGTTCGAGTCGAGCGAGATCGTGCTGCTCTCGTGCATCGCCGCATTCGGCATGATGTTGATCGCCGTGTCGCAGGTGGTTGCGAAGCGCCCGATCGTGCGGCTCTCGCTGTTGCGCAATCCGCGCTACGCGAGCGTGATCCTGATTGTCTTTGCCGTCGGCGCCGGTCTCTATAGCGTGTCGTTTCTGCTGCCGCAGTTCCTGAGCATCGTCGCGGGTTACAACGCGCTGCAATCCGGCTCGATCATGCTGATTTCCGGCGTGCCCGCGTTCCTCATGATGCCGGTGTTGCCGCGCCTGCTCGGCAAGGTGGACTCCCGCGTGCTCGTGATTGCCGGCCTCCTGGCCTTCGCCGGAAGCTGCCTGCTGGACATCTCGCTGACCGCGCAAAGCGTTGGACACGACTTCTTCGGGTCGCAGATTCTGCGCGGCATCGGCCAGATGCTCGCGATGATGCCGCTGAATCAAGCGTCGATGGCTGCGGTGTCGCGTGAAGAATCGGGCGATGCCGCCGGGCTCTACAACATGGCGCGCAATCTCGGCGGCTCAGTCGGGCTCGCGATTCTCGGCACCGTGATCGACCGGCGCAACGACTTCCATACGGAAGCAATCCGCGAATCGGTCACGGCGAATTCCGTCATCGGACAGGAGCGGATCGCGAGCAGCGCAGCCGGCTTTTTCGCGCAGACCGGCGACATGGCGCACGCGAAATTGCAGGCGCTCGGACAGCTCTCGATGCAAATCAGCCAGCAAGCTGTCGTCATGACGTACTCCGAAACGTTTTACGTGCTGGCCATTGCGCTGCTCGCATGCCTGCCCCTCGCGATGCTGCTAAAAACGCCGTCGTTCAAACCCGGCGAAGCGCCGTCCGCCGGACACTGAAGCAATGAATTCTCACACGATGTCCCGTTCTCACTTTGGTTTCACCCGCCTGCTGCCGCTCGCGGCGCTTGCGCTCGCGGCATGCACCGTCGGACCCGACTATCACGGCGCGCCGGATGTCGCCAAGCAGTCGATCAAGAGCAGCACCTTCGTGCGCGCGCCATCGGAAGGCGTGCTCGCCACCCATGCGCCGGCGGCATGGTGGCGCTCGTTGAACGACTCGCAGCTCGACGCGTTGATCGACGCGGCGCTCGCCGACAATCTCGACCTGAAGATGGCGCAGGCACGCTTGCGCCAGGCGCGCTCCCAACTGCGCGGCGAGCGCGCGAACGAATTGCCGAAGGCGTCGGCGTCGGCAGCGGCGGTGCGCATGCGCTCGCCCGACACGGCGATGCTCGGCGGATCGGGAGGCTCCGGCGGTCGCGGCCCGCTGGACTTCTACACCGTCGGCTTCGATGCATCGTGGGAAATCGACCTCTTTGGCGGCACGCGCCGCGCGATCGAAGCGGCATCCGGCGAGGCCGAAGCCGTGCAAGCCGATCTCGCGGATACGCAAGTCTCGCTCGCCGCCGAAGTCGCGTCCGCTTATATCGACTTGCGCGACGAGCAGGAACGCCTCGCGCTCGCGCAGCGCACCGCTGAATACCAGCAGCAGATGCTCACGTTGACCGAGCAGCGGCGGGCACGCGGCACGGCAGCCGAAGTCGATGTCGAGCGTCTCAGCACGCAGGTCAACACCACGCGCGCGACGCTCGTGCCGCTGCAAGTTCAGATCACCGATTCGCTCGATCAGCTCGCCGTGCTGACGGGCCGCGCGCCCGGCGCACTCGATGCCGAACTCGCGCAGCCCGCGCCGCTGCCCGCGCTGCCCGCGTCGGTATCGATCGGTGATCCCGCGACGATGTTGCAGCAGCGCCCGGACATTCGCGCGGCGGAGCGGCGTCTCGCATCGAGCAACGCGCAAATCGGCGAGCATATCGCGGACTATTTCCCGAAGGTCTCGCTGCTCGGCGACATCGGTTTCTCGGCGTCGGAACCGGGGCATCTGTTCCGCAAGGAAAATTTTTCGTGGCTGGGCGTGCCGTACCTGCAATGGAATGTGCTCGATTTCGGCCGCACGGCGGCGAGCGTCGATGCGGCGAAGGCATCGCGTGACGAAGCCGAGGCGCGTTACGGCAAGACCGTGCTCGCCGCGCTGAAGGACGCGAACTCCGCGCTTTCGCGTTATGGCAATCAGCGCGAGCATGTCGTCCGCCTGCAGGACGTGCAGGCGTCGTCCGAGCGGTCGGCAACGCTCGTGCGGCAACGCTACACGGCGGGCGTCTCGACGTTGATCGACTTGCTCGACGCACAGCGCACGCAGTTCGCCGCGCAACAGGACGTGGTCGCGGCGCGCGCCGAGTTGCTGAAAGACTTTGTCTCGCTGCAAAAGAGTCTCGGCCTGGGTTGGCAGCCAACGTCGGATACGAATTCCAATTCGTAAGGAACGCGTTCGATTGCTCTGCGGAATGCATCTTGCGAAAGCGGTTCGGTCTTGAACCCTGTGCTTTCGGCATCACGCGGAGAATCGAATGCATCGAGCGAATCATCCTGCAACACGCATCAAGGCGCTTGCGCGCGCATTGCTGATCGCGGCTAGCGCCGCCGCCTTCGCGACGGTGGCGCAAGCGCAGATGCAAGCCCAGACGCAGGCGCAAGCCGCACCCGCCTCGTCGCCGCTGCCGCCTTCGGAGTTGTACGGCGAGCTTTATCGGGAAGTGCAACTCGCGCATCTCTATCCCGACAGCAAGACGTTCGCCGACATGACGCCGACTGTCTCGCCGCAGCAGGTCATGACCGACTACGCGAACCGCACGCAGCCGTTCGATCTGGCCAGCTTCGTCGGCTCCCACTTCACGCTGCCGCAACGCGAGACAAAGGGCTACACGTCCGATCCCAACGAAAGCGTGACGGAGCATATCGACACGCTGTGGAGCGTTCTGCGCCGCAATCCCGATGCGAACGCGAGCCCGTGGTCATCGCTGCTGGCGCTGCCGTACGCGTATGTGGTGCCCGGCGACCGCTTCGACGAGATCTACTACTGGGATTCGTACTTCATCATGCTTGGACTGCTGCAAAGCGGGCAGCGCGAGTTGATGAAAAACGAGCTGGATAACTTCGCGACGCTCATCGACCGGTATGGCCATATTCCGAACGGCAACCGAAGCTACTATCTGAGCCGCTCGCAGCCGCCGTTTTTCGCGCAGATGGTTCAACTCGCCGCCGAAACGGACGGCGACAGCGCGTACTTGCGCTATCTGCCCGAACTCGCGCGGGAGTACGCGTACTGGATGGACGGCGAGGACAAGGTCGCGCCCGGCGACGCGTATCGGCATGTCGTGCGGCTTGCCGACGGCACGTTGCTGAATCGCTATTGGGACGACCGCGCCACGCCGCGCGACGAGTCGTATCGTGAGGACGTGGAAACCGCCAGGGACATGCCGCAGCGCAATCCCGAAGACCTGTGGCGCAACCTGCGCGCGGGCGGCGAAACCGGCTGGGACTTCAGCTCGCGCTGGTTCGCGGACGGCAAGTCGCTCGCCACGGTCGAAGTCACGTCGCTCGCACCGGTCGATCTGAACGCGCTGCTCTACGATCTCGAACGCACGCTGGCCCGCGCGTATCGCGTGAAGGGCGACGCCGCGCACGCCGAGGACTTCGAGCAACGCGCGCGTGCGCGGGCGCAGGCGATCCGCAGTCACTTGTGGGATGCGCAACTGCATGCGTTCGGCGATTACGATCTCGCGGCGCACGCGCTCACGCATCGCTTAAGCGCGGCCACGGTGTATCCGCTATACGCGGGCATCGCGACGAAAGCGCAGGCGAGCGCGGTGGCATCGACCCTTCGCGGCAAACTACTGCGCGCGGGCGGCCTCGCGACCACGACCGTGCGCTCCGGTCAGCAATGGGACGAGCCGAACGGATGGGCGCCGCTGCAATATCTCGCGGTCATGGGGCTGCGCCGCTATGGCGAGTCCGCGCTCGCACGGCAGATTGCCGAACGCTGGATTCAGACGAACGTCGCGTATTACCAGCACACCGGCAAGCTCGTCGAGAAATACGACGTCGATGCGAAGGCGGGATCGACTGCGGCGGGCGGCGGCGAGTATCCGCTTCAGGACGGCTTCGGCTGGACCAACGGCGTGTTGCGCACGCTGATGGTCATGTATCCGTCGGCGGCGGGCGCGAGCACGCGTCCGGTCGACGTGCCCTCGGGCGCGGCCGGCGTCGCGGACGCGGCGGCATCGGCGGCGAAGGCGTCGAAGAATACGCATCGGCTGACACCGACGCCGAGCGGCCAATAAGCCCGCGTCGGATCGTAGGAATTCGGGACCGTGCGCGGCGCTATACTCACGCGCTTTTGCGCCACGCACGGCCCGAAGGACAACCGATGAACGCATTTCCCCCTTGCCCGCAATGCCATTCCGACCTCACGTACGAAGACGGCGGCACGCTTATCTGCCCCGAGTGCGCGCACGAATGGCAGGCGAACGCCGACACGGCCGCCGAAGCGTTGGCGAAGGTCTATCGCGACTCGGCGGGCAACGTCCTGAGTGACGGCGACACCGTCACGGCCATCAAGGATCTGAAGCTGAAAGGTTCCGGCGGCGTCATCAAGATGGGGACGAAGGTTAAGAATATTCGCCTCGTCGATGGCGATCACGACATCGATTGCAAGATCGACGGCTTCGGCGCGATGATCCTGAAATCGGAGTTCGTGCGCAAAGCCTGAACATTCGAGCGGCGGCCAAGCGGCAACCAAGCGGCAAGCGCATTGTAAAGATGCGTTACGATGCGTCTTTTCCACGCCCCGCCCCGCCGTTTCGTCTTGACTGCGTCCGAATTCAAAGTCATCGCCCGCGCGATGCTCACCCGTCTCGCGGCCCGGCTGCGTCCGCACGTCCGGCCGCGCACGCTGCTCCTGCTGCCGGCGCTTTTCGCGCTCTATGTGCTCGTGCTGATTCCGTTCACGCCCGGCATCAGCGATATCCGCAAGGCCAAGGTCGATCAGCCCGCGCAAATTCTGTCCGCCGATGGCAAGCTGCTGGCCGAGTTCAAGCCGACGCATCGCGAATGGGTGAGTATCAAGCAGGTCTCGCCGTACGTCATCGACGCGCTCATCTCGACGGAAGACCGGCGTTTCTACGCGCATCATGGCATCGACTGGCGGCGCACGGCTTCGGCGGCGCTGCACACGTTTTCGGGCGATCGCCAGGGCGGATCGACGCTCACGCAGCAACTCGCGCGCAATCTGTATCCCGATGAAATTGGCCGCTCGCAGACCCTCACGCGCAAGCTCAAGGAGGCGATTACCGCGTTCAAGATCGAAGCCGTCTATTCGAAGGACGAGATTCTCGAAACGTATCTGAACACGGTGCCGTTTCTCTATAACGCATACGGCATCGAAATGGCCGCGCGCACGTACTTCGGCAAGTCGGCGGGCCAGCTCGACGTGCTCGAAAGCGCGACGCTGATCGGCATGCTGAAGGGCAACAGCTATTACAACCCGGTGATCAATCCCGAACGCGCGCTCGACCGGCGCAACATCGTGCTCGGGCAGATGGTGCGCTTCGGGCATCTGGCGCCCGCGAAACTCGACGCGCTCACGAAGCGGCCGCTGCGCATCGACTTCGAGCGGCAGACCGAAGAGCCGGGACGCGCGCCGCATTTCGCGCAGCAGTTGCGCAAGTGGCTGATCGCGTGGGCCGACGACCACGACTTCAATATCTATTCGGACGGCCTCGTCGTTCGCACGACCATCGATTCGCGCCTTCAGGCGATGGCCACGCAGGCGCTGACGTGGCAGGGCAATCAATTGCAGTCGATCGCCAACGCCGCGTGGGGCGCGCATGGCGGCTGCGCCAACGCCGACGCCGATCTGGTGCGCGCGTTCGTGCGCGAGACGAGCGAATACCGCGCCGCCCGCGACACGGGCGCGACGGATGCGGACGCCGTCAAGCATCTGATGGCGGATCGCGCGCTCATGCGAAACGTCTGCGAGAACAAGACGCGCGTGCAGGCTGCGTTCCTCGCGCTCGATCCGCGCAACGGACAGATCAAGGCATGGGTCGGCAGCCGCGACTTCACGCAGGACCCGTTCGATCACGTGCAACAAGCGCGCCGCCAGCCGGGCTCGACGTTCAAGCCGTTCGTCTACGGCGCGGCATTCGAGCGCGGCGCGATGCCGACGGACACGTTCATCGATCAGGATGTGACCATTCCGGTGAACGGCAGCGAGACGTGGCATCCCACGGACGAAGCGCCGCCGAGCGGCCGCCCGGTGAGCCTGCGCGACGGCATCGCGTTCTCGAAGAACCGCATCACCGCCCAACTGATGCAGTCGGTCGGGCCGGCGCGCGTCGCGCGGCTCGCGCGGGACATGGGCGTGCGCGAGAGTCGACTCGATATCGTGCCATCGCTCGCGCTCGGCACGAGTCCGGTGACGCTGAAGGAGATGGTCTCGGCGTACGGCACCATCGCCGATAACGGCAACTACATGGAGCCGCTGCTCGTCACGCGCATCGAGAACAAAAAGGGCGATGTGCTCGCGCAATTCGAGAGCACGCCGGAGCGCGCGCTGTCGATCGATGCGACGCACAAGCTCGTCGACGTCATGCGCGATGTCGTGAATCGCGGCACCGGCACCGCTATTCGCACGCGCTTCGGCATTCGCGGCGATGTGGCGGGCAAGACGGGCACGACGCAGGACAACGCGGACGGCTGGTTCATCCTGATGCATCCGCAACTCGTGGCGGGCGCGTGGGTCGGCTTCAACGACAGCCGCGTGACGCTGCGCAGCGACTACTGGGGCCAGGGCGCGCATAGCGCCTTGCCGATGGTCGGCGACTTCGTGCAGCGCGCGTTGCGCTCGCGTCTGATCGACTCGCGCGCACGCTTCGACATGCAGGCGCCGCCGAGCGCGTGGCAGACGAGGATCGCGCGGCTGCGCGCGTGGATCGACGAAGCGTTCTCGAAAAAGCCCGCGCCGGATGCGGCAAAGGCGGCTCAGACGGCGGCGCAGAAACCCGCGCGCGTGAAGCGGACGCCGGCGGAACCCGTGGCGGAGGTGACGGAAACGCCGCCCCAACCTCCGATGCTCCCCGCCGTACCGCCGCTCTTGCCCGCGTCGCCCGGTGTGGCGGCGAGCGAAGCGCCGGTGGCGGCTTCAGCCAGCGAGCCCTGATTTCAGGCTTCGGAGAAGAACCCGGCGACGATATCGTCCTTCAGCCGCGCAAGTCGCGCGTCGGTGCGTGAACGCGGACGCGGCACGTCCACAGCGATCACGTCGGCGATGCGCCCCGGCCGCGCCTGCATCACCACGACGCGATCCGCGAGCAGCACGGCTTCCTCGACATCGTGCGTGACGAGAACCATCGTGATCCGCTCGGCGGCCCAGATGCGCTGAAGTTCGTCCTGCATGCGCGCACGCGTGAGCGCATCGAGCGCGCCGAACGGTTCATCGAGCAGCAAGAGGCGCGGCCGGTTCACGAGACCACGCGCGATCGCCACACGCTGCGCCATGCCGCCGGACAGTTGATGCGGATAGTGCCGCTCATACCCGCACAGCCCGACGAGCGCGATGTGCTCGGCCACCGCGCGGGCCTTCTCGCTCTTCGACAAGCGCGCGTTGCGCAGCGCCACGGCCACGTTCTGTTCGACATCGAGCCACGGGAACAGCCGATGATCCTGAAACACGATGCCGCGCGAAAGATCCGTCGAAACGACCCGCGCGCCGTCGAACTCGATCTCGCCTTCGAATGCGTCGTCGAGTCCCGCGACGAGCCGCAACAGCGTCGATTTTCCGCATCCACTGGCGCCTACGATGCTCACGAACTCGCCGCATCGCACGTTCAGGTCGATCCGTTCCAGCACGGGCGCGGTGTCGTCGCCGGCAAAACGCTTGCTCACGTGCCGCAAGGCGAGGCTGCCGTCCTGCGTTGCTATCGTTGCCATCCGCTTCTTCTCCTCAAACATGGTGCGACGATTCGAACCATCGCCGCTGTATCGCGCGGGCGAGCGCATTGAGCGCCCACCCCGTTATCCCGACCACGATCACGCCGAACAGGACGAGATCCATCCGAAACTGCTCGCTGCCGTCCACGAGCGTATTGCCGATGCCGCTGCCCGCCACGAGCAGATACTCCGCGCCGAGCGTGGCGAGCCACGAATAGATGAGCGCGAGGTAAATGCCCGTGAAGATGGAGGGCAACGCGGCGGGCAACACCACATGCGCGAGCGTTTGCAGGCGGCCGTAGCCGAACGTGCGGGCGACTTCCACCCATTGCGGCGGCACGGCGCGAATGCCATCGCTCGTATGCACGACGACCGGCACGAGCGCTGCAAGCGAAAGGAACACGACTTTCGCGACATCGCCCAGACCGAACCACACGGAGATCAGCGGAATCCACGCGAACAGCGACACTTGCTTGAACGTGTCGAAGCTCGGTGCTATCGCGCGATTCGCAAGCCGCGAGACGCCGAGCAGCGCGCCCAGCGCGAGACCGAGCGTCGTGCCGATCGCAAAGCCCGTCAATTCCCGTGCAAGCGATGCAGACAACGCACGCGCGAGCGCGCCGCTTCGTGCCTGCTCCAGCGCAGTTTGCAGCACTTGCGCAGGCGAGACCATGACGCCGTGGCCCGGCTGCGCGTGACGCGACACGAGCCACCAGAGCGCGAGCCCGGCGAGCGGCAGCACGAAGCCGCGCCAGCGTTGCGAACCGGTCGCGCGCCGCTTGTTCAGGGTTCCGGCTTCGAGTTCCAGTGTCGACATATTGGCTCCTTAGGCCGCGTTCGCGCGGTCGAGCTTGCGCTCCAGCGCCGCGAGCGAACGGTCCGCGATGAAGCCGATCGCGCCCACGATCAGCACCGAGGCAAGCACGAGATCGAGTTGAAAGAGCTGGCGACCGTACACGATCAGATACCCGAGCCCTTCCGACGACGCCACGAGTTCGACCACGACGAGCGTGAGCCACGCCTTCGTGAACGCGAGGCGCACGCCGGTGCCGATCATCGGAATGGCGGCGGGCAACGTGACGTGCACGATGCTTTGCCAGCGCGAATAGCGATAGACCGACGCGACCTCCCGCAGCGCGGGCGGCGTGCTGCGAAATCCTTGCAACGTGCTGAGCGTGACCGGCACGAGCGCCGCATGACCGATCAGCAGATACTTCAGCGGCTCGCCGATGCCGACGACGATCATCAGAAACGGCAGCCATCCGAGCACGGGCACCTGCACGATCGCGTTGAAGCTCGGAAGGACATACGCTTCGAGCGATCGAGACAGACCGAGCGCCGCACCCAGCACCGCGCCGAGCGCCACGCCGCCGAAGAACCCGACCGCCACGCGCGAGAGGCTCGCGGCAAGATGCGTCCACAATTCGCCGCTTTTTGCGAGCGCGCCGAGCGTCTCGAAGACGAGCGCGGGCGGCGGCAAGACCTGCGCGGATATCCAGCCATAGCGCGAACCGAGCACCCACAAGAGCGCGCACAAAACGGGCAGAAGCCAGGGAAGCGCGGTCCAGCCGACCGTGCGCAACGTCTGCAAGCCCGGCGTGCGGGTGGCGGCGCGCTCAGTCGTGAGCAACGCGCGGGACAGTGTATTGGCCATGAGCCGATTCTCCGTGAGGGTTGAGCGTCACGCCTGCGGCTTGCCCGACGCATCGAAGCGCGGCCAGTAGCCATCGAGCTTGAGCGACTTGATGGCCTGATCGAGATACTTCGGCTCGAACCATCCGTTGACGCTGACGGGCTGACGAATCAGACCGAGGTGCAGCGCGTCGTCGGCGACGGCCTGATAACGTGCGACGAGAAACGGATCGATGAGCGGCGACATGCGGTCCTTCAAGGGCTGGTTCGCATACTCGGCCTGCCACGATTGCGCCGGCACGCCGCTTTTCGCCCACAGCGCGAAGAGCGCGTCACGGTTCGATTCGTCCGACGACCATTGCGCCGCCTGCACCACCGATGTCACCACTTTCTGCACCGTATCGGGATGCGCGCGCTCGAAGTCGTCGAGCACGAGGAGATGCGCCTGTCGCGTGAGCTGCAAGCCGCCATCGCGCGATGCATAGATGATCTTCGCCAGGCCCTGACGTTGCAGCTTGAACAGCGAATAGTCGAGGAACACCGCATCCACGCCCTTCGATGCGAGCGCCGCTTGCGCCGCCGCCGTATCGAGGTTGATGACGCGGAGATCGCGCTCGGTCATGCCGTTTTCCTTGAGCACGTTGTCGGTGACGAGCTGAAGATTCGTACCCCGAAATACTCCGACGCGCTTTCCCTTCAGATCCTTCACGCCCTTGATGTCCGAGTCGGGCGGCACTGCGAGATAAATCCCGGTGCGTACGTTCGATGCAAGCAAGAGATGCGTCTTGAGCCCGTTGGCGCGTCCGAGCACCGAGGGCAGATCGCCCTGATACGCGAAGTCGACCTGCTTGTTCGCGAGCGCCTCGTTCACGGCGGGGCCCGCGCCCTTGAAGAAGAGCCATTGCACATCGATATGCTCGGGCTTCAATGCTTCTTCCACGCGATGCTGCAATTGCGCGGTCGCGGCAGGCGATCCGCCGAACGTCGGGGGATCGCCCATGCCTTGCTGGGCGACGCCGATACGCACCACCTGCGGTTCCGCCGCGTGCGCGGCGTATAGAAGTGTCGCGCTGAACAACGCGGCCAGACTGCGTGTGATGACACGGAAAGTTGTGTTCGATTTCATCGCTTGATTGCTGGTAGACAGGGGCGTCGCTGATGGATCGATTCAATGCGTGCGCGTTTCGCGCTTGACGATGCGGCTCGCGCGTCCGTCGATGCCCACCGGGACATCGCCGTGCACGGTCGCGCGCCTCACCACGCGATGCGCGTCGCCGTAATCGTTCACCGCATAGTGCTGCGTCGCGCGGTTGTCCCAGATGGCGACGTCGCCCTGCGTCCAGCGCCAGCGCACCGTGTTCTCCAGACGCGTGACGTGATCCTGAAAGAGCGCGAGCAGCCGGTCCGAATCGCGCTGCGACAGACCGGTGAAACGCTGCACGAAGTGGCCGAGCACGAGGCTGCGCTCGCCCGTCTCCGGATGCACGCGCACCACCGGATGCTCGGTCTCATACAGCGTCGAGGTGAACTGCTGACGGTACGCGCGGTCCGCTTCGGTGTCCGGCGTATTCCGCGCGGCGGCGTAATCGTAGGCGTTCGAATGCAGCGCCCACAAGCCGTCGGCGAGTTCGCGCAAGGCTTGCGGCAAGTGCTGGTACGCGGTGGCCGTGTTGGCCCACACGGTGTCGCCGCCAGCGGGCGGAATCACCACGCCGCGAAGAATCGAAATTTTCGGGTAGGCATCCACGAACGTGACATCCGTGTGCCACGAGTTCGCGCGCGCGCCATGCTTCGAGTCCAGTTCGAGCAGGCGGCTGCCGCTGGAAAGCGAAGGCACCGTCGGATGCGCGACCGTCTCGCCGAAGCGCGCGGCAAAGGCTTCTTGGGCGGCGTCGTCGAGATGCGACTGGCCGCGGAAGAACAGCACCTTGTGCTGAAGCAGCGCCGCGTTGATCGCGCTGACGGCGGCATCGTCGAGATCCGGCGATAGTGTCACGCCGCGCACTTCCGCACCGATGCGCCCGCCTATCGGACGAACGTGAAACGGCTCGTGTGACGTGGCCGGCTGGCGAGCGGCGTCGGCACCGGTGTCGTGATTGCTGTCGGTGGAGGATTCGTTGGCGAGCGAGACGGTAGAGGACATCGAAGGCTCCGTTGATCGTGGTTTCGGCTGGGAGAAAACATTGAAGCATCTCCTCACGGCCCGACCAACGAAGCGTTTCGACTTAGCTTTACAGCGTGGACGTCATGCGCAAAGCTTGTGCGTACTCCTGCAGCCCGCCGATGCTCTCTTCCAGTTCAGCGACCAGTTGCACCATGAGTTCGGCTGCGGGCAGTTCGCGTGCGAGCGCCGCAGCCTGGCCCGCCCATTGCGCGCCGTAGCCGAACTCGCCTTTCGCCTTCGCCGCCGCGTGCAGCGCCTTTCCAGCGTCGTAGGTGATCGGATAATCAGGGTTCGGCGGTGCGCCCGCGCTGCGTCCCAGCTCCGTGAACTTGTTGACGATGCCACGCGCGACGCGGCCCGAGATCGCGGCGGTGAACGTGGTGCGGTTCGCGGCATCGCTCAGGATGGCGCGGCGAAAACCGGCGTCGATCGACGTCTCCTTGCAAGGCACGAACGCTGTGCCCAATTGCGCCGCCTGCGCGCCGAGCGCGAGCGCCGCCGCGATGCCCGCGCCGTCCATGATGCCGCCCGCCGCGATCACCGGCAGATCGAACTGGCGCGCGATCAGGCGCGTAAGCGCGAAGGTGCCGATGCGGTCGTCGTCGGCTTCGGTATCGAAGACGCCGCGATGCCCGCCTGCTTCGATACCCTGCGCGATGATCGCATCCATGCCCGCAGCGGCGACCTGCTCCGCTTCGCGCAGATTCGTCACTGCGGCCATCAGCGTGATGCCGGCCCCGCGCAACGCATCGACATACTGTTTAGATGGTAGTCCGAAATGAAAGCTGACGATAGCGGGTTTCTCTTCGACGAAGACCTTCAGCATGGCTTCATCGACCACGAAGCTCGTATAGATTTCGCCGAGCTTTTGCGGCGGCTTCGCGTCGTATTGCGCGAAGAGCGGCGCAAGCCAGTCGATCCACGCTTTCTCGACCGCCTCCTTCGCTTGCGCCGGACGATGACAAAACACGTTGATGTTGAACGGCTTGTCGGTCAGCGCGCGCGTTTCGCGGATCACGTTGCGCGCGCTTTCTGCGTTCATCGCGCCGACGCCGAGCGAGCCGAGCCCGCCCGCATTCGATACGGCCGCCGCGAGCGCGGGCGTGCTGACGCCTGCCATCGGCGCCTGAATGATAGGCTTCGTGATGCCGAGCAAGGGCATCAATGTGTTGCGCCTGGTCTGCTGGGTCATGTGGATGTCCTCCCGAAGGCTTAAGGGTGCCGATGCATCTTGACCGCTTGCGCGAACGTGGTCAACCGGCACGCCGAACAGCACAACGCCCGCTTATTCCAGTGGAACAAGCGGGCGTTGTGTTCATGCACTCAAGTATTACTTCGCGGTCGGCATCACAAATTCCGCGCCCTTTTCGGTGCTTTCGGGCCAACGCTGCATGATCGACTTCTGCTTCGTATAGAAGCGCACGCCTTCCTCGCCGTAAGCATGCGTGTCGCCGAAAAGCGAACGCTTCCAGCCGCCGAAGCCGTGCCATGCCATCGGCACCGGAATCGGCACGTTGACGCCCACCATGCCCACTTCGATGCGTCGGCCGAACTCGCGGGCGACGTGTCCGTCGCGCGTATAGCACGCGACGCCATTGCCGAACTCGTGCGCGTTGACGAGATCCACCGCTTCGCTGAAGTCCTTCGCGCGCACGCACGCGAGCACCGGCCCGAAGATTTCTTCCTTGTAGATACGCATGTCGCGCGTCACGTGATCGAACAGCGTGCCGCCCGTGAAGAAGCCGTCTTCGTGGCCCGGCACTTTGAGGCCGCGTCCGTCGACGACCAACTGCGCGCCTTCATCCACGCCCATCGCGATATAACCCTCGATGCGTTCCAGCGCGGCGCGTGTGACGATCGGGCCCATTTCCGCGTCCTGCTCCATGCCGTTCTTCACGACGAGCTGACGGGCGCGTTCGGCCAGGCGCGGCACGATCTTGTCGGCGACATCGCCTACCAGCACGGCGACAGAAATCGCCATGCAGCGTTCGCCGGCGGAGCCGTACGCCGCGCCGATCAGCGCATCGACAGCCTGGTCGATGTCGGCATCCGGCATCACGACCATATGATTCTTCGCGCCGCCGAGCGCCTGCACGCGCTTGCCGTGCTTCGCACCGGTCTCGTAGATGTAGTTCGCGATAGGCGTCGAGCCGACGAAGCTGATCGCGCGAACATCGGGATGTTCGAGCAGCGCATCGACGACGATCTTGTCGCCCTGAACAACGTTGAAGATGCCGTCGGGCAAGCCCGCTTTCTTCAGCAGATTGGCCATGAAGAGCGACGCCGACGGATCGCGCTCGCTCGGCTTCAGGATGAATGCGTTGCCCGTTGCAATCGCGACCGGGAACATCCAGCACGGCACCATGCACGGAAAGTTGAACGGCGTGATGCCCGCGACGATGCCAAGCGGCTGGCGCAGCGTCCAGTTATCCATGCCCGTGGAGACCTGTTCCGTGAAGTCGCCCTTCAGCAGTTGCGGAATGCCGCACGCAAATTCGATGACTTCGATGCCGCGCGTCACTTCGCCCTGCGCATCCGAGAAGACCTTGCCGTGCTCGGCCGTGATGATCGCGGCGAGTTCGTCGCGGTGCTGATTCATCAGCTCGAGAAAACGCAGCATGATGCGCGCGCGGCGCAGGGGCGGCGTGTCGCGCCACGCGGGAAACGCGGCCTTCGCGCTCTGCACCGCCGCTTCAACGTCGGCTGCTTCGCCCAGCACGAGCTTGCGCGGACGCTCGCCGGTCGCGGGATTGAAGATGGGCTGCGAGCGTGTGCCCAAGCCGCTCACGCGCGCGCCGTGAATGAAGTGAACGACATCGGCGGTATCGTTGAAGGCTTGCATTTTGTCTCCTGGTTCCGAACGTTTCGGCAATGTCACCAGTTTAGGAAGCGATTCGCGCGGTGCAAAGGCGCTATGATTGAATTCGTTGTTCACTACGGCAAACAATCCGCGCATGGACGAGCAAAAGATCGAGGCGCTCTGGACGCATCTTCACTGGCTCACGGTGCTTGCCGAACAAGGCAGCTACACGGCGGCGGCGGCGCGGCTCGGCGTCAGCAAGGCGGCGATGAGCCAGCGCATCGCGGAGCTGGAGCGCGCGGCGGGCGTGCCGCTCGTCACGCGCACGACGCGCAGCGTGCGCTTCACGGAAGCCGGCCGCCGGCTCGTCGACGATACGCGCGCGCAATACGCGCAGATCGCGACGAGTTTTTCGAGCGTGCGGGAGATGGCGGGCGTGGCGCGCGGCCTCATTCGTATGACGGCGCCGGTGGCGTTCGCGCGGCAGCAGATCGTGCCGAAGCTGGCGGGCTTTCTGCACGCGCATCCGGAAGTGCGCGTGCAACTGGAGGCATCCGACCGGCTGACGTCGATTGCAACCGAAGGCTTCGATCTGGCCATTCGCCACAGCGCGCAGGCGCCGGAAACGCATGTCGCGTGGAAGCTGTGCGATACGCATTCGGTGATCGTCGCGACGCGCGCCTATCTGCGGCGGCGCGGCACGCCCGCCACGCCCGGCGATCTCGCCGTGCACGACTGTCTGTACTATCCGCGCACGCAGGCGGCGAGCATCTGGTCGTTCGTGCGCAAGGGCGCGCGCAAGACGACGGCGGGACCCTTCACGCTCGCGATCAACGGCGCGTTCTCCGCCAATAACAGCGAATTGCTGCGCGATGCGGCGCTCGACGATCTCGGTATCGCGCTATTGCCGGATTTCACTGCGCAAGCGGCGGTGCAGGCGGGCAAGCTCATCGTGCTGCTGCCGGACTGGCGGCCCGTGGGCGCGTTCGCGGATCAACTCTACGTCGTGCGGCCTTATGCGACGCACGTGCCGCGCGCCGTCGCGCTGTTCATCGGCTATTTGCGCGAGGCTTTCGCAGGCGGCTTTCCGCTTTGATGCGCGTTCGGCGCGCATAGAGGTTCACGTCACATACAGCAGACACGCCACCGACATCAGGCACGTGCACGCGCTCGCATAGAAAAACCACGTCGAGCGCAGAACGCCAAAGCGTGCGCGATCTTCGCCGCGCGTATCGGCGTCGTGAAGCTGCCACAGGTCCAGATAAGTCGTGATCGTGCACGAGAGCAGCGCGACGGCCGATAGTGAGGACACCAGAAAGAACAGGTTCCAGGCAAGATCGTTCATGATGAGGGCGTCGATAATGGTTCGGCACGCGGTGCCGTGACAAGTGACGACCGCAAGCGGACGAGATGGCGCGCATCCCGCACTTCGCGTCCCATATATTGAAGTATAGGGACGGACCATTGGCCGCACAACGACGGCAAACCCCAGTTAATAATACGAACGATTGCTCACGGCGCTGAATGCCTGGCCCTCACAAAAAAAAACGCGCCCACGAAGGAGCGCGTTTTCGTTTCAGCAATCAGCCGATGTCGATGTTCAAACCTTCTGCACTGATGCCTCATAGATCTCGTTGATGGACTCCGCGAGCGTCGCGTTGAATTCGCTGTCGCTCATCGACTTCTTCAGCTCGTTGATCAGCGCGCGCGAGAAGCTCGCGATCATGCCGTGGTTTTCGGCGAGACGCTTGCACGCGTCCGTGCGCGAATAACCGCCCGACAGCGCGACCACGCGCACGACGCGCGGATGCTCGATCAGCGGCCGATAGAAATCGGCTTCGTCCGGAATGGTGAGCTTGATCATCACGTTGCTCGATTCCGGCAGCGCGTCGAGGCCCTTGAGCAACTCGTCGCGCAGAATTTTTTCCGCGCCTTTCTTGTCCGGGCTCTTGATCGAGACTTCCGGTTCGAGAATCGGCACGAGACCCTGCGCGATGATCTGCGCGCCCACTTCGAACTGCTGCTGCGCGACCGCCGCGATGCCCTTCTCGTTCGCCTGATGAATCACCGAGCGCATCTTCGTGCCGAACACGCCGAGTTTGGCGGCGCGCTGCAACAGCGCGTCGAGGCCGGGAATCGGCTTCATCCTCTGGACGCCGTCGGCTTCGGTTTCGAGACCCTTGTCGACCTTCAGAAACGGCACGACGCCGCGGTCTTCCCACAGGAACGTGGGCACCGACTTGCCTTCGGCTTCGCCGTCCATCGTGCGCTCGAACAGAATCGCGCCGATCACCTTCTCGCCCGTGAAGGCGGGCGCGGTCATGATGCGAACGCGCATGTCGTGCATCAACTTGAACATTTCGGCGTCGCCGTTATAGGCGTCGTCTGCGATTCCGTATTGGCGCAGCGCGCCGGGCGTCGAACCGCCGCTTTGATCCAGAGCGGCGATGAAACCCTGCTTTTCCGCCATCTGCGCCAGCATCTTTTCGTTAGCCACGAACATCTCTCCTCAAAGTTCAAACACCGGAGCGTGCAAGCACGGTCCGGGCTTCTGGTTCAACTCCTTCAAGTTTAAAGGTTTTGAGGCGTGGCTTTCTCGTGCAAATCCGCCATTTCCCCGGCGTTGCAGCCATCCTGGCGCCTCATTGGCGCGCGAGTCGCGGCAGATCGGATCAGGAAGCGGCGGAGTTCAGGTCGCCGGCAGCGACCGGCTCGGTCGTGGGCGCGCCTGCTCGCCGGAGCGCCGTGGCGGCGCGGCGAAGAAGGGAGGGCGCGGCGGGCTGCGCCGGGGCCGATTCGGGCGTTTCTGCCTCCTGAGGCACTTCGGGCGCTTCGGGCGCTTGCGGAACCCGCGCCTCGCGCGCGTTGGCGCATCGCTCGTTCAGTTGGCGGCGCATCTCCGGATGGTCGATGAGCGCCTGCGCCATCGCCATTCCATGCTCGAATTGCAGCGCGTAGGCGATATCGGCGAAGTTCTCGTAGCGGCCGCTATCGGCCAGTTCCAGCGCCAGCGTGACGGTGCGCTGGCGTTTCCATGCGGCGAGATCGTCGTGGCCCGTGCTCACACATGCCTCTGTTGGCAATGAGGTGCCGACGATGTTAGCCCGAGCGCCGCGCGTTCTCCGTTGTCATGTCACAACAAGCGACACAAAAAGTACGACGAGACGCGCGGGCGTCGTTTTCCCGCATGACCGTTCGTTCCGGCCGCCTCACCACGCCGCCGCGAACGCCCGCACCGCGCGATTGAATGCGCCGGGACTGGCCACATTCATCCCGTGCGATGCCCCCGCGATTGTCTCGCGTTGCGCGAATTCGATCCATTCTTCGAGTTTGTCGACGTTGTTGCGGAACATGCGCGGACTCTTCTGCCCGTCGATCAGCAGCGTGCGGCACTTGATGTCCCGCGCCGCCTCCCGCGTGTAGGCGGGCAGCGGATCGCGAAATTGCTTGGGCAGCGTGAGCGCGTTGTCGAGCGCCATTCGCCGGAAGCTCTCCGTGCTCTTGCGCCAGAAGCCGGGCATGCTGACCGAATCGACGAACATTTCGAGGCCGGCGTCGAATTCGCCTGCTTCGATCAGTTCCGCGACGCGGGTGCGCAGCGCGTTCGCCGCGGGTGGAAGCGCGGCGGGCGTGGCCTGCGCCGACGTTTGCAGCGGACCGCCGGGGTCGGCGAGTGTCAGCGTCTTCACGAGCCGCGGATACTCGCGCGCCAGATGAAACGCGATGCATCCGCCGCGCGAATGCCCAACGAGATGCACGGGCGCCAGATCCAGCGCGGCGATGAATTCGGCCATTTCCGCGACGTGCGCTTCCCAGCCGAATTCGCCCTGCACGTACGCATCGACGGCGGGCCAGTAGTGGCTCAGGCTCGGCGCGATGCAGCGAAAGTGCTCGCCAAGCGGCGCAAGCTGCGCATTCCACCAGCGGAAATCGCAGAGGGAACCGTGAACGAACAGTAACGGCTCGCCTTCGCCGCATTCGACGTAAGGCACCGAGATGCCCGAGGCGACCGTCGCGAAAGACGGTTCGGGCAGGGTTTGCACTGCGGCCAGCACGGCGGGATCGGTACGCGCGTTCATCGGTTTGCTCCTTTCCTGCACTATGCTCCGCGCCGATGCAAAAGAAAATCGCATAATATTGATAGAATCGTTCGGATTTTCTGATACAAACGCCGACCTTCTGACGTGAAAGCCCTCGACCTCGATGTCCTCGCGATGATCGTCGCCGTCGCCGATACCGGCAGCATCAGCCGCGCGGCGGAATTGGTGCATCGCTCGCAGTCGGCTGTGAGCATGCAGATCAAGACGCTGGAAACCGCGCTCGGCAAGGCGCTTTTCGTGCGCAAGCCGCGCAGCGTCGTTCCCACGCAGGACGGCGAAGTGCTGCTGACCTACGCGCGCCGCATGATCGCGCTGCGCGACGAGGCGTGGGCGGCGGTCGTGCGGCCGGACGTGACCGGGCGCGTGGTGATCGGCGTGCCGGACGACTACGCGTCGTCGCTGTTTCCGCCGATTCTCAAGAAGTTCTCTGCGACGTATCCGAAAGTCGAGATTCAGGTCGTCGGGCTGCCGAGCGCCGCGCTCGCGCCCATGCTGAAAGACGGCGCGGTCGATCTCGTCTGCGCGACGCGCATCAAGGGCATCACGGGCGAATTCCTGCGCCACGAGCCGATGGTCTGGGCCGCCGCGCCGAGCGCCAACGAAATCTGGCGCGAACGGCCGTTGCCGATCGCGGTGTTTCTGCCGGGCAGCGTCGCGCGCGAGAACGCCATTCACAGTCTGGAGCGGGCGCGCATCGGCTATCGCACGTCTTACGAAAGTCCGAGCCTGCTCGGTCTTCTGACGATGGTCGAAGCCGGACTCGCCGTCGCGCCGCTCGCGAAGTGCGCGGTGCCGTCGCGCTTCACGCTGCTCGGGCAGGCGCACGGCCTGCCGGAAATCGCGGCGCTGGAAGTGGTGCTCGCGCGCAGTGCGGCGTCGAGGCGTCCGCCGTGCGATTTCCTCGCGGAACGCATCATCGCCGAGTTGCGGCGCTGAGTTCCGCTTCGATGGCGCCCACGCGCCGCGACGCCCACGCGCGCAGCAACGCGTTCGACGCGACGAGCGGCAGCGACGCAGCCATGATGCGATAGACGTCGTTGCGTCGAATCTTCGAGACGCGCGCGGGGTCGAGCCACGCGTCGTTACGCGCGAGCAGCGCCAGCGTGTCGAGGCCGATCATGATCGGCCACAGGCACGCGAGCCGCAGCCGCACCGCGCTCGCGGGAATCGCCACTGTGTAATCGAGCGCGTCGCGATACAGCGAGAGCGTCGTGTGCAGCAGATCGGCAAGCACGGGCCGCGCACGCGCCGACGCGCCTGCGTCGAGCAGATCGGCTGGCGTCAGACCGTGACGCGCGAGCATCTCGGCGGGCAGATAGCATCGGCCGATGCGCAAGTCGCGGGCGCAATCGCGCAGCACGTTTGTCATCTGCAACGCTTGTCCGAAGCCCACGCCGCGCGAGAGCATCGCGTCGGGCGCGGCTTTCAGCGTGCCTGGGCTATGCGCGTAGGTCATTTTCGTCCAGAACTCGCCGACGCATCCCGCGACGAGATACGTGTAGCGGTCTAGTTCGTCGAAGCGTTGCAGCGCGATGACCTGGCCGGATGTTTCGTCGGGGAACGTGCGCAGATCGAATTCCATGCCGGTCGTCAGCGTCGTGACGATATCGCGCACGGCGGCGCGGTCGGCGGCGTTCAGCTCGCGCAGGATTGCGAGCGCCGCGCCGAGCGATTGCAGCAGCGTGCGTTCGTCGGGTTGCGCCTGCTGCCCCGCCACTTCACTTTCGATGCGTGCCAGCGCGCCGTCCTCCGGCTCGCCGTTGACCTGCGCGCGCAGCGACAGCAGCAGATCGAGACGCCGCCCGGGCAAAACGAGCGACGTATCCGCGATGGTATCGGCGGCACGCGCGAGCAGATACGCGAGTCCGATGGGATCGCGCATGCCGGGCGGCAGAATGCGCAGCGTCAGATAGAAAGACCGGGAGACGCGCTTCAGTAACGGGCCAAGCAGAAACGCGCGGGGTGATGGGTTCATGTGTCGGATCGGATGACTCGGCGAGGCGCGCGGCCGTGCGCGCCGCCGCATTGTATCCGTCCGGGTGCGTTCGCTCGTGCATTCGTTGCGCTAGTGCTTGTGCGCCGCCGTGCGATGCCGGGCGTGCGAGAGATGCAGTGTGACCGGCTTGACCGCCGTCTTTGCATGGCGAATCCGGGTCCGGCCCGGTGCGGTGTGTGGCGGGGATGCGTGTGCTGGCCGGGCGTGCGTCGATGCGTGCGTCGGCGCGGCGCGGGTCGATGCAAGCGGGGGCGATGCGTGCGACGGCTCGGCGCGGGTCGATGCGAGCGTCGGCTCCGCGTGCGACGGCTCGGCGCGCGCCGATGCAAGCGTCAGCTCCGCGCCGGTCGATGCGAGCGTCGGCGATGCAGGCGACGGCTCGGCGTGGATCGATGCGAGCGTGGGCGTTGCGAGTGCGGCCGATGAGTACGTGGGCGATGCGTGCGACAGCGCGGCGCGGGTGGATGCAAGCGTGGGCGATGCGAGCGTCGGCTCCCCGCCGGTCGATGCGTGCGCCGGTTCCGCGCCGGTCGATGCGAGCGTGAGCGATGCGCGCACCGGCTCCGCGCGGTTCGATGCGAGCGCCGTCGATGCATGCGCCGGCTCCCCGCGCGTCGATGCAAGCTTCAACGCCACGGGCGTCACCGGTTCGAGCACGACCCGCGCGCGTCCCGCCTGTTGCAGGCCGAGCACGCTCGCGGCGGCGAACGAAAGGTCGATCACGCGCGTCTTCACGAATGGGCCGCGATCGTTGATTCGCACGACGACCGACTTCGTTGCCGACATGTTGCTCACGCGCACGTACGAGCCGAGCGGCAGCGTCCGATGCGCCGCCGTGAGCGCGTGCATGTCGTACCGCTCGCCGCTCGCGGTGCGACGGCCCTGAAACTTGTGGCTGTAATACGATGCCTCGCCGACTTGCCGGAACGCAGCCGATGCATCGCCGGCCGAGGGTGCAGGCGACGACGACGGCGCATCCACCGCCCCCGACGCGCTATCAGGCGCCGATGCCGCCGGCGCGCTTTCCTCTTGCGGTTTTTTCTGCGGCGGCGGCGTTGCGGCCGCGGGCCGATGCGCCGCGCAGCCGCTCAGCAGCACCCACGCGCCGACCGATGCGACACCGGCCACGCGCGAGCGGCGAATCCATGCCTTTGCGACCATGAGCGAGCTTCTCCATGTAACGCCGGTTCATCCGAAACCGGCTCGCCCATAACGCCGCCTCGCCCGCGCAGTTGACCCGCATCGCGCAGAAATGACTCAACTTGACAGAAAACGCCCGTCCGACCTCAAACGTAGTCCAGCTTCGGATACCAGTCCGTGCCGCGCCCTTCCGGCGTCATGTCGAGCACGGTCCAGAGCGGCATCGGGTCCGGCGCGCCGCGCGGATCTTCGCCGGGATCGGCTGTCGCAAAGTCCATTTCGCCGCTCCAGAAATGACGGATCACGCCGTCGCGCCGCGTGAAGACGTTGAGCGCCGGCTCGTCGCCGCCGTCTGTCGACACAGCGTGGTAATCGCGGCTGAAGTTGCCGTTCGTGTCGGAATAGAGCTTCAGATCGCGCCAGCCGCGCGCCTTCTTGAACGCGACGAGCCTTTGCAGCGGCGAGCGCGCGATCACGGCGAGCGCCACGCGCTGTTCGATGTCGCGCGCTTCCCCTTCCCACGCCGATAGCAGCGACGTGCACATGGGACACGGCCGCTCGCGTTGCGGGCCGAACATGTAGCTATACGTCACGAGCGTCCCTTTGTCGCCGAAAAGACCGGCCATATCGACGACACCGCCCTCGCCTTCGAAGCGGAAATCGCCCGTCACTTCGCCGCCGGGCGGCAGCGCGCGCCGCATCTGCGCGACGAGTTCGATGTGCCGCCGCAACTCGATCTCCTCCGCGAGCAACGCGGTGCGCGCCCGGCGGTATTCGGCGCTTTCGTTCGGGAACCGCATCGTCGCGCGGCTGGCCAATTCGGCCGCCGCAACGGGTGTCGTCGCTGATGTCATGCTCCTTCTCCTTGGTTGAGATCGGCTCAATCGCGGTCCGGCGCGCCGAGCGGAAAGAGCGGCCGATACGGCCGCGCCTCGTCGACCGCCCGCGCGAACGAAGGCCGCGCGAGCAGCCGCTTGCGATACGCGATCACTTTCGGATACGCGTCGCCGATCCGATGCGTCCAGTCCGCGTAGAACAGGAACGGCGCGGCGGCGCAGTCGGCGAGGCTGAAGGCATCGCCCGCGGCCCATTCGCGGTTCGCCATCACGCGATCGAGATACGCGTAGGACGTGTCGAGCATCGCGCGGGCATCGGCGACGCCGCGCGGATCGCGTTCGTTCTCGGCGCGCATGCAGTCGAAGACGATCTTTTGCTGCGGCGTGGCAACGTAGTTGTCGAAGAAGCGGTCCATCCAGCGCACTTCCAGCGCGGCGCGCGGATCGTCCGGAATGAGACGCACGGGGCCGGGATAGAACACGTCCAGATATTCGATGATGACCGTCGCTTCCATGACCGGCTTGCCGCCGTCCACGAGCACGGGAAATTTCCGGATCGGCCACATTTCGATGAGTTCGCGCATGGACTGCGGCGCGTCGGGCGTGAGCGGCCGCCATGCAAAGGGCGTGGCGTTTTCGTAGAGCGCAATCAGCGCCTTCTGACAATAGGACGAAAAGGGATGTGCGTAGAGGATCAGGCTCATCGGGACGGACTCCGCGTTGAAATGTGAAACAAGTGGACGGCGCGATGCATGGCCGGTATAGCGACGACGAGCGGCGTGACGGCAAATCGACAGCTTCCCGCTGGCGAACCAGAAAATTTTGTTGTGCGATGCAGCGCGCTTACGCCGCGCATTGTGGCGGGCTCGCGCCTTTGCTACCGTGCGAAGTTCCGCCGGGAAGCAGTCGTCAGAACCGCTCGCGCCGGAAAGACGGAAAAATCTTATGGGTCGAGGCAAAGAATGGTACGAACAGACAAGATAAGGCTCGTTGTCGCTGACGAGCAACCGGCAATCGTGCTCGGACTGCAATCGTGGTTCGAGGCGCGCGAGCGTTATCGCGTGGTCGCAAGCGCAACGGGCGCACAGCAATTGTTGTTGAAATTGCGTGACGCGAGCAGCGAACTGGTGATCGTGGGCTGCCCGCTGAGTTTGGATGCGCGCGCGGCGGGGGACCGCTTCGGGATCCTGCGCGCGTTGCGTGAGTGTGTGCCGCACACGCCGATCGTCGCTTTGACGCGCGACACCGATCCGCTTGCCGTGCGCGCGATGCAGCGCGCGGGCGCGGACGGCATCGCCAGTACGCGCGACGAACTGAAGGATTTCGGGCGCGTGTGCGAGCGCGTGCTGTCGGGCGTGACGGGTGTGCTGTCGAGGCGCATCGCCGCTTGCATGGAAAGCGAGGGGCAGAGCGCGCACGGCACGTTCAATTCGCACGCCGTCTATGGCGACGTGCGCCTGAGCGCGACGACACTGGCCGCCCGGATGTGATATTTCGTTAGCGACGCGCCCGCCGTCGCGCGTTCGTATCGAGGCGGCAACGCGGCGAAAATCGCGCAGGCTCAGGCAGTTGGCGGCGAAGCGTCGTTCGACAATTCAAGCGCCTTCTTTCGCGGATAGCTGATGTCCTTGCCGTCGTCGAACCCTTTCTCGTAAGCGCGTTGATCGAGCGCCCGGAAAAGCGGCGCGAGTTCTTCGACTTGCGCGCGGATCAACTCCATCAGCGGTTTGGCGAGCGCGGGCGACACCGCGCTCGTACCGTCGGGATGGCCGTGCGGGCCGCTCACGACTTCGACCATTGCGCGCAGCGTCTGCGCGCGCTTCACGCAATAGTCGACGAGCGGCATCGCGTGGGTGATGACCGCGTGACCTTTCTCGTTGACCGATACCGACACGTTCGACTCCATGAGCGTCTCCTTTTTGAATTGGGGGACCGAAACTCTAGAAGCCGCGCATCAGCCGGCGCCAGCGGAATAATCCGAAAGACTTGTGATCGGTTGTCAAGTCAGCAGATCGCGCAGCGTGCGGTCCCATACCAGAGCGATGGCATTCCATTGCGCGCAGCCGAGCGCGGCATGGCGCGCCGGCTCGTTCGACGACAACTCCGCGTCGAGGCTCCGATTTCGAACGCGCTCTGACAAAAGAGCCGGCCTTCACGGCATACGGAGCCGCCAGCAAGGATGCGTCAACTTCGCTACGATGCTCGCTTGCCTTCGCTCCCCGGCGCGCGCCGCCGCCTTTCGAAAACACCATGCCCACGCCGCCTCACGCCATTGGATTCACGCAAGATCCGCTCGACCGCATGTCCGAGAAGCGCGACGACGAAGCGTTCGTCGCCAGCCTCCGCGACGACGCCGCGACGCGCTTTCTGCTGTTCGTAAAGGACGTGCCGCTTTTCAAGCGCACGGACGGGCACGATCCGCTTTTCTCCGCGCAGGAAGCCGCGCGATTCGGCGCGCCGCTCGAGACCGTGCTGCTCGGCCGCGACGCCGACAACCGCGCGCTCTTCGCCTGCACGCTCGATACGACCGCCGACGCCGCCGCCGATGCGCTCGCGGGCGCGCCAGTCGAAGCCATCGAATTGCGCCCGGTCGCGATGCAGGGCCTCGTCGCGCCGCCGCTCGTCAGCGCGCTCGGCGAGGCGCGCTCGATGCTGGACTGGCATCGGCGGCACCGGTTCTGCGCGAACTGCGGGCATCCCACCGACAGCGCGGGCGCTGGCTGGCGGCGCATTTGCGCCAACTGCCGCGCGCAGCATTTTCCGCGCGTCGATCCGGTCGTCATCATGCTCGTCACGGATGGCGAACGCTGCCTGCTCGGGCGTCAGCCGCAATTCGCGCCGGGCATGTACTCCGCGCTCGCGGGCTTCATCGAGCCGGGCGAGACGTTCGAGCACGCGGTTTATCGCGAAGTGCTGGAAGAAGCGGGCATCCGCTGCGCCGACGTGCGTTACTTCGCGTCGCAGCCGTGGCCGTTCCCGTCCTCGCTGATGATCGGCTGCTTCGCGCGCGCGACGGGCACGGCGATCACCGTCGACAAGAACGAGCTGGAAGACGCGCGCTGGTTCAGCCGCGAAGAAGTCGCCGCCATGCTCGACGGCACGCACCGGCAAGGACTCAACGCGCCGAAGCCGTTCGCGATCGCGCATCACTTGCTGAAGGCGTTCGTCGAAGGAAACTAAAGCTTCAGAGCGTCTCGCGCCCGATGATCTCGAAGCCGACATCGACCGGCGCAACGGGCGCCGCGCCGCCGAGCCGCTCGATCAGGCAGCGCGCCGCCGTCGCGCCGATGCGCTTGCCATCGACGCGCACCGTGGTCAGAGCGGGCGTCGTGTCGGCGGCGAAGTCCAGGTCGCCGAAGCCGCAGACGGCGAGCCGCGCGGGCACATCGAGACCGCGCCGCCGCGCCTCGGACACCACGCCGAGCGCGAGCAGATCGGAACTGCAAAAGATGGCATCGACCTGCGGCCGCGTTTCGTGAATGCGCCGCAGCGCGTTCTTGCCAAGCGCAACGGACGTGGGCGGCGGCATCAGCACATCGGCGACGTCGTGCATGCCGTGCTGCGCGAGGGTATCGATGAAACCGCGGCGCCGCGCGAGCGCCCGCTGATCCGTCGCGCAGACGAGCGCCGGATGCTTCGCGCCACGCGCGACGAAACGCTCCGCCACCGCCGCGCCGATCCGATAGTGCGAAAAGCCGACGAGCATGTCGATCGGGTCGTCGGTCATGTCCCACGTCTCGACAATCGGAATACCGATCTTGCGCAGGCGTTCGCGCAGCGTCGCCGTGTGCGCCACGCCCGTCAGCAACACGCCCTCCGGACGGCGGCTCAGCACGGCGTCGAGCAGTTGATCTTCGTTTTCGTCGCTGTAGCCGGACAGGCCGAGCAGCACCTGATAGCCGGCGCGCGACATCGTATCGCTGAACACCTGCACCGTTTCCGAGAATAGCGAATGCGCGACGGTCGGCACGATGGCCGCGATCAGCCGCGATTTCGCCGACGACAAGCCGCCCGCCAGCCGGTTCGGCACGTAGCCGAGTTCGCTCACCGCCTGGCGCACGCGGGCGAGCGTCTCCGGCGCGACCGTGTCGGGCGCATTGAACACGCGCGACACGGTGATCGGCGAGACGCCCGCCGACGCCGCCACGTCCGTGATACGCACGTCCTTCGGCGTGCCGCGTGTGCGGCGCGGCGCGGCGGGCGGGGCCGCGAGCAGATCGGCGGCGGACTCGGCGGCGCGGGTGGCCACGCGGTTGGCCATATCGGCGGGCTTGGTCATGCTTTCGTTGGCGCTTCGGAAGCGGACGGGTAAAAACGCGCCATTCTAGGCTTTCGCGGGCGCATCGAGGGCGGCGTCGCTGCGCGTTTTCCCGCGCCGCATCAGCAGCATCGTGACGACGGCGAAGATCAGAAGGCACGCGGCCGGAATCAGCATCGGCGCCTTCACGCTTCCGCTCGTCTGCCGGACCCACGGCACCAGATTCTGCGCGATGAACCCGCCGACATTGCCGAGCGAATTGATCGCGGCGATGCCCGCCGCCGCGCGCGCGCCGGTGAGGAACTTGGGCGGAATCGTCCAGAAGCACGGCAGCAGCAGATACATGCACGGCGCACCGAGGCACAGCGCGATGAAGCGCAGCGTGTTGGTCGGCAGAAACACGCTCGCGAGGAAGAACACGACGCCGAGCAGCGCCGCCGTCAGCATCGCCACGGTCGTGCGCCGGTCGGAGCCGTTGGCTGCGCGCAGCTTCGCCGGCAGCCACGCGAGCACGATGGTCGCCGCGAGCCACGGCACGATGTTCAGCAAGCCGTTGGTCGTGTTGGAGACGCCGAACCCTTTCACCAGCGTCGGCAGCCAGTAGCTGACGCCGTAGACGGACATCGACAGCATCATGTAGTAGAGCGCCATGCCGATCACGCGCGGCTCGGTCAGCACGCGCATCACGTTGGCGTGGCTCGTCTCGGCTTTCTTCGCCTGCTGCCGTTCGGTTTCGAGCGTGGCGTCGAGCCAAAGCTTTTCGTCGTCGGAGAGGAAGCGCGCCTTTTTCGGCGATGCCGGCAGCCACAGCAGCACGACCGCCGTGAGCAGCACGGAAGGCACGCCCGTCACGATGAACACGAGCTGCCAGCCTTGCAGACCGAACCATGCCTTGTCGAGCAGATAACCGCAGATCGGCGCGCCAACCATGTTGCCGATGCTGCTGCCGAGCGTGAAATAGCCGAGCATACGCACGCGATGCCGCTGCGGAAACCACAGCGTCAGGTAATAGATGACGCCCGGATACAGCCCCGCTTCCGACGCGCCGAGCAGAAAGCGCAGCACGTAGAACATGGTCGCGTTCGTGGTGAACGCGAGAAGAATCGTCACGATGCCCCACGTCAGCATGATCCGCGCGATCCAGCGCGGCGCGCCGTACTTGTGCAGCAGCACGTTGCTCGGAATCTCGAAGATCAGGTAGCCGATGAAGAACAGCGACGCGCCGAGTCCATACGCGACTTCCGAGATGCCGAGGCTGCCGAGCATCTGCAGCTTGGCGAAGCCGATGTTCGAGCGGTCGATGTACGCGACGAGATAGAGCAGGCCGACGAGCGGCATGAGCCGCCACGCGAGGCGGTTGATGAGACGCGGCTCGTCGACGGTGCGCGGCGCGTGAGGGGAAGGCGGTCGTCCGGTGTTCACGGTGTCTCCAATGCGGGGCGGCCGGCTGCGGTCGGCAGCGCGGCTCCGGTGTATGCGTTTGCCACTAGCGCGCCGCCAGCTCACCCGCGCTGCTTACGCCATTGCGCATACGCGGCGAGCGTTTCCTCGCTCGGCGGATACGTGCCGCGCAACAGCGCGCCCGCCTCCACGCGCGCCGTCACGAATTCTTCGAGCAGTTCCTGCTCGGCGGCATCTTTCGCGACCTGCTCGGCCATGTGACGCGGCACGATCACGACGCCATCCACATCGCCGACGACGATATCGCCCGGATACACCGCCACCCCGCCGCACGCGATCGGCACGTTCATATCCACCGCGTGATGCTTCGCCAGATTGAGCGGCGCGCTCGCGCCCGCGCAAAAAAGCGGCAGTCCGATCTCGCCGATGGTGCCGCTATCGCGCACGCAGCCATCCGACACCATGCCCGCGACGCCGCGCACCTTGAGGCGCGTCGTGAGAATCGAACCGGTCGATGCCACCGTGCGATCGCCGCGGCAATCCTGCACGAGAACGCTGCCCGGCGGCGCGCTCTCGACAGCCTTGCGCTGCGGATGATCCGGGTCCTGGAACACGCCGACGTGATCGATGTCCTCGCGCGCCGGGATATTGCGCAGCGTGAAGGCCGGACCGACGAGATTCGGCGCGCCCTTCTCAGGCTTCACCAGCGGCGCGACGCCTTGCAGGAACACGTTGCGCAGGCCGCGCTTGAAGAGCTGCGTCGTGAGCGTCGCTGTGCTGACGTGGCGCAGCAAGTCGAGCGTTTCGTCGGAAATGGCGATGTCTTGTGTCGTCATGGTGTCGTTGTCGCGTTCAGTGGATTTCCGGCTCGTCGCCGTGCGTAGCGGTCTTTTCTTCGAGGAAATCGAAGTCGCAGCCCTTGTTCGCCTGCGTCACATGCAGTTGATGCATCACGCCGAAACCGCGTTCGAAAGGGCGCTTCGGCGGCGTCCAGGCGGCTTTGCGCGCGGCGAGTTCTTCGTCGCTGACTTCCAAATGCAGGCGGCGCGCGGGCACGTCCAGTTCGACGATGTCGCCGTCTTTCACCAGCGCGAGCGGCCCGCCCACGAACGATTCCGGCGCGACGTGCAGCACGCACGCGCCGTAGCTCGTGCCGCTCATGCGTGCATCCGAGATGCGGACCATGTCGCGCACGCCCTCCTTCAGCAGCTTTTGCGGAATCGGCAGTTGGCCCCACTCCGGCATGCCCGGCGCGCCGACCGGCCCTGCGTGCTGCAGCACGATCACGGAATTGGCGGTGATATCGAGGGCTTCGTCGTCGATGCGCGCGGCCATGTCCGCGTAGTCCTTGAACACGACCGCCGGCCCGCGATGCTTCAGCAGATGCGCTTCCATTGCCGCCGGCTTAATGACGGCGCCATCGGGCGCGAGATTGCCGGTGAGCACGGCGAGGCCATCGTTCGGCACCAGCGGATTGCCGAGCCGGCGAATCACGTCGTCGTTGAAAATTTCGGTGCCCGCGATGTTTTCGCCGAGCGTCGCGCCATTGACAGTTAGTTGCGAACCGTCGATCAAATCGCCGAGTTCGGCGAGGAGCGCGCGCAGGCCGCCCGCGTAAAAGAAGTCTTCCATCAGATACTGCCCGGCCGGCCGCAAGTTGCCGATGACAGGCGTCACGCGCGACAGCTCGTCGAAGCGCCCGGTGGTCAGCGGCACGCCCGCGCGGCGCGCGACCGCCACCAGATGCACGATTGCGTTGGTCGAACCGGACATCGCGAGCACGGTGGTGACGGCGTTGTCGAAGGACTTCGCGGTGAGAATGTCGGACGGCTTCAGATCGGTCCAGACCATCTCGACGATGCGCTGCCCCGTCAGCGACGCGTACTGCGCATGACGGGAATCCACCGCCGGGATCGAGGCGAAGCCCGGCAGCGTAAGGCCGAGAGCTTCGGTGGCGCTCGTCATAGTGGAGGCGGTGCCCATCGTCATGCAGTGTCCCGGCGAGCGCGCGATGCCGCTCTCCACGCCCTTCCACTCGTCCGCGGTGATCTTGCCCGCGCGCAGTTCCGCCCAGTACTTCCACGTATCCGAGCCGCTGCCGAGCGTGCGTCCGTTCCAGTCGCCGCGCAGCATCGGTCCGGCGGGCAGGTAAATGGCGGGCAAATCCATGCTGATCGCGCCCATCAGAAGGCCGGGCGTGGTCTTGTCGCAGCCGCCCATCAGCACGCAGCCGTCGAACGGATAAGAACGCAGCAGCTCTTCCACTTCCATCGCCAGAAAATTGCGATAGAGCATCGTGGTCGGCTTCTGAAACGGTTCGGCCAGCGTCATCACCGGCATTTCGACCGGGAAGCCGCCCGCCTGCCAGATGCCGCGCTTCACTTCCTCGACGCGCTGCTTGAAATGCGTGTGGCACGAGTTGATCTCGCTCCACGTATTCACCACGGCGATGACCGGCTTGCCCATGTAATCGGACGAGTGATAGCCCATCTGCGCCGTGCGCGACCGGTGCCCGAAGGAGCGCAGATCGTTCACGCCGTACCACCGATGGCTGCGCAGTTCTTCCGGCGTCTTGCGTTTCGTGGGGTCGTAGGCCAAGCGATGTCTCCTTGATGGTAGCGTTACCATATCGATAGACGCGATGGTAGCGTTATCATCGGCGCGCGTCGCTTGGGGTTTGTACGAAGTGGAGGACGCTATTTGGCGACGGCGTGAACGGAGCCGAGAAGCTCGGAGAGTCCGAGCCAAAGAATCTCCACCCCGATGCAGAAGATCACGAATGCGAAAAGCCGCATGGCGACTTGCGTGCCGACGGTGCCGAGCAGCCGTTCGAGATAGCCGGCGAAGCGCACGCAGACATAGATGCTCGCGCAGAGCAGCACGAGCCCGACGCTCACGCCCACGATATGCACCGGCTGCAAACCGTGGCGCGGCGAGCCGGTTCCGAGCGCGATGGCGACGGCGATGGAGCCCGGGCCGACGGTGATCGGCAGCGTCAGCGGATAAAACGCCTTCGCGCGCAACGACGCGCCGCTGCGAGGCTTCGGCGCGGGTTCGGCAGCGGCGGCGTCTTCGTCGGGGGCCTGCAGGAGGCTCCAGCCCGCCATCGAGACCACGATGCCGCCCGCCACGCGCAGCACCGGAATCGAGATGCCGAAGAAGTTGAGCACGTACGCGCCCACCGACAGCGACGCCAGTAAAATCACGAAGCTGTTCAGCGAGATGCGCCGGGCGAGTTCCTGCCGCTCGGCATCGCTGATATACGGCAGCATGCTCAACACGACGAGCGCGACCGCAGGCGGATTGATGATCGGAAAGAGCCCGGCGACGATCACGAGCACGGTCTTGACGAATTCGTTGAACATGCTCGAGAGGTTTGTGTGGTTGGTTTTGCCTCTAGACCCTTCAGCCTGACACCAGCGGCGCCGTAAGAATCAGCGCGCACTCGGTCAGAAACGAGCCGAGCCCCGCGCCGATCAGCACGCGCGCGACATACGCCCACATACGCCGGTCGACGTTGCCCGAGCACCGCCATGCCGCCGTGCACCACGCGAGATAAAGCGCGCCGCACGCGGCGAACAGGCCCAGTGTGCCGGGCCAGAACCATACGGTAATCAGGAGAAACGCTTCTGGAGCGACGCCGCTGCCCCAGAGGTACAGGTACAGCGCCCACCATGCGAGGTGCAGCGGCAGGCCCAGTAGCCACCAGACTTTCCAGAAGCGTTCTTCTCCGCGCCAGGCCTTGCGCAACATGCGTCGCCATATAAAGAAAAGAGGCTGGGATTTTACTTCACCGGATGCGGCCACAGGACCGAGCTCTCCCCGACCGCGACGCCGGTAACGACTAGGTTCTCGTGGCATTTCAGCATATTGCGTTGCGGCAAACGCCGGTTCCGGCTATGGGCGCCGGTCCGAGAGCGTTTGACTCGCGAGGTCGCCGTGCTGCATCGCGAGCGCGCGCAGCGACGGCCACATATGCATGTAGTGAACCATGAAACTGTCCGCGCGCTGAAGCTGATAAGGCGTGTTCAGGGTGATGCAGTCGACCAGTTCCGCATCGCTCGCCATGCCGTGGCGCGTGAGCACCTTTATGAACGTGTCCTGATCGCCGCCGCTCGCATAAGTCGATGACTTGTCCGCGACGCCGCCGATCGCCTGCTCCACTTCGCCGAGCACGTCGAAGTTCGCCTGCGTGCGTCGAAAGCCCATGATGCCGGAGTTGAACTGCCAGCTCATGTCCATCGCGATCAGGCGGTCGCGGCTGTCGAGCAAGCGTTCGAGCGGCATCGACTGGTCGATCACGAGCACGTCCGCGTCGATCCAGAACACCCATTCGTGCTGAGACAGATGGCGGCGCAGCACCCACGGCTTCAGCCAGTTGCCGCTCGCGCCGTGCGGCGATGCCTGCGGGATATCTCGATAAAGATGCAGCGCATAGCCGTGGCGCGCGCAGTAACGGCGCAGATTGCGCTCGGCGATGGCGCCGTACGCGCGGATGTTCGGCGTGTAGAGCATGGCGAGCGCGATGGGCGCGTCGGGGCGCAGCGCCTCGTACGCGTCGTGCGCCGCGTCCGGCGGGGGCAGCGTCAGATATGCCTCGCCTTTTGCCTGACACGCGTTGATGTGCGACGCGAAGAGATCGCGCAGATCGGCGTGGACGGGCTCGTTCGGCGGCGCGTCGGGAAGGTCGGCGAGCGCGATGGCGAAGACGCGCAGCCGCGCCCACATCGGCTCGATATGCCACGCCGCGGGCACGACGGCATGCACGCCGTCGATCTGCGTCATGTAGTGCAGCGGCGCCGTCGTGCGCAGCAGCGCCGATTCGCTCGCGAGCGCGCCGCCGAAACGCGCGCCCGCGCACAGGCGTTCCACCCGCGCGCGCGACGCCGGCGTATTGCGCCAGAGCTGGAATCCGCCGATGACGCTATCGCTTTCGGCGTCGCCCATCGACACGATCAGCGAGTCGCGCGCCGGCTCGGCCATCAGCGTTTCGCACGCGATATCGCTCACGATCAGGCAGTCCTGGGTGAGCAGCAGCACGAGGTCGCCATCGGCTGCGGCGCGCAGCGCGCGCAACAGCGTCTGGAATTTCAGCAGCATGCGCAGATGCGCCCAGCCGATGCGGCTCGCATCGACGAACGCGTGCGCGTAGGAGCGATGCGCGCAATAGCGCCGATGATTGTCGAAGGACGCGTGGGCGTCCCGGCTCGCGAAGAAACTGATGACTCGGGTCGTCATGGAGGCTCGATGAACGGCGCAGGCAATCATCGATTCTGCGTTCGCTTTCGCTTTGCGGGCAAGCGGCTCGACACTTTGTTTCATGCAGCATGAGGTCGCGCTGGCTCGTTTCGCTCGCCGGCATCCGCGTGCAACAGGATTCAAGACGCCGGCTGCGCGCGCCTCGACAATGGCGCTTTCTGCAAACTGAACGGGGAAACACATGACGAACGAGACGACGGAAGCCGGCGCGCGCGCTCAACGCTGCGTGATCGTGGTGGACCGCGCGCTGCCCGCCGGCAAGGCCGCGAATGCGGCGGCGGTGCTGGCGCTGACCATCGGGCAGCGGCACCCGGCGCTTGTCGGCGAGCCGCTCGTCGATGCGTCCGGCGTCGCGCATCCGGGCCTGATTCCGGTCGGCATCGCGGTGCTCGCGGCCACTCAGGACGAACTCGCGTCGATTCGCGGCAAGGCGCTCGCCGCCGCTTGCGATGTCGTCGCGTTTCCCGAGCAAGGCCAGCAGACGACGGACTACGCCGCCTTTCGCGACGCCGTCTCGACGGTCGCAACCGACGCGCTGCGCTACGTCGGCGTCGCGCTGATTGGCGAGAAAAAGCCGGTGAGTAAGGCCGTCGGGAACCTCGGCCTGTTGAAGTAATGCAAGGACGCGTCAGCCGCGCGTCGCCGCCTTGTACGCGCCCGGCGTCACGCCGAGCATGCGGCGGAACGTGCGCGTGAGATGCGCCTGATCCGCGAAGCCGGTTTCGGCGGCGATATCGGAGAGCGCATTGCCGCGCCGGATGAGCGCCATTGCGCGGCGCACGCGCGCCTGCCGCTGATATTCGTGCGGCGTCATGCCGGTTGCCCGACTGAACGCACGGAACAAGCGATACGGCGGCAAGTCGGCCGCCGCCGCGATTTCATGCAGACGCAGCGGGTCGCCGAGACGGTCTTCGAGAAAACGCCGCGCCGCGAGGATGGCGCGCGGCTCGCTCGCCTCGCGCGGCGCCGTCTGCTGCTTCATGTGTCGTCCGGCGAGCCGCCCCGCGAACGCCAGATACCGCTCGTCGCGATACAGCGACGAACCGCTCACCTCCGACGACCGATGCGCGTCCTGAAGCGCCATGCTCAGGACCGGATCACGAATGATCGGACCGACGAGCCTGCCCGCGCGCTTCTCGCCAGTCAACTCCAGCAGATGCGCGACATCCACATAGAGCGTGCGCTGCGTCCAGCCCTCGCCGTCGACGGGCCAGCCGGCGTGCGGTTCGTCGGCGTCGATGGCGTACAGATCGCCGCGCCGCGCGACGAACTCCGTGCCGCGCATGCGGATGCGAATCGCGCCGCCCGTGAGCAGCGCGAAACACGCGGTGTCGTGCGCGTGGACGTCATAGGCGAAGTCCGCGAAGCGCCCGCGCAGCAACTCCGCGCCGAGATCGGGCGCGCGCCAGATCCGGGTGTCGGACGTCGGGCGGGCGTTCACGGACATGCGCCGATACGCCGGCTTACCGCTCCATCGACGCCATGTCGATCACGAAGCGGTACTTCACGTCGCTCTTCAACATGCGCTCGTAGGCCGTGTTGATCTCGTCCATGCGGATCATTTCGATATCGGACGTGATGCCGTGCTTGCCGCAGAAGTCGAGCATTTCCTGCGTCTCCGCGATGCCGCCGATGAGCGAGCCCGCCAGCGAACGCCGCTTGAAGATCATGTTCATCACCGAAGGCGAAGGATGCGGGTGCTCCGGCGCGCCGACGAGCGTCATGGTGCCGTCACGCTTAAGGAGCGCGATGAACGGGTCGAGACTGTGCGAGGCCGCCACCGTGTTCAGGATGAAATCGAAGCTGTTGGCATGCGCGGCCATCTGGTCCGGATCCTTCGACACGACGACGTCATGCGCGCCCAGCCGCTTGGCATCCTCGATCTTGCTCGGCGACGTCGTGAAGAGCACGACATGCGCGCCCATCGCCGCCGCGATCTTCACGCCCATGTGCCCGAGGCCGCCCAGACCGACGATGCCCACTTTGTCGCCCGCTTTCACGCCCCAGTGACGCAGCGGCGAGTACGTGGTGATGCCCGCGCACAAGAGCGGCGCGACCGCGGCCAGTTCGAGGTTCTCGGGCACGCGCAGCGTGAAGGCTTCATCGACGACGATCGACGTCGAATAGCCGCCATACGTCACGCCGCCCGACTTCTTGTCCGGCGAGTTATAGGTCTGCACGAAGCTCTCCGGGCTTTCGCAATATTGTTCGAGCCCTTCCCTGCAGGCTTCGCACACGCGACACGAATCCACCATGCAGCCGACGCCCGCGATGTCGCCGGCCTTGAACTTCGTCACGTCCGAGCCGACTTCCGTCACGCGCCCGACGATCTCGTGACCCGGCACGACCGGATAGTTCGTGCCGCCCCATTCGTTGCGCGCCGTGTGCAGATCGGAGTGGCAGACGCCGCAAAAGAGAATGTCGATACGCACGTCGTTCGGACCGACATCGCGGCGTTGAATCTCGAGCGGACCGAGCGGCTTGTCGGCTGCGGACGCTGCATAGGAATAGGCTTTGAACATGGTCGTTCCCTGTTGATCGTGAAGCGTGGACGTGAGGCCGGCGCCTTCGCGCATTGGGAAGACGCGGCCGAATCAGACGTGTGCGAACGGAGCGCGCGGCAGTTTATGTGCGGGAGCGAACGCTCGCCGCCCTGCTCTGCTGCCGTTGCTCCGTGATTGCCGATCCTGCCGATACTTCGGCGGCGGCGCGCAACGTCGTTACTGTATGCCTATCGGGAGATGTCTGCTGGAACGGTGGAAGCCGGGAATCCGCGAGCTTCGCCGTGCCTGCCAGCGAGCGGCAAGAGACAGTGGCGCTCGAAACGCGCGTCATACGATTACGGGAAAGCCAGGCGCCATGCACGCGCCCGGCATTGTCGATACACGGGGGGCCACGACGATGAAAGCGAATGCAATGACGGTGAGCATCGATTTGCCGTGCGGTGCGGTGAGCGCCGAGTTCTATCCGGACACAGGCCGGTTGCGAATTCTCGAACGCGACGTCTTGCGCGTCGAACTGTTCCCGCCACAGTCGTGGTTCACCGTTGCGTCGGTGGCCGGTAACAGCCGATGGGGTACGCGGCCGCGCGAGTCGGATCTTTATCTGGTGCTGCAGAGCTTTGTCATGCAGCGGTTCGGGATGGATGCGTTGGGTAAGGGAGCGGCGGTGGCGCATTGAGGCGCATGCCGAGCGCCTCGCCATCTCATTGGCAACCGTCCGCAGACGACCCACAACGCAGTCCGCTTCGACGTGGCATCATGAAGGCGCTGTCCGCCATCCACGCAATCTCTCGCCGGAGACGCCATGGAAGTGACCATCAGCGAATTGACAGGGCTGCTCGAGGAACTGGAAAAGGAAGACCCGGTCGATTACGGCGACCTGCCGTTCGGCGAGCCGGAGCTACGCGGTCTCGTATTGACTTCGCTTCTGGAGAGGCATCGCAGCCTTCAGGCGAGCGGGCTGAATCCTGGCGACGTTAATCTCACCTACATGCTCACCACGGCGCTGCTCGTGATCGAGAACCTCGTGTTGCACGCGCGGCTGCTTGTGCTGCAGGGTCAGCGCATCGATGTCAGCGCGTTGCTGCGCAAGTATTCCGCCGGGTGAACTCGCCCGAGGGCGCCTCCGCTCAATCACGCGGCCGGCTTGGCGGGCGATACCCCGGAATCTGATGCAACGCCTGATGGCACGCCGCCGACAACGCGGCCAGCCGCTCGACGCTCGCGCGCAATTGCGCATGCGTCCGCCCGATATCCTCGCGGAGGATTTCGATTCGGGGCGTGATTCTGTCTTCGATCGCCTCGCCGATTGCGCCACATGCGAGCAGCGCCTCGGCGTCGTGACGCGCTTCCCGCAGTTCGATCACGTGAAGCTTGTTTTGTGCGAGGAGCCGCGCGTGCGCTTCGGCCAGCTGGCCAAGACCCATCGCCCGCATGCGCTCGATGAAGTGACGCATGGACCGCAACGTGGCCTCGCCGGCGTCATAGGCCATGAATTGGATGTCGTCGATCGACAGGGACAGACGGCCTTCGGGGGATTCGAATTCGAGCTTCGTGTGCATGACGGTGGCAACGCGTGAGGTGGGTTGCCGAAATTCTAGGCATTCGGTCACGGCCGTTGCGTAGGAGAAGGCCGAATTAGACGCGTGCGTTTGCGATCACTGCGTTTCGCGTTTCTTCCACGTTCAACGCGTCTTCGTGACAGCCGGCTTGATGGACGTAGCCTCCTCCACGACGTCCAGTCCCCAGTCGCCGAACGTGTACCAGTCTTCGCCCAATAGCTCCGCCGGATGCTGCGTGCGGCTGGAGCCGTTCCCGCAGCGCAGGGCATCGGCCGCGCAGTAGTGGTCGCAGCCCCAACAGTTGCGTTCCGGATGCTTGGGATGAAGGGGAAATCGCTTTGCCATGGTTGCTTTGCTCCTGGTTCCGGCGCGGGCCTCGCCGTTTTCGAGAGGCTACGACGCGCCCGGCAGACGGCCAATCGGACAAGTTCGAACGTTCGCGGAAAGCGGTTTCGCCGCGCGAACGAGCGGATGGCTTATCAAGCACCGCGCCTCTTGGCGATCAGCAACCCGCGACGGCCGTTTTCGTGCTTCCGGTCAGGAGCAGTTCGATCAGTTCCCGGACGCTGCGGATCGCCGCGCCGAACGGCAATTTCTCGCGGCCACGGAAGAAGAGACCGTTGCCCACGTCGCCGCGCAGCGCCGCCGCAAGCCGCGTGTCGATGCAAAAGTGCCCGAACTTCTCGATGCCGTCGCGCAGGCCGCACGCGCTCAGACACTCGAGCGCCGTCGGGCAGGTCTGCTTGCGGGCGCCGATTTTCGTGCGAATACGTTCTTCGTTGCGCAGATAGCGCATGAGCCACGGCGTCTTGACCGCACGCGCGGGCAGCCCCGTCACGCTGACGAACTCGACGATATCGTCAGGCTTCGCCTCCGCGAGCACGCGCTTGAACTCGGGATGCGCGTCCCCTTCCTGCGTCACGGCGAAAGGCGTGCCGATCTGGACACCGTTCGCGCCGGCCGCGAGCCAGGAGCGCACGGCTTCGTGACTGTTGATGCCGCCCGCGACGATCACCGGCACGTCGGAACGCGCGAGTCCCAGCGACGCGAACGCCGTCTCCAGTTCCGCGAGCACGCGCGCAAAGCTGAAACGCTCATTGTTCATGTCCGCTACATCGTTGACGCCGAGGTGCCCGCCGGCATGCGCCGGATGCTCGATCACGATGGCATCCGGCAAACGCCCCTTCTTCATCCATTTCTTCAGTACGAGCGCGACGCCGCGGCTGTCCGAAAGAATCGGGATCAGCGCAATGTCGCAGCCCTGCGTCAGATCGGGCAGATCGAGCGGCAAGCCCGCGCCCATGACGATGGCGTCGGCACCCTCTTCGCAGGCCACGCGCACGTAGTCGGCATGGGCGCTGACCGCCTTCATGACGTTCACCGCGATCATGCCGCGCCCGTCCGACAGCTCGCGTGCGCCGCGAATCTCGCGCTCGAGCGCGGTCAAGTTCGCCCGCTCCAGCGTTTCGCGCGACGGATCCGCGCGGCACATGTCCAGCAGGTCGGCGTGATGATGCCGCAGATCGATACTCGCGATGGTGCTTACCGCGCCTTCGCGCGCGACGCTGCCCGCGAGCCGGTGCGCCGAAATGCCGACGCCCATGCCGCCCTGCACGATCGGCAGGACACTGCGTCCGCGGATGACGAGCGGCGGGAAAGCGTGTTGCCACGAGGTCGGTGAAACCTGAATTTCAGCTTGATTTCGATTCATGATCTGACTGCCTGATGTGTCCGGCAAGAGCCGTTGAAACGACGCTGGCGCAAAGCGACGTTCATGGTGTTTCATAGGGAACGGCCGCAGCGGACGCGTCCGCGCGGTCGGCGTCGTGCCCAGCGGCGTAAAGCGCGACCTGAACGCGGCTTGTAAAGTTGAGCTTGCGCAGGATATTGCGCACGTGGATCTTCACGGTGCTTTCGGCCAGCGAGAGCGTGCGCGCGATTTCCTTGTTGCTTGCGCCGCGCGAGAGCTCGCGAATGATGTCGCGTTCGCGCGTCGTGAGCGAATCGGGCTCGGGAGCAAGCGCGGTTGTCAAAGGCTCGTGCGCGGCTTGCGCCTGCGACACCGGCCGCCGCATGCTCGCGACGAGCTTTGCGGTCATGTCGTCGGCGACCACGGGTTCGCCTGCCGCCGCCTTGCGGATGGCCACGCAAAGCGTCTCCGCTTCGATGTTCTTCAGCAAATAACCGCACGCCCCTTCGCGCAGCGCGACGGTCAACTCATCCACGTCCTCAGAAACGGTCAGCATCACGACGGCGGCGCCCGGCAAGTCCTGAGCGAGGAGCCGCAGCGTTTCGAGCCCGGAAAGTCCCGGCATGTTGTTGTCGAGCAGGATCACGTCGGGGCAGTACTGCTTTGCCCGTTTGACGCCTTCGAGCCCGTCCGCCGCTTCGCCGACGACCTCCAGGTCCGGCTGGCGTTGCAGCAGCGCGCGCACACCGGAGCGAAACAGCGTGTGATCGTCGATGAGCAGGATACGGATGGCCATGATGAAAACCGGGACGACAGATGAAGCGCGATGCGTCAGACAGCCTGACGGGCATGAGGCGGAAGAACAAGCTCAACGCGCGCGCCACGCCCCGGCATGCCGGTCAAGCGCAAGGTCGCCGACAACCGCTCGGCCCGTTCGCGCATGATGTGAAAACCTACGTGTCTTTCGTCCAGCGCGCCCATCTCTGCCAGATCGTAGCCTTGGCCATCGTCCTCAACAAGGAGCCTGAATTCGCTTTCGTTGACAATCGTCACACGAACCTCAGTTGCTTCCGCATGCTTGCGTATGTTAGAGAGCGCCTCCTGCAAAACGAAAAGAATCTGCAACTGATGATCGGCCGCCAGCGGTGGGCCGCCCGCCTCGCGATAATCCAGTGCGACCGGTATGCCGGACTGCGATCTGAAGCGGTCAACGGTGGTCTCGACCGCGAACTTCAGCTTGCCGGTGCCGAGCTTCGACCGGAAGTTGATGAGCAGTTCGCGCACGTCCTCGTAACTCTCAGCGACGCCGCCCGCGAGCAAGGGCACGATGTCGCGGATTTCGTCTATCCGGTCGCCGGTCGCCGCGGCGTCGAGCATGTGTACTTGCATCTTCAGAAAGTTGAGGCTTTGCGCGATTGTTCGCGATTCTGCGCCTCCAGTTCAGCCATGTTCGACTCCACGCGCTTGGCGAGCTCGCCATAAAGCTGCTGGAGTTCAGCCGCCATGCGGTTGAAGCCTGCGGCGAGTTGCCCGAATTCGTCGAGCGTCATCACCGGCAGCCGCGCTTCGAACTGCCGCTTCTGGATTCGGAGGAGCCCTTCCTGCAATCGCTGAACCGGCGCGACAAACCACACGTAAAGCAGATACACGATGGCCACGGCGCCCAGGCACGACATGGCCGCAAGCGCCACCTGCGACATGCGCAGCCATGCCGTCTTTCGCGCATTGTCGCGCTCGATCAGGCTCACGAGCGCGTCCGCCTGCGCGACGAACGGCGGCAGCGCCGCCAGATACGCCGACGCGCTCGACGCGTAGCGCGCCTCCTGCTCCAGCCGGCTGCGCCATACATACTCGACGTTATCGAATTTCTGGCGAATGCCGGCATCGTCCGGGAGGAACAGTGGCCGCGCGGGATCGCCATGCCGTAGACGATCCAGCGTGACGTTCAACTGACTGATCTGCGCATCGAGTGCGGCGCGGTCGCCGTCGCGCTGAGTCGTGAGCAGTGCGATGCCGACGGCATTCGCGCGCATTCGCAGGCTGCCCGCATCGTTGATGGCCGCGCCCGCGCCCTGCAGTTGCCAGGACAGCCACAACGTTCCGCCGATCATGGTGAGCACGAGCATGAGCGCCACCGTCGACAAGCGGACGATGCGCAGGGTCAGCCGCTTGCGCGGCTGCGGATACGACGCGCGGCGATTCATGCTCAGCGCGTGCGAACGAGTTGCCACGCGCGGGCGACGTACGTCACCGACGCAAAGCCGCTCCACACATGCACGAGGCGCGTGAACGGGAAAAGCACGAAGAGACTCATACCCATGACGAGATGCACTCGAAACAGGAGCGGCGCGTTCGCCACGTAGCTTGCCGCATCACCCCTGAAGGTTGCGATGTGTTGCGCCCAGGTCATGAGACGAAGCATCATCGCGCCATCCCGGTGTCCGGCAGATTCGCCGATTGTCGAGAGCCCGAGAAGCAGCGTAACCAGAATCCAGAGCAGCAGCACACGGTCGCTAGTCTTCGTAAGTGCCGAAAGGCGCACGCTCGTCAGCCGGCGGTGCAGCAGGATAGCGAGCCCCACGAGGCAGAGAGCGCCCATCGCGCCGCCCGCGATCATCGCGACAGCCTGCTTCACGCTATGCGCGACGCCGAGCCAGTCCCAGACTGCAACTGGCGTCAGCAACCCGACCAGATGGCCGAAGAACAAGCCCAGTATGCCGACGTGAAACAGGATATTGCCGAGCCTCAGGTTTCCGCGGTCGATGAGTTGCGTGCTGTCGGCTTTCCACGTGTACTGCTCGCGCTCGAAGCGCATGAGGCTGCCGAAGAGGAAGATGCACGCCGCGATGTACGGATAGATGCCGAAGAAGAACGTATTCATCGCGCCTCCTTTGCGGTCGATATACGGTGTTCCGCCGCCGATGCGGGGCCGCGCGGATGAAAACGGATAATCTGCATCGTCGCGGGATGGGACGGCACGAGTAGCGGCTCGACGCCATCGTGACCGGGACCGAACCTTTCAAGCGCCTCGTCCATGTCGCGCACGGGCGATTGCATGAGCGGCCGAGGCTCGACGGACGCGAGCCCGCGCAGGACGGCAAAAACGCCCGCGTAAGGACTCTCGCTTTTCGCGAGCCGCGTGCCGAGGGCGTCGAGAATGTGGATGGCATCATCGAGCAGCGCCTGTGCCTTGGCCGGCTCGATTACACCGAGCACTTCCAGGAAAAGCGGCACGTAGTCCGGCAACTCATTGCTCGTGACATCCAACCCAAGGCCGCGATATTCGTTCAGCAGATCGACCATTGCCTGCCCGCGATCGCGACTCTCGCCATGCACATGCTCAAACAGATGCAGCGAATGCGATGGCGAGCGGTCGAAAGTCGCCACGTAGTCCTCCTGCAGCGCGATCAGTGAACGCGCCTTCAGATTGTCGATGAGCGGTGAAACGTCCGCCTGCGCCTGCGGCCATTCGGCGAGCGCGGCTTCGATCTCCGGCAATGCCTCGATCAACGCGGGTTCCGGGTAATCCAGCAACGCGGAAAGAATAGGATAAGGCGACATCGTAGCTCCTCGGTCAAACGACTTTCTTGCGCGATGTCGGCAAATCCGCGAATGCGACCTCGCCGTGCGCGCGCGCCCCGAACAGCGAGCCATCCGAAACGCCCGTCGAACAGCCGTTGCCGAGCGAGAACCCGCAACTGCCCTTCTCGTCGAAGCTGTCCTCGGCCATTTCCTTGTGTGACGACGGCACCACGAAGCGGTCCTCGTAGTTGGCGATCGCCATGAGTTGATACATGGCTTCCACTTCCGACGCGGTAAGGCCCGCGTCGCGCAGGACGGTCTCGTCCACGACGCCGTGCACCGTCTGGGCGCGCTTGTATGCGCGCATGGCGAGCATGCGGGTGAGAGCCAAAACGATCGGCGCTTCGTCTCCCGCCGTCAGCAGGTTCGCCAGATAGCGCATTGGAATGCGCAAGCTCTGAACGTCCGGAATCACGCCGTTCATGCCCATGTGCCCGGCATCCGCCGCGGACTGGATGGGCGAAAGCGGCGGCACGTACCAGACCATCGGCAACGTGCGATATTCCGGGTGCAACGGAAACGCGATCTTCCACTCGCACGCCATGCGATAAACCGGCGAGCGCATTGCGGCATCCAGCCAGCTTTGCGCGATGCCCTGACGCAACGCTTCAGCCTGGACATACGGGTCGTGCGGGTCGAGAAACAGATCGAGTTGCGCCTGATACAGGTCCGTGGCCTGCTCGACCGATGCAGCCTCACCGATCCGATCCGCGTCGTACAACATGACGCCCAGATAGCGAATACGTCCGACGCACGTTTCTGAACACACAGTGGGCTGTCCCGCTTCGATTCGCGGGAAGCAGAAGACGCACTTCTCCGCCTTGCCGGATTTCCAGTTGAAGTACATCTTCTTGTACGGGCAGCCGGACACGCACATACGCCAGCCGCGACACTTGTCCTGATCGACGAGCACGATGCCGTCGTCCTCGCGCTTGTACACGGACCCCGAAGGACACGACGCCACGCATGCGGGGTTCAGGCAATGCTCGCAAAGACGCGGCAGGTACATCATGAAGGTGTTCTCGAAGCTCGAGTACATCTCCTTTTGCACATTCTCGAACAGCTTGTCGCGGCTGCGCGAGTCGAACTCACCGCCGAGGTCGTCTTCCCAGTTCGGTCCCCAATGGATCTTGTCCATTTTCTTGCCCGTAAGGGCCGAGACCGGGCGCGCGGTCGGCGGCGTTTCGGACAGTGGCGCCTTCTGCAAATGCGCGTAGTCGAAGGTGAAAGGTTCGTAGTAATCGTCGATCGCGGGCAAGTTCGGATTCGCGAACAGGTTGGCCAGCACCTTCAGCTTGCCGCCCTGCCGCGGCTCGATGCGCCCGTCGCTCCTTCGCACCCAGCCGCCGTTCCACTTCTCCTGGTTCTGCCATTCCTTCGGGTAGCCGACGCCCGGCTTCGTTTCGACGTTGTTGAACCACGCGTATTCGACGCCATCGCGCGATGTCCAGACGTTCTTGCACGTGACGGAACACGTGTGGCAACCGATGCATTTGTCCAGATTCAGGACCATCGCCACTTGAGCGCGGATCTTCATGATGCTGCTCCTTCCTTGGGCGGACCTTCGAGCCAGTCCACTTTCTTCATCTTGCGCAGGATCACGTATTCGTCGCGATTGCTGCCGACCGTTCCGTAATAATTGAAGCCATAAGCCTGCTGCGCATAGCCGCCGATCATATGGGTCGGCTTGAGCACGGTCCGCGTCACCGAGTTATGGATGCCGCCTCGCATCCCGCTCATTTCCGCGCCCGGAACGTTGATGATCTTTTCCTGCGCGTGATACATGAGGCACATGCCGCGCGGCACGCGCTGGCTCACCACGACACGCGCCGTCAACGTGCCGTTCGTGTTGAACACTTCCACCCAGTCGTTATCGACAAGGCCGGCTTCCCTTGCCTCCGCTTCCGACACCCACACGTGCGGGCCGCCGCGCGACAGCGTGAGCATGCGAAGGTTGTCGGAATACGTCGAATGGATGCCCCATTTCTGATGCGGCGTGATCCAGTTCAGGACGAGTTCATGTTCGCCGTTGGGCTTCGCTCCGAGCATCGGCGCAATGGTCTTCGTGTCGATGGCGGGCTTGTACGCGCACGAACCTTCGCCGAAGTCCAGCATCCAGCGGTGATCCTGATAGAACTGCTGCCGCCCCGTGAGCGTCCGCCATGGAATCAGCTCATGGACGTTGGTATAGCCCGCGTTGTAGCTGACTTCTTCCGACTCGATACCGGACCATGTCGGTGCGGAAATAATCCTGCGCGGCTGCGCCTGCACGTCGCGAAAGCGAATCTTGTCGTGCTCGCGCCCGGCTGCAAGGTGCGTGTGATCCCGGCCCGTGATCGTCGACAACGCATCCCATGCCTTCACGGCGACGTGGCCATTCGTCTCGGGGGCGAAGGTGAGAATCATCTCGGCGGCGTCGACGGCCGTGTCGAGGCGCGGACGGCCGTTCTTGTCGCCGGACAGCGTCGCAAGCTCGCGGACCTCGTGCGCCGTATTCCAGTTGATGCCCTTGCCCCCGTTACCGAGCTTTTCCAACAGCGGTCCGACCGACGTGAACTTGTCGTGGATGGCGCGGTAGTCGCGCTCGACGAGCGTCATGGCCGGCGCGGTCTTGCCCGGGATCAGATCGCATTCGCCTGCGCGCCAGTCCTTCGGCTCGAAGGGCTGTCCGAGTTCGCCCGGCGTGTCGTGCATGAGCGGCGTCGTCACGAGGTCGGTGCGCGTGCCGAGATGCTTGCCGCCGATCTCGGAAAACTTCTTCGCGATGGCCTTGTAAATCTCCCAGTCAGTCTTGCTCTCCCACAACGGCTGCACCGCCTCCGACAACGGATGGATGAACGGATGCATGTCCGACGTATTGAGGTCGTCCTTCTCGTAGAACGTCGCGCTCGGCAGCACGATATCGCCGTAAAGACACGTCGTGCTCATGCGGAAATCGAGCACCGTCAGCAAGTCGAGCTTGCCCTCGGCGGCCGGACGCAATTTCACGTCGGCTGGCTTGATCGCGGCCGATTCGTCGTCGAAGAGCGCGTTCTGCGTGCCGAGCAGATACTTCAGGAAATATTCGTGACCCTTGCCCGAGCTTCCGAGAATATTCGAACGCCACACGAACATGTTGCGCGGGAAGTTGGCGGGATTGTCAGGATCGTCGCACGCGAGCTTCAATGCTCCGGATTTCAGCTGCTCGACCGTATATTCGATCGGATCGCGTCCGGCGCGCTTCGCGGCCTCCACGACATCCAGCGGATTCGCGCCCAGTTGCGGCGCGGAAGGCAGCCACCCCATGCGCTCGGATTTGGCATTGAGGTCGATCATCGAAAGGCCCGCGTAGCGCGCTTTGTCCGCGCCCGGACCGAGAATCTCTTCGATGCCGACCTTCTCGTGCCGCCATTGGCTCGTATGGTTGTAGAAGAACGAGGTGCCGTTCATCTGACGCGGGGGACGCGACCAGTCGAGCGCGAACGCGAGCGGCGCCCAGCCGAACTGCGGACGCAGTTTCTCCTGCCCGACGTAGTGCGCCCAGCCGCCGCCGCTCTGACCGATACAGCCGCACATCAACAAGAGGTTGATGATGCCGCGATAGATCATGTCGTTGTGATACCAGTGGTTCAGCGCCGCGCCGACGATCACCATGCTCTTGCCGTGCGTGCGATCCGCGTTGTCCGCGAACTCGCGCGCCACCTGAATGACCAGATGCCGCGGCACCGTGGTGTGTTTCTCCTGCCACGCGGGCGTGTACGGTACGTCGTCGTCGAACGATGTGGCGACGTTCGCGCCACCGAGACCCTGATCGACGCCGTAGTTCGCCATCTGCAGGTCGTACACCGTCGCGATAAGGACGCTCGTGCCGTCCGCGAGCGTCATGCGTCTGACAGGCACGCGCCGCGCGAGCTGCGCGCCGTGCTCGCTGCCGAAGTATGGGAAGCTCACATCGACGACATCGTCGTGCGCGCCGACGAGCGACAGCCGCGGATCGATCTCACGGCCCGATCCGCCATCTTTTTGCTCCAGATTCCAGCGGCCCGCCTTCGCGCCGCCCTGATGGTTCTGTTCGCCCCAGCGGAAACCGATGGTGCCGTTGGGCGCGACGATATCGCCGGTCTTGTCGTCGATGACGAGCGTCTTCCATTGCGGATTGTTCGCCTCGTCGAGATTGCCTTGTAGTTGCGATGCGCGCAGGAACTGGTCGGGCACGATCGCACCTTCGCGCTCGCGAAGCAGCACCAGCATCGGCATGTCGGTGTACTGCTTCACGTAGTCGCGGAAGTACGCGGACTTGCCGCTTGCGTGGAACTCCTTGAGCACCACATGGCCCATCGCCATGGCGAGCGCCTCGTCGGTCCCCGGCTTCGGCGCGAGCCAGATGTCGCCGAACTTGACCATCTCTCCGAAGTCGGACGAGACCGCTACCGTCTTCGTGCCCTTGTAACGCACCTCGGTATAGAAGTGCGCGTCCGGCGTGCGCGTCTGCGGCACGTTCGAGCCCCAGACCATCAGGTAGGTGGAGTTGTACCAGTCGGCCGATTCAGGCACGTCGGTCTGCTCGCCCCAGACTTGGGGCGATGCGGGCGGCAGGTCGCAGTACCAGTCGTAGAACGAGAGACACGCGCCGCCGATCAGACTCAGATAGCGTGCGCCGGCGGCGTACGAGACCATCGACATCGCCGGAATCGGCGAGAAGCCGATCACGCGATCCGGACCGTACTTGCCGATGGTATGCGCGTTGGCGGCCGCGATGATCTCGGTGGCCGTATCCCAGTCCGCGCGCACGAAGCCGCCGAGGCCACGCACGCTCTTGTAACGCTTGGCCTTCGCCGGGTCTTCGCAGATCGACGCCCACGCCGCCACGGGATCGAGCGTCTTGCGAGCCTCACGCCACATTTCGATGAGCCGGCCGCGAATCAGCGGGTACTTCACGCGCTGCGCGGAGTAGACATACCAGCTATACGATGCACCGCGTGGACAGCCGCGCGGCTCGTGGTTCGGCAGATCAGGCCGCGTGCGCGGGTAGTCCGTCTGCTGGGTTTCCCACGTGATCAACCCGTTCTTGACATAGACCTTCCACGAGCACGAGCCCGTGCAGTTCACGCCATGCGTCGAGCGCACGATCTTGTCGTGCTGCCAGCGGCTGCGATATCCGTCTTCCCACTTGCGATCCTCTTCCACGACCGCGCCGTGTCCATTTGCAAACGTGGACTTGACGCGGGACATAAACTTCAACCGGTCCAAGAAGTGACTCATCCGATTCTCCGACTCTCCGGCCATGCGTACGCCAGTAAAGGCACGCGCGGCGGCTTATGTTGGTCTGTTGCTGTCGAGTTTAGGGGTGTTAAGCGTGCGCGCCCATCCTCCGAAAGATGGGCTAGCCGCACTTCCGAAGGCGTAGTCTTTTTCGGCGCGCTTAAGCCTTTAGTGCTAGTCCACGCGATCAGCAAGGCATCGGCGCGTTGCGTCGCGCGTAGCACCACCACGTCACGGCGGCGCACACCGCATAGAAGGCGATGAAGCAGCACAGCGCCATGGCCGGGGAGCCTGTCGCGCCGATCGACGTGCCGAAGCTACGTGGGATGAAGAAGCCGCCATAAGCGCCGATCGCGCCCGCGAAACCGAGCACTGCCGCGGATTCCTTGCTCGCATCGTGGACGGCCTGTTTCTTCGCGACGTCGGACCGCCCGGCGGCTTCACGCTGCTTCTGGGTGAGGAAGATGACCGGGATCATGCGGAACGTCGAGCCGTTGCCGATGCCAGTCAGCGCGAACAGCACGATAAACATGGCGAGGAAGCCGCCGAAGCTGCCCGGCGCGCCGTCGTGCGGCAGCGAAATAATCACGCCGATGACGACCGCAATCATCGCGATAAACGTCCATAACGTGACGCGCGCACCGCCGATGCGATCAGAGATCCAGCCGCCGACGGGCCGTGTCAGGGCGCCCGCGAGCGGACCGAAGAACGCATAGGCAGTCGGATTCACCGAAGGAAACTCCGCTTTCGTCAGCAAGGCCAGCCCTGCCGAGAAGCCGATGAACGACCCGAAGGTGCCGATATAGAGCAGGCACATCAGCCAGTTGTGCTTGCGCTTGAAGATGACCGCCTGTTCGGCGAACGATGCCTTCGCGTCCGCAATATCGTTCATCCCGAACCATGCCGCGAGCGCGGACACCACGATGAACGGCACCCAGACGAAGCCCGCGTTTTGCAGCCAGATGCCGCGCTCGACGCCGTGCGCGACATACGACTGCCCCGCGCCGCCGAGCGCCCCGAACACCGACACCGCGATGACGACCGGCGTGACGAACTGCACCACCGAGACGCCCAGATTGCCGATCCCCGCGTTCAATCCCGTCGCGAAGCCCTTCTTGGCTTTGGGATAGAAGAAGCTGATATTGGCCATCGACGAGCTGAAATTCGCGCCGCCGAAACCGCAGAGCAGCGCGAGCACGAGCAGCGTCGGATACGTCGTGGAAGGATCGCGCAGCGCGAACCCCATGCCGAGCGCGGGAATCAAGAGGCTCGCGGTGGAGAACGCCGTGAAGCGCCGTCCGCCGAAAATCGGCACGAGGAACGAATAGAAAATGCGCAGCGTGGCGCCGGATACGGCCGGCAACGCGGTGAGCCAGAACAACTGATCCTTCGAGAAATGGAAGCCGGCTTTATCCAGATTGACGACGACCACGCTCCACAAGGACCAGACGGCGAAGGCCAGCATAAGTGCCGGAATGGATATGCACAAATTGCGACGCGCGATGGATTCGCCCGTCTCGCGCCAGAAGCCCGTGTTTTCAGGCTCCCATTGAGTGAGAAGATAACGTGACATGAGATGCGCCTTTGATTGAACGCGCGGCTCATGAATGCCCGCGCGCTTGATGCGTCAGGTAGCGAGCGCGGGCCGCTGCGGTTCGAACGTGAAATGCATGCAGACGAGGCTGACGGCGGTGGCCCCGAACATCAGCATGAAACAGGTGGTGCGTACGCCCGTGAGATCGACCAGCATGCCGAACAGAATAGGCAGAAGGAATCCCGCCAAGCCGCCCGCGAGCCCGACAACGCCGGAGACGGCGCCGATGTTCGCTGAGAAGTCCTCCGAGATGAACTTGAAGACCGACGCCTTGCCGATGGCCATGGCAACGCCCACCACGAAGATCAGCACCGTGTAGGCGACCGGCCCCGTGGCGATATGGAAGGCAACCGGGCCGTTCGCGGCGTGAACGGTGAAATCGGTCTCGGGATAGCTCAGCAGGAAGAAGCACGCGAGCGCGACCCACATGACGATCCATGTCGTTCGGTATGCGCCGAAGCGGTCCGACATCCAGCCGCCGAGCGCGCGCAAAACACCGCCCGGCAGCGAAAAGCAGGCGGCGAGAAACGCGGCATGTCCGATCGGCAGGCCGTATTGCGTCACGTAGTACTGCGGCATCCAGAGCGAGAGACCGACGTAGCCGCCGAACACGACCGAGTAGTACTGCGCATAACGCATCACACGCCGGTCCTTGAGCACGCCCAACTGCGCGACGAAGCCCTGCGCGTTCGCGCTCCGATGCGCCGGGTTCGTGGCCGAGAGCAGACAGAAGACGAGCGCCGTGACGAGCATCGCCACCGAATAGACCTTCGGCACGATGGTCCACGTGCCCGCCGCGAGCATCAGCACGGGCGCAACGAACTTGTTGACCGCGGCGCCGGAGTTGCCCGCGCCGAAGATGCCCATCGCGAGCCCTTGACGCGACTTCGGGAACCAGCGGGCGACGTACGGCGTGCCGACGGAAAACGCCGCGCCCGCGACGCCGACGAAAAGCCCGAGCAGCAGGAACTGCCAGAACGCCGTGGCATACGCGATCAGCCAGATCGGCACGATGGTGGCGATCATCGTCCAGAAGAAGACCGGGCGGCCGCCGTAGCGGTCCGTCCAGATGCCGAGCGGCACCCGCGCGAGCGACCCCGTCAGCACGGGCGTCGCGGCGATCAGCCCGAACTCGGTGTCCGTGAGATGCAGTTGCTGCTTGAGCGGAATGCCGAGGATGGCGAAGATCATCCAGACGGCGAAGCACACCGTGAAGGCAAAAGTGCTCGCGCCGAGCACGCGCCACGCGGTGGCATCGTTCGCGGCGCAAGATGCGGCAGGTGAGTTGACGACGGTCATCGTCCATTCCTCGTGATGAAAGACTTCATCCCGAGATTACGCAGCGCGGCGGCGAACGGCTATCCGCCGGGCGGAGGAGCGCGACGGAAGGTCGCTACTCAAAAAGGAGTAGACGCGAAGCGCGGACGCGAATCAGCCGTTACGCTGCAAGCCCTTCGGCACGCTGTAGCGTCCGTTGCGGTAAGCGAGTGTGAAATTCTTTTGCTTCGGCGCGCCGTCTTTGTTGACGCACACGCCCTTTGCCATGCGCGAGACGCTGTGCACCGTCTTCTCGGCAATCTGGAGCGACGCATAGCCTTCGGCGCCGGGCGCACCCATCGAGAGCGTGCGCGTGGTCGAGTCGTACCAGCCGTCGCAACGCGTGTCCCATTCGCCGCTCGCCCGCGCGACCGTCAATGGGTCGAGCACGGGGCGCAGCGTCTGGCCGTCGAATGCATAGAGGCTCAGCGACGTCTCGCCGTATGGCTTCGGCCCCGACGATCCGTCGACGCTCACACGCACGCCGAACGCGCGCTGCGTCGGCGTCAGTCGATAGCGTGCGGTGTCGAGTGCGATATCCGTCGATCCGCCCGCCTCGCGCCTGATCGCACCCGGCTGGTACACATGCGCGACGATCGCTCCGGTCGCGCTGTCGGCGACGAGGACGTCCAGGTCGTTCGCGCCGCCGTTCGATTGCGCGTCGTCGCCGGGAAGGGCAAGCGCGGCAAGCGTCAAGTCCGGATCGGCGGGCCACGCCTCACAGACGCTCAGCTCGGTATCGAGCGCCTTATCGGGATGCAGCGTGTTCGCCCACGTCTGCATCATGTCTTCGCAACCGGCGTGCGCGAGCATCGGCGCCAGCAGGCTGGCAGCCAAGGTGATGAGTTTCTTCTTCATGTGGTGTGGTATCGGGCCATCTCGTCGTCCCGAATGACGGCCAAAGCGCGGCAGCCATTCGGGCCACGCATTCTGACGGCTGAACGTCCCGCTGATACCTCGCGCAACACCATTTGACAAGAAAAGTCCTTCGCGATGCAAAATTTTGACGCATTCGACATCGACTGCTTGTAACGCTCGCAAGCATCGCGGGATGCGGGCAGAATAGCCGGTTCCGCTCTCGCGCGGTCATGCTCGAAAACGTTTCGAGCTCTCCTTCATTCGAAAGGCGTAGCCCGCGCGACACAGCGTCGCAATGCTGAGTTTTACGACCAAATTCCATAGATTCGCAACATCGCGATAAATCTCGCGTGGCATGATCGCGTCGCGGCGCAACGCCGTGAAACGGCGTTCTTCCCAGGACGCTTCGATCCAAAAAACCAGCGAATGCAATGAATGAAAATACTCACCGTTTAGCAGCGCCATTGTTATCGGGTTTGTTGGCCAGTGTCTGTTTATCGGGATGCAATCTCGAGGTGCTCGATTCAAAAGGCGTCATCGGCGCCGCGGAAAGCTCGCTTATCGCCACCGCGACTTATACGATGCTCCTCGTCGTCGTTCCGGTGATTCTGCTCACCCTGATCTTCGCCTGGCGCTATCGCGCGTCCAACCATAAGGCCACCTACGCGCCGAAATGGACGCATTCCACGGCCATCGAGGTCGTCGTGTGGGCGATTCCCGCAGTCATCATCCTGTATCTCGGCGTGCTGACGTGGAAGACCACCCACGAACTCGATCCCTACAAGCCGCTTCCGTCGCAGGTCAAGCCAATCAACGTCGAAGTCGTCGCGCTCGACTGGAAATGGCTCTTCGTCTATCCGGACCTGGGCATCGCGTCCGTCAATCAGGTGGCGTTCCCGGTCGGCACGCCGGTCAGCTTCCGCATTACGTCGGACTCCGTGATGAACTCGTTCTTCATCCCGCAGCTCGGCGGCCAGATCTACGCGATGGCGGGCATGCAGACGCGTCTGAACCTGCAAGCCGACTCCGCGGGCGACTACGCGGGCATCTCGGCGAACTACAGCGGCGCGGGCTTTTCCGACATGAAATTCCGCGCCCTCGCCCTGTCGCAGGCGGACTTCGATTCGTGGGTCAAGAAGGTCAAGACCGCGCCGGAGGCACTCGACATGAACGTCTACGCGGGCGTCGCGCGTCCGAGTGAAAAGGTCGCGGTCCGCTATTTCTCGACCGTCGATCCCAAGCTCTTCAACAACATCGTCGGCAAGTACAACAACGGGAATGTCACCGTTGGCACGAATTGCGTAACCAAGGGGTAAGCCATGTTTGGCAAATTAACGCTTGAGGCGATCCCGTACCACGAGCCGATCATCATGGGGGCGACCGTCCTCATGGCGGTCCTGGCGCTCGGGACGGCCGCCGCTCTCACCAAGTTCGGAAAATGGGGCTGGCTCTGGCGCGAGTACCTGACGTCGACTGACCACAAGCGCATCGGCATCATGTATCTGGTCGTCGCCGGACTGATGCTCGTGCGCGGCTTCGTCGACGCCGTCATGATGCGCGCGCAGCAGGCCGTCGCGCTCGACTCGCCGGGCTTCCTGCCGCCGCATCACTACGACCAGATCTTCTCGGCGCACGGCACCGTCATGATCTTCTTCATGGCGATGGCCCTGCTCGTGGCGTTCTTCAATCTCGTCGTGCCGCTGCAGATCGGCGCGCGCGACGTCGCGTTCCCGTTCATCAACTCGCTGTCGTTCTGGATGACGGCGATGGCCGCGGTGCTGATCAATCTGTCGCTCTTCATCGGCGAGTTCTCGGCGACCGGCTGGCTCGCGTATCCGCCGCTGTCGGAAACGCAGTTCAGCCCGGGCGTGGGCGTGGATTACTACATCTGGGCGCTGCAGTTGTCCGGTGTCGGCACGCTGCTCACCGGCGTGAACTTCTTCGTGACGATCGTGAAGATGCGCGCGCCCGGCATGACGTGGATGAAGCTGCCGGTGTTCACGTGGACGGCGTTCTGCTCGAACGTGCTCATCATGGCGACGTTCCCGATCCTGACCGTCGCGCTCGCGCTGCTCGGCCTCGACCGCTATCTCGGCATGCACTTCTTCACGAACGATGGCGGCGGCAACCCGATGGTGTATCTGAACCTGATCTGGGCCTGGGGCCACCCCGAGGTCTACATTCTGGTTCTGCCGGCGTTCGGCATCTACTCCGAAGTCGTGTCAACGTTCTCGAAGAAGCCGCTTTTCGGCTACAAGACGATGGTCTGGGCGACGTGCTGCATCATGGTGCTGTCGTTCCTCGTGTGGCTGCACCACTTCTTCACCATGGGCTCGGGTGCCAACGTCAATGCCTTCTTCGGCATCATGACCATGATCATCTCGATCCCGACGGGCGTGAAGATCTTCAACTGGCTGTTCACGATGTACCGCGGCCGCGTGCAGTTCACGACGCCGGTTCTGTGGACCATCGGCTTCATCATCACCTTTACGCTTGGCGGCATGACGGGCGTGATGCTCGCGATTCCGGGCGCGGACTTCGTGCTTCACAACAGCCTGTTCCTGATCGCGCACTTTCACAACGCCATCATCGGCGGCGTGGTGTTCGGCTATTTCGCGGGCGTGCAGTACTGGTGGCCGAAGGTCTTCGGCTTCAAGCTGGACGAGAAGCTCGGCCGCAACGCGTTCATCTGCTGGTTGGTGGGCTTCTTTGTCGCGTTCGTGCCGATCTACATTCTCGGCTTCATGGGCATGACGCGCCGCCTGAATCACTACGACAACCCCGCATGGCAACCGTATCTGATCGTCGCGGCGTGCGGCGTGGGGATCATCGCGCTGGGCGTGGCGTTCCAGGTCGCGCAGATCGTGGTGAGCGTGATTCGCCGCAATCAGCCCGCTTATCGCGATGTCACCGGCGACCCGTGGGGCGGCCGCACGCTCGAATGGTCGATCAGCTCGCCGCCGCCGGTCTACAACTTCGCGCATGTGCCGGCCGTCCGTGAACTCGACGACTTCGCTCACGCGAAGGAAACGAACCGCGTCGAAACCCGTCCGTTCCGCGACATCCACATGCCGTCGAACACGAGCGCCGGCTTCCTGGTTGGTGTGTTCGCGCTGGCATTCGGCTTCGCGGCGATCTGGCATATCTGGTGGCTGGCTATCGTCGGTCTGATCGGCGTCGCAGCGGTCGTGATCGGCTACAGCTTCGGCGAGAACGCCGGCTATATCATCCCCGCCGCCACGGTGAAGGCGACCGAAGAGCGGAACCGTCCGCCGAAGTCGCCCGTCAAGACCGGCGCGGGGCGCGAACTGGAACTGGAGGTGCTGTAAATGTCGCAATCGACGCTTTCCGCGCATGACGCGCACGAGCACGAACACCAGCCGTCTCACTCGGTGTTCGGCTTCTGGTCCTACCTGATGACCGACTGCGTGCTGTTCGCGTCCCTCTTCGCGACCTTCGCGATGATGGCGAACCAGTTTGCGGGCGGGCCCACGGCCAAGGATCTCTTCAATCTGCGCGATGTCGCGATCGAAACCGCCCTGCTGCTCACGAGCAGCCTGACGTTCGGCTTCGCGATGATCTCGGCGCATCGCAAGCAGACGGGCGCAGTGCTGGCGTGGCTGTTCGTCACGTTCGCGCTGGGCGCGGGCTTTCTGTGGCTCGAACTGCACGAGTTCGCGCATCTAATCGCTGAAGGCGCGGGCCCGCAGCGCAGCGCGTTCTGGTCGTCGTTCTTCACGCTGGTCGGCACGCACGGTCTGCACGTCACGCTCGGCCTCGTGTGGCTCGTCGTGCTGGCCGTGCAAATCATGCAGAAGCCCGAGTTGAACGAGCGCCAGATCCGCCGGCTGGCTTGTCTCAGCCTCTTCTGGCACTTCCTCGACATCGTCTGGATTTGCGTGTTCTCCTTCGTCTACCTTGCGAGCGTCGTCTAATGGCTCATACGCATACAACGCATAGCGATATTCCGCACGTCACCGTGGGCGGATATCTCGCCGGCTTCGTGCTGGCCGTCGTCCTCACGGTGGCTTCGTTCTGGCTCGTGACCGCAGGCAAGGTGTCGGGCGAACAAGGGCTCGTGTGGCTGGCGGTACTCGCCGCCGTGCAGATGGTCGTCCATGTGGTGTTCTTCCTGCACGTGAACACGTCGAAGGGACAACGCTGGCACGCCCTGTCGTTCGCCTACACGATCCTGATGTCGCTCGTGATCGTCGTCGGTACGGTGTGGGTCATGCACAACGTCCACATGCTGATGATGGCGCGATAACGCGCAGCGCACCGGCGAAGTAAGGCGGGTCCGGATTCGGGCCCGCTTTTTTTTCGTTCGCGCATTTCGGAAGCCGCTGACAAATCTTGACAATTGCTTAAAGCGGCGCGACCATTTGTCCATAATTTGATTGCACGATCCACATTATGGACATAGGAGACGCGATGCCCGCACCCAAACCGTCGGCGGACGCCATGACGCCGTACCAATATCCCAATCCAAAGGAAGCGCAAAAGGAGATCGTGATCGGCCACGCGATTCCGACCGACGAGCGCGAATGGGTTCCGCAGGCTGAGAACGTCTGGTTTCGCCCGCTCTGCCTGAACGTGTCCACCGGCTACTGGATGAACCTGCTGCGCGTGCGCAAATCCGGCGTGCTGTCGCGGCATCGTCATCCGCAGGCCGTGCACGGCATGGTGCTGAAGGGCCGCTGGCGATATCTGGAGCACGACTGGGTCGCAACCGAAGGCAGCTATGTCTTCGAGCCGCCCGGCGAAACGCACACGCTGTACGTGCCGGAAGACGTCGAAGAGATGATCACGTACTTCCAGGTGAACGGCGTCATGTTCTATTGCGATCCGTACGGCAACTACACCGGCTACGAAGACGTATTCACCAAGGTCGACATGTGCCGGAAGCACTACGAATCGGTCGGGCTGGGCGCGGATTTCCTCGATCAGTTCATTCGCTAGTTCGTCCGCGAAAACAGCCAAATCAACATGCAACCGAAGCCTCGCAGAAGCGCATTCGGGGAGACACCATGCAGAGTAAATCGCCGCGCATCAAGCGCATTCAGTGGATCGCGCTCACGTTCCTGACGCTCGCCGGGATCGTGAATTATCTGGACCGCAGCACGCTGTCCATCGCCAATCATTCCGTCACGCAGGAACTCGGGCTCTCCGCATCGCAGATGGGTCTGCTGCTCTCCGCGTTCTCGTTCGCGTATGCGTTCTCGCAATTGCCCATCGGCGTGATGCTCGACCGCTTCGGCGCGCGCATCATGCTCGGTCTCGGCATGTTCGTCTGGTCGGTTGCGCAGTTGTTCGGCGGCCTCGTCACGAACCTGCATCAGTTTCTGGGTGCGCGGATCGCGCTCGGCATCGGCGAGGCGCCGCAGTTTCCGGCCGGCGCGAAGGTCGTGTCGGAATGGTTCGCGCAACACGAGCGCGGCAAGCCGACCGGCATCTTCGTCACGTCGTCGACCATCGGCCCTGCGCTCGCGCCGCCGATTCTCACCGTGTTGCTGCTCAACTTCGGCTGGCGCAACATGTTCGTCATCATGGGCGTGCTCGGCATTGCGGTAGCGATCGGCTGGTACATCGTGTATCGCAACCGGAAGGATGTCGCGCTGGAGCCGCAGGAAATCGCGCATCTGACCGAAGGCGAACCCGCGCAGCGCAGGGAACGCAGCATGAGCTTCGCGGAATGGCGCGGGCTGTTCGGCAAGGCGACCACGTGGGGCATGATCTTCGGCTTCATGGGCGTGATCTACATGGTGTGGCTGTATCTCACGTGGCTGCCCGCGTATCTCGAACATGAGCGGCATCTGACTATCGCGAAGACGGGCTGGATCGTGTCCATTCCGTATCTCGCGGGCACGCTCGGCATGCTCTCGTCGGGCTTCATCGCCGATGGACTCATGGCGCGCGGCGTCGCCCCGATCCGCAGCCGCAAATGGCCGATCTGCACCGGTCTGATCGGCGCGGCGCTGTTCACGGTGCCCGCCGCGTTCACGCCGAACCTCGCGCTCGCGATCACGTACCTCTCGGCGGCGATGTTCTTCGTCAACATGGCGAGCGGCGCGGCGTGGGCGCTCGTCTCGGTGGCGGCACCCCGTCACATGGTGGCGTCGCTGGGCAGCATTCAGAACTTCGGCGGCTATTTCGGCGGATCGTTCGCGCCGTTCATCACGGGGCTCGTTGTCGACAAGACGCATTCGTTCGTCAACGCGTTCCTCATCAGCGCGGGCGTCGCGTTCGCAGCCGCGCTCGTCTATATGTTTGTCGTGCGGGTGCCGATTCAGGATGCCGAGCAGCCGGCGTCCGCTGTTCCTGTCGTGTGAGCGTGAGGATGAGCGATATGACTTTTCAGACTGATCTCTTCAAAGGCAAGACCGTCGTCGTCACGGGCGGCACGCAGGGCATCGGCGCGGGCGTCGCACAGCAGTTCGCGGCGCTCGGCGCGCGCGTGATCGCGGCGGGCCTCGCGCCGACGGATGCGCAGCGCGACGCGCTCGGCGGCGGCATCGAAGTCGCCGCGCTCGATGTCGCGGATGCCGCCAGCACCGCCGATCTCATGAATCGCCTCGATGCGCTCGACGTGCTCGTGAACTGCGCGGGCATGATCAAGCGCGGCGACGAGCACGACATCGAGACCTTCGAGCGCGTGATCGCCGTGAATCTCAGCGGCACGATGCGCCTGTGCGCCGCCGCGCGCGGATTGCTCGCGAAAAGCGGCGGCAGCATCGTGAACACGGCGTCGATGCTGACGTTCTTCGGCGGCGGCCTCGTGCCCGCGTACAGCGCGAGCAAGGGCGGCGTCGCGCAGTTGACGAAGTCGCTCGCCATCGCGTACGCGGCCGACGGCATTCGCGTGAACGCGGTCGCGCCCGGCTGGATCGCGACGCCGCTCACGCAGGCGCTTCAGGACGACGGCGGCCGCTCGCAGGTCATTCTCGAGCGCACGCCGATGAAACGCTGGGGCGTGCCGGAGGACGTGGCGCGCGTCGTCGCGTTCCTGGCGTCGCCGGCGGCGGCGTTCATGACGGGCGCCATCGTGCCGGTCGACGGCGGCTATCTCGTGGCGTGAACGCGAGCGCCGATATAATCGCCGCGCCGCCGCTCCCGAGTCCGATCATGTCCGCCGATTCCGCCTCTCTCGACGCCGCCCGCGCGACCGGCACTGCCGCGTTCTCGAAGTTCATGGCGGTGCTTCAACTCATCGCCGATGCCGCCGAGCCGCCGACCATCGCGCGACTGACGACGCAAAGCGGCTATCCGCGCCCAACCGTGTACCGCATCGTCGGCGCGTTGATGGCCGAAGGGCTGGTCGTCGAAAGTACGCGCGGCGGCTGCTACGCGCTCGGCCCGCGCCTGATGTCGCTCGCGAGCCGAAGCTGGGAGCGGTCGGACTTGCGCATCGCCGCCGCCGACGCGTTGCAGACGCTGCGCGACGCCACGCAGGAAACCGTGCATCTCGCGGTGAGAAGCGGCGCCGAAATGGTGTATGTCGAGAAGCTCGAAAGCCCGCACGCGGTGCGCATGGCGTCGCGCATCGGCACGCGCGTCACGCTGTATTCGAGCTCGGTCGGCAAGGCGTATCTCTCGACGCTCGCGCACGCCGAACGCGATGCGCTCCTGCAAGGCATCCCGTTCCAGCCATTCACGCCGAATACCATCGTCGAGCGCAGCGCGCTCGATGCCGAACTGGACGCGTGCCAGACGCGCGGCTATGCCGAAGACCGCGAGGAGAACGAAGCGCAGATTTTCTGCTACGGCAGCGCGATCGTCGGCGCGGACGGCGCGCCGATCGGCTGCGTCAGCGTGAGCATTCCGCTCTTCAGAAAAAGCGCCACGCCGATGGAAACCTACGTCGCGCCGCTCCAGGCTGCGTGCCGCGCGATCGCCGAGCGGATGAGTCCCGGCACGCGCTGAGCGTCAGAACGCGTTGCCTTGCGACGCCCCCGCGCGCCTGGCGATGAGCGTCGGCAGGCGCGGCAGCAGTTGCGGCCACTGCGTCGCCTCATGCGCCAGATGCGCGAGCAGACCGTGGCAGCCGAACTGGTCAGCCGCGAGCCGCGCAATCACGCGTCGCGCGATCTTCCAGACATCGACATCCGGCGCGACCGTGTGCGCCATGCGCTCGATCGTCTCGACCGAGCGCGACAGCAGCATCGCCCGCGATGCGATCCGTCCGTGCGCCGCGCTGAACATGTGCTCGGCGGGCGCCTTGCCGATCGCATCGAACAAATGCGAGACGTGCGCGCCCTGCCGCGCATCCGGCGATGAAAACCGCTCAGCCTCGCGGCGATACGTCGATTCGACGCGCACTTCGTGATGCGCCGCATGGTGCTCCGGCCGCCCGTGTTCGAGATGCGTGCGCGCCGCCGCCTTGTGATCGCCTTCCAGCAGCGAATTGGACACGCCGACAATGAAATCGCGCTCATGCGCGGCGAAAAACGATATCGGATTGTCGGCTTCGAGCACGATCCGGCCGCGCGTGTCCGGCTCGATGCTGACCCGCGCGCCCGCCGCATCCAGCCCCGCGTGGTACACGCCCTGCCCGAGCGCCATTTCGAAGAACGCTTCGATCAACGTCGCGACGAGATCCGCCTGTTGCAAACCATGCGACGCGAGCGCGTGGCCGTCCGACAGCGGCACGGTTCCGATTGCACGCGTCGTCAGCACGGCGTCGTTGCAAAAATCCCAGAGCACTTCGGGCACCGCCAGCCGGTTGTCTTCGCGCAGGCGGTAGCGCAGATAGCTCTGATCGGCGGCGCGCTGGCGCAGGTCGATCATCGAATTCACGCTTTCGCGCACGCGAGTCAGCCACTGCACCGCCTGCAACTCGCGCGCCGTCGCGGAACGCCGCTCCGCGAAGCGCGCGGCGGCCAGCGCGAGGTCGAGATCGTCGGCGAGTTCCTGGCGGGCATCGGCGCGAAGCAGCGTGATGCGGACCGGCGCGCCGTCGAGGCGCGCCGCGTGGGTTTGCTCCGCGATGCCCGAGCGCAGCGGCGATGCGCTGATCTGCGTGATCTCGGCACGCGGCGCGGCCGCGAACGCGATGGCGCACGCGCTGCGAAATTGCGCGGCGTCGTACGGTGCGAAGAGCCCGTCCATTTCGGAGAGCGCCACGCGCACGGCGGCCTCGGCGAGCGCCGGATGCCGCGTGAGCGCGCCCGATGCCAGCGAGAACACGCGCGGCAACTGCCGCAGCGCCGGCACGCCGCCCGCGAGCGGCGCGGCCCGCGCGCCGTGCAACGCGAAAAAGCGCGCGATGCGCTGCATCGACGCGCCGTCGCCGTTCGAATGGCTTTCGCGGACGAACGCCCTGCCAAGACGCCAGAGCGTCGCGAGTCGTCGGATCGGCAAATTTGGTCTCTGTGGGCTGGAACGAACCGTGGCATCGGGCTTGCTCGCGTTTCGAAGCAGGATTCGCACCCGCGCTCTACTTCAAACCGCCATGGATATGAAAACGGAAGATACGTCGCCGCCCGGCCCGCTCGACGAACAAGGCTTCCACGCCCTGCGCGATGCGCTCGAAAGCGAGCACAGCGGCGTGCGAACCTTTGTCGTCGTGCGCGGCGGCGGCATCGCCTTCGAACATTACCGCAGCGACAGCACGCCCGATACGCTCGAAAACGTCAATTCGGTCACGAAGAGCGTCGTGGGGCTGGCCGTGGGCATCGCCTTCGGAGAGCGGCGCTTCGCGAGCCTCGACACGCCGATCGGCGACATCATAGAGAAAGCCCGCGATCCCGCGCTCGACGAGCGCGTGCGACGCATCACGCTGCGGCATCTCCTCACGATGACCTCGGGCTTCGAATGCGAACCCGGCGCCGTCGACAAGTGTCTGCTCGGCGCTTGCGAGCGGCTTGCAGGCGAGGAAGACCGCCTGAACTTCATCCTGTCGCGGCCGATGGCCGACGCGCCTGGCACGCGCTTTCGCTATGACTCGCATGCGGTGCAATTGCTGTCGCTCGCCATCGAAGCGGTCACGGGAGACACCGTCGAAGAATACGTGCGCGAGAAGCTTTTCGCGCCGCTCGGCATTGAGACGAGCGAATGGATCGCGGACGAAGCCGGCCATACGTTCGCCGGGCGCGGCCTCATGCTGCGGGCCCGCGACATGACGAAGCTCGGCACGCTGATGCTGGATCGCGGCAAGTGGCAAGGCGCGCATCTCGTGGATGCGGCGTTTATCGACGACGCCATGTCGATTCACAGCGAAGGCGGCCCGCCGATGCAAGACGCGCAGTACGGCTACCTCTGGTGGATCGCGCCGCGCTACGTCTTCGCAGCGGGCTTCGGCGAGCAGTTCATTTTCATTGCGCGCGATCAGCAGACCGTGGCCGCCGCGACGTGCGACAACACCGGCGCGAACAAGGACGTTCGCGCGCTCTTCGAAGAACACGTGCTCGGCCTCGACGCCCATTGATTCGCGCGGGCGTTGTTTCGCATTGCTCGCCGCTTCGTTTCCGAACTGAGCGCAGATGAAAGCCTCGCGTGCAGGTAATCTCGTTTAGCGCCCGTTCCGGCGCGGCATTCGAGGCCAGCGAGGTATCCGCATGAAGTCCTTCGACATTACGGTAGACGCGCAGGGACACGTCGTCGTTTCGCACGCCGAGCCTATCGGCGAGCATTGCAAGAGCCGGGCGCGCCTGCTTTCGTCGCTGGTCGGCATGATCGCCGCGCCCGGCGCGTTCGAGCACTTCAGCGCGTTCCCCGAGCCGATGAGGCGCGACATGCTCAGTCTCATGCACTCCCTCGCCGAAGAAAGCCTTCCGCTCATCACGGCGCTCGAACAACACACCGCGCAGTCCTTCTACGACAAGGGCGTGCAGGCCGCGACGGAGCAGCGGCGCCAGGAACTCCTGGCGAACGCGCCGCACGAGCCCATCAATTACACGCAGCGGTGATCCTCGATTACCGGCACATCACGCCTTAACGCGCGACTCGGAGCGGCATAAAAACCCGCGCCTCGTCAATGTAGATTTTTGTCGATAGGCGATGCCAAACATTTTCGATACGGTATCGTAATGCGCTCACGCAATAACGTATCAATATCGCGATGGCGGAAACCGCGCGAAGATCGCATCCCGCCGCGCATGAGGCACTCGAGAGCGCCATGAGACATCCATCACAAAAAAGGACGCGCCATGCAGCCGCCAGCCGATGAGAGTATCGAAAAAGCCATGTACATCCTCGGACAGATCGGCGCGATCGTCTGTCACGAGCGCGGGCCGCGTCCGAACACCGCGATCCTCGCGACCATGGCTTCGCATCCGGCGGAAGGGCTGTGGCTGGCCATCACGCGCATGAACGAACTGTGCCCGGCGGTGCGCGGCCCGCGCCGCACGCTGCTGCAGTGGAAGCGCAGGGAAATCGCGCGCCTCGCCCGCATGCTGCCGCATCCGCTGCCGGCCGATGCCTGCGCGCGAACGCAAGTCCCGTTCTGGGCCGGCTACTGTCGATACTGGGAAGACGTGCTGAAGCAGCACGTCGAGCGCGAGAGGGACACGCCCGCCGTCGCGGTGGACGAAGTTCCGGCAAGGCGCGTCAACGCCTGATCCGCCCGTCCGCGATGCACGGCAGTTGCCGCCGGCGTCCAAGTCGGGCACACTTCGCGCGCCCGTGCGCGCCGTTCGTCTGAATGCAATCGAATGCTTTGTTGCCGAAGAAGAGGGCGCGGGTGCGCCAGGTATCGAGCAACGAGGACAAGCAGATGGACGAAGTGAAAATCACGATCAATCAGGACGGGCATCCTGTCATCGCGCATCCGATAGCGATCGAAAAGCGCAGCACCGATGTCGCGCGTGCGCTCGCCGCAGTGGCGGACGTGCTGGCGAGTGCGAAGGGTGCGGACGGCGCGGGCGTCGGCCAGCCCGTGCTGATCGACCTGCTGCGCACGCTCGCGCACGAACAACGCGCGCTCACCGAGGCGCTTTGCGACTACACCGGCGAAGTATCGGCCGAAGAAGCGTATCGCCGGACCTACCGCCGCGCTTTCAGAAAGGGCTTCAGCGCCGGTTTGCAACGCACGCTGCCCGCGCGGCCCGTCGACCGGAACGACAGCGCGCTGGTGACGCCCGCTGCCGTGGCCGGCACTTCCCGCAACGACGCCTTGCGGCGTCTCAAGCAGGTCTAGCCGCGCCGCCCCGGCGCGGCTTCAGCATTCGCGCGCCCGCTGCGGTTCGTGCGTCGAGTAGTACGTGCGCATCACGTCGATCATGCGGTCCAGCGGGCTCGGCTTCACGAAATAGCCGTTGAACCCGGTGCGACGCGCCCGCGCGCAGTCGTCGGGACTCGTGCGGCTGGTGTGCGCGATCAGCATCATCGACCTGTCCAGCGACCGGATCGCCTCGGCCGCTTCCCAGCCGTCGCCGAGCGGCATCATCAGGTCGAGCAGCACCACGCCGGGCCGCCACTTGCGCGCGAGCGCCACGGCGTCGAGGCCCGTATGCACCGCGCGCACCGTGAAGTCGGCGTCTTCGAACGCCAGACAGAGGGCGCGCGTCGCGTTGAGATCGTCGTCGGCGATCAGCACGCGCGGTTCGTCGTGATGCACGGCGCGAACGGGAATCTGCCAGACCGCTTCTTCGGGTACGCGTGCCTGTCGTTGCGTAGATTGCATATATTGGCCTCGGAGTGACCGATTGTTTCAGCAACGAACGTTCCGCGCCGCAGCATTCGGTGTGTGACGGCCCACCGAACGCGGCTCGCCAACGTTGCACCTCGGGAATACCCGCAGCTCGCACGAACCCCGTTCCTGCACCATCAATGACCGATAACGCCCGCTCATGCAACCCGGAGGCACACGATGTTCGTCGTCTACTGGCTCGAAGGCGATGCGCGCGCTGAAAGCCACGCCCGGCACAGGCAGTTCGACGCCGCCGCGCTCGCCGAGGCGCTGCGCTTCGCGGAGGAACTGCGCAAGCGCCAGGCACAAGGCGAGCCGGTCGGCTTCGTCACGCTATGCAGCGAAAATCCTCAATCGGTCGGCAAGCCGGGCGTCGCCGATCCGCCCGCGGACTGCGACTGGAAGAAGCGCCGCCGCTAACCGTGCCCTTGATCCGCACCGCTCGATGCATCGTCCTGCCACCCGCCGCCGAGCGACTTGTACACGGCGATGAGATCCGTCGTCACGTTCACCGTCGATTGCGCGAGCTGCTCGCGCGTTTGCGCAAGCTGGCGCTCGGCGTCGAGCACGGTGACGAACGCGGTCAGCCCCTTGCGATAGCTGTCCGTCGCCAGTTGCAGGCTCACGCTGTTCGCCTCGACGGTGCGCGCGAGCGCCGCGCGCCGGTCCTGCTCCGTGCGATACGCGACGAGCGCGTTGTCCACATCCTGAAGCGCCGTGAGCACCGTCTGCCGATATTGCAGCGCCGCCTGCGCGGCCTGCGCCTTCGCGACGCGCACGTTCGAGCGCAACGCGCCGCCTTCGAAGATCGGCAGCGAGATGCTCGGGCCGACCGACCAGAAGAGGCTCGACCAGTGCGCGAGGTAATTCGCTTTCGTCGCGCGCGTGCCGACCTGGCCCGTCAGCGAAATGTCCGGATACAACTGCGCGACCGCCACGCCGACTTCAGCCGTCGCCGCATGCAACTGCGCTTCGGCGCGGCGGATGTCGGGACGGCGGCGCGCGAGCGTCGACGGCAAGCCGACCGGCACCGTCGGCGGCACGGGCGGGACCGCGCGGGCATCGGACAGTTCGGCGTCTAGCGTACCCGGCGCGCTGCCGGTCAACACCGCGAGCCCGTTCATCGCCTGCGCGATTTGCGCCTCCAGCGACGGCACCTGCGCCTGCAACCCGCCGACCTGCGCGCTCGCGCTCTGCACATCCTGCTGGCTCGTCAGGCCGACGCGCGCCTGCTCGCGCGTGAGGTCGAGAATCTGTTGCTCCGCATCGATTTCGGCGAGCGTGATCTGCCGGATGGACTGCGCGCCGCGCAACTGCGCATAGGTGCGCGCGACTTCGGCTTCGAGCGAAACGAGCGCGTCGTTGCGGCTCTCGATCTCCGCCTCGGTCTGCGCGTTCGCCGATTCGACCGAGCGCCGCACGCGCCCGAAAAGGTCTAGTTCCCACGACGCATCGAATCCGTCCTGAAACAGCGTCACCGGCCCTGTCGCCGAGTCGAGACCTTGCCGGATCGGCGCGCCGTTCGCGCCCAGCGCGTCGATGCGGTTATACAGTCCTTGCGATTCGAGCAGTCCCTTCAGCCCTAGTTGTTCGCGCATGACGCTCGCGTTGGCGCTGATCTGCGGCAAGCCCTGCGCCGCCGCCGACACGCTCTGCTCCCGCGCCTGCGCGATGCGCAGCACCGCGCTTTGCAAGTCGAGATTGCCGGCCACCGCGCGGTCGATCAGCGAATCGAGCGTCGGATCGTCGAACTGTTTCCACCAGCGCGGGTCCGGATCGGCGGAGGTCGTCGCCACCGACGGCGCCTCGGCATGCGGCGCGCGCGCATCCGGCGATGCGTTCTGCGCGCGCTGCATGTCGTTCCAGTTGCCGGGCGTATCGGCGGCAGGCGACCTGAAGTCGGGGCCGACCGCGCATGCGCTCATCGCGAGCGCGAACATCAGAACAGAAAGTCGCGGCGTCATGTCAATGTCCTCCCGCCTTGCCGGAAGCCTTCACCGGCGAGAAGAAGAACGTGATCGGGATGAAAAGGAAAGAAAAGATCGCGCACGCGGCGAAGACGTCGAGGTACGCGAGAATCGTCGCCTGCGAGACGAGCGTCTTGTACATCTGGCCGGTCGCCGCGCCCATCGCCTGCGAAAGAGTCTGCCCCGTGTCCATCAGCGTTCGCGCGATGTGCTGCACCGAATCGTTGTATGGCTGATTCAACGGCGTCAGATGCTCGACCATATGCGCCATGTTCGCCTGCGTGCGCTCGCGGATCATCGCGGTGGCGAGCGAAATGCCGATAGAGCCCGCCACGTTGCGGAACATCGTGAAGAGCGCGGAGGCGTCGTTGTTCATCGACTTCGGCAGCGAGAGATACGCGAGCGTCGTCACCGGCACGAACAGAAAGCCGATGGCCGCCGACTGCGCGCTGCGCATCATCGTGAGCGTGCGATAGTCGATGTTCGGCACCAGTTGATGCGAATAGATCAGCGCGCAGCCCATCAGAAAGAAGCCGAACGCGACAAGATAGCGCGTCTGCACCCAGAGCATCAGCTTGCTGACCACGGGAATCAGAAACACGATGAAAAGCGCGCCCGGCGACAGCACGAGCCCCGCGAGCGTCGCGGTATAGCCGAGCTGCTGCTGCGCGAGTTGCGGAATGAGCACCGCGCTGCCGTACAGCACGGACGCGAAGCCAACGATCGAAAGCGAGCCGAGCGCGAAGTTGCGGTCTTTCATCACGCGCAGATCGACCACGGGCTTTCTCGCGTACCAGAGCCAGAACGCCGCGCCGACGATGCCGATTGCCGCCAGCACCGCGAAGGTCACAATGAAGTTGGACGCGAACCAGTCGTCGTCTTCGCCGCGATCCAGGAACACTTGCAGGCAGCCCAGCCCGAGCGCGATCAACCCGATTCCGACGACATCGATGCCCACGTCCTTGTGACTCTGCCGCTTCTCCCACGGCGGGTCTTCGACGAACTGCATCACCGCGATGGTCGTCAGCACGCCGACCGGCACGTTCAGCAGGAACACCCAGCGCCACGTGAAGTTGTCGGTGATCCAGCCGCCGAGCGTCGGGCCGAGCACGGGCGCCACGACGATCGCCACCGCCGATATCGAAAACGCGCGGCCGCGCTGCTCGGGCGGAAAGGTGTCGAGAATGATCGACTGCTGGCTCGGCTGCAAACCGCCGCCGAAGAAGCCTTGCAGAATGCGAAAGACGATCAGTTGTCCGAGATTGGTCGCGATGCCGCACAGGAACGAACACACGGTGAACGCCGCGATGCAGATCAGGAAGTAACGCTTGCGTCCGAGAATCTTCGAGAAATACGCGGACAGCGGCAGCACGATGCCGTTCGCGACCAGATACGACGTGAGCGTCCACGTCGCCTCGTCGTAGCTCGCGGACATGGTGCCGGAGATGTGCGGCAGCGCCACGTTCACGATGGTCGTGTCGAGCACTTCCATGAAGGCCGCGAGCGTGACGACCACGGCGATGAGCCACGGATTCGCGCTGGGCTTCCAGCCGCTGTGGTCTTGATCGGCGGATTCGCTCATGTCTCAGTGGCGCAGCATGACGGTGGGCACGACGGACAAGCCCAGCGGCAGCGAGGTGTCCGGCTTCATGCCGCTGTCGATCACGATCTTCACCGGCACGCGCTGCACGATCTTCACGAAGTTGCCGGTCGCGTTTTCGGCGGGGAACGCGGAGAAGCGCGAGCCGCTGCCGAGCTGGATGCTGTCCACATGGCCGTGCAGCGAGAGGCCGGGATAGGCGTCGACGTCGATATCCACCTTGTCGCCCGGATGCATGCGCGAAAGCTGCGACTCCTTGAAGTTCGCCGTGACCCACATGCGCGTGGTGACGAGCGTGAGATTCGACGTGCCCGCCTGCAGGAATGTGCCGAATTGCACGTTGCGTTTGGTGACCCAGCCATCGGAGGGTGCGCGCAGTTCGGTGTACGAGAGATTGAGCCGCGCGGTTTCGACTTGCGCCTCGGCCTGCCGCACTTGCTGGCGCCGCTCTTCCACCGTGGCGACGACTTGCGCGATCTGCTGCGGCACGAGCCGCGCGGTACGAACCTGCGCCCGCGCTTCGGCGACGTTCGCCTGCGCGCTTTTCTGCTGCGCGGTCGCGGCGTCGATGTTCTGTTGCGACGTCGCGCGCACGTCGACGGACTGCTGACGCTGATACGACGCGCTCGCCTGCGCAAGATTAGCGCGCGCGCTTGTCTCCTGCGCCTGCGCCTGCGCGAGTTGCGCCGGATACTGCACCCGCGCAACTTGCAACTGCACTTCCGCCGCGTGCAACTGCGCCTGCGCGAGCCCGAGTTGCGCGTTCGCCTGATCGACCTGCGCCTGATAGTCGCGGGGATCGATGCGGATCAGCAGATCGCCCTTGTGCACGAAGCGGTTGTCGTCGATGTTCATCGCCACGACATAGCCCGACACCTTCGGCGCGATGGTCACGGCGTCGCCGTCGGTGTAGGCGTCGTCGGTGCTTTCCTGATTGCGCGTCATGAACCACCAGATGAACGCGCCGATCGCGAGCACCACGACCACGATGCCGAGAATGATCAACGGCTTCTTGCCGGGCTTCTTGCGCTGTTCGTTGCCGTTGTCTTTGTCTTTGTCTTTGTCCTCCTGGCCGGCGTCGTCGTGCGCGTGCGATGACTCGCGGTCGCCGTCGCGTGCATCGTCCTCGGTTTCGTTTCGATCTGACATCAGCGTTCGCTATCGGGTGACGGATTGGACCTGCGGATTGAACTCCGGGGTGAATTTCGGACGCGGGCGGGCGGAACCTCGTGCTGATCTTGCGTGACGGGCGTGACCAGACTGCGGCTTGGCGGCCGGGTCATTCGAGCGGACACATTAAGCAAGACGCATTCCCAAATCGCGGCGAATCCGTCCCACCTGGCCGACGCGAACGCCCGTGCGGACTGGCATGAAACCGTACCGTCGTACGAACGCAGCGGCCCGGCGCAGTTTCCAATTTCGCTGGTAAAAGCTGCACGCGCCGACGACGGCACACTGCGAGCAATTGCCTCAAAGCGCCTGCCGTAGCTGCGCCGCAAGCTGCACGATGCCCATCGAAATCTGCTTCTCGCGCCGTGCGTCGAGCCGTCCGACGGGCACGCTCGTCGATACCGCGACACGCTTGCCCGCCGGCGTCACGCCGACATACGCCGCGAAGCACGCGAGCCCTTCGGCCACTTCCTCACGTTCGACGGCGAGCCCGCTCGCGCGTATCGCGGCGAGTTCGCGCAATAGCGCGGCGCGGCGCGTGATGGTGCGCGGCGTTACCGCTTCGAGGCGCTCGGGCAGCCGCTCGGTCACGGCTCCATCCGAAAGACCCGCGAGCAGCGCCTTGCCGAGCGCGCAGCAATGCGCGGGCAGCCGCGAGCCGAGATCGGAGACGAGCCGCACCGGCCGATGCGCGTCCTCGCGTGCGACATAAACCACCTGCACGCCGTCGAGCACGGCAAGCTGCACGACTTCGTTGTGCGTGTTGATGAACGCGCCCGCGCCCTCGCGAAACGCGGCTTGCAGCGCGTCGTGCCGCACGTAGGCATTGCCGAGCTCGAACAGGCCGACGCCGATCACATAACCCTCATCGCGCTTCTCGATCCATTGCATGCGCGCGAGCGTTTCGAGCATCAGATAAAGCGTGCTGCGCGACAGGCCGGTGCGCTCGGCGAGCGTCGCGGCGCGCACGGGCTTCGCGGCGTCGGCGAGGGCTTCTAGGATATCGTTCGCGCGGCGCAGCGCCGGCACGTCGTAGGTCTTTTCCATGTGAGTCGTCGCGTGGCGGGATGGGTGAATCGTCCAGCATGTTGGACAAACATGCAACCCGATGGACAGCCACGCGGGGCCGGGCTACGATCGTTTTCCCTTTTCCCATGCCCGGTGACCCTCACATGCCGCCCGTTTCCGTCTCGTCCTGCCTGCCCGAAGACCTCGCCGATGCCGTGCTGATTGGCCGCGTATGGCGTCCCGCGCCGGTCGATGGTCCCGCTGTCGTCGCGGTGCGAAACGGCGAGGTGTTCGACATCACGCCCGCCTGCCCGACCACCGCCGATCTCTTCGACCGCCCCGACGCGCTCGACATCGCGCGCAACGCGTCCGGCGAGCGCCTCGGCACGGCGCAAGAACTGCTGCAAGCGACGCTCGACGAAGCGCCCGGCGGCTTGCGCCTGCTCGCCCCGTGCGACGTGCAAGCCGTGAAGGCGTGCGGCGTCACGTTCGCGGTGAGCCTGCTCGAGCGCGTGATCGAGGAACAGGCCGGCGGCGACGCGAGCCGTGCGCAGGAAGTGCGCGACACCATCAACAAGCTGATCGGCGCCGATCTTTCAAAGATCGAGCCGGGCTCGGAAAGCGCGCAGAAGCTGAAGGCGGAATTGGAGCGTCGCGGCGCGTGGTCGCAATACATGGAAGTCGGCATCGGGCCGGACGCGGAAGTTTTCTCGAAGTCCCAGCCGATGTCGTCGGTGGGCTTCGGCGCGGACGTCGGCTTGTATCCGACCTCGCAATGGAACAATCCGGAGCCGGAAATCGTGCTGGCCGTGAATGCGCGCGGCGAGATCGTCGGCGCGACGCTCGGCAACGACGTGAATCTGCGCGATATCGAAGGCCGCAGCGCGCTGTTGCTCGGCAAGGCGAAGGACAACAACGCGTCGTGCGCGATCGGTCCGTTCGTGCGCCTTTTCGACGGGCAATTCACGCTCGACACCGTGCGCGGCACGAGCGTGTCGCTACGCATCGAGGGCGCGGACGACGGCTTCGTGCTCGAAGGCGTGAGCCACATGAGCGAGATCAGCCGCGATCCCGCCGATCTCGTCGCGCAGACGCACGGCGCGCATCATCAGTATCCGGACGGCTTCATGCTCTTTCTCGGCACCATGTTCTCGCCGATCAAGGACCGCGACACGGAAGGCGGCGGCTTCACGCATCATCTGGGCGATGTCGTTACCATCTCGACGCCGGAACTTGGCGCGCTCGTCAACACGGTGCGGCTGTCGACGGAAATCGAGCCGTGGACCTTCGGCGTGCGCGCGCTGTATCGCAGTCTGGCAGCGCGCGGCCTCCTCGCGGCGGACGCTTAAGCGCGCGGGGCGTGCGTCTTGTCGCGCGTCACCACCTGCACCGGCGTCTCCATGTAAGGCGACAAGTCGCGCTGACGGCGCCGTTCGACGAGCGCCTTCACCGCGACATCCACGCCGAACACCGCCTGCCGCGCGCCGAACTGCTCGACGGTCGCGAGCATGCGGCCGTCGTCGAGCAGCGGCTGCACGGCGCTGATGTTGTTGTAGCCGGTCACGAGCACGCGGCCCTTTTTGCCCGCGATGCGGATGGCGTCGATCGCGCCCATCGCGATGTTGTCGTTCGCGCACAGCATGCCGCGCAGCGCCGGATGCGCGTACAGCATTTGCAGCGCGATGGACTTGCCGCTCGGCGCGGTCCAGTCGCCCGCGTCGGTGGCGCTCACGCGCAGTTGCGCGGCGTTCATCGCTTCGCGGTAGCCGAGGGTGCGCTGCTGCGCGTTGCGGTCGTTCGGCGGGCCTTCGATGATGCCGACTTCGTCGCCCGGCTTCAGCTTCGAGGCGAGATACGCGCCGACGAGCCGCGCGCCGCGCCGGCTGTCTGGTCCGACGAACGGAATGGTGACGTTCGCGGCTTCCTGCGCGTCGTCGTCGAACGGATTGTCGATGGCGACGACGAGCACGCCCGCCGCGATCGCCTTGGCGGCCACCGGCACGAGCGCCTTCGAATCGGTCGGCGCGATCACGATGGCGTCCACTTTCGCCGCCACCAGCGATTCGATGATGCGCGTCTGCCCGGCTACGTCGTTGTCGGTGAGCGTGCCCTGCGTCGTGAGATCGAGTTGCGACGCGTAGTGCCGCTGGTAGTTCTTCGCGCCGTCGATCATCGACTGGACGAAGGGATCGCCGAGCGATTTCATCACGAGCGCGACGCTCGCCTTGTTGCCGGGCTGCGCAGCGGCGTGGCGCACGGGCGCGAGCCCGCTCGCGGCGAAGGCGCACAGGGTGAGCAGACGGCGGCGGGCGAGGCGGATCATGTCGGCGGGCCGGGAATCGACGGTCGGCTCATTGTAGACAAACGGCAGCGGTCGCGAATTCAGCCTCGCGGACGCTCTTCCCACGCCAGCGCGATGAACGCGGCGCACAACGCTTCCATGCCGCGTGCGTCTTCGTCGCCGAAGCGGCCGGGCACGGGGCTGTCCACGTCCCACACGCCGATCAGCGTCCCGTCGCTCGCGACGAGCGGCACGACGATTTCCGAGCGCGACGCCGAATCGCAGGCGATGTGGCCCGGGAACGCCTCGACATCGGGGACGACTTGCGTTTGCCGGTCGCGGGCCGCCGTGCCGCACACGCCGCGTCCGAGCGCGATACGCACGCACGCGGGCTTGCCCTGAAACGGTCCGACGACGAGTTCGTCGCCATCGAAGAGATAAAAGCCCGCCCAGTTGAGATCCGGCAGCGAGTGATACACGAGCGAAGAAAAATTTGCCGCGTTGGCGATGAAGTCCGCTTCGTCGCCGAGCAGCGAGCGGGTTTGTTGCAGGAGGTCGTCATATTGCGCGGCCTTGCTGGCGTGGGCAGTCGTGGAAAGCGAAAACATGGCGGGCGGCTCGAAAAATGCGGATGACGCTAGCTTAGCGGGAAGCGCGGCGTCCGCTAACCCTTGCTTGCGTGGGAAGTCATGGAGAGCAAAGACACGGCGGCGGCTCGACGATGCCAAATGCGATAGCTTAACGGGACGCGCGGCGTGCGCGGCTCCGAGGAGTGGACGCACAACGCATGCTCGATGCCAGCCCGCCCTCGGGAATTCCCTGCTTTACACCGTTTCTGCCCCGGTATTAAATAAATCAACTTGATTTAATTAATGGTCACACAGATGACCTTCCCCGGAACATTCGGAGACAGCCAGTGAAATTGCCGAGCGGCAGAGGCAGCAACTCCGCGTCCGTGCGCCGATACAACGAGCGTTTGCTGCTCCAGGCGCTGCGGCGCACCGAGCCCGCGTCGAAGGCGGATCTCGCGCGGCACGCGAATCTCACGAGCACGGCGGTCGGCAGTATCGTCGAATCGCTCGGCAAGGCCGGGTTGATCGAGTACACCGGACGGCGGCTCGAAGGCCAGCGCGGGCAGCCCGCCTCGCTCATCCGGCTCGATCCGCGCGGCGCGTTCGGTATCGGCGTGCGGCTCGATCGCACGAGCATCGAGACGGTGCTCGTGAATTTCGCGGGCGACGTGCTCGCGCGCAGCGCGCTGGATCGCGTGCTGCCGCATCCGTCGGCGGTGCTGGAGATCGTTCAGCGCGATATCGAAAATATGCTCGGCCTCCTGAGCGCGACGGAGCGCGAGCGTCTGACGGGCGTGGGCGTCGCGCAGCCGTACAACCTCGGCAGCTGGCTGCGCGAGCTCGGCGTGAGCGCCGACACGTCGAGCGCCGACATCTTCCGCGCCTGGGACCAGACCGACTTTCCCGCCGCGCTGTCCCGCGCGCTCGCGCTGCCCGTCTTCGGCGAAAACGACGGCAACGCCGCCGCGACCGCCGAACTGTTCTACGGCCACGGCCGCCACTGCGACGACTTCGTCTATCTCTTTCTGGGCTCGGCCATCGGCGGCGGCATCGCCATCGACGGCGACTGTCTGCGCGGCGCGACCGGCAACGCGGGCGACATCGGCGTGATGCCGGTGCGGCCGAGCCGCCTGCCGTCCGCGCCGCAGCCGCCGGGGCATTGGGACATTCTGCTCTCGCGCGCATCGCTCAATGCGCTCGTGCGGCATCTGCACTTCAGCGGCGCGCCGGCGGGCAACCGCATGGACGTGGAAGCGTGCATCGAGCGGCGTCTGCCCGCGGTCGAGGAATGGATCGACGACTGCATCGAAGCCCTGGCTCCCGCGTTGCGCGCGATGCTCTGCGTGCTCGACGTGCCGATGGTCGTGCTCGATTCGGATATCGACGGCGGCCTGCTCGACCGCCTGATCGCGCGCCTCGCCGCGACGATGACCGCGAACGCGCCCGAAGCGCGCGGCACGCCGGAGATCGTGCGCGGCAACTTCGGCCCGGACGCGGGCGCAATCGGCGCGGCCACGCTGCCGATGTTCTTCAACTTCTCGCCACGCGTGGGGCTGCATCGCGGCGCGGGTGTCAAATCGCAGGAGGTGAATCATGCCGCATGACTCTGCCGTTTCGCCGGACGTACGCACGCCGCTCCTGGAAATGCGTGGGATCAGCAAGACGTTTCCCGGCGTGCGCGCGCTGAACGACGTGCGCCTGTCCGTCTATCCCGGCGAAGTGCATTCGCTGATGGGCGAAAACGGCGCGGGCAAATCCACGCTGATGAAAATCCTCTCGGGCGCGTATCAGGCGGATCCCGGCGGCCAGATTCTGATCGACGGCAAGCCGGTCGTCATCGACGGACCGCTGGCCGCGCGTTCGCTCGGCGTCGCCGTGATCTATCAGGAGCTGAGTCTCGCGCCGAATCTGTCGGTGGCCGAGAACATCTACGCCGGGCGCGAGCTGCGTCGCGGCAAGGGCGCGTGGGGCTTCGTCGACCGGCCCGGCATGGAGCGCGGCTGCGAAGACGTGCTCAAGCGCCTGGGCGCCGCGTTCAAGCCGCATACGCTCGTCGGCGACTTGTCGATCGCGGAGCGGCAACTGGTGGAAATCGCGCGCGCCGTGCACGCACACGCGCGCATCCTCGTGATGGACGAGCCGACCACGCCGCTCTCGTCGCGCGAAACCGACCGTCTCTTCGAACTCGTGCGGCAACTGCGCGAGGAAGGCATCGCGATCATCTATATCAGTCACCGGATGGCGGAAATCTATGAGTTGTCGGATCGCGTCTCGGTGCTGCGCGACGGCAGCTACGTCGGCACGCTGATGCGCGACGAACTGTCCGCCGAAAGCCTCGTGCGCATGATGGTCGGCCGCGACATTTCCGGCTTCTACAAGAAGGAGCACGCGCCGTATGACCCCGGCCACGTCGTGCTCTCCGTGCGCGACATGAGCGACGACAACCGCGTGCGCGGATGCAGCCTCGACCTGCACGCGGGCGAAGTGCTCGGCATCGCGGGGCTCGTGGGCGCTGGCCGCACCGAACTCGCGCGCCTGATTTTCGGGGCGGAGGAACGCACGCGCGGCGAAGTGTCGATGCACGGCAAGCCGCTCGCGCTGCGCACGCCGCGCGACGCCATCGACGCGGGTCTCGTCTATCTGACCGAAGACCGCAAGGGACAGGGCCTGTTCCTCGACATGAGCGTGCGCGACAACATCAACATCGCGGTCGCCGGGCGCGATGCGAGGGCCGGCGTGATGGACATCGCGCGGGGCAACACGCGCGCGCGCGACGCCATCGCGGCGCTCTCGATTCGCGTGCCGAACGCGCGCGTCAACGCGGGCGCGCTGTCGGGCGGCAATCAGCAGAAAGTGCTGCTCTCGCGGCTGCTCGAAACGAAGCCCGAAGTGCTGATCCTCGACGAACCAACGCGCGGCGTGGACATCGGCGCGAAGTCGGAGATTTATCGGATCATCAACGATCTGGCGCGCTCGGGCGTCGGCGTGATCGTGATATCGAGCGAGTTGCCGGAAGTGATCGGCGTGGCGGATCGCGTGCTGGTGATGCGCGAAGGCGAAATCGCGGGCGAACTCGGCGGCCATTCGGGCAAGCCGATTTCGCAGGAAGCAATCATCGAACTGGCGACGGGCTCGCGGGCCGCGCTCGGTCAGGCGGCTTGACGTTATCGGGAGACAGACATGGCTAACACGACGAAACACCACGACACCGGCGCCGCGCCAGTTGCGAGCGCCTCAAGCGGCTCAAGCGGCTCAAGCGCCCCAAGCGCCGAAAGCACGGCGCAACGGCAACGCAGCATCGAGCATCGCGAGCGCATGCAGGTCCTGATGCGTACCGCGGGCATGCTGCCCGTGCTGATTCTGCTGTGCATCGGCTTTGGCGTCGTCACCGACGGCTTCTTCAGCTTGCAGAACATCTCGATTGTCACGCAGCAGGCGTCGATCAACATCGTGCTCGCGGCGGGCATGACCTTCGTCATTCTGACGGGCGGCATCGACCTTTCGGTCGGCTCGGTGCTGTCGGCGGCGGCGGTCACGGCGCTGCTCGCGTCGAATCTGCCAGGCATGGGCTGGCTCGGCGTGCCTGCGGCGCTCGGCGTCGGGCTCGCCTTCGGCGTCATCAACGGCGCGCTCATCGCGCTGCTGAAGCTGCCGCCCTTCATCGTGACGCTCGGCTCGTTGACGGCCGTGCGCGGCATCGCGCGGCTGATCGGGCACGACACGACCATCTTCAATCCGCAACTGCCGTTCGCGTTCATCGGCAACGATTCGATTCTCGGCGTGCCGTGGCTCGTCGTGATCGCGCTCGCGGTGGTCATCGTCTCGTGGTTCATCCTGCGGCGCACGGTGCTCGGCCTGCGTATCTATTCGGTCGGCGGCAATCCGGAGGCGGCGCGGCTCTCGGGCATCAAGGTGTGGGGCATCGAGATGTTCGTCTACGCGATGTCCGGTCTCCTCGCGGGTCTCGGCGCCGTGATGTCCGCCGCGCGGCTCTATGCGGCGAACGGCCTGCAGATCGGCCAGTCGTATGAACTCGACGCCATCGCCGCGGTCATTCTGGGCGGCACGAGCTTCGTGGGCGGCGTGGGCTCGATCGTCGGCACGCTGGTGGGCGCGCTCATCATCGCGGTGCTGTCGAACGGCCTCGTGCTGCTCGGCGTGTCGGATATCTGGCAGTACATCATCAAGGGGCTCGTGATCATCGGCGCAGTGGCGCTCGACCGTTATCGTCAGCGCGGATCGGCGCGTACATGACGAAATCTTGTCGCTTCACGTCGCTTCAGATCGCTTAGAGTCGCAACAATCGACACAACCAAACAACCGGAGACAACTCTCATGCGCAAGCACACCAAGCTGTTCGCAAGCATCGCCCTCGCGCTCGGATGCACGATGACGCTCACCGCTCATGCCGCCGACAAGCCGCTGAAGGCGGTCGGCATCACGGTCGGCTCGCTCGGCAATCCGTACTTCGTGACCATCTCCAAGGGCGCCGAAGCGAAAGCCAAGGCCATCAATCCGAACGTGAAGGTCACGGCCGTCTCGTCGGATTACGACATGAACAAGCAGTTCACGCAGATCGACAACTTCATCTCCGCGCACGTGGACATGATCCTGTTGAACGCCGTGGACCCGAAGGCCATCGAGCCGGCGGTGAAGAAGGCGCGGGCGGCGGGCATCGTCGTGGTCGCGGTGGACGTGGCGGCGGCCGGCGCGGACGCGACCGTGCAGACCAACAACGTGCAGGCCGGCCAGCTCGCGTGCGACTTCCTCGCGAAGAAGCTCAACGGCAAGGGCAGTGTCGTGATCGAAAACGGGCCGCAGGTGTCGGCGGTGATCGACCGCGTGAACGGCTGCAAGACCGTGCTCGCGAAGAATCCCGGCATCAAGGTGCTCTCCGACGATCAGGACGCGAAAGGCTCGCGCGAAGGCGGCATGAACGCGATGCAGGGCTATCTCACGCGCTTTCCGAAGCTCGACGGCCTTTTCGCGATCAACGACCCGCAAGCCATCGGCAGCGATCTCGCGGCGAAGCAGTTGCATCGCTCGAACCTCGTGATCACGTCGGTGGATGGCGCGCCGGATATCGAGAACGCGCTCAAGACCGATACGCTGATTCAGGCGTCCGCGAGTCAGGATCCGTGGTCGATGGCGCAGCAGGCGGTGAGCGTCGGGTATGACCTGATGAACGGCAAGAAGCCGAGCAGCACGACGATCCTGATGCCGTCGACCCTCGTCACGCGCGAAAACGTCGCCAATTACAAGGGATGGTCGTCGCCGCATTAAGGGCGCATCGAGCGGGAATTCGTCGCCCGCGATGACGCGTCGCTCGCGTGTTGAAGCGGGCGACGCGTCGTGTATTCTCGCGGGCATGGCGACGTCTCTCAAACCGAAGGAACCCGCGAAGGCCGCGTCCGCGCACGCCGACGCGGAAGTGCGCTTTCGCATGCGCATCCGAAAAGGCGAAACCGTCGCGATCGGCCCCGGCAAGGTCGCGCTCCTTGAAGCCGTGCGCGAACACGGCTCCATTTCAGCGGCGGCGCGCAGCCTCGACATGTCGTATCGGCGCGCGTGACTGCTCATCGACGAACTCAACCGCTCGCTCAAATTGCCTGCGACCGTGTCCGAGCAAGGCGGTCAAAGCGGCGGCGGCTGCGTGCTGACGCCGGTGGGCGAAAGCATCGTCACGCTTTAACGCGATGTCGAAGCCCGCGCCGAAGCCCGCCTGCGCCGATGAGATCGACTCGCTGGCGAAACTGCTGAAGCCCTAGCACGAGCTTGCGCAACCCCGCTGCGCTCAAGCACGTGCCGATAATCGAACAACGCAAATGCGAGTCCAGCTCGGCAACTCGCACGCGCCGGCGCGCGCTGCGCAGATCGCCGGCGGCGGGCTGACAGCAGGCGTCATGCGAGTGCGCGCGCGTTTCGATGCCACCGGCAGCACGGATGGCACGCACACGGCGTATCCTGTGGCTTCGGCGCGTCCTCAAACGACCAAGCAGCGCACACAGGAGAAACTGAATGGCCAGGGTTGAAGTCAAGGTTCCGCAGCTTTCCGAATCCGTCACCGAAGCGACGATGCTGCCGTGGAAAAAGAAAGCGGGCGACCCCGTGACGCAAGACGAAATTCTCGTCGAGCTTGAGACCGACAAGGTCGTGCTCGAAGTGCCCGCGCCTGCATCGGGCGTGCTGGCGGAAGTGCTGAAGCAGCAAGGCGATATCGTTCACGCCGACGAACTGCTCGCCGCCATCGACACCGAGGCGAAAGCCGCTGCTTCCTCAGCTGCGCCTGCGTCTGCCCCCGCGTCTGAAAAGCCCGCAGCCGCTCCGACGCAAGCGGCGAGCGCGCCGCAAGCTGCCGATAGCGGCGCTCAAAAAGCAGACTTCGACGTAATCGTGATCGGCGCGGGCCCCGGCGGTTACATCGCCGCGATCCGTGCGGCGCAGCTCGGCATGTCGGTCGCGTGCGTCGAGGAATGGATCAACCCGGCGGGCAAGCCGAAGCTCGGCGGCACGTGTCTGAACGTCGGCTGTATTCCGTCGAAGGTGCTGCTCGCGTCGTCCGAAGCGTTCGAGAACGCGAAACTGCACTTCGGCGATCACGGCATCTCGATGGACAACCTGAACGTCGATATCAAGAAGATGGTCGGTCGCAAGGAGGCCATCGTCGAGAAGATTACTGGCGGCGTCGAGTTCCTCTTTCGCAAGAACAAGATCACGTGGCTCAAGGGTCACGGAAAGCTCGCGGGCAAGGCGGGCGGCGCGTTTCGCATCGAAGTGAGCGGCGGCGAGCAGGCGGCGACGCATACCGCGAAGCACGTCATCATCGCGACGGGGTCCAAAGCGCGGCATCTGCCTGACGTGCCCGTGGACAACCGCATCGTGTCCGATAACGAAGGCGCGCTCGCCTTCGACTCCGCGCCGAAGAAGCTCGCCGTGATCGGCGCGGGCGTGATCGGGCTGGAACTTGGTTCGGTGTGGCGCAGACTCGGCGCCGACGTGACGATTCTCGAGGCGCTGCCCGAATTCCTCGCCTCGACCGACACCGCAATCCAGAAGGAAGCCGCCAAGCTCTTCAAGAAGCAAGGGCTGACCATTCACCTCGGCGTGAAGATCGAGAACGTGAAGGCGTCGGACGCGGGCGTAACCCTCTCTTATACCGACAAGGACGGCGCCGCGCAGACGCTCGACGCGGACCGCCTGATCGTGTCCATCGGCCGCGTGCCGAACACGGACAATCTCGGCCTCGACTCGATCGGCCTCGCGACGGATCAACGCGGCTTCATTCCCGTGGACGGCCACTGCGCGACCACGGTTCCGAACGTCTACGCGATCGGCGATGTCGTGCGCGGCCCGATGCTCGCGCACAAGGCCGAAGACGAAGGCGTGATGGTGGCCGAGATCATCGACGGACAGAAGCCGCATATCGACTACAACTGCATTCCGTGGGTAATCTACACGCACCCGGAGATCGCGTGGGTCGGGCAGACGGAGCAGGCGCTCAAAGCGGAAGGCCGCGAGTTCCGCACCGGCCAGTTCCCGATGATGGCGAATGGCCGCGCGCTCGGCATCAGCGAGACGGACGGCTTCATCAAGGTCATCGCGGATGCGAAAACCGACGAGATTCTCGGCGTGCACATCGTGTCGGCGAACGCGTCGGATCTGATCGCCGAAGCGGTCGTGGCCATGGAGTTCAAGGCGGCGTCGGAGGATATCGGCATCATCTCGCATCCGCATCCGTCGCTCTCGGAAGTGATGCGCGAGGCGGCGCTCGCAGTGAACAAGCGCGCGCTCAACATCTGAGCGTCACGCGCGCGCGGCATGTGGTCCGGGGCGTCGCTATCTTTTCCCCGCGCGCTTGCATGTGCGCTGTACCGTGGCGCGAACCGCCATACAATCGTCGCGCGGCGGCCGTGTCGAATCAGGCCGGCCGCGCATCGTTCGATGTTCCTTGCATCTCAACCGTGGAGAGGATATGAACGTAACGCTTGCCAGAAAGCTCACCGTGTCGATGATCGTCGCGGCCTTCGGTTTGTCGGCTGCGGCTGTGTCGCATGCGCAGGACAACAGCGGCGCGAGCGACGCCGCGCCGTCGACCAAAGCCCAGCGCAAGGCCGCGCGCAAGGAAGCGCGCGCGAAGAAGAACGCGGAACTGAAGAAGCTCGAAGGCGCGGGATACAACCCCTCGCAGCGCGATGACGCTTCGTATCCGCAGGATATCCAGAACGCGCAGAAGAAGGCCGGCATCGGTCAGTAAGGCCGTAGCTGGAGGCGCGCCGCGTTGGATGCGGCGTGCTCGATTTTTCTCGCATTCCCCAGGCATCCTCGGCAGCGGCGTTGCGTGACGCATCCGATGATTGAATCGTAGTCCTGATTGCCGCGCTAGCCGTGTGATATGGCCGAATGAGGACGGTAGTTCGGGCGCTGCTTGCGGACTTATTCGCTCGCCGCTTGCGTCGGCTGCGCCACGCACGTGAATGTCACGGTAGACGTCTGCTCTTCCAGCGACCGCACGCCGCTCGTCGACTCCGATCGGACCAGCACGCGTTGCGAACGCTCTTTGCAGTAGTCGTCGGCGGCGTCCATCGCCCGGTTGCGCGCTGTGACCCATGACATGCGCGTGCCCGTCGCCTTGCCGGTGACGGTAAAGACATTGGGCTGCGAGCCAGGGGCCACTGCGCTCGTCGTGCCGCATGCGGCGAGCGCGAGAAGCAGGCATGCGATGCACGCGCGGGCCGTGCGCCCGGCGAATGAAAAGTGGGATGAATGAGGCATACGCGTCTGATCGTGATCCGGGAAGGCACGCATGGTAACGCCGTGCGCGAAATCCTTCACGGGTCAGACGATTAGGCGGCGCGGTGGCCGCCCTTTTTCATCGCGATCAAGACTCCTCGATGCGATCCAGCAGGCGCTGCAGACGGGCATGCTGAGACGGCGCGAGGCCCGGCGTGGACAGCGCCTCTTCCACGCGCGAGCGCCAGTAGGTCTTCGAGAATAGCGAATTCGCGCCGTCCAGATTGAGCACTTGTTCGAGATGCGCGATAGCCGCGTCGAGATGATGCACGGTATAGGGACGTGTGCCCGGGCTTAAGTCTTCCATTGGCTAAATGCCGCCGCACGCCTTATGGACGCCGGCGTGTGATCTGAAGAACGGGGCGCGCGCGAAGCGGGTTGCTTCGCGCGCCGTGGACAATGGAGCGCCAAAAGCGAAATCGCGAGATCGCGCGATGGCGATCAATGCATGTGCTGGCCGCCGTTGATGGCGATGTTCGAACCCGTGACGAAGCCCGCATCGTCCGAGCACAGGAACGCGACGAGCGCCGCGACTTCTTCCGGCTTGCCGAGCCGGCCAGCGGGAATCTGCGGCAGGATCTTCGAGTCGAGAATCTCCTGCGGAATGGCGGTGACCATCTTGGTCGCGAGATAGCCCGGCGAGATGGTGTTGACGGTCACGCCCTTCCTCGCCACTTCCAGCGCGAGCGACTTGGTGAAGCCGTGCATGCCCGCCTTCGCCGCCGCGTAGTTCGTCTGCCCGATCTGCCCTTTCGAGCCATTCACCGACGAGATATTGATGATACGGCCCCAGCCGCGCGTGACCATTTCTTCGCAGACAGGCTTCGTCATGTTGAAGACGGAGTCGAGATTCGTGCGCAAGACGGCGTCCCAGTTCACCTTCGTCATCTTCTTGAAGGTCGTGTCCTGCGTGATGCCTGCGTTATTCACGAGAATGCTGATCGGCCCGACTTCGCGCTGAATCTTCGCGATGCAGTGCTGGCTTGCGTCGTAGTCGGCCACGTCGACCGGATACGCGCGAAAGTTGCGCCCTTGCCGGTCCATGCTCGCGAGCCAGTCCGACACGATCGTGTTGCCCGGCGAATGCGTCACGACGACGGCGTAACCCGCGTCGTTCAGCTTGATGCTGATGGCCTCGCCAAGGCCGCCCATGCCACCCGTTACCACTGCAATACGCTTAGTCATGCGAAATATCCTCTCAGGTTCTATGGTGCTCGAATGCGCCCGGCATCGCGCTTGGAATGTTATTGGTTCGCGAAGCCGGGTGTGCTGCTGGCCGACGCCCGTCGCGCGGGCATCGACGCGCTCAACGGATCACGGCCGCTCGACCGCCAGCGCGACGCCCATGCCGCCGCCGATGCACAGCGACGCCAGGCCCTTCTTCGCGTCGCGCTTCTGCATTTCGTGCAGCAGCGTGACCAGAATGCGGCAGCCCGATGCGCCGATCGGATGGCCGATCGCAATCGCGCCGCCGTTCACGTTGATCTTTTCCTGGTTCCAGCCCATCTGTTTGTGCACGGCGAGCGCCTGCGCGGCGAACGCTTCGTTGATCTCCATCAGATCGAGATCGTCGACGCTCCAGCCCGCGCGCTCCAGACAGCGTTTGGACGCCGGCACGGGGCCCATGCCCATCACTTTCGGATCGACGCCCGCGCTCGCGTACGCCTTGATGCGCGCGAGCGGCGTAAGACCGAGCGCCTCGGCCTTTTTAGCCGACATCACGACGACCGCCGCCGCGCCGTCATTGATGCCCGATGCGTTCGCCGCCGTCACCGTGCCTTCCTTCGAGAACGCGGGCTTGAGTCCCGCGAGGGCTTCGGCGGTGACGCCGTGGCGCACGAACTCGTCGGTCGCGAACTGGAGCGGCTCGCCTTTGCGCTGCGGAATCGACACCGGCACGATTTCGTCGTTGAAGCGGCCGGCCTTCTGCGCGGCTTCGGCCTTGTTCTGCGACAGCGCCGCGAACGCGTCCTGCGCTTCGCGCGTGATGCCGTATTCCTTCGCGACGTTTTCCGCCGTCGTGCCCATGTGGTAGTTGTTATAAACGTCCCACAGGCCATCGACGATCATCGAATCGATCAGCTTCGCATCGCCCATGCGAAAGCCGTCGCGTGAGCCGGGCAGCACATGCGGCGCCGCGCTCATGTTCTCCTGGCCGCCCGCGACGACGATTTCCGAATCGCCCGCGATGATCGCGTTGGCCGCGAGCATCACCGCCTTGAGGCCGGAGCCGCAGACCTTGTTGATCGTCATGCCGGGGACCATGTCCGGCAGGCCGGCCTTGATCACCGACTGACGCGCCGGATTCTGGCCCGAGCCCGCCGTCAGCACCTGACCGAGAATGACTTCGCTCACCTGCTCGGGCTTCAGCCCCGCGCGCTCGAGCACCGCGCGAATTACCGTTGCGCCCAGTTCCGGCGCCGCGATTTTCGCCAGCGACCCGCCGAATTTGCCGACCGCTGTACGCGCGGCCGATACGATCACTACGTCACTCATCTTCAATCCTCGTAGAACAGCAGAACTCGCAAATCCCGGCTTCATGCGTTTCGTCCACGCACTGAATCATGCGCTTTCGAAACAAACCACGCGCTCATTTATATGGGCTTTTAATAGTCTCTCAGGTGTAACGACGGCCTTCTTCCGATTGCATAACGCCGGAAAATGCGCGGACGCAATTCCACCGCGCGCGTTTTGCGCGCGTATTCGACAGTCGCTTCGGAGAAGTAAGTCAGGGCGTACGCTTGTGCGTCGCACCAATTGCAGACAATTCTAAACGCAAAACATCGACAAAAGTTTGCATATTCCTAGGTAATAACCCTAGGTGTGGTAATAAGTACCGCGACAAAGATGCTAAGCCTTTGGCTAAACGTCGAACGCTCGTGCAAGAAATGTGCTGTTTAGCAGCGGAAATTGCGCGCTAGTCTGATGAATGCCGTATGAAAATGTGCCGTCGCAGGCGCACGCACATGCACCGGTCGCCAGCGGCCGGCAGGACGAATCAATTCACTATCCACTTAGTAATGGTTTATTTGTCCAAGGCAAAGCATTTGACCGATTAGAGGTCTTCATGACGCCGCGATGAATACGGACTTTTTGATTGCGCGTTAAATCGCTAGTACCAGTTTGATACCTTTCGCGCGCGAACAACACGCCATCATTCTAGTGTTCGATTTGCGCTCGTCTTTCGTCAATACGACATCGCGATGGTCGATTTCACCTTCGAGCACGCGCACTTCGCACGATCCGCACAAGCCTTCTTCGCAATCGCTCTGAATGTCGATGTTCGCTCGCCTGAGCGTCGTGAGCAGCGTTTGATCGGGCGGCACGGTCAGCGTGACACCGGAATCCTTCAGCTCGACCTCGAACGCGTGCTCGTTGCACGGGTCGAGCGCGCCGAGCGTCGATTCGAAATGCTCGATCTTCAGTGCGCCGTCGGGCCACGCGGCGCTCGCGGCGGAAAGCGCGTCGAGCATCCGCGCCGGACCGCATGCATACACTTGCGTGCCTGCGTCCACGCGCAGCGCCGACAAGTCGTTGCGCGCGCCCTCCTCCGATACGTACATGCGCAACCGTTCGCCATGCAGCGCGCGCAGGTCGTCGACGAACGCCATCGACGCGCGGCTGCGGCCGCTGTAATGCACTTCGTAGTCGATGCCGTGCTCGCGCGCGTGCCGCGCCATCGCGCTGATCGGCGTGATGCCGATGCCGCCGGCAATCAGCACGAGCCGGCGCGCGGCCGGGTCGAGCCGAAAGTGGTTGCGCGGCCCGCGAATGCGCCAGTGCGCGCCCGGCTTGACGTTGTCGTGAACCCATGCCGATCCGCCGCGACTCGCCGACTCGCGCAACACGGCGATTTCGTAGGCCGCGTGATCGGCCGGATCGCCGCATAGCGAATACTGGCGCGAGAGTCCGCTGTCGCCGCAGACCACGTCGATATGCGAGCCCGGCGTCCAGCGCGGCAGCGCGCGAGCGTCGGCGGCAACGAGACGCACCCGCGCGATGCGGTCCGCGCACATCGTCACCGACTCGACGATCACCGCGCGGCTCACCGCATGCGACGACGGCTCGCCGATGCGTACCGTCGCGCGAGGCTCGCGCACCGCCGCATTCGTGCGCTCGGGATTCATCGCCGGGTTCCATTCCACATGGAGATGCTCCGGCCCGCGAAACGACGTATTCGGCACGTACGTGAAACGCTGCTCGGCGAGGCGCATGTGCGGCAGGCGGCGCATCAGCTCGTCGAGGAAGATCTGTATCTCCATGCGCGCGAGGTTCTTGCCCATGCACTGATGCGCGCCGTAGCCGAAGGTCAGCTGATCGCTGGCATTTTCGCGGCGAATGTCGAAGAGATCGGCGTCCGCGAACTGATGCGGGTCGTGATTGGCCGATGACGTCACGATCAGGAGCTTCGCGCCCGCCGGAATCGCGATGCCGCCGATGGTCACGTCGCGCGTCGCGAGCCGCCGCCACGCCGCAACCGATCCGTTGTGCCGCAGGCACTCTTCGACCGCGTTAGGAATCAGGCTCGGGTCATCGCAGATGTCGCGCCACGCGTGAGGGTGTTGCAGCAGCAGCTTGATCGCATTGGCGGCCGCGTTCGCCGTCGTCTCGTGCGCCGCGACGATGCCAGCCATCATCATCGAATGCAGATACGAGTCGGTCACGACATCGGGCAAGGTCTTTTGCTTGCGGATGCCGTACTGCATCCAGCCGGGACCGGACGGGTCTTCGCGCATCTTGTCGAGCACCTTGCCCGCGTACTGCCAGAACTTGCCGACCGCGTGCGCCACCGCGACCTGTTCCTCGGGCCTCGGGCGGCCCCACGTATTCACCGTATGCGCGATGGAATAGTCGCGCAGCGTGTCCATGTCTTCTTCGGGCACGCCGAGAAAGTGCAGCGCGACCGTGAGCGGCACTTCCCACAACATCTGATCGACGAGATCGGCGCGGCCATCGTCGATGAAGCGATCGACGTATTCGCGCGTGAGCGCGCGCACCATCGGCTCGTGATGCGCGAGCGCCTCGGGCGTGAACGGGTCCATCAGCGCCCGGCGGCGCGGCATGTGCGCGGGCTCGTCCTCGTTGACGAGCGTGCGGTTGAGCGCGAAACCGTAGGACGCGAGCACCGCGTTCGCTTCCGGTCCGGTCGGCGTGATTTTTTCGAGCGCGATGGACGGGCTGAACGTGAGGTTGTCGCGGAAAATCGCTTTGATGTCGTCGTAACGCGTGACGACCCAATAGCCGAGCTTCGGGCTGTAGAACACCGGCTCCTGCTCGCGCGCCCAGCGCACGTATTCGGGCGGGTCTTGCTGATAGCCGTCGCTGAACGGATCGAACTCCGCGGCGCGCGCGCTCACCGGGCAGCCGTTCGGCGCGGTCGAATGGAAGGGGCATTGCGGCGTGGAAGTCGCGGTGCTCGCGTCGCTCATGGATTCGTCTCCTTGTTTATAGGTGCGTCAGACCGGCTTTCCTTCACTCGATGCCCAGTTGCGCATGAGCGTGTTGCTCGGCAAGGTCTCGTCGATCATCTTGCGCGCGGTTTCGCGACCGGCGACAGGCAAGCCCGTCGGATCGAGCACGCCGATCTGCACGAGCACGGACGCCTGATCCCAGTAGATGTGTTCGTTGTAGAGCTTGTCGCCGCGAAAGCGGACCACGGCGAGCATCGGCACTTCGAAATAGCGGCCCGTGGGCGCGAGGCCCGGCAGCAGCCAGTCGATCTCGCGATCATGCGTCGCGCAGAATACGAATTCGTCGACGATACGGTCCGCGCCGATCGTGCGCGATACCGGTATCAGCTTCGTGTCCTGCGGATTGGAGTCGACGAAGTGGTACTTGTAGAAGCGTTTCAACTGGCCGTATCCGACGCCGCCGGTCATCGTCGGCACATGGTTCACGTAAGGCTCGGCGACCATGGTCGGCATGACGGCATCGACATCGCGCGTGGCGAATTCGAAATAGCAGTGCTGCTCCCACAGGCGGTCGAGGTCGTAGACCGGCCCGAGCACTTCGCGCAGCAACGCCAGCGTGCGCGAGTACGCCATGAGCGCGGCGGGTTTGTCGTAGGGCGAATCCGCGTTCGCAGCGGGCTCGGCGAAACCGGGCGCGCAGCCGCTGTAGACATAGCGTTGGATCGGCGGCTTGCCGGCGAACGCATCGCTCGCTTGCGGCTCCGCGAAGTGGAAGACCATCGGGCAGCGGATGGTGCGCAGGTCGTCGAGGCAGGCGGGGAGGTCATGCGGATAGTAGGCGACCGCGCAGTCGATGTCCGCGTTGGCCGCGGCCTGCACGGCGAGCCGCCCGCCCGCGCCGAAGCCGAGCACGCCCACCTTGCCCGCGTGTTCGGGCAATGCGCGCAGGGCGTCGATGACGGCCGCGAAGTTTTCCATCGACACGCCGCCGCCCTTCGGCGCGCGTCCCGTCAGGTCGGGCGCGAGCACCACATAGCCCTCCTCGGCGAAGCGGTCGGCCGTCGATTGCGTGAAGGCGTCGAGGCCCGCCGCATCGTGCAGCAGCACGACTCCCGGCCCGGAGCCTTGCGCCGGGCGCGTGACGTAGGCGCGAATCGGGGCGCCTTCGCGGGCGGCGATGTCGATGAAAGTCCCAGGCATGGCGTGCGTCTCCGGAAGTCGTCGGTCAGGAAAGCAGCGTATCGGCAAGCAGCTTCACATTCAACACGACAATCGCACCCGCGACCAGCCACGCAACCACGGCCAGCCATCGGCCGATCACGAAGGCGCCCATCTTCTCGCGGTCCGAGACGAAACGCACGAGCGGCACGACGGCAAATGGCAGTTGCATCGAAAGGATCACCTGGCTCAGCACGAGCAACTGGCCGGTGGCCTTTTCGCCGTAGATCGCGGTGACGGCGATGACCGGCGCAATGGCGATCGATCGGGTCAGGAGCCGCCGCGCCCAGTTCGGCAGCCGCATGCGCAGAAAGCCTTCCATCACGATCTGGCCGGCGAGCGTGGCCGTCACCGTCGAATTGAGGCCCGAGGCGAGCAACGCGACCGCGAACAGCGTCGACGCGATGCCGAGACCGAGCAGCGGCGACAGCAGATGATACGCATCGGCGATTTCGGCGACTTGCTCGTGCCCGCTCGCATGGAAGACGGCGGCCGCCACGACGAGGATCGCCGCGTTGATCAAAAGAGCGAGCGTCAGCGCGATCGTGCTGTCGATGGTCGCCCAGCGGATCGCATCGCGGCGGGCATCCACCGAATGCCCGTAGGCGCGCGTCTGCACGACCGATGAATGCAGATACAAATTGTGCGGCATCACCGTCGCGCCGAGAATGCCGATCGCGAGGTACAGCATCTCGCGGTTCGTCACGATCTGCGTCGACGGCACGAAACCGCGCAGCACCTGGCCGATGGGCGGCGCCGCCGCGGCGATCTGCAACGCGAAGCACGCCGCGATCACCACAAGCAGCGCGATGACGAACGCTTCCAGGAACCGGAATCCCCTGTTGACGAGCAGCAGCAAAAGGAAGGCGTCGAGCGCGGTGATCAGCGCGCCCGCGATAAGCGGAATGCCGAACAGCAGTTGCAGCGCGATGGCCGTGCCGATGACTTCCGCGAGATCGCACGCGACGATTGCCATTTCGCAGGCGAGCCACAGCGCGAGATTGACGGGTTTCGAATAGTGATCGCGGCACGCCTGCGCAAGATCGCGCCCCGTCGCGACACCGAGCCGGACCGCCAGCGCCTGCAGCAGGACCGCCATCAGGTTGGAGAGAAGGACGACGGCAAGCAAGGTATAGCCGAAGCGCGATCCGCCCGCGATGTCCGTCGCCCAGTTGCCGGGGTCCATGTAGCCGACGGAAATCATGTAGCCGGGGCCGGCGAATGCGAGCAGACGCCGGAGCCATCCGCCGGCGACGGGCACTCGCACCGACGCGTACACCTCCGGCAGACTCGGGCGAAAGTCGTCCTCTTCTGGCTCTTTGTACGCGGGGCGGCGAGGGTCGCGCATCGGCACGTACCTCCGGGTTGGGCGCTTTTCAGTGATCGAATATGCGCCGGGCGCGGTGAAGATTCAAGCGATGGCGCTTTCCGTTCCTCGAGTTCTGATAGTAAGACTTATCAGGAGTAGCGAATTATGTTGTCAAATCCGACTCCACTTGATAACCTCGCCGCAAATGGCTGATTCCAAACATGATTCTCTTATGGCGCAGACGGCTTACCAGGTCAATACAGCGCCCCGTCGGCTCACGCGACAACACTTTGCCTTGTATCGCGGCTATCTCGACGGCGTCTCGGAAGCCCAGCTTCACGCTTCTTACGCCGATTCCGGCACCGATGTGCGTAGCACACGCCGGCTGATCGCGGCGTTGCGCGACACGCTCTCCGTGCTCGCCCGCCGCGCGCATGACACGGAAGCCGCCCACCTGCTCCGGCTGCGGCCCGGCAGCATTCCGTCTGCGCCGCCCGATCCGGCGACGAGCGCGCCTTCGCTCGATGCTTTTCGCGAGCGCATCGACCCGGAAGGCGTCTTCGGCGAAGCGGAACTGCTCGCGTTGTATCAAGAGTCGTTTCCTGCGGACGCGTCGCCTGCGCTGGATCGGCGGGCGGCGCGCAACGTCCGCCTGCGGCGGCGTCAGGCAGACGCTCTCGCCCGGATGGAAGCGAGCCTCGTCCACGATCCGCGTCCGGATCATCCAGTCGACGGATGGTTCGAGCCGGTAGTCGCGGCCCGACTGGCGGCTGCGGGGATTTCGACTATCGCGGATCTGATCGCGCTGATCGAAACGCGAAAGCATCGCTGGTACACGGCGGTGCCGCGGCTCGGGCCGAGGGGCGCGCAGCGCATTGTCGACTGGCTGCAACTGCACGGGGACGCGCTGCGGCACACGCTTTCTCCGATCGCGCTCGTGCCTCGGAGGCAGTGGACAGCCGATCTGACGCCTCGCCCGGCTGACCACGGCGAAACGGTGGCCGTCGCGCCACTCGAGGCGATACGCGTTCCCGCTGCGCTCGACGGGTCTAAAGGCACAAATCGCCGGGGCGAGTTAGCGGGCCGTTTCCGTACCGATATTCAGGCGATCACCGCCTGGCTCGACGCGCGTTCCGCGAGCGAACACACACGGCGGGCGTACCGGCGCGAGGCCGAGCGGCTGCTTCTTTGGGCGTTGACTGAGAAGCGTAAGCCGCTGTCGTCGTTGAATTCAAACGACTGCGCTGAATACATCCACTCGTTTCTCGCTAATCCGATTCCGACCGCACGCTGGGTCGCGAAGGGCCGCGTCGAACGATGCCTTGCCGCGTGGCGCCCATTCGCCGGTCCCCTCTCCGACCGGAGCCGGGAGTCGGCCCGCTCCATATTGAACGCGATGGGCGAATGGCTCGTAGACGTCGGCTATCTTTCGACGAATCCGGTCGGCGGAATCGAGCGCGCGGCGGCGCCAGCCGTGTTCGATGCACAGACGCGCACGCTCGACTTCGAACAGTGGCGGCTCGTTTTCCAGTCCGCGACGCGGGCGCAGTACACGTTTGCGGAGCATCGGGACAGGCTCGCCCTACTGCTTGCGTACGCCACTGGCTTGCGTCGCGCCGAGTTGTCCGCAGCGACGACGGACGCGCTTTCGGTTGGTCGGCTGCCCGGCGTGAGTGCCCCGGTTTGGCAACTGAGTGTTCCCGGTGCGCGGGGCCGAAGCGCCGACAGGACGGTGCTTCTGCCACCCATCGTCGTCGAGGCATTGCGAGAGAATCTCGCCATGCGAGGATTCGCCGAGCCGTTCAATTGCCCCGAAGGCACGTCGATTCTCGCTCACGCCAGAACGGGCCTCGCCATCACGCCCGACGGAATCGGGAAGCTATTCAAAACGATGTTCGCGGCAGCGGCCGCGCAGGCGGAGAAAAGCGTTCCCGGCTCAGGCCGCCGCCTCGCTCTTGCGAGTACGCACTGGCTGCGGCACACGCACTCGGCACATGCGCTCTCGCAAGGCGCCGATATTGTTGAAGTCGGCAAAGGGCTGGGTCACGCGCACGTTTCCACGACTTCCCTATACCTCCAGATCGACGGTTCTTCGCGTTTACTCGGCGTTGAGACACTGCTCCGGGCGACGCTCGGGCTCGGATCTTCGTCAGAATCCGCCTAGTAACGCCTTGCAGGCGCGCAGAATGTTGTAAAAACGCCCGCTGGGGCGCAAAAGCGACTTCAGAGTTTACTTGAGGTTTACCGGTTGGCCGTTTATTCTTCGGTTTGCAGTATGTTTTCCACAAACCGAAGAATTATTTGCTTACCCAGGCCCGCCAGTGACTGCGAATTCCATGTTAAGCGCCCGGCTTCCCGAAGTCGATCAATCCGTTTCCATCGAAACGCTGCTGGGGGTGGCCGCGCAAGCCACTGACATTCTCAACCAGATCCGCGACGCGATGCTGGAGCCGTATCCGCGCAAAAGCGCGCCTACGTTCACGAGCGCGCAGGTGGCGTCGCTGTGCGGCATCGACAAGCAGCGGTTCCAGTATCTGACTACCAAGGGCGAACTGCCGGCGGGAACCTCGAAGGGCGCGGGACGGAGCAAGGAATTCACGCTCGAGGAAACTCTGACGTGGATCCGCGCGACGAAGGAACGCGTGCGCCGCCCCGAAGGGAAGCGCGGACGTATTGTCACGGTGGCGAACTTCAAAGGCGGCGTGGCGAAGACCACGACAGCCGTGTCGGCCGCACAGGCGCTTACCCTGCTCGGCCGGCGCGTGCTCGTGATCGACTGCGATCCTCAGGGCACCACGACGCAACTCTGCGGCTGGGCTCCCGACGCCGAAATTTCGGATGACCAGACACTCCTGCCGTTGATCTATGGCGATCAGCAGACGCTGCGATACGCCGTCCAGGAGACGTACTGGCACAACCTCGACTTGATTCCAGCTTCGTCGTCGCTTTTTGACGCGGAGTTCGAGATCCCGGCAAAGGTGCTGAACGACAGCACCTTCGAATTCTGGGAGATCGTTCGTAAGGGCCTGCTGCCATTGACGGACGACTACGACGCCATCGTCATCGACACGCCGCCCGCGCTGAGTTATCTGACGATTAACGCGCTGCTCGCGTCGGACGCCATTCTTCTGCCCTGCCCGCCCGAAGCACTCGACTTTGCCAGTTCGACGCAGTTCTGGCATCTATTCGCCGACATTGCGAAGAAGCTGCCGGGCGTGCTCGAGCAAAAGCGGTTCGACTTCGTCAACGTGATCCTGACAAAAGCCAAGTCGGACGATGTGTCTCGCGTCGTACGCGGCTGGTTGCAAAAGGCTTACGGCGATCGTGTGTTGCCGTTTGAGATACCGGAGTCGACAGTGCCGAAAGGCGCGTCCGCGCAACTCTCGACCGTGTACGACTTATCGAAGCCCGACGGAAGCACGGCTGCGTACAACCGGTTCAAGGAGCCGCTCGACCGGCTGGCCGAACATCTCGACGCGCAATTCGTCCGCGCGTGGAACCAGAAGGAGGATTAAATGGGGATTGGCGACAGGCTTCTCGCGAAGACCGCGAACGTCGGCAGCAAGCCGGCGGATGCCGTGCAGCGGCCCACGAATAACGAACCGCGCACGTCGCCGGGCAGGTTGATGGATGCTCAGCATCGTATCAACACAGCTCAGGCGCGAATCAAAGAACTCGAATCGCAACTGGAAGAACGAGCGGCGCTTGAAGTGCCGCTCGATGCGCTTGTCGAAGTGCCCGGACGACGCCGGAAGCTCACGGCGGAACAGTTCCAGGAACTGAAAAGTAACCTCGCGCAGCACGCGCTTGCCACTCCCATTCTGGTTCGGTCCGTTGTCGACGGACGATATGAAATCGTGGCGGGTCATAACCGAGTCGCTGCCTATCGCGAGCTCGGACGCAACAGCATTCGAGCGAATGTCGCTTCGATCGAAGAAGGCGAGATCGAGTTCGCCGCTTTCTTTTCGAATCTGCTCTCGCCGTCACTCACCGACTTCGAGAAGTATTGGAACTTCAAGCGCCTGCAAGAGTTGAGCGGACTGTCGCGCACCGAGATATCGGAGAGCGCCGGTCTGAGCAAAAGCCATGTGAGTCGGATTTTCTCGTTCGATGCGCTTCCTGAGGCAGCGAAAGAAGCACTCGCTCTTAAGCCCGAGCGACTAGGCAGCAATGCGGCGCAGAAGCTCGCCGCACTCTCAGAGGCAGGGAAGGCGGAAAAGGTCGTTGAAGCGGTACGACGTCTTGTCGACGACGAGAACTTCACGCAGGACAAGGCGGTTGCCCTGGCCGCAGAGAAGCCGAAATTGGCGGCGCCAAGTTCGACGGTTGTGCGTGCGGGCCGCAGAAAGGTCTGTGAAGTTTCGACTAGGAACGGAGTGGTAGGGATTCGCTTCTTTGAGAAGGACGCGGGCGCCGCGAACGATTGGGGCCAACGTATCGCCGAATTTATCAGCAAGTCGCTGGATGAGGCCGGTGCTGACGATTGAACCTAGTAGGTAGTCGATACGAAACAACGACTTAGCAGCAACAATACGTCCCACGCAAGCAGTACCTTCTAGCAACTCTTTAGAAATCAGTGACTTACGGATCAGACGGACGAAATCGCCATGTGATCAGCACGCTGTAGAAAGACAAAAGCCTTCGGCGCCAACCGAAGGCTTTTGAATTCGGGCTTAACTGCTAGTCGCCCGGTTCGCTTCCCGACGCCAATCGGGTCACGAGTACACACCTCGAAGTTTAGCGGATCGCGATCGGCAGTCAAGCGTTTGCCCCTCCATTTTCCGAAATGGACGCACTTGACATGCATATCGCGCAACATTCCGTTGCTGGCGAGGGTGTTCCTCGTTCGCTAAACGCTGATTCCCTCGCGTCGCCCGGCGATCAGCAGGCCTTCGACGAATTCGCCTGTGACCGGTCGAACCTGCCTTGGGTGATCTTCCGTGCCGCGCACCGCGCCAATCACATTTCTGCGCTGCCGGCCCGCGCCCGTGCAGTCCTCGCCGCGCTTGCGCGAACCGTTGATGCGGCTCGTCCATTCGCGGCAATATTCGCTCGCCGCGAGCTGCTGACCGGCCGCGCGCTGCAATCCATGCGTACCTTCTATCGGAGTCTCGAAGACCTCGAGGCGTCCGGCTTCATCACGCGACCGCCGCAAACGCGATACGTCGACGCCGGCTTGTTCGGCCGCGCCTATCTGCACCTCACGGCGAAGGCGGCTACGGTGCTCGGTTTAACCGAGTCGCAAGAAGATGCCAGCTCCACTTCACACCGCACACTCCAAACCGCAGCATGCGCACCAACGGCTACGTTTTCTAGCTCACCGTCTGTCAGCATGGCAGACGGTGGTATATATAAGGATCTAAACCCTATTAATCAAAAGAGACAACCGGGACGCCTCCCCGACGACCTCTGCCGCCTTCGGGCACTGGGATTTCGTGAATTTTTGATTTTCAAATTCATGCGAGAGGCACGCCAATACGGAAAGCGCCTGTCTGATGTCGTGGAGACCACGTGGGAGCATCTCCGCCGCGCGACGCATCCGATCAGCTATCTGCGAGCACTATTGCAAAAGCCCGTGGACTACGCCTATCGCGTCAAAACGCTTCGCGCCGACGCCGCCGAACGCGAAATTCGTCAATCGAGAGACTCAACGCACGAACAGACCGCTAAAGAGCTCGCTGGGAAAATCTTCGTAAGCCAAGATGGCCTGACACGCTATTCGGTTTCTGACGACGGCAGCGAACTTACGGCGCATCACAAGGACGAATCTCGCCCGCGCGTACGCGTAGGCGCGTGGACCAGCGATTTCGTCACCGCTGTGCGGGAAAGCCGTGTCGTGTCGGTCGCCGACGGCAACCCGAACGAGCTAGCTCAGCCGGCACATTCCGATCGCCTGACCAACAGCAACGCCCACGCTGCGTTACCCAGTGCGGAGCGCCTGCAAGCCCTGAAGCGTATGCTTCGGTTGAAAGCCGCGGGAATCGTCCCCACATCGATGAGCGAGGAAACGAAAGCCGCACTGTCGATCGCTAACGAGGCGCAGGCGGAGGCTGTATCAGGGCCAAACGAATGCATTCCCTCGCCACGCGCAGACGTTTCAATAAAACCTGCTGCGTCGCAACAAATCCTGATATACTCTAAGGTTCCGCCTCTAGAGGCGATTGAAATACGCAAGCTGCGCGAATAGCGGGTTTGCGCGCTTTGCTCGATGCGATTCTCAGCAAGCCGTCCGTGATCGAAGATTCAGTCGATATTCATGCGGGCCGTACGCTCGCTTCCGGGGACCTGTCATCGCCGAGCAAACCTGTCGAGGAGAAAGTATGGCAAGTTTTGATCGGGAAGATTCGGAGCTGGATATCGTCGCGCCGGCGCGCAAGTCGCCCGGCCGACGCGCAGGCAAGGCAAAGGGCCAGACCGGCGCCGTGCAGCCCGATGTCGTGATGACGGCGGAGCAGGACGAAGAGCGTCAGCGGCAGATGCGCGCGTTGATCCAGTTGGGCAAGGAGCGTGGCTATCTCACGCATGCCGAAATCAACGACCATTTGCCCGATAACTTCGCGCAGACGGCTGCGATGGAAACCATCGTCAGCACGTTCAACGACATGGGCGTGGCCGTCTATGAACAAGCGCCCGACGCCGAAACGCTGCTGTTGAGCGACAACGCGCCCGCCGTCGTTACCGACGAACAGTCGGAAGAGGAAGCCGAAAACGCGCTCTCCACGGTCGACTCCGAGTTCGGCCGCACGACGGACCCGGTTCGCATGTACATGCGCGAAATGGGCGCGACCGAGCTGCTCACGCGCGCCGGCGAAATCGCCATTGCCAAGCGCATCGAAGACGGCTTGCACGAGATGATCCAGGCGATTGCCGCGTGCCCGTCGACGGTGGCGACTATTCTCGCGGACGCCGCGCAGGTCGAATCCGGAGAGCTGAAGATCGACGAACTGGTCGACGGCCTGAAGGAAGACGACGCAGCGGAAGAAGAAATTTCGGCGTCCGAAGTGACCGAATCGACGGATATCGATACGGATTCCGAAGAATCGGATAGCGACGAAGACGACGACAGCGACATCGATGGCGCCGACGCCGGCGCATCGAACGAAGCGCGTTTGAAGCAGTTGAAGGCGGACTGTCTCGAGATTTTCGCCCGCGTGCGCGAACTGGCCGAACAAGCCAGTCATCCGAAAGGTTCGGGTGCCGCAGCAACGAAGGCCGTCGAGCGCGCTCGCGCGGAGATTCAGCGCGAGCTGGGCTCCATTCGCTTCACCGCGAAAACGATCGACCGCTTGTGCGCGAACGTGCAGCAACAAGTCGCGCAGGTGCGCGAGATCGAGCGCCGCGTTCTGCAGATTGCGGTAGATCGCTGCGGCATGCCGCGCGAGAAGTTCGTCGAGTCGTTCCCGGGTCACGAGACGGATCTCGAATGGACCGCGCGCACGGCGGCGGGCGCGAAGCAGTATGGCGCATCGCTCGAACGCAGCCTGCCGGCCATTCAGGCTGAGCAGCAAAAGCTGATCGACATCGAAGCCACTGTGGCGCTGCCGCTCAAGCAACTGAAGCAGATCAATCGTCAGATGACGGCTGCCGAGCTGAAGATGCGTCAGGCGAAGCGCGAGATGATCGAAGCGAACCTGCGTCTCGTGATTTCGATCGCGAAGAAGTACGTCAATCGCGGCATGCAATTCCTCGACCTGATTCAGGAAGGCAACATCGGGCTGATGAAGGCGGTGGACAAGTTCGAATATCGCCGCGGCTGGAAGTTCTCGACGTATGCGACGTGGTGGGTTCGTCAGGCCGTGACGCGCTCGCTGGCGGATCAGGCGCGCACGATTCGCGTGCCGGTTCACATGATCGAAACGATCAACAAGCTGAACCGCATCTCCCGCGAGATTTTGCAGCAGACCGGTCAGGAAGCGCATCCGTCGGTGCTCGCCGAGCGTATGGAAATGCCCGAGGAGAAGATCCGCGGCATTCTCAAGATCGCGAAGCAGCCGGTGTCGCTGGAAACGCCTGTCGGTGAGGACGCCGATGCAACGCTCGGCGACATGATCGAAGACCAGGGCGCGGCGTCGCCGGCGGATGCCGCCGTGCACGCGAACATGCGCGCTGCTATCGACGATGCGCTCAACGCGCTGTCGCCGCGCGAAGCGAAGGTGCTGCGCATGCGCTTCGGCATCGACACGGCATCGGACTACACGCTCGAAGAATTGGGCAAGCAGTTCGACGTGACGCGCGAGCGTATCCGCCAGATCGAAAGCAAGGCGATGCGCAAGCTCATGCATCCGAGCCGCGCGGACAAGCTGCGTCCGTTCCTGGATCGCTAAGCTGTAAAGCCGCAGTTCCGGCAAATCGGCAACGCGTGCCGTCCAGATGGGCGGCACGCGTTTTTTATTGCCCGCGCACTCAACCGCGCGTCGTATTCTTCGGCGCCGATCCCGCCGCGCACGCCTGCAGCGCGACGATCGCTTTGCGCGCGAGCGTCAGCGTCTCTTCGCAAGCGTGAACGTTGGCAAAGATCGAACATCCGCCGCCCGCATCGATTTTCGATACGGCCCTGCGCACCCGTTCGAGCGCCGATTGTGGCGAGCCGCTGTCCTTCACGATGGCGGCGACATCGAAGGCACTGCCCGCATCGGTTTCGACATAGCCGGGACATTGCGCCTCGGCGTGTGCGTAAGCCGCCGCGCATAGGGAACTGACGAGCGCGGTCGCCGCCAGTGTTCGGGCGCTGCGTAGACGAGAAGGAACGAAGCGAAGGATGTGCATGGCGTCGCGATCCGACGGAGCTTTGTATCGGAAAATGGCGCGCCTGGCCCGTCGATACCCGTTATGAACACCACGTTGTCCACAGTTTCCGTGCACAAGCGTGTGGATATCCTGAGCATCGCCGAGCCAACGCGTTGATGCGAAACGTGTTTCGCCCGTCGTGCGAAATGCGCGCGGGAATCGCCCATTGTGAACCCGTTGCAGAAAGCGCGTCGGGCGTAATCATAAAGCCGGACGCTCTGGCAGCGGCAGAACGGGTTGTCCACAATTTCGGTGATCAACTATGTGGATATCCTGAGCATCACGCGGCTAACGCCTTGACACTGCACGCATTTCCTCAGACGTCGCGCAAGCGTGCGGCGGGCGACAATTGCGCCGCGCATTCTCAGGACTTCGACTCAAACGCGCTTCGGACTGTCGAGTCCGCGCTGCACTGCTGGCCGCGCGACGAACGCATCGAGCGCGCGCTGGACGTGCGCGAAGGCGTCGAATCCGACCAGATCGCGCGCCTCGTAGAAGCCGACCAGATTGCGCACCCACGGAAACACCGCGATATCGGCGACGCTGTACTCGTCGCCCATGATCCATTCGCGCTCTGCGAGCCGTCCGTCGAGTACGCCGAGCAGACGCTTCGACTCCGCGACGTAGCGGTCGCGCGGACGCTTGTCCTCGTAGTCCTTGCCCGCGAACTTATGGAAGAAGCCGACTTGTCCGAACATCGGACCGATGCCGCCCATCTGGAACATCAGCCATTGAATTGCTTCGTAGCGGCGTGCCGGGTCTTTCGGCAGCATCTTGCCGGACTTGTCGGCGAGATAGATCAGAATCGCGCCGGATTCAAAGAGCGCGAGCGGTTCACCGTCCGGCCCGTTCGGGTCGATGATCGCCGGAATTTTGTTGTTCGGGTTCAGCGACATAAATTCGGGCGACGTCTGATCGTTCGTATCGAAGCGCACGAGATGCGGCTCGTAGGGCAGGGCGGTTTCCTCGAGCATGATCGACGCTTTGACGCCGTTCGGCGTCGGCAGCGAGTAAAGCTGGATGCGGTCGGGATGCTGCGCGGGCCACTTGCGGGTGATCGGATAGTCTGAGAGCGCGGGCATGGCGGGTCCTGTTTTGGTTTGGTTGCGATTGGGATCGCTCAATATAGCGAGTTCGCGCACGCGCCGCAGGGCGGGGCCGAATCAAAGGCGCGCGTTGCAGCGACCGGTGACTGGACGGGACGGTTGCGAGCGCGGCTTCAGACGTTTCGTCAGACCGTCGCCGCGTTGCCGTATGCGAACATAGGCTCCGCTGTGCAACGCCCCCGCCCGCGCGCACCACTCCTGGCTCAAGACTTGCTCCATTTCTCACGCGTCCGCAACAAAACCAAGGTCGACAGCCCGACTTCAACGACCAAATCCCAACCGTTGCCTTGCCGCTGCCATGAAAACCGTTCCTCTCGCAACGCTTACCGCGCTCGCCGCTGTGGTTGGGGGATTGCCGCCCAGCGCGTCGCAGGCTTATCCGCTCGAACAGCAACTCGACTGCAAGTCGAGCGCGCATCGCTTCATCGCGCCGCTGCGCGACGAGCGTTATATCGACGCCAGCCCGATGCGCGTCGAAGCCAACTCCGTCAACGCTTTCCGGCCGGCGCACGGCAGCGAGCTCACCGCGTACGGCTTTCGCGTCTACGCCGTGCTGGGCTTCGAACAGGGCGACGCGCTCTTCAAGCAGGGCAAAGGCGAGCCGATCAACGATTCGGCGTACGGCGTCGTCGTGGTCGGATCGAAGGAGTCGGTCGAGGCGCGCGTGCGCGAGTCGGGCAGCACGGCCGTGGTCCACGAAGTCGTCCCGATGCTGATGACCGCCATCTTCTGCAACGGCAGGCGATGCGCAACACCGCCGGGACAGCCGCGGCCGGCACGTCCAGCAGTCATTGAAGCGGCGTTGCAAGGCGTTTCGCTGATAATGTTCTCCTGATCGACGACGCGCACTGTCGCGCGCCACCCAACACCTCATCACACGGAACCGGAGACAGACGCTCGCGCGCCCACTCTGGTCGACAGGAGAACGGAGACATGCCTGAAGCAGCCAAGACGAATTCCCGTATTGCGATCGTGACCGGAGCGGGCAGCGGCATCGGACGTGCGGCGGCGCTCGCGCTCTTCGGCGATGGTTGGTTGGTGGTGCTCGCGGGCCGCCGCGCCGCGCCGCTCGAGGCCGTCATCGCCGAGGCCGGCGCAGGCGAACGCGGACTCGCGGTGCCGACCGACGTGGCCGATCCTCAATCCGTCGAACGGCTCTTTCAGGCCGCGGTCGAGCGTTTTGGCCGCGTGGATCTGCTGTTCAATAACGCGGGCGTGAGCAATCCGCCCGGTCCGTTCGAAGACTGGACGCCCGAACAGTGGCAGGGCGTCGTCAACGTCAATCTGAACGGCATGTTCTATTGTTTGCAGCAGGCGTTCCGGACGATGCGCGCCCAGTCGCCGAAAGGCGGGCGCATCATCAATAACGGTTCGATTTCCGCGAGCGCGCCGCGTCCCAATTCGGCGGCGTACACCGCGACGAAGCACGCGGTCGCGGGCCTCACGAAGTCGGCGTCGCTCGACGGCCGCAAGCACGACATCGCGGTCGGTCAGATCGATATCGGCAATGCGCTCACGGAGCTTTCCGAACGCATGTCGCGCGGCGTGCCGCAGGCGAACGGCGAGATTGCCGTCGAACCGATGATGGACGTGAAAATCGTCGGCCAGTCGGTGCTCTACATGGCGAACTTGCCGCTCGAAGCGAATGTCCTGTTCCACACCGTGATGGCGACCAAGATGCCGTTCGTCGGGCGCGGATAAACGCGCGTTATTGGGTGCGATACCAGACGCGGATGCCCGAGTACCAATGGCTCACGCTGGTATCGTCACCGGCGCCGAAGGTCGAGAGGCTTTCCACGTTCAAGACGTCGATGGCGTTCTCCGCGATCCAACGGTTCGCGCGTTCGACGAGCGCCGCGCCGTTCTCGTACACGTTGCCCTTGATGAGGTGATGCTGCACCACCTGTCGCTCGAAGTCTTCATAGGCGATCTTCGTCATCGGTCGTCTCCTTTTTGCGTTATGGATCGGCGCGTTTGATGAGATCGGCGCCGTGGATGCCGCAGCGCAGCGAGCGCGCCCGCGCGTCGCATTGCCGATTCGAGCATCATATGGCGTGATCGATGCCGCGCGCGGGGCGGTTTACCCGTGGTTCGGGCGCGTTCGGAGGGTGGGACGAAGCGTTGTCTGCGAATTCGAAAGTGACGGTTCGCGTGCGCGAAGGAATCGCTGCAGCGCGCCGCGTCGATCTCTTCGCGCAGGCCGAAACGCGACGAAGAACGCGCGACCGAGTGCGCGATCCGCGACGCGAGTGACACGGGTGAGACGGCAATGGCCCCATGCCCAACGCCGCTTCACGCACCACCCGAAGCACGCAATTGGCCGCCGCCGCCGTTCTTCGCTACCATCTCCCGATGGCGTCGATGCCGGCGCGGCTTTCCTTCCTTCCCATGCCCTTCGCCTTGCTTGATCCCGCTTCGCTCGCCGGCGATCCGCTCGACGCCGAAGAAGCACTTCTCGCGCGCGCCGCATCCGGCGAGGCCGTCGCGCACATCTGGACCGCGCCGGTCTCGCTGTCCCTGCCGCGCAGCTACCAGCGTTACCCGGCGCTCGCCGACGCCCGCGCGAGCTTCGCCCGGCGCGGCTGTCCGGTGTGGCTGCGTCTGTCGGGCGGCGGCCTGGTTCCGCAAGGCCCCGGCATCGTGAATCTAAGCCTTGCCTATCCGGTGCGCGCGCCGATGGGCACGCTTTCCGACGCGGTTTATCTGCACCTGTGCCGCATTCTCGGCGACGCGCTGTACACGCTCGGCGTCCTCACGCATCATCAGGCGGTCGAAGGCTCGTTCTGCGATGGACGCTTCAACCTCGCCTGGGGCCCCGGCAACGACGCGCGCAAGATCGCGGGCACCGCGCAGTACTGGCGGCGTGTGCCGCAGTCATCCGATGATCGCGATACGCCGCTTTACGCCGTGCTCGCCCACGCGGTGTTGCTGGTGAACGCCGACCCGGTCGAAATCAACGAGCGCGCCAACGCATTCGAGGCGCTTATCAGCAGCGGCCGGTCGTATCAGGAGATGAAAGTCGTCACCGTCGCGCAGGCGCTTGCCTACGAATGCTTCGACATTCCCGCCGACCTGCAAGCGCGCGTGTGCGATGCGCTCGCCGCGCGTCTCGCGCAGGCTGCGCTGCCCGAGGTAGGCTGAGCGCGCGCCGGCTGCTGTCCGTTTCAACCGCATCGAGGTGGCCATGCCGCTCAGACGTGCATCGAACGGCTTCTTTTTCGCGCTGTGGGTCGCCATCTGCGCGGCCGCGCCCGAGTTCCTGTGGCAAGGACTCGTTTCGCTCGTCGGACATTTCTCGTTCACGGATGCCGCCGCAGCGCTTCTGATCGGCGCGATTCTCGCGTTCTTCGTCGATCCGGTGCTCGAACGCGTGCGCGCACTCGGCGAGGATGCGGCGCATCGACGGCCCGAGAAGTCGCCCGCTTTCGCCGCGTGCGAAGCGTTGAGCTTCGCGGTCGTGGCCGTATGCGTGCACGAGGCGATCACCGTGTACGTCGCCGCAAGCCATTCGAACGCTCAGGCCAGCGAGAATCTGGCGACAGCGGTTTCGCAGGCGCTTCAATGGGCGGCGATGCCGTTCGTCATCACGGTTGCGTGGCTCGCGGCGCGCGGGCCGCGCTGGACGGCGTGGCCGGCGGCGGCACTCGCGGTCGTGATCGGCTATCTGTGCGGTCTCGTCTTCGAATGGGGAGGGCGCGTGATCGCGACGACGCTTATCCCTTCAGTGCTCATTCTGATTGCGGGCTGCGTGATCGTGCGCGAGCAATGGGACCCGTCCACGTTTCGCCGCTGCGCCCGCGCGACGGCTGTCGTCGCGCTGAGCTGGCTCGTTTTGACTGGCGCCCTGCAGCTTGCGCTGTGGCTCGCGCATATAGAGAGCTTTCGCGTCTACACGAGCGCCGATTTCTGGAGCGACCTGCGGTTTTATATCGGCTGGGTGACGGGGCTGGTGGTCGCGCCGGGGCTCGTCGCTCCGATCAATCGGCACGCGCGCCCCGCCGACGATAGCTGGCGCAGACGCCGCTAACCCGGCTCAACTGGACGGCGGCGGAGGCGGCTGAATGCCGGGCGGCGGTGGTGGCGGTGGCGCGTAAGAAGCGCCTTCGGGCGGGACGGTTCGCATGGCGCCGCTCACGGGCACCTTGTCGCCAGCCGCGTACATGCACTGGAGATACGCGTAGTCGTAGCGGCGCTGCACGCCATAGCCCGACGACTGCGCCGCGCCGACGCCGAACGCGCTGCCTGTCAGCAACCCCGCGCCCGCGCCGATAGCCGCGCCCGAGCCGCCGCCGAACGCCGCGCCCGCCGCCGCGCCGATTGCGGTGCCGACGACCGCGCTTCCGACCGCGCTGTTGGTCGCGGCCTGATCGGCGCTGACGCCGCCGACCTGCTGGAACGCGAACTGACGGCAGGAGGCGTCGTCAGCGCGGAACTGGTCGAACGTCTTGGTGGAGCCGGGAAGCGCCATGACGCTCGGTCCGCTCGGCATGACGGTACATGCCGAGAGACCGGTGAGCGCGAGAAGAAATACGAGCCTTCGGTAGTTCATGAACGTGACTTCGTTAGGACTTCATCATTGGTTCGACGGCGCAGGCGGCTGTGCCGGAACCTCGCGCCAGCCGCCCGGGCATTCCTTCACATACGGGTAATACGTGCGCGAGCCGTCGCAGTAGTACCAGGAGCCGCTCGGCTGCGCAGGCGCGGCGGCGGGCTGTCCCTGTTCGACATAGGTGGTTGGCGCGGCGGGCACCGCGACCACGGGCGCGGGCGGATAGTAGTAGTACGGCACGGGCGCGACGGGGTAGTAGAGCGGCGCGCCGAACCATATGCCGACATGGCCGCCATGCGCGCTCGCGGTCGTCGCCACGCCCGCCGTGGCAAGCACCGATACCGCGATAAAAGCCTTCACGCGATTCACGACTTTCTCCAGAAAAATTTTCGCCCGGTTGCCAAGCGGCAGGAAATAAATGACTCCCGCATGGCCGCATACCGCGCATCTTTCTACGCTATTCCAGTTGCCGAAGAATTTCAATCACAGCGCGCCGAATCATTCTTTCGGCGTGTTACCCGGTAATAATGCGTGACGAAAACACTCAGGACCGAGGCGATCATGACCGATGCACGCATCACCCAGGAACGCGTTCGCGTAGTCGATACAGTCACGCTGTCCGACGACTGGTACGTGCTCAGAAAAGTCATCTTCGACTTCCGGCGCGGCGACGGCACATGGCAGCGGCAGAGCCGCGAAACCTACGACCGCGGCAATGGCGCGACCATCTTGCTGCACAATCCGCGCACGGGCACGGTTCTGCTGACGCGCCAGTTCCGCATGCCGGCGTTTGTCAACGGGCATCACGGGATGCTGATCGAGGCGCCGGGCGGATTGCTCGACGACGCGACGCCCGACGCGCGCATCCGCGCCGAAGTGGAGGAGGAGACGGGCTACCGCGTCGGCCATATCGAGAAGCTTTTCGAGGCGTTCATGAGCCCCGGATCGGTGACGGAGAAGCTCTATTTCTATGTCGGCGAGTACGACGGGTCGATGCGCGTGGGCGACGGCGGCGGCGTGATCGACGAGGGCGAGGAAATTGAGGTGATCGAAACGCCGCTGGACGAGGCGATCGCGATGATCGAACGCGGCGAAATCATGGACGGCAAGACGATCATGCTGTTGCAGCACCTCGCACTCAGGCGAGCAGCGACACAGCCTTGACCTGCGCCCACACCGTCATGCCCGGCGCGATCTTCAGACGATCCAGCGAGTAGCGAGTGACGCGGGCGAGCAGCGGCGAGCCGTCCACGTCGAGCCGCACGACGGCCTGAGACGGATGGCCGTCGTCGGCAATCGCCTTCACCGTGGCGGGCAGCACGTTCAGCACGCTGCTCTGCGTGTGGTCGTGCTCGCCGGTGATCAGACTCACGTCGCGCGCCTTCACCGCGACGCGCATCCGTTTGCCGTGCGCGACGGGATCGTGCAGCACGCGCAGCGTCGCGCGTCCGCCCGGCAGCGCGAGCGTCAGCAGCCGATAATGCGCGTCGTAGCCCGCGACGATGCCCTCCAGCACCACCGACGCGTCGTCGGCGAGCGCGATCGGCAGATCGAGCCGCACGAGCGTCTCGGTGATCGGCCCGCTCGCCAGCGCGCGTCCCGCCTCCAGCAGCACGAGATGATCCGCGAGCCGCGCGACTTCTTCGGGCGCGTGGCTCACGTAGAGCATCGGAATATCGAGCTCGTCGTGCAGCCGTTCGAGATACGGCAGGATTTCCAGCTTGCGCTTATGGTCGAGCGAGGCGAGCGGTTCGTCGAGCAGCAACAAACGCGGGCTCGTCAAGAGCGCCCGCGCGATCCCCACGCGCTGCCGCTCGCCGCCGGACAAGCCCGCTGGCATGCGTGCAAGCAGATGCGCGATGCCGAGCAGTTCGACGGCTTGCGCGAAATCGACACGGCGCGTCGCGGCCGGCACGCGCTTCAGGCCGTAGCGCAGGTTTGCTTCGACGCTCAAGTGAGGAAAAAGACTCGCTTCCTGAAACACGTAGCCGAGCGGACGCCGATGCGTCGGCAGGAAAACGCGGCGCCCGGTGTCGAGCCACACGTCGCCATTGACGACGAGCCGCCCGCGTGTCGGCCGCGCCAGTCCGGCAAGGCAGCGCAGCAGCGTGGTCTTGCCGGAACCGGACTGGCCGAAGATCGCGGTGACGCCGCGCCCCGGCAAGTTCAGATCGACATCGAGCGAGAAGCTGCCCTGTTCGACGACGAAGCGCGCTTCGATGGCCGCGCGCGTCGCGCCGCTCTTTGCGCCGTCGAGCGTGAGCGGGGATGACGTGAGTTCAGACATGCGCCGCTGCCGTCCGGCGAGTCGAATAGAGCAGAAGCAGCACGATGAACGAGAACAGCACCATGCCGCCCGCGAGCCAGTGCGCCTGCGCGTACTCGAGGGCTTCGACGTGATCGAAAATTTGCACCGACACCACGCGCGTGCGCCCCGGAATATTGCCGCCGATCATCAGCACGACGCCGAATTCACCGACCGTGTGCGCGAAACCGAGAATCGTGGCGGTCACGATGCCGGGCCGCGCGAGCGGCAGCGCCACCGTGAAGAACGTGTCCCACGGACCGGCGCGCAGCGTCGCGGCGGCTTCGAGCGGACGGCGGCCGATGGCTTCGAACGCGTTTTGCAACGGCTGCACGACGAACGGCATCGAATAGATCACCGAACCGACGACGAGCCCCGCGAACGTGAACGGCAACAGGCCGATGCCCGCCGCCTGCGTGAGCTTGCCGACGGTGCCGTTCGGCCCCATGAGCACGAGCAAATAGAAGCCGATGACCGTCGGCGGCAGCACGAGCGGCAGCGCGACGACGGCGCCGATCGGGCCTTTCATCCGCGATGCGGTGCGCGCGAGCCACCACGCGACCGGCGTGCCGATGACGAGCAGCAGCGCCGTCGCAATCGACGCGAGTTCCAGCGTCAGCGCGATCGCCTGAAGATCGGCGGAATCGATCGGCATGTCCGGCTCAGAGCTGATAACCGAACGATTTGATGACCGCAGCGGCCTTCGGACCTTTCAGATAGTCCTCGAACTGCTTCGCGACCGGATTGTCACGGCCCTTGTTCAGGATCACGGCGTCCTGCCTGATCGGCTCATGCAGCGCGGCGGGCACGATCCACGCCGAGCCGCCCGTGATCTTGCCGTTCTTGTAGATCTGCGACAGCGCGACAAAGCCGAGCTCCGCGTTGCCCGTCACGACGAACTGCTGCGCCTGCGAAATGTTCTGCCCTTCGACGATCTTCGACGCCATCGCCTGCGTGAGCCCGAGCTTGTCGAGCGCCTGCGTCGCGGCAAGGCCGTACGGCGCGGCCTTCGGATTCGCTATCGCGAGATGCGCGAACTGGTTCTTCTTGAGCACTTCGCCTTTGTCGTCGACATAGCCGTCTTTTGCCGACCATAGCGCGAGCGCGCCCGTTGCATACGTGAAGCGGCTGCCGGGCACGGTCAGGCCCTCGCTTTCCAACTTGGCGGGCGTGGTGTCGTCGGCGGCGAGGAACACTTCGAACGGCGCGCCGTTCTTGATCTGCGCGTAGAACTGGCCCGTCGCGCCGTACGAGGCGACGACCTTGTTGCCCGTATCCTTCTCGAAGTCGGCGGCGATCGCCTGCACGGGCGCCGTGAAATTGGCGGCGACCGCGACCTGCACTTCGCCGGCGAACGCGGCGGATGCGGCCATGCCGGCAGCGAGCGGAAGCAAAAAGCCAAGCATCGCGCGCATGAAACGGGTCTTCACTTAGAGGCTCCTGTTCTTTCCCATGAATGATGTGTCGCGGCGTCTGCCGCCAAACGAGCCTGCGTAATATAGCCGAATATATTACGCGCGTTCGTGACATGATGCGGATAGGCACGGCGTCCGTCACATGTGAGTGCGGCTCATGCGTCGTTGTTGACTGCGCCTCGTGTTCTCGTCGACACTGTTGAGCAAGCCGAAGCGCCGCGCCGCAGATCACTGAGCGGCGCTCACATATCCGTGGCAGAAGGGGAGACAACACATGAGCGATGCAATGAACCTGCAACGCCTGACACTCGCGGTCGATGGCCCGGTCGCCCGTGTGACGCTCGATCGGCCGGACGTGCGCAATGCGTTCGACGACGCGGCCATCGTCGAACTGACCGCCGCATTTCGCGCGCTCAACGACGACGCCAACGTGCGCGCGATCATCCTCGCCGCGAAGGGTCCGGCCTTCTGCGCCGGCGCGGACCTGAATTACATGAAGCGCATGGCGGGCTTCACCGACGCGGAGAACCGCGCCGACGCGCTCGGCCTCGCGACCATGCTCAACACCATCTACACGAGCGCGAAGCCGGTCATCGCCCGCGTGCAGGGCGACGCTTATGCCGGCGGCGTGGGACTCGTCGCCGCGTGCGACATCGCGGTGAGCGTCGATACGGCGCGCTTCTGCCTGTCGGAAGCCAAGCTCGGCCTGATGCCCGCGACCATCGCGCCGTACGTGATCCGCGCGATGGGCGCACGCGCGGCGCACCGCTACTTCGTGACGGCCGAACTTTTCGATGCGGCCGAGGCGCTGCGCATCGGCTTCGTGCATCAGGTCGCGGCAGCCGATGCCCTTGATTCCGCCGTCGACTCGATCGCCGCGAGCATCGCCGCGAACAGTCCGAACGCGGTGCGCGAATGCAAGCGGCTGGTCGTGGATCTGGCGGGCGGCGTGATCGACGAGACGCTCATGTCGGACACGGCGGATCGCATTGCGCGGATTCGCGCATCGGACGAAGGGCGCGAGGGCGTGCGCAGTTTCCTCGAAAAGCGCAAACCGTCGTGGCTGCCCTGAGCGCGCACGGAGCACGACGATGATCACGCTCCATCACTGCGTCAGCGCGCGTTCGTTCAGGCCACTGTGGGCGCTCGAGGAAATCGGCCTGCCGTATGAACTGAAGATGCTGCCGTTCCCGCCGCGCATGATGGCGCGCGCCTTCATGGACGTGAACCCGCTCGGCACGGTGCCCGCATTCGCCGATGACGCGCTCTTCATGACGGAATCCGCCGCGATCTGCCAGTATCTCGCGGCGCGATACTCGCCCGGCGTGCTCGATGTCGCCGCGCACGAGGCCGATTTCGGGCGGTATCTCAACTTTTTGCATTTCGGCGAGGCGACGCTTACGTTTCCGCAGACGCTCGTGCTGCGCTACACGCATTTCGAGCCGCCCGAGCGCCGGCAGCCGCAGGTTGCGGAAGATTACGCGAAGTGGTTTCATGCGCGCTTGCGCGCGCTCGCGCCGCTGCTGGAGCGCCAGGACTTCCTGTGTGCCGGACGCTTCACGGCGGCGGACATTTCGGTCGGCTATGCATTGATGCTGGCGGAACACCTGGGGCTGAGCGCGCGCTTTGCCGAACCCGTTGCGCGCTACTGGGCGCGACTGCGCGAACGCGATGGCTTCGCTCGCGCGATGCACGCGCAGGACGCGGCTGCGCGCGCGCAAGACGTTTCGCCGGTGCCCGCGCCGGACACGCGCTGACCGCGCCGATTCCCTCCTTCACGTCCCTCCCTCCGTGGGGCTGTGCGGCGCGTCGCCGGGCTCTATTCTGCGCATCAGGCGCTGACGTTCGACGCGCCTGTCCAGACGACGAGTCTTCTCTCACGAGGTACGGGCGATGTACGTCTTTTCGTGGTTCTTATCGATGGTCGTGGCGCTCGTCGCGACGGGCACCATCCTTTTCGCGTTGCCGGGCTCAGCCGCCGAGGAGTTGCGCGTGGCGACGGCGCCGCAAGCGATTTTCGTCGCCGACATGAGCCGCGCCGACGCGATGGTCGCATCGTGTGTCGGCGAGGGGAAGTGACGAGGTGCGTGGCGAAGCGGTCGGGGTAAGGGCTTCGCGTTCAACGGGTTAGGGCGTTGGTCGGCGGGATATCCACAGGCTTTTCCACGGATTCTGTGGATAGGTTCTTGCGCGATCCGCCCGTGAAACTGATCTCCCGCGAGATTGCAAAGACCAAAAAAAAGCCCGCTCAGAAGAGCGGGCTTGAATCCACATCGGTTGAGACATGGAGGAGACAAGAGGTAGTATAAACCCTTAGTCCGCCAAGTCAAGCGTTGAATCAAAAAACAGCCGATCGTCTCACTGCTTGCCGAGGCTGTGGTAATAGCTCGCCAGATTCGCGACATCCGTATCCGACAAGCCCTTCGCCACCACCGACATCATCTCGTTCTGCCGCGCGCCGGAACGGAAGTCGTTGAGCGCCTTCACGAGATATTCCTCCGTCTGGCCCGCAAGGTTCGGCGCCTCGGGCAGCTTCGACAGGCCGTCGAGCCCGTGGCACGCCTGACACTGCGCCGCCTTCGCGCGTCCCGCCTTGACGTCGCCCGCGGCAACGGACGTGTCGGACATCGTCGTCAGCATCGCCACCAGAGCCGCGAGCGCCGCCGTCTGCGTCGCGCGCCTCATTTCGACCCCGTGTACGAAATGCGGTAGATGGCGCCGGCGTAGTCGTCGGAGACGAGCAGCGATCCGTCCTGCAGCATCTGGACGTCGACCGGACGGCCCATGTATTCGCCGCTTTGCGTGAGCCAGCCTTCCGCGAAGACTTCGGTTTCGCCGGCGGTGCCGTCGTCCTTGATCGGCGTGTACATGATGCGCGCGCCGATCGGCTTGGTGCGGTTCCAGGAACCGTGCTCCGCGTCGAAGATGCCGCCCTGATATTTCTGCGGAAACATCTTGCCGGTATAGAACGACATGCCGAGGTCGGCGGCGTGCGCGGCAAACTCGACCTGCGGGAAGACGACGCCCGCCGGCGGGTTCTGGTCCTTGTACTCCACCGTGCGCACCTTGCCGCCGCCGTACCACGGAAAGCCGAAGTTCTCGCCGGCCTTGGTCGCGTGATTCAGCTCGCCGGGCGGAATGTCGTCGCCCATGCCGTCCACCTGATTGTCGGTGAACCACAAGGTCTTGTCCTTCGGATTGAAGTCGAGGCCGACCGAGTTGCGCACGCCGTGCGCATACACTTCGCGGTTCTTGCCGTCCTGATCCATGCGGATGATGCCCGCGAGCCCGTTGCGGTCGAGCTCCGCGAGCTTGTCCTTCGGCGGCACATTCCACGGTTGCCCGAGCGCGATGTACAACTTCTTGTCCGGCCCGATGCGGCACGCCCGCGCGCCGTGATTGAAGCTCTCGAACTGCGTCGGAATCAGCTTGCCCTGCGGCGCGACGACCGCCGCGGCCACGTCCGGGCCGCCTTCGCCGAAGAACTGCGCGGCCGGAAAGCCGAGCACGCGGTTCTGCTCGACGACGTAGAGAATGCCGTCCGGCGAAAAGCACACGCCGTTGGGCACCTTGAACGTGACCGACGACGCGAACTGCACCACGTCGCTCGCGACGCGCTGCTTGGTCCGGTCCGTCACCTGCCACACGCGATTCTTGCGGGTGCCGACGAACACGACGCCCGTCGACGGCTCGACCGCCATGTGCCGCGCCTCCGGCACGACCGCGTAGAGGTCGATCTTGAAGCCGGGCGGCAGCTTGATCTGCTTGAGGTTTTCGCGAAGCGCGTCGGCGGTCTGACCGCTTTGGGGGATGGTTTCCGGCGGCTGCGTAGTGCCCGTCTGACGGAAATTGGACAGCGCGCCGACGTTATCCTGCGCGGCATCCGCGGGCGGAATGCAGGCGAGCATCGCGCCGACGGCCAACGGCAAAAGCTTGAGCGTTGCGTTCATCCGGTTGTCTCCATTTTTTACGGCATCGGAAGAGGGTGCTGCAACAAACGACTTGCCTCGCCGAGCCGCGGCGTCCGTGCGCGTGAGCGTGCGGCGCCGCTGGCTGCGGTAAAGCAATGTTAGGACAGGAAACGATGCCTTATGTAAGCGGCGCGCGAATTTTGTGAACGTTGGGATGCCGTCGCGGGCGTTATTTCCGGCCGTCGAAGAGAAAGACGTTCGAGCGGTCCGGGCTCGGCAGCGCGACCGTGAGCCGCGCGCCGTCGACGATGGCGTTGCCGTTTACCATCGCGTCGGGCAGCGGGCAGGGCGCGGGACCGAACGTGACGGACACGGCGTAGGCGTTGACGCCGGAAAGCGGGCGCACCGTTCCCTTGAAGATGCAGCCGGCGCTGGTCGTGCCGGCCGCGTAGCCATCGGCGGCAACGGTGATGCGCGTCGTCGTCGCGCCGCCGAGCGACATGCCGTGTCCGCTGTACAGGCCGCCCGCATTGGCCAGGGTCGGCGCGGTGTCGAGCATGGGCGCAGCGGTCGCGGTGAAGCGTTGGCTCTCGCCGACGTTGTCGCGCGTGATCGCGCCGTCGACGGCGGGCGCGTGCGCAAAATTCGCCATGAACGCTACCGGCGACGGCGGCGCCTGGCCGATGCGGTAATCCAGTGCGGACGCGCTGGTGAAGCGCCCATCGCTCGTTTGCGAGCCGTTCGTTGCGATGGTGACGCCCGCGAGACCTTCGCTGGAAGTCGCATAGAAGAGATATGCCGTGCCGTCGAAGAGCATGAGCAAGGTGGCGTCGGCGCTGCCGAGCGTGCCCTTGTAGACGCCGCCCGAGGGCAGCGTGGTCGTCACCGTTGCCGCTGGCGGGGCGGGCGGTACGCTTGTCGAACATGCGGCCAAAAGCGCAACGAAGGGAAGGGCAAGCGGGGCAGGGAACGGCGCGGCGCGTGTCGTGCTTGTCATTGGAGGCTCCGGTCGCGGTGGTGCTCGCCTCGCTGCGCGAAGCGGAACGTTTGGTATAGGCGCTTGCATACGGCGAGTCAAGCGGGAGCCTCGGCGGTTTTCGAGACGATGCCCCCGTGTCGACTTTGATCGCTGACGACGCGGTTGAGGCGAGAAGGCTGACGGAGCACGCTTGCCCGTCGCGCCGTCCCTTTCGCGACGATGCCCTCGTGTCGACCGATTCGCTGACAACGCGGTCGGAGCGGAGAGCACTGACGGAACCCGCTGTGACCGTCACGCTAAGATAGTTTCTGAGAGCATCGAGCGCGTTTCTAGGCACAAGGCTCTCAAGTCGACCGATTCGCTCACAACGCGGTCCGAGCCGAGACAACTGGCGGAATCCGCTGTAACCGTCACGCCCAATAGGTCGCAAAAGCATCAGACCGCGTGCAAAGGAGGCCATTTGCCCGACGCCGCCGCCAACGTCATCGTGTTCGGCGCATTCGACCGCCATAACTTCGGCGACATGCTGTTCGCGCACGTCGCGGAACGTCTGCTTGCCGAGCGTCGGCCGGATGTGAAGCCGCTTTTCGCGGGACTGCGCGCCCGCGATCTGCGCGCATATGGCGGCCACGATGTCGCCGCGCTCGGCGCGTTGGCCGGGCGCTTGCGCGATGCGCCGGTCACGCTCGTGCATGCAGGCGGAGAACTGCTGACCTGCGACGCCTGGGAAGCCGCCGTGATGCTCGGCGACCCCGAAGACGCGCAGGCCCACATCGCGCGATACGGCGTGCGAGCCGACGAACGCTCGGCGTATGCGCGCGCGATGCTGCACTCCGATGCGCTCGCGCCCTACGTCGTTGGCCGCGAGACCTTCCCGCAGGCGTCGTCGATATGTTTCAACGCGGTGGGCGGCGCATCGCTCGATTCCCGCGACGCTGCGCTGCGCAACGAAGTCCTGACGAGGCTTCGCAGCGCCGACGACCTGAGCGTGCGCGACGCGCACACGCAAGCGACGCTGCGCGCCGCCGGCATCGCGGCGCGGCTCGTTACGGACCCGGTGACGATGATCGCCGAACTTTTCAACTCGCGCATCCGCTCGCGCGCCGGCCACGGTGCGGCGGCCGACGTGCGACGGGCCTTTCCGCGCGGCCATCTCGCAGTGCAGTTCAGCGCTGACTTCGGCGACGATGCCACGCTCGACCGGCTGGCGCGCCAATTCGATGCGCTTGCCACATCGACCGGACTCGGGATCGCACTGTTTCGCGCGGGCGCGGCGCCGTGGCACGACGACATCGACGCGTACGAGCGTCTCGCCGCGCGCATGCGTCATCGCCCGGTGATGTTCCGGTCGCTCGACATCTGGGACGTGTGCGCCTTGATCGCGACGAGCGCCGGTTACGCGGGGAGCAGCTTGCACGGGCGCATCGTCGCGATGGCGTGCGGGCTGCCGCGCGTCAACATTCTTCATCCGGACGAAGCGGCGCGGACCGGCAAGCAGGCGGCCTATGCGCTGACGTGGGAGGATGCGGACACGCCAGGCGCCGTCCCGATCGACGAACTCGAAACGGCCATGCGCGATGCGTTGAGCGTCGATGCTGATGCGCTAAGACAGCGTTCCTTGGAGCTAGCGCGGTTGTACCGCGCTGGCGCCGCGCGGCTCTGGTGAGATGGCCGCCTCGCCAACGGGACGCGACTGGGAATCACGCCTCGCCGCGCTGAGCGTCGAATGTAATGCACTCGGTTGACGCGCGGCGCGCGGTGAACGTGAGCCTGTGCGACAACGCGGCAATCCTCAAGAAGCGCGGCGTTCCCCGCGTGTCAGCGTTCGCCCGACAGCATCGTGCCGCGGCAGTTCGCTGCGCTACAGCGGCACGCGTACAGGCGCTTGAGCGCCGCCGTGCGCCGTCCCTCGACCGTGAGCCGATAGTCGATGAACAGTTCCTGCCCCTTGACGATCGGGCTGAGCGAGCGGATGAAAACGCGCTCGCCGTCCTGCTCCGCCTCGCAATTCGGCGCGCAACTGTGGTTGAGCCAGCGCGAGGAATTGCCGCCGCGCGCGCCGTCGATCACGCGGCCGTCGTCGAGTCCGAAGAGAAACGTATGGCCGTCCTCGGCGTTCGAGCGTTCGTACATGCGCTGCGCTTCTTTCGACGAAAGACGCTGGCCTTTGTACTCGAAGAGCAGCGCGCCCGCAGGCAGATCGGCGAGCGCGAAGACGCCCCGGCCGTGGACAGGCGATGTTCGGACAGTGATTCGACGCATGGTGTGGCGAGTCGCAGTGTTGATGAATGGAAGTCGGGCGCACGTCAGCCGTAATCGCGATGATGGCGCCGTCATGAAGCGCCATCGCCCTCAGACGCGCAGTTTCCACCGGCAAACGCGCGATACGCAAGGCGCTCGCGAGTATCGTAACTGCAACTCAGGCGTAAGAGGAGCAGCGCGTGACGAATCGTGACCGGACGTCCACTGAGTGCCCCGACCGAGGCCATCCGTTGCCTGATGTGCAGTAAGCCTGCCAGTGTGAGCGCGCTTCGCAGACAAGGCAAAACGATTCGTTTGCGCAGCGGGCCCACGCTCATTAGCCTCGACGGCATGACCACGCGCACGAAAGGAGCCGCAATGATCCCGCCCATCGATCTCACGACGCTCGCCGACATGCCGAACGACGGCTATCTCAACCGCGTTATCGCGACCGTCAACGATCACGGCATCCACATCAGCGTGATGACCGCACCGTATGACTGGCATCTGCATCCGGACTCGGACGAGACGTTCATCGTGACCGAAGGCACGCTCGTCATCGACTTCGAAGACGGCCCGGTGGACGTGCACGCCGGTCAGTTGCTCACGATTCCGGCGGGCGTGCGTCATCGCACCCGTCCGAAGGGCGCGCGGTCCGTGAATCTCACCGTCGAACGAAAGAACGCGGCCAGCGTGTTCTGCGACGAACCCCACGCTTCGAAGCCGTAGCGTGAATTCTTCAAGCGGTGCTCGCGTCCTGGACACGCGATGCGGCTTGCGGATTGCTCAGTATTGAAGCAGCGGCATTTCAATTCCTACGTTCAATTCCGACGGCAGGCGCGCACCCGGTTCGCATCGCATGGCGACGAGCCGCGTTCGCGTTGACCTCACGAAACGAACGCATGGTTCACGCGCGTTCAACCGGTGATTTTCGTGACGTATTCGAGTGGCAGACGCCCCAAGCTTGTTTATTTTCCTACCCGCATCGTCGCGCCGACGCCAGGCGCGAGCGAGAGTGATTTCCAGATTTATGCGTCGTATCGCGGCAGCGCCGCGAGCGGCTATTACGGCACGCTGAAAGTCGTGAGAAAAACGGACGGGCGTTTGCTGTTTCCATTCGAAGGCGCGGACACGCTCGGGCCTTACGCGTCGAAGTCGGATGCGATCGAAGCGGCGCAGCGCCGGGGCGACGAAGTCGTGCAAGCCGATCTCGCGCGTCCCGAGCTTTAACGAACCGGGGAGCGTCGCCGGAACTCGTAGAACCAAAGCCGCTCAAAGCGGCGGCGAGGCGGGAGCGTGTCTTGCTGCTGAGGCGGGAGCGTGTCTTGCTGCTTCGTCGCTCTCCTCGCATATCGGATCTCATTCTCGCGCCGGCGGCCACCATGACCACTCAACTCAGTGACGTATGCAAATCGCGGCTTTTTCGCGTGACGCTGATAGCGCCTGTCGAGGGCATCGCGTTCGTCATGGCCGACAGCCGCGAGGCTGCGTGGCGCATGGGCAAGACCGTCATTGCGGTGGTGCATGGCGTCGGCATTCAGAACGTCGCGCTTGCAGGCGTGCATTCGTTCGGCGAACTCGTGAGCATGGGCACCTGCGATGACCTGGACATGCGCGTCTTCGAACTCGCGAGTCCGGACGGCAAGAACACGCATTGGGCCGATGCGCCTTACTTCCTGACCAACGATGCTTCACTGCTCGGCAAATGGGCCGAGCTTCGCGCGGATCTGGCCGCCAACGTGGCGCGCGCGCTTATCCGGCGGGCCAAGTAGCGCCGCGCGGTCGTTCAATTTGGGCAACGCACGCGGCAATGTCGGCGCGCGCGATAGACGGGAAACTGCGGTGGCTCGGGTGGCGGAGGCTTGAGCTCAGGCTGCCACGCGGCGATTCTGCTTCTCTTGTGCGTCGGCGGCGGCGGAACCGAGTGCCGCATCGAGCATCGCCAGCTTGCGTTGCAGAGAGGCGACGCGGTGACTTTGTGACGGAACAAGCTCGTAGTCGCTATCGAGCTGCGCCACGCGCATGTCCCAGTACTTCGTCGGCAGACGTCCCGGTGCGGTGCTGCCTTCCACGAAACTCGCCAGAATCAATTCCAGATGCTTGAGTTCGCGCTCCGCGAGTTGGGCCGGGCGACGCTGTCGGAATGCGGGGGCAGCGGCGGCTGCAAGGGTTCGTGTCATGGGAATCATCCTGCGTGAATTCGGAAAGCACCTAATAGAGCAAGGTGCGTACCTTCCGCGCGTTTTTGCCGCAGATAATGTGTTTCCAAATGAAACGGACGTACGCGGAGCCGCGCGGGCATTAGCGTTCACCCTTATTTGTCTGTTAGAAACCTGGCCGATATCGCCGACTCCGATTGCACCGGTACGTCGGCTACCGCACGGACCCGCCCGCAAAGTTTTCACGCGATGGTGTGCTTTTCTTCAAACGTTTGGCGTGGGACTGACGCTTGCTTGATTGGCGGCGCGTCAACCTCGCTCGATGAACCTCCGGATGCGAACCGCGCGACGCTCCAATCCAACGCAATCGACATGAACGACACCACACGTAGCATCGCCACTCGCGCGCGCAAACCGCTCGACCGTGAACTCGAAACCGCGCTTCGCAAAGTATTCGGCTTCCCGCACTTGCGGCCGGGACAGGATGAAGTCATCCGCAGCGTCCTCGACGGCAACGACACGCTCGCCGTGATGCCCACGGGCGCGGGGAAGTCTCTGTGTTATCAGTTGCCGGCCTTGCAGCTAGACGGCATGACGGTGGTGGTGTCGCCGCTCATCTCGCTCATGCGCGATCAGGCCGTGAAGCTCACCGAAGCCGGTGTAGCGGCGGCGGTCATCAACAGCACCTTGTCCACGACAGAAGAACGCGAAGCCATGCAAGCGGTGACGGCGGGCGAGGTCCGCATTCTCTTCGTCACGCCGGAGCGGCTCGTCAATGCGGAGTTCACTGCGACGCTCACGGCGAAGGACATGCCCTCGGTGCCGCTCGTCGTCATCGACGAGGCGCATTGCATTTCGCAGTGGGGCCACGACTTTCGCCCTGCCTACGTCGAGCTGATTCACGCGGTCAAGACGCTCGGCCGGCCGCCCGTGCTCGCGCTCACCGCGACGGCGACGCCCGCTGTCATCGAAGACATCGTGCGCGAATTGCAGATGCGGCACGCCACCGTGATCCATACGGGCGTCTATCGCGACAACCTGCATTTCTCGGTCGAGCAACTGACCAATCCCGAAGACAAGCGGGCGCGCGCGATCGAACTGGCGAGCACGCTTGAAGGCAGCGGCATCATCTATTGCGCGACGGTGGCCGAATGCGACGCGCTGCACGCCGCGCTCGTGGAAGCCGGCGTCGCGGCCCAGCGATACCACGGCAAGATGGCCGCGAGCGCACGATCCGAAGCGCAAGACGCCTTCATGGGCGACGACGCACGGGTGATGATCGCGACCAACGCATTCGGCATGGGCATCGACAAGCCGGACATTCGCTTCGTGCTGCATGCGCAAGTACCGGGCAGCCTCGACGCGTACTATCAGGAAGCCGGTCGTGCGGGCCGCGACGGCGAGCCGGCCAGGTGCATCCTGCTCTTCGAACTGAAAGACAAGCAGGTCCAGCAGTTCTTCCTCGGCGGACGTTATCCGAGCGCGGAGACGATTCGCCGCGTCGCGGAAACGGTGCGCGACCTCGCGCGCGAGAACGCGAGTCTGACGCTCGAAAAGCCGGTCGAACGCCTGCGCGAAGCATTGCCGCATGTCGGCGCGAACAAGCTGCGTGTCGCGGCGACGCTGCTAAATGACCTGGGCGTGACACGTCGCACGCGGCGCGGCGGCATGAAGCTGATCGACGACGGCGCGGCCATCGCGCAGCTGGACGACGCCGCGCAAGGCTATGCGGCGCGAGCGGGGCGCGATCGCGCGGTGCTCGAACGCATGATCAACTATGCGCAAAGCGCGCGGTGCCGGTGGCGCATGCTGCTCGACTACTTCGCCGACGATGCGGACGACGTTGCCGCGCCGCCGGCCGCAAGCAAGCAGGAAGTCACCTATCGCGCACCCGACGATGAACTCGGCGGCGGAACGTGCGGCTCATGCGACAACTGCCTGCATCCGCCGGAAGTGCAGGAAAGCCCGCGCGAAGTGCGTGAACAGGCGCTATCGGAAGAGCACGAGAAAGAAGCGAAGCCGAAGCGAAATGCACAAACGTTCAGCCAGGGCGACCGCGTGCGCGTGCGTCGATATGGCGATGGCGTCGTGGAGATGGTGAGCGCGGACCGCGTGGCGGTGCGCTTCCCGGACGACGAGACGCGCACCTTCATCGCGCGCTATGTGAAGCGCGCGGCGTGATCGGGAGAAGCGGCGTTATGTGTTGGTCGGTTCGCCCGGATCTTCGATGCCCTTTTCGATATTGTCTTTCTGGTCGGCGTAGTCCTTGCGGTTCGCGCCGTTGGTGATCTCGACGTCGCCCTTGAGCTTGCGGTCCTCGTCACCGGTCACGGTGCCGATGGCCGTATCGACCCAGCCCTTCACCTGTTCCTTGATGCCTTCGGTCGCGTCCTTGTTCATGTGACTCTCCTTTCGGGATTAGCGGTTTCAACGCACTGAAGGTCGCAACGGCTATGCCCGAGCTTCACGGGCGCGTGCGTTGCTGAACTAGCGTTCGATTAACCATTCCAGGAGTCAGACGATGAAAGCAGTCGTGTTTCACAGCGTAGGCAACATATCGCTCGACAACGTGGCCGACCCGACGATCCAGCACGATCACGACGCGGTGGTCCGGCTGACTTCGAGCGCGATCTGCGGCACGGACCTGCACATGGTGCGCGGCACGCTCTCGGGCATGGTGCCGGGCACGATCCTCGGACACGAAGGCGTCGGCGTGATCGAAGAGATCGGCAAGGGCGTGCGCAATCTCAAGCGCGGGGATCGCGTGCTGATTCCATCGACTATTTCGTGCGGATGCTGCGGGTATTGCCGGCAGGGTTACACCGCGCAATGCGACCTCGCGAATCCGAACGGCCCGTCCGCCGGCACCGCGTTCTTCGGCGGACCGAAAAGCACGGGGCCGATCAACGGCCTGCAAGCCGAATACGCGCGCACGCCGCTCGCCAACGCGAGCCTCATTCGGCTGCCCGATAACGTCGATGACGAGCGCGCCATTCTCATCTCCGACATCTTTCCGACCGGCTATTTCGGCGCGCAACTCGCGGAAGTGCGTCCGGGCGATACGGTCGCCGTTTTCGGCGCGGGGCCGGTCGGCCAGTTTGCGATTGCGAGCGCCTGGATGCTCGGCGCAGGGCGCGTGATCGCCGTGGACCGCTTACAGGACCGTCTCGACATGGCGCGCGCGCAGGGCGCGGAAACCGTGAACTTCGATGAGGAAGACCCGGTGCAGGCGATTCTCGAGCTGACGAACGGTATCGGCGTGGATCGCGCCATCGATGCGGTCGGCGTCGATGCCGTGCATCCCGAAGGCGGACCGGCGGCGTCGCAAGACAAGACGAAGCAAGCGGAGCAGGAAAGCCAGACGGTCACGCCCGAGCGCAATCAGGACGGCAACAACTGGACGCCGGGCAATGCGCCGACGCAGGCGCTCGACTGGGCCGTCGCCGCGCTCGCGAAGGCGGGGACGCTCGGCGTGATCGGTGTGTATCCGCCGAACGATCGCTTCTTCCCGCTCGGTATCGCGATGAACAAGAATCTCACGATCAAGATGGGCAACTGCAATCATCGCGCGATCACGCCGCCGCTCATCGAGCGCGTGAGCAACGGTTCGTTCGATCCGCTTCGCGTCTTGACGACACGCGAGCCGATGATGAATGTCATCGACGCGTATAAGGCGTTCGATCTGCGTCAGCCGGGATGGATCAAGGTGAAACTGGACCCTGCCGCTTAGAAGCCCCGTGTCCTCCGACTGCAACTCGTCGTGTCGAAGACGTCAGACGCCGCAAAGATTAGCGAGAGATGCGAAGGACTTCTCCACGTCAGGTTCCCCTTTGCTGCTCGGTCCCGCCGATACCGGGCTGCCCGTGTCGAATAGCCCACGGGCTCGAAACGCACGGGCAATCCGATGTGGCACGCACATCATGCGGCCGGCCAACTCGGCAACGTGGGCGCGAACGTCGCGATGATCGACACGCTGTCGCCTCGACTTCGCAGAATTAGCTCGCCCCGCTTGATCGAAAGCAAACGGCCGCGATCGCCATGATCGCGGCCGTTTGTTCAAGTACGCCAATCACGCGTCAGACCGCCTTGCCCGCGCCCAGATCCGCGCCCGTCACCGGATCGGCGGTGGGGTCGGACGCGGTGCGCGTGGCCATCGTGGTCAGCGCGTCCTTCTCCATCTCGCTCACGTTCACGCTCGCCGTGCCGTCGCCGCCGTCGACTGCCGGCTCTGGGTCCGCGACGAACTTCCAGTCGCCGCCTTCGTTCCACGGGCCGCGAGCGTCGTCGCCCTTCGACATGTTGTAGTACACGCTCGTGAACTCCGGCACGCCGGGCAGCTTGCCTTGCGGGAAGTTCGGCTGAATCGAGTGCAGCGCCTTTTCAAAGGACTTCTGATGCGCGATTTCACGCGTCATCAAAAAGCCGAGCGCGTCTTTGATGCCGGGATCGTCGGTAACGTTGATGAGCCGCTCGTAGACGATCTTCGCCCGCGCTTCGGCTGCGATATTCGAGCGCAGATCGGCCGTCGGCTCGCCGATGGTGTCGATATACGCCGCCGTCCACGGCACACCGGCCGAGTTGGTCAGCGGCGTGCCCGCGCCATACAGGATCGCGGTGGTGTGCGAATCGTTGCCGTTGCCCGTCATCGACCGATACAGCTCCGCTTCCTGCTCCACGGCTTCGGCCAGCGCGCCCTTCGCGCCCTTGTTCAGCATCGCGACGATGCTGCCGATGATCTCCAGATGGCTCATCTCTTCGGTCGCGATATCGAACAGCAAGTCCTTGCGGCCCGCATCGTCTTCGGTGACGGCTTGCGTGAAGTAACGCATGGCGGCGGCAAGCTCGCCTTGCGGTCCGCCGAATTGCTCCAGCAGGAGATTGGCGAGGCCCGGATTGGGCGCGGCAACGCGCACCGTGTATTGCAGACGTTTGTTGTGTATGAACATGGCAGGCTCCTTCGATGAAAGTGCGAAAGTTCGAAACAATCGATGCGGGGAAGCGCCATCGAGCGTCCATGGTTTGAGCCGAATGGGCGCATGAGTTGATAGCAGTGGGTATTCCCAGCGCGCACATCGGCGTTTCATTTTTCCAATCGCATCGATAGGGGCGACACGCGGCGCGGCTTGCGAGGGCGTTCGCAGGCGCGCTCGTGTTTTCGGCGCGCGAGCAACGTTCAACGCCAGCGGCTGCGTTCTTGTATTGCTTACGTGATGCCGGCTAACGGCGCGGTACACGCGTTGCTGCACAAGCGTCATGGTCGGTGCTCCGCTGCTGACCTAACTGACGCGCGATCCGATCATTCACTCCGCTGGAGGCAAACAATGAAGGCGCTGATTTGGCAAGGCAAGAAGGACATCCGGTACGAGACGGTTCCAGACCCGGTCATCGAGCAGCCGCGCGATGCCATCATCAAGGTGTCGACGTGCGCGATCTGCGGTTCGGACCTGCATCTCTTCGACGGCTTCATGCCTGGCATGGAATCCGGCGACATCATGGGCCACGAGTTCATGGGCGAAGTGATGGAAGTCGGCGCGGAAAACAAGGCGCTCAAGGTGGGCGACCGCATCGTCGTGCCGTTCACCATCGTCTGCGGCGAGTGCGATCAGTGCAAACGCGGCAATTTCTCCGTCTGTGAACGCAGCAACCGCAACAAGGATGTCGCGGACAAAGTCTTCGGCCACACGACCGCGGGTCTTTTCGGTTACACGCACCTGACGGGGGGCTATCCCGGCGGACAGGCCGAATACGTGCGCGTGCCGTTCGCGGACAAGACGCACGTCAAGATTCCGGATGGCCTCACGGACGAGCAAGTGCTCTTTCTCGGCGACATCTTCCCGACCGGCTGGCAGGCGGCCGTGCAATGCGATATCGAGCCGACGGACACGGTCGCGATCTGGGGCGCGGGCCCGGTCGGCCAGATGGCGATTCGCAGCGCCGTGCTGCTCGGCGCGAAGCAGGTGATCGCGATCGACTGCGTGCCCGAGCGCCTCGCGATGGCGCGCGCGGGCGGCGCGACCGTCATCAATTTCAAGGAAGAGAGCGTGCTGGAGCGTCTGCGCGATCTCACGCAGGGCAAGGGTCCGGAAAAGTGCATCGACGCGGTGGGCATGGAATCGCACGCGACGCGTTCGGTCGATGCCATGTACGACCGCGCGAAGCAGGCCGTGATGCTTGAGACGGACCGTCCACACGTGCTGCGCGAGATGATCTATGTGTGCCGCCCGGCGGGCACGTTGTCGGTGCCGGGCGTGTATGGCGGGCTGATCGACAAGATTCCGTTCGGCGCCGCGATGAACAAGGGACTGACCTGGCGCATGGGTCAGACGCACGTGAACCGCTGGACGGACGACCTGCTCAAGCGCATCCAGGACGGACAGATCGATCCGTCGTTCGTCATCACGCATACGGTGTCGCTGGCCGACGGACCGGCCATGTACAAAACGTTCCGCGACAAGGAAGACGGCTGCATCAAGGTCGTGCTCAAGCCGTGAGCGCGTGATGCGATGCGCAGGCGCGCGCCGGGTCGTATTCAGCGTGCGCTGGCGCACATTCACGCCGGACGCATGCTGGCGAGCCGGATGGCCGCCGATATATAGTCGGCGGCCCAGCAAAAGACAGCATCGGAGGCGAGGTGACACACGCTGACCAAGCCCGGCGCGGCCGGCCCGCCCGTCGCATCGACAGTCCGGGCAACCGCACCCGCGTCGCATGACGCGTCTTTCGGCGCCGATGCGCGCGTTCGCCGTCGCGATGGTGGCCATGTGTGCGCATATCGGCGATGCCGCCGCGCAGGCGTATCGCGATGTCGCGCCGATTGCGCCGCCCGCCGCCGCCCGCCCGCGCGCCCCGCAACCGCCGCAGCAGCCGGGCGACGAATCGCAAGCCGTCGCCATCGACAACCTGCGTGGCATCGCGTTCGCACGCGCAGGCGAGGCTGCATCGAGTGATCATCAGTCCGCCGCGCACGATGCGATCACGTCCACGGGCCTGCCGCTCCTCGACCCGGCTTTTCTCGACACCTTCGCCGCCGATCTCGGCAAGCCGCTCACCTTCGCGCGCCTCGCGCAGATCCGCCGCGCGGTCGTGCAGCGGTATCGCGGCGCGGGCCAGCCGCTCGTCGATGTCTACGTGCCCGAGCAGGACGTGAGCAACGGCGTCGTGACGATCGCGGTCGCGGAGTTCCGCGCGGGCCGCGTGATCGCGAAGGGCAACCGCTATTTCTCCGATGCGCTGCTCACGCGCGAGATGCCGCTTGCGAGCGGCGAACCGATCCACGAAGCCGATGTCGCAGCGGGGCTCGCGCTGCTCAACGCGAATCCGTATCGCCGCGTCGACGTCATCTATGCGCCCGGCGAGGCGCAAAACACGACCGATGTGCTGCTGCAAACGGACGACCGCCTGCCGCTGCGCGTGTATGGCGGCTACAACAACGACGGCGTGCGCGACCTGGGGCGCGACCGCTTTCTGGCGGGGTTTGATTACGGCAACCTGTTCGGCATCGACGCGCGCATCGGCTATCAGGCGACGGCGAGCAACGATCTCTTCTCCGGCAATCCCGATATCGAAGGACGGCCGGACCGTGCGCGCTTTATCGCGCATGCGTTCAACTTCTTCGCGCCGCTGCCGTGGATGGATCGCATCGAACTGTTCGGGGTGTTCGCGCAAAGCACGCCGCGCCTGCCCGACAGTTATGGACAGTCCGGCATCAGTTCGCAGTTCAGCTTTCGATACGACCGCCTGCTTCCGCCGCTCGACCACGCGGGCGCGTGGCAGCAGCAGCTCCAGTTCGGCTACGACTTCAAGCGGTCGAACAACGACCTCGAATTCGGCGGCTTTCAGGTGTTCAACGCGAACACGCATATTCACCAGTTCGTGATTGCCTATGACCTCACGAACGCCGATCCGTCCGGCGGCACGCATCTGAACGCGTCGCTCGTGGCGAGCCCCGGCCGTCTCGACAGCAGCAACAACGAAGCCGCTTTCGATGCCGCCCGGCTCGGCGCGACGCCGCGTTATCAGTATTTCCAAGTGTCGGGGCAGCACGAGTCGCCGCTGGGCGCGTCGGGATTTTCGGTGTCCGCGCGGGGGCTCTTCCAGTGGACCGGCAACACGCTCTTGCCGAGCGAGGAACTCGGACTAGGCGGCGATGCGACCGTGCGCGGCTACGAGCCGTATGCGGCGCAAGGCGATCGCGGTTGGAACGTGCAGACCGAGATGCGCGCGCCCGCGCTGACACTCGGCGTCGCGGCCATGCAGCCCTTCGTCTTCTTCGATGCCGGGCACGTCTGGAACCGCATTCCCGAAGCGGGCGAGGTCAACAACGCATCGCTCGCGAGCATCGGCGCGGGGATTCGCTTCCAGATGGGGCGCTTCGTCAGCGTGCGGGGAACGTTCGGATTCCCGCTGAAAGCCGTCGCGCCGAACGGATCGAAGGCGCCGCTGGGCGAGGTGTTCGTCGTGATCGGGAGTTGAAGGGCGGACGGCCGCCCGCCCTTCGTGCTTCTCGCAAAAACGCGTCAGGGCGTTAGGGCCGCGCCTGCTCCCAGCTCAGCACCGGATGCGTCGCGTTGGCGGGCATCGCCCATGCGCCGCCCGTGCCGAAGTTCCACGACGCGAAGCTCCCGGGCACGCGCATTTGCGTGCTCGAAAGCCCGTTCGCGTTGCCGGGCGCGGTGCCGTTATCGGCGCCTGCGGCGTTCGTGCGCGTCGTCGTGTCACGGTTCCAGTAGACGTTGTGAATCACGCCCTCGTTCGTCGCCGCGATGCCGCCGTACACCGCGAACGGAGGCCCGCCGCCGCCGACTTGCCCCGCCGCGAACGATTCGTTGATGACGCCCGTGGTGCCGTTGTCGTAGACGAGGCCGCCGTCGCCGGTCTGGCCGCCGGTGCTGCCGGTCGCGTAGGACTGCGAGATGGTGCCGGTGTTGAACGCCACCAATCCGCCGACCGATCCGTGCGAGCCGCCGCTCACGTTGCCGGTCGCATACGACTGCGCGATGGTCCCCGCATTCACGCCCACGAGGCCGCCCGACGCGCCCTGGAAACCGACCGTCGCGCTGCTCGACGAACGCCAGATCCGGCCGTTGTTCGCGCCGACGAGACCGCCGTTGCCCCCGCCGCCGAAGCCGCCATAGGACAGATCGCCCGAGGTCGACGCATACGCGATCAAGCCGTTGTTCTGCGCCGCGAGCAGGCCGTAGGTCGAGGGCGCGCCGCCGCCGACGCTCGCGTTCGTCAGGGCGATGTCGCGCACCACGCCGCTCGCGCCGATCACGCCGAACATGCCGACATAGCCCGATGCCGAGGAATCGCCGACCGCAAGACGGTCGATGGTGTGGCCGAAGCCGTCGAACTGGCCGGTGAAGGGCGTGGCAGGCGTCGCGCCGATCGGCGTGAAGGAATTGGGATACGCGGTCGCGCTTGCGTCGATGTCCTTGCCGAGCGCGTAGTTGCCCGCGAGATTCTGCGAGACCCGGCCGAGATCGGCGAGCGTGTTGACGAGCTTGTACGCGGTGATCTGCGTGACGAGCCCGCTGTACGGCGCGGCTGTCCGGCCGGCGTGCGTGAGCAGCGTGCCGGGCGCGTAGCTGCCGTTCATGTCGTAGAGCGCGCTGACGATGCCCGTACTGCCCGACCAGTCGATCTTGCCGCGATTCGTCACGCTGCCGCCGTTGTCGGCGCCGTTCGCATCGGCGCGCAGCGTGAGGTTGCCGCCGCCCGTGTTCGCGATCGTCGATGCCTGCGCCACCGTCACGCCCTGCGCCGCGCCGAGCGTCAATGCCGCGTTGCCGTTCCATCGCACGTTGCCGTTCAGCGTCAGGTCGCCGCCGGACTGCGCGTTCACGGAGGTGCCGTTGCCGAGGCTGCGCGAAATCGCGTCAGCGGTGGCGCTGTCGATGGTGAACGCTGGCGAGAAAAGCGTCCACTCGCCCGCGACAACGTTTGCGCCCGCGACGTTAAGCGTGGTCGCGCGGGTTTCGACCGTGCCGCCGCTGCCGTTCGCGCTCGCCGCGACAATCGCGCCCGCCGCATGGACTTCGCCGTGATCGGCGACGAGCCACACGTGACCGTCGCGCGTCGCGGTGCCGGTCGCGCGGATCGCCGCGTTGTTGCCGGCGAGCGCATACACGTTGCCGTCGGCGGCTTGCAGGCTGACTTGCGCCGCGCGGATCGCGCCGGCGTTCGTCACGATGCCCTGGCTGCCCGACTGCACGAAAACCTGCTGGCCGCTCGATGCATCATGCAGCAGCACTTGCGCGCCCGCCGCCAGTTCGGCGCTGCCCTTCGGGGCGTCGATGGAGCCGGCATTGACCACGGCCGTGCGTGAGACGAGGAACACGTCGCCGCCGCTCGATCCGATCTTGCCGAGATTGACCACGACGCCGCGGCCATCGCCGGACAGGGTCAGGTCGCCGCCTTTCATGAAGGCCGCATCGCTTACGTTCAGCGACGACGCCACGAAGCGCCCGCCCGTCGCGACCACGCCGCCGGGGCCGACGAGCACGCCCTGCGGATTGATCAGGTACACGCTGCCCGTGGCCGTCAGCTTGCCGAGAATCGTCGAGGGATCGCCGCCCGTCACGCGATTGAGCGTCGCGCCGCTGCCGTTGTTGAACGTCACCTGACGACCGCTGCCAATCGAAAAGCTCTTCCAGTCGATGACGCCGCGCGTCGACGTCTGGTCGATCACGAGCGACCGGCCGCCGCCGGTGATGGAACCGCTGCCCGTGGCGAACTGCCCGCCGCTCGGAAGCGGCGGCGCGGCGTGCGCGCAGGAAAGACCGGCGATGAGCGGCACGATGGCCGAGAGCGGCCGAAGCCGCAAGGCGCGACTGAAGGAACCGATACTGCGCTGCATACACCCTCCGGACGGTGTCGATTTGTTTTGTCGTCATTGGGCCGCTGACGGTGTAGCCGGGCCATCATCGACTAGCAAGAGGGCGCGGACATCGACGTGCGAGCAGGCGGCACGAATGTAGCAATGCGCCCAAACGCCGGAGTGTGGGCTACCGCACATTGCCTCGTCAGAAAAAAGACCGCACGGCCGAAGGCTTGCTGCAAGGCGCGCGCCATGCGTTGTCAAGGAAAATAAGTGTCGTGCCCAAGGATGTTTGTAGGACAAATGCAACCGCCGCGAGGGCAGCGAAGGCTAGCGCGACGGCCGCCGCCGATCCGTGAGCTGGACGACGCACGCGTGGAAGATGCGCTGCACGAGCTCGCTTTCGTAGTCGAGGTCGTCGCCTTCGATGATCCGCTCGATTGCGGCGCGTCCCGCTTCGGTATCCAGCAGCGGACAGAAGCGCGAAGCGAGCGACTGCGCCATGACGGAGAGCCTCGCGGTTTCGATCCAGTCGGCGGCGCGGTTGTGGTTGTCCAGCCAGCGATGCGCCGCGCGCACCTGAAACGACGGTTCGGGCCACGCGCCTTCGAGATAGAACGCGCCGAGAAAGCCGCATGTCAGCCAGCAGAGAAGATGCACCCGGTCGTCGGGTCCGAGCGGATAGCGGACTTGACTCATGATGGCACCACATGAAACGGCGACGCGCGACGGCTTGAAGATAGCACGCCGCGGCGTCGGCGCGAGCCTCAGTCCTCTTCGAACAAATCCCGATATTGGCGCGGCTGCGAACGCAGATACTGCTTCGGCGCGCGCACGTGCGCGCCCAGTTCCGCTGCTGCGTGCCACGGCCAGCGCGGGTCGTAGAGCGCGGTGCGGGCGAGCGCGATCATGTCCGCGTCGCCCGTCCCGACGATGCCTTCCGCCTGCTCGATGCCCGTGATCAGCCCCACCGCGACGACCGGCATTTTCACCGCGCCCTTGACTGCGCGCGCGAGCGGCACCTGATAGCTCGGCCCGACGGGAATCTGCTGCGCGGGATGCAAGCCGCCGCTCGACACGTGGATCGCATCGCAGCCGCGCGCCTCCAGCGCCCGCGCGAAGGCAATGGTCTGCTCGATATCCCATCCGCCATCGATCCAGTCCGTGCCGGACACGCGCACCGTCACCGGGCGATCTTCCGGGAACGCGGCGCGCACGGCATCGAAGATTTCAAGCGGAAAACGCATGCGATTTTCGAGCGAGCCGCCGTATTCGTCGTCGCGCTTGTTCGAAAGCGGCGACAAGAACTGATGCAGCAGATAACCATGCGCCGCGTGAATCTGGATCAGGTCGATGCCGAGCCGCGCGGCGCGCTTCGCGGACGCGACGAACGCGTCGCGGATGCGTTCGAGTCCCGCGCGGTCCAGCGCCACCGGCGGGGTTTCGCTTTCATCGGCCGGCACGGACGACGGCGCTTCGGTCTGCCAGCCGTGCGCGTGGTCGGGCGGAATCTGCGCGCCGCCTTCCCACGGCACTTCCGTCGATGCCTTGCGGCCCGCGTGGCTCAGCTGAATGGCGATCGGCATGGCGGACCAGCGGCGAATGCCCTTGAGCGTGCGCTCGATGGCGGCTTCGGTCTCGTCATTCCATAAGCCGACATCGGCCCAGGTGATGCGGCCTTCCGGCAGCACGGCGGTCGCCTCGATGGTGAGCAGCGCCGCGCCCGACAGGGCAAGCTGCCCGAGATGGATCAGATGCCATTCGTTCATGCAGCCGTCTTCGGCCGAGTACTGGCACATCGGTGCGATGACGATGCGGTTCTCCAGCTCCAGATTGCGGAGGCGAGCGGGGGTAAAAAGTGCGGCTTGTGCCATGCGATTCTCCTCATTGTTTCAGCGTCGTCGAAAGCCGACGCCGTCGCCCGTTGCGCAGCAATGCGTATTCCGGCGGCGAGAGGAGGTCGCGTCGGACGGTTGGCGTTGTGGCCGAACTCAGGCACGCGAGGGAGCGTTTGCGCGGCATGCCGGGGCGGGATCGCAAGAATCACCGCATGCGGCGCGTATAGCGTCGATGTCGTCCCGACGCTCGGTGTAAGGTTAGTTAGGTATGCGTATGGAATCGTCGTAAGCGACCCTTCATCGACAGTTGCGCCGCTCGTAGAGCCACCATGCGCCGGAGTGCGTCACCAATGCGACATCGCACTCGTCGTTGGTGAAAAAGTCCGCCCGCAACGGCTCGGCCTTGTGGACGAAGAAGTACCGATATGCGCGGCCGCCGTCCGTCTTCCATTGGAACGTGTCAGGCTCTTGAACGACGTGCTCAGTGTCGGGGGGAACGTGCTCGGGTCTAAAGCGCACGATCTGAGGGAGGAAGATCGCGAAGTTCGGATTCACGAATCCGCGCTCTTCCGCCTGATACCACAACGCCTGATGCATGTACGCAGCCGGACTCCCGTAGGCGGCGCTCTCAGGATCGAAGACGAGGTTGAGCGCGCGCTGGCCCGGTTCGGTCTGCGACAGCAATTGTTCCAGCCCGGCGTTCTCCGCCGCGAAACGATGCAGACGGATGGACTGGTCGGTGAAGAAGACGAGGCAGCCCGCGATCATCGCCAGTTGAAGGCCCACGTCACGCACGCGCGTGAGGGCGGAGGCAGACATGGCCCGCCGCGCATCCCAATGGGCTGGCTCTGCGGCGACGAACATCAGCGCATACGCGGGCAGCAGGAACACGCCGAACCGTTGATACAAGAACGCCGTCCCCGCCGCCGTGCTGGGCACGAGCATCCAGATGAACACGACGACGATCATCGGCACGATGGCGGCGCGGTCGCGATTGATCCTGTCGCGCCAGAGCCACGGCGCGGCGGCCATCAGCGCGACGACCGGCAGATAGCGCGCGCCGTCCTTCGACAGGCTCCACACGAAGACGGGCAGCGAGATGAGACGCTTCGACACCCTGTCGGTCCAGCCCCATTCGAAGGCGGTCACGTTCTGGATGCCATGGTTGAGAACCGGATCGCTCGCATGGCTCCACATCGCATGGGCGATGCATAGCAGGCCGAGCGGCACGAACGGCGCGAGCGCGCACAGCATCGACCCGACACGCCGCTGTTTCACGAGCACGAAGCAGACACCGGTCGCACAGGCGAACAGAAAGACGAGGCCGTGGCAGAAGAAAAGCGCCGTTCCCGCCACGGACACGACGACGCCCTTGCTCAACGAAGGAGCCGCCGCATAGCGATGAACGAGCCGCAAAAACAGCATGCCCACGGGCGCCGCGACAAGAAACGTGTAGAAGCCCCAGCCGAAGGCGAAGCCGAAGAAACCCGGCACAAACAGGATGTCGAGCCTCGGATCGCCGTTCAGATCCTTCCGGAATGCGATGCACGACGCCACGAATCCGAAGTAGGCGAGCGTGAGAATGAGCTTGATCGCCGCTGAAACGGCCATCACGTACGTGAGCGGCAGCGCAAGACCGTAGCCGATCAGATAGGGCGTGAACAGATTGATCCGCAGCTGGTCCGTCCACGGCGACGCATGCTCAAGAAGATCGTGCAGGAGCATGACTTGCCCGGCATGTTGCGGCAGATCGGCAAGCGGCGGCCGAGGCGCGATCCAGAAGAGCACGGCCCCATAAAGCACTGCCACGATGAAAAGCGCGCGCGGCAAACGGTCGATGAACGAGCCGCTGCGCGAGAGCGACGGCCCGGCGGACGATGCGGCGGCATCTGCACCTTCGATCGGCATGTTCATAGCGTTCGCTCGATGATGAAGCGTGGACGACGCTTTGTCTCGGCATACGTCTTGGCGATATAGCCGCCGATCACGCCGAGGAAAAGCAGCTGGATGCCGCCGAGAAAGTACATGGGCACGACCGTGGACGCCCAGCCGGGCACGGCGAGATCGGTGAAAAGGCGCGCATACACAGCCCACGCGCCGAAGCACAGCGAACCGGCGGCGAGCAGCGCGCCGATGCGCGTGCTCCATTGCAAGGGCACTGCCGAGAAGGACGTGATGCCGTCGAAGGCGAACGCGAGCATCTTGCCGAGCGGATATTTGCTCACACCTGCGAATCGCGCGGCGCGCTCGTATTCGACGACGGCCGTGCGAAAGCCGAGCAGCGGAATGATGCCCCGAAGAAACAGATTGACTTCCTGAAACTCTTTGAGCGCCTCGAGCGTCTTGCGGCTCATCAACCGGAAGTCCGCGTGACCGGGCAGGACGTCCACGCCCAACCCTTTCAGCACCTTGTAGTAGTTTTGCGCGGTGAAGCGTTTGAAGAACGTGTCGCACGCGCGCTTGTGCCGCACGCCGAAGACGATCTCTGCGCCATTGCGGTGCTCGGCGAGCATGCGCGGAATGGCTTCGATGTCGTCTTGAAGGTCGGCGTCCAGGCTCACGAGCACGTCGCCTTGCGCAAGCAGCAAGCCCGCGAGCAACGCGTTCTGATGCCCGCGATTGCGCGAGAGCTTGATGCCGCGGCATCGCGCATTGGCGAGGTGCAGACTCTCGATGATGGACCATGTACGATCGCGCGAGCCGTCGTCGACGAACGTGATCCTGCTTTCGTCCGTGACCACGCCTTCGCCGATCAGTCGATTCAGCAGCGCGAGCAGACGCGTGCTCGTTTCCGTCAAAACTTCCTCTTCGTTGTAGCACGGCACGATGATATTCAACATCGTCATGGGCGAGCCCCCTGATTGACAAGGTGCCTCGATCCGCGTCTTGGCAAGATCGAAACTTTGAGGCAAGTTGCTTATTCCCTTCGAAGTACAAAGCGATGAATCGACGATTCGTCAGTTGCCGAGGACAGCACACGGGGGTGCGAGGACGCAGTACATACTACGCGCAGAGCAAAAAAAATTTCAACCATTTCGAACGCCTAAATCCTGTGTCGAGCGGACGTTTGACATGGCGTGTGCGATGTGCGTGCATTCAGCGATGCAGCGCGAGCGAGCACGCACCTTCACGTCGAAGCGGGTCATCTTCCGTCGGATAATTCGAGCGTCTGATGACCGCAACAACAATACGTTGGCGATGTTCTAAGATGACATGACGGCGCGCGACGAGCCGCTCGTCTGAGCCGCGTGCATGTGCAATCAGGCTGCAAACGCCGAGGAGATGACTCACGTATGGACAAAGCCGAGTTCGATCAATTCGCCGACGAGTATCTTTCGCTGCACGCGAAGAACATTGCCGCGTCGGGTGAAGGTCCGGCGTTCTTCGCCGAGTACAAGATCCGCGATATCGCGCAGGAAATGGCACGCCGGCATGTGGCGCCCCGGCGCATGCTGGACTTCGGGTCGGGCGTGGGCGCGTCGATTCCGTGGGCTCGCCACTATCTTCCCGATGCAAGCCTCACGTGCGCCGACGTGTCCGAGCGGTCGCTCGAAGTCGCGCAAAGCCGCTTCGCTAATCTGGCGCGCTTCGTTCACTTCGATGGCCGCACGCTGCCCTTCGAGCCTGGCGAGTTCGACCTGGCGTACGCAATGTGTGTGTTCCACCACATAGACCATGCGGAACATGTCGACTTGCTGCGCGAGTTGCGGCGCGTCGTGGGGCGCAGTGGCACGCTCGTGATCTTCGAACACAACCCGTATAACCCGCTGACCGTGAAGGCGGTGAATACATGCGAGTTCGATGTCAACGCCAAACTCATCCCCGCGCCCGACATGAAGCGGCGCTGCCGCGAGGCCGGATTCGCCGATGTCGAAGTGCGCTACCGCATCTTCTTTCCTCACGCGCTCGCTGCACTGCGCCCGTTCGAGAAGGCCATGACACGCATTCCGCTCGGCGCTCAGTACGCCGTGTATGCGAAAGGCGCGTGACAGAGCGCGTTTTGCGCCGCATTATCACCCTTCATGCTCAATTGCTCATGTCCGCATCGGTGGCCGACGTCCGTCTCCAGTTCCTCAAATACTTGCTGGTCGGTGGCCTCAACACGGTGCTGTCGACCGCCATCATCTTCGGCGTGCAAGCGGCGGGCAGCAGTCCCGTCGTCGCGAACATGATCGGATATGCGATCGGCATCCTCGTCAGCTTCGCGCTCAACAGCAAGTTCACGTTCAAGACGGCAGCCACGCGCGAGTCGGCTTTGCGCTTTCTCGTCGTTGTGCTCGTGTCTTACCTGTGCAATCTCGGGACCGTTCTCTTCACGCTGCGCCTCACGCACGCGCCTTACCTCGCGCAAGTGAGCGGCATCCCGGTGTATCTGGTCGTGGGCTTCATCGGCAACAAGTATTGGGCGCTGCGCGGCGAGCCATCACGTTCCGATCAACAGCCGTTGTGACTATCGAGAAGAACTGTCGGTGCGACGAACGACTGCGCGACAAGTGGCGATTGTCGAAGACATCGTGTCGTGTCGTGTCGCAAGCGCCGACCATCATCCCGCGCTATCTGAAGAAATACGTGTACACGCCCTTCTGTGACGCGAGATAGACATCCGCCGCCATCATGAAGTAGAGCACTGTCGTCATCCATAGCGTGATGCCGTCCTTGACACGAATCTCTTGCATCAGAAACGGCAGCAGCAGCGAGATGTAGTAGAACACGCGGTCCTTGCCGAACGGAAAGAAGACGAACGCGCACACGAGGTAGGCGAGCAGGCCGAGATGCATCAGCGCGAGATGACGCAAGGGCGTGCGCAGGCGCACGGCGCGCAGGGTCGGAAGCGCCGCGAGCACCAGCACCGATGCAAGCCCGTACGACATGAGCAGCACGAGCAGGTTGACCGAGAACTCCGCCGTGTAGTTCGCGTAGTCGTCCAGACGACGGCCGCCGAAGGTATCGAACAGCGTCTGCGCGCTCGCGGCCAGCACCGAGCCGAACACGACGACGACGGGAATGGCGATCCGGTTGTCCTTGCCGCTTCTCGATGCGACGGTAATCAGCATGGCGGGAATGACGAATGTCGTGTGGATGGTGCTTGCGATCCACATGCCGAGCACCGGCCGGCGCAGTCCGATGGCGAGCAGCATCGCCACGCCGAAGCCGAAGCCTTGCCGCAACTGAAACAGGCCGATGGTGAAAAGGGCAGCCGGGACCACCGTCCAGATCACGAGCCCGAGCAGCGGACGGCGCAGCCGCGCGAGCGCACAGAAGACCAGCACGTTGGACAGCGCGACGGTGAGCCGGATGCCCGACTCCGGCGTGAAGCCCAGCGAATTCACGAGGATGATCCAGAGCCGCCAGCCGATTTCGTCCGTGATGAGGTGCGGGACGACGCTGAGCCCGAAACCTGTGTGGGCGAAGTAGGCCTTGAGCCACTCCCAGTCGGTGTATCTGAAATATGCAAGGTACGCGTCTTGATCCGCGATGCTATAGATCGACCGTTCGGACGTCGAAAGAAACCAGATGATGTAAAACGCGAGCAGCAGAAAGGCCCATCCGGCAGGCGTCGCGAAATAGGGACGGGCTTCGTGCCGCACCTGATTGACATCCAACAGGCCGGAGTTTCTATACACGGCTGGATTCTTCATGCGTCTCTTGCATCGTTATCCGTTATCAGGAACCCGCTCCGGATGATCGCGTCAAAATAAAGAAGCAGGGAAAACATAATCAGTTTTTATTCCGCGCGAATTCCCCGCGCAATATATTTAGAAAAAGTGATTAAATCCGTGCGGTGACGCACATATAAATTCCGCGAGTTAGACTAAGCGCGACGTTTAATCAATGCACTAAATGCCAAAGCGGCGGTCGGCTTATGCGCAACCGCCGGCTTCGGCGTAAAACGATTCGGCGGGAAACTGAAAGTCAGTAGAGGCATCACGACATCTTGTCCGCTAACTTGGCGGCCTTGCTTCAGTGCAACAAAAACGCTGATCAAGTGACCGTGTAGAAGCCCGTCGGGCGCCTGCGAACGGGCGTATCGGCAGTATCAGCGCAGGCGATCAGGCGCTGCCGTCCGGCGTTCGGCGCGCGAAGCGTGACGGAGCATCCATACCGGAAGCATCATCCAGGACGGCGTCTTGAATCTCACCACGGCGGAGTAGATCCACAGATACACGCTCGCGAAGGCCAGCGCCGCGATGCCGAGCACATACGGCGAGTTCCAGAAGAACGTCGCGGGAACGATCGGGATGAGGCTCAGCACCCACAGATAAACCGAAGTGACCGAGTTGCGGCGCGTGCACTGTTGCCGGTCGCTGAACGCGATGCCCTTGCGCGCGATGCGCTTGTAGATGAGCGTATGCAGATGCAGCGCGTCGGGCGCATCGACGGCGCGGCCGCGCACGTAGCGGCGGCGGTAGATCGAGAAGATCGTCTCGAACGCCGGATACATGGCGACGATCGCGTAGAAGGCGCTGACGTTGGGGTGACGCGCGATCAGCAGCACGACGAGTTCCGCCATCATGAAGCCAATGAAGTAAGCGCCGCCATCACCCATGAAAACGAGCGCCGACGGGTAGTTCCAGACGACGAAGCCGCCGATGGCGCCGATCATCGCGAACGCGACGCTCGCGACCAGCCAGTCGTTGACGGAGACGGCCACGTAGCCGATGGACGCGAAGATGAGAATGCCGACGACCGACGCGAGGCCGTTCAGGCCGTCCACGATGTTCATCGCGTTCGTGACGCCCGCCACGGCGATCATCGTGAACACGATGCCGACAGGCGCGATGCCCAGCACGAGATCGACTGCGGGCACGTCGACGCGCTCCACCACGGCGTGCAGGACGAAGCAGCAAGCAAGCGCCGCCACGAGCGCGCACACGAGACGCACGCGCGGGCTCACGCGCTTCGTCAGATCTTCGGCAAGGCCGCCGATGAAGGCAGGCGTGGCGCAGCTCAATAACAGGAACGCTTCATACGTCGGCGAGGTATGGGACACGGTGGACGTCGCGAACGTGATGGCGGTGCCGCAGAAGATGGCGAGGCCGCCGACCCTGGGCACGGCGTTGTAATGGTTCCGCTGAACTGCGCGCAGGTCGAAGTCGAGCGAGAAGCGTGCGCAGGTTCCCGCATACTTGACAACCAGCCAGGTCATCAAAAACGCGCTTGCGAAGCCAACTGTCAAGTTAACCATTTGCTTCTCCGGGTGCGCAGCAAGGCGGCATGGTGCACTGCGAAAGATTACTCGGTGTCCTTCTTATCCGAACAGGGGGTCGATGCTGCGGTACGCACGAATAACCGATAAACAAATAGTCGTTCAGAAATTGGCGAATTGCATCAAAGTGGAGTCATGCATCCGAGACGTATCGTAAACAACATCGCATAGGCATTCCAGAGTTTTTTTCGGGAATTCATACAGGAAATCCCTACTGAACACGCTCTTGTATGTTCAGATGAACCAACTAAATAGATAAACCGTGTTGCCGTTCACAACTGCTGCGGTATACGATACGGAACCGAGCAAGCAATAGCGCGTTATGCGGTAAATGAAATATCCGCAATATGACCGGGTCGTGTCCGCAGGCAAACCGGATTAATCAGATAATTAGGTCGCCTAGCAGACTCGTCATAACAAAGCGCAAGGGGCTGTGGTCCACGTGCGCGAACCGGAAATCATCGCGACTTTCTGTCCACAAAGAAGCGTCAGCTCTGAGGGAAAGACATGGCCGAGTACATCGACCAACGTAATGCCGAGGCGAACGGGAGCCCTCTACGTTTCGATTTCGCGAGCGTCATCGACAGCATCTATTCGCACCGCTGGCTGATCATCGCCGCTTTCGCCGTGATTTTCGGCACGGGCTTCCTTTATGCAGTCATCGCTCCGCCGGTCTATCAGGCAAAAATCGTCGTCCAGCTGGAAGACGCCGGCGAGGGCAGCGCGCGCCCGTCGTCCAACGAATATGTCGGCGACGTGTCGTCTATCGTCGGCGCACGGTCGAACGCGGACGGCGAGATCCAGATTCTCAGCTCGAAGCTTGTGGTCGGCGAAGCTGTCGATTCGCTGAACCTCGCGGTGAGCGCGGAGCCTGTTTACTTCCCGATCATCGGTAAGGTGGTCGCTCGCTATGCGCAGGGTCTGTCGACGCCCGGCATCTTCGGCCTCGGCGGGTTCGCGTGGGGCAACGAGTCCATCTATGTGCGCTCCTTCGACGTGCCCAAGGCCGACATCGGCCATGCGTACCGCGTCAAGGCGCTCGCCGGCGGCATGTACGAACTCTCCGGCCCCGGTCTGGAAACGCCCGTGACGGGCAAGGTCGGCGAACTCGCGGCGTTCGACACGGGCAAGGGCGTCATCAAGCTGCGCGTCGCGTCCATGAACGCGCAGCCGGGCATCGAATTCAACGTGCGGCGCTCGTCGCGTCCGGCCGCCATCGACGCGCTCAGGCGCGCGCTGCAGGTGGACGAGCAGGGCAACAAGTCCGATGTGATCGCCGCGACGCTCTCGGGCGCGGACCCGGTCGCGGTCGCCGCGACGATCAACGCCATCGGGCAGTCGTACGAACGGCAGAACGCGGAGCGCAAGGCGGTGCGCGCTCAGTCATCCATCGACTTCCTGAACTCGCAGCTTCCCGCGTTGAAGCAGCAGGTCGATCAGGCCGAGCAACGCTACAACGAATTCCGCAACCGGCACGCATCGGTCGATATCAGCGAACAGGCGCGCGTGCTTCTGCAGCAGTCGTCGGCGGCGGAGACGTCTTACTATCAGTTGATGCAGCGCCGCCAGGAAATCGCGCAGCGTTTCGCGCCGGGGCATCCCGATCTCGTGCAGCTCGACAAGCAGATTGCAGCGACGAGCCGTTACCGCGACTCGCTCACCGAGCGCGTGCGGGCGCTCCCGACCGATGAGCAGAGCACGGTTCGCCTGATGCGCGAGGTGCGCGTGGCGACCGATGTCTATTCGACCATGCGCTCGAACATGGAGCAGTTGCAGCTCGTGCGCGCTGGCAAGATCAGTTCGGTGCGGATCGTGGATACCGCCGACGTTCCCGAGATGCCGAGCAAGCCGAACCGGATGCTGATCGTCGGGGTATCGGCGGTCGCCGCGATTTTCGCGGGACTGGGTCTCGCGTTCGGCTGGGACTTCGTGAAGAAGGGCGTCGTCGACCCGGGCGAGCTCAGCGGCACCGGCTTGCAGCTGTACGCCGCCATACCGATGAGCGACGACGAAGGGCGTCTCGCCAAGAACCGCCATGCCACGGTGCCCGAGCGCCTGCTCGCCGTGAAATGTCCGCAGGATCCGGCTGTCGAAAGCCTGCGCGTGCTGCGCACCGCGGTTCAGGTCGCGATGATCGGCGCGCGCAATAACGTGGTCATGCTGAGCGGTCCAATGCCACGCAGCGGCAAGTCGTTCACATCGACGAACTTCGCGGCGGTGCTCGCGGCGGGAGGCAAGCGCGTGCTGCTCGTCGACGCGGACCTTCGGCGCGGCCATATCCATCGCATTCTCGGTGTGCCGTGGGGGCCCGGCCTGACCGAAGTGATGCAGGGCAGCTTGCCTATTCGCGATGCCATTCGCCGCGAAGTCACGCCGAATCTGGATTTCCTGGGCGTCGGACGGTATCCGGACAACGCATCCGAGCTTCTGCTGCGCGGCAATTTCCAGCGCGCGCTCGAAGAAGTGGTCGATGACTACGACATCGTCGTCGTGGATGCCGCCGCCGTGCTGGCGGTATCGGATGTCGGCATCATTGCGCCGGCGGCCGCGACCATCCTTCTGCTTGCACGCTACGGTGTGACGCGCGCGACGGAAGTGACAACGGCCATTCAGCGGCTGAATCAGGCGGGCTGCAAGGTGAACGGTCTCGTGCTCAACGCGGTGCCGGACGGCGCGGGCGGCTATGCCTATTCGCGGCGATACGGCGGCGGCGCCTACAAGGCGTACTACCAGGAAATGAATACATGACGGGCGCCCGTGAACCCCTGGGGCTTCGACTGCCTGCGACGCGTCCATGAAGATCGTGCTGCTGGTGAGTTCGATGGGAACGGGCGGCGCGGAGCGCGTCGCGGCGACACTGCTGAATGCGTGGGCTGCGCGCGGCGACGACGTGACGCTCGTGCCGACGTTTCTCGGCGCGCGCGACGTGTTCTATCGGCTGGACGAGCGCGTGCGTGTCGTTCATCTGGCGGATCGGGTCGCGCCCGCTGCGCGCGGGCCGGCGCGTTACCTTGCCCGCGTGATGGCCCTGCGCCGGCTGATTCGCGAGTCGCGGCCCGACGTGCTCGTCTCGTTTCTGCCGAACGTCAGCGTGATGACGTTGCTCGCTTCGCGCGGCTCGCGCGTGCCGGTCATCGCGTGCGAGCACAACAATCCGTCGGTGGATGGACGTTCGCGGCTATGGACCTTGCTGTGCCGCGTGTTCTACCCGAGTGCGCGCGTCATCACGGTGCTGACCGAGGGCGTCGTCGAGCCGTTTCGCAAGATGGTGCCGCGTGCGAAAAACATCGTCGTCATGCCGAACCCTTTGCCGGATGAAGTTTTCGAGCGGGCGCTCGCGCGACAGCCGTCTGCCGGGCGCAAGAAGATCGTATCGGTGGGGCGCCTCACCGCTCAGAAACAGTTCGATGTACTGATCGATGCATTCGCCGCCGTGGCCAGCGAGCGCGACGATGTCGCTCTCTGCATCTTCGGCGAAGGCGCAGACCGCGCAAGCCTGCAAGCGCAGATCGAGCGGCTCGGCATGAACGGGCGCATCGCGCTCCCCGGAACGACCGAGGCGCTGTGGGACGAACTCGCGACGGCGCGCGCGTTCGCCATGTCGTCGCGCTTCGAAGGCCTGCCGATGGCGCTGATGGAAAGCCTCGCGCTAGGCGTGCCGTGCGTCGCGTCCGACTGTCCGAGCGGACCGCGAGAGCTGACCTGCGATGGGCGCTACGGCCTGCTCGTGCCCGTCGGCGATCGCGAAGCGCTGACGCACGCGTTGCGCCGCGTGATCGACGACGACCGCCTGTGCCGTGAGATGGGGCAGCAGGCATCGGAATCGATGCGCGAGCGGTACGGATTGCAAGCCATTCTGCCGATGTGGGACCGCCTCTTTGCGCGCGTGGGCGCAACGTCGACGCACGACTCGGCGAGAAGCACGGCGAGCCCGCCGTTGAGCGCGAACAGAAACGCGGGTGCTGGCGCAAGCGACTGAGCGGCGCGCGACGCATCACGGATCACCGAAAATGCGGCGCCTGCGCGCGCCGCACTATAAATCAACGAGAAAGTGCGATGAAGATCGTCCTGTTCATCTATTGCATGCATTGCGGCGGCGCCGAACGGACCACGGCCAACCTCGCCAATGAATGGGCCGCGCGGGGCGCCGATGTCAGCGTGGTGTCGCTGGAATCCACGCGCGTCGACTTCTATCCGTTGCATCCGGCTGTGCGGCGCATCGCGCTGAATCTCGCGAGCGAGCCGCAAGGCGCGCTTGCCGCGCTCACGGCCAACGTCGTGCGCGTGCGTGCGCTGCGCAAGGTATTGCGCGAACTGAAGCCGGACGTGGTGGTCGGCATCATGACGGTCGCCTCAGTCGTGGCGATACTCGCGACACAAGGATTGCCCTGCAAGGTCATCGCGACCGAACACACGCATCCGCCGATGCTGCCGCTGACTCCGGTCTGGCAGCAGTTGCGGCGTTGGTCGTTTCGCATGGCCGATCTCGTCGTCGCGCTCACCGGCGACAGCAAGCACTGGCTCGAAGAGAACTGCGACTGCACCGCCGTGCGTGTCATCCCGCCACCTTTCACTCTGCCGATTCCGCGGCTAGAGCCGATCCTCATGCCCGATGCAGTGATCGCACCGGAACGCCGCATGTTGCTCGCGGTTGGCCGTCTGCACGATGCGAAGGGCTTCGACTATCTGATCGAGGCTTTCTCGCATATCGCGAGCGCAGTGCCGGACTGGGATCTCGTGATCGTCGGTGAAGGCGACGAACGGCCGCCGCTCGAACGGCAGATCGAGACGGTCGGGCTCAAGGACCGCGTGCTGTTGCCGGGGCGCGCCGGCAACGTCGCGGACTGGTACGAACGAGCCGACCTGTACGTGCTGAGTTCGCGCTTCGAGGGCTTTTCGATGACGCTCGTCGAAGCGATGGCGAGCGGCACGGCCGCTGTGAGCTACGACTGCGATTGCGGCCCGCGCGACATCATCCGTCACGGGGAAAATGGCTTGCTGGTGAGCGAAGTGGGCGACACGCGCAAGCTCGCGGAGTCGTTGAAGACGCTCATGGAGAGCGACGCCAGGCGGCAGCTTCTCGCATCGCGCGCGGCGGCCGTCAAGGACGCGTTTTCGCTCGAAACGGCGCTATCGCTATGGCGCGCGGCTTTCGCGGCGGCTGGCGTAAGCAGCAGGCAAGGCGTGAGCGCGTGAGCGCGCGCGGTCCGCAGCACGGACCTCGACCGGGCGGACAGATTGGCGTCGCACCGACTGTTGCGCTCAGGCGTCGCTCGATGTCGCTCTTTACATGGTCGGCGCTGCTTGCCGCCGCAGCGGTCGGCGCATGGTGGGTCGCCGGGTCCGGCGTGTGGGACCTGCCGCTTGCGGGCAGTTCGTCGCGCAGCCCGCTGACTTTCGGCGCGCGCAATGCCATCGTGCTATTGAGCGCGGGCCTGGACCGCTGGAAGCCGGACGCCCCTTTCGGACCAACGACCGACGGCATGTCGCGCATCCAGCAGGCCGCCGCCGGTTATGCGGCATGTCATCGGCAGGCTCGCGCGTGCAAGGTGGTGATCAGCGGCGGTGATCCTGAAGGTCACGGCATCACCGATGCCGAACTTTACGCGGGAGAGATCGCGGCGCTCGGCGTTCCGGAAGCAGATGTCATCCTCGAACGCAGCAGCAATACGACGTACGAGAACGCGAAGTTGGTGGCGCCTCTGTTGCAAAGCGGCCACTATGATGTCGTCGTGCTGGTGACGTCGACGTATCACATGCGTCGCGCGAAGCTGGCCTTCAATCGCCTGGGATTCGACGTCGAGCCGGACGCGGCGCCTGCGGACAGGGCCGAGTTCTCTGTTGTTCCGCGCCAGCAGAACTTTCGCCTCGCGTGGCGGGCATTGCACGAGCTCGCCGGAGTCGGGCAATTACGCCTTTACGACTTGACGGGCCCCCGTTAGAGACCGCCGCGAGTGAATTTCCGTCCGTGTCGCAGAAGCAGTTCCGCACGTCGCGGGCTGGTGCGTTTTGATGCAGCAGCGCGCTGCTCGCCCACGCGCCAAGCAACGCCAAAAAGGGAGGACTCCGAATGGATGTCCGCCCTTTTCTCAAGCCAATTATCGCGCCGAAATACCCCTCTAGCGCATCTCTCCCAGCTTAGCCGATCTTCGGATTCACGACCGACACCTTCGGGCCGTTGCTGTCCCAGCCGCCGAGGTACCAGTTCTGCTTCCACACCGGGTTCGTGCTGGTGATTGCGCCGGTCACGACGCGGCCATTCAGCTGAAGACCGCCGACGCCGAACGGGCCGATCGGGCAGTTGTCGGTATGGTTCGTGATCTGGATGTCCACGTTCTTCGCGGTCGGTCCGGGGAACGCGCCCAGATAGATCTGGATGCCGGGGCCGGCGCAACCCTGAGTCGTCGGGCTTACGATCTTGATCGCCTCGAGCACGGCGGTGTTGTCATCCGGCTCGATGTCGAGACCACACGCCGGCGAGGTGCCTGCAATGTTCTCCCATAGCGGGCTCGTGAACGTGATGCCGCTGCCCGAGGTGATCGTCGCGCCTTGACGGCGGCAGCCGTTCGCGTGATGGCCGCTGATCGACACGTTCGAGCTGGTCTTGCCCGAGCCGCTCATGCTATTGCCGATGTAGATGCCGTCCCCCCAGCAGTTGATCGTCGTCGGGTTCGTGATCGTGACGCCCGTCGCGCCCGTGATCGAGATGCCCATGCCGAATTCGCCCGAGCCGGCGGAGTTCAGTTCCTTGCTGCCGTCGAGATACGGTGCTTCGATGTTCACGTTGCTCACGTCCCACACGCGCATCATCTGATACGTGGCGGCGCTGTGCGGCAGCATCTTGATCGACGCGCCCTGCGCGAAACGGATATGCGTGTTCGAGTGCAGCGTGAGGCCGGTCGCGTCGATGCGGCTCTTGCCCGTGATGAGCAGAATCTGTCCGACGGAGCCGTCGATGGCAGCCTGAAGCGCCGCGCGGTCGTTGGTCGTGCCGTCGCCCTTCACGCCGAAGGACGTGTCCTGGAGCACGCCGCTCGTGCTGGTCGTGCTGGCGCCTTGCGAGCCGGTGCTTGCCGCGGTCGTGGAGCTGGCCGTCGTCGGGGCGCTCGCGGTCGTCGCCGAACTGGCGCTGGTCGCAGCGGATGCGCCCCAACGTCTGCGTTGGCGGTTGGCCACGGCATCCGCGACGCTGCTGTCACTGCCCCCGCCGCACGCGGCCAGCGCGAGCGAGCCGGCGCCGAGCACGAATGCGGAAACCACTTTGCGACGCATGGTGCTGGGCATGTCCAATACTTCCTGAATCTCAGTTTTCGTCGAAGCCATGATGTCCTCTGAATGGCGATAGGCGCCGGCGCAGTGGGCCGGGCTGATGGATGCCTGGAGAAATGGAGCCGCCGGAAAGGGCGGCGGTTTCGCTGCGTCGCTGTCGACGTACGGAAACCAGATCGTTGGCCAGTACGCTGGCAAACGAAGGTATCCATTAGGACTCCAGACTTTGTTCACAGGCGAACGGCTTCACCGGATGAGCCTTAAGCGACCCGGTCAGAGCGTGATGCGTTTGCTATTGCCGACTAACGAGAGCCTTCACACATCGATCGCGGCGGGTATCGGTCGATCGGTAAATCCGACGTCAAGACTCAGCATTGACTCCTGCCAAGACCACATAAAACGTCAGATGAAACGTTCTGTTGCCTGAGATTTAAGCGCGGAACGAATCTTATCGTATGACCCAAGTAAGGGATACCCGCCGAATCGTAACTGAATGTAAAACGTACGTTCGGATTCCGAAGTAAATCCGGTGGAAATTGCCGCTAGGTTGTTAATATGAAGGTAGAAAACACCTGGCGCGACAGGCGACGAAGCACCAGGCGTCGGTAAAGAAGAAGGTGCGGGTTTACTCGATTATGGCCGATGTTAGGGAGACGAACGTACGCATTTGGCGGGCTCTTTATTCGTCTAATCAACCTGTGCGTCGAAGACGGACTCCGGTTGCCCACTCATTCAAAGAGCGTTGGATAAGGCAATTAATTCGACCGCAGCGATGCGCCTATTTTTATTGAGTGACGTATCAGATTTAATCCATCACGGCGTTATGGAATCTGCGTCACTGCGCATACCAGGCGCCCGTCAAAGCTCGAAGAAACACAGCAGCTTCCAGAGTGCGTAATTGCGCGTGCGGAACGCGTGGTCTAGCGCGTCGTCGGCCCGGCTCGCAGGGTGAGCGCCGATCTCGCTTCTCAGCGCGTCCATCTGACGGCAGCACAGGTAGAACACGGCGCGTTTCACTTCGTCGGCATAGTTCGCGAGCCGCATGTAGAGCAGCGGTCCGAATTGCGTCTTCACCTGTCGAAACACGCGACTGTCGAACGGAAGCCCCAACGTCCTGCGGTCCGACAGCAGCTTCGACACGACCCAGTACGCATCCAGCGTTTTATGATCCTTAGTCAGGCGAGCCGACAATCCGCGCGGATTCTCCCTGTAGTAGTAGACCGGCTGGCTAAGGCTGATGTAGCCCTTCGCGGAAGGCAGCAGGATCAGCGCGACGATAGTGTCCTCGTACGCCATGCCTTCGGGAAACTGCACGCGGCCAAAGAGTTCGCGCTTGATGACCTTGCCCCACGGATAACCCGAGAGCGCCGACACGTCCGGGTCCGCGCGAGCCGCGGCCACGTCGCCGAATTGCTGGGTTCTTTGCAGCGCGCCGGCCGTATCGACAATCCAGTAACTTCCTTGCACGATATCGGCACCGCTTTTCATGGCTGGCGCAAGCAAGGTCTCGACGCAATCGCGCGGCACATAATCGTCCGAATCGACGAACATCACGTATCGGCCGCGCGCGCGCCGAAGACCCTCGTTCCGGGCGAGCGCAACGCCGCCGTTCGGAATGCGCACTATCGACACGCGCGGATGGTCTCCGTACTGCTGAAGGATGCGAGGAGAACCGTCGGTCGATCCATCGTCCACGACAATGAGTTCGTACTGAAATGCCGTGTCCTGCTCGAGTACCGAGTCGATGCAGTTGCTCACATACGCCTCGGCATTGAACACGGGAACGATGACGGAAAGCGCGAGAGGCGCGTTTTCATCCGCGTCTGTCAAAGGCTTGAGACTGGACGGACGGTACGGCCTCAATTGCTGTATGCGGGCTTCGAGCGCCTTCTCGTCGATGGCGTTGGCGCGGCCATCATGCGCGAGCTTCAACGCAGCGGCCAGGCACGAAATGGGAATGCGCGCGACGGCATCGACGCTTCTCGCCACGGCTTGCGAACGCGTTGCCTTCGCGACGTATCTGTACACCTTGCTCATGCACGCTCCGGAGAAAGAAGGCCGCGTCATATCGATTCCATCGAACGATCGAGCGGAAACGCGCTTGATACGCAGTGGGTCATCTGGTCTCGACCGGAAACAGTGTCGGCCCCGCCGATACCGCACGCAAAACTATAATGCGGGCCGACATGAAATTCGCCTTCGCGCATGGTCATCGAGTGTGCGTTGGCCCACACAATGTCCGCACATCGATGGCACTGCCAATTGCATCAAACGGCGCGCGGAGGCACATTACGCGATCGGCATCGTCACGCAGGTTTAATCGTTAGAGTGGTTGAATAACACTGAAGCAGAGGTGACGACCATCGACGGGACTTCGAACTATCTTGATGTGCAATCGTATGAGCGTTGACGACTTCAGACGTGATGCGGGCGCGGTGCGTATGATGTTCAACACGCTGGCAGTGCTGGCGGTTGGCTTATGCAGCGCGGCGCTTGCAGTCGAGTCGCCAGTGCCGCATTCGGCGAACTGTCCGTTGACGTCGTTCGACGCTCCCGCGCTGAATCGCCCGAAAGACCCGCGACAGTTCGGCGCGAAATGCGATGGGCTCACCGACGACAGCAAGGCTTTCCAGAAGGCCGTGAATGCGGGCGACGTATCGATCGCGGCGGGCGTCTGCATCATTAACAAGACGGTTTTCGTCAGAGCGAGCCATCGACACATTCAATGCGCGCCGGATACGATACTGAAGCGCACCGTATCGGATGCCGAGAGCATGTTCGTGTACGAAGCGAGCGCGGGCCTGCTCGTCGGCGATAGCATCGTGAACTGCAACTTCGTGGGCGCGAACGCGGTGAAGCCGCACATCGACTTCGACGCCCCAGGGCACTGGGATATTCCGGTATTGACGAGAGATAACGTCAGCAATTTTCTGCTCGCGGGCAATACGTTCAGGCAGTTCTACGGGCAGGCAATGTTCCAGACAACCGGCGCGAACGGCGGCAGTGGCGACAGAATCGTCTTCAATACGTTCAAAAGCTGCCCGTTCTATGGGCCGGTTTTCGTCGGGCACATGCACGGCTATGTCGCGTACAACAAGCTTGTCGATTGCACGGCGGGCGTGGAGAACGACCATCCAACGGACAATACCGGCGGCAATATCTTCGAATGCAATCGCGTGAGCGCGAGTGAAGCGGTGGGCTCGATCACGGGCGGCGTTCACGGCGGAACGTCGAACTACAGCGGGAATATCGTGCGGTACAACGTCGTCGTGGGCGAGAACACGACCATCACGGTGAGACCTCGGGAGGGCGGCCGCTCCGCTCAATACTACGGAAACTCGTGCACGAAGGGATGTCGCGTGGACTAAAGCAAATGCGCATCCGGTCAGCATCTCGCACAACTGCCAGAAGAGAGGGGCACCTTGAACACCAATTCGATCCGCTTTGAGACGATCACGACATTCGACCGCTTTCAGTCGCTGCGGGACGAGTGGACTGACTTATGGGTCCGTGCTAATGGAATCCACAACCTGAGTTTCGAGTATTGCCTGCACTCGCTGAAGGAAGTCGCGTTGCCGGCCGGTGCGAGCCTCTTCTGTATCGTCGGCTTCGAAGGCGAGCGGCTCGTCGTCGCGTGGCCGTTGTTGCGCGAGCGTGAAATGCTCTGGCGTTCCGTTCGTCCGCTCGCGCCCGATAGTTCGGTGCCTTCGGATGTCCTGGCCGAACCGGGTCCGGACCATGCCGAACGCGTTGCTCGCGCGTGGCAGCTGCTTCAGTCCAGGACGGGCGCCGACTTGCTGAACTTGCCCTACGTGTGCGCGGGGACCGAACTGTACGCGCACGCATCCAAAGTTCGCGCGAAAGGACGCTCGGAGCAGGTCAGCATTGCTGTCGTGCGCCGCGCGCGCTGGGCCGACTGGGATGCGTTGCGGCAGTCGCTGCCGTCGAAATCACGCAAGGAACTCGACACTTGCAACCGGCGCCTCGCGAAGCTGGGCCGCGTGAGCGTGTCGATCGTCAATCCCGCCGAATCGTCGGGCGATTCGTTGATCGACTATCTCTTCGACTGGAAGAAGAAGTGGGCCGAGAAGACGGGCCGGCAAGGCATCTTCTTCGCGCCACGCATTCGCGACTTCGCCGTGAGCCTGCTGCGAGACCCGCGCACGTCGGGCCAATTCCTGTTGTTCGCGCTTTCCCTCGACGACGTGCCCGTTGCGGTCAACCTCGTCGCGGTGGAGAAGACGTGCGTGCGCGGCATGCAGGCCGCGTTCGACGACAACTACGGCAAATTCACGCCCGGCGCGATACTGCTGGAGCATGTGGTGAAGTGGGCGTTCGACTCGCACCGCGACTTCGACTTCGGCGCGGGCGGCGGCAAGTACAAGAGCGTGTGGGCGGGGGACTCGAGCTATGCCAGCACGGACTTTCGCATTGCGACGAGTCCGTGGGGGAACGTGGCGTTCATGCTCGCGGACGTTCGACGCTGGTATCGTGCGAACAAATCGGCGCGTGCGCTCACGAGCGCGCCCGTCGCGGGGGCTCCGTTGCGCACCGACCTCGAACCGTGATGATTGCGCGGCGTGCGCGGCAGGCGTGCCGCGCACGCCGCGCACATTAAGGCGCTATCAGGGCTGCTCGCCGGCGTTGAGCACTTCCGCCGGCGCGCGCTCGAAAGCGGGGCTGCGGCTCGGCAGCAACTCGAGATAGACAGAGAGCGTCTTGTCGATGACGATGCGCTCGTCGAATTCCTGAAGCACGCGATCGCGGGCGGCCACGCCGAGCTTCGTCGCCAAGGCTCTGTCGTCGTCGAGCAAACGGATCGCGTCCGCCAGCGCGACGCTGTCGCGAACCGGCACGACGAGACCATCCACGCCGTTCTCGGTGACGACTTCGCGGCAACCCGGCGCGTAAGTCGTGACGAGCGGCAGCGCGCAGGCAGCCGCCTCGATCAACGATTTCGGCAGTCCTTCGCGATAGCTCGGCAGCGCCATCACGTCGATCTCGGACAGCAGCTTCGGCATGTCGTCGACATGGCCGAGCCAGGTGACGAGCCCTTCTTTGGCCCATCCCTCGACGACAGCGCGTTCGACCGAAGCGGGATTGCCGTCATCCGGCAAGCCAGCGAGAAGGAACTGCACCGTGCGGCCTTCGTGCTTGAGCGCGCGGGCGGCATCCACATACTCGGCGATGCCTTTGTCCCACAGCAGCCGCGCCGCGAGCAGCACGCGCAAGGGCTTCTTGTCGGCTTCCGCAGGCGCCTGCGCCCGTATCTGAAAGCGGGTCAGCGAGACGCCCGAGCTTCGGATGAGCCGCAGCACGGAGGCATCGACGAGCTTCGTGGAACGGAAGAACTCGAGGTCGTCGGAGTTTTGCAGGATCAATGCGCTGCTGCGTCCGCCGAAAGCGAGCCGCATCGCGAGCGTGACGAGCGGCTTGAGCGTGCGGGCTTTCAGATCGCGGCTCGTGAACACATACCCCATGCCCGCCACCGCGTTCACGCGAGCCGGAACGCCCGCGATGCGGCTCGCGAGCGCGCCATAGACGGCGCTCTTGATCGTGAATCCGTGCACGAGCGCGGGCCGCTCCCGAAACAGAAAGCGCGCGAGCCATCCGAGCAGCGCGACTTCGCGCAGGGGATTGAGGCTGCGCCGCGCCATCGGGACGGCGTGCCATCGGAAGCCGAGCGCCTCCAGCTTTGGCCCGTATTCCCCGTCGGGCGAGATCAGCACGACTTCGAAGCCTTCGTCGCGCAGCTTGCGCGCGAGCGAGAGACGGAAGTTGTAGAGATACCAGTCCGTATTTGCGAACAGGACGACTTTCGGTGCATCCATGCGGGCTCCTTCGGGCACAGCGGGTTCTTATGCGGATCGATCCACGGTCGCGCGGGCATCGGCGGTCACGCTCGTTTCCAGCGCGGCGCAAGGCGGTTCTTCATGCCGAAGGGCGCGAAGGTACCAGGGCATGGTCCGCTGCAAGCCGTCGAGAATGCGGACCCGGTCCGTGTAGCCGAGCAGGCGTTCCGCCTTTGCGACGCTCGCTTGCGAATGCCGCACGTCGCCGATGCGGAAATCGCGGTACTTCGGCGCACGGTCGTTGAACACGCCCTGCGTGGCGAGCGCCTCCTGCAACGCCCGGTAGAGATCGTTCAGCGTGGTCCGGTCGCCGACGGCGACGTTGTAGACCTGATTCTTCGCGGAAGCATCGGCGGTCGCGGCGAGGATGTTCGCCTTCACGACGTTATCGACGAAACAGAAGTCGCGGCTCGTCTCGCCGTCGCCGTTGATATGCACGTCTTCATCGCGGATCAACGCGGCCGTCCACAGCGGAATGACCGCCGCATACGCGCCGTTCGGGTCTTGCCGCGGACCGAACACGTTGAAATACCGCAAGCCGATCGAATCGAAACCATAGGTACGCGAGAAGACTTCCGCGTACAGCTCGTTGCAGAGCTTCGTGACTGCGTACGGCGAAAGCGGACGCCCGATCTTTTCCTCGACCTTCGGCAAGTCCGGGTGATCGCCGTACGTCGAGCTCGACGCCGCGTAGGTGAAGCTCGACACCTTGGCGTCGCGCGCCGCGACGAGCATCTGCAGGAAGCCGCTGTTGTTGACCTCGTGCGTGGTGATCGGGTCGCGCACGGAACGCGGCACCGAGCCGAGCGCGGCTTCGTGCAGCACGTGATCGACGCCGCTCACTGCGGCCGCGCAGTCGTCCGCATGGCGGATATCGCCTTCGATGAACCGGAAGCGCGACCACTGTTGCTTCGTGACGAGACCGCGCACCTCGTCGAGGTTGTGCCGATATCCCGTCATGAAGTTGTCGAGGCCGGTCACGCGCTGATCGAGCTTAAGCAACGCTTCCAGAAGATTCGAGCCCACGAATCCGGCCACGCCGGTGATGAGCCAGTGCTTCGGTTCTCGCGCGAGGGCTTCACAAACTGCATCGAAGCGGTTCAGCATATCGTCGGCTCCAGTGTGACGGGCAGGGCGTGCCGCTCAAAGGCGCAAGTCGCTCTCATGGCTTTCCAGGACGTATTTGAGGTCGTACAGGACGTGATCCGTCTTGCCGTAGGCGCGCACGGCCGCTTCGTCCATGCTGCGGAATTCGCGATGTGCGACGGCCAGGATGATCGCGTCGTAGTGGCCGGCGCGCGGTGCGTCGACCGGATCGAGACCGTATTCGCGATGCGCCTCGTCCTTCGACACCCACGGGTCGAAGACGTCCACGCTCATGCCGTACTCCTTCAGTTCGCTCACGATATCGATCACGCGCGTGTTGCGCAGGTCGGGGCAGTTCTCCTTGAACGTCAGCCCCATGACGAGCACGTTGGCCCCCGCGATCGCGATATTGCGCTTGGTCAGCGCCTTTACGAGCTGAGATCCGATGTACTTGCCCATGCTGTCGTTGAGGCGCCGTCCCGCGAGAATGATCTCCGGGTGATAGCCGATTGCCTGCGCCTTGTGCGTCAGGTAGTACGGGTCCACGCCAATGCAGTGGCCGCCGACGAGCCCGGGCCTGAACGGCAGGAAGTTCCACTTGGTTCCCGCGGCATCCAGCACCGCCTTCGTGTCGATGCCCATCTTGTTGAAGATGATGGCCAGCTCGTTGATGAGCGCGATGTTGACATCGCGCTGCGTGTTTTCGATGACTTTCGCGGCTTCCGCGACGCGAATGCTCTCCGCCTTGAAGGTGCCGGCTTCGATGATCTCGCGATACAGCTGGTCGACGACTTCGGCTACTTCGGGCGTCGATCCCGACGTGACCTTGCGAATGTTCGTGACGCGGTGTTCCTTGTCGCCGGGATTGATCCGTTCCGGGCTGTAGCCGACGAAGAAATCGACATTGAATTTCAGGCCCGACACGCGTTCCAGTTCGGGCACGCACACTTCTTCCGTCGCGCCGGGATACACGGTCGATTCGTAGATGACGATGTCGTTTTGCTTCAGCACCTGGCCGATAATCTGGCTCGCGCTGATGAGCGGGTCCAGATTGGGCCGCTTGTATTGATCGATCGGCGTCGGCACGGTCGCGATATACACGTTGCAGCCGCTGAGATCCTCGATGTCATGACTGAAGCTGAGCCGTCCCGCGCCGGCGAGTTCTTCGTCGCTCACTTCGAGCGTGAAGTCGTGGCCTTCGATGAGCGCGGAGATGCGGCGGCGATTGGTGTCGAATCCAACGACCGATCGCTTTTTGCTGAATTCGACGGCAAGGGGCAGTCCTACATAACCCAAACCGATTACTGCGACATTGAGATCGCGATAGTCATACATGAGCTGCCCCTGAATAGACGATGTTCATTGGTATGAGGACCGGGCACGGCTGAGCGATCCGATGGCACGCCGATGATCTGGCGATAGCCCGAGCGACGAGAGCGTCGGCGCGAGGCATTCCTAATAATGTTACGAACCGGCTGCGTAAAAGAACGACGATTCACGAACAGCGTTCGGACGCCGCCTCACAAGCCCTTCGCGGGCGCGCCGCACAACCGTTAGTAAAACTAACGGACGTCTCTGAAGCCACCGAAAAAAGCAGCGCGCGTATCGCTCGTACTGCAATGCGACACGACGATCTTATACACGAATGCGGCGCGCGAGAGTAGGGCTTTCCTTAGCTGCGCAAAATCAATACGCGTTAAGTGTTTTAGCGCACACAAGTCACCGACTTTGCCCGCGTGTTATCGATTAAGCTCTCGAAGATTGGTGAGCAATGTGCGCAAGCGCACTCGTCTGAACAGGCGCGAAATCGCGCATCGGACATTGCACCGGCCAGACTGTCTTCGAGAAGTTTCACCGGCACAGGGCTATCGGATGCGGATACTGCACATCATTTCAGGTCTTGGCGTCGGAGGGGCGGAAACTCTGTTGTACCGGCTGACGCAGATGTCTCACGCAACGCGTGCGCAGCATCTCGTCGTGTCGCTGTCTTCGGTCGGCATCATGGGCGCCCGGCTGCAGGCGCTCGGCATCGAAGTGCGCGCGCTCGGCATGAGCAACGGCGTGCCGCAACCGCTGCTCGTGCGCCGCCTCGCGAGCTGGATCGTCGATTACGCCCCGGATGTCGTGCAGACATGGATGTATCACGCGGATCTCATCGGCGGCTTCGCGGCGCGTCTCGCGAAACGCACGCTGGCCGCGAGAAGCGCCGGGAGCGCGGGCTTCGGCGTGTTCTGGGCCATCCATCAAAGCGAGTATCCCGTCTTCGCGTCGGAGCCGAAGCTGAGCGTGGTCGCGCGGTGTTGCGCGGCGAGTTCGTCGCGCATTCCCGATCTCATCATCTGCTGCGCGGAAGCCGCGCGGGCCAATCACGCGAAAGGCGGCTATGACGCGTCGCGCATGCACGTCATTCACAATGGTTTCGATGTCGAAGCGTTCAGGCCGCGGCCCGACGCGCGAAGCAATCTCAGAGGGTTGCTCGGCGTAAGTGAAGACGCGCCGGTCGTCGGAATCGTGGGCCGCTATCACGCGGTGAAGGACTACGACAATTTCATCGCGGCAATCGCACGCGTGCATCGGGAGATGCCGGCGTGCCGCTTTGTCATGATCGGTCACGAACTGGTGAGCGAGAATCGCGCTTTGCAGCAGACGCTGCACGATGCGGGCGTAGCCGACGCGTGTCATCTGCTCGGCCCGCGCGACGATGTCGATGCGCTGGTGCCGGGCTTCGACGTCTTCTGTTTGTCATCGAGAAGCGAGGGCTTTCCGACCGTGATCGGCGAAGCGATGGCCTGCGGCGTGCCGTGCGTGGCCACCGATGTCGGCGATACGGCGGTGCTGATCGGCGATGCGGGCCGCCTCGTGCCCGCGCGAAATCCGCAGGCGCTCGCCGCCGGGCTTCTTTCGGTGCTGTCCTTGCCGCTCGACGAGCGAAGAAACATGGGCGAGCTTGCGCGCGAGCGCATCGTGTCGGTGTTCTCCATCGAATCGACGTGGCAGAAATATGAACGCGTTTATGCAGCGGTCAAAGAAGGAGCGTGGGAATGTGCGGAATTACGGGCTTCCTGACTCGCGGTCGGCTTGACGGATCGAGCGCCATGCCACGGCTGCGCGCCATGTGCGACAGCCTCGCGCGCCGCGGCCCCGACGACGCCGGATACTGGATCGATGCCGAAGCGGGCGTCGCGCTCGGACATCGGCGTCTTGCGATCGTCGATCTATCCGAGTTCGGTCATCAGCCGATGGCATCGGCGTGTGGCCGCTACATGATCGTCTACAACGGCGAGGTCTATAACGCCGAAGACCTGCGCAAGGAACTGAATGCGCTGCCGGGAACGCCCGACTGGCGCGGGCATTCAGATACCGAAGTGCTGCTCGCGGCTTTCGCGCAGTGGGGCATCGAGAAGACGCTCGGCAAGGCGTACGGCATGTTCGCCTTTGCGTTGTGGGACCGGCACGAGCGCGTCCTCACGCTCGGACGCGATCCGCTCGGCGAGAAGCCGCTCTATTACGCGTGGCTCGGCGACACGTTCGTCTTCGGGTCCGAGCTGAAGGCGCTGCGGCGTCATCCGGCGTTCCGCGATGTCGGCATCGACCGCGATGCGCTCGGCATGTACATGCGCTATTCCAGCGTTCCGGCGCCGCACACGATCTACGAAGGCATCAGCAAGCTGGTTCCCGGCGCGCTCGCGACAGTCCGGCCCGCGTACGGCGATGTCGTCGTGCGCCCGTACTGGCGTCTGGAAGACGTCGTCGCGCGAGCGAAGGCCGAACCGTTCACCGAAGCCGATGCGGTCGGCGAACTGGATAGCGTGTTCCGCAAGGTGCTGCGGGACCAGATGGTCGCGGACGTCCCGCTCGGCGCGTTTCTATCGGGCGGCATCGATTCGTCGCTGGTCGTCTCGCTCATGCAGGCCGAAAGCGCGCGCGCGGTGCAGACTTTCTCGATCGGCTTCGATCAGGCGGGTTTCGACGAAGCGACGCATGCGCGGCGCATCGCGGAGCATCTGGGAACGGAGCATCACGAACTGTATGTGACGCCCGCCCATGCGCTCGCCGTGGTCCCGCAGTTGCCGCAGATCTACGACGAGCCGTTCGCGGACTCCTCGCAGATTCCCACGTTCCTCGTTTCGCAGATGGCGCGGCGTCATGTGACCGTGAGCCTGTCGGGCGACGGCGGCGATGAACTCTTCGGCGGCTATAACCGCCATGTCGCGGCGCAGGGGCTATGGGACAAATTGAGCCGCGTGCCTTTGCCCGCGCGCGCGTTCACCGCGCGTTGCGTGCGCGGCCTCGGCGCGGAGCGTCTCGACCGCATGGCGGCGCCAATCGTCGGCATGATGCCGCCGAGCATGCGTCACACGCAGGTCGGCGACAAGCTGCTGAAACTCGCGGACGCCATGAGCGCCGAAGGACTGGAGGCATCGTATGAACGGCTTGCATCCGCGTTCGATGCACCCGACCGGATCGTGCTCGGCTACCGCGCGCCGGTGACGGCGTCCGGTTTAAGCGGCTTGCCGGCTTCCCTGACCGATGCCGAGCGCATGATGTATCTGGATGCCGTCCGCTATCTGCCGACCGATATCCTCGCGAAGGTCGACCGTGCCGCGATGCACGTGAGCCTGGAGACGCGCGTGCCGTTCCTGGACCGGCGCATCGTCGAGTTCGCCTGGCGTCTGCCGCTGTCGATGAAAATCAACAAGGGCGTCGGGAAAGTGGTGCTTCGCAGCCTGCTCGATCGCTACGTCCCGCGCGCCATGTTCGAGCGTCCCAAGCACGGATTCAGCGTGCCGATCGCCTCATGGCTGCGCAACGAACTGCGCGACTGGGCGTCCGATCTTCTGAGCGCCGATCGTCTGAAACGCGAGGGCTATCTCAACGCGCAGATGGTCAAGACCATGTGGGACCAGCATCTGGCGGGGACGCATAGCTGGCACACGCGTCTTTGGACCGTGCTGATGTTCGAGGCATGGCTCGATGCCAACAAGTCCGTCGATGCTGAAGAACTCGACCTGACCGACGCCGCGAGCTGAACATTTCGCGGGCTGGCAAACAAGCGGCGCGCTCGCTCGGGCGCGCCGCGTTTTTTCATGCCCGGCGCACGTGCGCCATCTAAAGTTTTCCGCTCCGAAGCCGTTATTTCAGATGCTCGGCGGGGTCTATGCCAACCGCCGGCATTACTCGTGCTTGCGCTTCGTCGCGCGACGAGAGCAGCCTTGAATGCGGCAATTATTCACGCCCGATCAACTCGCGCGTCTGTGCAGGATCGCACGGTATCGTGTCGGTTCTTATGCGTAGCCGCGATGGATTCTTCGGAAACGTGTGCTTCCGCACATAGGAAGGGCTGCGTGATACCATGGCAGATATTGGTGCGACCGTCTGTAGTGCTTTCAAAGACGGTGCGTCATGCGTTCGGACCTTAACCGGATCCTGACTGCGCAACTCGCGGAGAAAACATGGATTGGCTCAACGTGATTGGGACCGTTGCGATCGGGGCCGTCGTGGTTTTAGCGGGGGTCGCCGTTTCCGACATCGTCCGTTCGCCGGGCGCGAAACGGGCCGGGCGACACGATCGTCCTGAGACCTCTCGCCCTGCGACAGCAGGCCGGGAAGCCCCACGGCGGCAGAAATTCGAACGCTCCGACGGCACGGACCGCTAGGCAAGCGGGCATCGTTCGGAACGTCAAAACCGGCAGTATCCCGTCTGCGCTTTCGCGCGTTTCAATGCGCGCAGCTTGATGTCCACGACCGTGATGTCTCCCGTCCGGTTCCACGTATGCACGCCGGATCGGCTGCTCGGGGCGTTCATCACCGCCACCTGCGTTTCGGCATAGTGCGACGCACTCAACGCCGTAATTTCCCAGAAACGCAATGCCGCGCCGTATTCGCGCTCGCAATCCTGTGCGGGCCGGATGAGGCGTCCGTGCTCGTCCCGGAAGACGTTGCCGGCCATTCGCGCGCCGCGGCAGTCCGACACCACCGGGTTGCCCGGATGAGCCTCCCACGGACCGAATGGCGACTGCGCATGAAAGAGATGCAGCTCGTCCCAGTTAGGCCCGCCGCCCTGCTCGATCGTGGTAAATAGCCACCACGTTCCGGCCTCGTGAAAGAGCGTCGTATCGGCGGCGACCAGGTTTTCCATCAGCGTCGCGTGATGCACCCAGGCGTCGGGAAACGGCGCCGCGCGATACACCTCGATCGTCCTGTTGGCCGATGTCTCGGGGATCATGAAGACGTCGCCCGCATAGTCGAATAGAAACGGGTACGAAAGATGGTACGGCCGCTCCAGCACGACGCGCGGCGGCGCGTTGCATGACCCGGAGACGGGATCGAGCGTGACGTGCGAAATCACGCCCTTGTTCGTTGCATAGGGCAGGTCTTCGAAGAACAGATGTACCTGCCCCGCCGCGTCGCGCCAGAGAAACGGGTCAGCGTAGAAGCGGTCGCCCGGCGATGGAATCAGCAGGCGCCACGGCGCGCGGTCGGAAAAGGACCAACTGGCATCGGACGATTCGTCGCTGCGCCACGCCATGCCCCAATGGTCGCTGCGAACGAACGCCCGGCGAAACTTGTTGGCCGTTTTGCCGAGCAGATGCCGGATCGCGAAGCGCAACACGTCGGTGGGCGAGGGCGGGCGTTCGGAGTCCGCGATATCGATCACGGGGAAGGCGTCCGGAGGCGGCCTGTCACGAAGGCGTTGACGCGCGCGTTCGCACAGTTGCCGCTGCCGGTCGAGCGCTAGCGCGAGCGACGAGCAAAAGAACTCGCGATTCGGAAGCGCGACGTGCGACTCCGCGATCAGACGCGTCTTTCCATCCGGCCCGCGCCATACCACCTGAAGATGCGGCGTTTGCCGCCGCAGCAGCGTGCGCCACAAATTCGCGACGCCCCACGCGCCGTTGTACGCCACGACGCATTGCAGGTCGTCGAGGCGATCCATCGGCGATTGTTCCTGCGGGCGCGGTGCCCGATACGCGGCACGCTCCAGCGCCATCCAGAGTTCGAGCGTCATCGGAAAACGCTGCGCGCCGCCTGTCGCATTGTGCGCGGGGCGCTCGTCGAGGCTGCCGGGCGTCGAACGTGCGGTCATTCTTCGCTCGCTCCGTGCGGCGCAATGGCGCGCGGCTGCCCAGACGGCTGCTTCAGGAAGACGAGATAGCAGACGAAGCACGCGGCGGTCATGAGGCCGGTCGCGAGCATCACGCCTTGCGCGCCGTAAAGCGGAGCCAGCAGCACGTTGCCGCCTGCCTTCACTACGAAACTGACGACCGCGATGAACGTGAGCGCCCGATAGCGCGCCTCGCTCACGAACAACTGAATGACGACGAAACCGGCGAATGCGAACGGTATCTGAATCAGGCCCGTGCGGAAGACGAGCGTCACGGCGCGCGCGTCGTCCGCCGTGAAGGCGCCGCGCTGAAACAGCAGCTCGACCATCCACGGCGCGAGCGCATACGCGATCGGCGCGCCGAGCGCGCCGATCGCCAGCATCACGAGCGACCACTTGAGCGCGGTGTTGCGGGCGCGCGTGGCGTCCTTCGCCGCCAGCATTTCGGAGAGGATCGGCAGAATGGCGCGGCTGATCGCAAGCGCGCCGATGCCGATCAATAGCGTGAGCACGCGATACGCGTAGCCGTAGGTGGCGATGGCGCCATCGCCGACCTGAGCGAGGAAGTACTGATCGACGGGCGTGATCATGCTGACGATGACGCCGCCCACCATCAGCACGCTCACCGAATGCAAGGTCTTGCGCCAGTGCGGCGAGCGAAACGAGAGGCGAGGGCGCGCCGTCTGACCATCGACGTTGCGCGCGCAGAGGCGCAGCAGCAGCGCCTGCACGGCGACGCCGAGCGACGTGCCGAGCATCAACGGAAGGAGCGAATCGCGACGCGGCACGACGAGGACGAGGCACAGCAGCACGAGCGCCGGAACGGATTCCAGCAGCGTGTTGATGTGCTTCTCGCGTGCCTGAAGCCGCGCAGCGGTGATGCAGACGGTGAAGCTCAAGACGCCGACCGGCGCGAGGCCCATCAGCAGATAGAGGCACATGGTGCGCGTGCTCTCGGAGAGATTCGACGCGGTGAAATGCGCGAGAAGCGGCCAGCTCAGCAAGAGCAGCGACGTGAGCACGACGCCGAGCAGCATGCAGACACCTTCGATTTCCGCGAGAAACTGCGCCATTTCCTCTTTCTTGTCCCGCATCGCGACGAAAAGCGGCACGAGAAGAATGCTCAACTCGCCGATGACCGTGAGCGGAAGCCACGAAACGAGCGTGAGCGCGAGCTGATACGCGTCCACGGTTCCGCCGATTCCATAGCGGTAGGCCACCGCCATTTCCTTGAAAGCGCCCGCGCCCTTGCCGAGAAAGACGAACACCGAAACGATGACGGCGCCCTTCGCGATGCGCCGATGATCCGTGTGGACGCTTCGTATGCGTCTTTTCAGTACCCCGAGCGCGAATGTCAGCACCTAGATCCCCTTGGCTTCAAGCATCGTTCTTACGATTAACGCGTTGTCTTTTAAAGCCACGCGCTAAAGAGGCGTCGCGGACGATAGAGACTATACCGGCGTGCGTCGCGGGCGTGTGAGTCAATGCGGTGTCTTAAGTAATGAGATGCACGCTTCGTGCGCCTATCCGTCAGACATTAGATGAGCGGCGCAATGCGTTCGCGCGCGAAGCACATGGCAAAAGCGCAAAGCGTAATGCGCGAGCGTGACAACCATGCAGACGGAAAACGACCGATTGACACCGATGCGCAACCGCATCGCCGATGCGAGAAGCGAACGACCGTCCATCGCCATGGTGTTCGTGAACGAATTCTGGACGTCTCGGATCTCCTAAGCATCTGTTAACAATTCTTTGCGGAAAATCGACCTTTGCCCGCCGGGCAAATCGAAAGAGATCGACTAATGGGAGAAGCCGTGCCGCGTGGAATGGCCGTTTCGTGTGGAGCGCATGCGTGATGCAGAGCGGCTCCGTTTCGCTTCCGCTCGAGTTCGCGGACAACGTGCCGTGGCGCTTTCACGATCTGTCCCGATCGCGCGCGGTCGAATGCCCGCCTGCCGAGGGCGAGGTCTGCCTCTGGCTCGTCACGAGCGAATTCCGCTTTGCGTCGGCATCGAACATCGGGAGCTGGCTGAGCGTCGCGGAGCGCAAGCGGGCGCGGCTTTATCCGAACTCGTCGATCGGCCGGCGCTTTAGCGTCGCACGCGCGACGCTGCGGCTCATTACCTCGCAGATGTTCGCTTGCCGCCCGCAGGACGTGCGCGTGGAAGATGCGCCGAACGAGCGCATCGTCGTGAGGGATGCGAGCGGCGAGCGCGGCGTGAGCGTCGATGTGTCGTATTCCGGCATCTGGATCGTGATCGCGGTCGCGCCGGCGAACGTGGAGATCGGGCTGAGCGTCGAGGCGCCGGGCGGTCATGAGGCGATTGCGGAAGCGGCGCGTCTTGCGCGCGCGCGAGCCGAGCGCGGCGAGGACGGCGCAGCATCATGGCATGGCCTCGTGCTGCCGATGCCCGGAGAATTGCGGGGCGTCGTCGCGGTGGACCGGCCGGTCGCGAGCGTGCAGGCGTTCGGCTGGGATCGGTCGGGCGAGGGCGACGGGCGCGGCGCATCGCGTTAGCCGGCGCGCGGATCAATCATGTCATCGTTAGGAACCCGAATGAATTGACGCGCAACCCTGCGCGCGTGCAACGGCTAACGATGCAGACGCCGCCCGGCCGCTTCACGTCAGACGAAACAACTAGGCATAATAGGCATCACCGCAAGGACACCGGAACATGTCTGCCTATGAGCCCAGCCCTGGAATGCCGCCGCCTTCTTAAGACTTTCGGTCCTGGCAGAACCATTCTCGCGGGCCTCGACTTCACGCTCGGTTCCAGCGAATTCGTCGCGATCATGGGCGACTCGGGCGTCGGCAAGTCCACGCTGCTCAACCTCATAGCGGGCCTCGACGCCGCGGACAGCGGCGAGATTCTCATCGATGGCGCGCCCATCTCCACCTTCAGCGACGAAGCGGCCAGCCGGACCCGCCGCGAGAAACTCGGCTTCGTCTTTCAGGCGTTTCATGTGCTGCCGCATCTGACGCTCGCGCAGAACGTCGCCGTGCCGCTCCTGCTCAACGGTCTGCCCATCGCGCCCGCGCACGCCATGCTCGCGGCGGTCGGCCTCTTCAATCGTCAGGACGAGCTTCCGCGCCAGCTGTCGGGCGGCGAACTTCAGCGCGTCGCGATCGCGCGTGCGCTGGTGCATCGCCCGCGTCTCATTCTCGCCGATGAACCCACCGGCAATCTCGATCCCGAAACCGCGCATGAAATTCTCGACCTCTTTCGCGCGGAGATGAAGGGCACGGGCTCCGCCGCGATCATGGTCACGCACTCGGAAGCCGCCGCCGCTTTCGCCGACCGCGTGCTGATCCTCGCCGACGGCACGCTGCACGAAGCGGCATCGCTTGCCGCGTTCAACGAAGCGCGCGGACGATGACGGCCCGCGCCGCCGCTCATCGCACGCTCTCGCGCTGGCTGCTCGGCGCGCAATGGCGCAGTCATCGCGGGCGCGGGCTCGTCGCCATTCTGACCATCGCGCTCGGCGTCGGTCTGGGGTACGCGGTGCAGCTCATCAACAGCGCCGCGTTCAATGAGTTCTCCGCCGCCGCGCGCAGTCTGTCCGGCCAGGCCGACGTAACCGTGCGCGGCGTGCAGCCGTTCATCGACGAACGTGTGTACCCGATGCTCGCGATGCGCGCGGGCGTCGTCGTAGCGAGTCCCGTGCTTGAAGTCGACGTCGCCGTGCCGAAAGAGACCGCGCCGCTCAAGGTGCTCGGCATCGACGTGTTCCGCGCGCGGCGCATCGCGCCCGATCTGACCGGCGTGCCGTCGCCACAGGCGCCGCTCGACGTCTTGTCCGGCGACGCCATCTTCCTCTCGCCCGCCGCGCAGCAATGGCTGCACGCGCGCGTCGGCGCGCGGGTCGATCTCCAGAACGGCACGTCGCCGGTGCCGCTGCGCGTGGCGGGCGGCATCGTGCGCGCGTTGCCCGGGCAGCGCATCGGCGTGATGGACATTGCCGCCGTGCAATCGCGCTTCGGCCTGCAAGGCAGGCTCACGCGCATCGACCTGCAGCTCGCGCGCGGCGTGAACCGCGAGGCGTTCAGGCGCGCGTTGCAGGACGAGCTCGGCGCGCGCATCGTCGTCGGCGAGCCGCGCGATGTCGAAAGCCGCACGGACCGGCTCTCGCGGGCGTATCGCATCAACATGAACGTGCTGGCGCTGGTCGCGCTGTTCACGGGCGCGTTTCTCGTCTTTTCGACGCAGGCGGCAGGCGTCGTGCGCCGCCGCGCCCAATTTGCGATGCTGCGCGTGCTCGGCATGACGCGCGGGCATCTGCTGCGGCAGATCATGTTCGAAGGCGCGCTGCTCGGCGTGGCGGGCGCGGTGCTCGGCGTCGCGCTCGGCTTCGCTGTAGCGGGCGTCGCATTGCGCTTCTTCGGCAGCGATCTCGGCGGCGGATACTTCCCCGGCGTTCAGCCGCGCGTGCATTTCGAGCCCGTCTCGACGGCCGTTTTCCTCGCGCTCGGCATCGGCGTGGCGCTTGCCGGCACGCTTGTTCCCGCGCTCGAAGCGGCCCGCGCGCGGCCCGCGCCCGCGCTAAAGGCGGGCAGCGAGGAAGCCGCGCTCTCGCGCTTGTCGACGCCGTCGCCCGCGCTCGCGTGTCTCGCGCTCGGCGCGGCGCTCACGCAGGCTCCGCCCATCGACGATGCGCCGTTCGCCGGCTACGCATCCGTCGCGCTGTTGCTGATCGGCGGCATCGCGCTGATGCCGCGCCTCACGGCCATCGTCTTCGGCGCGGCCGAGGCGAGCTACGCGTGGCTGCGAAAGAGCCGCAGCCGGAGCGCCGTCGGCACGCTCGCGCTCGCGCGGCTGGCGAACGCGCCGGGGCAGGCGTCGATCGCAATGGGCGGCGTGCTCTCGAGCTTCACGCTGATCGTCGCAATGGCGATCATGGTGGCGAGCTTTCGCGTGTCTGTCGTGGACTGGCTCGAACATCTCCTTTCCGCCGATGTCTACGCGCGCGTGGCGTCGAGCGGCGACACAGGCGGCCTGACACCGGACCAGCAGGCGCAAATCGCCGCCACGCAAGGCGTCGCGCACGTGGCGTTCTCGCGCGCATCGCAGGTGACGCTCGACGCTTCGAAACCGCCGGTCGCGCTCATCGCCCGCGAAATCAACGGCGCTGATCCGGGCGCGATGATGCAGATGAGCGGCGCGACGCTGCCGCCCGAAACGTGGGGCGCGGACGAAACGCCCGTCTGGGCGTCCGAGGCGATGGCCGATCTCTACGGCTATCGCACCGGCCAACGGCTCACGCTGCCGATCGGCGGCGCGGGCGAGCACTTCGTCGTCGCGGGCATCTGGCGCGACTACGTGCGGCAGACGGGCGCGCTGCAAATTCGCCTCGCGGACTATCGGCGGCTGACCGGCGACATGGGCGCGACCGATGCCGCCATGACGTTGCGCGAAGGCGCATCGGCGGGGCAGGTGATCGCCGCGCTCAGAAAGCTGCCGTTCGGCGACGCGCTCGAATTCTCGCAGCCGGGCGACATCCGCGCGCGCACGCTCACCATCTTCGACCGCAGTTTCGCGGTCACGTATTTGCTGGAGGCGGTGGCGATCGTCATCGGGCTGTTCGGCGTGGCCGCCACGTTCTCGGTGCAGACGCTCGCGCGCGCCAGAGAGTTCGGCATGCTTCGGCATGTCGGCGTGACGCGGCGGCAGATCCTCGCGCTGCTCGCATCGGAAGGCGGTCTTCTGACGATGCTCGGCATCGCGATGGGCTGCGTGCTCGGCTTCGCGATCAGCCTGATTCTCGTGTTCGTCGTGAATCCGCAGTCCTTTCACTGGACGATGTCGCTGCATGTTCCGTGGGCCATGCTCGTCGTCATCGGCTGCGTGATGCTGGCGTCGTCGTGCACGACGGCGGTGCTGGCGGGGCGGCGCGCGGTGTCGGTCGATGCGGTGCGCGCCGTGCGGGAGGACTGGTGATGCGCGCTTTCCTCACGATGCTGCTCGCGCTTCTTTCGGCAAGCGCCGCGAGCGCCGCGCTCGCCGCCGAGCCGCAGTTCGCGGCGGTCGTGCCGGGGCGGCCGATAGACTGGCCGCAGGACAGCGGCGCGCATCCCGAATACCGCACGGAGTGGTGGTACGCGACCGGCTGGCTGGAAACGCCCGACCACAAGCCGCTCGGTTTCCAGATCACGTTCTTTCGCTCCAGTACCGGCAAGGGCAACGGCGCGGGCGCATTCGATCCGTCGCAGCTGATCGTCGCGCACGCGGCATTATCCGATCCCGCTTACGGCCGGCTCGTGCACGATCAGGACATCGCGCGGCAGGGCTTCGGGCTGGCGTATGCGAACGCGGGCAATACGGATGTCAAGCTCGATGCCTGGCGCATGGTCCGCGCAGCCGATGGCCGCTACGCCGTCGATGCCGACGCCGCGGGATTCGCGCTGCATCTTGTTTTCACGCCGACGCAGCCGCCGATGATCCAGGGCGAAGCCGGCTATTCGCGCAAGGGGCCGCAGCCGCAGCAGGCGAGCTATTACTACAGCGAGCCGCAATTGCAGGTGAGCGGAAAAGTCACGCGGCCATCGGCTTCGGGCAAAGGCGAAACGGTCGATGTCACCGGCAGCGCGTGGATCGATCACGAGTGGTCGAGCACCTTGCTCTCGGCGGACGCATCCGGCTGGGACTGGCTCGGCGCGAATCTCGACGACGGCTCCGCGCTGATGGCGTTCAAGGTCCGCTCGCGCGATGGCCGCGCGATCTGGGCGCACGCCGCGCTGCGCGATCGCACGGGCCGCGCGACGCAATACGGCCCCGCCGATGTCGATTTCACGCCGGAACGCCAGTGGCGCTCGCCGGCCACGAACACGGCGTATCCCGTCGCGATGACGGTGCGCGTCGGCGCGACGCGCTGGCGGCTCGCGCCGCTCATCGACGATCAGGAACTCGATTCGCGCGAATCGACGGGGGCGGTCTATTGGGAAGGCGCGGTCACGGTGACGGGCGACGCGCCGGGCGCGCAGCAGCGCGGCCGCGGCTATCTGGAACTGACGGGGTATTCGAAGGCGCTGGAAGTGGGCAAGCATTGAGGGCGTTTTTGCGTCGCGGCTCGCGGAACGTCCAATGCTGAAGGTGAGACGCCCGCGCGTCCGCCAGCAAGGTTGTCTCAAAAATCGGACAATGCCGGGTTGCTCCCTCTTCCCGAAGTTTTCGAAAGCAGAAAAGTCATGTCCGATTTCGCAACCTCACTCCCTCGACGCAGCGAGGTGAATCCGAAGCCGCTCGGCGTCGCCGCGCTTCTCATCGTGGCAGGCGCGTGGTATCTCGCGCAGACCGCCGGCGCGCGTCAGGCGGCGCTCTACGTGGTCGGCGCGCTGCTCGGCGTCGCGCTGTATCACGCGGCGTTCGGCTTCACGTCCGCGTGGCGCGTCTTCATCGCCGATGGCCGCGGCGCGGGCCTGCGCGCGCAAATGCTGATGCTCGCGGTCGGCGTCGCGCTGTTCTTTCCCGCGCTGGCCTCGGGCTCGCTGTTCGGCATGCCGGTGACGGGGCTCGTTTCGCCGGCGGGAACCTCGGTGATCGTCGGCGCGTTCATGTTCGGCATCGGCATGCAATTGGGCGGCGGATGCGCGTCCGGCACGCTCTATACCGTCGGCGGCGGCAGCACGCGCATGATCGTGACGCTCGCCGCGTTCATCTTAGGCTCCGTGGTCGCGACCGCGCACATGCCGTTCTGGACCGCGATGCCGGCGCTTGCGCCGATCTCGCTCGTCAAGTCGATGGGCGCCGTCCCCGCGTTGCTGCTCAACTGGATCGTGTTCGCGGCGATCGCGGCGCTGACCGTGTTCGTCGAAAAGCGCCGGCACGGCAAGCTCGTCGCGGCGCACGTGCAGCCCGCGCATACCTCGCCGTGGCTGCATGGGCCGTGGCCGCTCGTGGCCGGCGCGCTCGCGCTCGCCGTGCTCAACTTCGCGACGCTCGCCTTGTCCGGGCGGCCCTGGGGCGTGACCTCGGCGTTCGCGCTGTGGGGCGCGAAAGCGGCGTCGGCGTTGGGCGTCGATGTCGCGAACTGGCCTTACTGGATGAGCAAGCCGAACGCCGCCACGCTCGCGGCGCCGATTTCGCACGATGTCACGTCGGTCATGGATATCGGCATCGTGCTCGGCGCGATGCTCGCCGCCGCGCTCGCCGGCCGCTATGCGCCCGTGTGGCGGGTGCCGATGCGCTCGCTCGTCGCGGCTGTCGTCGGCGGCCTGCTGCTCGGCTACGGCGCGCGGCTCGCGTATGGATGCAATATCGGCGCGTATTTCAGCGGCATCGTGTCGGGCAGTCTGCACGGCTGGCTGTGGCTCGTCGCCGCGTTCTTCGGCAACGTGATCGGCACGCGGCTGCGGCCGTTGTTCGGGCTCGAAGTCGAGCGCGTCAGACCGACCGCCTGCTGATCGTCACTCGTTCGGCCACCGGTTTTCGAAGACGCATTCTTCCGGTGGCCGGCGCTTCGCCCAGCCTTCCGTTTCGAGCATCGGCGCGTCGTAGAACCGCGCGACGTGCCCGATGCAGAGAATCGCCACTGGCCGCGCGCCCGGCGGCATGGCGAGCAATTGCGCGATTTCCTGCGGATCGAAGAGCGACACCCATCCCATGCCGATGCCTTCCGCGCGCGCCGCGAGCCACATGTTCTGAATGGCGCAGGCGACGGAGGCGAGGTCCATCTCGGGCAAGGTGCGGCGGCCAAAGATATGCCGCTCGCGTCGGTCCATCAGCGCGACCACGAGCACTTCCGCGCACTCGCGCAAGCCTTCCACTTTCAGCTTCATGAACGCATCGCGGCGCTCGCCGAGGGCATCGGCGGTCAAGAGCCGTTCGCGCTCGACGGCCGCATGAAGTTGCGCGCGCACTTCGCTGCACGTGATCCGCACGATGCGCCACGGCTGCATGAAGCCGACGCTCGGCGCATGCAACGCGGCATCGATGAGACGCTGCATCACGGGCGGCGCAACCGGGTCGCTCACGAAGTGGCGCATGTCGCGCCGCTCTTCGATCGCGCGATAGACGGCGTTGCGTTCGATCTCGCTGAAGGTCTCGTTCATCGTCGGATGCGGCGGATGCGGTAGCGCCACTATAGCGGCATCGCGTGGTCCCGCCCAGCGCGCATCGACGCTGGCCGCGACGTGGAACGCAACCTTCATACGACTTTCTCAGCACGACGGAGCCCTCAACTTCCGCGAGACCTTGCCGAAATAGCGGTGTAACCGATTGCGTCATGCGTCCCTTATGCGTTACAACGGACCGACCATAAGGTTGCAAGACGCGGATGCAAGGCGCTGTAACACACCGCCGCGCGCGAACTGGGCGGCGCGGCATTCATCTGGAGACGGGGACATGAGGGTTCGGGCGACGGTATTGCTGGTTCGCCAACACGCAGTGCTGCTGGTCAAGGAACGCGGAGGCCCGTGGTTCCTGCCGGGCGGCGAGGTCGGTCACGGCGAACTGGTGATGAGCGCGGCGATCAGGGAGCTCTACGAGGAAACCGGCGCGGAGGCGAGCGCCGCGGCGTTTCTGTGGCAGCACATGTCGGCGCAGCACGTGCATCACGTCTATCGCGTGGCGATTCCCGCCGACGTGCGTCCGCATGCGAACTACCGCGCGGGCATCGACGAAGTGCGCTGGGTCGAGCTTTCGCAGCTCGCGGGCTTGGCCGTGACGCCCGGCACGCGCGCCATTCTGAACCGCGCAGCGGGCGGCGGCGTGGCGCGCTCGTCGTGGCGCGACATCGGTTCGGCGCCGGGAGCGTCGGCGGGGTTCTGAGCGCGCGAGAGCCGCGTCGCCCGGCTTGCGCTACGATCGGCACTGGCGCGCCACCGGATTGTCTCCGCGCCGCGGAGACAATCGGCGCGCTGCGATGCTAGGCTTCACCGCCGATCCCGACTCTCACCCTATGAGCGACCTCCTTCCTTCCTCGCTTCTCGACGAAGTCCGCCGGCTGATCGATTCCGCCCGCGAGCGCGCGGCGGCCGCCGTCAACGCGGAACTGACGCTGCTCTACTGGCAGATCGGACAGCGCGTGCGCAACGAAGTGCTGCGCGGCACGCGCGCCGAATACGGGCGGCAAGTCGTCGCGACGCTGGCCCGCGAACTCGGCGCGCGCTACGGTCGCGGCTGGAGCGAGAAGCAACTGCGGCACTGCATGCGTCTCGCCGAAATTTTTCCGGACGAGCAAAGTGTCTCCGCAGTGCGGAGACATTTGAGCTGGACGCATCTCAAGACACTCATTTATCTCGACGATCCGCTCAAGCGCGATTTCTACATCGAGCTTGCGCGCGTCGAGCGGTGGTCGTCGCGGCAACTGCAGGAACGCATCAATTCGATGCTGTTCGAGCGCAGCGCCATCTCGCGTCAGCCGGAAGCCGCCATTGCCCATGACATCGCCGTCATGCGTGACGAAGGGCGCGTCGAACCGGCGGCGCTTCTCAAAGACCCCTATGTGCTCGACTTTCTCGGGCTCAACGACCACTACCTCGAAAAAGACCTCGAAGACGCGATTCTTCGCGAAATGGAGCAGTTCCTCCTGGAACTCGGAGCGGGCTTCACGTTCGTCGCGCGCCAGAAGCGCCTTCAGATCGACGCCGACGATTTTTACATCGACCTGCTGTTCTACAACCGCAAGCTCCGGCGCCTCGTCGCGATCGAACTGAAGCTCGGCGGGTTCAAGGCGGAATACAAGAGCCAGATGGAGCTGTATCTGCGCTGGCTCGCGAAGCACGAGCAGGAGCCGGACGAATTGCCGCCGCTCGGCATCATCCTGTGCGCGGGCAAGAAGCAGGAGCAGATCGAGCTTCTGGAACTGAACAAGAGCGGCATCCACGTCGCGGAATATCTGACGGTGCTGCCGCCGCGCGAGGCGCTGCAGGCGAAACTGCATCAGTCGATTCAGGCGGCGCGGTCGCGCCTTCTGGAGCAGGAACAGGACTAAAGCGAAGCGTTCATCCGACGAAAGCGCGGCGCGAGCGCCAAGTTGTTGGATAATCCTATCTTTCGTCTGGCAAGTCGTTGCCCGATGCCTGTAATTTGAGGCGCCTATGTTCACAGAAGCAGACAACATCACCGATGAAGAGATTTTCTCGACCGTTCAACGCCTGACCGATGCCGGTCGTCCGGTTTCGCCCGTGACGGTCTGGTCGGAACTGCGTCGCGGTTCGATCGTATCCATTGCCGCCGCGCTGCAGCGTTGGCGCGACGCCCAACAGCCCGCCATGCCCGCCGCGCAATTTTCGGCTGACATGCCGCAGGAATTCGCCGACGCGCTGATGAGCGCGGCGCATCGGATGAGAAAGGCGTCATGGGACGAGGCGCAAAGCGCGATCGCGCAGCGCGCCGACATCCTCGGGCAACGGCTTCAGACTGCGCTCACCGAGCGCGACGAGGCGCTCGCCGTCTACCAGCAGACAGAGGGCGATGCGGCGAACAGCCGCCGTCAACTGGAAGAGCTGATGCACGCGCTGCGCGCGTCGGAAGAAGCGGTCGCGCGTCTGCAGAATCAACAGAACGCCGCGAACGAGCGCGCCGAGGCCGCGGAATCGCGCGCCGGCGAACTGGCGCAGCGCGTCTCCGCGCAGGACGCCGAACTGAGCACCGCGCGACTGTCGCTCGACGAGGAGCGCAAGGCGCGCGAAGCATTGAGCGCCGAACTCGCGGGCAAGAACGAGGACATCGCGCGTATTGCTCGCGAGCGCGACGAAGCGCGGCAGCAGCACGCGGCCGCGTCGCAGGAAGCGGAGCGTTTGTCGCAGGAAGCCGGCACGGCGGCGGCGCGCGCCGAGAGCGCGACCGCGCAGGCCGGCGAGAGCGCCGCGCGCATCGCCGCGCTCGAAGCGGAACTGGACGCCGCGCGCACGGCGCTCGCGAGCGAACGCGAGTCGGGCGCCGCGCGCGCAACCGAGGCATCCGCCCGCGACGAAGCGTTGCACCACGCGACGCGCGAGCTCGACGAAGCGCGCGCCAGGATCGACGAAAGCCAGGCACGCATGTCGGCGCTGGAATCCGAACTGGCGGCGCAGCGTGAGACGAGCGCGGCGGCATCCGGCGCGCAGGAAGCGTTGCAGCACGCCACGCGCGAACTGGATGAAGCGCGCGCCCGGATCGAAGAAAGCCAGCACCGCATCGCGGCGCTGGAATCCGAAGTCGCGACGCACCGTGACACGAGCGCGGCGTACAGCGCAGAGGCATCCACGGCGCAAGAAGCGTTGCAGCAGGCGAGGCGCGAACTGGACGAAGCGCGCGCTCAGATCAACGAAGGCCACGCGCGCATCGCGGCGCTGGAGTCCGAATTGACCACGCAGCGCGAGGCGAACGCGGCGCAGAGCGCGCAGACATCCACCGCGCAGGAAGCGTTGCAGCAGGCCACGCGCGAACTGGAGGAAGCACGCGAGCGCATCGACGCGATCACGCAGGAGAAGAACGTCGCGCAGGGCGAACTGGCGCGCGTATCGCAGGAAGCGGCCGCCGCGCTCGCCCGCGCCGACGAAGCGCAGCAGCACGCCGCGGCGCTCACGCAGCAGCTTGCCGAACGCGAGAAGAGCGAGTCCGCCATCCGCGACGAACTGCGCGACCACAAGATCGCGTTGCAGACGGCGGGCGCTGCCAAGGAAGAGGAAATCGCGGCATTGCAGCGGCGGATTTCCGCGCAGGCGCAGACGCATTCGAAGGCCTACGACGAGCTTCGCGGCAACGCGGAGCAGTGGGTTACGTATGCGCGGGACCTCAAGCAGCGGCTCGACGTGGCGAACGAGAAGATCCTCTTCATCGATGCCCGCAGCACCGGCGAAGTCGCGCTGCTGCGCCGGCTCTCGACGGAACTGGAGCGCCTGAAGCCGGACCACGAACTCGTGTTCCGCGAGGCGCAGCAGAAGGTGATCGGCGAGAAGATCGCGCAGCAGCTTGCGCAGAAGGGCTATCGGTACGATCCCGCGACGGCCGTCATGTCGAAGATAGAAGGCTGAACGCGTCGTTTCCGCGCACCGCTTCGGCGACTCGAAGCGGTGCGCGCGTGGTGTCATCGCGATGAGGCTTGCAATGCATACGGAACAGAGCGGGCTCGCGGCCATCTACCGCGACTACATCGCGTGCCTCAACGAGCAGAACTGGACGATGCTCGGCGCGTTCGTTCACGATAGCGTCGTCCACAACGGCAAGTCCATCGGCCTCGCCGGGTATCGTGAGATGCTCGAACGCGACTTCGAGCAGATTCCGGATCTGCGCTTCGATATCCGCCTGCTGACAGCGGAACCGCCTATCATCGCTAGCCGCCTGTGGTTCGATTGCACGCCGAAGCAGGACTTCATGGGCCTGCGCATCGGCGGCAGGCGCGTGTCGTTCGCGGAGAACGTGTTCTATGAATTCCGCGAGCGCAAGATCGCGCAGGTCTGGTCCGTGATCGACAAAGCCGCGATCGAAGCCCAACTCTGAACCGCCGCGCACATTGCCATGATCGACGCATCCTGCCATTGCGGCGCCGTCCGCTTCACGCTCGACGCCGCGCCCGCCGAAATCAACGATTGCGACTGTTCCCTCTGCCGTCGCCATGGCGCGCGATGGGCGTACTACGCATTGTCGAAGGTTCGCTTCGCGCCCGATTCCGGCCCGACCGACGTGTACATGTGGGGCCCGCGCCGGCTCGAGTTTCATCGCTGCGCGTCGTGCGGATGCATGACGCACTGGCGCGCCGTCGACGTCCACCGCCCGGTCATGGGCATCAACACGCGGATGATGCCGCCCGATGCCGTCGCTGGCGCGCGCGTGCTGCGCAACGGACAGGCCGCCGAGGACTGATCCGCGGATTCAGTCGATCTGCTTCTGCCACACGGCGATCACACTCGCGCAGAGTGCAACGCCGATCAGAAAGTAGAAGCCGTCGAGCGAACTCAGAAAGCTCGCCTGCTGCGTGACGATGCGTCCCACTTCAGCGAGCGCGAGACTCTTCGCCTGCGCCGCGCCGTAGCCGAGCGCCTCAAAGCCGCCGGTCAATTTCTCGAAAGTGTTCTGAAACAGCGGATTGAACGCGTTCACGGATTCCGCGAGCCGCGACTCGTGCAAGGCCATGCGATGCTGTTCGAGGATGATGATGGTCGCGGTCGAGAACGAATACGTCAGTTGCTTGACGATGTTCTTGAAGCGGTAGCCGTGGTTGAACTCCTCGATCGCAAAGAGGCGAAACGTCACGTTCGCCACCGGCAGCGCGATGAAAAGCAGCAGCAGACCGCGCAGCACGAGCGGCGCGACGAGCCATTGCATGCTGACATCGGGCGGCATGCTGACCATCCATGCGCCGACGAACGCGGCAAGCAGGAAGCCCGGCACGATCATCCATTTCTTGTGCGTGATGCGCGCGGAAAAGCGGAAGTACACGAACGCCATCACGATCGCGAACAAAGACGAAAGCCCGACGAGCCGCCCCGCGTTTTCGACCGGATAGTGCAGGCCGCCTTCCAGAAAACGCGAGACGAGATAGCTCATCGCGTTGCTGACGTAATAGAACGCGATGTAGAGCATGATGCCCGCGCGAAACGTCTTCTCGCGCAGCGCATGCAGGCGAAGCAACGGCTGCGGATGATGCCACTGATGCCACACGAACCAGCCGAGCGACAGCAGCCCGGCCACCGTGAGCACGATCAGTTCGGGCGACGTGCTGAACAACTCGAAGCGCACTTGCTGCATCACGATCTGCAACGCGCCCTGCGCGAACGCGAAGAGAATGTACGGCCAGAAGTGGGCATCGCCGCGCTGCTCGGGCTGGACGTGGCCCGTATGCGGAACCGCGAGCAACGCGAACACGCCCATCGCCACGCCGCCCGCCGCGCCGCACGCGAAAAGCGCGCGCCAGCCGAACCACGCGACGACATAGCCGCCGATCAGCGGCGCGAGCCCGCTGCCGAGCAGGATCATGACGAGGAAGTAACGCACGGCGGTCGCGCGCCGTTGCGGTGCGATCCGCGTCTGAATGAGGATGCGGCACGCGCTCATCATCTGGCCGATGAAGTAGCCCTGGAAGCCGCGCGCGAACGCCAGTTCCAGCGACGATTCAGAGGCCGCCGCCGCGACCGCGCCCGCCGCGAACAGCAGCAGGCATCCGCCGATATAACGCCGGTAGCCGAGCCGCTCGACCCACCATTGCTGCTGAAGAATGCCGAGCACCGAGGCGACGGCATACGCGCTCGACGCCCACACGAGTTCGTCCGCCGATGCGTTGATACCGCCCGCGATATAGCTCGTGAAGAACGAGAAGACCGCGTTGTCGAAGTAGTCGAGGCCGGTGGCGAGCGCGATGGCCCACGGGAACGCGTTGTCGAAGAGGCGTGAGACCAACGAATTGCGGGAAAGCGCCACGGCGGTCATTCGTCGGCGCCCTCGCTGCCTTCGCTGCCTTCGCTCTTGCGCCGCCGCCGCGCGGCCAACCGTGCTTCGAAGAGCGTTTCCTGCTTTTCGCCCGCGATGCGCCGCCGGATGTAGTCGAGGTCGTCGCTCAGTTCGCCGCGCACGGCTTGCGCCTCTTTGAGTTCGCGCCGCACGCTCGCGATGCGCGCGTCGAGTGCGTCGACCTGCTGCGCGAGCGCCTCTTCGATCTCGCGCAGCGATTCGCTGGAATAACCTTTGCGTCCGTCGCCCATGGGTTCGACCGGCCGCTTCAACAGTTCCACGATGCCTTGCAGCGAGAACCCGAGCGAGCGCAGCCGCAAGACGCGCGCGAACCGTTCGAGGTCCTGCTCGCTGTAAAGGCGGTAACGGCCCTCGCTGCGGCTCGGCGCGACGAGCCCGCGCTCCTCGTAGTACTTGAGCGTGCGAGGCGTGACGTTCAGACGCTCGGCGGCGTCGCGGATGGTGAGCAGCGCGGGCTTGCTGGAGGACATGGCGCTGAGCGCAGGCATTCGCGAATCGGGAAAGTGCGCCGATTATAACGCTAACGTGTACGTCCACGTTCAGGTTTGCGCGGGCGTTCCGAAAGAGGGCGCGATGATAGACTTGACCCGACTCAGAGGCTTCTCGCGCCCGACGCAAACGACCGACAAACAGCAAAGATAAAAACGCATGAAACGTTTTTCGATGATCCGAGATTTCCACCTGGCCGACTGGTTCACGCTAGGCAACGCAATCTGCGGCACGGGCGCGCTCTTCTCGACGATGAGCTATATCGACGACGCCGACGTCTTGCATATCTATCTCGCGTGCGCGCTGGTGTTCGCCGCGCTCGTGTTCGACGTGCTCGACGGCCGCATCGCGCGCTGGCGGCAGAAGGCGTCGCTGCTCGGCAAGGAGCTGGATTCGCTCGCGGACGTGATCTCGTTCGGCGTCGCGCCGGCCATCATCGGTTATGGATGCGGCATGCGCGGCCTCTATGATCGCGTGATGCTGGCGTACTTTGTCGCGTGCGGCGTCTCGCGGCTCGCGCGCTACAACGTGACGACCGAGGAAATGTCGGGCGGCAGCGGCAAGGTCACGCACTTCGAGGGCACGCCGATACCGACATCGTTCGCCATCGTGCTGATGCTCGCGCTTGCCGCGTGGTTCGGCGCGCTCGGGCCGCGCATGTGGTTCGGCGAATGGCGGCTCGCGGGCTTCACGCTGCATCCGCTCGTGCTCGTCTACGCGCTCTCCGGCTCGCTGATGATCAGCCGCATCCGCATTCCGAAGCCCTAGCGTCGCGCGGGCTTCCATCAAGTTTTGTCTTAGACCGCCGTATACACGTGGATGACAGGCGCCGTCCCGCACGGACGAGCGCCGCCCAGACGCCGAGGCTCGCCGCGCTTTGCACGCGGCATTCCCAGCGCGGCCTGCGGGATTCTGACGAACCCGTTTCGAGAGCCCATCCACGCAATGCAATTCAATCGCAAGACTGCGAGCCTCGCCTGCGCCATCGCGTGCGCAAGCGCCGGCGTCGCGACCATTTCGCCGCTGGCGCGCGCCGACGACGTGCCCACCGTGCCGCTCACCGGCGGCAAGCTGCTCCTGACCGGCGGCGTGTCGCAGGTCGAAGGCGCGGCCGGCGGCGGCCTCACGCCGTGGGCCGTCATCGGCGGCTACGGCACCGCACGGCAACTCGGCGCGAACGTCCACGGCACCTACATTCACACGCAGGACTACGCGCTCGGCACGTGGGGACTGACCGTTGGCGTGGCGAACCGCGTCGAGTTATCGCTTGCGCGCCAGCGTTTCGACACCCGCGACGCGGGCGCGCAACTCGGCCTCGGCGAGAACTACACGTTCAACCAGAACATCTTCGGCGTGAAGGTGCGTCTGCTCGGCGACGCCGTGCTCGATCAGGACACGTGGCTGCCGCAGATCGCAGCCGGCGTCCAGTTCAAACACAACGAAGAGGGCGGCGTGCTGAAGGCGATCGGCGCGGCGAGCAATTCGGGCACGGACTTCTATCTCTCCGCGACCAAGCTGCTGCTCGCGCAAAGCCTGCTGCTCAACGGCACGCTGCGCTTCACGAAGGCCAATCAGTTCGGCTTGCTGGGCTTCGGCGGCGACAAGTCGAATGCGTATCACCCTGAATTCGAATCGTCCGTGGCGTATCTGTTGACGAAGAACATCGCGATTGGCGGCGAATATCGCATGAAGCCGAACAACCTCTCGTTCGCGCGGGAGCAGGACGCGTACGACGCGTTCATCGCGTGGGCGCCGAACAAGCACATTTCGCTGACGGCGGCGTATGTCGCGCTCGGCGATATCGCGACGATCAGGAATCAGCGCGGGCCGTACTTGTCCTTACAGGCGGGGTTCTGATGATGATCAAGCTACGCCACGCCGCGCTCGCCGTCAGCGCATTCGCCGCTCTCAGCGGCACGGCTTGCGCCGGCGACGACACGCTCTATCGCCAGTTCGGGGAACAGGCCGGACTCACGACAATCGTCGACGATCTCTACACGAACGTGCTCGCCGATCCGCGCACCGCGCCCTACTTCGAGAACGCGCCCATCAAGCGCATCAAGACGAAGCTCGTCGAACAGTTTTGCGTGCTGCTCGGCGGACCGTGCCAATACACCGGCCGCCCGATGCGGCGCACGCACGAAGGCCAGAACATCGACCGCGCGGCGTTCGACGCGCTCGTCGAAGACTTGCAGGCCGCCATGGACAAGAACGGCGTGCCGTTTCACGCGCAGAACAAGCTGCTCGCGAAACTCGCGCCGATGTACCGCGACGTACAGGACCGCGAATGACACCCCGCCTGCTTATCTCATCCCTGCTGTCCCTGATGGCCGTTTTCGCGGCGTGCGCGCACGCGGCAAGCGTCCATGTGCAAGTCGTCGATCAGGCGGGCGCGCCCGTGCCTGATGCCGTGGTGTATGCGGTGCCCGCGAGCGGCAGGCTGCCCGCGGCGAAACCCGCGAGCGCGGTCATCGATCAGGTCAAGCGCCGCTTCGTGCCGCTCGTCTCGGTGGTCCAGACGGGCGCATCGGTCACGTTTCCGAACAAGGACAACATCGAGCACGACGTCTATTCGTTCTCGCCGGCCAAGCGTTTCGAGCTGAACCTGTATCACGGCATTCCGGGCGCGCCCGTCGTATTCGACAAACCCGGCCTCGTCGTGATGGGCTGCAACATCCACGATGCGATGGTCGCGTATCTGTTGATCGTCGATACGCCGTATTTCGCGAAGACCGACGCGAAGGGCGCGGCCACGATCGACAACCTGCCCGCCGACGCGTACAGGCTGATCGCGTGGCACTTCCGGCAGACCGATCCGAACGCTCAGCCCACGCAGAAGATCAGCGCGGCCTCGGACGTCGCGGCGAAATTTTCGCTGCAACTGAAGGCCGCCGAATAGCATGCGCCTGCACAGCCTGCGCGCGCGGATCGCGCTTGTGTTCGTGTTGCTGATGCTCGTCGCGCAGGCGGCGGTGTATGTCGTCATCAATTCCGTGATTCTGAAGAACGCGCATCAGAACGCGGAAGAGCAGTTGTCCGTGGCCGAGCGCGTGTTCGGGCAAGTGCTGCGGAGCAACAGCCAGCAGTTGACGCAGGCGGCGAGCGTGGCCGCGTCCGACTTCGGCTTTCGCGAAGCGGTCGCGACGCACGACAGCAAGACCGTCGCTTCCGCGCTCCAGAATCACGGCGACCGCATTCGCGCGGATGTCGTGATGCTCGTCGATCTTGACGGCACGCTCATTGCCGACAGCGGCGGCGCGGGCTATCAGGGCCGCGCGTTTCCGTTCCCGCATCTGATCAAGACAGTGGCGCAAAAGGGCGATGCGTCGTCGTTCGGCATGATCGGCGGCAAGGCGTATCAGCTCGTCGCGGTGCCGGTGAAGGCGCCTATCGTCGTGGCGTGGGTCGTCATGGGTTTCGCCATCGACGACGCGCTCGCCCGCGAGATGAGTTCGCTGACATCGCTCGACGTGTCCTTCCTCACCGTGGACGACCGCGGCACATGGGGCGTGCTGGCGAGTTCCCTGCCCGAAGCGGCGCGCGCGAAGCTGAAGAATCAGGCGCAACTCGCCGACGACGGCTACGCGACGCGCGTGCTTCATCTGCATTCGGAAGGGCAGACCGTCGCTGTGCTGCTGGAGCGTTCGCTCAGTCAGGCGCTCGCGCCGTTTCATCGGCTGCAGTCCGCGCTGCTGCTCATCACCATGCTCGGTGTAATCGTCTCCATTGCGGGCAGCATGCTGACGGCGCGTTCGGTCACGCGTCCGCTCGCGGCGCTCGCGCAGTTCTCGCGGCGCGTCGGACACGGCGATTACAGCGCGCCGATCGACGTGCGCCATCAGGACGAAATCGGCGAACTGGCGAGCGCGTTCAATCAGATGCAGGAAGGTATCGTGGAGCGCGAGCGGCGCATCACCGAGCTCGCGTACATGGACCGGCTCACCGGCTTGCCGAACCGCGCGCTCTTCAACGACCGGCTTCAGGAGGCGATCGCGGCGGCGCGCGTCGAAGGCCGCGCGTTGTCCGTCATGATGATGGACCTCGACCGCTTCAAGCTCGTGAACGACACGCTCGGGCATCCGATCGGCGACATGCTGCTGTGCGAAGTCGCCAAGCGGCTGCGCGCCACGTTGCAGCGGCCGGCGGACACGGTCGCGCGTCTGGGCGGCGATGAGTTCGCGGTTCTGCTGCCCGCCGACGATCTGCCGGCCGCGCGCGCGATCGCCGCGCGCATGCTGCGTGCGCTGGAAGAGCCGATCATGATCGAAGGCCAGCTTGTGGATGTGGGCGCGAGCATCGGCATCGTCACGTTTCCGGACAACGGCAGCGACATGACCGTGCTCCTGCGCCGCGCCGATATCGCGATGTATGTCGCCAAGCGCGCGAATCTCGGCTACGCGCTCTACGACGAGCGGCACGACCAGAACAGCGCCGAACGTCTCTCGCTGATGAGCGAACTGCGGCAGGCGGTCGAGCACGATCAGCTCACGCTCTACTATCAGCCGAAGATCGATCTGGCGACGCATCGCGTGAAATATGTCGAGGCGCTCGTGCGCTGGGATCATCCGACGCGCGGGTTCGTGTCGCCGGATCAGTTCATTCCGTTCGCGGAGCAGACGGGCTACATCAAGACCGTGTCGCGCTGGGTGGCCGACAAAGCCATTGCGCAGTGCGCGGCATGGCGGGCGCAAGGCATCGAGCTGGCCGTGTCGGTGAACGTGTCGGCGCGCGAGCTGATTCAGTCGACGCTGCCCGAGACGTTTCAAAGCCTGCTCGACCGGCACGGCGTCGCGCCGCACTGGATACGCGTCGAGATCACGGAAAGCGCGATCATGGACGACCCGAATCACGCCATCGAGACGCTCGACCGTCTGCACGCGCTCGGCATCTGCCTGTCCATCGACGACTTCGGCACCGGCTATTCGTCGCTCTCGTATTTGAAGCGCATGCCGGTGGACGAACTGAAGATCGACAAGTCGTTCGTGATGGGCATGACGCATCACAAGGACGACGAGACCATCGTGCGATCGACCATCGACCTCGGGCACAACATGGGGCTGAAAGTGGTCGCGGAAGGCGTCGAAAACGAAGCGACGATGCAGTGCCTGCGCGCGCTCGGCTGCGATCTCGCGCAAGGCTTTCACCTCAGCCGGCCGCTGCCGCCCGCGAAGCTCATCGACTGGCTCGACGGCTGGCGTATGCAGAGCAGCGTCGAAACCGAGCCGTCGCTGCCCGCCTGACTCGCGCTCCATGCCCGGCATAACGACGAATAACCATCGGGCATGGCACCTTCGCAATACCGCGCGGAAAAGCGTTTAGAACTCATTCTATGGACGGCAGGCCGCGCATCTGCGATGCGATCCGCATGCCGCATCACCGCCTCTCCGAAAGCCCCGCTGCGCCAAAGGTCTGCATGCCCGATTTAAGGGGACAGGGTTTTCGACATCGTTCTATATGACCGAAATTGCCGCGCCTTTATCGTTCAATGCAAGTCACGACCACATGGATGCACCGATGAACGTCGATAGACGGACGCTTGCATCGTATCGCCGTGACGACCTCGCAGAGCGCGCTTATCGCGTTCCTGCGACGCTCGCCGACCAGCCGGGCTAACGGTTGAAAACTGCGCGAGTCAGTTGATGGAAAGGCCATTCGGCCTGTCGGGAGAGGTTAAGGATGGGAAAGACAAGAATCGCCGTCGTCGACGATCATCCGCTCGTGCTGTGCGGACTTCAGAAGACACTGGAGAGCGCGGACTTCGAATTACTGGGCGCGGTAACGAGTCCGGCGCAATTGCTGAAACTGCTGAGCGACGAGCCATGCGATGTGGTCGTCACCGACTATTCGATGCCCGGCGACCGGGCGCTCGACGGCTGGCGTTTCCTCGCTTCCGTCTCGAGCCAGTTTCCGCAGACGCGGGTTCTCGTTTATACGGAGTTCGATGACCCGTTCCTCGTGGGCAGTCTGGTGCAGCGGGGTGTCGCCGGGATCGTGAGCAAGCGCGACGAAATGCAGGAAGTGCTTGCCGCGGCGCGCAGTCTCGCGCAAGGCGAGCGCTATCTGTCGCCCATCGCTCGCGCGTCGCTGGAACGCTTCGGTGAGTTGCCGCAATACAAGCGGTTCATGGCGCTCACCCGCCGTCAAATGGAAGTGACAGGTCTGATGCTCTGCGGTCTCACTGTGTGCGAAACGGCCCGTCTGCTCGACCGGCGCGTCAATACCATCAGCGCGCAGCGCACCGAAGCATGCAGGCGGCTCGGCTTTTCGGGCGAATGGGAGATGTACCGTTTCGCGGTCGGACATGGCTTGTGGCTGGATCGCTCGGCGGCGGGAAACGAGCTTCGGCCCGCGTGACGGGGCGCGCGTAAGCGTCGCCCGAGTAAGTTGTGGTTGGAGGCGACGGCGAAAATGCCGTCTGAATGGAAAACTTAATAATGCTAAGAAAAAAAATCAGCGTCGCGATCGTCGACGATCATCCCCTCGTTGTCTGCGGACTGCGTAACGCACTCGAAACCGCCGGTATCGAAGTAATTGGAGCCGTTAGTTGTCCTTCTGAATTGATTACGCTGCTAAATCGCGGGCATTGCGACGTCATCGTCACCGACTATTCGATGCCGGCGGGCGGCGCGCTCGACGGCTGGCGTTTTCTCTCTTCAGTTTCGGTCAAGTATCCGCACATGCCGATTCTCGTCTATAGCGAGTTCGACGATCCGTTCCTCGTCGGCACACTGGCCCAGCGCGATGTCGCCGGCATCGTGAGCAAGCGCGAAGAAATGTCGGTCGTGGTGAACGCGGTGCGCGACCTGGCGACGGGCAAGCACTATCGCTCGCCCGTGGCGATGTGCGCGCTCGCGCAGTTCAATGCGGAGCCGGACCTGCGGCGCTTCGCGGCGCTTACGAAGTGGCAAATGGAAATCACGGGCCTGATGCTATGCGGCATGGGCGTCGTCGAGACGGCTCGGCTTTTCAGCCTCGGCAAGAGCACGATCAGCGCGCGGCGCGTCAAGGCATGCAGACAGCTCGGCTTTTCGCGCGAGGCGGAGTTGCATCGCTTCGCGGTGAATCGCGGATTGTCGCTGGACCGCTCGCGCGCGGCGCGCGACGTACATCACATCTAGCGCGTGTTTCGACCGGTCGCGCAATGTGAGCCGGTTGCCATTCAGGGCAGTTTTGCCGCTAGGACATTTCCGGTTTTTGCGTTCGGCCCGTGCTGGCTGAACGCGCCGCGCCTCATGCGCCGGGCAGCCCGAGGCCGGCTGTCAGCTGGCTCTCCGAGATTCGAACTTCTTCTATATGGCCCAAAGCGGTCGCTTTTTACCATTCGTCTTGTGGATTCGGTAAGGCAGTTGGGCGCGCCGATACGGCGTTGAACGCCGCGACTTGCCAGCTGCCTTCGAAGGCAGCAACGAATCCAGATTGCCGAGGCGCTCAACATCGACGGTAACTCGACCGATGGCAACGGCACGTGGATTGAGCCGAACGCGTCGATCAACACGTCGGACAACGGCACGACGAATATCTCGGGTAACTCGACCAATGGCAGCGGCGTGATCGACGACGGTTCGATCAACACCACGGACAACGGCACGACCAACATCTCGGGCAATTCGACCAACGGTGACGGCACGGACATCAACGGCTCGATCAATACGAGCGGTAACGGTTCGACCAATATCGACGGCAACTCGACCGAAGGCAACGGCACGTGGATCGAGCCGAACGCGACGATCAACACGTCGGACAACGGCACGACGAATATCTCGGGCAACTCGACCAATGGCTCTGGCGTGATCGACGATGGCACGATCAACACCACGGACAACGGCACGACGAACATCTCGGGCAATTCGACCAACGGTGACGGCACGGACATCAACGGTTCGGTGAATACCGACGGTAATGGTTCGACCAACATCGACGGTAACTCGACCGATGGCAACGGCACGTGGATCGAGCCGAACGCGACGATCAACACGACCGACAACGGCACGACGAATATCTCGGGTAACTCGACCAATGGCTCTGGCGTGATCGACGATGGCACGATCAACACCACGGACAATGGCACGACCAACATCTCGGGCAATTCGACCAACGGCCAGGGCGTGATCGACGACAACGGCACGTTCAACACCGACGGCAACGGTACGGTCAACGTGATCGACAACGGCGTAATCATCCATACAGGTGGTGACAACACGGACAATAACGGTTCCGATAACGGCGGTGCCAACGGCGGCGATAACGGCGGTACCAACGGCGGCGGCAACGGCGGCAACGGCAACAGCACGGACAACGGTGGCAACACCGATGCCCACGGCAGCTCGGGCAGTTCGGCGGGCGGCACGGCGGCGGGCGTCGTTGGCGGGCTGGCGCTGGCGGGCGGTCTGTCGTACCTGATCTATGAAAACGCGATGCACATGTATCTGGATCAGGCACAACCGCTGACGCTGGAACTGGGCGATGCGGCTTTCTGGGCCGATGCAACCGTGCAGCAAGTGTCGATCGACCTGACCACGGACACGGCTGATGTCGATCTGCTGACCCGCGCAGGCGTGCTCTCGCGCCACATGACGTACCGTGACGGCGCGGACGGCGTGAAGCACTACACGTTCGAGGACGATAAGAAGCAGACCAAAGCGGACCTGTCGGTGAACATGCAGACGCGTGAGTACTTCTACACGGAGAGCGGCATGCAGGACGGCAAGCCGTACGTCGTCAAGTCGCATGGCTGGCTCAAGCCGGGCATGGCGGTTCTTCAAGGGAACCCGAACGCGGCGACTGCAGCAATCAAGGCCTGATGAAGCGCACGACGAGCAGCTAGCACGCTCGTCGTGTGTCTGATACAGACGCAATTTCAAGCCCGGCCTTCGCGCCGGGCTTTTTCGTGCGTGCTCGCGACATTCGCACAGAGCAAATTAGAACTTCTTCTATTCGTCAGCTTCCGTCGAAACCTTAATCTTCTATTCGTCAGCGCCAGAGCGAATACGAGCAGCAACGAAACGTCAGTCAGCGGCGCGTTGAAACAATCGACCAGGAACCGAAACATGAAATTCAGCATCGCAAAGTTCGAACACCACTGCTATCGCCGCGAATACGAAAAGGCGGGCCGCATGCTGCTCGAGCTGCTCAACAAGATCGATCAGAACTACGGCGTTCTCATGGACATCGATACGTGGGCGCAGTCGGTGGAAGCGCGCGACATCATGGACGATCATCTGCTCACGCGCCTCGCCTCCGCGATCACCGCGCTGGCCTCGGATCCGAAATTCACCATTTCCGATCACGGCATCGGCAAACTGATGCTGTTTCAGCGATGGCTCGCCGCGCTGTTCGCCGCAAGCTCGTTCCGCAACGCGGACCACGTCCTCCGCTCGTTCAGCGTCAATGAGGAATCGCGCAACTCGCTCGAATTGCGCAACGCGGAATTCCGCAAGTTCCAGCTCTTCTATCTGCCGGAATCGGAAGTGCGCCTCGACTGGGACCTGCTCTGGAAGCACGACAAGGTGATGACGGCCAGCATGGCCACGACGATCATGTCGTCGCGCTTTCTCGCGACGCCTTCCGCGCACGCCAAACGCGAATTCCTGCTGCGCTGGCTGCCCGAGCGCCTCGCCGAAGTCGAAAGCCTCGATGTGCTGCCGATGGGCGTCTTCCACGACATGTACATGCATTGCAGCTACGCGGACTATCCGGGCAAGCACGACATCAAGAAGCCGATCAACGCACTCGTGCGCCGCAAGCTCGCGAGTCTCGGCATCCATGACGTCGAGCGCCGCGCGCAAGCCGTCAAGAAGGGCGAGAAGCCCGTGCTGCTCGTCGTGCTCGAGTGGTTCTCGAAGAATCATTCGATCTACCGCACGCATTCGCAGACCATCGTTGCGATGCGCGAAAAGTTTCATATCGTCGGCATGGGCTTCGATGGCCGTGTCGACGATGCAGGAAAGGCTGTGTTTCACGAATTCATTCCGCTGCAAGGCGGCAATGTCTGGGAGGTCGCCAAGCATGTTCGCCGGACGAGTGAAGAGCGCAATGCGCAGATGATGTACATGCCGAGCGTCGGCATGTTCCCGATCACCATGGTGCTCGCCTGTCTGCGTGTGGCGCCGCTGCAATTGATGGCGCTCGGTCATCCGGCGACGACGCACGGTCATGCAATGGACTATGTCGTCGTGGAAGAAGATTATGTCGGCGATGAAGCCTGCTTCAGCGAGACGCTGCTGAAGCTGCCCTCGGACGGCATGCCGTACCGCGCGCCCGCTGCGCTGCTGGAGCTCGAATTGCCGCCGAAGCAGCCGTCGGATGGCGTGGTGAAGATCGCTGTCGCCGGCACCACCATCAAGCAGAATCCGGGCTTTCTGAACACGTGCGCGGAGATTGCGCGTGAGTCCAAGGTGCCGGTGCATTTCCACTTCCTGATGGGGCAGGCCAACGGTCTCATCTTCCCGCAGGTGCGCAATCTCGTGCGCCGCCTGATGGGCGACAAGGCGACCGTGCACAAGCACCAGAACTACCACAGCTACATGAAGGTGATCGCCGGTTGCAATCTGTTCCTCAATCCGTTCCCGTTCGGCAATACGAACGGCATCGTGGATACCGTGTGGGCGGGACTCGTCGGCGTGTGCAAGACGGGGCGCGAAGTGCACGAGCATATCGACGAAGGCATGTTCCGCCGTCTCGGCTTCCCGGAATGGATGGTCACGAAGACGAACGACGAGTACAAGGCGTCGGCGCTGCGCCTGATCGAAAACGCCGACGAACGCAACGAACTCGCCGCGAAGCTGGCAGGACCGCAGGCCATCGAAAAGCTCATTTTCAAGGGGCGGCCGGAGATTCTCGGTGAACGCATGCAGGCGCTCTGGCAAGAGCAGCTGCGAAGCGCGACGAGCGTCAAGGCCGAGTCGGAGAACGCGGAGCCTGCCGAGGCTATCGCATAAGCATCCAGCGCGCTGACACGTCTCATCTGTCGAGAGCCCGGCCATCGTGCCGGGCTCTCTGCATTGGCGGTCCGCATTCGGGGTCCGAGCGTGCTCGAAAAGCGAAACGCACGCATCGAAACACAGCGTTTCTTGCTTGCTGGAAGGCACTTTAGAACTTGTTCTATTCGGATCGGACAAGCGAATCCTTAACCTTTGTTCTGAGGACGATACGCGAACAAAGGTCGATGAACCAGGCGCGACGTTCCAGCGTTCGGGTTCATAGCAAGGATACGTGCAATGTTGAAGATGAATGAGATTGCGGCAGCGGTCCGCCGCATGGTGTGTGTCGGATCGGTCGTGCTGGTCGGCGTGACGGGCGCCGAGCGCGCGGTGGCATCGGAAGTCACGGATGCAGAGGCGATCGTGCAGAAGGCGATGCCCGCCACGCAGGATGCAGCCGCGAGCGAGTCGCATCAAATGAACGAAGCGCAAGAAGCGCACGAAGCGCGCGCAAGCGTGAAGGTGGTTCCCGCCGAAGGCGCGGATGCGCTCCTCGTCAAGCAAATGCTCGACGCGGATATCAGGAAGCTGGGAGATGCGCCGCATTCGCTCAAGGAAGTCGATCACTGGTCCGACGTGCTCACGACGGCGCTGCGTCAGGGCGGCTTTCCGCTCGGTCAGGTGTTGATGACGGATGCCGACTGGCGCGCGGCGCAGAAGGGCGGGCAGGTGCAGTTCACGGTGTTTCCGGGGCGCATTCGCAAGATCGTCGTCAACAACAAGTCGCGCGTCGCGGATGCGCGCCTGCAACGGCTCGTCACCCATGCGCTGTGCGGCAGCGAAGGCGTGAGCGGCGTGTGCCTGCTGCGCACGTCGCGGCTCGAACGCGCGACGCAGTTGCTGCAAGACCTGCCGGGCGTCGCGCTCGATGGCGCACCGCGCTTCTCGCCGGGCGCGGCCACGGGAGACGTCGATGTCGTGTTCAACATCGCACAGCAAGGCAAGCCCGTCCGTGCGGACCTGATTCTCGACAACAAGGGTGTCGAGTCGACGGGTACGTATCGCGCGGGCGTGACGGCATCGGCGAACAATCTGTTCCATGCCGGCGACGCCTATGCGTTCACCATCACGAGCACGGACAAGAAGATGTGGACGGGCGCGTTGACCGGCAGCGCGCCGATTTTCGACGACGGCCTGCGCATGACCGGCGGCGTCACGCGTCAGCAGTACTTCATCAACGCAGGGACGCCGGTCAGGGGCGTGGCGACGACCGGACAAGCCGGCGTGCAGTATCCGTTCGCCCGTGGACTCGACGCGAATGTGTGGGGCGGTGTGTCGCTGCTGCACAGTCAGACTTCGACGGACCTCACGGATTACCACGAGACTACGCACAGCAAGCTCGATTCGCTGCAACTTTCATTGACCGCGGATAACGGCGAACGCGCCCGCGCGCTGCGCACCGATCTCGCGGCAGGGCAGATCGCGCTGACGCTCGGACATCAACGCAACGATGACCCGTCGGACCCGATCACGCAGCGCGCGGGCAACTACGCGAAGTTGAGCAGCACCGCGTTCGGCACGTATGCGCTCTCGAAGAGCGGCAACTTCTTTGTCTCGGGCCGCTTCACCGGTCAGCTTGCGAGCCGCAATCTCGATGCGAGCGAGAAGCTCTCGCTCGGCGGTCCGGATGCCGTGCGCGCCTACCGCGCCGACGAAGGTTCGGCCGATGAAGGCTTTGTCGCCAACGTGGGCCTGTATCAACGCATTCCGGTCGCCACGGGCCATCAAATCCAGTTGGGCCTTTTCAACGACTTCGCCTATGGACGCGTGAACCATTCGCCTTGGGACCGCTGGGAGAACACCTATCCCGGCGTCGACGGCGTGACCAACAACCGCGTGCTCGCGGGCTATGGCGTGAGCGTCGACTGGCTGACGCCGATCGGCGCAACGGTGTCCGCGTCCGTTTCGAGGCCGTATCGCTTCTCCGAAAGCTCATGGGTCGAGCCCGGCAAGAAGCCGACGCAGTACTGGCTCTCCGTCACCTGGAGCCATTGAGCTCGCGACCCGCTTAGGCGATGCCGGCGATCAACCCCATTTGCTGCAACAACCGGGACACAGCACCATGCAATTCAGCATCAATAAATTCGAGTACCTTTGCTATCGTCGTGAGAAGGAAGCCGCCGGCCGCGAGCTCTTGAAGTTGCTCGCACGAATCGACGCCAACTACGGCCTTCTGATGGACGTCGACAGCTGGGCGCAGTCCGGCGAAGCAAGCAATATCATGGACGATCACCTGCTGACGCGCATCACCTCGGCCATCACGGCGCTGATGAGCGATCCGGATTTTCGATTCTCGGAAGTCGGCATCCGTCAGACGCAGGTGTTTCAACGCTGGCTCGCGGGCCTGTTCGCCGCGAGCCCGTTCCGCAACGCCGATCACATTCTGCGTTCGCTCGGTCTCGACGAAGAGGCGCGCCACTCCGTGCAACTGCGCGCCGGCGACATGCGCAAGTTCCAATTGTTCTATACGCCCGAGTCCGAAGTGCGGCTCGACTGGGACGTGCTCTGGAATCACGACAAGGTCGCCACCGCGAGCCTCGCGACGACCATCATGTCGTCGCGCTTTCTCGGCACGCCTGCCGCGCATCAGAAGCGCGAAATGCTGCTGCGCTGGCTGCCGGACAAGCTGGACCAGATCGAAAGCATCGACGCGTTGCCGGTCGGCGTGCTGCACGACATGTACATGCATTGCAGCTATGCGGACCTGCCGGGCAAGCACGACATCAAGAAACCGATCAACACGCTGATTCACCGCAATCTCGCGAGCCTCGGCATTCACGATGTCGAGCGCCGCGCGCAAGCGGTGAAGAAAGGCGAAAAGCCGGTGCTTCTGGTGGTGCTCGAATGGTTCTCGAAGAATCACTCGATCTATCGCACGCATTCGCAAACGATGGTCGCGATGCGCGACAAGTTCCATCTGATCGGCATGGGTTATGAAGGCCGCGTCGATGAAGCGGGCCGCGACGTCTTTGACGAATTCATCGCACTCGACGGCGCGGACCTGTGGGACCACGCGCGCCAGGTGCGCGATGTCAGCGAAGCGCGTGGCGCTCAGGCCATGTATATGCCGAGCGTCGGCATGTTCCCGATCACGATGGTGCTCGCGTGCCTGCGCGTCGCGCCGCTTCAGATGATGGCGCTCGGTCATCCGGCCACCACGCACGGTCACGCGATGGACTACGTGGTCGTCGAAGAAGACTATGTCGGCGACGATGCCTGCTTCAGCGAGAAGCTGCTCAAGCTGCCGTCGGACGGCATGCCGTATCGTCCGCCCGCGGCAATGCTCGAGCTCGACTTGCCCAAGCGCAAGCGCCTCAAGGCCGATCCCGTGAAGATCGCGGTGGCGGGCACGACCATCAAGCTCAATCCGGGCTTCTTGCAGATGTGCGCCGACATTGCGCATGAAGCGCCGGTGCCCGTGGAGTTTCACTTCCTCGTCGGACAGGCGACGGGCCTCACTTTCCCGCAGGTGCGCAATCTCGTGCGCCGCCTGATGGGCGAGAAGGCCGTGGTCCACAAGCATCAGGACTACGCGAACTACATGAACGTGATTGCCGGATGCGACATGTTCCTCAATCCGTTCCCGTTCGGCAACACGAACGGCATCGTCGATACGGTGTGGGCAGGTCTGGTCGGCGTATGCAAGACCGGGCGGGAAGTGCACGAGCATATCGACGAAGGCATGTTCCGCCGTCTCGGTTTCCCCGAGTGGATGGTCGCGAAGACCAACGACGAGTACAAGGCGGCGGCGCTGCGTCTCATCGCGAACGAGAGCGAGCGGCGTGATCTGTCGCGCACGCTCGCGGGCAAGAAAGCCATCGAGAAGCTCATTTTCAAGGGCCGGCCGGAGATTTTGGGCGAGCGCATTCAGGCGCTCTTGAAGGACTTGTGTGCCGCTCGGGCGGCGACTGTGGCGACTGGGGCGGCTGCGGCTGTCGCTGCGAAGTGAGGCAAACATGAAGGAAACCAGCAAAGCAAGCCAGCGCCGTTCGCATGAACCCGCATTCGTCCAGCACTATTTCGTGGGCGACGGCCTCGATATCGGCGTAACGGATGATCCGCTTTCGTCTCATGCACACGTCTTTCCGCGCATGGGCAAGGTCACGTCGTGGGCCGCTGACAAGGGCGATCTCGCCTCGATGGACGGCGCGAGCGACGCGGGATTCGATTTCGTGCACGCGAGCCATGTGCTCGCCCGCCAGCAGAATCCGCACAAGGCGCTCGCGCGATGGCTCGATCTCGTCAAGCCGGGCGGTCATGTGGTCGTCACCGTGCCGGACGAAGACCTTTACGGCAAGGGCGTGTGGCCGAGCCGCTTCAACGGCGCGCACAAGGTGAGCTTCACCATTTACAAGGCCGAGAAGACGCTCCCGCGCTCGGTGAACGTGCTGGAACTCGTACAGGCGATGTCGCACGTGGCGGACTGCGAGCGCATCGCGCTCGTGCGCGACAGCTTCAACGCCGCGAGAGCGGACGCCGACCAGACCGCCGACAGCAACGCCGAGTGCGTGATCGAACTCGTGCTGCGCAAGCGCGCCGTGCCAACAGCGCATGAGATGAAGCATGCGATGGAACACGCGCACAACGCGGCGGACGCCATCGCCGCGGCGCAGGCGGCGGTGCGTCAGTATCCGTATCGCTTCGACATCTATCACCGCGCGATGATGCAGTTCCTGCGCTGGGATGCGCCCGAACTCGCCGACGCCATCTGGAAGCAGTGCGTCGAGCGATTGCCGGGCGAGCATTTGCCGCGTCTTTACGAGGCGTTGCATCTGATCGCGCGCGGCAAGCTGAACGAAGGCTTCGCGTTGCGGGAAACGCTGATGGCGCCGTTGGGATGGAAGCGCCGCACCACCATGGAGCCCCCGCAAAACGTGCCGCAGTGGAAGGGCGAATCGTTGAGCGGCAAGTCGATCGCCATCTGGAGCGAGTTCGGCCTGGGGGACGAGATCTTTTTCCTGCGCTTTTCGAAGATCTTCCGCGAGAAGTGCGGCGCGAAGCGTGTGGTCGTCGTGTGTCAGGCGCCGCTCGTCGAACTTTACGAGGCGTCGCTCGGCGCGGGCGATGTCGTCAATGCGCAGCACGCCGCGAACATGACGGGCATCGACTACTGGGTGTTTCCGCACGCCATACCGGCGCATATGCCGCTCGAACTCGACGCGCTGCCGCGCGCGGTGCCTTATCTGCGCGCGCCCGCAGCCGTTGCGTCGAAGCTGCCCGATGTCGCGCCGGGCAAGCTGAAGGTCGGCGTCGTATTCAAGGGCAACCCGACGCACGAGAACGATGGCCACCGCTCGCTGCCGTCGCTTGCCGTGCTGAACGATCTGCTCGGGATGGACGGTATCGAATTCTTCAGTCTGCAAAAGGGCGCGGGCGCCGACGAAGCGGCACGGTACGCAACCGAGCGCGCCAATTTCCACGACGTGGGCGCACGCCTCAATACGATGGCGGAAACGGCGAGCGCCATCGCGGCACTGGACCTCGTGCTGACCGTGGATACGTCGGTCGCGCACGTCGCGGGCGCCATGGGCAAGCCGGTGTGGCTGATGTTGCCCGCCTACGGCGACTGGCGCTGGCATTACACGCGGGAAGACAGTCCGTGGTATCCGAGCATGCGCCTCTTTCGCCGCCGCTTCGGTGGCGACTGGGCGGAAGTCGTCGCGCGCATCGGCGGCCACTTGCGATATCAACGGGCGATGCAGGCCCCGGCCGCAAGCGCGTGATGAAACGCCCTTCGCCGCGCCAGGTGTTCGTGACGTTCATCGGCAGCTTCGTGCTTGCATTGGGCGTGCTGCTCGCCGCGTCGAACGTGTTGCGAGACTCGTGCAGCGGCTGTGCGGCGCCACAGCGCGCGTTGATCGTGATTGCGGCGGCGACGTGCATCGTCGTGGCGCGGCCCGCGTTGAGAACGGAGCGCCGCCGCGCGAGCCGCTCGATGTTCGCCTCGGAGCCGGACATCGACGCCCTCTTCATCGGCCGATTGATGGGGCTCGCGCTCGGCGTGATGGCTTTTCTTTGGTTCGGCATGTCGTTGCGCTGAACCGGCGAGCCTGTGTCAACGAATCGAAATCCGTCTATATCGCGCGAGGCTGCGGGCGCGTGAAAATGTAAGCGACCTGCGATGTCCGGGAAAGCTTGCCCGCGCGTGCAATGCATGGCGCGTTCAATCACAAGGGAGTCATCCCGCCCGGACCTCCGGTTCTTGTTCGACCCCGTTCGCCGCCTTACCCGGGCGGTTTTTTTTTGCTGGAGAAAACGGCTCGACGAGCGAAACAGTGCGTCTGCCTCGTTGCTGCACGTTATCGACATTGTTCGATATATCGCGCGACAACGTTTGACTAGAGTCATGGGATTGATGCTACAGGGGATGGACGCGAGCCATGTATGCAGCGTGTCGGCGATGGCTCCGTTCATTCGCAGACGCACCGCATAGGCGAAGCGGCCGCCTCACCGGCTGCCAGCCGCATTCCTAGACAGGTGCTCACATGTTCGTTTCAGATTCGATCAGCCAGGCCTTTCGCAAGTGTTGTGAAGCAGTGGGAATCGCGTCGACGTTCCTGGTGCCCGCGTTCTTCGCCATGTCGTTCGTCATACTCGCGGTGCTGTGCGTGGGTATGTCGGAGTCCATATTAAATATAACGATTGCAGTCGTGTTCATCGTGGCGATGCTCGTGATTACCGGCATGCTGTTAGCCGAGAGCCGGAAGTACAAAAAACGCGGAAAGTCACATGTTACGTCGATGCCGCTCTGTCGCCTGATTGAGCCCGCGCCGCAGGACGATGAACGCCCCCTTGCGAACAGCGAACAATGCGACTGTATCGAGCCGCGTTGCCGCCTGTGCCGTAGCGGCGGCCGGCGCCTGCGCCTCGGCTGCCTGACCCCTGGAGCCCACTGTGAAGACAGGAATGAATAGCGTCCCATCGGACCAGACCGCGCTTGCGCACGCGCCGTCCCCCGTCTTTCAATGCGAATGCCCTTATCCTAAAATAACTACAGGGCATCTCTGCCCGCTGGGGAGACGTGATGATGAAACAGTCGGTTCGTCTGTTGCTCCAATCGCGCCGGGCAGCGAGTCCATTTCGTTTCTCGAAGCACCTGTCCAACACGCCGGCAACGGTGTGCTCATGAAGGGACACACGGGTCCCATCCGCGTGGTGCTGGCCGATGACCACCCCATCGTTCTTCTGGCCGTGTCCGACCAGTTCTCCAAGCTTCCCGGCTTCACGATCACCGGCACGGTGAACTCCGGCGCGGAACTGATCCGCGTGCTCGACAAAGCGCCTGCCGATCTCATCATTACCGATCTCGTGATGCAGGGCGACGAGGAAGTCGAACTCGATGGCTTGCGGCTCGTGAGCAAGCTGCGCCGCTCGTATCCGGATATTCCGCTCGTCGTGCTCACCATGATGACGAGCGGCGGCATGTTCCATGAGCTCTGCAAGCTCGGCGTCGCCGCTATCGTGAGCAAGGAAGAGCCCGCGAGCGAACTGGCGCAGATCAGCATGCGCGCGCTTTCCACGAAGGAAACGATCTTCTCGCCGAAGATCCAGCATCGTCTCGCGCGGGAAGGGTCCACGACAAAAGACCTCGCCCGCGAACAGCCGCTTTCGCCGCGCGAGCTGGAAGTGGTGCGCCTCTTCGCGCAGGGGCTCTCGGTCACAGAGATCGCGCGCACGCTCAACCGCTCGGTGCCGACGGTCGCGACCCAGAAACGCTCCGCCATGCGCAAGCTGCATGTCGAGAATCACGTGGACCTCGTCAAATACGCCGCGAAAACAGGGTTAGCCTGATGGAGCGTTTTTTCGCCGCATCGCAGAATTCCCCTCTGCAAATGCTGCGGATGCTCGAAAGCAACCTGAAGCGCGAGCGGCGCATCTTCGCGATTGCCGTGGGGTTGCTGATCTTCGCGGCGCTGTGCGGCGCGACGGCCACCGCGTTCTTCATGTTGAACTCGACGTTGAAGACCGAGGCCGAGTTCGCGCAGACGGCCATGCGCGGCGTGAACGTCAGCGTATTCAGCCGATACAACATGCTCACGCCGGGCAGCCTGCTGCTGGAAGTGGGCGCGCTGCCTCCGGAAAACAGCGTGCCGGAGCCGCGAGGCAAGCCCCAGTGCCAGGCGTATCCATCGGGCCCGGAGGACGAGGCGCTCTCCGCCGCATGCGAGGCAGCGCGTCAGATGATCCCCGAGGAAAGCACGCCGCCCATCCTGCAGTACGCGAGGTTCGACGGTAGTGCGTCCCACGGTTTCGCGTTTTTCGAGGGCACCGACAACAAGGTCGCGCCGCCCGAGAGGCTGTCCGCACTCACGGATCTGGCGAAAATCTTCATGCGCACGCGCGGCATCGCGCCGCTCGACGCCGCCCGCGCCCGGCGCGTCATGTGGTTCATCGCGCCGGCGTCGATCGGATTCGCGACGCCGACGGTCATCATGTTCATGGTGGTCGCGCGAAACAACGAGCCTTTCGGACTCGTGTACACGCGCGTCTCGCTTCAGGGGGCGCTGGAGGCCGCGACGCCGATATCGATGGAATCGCAGATGGCCATCATGGACGACGGGAATCACGTGCTGGCCGGCGACGACACGGTTTATGTGCGAACCATCAACGCGCAGCTCGCGAAAGCGCAACCGGGCGTGTTCCATTGGACGCCCGGTCACGGCTGGGGCGCACGGCTCGACACGCTCGCGCTAGGCATCGGGCATATCGTCGTGGGGCTGCCGGTCGCGACCGAACTGTCCTCGAAGCGCATCCAGTTGTCCATTCTGACGACCGTCACCGGGGCGCTCATCGCCATGCTGCTCGCGATGTACCGCTACTGGAATTTCCGCTTCCTCACGCGCTCGTACGAGCAGGCGTGCCGCGCGGTCGAAGGCGAGATACTCAATCACCTGCTCGTGCATGCGACGCCCGTGGGTCTGTGCATCGCGCTGAAGGAAGACCTGCATGTGATCGCGGCCAATCAGGTCGCGCGCTCGCTGTTCGATCTGACCGACGCGTCCATGCGCCTGCCGGCCGGTCTCTGCGAAGCGTTTCGCGCGCACGGCATCGCGCCGGCGAAAGAGGGCCCCGACGCGACCATCCGGCAGCTTCACTACACGCTCGACAAACCGGATGCCGGGACGCTGCATCTGAAGGTGTCGTACGCGTCGGCGGTCGTCAACAAAACCGACGTGCTGTTCTGCGCGATCGCCGACATCACCGAGCACCGCGAAGTGGAACGGCTGCTGCGCGACGCGAAGGAAAGCAGCGACGCCGCCGCGAAAGCCAAGCTCAGCTTTTTCGCCTCGATGAGCCACGAGATCCGCACGCCGCTTTCGTCGCTCGTCGGCAATCTGGAGCTCGTCGCGCTCGGACCGCTCGCCGCCGAACAGGAAGCCCGCGTTCACGCGATGCAGGCGTCGGCGAGCGCGCTCTTGCAGGTCGTCAACGATGTCCTCGATTTCTCGAAGATGGATATCGGCGAAATGCGGCTTTCGGAGGAATGGAGCTCGGTACGCGAGCTCGTCGTCCGCGCGATTGTCGCCCATGCGCCGCTCGCGAACCGGCAGGGCTTGCGCCTTTTCGTGGTGATCGACCGTTCCTGCCCCGCGAAGCTGTTCTTCGATCCGATTCGCGTCTCGCAGATCGTCAACAACCTGCTCGGCAACGCGCTCAAGTTCACGTATTCCGGAAAGGTCGTGGTGCGCGCGCGATGGGTGAACGACGCGCTGGAACTCAGCGTCGCGGATTCGGGCATCGGCATTCCGGCGTCGCAGCGCGAGACGCTCTTTCAGCCGTTCATGCAGGGAGACGCGCACCGTCTCACGCAGGCGCGCGGAACGGGGCTCGGCTTGTCCATCTGCGTGCGGCTTTGCCAGCTGATGAAGGGCCGCATCTCGCTCGACAGCACCGAAGGCGTCGGCACGCGCATTCAGGTCACGCTGCCGCTCGCCGTGGACGCATCGGCGAAAAGCGACGATGCCGCCGGGCTCGACGGCAAGCCGGCCATTCTGTGCCGCGCGAGCGAGTATCGCGAATGGTTCGAGAATGTGTACGACCCGGACCGCAGTTCCGTCACCTATCTGAACCATGCCGATCCGGCGCTCGCGGAAGGCTGCGAGTATCTGATCGCCACCGACGAGTTCACCGAACAGGACATTCAGGCCGCGTGGAAAGACCCGGCGCGCGTCATCCGCATGACGCAGGACGGCCCGCTCGTGCCGGTGCATTGGGGCGACGGCGTGCTGGAAGTGAGCATCTTCAGTCTCAAGGGATTCAAGGATGCGATCGCGACCATCAAGGGACGGCAACGCGCGGCGTCGCTGCCGGGCGCCCAGGACGCGCTCGCGCTGCCGGCTGCGCGCAAGACGGGGCCGACTGTCGTGATCGCGGAGGACAACCGGCTCAATCGCGGGCTCTTGCGCGATCAGCTCCTGACGCTCGGCGCGTCCGTGCTGGAAGCGCACGACGGCGAGGAGGCGCTCGATCTGTTGCGCAAGCATCGCGTGGATTTGGTGCTGACCGACATGGACATGCCGAAGATGTCCGGCGCGGAGTTGCTCGTCGCCGCGCGCGCGCTGAATCCCGCCATGCGTATCTACGCGATCAGCGCGAGCGCCAGCGCGCAGGACGTCGAACGCGGTCGCGCGCGCGGCTTCACCGATTATCTGACCAAGCCCGTTCCGCTCGCAGTGCTGGCCGGCGTGTTGCAGACGGCCGGCGCGGATGCGGGGAACGCCGTTCACGAAGCCGACGCGCGCAACGAGAGCGACGAGCGCGAATCAGCGGAGCACGACGATCTCCCTCCGCGCTTCCCGCCCATTCCCGCGGCCTACATGCCCGATCTCGCCGGACAGATCGACGAGGACATCGTCGCGCTCGACGACATCACAAAGAACAAGGACGCGCGCAAGCTGCGCCGCTGGGCGCACAAGCTCGCGGGCGGGCTGACGGTGCTCGGTCCGTCGATGCTCTACGACCAGTGCCAGGAACTGCGCGCGTTGCTGAGGGAATCGGAAAGCTGGGTGGAAGACGTCGACACGTTCAGCGCGCTCATTCGCGCTGACCTGATCGAGCTTCGCGACATGCTGCATGCGGCGCTCGATCCGCACGGCCGATAGCGAGGCGTGGTCACATGCGATGCGCAGGCGCGCCGGCCGCTTCGAGTTCCTCACGGGCCGCGAGCGCGTCGTCTTCCGAGAAGCGGTATTCACCGCGGGCTGTTGTCTTCACTTCGTACAGCGCGATGTCGGCCCGCTTGAGCGCGCGCTCGAACGATTCGCCCGGCTTCGCGAGCGCAATGCCGATGCTCACGTCCACTTTCACGACGATGCCCGCGTCCAGTTCGTAAGGCAGCGACAGATCGCGCACGATGCGCCGCGCGAACGCGATGCTCGCCGCGTCCGCGAAGCAGGTCGCGACAAGGGCGAACTCGTCGCCGCCCAGACGCGCCGCGAGTTCGCCGCGCCGCATCGCGTTGCGCAGACGGTCCGCGACGTGCCGCAGCAGTTCGTCGCCCGCGTTGTGGCCGTGCGAATCGTTGACGTGCTTGAAGCCGTCGAGATCGACGTACATCACCATCACCTTTTCGCGATTCGCGCTGCCGGCCATCAGGCGTTCGGCGTGGTCGCTCAGATAGCGCCGGTTCGGCAGGCCGGTGAGGGAGTCGTGATGCGCCCAGTGCAGAATCTTCGCTTCCGCGCGGCGGCGCTCCGTCACGTTTTCGACGATGATCACGGCGCTTGCGTCCGGCACCGGATTGCGGCTCAGTTCGAGCTGGCGGCCATCGGGCAGCGCCACATCGAGCGTGGCGTGGCCGTCCTTCAGCCATTGCGCGCAGCGGCTCGTCAGCTTGCCGCGCACGGCTTCGCCATGCTGCGCGAGCGCCAGATAGCCGATGAACTCGGGCAGCGGCACGCCCAGGCGCAGCATGTCGGCGGTCGCGCCGAAGAGTTCGGCCACCTTTCGATTCGCGATGACAACCGTGCCTGTGGCGTCGATCGTGCAGAGGCCGTGCGGCATGTGCGCGAGCGCGGCGTCGAAGCGCGCGGCCAGTTCGGCGTGCTCCTCTTCGGCGGTCATCAGCGCGACGAGGTTGCGGTAGTGGCGGCGCACGACGACGCTCATCGCGGCGATATAGACGATGAGCGGCGGCACGAGCATCCAGTAACCAGCGGGGCCGAAGAGCGCGCCTACGCCAATCGGCAGGCTGCCGGCGCAGATCTGCGAGACCGCGAGATGCGGCACGCCCGCGTTGCGCGACGCGATCCCGCCGAGCATCCCCGCCGTCACCATGATGGCGAGCGAGGCGAGCATGGCGTCGCCGGACGTGACGCAGGCCATTGCGCCCAGTCCGGTCAGGCCGCAGGCGACGAGCCCGAATGGCGCATAGCGCCGCGCCCACGGCTCGGGCTGTGGCGCTTGCCGTCGACGCGCGGCGCGATAGCGATACACGACCGCCACGCGCGCAAGGAGCAGCAGCGCGTCCGCGAGGAGCCACGCGACGGTCCAAGGCGTATGCACGCGCACGAGCGCCACCAGCGCGACGAACGCCGTCGAGCCGGCCGCGAGCAACAGCGGGCGGATGTCGTCGAGAAGAGTCAGGAGCAGGGAGGAGCGCATGCCGGACGTGATGCGCCCGTCGTCCGTTGCCGGCGTCGCCAGAAGGGAATCGAGCAAGGACGAGGAGCCTGACATGCGGATGACCGGCGGACCGGAAAGAAACGGAGAAGGGTTCGGTGAAGCGCGGGCGGCCGGCGCGGACCGTCATACAAGGGTTTACGGCAACAGGCGGCAAAACTGAATGCGTGTCGGCGGGCGCTATTGTCATCGCGCGAGCCGGCATTCAGAATCTGCGAATCCCCGAGCCGCTAGTTTTCAATCAAGGACACACCATGGCAAAGATCCTGACGCTGCACGGCGTCAACCTCAACATGTTCGGCAAGCGCGATCCCAAGCAGTACGGCACCGCCACGCTCGCCCAGATCGACGAGCAACTCGCCGCGCTCGGCAAGGAGCTGGGCGTCGAAGTCGAGTGCTATCAGACCAATATCGAAGGCGAGATGTGCTCGCGCATCCATCAGGCGTTCACCGAGAACATCGACGCGGTCATCATCAATGCGGGCGCATGGACGCATTACAGCTATGGCATCCGCGACGCGCTCGCCATTCTGACCGCGCCCGTGATCGAGGTGCATATGTCGAACGTCCATGCACGGGAAGCGTTCCGGCACGTGTCCGTCTTCTCCGAAGTCGTGAAGGGGCAAATCTGCGGCTTCGGCGTGGAAAGCTATCTGCTGGGACTGCGCGCGGCGGTATCGGCGATCAGATGATGCCGCGTCTCACCGCGCGTTCAGTCGTCATGCGCGTTTAGGCTGCGCGGCTCACGTCCTTCACGGAGGCGGCGTTGCGCGCGCGGCTCTGGACCGGCACCGGCTTCTGGTCGCGCAGCGTCGCGCCACGGATGAACAGCACGGCGAAGATGGCGCAAACGGTCCAGACGGCGGCGATGATGGTCAAGTAGTTCATTTTCGTGTTCCCGATTCGGTGCGTGTTCTCTGTGCTCAGGCTTGCGCGACGGGCATCGCGAGCAGGCGGCCGATCAGCCGTTGCGCGATTGCGTGCTGCTCGGCGAGCGTCGCGGCCGCGTCGGCGCCGGCGTGCGTGCGCACCTGAACGGCGAGGCGCATCACGTTGTCCGATGCCGTCTGCAATTCGGCGAGCAGGTCGGCTTCCAGAGCCGCCATGCCGGCTTCTGAGTCGGCTTGAGAGTCGATCGCGCCGAGAATCCCCGTTTGCTGCGGCCTGCCATTCGTTTGCATCGTCTGGAACATGTTCGCTTCCCCGTGAGTGGATGAACCAATTCTGCGCGGCGAGCGTCCGAATCAATCCTCCGAAAAAGACCTGATTCCGGCCTCAGTTTGAGTTCTTGGCGACGCGGCCTCGGGCCGCGCAAACGCACGCAGTCCGCCCGGCAAGGGTTTGCGGGCGGCGGGGCGGTAAAATCGCGTGTTTTTTCCGTGCGCCGCCAAGGGCGGATCGGCGAACGCGGGCGCCGCGCGCCGGCTCGTCGGACGAAAAAACAACACTTCTCGCGCTTTCCGGCACGCAGCGCCAAGGCGGCGCGTTTTTTCGCAGTTCAGGCAGACATCGACAATGGCATCGAGCAACAACCCGGCAGTAGCGCAGCACGACACCCTCAGGCGCGGACTCAAGAGCCGCCATATCCAGTTGATCGCGCTGGGCGGCGCCATCGGCACCGGGCTTTTTCTGGGCGTCGCGCAGACCATCAAGCTCGCCGGGCCGTCCGTGCTGCTCGGCTACGCGATCGCCGGGGTGATGGCGTTTTTCATCATGCGGCAGTTGGGGGAAATGGTCGTGGACGAGCCCGTGGCCGGCTCGTTCAGCCACTTCGCCGACAAATACTGGGGGCACGCCGCCGGCTTTGTCTCCGGCTGGAACTACTGGGCCGTGTATATCCTCGTGAGCATGGCGGAGCTTTCGGCCGTGGGCATCTACATGCAGTACTGGTGGCCGGCGCTGCCTGCGTGGGTATCGGCGCTCGCGTGCTTCGCGATTGTCAACGCGATCAATCTCACGAGCGTGAAGTCATTCGGCGAGCTGGAATTCTGGTTCGCCATCGTGAAGGTCGCGGCGATCGTCGGCATGATCCTCTTCGGCGGCTATCTGCTCGCCTCGGGCCATGCGGGACCGCAAGCCAGCGTCACGAATCTCTGGCGGCTCGGCGGCTTCTTTCCGTACGGCGCGAGCGGACTCGTCATGTCGATGGCCGTCATCATGTTTTCGTTCGGCGGGCTGGAACTCGTCGGCATCACGGCGGCGGAAGCGGAGAACCCGTCGCGCAGCATTCCGCGCGCGACGAATCAGGTCATCTACCGCATTCTCATTTTCTATATCGGCGCGCTCGGCGTGCTGCTCTCGCTGTATCCGTGGGACAAGGTGGCCACCGGCGGCAGCCCGTTCGTGCTGATCTTCCGCGAGATGAACAGCACGGTCATTGCCAACGTGCTCAACGTGATCGTGCTGACGGCCGCGCTTTCCGTCTACAACAGCGGCGTGTATGCCAACAGCCGCATGCTGTACGGCCTCGCGCAGCAGGGCAACGCGCCGCGTGCGTTGCGCGGCGTGAGCGCGCGCGGCATTCCGCTCGCGGCGTTGTTCGTCTCGGCGATCGTCACGGCGGCGTGCGTGCTGATCAATTACTTCATTCCGGGCCGCGCGTTCGAACTGCTGATGGGCCTTGCGGTATCGGCGCTCGTCATCAACTGGGCGATGATCAGCATCATCCATTTGAAGTTTCGCCAGCATAAGCGCGAGCGCGGCGAGGCGACGTCGTTCCGGAGCCTCGGCTATCCATTTACCAATTATCTGTGCCTTGCGTTCGTCGCGGGCATCGTGTGGGTGATGTACGAGACGCCGGGCCTGCGGCTGTCCGTGTATCTCATCCCTATCTGGCTGGCGGTTCTCGGAATCGGCTACTATCTCAAAACCAGGGCCGACGCCGCCGGCAACCGACGCGGCGCGCCGTCCCGCTGATTTCTCGTCCTGCTTTTTCGTCCTGACTCACGTCCTGATACCGACACCATGTTCGAACATATCGATGCCTATCCCGGCGACCCGATTCTCTCGCTGAACGAAAACTTCCAGAAGGACCCGCGCACGAACAAGGTCAATCTGAGCATCGGCATCTATTTCGACGACGCCGGCCGTTTGCCCGTGATGCAGGCCGTGCGCGAAGCCGAACTGTCGATACTCCAAGAGCTCGGCCCGAAGCCGTATCTGCCGATGGCCGGGTTCGCGCATTACCGGGACGCGGTGCAGGCGCTCGTGTTCGGCGCGGGCAGTTCGGCGCGTGCCGAGGGCCGCATCGCGAGCGTGCAGACGCTCGGCGGCTCGGGCGCGCTGAAGGTCGGCGCGGACTTCATCAAGCGATACTTTCCGGCGTCGAAGGTGTGGGTGAGCGATCCGACGTGGGAGAACCATCGCTTCATCTTCGAGCGCGCGGGCTTCGACGTTCACACGTATCCGTATTACGACGAAGCCACCGGCGGCCTGCGTTTCGATGCGATGCTCGAAGCCATCGACGCGCTGCCGGCCAAGAGCGTCGTGCTCTTGCATGCGTGCTGCCACAATCCGACGGGCGTCGATCTCGACGAAGCGCAGTGGGTGCGCATCATCGACGTGCTGCAAAAGCGCGATCTCCTGCCGTTCGTCGACATGGCGTATCAGGGCTTCGGCTCGGGACTGGATGACGACGCGTTTGCCGTGCGCGAACTTGCGCGCCGCGGCGTGCCCGCGTTCATCGCGAATTCGTTTTCGAAGAATTTCTCGCTGTACGGCGAGCGTTGCGGCGGCCTGCATGTAATCTGCGACGATGCCGCAGAAGCCGACCGCGTGCTCGGTCAACTCACGAGCGCGGTGCGCGCGAACTACAGCAATCCGCCGACGCACGGCGCGAAGATCGTCACCAAGGTGCTGACGACGCCCGAACTCGCGCAATCGTGGAAAGAAGAGCTTGCCGCGATGTGCGAACGCATCGCGCGGATGCGTCGCGCGATTCACGACGGTCTGCGCGACCACGTGCGCGGCGAGGCGTTGTCGCGCTATATCAAGCAGCGCGGCATGTTCACGTACACGGGGCTGGAGGCGCCGCAAGTGGACCGTCTGCGCGAGGAATTCGGCGTGTATATCCTGCGCTCGGGGCGCATGTGCGTCGCGGGCCTGAACGAGAGCAATGTCCAGACTGTCGCCGATGCCATCGGCAAGGTGCTGGCGAAGTAAGGCATCGTTCGACGCATCGGTATCACAACGCGGGGCACGACAACACTTGCTGCGGCGGCAGCGTGCCCGGTCCCGCGTCCACTTTCGAGCCGCGCGGCGTCGAAACGAGCCGCACGCTGTTTTCTCCTGCATTCGCGAGCACGTATTGCTCCGCGCTCCCATCCGGCTGCCAGTACACGCGATACACCGCGCCATCCCGATAGATATGCAACGCGCCGTGCACGGCCTTGTCGCCCTGCGCGAGATCGGCGCGCGCGCCTTCCTGCAAGGTCAGCGCGTTGCCCGCCTCGCCTTGCAGCACGCCGCACGCGGCCGGGTCGGCGTGGGCGTGGGCGGACGCGAGAAGGGCCGCGCACAACAGCGCGTGGCGATGCGGCGAAATGTTCATTGGCGACGCCTCCGGGCATGAATCGGCCGTAGCTTGCAGCAAGTTGCGTGCAGGCGCGTGCGCCTGGCCGCGCGCGCGACGCGATTCGCTTCGCCGTCCCTGCGCGCGTGTGCTACCTTGAAAGAGCAGCGTTCGATGGTGGAGGGCGCCATGTCAGTGATCGCACCGGACGAAAAGGCGGCTTTCCTCGCGATTCTCGCGCGCCACCGGCTCGACGCGAGCGATTTCCTTGTGCAGGAGGCGGGCGAATCGGATGTCGTGGACGATGTCTATCCGCTGCAGGGGCACGTGAACATCGTGCGGCGCTCGACGCTCAAGGAGCGCGACTATCGCACGGGACACGGCACGGCATGGGTGACGGCGTTCGAGAAGGACCTCAATAAGGGCGCGTTCGGCTGAGTCCGCGCGCCGCGCATGTGTTTTCAACGCATCTTTCGAAGCGGAGCACACGATGAGACCGACCGACTTCACATCGTTCAAGGCGCACGTCGCCATGCTGCTCCGCGATCTCCCGCGCGGCATGACCGCCGATCTGACCGATGTGGCCGTTGCGTACTGGAACGGCAAGCAAGTGGTCGGCGCATATCTGCGCGACAACGGCTGCATCGACGAAGATTTCGATTTCGACGAGAACGCCTGGGGCGTCTGGCGCGACGAGTTCCTGCTCTGGTTCGACGCGCCGCGTTTCTCCGAGCGCGGCGATCTGAAAGCCGCGCTCGTCTCGGGAACGCATTCCGAGACGGTTCACGGCGGACGGTGGCCGCGTCCGCGCTGAACGGTTCGGCGCATCGCGTCGAAACATTGCCGTAAGCCGTTTCTTTCTCTTCCTCTGTCGCTCCCCCATCCGCGAACGGCACGTGCCTTGCTGCCGCATGCGCGTCGCAACGTCCGAACCACGGCCGATGACGGCCGCGTTCCGCCATTCTTCGTCAGGGAGGGTTGCAGCATGGCGAGTACCTCAAGACCTCATTCACTCACGTTCGGCACCGCCATTGCGTTCATCGTGATCGGCCTGGTGCTCGCGGCAGGCGGCGTGTATCTCGTGACGCTCAATGGATCGTGGTACTACGCGATCACCGGCGTGGCGATCGTGCTGACCGGGCTCTTGCTGCTCATCCGACGCCGCTCCGCGCTGCTCCTCTTCGCGCTCGTGCTGTTCGGCTCGACGATCTGGGCGGTGTTCGAAGCGCATCTGGATTTCTGGCAGCTTCTGCCGCGCTTGTGGATCTGGGTCTTGCTCGCCGTGTGGCTGCTGATTCCGTCCGTGCATCGCGGCGCGCTGTTCGGTCCGCTCGCCACCGCGCGCGAGGCGCGCGTGCCGCTCGCGGCGTCCATCGTGCTGGCCGTGCTGCTCGGCATCGGCACCTACTTCATGGATCCGCATGACCGCGCGGGCAGCATCGACGTGAACGTCGCCGCCGATCCGAACCAGCCCGATCAGAACGCGGCAACCGGACGTCAACCGGGCGACTGGATCGATTATGGCGGCTCGCCGCTCGCCCAGCGTTACGTGCCGCTCGCGCAGATAACGCCGCAGAATGTGCATCAGTTGAAGACGGCGTGGACGTTTCGCACCGGCGACATGCCCGGCCCCGACGATCCGACCGAAACCACCGACGAGAACACGCCGCTGAAAGTGGGCGATACGCTCTTTCTCTGCACGCCGCACAGCAAGGTTTTCGCACTCGATGCCGCCACGGGCAAGGAACGCTGGCATTTCGATCCGCAGATTCAGAGTCCGGTCGGGTTCAAGCACTGGGAGCACATGACCTGCCGGGGCGTCGCGTATTACGATCCGGCGATGCATGAGACTGCGGCTCAGGCCGCGCCTGGCGCGTCGGAGGCGGCGTCTGATTCGCAGGCTTCGGCGCCTGCGGCGACCACGGACGCCGCTGCGTCTGCGCCAGCCGCTTCGACCGATGCCGCTGCTTCGGCGCCCACGCAGGACGCTGCCTCAGCACCCACGCAGACCGCTGCTGCATCGGCGCCCGCGCAGACTGCTGCATCTGCGCCCACGCAGAACGCTGCTTCGGCGCCCGCTCAGACCGCTGCATCAGCACCCGCGCAGACCGCCGCACAACCCGCCGCGCCCTCGAACGAATGCCCGCGCCGCCTCTTTCTCCCGACCGCCGATGCGCGCCTGATCGCGCTCGACGCCGACACGGGCAAGCTCTGCAGCAGCTTCGGAAAGAACGGGACGATCGACTTGCGCACGAACATCGGGCCGTTCACGCCGGGCGGCTACTACTCGACCTCGCCGCCAGCCGTCGCGCGCAACCTCGTGATCGTCGGCGGCCACGTGACGGATAACGAATCGAACAACGAGCCGTCCGGCGTGATCCGCGCATATGACGTCAACGACGGTCATCTCGTCTGGAACTGGGATTCGGGCAACCCGGACGCCACCGAGCCGATCGCGCCCGGCGGGACGTACGTGCGCAACTCGCCGAACATGTGGTCCATGTTCAGCGTCGATGAAAAACGCGGCATGATCTATCTGCCAATGGGCAATCAGACGCCCGACCAATGGGGCGGCCAGCGCACGCAGCAGGCGGAGCGATTCGGCGCGGGCGTCGTCGCGCTGGATCTCGCGACCGGCAAGCTGCGCTGGAACTATCAGTTCACGCACCACGATCTCTGGGACATGGACGTGGGCGGCCAGCCGACGCTCGTCGATCTGCAAACCGCGCAGGGCATGCAGCCCGCGCTGATCGCATCGACCAAGCAGGGGAGCATTTACGTGTTGAACCGCGAAACCGGCCAGCCGATCGTTCCGATCAGCGAAGTGCCGGTGCCGCAGGGCGCGGCGCGAGGCGACCGCACGTCGCCGACGCAGGCCGTTTCCGCGCTGAACTTCAATCCGCCGCGCGTGCGCGAGGCGGACATGTGGGGCACGACGCCTTTCGATCAGCTTTGGTGCCGCATCGCGTTCAAGCGTCTGCGCTACGACGGGCCGTTCACGCCGCCGTCCGAGCAGGGCACGCTCGTGTTTCCGGGCAATTTCGGCGTGTTCGACTGGGGCGGCATTTCGGTCGATCCCGTGCGGCAGATTCTCATCGCGAATCCGGATTACATGGCGTTCACGTCGAAGCTGATTCCGCGCGAAAAGCTGGACGAACAGGCCGGCGAGAAGAAGGGCAGCGAGACGAGCGGCATCAAGCAGGCGCGCGGCACGCCGTTTGGTTTCGAGCTGAACGCGTTTTTGTCGCCGCTCGGCATTCCGTGCCAGGCGCCGCCGTGGGGTTATATCGCGGGTGTCGATTTGCGCACCGGCAAGATCGCGTGGCAGCACAAGAACGGCACGATCCGCGACAAGGCGCCGTTGCCGATCCCGATGCCGCTCGGCGTGCCGAGCCTGGGCGGAACGATCGTGACGGCGGGCGGCGTCGCGTTTCTGACAGGCACTCTCGACCAGTACGTGCGCGCCTACGACGTGCACAACGGCAACAAGCTCTGGGAAGCGCGTCTGCCGGCGGGCGGCCAGTCGACGCCGATGAGCTACGCCGACGCGAGCGGCAAGCAGTACGTCGTGGTGACGGCGGGCGGGCATGGTTCGCTCGGAACCAAGGCGGGGGATTACGTGATCGCTTACACGTTGCCGTGAGAAGCGAGACTGCGGGCGGCGGCGCGTGGCGCAGCCGCCCGCAGATGCGCTTACATCGCGCGGCGGCAGGCTTCGGCCATCAGCGCGCTGACATTGGCACGCGCCTTCAGTGCGTCACGAATGGCGTCAGCGATGATCGAAAAAAACGGGGCTACGATACCCATGGCGACTCCTTGAATCTGTGAATGCTAGGTTAACTACCTAGGTAGTAACCCGTATATTAGCACTTTTGATGCGACGCAGCAAACGACGCATCCGACAAGAGCTAGCCACCGTTCGAAAACGCGTCGTCGGACTGTGCGCGGCGGGCGATAATCGAGTGACATCGCGTGCTTGGCTGCGTCCGCAGAAGGAGAATGCACATGAGACGGCGTTTTTCAGGTCGCACAGTGCTCTCCCTGCTTGGCGCGGCGATGATCGCAACGGCGATTGTCGTCGGATGCAGCGGAGGCAGTTCTTCTTCGACGGGTTCGGTCGCGGCAGGCGGCGGCGCGCCGGCGGGCGCGTCGAGTCCCGCGGGGGCGTCGGCGGCGTCGGGCGCGAGCGCACCGGCAGGCGCTTCAGGCAGCGCCACCACGACGCAGCCGGTCACAAACCCGATGGACGTCGCGACCTACCACAACGACATCGCGCGCACCGGGCAGCAGCTTGCCGAATCCGTGCTCACGCCTGCGAACGTCAATTCGGCGACCTTCGGCAAGCTCGCCGTCTTCGCTTCCGACGGCCCCGTCGATGCCCAGCCGCTTTTTCTCGCCGCCGTGCCGATCGCAGGCGGCAAGCACAACGTGCTGTACGTCGCGACCGAGAACGCGAGCGTCTATGCCTTCGACGCCGACACCGGCGCGACGCTCTGGAAAGCGAGCACGCTTGCCAGCGGCGAGACGCCGAGCGACCAGCACGGCTGCCCACAGATCACGCCGACCATCGGCATCACGGCGACGCCGGTCATCGACCGCACGCGCGGCGCGATGTACGTCGTCGGCATGTCGAAGGATGGCGCGGGCCGCTATCACCAGCGCATTCATGCGCTCGACATCGCCACGGGCGCGGACCTGCTCGGCGGGCCGACGGAGATCGCGGCGTCGTATCCCGGCACCGGCGCGGGCAGCCAGAACGGGCGCGTCGCCTTCGATCCGGGCCAGTACGCGGAGCGCGCGTCGCTGCTGCTGCTCAATGGCGTCGTCTACACGTCGTGGACGTCGCATTGCGACATCATGCCTTACACCGGCTGGGTGATCGGCTACAACGCGGGCACGCTGCAACAGGCGAGCGTGCTGAACGTCACGCCCAACGGACAGATGGGCGCGATCTGGATGAGCGGCGCGGGCCTCGCGTCGGATGGCACGTCCATCTATTTCCTGGATGCGAACGGCACCTTCGACGCGACGCTCGACGGGCAGGGCATGCCGATTCACGGCGACTTCGGCAACGGCTTTCTGAAGCTCGGCGCGACGCCGACGCTCGCCGTCACCGATTACTTCCAGCCGTCGAACACGGTGCAGCAATCCAGCGCGGACGAAGATCTCGGTTCCGGCGGCGCGCTGGTGCTGCCCGATTTTCCCGATGCAAGCGGCACGACGCGCCATCTCGCGCTCGGCGCGGGCAAGAACTCGGTGATCTACGTGGTCGACCGCGATTCGATGGGCAAGTTCGATTCGAACGCGGATCACATCTATCAGGAGATCGTCGGGCAGATTCACGGGCCGGTGTTCGGCATGCCCGCGTATTTCAACCGGACGGTGTATTTCGGCGCGATCGGCGACAGCATCAAGGCGTTCACGATCACCGACGCGCGGCTCTCGTCCACGCCCGCGAGCCAGACGCCGAACAGCTTCGGCTCGCCGGGCGCGACGCCGAGTGTGTCGGCGAACGGCGCGGCCAACGGCATCGTGTGGGCGGCAGAGAACGGCACCATCGCGGCGCTGCACGCGTACGATGCAGCGAATCTCGCGCGGGAGCTTTACAACAGCAATCAGGCGGGCGCGCGCGATCAGTTCGGCCAGGGCAACAAGTTCATCACGCCGACCATCGCGAACGGCAAAGTGTACGTGGGCACGCGAAGCGGCGTCGGCGTGTTCGGGCTGCTTGCGCGATAGCTTCGTTCGCGGCATCGCGTGATTGAGAGAATTCGAATGAACGCATCGCAACGCATCGATCAGTTGATCGCCGGGCTGACGGACTGGCGTCGCGAGACGTTCGCCGGCGTGCGCAAGTGCATTCTCGAAGCGGACGCGGAGATCGTCGAGGAATGGAAGTACATGGGCAGCCCGGTGTGGTATCGCGACGGCATGATCGCGGTGGCTAACGCGCACAAGGGCAAGGTGAAGCTCACGTTCGCTCACGGCGCGATGCTGCCGGACCCCGACAAGCTGTTCAACGCAGGGCTGGAAGGGAACGCGCGACGCGCCATCGATTTCTTCGAGGGCGATACGGTCGATGCGACGCGGCTCACGCGTCTCGTGCGCGCTGCTATCGAGTTCAATCAGGCGAAAGTGAGGAAGTCGGGGAAGTGAACGCTGTTTGCGCCGGTTGTGTGGAAGCTTGTTAGTGAGCGGCGCGAGTTAAGTGTGAGATTGTTCGGAAACCGAATGAATGCATTCCGACTTGCCCATCCCAGCCATGATCTTGTCGCCGCCGCGATTCCACTTCGCATTCACGCGGCGACAAGAAGCCGAGCGCCGTCGTTTACAAACTCCGATGCGTTCGGCTCGTCGGGAGTTCTGCGGCGCCACCGGCCCTTCCGCCACATCCCGCCCTCACCAACACGCCTCGGATGTGCCCGGCGGCACCGACGGCCTCTCGTAGCCGGCGGGCGTGCGCGCGAGTTGCGCGCTCGGCCGCACCGCTTCTAGTTCGCCGAAGCCGGACGGCACGCGCTCGAGAAACGGCGCGATATTCGGCCTCGCCGTGCGCAAGCCGTCCTCGATCCGGCCAAGGCCGCGCAGCCACTGCCCCGTCTGCGCAAGCGATACCTCGACATGCCAGCTTCCGCCGTCCCGCTGCTGCTTCCACAGCGCCGCCGCCGCGCCGAACGCCATCAGAAAGCCCGTCGCCATGTCGAGCATCTGCATCGGCAGCGCGCGCGGTTTGCCCGCGCCTTCCGCCTCGCCTTCGGCCGCGTTGAATCCGATCGCCGTCTGCACGAGGGAGTCGAAGCCGCGCCGCCCGGCCCACGGGCCCTGCGTGCCGTAAGCCGTCAGCGAGACCTGGACGATACCCGGCCGCCGCGCGGCCACCGCCTGCGGTCCGAAGCCGAGCGATGCCAGCCCGCCCGGCCGATACCCCTGCGAGAACACATGCGCCTCGTCGATCAGGCGCCACAGCGTCGCGCGTCCATCTTCCGAGCGTAAATCCACGTGCGCCGAGCGTTTGCCCCGGCTCGTATCGGCGATGGCGGAAATGTTCGGCAGATGCGGCGAGTTCACGAGCATCACGTCCGCGCCGAACGCGGCGAGCGCGCGGCCGCCGACCGGACCGGCCAGAATGCGCGTCAAATCCAGCACGCGCACGCCCGAAAGCGGACGCGCGTCTGCGGCAAGCGGCGCGAGCGGGAGCGGCGGCGCATCGCCGATGCGGGTGAAAGTCATCAGCGGCTGCGCGGCGAGGGCGCGGCCTTGCGGCGTCGCGTCCCATTCGCCGAAGCGGCGCAGCATCGTCACGACGAGCCCGCGTTGCGCGCACGCTTCCTCAAAGTCGGCCGCGCGCCAGCCGGCGAGCGCGCGCTCGGCGTCGGCGCGTGTCGCGGTGGCGGGATCGAGCCCGAGCACGCGCAACGCGCCATCCTGATGATGCGCGAAGTTCGCGTGGATGCGCACGTAGCCGTCGGCGGTGCGGTACAGCCCCGAAAACGGCCCCCACGTCTGCGGTTCCTTGCCGTCGAGCGTGAAATGGCCGGTGCATTCGATGGCCGCGTGCGTCATATCGACCGCCACGCGCTGACGCGGCGCGCCGCGCGCGTGCGCAAGCTCGCAGGCGGCGAGCGCGGCGGCAGCGATAGTGGACTGCGCCGCCGTGCCGATGGCGAACGTCGACGGAAAGACCGGGTCGTGCCCGGTCAGCTCGGCGAAGGAAAGCGCATCGCCGGGCAGACCGGCGATGCGCCAGAGGGAAGCGAGGGTATCGAAGGAGGCGGTCATGGTCGGAGCGACGCGGCGATTGGATGCGCCATTGTCGCGCCGATTCGGTTTGCTTTCCCGCTACAGTTCGATGCGCGGCCGCCGAGCCGGGGGCGCTGCGGTCTGGTTCCGGGGCGGCTTCAGCCACGTGCTCAACCGCAGCCGAGCGCGAGTCCGGGCGCCTAGCGCAACGGACTCAGCTTCGGGTGTTTCATGCCGCCGGTTTTCGGCCTCCCAGCGCAGCGCCGGCAGCCACAGCCGTGGCGCGTCGCGGGCTCCGCGCCTCGGCGCAGCGGCTTCGGCTCAGCCGCTTCGCGTCGCCGGTTGCGCCTTGACGCAGCGGATTCAGCCACAGCCGAGCCGCAGAGCGGCTCCGGCCTGGCGCAGCGGATCCAGCCACAGCGGGCCGCATCGCGGGTTCCGCTGGCGCAGCGGCTTCGGCCTCAGTCCTGGCGCATTCGCCGTACCGCGCCCTGGCGCAGCGCCTCCAGCATGCTGCCTTCATCGGCGATGCCCTTGCCCGCGATATCGAACGCCGTGCCGTGATCCACCGACGTGCGGACCACGTCTAGCCCGACGGTGACATTCACGCCCGCTTCCAGCCCGAGCACCTTCACCGGGCCGTGGCCCTGATCGTGATACATCGCGACGACGAGATCGAAATCGCCGCGCCCCGCGCGATAGAAAAGCGTGTCGGCGGGCAGCGGGCCGGTCACGTCGAGGCCGCGCGCCTGCAAGGCTTTCACCGCCGGGATGATCTTCTCCTCTTCCTCGCCGTAGCCGAAAAGCCCATTCTCGCCCGCATGCGGATTGATCCCGCACACGCCGATACGCGGCTTCTCTATACCCGCTTTCTTGAGCGTCGCGTCGCCGCGCTCGATCGTGCGCTGCACGAGGCCCGGCTCGATCTTGCGGATCGCGTCGATGATGCCGATGTGCGTCGTCACGTGAATCACGCGCAGCTTCGGCGCGACGAGCATCATCGAGACTTCGTCGACGCCCGTCAGATGCGCGAGCATCTCCGTGTGGCCCGGAAACTTGTGGCCGCCCGCGTGCAACGCTTCCTTGTTGAGCGGCGCGGTGCAGATGGCGTCGATCTGCTTCGCCTGCGCGAGTTCGACCGCGCGGGCAATGTAGCGGTAGGCCGCGTCGCCGGCGACGGGCGACAGTTGGCCGAACGGCAGATCGTCGGGTATCAGGTCCAGATCGATGCAGTCGATCACGCCCGGTTCATAGCGCGCTTCGGAGGCGTCCTTGACGCGCCGCACGGTCGCCTTCACGCCGGTGATTTCGATGGCGCGCTCGAGGCGGCGCGCATCGCCGATCACGAGCGGACGGCACTGCTGATACACCGTGTCGTGTGCCAGGCTCTTGACGACGATTTCCGGGCCCACGCCGCTCGCGTCGCCCATCGTGATGCCGATTACGGGAAGATAGTTGGTCATGATGGTTCGTGAATGTTGAGATTTCGCGTGGTGTTGTATGGCGTTCGCCGCTATTGGCGGACGGCGGCGGGCGCGGCGCTTCCGGCCTTCTCCGCACTTTCGTTCGAGAGGCCGCGCAAATGCCGATACGCACCGTAGAGCGCGTGTTCGCTGCCGAACGCGCCCGCTTTCGTGACGATGGCCGCGCCGCTCGCCATTTCCGATGCGCTCGTCGTGGCCCGGCCGAGCGCGACGCCGGCTTCGATTTCGCGCACGAGTTCAAGACTGCCGACGTTCGCCGCCGCGAGCATCGCGCGGGCGGTTTCGCCGCCGGTCGCGATCAGCCCGCCCAACGCGTCGAAGTGCGGCGCGACGAGCGCGGCGAGCGCGGTCGAGAGGCGCGCGCCTTCGGCGGGATCGAAGGCATCGTCGCGGCCGATACGCACGATCAGATCCTGCCCGCCACGCACTGTTTCGCCGATGCGCTCGCCCCACGTGCGCCAGTCCGCATGACGCTCGCCGTCGCGCAGCACGGCCGGCGGCAGGATGAATTCGACGAGGCCCGCTTCGGTGCGCAGCATCGCGCATTGTCGCTCGGACACCGCCGACAGACTGCCGACGAGCGCGAGCACCGGACCGTGCGCGATGTCCGCCGACGCGGGCCGCAGCGCCGCCGGCGAGGCTGCGTCGAAAAGGTCCGGCAGCGCCGCCAGTTCGCGTGCGAGACCGCCCGAGCCGACCCAGAAGAACGGCGTATCGAGCGATGCCGTGATGCGCGCGAGCGCGGCGAGGTCGTCGCTCGTTTCCGCATCGACGATCAACGCGCCGATACCTTCGCCCGCCGCCGCCGCGAGGGTGGCGGCGAGCGTCTGCGGCGCGCCGCGCAGCGTGTCGAGGGCGACGTGCGCGGTCGACAAACCCGCTGCTTCGAGCATCGGTCCGAGGCGGGCGTCGCGCCCGGCGTGTTCGAGCTGCCACGTTTCCGTCTTTTCGAGCGGCACGCCATGCACGAAGACGATGCCATCGCGCACGGCGCGGCCGGTCGCCGGAAACGCGGGCGCGACGATCGCCGGTCCCGCGACGCGCGCGAGCGCCGCGACTTCGGCCGTCCAGTTGCCGCGCAGCGTCGAATCGATTTTCTTGTACAGGCGCCGGCCGGGCGCGCGAAGCGCCTGCCACGCATCCGCGACGCGCGCGCCGGCGTCGGCGGGCGCGAGACGGCGCGTGTCGGTGTCGGCGGCGATCACGGTGGCGTCGTCGCCGGGCGCGGTGACATCCAGCGTGACGACGGTCTTTCGCCCCGACGCCGCGAACGCGATGGCGCAGTCCGCCGCGCCGGAGAGATCGTCGGCGAGAATCAGCATGCTCCCCGCTTTGGCTTCCTGCGCGCTCATTGCGTGGCTCCCCGCTTCTCGCGTGCGCCGACTCCCACGCGCGCATCGCTGCGTGCGTTCACGCGCTTCGCGATGGCGGCGGTGACGATCGGCGTGACGATGGCCGTCACCACCACGCACGCCGCCACGAGCAGCGTTGCCGATTTCGCCGCCGATTCGTAGACCGGATTGGCCGCCGCGATCAGCGCCGGAACCGCCGCCGCGTTACCTGCGGTATTGGCCGCCGCCGCGCCCGCCACGCCCGTGCCGCCTGTCAGGCGATCCGCGAAGTAGAGCGGAATGCCGGTCACGACGACGACCGCGAGCCCAAGCCCGATGCCGAGCAGACCCGCCTGCCAGACCTTGTGCAAGTCGAGGCTCGCGCCGAGCGCCAGCGCGAAGAACGGAATCATCACCGGCACCGCGCGGCCCAGAAAGTCGCGCATTTCGCGGTCCAGATTGCCGAGCAACATGCCGATGGCGAGCGGCAGGATGCTGCCGACGAGCGTCGGCCACGGAAACGCCGAGAGACCCGCGACGCCGAGCGTGACCATCGTGAGGAACGGTCCGGATTCGAGCGACATGATCGTGTACGCGCCGACGTCTTCCGAGCGTCCGTACTGGCCCATCAGCGCCATGTACAGGCCGCCGTTCGTGTCGTTCATCGCGGCGACGACGGCGAGCGTGGAGAGACCCGCGAACATGCCGGACGTGATCGGCTGCTCGCCGAGAAAGTGGCCCAGCACGATGCCAGCAAGAATCGCCATGCCGATCTTCGTCGCGAACAGCGCGCCGCCTTTCTTCAAAAGGTAGGGCGTTGCCTTCACGTCGATGCCCGCGCCCATGCAGACATAGAAGACGGCGAGAATCGGCAGCGCGCCGGTGAACAGCGCGCTGGTGAACGAGCCGAAGAACTTCGGCATGCCCGGCATGAACGTCGCGATGAGCGAGCCGATCAGAAGCGGAACGATCATCATGCCGCCGGGTACGCGCTCCACCGCGCGCTTGATAGGAATCTGGGCCATGGGTGTCTCCAAGAAGATCTTGTCTGATTCGATCGCGGAATGATTGCATCGATCATTCCGAGTGTATCGCTTGATCGAACCGAGCGCAATTTAGCGCGCATAGGCGTTTACGCTGAGCGATTCACGCAAACGTTGCGAATCAGAATGATCGAAGCGATCAAATGGAGCCGCGCACGTTTCTGCTTCGGATCAGCATTGCCTGAGCCCGGAACCGCCGCCCGATTCGCTACACTTGCGGACCGCCGCCGTGAGGCATATTCAATGACGCTCAATCGAACAGGAACCGCATGAAAGTCGAGAAACGCCGCGAAGCCATGCTGAAGGCCGTGCTATCGGGCATGAACGACGTCGCCGCGCTCTGCGAGCATTTCGGCATGTCGGAGGCGACGGTGCGGCGCGATCTACGCGCGCTCGCCGAAGAACGCCGCATCGTGCGGACATACGGCGGCGCGGCGTCGGTCGGCATGCACGAGCCGGAGGAATCCCTGGATACGCGGCGCGAGAGCTTTCGGGAGCAGAAGGAAGCCATCGCGCGGGCGGCGGCGCGGCACGTGCAGGACGGCGACACGCTTTTCCTGGACGGCGGCACGACGACCGCCGCGCTCGCGCGGTGCCTCGCCGGCCGCAGAGAGATTCAGGTCGTTACGAACAATCTGCTGGCGGTCAGCGCGCTCGCGGCAGCGGACGTGCGCGTGACGTTGATCGGCGGCGACGTGCGGCCGTCGAGCATGAGCACGCTCGGGCCCATCGCGCAGCTTGCGCTGTCGCGCGTCACGTACGACAAGGCGTTTCTCGGCGCGGACGGCGTGGTGGCGGGCCGCGGCCTGTGCGAAGCCACGGCGGAGCAGGCGTTTCTGAAGGAGTGCATCGTCGCGCAGGCGGCGAGCGTGTTCGTGCTCGTCACCTCCGACAAGCTCGGGCGCGCGAGCCAGCAGCACTGGACGCCGCTCGAACGCGACTGGACGCTCATCACCGATTCGCTCGCCGAACCGTCTGCCGCGAGCCGCTTCATGGAGCGCGGAAACGTCAGCGTCGAGCGCGCGGAGACGGACGCGCCCTAGCCGCTGACTTGCCGCTCACTTCCCGGCGAGCGCCAGCACGGCTTCCACTTCGTCGAGATCGACAGGCTTCACCAGATGCGCGTCGAAGCCGGCGGCGCGTGTGCGGGCGATATCCTCGTCGGAGCCGAGCCCGGTCATCGCGGCGACGATCACATGCTTGCCGCCGTCGTTGCTCGCCTGTTCGCGGATGCCGCGTATCACGTCGAAGCCCGTCAGCCCCGGCATCGAAAGGTCTAGCAGCACGACCTGCGGCCGGCGCGCGCCAAACTGCTGCAACGCGTCTTCGCCGTCGTAAGCCGGGCGCGCCGCATGACCGAGCATGTCGACGAGCAGCGTCATGCTGTCGGCGGAATCGCGGTTGTCGTCGACGACGAGCACTTCGAGCTGCCGGTCCGCCGATGCGGCAGGCTCCGCCGGCGCGTGCGCGATGCCCGCGGGCGCTTGCGCGAGCGGTAGCCACAGCGTGAACGCGCTGCCCTTGCCCGGACCGCCGCTTTTCGCCTCGACGTGGCCGCCGTGCAGCTCGGCGATCGCGCGCACGAGCGTGAGGCCGATGCCGAGCCCGCCTTCGTCCGGATGCGCGCCGGGCGGATGCTCCTGCACGAACAGATCGAACACCGTGGCGAGCGCATCGGCGGAAATGCCGCGTCCCTGATCGGTCACGCGCAGCATCGCCGCGCCGCCGCGCGGACCGACTTCGAGCGTGACTGTCGATTGCGGCGGGCTGAACTTGGACGCGTTGTTGAGCAGATTGTTGAGCGCCTGCACGAGCCGCGTCGGATCGCCGTTCACGTGCATGGGCTGGCCGCTGTCCTCGACGACGAGGCGCTGGCCGCGCGCATCGAACCACGGCTGGCTGGCTTCGACGCTCAAGTGCACGACATCCGCGATATCCACGATCTCCGTCGACAGGCGAATCTTGCCGGAACTGACGCGGCCCGCTTCGAGCAGATCGTCGACGAGCTTGGTCAGATGCGCGAGTTGCCGGTCGACGATGAGACGGCTGCGGTTGACATCGGGATCGTCGGACGCCTTCAGCTTGAGGATGCTGACGGCGTTGCGGATCGGCGCGAGCGGATTGCGCAGTTCGTGACCGAGCAGCGCGAGAAATTCGTTCATGCGCCGGCTCGATGCTTCGAGTTCTTCGAGGCGGCGGCGCGTGGTCATGTCGCGCGTGATCGCGACGAAGTTCTGCTCGCGGGCATTGCTCGACGGCAGCGCGCTCAGAATGGCGTGCGCCCAGAACGCGGAGCCGTCCTTGCGCATGCGCCAGTCTTCGTGCTCCACGCGGCCTTGTTCGCTCGCGCGGCGCAGGTCGTCGCCGGGGCGGTCGCGGCCCAGCTCGTCGGTCGAGTAAAAGAGCGCGAAATGCCGCCCGATGGCTTCGTCGGACGTGTAGCCGTAGAGCGCGCGCGCGCCGTCGTTCCACGATTGCACGATGCCGTGCCGGTCCAGCATGCAGATCGCGTAGTCGCTGACCGAATCGATCAAAAGGCGCAGACGCTGGTTCGCCTCGGTCGCGCGCAGCCGGTCCGTGATGTCGTGGATGAAGCACGCGAACTGGCGCTGGCCGTCGAACCAGACTTCGCTGATTGTCAGTTCGGCGGCGAATTCGGTGCCGTCGCGGCGCACCGCCGGAAGTTCGATACGCGTGTTGATGACGCGCGCTTCGCCCGTCGCGAGATAGCGCGTGAGCCCGGCGCGATGCGCGTCGCGCATGCGCTCCGGCACGATCAGTTCCGCGAGTTCGCGGTTCATCGCGTCCTGCGCCCGCCAGCCGAAGAGCGATGCGGCGGCCGCGTTCCAGTCGACGATCATGCCGGCTTCGTCCATCGAAACGAAGGCGACGTTTGCATTGTCGAGCACGGTGCGGCGGCGGCGCAGCGCATCGGCGAGCTTTTTCTCGTGCTCGGCACGCAGCGACAATTCGATGCTCAGGTTGGCGCTCACACTCGCGTTGGCGGCGAGAAGCTGGCGGTTTTCCTGCGCGACTTCCTCGCGCGCGATGGTCTCCGCGATGCACGCGCAGAACGCGTTCAGGATCGCGATGTCCGACTGGTTGAACTGGTCCGGCTCGCCGGAAATGAGCTTGAGCACCGCGACGGAGCGGCCTTCGTAGATGACGGGCGCCACGACCATCGAGATCGCGCCGACCGCCTGACACGCCGCGCGATCCACGCGATGATCGCTCACGGTGTTGCGGCTGATCAGCGCCTGCTGACGCGTGATGCACAGGCCCGACAGACTGCCGGCGCTCGGCAGCCGCACGCCGACGTGTTGCGCGGCGCTGCCGCTCGCCGCGCGATAGACGAGCTCATCGCCTTCGATCCATTCGACGACCGCAGACCCGACAGCCGCGACTTCCCTCAACGTGTCCGTGACCTTCTGCAGATACTCCGGCAGCGGCAGGCGCGAGTGCGCGAGACTGGCGAAGGTGACGAACCACCGCTGGAAATGCGCCTGGCGTTGCTGATCGGGCTTGTGCCTCTTGTCGAATGCTGAAGCCTCATACTGAAAGCGCATAGCTCGTGTTCCATCGATGAAGCGCGGAGTGTAGCGCGCGGGATTCGTCGTATCGGTGGCTGAAGGGCTCCAATTGAAACACAAACGAAACGCAAACGTTTGCCTAAAACGCCGAGGTTTCGCGTGGCGAAAATAAGGGCGCGGTGAGTGCTGATTCGCGGGCTGCTCGTGAGTAATAAATGCGTGTTCGATCGTTTGATCGGTAACTATGGCTTCGCCGATTCAAGCAAGAACGTCGCGCCCCGCTTGAGCGATCTCTTCCATTAGCAAACGAACGCCGGGAGATAAAGGCGCATCGCGTCGCGTGACCATTTCGTACGGCTCGCTCTTCGATGAGAAGGCCAGCGGCAGCGTGCATACGACGCCATGCGCGGTGCAGAAACGCGCGACATCCACCGAGACCAGCGCCACCAGCGACGGGTTCTTCTGCAAGAGCGCGAGCGTCGCGAACGCCGAGGTCGTCTCCAGCAAATGCGCGGGAAAGCGCAGCCCTGCATCGTGAAACTCGCGTTCGAGCAGAAGGCGCATGGGCATGTTCGCGCGATACACCACCCAGCGGTGCTTCGCGAGATCTCTGAGCGCCACGCGCCGCCGTTTCGCCAGCGGATGCGCCGTGTTCGCAATGACGGCAAGCGTCTCCTGCTGCACGACGACGCTGTCATACAGATACGGCGTCTGGCTCACGCTCGTGCGGCACACGGCGACGTCCAGCCGTCCCGCATCGATGAGGCCCAGCAGCGTCGCGCTCGTATCCTCGACGATCTCCACCGACATCTCCGGCTGACGCGCGCTGAGCGCCGTGATGGCATCGGTGACGAGCGGCACCGCGCCCATGATGACGCCCACCGACACGCGCCCGCCGAAGCCGCGCATGATGCCGACGATCTCTTCGCGCAGATGCGTGAGGTCGGTCTGAATGAGGCGCGCGTAGCGGATCACGCAATGGCCGACGGCGTTCGGCTGTAGCCCCCGGTGCGTGCGCACGAAAAGCGGCGTGCCGAACGTGGTTTCGATTTCATGCAGCGACTTGCTCACGCCCGGTTGCGTGAGCGCGAGCTGTGCCGCCGCGCCTTGCAGCGAACCGCGTTCTTCCAGCGCGATGAGAAGGCGCAATTGCCGCACGTGCAGCCGCGAGAGAATCGAATTGAGCGATGGCGTCATCTACCGTCAGGCATGAGGAAAAGTTATACCCCTATCACATGCCGTCAGTATCGCGGAAGCATGACGGTCCGTATACTCGGCCGAAGCGCCTATAACTTTTCCTCATTTCGACATGCCGCTCATCAACTACATCACGCAGATTCAATTCGACTTCGGCGCGGTGCGCCTGCTTGCCGGCGAGTGCGAGCGTATCGGTATCCGCCGTCCGCTCATCGTGACGGATGCGGGTATCCGCGCGGCGGGCCTGCTCGACAAGATCGTCGATGCGCTCGGTCCCGCATTCGATGCGCCCGTTTTCGATGCCACGCCGCCCAACCCGAACGAAGCCGCCGTGCGTGCGGCGGTGGCGCTGTATCGCGAGAACGGCTGCGATGGCGTGATCGCGGCGGGCGGCGGCTCGTCGATCGATCTGGCGAAGGGCGTGGCGGTCTGCGCGACGCATGAAGGGCCGCTGCAAAGCTTCGCCGTGATCGAAGGCGGGCTTGCGCGCATCACGGCGGCGACCGCGCCGGTCATCGCCATTCCGACGACGGCGGGCACAGGCAGCGAAGTGGGGCGCGGCGCGATTCTGATTCTCGACGACGGGCGCAAGGTCGGCGTGATTTCGCCGCACGTCGTGCCGAAAGTCGCCATCTGCGACCCGGAACTGACGCTCGGCCTGCCGCCGATGCTCACCGCCGCGACGGGCATGGACGCGATCGCGCATTGCCTTGAAACCTTCATGGCGCCGGCGTTCAACGCGCCCGCCGACGGCATCGCGCTGGACGGTCTGTGGCGCGCGTGGCGTTTCATCGAGCGGGCGACGCGCGACGGGTCGGACCGCGCCGCGCGCTGGAACATGATGAGCGCGTCGATGCAAGGCGCGCTCGCGTTCCAGAAGGGCCTCGGCTGCGTGCACAGCCTGAGCCATTCGCTCGGCGGCATCAATCCGAAGCTGCATCACGGCACGCTCAACGCGATCTTCTTGCCGGCGGTGATCGCGTTCAACCAGAGCGCGCCCTCGATGCAGGAGGAGGGCAAGCTCGACCGCATCGCGCAGGCGATGGGGCTCGCATCCGGCGACGAGGTCGGCGACGCCATTCGCGCGATGACCGCGACGCTCGGCCTGCCGCGCGGCCTGGCGGAACTGGGCGTGACGCGCGAACTGTTCCCGCGCATCATCGCCGGGGCGATGAAGGATCACAGCCACAAGACGAACCCGCGCGAGGCGACGAGCGACGATTACGCGGCGATGCTCGAAGCGTCGATGTAAGAGGGCACTCGAAAGGGCGCATGGCCGGATTTGCGGCATTGCAACATACGACTACGGGAAAACCCCTAGGCTCTGTTACAATGCCGTGCAAATTCAGGAAAGAAAGCCATGCGCCACCGTTACCTCATTCTCGAAAAGATTGCTTTTACGTTGCTCACGCTGTCTGCCGTCGTCGATGCAAGCTACATCACATGGCAAGAGCACCCTAACTTCCGCGAAAACGTCACGGAATTCGTCCAGAAGAGTTCCGAGCTGAACTACGCGACCGCCACGGTCGACGGCTCGACGCTGATGCCGATGGCCTTCAACTAAGCCGCCGCTTCTAACGGCGTTTTCTCGGTCCCGCATACCCGCTATTCGGCCCGCCGTCGCACGGCGCGCGCCGCTTGTCCTATGCTGGCGGCTTCGTTTCACGCAAGCCGCCGCGCATGTCCACCGTTCTCCGTTCCGACGCCGTTCTCGGCGAATCCATCCGCAGTTTCGCTCGCAGCATCGGGCAGATCGTCCTGCAGCGAAATGCCACGACCGGCGCGTTCGTCTTTGCGGGCGTGCTTTGCGCGAGCCCGCGCCTCGCGTGCGCGCTCTTGATCGGCGCGCTCGCGGGCAAGGTCGTGACGGTCATCACCGAATCCGCCGATTCGCCCGCCATGCGCGACGACCTGTACGGTTTCAACGGCGCACTGGCGGCGCTCGCGGCGTTCACGTTCATCCGCGATACGTCGCAGGCGGCGGCCGTCGCGATCGTCGCCGCCATCGTCTCGACGATGCTTGCGGGCGCGCTCGCGCGCCGGCTGTCGCGCGTGAACTTGCCGATCTTTTCGAGCCCGGCGATCATCGTCACCTGGTGCTGGATGCCGCTTTTCGCCGATCACGGCGAAGTGGGCGCGCTGGGTCCGGTTTCGACGAGTCTCGCTGCACTGACCAAGGCCGCATTCGCGGGACTCGCGCCGATCGTGTTCGCGTCGGGCGCGCTCGCGGGCGGGCTCATCGCCGCGGGACTTTTCGCCGCGCGGCCCGCGCGGGCAGGCTGGGCGCTCGCCGGCAGTGCGTTGGGTGCGGCTCTGCACGGCCTGGGCGGCGCGGACGACGCCGTGCTGCTGTCGGGCGCGTGCGGCTTCAATGCGGCGCTGGCCGCGCTCGCCGCCGCGCCGCTCGGCGCGCGGTACGCGGTCATCGCCATCGCGGTCGCGGTGCTGATCGAGCGCATCGCGGATAGCATCGGTATCGCCGCGCTGACCGCGCCGTTCGTGTTGGCGTCGTGGGCGGTGATGGCGTTCGCGCGACGGCTCGGAGGGGCGTCGCGGGACGAGGTATGCTGCGCGGGACCGAAGTAGGCGTGCTGCGGCTTGCGTGGGCGGGGCGCTGACGCGAGACAGTTTGCATGGGACCGGACTCCGGTGTCGAAGCACCCACTCGGGCCAACAGGAGACCCCAATGTCATTCACTCACACTCCCGAGCGCCGTATCCAAGAGAGCGGGCCGCGCTCCGCCGCCGAAGCCGCGACGCGCGTCGAACTGGCCGCCGCGTATCGGCTCGTCGCGCTGAACGGTTGGGACGACGTCGTCTATACGCATATTTCCGCGAGCGTGCCCGGCGAGCCGGGACGCTTTCTGATCAACCCGTTCGGGCTCGCGTTCGATGAAGTCACCGCGTCGAATCTCGTGAAGATCGATATCGACGGCAACGTGATCGGCGAAAGCGCGCATGGCGTGAACGCGACCGGCTTCGCGCTCCACGGCGCGGTGCATGCCGCGCGCGCCGACGCCGCCTGCGTGATGCATCTGCATGTGCGGGAGGCCATCGCGGTATCGACGCAGCCGCACGGTCTGCTGCCGGCGTCGCAGCACGCGATGCGCTTCCACGGTCATCTCGCCTACCACGATTACGAGGGCCTCGCGTTCTCGCCCGCCGAGGGCGAGCGGCTCGTCGCCAGTCTCGGCGCGCATCGCGCGATGCTGCTGCGTAATCACGGGCCGCTCACGCTCGGGCGCACGGTCGCGGAAGCCTACGTGCTCATGGATATGCTCGTCAAAGCGTGCGACATTCAATTGCGCGCGCTGGCCGGCGTGAGCAAGATGATCGTGCCGACGCCGGAGGTGGTCGCGCGCACGGCGGCGCAGTTGCATGACGACGACGCCATAGAGGGCGCGCTCGAATGGCCTGCGCTTCTGCGCAAGCTCGATCGCATCGATTCGTCGTACCGCAATTGAACATTCAATATTCAATAGGATAGCGAAGCAATGCCGACTTTCAACATCCAGCTTTTCGAAGGCCGCACGGCGGAAGAGAAGCGCAAGTTCGTCGAGGCGATCACGCGAACGACATGCGAGACGCTCGGCTGCGAGCCGGGCTCGGTGGACATCATCCTGACGGACGTGAAACGCGAGAACTGGGCGACCGCTGGCAAGCTCTGGTCGGACCAGTAGTCCGATGAAAATGAACGCAGCAGCATGGCGCTGCTGCGTTCATCGAAACGCTTACGACGTCTCTTTCGCGGCGAGACGGAACTTGTGCAGCAGCGGTTCCGTGTAGCCGTTCGGCTGCGTGCGGCCTTCGAACACGAGCGCACACGCGGCCTTGAACGCGTACGAGCTATCGAACGCGGGCGCCATCGGACGATAGTACGGGTCGGCGTCGTTCTGCTTGTCGACGACGGCGGCCATGCGTTCCAGCGTCTGACGCACCTGCTCTTCCTTGACGATGCCATGCCGCAGCCAGTTGGCGATGTGCTGGCTCGAAATGCGCAACGTCGCGCGATCTTCCATCAGGCCGACGTCGTGAATGTCCGGCACCTTCGAGCAGCCGACGCCCTGATCGATCCAGCGCACCACATAGCCGAGAATGCCCTGCGCGTTGTTCTCGATCTCGTTGCGGATATCGTCTTCCGACCACGACGGATTTTCGACGACCGGAATCGTCAGGAGTCCATCGAGAAGTTCGTTCTTCACGCCTTCATAGTCGATGCTTTCCATCTCCTGCTGGACTTGCTGCACATCGACCTGATGGTAATGCAGGGCGTGCAGCGTCGCGGCGGTCGGCGACGGCACCCACGCGGTGTTCGCGCCGGCCTTCGGATGCGCGATCTTCTGTTCGAGCATCGCGTGCATCAGGTCGGGCATCGCCCACATGCCCTTGCCGATCTGCGCGCGCCCGCGCAAGCCGGCATTCAGGCCGACGAGCACGTTGTTGCGCTCATACGCCTTGATCCATGCCGACGACTTCATGTCGCCCTTGCGCATCATCGGGCCGGCTTCCATCGACGAATGCATCTCGTCGCCGGTGCGGTCCAAAAAGCCCGTGTTGATGAACGCGACCCGCGCGCTCGCCGCCGCGATACAGGCCTTGAGGTTGACGCTGGTGCGCCGCTCCTCGTCCATGATCCCCATCTTGATGGTGTGACGCGGCAGGCCCAGCAGGTCTTCCACGCGCGTGAACAGCTCGTCGGAGAACGCCACTTCGGCCGGGCCGTGCATTTTCGGCTTCACGATGTAGACGGAGCCGGTGCGCGAGTTGATCTTGTTCTTGAGGTCGTGCATGGCGCCGAGCGTGGTCATCACCGCATCGAGAATGCCTTCGGGCACTTCGTTGCCGTCGCGATCGAGCACGGCGGGGTTCGTCATCAGATGACCGACGTTGCGGATGAAGAGCAGCGAGCGGCCATGCAGCTTGAGCGTGGAGCCGTTCGGCGCGGTGTACTCGCGGTCGGCATTGAGGCTGCGCGTGAAGGTCTTGCCGTTCTTCGTGACGTCCTCCGACAGATGACCCTTCATCAGGCCAAGCCAGTTGCGATAGAGCTGTGTCTTGTCGGCCGCATCCACGGCGGCGACCGAATCTTCACAGTCGATGATCGTGCTGACGGCCGCTTCGATCAGCAGATCCTTCACGTGCGCCGAATCCGTCTTGCCGATGGCGTCATTCGCGTCGATCTGAATCTCGATATGCAAATCGTTGTGCTTGAGCAGCACGGCGTGCGGCGCGCTCGCATCGCCCTGAAAGCCTGCGAACTGTTCCGGATTCGCGAGGCTGCTGCGGCCGTCGCGCAATGTCACGACGAGCTGGCCCTGCTCGACGCTGTACTTCGTGGCGTCGGCGTGCGAGCCGTGCGCAAGCGGCGCGTTGTCGTCGAGAAACGCCCGCGCGTACGCGATCACCTTCGCGCCACGCTTCGGATTGAACCCGGCGGTGCGCTCGGCGCCGTCGCTTTCGTCGATCGCATCGGTGCCGTAGAGCGCGTCGTACAGACTGCCCCAGCGCGCGTTCGCGGCGTTGAGCGCATAACGCAGATTCGACAGCGGCACGACGAGCTGCGGGCCGGCCTGCTCGGCGATTTCGCGGTCCACGTTCTGCGTGGTCGCGCGCACTTGCGCGGGCGCGGAAACGATATAACCGATGCCCTCCAGAAACTTGCGATACGCGCGCAGATCGCGCACCGGACCGGGGTTGCTCCGGTGCCAGTTGTCCAGTTCCGTCTGCATGCGGTCGCGTTCGGCGAGCAGCGCGCGGTTTTTCGGCGCGAGGTCGTGCACGATCGCATCGAACCCTTGCCAGAACGCGGCGGCATCGACGCCCGTGCCGGGAATCGCTTCTTCTTCGACGAACTGGGCGAGGCTCGATGCGACCTTGAGGCCGTGCTGTTGAATCATGTCGTTCATGGGCACTCCGGCTGATTGCTGCTTGATAGGGATAGGGGCGGGGTGGCTTATGGT
>NZ_LR733553.1 GCF_902506145.1 Burkholderia sp. 8Y | reverse complement strand
GGTAATGTGCCGAGAAGTGTGCAGAAAGTTCGGAGGCAGGAAGATGCCGAAGGAAGGGGTGGCCGTGGTGTAAGTTGATGAATGTCGAGTTCGTCAACCTGCCCTCGGGAGGGCTTACGCCATGGCCACGACCAAGCGTAGTACGAACCGGCCGCCAGTGGAAGCGCTGGTTGCCGGTGACCGGGATCTGATGAAGGCGCTCATGAAGGATGCGCTTCAGGAAGTGCTCGAAGCGGAGATGACCGAGCTGCTGGGGGCATCGCCCAACGAGCGGACCGAGACACGCAGTGGCTATCGAGCCGGTTACTACGGCCGCGGGCTGGTGACGCGCATCGGCAAGCTGGAACTGCGCGTGCCGCGTGACCGTCACGGCGAATTCTCGACAGCCTTGTTCGAGCGCTATGCGCGCAGCGAGAAAGCATTGGTGGCCGCGCTCGCGGAGATGTACGTGCAGGGCGTCTCGACCCGCAAGGTCAAGGCGATTACCGAAGAGCTGTGCGGTCACAGCTTCTCGGCCTCGGCGATCTCTGCCATCAATAAAGGACTGGACGCAACGCTGGCAAAGTTCGCGCACCGGCCGTTAGAGGAAGCTTATCCGTATCTGATCGTCGATGCGCGCTATGAGAAGGTGCGCGAATCGGGTGTGATTCGCTCGCAGGCGGTGCTCATCGCCATTGGTATCAACTGGGAAGGTCACCGGCAAGTGCTGGCCGTGGAGTTGGCAAACCGCGAGAGCCAGTCGAGCTGGAAGGAGTTCTTGCTGGGGCTGAAAAAGCGCGGCCTGTCAGGCGTCGAGTTCGTCGCCTCGGACGACCACGCGGGGCTGAAGAAGGCGATCGGTGAGGTGCTGCCGGAAGCCGCCTGGCAGCGCTGCTACGTGCACTTTCTGCGTAATGCACTGGACTATCTGCCGCGCAAGGCCGATGACGACTGCCTGCAGGAGTTGCGCTGGATGTACGACCGACGCGATCTGCAGGAGGCGCAGCGAGATCTCGCCGCGTGGATCACCAAGTGGCAGGGCAAATATCCGAAGCTGGTGGATTGGGTGGAAGGCAACATTGCCGAGACGCTGACGTTCTACCGGCTGCCGCGCGCGCATCACAAGCATTTGAAGTCGACCAACATGCTCGAGCGCTTGAACGAAGAGATCAAGCGGCGCACGCGTATCGTGAGAATCTTCCCGAACGAGGCTGCCTGTCTGCGCTTAGTCAGGGCGCTCTGCAGTGAAACCCATGAAACGTGGCTGGAGGACAGCCGCTATCTGAACATGGCCCTGCTGGCCGAGCAGAAGAAGGAGTTCTTGCGCGCTGCTGCATAGCGGCGTGCGGCGTTCGGCGCTGCGGGCTACGCCCTTCGCACCG
>NZ_LR733531.1 GCF_902506145.1 Burkholderia sp. 8Y | reverse complement strand
ATGGAACCACTCGGCTATATCCCTCCCGCTGAGGCTGAGGCACACTACTACAGGCAACTCCGAAGTGCCGCTGACATGCCCGCATTAACTTAACCCAACCGGCCTCCACGATTCCCGGTGCGGTTCAATCCGGCCGCCCGTTTCCGCGATGAGTCGAACAAGCGCATGGCTGCTCCTACTTGTCCGTGCCCCCTTTTGGCTAGCGTTGCGGTTCGGCTTGCGTTCCGCCGAACGCGCTAGCCGCTTCGCGCCGGCACCCGCAGGCGTTTTTCTCCGGTGCTGAGCTACGAGGGCTTTCAAAAGCCAGCTGTTCGGAGCCGCAGTGGAACAAGCGAGCAGGCGCCGTGCGGCCACTTGGCGCGCATCTTGGCCTTAGTTTTGCTTCGGTCGAGCGAAACAACGGCTGTCGGAGCAGGCATGATGGAATCGCAGAAGTTGGTCCTCATCCGGAAGGAGGACCCCAATTCCCTTGAAGCACAAGCGCTTTTGGACGAGAGGGACGCCGCTTCCGCGTTGTTCTTCGGGGAACGCGGGCGAAGCCTTACCTTTCACGAAGAAGTCCGTTCCCCGAGAAGCACCTTTCTCGTCGTCCGAAGCGCGACCAGTTTTGCGATCGGGTGTGCGGCACTGCTTCGGCTGGAATATGGTGTCGCCGAAGTGAAGTATCTCTACACCCGGGCGGTGGGAGCAGGCGTCGGGCGCGCGCTCTTGTCGCGCATCGAGAGACACGCTACCGGGCTGGGCTACCACCGGCTGGTTCTGCTATCGCACAAGTCGGACCGCCGCACCATCTCGTTCTGTAACCGTAACGGTTTTGGTGCAAAACATCGCTGCGCAGGTACTCGATTTTCGACCGAGGAGGCGTGGTTCGAGAAGCAACTGACATCGGCAACACGCAACCGGGCCGCGATGACTGAACATGTCCACGCACGATAACGACGCTCAAACAATTTTCCTGGCGCAACTGGTGCGTGAGCGCAAGTTCGTGTGGGTCTTCCTATTAAGTGGCGTCAAGCTGAGTGGTCAACTGATGTCGTTCGACAGGTACGTGATTCAACTGGCTTCGCCGACTGGCACGCAGGCGGTCTTCAAAGCCGCCGTATCGACGGTCAGCGAACCGCATGAATTCAAACGCGACCGCCCGAGCGAGGGGCGTCCTGAGGGCGCGATTAAGCGGCAGCACCGGCGCCGCATCCAGGCTTGATAAACGCAGGCGAACTACGCGCGCCAGTCCGGTGCTCGTGTTCCAGATCCATCGCGAGGAGAGGTCGGCCGCCCCGTATGCTACAAATTTACTCGACAACGAACCAGGACGGTTCATCGCACTACGTCGTACAGCGGCATCGAGGCATCCACGACAAACGACCTTAGCGTCCTGCCCGCATCAAGCTGCCACACTGCGCTGGTTCCAATGCTGTAGGGGGATCGTCGCGACGCTTTCGGATCGGGTGCCTGATTCATGCCGCCGCCTCCGCCATGGCATTGCGCATCACCTCGGCGAGTTCTGACGCGACGAACTTTGCGACGTAGGCATTCGCGCCGACCTTTCGCACGTGCTGTTCGTTCGCCGAGCCCGACAGCGAAGAATGAATGACGACGGGGATCGATTGAAGGTCAGCGGCTGCTTTGATCTTTCGCGTAAGCGTGAAGCCGTCCATCTCAGGCATCTCGAGGTCTGTGAGCACGAGCGCAATGTCGTCGGTGACTTTGCGGCCTTCTTGAGCGGCCTTCTCACCGGCCCGTTCGAGCACTTCCCAGGCCTCTTTTCCGGTCTTCGCCATGATGAACGGAACACCCATCGCATTCAGGCTCTCCTCGATGAGAGCGCGCGCGACGCCGGAATCGTCTGCGGCCAGCACCTTCGCGCCGCGCGGTAGGTCAAGGCGTCCCGTGTTATCCACGGTGATCTCCGGCTCACTCGAAGGAAGGACGTCGCGCAGAATTTGCTCGACGTCGAGCACCTGAGCAAGCCGCCCGCCGGCATGCGCGTCCAGACGTGCGATGCTAGTCACTGCTCGGCCGGTTGAATGACCTTCTGCCGAGAGGACCCGGCTCCAGTCCAGCCGAACAATGTCATCGACCTCCTCAACGGCGAAGCCTTGCGTCGTACGCGCGAACTCAGTTACCAGGAGGATCCTGCTTTTGCCGCGACTGACGCAGCCCGTGACTGCCGCCAGATCGATGACCGGAATGATTTCGCCGCGCACATCGACTACACCGAGGACCTTGTCCGATGATCCCGCAAGCTCGGTCAACGTCGGCATCTCAACGATCTCCCGGATTTTGAACACGTTAATACCGTAGAGCTCGCGTTCCCCCATTCGAGGTGCGCTTCCCAAGCGAAAGAGCAGCAGCTCGCACATGTTGTTGCCCGCAAGCCTTACTCGCTGCTCGATATCGTGGTCGTTGTTGGTCATTCCCTGCGCCTCTGTCATCGGAAATATTTTTCTCAATATTCCTCTATCGGCAATATGCATGCATTTGTTGATGCGGGTATACGCATGAACGCCAGCCTGCGAAGCCTTCATAGAGAAATATGTACCGATAAAGTCGCACACGCCGCATTGCAGCCCAACTCCTTTGCTTAATTGCCGCCCTGCGCCTGCCGATAAGCATAGACGCCCCACTTCGAACAACGGCAGGCAGGCGCGGCTGCCGCACCACCTTCATGTCTCGCGCTAGAACCTACAACAATGAAAAACCTCTCGATTCGGGCGCGGCTTGCGCTCACCATGACTTTCCTCGGTTTGGTGCTGGCACTCTCGGTGGGCTTCGGGCTGTACGGCATCGGTGCCGTCTATGCGACGGCCAAAGACTTCTCCGCGAATTCGCTACCAGCGGTCAATGCGCTCGGCTTATCGAACAATTACATAGCACGCGCCCGGCTTGCGCTCGACCGCTATGCGTTGGACCCGACGGACCCGGATGCTGGCGGACTGGTGGCACGCGCGAATGGATTCATGCGCCAATCAGATGAGTGGTACAGCAAGTACGACGCGATCCCGCGCGGAGCCGACGAGAACGCGTTGGCGAAGACCGTCGCTAATGCGCGCGCCGATATGCAACAGGCCATCAACAGGTTCAGCGCGGCAATCGCAGCGGGCGACAAGGAAGCCATCACGCGTATCGCGTACAAAGACATGCCAACCTCATACACGCGGTGTATCGAGGCCTTTGACAAGCTGAAGGAATTTCAACTTACCGATGCCGCGCGTCAAACGGCCGAGAGCGACGCACGGGTATCGACGTTGCGCACGCTCGGCGTCCTCACCCTCCTCGTTGGCATCGCTACTGCAGCGCTCGGCTGGTTCGTCCTGCGCCGCGCCATCATGACGCCCCTTGCCGAGGCGCTGAAGCACTTCGAGCACATCTCAAACGGCGACCTCACGCAGGAAGTGTCGATCAAGACGCACGATGAAATGGGGCAATTGCTTGCCGGTGTCGCCGCCATGAAAGACAAGTTGGCGGCCACTGTAGGCACCGTCCGGTCGAGCAGTGAAGCAATCGCCAGTGCCAGCAAACAGATTGCTGCGGGTAACACCGACCTGTCTTCTCGTACCGAGGAGCAAGCGGCGTCGCTCGAGGAAACGGCCGCGAGCATGGAACAGCTCACCTCGACGGTCAAGCAGAATTCGGAAAACGCGAGGCAGGCGAGCGGCCTCGCGGACAACGCCAACGCCGTCGCCAACGAGGGCAGTGCCATCGTCGGTCAGGTCGTCGAAACGATGGCGGGCATCGAGGAAAGCTCCGCAAAGATCGCCGAGATTATCGGAATGATCGAAGGCATCGCATTCCAAACCAACATCCTCGCACTGAACGCTGCAGTCGAAGCCGCACGCGCCGGTGAACAAGGCCGGGGATTTGCGGTGGTGGCAAGCGAAGTCCGCAGCCTCGCTCAGCGTTCGTCGGCGGCCGCCAAGGAGATCAAGGAACTTATCGAGACGTCAGGTAGCCGTGTCCAGACCGGAACCGAGTTGGTAGCAAGGGCGGGAGACACGATGCAGCGCGTCGGCACCGCCATCCAGCGCGTCACCGACATCATGGGCGAGATCGCATCGGCTTCCAATGAGCAGAGCCGCGGCATCGAGCAAGTGAACCAAGCCATCTCGCAGATGGACGAGGTCACCCAGCAAAATGCGGCGCTTGTTGAAGAGGCTGCGGCAGCGGCGGGTTCGATGGAAGATCAGGCCAAGCAACTGACCGCAGCAGTTGCTGTGTTTCGCACGGCGCATGCATCCACCGTCCCAACGATGAGCAGTTTCGAGCAGCGCACGACGCGACCGTCACCTGCGACGCGAGCGCCGGCGACCACCAGCGCGGTGAAGGCGGCGGCGGCTAAGCCCGTAGCCGTCGGCGCGGCAGCTGATGGCGACTGGTCGACGTTCTAAGAGTGCAGGGCGCCTCTATGTCGCAGACGACGCAGGACCTAAGCCCGGAAGTCCATACCCCCGACCTCTGGCCGTCTAACGAAGGACGGCAGCAAGAGTTCCTGATCCGCAATGAGATTGGTGACATGGTCAAGCAACTGCATGAACTCCGCCGTCGGCTCATGGAAATCGACGGCGAGCTGGCGCGAGACGCGGTCGAGGCTGTTATCAGGGCCTGCTTTGAGCTAGACGACTTTCTCCGGTCACCTAGAACTTCGCCCAACGGCGCAGGCGCGAGAGGCTGCGCGATACGTCCACGCACGGATAGCAAACTGACGCCGCGCCAAGCCGCGCTCGCGCAGTTAGAAGAGGCGCATCAAGCGAGAATGATGGATTAACAGATAGGAAAGGCGGTCAGCGGTCGATCGTACGACACGAAGCTATGGATACAGTTGACGACCATTTCCCGTTTGACGACGACTCGTTGAGCAATGAGGCGCGGGCGTTGAGCCGCAGCGTCGAACTCATCCGCCGAGCTCGGGGACTCAAAAATCCTCGCGATTGCCCGCCGGGCACCGAGGAGTGGACAGATGTCTCCCTCGACTTCGTACGCGATTTGCGCTGGGCGCTGGGTATGAATGACCGCGACGACGCGGAAGACTGAGCACGATTGCGACAGGTGTGTCCTTGCGTCTCCATCGCGAAGCCGTCCAAATCGCCAGCAAAGCGGCAGTCACACTTTGTTTCAAACTGTTTCAATTGCTTCGGAGCCTTGTCCTGCAAGGCTTTCGGGCGATCCACGTCCAGCCTTGGGCCGCACTCGCCGGCTCTCATGGTAAAGATTTCAACGCTGCCACCGTTAAAAAGGAATCAAGTTAGCGAGGAAGAAATCATGAGAATCCAGACGAGCAGCAGCACAGACGCGTCGCTTCAGACCAGCGTACGTCCGGCAACGGCCATCGGCAAGAAGGCCGTCGACACGGTACGGAATGTAGCCGCGACCGCGAATAGTGCTGCGGTCACGCTGTCCTCGACTGCTGCATTTTTGAGCGGCCCGTCAGATATCGACACTGCCAAAATCGCGGCGATCAAGGCGGCGGTGCAGAACGGAACGTACAAGGTCGATTCCGCGGCAGTAGCCAACGGAATGTTGAGTAGCGCAAGAGATCTTCTATCAGCGGCGTCGCGATAAGCGGAGCTTCGGTGGGAGGGCACTCCGAGCGGGTATGCCTATGCTCTGCCGCCAAGATCGGACAACAACTTCCGTTCTGCCTCAGCAAGCAGAGCCCGAGCGTACTCCGAGACGTAGACACCGTCACCGTGATCCGCGCGCCCGAGAACGACCGGGTGAAGGCGTCTTGCTTCCGCAATAAACGCCAAGCGCGCGCTCCCGCAACTGAACGTCACATCGGCAACGATTTTTTCCGCCACATCGTGAATCTCGCCCACGCGCTTGTTATCGTCGGAAACGATGAAGGCCATGGCGTCGACGCCCCGGCGGGTCTGTAAGAAGGCAACGCTTGAAGCATCGATGCTGAAGGCCATGTTTGCGACTCCTGAGCTTAAGCCGAGCGGCTGCTCGGACAATCGCTCTAGGCTATCGCTCACTGGGCGTAGTCAAGCATGGACGCGACCGTCGCGGTGGGGCGGCGACACATCAGGCGTGTGTTTCCGCTAAAGACGCACGCCTCGGATGGCTGCGCGTCTGCGCGCCTCGTCGCATGAGACGGGTACCAGTCTCGCGTGCGGGAGAGGGTGGTCGCTAATCTTTCGAAACAAGCGGAAAATCCGTGACATCGCGCACCTCGAATGTTCGTTTCGGGTAAGAGTTGGTTTTACTTCACCGCCTGTTTGCAATGTCGGAACTCGCTACTGAATCTTTAGATTTACCTTCGAGTGATAACCCTTATTCCCGGCGTTGGCGCATTGCCGACGCCGTCAATGCTGACGTCACGCGACGCGGAACTGACACACGGCGGCTGCGAGTTCATTAGCCTGCGTCTCTGGGCCCTGGAAGCAAAGACGTATGGCATAGTGCGGAACGTCAGACAACCCAGGGGAGAAAATGACGACCCTCTCAAACATCGAAGAAAGGATTAGGAAATTGCAGGCTCGAGCGGACGCGATTCAAAAAAAGCAGGCCATTGCCGCCATCGCAAAAATTCACTCGCTCATGAAAGAGCACGGCCTGACAATCGACGACCTGACAAATCGAGGTAGAGCTGGCGCGGCAAAGGATTCGGCCAACGCTGAGCTAGCTGCGACCGGCAAATATCGTGATCCGAAGACGGGCGCGACGTGGAGCGGCCGAGGCCGAGCGCCGGCGTGGATAGCGAACGTTAAGAATCGTGCGAGATTTCTCATCTCTGCCGCAGTCGAGGCTAACGATAGCCACTCGGGCAAGCGCAGCGGGAACTACCCTCGCGGTCCCCAACCGGCGAAGTACCGGGATCCCAAATCGGGAGCCGAGTGGAGCGGCCGCGGCAAGGCGCCGGGATGGTTGGCATCGGTGAAAGACAGGACCAAGTTTCTGATCTCCACTGCTGATATCAAAACGGCTGGCACTAAGAAGCCGAAGTTAGAAACGAACGCGACGCGGGCGCGCTCCACTAAGGCCGCAAAGACGCCCAACGCGGCAAGGGCCCCCCGCGCGAAGCGGACATAGTCGCGCAGGGTGGGGCGTCTTTTTTCTTCAGAGAAGGCCAAGCCGTCAGCGGACCGCTCGCCAACGCCTGCTTACGTGCCGGCCTTGAAGACGGCCATCGTTGCGCGCAGCGTTTCGGAGGTTGACCGCCGGAGATTGTGCCAATGCGTCAGGCGAAAACCTAGTCGGTCGAGAGTCGTGACAAAAGCACCTTCTCGGCGTCAGCGAGGAGGATGCGGGCGTACTCCGAGACGAAAACATCGTCTCGGTGATCTGCGCGCCCGAGCACCACAGGGTGAAGGCGTCGTGCCTCTGCAGCAAATGCAGCGCGCGCGTCCGGGGAGGTGAAGTCGACGTCGGCGACGATCTTTTCAGCTACGTCGTGGATCTCGCCGACGCGCTTGCCGTCGCTAGTAAGGATGACAGCAGTTGCGTTAATGCCGCGGTGCGTTTCTTTGGAGACGATGCTCGAAGCGTCGATGCTGAAAGCCATGTGGTTGAATCCTGATGTTGCGGCCAAGCAGGATTGCTTGACCAGTTCCCCTCAGGCTACTGCCCGCTGGCAGAAATCAAGGCGGCAGACTCGTGGCGTTCGTGACCGGGCAAGTGGAAGGTCGTCGCCTTCATGCCCGGTCGCTATGTCTCGTGACAGGAGCGCCTACGGCCGACCTTACGCTACGCGAAACTGGCCAACGCCGCTTGCCAGTTCGTTGGCCTGCGTATGAAGCGCGGAAGCTGCGGCCGCCGACTGTTCCACCAGCGCCGCGTTTTGCTGCACCGTCTCGTCGAGCTGCGCCACCGCACGGTTCATTTCCTGGATGCCGCGCGCCTGTTTGTCAGCCGCGTTCGTTATTTCGCCGATGATCGGTGACGCTTGAAACCCGGCCTACGATATCCGTCATCGTCTCGCCTGCCTGCTGGACGGGCACGAGCCACGCGTCACGTCGGACCCGTCGGTGGATACGGCGGCGAGAAAGCGCTCGCGGCCTGTCCCTCGTGATCCTTGCCGTGACATCGGGCGCAATTGGCGATGCGCACCGCGCTCCATACATCGTTGAGGGACGGCCGCCCAACATTTTGTTTCAAACCTCGAGAGCGCTTACCGTCATCCGCGGGTGTGCGCCGGGCGTTTATAAGCCCTGAAGCACAGTACAAGTGATCGCGAGTCCTCAACCGGCGACGCATATCAGTCGCCAGCAACCACTAGGCTACAGGGAAAATAGAATGAAATTGAAAGCATTGACGTTGGTTGTGGCAGCGCTTGCTGCGGCAACCGTTGGGCAAGCGCAAGCCGTTGGATGTTTGGCGGGCGCAGCTGTTGGCGGTGTTGGCGGACACTATGTGGGAAAGGGACATGCCGTGCTGGGCGCTGTAGGGGGATGTGTAGTAGGCCGTCGCATTGCGAATAAAAAAGCAAAAGAGGACGCCGCTGATCGAGCGCAAGCGCAAGCGCAGCCTAGCGCGCAATCTCAGCGCACCGCACAAGCTGTCAACTCGCCCCAATAGCCGCGCTGCACTCGTGCGTCCGCCAGCGCACGTGCGCACCGTCGGTACTCGGGCATAGGGCCTATTGCGATCTTCGGCAACCGGCCAGTTTCTGCCGCTCGCCTGAGTTGCAGCGCGGCCACTCGAACGGCTGGTTCAGTTCGAAGCACGCCCGACGCGCAACCCGCGCATATTGGCGTATCCGACGTTCGGCGATCGCGGTACGTCGGTTGCATGTCAGTTTGCGGCGATTCACGAACCGGCGTTAGAGAATAGCGCATCACGCTGTCAATGAATCGGTCTTCCTGGCCCGAAGCGGATCTTAAGATCTGCCGAAAGCGGCCGTAAACGTGCCATACACATGCCTCTCGATAGCGACCTAGGATGACAAACTTCATAAGACCATGCCGATTGTTCGTCACAGCCATCGCGCTAGCAACTGCATGCCATGCGACGTGGCCTTTAGCCGACTCCGCCGCTTGAGAAGAAGCGTTTGGTTGTATCAAGCAGTATTCCAATAGGCGGTTGAGCGGGGTAAGTAAATATGACAAGCGACGCACACCTCTTTTTCACACCGATTGATGAGCATGGCGATATTCGGCAAGGCGATGTGATTTGCAAAAAAGGCTCGGACGGGCTAGATGGATTCGAGTACGGATTGATTGCCAATGCGGATTGTGACCTGGCGCAGAGGAAGAACGGAAACAGCTTCACGTGGCTGAGAATAATCGGCTTAAATCAATACTACGATGAATGCTGGGCGCCCGAGAAGGCAGCGAAGCTACTTGAAAAGCAGGCTAAAGGGGTTCTAAGCGCGGTAAATGCGCAAATCAACCGGCTCGACGGCAGTTTGCGGAGCCTCGACGAAGAGCGCCTTTTTTCGTGGATCATCGGTTACGGCTTGGAGAGTGTTCTCGCGGCGTTGGTGTCATCAGAACATCCTGTCACCGAAGACATCAAGGTCAAACTCCAGGCGGTCGATTTACTGTTGGAGCGTGAGGGACGAAAAGTTGGCCTGCAGCAAGTCATGGAGGCCGCGCATCTCTTCAAGCACAGTGTTGATACGATGAAATCCGATATGGAAAAGGCGTTTTCCAATGCAGGAGGCTTCCCGGATTATTTCGTTTTGCCTGAATTGCCGTTGACCGCGGGTATAGGCTTTGTGGTCTTGTTACGCGCAATGTCCGTTGTATCTGCGGACGATGTCTATAAGACAGAATTGGAGGCCCGTTTAGCAGATGCGCCTGACGCATTTTACAGGATTGGTAGACTGAGCGACCGGGTTAGGTACGGGATCATGCAGAAGTTAGGATTTTTATTCATGAGAATTGGTGATCATCCACAATATGAGTCTGCATGCAAGACGAGTTACGGCATTGTGATTGATGACATCATTGGGGCAAAATAATGATAAAAGCCATTACTATCGACCAATATGCGCTTGCGGTCTTGGATCGTGCCTTTATTGAAGATTCGTGGGTTAAGAGATTCGACATCCCGTCAAATGCAGAAGGTATTCGACGCGTCGCGTCAATGCCGAAATGCTTGCTGATTGCGTCGCAAGCATGTACGAGCGCGAAAGACACTTGTTCTTCCTCGTCTAAGCCTTTGCTCTTAGGCCAGAAATAGCCCGCGTATAGGACGTCGCCGACTATTTCAGTTGCCACCCAGTCGGTGAGGTCTTCTTCGAACGCTCGCGTGTCGCTCCTGGCTGACGCAAACATGCGCAGCGCGTCCGCCTTCGATACCTCTCGCGAATAGATCTCGACGCGTCCACCGCCGGCCACCGCGTCGACCCACAGCAAGGCGCTACCGGCGGTTGACATGTTTGCGCCTCCTCGACGGGATCAAAAAAGTTCCTTCTGGGCGAGCGCAAGGCCTATCGCTTCGTTTTGTTCTGGCGTCAGGTTTTTGCTTCGATGCGCTCTCGTTGATGATAGATCATCGATCCATACACGTCCGCCAGTACCCTCGCTCTTGGGCAAACAGCGAACGCGATCGCCAGTAGTTAATGGCATTCTCAATATCAGTGACCGTGTACTCGTTCGTCCCTGCTAGCTGCCGTTGCTCGATCAACTCCGGATGATATCCCTCTTCGTCGGGTCCTGCCGCCCAGGGCCTCGACGAGCGCATCCGATTTTTTCGGTTGAGCGTGAGGGCAACGCCTTTGGCAAAGAGATGGACGACACCGTGCTAGTGCCTTACTTCGCCTTGCAACTCGATGGCCAATTCCGCAGCCAACGCAGCCTGCACGTCTCCATGCTTTTCGCGGAACGCTTCGGCACCGGCTAGAAGTTCCGGATGGTCATTAAGGAACGAAGCCAGTCCCGCGTCTCTCGCCGAACTGAGCGCGGCCACGTTCGCCGGTTCTAGCGCGCGCTCCAGCGTTTCGGCGTCGATGCCAAAATGCGCGCTGATAGCAGCGACCGCGTGCAAAATCGGGAACGCTACGTCCTCATGCGCGTCTTTGCCGCCCTCGACGAAAAAGTAGCCTGCGCAGAGCAGGTCGCCCTTAACCTCGGCCGCGACACGCGAGGCAAGATCGTCCTCAATTGCTCGCTTGTCCTTGCTAGCGGATTTGAACATCCGCAACGCTTCTTCCTTCGTCGCATCGCGCGAATAGATTTCGACGCGGCCCGTTCCGGGGCGTTCTAGCTGGACATAGATGGTTGCATCGTTAAAGCTGGACATACATTGCTCTCAAATTAAAGAATGGTTTTGGACTGCGGCCGGTTTCCCAAGCGCGTTTTAATCGCTGAAGATGGCAAGCGTGTCGACCGGGGATTAAAAAATTAGAAGCCGTTGTTGGGGTCTCCGAATCCGCCTTGTTGCATCGGCGCGTGAAAGTCGTTGGTATCCGTGCCGTACGTGTTACCGTGCACGTCGACGCTTCCATGGCCGCCTACCATCGGCAAACCATTTGCGGGATTGATGGGCGTTTGGCCTTCGAAATTCCCTTCTACATCAACCATCCCGACCATCGGCAGGCCAGTTGCGGGATTGATTCTGGTGAGCGCACCGTCATTTTGTCCGTCCTGTCCAGCTCGTGAGGCGGCGACGCCCGGCTGGGGTTGCTGCTGCGCGTGCTCTGCAGTTCGAGCGCGCACGCCGTTTTGAAATGATCTGAACTGTTCCGCGCTCATCTGGACTTTCATCAAAGGCGGGTTTTTGCGACTGTAGTTCCAGCCGGATACCTTTCCCCATATCCACGCGATGACCAAGTGAAGCATCGCGATCGCTGCGCCGAGCATTGCGCCCATGAACAAGTCGTCGAACTTGATGTAGCCGATTGCGAGACCCACGAGCCACCAGTACCAGTACTGGAGCGAGCGAATAGCGATAAGCACGATAACAATACCGGCCGCGATTTTCAGCAACGTCATAAACCGGTCAGTTTTTGTCTGCGCCACCGCTTCGTATACTACCGAGACCCTCCCGCCCTTATGCGTCACCGTAGCTTGAATGTCGTCCTTGGTGAACACCTCGGGCCCGCTGGGGGACACATTGGAAGCAGAGGTACCGCTTGCCGACGCAGCCGTCTCTTCCGCTTTACGAGCGAACCCTTGCAGGGTGCCGCTCTTTTGAGCCTTACCGTCCAGCGTGATGCTCTTCAACTTGTGATCGTCAGGCGAGAACGTGGCGCGGAGAGTGTACACACCGCCGGCAACCCTCGCGTTCTTAACTATCCAGTCGTTGCCGTCCACATATACCTGGCTCGAAGAGAACGCCTTTTCGAGCTTATCGCGCACCGTGTTGGCGTAGTCCTCGCCGAACTTGTAGTCGGCGATATTAAATTCCGCAGCATGCGCGGAGGTCACCACAAGCGCACTGACAATTGCCGCTAGCAAAAAACTGAAAAACCTTTCCAACGTAACCCCTCTAGATTTTGGCCTTTTCGGTATCGAAGTGCCCGTTCAAGCTGCTTGACGGCTCTTTAATAGTTGTTTGATCCCGTCGCGAGTAAGGCTGGGGGTTGCTGCCTTCGCCGACACGATCTCCGTCAGCTCATCGTCCGAGTAAGCCGCGAGAACCGCAAGTTCGCCGGCATTGAAAAGCGCCTCCATCTGGGCTCGATATCGTGAGTCGACGAAGCGCTCATAGACTCGCCCGTATTGCGCGGTAGTCGTCTTCGATAGGCCAAATTGGTTTTTGGCGTATTCGAGAAACGCTGATGACCTGCCCTGGAATTTTCGGACCAGTTGAAACTTGAGAGAATGGCTTCCTACGGAGAGAAGGAAGTCATGAAGAAGAGCCGGTTTACCGAAGAGCAGATGGTCACGATCCTGCGGGAGGCGGACAAGGCGCCGATTGCCGATGTCGCGAAGAA
>NZ_LR733520.1:2691043-3117014 GCF_902506145.1 Burkholderia sp. 8Y | reverse complement strand
ATCCACGCCCGTTCCGCCGCCGACGCCAGCCACCCCAACGCCGCGTACGGCCACACCCACGCCAGCCAGTGCAGCAGTCCGTTGAAATGCAGATAACGCCCCTGCCGCCAGTCGGCAAGCACGATGTCGAAGTACGGATTCACCGGCAACAGATTCACGAGCGCGAGCCCCACGACGAGCGCCGCCCCCGCCAGCGCCGCCCGCAACGCACGCGGCAGCGACACCGCCAGCACGCCCGCCACCGCGCCGATTGCGATGCCTTCGAGCGCGCCGTCCGTCGCCCAGTCGAAGGTCAGCCCGGCGCGCGATTGCAGAAACGACGCGCCCGTCTTCGCGACGAGCGTCGCCACGATCAGCGCGAGCATCAGCCGGATGCGCGGCGCACGCTCGCGCGTGAGCAGCGTCACGAGCACCAGCGCCGCGAACAGATTCGACGACGTGATCAGCGCCTCCCACGAATCGTCGGGCAAGAGCGCGCCGAGCCGGTCCGGCCACGTCTCGACGTCCCACGCCGCGGGCGTCCAGACAAGGATCGCGTCCTGCATCGCCGGATCGAGCGCGTCCCACAGCACGCGCGGCAAGTCGCCGCCGCCGAAAAGATACGGCGCGGGAAACATCGACGCGAACGGCCACAGCGCCGAGAGTCCCAGCACGTACGCCGCGTGCCGATCGAACCACGTGAAGCGAATGCGCCTCAGCAAGCCGCGATCGAGCAGCGCGCTGGTCGCGGGCGCGACGAGTACCGCGCCGATCAGCGCACCGAGCGCATTGGCGGCGAGATCCAGGTTGGATGCGACGCGCGTCGGCAGATACGTCTGGATGGATTCCATCGCGCCGGACAGCAGCGCGCCGCCGGCAAACGCGGCGCACACCGCGAGCGAGCCGCGCCAGCGCGGATACAGCGCGAGCACGATCAGCGCGCCGAGCGGCATATAGCCGAGCACGTTGGTGACGACATCGAAGGCCGTCAGATAGCGCGGCAGCGGATCGGTCAGGAACGCGAACGGCCCAAGGCCGAGCGAGCGCCAGCCGGAAAACGGATACAGCGAGCCGTACACGACAAGCACCGCGTACGCGACGAGCGCCTGCCGCGAGAACGCCGACGGGCGGCGCTGCCATTGCTTGATCGTCATGAGCCGCCCGGGCGCGTTCGTACGAGCGGAATGGCGATGCAATGCGAAGTCATCGCGATGCGGTGAGCGGCTGCGCGCCGAGCCACGCGCCCACCTGAGCGATCAGATCGTCCGATGCGGCCGCGAGCGCGCGCGCCCCGCCCGATGCATCGGCGCTCGGCGCGCTCGCGCTCGCCGTGAACATGCGCTGCGCGATCACGCGGCCTTGCTGCGTGAGCGTCGCCCGCACGGACACGACGCCGTGGCTGCGCTCAGGCGCGTCGAAGACCTGTTCGAAGCCGGTCAGCTCGATTTCGAGCAGCGGCGCGCGCACCGTGTCCGCGCCGGTCAGCACGGGGCCGCGCTGCGAAAGCGTATCGCGCAATCGCTGCGTCAGGAGTTGCGCGGGCGGCATCGTCCAGTGGCTGTTCGCATAGCTGCCGGTGCGCTGCGCATCGACGTAACTCAGGCGATAGACGAAGACATCGGTTTCCAGATCGCGCGATGCGCTGACGGCCAGCACCTTCACTGGCGGCAGCGGCGTCGCCGGTCCATTCGCCGCATTCGCGGCGGGCCGCGCGCCAAGGTCATAACGCGCGTCCGGCGTCGCGGGCGCGCTCGTCGCGCAGCCCGCCAGCATCGCGATGCAGGCGAGCGCCAGCGCCCACGGTCGGTTGAACTCTGCAAGTGACATGAGAATCCTTCGTTGTCCTGTTCTGTGGCTCACGCTCATCGCGACGGATTCGCGGGCCACGCGAAGCCCGGCTCCCCCGGCCCCGGCGGCATCGACGGCGCGCCGAACAGCACGCTGCGCGGACTCGTGCTGAACGTATCGGCGGCGCGGTCGACCGAGCGCGCCGCGGCGCTCAAATCGTCGGTGAACGAATAGAGGCGCGGCAACGCTTCGAAGCCCACGCGCGCCGTCACATCGCGCAGCGATTCATTCATGTCCGCGAGCGCGGCCGCCGCCTGCTGCGCCGCGTCGCCCGCCTTGTTGAGATTGCTCACGAACGGTCCGTTGTCGCGATTCAGGTTCTGTATCAGCGCGTTCGTCGATGCGAGCGTGCGGTCGAGCTGACTCAGCGTCTGCGGCAAATGCGCCGTGGCGGGCGCCGCCTGGCTCGCAAGCGACGCGATGCCGTCCGCCGCGCCCTTCAGGCTTTTCGTGGTGTCGAGAAGCTGGTCGCGCACGTCGTCCGAGAGGAACTTGTCCGCATCTTCCGAAAGACGCTCGAACTTGCGCAGAATCACATCGCCGCGTTCCTGCAACTGTTCGAAGAGGCCCGGACGCATCGGCACTTCCGCGACATGCTGCGCCGACGACGCGAGCGCGGTCGTGTCCTTGCCCGTGTCGTCGAGCTGCACGAACGCGATGCCCGTCACGCCCTGAAAGCCGAGCGTCGCGTAAGTGGAGTGCGTCATCGGCGCGTTCTTATCGACCAGAATGCGGATGCGAATCTGCCCCGGATGCGCCCGGTCGAAGCGGATCGACTCCACCTTGCCGACGCCGAGCCCGCGATAACGCACGGCGGCATCGGTGAAGAGGCCCGTCACGTTGGTCCGCGCGATGAGGTCGTACGGCACGCGCACCGTGCGGTCCACGTTGAAGAAGAACGCCGCGAACGCAATGGCCAGCACGAGAACGATGGTGAATAGTCCGGTCCAGAACGCGTGTGATTTGTTTTCCATCGGCAGGTTCCTTCTTCCTTTTGCAACCGGACTACTTCACGGTGAGGGTGGCGTCGTCGAGCGCGGCGGCGGGCAGCTTCGCGCGGCGCTCGGGCGGCAGCGCCTGAAGCGCGCGCCGTCCGCGCCGCCCCAGAAAATATTCGCGGATGAACGGATGATCCACCGCGACCGCTTCTTCCACCGGCGCCGCGACGAGCACGCGCCGGTCCGCGAGCACGGCGACGCGCGTGGAAAGCGCGACCATCGTATCGAGATCGTGCGTGACCATGACGACGGTGAGACCGAGCGCGCGATGCAGCGTCGCGATCAGATCGACGAATTCGTCCGATGCCTTCGGGTCGAGACCGGCCGTCGGCTCGTCGAGGAACAGCAGTTCCGGTTCGAGCGCGATGGCCCGCGCAATGCCGACGCGCTTGACCATGCCGCCCGAGAGCGCCGCCGGCATCTTGCTCGCGTGCTTGCACGAGAGGCCGACCATTTCGAGCTTCAGCATCACGAATTCGCGGATCAGGTCTTCGGGAATCTTGCCGAGTTCGCGGAAAGGCTGCGCGATGTTGTCGTACACCGACAGCGACGAAAAGAGCGCGCCTTGCTGGAACATCATGCCGGAGCGCGTGCGCAGCATCTTCGCGGTTTCCACGTCCATGCGCGCCCATTCCTCGCCGAGCACGCGAATCACGCCCGACGTCGGCGATTCGAGCCCGAGAATCTGCCGCACGAGCGTGGTCTTGCCCGAGCCCGAGCCGCCGAGCAGCGCGACGATTTCGCCCCGGCGCACGTCGAAGTTGAGATGCTCGTGGATCACCGTGCTTCCGTAGCGTTTCGTGACATCGCGCACTTCGATGACCGGCTCCGCGATCACGGGCGGCGGCTGATGGCGCACAGCGGTGGCGAGCGTCGTCGACATGGCGTCAGAGCCCCACGTTCTGAAAGAGGATGGCGAACACCGCGTCCGCCAGAATCACGACGGTGATCGACGTGACGACGGACGTCGTCGTGCCTTCGCCGAGACTCTGCGAATTCGGCTTGATGCGAAAGCCGAAGTGACACGCCGCGAGCGCGATCAGCATGCCGAACACGACGCCTTTACCGAGCCCGATCCACAGATTGGCGATCGGCACGACCGACGGCAGCGAGCGGATAAAGAACGAAATGTCGATGGATAGCACGAGCTTCGCCGCGAGCGCGCCGCCCGTCAGCGCGACGATGTTCGTCCACATGACGAGGAGCGGCATCGCGACGCCGAGCGCGAGCACGCGGGGCAGCACGAGGCGCAGGCCGTGCGGAATGCCCATGACCTGCATCGCGTCGAGTTCCTCGGTGACGCGCATCACGCCGATCTGCGCGGTGATCGCGGAGCCGGAGCGCCCGGCGACGAGAATCGCGGACAGCACCGGCCCGAGCTCGCGAATCACCGAAAGCCCGAGAATATTCACGATGTACTGGTTCGCGCCGAACATGCGCAACTGCTGCGCGGACAGATAGCTCAGCACGATGCCGATGAGAAACGCGACGAGCGCGGTGATGGCGAGCGCCTGCGCGCCGGCGCTATAGATGTTCGCGGAGATTTCGGTCCACGGCGTCCGCTGCGGGCGGCGGATCAATCCGAAGAGATTGAGCACGAAGCCGCCGAACATCGCGAGGCCGCCGTGCAGGTGATCGAAGAACGTGAAGATCAGTTGGCCGAGCCGCGTGACCGGATCGACGCGGTCGATGGCCTCCGGCTCTTCGCGCTCGGCGTCGAGCAGCGCGACGCGCTCGAAGATTTCGCGCTGGGTGTCCGACAGCGCGACGGTCGCGGGCAACTTGCGGCCCCAGATGCGCCAGAGCGCCTGCCCGCCGACGTGATCGAGCCGTTCGATCGACAGCAGATCCCACTGGCCGATAGCTTCGCGTCCGATGGCCCGCAGCCGCCGCGTGACGCCGGTTTTCTCGCGGTCACGCGCGAGCGCGAGCGCCGTCCACTGGCCCGAGAGACGGACCACCTTGCCTTGCTGACCGGCTTCCACTCGCAGGCGGGGCGGCGTGTCGAAGTTCAAGGATCGAGGGGGCGTTGGAACGCGGTTTGAGGGAGAGGGACATTGTAGCGAAGGTTGATTGCGCGGCGGCGCGATCGTCGGCGCGGACGGCCGACCCCGCCCGCTACAATATCCCGATGACCCCGACTCCCTCCTTCGCCCCCGACGCGCCCTGGCGCATCGACCGCACCCGGCTCGCCACGCTCGCCGAGCGTCCCGCGCGCGACTGGACCATCGAGATCGTCGACGAAACCGGCTCTACCAACGCCGATCTCGTCGAGCGCATGCGCACGCTCGGCCGCGACGTCGCGCAACGCACGCCGCCCGCGCCGGTCGCGCGCATCGCCTATGCGCAGACGGCCGGGCGCGGACGTCGCGGGCGCGCGTGGCTCGCCGAGCCGGGCAACGCGCTCCTGATGTCGGTCGGATACGTGCTGCGGCGGCCCATCGAAGGACTGTCGGGCCTGAGTCTCGCCGTCGGCACCGCCGTGCTCGACGCGCTCGCGCGCCTGCCGCTCACGCCGTCCGCGCGTCCGGCGCTCAAGTGGCCCAACGATGTGCTGCTCGACGACGGCAAGCTCGCCGGCATCCTGATCGAGACCGCGTGGAATGCGCCGGGCGCGACGGCGGTGGTGATCGGCATCGGCGTGAACCTGCACGGCGCGGAGCAACTCGCCGCGCAAGTCGACGACGCGAACCGCCAGTCGCCGTCCGCCGCGAGCATTCCGGGCGCCGCGCCCGCCGCGCTCGCCCGCGCGTGGCCGGACGCGAATCTCACCGACACGCTCGCCGCGCTCCTCAACGCGCTCGACACCGCGCTGCCCCGCTTCGAAGCGGAGGGCTTTCGGCCGTTCCGCCAGCGTTGGATCGACGCGCACGCGTACGCGGGCCGCGAAGTCGTGCTGATGGATCAGGGGCAGGAAGTGACGCGCGGCGTCGCAAGCGGCGTCGACGACAGCGGCCACTTGCTGATCGACGCGCCCGAAGGCCCGCGCGCCGTCGCAACCGGCGAACTGTCGCTGCGGCTCGCGAAGGAGCGTCCGTGAGCGACGCGCCGATGCTGCTGATCGACGCGGGCAACAGCCGCATCAAGTGGTCGCTCGTCGATGCAAACGGCGCGGCGATCGCGGGCGGCGCGCTGGAGCACGAGCGCGAATCCGCCGAAAATGATCGCGCCGATCCGGCGCTCGCCGCATGGTCGGCGCTGCCTCGCCCTGAAAGCGCGTGGATGTCGAACGTGGCGGGCGCGGCGGTGCAGACGCGCATCGAACGGCTAATCGACGCCCGCTGGCCGGCGCTGCCGCGCACCGTCGTGCGCGCGAAGGCGGCGCAATGCGGCGTGACCAACGGCTACACGGAACCGGAAAAACTGGGCAGCGACCGCTGGGCGGGCCTGATCGGCGCACGCGCCGCGTTTCCCGGCGAGAACGTGCTGATCGCGACGTTCGGCACCGCGACCACGCTCGAAGCGTTGCGCGCCGACGGCGTCTTCACGGGCGGATTGATCGCGCCGGGCTGGTCGCTGATGATGCAATCGCTCGGCAGCCACACCGCGCAACTGCCGACACTCGATGCCGCCGCCGCGCGCCGCGCCCTCGGCCACGCGGAGGCAACCCCGCGCAGCCTCTTCGCCACCGATACCGCCGCCGCGCTCTCGGCGGGCTGTCTGCTCGCGCAGGCGAGCCTGATCGAACGCGCCTGGCGCGATCTGCGCGCGGACTGGCAAGCGGACGTGCGCCTCGTGCTCGGCGGCGGCGCGGCGCATGAGATCGCGGGCGCGCTCGGCGTGCCGCATACCCGGCACGATTCCCTCGTGCTCGCCGGCCTCGCGCTCATCGCGCGCGAAGCGGCGGCATATCGAACCTACTGATTACCGAATCGACTGACGGAGCCCAAGAATGCTGCGCTGGCTCATTGCCCTTCTCGTCCTGGCCAACCTGCTGGTGTTCGCCGTCGTGCACGGCATGTTCGGCTCGTCGCTGCCCGCCGCCGGTGCGCGAGAGCCGCATCACCTGTTGCAACAGGTGCGGCCGGAAACGCTCAACACGCGTCCGCTGCGGCCCGAAGAAGCGGCGGATCAGCCGCAGGTCGGCGGCCCTGCGCCCGCCGCGAACGTGCAGGCGACGCCGCTCGGCCAGTAACGCGCGCCCGGCTCAGGACTGCGCGCGGACCTTCTTCAAAAGCGCGGTGGTCGAGCGGTCATGCTCGAACGCGATCGCCAGCGCCGTGCCGCCCCAGCCGCGCACGAGCGCCGACTCCGCGAGTTTGTCCATGTCGTAGTCGCCGCCTTTGACGAGCACGTCCGGGCGCAGGGCGTCGATCAGTTGCAGCGGCGTCAATTCCTCGAATTTCACGACCCAGTCGACGCTTTCCAGCGCCGCGAGCAGCGCCATGCGGTCGTCTTCTCGATTGATCGGGCGATCGTCGCCCTTGCCGAGCATACGCACGGAGGCATCGCTGTTCACGCCGACGATCAGCGTCGCGCCGAGCGCCTTGGCGTCGGCGAGATAGGTCACATGTCCGCGATGCAGGATGTCGAACACCCCGTTGGTAAACACGACCGGCCCGGCGAGCGTCGGGCGCAGCGCGGCGAGCGCGTCGCGCGTGGTGATCTTGCGTTCGAAAGAGGCGGGCATGGCGGTGCTCTCGCGGGAAGTTCGGAAAGCGCGCATTGTGCCATGGCGCCTTGCGCGCGAATGGCCTGAATCGCTGTTGCCCCACGCCGCCGAGAAAGACGACGTCACCGCCTACACGCAAGGAACGCGGCCTGGAAAGCAAAACGGCCCGCCGGTGTGAGCCGGCAGGCCGTTGGTTCATTTGAGCGCGACCCGTTTAGGCGGGCTGCCCGCTCGAACCGCCAGAAGCGGCTTGCAGACGCTGCACCACTTCCTTGCGATAGCGGTTCAACTCCTGCGCGGTGACGAAGGAACGCTCGAAGAGAATCGAGAGGTTATGCAGAATGCGCTCGACGACCTTCTTCTCCCAGCTATCGTCGAAGCGGATCTGATCGTCCAGCCAGCGTTCGAGCCACTCGGGATCCGGCAGGCGCGACTGCACGGTATCGCGCGGAAAGAGCGCCTGATTCACATGCAGGTTCGTCGGATGCAGCGGCTTTTCCGTGCGACGCGCCGAGGCCATCAGCACGCCGATCTTCGCGAACGCGGCGCGCGCCGTGTCGCCCGCAGTCGAGAGCGCCTTTTTCATGTAGCGCAGATACGCGCCGCCGTGCCGCGCCTCGTCGCGCGAAATGGTTTCGTAGATGTGCTTGATGACCGGCTCGGTATGCCATTCGGCGGCGCGGCGATACCAGTGGTTCAGGCGGATTTCGCCGCAGAAGTGCAGCATCAGCGTTTCGAGCGGCGGCGCGGGATCGAATTCGAAGCGCACCGCGTGCAATTCTTCTTCCGTCGGCACGAGTTCGGGCCTGAAGCGACGCAGATATTCCATCAACACCAGCGAATGCTTTTGCTCCTCGAAAAACCACACGCTCATGAACGCGGAAAAGTCGCTGTCATGGTGGTTGTCACGGAGAAACATTTCGGTTGCGGGAAGAGCGGACCATTCGGTGATCGCGTTCATCTTGATGGTCCGGGCCTGCTCGTCGGTGAGCAGGGACGCATCGAACTTATCCCAAGGGATGTCCTTCTCCATATCCCAACGGACGGATTCCAGCGATTTATAAAGTTCCGGATAAAGCATGGTGTTCATAGTCCACCCCTGAAGCCACTTATGCGACGTTATATCTGTATGACGTTCGGCCGAACGCGCGCATGAACCGCTGCACACGAGCAACCAAGCTTTCGATTTTACGCGGGATTCGGGCGGCCACAGGCGAAAACCGACAAGGAAGCACCCGATTCAGCGCCGTGGCAACGCGCCAGCCGCCTGCGACATTCGCGTTCTTGCGCGGATGTCGCCCTGTGTGCGTCCTGTTCTGCCTTGGGTGAGGAGCGAAACCTGTGCCTGAGGTTCGGTCGAGGCTTTCGTTGTGCCGCCCGGGCTGCGGGTCCGTGGCATGACGCTTACGTGGACCGTTCCTGGCGCATGCGGACGCACGTCCAGTCGATGCCGCGACGTCCGCAGGCCCGCTAGAGCTCGCGCGAGCGAGCGTTTTCGATCATAGCACGGGGCCGTCGCGCCAGGCCGCCACGAACTCCTCGATCGGCGTCAAACCCGTGACATGCTCCACGCCCTCGTTCAGCTTTCGGCGCAGCGCCGGACTGCTGCCGCCGGCCCAGATACGCATCTGCGGCGGCAACATGCTGCGCAGCTCCGTCAATCCATTCGCGATGGTCTGCGCCGGAAGCACCGCCGTGAACGACAGCCCGACGACATCCACCTTATGCGCGACCGCCGCGCTGACGATGTCGTGCAGCGGCGTCTGCAATCCCAACTGCACGCATTCGCACTCGCAAAGGGTGAACATGGCTTCGGCCATCAGGATGCCGAGGCCGTGGCCTTCGCCGGAAAGCGTCGTGAGCAGCACGCGAGGCCGGCCCCCGCGCCCGCGCACCGCGTCGGACAGCGGGCGCATCATCGTGCGCAGCGTGAGCTGGATCGCCTCGCTGAACAAATGCTCGTGATAGACCTGAAGCGTGCCCGCCGCCCACGCGTTGCCCACGCGCGCGGAAAGCGGCGCGGCGACGTCGATGACAAAGCGTTCCAGTCCGTCCCGCGTCGCGCGCCGCAAAAGCGCGAAGCGGAAGTCCTCGTAGGCGCCGTTGCGAAGCAGCGCGATGAAGTGGTCCAGTTCGGCGTCCGGCGCGTCCTGCCCGACGCCCGACGACTCCGCGAGTTGCTGAAGCGCCTGAATCGGCTGCGCGAGCACCTTGCTCGGCCTGTGCCCCGCGTCCAGCAGGCGTTTCACGAGCCGCAGCTTCGTCACCTGCTCCTGCGGATACAGACGCTCGCCGCCGGGCGAGCGCATGGGCTGCGGAAAACCGTAGCGCCGCTCCCAGACGCGCAGCGTGTCCTTCGTCAGACCAATTTCTTGCGCAATCGCGCCGATCCCGACGCCGCTGACGCCCGAGCCCACCGAACGCACGACCGACGCGTCCGACGCCGAGTTTTCGTGTTCCGAATCGCCTGCATCGACGTCGGATTCGAGATTTTCTTCCGATGAGTTTGTCATGGACAAAACAGTAATTGAACACACGGACGGTCAGATGCAGATTGCGTGCCTGAGTCGCGCAGGTGGACAAAACCGTTCTTGCAGGATAGTGAACGATAGACAGAATATGTCAATCGGTAGCGACACGGCGACGGGCGGCATCGCAAATGAAAACGCCTGGCGACCAAGCGGCCGCCAGGCGTTGCGTATTGCTCAATGCCGCAGCCGCGCGACACCGGGCGCGTCGTTTACTCGGGTTTCTTCCGCGCCGGCGCCTTGCGCGCGGCAGCCTTCTTTGCGGCTGCGGCGGCTGCGGACGTGTCGTCGCCGGCTGCGCTGCTGGTCGCCGGCGTGGAAGCGCCCGCGTCGGCCGTGGGCGCGGCTTGCTCGCCCGGCGCGCCCGCCATGCCGGGCTGGATCATCGCGAGTTGCGCGAGCTGATTGAACTGCGATTGCAGCGCGTTCCACCAGCCGCTCGGATCGAAGCCCGGCGGCAGCGGCGCATCCGGCTTCGCGCCGGATTCCGGGTTGTCGCTTTCCGTCGGCGCCGCGCGCTCGCCCGGCGCGGCCTTGGCCGCGTCGCTCTGGGATGCGCCGCCCATCGGCCAGCGGCCCGCCGCCTTCGACGTTTCCGCCGCCGCGTTCTGCGCGTTTTCCACCGAGGTCTGCGCGAACGCGCCGAACGCGCGCAGCGTGGCGAGCGTCGCGCGCTGCACTTCGAGCGCCTGAATCGCCGATTGCAGCATGTTCAGATTGAGCTTGAGCCATTGCTCCACAGCGCGCATGTCGGTGACGCGCTTGTCCAGCTCCTCGATGTTCGTGAGCGGCGCGAGCATGTCCGACATCATCGACAGCGAGGGATTGCCGCCCTGCGCGCCGCCCGACATCGCCGCCGCGAACGGGTTCAGGCGCATCATGTCCCACATCTTGCCCATCATGTCGGCCTGACCGAAGCCGGGGAATCCGGGAATCGAAAACGGCGGGTTGCCGCCTGAGGTGTCCGTCATTCGTCGCTCCTCTTGATTGGTTGATCGGCGTTGCGCGCAAGCGCGCGGGGCTTCGTCAGAACGGCGCGCCGCCGGGGAAATCCGGTGCGCGGCGCTCGCGCAGCGAACGCATGCCTTCGTGCACGTCGGGGCCGGCGAAGCCCATGAATTCCAGCGCGAGCGATGTATCGAAGGTCGGCCCCGCCATGCGCAGCCAGTTGTTCAGCGCGTACTTCGTCCAGCGGATGGCCGTCTGCGATCCCGACGCGAGCCGGTTCGCGACTTCGATCGCCTTCGGCATGAGTTCGCTTTCTTCCACCGCGAGCGATACCAGCCCGATGCGTTCCGCCTCTTCGCCGCTCACGGGCTCGCACAGGAGCAGATAGTACTTGGCCTTCGCCATCCCGCACAGCAGCGGCCACACGATGGCGGCGTGATCGCCCGCCGCGACGCCGAGCCGCGTATGTCCGTCGATGATGCGCGCCGTCTTGGCCGCGATCGAGATATCGGCGAGCAAGCCCGCGACCAGCCCCGCGCCGACCGCCGGGCCGTGCATCGCGGAAACGATCGGCTTGCTGCAATTGATCACGTTGTACACGAGATCGCGCGCCTCGCGCCAGACGCGGGCGCGCACGTCGAAGTCGTTCGCCATGTCCTCGACGAGCGCGAGGTCGCCGCCCGCCGAGAAGCCTTTGCCCTCGCCGCGAATCAGCGCGACGCGCGTGTCCGGATCGCGGTCGATGTCGCGCCAGATGTCCGCGAGCTCGCGGTGCATGTTGGCGTCGGCGGTGGACAGGCCGCTCTTGTTGGCGCCTGCGCCCGGCATAACGACTTCCAGCACGCCATGCGCATGACGGCGCAAGTGCAGCGACGTGTAGCCCGAATACAAGGAGAGATCGCTCATTTCGATTCGATATGGTCTAGCGCGGCTGATACACCCACTTGCCGTCGCGAATCTCGACCATCACGCGGGCGCGCTGGTCGAGGCCGATGTGATCGTTGGGCGTCATGTTGACGACCCCGTTCGTGTCCGCAAAGTTCTTCGTGCCTTCGAGCGCATCGCGCAGCGCGCCGCGAAACGCGGGCGTGCCCGGCGCGCCGGCCTTCATCGCAATCGGAACCGCGCGCTGCAGCAGCATGCCCGCGTCCCACGCATACGACCCGAACGCGGAGACCGTGCCCGCGCCCTGCTTCGCTTCGTACAGTTTGATGTAGTCGAGCGCGAGGCGCTTGGCCGGATGATCGTTCGGCAACTGCGCGGCGACAAGCACAGGGCTCGTCGGCAGGAAGGTGCCGTTGCAATCCGCGCCGCACACGCGCAGGAAGTCGCGGTTGCCCACGCCGTGATTGTGATAAACCTTGCCCTTGTAGCCACGCTGCGCGAGCGTCTTCGGCGGCAGTGCGGCGGGCGTGCCGGCCGCGCCGACCACCACGGCATCCGGCTTGGCCGCGAGAATCTTCAGGATCTGGCCGGTCACGCTCGGGTCCGTGCGATTGAACCGTTCGTTGGCGACCACCGTGATCTTGTGCAGTTGCGCGAACTTGGCGACTTCCGCGTAGAAGGTCTCGCCGAGCGCGTCCGCCTGGCCGATGTACGCGAGCGTCTTCACGCCGTGATTGCTCGCGTGCTCGGCAATCGCGGAGGCCATCATCGCGTCGGTTTGCGGCGTCTTGAAGACCCAGCGGCGCTTCTCGTCGACAGGCTCGATGATCTTCGCCGATGAAGCAAGCGAGATCATCGGCGTCTGGCCCTGCGCGACGACGTCGATCATCGCGAGCGAATTCGGCGTGATCGACGAGCCGATGATCGCATCGACCTGATTCTCGCTGATGAGCTTCTTCGTGGTCTGCACGGCCTGCGTCGTGTCGGAGGCGTCGTCGAGCACGATGTAGTCCACGCTAACGCCGCCCATTTCTTTCGGCAGAAGCGCGACGGTATCGCGGGCGGGAATGCCGAGCGATGCGGCCGGTCCCGTCAGCGAGAGCACGAGCCCGATCTTGACGTGCGGCGTTTGCGCGAACGCCGCTGTCGTCGCGGCGAATGCCAGCACCGCTGCCACCCACTTGCTTCTGCGCATCGAAGTCTCCGTTGTTTTTTGTCGTCGTTCGGCGCGTGCGCCGCAACGCCCGGAGAGTGTACGGTGGCCGACGGTCTCGACGCATCGGGCGAAACCCGTTGCGCCGCTTTCTGCCGTGCGTTCATTGCGCGGTGTCAGCGTTCGAGTTGCACGACTGCCTGATCGATTGCGCCGAAAATCGACTTGCCCGCGTCGTCGAAGATTTCGATCTTCACGCTGTCGCCGAACTTCATGAACTCGGTCTGCGGCGCGCCGTGCTCGATGACTTCGAGGCACCGCTTCTCCGCGATACAGCAGTAGCCGCGCTTCGCGTCCTTGTTCGAGATCGTGCCCGAGCCGACGATCGACCCCGCGCGCAAGTTGCGCGTCTTCGCCGCATGCGCGATCAGCTGGCCGAAGTGGAACACCATGTCCACGCCGCAGTCCGGTTGCCCGACCTTCTTGCCGTTCCAGTGAACGGTCATCGGGCGATGCACGCGGCCTTCGCGCCATGCGTCGCCGAGTTCGTCGGGCGTCACGGCCACCGGCGAAAACGCAGTCGCGGGCTTGCTCTGGAAGAAGCCGAAGCCCTTCGCGAGTTCGGCGGGAATGAGATTGCGCAGCGAGACGTCGTTGACCAGCATCAGCAAGCGCACGCTTTTCAACGCTTCGTCGGGCGTGGGCGCCATCTGCACATCGGACGTGATGACGGCGACTTCCGCCTCGAAGTCGATGCCATACGATTCGGACGCGCACACGATGTCGTCCGTCGGCCCGAGGAAATCGTCGCTGCCGCCCTGATACATGAGCGGATCGGTCCAGAATTCGGGCGGCATCTCGGCGCCGCGTGCGCGCCGCACGAGCTCGACGTGATTCACGTACGACGAGCCGTCGGCCCATTGAAACGCACGCGGCAACGGCGCCATGCACGCCTTGGGATCGAACGAGAACGTGTGGCGGGCGCGCCCCTGATTCAAGGCTTCGTACAGGTCGAAAAGCTGCGGCGCGTAGAAAGTCCAGTCGTCGAGCGCGCGTTGCAGCGTGGAGACGATCCCATCGGGAATGACTGCCGTGCGCAAATCGCGCGATACGACGATGAGCTGGCCGTCGCGCGTGCCGTCCTTCAGCGTGGCTAGTTTCATAAAGCGGAGTCGGGCTGAGATGACGTTGAGGGAAATCTATTTTACGATGGTGAATCCCCGGTCTTCCGTCATTTCATGCCATCCAACGCGCGCGCCACTGGCGACGAACTCGACCTCGACACGTCGGACGCAGACGCATCCGAAGAAAAAGCACGCTCGGGCATCCAGTCGATCGAAGTCGGCTTCCGTTTGCTCGATGTGCTGACGCACGAGCCGCGCGCCATGATGCTGCGCGATCTTGCGCAGCGGGCGGGTATGAGCCCGGCGAAGGCGCATCGGTATCTCGTGAGCTTCGTGCGGCTCGGGCTGGCGTCGCAAGACCCGCTGACGGGCCGCTACGAACTCGGCGGCTTCGCCTTGCAGATGGGACTCGCGCGGCTCGCACGCGTCGATGGCGTGAAGCTCGCGCGCATCGCGCTTGCCGAACTGCGCGAGCGCATCGATCAGACGGTGGGCATCGCGGTGTGGGGCAATCAGGGTCCGACGGTCGTGCACTGGATGGAGTCGAGCTATCCGGCGAAGGCATCGCTCAAGCTCGGCGATGTCATGCCGCTGTTGTCGTCGGCCACGGGTCTGCTGTTCGCGGCGTATCTGCCGCGCAGCAAGACGCAGCCGTTGCTCGATCGCGAACTCGCTGCGAAAAAGCAGACGCTAGCCGACGTGGAGCCGCTTCTCGCGGACGTGCGCGAACACGGCGCGGCGCGCGTCGAAGGCATGCTGCTGCCGACGATTCATGCGTTCTGCACGCCCGTCTTCGATTCGACCGGCGAACTCGCGCTCGGCCTGATCGCGCTCGGGCACGAAGGCGCATTCGACACGCGCTGGGGCGGCGACATCGATGCGGCGCTTCGAGAATGTGCGCGCGGCTTGTCGTATGAACTGGGCTACGAGGCGGGCGAACGCTGATCGTCGGTGTTCGCGGAACATCGTGGCGAGCGCGTGTGTCATAACCGGTTCTGTCGTCGCGCAATTCGCTCTCTTCTTCTCTCCGTTCGATGCCCCTGTTTTCGTTTCATCGTCCGCCTGCCGTGCCGGACGAGCCGCCCGCTGCCGCCTCCGCGCCCAATGCGCCCCGCCGCTGGGGGCGCTGGATCGCGGCGGCGTTGATCGTCGCGGGGCTGCATTTCGGCGCGATGCGCTGGATCGAGCGCGCGAAGCAGCCCGCAAACCCGCCGCCCGACCAGAAGCCGCCGGTTCAGGTGGAATTGCTGACGCCGAAGCCCGTTGCGCCGCCCGCGCAACCTGCGCCGGTTAAACCCGCAGCGCCTGCGCATGCGGCTCGGCCTGCGCCTGCGCCTACGGCAAATCCGCCCACGCCTACGCCCGCGCCGGTCCTGAGCGCCGCCACGCCGCAGCCGGGCGAACCGGCGGCGGCATCGGGCGTGGCGGCTTCAGGCGCGAACGCCGCGAGTGCTCCGGCATCGACGGGAACGGCTGCCGCTGCCGCCGCCCCTTCAGGCGACAAGATCAACGTCCCGCCCACGGGCGATCTACGCTACGACACGCTCGTCAACGGCGTGATGAACCAGACCGGCACGATCCACTGGACCCACGACGGCCAGCATTACGAGATGATCGTTTCCATTCCGCTGCCGTTCGTCGGTCCGTACGTGTATTCGAGCAAGGGCCATATCGATGGCTTCGGCATCGCGCCGGACCAGTATTCGGAGAAACGCGGCCGGCGCGCCGCCGATATCGCCGTCTTCAATCGCGAAGCGAAGCAGACCGTCTATACGCGCACGCCGAACAGCCAGCCGCTCGCGGATGGCGCGCAAGACCGCTTCAGCGTCGTCATGCAGCTGACGAGCCTCGTGCGCGGCGCGCCCGACGTCTATAAGCCCGGCGTCACGCGGCAGTTCAGCGTCGCGGATAACGACAGCAGCGAAATCTGGCCGATGGAAACCGTCGGCGATGAAACCGTGCAGACGCGCGACGGCTTCGTCACGGCGCGCCATTTCACGCGCCTGCCGCGCCGCGAAGGCGACCGGCGCAAGCTCGACATCTGGCTCGCGCCGGCGCTCGGCTGGCTGCCCGCGCGCATCCTCCAGACGGAGCCAAACGGCATGCAGATCGAAATGCTGTGGGCGGGCACGCTGCAAGCGCCCTCCGCCGCCCAGACAAGCGCGCCGGGCACGAGGGATGCGTCAGAGGAAATCGCACCCGCCGCCGACGATACATCCGTCAGGCCGTAGCGGCGGCGCGTCCCATGTCTCACGGGACGCACGGAATCTCAAAGCGACCTCCACGGAGCGGATATGCAGGTGAACATCAATGGCATCGAAACCCGATACGTTCTCGACAACGAAGGCGGCGGTCCCTGGCTGACCTTCATTCATCAACTCGGCGGCGATCTGTCCGTGTGGGACCAGATGGCCGGCTACTTCCGCGACGATTTCACCGTGCTGCGTTACGACCTGCGCGGTCACGGCGAAACGGCGGTGTCACCGGATGCCTTTAGCGTCGACACTCTCGCCGACGACCTCGCCGAGTTGCTCGACAAACTGGGCGCGCCGACCACGCACGTCGTCGGCTTGTCGCTCGGCGGCATGGTCGCGCAGAAGTTCGCGATCAACCATGCGGACAAAGTGGATTCGCTGACGGTCGCGGGCGCGCCCGCCTTTATTCGCGAGGAAGCGCGTCCGACGTTTCTGCAACGCGCGGCTTCCGTGCGTCAAGACGGCATAGAGAGTATCTTGGAATCGACGCTGGAACGCTGGTTCACGGAGGGTTTCCGCCGGGCGCATCCGGAAGTGATCGAGCAAATTGGCGAAACGATTGCGCGCACGCCCACCGAAGGTTTCGCGCGGGCAGCAGAGGCCCTCAGCCGTTTCGATGCAAGGAACCAGCTAGCGCCGGTCGAAAAGCGCACGCTCGTTGTGGCCGGCGAACACGACAATGGCACGCCGCATGCTGAATCCAGGTTGATCGCCGACACGGTGCCGGGCGCGCAATTCGAACTTCTCGATGCGGCACATTTGTCTCCGGTCGAGGCGTCGCAACGCTTTTGCGCATTGCTCGATGCGTTCTTGCGCCAGGCCGCCTGAGTACGTTTCATAGAAAAAAGCCTCGATAACAACGGCATCACGTCGAGGCCACCCCTTGAATTCCCACCCAGTCGCTCCAACTACGATGCAGGTTGCGGGAGCAACAGGAATAAGGAGTGTCGCCATGCAAATGATCTACAACAGCCCTAACTATTGCGTCGTCGAGTTTCCGCCTCAGGCCAATCATCTCGCGATGATGTCGGGCGGGTACGAAATCGTCGACAAGAACACGCAGCGGGAGATCTTCATCGACGGCGAGCTTGCCGCGAAGTTTCGCGAGCATGTGCAAAAGCTGATCGAAGAAGAGCCATCGCTCGAGGATGTCGACGAATTCCTCGGCCAGTTCGATATCTTGATGACCCAGCCCGTGGTGCTGCACTGAGGCCACGTTCGCGGGCGCCTGAAGTTTTCGCCCGCGCCGCCACGCTCGCCGGCAGCTAAGCGAATAGGCGAGCCACGCAATACGGCAAACGAGCGACACGCCAGAAAAGACCCCGCCGAAGCCTTGGCGGGGTTTTTTTTTTGCCCGCGCGCTTCGCCACGAAGCGTGCCGCGCCGAGAGCGACCGCCCCGCGCTGCGGCTACAATGACGGACTATTTCCTCTCCGGTGCAGGGCCTGTCCGTCATGAACCAGAACGCCACTCCGAGCCTTTCAAATGCCTCGGGCGCTGCTGCGCCCCGGCGCGATTACACGCGCGGCGCCGCGCTTCCCGCGCTGTTGCAGCAGCGCATCCTGATTCTCGATGGCGCGATGGGCACGATGATCCAGCGTTACAAGCTGGACGAAGCCGCGTATCGCGGCGATCGCTTCAAGGACTACGGCCGCGATATCAAGGGCAACAACGAGTTGCTCTCGATCACGCAGCCGCAGATCATCCGCGAGATTCACGACAAGTACCTCGCGGCGGGTGCGGACATCATCGAGACGAACACGTTTGGTGCAACGCGCGTCGCGCAGGCCGATTACGGCATGGAAGACCTCGCCGCCGAGATGAATCTGGCATCGGCGAAGCTGGCCCGCGAAGCCTGCGATGCCTTCTCGACGCCGGACAAGCCGCGCTTCGTCGCGGGCGCGATCGGGCCGACGCCGAAGACCGCGAGCATTTCGCCGGACGTGAACGATCCCGGCGCGCGCAACGTCAGCTTCGACGAATTGCGCGAGGCTTATTACGAGCAGGCGAAGGCGCTGCTGGATGCGGGCTGCGATCTCTTTCTCGTCGAGACCATCTTCGACACGCTGAACGCAAAAGCCGCGCTCTTCGCGCTGGATGAACTGTTCGACAACACGGGAGAACGTCTGCCGATCATGATTTCCGGCACGGTCACGGACGCGTCGGGGCGCATTCTCTCGGGGCAGACCGTCGAGGCGTTCTGGAACTCGCTGCGTCACGCGAAGCCGCTCACGTTCGGGCTGAACTGCGCGCTCGGCGCGGCGCTGATGCGCCCGTATATCGCCGAGCTGTCGAAGCTGTGCGATACCTACGTGTCGTGCTATCCGAACGCCGGCCTGCCGAATCCGATGAGCGACACGGGCTTCGACGAAACTCCCGACGTGACGTCGGGGCTGCTCAAGGAGTTCGCGCAAGCGGGACTCGTCAATCTCGCGGGCGGATGCTGCGGGACCACGCCGGAGCACATCGCGGAGATCGCGAAGGCGCTCGCGCAAGTCAAGCCGCGCGTCTTCCCTTCGCAATACCGCGACGCCGCTTGAGTACTGCCCGAATCGACCCAGCGCAACACAAGAGAATCGAACGACCATGACCGATCACACGATGCGTCTTTCCGGCCTCGAGCCGTTCAACGTCACCGAAGGCTCGCTCTTCATCAACGTCGGCGAACGCACGAACGTCACGGGCTCCAAGGCGTTCGCGCGCATGATTTTGAACGGCCAGTTCGACGAGGCGCTGGCCGTCGCGCGACAACAGGTGGAAAACGGCGCGCAGGTCATCGACGTGAACATGGACGAAGCCATGCTCGATTCGAAAGCCGCGATGGTGCGCTTTCTGAATCTGATCGCGTCCGAGCCGGATATCGCGCGCGTGCCGATCATGATCGACTCCTCCAAGTTCGAGGTGATCGAGGCCGGGCTCAAGTGCGTGCAGGGCAAGGCCATCGTCAATTCGATCTCGCTGAAGGAAGGCGAAGACGCGTTCCGTCATCACGCGAAGCTGATTCGCCGCTACGGCGCGGCCGCCGTCGTCATGGCCTTCGACGAAAAAGGCCAGGCCGACACCTTCGAGCGCAAGACGCAAATCTGCAAGCGGTCGTATGAGATTCTCGTGAACGAAGTGGGCTTTGCGCCGGAAGACATCGTCTTCGACCCGAACATCTTCGCCATCGCGACGGGCATCGAGGAGCACAACAATTACGCGGTCGATTTCATCAACGCGACGCGCTGGATCAAAAAGAACCTGCCGCACGCGAAGGTGAGCGGCGGCGTGTCGAACGTCTCGTTCTCGTTTCGCGGCAACGATCCGGTGCGCGAAGCCATTCACACCGTGTTCCTCTACCACGCGATTCAGGCGGGCATGGATATGGGCATCGTGAATGCGGGACAGCTCGGCGTCTATGCCGATCTCGATCCTGATTTGCGCGAGCGCGTCGAAGACGTCGTGCTCAATCGCCGTGAAGACGCCACTGACCGTCTGCTCGAAAGCGCCGACAAGTTCAAGACCGGCGCGGCGAAGAAAGAAGAGAACCTCGAATGGCGCAACCAGCCGGTCGAAGCGCGGCTTTCCCATGCGCTCGTGCACGGCATCACGACCTTCATCGTCGAAGATACCGAGGAAGTGCGCGCGAAGATCGAGCAAGCCGGCGGCCGGCCGATCAACGTCATCGAAGGGCCGCTGATGGACGGCATGAACATCGTCGGCGACCTCTTCGGCGCGGGCAAGATGTTCCTGCCGCAAGTGGTGAAGTCGGCGCGCGTGATGAAGCAGGCGGTTGCGCACCTGATTCCGTTCATCGAAGAAGAGAAGAAGCGTCTCGCCGATGCCGGCGCGGACGTGCGGTCCAAGGGCAAGATCGTCATCGCGACCGTGAAGGGCGATGTGCACGACATCGGCAAGAACATCGTGTCGGTCGTGCTCCAGTGCAACAACTTCGAAGTCGTGAACATGGGCGTGATGGTGCCCTGCGCGACCATTCTGCAAAAGGCGAAGGAAGAAGGCGCGGATATCATCGGTCTGTCGGGACTCATCACGCCGAGCCTCGAAGAGATGGCCTACGTCGCCTCCGAAATGCAGCGCGACGAGTACTTCCGCGGCAAGCAGACGCCGCTTCTGATCGGCGGCGCGACGACTTCGCGCGTGCATACCGCCGTGAAGATCGCGCCGCATTACGATGGCCCGGTCGTGTACGTGGCGGACGCGTCGCGCTCGGTGTCGGTCGCGTCGAGCCTCTTGTCGGACGAAGGCGCGGCGAAGTATCTCGACGAACTGAAGACCGACTACGAACGCATCCGCACGCAGCACGCGAACAAGAAGGCGCAGCCGATGGTCACTTACGCCGAGGCGCGCGCCAACAAGACGAAGATCGACTGGAGCGCGTACACACCCAAGAAGCCGAGCTTCATCGGGCGGCGCGTGTTCCGGAACTACGACCTCGCGGACCTGGCGAACTATATCGACTGGGGGCCGTTCTTCCAGACGTGGGATCTCGCGGGACCGTATCCGGCCATTCTGAACGACGAGATCGTCGGCGAATCGGCGCGGCGCGTGTTCTCGGACGGCAAGTCGATGCTCTCGCGCATCATCCAGGGCCGCTGGCTCACGGCGAACGGCGTCATCACGCTGTTGCCCGCGAACACGGTGAATGACGACGACATCGAAATCTACACGGACGAGTCGCGCTCGAAAGTGGCGATGACCTGGCGCAATCTGCGTCAGCAAAGCGTGCGGCCGGTCGTCGATGGCGTCATGCGGCCGAATCGCTCGCTCGCCGACTTCATCGCCCCGAAAGAGTCGGGCGTCGCCGATTACATCGGTCTTTTCGCGGTGACGGCGGGCTTGGGCGTCGACAAGAAAGAGCAGCAGTTCGCCGCCGATCACGACGACTACAGCGCGATCATGCTAAAGGCGCTCGCCGACCGTTTCGCGGAAGCCTTCGCGGAGGCGCTGCATGCGCGCGTGCGCCGCGAACTGTGGGGCTATGCGGCGAACGAAACGCTGGACAACGCCGCTCTCATCGCGGAGAAGTACAGCGGCATTCGTCCCGCGCCCGGCTATCCGGCGTGCCCGGACCATCTCGTGAAGCGCGATATGTTCGAAGTGCTTCAGGCAGAGGACATCGGCATGAGTCTGACCGAATCGCTCGCCATGATGCCGGCGGCGAGCGTGTCGGGCTTCTATCTCGCGCATCCGGAGAGCACGTACTTTTCGGTCGGCAAGATCGGCGACGATCAGGTGCAGAGCTTCGCAGAACGCATGGGCATTTCATCGGCGGACGCGCAACGCGCGCTCGCGCCGCTTCGATAAACGCACGCACAGAGCGTTGCGCCACGACATACGCTGCGTGTGATAGGGAAAAAAAGCGCCGCGTGATGGGCGGGAAGTTTTTTATTTCCGTAGACTTGTCGCTGCGATGAACCGCCATGACGGCGGCCACGCACTCTTTAGCCACGGAGAAAGTCGCATGAAGAAGATGACGTCCGCCGTAACCATCGCGATCGCCGCGGCTGTGCTCGCAGCGTCGAGTCCGGCCGCGTTCGCGCAGGCGAGCAGCACGCAGGCATCCTCATACTCGCCGCCGCAGGCCGAACACAAGAAGAAGCCGAAGACGGCCAAAAAGCCGAAGACTCCGAGCAACGGTCAGTCGCAGTAAGCGGCGCGGCCCGAGCGAGTCAGCAGGAAGCAACCCCGCATCGTCGCCGGTGCGGGGTTTTTCGTTTCAGCGCCGCCTGCGCTCAGACGCCCCAGAGAATGTCCTTGTTCTCTTTGCGCGCGAGACGCAGCATGTCGAGAAACGGATACGCCCGTTGCGCAAGCCCGATGGGAATCTCGTGCGGATCGTGGCCTTCTTCGCCTTCGTGGAAGTGGCCGTCGTGCTCGGCGCGTTCTTTCTTGTCGCTGACGACCGCCGCCTCGAGCTTTTCGATGGCCGCTGGCAGTTCGTCATGCGTGATGACGCCGCGTGCGGTCAGCTGCTTGCCGATGATGCCCAGCAGATACTCCGCGAGGTTGTCGAGCATCATGACATCCGGTGCAGCCATGGTTTTGAATGTGATCAGCATGGGAGAGTCCTTTTCCTTATGTTGGATGACAGCCGGGGCGAATGCGAGCCGCGCCGACAAGCCGATCTTTGCAGAACAACCACCCTGAATAGACAGTTTAGCACCTGCTAAAATCCCGGTTTCAGCCGTGGCCGGCCTCGTCGGCAGGTCGCGGCGCACTACACGCACGTCCCGGTCGCGCAGTGGTCGATTCATCGTCGGCTCATCGGCCGCGTCAAATCGGCGCCCCGCTTCGCCCGCACCTGTCGCGTATCACTCCGCACTCGCTCCACTGGATCACATTCAGCATGCTGCCTGCACACAAAGAAACCCTGGAAACGCTCCTCTCCGACGCGGTCAAGCAGGTCGCGCAAGCCACGCAAGGCGCAACCGAGGCCGCTTTCATCGCGCCCGCGATCGTGCTCGAGCGGCCGAAGGTCGCCGCGCATGGCGACGTGGCGTCGAATGTCGCGATGCAGCTCGCCAAGCCGCTGCGCGCGAATCCGCGTCAGCTCGCGCAACAGATCGTCGATGCAGTGCTCGGTCATCCGGCCGCGAAGGGACTGGTCGAGAGCGCGGAAGTCGCCGGCCCGGGCTTTATCAATCTGCGTCTCGCGGCAAAAGCAAAGCAAGACGTGATCCCGGCGGTGCTCGGCGAAGGCGCGGCGTACGGCCGTTCGGCGCGCGATGCGGGCAAGCGCGTGCTGGTCGAATTCGTGTCGGCGAACCCGACCGGTCCGCTGCATGTCGGCCACGGCCGGCAGGCGGCGCTCGGCGACGCGCTCTCGAACCTGCTCGCGACGCAAGGCTACGCGGTGCATCGCGAGTTCTATTACAACGACGCCGGCGTGCAGATCGGCAATCTCGCCATCTCGACGCAGGCGCGCGCCCGCGGCTTCAAGCCGGGCGACGCCGAGTGGCCCGAGGCCGCGTACAACGGCGAGTACATCGCCGACATCGCGCGCGACTACATGGCAGGTGCGACCGTCGCGGCGAAGGACGGCGAGCCGGTCAAGGGCACAGGCGACGTGAACGACCTCGAAGCCATCCGTCATTTCGCGGTGGCCTATCTGCGGCACGAACAGGACATGGACCTGACCGCTTTCGGCGTGAAGTTCGACCAGTTCTATCTGGAGTCGTCGCTGTACAAGGAAGGGCGCGTCGAAGAGACGGTGAAGGCGCTGATCGATGCCGGCAAGACCTACGCGCAGGACGGCGCGCTCTGGCTGCGCACCACCGACGACGGCGACGACAAAGACCGCGTGATGAAGAAGTCCGACGGCACGTACACGTACTTCGTGCCGGACGTGGCGTATCACGTGACCAAGTGGCAGCGCGGCTTCACCAAGGTCATCAACGTGCAGGGCTCGGACCATCACGGCACCATCGCGCGCGTGCGGGCCGGGCTGCAAGGGCTCGGCGTCGGCATTCCGAAGGGCTATCCCGACTACGTGCTGCACAAGATGGTCACGGTCATGCGCGACGGGCAGGAAGTGAAGATCTCCAAGCGCGCGGGCAGTTACGTGACGGTGCGCGATCTGATCGAATGGTCGGGCGGCATGACGCCGGGCAGCGAAGCCGCGCCCGATCAGCTCGACGAAGCGATGATCCGTCGCGGCCGCGACGCCGTGCGCTTCTTCCTCATTTCGCGCAAGGCCGACACCGAGTTCGTGTTCGATATCGACCTCGCGCTCAAGCAGAACGACGAAAATCCGGTCTATTACGTCCAGTACGCGCACGCGCGCATCTGCACGATCCTCAACGACTGGAAGGAACGCTACGGCGGCGACCTGACGCAAGCGGCGCAGGCGAATCTCGAACCGCTGTCGAGTCCGCGCGCGATGGCGCTCCTCAACAAGCTCGCCGAGTTCCCCGACATGCTCGCGCACGCCGCCGACGAACTCGCGCCGCATGCGGTTGCCTTCTATCTGCGCGATCTCGCTGGCGAATTTCACTCGTTCTACAATGCGGAGCGCGTGCTCGTGGACGACGACAAGGAGCGCACGGCGCGCATCGCGCTGCTCGCGGCCACGCGTCAGGTGCTCGAAAACGGCCTTTCGACCATCGGCGTGTCGGCTCCCCAGAAGATGTAATCGGCGGCGCGTTCTGTCGTGCGCGTTTTACGGTGCGCGCGCCTGTAACTTTGTGAACCATTCGGCGTGCGCGGACGGCAGCCTGGCGCGGGCTCGCGTCACGCGGCGGCTATAATCGTCGGCCAACTCGAAGACTTTTTGCAGGTGATTCATACGATGGCAAAACCAAGCCGCACGTCGAAGCAATCGCAGTCGAAGCAAACGGGGGGAACGTTTCTCGGCATCGTGCTCGGTCTGATCGTCGGACTCGCGATCGCCGTGATCGTCGCGCTGTACATCACGCGTGCGCCCACGCCATTCGTCGCCAAGGTCGCACCGCCAGCCGAGTCGTCTTCCGCGCCCGCCGCGCAGCCGTACGACCCGAATCGCCCGCTGCAAGGCAAGTCGCCGGGCCAGGCCGTGCCGCAAGCCGCGCAGCCCACGCCGCCGAACACCGCGCCGGGCCAGAGCACCAATCAGACGCAATCGTCGGGAATGCTGGACGAGCCGCAGATCGTCGAAGTGCCGCCGAGCGGCGCGACGGCCTCCGCGCCCCGCACCGCGAGTCCGACCATCGCGAAGAAGCCTGAAGCGGCGCCGGGCGCGGCAGGCACGAGCGGTTCCACGACCGCCGCCACGCCGCCGAAGACCGGTTCCGCGCCGCCCGCGACCGCCAAGACCACGCCGCCCGCACCCGGCGACGTCAACACCGGCTATTTCCTGCAAGTGGGCGCGTACAAGACGCAGGCCGATGCCGAGCAGCAGCGTGCGCGTCTGGGCTTCCAGGGTTTCGAATCGAAAGTCACGCAGCGCGATGCAGGCGGTGTGACGTACTATCGCGTGCGTATCGGTCCGTTCGCCAAGTTCGAGGACATGAATTCGGCGCGTCAGCGTCTGTCCGACGCAGGCGTCGATACGGCCGTGATCCGCTTTTCGAAGCAATAACGCGTTGAGGACGGCGCCCGCGTGCTCGAGCTGCCCCAAGCGCCGCGCGCCTTAAGCCCGGCTTAAGCGTCGTATGTCCCACTTGAGGACTGCCACGCATCCGCCACGTCAGCCTTCACGTTGCACCTTCGCACTTTTTCGATCATGAAAAAAATCTTTAGCGCGTTCGCCCTTTCTCTCGGCATTGCCGCCGCGTCGTTCAGCGTCGCGGGCACGGCATCGGCCGCTCCCGCCGCAGGCAAGGATTACACGGTGATGCAAGCGCCGCAGCCCATCGGCGCGCCGGCGGGCAAGGTCGAAGTCATCGAGTTCTTCTGGTACGGCTGCCCGCACTGCAACGAATTCGAGCCGTACATCGAGGCATGGGAGAAGAAGCAGGGGCCGGACGTCGTGTTCAAGCGCGTGCCGGTGGCGTTCCGCGACGACTTCATCCCGCATTCGAAGATGTATCACGCGCTCGTCGCGCTCGGCGTCGCGGAAAAGGTCACGCCGGCCGTGTTCAACGAAATCCACGTGAAGAAGGACTATCTGCTGACGCCGCAGGCGCAGGCCGACTTCCTCGCGACGCAGGGCGTCGACAAGAAGAAGTACATGGACGCGTACAACTCGTTCTCGACGCAGAGCGACGTCCAGCGCGATGCCAAGCTGCTGCAGGACTACAAGATCGAAGGCGTGCCGACCGTCGTCGTGCAGGGCAAGTACGTGACCGGTCCCGCGCAGACCAACAGCTTGCAGGGCACCACGCAGGTGATGGACTTCCTCGTGCAGCAAGTGCGCGACAAAAAGATGTAATTGCCTGACGCCGGTATGAACGCAGTTCCGTTGAAGGTCTTCATCACCGGCGCGTCGAGTGGAATCGGCCTGGCACTGGCCGAAGAATACGTGAAGCGCGGGGCCGTGCTCGGCCTCGTCGCCCGACGCGCCGAGTCTCTCGCGGCATTCGCCGCACGCCATCCTCAGGCGTTGATTTCAATCTATCCCGCCGATGTCCGCGAGCCCGACGCGCTCGCCGATGCCGCGCGCCGTTTCATCGCGGAGCATGGCTCGGCGGACATCGTGATCGCGAACGCGGGCATCAGTCAGGGCGCGCTCACCGGCCACGGCGAGCTGGACACGTTCCGCGCCGTGATGGACGTGAACTACTTCGGCATGGTCGCGACGTTCGAGCCGTTCATCGCGTCGATGACGGCCGCGCGGCGCGGCACGCTCGTCGGCCTTGCGAGCGTCGCGGGCGTGCGCGGGCTGCCGGGCTCGGGCGCGTACAGCGCGTCGAAATCGGCGGCGGCGAAGTATCTGGAATCGCTGCGCGTGGAAATGCGGCCGCAGGGCGTCGCGGTCGTGACCATCGCGCCGGGCTACGTGCGCTCGGAGATGACCGCGCACAATCCGTATCGCATGCCCTTTCTGATGGATGCCGACCGCTTCGCCGCGAAAACCGCCGATGCTATCGCGCGAAAGGTGCGCTACGCGACGTTTCCGTGGCAGATGCGCGTTGTCGGCATGCTGCTGCATGTGTTGCCGCGCTGGCTTTACGATCCGCTTTTCGAGCGCGCGCCGCGCAAGCCGCGGCCGCCTGGCTCTCGGCAGTAGACGAAAAAAAATCCGGCCAGAGGCCCGGCCAGAGGCCGGATTTTTTTGTCATGCGCGGCTCGTCAGAACGCCACGTACGGCGCGCTGCCGTATCCGACATACACGTGCCGGCCGTAGAAGAACGGCATGCCGAAGTCGAACATGCCGGTCATGCCCAACTGGCCGCCCAAGCTGTTGAACGCGAACTTTCCAGTGCCCGATGTCAGCGTGCGCGCGTTCACGAGGCTGAACGGCACGGTCGCGGTGTTGCCGTCAGTGCCCGAAACCGTCGCCGTCAGCGACTGCTCGGACGTCGGGCAATAGAACACGCTCGTGCTCGAACACAACGGGAAGCTGTCCTGGAAGAAGTTGCCATTCGAGCCCGTATCGAAGAACGTCTGGTAGCTCGTCCCCTTGTAGGTGCCGCCGAGGTCGCCGTAGACATCCGTGCCGAGCTTCGTCACGCCGCTGAGCGTGTTGTTGCTCTGCGTGCCGATGCCGAATATCAGCGTGCCGCTCGCGCTCGCCGCGCCGGTATCCGGGACGGGCGGCAACTGAACGATCACGCCGTTGTTGTCGACCGGGAATTTCTGAACGGGATTCGCCACTTGCTGCGCGACCGGAACCACGGTGCCCGTGCAATTCGCGCCGTTGGTACACGAGAAGTACGTGCCGTTCAGCGCGGTCGTCGCGCAATTGCTTCCGCAGTCCTGCGCCAGCGTGCCGATGCCGAGAATGCCGTTCGCGCCGATTTCGGCGGCGGTGTTCTCGTCGTTGCCCGACGGACATCCGTTCATGCCGGTCGGCGCCGACGACGCGTTCAGATCGCCGATGATCTGCACCGGCAGCGCGCTCGCCACTTCGGAACCGATATGCACGTCCGCCTGACGCACGGTGCCCCACGTGTAGCCGTCCGCGAAACCGGCACACTCCGCGAGTTGCCCGCCGTTCTGCGCCTTCGACACCGGCAGCGCGCCGATGACCGACTGCGCCGCCGAACTCAGAATGCGCAGGCCGAAGGAAGCGGTATCAATCTGAATGTTGTCGATGGTCTGACAAACGTTCGTGCCGGGCGCGCAGACCGTCACTGAAACATTCGGAATATTGACGAAGTTCGCGACGCCGCCGTTGACCGTGATGGGCACCGCGTTCGTGCCGTTGGGCGTGATCGGCTGGGCGTTCGCCGTGCTGGACGAGCCGCCGCCGGAACTGCCGCCCGACGAGCCGCCGCTGCTGGAGCTGGAATGGTCGTCGCTGCCGCCGCCGCATGCGGCGAGCGTGAGCGCGAGAAACAGCGCGCCGAGCCAGCGCGCCGGGTTGCCGGCGCGCCGGGAAGAAGCCGGGCCGAGGCCGAGTGTCTTTCTGAGCATTGTCGGATTCTCCCGTCGCTTACTGGATGTCGCTGGCGGATACGCCGGCGGGCAAAGACTGCGGCAGGTACGCGCTGCCCGAGAAAGCGCCCATGTGACCGCCCGAATGCACCACGAGACCCGAATCCTGCACGCTCACCTGCCCGCGTCCGCCGCGTGCGGCGCGCTGCGCGAGCAAGGCTTGCTGATACTGCGGGAAATAGCTGCCGAGCAGCGTCGCCAGGTCGGGCACGCGCGGCCCGCGCCAGGCGATGCCGAACACCGTGCCGCCGGACGACACATATTCATTGATGACGGTGCCGCTCGCGAGCGTCGTCGAGCGGACGGTGTAATTCGATGCCGCCGATGCCGCCGATGCGCCGGACGCGCCCGTCGCGGCGTGCACGACGGCGTTCGCGGCGGTAGCGCCTTGCGGCGCGGTCAGCGGGTCGCCGCCGAGCGCCTCGCGCGCCGGTCCGGCTGCGCAGACGCTGAGCGCGCCTGCAAGAAAGGCCAACGTTAGCCTGAGATGCCCATGACGGGGTTGCTTCGGTTCCTTCACTGGGCCTCCTGTCGATTCCTGTGGATGGTTGCCTGCCGGGGCCGCGCGCCATTTTCGGGACTGCGGCACGCGTGCCGATTGAAGCATCGTACGGATGCTATAGCCATCAGTATGCCAAATCCCGCAAAAGGGCCGCGTTACGCGCAAATTACGCGGACTTGGGGACGGATGAATCGAACAGTAAGCCGGGCAGAAGTTCCGCGTCGATAGATGCTTTGCTAGAAGCAGCCGTCGAGGTCAGAAATCGGCGCGCACGCAAGAACGCGGAACGCATCCGGGGAGGCGTTCCGCGTTTTCGTGTGGCTTGAGAGCAGGAAGCTACGTGCAGGAAGCCTCAGAAACCCAGGCTCGCGAGAAGATCGTCGACTTGCGACTGATCTTGCACGACGTCGCTGCGTCCTTGCGGATTGATCTGCGGGCCGTTGAGCAGCGCCTCGGGGCTGCCGCTCGCCGACACGAGCGCCGCCGCCGACGCCGCGAACTGCTCACGCCGCTCGGGCGCAATGTTCTCCAGCAGCACGCCCAGCAATTGCTGTTCGATCAGATACACGACGTCCGTGATCTTCTTGATCACCTGGCCGGTCAGATCCTGAAAATCCTGCGCGAGCATGATTTCCAGCAGTTGCGTGTTGGTCGCCTGCGTCTTTTCCGGCACGCTTTGTAAAAAACTGCGCGTCTGCGCGAGCAGTTCGCCCGCTTCGCCCTGCGCGAGCGGCGCGCCGTACCATTGCGCCCAACGCTCGTCGAGCGCCTGCGCTTCGCGCTGCATCGCTTCCTGCATCGGCTTGGCGAGCTCGATCGCGTTTAACGCGCGGTCGGCCGCCTGCTCGGTCATCGTCGCGACGTACTTCAGGCGGTCGCGGGCGTCGGGCACGGCTTGCGCCGCTGCTTCGACCTGCTTGTCGAGACCCAGTTCGCGCATCGAGTCGCGCAGCGTGCGCGTTAGCTGGCCGATGCGCGCGAGAATGCGGTCGCTCGAAAAATCGTTGTCGGCCTCGGCGGCGACAGCGGAAAGTGCAGTGGTCAGATCGTTCACGATCAGCTCCCGGCTTTAGCCATCTTCTCGAGAATCTTGGTGAGCTTCTCGTCGAGCGTGGCCGCCGTGAACGGCTTCACCACGTAACCATTCGCGCCTGCCTGCGCCGCCGCGATGATGTTCTCCTTCTTCGATTCCGCCGTGACCATCAGCACCGGCAGATGCGAGAGCGTCGCGTCCGCGCGAATCTGCTGCAGCATCGAAAGGCCGTCGAGGTTCGGCATGTTCCAGTCGGAGATCACGAAGTCGAAGCCGCCGCCGCGCAGACGCGCGAGGCCCGCCGCGCCGTCTTCCGCTTCGTCGACGTTCGAGTAGCCGAGCTCCTTCAGCAGATTGCGCACGATACGGCGCATCGTCGGAAAATCGTCGACGACGAGGATCTTCATGTTCTTGTCCATCATTGCTCCCGTGTATTCTCAATGCGGCGTGACACCGCGTAATTCAATTCAGATAACTCAGACGCGCTGTACGCGGTCGCCCATCGAGGCAAGCCGCGCCATCACGCGCCGGCTCATTTCAGAAAGCGGCGCGACTTCGCTTGCGCCGCCCATTGCAATTGCTTCGCGCGGCATGCCGAACACCACGCAACTCGCTTCGTCCTGGGCGAGCGTGTAAGCGCCCGCCTGCTGCATGTCGAGCAGGCCCGCCGCGCCGTCGCGGCCCATGCCGGTCAGGATCACGCCGATCGCGTTCTTGCCCGCGTGCTGCGCGGCCGAGCGGAACAGCACGTCCACCGACGGACGATGCCGGTTCACCGGCGGCGCATCCGACAGATGCGCGACGTAGTTCGCCCCGCTGCGCGCGAGCACCAGGTGCGCGTGGCCCGGCGCGATATACGCGTGACCCGGCAGCACGCGCTCGCCGTGCTCCGCTTCCTTCACCGTGATGCGGCACAGCCCGTTCAGGCGCTGCGCGAACGACTTCGTGAAGCCCGGCGGCATGTGCTGCGCGATCAGCACGGCAGGCGCGTCGGGCGGCAGCGGCAACAGCACTTCGCGGATCGCTTCCGTGCCGCCCGTCGATGCGCCGACGATCACGAGCTTTTCCGTCGAGACGAGCGGGTTGTTGATGAGCGGCGCGGGCTTCGCGCCCGGTTGCGCCGCCGCGCTGGCCGCGCTCGCCGCATGCGCGATCTGCCGCACGCGCGCCCGCGACGCCGCGCGCACCTTGTCGGCGAGCTTCTCGGCGTAATCCAACATGCCGTCGCGGATGCCGACTTTCGGCTTCGTCACGAAGTCGACCGCGCCCAGTTCCAGCGCGCGCAGCGTGATTTCGTTGCCGCGCTCCGTCAGCGACGACACCATCACGACCGGCATCGGCCGCAGGCGCATCAGCTTTTCGAGGAAGTCGAGTCCGTCCATGCGCGGCATTTCGACATCGAGCGTCAGCACGTCGGGGTTATGCAGCTTGATCAGTTCGCGCGCGACGAGCGGATCGGGCGCGGTCGCGCACACCTGCATGTCGGGCTGCGAATTGATGATCTCGGTCATCAGGCTGCGCACGAGCGCCGAATCGTCGACGCACAGCACCTTGATCTTCGGCGCGGCTTCTTTGCCGCCATTCGATGCATTCAACATGCTCACGCCTCCTCCACCGTCTTCGCGACGCGCCCCGTGTGCGCGATTGCGTGGGTCGCACGCGCTGCCGCCGTCACACCGAACATTTCGACGCGCGGCTTCGCGACTGCTGCCGCCGGCTTCGCGCGCTCGACGCCGAACAGCTCGACACGCGCACGCGCCCGGGCGAGCCGTTCCGCGCGCTCTTCCGGCGTGCGCTGCACGAGCGCCTGCTCGCGCTCGACGACGACCGGATCGTGCTGCGTCTTCAGCTTCTTGACCATCACCTGTCCCGTGCGCGGCATGAACGCGACCTTGCGCGGGTGCATGCCCTGCAAGTCCTCGGCGACGATGCGAATCTTTTCCAGCGCGAGATAGCGCCGCACGAACTCCGAGTTGCGATCGCCGATGTTGATCGTCGTCATCCCGGCGAGCACCGCACCGCCGCCGAACACTTTCGCTTCGAACCGCTCGCGGCGTCCGCCACGCTTGATGAGCTCGTTGATGAGCACTTCCATCGCATACGCGCCGTAGCGCATGGAGTCGGACGAAGCGTGCGACGGGTCCGAGCCGTCATCGGGCAGCATGAAGTGATTCATGCCGCCGATGCCCGCCGTGCGATCGTTGATGCACGCCGCCACGCACGAGCCGAGCACGGTCACGAGGACCATGTCTTCGCTCGTCATGTAGAACTCGTTCGGCAGCAGCTTCACGCCCGGCTTCTTGAAATGGTTGTCGAAATACAGGTTCGACGCGATCGGCAGTCCGCTCATGCCGGCTCTCCCGCGAGCGCGCGCTTTTGCGCACCCGCCGCTTTCGTGTCGCGCGTCAGTTCGTAGACGGTCTGGCCGCGCAGCCGGAACGCCTGCGAAACATACGTGAAGTTCTCCGAATGACCGGCGAACAGCAGGCCGCCTGACTTCATCAACGGCTCGAAGCGCGAGAGCACCTGTCCTTGCGTCGGCTTGTCGAAGTAAATCATCACGTTGCGGCAGAAGATCGCGTCGAATGGGCCTTTCACGTCGTAGCGCGCGTCGGTCAGATTCACGCGGCCGAAGTTCACCATCGAGCGCAATTCCGGACGTACTCTGACGAAGCCCGCGTGCGAGCCGGTGCCCTTCAGGAAGAACCGCTTCAGGCGTTCCACCGGCATCGCCTTCACCTGATCGAGCGAATAGACGCCCGCGTCGGCCTTGGCGAGCACTTGGCTGTCGATGTCGCTCGCGAATACGGTGCAGTGGCGCGCGGCCTGCTCGCCTAGCGCCTCGACGAGCGTCATCGCGATGGAATACGGCTCCTCGCCCGTCGATGCCGCCGAGCACCACACCGACACCGGCTGCTGACGACGCTTCACGAAATCCGCGAGCAGCGGGAAATGGTGCGACTCGCGGAAGAACGCCGTCAGGTTGGTCGTCAGTGCGTTGACGAAGGCTTCCCACTCGGCGTTGTCGTCGTTGGATTCGAGACGGTCGAGGTACTGCTTGAACGTGTCCATGCCGCAGGCGCGCAGGCGTCGGGCGAGCCGGCTGTAGGCCATGTCGCGCTTGTGGTCGGACAGCGAAATTCCCGCGCGGCGATGTATCAGCTCGCGGATCCGGGCGAAGTCCGCCACGGTGAATTCGAAATCGCGCTCGACTTCCGGACCGCGTATGCCGCCGGCCAGTTCGACGCGTGCGTTGGTTGCATTACGCGTTGCCATCTTCGTGCCTTTTGCTCTGTTTTGCGCCTGCTTGCGTGCTTGCGTGCTTGCGTGCTTGCGTGCTTGCGTGCTTGCGTGCTTGCGTGCTTGCGTGCTTGCGTGCTTGCGTGCTTGCGTGCTTGCGTTCCTGCGTGCCTGCGTTCCTGCGTACCTTCGTGCCTGCGTACTTACCTGCCTGCTTTCAACCTTGCCCAGCCCACGCGCCCGAGGCGTTGCCCCCTCGGCGCGCACGCCGCTTTCCAGTCAATACGCTTAGAAGGTTTCCCAATCTCCGTCGTCGGCGGTCGTGGCCTTCGCTGCGCGCGGCGCGGTTGCCGGCGGTGCGCTCACGCGGGGCGCGGCTTTCGCTGCGCTCGCCGGCTTCGCTGCATCGCGTGCCTTATCCTTGATAACGGCCATTTCCGGCGCGACGTTAGGCTGCTGCGCAACTTTCGCTGCACTAACGAACGATGCCCGCGACGACGGCTCGACGCGCGCGCCCTTCGCCACGGCGGGCGCAAGACGCGCGGCCGCGACCGCCGCGCTCGGCGAGCTGGACACTGAAGCCGATGCCGAAGCCGACGCCGACACCGCGCTTGCGATGCGCCATTGCGCGACGATGTCCTTCAACTGCCGCGTCTGGTCTTCGAGCGATGCCGCCGCCGACGCCGCCTGCTCGACGAGCGCCGCGTTCTGCTGCGTCACGCTGTCCATCTGCGTGACCGCGCGATTGACCTGCTCGATGCCGTCCGACTGCTCCTCCGACGCCGCGCTGATCTCGCCCATGATGTCCGTCACGCGGCGCACCGCCTGCACGATCTCGCCCATGGTTTCGCCTGCGCGCGTCACGAGCTGCGAGCCGCTTTGCACCTTCTCGGTCGAATCGCCGATCAGCGTCTTGATTTCCTTCGCCGCCGCCGCGCTGCGCTGCGCGAGCGAGCGCACTTCGCCCGCCACGACCGCGAAGCCGCGTCCTTCCTCGCCGGCCCGCGCCGCTTCCACGGCCGCGTTCAGCGCGAGAATGTTGGTCTGGAACGCGATGCCTTCGATCACGCCGATGATGTCCACAACCTTGCCCGAACTCGACGCGATTGCGTTCATCGTATTGACGACCTGCTCGACCACCTGGCCGCCGCGCGACGCGATATCCGATGCGTTCACCGCGAGCTGACTCGCCTGACGCGCGTTGTCGGCGTTCTGCTTCACCGTGCTCGTGAGCTGTTCCATGCTCGACGCCGTCTCCTGAAGGGACGCCGCCTGTTCTTCCGTGCGCTGCGACAGGTCCGTGTTGCCGCTCGCGATCTCATGCGCGCCAACATCGATGGATTCCGCGCCGCGATGCACCGCGCCGACCATCGCGGTCAGGTTCGTGCGCATGCGCTCGATGCCCGCGAACAGACGGCCGATTTCGTTCGTGCTGTCCGTGTGCGCCGACTTCGTGAGATCGCCGCGCGAGATGCGCTCGAAGTGCTCCACCGCGTCGTTGATCGGCTGCACGACTAGGCCGCGCAGCGCGAAGCGCGTGGCGATCAGGAGCAGACCCGACAGCGCGAGCAATCCGCCGATGACCATGCTGAGCGCCGAATTCTGCGACGCCGCGCTGGCACGCGACTGGTCCGCGTGTTTCTGCTGGAACGCGACGGCTGCGGTGACCGCCTGATCGAACGCGACGAACATCGGGCTGATCTTCGTGTCGGCGATCGCGTGGTACGCGGCCATGTCGTTCGCGCGCATCGCGGCGAACTCCGGCTCGACGCCGGTCTTCATCAGCGTATCGTGCTGCGCGACGAGCGCGTCGAGCGTCGCTTGCGGCAGCATGGGCTTTTTGGTGTCCAGATAGAGCTTCCAGTTCTCGTAGCTCTTGTCGAGCAGGAACTGGCCGCGCTCCATCGCCTTCTTGGCTTCGTCGGCGCTGCCTGCTTCGCTGAGCGAACGCACGCGGTCGAGCGTGATGCGCGAGCGCAGCAGATACGACGACGTTTCCGCCAGCGCGCGCATCGCCACCATGTCCTCTTCGGCGAGCGACGTGAGCGAGGCGCTCGCGGAATTCAGGCCGACGAGCGAAAGCGCGCCGATCACGGCCGCGCAACCGACGAACAACAGACCGACGAGCGTGAGCGTCGTGCGGATGGACAACTTCTTGAACATGGCTTCCTTTCCTTGACCCGCGACGCGTGCGGGCGCTTCTGCGGGCGCTTCTTCAGGCGCTTCGGGGCGCTTCTTCAAGCGGCGACGGAGTCGATCAACTCCATCTCGCGGCTCGTCATGAGCTTTTCGATATCCATCAGAATCAGCATGCGGCCATCCACCGTGCCCAAGCCGGTGAGATACTCCGACGTGAGCGTCGCGCCGAATTCGGGCGCGGGCATCACCTGATCCTGCGTCAGCGTGAGCACGTCCGACACGCCGTCCACCACCATGCCGACCACGCGATGCGCGACGTTCAGGATGATGACCACCGTCTGGTTGTCATACTCGACGCGCCCGAGATTGAACTTGATACGCATGTCGACGATCGGCACGATGATGCCGCGCAGATTGATCACGCCCTTGATGAAAGCGGGCGCGTTCGCGATGCGCGTGACGCTGTCGTAGCCGCGAATTTCCTGCACTTTCAGAATGTCGATGCCGTACTCTTCGGCGCCGAGCGTGAAGACGAGGAATTCCTGTCCGGCGGCTTCGGCGTGCTGCGCATCGCGGCGCGACAGTGTTGCGTTTTGGATCGATTGAATGTCTGCCATGAGAAACCCCAGGTTCGGTCGATGTGTTTAATGAGTGTGCGAGTGCTGCGCACGCGATTCGCGGTTGAGCGCGGCCACGTCGACGATCAGCGCGACGCTGCCGTCGCCGAGAATCGTCGCCGCCGAAATGCCGTGCACCTTGCGGTAATTGGTTTCGAGGTTCTTCACGACCACTTGCTGCTGGCCGACGAGCTCGTCGATCAGCATGGCCATGCGGCGGCCTTCCGTTTGCAGGATCGTGACGATGCCCTGCGTCGGCTCGGTGCGCGCGCCTTCGACCGAGAACACCTGATGCAGCGCGATCAGCGGCAGATATTCACCGCGCACGCGCACCACGCGCTCGCCGTTCGCGACCGTGTAGATGTCCTCGGCGACGGGTTGCAGCGACTCCATCACGAAGTTGAGCGGCAAAATGAAGATTTCGTTGCCGACCTTGACCGACATGCCGTCCAGAATGGCGAGCGTGAGCGGCAGCACGATCTTTGTGGTCGTGCCCGCGCCTTGGCGCGACATGATTTCGACGTGGCCGCCCATCGACTGGATGTTGCGCTTCACCACGTCCATGCCGACGCCGCGGCCGGAAATGTCCGTCACCTGTTCGGCGGTCGAGAAGCCCGGCATGAAGATGAGTTGCCAGACTTCCTCGTCGGTCATGGATTCGGAAACCTGCATGCCCTGCTTCTGCGCCTTCGCGAGAATCTTGTCGCGGCGCAGGCCGGCGCCGTCGTCGCTCACTTCGATCACGATGTTGCCGCCGTGATGCGCCGCCGACAGCACGAGCTGGCCCGTCGCGGGCTTGCCCGCCGCGCGGCGCGCTTCCACGGTCTCGATGCCGTGATCGAGCGAATTGCGCACGAGGTGCGTGAGCGGATCGATGATGCGCTCGATCAGGCTCTTGTCCAGTTCGGTCGCCTGACCGAACGTGACGAGTTCCACGTCCTTGCCGAGCTTGCCCGCGATATCGCGCACGAGGCGCGGGAAGCGGCTGAATACGTAATCCATCGGCATCATGCGGATGGACATGACGGCCTCTTGCAGGTCGCGCGCGTTGCGCTCGAGCTGCGCCATGCCGTTGAACAGACGGTCGTGCAATGCAGGATCGAATGCGCTCGTGGTTTCCGCGAGCATCGCCTGCGTGATGACCAGTTCGCCGACCAGGTTGATGAGCTGATCGACTTTCTCCACGCCGACGCGAATGGAGCTGCCTTCCGCCGATGCCGCTGCGGCCGGGCGCGCTTTCTTCTCGGCGTCGCTCGTGGCGGCCTTGTGTTGGGTGTCGCGTGACGGGATGGCGGCGGCAGCTTGCGTTTCCGCATTCGCCGCCGCCTTCGCCGCTTCTTCTTTTTGCTGAACCGCGGATGCGGGCGCTTCCTGCGCCTGCGATACGGGCGGCTGCGCCTGTAGCGTGTGTTGCTTGGCCTGCGCCGGCTGCGGCGCGTCCGACGGCGCAATGTGATGCCCGTCGCCGCGGCCAATCGTAATCTGCGATTCATCGATCACGAAGCAGCACACGGCCACGATGTCGTCGGCGGTGACGTCCGAATCGAGCCAAAGCACGAGTTCGGCGTCGGTCTTCTTCTCTCCGACGATACTACCCAGGTTCCCCAGCTCCTCGGTCAAGGTCGCCAGGTCCTTCTCGCCCACCCCCCGTAGCGTAATTTTCAGGTGGGGTCCTGCTTCCGCTGCCGGCGTGCCGGCCGCGGTTCCCGCATTCGTTGCGCCGTCGGTGACTTCGAACGCGCCGTCCCAGGTGCCGTCGTCCTCGATGGCTTCGGCGGCTTGCGCGATGACATGCGCGGGCGGCGCGTTCGGGCCTTCGTAGGCCGGCGTGACGTCCGCTTCACCGATGACCGGCAGCGTGACCGGCTCAGCGGCGACGGGCGCGCTCTGCGGCGCGGCGTCTTCGTTCTTCAGGCGTTCGAGCTTCGCGCAGATCGCGGCGGCGGCGGCCGCATCCGGCTCGGCGCTTGCGCGATACGCGGCGAGCTGGTCCGAGAGCACGTCCTTCGTCGCGAGGAACGTGTCGATCATGTCGCGGCGAAGCACGAGTTCGTTGTTGCGTGCGCGATCCAGCAGCGATTCGAGAATGTGCGTCGTTTCGGTGAGCGCGGTAAAGCCGAACGTCGCCGCGCCGCCCTTGATCGAGTGAGCCGCGCGAAAGATCGCCGCGAGATCCTCGGGGTCGGGATTCGCGATATCCAGGACGAGCAGCAGTTGCTCCATCTGCGCGAGCAGTTCATCGGCTTCGTCGAAGAAGGTTTGATAGAACTGGGTAATGTCGAGTGTCATGCTTGATTCACCGTCGGCGCGTGCGCGCGAGTTGTCTTGGCTTTGGCTGTCGCTTCAGTGCTGCGTGTCTTCGGAGAGCGCGGCGACCACTTCGGTCAGCAGGTCCGGGTCGAGCGGTTTTTCGATCCAGCCCGTCGCTCCTGCCGCACGCGCCGCTTCCTTGAACGGCTCGCCGTCTTCCGTGGTCAGCACGAGAATCGGCGTGGCACGGTAAGCGGGGTTCGCGCGCAGTTCCACGATCAGGTCGAGGCCGCTCTTTTGCGGCATGTGCTGATCCGTGAGCACGAGATCGAAACGCTCGGCGAGCGCCCATTCGAGCCCTTCGTTGCCGTCGGACGCCACCGTCACCTCGTAGCCCGCCGTCGTCAGCGTGGCGGAGAGGATTTGCCGCATGGCTGCGGAATCGTCGATTGCCAGAATGTTCTTAATCATGTGTCGCCTTTGGGTCTGCGCCTCGCTGCCTCTTGTCCGGATGACGGCGCAAACGTGTGGAGTCTTGAGCGTTTTTTATGCCGATTTGCGCCGCACGCGCTTATTGCTTCGACGCGCCGGGCACGATCCGGCCCAGGAGCGGCTTCGCACCGGGCTCGAAGGCGTCGGACGCGTTGTCGAGCGTGGCGGCCGAGCCGCCGTCGTCGCGCAGCATCGAGGCTTCCGCGCGGTGATTGAGCACGATGATGCTGATGCGCCGGTTCTCGGGATCGAGCGGGTTCTGCTTGTTCAGGTTCTGCGTGGACGCGAGGCCGAGCACGCGCAGCACTTTCGCTTCGTCCATGCCGCCCGCGACCAGCTCGCGCCGCGACGCGTTCGCGCGGTCGGCGGACAGTTCCCAGTTGCTGTAGCCCTTCTCGCCGCCCGCGTACTTCACGGCGTCGGTGTGGCCCTGCACGACGATGCGGTTCGGCACGTCGTTGAGCGTCCGGCCGATTTCGCGCAGGATGTCGCGCATGTACGGCTGCACGCTGTTGCTGGAGAGCGCGAACATCGGGCGCTTTTGCGTATCGACGATTTCGATGCGCAATCCCTGTTGCGTGGATTCGATCCGGATTTGCTGCTTGAACTGATGCAGCGTCGGATTGGCTTCGAGCGCGGCCATCAGCTTCACCTGAAGGTCGTGAAGACGCGCCTGCTCGCGCCGCTCCAGCTCGCCTTGCGCGGCCTTCAGCAGATCCTCGTCGGCTTTCCCGCTGGAACGCTGCGCGAATTGCGTGTTGCCGTCGGAACTGCGCGCATCGCCCGGATCGTTGCTCGAAAGGTCGCGCCCGCCGCCGGTGATGATGCTGTTGTCCATGCCGACGCTCTTGCCGCCGACCATCGCCGCCTTGAGCGGCATGTTGAAGTACTCCGCGATGCCGCGCCGCTGCACGGGCGAGGTCGACGAGAGCAGCCACATCAGCAGGAAGAACGCCATCATCGCGGTCATGAAGTCCGCGTATGCCAGCTTCCACGCGCCGCCGTGGTGGCCCTTGCGGCCCGCGACGATGCGCTTGATGAAGATGGGACGATCTTTTTCGCTGCTCATCGCAGGGCTCCGGTCGGGATCGCGTGAACGAGGCGCGTCACTTCGCCTTCACCCGGCGCACGTGCTCTTCCAGTTCGGAGAACGACGGACGCTCCGTGGAGAACAGCACCTTGCGGCCGAACTCGACGGCGATCGCCGGCGCGTAGCCGTTCAGGCTCGCGAGAATCGTCACCTTGATGCACTGGAACATCTTCGTCTGCTCGGCGACGCGCTGCTCCGCGACGCTCGCAAGCGGCCCGATGAAACCGTACGAAATCAGAATGCCGAGGAACGTGCCGACGAGCGCCTGCGCGATCATTTCGCCGAGAATGGCGGGAGGCTGATCGGCGGACGCCATCGTGTGCACGACGCCCATCACGGCCGCGACGATGCCGAACGCGGGCATCGCGTCGCCGACTTTTTGCAGCGCCAGCGCGGGCGCTTCGCCTTCGACGTGATGCGTCTCGATCTCTTCGTCCATGAGGCTTTCGATCTCGAACGCGTTCATGTTGCCGCCGACCATGAGTCGCAGATAGTCGGTCATGAACTCGACGACATGGTGATCGGCCAGCAGCTTCGGGTACTGGCTGAAGATCGGGCTCTTGTGCGGATCTTCGATGTCGGCTTCGAGCGTGAGCGTGCCTTCCTTGCGCGCCTTCGCGAGCAGCACGTAGAGCAGGCCCATCAGCTCCATGTACACGTCTTTGTTGTACTTGGAGCCTTTGAAAAGCGTGGGAATGACGAGCAGCGTCGAACGGATGGTCTTGACGCCGTTGCCGAGAATGAAAGCGCCGATGCCCGCGCCGGCGATCATCAGTATTTCGACCGGCTGTACGAGCGCGCCAAGATGGCCGCCTTCGAGCGCGTAACCGCCGAAAACGGACAGCAATGTCACGAGCGTTCCAACGAAAATCAGCACAGTCGGGTCCTCAGAGTTCGAATGCGGAATGGCCGGCGTGGATGCGCGGTTAAGCCTGTTTACGGCACACGGATGGAAAACTTTGGCTGGGGGCTTTGGCGTGGGGCAGGCGTCGCGGGCGGCTGGCGGCTTGCGCGTGGCGGACGGATATGCGGCGCGCGTTGCATGGAGCCGCAGCGTGGGCAGGCGCCCGATCGTGGCGGGCGGAGATTGGATTCGTGCCGGCGCGTGTGAGCCAGAGCACGGCTACTCGCTGCCGCGACTCCTCCTCGGATACTCGCGGCAGTTCTTACGGTCGCCTCGATGCGTGCCTCGACGAATCGAACTGGTTAATGCGGCCAGACAGCAACGAGCGCGTGTTCGGCTGCCACGTCTCAGCCCGTCGGTTGGGACGGCAGCACAAGCCCGTTCTGCGGCGCGACGGCTCGCAAGCAGTTGTAAGGCGAATGCGACGCGCTCCTTTCGCATTCGACCTGCTAGCGCAGTCCGCCGACACCCGTCATGTCGCTCAGCGCGCGCCGCGCTCTCAACTGACTTGCTCCACGGCCGCATCGGCAAGCATCGCCGCGTGCGCGAGCGCCGGGCTCTTGTCCTTGTCGGCGAGCGACGCGAGGATCGCGTGGTCGTCGAAACGGAAGCGGCACAGCAGATGGCTCGACGCCGCGATCTTCACCGCCTGCGCGAGCGTCAGCGACGACACGAGTTCGGCGACTTGCTCGGACAGCCCGAGGCGAACCATCGCCGAGACGCGGTCTTGCTGAAGCAGCCGCTGCGCGAGCAGCACGTACGACAGATTCACCTCGCGAATCTCCGCGAGCGTGCTCATGGTGGTGGCCGTCATCTTTCCCCCGAGTCGTTGCGTGGCTGGTCAGGCCGAGCGGGAAACGTTTGCTCGGACGCGTTCAGTGGCGACGCATCCGGCCCCGCTTGTCATATCGGCCCGATTGTCCCGCAGCGCGCCGAACGCGGCTATCGGACGAACCTGCCGACGCGCCGACAGACTTCCGCCCGAATCGTGTAGGAAAAATTCGTACGTGCCATGCCGTTTTCGGTGCATGTCGGCAAACGCTTTATCGGCAACGGTTGCGCGGACTTGAGTCAGCAATCAGGCACGCGCCCTGCTATGTGGTGCCTCGCCGCTCGCTTTGGCAGCCGGAAACGTCTTCTTCGACCGCTTCGGTGCAATTTTTGACTTCGTAACAGCCGGTGTTTCGCGCTGTAACAAGGTTAAGCGTTTGAAAAATGACGTGTAATGCCGCTCTCGATCCCGATAATGAACATAAGGGATAACCCGGTCGAGAGCCGGATCGATCTTTGGGCGGCGTCAGCGACACCCCGCAGCCCGCCCGAATGGCATCGCGCCACGCTCGACCGGAGCGACCGCGCTGTCCACACCACAGCTTTGCATGGCCGCAACCCGCGCCGACCGCGCCGGGACGGACCACTCAGGAGAGTCACGTTATGCGAATCGCACAAATTGCACCGTTGCACGAAGCAGTTCCTCCGAAGTTTTACGGCGGCACTGAGCGTGTGGTGTCTTATCTGACGGATGCGCTCGTCGACCTCGGCCACGATGTCACCCTGTTCGCAAGCGGCGATTCGCAAACCCGCGCGACGCTCGATGCCGCCTGGCCGCGCGCCCTGCGACTCGACCCCACGATCCGCGATCCGCTCGCGCCGCACATGCTGCTGCTCGAAACGGTTCGCCGCCGCGCGCACGAATTCGACGTGCTGCACTTTCACCTCGATTACATGCCGTTCCCGCTGTTCACGCAGCTCGGCACGCCGTTCGTGACGACGCTGCACGGCCGTCTCGATCTGCCGGAATTGCAGCCGATCTTCAACACGTTCACGAAGGCGAACGTCGTCTCCATTTCGGACAATCAGCGCGGACCGCTGCCGCAGGCGAACTGGCTGAACACGGTTTATCACGGTCTGCCGGACGATCTGCTGACGCCGCAGCCGCACAAAAAGCCGGAATATCTGGCGTTTTTGGGCCGAATCTGCCCGGAAAAGCGCGCTGACCTCGCGATCAAGATCGCGGCGCAGAGTGGCCTGCCGCTGAAGATCGCGGCCAAGGTGGACAAGGTCGATCAGGACTATTTCAAGTCGACCATCGAGCCGCTGCTTTCGCAGGCGCACGTCGAATTCATCGGTGAAATCAACGAGGCGCAGAAGCCCGAATTCCTGTCGGGCGCGAAGGCGCTGCTCTTCCCGATCGACTGGAACGAGCCGTTCGGCCTCGTGATGATCGAAGCGATGGCATGCGGGACGCCAGTGATTGCGTTCAATCGCGGTTCGGTGCCGGAAGTCATCGATCACGGCGTGACCGGCTTCATCTGCGAAGACGTGCCGGGCGCGGTCGGCGCGCTGCATCGCATCGACGAACTTTCGCGCACCGAGATCCGCGCGCAGTTCGAGCGCCGCTTCAGCGCGAAGACGATGGCGCAGAACTACGTCGACACGTACGCGGCCATGCTTCAGGCCGCAAAGCGTCCGGTGCTGCGTCAGGTTGCCATTGGCTGACATAGCGCGGCTTGCCGCTGAGGAATGACACCCAATGCCGCCCGATGGGCGGCATTTTTTTCGCCTTTCGCTTCGCGCCGTTTGCTTCCCGACAGGGAGAAATCCGAAGATCGCTGCGTTGAGCATGAAATGCCCGTGGATCGACCATTTTTGACAGTTCGTAAAAACAGCCGCCCTTAAACTGCGCTCGGCAAGGGCAATCGGCTTTCTTGCGTCAAATCAAAGGTCTCTCACATTTCACGAAGGCAAGATCATGCATTTGTCGAAGCGTCTCGGCGCTGAAATTTTCGGTACTTTCTGGCTCGTGCTGGGCGGCTGCGGAAGCGCCGTGCTGGCCGCCGGCTTTCCTCACACGGGCATCGGGTTCGTGGGCGTCTCGCTCGCGTTCGGCCTCACCGTGCTCACCATGGCTTACGCCATCGGCCACGTGTCGGGCTGCCATCTGAACCCGGCGGTGAGCATCGGGCTCGTGGTCGCGGGCCGCTTCCCGGTGCGCGACCTCGCGCCGTATATCGTGGCGCAAGTGGTGGGCGCGACGCTCGGCGCCTTCGCGCTGATGCTGATCGCCACGGGCATGCCCGACTTCGATCTGGTCGCAAGCGGCTTTGCCGCGAATGGCTTCGGTGAGCATTCGCCTGGGCACTACACAATGTTCGCGGCGCTCGTCTGCGAATTCCTGATGACGTTCTTTTTCCTGTTCGTGATTCTCGGCGCAACCGACGACCGCGCACCGAAGGGCTTCGCGCCGATCGCTATCGGCCTGTGCCTGACGCTCATCCATCTGATCTCGATTCCGGTCACGAACACGTCCGTGAATCCGGCGCGTTCCACCGGCCCGGCGTTCTTCGTCGGCGGCTGGGCGCTGGATCAGTTGTGGCTGTTCTGGATCGCGCCGATCGCGGGCGCTATCGTCGCGGGCCTGCTGTATCCGCTGCTGACCTCGGACTCCGAGACACGCAAACTGGCTGCCGTCGCGCAATAACGCACGGCATCGACCACGGGAAACGGGCGCTTCGGCGCCCGTTTCGTTTTGCGCTCGACGCGTGCGAATTAAAACGGCGCGACAGTTGTAATCGCGAATTACGCAGCATGCTTACTATTTTGCGAGCGAGCGTGCGCTTCGGAGTGGAGAGCCCGGTCCCATAAGGCTCGCGCGGATTCCATCGGCAAGGCAGCGCGCTTACGCACCGCTTGCACCCCGTAACAAGTCGTCGAAGCCTGTAAGACGGCCAACGCTTACATTGGACTCATGCGACACACGTCGCCTTCCAGGAGAAATACAATGAAGCGCATCGTCACGCAATTGCTCGTCGCAACCGGCCTTGTTATCGGCGCAGTCGGCGCGGCGCAGGCCCATACCGATCTTCACGTCGGCGTTTCGCTCGGCGCGCCTGCTTATGCCGCTCCCGCGCCCGTGTACATGCGGCCCGCCGCGCCGGAGTATCGCGCGCCGTACTGGCGTCACGAGGAACCGCGCTGGCACCGTGACTACGGTCACGACGACGGGCGCTGGAATCGCGCCGGTTGGAACCACGGCCATTCGAACGACTGGGGCCGCCGCGGCTAACGGAAGGCGGCATCAAACGCCGCACGAAACGCCTCGCGCGGGCTCGCGAGGCGCTTCAGCAAGGTTCAATGTCGTCGCGCAGGTCGAACAGCTTGCGCAGATGATGCGCGGCACATGCGGCAGACGCCCGATCAGATCCGGCTAACGGACGGCGGCACCGGCCGCCGCACGAAGCGCCTCGCGCGGGGTCGCGGGGCGCATCACGAAGATTCACCGTGGCGACGCAATGTCGTCGTGCAGATCGAACAGCTTGCGCAGATGATGCGCGACGCCGGCCTCGAAGTTGTTCCCGATGCGCGGCACCTGCGGCAGACGCGTGATCAAATCGGGATTCGCATTGTTCATCATGAACGGATGACCGGCCGTTTCCAGCAAGTCGATGTCGTTCATGTTGTCGCCGAACGCGACGCATTGCGCCGGATCGATGTCCAGCCGCTCCAGCACGTAACGCAGCGCGCGGCCCTTCGAAACGTCAGACGTCATCACTTCGAGGCAGTCCGGCAGCGAATAGGTGACGTACAACGCATCGCCGAATTCGCGCTCCAGATTCTCGGCGACGTGCTTCAAGTCCGCCGGCTCGCCGATGTACAACACCTTCGCGATGTTCTCGCCGTCGTGCTCGCGCAAGTCCATCACTTCGTACTTGAAGCCAGAGTCCTGATGAAACACGAGCAGTTCGGGCGCGTGACGGTCGATGAGCCACGCATCGTCGGCGAACAGGTTTACGATCACACGGCCATGAACGCCCGCGACGTCCGACTGCACGAGGCGTCGCACGGCGGCGGGCGCGAGATCGCGAGAGTAGATGCGCTCGTCGCCGGGCGCATGCACCCGCGCGCCGTTGGACGTGATCAGGTACGCATCGACGCCCAGCACGTCGCGAATGCCCGCGACATCGCGATAATGCCGTCCGGTCGCGATGATAACCGGCACGCCGCGCGATGCCACCGTGCGCAGCGTCTCTGCGGTGAACGGGTCGAGCTGGTGATCGCTGTTGAGAAGCGTACCGTCGAGATCAGTTGCGATGACCGAATACATGGCTGCCCTGTTTGAGCGGATGGAAGCGCCCGCGAAGCTGGATATTCTATCGCGGCTCTTTTGCGGATTGCCCCGTCACGCCGCCCGACAGCGCCGCGCGCCGCGCGAGTTCGAGCGCGCCGGCGGCGGAATCCGCCCGAGGGCGGCAGAGGCGCGCGCGTAAAGGCGTCGGCACGAAAGGCTCGTAGGGCGCGGCCAGTCCGCCGCAAAGCGCAACCGGCAGTTCGCCCGCCGGATCCAGCGCCGCGACGAGCAGTTCGATCTCGCGCCCCGCCTGCTCCAGCAACTGCGCCGCCGCCGGATGATCGCGGTATTCGAAGACGCTCGGCGCGAGCGTGGCATACGCGGTCTGATTCGACGCGCACAGCCACACGACGAGGCTGTCGCGATCCGTTGCGCCGGTCTGCCGCAAGAGCGCGCGGGACCAGTCATCGGCGGGCAGGCGGCCGTCCAGCACGCGCTGAAGGTGAACCACCGCGCGCAGCCCGAGCCAGGCGCCGCTTGCTTCGTCGCCGCTCGGAAAGCCGTATCCGCCCGCGATATGGCAGACACCCTCGCCGTCCAACGATGCCGCAATGCTGCCGGTGCCGAGCGCCACGATCACGCCCGGTCCGCCGCCGTGCGCGCCGAGGACGGTCGTGTACGCGTCGCTTTGCACGCTCAACGCGCGAACCGGCGGCGCCATGCTCAGGAAAGCCGCGAGCCAGTCCGCGTTGTTGACGCCCGCGAGGCCGCAGCCGAGCGAACAGGCGCGCCAGTCGAACGGAAGGCCGGCGGCATCGAAGGCACGCGTGCAGACATCGCCGATGGAACGCCACGCCTCTTCGACGCCCAGCGCCAGGCCCGAAGGACCGCCGCTCGCGCGGGCCAGTTCGACGCCGTGCGCGTCCGCCAGAATCACGCGCGTGCCGCTTCCGCCGCCGTCGATGCCGAGCAGAAAGCCGTTGATTTCGGAGTTCGTGAAAGTGCGAGTGAAAGTGTTCATGGCCGCAAGCATAGCGGCGACGGTTGCGCACGCCAATTAGCCGAATGGCCGAGGTGGCGCGGCAATCGCGTTCCGCTATGCTGGCGCGATCGAAACGAGGATCGCAATGGCAGACACCGAACCAACCCGCTGCGCCTGGGCCACCACCGACGCAATGGCGCATTACCACGACACCGAATGGGGCGTCCCTTCCCACGACGACCGTCACCTTTTCGAAATGCTGGTGCTGGAAGGCGCGCAGGCCGGTCTTTCGTGGTCGACCATCCTCAACAAGCGGGAAGGCTATCGCGCGTTGTTTGCGGGCTTCGACATCGACACGGTGGCGCGCTTCACGGAGGACGACATCGAGCGGATCGTCGGCGACGCGCGCGTGGTGCGCAACCGGGCGAAGATTACATCCGCCGTCATCAATGCGCGTGCCGTGCAGCGCATTCAGGCCGAACACGGCTCGTTCGCCGACTTTGTATGGGCCTTCGTGAACGGCGTGCCCATCGATACGCCGCGCGATGCGGGCAATCCGACGCCCGCCTCGACGCCCGAATCCGATGCATTGAGCCGCGCGCTCAAGCAATACGGCTGCAAGTTCGTCGGCACGACCATCTGCTACGCCTTCATGCAGGCGACGGGGCTGGTGAACGACCATGCCGTCGGCTGCGTCGCGCGCGCCAAGACTAAGACCAAGCGCAAAGCGTCCGAGAAAACCAGACCTTCAGCCTAGTCCGATGCAAGCGGTTTTTGCTTTTTGGCAACAACCTCTCCGCAATACCGCGTTGACTAGGGAAAGTCCTGATCGCACGGTTTTTTTTGCAGTGAAGCATGGCGCAAGCCGCGCCGCATAAAGCGCGGACCCTGCTTCTGCGGCACTGCACGAACGTTCACATCGTGTAAAAATGTCGTTCTCGCGTGCGTTACCGCACCTTTTTACCGAGCCGTGCCGTTATAACTGACGGTGTGCGGATCGTTCACTGAGTGGAGAGATCCGCCGCGAGTACACGGACACGGCAAACCGCGTGTCCTAAGGCCGGGGAAACCATCGTGCTCAAAGCAGTAGCCGGGCGGCGTGCGCGCCGTCCGATGCCGCAGGTGCAGGTTGCTCGAAATTCAACGCATGGCCGCTGCGCAGGGGCGCAGGGGAGAAAGATCATGAAAAGCTTGAACTTCCTGACGCATCAGGAGATTTTTGACAACGCGGTGCAGCACCTCTTCACACAGGGACAAGCCGCTTTGCTGCCTCACGGCGGCGGCGCTTATCGCGGGTTCTGCGGCGGCTGCCCGGTTGGGAGCCTCATCAAGCCGCGCGACTACGTGACCGCGATGGAAGGCGTGCCGATCCGCTACATCGGGAAATCGCCGGAGTCGGTGCCGGCGTACATGGATGTCGGCGTCGCCGCGCTCAAGCGCGCTTTGCTGCGCGCGCGCATCAATGTCTTCGATTCGACCACCGTCGAACTGCTTTCCTGCCTGCAGAACGTCCACGACGTTTTCGGCAAATGGGAATGGCGCGAGCGTCTTACGTCGATCGCGCGGCAGTTCGGTCTGTCGGCCGAGCTCCTGAAAACGGCTGCCTAACGGTGCGGGTGCGGTATGTTGAGCCCTGTCACGATGTTGAGCCCGAAGGACGTCTTCCATCGCGTGAGCGCGCATTTGCTGGCGCAGGGCGCCGTCTCGGAAGATGACAACGGGTCGTGCCGCCTGAGAAGCGCGCACGGCCGCAAGTGCGCGATCGGATCGCTCGTGCGCGACGATCTTTACGAGGCGGAGCTGGAAGGCGTCGGCATTTCGTACTATCGGCATGCGCAGGACGGCAAGCTGCTGCGCGCGCTGTATGCCTCGAACGTGAATGCGTACGATCCGGTCATCATCGATCTGCTGATCGAACTGGAACAGATTCACGACGACGCCAGTGTGGAGGAATGGCCGCATCTGCTGCAAGCACTCGCCAGGCGGCACGCGTTCGCCTGAGCGAACGCCCTGGTTGAAACGGGGCGAAGAAAGCGAAACGGCGGTGCGCCCTCACGGGTCGCACCGCCGTTTCGCCTTTTCGGACCGAAAGAACCCGGTCCGGGCGAAGACGCTTTAGTGCATCTTCTTCGGCAGCATCTGGCTACGCAGGCGCTTGCGCAGGCGGGCAACAGCCGCAGCCTTTTTACGCTTGCGCTCGGTGGTCGGCTTTTCGTAGGACTGGCGCTCGCGCAGTTCGGCGATCAGGCCATTCTTTTCGATGGTGCGGCGGAAGCGCCGAATCGCGACATCGAACGGCTCGTTTTCTTTAAGGACAATAGTGGTCATGACAATCCTGGTTTGCTAAACGTATTTCTAAGTGCGCAACGGAAAACCCGCCGCGCGCCGGCACTCCGATCGTCCGCCGGGCATAAGGCGCAGAAAAGCCAAAAGGCGCAGCGGACACGAGCAAAGCGGCCACGGAGGCCGGAAAAGAGAGAGTTGGGATTCAACCGCAAAACGGCATGTGCGTACGAAAGAACAGCCTGAACGCACACTTTCGGCGCCGTTCTCCGCTGGCGATTAACGTTTTGACGTTGTCATTTTCAGCGGCGAGGACGCAAGATCGGGCCAGAAATCGGGCACATTTCTCGATTCGGGCGCGATGTTACCAGAACACCGCGCCCCTGCCAACTCTTCGAAGCCCGCCAACTCATTGATGCAACAGATTTATTTCTGCCACGCGCTCGCTTCGTCGAGCATGCTCACTTCTTCGGGATCGAGCTTGAGGCGCGTGGCGGCTGCGAGACTTTCTAGTTGCTGCACCGACGTCGCGCTGGCGATCGGCGCCGTCACGCTCGGCCGCGCGATGATCCACGCGAGCGCCACCGTCGCGGGCGTCGTGTCGTGGCGCTTCGCGGCGTCATCGAGCGCATCGAGAATCTTCAGGCCGCGCTCGTTCAGATACTTCTCGACTCGCGAGCCGCGCGCCTTGCCCTGCATGTCTTCCTTCGAGCGGTACTTGCCCGACAAGAAGCCGCTCGCCAGGCTGAAGTACGTGACGACCGCGATCTTGTGGGCCTCGGCGACAGGCTCGAGATCGGATTCGTAGCCTTCGCGATCGTAGAGGTTGTACTCCGGCTGAAGGATTTGATAGGCCGGCAGCGCCGATTCCTTCGCCACCTTCAGCGCCTCTTCCAGCCGCGCGCCCGTGTAATTCGACGCGCCGATCACCCGGACCTTGCCCGCCTGAATGAGCTTCTGGTAAGCGCCGAGCGTCTCGTCGAGCGGCGTCTTGTCGTCGTCGAGGTGCGAAAAGTAGACGTCGATGTAGTCGGTCTTGAGACGCCGCAGCGAATCGTCCACGGCCGCCGCGATGTTCGCCGCCGACAGCCCCGCGCGCGCGCCGAGCATGCCGACTTTGGTCGCCAGCACGACTTTGTGGCGCTTGCCGCTCTCCTTGAACCACTTGCCGATGATCGTTTCCGATTCGCCGCCCTGATGCCCTTCGACCCATGCGGAGTAGACGTCCGCCGTGTCGATGAAATTGAGGCCGTGATCGACGAACGCATCGAGGATGGAGAACGACGTGCGCTCGTCCGCCGTCCAGCCGAACACGTTGCCGCCGAAGACGAGCGGCGCCACTTTCAAATCCGATGTGCCGATGCTGCGAGTTTGCATGGGTGCTCCGTGTGCAAGAGAGAACGGACAGACAAGCATACGCGGTACCCAAAGCGGCTGCCGGCGATGCCCCCGCGGATTCTCTGAACAGAGCCGGTTTTTCCGCGCAGTTCCTCGATTTCGATCGCGCGGCGGCGTCTGATAATTCCTCTCGAACCATTATCAGGCGCAATCCGCACACCATGACTGCTTCGACCGAGCTTCCGGACGCACCCGCTTCCACCAACGATCCAGGATTCGACGAGGCGCTGTCGCACGTGCTGAGCGCGGCGATCGAGCATCATCAGAAGAACGAATTGGACGAGGCGCAGGCGCTCTATCGCATCGTGCTCGATGCCAGCCCCGCTCATCCCGATGCCAATCACAATCTCGGCGCGCTCGCGTTGCAACAGCGCGATTTCGAGCGCGCGATCACGCACTTCGAAGCGGCCGTCGGCGCGAATCCCGATCAGGGCCACTTCTGGGCCAGCTATATCAATGCGCTGACCGTGAGCGGCCAGACATCGGCGGCGTGGGTCGCGCTCGAAATGGCGCAGCAGCGCGGGATGAAAGGACCGGCGGTCGATCGGCTGATCCAGCAACTCGTGTTGTCCGGGAACGCGCCCGCGCCCGTTGCGCCCGTTGCGCCCGTTGCGCCCGTTGCGCCTGCGCCGGCACAGAAAGCCGTCAGCGCGGCCGCAAAGAAAGAGGCGTCCGTGATGCGCATGGCCGCGCCGCCGCAGCAGCAGATCAATCGCGTGACGACGCTCTATCATCAGGGCCGCACTGCCGAAGCTCTCGACATCGCGCGTCAGATGACCGAGCGGTTTCCGAATTTCGCGCTCGGATGGCGGGCGATGGCCAGTTCCCTGCACAGCCTCGGACGCACGTTCGAGGCAATTGAACCGTTCGCGCGCACCCTGGAACTGGAGCCGGCGGACGTGGAATCGCGCAAGGTGCTCGCCGACTGCCTGCGCCTGCAAAACCGTCTTGCCGATGCCGAAGCCGCGTGCCGCGAAGTCCTTGCGCAGGCACCGGAGCACGCGGAAGCGTTTCGCATCCTCGGCATGACGTTGCAGTCGATGGGCCGCCACGAGGAAGCCGAAGCGTGCTGCCGCAAGACGGTGAAACTCACGCGCTCGGTGGTGGCGTACAGCACGCTCGGCGTGATGCTGCTCGACCAGGGCCGCCTGAAGGAAGCGCAGATCGAACTGCGCCGCGCGCTCGAGATCCAGCCGGACTACGGCATCGCGCACGAAAACCTCCTCTTTTGCATGAGTCACGACGAAGACGTCGATGCCGATGCGCTTTTCGCGCAACACGTCGCATTCGGCGAGCAGTGCGAGGCGCCGTTGCGCGCCCAGTGGAAACCGCATGCCAATTCGCGTCACCCGGAGCGGAAACTGAAGGTTGGTTTCGTTTCCGGCGATCTCTTCCACCATGCGATTTCCACGTTCATCGAGCCGATCTTCGAGCATCTTGCGCATGACACCGGCTTTGAGATTCACGTGTACTACAGCCACTCGATCAGCGACGACGTGACCGCTCGCCTGCGTCAGAACGCGGCGCGCTGGAACACCGTCAACGGATTGACCGACGCGCAACTCGCCGACAAGATTCGCGCCGATGGCATCGACGTGCTGATCGACCTTTCCGGGCACACGTCGCGCAATCGGCTGCTCATGTTCGCGCGCAAACCCGCGCCGATTCAGGCGAGCTGGATGGGATATCCCGGCACGACCGGTCTTGCGGCGATGGACTATTACTTCGCCGACACCTTTCACGTTCCAGAGCACCACGCGCAAGGCCAGTTCGTCGAGAAGATCGCGTATCTGCCGGCCAACGCGCCGTTTCGACCGGCAAGGTTCGCGCCGCCCGTCAACGGACTGCCCGCGCTGCACAACGGCTATCTCACGTTCGGCAGTTTCAACCGCATCAACAAGATTCAGCCTCGCGCCATCGCGCTGTGGGCCGAACTGCTTCGCGCGCTGCCCGACTCGCGCATGCTCCTCGGCGCGATGCCACCGGATTCGGGCCACGAGACGCTCACCGAATGGTTCGCGAGAGAAGGCATCGCGCGTGAACGGCTCGATTTCCGCTCGCGCTCGAACATGCCCGTGTATTTGCAGCAGCATCATCACGTCGATCTCTGCCTCGACACCTTCCCGTATTCGGGCGGCACCACGACGCTTCATGCCATGTGGATGGGCGTCCCCACGATCACGTTGCCGGGCCGCCTGATGGCAAGCCGCGGAAGCACCGCCGCACTGTCTCTCGCCGGGCTGGACGACTTCGTCGCGAAAGACCACGCCGACTTCGTCGCGAAGGGCGTGGCGTGGGCGAACGATCTCACGCGGCTCGCCGAACTGCGCGCGAGCATGCGCGTCCGCTGCGCCGAATCGCCGATGCTTCAACCGGCCGTGATCGCAGCGGGCCTGTCCGCTTCCCTGCTCGAAATGTGGCGCCGCTGGTGCGCGGGACTCGCGCCCGCCGCGCTGGACGTGCAACAGCTCGGCGAAACCGCGCGCAACTCTGTGGAAAAATCATGAGCAGCCTTCCCGTTCGCATCGTGGAGCCGATCGTCGACGAACGCATTTTCGTCACGCAGCCGCATCTCGCGCCGCTCGCGGAATTCGTGCCCTATCTGGAAAAAATCTGGAACAGCAAGGTGCTGACCAACGGCGGGCCGTTCCATCAGCAACTGGAAAAGGCGTTGTGCGACTACCTCGGCGTCGAGCATCTCGCGTTGTTCGCCAATGGCACGCTCGCGCTCGTGACGGCGTTGCAGGCGCACCGCGTGACGGGCGAAGTCATCACGACGCCGTATTCCTTCGTCGCCACCGCGCATTCGCTGTTGTGGAACGGCATCAAGCCGGTGTTCGTCGATATCGATCCGGACACGCTCAATCTCGATCCCGCGAAAATCGAAGCGGCCATCACCCCGCAAACCGCGGCGATCATGCCGGTGCATTGCTATGGCCGTCCGTGCGATGTCGAAGCGATTCAGAAGATCGCCGACAACTACAACCTGAAGGTGATCTACGACGCAGCGCATGCGTTCGGCGTGAAGACGCGCGGCGGCAGCGTGCTCGAACACGGCGACCTTTCCGTGTTGAGTTTTCACGCGACCAAGGTGTTCAACACGTTCGAGGGCGGCGCGATTGTCTGCCCGGACGCAAAGACGAAGCAGCGTATCGACCATCTGAAGAACTTCGGCTTCGTGGATGAAACGACGGTCGTCGCGCCGGGCATCAACGGCAAGATGAGCGAGATCAACGCGGCGTTCGGCCTGCTCCAGCTCAAGCATATCGATGCGGCGCTCGAACGCCGCCGGCAGATCGACGCGAGATACCGCGCGATGCTCGGCGATATAAAAGGCGTGCGCTGTCTTCCGGAGCCCCGAAGCGCGGACGAATACGTCGCCAATCACTCGTATTTTCCGATTCTCGTCACCGACGAGTATCCGCTCGAACGCGATGCGCTATTCGAGCATCTGCGCGAACACGACATCTACGCGCGCCGCTATTTCTATCCGCTCATTTCCGAGTTTCCGATGTATCGCGGCCTGCCGTCGGCGCACCGTGCGAATCTGCCGGTTGCAGGCGATGCAGCGCGTCGCGTGCTGTGTCTGCCGATTTATCCCGCGCTGGAAGATCACGACATGGACCGTATCGTCGGCCTGATCGCGAATCCGCAACGCCGAGCATGACGATGGATATCTACCTGCGCGAAATTCAGGCCGCCGATCTTCCCGCAATCACCGCATGGCGCGCCGATCGCGACGTGGTCGACGCGCTCGTCGGCAACTTCCGCCATGTGAACGACGACGTCGACCGGCGCTGGTACGACGCGTATCTCGCGAGCCGCGCGAACAACGTGCGCCTCGCGATCTGTCTGCGCGAAAGCGGGCAATGCGTCGGCGTCGTGTATCTGCTCCAGATTCACTGGATCAACCGCACCGGCGAGTTCGGCATTCAGATAGGCGACGCGGCGGCGCGCGGCCGCGGTATTGGCGAAGCCGCAACGCGGCTCATGCTGCAACACGCGTTCGCCGATCTCAACCTGCGTCGCGTCTCTCTGTCGGTGCTGGCGGACAACGCGCGCGCCATCCGTCTCTACGAACGCGTCGGCTTTCGTCACGAAGGCGTGCAGCGCGAAGCGGTTTTCAAAGGCGGACGCTACGTCGACTTGCTGATGATGGCGACGCTCGCCGGCGACCAGGCCGCGCAGCAGTAAGGAGCAACACGCAATGGACATGACTTCGTTCGATCACAGGCTGACTGAGCACGGCTGGATTGTGTTTCCCGATGCGCTCGACGCCGGTCTCGTCGATCGTCTGCGTCGGGATTGCCTGAAATGGGTCGATATCTGCACGCAGTATCAGGTGGCGAGCGGCATTAACGCGAATGGCGACGGTACCGCGCATCACAGCATCGGCGCGAACGACAGCATCGACGAGTTCATCGCGATGCATCTCTTTCATCCGTGGCTCACGCATTTCTTCGCGGACAGGCCGTACATCCTGCACGCGTGTAATCCCGTCGGCGGCTTCCCGCGCGCGCAGAACTATGTGCATCGCGTGCATCGCGATGTCTCGACGTTCATTCCGAACTTCAATCTGCGCATGGACATGCTCGTGATGCTCGACGACTTCACGATCGAGAACGGCGCGACTCAAGTGCTGAGCGGCTCGCACATTCAGGACGAACAACCCGACGACGCGAGCTTCGCCGCCCGCGCGCAATACGTGACGGGCCGCGCCGGCTCCGTCGTGCTCTTCAATTCCTACCTGTGGCATCGCGGAACGCTCAACACGACGGCACGCAATCGCGTCGCACTGACGCTCAGCTACGGACCCGCGTTCGTGAAGCCGCAGATGGACTACGCGCGGCTCATCGGCGAGGAGCGAGGCGCGCGGCTCGCGCCGCTGACGCGTCAGGTGCTCGGCTTCAATTCGCGCGTGCCGGTGAGCCTGTCGGAATGGTATCGACCGCGTACCGAAAGACTTTATCTGCCCGATCAAGGCTAACCTGGGCAAGACCCAACCAGACATAGAAGGCAAGCGATGCGTGACTACAATGCCGAGGCCCAGTCGCGGCCCGACAAGCGATACGACTACAACTTTGACGAGATCGTGCGCGACTACATGATGAAGCGGTTCGCGCCGCATTTCGAGCCGGGCCCGGCTCTGGAACTCGGCTGCCATGAAGGCCGATCGACGACCCTGCTCGCGCAACACTTCCCGGATCTCACGGTCGTGGAAGCGTCATCCGATGCCATCGCCGTTGCGCAACGCAATTCACCGGACCACGTGCGCTTCATCAACGCGACATTCGAAGTCGCCGAGCTGGACCGCAAGTATCGTTCGATCTTTCTGATCAACACGCTCGAGCATCTCGAAGAAACCGGACCGGTGCTGCGCAACATTCGCGACTGGCTCGCGCCCGACGGACGCTTCTACGTCCTCGTGCCCAACGCCGACGCGCCTTCGCGGCAGATCGCCGTGCGCATGGGACTGATTGCATCGAACAATGCGGTGACGCCCGGCGAATGGGCGCACGGACACCGAAGAACGTATTCCTTCGATACGCTCGAAGCCGACGTGCGCGCCGCCGGTTTCAAGGTCGAACAGCGCGGGGGCCTGATGTTCAAGGCGCTCGCCAACTTCCAGTTCGATCGCGCGCTCGAAGCGGGCATCATCGACGATAAATATCTCGACGGCATTTACGACCTCGGGATGATTTATCCGCAAATGTGCGCGAGCATTTTCCTTATCTGCGGCAAATGAAAGTCGCGATCATGCAGCCTTACTTCCTGCCCTATATCGGCTACTTTCAGCTGATCGGGGCAGTGGACGTGTTCGTCGTCTACGACAATATCAAATACACGAAGAAAGGCTGGTTCAATCGGAATCGCTTTTTGCAAAACGGCGGCGATGCGTATTTCAGCATTCCGCTCGTCAACGATTCGGATTCGCTCGATGTCGTCGCGCGCTTCATCGCGCCTTCGTTCGACCGGCAGAAGCTGCTCAATCAGATACAGGGTGCGTATCGGCGCGCGCCGCATTTCGCGCAAGGCTTCGAATTGCTGCGCGAATGCGTCGAGCATGAAGACCGCAATCTTTTCCATTTCCTGCATCACTCGATTCGCGCGACAAACGAAAGGCTGTCGCTCGACACGCGGATCGTCGTTTCATCGACATTGCCGATCGACCATTCGCTTCGCGCGCAGGACAAGGTGCTGGCGATATGCGGCGCACTCGGCGCGACGACGTATATCAACGCAATCGGCGGCACCGCGCTTTATTCGGCGCCGGATTTCGCCGAACGCGGAATCGAGCTGCGGTTTTTGCAACCGCGCCCGCTCGAATACCGGCAGTTCGGCGAGCCGTTCGTGCCCTGGCTTTCCATTCTCGACCTCTTGATGTTCAACCCGGCTGACCAAGTCAAAGCCATGTTAGGCGAATTCGATCTCGTTTGACCGATGTGGCGCGGGCGTTCTACCCGGCGCGCGCACGCGCAGCCGGGCGGCGCAAACCGCGCGAGGCATCGTCCGAAAAATTTCCGAATTGCCTCAACGTCGAGCCTAAAGTTTTCTTCGAACGCCGCCGAAAACCTAAACAAGCGGCCAAGCAACTAGCCGCCCCGACCAAAAACGGCGTTGTCTGAGATACAGCGCCAGACCCTTGGAGATTGAAAATGATCGGTATCAACAGCAACATCAACTCGCTGGTCGCCCAGCAAAACCTGAACGGCACGCAAAGCGCACTGTCGTCGGCCATCACGCGTCTTTCGTCGGGCAAGCGCATCAACAGCGCGGCTGACGACGCAGCCGGCCAGGCCATCGCTTCCCGCATGACCTCGCAGATCAACGGCCTGAACCAAGGCGTGTCGAATGCGAACGACGGCGTGTCGATGACGCAAACGGCATCGAGCGGTCTTAGCCAGATCACGGACAACCTCCAGCGTATCCGCCAGCTGGCTGTTCAGTCGGCAACCGGCTCGCTGTCGCCGAGCGACCAGACCGCGCTGCAAAAGGAAGTCTCGCAGCGTATCGCTGAAGTGAACCGCATTGCATCGCAAACGACCTACAACGGCACGAACGTGCTGGACGGTTCCGCAGGCGTGGTGAGCTTCCAGGTTGGCGCGAACGTCGGCCAGACGATCTCGGTCGACCTGAGCCAGAACGTGTCGTCGGCCAAGATCGGCGGCGGTTTCGCACAGTCGGGCACGGCAATCGGTTCGATCACGGGCCTGAGCCTCGACGCAGCGGGCGCGGCAACGACCGGCACGGCAGCAATCACGACGATCAACGTTCTCGCCGACGGCAAGGGCGGCTTCTCGTTCACGGACCAGAACAACCAGGCGATCTCGTCCGGCGTGGCAACCGCTTCGGAACTCTCCGTGACGGCTGCTTCGGGCACGACCCCCGGTTCGATCGCGTTCCAGACGCCGAGCGGTGCAACGAGCGCGCAAACCACGCAACTCGCGTCGCTCAACTCGAACAACAAGCCGCCGCTCGTTTCCGCCATCGACATCAGCACGACCAATGGCGCCAACGGTGCGATCGAAGCGATCGACAACGCGCTGAACTCGGTCAACGCCATTCAGGCAAACCTGGGCGCCGCGCAAAACCGCTTCACGTCGATCGCCGCCACGCAGACGCAACAAGCGACGAACCTGTCGTCGGCACAATCGCAGGTCACCGACGCGAACTTCGCGCAGGAAACCGCGAATCTGTCGAAGGCTCAAGTGCTGCAACAAGCTGGTATCTCGGTGCTGGCTCAAGCGAACTCGATGCCCCAGCAGGTTCTGAAGCTCCTCGGCTAAGCATTGCCGACGTTGTAAGGCGCGCATTCGCCGTTCAATGCGCGCCGCTGTAGAAATAGCCGCACAAGAAGCACCGCAGTCAGCGCCCGGGGAGCTCGTCTCCCTGTGCGCGTTTCCGGGAGATGACGACTCCCGCCCAATTCGAACGATCGCGAACGCGTAAGCACCGGAGTACACATGACCACCGTAGCCACGACAACGGGTTCCACTGTCGATCCGACGAGCGCCGTCCAGCAGGCCGCGCAGTCCATCATCAGCGGCTCCACGAACTCGACGATGGACGTGAACTCGCTCGTGAGCGCGATCGTCAACTCGAAAGTCGCGGGCCAGACGGACGCACTCAACAGCAAGAAAACGACCGACAACACGCAGCTCACCGCGATCGGCACGCTGAAGTCGATTCTCTCGCTGCTGCAAAGCTCGCTCGCGAATCTCGCGAACGGCACGACGCTCTCGCAGTTCACCGCCACCGCCGACGGCAAGGGGCTGTCGGCCTCCGCGGCGAGCGGCGCGGTGACGGGCAGCTACGCTGTGAGCGTGCAGAACATCGCGACGTCGCAGTCGATCACGTCGGGCGCCTTCCAGTCGACCGATACGCTGGGCACCGGCTCGATGACGCTCAGCGTCAACGGCAAGAGCAGCACGATCAAGATCGACAGCAGCAACGACACGCTGTCGGGCATCGCCTCGGCGATCAATTCGGCGTCGGACAATCCAGGCGTCACGGCGACCATCGTCAACGGCACGGACGGCGCGCACCTCGTGCTGCGCTCCTCGTCGACGGGTCTGTCCAACGGCATCAACGTCGCGGTCAATGCTGACGACAGCACGTCGTCGATCAACAAGCTCGCCGTCACCACGACGAACGTCGCCGCGAGCACGACGACCGATCCCAACGATCCGACCAAGACGATCACCACGCCCGCGCAAACGTCGATCGGCGCGTCGGCCAACTGGACGCAGAACACGGCGGGCCAGGACGCGAATCTGACCATCGCGGGGACGGCCGTTTCGAGCGCGACCAATTCGATCAGCAACGCCATCACGGGCGTGAACATGACGCTCACGTCGGACTCGGTCGGCACGTCGCAGACGCTCACGATCGGTCAGGACGTGAGCGGCCAGAAGACGACCATCGACGCGTTCGTCACGGCATACAACAACTACATCAGCACGGTATCGTCGCTGACGTCGTTCGATTCGACGCAGTCGGCAGGCTCGCAAGGCGGCGCGCTGCTCGGCGATTCGATGATGAACACGATCAAGAACACGATCGCGAGCACCATCAGCAAGGCTGTCGGAACCGGCACGAGCCAGGTCAACCTGGCGTCGATCGGCATCGCGCTGCAACCGGACGGTTCGCTCAAGACCGATGAAGACGCGCTCACGACTGCGCTCACGAACAACACCGGCAAGGTCGCTTCGCTGTTCAATTCGACCAACGGCGTGGCCGCGCAATTGAACACCAGCCTGACGTCGTTCCTGCAGACGGGCGGCGTCATCGACACGCGCACGACCGCGCTCAACGCGGACCTGTCGAGCATCGCCGATCAGCAGACGCAGCTCACCGCTTACACGCAGCAATTGACGACGTCGTACAACGCGCAGTTCACGGCGCTCAACACGCTGATGTCGCAGATGGCGACGCAGGGCAGCTACCTGACTGCGCTCTTCGGCGGCACCAACAGCGCCGGCGCGCTGGCGACGAACTCGAAGTAAAGGCGGAGACTCAGGATGAACCAGCAAGAATTGATCGAGAACGCGTGGTCGCTGACCGAGGCGATCGAAGCAGCCGTGAACAACGGCGACTGGGCGCGTGCCGCCGAAATCGACGCGAAGCGTGCTCCGCTTGTGATGGCGCTGCAAGCCGATCAGCCGGCGGACGCGCTCGCCGTCATTCGCAAGATCCAGGCAAGCATCGATGCAGTCACTGCACGCGCGCGGACGGCACAGACGACGCTGGCAGCGGCGTATCGCCGCTCGATGGATGGCGCCAAAGCCGCGAGCCGCTACCAACAGGCGGCGCGGTTCTAAAGTTTTCCCCGCAAGCGCCGTTAATTAATCTAAGAACAAAAAGAACGACGCGCCGGTTTCGACGGCGCGCTGCTTTACTCTTCGATGCCCGCTCTTGCGGGCATTTTTATTTCTCAGCGCCCGAGCGTCAGCGTCAGATAAGCCGCATACAGCACGCCGTTGCCGAGCAGCGCCCAAAGCGCCACACCCTTCCCTCTTGCATTGAAGCGCAGCCACGCCGCCGCCAGGAGCGTGATGAGCACGCCGGTCAGCACTTCCACGCGCGGCTCCCACGGCGTCAACATGATGCCGATAGACGGCAGCAACGTGCCCTGAAAAACCATCGCGCCGGTGATGTTGCCAAACGCGAGCGTGTCCTTGCCGCGCCGCGCCCAGAGAATGCTGTTGACCTTCTCAGGCAGTTCCGTCGCAATCGGGATGACGATGAGCGACAGCAGCAGCGCCGATACGCCCAGCGCCTCCGAAACGCCCTCGACGCCGTGGATGAAGCCCTTCGCGCCGCCCACCAGCAGCACGATGCCGATCAGGAACTGCAGCATGATCGAGCCGAGATTCGTCTTCAAACCGACGCGCGAAATGAAGAGCGCTTCGGGCGCTTCGGTCCCGTGTCCGCTTTCGACGAGATTCGCCGATGCGCGGAACGTCGAGATCACATAGATCACGTACAGCCCGACGAGCCCCGCCGCGAAGAGCGCGCGCACTTGCCATGCGTGGTGCGGCACGAACATCGCGCCGGCCGCGATCAGAAAGGCGAACAGGAAGAAGTTCAGATCGCGCGTGAAGCCGCTGCGCTCCGGTTCGATCACGCCGCGCAAGCCGCGCGATTTCACGATGGCGAGCGTCATCAGGAACGTGGAAAGCGTCGCGAGCATCAGCGGTGCGCCGAGAATCGCGCCGACGCCAATTTCCTCGTTGACCGCGCGGCTCGCCGTGCCGCCAAGGAGCGCGATGATCGGCACTGTCGTTTCCGGCAAGGCCGTGCCCACTGCCGCGAAAAGCGAGCCCGTCACGCCTTCGGAAATGCCGAGCCGCTCGCCGAGATGTTCGAGCGCGTTAGTGAAAAGCTCCGAGGCGATCAGGATGATCGCGAGCATCAACGCGAGTTCGAGGAAGAGCATCGTCATGCGGCACCTCGCATGAAACGATGCGGCGACAGCGCACGGCCAATGCTCGTGCGCAAAAGAAAGAGATGTTGGAGTTGTGGGGACACGATGATTCCACGGTCGGACGTCAGCGAACCATGATGCGCCACGCGCCGTCCGACCAGGAACGACATGACGCATCATTGGTCTCGCCAAACCGGACCGGTCGAACGCGCCACGGCAGCAGAGCCGAGGATGTTGACGCGTTCTCCTTCGCAAACGGAAGGAAGGCTACTCCCCAAAGACCGGGGCAGTGTAGCGTGACGCGCCGCGTTCGGCAAGCCGCTCGGGCAAGCCGATCCAGCAGGCCCGGCATATCGGTATGCGCAAGCGTTCGTTGTCGTGCTCGCGCGCGTTCGCTAAGCTACCCGCGCGGGCGCGGTGCTTGCTCGGCATCGCGCGACTGGTTTTATCGAGCAATAACAACAAACGATGTGTGATTCACGGAGCACGCAAAAGAAGCGCGCTCCCGTCGACCGGAGAACCCATGCGCCTGAAACGCTTGCCTGCCCTTCTCGCTGCCTTCGTCATGGCCGCGCCCATGCTCGCGCAGTCCAAGCCCCTCACCGTCTGCACGGAATCGAGCCCGGACGGCTTCGATGTCGTGCAGTTCAATTCGCTCGTCACGACGAACGCATCGGCGGACGTCATCTTCAACACGCTCGTCTCCTACGACGAAGCGGCGAAAAAAGTCGCGCCGTCGCTCGCGCAGAAATGGGACGTATCGAGCGATGGCTTGACCTATACGTTCCATCTGCGTCCGAACGTGCAGTTCCAGAGCACCGATTACTTCAAGCCGACGCGCCCGCTCGATGCCGACGACGTCGTCTTCACGTTCGACCGCATGCTGTCGGAGAGCAATCCGTGGCACAAGGTTGCGGGCGCGAGCGGCTTTCCGCACGCGCAGTCGATGGGCCTCGTCAAGCTGATCAAGAGCGTGACGAAAGTGGATGACCGCACCGTCAAGTTCGAACTGAACGAGCCGAACGCGACCTTCGTGCCGATTCTCACGATGGGCTTCGCATCGATCTATTCGGCGCAATACGCGGACCAGTTGCTGAAGGCGAACAAGCAGGTGGATCTGAACAGCAAGCCCATTGGCACCGGTCCCTTCGTGCTGAAAAGCTATACGAAGGATGCCGTCATCCGCTACGACGTGAATCCGTCGTACTGGGGCGCGAAGCCGAAGATCGACCGTCTCATCTACGCGATCACGCCCGACGCCACCGTGCGCGCGCAGAAGATCAAGGCGGGCGAATGTCAGATCGCGCTTTCGCCGAAGCCGCAGGACGTGCTCGACGCGAAGAAGGACAGCTCGCTCAAGGTCAGCGAAACGCCCGCGTTCATGACCGCGTTCGTCGCGCTCAACACGCAGAAGAAGCCGCTCGACAACCCGAAGGTGCGTCAGGCGCTGAACATGGCGTTCGATCGCACGACGTACATGAAGACGGTCTTCGACAACACCGCGACGCCCGCCGTGAATCCCTATCCGCCGAACACGTGGAGCTACGACAAGAACGTGCAGCCGTACCCGTATTCCGTGGATCGCGCGAAAAAGCTGCTGGCGGATGCAGGCTTGCCGAACGGCTTCGATACGACTATCTGGGTGCGCCCGAATGGCAGCGTGCTGAATCCGAACCCGAAGGCGGGCGCGGAACTGCTGCAAGCCGACCTCGCGAAAATCGGCGTGAAGGCGCAGGTGAAAGTGATCGAATGGGGCGAGCTGATCAAGGAAGCGAAGCAGGGCCAGCACGACATGCTGTTCATGGGCTGGGCCGGCGACAACGGCGATCCCGACAACTATCTGTCGCCGCTATTCAGCTGCAACGCGGTGAAGTCGGGCATCAACTTCGCCCGCTTTTGCGACCCGCAACTGGACAAGCTGATCGCGGACGGCAAGGCGACGCCCGATCTCGCGAAGCGCACGAAGGCGTATGTGGATGCGCAAAAGATCATCCACGATCAGGCGCTGTGGATTCCGCTCGTGTATCCGACCGCCGCCGCGCTCACGCGCACGAACGTCAGCGGCTATAACGTGAGTCCGTTCGGGCGGCAGAACTTCGGCGCGGTGTCGGTGCAGTAACGCGATTGGCGCGATGGCTCAGGTCGGCGAGAAGCGGATCACACCGTCATCGCCGGTCCGGCGTGAAAGCGTGCCGTCGAGCCACAGCACATGCAGATGCGCGAGCGCCTCGCCGAGCGCGAACGTCATCTGATGAAGATCCAGTGCGCGCCTGAACATGATCGGCACGATATCCGCGGCGCTGCACGGCTTCGCAGCGCACGCGTCGCGCACTTCCGCGAGCCGCGCCCGATGATGCTCGCGAAGCTGCGCGATGCGCGTCTTCACGCCGCGAAACGGCTTGCCGTGCGAGGGCAATGCGAGCACGCCGGCGGGCATCGTCTCATAGCGCGCGAGCGATTCCAGATACAGCGCGAGCGGATTGCCTTCCGGCTCGATGGCGAACACCGACACGTTCGTCGAGATGCGCGGCAGCACCATGTCGCCGGAAATGAGCAGTTCGTCGGCCGCGCAGTAGAGCGCAACGTGTTCCGGCGAATGGCCGTAACCCGTCACCACTTGCCACTCGCGCGTACCGATTCGCAGCCGGTCGCCCTCGCGGATGCGGCGGAATTCGCGCGGCATCGAAGGGACGAGCGTCGGGTAATAGCTGTCGCGCTTTTTGAGCGCATCGAGCGATGCGGGGTCCGTCAAGCCGTGCGCCGCGAAGTGCTGCGCCGCGCGCTCGCCGCCCGCGTTCGAGCCGTCGCCCGCGGCCATCACGCGGCCCATCGCGTATTCGCCGAGCGAGATCCACAACCGCGCGTTCCAGCGTTTCTTGTCGCCGCCCTGACAGATCCAGTCGGCGAGCCCGAGATGGTCCGGATGGCAATGCGTGACGATCACGCGCAGCACGGGCTGGCCGTCGAGCACCGTGTCGAACACGCGCTCCCAGTTCGCGCGAATGCTCTCGTCCGCGATGCCGCAATCGATTACCGTCCAGCCCTTCACGCCGTCGATCTCATCGCGCAGCAGCCACAGGTTGATGTGATCGAGCGCGAAAGGCAGCGGCATGCGCAGCCAATTGACGCCGGGCGCGACTTCCCTCACGCCGCCCGATGCGGGCAATTCGTCGGCAAAAACATAGTCGAGCTGGTGTTCGAGTGCGTTCATCGGTCGGGGCTCTGAGGGTTTGCGCCGCGTTGCAATCCGGCGAAGTTGACGATAACGTAAACGTCATTCTAACGTTGGACGCGCCATGGCGCGCGGCGCTTTTCCAATGACTCAGCCCACGCATTACACGATCACCGAACTGGCGCGCGAGTTCGACATCACGCCGCGCGCCATCCGCTTCTACGAAGATCAGGGGCTGCTCGCGCCGCGCCGCGAAGGCGCGAACGGCCTGCGGCGCGTGTATTCGTCGCGGGATCGCGCGCGCCTCAAGCTGACCTTGCGCGGCAAGCGGCTCGGTTTCACGCTGTCGGAGATTCGCACGCTGCTCGACCTTTACGATTCGCCTACCGGCACGACGGCGCAACTGCGCGGCTTCGTCGACACCATTGCAGCGCATCGGCAAGTGCTGGAACGGCAAATGGAAGACATCAACACGACGCTCGCGGAACTCGCCGCCTACGAAAAGGAAGGCCGCGCGCTGCTCGCCGCCGGCATGGACAAGCGCGCCCGCCGACCGAAAGCCGCATGATGTGACCTCGACCCACGACGCGCACGCCGACATGAATCACTTCCCCAAGCTGCTTTCGTCGCAGATCGGCTTCGATGTCGCGCAGACGCTGCTCGAAGGCTTCGATCGACATTACCGCGTGTTTCGCGATGCCGCGATCGAAGCGAAGCCGCTTTTCGAGCGCGGCGACTGGCACGCGCTCGCGCGGCTGGCTCGCGAGCGCATCGCCTCGTATGACGATCGCGTGGCGGAATGCGTGGCGCGGCTCGAAGACGAATACGATGCCGAGCATATCGACGACGATGTGTGGCAGCAGATCAAGCTGCATTACATCGGCCTGTTGACGACGCATCGGCAGCCGGAATGCGCCGAGACGTTTTTTAATTCGGTGTGCTGCAAGATTTTGCATCGCTCGTATTTCAACAACGATTTCATCTTCGTGCGCCCGGCCATCTCGACCGACTACATCGAGAACGACGAGCCCGCCGCCAAGCCGACGTATCGCGCGTATTACCCGGACACCGACGGCCTCGCCCCGACGCTCGAGCGTATCGTCACGAACTTTCAGCTGGAGACGCCGTTCGAGGATTTGACGCGCGACGTGCAATGCGTGATGCAATCGCTGCGCGATACGTTCGGCGAATTCGCGCCCGCGCCGAACTTTCAGATTCACGTGCTTTCGTCGCTGTTCTTTCGGAACAAGGCCGCCTATATCATCGGGCGCATCATTCACGGCGATTCATTGCTGCCGTTTGCCATCGCCATTCGCCATACGCCGAGCGGGCTGCTCGCGCTGGATACCGTGCTGACCGAACGTCAGCAACTGCTCATCATCTTCAGCTTCGCGCACTCGTATTTTCTGGTGGATATGGAAGTGCCGTCCGCGTACGTTCACTTCCTGCGCACGATCATGCCGGGCAAGCCGAACGCGGAAATCTACACGTCGCTGGGCCTGCAAAAGCAGGGCAAGAATCTGTTTTACCGCGACTTGCTGCATCACCTGAAGCATTCGAGCGACGCGTTCATCATCGCGCCCGGCATCAAGGGACTCGTGATGATCGTGTTCACGCTGCCGTCGTTTCCTTATGTGTTCAAGCTGATCAAGGACGCCTTTCCGCCGCCCAAGGAAACCACGCGCGCGAAGATTCAGGACAAGTACCAGCTCGTGAAGCGGCATGACCGGCTCGGACGCATGGCGGATACGCTGGAGTATTCGAGTGTCGCACTGCCGCTTGCGCGCCTCGATCATGCGCTCATCCGCGAACTGGAGAAGGAAGCGCCTTCGATGATCGAATACGAAGGCGACAAGCTCGTGATACGCCATGTGTATATCGAGCGGCGCATGGTGCCGCTCAACTTGTATCTGCAAAACGGCCGCGCCGATGACATCGATCACGGCATCCGCGAATACGGCGACGCCATCAAACAGTTGATGCAGGCCAACATCTTCCCCGGCGACATGCTGTACAAGAATTTCGGCGTCACGCGGCACGGGCGCGTGGTGTTCTACGATTACGACGAGATCGAATATCTGACGGACTGCAACGTGCGCCGCGTGCCGCCGCCGCGTAACGAAGAGGACGAACTGTCCGGCGAACCGTGGTATACCGTCGGGCCGCACGATATCTTTCCCGAGACGTACGGCACCTTTCTGCTCGGCGATCCGCGCGTGCGCGAAGCGTTCATGCGCCATCACGCCGATCTCTTCGACCCTGCCCTGTGGCAGCGTCACAAGGAGCAACTGCTGCAAGGCGAACTCGCCGATTTCTTCCCCTATGACCGTGCCATCCGCTTCTGCATCCGTTATCCGGAGCGATTCGACAAGGCACCCGCGCGCGCCGCGCAAGGCGCGCGCGCATGAAACACGAACACGAACATGACTGACCGAAACAACGAAGCCGCCCATCCCCTCGTCCATTTGTTCGAGAACAATCAGAACTGGGTCACGCGCAAACTCACGGAAGACGCCGGTTTCTTCGAGCGGCTCGCGCATCAGCAAGCGCCGGAGTATCTGTGGATCGGCTGCTCGGATTCGCGCGTGCCCGCGAACCAGATCATCGGCCTGCCGCCGGGCGAAGTGTTCGTGCATCGGAATATCGCGAACGTGGTCGTGCATTCGGACCTCAACTGTCTGTCGGTGATCCAGTTCGCCGTCGATATGCTGAAGGTCAAGCACATCATGGTCGTCGGTCACTACGGCTGCTCGGGCGTGGGCGCGGCGCTCGTCGGGCGGCGCGTGGGTCTCGCGGACAACTGGCTGCGCCATGTCGAGGATGTGCGCGAGAAGCACGCCGCCTTGCTCGACGAATGGCCGATGGGCGAAGCGCGGCATCGCCGGCTCGTCGAGCTCAATACCATCGAGCAGACGCTCAACGTATGCCGGACCACGGTCGTCAACGACGCCTGGTCGCGCGGGCAGGAACTCACCGTGCATGGCTGGACCTACGGCGTTCACGACGGCCGTCTGCGCAACATGGGCATGATGATCCGCGCGCAGGAGCAGGTGGATTCGACGTATCAATCGTGCCTCGCCGCGTTGAAGCGCGACGGCGCGCACGCAGCGGAAAACGACGTGATCGCGTCCGACGCGGCACGCCTCGGCGATGTTCCCGCAATCATCCAGGGCGTCATTCAGGAGCTAAAACATGAGTGAGACACAAGAGAATCCGGTGGTCATCGTTTCGGCCGCGCGCACGCCGATGGCCGCGTTTCAGGGCGATTTCGCCGCGCTGACCGCGCCGCAGCTGGGCGCGGCCGCGATTCGTGCGGCGGTGGAACGCGCGGGCCTCGACCCCGAGCAGATCGACGAAGCCATCATGGGCTGCGTGCTGCCTGCGGGACAGGGGCAGGCGCCTGCGCGACAGGCGGCGCTCGGCGCGGGCCTGCCGCTATCGACCGGCAGCACGACCATCAACAAGATGTGCGGCTCCGGCATGCGCGCCGCGATGTTCGCGCACGACATGCTGCTCGCGGGCTCGGCGAACGTGATCGTCGCGGGCGGCATGGAGAGCATGACGAACGCGCCGTATCTGCTGCCCAAGGCGCGCGGCGGCATGCGCATGGGACACGGGCAAGTGATGGATCACATGTTCCTCGACGGCCTCGAAGACGCCTACGAAAAAGGCCGGCTGATGGGCACGTTCGCGGAGCAATGCGCGTCGTCGTATGCGTTCTCGCGCGAATCGCAGGACGCGTTCGCCGTGGAATCGCTGCGCCGCGCGCAACGCGCGAACGAGAACGGTGCGTTCGCGTGGGAAATCGCGCCGGTCACGGTGCCGGGCAAGAAAGGCGATGCCGTCATCGAGCGCGACGAGCAGCCGTTCAAGGCGAACATCGAGAAGATTCCGTCGTTGAAGCCGGCTTTCGCGAACGACGGCACGGTGACGGCTGCGAATTCGTCGTCGATATCGGATGGCGCGGCCGCGCTCGTGATGATGCGCGAATCGACCGCGAAGCGCCTTGGCGCGACGCCGATTGCGCGTGTCGTCGGGCACAGCACGTTCGCGCAGCAGCCCGCCCTCTTCACGACCGCGCCCGTCGGCGCGATCCGCAAGCTCTTCGAGAAGAACGGCTGGCGCGCGAGCGATGTCGATCTGTACGAGATCAACGAGGCGTTCGCCGTCGTCACGATGGCCGCGATGCGCGAGCACGATCTGCCGCACGACAAGGTCAATGTGAACGGCGGCGCGTGCGCGCTCGGGCATCCGATCGGCGCGTCAGGCGCGCGCATTCTCGTGACGCTGATCGGCGCATTGCGTGCGCGCGGCGGCAAGCGCGGCGTGGCGACGTTGTGCATCGGCGGCGGCGAAGCGACCGCGATGGGTGTGGAACTGGTTTGAAACAGACTAGAAAGGAGCACTGATGAAAACCGCTCTGATTGTCGGCGCATCGCGGGGCATCGGCCACGAATTCGTGCGTCAATATGCGCGCGACGGCTGGCGCGTGCTCGCCACTGCCCGCGATAAAGCCGCGCTCTCCGCGCTCGATGCGCTCGGCGCGCAGACCTTCTCGCTCGATGTCACGCAGCCGGAGCAGATCGCCGCGCTCGCGTGGCAACTCGAGGAAGAGCGGCTGGACGCGGCGATCATCGTGTCTGGCGTCTATGGCCCGCGCACCGAAGGCGTCGATACGATCAGCGCCGAGGACTTCGATGGCGTCATGCACACCAACGTGCGCGGCCCGATGCAACTAATACCGGTGCTGCTGCCGCTCACCGATGCCGCGCATGGCGTGCTCGCCGTCGTATCGAGCAAGATGGGCAGCATCGGCGAGACGAGCGGCACGACCGGCTGGCTGTATCGCGCGAGCAAGGCGGCGCTGAACTCGGCGCTGAAGGTGGCGTCCGTGCAGTCGCGGCATACGGCGTGCCTCGCGCTGCATCCGGGCTGGGTTCGCACGGAGATGGGCGGGCCGTCCGCGGCCATCGACGTGGCGCGCAGCGTCACCGGCATGCGCGCCGTCATCGCACAGGCGCACGCGCTGCGTGACGATTACAACGGCCGCTTCATTCAGTACGACGGCACGCGGCTCGAGTGGTAAGCCGCGCCCTGACAAGGAGCATCTCCAAGTGACTTATCACGTGCATGGCGTGGCATCGTCGGGCAATTGCTACAAGGTGCGGCTCGCGCTCGAACAACTGAACCTGCCGTATATCTGGCACGAAGTGGACATGATGCACGGCGCGACGCGCACCGAAGCCTTCCGCAAGCTGAATGCGAACGGCAAGGTGCCGGTGCTCGTCATCGACGAAAAGACGACGCTCTCCGAATCCGACGCCATTCTCTGCTATCTGGCCGAAGGCTCCGCGCTGCTTCCCGACGATCGCCTCGAACGCGCGCGAGTGCTGCAATGGTTGTTTTTCGAGCAGTACAGCCACGAGCCGAACGTCGCGGTGGCGCGCTTCATCCGTCAGTTTCTCAAACAGCCGGACGATCCGCGCCTGCCCGAGCGGACCGCTGGTTCGTATCGCGCGCTCGACGTGATGGAGCAGCATCTCGCGACGCGCACGTTCTTTGTCGCGGAGCGGTACACGGTGGCGGATATCGCGCTTTACGCCTACACGCATGTGGCGGACGACGCGGGTCTCGATCTGTCGCGCTATCCGGCCATTCGCGCGTGGCTGGACCGCGTGCGCAGCCAGCCGCGCCATGTCGAGATGCCGGGAGTCGACGCATGAAGCCGGTCGAGTGTCCTTGCGGCGGCGCGTCGACCGCCCAGCGCCCGCACGCGCGCGCGCCGCGCTATGACGACTGCTGCGGGCGCTTCATCGACGGTCACTCTTTTCCGGCGAACGCCATGGAACTGATGCGTTCGCGCTACAGCGCCTACGTGCTCGGCGACACGGCCTATCTGCGCGCGACCTGGGACACGAAAACCTGCCCGCCCGATCTCGACGCGTCCGGCGACGGCACGCGCTGGCTCGGCTTGCAGATCAGGCGTCACACGGTCATCGACGGCAATCACGAAGAGGTGGAATTCGTCGCGCGATATAAAGTCGATGGCCGCGCGCATCGGCTGCACGAAGCGAGCCGCTTTACGCGTAATAACGATAACCACTGGATTTATATCGACGGACAAATCGTCGAAAAGTAAATCCTCCCTTAAAACTGCACGGTATTAATTTCCTGAACTTCCCCTTTCAGATTAAACGGTTACGGGGTTTCCTTTATTGTGCAGTGCAATTTTGAACGGGTAATCTGTGTTTGCGTCAGGGCGCTGTCATTCTCGCGCCCGGCCCAATGCGGCAACCCGTTTTTTCCAGTCTGAAGCCATTTGTCATGCCTTTTCGCGGCATGACTCCAAAGCCCGGCACTCGACACTGCTCATCGTCAGCAGCGCGACCGGCTTGTGACTTCAACCGGCGATCCGGGCCCGCGTCATATCAACATATCGATGAGTGCGGTCGGAGTTCACGGATGGCGATCAGAACCTGGTTGGTCGGATGCAGCATGGTGTGCTCGCTCGCGGCGTCGCTTTTCACGTCGGTCGTCCACGCCGAGCCGATCGGCGGCATCCGCCAATCCGAAGGGCTCACGGCACCCGTCTTCAGCCAGATTCCCGACGCGCTCGACGCGCGCCTGCCGGTCGTCGCCAATGGCCTGAACGAAACGGTCATCGAGGTGCCGGAAGACGACATCGCGCTCCAGACCACGGTCTTCAAGCCGGACGGCCCGGGCCCGTTCCCCATGATCGTCTTCAATCACGGCAAGCTGCCCGGCGATTCCCATGCGCAACCGCGCAACCGGCCCGTCGCGCTCGCGCGTGAGTTCGTGCGCCACGGCTATGTCGTGGTGGTGCCGAACCGCCGCGGCTTCGCCGGCTCCGGCGGCGACTACGCCGGCCACGGCTGCGACGTCCAGGCGAACGGCTTCGCGCAGGCACGCGATGTCGCCGCGACCGTCGAGTACATGAGCGCGCAGCCTTACATCGACAAGACGCATATCGTCGTGGCGGGCACGTCGCACGGCGGGCTGACGACCATCGCCTACGGCGCGCGCGATGCGCTGTCCGCGCCGGGCGTGCGCGGTCTCATCAATTTCTCGGGCGGCTTGCGGCAGGACGAGTGCGCGGGCTGGCAGAAAAATCTCGTCGATGCCTTCGGCGCGTATGGCGAAAACGTGCGCCTGCCGTCGCTGTGGCTGTACGGCGATAACGATTCGGTCTGGCAGGGCGATCTGTCGTCGCAGATGTACGCCGCGTTCGTCTCGCACGGCGCGCGGGCGAACATGATCGACTTCGGCGATTACAAGAACGACGCCCACCGGCTCGTCGGCGATCGCGACGGCGTGCAGATCTGGTGGCCGCGCGTCAAGGCGTTTCTCGCGCGAGTCGGCATGCCGACCAGCGTGCAATATCAGGTCGCCGAGCCGCACGCGCCGAACGCCACGGATTTCGCGAGCCTCGACGCCGTGCAATCCGTCCCCTTCGTCGATGAAAACGGCCGCGCCGGGTATCGCAATTTTCTGAGCCAGTATTCGAGCCGCGCGTTCGCGGTGTCCGATTCCGGCGCGTGGTCGTGGGCCGAGGGCGGCGACGATCCGATGGCCGTCGCGATTGCAGGCTGCCAGAAGCAGAGCAGCGACCCGTGCAGGCTCTACGCGGTCGATAACGCGGTCGTCTGGAAGAACAACAGCGCCGATACGCAGACGGCCTCGCGCTGAGCGCGCGCACTTCACGCTGTCTGACGACGCCGGCCGCTGCGCCGGCGTTTTCGCATCTTGCGGCGGCGATCGTAAGACTACGCGTCGCGTTCGGCGAAGTTGCGCGCCAAAGCGCGTTTTCGCACTTCGGATGCGCGCGGCTGCATCGTCCGAAACACGGGCGAAAAGCGAAGGCGGCGCGCATTTTCGGGATAATTGGAGCGCGCGAAAGTCTCGCGCAGTTCCTTCGAAAAGCGCAGGCCGCCGCGCCTGCCCGATGTACCGGTTCGCGTTCGCGCGGGCCTGGGAGCCGTTTTGAACACAGAAGCCAATCAAGACTGGGTCGCGCGTTCGCTCGCCGCCGTGTGGCACCCGTGTACCCAGATGAAGCACCACGAGCGCATGCCGCTCGTGCCGATCGCACGCGGCCAGGGCGCGTGGCTCTACGATCCGGCGGGCAACCGCTATCTCGACGCCATCAGTTCGTGGTGGGTCAATCTGTTCGGCCACGCGAATCCCGACATCAACCGCGCGCTCAAGGACCAGCTCGACACGCTCGAACACGCGATGCTCGCGGGCTGCACGCACGCGAGCGCCGTCGAACTGGCGGAGCGTCTTTCCGCGCTTACGCAAGAGACGCTCGGCCACGCGTTCTTCGCCTCGGATGGCGCATCGGCGGTTGAAATCGCACTGAAGATGAGCTTTCACTTCTGGCGCAATCGCGGCCAAACGGAGAAGCGCGAGTTCGTCTGTCTCGCGAACAGCTATCACGGCGAGACCATCGGCGCGCTCGGCGTGACGGACGTCGCGCTCTTCAAGGACGCGTACGATCCGCTGATCCGCCACGCGCACGTGGTTGCATCGCCGGCTGTGGCGGGCGCGGACGAAGCGATCGACGCGATGCGCGCGCTCTTCGCCGAACGCGCGACGCATCTTGCCGCCGTGATCGTCGAGCCGCTCGTGCAGTGCGCGGCCGGCATGGCGATGTACGACGCGTCGTACCTCACGCGCCTGCGCGCGCTCTGCAACGAGTTCGGCGTGCATCTGATCGCCGATGAAATCGCGGTCGGCTGCGGGCGCACCGGCACCTTCTTCGCGTGCGAGCAGGCGGGCATATGGCCCGACTTCGTGTGCCTGTCGAAGGGCATCAGCGGCGGCTATCTTCCGCTTTCGATCGTGCTCACGCGCGACGACATCTACGCCGCCTTCTACGACGACGACATCACGCGAGGCTTTCTGCATTCGCATTCGTACACGGGCAATCCGCTCGCGTGCCGCGCGGCGCTCGCGACGCTCGACTTGTTCGAAACCGCAAATGTGCTCGCCGAAAACCGGCGCAAGTCGGCGCTGCTTCGCGAAGCGTTGCAACCGCTCGCGAAGCACGCGCGCACGCGCAACTTCCGCGAGCGCGGCACGATCTTCGCGTTCGATGTCGATACGGAAGACCGCGCGTTCTCGCGCCGCTTCTTCGGCAATGCGTTGCAGCGCGAACTGCTGATGCGTCCCATCGGCAAGACGGTGTACATGATGCCGCCGTACATCCTCTCCGACGACGAACTTACGCTGCTCGCGCAGCGCACGCTGGATACGCTCGACGCCACGCTTGCGGAGTGCGCCGCATGAACGACACCACGCAGGCGCTCTACGACGCGCTGAACCAGGGTCTCGCCGATATCGACGCGCGCGGACTGCGCCGCCGCCGCAGAATCATCGACGGCGCGAATTCGGCGCATATGACCGTCGATGGCCGCGCGATGATCGGCTTCGCGAGCAACGACTATCTCGGCCTCGCCGCGCACGAAGCCATTCGCGCGGCGCTCGCCGACGGCGCGTCGCGCTACGGCGCGGGCAGCGGCGGTTCGCATCTGCTCGGCGGGCATTCGCGCGCCCATGCGCAACTCGAAGACGAGCTCGCCGCGTTCTCGGGCGGCTTCGTCGACGATCCGCGCGCGCTCTACTTCAGCACCGGCTACATGGCGAATCTCGCCGTGCTCACGACGCTGGCGGGGCGCGGCACGCTCGTCTTCTCGGACGCGCTGAATCACGCGTCGCTGATCGACGGCGTGCGGCTTTCGCGCGCGCAAACGCAGATTTATCCTCATGCGGACATGGACGCGCTCGACGCCATGCTCGACGCCTCGCGCGACGAGACCGCGACGAAACTCATCGTCACCGATACCGTCTTCAGCATGGACGGCGACATTGCGCCGCTCGCGCGTCTCGTCGAACTGGCGGAAAAGTACGGCGCGTGGCTCGTCGTCGACGACGCGCACGGCTTCGGCGTGCTCGGCCCGCAAGGGCGCGGCGCGCTCGCGCACTTCGCGCTGCGCTCGCCGCATCTCGTCTATGTCGGCACGCTCGGCAAGGCGGCGGGCGTGGCGGGCGCGTTCGTCGCGGCTCACGCAACCGTGATCGAATGGCTCGTGCAGCGCGCGCGTCCGTATATCTTCACGACGGCTGCGCCGCCTGCGGTCGCTCATGCGGTATCGGCGAGCATCGAAATCATTGCCGGCGATGAAGGCGACACGCGACGCGCGCATCTCGCTTCCTTGATCGACACCACGCGCGCCATGTTGAAGCGCACGCGCTGGCTTCCGGTGGATTCGAAGACTGCAGTGCAGCCGCTCGTGATCGGCGGCAACGACGAAACGCTTGCCATCGCCGCCGCGCTCGACGCGCACGGCCTCTGGGTGCCCGCGATTCGCCCGCCGACGGTTCCGTCCGGCACGTCGCGCCTGCGGATTTCGCTCTCCGCCGCGCATAGCCGCGAAGACCTCGACCGTCTCGACCACGCCTTGAACACGCTATGACCGCTTTATCCCTTTTCGTCGCCGGGACCGATACGGAGATCGGCAAGACGTTCGTCTCCTGCGCGCTGCTTCACGGCTTCGCGCGCGCTGGGCTTCGCGCCGCCGCGATGAAGCCGATCGCCTCGGGCGCCGTCATGCGCGACGGCGTGCTGCACAACGAAGACGCCGATCGACTGGACGCCGCCGCGACTGTCGCGCTGCCCCCCGACATGCGTACGCCGTTCATGATGCGCGAGCCGATCGCGCCGCATATCGCGGCGACGCGCGAAGGCATCGCGCTGGATATCGGGCGCATCGTGGACGCGCATCGCGCGGCTTCGGCGCTCGCGGATATCGTCGTGGTGGAAGGCGTCGGCGGCTTTCGCGTACCGCTCGACGAGACGCACGACACCGCCGATCTCGCCGTCGCGCTGAACGTGCCGGTGGTGCTCGTCGTCGGCATGCGGCTCGGCTGCATCAGCCATGCGCTTTTGACTGCCGAAGCGATCGCCTCGCGCGGGCTGACGCTCGCGGGCTGGGTCGCCAATCGCGTCGATCCGAACATGCTGTATCCCGAAGAAAACATCGCCACGCTCAAGCAACGCATCGCCGCGCCGCTTCTCGGCGTGATTCCGCATCTCAGCTCGCGCGATGCGGCGCGCGCCGCGGATCATCTCGATGCGCGCGCCCTGCTCGACACGCTTCATCTCAAGGACTGAACTCACATGACGCAGACTCTTACTGCCGACAACGCTCAATCAAAAGCACAACCGCAAGCGCCCGCGCGCTGGCGCGTCGCCGATGTCGTCGCGCTTTACGAATTGCCGTTCAACGACCTGCTGTATCGCGCGCAGACGGTGCATCGCGAGCATTTCGATCCGAACGCCGTGCAGCTTTCCACGCTGTTGTCGATCAAGACCGGCGGCTGCGAGGAAGATTGCGCGTACTGCCCGCAGTCCGTGCATCACGAAACGGGCGTGAAGGCCGACAAGCTGATGGAAGTCGATGCCGTGCTGAAGGCCGCCGAAACCGCGAAGGCCAACGGCGCGACGCGCTTTTGCATGGGCGCGGCGTGGCGCAATCCGAAGGACCGTCATCTGGAGCCGATCAAGGACATGATTCGCGGCGTGAAGGCGATGGGCCTCGAAACGTGCGTGACGCTCGGCATGCTGGAGTCGCATCAGGCGCAGGCGTTGCGCGATGCCGGCCTCGATTACTACAACCACAACCTCGACACGTCGCCCGAGTTCTACGGCCAGATCATTTCGACGCGCACCTATCAGGATCGCCTCGATACGCTCGATCACGTGCGGGATGCGGGCATCAACGTGTGCTGCGGCGGGATCGTCGGCATGGGCGAATCGCGGCGAGAGCGCGCGGGTTTGATTTCGCAGCTCGCGAACATGGAGCCGTATCCGGAGTCGGTGCCGATCAACAATCTCGTGCAAGTGGCGGGCACGCCGCTGACGGGCACCGAGGCGCTCGATCCGTTCGAGTTCGTGCGGACGATCGCGGTGGCGCGCATCACGATGCCGAAGGCGATGGTGCGCCTGTCGGCTGGTCGCGAGCAGATGGACGAGGCGTTGCAGGCGCTGTGTTTTGCTGCGGGCGCGAATTCGATCTTCTACGGCGATCAACTGCTGACGACGAGTAATCCGCAGGCGGAAGCGGACCGGAAGCTCATCGAGCGGCTGGGGATGCGGGCGGAAGCAGCGCAGGATACGGCGGCGCGCCACTGCGCGGATTGAGGTCGGGCGGCGGGGCTTGCGAGGGGGTCGCGAGCCCTGCTGGCCTCACTTCCCATCCGTTAACACCTGATCGAACGTTGCTCCATCGGCGAAATGCTGCCGCTTTCAACGGTGCCGGCCGTCGAGACTTCGCAATCTCGTCATAGTTTGACGTTTTCGGCACTCCTCAGCTGACCGTCCCTTGCGGCTTTTCGCTGCTCTCGTATCCTGTTGACTCCTTTCGAGACGCGTGAGCGTTCAGCAGCGGGATAGCGATGCATGCCGGTCATCAAGTACAACGAATCAATCTTCAGGATTTTCTCATGATGCGCCGAATGGCAGTTGTCGGCGACAAGTTGAGTAACGGCGGTGAGGTCTCTTACTGCAAAGGGCCGTTTTTCACACTAGGCAATGCTGGACAACAAGCTGCACTCATTAATGGCCCTGTCTACTGTCCGGTCTGTCGGACCACAGGCTACATCGCGAGGGATGGAGGTCCGCGCCGCATGACCATTGGCGGGAGCGAGATAGCTCTCGACGCTGATGTAGTCGTCTGCGACTGTCCGGAGTATCCGCGGATAGTCGCGCGGCTGGCAGGAGAAGCGTGGTATGACGACCTCGCGGAAAAGCTTGGCGTCATTGGCGCTACGACGATCGCGGAAGTCTCAGCGCAGTCCGCTACACGCCAGAGAGAGCAAACCGGTCAATGCGTAGCCTGGTTCTGCATGCGAGACAGTGCAACCGGCCTTCCTTTGCGAGATCAAGATGTCATCGCCGTTGTGTCGGGCGTCCATCGATCATGCAGAACGGATGCGAACGGTTATGCGAAGGTCGAAACCGAGGGTACGCAACTCATTGAAATACACACCGTGTTTTCATCGCCCAAGCGCAATCTGATTCCGGTGAACGGAGACTGAGTTGACATTTGATTACGGCATCCGCCATTGGACTAGGGCGCACTCTGCGGCGGGCAACACCCGTGACACGGCCACTGCCATTTCGGTCAATAACCAGGGCGCGACTCGGCAAGCAATCATCAACGCGCTCGCCCGAAGCGGCTACCCGTTGGTCGAGCGTTCGGCATGGCACGCTAAACCGCCGAGAGGAGTGTTGCGCGAGAGTCATTGGGACTATCACGACGTCGTCCTGCATCACGCGGGCCGCAGTTACTCGTGCGGTTCGCCTTCCATTCAGGAGATGCAACGCTTACAGGCAGAGGACATGGGACGAATCCCGCCGTTCAACGACGCAGGGTATCACTATGCCATCTCCTGTCAGGGCGAAATTTACGAGGCCCGAGACGTGAGGTTCACGGGGGAACACGTTGCTGGCGATAACACCGGGAAACTAGGAATCGTTCTTCTTGCCGATCTCGTACAGGCAGGCGAGGCATACGAACAGGAATACAGTCGCTTGTCACTTTTGAACAAGCTAATAAATATCGGCGGGATCGTCACCGATCGAGCCGTATTTTGGCACGACGAGCCAACAGGGCCTCAGATCGGCGCGTGCCGCGCGTTGTGTCGCGTGCTCATGGACTTTTTCAATATCGCGCGGTTGGGCGGGCATCGAGAGTATCAACAGCTTGCAACGCATAAAGGACGAGCGTGCCCAGGCAATCTGGGAATGGATGTGGTCAAGCGGCTACGCTCGGAATTATCGCTATCCGCGCCGCGAGCGAACGGGTCATGAAGAAAAGAAGAGTGGCAGCCGTGCTGCTGGGCGCCGCGGCATTGCTATCAGTCTGGTTTTATTTGGGTGTGGGCTACTACCATTCGTCAATCGACCACGAGGAACACGCCGTCTACTTCATCAAGAAGGGTCTCACGCACAAGAGAGAGTTCATCAACCCTTTCGCGAATGAAGGTGATCCGTTGCCCATCACTGAGTTATCGCCTGAAGTTCGAAGCGATCTCCTTGTCTACTGCAAGTATGCTTATGGGATAGACCACCACGACGATAGGTCGCTTGAGGACTGCAGAGCTCGAAGCATTCGAGACGTCCAATGAGCGAGGCGCGATTCGGTCGCGGGCGGTGAGGGAAGTCAGCCGTTGCATCGATTCCCGACCGCCCGCCAGCCTCACTTCCTCTCGGCGACCACCTGATCAAACGTCCCCCCATCGGCGAAATGCGCCTGCTGCGCCTTCTGCCAGCTCCCGAACACCTGCTCCACCGTAAACGTCTTCAGCGGCTTGAACTCGCTCGCATGCTTCGCGAGCACGTCCGCGTTGCGCGGCCGCAAGTGATGCTGCGCGATGATTTCCTGCGCCTGCGGGCCGTACAGAAAGTCGAGGTACGCCTGCGCTTCCTTGCGCGTGCCGCGCTTGTCCACCACCTTGTCGACGATCGAAACCGGCGGCTCCGCCAGCAAGCTCGACGACGGATACACCGCGTCGAAGTCCTTCGCGCCCGCGCCCGTTCCGATCAAACTCACTTCGTTCTCGAACGTGACGAGCACATCGCCGATGCCGCGCTGCGTAAACGTCGTCGTCGCCCCGCGCCCGCCCGTGTCGAGCACCGGCACGTTCGCGAAGATCGCTTTCTCGAAGTCCTGCGCCTGCGCGTCGCTCGCGCCCTGCTGCTTCTTGTAGCCCCACGCCGCAAGATACGTGTAACGGCCGTTACCCGATGTCTTCGGATTCGCGATGACAACCTGCACGCCGGGCCGCGCGAGATCGCTCCAATCCTTGATGTGCTTCGGGTTGCCGTGGCGCACGAGGAACACCATCGTCGTCGTGTACGGCGCGCTGCCGTTCGGCAGGCGCGTGCGCCAGTTCGCCGGCACGAGTTGTCCGCGCTCGGCGAGCAGGTCGATGTCGTTCGGCTGGTTCATCGTCGCGACATCCGCCTGCAAGCCCTGCATCACCGATAACGCCTGCGCGCTCGACGCGCCATGCGACTGCCTCACCGACACCGTCTCGCCCGTGCGCTTCTTGTAGTCCGCGACGAACGCCGCGTCGATGTCCTTGTACAGCTCGCGCGTGACGTCGTAAGAGACGTTGAGCAGCGTGGTGTCCGCGTGCGCGGCGGAAGCCGCCATGATCCATGCCGCGAGCCCGACTTGCCTGAATGCCGCCATGAGACTCCCTGGAATATAAAAGCGAAAGGCCGCGCGCAGGCGGCCATCCATGTTATGGAATGCGCGGCGCAGCCATCAGCCATACGCGTGTTCGCGCGGCGACCGCTCCCGCGCGCCGTTCGGCTCGGACGGCTCGGACGGCTCGGACGGCGCGGGCGGGGCGTAGTGCGCGAGCGTATCGACGAGATACTTCGCGTGCGGCCACGGACCGAAGCCGGCCGCCGTGTTGATGTGGCCGGCATCGCCGAAATTCACGAACGCGCTGCCCAGATGCTGCGCGAGATCGCGCGCGCGGTCGATGGGCATCCACGGGTCCGTCTGGCTGCCGACGAGAATCGACGGCACGGACAGACGTTCCGCTTCGAAGCGCCCCGCGAGACGGAACTTGTCCGGGCTCGCCGGGGCGACCAACAGCACGCCCGTCACGCGCGTGAGCGCACGGCTGCGCGCGCGCCTGAACGCATGCGCAACCGCGAGACAGCCGAAGCTGTGCGCGGCGAGCACCGCGGGCCGCCGCAAGGCGTCGAGCCGCGCTTCGACGGCGCTCGCCCATTCATCGAGATGCGGCGCATCCCAGTCGGCCTGCTCGACCCGCGACGCCTCCACGTATTGCCGTTCCAGCCAGCTCTGCCAGTGCGCGCCTTCGCTGCCGTGCAGTCCCGGCACGGTCACGAGCACGGGCCGGCGGAAGGGTTCGTCGTTCATGTTCATGCGTGCCTCGGCTGCGTTCGATTCATGCGTCATTCTCGCGTGATGCAGCGCCGCCGCGAACGATTCAATCGTCATTTGGATATTCGAAGCCGCGCGCCGAGCCCGCCGTCACCGTAAAATGGTCCGAATCGCAACATCGTCGCCATAACGTCGCCATAACGTCGCCACAACGCCGCCACAACGCCCCAACACGGAGGCCGCATGTCCGATCTACCCGATGAATCCGCCGGCCGCTTCGAGCACGCGGACCATTCCAGGACGCAACGCACGCTCCAGCCGTTTCACCTGGCCTTTCCCGTCACCAGTCTCGAGGACGCGCGCGCGTTCTACGGGGAGTTGCTCGGCTGTCCGGAAGGCCGCAGTTCGCCCGACTGGGTCGATTTCAATTTCTTCGGGCATCAGCTGGTCGCGCATCTCTCGCCGGACGAAGCGCGTCCCGCCGCGAAGAACGCCGTCGATGGCGACGCCGTGCCGGTGCGCCACTTCGGCGTCGTGCTTTCGATGGGCGACTGGCACGCGCTCGCCGAACGGCTGAAGGGCGTGGGGACGACGTTCATCATCGAGCCGCATATCCGCTTCAAGGGCGAAGTCGGCGAGCAGGCGACGATGTTTTTCCTCGACCCCTGCGGCAACGCGCTCGAATTCAAGGCGTTCAACGACATCGGCCAGTTGTTCGCCAAATGAGCCGCATGAAGATCGTCTTCTACGAGCAGAACACGGATATCGACGCGTGGCTGCGGGATTTCGCCCGCGAACTGCCGGAAGCCGACGTGCGCGTCTGGGAACCCGGCGACACCGCGCCCGCCGATTACGCCGTCGTCTGGCGCGCGCCGCGCGAATTGTTCGCGAACCGGCCGGACTTGAAGGCCGTATTCAATCTCGGCGCGGGCGTCGATGCCATTCTCGACGTCGAGCGCAAGGAGCCCGGCACGCTGCCGCCCAACGCCATGCTCGTGCGTCTGGAAGACACCGGCATGGCGCAGCAGATGGTCGAGTACGCGAGCCATGCGGTGCTGCGCTTCATGCGCCGCTTCGACGAATACGAAGCCCTGCAACGCGAAGGCCGCTGGCAGAAGCTGCCGCAGCACGCGCGCAAGACCTTCACGGTCGGCGTGCTGGGGCTGGGCGTGCTCGGCGCGGAAGTGGCGCGTTCGCTGGTCGCGCTCGGCGTGCCGGTGCGCGGCTACAGCCGCACGCCGAAGGACATCGAAGGCGTCGCGGTCCATGCCGGCCCCGAGCAGTTCGATGCGTTCCTCGGCGGCGTGAAGGTGCTCATCAATCTGCTGCCGCACACGCCGGATACCGAAGGTATCCTGAACGCCCGCGCATTCGGCAGGCTCGCTCGCGGCGCGTATCTCGTGAACGTGGCGCGCGGCCCGCATCTCGTCGATGCCGACCTGCTCGCCGCGCTCGACAGCGGACAACTCGCCCGCGCGATGCTCGACGTGTTCCATACCGAGCCGCTGCCGGCCGATCATCCGTTCTGGCGGCACCCGCGCATCAGCGTCACGCCGCATATCTCGGCGGAAACGCTGCGTGAGGAAAGCGTCGTGCAGATCGCGGCGAAGATCAAGGCGCTCGCGCGCGGCGAAGCGATCAGCGGCATCGTGGATTTCAAGCGCGGTTATTGAATCGCGCGGGGTTTATAAAGGAGACAGCCATGCTTCCGGCCAAAGTGAAAATCGTCGAAGTCGCGCCGCGCGACGGCCTGCAAAACGAGAAGGAATTCGTCGCCACCGAGACGAAGATCGAACTCGTGAACCGGCTCGCGCGCGCGGGCATCGTGAATGTCGAGGCGACGTCGTTCGTCTCCGCGAAATGGGTGCCGCAAATGGCCGACGCCGCCGCGCTGATGGCGGGCATCGAGCGCCGGCCGGGCACGATCTACTCGGTGCTCACGCCGAACATGCGCGGCTACGAAGGCGCGCTGGAAGCCAAAGCCGACGAAGTCGTGATCTTCGGCGCGGCAAGCGAGGCGTTCTCGCAGAAAAACATTAATTGCAGTATCGCGGAGAGCATCGCGCGTTTCGAGCCGGTCGCGAAGGCCGCGAAAGAAGCCGGAATGCGGCTGCGCGCCAGCATTTCGTGCGCGCTCGGCTGTCCGTATCAGGGCGAAGTCAGCGTGGCGTCCGTGGTGGACGTGGTCGAGCGGATGAAGGCGCTCGGCTGCGACGAAATCGATATCGCGGATACCATCGGCGTCGGCACGCCTGAGCGCACGCGCGAAGTCGTCGCGGCGGCATCGAAGGTGTTCCCGCGCGAGCGTCTGTCCGGGCACTTTCACGATACCTACGGCCAGGCCATCGGCAACATCTATGCGGCGCTGCTCGAAGGCATCGAGATTTTTCATGCGTCGGTGGCGGGGCTCGGCGGCTGTCCGTACGCGAAGGGCGCGACCGGCAACGTGGCGACCGAGGACGTCGTGTATCTGATGAACGGACTCGGCATCGAGACGGGCGTGGATCTGGATCAACTCGTCGAAACCGGCGACTTCATCTCGCGCGCAATCGGCAAGCCGAGCGCCTCGCGCGCGGGCCGCGCGTTGCTCGCGAAGAAGAAGACCGGCGAAGTCTGCGTCTGAGCAGTGTCTTGAAGAGGAACGCCATGATCGAACCCACCCCTATCGAAGCTCTGCCCGATTCCGCGCGCCGCGTCGCGCGGCTGTTGCAGGAACGCGGTCATCCGCATCCCGTCGTGATGCTGCCCGAGACCGGGAAGACGTCGGCGGAAGCGGCGGCCGGGCTCGGCTGCTCGGTTGCGCAAATCGCGAAGTCGATTCTTTTCCGCCGCCGCGAAGACGATGCGCCCGTGCTCGTGATCGCGAGCGGCGCGAATCGCGTGGACGAAGCGAAAGTCGCGGCGCGCGTCGGCGCACTTGGCCGCGCCGATGCGAAGTTCGTGCGTGAAAACACCGGCTACGCGATCGGCGGCGTGTGCCCGATCGGGCATGCCGTCGAGCCGGTCACGCTGATCGACGAAGACCTGCTCGCGCTCGACAGCCTGTGGGCCGCAGCCGGGCATCCGCATGCGGTCTTCAATCTGTCGCCGCAGGAGTTGATCGATCTGACGGGCGCGCCTGTTGTCAATGTCGCGCTGCGCGAGACGGCCGCGCAATGAACGGCGCGCCCTCGCCGTGCGTCGATATCTGCCGCATGAACCCGCAAACGAACTTCTGCGACGGCTGCTTTCGCACTCTCGACGAAATCGCCGCGTGGAGCGCGTATGACGACGCCGCGAAGCGCAGCGTGCTCGCGCGCGTCGCGAGCCGCCGGCAAGGGGCGCGCGTCGTGATGCTCGGCGAATCGTTCGAGGCGACGCTCCCGCTGCCGGCCGATTCCATTCGCCGGTTCGCGACGCTCGTCAACGACACGAACCCGCTGCATTACGACGAGGCCTACGCCCGCGCGAGCCGCTTCGGCGCGCTGATCGCGTCCGGCACGCAGCCGACCGCGCATCTCATGGCGATGATCGCCGACCACTTCGCGCGATACGCGCAGCCGCTCGGCCTCGAATTCGGCATCAAGCTGACGCGCGCCGTGAAAGCCGGCGACGTGCTCACGATGCGCTGGCAAGTCGTCGAGGCGAAGTGGAAAGCGAGCCTCGGCGGCGATCTCGCGAAGCTCGAAGGCGGCGCCCACAATCAACTCGGCGAAACCGTGATGAAGGCAACGGCGACCATCGTCGTCATGCCGAAGGAGACCGCGCCGTGAACGCGCTACCCGACTCCATGACCGTCTTCGAGCGCGGCTGGCTCTCGTCCAACAATGTGCTCTTCGAGAGCGACGGAGGCACGGCGCTCGTCGATACGGGCTACGTCTCCCACGCGACGCAAACGTTGTCGCTCGTCCGGCAGAAACTCGGCGCGCGCAAGCTCGATCTGATCGTCAACACGCATCTGCACTCGGATCACTGCGGCGGCAACGCGCTGCTCCAGCAAACATATGCGTGCGACACGTTGATTCCCGCCGGCGACGCCGACGCCGTGCGCGAATGGGACGAGCACGCGCTCACATTCAACGCCACCGGCCAGAGTTGCGACCGCTTCGGCTTCACGGGCACCATCGCAAGCGGCGCGACGCTCGCGCTCGGCGGGCTGTCGTGGTCCGTGCTGGGTGCGCCGGGGCATCACCCGCATTCGCTGATGCTCTATTGCGCCGACGCCCGCATACTCATCAGCGCGGACGCGCTGTGGGAGAACGGCTTCGGCGTGATCTTTCCGGAAGTGGAAGGCGCGAGCGGTTTCGCCGAAGAACGCGCGGTGCTCGATCTCATCGCGCGGCTCGACGTTCGTCTCGTGATTCCCGGCCACGGCGCGCCGTTCACGGACGTGGCGCGCGCACTGGATGCCGCGTCGTCGCGGCTCGACTACTTGCAGGCCGACCCCGCCCGCAATGCGAAGAACGCGCTGAAGGTGCTGATCGTGTTCAAGCTGATGGAAGTGCGCGCAATGAGCTTCGACGCCCTCTTCGCGACGACCGCGACCGCCCGCGTCATGCGCGCCGCCGCCCATACACTCGCCGCGCCGGGCGAGCGCCGCGCGTTGCTGGAGAAAATCGTCGGGGAACTGGCGCAGGCGGGCGCAGTGAAGGTGGACGCGGGCGTCGTTGCTCTCGCCTGAATGACGGGGATCGCGAGACCAAAAAGAAAGCCGCTTGTCAGCTACGGCAAGCGGCGAACATAGACGTGATCAACGTCGAGTCGATCGTAACCCGACGATATACCCCGTGCATCGGTGCTTTCCCTACAGATGGATGACGCCGGCTCGTCATGCCTGTGCGTCGAAGAACGCGAGCATCTCGTCGATCAACAGGTCCGGCTGTTCCTCGGGAATGTAGTGCCCGCACGGCAGCGCGCGGCCGCTGACGTCCCGTGCGACTCGCCGCCATTCGCCGAGCGCGTCGAAGCATTGCGCAATCACGCCCGCTTCGCCCCACAGCACGCGCAGCGGACACGCGATCTTCAGCCCGCGTTCGAGGTCCGCGCGATCGTGCTCCAGGTCGATGCTCGCCGACGCGCGATAGTCCTCGCACATCGCGTAGACCGCGCCCGGCTGCGCGAGCGCATCGCGGTACGCCTGCAACGCGTGCGGCGCGAAGGGCGCGAGTCCCGCGTGACGATTGCCCATCACCCGGTCGATATACGCGTCCGGATTGCCGCCGATCAGCAGTTCCGGCAGCGGCGACGGCTGGATCAGCAGGAACCAGTGGAAATACGCGGTCGCGAATTCGCGGTTCGTCGCTTCGTACATGGCGAGCGTCGGGGCGATGTCGAGCAGCATCAGCCGATCGACGGCGTCAGGGAAGTCCATCGCCATGCGATGCGCGACGCGCGCGCCGCGATCGTGCGCGCAGACGAGAAAGTGCTCGAAGCCGAAGTGCCGCATCACGGCGACCTGATCGGCGGCCATCGCGCGCTTCGAATAGGGCGTGTGCGCGTCGTCGCTTTCGGGCTTCGCCGACGCGCCATAGCCGCGCAGATCCGTTGCGATGACCGTGAAGTGGCGCGCGAGAACGTCGGCGCACTTGTGCCAGATTTCGTGCGTCTGCGGATGGCCGTGCAGCAGCAGGAGCGGCGGGCCGCCGCCGCCCTTCACGCCTGCAATCGCGACGCCCGCGGCGTCGACAAGGAACGGCTCGAAGGCTGCGAAAGACATGATGCGTTCTTGTTGTCGCTGTGCGAGTCATTGTAGGCGTGGCGCTGCGAATGCTCACTCGCGGAACGCCGGAAATGCCCGAAAACCGAGGATTCACTCGGATTTGGCCGCCTCGCAGCAGCCCCGCCATGCCTATAATCGAACGATCGTTCCAATGCATCGCTTCGGGCATGCTAACGCTAGCGTCGAAACGAGATGACAACATCAGGAGACTCGTCTCATGGCCCTTCCAGCCGTCCTCAAGAATCTGGCGCTTCCCGTTATCGGCTCGCCGATGTTCATCGTCAGCTATCCCGAACTCGTGCTCGCGCAATGCAAGGCGGGGATCGTCGGGTCGTTCCCCGCGCTGAACGCGCGGCCGGCTGAAATGCTCGATGAATGGCTCACGCAGATTCAGGCGTCGCTCGCGGCGCACAAGGCGGCGAATCCGGATGCGGTCATCGGCCCGATCGCGGTGAACCAGATCGTGCATCAGTCCAACGCGCGGCTCGAACACGACGTGCGCGTGTGCGTGGAGCACAAGGTGCCGATTTTCATCACGAGCCTGCGCGCGCCGGTCAAGGAGATGATCGACGCGGTGCATTCGTATGGCGGCATCGTGCTGCACGACGTCATCAATCTGCGGCACGCGCAGAAGGCGCTGGAAGCGGGCGTCGACGGGCTGATTCTCGTCGCGGCCGGCGCGGGCGGGCACGCGGGCACGACGTCGCCGTTCGCGCTCGTCGGCGAAGTGCGGCGCGTCTTCGACGGACCGATCGTGCTGTCGGGATCGATCGCCAACGGCGGCTCGATTCTCGCGGCGCAGGCGATGGGCGCGGACCTCGCGTACATGGGCACGCGCTTCATCGCGACGCGCGAGGCGCATGCACTCGACAGCTACAAGCAGGCCATCGTCGAATCGAGCGCGTCAGACATCGTCTACACGAATCTTTTCACGGGCGTGCACGGCAACTACATTCGCCGGAGCATCGTGAACGCGGGGCTCGATCCGGACGCGCTGCCCGAATCCGACAAAACCGCGATGAATTTCGGCGATGGCTCGAGCAAGGCGAAGGCGTGGAAGGACATCTGGGGCGCGGGTCAAGGCGTCGGCCTGATGCACGACACGCCGAGCGTCGCCGAACTGGTCGCGCGGATGAAGCAGGAGTATGAGGACGCGAAGACACGGCTCGCGATTCGTTGATTGGCTTTTTGAGGCTTCGCAAAAAAAACACCGCGCACTCGGCGCGGTGTTTTCGTTTGGGGCTTGCCCGCTGCGCTCAGAACTTCGCGCGGATGCCGACGCCGAACGTATCGCCCGACGACATGCCCGTGTACTTGTCGTTCAGATACGCAGCGTAGACGTCCGTGCGCTTCGAGAGCGGGTAGTCGTAGCCGAGGGCCCAGCTCTTGTGCGTCTGATCGAGCCCGCCGTTGCTGCGCGAATACGCGTACGACGCCATCACGGTGCCGGGGCCGACCGGCACGGTCACGCCGCCCTGGCCCGTGTTGACGTGAAACGAGGTCGGTTCGATGTCGTTTTTCGTGTACATGTACTGCGCGAAAAATTTGACGTACTTCATGTCGTAGGACGCGCCCAGTTGCGCGACACTCTGGCTCTTGAACCCGGGCGTGGTGAACGCATTGGACGTCGGCAGATCGCCCGGCGTGTTGTTGAAGTTCACGTACTGGTAGACGCCGGTCGCCGCGAAGCCGCCGTGGAAGTACAGGAACTGCGCGCTGTACTTCTTCGAACGGTTGTCGCCGGCGCTGTTGCCGAACGCGTACATCGCGCTGCCGGAGAGGCCGTTGAAGTCAGGCGTCGTGTACTGGACAGCGTTGTTCCAGCCCGAGTCGCCCGTGACGCCCTGATCCGTCGTGTAGGTCGGGAACGTGCCTTGGCCGAGGAACACGTGCGACACCATCGGCGAGAAAACGTACGAATCGACGAACGGGTTGAACAGGATCGTCGAGACGAAGAGCTGCGTGGTCAGGCGGCCGGCGGTGAACGTACCGATCGGACCTTGAATGCCGACATACGAGTTACGAGCGAAGAACGTGTCGCCCTGGAAGCGGCCGTATTGACCGTTCTGCGCGCGGAAAAAGCTTTCGAGCGTGAAGATCGCCTTGTAGCCGTTGCCGAGATCCTCGGAGCCCTTCAAGCCCCAGTAGGACGTCGACATTCCGCCGCCGCTGACATTCCATGCGCGTTGGCCGCCGGGAAACTTGGTTGCGCCGACCCATTCGTCGACCTGGCCGTACAGCGACACGCTCGACTGTGCGTGGGCCGCGCCCGCGCTGAAACAGCCGATCATCGCTGCGATTGCGGTGGCCTTGACCGCTGCTTTCACCGTTTTCTGCGGCGCACGGTTGACGGTTGCCTTCATGAACTCTCCTGTCGTTTGTCGAAAATTAAAAGCGTGGCGGGCGAGGAACACGGCGCTCGCCTCGTCTGACCGGCGTAATGGGCTTCTGGCGAGAGGCATCGCGTGTGGAGCGGCACCATCTTTACGGACCATTTATCCGGTCAAAAATCTTTCTCGTTATTGCGGGTATAGCGTTTCGAGTACTCCATCACCGAAGCGTCGATGGCGGCCCTCGGTCACGCGAAGGCCGGCCGCTTCTCGCGCCTGCGACTCACGCGAGGCAAGCGCGCGGGAAAGCAGGCACGGCGCGCCTCACGACGCGATGAAAGCCGTTTCGAAACAAAAGGGAACGCGCAATGAGCCGAAGGCCGCATTGTCCTTGCGCGGGAAAAAGAGGGGAATGTCTGACAGGAAAAGTGACGCCTCGCTGTGGCGAGATTACGTCACCGTGACATGCGCGCTGGACGCGCCAATTATTTTTCGTTAACTGAGACGAAACACGAGTTCCGCGATCCGCAGCGAGGCTGCTCGCTTAATTGCGAAAGTTCGATGCAGCGGGCGCGCGGCCATCGTCCGACGGGCGGCCCTGCGGACGCGGCACATTGCGTTCTTCGTTGTAGCGCGTGATGTCGGCGCGGATCGAACCCGTGCCGCGGAACGGCGCGGCCTGCTCGCCGCGCGGCGTCGGGTGCAGTTCGGCGCTCACGGGCGTGAGGCCGTCCTTTGCGGCAACCGGGGTGGCATGCAGAGACTGGCGGCTCGCGGCGGAATCGCTGAAAACGGCCGGCGACAGCCACTCGGAGCGCGGCCCCGCCAGCGCGAGCGATCCCGCCGCCGCGAGCGCGAGGAGCGCGGTGGAAGCGAAGAACCGAGTCGTCTTGCGAAAGCCTATGGGCGCCATGTCAGAACTGCCTGCAACCAGCACGAATATTCGACGGAACCGCCGCTGCTCGCTGCGCCGAACCGTCAAACGGACGCCAGCCTCGTTGATGCTTACGGAGCAGGGTGTTGAGCGGCATCGACCGACACGCACCGCTCCGACCGGCGCATCCAACAATTTATTGACCTTGGCGGCACCCGTCGAGCCAAAAAGTGTTAGGCCGGCGCGATGGTTGTAACACCATGTTACGTCAGAGTTTTTTTACTTCGACATCCTTATTTGCGGGTGAATTGATAGGATGAATTTAAGGCGCTCGTTTGCGGCTTTGCCCAGCCGTCGCGGTCTGGAAGTTGCTGTACGCTCCCAAGGCTGCAGCCGTGTTTAATGCGCAACGGGAATCAATCGATCTGAGAAATGAATTTGCCAATTTAATCGCCCGCAGGCGAAAATCATGGTTTTCCCTGACGCGACGCTTGACCGAGCGAACGGCCCGGCAGCGCCCGAGTGCGAGACTTCTTGATGGCACGGCCCAAACTCCTTCCTGACAATTTCACGCTGGCGCTGATCGGCACGGTCATCATCGCGAGCGTGCTGCCGTGCCGCGGCAATGCGGCGGTCGCGTTCAACTGGATCACCGACATCGCCATCGGGCTGCTGTTTTTCCTGCACGGCGCGAAGCTGTCCCGCGAAGCGATTGTGGCGGGTGCCACGCACTGGCGCCTGCATCTGCTCGTGCTGCTCAGCACTTTCGTCATGTTTCCGGTGCTCGCCATCGCGTTCAAGCCTCTCTTGAGCCCGCTCGTCACCCCGGCGCTGTACACCGGAATCCTGTTCCTGTGTACGTTGCCGTCGACGGTACAGTCGTCCATCGCTTTCACGTCCATGGCCAAGGGCAACGTGCCGGCCGCCGTGTGCAGCGCGTCGGCGTCCAGTCTGCTCGGCATATTCATCACGCCCGCGCTCGTCGGGCTGCTCGTGAGCAATCACGGCGCGACCACCGGCTCTCCGTGGCACACCGTCGGCAATATCGTGCTGCAATTGCTGGTGCCGTTCGTTGCCGGACAATTGCTGCGGCCCGCCATCGGCAAGTGGGTGGACCGGCACAAGCCTGTGCTGAAGTTCGTCGATCAAGGTTCGATTCTGCTGGTCGTCTACGTGGCGTTCAGCGAAGCGGTGAATGAAGGTATCTGGCATTCGATTCCCGTGTCCGCGCTGGCGGGGCTGCTCGTCGTGAACATTATTCTGCTGGCGGCGGCGCTCTTTATCACGGCGTTCAGCGCGAAACGCCTCGGCTTCAGCCGCGCGGATCAAATCACCATCATCTTCTGCGGCTCGAAGAAGAGCCTCGCGTCCGGCATCCCGATGGCGAAGGTCATCTTCGCGTCGCACGCGGTGGGTGCCGTGGTGTTGCCGTTGATGCTCTTCCATCAGATTCAGTTGATGGTCTGCGCGGTGCTCGCGCAGCGTTGGGGCTCGCGCCGGACCGCCGCCGAACCCGTACGGGAAAGCAAAACCGTCGGGGCACCCGCTCGCCGTTGATCGCTGCATGACTCACTCCGCTTCGTGATAAGGCCGCCTCGTGCGGCCTTTTCGTTATTTGAGCGCAGGCGTCACGCAAGATCGACTCGGCCGAACGGCATAGGCAAGATAACCTGCCCATGAGCAGCATCATGAGGACATCGAATGCTGGTGGTCAGACGCTCGTGCCTATGCCGTTGGGCCGAGTATCGCGCGGGTACGTGGCTTGCCACACTGCGGTCACATCACATACGCGACCACGGGGAAAGCCATGAACAGCGCGCCAGTCATCCATGAACTCATGCTGCCAGGAGCCGCTCATTCGGACCATCCGGCATCGCGCGATTGCGCGCGCCGCGTCGGCTATGACGCGCGTCGCGTCGCGGCGCCTCAGTGAGTCCGCGCGCGAATGAAGAAGGAGAGCATTTCATGGCTACACTGAAAGCGCGCGTGACGCCGGCGCCTCAGGACGAGCTTTCCGCCCACGGCACGCCGGAAGCCGCATGGCAGAGTTGGGGGCGTCTCGGCGCATTGCCGGAAGTGCATCCGGGCGATCTCGTGCCGCCCGGCGCACGCGCGGTCGTCGTCGCGCCGCACCCGGACGCCGAAGTGCTCGGCACGGGCGGATTGCTCGCACTGCTATCGGAAACGAGCAGGAATCTTCTGATCGTCGCGGTCACGGACGGCACCGCGAGTCACCCGAATTCCACCGCGTGGACCCCAGAGCGCCTGGCCGCCGTTCGCCCGATGGAAACGCGCGAGGCATTGCAGCGGCTGCACCTGCGAAACGTGCAGGTGGCAAGACTCGGGCTGCGACACGGCAGCGCGGATGAGATCGAGCCGGACTTGGCGGGCTACCTGGAGAAGCATTTGCAGCCCGACGACATCGTCTTCGCGACCTGGCGTCACGACGGGCATCCGGACCACGAAGCGGTCGGGCGCGCGGCCTTCTCGACCGCCGCTTCGCTTGGGCTGGCTTTCGTGGAGGTGCCGCTCTGCACCTGGCACTGGGCGTCGCCCGACGATACGCGTGTACCGTGGAGCCGCGCCCGCAGGATCGTGCTCGACGAAGCGACACATGCCCGCAAGCTGAGAGCCGTGCAGGCGTTCCGCAGTCAATTGGAGCCGGACACGGCGACGGGGCAGGCGGCGGTTTTGGCGGAGCATGTGCTTGCGCGGCTGACGCGGCCTTATGAAGTGATCTTGATATGAGCGGCGGTGAAAGGCGTGAGGTTGGCGTTCAGTTCGCAAGCACGGGCGTAGCCTAGGTTCGGGCGTCGGGCATCATGCATCGCCTCGTTGCACTCCGCGCCGCGCCATTCATTCGCACCGTTTTACTAAACAACCACATAGACCGCAAAGCATTCTGCACAAAGGCTTAGTGGTTTCCTCTAGGCAATTCAGAACGCGTCGCGGCCCGCTTTTACTATACAATCGCGCCCCAAGGCGCTCGCATTCTGCGTGCGCTCCGCTTCATCCTAGAGAAAAACACGATGGCCACTACCATCCGCGATGTCGCACGGGCGGCGAGCGTCTCCATCGGGACCGTTTCGCGTGCGCTCAAGAACCAGCCGGGTCTCTCGGAAGCCACGCGCGTGCGCGTCGTCGAAGTCGCGCAGCGCCTCGGCTATGACTCCGCGCAGCTGCGCACGCGCATCCGCCGCGTGACCTTTCTGCTGCATCGGCAGCACAACAACTTCGCCGTCAGCCCGTTTTTCTCGCAAGTGCTGCACGGCTTCGAAGAGGCGTGCCGCGAGCGCCGTCTCGTGCCATCGGTGCTCACCGCCGGTCCCACGCAAGACCTCGCGCAGCAGATGCGGTTGCATGCGCCCGACGCTATCGCGGTCGCGGGCTTCGTCGAGCCGGAACTGCTCGCGCATCTGCAATCGCTCGCGCGGCCCATCGTGCTCATCGACCTGCGCGCGCCCGGCTTTCGCTCGGTCGACATCGACAACGCAAAGGGCGCGGCGCTCGCCATGCAGCATTTGTTCGCGCTCGGACGGCGGCGCGTCGCGTTTATCGGCGGATCGCTCGCGCATCACAGTATCGCGCAGCGGGCGCTCGGTTATCGCAAGGCGTATTTCGACGCCGGCCTGCTCTTCGATCCGACGCTCGAAATCAACGCGCAGGCCGGCGTGCCCGCCGACGTGGCCGCCGCCGACGCCATGGAGCGTCTCATCGCCGAGACGCGCGCGCAATCCAATGCGCTGCCCGACGCGGTTTTCGCCTATAACGATGCAGCGGCCCTCGCGGCCATGCGCGTCTGTCTCGCGCACGGTCTGCGCGTGCCGGAAGACATCGCGTTCGTCGGTTTCGACGACATTCCCGCCGCCGCTCACAGCTCGCCGCCGCTCTCGACGGTCGCCGTGGACAAGGAAGCACTCGGGCGGCGGGGCGTCGAATTGCTGCTCGACGATCCTTCGACCCAGCCCGATCAGGCCAATTCGCTGATGAGCGTGGAGTTCATCGCTCGCGCGAGTTCGGGCACGAAAAAGGACATCCGCACGCCATGAACATGACCGCCTCCCCCGCCGTCGCCGCCGTCGCTTCCGGGAACGCGCCGGCGTCGGAACAGATGGAAGGCCCAATCGACTTCCGCAGCCGCGACTTCCTGCTGTCGCACGTGCGCGACACGCTCGCCTTCTACGCGCCGGCCGGCCGCGATCCGTCCGGCGGCTTCTTCCATTTCTTCAAGGACGACGGCACCGTCTACGACCGCACGACGCGCCACCTCGTCAGCAGTACACGCTTCGTCTTCAATTACGCGATGGCATATCGCCACTTCGGCGATGCGCAGTTCCTCGATGACGCCCGGCACGCGTTCCGTTTCCTGCGCGACGCGCACTGGGACGCCGCGCACGAAGGCTACGACTGGGAAATCGAATGGCGCGACGGCCAGAAACGCACGCTCGACGGCACGCGCCATTGCTACGGCATGGCCTTTGTGCTGCTTGCGTGTGCGCATGCGGCCATGGCGGGCATCGACGAAGCGCGGCCCATGATCGACGAAACCTTCGCGCTGATGGACCGCCGCTTCTGGGACGCCGAAGCGGGTCTGTACGCCGACGAAGCCACGCCTGACTGGCAGCTTTCGGACTATCGCGGGCAGAACGCGAACATGCACGCCACCGAAGCCCTGCTCGCGGCATACGAGGCGACCGGCCACGTGCTGTATCTCGACCGCGCGGAAAAAATTGCGGGCAACATCACGCTGCGGCAGGCGCGGCTGTCGAACGGACTCGTGTGGGAGCATTTTCACCGCGACTGGTCCGTGGACTGGCACTACAACGAATCGGACAGTTCGAACATCTTCCGGCCGTGGGGCTTTCAGGCGGGGCATCAGACCGAATGGGCGAAGCTGCTGCTGATTCTCGAACGCCATCGCGCGCTGCCGTGGCTCGCGCCGCGCGCCATCGAACTGTTCGACGCGGGCTTTTGCCGCGCGTGGGACGACCGGCACGGCGGCCTCTACTACGGCTTCGGCCCCGACGACAGCATCTGCGATCACGACAAGTACTTCTGGGTGCAGGCCGAAAGCTTCGCGGCGGCGGCGCTCCTCGGCGCGCGCACCGGCAGCGAACGCTTCTGGGACTGCTACGACGAACTGTGGCGCTATAGCTGGGCGCATTTCGTCGATCACCGGTACGGCGCGTGGTATCGCATTCTCACGTGCGACAACCGCAAATACGGCGACGAAAAAAGTCCCGCCGGCAAGACCGACTATCACACGATGGGCGCGTGCTACAAAGTGCTGAACGCGCTCGCCTCGCCGCACAACTCACGGTAAGCAAGATGGCAACCGATTACACCACTTTCCCGCAGTTCGTCTCCGCTGGCGACATCCTCACTGATCTGATCCGCACCGGCGAGGCGAGCTGGCTGTCGCGTCCGGGCGGCGCGGGCTGGAACGTCGCGCGCGCCGTCGCCCGGCTCGGGCTGCCGACCGCGAGCGCCGGGTCGCTCGGCACGGACAATTTCTCCGACGACCTCTGGCAGGCGAGCGTCGCCGCGGGCCTCGACATGCGCTTCATGCAGCGCGTCGAGCGTCCGCCGCTGCTTGCCATCGTTCACAAGACGCAGCCGCCGACCTATTACTTCATGGGCGAAAACGGCGCGGATCTCGCCTTCGATCCGCAGAAGCTGCCGCAAGGCTGGATGGAGCGCGTGAAGTGGGCGCACTTCGGCTGCATCAGCCTCGTGCGACAGCCGCTCGGCGCGACGCTCGCCGCGCTCGCCGCGAAGCTGCGCGAGCATGGCGTCAAGATCAGCTTCGATCCGAACTACCGGAATCTGATGGAACACGGCTACGAGCCGATCCTGCGCAACATGGCGGGCCTTGCCGATCTCATCAAGGTGTCGGACGAAGACCTGCACATGCTGTTTCGCGGCGTTCCCGAGGAAGACGCGCTCGCGCAACTGCGCGCGATGAACCCGCAAGCCACCGTGCTCGTCACGCGCGGCTCGGCGGAAGCGACGCTCTACGCCGGCGACGAATCGTTCAGCGCGGGTCCGCCGGTGATCGAGGTGGCGGATACGGTCGGCGCAGGCGATGCGTCCATCGGCGGGCTGCTCTATAGCCTGATGGCGCGCCACGGCGGCTGGCCCGAGCATCTGAAGTTCGCGCTGGCGGCGGGCGCGGCGGCGTGTCGTCATTCGGGCGCGCATTCGCCGACGCTGGACGAGGTCGAGGAATTGCTTGGCTAATGGCTACGCGTAGGCTGCGCGCGCCGCTGTCACACGCGGCGCGTGGCCGCGTGCTAGCATGAATTTCATGCTCGCGTCCTTGTCTAGAGGCGAATCCATCATGGAAGACACGACCTACACGAAAGGCATCTACACCGCGACGATCGGCGTGCGCGCCATCGACGGAGGCAAGTTTCAGGGACTCGTCTCGCTCTCCCGCGACGACGGCGAGCAGCCCGACGCGACGCTCTACGAAGTGGAAGCCGCATCGGAGAACGAGCACGAAGCACTCGACGAAGCGCGGGCGCTCGCCCACCGCATCCTCGGGGAAATCGAACTGTAGCTGGCGGCGAGGCGGCGTGCGCGCGCCGCTCACTGCATCGGAGGCGACATGCCGGACCAGGTCTTCCTATATGGCGTCTATTCCATCCACGTGAGGCCAATAGAGCTTCAGGGCCCGCGCTGGGACGCCGAGTACGAGATTCGTCATCTCGACAAAGCCGTGCAGGACTGGAAGACCGTCGGCGGCGACGACGGTCTTGCCACTTCGACTGAAGCCATCGAACTGGCGCATGTGCGCGCGGTCGCGGACATCGATGCTGGCGCGGGCATTCCGAAGCCGCGCGCCTTTCCCTGACCGGCGGCGCGATCGCTCAATCCACCGGCGCTTTCGGGTGCGGCCTGAGTCCGAGGCGCTCCGCCTCGCGATGGTCGATCTCGGCCGCGCGTTCGTATCCTTCGCGCGCCACCGCACGCTCGACGTAATCGAACAGCACGCCTTGCGGCTCGATCAGCCTCGCGACGAACGCGATCTGCAGCGTGCTCGCGAGCAGGATGTCGGCGGCGGTGAACAGTTCGCCGAGCAGCCACGGCCCTTCTTCGAGCGCGCTTTCGATCGCGTGTTCGACGCGCGAAAGATCGCCCCAGCCGAAGCTGACCGTGTTGCCCTGCGCGCCGGTCATGCGCTCGGCCATCGCCGGTTCCAGACATGAGCCGGTGAAGAACATCCATTGCAGGAAACGGCCGCGCGCCGGGTCGGAAACCGGCGCGCCGAGCCGCGCGTCCGGAAACCGGTCCGCCAGATAAAGCAGCACCGCGCCGGATTCGGCCACGCGCACGCCGCCGTCGTCGAGCGCGGGCAGCTTCGACATCGGGTTGACGCGGCTGAACGCGGCTTCGTTCTGCGCGCCTGCGCGAATGTTGACGAACGCCAGTTCATACGGCTCGCGCAGTTCTTCAAGCATCCACAGCGCGCGAAAAGCGCGCGTCTTCGGCCAGTAGAAGAGTTTCATCGCGTCGGCTTTCTCTCGTTTTCAGAAGCGATCAGGTTAGTCCCAATCCTTGCGGTCACGCGAGCGTCATGGGTCCGGGTTTACGCCGATGCGCGCCAGATCGAGCAGATTTCTCCCGTTTAGGCCGAAAAAGCATGCGTCGTTTCTCTATGCCTGCTGAATTGCAGCGAGTGCGCAAAAACATTCCGCGTTCGATGACAAAAAATGACGTATCGCCTCATAGACGAACAACGAGACAACCATGAACGCACGCGTGCCCGCCGATGCCTTGTCGCCTCGCCTCAACGAACCCGCGCTGTCCGGCTACCAACTCGCCGACAACCTGAGCGCCACGAGCGGCCGGATCTTTCTGACCGGCACGCAGGCGCTCGTGCGTCTCGTGTTGATGCAGCGCGCGCTCGACCGCGCCGCGCAACTGAACACCGCCGGTTTCATCAGCGGCTACCGCGGTTCGCCGCTCGGCATGGTCGATCAGCAATTGTGGAAGGCGAAGAAACTGCTCGCGTCGCATGACGTGCGTTTTCTGCCCGCGATCAACGAGGAACTGGGCGGCACCGCCGTCCTTGGCACGCAGCGCGTGGAAAGCGACCCCGAGCGCACCGTCGATGGCGTGTTCGCGATGTGGTACGGCAAGGGCCCCGGCGTGGACCGCGCGGGCGATGCGCTCAAGCACGGCAACGCGTACGGCTCGTCGCCGCACGGCGGCGTGCTCGTCGTGGCGGGCGACGACCACGGCTGCGTCTCGTCGTCCATGCCGCATCAGAGCGATCAGGCGATGATCGCGTGGCACATGCCGGTGGTGAATCCGTCGAACGTGGCGGACATGCTCGAATTCGGGCTGTACGGCTGGGCGCTGTCGCGCTTTTCGGGCGCGTGGGTCGGCTTCAAGGCGATCTCGGAGACGGTGGAATCCGGATCGACCGTCGATCTCGATGCGCTGCAAACCGGATGGACAGCGCCGGAAGGCTTCACCCCGCCGCCGGGCGGCCTGCACAACCGCTGGCCGGACCTGCCGAGTCTCAACATCGAAGCGCGCCTTCACGCGAAACTCGACGCCGTGCGCCACTTCGCGCGGACGAACAGCATCGACAAGTGGATCGCGCCGAGCCCGCGCGCGAACGTCGGCATCGTGACGTGCGGCAAAGCGCATCTCGATCTGATGGAGGCGCTGCGCCGCCTCGAACTCACCGTCGATGATCTCGACGCCGCCGGCGTGCGTATCTACAAGATCGGGCTGTCGTTTCCGCTCGAAACCACGCGGCTCGACACGTTCGTCGAAGGGCTCGCGGAAGTGCTGGTGATCGAGGAAAAAGGGCCGGTGGTCGAGCAGCAGATCAAGGACCATCTGTACAACCGCGTGGAGGGCGCGCGGCCGGTCGTGATCGGCAAGACCACGCAGGACGGCGCGCCGCTCCTTTCGGCGCTCGGCGAATTGCGGCCGTCGCGTGTGCTGCCTGTGTTCGCGCAATGGCTCGCGCGGCACAAGCCGGCGCTCGATCGCCGCGAGAAAGTGGTGGATCTCGTCGCGCCGCAGATTCTGTCGAATATCGCCGATGCCGTGAAGCGTACGCCCTATTTCTGCTCGGGCTGCCCGCACAACACATCGACGAAAGTGCCGGAAGGCTCGGTCGCACAGGCGGGCATCGGCTGTCACTTCATGGCGTCGTGGATGGAGCGCGACACGACCGGCCTCATCCAGATGGGCGGCGAAGGCGTCGACTGGGCGTCGCACGCGATGTTCACCAAAACGCCGCACGTCTTCCAGAACTTAGGCGACGGCACGTACTTTCACTCGGGCATTCTCGCGATTCGTCAGGCGGTGGCCGCGAAAGCCAACATCACGTACAAGATTCTCTATAACGACGCCGTCGCGATGACGGGCGGCCAGCCGGTCGACGGCAGCATTTCCGTGCCGCAGATCGCGCGGCAAGTGGAGGCGGAAGGCATCGCGCTGCTCGTCGTGGTGAGCGACGAACCCGAAAAATACGAAGGCCACGAAGACCAGTTCCCGCGCGGCACGACGTTTCATCACCGCAGCGAACTCGATGCCGTGCAGCGCCGCCTGCGCGAGACGTCCGGCGTGACCGTGCTCATCTATGACCAGACGTGCGCCGCCGAGAAGCGCCGCCGCCGCAAGAAAGGCGAGTTTCCCGATCCGGACAAGCGCCTCTTCATCAACGAAGCCGTCTGTGAAGGCTGTGGCGATTGCGGCGTGCAGTCGAATTGCCTGTCCGTCGAACCGGTGGAAACCGAGCTGGGACGCAAGCGGCGCATCGACCAGTCGTCGTGCAACAAGGACTATTCGTGCGTGAACGGCTTCTGCCCGAGCTTCGTCACGCTCGAAGGCGCGAAGCTGAAAAAAGCGGACGGGCAAGCGTTCGATCCTGCCGAACTCGCGCGCCGCGTCGATGCACTGCCGCCGCCGCGCGCGCATCTCGACCAGGCGCCTTACGACATTCTGGTGACGGGCGTCGGCGGCACGGGCGTCGTCACGGTCGGCGCGCTCATCAGCATGGCGGCGCATCTGGAAGGCAAGAGCGCGTCGGTGCTCGATTTCATGGGCTTCGCGCAGAAAGGCGGCTCGGTGCTGTCGTTCGTGCGCGTGGCAAGCGAAGACGCGCTGCTGAATCAGGTGCGTATCGACACGCAGCAGGCCGATTTGCTGCTCGCCTGCGACATGGTCGTCGGCGCGAGTCCCGAAGCGTTGCAGACGGTGCGGCATGACCGGACGAGGATCGTCGTCAACGCGCACGCGATTCCGAACGCGAGCTTCGTGCAGAACCCGGACGCCAATCTGCACGCAGACGCGCTCCTCGACAAGATGCGCCACGCGGCCGGTGCCAATGCCGCCGATGCCCTGCACACCTGCGACGCGCAATCGCTCGCGACGCGCTTTCTCGGCGATACCATCGGCGCGAATATCGTGATGCTGGGCTTCGCGTGGCAGCTCGGGCTCGTGCCCGTGTCGCACGGCGCATTGATGCGCGCGCTCGAACTGAACAACGTCGCAGTTACGGCGAACAAGCTGGCGTTTGCCATCGGACGGCTCGCGGCGGCGGATATGCGCGAGCTGGACGCGCTCGCATCGTCGGCGCAACTGAAGCGCGTCTCGATGGCGGATATGCCGCTCGCCGACCTCATCCGTGACCGCGAAGAGCGGCTGCTCGCTTATGGCGGCGCGAAGTACGTGGAGCGATATCGTTCGCTGATTGCGCGGGCATCGGCGAATGAAGACGTGAAGCGCGCCGTGGCCATCACGTTCTACAAGCTGCTCGCGGTGAAGGACGAATACGAAGTCGCGCGCCTGCACGCGGACCCGGCGTTCCGCGCGGCGCTTGCCGCGCAGTTCGAGGGCACGCCCGGCGACGCTTACACCGTGAAGTTCAACCTCGCGCCGCCCGCGCTGTCTCACGGCACGCCGAAGAAGAAGACCTTCGGCCAGTGGATGTGGCCGGTGCTCGGCGGCTTGTCGAAGCTGCGTGCGCTGCGCGGCACGGCGCTCGATCCGTTTGGCAGAACGCTCGAACGCCGCATGGAGCGCCAGCTCGCGAAGGACTACGAACTCACGATGCAGCGCGCACTCGCCGGGCTCGACGCCGGCAACGCGAAAGACGTGGCGGCGCTCGCCGCGCTTTTCGAGCGCGTGCGCGGCTACGGCCACGTGAAGCTCGTAAGTCTCGCGATGGTCAAGCGCAGCGAGCGCGATATCGCCGCGCGGCTCGGCATCGAAGCGGCGACGGGCGATGCGGTGCGCGCGTCCATCGAACAGATGAAGGGCGCGTCGTCGCTGAAGGGGATTCCGGTCGTCGTGGCGAAGTGAGCGGCTTCAGGCGACGTCGTCGTCCGCCATCCAGTCGATGTCGCCGCACAGCACGCAGCGCTTGCCGCCGGAGCGTGTCTCGACCGACAGCGTGACGCAGGGCATCGCCTCGTTGATCGAAAGATAAGGCTTCGTCACATGCACGCGCGCGGGGTCGCCGAGCGCCGCGCGAAAGTACGGACGGCGCAGCCAGTTCGCGCCCTGCGCATCCACGAGCGGCAGAAAGCGCGTCTCGTGCGCGGCGCGATCCGCGCGCAGCACGACATTGCGGCCCGACTGCCGGCCGTTCTGATCCAGCAGAAAACAGCGGGCGGCGTGATCGAGCGCGAGAAAGTTCCAGCACACTTCGTCGAGCGGTTCGCCGGCCGCGAGCCGCTCCGCCGCCCGTTCAAACGCCCGCACATACGGCTGAAGCCGCGTCGCGACGCGCCGCTCGCGGACTTCCGTCTGCAAGCGATACCGCTCCGTCAGTTCACCGATGATGGTCTGCGCATGCGCGCCGTCCGCGAGACCCGGATGCGGCCGCGCAAAGAAAAAGCCCTGCACGAAGTCCGCGCCGCTCGCAAGCGCAAGCTGCGCCTCGTGCTCGGTCTCGACGCCTTCTATCAGCACGAGCTTGCCCGCCTCGTGCAGCAGCGCGACGATCCCCGACAGCACCGCTTCCATGTTGCGCCGCTGCTTGATCGTGCGTGCGGACAGCGGCGCATGCACGTTATGACCAGCGTGCGACAGCATCACGCGGTCGAGCTTCACGATATCCGGATCGAGCTGCCAGATACGTTCGATATTCGTGTGCCCGGCGCCGAAGTCGTCGAGCGCGATGAGGAATCCCTGATCGCGAAACTGCTGCACCGCCTGCGCGAGTCGCTCGATATCCTCGGCGCTCTGCTCCAGCACTTCGAGCACGACGCGGCGCGGCTCGATATGCAGGCGCCTGAGATTGGCGAGCAGCGCAGCCGCGTGATAAGGCTCGGTCAGCGCGCCGGGATGCACGTTCAGGAACAGCCATTCGTTCTGCGCGCCCAGCATCTTGAAGTTTTCGAGATGCAGCGCCTGCGCGAGACGGTCGATCTGCAACGCTTCGCCCACGCGCGACGCCTGCGCGAATACATCGACCGGCGGCACCGGGCGATCGAGCGCATCGTGCGCGCGCAGAAGCCCCTCGTATCCGACCGCGCGCATGTGCGACAGGCTGAACACCGGCTGGAACACGCTGGAAAGCGTCCACTCGCCATGCTCGACCGAATAGCGATTCAGGCCCGACATCACGCCGAGTTCGAAGGTGCGCGCGGGGAGCGCCGTCTTCTCGGGATTGGCGATCAACATGTCGATGCCCTCGCGTGCGCGCCACGCGCTTCGTGCTCCGGCCCCGCGCCGGTCCTGCCCGATACCGTTTTCATAAGCACCGCCCTCGATGATCTCGTCGGGAGTCTCGCGTCCCGTGGCTCCCGATAAAGCAAGGTCCATGCGCGCGATGCCGCCGCATTCGTCGGGCGTTTGCAGGTTTCATGCACCGCGAACAGGCGGCGAACGCATGCACGCGCACCGTCGAAGTGCGTCGCCGGAACATGTCGAGCACGAAGCGCCGGGCTACACTCTCGCGTCGTCTCGAACACTGAACGGACGCCCGCGCGTTCCCTATCCGGCATGGAAATCGTCTTTACCGTTCTCATCCTGCTGATGATCGTGGCGTTGTCCGGCGTGGGCTTAAGCCTGCTGCCGTTCAAGCTGCCGCTGCCGCTCATCCAGATCGCCATCGGGGCGATGCTCGCGTGGCCGGGCTTCCGGCTGCACGTCACGTTCGATCCCGAGCTGTTCATGCTGCTCTTCATCCCGCCGCTGCTGTTCGCGGACGGCTGGCGCATTCCGAAACGCGAGCTGTATCTCGCGCGCCGCGCCGTTCTCATGCTCGCGCTCGGGCTCGTGTTCATCACCGTGGGCGCGCTCGGCTATTTTCTGCACTGGATGATTCCCGCGATGCCGCTTTCCGTCGCCTTCGCGCTCGCGGCCGTGCTTTCGCCGACCGATGCCGTCGCGCTGACGGGCATCGCCGGGCGCAATCGCATTCCGGCCAACCTCATGCACATTCTGGAAGGCGAAGCGTTGATGAACGACGCCTCCGGTCTCGTCGCGCTGAAGTTCGCCATCGCGGCGGCGCTGACCGGCGTGTTCTCGCTGCATGAGGCGGCCATCAGCTTCGTGGTGATTTCGGCGGGCGGTCTCGTGATCGGCGCGGCGATCAGCTGGATCGTCACCGAGATTCCGGCGCGCGTGCTCAAGTTCTCCGAAGACGACGATCCCGCCGCCGGCGTCATTCTCACCGTACTGATTCCGTTTGCCGCCTACGTGATTTCCGAGCGCGCGGGCTGCTCGGGCATTCTCGCGGCCGTTTCCGCCGGGATGATGATGAACATCCAGAGCCTGCGCGCGACCATTCCGAGCGCCGTGCGCGTACGCATGACGAGCACGTGGACGATGATCGAGTTCGTCTTCAACGGCATGGTGTTCATCCTGCTCGGCTTGCAGTTGCCGCACATCATCGGGCGGGCGTTGATCGAGGCGCATCAGGACGGCAACGCGCAGGTCGGCCTTCTGATCGGCTACGTGGTCGCGACGGTGCTCGCGCTCTACGCGCTGCGTTTCGTGTGGGTGTACTGCCTGCGCTGGGTCGCGAGCCGCAGCGCGGCGAAAGTCGGCATCGAAAGCGCCGCGCCGGGCATCCGGACGCTCGCGCTCACGACCATCGGCGGCGTGCGCGGCGCGGTGACGCTCGCGGGCGTGCTTTCGCTGCCCGTCACGCTCGATAACGGCGCGGCGCTCGCCGGGCGCGATCTCGCGATTTTTATCGCGTCGGCGGTGATTCTGGCGTCGCTCTTGATCGCGGTCGTCGGCTTGCCGGTGGTGCTGCGCGGCGCAAAGCATGAGCGCAATCCCCATGCGGCCGAGGAACGGCTGGCGCGCCGGCGCGCGGCGCAGGCGGCGATCCGCGCCATCGACGAAACGCACACGCTGCTCACCGACGCGATGGATGAAGCCGGGTCCGCCCGCTGCGCCGATTCGACGGCGCGCGTGATGGACACGTATCGGCGGCGGCTGGAATCGCTCGGCGACGAGGAAGCGCCGCGCGTGGCGGCGAAAAGAAGCGAGATCGTCGAAACGCGGCTCAAGATGGCCGCGCTGCGGGCGGAGCGCGCGGAATTGCTGCGGCTGAGGACGGATCAGGCCATCAACGATGAAACGCTGAACAAGCTGATGCGGGAGATCGATCTTTCCGAGACGGCGATTGTGAACCGCAAGCGTGGGATGGCGCCTTGAGGGTTGGGAGCTGCACCGCACCGGCACAGCCCCAGCGACAGGTCAAACGACGCGGGCGCTATGGCGGCGCGGAATCGCTCAGAAAACGATGGCGGCGAACATCGATTCATGTCCGCGCGCCGATGCAAAATCGCGTCGAAGACGACGCGCGCTCTGGCGGCTTCATCTCGGGCTGCGAGGGTGCAGCGCAGTTCAGCTAGCAAACTAAGCCTGCGCCGCGCCAGCGCAGAATCGCGCGGAAGACGATGGGGCATGCGTACTGGCGCCATGAGCGTTGGCACCGGCACAGCCGCAGCAATACATCGGATCACGCCCGCGCGCCGATGCAGAAGCGGGTCAAGACGATGCGCGCGCTCTGGCGCCTTCGTCTGGCGCTGCGAGGGTGCAGCACAGTTCAGCTAGCAAACTACGCCTGTGCCACGCCAGCGCAGAATCGCAGGCAAGACGATGGGGCGCGCGTACTGGCGCCATCAGCGTCGACACCGGCGCACCCCAACGGTACATCAAACCATGCCCGCCCCACGCCGACGCAGAACCGCATAGAAAATAATCGCGCCGAACGTCGCCGTGCCGATGCCGCCGAGCGCGAAGCCGCCGAGCTTCAGCGTGAAGTCGCCCGCGCCGAGCACGAGCGTCACGGCCGCGACGATCAGATTGCGGTTATCCGAAAAGTCCACCTTGTTGACGACCCAGATGCGCGCGCCCGTCACTGCGATCAGACCGAACACGACGATCGACACGCCGCCGAGCACCGGCCCGGGAATCGTCTGGATCAGCGCGCCGAACTTCGGCGAGAAGCCGAGCACGATGGCGAACAGCGCGGCGATCACGAATACGAGCGTCGAGTAGATTTTCGTGACCGCCATCACGCCGATGTTCTCCGCGTAAGTCGTCACGCCCGTGCCGCCCGCGAAACCGGAGACGATGGTGGCGAGGCCGTCGCCGATGAACGCGCGGCCGATGTACTTGTCGAGGCTGCGTCCCGTCATCGCGCCGACCGCCTTGATGTGGCCGAGATTTTCCGCGACGAGAATGATCGCGATGGGCGCGAGCAGCGTCATGGCCTGCGGTTGGAAGACAGGCGCGGTGAAGTGCGGCATGCCGAACCACGCGGCGTTCGACACGACGGCGAAGTCGATGGGCTTGCCCATGCTCATGCCGTTGGTCAGCACCGCGTAGATCAGGTACGCAATCGCGAGGCCGATCAGGATCAGGAGCCGCTGCGCCATGCCGCGCGCGAAGACGGCGACGCCGCCCACGCAGAGCACGGTGACGAGCGCCATCCACGAATCGAAGTTGCTGCCGCTCACGCCTTTCACGGCGATTGGCGCGAGATTCAGCCCGATCACGCAGACGATCGAGCCGGTGACGACGGGCGGCATCAGCGTTTCGATCCAGCGCGTGCCGACTGCCGCGACGATCGCGCCGATGACCGCATACGCCACGCCGCACGCGATGATGCCGCCCAGTGCGACCGGAATGTTCGCGTTGGGGCCGTGCCCGCCGTAGCCCGTGACGGCGATCACGAGCCCGATGAAGGCGAAGCTGGAACCGAGATAACTCGGCACGCGCCCGCCGACGAGCACGAAGAACAGCAGCGTGCCGATGCCGGACATGAAGATGCAGAGATTGGGATCGAAGCCCATCAGCAGCGGCGCGAGCACGGTGGAGCCGAACATCGCGACGACGTGCTGGACGCCCATCGCGATCATTTGCGGCCACGGCAGACGCTCGTCAGGCCCGACGACGCGCCCGCCTTCGGCATTCGGCTGCTCGGGCCAGCGCGGGAAATAGGAATCGGACATGGGCAGCTCTCCTTCTCGGCGATGATGCGCCGGCCACGCGGCGCGCTTGATTCTTCGGACAGGCGCGAGTGTACGGAGTGGGCTGAACGGAGGCAAGCGAGCCGAAAATCGGTGGCTTATGCGATGTTGGGCGGGATTTCGCGGAGATTGGCTTGCGGCGGCGCTGTCGGGCGATGTCGGCAGCGTGCGTCGCCGAACGTGGTTTCAAGCGGCGTTTCGCTCGATGCGTCGGGCGGGACGCTCGGCGGTTCGCGCCGGGATTTGGCCTGCGGCGCAGCTTTCGGGCGATGCGGCCTCCGCGCTCGCGGCGCGTCGGCGCGCGTCTGCTGCGTTGCTGCGCGAACGCGCTTCGGCCTGCGCCGAAGAACGGCCCGCCGGAGCAGCTCTCGAGCGATGAGGCCGGGTATGCTCGCCGGGCTAATTCCAGATCGCCTTTGCGCAGCGCGTTGGCGAGCACGCAGCAACTTAGGCGGGAATTGTCTTGCGAGCGCGCTAGCGGGGCGATGTTGCCCGCGTGCCTCGCTAGATGAGCTTTCCGGCTGCGTTTCGCTCGATGCGTCGCGCGGGCGGCTGCGGGTTGCTTTGTAACCGGCCTCGCGGCGCGGCGCTCGGGCGATGCGGCTCACATCCTCGGCGGGCGTTGTTTCGAGCGGCGTTTGCGTCAGGCATCACGCAAGCCAAGAGCGGCGGAGCCGGAAATTGCCTCAGCCGCGCCGCTCCCGGGCGACGAGCCGCCGCGCTTCGCCTGCTGCGCCGTCACGCGCCCCCGCTGCGGCTCCGCGCGCGAACGCGAACCGCGGCCGCGCGCATCGAGTCAGGTTTCACCCGAGCGCGATGCGGCCCGCTCGAGGATTGCCTTAGCCGCGCCGCCCCCGGGCGACCAGCCGCCGCGCTTCGCGTCCTGCATTGTCGCGCGCCCCCGCTGCGGCCCACGCGCGAACGCCAACCGCAGCCGCGCGCATCAAACGCGCCCTTCCAACTCAAACACCGCCACCGCGCCCTTCAGCTGCTCGGCCTGATCCGCCATCGCGCCGGCCGCTGCCGCGGCCTGCTCCACGAGCGCCGCGTTCTGCTGCGTCACCTGATCCATCTGCGCGACCGCGCGATTCACCTGCTCGATGCCCGCGCTCTGCTCGTGCGACGCCGCCGAAATCTGCGCCATGATGCCGGTCACGCGCTGCACGGCGTCCGTCACTTCGGCCATCGTCGCGCCGGCGCGCTCGGCGATCGCCGCGCCGCTGTCCACGCGCGCCGTCGAGGCTTCGATCAGTTCCTTGATCTCCTTCGCCGACATCGCGCTGCGCTGCGCGAGCGAGCGCACTTCGCCCGCCACGACCGCGAAGCCGCGTCCCTCCTCGCCCGCCCGCGCTGCTTCCACGGCCGCGTTGAGCGCGAGAATGTTCGTCTGGAACGCGATGCCTTCGATCACCGCGATGATGTCCGTCATGCGCTTGCTGCCTGCCGCCAGCTCGCGCATGTTGTCGACCACTTCGCCGACCAGATCGCTGCCGCGCGCCGACACGTCCGATGCGCCCCGCGCGAGGCTGCTGGCTTCGTCCGCATTGCTTGCGTTCTGGCGCACGGTCGCGGTGAGCTGCTCCATGCTCGACGCGGTTTCCTCCAACGACGCCGCCTGTTCTTCCGTGCGCTGCGAGAGATCGGTGTTGCCCTGCGCGATTTCGCGCGATGCGAACAGAATCGACTCGCTCGCGTGACGAATCCCGCCCACGATTTCCGCGAGCTTGCTGCTCATGTTGCCGAGGCTGTGCAGCATGCTGCTGTCGTCGCCGGGACGGGTTTGCACACGCGCCGTCAGATCGCCCTGCGCGATGCGATTGGCAATCTGCGCCGCATACGCCGGCTCGCCGCCGAGCTGTCCGGCCAGGCGCCGCCCAATCACGACCGCGAGCACCGCGCCCGCCGCGACCGCGCCCAGCACCAGCGCGAGCAAGACGACGCGCATCGTGTCGTACTCGGACGCCGCGCTCTGACGCGCCTCCGTTGCGCGGGAACGCTTGTAATCGGCGAGCTGTTGCAGCGCGTCGCGCGCCTTCTCGCTCGCCGCGATGGCGCGGGCGATCAGCCCCATCTGATCGACGTCGACGGGCATCGGCTTCACGCCCATCTGCATCTGCGCGATGTCTTCCCACGCGGCGACCGACTGGTTCGCGGCATCGTAGAGTGCGATGCCTTGCGGCGAAACGATCGTCGGGCGCATGTGCTCGAACGCGCGATGCATCGCGGCCAGCGATTCGCCCATGCTTTGCTTGAGCTTCTGCTTGCCGGCATCGTCGGCGAAAGTCAGGTTGGCGGCGGCGAGGTCCGTGTTGAGCTTGTGCTTGTTGATTTCCTCGGTCCAGTAAAGGCCGTCCATGTGACGGTCGCCAATTTCCTCGATCAGGCCGTTCATCTTGGCGAGCGATACGACGCCGGTTCCGCCCACGCATGCCGTGAACAGGATCACGACCGCAAACGACAGCAACAGCTTGCTCAGGACCGGCAGGCGGTCAAACCATTTCATCGATGTCTCCGAATGTCGCGAGCGGGCACGCCGAACGAAAACAGGCGCTCGCGCGCTGACTCCATCCGGTGCCGGGCTCCGGTTCCGCGCCCCGCAGGCGACGCCCACGGACAGCACTCGACGCCGGCGCAGTGCCGGCGCAGCGCGATACATGTCGCGCACAAGGAGGCTTTACGGCGCTGGAAACGCGTTTCTTGAGGGCGTATGGGAGAAATGTGGCCGATGCAATAGAGGCGCGCGACGGGCGTCTCACTTGCTGCCGACAAGCAAGAAACTAGGAGACTTCCTATCTTTAGGATTTTTCGTATATAAGGGCGAAATCATCCGACGTATGCTGCGCGTGTGCATATCCCCATGTATATGCATGAAGTCGTTGCAACTCTCCGATTACCGCCCTCGTTCCCCGGCTTGGGCGGTTCTTTTTTTGTTCATCGTTTCCTGCGTGTCAGCGGTCGCTTACTGGCGCACCGGCTTCTTCGCGAGCTTGCGCTGCAATGTGCGCCGGTGCATGTTGAGCGCGCGCGCCGTCGCCGAGATATTGCCGTTGTTCTCCGCCAGCGCCCGCTGAATGTGCTCCCACTCCAGGCGCGCCACCGAAAGCAGCGTCGGGTGCTCGATGGCTTCCTCGGCCGTCTGCTCGCTCGCTTCCTCCTGAAGCGCCAGCAGAATCGATTCCACATTCGCCGGCTTCGCCAGATAGTTGTCCGCGCCGTCTTTCACGGCTTGCACGGCCGTCGCGATGCTCGCGTAGCCGGTCAGCACGAGAATGCGCGCATCCGGTTGCAGGTCGCGCAACGGCGCGACCAGACGCAAGCCCGAATCGTTGCCGAGATGCAAGTCCACCGTGATCTGACCGAACTTGTGCTGGTTGGCGAGCTTCACGGCTTCGTCCGCGTTGTGCGCCTGATGCGCCGTGTAACCGCGACGCGCCAGTCCGCGCGCGAGAATGCCCGAGAAGACCTCGTCGTCGTCGATGATCAGAAAGTTGTTATCGCTCATTTTTCACTTCTCCTTCCTTGTTGACGCGGCCTCACGCCGCGCCGCTTGATTCGGTCCGCGCCGCCGCGACCGACGCCGCCGCCGCGCCCCGGTTCGGCACCCTGAGCACCGCGCGCGTGCCGCGCGGTTCGGCCGCGAACAGATCGATGGAACCGTTGAGGCGCGCCGCCGCCGCGAACGCCAGATACAGCCCGACGCCGTGGCCGCCCTGCGTGCTGTCGACCGGCCCCGCGCCGAGCGACGCGCGCAGCGCGGGCGGAATGCCAGGGCCGCGATCGCACACTTCGAAGCGCACGTACCGCGCGCCCTCGACACTTTCCGCCACCGCCTGCAGCGTCACGAATTCGCTGCTTGCGCGCGCGGCGTTGTCGAGCAGGATGGTCAGAATCTGACCGACGGCCACCGCGTCGTCGATAGACGCGCCCGCCGGCGCTTCGCCCACCTGCTCGAATTTCACCTGCGGATGACGCAGCCGCCACTGCTCTATAAAACTCGCGAGCCATTCGTCGAGGGCCTGCCGGTTCGACGGCCCGCTTGCCCGGCTGCGCAGCCGCGCGAGCGCCGACGTACAAAGCGCCATCTGCTGTTCGAGCAGTTCGAAGTCGTCCGCGTAGGGCGCGAGATTGCGGTCGTGCGCGGCGGCATCGCGCAATTCCTCGGAAAGCATCGCGATGGTGGAGAGCGGCGTGCCCATCTCATGCGCGACGGTGGCCGCCTGCACGCCGAGCGCGACCGCGCGTTCGTCGCGCAAATGGCGCTGCTGCGCGTCGGCGAGCGCGGCGTCGCGCACCCGAAGCGCCCGCGACATGCGCGCGACGAACCAGCCGATCAGCCCGACGCTCACCATGAAGTTGACCCACAGCCCCATGCGGAAATAATCGAAGAGATTGGCCGGATTCTCGATATTGAGCGGCACGTAGTTGTAGCTCAGGAGCGCGTAACATGCGACCGCGAAAAGCGCGAGACACGTCATCATGAGCCACGGCAGAATGGCGGCGGCGATCGCGAGAGACGGCAGATACAGCGTGACGAACGGATTGGTGGCGCCGCCCGAAAGAAAGAGCAGCGCCGAGAGCGCGCCGAGATCGACGCACATTTGCCCGAAGAGTTCGAGGTTCGTCTCGGGCCGCGCCCGCGCGACGCGCAGCCACGTTAGCCCGTTGAAGACCATTTCCAGCGCGATCACGAGCAGCATGGCCGGCAGGGGAAGATTCGCGCCGAACGAAATCTGCACGACGGCGATCGTCGTCAACTGGCCGATGATCGCGAGCGAGCGAAGCCAGAACAGATGGCCGAGGTTGACGCGACCGGTATTGGTTATGCGATGCATTTGCCTTCGAGTGCGCGCCGGCAGCGAAAGCGCGCGCCGGCAAGTCGTGGTCCATGCGGCATTATCCCGCTTGCGCGCGCCGCCGAACCGCCCGTGGCGCGATTTGTCGCACCTCGCGCGGCATGCGCTCTGCTAACCCGGCAGGCGCGCTTTTTCGATCTCGGCGAGCAGGCACGCGCGGCACAGACACGCTTCGCCGACGCGCAGGCGCTCGGGCGGCAAGACCGGCAGGGACGCGCACCAGCAGGCGGCATCGCCCGCAAGCGAGCCGCATCGGAAAGTCGCGCCGCAGCGGGCGCAGACGGCGCGCGGCGCGTCGGATGTGGACGTTGGCTTCGTCATCGTGACGCATTCGTGACATCGGCAAGATAAACGATGATCGCACGTTGTCCGCCGCGCCGGAAAACGCGGCGGCGTCGCGGCAAAACGTCATGTTGCCTTGCATCGGTCCTGTACAATTCCGCCTGTTTAAACGCTCTTCGCCTCGACTGCCGCCATGTCCGACCTTCCCGACCTCACGCAGATCGCGCCTACCCTGAAAGCTGAAATACTGGCCGAGGCGCTGCCCTACATCCGTCAATATCACGGCAAGACGGTCGTGATCAAATACGGCGGCAACGCCATGACCGAAGAGCGCCTGAAGCAAGGCTTCGCGCGCGACGTCATCTTGCTGAAGCTCGTCGGCATCAACCCGGTGATCGTTCACGGCGGCGGCCCGCAGATCGACCAGGCGCTGAAGAAAATCGGCAAGCAGGGCACCTTCATTCAGGGCATGCGCGTCACCGACGAAGAGACGATGGAAGTCGTCGAGTGGGTGCTCGGCGGCGAAGTGCAGCAGGACATCGTCACGCTCATCAATCACTTCGGCGGTCATGCGGTCGGGCTCACCGGCAAGGACGGCGGCCTCATCCACGCGCGCAAGCTAATGATGCCGGACCGCGACAATCCCGGACAGTTCATCGATATCGGGCAAGTGGGCGAAGTCGAAGCCATCAACCCGGCCGTCGTGAAGGCGCTTCAGGACGACGCGTTCATTCCGGTCATTTCGCCGATCGGCTTCGGTGAAGACGGCCTCTCGTACAACATCAACGCGGACCTGGTCGCGGGCAAGCTGGCCGTCGTGCTGAACGCTGAAAAGCTCGTCATGATGACGAACATTCCCGGCGTGATGGACAAGGAAGGCAACCTGCTCACCGACCTCTCGGCGCGCGAGATCGACGCGCTTTTCGCCGACGGCACCATCTCCGGCGGCATGCTGCCGAAAATCTCGTCGGCGCTGGATGCCGCGAAGAGCGGCGTGCGCTCGGTGCACATCATCGACGGGCGCATCGAGCATTCGGTACTGCTCGAAATCCTGACCGAACAGCCATTCGGCACGATGATCCGCTCGCATTGAGCCCCGCTCATTTCATGATGACGCCCGCCGCCGCGCGGGCGTTTCTTTTCGCGCAATGAATCCGCACACCCCATCGCGCCGCCGCCGCGTCGAACCGCGCGTTCCGGTCTGGCTCTTCGATCTCGACAACACGCTGCATCACGCGTCGCATCAGATCTTCCCGGCCATCAATCGCGCGATGACGCAGTACATCATGGACCGGCTCGGCGTCGATGTGGACGAAGCGAACCGGCTGCGCGTCGGCTATACGGTGCGCTACGGCGCGACGCTCGTCGGGCTCGTGAAGCATCACGGCGTCGATCCGGCCGACTTCCTGCACGTCGTCCACACGTTCGCCGATCTTCCGTCGATGCTGCGCGCCGAACGCGGCATCGGCCGCATGCTGCGCGCGCTGCCGGGCCGCAAGATCGTGCTGACCAACGCGCCGTCCGTGTATGCGCGCGCGGTGCTCGCGGAACTCGGCATCGAGCGGCTCTTCGAGCGCGTGATCGCGATCGAGGACATGCGCGAAGGCGATCGCTGGCGCTCGAAACCGGACGCGCCGATGCTTCGCCGTGCGATGCGACGCGCGCACGTGCGTCTCGCCGATGCGATTCTCGTCGAAGACACGCGCGGGCACCTGAAAAGCTATCGGCGGCTCGGCATCCGGACGGTGTGGATCGTCGGGCATCTGCCGGCTGTGCGCACGTCGGCGGGCGCGGTCTCGGTACGCTTGCCGGGCGCGGGCCGGCCGCATTACGTGGATCGCACGGTGCGCTCGGTGCGGGCGCTCGCGCTCGGCATGCGCGGCGGCGCGCTTAGCCGGCCAGCGGCTAAATCCTGAAAAGACGACGCGCGAGAATATCTTCGAGGTCCGAGCGCGTATCGACGACGAGATGCACGTAGATCGTGTCGTCGTCGACCTTGTAGATAATTCGGTTCGTCCCGCTAACGACTTCGTAGTATCCCGTCATGCGGAAGTCGACGAGTTCGGGCGGCGTCGCGCCCTTGCGCGGCGAAGCCTCGATATCCGCGACGGCGTCCGCGATCTTGTCGCGCGTCGCTTTCCACGCGGTGCCGCCGAACTTGTTGATGACATAGCGCCGGAAGTCCTGCAAGTCCTGCCGAACGGGATCGAGAAAGACGGTCTTCACTTGATGCCCTCTTGTTTGTCCAGCCGCTCGATTTCGGCGAAGAAGTCGCCCGCGCTGATGCAATGTCCCGCCTCGATGTACTTCTGCCCCATCGCGAGAATCTTGAGCAGCGCGACGGTCTGATGCAGGTCCTCATAGGACTGCACGTCCTGCACGATCACTTTCGCTTCGCCGTTCTGCGTGATGAGCATCGGCTCGCGGCTCTCCACGACGTTGCGGATCATCTCGGCTGCGCGGCTCTTCAAATGACTCAGCGGTCTGACGCGACTCGGTTTCATGTCGATTCCCGGCAAGGCGCGATGCCTAGACAATATAGACAGAAAACGAGGCGTCACCCAAGCCGGCGCCCGCCGCGCGCGACCCGCGTCGATTGGCGGCTTTATTACGTTTTCCGCTATACTTCACCGCTTGACAGATTTGAACACGCGCCGATTTGCTGACTCGATTGCGGGCGCGCGAACCAGGGCATGGCCCGGTTCACTATAAATGCGGCTAAAGAGGTCGTCGGCCGCGCCTGTTCTCCGCTTCTCCGCGCTCAGCCGACACCGTTTAGCCGCCCAGTAAAGGCGGAATGAATGGAATCCATCGGCGTCGTCACTCCCCAAACCTTGCGCTTCACCGAGCCGCTCGTGCTTCAGAGCGGCAGTTCGCTCGGCGACTATGAGCTCGTCGTCGAAACCTATGGCGAACTGAATGCCGCGCGCTCGAACGCGGTGCTCGTCTGCCATGCGCTCAACGCGTCGCATCATGTGGCGGGCGTGTACGCCGACAATCCAAAGGACGTCGGCTGGTGGGACAACATGGTCGGGCCGGGCAAGCCGCTCGACACCAATCGCTTCTTCGTGATCGGCGTGAACAACTTCGGCTCGTGCTTCGGCTCGACCGGGCCGATGAGCATCGACCGCGCGACCGGCAAGCCTTACGGCGCGCGCTTTCCCGTGGTGACGGTCGAAGACTGGGTGCATGCGCAGGCGCGCGTCGCGGACCGCTTCGGCATCGAACGATTCGCGGCCGTGATGGGCGGCAGTCTCGGCGGCATGCAGGCGCTCGCGTGGAGCCTCATGTACCCGGAGCGGCTCGGACACTGCATCGTGATCGCTTCGACGCCGAAGCTCTCGGCGCAGAACATCGCGTTCAACGAAACCGCGCGCTCCGCGATTCTTTCCGATCCCGACTTCCACGGCGGCGACTACTACGCGCACGGCGTGAAGCCGCGCCGGGGCCTGCGCGTCGCGCGCATGATCGGCCACATCACGTATCTTTCGGATGACGACATGGCCGTGAAGTTCGGCCGCGCGCTGCGCCGCGCCGAAGGTGCGCTCGATGCGTACAACTTCAACTTCGACGTGGAGTTCGAAGTGGAGTCGTACTTGCGCTATCAGGCTGACAAGTTCGCCGAATACTTCGACGCCAACACGTACCTGCTCATCACGCGCGCGCTCGATTATTTCGATCCGGCCAAAGCCTACGACGGCGACTTGAGGCAGGCGCTCGCCCGCACGAAGGCGAAGTACCTGATCGCGAGTTTCACGACGGACTGGCGTTTCGCGCCCGCCCGTTCGCGCGAAATCGTGAAGGCGCTGCTCGACAACAAGCGCACCGTGAGCTACGCCGAAATCGACGCGCCGCACGGCCACGACGCCTTTCTGCTCGACGACGCGCGCTATCACAACCTGATGCGCGCCTATTACGAACGCATTGCCACGGAGATCGGCGCATGAACCAGAACACGCTCGATTCGCTCGCGCTGCGCTCGGATTTCCGGGCGATCGCGCGCTGGGTGGAACCGCGCTCGACCGTGCTCGACCTCGGCTGCGGCGACGGGTCGCTGCTCTCGCTGCTCGCCGAAGAGCTTGAAGTGAACGGCTACGGCATCGAAATCAACGACGCCGGCGTGCTCGCCTGCGCGCAGAAAGGCGTCAACGTGATTCAGCAGAATCTGGAAGACGGCCTGCGTCTTTTCGAAGACGACAGCTTCGACTTCGCCATCCTCTCCCAGACGCTGCAGACCATTCACCAGACCGCCGCGATCTTGCGCGAAACGGTGCGCGTCGGGCGCGAATGCATCGTTTCGTTCCCGAACTTCGGGTATTGGCCGCACCGGCTTTCGGTGATCCAGGGGCGCATGCCGGTGTCGAAGTCGCTGCCGTATCAATGGCACAACACGCCGAATGTGCGCGTGCTGACCATCAAGGACTTCGAGGCGCTCGCGCCGGAAGTGGGCATTGAGATTCTGGACCGCGTGGCGCTGCACGGCGGACAGTCCGTCCGTTGGGGCGCGAACTGGCGTGGTAGTCTTGCGGTCTATCGCGTGAAGCGCCGGTGATGCGACCCGGCGTATCGCGCATCGACAACGCTTTTCCAACATCGACATGCCCGACACGCCACACGAGGCGCCCGCTCTAACTGCTCACGAAGAACATCCCCGCTGGTACGCGTTTCTCAACGCGCGCATCCTGATTTGCGTGTTTCTCGGCTTCACGTCGGGATTGCCGCTTTTCACGTTACTGAGTCTGTTGCAGGCGTGGCTCACCAAAGAGCACGTCGACGTGAAGCAAATCGGTCTCTTCGCGCTGCTCGGGCTGCCCTATACGTGGAAATTTGTCTGGGCGCCGCTGATGGACCGCTACGTGCCGCGCCTGCCGTTCTGGCGGCCGGGCCGGCGGCGCGGCTGGATGCTCGTCACGCAAGTGCTCGTCACGCTCGCCATCGGCGCATTCGGCTTCTTTTCGCCGAGTCAGGACATCTGGACGGTGGCCGCCATCGCCGGTCTGCTCGCATTGTTCAGCGCGAGCCAGGACATCGCGATCGACGCGTACCGGCGCGAACTGCTCGCCGATACGGAGCAAGGGCTCGGCAACGCGGTCCACGTCAACGCGTACAAGGTGGCGGGTCTCGTGCCGGGCTCGCTCGCGCTGATCCTCGCTGGCTTCTTGCCGTGGAAGACGGTCTTCATCATGACTGCCGTTTTCATGCTGCCGGGCATCGTGACCACGCTCGTCGTGAAGGAACCGGCGGTTCACGGCACGCCGCCGAAAAGCCTGCGCGATGCGGTCATCGAGCCGTTCCACGAATTCGTCACCCGCGATGGCTGGCGCGCCGCGCTTCTCGTGCTCGGCTTCATCTTTCTCTACAAGCTCGGCGACACCATGGCGACCGCGCTCGCCACGAAGTTCTTCCTCGACCTGGGCTTCACGATGATGCAGCTCGGCGTGATCGCGAAGACGGTCGCGTTCTGGACGAGCCTCGCGGGCGGGATCATCGGCGGCGTGTTTCTGGTGAAGATCGGCATTGCGCGCGGATTGTGGATTTTCGGCGTTCTACAGATCGTCGCGACGTTCGGCTTCGCGTGGCTCGCGAAGATCGGGCCGTCGCCGCTCGCGCTCGCCGTGCTGTACGGCTTCGAAACCTTCGCCACGGGGCTCACGCTCGCCACGTTCACCGCCTACATCGCGAGCACCACCGACCCGCGCTACACCGCGACACAGTTCGCGCTTTTCACGAGCCTGTCGGCCGTGCCGCGCACGATCGTCTCGGCGGTGAGCGGCTTCATCGTCGCGCGCACGGGCTGGTTCGAGTACTTCCTCGTCTGCATCGCGCTGTCGATTCCGGGCATGTTACTGTTGCCGATAATCGCGCCCTGGAGACCCAAACGATGACGGTGCGCATGTCGATCCACCGTGCGCGCTGTGTCCTCGCGCAGACGCTTCTTGGCGCGCTGGCGTGCGCCTCGCTCGCGTCGCCGTGCGCGCGTGCGCAGGACGAAGAACGCGTGCCCGCGCCCTACACCGCGCCGAACAACCAGATTCGCTTCGGCAACACCGCGCTCTTTCGCAATCTCATTCCGCCCGCGACGCTCGAACAGCAGTCCGCCGATGCCTACGCCGCGATCATCCGCGATGCGGAGCGCAACAAGCGGCTCCTGCCGAACGACAACGCGCTCGTGAAGCGCGTGCGCGATATAGCGAATCACGAGATTCCGTTCGCGCTGAAATGGAACGACCGCTCGAAGAACTGGAAGTGGGAAATCAACGTCGTGCGGTCGAGCGAGATTCGCATGTACTGTCTGCCGGGCGGGAAGATCGTCGTGTATAGCGGCCTGATCGAAAAGCTGCATCTGAACGACAACGAAATCGGCATGATGATGGGCCACGAGATCGCGCACGCGCTGCGCGAGCACGCCCGCGAGCGGCTCGGCCGCCAGCAGGCGGAGCAACTGACCGCCGGGACGATGCCGCAGCTTTTCGGCTTCGCGGATGTCGGCTCGACGCCGCTCGGCATCGGCGATCAACTGCTCGCCATGCGCTATTCGCCCGCCGACGAAACGGAAGCCGACGTGATCGGCAGCGAGATCGCCTCACGCGCGGGCTATGATCCGCGCGCCGCCGTCACGCTGTGGAACAAGATCGACACGGCCACGCGCCGCCAGGACAACGGCTTCATCTGGATGCATCCGTACGGGCCCGACCGCAAGCAGGACCTGCTCAAACGCATGCCCGACATGATGCCGCTCTATGCGAAAGCAGTCGGCAAGAGCATCGATGCGTTGCCGGCTTACGCGGGCATGGGGCGGTTCAGGAAGAGCGGCCGGTAATCACTTCCGGCCCACCTTCCAGTCATAATCGATCGTCAGCGGCGCATGGTCGCTGAACTTGATGTCGCGGAAAATCGACGTGCTCTTCGCGGTCGCGGCGACTTCCTTCGTCGCGATGTGATAGTCGATGCGCCACCCGACGTTCTTCGCATACGCCTGACCGCGATTGCTCCACCACGTGTACTGCTCGGGCCGCTGGTCGAGCGTGCGGAACACGTCGACATAGCCGACTTCATCGAAGAGCTTCGTGAGCCACGCGCGCTCCTCCGGCAGGCAGCCCGAATTCTTCTGATTGCTCTTCCAGTTCTTGATGTCGATTTCCTTGTGCACGATGTTCACGTCGCCGCACAGAATGACTTCGCGTTCTTTCGAAAGCTCGGCGAGATGCGGCATGAACTCGTCCATGAAGCGGTATTTCGCCTGCTGGCGCTCTTCGCCGCTCGACCCCGACGGCACATACACCGACACCACCGAGAGCCTGCCGAAGCGCGCTTCCACGTAGCGCCCTTCGGGGTCGAACTCCTCGCTGCCGAAACCGATGATCACGTCGTCCGGTTCGTGACGCGTGTACACGCCCGCGCCGCTGTAGCCCTTCTTGACCGCGTGCTGAAAGTAGCCCTGAAAGCCGTGCGGCGCGAGAAACTCGGGCGTCAGGTCGTCCTGCGAGCACTTGATTTCCTGCACGCAGACGACGTCGGCACTTTGCTCGCCGAACCAGTCGAAAAAGCCTTTCTTGGCAGCCGAACGAATGCCGTTCAGATTGGCGGTGATCACGCGAAACATACGCTTCCTTTCTTCTAAGTTTGAGTTACTCGACCTTCACGCCCGTGAGCGATTCCTTCGCCGGCGGATATTCCAGCTTCATGCCCTGCATCGCGCGCAGGATGAGCTCGGCGACCATCAAATTGCGATGCGTCTTCGAATCGCCCGGAATGATGTACCACGGCGCGTAGTCCGTCGAGGTCGCGCCGAGCGCCACCGAATACGCCTGCTGATAGTCGTCCCAGAGCTTGCGGGCGTCGAGATCGGAGACATCGAACTTCCAGTGCTTCGTCGGATCGTCGATACGCGCCTGCAACCGCTCGCGCTGCTCGTCTTTCGAAATGTGCAGGAAGCATTTGACGATGGTCGTGCCCGCATCCGCGAGCAGCGCCTCGAACTCGCGGATATGACGATAGCGGCGCTCGCATTCGTCATCGCCGATGTCCTTCAACACGCGCGGCACGAGCACGTCCTCGTAGTGGCTGCGGTTGAAGATCGCGAGTTCGCCCGCCATCGGCGCCTGCGCGTGTACGCGCCAGAGAAAGTCGTGTGCCAGCTCGCGCTCGGTCGGCGCGCGAAACGGCACGATGCGCAAGCCGAGCGGATCGACGTCATGGAACACGCCGCGCACCGTGCCGTCCTTGCCGCTCGTATCCATGCCTTGCAGCACGAGCAGCACGCGCTCGCGGCGTTGCGCGTGCAGCTTCTCCTGCAAATCGTTCAGTTGCGCGCCGATTTCGGCAAGACGCGCGCGGTCGTCGTCTTTCGAGCCTGTCGAGAACGGCTTCGCGGACGGATCGATCGAAGCGATGTCGAACGCCTTGAGTTTCTTTCCGCCGTCGAAGAAGGGAACGAGATAGTCGTCCAGGTCGGGTTTCTTTGCCATGTCTGTTTTCGCGTGTGCAATGAAAACGGGCCGCTGCCCAGCTCGACCGGCAACAGCCCGTAAGTCTTACGCTCCCGAATCAGAGACTCTGCGCAAAAACGCGCCGTTGCCCGCCGACTCAGCCCAGCTTTTTCTTCAGCAATTCATTGACCTGCTGCGGATTGGCTTTACCCTTCGTCGCCTTCATGGCCTGGCCGATCAGCGCATTGAACGCCTTCTCCTTGCCCGCGCGGAATTCGTCCACGGACTTCTGGTTGGCGGCGAGCACTTCGTCGATGATCGCTTCGAGCGCGCCGGTGTCGGAAATCTGCTTCAGCCCTTTCGCCTCGATAATGCGATCCGCCGCGGCTTCGTCGGTTGCCTTCTCTTCCCAGATCGACTGGAAGATGTCCTTTGCGATCTTGTTCGAGATCGTGCCGTCCGCGATGCGTTGCAGCACGAGCGCGAGCTGCGCGGCGGACACCGGCGACTGCGCGATGTCCAGCGATTCGCGGTTGAGCTGCGCGGAGAGCTCGCCCATCAGCCAGTTCGCGGCGATCTTCGCCTGCGCCGCGCCCGCCTTCATGACCACCGCTTCGAAGTACGCAGCCATCGCCTTCGACGACGTAAGCACGCCGGCGTCATAGGACGTGAGGCCGTAGGTATCGACGAAACGCTTCTGCATGTCCGCCGGCAGCTCCGGCATCTCAGACCGCACGCGCGACACCCAGCTTTCCTCGATGACGAGCGGCATCAGATCGGGGTCGGGGAAATAGCGGTAGTCGTGCGCGTCTTCCTTGCTGCGCATGGAGCGCGTTTCGCGCTTGTCCGGATCGTACAGACGCGTTTCCTGCACGACGGTGCCGCCGTCTTCGATCAGTTCGATCTGACGGCGCACTTCATACTGAATGGCTTCTTCGAGGAAGCGGAACGAGTTCAGGTTCTTGATCTCGGCGCGCGTGCCGAATTCCTTCTGGCCGACCGGACGCACCGATACGTTCGCATCGCACCGGAACGAGCCTTCCTGCATGTTGCCGTCGCAGATGCCGAGCCACATGACGAGACCGTGCAGCGCCTTCGCATACGCCACCGCTTCGGCGGCGCTGCGCATTTCCGGCTCCGTGACGATCTCGAGCAGCGGCGTGCCCGCGCGGTTCAGGTCGATGCCTGTCATGCCCGCGAAGTCTTCGTGCAGCGACTTGCCGGCGTCTTCTTCCAGATGCGCGCGCGTCAGGTTGACGGTTTTTTCGTACGCTTCCTTGCCGGCCTTTTCGTTGGCGGGCACGTGGATCGTAATCTGGCCGCCCTGCACGACTGGAATCTCGTACTGGCTGATCTGATAGCCCTTCGGCAGATCCGGATAGAAGTAGTTCTTGCGCGCGAAGATGCTGCGCGGCGCGATGTGCGCGCCGATGGCGAGCCCGAAGCGGATCGCGCGCTCGACGGCGCCGCGGTTCATGACCGGCAGCACGCCCGGCAGCGCGAGATCCACAGGAGATGCCTGCGTGTTCGGCGCGGCGCCGAACTGCGTGGGCGCGCCCGAGAAAATCTTGGAGACGGTGGACAACTGCGCGTGCGTTTCCAGACCGATGACGACTTCCCACTGCATGTTCACACTCCCGATGCCGATGGTGCCTTGCGGTGCCAGTCGGTCGCGCGCTGGAACGCGTCGGCGACCTGGAGCATCCGGGCTTCGTTGAAATAGTTGCCGACGATCTGCAGACCGACCGGCCGCTTCGCATTCGCGCCCGCGCCGAAACCGCACGGCACGCTCATGCCGGGCAGGCCCGCGAGGCTCACAGAGAGCGTGTAAATGTCGGCGAGATACATCTGCACGGGATCGTCGGTTTTCTCGCCGAGATTCCACGCTACCGAAGGCGCGACCGGCCCCATGATGACGTCGCACTGCTTGAACGCTTCCTGAAAATCGCGCGCGATGATGCGGCGAATCTTCTGCGCTTGCAGGTAGTACGCGTCGTAATAGCCGTGCGACAACACGTACGCGCCGACCAGAATCCGGCGCTTCACTTCCGGCCCGAAACCTTGTGCGCGCGACTTCTTGTACATATCGAGCAAGTCGCGGTATTCAGCCGCGCGATGCCCGTAGCGCACGCCGTCGAAGCGCGACAGGTTCGACGAAGCCTCCGCCGGCGCGATGACGTAGTACACGGGGATCGAAAGCTCGGTCTTCGGCAGCGACACTTCCACGAGCGTGGCGCCGAGGGCTTCGTATTGCTTCAGTGCCGCGTCGATGGCGGCGCGCACGTCGTCGGCCAGGCCCGCGCCGAAGTACTCTTTCGGCATGCCGATGCGCAGGCCCTTCAACGGCTTGCCGGCATCTTCGCTCCAGTTCTGGCCGAGATAGCGCGTGTAATCCTCGTTATCGCGTTGCAGGCTCGTGGAGTCGCGCTCGTCGAAGCCGCCCATTGCGTTGAGCAGCAGCGCGCAGTCGGCGGCGGTCTGCGCCATCGGGCCGCCCTGATCGAGCGACGACGCGAACGCGATCATCCCGTAGCGCGACACGCGGCCATACGTCGGCTTGATGCCGGTGATGCCGGTGAACGACGCGGGCTGCCGGATGGAGCCGCCGGTGTCGGTGCCGGTCGCGGCGGGCGCGAGGCGCGCGGCGACGGCCGCAGCCGATCCGCCCGACGATCCGCCCGGCACGGCCTTCACGTCCCACGGATTCTTGACCGCGCCGAAGTACGAGTTCTCGTTCGACGAGCCCATGGCGAACTCGTCCATGTTCGTCTTGCCGAGACACACCATGCCGGCGCGGTTCAGGCGCTTGACGACGGTGGCATCGAACGGGCTCGCGTAGTTTTCCAGCATGTGGGAGCCTGCCGTCGACGCCCAGCCGCGCGTGACGAACACGTCCTTATGCGCGATCGGCAGGCCGGCGAGCGGACCGGCGTTGCCTTGCGCGATGAGCGCGTCGGCGGCTTTGGCCTGCTCGAGCGTGAGATCCGGATTCACGCCGATGAACGCGTTCAAGTCCTTCGCGGCTTCGATGCGTTGCAGGTACGACTGCGCCAGCTCGACGGCGGAAATGGCCTTCGAGTCGAGCGCGGCGCGCAGTTCGGTCAAGCTTTTCTGATGCATTGCAGTTCCCTGATGAGCGGGCGCTTCACGCCACGCGCGAGATCGTTGTTCCGAGGGGCCCATACCGCCGATGCGGCCGGTGCGCCGCGTTCACTCGATCACCTTCGGCACGAGATAGAGCCCGTCTTGCACGGCCGGCGCGCAACGCTGGAACTCTTCGCGCTCGATCCGCTCTGAGACTGCGTCGTCGCGCAGGCGCAGCGCGACTTCCTCGATGGCATCGATAGGATGCGCGAGCGGCTCGATGCCGGCGGTGTCGACGGCCTGCATCTGCTCGACGAGACCGAAGAAGTCGTTGAGCCGCGCAAGCGTCGGTTCGGCCTCGTGGTCGGGCAGTTCCAGCCGCGCGAGATGCGCGATGCGTTTAACGTCGGTCAGGGTCAATGACATGGGATCACCGGAGAAAAACATGAACAACTCCCGCGCCAAAAACGTTCGCTGTAACAGACAGTTACGATCTTGGCGGAAAGCCGTCGAAGCGGGGCCGAGGATGGCAAAAAGTGCCGTCCTTTTCCTATAGAAACCCCCAAATTATAAGGTATCATTACACGTTCGACCCACATCCGGATCGACCTGTCAGCGGCTTTCTCCCTGGATGGATGCATTCCGAGAAACGTTTGCGTGGCATGTTCAGTTCCGCGGTAGATTTCTGCTCGGATTTGCAATCACGGCGGCCCGTTTCGCCGTCCGGCAAACCGTTATTTTTTCCGCTGCCGTCCCCGGCGCTCTTAGCGAGGCACGGCTACCCAGCGAGACAGGATTTTTGAATGTTCGGCTTTTTGCGCAGCTATTTTTCCAACGACCTGGCGATTGACCTCGGCACCGCCAACACGCTGATCTACATGCGCGGCAAGGGCATCGTCCTCGACGAGCCGTCAGTCGTCTCCATCCGTCAAGAAGGCGGCCCGAACGGCAAGAAGACCATTCAGGCTGTCGGCAAGGAAGCGAAGCAAATGCTCGGCAAGGTGCCGGGCAACATCGAAGCCATTCGGCCCATGAAGGACGGCGTGATCGCCGACTTCACCGTCACCGAGCAGATGATCAAGCAGTTCATCAAGACTGCACACGAATCCCGCATGTTCTCGCCGTCGCCGCGCATCATCATCTGCGTGCCGTGCGGCTCCACGCAAGTCGAGCGCCGCGCCATCAAGGAAGCGGCTCACGGCGCGGGCGCATCGCAGGTGTACCTCATCGAAGAACCGATGGCCGCCGCAATCGGCGCGGGCCTGCCGGTTTCGGAAGCCACGGGCTCCATGGTCGTGGACATCGGCGGCGGCACGACCGAAGTCGGCGTCATCTCGCTCGGCGGCATCGTGTACAAGGGCTCCGTACGCGTCGGCGGCGACAAGTTCGACGAAGCCATCGTCAATTACATCCGTCGCAATTACGGCATGCTGATCGGCGAACAAACCGCTGAAGCCATCAAGAAGGAAATCGGCTCGGCGTTCCCCGGCTCGGAAGTGAAGGAAATGGAAGTCAAGGGCCGCAACCTGTCCGAAGGCATTCCGCGCAGCTTCACCATTTCGAGCAACGAAATCCTCGAAGCCCTCACCGATCCGCTGAACCAGATCGTTTCGTCGGTGAAGATCGCGCTGGAACAGACGCCGCCGGAGCTCGGCGCGGACATCGCCGAGCGCGGCATGATGCTGACGGGCGGCGGCGCGCTCCTGCGCGACCTCGACCGCCTGCTTGCCGAAGAAACCGGCCTGCCGGTGCTCGTCGCCGAAGATCCGCTGACCTGCGTGGTGCGCGGTTCGGGCATGGCGCTCGAGCGCATGGACAAGCTCGGCAGCATCTTCTCTTACGAGTGATCGCAGTCTTCGGCGTTGCCGCGTGCGTGTTCGCGTATCACGCAACGCCGAAGCAGACGCCCAGGCATTCAGCGTAACGCGACGCGCGCACGGCCCGGCATCAGTCCGGGCCTTTGTCGAAACAGCGTAGGGCAGGTCCCGCCACAAGCGAAACAGCCTGCAGCAACATCCAACCGCTCACGCCTTCGGCGCTGACCATGGAATACAGTCCGCCGCCACTTTTCAAGCAAGGCCCTTCGGCGCTCGCGCGCCTCATTTTCTTCGTGGTGCTGGCCATCGCGCTGCTGGTCACGGACGTCCGCTTCAACACACTCGAAATCGTGCGCGGCATGCTCGGCGCCGGGCTGTATCCGTTGCAGCGCGCGGCGCTGGTTCCGCGCGACATCTTCATGGGCGCCGCCGATCTCGCCGTCACGAGCGCAACCTTGCGCAGCGAAAACCGCAAGCTCGCCGACAAGAATCTCGAACTGTCCATCAAGGCGGGCGACGCCGCGCAATTGAACACCGAGAACGCGCATTTGCGGGCGCTCTTGAACCTGCAATCGCGTGCGACCACGCAAACCACGCCCGCTGAAATCCAGTACGACACGCGCGATCCTTTCACGCAGAAGGTCGTCATCGGCAAGGGCTCGCAGCAAGGCATTCAGGACGGCGCGCCTGTCGTCGACGAAGAAGGCGTGATCGGGCAAGTCACGCGCGTCTTTCCGCTGCAATCTGAAGTCACGCTGCTGACCGACAAGGACCAGGCCGTGCCGGTGCAGATCGCGCGCACGGGGCTGCGCAGCGTCATCTACGGCACGCCGAAGGGCGACACGCTCGATCTGCGCTTCGTGCCGATCAGCGCGGACGTGCAGGTCGGCGATCAGCTCGTGACGAGCGGACTCGACGGCGTGTATCCGCCGGGGCTCGCGGTGGCAAAAGTGCTGCGCGTCGACAAGCAGGCGGATACGGCTTTCGCGCGTGTCGTCTGTGTGCCGGTCGCTGCGGTGCGCGGCGCGCGCCAGCTGCTCGTGCTGCATTACAACGTCAACGTGCCGCCGAACCCGATCGAAGTCGAAGCCGCCGCTGCCGCCAAGGAAGCGAAGGAAAACAAGGGCAAGAAGAAGCCCGCGCCGAAGGCCGCTGCGGGTGCGAGCGCCGCGACCGCCGCGTCTGCGCCGGCGAGCGCCTCAGTGGCGGCGGCTGCGTCGACGCCCGCCGCGAATCCTGCGGCGAAGCCTGCCGCGCCGAAGGCGGCATCGAGCGCATCGGCCAAAACGGGCAAGAAGGCGCACGCGCCGAAACCCGCATCGTCGGGAGCCGCGCGATGAACCGTCCGCAGTACATTCTTCAGCCGGTCAATCCGTACTTCATCACGTTCAGCCTGGCCGCTGCGTTTCTGCTGAATCTGGTGCCCTGGGGCCGGCTCGTCGGCGTGCCGGATTTTGTCGCGCTCGTGCTGCTCTTCTGGAACGTGCAGCAGCCGCGCAAGGTTGGCATGGGCATCGCGTTCCTGCTCGGGCTCCTGATGGACGTCCATAGCGCGAACCTGCTCGGCGAGCACGCGCTCGCGTACACGCTCTTGTCCTACGGCGCGATCACCATTCACCGGCGCGTGCTGTGGATGTCGCTGCCGGTGCAGACGTTCGTCGTCGCTCCGCTGCTGATCGGCGCGCATCTCGTGCCGTTCATCATCCGTCTGATGACCGGCGCGGCGTTTCCCGGCTGGAGTTACCTGACCAACGGATTCGTCGAGGCGCTGCTCTGGCCGATCGCGAGTTTCCTGCTCCTGATGCCGCAACGGCGCGCAGCCGATCCCGACGACACGCGCCCGATCTGAGCGCCGCGCGCCACACGGCGACCGATAAACGCCCGCGCGCCGACTACACTTGAATCGCGAAAGAAACGCGAACCCCTCGCGAAACCTGCATGACCGAAATCAAGAACACCGAGCAGCAGTTGTCGAAGTTCCGCCTGCGCGTCGCGGCGGCGGGACTGTTCGTGTTCGTCTGCTTCGGGCTGATCGGCCTGCGCTTTCTCTATTTGCAGGTCTGGCACTTCAGCAAGTATTCGCTGCAAGCCAACGAGAACCGCATTTCCGTCGCGCCGATCGTGCCGAACCGCGGCATCATCACGGACCGCAATGGTATCGTCCTGGCGAAGAATTACTCCGCCTACACGCTGGAAGTCACGCCGTCGAAGATCAACGGCACGCTCGATGAAGTCATCGACGAACTGTCGCAGGTCATTCCCATCGATTCGCGCGACCGGCGGCGTTTCAAGAAGCTGCTCGAGGACTCGAAGAATTTCGAAAGCCTGCCGATCCGCACGCGCCTCACCGACGAAGAAGTCGCCAAGTTCACCGCCCAACGCTTTCGCTTTCCCGGCGTCGAAGTGCGCGCGCGTCTGTTCCGCCAATATCCGCTCGGCACGACGGCCGCGCATGTGATCGGCTATATCGGCCGCATTTCGCAGCGCGATCAGGAGCGCATCGACGATGCAAGCGACGAAAACGACGCGAACTCCGATCACTACGACCCACGTCTCGACGCGAACAACTACAAGGGCACAGATTACGTCGGCAAGATCGGCGTCGAGCAGAGTTACGAAACCGAGCTGCACGGGCTCACCGGTTTCGAGGAAGTGGAAGTGACGGCGGGCGGCCGCCCGGTCCGCACGATGTCGCGCACGCAGGCCACGCCCGGCAACAACCTCGTGCTGTCGCTGGATATCGGCTTGCAGCAGGTCGCCGAGCAGGCGTTCGCGGGCAAGCGCGGCGCGCTCGTGGCCGTCGAGCCTTCCACGGGCGACGTGCTCGCCTTCGTCTCCGCGCCGAGCTTCGATCCGAACTCGTTCGTCGATGGCATCGACCAGCAGACGTGGGACGCGCTCAACAACTCGCCGGACCATCCGCTCCTGAACCGCCCGCTGCACGGCACGTATCCGCCGGGCTCGACGTACAAGCCGTTCATGGCGCTCGCCGCGCTCACGCTGCACAAGCGCACGCCGGGCTGGGGCTTTCAGGATCCCGGCTACTTCACGTTCGGCGGACACACGTTCCGCAACGACGTGCGTTCGGGTCAGGGCTGGGTGGACATGAACCGCGCGATCGTCGTCTCGAACGACACGTACTTCTACATGCTGGCGCGCGATCTCGGCGTGAACGCGATGGCCGGCTTCATGAAGCCGTGGGGCTTCGGGCAGATTACCGGCATCGACATCGCGGGCGAGGCGCGCGGCATTCTTCCGTCGACGGAATGGAAGCGCAAGGCGTATCGCAAACCTGAGCAGCAGCGTTGGTACGAAGGCGAGACCATCAGCCTCGGCATCGGTCAGGGCTACAACTCGTTCACCATTCTGCAACTCGCGCACGCCACGGCCACGCTGGCGAACAACGGCGTCGTCATGAAGCCGCACCTCGTGCGCGATATCGAAAATCCGATCAGCAAGGCGATACGCCCGGTCGTGCGCGACCCGAGCGACAAGATAGCCGTGCGTCAGCAGGACATCGACGTCATCAAGCGCGCCATGGAAGGCGTGGTGACGAACGGCACGGCGGCGAAGGTCTTCGCAGGTGCGCCCTACCTCGCGGCTGGCAAGACGGGTACGGCGCAGGTCTACTCGCTTCAGGGCGCGAACTACCACGGCCACGCGACGGCCGAGCATCTGCGGGACCACGCGCTCTTTATCGCGTTCGCGCCCGCCGAGAACCCGAAGATCGCGCTTGCGCTGATCGTCGAAAACGGCGGCTGGGGCGCGGAATCAGCGGGTCCGATCGCGCGGAAGGTGCTCGACTATTACCTGGTGGACCGAATGAAACCGGGCGCCGAAGCGGCCGCCGTGGCGGCAGCCGCGTCCGCGACGGAAGATGCGGGGCTGCCGGTGATCGGCGGCACGCAACCGCCGGCTGCGGCCGCGCTACCTTCGTCGGTCGCGGAACAGTCGCCGGCGTTCTCGCCGTCCGCTGCGTCCAATCCGAATGTCGCCAAGGCGGCGTCCGCGCCTGCTGTACCCGCCGGGCGCCCGGCGTCCGCGCCAGCCGCCGCGTTGCCTGCGTCGACGCCGCCCGGCCGCAAGCGCGGCCAGAAAAACGCGCCAGCCGAGCCGACGCCCACGATGGTGCGCGGCAACGCGGAGAACGGCGTGCGCACGTTCGCCCCGACCGGCGGCATCGACGAATAAGGAAATCGGCATGCAAGTGCATTTGCAATTCGACAAGCACGCGTGGATCGAGCGCGCGAAGCGCATGTTCGCGGGCTTCGACCGGCCGCTCGCGCTGATCGTTTTCCTGCTGCTGTGCGTCGGCATCGTGACGCTTTACAGCGCCAGTCTCGACGTGCCGGGCCGCGTGGAGGACCAACTGCGCAACATCTTGCTGACGTTCGGCCTGATGTGGATTCTCGCGAACATTCCGCCGCAGACGCTCATGCGCTTTGCCGTGCCGCTTTATACGGTCGGCGTCGCGCTGCTGGTCGCCGTGGCCGCGTTCGGGTTGACGCGCAAGGGCGCGAAACGCTGGCTGAACGTCGGCGTGGTGATTCAGCCGTCGGAAATCATGAAGATCGCGATGCCGCTCATGCTCGCGTGGTATTACCAGCGGCGCGAAGGCAACATTCGCTGGTGGGATTACATCGTCGGCTTCGTGATTCTGGTGCTGCCCGTCGGCCTGATCGCGAAACAGCCGGACCTCGGCACGGCGGTGCTCGTGTTCGCGGCGGGCGTGTTCGTCATCTATTTCGCGGGGCTTAGTTTCAAGCTGATCGTGCCGGTGCTCGCGGCGGCGGTAATCGTCGTGGCGAGCGTCGCGGTGTTTCAGGACCGCATTTGCCAGCCCGAAGTGAACTGGCCGCTGATGCACGATTATCAAAAGCATCGCATCTGCACGCTGCTCGATCCGACATCCGATCCGCTCGGCAAGGGCTTCCACACCATTCAGGCGGTGATCGCGATCGGTTCCGGCGGCACGCTCGGCAAGGGCTGGCTGAAGGGCACGCAGGCACACCTCGAATTCATCCCCGAAAAGCATACGGACTTCATCTTCGCCGTGTTTTCGGAAGAATTCGGGCTCGCGGGCGGGCTGGTGCTGCTTTTTCTCTACATGGCGCTGATCGCGCGCGGACTGTATATCGCGGCGAACGGCGCGACCTTCTTCGGGCGACTACTGGCCGGATCGCTCACGCTCGCGTTCTTCACTTACGCGTTCGTCAACATCGGCATGGTGAGCGGAATTCTGCCGGTCGTGGGCGTGCCGTTGCCGTTCATGAGTTATGGCGGCACGGCATTGACCACGCTCGGCGTGGCGGTCGGGCTGATCATGAGCGTCGCGCGGCAGAAGCGGCTGATGCAGAGCTAGCGCGGCAAGCGGTTACTGCGGCTGCGCCTGCGGCGGCGGCTTCCGCTGTTCGAGCTCGGCGCTCAGCTGCAAGTACTTGAGCTTCGCTGCCGGATCGCCTTGCGCGGCAGCCGCCGCATAGTACGCACGCGCGACGTTTAGATTGCGCTCGACGCCATCGCCGCCGCGTTCGTAGAACGATCCCGCGACGTACTGCGCCGTCATGTCGCCGCCCTGCGCGGCCTTCTTGTACCAGGTGAATGCCTGCGTGTTGTCGCGAGCCGTGCCGCGACCGTCCAGAAACTGATTCGCGAGCGCCAGTTCCGCCTGCACGTGCCCCTGATTCGCGGCGCGCAGGAACCATCGGTGCGCTTCCGCCGGATCCTTGTCCACGAACTCGCCGTCGTCGTACATCTTGCCGTAGACGTACTGTGCGTGCGTCATGTTTGCATCGGCGGCACGGCGCAGCCACTTCTTGCCCTCAGGCACGTCGGCGGCGCCGCCTTCGCCGTTGAGCAGCATCATCGCGTAATTGAATTGCGCGAGACGGCTGCCCTTTTCAGCCGCGCGACGAAACTCCGAGCGCGCGGAGACGAGGTTGCCCGCGTTGTAATCGGCGACGGCGTTTTGCGTCGCCAGATCAGTTGGTTTCGGCATGCCTTGCGCGTGCGCGCCGCCCGCCGTCATCCAGACGAGCGCAGCCGATGCCGCCGCCACGCCGCCACGCCATCCGCCCTTCATGCTCTGGCCTCCTGCAACGCCTGCCGCGTTGCCTTCAATAGCCACATCACGTCGGCGGCGATCGACACCAGCTTGATGCCCGCCTCCGCGTACTGCCGCGCGCTCGCGACATCGAGCGCGAAAATGCCGCTGGACTTGCCCGCGCGCCTGGCCGCATCCGCGATTTTCGTGATGGCCGCGAGCACGTCCGGGTGTTTCGTATCGCCGAGATGACCGAGGCTCGCGGCGAGATCCGCCGGACCGATGAACAGGCAATCGACGCCGGGCGTCGCAGCGATTTCATCGACGGCGGCGAGCGCCGCAACGGATTCGATCTGCACGATGGTCGCAATCTGCGCGTTCGCGCCGGACACGTAATCGCGCCGCATGCCGTATGCCGCCGCCCGCACGGCGCCCGCGACGCCGCGCAGTCCTTCGAGTTGCGCCTCAGTCGGATAGCGCGTGAGCCGCACGATGCGCGCCGCGTCTTCCGCCGACTGCACGTTGGGAAACATCAGCGTGCGCGCGCCGGCGTCGAGCACGCGCTTGACGAGCCAGCCTTCGGCGAACGGCACGCGCACGACCGGCTCCGTCGGCAAATGCGCGGCGGCGATCGCGCGAAGCTGCTCGACGACATCGCGGCTATCGTTCGGCGAGTGTTCCATGTCGATGCACAGCCAGTCGAAGCCGGCGTGGGCGAGTGCTTCGGCGGCGTCGGCGCTGCACAGCGACAGCCACAGGCCGAAAAGCGGACTGGGATCGGCGAGACGTTGCTTGAGGGGATTGGTGAAGGTGCTCATCGCGCGGCTCCGTGGGAGCGCGGTCTGCGCGATGCGTGGAACAGGCACGACTGAAAGAGTGACGGCATGTTGCGCTCCGGATGATCGACACGCACTTTGCGGCGTCGGCGCGTTGGCCGACTCACCGAGCGATCATACCGTGACAACGGCGCGGACGTTCGCCGCGCCTTGAGCCTTACGCGCGCTCGACGTCCGCCCAGCAGTTCGGCGTTTCGTACAGCCGCACGCGCTTGAGCTTCAGATCGACGCCGTAGTGCGCATCGTACACGCCCGCGAGAATGCGGAACGCGACCGCCGCCATGTTCTCGACGGTCGGAATGCGGTCGAACACGACCGTCTTGTGGTCCGCCATCGATTGCAGGAATTCGCGCACTTTCACGTCGCCTTCGTAGACGATGAACGCGTGGTCCCACTTGTTGACGAGATGTTCCATTGCGAGCGACTTCACGTCGGCGAAGTCCATCACCATGCCGCGATCCGGCGCGCCTTCGGTATCGACGAGTTCGCCTTGCAGCGTGATTTCGAGCACGTAACGATGCCCGTGCAAGTTGCGGCACTGGCTGCGGTGATCGGGAATGCGGTGGCCCGCATCGAATTCGAGTTTTCGGGTAATCGTCTGCACGTCGGCTCGATCGTCTTTCAGGGGATGTTCAGATATTTGTGCGTCTGCATCGACAGCCGCCATTTCGGATGCCGCTTGCACCAGTCGATCGCGAGCTTCGTATTGATGTCGCGCGACGGGCCGTCCATCGGCTGCACGAGGAAGTAGTCGAAGTCGAGCGTTTCGTATTCGGCGAGCCGCTGATTGTCCTGCGGCACGACGACCTTCAGCTCGTTGCCCTTCGTCACGACGAGCGGCGCGTCGGCCTTCGGGCTCACGCAAATCCAGTCGATGCTGTCGAGCACGGCCATCGACCCATTCGTTTCGATCGCGATTTCGAAGCCGGCTTCGTGCAGCGCGTCGACGAACGGCTGGTCGATCTGCAACATCGGCTCGCCGCCCGTGCACACGACGAACTTGTGCGCCGCGCCTTCCGGCCACAGCGACGCGATTTTCGCGACCAGTTCCGCCGGCGTCTTGTACTTTCCGCCGTTCTCGCCGTCCGTGCCGACGAAATCCGTGTCGCAGAAGCGGCATACCGCGTCCGCGCGGTCTTCCTCGCGGCCCGACCACAAATTGCAGCCGGCGAAGCGGCAGAACACGGCGGGACGCCCGGCGTTGGCGCCCTCGCCCTGCAACGTGTAGAAGATTTCCTTGACCGCGTACGTCATGACTGCTCTGTGACCTGTGTTAGTTCGCTCTGCTCTGCGTTTGAAATTCAAACGGGTTCGATCGTGACGTGCTCGCCCGCGCGATACGCCTCGTAGCCGCGCTTGCGCAGTTTGCACGCCGGGCACTGGCCGCAGCCGAAGCCCCAGTCGTGCAGTTCGGAACGCTCGCCGACATAGCACGTATGCGTTTCGACGCGAACCAGTTCGACGAGCGCCTCGCCGCCGAGCGTTTCCGCGAGACGCCAGGTGTCGGCCTTGTCGAGCCACATCAGCGGCGTTTCGAGCGCATAGCGCGTTTCCATGCCGAGGTTCAGCGCCACCTGCAACGCTTTCATCGTGTCGTCGCGGCAATCCGGATACCCGGAGAAATCGGTCTCGCACATGCCGCCGACGAGCACCTTCAGCCCGCGACGGTAGGCGACCGCCGCCGCAATCGTCATGAACAACAGGTTGCGGCCGGGCACGAAAGTATTCGGCAAGCCGTTCGCGGTCGATTGAATCTCGATCTCGCGCGTCATGGCGGTGTCGCTGATCGCGCCGAGCACCGACAGGTCGATCATGTGATCTTCGCCGAGCCGCTCGGCCCACTGCGGAAACGCGCCCACGACGCCTGCGCGAAACCCGTCGCGGCATTCGAGTTCGACGCGATGACGCTGACCATAGTCGAAGCCGAGCGTCTCGACGGTCTTGTAGCGTTCGAGCGCCCATGCCAGGCACGTGGCCGAGTCCTGCCCGCCGGAAAACAGCACGAGGGCGCTGTCCTTCGCGTCTATCCGAGTCACCGTGAAAACTCCGTGTATGAGATTGGCGTCGTGCGCCGCGTGGCCGGTCGAGAAACCGGCGTCGCGTGTGAAACGCGGGCTGCGGCGATCCGCGAATCCAGTATAGGCCGGCGATGTTTTGTCGGACGCACGCGCCCCTTATGCTTCCGATAGTGCCTCCGATAGCAGCGCGCGGTGATTCGCCGATGCTTTCGGGCTTCGAAGCGCGTCTTTCGGGGCATCGAAAAGAAAAGGACTTGCGGTCCGCGGACGAGGCAAGTCCTTAATTCGACGCGGATTTTATCACGCTGAACGATTGTTCGCCGAACTGCGCGGCCGGGCGCTCGCGGCGCTCGATCGGCATTGCTCAATGACACGGCGCCGCAAATGAAAAAGCCCGAGAGCGAAAACACTCTCGGGCTTCTTGCATTCTGGTGGCCTGGGGCGGAATCGAACCACCGACACGCGGATTTTCAATCCGCTGCTCTACCAACTGAGCTACCGGGCCAACGAAGAAGTGAGACTATATCAGAGCCATGCACGGCGCTCAAGCCTTTCACCGAATTTTTCACGCTTTCGTCCGGTTCGGCTTCAAAGTGCCGTTCAAACTTCGCTCTTGTTCTTTCCGAGATCGACGCCGAGCTGCTTCAGCTTCCGGTACAGGTGCGTGCGCTCCAGCCCCGTCTTTTCCGCGACGCGCGTCATGCTGCCGTTCTCGCGCGCGAGGTGATATTCGAAGTAGGCGCGCTCGAATGCGTCGCGGGCATCGCGCAGCGGGATGTCGAACGAAATCGACGCCGTCTGTCCCGCCGGGCTTTGCCCCGCGCCGCCCGCGCCGGAATCGCCGGACGATGCGTTCAGCGCCGAAACCGTCGGCAGCGCCGCCGCGATCGGCACCCCCGACGAACCCGCGTTGAGCGCAGGCTTGGCCGCCGCCACCGCAGCCGGTGCGGCCGTGCCGTGCGCGAGTCCCTGCTCGACCGCCTTCAAGAGCTTTTGCAGCGCGATGGGCTTCTCGAGGAAGTTGAGCGCGCCGATCTTCGTCGCCTCGACCGCCGTGTCGATGGTCGCGTGCCCCGACATCATGATGACCGGCATTGTGAGCTTGCCCTGCGCGGCCCATTCCTTCAGAAGCGTCACGCCATCGGTATCGGGCATCCAGATGTCGAGCAGAACGAGATCGGGTGTCTGCTGCAAGCGGTAGTCGCGCGCGTGCTGCGCGTTCTCCGCGACGTCCACCACATGCCCCTCGTCGCTCAGGATCTCGGAGAGCAGTTCCCGGATCCCCATTTCATCGTCTACCACCAGGATGGTTGCCATTTAAGCTGCCCTTGTCTGCACTGTTGCTTTTGTCGTTCCATGTTTCGCGGCCGCCGGAGCCGAAGGCGCTGCGCCATCGGCGGCGGTCTCTTCCGCGAGTTGGAGAAACAGAATCGAGATTTGCGCGCCTTCCACCACGTCGCCCGTCTTCGACCGGTTGCGAATGTCGATGCGCGCGCCATGCTCGTCGACGATCTTCTTCACGGTTGCAAGTCCCAGACCCGTGCCCTTTGCCTTCGTGGTCACGTAAGGCTCGAACGCCCGCGACAGAATGCGCGCGGGAAAGCCTGCGCCGTTGTCGGAAACGCTCAGGCGAACCGCGACGCGCGCATGACCCGAGGCATCGGGCTCGCCATATTCTACTGTCCTCGTTTCGAGCAGCACGCGCGGCTCCGGCACGTCGGCGACCGCGTCCTGCGCGTTTTGCAGCAGGTTGTGGATCACCTGGCGAATCTGCGTCGCGTCGCCCCGAATGACGGGCAGCTTCGCGAGGTCCACCTTGATCGGGCTCTTACCTTCTTCGATGCCGTACAGCGCGAGCACTTCGCCGACGAGATCGTTCAGTTGCAGGTTGCCGAGCACCGCGGGCGGCGTGCGCGCGTATTCGCGGAAATCGTCGACCATGTGCTTCATCGCCTGCACCTGATTCACGATGGTCGTCGATGCGCGCTTGAGCACTTCGGCGTCGTGCGGCGCGAGCTTGTCGGCGAGCTTCATTTGCAGACGCTCCGCCGAAAGCTGAATCGGCGTGAGCGGATTCTTGATCTCATGCGCGAGACGCCGAGCGACTTCGCCCCACGCAACCGAACGCTGCGCGGAAATGACGTCGGAGATATCGTCGAAGACGACGACATAGCCGGTGGTTTCGGCGTCTTCCGCGTCGCTTTCAGTGGCGCTCAGCAACTGCGTGCCGCGCACGAGCAGCGTCAACGGATCGTTCTCGCCGGGCACGGTCACGGCGACCTGCTGCTGCCAGTGTCCGCGATCCCCCGTCGGATGCCCGCTGCCGATGGCGGCGGCATCGCGCTCGGCGAATGCTTTCCTGACCATCGCGCCGAATTCCGCGAGCACGTCGATCTGATCGAGCGGATGACCCAGCAACGCGCGGAACGGCTGCCGGAAAATGCGCTCCGCGCCGCGATTCGCGGTAGTCAGCCGGAACTGCCGGTCGAACACGAAAACGCCCGCCGTGAGGTTCGCGAGAATGCTTTCGAGATACGCCTTCGAATGTTCCAGCGCGATGCGGTTGTTCTCGACCGCCGCCCGCGCCTCGGACAACTGGCGCGTCATGGCATTGAACGACTGCGTGAGGAAGCCCAGTTCATCGCGCGAATTGATCTCGCGTTTCGGCGTGTAGTCGCCTTCGGCCACTTCCTTCGTGCCCTGCGCGAGCAGAAAGAGCGGCCGGGCAAGCTGATTGCCGAGCGCGAGCGCGAGCATCATCGCGATGAAGGTGGCGAGGAAGAGCGCGAGCGTCAGCGTGCCGATATACATCTTGCGCAAGCCCGTGCGCCCGAGCCGCTTCTCCTGATACTCGCGGTACGCGCGCTGCACGGCGTCGGCATTGCGCGCGAGTTCCTGGCTCACCGGCTGCTCGATCTGCAAGAAGCGGTCGACGTGCTGGAATTCGGTGGTCGTCGTAGGGTCGGGAATCTTCGTGATGACGCGCAGCCGCAGCGCGCCTTTCGGTCCGGTGGATTTCGGATCGCCGTCGATTTCCCCTTCAATCGCGCCGAACGGATGATCCTGCGCTTCCTTCAGCATGGCGCCGCTCGGCTCGTTCGTGGGCAAGAGCGAATAGTAGTTGCCCGACGCCTGCGCGATGGTCCGCAAGCCGGCCACGCGCTGCAACGGTCCGCCCGCGTTCAGGTCTTCGCGATTGTATTGATCGCGCGGACGCTCGAAGACCACGGCGTCCTGCACACCGAACTGATCGCGCAGACGCAGCAGCGTCAGCGTGAGGCTCGACGGATCGGCGCTCGCGAGTTGATCGCTCATCTGCCGGCCGCGGTTCTTGAAATCGGCAAGCGACGTTTGCAGCATGCCGCGCCCAAGCGTCAGGCCCGAGGTGAGCGCGGTTTCCACGTTCACGTCGAACCACGATTCGATACTTCGGGAGACGAACTGATACGACACCACGTAGATGATCGCGCCCGGCAGCACGCCGACGAGCGCGAAAATCAGCGCGAGCTTGGCGAGCAGCCGCGTGCCGAAGCGCCCCTGCCGCACGCGCGACACGATGATGAGCGTGAGGCTGATCACGATCAGCATGAAGATGAGCGCCACCGCCACGTTCGCCGCGTACAGCCAGCCGTAATAGCGGTCGAAGAACTCGGTGTTCGCGCTCGCGAGCGCGAGCATCACGAGCAGCAGAACCGCCGTGAGCGCGACTGTGGCAACCAGCAACCGGACGACGAAACTCTTCATGTCCGTGCGGCCGCGTCGAAATCTATTTCGCACGTTCCGCCGCCGTAAAAGTGAACCGCTTCCAATCCGAGGACAGGTTCCAGTCGCGGTTGTTGACCGCGTCGATCTGGAACGGCTTGGGCATCAGCGCGATATCCAGCTGCATACGCACCGATGCGGTGTACGTTTCTCCGCCATGCACCTGATTGCGGTCGATCACATGCCACGATGTCACGTGCTTGATGACCGCGAGCGCCTCGGCAAGCGATGCGAAGCGCAATTGCAAGCCGCCCGTCGAGACGCGGTACTCGTTGGTCAGCGGCTGATAAGAGAGGCGAATGCTTTGCGATGCGTTGACCGGCTCTTCGTCGAACCAGTACCAGCGCGGCCGCGAAAGCGTGAAGTCGATGGTGAAGTAGAGCGGCACGCTGCGGTTCACGGCTTCTTCGAGACTGCTGTTGAGATCGAAGTCGAAATGCGCATCGAGGCTCCAGCCGTTGTTGTCTGCCTGCAAGGACGCGCGCTGCACGGAGATGGTTTCCGCGAAGGCGGGCGCAGCCGGCGCGAAACTCAGCCAGAGCGCCAGCGCAGTCCAGATGACGGCCGCGAGCCGAAGCGGAAAAAAGCGTTTGATCGTCACCGTTTCTGAAAGCGCGCGTAGAAGAATCCGTCGTGATCCGCGAAGGTTTCCGCGTTGACGCTCGACGGCGGACCTGCGTTCTCTGCCTCGCCGGGACCGGCGCGTTCGGCATGTGTACCATCCGGTGACTCTTGAACCGCATCCGCGCTTGCGCGCGCCGCTGTCGGCAACAGTTGCCCCGGCGCGTCCAATCGTACCGCATCTTCCTGCGCCGCTCCAAACCAGCGAGCTTGTTCTTCGCCCTCCTCCGGAAAGATGGAGCACGTCACGTAAAGCAGTTCGCCGCCCTTGGCGACGAGCGGCCAGAGCGCCGTGAGGATGCGTCTTTGTTCAGCGACGAGCGCGCCGATGTCCGACGCGCGCCGCAGCCAGCGGATATCCGGATGCCGGCGCACGATGCCCGACGCCGAACACGGCACGTCCGCGAGAATGCGATCGAACGGCGCGCCGTCGAACCACTGTGAAGGGTCGCCCGCGTCGCCCACGCGGATGTCCGCTTGCAGCTCCAGGCGCTCCAGATTCTGCGCGATGCGGCCCGCGCGGGCGGCATCGCTTTCCAGCGCGACGAGTTCGACGTTCGCGAGCTCCAGAATGTGGCCGGTCTTGCCACCGGGCGCGGCGCACGCGTCGAGCACGCGCATGCCGTCGCGCACGTCGAGGCATTGCGCGGCGAGTTGCGCGCCCGCGTCCTGCACGGACACCACGCCGTCCGCGAAGCCGGGAATGCGATCGACGGGCATCGGCGTGTCCAGGCGAACCGCGTGCTGTCCAGCCGCGCGCGCTTCGATGTGTTCGGACTTCAGAACGTCCAGATACGCGCTCACGGTCATGTGCCGTACGTTCACGCGCAACGTGAGCGGCCCCTGCACATTGCCCGCCGCGAGAATGCGCTCCCACGCGTCGGGCTGGGCGCGCCTGACCGCGTCGATCCACCATTGCGGATAGTTCCAGCGCGCGACGGGGCTTTGCATCGCTTCGCCGATGAGCGCGTCGCGTTCGCGCAGGAAGTTGCGCAGCACCGCGTTCACGAGCCCCTTCGCGAAGGCGAACTCGCGCCGCGCGGCGATGGAGCTCACCGCCTGATCGACGATGGTGAACGGCGCATACGCCGCGTGCGCCTCGTCGTCCGCGAGCAGCGCGAACGCGCACACGAGCACGTTGCTCACGTGCGGCGGCGGCGCTTTACGCACGAGCTTGTGCAGGAGCGCATCGGCGAGCGCGAGCTTTCGCATCGTGCGATACGCGATGTCCTGAATCGCGCCGCGCGCCGCCGCATGCTTGCCCGACGCCACGACCGTCTGGATGGCCGCCGGCAACGCCGAGCCGGCTCGCACCGCGCCGACGGCTTGCGCTGCGCCGTCGAGCGCGAACGCGAGCGAATCGGGCGCGAGATGCAGCGCGCTCATGCGGGATGGCGCGTGCGGCTGATGCGCAGCGGCGGGTCGCCGGGAAGGCTTGTCGGTCATGTCGGAGAGGAAGTCTTGCGGCTGGCGCGCGCATGCAAACGACGATTGTAACGTGCGCGGGAAACCAGACTGACGAGCCGGCGCGCCGGACGCTGCATTCAGAAAAAAGGCCGCTCCGGACGTGCCGGAGCGGCCTTGCATTCGACTGCCGATGCGACTGGCTTACATGCGGCCGGTGCGCGCCATCTCCATGAGACGCGCGACGCGCTCTTCGGTGGCCGGGTGCGTCGAGAACAGATGCGCGATGCCGCCACCCGACAGCGGATTCATGATCATCATCTGCGCGGTCGCGGGATGCGCTTCCGCCGCCGGGAACGGCACGCCCGACGCGTACGCGTGGATCTTCTCCAATGCACTCGCGAGCGCCTGCGGATCGCCGGAGATCTGCGCGCCGCCGCGATCCGCTTCGAATTCGCGCGCACGCGAAATCGCCATCTGGATCATCGCGCCCGCGATCGGCGCGAGAATCGCCACGGCGATGCTCGCGATCGGATTCGCCGGACGGCCTTCCTCGTCGCGCCCGCCGAAGAACATCGCGAAGTTCGCGAGCGCGGAGATCGCGCCGGCCATGGTCGCGGAGATGGTCGAAATGAGAATGTCGCGGTGCTTCACGTGCGCCAGTTCGTGCGCCATCACGCCGCGCATTTCGCGCTCGGACAGCACGCGCAGAATGCCGGTCGTCGCCGCGACCGCCGCGTGCTCCGGATTGCGGCCGGTGGCGAACGCGTTCGGCGCGTCTTCGTTGATGAGATAGACGCGCGGCATCGGCAACTGCGCGCGCGTGGCCAGTTCACGCACCATGCGATAGAACTGCGGCGCAGTGGTTTCATCCACTTCCTGCGCGTTGTACATGCGCAGAACCATCTTGTCGGAGAACCAGTACGAGAAGAAATTCATGCCGAGCGCGACGACGAGCGCGAGCATCATGCCCTTCGACCCGCCGATCATGCCGCCGATCACGACGAAAAGGGCCGTGATCGCTGCCATCAGCATCGCGGTTTTGACCCAGTTGAACATATGCGGAACTCCTTCTCCCTAAATACGCTGCGCTTAAGCGCGGTGATCCCGGCCAACGTGACCGAGACGCTCATTGTAAGCAAAATGTTAGATAGGGGCAGCCGCGAAAAATTCAACTATCTGTGCGAAGTCGCCAGTTTGATGCCGAGCCCGACGAACGCGCCGCCCACGCCGCGATCCAGCCACCGCTTGACGCCGGGCTTGCCGGAGAAACGTTGCGTGACGCTGCCCGCGATCCACGCGACGAAGCTGTTCCACACCGTGCTCATCGCGATGAAAACCAGGCCGAGCGTGAGGAACGCGAGCGTCTTGTGCTGGCTGTCGGCGGCGACGAACTGCGGGAAGAACGAAACGAAGAAGAGCACGACCTTCGGGTTGAGGACGTTGGTCACGAAACCCTGCGTGAAAAGCTGGCGCAGCGATTTTGGCGCGCTCTTGGCGCTGGCTTTGGCGGACGCTACGTCATTCGCGGCGTCGGGTTTCGTGAAGATGAGCCGCACGCCGAGATAAATCAGATAGAGCGCGCCCGCGATCTTCACGACGGTGAACGCCGTCGCCGACGCCGCGAGAATCGCCGTCAGTCCGAACGCGCAGGCAAGCGTGTGAACGATGCACCCCGCCGAGATGCCGAGCGCCGAGACAATGCCCGCGCCGCGGCCCTGCGCGACGCTGCGCCCGACGATGTAAGCGGTGTCCGGCCCCGGCGTGACGTTTAGCAGAAAGACGGCGACGAAAAAGAAGGCAAAACCTGTGATGCCGAGCATGGAAACTCCGGGAAAGCGTGGGCGACTTTTATTCTATGCTGCGCGCGTCGTTGTGAACGGCGAAACGTTGCCCCTTCGACAGCGGCGTTCCGGCCAGAAATTCGCGCGCCGCCAGGCGTTTGCCGCCCGGCTTTTGAAGCTGCGTCAGCCTGAGCGCGCCGCTGCCGCACGCGACGACGATTCCTTCCGCCGAGACGTCCACGATGACGCCCGGCTGCTCCGCGCCCGCCGCGCCATGCGCGCTGTCGAGCGGTTGCGCCGACCAGATCTTGATCGCCGTGTCATCGAGCGTGCCGGATGCGCCCGGAAACGGATCGAACGCACGAATTTGTCGCGCGAGTTCCGCAGCCGGGCGGCGCCAGTCGAGCGCCGCCTCGTGCTTCGCGATCTTTTCGGCGTAGGTGGTGCCGTCTTGCGGCTGCGGCGTGGAGGGCAGCGTGCCGTCGCGCTCAAGATCGCGTAGCGCGGCGACGATAAGTGCCGCGCCCATTCGCGCGAGCCGGTCGTGCAGCGTCGCGGTCGTGTCGTCGGGAAGGATGGGCGTGCGCGTCTCGCGGATCATCGCGCCCGTGTCGAGGCCGGCGTCCATCTGCATCAGCGTGATGCCGGTTTCTTCGTCGCCCGCTTCGATCGCGCGATGGATCGGCGCGGCGCCACGCCATCGCGGCAAGAGCGACGCGTGAATATTGATCGCGCCGCGCGGCGGAATATCCAGCACTTCCTGCGGCAGGATCAGCCCGTAAGCCGCGACGACCATCACATCGTGCGGCGTGGCGCGCAGCAGGTCGATGGCGTGCGCCGCTTCCTGCGGGTACTTGCCCGCGCGCCTGAGCGATGCCGGCTGCGCGACCGGGAGGCCGTGTTCGACGGCGAACCGCTTGACGGGGCTCGCGGTCAGTTTCATGCCGCGCCCGGCGGGCCGGTCCGGCTGCGTGAGTACGAGGGGAACGGGAAAGCCCGCCGCATGAATGGCCGCGAGCGCGGCGGCGGCGAATTCAGGCGTACCGGCGAAAACGACACGCAGCGATTGAGTCATCGGGAAAAGCGCCGTCCGGCGCGCCTGCAAAAAACGTGAATCGTACCGCCGGTTACAGCGCCTTTTCGAGCTTTTTCATCTTCCCGCGAATGCGCGTCTGCTTCAGTTGCGACAGATATTCGACGAACACATGGCCGTCCAGATGATCGATTTCGTGCTGGACGCACACGGCGAGCAACCCTTCGCACTCGAGCTCGAACGTCTCGCCCTTTTCGTTCAGCGCCTTGACGCGTACCCGGTCGGGCCGCTCGACGATGTCGTAAATGCCCGGCACCGACAGACAGCCCTCTTCCCAGTCCTTCCTGACCTCGCTTGCCCAGACGATCTCCGGATTGATGAAGACCATCAGTTCGTCGTGCGCATCCGAGACGTCGATGACGATCACGCGCTCGTGCACGTCCACCTGCGTCGCCGCGAGGCCGACGCCGGGCGCGGCGTACATCGTCTCGGCCATGTCGGCGACGAGCTTGCGGATGCCGTCGTCCACCACGGCGACGGGCTTCGCCACCTTGTTGAGCCGCTTGTCCGGGTAGTTGAGTATCTTGAGCAGAGCCATGATTCGAATTATCTACACGCGCCGCGACGCGGTGAAGTCGGCCATTCGGCCAGGTTGCGGGGGCCTTGCGGCTTGCCGAAGATGTGCGGGCGAATCCACGGGATTCAACGCCGCCGGCAAGCGGCAGACAGCGTCGCTACGGACCGGCAGCGCGGCCGGGCGACGGTTCTTTTTTCGTACGGGATCAAAAATCTTAACATGACGATCGACACCCTGCCGACCGACCCGGCACTTGCTGAATCCGCCGCGCCTGCGCCCGAATCCGACGAATTTCGCGCCTGGCTGCGGCTCGCGCACGCGAAGGGTTTGCGCCCGCTCGCGCTGCGCACGCTGCTCGGCACGTTCGGCGGCCCGCTCCACGTGCTGTCGGAGAGTTTCGCCGCGCTCGCCCGCGCCACCGACGAAAGCGCGGCGAAAGCCGTGACCGCGCCGCCGGCGGACATCGAAGGCGTTCCCTTCGATGACTATATTGAATGCGTGCGCGATTGGGCGTCCGCGCCGGGAAACCGGCTGCTCACGCTGGCCGATGCGGAGTATCCGCAGGCGCTCCTGACCATGCCCGATCCGCCGCCCGTGTTGTACGTGAAAGGACGGCTCGACGTGCTGCAGTCGCGGGCCGTCGCCATCGTCGGCAGCCGCAACGCGACCCCGCAAGGCGCGGAAGACGCGCGCCGCTTCGCGCGGGCGCTCTCGGACGCCGGGCTCGCCGTGGTGTCGGGGCTCGCGCTCGGTATCGACGCGGCCGCGCATCGCGGCGCGCTCGACGGCGGCGCCGGGACGATCGCCGTCATCGGCACGGGCGCGGATCTGGTGTATCCGGCGCAGAATCACACGCTCGCGCATGAGATCGCCCGCGACGGCGCAATCCTGTCCGAGTGGCCGCTCGGCACGCCCGCGCGCTCCGCGAACTTCCCGCAGCGCAACAGGCTGATCGCGGGCTTGTCGGGCGGCGTGCTGATCGTCGAAGCCGCGATGCGGTCTGGTTCGCTCATCACCGCGCGGCTCGCCGCCGAAATCGGGCGCGATGTGTTCGCCATTCCGGGGTCGATTCACGCGCCGCTGTCGCAGGGGTGTCACCGGCTCATCAAGCAGGGCGCGAAGCTCGTTGAAACGCCGGAAGATGTGCTGGAGGAGTTCGGCTTCCCGGCCGCTCACGCACCCGCATCCGCTCGACGCGGCAGGCCGCGAGCGCCGAGCGCGTCGTGGGCGGCCGCCCGTCTGCCGGCCGACGCGCCGACCGACGCACCGATCAACGCAGCCACCGACGACGCCGAGCGTGTGCTCGCCGCGCTCGGTCACGCGCCCGCGACGCTTGAAATTCTCGCCGAGCGCACCGATCTCGACGGCGCGGCGCTTCAGGGCGCGCTGCTCCAGCTCGAACTCGCGGGGCTGGCAGCGGCACTGCCCGGCGGCCGATACGGGGCCCTCGAACGCTCCTGAGTCCGCCTCGTGCTACATTCGCGGAAAATCGGGCTGCGAAGCTCTGCCATAAGAAAGGATCCTGCAACCGCCATGTCCGCGTTCAACCTCGACACCGACGCCGAACAAATCGCCGAACGGCTCGCCGTGCCGGGCACGTTGTTCGTCGCGTGCCTGTGCGCGGAATGGTGCGGGACGTGCCGTGAGTATCGCGAAGGCTTCAATAAGCTGGCCGACGCGCATCCGGAAATCTGCTTCGCCTGGATCGACATCGAGAACCAGGCGGACCGCTTTGATGACCTGGACGTGGAGAACTTCCCGACCATCCTGATCGAGGATTCCGTCACGACCCGATTTTTCGGCACGGTGCTGCCGCAGGTTTCCATTGTCGAGCGGATGCTCACCGATCTCACGGCCTTACCCGACATGACCGGCGCGCCCAAGCTGCGCCCGGCGCTTGCTATCGCGTAGACAAAACGGGCCGGCGCCACCCGATTGCGGCTTCCGAAACGCACTCGGGCGCCGGTTCGCCGGGCGTCGTTATCGAAACCGCGACGCGCACGGCGCAAACCGTGTGCTATAAAGCGGTCGTTAAAGCGGTCCAAACGGGGCCGCTGCCAGTCCCCAACCATATTGAGTCATGTCCAAAGCCCTGATCATCGCTGAGAAGCCTTCCGTCGCGAACGACATCGCGCGCGCGCTGGGCGGCTTCACCAAGCATGACGAGTACTACGAGAGCGACGAGTACGTGCTCTCGTCCGCCGTCGGCCACCTGCTCGAGATCGCCGCGCCCGAGGAATACGACGTCAAGCGCGGCAAGTGGAGCTTCGCGAATCTGCCGGTGATTCCGCCGCATTTCGATCTGAATCCCATCGCGAAAAGCGAATCGCGGCTGAAGGTGCTGACCAGGCTCTTGAAACGCAAGGACATCGACCGGCTCATCAACGCATGCGACGCGGGGCGCGAAGGCGAGCTGATTTTCCGCCTGATCGCGCAGCACGCCAAAGCGAAACAGCCTGTCCAGCGGCTATGGCTTCAGTCGATGACGCCCGCCGCTATCCGCGAAGGCTTCGCGAATCTGCGCAGCGACGCCGACATGCAGCCGCTCGCGGACGCCGCGCGTTGCCGTTCCGAGGCGGATTGGCTCGTCGGCATCAACGGCACGCGGGCGATGACCGCTTTCAATAGCAAGGGCGGCGGTTTTTTCCTGACCACCGTTGGCCGCGTTCAGACGCCAACGTTGTCGATCGTCGTCGAACGCGAAGAGAAAATCCGCCGGTTCGTGCCGCGTGATTACTGGGAAGTGCGCGCCGAGTTCATTGCGGCGAAGGGTCTCTACGAAGGCCGCTGGTTCGATCCGAAATTCAAGCGCGTCGAGAACGATCCGGAGCAGCGCGACTCGCGTCTGTGGAGTCTCGCGGCGGCGGAATCGGTCGTTGCGGCCTGTCGGGGCAAGACCGGCACGGTGACGGAAGAATCGAAGCCGTCCACGCAAATGTCGCCGCTCCTGTTCGACCTGACGAGCCTTCAGCGCGAAGCCAACAGCCGCTTCGGTTTTTCGGCGAAGAACACGCTCGGACTCGCCCAGGCGCTGTATGAAAAGCACAAAGTCCTGACTTACCCGCGTACCGATGCGCGCGCGCTGCCGGAAGACTATCTCGGCACGGTCAAGGAAACGCTCACCATGCTCAAGGAGAGCAACAATTACTTGCCGTTTGCCAAACAGGTACTCGACAAGGGCTGGGTGAAGCCGAACAAACGCATCTTCGACAACTCGAAGATCAGCGATCACTTCGCCATCATTCCGACGCTGCAAGCGCCGAAATCGCTGTCGGAGCCCGAGCAAAAGCTGTATGACCTCGTCGTGAAGCGGTTCCTGTCGGTGTTCTTCCCGGCGGCGGAATATCTCGTCACCACGCGGATCACCGAAGTCTCGGGGCACCACTTCAAGACCGAGGGCAAGGTGCTCGTCGAGCCGGGCTGGTTGCAGGTCTACGGCCGCGAAGCAGCGGGCGAGGAAGGCAATCTCGTGCCGGTGCAGAAGGGCGAAAAGGTCGATGTCGAAAAGGTCGAGGCGCATGGGCTCGTGACCAAGCCGCCTGCGCGCTATAACGAGGCGTCGCTGCTGTCGGCGATGGAAGGCGCGGGCAAGCTGGTCGAAGACGAAGAACTGCGCGAGGCCATGGCCGCGAAGGGTCTCGGAACGCCGGCCACGCGCGCGGCCATCATCGAAGGGCTGCTCGGCGAGAAATACATGGTGCGCGAGGGACGCGAGCTGATTCCGACCGCGAAGGCGTTCCAGTTGATGACGCTCTTGCGCGGGCTCGGCGTCGAGGAACTGACCGCGCCCGAGCTGACCGGCGAGTGGGAGCACAAGCTTTCGCAGATGGAGCGCGGCAATCTGCATCGCGATGCATTCATGCAGGAAATCGCGCGCATGACGCAGACCATCGTGAAGCGCGCGAAGGAATACGACTCCGACACGATTCCCGGCGACTACGCGACGCTCGAGACGCCGTGCCCGAATTGCGGCGCGCAGGTGAAGGAAAACTACCGGCGCTTTGCGTGCACGAAGTGCGAATTCTCCATCTCGAAGATTCCGGGCGGGCGTCAGTTCGAGATTCCGGAAGTCGAGGAATTGCTGCGCGAAAAGACTATCGGTCCGCTGTCGGGTTTCCGGAGCAAGATGGGTCGTCCGTTTTCGGCCATTCTGAAGCTCGCATTCGACGACGAGATCAAGAACTTCAAGCTCGAATTCGACTTCGGTCAGGACAGCGGCGGCGAGGACGGCGAACCGCCCGATTTCTCGGAGCAAACGCCGGTCGGCGCGTGCCCGAAGTGCCAGTCGCGCGTGTTCGAGCACGGCATGAGCTTCGTGTGCGAGAACTCCGTCGCGAATCCGAAGACATGCGATTTCCGCTCGGGCAAAGTCATCTTGCAGCAAGAGATTGCGCGCGAGCAGATGGAAAAGCTGCTGAACGAAGGCCGCACCGACTTGCTGACGAACTTCAAGTCGTCGCGTACCGGGCGCAATTTCAAGGCGTACCTCGTCAAGCAACCGGATGGCAAGATCGGCTTCGAATTCGAGAAGAAGGAGCCCAAGCCGGGCGCCAAGACAGCGGCGGCGAAGCGCGGCGCGGCTGCCGACGCGCAAACCGACAGCGCGGACGACGGCGATAGCGATGTCGCCGTAGCCGCCAAGACGACGCGGGCAAAAGCAGCGACCAAGACGGTCGCCGCCAAGAAGGCCCCAGCGAAGAAAGCGGCGGCGAAGAAGACGGCGGCGCGCAAGGCGAGTTGATCGCCACGCCGCTCGTAAAAAGAGAAAGCCCGCGAAGTGATTCACACTGCACTCCACGTCGGTGGGCACCGTCCAACGACGTGGGGCGTTTTTTAACGACGCCTCGGTGTCGTTATTCGCGGCTCCATCGCATCGTCTTGAACAACGACACTGACGTCCATCTGGCTGGCTGCGGCGCTGTGCCTGAACGGCGGGGGCATTACTCGTTGCTGCGGCAGAGTTCGTCTTGCTACCCGGATTGCACCAGGTCATGGCTCCACTGCATGTCTACATCCATCAACTTCTCACTGATCAAAAGCACCAAGCGCGACACGTCACTGGCATCGCTTCCTAGTCAGCGATGCGCATAGAAGAGCGCCGCTTGCCCAGACTTGCATTCGCCGGTCTAGGATGGCGCGCTTTTTGGACTTTCGCATTGAACGAGACGGATGAAACATGACGAAGCGTACTGGCGACGGCGCCCGTTGTGCTCCTATTGCGATGTTTCGTCGTGGTATGGGCTATGCCACATCCATTGGGCATCGACAAATCGCGCGCCGTTCGGCGCGGAACTGTTCGGCCCGAAGCCCGCTTGCGGGAACAACATGTTCTGCCGGATCACCTGCTTGTCAATCTGTCCTTCTGCCGCCCATCCTTCCCACCATCCCGTCTCTGGACACAGCATGCCGGTGCGCAGGTTCATGTAGCCGTATTGTTTGCGCTTATTGAAGTTGCGTTCATTGAGCTCTTCCGGTGTCAGATAGTCCCGCCATATCTCAATAGACCGGAGGTAGGTGGTGTTATCAAGATTCGATTGTCCCGGTTCATCCGGATTCGCCCGGTACACTAAAGTCGCTCGAACATCAAAGGGCGAGTCATCGGGCAAGGGTAGACGCAGATTCAGACGCAGCCTGTCCGGATCTTGAGTGCTAAGAATCGGCCGTGCCTCGTAAGCCAGTGCCTCCTTGCGCACGCCGTCAATCAATTCTCCGGCGCGGACACGGTGAAGACCAAGGCGATGCTCTACCACTTCGCGGGGAATACTCACGGATTTCCAGGAAACCGGTTCGACCTTGAACCGCCGGCTAACGCCATCTACAGAAGGTTTCTTATCCTTATCAATGTCGAACACGGCACCAAAAATGCCGTCTTGTCTGTAAAAGTAAGTCGTGCTTTCACCTATGCGGCTAAAAGAAAGCGTGCCAAGTTGCTGCTGCACCTGTTCAATCGTCAGCTTTCCGGCCACCCAATCGGTGCCGATCGTCGCGACTTTCAGAAAGGTAGAAACTTGCTCAGTCGATAATGGTGTTTGAGGGGGCTGCTTGACATGCTCGACTACCATTGGCTTAGCCTCCTTTGGCGATTCGGGAATCCGAAACGGCAGTGCTTGCAGCGTTGTCGTCGTCGGTAGGCTTAAGGCGGCGACCGTTATAAGCGGCTGCGTACTGACGGCTGCACTGATCAACCAGCAAACCATCCGGCGCGTGAGCGTCGGTCCAATACGATCCGGCAATCTCGCCGCAGTAGAAAGCGTCGTCTTCCCACGGTTTCGCGTAGTACCCCATGGAACTTTTGTCTTGAGCCAGGTCATCGACGTCCACTGCCGTGTTATCCGGGCCTGCGTGGATGAGCAGTTCCTTTGCCTGTTTTGTTGCAAGTTCATATTCCTTCTGAAGAGATCTCGCATCATTGGCGTAGCTTGGATAGAAGTTTGCTTTCTGGAACCGATAGAGATGCCACGCATACATTCCAACTGCCATCTGTTTGATAGTCAGTAGGTTGGATTCGTCATTAGGCAATTGTTGATTCGCTGCAAGAGCAGCTACGCGGGCTACGGTCGAGTTATCTGCGTTGAAAGACTTCGGCCACTGCGCAATGTTGGGTGTGTCCTCGAAGTCTGCGGCACGCTGCTGCACCATCGCAAAAATCCAGAAGTGTTGCTGGCAATGTCGCGTCTCGTGATAAAGGGTATCAACGAACTCCTTGAGCGCTCGACGGGCGTACCCTTCTCGTTCTGGCTGTGTACGCAGTGTGCACGGTTCGTACAGAGAGCCAAACGTCTGGCTATTGATCGTCAGATTCCACTGCTGGGGATCGAAAGTCCCCTTAGCGTCTCCGCCGAGTGCATCGTTGGTCACGAGAACCGCAGGCGTTGCGCCTTCGGGAAGCGCAAAGGTACCGGCCTGCGAAGCCTTCAGCGTCTCGACCACAACCGGACGGATGACTTTGGCTAGGCGCTCCAAATCATCAGGTTGCAATTCGGCAGTCTTTCCCACCATTGACGGTGTCAAGGCAATCTCGGCTTTGCTTTTGCCGAAGTAGTTCTCTCCCCACTGAACTTTCTCAAGAAGCACATCTGCGATACTCTCCGCGTACAACGTCGCCACTGGAAACGCCAGTCGCCTGGGATCTTTCGGATCTCTGGTGCTGTATCGCATACCCCAGTTATACGACTGACACACAGCGAAATAGATACTGTGGCCCGTGCTCGACGTTCCGCTTTCCTGTGACTCCAGTTCGCGACCGTTGAGTTTCGTTTTGATGGATCTCTTCTGAGTCGCAACATTGGACATAGGCGCATCCACGGATTGACTTAGCATTGCCGTCAAAATTGACGACGGATTTTCCGTACCGTCGTTGTGCAGTATTTCCACAAGGGCTGGCTGTATCGACTCTGCAAGAACCAAGGCTGTCGCACCTCTATCGCTCGATCTGCCATTGATCACCTGGCCATCGTCCAGCGTAATGCGATACGGCTGGTTGGGAATGCCAAGACCGGAGATGGGGTCGACCAGCACAAAAGGCTCTGCGATCATCGCGTCTGCGATGTTCGTTAGCGGCATCTTCACCGGCTTGTCTTTCGGAGCATCGGTCCCATGAGCGGCAGCGTGGACATGGAACTGCCCTTTGGTGAATCCGACAAGCCCGGCAGGCGTAATTTCCAGCATCGTACCGCCGCCGTTCAGTCGAATACCCTTCGCGCTGGTGAGATTGATCCAGCCATCCGCACTTACGATGTCCGCGTCCTTGCAGGCGACAATTTGTACACTGTCGCGCTGGGCTTGCAGCCGTATCTTTCCCGCCGCAGCGACAAGCCGGATTCCAGCCTGCTGCACAAACAGCGCTAACGTGTTGACCACGCTCGCGAAAATCGATCCGGCCGCCGCGACACTGACATTGCGTCCGCTCGTTACTGCGAAGTCTTGATTGCTTGCAATATGTGTGCTGCCTGCCGTGGTGGTCTCAATCCCGGCAGGACTGGCGAGCGTGAGATGAGGGGCAGCAAACTCAGGATAGCCACCGCTGTGCGGACTTCCCTTGCCCGTGCCACGAATCGCATCGTTGGCCGACTTGATCGCGCGCGTAGTATCGTTTTGGTTGTGCGTGGCGTCCTGCGCACCGTGCCATTGCGCCGACTCCGACAGGCTCTCATGAAGGTCGCGCGCCTGCGTCAGCCGTGCAATCGTCTCACCCATGTCCAGCGCGTGGCTTTGAGCGTTCGGCCGGGCTTCTGTCGTGATCAGCAGCCCGTTGGCGGCCCGCGCGACGCCGTGCCCGTCCGTGCGCAACTCGAACCCTTCGCCGCGCGCCTCCCGCCTTCCCTGATTGCCATCGATGCGCGTGTTGAATCCTAGCGTCAAGCTGGATTTTGCATGATCGCTCGCAAGCTGCGCCTGCATCTGACCATAGGTATCGTCCAGCACGACGTGGTTTGATGCCATGCTGTCGCCCAGGCTCTGACTGCGGATTCCAATTAACGCGTCATTGCGGGGAAGCTCCCACGGCGGCATGTTCCAGCGGTCAACGACGAACCCAGATACATACGGCCTGTCGGGATCACCGTGGACGTGAGAGACAATCACCATCTGTCCGGCACGTCCGGGCGCGACCACGCCCATCTGGCCGCCCTGCCATTGCGAGGCGACGCGCACCCATATCGATGTTGCACCGTCGTAACGCGCTTCGCGATCCCAGTCGTACTGAATAAGGACGCGATTCTTATCATCGATCCACGTCTCATAGTGCTGGCTCGGATGATGTTCGGGCGTGACAATCACCGCGTATTCATCATCGACGCGGGGGCGTGGCGTGACTTGGGGGAGCCGGTAATACTCTGTATCCGGCTGCAACTCGAACGTGGTGTTGACTGCGTACTGGCGCCATGAACCCGAAGACGTGCCGACTTCAGTCATCTCGAGTTCGCACATCAGCACCACATAATCACGATTGGCCTTCGCCTGCGGATAGCCTGCCAGCGTGAACGTACGGCCCGGCTGGAGTCCGCGCAAATGCCCCTTGCCATGTGCCCGCAGCCCCATGCAGCGCGCGGCCTGAAGTATCACGCGCGCAAGGTGTTGACCTTCTTCGCGCGCATCGTTGGCCCGACTATTGTTGGCTTCGGGCTGAGCGAATTCGGCGGGCGCGTAGATCTCAATGCCGCGTTTGGCCGTACCGTTGGTGTCCTCGTAGGTCTCGCGCAACCCCGCGTTGCTCTTTCTGAGACGCGGCTGCATATAATCATGGTCGTTGACGGTCGCCCTGCCCGCGGTCAAGGTGTAGGTCAACGACAGTTCGCTGATGTGTTCCTCATCGATTCGCCCCCCCGTGTGATATCGCAGCGTTTCATAAGCGACGCCATGAGGATGAAATCCGCCCAGCGTGTCCGAAATGACGAGTGTGTGACCCTGCTTGTCATGTTCGAACCAAAAGAACAAGCCCCATTCTTCCATCAGCCGAAGCGCCAGATTCCAGTCCGACTCCCATGCTTGCCGGATGAAATCACGCGGTGGGTAATGCTTCTTACCTCCCGTCGGGCCAGCGATCCGCCAGTCGATGACGCCGTATCTGCCCAGCAGCTTCTGGATCACATCCGTTACGTCGCCGCTGAGAATGCGTGAGCCCTTGTTCTGCGTTGCCGTCCATGTCGAAGGTCGCAGCACGAACTCGTAGACTGCGTCGCGGTCCTCCGTACAGATAATCCTTGCCGAGACGATACGTCCGCTGATGTAGCGTATATCGGCGCCGACGTTGGCGGAACCCGAAGCACCTTGCTGACCGGCGCGAAACGTACCGATTCCGGTTACCTCAATCGCGATCGTTCCGTTCGTGCCGACGATTTTTTCTAGATCGATTTGAGCCGCATCGGTCGGCTTCAGCAGGAAGTCGGGACGCTCGACCTGAGCGAGCACAGAGTATTCGAACAACTCGCCGACCGCTTCCCGTCCCCGAATGCTTCGCACGTTGAGCATGGGTTCGCAAAGTTGTTGTGCGCCGTATTTCCGACCGACGATTTCCGGCAGTGCCGAACTTCTGAAAGTGATGGTGTGAGTTTCGACAGACCATGCCATGCGCGTCAGGCTCCGATGATCGTCGCCGAGCACGCGGTCTTATCGCCGATCAGTGCGGCCTTGAAGCCATTATGCGTGCGTGTTCCGGTGGCGATGATGGGATATGTTCCGCCGCACTTCGAGCAATTCGTCAGATGCGCGTCGAGCGCCGTAGCGATGCTCATGTGCTGAAGCTCCCGAACGGTCTGAACGACTCTTCCACCGTGATCCGTTGCGTCGCCAAGGCGTGCCATGTCTCGGCCTGTTCTATCTTGCATCGTTCATTTTTCCCTATTCTAACGACCTGATACCGCGCCAGAAGGCTACGCCAAGACGGAGCACCACCGCCACGGCAGGCACAAAATGTCACCGTTCTATGATTCGGAGGTCGCGGACCGTCATATGCCATGGCTTCTCGGCGCGTGGTTGCGGCGAACACAGCCTGTTTGCAGATCCAAATGCGACGCTCGCTCAAGGCGGTGCAGCGTGAAGAGGCCGCGCGCCGTCCTAAACTACCGGCGCACGGTGCTTTGTCTCGTCTACGGGCGGGACGCGGCAGGGAACGAGCAAGGATTGCCGGTAATGGTTGTGTGCCCGGCCTGTCAGCCTGTCGCTGTTCCCGCCCGCCCTTTGCGTGGAAGCGAGGGTCGCGGTTTCTGACCTCGCGGAGCGAGAACGTGCCGAACAAGGGTTTGCAATAGTGGAGACGGTCAACGACGGCCGGCGCTCGTCAAACTTTGCAGGGCCTTTCGCGGGACTGTAGGACGCATTGCGCCGAACGCATTTACAAAGACAGTTCGATGCCGACGCACCAAACCAAAAGTGGGTCACCGATAGTACTGAACTCTCGGGTGGGCGAGCAAAAGCTCTGTCTGTCGCCGGTTCTCGATCTGGATAACGGCGAGATCACCGCTTATGAAACGAACACGCCTCCGGCGTTTGCGATGGTCGCAAGGGTGATCGAAGGCGTTCAGCCGGTTGGGCGCGGACGATCGTCCCGAAGTTCACTCAGATGAAGGCTGGCACTTCCAAATGAACACCTAGCAGGCGCTGCTCTCACAACGCGCCTTGACGCAAAGCATGTCGCGTACGGGCAAGCGCCACGATAACGTCGCCAAGGTTTCCTTTACCCGAACCGCTTCGAGCGCATCGAAGCCCTCCAGAGCGGCAACAGACGCTACACCCACTATTGAATTCACCACCGCATCAAGCTGAAGCTAAAGGGCTGAGCCCTGTGATGTACAGAACTCAGCCCGCGTAGTATTGCCCCAACTGTCGAACTCTTTGCGTGCAGTTCAGAGTGATTCGCGGGCTCTTTCATCCGAAGCGCCCAGTCGCTAAAACGGCGACGCTGCCGGCACGCGCCCCCGCGTTCGCGACGGCTTCGCGAGCTTCGGGCCGAGTTCGCCGTCCATCGAACGGGAACGCGGCGCGGGCGGCGGCGCTTTCGCTTCATCGGCGTGAGCGTACTGCGGCTGCGCGTTGCCCGCGCCCGCCGGCTTGCCCATGCCATCGCGAATCCACTGCTCGCCGAGTTGGTGATTCGGCGTCTGACTGAAGTGCTCGACGAGATGGTCGATGAACGTTCGCACCTTCGCCGGCAAGTGCCGCCGGCTCGGATACGCGACGTTGATTTCGACCTGCGGCAACTGATAATCGCCGAGCAGCCGCACGAGCTGATTGCGGTTCATGTCGTTGCCGATCAGATAGCTCGGCAAAATGGCGATGCCCATGCCGAGCAGCGCGAACTGCCGCAGCATTTCCGTATTGTTCGCGATGATCACGTTCTGCGGGCGCACGCGCACTTCGCCGTCGGGGCCCGTGAACACGCGCTCGTCGCCCCAGTATTCGGACGGCAGGCTCAGGCACGGATGCTCCAGCAGATGCTCGGGACGCGTCGGCGTGCCGTGCTTTTCGAGGTAATCCGGCGTCGCGCAGACGGTCATGCAGCCCGTGGTCAGGCGTCGCGTCACGACGCTCGCGCTCTTCACCTGCCGCGCGATAACGATGCCGACATCGAATCCTTCCTCCACCAGATCGACCTGACGGTCCACCAGCGTCACATCGGGCACGACTTTCGGATAACGCTGCGCGTACGTCTGAAGCACGGGTGCGAGGTTATGCAGGCCGAACACAACGGGCGCGACAATGCGCAACGAACCGAGCGGCTCGTGATTGCGCGCCACCACCATCTGCTCGACGTCTTCGAGTTCATCGAGGATCTGGCGCGCACGCTCCAGATAGACCTGACCGGATTCCGTGAGCGAAAGGCTGCGCGTCGTGCGGTTGAGCAGTCGCGTGCCGAGACGACTTTCGAGATCGGCGACGTGGCGCGTCGCCACCGCGTTCGAGATGTCCATCGCGCTCGCGGCCCGGGCAAAACTGCCCAGATCGGCCACGCGGACAAACACCTTCATCGACTGCAAATGATCCATGGGACAACTCCTGCCGCCACGCGGCTATAAATTCTGCTGCAAGGCAATTCAGAATTATCCTAGGACATGAAGAATCGTGCAGAAGTTGCGGCTCGGCTGTCGTTTTTGGGAAAAAATCGTTGAGGAAGCGCGTTCGGCGGAGAAAGATGACCGTTCGGTCATCTTTCGCATATAGGAGCGGCGCACGATGCGCCCGGCAATGTCAGCCGCCGGGCGATGTCACGCCGAAAGCATCAGGCAGCGAGACGCTTTTCCATGTCCGCCTTGGCTTCCGGCAACGCTTCCGGCAGTCCTTGTTGGAGCTTCGCGAACAACTCTTCGTGCAGCGTGAGTTCGTCGCGCCAGGCGGTGTCGTTCACCGAGATCACCTGCTGGAACTGCTCGCGCGTGAAATCGAGCCCGCCCCAGTCGATGTCTTCATAGCGCGGCGAGATGCCGAACGCGTGTTCCTCGCCGCTCGCCGTGCCCTCGATGCGTCCGACCATCCAGTCCAGCACGCGCATGTTCTCGCCGAAGCCCGGCCAGACGAACTTGCCGTCCTCGCCCTTGCGGAACCAGTTGACGCAGAAGAACTTCGGCGGCTTCGCGTTCTGCGCCTGCAGGCGCTCGCCCATCTTCAGCCAGTGGCCGAAGTAGTCGCTCATGTTGTAGCCGCAGAACGGCAGCATCGCGAACGGATCGCGGCGCACGACGCCCTGCTGGCCCGCGGCGGCAGCCGTGGTCTCGGAGCCCATGGTCGCCGCCATGTAGACGCCTTCCTTCCAGTCGCGCGCTTCGGTCACGAGCGGCACCGTGTTCGAGCGCCGTCCGCCGAAGATGAACGCGTCGATCGGCACGCCCGCCGGGTTCTCCCAGTCCGGGTCGATGGACGGACACTGCGACGCGGGCGCGGTGAAGCGCGCGTTCGGATGCGCGGCCTTCGCGCCGGTTTCCTTCGCGATCGCAGGCGTCCAGTCGCGGCCCTGCCAGTCGATCAGATGCGCGGGCGGCGTGTCGGTCATGCCTTCCCACCAGACGTCGCCGTCGTCGGTCAGTGCAACGTTCGTGAAGATCACGTTCTCCTTGAGCGTCGCCATCGCGTTGAAGTTGGTCTTTTCGCTTGTGCCCGGCGCGACGCCGAAATAGCCGGCTTCCGGGTTGATCGCGTAGAGACGCCCGTCGCGGCCCGGCTTGATCCATGCGATGTCGTCGCCGATGGTCGTCACCTTCCAGCCGTTCATATCGCTCGGCGGAATGAGCATCGCGAAATTGGTCTTGCCGCACGCGGACGGGAACGCCGCCGCGACGTGGTACTTGCGCCCTTGCGGCGAGGTCACGCCGAGAATCAGCATGTGCTCGGCGAGCCAGCCCTCGTCGCGGCCCATGGTCGATGCAATGCGCAGCGCGAAGCACTTCTTGCCGAGCAGCGCGTTGCCGCCGTAGCCCGAGCCGAAGCTCCAGATTTCGCGCGCTTCCGGAAAATGCACGATGTACTTCGTGTCGTTGCACGGCCACGGCACGTCCTTGCGGCCGTCGGCGAGCGGCGCGCCCACCGAATGCACGCACGGCACGAACTCGCCGTCCGTGCCGAGCACGTCGTACACCTCGCGTCCCATGCGCGTCATGATCCGCATGTTCGTCGCGACGTACGGACTATCCGACAGCTCCACGCCGATATGCGCGATGGGCGAGCCGAGCGGGCCCATCGAGAACGGCACGACGTACATCGTGCGCCCGCGCATGGCGCCGTCGAAGAGGCCGTCGAGCGTCGAGCGCATTTCCTGCGGTTCGATCCAGTTGTTCGTCGGTCCGGCGTCTTCGCGACGCTGCGAGCAGATGAAGGTGCGATCTTCGACGCGCGCCACGTCCGACGGGTCCGAGCACGCGAGATACGAATTGGGGCGTTTTTCGGGATTGAGCTTCGTCATGGTGCCGGCGGCGACCATCTGTTCGCAGAGCCGGTCGTATTCGGCTTGCGAGCCGTCGCACCAGACGATGCGTTCCGGCTTGGTGAGCGCCGCGATGCGTTGAACCCATTCGATCAGTCTTCGGTGCCGGACGTAGGCCGGCGCTTCGATGTCGACGGCGTTGTTATTGTTCTTTTCGACTACTGCAGGCTGGTTCATCGAGCTGTCTCCGTTCTTCTGCAATGAAAAAACCGTGCGCCCGGACGCTGCGTGCGAGAGGCGTTATCGACCGGGACCGCCGGCTCGTCGCGCGGGTCTGTTCACGCGAATGCGGTCGACCGGCCGAGTGCGGCGTCCTCGGGGCGTGACTCTTGCTGACCTTCACGGCGCTTCTGCCGTCGCTTGCGCCGCAAAGGAACAAACTGTTAAAAAGAGATACTAAGCGGCCTGTCCCCTTGCTGATTACCGTGTTTTCCGCAATGGGCGCCGCGATTTTCATTTCTCGGCGCGGACCTTTATCCGCCGCGGTAAAGGGGAATCAAGCATAACACCGCACGGCAGCGAGACGTTGACGCTGCGCATAAAGCACAGGTTTCGGCGGAATAGCGCGGATTTATCGGTAGTTACCCGAACTTAATCCGCACGCCATTCAACGTCGATTAGATAAAGCAGCAGGTTTGATGCCCAACAAAACGCAATCACACTCCATGAAAATCGCCATTCTCGACGACTACCAGGACGCCGTCCGGAAGCTCGACTGCTTCCATCTGCTCGATGACCATGAAGTGAAGGTCTTCAATAACACGGTGCGCGGTCTCGGACAGTTGGCTAGCAGACTGTCGGAAGTGGACGCGCTGGTGCTCATTCGGGAACGCACGCGCATTAGCTCGCAACTGCTCGATAAATGCCCCAAATTGCGCATGATCAGCCAGACGGGCCGTGCGGGCGGCGGCCACATTGACATCGACGCGTGTACGGAACGCGGGATCGCGGTACTGGAAGGAACCGGTTCGCCCGTCGCGCCGGCCGAGCTGACGTGGGCGCTCATCATGGCGGCGCAGCGGCGCATTCCGCAGTACGTCGCCAACCTGAAGCAGGGCGCGTGGCAACAGTCGGGGCTCAAGACGTCGGCGCTGCCGCCCAACTTCGGGCTCGGCCAAGTGCTGCGCGGCCAGACGCTCGGCATCTGGGGCTACGGGAAGATCGGCAGGCTGGTGGCCGGTTACGGCAAGGCGTTCGGCATGAACGTGCTGGTCTACGGGCGCGAACATTCGCACGAGGCGGCGCGCGAGGACGGCGTCGCGATCGCGGAAAGCCGCGAAATGCTGTTCGAGCAAAGCGACGTGCTGACCGTGCATCTGCGCCTGAGCGACGAAACGCGCGGCATCGTCAAGACGGACGATCTGATGCGGATGAAACCCACGGCGCTCTTCGTCAATACGAGCCGCGCCGAGTTGCTCGAAGAGAACGCGCTTCTGAACTCGCTGCATCACAACCGGCCGGGCATGGTCGCCGTCGATGTCTATGAAAGCGAGCCGATCCTGCAAGGCTACGGGCTCTTGCGGATGGAAAATGTGATCTGCACGCCGCACATCGGCTATGTGGAGCGCGAGAGCTACGAGTTGTATTTCGGCGCGGCGTTCAGAAACATTCTCGCGTTCGATGCCGGCGATATGTCGAGCGTGGCGAACCCGGAGGCGCTGCAACACGCGCGCCGCCGTTGACACTCAGAGCGTCGACACGTTGATAGACGGCTCGCAGCGCACCGGGAAATTCACCGAATTCGCGATGAAGCAGTACCGGTGCGCCTCGTGATGCAGCCGCGCGGCGAGTTCCACGTCGCCGCCCGCACCGATTGTCACGTTCGGGCGCAGCAGCACATCGACGAAGCGCCCGCTTCCGCCCGGCTCTTCCTGCATCGTGCCGATGGCTTCATCGACATAGCCGGTGACGACCACCTTGTTCGTCGCGCAGAGGTGCAGATACCAGAGCATGTGGCACGACGAGAGCGACGCCACGAACAATTCCTCCGGGTTGTGACGCGCGGCGTCGCCGCGAAACGCCGGATCGCTCGATGCCTCGATCGCCACCTTGTTGCCGACGCGCACGAGATGATCGCGCGAATAGGCGTCATAAGCGGACGTGCCGGCGCCGAGATCGCCCGTCCACGCGACGGTCAGTTCATATCGATGCAGCTTCGACACGGCGTGCCTCCATGCAGGCTCAGGCGAGATGCGACGCGGTTTCCATCAGACGCGGCAGGCGTTCGAGAAAGTCCTCGCCGTCCGCGCGACCCAGATCGTAAGCATGCTCCATCTGCGACGGGCTCGTATAGTCCCAGCTCGATATCGGCACCTTGCGCGACGGCTGCACGTAAAGCCGCTGCTGCTCGCCGTGCGGCACGACGAACACGCGCTCGCGCGGATACAGGCGCGTGATCATGACGAGCACCGTGCCGGGCGACGCATCGAGCGCGGAAACGGGCACGTTGTCGACCATGCCGCCGTCGAGCACCGGGCGCCCGTTGCGACGCAGAATCGGCGTGAAAGGCGGCGTGCTGGACGATTGCAAGATGAGATCGGCCAGGTCTTCGATGGTCGCGCATTCCTGCGCCGTCACGAACTCGGGATGGAAGCCGAGCGCCTGACCGAGCGTCGGATGCAACGTCTTGCGCACGTATTTTTCGATGTTGTACGCGATCAGGCCCGCCGCCACGGCGCTGCGCGCGCCGAGCCAGCGCGGCAGATGTGACACGCCGATGCGTATTTCCGGCGCCGACGCGAGTTCGTCGAAGCGATCCGCGAAGATATCGAGCAGCGCCTGCCGGTAGATGCGGTAATGGGGAAACACCGACTGCCCGCGCAGCAGATTGCCCCAGTAGGCGTTTTTGGTGTTGCCGCGCAGGACTTCCGCGTAGTAGCGCATGACCCAGCGCGCGTCGTTGGTGTAGAGCATGCAGGCGGTGGCCGCGCCCGCCGAAATGCCGGCGATGATCCGTGGCCGCAGGTTCAGTTCCGGCTGCACGACGTTCCAGAATCCGGCCTGCCACCAGCAGCGGTTGCCGCCGCCGGCGAATACGACTTGATCGAACATTGCTTACTGGTCTTTGTTGATGAGCGCGTAGGTGGTCGTGGCGTGTGCGGCGAGTTCGCCCCGGTCGTCGTGCATGTCGATCTCGCCGAAGACGAGGTTGCGCCCGCGCCGCATGACGCGCGCGGTGACGAGCACGTCGCCGGCTTTGACCGGGCGCATGAACGTGGTGTTGAGCGAGACGGTGGTCATCGGCGAGAAGGCGCCCATGACGTGCGATATGGCGACGACCATCGCGGTATCGGCGGCGGCCATGAACACCTGACCGCAGATGACGCCGCCCGCGTGCCGCAGATGCTCCGAGTACGGCAGACGCAGCGTGACGCCATCGTCCCCGATGGCTTCTGGCGCGAGCGAGAGTTCGCGGACCCACGGCGCGAGGATGCTGTCCAGCAACGCGCGAATGGCGGCTTCGTCCATGTCTTCCGGTTCCGTGGTGAGTTGGCGAATCGCACGATGGTTCGGCGATGCGTCATGATAACGGCTGTTGGCTTGGGCGCTGTCTGGTGCGCGTTCGTTGCGGATTCGGGATTTCGCGCGGAGGGCTTGCGCTTTTCGAAATATTGCCGCTATAATTTCGTTTCTGTTGGGGCGTTAGCTCAGTTGGTAGAGCAGCGGACTCTTAATCCGTAGGTCGAGTGTTCGAGTCACTCACGCCCCACCAAGTATTCAAAAGGCCGGTCTAGCGAAAGCTGACCGGCCTTTCTCGTTTGCGCGTCGTGTTCCGCGAGCCTCATCCACTTTGTCAACCCTCCCCCAACATTCGGACCACTCCGAAGAACCCGCTCCCCGAATCGCTCAACAATCTACCTCCCTTTTCCGCCGTCCGCCGTTTTGCGTCGCGTCCCGACGCACACGCCGAAACGACGGCGTATTCCCGGAGGCAAACCCATGAAATTCACGAAAGCGCGAACGGCGCTCGTCGCCGCGTCTGTCGCGGCAGTCCTGTGCGGATGCGCAACCGAAGCGTCGCGTCCCCTGCCGGTGCCCGAAGTCAGCAGCGCCCGCACGCCGTACGCCGGCAAGCCGGTCGCCGTATCGGTCGGCAAGTTCGACAACCGTTCGAGCTACATGCGCGGCGTGTTCTCGGATGGCGTCGATCGCGTCGGCAGTCAGGCGAAGACCATTCTGCTCACGAGCCTGCAACAGAGTGGCCGCTTCACCGTCCTCGAGCGCGATAACCTCAACGAACTCAAGCAGGAAGCCGCGTTCGCAAACAAGAACCAGGCGCTCAAGGGCGCGAGCTACGTCATCACCGGCGACGTGACCGAATTCGGGCGCAAGGACGTCGGCGATCGAGAACTCTTCGGCATTCTCGGAAGCGGCAAGACGCAAGTCGCGTATGCGAAGGTCAGCCTCAACATCGTCGATACCACGACGTCCGAAGTCGTCGCGTCCAGCCAGGGCGCGGGCGAGTACAGCTTGTCGAATCGCGAAGTCATCGGCTTCGGCGGGACCGCCACCTACGACTCGACGCTCAACGGCAAAGTGCTCGATCTGGCGATTCAGGAAGCCGTCAATCACCTCGTCGAAAAGGTCGACGCAGGCGCGTTGCAAGCCGCGAAGTAACCGCATCACCACTCATAAGCAGGTCTCACCATGCATCACAAGAAGCAGTTCTTGACCGGCCTCGCGCTGCCGGTCGCGGCAGCGTGCGCGCTGCTGACCGGTTGCGCCACGCAAGGCACGCCGCCCCTTTATCAATGGGACGGTTATCAGCCGCAGGTGTACGAATACTTCAAAGGCCAGAAGAGCGCGGCCGAGCAGATCGACGCACTGGAAAAGTCGCGTCAGCAGATTCTCGCGAAGGGTCACGCGTTGCCGCCGGGTTTCCACGCGCATCTCGGCACGCTCTACGCGAGCGTCGGACAAGTCGATTCCGCCCGTCAGGAACTCAATGCCGAGAAGCAATCGTTTCCCGAGTCGTCCGCCTACATGGACTTCCTGTTGAGCCACCTCAAATAAACGCCGGCCATGACCATGAATTTTCCACGCAAGCTCCTCGCGATGCTCTCGGCGCTGCTCATGCTGAGCGCATGCGCCTCCCGCGCGCCGAATCAGGCGGACTACACGGCGTTCCGCAATAGCAAGCCGCACTCGATCCTCGTGCTGCCGCCGATCAACGCGACGTCCGACATCGGTGCGACGCACGGCATGTTGTCGCAAATGACGATGCCGCTCGCGGAAGCCGGTTACTACGTCGTGCCGGTCGCCGAAATGGACGAAACGTTCAAGCACAACGGCCTGACCACGCCCACCGATATCCAGAACGTCGCGCCCGCGAAGCTCCGCGAGATCTTCGGCGCGGACGCTGCGCTCTACACGACGGTCACGAGTTACGGCACGAAGTTCGTCGTCGTCGACAGCAAGACGGTCGTGTCGGCGAACGCGAAGCTCGTCGATCTGCGCTCAGGCGACGAGCTCTGGAAGGGCACCGCCACGGCGAACGGCAATGAAGTCGGCTACAACGTCGGCGTGGGCAACGGCAGCCTCGTCGGGATGCTGGTTCAGGGCGTCGCGAAACAGGTCACGCACTCGCTGACGGACAAATCCTTCGACGTCGCCGGCCTGACGAGCCAACGCCTGCTCGCCACGGGCGACAAGACGGGCCTGCTGTACGGCCCGCGCTCGCCGAAGTTCGGCACCGACTAAAGCATCGGCGATAGACGCCGCCACAGGCGTCTATCGCATCATTCCGGCGCGACCACCTCCGCGCCGCGCTTCAACAAAAGCTCCCGCAGCACCGACCGATGACACCGCGCTTCGTTCTCGCAGTAGCAGCCGACCGATAGATTCGTCGTATGCGAGAGCGCCGCGAGCAGATCCAGCGACCTGCTCGCCTCCGGCGTGGCCATCTCCGCCTTGAACTTCCTTACGAACGCGCGCCACTCCTGCTCGGTTTGCGCATGCAGCGCCTCGCTCACGCGTTCCGCCGACGGCGCGAGATTCGGATACCACACATCGTAGAAATCGCGGCTCGCGAACTCGGCCTTCGGCACGCCGCGCGGCGGCCGGCGCACCGTGCCGATGCGCAAGCCCTCGTTTTCGGCGCGCGGCGAGCCGAGCCGCACGATTCGAATCGCCATGCTCCATCTCCTTCTTTTGGTCGTGACAGCATAACCGCCGCCGACGTGTTCGAGCGCGATCGGTCGCGTTCCCGTATCGTGTCGGATTATTCTTCTTCCGCTTACATCCGGAACACGACGTGGCCGCCGATCCCGCTCACTCCGCTCCCCGCGACCCCGACGCGCCGATGACGCCCCGCGAGCGGCGCGGCATGGCCGCCATTCTGCTGGCCGTCGCGCTGGCGACACTCGATACCGCCATCGCCAATACCGCGCTGCCCGCCATCGCCGCCGATCTCGGCTCGACGCCCGCCGGGTCGGTCTGGATCATCAACGCCTATCAGCTCGCGATGGTCGCCACGCTGCTGCCGTTCGCGGCGCTCGGCGGCATCGTCGGGCATCGGCGCGTTTATCTGAGCGGGCTCGTCGTGTTCCTGATTGCCTCCGCGATATGCGCGTTCGCATGGTCCCTGCCGACGCTCGTCGCGGCGCGGCTGCTGCAAGGGCTCGGCGCGAGCGCGATCATGAGCGTGAACACGGCGCTCATCAGCGCGATTTTCCCGCTGCATCGGCTCGGGCGCGGCGTCGGCCTGAACGCGCTGATCGTCGGCATCGCGTTCGCGGTCGGGCCGACGGTCGCGTCAATCGTGCTGTCGCTCGGCACGTGGCCGTGGCTCTTCGCGGTGAATCTGCCGGTCGGCGTGCTCGCGCTTTTCATCGCATGGCCCGCGCTGCCGCAGACCAAGCGCAGCACGCACGGCTTCGATCGCGTGGCGGCGGCGCTCAACGTCGTCACGTTCGCGTCGCTGATTTTCGCGCTGGGCGAAGCAGCGCAGCGCGCGCCGTCGCGAACGGTGCTGGCATCGCTCGGCGTGGCGCTCGTCGCGGGCGCGCTGATGCTGCGGCGCGAGCGCGGCCATCCCGCGCCGATGCTGCCCGTCGATCTCTTTCGGCGCCCGATGTTCGCTCTCTCGACGATGACCGCCGTCTGCTCGTTCGCCGCGCAAGGGCTCGCGTTCGTGTCGCTGCCGTTCTATTTCGAAGGCGTGCTCGGCCGCACGCAAGTCGAAACCGGCTTTCTGATGACGCCGTGGTCGGTGCTCGTCGCGTTGATGGCGCCCATCGCGGGGCGCTTGTCCGACCGCTACGCGCCGGGACTGCTCGGCGGCATCGGGCTTGCGATTCTGTGCGCGGGCATGGTGTCCCTCGCGGCGCTGCCCGCGAACCCGCATGCGCTGGATATCTGCATCCGCATGTCTATTTGCGGCGCGGGCTTTGGGTTCTTTCAGTCGCCGAATCTGAAGGCGTTCATGGCGAGCGCGCCGCGCGAACGAAGCGGCGGCGCGAGCGGCGTGGTCGCGACCGCGCGGCTCGTCGGGCAGGCGACGGGCGCGGCGCTGGTCGCGCTGTGCTTCGGCATCGCGGGAAAGCACGGTCCGGCGCTCGCGCTTTCGCTGGGCGCTGGGTTTGCGGGTGCTGCGAGCATCGCGAGCGGGTTGCGGCTCGTGACGCGCGATGCCGGCGCGGCGTCGAGGGAAATGGCGCGGGAGTGAGTCGAGGGAGCTCGCAGCCGGGCGCTCGCGAAGTGCGATGCCGGCGCGGCGTCTCCTGGCGTGGCGCAGGAATGGGTCGAAGGCGATCAGACTCGTCGCTCGTGACGAGCGATACCGGCGCGGCGTCGGCCGGCATCGCGCGAGAGTGATTCGAGTCCGCGCCGACTTCGGCGCTCGGTACATGCAATGCCGGCGCCGGGTCGGTCGGCGCGGCGCGGCTGTGACGCCAATGCGCTCAGCTTGCCGCTCATGGCGCGCGATGCGGGGCGTCGAGGGAAATGGCGCGGGAGTGAGTCGAGCGCGCCCCGCGTTCGGGGCTCAGGACATGCAATGCTGGCACCGCGTCGGCGCCCATCCCCCGCAAAAGCGAATCAAATCCGCCGCACCTTCACCTTACGTCCCTTCAGCTTCCCAGCGCCGAGCTTCCGCATGGCGTCATCGGCGATGCCGCGTTCGACGGCCACGTAGGTCACCATGTCCATCACGTTGATCTTGCCGATCTGCGCGCCGTCGAAACCCGCATCGCCAGTGAGCGCGCCGAGCACGTCGCCCGGGCGAATCTTGTCCTTGCGCCCGCCGAGAATCTGCAATGTCGCCATCGGCGGCTTCAGATGCCCCGGCTCGGCCGACGTCAGTTCCGACAGCGGATGCCACTCCACTTCCGAACGCTGCGCTTGTTCAATCGCGCCCACGCGCCCCATCTCGTCCATGCTCGCGAGCGACAGCGCCCAGCCCTCCTCGCCCGCGCGCCCCGTGCGGCCGATGCGATGCACATGCACTTCCGGGTCCGGCGTCACATCGACGTTGATGACCGCTTCCAACTGCGCGATGTCGAGACCACGCGCCGCCACGTCGGTGGCGACGAGCACCGAGCAACTGCGATTGGCGAACTGCACGAGTACCTGATCGCGCTCACGCTGTTCGAGCTCGCCATGAAGCGTGAGCGCCTCGAAGCCTTGCGCGAGCAGAACGTCGAGCAAGTCGCGGCATTGCTGTTTGGTATTGCAAAACGCGAGCGTGCTCACCGGACGGTAGTGATCCAGCAGCAAGCCGACGGCATGCAGCCGCTCGTGGTCTTCCACCTGATAGAACCGCTGCTTGATCTTTGCGTTGCTGTGCTGCTCGGTGAGCTTGATTTCGCGCGGATTGCGCAGGAATTGCTGACTCAGCTTCACGATGCCTTCGGGATACGTCGCGGAAAACAGCAGCGTCTGACGATCCTTCGGACACTGCCGCGCCACCGATGCGATGTCGTCGAAAAAGCCCATGTCGAGCATGCGATCGGCTTCATCGAGCACGAGTGTGCGGACTGCGGCGAGCGACAGCGTTTCGCGCTGCAGATGGTCCATGATGCGCCCCGGCGTTCCCACGACGATATGCGCGCCGTGCTCGAGACTCGCGATCTGCGGACGCATGGGCGTGCCGCCGCACAGCGTCAGCACCTTGACGTTTTCTTCCGCACGCGCAAGGCGGCGGATTTCCTGCGTGACCTGATCGGCGAGTTCGCGCGTCGGGCACAGCACGAGCGCCTGCACGGCGAACTGCTTCGCGTCGAGCCGCGCGAGCAGCGGCAGAGTGAAGGCCGCGGTCTTGCCGCTGCCCGTCTTCGCCTGCGCGATGAGATCGTGCCCCGCGAGCGCGTGCGGCAGACTGGCGGCCTGAATCGGCGTCATCGACGTGTAGCCGAGTTGTTGCAGGTTCGCCTGCATCGCCGGGGCGAGCGGCAGGTTCGCGAAGGAGGTGTCGGTGGTCATGGCGTTAATGCGAGCCTCGCGGCGGGATATCGCTGACTTGTTCGTAGGAGACGGCGCCCTCCGGCGACTCGTGGCGCGTCACGTAGTTGCGCGCGCCGCACATCGGGCAGCGGAACAGCAGACCTTGGCCTTCGTTTTTGATGACGACGTCCGAGGGCTCCCATTCTGCGTGGCAGGACTGGTTTCGGCAGGTGAACATGGGGGATTTCTCTTTTTTGCGATCCGCGCGGGTGGCCCCGCGCGAGATGGATTTGGCTCGAAGCCGAAGTGTACGCGCGTTGCGGCGGGCGTTTGGCGGAATTACAGCGGGCGCGGGCGGCCTCGAAAGACCTCGGCGCGATGCCACGCGACAAACCGGCTCGACGGATGATGTTCCGCTCTGACGGGCGCGTTCAGCGCATTGCCGTGATGCCGCAGCAAGATGTGGTCGAACTGGTCGGTGCCGTGCGCTTCTTCGGACACCAGCACGCGCCGCTCGTCGCCGAGCGTGAAAGCGCCGATATCAAAGAGCTTGTGATGCAGGCAGCAGAGCGCAATGCCGTTCTCGACGACATCCGGCCCGTCGAACTGGAACCATTTGATATGCGCGGCTTCCAGCCCGATCGTGCGATTGCCGATCCGCATGTCGAGATTGCACAGGGCGCAGCGGTACTGATAGGCCCTGAGTACGTGGTCGCGAAAGTCGGGGCTGCGGCGGGTTCTGCCGGTCTGCGGCGCGTCGAGCGTCAGGCCTACGGCGGCGAGAATGTCCTCGTGCATGCTGTCCGGAAAATGCGCGTCGAGCATCATGCGCGCGACCGCATCGATGGCTTGTGGGTTGCGATCGAATGCGCGCTGGACGTCGTCGGAAAACCGGCCAGTGGCGTCGATGGTGCGCAACTGCGTCTTGGTCAACGCAGCGTTGGACGCGAGCAGACCGCCCGAGCCGTGCGCCGCGACTCGCCAGACGTCGTCGCTTTGCAGACGAAGAAACGGCATTTCCGGATACAGCGTGCGCCGCCACGGGCCGAACTCGCGCAAGAGTTCGTTGAGCTTGCTTTCGTACTGGTTGAACGGAACCTCGCGGACTCCGCGGCTGTACAAGCCGAGCGCGAGCAAGACGAGCAGTGGCTTGTGAGGCGCGCGCTCGTCACCGCGTTGCCAGATTTTCAACGCCTCGAAGCGTTGAAGGACGTCGGGCGGGTGACCGCGCTGCATGGTGCTTTTTTCAGAAGCGGGCGGCAGAGGGGCCGGCGGCGGCGCAACTCCCCTCAAACATCAATATTCCCCGCCCGCAACGCATTACTCTCGATAAACGCCCGGCGCGGTTCGACATCATCGCCCATCAGCGTCGTAAAGATGCCATCCGCCGCGATCGCGTCTTCAATCTGCACGCGCAGCAGACGCCGCACGTTCGGATCCATCGTCGTTTCCCAAAGCTGCTCGGGATTCATCTCGCCGAGTCCCTTATAGCGTTGCTTCGACACGTTGCGTTCCGCGTCCGCGATCAGCCACTTCATCGCGCTCTTGAAGTCCGACACGGCCATCGACCGTTCGCCGCGCTTGATCAGCGCGCCTTCGCCGATCAAGCCCTTGAACGTGTCCGCCGTCGAAACGAGCTGCTTGTAGTCGGCGGTCAATTGCAGGTCTTCGTCGAACACGGAAACCTTCACGTTGCCGTGATGACGCCGCTTGATATGCAGCGAGCGCACTTCGCGAACCGGGTCGTACGCCGGCTCGACCGACACTTCCGGCTTCAGCGGATCGGCACGCAGCCGCGCTTCGAGCGCCTTCGCCGATGCCGCCGCCGCTTCCTCCGTCGACAGATCGAGCACGACGCCATCCATGACGGCTTCGAGCGCGGCCGCGTCGTAGATGCGGCTGATGCGGTCCACCACCGCCTGCGCCAGCAAATAGGCACGCGCCAGTTCGCCGAGCGCATCGCCCGTGATGGGGTCCGCGCCTTCGCTCGGATGCAGTTCCGAACCCTGCAGCGCGAGCTTCAGCATGTGCTGGTTCAGCTCGTGCGCGTCCTTCATATACCGCTCGTCCTTGCCCGCCTTGATCTTGTAGAGCGGCGGCTGCGCGATATAGATATACCCGCGCTCGACAATCTCCGGCATCTGCCGGTAGAAGAACGTCAGCAACAGCGTGCGGATGTGCGCGCCGTCCACGTCCGCATCCGTCATGATGATGATGCGGTGATAGCGCAGCTTGTCGAGGTTGTAGTCGTCCTTTCCGATGCCGCAACCAAGCGCCGTCACCAGCGTCACGATCTGCTCGGACGAGATGAGCTTGTCGAAGCGCGCCTTCTCGACGTTCAGCACCTTGCCGCGCAGCGGCAAGATCGCCTGGAACTTGCGGTCGCGGCCCTGCTTAGCGGAGCCGCCCGCCGAGTCGCCCTCGACAATGTAGATTTCCGACTTCGCCGGATCCTTCTCCTGGCAGTCCGCGAGCTTGCCCGGCAGCCCGATGCCATCGAGCACGCCCTTGCGGCGCGTCATCTCCCGCGCCTTGCGGGCCGCGTCGCGCGCACGCGCGGCATCGACGATCTTGCCCGTGATGATCTTCGCGTCGCTCGGCGTTTCCTGGAGGAAGTCTTCGAGCGCCTTCGCGACGATTTCCTCGACCGGCGCGCGCACTTCGGACGACACCAGCTTGTCCTTCGTCTGCGAGCTGAACTTCGGTTCCGGCACCTTCACCGAGAGCACGCACGACAGACCTTCGCGCATGTCGTCGCCGGTGGTTTCCACCTTCGCCTTCTTCGCGATGTCGTTGTCCGTGATGTACTTGTTGATGACGCGCGTCATCGCGGCGCGCAGGCCGGTCAGGTGCGTGCCGCCGTCGCGCTGCGGAATGTTGTTCGTGAAGCAGAGCACGCTCTCGTTGAAGCTGTCGTTCCACTGCATCGCCACTTCGACGGTCACGTTCTCGCGCTCGCCGATTGCGTGGAACACGGTCGGATGCAGCACCTGCTTCTGCTTGTTGATGTATTCGACAAAGCCCTTCACGCCGCCCGCGAACGCGAAGTCGTCTTCCTTGCCGGTGCGCAGGTCCGTCAGCCGGATGCGCACGCCGTTGTTCAGGAAGGACAGCTCGCGCATGCGTTTGGCGAGAATGTCGTAGTGGAATTCGACATTGCCGAAGATGGTCGCATCCGCCAGGAAGTGAACTTCCGTGCCGCGCTTTTCGGTGTCGCCGACGACCGGCATCGGCGAATACTGCACGCCGTCTTCCTCGACGATCTCGCGGTTCTGCACCACGCCGCGCGAAAATTCCATGAAGTGCTTCTTGCCGTCGCGGCGCACCGTGAGGCGCAGCCATTCGGACAGCGCGTTCACGCACGAGACGCCCACGCCGTGCAGGCCGCCCGATACCTTGTAGCTGTTCTGGTCGAACTTGCCGCCCGCGTGCAGCTCGGTCATCACGATTTCAGCGGCGCTGCGCTTCGGATCGTGCTTGTCGTCGCGCTTGAGGCCGGTCGGCACGCCGCGGCCGTTGTCCGTCACGGAGATGGAGTTGTCCGCGTGAATCGTCACGTGGATGTCGTCGCAGTAGCCGGCCAGCGCCTCGTCGATGGAGTTGTCCAGCACTTCGAACACGAGGTGATGCAGACCGGTGCCATCCGACGTATCGCCGATATACATGCCCGGACGCTTGCGCACCGCCTCCAGACCTTCGAGGATCTGAATGGAGGATGCGCCGTAGCTGTTGTCGGGTTGCGAATGTGTGTTTTCAGTCATGGATTTCTTCCGGTTCTGCGTCACTGCTTCGACACTGCTTCGATAACTGCACGTAAATGCTCGAACTTTTCAAAACACCTTAAAAACGCCAAAGGGGCGAGCCGCCCCTTGGAGTGTCTTCGGTGTCGTACGCGTCAGATGCGCATCGGCATCACCACGTATTTGAATTCCTCATTCTCAGGAATGGTGATCAGCGCGCTCGAATTCGCGTCGCCGAGCGCCACCTGAAGCGTGTCGACCTTCAGATTCGCGAGCACGTCGAGCAGATACGTGACGTTGAATCCGATATCGACGGTATCGCCCTGATACGCGATTTCGAGTTCTTCCTGCGCTTCTTCCTGATCCGCGTTCGTCGACATGATCTTGAGCTGGCCCGGTTCGACGAGGCAGCGCACGCCCTTGAACTTGTCCGAAGTCAGAATGGCCGCGCGCTGGAGTGAACGCTGCAATTCCTCACGGCCGATCTCGAACGTGTTCTTGTGCGACTTCGGAATCACGCGCTGAAAGTCGGGGAACTTGCCCTCGACCAGCTTCGACACCAGTTCCACCTGGCCAAAAGTGAACTTCACCTGCGTCGCGGCGATGTCGATTTTCAGCGTGTCGTCGATGTCTTCCAGCAGGCGCTGCAGTTCCAGAATGGTCTTGCGCGGAATGATGACTTCCTGACGCGGAAACGCGCCTTCGATCTTCATGGACGAGAACGCGAGGCGGTGACCGTCGGTGGCGACCGCCATCAGCTGGTCGCCGTCCACCACGAGCAGCATGCCGTTCAGGTAGTAGCGGATGTCCTGCTGGGCCATCGCGAAATACACCATGCCGAGCAGCTGGCGGAACGTCTTTTGCGGAACTGAAAGGCTTGCGCCGAAGTCAGTAGCCTGGTTGACCGTGGGGAACTCGTCCGCGGCGAGCGTTTGCAGCGCGAAGCGGCTCTTGCCCGAGCGCACGGTAAGGCGCTTGTCGGAGAGGTCGAGCGCGACTTCGCCGGCGGGCATGGCGCGCAGGATATCGAGCAGCTTGCGCGCGGCGACGGTGGTGGCGACCTGATCGCTGCCGACGCCGAAATCGGCGCGCGTGGTGATCTGAAGTTCGAGGTCCGTCGAAAGGAACGACACGTCCGCGCCGTTCTTGGTGATAAGCAGATTGGCGAGGATAGGCAACGTATGGCGGCGTTCTACGATACCGCTCACGGTTTGCAGCGGCCTTAGAAGATTATCTCGTTCGGTCTTGACCAGTTGCATAGAGTTCCTTCATTGATGTGACGGCCTGTCCGGGCGGTTCGCCACCGTGGCGCCACCGTTCGCCCGCCGGACAACCTCGTAACACGCGTTGCCGGCCCCCCGCCGGTCACTCGCGAAAGCTTGCGCTCCAGAACCGTCCAGGCCAACGGACGGCAAACCTGTATTGTGCCTGAAAACAGCACGGCTCCCCAGAAATTGGGGGCGTTTTCGCCAATAAACAGGCCCGCACGCGCAACAATCGACGCCTGCCGCCGCGCGCCGCCCGGCGGCTTCGTCAGCCCTTGAGCGTCTGTTCCAGCACGTGGAGTTCGTGGTTCAGCTGCGCGTCGTTGCCGCGCTCGGCGGCAATCTTGCGCACCGCGTGCAGCACGGTCGTGTGGTCGCGGCCGCCGAACAGTTCGCCGATTTCGGGCAGGCTTTTCTGCGTCAGTTCCTTCGCCAGATACATGGCGATCTGACGCGGACGCGCGATGTTGGCCGGCCGCTTTTTCGAATACATGTCGGCGACCTTGATGTTGTAGAAATCCGCGACCGTCTTCTGAATGTTCTCGACCGAAATTTGCCGGTTCTGCACCGTCAACAGGTCTTTGAGCGCCTCTTTGGTCAGCTCGATCGTGATGTCGCGGCCATGAAACTTCGAGTACGCGAGAATCTTGCGCAGCGCGCCTTCCAGTTCGCGCACGTTCGAACGCAGGTGCTTCGCAACGAAGAACGCCACGTCTTCCGAGAGGCTCACGCCTTCGGAAATCGCCTTGCGCATCAAGATGGCGACGCGCATTTCAAGTTCCGGCGGCTCGATGGCGACCGTCAGCCCCGAGTCGAACCGCGAGATCAGGCGATCGTCGATGCCGGAAATTTCCTTCGGATACGTGTCGCTCGTGATGATGACCTGAGCCTTGTTCGCGACGAGCGCCTCGAACGCGTAGAAGAACTCTTCCTGTGTGCGCGACTTGCCCGAGAAGAACTGAATATCGTCGATCAGCAGCAGGTCGAGCGAGTGGTAGTAACGCTTGAAGTCGTCGAATGCCTTGCGCTGGTACGCCTTCACCACGTCCGACACGTACTGTTCCGCGTGAATGTAGCGGATGCGCGCGCCGGCCTTGTCCATCAGCAGTTGGTTGCCGATGGCGTGGATCAGGTGCGTCTTGCCGAGGCCCACGCCGCCATATAGAAAGAGCGGGTTGTACGAGATGCCCGGGTTGTCCGCGACCTGAATGGCCGCCGCGCGCGCGAGCTGGTTCGCCTTGCCGGTCACGAAGTTGTCGAACGTGAGCACGGGGTTGAGCTTCGAGCGTTCGTAGGCGGAATCGTTTTCACCGCCCGCCGAGGGCGCGCCGCCCGGCCGCCACGTGCGCCGGCCGGCGGCGGCTTCGTTAGCGTCGAGGCTCGGAAGGTCGAGGTCGACCTGTTCTTCATGCGTGGCTTGCGCCTGCTGCGCCGCCTCGGCGGCGAGCGCGTTGACGTGCGCGGTCGCGTTTGCATGCGCGACGACCGAAGGCGCGGCCGGCGCCGCAGCCGGCGCGGGCGGACGCGGCGGCGTGACGCTCGCTCGCGGCGCGGCGTTCGGCGCGCCGCCGACCGCGCTGCGGGCGGTCGCTTTCGGATCGAGAACGAATTGCACGTCGATGGACGCGCTGAAGAACTCGCGCGCCACGTCGGCGATGCGTCCGGAGAACTGGCTCTTCACCCAGTCGAGCTTGAAGCGGTTCGGCGCGGCGATGCGCAGGGTGCTCGCGTCGGCATCGAAGTCGACCGGGGTCAGCGGCTTGATCCACGTGACGTACTGCTGAGGCGTGAGCTCGCGCTCCAGCAGTGCGGAACAGTGTTCCCAGAAATCGTTCATCGAGTGCGGTCGTTATGGTTGCTGCGCGCACCTGCGGCCATGCTTGCCGCCCGCGTCCGATTACGTCCGATGGGTCGGCAAGTCCCGGCACGGCCAAGCAGGTATGCTCCGGAGGCTTACGCCGCAAGGATTTGCGGGCGAACGGCGGGCCGAAGCAGCGGGCGGATATTTGGGAGTAAGGCGAGATTCTAACGCCAAACCTTCGCGGCGCGCGAGTTATCCACAGGGTCAAATCACCGCTCCATCGGCGGCCGAAAGACGCGGGTTTCACCGTCGCGGGACGCTAAACTATTGACGGTCAATAGGAAAACGGTTTAAATAGCGGGTTCCGCGAAAACAGAATTCCTGAACCTCCGGCCATCGTGCTTGCAGTGACCACACTGGAGCCAAGCCCGCGCGGTCTATCAACTCAAGTGAGAGCACCATGAAACGTACTTACCAACCTTCCGTGACCCGCCGCAAGCGCACCCATGGCTTCCGCGTTCGCATGAAGACCGCCGGCGGCCGCAAGGTCATCAACGCTCGCCGCGCGAAGGGCCGCAAGCGCCTGGCTATCTAAGACAAGCCCGGTGCTGCTCGCAGCCGCGTCGCGTTCGGAACCGGGCGCATTAGAGGGTGGCGAGCCGCTTGCCGAGCGCCGCACAGAAGTCTTGAAACAGGACATCGTCGAATTGCCGGCGTCGGCCGCGTTCCCCAAGGCCGCAAGGCTGCTGAAAACGGATGAGTTCTCATCCGTTTTTCGTTTGCGCCCCTGGCGGCGTTCGCCGCACTTCGTGCTGTACGGCAAGCCGACGGGCAACGAAGCACGGCTCGGGCTCGTGATCGGCAAGAAGCAGGCGCCGCGGGCGGTCACGCGTAATCTGATCAAGCGGCTTGCGCGCGAGGCGTTTCGGCTGCGTCGCGAGCAGTTGCGCGGATTCGACATCCTCGTGCGGCTGCACGCGAAAATCGACCGCAAGACGATGCCGAGCGCCAGTTCGCCGCCGCTCGGCGCGTTGTACAGCGGCGAACTGGAAGTACTCTTCGACCGTGCCGTGCGCGAAGCAGCGCGCCGCGCGGCCGAACCCGTGGCGGCGCCGCCTTCCGCGCCCGCCGTCGACGATTCATCCGGCCCTTCCGGGTCATGAAGCGCGGGCCGCGTCGGTGTGTCTCTCACGGCAGACCGGGCGCGCAGCGCGAAGCTTATGCAAACGGCACTCATCGCGTTGTTGCGCTTCTACAAGCTTGCCATCAGCCCGCTGCTCGGCAACCGGTGCCGCTTTTACCCTTCCTGTTCCGACTACGCGCGCGAGGCAATCCAGTATCATGGCGCCGCGCATGGCACGTATCTCGCCGCAAAACGGCTTTGCCGCTGCCATCCCTTTTCGGCGGGCGGCGTCGATCTCGTTCCGACACCGTCCCAAGCCTCCGGTTCTCGATCCGCGTCCACGCAGGTTGGTAGCCCGGCTGCAGGTTCCGCCCCAGAAAAGCATTCACCACTAAACGGCGCAAACGCGCTTACCGATCGACACTGAGACAACGCATGGATATCAAACGCACCGTCCTATGGGTCATCTTCTTCGTGTCAGTTGTCATGCTGTTCGACAACTGGCAGCGCGACCATGGGCGCCCGTCGATGTTCTTCCCGAGCGCGACGCAGCCGGCCAAGACCGCCAGCAACCCGGCACCGGGCTCGGCCGCGCCGGGCGCGCAGCCATCGGAACTGACGAACGCGCCGGCCGGCGCCGCGCCGGGCACCTCGACGCCGCCCGCCACGGCGGCTTCGCAGCTCGTCAAGTTCACGACGGACGTGTATTCGGGTGAAATCGACACGCGCGGCGGCACGCTCTCGAAGCTCTCGCTGCTGAAAGAAGGCGACGGCAAGCAGCCGGACCTGTACATCACGCTCTTCGACCACACCGCGAACCACACGTACCTCGCGCGCACGGGCCTGCTCGGCGGCGACTTCCCGAATCACAACGACGTCTTCACGGCAGTGCCGGGCCAGACGTCGCTGTCGGGCGACGCGAAGACGCTGACGCTCGCGTTCGAATCGCCAGTGAAGGGCGGCGTGAAGGTCGTGAAAACGTACACCTTCACGCGCGGCAGCTATGTGATCAACGTCGATACGAAGATCGAGAACGTCGGCAGCGCGCCGGTCACGCCGAAGCTCTACATGGAACTCGTGCGCGACAACACGCCGGTGGAGACGCCGCGCTTCTCGCACACGTTCATCGGGCCGGCGGTCTACACGAATCAGAAGCACTTCCAGAAGATCGATTTCAGCGACATCGACAAGAACAAGGCCACGTTCGAGTCGTCCGCGAACAATGGCTGGATCGCGATGGTGCAGCACTACTTTGCGTCCGCGTGGATTCCGAAGGAAGGCGCGCAGCGCGATATCTACGTGCAGAAGATCGATCCGAACCTGTACCGCGTCGGCGTGCAGCAGCCGGTGCAGACCATCGCGCCGGGGCAAAGCGTGACGGTCGATGCGCGTCTTTTCGCCGGTCCGGAAGAAGAGCGCATGCTGGAAGGCATCGCGCCGGGTCTGGAGCTGGTGAAGGACTACGGCATGGTGACGATCATCGCCAAGCCGCTCTTCTGGCTGCTCGAAAAGATTCACGGTTTCGTCGGCAACTGGGGCTGGGCGATCGTGCTGCTGACGCTGCTCATCAAGGCCGTGTTCTTCCCGCTGTCGGCGGCGAGCTACAAGTCGATGGCGCGCATGAAGGAAATCACGCCGCGCATGCAGCAGATTCGCGAACGCTTCAAGAGCGATCCGCAGAAGATGAACGCGCAGTTGATGGAGTTGTACAAGACCGAGAAGGTGAATCCGTTCGGCGGCTGTCTGCCGGTCGTGATCCAGATTCCGGTGTTCATCTCGCTGTACTGGGTGCTGCTGTCGTCGGTGGAAATGCGCGGCGCGCCGTGGATCGGCTGGATTCACGATCTGTCGCAGCAAGACCCGTATTTCATCCTGCCGGTGTTGATGGCCGTGTCGATGTTCCTTCAAACGAAGCTGAACCCGACGCCGCCGGACCCCGTGCAAGCCAAGATGATGATGTTCATGCCGATTGCGTTCTCGGTTATGTTCTTCTTCTTCCCGGCGGGCCTTGTGCTGTATTACGTGGTGAACAACGTGCTGTCGATCGCGCAGCAGTACTACATCACGCGCATGATGGGACAGCGGAAGAAGAAGGTGGCTTGAGGTTTTAGGTCCGCTGGTTTGAATGTGGGAACGCCCGGCTTTGCCGGGCGTTTTGTTGTGCGCGATGAGCATGAGCGCACTGCGCCTGCAGATGCGACAGGTCGCTTACCGCACCGCGTCTTTTACGACTCGTTGTTACGCTGCGATGCGTTGCCAGAAAGACGGTCACTGAGTCGTTCATCTAGCCTGCGTAGCTTGGCCAGAACGAGGTGCGCGGCTGCCGTTGCCTCACGAATATCCCGACGAAAGGCGTCCTCCTGCTCATAGCCCCGGAACGCCGGTAAGGTTTCGGCCGCCTCCGGCCGGGCCGAGACGTAGGGCTTTATGTCTTCGCCGTCCAGCAGCATCTTCCCCCGGTGGCCGAAAAGCATGGTCAACGATCTTCGATTCCTTCCTCGCGGCATCGTCTTGGCATCGAACCAATTCTTCACGGTCGTAGGGGTTACGCTCGCCTGCGGGTCCGCATGCTCCAATGCGCAAACGAGGTCATCCGGATGTCCGACGCGGAAGAGGTTCTGTTTGTAATAGGGCACGTCGCGCTGGATGGTGTCGGCCACATCTGCGACCAGCAGCCATAATCCTCGTGCGAAAGCTTGTTTTGTACGATTGGTCGCCATGCAGATAGTGTCGTAAACATTCCGGTCCGCGTTTCCGCGTTCGAACTTGCGGCTTCAAATTCGAATCTGCGTTCGCAGTCGGACCGGCCGGAAGTCCTTGCAGCGCAAGCCTTCCTGTTCTTCAACGGCGCAAGATACATCCCGCGAGCCAAATCGAAAAATTTGGTTGCAGCGTGCGGGCCTACCGCTTCATCGCCCCATAGAACTGGTCGATGAGCTCCTCGAGCAAATACCGATGATGCGGCGAAAGCGCCTCGATCTTCGACGCAAGTTCGAGCGTGTCCTCCGATGCCGGATACTTTTCGTCGCGTGCGAGCGGTTTCGGCGTGGTCTGCGTGCTGCCGCTCGGCGGCGGTCCATAATGCAGCCAGTGAAGATCGACTTTCAGCCACTCGGCGAGCGTCTGAAGCTTGTCGGTTGTGGGGATCGAGCGTCCTGTGAGCCACTTGTGCGCAGTCTGCGGAGATACCGGCTCGCCGCGATAGCGCAGATTGAACTTGTTCGCGAGATCGGTCGCGCCTCGCATCCGTTCCGGGGCACGCGCCATGGAAAATTTGAGCCGTTCTGAGAAATCGGCCTTCTCTTGCTGTGTTGGCATGCATCGGATTGTGCAAGGGAATCGCTGCCTGGAAGTCAACCGGTCGCGCTAGATCTGGCGCGCCGCTGGCGACGTTTAACTTGTTCAAGCAAGCCAATTGCTTGCCGAAAGACAACGAGATGAACGCAAGAATGCGTATCGCGTCTGCACCGGTGACAACTCGGCGCGCGTCCCGCGCCCGCAAAGCCCGAACCGCAATCGTATCTTGTTTAAGATAATGCAAGAATCATCCTAACGGATGCTGCGAGAACACGCGCGATACAATGCCGGCTCCCCGACGCCACCGCCCCGACCCCCGCCATGCTGACCAATGACACCGATCCGATCGTCGCAATCGCTACCGCGCCGGGGCGCGGCGGCATCGGCGTCGTGCGGCTTTCGTTCGGTCGCGCGGGCGAGGCAGCCGCTCAGCAGGCGATGCGCGCGCTATGCGGCCAGCCGCTCGCGCCTCGCCACGCCAGCTACGTGCCGTTCGTCGACGCCAACGGCGAGGCGCTCGATCGCGGCATCGCGCTGTACTTTCCCGCGCCGCACTCATACACGGGCGAACACGTGCTGGAGTTGCAGGGCCACGGCGGGCCCATCGTGCTGCAACTGCTGCTGCAACGGGCGATCGAAGTGGGCGGCGACTTCGGCCTTCGGCTCGCGGAGCCGGGCGAGTTCACGCGCCGCGCTTTTCTCAACGACAAGCTCGATCTCGCGCAGGCGGAAGCCGTCGCCGATTTGATCGAAGCCAGTACCGAGGCCGCGGCGCGTTCCGCGGGCCGCTCGCTGGAGGGCGCGTTCTCGCGCGAGATTCACGCGCTCGTCGAGGACGTGATCACGCTGCGGATGCTCGTCGAGGCGACGCTCGATTTCCCGGAAGAAGAGATCGACTTCCTGGAAGCCGCCGACGCTCGCGGCAAGCTCGTGCGCATCCGCGAACGCCTGGAACGCGTGCTCGCCGACGCCCGGCAAGGCGCGCTCCTGCGCGAGGGAATGTCCGTCGTGCTGGCGGGGCAGCCGAACGTCGGCAAATCGTCGCTTTTGAATGCGCTCGCCGGCGCGGAACTGGCGATCGTCACGCCGATTGCGGGCACCACGCGCGACAAGGTCGCGCAGACGATCCAGGTCGAGGGCATTCCACTGCATATCATCGATACCGCCGGGTTGCGCGAGACCGAAGACGAGGTGGAGCGCATCGGCATCGAACGAACGTGGGTTGAGATCGAGCGCGCGAACGTCGTGCTCCATTTGCTCGATGCTCGCACCGGGATGACGCCGGACGACGAGTCGATCGCCGCCCGCTTTCCGCACGGCGTGCCGGTCGTCCGGGTGCTGAACAAAACCGATCTCGCTGGCGCGCCCGCCGCCGTGCTCGGTGGCGACGGCAATGCGCGGGAAGTGAACCTTTCCGCCAAGACGGGCGACGGCATCTCCCTGCTGCGCGACGAGCTATTGAAAATTGCCGGTTGGCAGGCGGGCGCGGAAAGCGTGTACCTGGCGCGCGAACGGCACTTGATCGCGCTGCGCGCGGCCCGCGAGCACCTTGCGCTCGCCGCGGAGCACGCCAGCCAGCAATCGCAGGTGCTCGATCTCTTTGCCGAAGAATTGCGGCTCGCGCAGGACAGCCTCAATGCGATCACCGGCGAATTCACGTCGGATGATCTGCTCGGCGTCATCTTCAGCCGCTTCTGTATCGGGAAGTAAGCGTCGTCAGACGGCGCGCGGCTCTCCCAATTCGCGTAATTCGGCCGTGAGTTTCTCCACCTCATCCGGCCGTCCGTGGAAAGCTGCGGGCGTGTTCTGAAACATCTCGATCACGTACGCTCCGTCGCGCAGGGAAAGCACGAGCGTCTGCACGGCATTGAAGCGCGGATCGAGTGCCCGTTGTCCGCGCGGCCACATGCCGGCTACGGCGCGCAGCAGCAGCGTCTGCCCGGACGCAATGCGCCGGACCTCGCGCACCTTGCCGACGAAAAGCGGCGTCGGATGCTCCGCGAAAATCGGCTCGAGATGCGCCTCGATGCACGCGCGACCGTCGATCATGCTGCCATCGAAACCGACGAGGCTGCCTCGCTCGGCGAAGCGCGCGGCCATTGCGACGGCGTCCCGCCGGTTCCAGTCGTCGAGCAGCGCGACGTAGACACGTCGCGCGCTTGCTATCCAGTCGTCGACTTCGATCATGCTGCTCTCTTCCACGCCGCCGCGAATACGCCAGCGCCCATCAGCAACGCGCCGCCGGTGCGGTTCACGGCGCGCTGCACCGAAGGCTTGCGGATGGCGCGGCGCGCTCCCGAAGCGAGCAGCGCATAAGCAAACGCGTTCGCCGCCGCGAGGCCGACGAATGTGGCTTCGAGAATGGCGATCTGCGAAACGGTCGCCGCATGCGGATCGACGAACTGCGGCACGAAGGCGACGAAGAAGATGATGCTTTTAGGATTGAGCGTCGTCACCGCGTAGGCGTGCGCCATGATGCGACTCGTCCGCAGGTCGCCGCTCGGCTTGACGGCGTCCGTATCGACGACGGGCGCGCGCCACAGCTTGATGCCCAGATAGAACAGATACGCCGCGCCGACCCATTTGACGGCCATGAAGAGTTCCGCCGAAGCCGCGAGCAGCACGCCGAGACCGAGCATGGACGCGGTCATGGCAGTCAGGTCGCCCAATGCGACGCCGAGCGTCGTCGCGAGCGCGTATTTGCGGCCGTGACCGAGCGCGTACGAGACGACGAGCAGTACCGTCGGCCCGGGAATCGCCACGAGAATCGCCGAAGCGATCGCGAACGGCAGCCATTGAGCGAGCGTCATTCCGCACCTCCTGTTATCGATGCCGTCGATTTATCCACGAACCGCCGCGCGAGGCAATAGGCCGTTCGGCCAGCTTCCCAAGTCGTTCGCGGACTGCTATGCGCGTCTCGCGCTGACGGATGAGAACCGCTCGTGCGATGCACCAAACGACGCACGAGACAAAATGCCGCACATGCGCGTCCTTTCGACAAATTCATTTTCGCTTTCGCCGATTAACCGATAAATCGTGGTCGAAACGAACACGTGTAATCCCGAGATAAAAACTGGGACACTGCGTCTTGTTGCAATCGCACACAACATGTGCTTGCAACTCGACGCAACCCATCTAGTATGAGTTCGCGAAACGGCTTTTATATATGCGGCTAATGTCGCGGCTTTCGTCCGGAGGCTCTATTGATGAAGAAACGCGCTCATGCTGTCTTCGCCGTGTTGAGCTTGGCTGTCGCGGTTTCTGCGGCATACGCGCAGGACAGCGCGCTTCAGCCGCAACAGACATTCAAGTTCAGACCCAATTCTTATGGCTGTTTGTCGAAAGATAAATTCGATTCAGCCGATCAGCACGCGCGAGCCGGCGAGCATCAGCAGATGCAGCAGTTTTTCGAAGGGTATGAGTGCATATCGACTCCGGTGAATTCGCATTTTCGCGTGGTGCGCGTGGTTGGCCACGACGTCGAATTCGTCAATGCCGCGAATAGCGATACTCAAGGCATGTGGACCGCCGATCGCTTCATCGACCAATAAACGGTCGAATATCAGCGCGCGTCAATATCGCGCCTGAAAACGGCGCGGTCGCCCGCTCGGGCTGACTGCGCGATCTCCGCTTCCAATTCCGCATCGATTCGCCGCACAATGACGGGCTTGTCGCGTCCGATGTGCGGCTTTCGCCGTTGCGCCGTGCCGCTTTCCAACTTCCTATGAATCGCCGGTCGCTTTCCGGTGTCATCGCTGCATGGCTCTCAAATCCACCATCTATAAGGCCGATCTCCAGATCGCCGACATGGACCGTCATTACTATGGCGACCACTCCTTGACCATCGCGCGGCATCCGTCCGAAACCGACGAACGCATGATGATTCGCGTCGCCGCGTTCGGCCTTTTCGCCGACGAGCGACTGGAATTCTGCAAAGGGCTCTCCGATACGGACGAGCCTGATCTATGGCAAAAGGACTTCACCGGCCAGATCGAACTGTGGATCGAAGCCGGCCAGCCGGACGAGCGACGCATCGCGAAGGCGAGCGGACGCGCGGACCGCGTGATCGTGATCGCGTATGCGGGAAGGACGGCGGACATCTGGTGGCAAGGCGTGCGCGCAAAGGTCGAGCGCCTGGAGAACGTCACGGTGTGGTCGCTCGCGGACGGCGTCGCGGAGGCGCTTGGCAAGCTGGCCGAACGGACGATGCGCCTGCAACTGACCGTGCAAGATGGCGAGGCATCGCTCGGCAGCGCGACGGTGGATCCGGTGACCATTCGCTGGAACGTGTTGAAGGCGCCGGGTGCTTGATGCTTAGGCTTCGGGCGGTCCTTTGAGCTCGACCATGTTGCCTTCCGGATCGAACAGATATAGCGACGGGCCGAAGCCTTCGGCGCCGTAACGCCGCGCTTCTTCGCCGATGCGCGCGCCGTGCGTCTCGAGGTGCGCGCGCAGCGCGGGGGCATCGAATGGTTCGACGCGCAGGCACAGGTGATCCATGTTGCGGCTGGCGCCCGGCGGGCCGCTCTCCGGCCGGTCGATGGACGCGCCTACCGCGAGTAAATCGATCAGCGAGCGCCCGGCGCGCATCTGCACGAGACCGATATCGCGCTGCTCTTTCTCGACCGCGCAGCCGAGGGCCGTGCGGTAGAAGTGAATCATGGCGTGGAGATCGGCGCAGCGGATTACGACGTGGTCGATTTCGCGGATTTGGATGTGCATGGGCGTCGCTCGCGGGTCGGCGTGAGGAGCAGTGTACGCGGGACGGGGGCTTAAGGTGGACGCGGAAACGAGAAAGGGCTCGGCGTGATGCCGAGCCCTTTGGATTCGTGGTGGGAGGAGGGCTACCAAACAGCCCGCCGAAGCTCCACCGGCTCCCCCGTCAACGCGCCACGGCCTCCGAGGTTACCCCCAATGTTACCCCCGCGACGGTTACGCTCTTTGCGCCGACCTGCGAGCCAGGAAAACCGCAAGCGTGTCTTGCCAGCCATCTTGAAGTCGGGCGCGCCGCATCAAGTTGACCTTGAGGGGCGCGGTAGTCGTCTCTTCGCAACGACCGGTGACGCCCGCTCATCGTGCGATTGGCGCAGCCCCCGCACCTTCCTATCGACAATTTTATGGGTGGTTGCAAATTGTGTAGGAGACGTCGCACATGGTGTTGCTCAACGCGGAGGAGGCGCTATCAAGCCGATGATCCAAAAGGTGGTAGTCGCTGCGTCGGTTGGCCGTGTTAGATCAGTGTCTCGCAAAGCCACCGGACTAGCGCCGCCCTTGGCCTCTCATTAAGAAGCGGTTAGGGCGCTGAGTCCGAGCGGAGAACGCACTCCATAAGCGAGTGGAGACTTACGAATCAGCGGGAGCCACTCACGGTAGCTGAGCAGGTGCTGGCGACGAGCGTCATCCTTTCGCCGTTAGTCCACTAGACTCTGCTCGACGGGTAGCGGTGAGTCTGCGAGATGATCGTGCGAATTCGCTTGGATTTGGGACGAAGAAGGGTCATAATGTCCGCAAAAATACCCAGGGAAGGAAATGCTCGATACTCCGTCATTTGAACTACTAAAACAAGCGCGCGACCGCTACACGCAGCGAGAAATTGCAAATTTCCTAGGAAAAGATGCAAAAACTATTAGGCGGTGGGAGAAGGGTGACATCGCTTGTCCCGCGTTGGTAGAAACGGCATTGCGCGAGATGCTAAGAACCAAAGCAGTCGGAAACAGCCGGAAACAGGAGAGCTTCCGGTTCATCGACTTGTTTGCGGGAATCGGCGGAATCCGAATGGGCTTCGAAGCACACGGCGGCGAGTGCGTTTTCACAAGTGAGTGGAACGACTTCTCCAAGAAGACCTATGTAGAGAATTTCGGCGACCGTCATCCATATGTTGGCGACATCGTGCCATTCCCGGCGGAAGATATTCCCGATCACGACGTGCTGCTTGCAGGTTTCCCGTGCCAGCCGTTCAGTATTGCCGGGGTCAGCAAGAAGAATTCTCTCGGCCGTCCGCACGGCTTCGAATGCTCGACGCAAGGCACGTTGTTCTTCGACGTGGCCCGGATCATCGCGCTCAAACGACCCAAGGCGTTCTTGCTGGAAAACGTCAAGAATCTTGTTTCACACGATAAGGGAAACACCTTCCGGGTGATTTTGGAAACGTTGCGCGAGGAGCTGGGTTATGACGTCCATTTCCGTGTGATCGACGGCCAGCATTTCACGCCTCAGCACCGGGAACGGATAATCATTGTCGGATTTCAAGAGAAAACTGGTTTTTCGTGGGATGACCTAAAGTTGCCATCCGAAGGTCCAAGATTGGGGTCGATTCTACATCGAACAGATGGTAGCGAGCCTTTCCTCCCATGGGATGGCAACCGCTTCTTTGATCCTGATCGCCGCGTCGTGCAACCGAAATTCACCCTCACCGAGAATCTCTGGAAGTACCTCCAAGCGTATGCAGACAAACATCGTGCCGCTGGCAACGGGTTCGGCTTCGGTATGGCATACGCTGATAGCGTGACGCGCACACTTTCAGCTCGATATCACAAGGACGGTTCGGAGATTCTTGTGTCGCAGGGAGCACGAAAGCGCCCCCGAAGACTAACCCCTCGTGAATGCGCACGATTGATGGGTTTCCCTGACACATTCAAGATTCCCGTAAGTGATACACAGGCTTACCGCCAGTTTGGAAACAGCGTGGTGATGCCGGTTATGCAGGAAGTGGCGCGCATTATGTTGCCGCATATCGAGTCGCTGGTGGGGAAGGCACGGGACGGCATTTCCTTTAGTCTGCCGCTATTTGCCTGATGGTCGACGTAGTCGATAGTGCAACTCGCAGTAGGATGATGTCCGGCATCGGTGGACGCAACACGAAGCCGGAACTCCTGTTACGTAGTGCGCTTCATCGCCGGGGCTTCAGATTCCGTCTTCATGTACCTGATCTTCCTGGAAAGCCTGATATTGTCTTTCCTAAACGTCGTGCCGTAATTTTCGTCCACGGGTGTTTTTGGCACGGGCACGAATGTCCTCGATTTAAATGGCCTCAAACCCGCGCCGATTTCTGGAGACAGAAGATCTCTCGGAATCGGCAGAACGACGAAAAAGCAGTCACTTCCCTACAGGCTGACGGCTGGCGCGTCGCTGTCGTCTGGGAGTGCAGTTTGAGGGGTAAGAAACAGAAAATCGAAAGCACAGTAAAAGTCGTCAGCGATTGGCTTTGCAGCAACGATAGAATGATGGAACACCCAACTGCAGTATGAAAGGCGCGAGAAGGCAAGTCATCCGCTCAACGGCGGCTACTAGCCCGCCCTTCATCAAGCCGGTGGGAGCGAGCTCCACCGTTCTTTGAAGGATAGACGAAGTGCCCAAGGATCCCTTGCCAACAGCGACACACGGCCAAGCGAGCTAACCGCCCAAGGCCAGATTTGCCAACGCCGGCATTGTTCAAACCTTGGCATCTCGTTCTGCGGTGTTGGACACGCCGTCGCTCACGCCCCCAACGTTAAGATCATTTCACCTCGCGGAAGTGGGTCTTGCGCATGCTGCGAATCCAAGCTTGCATCGTGCCCCAGCAAGCGACCCTGTACCTCTGGTGTAGCTAAGAGATCACGGAATTCCACTCGCGTATATAACGCGGGTGCAGCCTTTGTAATGTCATTGACCCTCCATTGAGAGCGGCGTTTGTTTTTGGAAGGATCGGATGTATGCAGCTTTGGTGCAGGATCTAGAAAAATGAGCCCATCGTTGATGGCGTTGAGCATCTGCTCAGCCGACGTCTCGTGACACCACATTACCTTCGATCCGAATGTAACCAAGTACTCGTAGCCTTCAGCATATTCGGATGAACTCGGATTCGTGGCTTTCGTGGCGGGAACGTACACCGTTTCATTATGTTTCGCTCCCCAGCAGTTCATGAGCCGTTCGAGGCTCCAACCCGCGGCGGTGAATCCGTGATCGTCTTCAAGCAAGATCTCGACCGCGTCCATTTTAGAGGTGAGTGGAGTCTTCGGATCGTACGCGAACGGCGTCCATTTTTCGTTTTCCATCCGGTATTCTCGAACCTTGAGAGTGAGGCCAGACTTCGACGAGCGCACATTGGCTTTGTGAATCCCGGTCAGCCGATAGTTTCCTTCACCGTCCAAATACCCAAATCTGCGCATGAACTGCCCAAAATTCTGCGCGTAGAGACCTAGATCCGGCTCGGGCGTGAAGAGCGTCACCTTCAGCTGTGTATGCGCCTTCAACTCGATGCCGAAAAGATCACCATCCTTTCCGGCGTTCGGGATGATGTCGAGGGCATGCTCCAACGTATAGCCACATACTTGTGTTCCAGAGAAGGGGAGCGTTTTCCCGAAGGTATCTAAGCGGCACCCGCGCATCGGCTTGCCTACAATGCGAGACAGTCGGTCCTCCAGCTTTTTGCTGTTTCCTTGGTCGATCGTGAGTCGTTTGCAAACCTTTGATCGCTCAAAGCCCGGAAGAGAGTTAACTTCCCGAATTAATTTCTCCGAGACATCGAAATAAATCACCGCTCGGCACGCTCCTCCTGGCAAGCGGCCAAGAACCAACAGGCGTTTTGCGTCCTGATTCTCCCGCGTGAATCCCACAGAGAGGCACGCAGGCATTGTGTTATCAATCGATTGGAAACCGGAGAGCCGCGCCTCCGGATATTGCGGATAGACGATTGCCTTCGCGCGTTTTGCCCGTGCCGTCGAGCCGTCTCTCTTAACCCACGCAAAGTCATCGAATAAGGCTTCTGCGATGCGTCGTTCGGGCTGCGACATGTCCTTAGTGCTTGCGCTCGCCCCGCGTTCAGAGAGCGTCATCGCGAATAGATCGAATAGAACGCCAAAATCCGAAGCGATATAGATCTGATTCTTGTCGTTTGCATTCTTGGGCAGAAGTTTCAGTAGTGCTGTCTCGACGCCCATCGACGACGCGAGGCCTACTATGTCGGCTAGGGATTCGGCGGTATGTTCGAATTCCGAGGGGATGATCGTCATTGTTCTGGCCCTTTCGTGGTTGAGGCGATCATCCTATCAAGGGAAATGTTCGAAAGCAATGCGTCGATCTACAAAAAAACTCGCCGCGTGTGCTAGCTATCTGATTTATATGGAAATTTATAGTTTTGCTTGGTTCTTTCGGCGGGCTTTACTAGGCAATTGTTCAGCGCGGAGGGAAGGCCCGCACTAGTTGGCGCCTCTCGTGCACGCCCACGAGCAAACACACGCGCCAACGCAAGGAGGACGGCAGCGGACTTTGGGGAATCGTCGGTGGATAGACGATAGGCGGCAGCAAACCGGCTGCGGAAGCCCCCCAGAGCGACATTCTGTTGCATGCCACTGTAAATAGAAGGAGAAGGCGCTCGGCCGGTTGGCTTGCAGAGGAGCGACGGAATGACTTTGCCTAGCCGAACAAGGCGAGGAGTGTGGTCGCACGCCCGTACCTTTAGGAGCCGACGACGCGTGGCTTAGGAAACGTGCGCTACACGGGAGCGCGGTACGAAAGCACCGCTTCTTTGAGTCTAGTCGATGGCGTCCACAGGTTCCAAAGCGAATGATTGGTTCGATCACTTACGATGTATCGTTCAACCAACGCTTGCAGAAGTCTCTCCTCGAGTGCGGCGACGGTTGCGTCGAGTGTCTTTAAGACTTGTGATCGCTCGTAGCCAACAACATCTGCATTCGCACGTTCCCGTTTAAGCGCGGCGGAATCGACTTCAGCGGCGGCCTCTGCTTTCCGCTGGTGCTCCTGCGCGACGAAGGAGGACAAGTCTCGGGCATCTGCGTCGATAACGGCGAGCCGCAGGACGGACAGCGCCTCGTCTATTTTCCCGGACTGAGCGTCCGCGACAATCTGCGCACGAGCTTGCGCTTTTTCAGCTAGACGCTGGTTGATGGCGGCGATCCTGTTCGCGACCTGTTCACACGCGGCCGTCGCAGCTTTGTACTCTGCTTCAGCGCGCACCAGTGCTGCATAAATATGATCCATACGGGTCAGCTCTCCGGGTTGAGACGTGTAATGAGGATTCTTAAGCGACTTGCCGATGCGTTTGCACGCGCGCGTGCTTCGCTCGTCATCGCTTCATCGACGGTGGCACCTCGTTCCGCATCGCTGCGAGCAACTTGAGCCTCGGACCGCTGTTGTTCCACTTCCAAGCGGCCAATGTCGGCCCGCAGCGATGCGCTATCCGCGCCAGATAGCAGCGTCTCTCGAAGGCGCCGCCGAAGGGTTTCAAGGTCATGCTTCATGGTTGCGATGCGTAGGATTCACCGAGCAGATCACTTGGAAGCTGCCCGCGGAAGTTGATGATGGTCTCGATTCGCGTCGCGTCACTCGGACGGAGCCGCCCGGCATCGAGCGCTTGTCGACACACTTCTCGCACTTGCTCCTCGCTGAATTCGCGGTCGCCAACGCGAATTCGGTAGCCACTTCCAGCTGGCTTCGCTAGTTCTGTCTCCGCGACGCGCTGATCTGCTGGCATTCCAAGGATACGCGCAGCACCTAGTGACATTCTCTTTTGCGACGGGAATGTGGCCACGGCCTTAGCCGCAGGCGATGTTGAGCCCGGCCTTGCTGTCGGCGCGCGCACTGCCGAGGTTTTTGCCGAAACAACGCGACGAGAATTCTCAGGCTGCGCTGACGGGCGAGCATTAACTTCGGCCCGAAGCGCCTCGACCAGTCGGTCAAACGCGCCTTTGCTCACGGCAGGCCCCGCTCTGGAATGCTACGGCCGACGCGCGGACGAGATTTGACCCACTGCTGGACCTCCGTCTGCCTCCACGCGACGGTGCCGGGGGAAATGCGCACAGCGACTGGTATTCGCTGGTGACAAGCAGGCGCTCGAGTGTCGACGACGCAAGCGACGTCATCTCGAGGACCGCCGGTCGACGGATCAGGCATTCTTTTGGTGTAGGCATAGAGGTAGCGCAAGTTGCGATACCTCTATGCTTCCGTCACGACCGCGCGCTGAACACCCATGACGTGTCATGGGGCGCCGAATTTCAGAATTCCGGCGGTCATTTTGGAATCACCTGCTTTTGCAACGAGTTCGAGAATCTGTCGTGACGCGAGGCTAGAGACGTCGAAATGCACGTCCTGCCCGAATGCGCCACCTCAAAACACCCGAAACGCTCGTCATTGCCCCGCCGATGTCCAAAGAGCTTCACGGCATAAAACTCTTCGACTGTGCTCGTCTCCATGCCGCGATATCCACGAACGCATGCGCGCGCAATTACGAAGACGCCAGATATGATTCGTGCGTCGACTGTGCGATCGGCGCCGTTTTACAACGTCAACCTGGGCCGACGGCGGCTTCAGAAGCTAACACGAAGAACGTTCAGCGCGACAACCTCGCGCGTCGGGCAGCTCTGTGCGCAAGTGGCGGAAGTGCATCCGCGCTGCCCTGTGTTCGCTGCGGACATACTGCGGCCTCGAAGAGACGCCTCGTCGGGCGCATGCGCTTTGTCCGAAAATGCCTCTGTGTGAGCTGCTACAACCGCGAGCGCGAAGTTCTTCGCGGTGCGAATGCAAAGGGCGTGCGGCCTCAAAAATGGAGCCACCTACGCCCAGCCAGCATCCAGCTCGAGAAAGACGGGAAGCATTGGGAGGTGAGCATCGGCCTATGTAGCGGCGCGATGGAGGCCCAACGCGTGGCAGAGCGCCGCTGGCCTCGCACGAAAATGGTCGCAGTCCGTTTTGACGAGGAGTTGCTTTCCTTTTGAACGATGTCTTGCGAACCGGCTTCTGAGGGCGTGACCGATCTTCCATGCCGGAGTAACGCCGCGCTTCCGGTTGCGTTGGCAAACGCGACAGCCGCGGGATCGCCGGGGACAGTCCGTACGCAGGGTGAACTAGTGCGCGAAGACTATCTTGTTCAGCAAAACCGACTTCCTCCAACAATGACTCGGTCTGCGGATCCAGTGATGGAAGAAGCCCTCTACGGTGTCCCGCGGTATCACGTATTCGCAGGCCTCGACGGAGGGATGACCCGTTTCCCGGATACAAAACGACTATCTTGCTAGACGGCGTCAAGCGGCACGGCCGGTCAGCGACAACTATTCTGGCCGGGCGACGGGTGTAATTGTCGCTGGCTAATTCATAGTTGTCGCTTCTCCATCGTAATTGTCGTCGGGTAATTGTCGCCGGCGCGCGCTCTGTTTGTCGCTGGCCTTTCGACGGCGATAGCTTTCAACATTCAGCTCGAAGATCGTCGAGTGATGGACGAGCCGATCAATGGCTGCGACCGTCATGCCGGGGTCGGGGAACACGTCATTCCATCCCGAGAATGGCTGGTTGGCCGTTATGAGAAGACTTTTACGCTCATACCTCTCGGCGATCAGTTCGAACAGCACACCGGTTTCGGCCTGGTCCTTACGCGCGTACGACAGGTCGTCTAGGATGATGAGATCAAACCGATCAAGCTTCGTGAGGGCGGATGGAAGCTGCAGGCTCTGACGCGCAGCCTTGAGTTTCTGGACGAGCTCGCTCGTGCGTGTGAACAGCACTCGATAGCCGGCTTCGATTAAAGCGTGTCCGATGGCTGAACCTAAATGACTTTTACCGCCACCGGGGGGCCCGAACAGGAGAATCGTGGCACCTTTCTCCAGCCACGAATCTCCGGTCGCCAGTGCCGTGACATGCGCTTTCGAGACCATTGGCACCATGCCGAAGTCGAAGGTGGCCAGCGTCTTGGTTGGATCAAGATGTGACTCGGTACGATGCCGCTCGATGCGTCGTTTGGCACGTTCGGCCAGTTCGTGCTCAAGCAGCGCCCCAAGCAATCGCGTAGCCGGCCAGCCTTCCTTATCAGAGCGCTCAACGAACTCGGGCCATAACCTGCCGATGGTCGGCAGACGTAGCTCGTTCAACATCAAGGCCAGACGGCCGTTGTCATGGGCAGGGGCGTTCATGCTGCCACCTTGTCGAGAAGCTCGTCATAGACCGCGACGGGCGGCATTTCGACTACGACCTCGGGACATTGGGCCTGACGCGGCGCGAATTCATCGCGCAACTGCTTCAGATCGGGCAGTTCGCCTGCTTCGAGCAAGGCGTCGAGCCGCTCGGCCAGCAACGCCTCAACGCCGTGATGTCCTGCGAGTTCGAGCAGCCCTACGATCGTCTTGCATGCCTAGCGTTGCGTCAGTTGCGTCTCCAGCTTCTCCTAGGTCCGTCGGTAGGCTTCACGGGGAAACAGCGCGTCGCGAAACGCAAACCCTTTGAACGCCTGCGGCTTGCGCTTGAGAGAATCGATGAAGTGACGATAGTCCAGCGCGTGGCGGTTGTCGGCGGCACGGGATCCTCGCGGCGTACTGTGCACCAGCGCGCCCGACAGATAGCAGTCGAGCCGGTCACCATAGATCCGCACCTTTAGCCTATGGCCGATCAGGCGCGACGGTGCGCTGTATAGGATGCCGCGCACGGTGAATGTGCTGCAGCGGGTCACGAGTGCTTCTTCCTCGACGAAGTCAGTAGTGCGACGTACGGGCAAATCCTGCAACTGTGCGCGCTCAATGCGAAACGCCGCAGCGTTGCGCCGGTTCCGGCGCATCACCACCTCACGGATAAATTCATCGTAGGCGGCCCGGTCAGCGAAGTCGCGATGACCGCGAAGCATCAAGGCCTGGTCGACCGCTTCCTTCAGATACCGATGCGATGACTCCACGCTGCCGTTCTCGTGACCCAGGCCCCGATTGTTGCGCGTGCCCTCCATGCCGTAATGGTCGAGCAGCGCTGAGTAACGTTTCGTGAAGTCCTCCTGCTCTGTCAGATTCTTGAAGGCAGCCGACAGGCTGTCAGAGCGATGTTCGCGCGGGCAGCCGACAGCCTGCCACAGCGCGTTCTGCAATCCCGCTGCGAGGGCCTCGAAACTCTCGCCACCCTCAACAACGTTCGCGTATTCCCAGCGCGAGAACGCGAGTACGAAGTGATACAGCCGATGACCGAATGGGGCACCGCCGATCGTCACGCGAAGCTTGCTCATATCGGTGAAGTCTGACAGTCCGCGCACACCGGGCTGATGCTCCTGCGGGAAGAACACCTCCTGTGTAGGCCCTTCAAGCGCCCGCCACTGGCGAATACGCCGCTCCAGCGTGCGGCGCATGCTATCGGGATAGCAATCCGGGTGATCGTCCTGCAGCTTGCGCAGGATCGTGATGCCCATCAGGTGGGGCGCGTTGCGCAGCAGCGGTACGACTTCGCTCTCCCATACGTCGACGAAGGGATCAGCTCGGGTCCGCCATGCTTGCCGTGGTTTCTGAGATGGCAAGGTGGCGTCACGTTCGATGCGGCGCGCCGTACGCACGCTGATACCGGTCTTGGCGGCCGCGACTTCCTGAGAGTGCTGTTTGCGCTTGTTCATATAGAGATGAACCTGTTGGTCGGTAATGCGGGTTCCAGACATGAGCTGACCGCTTCTTCTTCAAGCTTCGATCAGCCCATTCTAAAGCCCGTCGACCTGGCGCCGCCGGTGGCTCATCGTCTACGGCGGCTGCGCCGCCTTCGACTCCTCACCACCGGCCAAAACGATCGTCAACGACCGGCCAAAACAATTGTCGCTGCCCACTTGCGGTTTCCGCATCTGCGCGGAACGCATCGCATCGCTGCGCAGATTCTTGCGGTCGTCAATGAAATCTTGAACGAAAAGGGACTGATGCATAAGGAAGGGACTGTCGATGCCTACGCTGATCGCAGCGCTCAGTTCCTAGAACGGCACTCGACCATGGTGCATCGACAGGATGCTTGAAGTTCGTTTTCCGCTGCGATTCGTTGGTCATGACGCAGTGTGCAGACTCTCACGGCGGTCCGCGTGTGGCCTCTTGCCGTGCGCTTGCCAAGCCGGTTGATGACCGCTGCGATGGCCTGATCAGGCAACGTCCGCGCCAATGCACGAACAATGTCTATCGTTTCGACGTCCGTGACCCAACGATGCTGTCCGATCTGGTTCTTCTCGAACACGATCTGAGTTTGATCGCCTCCCCTCGCCAATGCACGAGCGCGCGAATCGCGTTGTCTGTTCACGCAGCAAGTCGACTTCGGCCTGCATTTGCGCCTGCGCCTTCAACGTCTCATTCCAGCGTCGCTCGAGTTCGGCAGCAACTTGCGTAGGTCAGGATCATTCTCGATACGATTTCCAGGCGCACGCACATAACCAATCGGTATCGACGTGAACAGTTCGCCGCGTTTGGCCTTCTGGTCGATCGCAGCCTGCGAGCGTTGGCGAAACGTGGAGAGTTCCATCTCGGAGAGCGTGCCCTTCATTGCTAGGCTTCGCATATTCATTTACTTCACCCATGCAATGCCGAACTTGTCGACTAGAGGCGTCGGCTCCTAGTACGGCAGGCGGCCCGCCGCTTGCAGCATCAACCGTAGACGAGCCTCCATGGCGCGCAACGCCCCTGCCGGCGGCGAGTTGTCGTAACGCTCCTCAAGAGAACTCCCTAGCCCAAGCCGCGCCATGTTTAGCAAGTCCTCGAGCGCCGCATAGAGCATATATACGCGCTCCTCAGCGCTTGCGGCCCGGACGTGCTCGGGGTCGGTCGCATGCAACGTTATTTCGTCGGGGAGTTCCTTGCGCTCAGCCACGCGGCCTGCGGCAACCGATAACCTATTAAGCTTGGCAATATCGCGGCGTTGCTCTTCCACGGTGTGGGCGAGAGACATGACCGCGCCCGCCAATTGATAGGTATGCGCGCGGTAGCCGTGGGGTTCGCGCCATGCTTGTAACGCTTCGACAATTTCGCGACTTGGGCGGGCGGAGAGACCCGAAAAAACGCTATCGTTATCTGACATGGCCTTTCCTCGATGGTATTAGTGCGCGAACCGACTGGCGCGGCACGGGCCGGCGCAATTTCTCTTGGTAACCACGACGCACACAATGCCGTCGCCCGCGTTTACACTCCACGAAGTCAGACCGCTAAAAGCGCTCGTACCTATTCGGCGTTCGCCCGGTCTGTGATACTACGCACATTATCATGATCGCGTGCGCGGAAAAGTTAGCTAACGCACCTCGGCGGCATCGTGTGGTCATGCGGGCCGAAAACTGGCTTGTCCCCCGCGCCCGCGCTGTAGCCCACCCAAGCCATCGTCGGCGACAATAACCCTGGACGGCAAACACGGACCAGACCTCTGCAGCGTGAACGCCGGTGGCACGGTTCCACGGCTAAGCGCGTTTGCCGTCGACACGGGTCACGAGCCGATTCGCGCGGCAGGTTTGACTGCGGAAGGAACCCGAGGTAGCGGCACATAATTGGCGCGGATCTCTGCGACGCGGATGGGACGGTCATCGACACCCTGCTTCTTTTGTTCGGCCGTGCGAGGCAGAACTCGGCGGCAGTTTCCGCCGCTCGGCTAGGCCATCTATCGGTCAGTCGCTCGGCTGCTCTACGCCGAAAGCGGCCGGACAGCCGAGCTCTTACGTCCATTACCGACGACGTTAGCGGCGCTCTGACATCGCCACGGCGCAAGCAATCGCTCACCTACATTCGAAAGACGTCGCAAAGCGAGTGCATCGCCCAGCAGGCCATCTTATCCAGGATGGCGCTGCTAACGTCTGGCGGCACGGGCAGGCTCCGATAAAAGTCAGTCGCACCGTCGCCGTATGGGACGTGAAGCAACGACAACGACCCCCACTAGCTTGGCGCGACGGTCAGAGACTCGAGGTTCGGATAGCTGAGGTCGCTGGCCGCTGGATCGAGGAGTGTATTCATTTCTGTCCCGACCCTGCGTCATATAACCGCCAGTCGCATTCATTTGCGTCGGTAAAGGCAGATTTGCGCAGCCGGAGATCTAATGCAATCACCGCTGTGAAGCCGCTGATTGCGGGTGCGCGCCTTCCTTGTTCGACTGTAGGTAGTACGGTAGAGTCGTGCGTTGTCGCCGAGAAGATCGACTACCAAGGTCGCTTTCACGCACGAGACCATGCGCAGCGGCGGCGGGGGCCAACGACCGTACAGAGCTCACTTGTGAGAGAACGGTGGCGTTGGATAAAAAGTAGGGCAGTTGACCTTGCATTAAGCGGCTGAATCTGAAATGGAAATTCAAAAGCGCGCACAGGCATCGCCTCAGTGGGTGGGATCGGGCGAGCGGCGCGGACTAGACCCGCTGGGCATGCAGTCGGCAGGCATTGAACTGTATCAATCGCTCGTTCCCGGACTGGGTAACGGAACGCTCCGGATGCGCTACTACGGGCTCTACGCCTGGTTAGCCTTCACATACGCGCAAAAGGTCACAAGTAATGATCCGGACGTTTGGCGACATTTCTTGCGCCGGGGCGAAGCGTTGTACGCGCTGGTCGCCGTCGCGGCAAATGATTCAGACGGCGTAGCGGGGTCAGATTGGGCTAACAAGGAGCTCTCTGCGACGGGCAAGGGCTTGATTGCGCTGCATACCGACAGCGCGCCGTCAGCTCCGCATTTGCAGCAGTCGTTCGGTGCCTTTGGTGCGGCGTACGGATCGCCGCTATACGATCTCAACATTCTCTTCAAGAACCCGAATCACGGGATTCCCGTCGCGAGCCCGGAGTTGGGGCAACGTCTCGCTCGGGCATTTGCCGATGCGGCTGGCGACGCCATCCATGCTTTTTTTGAAGCCATTATGAGCCGCTCGGTAAAAGCCGACACATTGAAGGCGATGGCTCAACTCGCTCCTTCGCGTATTGACGTGGATAGCTCAGAACGTCAGTGCTATCAGGACATCTTGTTTGAGGTCCAGAACTCGACGCGTCACGCGGCGCGCCGAGACACGCTCCATCTAGTCTTGGAAGTTGCCGCGCAAAGCGCGTCACGCCCATATGTGCCGATTTTCCGGTGGGTGATGTATACCGGCAATCTACCGGGAGGAAAGCCACTTTCGTTGAGCCGCGAGGAACTGCGCAAGCGCCGTGAACAATGGTGGCTTTACCACGCGAACGACCTGGTGCACGTCTGCCTCGAGGGGCTGCTCGCATATCTCTTGGACTTGCTGGAAGGGGAATTCTCGGGCGGAGCGTCGATGGAGACGCTCCTGTATCGCGCTGTCGCCTCCATGATGGAAGGATGTTCCGCCGACGAGGACACTTGGCGAAGTTTTTCGGAACGGACCTTGTCGGCGATTGACGACGTGGCACAGGACGGCTCTATCGCAGAGCAGTCACTCACCCACACACTCCTGTCGGGGCTGGGCGCGGCGAAGCGTGCGTCGGCAGCGAACTACGCAATCGACGCTCTTCGGTTGCTCGCTTTCGTTCAGCTCAGAGCCGCTGATCACTCCGAGGTAGTCAATGAGCGGTTCGGGAATTTCAAGCCAGAGATCACCCGCACTCTGCTCTCAGAGTTGGCGTTTCTCGAAAGGCATGCCGATGAGCCGTTGCGGGAGACGCTGTCATCACTTTTGAGGGAGAGGGTGCTACGTCGTCACCTGTGGATTGCGGTTCAGAAGTTGCGCTACCAGAACGCGTACACGTTCCTTTTCGATCTTGACAACGGACGTCTGACCCTTCGTAAAAAAGATGGACCAGTTCTTACGAACCCGAGGATATCGCCGGCCATTACATTTCTTCGCGATATTCACCTCCTTTCGGACGACGGGATCACGTCGCTTGGGCTTGCACTGATGAGGGATGCGGCATGAAAACGCGGACGCCTATGTATCACCATTTGAAGGGTGGTAAGTTTCATTCGGCTATCGCATCGACTTTCGGTGTTGACTTCGCTGCATGGGAGAGCGTTGCCCTGCCGGCCCTGCATTCGTCTGGCTGCCGCAATGTCATGTTATTGGCGGACGCCGGCATGATGACTCAAGCCATGAACGGCGCATCGGCCCTTCCGCAGAAGGCAGGTAGAAGCTATACAGCGAACTCTATTTCGGCGCCGCGCGTATTTCATCCTAAGCTGACGTTGCTCGCGGGTCGCGACACGGCGCGACTGGTCGTAGCTTCGGCAAATCTGACTTCTCCCGGGCTTGCTGGCAATCTCGAGATCGCAGGCGTCATCAATGCAAGCCCTGAATTGTCTGGCGAAACACAGATCGTAGCCGGTGCCCTGAGCTTCTTGCGTTCGCATCTGGTATCGCACGGCGATGTGATAGGGCATCAGCTTGAACTGCTGAACAAGCGCACGGGCTGGCTGATCCGTTCCGAGCGGGCGGTCGGACCGGTGCTGCTTAGCGATGGCAACGCCGCACAGCTACTTTGCAGCGACGACGATGAAGGCATATCCACCCGGTTTGCCCGCAATGTTGGTACCGAACATGTCAAAAGGCTAGTCGTCGTCAGCCCGTACTGGGACTCTGATCTTTCCGCACTTCGGTCACTTATCAAAGTCCTGAAGCCTGAGCAGACCGTATTGCTCGTCGACGTGACGCGCCGGTTGTTTCCGACGCACGCTTTTGCGCGCCTTGACAATGTAAACGTCATCGATATTTCTCACGAAACTCGTTCAAGCTTCGTGCACGCGAAGCTGTTCCTCGCCGAGACAGACGAAGCGGACCACGTCATTTACGGCAGCCCGAATTGCACGGTCGCGGCGCTCGGCACCGCACAGATGAAGGGACTGAATGTAGAGGCGTGCCTATACCGGCGCCTGCCGCGGGAAAGCGTCGCTGCCGAGCTCGAGCTGACGGAGGTATTAGCCGGTCCGCCCGTGCCCGTCGAGAGATTGCCGACGCAGGAGTTGCGAGGAGGCAAACTGGAGTTGCAATCTCAAGCGGCTGCGAAGTCGGGCGTTTTCGAAGTCAAAGGCGATATTCTGCACTGGCATACGGGCGGTCGAAGTGTTTCTGCACAGACCGCTGTGGAGCTGTTCGACGTTGCGAAGGGTATTTCGCCTTCCAAACTTGAACCATGCAGAGAATCGACAGACGCTGTCCGGCGCTTTAGGGTGGTGGGCGAGCTCCCTGCATTTGCCCGGCTACGTTACCCAGACGGAACTTACTCCGCGCTCACCTGCGTAACCGTCGCGGACCAAATTTACGCGCTCGCCCGCGAGGTTCGAGGTAAGGATGCCGAGACGGCGGTTGACCGCCTGACCACGAGCAATGAGGTCGGCGTTTTCATGCTCGAAGCGCTACAAGCTCTGGCATTGGCCGAGGACGAACTAGGGGCAAGCCAATCCGGGGCGACAGGTTCTGCCAAGCGCGCGCCCGAAGAGCCGAACACGGCGACAGAAGAGAAGTCGTACAAGACACTGACGTACGAGGCATTTGTTTCGGGCAGCAAAGCGCGAACAGATGCGGCAGTAGAAGTCCCGGGAGTTTTTGCCGGTGGTGGTCTTTGGCACGTCCAGCAGTTGCTGAACCGCTCGATTGGGACGGCTACACGCCATCGCGAGAATCCCGACGACGATGCGGAAGAAAGCGACATTCGCCGCCTGTTCAAGCGCGGGGACGAGACGGCAAATCCGGAGCGGGAGCTCAATAATGGGACCGCGAACTCGTCGAAACCCGACAAGGAAGATGATGAACCGGACCCACGCAAGGAGGCGGAGGAGCGAGAGCGCTACGCGGCCGAAACACTGGGATCGGTTGAGCGGCACGTGAAGTACCTGTGGGAGCTAAAGAAGAAACAGGAAGCATCCACTGTCGACGTACTTCGTCTGAGGGTCGTCCTCATGGTAATCGCGTCCGCTGCAACCGGTAAACCGCTTAAGGAGATGCACGCGGAACATGAGGCGAATCCAAGGTCGCGGCTTGTTCTACCGATAGCAGGGATCAACTGTTGGCCGCGTCTGATGCTCACACAGCTTGGGCTGTTTTTTGGTACAAATGCTCCGATAATCCGCAGCCTCCGCATCGTATGCAGAGAGACCGATATGCCGTCCGACATCCTTGAGTGCTGGGCAACGAATGTGTGGGCGCTTCACGCCAGTGAGATAGCGGTCAAGCGGTACGGTGAGAGAGAAGACATGCGCGAGCTCGGCGTGCGTCTTCGTGTGCTGCCGCAGCAGGTTTATCACGGCCTCGGATTAGATGCTGAGCAATTCCGACGTGACTCGTTCGCGGGCACATACGACTGTCTCGTAAATCACTTCGGACATCAACTGGACACTGATCCAGCGGAAATGTGGGCTCTCCATGAGAGCTGGCTCAAGAGCTCGCTTACGCCGTAGGCGTCTACCGGCGGAGACGCGGATGTAGCGAGCTCAGTGCATCGCACCGCAAGATGGCGTGGCCAGCCTCGATTGTCGTCAATCGGATGGTTCTCACATTGTCTGGACGCGCGCGCGCGTGCTTGCACGCACTGACGCGAATAGTTGTCGAAGAGGAAAAATTCTGGACGCTCAGAAGCGGTCTATGCTTGATCCGCACATATCCAGGCGCGGAAACCACCTTCGGCAATTCGATACGTGTTGGGCGTTAGGATCACCCCACTTGCCGATGTTTGAGTTCAGCGCCGATTCATTGTCTGTTTCAAAAGCTTCGAAAAGCTTCAGCCGGCTGCCCAGCTCATGGTTGAGCATGCGACGGTTCGCGCTAGCGTCGAAGAAGCGTCGTGTTAGTAAAGTACCGTCAACCGGTAAACGTCGACTATCGAGAAGGCGTGGCGTGTGAGGGCTGTGAGGCCAAGGTAATTCGAATGGCAGGCCCAGCCCTACTAAGAGGCATTAGTCAGTCATGTACCCGATGGCAGATACGGGTCGGGTGCCGACTTTGGGACCCGCATGGTTGAGCAGCCTTCGCTGGAACTGACGGTGTTTGTCGGATTACGTTCCGACTTATACAGCTAACGCCTTCAGCGCAGCTGTACGTCTGGAATGATCACGCTCGGCTTGAACGTCACCTTGTAATGGGATGTTCCTTCTAACACACCGTCGATCTGTTCGGCGAAGAATGTCACGTTATCGGACAGCCCGAGGTAGTGCTTCTTGTAGGTGCCGTTGTCGAGCTTGCAGGTGATGGACAGCTTGCGAACCGCGTCCGAGTTGCCGATGGCACAATAGCCCTGCACCTCCAGAATGTAATCACCGGTAATGCCGTTGTAGAACACCACCCGGCGTAGAATCTTGAAGTTGTCGGCGTCATTAGACAGGTTGCGTGATGCCACATCAGCATCACGAGAACAGCCGGCGAGTGTTGCCATGCATGCGATGAAAACGAGCAGTTTCTTCATGTTCGTTCCTCTCCCCCGGACGGATATGTGACCGCCGCATCGATCGCTTCACGCTGAGTCCTGAACCAGCCAAGGTGCGCCCAGCTGTGATAGCGAAACTGACCGTCGCGCTCAATCGGCACGCCGTTCTTCAGTACGAAGTCGAGTCGGCGTTGTTCATTATGCAGTTCTAGCCGGACCTTCAGGTAGGCGTTCGTCTCGCGAACTCCTGCATCAGCTTGAGCTTGCTCCGCACGTCCCGCTTCGTCGGCCTGCCGCTCGCCCTCCCGCTTTTCAGGCTCTAACTGCATATCTTCGTTCAGCTTGCGCAGCACGTCCACCGTCGCTTGCTTTCCTTCTCTGACCTTGAGCGCCTTCGCCCGCAACGCATGGAAATCGCCATAGTCGACCGCTTGATACTTCGCGCCCAGCACCGAGTGCGCGTAAAGCGCATAGAGCTCGTGCGCGATGACGCCGGCCTGATCGGGGTCCATGCCTTCGGCTTCTAGCGCGTAGGCGAACTTGAGTGTGTCCATGGCGTTGCTCATAGGGTGGTTATGCACGAAACGCGTGGATAAGGTTAGTGCAGCAGGGCGCTCGATTCGGCCGTTGCTCTGATGACGATTTTGATGAGCAGGGGCACCATCGCGTACATGAACAGGAGAAAAGTGAGGACTAACAGCGTTCTCCGACGGCTTGTTCGCTCGCGCATCTCGTCGGCTAGGTGTCTAAGTTCGGCGCCCTTGTCGGTCCCCCGCTTTGGCATGTAAATGGTATCGCATCGCAGCGCCGCGAAGGGATGAACAGCGGTTTCTCGCTCGACAGTATGATGTCGTACACGCACCTCCGCGTCGATTCGCCCCGCCCCGGCGTAGAATGGACTTATGTTAAGGGGACTGGAGACAATGGCCGGGTACGAAGAAGACTTGTCGAGGTGGGCTTTACATCAGGCGAAATTGCTGCGCGAGAAACGGTTCCACGAACTTGACTTGGAGAACCTGATCGAAGAGGTCGAAAGCATCTCGCGCCAGATCGAGAATGAGGTCGAGCGGCATCTGAGGCTGCTGTTAGCCGCCATGATCAGGTGGTACTGCTTCGAAGGACTGCGATGCATGAACTGGCAGGAGAAGATCGGCGAGCACCGCACATGGATCGAAACCGCACTTGATGATGACCCGAACGTCGATGTCGCCAAGCTGATCGATCATTCGTGGGGAAGCGCGGTCCTTGAGGTCCACAAAGCGATGGGCCTTAATTTCGAGCTTATGCCCACGACCTGTCCGTGGACCGTGGAGCAGGTCCTGTCGCTCAAAGGCTACTATCTACCAGACGAAAAAGGATGGAGAGAACTGCCTACTGAATGAAGAATACTCCAAGAGCGCCAGAGTGCCCCATTGAAGTGACGCCGCTGGACGACTAGCGGCCGAAAGCGGCATCTACGCAATCGCGGCCGACGATATTAATTCACCGTTTCGCGTTGGCAGGCATACTGCGCGAGGGCGCAAGCGAGCCATGATTTACCTGCGCCGGTTGGGCCGCTAATGAGCAGGCTGTATCCAGATTCGACCCAGTCGCCGAAAGCCAGGCTTGTGAGCGAACGTGGGTCCACGCCTCGAACAGCGCGAGTGTCGAGAGCTTCGATGGCAGCCTGCGTACTTCAGGGGCGCTTGCTTGAGCAGTCGGGTATGACGACGATCACCGGGTCAACTTGCTTCGCGGTCGACCAGCAACGACAGGCGTTCCTCGAAGCTCAGCGTCGCGGTGCCGGGCTGCGTTAGTTACTCTTTAAACCCGTCGGCGAATCCATCCAACTTCAGGGTGCGTAGTTGCGTGAAGGTTTGGTGCATCATCATGGCGGGTTCTTTTTATTGGTAATAGCTGGGGCCACGTACATGCGCGTGACTCGGACTGACCTATTCGACAGGCGTAGTCGCTGCCGCGCGGTCGCGATTGCTGACCAAGATGTCGGGCACGTGGCGGTAACGTTGCACACACCAATTCGGGCGCCAACGCACACGCCGCTTCGAGAAGGTCGCGACGATAGCGACTTGTGAGCGAGAGCAAGCCAAGGCACGCCCGATAGCCGTGCTCGGGATGGCGCTGTTCCTGCAGAAGCCGCGCGACGAGCGCGCCGGTGGCGCCGCCAATCTGCTGACCCCAGTGGATATAAGCCGCTGCGGAGTCCATTCGAGATGGGCGCGGTGTGTCGCCGGCGTGTGCTCGACGACGGTTGTGTAGCCTCCCACGCGATCGTCGCGGGCATGGCTGGCCAGTCCTGCCGTCCGGTTCCTTCGGTGACGTTCCCGAAACGGCCGGTCACGTTGCCGAAATCGCCGGTCACGATCCCGTAACGGCCGGTCACCTTCGTCCGCTTCGTCCGAAATAAGCAAGATGCCATCCGCTTGGGTCAATGACGCATCTAGCGCGGCCGCAAGCAGGGCTCGTGCGAGACACGCGGGCAAATCGACATCGCGGTCCACCTTGGAGCCGAGCCGTTGCCTGCATCGGTCCTGCGGCGCACCCTGTGACCGGTGTGGAGCGCAGGCGGCGTAAAACCTCGCTTTAGGGGCATGCAGATGTGCTAGCACGCGTTGGTGAGCAGAGGCGACCGCAATTGCTGGGCTTGCGAACCGTGGTCGAAACGAGGCGCGTCTGATCAGAGTTGAGCAGAACCGTTGTGCGTACTGAGTCCGACGACCGAAACCGAGCTCAGTCGCACGGATAGGGCGAAATCGGTTGCCATCCGAGCCCAAGCAGCCCCTCACGACCACCCCGCTCGCTAAGCGTGAACCACGCCTCGGCCTGCTGTTCCAAAAGGCTTCGCAGTCACGATTCCCCTTGCCGCGACTCGCGAGCGGAACATGCGTCCATGCGGTCCTTCCATCCCATTACGCACAACTTACGGATCAGCACCTGTACACAGCGACTTGAAGTCCTCCGCATCGTCGCGCCGGCGGCTTAGCGCGCGGTCGGCCAGAACATCGCGCCCTTCTTCGTTACAAGGTTCCACGAGTCCATCAGCGCAACATCCGAGAGGTCCGAGTATGTATGGTAGACCGGCGCCGGTTTGCCGACTTGCGCAGCCTGATCGCCAGCAGACGCTAGTACATATCCGACATGTACTCGTATATTGATCCGCACACGGCGATCATGTACTATGGTGGAAACCAACGTCCGGAGCCACAGTAGATATGAAAACTACATTCTCGTCTGTTCGCCGCTCTATGCATCGCTTTTAAGCCCCAAAGAGGTCAGCATGGCTGCGAACAAAAATAGAGAGAAATTCGTTGAATTGGCGGAGAAAAGAGTGTCTCGCACTCTCAAAGACATTAAGTTGATCGGCAATCTTTCCAATCGGACGAATTACTCCTACACGGAACAGGATGTGAAGAAAATCATGCTCGCGTTGAACAAGGCAGTGGCCGAGGTGAAAGCACGGTTTGACGCAAAAGGGGCCGCCGCAGATGAGGCCTTCAAGCTCTGATCGAGCCGGCTGTCATCGAATCTGACGTGAGGGAACATGTTTATGGCAGCTGAATGGCAATTCGAAGCTCAGCGACGCAGCCAAAAGTCGCGTGATCCGATGCAGGCGAGTTTTTTTACTAACTCGAGCATCGACGACGACACCCACGCTCTGGTCCGCGAAGCAATCCAGAATTCGCTAGACGCAGAATCGGATCGCTCTTCGTCAGAACCCGTAGCGGTACGTTTTTCCGTAGGGTCTCACGCTGCGGCGTCGGGCGTTATGGAGCGCTACGTACCGCGCGAGGCATGGTTGCATTTCAACGCGGCGGACAATGGACTGTCGTCTCCGCCAACGGCGTCCGATAACTGCCGATATTTGGTTTGCGAGGATTTCAACACGGATGGCCTCGTGGGCAATGAAGCAGCTTGCGAGGCGCAACCCAAAAACTCGTTCTATTTCTTCATGCGTGCCGAGGGTCAGTCAGCGAAGCAAGATGGCGAACGAGGGCGCCATGGCATAGGGAAGTACGTTTTTCCGTATACGAGCGGTATCCGCATGTTCATTGCAGTCACCGTACGAAGCTCGGATCGTCGGTGCCTAATCGCTGGTCAGAGTGTGTTGAAATCCCATCATGTGGGTGATAAGCGTTATACGCCAGACGGTTGGTGGGGGCGCTTCGAAGAAGACCTTGAGGGGGACGCTTTTCCGCTGCCGGTTGAAGATCCAGCTCTATTTGCGCAGCTTGCTGCCGACTTCAATCTTGCCAGAACGCTTGACCGGACGGGGTTGTCACTCATCATGCCTTACGTTCAGTCAGAGGTGACGGCCAACAAGCTTTCCGAGCACGTGATATGCGAATACTTCTGGCCAATCATGAACGGCCAACTGGTAGTCGAGGTAGTTGAAGATGGACAGTCGCGCGTGATCAATAGCACCAGTATTCGGGAGAATTTGGAGGACCTTATACCTTTCGAACAGATGGGCCAAATCGCTCCGTTCATAGCGCTCGCCTCCAAGGCAATCATCGAACGCGACTACCCTACGTTCGAACTGAGCGCTCCTGATTCGCCGTCCTTGCCGAAGTGGGAGAAGGAATATCTGCCCAAACAGACTGCGACCCAGATTCACGAAGTGCTGCTGAGAAATAACGGATTCGTACGTGTTCGATGTCATCTTCATGTGCAGGAGAATGGGTCGCAAGAAGCGGAGGCCTCTTATTTTGAAATATATCTGGCGAAGGATTTGACAGACGTTTCGCATAAGCCTCGATTCCTGCGGGAAGGCATCCTCATTCCCGAGGATCGAGTCCCAAAGGTGCGCGGCTATACGAGCATGGTCGTCATAGAAGCAGGCGCTCTCGCAACACTGCTCGGAGATTCGGAGAACCCTGCCCACACAGAGTGGGAGAAGAATGCGACCAAGTTCAAGGGTAAGTATCGCTGGGGGCCAACTACTATTGATTTTGTGCGCCTGTCTGTAAGCAAGTTTCTGAACCTGATGAGCCAAGGTGACGAGAAAGAGGATCTCGCGATTTTGTCGGATATTTTCTATCTCGATTTGCCCGAGAATGATGACGACGTTCCTGAATCCCGCAAGCGTTCGCGGCGAGCAAAGCCGGGGCCCGAGCCGGAGCCGTCCATCGAGCCGCCACCGCCGCCCCGCCCGTTAAGCTATCGGTTGACGCGGTCAAAGGACGGGTTCGTTGTCAAAGGACCTCCGGAGCCGCTTCAGCAAAGACGCAGATACGTTATAAGAGTCGCATATGACTTTTCCGGCGCATCGAAAGCTCGCGCATTGAAGCAGTGGGACAAGAAGGATTTCCACCTTCGTGATGCAAAAAATGTCTGTGCTCCCGCCGCAAAGAATGTAACCAAGATGGTAACTGGTGGCAACACCGTGGAGTTTGAAGCCTGCACAAACGATTTTATGCTTTCCGTCCACGGGTTTGATCGTCGCAGGGACGTAATCGTAGACATAATTTCTGAGGTGGCGCGCGATGAAGCGGTTTAACTACACCGGTCGGAAAAAGATCCTTCGTGATGACGTAAAGATTCGCCTGCAGGGCAGCTTCAACCAGACACCCATGGTTGATGCCGCGCTTAACCTTAGTGATTATGAGTTTCCGCCGAAATCCTGTATCTTCCTAGAGCCCCAGAGCAAAACCCGCTTCATGCGTATAGAACTGGGCGAGGTTGCAAGCAGTGTCAGGCGCAACGGTATCGAGTTGACAGAATTTGACGATGCCATAGATCTAGATTTTCGGGTCAAAGTCGTCGATACGTCGAAAGGCCTATTGTTGGGAATCGCGGAGAACGTCAGGGCGTACAGCAAAGATGATCAGCTCAACGATAACCAAAAGAGCATCCTTCCAGTTTCAAGCGTTGACCTATCGTCACATGGTGTTTTATGGCGCGTCGTGCAAGATGATGTGAAGGCGGTTCTGGAGATAGAGCGCGAGCTAGGCAGCCGTGATCAGGTCGTCCGCTCGCTGATGTTCAGGGCATTCGTATTGCCGGCTGCCATGCGTCAGATTCTGGTTCAGTTGCTATCCGACGACGCATGGGATTCTGAATTTTCCGACCCGCATGAATTGTCCACTCGATGGCTGCTATTTGCCCGTCAGATTGGCGCAGGAGTCCCCGAAAAGGAGACAGACAAGGTCGAATGGATAGATAACGCAGTAAGGATTCTTGCAAGCAGGATTGGTGTTCGACAAGAAGCCATTATGGCATCCGTCGAAGGGGCATGGAGATGAAGATCATGCGCATGACGGAGCGGGGCAAGCTTCGCTTTATGGCGTTTCTTGACAGCCTGAAGACGACTGGGCAGCCGCAGCCCTTTCCGCACGAGCTGTTAACACCAGAGTTGTCCGAGGTTATCGGCGGCGACACCGCTATGTTGGACGGTCTGAATCTTGACGACAAGCTCGCAACGGCAAGAGCGCTGAACGATATTGTCGCCTCCCTAGAGCTGTCCTCCGCTGAGAGGGACTGGGGCTTTTGGACATGGTGCGCAGCGTATCTTTTCGACCGCCTTTGCAAGAAGTACGGAGGGCGGTACGCACCGGGCGAGACAGCAATTTGGATCGCCGAGCCTGACAACTGGCAGCGCTACTACAGGCACTATCTCGCCTCAATCTGGCGTGTATATGCCGCCCACCGTGAAAAGCGAAAGGAGCTGGTCGTGCTTTTGAACGGGCCGGTTAATACGCCGGGGGAACTTTGGGGCCAAGTCGCTGCAACTCAGACACTTATTACTAACCCTTCAATGATAGACGCAGTCCATCACCTTTTCTGGGACAAGGAGCGCTTGGCGAGGAAACGAGGTGCTGGTGGCGGAAGTGCAAGGCGTCTTACTAAAGTGTTGCGCCAGTTTGAGCTAACGTATGACTTCGTGGCAATGACGGGAGATCAAATCGTCAGACTCTTGCCGTCTGAGTTCGACCGGTTCAAGGAATTGAATGCGGCTCAATCGGCAGGCGTTTAAAGAGCCAACACTCGAGGCAGCGGAGATCCAAGGAAGACGCCAATGGCTGCTGAGACAGCATCCTTGATTGCGAGACGCGTCCCAAACGATTCCATCCGTACCGCATGGACCGGTTGAACCCGCCAAGCCGAGCCGACGCGTTAATGCCCGACCAACGACGAATTTGAACAACGTTTGATGACCGACCATCGTCTTCTCGGACTGTATGTCGTTTAGCTAAAGCGTATTCCGATCTTCACCTACGGCCCTGCGTGGAGACGCGTCACGCTAGAGCTAGTTCCGTCAAATCAGCTAACGCATTTTTTCCGACGCTCTAGGTACTGTCTTGACAGTTTCGATACGAAGGAAATAAAAGTCTGAATGTGGATGGCACCCCTAGTGCAGGCGCGCAAGCACTGCACTAAAACTAGCGGTTATGTACACCGCTCCAAAGGGTGCACAAAAATCAGCTTGACTACTTTTGAGCACCCTCGATGATCGTTACAGCGTTTTTGAACACCACCAGCAACGTTGATAACGAAGGGAAAAATGAGCCGCACCTTTCTTTACGCTCGTGTAAGCACCGCAGACCAGACCACCGCTAACCAGCTGGCGGAAGTCGCCGCCGCCGGTTTCGCGATCGAGCCACGCCGCATCGTGGCCGAGAACATCAGCGGCAGCGTCGCCGCGAGAGAACGCCCTGGCTTTTCCCGGCTTCTCGATCGCCTGGAGGACGGCGACGTGCTGATCGTCACGAAGCTGGACCGGCTCGGCCGCAACGCGATGGACGTGCGCTCGACCGTCGAGCACCTCGCGAGCATCGGCGTGCGCGTGCATTGCATGGCGCTCGGAGGCGTGGACCTGACCAGCGCGGCAGGAAAGATGACGATGGGCGTTCTCGGCGCGGTCGCAGAGTTCGAACGCGACCTGCTCATCGAGCGCACGCACGCGGGATTGGCGCGCGCCCGTGCGGAAGGAAAGGTCATGGGACGCCCACGAGCCCTCGACGACCAAAAGCGGGACGCGGTTCTCGACCGCTTAGCCGCCGGCCATAGCGTGGCCAGCATCGCTCGAGACTTCAAAATCAGTCGTCCAACCGTCACGCGAATTCGCGATGACGCCCGTCAGGCGGCCGCATGAAATCGCGGCCGATTGCACCTGCAGTCACGGACTGGCGAGCGCGCGTCGAGACGCTCCCAGCAGAGCAACGAGCTGCAGCGACAGCCGTAATGGTGGCGCTTCTACGCGCACGGGCAGCGGCAAAACGATCGGAGCCTCCTCCAACTTCTGGCTCTTCGTGATTTTCCGGGAGGATTCGTCCGGCGGTCCGAGGTCGGGCCAGGAGCCGTCATTGAAAGATACCGGCTAAGCGGCCCCTCTATGATGGGAGCGGACCCCGGATTCGAGGGTGTATGCTGCCAGCTCCGAAATGACGAGGAAGAGATATGCCAGTTCTGCAGACCGCGAAGGACCACTTTGATACCGACTTGGCGCGAGCGCGAGCGCTTATGAACAACTCAGCAGCTGTTCCGGTATGTGAACACGACATCTTGCGCTCAGCGCTTATGTTTGCGGTAGGGGCTTGCGACGCCTACTTCGCTGATGCGTACGCCGATCTGATATCGCGAGCGCTGCGGGCGAAGGAACTAGAACCAGCAATCGCGTTTCCCGACCGGCTAAACAATCTTCGAATGCCCGTGACTGCGATCCTTCGAACAACGAACATCCCGGGATGGCGCTGGCGCATGGCGGCAAGAGAGCTCGTCGAGAAGGAAAACGTTCTCTCTTTCTACCAGATTAAAAGTTTGTTCAATCAGTTCTTCCCCCCAAAGCGCGGCCTACTAAGTCGTGATCGTGTTTTGGCTTGGATCACAGACCCGCAAGCCAAGCACCGTCACTTCGGCCTGAGCGCATCCCAATTGGCGGCGGTCCCAGCCGCGAACTTGGAAGCGGCGAAACAAAAGGCCCTGGAGCACTTCGAGACGAAGCTTTCTACTGTCTTTCAGCGACGCCACGACTGCATTCACTGTTGTGATCGGCCAAAGTCCGCCATCCAAACCATCAATCTATCAGCGGTGCAGAAGAAGATAGAAGACGTTGAGTTCCTCGTGAATCGTTGCCATGCGGAGCTCAGAACTCAATTCGGCGCTTATTTGACAGGCCTTGGTTTCAGTGGCGCGACGCGCAATCAAGTGATGGTTTGAGAGTCGGAGCGGTCCCGACACCTCCCCATGCGCTGTCGCCCATCGAACACGCCGGCCCTCGCAGTGAAGCGGACGTCCGCCGGTTCTGGTGGAACGGCAGATCAGGGTCCGGCAGTCGCCTTCGCCGGGAAATCTGCGAGGCTCCCGGTTTCTGGGCCGCCCAACCGGAGTCATACGCCGAGCGCACTGCCCAGTCCCGAGTAAGCGAAAGCCAAGGCCTCGGCTGCATCGCGTGCGGATCGAGCGCCATCGACGTCACGGGTTCGGGCGGCGTTGAGCGCAAGCGTGCGCACGATCTCCCAATCGTCTCGCTGCCGCTGGAGCAATGCGGCGTCCCGCCCTTGTTCCCCGGCCCTCTCCGCCGATGACAGCATCACCTCCAGTTCCTGATCGAGAGCCTGTCGCAGCGGTTCGTCGCTCATGAGCGCATCAGCAGCCATGTGCGCACGCGCGGCAATGGAACACAAATTTGGCGCCGAATCGGTTCTCGGTTGCGTCGAAATCTCAATGGCTTCGAGGCCTTCGAGTGTGATGGTCTTCTTCACGTGTTGTCCTTCGCGCGCGAGCGCCGATTGATTGTGATCGACACCGCCGGCGGAGCTTTCGCCGGAGCATCAAGTCGCCAAGCTCGGCGTTCGAGATCATGCAGAATTTTCAAGCTCTCGAGAGCGAGCTTTGCCTGTTTCGTGGATTCGACGTCCCGAGACTTCATCGCCCCGTAGAGAAGACTGCGAGCCGCAGCATGTTCCTGACCATGCCGGGTTTCGACTTCGGCGCGGCGATCGATAGCTGATGCTTCGGCAGCAGCACGGGCCTGCTCGACCGGAACGCCACTGTTCACCGCGGGCAGGCCAGGCCGAATTTCGGCGCGATTCGCGTCTACAACTGGCATCTGCCTGGGCTGCTCAACAGCCGAATGTGTAAATTTAGAAGCTGCTATTTCATGTGCACGATCGGCAGCAATGTCGGCAGAGAGACGCTTTTGCCAGCCCTGTTCTTTCGCTTTCCGACCGATGAGCGCCTTCGAAACGCCAAAGTAATCAGCGATTTTTGCGAAGCTGGCCGTCGGCTCACTCTCCCACTGGATGCGGGCGCGTTGCCAATCCTCGGTGTTCATGCGGTGGGAGACCATGCGGACCTGATGCAAGCAATTCGATGGAGAGACGATCGCGTCACGAGCGCTTTTGTAGACGATCCGTGTGGACGGTCGTCTACATCCCGACGAAAAAGTCTGGGTTCCCAGCATTCGCAAGGAGTCCAGCATTTAGACGTCGCTGATGCAGACGTGATCGCATCGTGCCGTCCGCGATCAGCGAATCCAGCGTTTGAAGCACGTTGTCATGCCGCCGACCAAACTCGCGCGCGATCACTAGGCTGTCGATCACCGGCAGGCCGTCACGCATGTGCACGAGGTCTTCATCCGCCTCCAGGGCGGCCGCAATGTTAACGACGACGGTCATTGCACACCTCGTGAAACACGTGGCTGCCGAGAACAGCAGTCTTAAGACGGCGAGCGGCGTTGTGCTCGAGCTGACGCGCACGTTGGTATGCTGTATATGCCGATTTCGTGGCTCGGCGGAAAGCAGGGGCGGCGGTATCGACGCGCTCGAGGCGGTGTCACGCTTTGAAGCGCTCGCGAGCTTCCGCGTAGCCATGGCGGGCCGTGCGCCGCAAGGTCTGAGCCATCAAGTGCTCGGCCGCGCGACGGGCGACGTCGTCCGACGTCCAACGGGAGGGCGAAGTCATTCCGCGGCTCCTGCAACCAGACGCTCAACGTCCGAGCGGCGCCAGAACACGCGGGCCCCGATCTTGACCGGCCTGATCGGCCCGCGACCATTGGCACTCCAGTCCCGAAGGGTTGCGTACGCGAGCCGGAGCGCCGCGGAGGCCTCCTTCGACGTCAAGAGTGGGTGATTCTCGTTGCGCATGAGTAGCTCCAGTGACCCACGGGGGGTCTGTTTGTCTACTCACACTGTCGCGTCACGACTCCTGCGTGCGCAGACCATCGCAACGAACTTTTCCGCGCCTTCCGGAGCCATAATCGGAAGTCCAACGACTCGCCTACGGAGTTAGACGTGAGGCAAAACGAAAATCCTAAGTACATCACCGAGTGGGATGGCCTCTCACCGCTGCCCGCCGGCGCGACGGACGCGCACCTGCTCGAGGACGCAGACATGCCTCTTTCGACGGATTGGGACCTCGCCGTCGAAAATCCGCCGCACGCGGGCTACGACGGCATCCTGCCGCACCCGAATCGGCCAAAAAACGAACGATAGAGCGCGCGAACCGTCGCCCGAAATGACAAGCCCCGGCCAAAGATCGGTCGGGGCTGGATGATGCGGGTTGGACGACCCAAAGGTCATGGTTAGATTGAAGTCACCGCTCCGAGCGGCCGCGTCAGTTCCACAAAATCAACAGGTTCCTCATGCGGGGCGCTTTCACGACTGCCACCACGCGGAGCTCCGCGCCCTCGCGGCAAAGCCAGCCGATTTCTTCTCAAGCGAAGAACCGAAGTTCACCCCCTCCGCCGCGTCGTAGAACGCTGTGCGCTCACCGACATACATCGCGGGTACAACGCCGATCGAGCCGTTGCGCTGCTTCGCGACGTTGATCTCAACGATCCCTTTGTCCATGGAGTCCGGGTTATAGTACTCGTCACGGTACAGCAGCAACACGACGTCGGCATCCTGCTCGATTTCGCCAGAGTCACGCAGGTCTGACATCAGCGGGCGCTTGTTAGGACGCTCTTCGACCTTTCGCGAGAGCTGCGCAAGCACGACGACAGGGACGTCGAGTTCCTTCGCCAGAGCCTTGAGCCCGCGACTATTCGCGCCGACGGATTGCGTCCGGTTGTCACCCCCGGATTCGGCCATCAATTGCAGATAGTCGATCACGATGACGCCTAGCTTCCCGTGTTCGCGTTTCACATCTCGCGCGGCGCTCCGAACCTCGGTGATCGACAGCGCAGGACGTTCATCGATGATGATTTTGTCGTCCATGAGTTCGGTGACTCCCTTCGTGAGGAGCGCAAAATCGGCGTCCGCCATCTTGCGGCCATCTTTCAGCCGGTTTATCGGAATGCCCGACGAACGCGATAGCGCGCGTAGCGTCAACTGTTCGCCCGTCATCTCCTGGGAAAAGATAAGCGCAGGCGCATCCTGTGCACTTGCAGCATCGGCAATGCCAAGCGCCGCGGCCGTTTTGCCAATGCCCGGGCGGCCGGCGACGATGACGACCTCCCCGGTGCGCATGCCACCGTCGAGCTTCGCGTCCAGCGCACGCAGGCCTGTCGACGCCAGCTTCGTGTGCTCGTCGCTGCCGCTGTATTCGGCGTCGATACGCTCAACGATGCCGGTCAACCAACCGCTCAGGAAACGCCGGCCCTGAGGCGCCTTCGGCATCAACGCCTCCAGCGAGGCGAATGCGCCGTCAAGGATCTTGCGCGGCTCCGTGCCTCGTGGATTCCGCGCCTTCGCGGCCAGATCGAGCCCGACCGCGACGATGTTGCGCAGTGTCCATCGGTCGACCACCATCTGCGCGTATCGCCTTGCGTTGGCGCCACCTGGCGCGCCTTGCGCAAGCTGATTGAGGTAGGAAAGCGTATCGCCATCGGCATGGCCCGAGTCCTTCATCGCGGACCACACCAGAACCGTATCCGGTACGTCACCCTTCGCGGCCAGTTTGCGGACAGCAGCAAAGATGCGTCGATGCCCTTGCAGCAGGAAGTGCTCTTCACGAAGAAAGTCGACCTTGTCAATGGCGCGCGAATCGACGAGCAAAGCACCCAAGATTGACTGCTCAGCTTCGGTGGTGACGTCGGCCGCCGGGGCTTCAGGAATGGTGTTCATGCTGCCTCTCCGTGATATTTGTCCTCGAGCGCGTTGGTGAAGCCCTTCTCGCTGATCAAGAAATCAAAACCGGCCTTCCAGTGCTCATGGCCGGGGCGCGGCGGGACCTGGTTCGTGAGGAAGGCCGATTCGTTGCAAATGGAGAAGTAATCGCGCCATGCGGCCAAGCCATCCTCCTTCGTCACGTAACCGAACGGCCCGCACTTCATCACCGCGGCTTCGCGCCAGCGGGCCTCGGCGATACGCCTGCGCGATTTGTTGAGCGTACGCACGGGAGGGTTCTTGGGCATGCACTCGTGGTACAGAGCGACGATCTCGTCGATCGGACACGGAGGCAACTTAATCGTCATGGACGTCGCCTCAGTGAGCTCTGTCAGCGCGGACAGCGGATCGCAATGGGCGTCTGCCGCGACAGGATCGTTACCCGCGGTAGGCACCGCTAGTGAGTCGCCGTTGCCAATAGGCGACTGGGATGTCGTAGTTTCGTTTTTATCTTCTACTCTCCTCTCATCTTCTCTGTCGTTGCCGTGCGTTTCTTCCCGTTGCATTGCCGTTGCATGCGTTGCCTCGCATTTCAATCTTTCCCGTCGAAGGCGACTGCGTTCCGTGCTGGAAAGCGCGCCGGTAGTGGGATTGCCGGAATCTTCACGCTTTGGCTGACGGCCATCCCAACTCGCGAGGCGACCATCAACGATCAACTTTTTCTCGACCATCGCATCGTAAATCTGCTGCACGGTCCCATCATTGAGCTCGAGCAAAACATCAATATCGTTGCAATCGAACGCTGCAACGTTGCCTCGCGTTGCATCTGCGTTGCAGTGCGTTGCAGTGCTGGCGCATTCAAGAAGGCATGCCCAAACGGAAACGACATTCGCCACCGTTTGCTTGCTGCGCCGCGCGACCCACTTGAATTTTGGATCAGTTACGGTGCCGTGCCACCAGCGGAACCAATCCATCACACAACCTCCGCGACGCCGATGCGCGCCAGCAATTCCAAATATTCGTCGCGATAATTCACACGCAATTGCTGGAGATCGGATTTGGCCTTGACAATGTACGCATCGCGCTCTTCTCCATCCATCGACGCTGCTCCAACCAATGCGATGACGACCGAGCAGAGAACATTCTCCTCTTCCCAACCGTTGGGAATAGCGACTGTGCGTGTCGCACGGCATAGCGCCTGTTTGATCGCGGATAGGCAATCTTCGGCCGAACGCGGCACATGACCCTCGTTATAGGCCAGCGCCAATCGCTCGGAGCCGATCCCCACATACCGGCGCTTCGGGGAATTCAACTGGCTGAAAAGTTGCAGAATGTCATCGCCGAACGTGGCGCACATCCGTTCAAGAGCGCTTTCCTTATCAATCATTTGTACTACTAACTCCTCTTAGGGAGCAGTAGCAGAGAATTTGCGATTCCTGCTTGAGACGCGAACGAGGCGAATGCTAGAATGCGCCGGTCAGCGGGGGATCGTCGTGTGGCAACGCGATCGGATCCAAGCAAATCTACTGCAGCTGCTGGTTCGAATGACAAAGCCCGCCTTGTGCGGGCATTTTTTTTGCCCATCGCTCGCGGACGGTCTAATGTTAGCTCTGCTTCAACCGGCTCGGAACCCAACAAAACCGTCGGAGCAAGTGGATTCGGTCAGATTCGGGGCGTTATCAACGGAAACTGATCTATAGAATTTTCCGTTATATAGAAACCCGATATCCTAGCGACAGTGTTTGGTCATCGGGGTGACGGCGCTAATGCGGCATCGCACAGTGCGCTTCGAACAATTTCGAGGGGGAGCGCGATCGCGCTCGGTAGAATAGGCGTTAGCCATCAGCGGCCTCCGTTAAAGGTCGTTTTCGTGGTTAGGCAGGGCGGGCGTGCCACCGTCCGTTTCTGCCGCTCCCCCGTTCCCGCGGGTCGGGCGTGAGGGCGTCCGCATGTTGGCGTACTCACGGAACGTATGCAAGTGACGGTGCGGCCCCCTCGGCGCGATAGCCCGACGGATCAGCCAGCCAGCACAAAATTTCTTGGTTTTTCCACGCGACGCATCGCGCCGAGCCGAGTTGCACGCGCTTTGGAAAGCGGCCCGCCAGTTCGCGCTTACGGACTGATTCGTGGGACAGTGGAACTAAGCGCTTCAGGTCACTCCAGCGCGTGTACCCCTCCGGCGGCAATAACTGCGGCATGGCAATCGCCACCGCGGTATTCAGTTGATCGGCTTCTGGTTTCCTTGGCATCCCTACGCCCTTGCAAATCGTTGTACGAGGGAAGTAACGATAGGCGAATAAGACTATTACCAAAACCTCCGTGCGCCGCAGAATGCTCAGTCTGCGCCGCAGAATTCCGATTCCGAGAAGGATGAGCCTCCCGCGACCCAGATTCGGTGACTACTTGCCTATGTGGATCAAGAGCTGGTGAGCGACATCCGACGCGGGAATCTCGCCACGCTCCCACTCTCGACACCAGTCCTCGATCACCTTCTGGCTTGCAAGTGCGGGAAATTTGCCGAGCATGTCTCGAGCGAAGGCCGCCTTAGATTTGTATGGATCGGAGCCACCGGACCGCCGGCGCTTCCAATCTTCCCAGCAGCCATATACCTCGCGCTTCGCCTGCTGTTTGGGGTCATTTTCGTGACGTTGATACGCGCGTTCCGTGGCCGTCCATGCCGCAACGACCTTGGTGGCCTTCTTAAGCGAGTTCGCTGCCTGCCGGCGCGCGATGGACTCTATTATCGCGCCGAACGCCATCAGCCCGAACTGGCTGACATCCCCGGGAATATCGTCCCATGCTAACGAGGCATTCCGATAACGGTCATATAAGTACAAGGCAACCCGCGCATTGGTCAGCAGGTCGGATTCGGTCGGCTCGCCTTCCCAGTGAACGGCAAAGCGCGCCCAGGCCTCACGGACGATCTCAACCGCCTCGTCCAAGCTGGGCGGCGGCAGCCGTGAGGCATCGAGTCGTAACACTTTGGCAATCGAAACGCTTTCCATAGGCCGTGAGCAAAGGACGTCAAACGCGGGCGCAGGATTCTAAGCCTGCAGTGGCATATCGTGCGACGTGCGCCCGATCGGGCCGTTTCGGGGCCGTGGACAAACCGGATATTCGTCTAGAAATGAGAACACAGTCGAACCGGCAGTGCGGTGTGATCCCTTCCCGTATGGGGGAGGATGCAGAGCATCGGCGAGGATGCGACGGCGATGCAAGTGCACATCTCATTTGAGAAACCTATCGATGCTCCGTATTTAGACCGCCACCTGCGCATTGGCTTTGAGCTGCTCCAAATAGTCCGCCCAAGCCTGCATCATCTTGATCCGATCATCAATGAATCTTGTTCTGTTATAGGCCGCTCCGAGCGCGTCCGGCACTCTGTGTGCAAGCTGATGCTCGATCACCTCGCTCGGGAAACGGAGCTGCTCGTGCAAGATAGTTCGTGCCATCGCCCGGAATCCGTGACCAGTGATTTCAGTCTTCGTGTCAAAACCCATTCGCCTCAATGCCGCATTAACCGCTGCGCCACTCATCGGCTTTTTCACATCCCTCCCGGGAAAAACATAGGTTCGTTGACCGCTAAGCGCGTAAAGCTCGCGCAGGATCACAACTGCCTGCTTGGCAAGCGGCACCAGATGTTCAGTCTTAGTCTTCGACACCGTGTAGCGCCATTGTGCCCGGTCGAGGTCGAATTGCGCCCATTCCGCATTGCGCAGTTCCCCGGGTCGGACAAATAACAACGGTGCCAACCGCAATGCGCATTGGACGACGAACGTTCCTTGAAATGCATCGAGTGCGCGCAACAGCCCGGCAACGTCCGACGGTTCGGTCACTGATGGAAAATGAGTGTGACGCGCCGCTGGTAATGCGCCGCGAAGATCTGCGGAGACGTCGCGCTCCGCACGCCCGGTCGCGATTGCGTAGCGAAAAACCTGGCCGCAATTTTGATGAACGCGGTGTGCGGTATCAAGCGCCCCACGAGCCTCGACACGGCGCAGCACAGCCAAGACGTCCGGGGCAGTGAGCTCGGCAATGGGCCGGCCTCCGATCCACGGAAACACGTCCTTCTCGAGACGCCCCATGACCTTTTCGGCGTGGGATTTCGCCCATCCGGGCTCGTACTTCGCAAACCACTCGCGAGCGACAGCCTCAAAGCTGTTGGCCGCTCGCTGCGCCGCCCCGGCCCGCTGCACCTTGCGCTCGATGCCAGGATCAACGCCGTTGGCCAGCAGCTTGCGCGCGGCGTCTCGGCGCTCGCGCGCTTCTTTCAGGGTGACGTCGGGAAATACGCCCATAGACAGGCTCTTTTCCTTTCCCCCAAACCGGTATTTGAGTCGCCACCACTTTCCGCCAGCGGGCGTAATGAGCAGATATAGTCCGCGCTCATCAAACAGCTTCTGCTGCTTGTCAGTGGCTTTAGTGTTGCGTATCTTCAGATCAGTAAGCGGCATAGTCAGTGTCGTAGGAGGACGGCGCGCGTCGCCTCTAGAAAAGCGCGAAGCTCGGCGGTTTCAGAGCCAATCAGCCTTACGCAGCGTTTTCCCAACTGAAACGATAGGTCTCCGTCCTTATCCAATCTGAAGCGTATCGCCGACTCCGTTCGAGTTTGCTCGGCGCGCTGAGCGACACGCTCCTTCTTTCTTAGCTCCGATGGATCGACGCCAGCGGCAAGCATCTCGCGCGCTTGATTGCGTCGCTCACGGGCCTCATTGGCATTTACATCGGGAAACACACCAAGGGACAGGCGTTTTTCTCTGCCGCCCACTCGATACTTGAGCCGCCAGTACTTCCCGCCCGATGGATGGACTTCCAAGATCAAGCCGAGGCTGTCGTAAAGCCGCCAATTCTTTGCGCGCGGTTCTGCAGCGCGGATAGCCGCGTCTGTCAGACGGATGCCGGTAGTTTTGGACACGGTGGGGTAACACCTTCGGGAGACCTGCGAGCGACCCCCAGTATTACCCCAAGATGGGGGTTGCACTCCCTGGGAGAACCTAGTGGTAGTGTGCAACAAAAAACCCCGCGGAGCCAAGGCCGGCGGGGTTTTCTGGTCAAACTTTGGTGTTGCTAGGAATCTTGTTGGTGGAGAGGAGGAGGATCGAACTCCCGACCTTCGCATTGCGAACGCGACGCTCTCCCAGCTGAGCTACCCCCCCAACGAACCGCGATTCTACCACAGCCGAGCGACCTGCAAGCAAGCCCCTCTGCCACGGCACAACGCGTCACTTCTGCGGCGCGCCCGCCAGCACCCATGCGACGACGGTCCTGATGTCGCCATCGTTCATCGCGGGGTGCGAGGGCATCGGAATGGAGCCCCACACGCCGGCTCCGCCGTCCTTCACTTTCTTCGTGAGCTTTGCGCTCGCCTGCGCATCGCCTTTGTACTTCTGCGCGATTTGCTGAAACGACGGTCCTACCAGCTTGCGATCCACCGCATGGCAGCCCATGCACGCATTACTGCGCGCGATGGCGATCGCATTCCCCGACGCAACCGGCGCCACCGACGAAGCAACCGGCTGCCCCCCCGCGAACGCATAACCAGACACCACCACCAACGCAGCCACAAACAATCTTGCTTCAACCATTCCCAAGCACCATCACTTTGCCGAACTGGAACTACCCGGACGCACATCCGAATTCTTGACGGGCGCGGGCGACTGCTGATCGAGCGGTCGCGACGTCACCGACGAATCCGGCACGGTGCCCACCGTCGCTTCCGCCGGGGCGGGCGCCGACGATGCGCTCGCGCCAGACGCCGCCGCCGCTTCCAGCGCCTTCGCTTCTTCCGGCTTGATGTACTGATAGACCTTCACGAGCTGCTCGACGCCCGGCACGCGCGCCGCCACGTCCGCGCCATGCGCGCCTTCGTCCTGCGTGACGAGCCCCATCAGATAGACGCTGCTTCGCTCGCACACGACCTTGTAGTAGTTCGTCGAGAGATCCTTCTCGCCGACCATCGCGGTCTTCACGCGGCCCTCGAGATACGAATCGTTGGCGCGCGACGAAAGCGAGCTCGCCGGCTGCACCGACAGTTCGTTCACGATGCCGCCCACGTTATTGATATCGCGCACGACGGCTTCGGCTTTCTGCTTCGACGCGTCGTCGGGCACTTCGCCCGTCAGCAGCACGCGCCGGTTGAACACCGTCACGTTGATGTGCGCCTGATCGGACACGTTGTCCTTGATTCGCGAAAGCGCCTTGACCTGAATCTCGCGGTCCTCGGTCTGCGCGCCGAGCGTGCGGCGATCCGTGGCGATCAGCGTGCCGCCCGCCGCCGCGCCCACCACGGCGAGCGCGCAGCCTTGCAGCGTCAGCGCGACGCCGGACAACAGGCTGACCGTCAGCGTGGCCTGGGCCAGCGCCGCCTTGACGCGTGTCTTCTTCATCAACTCCGTTCCCCCTTTTTGGATTCAGTCTTCGCCCAGCAGCATCGCGTCGATGCCGTCGCACAGGCAATGGATGGTCAGCAGATGGATTTCGTGGATGCGCGCAGTCCGCCCGGACGACACGCACATGTGGATGTCGGTATCGGCGAGCACGTCGGTCATGGCGCCGCCGCCGTCGCCGGTCAGCGCGATCACGACCATCTCGCGTTCATGCGCTTCCTGCACGGCGGCGAGCACGTTCACCGAATTACCCGATGAACTGATTGCGAGCAACACATCGCCCGCCTGCCCGAGCGCGCGGACCTGATTCGAGAAGATCTGTTCGAACGCGTAGTCGTTGCCGATGGCCGTGAGAATCGAGAAATCCGTGGTCAGCGCGATGGCCGGCAAGCCGGGGCGCTCGCGCTCGAAGCGGCCGATCAGCGCCGCCGCGAAGCGTTGCGCGTCCGCTGCCGAGCCGCCGTTGCCGCATACGAGAATCTTCGAGCCGTTGGCGAGCGCGCTGAACAGCGTATCGACGGCAGCCGCAATGGGAACCGCGAGCGTATCGAGTGCTTCGAGCGTGAGCGCGGCGCTGTCGCGGAAATGCTGTTGGATGCGTTCGACTGACATCGACTCTCGGTGTTCGGCCGCGGTGCGGCGTTCGTTGCGTGTGACGTGAGACGCGAGGCGCGCGCAAAGCGCGGGCGAGCGTTCCGGCGTTGAGTCTGCGCAGTTTACCGCATGCACCCTGCGCCGAACCGCACGTTACGACTCGTCCGCGCGAAACGCATCCGGCAGCCAGCGAATACGGCCAGCGTCGAACGCGATCACATCGAAGCGGCACGCCGGAAGCGCGCCGCGCCATGTCGCCAGATAGTGCTGCGCCGCGCGCACGAGGCGCTCACGCTTGGTCACGCCGATGCTCGTCGCCGCATCCGCGAAGCCGCGGCCCTTGCGCGCACGCACTTCGACGAAAACGAGCGCGCCGCGTTCATCCATCATCACGAGATCGATCTCGCCGCCGCGACAGCGCACGTTTCGCGCGACAAGGCGCATGCGCTGCCGCTCGAGATAGTGGAGCGCGTGCGCCTCGAAAGCGTCGCCGAGCGATTTGGACATACGTGCCTCATGAAAGTTGTCGGCGGGCAGGCCGAAGCGCGCGTGGCAAAATGACGTCCTTTCCTCTTCGCGCCACGCCCGCCCGCGCCCATGCTTCAAATCTCCGACCTGGCCGCCGGACAGCAGTATCCGGCAGGCGCGCTTTACGTCGTCGCGACGCCGATCGGCAATGCCGCGGATATCACCGTGCGCGCGCTGCATGTGCTCGGTCTCGTCGATCGCATCGCCGCCGAGGACACGCGCAACACCGCGCAGCTGCTCGCGCGCTACGGCATCTCGAAGCCGTCCATCGCAGTGCACGAGCACAACGAGCGCAGCGCAGCCGAGCGCGTGATCGAACATTTGCGCAGCGGCGAGCGTGTCGCGTGCGTGTCGGATGCGGGCACGCCCGGCATCTCGGACCCCGGCGCGCGTCTCGTCGATGCCGTGCGCGAAGCCGGACTGCCCGTCGTTCCCGTGCCGGGTCCGAGCGCGGTCGTCACCGCATTGAGCGCGGCGGGCGCGTGGGTCAACGGCTTCACGTTCGTCGGCTTTCTGCCGGCCAAGGCCAGGCAGCGCGCCTCGCAATTGCGCACGCTCGCGAATCATCCGATGGCGCTCGTCTTCTACGAAGCGCCGCATCGAATTGTCGACACCACGCGCGCGCTCGCCGATGCGTTCGGCGGCGAACGGCAGCTTCTGATTGCGCGCGAGTTGACGAAGTTACACGAGAGCCTGCATCGCTGCACCCTGGCCGAAGGGCCAACGTGGCTCGAAGGCGATGCGAACCGTCAGCGCGGCGAGTTCGTGCTCGTGGTGGAAGGCGCGCCCGAAGCGCAGGCAGCGGAAGACGCGCACGACGCGCTGCTTCTCACGCTGCTGGAGGAGTTGTCGGTGAAAAGCGCGGCCCGGATCGCGGCCACGCTGACGGGCGCGTCGCGCAATGCGTTGTACGAGCGGGCGCTGCGCCTGAGCAAGCCGGCGCAGGAATGAAAACGGGCCGTCGAAAGACGGCCCGTTGCAAGTCGCAGAGACGCGAAAACGCTCAGTTCACGCTGTCGTCCGCGAGCGACTGAGACTGCTCGCGCGCCGCACGCGCTTCCTGCTGCGTGAGGCCCTCGATCTTCACTTTCTGCGTGCCCGCGCCCCGCATGCCGAGCGCGGCGGCGGCCGCATACGACAGGTCGATCACCCGGCCGCGCACGTAAGGACCGCGATCGTTGATCTTCACCACCACGGTCTTGTGATTGGCCTCGTTCGTCACGCGCACCCACGATGCGAGCGGCAGCGTGCGGTGCGCCGCGGTCATCGCGTTCATGTCGAACTTCTCTCCGCTCGCCGTCTTGCGGCCATGAAACCAGCGGCCGTACCACGAGGCTTTGCCCTTCTGTTCGAAACTGCCGACGTTCGGGCCGTCGGTGATCGGCTGCGCGTCGGAGAGCGACTGGCTCTTGTCCGCGTTGTCGGCCGGGACCGTGCTCAGATTCGTGTCGAATGCGAGCGGCGCGTTCGAGCGGGCACTTGCCATGCTGACAGCAGGCGTGGTCTGATGATATGACGCGACGTCGCCCGAACCGGGCGCGGCGCACCCTGCCAGGACGCCGACAGCGAACAGGCTTGCGATATGTCGAATGAATCGAGCATTCATAGGCGGTTACCAACGGTAGATGGGCCGCCGCGCCGCGCTCGTGAGCGCGCGTCAGGCAGCCAAAGGCTTGTCCGCGCAAAGCAGCGCGCCGTTCGACTTGCGAACGGCAGACTGATGCTCGGATGCGGCGTACTCGTGCCGCAAACGCCCGGTTATCGTTCACGTCTGGCGCAACCTGTCCCCGGCAGCCTGACCAGACCCCACATGCCGCCATCGAACGTGGCATCACGCTCGTGCCCGCCTCGACTACGAGACGGCGCAGGAACGGCGGCGTAGGCCCCATCCAGCGTGACGGCGGCAAAGGCCATCGAACGGACGCGCAGCGCCCGGCTGGACAAGACGTGTGCACCTACAAGAAGGTGCGTTGAGTTGCAGTTGCGAGGCTTTTGGCCCCTAACAGCTTACTGATGGCGATTGTAAAAACGCACTGGCGTTTCGGCAGTCGCCCATTGACGGCATGGCCAAACCCATGCACTAGTGAGCCCATTATACAAAAAAAGCGGGGTCTGGCCGCGCCGACTGCGGAAATCGTCATTGATTCTGCCTATGAGCGCAAGAATTTCCGATTCCAACCGCCCTTGCCGCGCCCTCATGCGTGCGCATCGCGAGTCGGGAGCCGCCGGTACAATGAACGTTTTTACAGGCGCCCGCATCCCGGACAGACCTATGAAAGTCACTCTTGTTCCCGTCACGCCGTTTCAGCAAAACTGCTCCATCGTCGTCTGCGAGGCGACGCGGCGCGCGGCGGTCGTCGATCCGGGTGGCGATATCGAGCGGATCATCGCGGAGGTGGATCGGCAGGGCGTGACGGTCGAGAAAATCCTGTTGACGCATGGTCATCTCGACCATTGCGGCGGAGCGAAGGCGCTGGCGGTTCATTACGGCGTGCAAATAGAAGGTCCGCAGAAGGAAGACGCTTTTTGGATCGACCAATTGGTGGCGCAATCGCAGCGGTTTGGCTTTGCGAACGCGCAGGTCTTCACGCCCAACCGATGGCTCGAAGACGGCGAGAACGTCCGGTTCGGCAACGAGACGCTGGAGGTGTTTTTCTGTCCCGGTCATACGCCGGGGCATGTGGTGTTCTTTAGCCGGGCGCATCGTGTGGCGTTCGTCGGCGACGTGCTGTTCGCCGGCTCCATCGGCCGAACGGATTTTCCGCGCGGCAATCACGCAGAACTGCTCCGTTCGATACGCGAGAAACTGTGGCCGCTCGGCGACGATGTCACGTTCGTTCCCGGTCACGGTCCCGCATCGACATTCGGCGAGGAACGCCGCACCAATCCGTTCGTGCGCGATGGAGTCGCCGCATGAACGCGATTCCGGAAATATACGTCAGCACCGACGTCGAAGCAGATGGCCCCATTCCCGGCCCGCATTCGATGCTGAGTTTCGCATCGGCGGCGTACACGGCGGACAAGCAGCTCATCGCGACGTTCTCCGCCAATCTCGAAACGCTGGAAGGCGCGGCGCCGCATCCGGTGCAGGCCGCGTGGTGGAAGACGCAGCCCGAGGCGTGGGCCGCGTGCCGGACCGATTTGCAGAAGCCGGAGGTCGCGCTGGTGAAGTACGTCGAATGGGTCGAGGCGCTGCCGGGCAAGCCGGTGTTCGTCGCGTATCCGGCGGGCTTCGATTTCACCCATATGTTCTGGTACATGATGCGCTTCGCCCAACGCTGCCCGTTCTCGTGGTCCGCGCTGGACATGAAGACGCTCGCGTTCGCCATCACCGGCCTGCCGTATCGCAAGGCGATCAAGCCGCGCCTGCCGAAGCACTGGTTCGACGACCTGCCGCACACGCACATTGCGCTCGACGACGCCATCGAGCAAGGCGCGCTCTTCTGCAACATGCTCGCCGATCTGCGCGCCTCGCAGGCGGCAGCGGCATCGCAGCAGGAAGCGGCCAGCGCCGACGAGCCGACGGAAAGTCTTCCGGAAGGTAAAACCCCGCTCGCAGGCGCGTGAGTTAGGGAATCTCCCTCATAGCGCCCGCGTTGCATTGCGCATCCTTTCGGGGGCCTCTACCATTGGAGTCAGATCGCGACCGAATGGAGGCGCAGTTGACTCTCGATACATTCTCACAAAAAATCCTGCGTCTTCTGCAACTGGATGCGCGGCGCTCCGTTCAGGAAATCTCCGATCAGGTCGGGCTGTCGAGTACGCCGTGCTGGCGCCGCATTAAGGACATGGAGCAGTCCGGCGTCATTCAGCGATACACGGCACTGCTCGACCGCGAAAAGCTCGGCCTGCATGTCTGCGCGCTCGCGCATATTCATTTGACGCGCCATACGGAAGGCGGCGTCGAGCAGTTCGAGCGCGAGATTGCGACTTGTCCCGAAGTGACCGAGTGCTATAGCACGACGGGCGAATCCGATTACATACTCAAAATCGTCGCGCCGGATATCAAGGCGTACGACGCGTTTCTTCACGATCGCATCTTCAAGATTCCGGCGGTCGCGCAGGTCCGCACGAGTGTCGTGCTCCGGGAAATCAAATTCGATACGCAATTGCCGCTCTGAAAGCGGACGCGCCACTCACTCGGACGCGTTTTTCGCGGGCTGAGGCGCGGCCAGTTTCACCGCTTGCGTCACGCGAACCTGACGCGCGCCGAGCCGTTGCCTGAGCGCCTCCAGATTCAGATTGGCGAGTCGCGGCGCGGTCTCGTTTCCAGTCGCGACCGGCAGAACGATTTCCACGTCGAAACCGCGCTTCAGATAGTGAAGGTTCAGCGTATCGACGGATAAGCCTTGCTCCGACAACGCGGCACTCACTGTTTTCATCACGGTGGAACGGAGCGGAAAATTGCCGGGCAACGGATTCACGGCATCGCTTTCCGGATCGACATGAATGAGCGCATCGATGACGCGGGAATCGGCCAGGATATGGGCGCGCGCCGACTCGGCGATGTAATGCCCTTCCGAAACGGAGATCAGCGGGTCCACGAGAATATGGGCATCGACGATGGCGAGATCGCCCATTTTGCGCGTGCGCAAATCGTGCACGTCGCGCACGCCGGGCGTGCCCAGTAAAATGCCGCGAAAATCGGCGGTGGTCGTCTCGTCGAGCGCGCGGTCCGACAAGTCTTGCAGCGCATCCCAGGCAAAAGTCCATCCCATTCTCCCGACCAGGAACCCGACGAGCGCGGCGGCAATAGGATCGAGAATTCGAAAGCCCGCAATACTGCCGACGATGCCGAGCGCGACGACAAGCGAAGAAGCGGCATCCGAGCGCGCATGCCACGCATTGGCGACGAGCATGGCAGACCGCACGCGTTCAGCCGCGCGCAGCATATAGCGAAACAGCACCTCTTTCGAGACGAGGACGATCATGGCGACGACGAGGGCACTCGCATGGACAGGCGGTATATCGGCCAGATTCATGATCCGTGTGCCCGCACGCCATAACATTCCCACGCCGACTGCAAGCAGCAATCCCCCGAGAAATAGGGAAGCGACCGTTTCGTAACGGCTATGGCCGTAGTTGTGATCGACGTCGGGCACAGCGACCGCCTTTCGGTTCGCAATCAAAACGACGAGATCGGAAACGATATCGGCAAGCGAATGGACACCGTCTGCAATCAACGCCTGCGAATGCGCAATCAGACCGACCGCGAGCTGTGCAGTAGTCAGTCCGCTGTTAAGCGCGATACTCGTCCATGTCGTTCGGACCGCAACGTCGTGCTTCTCAGATGCGTGCGCCGCTGAAAGTGTCATGTAATGTGCCCGGAAACCCAACTGACGGCAGTTTATCAGTCCAGGAAAGCTTCCGCTTTTAAATCAACGACTTAATAACGCGGCGGATGCGCATCGAGCGATTAACGCAACGTGATGGAACAATGGCACACCGGCAAGAAAAAGGCCGCGCCTTTGGCGCGGCCTTTTCGATTCCTGACTGGCGCGTGGCTTATTTGCCGATCAGGAAACTATCACGGTCCTGACCTGCAATCCACTTCGGCGGTTTGCCGCGACCGGACCACGTGCTGCCGCTCTCAGGATCGCGATATTTAGGCGCTACACCCGTGCGGCTGCGCGATGCCTTAGCGGCCTTCGCACCACGGCCACCGGCCAATTCCTGAAGCGTGATGCCGTAGTCGGCCATTTTCTGCTTGATCTCATTAAGTACTTCGGCGTATTCGCGCGACTTTGCTTCTTCGATCTGACGCTCGAGCGACTCGCGCTGTGCGAGCAATTCCTTGTATGAAGGCATGGCAAATCCCTAAGTTGTGTATTGGCTTGCGAGTCGGGTGCTCGCTCTTTGGTTATCAGTATAGCCTCGGACTGGATAGCAGATTAACACATTTCCGTTAATCGACCGATAGAAGAAATGTGATTAACGCCTATTCGCTAATTACTCGTAACATTTGCCGACTTCCTCTGCTGCTAAGAAATCTGACGTACTGGCGTAAAATGCATTTCGATGTCCGATAGACGTGAGATTCGCATGAAATGGAAACAGGACTTCCGCGTCCGGGAGAAATTCTCATCTCATGGCAACTTTCTGCCCGCTTTCTTCGCTTGCGCACAGTTTCCCGCGCGCAAGCCGGGCGCTTCGTTCCACACGCGTTACGCGTGGCGTTCGAAACAGTCTATGAGTGCGGCTTTCAAGTCTTCCACGCCGAGCTTCGGTTTATCGAACGTAAAACGATTGCGCGTGCCGGACTCGACGAAATCGCAACCATAACGGTCTATCCCCAATATCCGGATGTCGGCTGGCCGGCCCGAATAAGTGTCGGAAAAGGCGCAAAGCGCAGATTCTTCGTCGCCATTCAACGGTTCGAGTGGATCAATCTCACTGCCGTCGAGCCAGCCCATTGCGCCGAAGCCCCCGATAAAGCGCATCCGCTGCGGCGACATTATCCAGAAAGCGAAGTCACCCAATTCCAGATAGCGCGCTGCATCCGGGTGATAGCGCAGATATCGGCGTGACAGTGCTTCGTGGTCCGTTTTCAAGGCAGGCTCGAAGGTGCCGAGCAAAGTCAGCCGCTGACCTTCCAGCACGCCCGCGTTATTCGCATGCGCCACGAGAAAACCGGCGCGCGAATCGGCTTGCAGATTGCGCGTGTGTTCCGCGAGAGAACTGATGAGCAGCATCGGCGAATGGCGCGCGGTCAGCGCGAACGGCAACGCGGTCGGATACGGAAAGCCGGCCGGATCGCGCGAATGAGTCGCGAGTGTCCCTTCCGAAACTCGGTGCAGCAGATGAAGCGGCGCTTGCGGCGGAATATTCATGAAAACTCGACGGTCGGATGAACTGCCGAAAATGGTAAATCAGCGCGGCGAGCGTGTCTCCTGGCCGTTCGATAGAATCGTAAGCTCTCGCGAAAGGCGGCATGCTAGGCGGTTGTCCCGCGTCAATGCCGCCACGCGCCACTCCTTCTAACGGCTCAACCGTGTCCGACTCGACTTCCGCTTCTTCCGCCCGCGAGTCCAATCCATCGCTCGCGGTGCACCGCAGCCTGCCTCACGCCACACGCCAGCGCGCCCGCTACGCGACGATGGCCGTGTTCTTCATCGCCGGCATGATGTACGCGTCGTGGGGCGTCCACGTTCCGACCGTGCGCGACAAGTTCGCGCTCAGCCCCGGCATGTTGTCGCTCGCGCTGTTCGCGGTGGCCGGCGGCTCCATCTTTGCGATGCTCACCACCGGATCGTGGATCGCACGCGCCGGCACGCGCACAGCGTGCATGGCGGGCGGCATCGCGATGACCGTGTGTGGCGCGCTGATTCTCGTGGTGCCGTCGTTCTGGTTGCTGCTGATCGTGCTCGCGGCGTTCGGCGCCGGCATGGCCACGCTCGATGTCGCGATGAACGCCGAGGCGAGCGCGGTCGAAGAGGCGCTCGCGCGGCCGATCATGTCGTCGCTGCACGGCACGTTCAGCATCGGCGGGATGGCGGGCGCGGCGACCGGCGGCGCGCTCATCGCGCACGGGCTTGCGCCAGCCGCGCATCTGGCGCTCGCGGCGGGCGCGAGTCTCGTCGTGCTGCTCGTGTCGATGCCCTCGGTCCTGCCGCACGTGCCGCATCACGAGGCACACGCGAAGGCTTCGTCGTCGAATCGCTGGCGGTCGGCCGCGCTCTGGGCGCTGGGCGGCATGGCGCTCGTCGCGCTGATCGCGGAAGGCGCGATGTACGACTGGGCCACCGTCTATATGCGCGACGTGGTCGAGGCGTCGCCGTCGCTCTCAAGCGCCGCCTACGCCGCGTTCTCCGGCGGCATGGCGGCCGGGCGTTTCGGCGGCGATGCGGTGCGTGCGCGCTTCGGCGCGCCGCAGCTCGTGTTCGGCAGCGCGGGACTGGCGTTCGTCGGCATGGTGATGGCGCTGGTGCTCCCGAACGCCATCGTCACGATGACCGGCTTCACGCTGATGGGCCTCGGCCTCGCGAACATGATGCCGGTGCTCTTCGCGGCGGCGGCGCGCGTGGAAGGCGTCACCGCTGCCGAAGGGCTCGCGCAGGTTGCGGGGCTGGCCTACTTTGGGTTGCTGCTCGGGCCGGTGCTGATCGGCGGCGTCGCGCAGGTGAGCACGCTGCCCATCGGCTTGTGCGTCGTGGCGGCGTGCTGCGCGGCGATCGCGCTGATCGGCCCGCGCCTTCTCAGGCGGCTGAGGATATAAAAAAACGCGCGGACCGTCGAAGTCCGCGCGTTTTTGTGGGCTCGCGCCCGACTGCGATTACATCTTGACGACGTCGAGCAGCGTCTTCTTGCCTGCCTTGTAGTCATACAGCGAGATCACGCCGTGCTTCAGATCGCCCTTCGAATCGAAGGTCGTCTGGCCGATCACGCCCTTGTAGTCCGTGTTCGGCATCGCGGCGAGAATCTTGGCCGGATCGACCGAGTTCGCGCGCTTCATCGCGTCGACGATGATGTACACCGCGTCATACGTGAACGGCGCGTAGATCTGGATCGGCTGGCCGAAACGCTTCTGATACTTCGCGGCGAACGCCTGACCGCCTTCCATCTTCTCCAGCGCCATGCCTGCTTCCGAGCACACGACGTTGTCGGTCGCGTCGCCGGCCAGGTCGGCCAGCTTTTCCGTGCAGACGCCGTCGCCCGCGAGCACCTTGGCGCGCAGGCCGAGCTGCTTCGCCTGCTTCGCGAACGGGCCGCCGGTCGCGTCCATGCCGCCGTACATCACGGCGTCGGGGTTCTCGCCCTTGATCTTCGTCAGAATCGCGCGGAAGTCGACAGCCTTGTCGTTGGTCGCGTCGTGCGAAACGACCTTCAGACCCAGCGACTTCGCGGTCTTCTCGAACTCGTTCGCGAGACCCTGGCCGTAGGCGGTCGAATCGTCGACGACTGCGACGCTCTTCACTTTCAGGTTCTTGGCCGCGTAGTTCGCGAGCGCCGGGCCTTGCTGCGCGTCGGTCGCGACGACGCGGTACGTCGTCTTGAAGCCTTGCTGCGTGTAGGTCGGGTTGGTCGCGGACGGCGAGATCTGGACGATGCCCGCGTCGCTATAAATCTTCGATGCCGGGATGGACGTGCCGGAGTTCAGGTGGCCGACGACTGCGACAACCTTGTCGTCGACGAGCTTCTGCGCAACTTGCGTGGCGGTACGCGGGTCGGCTGCATCGTCTTGCGGGTCCAGTTGCAGCGTGATCTTCTGGCCGCCGATGGTGAGACCCTTGGCGTTGATCTCTTCGACTGCGAGCCGCGCGCCGTTTTCGTTGTCCTTACCCAAGTGAGCGATCCCGCCGGTCAGCGGAGCGACGTGACCGATCTTCACGACCTGGTCGGCTGCTGCGGACGTTGCCAACGTAGCGAACAGCACGGCTGCGGCGCTGATCGGCAACACTTTGTGAAGCTTGGTATTCATGTAAGTCTCCAGTTTCGGTCCCAAAAACAACGTAATCGCCCTGTGCCCCGTCTTTCATCACGATCGCTCAGTCCCGTGGACGACCACGCCGGATGCATCGTATTGCACTTGGCAAGTCCTTCCGGCCGGCTGTTTGTGGCAGCCGCCATCCGCACCGCGCGAGAAGTGTAGAGTTGTCAAATTAATTTAGGGAAGTTTTTTAAGATACTGGTGCGACTACCGATTAACGGCCAGTTGAGAACGCCGCGCGTTTGTGGTGGCGATCGCGCCGAGAAGCCCGGCTTTGGCCGGCCTTCTAGTTCTTTCGCAAGTCCGCCGATAATCCCGCGCCCTCCTTCGCCATTAGCCGGTTTCAAAAGCCGTTTAACGCGTGTTTTTAGGCAGTGGACTCTAAAAATCGCCTGCCTCGTCAATCGCCGTGCCTGCAAACCGGCAACGACGGACCGCGCTCAGGCGACTGAAAGGGAAAGCTGGCACACTCACTCGCCTGCGTTCTCATCAGTCAACCAAGCAAGGAGCTTCGACGTGACCGTAACCGTGACTTCCCGATGGATCGACATTCCCGCCGACGGCGGCAGCTTCCAGGGCTATCTCGCGCTGCCCAAGTCGGGGACGGGCCCCGCCGTCATCATCCTCCAGGAGATCTTCGGCGTGAACGCGCATATCCGCAGCGTCGCCGATCAATACGCCGCCGATGGTTATGTCGCGCTGGCGCCGGACGTCTTCTGGCGCACGCAGCCGCGCGTCGAACTGGGTTACGAAGGCGCGGATCGTGAAAAAGCGATGGAGCTGCTGCAAAAGACCAACGTGGATGCCGCCGTCGCGGATGTCGGCGCAGCGGCAAAAGCCCTGCGCGCGTTGCCGGAGGTGAGCGGCAAGGTCGCGGCGATCGGCTATTGCTTCGGCGGCCGGCTCGCGTATCTCGCGGCTGCGCAAGGTTCGGTGGATGCGGCCGTGGCGTATTACGGCGGCGGCATCCAGAATCAGCTGGACAAGGCCGATCAGGTGAACGCGCCGATCCAGTTCCACTACGGCGAACTCGACGCGCACATTCCCGCCGACGCCGTCGACGCGGTGCGCCAGCGTTTCGCGGGCCGCGCGGATTCGGAGCTATATGTCTATCCGGCCGCGGACCACGGCTTCAACTGCGGCGATCGCGCGTCGTACAACGCGAAGGCGTCGGCGCTCGCGCACGGCCGCACGCTGACGTTCCTCGGCCAGCACCTGTAAGTAGCGGAAGGCGCGCGGCGAATGTCGCGCGCCGTCATATCAGCGCGGGCAAGCCCTCCACGAGCAGAAACGCGACGAGCACGCCCACGAGTGCGCCGCACGCTCGAAGCACGTTGTTCCTGAAGTGCGATGCGCACGGAATAGCGCCGAGAAACAGCGCGCCAGCAAGCGCCATCGGGATGATCAGAATGAAGTCGCTGATCGTGAAATACGTCATGGTGCGTCTCCCATCGTCCTGCTTTTCTTGCTCGAATGGTGCCGGTGCGAAACCGCGCATCGACGATTCGAGTATAGGCGGCGGGAAGGAGCGTGTTGCGCCGTCGTCGCGAAACACTGCGCGTCGACAGTGCGCGAAGCCTTGGGACACAAGGCTTTGCGCCGCACGTTATTAAGCGAACGCGGTAAAACCCTAAGTTTCGTCCGATTTCATTTCGCTTTCTACGGACGGACGAGCGCCCGTTCGCGGCTATTCAGATACGCCGCGCCCGCGACCCCGATCAGAAGCAGCCCGGCGATCAAGCCGACCACGCCCGGCCAGCCGAACGCGGTCCAGAAGTGGCCGCCATACGAACCGATCAGGCTCGATCCCAGGTAATACGCCAGCAGATAGAGCGCGGCGGCCTGCCCTTTCGCCTGCGTCGCGAGCCGCCCGACCCAGCCGCTCGCCACCGAATGCCCCGCGAAGAAGCCGAACGTGAGGCAAGCGATTCCGCCGATGATGACCGGCAGCGACATCGAAAGCGTCAGCGCGATGCCGGTCATCATCAGCAGAAACGCCGCGATCAGCACGCGGCCGCGTCCGAAGGCGTCCGCCATCTTGCCGGACCACGGCGACGCGACCACGCCCGCCAGATAGACGGTGAAGATCGCGCCGATCTGCGTCTGGTTCAGCCCGAACGGCGCACCCAGCAGCCGATAGCCGACGTAGTTGTACACGGTGACGAAACTGCCCATCAGCACGAAGCCGATCAGAAAGAGGAACGGCAATCCGCCATGCCGCAAATGTCCGGCGAGCGAGCGCCGGTGATGCGCGAACCCGACGCCGCGCCGCGGCTCGAAGCGTCGCGAGGGCGGCAGCAGCGACCGGAACGCGAGCGTCGCGAGCAGTCCCAGCACGCCGATTCCGCCAATCGCCACGCGCCATCCGAAAAAGTCCGCGAGCACGCCGCTGATCACGCGCCCGGCCATGCCGCCGATCGCCGTTCCGCCGACGTAGAGACCCATCGCGAGGCCGAGTCCTTCGGGATGCACTTCCTCCGCGAGATACGCCATCGCGACAGCCGGCACGCCGCCGAGCGCGAAGCCCTCCAGCGCCCGCACGACGAGCAGCGCATGCCAGTTCGGCAGCAGCGCCGCGATGACCGTCAGCACGGACGACGCCAGCAGCGAAAGCGTCATCAGCCGATGCCGGCTCCAGCTCTCGGAGACGAGTCCTGCGACGAAAATGGCGACGGCGAGCGCCGCCGTGCTCACGGACACCGCCAGCGCGCTCACCGCCGGGCTCACGCCGAAGCTTTTGGTGAACTCCGGAAGCAGCGGCTGCACGCAGTACAGCAGGGAAAACGTCGCGTAGCCCGCGAACAGCAATGCGAGCGACGCGCGCCAGTACGCACGCGAACCGCGCTCCAGATATGTATCGGCGGGCGCGGCGTCCGGACGCTCGGTGCCCTTCGGCGCGGGTGATGCGTTCACGAATGAAGTCTCCGCTTAATACGACAAACGCGTAACGATACGCCGTTCCTCAGGGTTTTGCCTGATGCAGCGGTGCATTCCATGTGCCGCAGACAGCACTCATGCGGCAAACGTCTGCGTTGGGCAACATATGGCTGCATTGGGCATCGCGTTTGCGCGTCGGCATAGGCTAAAGTAAGCGCACAATCGTTCATGAAAGCCGCGCTGGTCGCGCTTCGCGCAACAATGACGCGGCGATTGTCTGGTGCACTCGCCGTCAAAAGCCTGTGCTGTTGGAACATATGACCGGCGTCCCATTGAGCCGGCATGGAAACGGGGTTTCATCATGCAAATCGGTTCGATTGTCCGCTCCGTGCATATTGCCGTGCCTCAGGGCGCGCGCGGCATCGTCATGCGCATTCTCGGCGACATGGCCATGGTCGCGTGGTACGCGGGCGAGCCCGGCGTCACCCAGCTGCTTAACACGGAGCCGTTCTTTCTCGAAGACCTGATCGATACGGGCGATATCGTGCGTCCGGCGAATTCGGTCGTTCATTGAGCGGTTTCGGGAACGCGGCGATGCGCGACGATGCGCGGCCAGTTGAGGCCGCGCTGATGCCCGCCGCGCGAAGGCGCACAATGCCGGAATGAACTCACATCATTCCGACTCCGCCGGCGTGCCGGCATCCGACGCCGCGCCGCCTTTCGCGGGCCTCACGCCCGAACGCGTGCTCGACGCCGTCGACCGCGTGCTGTTGTCCGCCGACGCTCGCACCGACGGCCGCCTGCTGTCGCTCAACAGCTACGAGAACCGCGTGTATCAGGTGGGCGTCGAAGACGGGCCGCCAGTCATCGCGAAGTTCTATCGGCCGGGGCGCTGGTCCAACGAAGCGATTCTCGAAGAGCACGCGTTCGTCGCGAACCTCGCCGCGCGCGAGATTCCGGCGGTTCCCGCGCGCGTGCTGGAAGGCGCGACGCTCCACGAATTCGAAGGCTTTCGCCTCGCCATCTTCGAGCGGCGCGGCGGCCGCGCGCCGGATCTCGACAACCGCGAGACGCTCGAATGGCTTGGCCGCTTCATCGGGCGCCTTCATGCGGTCGGCGGCATCGAGCCGTATCGTGAGCGCCCGACGCTCGACATCCACACGTTCGGCTACGAGCCACGCGAGTTTCTGCTGACGCATCGCTTCGTGCCCGACGACGTGCGCGAAGCCTACGAGCGCGCCGTATCCATGGCGCTCGACGGCGTCGCACAATGCTTCGAGCGCGCCGGCGACGTGCGGCATCTGCGCATGCACGGCGACTGTCATCCGAGCAACGTGCTGTGGACGGACGCGGGGCCGCATTTCGTCGATTTCGACGACAGCCGCATGGGGCCGGCCATTCAGGATCTGTGGCTCTTGCTTCCGGGCGGCCGCGCGGAAGCGTCGCGTGCGCTCGCCGACCTGCTTTCGGGCTACGAAGATTTCTGCGACTTCGACGAGCGCGAACTGCATCTGATCGAGGCGCTCCGAACGCTGCGGCTGATCCATTACGCCGCGTGGCTCGCGCGCCGCTGGGACGACCCGGCATTCCCCGCCGCGTTCCCGTGGTTCAACACGCAGCGTTATTGGGAAGACCGCATTCTCGAATTGCGCGAACAGATCGGCGCGATGCAGGAGGGGCCGCTCTGGGCGGTCTGAAATTTTTCGTGATGAAGCGGCGTCACCGCGCCGCCAGAAAGCATTGTGTCAGGCGTTTCGGCGTGCAATGATAACGATTCTCATTTGCCCGCCTTAACCGATGGCTCTCGACAGGTCAATTGGGGCGCGGCGTTGCCGACGAACCTGCCGATCCCGGAGAGACGCTTGAACGCGCCTGACACTTTCAATCCCCAGCCGACGAGCGACGCCGCTCGATACCGTCCGCATGGACGCCTGATGGACGACGCCGAGCAAGCCGTGCGCAAGAACCGCTCGCGCCGCTCGACGTTCCTCAAGTGGCTACGCAAGGTGCACGGCTGGGTCGGCTTGTGGGGCGCGCTGCTCGGGCTGCTGTTCGGCGTGACGGGCTTTCTGCTGAATCACCGCGCGCCGCCGCTGCGCGTCTCGACCGGCGAGCCGCAGGTCTCGCAGATGCAACTTCCGCTGCCTGCGGCCGGTTTCAAATCGCCGCGCGACATGGGCGTGTGGCTCAAACAGGAACTGAAACTCGACGGCAAGCTGGGCCGCACGCGGCGCGAGCCGGCGCATCCGGTCGGCTGGGGCGACAAGCGCGCGATGCAGCCGGAACAGTGGTCGACCATGATCGCGTCGCCGGGCAGCAGCGTGATGGCGGAGTACTGGGTCGGCAACAACTTCGTCTCCGTCAAGCGCACCGAGAACACGTTCCTCGCGATGCTGACGAACCTGCACAAGGGCGTCGGCTTGAGCGTCGGCTGGGTGCTGCTCATCGATACGCTCGCCGGCAGCCTCATCCTGCTGTCGTTGACGGGCGTGCTGCTGTGGACCGAGCTGAACAAGCGGCGCACGGCCGGCGCGGCAATCGTGACGGTGTCGCTCGTCGCGATGATCGTGTGCGGGCTGATGTAAGCGGCAACGGCGGCGCAGACGTCACACGCCGCACACTTCGCTCTTCCCGGCCACTTCGCGCGCCGCCTTCGCGCCTTCCACTTGCAGCAGTTCGGGCAGCGACACGCCGTTCTTCGCCGCCGTCACTTCCGCCAGGATCGATACGGCAATCTCCGGCGGCGTCCGGCTGCCGATATAGATGCCGACCGGGCCATGCAACCGCGCAAGCTCGGCATCGCTCAAATCGAACTCTTTGAGACGCTCGCGCCGCGCCGCGTTATTGCGACGCGAACCGAGCGCGCCCACATAGAACGCTGGCGTTTTCAGCGCCTCCATGAGCGCGAGATCGTCGAGCTTCGGATCGTGCGTGAGTGCGATCACCGCGCAACGCTCGTCGAGCTTCATGTCCATCACGGTGTCGTCGGGCATGGTTCGCACGACGGTGGTGCCAGGCACGTCCCACTCGTCCGTGTATTCCTCGCGCGGATCGCAGACAGTCACCTGATAATCGAGGCCGACCGCGATGCTGCATAGATAGCGCGACAACTGTCCCGCGCCGATCACGAGCATCCGATAGCGCGGACCGTGGATGGTCAGAAGCTTCGCGTCATCGAAGAGCACGCCGTCGGTGGCCTGCGCGGGTTCGAGGCGCGCCGCGCCCGTCGCCATGTCGAGCGTGCGCGCGACGAGCTGCCCGCTCTCCACCGCCGCGCACAGTTCCGCGATGCCGCTTTCGCGCGTGAGCGGCTCCAGCACGAGCTGGATGGTGCCGCCGCACGGCAGGCCGAAGCGATGCGCCTCCTCCGCGCTGATGCCGTATTTCACTGCTTCCGGCTTCGTCTGCTCGATGCCCCGCTGCCGCACACGGTCGATCAGATCGTCTTCGATGCAGCCGCCCGACACCGAGCCGACCACGTGGCCGTCGTCGCGCACGGCGAGCATCGCGCCCTCGGGCCGGGGCGACGAGCCCCACGTCTTGACCACCGTGACCAGCAACGCCCGATGCCCTTCTTCGAGCCATCGCGCGCTGTTCTTCAGGACTTCGAGATCCACGCTGTCCATGATTTCTTTCCTTTCTCTTCCTTCTCGCCGCCGGCCGAGTCGTCGGGTTCGTCCGATCCGTCCGATCCGTCCGATCCGTCCGCGGCGCCATCCTGCGCCTGCTGCGCTTGCTCGACTTCGCCCGCGCCCTGCAACTGCGCGCCGAATCGCTTGAAAAACTCACCCGCGATCTTACGCGCTGCGCCGTCCACGAGCCGCGAGCCGATCTGCGCGAGTTTGCCGCCCACCTGCGCGTGCGCGCTGTACGTGAGCGTCGTGGTGTCCGCGTCCTCGCCCGGTTCGAGATTCACCTTCGCGCTGCCCTTGCTGAAGCCCGCCGCGCCGCCCTGACCTTCGAAGACGATCGTATAGGTATGCGGCGCGTCGATCTGCGTCAGTTCCATGCGTCCCTTGAAGCGTGCCTTGACCGGGCCGACGGCGGCAGTCATCCCGACGGCATAGGCATTTTCGCCGTCCGCTTCGATGCTGTCGCAGCCGGGAATGCAGGCTTTCAGGATGGCCGTGTCGTTGAGCGCCTCCCACGCGCGCGCCTGCGGCACCGGCAAGGTATGCGTTTCGGTCAGTTCCATTGCGTGTGTCCTCCTGGCATTCGGGGCACGCCGCGCGCCGAAAGCGCGGCCATTTCCCGTCCGACAGCGGCCAGGCTGTCGAGGTTGTGAGCCGCGAGCATCGCATCGACGTGCGGCAGGATCGCGCGCACGCCTCGCGCACGCGGCGTGAAGCCGGCAAATCGCAGCAGCGGATTGAGCCACACCAGCCGATGTGCGAAGCGCCTGAGCCGCGCCATTTCCGCATCGAGCACGTCGATGGCCTCGTGATCCAGCCCGTCGGTGACGAGCAACACGGTCGCGCGGCCCGCCAGCACGCGACGCGCCCAGCGCCGGTTGAATTCCGCGAGCGCCGCGCCGATGCGCGTGCCGCCCGACCAGTCCGCCACCTGCGCGCCGAGCGCGCTCACGGCGATATCCGGATCGCGCTCGCGCAACGCGCGCGTCGCGTTCGTGAGGCGCGTGCCGAACAAAAAGACCTGCAAGCGTTCGCGCGATTGCAAAAGCGCGTGGCAGTAGTACAGCACGGCGCGCGAATACGCGCTCATCGAACCGGAGATGTCGAGCAGCAGGACGAGCGGCGGCCTGCGCTCCACCACCGCGCGATACTTCCACACGGTCCAGTCGCCGCCCGCGCGGACCGCTTGCCGCGCGCTCGCGCGCAAGTCCGCGTGCGTGCCGCGCGACGCCGCCTTCAGCCGGCGCGTCGGCTCGGTGGCGAGCGGCAGGCGGTGCGCGCGAATCTGATGCCGCAGCGCGCGCCATTCGTCGGCGGTGAGCGTGTCGAAATCCCGCTGACTCAGGCGTTCCTGCGCGCTGAACGACAGGCGCGCGTGCGTCTCTTCGGGCTCTGTTTCGCGCGCCGGCGTCTCGGGTGCGTCGGCGCGCGTGGCGAGCGCATCGGCGAGACGATTGTTGCGCTTCGGCGGCGGCGCCGCGCTTTGGATTTTCGGCAGCAAAAGCGCGCGCAGCTTGCTTTCCCAGTCGGGATCGCGCCAGAAGAGATCGAACGCGGAATCGAAGATATCGCGCTCGTCGCTCGCATGGACGAGCAGGCACGCGAGCGCGGCGCGCACGTCGTCGCGGCGGCCGAGATCGATGAAGCGCAGCGCGTCGAGCGCATCGACCGCCTGCGCCGGCGACATGCCGAGCCCCGCGCCGCGCAGCAAGCGCACGAAGTGGACGACGTTGCGCGCGAACGGTGGCAGGGTCATGCCCGCGCCGCCGAGAGACAGTGCGCGAGCGTCGCGGCGTCCATGCGCGCGAGATCGTCCTGATATTTCAGCAGCACGCCGAGCGTGTCCTGCACGGATTGCGGATCGAGTTCCGACACCGAGAGCGCCGCGAGCGCGCGGCACCAGTCGATCGTTTCCGCGACGCCCGGCGCCTTGAACAGGTCCATCGTGCGCAGCTGATGAACAAACGCGACGGCCCGCGCCTGCAACGCGCTGCCCGCCTCCGGCGCACGCGCCGCGACGATGTCCAGCTCGACATCGCGCGCCGGATAGCCGATCCACTGATACAGACAGCGGCGCTTCAACGCATCATGTACTTCGCGCGTGCGGTTCGACGTCATCACGACGAGCGGCGGCCGCGCCGCGCGCACCGTGCCGTACTCGGGAATCGACACCTGAAAGTCCGACAGAAGCTCGAGCAGAAACGCTTCGAACGGTTCGTCGGCGCGGTCGATTTCATCGATCAGCAGCACGCGCCGCGCGTCGGCGTTCGCGGGATCGGGCATGAGCGCCTGCAAGAGCGGCCGCTTCAGCAGGAATTCGCCGCGATACAGCGAATCGTTCGACGGCGTTTCGCCCGCTGCCTCCGCGAGCCGCAGCGCCATGATCTGACGCGGATAGTCCCATTCGTAAAGCGCGCTCGCCGTATCGAGCCCTTCGTAGCATTGCAGACGCAGAAGCGTCGTGCCGCACAAGCCAGCCGCCGCCTTCGCCAGTTCCGTCTTGCCGACGCCCGGCTCGCCTTCCAGAAAGAGCGGGCGCTGCATCTTCAGCGAGAGGAAAAGCGCCGTCGCAAGTTCGCGGCTCGCGAAGTACTGCTGCTCGCGCAGCCGCGCGAGCGTCTCGTCGATGGAAGCCGGTTCGTCGAACATCACGCCGGAAACGACAGCGCGCGCTCGATCGCGCGGCCCGCGAGCACCGGAATCAGATGCGCCCGATAGGCGGCGCTCGCGTGCATGTCGTCGTTGAGTCCGTCGGCGGGAATTGTCACGCTGCGCGCCGACGCCACCGAGAAGTCCTTCGACAGCGCCGCTTCCAGTTCCTTCGGCCGGAACGCGGAAGGCGCCGCGCCGGTCACGCCGACGCGCACGCCGTCCGCATGTTTCGCGACGAACACGCCGACGAGCGCGAAGTGCGACGCGGGATTGCGAAACTTCTCGTAGCCCGCGCGCTCGGCCAGCGGAAACTCGACTGCGGTGATCAGTTCGTCGGGTTCCAGCGCGGTCTCGTACATGCCGAGGAAAAAGTCGTCGGCGGCGATGCGGCGGCGGTCCGTCACGATGGTCGCGTTCAGCGCGAGCACGGCGGACGGATAGCACGCGGCGGGATCGTCGTTGGCGAGCGAGCCGCCGATGGTCCCGCGCTCGCGCACCTGCCGGTCGCCGATGCGGCTCGCGAGATCGGCCAGGCCCGGCAGCGCCTTCTTGACGTCGGCGTTCGCGCCGACATGCGCGTGGCACATCGCGCCGCCGATGGTCAGCTTGTCTGCGTCGAGCGTGATGGTCTTCATCGACGCGATGCGCGTCACATCCACGAGCGCGGACGGCTGCGCGAGCCGCAAACGCATGGTCGGCAGAAGGCTTTGCCCGCCTGCGAGATATTTGGCGTCGCCGTTCCCGGAAAGCGCCGCCACCGCCGCTTGCGCCTCGTCCGGCCGTTGATAGTCGAATGCGTACATGTCGGTCTCCGTCAGGCGGTTTGGGCGTCGTGCATCGCGGTCCAGACGCGATGCGGCGTCGCGGGCATCTGCAAGTCCTTGACGCCGAGCGGCGCGAGGGCATCGAGAATCGCGTTGATGACGGCGGGCGGCGAGCCGATCGCGCCCGCCTCGCCGCAGCCCTTGACGCCGAGCGGATTGTGCGTGCACGGCGTGCCCTTCGCGGTCTCGACGGTGAAGCTCGGCAAGTCGATGGCGTGCGGCATCGCGTAATCCATGAACGAGCCGGAAAGCAACTGGCCGCTCTCCTTGTCGTACACGCAGCGTTCCAGCATGGCCTGGCCGATGCCCTGCCCCAGCCCGCCGTGCACTTGCCCTTCCACGATCATCGGATTGATGACGTTGCCGAAATCGTCGACGGCGGTGAACTTCTGGATGCGCGTTTCGCCGGTATCGCGATCCACTTCCACCTCGCACACGTACGCGCCGGACGGATACGTGAAGTTCGTCGGATCGTAGAACGCGTTTTCGTTTAGGCCCGGCTCCATGGTCTCGAGCGGGAAGTTGTGCGGCACGTAGGCGGCGAGCGAGACCTCCGCGAAGCCCTTCGTGCGGTCCGTGCCCGCGACGCGGAACACGCCGTTCGAAAACTCGATGTCTTCGGCCGATGCTTCCAGCAGATGCGCGGCGATCTTCTTCGCCTTCGCTTCGATCTTGTCCAGCGCCTTCATGATCGCGGAGCCGCCGACCGAAATCGAACGCGATCCATACGTGCCCATGCCGAACGGAATGCGCCCGGTGTCGCCGTGAATGACCTCGACGTTTTCGATCGCGACGCCGAGCCGGTCCGCGACCACTTGCGCGAAGGTCGTCTCGTGGCCCTGACCGTGGCTGTGCGAGCCGGTGAACACGGTGACGGAGCCGGTCGGATGCACGCGCACTTCGCCCGCTTCGAAAAGCCCGGCCCGCGCGCCGAGCGCGCCCGCCACGTTCGACGGCGCAAGCCCGCACGCCTCGATGTAGCACGAATAGCCGATGCCGCGCAGCTTGCCTTCCTTCTCCGACTGCACGCGACGCGCGGCGAATCCCGCGACGTCCGCGAGTTCCAGCGCGCGGTTCAGGCACGCGTCGTAGTCGCCGGTGTCGTAGGTGAGGCCGACCGGCGTCGCATACGGAAACTCGCGGATGAAGTTGCGGCGGCGCAGTTCGACCGGATCGATGTTCAGTTCGCGCGCCGCCGTCTCCACGAGCCGTTCCACGACGTACGTGGCTTCCGGGCGGCCCGCGCCGCGATAGGCATCGACCGGAACGGTGTTCGTGAACACCGCCTTCACTTCGGCGTAGATGGCGGGCGTGGCGTACTGGCCGGCGAGCAGCGTCGCGTAGAGCACGGTCGGCACCGACGAGGCAAACGTCGACAAATACGCGCCCATGTTCGCCGTCGTGTGGACGCGCATCGCGAGGAACTTGCCGTCGTTATCGAGCGCGAGTTCGGCTTTCGTCACGTGGTCGCGGCCGTGGGCGTCGGAGAGAAAGGCTTCGGAACGCTCGGCGGTCCATTTGATCGGACGCCCGACTTTCTTCGACGCCCACGTCAGCGCGACATCTTCCGCATACAGAAAGATCTTCGAGCCGAAGCCGCCGCCCACGTCCGGAGCGATCACGCGCAGCTTCGATTCCGGCAGCGACAGCACGAACGCCGCCATCAGCAGGCGCTCGACGTGCGGATTCTGATTCGCGACGTAGACCGTGTAGCTATCGTCGTGCTTCGAATAGCTCGCGTTGACGGCGCGCGGCTCGATGGCGTTCGGCACGAGCCGCTGGTTCACGATATCGAGCGTCGTCACGTGCGCGGCCTGCGCGAACGCGGCGTCGGTGCGGGCCTTGTCGCCGTGGCCCCAGTTGTAGCAGACGTTGTTCGGCACGCTGTCGTGCACGAGCGGCTGGCCGGCGTCGGACGCGCTGCCCGTATCGACGATAGCGGGCAGTTCTTCGTAATCGACCTCGATCAGTTCGAGCGCGTCCTTTGCTTCCTTGACCGATTCCGCGACGACGAGCGCCACCTGATCGCCCACATGCAAGACCTTCTCGTGCGCGATGACGGGATGCGGCGGCTCGTGCATCGGCGAGCCGTCCGTGCTGTGGATCAGCCATCCGCAAGGCAAGCCGCCGACGTTTTCGCCCGCGAGATCCTTGCCGGTGAACACGCCGATCACGCCGGGCGACGCCAGCGCCTGCCCGATATCGATGCTGCGAATCCGCGCGTGGGCGTGCGGCGAGCGCAGGAACACGCCGAAGCTCTGGCGCGGCAGCACGACGTCGTCGGTGTACTGGCCCGCGCCCGTCAGGAAGCGATAGTCTTCTTTGCGCTTGACGCCAGCGCCGATCAGTTTCTGTTGCTCAGGGGCATTCATCGCGGTCTCCGTGATAGGCGCGATTCGGGGTGTCGAAGAGGGAAATGGGAAGTCAGGCGTCCGCTTTCATGTTCCGCGCGCCTTCGAGGACCGCTTTCACGATGTTGTGATAGCCCGTGCAGCGGCACAGATTGCCGTCGAGTTGATCGCGGACTTCTTCTTCGGTGAGATCGGGCGATTCGGCGGCGAGCGCGCTCGCGCTCATGACCATGCCCGGCGTGCAGAAGCCGCATTGCAGGCCGTGGCATTCCTTGAACGCCGCCTGCATCGGATGAAGCTGGCCGTCTTTCGACACGCCTTCGATGGTCGTCACGCTCATGCCGTCGGCCTGCGCGGCGAGGATGTTGCACGACTTGATCGCGCGGCCATCGAGATGAACGGTGCACGCGCCGCACTGCGCGGTATCGCAGCCGACGTGCGTGCCGGTGAGCGCGAGGTTTTCGCGGAGAAACTGGACGAGCAGGACATGCGGTTCGACCTTCGCGGTCACGGGTTTGCCGTTGACCGTCAGGCTGATGCTGAGCGTCATTACTGTCTCCTTGTCGACCGCGGGCGGGCTTCTCGCCTCACCGCGGTCCTTGCATGATTGCAAGGGGATGGACCAGCCTTAACGTCACTCCGACCACGCGGGCCACGCATGTCACCACGTCTCTACCTGCCCGCGCGTCGCGTCCGGCTGGGAATTCGTGTTATGTGTACGGCGAGTAAAGCACAAATCAGCGGGCGTCGCTATTAGGCGCACGCCCGTGCCGCGCGCGCCGCCGGGCGAAAAAAAAAAGCGCCGCCCCGAGGGACGGCGCTTTCGCCGAACGATCATACGAACGGTCAGTGCGTCACGGTTTCGCGCTTGACGGGCTTCGCGATCGCCGGCTGCGCCTCGACGCGGCCCAGCGCGGAATGACGGCGCGAGTAGACGAAGTAAATCACGAGCCCGATCACGAGCCATACGATGAAAGCGATCCACGTCGTCTTCGTCAGATTCAACATCAGGAAGAGGCACGACGCCACCGCGAGAATCGGCACGACCGGCACGCCGGGGCAGCGGAACGCGCGCGGCAGTTCGGGATGCGTGCGGCGCAGGATCAGCACGGCGATGGAGACCATCGAGAACGCTGCGAGCGTGCCGATGTTGATCAGTTCGGCCAGCACGTTGAGCGGCACCAGCGCGCCGATCAGGCCGAAGAAAATGCCGACGAGCCACGTCGTGAAGAACGGCGTCGCGTAACGCGGATGCACGCTCGACAGCTTCGCGGGCAGCAGTCCGTCACGCGACATCGCGTAGATGATGCGCGTCTGGCCGTAGCTCATGACGAGAATCACGGTCAGCATGCCGAGCACCGCGCCCAGGTCGATGAAACCGGCCACCCAGTTCTGACCCGCCACTTGCAGCGCATACGACACCGGATGCGAGATGTTCGCGAACTGCGCCGCCGGCACGATGCCCGTCACGACCGCCGCCACCGCCACGTACAGCACCGCGCACACCGCGAGCGACGAAATGATCCCGATGGGCAGATCGCGCTTCGGATTCTTCACTTCTTCGGCCGCCGACGACACCGAATCGAAGCCGATGAACGCGAAGAACATCACCGCCGCCGCGCCGAACACGCCGGACCAGCCTTGCGGCATGAACGGGTGCCAGTTCGCCGGCTTGACGTGGAACACGCCGACCGCGATCACCAGCAGCACGACCGTGACTTTGATCGCGACCATGACGTTGTTGATGCGCGTGGATTCCTTCACGCCGATCGACAGCAGCCACGTGATGACCATCATCACGAGGAATGCGGGCAGGTTGAAGTACGTCACGTGGCCAGGCAGTGCGCCGGGCGCGGCGGTGAGCACCGTCGGCAGGCCGATGCCGAAGCCCGATAGCAGCGATTGCAGATACCCCGACCATCCGACGGAAACGGCGGACGTCGCGAGCCCGTATTCGAGCATCAGATCCCAGCCGATGATCCACGCGGCCAGCTCGCCGAGCGTCGCGTACGAATAGGTGTAGATGGAACCGGCGACCGGAATCGTCGATGAAAACTCCGCGTAGGCGAGCGCCGCGAAGCAGCAGGCGATGGCCGCGACGATGAACGCCACCATGAGCGCCGGCCCGGCCTGCACGGCGCCCGTGCCGGTCAGCACGAAAATACCCGTGCCGATGATCGCGCCGATGCCGAGGAACGTCAGATCCAGCGCGCCAAGCGTTTTCTTAAGCGACGTGCTGTGCGCGCCGGCCAGCATGTGCTCGATGTTTTTCTTGCGGAACAACGACATTGCGATAAGTCTCCATGCGGCGCTCGCGCGCCCTGCTGCGGGAAAACCCGCGATTGTATCGGAGACTTCGGGAATGCCCACAGATTGGGCAATCGGCGAAATTTTATCTTGTGTGAGATAAATACATGTCAGCTCGCGATCGCCGGATTCATGTCGACGAGGCGGTTGCTGAGGACGTAGAACGTCAGTTCCGCGTTGTTGGCGAGCTTCATTTTGTCGAGCAGGCGCGTGCGATACACGCTGACCGTCTTGACCGACAACGACAGCGCATTGGCGATGTCGGTCAGCCGCTTGCCGGACGCGAGCATGCAGAGCGTCTGGAATTCGCGGTCGGACAGGTTCTCGTGCGGCTTGCGTTCGCTGTCCAGCGAGACGTACGTCGCGAGCGCCTCCGCCATTTCCGGGCTGACGTATTTGCGGCCGGCGGCGACCTGCTGAACCGCGCGGATCATCACTGCCGGGTCGGCCGTTTTGGACAGATACCCCGACGCGCCCGCCTTCAGCGCCCGCACCGCGTATTGATCCTCGCGATACATCGAGAACATCAGAACCGGCAGACGCGGCGTGTCGCGCTTCAGGCGCTTGAGCACGTCGAGTCCGTTGATGTCCGGTAGCGAGATATCGAGCAGCACGGCGTCGAATGCGGCTCGCCCGGCGAGCGCCAAAGCCTGCGCGCCCGTGTCCGCTTCGCTGAGTTCCGACGCGACGCCGCGCTCCAGCAGCAATTGCGCGACGCCACGGCGCACGATGGCGTGATCGTCGGCGAGAAGAATCTTGAGCGTCATGACGCGCTCAAGCGTTGACCGCGCGCAGCGCGGGGCGCGGCGCGGCTGTCCACGGCAGGCGGGCGCGCACGCAGGTGCCGCCCGTTTTCGACGCGGCCACGCGCAACGTGCCGCCGAACGCCTCGCAGCGCGACCGCATGCTGGCGAGCCCGAAGCGCCCGGCTTTGCGGCGAGCAGCCGGCGTGATGCCGATGCCATCGTCTTCCACGACAAGCGTCAGCGCATCGTCGTCCGCTGCCAGTGTCACATTTGCGCGCGTCGCGTGCGCGTGCCGCGCGACGTTGCCGAGCGATTCCTGCGCGATGCGAAAGAGCGCCACCGCGATGCCCTGCGGCAGCCGTTGCGCGTAAATTTCAACCGAACAAGATAAATTGATGGCGAGCCCAGCGCGTGCGCCGAAGCTCGCGAGCCATTCGGCGAGCGCGGCGGCCAATCCGTCGTCGAGGGCGGGCGCGTGCAGCCCTTCCACGATGCGGTGACTCGTCTCGGCGACTTCGGCCAGACACTCGCGCGCCTGACGCAGTGCGTCGGCGCAGGCGGCGGAAGCATTGGCGGGAAGCAGGAATTCTGCGCGTGCTATCGTGAGGTTGGCGGCAGTAAGGATAGCGCCGGCTTCGTCGTGCAGATCGCCAGCGAGGCTGCGGCGGGCGCGTTCATCGGCCTGGCAGACTTGCGCGGCGAGATCGCGAAGTCGGGCACGCAGGCGGTGAGTTTCGCGGTCGCCTTCCAGCTTCGCGTCGATCAGAGCGGAGAACGGTGAGCCGGATGCGTCCGGCGTCGGTGACGAAACGCCGCGCAGCGTGGCGCGGGACGGTGCGCGCTCATCCAGCGCGATCACAGCCGACGGGTTCATTCTTTCCTCGCTTTGAGCGCAAGTCGAGCTACGTCCTCGACGGCATCACGAGTCGGCGTAACTCAATTTACACTCTGTAACATCGAAGACGGACGATGCACGTTTCGCGCATCGCCTCGGGGTGATCGCATCATATCTCAAAAATATGATAAATCCATGGCTGGCAAGGCTTCGGCGCGCGAACTTCATGTGGGTTGACAACAGTAGCGCGCCAAGTGCGCAAGCAGAACGCCTCCGCCGAATGTAACAAGCGGCCCGCGCGCAGGCGAAAAAAAACCGGAGCGAATGCCCCGGCTTTTCTTGCGACGACGCGTGGCCGACAATCAGCCGACGAACGCCTTCTCCACGACGTAATGTCCCGGATGGTTGTTGCTGCCTTCCTGGAACCCCAGGGAATCGAGCAACTGACGCGTGTCGCGCAGCATGTGCGGGCTGCCGCACAGCATCACGCGGTCGTTTTCGATCGAAAACGGCTCCACGGACAGGTCCGCGAACAGCTTCTTCGTTTCGATCAGATCCGTAATGCGGCCGCGGTTTGCGAATTCTTCGCGCGTGACGGTCGGGTAATAGACGAGCTTCTCCGACACGATTTCGCCGATGTGCTCGTGCGCCGGCAGATGTTCGGTGATGAAGTCCTTGTACGCGAGTTCATCGACGAAACGGCACGTGTGCGTCAGCACGATCTTCTCGTAGCGGTCGTAGACGTCCGGATCTTTGATGATCGACATGAACGGCGCGAGGCCCGTGCCCGTGGAGAGCAGCCACAGCGTCTTGCCCGGCAGCAGGTTGTCCGCGACGAGCGTGCCGGTCGGCTTCTTGCCGATCAGCACGGAATCGCCCACTTTCAAATGCTGGAGGCGCGAGGTGAGCGGGCCGTCCGGCACCTTGATGCTCAGGAATTCGAGATGCTCTTCGTAGTTCGCGCTCGCGAGGCTGTAGGCGCGCAGGAGCGGCTTGCCGTCGACTTCGAGGCCCACCATCGTGAACTGGCCGTTCTCAAAGCGGAACGAGGCGTCGCGAGTGCAGGTGAAACTGAAAAGCGTGTCGGTCCAGTGGTGGACGCTCAGAACGGTTTGAGAGTTGAGGTTGCTCATGGCTTCTTGGACTATGCGAAAACGGTGACGCTCACGGGCTCGACGCCGCAACGCGGACCGCTCGACGCCGCGCGAAAGGATCGGTGAACTGCGTTTTTCCGAGTTTTCGGCCAGATGCGGCGTGTATGCGGCAGTCCCGCGTCGGCATTCATGGAGCCGGGCGTTGCATGGGCGCAATCGGCTATTCTAACTCGATAGCCGCCGGGCGTCGTCGGGCCGGATCGCCAGCAGCGCGTGACGATCCGCCACGCGCCGCAAAATCGAGTTCGCTGCCGGTGAGCAGCGAATGAACCGCGCGCCTGCATGATAGCAACCGAAGCCGCGCGCCTTCCGAATTACCCTTCTGCCGGAAGGCGGCGCAGCGCGCGCGTGGCGCTTCAGATGCGCTGATCCGTCGACGGCTTCTCCCACAGGTTGATGCCGCCTTCCTGCGCGAACTTGTCGATTTCGGCGAGCTCGTCGGCACTGAACTCCAGATTGCTCAACGCGCCGACGTTTTCGGTGACTTGCTCCGCGCGGCTCGCGCCGATTAGCACGGAAGTCACGCGCCCGCCGCGCAGCGCCCATGACAGCGCCATCTGCGCGAGGCTCTGGCCGCGCCGCTGGGCCAGTTCGTTCAGCTTGCGCACGTGGTCCAGATTCTCCTGGCTCAAGTGCTCCTGCTTGAGCGATCCGCCGCCCGGCTTGTTGACGCGCGCATCCTGCGGCACGCCGTTCAGGTACTTGCTCGTGAGCAAGCCTTGCGCGAGCGGCGTGAACGCAATGCTGCCCGCGCCGATGTCGTCGAGCGTATCCAGCAGTTCTTCTTCGATCCAGCGATTCAGCATGTTGTACGACGGCTGATGGATTAAGAGCGGCACCTTGTGCTCGGCGAGCAGCTTCGCCATTTCGCGCGTCTTGGCCGCCGAATACGAGGAGATGCCGACATACAGCGCCTTGCCCGAATGCACGGCGGTCGCGAGCGCGCCGGCGGTCTCTTCGAGCGGCGTATCGGCATCGAAGCGATGCGAGTAGAAAATATCGACGTAATCCAGCCCCATCCGCTTCAGGCTCTGATCCAGGCTCGCCAGCACGTACTTGCGCGAACCGCCGCCCTGCCCGTACGGACCCGGCCACATGTCCCAGCCGGCTTTCGTCGAGATCAGCAGTTCGTCGCGATACGGCTTGAAGTCGTCCTTGAAGAGACGGCCGAAGTTGGTCTCCGCGCTGCCGTACGGCGGCCCGTAGTTGTTCGCCAGATCGAAGTGCGTGACGCCGAGATCGAACGCGGTGCGCAGAATGTCGCGCTGCGTCGAAATGGGCGTCGTATCGCCGAAGTTATGCCAGAGGCCGAGCGACAACGCCGGCAGTTTGAGCCCGCTCTTGCCGCACGTGCGGTATTGCATCTGCGAGGAGTAACGCTCGGATGCTGCTTCGTAAGCCATGACGGTTTTCCTTTGCGAGTGGCGGTTTTGGACTAACTTTGACAAGCGTGAAGCCGGTGGATGCGCGCCGCTGCATTAAGCTCGCGAATCGACCAAAGCCGACAATGGTAAGCCAATCGGCGACGGCGCGAGCGCGGTGCATGCGCGTCCCGATATGCGGGAGCACGGAGCGCGCCGCCTGGTCAACGCACATTTCGCAAAAGGAGCACGCCCATGAATTCAATCGACAAATTGCGCCCCGCTTACGACTTCATGCTCACGCTCGGGCTGACGTACGGCGTCAATATTCTGATGGCCATTCTGATTCTCGCCGTCGGCTGGTGGATTTCGAACATCGTCGCGAACGCGCTGCGGCGTGCGCTCAACCGCACCAACGTCGATGCCACGCTGACGCCGGTGCTCGCCAGTCTCGCGATGTGGGCGATCCGCGTGGTCGCCATCGTCGCCGCGCTCGGCAAGTTCGGCATCGCGGCGGCGAGCATCCTCACCGTACTGGGCGCGGCGGGCCTCGCCATCGGACTGGCGCTGCAAGGCACGCTTCAGAACATCGCGGCCGGGTTGATGTTGCTGCTGCTGCGGCCGTTTCGCGTGGGCGATTACATCGAGGGAATCGGCGTGACGGCGGGCACGGTCAACGAGATCGGACTCTTCACGACGCGTCTCACGAAGGCCGACGGCGTCGTCATGTACGTGCCGAACAGCATCATCTGGGCGAATCCGGTAACGAATTTCAGCGCCAACGAACAGCGGCGCGTGGTGCTGAACTTCCTCGTGCAGCATGGTCAGGACGTCGAGCGCGTGCTCGGCGAACTGCGCAAGCTCGTCACGGGCGATGCGCGCATCGTTCAGGACGGCGCGTCGGCGCCGTGGATCGCCGTCACCGATTACACCGATACCGGCGTGAAATTCAACGTGGGCGTGTGGACGCGCGCGAGCGACCATCCGGGCGTGCAAGCCGACTTGCTGCGTCAGATTCAGCCGCTCACGCGCGTGCCCGTCGCTGCGAATCCGGCCTGACTGGACGCCCCGCCGCGTGCCTTGTAAGCTGGCGCGCCCTATCTCAGAATCAGCGAGGACACTTCATGACCCGAGCGGTTTCCCTTGCCCTGCTCGTCGGCGGCATCGTGCTCTTGTACTTCGGCGGACAGTCGTTTCACTCGCTCAGCAACGACGTCTCGCGCTTTTTCACGGGCTCGCCGACGAACAAGACGATCTGGCTGATCGCGGGCGGTATCGTCGCGTCGCTTGCCGGACTGATCGGGCTCGCGCTGCCTTCCAAACGCTGAAGGCTTAGACGAGCGCGACTTCCGGCTTCGACGCCGAACGCGTGCCCGGCAACGCCGCGTTGCTCGCGCCGCGATACGTGTAGACCAGCGAAAATTTCACCTGATCCGTGAGATTCTTGCCTGCGGAATGCAGCGTGTTGCAGTGGAAGAACACGACATCGCCTTTCGTGAGCGCAGGCGAGACCGCCGTGTGAATGAGCGCCGTGTTTTCCGGCAAATCGGCGCGGAAGAACTTCGCTTCGTCGAACCGATCCGACGTGAACGCCAGCTTGTGCGATCGCGGCACGAACCACAGCGCACCGTTCCCGACGGTTTCGTCGCCGAGCGCCACCCACGCGGAAACCAGATCGTCGCGCTCGAACGCCCAGTAACGTACATCGCGATGCCACCCGGTCAGGCTGCCGTACGCCGGGTGCTTGGTCATCACGCAGTTGTGATGCGCGCGCGATAGATACGGCGTCTCGCCGAAATACAGCTCCATCCAGCCGCGCACTTCGGGCGATGTCGCGAACTCCGCGAACAGCGGATGGCGCCCGTACGCATCCAGAAGCCGCCGCACCGTGTGTCCGCCGGGCGCGTGCTTCGATTCCGGCGCGCCGGGATACTTCAGGTCCGCTTCGTATTCGACTGGCGCGGCGGCTTCGGCCAGTTGCCGCTGGGCGACTTCGCGCCACGCGTCGCAGCGCGCATCGGACACGAGCCCCTTCACGATGACGAAGCCCATTTGGCGCAGCTCCTGCACCTGATCATTCTTCGATTTCAGCGACGTTTGTTCAGACATGTTCGTTCAGCCTCGGCGCGGTCTCGATATCGCCTCATACAGCCAGCGCAATACCCGAAATTGGGGCGAAAACGGTCATTGTAAGTCGCGCGTGTCGCAAAGGCGCTTGCCGCCTATGCCGCGCGGCGCGGTATGAAGCGCCTGCTTCACGATCCGGCAGGGAAAACGCCGACTTACGACAGTCACGCACGTCCGGTACATTGGCCGCATCGCTCGGTGCAACTTCGCAGTCGAGGTTGAATCGAAGCCTTGAACGCAATTTTCGAGACGACTATCGTCGAGTTTGGCACCAAGCAGACGAACCTATCGCCGACATGAACCACCGAATCGCTAAGGGCCTTCGACGCGTCGCATCCAGCGCCGCGCGGCCCGCACGGCGCGGCATGATCCGCGCGCTGCGGCACCATTCCGCCCGCACGCAGGCGCTCGCGCCGCACGTCACGGACACGCATCCCGTCGATGGCATCCGCTCCTGGTTTCGCGGATTCTTCCTGAATCTCCGTGCGCGCGCGGCTTCGCGCGACTTGTCGCTGCGGACACTGCTGCGCCGTCCGATGCAACTGCGCGCGCCGTCGCCGAAGCCGCGAGCGGCTGCGCTCACGAGCCGCCGGCCGCGCCGCACGTCGGCGACGAGCGCGGGCTGGTACGCGTTCGCCGTGCGCTAAAAAGGCGTTATCGCCGCGAACGGACGAAAAAAAACCGGCAGACGCGAAGCCTGCCGGTTTTTCTTTTGCGATGCGCCGACGCTTACGCGACGCGCACCACCGGTTCCGTGCCAGCGGCTTCGGCGAGCAACAGCGCCTTATCCGCAGCTTCCCACGAGAATTCCGGCTCTTCACGGCCGAAGTGACCGTACGCCGCCGACTTTTCGTAGATCGGGCGCAGCAGGTCCAGCATCTGAATGATGCCCTTCGGACGCAGATCGAAGTGTTCGAGCACGAGGTTCGTGATTTCCGCATCCGACACACGGCCCGTGCCGAACGTGTTCACCATCACGGAAGTCGGGCGCGCGACGCCGATGGCATACGACACCTGAATCAGGCAGCGCGATGCCAGGCCGGCCGCGACCACGTTCTTCGCGACGTAACGGCCCGCGTACGCCGCCGAGCGGTCCACCTTCGACGGATCCTTGCCCGAAAACGCGCCGCCGCCGTGCGGAGCCGCGCCGCCGTACGTATCGACGATGATCTTGCGGCCCGTCAGACCGCAATCGCCTTGCGGACCGCCGATCACGAACCGGCCCGTCGGGTTCACCAGGAACTTGATGTCGCCCTTGATGAGTTCCTTCGGCAGCGTCGGCTTGATGACTTCTTCGATCACGGCTTCGCGCAGTTGCGGCAAGTCGATGTCCGGCGCGTGCTGCGTCGAAAGCACGACGGTGTCGATGGAGTGCGGCTTGCCGTCCACGTAGCGCACGGTGACTTGCGACTTCGCGTCCGGACGCAGCCACGGCAGACGGCCGTCGCGGCGCAGGTTCGCCTGACGCTCGACGAGACGGTGCGACAGGTGGATGGGCAGCGGCATCAACTCGGGCGTTTCGTCGCACGCGTAACCGAACATGAGGCCCTGATCGCCCGCGCCTTGATCGAGATTGTCGTCGTGCGCCTTGTTCACGCCTTGCGCGATATCCGGCGATTGCTTGTCATACGCGACGAGCACCGCGCAGCCGCGATAGTCGATGCCGTAGTCCGTGTTGTCGTAACCGATGCGCTTGATGGTGTCCCGCGCGATCTGGATGTAATCGACATTCGCGGTGGTCGTGATTTCGCCCGCGAGGACGACGAGACCGGTATTGCAGAGGGTTTCCGCTGCGACGCGCGAGTATTTGTCCTGCGACAGGATGGCGTCGAGGATAGCGTCGGAGATTTGGTCGGCAACCTTGTCCGGGTGGCCTTCGGAAACGGATTCGGAGGTAAACAGGTAGTCGTTCGACACGCTTCAGACTCCAATTGAGTACGGTTGAGATTCACGTAGCCGACTTCGTTTGGAGTCTGAAGCGGCGACGCTTTAGCGGATGTCCTTTCTCCGTCCAGAACCCCGATGCACGTGATGCACGCATCGGGCTTAAGGCCGGCTTCGCCCCGCAAGTTGTCCATTAACTCGGCGAAGGTCTTATTATACCGGTTTCCCGTGTTATTTCAGAGTCGAACGCTTGCTGTCATTCGTCCCGCGCTTATCTTCCGCTCGCAGCGGCCGCCCGTATGTTCGCGGGAGCACCTCATGTTAGGGCGCATCGGCGTCACGCTCGCCATCGGCTTTCTGAAGTTTCTCGCGATTATTCCTTACGGCATTACCGCGCGTTTCGGCGATGGCCTCGGCTGGCTGCTTTATCAGATTCCGAGCCGCCGTAAGCGCATCGTGCATACGAATCTCAAGCTCTGCTTTCCCGAATGGCCGCCCGAGCGCCGCGAGGAAGTCGCGCAGAGGCATTTCCGGCACGCCATCCGCAGTTATGTGGAGCGAAGCGTGCAGTGGTTCGGATCGGCGAAGAAGCTGGAAAAGCTGATCGAAGTGGACAGCGCCGTCGATCTCACCGACCCCGATCTGCCGCCCACGCTCTTTCTCGGCCTTCACTTCGTCGGCATCGAGGCGGGATCGATCTTCCTGAACTACTCGCTGCACCGGCGATGCGGATCGCTGTATCAACCGTTTTCGAATCCGCAAGTCGAGGAAATCGCGAAGACGCAGCGCGGCCGTTTCGGCGCAGACATGGCGAGCCGGGCGGACAGCGCGCGCATCGTGCTGCGCTGGCTGCGCGACCGCAAACCCGTCATGCTCGGCGCTGACATGGATTACGGTATGCGCAACTCCACCTTCGTGCCGTTTTTCGGCATTCCGACTTGCACGCTTACCGCCGTCGGCCGGCTGGCGAAGACGGGCAAGGCGCAAGTGGTGCCATTCATCGGCGAAGTGCTGCCGAACTACAAGGGTTATCGGCTGAAGATTTTCGAGCCGTGGCAGAACTATCCGACCGGCGACGACGAAGCCGACGCCCGCCGCATGAACGCCTTTCTCGAAGAGCAGATTCCGCGCATGCCCGAGCAGTATTACTGGGTCCACAAACGCTTCAAGACGCGGCCGCCGGGCGAGCCAGGTTTTTATTGAGCCGCGAGCGGCGCGAAACGCCGCACCGAGGCTCACATACAATAGCGGCCATGAAACTCAAGTTCACCAAGATGCAGGGCGCGGGCAACGACTTCGTCGTGCTCGACGGCTACACGCAGGCGCTCAACCTAAGCGCCGCGCAGGTTCGCGCGCTCGCCGACCGTCATTTCGGCGTGGGCGCGGATCAACTGCTGCTGGTCGAAAAGCCCACCGTCGATGGCGTCGATTTCAAATATCGCATCTTCAATTGCGATGGCGGCGAAGTCGAGCATTGTGGCAACGGCGCGCGCTGTTTCGTGAAGTTCGTGCGCGATCGCGGGCTGACTGCTGCGTCGACGGTGCGCGTGCAGGTGCAAAAAGGCGTCATCACGCTGACGATGCAGGACAACGGCGAAGTGACCGTCGACATGGGCGCGCCCGTGTTCGATCCGCCGCGCGTGCCGTTCGACGCCAGCGGTCTGGAAGGCCGCCGCGAGGGCAACGACACGATCTGGCCGCTCGATATCGGCGGGCCGGCGCGCTGGGTGTCCGTCGTGTCGATGGGCAATCCGCACGCGGTGCAGGTCGTCGACGACGTGGAGGCGCATCCGGTGCTCGCCGAAGGGCCGCTCATCGAGCGCCATGCGCGCTTTCCGGAGCGCGTCAACGCGGGCTTCATGCAGATCGTCGACCGTCATTCGATCAAGCTGCGCGTCTACGAGCGAGGCGCGGGCGAAACGCTCGCGTGCGGCACGGGCGCGTGCGCGGCGGTGGCCGCGGGCATCCGGCGCGGCTTGGTGGATTCGCCCGTGCGCGTCGAGACGCACGGCGGCACGCTCACCATTAGCTGGGACGGCACGCGCGACGAATCCGCCGCGCTCTTCATGGCCGGGCCCGCCGCCACGGTCTTCGAAGGCGAGATCGAGCTATCGGACATTGGCTGACTCGGGCCACGCATTCAAACGTATCAGGCAAACATGAATCCACGCGAAGTCGCCGACTATCTGCTCGACAACCCCGATTTCTTCGTCGAGCACGCCGAACTCCTCGGCACCATCCGGCTATCCAATCCGCACGGCAAGTCGGCTGTGTCGTTGCAGGAACGCCAGATGGAAATGCTGCGCGACAAGAACAAGCAGCTCGAACGGCGGCTCGCCGAACTGCTGCGCTACGGTCACGAAAACGACAGCATCGCCACGAAATTCAACCGCTGGACCGTGCGCGTGACCGGCCAGCGCGACCCCTACGCGCTGCCGCCGACGATCAGCAAAGGGCTGTGCGAAGTCTTCGACGTGCCGCACGCCGCGCTGCGCATGTGGGATGTCGATGAAGCGTATCGCCAGGCCGACTTCGCGCGTCACGTCGGCGAGGAAGTACGCATTTTCGCGGGCAGTCTCGACGCGCCGTATTGCGGCGCGAACAGCGGCTTCGCGGCGGCGCAGTGGCTCGGCGTGGCGAATTCGGCGTCGGCTTCCGCGATCGGCGGCTCGGCCGAGGCCGCGTCCGGCGACAGCGGCATCCAGTCGATTGCGCTCGTCGCGCTGCGCGATCCGCAAGCCGGCCCGGATGCGCCCGCGTTCGGCCTGCTCGTAATGGGCTCGCCCGACGCGCGGCGCTTCCACGACGGCATGGCGACGGATTTCCTCGCGCAGATCGGCGTGCTGGCGAGCGCGGCGCTGAGCCGCCTGCTGCCGAACTGAGCGACGCCAACGTGCAGCCCGCCGATCACATCGCCGCTTATCTCGCGATGCTCGAACACGAGCGGCGTCTGTCGGAACACACGCTGCGCGGCTACACGTACGAACTAGGCGAACTGCGCGCGCTCGCCAAGGGCCGCGCGCTGGAAACGCTGACGGCCGCCGACATGCGCGGCGCGGTCGTGCGCGCCCACTCGGCGGGACTGTCGCCGCGCTCCATCGCGCATCGGCTGTCGGCGTGGCGCGCGTTTTATCGCTGGCTCGCCGAACGCGTCGAGATGGCCGCCAATCCAGTCGCGACGGTGCGCGCGCCGAAGCGCGAAAAGACGCTTCCGAAGGCGCTTTCCGTCGACGACGCAATGGCCCTGATGGACGCGCCGCGCGCCGACACCACGGAGTCGCTGCGTGACCACGCCATGCTCGAACTGTTCTATTCGTCGGGGCTGCGGCTTTCGGAACTCGTCGGGCTGGATGTCCGCCACGTCGATACGATCGAACATGAATCCGCCGGCTGGCTCGATCTCGCCGCCGCCGAAGTCACCGTGCTCGGCAAAGGCAAGCGCATGCGCAAGGTGCCGGTCGGCAGCAAGGCGATCGATGCGCTGCGCGCGTGGATCGACGTGCGCGGCGAATTCGTGAAGCTCGACCCGCACGCGCTTTTTCTTTCCGTGCGCGGGAATCGCATGTCGCCGGGCGTGGTGCGCGAGCGTGTCAAACGCATGGCGCTGCTCGCCGGCATTCCCGCGAACGTGCATCCGCACGTGCTGCGGCATTCATTCGCCACGCACGTTTTGCAGTCGAGCGGCGACCTGCGCGCGGTGCAGGAACTGCTCGGCCATGCGAGCATCACTGCGACGCAGATCTACACATCGCTGGACTTTCAGCATCTTGCTCGCGTCTACGACTCGGCGCATCCGCGCGCGAAGAAGCGCGACTAACACCGCGGCGCCGCGCGCGCTGCTTTCCTCATCGCAATGAACACCATCACGCTCAAACCGGCGAAGGACAAGTCGCTCGTTCGCCGCCATCCGTGGATTTACGCGAACGCCATCGCGCGCATCGACGGCAATCCCGCGCCCGGCGCGACCGTCGCCGTGCGCGCCGCCGACGGCCGCTTCCTCGCTCGCGCGTCGTACAGTCCGCATTCGCAGATTCGCGCCCGCGTGTGGACGTTCGACGAAGCCGAGCCCGTCGATCACGCGTTCTTCAAGCGCCGTGTGCAGCGGGCGGTCGCGCATCGGCAGACGATGGTGCGCGACACCGGCGCGACGCGCCTCGTCTTCGGCGAAGCGGACGGCTTGCCGGGCCTCATCGTCGATTACTACATCGCCGATCAAGGGTCGCACGCGCAGCTCGTCTGTCAGTTCATGGCGACGGGCGTCGAAACGTGGAAGGCAGCCATCGTCGATGCGCTGATCGCCGCGACCGGCTGCCCGAACGTCTACGAACGCTCCGACGTGTCGATCCGCCAGAAGGAAGGGCTCGAACAGACGACCGGCGTGCTCGCGGGCGATCCGCCGCCGGACACGCTCATCACGAACGAATGCGGCGTGCGCTATCACGTCGACGTGAAGCACGGCCACAAAACCGGCTTCTACGTGGATCAGCGCGACAACCGCGTGCTCGTGCAGCAGAACGCGCAAGGCCGCGACGTGCTGAACTGCTTCTGCTACACGGGCGGCTTCTCGCTCGCGGCGTTGAAGGGCGGCGCCACGCGCGTGGTGTCGGTGGATTCGTCCGGCGAGGCGCTCGCGCTCGCGCGGGAGAACGTCAAGGCCAACGGCTTCGACGCCGAACGAGCCGAATGGCTCGACGCCGACGCGTTCAAGACGCTGCGCCGTCTGGTCGACGAAGGCGAGCGTTTCGACCTGATCGTGCTCGATCCGCCGAAGTTCGCGCCGTCGCGCGAAACCGTGGACCGCGCCGCGCGTGCGTACAAGGACATCAATCTGAGCGGCTTCAAGCTGCTGCGCCCGGGCGGGCTGCTGTTCACGTACTCGTGCTCGGGCGCGATCGATGCGGACCTCTTTCAGAAGATCGTCGCGGGCGCGGCGGCGGATGCGCGCGTGGATGCACGCATCCTGAAGCGGCTCGGCGCGGGCGTCGATCATCCGCTGCTCACGGCGTTTCCCGAAGGCGAGTACCTGAAGGGCCTGCTGTTGCAAATCGCGTAAGCGGCCCTATCTGGCTGCGGCAAGGTCACGCGGCGCGAAGCGCCTGTCCGGCGAATATGTTTCAATAACCGATTCAGTGCGCCACCGACCGGCCGCGCGACTCCGAACACTGACAAGGAAACAGGCGACACCATGATTCCCGTAACCATCCTGACCGGCTTTCTGGGCAGCGGCAAAACCACGCTGCTCAAGCGCATCTTGAATGAAAAGCACGGCATGAAGATCGCCGTGATCGAAAACGAGTTCGGCGAAGAGAACATCGACAACGAAATTCTCGTGCAGGAAACGAACGAGCAGATCATCCAGATGAGCAACGGCTGCATCTGCTGCACGATTCGCGGCGATCTGGCGCGCGCCCTCGAAGACCTCGCCAATCGCAAAAAGGCGGGCACGCTCGATTTCGACCGCGTGGTGATCGAAACCACGGGTCTCGCGAATCCCGGTCCGGTCGCGCAGACGTTCTTCATGGATAACACGGTCGCCGACGAATTCCTGCTCGACGCGATCATCACGCTCGTCGACGCGAAGCACGCGAACGCGCAGCTCGATCAGCACGAGGTGGTGCAGCGGCAAGTGGGTTTCGCGGACCGCCTGTTCATCACGAAATCCGATCTCGTCGACGCGGAGGCGCTCGAAGCACTGAAGCATCGGCTGGTGCACATGAACCCGCGCGCCGCGATCAAGGTCGTCAACTTCGGCGATGCGGACATCAAGGAAATCTTCGATCTGCGCGGCTTCAATCTGAATTCGAAGCTGGAAATCGACCCGGACTTTCTCGCGGAAGACGACCACGACCACGATCACGCACACGCGCATGACGACGATCACGACCATGCCACGTGCGGCCACGATCACGAGCACCATCATCACCATCATCACGCGCACCACGACGACAAGATCAAGTCCTTCGTGTATCGCAGCGACAAGCCGTTCGACCCGAACCGTCTCGAAGACTTCCTCGGCGGCATCTTGCAGATTTACGGCGAGCGGCTCTTGCGCTACAAGGGCGTGCTGTATATGAAGGGCGTCGATCGCAAGGTCGTCTTTCAGGGCGTCCATCAGATGATGGGCAGCGATCTCGCCGCGAAGTGGATGCCGATCGAGAAGAAGAACAGCAAGATGGTGTTCATCGGTATCGAGCTGCCGAAGGATCTGATCACCGACGGCCTGAACGCCTGCCTGGTGAAGTAACCGCAGAAACAAGCGCGGCACGCATTTCGCTATTCTTTGCTTGCGCTATGGCGCGGCAAGAACGCGAAATGTACGACGCGAAGACGATCCGAAGAAAAGCGCCGCCCGCGAGTCTCGCCGGCGGCGTTTTTCGTGAGCGATTATCGTCGCGGAATGTAGTCGGGCCCACGAAGCGCCGTCGCTTTTTGCGTGTTCAGGCGTTATATTTTTGGAATTCCGGCGGCTTTCGACAGGGTTTTCCTCGGTTATCGTCGGAAATTGCGGTTCAGTTACAATACAGCCCCACTGGAGAAGGGCGAATCCGTTCGGCGCATCGTTACGGGCGTTGGCCGGCGGATATCAGAAAGGGATGCCCCGGCGGACGATCTGCTGATAGGCCGCGAGGGCCACGAGGCGAACGTTATCGGAGCAGCCAATATCGGTTTCCAGAGGAGTTCGGCCCCGCATCGAGTGTCGCGTGACGCCAAAACGCTGCATGCATGCGGGCAACGCAAGTGCGGGCGTTGCCAAGACATCGCCTTACATTGAAGAAGCAAGCAGATGACAACGAAACTCTTGACCGAAGCCGAAATCCTGAAGATGAGCGAGAAGGACTACATGAACGAGGAACAACTCGCCTTCTTCAAGAACCGGCTCGAGCAGTTGCAAGCGGACATTCTCAAGAATGCCGGCCAGACGACGGAAAATCTGCGGGAAACGGTGATCGTGCCGGACCCGGCGGATCGCGCAACCATCGAGGAAGAACATGCACTGGAACTGCGCACGCGCGACCGCGAACGCAAGCTTCTGAAGAAGGTGCAGCAGTCCCTCGCGCGCATCGAGTCCGGCGACTACGGCTGGTGCGAAGAAACCGGCGAGCCGATCGGCATTCCGCGTCTGCTCGCGCGCCCCACGGCCACGCTCTCGCTGGAAGCGCAAGAGCGCCGCGAACTGCGCCAGAAACTCTTCGGCGACTGAAGCGGGAACCGCGCGGCGAACGATGCGGGACCGCCCGCAACGGGGAACGCGCCGCCGCGAAAAACTGCAAGTCTGACGCTTGGGATCGGAAAAGGCACACGTGAACCGTGTGCCTTTTTGCTTTCCGGGCGATCGAAAGACCCGCACCTTGATAATTTCCACCGCGCCCTAAACTGAATCCGACGCGCCCGCTCATCGCGAAGGCGCGCGCGCGGCGCCGTTCGCTTCGAGCCTTCCGGCCGGGCGGAACCCCGCGCCGTGCACTCCATCGAATTCTCGACTGCGTGGCGGCTCGTCAATGGTTGCAGGCCGCCCGCGTTCTTCTGGTTTTCTTAAGGAACGCACATGGAACAATTTCACGGCACGACCATCGTCTCCGTGCGACGCGGCGGCAAAGTCGCGTTGGGCGGCGATGGTCAGGTGACGCTCGGCAACATCGTCATGAAAGGCGGCGCCAAGAAAGTGCGCCGCATCTATGGCGGCAAGGTGCTGGTCGGCTTCGCCGGCGGCACCGCCGACGCGTTCTCGCTGCTGGATCGCTTCGAAGCGAAGCTGGAGAAGCATCAGGGCAATCTGACGCGCGCCGCCGTCGAACTGGCGAAAGACTGGCGCACCGACCGCATGCTGCGCCGGCTCGAAGCCATGCTGATCGCCGCCGACGCACAGGCCACGCTCGTCATTACCGGCAATGGCGACGTGCTCGATCCCGAAAACGGCATCTGCGCGATCGGTTCGGGCGGCGCTTATGCGCAAGCCGCCGCGCAGGCGCTGGCGGAAAACACCGAGCTTTCGCCGCGCGAGATCGTCGAGAAGGCGCTGACGATCGCCGGCGACATGTGCATCTATACCAATCACAATCGCGTCATCGAGACGATCGAATAAAGGAACCCAGCGATGACCACCATGACTCCCTCCGAAATCGTCTCGGAACTCGACAAACACATCATCGGTCAGGGGCGCGCGAAGAAGGCGGTTGCCGTCGCGCTGCGCAACCGCTGGCGTCGCCAGCAGGTCGCCGAGCCGCTGCGCCAGGAAATCACGCCGAAGAACATCCTGATGATCGGGCCGACGGGCGTCGGCAAGACCGAGATCGCGCGGCGTCTGGCGAAGCTCGCGGACGCGCCGTTCATCAAGATCGAAGCGACGAAGTTCACCGAAGTCGGCTACGTGGGCCGCGATGTCGACAGCATCGTGCGCGATCTGATCGAAATTTCGGTCAAGCAGACGCGCGAAGCGGAAATGAAGAAGGTGCGCACCAAGGCGGAAGATCGCGCCGAAGACCGCATCCTCGATATTCTGCTGCCGAGCGCGCGCCCGGTCGGTTTCGGCGCGGCTGAAGCGAACGGCGAAGGCGATAACGCCACGCGACAGACGTTCCGCAAGCGCCTGCGCGAAGGCGCGCTCGACGACAAGGAAATCGAACTGGATGTCGAGTTGCCGCAAGTCGGCATGGACATCATGGGGCCGCCGGGCATGGAAGACATGACCGAGCAGATTCGTTCGATGTTCGCGAACATCGGCGGCGGCAAGAAAACGCGCCGCAAGGTGAAGGTGAAAGAGGCGCTGAAGCTGCTCACCGACGAAGAAGCCGGCAAGCTGCTCAACGACGAAGAGGTCAAGAACAAGGCGGTGCAGAACGTCGAGCAGAACGGCATTGTGTTTCTGGACGAAATCGACAAGATCGCGTCGCGCAGTGAGGTCGGCGGGGCGGAAGTGTCGCGGGCGGGCGTGCAGCGCGATCTGCTGCCGCTCGTCGAAGGCACGACCATCAACACCAAGTACGGGATGATCAAGACGGATCACATCCTGTTTATCGCGAGCGGCGCGTTCCATCTGGCGAAGCCCAGCGATCTGATTCCCGAACTGCAAGGGCGTTTCCCGATTCGCGTCGAACTGGACTCGCTCTCCGTGGGCGACTTCGAGTCCATCCTGAATTCGACCGATGCGAGTCTCGTCAAGCAATACAAGGCGCTGCTCGCGACCGAAGACGTGGAACTGGATTTCGCCGACGACGGCATCCGGCGCCTGGCCGAAATCGCGTTTTCGGTGAACGAGAAGACGGAGAATATCGGCGCGCGGCGGCTTTACACGGTCATCGAGAAGCTGCTGGAGGAAGTGTCGTTCGCGGCGGGCAACCACGCGGGCCAGCCGGTGAAAATCGACGCGGCGTATGTGGATCGCGCATTAGGCGAAGTCGCCGAAGACGAGGATTTGTCGCGCTACGTGCTGTAACCTCGGGCGACTGAGACGAAACCGGGCCGCATGCGCCCGGTTTTTTTTCGCCCGCATGCGGTAACGCACTGGGCGCACAGGCAAAAAAAAGCCCGCCTAGTCGGCGGGCTGAATCCATATCAGGAGGAGACATGGAGGAGACAGTTCCAATCATACACAGCGGGTTGATGCGACGCAATAGAAATTTTAGTAAAAACCCCTATGGCGTCGATGTGTAGCATCTGCGCATCACTTTTTGTCGCAACGCGGGACAGCCGCAGCAATGACAGAGCAAGGAACGGCGCGTAACCTCGTCGGCACGGCTTTACATTGGACGCGTACCTAAAAGCCGCCGAGGTCATCATGAACGCCGCAGAAATCTCCCACTATCAAACGGACGAAAGCCGCTGGCAAGCCGTCGCCGAACGCGACGCGCAAGCGGACGGCGCGTTCTTCTTCGCCGTCCGCACGACGGGCGTCTTTTGCCGGCCGTCGTGCGCGTCGCGGGCGCCGCGCCGCGAGAACGTGTCGTTTTTCACGACGACCGGCGAAGCCGAAGCCGCCGGCTATCGCGCATGCAAGCGGTGCCAGCCGACGGGCCTGCCGCGCGAACTCGCCATCGTCGAGCGCGCCTGCAAGGTGCTCGACGCCGATCCGCAGCAGCGCATGACGCTCGCGCAACTGAGCGACGCCGTCCACGTCAGTCCGTTTCATCTCCAAAGGCTGTTTTCGCGCATCGTCGGGATTTCGCCGCGACAGTACCAGGCGGCCCGGCGCGCGGGCGTGCTACGCGACGCCTTACAGCGCGGCCACGACGTGACGCGCGCCACGCAGGACGCCGGTTTCGGCTCGCCGTCGCGCATGTACGAGGCCGCGCCGGCGGAACTGGGCATGACGCCATCGGCGTATCGGCGCAAAGGCGCGGGGCTGACGCTACGCTATGCGACCGCCGCCACGCCGCTCGGCACGGTGCTCGTCGCGGCGACCGACAAGGGCGTCTGCAAGATCGCATTCGATGATGATCGCGAGACGCTCATCGACCAGCTCGCCGCCGATTTCGCGCTCGCCGAGCGCATCCAGGACGACGCGCGCATGGCGCCGTTCATCGCGCAAATTCGCGCGTATCTGCAAGGCACGCGCGAGCGTTTCGACCTGCCGCTCGACATCGGCGCGACCGCGTTTCAACAGCGCGTGTGGGATGCGCTGCGCCGCATTCCCTACGGCGAAACGCGCAGCTATACGGACGTCGCGGCGTCGGTGGGATCGCCGGGCGCGGTGCGGGCCGTCGCGAGCGCGTGCGCGTCGAATCCGGTGGCGTTGGCGATTCCGTGTCATCGCGTGATCGGCAAGGATGGCGCGATCGCCGGCTATCGCTGGGGCTTGTCACGCAAGGAAGCGTTGCTCGACGCCGAGCGCACGCATGGCGACGCGGGAAAGGTTGCCTAAAAGCCGTAGTTTGCCGATACGCCCGGCGTCGAAAGACGCGCGGGCGTTTTTCATTGCGTCTGCGATCGCGTTCAAAAGCGCCGCGAACCGCGCGGATCGGGGCCCCGAGCACGGGCAACACCGAGATGTTAAAGTGCCCGCTACCCGAAAATATGACCGGGCGCGGGCTTCTCGCGCTCCTCGCAAAACGCTTCAATGGCAAACACGAATTCCGCTCACTCCGTAACCGGCGCATATCGGCGCAGGCTTGCCGCGCTCGCGTCCGGGCCGCACGCCGACGCCCTGCGCCAAGGCTTGCGCGGCATCGAAAAGGAAAGTCTGCGCGTGACGGCCGACGGCAAGCTCGCCATGACGCCGCATCCGCGGGCGTTCGGCTCGGCGCTCACGCATCCGTTGATCACGACGGACTACTCGGAAGCTCTCGTCGAACTCATCACGCCCGCCGAGCCGGACGCCGCGCGCGCGCTCGAGCGTCTCGACGCGATTCACCGCTTCGCCTATGCGCATCTCGGCGACGAGCTGCTGTGGAATCATTCGATGCCCAACGCGCTGCCGCGGGAGAACGAGATTCCGCTCGGCAATTACGGCACGTCGAACATCGGCAAGCTGAAGCACGTGTATCGCCGCGGACTCGCGCTGCGCTACAGCCGCACCATGCAGTGCATCGCGGGCATCCACTACAACTATTCGCTCGACGAAAACGTGTGGCGCGCATGGCAGGCGCTCGATCCGTCGAACGCGCTGTCGTTGCAGGACTTCCGCTCGGAGCGTTACTTCGCGCTGATTCGCAATTTCCGCCGCACGAGCTGGCTGTTGATGTACCTTTTCGGCGCGTCGCCCGCGCTGAATAAACGCTTTGTCGAAGGCAAGACGCATCGGCTCGAAACGTTCGACGACGACACGTTCTATCTGCCGCACGCGACCAGCCTGCGCATGAGCGACCTCGGCTACACGAACAATCCGGCGCAGGCCGATCTGCTGCCGAGCTACGACCGGCTTGACGCGTACCTCGACGTGCTCGCGAAAGCGGTGAGCCAGCCGTACGCGCCTTACGAAGCCATCGGCACGCAGCGCGACGGCGAGTGGGTGCAGATCAACACGAATGTGCTGCAGATCGAGAACGAGTTCTACTCGACCATTCGCCCGAAGCGCGTCACGCGCTCCGGCGAGCGCCCGCTACAGGCGCTGGCCGAGCGCGGCGTGCAGTACATCGAAGTGCGCTGCCTGGATATCGATCCCTTCGCGCCCGCTGGCATTGCGCTCGAAACGGCGCGCTTTCTCGACGCGTATCTGCTGTATTGCGCGCTGGAAGACAGCCCGCCCCTGCCGCGCGAAGCGAGCATCGAAGCGAACGACAACTTCAGCGCCATCACGAAGGAAGGACGCAAGCCGGGCCTCACGCTTCGTCGCGACGGCGCGCTGGTTTCCATGCAGGATTGGGCGAACGAACTATTCGACGCGATCGGGCCGGTCGCGAGCACGCTCGACGCGCTTTCCGGTGGCGACGACCACATGCGCGCGCTGACGGCGCTCCGTCCGCGCATCGCGGATGCTTCGTTGACGCCGTCGGCGCGCGTCCTTCAGACGATGCGCGACAAGCAGCAATCGTTCGAGCACTTTGCGTTGAATATCAGCCGTGAGCACGCGGAGTACTTTCGCCGCCGTCCGTTGCCGCCTGACGAAGAGCGCGACATGGAGGCCCTTGCCGCGAAGTCGCTGGCCGAGCAAGCCGCCATCGAGCGCGAGCAGACCGAGCCGTTCGATGCGTTCATCGCGGCGTATCAGGATTACAAGCCGAACAGCGTCGGCGTCTGACCAAGGGAAACGGGCAATTTTTTACTGCTGAGATAGGGCGCGTGCGGCAAAACCGACGTGTTTTGCAACAGAGGGAAACGCGCGGAACACCGTACGCGCGTGCGGGCCGAAAATCGGCTTTTTATCGACTATCGGGAATGCGATGAACTACCGACTCATCAGCGCAGCCGCGTCGCTCGCCTTGATCGCCGGCTGCGCGGCCGAAACGCAGGTCAGCAGCCAGACGATCGAACAGGCCACCGCGCCGCTCACCTGCATGAGCAAGCTGGAATGCGACGCATGGTGGGCGCGCGCTCAAGTCTGGGTGACAAATCATTCGGAGTACAAGTTGCAGGCCATCACGGATTCGGTCATCCAGACGGCTGGCCCGTCGAGCGGAAAGCGCGCCCTCGCGTATCAGGTCACGAAGACGCCGAGCAACGAAGGCACGGCGACCATCGGCTTCGCGGCGCACTGCGACAGTCCGCTCGGCTGCGATCCGAATCCGTGGCAGGCGGGCGCGGATTTCAAGCAATTCGTGCGCTACGGCACGGCGCGGCCCGTGAACGCCACGCCGCAAGCCGTTCAGCAGCCGCAGCAGATGCAGTCCGTTCCGCTGAATCTGGACAGCGAGCCGGCGCAATCGGTCACGCCGCTGCCGCCGCAGTGACGCGCGCGGATCAATGCCCCATCGACGCCGACGCGCCCTTGCGCGGACGCGTCAGCCAGACCATCGCGGCGAGCACAAGAAACGCATAGAACGAGATGCGGAAGAAGTCGTTGGTCGACATCATGTACGCCTGCGCGGCCACGACGCGATCCAGTTGCGCCGCGAGCGCCTGTCCCGACAGGCCGAGGCCCGAAAGCAGGTCGGAATAGGCGGTCGTCGTCTGCGCGTACGGCGTGACGGATTCCGTGAGCACCGCGTGATGGCGGATCATGTCGTTTTCCCAGAACGTGGTGCTCACCGCCGTGCCGATTGCGCCCGACAGCGTACGCAGAAAATTCGATAATCCCGCCGCGCCCGCGAGCCGCTCGTCGGAGACGCTGGAAAGCGTGATCGTCGTCATCGGCACGAAAAAGCACGCCACGCCGATGCCCTGAATCAGCCGCGGATACACGATGTCGTGGAAGGGCGTGTCGAGCGTGAACGTCGAGTTCCAGTACGACACGAACGCGAACACGATAAACGCGAAGCTCGCCACCACCCGCAGATTCATGCGGTGCATGTTCTGCCCGATCATCGGCGACAGCACGAGCGCGAGGATGCCTACCGGCGCGGTGGCGAGGCCGGCGAGCCACGGCGTGTAGCCGAGCACCGTCTGCAACCACAGCGGCAACACGACCACCGACCCGAAGAACGCAAGAAAGCCGAGCGACGTGATGAGCACGCCCATCGCGAAATTGCGGTCGCGAAAGAGCGACAAGTCGATGACCGGCTCTTTCTCCGTGATCTCCCACACGAACATGAACGCGAGCGAAATGGCCGCGATGATCGCCAGCGACACGATGAAGTTCGAATTGAACCAGTCGTGATCCTTGCCGAGGTCGAGCATCATTTGCAGACTCGCGACGCCGATCACGAGCAGCGCCAGGCCGACTGCGTCGATGCGCTGATTCGTCGTCTTCGTCTCGTGGCCGCGCAACAGGAAATACGCGATCGCGGCCGAGAACACGCCGATCGGCACGTTGATATAGAAAATCCACGGCCAGGTGTAGTTATCGGTGATGTAGCCGCCCATCACGGGGCCGAAGATCGGCGCGACGATCACGGTCATCGCCCATAGACCCAGCGCGAGTCCGCGCTTCTCCGGCGGATAACTGCGCATGAGGATGGTTTGCGAGAGCGGGACCATCGGGCCGGACACGAGACCTTGCAGCAGCCGGAACGCAATCAGCGACTCGAAGTTCTGCGCGAAGCCGCACAGCGCCGAGGCGATCGAGAACAGCAGCACGGAAATGGTGAAGAGCTTGACCTCGCCGACGCGCCGCGCGAGCCAGCCGGTCAGCGGCACCGCAATCGCGGACGCCACCGAATACGACGAAATCACCCACGTGCCTTCGCTCGTCGCGACGCCGAGGCTGCCGGAAATGGTCGGCACGGCGACGTTGGCAATCGATGTGTCGAGCACTTCCATGAACGTGCCGAGCGCGAGGCCCATGGTCAGAAGCGCGAGAATGCCGCCCGCAAGCGGAGCCGGGGCGGGCGGTACGGCGGGGGCGTCGTTTGGTTCGGCGGTCGCGGTCGTTGACATTGTTGTTGTACTCCAGCGCTTGAATTATTCGTGTCGCGGCATTCTCTGCCCAGACAGTGAAATGGGCAATTCGTACGGTGTTGATTCGATAGATTGCTCTAGTCAGCGTCGTCCAGTGCGCAGACGCCGTGGTCCTCCGCCGGCGAATTACCGATGATGCGCGCCAGCATCGCGATGAGCAGATCCAGTTCGGCACGGCTGAAGCCGTGCAGTTGCTCGTTCAGCACTGCCGCGCCGATGGCCGGCAGTCGCGCTGCGGCTTCCTGTCCGCGCTCGGTCAGCTTCAACTCGACGATGCGCCGGTCCGCGTCGCTGCGCGCACGGCTGACGAAGCCTTTCTTTTCGAGCCTGTCGAGCATGCGCGTCATCGACCCGCTGTCATACGACATCTCCCGCGATAGCTCCAACGGCGTGCGCGCACGCCCCGACGCCAGTGAGAGAATCACGCCGATCTGCTGCGACGTGAGATCGAGCGGTCTCAGCGCCTCGTCCGTTCGCGCAATCAACACGTTGCGCGCCTTCGCGAGGTAGTAGCCGAGGCTGGTTTCGAGCCGAATCGTGGCGGGGTCGTAGAGCGGATCGCGGTCCATGCGGTTTGACGTCGGCGCGGCGTGCCGCGAAACAACAGTTCGAGAAAAAAGCAATCGCCAGTATCTTGAAAAGTAGTTGCATAGTCAATATTATTCTAAGCAACGCGTTACGCGCTTAAATGCGCCGCCCGAGACCATGTTTTGATGCCATCTGCGTCGTTCGATCGACGCCTGAAGGACCGCCAATGACCCGCTTCGCCCACACTGCCCGCACCGCCCGCCGACGCATCGGCCAAGTCAGCAGCACGCTCGCCAGTGCTTCCCGTCACTTCGTTCCGACGAAGCTGAATCCGTGGAAGCTCGCGGTGTATATGATCGTGTTCCTGCTGCCGGGCGGCTCGTTGGCGGTGCTCGCAATGGGCTGGTTCGAAAACAGGCATCGGAGCAAAGGCGAGGCTTCCGGGAAAGCGGGCAGCACGTCGTCACGCCCTTTGCTCGGCGCGCCATGCCAGGGCTGCCCGGCCGGCGGCGGCTCGACGGGCCGGTAAAGCGCGTGACTCATCGGGAGTAACGCGCCGTAACCGATTTCTTCCCGCACGTAACACCCGCCTTACGGCGAAGCCGTTACCCTAACGTCTGCCCGACGCCCGCTGCGAACTGCGCTGCGGGCGTTCCGTTACTATCTCGGCTGACCGCGTTCGCCGCACCGGACGAACCCACGCCGACAGGATTTTCGACACGCAGATGCCGTATCGCCCCGCCGTTTCCGTTTCCGCTTCTGTTTCCGCCAGGCCCCGCCGTCCCGCCGCTCGCCGCACTGCGCGCAAACTGAGCGCCATCGCGATGGCCGCCGCCTGCGCGATGTCCATCGCGGGTTGCGCCGTCGGCCCGGATTATCAGCGTCCCACGACGCCGATGCCCGCCGCCTACAAGGAAGCGCCCGAAGGCTGGAAAGTCGCGCAGCCCGCCGACCGCACCGACCGCGGCGACTGGTGGACCGTCTACGACGACGCGCGGCTGAACGATCTCGAAGCGCGCCTGAACCAGTCGAACCAGAGCATTGCGCAGTTCGCGGCGGCGTATCGTCAGGCGCGCGCCCTCGTCGGTGAGGCGCGGGCGGCATATTTCCCGACCATCGGCGCGTCCGCGTCGGCATCGCGGGCCGGGTCGGGAACCAGCAGTCGCACGTCGACCGCCGCGTTCGCCAACCGCAGCACGGTCAGCAACGACTACAACCTGGCGCTCGACGCTTCGTGGGAGCCGGATCTGTGGGGCAGCATCGGCCGGACGGTGACCGCGCAGAAGGCGGGGCAACAGGGCGCGGCAGCGGATCTCGCCAACGCGCGTCTGTCCGCGCAGGCCACGCTCGCGCAAACATACTTTCAGTTGCGCTCGCTCGACGCTCAGCAGAAGCTGCTCGACGATACCGTCGCCGCTTATCAGCAGTCCCTCAAGCTCACGCAGAATCAGTACGCACAAGGCATCGTCGCGCGCTCGGACGTGATTCAGGCGCAGACGCAATTGCAGTCCGCGCAGGCTTCCGCCATCGAGAACGGCGTCGCGCGCGCGCAATACGAACATGCCATCGCGGTGCTCGTCGGCGAACCGGCTTCGACCTTCTCGCTTCCCGCGATGCCGCTCGACGCCACGCCGCCGACCGTTCCCACCGCGATGCCGTCGGCGCTGCTGGAGCGGCGTCCGGATATCGCGTCGGCCGAGCGCAAGGCGGCGGCGGCGAACGAACAGATCGGCATCGAAATCGCCGCGTTCTTTCCCACGCTCACGCTGTCCGCGCAGGGCGGCTTCGAAAGCTCGGTGTTGTCGCAATTGCTGCGCGCGCCGTCGCGTTTCTGGACGCTCGGGCCGAGTATTGCCGCGACGATTTTCGACGGCGGCTTGCGCGCCGCGCGCACCGAAGCCGCCCGCGCCGCCTATGACGAAAACGTCGCGACGTATCGGCAAACCGTGCTGACCGCGTTCCAGGACGTGGAAGACAACCTCGCGTCCCTGCGAATTCTGGAGAAAGAGATCGTCGTGCAGCAGCAGGCTGTGCAGTCCGCGCAGCAGGCGCTCGCCATCATCAACAATCAGTACAAAGCGGGGACGGTCGCGTTCATCAGCGTGCTGACCGCGCAGACCACGGCGTTCACGGCGGAACAGAAGCTCGCGAATATCGCGGGCCAGCGCATGGTGGCGTCGGTCGGGCTGGTGAAGGCGCTGGGCGGCGGCTGGGACGTCGCGCAGATGAATCGCGAGACGGGCGGGGTCGAGGCGCCGGCGGCGGCTTCCGCGCCCGACACGATGTCCGCGACGGAGAAGAGCGCAGCGGGCGGCTGACGCCGCGCGTTGTCAGCGCGCGAACGTCAGCGCGACGGTATCCGGATCGGTGTGCCGGCCGAGCAGATTCAGCAGTCCCGCCAGGTTTTCGCGCTGCTGCGGCTCAGCTTTCGCGGTGCCTTCGAACGTCGTCGCGTCCTGCGAGATCACGCCGCTGCCCGTCAACAGCAACGGGCCTTTAGTCGTCGAAAGATCGATGCTCGCGGTCGCACCCTGCGCCTGCAACGCGACGCGATACGAACCCAGCGGCTTGACCCGCGACACGCGCGACGCCATGTCGTCCAGCGTCACGACGAACTGTCCGTAAGCATTCCTGCCGAGCAGCCGGAATTCGGTCCACGAAAGCCGCACGGTGCCTTCGAAATTCAGCGTATTGAACGGCGCGCCAAGACCCGCGAGCAGCGTCGCCGGCACCGCGATCCCGCCCGCCGAAAGGGTCGCGCCGCGCGTGGTGGCATCGACGATCACGGGATCGGGCATCGCTTCCGTCTGTCGCATGGTCATGTGCACGCGGCCGGTGAAGAGCGGCCAGAACGCCGTCGTCCATTCGATGCGCCCCGGCAGCAGCGTCGCGCCCGAGCCGTCGGTGCTCGCGGCGAGCATCAGCGTCGCCGAGCCGCGCCAGAGCGAACCGGACGGGTCGGCGAGGTTCACGTGACCGCCCGTCGCCTTCGCGAATTGCGGCGTGATCCACGCGGCGGGCATCATCACGAGCAGCGTGCCCGCCACCGACAACACCATCACGACAAGTCCCGGCAGCGCGAGCCTGAGTCGGCGAGTCCAGTAGCTCATTTGACGCTGGCCGGTTGCAGCGATGCGGTCAGATCCACCTGACCGTCCGGCTTCAGCGCCTGAACGTGCGCTTCGGACACCTGCACCTTGAATTGCTTGCGCGCGTCGTCGAGCCACATCGTCCAGTTCGGGAACGACGCGTTCTTCAGCTGAATCTGCACCGCCGAGCCGATGACCTGCACCTGCGTCGGCTGCATGCCGTTGTCCGCGAGCGACTTCGCGAGCGCATCGCGCAGCGCGCCGCCCGTCGGCGTCACGCCCTCGGCGCTGCCGGCGAGCGAGCGCGCTTCGTTCGCTTGCGCGGTCATCGTGGCGAGCTGGCGCTGCATCGTCGGCAAGGTGTCGCGCAGGCGCGCGCGGCCTTCGTAAGCGGGCGCCCACAGCACGAGATAAACCAGCGCGATGCCGAGCAGCAGGCCGCCCCACATCAACAGCGTCTTTTCGCGCGGCGTGCGCGCCTCCCAGAACTCGGAGAGCGTTCGTCCGATTTCTGCTTTCATTGGCCGCTCCTGATCGTCCATTTGCCGGTGTTCGTGTCGATGGCGCCGTTCAGCCCGTTCGCCGCGAGGCGCTTGCCGAGATCGGGATCGACCTTGGTTTCCGGCTTGAAAGTCACTTCGAGATGGCGGTCGCGATAGTCGAGCCCGGCGATGCCGTTCACCGGCACCGGACCGAGCGAGCGCGCGAGGCCGTCGGCGAGCGACAGGAAATCCGACGGCGACAGCTCGCCCGACGCCACGCGCAGGCGGTCGAGATTGCGCGCCATTTGATCGGGCGCGTCGAGCACGGTCGTCGTCTTCGGAAACGCGTTGAGCAGCAGTTCGGTCATCTGGGCGCTGATGGCGTCGCGCTGGCGCGCGAGCTGAATCCACTGCACGTTGATGCCAACGACCGACACGATCACCGATGCCGCCACGAGCGCGATGGGCACGCGCAGGCGGCGCATCGTCGCGCGGTCGAGCCGCCACGGCTGGGCCGCGAATTCGAACTGGCACAGGTCGAAGCGGCTGGCGAGCGCATTGCGCGCCAGCGCCTCGAACGCGAGCGGATGCCCGCCCGCGAGCGCCGCCTCTTTGCGCGATCCGGCAAGGCGCGGCTCGTCGCCGGGAAGATCGACAAGCGAATAGAGCGTGAGCGGATGCTCGCCCGCGAGTGCTTCCAGCGTCGGCGCAATGGAATCGACGGGCAACGCGAGCCCTTCGCCGAGCGCCGCGCGCTCGCCGCGCGCAATCGCGATTTCGACGCGCGGCGCGGTGCTGATCGCGGGCGCCGTCGCTTCGATCTCACCGATCAGCGCGGGCGCGGTCGAAACGACGTTCCCCAGCAACCCCGCGATGAAGGGCGTCGGCGGCGCTTCGGGCGCTTTTTCGCCCTCGGGCGTCTCGACGACAGGCGCGGCGGCGGGAACCGGCAGGCAGCGCATGGCCGGCACCGCCTTCAGATTGCGATGCCCGGTGCTCGTCAATGCGTCGCAGACGAAGCGGAACCAGCCGCGATCGATCACCGCGACGACGCGCCGCCCATCCGCGAGCGCGGCCGGATCGACGGCGATATGGCACGTCTGCGGATCCTGGATCAACTGGTCTTCGACCACGTTCGGCAGCGCCTGACGCAGCCTCGGCCCTTTCAGCGGCGGAATGGTAGCGGCGAGTAGAAGCGTGTCGCGCGCCGCGACGATCAGCACCGTCGCGTTGGCGCGCGGCAGAAGGCCGACCGCGGCGCGGCCGGCGCGCTGCGTCTCGCCGCGCTTGTCCAGCAGCAGGAACGGCAGGTCCGGCAGTTGCCACTCCTGCGAGCGCACGCCGGGATCGCGCGGCGGTAATAGAACGATCAGTGTGCTCAAAGGCCACTTCCTCTTGTCAGTAACAGCGTCATCAGAGCGCGTCGCGCGTATAGACGATGCGCGTGGCGTGCGTCGTCGGATCGCGGTACACGAGCGTCGTGCGCTCCAGTTGCGCCCGCTCGTGCTCGACGCGCCCGTGAATCACGAAATAGCGCGTGGTGACGTCGATCTCGTTCGTGTCGAGCGACGTCGAACGGACGCCCGCGCCGGTTAGGGCGAGTTGCACGTTGCCGGTATCGTGGAAAAACACGGTCTCGCGCCGGGCGACGAACGCCTGCGCCTGCGACAGGCTCATGCCCGGCACCACGGCGGCGACCACTTCGGCGGGCGCGGTGTTCATGTTGACCGCGGTCGTCGTCGGCAGCACGGTCACGAACGGCCGCAGCTTCGCGACCGCTTCGGGCGAAAAGCCCGGCACGTCCAGCAGCGAATCCACGCTGATCATTTGCAGCGGCGCGACGGGCGCGTCGTTGTCGGCGTCCTTCAGGCCGGGATCGTCGGTGAAATTGCCGCCGCCCGTGCCGCCGCCTTGCGCGATCGCCGCCATCGCTTCCGCCGGCGAACTCGCGGCGGTCGTGCCGTTGCCCGTCTGCGTCTGGAAGCGCGTCGCGGACCGCGCGAGGCCGGCGCGCATCTGCAAGGCCACCGTCTTCGCGAGCGATCCGTTGATGCCGAGCATCGTCAGAAGCCGCTGGAACGACTGAATCTGCTCGACGTTGATGGTCAGGACGCCGGGAGTCGGCGTCGCGACCAGATTGCGCAGATTGAACTTCGCCTGCGCGTCTTCGATGGAGCCGGACAGAAACGTCTGCGCGCCTTGCTGCGCGCGCACTTCGCCGATCTGCCCGAGGAAATCCGAGAGCTTGGTCTTCGCGATCGGCACGCCCCACACGCCCCCCAGATACGTGACGGTCGGCGAGGTATCGGCTTCGGAGCGAAGAATCAGCCGCGTCCAGTCGAGCGCGCTGCGCGAGATCCACTGCGCCTGCGCGAGCAGCCGCTGATTCTCGATGCGCCGCACTTGGACCTGCTGACGCCACAGCATGCCGGACACGAGAATGGACGACAGCGCGACCACCAGCAACGCGCTGATGATTGCGACGCCGCGTTGTTTTCTGTTTCGGACCGATGCACGCATCTTCATTCTCCGACCAGAAACACGCGCGTGATCGGCACGCGCAGATTCGGCGCGCCGACCGCCACCTGAATGCCCGAGACGGCCCGCGCGAGCGGCGCGTTGCCGAGCTGCGGCACCTTCAGATTGTTGTCGTTCTCGTTGATCCGGCCAAGCACGTCGCTCATGCGCGTCGTCCAGCCTTTCTGCGGAATGTACACGCGCGTCGCGAGCGAGCCGACGCCGCCCAGCAACGGCACGGCGCTCCAGCCATCGGCGGTATCGCTCGATGAAAGCGCGCGCCGCACTTCGCCGACGTTCTCCAGCGGCGGCGACGCGTAGCGCACGATGCGCCCGTTCGACAGCCGATAGCGCACGACTTGCAGGCGCGGCGCGGCAGCCGGCGCGAACACGCCGCGCACGATTTGCAGCGACCCGTTGCCGAGCGACACGGCGGGCTGGCCGGCTTCGTCGTCGGTCGCGGCCTGACGCGCGTCGATACGCATCTGGTCGAAACACTGCGCGACGACGCGCTCGTCTTCCATCGCGTTCGTGATGGTCGCGCGGCCGCGGATGATCTGGTCCAGCCCGCGCCACGACAGCACCGCGATCACCGCGAGAATGGCGATGGCGATGAGCATTTCGAGCAGCGTGAAGCCGCGCTGCCGCCGCGCCGCGCGGCGGGGCTCAGAGCGACCGGGTCGTTTCATTCGCCACCACCGTGACCATTTGCGCGAGATAACCGGAGCGGCCGGGCGTCGCGACGAACATTTCCACGCGCCGGAAAATCGGGTTCGGCGTGGCCGAGACGCGCTGCGTGCAGACGAGCTTCAAGTTGCCCTGCGAGCAGTCGAACGTGCGCGAGCCGATATCCGGAAAGACATGCGCGAGGCGAATCTGCGCGAGTTCGTTGTCCGCGCTCCAGCCCGCGAGCAGACGCCGATGCAGGTCCGCTTCGCTCGTCGCCATCGACCCGACCGCGCGCAGCGACGCCGCGAGCGCCACCGCGAGAATCGCCAGCGCGACCAGCACTTCGATCATCGTGAAGCCGCGTTGTGTGCCGCGTTGTCTGGATGGCGCACGCATCACCGCACCTGAAAGCGGCCGTTGCCGCTGCCGATGATCGTCGCGCGCCCCACCGCCGAGACGAGCGTGATTTCCATGGGCGTGTCGATGGCTTCGGTGCCGAACACGAGCCGGCTCACGGATTTGTCGGAATCGAGAAACTGGATGGTGACGCCGGTCACGCCGCCTTCCCAGCGGCGGGCGCGCAAGAGATCGTCGCGCAGCGGGCGCCAGCCGTCCTCGGTGCGGATGTCGAAGCGAAAGCCGCCTTCCACGGGCTGCCACGCGATAGGCCGGGCGCGCACTTGCGCTTCGTCGCCCGCCGATTCGAACAGCAGCGCGAGCCGTTGCGCTTCTTCGTTCAAATCGGTGCGCGGATTGCGCGTGAGCTGCAGCGACGCGAGCGACACGAGCAAGCCCGCGATCACCAGCACGACGAGCATTTCCAGCAGCGTGAAACCCGCATTCCGACGCGCCGCCGTGTGCCTGCCGTGCCTGTTCACTTCACGTCCCTTTTACTGCCAGGAGCCGACGTCGGCATCGTTGCCTTCGCCGCCCGCCTTGTTGTCCGCGCCGTAGCTGAAGACGTCGATTTCGCCGTGCACGCCCGGATTCAGATATTGATACTGGCCGCCCCACGGATCGGCCGGCAGGCGCTCCAGATAGCCGCCGTCCTTCCAGTTGTTCGGCACCGGTTCCGTCGTCGGCTTCTCGACGAGCGCGCGCAGACCCTGCTCCTGCGTCGGATAACGGCCGTTGTCGAGCCGGTAGAGCTTCATGGCCTGCATGATCGTGCCGATGTCCTGCTTCGCGGCCACGCGGCGCGCTTCGTCGGGGCGGCTCATGATCTTCGGCACGATCAGCGCGGCGAGAATGCCGAGAATCGCGATCACGACCATGATTTCGATGAGCGTGAACCCCCGTTGACGGCGCGCCTTGGCCTGGTTGATTTCCATGCGGCGTTGCGTCCACATTTGCATGACTGCTACCTCGTGATAATTCAGGGCTTGCGCCCGCTGTTGATTTAAGAAACATGCGGCTCGTGTGACCGAAGCCGCCGAGCATTTTATCGACCGGCTTTCATCGCGCCGTGACCGCGGTCAACGCGCGGCGCCCGGCGGTCAACGGACGTAGATCGTCGGTCCGGGCGGAACGGGCGGCAGGAAGATTTCCGACTTCACGCCGTTGCGCTCGACGATGATCGAACGCGCTTTCACCTGCGAGAGCTTCACGCCCTGCGTGAGCGGGCCGCCCAGCGACACCGCCCGCGCCGGCTCGCCGCCGTAGCTGACGATCGCCGCCGCGCCGCCTTGCAGCGCGAGTATGCCGAACAGATGCACGTCGGAATTCGCTTGCCGCTCCAGTTGGCCGCCGAAAATCGTCGCGGCCTGTTCGACCGACGGCGTGCGCGTCGCGGCGGCGGCGGGCAACGGCGCGGTCTGACGCGAAGTCAGCGTGACGACCCAATATGTCACCGTCACGCAAAAGAGCGCGAGGGCGGCAAGCGTGAGCAGGCGGGTTTGCAGGGCGTTCATTACTGCACCAGATTATTCAGTTCGATGATCGGCAGCATCACCGCGAGCACGATGACCAGCACGACGCCGCCCATCGCGAGAATCAGGAGCGGCTCGAGCAGGCTCGTGAGGAACATCGTGCGGCGTTCGAGTTCGCGCGCCTCGCCTTCGGACGCGCGGTCGAGCATCGTGGTGACGTCGCCGGTGGCTTCGCCCGAGCGGATCAGATGCACGAGCACGGGCGGAAACGTCTTCGTATTGGCGAGCGCGCGCGACAGCGCCGAGCCTTCGCGCACGCGCACGATGGCGTCGTCCACGTTATTGCGCATCGCGGTATTGCTCAGCGTTTCGCCCGCCGCCTGCAACGCGCGCAGGATCGGCACGCCGGCGGCCGTGAGAATCGCGAGCGTGCTGGCAAAGCGCACGGTGTTATAGCCGCGCACCAGCTTGCCGACGAGCGGCGCGGTCAGGAGCCAGCGGTCGAACGCCAGGCGCGGTCCGGGCCGCGAGAGAATGCGCCGCACGAGCCACGCGATCAGCAGCACGCCGATCAACATGGCCCACCAATAACTTCGCACGAAGGCGGAGAGCGCCATCATCATCACGGTGAGAAAAGGCAGCGCCTGCTTGGTGCTCGCGAACACGTTCACCACTTGCGGCACGACATAACTCAGCAGGAACGTGACGATGCCGAACGCGATGATCGTCACGATGCCCGGATATGTGAACGCCAGAATGATCTTCTGCTTGAGCGCGTTGCGCTGCTCGATGTAGTCCGCGAGACGCGAGAGCACGAGCCCGAGCTTGCCGGTGTGCTCGCCCGCCGCGACGAGCGCGCGATAAATCTCCGGGAAGTCCTTCGGATGCTGCGCGAGCGCATTGGCGAACGAATGGCCGCCGAGCACTTCGGCGCGGATCGCGGCCATCAGTTCGCGGATGTAATCGCGCTCGGATTGCTCCGTGAGCACCGAAAGCGTTTCGCCGAGCGGCAAGCCCGCGATTAGCAGGCTCGCGAGCTGGCGCGTGAGAATGGCCTGTTCGCGCTGCGACAGCCGGCGCCCGAGCGACAGCCGCTGCTGCCGTTCGCCGCGCGTGCGCGTGCCCGCCGCCTCGACGACGAGCGGCGTCAGTCCTTGCGTGCGCAGGTGGCTGCGCGCGGCGCGGGCGCTGTCGGCGTCGAGCACGCCGGTCTGCGTCTTGCCCGCCTGGTCGATGGCTTCGAAACGGAACGCCGGCATACGCTTAGTCTCCGCCTGTCACGCGCAGCACTTCTTCGAGCGATGTCACGCCCGCGTTCAGCCAGCGGTTTCCGTCTTCGCGCAGCGTGCGCATGCCGTGCGCGCGGCCCGCCGCGAGAATCTCGGCGTCGGCGGCGTTGCGGTGAATCAGCGGGCGAATGGCGTCGTCGATCAGCAGCAGTTCGTACACGCCGCGCCGGCCCACGTAACCCGACTGGCCGCATCGGTCGCAGCCGACCGGATGCCAGTGCTTTACGCCATTTTCTTCCTCGCGCTCTTCCTTGCACGCCGGGCACAACTGGCGCACGAGGCGCTGCGCGAGCACGCCGAGCAGCGACGACGCGAGCAGATACGGCTCCACGCCCATGTCGGTCAGACGGGTGACGGCGGACGCGGCGTCGTTCGTGTGCAGCGTCGCGAGCACGAGGTGACCGGTCAGCGACGCCTGCACCGCGATCTGCGCGGTTTCGAGGTCGCGGATTTCACCGATCATGATGATGTCGGGGTCCTGACGCAGAATCGAGCGCAGCGCCCGCGCGAACGTCATGCCGATGCGCTCGTTCACCTGCGTCTGCCCGATGCCCGACAAATCGTATTCGATCGGGTCTTCCACCGTCATGATGTTGGTGGTCGTCGTCTCGAGGCGCGACATCGACGCGTAGAGCGTGGTCGTCTTGCCGGAGCCCGTCGGCCCGGTCACGAGCACGATGCCGTGCGGCCGGCCGATCAGCTTGTCGAACTGGACGAGCGTGTCACGCGCCATGCCGAGCGTTTCGAGATTCAGGCGCTGTGCGTCTTTTTCGAGCAGACGCAGCACGGCGCGCTCGCCGTGGCCGGTCGGCAGCGTGGACACGCGGACATCGACCGGACGGCCGCCGACGCGCAGCGTGATGCGCCCGTCCTGCGGCAAACGTTTCTCGGCGATATCGAGCTGCGCCATGATCTTGATGCGCGAGATCAGCGCGCCGTGCAGCGCCTTCTTCGGGCGCACGACATCGCGCAGCGTGCCGTCGACGCGGAACCGCACCACCGACGCGTTCTCGAACGGCTCGATGTGAATATCCGACGCCTGCTCGCGCGCCGCCTGCGTCAAGAGCGCGTTGATCATGCGGATGATCGGCGCGTCGTCTTCGGACTCCAGCAGGTCTTCCACTTCCGGAATGTCCTGCATGAGCCGCGACAGATCCACTTCGCCTTCCACTTCGCCGACCACCTGCGCCGCGCTGCCGTCGTTGCGGGCGTAGGCCGAGTTGATCGCGGCGGCAAGCTCGTCGCCGGGCTTGCGGACAATCGACAGCGCGCCGAAATTGCGCGCGACTTCCGCGAGCGCCGCGTCGTTCGTGCGCTCGCTGATCCATACTTCGATGCCGTCGGCATGCCGTTGCGCGACCAGAATCTGGCCGGTACGCGCGAAGCCGTAAGGCACGAGCCGCGCAGCGAGCGGCGATGCGGCCGTGGCGTTCGTGGTTTCGGCTTCGGCGTTCAGCGTGTTCACGGCTGTCCTCCCGTCTGATGGCCGCCGAGCGGCGCGGCGCTCGGCGCATTGTTCGGCACTGCGTAGCCCGTCGCGGCGTTGCCGGGCAGGGCGTTCGTCGCCGCGTTGCCGGGCATCGCGTTGGTCGCGCCGTTCGCGGGCGCCGGGTAACTGCTCTGCGGCGCGGTCTGATACGGCTGCGGCGCGGGGCCCGCGTTCGGGTCCTGCGGCAGCGTCGTGCTCGGCACGCCGCGCGTCAGATTGTTCCAGTCGAGCAGATTCTGGGCCGGCGCGCCGCCGCCTTCGCTCGGACCGAGCGGCTTCGGCGGCATCACCGGCACATTCTGGTCCTTGATGAGGCGGTTGTCCGTCGTCGAACCGTACTGCTGATTGCGCAGGTATTCATAGCGCGTGTTGGCGATCTGCGAGGCCGTCGCCTGATCGCGGACGATCACCGGGCGCAGGAACACCATCAGGTTCGTCTTCGTGCGCGTCTTGCTCTCGCTGCGGAACAGGCTGCCGATGAACGGAATGTCGCCGAGCAGCGGAATCTTGCTGTTGTTATTGTTGTACTGATCCTGCATCAGGCCGCCGAGTACCACGATCTCGCCGTCATCGGCCAGAATGGTCGACTGCACCGAGCGCGTGTTGATGGTCACGCCGCCCGGATCGGTCTTGGTCGTCGCATCGACGCTCGAATCTTCCTGATAGATCTGGAGCTTGAGCACGCCGCCGTCGGTGATCTGCGGCTTCACGTGCAGCGTCACGCCCACGTCGCGGCGGTCGAACGTGTTGAACGCGGTCACCGACGTGGCGGCGTTCGCGGTCGGCGTGGCGTAGGAGCCCGTCACCACCGGCACGTTCTGGCCGACGACGATCTTCGCTTCCTCGTTGTCGAGCGTGATCAGGTTCGGCGTGGACAGGATGTTCGCATCCGCCGAGGTGGACAGCGCCTGAAGCAGTCCGCCGAGTCCGAACAGATTGCCAAAGCGGTGCAGCAGACCGATGTTCAGGCCGTTGGCGAGCAGCCCCGTGGTCGACGTGATCGACGACGGGTTCTGCGCGATCGCGTTGCCCTGCACGGTCAGGTCGAAGATGTTGGTGTTGCCGGAGCCGAAGCTCGAACTACCGTAGATCGCGTTGTTGCCGCCGTTCGAGAGCAGCAGGCCCTGCCACTGAATGCCGAGGTTCGCGCCGGTGGTCGCCGAGAGTTCGACGATCAACGCTTCGATATAGACCTGCGAGCGGCGCGCGTCGAGCTGGTCGATCACCGCGCGCAGATTGCGGTAGACCGGATCGGCCGCGGTGATGATGAGCGAATTCGTCGCGGAATCGGCCTGGATCATGCCGCCGCCGCCCGTGTCGTTGCCGGTGTCGTTGTCCTTGTTCGACGAAAAGCCCGTGTCGCGCGTGCCGCCGCTGCCGGACATCGGATTGTTGCCCGTGCCCGAACTGCTGCTGCCGAGGCCGCCGGGCAGCGGCGGAACGCCGGACGTGCCCGTCGAGGTCGATGAATTGCCGAGCCCGCTCTGGCCGAACGAGTTCGACGAATTGGAGCCGGTGCCGCTGCTGGACGAGTTGTCCGAATTGCCGCCGCCCTTGCCCATCATGGCGCGCAGCGTCTTGGCGAGCCGCGTCGCGTCGGCGTTGCGCAGCGGCACCACATGCATGTTGCCCGGCACCGCCGTCGGCGCATCCAGCTTTTTCGCCAGCGCCTTGGCCGCCGCGAGCCGCGCGCTGCTGGAGGCGCGGAACATCAGCGAATTGGTGCGCGGGTCGGCCGTTACGGTGACTTTCAGCGTCGCGTCCGTGCTGCCGACGGTGCCGGGATCGAGCAGCTTGTTCATCTGATCGGCAACATCGATGGCGTTCGCGTTCTTCAGCTGGAAGATATCGACTTCGCGACCCGCCGCCGTGTCGACGCCCGCGATGATGCTCGCGATGCGCCGCACGTTGTCCGCGTAGTCCGTCACGACGAGCGTGTTGTTCGCGGGGTACGCGGCGATAGTGTTGTTCGGCGAAATGAGCGGCCGCAGCACCGGCAGCAGATTGTTCGCCGACTCGTTGTGCAGCTCGAACACCTGCGTGATGACCTGATCGCCGTGCGCCGACGGCGCATTGCCGACATAGGTCGGCACGCCTTGCAGCTTCGCATCGGCCTCGGGCACGACTTTGAGGACGCCGTGATCCTGCACGAGCGCGAAGCCCTGCATGCGCAGCGACGCCTGCAGGGTCTTCAGCGCCTGCTCTTCGGGCACCGGATTTTCGGAGACGAGGTTGAGCTGCCCCTTGACGCGGGGATCGACGATGATGGTTTTGCCGGTAGCCGCGCCGATCGCCTTCGCGACCTGGTCGATATCGGCATTGACGAAATTCAACGTCACTTGCGCGTGCGCGGCTTGCGCGACGATAAGTCCCGCCGCCAGCAGTGCCGTCGCCATGCGACGCAGTGCCATAGGTTGTCTTCTCATGGATGTGATGTCTGAGCCGGGGTACAAGAAACCGGCTAAGGCAGCACCGTTCGTCAATCCGAGGGCGCTGCCAACCGTGGTACGAGCGTGTCCGCCCGACTACGATTATTTATAAAAATGTGACGATAGCAGCTTTGTGCAACGAAATAGTTCAAGTTCGTTCGCCGCCGCGTGCGCCAGGCGGCTGCATGCCAATGAATCCAGCGCGCTCAAGCTTTCAGAAGTCCTGCCGATAACCCTATCGGGAGGCTTTTGTCAGACAAGGCGAGGCACGCGGGACCCGAATTGTAACCCGATTAGATCACTTTATATTCATACGTTTAAGAAAACGCCGATAGCCAGCAGATGATTCCTGTTGGTCCAATCCGCGTTCCGTCGGACCTATGTCGGATAGCCAACTTATGGTCCAGGACGTCAGCCGGTATGATACGGGCGGTTCCGTTTCCCCGGCGCCGGCATGAAGGGCGGGTTTTCCCGATGCCGGCAGGCGGCAGACACACAAGCGGACATTGGATTTCGGCGTGGCGCGCAAGCGGCGCTGGCGGCATGACGGTTCCGCACAGGCGGATGGAGTAGAACGAAGATGAAGCGATTCCTGCGAATACTTGCGATGGGTTGCGGCGCCATGCTCGCCGCCGCGTCCGCTCACGCCGATTGTTTCGACGAAGCAGCGAAGTATCAGAAGGTCAATCCGCTCATTCTGCGCGCCATCGCCTGGCAGGAATCCCACAACAAGCCCGACGCCATCAACAAGAACGCCAATGGCTCGACCGACTACGGGCTGATGCAGATCAACTCGATTCACCTCACCACGCTCTCCCAATACGGCATTTCCAGCGGCACGCTGATGGAGCCGTGCAAGAGCGTCTACGTCGCCGCCTGGCATCTGCGCCAGAAAATGAACAAGTACGGCAATTCGTGGCAGGCCGTCGGTGCTTACCATTCCGAAACGCCTGCGCTGCGCGACAAGTACTCGGCGCAGATCATCGAGATTCTGCGGCGCTGGAAACTGCTGCAAGCGTCGAAGTAAATCCCTGTTCTTTAGCGCATGAGCCGTCGCGCCGCCCGGCGTCTCGCCTACGTTCGTCCCGCGTTTGATGCAGAATCGTGACTTCGATTCTCGTCCAGACGCCCGCAATGAACCAAACGCCACTGCCAGTCACCATGCTCTCGGGTTTCGTCGGCGCGGGCAAATCCACGCTTCTCGATGCTTTGCGCGCCAATAGCGAGGGCGTGCCTATCGGTTCTTTTCGTTGCGGCGCGGGCGAAGAGTCGATGCACGCCATCGAAGAGGCGATCGTCCGGCTTGCAGCGCAGCAGCCGCTCGACGCCATGGTGATCGAAGCGCCAGCCGGCGTGAATCCGATGGACATCGCCGAGCACTTCGCTTTCGGCGACGACGAAGACGCGCCTCTCGCGGGCCGCGCGCGTCTCGATACGTTCGTCACCGTCATCGATGCCGCCAACTTCATGCGCGACTACGCGTCGGCCGAGTCGCTCGTGGAACGCGGCATTGCGCCCGAAGGCGAAGCGGCTGACGAGGGCAAGACCGTCGTCGAGACGCTCGTCGAGCAGATCGAATTCTGCGATGTCATCGTCATCAACAAGACGGACCTCGTCGGGCAAGACGCGCTCGACCGGCTCGCGCACATCCTCCATGCGTTGAACCCGCGCGCTGTTCAACTACGGACGGAACACGGCAACGCGCCGCTCAGTGAACTAGTGAACACGGGGCGTTTCGATCTCGACACCACTGGCAGCGGCGCAGGCTGGCTCGCGATTCTCAACGACGAACAGGAAACCGACCGCCCCGCCAACGCGTCGGGCATCGGGCATTTCGTGTATCGCGCGCGCAGGCCGTTTCATCCGCAGCGGCTGTGGAATCTGCTACACGAGGAATGGCCGGACGTGTTGCGCGCGAAGGGTTTCTTCTGGCTCGCGACGCGCAGTGTCGTCGGCGGATCGCTTTCACAGGCGGGCGGCACGTTGCGGCACGGCCCGGCGGGCGTGTGGTGGGCGGCGCAGGATCGAAGCGAATGGCCTACGGACGATCCCGAGCTCGAAGCGGAAATCGTCGCGGAATGGTTCGGCGATCCGGACGACAACCGCATCGGCGATCGCCGGCAGGAACTGGTGTTGATCGGCGTCGATCTCGATATCGACGCGTGGCAGCGGAAGTTCGACGCCTGCCTCGTGAGCGATCAGGAATGGGCGCTCGGCAGCGATGCCCGGCAGCAATTCGACGATCCGTTCCCCGCATGGGATGTCGAGGACCACGACCACGACCACGATCACGATCACGGCCCGGATTGCGATTGCGAAGACCATCGGCACTAAACGACGCGGATCGCGCAGCCGAAAAAAAACCCGCCGATGGCGGGTTTCATGGTCCTCTTGGTCTCCGGCTTATCTCCGCGCATGCGGAAGAACCTGAGTAGCTGGCGCAAGACGGGCGCAATCAGGATACAAACAAGGCACCAACACAACACGAGCTGGGGCGCTGATGAACGCTGCCGGGCGCCGCGCAGCGTAGCGAGGAGCGCGCGATTCGCAGACAGCTCAGCGTTTGTTGACTGCGTCCTTGAATGCCTTGCCAGCCGTGAACTTGACGGTCTTGGCGGCCGGAATCTTGATGGATTCGCCGGTCTTCGGGTTACGGCCGGTGCGCGCTGCGCGCTTTCCCGAACCGAAGCTGCCGAAACCGATCAACTGAACTGCGTCACCTTTCGAGACAGCCTTCTTGATGACTTCGAGCAACGTGTCCAGCGTCTCGCCGGTTTGAGCTTTGCTGGCGCCGGTCTGGGCGGCTACGGCGTCGATCAATTCCTGTTTGTTCATTAAGGTTCCTTTATCAGTTTAGGTTGACACGAACAGCGCGAACGCGCCGATTATACGTGCGCAAGCCGTGCAGTCGAGTAGGGACGGCCTTCTGGCGCGCCGTTCCGCCGATTCGGCGCGGTTTCGCGCCCTGTCGCCGGCCTTGCTTCCCGTCAAATCCCTCGCGCCGTCTTCGAACGAGGCGCTTGGTATGATAGCGCAGCGCAAACCCAATCTGGACAAGGGTTTCAAAGATTTACCCTTATGTAACGAGGCGTTCCGGGCGGGGTTTTCGAAGTCGATCGCGCAAGGCGGGTTCTTGTCGGCGCAAGCGGCCTGATCGGACAGCGCGCCGTTGGTTTTTGCCAACGTTTCGTGAGCGCGCCGCACGCCTTATCGCGCTGTAAGCCTTGTCAGTACTGGCTTTCGCGGGTGCGAACGGTGGTGCGCGTCGGTGAACCCCGCTGCGTCTGACGTTTCTGCGGCATGCGCTATCGTTGCCCTCATCGCGTTTTTGCATATCCCCACAAGTCGACGCATGACCGAACCATCGCCCGTTTGCGGGCCGCTTCTCGCGCTGCACGATCTTCCCGCGCGCTGGAACGCCAGGCGCGTTTTCACGTTCGTCGATACCGCCGCGCGATTCGACCGCCACAGTCTCTTTCTCGCGCTTTGGCGTCTCTGGCGCGATGACCCCGCCCGCTGCGAGCGTCTGCACGTGATCGCCGTCGCGCCGCTGAGCGCGCTCGACACGCCGCCTTGCGCCACTGACGATTCCCTCGCCGCCGAACTCGCCCGCGCCTGGCCGATGCGCGTGCCGGGCCTGCATCGCCTCGAATTCGAAGCGGGGCGCGTCGTGCTGACGCTTGCCGTCGGCGACGACATGCTCCCGAAGCTGTGGCTGCGCGCCGACGCGTTCCATATCCACGCGACGCACGACGACGATCCGCGCAAGCTGAGCAAGACGCTCGCGCGCTTTGCCGGCGATGACGCGACGCTCTCTGCGAACGCCGCCGAGCCCGTTCGCGCGTCGTGGTTGCGGGCACTCGCCGCGTCCGGTTTCGAATGCCATCAGACAGACGATGGGCTGGCAGGACGCTTCGCGCCCCGCTGGCGCGTGCGCCGTCACGAACCGCCGCTGCCGGTGGGTGCGGTCACGCGCGAAGCCATTGTCATCGGCGCGGGACTGGCGGGGTGCGCCGTGACCTCGCGGCTCGCGTCGCGCGGTTGGCGCGTGACGCTGATCGACCGGCACGCGTCGCTTGCGCGCGATGCGTCGGGCAATCCTGCCGGCGTCTTTCACCCGATCGTCTGGCGCGACGACAGCGTCGCTGCACGCCTGACGCGCGCCGGCTTCCTGACCGCGCTGCATCGATGGCAGGCGCTGGAAGCCGCTGGCCACGACTTGCACCGCAGCCGCGCCGGTCTGCTGCAAATCGCCGATACGCCGGACGACGCCGATGCGCTCGCCGCCGCCATCGCGCGATTCGGCTATCCGCGCGACTACGTGACGCCGATGACGCGCGAACAAGCGTCGCGCGTGGCGGGCGTGGAACTCGCGCGCGGCGGCTGGTTCTTCGCGCGCGGCGGCGCCATTTCGCCGGCTGCGGTCTGCGCGGCGCAACTCGCTCTGTGCGGCGATGCCCTCACCGCGCGCATGAACACCCCCGTGGCCCAGATTGCATTCGACGGCCGCAACTGGCGCGCGTTGGATGCACACGGCGGACTCATCGCGAAAGCGCCAGTTCTCGTGTTGGCGAATGCCCACGATGCCGCGCGTCTCGCCGGCCTACACGGCAATCCGACGCGCGGCGTGCGCGGCCAGCTTTCGATACTCGATAGCGGTCCGCTCGATGCGCTCCGCGTGCCCGTGGTCGGCGACGGCTACGCGGTGCCGCTAGGCGAACGCCGCACGCTGATCGGCGCGACATACGACATCGACGAAACCGATCCGCACGTGCGCGAAGCCGGGCACGCGGAGAACATCGAACGCGTCGGGCGCATGCTTGCCGCACTCGACGGCGTCTCGGCGGCGCAGGGGCGCGTGGCGTTTCGCTGCGTGACGAGCGATCGCATGCCGATGATCGGCGCGCTCGCCGACGAAGCCGCCGCCCGCCGCGATGCGCGGCAGCTTTCCGGCGCGTGGCCGCTGGATCTGCCGCGCCTGCCGGGCTTGTATGGCGCGTTCGCCTTCGGTTCGCGCGGGCTCGTCTGGGCGACGCTCGCGGCCGAACTGATCGCGTCGCAGATCGAAGGGGAGCCGTGGCCCATCGAGCGCGAACTCGCCGAAGCCGTCGATCCCGCGCGTTTCTTTTTGCGAGCGTTACGTCACGGAGAAATCGGCGCGTCGTAGTTATCCTCGAATAGCTGTGGATAACTCGGCGGAATCCGCAAGAAGGAGCTGTGTATCCGTTGTGCACGTAAACGGGACAACCCGGGCGCCGCCCGCGGAACGCCAAAAGTTGTTCCGAGTTAACGGCGCGAGACTGCCGGGTTTACCGCGCGCTTTTTCGGTTCACATCAGCTTGATCCGAAAGGAGAAAAGGCACTTGTCCACAGTCGCCGCGCCGCCTTGTTAACTACTACTACGTTTATATACAGTAAACCTGTAAACACCTGAAGACGACGTCATCGGAACGGCAAGCCGCACGCACGGCGCCGGTCATGTTTTCCGCGGAGGCGCGCAAGCGGTCGCAGTTACATCATAAGAATCATCGACTTGCTGTTTTCATCGGGGACATGACTGTGTGGCACAATCGCGCTTCTTCCTGCGTCGCGCCGTTCAGACGGCGAGCGCCTCAATGGAACGGCGCTTGCAAGGCGAGACTCCAGTCTTCGCGCTGCAACGTCGTTCGCTGTGTCCGGCCAGTCTCGCTCACGCGTCGCATTGGACCCGGACGCGTCGTCTAATCCGTGCACGGCCGGTTCCGTGACGCCGTGTTCGTTCGCATTCGTTTCGCCTGAATGAACCCACGCTCGCGGTGGAAGCGGGCCGTGCGCATGCGTGCCGTCCGCTGCGAATCGCGCCGACCGCGCGGCCGGACGTGCCCTCTGCTGAAGCAACGAAGGAGAAGTCCACACGATGAATTCGGCATTTTCATTTCTGCCCGTATGGCCGCTCGAACCCGACGCCATTCTCTGGGCCGGTCTCGCGCTCGTCACGGCGGGCCTCGCCGGAGAACTGTTATGGCGCGCGTGGCGTCTGCCGCGCATTACAGGCTATGCGGTGATCGGGCTGATCGCGGGCAACGCCGGTCTCGGCGTGATCGACGCCAGCGCGGGCGGTTTGTCACGTCCGCTGCTCGATGTCGCGCTCGGGCTGTTGCTGTTCGAACTCGGCGGCCGGCTCGACTTGCGCTGGATCCGCCGCAATCCTTATCTGATTCTGTCGAGCATCGCGGAATCGACGCTCACGTTCGGTCTCGTGCTGATCGCGCTGATGCTTTTCCACGTACCGACGATGGCGTCGGTCGTGATCGCCGCCATCGCGATGTCCACGTCACCCGCCATGGTCATTCAATTGAAGACCGAATTGCGCGCGGAAGGCCAGGTGACGCAGCGCCTGATGACGCTGACCGCGCTAAACAGCATGTACGCGGTGATCGTCGAGAAGCTGGCGGCAGGCGTGCTGCATCAGGAGATCTACGGCAATGCGTTCGCGACCATTCTTCAGCCGCTGTATCTGCTGATCGGATCGCTCGTGCTGGCGTTCTTGCTGGCGCGCGGTTGCAATCTGCTTTACCGGCGCCTCAACGCCAACGATGAGCATTCCTTCGTGGCGCTCTTCGGACTCGTGCTGCTCGCCATCGCGATCGCGCATCTCTTCAAGCTCTCGACCATTCTCGCGCTGCTGGCGGCAGGCATCATCGTCAAGAATGCGGACGAGCGGCCGCAGTTGTGGCCGTCGCACTTCGGTTCGGCGGGATGGCTGCTTACCGTCATTCTGTTTGCGCTGACGCTGACATTGTTTGCGTGGCGAGATATCGCGCTCGGCGGTGTCGCGGCGCTCGGGCTGATTCTCGCGCGCTTCGTCGGCAAGCTCGTCGGCGTGCTGATCTTCGCGAAACCGAGCGGGCTCGAACTCAAGCAGGGCGTGGCGCTCGGCGTCGCGCTGACGCCGATGTCGGCGCTCGCGTATCTGCTCGTCGACGATATGTACGTGCTTTATCCCGACTACGATCCGACGCTGCGCGCCATCGTCATGTGCTCGATCGTGCTCCTGCAGATCGTGACGCCGTTCGTGGTGTACCGTAGTTTGTCGGCTGTGGGCGAGCGGCGCGAGTGAGCGCACGCACGCATTTCCCCGCCGTCAAAGCATTGATTCGACAAGAGGCGTCATGGCACTAGAACCCTTCATCAACTCGCAACCGTTCACGTTCGGCGTCGAACTGGAGATTCAGGTCGTGAATACGCACGACTACGATCTGACCAAGGCCGCGTCCGACCTCATGCGGCTCATCAAGGACGAGAAGATTCCGGGCAACATCACGCCCGAGATCACCGAAAGCATGATCGAGCTGTCGACCGGCATCTGCACGACGCACGAGCAAGCCGTCACGGATCTGCGCAAGATTCGCGATACGCTCGTTGCCGCAGCGGATCAGCTGAACGTCGGACTCGCGGGCGGCGGGACGCACGCGTTCCAGCAATGGAGCGACCGCCAGATCTACGACGCGCCGCGCTTCCAGTACATTTCCGAACTCTACGGCTATCTCGCCAAGCAATTCACGGTGTTCGGTCAGCACGTGCACATCGGCTGTCCGGACCCGAACAGCGCGCTGTTCCTGCTGCATTCGATGTCGCGCTACATCCCGCATTTCATCGCGCTCTCGGCTTCGTCGCCGTATATCCAGGGCGTCGACACCGGCTTTCATTCGGCGCGGCTCAACTCCGTGTTCGCGTTTCCGCTGTCCGGCCGCGCGCCCTTCGTGCTGACGTGGGACAGCTTCGAGGAATACTTCTCGAAGATGGTGCACACGGGCGTCGTCAACAGCATGAAGGACTTCTATTGGGACATTCGTCCGAAGCCGGGTTTCGGCACCATCGAAGTCCGCGTGATGGATACGCCGCTTTCGGTGGATCGCGCGGCGGCTATCGCGTGCTATATCCAGACGCTGTCGCGGTATCTGCTGCTCGACAAGCCGCTCACGCCGCAAGAAGACGACTACCTCGTCTATACGTTCAACCGCTTCGAGGCATGCCGCTTCGGGATGGAAGGCACGTGTGTCCATCCGCAGACGGGCGAGCGGCGCACCGTGGCGGAAGACATCCTCGCGACGCTCGATGTGCTCGCGCCGCACGCGGAGGCGCTTGGATCGCAGGCCGCGCTCGCGCAGATTGCCGATATCGCGCGGGGCGGCGTGAACGATGCAACGTGGCTGCGCGGTGTATTCGACAAGGAAAAGTCCTTGCACGAAGCCGTGCGGCAGCAGTGTCTGCAGTGGCGCGCGTGATCAGAGCGCGTGAATGAAGAACGCACAAAAATCCTTAAGGCACGCTTAAGAATTATCGCGCATCGTCATGCTTTGACGGGTGACCCACATAGGCCGCTTGGGGCGATTCCTCAGCGGCCTTTTTGTTTTCGCTGTGTATGGAACGCGTGCATGCCGCAGTGAGAATAAAATGCGCGCGCGAACGTTTGAGTGGAATCGAAAGCACTGCCCTCAAGGTTTGCGTGGAGTGTCCGTATACATCGAGAAGGTTGTCCAAGCGCGGCGTGAGTCCAGCGTTAGTGCGGACAACGCAGGAATCGTGTGGCGGTCGAACTGGTTACGGCACGTTACAAGCGTTACGGTCTGTGCAGCGTGGTGAAAGCGCGGGCGCCGTGACGGTTAAAGGCAATGAAGGGCAGCCTTCTTGGCTCGCGCGGCAGGTAGTTGGTGGTCCAGAGCGCAGTCTCAACGAAATACCGCGCTTTTCCACGGGTTATCCACAGTTTTGCGTGGATAATTAAGGTGTACGTTTGGTCTCTGTCGCTTAGAATGGCGACTTCGTTGACGGCGGGGTATAGTCGGCGAAAATGCAGCGCCACGGCATCACACAACAAGGCGCAAAACGAAGAGGGCTGCAATGTCCCCATTCAGGCAAACCGAATTGGCTTGGTACGCCTGAATTTTGAGACGGCGGGGACCACAAACCGGGAGTTATCCCGAAGAACGAGCAACGTGAATCGGGGCGGCTTTCGGGGCGAGGTGTTCGCTTATCAGCGAACGGGCTGTCGAAACCCATAAAGCGGAAAACAAGCGAAATATCATGAGTGAAGGCGTTTACGGAGAGCAGGCGACGGGGCGGGTGACCCACGGCCTGCTGCGGCTGAGCACAGCGATGCGCAGCCAGGCTTGGGAATGGGCGGAAGGAGCGGGGCTGACGCCTACCCAAGGTGAAATTCTCGTGTTGCTGATGCAGCGCAAGGGGCCCATGCGCCTCGGCGAGATCGCACGCGAAACGGCGCTTACCGCCGCGACCACGAGCGATGCCGTGAGCACGCTCGAAGGCAAGGGGCTCGTCGAAAAGCGCCGCGCGCTGGACGACGGCCGGGCGCTGGCGGTTCGCCTGACGGCACGCGGCCGGACGGCGGCGAAGAAGGCGCTGCAATGGCCCGACTTCCTGTCGAAGGCGGTCGGCACGCTGCGCGAAGACGAGCAGGCGACGTTCTATCGCACGCTGCTCAAGACCATTCGCCAGCTCGAAGCGCAGCAGCAGATTCCGGCGCATCGCATGTGTCTGTCGTGCACGCACTTCGAGGCCAGCAAGAACCCGAAGAAGGTCCCGCACCACTGCGCGCTGTTGCAGATCGACATGGCGGACACCGATCTTCGTCTCGACTGCTCGGTCTACGAAGAAGGCGATCTCGGCACGCAGAAGAAGGTCTGGAAGGTCTTCGCGCAGATCGCCTGAGGTCGGACGCGGCAGCATTGTGCGGCATTCCACGCTGTGAGGCGGCGGCGAGTCGGTTAGACTGTGCCCGTCGCGCCTCGCCGCGAGGCGCGGCTCGTCATGAGAAGACGTTCCGAGCCACGCACGCCGATTCACGGAAAGCCGCCGATGAAACCTGAAGTCCTGGCCATTCGCCACGTTCATTTCGAAGACCTCGGCAGTCTTGAACTCGTCGTGGGCGATCGCGGCCACCTCGTGCGCTATCTCGATGTCGGGCGCGGGCGCATCGGTGCGCCCAATCCGCTTGATCCGTCGTTGCTCGTCGTGCTCGGCGGGCCGATCGGCGCGTATGAAGACGCGCAGTATCCGCATCTCGCACCGCTTCTGTCGATGCTCGAAAAGCGCATCGCGGCGGGCCTTCCCATCATCGGCATCTGTCTCGGCTCGCAATTGATCGCGCGGGCGCTGGGCGCGCGCGTCCATGCGTCGAAGGATCTGGAGCTCGGCTGGTCGCCGCTCACGCTGACCGAAGCGGGGCGCGCATCGCCGCTGCGTCATCTCGAAGCCGGCGGCGAAGCGGTGCCCGTATTCCACTGGCACGGCGATACCTTCGATCTGCCCGACGGCGCGACGCTGCTCGCGTCCACCGAGCCGTGCGCGCATCAGGCGTTCTCGTGGGGCGAGCATGTGCTTGCGCTGCAATGCCATGCCGAAGTGCTGGCCGATCGCTTCGAGAACTGGCTCGTCACCTATCCGGGCGATCTCGCCCGCGGCGGCACGACCGCCGCCGCATTGCGCGAAGCCACCGCGCGGCACGGTCCCGCGCTAGAACGCGCCGCCCGCGCGATGTTCGGCGAATGGCTCGATCGTTTTCCGGACGGCGCGCATCGGGACTGAGGCCCGCGCTGCACGAACAAAATGCAGGTGCTATTCTCGTTCGCTTATTTCTTCGCGACGGGCTTAACACATGAGCGCGCTGTTCACTCCGGCCACCTTGCGCAGTCTGCACATCCCGAATCGCATCCTCGTTTCGCCGATGTGCCAGTACTCCGCCGAACGCGGCGAGGCCACTGCGTGGCACATGATCCATCTCGGCCATCTGGCGCTGTCCGGCGCGGGCATGGTGTTCATCGAGGCGACCGCCGTGGAGCCGGACGGACGCATCACGCCGGGCGATCTCGGCCTCTGGGACGACGTGACCGAAGCGGCCTTGCGTCCAGTCATCGGCGCGATCCGCCAGTATTCGGACATCGCGGTGACGATGCAACTCGCGCACGCAGGCCGCAAGGCGTCGAGCCGGAAGCCGTGGGAAGGCGGTCAGCTCATTTCTGTCGCGGATGGCGGCTGGATGACGCATGCGCCGTCGGCCATTTCTCACAAGCCGGACGAAACGCCGCCGCTCGCGCTGGATACCGCCGGCCTCCTGCGCGTCAAGGAAGCGTTTGCCGCGACCGCGAGGCGCGCGGCGCGGCTCGGCATCGACGCGCTCGAAGTCCACGCGGCGCACGGTTATCTGCTGCATCAGTTCCTCTCGCCACTCGCCAATCAGCGCACGGACGAGTACGGCGGCTCGCGCGAGAACCGCATGCGCTATCCGCTCGAAATCTTCGATGCCGTGCGCGCCGCGTTTCCCGCCGACAAGCCGGTCGGCGTGCGCGTGTCGGCAACCGATTGGGTCGAAGGCGGATGGGATATCGATGACACCATCGCGTTCGCCGCGCAATTGAAAGCGCGCGGTGTCGATTGGATCGACGTGTCGTCGGGCGGCGTGTCGCCGCAACAGAAGATTCCGCTCGAGCCCGGCTATCAGGTGCCGTTCGCCAAGGCCGTCAAGGAAGCGACCGGCGTGAATACCGTCGCCGTCGGCCTTATCACCGACGCGAAGCAGGCGGAAGAGATCGTCGCGAGCGGTCAGGCCGACTTCGTTGCGATGGCGCGCGCCATGCTCTACGATCCGCGCTGGCCGTGGCACGCGGCGGCCGAACTGGGCGCGACCGTCAGCGCGCCGCCGCAGTACTGGCGCTCGCAGCCGCGCGAGCAGAAGCATCTCTTCGGCGACATCTCGTTCGGACAACGTTGATGCGCCACGGTTGAGATTCGAGCGCGCGGGAGTGTACGATACCGTGCTGATGGTTGAACGCGGCGCCTTTGCGGCCACCGCGTTTTTTTATTGCCGCGCGGGCCGAAGCGTCCATGAAGCGCAAGCAGAACACCCCACACAGATTCGTTATTGAAGGATTCGTTCGATGAGTTCACGGAGGATCACCGTTCGCCGCTCGGGCGTGCATGGCAAGGGCGTGTTCGCCGCGAAGCACATTGCCGCCGGCGAAGAGGTGATGGAGTACAAGGGCGAGCGCATCTCGTGGAAGGAAGCGTTGCGCCGGCATCCGCATAATCCGGAAGAGCCGAATCACACGTTCTACTTCGCGCTTGAAGACGGAAGCGTGATCGACGGCAAGATCGACGGCAACAGCGCGAAGTACATCAATCATTCCTGCGCGCCGAACTGCGAGGCCGAGGAAGTCGAAGGCCGCGTGTTCATTCATGCGCTGCGCGACATCGAGCCGGATGAAGAGCTGAATTACGACTACGGCCTCGTGATCGAAGGGCGCATCACCAAGAAGCTCAAGAAGGAATACGAGTGCCGCTGCGGCGCGAAGAAATGCCGCGGAACCATGCTCGCGCTGAAGGAAGAAAAGAAGGCGAAGAAAGGAAAGAAGTAAGCGCCGCGCGGCTTAGTTCGGTGCGGGCGCTTTCGCCTTCAGCGGCAGACGCACGATGAACCGCGCGCCGCCTTCGGGCGCGTCCTCGTAATGCACGCTGCCGCCGTGCAGCGCCACGATGTCGTGGACGATGGCAAGCCCAAGGCCCGCGCCGCCTTCCACGCTTTGTCCGTCGCCACGGAAGAATCGCTTGAAGAGGTCCGGCTGCTGATCGCGCGGCACGCCGGGGCCGTTGTCCTCGATCACCACTTCGCCGAAACGCGCGTCGTGCTCATCGCGCCATTCGCCGACTGTCAGCGTGATGCGCGCGCCGTCGTAGCGTGAAGGCGGCACGTACTTCAACGCGTTGTCGATCAGATTCCCGATCACTTCGCGCGTCAGCACGACGTTGCCGCGCACGATCATCGGATGCTCGTTCTCCGGATCGTCCGTGCGCTGAAAGCCCAGATCGACGCGGGCCGCGAGCGCGCGCGGCACCCATTCCGCGCCGGTCTCGAACGCGAGCGCCGCCAGATCGAAGTCCGTGAAGCGCGCAGCCTGCTCGCCCGGCTCGGCGCGTGCGAGCGACAGCAATTGATTCGACAGCCGCACGGCGCGATCCGCCGACGCCCGCAGTTCCCTCACCGCTTCGACTGCCTTCGCGGGATCGCGCGAACTGAGCGCCTGCTCCGCGTGCAGCTTCACGGCGGTGAGCGGCGTGCGCAACTGATGCGCGGCATCCGCGATAAATTTTCGTTGCGCATCCAGCGCCGCCTGAAGCCGCACGAGCAATGCGTTCATCGCGCTCGTGAGCGGACGGATTTCGCTCGGCACGTGCGATTCGTCGACGGGCTCCAGCGAAACGTGCGTCTGACGATTCAGCGCGTCGGCGAGATCGGTGAGCGGGTTGAGCTGCTGGTTCACCACGCGCCACACGATGACCCAGCCGGCGAGCAGCAACAGCAAGAGCGGCATCATGATCGCGACGAGAAACTCCACCGCGATCCGATACCGCGACCCGACGCGCTGCGCCACTTCCACGACGATCGGATTGCCATGCGGCTGCGGCACGCGAACCTGCGCGGCGCGCACGCTGGTGCCCTGATAATGCGTCTCGAAAACGTAGGCATAGTGGATGCGCCGGACCGAAGTGCCCGTGAGCGGCAGGTCCGAGTCGCCGGCGATTTCCTGGTCGCCCGTGCTGATGCGATAGACGAGCTGCTCGATGGGATCGGAGAACATCGCCTGCGCGAGCGGCGGCACGGTCACGGGCGCATCGACGCCGGCAAGCTGAATTTGCTTCGAAATGGCCGTGGCGAGATCGGCGAGCGAGCGGTCGACGACATGCTGCGTGTATTGCCAGGCGAGCCAGTACGCCATGAGGCCGCTCATCAGCGCGAGCAGCGAAAGCGGCGCGGCGAGACGGCGCAGCAGCGTGCGCCGCAGGCTCGAAGGCGCGGCGGGGCGGGCGGGCTTCGATCGCGCCAGATCGAGCCAGTCTTCGCGAGCGAAACGCTCATCGCTCGCGCGCCGGGTGGGAAGTCGCAAAGCGTTCTAGGGCAGAAGCGGCCGGTGACTCACGCCGCCTGCCGGATCTCCTGAAGCAGATAGCCGAAACCGCGCACCGTGACGATTTCCACGCGCGTGTTCTCCAGCTTCTTGCGCACCCGATGGACATAGACTTCGATTGCCGTATCGCCGAGATCGCCGCCGAAGTGCGTCAGATGATCCTGCAACTGCGCCTTGCTCACCACGCGGCCATGACGCAGCAGCAGCATTTCGAGCACGGCGAATTCGCGCGGGGAGAGTTCGAGCGGGCGCTCGTCATTGAAGATTCGGCGATCTACGCCGGAGAGCCGCAAGCCGCCGAGCGTCACTTCCGGACGCGGCACGTCGCCGTGCGGACCGCTGCGGCGCATGACGGCGCGAATGCGCGCTTCCAGCTCCTGCGGCTCGAAGGGCTTCAGCATGTAGTCGTCGGCGCCGCTGTTGAGGCCCTGGACGCGGTCGTGCAGTTCGTCGCGCGCAGTCAGGATGATGACCGGCGTGTGCCGGTTGCCCTGGCGAAAGCGCGAGAGCAGCGTCATGCCGTCGATGCCGGGCAGGCCCAGATCGAGAATGACGAGCTCGTGGCGGTTTTGCGCGAGCGCCTGCTCGGCGAAGATGCCGTCGTGAACCATGTCGACGGTGAAGCCGGATTGCTCCAGGCTGCTTTGAATGCCGCGCGCAATGGGGCGGTCGTCTTCAATCAGAAGGATTCGCATGAAGTCGCTCAGTACAATGGGTTGCGCTCGAGCCGGGCGTCCAAGCCGGTGATTGACGACGCGGCGGCGCAGGTTCGAGCCGGATCAAAACCGTTACCTCTTATGCGGCGCCGCCGACGCCTCGTTCGCGCGAGCGGCCGTACACCGAATGCCTGTCCCTGGACGTGGCTGTCTGCCACTCGGCGCACCGTCGAGCCGCCATTCTTGAAGACGCGGCCGCTTGCCGTCTCTCAGCGGCACTGCGCTGTCCGTGGTGCGCTGCTGATTGTACAGCGTCAATGTCGCGAGCCCGCTGATAGCCCAACGGCCGCCGCCGGCGGCGCTGAACAAGTTTACGGCGATTTGAAAATTCGCCTACACGGATGAAAGATAGCCGTCGCGGCGGCTTACGGTCTTGCTTTTTTTAGCTTGCAACGCCCGCGACGCCGGGCGCGGGCGGCGTCGCGCGCCTTTCGCCAGTGTCATCGTTGGTAATACGGACGTTACCTTGTTGGTTAGCGTAAGCGAATATTCAGGTCGTGCACGAACGCCGGCTTTCACGCTTGCTTATAGCGGCTTTGCCCGTGCGATGCGCTAAAGTCGCATCTCCCACTGTCTTTGCGCGCGCCCGCCATGCTGGAACTGGACCATTTCGACCTCGCCCTGCTGGATGTCCTGCAACGCTTCGGGCGCGCCACGCATCAGCAATTGGGCGAGCAGGTGCCGCTGTCGCCGTCGCAGATCGGGCGGCGCTTGCAGCGGCTCGAAGCCATCGGTGTGATCGAAGGCTACCGCGTGATGTTGCGGCCCGAGAAGCTCGGTCTTGGGGTGACCGCGTTCACGAGCCTCAAGCTCAAGCATCACGGCGATTCGGTGATCGAGCAGTTCCAGCAGGAAATCGAGAAGCTGCCCGAAGTGCTCGAATGCCACGCGACGGTCGGCGACGCCGATTATTTGCTGCGCATCGTCGCGCCGGATCTGAACGCGCTCTCCGGCTTCGTCATGAAGAAGCTGATGCGCGTGCCGGGCGTCGACAGCGTGCGCTCGAACATCGTCCTCACGACCTTCAAGCGCAACGGCCCGTTGCCGCTCGCTCACCTGGCCGCGGACGCGCCCTGACCGGCGTTGAGCAAGTCCACGTACGCCACCGGCACGAGATCCGCCTGTCCGACGCCGAGCCGCTCGAACATGGCGTGCGCTTCGGCTTCACCGCCGGCTTCGTCGTCGTCCTGACCGAGCAGCACTTCGAGTTCGACGAAATCGCCGAGTCCGTCCACGCGGTCCAGATGAATGCGCGTGCGCCCCACCAGAAACACATGACGCTCCTTCGAAACGATGCCGCGCGTCGAAAGCGCCTGCGCGAGCAGCGCGTGCATGGCTTCGGGGTTCGTCACCGGGCTGCGCGAGTAATACGAGACCTTCGGGCCGTCGCGGTCGTCGCGCTGATAGAAGATCAGCTCGGACGGCGTGCCGTCGTCAAACTGGCGCAGCTTCAGGCGGCCGGTCGGCACGTCGTAGAAAAAGTCCTGTTGCCGGAAGACGAGCGGCGCATCCGTGGCGAGCGCGGCCGCGCGTTCCCGCAGTTGGTCGAATTGATGCGCGCGTGCCTTGATTTCGATGTTGCGTGCCATGAACGAGGTCTCCGGTTGTGTTTCGGATGAAAGCGCAGCAGCGAGACTAACAAAGAAACCGTGAAGCTTGGGTTACACGGACCACTGCGCATCGATCAGGCGCAGCGCCGCCGCGATCGCCGGTTCTTCGCGACGCTCGGCGAGCGCGACGAACGAAAGCTGCGTCGGCACGGTGACGCCTTCCACGATGGTCAGCGCGTGCGCGTGCGCCTCGGCAAGCGCGATGGAATCCCGCGCGAGCGACAATCCCACGCCCGATTTCACCAGATCGAGCATCGACGGCTCCTGATCCACCTCCGCGACGATCACGGGTGTCGCGCCCGCCTCGCGGAACACGCGCGAAAGCAGCCGGTTATGCGCGGACTCGGGCGGCGTCCAGATCCACGGCAGCTTGGCGAGCGCCGCCCAGTTGCGCTTGCCCTTGTTCACGCGGTTGTGCCAGCCGGCTGGCGCGAGCACGCGATACGAAAACGGCGTGAGCCGCACGACATGAAAACGATCGGCGTCGCGCGTGCCGTCACGCACCGGATCGCCGATGTAATAGCCGACGTCCAGATCGCGCGAGCGCACGCGTTCCAGCACCCAGCCGGACATGCCGTGGCGCAACGCCGTTTCGATGCGCGGATACGCTTCCACGAATTGCCGCAGAAAGCCGCCGAGCCGCAAGAACTCGGGATCGAGAATGGTGCCGATGCGCAGCGTTCCGCTCACGTCCTGCCGCAGGGCGGCCGCCGCGCGTTGCACGTCGGCGGCGGCGGCAAGCGCCCGCTCGGCGTGCGGCAACAGGGCTTCGCCATCGCGCGTCAGCAACAGGCCGTGCGACGTCCGCGCGAACAGCACGACGCCCAGCGTCTCCTGCAAATTCTTGATCTGCAGGCTGACCGCCGGCTGCGTCAGATGCAGTCGCGCCGCCGCGCGCGTGAGGTTGCCTTCGCGCGCCACGGTCAGAAACGCGCGGAGCAGGGTGTAGTCCATCGGCTGATATTAGCGCGTCTTATATTGCTCTTGAACATATCTGATTGGATCGGCGCACGCGAGCCGCAGTACGCTTGTCGGCACCGGTGTGCCCGACACATCGCAAAGGGCGCGGACACGCAGACGCCCATGCCGAACAGGAGACATGTCATGAAACGGGACGCTCGCAAGCTCGAAGGCGAATTCGACTACATCATCGTCGGCGCGGGGACGGCCGGATGCGTGCTCGCGAATCGCCTCACCGAAGATCCCGACGTCAGCGTGCTGCTGCTCGAAGCGGGCGGCAAGGACGACTATCACTGGATCCACATTCCGGTCGGCTATCTGTACTGCATCGGCAATCCGCGCACGGACTGGCTCTACAAGACGCAAGCCGAACCGGGACTCAACGGCCGCGCGCTGTCGTATCCGCGTGGGCGCGTGCTCGGCGGATGCTCGTCGATCAACGGCATGATCTACATGCGCGGCCAGCGCGAGGATTACGACGAGTGGGCGCACATCACGGGCGATTCCAACTGGTCGTGGGACTCGGTGCTGCCCGTGTTCATGCGTAGCGAGGATCACCACGGCGGGGCGAATCAGTGGCACGGCGCGGGCGGCGAATGGCGCGTCGAGAAACAGCGGCTCAAGTGGAAGATTCTCGAGACGTTCTCACAGGCCGCGCAGCAAAGCGGCATTCCAGCGACCGACGACTTCAATCGCGGCGACAACACGGGCGTCGGTTATTTCGATGTGAACCAGCGCGGCGGCCTGCGCTGGAATGCGGCGAAAGCGTTTCTGCGCGAAGCGATGAAGCGCCCGAATCTCACGACGATCACCGGCGCGCACACGAAGCGGCTCGTGTTCGAAGGCACGCGTTGCGTGGGCGTGGAGTATCGCGGCGGCGATGTCGAATACATCGCGAAGGCGCGTCGCGAAGTGCTGCTAAGCGCGGGCGCGGTCAACTCGCCGCAGATTCTCGAACTGTCGGGAATCGGCAATGGCGCGCGCTTGCAGCGGCTTGGTATCGACGTGGTGCGCGATCTGCGCGGCGTCGGCGAGAACTTGCAGGATCACTTGCAGCTTCGCATGGCGTACAAGGTCAACGGCGTGCGCACGCTCAACACGCTTTCGGCGCGCTGGTGGGGCAAGCTTTTCATCGGCATGCAGTACGCGTTGATGCGCAGCGGTCCGATGTCGATGGCGCCTTCGCAGCTCGGCGTGTTCGCCAAATCCAATCCCGCCGATGCATCGATCAGACGGCCCGATGTCGAATACCACGTGCAGCCGTTGTCGCTCGAACGCTTCGGCGAGCCGCTGCACGCGTTCAATGCGTTCACGGCGTCCGTGTGCAATCTGCGGCCGACATCGCGCGGAAGCGTTCATATCGCATCGCCGGATGCCCATGCGGCGCCGCTCATCGCGCCGAACTATCTCTCCACCGACCGCGACCGCGAGGTAGCCGCGAATTCACTGCGTCTCACGCGCCGCATCGTGAGCGCGCCGGCGTTGTCGCGCTATGCGCCCGAGGAGATTCTGCCGGGCGTTCGGTATCAAACCGAAGAAGAGCTGGCCCAAGCGGCGGGCGATATCGGCACGACGATCTTTCATCCGGTCGGCACGTGCCGCATGGGCATCGACAACGATCCGGGCGCGGTCGTGGATAGCCGCTTGCGCGTGCTTGGCGTGCAGGGATTGCGCGTGGTGGATGCATCGGTGATGCCGGTCATCACGTCGGGCAACACGAATTCGCCCACGCTCATGATCGCCGAACGCGCGAGCGACATGATTCGCGAAGACCGGCGCGCGGTGCATACGCAAGAGATCAATTCGGCGGCGCTCGCGTAGCGACGCAATATGGTCAGCACATGTCATGCCCTGAACGCGTGCATGGACGGCCGCTTGCAGCTTTGCATGACTCAGTGCAAATCCCAATGATTGCGCTGCATCATTGGCGCGACAATGGCCCCGGATCACGTGATGATCGGCGTGCGTCGTGCCTGCTTTCGAGCGGCATGCAACCGGCTACGAAGCGAAGCGGCATCTTGGCGGCGACACCGCCCGGTGCGCGCGAAAGAAAAATAAAGCGCAGGCGAACACATCGTTCAGCGCCTCACTTCGCATGGAAGGGGACATGATTCTCGGCGACACCATTCTGGAAACGCGAGGACTCACGAAAGAATTCAAAGGCTTCACGGCCGTGAATGACGTGAACCTGCGCGTGCGCCGCGGCTCGATCCATGCGCTGATCGGACCGAACGGCGCGGGCAAGACCACCTGCTTCAATCTGCTCACCAAATTTCTCGAACCGACTGCGGGCCAGATCGTCTTCAACGGCGCCGACATCACGCGGGAGCCCCCGGCGCGTATCGCGCGGCGCGGCATCATCCGCTCGTTTCAGATTTCCGCCGTCTTTCCGCATCTGACCGTGCTGCAAAACGTGCGTATCGGCTTGCAGCGGCAGCTCGGCACGTCGTTTCAGTTCTGGCGCAGCGAACGTTCGCTCGACGCTCTCAACGACCGCGCGATGGACCTGCTCACGCAAGTCGGCCTCACCGATTTCGCCGATGCGAAGACCGTCGAGCTGTCGTACGGCCGCAAGCGCGCGCTCGAAATAGCGACGACGCTTTCGATGGAACCCGAACTCATGCTGCTCGACGAACCGACGCAAGGCATGGGACACGAGGACGTGGACCGCGTGACCGCGCTCATCAAGAAGGTATCGGCGGGACGCACCATTCTCATGGTCGAGCACAACATGAACGTGATTGCCGGCATCTCCGACACCATTACCGTGCTTCAGCGCGGCGAAGTGCTCGCCGAAGGCAGCTACGCGGAAGTATCGAAGAATCCGCTCGTGATGGAAGCCTACATGGGCAGCGCCGATGCGGCGCTCACCGGAGCCCACGCATGAGCACGATCACGGAAGAACGCCGCTCGCGCGAAGCGAACGGCGCGGCGGGGAATGCGCCCGCGCTGGAAATCGCAGGCTTGCAGGCGTGGTACGGGGAATCGCACATTCTGCACGGCGTGGACCTCAAGGTGAATCGCGGGGAAGTCGTCACGCTGCTCGGCCGCAACGGCGCGGGACGCACGACGACGCTTCGCGCGATCATGGGTCTCACCGGCCGGCGCACGGGCTCGATCCGCGTGGGCGGACGCGAGACCATCGGGCTGCCCACACACAAGATCGCGCATCGCGGGGTCGGCTATTGTCCGGAGGAGCGCGGCATTTTTTCGAGCCTGTCGTGCGAGGAAAACCTGCTTCTACCGCCGCTCATCGGCGATCCGAAGCAGGCCATGCCGCTCGACGAGCTGTACTCCATGTTCCCGAACTTAAGCGAGCGGCGCGCGAGCCAGGGCACGCGTCTGTCGGGCGGCGAGCAGCAGATGCTGGCCGTCGCGCGCATTCTGCGCACGGGCGCGAACCTGCTTCTGCTCGATGAAATCTCGGAGGGTCTCGCGCCCGTCATCGTGCAGACACTCGCGCGCATGATCCTGATGCTGAAATCGCGCGGCTATACCGTCGTGATGGTCGAGCAGAACTTCCGGTTCGCGGCGCCGCTCGCGGACCGGTTCTACGTGATGGAACACGGGAATATCGTCGAGCATTTCGGCGCGGGGGAACTCGAAGCGAAGATGCCGGTGCTGCACGAACTGCTCGGCGTGTGACACGTCGCACACGGCGCAGCCAGGATCACCAAAGGGCAACACCAGTAACACCAGCAGCGCAGCAACAATCAAAACTCACGGAGACTGGAATGAAAAAGAAGACCCTCGCGCGCCTCTCTACTCTTTGCTTTGCGGCTGCGGCGGCGAGTGTGGCGCTGGTTAGCAGCGGCGCGCAGGCAGCCGACGGCAACAGCGTCAAGATCGGTTTCGTCACCGACTTGTCGGGCCTCTACGCGGACATCGACGGACAAGGCGGCCTCGAAGCCATCCGCATGGCGATCGCGGACTTCGGCGGCAAGGTGAACGGCAAGCCGATCGAGCTCGTGTATGCGGACCATCAGAACAAGGCGGATATCGCGGCATCGCGGGCGCGCGAGTGGATCGACCGCGACGGCGTGAACGCGATCATCGGCGGGACGAACTCCGCGACGGCGCTCTCCACCGCGCAAGTCGCGGCGGAAAAGAAGACGCCGTACATCAACATCGGCGCGGGCGCGGACAACCTCACGAACGAACAGTGCTCCCCGTACACCGTCCACTACGCCTACGACACGATGGCGCTCGCGAAAGGCACCGGTTCCGCGGTAACGAAGCAGGGCGGCAAGACGTGGTACTTCCTGACGGCCGACTACGCGTTCGGCAAGGCGCTGGAAAAGAACACGTCGGATGTCGTGAAGGCGAACGGCGGTCAGGTGCTGGGCGCGGTGCGTCATCCGCTGTCGGCATCGGATTTCTCGTCGTTCCTGTTGCAGGCGCAGGGATCGAAGGCGCAGGTGCTCGGCCTCGCGAACGCGGGCGGCGACACCATCAATTCGATCAAGGCCGCGAAGGAATTCGGCATCACGAAGACGATGAAGATCGCCGCGCTGCTCATCTTCCTCTCCGACATCCACAGCCTGGGTCTGGAGACGACGCAAGGACTCGTCGCGACGGATAGCTGGTACTGGAACAAGGACGACAAGACGCGCGAATGGGCGAAGCGTTACTTCGCGAAGATGAAGAAGATGCCGACGAGCCTGCAAGCCGCCGACTACTCCGCCGTCACGACGTACCTGAAGGCCGTGCAGGCCGCCGGCACGACCGACAGCGACAAGGTCATGGCGCAGATGAAGAAGGCGAAGATCGACGACTTCTACGCGAAGGGCTACGTCCGCCAGGACGGCGCGATGATTCACGACATGTACTTGATGGAAGTGAAGAAGCCGTCGGAATCGAAGGAACCGTGGGACTACTACAAGATCACGGCCACCATTCCGGGCGATCAGGCTTTCGGCACGAAGGCCGAGTCGCGCTGCGCGGCCTGGAAGTAAGTTCTTCGGCGATTGATGCCGCAAGCGGTCCCGCGCGACTGCTTGCGGCCATGCTTCGATTCAACCCTCGGCAGGTTCAATGGAAATATTCGGCATCCCGCTCGCCGCGATGATGAGCCAGTTGCTGCTCGGACTGGTGAACGGCTCGTTCTACGCGATCCTGAGTCTCGGGCTCGCGGTGATCTTCGGCTTGCTCAACGTCATCAACTTCGCGCACGGCGCGCTTTTCATGCTCGGCGCGATGCTCGCGTGGATGGGCTACGCGTACTTCAACGTCCCGTACTGGGCGATGCTGCTGCTCGCGCCGGTCATCGTCGGCGTGCTGGGCGTGGTCATCGAACGGTCCATGCTGCGCTGGCTCTACAAGCTCGACCATCTCTACGGGCTCCTTCTGACTTTCGGCTTGACGCTCGTGATCGAAGGCGTGTTCCGCTCGATCTACGGTTCGTCGGGCCAGCCGTACGACGTGCCATCGCTTCTGTCGGGCGCGACCAATCTCGGCTTCATGTTCCTGCCGAACTATCGCGCGTGGGTCGTGGTGGCGTCGCTCGTCGTGTGCTTCGCGACGTGGTTCGTGATCGAAAAGACGCGCATCGGCGCCTATTTGCGGGCGGGCACGGAGAATCCGAAGCTCGTCGAAGCCTTCGGCGTCAACGTGCCGCTGATGATCACGCTGACGTATGGCTTCGGCGTCGCGCTTGCCGCCTTCGCGGGTGTGCTGGCCGCGCCGGTCATTCAGGTGTCGCCGCTGATGGGCCAGTCGATGATCATCACCGTGTTCGCGGTCGTGGTGATCGGCGGCATGGGTTCGATCATGGGCTCGATTCTCACGGGTCTGCTGCTGGGCGTGATCGAAGGCTTCACGCGCGTGTTCTATCCGGAAGCGTCCGCGACGGTCGTCTTCGTCATCATGGCGCTGGTGCTGCTCGTGCGCCCGGCGGGACTCTTCGGCAAGGAAAAATGATGCAGAGAAAAGTGCTCTACGCGCTGTTGCTGGTCGCGTTGATCGCGGTGCCGTTCGCGGGCGTGTATCCGGTCTTCATGATGAAAGTGCTGTGCTTCGCGCTGTTCGCGGCGGCGTTCAACCTGCTGATCGGCTATACGGGATTGCTGTCGTTCGGGCACGCCATGTTCCTGTCGAGCGCGGGCTACACAGCGGGCTACGCGATACAGACGCTCGGCTTCACGCCGGAACTGGGCGTCGTGCTCGGCACGGCGGTCGCGACGCTGCTCGGTGTGATCGTCGGGCTGCTCGCCATCCGGCGTCAGGGCATCTACTTCGCGATGGTCACGCTCGCGCTCGCGCAGATGGTCTACTTCGTGTTCCTGCAAGCGCCCTTCACGCACGGCGAAGACGGCCTGCAAGGCGTGCCGCGCGGCAAACTGTTCGGCGTCCTCGATTTGAGCAGCGACGTGACGCTCTACTACGTCGTGCTCGTGCTGATGCTGCTTGCGTTCGCGCTGATCGTGCGCATCGTGCATTCGCCGTTCGGACAGGTGCTGATCGCGATCAAGGAGAACGAGCCGCGCGCGATATCGCTCGGCTACGACACCGCGCGCTACAAGCTGCTGGCGTTCGTGTTGTCGGCCGGACTCGCGGGTCTCGCGGGCGCGACGAAGACGCTGGTGCTCGGCTTCGAAACGCTCGGCGACGCCTACTGGACGATGTCCGGCCTCGTCGTGTTGATGACGCTCGTCGGCGGCATGAGCACCATGTTCGGGCCGCTGCTCGGCGCGGCGATCATCGTGGCGCTGGAAGACCGGCTCGGCGATATCGGCGCGGCGCTGGCGAATGTGACGGGCGTGGCCTGGTTCAACTCGCTCGGCGAATCGGTGACGATCGTCACGGGCATCATCTTCATTGCCTGCGTGCTCGCATTCAGACGCGGCATCGTGGGCGAAATCGTGGCCCGCGTGAGGCCGTTGCAAGGTTAGCTTTTCATTCGATATCCGAATCAAATAGCGCATGGGCGAACATAGGAATAACGGCACAGAACACGCCCTTTTAAGGTGCTTTTATGCACCACTAGGGTAAATGCTAGGTTGTCGCGAAATGATGCGCACATTAATATCCGTTCTAGTTCTGATGCACCCAGATTTTTGAGGTGGAGAACGAGGAGACATGAGGCACGAAGTGCCCAAATCGGAAGGCGCTGTTGGATAAGTCCAACGGCGCCTTTTTATTTTCCCGGCCCATAATACGATTCGCCTGACGGATGCAATCGCGCCCGTCATACCGGCGGGTTATCGGGCACAGCCAATCACCTTGAAACTGCGTGCGGAACGCCTCCAAAACGCTTGATGCGCGGCGCTCGCGTCGCTAAACTGCATTTCCCGACTCAACGGTCGGCGATTCGCGAAAAATAAATCCGCAGAAGGCATTCAGGCGTGACTTCTATTCGAACACACGATTCACGGGGTGCAAATCAATGAAGTGGGCATTACGCGGTAAGGCGGTCGCGTTGGTTGTCGCGGGATTATCGGCGGTATTCAGCACTCAGGTTTTGGCGGACGTGAAAATAGGCGTGACGGTATCGGCGACAGGCCCGGCCGCATCGCTCGGTATTCCGGAGAAGAACACCATCGCGTTATTGCCGAAGGAAATCGCGGGACAGAAGGTGCAGTACATCGTGCTCGACGACGCCACCGATTCCACGCAAGCCGTCAAGAACGCACGCAAGCTCACGAGCGAAGATCACGTCGACGCGCTGATCGGTTCCACGGTCGTTCCCAACTCGCTCGCGATGATCGACATCGCCGCCGAAACCACCACGCCGATGATCTCGATGGCCGCGGCCGCGAGCATCGTCGAACCGATGGACAGCAAGCGCGCGTGGGTCTTCAAGACGCCGCAGAACGACATTCTCATGGCCACCGCCATCGCGCAGCACATGGCGAATCACGGCGTGAAGACGGTCGCGTTCATCGGCTTCTCGGACGCGTACGGCGAGAGCTGGTTCAAGGAGTTCTCGAAGGCGGCGGACCTCGCGAAGATCCGCATCGTCGCGAACGAACGCTTTGCGCGCAACGACGCGTCCGTCACCGGGCAAGTGCTCAAGATGATGTCGCAGAACGCGGACGCGGTGCTGATCGCGGGCGCGGGCACGCCCGCCGCGCTGCCGCAAAAGACGCTCAAGGAGCGCGGCTACAAGGGCAAGATCTATCAGACGCACGGCGTCGCGAACAACGACTTCCTGCGCGTGTGCGGCAAGGATTGCGAAGGAACGTTCCTGCCCGCCGGGCCGCTGCTCGTCGCGGAACAACTGCCGGACAGCAATCCCGTGAAGCAGGCCGCGCTCACCTACAAGAAGGCTTATGAAGGCGCGTATGGCGCGGGCTCGGTGTCCACGTTCGGCGGTCACGCCTGGGACGCGGGCCTTATCTTGCAGCACGCGATTCCGGTCGCGCTGAAGAAGGGGCAGCCCGGCACGCCCGCGTTTCGGGAAGCGTTGCGCGCGGCGATCGAGGACACGAAGAATCTTGCCGCGTCGCACGGCATCTTCAACATGAGCGCGAACGATCACTCCGGGCTGGATCAGCGGGCGCGCGTGATGGTCGAGATTGTCGGCGGCAAGTGGAAGCTGTCGGGCAACTGACCGTCGATATGTGAGTCGATTCCAACCAAGGCGCGTTTCCACGAACGCGCCTTTTTTTCGTTCTTGAATAGAGGCCGTGAAGCCGAGCGCGCACGGCCCGATTCGTCAGGGAAAACGAGGCTAGGCATGCGCCGGGGCGGTCCATAGATTGAGGCGGCTGAACAGCCGGGGCGATGCCATGCCGCATCGATAACAATTGGAAGCAGCGCGCCGCTGGGGTGCGCGAAAGCCAGGATCGCGTTTGGAGACGAGCAATGAAAACGAAGAAAGCATGGGTCAAACGAGGCATTGCGCTGGCTGTCGCTAGCAGCGCGATGTTCGGCGCGGGTGCAGCGTTCGCGCAGGTGAAAATCGGGGTGACGCTCTCGGCGACAGGCCCGGCCGCATCGCTCGGGATTCCCGAGAAAAACACTGTCGCGCTGTTGCCGAAGGAGATGGGCGGGAAATCGGTCGAATACATCGTGCTCGACGACGGTTCCGACACGAGCCGCGCCGTTCAGAACACGCGCAAGCTGATCGACGAAGATCACGTCGATGCGATCGTCGGCTCGACGGTCACGCCGAATTCGCTCGCGATGATCGATCCCGCGTCGAGCGCGAAGACGCCGATGATCTCGATGGCGGCGTCGGCGGCGATCATCGCGCCGATGGACGCCAAGAAGGCGTGGGTCTTCAAGACGCCGCAGAACGACGCGCTGATGGCCGACGCCATCGCGAGTTACATGGAAAAGCACGGCGTGAAGACCGTGGGCTTCATCGGTTTCGCGGATGCGTACGGCGACGGCTGGTACTCGGTGTTCAACACGGCGGCGGCTGCGCACAAGCTCAAGATCGTCACGAACGAGCGGTATAACCGCACGGACACGTCCGTCACGGGTCAGGTGCTGAAGACGATGAGCGCGAACCCGGACGCCGTGCTGATCGCGGGCGCGGGCACGCCGGCCGCGCTGCCGGCCAAGGCGCTGAAGGAGCGCGGCTACAAGGGCAAGGTGTATCAGACGCACGGCGTCGCCAATAACGACTTCTTGCGCGTGTGCGGCAAGGACTGCGAAGGCGAGATCTTGCCGGCCGGTCCCGTGCTCGTGACCGAGCAATTGCCGGACAGCAATCCAGTGAAGAAGTCGTCGGCTGCGTACAAGAACGCCTATGAGAAGGCTTACGGCGCGGGCTCGCTTTCGACGTTCGGCGGCCATGCGTGGGATGCCGGGCAAATGCTCGCCCGCGCGATTCCGGAGGCGCTCAAGAAGGGCCAGCCGGGCACGCCCGAGTTTCGTGAGGCGCTGCGCGCGGCGCTCGAGAATCTGAAGGACTTGCCGGTCGCGCACGGCATCATGAACACGACGCCGAACGACCACAACGGCTTCGACGATCGCGCACGCGTGATGGTCCAGATCGTCGACGGCAAGTGGAAGCTGCTGAACGACTGACCGCGCACCGCAATTTCCAGATAGAGAAGCGGCGCGCCGATGGTGCGCCGCTTTTCCCATGTTCATCGGCCGATAGCGGCTCTCACGTTCCGAAGAAGCTCTGAAGAGGAAGTATGGACTTATCGATTGCGGCGATTCTCGCGCAAGACGGCATCACGACGGGCGCAATCTACGCGTTGCTTGCGCTCGCGCTGGTGCTCGTGTTCTCCGTGACTCGCGTCATCTTCATTCCCCAAGGCGAGTTCGTCGCCTACGGCGCGCTCACGCTGGCCGCGCTGCAAACGCAGAAGCTGCCCGCGACCTGTTTCCTGCTCATCGCGATGGGCGTGGGCTGTTTCATCGCCGAAGTCGCGGGCATGGTGCGGCATCCGGCGCGGCATCATCGGACAGGGCGCTTTCTGGTTGTGCTCGCGGGCAAGTATCTGCTGTTCCCGGTCGCGGTGTGGGCGTTGACGCAGGCGGTCGTCGCGCAAACGCTGCCGATGGTCGCGCAGATCGCGCTCACGCTCTTGATCGTCGTGCCGATGGGGCCGTTCGTGTATCGGCTGGCTTACGAGCCGATCGCGGAGGCCAGCACGCTGCTGCTGCTGATCGTCGCGGTGGCCGTGCACTTCGCGATGGTCGGCCTGGGCCTCGTGATGTTCGGCGCGGAAGGATCGCGCACGACGGCGTTTTCGGACGCCAACTTCAACCTCGGCAGCGTGTCGATTTCCGGGCAGAGTCTTTGGGTCGTCGGCACGGCGCTGGTGCTGATCGTCGCGCTGTACTTCTATTTCGATCGCTCGATTTCCGGCAAGGCGTTGCGCGCGACATCGGTGAATCGTCTCGGGGCGCGGCTCGTCGGCATCGGGACAACGCAAGCAGGGCGTCTCGCGTTCACGCTCGCGGCGGGCCTCGGCGCGCTGTGCGGCGTGCTCGTCGCGCCGATCACCACCATCTACTACGACTCGGGCTTTCTGATCGGCCTGAAGGGCTTCGTCGGCGCGATCGTGGGCGGTCTCGTCAGTTATCCGCTGGCGGCGGCGGGCTCGTTGCTCGTCGGGCTGCTGGAGTCGTATTCGTCGTTCTGGGCGAGCGCGTACAAGGAGGTCATCGTCTTCACGCTGATCATTCCGGTGCTGCTGTGGCGAAGCCTGGCAAGCCCGCATTCCGATGAAGACGAGGAATAAGCCATGACGTTTCTCCATCGATATCGCTTCTTCTGGCTCTTTCTGCTGGTCGTGTTCGCGTTGCCGGTACTGCCTCGGCCGGTCGCCGTGCCGGAGTACTGGATCACGCTGCTCAACTACATCGGCCTCTATTCGATCGTCGCGATCGGGCTTGTGCTCTTGACCGGCATCGGCGGGATGACGAGTTTCGGACAGGCGGCGTTCGTCGGCGTGGGCGCGTATGCGACCGCGTTCCTGACGACGCGCTACGGCATCTCTCCGTGGCTCGCGCTGATCGCGGGCGTCGTGTTGACGGCGCTCATCGCGCTCCTGCTGGGACTCGTCACGATGCGCCTTTCCGGGCACTTCCTGCCGCTCGGCACTATTGCGTGGGGGCTTTCGCTGTTCTATCTGTTCGGGAACATGGAACTGCTCGGCAAGTACGACGGCATCAACGGCATTCCGGTGCTGAACGTCTTCGGCTGGCAGCTCGAATCGGGGCGAAGCATTTACTACCTGATTTGGGTTGTCGTGCTGCTGGCGGTCGTGTCTGTTCAGAATCTGCTTAATAGTCGCCCGGGCCGCGCGATTCGGGCGCTGCGCGGCGGCGGCACCATGGCCGAAGCGATGGGCGTGAACACGGCGTGGATGCGGGTCGTCATCTTTATCTACGCGGCGGTGCTCGCGTCGATTTCCGGCTTCCTGTACGCGCATTTGCAACGTGCGGTGAATCCGACGCCGTTCGGCCTCAATCACGGCATCGAATTCCTGTTCATGGCGGTGGTGGGCGGGGTGTCGCACGTATGGGGTGCGATTCTCGGCGCGACCATCCTCACCGTGCTGCAAGACTATCTCCAGACGCTGCTGCCGAAGCTGATCGGCGCGAACGGCAATTTTGAGATCATCGTTTTTGGCGTCGTGATGGTCTTGCTCCTGCAATATGCGCGGCAGGGCGTTTGGCCGTTCGTCGCTCGGCTGTTTCCGCGCGGGCCGCGCGCGCATGTGCCCGAACACGGCGATGCTTTGCCGCAGCGCAGCAAACCGGCCGTCGGCGAACCGTTGCTTGTCGTTGATAACGCACGAAAGCAGTTCGGCGGCCTTGTCGCCGTGAACGACGTAAGTTTCGACGTGAAGGCCGGGGAGATCATCGGCTTGATCGGGCCGAACGGAGCGGGCAAGTCGACGACATTCAATCTCGTGACGGGCGTCCTTCAGGCGACGAGCGGCACCATCACTTTTCACGGCGAACGCATCGATAAGCTGACGTCGCGCGAAATTGTGAAGCGTGGCATCGGGCGCACGTTCCAGCACGTCAAGATGCTTCCCGGCATGACGGTGCTGGAGAACGTCGCGATCGGCGCGCACTTGCGTGGCAACACGGGCGTGTGGCGAAGCGTCGTTCGGCTGAACGCTGCGGAGGAAGCGCGCTTGATGTTCGAGGCGGCGAAGCAGATTTCGCGCGTCGGCCTGGAGAAGTACCTCTACGCGGAGGCGGGCAGTTTGGCGCTCGGACAGCAACGGATATTAGAAATCGCCCGGGCGCTCTGTTGCGATCCCACTTTGTTGCTACTCGACGAGCCGGCCGCAGGGCTTCGTTATCAGGAGAAGCAGCAACTCGCCGATCTGCTGCGAAAGCTGCGCGCGGAAGGCATGAGCATTTTGCTCGTCGAACATGACATGGATTTCGTGATGAACTTGACTGATCGGCTGGTCGTAATGGAATTCGGCACGAAGATCGCCGAGGGATTGCCGAAGGACGTGCAGGAAGATCCTGCGGTGCTCGAAGCCTATTTGGGCGGGGTGGAATGATGGCTGACCCAATTCTCGAAGTGAGCGGGCTCTCGGTCCGTTACGGCAAGGTCGAGGCGCTGCATAACGGCAAGCTGCAAGTTGCGGCGGGGCAGATCGTGTCGGTAATCGGTCCGAACGGCGCAGGGAAGTCGACGCTGCTCAACGCGATCATGGGCGCGCTGCCGCAGACAGGTCACGCGAAGGGCGTCGTCCGCTATCTTGGCGACGACGTGGCTGCGCTGGCGGTCGAGCGGCGCGTTTCACGTGGAATGTGTCTGGTGCCGGAAAAACGCGAGCTTTTCTCGACGATGACGGTCGAGGACAACCTCGTACTCGGTGCCTATCGTCGGAAGCGCGCGGGCGAGCGCAACTTTCTTGATCAACTCGACCACGTGTTCGACTTGTTTCCCCGGCTGAAGGAACGGCGCAAGCAGGCGGCCGGGACGCTATCGGGCGGCGAACGACAGATGCTTGCCGTTGGCCGCGCGCTGATGGGAAAGCCACGTCTTCTAATGCTCGACGAGCCGAGCCTCGGGCTTGCGCCGCTCATCGTCAAGGAGATCTTTCATATCGTTAGCGCGCTCAAGCAAACGGGCGTCGCGACGCTGCTGATCGAACAGAACGCCCGCGCTGCTCTGCAAATATCCGATTACGGATATGTTTTGGAGACAGGCGAGTTCGCCTTGGAAGGCAAGGCAGATGCTCTCCAGCACAACCGGCAGGTCATCGATACGTACCTCGGACTCGCCAAGAAAGCAGGCTGAACGCTTTGCAGGCCGATTCGAATGGCGTGTTTCACGTGAAACACGCCATTTTTTCGCGCGTCGCTCCCGAGCGTTAAAACGCATGCACGTGATGCCTATATAATCTTGCGATATTCCTTCTTTGGTTCGTGTCGTTCGCACACGGAATCTCCATGCTTTATCCCACAGAATTTGACGTGATCGTCGTTGGCGGCGGTCATGCGGGCACCGAGGCCGCTCTGGCGTCCGCACGAATGGGCTGCAAGACGCTGCTCTTGACCCACAACATCGAGACGCTCGGTCAGATGAGCTGCAATCCGTCGATCGGCGGCATCGGCAAAGGGCATCTGGTAAAGGAAGTCGACGCGCTCGGCGGCGCTATGGCGTCCGCGACGGATGAGTCAGGCATCCAGTTCCGCATTCTCAATTCCTCGAAAGGCCCTGCCGTGCGGGCGACGCGCGCCCAAGCCGACCGAATTCTGTACAAGCAGGCGATCCGGCATCGGCTCGAAAACCAGCCGAACCTCTGGCTGTTTCAACAAGCCGTCGATGATTTGATGGTCGAGGGAGATCGGGTGGTCGGTGCTGTCACGCAGGTCGGACTGCGGTTTCGCGCGCGTGCCGTCGTGCTGACTGCCGGTACGTTCCTCGACGGAAAGATTCACGTCGGCCTCAATAACTATGTGGGCGGGCGCGCAGGTGACCCAGCGGCAGTCTCGCTCTCCGCGCGACTCAAGGAACTGAAGCTGCCGCAAGGGCGGCTCAAAACGGGAACGCCGCCACGTATCGACGGGCGAACGATCGATTTTTCGGTGCTGGACGAGCAACCCGGCGATCTCGATCCGGTGCCGGTGTTCTCGTTCCTCGGCCGTGTCGAACAGCACCCGCGACAGGTGCCGTGCTGGGTGACCCATACGAATTCGCGGACGCACGACATCATTCGATCAGGATTGGACCGCTCGCCGATGTATACCGGTGTCATTGAGGGCGTCGGGCCGCGCTACTGTCCGTCGATCGAGGACAAGATCCATCGGTTTGCGTCGAAGGACGCGCATCAGATTTTTCTTGAGCCGGAAGGACTGACGACGAACGAGTTTTATCCCAACGGCATCTCCACAAGCCTGCCGTTCGACGTGCAGCTTGAACTTGTCCGATCGATGCGCGGTCTTGAGCACGCGCACATTCTGCGTCCGGGCTATGCGATTGAGTACGACTACTTCGATCCGCGCGCGTTAAAAGCTTCTTTGGAGACCAAAGCGATCAACGGCTTGTTCTTCGCGGGGCAGATCAACGGTACGACCGGCTATGAAGAAGCCGCAGCGCAAGGGCTGTTGGCGGGCATGAACGCCGGCCTTCAGGTGCAAGGCAACGATGCTTGGTGCCCGCGTCGCGACCAGGCGTATCTCGGCGTTTTGGTCGATGATCTCGTCACTCGCGGAGTCTCCGAGCCGTATCGCATGTTTACGAGCAGGGCGGAGTACCGGCTGTCGCTGCGCGAGGACAACGCGGATATGCGGCTTACGGAGATCGGGCGGGAACTTGGCGTCATCGACGACGTTCGCTGGGACGCGTTCAGCCGCAAGCGTGACGCTGTTTCACGTGAAACAGAGCGTCTGCGGTCAACTTGGGTCAATCCTAAAACGCTATCGGCCGATGAGGCAACGGCGCTGCTCGGCAAGCCGATCGATCACGAATACAGCCTTGCGGATCTTCTACGACGCCCCGGCGTGTCCTACGACGGCGTTTGCGCGCTGCGCGAGAGGGCGTGCGGCCCCGACGCGGCGCTCGCCGATGATCCGGTCTTGCTCGCGCAGATCAAGGAGCAGATCGAAATCGGCGTGAAGTATCAAGGCTATATCGATCGGCAGGCGGACGAGATCGTCCGCAACGGCGCGCAGGAAAACACGCGGCTGCCGGAAAGCATCGACTACAGCGAAGTGCGCGGCTTATCGTTCGAGGCCCGGCAGAAGTTGACGCAGCATCGCCCGGAGACGATCGGGCAGGCGTCGCGTATTTCCGGCATCACGCCCGCTGCGATTTCGTTACTGATGGTGCATCTCAAGCGCGGCCTTGGTCGCAGAGGAAAAGCTGCGAGCGGCGACGATCCGATGCTTTCGACGACGGCGGTGCAATGACGGAACTCGTTACGCTGCTGGACCAAGGCGCGACCGAGCTCGGCGTCGTGCTATCCGCCGAACAGAAACAGAAGCTGCTCGACTATGTCGCGCTGTTGGGCAAATGGAACGCGGTCTATAACTTGACGGCCATCCGCGATCCGAAGCAGATGCTCATTCAGCACATTCTTGATTCGCTCGCGATTGTGCCAGCGGTGGCTTCCCGGCGCGCATCCACGGTGCTCGATGTCGGATCGGGCGGCGGGCTGCCGGGCATCATGCTCGCAATTGCCTTGCCGGACGTTCACGTGACCTTGAACGACATCGTGCACAAGAAGACTGCTTTTCAGTCGCAAGCGAAGGCGCAACTGGGCCTTTCGAACTTATCTGTGGTGACTGGCCGCGTCGAGGCATTGCAGCCGGGCGTGGAAGTGGCGAACAAATTTGATGTGATCGTCTCGCGCGCGTTCGCAGAGCTCGCGGATTTCGTTAAACTTGCGCGACATCTGGTTGCGGACGACGGCTGCATCCTCGCGATGAAAGGCGTCAAGCCCGACGCAGAGATAGACCGCTTGCCGCAGGGGGCGACGGTCAAAAGTCTCGAACGCCTGAATGTGCCATTTCTCGACGCGGAGCGGCATCTCATCGAGGTCGTCTTCAATGCGTGACCGCGCAGCACTCCAGCCATGCTGATCTTCTGACAGCGAAGAAACGAGGACACTAAACGATGGCAAAAATCTTCTGCGTCGCGAATCAGAAGGGCGGCGTTGGAAAGACGACGACAGCGGTGAATCTGGCGGCAAGTCTCGCCGGCCTCGACCAGCGAGTGTTGCTGATCGACCTCGATCCGCAGGGCAACGCAACGATGGGCAGCGGTATCGACAAGGCTGCGTGTGAGAACACGGTCTACGAGGTGCTAGTCGACGGCGTGACGTTACGAGAAGCGCGCGTGCGCCCGGAAGCGGTCGGCTACGACGTGCTGCCGGCGAATCGCGAACTGGCGGGCGCGGAAGTGGAGCTCGTCGGCATGGAGAATCGCGAGCGCATTCTCCGCGCCGCGATCGTCGATATAGCCGATGACTATGATTTCGTGCTGATCGATTGCCCGCCCGCGTTGTCGCTGTTGACGCTCAACGCGCTGTGCGCAGCGCACGGCGTCGTGATTCCGATGCAGTGCGAGTACTTCGCGCTCGAAGGGCTGTCCGACCTCGTCAATACCATCAAGCAGATTCACGCGAACCTCAACCGCGACCTGAAGGTGATCGGCCTTCTGCGCGTGATGTTCGATCCGCGCATCACGCTACAGCAGCAAGTGTCCGAGCAACTCAAGGCGCACTTCGGCGACAAGGTGTTCGACGTCGTGATTCCCCGCAATGTCCGCCTTGCCGAAGCGCCGAGTTACGGCTTGCCGGGCGTCGTGTTCGACAAGGCGTCGCGCGGTGCGCAGGCCTACATCCAGTTCGGCACGGAAATGATCGAGCGCGTGCGCGCGCTGCAACCCCATTCGATGCGGCAGGAAACGCCGACGGAGGAACCGAAATGAACGCTGTCATGAAAAAGAAGGGCCTGGGCCGCGGTCTGGACGCATTGCTCGGCGGCAGCGTCGACATTACGGAAGCCGTGCGCGGGGAGGGCATGCCGACGGTACTGGCGCTCGATAAGCTGCAAGCAGGCAAGTATCAGCCGCGTACGCGCATGGACGAGGGCGCGCTTCAGGAGCTCGCCGCGAGCATTCGCGCTCAAGGGCTGATGCAGCCGATCCTCGTGCGTTCCGTGGGCGACGACCACTACGAAATCATCGCGGGCGAGCGCCGTTTCCGCGCGGCGCGTCTCGCCGGTCTGGACGAAGTGCCGGTGCTGGTGAAGAACGTCCCCGATCAGGCCGCCGCCGCCATGGCGCTGATCGAAAACATTCAGCGCGAGGATCTGAATCCGCTGGAAGAAGCGCAGGGCATCCAGCGCCTGCTCGACGAATTCAGCTTCACGCACGAACAGGCCGCCGAAGCGGTCGGGCGTTCGCGCAGCGCGGTGTCGAACCTGCTGCGCTTGTTGAACCTCGCATCGCCCGTTCAGACGATGCTGCTCGCCGGCGACCTCGACATGGGCCACGCGCGCGCGCTCTTGTCCGTCGATGCCGCCACGCAGATTCAATTGGCCAATCACGTGGTGAACCGCCGTTTGTCGGTGCGGGAAACCGAGCGCCTCGTCGCCACGACGCTCAAGCAGACGCCCGCAAAAGCGCGCCCGGCGAGCGACGGCGGGCGCGATACGCGTCGCCTGGAAGATGAACTGTCGGACTTGCTCGCGGCCAGCGTGAAGATCAAGGTCGGCGGCCGGGGCCGCGGCAAGGTGACGATCGACTTCGGCAATCTGGATGCGCTGGAAGGCATCCTGACGAAGCTGCGCGGAAGCATCGAAACGCCGACGCCCGCAGCGTAAAGCCAAGGATCGATCTTGTCCGAGCTCGATGCAAACGGCGTGCGCCCTGACTTTCCGACGCGCATCTGGAACGCAGTGTCGAAGGAACCGGTGCTCGCCATTCTCGTGTGCGCGCTGGTGGTGATCGAGATAGTCCGTCCGCGACCGTTGACGTCGCTGCCGGGCCTCGTCGACTGGCAAACGGTGCTCACGCTCGCCGGTCTGCTTATCCTGACCAAAGCGATCGAATTGTCAGGATTCCTGATGTGGGCGGCACATCGACTGGTGCACCGCATACACGGCGAGCGCGGCCTCGCGCTGCTGCTCGTTGCGCTGGCGGCGGCGCTGTCCACGCTGCTGACGAACGACGTGGCGCTGTTCGCCGTCGTGCCGCTCGCGCTGTCGCTGAACAAGCTCGCGCCGCTGCCCATCAAGCGGCTCGTGATCGTCATTGCGCTCGCCGTGAACGCCGGTTCGATCCTGACACCGCTTGGCAATCCTCAGAATCTGTTCCTCTGGCAGACGAGCGGCGTCTCGTTCGGCGTTTTCGTCTGGAAGCTGCTGCCGTTGTGCGCGGCGCTGATGGCGATGCTGCTGGCGGTGACGTTCGCGATGTTTCGCGCGACGCCGCTCGATCTATCGGGCGATGCAGAAGCGCATCGCGTGGACCGCACGCTGTGCGGCGTCAGCATTCTGGCGTTCGGCGTCTTTGTTGCACTCGCGGACGCGCATCACGCGGGTCCGGCGCTGGCAGTTCTGGCGGTGGCTTTTCTGCTTTGGCGCCGCGAGGTCGTGCTAAAGATCGACTGGCTCTTGCTGCTCATCTTCGTGCTGATGTTCATCGTGCTTCGCAGCGCAGCCGCGCTGCCGGCGATCCACGATGCCATTGCAAGCATCGGTATTCAGTCGCCGGTGCGCGCATTCGCCGCCGGCGCGGTGCTGTCGCAGGGCATTAGCAACGTGCCGGCAGCCATCGTGCTCGCGGAGTTTTCGAAGGACTGGCGCGCGCTCGCGTTCGGCGTGAGCGTGGGCGGCTTCGGCGTGGCGATCGGCTCGCTCGCGAATCTCATCGCCGTGCGCTTGTCAGGCGAGAAGGGCATGTGGACACCGTTTCACGTCGTGTCGATACCGTTCTGGATCGCGGCCATGGTGATCGGCTGGGCGCTCGTCTGAGCCATTGGACAAGCTCGCGCGCAATCTGAAAATTTGCTTGCAACGCAAGAAAAATCTCGGTTCTGAGAACGTTTTTTAAGGTTCGTCTGCTTGGCTTTTGACGCACCTAAACTATTGAATCCGTGACAACAATCGCTTACAATCCCCCGGATTTATCAGCTAGGCCACCTCGAAAGCGCGACGAAAGCGCAAGGTGATTCTCCGGACACTGGGTTGAAGGCTGAAGCCCGCGCGCGAAGCATCTGCGCGCAGGCGTGAGGCACATGCGACGCACATGCGCGAACGAAACATGCAGGACAGTGCTCGCTCAATCGGCGATCGTCACGCCACCGGAAATCAGCCGCGCAGTTCGATTGACGACTCGTGGGATGCCGAAGCGCAAGATAACAATATCGTTCCGCTCACCCGGGATCAGGCAGAGAAGCTGTTCGGCCCGCGAGTGAGTCGTCCATCGCGTGTCACGCCGTATAGGGTCGTGGCTGCGCAAATGGTTTTGTCCCTGGTTGCGACGCTGCTGTGGTGGCTGTTCTACAAGCCGCCGGGCGATGCTGCGCTGTCAGCCTTCCTGGGAGGAGCGATCGCCTGGGTGCCTGCGGCCTTGTTCGCCGCGCGCCTCAAGGCAAAGAGCGGCGCCGAAACCATCATGAGCTGGATGATCGGCGAAGGCATGAAGATGGGAGCGACGATTGCTATGTTCGTCGCGGTTGCGGTCTGGTACAAGAGCGCGTTGTGGCTGCCGTTGCTCGTCACATACATCGTTGCGCTGAAGGCGTACTGGGTCGCGATGGCGCTGCGGTAATCCTGCTCCGGCCGGTCTCCATGACCTCCGGGGTAAGTGCGGCGCGGCGTTGCGGTAAGTAGCATGAACATGAGTGCGGAACGCGTTCCGCACACGGGCCTCTCGCCCCGGAGCCGCGACGCGAAGCGGCGGCTCGGAAGCGAAGGCGGCGAAAGATTTTTGACAATTTGGGTGGCTTTAACGATATGGCAGCTAGCGAAGGAACGCACGCTCTGGACCCGTCCGAGTACATTGCGCACCACTTGCAGAATCTTTCCACGCATCCGCAGACGTCGATTTTCGACATCCACGTCTGGAATCTGGACACGCTGTTCTGGTCCATCGTATGCGGCCTGCTCACCATCATCATTCTCGGTCTTGCGGCGCGCAAGGCGACCCCCGGTGTTCCGGGGCGCTTCCAGTGCGCCGTCGAAATGCTCGTAGAAATGGTCGAGGACCAGTCGAAGTCGATGATCCACGGCAGCCGCCGCTTCATCGCTCCGCTCGCGCTGACCGTGTTCGTCTGGGTCGCGCTGATGAACTCGCTTGACTTCATCCCCGTGGATCTGCCGGGCCGCGTGATTGGCTGGCTGGGACTCGAAAATGTCATCCCGCACCATCGCATTGTCCCGACGGCGGATCTGAACGGCACCATCGGCATTGCGCTCGGCGTGTTCGTGCTGATGATTTACTACAACTTCAAGATCAAGGGCGCTGGCGGCTTCGTTCACGAACTGCTGTCGGCTCCGTTCGGCGCGCATCCGGCTCTGTGGATTCCGAACCTCGCGCTGAACATCATCGAGTTCGTCGCCAAGACGGTGTCGCTCGGCATGCGGTTGTTCGGCAACATGTACGCCGGCGAACTGCTGTTCCTGCTCATCGCGCTGCTCGGCAGCATGTGGCACTTCGGCGCGGACGCCTCTGTACTTGGCTTTATCGGCCATGTGGTCGCGGGTACAGTCTGGGCGATCTTCCACATTCTGATCGTGTTCCTGCAGGCATTCATTTTCATGATGCTGACGCTGGTGTACATCGGTCAGGCGCATGACTCTCACTGAGAGAGCAGGCCGCAGGTTCAGAATCGCTTAGATTTCAGGTTTCAATTTTTATAAATCCAGTTCCAAAGTCTTTAATCAAAGGAGTGAACATGAACGCTTTCATCGCCAACATCCAGGGTCTGACGGCCATCGGTATCGGCATCATCATCGGCCTGGGTGCAATCGGCGCCTGTATCGGTATCGGCCTGATGGGCGGCAAGTACATCGAAGCGTGCGCCCGCCAGCCGGAACTGATGAACCCGCTGCAGACCAAGATGTTCCTGTTGGCTGGTCTGATCGACGCGGCGTTCCTGATCGGCGTTGGTGTGGCAATGCTGTTTGCGTTCGCGAACCCGCTGCTCGCCAAGCTCGCAGGCTGAGGTTTCTCGGAAGTGAGCGTCCCATCTTTCGACAGGACGCAGAACGGAACGGGTGAGGCGCTGATCGAGCACAACAGCCGGTTAGCGCCTTTTCACCGTTCCACTCTCCGATCAAGCAACGTTTAAGGAAACACCGTGAATCTCAACGCAACCCTGTTTGCGCAAATGGTCGTGTTTCTGATCCTCGCGTGGTTCACGATGAAGTTCGTGTGGCCGCCGTTGATCAACGCCCTCGACGAGCGCTCGAAGAAGATTGCCGACGGCCTCGCCGCCGCCGACAAGGGCAAGGCGGAACTCGAAGCGGCGCACAAGCGCGTCGACCAGGAACTCGCGCAGGCTCGCACGGACGGTCAGCAGCGCATTGCTGACGCCGAGAAGCGCGCCGCAGCCGTCGCCGAAGAAATCAAGGCCAATGCGCAAGCCGAAGCCGCGCGCATCATCGCGCAGGCCAAGGCGGACGCCGACCAGCAAGTCGTCAAGGCACGCGAGACGCTGCGTGCCGAAGTCGCGGCGCTGGCCGTGAAGGGCGCCGAGCAGATTCTGAGGCGCGAAGTCGATCAGAAGGCTCACGCCGATCTGCTGAATCAACTCAAAACCGAGCTCTGATCATGGCCGAATTTGCAACCATCGCTCGTCCTTACGCAGAAGCGCTGTTCCGCGTGGCCGAAACCGGCGATCTCGCGGGCTGGTCCACCTTCGTCGAGGAGCTGGCACAGGTTGCGCGTCTGCCCGAAGTGGAATCGGTCGCCTCGAGCCCGAAAGTGAGCCGCGAGCAGATCACCGACTTGCTGCTTGCCGCGGTGAAGTCGCCGCTGGCTCAGGGCAACGCTCAGGCAAAGAACTTCGTGCGTATGCTGGTGGACAATCATCGTCTGCCGCTGCTGCCGGAAATTGCCGTCCAGTTCGACGAGCTGAAGAACGCCCGTGAAGGTGCGGCCGACGCGCATATCGTCAGCGCGTTCCCCCTCGAAGGCGCACAGTTGAACGACCTGCTCGCAAGCCTCGAACGCAAGTTCGAGCGCAAGCTGAAACCGATCGTCGAAATCGATCAGTCGCTGATCGGCGGCGTTCGCGTGACGGTCGGCGACGAAGTGCTCGATACCTCGGTCCGCGCGCGCCTCGCCAGCATGCAGACGGCGCTCACCGCCTGACGCTTCTTGGAAGCGCCTTAGCTGGCACGCAACAGAATTGACTATCAGGAGCGAATAATGCAACTCAATCCCTCTGAGATCAGCGAGCTGATCAAGAGCCGGATCCAGGGCCTTGAAGCGAGCGCGGACGTTCGCAACCAGGGCACCGTGATCTCCGTGACCGACGGTATCGTGCGTATCCACGGCCTGTCGGACGTGATGCAGGGCGAAATGCTCGAGTTTCCGGGCAACACCATCGGTCTTGCACTGAATCTCGAACGCGATTCCGTCGGCGCCGTTATTCTCGGTGAGTACGAGCACATCACGGAAGGCGACATCGTCAAGACGACGGGCCGCATTCTGGAAGTGCCGGTTGGCCCGGAACTGATCGGCCGCGTGGTCGATGCGCTCGGCAACCCGATCGACGGCAAGGGCCCGATCAACGCCAAGATGACCGACGCTATCGAAAAGATCGCGCCGGGCGTGATCTGGCGTAAGTCGGTGTCGCAGCCGGTGCAGACGGGTCTGAAGTCGATCGACGCGATGGTGCCGATCGGGCGCGGCCAGCGCGAGCTGATCATCGGCGACCGTCAGTGCGGCAAGAGCGCCGTGGCGGTCGATGCGATCATCAACCAGAAGGGCAAGAACCTCATCTGTATCTACGTCGCGATCGGCCAGAAGGCTTCGTCGATCATGAACGTGGTGCGCAAGCTTGAAGAAACCGGCGCGATGGCATACACCATCGTCGTCGCGGCTTCGGCTTCGGAATCGGCGGCAATGCAGTACCTCGCGCCGTACGCCGGCTGCACGATGGGCGAGTATTTCCGCGATCGCGGCGAAGACGCGCTGATCGTCTATGACGACTTGACGAAGCAAGCATGGGCGTATCGCCAGATTTCGCTGCTGCTGCGCCGTCCGCCGGGCCGCGAAGCGTATCCGGGTGACGTGTTCTATCTGCACTCGCGTCTGCTCGAGCGTGCGGCTCGCGTCTCGGAAGAGTACGTCGAGAAGTTCACCAACGGCGAAGTGAAGGGCAAGAGCGGTTCGCTGACGGCGCTGCCGGTCATCGAAACGCAAGCCGGCGACGTGACCGCGTTCGTTCCGACGAACGTGATTTCGATTACCGACGGCCAGATCTTCCTGGAAACCGACCTGTTCAACGCCGGTATCCGCCCCGCGATCAACGCGGGCGTGTCGGTGTCGCGCGTCGGTGGCGCGGCTCAGACCAAGGTCGTGAAGAAGCTGTCGGGCGGTATCCGTACCGACCTCGCGCAGTATCGTGAACTGGCGGCGTTCGCCCAGTTCGCGTCGGACCTCGACGAAGCTACCCGCAAGCAGCTCGAACGCGGCCGCCGCGTGACGGAACTGCTGAAGCAGCCGCAATATCAGCCGCTGCAAGTGTGGGAACTGTCGGTGGCGCTGTTCGCGGCCAACAACGGCTATCTCGACGACCTGGAAGTTGCGCAAGTGCTGCCGTTCGAAAAGGGCCTGCGCGAATACCTGAAGACGAGCCATGCCGATCTGATTAAGCGCATCGAAGACAACAAAGACTTGTCGAAGGACGACGAAGGCGCACTGCATGCCGCGCTGAAGGACTTCAAGAAGTCGGGCGCTTATTGATCGGGACTGAGGAGCCACGCGCGGCGCATCATCGGATGAACGCCGCGCGGCTTCGATCAAGGAGTAAGCAATGGCTGGAATGAAGGAAATTCGCGGCAAGATCAAGAGCGTGCAGAACACGCGCAAGATCACGAAAGCGATGGAAATGGTCGCCGCATCCAAGATGCGCCGCGCCCAGGAGCGCATGCGTTCCGCCCGTCCGTACGCCGACCGCGTCCGCGCAATCGCAGCGCACATGAGCGCCGCGAACCCCGAGTATCGTCACCCGTTCATGGTGAAGAACGACGGCGCGAAAGCGGCTGGCCTGATCCTGGTCACGACCGACAAGGGTCTGTGCGGCGGCATGAACACGAACATCCTGCGTGCGTCGTTGAACCGCATCAAGGAACTGGATCAGAGCGGCGTGTCCATCGAGGCGTCGGCAATCGGCGGCAAGGGACTCGGCTTCCTGAACCGGCTGCGCGCCCGCGTCGTGTCGCAAGTCACGCAACTGGGCGACACGCCGCATCTGGAAAAGCTGATCGGCGCGATCAAGGTGCAGCTCGACTTGTATTCGGAAGGCAAGGTCAACGCGGTGTACCTGGCGTACACGCGCTTCGTCAATACGATGAAGCAGGAGCCGGTGATCGAGCAATTGCTGCCGCTGTCCGTCGACGATCTCCATCAAAAGGCAAGCGACGGCGAAACGCCGAAGACGTCGTGGGATTACATCTACGAGCCGGACGCGCAAACCGTGGTGGACGACCTGCTCGTGCGCTACGTCGAGGCGCTCGTCTATCAGGCGGTCGCGGAGAACATGGCGTCGGAGCAATCGGCGCGCATGGTCGCGATGAAGGCTGCGTCGGACAACGCGAAGACCGTGATCAACGAACTGCAGCTCGTCTACAACAAGAGCCGTCAGGCTGCGATTACGAAAGAATTGTCGGAAATCGTCGGCGGCGCCGCGGCGGTCTGATTTTGCTGACCGCGTGAAAGAACACAGTATCTAAAGGAAATGCGATGAGTACTACTGCTTTGGTAGAAGGCAAGATCGTACAGTGCATCGGCGCCGTTATCGACGTGGAATTTCCGCGTGCGGAAATGCCGAAGATTTACGACGCGCTCATTCTGGAAGGCACGGAACTGACGCTCGAAGTCCAGCAGCAGCTGGGCGACGGCGTGGTCCGCACCATCTGTCTGGGTGCGTCCGACGGCCTGCGCCGCGGCACGATGGTCAAGAACACCGGCAAGCCCATCAGCGTGCCGGTCGGCAAGCCGACGCTCGGCCGCATCATGGACGTGCTCGGCCGTCCGATCGACGAAGCGGGCCCGATCGACTCGACCACGCTGCGCTCGATTCACCAGCAAGCGCCTGCGTTCGACGAGCTGTCGCCGTCGACCGAACTGCTCGAAACCGGCATCAAGGTTATCGACCTGATCTGCCCGTTCGCGAAGGGCGGCAAGGTGGGTCTGTTCGGCGGTGCGGGCGTGGGCAAGACCGTGAACATGATGGAACTGATCAACAACATCGCGAAGGAACACGGCGGTTACTCCGTGTTCGCCGGTGTTGGCGAGCGTACCCGTGAAGGGAACGACTTCTATCATGAAATGAAGGACTCGAACGTTCTGGACAAGGTCGCGCTGGTGTACGGCCAGATGAACGAGCCGCCGGGCAACCGTCTGCGCGTCGCGTTGACCGGCCTGACGATGGCCGAGCACTTCCGTGACGAAGGTCTCGACGTGCTGTTCTTCGTGGACAACATCTACCGTTTCACGCTGGCGGGTACGGAAGTGTCCGCGCTGCTCGGCCGTATGCCTTCGGCGGTGGGCTATCAGCCGACGCTAGCTGAAGAAATGGGCAAGCTGCAAGAGCGCATCACGTCGACCAAGACCGGCTCGATCACGTCGGTTCAGGCCGTGTACGTGCCTGCGGACGACTTGACCGACCCGTCGCCGGCTACGACCTTCGGCCACCTGGACGCCACCGTCGTGCTGTCGCGTGACATCGCTTCGCTGGGTATCTACCCGGCAGTGGACCCGCTCGATTCGACCTCGCGTCAGATCGACCCGAACGTGATCGGCGAAGAGCACTACTCGATCACGCGCGGCGTTCAGCAGACGCTGCAGCGCTACAAGGAACTGCGCGACATTATCGCGATTCTGGGCATGGACGAACTGTCGCCGGAAGACAAGCTGTCGGTCGCGCGCGCGCGCAAAATCCAGCGTTTCCTGTCGCAGCCGTTCCACGTTGCTGAAGTGTTCACGGGTTCGCCGGGCAAGTACGTGCCGCTGAAGGAAACCATTCGCGGCTTCAAGATGATCGTCGATGGCGAGTGCGATCACCTGCCGGAGCAGGCGTTCTACATGGTCGGCACGATCGACGAAGCCTTCGAAAAGGCCAAGAAGATCCAGTAAAGGTCGGGTGTAACGAAGCGGACGCCGGTGAAAGCCGGCGTCCCCGAACTGCGCTCAACCCAGGAGTTGGACAACATGGCAACCATCAAAGTAGACGTCGTCAGCGCGGAAGAGCAAATCTTCTCGGGGCAGGCGAAGTTCGTCGCGCTGCCGGGCGAATCCGGTGAGCTCGGCATTCTGCCGGGCCACACGCCGCTTATCACGCGCATTCGTCCGGGCGCGGTGCGTATCGAGGCGGAAGACGGCTCGGAAGAGTTCGTGTTCGTCGCGGGCGGCATTCTGGAAATTCAGCCGGGCATCGTGACCGTGCTGGCCGATACCGCGATTCGCGGCGCCGATCTGGACGAAGCGAAGGCCGAGCAAGCGAAGAAGCGCGCCGAGGAAGCGATGCAGAACAACACATCGGAACTCGAGTACGCCACCGCGCAAGCGGAACTCGCGTATGCGGCGGCTCAGCTCGCAGCGATCCAGCGTCTGCGCAAGGCACACGCGAAGCACTGAACGAGACGTGTGTAAGCGTTCGAGAAAGCAGCCTTCGGGCTGCTTTTTTTATGACTGAGAGCCGCCGCAAAACTGCATAACGGATGCGCGGCGTTTTCGGTACGCGCCTAACGCATTGATTTCGCGCAGACTCGCTCCATTCCAGTCAGCAGAATTGCGGGTAACACTCAATGCCCGCCGGCGTCGTCGCCATGCACAATGGCCTTCCATTTAGCCTTCATCCGGGCGGGAGACCATCGATGGCAAACGAACCGACGCATGCCGGCGCGCAAATCGAACCACGCGACGGCCTCTCTTACGTCCGCGGCGCGACGGACATCCCGCTCAGCGATGCCACCGTATCGCGTTTTCTTCTTGAAACCGTCGAACGCTTTCCTGATCGACCGGCGGTCGTGTTCCGCGAACAGAACATCCGCTGGACGTGGCGTGAATTCGCCAACGAAGTTGATGTGCTCGCGACCGCGCTGCTTCAACTCGGGCTGAAGGCGGGCGATCGCGTGGGCATATGGTCGCCGAATCGCGCGGAATGGCTGCTGACGCAGTTCGCCACCGCGCGCATCGGCGCCGTGCTGGTGAACATCAACCCGGCGTATCGGCTGGCTGAACTCGAATACGCGCTACAGAAGGTCGGCTGCACGGCGATCATCGCGGCGGAGCAGTTCAAGACGTCTAAGTATCTCGACATGCTTCAGGCACTCGCGCCCGAACTAGCCGATGCCGAGCCGAACGATCTGCACGCCGCGAAGCTGCCCGCGTTGCGCGCGGTGATTCGCATGGGCGGCGGCGTCACGCCCGGCATGCTGAATTTCGACGACGTGATGTGCCGGGGCCGCGCCGCGCTCGACACCGCCACACTCGACGCCCTCGAAGCGAATCTCGACGCGCACGATCCGATCAACATTCAGTTCACGAGCGGCACGACGGGCAATCCGAAGGGCGCGACGCTGACGCATCGGAACATCGTCAACAACGCGCGATATATCGCGATGGCCATGCGCCTGACCGAGGCCGATTCGTTGTGCATTCCGGTGCCGCTGTATCACTGCTTCGGCATGGTGCTGGCCGTGCTCGCGTGCGTGTCGACGGGCGCGGCGATGGTCTTTCCCGGCGAAGCGTTCGATCCCGCCGCGACGCTCGCCGCCGTTCACGAAGAAGGTTGCACGGCGCTGCACGGCGTGCCGACGATGTTCATCGCCGAGCTCGACCACCCGGACTTCGCGAAATACGATCTGAGCCGCCTGCGCACCGGCATCATGGCGGGCTCGCCGTGTCCGATCGAAACGATGAAGCGCGTCGTGTCGAAGATGCATTTGAGCGAAATCACGATCGCATACGGCATGACGGAGACGAGCCCGGTTTCGTTCCAAAGTTCGACGACAGACCCGCTCGACAAGCGCACGTCCACGGTCGGGCGCATCCAGCCGCATCTGGAAGTGAAGATCGTCGATCCGCTAGGAAATATCGTGCCGGTCGGAGAAACGGGCGAACTCTGCACGCGCGGCTATTCTGTGATGAAAGGCTACTGGGGCGACCAGGAAAAGACGCGCGAGGTAATGATGGATGGCTGGATGCATACCGGCGACCTCGCGACCCTCGACGCCGACGGATACTGCAATATCGTCGGGCGGCTGAAGGATATGCTGATTCGCGGCGGTGAGAATATCTATCCGCGCGAGATCGAAGAATTCCTGTTTCGCCATCCGAAGGTTCAGTCGGTGCAGGTTTTCGGCATTCCCGACGCGAAATACGGCGAAGAAGTGTGCGCGTGGATCGTGGTTCGCCCCGGCGAGCAGACGACCGAGCAAGAGATTCGGGCGTTCTGCGAAGGACAGATCGCGCATTACAAGATTCCTCGCTACATCCGTTTCGTCGACGAATTGCCGATGACGGTCACGGGCAAGGTTCAGAAGTTCGTGATGCGCGCGCGGATGATCGACGAACTAAAGCTGAGCGAAGCCAAGACGGCCTGAGCACCGTCCTTGGCCAGAAAAAGACAAAGGGAGCGCGGCGCGCTCCCTTCTGTCATGGGCAAACGATGCGGCAAACACTTGGCGGAAAGGCTGCGCAAACGTTTGTCGAGGCGAAAAAAAAGCGGGCCTGGAGCCCGCTAAAAACCACACGCTACGGGGTTAGCGCGAGGAGACCAACTGTGGGAAAGCTTCGATTTCGCTTTCAAAACCGAAGAACGATCCCAACACGGATGCCCCTGTTAAGAGCGTCGACCAATGCCGACTACCGAAACGCGCTGTCACTTTCACAACGCATCCGACTTCACCCGTGTTGAAACCGTTTGAACAGATTGTGGGCGAATTGATTGACGATGGCCGTAACAAAGTGTTTCAGGTTGTAACCCGCGCAGAAAAAGCCCTCGGCTAAACATTCTCCCGCAAAACGGCTTTCGTCTGCCCAGTTATTGCTAGTTAATGAGGCCATTTATTCGATTTCCGCTGACCCGGTGCAAAATGAGGTTTAAATGGCGACGGCGCCAAACTGAATTCCTCAGAGAAATAGCACGGATGGACGCATGAAATCGATTTTTCAGCCCTTTTTTAGCTGCTGTCCGTCACGCAAAACACTATTTGGAGACATGCATGACGATCGATTCTGACCTCCTTAACTATTACCGCGAAGTGGCCGACGCTTTCCCGCCGCTCAGTTCGGACGCGGCGGCGTCTGCCGTTCGTCAGCGGTTCAAGTCCGTCGCGCAGGCATACGCGCGCGAGCTCGACGACGCCATCGCCGTCGAGGACATCGACGTGTCTCTACCAGGCCGCACGCTCGCCGCGCGCATCTACCGGCCAAAGACGGCAAGCGGCCCGCTGCCCTTGCTCGTCTACTATCACGGCGGCGGCTGGGTGGTCGGCGATATCGAGACACACGACGCGCTCGTCGCCCGGCTCGCGCGCGATGCGCAATGTGCCGTCGCGAGCGTGGATTACCGGCTCGCGCCCGAGCACCCGTTCCCGGCGCCATGCGACGACGCGCTCGACGCGCTTCTGTGGCTCGCCGAGCATCGTTCCCGGTTGGGCTTCGCGATGGACCGGCTGGCCGTCGGCGGCGACAGCGCGGGCGCGCATCTGGCAGTCGTCGCGGCGCGTGGCGCGAATCAGCGTGTGGCGGCGCTCGTCAATCTGCAACTGCTGTTGTATCCGGTGATGCGCCGCCAGTTCGAGAGCCCGAGTTGCCTCGCCAACGCGAACGGTCCGGGCCTCACGAATGACGAAATGCGCTGGTACTGGACGCAGTTCCTTTCCGGCGTCGCCCCGGACCCGCACGACGTTCGCGCGTTTCCGCTCGCCGAGCCGTATGAACGCACGCCGGCGCGCGCGTTGACCGTCGCGGCTGCTCACGATCCGCTCTACGACGACGCCTTCGAACTTCAGCGGTTTCTGGAGACGAACGGCGGCCGCGTCGAAATGATCGACGCGAACAACATGACGCACGGCTTCGGTCGCCTGCACGCGCAGTCCAGCGCGGCGCTCGACTGGTTGAAGCAGATCGGCGAGCGCGCGGGCGAACTGCTGCGCGCGGAACGCTGACGCCTCACTTCAGCCACTTGTCGACGACCGTCTGAAACTCGCCAGTCGACCGCGCGAGGTGTAGCCACTGGTCCACGTACTGCTGCCACGCGACGTCCCCGCGCGGCAGCAAGTACGCCTTCTCGCCGAACTGAAACGGCTTGTCCGGATGGACCGAGCACAGACCCGGATTCAGCTTCTGCTGCAGCAGGGTTTCGGACGCGTCCGTGACCATGACATCGGCGTGGCCGTCGAGAATCTGCTTGAAGATCGTCACGTTGTCGGGATACTCGATCAGCTGCGAGTGCGGGAAGAACTGCTTCGCGAACCGTTCGTTGGTGCCGCCGGGATTCACGATCGTCCGCACGCTCGGCTGGTCGATCTGCGCGACGGTTTGATACTTGTCGACGTCGCCGCACCGCACGATCGGCGTCTTGCCGTCCTCCATGTACGGCGCGGTGAAGAACGCGCGCTTCTGCCGGTCGAGCGTCGTGGAGACGCCGCCCACGGCAATATCGCATTTCGCGATGAAGTCGTTCATCAGATTCGACCACGACGTCTTCACGTAATCGGCCTTCGCGCCGAGCGACTTCGCGAGACTTTCGGCGAGATCGATGTCGATGCCTTCGAACTGACCGTCCGGCCGCAGGAACGAATACGGTTTGTAGTCGCCGGTCGTGCAGACGCGCAGTGTGTGGCGCGCAAGGATATCGTCGAGCCGCGAGGTCGACGTGGGCGCGGCCTGCACCACGCTTCCGCCCTGCACGGTCTGACCGTAAGCGACGCCCGACGCGAGAAGCGGCCACGCGAGCGCGCAGGCGGCGAGACTGAAAAACATGCGTTTCATCGGTGCTCCTGTTCTAGTTGTGATAAGCCGCGACGACGCCAGCGGCGATCGATGATAACGAGCGTCGGAGCGTCTGAGAATCCATCTTGAAAATGCCGCGACGCGCGCGGATTTGCCGCCGCGCTGCCGCGAAAACAGGCAGCCGGTCCGGTAGAATGGACGATTCTTCAGGCTTCGGCACCGAGCGACGTGGCACACACACTTCTCAACGACACCTTCCTGCGTGCGCTGCTGCGCCAGCCGACCGAATACACGCCGATCTGGCTGATGCGTCAGGCCGGCCGTTACCTGCCCGAATACAACGCCACGCGGGCGCGCGCCGGCAGTTTTCTCGGCCTCGCCAAGAACCCGGATTTCGCCACCGAAGTCACGCTGCAACCGCTCGAACGCTATCCGCTCGACGCCGCCATCCTGTTTTCCGACATCCTTACCGTGCCCGACGCGATGGGCCTCGGCCTGAACTTCGTGCAGGGCGAAGGTCCGCGTTTCGAGCGCACTGTGCGCACGGAAGACGACGTAAAGCGTCTCGCCGTGCCGGACATCGACAAGACGCTGCGCTACGTGACCGACGCCGTGAGCCAGATCCGCCGCGCGCTCACCGACGCGCAAGGCCGCCAGAAAGTGCCGCTCATCGGCTTTTCCGGCAGCCCGTGGACGCTCGCGTGCTATATGGTCGAAGGCGGCGGCTCGGACGATCACCGGACCGTGAAGGCGATGGCTTACGCGCGCCCCGACCTGATGCACCGCATCCTGGACGTCAACGCGCAAGCCGTGACGGCCTACCTGAATGCGCAAATCGAAGCGGGCGCGCAGGCGGTCATGATTTTCGATACGTGGGGCGGGGCGCTCGCCGACGGCGCGTACCAACGCTTTTCGCTCGATTACATCTCGAAAGTGGTCGCCGGTCTGAAGCGCGAGCACGACGGGGCGCGCGTGCCGGTCATCACGTTCACGAAGGGCGGCGGGCTCTGGCTCGACGAGATCGCCGCGACGGGCGTGGATGCCGTTGGTCTCGACTGGACGGTGAATCTGGGCGCGGCGCGCGAACGCGTCGGCGGGCGCGTGGCGCTGCAGGGAAATATCGATCCGAGCGTGCTTTTTGCGCCGCCCGACGCGATTCGCGCCGAGGCGCGCGGCGTCCTCGACAGCTTTGGGAATTTTCCGGGCCACGTCTTCAATCTGGGACACGGCATCTCGCAGTTCACGCCGCCCGAGCACGTCGCCGAACTCGTGGACGAGGTCCATCGGCACAGCCGCACGATTCGCGAGTCCGCCGTTGGTCAGTGATTCACGATGTTGCATCGCGGCGGATGTTCGCCGGCAACCAAGCTAGCAGGCGTCGCGCCTCATCCGGATCGCCCGCCCTTCGCGGCCTTCCGCGATGTCAAGACTGACTTATGCACATTTTGTTCGTTGCGCCGCGCCATCAGACGTATCGGCGCGCACAGGTCATAAAGCGCGCCTATTTCCGGTTTAAGTCGCTGATTTAAAACAACTTATAAGAGCATTGTCCGATATGTGGGCAAACGCACATAAGCGATCCGCGACATTCTTTGCGGCGGCTCGCGCGGAACTTCTCAACAAAGTTATCCACAGGGCTGTGGAAAGTCCTGGAAATCCAAAAAAAATCGGCCACTTACCGGCGACTCTGACGTTTCACTTTAACTTCGGTGGCCAAACGCTTGCGCCGTCGTCGCGCGTGCGTGCTGCGGGCTTCCACGGGCGCTTTGCACAATGACGGACGTGTTCGTGCGCGTCGCCGTCGATCAGCCCATGCCCGTGCTGTTCGACTACCGCTACGCGCTGCCGACTGAACCGACCGTGGGCGCACTCGTCGAGGTGCCGTTCGGCAGGCGCGATGTCGTCGGGCTGATATGCGAAGTCACATCGGCCACTGACGTGCCGCCGAACAAGCTGCGCGACGTGACGCGCATCTGCCACGAATGCCCGCCGCTCTCCGCGCATTGGATTGCGCTTGCGCGTTTCGCGGCGGATTACTACCAGCGTGGCCTGGGCGAAGTCGCGTTGCCGGCGCTTCCCCAAGCACTGCGCGATGCGTCGCGCTGGAACCGGCTGCTTGCCGTCGAGGAGCGTTTCCGGCTCTTGCCGGCCGGTCGCGACGCGCTTCCCGATGCACTGCCCGCCCGCGCCCACGCGCTGCGCCGTCTTGCCGAAGCCCTCGCAGAACAAGAAGCGTTGAGCCTGTCCGATGCCCGCGCATTGCATCCGAAGGCGTCGGCGACGTTCGACGACTGGCTCGCCCGCGGCTGGATCGAGCGGGCGACGCAAGGTCACGAAAGCGCCCGCGCCGACGCGCACTCGTCCCCGACGGGCGCGGCGCCATTACCCCAACTGACGGACGAGCAGCGCGGAGCCGTCGATGCCATTGCCGGTGCGCAGGGCTTCGCGCCGTTTCTGCTGCACGGCGTCACCGGCAGCGGCAAGACGGAGGTTTATCTCCACGCGCTGGCCGCGCTGCTCGCGGCGCGGCCCGACGCGCAGGCGCTCGTCCTCGTCCCGGAAATCAACCTGACGCCGCAATTCGAGGCCGCGTTTCGGCATCGATTCGCCGCGCTCGCGCCGGATTCCATCGTCACGATGCACAGCGGTCTCGCCGAAGGCGAGCGCGCGCGCCACTGGCTCGCGGCCCACACTGGCCGCGCGCGCATCGTGCTCGGCACGCGGCTCGCCATTCTCGCGTCGATGCCGGGCCTCGCGATGATCGTCGTGGACGAGGAGCACGATCCCGCCTACAAGCAGCAGGAAGGCTTGCGCTACTCGGCGCGCGATCTCGCGGTGTATCGCGCGAAGCAACTGGAGATTCCGGTCGTGCTCGGTTCGGCGACGCCGTCGCTCGAAACCTGGTGGCAGGCCGAGCAGGGCCGTTACACGCGGCTCACGCTGACGCGGCGCGCGGTGGCCGACGCGGTCCTGCCGGCCGTGCGGCTGATCGATCTCGAAGAAGAGCACCGGCGCGGCCGAGCGTCGGTCGATGGGCTGTCGGGTCCGCTGATTTCGGCGCTGAAAGCGCGGCTGGAGCGCGGCGAGCAGAGCCTGATTTTTCTGAATCGACGCGGCTACGCGCCGATTCTCTCGTGCGATGCCTGTGGCTGGGTCGCGGGCTGCCCGCGTTGCAGCGCGTATGCCGTGCTGCACAAGCCGGAGCGCGCGCTGCGGTGTCACCACTGCGGCTGGGAATCGCGTATTCCGAAGGCGTGCCCGGATTGCGGCAACGTCGATATCGCGCCGATGGGACGCGGCACGCAGCGCGTCGAGGAAACGCTCGCGAATGTGGTGCCGGGCGCGCGGATACTGCGCATCGACGCCGACAGCACGCGCCGCAAAGGCAGCGCGCAGGCGCTGTTCTCAGACGTTCACGCAGGCGAGGTCGATATTCTTGTCGGCACGCAGATGATCGCGAAGGGACACGACTTCCGGCGCGTCACGCTCGTCGGCGTGCTGAACGCCGACACCGCGCTCTTCTCGCACGACTTCCGCGCGAGCGAGCGGCTGTTCGCGCAACTGACGCAGGTGAGCGGGCGCGCCGGGCGCGCGGGATTGCCCGGCGAAGTGCTGATCCAGACGCGCTATCCGCGTCACGCGCTTTACCTTGCCCTGTCGCGACAAGACTACGTGGGCTTCGCCAACGCCACGCTCGCCGAGCGACGCGACGCGCGCCTGCCGCCGTTCGTCTATCAGGCGATGCTGCGCGCCGAAGGCCGCACGCTCGAAGCCGCGATCGCGTTTCTCGAAGAGGCCGCCGCCGCGTTCGCGCCGCAGCCCGGCGCGGACCGCGTGACCGTCTACGATCCCGTGCCGCTCACGATCGTGAAAGTGTTCAACGTCCACCGCGCGCAACTGCTGCTGGAAAGCGGCTCGCGCGCCGCGCTGCAATCGGCGCTGCGCGCGTGGCAGCCGGTGCTGCGCTCGCTCAAGGGCGTGCTGCGCTGGAACGTGGAAGTCGACCCGCTCGACGTCTGATTGCGGCGGGCCGCTCGCCGCTCCTCAGACTTTTGCGCGCGACGCCTCCGCGCCGCCGCGAACGGACGCCGCCTCGTCGCGCGTGTCGTCGACATGATGCGTACGCGACGACGCACCCCGCACGAACAGCACCACGCAAAGCGCGAACATCGCCCAAACCCCGACCACCACCATCCACGTGCTCATGTTGTTGTTCCCCGTAGCTGCTTTTGTAGCGCCGGACGGCGCGCATCGTTTATATCGGCAGCGGCGGCGCATTTACTTAGGGGTTGTCCCAAAAAACTTGAGTTAGGGAAACTACTAGGCGATTTCCGCCATCGGACAAACGTCCTAGAAGCGGCCGGGACGCCCGCCGCACAAGGGTTCGCAGGCGGTGCAACCGTCTCGAAAAAGACGGTTGCACCTTTTAAATCAGCGGGGTACGATTCGCCAACTTTTGGTCCCTGGCCGGGTAGGCGCGACCGGCAAACGAAGGAAATATGGCGAGCACAACCCTTGGCGTGAAAGTCGACGATTTGCTGCGGTCCCGGCTGAAAGACGCCGCCACGCGACTGGAACGCACCCCACACTGGCTGATCAAGCAAGCGATCTTCGCGTATCTGGAGCGCATCGAGCACGGTCAGCTTCCGCCCGAACTCTCGGGCGTGAGCGGCGCGTCTGATCTAAGCGACGCCGCGACCGTCGATGGCGACGAAGACGGCGCGCTGCATCCGTTTCTGGAATTCGCGCAGAGCGTGCAGCCGCAATCCGTGCTGCGCGCGGCCATCACGGCGGCGTATCGCCGTCCGGAGCCGGAGTGCGTGCCGTTTCTGATCGGTCAGGCGCGACTGCCGGCCACCGTCGCCGCCGACACCGAAAAGCTTGCGACGAAACTCGTCGAAACGCTGCGCGCGAAGAGCAAGGGCGGCGGCGTCGAAGGTCTGATCCACGAATTCTCGCTGTCGAGTCAGGAAGGCGTCGCGCTGATGTGTCTCGCCGAGGCGCTGCTGCGCATTCCCGACCGCGCCACGCGCGACGCGCTGATCCGCGACAAGATCAGCAAGGGCGACTGGCGCTCGCACATGGGGCAGGCGCCGTCGTTGTTCGTCAACGCCGCGACGTGGGGCCTGATGATCACTGGCAAACTCGTGACGACGAACAGCGAAGCGGGCCTCTCGTCGGCGCTCACGCGCATGATCGGCAAGGGCGGCGAGCCGCTGATCCGCAAGGGCGTCGACATGGCGATGCGTCTGATGGGCGAGCAGTTCGTCACCGGCGAGACCATCTCCGAAGCCCTCGCGAACAGCCGCAAGTTCGAAGCGCGCGGTTTCCGCTATTCCTACGACATGCTCGGCGAAGCCGCGACGACCGAGGAAGACGCGCAGCGTTACTACGCGTCCTACGAGCAGGCCATTCACGCGATCGGCAAGGCGGCGGGCGGGCGCGGCATCTACGAAGGTCCGGGCATCTCCATCAAGCTGTCCGCGCTGCATCCGCGTTATTCGCGCTCGCAGCAGGAGCGCACGATGAGCGAACTGCTGCCGCGCGTGCGCGCGCTGGCGCAACTCGCCCGCCGCTATGACATCGGCCTGAACATCGACGCCGAGGAAGCCGACCGTCTCGAACTCTCGCTCGATCTGCTCGAGGCGCTCTGCTTCGATCCCGAACTCGCGGGGTGGAACGGCATCGGCTTCGTGGTGCAGGCGTACCAGAAGCGTTGCCCGTTCGTGATCGACTATCTGGTGGATCTCGCGCGCCGCAGCCGTCATCGCTTGATGATTCGCCTCGTCAAAGGCGCGTACTGGGATACCGAAATCAAGCGCGCGCAAGTGGACGGCCTCGAAGGCTATCCGGTCTACACGCGCAAGATCTATACGGACATCTCGTACCTCGCCTGCGCGAAAAAGCTACTCGGCGCGCCGGATGCCGTCTATCCGCAATTCGCGACGCACAACGCCTTCACGCTGTCGGCCATCTATCACCTCGCGGGGCAGAACTACTATCCCGGCCAGTACGAGTTCCAGTGTCTGCACGGCATGGGCGAGCCGCTGTACGAGGAAGTCACCGGCCGCGACAAGCTCAACCGGCCGTGCCGCGTGTATGCGCCGGTCGGCACGCACGAAACGCTGCTCGCGTATCTCGTGCGGCGTCTCCTCGAAAACGGCGCGAATACGTCGTTCGTGAACCGCATCGCGGATGAATCCGTTCCGGTGAAAGAACTCGTGCGCGATCCGATCGACGAAGCGCAGCAGATCACGCCGCTCGGTGCGCCGCATGCGAAGATTGCGCTGCCGCGCCAGCTTTACGGCAACGAGCGCCTCAACTCGATGGGCCTCGACCTGTCAAACGAGCATCGGCTGGCGTCGCTGTCGTCGGCGCTGCTGGCAAGCGCGAATCATCCGTGGCAGGCCGTGCCGATGCTCGAGCGCGACGACCCGCACAACGGCGTCGCGCGCGACATCCGCAATCCGGCGGATCACCGCGACGTGGTCGGCACCGTGGTCGAAGCGTCGCCGCAACAGGTGAGCGCCGCGCTCGCAAACGCCGTGGCCGCCGCGCCGATCTGGCAGGCCACGCCCGTCGAAGACCGCGCCGATTGCCTCTCGCGCGCCGCCGACCTGCTCGAAGCGCAGATGCACACGCTGATGGGGCTCGTCGTGCGCGAAGCGGGCAAGTCGCTGCCGAACGCGATCGCCGAAATTCGCGAAGCCGTCGATTTCCTTCGCTATTACGCGTCGCAGATTCGCGCCGAGTTCTCGAACGACACGCATCGCCCGCTCGGTCCGGTGGTATGCATCAGCCCGTGGAATTTTCCGCTGGCGATTTTCATGGGTCAGGTCGCGGCGGCGCTCGCGGCGGGCAATCCGGTGCTCGCGAAACCCGCCGAGCAGACGCCGCTGATCGCCGCGCAAGCCGTGCGCATCTTGCGCGAAGCCGGCGTGCCGGCGGGCGCGGTGCAACTGTTGCCGGGCAATGGCGAGACGGTGGGCGCGGCGCTTGTCGCGGATGCGCGCACGCGTGCCGTCATGTTTACGGGCTCGACCGAAGTCGCGCGCCTCATCAACAAGACGCTGTCGGAGCGCCTCGATTCGGATGGCCGCCCGATCCCGCTCATCGCGGAAACCGGCGGGCAGAACGCGATGATCGTCGATTCGTCGGCGCTCGCGGAACAGGTCGTCGCGGACGTGATGCAGTCTTCGTTCGATTCGGCCGGTCAACGCTGCTCGGCGCTGCGCGTTCTTTGTCTTCAGGACGATGTCGCCGACCGCACGCTCGACATGCTGACCGGCGCAATGAAGCAGCTCGCCGTGGGCAATCCGGATCGGCTGTCGGTGGATGTCGGTCCCGTGATCGACGCCGACGCGAAGCGCAGCATCGACGCGCACATCGCGGCGATGCGCGAGAAGGGCCGCAAGGTCGTGCAGCAGCCGCTGCCCGATGCCTGCGCGCAGGGCACGTTCGTGCCGCCGACGCTGATCGAGCTGGACAGCATCGACGAGCTGAAGCGCGAAGTGTTCGGCCCGGTGCTGCATGTGGTGCGTTACCGCCGTGCGTCTCTTGATAAACTCCTCGACCAAATTCGCTCGACGGGGTACGGACTCACGCTCGGCATCCATACGCGCATCGACGAAACCATCGCGCACGTGATTCAGCGCGCGCACGTGGGCAACATCTACGTGAACCGCAACGTGATCGGCGCGGTGGTCGGCGTGCAGCCGTTCGGCGGCGAAGGCTTGTCGGGCACGGGTCCGAAGGCGGGTGGCGCGCTGTACTTGCAGCGTTTGCTTGCCAAGCGCCCGACCGGTCTGCCGAAGTCGCTCGCGAGCACGCTCGTCGTCGACGAAACGCCGTCCGCCGATACGCCCGCCGCCGCGCTGACCGCACTGCGCGACTGGGCCATCGGCGAACGCGATCCGCAGACGGCCGCGCGTTGCGACGGTTATCTGCAACACGTGCTGGCGGGCGCGACGGCGGTGCTGTCGGGTCCGACGGGCGAGCGCAACACATACACGCTGAGCGCGCGCGGCACGGTGTTCTGCGTGGCATCGACGGCGAGCGGCGCGCGCGCACAGTTCGCCGCCGTGCTCGCGACGGGCAACAAGGCGCTCTTCGCGGGATCGGCGGGCGAGCAACTGGTGTCATCGCTGCCGGCGCCGCTGAAGGCGCATGCGTCGGTGAGCAAGGATCCGGCGGCCGGCTACGATGCCGTGCTGTTCGAGGGCGACAGTGACGAACTGCTGTCGCTGGTGAAGGAAGTCGCGAAGCGCCCGGGGCCGATCGTATCGGTGCAGGGCGTCGCGGCGGGCACGTTCGCCGACGCTGGCCACGACGGCGAGGACTACGCGCTCGAACGTCTGCTGACGGAACGCTCGGTGAGCGTGAACACGGCAGCGGCGGGCGGTAACGCGAATTTGATGACGATCGGTTGAGACTTTTGCGGCGCCCGGTTCAGACAAGTTCAAAACAAACGGCAGCAGGCACGGCGATCCCGGCGAAAGCTGCCATCCACACCTGGTATTAGGAGAAGCTATGAAGCACACGATGACCAAGCTGGCAGCCGCCATGACGCTCGCCGGCCTGTCGCTCGCGGGGACCGCTTTCGCACAGCAGGCAGACGACGTCAAGGTCGGCTTCGCCGGCCCGATGACCGGCGCGCAGGCTCACTACGGCAAGGACTTCCAGAACGGCATCACGCTCGCGGTTGAAGATTTCAACGCGACGAAGCCGGTGATCGGCGGCAAGCCGGTTCGCATCGTGCTGGATTCGGCGGACGACCAGGCCGACCCGCGCACGGGCACGACCGTCGCGCAAAAGCTCGTGGACGACGGCATCAAGGGCATGCTCGGCCACTTCAACTCGGGCACGACCATTCCGGCATCGCGTATCTACGCGAACGCCGGCATTCCCGAAATCGCGATGGCCACCGCGCCGGAATACACGACGCAAGGTTTCAAGACCGCGTTCCGCATGATGACCTCCGACACGCAGCAAGGCTCGGTCGCGGGCGAATTCGCGGTGAAGAACCTGAAGGTCAAGAAGATCGCCATCGTCGATGACCGCACGGCTTACGGCCAGGGTCTTGCCGACCAGTTCGAGAAGGCCGCGAAGGCGGCGGGCGGCACGATTGTCGATCGTGAATTCACGAACGACAAGGCTGTCGACTTCAAGGCGATTCTGACCAAGATCAAGTCGATGAACCCGGACCTCGTGTACTACGGCGGCGCGGATTCGCAGGCCGCTCCGATGGTCAAGCAGATGAAGACGCTCGGCTTCCGCGCGCCGCTGATGGCGGGCGAAATGGTGAAGACCGACACGTTCATCAAGATCGCGGGCGACGCGGCGGACGGCACGGTGGCATCGCTCGCCGGCCTGCCAATGAACGAAATGCCGGGCGGCGCGGCATACGAAGCGAAGTACAAGAAGCGTTTCAACGAGGACGTGCAGACTTACTCGCCGTACGCCTACGACGGCGCAATGGCCATGTTCACCGCGATGAAGGCGGCCAACTCGACCGACCCGGCGAAGTACTTGCCGCTGCTCGCGAAGACCGACATGCAGGGCGTGACGACGAACCATCTCGCGTACGACGCGAAGGGCGATCTGAAGAACGGCGGCATCACGCTGTATAAGGTTGCCGGCGGTAAGTGGACGACGTTGCAGAGCGTGGGCGGGAAGTAATCGGTTCAGGTGGCTTCATGTTCATGTGAACGGCCCGGCGCGCGTAGTGCGCGCCGGGCTGTTTGCGTTGGACAGACCCGTCTTTGAAGAGCCGCGTCATCCGCACGGGCGAAGACTGTCTCTTGCGGTTCGGTCCGGACCTTCGCGCTACGGCGAGCGACGAGCTCGTTCACGATGTGGCCGCCGCCACCAGGTTGTTTTTCTTAGCTTCGATCGCGTGCCCGACGGCGCATCAGGCAAATGCCAGCGAACAGAAAGAAGAGCGCGCCACCTAGCGCACTTTCGAGTGCCGTCGCCAGCGCCCGGCCGCCGCACTCATCACCGCACGGTGTAGCAGAGTCCGGCAGTACGAGATACAAGCTCGTTAGTCCGGCCACGACCGCACCAAGGACGAACAGTCCGGCTAAGAGAAACGCGCGCTTCACTTTATCTCCCAGAAGAGAATTGTCTTTGCCTGTGACAGGTCGGAGTAAAAATTCTCGGGACCGATACCGATGGCCGAAAGAGGGTTCCACACGTGCGAGATGCCCAGGCTGAACCGCAAGGTAGTTTCTGTGCTCGGCGTAAGGCGCTGTCCGTCCCACAGGTCTATGTGGTCGCCGCTCGGTTGCTTCTCTTTCAGCCAACGCCGCCAATAGCTGCCGAAAAACGCTATGCCGGTACGTCCTTTGATTCTGTCTTTCCATTTCTCACCGGTAATTGTCTCCGGCATCGGGCACCCGGCGAATGGTCGTAAGCGCAGCCATTGCGCCACTTCCTTTGCGCGAAGCATATGGCTCCGGGGATGACCGTGGAACCAGCACGTTTCTCCCCTGAATGATTTGTTCATAATGCCGACTCCTGAGAGACATGCTCCGAACCGAATCGCGCATTCGTCTTCGAACGCGGCCTTCCCGGTTGCCGGATCAACGCAGGGCGCAGATTTCGGATAGGCCGCCCATAGTTCAGAGAACGAGACTACCCTTAGATTCAACAGTTTTTCCGAGCCGGGAATCCGATTGGTCTGGACGATGGTCTTCTCGTTCGGCATTACTTCCAATCCTTATGGCTCAACGCTTCGTCGCCCCAGTGAATTTCGTAAGGTTCCGCGTCCTCCGTGTAAATGCGAGGCAAACGGCAGGTGCTATCTGTCCGGCCGCACGTGATTTGTCCGTCTGCTTTAAGGATCAAGTACGGGTAGCCCTCTGGCACGTTCAAAGCGTGTACGCACTCGTCAAACGGTCCTTTCTTCATCGACGCGCTATCGATCCCGGCTGCCTTTTCCGAACGAATCGTCCCGAGAATCTCGGCCAGATCGTCGTACCACGCTTCTCCCGCGAGTTTCGCCACGATATGAGGATGCTCGGGACAGCCGCATATCACCGCGTCGCGATCTAGCGCAATTTCACCGTTGCCAAGCGTCATACGACGTAGACCACCGACTCTGGTTATAAAGCCGGTAGTTTTGCAGACCGGACAGTACGCTGCCCCATCAATGAGCGCCGCCTGATGTCCCCCATCGCCCATGGTGAACGTCATTCCAGATTGACGGCAGATTTCCCCGCCGTTATTTAGCTTGTCGCCAACTACTGCCATTCGTCGCATCATGAGCGGCCTCTCGTATTGGTTTCGTTATGCTTAATTGTTGGCATCGGATAGCGGCTCGCTGATTAGAACCGCATGCGAAGCGCCATCTGTCAGCGTACAAAGCAAACAAAAAGTCGCATTGCGACGAAAGCAAAGGAATCGTTGAAATTACAAACTTTGACGATGCCCGTTGAATCGCCTCACGGCAGAAGCGTTAGTCCGAGTTCTTTCGGTCGCAGAGTTGTAATTTCGCCAAACGTGGGCATTGAACCGGCGCGCGTGTGCGCAAGAAAGGCGGCCAGTCAAAGAACTGGCCGCCCTGCCGTATTGATTCAAAAGGGCGTCCGACGCCCCGGGCCATGACGCTCAACTCGCTTAGTCAGGAAGCGACACCTCACTTCCTCCCCTGCTCCCGAACCTGCTCCAACGTCGCCCCCGGCGTGCTCTGATCCTGCGGAATCCGAATCTCGATAACCGCCGGAAGCCCCGAACTCACCGCGCGCTCGAACGCCGGCATGAACTCATCCGTCGCCTCCACCAACTCCCCGTGCGCGCCGAACGCCCGCGCATACGCGACGAAATCCGGATTCGTGAGCCCCGTGCCATGCACACGATGCGGATAATGCCGCTCCTGATGCATGCGGATCGTGCCGTACTGTGCGTTGTTCACCACGACGAAAATCGCCGCCAATCCATATTGCATGGCCGTCGCGATCTCGTGGCTCGCCATCATGAAACAGCCGTCGCCCGCGAACGCGATCACCGTGCGCTCGGGATAAAGCGACTTCGCCGCGATCGCGGCCGGCACGCCGTACCCCATCGCGCCGCTCGTCGGCGCAACCTGTGAGCGGAAGTGCCGGTACGCGTAATGCCGATGCAGCCACGTCGCGTAGTTGCCCGCGCCGTTCGTGAGAATCGCGTCGGCGGGCAGGCGCTCCGACAGCGTACGCATGATTTCGCCGAGCTGGACATCGCCGAGCATCGGCCGGGGCTTGCGCCAGTCGAGATACGCGGCGTGCGCGGCTTCGGCGCTTCCGGCCCAGGAGACTTCGGCGGGCGGTTCCAGCGCAGCCAGCATCGCGGCGATTTCGGGCATGCCCGAAACGATCGGCAAATCGGCGCTGTAGACGCGCCCCAGTTCCTCCGCGCCCTGATGCACGTGAATGAGCGTCTGCTTCGTCTTCGGGATGTCGAGCAGCGTGTAGCCGCCCGTCGTCGATTCGCCCATGCGGGGGCCGAGCACGAAGAGCACGTCGGCGTCGCCCACGCGGGCGGCGAGCGCCGGATTGATGCCGAGGCCGACATCGCCCGCGTAATTGGGATGCTCGTTATTCAACGTGTCCTGGAAGCGGAACGCGCAGCCCGCCGGCAGCTTCCATCGCTCGATGAAGCGGGCGAAGTCCTGCGTGGCTTCTTGCGTCCAGCCGCTGCCGCCCGCGATCACGAACGGCTTCTTCGCGTTCGAAAGCAGATCGCGCAGCCGCTCCACCTGCGCGGCCGAGGGCGCCGCCGCGACGCGCTGGTAATGCGGCGCGGGCGGCACGGCTTCGCACGATTCCGTCAGCATGTCCTCGGGCAACGCGAGCACGACTGGCCCCGGCCGACCCGCCATCGCCACATGGAACGCGTGACTCAGATACTCGGGTACGCGGCGCGGATCGTCGATCTGCGCGACCCACTTCGCCATCTGCCCGAACATGCGGCGATAGTCGATCTCCTGAAACGCCTCGCGATCCATATGGTCGCGCGCGCATTGGCCGATGAGCAGGATCATCGGCGTCGAGTCCTGATACGCGGTGTGCACGCCGATCGACGCGTGCGTCGCGCCCGGCCCGCGCGTCACGATGGCGACGCCCGGACGGCCGGTCAGCTTGCCGACGGCTTCGGCCATGTTCGCCGCGCCCGCCTCGTGGCGGCACACGATGGTCTGGATCTGCGCGGTTTCGTCGTGCAGTGAATCGAGGACGGCGAGAAAGCTCTCGCCCGGCACGCAAAACACGCGCTCGACGCCGTGATGCACGAGCGCATCCACGACAAGACGCGCGCCGGTGGTCTGGTGCGACTGAGCGGGGGAAACGTCGGAGGTCATGCGGTCAAGTCTCCTGTTGTTGTTCCGGGCGAAGCCGGGCGTTGGGCGTTCGGCCTCACAGCTTACGCTGCCCGGCTGCCGGTTGTCCGCTGAGAAGCGGAATCTTTTCCCGGTTCCCGCCGCCGGATCGCCCGGGCGTCGTCCATCAGTCGAAATACCCCTCTTTCCCACCCTTTATCCAGCAATAGGCCAAAGGGCTTCTTCGCAATAATGGCTTCACTGAAAAGCGGACGCACCGGACATCCGGCAGCGCCCGCCTCGCAAAGATCGCAGTCTCATACCTCATCGGGGGCAAGTTTGAACATTCGTAAATTCATTGGCGCGAACAGCCGCGACGCACTGCGCCAGGTTCGTGAAGCCCTCGGCCCCGATGCCGTCGTGTTGTCGAATCGCACGCTGGACGATGGTTCCGTCGAGATCGTCGGCGTGGCGGACCGCGACATCGCATCCATTTCGCCGGCGGCGCACGATCAGGCGCCCGCCGCGTTCCCGAGCGCCACGCCGCGCGCCGCGCTCGCGCAAGCCGCCGCAGCCGTGGCCGCGAAGCAATCGGTTGCCGCGAATCCGTACGCGAGCGGCGACGTGTTTTCGTCGGTCTTCGGCGCGAATCCGGAAGCGGACGCGGATGCCGGCGACCACGACGCCCCGCGCGATGCCTATGCCGACGAGGCGCCGCGCACGATGGCCGAGTCCAACCCGTGGCTGATCCAGCATGCGCGCCGCATCGCCGAGCAGTCCGCGATGCCGTCGAACCGTCCGCTGACGGCATCCGCCGCGATCGCTCGCGGTCTTGGCGTGCCGGTGTCGCCCAAGGCATCTGCCGAGAAGGCCGCCGACAAGCGCATCGACAAGCACGCCGACAAGCCCGAATCGGGCAACTTCGCGATGCGCCAGCCCGCGCAGGCGAAGATCGACACGCCCGACTGGGCGCGCGAAGCCGCGCAAGTCGCCGCGCGCCGCGCCGCGCACAAGATCAACGGGGGCGCGCCGCAAGCCGAGGCGTCGCCTGACAATGCGATCGAGGGCCTGCCCGCGAACGCGGCGGCCGTCGTGACGGAAGCGATCCGCGCACGCATGGAGCAAGTCGTCAACGAAACGGTGATGCACGAGCTTTCGTCGATGCGCGAGATGATGGAGGAGCACTTCTCCGGTTTGCTGTGGGGCGAGCGCCAGCGCCGCAGCCCGGGCAACGCCGGGCTGACCAAGCGCCTGTTCGCGGCCGGTTTCTCGGCGCAGCTCGTGCGCATGGTCGTCGACAACATGCCCGAGATGGAGAGTGCCGAGCACGCGATGGAATGGGTGCAGCAGGTGCTCGAATCGAATCTGCCGGTCATGGCGAGCGAAGACGCGCTGATGGAACGCGGCGGCGTGTTCGCGCTGATGGGCCCGACGGGCGTCGGCAAGACCACGACCACCGCGAAGCTCGCCGCGCGCTGCGTGATGCGCTTCGGCGCAAGCAAGGTCGCGCTGCTCACGACCGATAGCTACCGGATCGGCGCGCACGAGCAACTGCGCATCTTCGGCAAGATTCTCGGCGTCTCGGTCCACGCGGTGAAGGACGCCGCCGACCTGCAACTTGCGCTCTCCGAACTGCGTAACAAGCACATCGTGCTGATCGACACCATCGGCATGAGCCAGCGCGATCGCATGGTGTCCGACCAGATTTCGATGCTCTGCGGCGCGGGTCATCCGGTGCAGCGTCTGTTGCTGCTCAACGCGACGAGCCACGGCGACACGCTCAACGAAGTGGTGCAGGCGTACAAGAGCGCAGCCGATCAGCCGCCGCTCGCGGGCTGCATCCTGACCAAGCTCGACGAAGCGACCAATCTCGGCGGCGTGCTCGATACCGTCATCCGCTACAAGCTGCCGGTGCATTACGTCTCGACCGGGCAGAAGGTGCCGGAGAACCTGTACGTCGCCACCAAGCGTTTTCTGATCAAGAGCGCGTTCTGCATTCCGCGCGACGGTTCGCCGTTCGTGCCGCAGGACGACGAAGTGCCGGCCCTGCTGTCCGCATTGTCCGCGCGCGCCACCACCGAACTGCATGAGGTCCGCTTTGGATAAGTTCGTGCTCGACCAGGCTGAGGGCCTGAGAAGGCTGCTCACGCGCGCCGGTTCGCGCGTGGTGGCGGTCGCGGGCGGACCGGCGGGAATCGGCTGCACGTCGGCGGTCGTGAATCTGGGCGCCGCGCTGTCCGTGCATGGCAAGGATGTGCTCGTGATCGACGAGCGGCAGAACGCGGCATCGGTGACGCGCATGGCCGGGTTGTCGGGCGCGGGCGCGCTCGCCGCGGTGATGTCGGGCCGCGAGGCGCTGCAGGACGCGGTGACGCGCACGCCGTTCGGCTTCTCGCTGATCGCCGCGCCACGCGACGAGCGCATCAGCCACGACGCCGCGCAGTGCCGCGCGCTGCTCGACGGTCCGGCGGACATCGTGCTAATCGACGCGCAGCTCGATCGATACGGCGCGCTCTCGTCGCTCGCGGCGCAGGCGCATGACTTTCTTATCGTGACGCGGGTAGCCGCGTCCGCGATCACCGAGGCGTACGCGTGCATCAAGCGTCTGCACTACGCCCATGCGATCGGCCAGTTCCGCGTGCTTGTCAATCACGTGCAGAACCCGGCTGACGCGGCGGTCGCGTTCGACAACCTGTCGGGCGTCGCGAGCCGGTATCTGGCCGTGTCGCTCGTGCAGGCAGGGTATGTGTCCGAGGATGCGCGCGTCACTCGGGCGAAGGAGCTCTCGCGTTGTGCGGTGGAAGCGTTCCCGGCGACAGCCGCGGCGCGCGACTACCGGCAGATCGCAGCGGAGCTTCTGCATTGGCCGATGCGTCCCGCGCCGTCTGCGCGCGAGACGCAGGTCCGGAATGACGCGCGGTTTTCGGTTGGCGAGGCTGACAAGGGCGGACGGGAGACGGGGCGCATGGCGTCGATGTTTTCCAGTCATGCATTGACCAGTACGGCGTCGATGTGATCAAGATCAAGGTGACTCAGATGTACAACGCCCAAGGCAAACTCTCTCAGTCGGACGTCCTGACGAAATATGCGCCGCTCGTTCGACGGCTGGGACTTCAGCTCGTCGCCAAGATGCCGGCGAGCGTCGACCTCGACGACCTGATTCAGGCCGGCATGATCGGCCTCCTGGACGCGGCGAGCCGCTACAAGGAAGATCAGGGCGCGCAATTCGAAACCTACGCGAGCCAGCGCATTCGCGGCGCGATGCTCGACGAGCTGCGCGCCAACGACTGGCTGCCGCGCAGCATGCGCAAGACCTCGCGCGAAGTGGAATCGGCGGTGCACAAGGTCGAGCAGAACCTCGGCCGCTCCGCGAGCGAGACGGAGATCGCCGAGCACATGAACTTGCCGCTCGACGAATATCAGTCGATGCTGCAAGACCTGCACGGCAGCCAGCTGATCTATTACGAAGACTTCGACCGCTCCGCCGACGACGAGCCGTTCCTCGACCGCTATTGCGTCGACCGTTCGGACCCGCTGTCCGCGCTGCTCGACGACAGCCTGCGCGGCGCGTTGATCGAAGCCATCGACAAGCTGCCGGAACGCGAGAAGCTTCTGATGAGCCTGTACTACGAGAAGGGCTTGAACCTGCGCGAAATCGGCGCGGTGATGGAAGTGAGCGAATCGCGCGTGTGTCAGTTGCACAGCCAGGCGGTCGCGCGTCTGCGCTCCAAGCTGCGCGAACAGGCGTGGACGGGCGTCGAGGCGTGATGCGCTAGCCGGCTTCGAAGTCTCGCGCTTCGGCGAACACCGTTTTGCCGATGCCGAGACTTTTCGCGCGATACATCGCGCGGTCGGCGGCGCGCAGCACGGCGCTGATGTCGGCGTGACGCGCGTTGGCGGCGCTCGACAGCATGCACGCGCCGATGCTCGCCGATACGGAGACCGCTCGCCCTTCGACCGACGTGATCGACGCGAGCGCCGCGTGGATGCCTTCGGTGATCGCGAGCACGGCGGAGCGGTTGTGCGCCTCATGCGCGAGCACGACGAACTCGTCGCCGCCGAGCCGCGCCACGGTGTCGCGATTCGGCATGCGGCGGGCGAGCACGTTGGCGAACTGCTGCAACAGCAAGTCGCCGACGGCGTGGCCGTAGTTATCGTTGACTTCCTTGAAGCCGTCGAGGTCGATGAGAAGCAGCACGGTGTCCTGCGCGGCGGTCATCGTGCGATTGACGATGTGTTCCAGCGCGTAGCGATTCGCGAGACCCGTGAGCGGATCGGTCGATGCTTGCCGCGCGAGATCGCGATTTGCATTGCCGAGCCGGTCGACGAGCACGGTCAGATACACCGATGCCGCCAGCACGCTCAGCGCGAGGCCGAGCGCGGCGGACGGGTTCGCGTTCCACCACGGCTGCCAGAGCGTGAGCGCGCCGATCACCGCGATGGCGGTCGCGCACGACACGGCGAGCGTGCGCTTGCCGTAGCGGCAGCCGGAACCGATTAGAAACCAGAACACGACCCACAGAAGCGGAAGGCCGACTTCGCCGCCCGCGGCGAGCGCCGCGCCGACGAACGCCTGATCCGCGATGCTCGTGACCACGAGCCGCTTCTTCGACGGCGACGCCATGCGGCTGACGATCAGCAGCGTCACCGCGCCATAGAACACATAGAGCGCGACGATTCGCGCGACCATCGACGCATCGCGCGATGGGTTGAGCCACGCGTAGCCAGCGTAGGCCAGCAGCACGGCGGCCCCGAGCACGACGCGCAGCGTGGCTTGTTCGCGTTCCGGATGCCGAAGCGCCGCCCATGCGAAGGCATGAGGCCAGCGTGGCGGCTGGTGGGCGTGCTGCATGGTGGACCCCTGGATTCGTATTGTTTTTTCGGCGCGGTTGTGATGAACGCGGGCGGCCGTAGGGTTAACGGCAGGACAGATGCGATGCTTGAGTTTTAGCGCGGAGGAATTGGTGAAGACGCGACAGATGTGCGTTTTGGCGCGCCCGGCTGGGATCGAACCAGCAACCCCTGCCTTCGGAGGGCAGTACTCTATCCATTGAGCTACGGGCGCTTCGGCGGAAAGCCTTGCGTGCGGGTGCCGGAAGACGGCTGCAAGGCCCATGCGAATCCGAGAGAATACCCGGTTTCCGTGAATCCGTCCATCACGCGGGGTTGGACGCTGCGCGCGAAGCCTCACACGATTCGGGTAAACGCCCGCGCTACGGCCCCCGCCGCCCCGCGCCTTCCGTTAAGCGTTCGGTCTATAATCGACCGTGCCCTCGGCGACGCAGGGCCGAAGCGGTAGCTGTCACGCTGTCACTGAACCGACTCACCTAAAAAAACGGGAGACGAGACAAGCATGAGCGAAGCACCCCACGGAGCCCCGATCAAGACACCCGGCCAACTCATCGCGGCGGTCATCGCGGGGTTCGGCATTCCCGTCGCCATCATCGTTCTGCTCGCGGTCTACGTCGACAACACGACGCGCACCGGCGCGGGCACCAATCTCGATGCATCGGTGGAGCAGAGAATTGCGCCCGCCGCCCAGGTCGATATCCGCGACGCCAACGCGCCGCGCGTCTACAAAACCGGCGAGGAAGTCTTCAAGGCCGTCTGCTCGGCCTGTCACGCCACGGGCACCGCAGGGGCGCCCAAGTTCGGCGATGCCAGCGCTTGGGCGCCGCGCATCGGCGAAGGCTACGACACGCTCGTCCACAACGCTCTGAACGGCAAGGGCGCGATGCCCCCGCGCGGCGGCACCAGCCCCGACGACTACAGCGACTTCGAAATTGCGCGCGCCGTCGTCTACATGGCAAACAACGGCGGCGCGAAATTCGCCGAGCCGGCACAGCCCGCGCCGGGCGCGGCGGCTTCGGCTTCCGCGCCGTCATCCGCTTCCGCTTCCGCGCCGGCGGCGGCTTCCGGCGCAGCGGGCGCAAGCTCGACGGACAACGCGCAAGCCGCAGCCGCCGTCGCCGCTCTGGCGGCGGTGCCGCAGACGGCATCGGCGCCGGCGGCGGGCGCGCAAAGCGCCGATAGCGCGCAAGCCGGGAAGGCGCTCTACGAGCAGGTCTGTCAGGCGTGCCACGCGGCGGGCGTGCTCAACGCGCCGAAGTTCGGCGACAAGGCCGCCTGGGCGCCGCGTCTCAAAGACCCGATGGACACCGTCTACAACTACGCGCTGCACGGCAAGGGCGCGATGCCGCCGAAGGGTGGATCGAATGCATCGGATGCGGACGTGAAAGCCGCCGTCGATTACATGGTGAACGCAGCGAAGTAAGGCGCCGCGACCTCAGTTCTTTTGCAGCATCGCCTTGAGCATCGCCATTCGATCTTTCGGCGACAGCGGCGCCTCGTCCGGCGTCGGCGGCGGGGCATCGTCGAGCAGCATCTCGGGAATGAAGCGCGACGGCTCGCACACGACCGTCTCGCGCGCGCGCTTTCGCTTCTTGCACCAGTTCAGATGCAGGCTGCGCTGCGCCCGCGTGATCGCCACGTACATGAGCCGGCGCTCTTCCTCGATGCGCGCGTCGTCGACAGGCGCGTCGTCGTCCGAGCTGCCGCGATGCGGCATGATCCCTTCTTCCACGCCGACCAGAAACACGTGCGGATATTCGAGCCCCTTCGACGCATGCACGGTCGAAAGCCGCACCGCGTCAGGGTCTTCGTCCTTGCCTTCGAGCATGGACATCAGCGCGACGGTCTGGATCAGGCCGAGCAGGTTCTTGCCCTCGTCGGCGAGACCATCGGCGGTGTCGTAGCCGGTCTGCTCCGCTTCAGGCAATGCCGCCGGCTTCGTGCCCTTGCGCTTCAGCCATTCGAGGAACTCCAGCACGTTCTGCCACTTGGACTGCGCCTGCCGCTCGTCGAAGGCATCGTAGAGATACGCTTCGTAGTGGATCGCTTCCATCATGTCGTCGAGCACTTCGGTCGCCGGATCGCGTCCCGCACGGTCCGACAGGCGGCGTATCCACTCGCAGAACGTGCGCAACGGTTCGACTTGCCGCGCCGACAGCCGCGCCTCGATGCCGCCCATGAACACCGCTTCGAACAGCGACACCTTCGCCGCGCCCGCGAACGCGCCGAGCGCCTCCAGCGTCGTGTTGCCGACGCCGCGCCGGGGCGTCGTGATCGCGCGGATGAACGCGGGGTCGTCGTCGGGATTCGCGATCAGACGCAGATACGCGATCAGATCCTTGATCTCCGCGCGATCGAAAAACGACTGTCCGCCCGAGAGCACGTACGGAATGCGCTCGCGCCGCAGCACTTGCTCGAAGTTGCGCGCCTGAAAGTTGCCGCGATAGAGAATGGCGTAATCGCGAAACGCCGCGCGCCGCTCGAACTTGTGCGCCGACAGGCGAAATACGACGGACTCCGCCTCGTGCTCTTCGTCGTTGCAGCCGGTCACGGTAATGGTGTCGCCCATGCCGTGCTCGGACCACAATTTCTTCTCGAAGAGCTTCGGATTGTTCGCGATCACGTTGTTCGCCGCCGTCAGAATCCGCACCGTCGAGCGATAGTTCTGCTCCAGCTTCACCACATGCAGCTTCGGGAAATCCTTGCTCAACTGCGCGAGGTTTTCGAGCGTCGCGCCGCGCCAGCCGTAGATGGCCTGATCGTCGTCGCCGACCGCCGTGAACGCGGCGCGCGGGCCGGCCAGCAGCTTCAGCAGTTCGTACTGGCAGGCGTTCGTGTCCTGATATTCGTCGATCAGCAGATAGCGCAGGCGGTTCTGCCACTTCTCGCGCACCGGCTCGTTCGCGGCGAAAAGCTGCGCGGGGCGCAGGATCAGATCGTCGAAATCGAGCGCCTGATAGGCGTGCAGCGTCGCGGCGTAGCTGCGATAGACGATCGCCGCCTGATGCTCGTCCTCGTTGCTCGCGAGCACGGCGGCCTGATCGGGCGAGACCATCGCGTTCTTCCACAGCGAAATGATCGACTGGATCTTGCGGATCAGGCCCTTGTCGGTGGTGCCGAGCTGCTCCTGGACCATGCCGAAGCAGTCGTCGGCATCCATGATCGAAAACTGCGGCTTCAGGCCGACGTGCTCCGCTTCCTGCCGCATGATCTGCACGCCGAGCGAGTGAAACGTGCAGATGGTCAACTGATTGACCGGCACCTTGCGGCCTTCCTTGCCGGGCGTCGTGAGCGTCTTGCCTTCGAGCAGCTTCGCGGTGCGCTCGCGCATTTCGAGCGCCGCCTTGTTCGTGAAGGTGAGGGCGGCAATATGCTTCGGCTCGAAGCCGCGTCCTTCGATCAGATGCGCGATCTTCTGCGTGATGACGCGCGTCTTGCCGCTGCCCGCCCCGGCGAGCACGAGACAGGGACCATCGAGATAGCGCACCGCTTCGCTTTGCGCGGCGTTGAGACCTGCGGACATCGTTCTGGACTTTGGAGAGTGAGGCGAGCGGCGCACGGAGCCAGCCGCGCCTGATTAGACTGCGAACACCGCCGCGCAACCCGTTGATCGCGCGGCAAATTCGAGAGCGCGATGTTAACACGATAGAACGCGGCGGGTTTTGGCCCCCGTTCGCTTTCCGGTTGCCTCCAATTGGCCGCGTGCCACAATAACTGTTCGATTCGAACAGGATGATGCCCACAATGAGTTCAGCACTGAAAGTCGGCCTGATGGGCTATGGCCTGGCCGGCGCGACGTTCCACGCGCCCGTCATCGAGCATTGCGGCCGCGCGAAGGTCGCCGCCATCGCGACGAGCCAGGCGGAGCGCGCGCTCGCGGACTATCCGGATGCGCGCATCGTCGCCGACTTCGATGCGCTCATCGCGCTGGACGACGTTCCGTGCGTCGTCATCGCCACGCCGAACGACACGCACTTCGACCTTGCGCACCGTGCGCTGTCGGCGGGCAAGCATGTGGTCGTCGACAAGCCGGTCACGCTGTCCGCCCGCGATGCCCGCGCGCTCGCCGATCTCGCCGCCGAGCGCGGTCTGCTCTTCGCGCCGTTCCACAATCGCCGCTGGGACGGCGATTTTCTGACGGTGGGCGCGCTGATCGAAAGCGGGCGGCTCGGGCGCATCACGCATTACGAATCGCATTTCGACCGCTTTCGTCCGAAAGTGCCGCAGCGTTGGCGCGAAGAAGCGGCGCGCGGCGGCGGTCTGCTGTTCGATCTGGGGCCGCATCTGATCGATCAGGCGCTCACGCTTTTCGGTGCGCCGCAGACGGTGACGGCGTTCGTCAAGGCGCATCGCGACCACGCGCACGCGCCGGACTACGTGCACCTCGTGCTCGGCTATGCCGACAAGGAAGTCATTCTGCATGCGAGCGCGCTCGCGGCGCTGGAGCCGCCGCGTTTCGCGATTCACGGCACGCGCGGCAGCTACGTGAAGACCGGCCTCGACGTGCAGGAAGATCAGTTGCGCTCCGGCATGCGGCCGGGCAATCCGGAATTCGGCAAGAATCCGCCGGGGCTGCTGCGCGAAGTCGATGGCGACCACGATCTGCGGCATCAGTTCGCGACGCGGGATGGCGCGTATGTGGAGTTCTATCGCGCGCTGGCGGCGTCGGTGATCGACGGCAAGCCGTTTCCGGTGACGCCGCAGGATGCCGTCGATGTGATGACGGTGATCGAGCTGGCGATGCGCAGTGAGGCGCAGGGGAGAAGGGTGGAGTTCGTGCGGGGGTGAATGTCAGCGCCGGTTGATCGTGCCCGACGTCGTGCTCACATTCCCGCCGACGTCCCGGCAGGCGACATTCCCCGAAACCGTCTGCACCGACCCGCCGACATCGCTGCAGAAGACGTTTCCCGACACGACCGATACGGCCCCGGCTTTTCCGTGCACGGTGAGCTTGTCGCAACTGTCAACGTCGATCCGCTCGACGTCGCCATGAACCTCGATGGTGATGCGCGGCAGATCATCGCCGCTGACGACTTCGCCGTCCACGGTCACTTGCTTACCCCGGATGGAAATCGCGCTGCCGGTGACGGTCCGGCCGTTGATGGTGACTGAAGCCATGATCGATTGAAAAGTGCGTTGGCGAAGCTCCGAGTGTAGGTGACGGCCGCACCGCGAAAGTAACGAATCGTGCCGGATACGGGCCGGAACCGTGCCAATCACGCCCGGCCGTTTCGGGCAATCGCCCCCGTCCCAAATCCGTTTGACAACCCCTTTTCCCTCGCGTAAATTCTGCCGCACGCGTCGGGAGAGCGCGTGGCTGCTCGTGCAAGCGAGAGTCGCGCCGCCGAAGGGGCACACCCACAAACTCTCAGGCAAAAGGACCGGCCGCGTCGAGGACACATTCCTCGCACTCTGGAGAGCGGCAACGGCACGCACGAAGCCAGTTGCCCACCGAAGGGGCGCGCGATGGACCCGCAAGCACACGCTCGCGAATCCGCGCAATCTCTCAGGTACCGAGGACAGAGGGGTCACGCATCGCAACCGCATCGCGAAGTCGATGCCTTGTCCACGCTGCATCCGGCAGCGAGCAAGGCGGCACTTCGCAGGCGAGAACGCGCTGCGTGGCCTTTTTTGCTCCGCGAACCGAGGCCCCGATGACCGAACTCCAACACACGCCCCTGCACGCCGCTCACCTCGCGCTCAACGCGCGCATGGTCGATTTCGGCGGCTGGGACATGCCCGTCAACTACGGTTCGCAGATCGACGAGCATCGCGCCGTGCGCACCGACGCCGGCATGTTCGACGTGTCGCACATGCGTGTCGTCGATTTCGAAGGCGACGCCGTCCGCGCGTTCTTCCGCCACGCGATCGCCAACAACGTCGACAAGCTCACCACGCCCGGCAAGGCGCTCTACTCATGTCTGCTCAACGCTGACGGCGGCGTCATCGACGATCTCATCGTCTATTACTTCTCCGAAACGCGCTTTCGCGTGGTCGTGAACGCGAGCACGGCGGACAAGGACATCGCGTGGTTCGGGCAACTGAACGCCGACGGCAACTTCAACCTCACGATCACGCCGCGCCGCGATTTCGGCATCATCGCGGTGCAAGGGCCGAACGCACGCGAAAAGGTCTGGAACGTGCTGCCGGACACGCGGGCCGAGACCGAAGCCATCAAGCCGTTCAACGCGGTCATCTTCCCTTCCACCGAACACGGCGAACTGATGCTCGCGCGCACCGGCTATACGGGCGAAGACGGCTTCGAGATCGTGGTTCCGGCCGCGAACATCGAAAAGCTCTGGAACGCGCTTCTCGCGGCAAGCGTCAAGCCCGCCGGTCTGGGCGCGCGCGACACGCTGCGGCTCGAAGCCGGTATGAACCTCTACGGTCAGGACATGGACGAAACCGTGTCGCCGCTCGACGCGGGCCTCTCTTGGACCGTCGATCTGAAAACCCCGCGCGATTTCGTTGGCCGCGCGGCGCTGGAGGCGAACGGATCGAAGGCGAACTTCGTCGGGCTCGTGCTCATCAAGGAGAACGGTCGTGCGGGCGGCGTGCTGCGCGCGCATCAGAAAGTCGTGACGCCGCACGGCGAAGGCGAAATCACGAGCGGCACGTTTTCGCCGTCCATGCAGGAGTCGATCGCGTTCGCTCGCGTCCCGGCTGCCGTCGCACCGGGCGATACGGTGCAGGTCGTCATCCGCGACAAGCAAGTTCCCGCGCGCGTGGTAAAACTTCCGTTCGTGCGCAACGGCAAGGTGCTCGTCGAATTGGCATAACGCCGTCGCGCCCGTTTCCTCCGATCAAGAACCTCACGAACGAACCACGCAAGGAGCATCCAATGAGCATCCCGGCCGATCTGAAATACACCGAATCGCACGAATGGGTCCGCACCGAGTCGGACGGCACGCTGACCGTCGGCATTACCGATCACGCGCAAGAGGCGCTCGGCGATATCGTGTTCGTCGAGCTGCCGGCGGCGGGCAAGTCCGTCGCGGCGGGCGACGCCATCGCGGTGATCGAATCGGTGAAAGCCGCCTCCGACATCTACGCGCCGGTTTCAGGCGAAATCGTCGCGGCCAATGACGCGCTGACGTCGTCGCCGGATCAGGTGAACGGCGCGCCGTACGAAAGCTGGCTCTTCAAGATCAAGCCCGCGAGCGACGCGGGCCTCGAAAAACTGCTCGACGCCGAAGGCTACGGCAAGTCGATCGGCGAATAACTCTCTATCAGACGAGAGCGGTTCGAGCGAGAACCGCTTTCGCAGGAATTCACATGAAGCTCGAACACCCGGATCGCCCGATGAACCGCACTTCCCTGTCACTCGCCGCGCTGGAATGCCACGATGCGTTCGCCGGCCGGCACATCGGCCCCGACGAGGCCGACCAGCGCGCGATGCTCGATGCGCTCGGTTTCGCGTCGCGCGCGGCGTTCATCGACGCGGTGATTCCAGACACGATCCGCCGCAAGGAAACGCTGCCGCTCGGCGCGTTCACGCAGCCGAAGAGCGAAGCCGAGGCGCTCGCGGCGCTGCGCAAGCTCGCGGACGAGAACCAAGTGTTTCGAACGTTCATCGGTCAGGGCTATTACGGCACGCACACGCCGGCCGTGATCCTGCGCAACGTGCTGGAGAATCCGGCGTGGTACACGGCCTACACGCCGTATCAGCCCGAGATTTCGCAGGGGCGTCTGGAAGCCCTGCTCAACTTTCAGCAGATGGTCATGGACCTGACCGGCCTCGCGATGTCGAACGCGTCGCTGCTCGACGAAGCGACCGCCGCCGCCGAAGCCATGACGCTGCTGCAACGCGTCGGCAAGCCGAAGTCGAACGTGTTCTTCGTCGCGGACGACGTGCTGCCGCAAACCATCGAAGTGGTGAAGACGCGCGCGAAGCCGGCGGGCATCGACGTTCAGGTCGGTCCGGCAGCGGACGCCGCGAGCGCGAATGCGTTCGGCGTGCTGCTGCAATATCCCGGCGCAAACGGCGACGTGCGCGACTACCGCGCGCTTGCCGAAGCGGTTCACGCGGCGGGCGGCCATGTCGTCGCGGCGGCGGATCTGCTGGCGCTCACGCTCATCACACCGCCGGGCGAATGGGGCGCGGATGTCGCGATCGGCAACACGCAGCGGTTCGGCGTGCCGGTCGGCTTCGGCGGTCCGCACGCGGCGTACATGGCCGTGCGCGACGAGTTCAAACGCCAGATGCCGGGGCGTCTCGTCGGCGTGACCGTCGATGCGCAAGGCAACGCCGCGCTGCGTCTCGCGCTGCAAACGCGCGAACAGCATATTCGCCGCGAGAAGGCGACATCGAATGTCTGCACGGCGCAGGCGCTGCTCGCGATTATGGCGAGCATGTACGCGGTCTATCACGGCCCGCGCGGTTTGAAGGCGATCGCGCAGCGGGTGAACCGCATCGCGTCGATTTTGGCGGCGGGCGTGGCCAAGCTCGGCTACAGCATCGCCAACGAAACGTTCTTCGATACGGTCACGATCGAAAGCGGCGCCAGCACGACTGCGCTGCATCAGGCCGCTTCCGCCGCGCATATCAACCTGCGCCGCGTGAGTGCGAGCGAAGTGGGCGTATCGCTCGACGAAACCACCACGCGCGACGATCTGCAAAAGCTCTTCGCGCTGTTCGCGGAAGTGGCGGGCAAAACCGAGACGTTCGATATCGACGCGCTCGACGCCTCGATCAGCGATTCGCTTCCGGCGGGACTCAAGCGCACGAGCGACTACCTGACGCATCCGGTCTTCAACCGCCATCACTCCGAACACGAAATGCTGCGCTATTTGCGCAGTCTCGCCGACAAGGACCTCGCGCTCGACCGCACGATGATCCCGCTCGGCTCCTGCACGATGAAGCTCAACGCCACGTCGGAAATGCTGCCGGTCACGTGGCCCGAGTTCGCGCAGATTCATCCGTTCGCGCCGGCCGAGCAGACGCTCGGCTATCGCACGATGATCGACCAGCTCGAACAGATGCTCGTCGCGTGCACGGGTTACGCGGCGGTGTCGTTGCAGCCGAACGCGGGTTCGCAGGGCGAGTACGCGGGGCTGCTCATCATTCACGCGTATCACGAGTCGCGCGGCGAAGGGCATCGCAACGTGTGTCTGATTCCGGCGTCCGCGCACGGCACGAACCCGGCGTCGGCGCAAATGGCGGGCATGCAGGTCGTGGTCGTGGCGTGCGATGCGAACGGCAACGTCGATATCGAAGACCTGAAGGCCAAGGCCGGGAAGCATTCCGCGAATCTCGCGGCGATCATGATCACGTATCCGTCGACGCACGGCGTGTTCGAGCGCAACGTGCGCGAGATTTGCGACATCGTGCATCAGCACGGCGGACAGGTTTATGTCGATGGCGCGAACATGAATGCGATGGTCGGCCTGTGCGCGCCCGGCCAGTTCGGCGGCGACGTCTCGCATCTGAACTTGCACAAGACGTTCTGCATTCCGCACGGCGGCGGCGGACCGGGCGTCGGTCCGGTTGCAGTCGGCGCGCATCTCGCGAAGTTCCTGCCGAACCAGACTTCGACGGGCTATCAACGCGACGAAGCAGGTATCGGTGCGGTGTCGTCGGCGCCGTATGGCTCGGCTGCGATTCTGCCGATTTCGTGGATGTATATCGCGATGATGGGCGCGAAGGGCCTCACCGCCGCCACCGAAAGCGCGATTCTCGCCGCGAACTATGTCGCGAAGCGTCTCGCGCCGCATTATCCGGTGCTGTACAGCGGCCCGGGCGGGCTGGTCGCGCACGAGTGCATTCTCGATGTCCGGCCGATCAAGGAAACGAGCGGCATCTCGGTGGAGGACGTGGCCAAGCGCCTGATCGACTACGGTTTCCACGCGCCGACCATGAGCTTCCCCGTGCCCGGCACGCTGATGGTCGAGCCGACGGAATCGGAATCGAAGGAAGAGCTGGACCGCTTCATCGACGCGATGATCGCCATTCGCAACGAGATCCGCGCCGTCGAAGAAGGCCGCGCCGATCGCGAAGACAACGTGCTGAAACACGCGCCGCATACGGCTGCGGTCGTGACGGCGGACGCGTGGAACCATGCGTACACGCGCGAAGAGGCGGCGTATCCGGTTAAAACCCTCTTCGCACGCAAGTACTGGTCGCCGGTGGGCCGCGCCGACAACGCGTATGGCGACCGCAATCTCATGTGTTCGTGCGTGCCAGTTTCGGAGTACGCGGACGCGTGACGCACGACGCGCCGGGCCGCCCGCAAGCGTCAAGCTTTGTCGGGCGGTTTCGCGGTGCGTTCGAGAACGGCTAACATCTCACCCCGGACAGAAGCGAATCAGGGAGTGCGTATGGCGCCGAAGGTGCGAAAGGGGAACGAGGCGAGCCGCTTCAGGGCGACACGCGCAACGCTGGCGGCGCTGTCGGCCTTCTGCACGCTTGCGATGACCGCGCCCGCCGCGCATGCCGCGATGAACTTCTGCGCCGCGCCGGCCATGCAGACGAGCGAGCGCACGAACGCCGACCCTGGCGTGAAAGCGCTGGTAAAGATGGTGCAGTTGCATGTGAACGACACACCGAAGGCGCGCGCCACGCTGCACACCGAAGGCACGCTGCCGCACGAAGGCATTCACGACGAAAGCGTCGAAGCGGAGAAAGACCTCGACTTGATGCGCGATGCGGCGCTCGCCTGGCGTGCGACCGGCAACGAACGCTATCTGCGCCTCGTCGACCGTTTTCTGCTCGCCTGGACGACGACCTATCAGCCGAGCTTCAATCCGATCGACGAGACGAACTTCGAATCGCTGATTCTCGCCTACGATTTAACGGCGAGCGCGCTGCCGGTGAAGACGCGCAACGCGGCGAACGCGTTCATCGCAAGGCTGGTGAACGGCTACGTCGCCGATATCGATAAACAGCCGCGGCCGCTCAAGGGCACGTACCGCAACAACTGGCAGAGCCATCGCGTGAAGCTGATCGCGATGGGCGCGTTCACCATCGATGACCGCAAGCTCATCGACGCGGCGCAGCGGCTTTTTGTCGAGCATATCGGCGACAACATCGCGCCGGACGGTTCGACGGTCGATTTCGCCGAACGCGACGCGCTGCACTACGTGACCTACGACTTGCAGCCGCTCGTGACGGCGGCGCTCGCGGCGCGGCGGCACAACCGCAACTGGCTCCCGGAGCGCGCGCCGACGGGCGCGACGCTGGCCGGTGCGCTCAACTGGCTGACGCCGTACGCGCTCGGCACGAAGACGCACGACGAGTTCGTGCACTCGAGCGTCGCTTTCGATGCCAAACGTCGCGAGGCCGGGTTGCCGGGCTTCTCGGGCCAATGGGACCCAAAAAACGCGGCGGAGCTTTTCTATCTGGCGGCGCGTCTCGACGGCCGCTACGCGCCGGTGGCGCTGCGGCTCGCGCCGACGCCTCCCGCCTGGCTCGCGGTTTGTCTGCCGCTGCCGGCGCGGTAATTTCCATTTGCAGGAGCAGTCATGGCAGTCAGCGTTTTCGATCTCTTCAAAGTCGGCATCGGGCCTTCGAGCTCGCACACGGTCGGACCGATGCGCGCCGCGCTCATGTTCGCGCAGGGGCTCGAACGCGACGCGCTGCTCGACGCGGTGACATCGGTCAAATGCGAGCTGTACGGCTCGCTCGGCGCGACCGGGAAGGGCCACGGCACCGATCGCGGCGTCATGCTCGGCCTGATGGGCGACGCCCCGGATACCGTCGACGCCAGCACCATCGTGCCGCGGCTGGACGCCGTGCGCGCCACCAAGACGCTCGCGCTGCTCGGCAAGCACGAGATCGCGTTCACGGTGAAGGACAACATCGCGTTCTATCGGCAGGCGCTGCCTGAGCATCCGAACGGCATGAAACTGCATGCATTCGATGCCAGCGGGCAGTCGCTGCGCGAAGCGACGTATCTTTCGGTGGGCGGCGGCTTCGTCGTGACGGCGGGCGCGCCGAACACGGCGGTGCTCACGGCGCACGCGCAGTTGCCGTATCCGTTCCAGACCGGCGACGAACTGCTGAAGATGTGCGCCGAATCGGGCAAATCCATTGCGCAACTGATGTGGGAGAACGAGTGCGTCTGGCGCAGCGCCGACGAAATCCGCGCGGGCCTGCTGCACATCTGGGACGTGATGCAGGATTGCGTCGCGCGGGGCTGCGGCATCGGCAATCCGGCTGCGGAAGGGCATCTGCCGGGGCCGTTTCAGGTGAAGCGCCGCGCGCCGCAGCTTTATCGCGCGCTGACGGGGAAGCCGGAGCAGGCGCTGCGCGATCCGCTTTCGATGATCGACTGGATCAACCTGTACGCGATCGCGGTAAACGAAGAAAACGCGGTCGGCGGCCGCGTCGTGACGGCGCCGACGAACGGCGCGGCGGGCATCATCCCGGCCGTGCTGCATTACTACGACCGCTTCGTGCCGGGATCGAACGCGCAAGGCGTGATCGATTTTCTGCTGACGGCGGCGGCCATCGGCATTCTGTACAAGATGAACGCGTCGATATCCGGCGCGGAAGTGGGATGCCAGGGCGAAGTGGGCGTCGCGTGCTCGATGGCGGCGGGCGGCCTCGCGGCGGTGCTCGGCGGCACGCCCGCGCAGGTGGAGAACGCGGCGGAAATCGGCATGGAGCACAACCTCGGGCTCACGTGCGATCCGGTGGGCGGCATGGTGCAGATTCCGTGCATCGAACGCAACGCGATGGGCTCGGTCAAGGCGGTCAACGCGGCGCGCATGGCCATGCGCGGCGACGGATCGCATTACGTGTCGCTGGATTCGGTCATCAAGACCATGCGCGAGACCGGCGCGGACATGAAGACGAAATATAAGGAGACGTCGCGCGGCGGGTTGGCGGTGAATATTGTGGAGTGTTGAGCTTTGCTGCGTGCTGGCAGGCGCTTCGTCCTGCGAGTGCAACATTCCTTGTACGGAGCGCGCGGCGTCGATTGAAGCGGTTAGCATCGTTAGAGTCATAACGAAATCTATCGACCGCATTCCAATGCACGTCTCATGATGACTGCGCGCCGCTCAATGCGTCGGTAGAAATACCTGAGAGAACCGCATTGAAACCGATGGATCTTGCCGCGCACAAGGATGCGTGTAAAACGCTGAACCGCGCCCCGAGGTTCCGGCCCATGGTCAAGCAGCGATGGCCGAAGCCCTTCAACAGAATGGCCCGGCCCCGCGTACAGGCGACGGACCTGATTCCCGTTTCAGACGATCACGCCGTGCTTTTTCTGTGGCGCGATGGCGACCAGCTCGAAGACCGCTCGTTCTACGGCCACCTCGTCTGCACATTGCCGCGTGGCGATCTGTACCCGCTGTTCGAACTGCATTACCATCCGAGTCACAAGGGTCTGCACTGCAAGCTGCCCTGCAATGCTTCGAGCGATTACACGAATCGCTTGTTGCCCGGCGCGCCCGAACTCAATCTGAAGCTGTCCAGACGCTATGACCCGCGCGCCGCGGATGACCGTGCCGCCCTGATCGTTTTTTTCTGCAAGGCTGTAGGCATATCCCTTTCCCACGAACACGACGGACAAGCGACTTACTGTGTTAGCGGACCCGCTCAAACAAACCCTCTGCTCGTTGTTCGAAGTGCATGCCGACACCAACGGCGTGCATCGAATCGTTACGCCGCTGCAGTATCCGGGAACGGGGGATCACGTGGTCATCCGCATTCGCCCGTGTGAGGAAGGCTATTCGATCGATGAAAACGGAGAAGCCTGCTTCAACGCAGGCATGATGGGCGGCGAAGTGGAGTCGGGCGCCGTGGAACGCTGGTCGCAGGACATCGCGCAACTGAGTCCCGCGCGGCTGTGCGAGGACGAAGTCATCCGTGCCTCGACCTCCGATGAGCGTCTTCTTGCGCCTTACGTCTTCCGCGTGGCGGAGGCAGCCCAGCAGCTTTTCGCGGTCGCCACGTCCCGCGTCGAGCGTCAGTCGCCAAGCGATTTCAAAGCGCGGCTCACCCGCGCGATCGCGGATATCGCCGCTGAGTTCGGGCTCGAGCACTGGTCGGAAGTCGAATTGCCGATCTCTGGGGGGCTCGTCGCCGACCATGTGATCGAGACGCCGACGCCTTCCTTCGTCATTGCCGCGACCACCGCCAAGCGGCTGCTGGAAGGCGAGCTCATTCACCTGCAATACCGCGCCGAGAAACTTCCTGGCTCCGTGCTGGCGATCGCGGAAAGTCAGCAGGCGGTCGGCAAGACGGAGTTCGAGCGCGCGAACTACTACACGTGGAAGACGGTCGTTTTCGATGCGCGCAATCTTCGGAGCCTGATCGGGTCCGTCCTACATTGAGACGGACGCTCACGCCCCAATCAAATTAACCACCTTCACATTCCGCGTATCCGGCACTTCCGCATAAGACAGCACCTTCAACTGCGGCAGGCTCCGGCGCAGGAATCGCGCAAGCATCGCGCGCAGCGAATGCTGCACGAGCAGCACCGGCGGCAGTCCCAGATTCTGCTGTCGCAGCATCGCGTTTTGCGTCGAATTCATCAGCGTCTGCGCGAGTCCCGGCTCCAGTCCCGGATTCGGCCCCGTCGATAGCGCCTGCGACAGCACGCGCTCCAGCGTCGGATCGAGGCCCATCACCTGCAAGTCGTCCGCGCCCGGATACCACTGCTGCGTGATCGCGCGGCCCAGCGCCAGGCGTACCGCCGCCGTCAGTTCGTACGCATCGGAGATGCGCGGCGCATGCTCTTGCAACGCGTCGAGGATGGTCCGCATGTCGCGGATCGGCACGCTCTCGTCGAGCAGATTCTGCAGCACCTTCTGCAGCGTCGTGAGCGAAAGCGTCTTCGGCACGAGGTCGTCCGTGAGCGACGGCGTGTCCTTGCCGATACGCTCCAGCAGCGCCTGCACTTCCTGCCGGCCAAGCAGTTCCGCCGCATGCGTCACCACGAGGTGATTCAAATGCGTCGCGACCACCGTGCTTGCATCCACCACCGTGTAGCCGTACACCTGCGCCTGTTCGCGCATGTTCGTCTCGATCCAGACCGCCGGCAAGCCGAACGCCGGATCAGTGGTCTGCGTGCCCGGCAGCGCTGCCGATACCTGACCCGGATTGATCGCGAGCCATTGGCCGGGGAACGCCTCGCCCACGCCGACTTCCACGCCCTTCAACGCGATGCGATACCCGTTCGGCCGCAGTTCGAGGTTGTCGCGGATATGAATGACCGGCGGCAAAAAGCCGATTTCCTGCGCGAACTTCTTGCGAATGCCCTTGATGCGCTTGAGCAGTTCGCCGTCCGCGTTGCGGTCCACGAGCGGAATCAGCCGGTAGCCCACTTCGAGCCCGAGCGGATCGATGAGCGCGACGTCTTCCCAGCTCGCCTCCGCGTTCTCGGCGGATGCCGCCGCAGCCGATGCAATCGGCGTGACATCGGTGACGCTCGTCTTCTTGATCGCGGCGCGCTTGTTCATCGTGCGCGCGGCGTAGATGAGACCGCCGCCGAGCAGCATGAATGCGAAGTGCGGCATGCCCGGGATCAGTCCCATCACGCCGATGATCACGCCCGTGATCATCAGGACGCGCGGGTTCTGGAACAACTGCCCGGTCAGCTGCGTGCCGATGTCCTCGTCGGTCGCGACGCGCGAGACGATCACGCCCGCCGCCGTCGAAATGATGAGCGACGGAATCTGCGCCACGAGACCATCGCCGATGGTGAGCAGCGTGTAGTTGGTCGCCGCGTGCGCGAAGTCCATGTCGTGCTGAAGCATGCCGACGATCAGCCCGCCCACCACGTTGATGACCATGATGAGCAAGCCCGCGATCGCGTCGCCGCGCACGAACTTCGACGCACCGTCCATCGAGCCGTAGAACTCCGCTTCCTGCGCCACGCTCTGGCGGCGCTTCTTCGCGACTTCCTCGTTGATGAGGCCCGCGTTCAGGTCGGCGTCGATGGCCATCTGCTTGCCGGGCATCGCGTCGAGCGTGAAGCGCGCGCCGACTTCCGCGATACGTCCCGCGCCCTTCGTGATGACCATGAAGTTGATGATCATCAGAATCACGAACACGACGATACCGACCGCGAAATTCCCGCCGACGAGAAAGTGCCCGAACGATTCGATCACCTGTCCCGCCGCGTCCGGCCCGGTGTGGCCTTGCAGCAGCACGATACGCGTGGACGCCACGTTCAGCGACAGGCGCAGCAGCGTGGAGAACAGCAGCACGCTCGGGAATGCGGCGAAGTCGAGCGGCTTTTGCGTGTACATGCTGACGAGCAGCACCATGACCGCCAGCGCGATGTTGAAGGTGAACAGCAGATCCAGCAGAAACGCCGGCAACGGCAGAATCATCATGCCGAGGATCATGCAGATCAGGATCGGGCCGGCGAGGGCGCGCAAGTTCTGCGTGCCCAGCGCGTCGGGCCGTTTGGCGAAAAATCCAGCGCGCGCGTTCATGCTGCGGCTCCCTTGTCAGTGTTACCGTCGTCCAGGGCTTCGGCAGCTTCCTGATCGGCGTCGGCGTCGGAAACGGCGCCCTTGTCCAGTTCCTTCGGAACGTCGAGATCGGTGGGATCGTCCGGCTTCATGCCGCCGTCTTCCTTGTAACGCTTCAACTGGTAAACCCACGCCAGCACTTGCGCCACCGCGCCATACAGCGCGCCCGGAATCTCGCGGTTGATCTCCACGTTGTGATAGAGCGCCCGCGCGAGCGGCGGCGCTTCGAGCAGCGGCACGTTGTTCTCGCGGCCCAGTTCGCGGATACGCGCGGCCACGAGATCCACGCCCTTCGCGACGACGCGCGGCGCGCGCATCTCGCCGTCGCTGTACTTCAGCGCGACGGCAAAGTGCGTCGGGTTCGTGACGATCACGTCGGCGGTCGGAATCGCCTGCATCATGCGGCGGCGGGCCGCGGCGCGTTGCTGCGAGCGGATGCGGCCCTTCACGTGCGGATCGCCGTCGCTTTCCTTATGCTCGCGCTTCACTTCTTCCTTGCTCATGCGCAGCTTTTTCGCGTGCGACCACATCTGATAGGGCACATCCACGGCGGCGACGAGGAACAAGCCGCCGATCGCCATGCCGCAGCACACGACGATGAGATGCATCGCGTCGGCGAGCGCGAGACCGAGCGGCTTCGTCAGCAGTCCGAGCACGTCGGCCTTGCGGCTCCACATCTCCCAGCCCGCCACGCCGCCGACGACGAGCGTCTTGAGAATGGACATGCCGAGCTGAATCGGGCCCTGTATCGAAAAGATCTTGCCGAGTCCGCTGACCGGATTGAGCCGGCCGAAGTTCGGCGCGAGCGGCTTCGTCGTGATGAGCCAGCCGCCGAGCGCCATCGGCGCGGCCAGCGCGGCGAATGCGGTCATCACGAGCACGGGCAGCACGGCGAGCATGCCTTCCTTGCCCGCGTTGGCCGCGCCGATCATCGTCTGATGCGTGTCCAGCACGACGTCGTGATTGAACGTGAACGAGGCGCGCAGGATCGACTGCAAATGCCCGCTGATGGAACCGGACATCGCCATCACGCCGAAAAATCCCGCCGCGACGAGCGCAAACGAGGCAAGCTCCCGCGAGCGCGCGACCTGACCTTCCTCCCGCGCCTTTTCCAGACGCTTGGGAGTGGCTGATTCGGTTTTTTCGAGATCGCTTTCTTCTGCCACTGCGTGCTCCGCTTCGTGCTTCGTTGCCAACGGCATGAAGCCGCTTTCTGATGCAAACGATTATTGCGGAAGGCGTCGAGGGGCTATCGGCGGATTAAGTCGGGGAAAAGGGGGTTAATCGACGGATAAAAGAAAACGGCGCACGCGCCTCGTCAGAGGGCATGCGCCGCTTGGCATCCACGCGAACGGGACTCAAACGCCCGGCACGCGTCCGTCCGGGCCATAAAAGCCGGCCTTGGACGGCGCCACCTGCAAGGCGGCGAGCGCCTTGCGGTTGTATTCCATGCGCGTGCGGATCAGCACGCCATTATTGTTATTGCCTTGTTTCGCGCGCCGGGCGGCGGCGCACAGCAGCGTCCATTGCTCGGCGATGCGGGCGTCGCCCTCCGCGGCGGCTTCCATGCCGGCGAATCCGCCGGGAAAACCGAGTGCGTTCAAGTGCGCGTCGCGCTCTTTTTCGAGCCCGCTGATGCGCTCGGTCAGCGCCGTCTTTTCGCCGATGATCTCCGGCAGCGCGGCGAGCGGCTGCGCGGCAATCAGGGCTTTCTCCTCGTGCGCGAGGAGGGCTTCGAAGGCCAGAACGGCGGCGACTTCTTCGGTGACAGTGGCAAGCAGGGCGTCTTTCATTGCAGTTCGCTAAAAACGCGGTTCATAAAAGCCGCCCGGCTTTGCCCACTTCGCGCGCCGGGACGTGCCCGGGCCGTTGCGTTCAGCCGCCGGTCGGCGGGGTTCTCGTTTGCAGCAGGTCGCGGGCGGTGCTGAGCATGCCGTCGGCGATCTTGCTGCTGTCCATCTTGAAGCTGCCGTCGCGGAGCGCAGCCTTGATCGATTCGACTTTCGCCGTATCGATGTCCGAGCCGTTCGACGCGCGCAGGTCCGAGGACAGCGTCGACAGGCTGACCGTCGACTGGCCTGCGGTGGCGTTCGCTTGCGCGGTCGGCGCGACCGTTTTCGCATCGCTCTGCGATGCGCGTTGCGGCCCGTCTTGGAGGCCGGCCAAAGAGGTGTTGCTATTCGATTCGATTTTCACGATGTCCATTCCCGAACGTGTTGAGTCCTTTATCGGCGGGGGCTTTGAAAAACTTTACCCTGCCGGGGGAGGCGCAACCTGCGCGGTGCCTGGTCATCGGCCGCTTTGCCTTGTGCCACAAGGGTTTGACGGCTTTGCAACAAATTGCAACAGAACGTCTGCTGCCGCACACAAGTCCAGTTACATGCGAATTTCGACGGTCTGACTATCCTTCACGATGCCGGTGATGATCTGTCCGCCGGCGGTTTTCACGCGAACCTGCTGGCCGGGCGCGGCGTTGTTCATCGCGGCGCCATCGGCGGAAATGGAGAAGCCGGTGCCGTCGGCGACGACGTGCACCGTCTGGCCGATCGCCACCGAACTTGCGGCGCGCAGCATGTCCGAGCGCAGCGGCAAGCCGGCCGGCACGCGCGACAACGCGACCGCGCCGACCGCCTGCGACGGATCGGTGACGACGGCTTGCGGCATCGCCGTCAGATCGCCGTCGCGGGCGATGAGGTCGGCGCTCGCGAGCACTTCGCCCGGCGCGATGGCGCGCGCCGCGAGGTAGTACGTCGCGTTGATCGAGACGCGCGCCTGCACATACAGCGTCCACGGACGCTCGCCCACGCAGCGCACGCCGACCGTCACGCGGCCCCACAGGCGCGCGCCGGTCGGCATGAACGGATCGAGCGCCGAGCAGGGCGCGAGGCCGCGCGGGAAGACCGGCGTCACGGTGATATCGACCTTGCCGGGCAAGCCTGCCGCCTGCTGCTGGAGAAAGGCGAGCGCGGCGGCGCGGATGGACTCGCCGTCCTGCGCCGTCGCGGACGCGGCGGGCGCCTGAGTGGCGGCCGTGGCCGGGGAGAAACTCACGCGCTTCATCGGCGATGCGGCTGCAGATGAATAATTGGTCGAGCGAATCGGCGATGCAGCGGCGGCCGCGATCGCGCGCGCGCCGGCTGTAGAGGCGTCGTCGCGCGTGACGACGACCGGAATCACATCGCGCGATGCAGCCGTGACGGGCGCCATCGGGCGTACGCCCGCCGTTGCCGCTGTGCGAACGGTAGCGGCGTCGTCGCGCGATGCAGCCGCGACGGGCGCTTTCGCCAACGCCGGCGCGGCAGCGGCCTTCGCTTCGCCCGGGCCCGGAACCACGATCAAACCGCCCGTGTCGTCCATCGCGTCGTCGGCGGCTTCGGCGTGCGCTTCGAGCGCGAGCGCGGCATGGCGCATGGCGGCGTCGGCGGCACGCGTCGCAGCGCGGTATCCCGATGCCCGCGCCATGTCGGCGACCGCAGCGGGCGTCGGCGCGGGCGCGGCTGCGGCCACGGTTTTCGACGAACCAAGATTCTTCGCCATTTCCGCGACTGCGGCGGGATTCGTTTCCGCATTGCCCGGAATCGCGATCATGCCGTCCGTCTGCTGCGCGAACGCGCCCGCCGCGAAGCCCGCGATCAGCGACGCGCCCGCCATGCCGCGCAGTCCGGCACGCGCGCCGCGTTTGAGCGCGCCTTCACGCATCGCAACGATCGACGACTGCCCGGCGGACCTGCTCATCACTGCTCTCCTCGCCCGCCGAGCATCGCGCGGCGTACCTGAATGTATCTGGCCGCGTCCGGCGGCCACTGCATGCGGTCGCGGCCATGAAAACGCCGCTTCCCACTCTCGACCCAGATTCTAGATACGCGCGGCCGCGCTCAAGCCTCGAATAGAGGCCGCGTTTCCCGGTTATTCATCGGATTAGTTATTGCGCGCCGCTCCTAAGATGCGTGTCATGCAAAAAGCCCCCGGCGACTGGGCGGCGACAGGCGACAACCATCCCGGATGGGACCGGAGAGGAAACGAATGCTAGACAAACTCGACAAGGAATTTGCGTTCGGCCGCGAGGCGCTCGATGTGCGCGCTTACCGGCAGGAACTGCTGTCGTCGAATATCGCGAACGCGGACACCCCCGGCTACAAGGCGCGCGATGTCGATTTCTCCACCGCGCTCGCCGGGGCGCTGAAGAAAGACGGCGGCGCGTCCGCGTCCGCCTCGAACACGGCGACGCTCAGGATGGCGCAGCCGGTTTCGGTGAGCACGAGCGGGTCGATGGCCGTGACCGCGAAAGGCCACCTGTCCGGCACCTCGACGCTCTCCGCTTCGGGCGGCTCGACCGACGACTATGGCCGCCTCGCGTATCGCGTGCCGAGTCAGCCTTCGCTCGACGGCAACACGGTCGATCTCGACGCCGAACGCGTGCAGTTCGCGGACAACGCGCTGCACTTCGAAGCGGGCATGACCGTGATGAGTTCGCAGATCAAGTCGATGATGTCCGCCATCACGTCCAACAGTTAAGAAAGCCATGCCTTCATTGATGAACATTTTCAGCGTCGCCGGATCGGCGATGTCTGCCCAGGCCCAGCGCCTGAACGTGACCGCGTCGAATCTCGCGAACGCGGACAGCACGACCGGCCCCGACGGACAGCCGTACAAGGCGAAGCAGGTCGTGTTCGCCGTCGATCCGCTCGGCGGCGCGAAAAGCGGCTCGGGCCAGCAAGTCGGCGGCGTGCAGGTGACCGGCGTCGTCGACGATCCGAGCCCGATGAAGACCAGCTACGACCCGAGCAACCCCGCAGCGAACGCGGACGGCTACGTGACCATGCCGAACGTCGATCCGGTGCAGGAGATGGTCAACATGATTTCCGCGTCGCGTTCGTACCAGGCGAACGTCGAGACGCTCAATACAGCCAAGCAATTGATGCTCAAGACTCTGACCATCGGAACCTGAGGAATCCAACCGTGACGACGAACACCACCATCGGCAGCAACGGCACCACGGTGTCGCAGACACTGCTGGACACCATGAACGGCGCGTCGAGCGCGTCGAGCAGCACCAGCAGCACGTCCGGCACGTCCGGCACGTCTGCTTCGGACCTGCAGAACACGTTCCTCACGCTGCTCGTGACGCAGCTCAAGAACCAGGATCCGACGAATCCCGCCGACAGCTCGCAGATGACCTCGCAGCTCGCGCAGATCAACACGGTGTCGGGCATCGGCCAGTTGAACACGTCGCTGAGCTCGCTCGCGACGCAGCTCTCCGCCGGCCAGTCCACGCAGGCCGCGCTGCTGATCGGCTCGAACGTGCTCGCGCCGGGAAACAGCATGACGGTGTCGAGCGGTGCGTCGTCGACGTTCGGCGTGCAGCTTGCCAACGACGTGAGCGACCTGCAGATCGTCGTCAAGGACAAGTCCGGCAACATCGTGAACACGCTTGACCTCGGCGCGCAAGGCGCGGGCGTCGTGCCGGTGTCGGGCTGGACGCCGGTTGATTCGAAGGGCGCCACGCTCGCCGACGGCACCTACACGATCACCGCGCAAGGCACGATCAACGGACAGCAGGCGACCGCGACGACGCTTTCCGCCTCGCAGGTGCAGAGCGTCGTGCAGATGACGGGCGGCACGCCGGGCCTGAAGCTCGCGAACGGCTCGACGGTCGGGCTGTCGAGCGTCGCTTCGATTCTTTGATTCCACTTTCCTGTGACGCCGGGATGCGCCCGGCCAAGAGATAAACCATGAGCTACCAACAAGCACTGAGCGGTCTGGGCGCCGCGTCGAGCGACCTCGATGTCATCGGCAACAACATCGCGAACGCGAACACCGTCGGCTTCAAGGAAGGCGCCGCGCAATTCGCCGACATGTACGCCAGTTCCATGGCGACCGCCGTTTCGAACCAGATCGGCATCGGCACGCGCCTCGCGGAAGTGCAGCAGCAGTTCTCGCAAGGCACGATCACGACGACCAACCAGGCGCTCGATGTCGCGATCAACGGCAACGGTTTCTATCAGTTGTCGAACAACGGCTCGACCGTCTACTCGCGCAACGGCGTGTTCCACCTCGACAACAGCGGCAACATCGTCAACTCGGCGGGCCTGCAACTGATGGGCTACGCGGCGGATTCGAGCGGCGTCGTCAACAGCGCGAGCACGGTGCCGCTCACCGTGCCGACCGCGAACATCGCGCCGATCGCGACAAAGACCATTACCGCTGCGTTCAACCTGAATTCGCAGGACACCAATAACGCGGCGAGCGGCTTCGATCCGACCAACGGCAACACGTACAACGCGTCGACTTCGGTGGATGTGTACGACACGCTCGGCGGCACGCAGAAGGTGTCCGTGTACTTCACGAAGAGCGGCACGGGTTCGTGGGAAGCGTTCGCGGGCTACGGCGACCCCGTTTCGCAAAAGACCGACCTCGGCGCGGTGACGTTCGACTCGTCCGGCAATCTGACGAGCGGCTCCAAGTTCACGTTCACCATCCCGAACGGCGCGGACCCCTCCGGCACGACGACGCAATCGTTGACGCTCGATCTCACCGGCACCACGCAGTACGGCGCGAAGAGCGGCCTCACGAACCTGCATCAGGACGGCAACAGCACGGGCGAACTGACGGGCTTCACCGTCGGCACGGACGGCAAGCTGACCGGCAACTACTCGAACGGCGAAACGAAGGCGCTCGGGCAGATCGCGGTCGCCAACTTCAACAACCAGAACGGCCTGCAGAACCTGGGCGGCAACGTGTACGCGCAAACGGCGGCCTCGGGCGCGCCGCAAGTGGGCGTGCCGGGCTCGACGAACCACGGCACGCTGCAAGGCGGCGCGGTGGAAGACTCCAACGTCGATCTGACGAGCGAGCTCGTGAACCTGATCACCGCGCAGCGCAACTATCAGGCGAACGCGCAGACGATCAAGACGCAGCAGACCGTCGACCAGACGCTGATCAATCTGTAATCACCGTCCGCACGCACTAGACGCATCAGGAAAGAGGGAAGCGATTCATGGACCGTCTGATCTACACCGCGATGACCGGCGCGAGCCAGTCGCTGGAACAGCAAGCCGTCGTGGCGAACAACCTGGCGAACGCATCGACCACGGGTTTCAAGGCGCAGCTCGCGGCGTTCCGTCAGGTGCCGATGTCGTTCGAAAACCAGTCCGCCGACGGCACGACGCGCACTTTCGTGCTCTCGTCCACGCCGACGGCGGATTACTCGGCCGGCGCCATCCAGCAGACCGGCAATCCGCTGGATGTCGCGGTGGAAGGACCGGGCTGGCTCTCCGTGCAGACGGCGGACGGCGGCGAGGCGTACACGCGCGCCGGCAACTTGCACGTCGACCAGAACGGCCAGCTCGTCACCGCGAACAACCTGCCGGTGCTCGGCAACGGCGGCCCGCTTTCGGTGCCGCCGGGCGCGCAAGTGACCATCGGCAAGGACGGCACGGTGTCCGCGCTGATTCCGGGCGATCCGCCGACCGCCATCGCGACGGTGGATCAGTTGAAGCTCGTCAATCCGGACCCGTCCACGCTCACGCGCGGCGACGACGGTCTCTATCGCACCGCGTCCGGCGACCCCGCCGATGCGGACCCGAGCGTCGTCGTGGCCGGCGGCGCGCTCGAGGGCAGCAACGTGAACCCGGTCTCCGCGATGGTCTCGATGATCACCAATGCGCGCCAGTTCCAGATGCAGACGAAGCTCATGGAATCGGCGGACCAGAACGACCAGTCGGCCAACAAGCTGCTCAACTTCTCCTAAGCGGCCAGCAAGACACTCAGGACAACACAGACATGAATCGCTCTCTCTACATCGCCGCGACCGGCATGAATGCCCAGCAGTCGCAGATGGACGTCATCTCGAACAACCTCGCCAACGTGAGCACCAACGGCTTCAAGGGCTCGCGCGCGGTGTTCGAGGATCTGCTGTATCAGACCACGCGCCAGCCGGGCGCGAACTCGACGCAGCAAACCGAACTCGCGTCGGGCATCCAGCTCGGCACCGGCGTGCAGCAGGTCGCAACCGAACGCCTCTACACGCAGGGCAACCTGCAACAGACCGGCAACTCGAAGGACGTGGCGATCAACGGCCAGGGCTTCTTTCAGGTGACGATGCCCGACGGCACCACGGCGTACACGCGCGACGGCTCGTTCCAGACCAACGCGCAGGGCCAGCTCGTCACGTCGAGCGGCTATCAGCTGAACCCGGCGATCACCATTCCGACGAACGCGACGTCGATCACCATCGGCTCGGACGGCACCGTGTCCATCACGCAGCCGAGCTCGACGGCCGCGACGACCGTCGGCTCCATCCAGGTCGCGACGTTCATCAACCCGGCCGGCCTCGAAGCGCGTGGCGAGAACCTTTTCTCGGAGACGGGCAGCTCCGGCGCGCCGAACGTCTCGCAACCGGGCCTGAACGGCGCGGGCACGTTGCAGCAGGGCTATGTGGAAGCGTCGAACGTGAACGTGGTGCAGGAACTGGTCAACATGATCCAGACGCAGCGCGCGTACGAAATCAACAGCAAGGCCGTGACCACGTCCGACCAGATGCTGCAAACGCTTTCTCAGATGCAGGTTTAACCCTCTTTTCAACCGATAGAAACGGAAAGGACCGCGTCACACTAACGCTTCATTTCGCTTCATACGAGTCACACGATGTCGCCCACTCAAATCTTCACGCGAGCCACGATTGCCGCGCTCGTCGCAACGCTCGCCGCCTGCGGTCTGGTGCCGAAGGAGCCGATCGTCCAGCAGCCGATGACTGCGCGTCCGCCGCAGCCGCCTGGCGGCACGCGCTCGCCCGGCGCAATCTACAACGCGGGCTACGCGGGCCGGCCGCTGTTCGAAGACCAGCGGCCGCGCAACGTCGGCGACATCCTGACCATCGTGATTTCGGAAAACGTGAACGCGACGAAGTCGTCGGCGGCGAACACCAACCGCGGCGGCTCCGGCTCCTTCTCCGTGCCGACGACGCCCGGCATCTTCGGCGGGCTCTTCAACAACACGAACCTGTCCGCGACCGGCGCGAACAAGTTCACGGCGGCGGGCGGCGCGAGCGCCGCCAACACGTTCAGCGGCACGCTCACCGTCACCGTCACCGAAGTGCTGCCCAACGGCAACCTCATGGTGAGCGGCGAGAAACAGATGCTCATCAACCAGGGCAACGAATTCGTGCGCTTCTCGGGCGTCGTCAATCCGACGACCATCTCGGGCAGCAACACCGTGTACTCCACGCAGATCGCCGACGCGAAGATCGAATATTCCGCGAAAGGCTATATCGACGAAGCCGAGAACATGGGCTGGCTGCAGCGCTTCTTCCTCAACGTGGCGCCGTTCTGATCATGACTCCGCTTCTTCGCTTCGTTTCCTTCTCGCTCGCGGCCGCGCTCGTGGCCCTCAGTTCGGCGCAGCACGCGCACGCCGAGCGCCTGAAAGACCTCGTGTCGTTTCAAGGCGTGCGCGACAACCCGCTGATCGGCTACGGCCTCGTCGTGGGTCTCGACGGCACGGGCGACCAGACCATGCAGACGCCGTTCACCACGCAGAGCTTGACGAACATGCTCGGCAACCTCGGCATCACGGTGAACTCGGCCACGACGCAGAACATGCAGCTGAAGAACGTCGCCGCCGTGATGGTGACCGCGACGCTGCCGCCGTTCGCGCGTCCCGGCGAAGCGATCGACGTCACCGTGTCATCGCTCGGCAACGCCAAGAGCCTGCGCGGCGGCACGCTTTTGATGTCGCCGCTGAAAGGCGCGGACGGCCAGGTCTACGCGATGGCGCAGGGCAATCTCGTCGTCGGCGGCGCAGGCGCGAGCGCGAACGGCAGCAAAGTGCAGGTGAACCAGCTCGCGGTGGGCCGCATTTCGGCCGGCGCGATCGTCGAGCGCGCGGTGCCGACGAACTTGCAGCAGCAAGGCGGCGTCATGCAGATGGAACTGCGCGAGATGGACTTCGACACCACGCAGCGCATCGTCGCGGCGGTGAACAACCAGTTCGGCATGGGCACGGCGCTCGCGCTCGACGGCCGCACCATTCAGTTGCGCGCGCCGCAGGAGCCGAGCGAGCAGGTGCAGTTCATGGCGCAATTGCAGAATATCGACGTGCGTCCGGCGCAGGCCGCCGCCAAGGTGATCCTGAATGCGCGCACCGGCTCCATCGTGATGAATCAGATGGTCACGCTCCAGAACTGCGCGGTGGCGCACGGCAATCTCTCGGTCGTCATCAACACGCAGACGGCGGTGAGCCAGCCCAACGCGCTCTCGAACGGGCAGACGGTGGCGGCGAAGCAGTCGCAGATTCAGTTGAAGCAGGACAGCGGCGCGCTCAAGATGCTCTCGGCCGGCGCGAATCTCGCCGATGTCGTGAAGGCGCTCAACGCGCTCGGCGCGACGCCCGCGGACCTCATTTCGATTCTCCAGTCGATGAAGGCGGCAGGCGCGCTGCGCGCCGACCTCGAAATCATCTAAGGAGCCCGGCTCATGAACTCGAACACGACGAGCGGCATCGCCAACTCCGCGCTGGCATCGACCGATACGAGCAGCGGGCTCGCGAACCTCTCGAATCGCTTCGCGCTCGATACGCAGGGCTTCGACGCGTTGCGCGCGCAGGCGCAGGCGAATCCGCAGCAGGGTTTGAAGGCGGCCGCCAAGCAGTTCGACGCGGTCTTCACGCAGATGATGTTGAAGAGCATGCGCGACGCGACGCCGTCGGACAGCCCGTTCGATTCCAACGATTCGAAGTCGTTCACGGCGATGCTCGACCAGCAGTTGTCGCAGCAGATGTCGTCGAAGGGCATTGGCGTCGCGGACATGATGCTCAAGCAACTGATGCGCAACGCGGGCGGCAAGACCGACGCGGGCGGCATGGGCGGCGGCAGCGGGATGAGCGCGATGAACGCGATGGGCGGGTTCTCGGGCGGCGGCGGCGATATCGAATCGAACGCGGGAAACATCGCGGCGATGAACGCGATGGCGAAAGCCTACGCGGCCGCGCAGGCGAACAAAAGCGGCGCATCGCTCGCGGACGGCAAGGGCTATACGGCGGCGAGTTCGCTGGAACCGCCAGCGCATGGCGTCGGCTCCGACAAGGTCAACGCGTTCGTGGAGCGGCTCGCCGCGCCCGCGCAGGCGGCGAGCGCGGCGACGGGCATTCCGGCGCGCTTCATCATCGGCCAGGCGGCGCTGGAGTCCGGCTGGGGCAAGCGCGAAATCAAGCACGCGAACGGGGCGACGAGCCACAACATCTTCGGCGTCAAGGCGACGCCGGGCTGGACCGGCAAGACGGTCGATTCGGTCACGACCGAGTACGTCAACGGCCAGCCGAAGAAGGTCGTCGAGCGTTTCCGCGCCTACGATTCGTACGAAGATGCGCTCAACGACTACGCGAACGTCATCAAGAACAATCCGCGCTATGCGCCGGTGATCGAGGCGTCGCGCGATGTCGCGGGCTTCGCGCACGGCATGCAGAAGGCGGGTTACGCAACCGATCCGCACTACGCGAAGAAGCTGATTTCGATCATGCGGCAGATCGCCTGACGGCGCGGTGAATCGCGAGGTGGCGTGTCGAGCAAACGTTTAACGTCGAAAGGGACGGCGTACCACATAAGAAAACGGCGAGCGCCCCTAAACTTTTCAAGAGGCATGCCGCTAACCCGAAGACGACAGTGCCGGATCGAGAGCGGTCCGGCGAGCCGCGCGGCGTGGGCTCCAGGCGATGCGCGGGCAAAAATGGACACGGCTAGCACGATGAATACCTATCAGAAGCACGATGTTGCCGAGGACGACAGCGACCACGAGGTGGATTTCGGACGCCGGAATCCGCTGGAAATTGGCGTGGCGCTACGTAATCTGGCCAATCGCGGCGATTTCCTGACCGCACAATATGGCGACGCGCAAATCGTCACACGACTGCTGGATGTCGATGTGACGGCGCATCGCTTCACATTCGACTGGGGCGGCGTCGCCGAGCAGAATCGCGACGTGCTTCGGGCGCCGAAATTGATCTTCCACGCATCGCCTGAGGGCGTGCGCGTGGAGTTCACGACCGCGACGCCGCGCGAGACGCGCTTTGACGGCCGTCCGGCTTTCGAGGCGGAATTTCCGCCCGTGCTGTACTACATGCAGCGCCGCGAGTATTTCCGCGTGGAAGCGCCGGTGCTCGATCCTTATATTTGCAGCGGCTCTCTGCCGGATGGCGACCGCTTCAGGTTCGAGGTGCACGATCTGTCGCTGGGCGGCGTGGCGTTGCGCACGACCGACGAGCGCGTCGCGGACATGGAAATGGGCGTGGTGATTGAAGACGCCGAACTGCACTTCACCGCGACCGGCAAGGTGACGCTCGATCTCAAGCTGGTTTCGCATCGGGAGTCGACTACGCTCAAGGGCGATCGGCGGTTTACGCTCGGGTTCAAGTTCATTTCGATGCCGGGGTCGGCGGAGAATACCTTGCAGCGGTTGATTACTCAGCTCGAGATGAAGCGGCGGGCTTTGGCGAAGTAGGGTTTGTTTGCGGGTTGCTTGGCATGTCTTCGCGTTGCCCTCCTTCTCTGGGCGGGGGGCTAGCGCATTTCGCAGCGTCGCTTGTTGTGCCGTGTTTTTTTGTGGAACTTGTATTCGTGTCGGTCTATTGGCGTTGCCCCTCCCCGGGGCGGGGGTCACTTTCTTGGCTGTCGACCAGAGTAGGCGCTTTAGCGCCGTACTCTGGTCCCATGCAAAGAAAGTAACCAAAGAAAGCAGCTTTTTTCTGAACCGCTCGAAGCACAAACTGCGTAATCACTTCGCAGAAATGCGGTGGCACTCAGCTTCAATCAACCCTGAATCACCCTCCACGCCCGCTGAACGCCACGTCCTCCGAGCCCCTTGGCTCGACAAAACCAGTGGGGCACTTTCCACCACTGGGAAACAAGTTCAAGCAAAAATCAATGCCGTAGCCGTAGCCGTAGCCGTAGCCCTAGCCCTAGCCCTAGCCCTAGCCGTACCGAGGCAAGGCGAGGCAAGGCGAGGCGGGACGGGACAAGGCGGCGCGTGCGTGCGTCCTGATGCTTGTCGCTAACGAAGATGCTTTCCGTGCATCCTCTTTCGTTTCGTTGGTTCGGCTTGCCTTGCGACGGTTTATCTCCCGGCACAGCCGTTGAGTCCTGTTGGTGTTATCGAGCCAAGGGGCTCGGAGGACGTGGCGCTCAGCGGGCGCGGAAGGTGATTCAAGGCCGTTTATTAATTCGAGTGCCATCGCATGTCTGCGAAGTGATTACGCAGTTTGTGCTTCGTGCGGTTCAGAAAAAAGCTGCTTTCTTTGGTTACTTTCTTTGCATGGGACCAGAGTACGGCGCTAAAGCGCCTACTCTGGTCGACAGCCAAGAAAGTGACCCCCGCCCCGGGGAGGGGCAACGCTAATAGACCGACGCGAAAACAAGTTCCACGAAGAAGAACCCAGCGTACTGGAAAGAGCCCCCGTTCGCGAGCGGCAACGGCCACAAGACCAAGCGCCTCAACCCCACCGCCAGCCCCCCGACCATTCCCGCCGCCGGAGGCGGCAGAACCCTGTCGACCACTATCCTGCTGCGACTGGCGCGCAAACGCCGACCCATCCGACACACTGGTGCTGCCGAGGCTGATGCCATTGGCTTCCATCGCCTCGCGAAGCTTCGGCATGGCCGCTTCCACCGCCTCCCGCACCTGCGCATGCTGCGATACGAACAGCGCGTGGGCATGGTTGTCCGCGACCTGAAGCGTCACCTGTAACGGACCGAGATCCTTCGGGTTGAGCGTCAGTTCGGCACTCTGCTGATCCGACTTTGACACGAACACGACCTTCTGGCTGAACGCATCGTCCCAGCCGGATGCGCCCACGTGCGGCGCAATCGCCGCGCTCGTCGCCGCTGTCATCGCGCCTTGCGGGCTCGATACCCCCGAATTCGCCGATGCCGCCTGCATCGCCACCGCATGCGCCGCCGCATCGGCGGACTGCTTGTACGCGGCGCTCGCGCCATCGCCGGCTGGGGTCAGCGCGTCTTGCGCCGTCGTCAGCGCGGCGGCGCCCGCCTGCGTCGCGGTCGCGGCGGCGGCGTTCTTTGCATCGCCCGATGCCGCGTTCGTCAACGTGATGCCGCGTCCGCCCTTCGCGCCCGCGCCGAGCGACGTGCCCGGCGTCTCTGCGTTCGCAGCACTGGAACCAGCGGCGGCGTTCGCGCCATTGCCGCCCGCGTGCGCCGCAGCAGCCATCGCCGCCGCATTCGCCGGCGTGCCGTTCATCGACGCGAGCGCCGCTTGAAGCGCGTCCTGAGCCGATTTCGCGTCGGTGGTCTTCTTCGCGTCGCCCGTTGCCGATGCGTCGCCGTCCGTCGATGCCGCCGTGGCCGCATCGGTGAGCGTGGTGTCGTCGGCATCCGCATTCGCGGGATCGGCGTCCTCGGCGCGCGCCTTGGCTTCTGCGGCCGCTTTCGCGGCGGCATCGGCTGCATTCGCCGGCTTGGCATTCGCGCTCGATTTCGACGCCTCCGCGCTGTCGTTCCTGTCCGCGTGCTTCGGTGTGCCGTGCGCCGCGTCGGTCTTGCCGCTCGCGTCCGCCGATGTCGAAGCCTGCGCGTCATCGCTCTTGCCGGCGTTCGCGGTGTCGTCGGGTTTCGGGGCGTCGTGCACGCTCGACGGGTTGGCGGACGTGAGCGCCTTCGCCGCGAAGGCGTCCGCGTTCGCGCGGTCGGTCATGCCTTGCAGCGTCTGCCCGAACGATACGCTCGCGCTCGCCGCGCGCCTGGCCGCCGATGCGCCTGATGAGTTCGCGCCTGCAAGCACGCCGATATTTGAAACGGAGGACATGTTCGACCTCTGACATCCTGTCAATGAAAACGATGCGGCGCTCGCTGCCATGACAGCAGCGCCGCTAAAAATCCGTCAGGCGCGCTCAGCGCGCATGCGCAGCGCCTTCGCCGCGTGCTCGTCCGCTTCGCGCTGTTCGACGCGCGCCGCTTTGCGCGCGAGAACCGCCTCGCCGCGTGCCGCCAGCACTTCATAGCTGCCGACCTTCTGCTTCTTGAGCCGCCAGTCGGGCTTCGCCGCCTCGATGCGATGATCCGCCGTCACGAGCAACGCGCGTTGCTGCGCGATGGCCGAATCCAGCGTATCGACGAATGCCTGGAAATTGCGCAGCGTCTGCGCCGTCGTGCCCTGCTGCGCCGATGCGGTGAAGCGCGCGTGATACTCGTCGCGGTACGTGATCAGCGAGTCAAGCTGTTTCTCGATCTCGTTGCGTTCCTGCTGCAACTTCCCGAGTTTCCTGGTGGCGGCGTCGAGCTCTTCTTGCGCGAGTTCGATGAGCGTGTTGATCGGCAGATTTTTGGACATGACGTGGCAATTCCTGTGGTCTTCAGGGCTTTACGCGTTCTTATGACGAATGGCTCGAATACTAGTCGAAAAGCTGGTGCAACAAATCAAGGCTTGGTTCAAAATTTGCCTGCTCACGAAAACCTTGCTGTAAAAACGACTCCATCCGCGGATACAGCGCAATGGCGCGGTCGAGCAGCGCGTCGCGGCCGCTGGAATACGCGCCCACGTTGATGAGATCGCGGTTGCGCTGATAGCGCGACAGCATCTGCTTGAAAAGGCGCACGCGTTCCAGATGCTTCTCGTCGATGAGCGAGGTCATCGCGCGGCTGATCGACTGCTCGATATCGATGGCCGGGTAATGCCCCGCCTCCGCCAGCGAGCGGTTCAGCACGATATGGCCGTCCAGAATCGCCCGCGCCGAGTCGGCGATCGGGTCTTGCTGGTCGTCGCCTTCGGTCAGCACCGTATAGAACGCGGTGATGGAACCGCCGCCTTCCGGCCCGTTGCCGGTACGCTCGACGAGCGCCGGCAGCTTGGCGAACACCGAAGGCGGATAGCCCTTGGTCGCGGGCGGCTCGCCGATCGCGAGCGCAATCTCGCGCTGCGCCATCGCGTAGCGCGTGAGCGAATCCATGAGCATCAGCACATGCTTGCCCTGATCGCGGAAATATTCGGCGAGCGACGTCGTGTACGCGGCGGCCTGCATCCGCAGCACCGGCGACACGTCCGCGGGCGCCGCCACGACGACCGACCGCGCAAGACCGTCCTCGCCCAGAATCTGCTCGATGAACTCCTTCACTTCGCGGCCGCGTTCGCCGATCAGCCCGATCACGATCACTTCCGCGCTCGTGTAGCGCGCCATCGTGCCGAGCAGCACCGACTTGCCGACGCCGGAACCCGCGAAAAGACCCATGCGTTGTCCGCGTCCGACCGTGAGCAGCGAGTTGATCGCGCGCACGCCCACGTCGAGCACCTTGTGAATCGGCTCGCGGTTCAGCGGGTTGATGACCGGCGCAGACAGCGGCGCATCGACCTTCGCGCCGAGCGGGCCGAGCCCGTCGAGCGGACGGCCGGACGCATCGACCACGCGGCCGAGCATCTCCCAGCCGACGGGAAGGCGCTTCGCGCCCGCCATCGGATCGTTGATCGGCGCGCTTTCGAGCGGATAGACGCGCGCGCCGGGCAACAGGCCGCCCATTTCGGTGGTCGGCATCAGAAACAGCTTGTCGCCCGCGAAGCCGACGACTTCGGCTTCCGCAGTCGGAATCGCGCTGCCGGGCGGCAGTTCGATCATGCATTCGGAGCCGACGCCCATCTTCAGCCCGACCGCTTCGAGCACGAGCCCGGCGGCGCGCGTGAGCCGGCCGCACGGACGCAGCGGCTTGGCGATGGCATTGCGCGACTTCATCGCGTCGAGCTTGTCGCGCCACGTGTCGATGTGCGGATTGCCGGCGAGCTTCGCCAGTTCGGCGATGGTGCGCGCGGCGTGCGCGTCGGGCGTGGCGTCGCTTGCCGCTTCGTCGCTGGCGAGCGGCCCGAACGACGCCCGCGCGATTTCCTGTTCCAGCGCGGACAGTCCGTCCTGCGTGATGCGATGGTTCACCACGGCTTGTTCCTCCCGAGCGCGGCGGCGACGCGTTCCCAGCGCGACGCGTTGGTCGCGTCGATTTCGCCGGTCGCGGCGTGCGCCTTGCAGCCGCCGCGTTCGATGGCCGGGTCCGGACGCACCGTCCAGCCCGCCGATTCCAGTTCGTCTTTCAGATACGCATCGACGATCGGCAAGTCCGCCGCGCTCACGATCAAGGTCGGCGCGCCCGACAGCTCCGGCTCGGCGGCGATCACTTCACGCGCGACGGCGACGAGCGCGGTCGGGTCCAGCGCCAGATGCTGACGCACGACCTGCTGCGCGATATCGACGGCGAGCGCGGCCAGCGTTTCCGCGATGGCGGCGTCGGCGGCGTGAAGCGCGGTCCTGAACGTATCGGCGATCTGCGCGAGTTGCGCCGCCTGCGCGAGCGCCTCCTTGCGGCCGTCCTCGAAACCCTTCGCGTGGCCTTGCTCGAAACCCGCCTGATAGCCCAGCGCCTGACCGGCGACGTGTCCCTTCGCGAGCCCGTGCGCGTGCGCGTCTTCCTCGACGCGGCGCAGATGCGCTTCGAGCGCCGCCTGTTCCGCCGCGCTGTTGTCGACGGTGACGGGATCGAACGACGCCATCTCCCAGCGTTGATACGCCGAGACAGGCGCCTTGCCCTTGTGCGTGGTGGCCGCGTCAGACATATGCGTCCTCCGCCTTGCCGCCTAGCTGAATCTGCCCGTTTTCCGCCAGATTGCGCACGATCTGCAGAATCTTGCGCTGCTGCTGCTCGACTTCCGACACGCGCACCGGACCGCGCGAATCGAGGTCTTCGGCGAGCAGTTCGGCCGCGCGCTGCGACATGTTCGAGAGGAACTTCTGACGCAGCGCGGGCTGCGCGCCCTTCAGCGACACGATCAGCGTCTCCGACTCGACTTCCTTCAGCAGCAACTGGATCGCGCGGTCTTCCAGATCGAGCAGGTTTTCGAACACGAACATCTGGTCGATGATCTTCTGCGCCAGTTCGCCGTCGTACTCGCGCACGTTCGCGAGCACGCCTTCTTCGTGATTGCTCGACATGAAGTTGAGAATTTCCGCCGCCGTGCGAATGCCGCCCATCGGCGCGCGCTTCAGGTTGTCGCTGCCGGAAAGCAGCGTCGTCAGCACGTCGTCGAGTTCGCGCAGCGCGGCGGGCTGAATGCCGTCGAGCGTCGCAATGCGCAGCAGCACGTCGTTGCGCAGCCGGTCGTTGAGTAGCGACACGATTTCCGAAGCCTGATCGCGGTCCAGGTGCACGAGAATCGTCGCGATGATCTGCGGATGCTCGTTCTTGATGAGTTCCGCGACCGCGCCCGAGTCCATCCACTTGAGACCTTCGATACCGCTCGTATCGCTGCCTTGCAGAATGCGGTCGATCAGCGCGCCGGCCTTCGTCTCGCCGAGCGCCTTCGTCAGCACCGAGCGGATGTATTCGCTCGAATCCAGCGAAAGCGCCGTGTGCTTCTCGGCTTCGCCCACGAATTCCGTCAGCACGTTGTCGAGCTGCTCGCGCGTCACGTTCTTGAGCGCCGCCATGGTTGCGCCGATCTTCTGCACCTCGCGCGGGGCGAGATACTTGAAAACTTCGGCGGCTTCTTCCTCTCCGATCGACATCAGGAGGAGCGCGGCTTTATTGAGACCTTCAGCGTTCATCGGACACCCAGTTCTTCACGACCGTCGCAACGATTCTCGGATCCTGCCGCGCGACCATGCGCGCGTAGTCGAGATTTCGATCGAATTTGGCCTTGTTGCTTTCATGACCGAGGAGGCTCACCTCGGCATCCTTGTCTTCTTCCTGCTTGATCTCGCCGCCGAGCGTGGGGCCGTCGAGCAGCGAGAGATCGTCAGGCGCTGCGAGCGTCGGCGCTTCTTCCGGCGGCGGCGGGAACGCGCGGCGCATCGCGGGCTTCACCATGCTGAAGTAGAGGAACAGCGCGACGATGCCGATACCCACGTACTTCGCGAGCGAGAGGCCGCGCGCAATCATGTCGGGCGTGCGCCACCACGGCACCGCCGGCGTCAGGTCCACGTCCGACGAGAACGCGCTGTTCACCACGTTGACCGAATCGCCGCGCTTGTCGTCGAAACCCATCGCGTCCTTCACGAGCTGCTGCACCTGCGCGAGCTTGTCGGCGGTGAGCGGCTTCATCGTGACGTTGCCCTTGGCATCGACCTGGCGCTCGTAGTTCACGACCACCGCGACCGACAGACGCTTGATGCCGCCCGTTGCCTGCTCGTAGTGGCGCACGGTGCGATCCACTTCGTAGTTCGTCGTCGTGTCCTTGCGCAGATTGGTCGGCGTGGACTTTGTCGCGGTCGTGCCCGAAGCGGCGGCGTCGACCGGCGCGGACGCTGGCTGCGGCGGCTGGTTCGAGAGCGCGCCCGGCACGCCCGAGGCGCCGCTGCCCGACGTTTCGCTCGATTCGCTCGACTGCTGGCTGCGGATCGCCGTGTTCTGCGGGTTGGCGTTCGGGCCGTAGCTTTCGGCGGTCTGCTCGAGCTTCGAGAAGTCGATGTCGGCGCTCACCTGCGACCGCGCATTGCCCGCGCCGAAAAGCGGCGAGAGAATCGCGTCGATGCGCTTTTGCGTGTTGTGCTCGATCTGCTGCACGTACTTGAGCTGCGACGCGTCGAGGCCGTTGACGGCGCTCTGGCTCGTGAGCAGGTTGCCGTCCTGATCGACGATGTTCACGTTCTTGACCGGCATGTCCGGAACGCCCGAGGCCACCATGTGCGCGATGGCGAGCACCTGGCCCTCGTCGAGCACGCGGCCGGGGTACAGGTTCACCATCACGGAGGCGGTCGGCAATTCCTTGTCGCGCACGAACACGCTCGGCTTCGGAATGGCCAGATGCACGCGCGCCGACTTCACCGACGAAATCGAGCCGATGGTGCGCTCGAGCTCGCCTTCGAGCGCGCGCTGATAGTTGATCTGCTCCGCGAACTGGCTGATGCCGAACTTCTGGTTGTCCATCAATTCGAAGCCGACCGAGCCGTTTTTCGGCAAGCCCTGGCTCGCGAGACGCAGACGCGTTTCATGGACCTGCTCGGCCGGCACGAGAATGGCGCCGCCGCCGTCGGACAGCTTGTACGGAATGTTGCCTTGCTGGAGCGCGGTAACGATTGCGCCGCCGTCCCGGTCCGACAGATTGCTGAACAGCACGCGATAGTCCGGCTGGCGCGACCACATGACGAGGCCCGCGACGACCATCGCCAGAATCGCGACGGCGACGATCAGCGGCACGCGCGGGTTCGAGCGAAACTGCGAGAGCATTGGCACCCGCTCGGCGAAACCGCCGGCGGAAAGGCCCGCGCCCGCGGCGGGCGAACCTGCCGCGCCCGGCTGCGCACCCGCCAGGCCCATTCTGGCGTCGGGCGTGATCAATGAGTTGTTGGGCGTTTCCATTTAGCGTCGAAGCTCCGAATCTTGGCTTCTTCCCGCGCCGCGTTGTCGTCAGCGGTTAAGGAAGTCTTTTCACGAGATGGATTATCCGCACTCGCTTGCAAGTCGATTCGGTGAATAGAGCGGGGTTTTCCCCGTTCTTCGCGCGGTTTGAAACGAGGCCCGCTGTTAATCTTTTTCATACCCGGACGAGCCTTTTTATCTGTCCGTCCGAGCCGGCCAGACGCCGGCATTTCCACGGTCCTGCATCAACTTGCTGTCACACGGAGTCAATATGAACTTTCCGATCAATCCGCTTTCCGCCGCATTGAGCGCCATTCAGTCGCTGTCGGCGCAAGCCGCGGGCGGCGCGGGCAGCGCGGCCACGGTGGCTTCCGGCGCGGTGACCGGACAAAGCGCGGGTTCGGGCGCGGCGAGCGCGGGCAGCTTCGCGGACGCGCTGAAGTCGTCCATCGACAAGATCAGCGACAACCAGACGACCGCGCTCAACGAGGCGCACGCATTTGAAATCGGCGCGCCGAACGTATCGCTCAACGACGTGATGGTGGACATGCAGAAGGCGAACGTCGGCCTTCAGTTCGGCTTGCAGGTGCGCAACAAGCTCGTGACCGCCTACAACGACATCATGCAGATTTCCGTCTGACGCGGGCGAGCGCCGCCGGCCGTCGCGATACCGCCCCTTTAGCCTGCTTCGGCCCTCAAACCCTTGCGCCCTAAAGCTTTTCCGCGTTTCTCCGATAACCCCGTTAGCAGCCCGGCGAACGATGGTTCGCTCGCGAAAGCGAGCCGCGCCCTTGTGTATCGCGCCGGTGCGGATGTTTGCAGGCCGGAAAAAACCGGCGTCAACGCGGGGAACGGGGTGCCAAGCGCCGCGTCCTTCGTGTTGCACGGAAAACAGGTTGCAGGCGGCGCGGGTGAAGGCGAGAGGCCACGCGCGCCGGCTGCAGTGATTTGCACGGGACGAGACGGAGCCGGAACGCGCGCGAAAGCGCACGCCGGTTGACCGGGGCGAGAAGCCGAGACACTCGTCGAGACAGGAGCCATCGATGTTTTCGCAGGGACAGGCGGGAGCCAACGCATATGCGCGCGTCGGCGTTCAGACCGGCGTCATGGGAGCCAGCCCGCACCGGCTCATCGTGATGCTCTATCAGGGCGCGCGGCAGGCGATCGCGCAGGCGCGGATGCATACGCAGCAGAACAACGTGAGCGCGCGCGGCATGGCGATCGGCAAGGCGATCAGCATCATCGAAAGCGGGCTTCAGCAGGCGCTGAACAAGGACGCGGGCGGCGAAATCGCCCAGCGGCTCGACGCGCTCTACTCGTACATGACGCGCCGTCTGCTGCAGGCGAACCTGGAGCAGAGCGAGACGATGCTCGTTGAAGTCGACAATCTGCTGGCGACGCTCGAGGAAGCGTGGGTCGGTATCGGACCGGAAGTGGCGCAAATGACCGCTGCGGCCGTCTGAATGGAAATCGGCGGGCGACCGCCGGAGAAGAATGAAAACGACAGAAGAATACTTCGCTCACTACGAAGCCATTGCCGCGCTGTCCGCCCAGATGCTGATGGCGGCGCGAGAAGGCGACTGGGGCGATCTGAAGGCGATGCAGGGCACGTATCGCGACCTCGTCGAGCAGTTGAAGGACGCCGATCACGGCTCCGCGCTCGACGAGACCGCGCGGGCGCGCAAGCTGGACCTCGTGAAGAAGATTCTCGCCGACGACGCCGCCATCCGCGATCTGACATCGCCGAGCCTCGCGCGTCTGTCCGCGCTCTTCGCGGTGAACAGCCCGACGCGCGTCCTGAAAAAGATGATCGGACTGCGCTAGACAGACACGCCGCGAGGGTTCGCGGACGTACTTGAGGAATCTCGGCATGACAGGATTCGACTCCGCGATCGCAACGCTCCTGGCCGGCCGCACGGACCTCGTCCTTTCCGCGATCCGGCCCGCCGACGCGGTGAACGGCGCGGCGGGCGCCGCCGCCGCACGCACGACGACGCAGGCGGGCACGTCCGCGACTGTCGATACGCCCGACGCGCCGCAATCGGGCGCGGCGTCGGGACCGGCGGCATCGGCGCAGACCGAGCTGTCCAGCGTCGCGCGAACGCTCGACGTGATCTCGCGTCTTTCCGGCACGGCGTCAGCCGTGATCGGCGACGCGCCGTTGTGGCCGACGCCGCCGCGCCCCGCGAGCGCGTTCGCCGCGCTCACCACCGGCCTTTTCGACACCGCTTTTTCCTCGAACGCAGCCGCCGTCGCGGCGGCGCGCGCCGCGAGCCAGAGCCTGCCGCCGCTGCCGGCGTCGGTGCTGGCGGGCGAGCTGGCGAAGACCGTCGGCGAAAGCGGGCTCTTCTACGAATCGCATCTCGCGCAGTGGCTTGCCGGACAGCGCAGCGCCGCCACGCTCGGCAACGAGCCGCAGGCCCGCGTCGATCCGCGCGCGCTTTCGCTGCCGTTCGAATTTGCGAGCGAAGGCGCATCCGACGCCGCGCACACTGCGCCCGCGCTTTCCGCTTCCCCCGCTTTTTCCGATCTACACGACGCCGCCGCGCCGACGCCCGCGCGCGTCGTCGAAATGCCGCAAACGCCGCAGCAGGCGGCGGCGCTGGCGGCATCGGTGCGCGACGCGCCCGCGTCGGCGCTTTCGCATTCGCAGAGCGGAAGCGCGAGCGCGGGGAGCGCAAGCCCGCCGCCCACGCCGTCGGAATCGGCGATGCAGGCATCGGTGGCGGCGGGCGTGCATCCGGCGACGCTGGATATCGTGCGCCAGCAGCTCGATCTCCTTGCCAACGGGCAGTTCCGCTGGCAGGGCGAGGCGTGGCCGGGCACGCGTTTCGAGTGGGACATTGCCCGTGAGCCGCGCGATGCGCGCACGCCGGACGCGGTGGCGGACGAGCGCGGGTGGCGCACGCGCATCACGCTGTCGCTGCCGGCGCTCGGCACGGTGGACGCGGAACTGGTTCTGAGCGGAGAGAAGCTCGTCGCGCGCATCAACGCGAGCGACAAGGGCGCGGCCCGGCTCGCGGCGGATGGCGCGGCGTTCGCGCGTCAACTGGACGCGGCGGGCATCGCGCTGGCGTCATTCTCGGTGCGCTCCATCGACGGCGCGGCGGACATCGACACGACCGGCGACGCCGCCCACGCGACGCCGAAGCCGGTTCGTTCGCCGCTTGCGCATCTGTTTGGCGCATCGCCGCGCGGCGAGGGAGGCGCGGCATGAGCACGCCGTACAGCCGCAAGCAGGCGACGGCGCTCGTCTATGAAGCCGGCAAGCGGGAAGCGACGCCGCGCGTCGTCGCGAAGGGCTATGGGCTCGTCGCGGAGATGATCGTGCAGCGCGCGAAGGAGGCGGGCGTCTACGTGCACGATTCGCCGGACATGGTTTCGCTGCTGATGCAGGTCGACCTCGACGCGCATATTCCGCCTGCGCTGTATCAGGCGGTGGCGGAACTGCTTTCGTGGGTGTATCGGCTGGAGAACGAGGAACCGATAAGGGAGGCGGGGCGGGCGGTGCGGTGAGGCGCTTGGTTGGGCGTCGGCGGCGTTGGTTTTGGCACGCGGGTATCGCGGAGTCGTTGCTTCGCGCGGCCTTTCGTCGTGGGTGTTGCGGCTGGGCGCTTTACCTTTTTGAAGCGCATTGCTACCGAGTCTGGGCGTTCGCGGTCTGGCAGCGGCGGTTGCGGCCGCGTGGCCTTTCGCGGTGGGCGTTGCAGTTGGGCGCTTTCCCCGTTCTTAACGCATTGCTACGCAGTCTGAGCGTTCGTGGTCTGACAGCGGCGGTTGCCGTCGTGCGGGGTTATTTCTCGGCGGGCAGGCATCGCTGCGAGATCTTATTGGGCAGCCTTTCGCGGTGGGCGTTGCGCCTGGTCGCTTTTCCTTTTGAAGCGCATTGCCGCGAAATTTGGGCGCTCGCTTTCTGACAGCGGCGGTTGCCGTCGCGTGGCCTTTCGCGGTGGGCGTTGCAGTTCGTCGCTTTCCCTTTTTTGACTCATTGCTACCGAGTCTGGGCGTTCGCGCTCTGACAGCGGCGGTTGCCGTCGCGCCCGGCCTCGTCGCGCGGCTTTTCGCGATGGGCGTTGCTGGCGCCCGCTTCTGCTTCCTCGAGACATCGCGGCGCACGCATCGGTGGCGCGGGCCGCGGTTTGGCACGCAGCCATCGCCGCGACTTGACCGCGCAACCTCTGGCCTCGGCAATCGCCGCCGCTTTCCCGCGACACCAAAGCCTCGTCGCGCGCCTTACGTCCGCGCTACCCCTCAAACGCCCGCGCCACAATCCCCGCATGATCGAACCGCGCCGGCAGCGTGCCGTAGACGCGCCCCGTTTCGCCGCGCGCATCGCCAAGCCGCGTCTCGATGAACGCCTGCGCCACCTGCTCCGGCGCATGACGCGCGAGCAACACCCCCTGCGCGCACAGCGCCAGTTGCTGCGCGATGCGCCGCGCCGACGCTTCTCGTTCCGATGCATCGCCCGTCAGCATGTGGACCAGCGCGCCGAGCGCCAGGCCTAGCGCCGGATGGGCGGACGCCGCGTCGCGCCAGTCGTCGAAAAGCGCGTGCGCCGCTTCCTGTTCGCGCTCGAATGCGCGCAGCACGTCGAGACACATCACGTTGCCCGAGCCTTCCCAGATCGAATTGACCGGCGCTTCGCGGTAGAAACGCGCCATCGGGCCAGATTCGACATAGCCGTTGCCGCCCCAGACTTCCATGGCTTCGCCCGTGAATTCGAGCGCGCGCTTGCAGACCCAAAACTTCGCGGCGGGCGTCACGATGCGCCGCCACGCGCGCTCCGCCGGCGCGCTTGCCGCCGCCGCGCTTCGCTCGAACGCGCCCGCGAGCCGCATGAACAGCAGCGTCGCGGCCTCGGATTCCAGCGCAAGATCGGCGAGCACGTTGCGCATCAAGGGTTGATCGACGAGCCGCGCGCCGAACGCGCTCCGGTGCCGCGCGTGATGGATCGCCTGCACGAGCGCCGCGCGCATCAGCGCCGCGCTGCCGATCACGCAGTCGAGCCGCGTGAAGTTCGCCATTTCGATGATCGTCGGCACGCCGCGCCCTTCATCGCCGACCATGACGCCGTAGGCATCGAGGAATTCGACTTCGCTGCTCGCGTTCGAGCGATTGCCGAGCTTGTCCTTCAGACGCTGCACGTGAGCCGCGTTCTTGCGGCCATCCGGCGCGAAACGCGGCACGTAGAAGCACGACAGCGCGCCCTCGCTGGCAGTGCGCGCGAGAACGAGATGCGCGTCGCATTGCGGCGCCGAAAAGAACCACTTGTGGCCGACGAGCCGATATTCGCCGCCGCGCCCGCCCGCGCCGATCGGCTCGGCGCGCGTGCGATTGCTGCGCACGTCCGAGCCGCCCTGTTTCTCGGTCATGCCCATGCCGATCATCATCGACCGCTTGCCGGCGTCGAGCGGGATATCGCGCGGGTCGTGCTCGCGCGACAGCAGCGGCCCCGCGAGCCGCGCGTAGAGCGCCGGCTCGTTGCGCAGCACCGGAATGCTGGCGAAGGTCATCGTGACCGGACACAGCGAACCGGATTCGAGCTGGCCGTGCAGGAAGTAGCCGGCGCAGCGCGCGGGCATGGAACCGGCGCGCGCCTGCGGTTCGAACGGCAGCGCGTGCAGGCCCGCGTGCCGCAGCCGGCGCAGCAGTTCCTGCCACGCCGGATGAAACTCGATCGCGTCGATGCGTTCGCCGCGGGCATCGTGCGTCGCAAGTTCCGGCGTGTGGCGGTTGGCGAGATCGGCGAGTGCGAGGACGTCCGGCTGCGTGAGCGCGCGGCCGTCGCGGCTGAGCGCATCGGCATGCCAGCCCGCGCCTTCACGTTCGAGCGCGGCGGCAAGCGCGCAGTCGGTCGCGAACGCGTCGTAATCGCCAAGCGGCGGCGCCTGATTCGTGACCTCGTGCGTTTGTCCGAACCGGCTTGCGGGTGCATCGGCTGATGGAACGTTCATACGGCGGTCTCCTGTCTCGCGCTGCGCGGCGCGGCGCGTTGTGTCGCGTCGGCGCCATCTCGAATTTCTGAATCATAGGCCGGCGTTTCGGCGGACGGGTAGACGCATCGCTCTCTTCATTGGCGGGCGGACCCGAGCGCCCGGTTGTCACAGCATCGACAACTTTTCTGAGGCGCAGTCCTAAAGAAATGAGAGCTGAGACAAATCCGATTGTTCAGTCCGCCATGCTGACTTGCAGGAGCCCGAACCTATAATCGTTCGGCCTGAAGCGGGCGATCGTGCCCGGTGCAACAACGCTTTTTCCGGAAGTCTTCCCAATGAGCATCAACCTCAATCAGATGGCGCAGGCCGATTTGAACGAAAGCGTGTTGCAGCATCTCGCCGCACGCGTCGGCTGCGCGCCCGAATCCGCCAAGCGCGTCATTTCGCTGTGCGGGCCGGCGCTCATCGGCTCGATGATGAACAAGGCGTCCTCGCTCGACGGCGCGCGCAATCTGTTCAACGCGGTCATGTCGCCGGGCGTCAACACGCATATCGCCGACGAACTGCCGCATTTCGTGCTCAATGACGACGGCATGCAAACGCTGCTGGCCACGAGCGCATCGGTGGATGGCGCGGTCGCATCGCATGACAACGTGAACGCGCTGAGCGCGCGCATCGCCGAATACTCCGGCGTGCCGGCGCACGTCACGCGCGTGCTGGCCGGCGTGGTCGGCGCGACCATTCTCGGGCTGCTCAAGCGCCACTTCACGCAGCACAACGGTCAGGTCGGCCAGTTGCCGACGCTGCTCGGACACCAACTGCCCGTCGTTCGGGCGAACATGACGGACGCCTTCGCGCAGGCGCTCGGTCTCGGCTCTGTCGGCGGGTTTCTGGCCGGCGTGGCGTCGCGGCTGAAGGCGGTGTCGTCGCATCTGGAACATCCGTCCACGCAGGAAGCCGCTGCGTTCCCGATCCACAGCGACCTGTACCCCGCGCCCAAGAGCGAGGAAGCCCAGGAAAAGTCCAGCAAGCGCAAGTGGCTGTGGGTGGCGAACGCCGCCGCGCTCGCGCTGTTCGCAGCGCTCGTCGCGCGCGGTTGCTCGACGGAAGACAAGCCGAAGGAAGCGGCGCAGGACGCGCAGGCCGACGGATCGGCTTCCGCATCGGGCAGTGCGGCGTCGGATTCGGCTGGCGCATCGGGCAGTGCGGCGTCGGATTCGGCTGGCGCATCGTCGTCGGACGCAGCGGCGAGCGGCGTCCCGGTCGCGAGCCAGGCGTCCATGCCGACGCTGCTGCCGGGCAAGAACGCGCTGGCATCCATCACCGTCGACGCCTCGGGCGTGCCGACCGTCAAGGCGACAGTCGGCAGCGACGAGGAGCGCCAGCGGCTCATCGATCTCCTGTCGGCCAGGTTCGGCGCGGACAAGTTCCACGCGAACGTCGCCGTGGATCCGGACACGAAGCCGTCGACGTGGCTCGACAAGCTGGACACCCTCGCGCCCGTGATGGCGCTGCCGGGCGCACGCGTGCAGATCACCGGCGACAAGATCGAACTTGGCGGAAAGGCCGCTGACACAAAACTCGGCTGGCTCGACAAGCTGAAGGCGCTGTTCGGCTCGGGGTGGAACATCGGCCTCGCTTCGCCGCACGCGGACGCGGCGGCATCAGACGCGGCGTCGGCGGTGGCTTCATCGGCGGCGTCGGCGGCAGTGCCCGCATCGGCTGCGACATCGGCATCGGCATCGGCAAACGGGGAGGCCTGCTCCGCGCCGGCTATCGCGCGAATGCTCAATCTGAAGCCGATCAACTTCCGCACCGGTTCGAACACGCCGCCTGCAAGCGCGATGGCTGCGCTCGCGAAGTCCGCGCAAGCCCTGAAAGCCTGCGATGAACATGGCGCGCCCATCATGCTGCAAATCGCCGGGTACTCGGACAACACGGGCAGCCCGGCGCTCAACGTCGAGCTGTCGAAGAAGCGCGCGGAAGCTGTGCGCGCGTATCTCGTGAAGCACGGCATCCCGGCGAATTCTTTGAAGGCGGAAGGTTTCGGCGAGGTCAATCCGATCGCCGACAACTCGACGCCTGCGGGCCGCCTGGCGAACCGCCGCATCGAGTTCAAGGAAGTGAACTGACCGTCGCAAGCAACGCGGGTGCGTCGTCGTTCGGCGAGACTCACCCGCCCCCGTCCGCGTTCTAGCGACGCGTACGCGCGAAGCCATCGGCCAGGAAGTCCTGATCGAGGTTGGCGGGCAGCACTTCCCGCGCGACCTCGATCCACGCGCGCGCCGCATGAGAGAGATAGCCGTTGCGCCGCCACCCCAGCGCCATGTCCCAGTGAATCTCCGGCGCGACGACCGGCCGGCATGTGAAGGCGTCGGTATCCAGCCGGCGGCAATACGGCGCGGGCAGCAGCGCGATGCCGATACCCGCCTGCACCAGCGCCGCCATGAAGTCCCAATGTCCGCTGCGCCCCACGATGGTCGGCGCGAACCCCGCCGCGCGGCACGCGTTCATCACGATATCGTTGAGCGCGAGGCTCTCGCCATAGAAGACGAACGGCTCTGCGGCGAGATCCGCCAGCGGCACCTCGCGCACGTCTTCCCAGCGCGAGCCCTTCGGCGCGACGAGCCATAGCAACTGACGGCTGACGGGCAATACGTCGAACATGTCGGTATCGACCGGTTGCAGGACGCCGCCCAACTCCAGTTCGCCGTCCATCAGCGCGGCTTCGATCGCCTTCGACCCGCGCTCGAATAGCTTCAGCTCGACTTTCGGATACCGCCGCCTGAACGCCGCGATCGCCGGCGTGAAAAGCGAGCCGCCCATCGGCGGAATGCCGATGGTCAGCGTCCCGCGCCCGAAGGTGCCCAGATCGTTCAGTTCCGCCTCCAGCCGCGCGTGCGCCGCGAGCACGTCCACACCGCGTTGATAGACGATCTGCCCGGCATCGGTCAGCACCATTTGCCTGCCCTCGCGCAACAGCAGCGGCGAGCCGACTTCGTCTTCGAGCGCCTTCACCATCTTGCTGATGGTCGGCTGCGTGACGAACATGTGCTCGGCGGCAGCGGTAAAGCTTTTCTGTTTGACCACTTCGACGAAATACCGCAACGCGCGCAGTTCCATGATCGGCTCAGGATTCCGGATTGGAATGAAGTGGATAAGGTTAAGTCATTTTAATTATGGAGACGACGACCCTATACTCGCGTACAGGTTAACCCTAGTCATTACGCCATGTCCGCCGCCCTCCTGAATCAGACGCCTTCCACCGCTCGCGCCGCTATCAGCCGCTTTGCCCGCGTCGCCGTTCAGTCGGGCGGGATCGCGGCGATCTGGTTCGTCGCCGATTTCGTCGCGCGCAAGCTCGCGTTGCCGGTGCCGGGCGGCGTGGTCGGTCTCGTCGCGTTGCTCGCACTGCTGTTCTGCGGCGGCGTCGCGCCGCGCTGGGTCAAGGCAGGCGCCGACTGGCTGCTCGGCGACATGCTGTTGTTCTTCATCCCGGCGGCCGTCGCGGCCGTCCAGTACGGCGGCCTGTTCATGGAAGACGGCTGGCGGCTCGCGCTCGTCGTCGTCGCAGGCACGCTAATGGTGATGGTCGCCGTCGCGTTTGCGGTCGATCGCGCCGCGCGCCTCGAGCGCCGTCTCGCGCTGCGCCGCGCGCTCGTCGCCCGCCACGCGGCCCGCGCCTGAGCACGCGGTCATGCATCACTTCTATGCCTCGCTTCTCGCCGACGACGCCGCGCGCCTGATCGCGGCGGGCTGCTTCGTGCTGACCGTTGCGCTGTACTTCGCGTCGAAGCGGCTGTACGCGCGATTCCGCAGCCCGTGGCTCACGCCGATGCTCGCCGCGCCCGCCGTGCTCGCGTTGATCGTCGTGACCGCGCGCATTCCGTACTCGGTCTACTTCGCCGACACGCGCTGGCTCATGTGGCTGCTCGGACCGGCGACCGTCGCGTTCGCCGTGCCGATCTACGAGTACCGCGCGCTTTTAAAACGCCACTGGATTTCGCTGACGGTCGGCGTCACGGTCGGCATTCTGGTGGCCGTGGGCGGATCGCTGGCTTTGGCGAAGCTGCTGCATCTGTCGCCGGAATTGCAGCGCAGCCTCGCGACGCGCTCGGTGTCCACGCCGTTTGCGCTCGCCGTCTCCGACAAGATTCACGCGCCGAGAGACCTCACCGCGCTCTTCGTGATCGCGACAGGCGTTTGCGGCATGCTCTTCGGCGAAATCGTGCTCGCGCTCGTGCCGCTGCGCACGCGGCTCGCACGCGGCGCGCTGTTCGGCGCGGCGGCGCACGGCGTCGGCACCGCGAAGGCGCGCGAACTCGGCAGCGAAGAGGGCGTGGTCGCGAGCCTGACCATGATGATCGCGGGCGTCGTGATGGTGCTGCTCGCGCCCGCGCTGTCCGCGCTGCCGTTCTAGGCGCGCGCATCGGTAAAAATGCGGTTCACGCAGCGCCGAAGATTTGAATCAGCGTCTGCTGAAACGCAAACGATCCAATAAGACTTTGCTACAATCGTCGTTCGCCCCCGAGGAGCGTTGCGACGGTTGAGCGGCTCGAAAAAGCCCATCCGCCAGGCTCGGTGGCCTTCAATCCGGACGGCTCGAATGCGCCTTATCAAGCGCCCGCAGAGCCACCGCATCGAACGGCGCTCACGTCAACATTTCTAGTCTTTTTTAGAAAGGAGGGCGTGATGAACGCCGCAGTTCTCGATTCCAGCAACACCCAGGATTTCGTTGTCGCCGACATGTCGCTCGCCGCATGGGGCCGCAAGGAACTCGACATCGCCGAGACGGAAATGCCCGGTCTCGTGCAAATCCGCGAAGAATACAAGGCGCAGCAGCCGCTCAAGGGCGCGCGCGTCGCGGGTTCGCTGCACATGACCATCCAGACCGGCGTGCTGATCGAAACGCTGAAGGCGCTGGGCGCGGACGTGCGCTGGGCGTCGTGCAACATCTTCTCGACGCAGGATCACGCCGCCGCCGCAATCGCCAATGGCGGCACGCCGGTGTTCGCGTTCAAGGGCGAATCGCTCGACGAGTACTGGGAATTCTCGCACCGCATCTTCGAATGGCCGAACGGTGAGTTCGCCAACATGATTCTCGATGACGGCGGCGACGCCACGCTCCTCCTGATTCTCGGCTCGAAGGCGGAGAAGGACCGCTCGGTCATCGCCAAGCCGACGAACGAAGAAGAAGTCGCGCTGTACAAGTCGATCGCGAAGCACCTCGACGCCGATCCGACGTGGTACTCCACGCGCCTCGCGCACATTCAGGGCGTGACGGAAGAGACGACCACGGGCGTGCATCGCCTGTATCAGATGGAAAAGGACGGCCGCCTGCCGTTCCCGGCCATCAACGTGAACGATTCGGTCACGAAGTCGAAGTTCGACAACCTGTACGGCTGCCGCGAGTCGCTCGTGGACGGCATCAAGCGCGCGACCGACGTGATGATCGCGGGCAAGATCGCGATCGTGGCCGGTTACGGCGACGTGGGCAAGGGCTGCGCGCAATCGCTGCGCGGACTGGGCGCGACCGTCTGGGTCACGGAAATCGATCCGATCTGCGCGCTGCAAGCGGCGATGGAAGGCTACCGCGTCGTGACGATGGAATACGCCGCCGACAAGGCCGACATCTTCGTGACGGCGACCGGCAACTATCACGTCATCAACCATGACCACATGAAGGCGATGCGCAACAACGCGATCGTCTGCAACATCGGTCACTTCGATTCGGAAATCGACGTTGCCTCCACGCGCCAGTACACGTGGGACAACATTAAGCCGCAGGTCGATCACATCATCTTCCCGGACGGCAAGCGCATCATCCTGCTGGCCGAAGGCCGCCTCGTGAACCTCGGCTGCGCGACGGGCCATCCGTCGTTCGTGATGTCGAACTCGTTCACGAACCAGACGCTCGCGCAGATCGAACTGTTCACGCAAGGCGACAAGTACGAGAACAAGGTGTACGTGCTGCCGAAGCATCTCGACGAAAAGGTCGCGCGTCTGCATCTGGGCCGCATCGGCGCGGAACTGACCGTGCTGTCGGACGAGCAGGCAGGCTACATCGGCGTCGACAAAAGCGGCCCGTTCAAGCCGAACCACTACCGCTATTAATCGCACGCGGCGGCAGGCCCGGCACGGATGCGCGAGCATCCGCGCCGCGCTCTGACCGAACGGCGAACAACCGGAGAACCTTCGATGACCGTGCTGCTGACATGGCTGATCAACGCGCTCGCGCTGCTGATCATCACCTATCTCGTGCCGTCCATTCACATTCGCAGTTTCGGCACGGCGCTGATCATCGCGGTGGTGCTCGGACTGATCAACGCCGTGCTGCGCCCGGTCCTCATTATCCTGACGTTGCCGGTGACCATCCTCACGCTCGGCGTCTTCATCCTCGTGGTGAATGCGCTGTGCTTCTGGCTGTGCTCGTCGCTGCTGAAGGGCTTCGAGGTCTCGGGTTTCTGGTCGGCGTTCTTCGGCTCGATTCTCTACAGCATCGTGTCGTGGCTCCTGTCGGCGCTCGTGTTCGGGCAGCGCAACTTCGGCTAGCCGCCGCGCTTTCTGCGCGCACATCATCATGAAACCCATCGAACTCTCATTTGAGTTTTTCCCGCCGAAGACGCAGGAAGGCGTGGAGAAGCTGCGCGCTTCCCGCGCGCAACTCGCGCAACTCGCGCCGAAGTTCGTCTCCGTGACGTTCGGCGCGGGCGGCTCCACGCAGCAAGGCACGCTCGATACCGTGCTCGAAATGGCGGCGGAAGGCTTGCAGGCGGCGCCGCATCTGTCGTGCATCGGCTCGTCGCGGGAAAGCCTGCGCGCGATTCTCGGCGCGTACCGCGAACACGGCATCCGCCATATCGTCGCGTTGCGCGGCGATCTGCCTTCGGGCATGGGCGAATTCGGCGAGCTGCGTTATGCGTCGGAACTGGTGGCATTCATTCGTCAGGAACACGGCGACTGGTTCCATATCGAGGTGGCCGCGTACCCGGAGTTTCATCCGCAAGCGCGTTCGCCGCGCGCCGATATGGAAAACTTCGCGCGCAAGGTGAAGGCGGGCGCGAACGCCGCGATCACGCAATACTTCTTCAACGCGGACGCGTACTTCAAGTTCGTCGGCGAAGCGCGGAAGCTGGGCGTGGATGTGCCCATCACGCCGGGCATCATGCCGATCACGAACTTCTCGCAACTCATGCGCTTCTCCGACATGTGCGGCGCGGAAGTCCCCAGATGGATCGCGCGGCGTCTGGAAAGCTACGGCGACGATCGCGAGTCGATCCGCGAGTTCGGCCTCGACGTGGTGACGGGCTTGTGCCGCCGTCTCATCGACGAGGGCGCGCCCGGCCTGCATTTCTATACGCTCAACGGCGCTGCGGCGACCAAGACGATCTGCGAACGGCTCGGTTTCCAGAGCGCCTGAGTCGCACGTTCTAGCATGACCCGCGCGGCGCTCGCCGCGCGGTTTTTTCTCTCCTCCCGCCCCTCCGACGTTTCGCGCTCCGACGCAATCAAATCCGCCAGAAGTGGAGAAAACCCACCACGCGCGTAACATTTGTTCGTGCTAGTGTTGCGCCCGGCTTTCGCATCCGCTACCAAAGTGGGCGATGCGATCAAGTAAGATCGCGCTACGCCGGCCGCGAGGTCGGCACTGACTTGGAGGAAACATGAAAAAAAATGGCCTGTTGCGAGTCGCCCGCATCTCGGCGCTCATGGGCGCCGTCGCCACGGCAACGCTCTTCGCCGCGACCGCCGCGAATGCGGCAATCCCGAACAAGACGCTCGTCTATTGCTCGGAAGGCAGCCCCGCCGGCTTCGATCCGGCGCAATACACCACCGGCACCGATTTCACCGCGAACACGTTCACTGTGTACAACCGCCTCGTCGAATTCGAGCGCGGCGGCACGAAGGTGGAACCGGGCCTCGCGGAAAAGTGGGAAGTCTCGCCGGACGGCCTGACTTACACGTTCCATCTGCGTCACGGCGTGAAGTTCCAGACGACGTCCTATTTCAAGCCGACGCGTGAATTCAACGCGGACGACGTGCTGTTTACGTTCAACCGCATGCTCGACCCGAACCAGCCGTTCCGCAAGGCGTACAACGTGCAGTTCCCGTACTTCACGGATCTCGGCCTCGACAAGCTGATCTCGAAGATCGAAAAAGTCGACCCGTACACCGTCAAGTTCACGCTGAAGGAAGTGAGCGCGCCGTTCATTCAGAACATGGCGATGGAATATGCGTCCGTCCTGTCCGCCGAATACGCCGACAAGCTGCTGAAGGACGGCAAGGCCGCCGACATCAACCAGTATCCGCTCGGCACCGGGCCGTTTATCTTCCGCAGCTATACGAAGGACGCGACCATTCGCTTCGACGGCAATCCGGACTACTGGAAGCCGAACGCGGTGCAGATTTCCAAGCTGATTTTCTCGATCACGCCGGACGCCGCCGTGCGCGTGCAGAAGCTCAAGAGCAACGAATGCCAGGTGATGAGCTATCCGCGTCCGGGCGATATCTCCGCGCTGAAATCGGCGTCGAATGTGGATACGCCGTCGCAGGCCGGCTTCAACGAAGGCTACGTTGCGTATAACGTGACGAAGAGCAATCTCGGCAACGCGGACGTGCGCCGCGCGCTCGACATGGCGATCAACAAGAAGGCGATCATCGAATCCGTGTATCAGGGCGCGGGCCAGGCGGCCACCGCACCGATGCCGCCGACGCAGTGGTCCTACGACAAGAACCTGAAGCAGAATCCGTATGACACCGCGAAGGCCAAGCAACTGCTGGCCAAAGCCGGTTTCCCGAACGGCTTCGAGCTGACGCTGTGGGCCATGCCCGTGCAGCGCGCCTATAACCCGAACGCGCGCCTGATGGCCGAAATGATCCAGGCGGACTGGGCGAAGATCGGCGTGAAGGCGAACATCGTGTCGTACGAGTGGGGCGAGTATCTGAAACGCGCGCACGCGGGCGAACATGACGCACTGCTGATCGGCTGGACGGGCGACAACGGCGACCCCGACAACTGGCTCGGCACGCTGCTCGGCTGCGACGCGGTGAAGGGCAGCAACTTCTCGAAGTGGTGCTACAAGCCGTTCGACGATCTCGTCGTGAAGGGCCGCTCCACCACGGATGTCGCCGCGCGCACGAAGGACTACACGCAAGCGCAGGAGATCTTCGCGCAACAACTGCCGTTCTCGCCGATCGCGCATTCGACCGTCTATCAGCCGGTCAGCAAGAAGGTGACGAACATGAAGATCGAGCCGCTCGGCTACGTGCGTTTCGATGGCGTCGGCCTGCAGTAAGTCTTGCTGGCGGAATGCTTTTTGCACTAAACCATAACTAGTCGAAACACGTCCGGCGGCGCGGATCGAAACGATCCGGCCGCCGGTAACGTATTTATCCCCAAGAACGAACCAAAGGGCGATCATGTTCCGATTCGTTTTGCGACGCATAGGAATGGTGATACCGACGTTCATCGGCATTACGATTCTCGCGTTCGCACTCATCCACCTGATCCCGGGCGATCCCATCGAAGTCATGATGGGCGAACGGGGCGTGGACCCCGCGGCCCACGCGGAAGCCATGAAGCGCCTCGGGCTGGACCAGCCGCTGCCGCTTCAGTATCTCCACTACGTCGGCCATGCGCTCAAGGGCGACCTCGGCATGTCGATCATCACGAATACGAGCGTGATGGGCGAATTTGTGGCGCGCTTTCCCGCCACGGTCGAGCTGTCCATCTGCGCGATGATCTTCGCACTCGTCGTAGGCTTGCCGGCGGGCGTGGCGGCGGCGCTCAAGCGCGGCACGGCGGTCGATCACGGCGTCATGGGCACGGCGCTCACGGGCTACTCCATGCCGATCTTCTGGTGGGGCTTGATCCTCATCATGTTCTTTTCGGCGAAGCTCGGCTGGACGCCGGTGTCGGGCCGCATCGCGGTGGAATACGACATTCCGCACGTCACGGGCTTCATGCTGATCGACTCGCTCTTTTCGAGCGATGAAGGCGCGTTCACGTCGGCGCTCTCGCATCTGATTCTGCCGACCATCGTGCTCGGCACGATTCCGCTCGCGGTGGTCGCGCGCATGACGCGCTCCTCGATGCTCGAAGTGCTGCGCGAGGACTACATCCGCACCGCGCGCGCGAAGGGGCTTTCGCCGCTGCGCGTGGTCGTCGTGCATGCGCTGCGCAACGCGCTGATTCCGGTCGTCACCGTGATCGGCTTGCAGGTCGGCACGCTGCTCGCGGGCGCGGTGCTGACCGAAACGCTCTTCTCGTGGCCGGGCGTCGGCAAGTGGCTCATCGACGCCATTTCGCGACGCGATTATCCGGTCGTGCAAGGCGGCATTCTGATGATCGCGACGCTTGTGATCGTCGTGAATCTCGTCGTCGATCTGCTTTATGGCGTGTTGAATCCGCGCATTCGCCATACTCGCTGAGGAAAATATGGTCCCCCACGCTCACACTTGTTCGCTGCCCCCAAGGGGGCGCATGCCTCGCTCAAGGCGGCTCGGCGCGAGGCATAACTAATGGCTGACGTTCAAAACAATCTCCCGCCCGGCGCATTGACGCCGCCGTCCGGCCGCATGGTCGCGGCGCGCGAGTTCTGGGCAAACTTCTCGCGCAATCGCGGCGCGGTGGCGGCGGGCATCATCGTGCTCGTGCTGCTGTTCATCGCGATATTCGCGCCGTTGATCGCGCCGCATAGCCCGATCGAACAATATCGCGATCACGTCAAGATTCCGCCCGCGTGGCTCGACGGCGGCAATCGGCTGTTTCTGCTCGGCACCGACGAAGCGGGCCGCGACATTCTCTCGCGCCTGATGTACGGCGCGCGGCTGTCGTTCTGGATCGGCTTCGTATCGGTCGTGCTCGCGCTGATTCCGGGCGTCGTGCTCGGGCTCATGGCCGCGTTCTTCCACTGGCTCGATACGCCGATCATGCGCGTGATGGACGTGCTGCTCGCGCTGCCGTCGCTGCTGCTCGCGGTGGCCGTCGTCGCGATCATCGGGCCGGGACTCGTCAACACGATGCTCGCCATCGCCATCGTCGCGCTGCCGGGTTACGTGCGGCTCACGCGTGCGTCCGCGCTCGGCGAATTGCAGAAGGAATACGTGACGGCATCGCGCGTGGCGGGCGCGAGCACCGCGCGGCTCATGTTCTCTCAAGTGCTGCCCAACTGCGCCGCGCCGCTCATCGTGCAGGCGACGCTCGGCTTTTCATCCGCCATTCTGGATGCCGCCGCGCTCGGCTTTCTCGGCCTCGGCGTGCAGCCGCCGGCGGCGGAGTGGGGCGCGATGCTCGCTTCGGCGCGTGATTACATCGAAAGCGCATGGTGGATCGTGACGATGCCGGGTCTTTCGATTCTCGTCTCGGTGCTCGTCATCAATCTGCTCGGCGACGGGCTGCGCGACGCGCTCGATCCGAAACTGAAACGGATGGCATGACATGACCGATCTACTGACTATCCGTAACCTGCAAGTGACGTTCGGCGGCACGCAAGCGGTCGACCGCATCGACCTTTCGGTTAAACCGGGCGAAGTCGTCGGCGTCGTCGGCGAATCCGGCTCGGGGAAAAGCGTCACGATGATGGCGCTGATGGGCCTCATCGATCATCCCGGCAAAGTCACCGCCGATCAGATCACCTTCGACGGCCACGACTTGCTGAAGGCATCGGCGCGCGCTCGCCGGAAGATCATCGGTAAGGACATCGCGATGGTGTTTCAGGACGCGCTGACGAGCCTGAACCCGAGCTACACCGTCGGCTATCAGATCAAGGAAGTGCTGCGGCTGCACGAAGGCTTGCGCGGCGATGCTTCGACTAAGCGCGCGCTCGAACTGCTCGATCAGGTCGGCATTCCGGACGCGAAGAACCGCATCCACACGTTCCCGCATCAGATGTCGGGCGGCATGAACCAGCGCGTGATGATTGCGATGGCGGTCGCGTGCAATCCGAAGCTCCTCATTGCCGACGAACCGACCACCGCGCTCGACGTGACGATTCAGGCGCAGATCATGGAACTGCTCGTGCGCTTGCAGAAGGAGCGCGGCATGGCGCTCGTGCTGATTTCGCACGATCTCGCGGTCGTGTCGGAGGTCGCGCAGCGCGTCGCGGTGATGTACGCGGGCGAGATCATCGAAACGAATCACGTGCCGGCCATTTTCGGCGAGCCGCATCATCCGTACACGGAGGCGCTGCTCGCCGCGATTCCCGAGCACAGCCGCGGCGCGGCGCGCCTTGCCGCGCTGCCGGGCATGGTGCCCGGCCGCGACGACCGGCCGAGCGGCTGTCTCTTCGCGCCGCGCTGCAAGTACGCGGTCGATGACTGCTGGAAGGGCAGGCCGAATCTGTATCGGCTCGACGCGAGCGATGCGTCCGTGCGGGCACGCTGCATCAAGCCGCTGAATGTGGCGCAGGAAGTCGCGCAAGCGGTGCGCGCCGAGCGCGAGGCGCAGATTGTCGAGGAGGGCGCGCGATGAACGCCGTACCGAAGGAAAAGACGAAGGACATCGTGCTGGCCGCTGACCGGCTCACGAAGCACTACACCGTGAAACGCAGCATGTTCACGCAAGGCACGGTGAAGGCGCTCAACGGCGTGTCGTTCGAATTGCAGCGCGGGCGCACGCTCGCGGTCGTCGGCGAATCGGGCTGCGGGAAGTCCACGCTCGCGCGCCAGTTGACGATGATCGAAGCGCCCACGTCCGGTCGCCTGCTGATCGAAGGCGAGGACGTCGCGGGAGCGGGCAAGGCGAAGATCGCGGAACTGCGGCAGCGCGTGCAGATGGTGTTTCAGAACCCGTTCGCCTCGCTGAATCCGCGCAAGACCGTCGAGCAGACGCTCGGCGAGCCGCTCGAAATCAACACGAAGCTCTCGTCGGCGGAGCGCGCCGCGCGCATCGCGCAGATGATGCGCACAGTCGGCTTGCGGCCCGAACACGCGACGCGCTATCCGCATATGTTCTCGGGCGGGCAGCGTCAGCGCGTGGCGATCGCGCGGGCGATGATTCTGGATCCGCAAATCGTCGTTGCGGACGAACCGGTGTCGGCGCTGGACGTGTCGATTCAGGCGCAGATTCTCAATCTGTTCATGGATCTGCAACAGCAGTTCGGCACGAGCTACGTGTTCATTTCGCACAATCTGTCGGTGGTCGAGCACATTGCCGACGACGTGATGGTGATGTACTTCGGCGGCGTCGCCGAACTGGGCGACAAGAAGACGATCTTCGCGAATCCGCGGCATCCGTACACGCGCTCGCTGATGTCCGCGACGCCCGCGCTCTTCGAGGAAGACCGGCGCATCAAGATCAAGCTGCAAGGCGAGATGCCGTCGCCGCTCAATCCGCCGTCGGGCTGCACGTTCCATCAGCGTTGCCCGTACGCGATCGAGCGATGCCGCGTCGAGGAGCCGGCGCTACGGGTGGTCGATGGCCGCCAGGTCTCGTGCCATCGCGCCGAGGAGGTCGGTGAAGGCGACGCCTGAATCGCAGGCGGCGCGGCCGGTGGCTGACCGGGCGCGCCGCGTTGCATCGAGTGCGGCGGCGCTCGCGGTCTGCGCGGCGTTGTGGGTTGCGGCGTTGTTCGCTCGCTCGCGACGCACGCTCATGGCGTGGACGATGGCGGTTGCTGTCTGCGCCGCCGTTTCGCCCGCGAGTTTCGCCGTCACGGGATCGCGTGCGCCGCCGGGCGGCACGCCGCAGCCCGCCGGCGACGCCAGCGCGACCGACGTCCCCGATCCGCCCGCGCAGCCGCCGCGCGTCGACCGCAGCAACGGCACCACGGCAAGCGGCCCCGTGCGCGCGCAGCCGCCGCGCATGCCGTTCTACGTCGCGACCAAGGGCGCGACGACCCTCTACGTGCTCGGCACGCTTCACGTCGGCTTCCCTAGCGACTATCCGCCCGAGCAGCCATTCCGCCAGCCGATTCTCGCGGCGCTCTACGCTTCGCCGACGCTCGCGCTCGAAATTTCCCCGGACGAACTGCTGCTCTCGCAAGACGACGTGAACCGCTACGGCATGTGCCACAGCGAATGTCTGATCGACTATTTGCCGGATTCGATGTGGAAGAAAGTCGAAACACGCATGCGCAACAATCCGGCTGCGCTGAAGGAACTCCGGCATACGCGTCCGTGGCTCGCGTCGATGCTGATCGAAACCTACGACACGCTGAAGGCCGGCTTCCAGAGCGAGTACGGCACCGAGGCGCAGTTGCAGAACGTCTATCTGCGCGTGCGCGGGAAGATCGTCGGACTGGAGACGCTCAACGAGCAGATTTCGACGTTCACGCGGCTCACGTCCGCGCAGCAGCGCGAGATGCTGGCGGAAGATCTGGTGCAGACGCCCGCCGAGAACATCGCCGACGTGAAGGAGCTGCATCGGCTATGGCGGATCGGCGATGCCGACGCGCTCAAAGCCTGGGACGACGCAAAAAGCAGCAAGCTCGCGCGGTCGAAGGCGCTCGCCGCGCAAGTGGACAACCGCGTGGTCTACGAGCGCAACCGGCGCTTCGTCGCGCGGATGGTGCAGCTCGCCGCGCCCGACAAGCCGGTGTTCGTGGCCATCGGCGCGCTGCATCTGGGCGGGCCGCGCGGCGTGCTGGAGTTGCTACGAAAACGCGGGTTCGTGGTCGAGCCTGCGTGATCCAGGCGCGCGGCCCGCGCACATCAAATGAACATCAGCCAGTTCAGCAGGAAGATATTCACGATCAGCAACGTCAGCGCCGTCGGCACCTGCACCTTGATGACCGCGTTCTTGTCGGGCAACTCCAGGAGCGCGGCGGGCACGATGTTGAAGTTCGCGGCCATCGGCGTCATCAGCGTGCCGCAGTAGCCCGAGAACATGCCGATGGCGACCATCGTCGCGGGATTGCCGTGGAACACGCCCACGAGAACCGGCACGCCGACGCCGCCCGTCATCACCGGAAATGCGGCGAAGCCGTTGCCCATCACCATCGTGAACAGCGCCATGCCGATGCAGTACACCGCCACCGCGACGAGCCGGTAATCCATGTTCACGTAAGCCGTCGTCACGTGCGCGACGGCCTTGCCGACGCCCGCATCCGAGAACACGAGCCCGAGCATGCCGAGCATTTGCGGCAGCACGGCGGCCCACGACAGCGCGTCGATCAGGCGGCGCGTTTCGCGCATCGACTGGCCGACGGTATCGCGCGTCATCACGCAGGCCACCGCCAGCGCGATCACGCAGCCGATGCCGAAGCCGATCAGCGTCACGTTCTTCAGTTCGATCAGCGGCTTGCCGCCGAAGACGAGATGGCCCGCGCCGAGCGTCACGATCACGGTGACGACGGGAATGGTGAGCGCAGGCACGAACAGCTTGTTGCCGAGGCGCACGGCGCTCTGGCGGCGGGTTTCCCCGGACAGCATTTTCGGCTTTGCGCCGGTGACGCCGCCGAAGCCCGCGATCAGCGCCATCGCCACCACCAGCACGCCGACGACCGGCACGGGCAGCCAGTCGCCGATGAGGAAGATCAGCGCATAGACGAGCCAGAAGGTGCCCGCCGACAGCCGCCGTGGATGCGACTTGTCGGTGAAGATCATCCCCGCGACGACCACGAGCACGATGCCGACGAGATAGAACAGATAGTTGATCGTGAGCGTCATGCCTTTTCTCCCGCGACGTTTCGCGTCAATGCGTCGAGGTCGCGCGTCAGTTGACGGTCGAGCAGCCAGAGGCGAAAGCCGTGGATGAGAAACGCGCAGATCGCGGTCGGAATACCCCAGACGGCGACGTGCATCGGCTCGACGACGATGCCCAGTTCCTTCAGGAAGGTGACCATCAGCACGATCGCGCCGAACGCCACGAAGATGTCTTCGCCGAAGAAGAGGCCCACGTTGTCGGTCGCCGCCGCGTACGCGCGCAGCTTGAAGCGCACGGCGTCCGAGAGCTTGCCGTGACGCGCTTCGGTCGCGCCTTCGGCCATCGGCGCGAGGAGCGGCCGCACCATCTGCGGATGCCCGCCCAGGCCCGTCAGCCCGACCGCTGCCGTCAGTTCACGCACGAGCAGATAGACGATCAGGAGACGCCCCGCCGTCGCCGCGCGAATGCCCGCGATCCAGATCTGCGCGCGCTCGCGCAGCCCGTGGCGTTCGAGCAGGCCGATCACCGCGAGCGGCAGCAGGATGATGAGTGGAATGTTGCGCGTCTTCAGAAAGCCGCTGCCGATGGCCGTGAGAATGCGTTCCGGCGGAAAGTGCGCCGCCAGGCCGGTGACGATCGCGGCGGCGGCGACGATCAGCATCGGATTGAAGCGCAGCACGAAGCCCACGATGATGACGGCCACGCCGATGAGCGGCCATAGATTGACTGCGGTTGCCATGAGATCTCCAAACGAATGTCGATTGAACATCGCGCCTCGATGCGGGCGCGTTGCAGCGCGAACTTGTCACGCGAACGACGGACGGCTCTTGCGGCCGCTTGCTAAAACGCCCCGGCTGGCGGGGCGTTCAATGCTTCGGTAACGGCTCAGGCGGCTTGAGCGGCGCGAACGCCGATGCCCGCATCCGCGAGCGCGCCGCGAATGCGCCGCGCGAACGCCAGCGCGTGCTCGCCGTCGCCGTGCAGGCAGATGGTCTGCGCGTTGAGCGGCACCCAGTCGCCCGAGACGGCCTGCACGCGCTGGTCGCGAACCATCGAGAGCGTGCGTTCGAGCACGGCGTCTTCGTCGTCGAGCAGCGCGCCCGGCTCCTTGCGCGGCACGAGCGAACCGTCCGCGCGATACCCGCGATCCGCGAACACTTCTTCGATGGCGACGAGCCCCGCGCGCCGCGCGGCATCGATGAGCCCGCTATTCGCGAGACCGAAAACGAGCAGCGACGGGTCGAAGTCACGCACGGCGGCGGCGATCGCATCCGCGATTTGCGGCGTTTTCGCCGCCTGGTTGTAGAGCGCGCCGTGCGGCTTCACGTGCGCGATGCGCCCGCCCTCCGCCTTCGCGATGGCCGCGAGCGCGCCGAGTTGATACAGCACGCCCGCGTAGATGTCGTCGGGCGGCAGGTCCATCTCCTTGCGGCCGAAGTTCTCCGGATCGTTGAAGCTCGGATGCGCGCCGATGGCGACGCCTTTTTGCACCGCCCAGCGCACGCAGTCGCGCATGGCGGTTGCGCCGCCCGCATGCCAGCCGCACGCGATGTTCGCGGAGCTGACGAGGTCGAGCAGGGCTTCGTCGGAGCCGCAGCCTTCGCCGAGGTCGGCGTTCAGATCGATCTGCATGATGATGTCGTTCGAAGTAGTCGTTGCGTTGAGTTGTCCGTCATCGCCCGATGCGCTCTTCGTGCATCGCGATGGCCGTTTCCACCTGGCTCACGTACTGGCGTTCTTCCGCGAGCGCGTGGCGCGCGTCCTCCACCGATGTCTCGATGAAGCGCACGCCGCCGTTAAGCCGCACTTGCGCGAGCTTCCATAAGTCGGCCTTGATGACCGTCCCGATCTTCGGATAGCCGCCCGTGGTCTGCGCGTCGCCCATCAGGACGATCGGCTGGCCGTTCGGCGGAACCTGAATCGTGCCGGGCAGCACCGCGTGCGAGAGCAGTTCGGTCTTCGCGCGCCGTTCGAGCGGCGTGCCCGCGAGCCGGAAGCCCATGCGGTTGCTGTTCGGCGTGATCGTCCATTCGTCGTTCCAGAAGTCGCGCTGGGCCTCGTCGGTGAAGCTCGCGTACTCGGGACCGCGCAGCACGCGGATCGGCGCGGCCCACGCGAGCCCGGGCGCGTGACGGCCGCGCCGCACGGGTTCATCGACGAGAATGAACTTGCACCACGCGGGCGCTTTCACGCCGAACGCGGGTTCTTCCGACGAAAACGCGATGCCCTTGTGCGGCTGCGGCACGCCCACTGGCAGACGGTCGCCGTCGCGCAGGGCGCGCCCGCCGAGTCCGCCGAAGCATGCGCCCAGGTCCGTGCTGCGCGAGCCGAGCATCGGCAGGACGTCGATGCCGCCCGCGATGCACACGTAGCCGCGCATGCCGCGCTTGGCCGCGCGCAGCGTCAGTTCCTGCCCCGCCTGCACGGGCAGGCTCCACCACGAGTAGACCGGCACGTCGTCGAGCGTCGCGCCGAAATCCGTGCCCGTGATGGCGATGCGCGTCGCGCGCTTGAAGCGCAGCACGGTCGGCCCGAACGTCACTTCGATGCCCGCCGCATCCGGCCGGTTGCCGACGATGCGATTGCCGATTTCGAGCGACAGCGCATCGAGCGCACCGCCCGAACTGACGCCGAGATGCCGATAACCGTGGCGGCCCAGATCCTGCACCGTGGAGAGCACGCCCGCGCGAATCACGTCGATCATGCGCGCACCTCCAGCGCCGTGAAGCGCACGCGGTCGCCGGGCTGCATGAGCGTCGGCGGATTGCGCGCCGGGTCGAAGAGCTTCACGTCGGTGCGGCCAAGCAGTTGCCATCCGCCCGGCGATGTCGCCGGATAAATGCCCGTCTGCGCCCCGCCGATGCCGACCGATCCCGCCGGCACTTCGAGGCGCGGCTCGCGGCGGCGCGGCATGTGCAGCGCGGGATCGAGCCCGCCGAGATACGCGAAACCCGGCTGAAACCCGAGAAAGAACACGATGTACTCGGCTTCGGTGTGGCGCTTCACGACTTCATCGACCGACAAGCCGACGTGCTCGGCGAGCGCCGCGAGATCGGGGCCGTCGTCGCCGCCGTAGCGCACGGGAATCTCGATCTGCGCACCTTCAGCGTCGGCGTGGTCGGCGGCGTTCCATCCCGCTTGCAGTTGCGCGGCGAGGGCTTCGGAATCGGCCTGCAGCGGATCGAAGACGATCGTCAGATTGTTCATGCCCGGCACGACTTCCACGACGTGCGGCAACAGGCGCGCGTGATCCGCCAGCGCCCAGACGCGGCGCTGACAGTCGAGCGTGGCGGGCGGCGCGATATCGCAGACGAGCGCGCTTTCGCCAAGCGGATAGATTCGTGGTGTGGTCATGCGTTCGTGTGTGTCCTTCGAGCACGGCTGGCGTTTTTCGCGGATGACCGATTCGCCGCGCCGTCTCAGAATGTTACATTGTCAATAAATTATCAAGAAATTATCAATGCGCGTTTGTCTGGAGTGTGGCTGGAAATCCTTCCGCTACACTGCGACGCACTTCTCTACGGTCATCGCCATGTCGCGTCACCCTACCAAGATCGTGTCGTCCGAGCATCTCGTGTCTGAAACCAGCGCGGAACTGTCCGAGTTCGAGTACGCGCTCATCATGGCGAGCAACGCGTTCAACCGATGGATGGTGCGCTGCATGTCGGCGGCGGGCGCGAAGGACATGACGGCGGTGGAAGTGTCGCTGCTGCATCACGTGAACCATCGCGATCGCAAGAAGAAGCTCGCGGACATCTGCTTCGTGCTGAATATCGAGGACACGCACGTGGCGACCTACGCGCTCAAAAAACTCGTGGCGCGCGGCTATGTGACGAGCGAGAAAAGCGGCAAGGAAGTGTTTTTCACCGCGACGCCGGCGGGGCGCGAGTTGTGCGGCAAGTACCGAGAAGTGCGCGAAAGCTGTCTCATCTCCGCGCTGCGGGAAAGCCGGCTGACCAACGAGCAGATTGGCGAGGCCGCCCAGTTGATGCGCAACGCGTCCGGCCTCTACGACACCGCCGCGCGCGCGGCGGCCTCGCTGTAAACGCGGCTCAGTAGCGCGCCGCTTCGGTGACGATCGCATCGAGCGGCATGTCGTGCGATTCGCGCGGCAGGGCGCCCGCCTTGCCCATTTCATACGCGATGCCGATCGTCCCGGGCTTCCTCGCGACCGGCCACGCGGCGAGCGTGCGGTCGTAGTAACCGCCGCCGTAGCCCAGACGATACCGTTCCGCATCGAAACCGACGCACGGCACGAGCAGCAGTTCCGGCACCACGACTCTCTCCTCCTCCGGCACCGGAATGCGATAACGGCCTGGCTTCATCGGCGATTGCGCGTGCCATGCGTGAAAGGCCATCGGCGCATGGGGTTGCACGACGACCGGCAACGCGGCTTCGCGACCGTCGCCGGATGCGAGCCATTGCGCGATGACGGCGCGCGCGTCGAACTCGCCCGCCACCGGCCAATAGAAGCCGATGCACCGGACCGCGTGCGCATCGAGCACCGCGCGCAGCCGTTCGGCCAGCGCCGCGTTTCGCGCCTCTTGCGCCGGATCGTCGGCCTGCGCTTCGCGGCGCGCGAGCAATGTGGCGCGCAGGGCGCTCTTCGGCTCCGCGCGGACAGGCTCGGCGCAAACGTTGCGTGCTATGCTTTCAACCGATCTTTGGACCACCTCGCGCTCCATTCAATAACGATGTCAAAACGCTTCAACCGAGTATATCTTGCGGTCGGTTACGTCCTTGCCGCCGCGACGCTCGTCGCCTGCGGAACGGCTTCGGCCGTGCGCCCGGACGCCGACTTTTCGCCGTCCTCCGACGACCGCATCTTCATGCAGTTGCGCGAGGCGTCCCGCGCGAACGACGCCGGCCGCGCCGCCGCGCTCGCCACGCAGATTCCGAACTACCCGGCGCCGAGTTACGTCGAATATTTCACCATCAAGCCGCAGTTGTTCGATTCGCAGGGCCACGCGCGCCCGGACGCGCCGGATGCGCCCGTGCTCTCGTTCCTGCAACGCTACGACGGCCAGGCCATTGCCGACCGTATGCGCAACGACTACCTCGTGGTGCTCGGCGGCCGTCATGACTGGCGCAACTTCGAGCAGCAATATTTCCGCTTCGTGCTCAACGACGACACGCAGGTCAAGTGCTATGCGCTCGAAGCGCGCCAGTCGCGCGGGGAGAACATCGTGGAGGCGGCGCGCGCGCTGCTCGTCGATCCGAAGTGGTACGGCGACGGCTGCGTTGATCTGATCGCGGCGCTCGCGGAGTCGGGCCAGTTCACGAGCGACGACATCTGGCAGCAAATCCGCCTCGCTTACGAGCAGAACTACACAACGACCGGCGCGAATATCGTCGATGCGCTCGGTCAGGAAAGGCCGAAGCCCGAACTGCTCGACAACGCCGTCAACAAGCCGCCGCTTTATCTGGCGCGCGGCGTCATGCCGAACACGCCGGCGCATCAACTGACGCTGCTCGCGATCACGCGCATGGCCCGCAACGATCCGGCGATGGCCGCGGCCACGTTCAGTTCGGTCGCGCCGAGCCTCACGCCTGCGGAGCGCGCGACCGGCTGGGGCACCATCGGCTATCAGGCGGCGTTGAAGCGCATGCCCTCGGCGGCGGACTGGTATCGGCTGTCGGCGAATGCGCAACTGTCGAACCCGGCATACGAATGGCGCACGCGCAGCGCGCTCCTCGCGGGCGACTGGAACATGGTGCGCTGGTCCATCGAGCAGATGCCGCCGACGCTGCGCAGCCAGCCCGCGTGGGTCTACTGGCACGGGCGCGCCGTCAAGCAGGCGGGCGACGCGGCCACGGCGAATCAGGAATTCCAGAGCATCGCGGATCAGTACAACTTCTACGGCCAGCTTGCGCTCGAAGAACTCGGCCAGAAGATCACGGTGCCGCCGCGCACGCCCGTCTCCGACGCCGAAATTGCGCAGATGCAGTCGGTGCCGGGCTTCGCGCTGTCGCAGCGTTTTTATGCGCTCAACATGCGGCTGGAAGGCAATCGCGAATGGAACTGGCCGCTGCGCACCATGACGGACCGCCAGCTGCTCGCCGCCGCGCAATATGCGAAGCGCATCGAGCTGTACGACCGCACCGTGAATACCGCCGACAAGACCAAGACCGAGCACGACTTCACGCTGCGGTATCTTTCGCCGTTCCGCGACATCGTCGAGCGCGATGCGCAAAGCACCGGCCTCGACACCGAATGGGCGTACGGGCTGATTCGTCAGGAGTCGCGCTTCATCATCAACGCGCGCTCGGACGTGGGCGCGGGCGGCCTCATGCAGTTGATGCCCGGCACGGCGCAGCTTGTGGCGAAGAAAATCGGTCTCGGCGCGCTGTCGCGCGCGCAGATGAACGACATCGACACGAACATTCTGCTCGGCACGAATTACCTGTCGATGATCTACAATCAGTTCGACAACTCGCCGGTGCTCGCCACCGCCGGCTACAACGCCGGTCCGGGCAGGCCGCGCCAATGGCGGCAGGATTTGCGCGCGCCGGTCGAGGGCGCGGTTTTTGCTGAAACCATTCCGTTTTCGGAGACGCGCGATTACGTGAAGAACGTGCTGTCGAACACCGTGTACTATGCGGCGCTGTTCGAAGGCCGTCCGCAATCGCTGAAGGCGCGGCTGGGTTATATCGCGCCGTAAGCGCACTTCACGCCACGCCGCGCGTTCGGGCATCCGTATCACGGAAACACGCGCGGCGGCTCGTTCTCAGTCGTAGCCCCGCATTCGTCAGCGCAACCGGACAGCCGCGACCCAAGAGGCGAACATGCAACATCAGAACGTGGCGATCATCGGCGGCTCCGGTTTCATCGGCAGCCATCTCGTCAACGCGCTGGTCGATCTCGGCAAGAACGTCCGCATCGCGACACGGCGGCGCGCGAACGCCGCGCATCTGACGCTGCTGCCGGTGGACGTCATCGAAACCGATGTCCACGATCCCATCAAGCTCGCCGCGTTCGTCGCGGAGGCCGATGCGGTCATCAACCTCGTCGGCGTGTTGCAGGGCCGGCGCGGCGATCCGTACGGGCCGGAGTTCGCCCGCGCGCATGTCGAACTGCCGCGCAAGATCGTCGCGGCGTGCGCGGCGAAGGGCGTGCGCAGGCTGATCCATATGAGCGCGATCGGCGCTGACGCCGAAGGCCCGAGCATGTATCTGCGCTCGAAAGGCGACGGCGAAAAGCAGGTCCGCGAGTCGGGCCTCGACTGGACCATTTTCCGCAGTTCGGTCGTCTTCGGTCCCGAGGACAATCTGCTCAACCAGTTTGCGTTTCTCGAGCGGCTCTTTCCGGTGATTCCGCTCGCGTGCGCGGACGCCGAATTCCAGCCGGTTTTCGTCGGCGATGTCGCGAAGGCCATCGTCAACGTGCTCGACCTCGATGCCGCGAACCGCATGGTCTACGAACTCGCGGGCCCGGCCGTCTACACGCTTGCGGAACTCGTGCGCTTCGCGGGCGCGACCATCGGCAAGCATGCGCGCATCGTCAAGCTGCCCGAGAGCCTCGGCCGCCTTCAGGCGATGACGCTCGAAATGGCGCCCGGCGAACCGCTGATGTCGCGCGACAATCTCGATTCCATGAAGACGCCGAGCGTCGCGAGCGGGCCGCTTGCGCCGGAACTCGGCATCGGCGAACCGGCGAGCATCGAGGCGATAGCGCCGCTGTATCTCACCGGCATGTCGCCGCGCTCGCGCTTCAATACTTTCCGCGCCACGGCGCACCGTTGACCTTTCGACCGCATGAAACTCGTTATCGGCGACAAGAATCTGTCTTCCTGGTCGATGCGTCCCTGGGTCTTGCTCAGGCACTTCGGCATTCCGTTCGATGAAGTGCTGATTCGCCTCGGCCAGCCCGGCACCAAGGCGAAGATTCTCGATGTGACGCCGTCCGGGAAGGTGCCGTGCCTTATCACGGATACGGGCGAGACCGTGTGGGAATCGCTCGCCATCATGGAAACGCTCGCGGAGCGGGTTCCGCAACATCCGCTCTGGCCGCGCGATGCCGCCGCGCGCGCGCACGCCCGCAGCATCAGCGCGGAGATGCATGCGGGCTTCGTCGATCTGCGCCAGAACATGCCGATGCAGATCACTGCGCACGAGCCCGGCATCGGCGCGACGCCCGCGACGCTCGCGGACATCGCGCGCATCGACGGGATCTGGAGCGGCTGTATCGCGCAGTCGGGCGGGCCGTTCCTGTTCGGCGACTTCTGCATTGCGGACGCGATGTTCGCGCCCGTCGTCATGCGCTTCAACTCGTATGCGCCCGCCATCAGCGAATGCGCGCGCGAGTACGCGGCTCGCGTGACCGAATTTCCGGCCGTGGCGGACTGGATCGGCGACGCAAGGAAGGACAGCGCGCGATGAACATTTACGCGGTAGGCGGCGCGATCCGCGACGCGTTGCTGGGCGTGCCGGTGATGGATCGCGATTACGTGGTCGTCGGCGCGACGCCGGAGCAGATGGTCGCGCAAGGATACAAGCCCGTCGGCAAGGACTTTCCGGTCTTCCTGCATCCGGTGACGCACGAGGAATACGCGCTCGCCCGGACCGAGCGCAAGACGGCGGCGGGCTATCACGGCTTCCAGTTTTACTATTCGCCGGACGTGACGCTCGAAGAGGATTTGGCGCGACGCGATCTCACCATCAACGCGATGGCGCGCGAGGTGAACGCGGCGGGCGAACTGACCGGCCCGGTGATCGACCCGTTCGATGGACAGCGTGATCTGAGCGCGAAGCGATTCCGGCATGTGGGCGATGCGTTCATCGAAGATCCCGTGCGGATTCTTCGGCTCGCGCGTTTTGCGGCGCGCTTCGCGGACTTCACCGTCGCGCCGGAAACAGAAGCGTTGATGAAGAAGATGGTCGAAGCCGGCGAAGTCGATGCGCTCGTGCCAGAGCGCGTGTGGCAGGAAATCTCGCGCGGGCTGATGGAAAAGCGGCCATCGCGCATGTTCGAGGTGCTGCGCGGCTGCGGCGCGCTTGCGCGGATCTTGCCGGAAGTGGATGCGCTGTGGGGCGTGCCGCAGCGCGCCGACTATCACCCGGAAGTGGACACGGGCGTGCATGTGATGATGGTCGTTGACTATGCGGCCTCGCAGGGCTATGCGCTGCCGGTGCGATTTGCCGCGCTCACGCACGATCTTGGCAAGGCCACGACGCCCGACAATATCTTGCCGCGGCACTTGGGGCATGAGGGGCGCAGCGTCGATTTGCTGAAGCCTTTGTGCGAACGCTTGCGCGTGCCGAACGAATGCCGCGATCTGGCGATGCTGGTTGCGCGGGAGCACGGCAATATTCATCGCGTGATGGACATGGGCGCGGCGGCGCTCGTGCGGCTTTTCGAACGCGCGGATGCGTTGCGCAAGCCGGCGCGCTTTGCCGAGGCGCTACAGGCTTGTCTCGCGGATGCCCGCGGGCGGCTCGGGCTCGAGCAGAAGGATTATCCGCAGGCGGAGCGGCTGCGGGAGACGCTGGTTGCGGCGAGATCGGTCGATGCGGGTGCGGTGGCGCAGCGGTTCGCGCATGAGCCTTCGCGCATCAAGGATGCGGTGCATGAGGCGCGGGTTGAGGCGGTTGGGCGGGTTTTGCGCGGGGCGGAGTAGGGCTCTTGGTATCGCTGGTGCTGGCGGCGTGGCGGGGCGTGATTTCTCTCTCACCGTCCGGTGTGCAGCTTTCTTCGTTGAACTTGTATTGGTGTCGGTCTATTGGCGTTGCGCTTCCCCGGGGCGGGGCAACACTAATAGACCGACACCAATAACAGTTTCACGAAGAACGCAGCGTACTGGAAAGAGCCCCCGCCCCGGGCAGGGGCAACGCAATAGACCGACACGAATACGAGTTCCACAAAGAACACAGCGTACTGGAAAGAGCCTCCCTGCCCCGGGCGGCGGCAATGCTAATCCACCGACGCGAGAACAAGTTCAACGAAGAAAGCAGCCCCAAGTGCGCCCCGCACGACAAAAGCCGAAAAACAAACCGACGAATTAGCCCAAGAACGCCCCGCACATCCGCAAATAGCGCGACCGGGCATCAAAGCAGAATGCAAGAACCCAACCAACGCCCACCGCACGGCAAACCCACCCAAAGCAGCAGAAAAGGAAACCACTAAATTTCCCCGGCGAACAGCCGATATAACGTGCTGTCAGGCGGCAGCGCCAAAAAGGATTCGTGCATGTCCAACAACATCATCAACATCGGCCTGTCGGGCCTGAATGCGGCCCAATGGGGCCTGACGACGACCGGTCAGAACATCAGCAATGCCGCCACGCCCGGCTATACGCTTGAAAAAGTGGGCTACCAGGAAGCGTCCGGGCAATTCACCGGCTCGGGCTATCTCGGCAATGGCGTGCAGACCGTCACCGTCACGCGACAGTACAGCCAGTATCTGACGACGCAAGTCAACAACACGCAGTCGTCGAGCAGCGCGGCCAACACGTATTACACGATGCTCTCGCAGCTCAACAACCTCGTCGGCGATCCGACGTCGGGCATCGCGACAGGCATCAGCAATTACTTCTCCGGCCTGCAGTCGGTGGCGAACTCGCCGAGCAGTACCGCCTCGCGCCAGTCGCTCGTCAGCAGCGCGCAGACGCTCGCCGATCAGATCACGTCCGCCGGCCAGCAATACGATCAGCTTCGCCAGAATGTCAACACGCAATTGACGAGCGCCGTGTCGTCGATCAACACGTACGCGCAGCAGATCGCCGATCTCAACAAGCAGATCAACGCCGCCAGCGGCTCAGGTCAGCAGCCGAACCAGTTGCTCGATCAACGCGATCAGGCCGTGACGAACCTCAGTTCGATGATCGGCGTACAAGTGGTGCAGCAGGACGGCAACTACAACGTGTTCATCGGCAACGGGCAGCCGCTCGTCGTCGGCAATACGCAGTACGGGTTGCAGGCGGTGACGTCGCCGTCCGATCCGAGCGAGATGACCGTCGCGTTCAAGCCGACCAACGGCGCCACGCAGACCGCCGCGAATACGCAGTACATCGACAATTCCGCGCTCACGGGCGGCGTCGTCGGCGGCCTCATCGACTTTCGCAATCAGACGCTCGATCCCGCGCAGGCGCAACTCGGCGCCATCGCGACGAGCTTCGCCTCGCAACTGAATAGCCAGAACGCGCTCGGCCTCGATCTCAGCGGCAATGCGGGCGGCGCGCTCTTTTCGAGCGGCCAGCCTACCGTCTATTCCGACGCGCGCAACAAGGGCACGGGCAGCGTCGGCGTTTCATTCGCCGACGGATCACAGCCTTCAACGGGCGATTACGCCCTGACATACAACGGTACGGACTACGAAGTAACGGACCGCGCGTCGGGTAAATCGCTCGGCAGCATTTCGCCGCCCGCCAACAGCGGCACGTTCGACGGCCTCAACGTCACGGTGTCCGGCACGATGCAGAAGGGTGATTCCTTCACCATTCAGCCGACGCGCGGCGCCCTCGACAACTTCTCGCTCACGACGACGAGCCCCACCGCGATCGCGGCGGCGTCGCCGGCCGTGACATCGGCGCCCACTTCGAACACGGGCACGGGGTCGATCTCGTCGGCGACGGTGGCGGCGGGCTACAGCATGCCGTCGAACATCTCGCTCACGTATGACAAGGCCGCGGGCGGCTTTACATCCAATGTCGGTGTCACGGTGAACGGCACCGCGTATGCCGCGAACGCGACGATTCCCTACGATGCGTCCAAGGGCCTCACGATCACGTCGAACGGCGTGAGCGCGACGGTGAGCGGCGCGCCCGCCGACAAGGACGTGTTCAACATCGCCGCCAACAAGGGCGGCACGAGCGACGGCAGCAACGCGCTCGCGATGGCGAACCTCGTGTCGGCGAAATCGCTCAATGGCGGCACCGAGACGCTCACGAGCGCGTACGCGGGCTACGTGGACGACATCGGCAACCAGACCAACCAGCTCAAGGCGACGAGTTCGTCGCAGACCGCGCTGCTCAATCAGGCGACATCGGCACAGCAATCCGTGCAAGGCGTGAACCTGAACGAGGAAGCGGCCAACCTCATCCAGTATCAGCAGCTTTATCAGGCGAACAGCAAGGTGATCCAGACCGCATCGACGCTGTTCCAGACGCTGCTCGGCATCTTCAACTGAGGCAACTCGCGATGCGTATTTCCAGTTCCCAGTACTTCAACCTGAACGTTGCTTCCATGAGCAACCAGCAAAGCACGCTGGCGTCCATGTATCAGCAGATATCGTCGGGCAAGCGCATCATGACCGCCTCCGACGACCCGCTCGGCGCGGCGCAGGCCGTGCAGCTCACGATGCAGAGCAACGCGCTCACGCAATACGGCACGAATCAGACGACGGCGCTTTCCTCGCTGCAACAAGAAGATTCCACGCTGAGCAACGCGAGCGGCGTGCTGCAAAGCATTCAGACGAAGCTCGTGCAGGCCGGCGACGGCTCGCTGTCGGATGCGGACCGCACGTCCGTTGCGAACGCGATTCAGGGTTATCGCGATCAGCTCCTGAACATCGCGAACACCACGGACAGCGACGGCAACTACATCTTCTCCGGACTCAAGGGCGGCACGCAGCCGTACTCGAACAACGCGTCGGGCGTCGGCGTGACGTACTCGGGCGATGCCGGACAGCGCTCCGTGCAGATCAACGCGGGCCGCTCGATTCCCGTGGGCGACCCGGGCCAGTCGATTTTCGGCAGCGTATCGCCGACGGAAAGCACGCCTGTTTCGAGCGCGTCCGCGACGAACCAGGGCACGGGCACGATCAGCAAGGTAAGCGTGTCCGATTCCAGCAACCCGAACAACGCGAGCACCTACAAGGTCCAGTTCGCAGTCGATGCCACTTCGGGCGCGACGAGCTACACGGTCACGGCCGTGCCGGCGGATTCATCGCTGCCGACGACGCCGACCGCGTACAGCGGCAGCGCGGACATCACGCTGGGCGGGCAGAAGGTGACGATCAGCGGCGCACCCGGCGATGGCGACAGCTTCTCCGTGCAGCCGGCGACGGCGGGCAACAACGACATCTTTGCGACGCTCGACAACCTCGTGAGCGCGCTCAAACAGCCGACGGGATCGCCCGGCGCGCAGGCTGCGTTGACCAACGCGCTGACGACGGCGGGCACGAAGATCGGCAACACGTTCAACAACGTGCTGGCGGCGCAGACGGTGGTCGGTGGACGCGAGCAGCAGGTGCAATCGACGCAGACTGCGATGCAGACGACGCAGACGCAGACCGCATCTGATCTGGCTAATCTGACGCAGATCGATCTGGTATCGTCGATCAGTTCGTATGAACTGACGCAGAACTCGCTTCAGGCGGCACAGATGGCGTTCACGCAGATTCAGAAGATGTCGTTGTTCGACTATCTGGGCAGCTAAGGGCGGTTTTGCGGGACGTGGCGGTTGGTTAAGCGGGGCATTGCTCGGGAGAGTGGTGCCCCGTTTGTTTTTTGCTTGAAGCAGCCGCTTGTTGCTGCTGTGCGTGACCGGTTGGTGGACGTTGTCGCACGCCGCCACATCTCAGCTGCAATCAACGACTGTCCTTACAGCAATCGCTCGGGCATCCGGGGCTGAAAGTCACCTCCACGCGCTGCCCGTGCTCGTCGTATAAGCTAGGCGGATCACGAGGAATGTAGATGCGGCCAACGACGTCCTCTTTCTCACTCTTAATGCCCAGCCGATGCAGTGTCGCATGGACCTGATCCGCCCGCGCTTTCCCCAACTGTTGGGGATTGTGTTCGAAGCGTTCCGCCAAGCCGATGACCGAGAGGCTATCGGAGATAGGAAACCTGGCACGAATGTCCAACGACCAGCTTGCAAGTGCGACGAGTTGGCTGTTGCTAATCGCGCTCGAGTTTTTCTCGAAGGTGACGTCAATATATTGACCCGGCAGATTTTGCGGGCCTTGGCACGCCGCCAGTGCCGAACTACAAAAGGCGCTGAGTAGCAATCCGATAAATTTAGTCGCCATACACGCAATACCCCGCGATGCTGTCCGCATTTCTCACTGCCAAAGCCGGGTTCTGTTGCCCCCAGTCGCGTAAGAACCGCGTGACCGTGTACTTTTCGTCGGTCGTCGCCATCGTGTCCAGAAAGTGACTCGCTTCGTGGATCAGGGTCGATACCCGAGAATCACCCGAGCCGCTTGATTGTCGCATCGTACAAAACCGTGGACTAATGCTGATCGTATGCGTTGCGGTGTCGGGCGCGCACACGTGCGCGGCCTCTTGCGATTGACCAAGCGGGTTGGGCGTGCAGCCGGTCGCTCTATCGGCGCCGCTTCCCGTCCGTACAACATTCGCTGGGCTCAGATTGCGCAGGATCGATGCGACTCTGGCCAAGCCTTCCCGGAGCTTCTCGCGAATCGCATCGTCACTGCAGCCGAACCATTGAAAGACACGCGCTTTTTCCGCATCGTCCCACGTTATCAATGCAGCAACGCGTGCGTCGACGAGCCTTATCGCTTCGCCTCGCGCATCGTTGAGAACGTTGCGGAACTCCGCATTAGTCATGTTCTCGCAGATTCGATCCAGGTCGATGAAGAACTCGTGCGTCGAGCCTTCGATGCTATCCGTGACGATCGTGCCGAGGTAAAAGAAGTTTTCGGCTGCCACTGCTTTCATGTCCGGTCATTAACTACCCAAACGAACGATGTCGCGATAGTAGACGAACGACCCGATATGGGCGAGTGACTATGTCTGAATAGTGGGCGCCTGATTCGAGAGAGGCAGCGTCGTGCCGAGACTACCCATCCATCGCCGAAAACATACGGCTCATGGCACCGCCCACAACCCTCAATGCAGCGCCCCCGCCACCCGCCCCACTTGCGCAATCCCCGCATCGAATATGCGCAAAAAGAACGGCATCAGATTCGGCAGCATGAGCTGCAAGAGCAGCAAGCCGATGAGCATCGTGACCGGAAAACCCACCTGAAAAATGCCGATCTGCGGCGCGGCCCGGTTCAGAATGCCGAGCGCCAGATTCGCGATGAGCAGCGCCGCCACGATCGGCAGCGAAAGCAGCAAGCCCGTGCCGAAGATACTCGCGCCGTAGCCCACCAACGCGCGCCAGCCCTGCGCATGCGATGCCGCCGCCACGACGTTCGCCTCGATGGGCACGTTCTGAAACGTCGTGACGAGCGCGCTGATTAGTTGCAAGTGGCCGTCGAAGACAAGAAACGCGAGCATCGCCAGCGTGTTGAGATAGCGAGAGATGACCACCGCGTTGCCGCCCTCGCGCGGATCGTAGAGCATCGCGAAACCGAGGCCCATTTGCTGGCCGATGAACTCGCCCGCAGCATCGACGGCGGCGAACGCAATCTGCATCGTCATGCCGATGGCCGCGCCAATCAGAAACTGATTGACGATGATCCAGATGCCCGCCGCCGAAAACACCGTCGCTTGCGGCATCGCGGGCAAGGTCGGCGCGACGATCAGCGTGATGAACGCAGCGAGCGCAATCTTCACGCGCGTCGGAATGGCCATGTGGCTCAGCACGGGCGCGGTGGCGATGAGCGCGAGGACGCGCACGAACGGCCACAGGAACGCGGTGAGCCAGCCGTTCAGTTGCGCGTAAGTGACGGAGAACATCGGACGCTCAGCCGGTGATCGCAGGCGTGATCGTGAAGACCTGGCGCATGTAGTCGAGCAGCGTCGCCAGCATCCACGGCCCGGCGATCACGAGCGTCACGGCAACCGCGATCAGCTTCGGAATGAACGACAGCGTCGATTCGTTGATCTGCGTGGCGGCCTGAAACAGGCTCACGACCAGACCGACGACAAGCGCGACCAGCAACAACGGCGCGGCGAGCATCAGTGCGACGACCATCGCCTGGTGCGCCATCGTCATGACGGATTCGGGTGTCATGCGCGTCTCCTTACGATACGAAACTTTGAGCCAGCGAGCCGATCAGCAACTGCCAGCCATCGACGAGCACGAACAGCATCAGCTTGAACGGCAGCGCGATCGTCGTGGGCGAGACCATCATCATGCCCATCGACATCAGCACGCTCGCCACCACCATGTCGATGATGAGAAACGGAATGAAGATCGTGAAGCCGATCTGAAACCCCGTCTTCAGCTCGCTCGTGATGAACGACGGCACCAGCAGCGAAAGCGGCACGTCTTCCGGGCCGTTCATCGGCGGGGCCTTCGAAATGCGGGCGAAAAGCGCGAGATCCGATTCGCGCGTCTGCTTCAGCATGAACTGCTTGAACGGCGCGACGCCGCGCGTCACGGCCTGATCCATCGCGATCTGGCCTTCGGAGAAGGGCTTGTATGCGTCGCTGTAGGCTTTGTCGAGCACCGGCGACATCACGAAGAACGAGAGGAAGAGCGCGAGGCCGACAAGCACCTGATTCGGCGGCGTGCTCGACGTGCCGAGCGCCTGACGCAACAGCGACAACACGATGATGATGCGCGTGAAGCTCGTCATCATCAGGACCATCGCGGGGAGGAACGAGAGCATCGTCAGCAGCAGCATCGTCTGCACGCTGAGCGAGTACGTCGTGCCGCCGTTGGGGCCGGGGCTGGTATTGAAGGCGGGCAAACCCGCCGTGCTTTGCGCGAGTGCCGCGAGCGGCGACAGCGCGATGACAACCGGAAGCGCGAGCTTCACGCCGCGCGCGATGTGACGACCGACCTGCATTACTTGCTCCCGCCGACGAACCGCAACAGACGCTTGAGCGCGTCGCCAAGCCGCTGACTCTGAAAAATGACGAATGTAATAGCCATGAGTTTCTGCCTCTTTCGATAGCATGAATTGTTGACTATCCCGCTCGCAAACGATGGCGCGAACAGAAGGGAGATTCGGCGCTAACTCGTTCTATTGCAAAAGCGCGCGTCGCCCAAAGAAAATCGGGCGTGGCCCTCGCGGAGCACGCCCGATGAATCGGCTGGAACGATCGGCTCTACTTGCCCGAACCGACGAACTTCTGAAGCCGCTTGTTCGCTTCGCCAGCGAGCGCATCGCGAAACCGCTGACCGAACGAGCCGGGCAACGTTTGCGCGGGCGAGCCCGTTTGAGCGGTGTGCGCTTCCGCTTCGGCAGAACCGGCGGGCATCGTGTGAAGCAGCCGCACGTTGCCGGGGCCTGCGCCGAGCACGAGCCACGTATCGCCAATCTCGACGACCGCGACGCGCTCCTTGTGGCCGAGCGATGCGCCGCCGACCACCTTGACGATGCCGCTGCGCTTGCCGCCTTGATAGCCGAACTTGCGGGCGAGCCACGCGCAGCCGAACACGAAGCCGATGACGACGGCCAGTCCCAACAGCGTTTGCAGCACCGCGCCGAAGCCGAGCGACGGCACCGCGCTGCCCGCGCCGACGCCCGAGGCGATCTGCGCGGCGTGATTCACGGCGTTCATGTCGGCGGCACGCGCAAGAACGGGCGAGAGACCCGACGCGGCGAACAGGACGGCGGCGGCAATGCGTTTCATCGATTCAGCTTCCGGATACGTTCGGACGGCGTGATGATGTCCGTCAGGCGAATGCCGAACTTGTCGTTCACCACGACGACTTCGCCTTGCGCGATCAGACAGCCGTTCACGAGCACGTCCATCGGCTCGCCCGCGAGGCCGTCCAGTTCCACGACCGAACCCTGCGCCAGTTGCAGCAGGTTGCGGATCGCGATCTTCGTGCGCCCGAGTTCCACCGTCATCTGCACGGGGATATCGAGAATCATGTCGATGTCGTTGCGCGTCGAGGGCGTCGCCGCCTTCGACAGCGGCTGAAACACGCCCGCCGATGCCACCGGCGCTTCGTTGCCGTTCTGCTCGGCGAGCGCGCTCGCCCAGTCGTCCATCGAGAGTTCTTCGTCTTTCATATCGGTCGCGCTGGGCTGGGTGCCTTCCTGCATCAGATCACTCATAACTACCTTCCTTCGTCGAATCGCTTGCGCTGATCATGTTCTGGACGCGCAGCGCGTATTGACCATTGAAAATTCCGTAACCGCATTCCATCACCGGCACGCCATCCACCTTCGCGACGACGTGCTCGGGAATGTCGATCGGCAAGACATCGCCAACGCGCATGTTGAGCAGCTTCTCGAACGACGAGCGAATCTCCGCGAGATCGACTGTCAGTTCCACCTCCGCCGACTGCACTTGCTGCGACAGCACGCGCACCCAGCGGCGGTCCACTTCGAGCGCCTCGCCCTGAATCGGCGAGGAGAGCACGTCGCGGATCGGCTCGATCATCGAGTACGGGAAGCAGATGTGCAGCGTGCCGCCGGTCGAGCCGAACTCGATCGTGAACTGCGTCACGATGACGATTTCGTTCGGCGTCGCGACGTTGGCGAACTGCGTGTGCATCTCCGAGCGCATGTACTCGAATTGCAGCGGGCGCACGCTGCGCCACGACGCCGCGTAGTGTTCAAACACGAGGTTCAGCAGCTTGTGGATGATGCGCTGTTCCGTCTGCGTGAACTCGCGGCCTTCGACGCGCGTATGAAACCGCCCGTCGCCGCCGAAGAGGTTATCGACGACGAAGAACACGAGGTTCGGGTCGAACACGAACAGCGACGTGCCGCGCAGAGGCTTCACATGGACCAGGTTCAGGTTGGTCGGGATCGGCAGATTGCGCGTGAATTCGCTGTACTTCTGCACCTTCACCGGGCCGACGGAGATTTCCGCCGAGCGCCGCATGAAGTTGAAGATGCCCACGCGCATGAGTCGCGCGAAGCGGTCGTTGATGATTTCGAGGCCGGGCATCCGGCCGCGGACGATGCGTTCCTGCGTCGCGATGTTGTACGGACGCACGCCGGCGGGCTTGTTTTCGTCGGAGACCTGATCGATCTCGCCGGTGACGCCCTTGAGGAGGGCATCGACCTCCTCTTGCGACATGAACTCTTCGTGGCCCATGACTCTCTCGTTCCTTGGATGGATGCGGGCGCTTACTGAACGACGAATTCAGTGAAGAGCACTTCTTGCACGTGCGCCGGTTGGTCGGGCGTGCTGCCGGCGGCTTCGACCGCGGCGCGCAGTTCGTCTGCGAGCTTGCGTTTGCCGTCGATGCCGGCGAGATCTTCCGGATGCTTGGCCGAGAGCAGCAGCAGCACGCGGCTGCGGATTTCCGGCATGCGTTCGGTGAGCGCGGCTTGCGCTTTCTCGTCCTTGAGCTTGAGCGTGAGGCCGACGCGCAGGTAATGCATGATGCCGTCGTCGGCCTGAAGGTTGACCGTCAGCGAGTCGAGCGGGAAGAACACGGGCGGCGGCAGCGGCGCGGGCTTCGCGGGGCTGTGCGCGGTTTTGCCGAGCACGAAATAGCCTCCGCCGGCGCCTGCGCCGAGCAGCACGATCGCCCCGATGGCGATGATCAGAATGCGCTTGAGCTTGCCGCTCTTCGCGGGAACGATGGATTGCTGGTTTGCGGTAGTGGTAGCCATGAATGCGTGCCTCTTTCGATAGGTTGAATTGTTCGCTATCGAGCGTCTGAGTGATGGGTCGAACAGAGGGGGTTTTTGGTGC
>NZ_LR733520.1:801255-2690943 GCF_902506145.1 Burkholderia sp. 8Y | reverse complement strand
GGGTTGAGGGTGTCGGCAGTGGTTCCGTTGCCGCTACCGTGCGGCGGACGGTGGGGCTTGTGGATACTTTTGCTTAAGGGTTGTTCTTCTACGCTCGGCGGGGCTTCTCGCCTGCTGCTTCTGCTTCGTTCTTGAAGTTTTTTTCACGGCGAAGGCGCTGTTGACTTCGCGCTTCGGCGTGCTGCTTTCTTTCCGGAACTTGTTCTCGCGTCGGTCTATTGGCGTTGCCCCTCCCCGGGGCGGGGGCAACACTAATAGACCGACACGACTACGAGTTCAACGACGGAAACGCGACAAAACAAGCGTTGCTGCCAATTGCGCTAACCCCGCGCCACCAGAAAGGCGACACTGATAAAACCGACACGAATACAAGTTCAACGAAAACCACGACCCAACAAGCGTGGCTGCAAAGCGCGCGAAGCCCAGCGCGGGAAAACAACAAGAACAAGAACACCCCCCGCCACAAAGCCCCCTCAAAGCGCCCGAGCAATCAAAGAAAGCAAAACAGAAATCACCACCGTCGACATGAACGGAAACGAATACTCCCGTCCAAAAACCCGCAACGTAAAATCCCCAGGCAACCGCCCGATGCCAATCTTCTTGAGCCACGGCATGGATCCGGAAAGAATCGCAAGCGCGATAAACGTCGTGACGACCCAGCGAATCATGACCGCAGCCTCATAGCGCGTGCGAACGATCGCCCGCAGCGAAGGCATCGAGCGTCCCCTCGATCCCGCGCGAAAACGCGATCACCTTGAAAAGCTCGCCCATTTCCGCCTCCGAAAGCAGTTTCTGCACCGCATTCGCCGCCGGAAGAAAACGCTTCACGTCCGCAGGATCGAGCGCGCTTAGAACATCGGTGATACCCGCGTTCATCAGAAACCGCGCCTGCGACGTAAAGCCGAGCAAATCCGCGCCCGTCTCCACGCCAACCTCCGCGATGCCCGTGAACTCGACGTGCGCCGTCAAATCCTGCAAGCCCGGATAAAGAAACGGGTCCGCATGCGCGCGATGCCGGTAATGACACATCAGCGTGCCGGTCGCGCGCTGCGCGTGATAGAACTCGCGTCGCGGAAAGCCGTAGTCGATGAAAAACGCCGCACCGCGCTCGAGCATCGTGCAGACCGTCTTCGTGAACGCGAGCGCCGCTTCGTGGGTTTCCGTCAGATATTCCGTGAAAGGCTCGTCGTCGTTCGCTTCGTCGATGGCCGCGTCGATCAGCGCGATCTGCGCATCGGGCGCGACCGGCCGGTCGTCGAAGGCGAAGGCGTCGTTCCGGATCACCACGCCGCGTTCGTGCCACGCGCCCAGCTTGCGCACGACAAGGCGCACGGGCATCGCATCCAGCACCTCGTTGCCGATCACCACGCCTTCGAACGCTTCGGGCAGGGCGTTCAGCCATTCGACCTTCGCGGCCTGAGCAGGCGCTTGCGCCTGGATCGTCGCGCGCTGGCGCTCGCGCAATTCGCCGGACAAGTCGACGATCGCATAACCGTCGATCTCCACGCCCAGTTCCGCCAGCGCGGTCAGAAGACCCGCCGCGAGCTTGCCCGTGCCCGCGCCGAACTCCATCACGCGCCGCGTGCCGCTCTCCCGCAACGCCTGCGCGATCGGGCGCGCGAGCGTCGTCGCAAAGAGCGGCGACAGCTCGGGCGCGGTGATGAAGTCGCTGCCGTCTTCCGCGCGGCGGCCGAATTTCATGGCACCGCCGCTGTAATAGCCGAGGCCCGGCGCGTAGAGCGCGAGTTCCATGTACGCGTCGAAGGGCAGCCAGCCGCCCGCCGCCGCGATGCGCTCGCGGATCGCTTGCGTCAGCGCAGCCGATTGCGCGAGCGCGTCGGGGCCGGGAGCAGGTAAACTATCGGTTGGTCGATTCGGATTCATCCCAGTATTGTAAATGAGCGCCTCCACGCCGCTTTCTCCCGCCAATTCGCCGTCTTCGGGCGCGAATGCGCTTGCCTCGCCCACGCGATCCGGGCACCCGCGCGCCGTGCTCGTGACGGGCGCGGGAAAGCGCATCGGGCGGGGCATCGCGCTGGAATTCGCACAACAGGGCTGGGACGTCGCCGTGCATTACGGCCATTCCGAGCGGGAAGCGCACGATACCGTGGCGCAAATCGAGGCGCTCGGGCGGCGCGCCGTCGCGCTGAACGCGGATCTCGGCGCCGAAGCCGAAGTCGCTCGGCTCGTGCCGGCGTGCGTCGAAATCTTCGGCGCGCTGCATTGTGTAGTGAACTGCGCGTCGCGATTCGATGAAGACACCGCGACCGATTTCGGCTACGCGAAGCTGATGCAGATGACCGCCGTCAACGTCGCCGCGCCGCTCACGCTCGCGCGCTCGCTGCACGAAGCCACGCCCGATGCCGCCGACAACGACGAATCGCTGCGCGCCGTCGTCATCAACGTGCTCGACCAGAAGCTCTACAACATGAACCCGGATTACCTGTCGTACACGCTGACGAAGGCGGCGCTCGACACGGCCACCGTCGCGCTCGCGCAGGCGCTCGCGCCGAAACTGCGCGTCGTCGGACTCGCGCCGGGCCTCACGCTGATGTCCGCCGCGCAGACGCCCGAATCGTTCGAAGCGGCGCATCGCGTGACGCCGCTCAGGCGTGCATCGACGGTCAAAGACGTGGCGCAGGCCGCGTGCTATCTGGCGAACGCGCACGGCGTGACCGGCACGACGCTCGTCGTCGATGGCGGGCAGCATCTCGTGCCGAGTCCGCGCGACGTGATGTACATGATCGGCGCGGACAACCCTGCATCGCGCTGAATGACTTTGAACCGCGCCGCGTATAACTATTGGATAACACCATGCTTGCCGCACTTTCCCATCCCCGGCTGACCGATTGCCGGCGGCTTTTTCTGCGCAACTACGAAGTGCGCATCAATATCGGCGTGCATGACTTCGAAAAACGCGGCGAACAGCGCGTGGTGTTCAACATCGAGTTGTTCGTGCCGCTCGCGCAGTCCACGCCCGTCGCGGACAAGCTCTCCGAAGTGGTCGACTACGACTTCATGCGCTCGACCATCGCGGCGCGCGTGAATCGCGGCCATATTCACCTTCAGGAAACGCTGTGCGACGACGTCGCCGCCGCCTTGCTCGCGCATCCGAACGTGCGCGCGGTCGCGGTATCGACGCAAAAGCCCGACGTCTATCCCGACTGCGACGCGGTGGGCGTCGAAGTCTTTCGCATCAAAGAGGAACGAGCATGAACGCGCGCGAAGCCATGGACCACGCAGAAGACAAGCCCGCGCGCGAGGCGTTGACCAGGCGCGAGCAGAAGGAAGCGTACGAGAACAACAAGCTCTTCAAGCGCATCGTGCGGCAGGTCGGGCAGGCCATTGGCGACTTCAACATGATCGAGCAGGGCGACAAGGTCATGGTCTGCCTGTCCGGCGGAAAGGACAGCTATGCGATGCTCGATATCCTCATGCGCCTGCGCGAGCGCGCGCCGATCGACTTCGACATCGTCGCCGTGAATCTCGATCAGAAGCAGCCGGGCTTTCCGGAGCACGTTCTGCCCGAGTATCTGAGCAAGCTCGACATTCCGTTTCACATCGAGAATCAGGACACGTACAGCATCGTCAAGCGGCTCGTGCCGGAGGGCAAGACCACGTGTTCGCTGTGCTCGCGGCTGCGGCGCGGCATTCTGTATCGCGTGGCGGGCGAACTCGGCGCGACGAAAATCGCGCTCGGGCATCATCGCGACGACATCCTGCAAACGCTTTTGCTCAACATGTTCTACGGCGGCAAGCTGAAGGGCATGCCGCCCAAGCTGCAATCCGACGACGGCAAGAACATCGTGATCCGTCCGCTCGCCTACGTGAAGGAAACGGACCTCGAAAAGTTCGCCGAACTGCGTGAATTTCCGATTATCCCGTGCAACCTGTGCGGCAGTCAGCCGAACCTGAAGCGCGCGGAAATGAAGGCGCTGATTCGCGAGTGGGACAAGCGTTTTCCGGGGCGCGTCGAGAACATGTTCAATGCGCTTTCGAACGTGGTGCCGTCGCACTTGATGGATCCGGCGCTCTTTCCGTTCGCGAGCCTGCGCGCCACCGGCGAGGCCGACCCGCAAGGCGACATCGCGTTCGACGAAGAACCGTGCGCAAGCGAACCGTCAGCATCGCAAAACGCCATTTCAATTGTCCATTTCGACGACCTGTGAAGCCCGTCCCGCGAGACGCGGCGTAGTTTTCGCGGGCGTTTTCCGAAAAGTTCGCATGCTATATTGACGCGACCTGAAACCTGCAAGACTCAAGCGATGAATATCGTGATTCTGGCTGCCGGCATGGGCAAGCGCATGCGCTCCGCCCTGCCCAAAGTCCTTCATCCTCTGGCGGGCCGGCCGCTCCTCGCGCATGTCATCGACACGGCACGTACGCTGTCGCCCACGCGCCTCGTCGTGGTGATTGGACACGGCTCGGAGAAGGTGCGTGAAGCCGTCGGCGCGCCCGACGTGCAATTCGCCGTGCAGGACAAGCAGCTCGGCACGGGACACGCCGTGCAGCAGGCGCTGCCGCTTCTGGATGCGTCCGTGCCGACGCTCGTTCTCTACGGCGACGTGCCGCTCACCCGCGCCAGCACCTTGAAGCGTCTGCTGGATGCCGCCGGCACCGAACGCTACGGCGTGTTGACCGTGACCGTGGATGATCCGACCGGCTACGGCCGCATCGTGCGCGATGAGGGCGGCGCGGTGCAGAAGATCGTCGAGCAGAAAGACGCGAGCGATGCCGAGCGGCGCATCGCGGAAATCAACACCGGCATCGTCGTTTCGCCGACGCGGACGTTGGAAGCGTGGCTCGCGTCGCTCAAGAACGACAACGCGCAGGGCGAGTTCTACCTGACGGACGTGGTCGAGCGCGCGATCGAAGCGGGCGTGGAAGTCGTCACCGCGCAACCGGACGCCGAATGGGAAACGCTCGGCGTGAACAGCAAGGTGCAACTGGCGGAACTGGAGCGCGTTCACCAGCGCAACGTCGCGTATGCGCTGATGGAGGCGGGCGTGACGCTCGCCGATCCCGCGCGCATCGACGTGCGCGGCACGCTGGAGTGCGGCGCGGACGTGAGCATCGACGTCAACTGCGTGTTCGAAGGCCGCGTGACGCTCGCGGACAACGTGAGCATCGGGCCGAACTGCGTGATTCGCGATGCGTCGATCGGCGCGGGCACGCGCGTCGATGCGTACACGCATATCGAAGGCGGCACGGCCGGCGCGAACGTCGTGCTCGGACCGTACGCGCGGCTGCGCCCGGGCGCGGTGCTCGGCGACGAAGCGCATATCGGCAACTTCGTCGAAGTGAAGAACGCGGTCATGGGCCGCGGCTCGAAGGCGAATCACCTGAGCTATATCGGCGATTCGGATATCGGGGCGCGCGTGAACGTGGGCGCGGGCACGATCACCTGCAATTACGACGGCGCGAACAAGCATCGCACCGTGATCGGCGACGACGTGTTCATCGGCTCGGATACGCAGCTCGTGGCGCCCGTGCGCGTCGGGCGCGGCGTGACCATCGCGGCGGGCACGACCGTCTGGAAGGATGTCGGCGAAGGCGAACTGGTGCTGAACGAAAAGCGCCAGGTCAGCAAGACGGACTACGTCCGGCCGACCAAAAAGAAAGTGTGAAGCGCGCGAGGCCGGGCCGAAAGGCTCGGCTTTTTTTCATTGTGCGTTCGGTTTTGACATCAAAGGAATAACGCCATGTGCGGAATTGTCGGCGCGGTTGCGCAACGGAATATTGTCTCGGTGCTCGTCGAAGGGTTGCGGCGGCTCGAATATCGCGGCTACGACTCGTGCGGCGTGGCCGTCCTTAGTCATGGCGAGCCGCGCCGGGCACGCAGCGTCGCGCGCGTGTCGGACCTCGACGCGCAGGTGCGTGAAACGGGCATCGCCGGCATGACGGGCATTGCGCATACGCGCTGGGCGACGCACGGCGCGCCCGTCACCGACAACGCGCATCCGATCTTCTCGCGCGATACGGTCGCGCTCGTGCATAACGGCATCATCGAAAATTACGAGTCGTTGCGCGCGATGCTGCGCGACAAGGGCTACGAGTTCGTGTCGCAGACGGACACGGAGGTGATCGCGCATCTGATTCACAGCATGTATCGCGGCGATCTGTTCCAGACCGTGCGCGAGGCCGTCAAGCAATTGCACGGCGCGTACGCGATCGCGGTGATGCACAAGGACCAGCCGCATACGGTGGTCGGCGCGCGCCAGGGGTCGCCGCTCGTCGTTGGCGTGGGCGAGGGCGAAAATTTCCTGGCTTCGGATGCGCTTGCGCTTGCCGGCAGCACGGACCGCTTCGCGTTCCTGGAAGAAGGCGATGTCGTCGAAATCTCGCTCGACGGCGTGAAGATCGCCGATCGCGACGGCTTGCCGGCAGACCGCGAAGTGCGCGTGGTGACGGCTTACGGCGGCGCGGTGGAACTCGGGCCGTATCGCCATTTCATGCAGAAGGAAATCTTCGAGCAGCCGCGCGCCATTACGGACACGATTCCCCAATCGGACAGCTTCGACGCGCGCCTCTTCGGCGATAACGCGGCCGACGTGTTCGCGGGCGTCGACAGTCTCCTGATTCTCGCGTGCGGCACGAGCTATTACTCGGGGCTGACGGCGAAGTACTGGCTGGAATCCATCGCGAAGATTCCAACGCAGGTCGAGATTGCGAGCGAGTATCGCTATCGCGAGTCGGTGCCGAATCCGAAGGCGCTCGTCGTCGTGATCTCGCAGTCCGGCGAAACCGCCGATACGCTCGCCGCGCTGAAGCACGCGCAATCGCTCGGGCACGCGCATACGCTCGCTGTGTGCAACGTCGCGACGAGCGCGATGGTGCGACAGACGGAGCTCGCGTTCCTGACGCACGCGGGGACGGAAATCGGCGTGGCGTCGACGAAGGCGTTCACGACGCAGCTCGTCGGCCTGTTCGTGCTCGCGGTGACGCTGGCGAAGCTGCGCGGCCGCGTCGATGCGAAGCAGGAAGCCGCGTACCTCGGTCAGTTGCGTCACTTGCCGGCGGCGTTGAATAGCGTGCTGGCGCTGGAGCCGCAGATCATCGCGTGGTCCGAAGAGTTCTCGCGCAAGGAGAATGCGCTGTTCCTCGGGCGCGGCTTGCACTATCCGATCGCGCTGGAAGGCGCGCTGAAGCTGAAGGAAATCTCGTATATCCACGCAGAAGCGTATCCGGCGGGCGAACTGAAGCACGGGCCGCTCGCGCTGGTGACGGAGGCCATGCCGGTCGTGACCGTCGCGCCGAACGACACGCTGCTGGAGAAGCTCAAGTCGAACATGCAGGAAGTGCGGGCGCGCGGCGGCGAGCTGTACGTGTTCGCCGATGCCGACACGCGCATCGTCAGCGAGGACGGCATTCATGTCATTCGGATGCCGGAGCATTACGGGGCGCTGTCGCCGATCCTGCATGTGGTGCCGCTCCAGTTGCTCGCGTATCACACGGCCTGCGCGCGTGGCACGGATGTCGATAAGCCGCGGAATCTGGCGAAGTCGGTGACGGTGGAGTGAGCGGTTTGTAATTGAGTGATTTCGTGGAAGCGCCTCTTCGGAGGCGCTTTTCTTTTGTGGGCGAGCACCGCGTTGCTGTGGACAACCCTGTGACCACTGCATCGCGAAACCTGTTCGTCGTTTCTGCATAAGTCGGCGTGCAGCGGGAAGCGCCGGAAGTTGTCCTCGCGTCGCGCCGCAACTCGCGCGGCCATACCGAAGTTGTTTACTTCGCAAGTCTCTGACGCGAAAGGCGAGATGAGCGTTATCCACTGAAATGCAGGCAGCTTGTTAACTACTACCACGTATACATATGTGATTCTTTTGTTTACTTAAAAGCGCCGTTGGCGCGCTGGAAACAGAAGCTCACGGCTGAAGGCACTGCTGAGGGCAATCTGCGTTATGTGTAGGACGTCATACAACATGAACGGGCGAGAACCCCTGCGCAAAGCGTCGAATGCGGGTTAACTCGACTGTCCTGGTGCATGAAATTAACGGTACTCTACATAAGACGTCTTATGACTTCGGCGTCATCCACCGATCTTCATCGCGAGCAGCACCTCAAGGAGGGACCATGCCGTCGTCGACCCCGTACCAACCGTTGCCCAACGCGTTTCGGGCCTCGCTGCTCGCCCGCGCGAAGCTGATCGGCTGCTGGGCATCGCTCGCGAGCCCGATCGTCACCGAATTGCTGGGCGTCGTCGGCTTCGACTGGATGCTGCTCGACGCCGAGCACGCGCCCAACGACGCGCTCACACTCATCCCGCAACTGATGTCGCTCAAGGACAGCGTGAGCGCGCCGGTCGTGCGCCCGCCCGCGAACGAGCCCGTCGGCATCAAGCGGCTGCTCGATGCCGGCTTCGTCAACTTCCTGATTCCATTCGTCGACAGCGCCGCCGACGCGACCCGCGCCGTCGCCGCGACGCGCTATCCGCCGCAAGGCATTCGCGGCGTGTCGGTCGGGCATCGCGGGAACCGTTACGGCACCGTCGCGGACTACTTCAAGATCGCGAACGACAATGTCAGCGTCGCGGTGCAGATCGAAAGCCGCGCAGCCGTCGATGCCATCGACGAGATCGCGGCCGTCGAAGGCGTCGATGCGCTCTTCGTCGGCCCTTCGGATCTCGCGGCCGCGTACGGTCAGCTCGGCAACGCGAACCATCCGGACGTGCAGGCGGCCATCGCGCACGTCTTCGAGCGCGCGCACGCGGCGGGCAAGGCGAGCGGCATTCTCGCGCCCGTGCAGCAGGACGCCGAGCGTTATCTCTCGATGGGCTGTACGCTCGTCGCGGTATGCGCCGATCTCGGCATGCTCAGGAACGCGGCGCAGGCCGTGAAAAATCACTTCATCGCACAGTAAGGCGCGAGCGGCAGACCGCTCGCCCGGAACCCGAACACAAGGAGCAGATTCATGACGACGAAAGCAGGCTTCATCGGACTTGGCATCATGGGGCATCCCATGGCGGCGAATCTCGTCAAGAACCGCGTGGAACTGGCCGCGTTCACGCGCAGCGGCGTGCCGGCAGAGCTGACGCAGGCGGGCGCCACCGCGTGCAACAGCCCGGCGGAAGTCGCTCAGAAGGCCGACATCGTCTTCCTGATGGTGCCGGATACGCCCGATGTCGAGCGCGTGCTCTTCGGCGAGAACGGCGTCGCGAATTCGCTGCGCGCGGGTCAGATCGTCGTGGACATGAGCTCGATTTCGCCCATCGCGACGCGCGAGTTCGCCGCGAAAGTCCGCGAGCGCGGCGCGGATTATCTGGATGCGCCCGTGTCCGGCGGCGAAGTCGGCGCGAAGGCGGCATCGCTCACGATCATGGTCGGCGGCGCGCAGGCCACGTTCGACAAGGTCAAGCCGCTCTTCGACATGATGGGCAAGAACATCTCGCTGATCGGCGATGTCGGCGCGGGCCAGGTCTGCAAGGTCGCGAATCAGGTGATCGTCGCGGCGACCATCGAGGCCGTCGGCGAGGCGCTTTTGCTTGCGTCGAAAGCGGGCGTCGATGCCGAGAAGGTCCGCACGGCGCTGATGGGCGGCTTCGCGTCGTCGCGCATTCTCGAAGTCCACGGCGAACGGATGACCAAACGCACGTTCAATCCGGGCTTCCGGATCGAACTGCACCAGAAGGATTTGAATCTGGCGCTTTCGACGGCGCAATCGCTCGGCGTCGCGCTGCCGAACACGGCGACGTGTCAGGCGCTTTTCAACGCTTGCACGGCGCACGGCGGCAAAGCGTGGGATCACTCGGGGATGGTGCGGGCGCTCGAGATTCTGGCGAACCACGAGATCGGGCAGGAGGCGAAGTAGGGGCGTTCGCAAAACTGCGCGTCGTGCCGGTCTTCAGGCGGACGAAGCTGTGCGGCGGCTAGGCGTCGGCGAGGGTGAGATTCTCGGGCAAGTTGCGGACCGCATGCACGCAGTTCCCCGACTGCGGGACGAAGCCGACGCACGCGCTTGGTCGGCAGCACGGGTTCGGCGTGAGCGACGACCGAACCGCGATGCAACGGTGTGCGGATGAACCATCGGATCGACCGCAGCGCAGTTGTTCGGGAATGAGACGGAGCTGTGCGGCGTCTCGGCGTCGGCGACTTGAAGGCAACCTGCGGCAGTCTGGGCGTCGGCGAAGGTGAGGGTCGTTCGGCAAGTTGCGGACCGCATGCATGCAGTTCCCCGACTGCGGGACGAAGCCGACGCGCGCCCTTAATCGGCAGCACGCGTTCGGCGTGAGCGACGACCGAATCGCGATGCAACGGTATGCGGATGAACCATCGGATTCGCCGCAGCGCAGTTGTTCGGAAATGAGACGGCGCGGTCAATAGGGCGTCGTCGAAAGGGATGGTCGTCCGCGATTTCCGGCCGTTCTCGCCCTCGCCTGATCGCCAGCTCGACTCCGGCACGCGACGACGGCATTGCCGTGCCATACCTCCTTGCACGCAGAAGTTCGTCAACGAGCCGCGCCATCGCGCTACGCCGCTTTATTCAATCGCTCGATAAGCGCCATCGCGGCCGAAGGATTAGCCGCCTTGTGCCCGCTGATGACGTACAGATACACATCGCGCGCCGATGCCTTGGCCGGCGCCTTGCCGGCCGTCTGCAAATCCTCCGGCATACCGCCCGCCGCCCATTCCTTCGCCCGTGCCGCCCAGCGGTCCAAAGCCGCCTTCGAGTAACCCAGCTTCTGCTTCTCGGTCGTGCCCATGATGCGCGCATAGACGAACGGCGCGGTGATATCCGCGATCTGCGGATACTTCGAATCGCCCGCTACGACAACCGCGACACCGTACTTCCTCAACAGCGCGACGAACGCGGGATCCGCGAAACTTTCGTGCCGCACTTCCACGGCGTGACGCATCGCGCGGCCTTCCACCGTCGCGGGCAGCAGCTTCAGAAAGCGCTCGAAGTCTTCGGGATCGAAATGCTTGGTCGGCGCGAACTGCCAGTTGATCGCGCCGAGCTTGTCCTGCAGTTCGAGCACGCCGCTTCCGAAAAAGCGTTCGATGGAATCGCCCGCTTCAGCCAGCACGCGGCGATTAGTGGCATAGCGCGGCGCCTTCAGCGAGAACACGAAGTCGTCGGGCGTTTCATCGCGCCACTTGGCGAACGTGTCCGGCTTCTGCAAGCGATAGAACGTGCCGTTCACCTCGATGCTCGTCAGCGCGCGGCTCGCGAATTCAAGCTCGCGTTTGTGCGTGAGACCTTCGGGATAAAACGTGCCGCGCCACGGCTCGAAATCCCATCCGCCGATACCGACACGTATGCGTGCCGCGCTGTCAGTCTTGTTCTTCGCCGCCATCGGGCATCTCCGGTCTCATGCAAGATCGCTGGATGTCACGAGTGTAGCGAACCCGGCACGAACGTGCGCCGCGCTGCCTGCGCTCTGCTTGCGCGCTATTTACGCCCGACGAGATAGCTGACGCCGTGCGGCCCGTACCGTTCCGAATGCTCGACGTTGGCCGGCAGATGAAAGATGTCGCCCGTTCGATACAGCCGCGCATCGTCGCCGATGCGCAGCGCAAGTTCGCCTTCGACGATCAGCGCCTTTGCTTCGAACGGATGCGTGTGCGTATCCAGCGAGCCGTTCGGTTCGCGCGTGACGGTCGCGACTTCGTGGAAGCCTTCGGCGGAAAGGCTGGCGAGAAATTCTTCGCGGTGCATGAGGGCGGTCTCGGCTAGGAGAGTGAAAGGGCGCGGGTCCGTGTGGACGGGAGACGCGCCCTCGATGCACCGATGCTAGCGTGAGCCTCCATCAGTTGCCGAAGAAGATGTCGCACTGCGGGCCGCGCACGCACGGCTTTGAAATCGGGTCGCGGCGCATGGCGGCGGAGCCGGTGTCGCTGCGCGTGGAGGAAACGCCGCCGTAGGACATATCCCCGGTCTGGCTCTGCGTGTCGGCGGACTGCGTCCACGTGTCGGGCGTGGCCTGGCCCGGCACCTGTGCGGTCCGATAGTAGCTTTGCTGCGCCGAGGCGACGCCCGCGGCGGCGAGCAACGTGGCGGCGAGCGCCGTCGTGACAAGACGTGATTTCATGTTGTGCTCCTTGAGAGTGACGCGCTGGCGTGCGGCGCTTCCAGATCGCGCGGGGCCTGCGCTGGCGCAGTGTCTTGCGGCACGGTTTCATGTCGCTGCATCGCGTTTAGCAACCCGCGCGCCGCACGCCCTTCCGTTATAGGCCGCAATTCGGCAATGAACAGCAGATTCGCTTATACGCTCGCAACTCGGTCAACGACGTGACGCGATGCGGGCGCGCATGACATTCTTCATGCGCGCATTGCGCGTTGCGGCCCTAGAATGCGAGGCATCGACCGACACAACGGAGCGCGCCATGACCGTCACCCTCTACCACAACCCGCAGTGCGGCACGTCGCGCAACACGCTTGCGCTGATCCGCAATGCGGGCATCGAGCCGAACATCATCGAATATCTGACGGCGCCGCCGAGCCGCGAGACGCTCGTCGCGTTGATCGCGCGTGCGGGTCTCACGGTGCGCGAGGCGCTGCGCGAGAAGGGCACGCCCTATGCCGAACTGGGTCTCGACGATCCGTCGCTCACCGACGATCAGCTCATCGACGCGATGCTCGCGCACCCGATTCTGATCAACCGTCCGTTCGTCGATACGCCGCTCGGCGCGCGCCTGTGCCGTCCGTCGGAACTCGTGATCGACCTGTTGCCTTCGCCGCAGAAGGGACCGTTCGCGAAGGAAGACGGCCAAGTGATCATCGACGAAACCGGCAAGCGCGTGCGCTAGCGCGCATGGCCGTTACCTCGCGTTACCTTTCTGGCATCGCTGTTGCACCTGTGTCAGACATCGCTCTCTAGACTGCATCTGACTCACACGGCACTCGGTGCAGGGAGGAAGCGAAATGAAGAAGAAACTTCTTGGTACGGTTATCGGGCTCGCGGGAATCGCGGCGCTGGCGGCGTCGGCATCGGCGTCCGCGCATGTCGATGTGGCAGTGGGGATCGGCGTACCCGGCTATTACGCGCCCGCGCAGCCGGTGTATGTGCAGCCGGCGGTGCCCGTCGCCTATGGATACGGCTACGGTTACGGCGAGGACCGCTGGCGCGAACGCGAGTGGCGTGAACGCCGCGAATGGCGCGAACATCAATGGCGGCGCGAGCATCGGGAAGAGCGTTGGCACGATCGCCACGGCTGGTAATCGAAGACGCTACGGGTGAGGCGGCGGGCCGGATGGCTCGCCGCTTTTTTGGTTCATCGGGCTTTGCGTGGAACGTGGCGCGGATCTCACGGAGGCTAGTTCGAGTCTCGTTCGATCGAACAACCGAAAGCCGCTCATCTTCACATCCGACCCGCTCCGCCACACCGCGCCAATTTTTGGCGCGCTACCGTGGCATCCCGCGCACTCGATAACAGCCCATGACCCAGTCACCAAAATTCTCGATGATCGACGCCGCGCCGACGCCCGTCGGCCCGTTCTCGCACGCGGCCGAAGCCGACGGCTGGGTGTTTCTCACCGGCCAGATGCCGACCGATCCCGACGACGACAGCGCACCCCTGCCCGATGGCGTCGCGGCACAGACGCGGCGCGTGATGAACAACCTGATTCTCGTGCTGACCGGGCTTGGCCTGACGCTCGATCACGTCGTGAGCGTGCGAATCTTCCTCACGGAATTCAAGCGCGATTACGACGCCATGAACGCCGTCTACCGCTCGTATTTTCTGCCGAAGCCGTTGCCGGCGCGCACCTGCGTCGGCGTGACGGCACTGGCGCGCGATGCGCTCGTGGAGATCGATTTCATCGCCCGGCGGCCTTGATTGCGCGGCCCGCGCGGCTCACTTGCGCGCTTTCGAAGCGTCCACCCAGCGGAACGTGAGATTGATGCGCTCGCCGCGCGCGCCCGGCTCCTTCGGCACGCGATGCACCCATTCCTGCTGCGTGCGCCCGCGCATCACGAGCAGGCTGCCGTGCGTCAGCGAAAGCGCGTGCGTGGCATGCGTGCGCGCGTGGCGGAATTCGAAGGTGCGCGTCGCGCCGAGACTCACCGAAGCAATGACCGGCTCGGGGCCGAGTTCGCGCTCCTTGTCCGCGTGCCAGCCCATGCTGTCCAGCCCGCTGCGATACCGGTTGATGAGCACGCTGTTGAATCGCGCGCCGCTGGCAACCTGCGCGGCGTCGCGTAGCTGCGCGACGGCGGGCGTCCACGGCTGCGGCACGTTGCGGATGCCGGAATAGACGTAGACCGCGTCCGGTTCGCCTTGCCAGGCGGTCAAGCGCGGCAGCGGCACACGTCCGCCCGGCGTGTTCATCGTGTCCTGCTGCCAGCGCACTTCGTCGATGAGCGCGGCCATCAGGTCGGAGCCGGCGTCCGCGTCGATCCAGTCCGGATGCCACGCAATGTCGGGCTTGGGAATGTCGTCGAAGAGATCGAACATGGCAGTGCGGATGCGGCCAAAAGAATCACGATAGCAGAGCCATCGCGCGGCGCGTTGCGGTGTCTTTCCCCGACCGGCCGTGCGCCATGTGCTACAGTCGGCGAGCTATCTCAATAATGCGAAGACACGCATGACCCCCAACGCCGAAACGAATCACGGTGCAGTGTGCCGCCGTATCCTCCTCGTCGATGACAGCGCCGATGCGGCCTTCGCCCTGTCGATGCTGCTGGAGGCGCTCGGCCATGAAGTGCGCACGGAGTCCGATGGCGTGTGCGCGCTCGGTTCCATCGACGATTTCCGGCCCGATGTCGTGGTGCTGGACATCGGCTTGCCGGGCATGAGCGGGTTCGAGGTGGCGCGCGAAATGCGCAAACGCGATGCGACCCGCGATGCGCTTCTGCTCGCGCTCACCGGCTACGGCAGCGCCGAGGACCGGCAGACCGCGCTCGACGCCGGCTTCGATCATCATCTGACCAAGCCGGTTTCCATCGGCGATCTCGAGGCGCTGCTCACGCGCCCCTAACCGCGCGTTTCAACTCGCTACGCACAGCTTCGCCATGTACGGCAGGTGATCGGAAAGCCACGCGGTATCCTGCGTCGGCACGATCCACTCCACGGGCTTCAGGCCGCGCACGAACATCTTGTCGAGCGCGAGCGCCGGCGAGAACGCCGGAAACGTGCGGCCGGATTCCCCGAGCATCGTCGCGACTTCGTGCATGCCGAGTTCGCCGAAAAGCGGCACGGAATCGTTGCGCCAGTCGTTGAAATCGCCCGCCAGCACGAGCGGTCCGTCCGGCGCTTCCTTCGCGATCCAGTGCGCGATCCAGTTCATCTGACGCAGCCGCGCGGCGCGCGTGAGGGCGAGATGCGCGCATAGAAGCGTGATCGCGTGTCCCGCGAACGTCGCGCGCGCGACCAGAAGCCCGCGTTTTTCGAAGCGATGCGCGGAAATATCCCAGCGCCCGGAAAGGTCCAGCGGATGCGGCGAAAGAATCGCGTTGCCGTGCCGCCACGACGGCTTGAAGACGTTGGGCCCAAGCGCGATCTGCAATTCGAGCGCGGTGGCGATTTCGGTGGCCTGGCAATGCCAGACATCGTCGAGCGGCGCGGAAAGCGGCGTGCCGAAGCCGCTCTCGAGCACGGGCTGCGGCAGTCGCCGCGCCATGGCTTCCTGAAGAAAATAGACGTCCGCGTTGGTGGTCTGCACCCACCGCTGCATGGCGTTCCATGCGCGCAGGCCGAGCGGCGAGCGGCCCTTGTGCAGATTCCAGCTCACCGCCGTGAAATACGGCGTGACCACGTTCGCGGACGGTGCTGGCGGAAGATGTTCTGGATTTCGCATGCGTTCGTTCTTTGTGCGTGGTGGCGCGGGCGTGCGCTGGCTCACTGCGCCGGCGCGGACGATGCCAGGCTCGCGCGCACCCGGTACGTCAGCGACGGATTGCTGTCGATAATCTGCCACTGCGCCCATTCGCCCGGTTTCAACACGAGGCCGGGATGCGAGGCGTTCACCTGGCGCGGCGCCGGCGGCACCTTGCAGCCCGACGGCAGCGCCTGCGATGCGTCGCTCTGCAGCGTCTCCTGCGCGTCGATGGCGAGCGTGATGTCGTCGGCGCTTGCGTGCGTCGGCGAAACGGTGAGCGTGCGTTGCAGATCGATGTCGCCGGCCGGCTTGTCCGCGCAGCCGACGCGGTTCTGCACGACATCGTGATGCGTATCGGTGCGCGCCTGGCCGACGTTCGTCGTCGCCGAGAAAGTGTCGATCTGCTGGCCGTCGCGCACGACCTGGAGTTCCCACGTGACGGGCTGCGGCGCGCTTTGCGCTAACACCCCGTGGCTCGCGGCGAGACACGCGCAGGCGAGGAGCGCGGATCGAATGAGGTGCGGAATTGCGATGCGGTTCGTTTGAGTCATTGAAGGCTTCTCCGGCGCGCGGGCGGATCGGATGGCGGCTGACCGCGCAAGGCTCACGGCGCGGCGGCCGCCGAACGGGTGTGGCTCGGCGACTTCGTTCTGACACGACGGATCGGGCGCGGTTCACGCGGTTCAGCGCGTCAGCGAATCATGTAGGGCCGCGTCCGGTCGATCTCAACCTCGCGCCTACTTGAGCACATTCCGAACCCGACCGCCACGGCATCGCGACGATGATACTCGCGTGCGCCACGCGCGCCCCACTTTCCTGACATTGGCAGCAAACTCCCGCGACTGCTCGCTTGCGCGCGGTCATGTCATCGATACACTGGACTCGTCGAAGCGAAAAAAGACGGGGTGCGACATGACGACGGCCGTGGTCAAACAAGAACTGGCGGTGGCGTCGTTCAGCAAGGTCTACAGTCTGGACGATGTCGAGACCGCGCTGAACGACCTCTCGGACGGCGCGAGCGAAGCTTTGCGCGCGATCTACGAAAAAATGTTGAAGGTCGGCAACCTGCGCTTCTGCGTGAAGCCCAACCGCATGCCTTCCACCGACGATCTCGCGGCGTCGCTGCCGAACTTCGAGGAACCGCTCGACGATATCCGCAAGCAGATCGCGCTGTGCCTCGAAACCGACGACCGCCTCGAACTCATGCCGATGCTGCTGCTGGGCGAGCCCGGCATCGGCAAGACGCATTTCGCGAAGCAGCTCGCGCGGCTGCTCGGCACGTCCAGCCATTACGTCGCGATGAGTTCGCTCACGGCGGGGTGGATTCTGTCGGGCGCGTCGTCGCAATGGCGCAACGCGAAGCCCGGCAAGGTCTTCGACGCGCTCGTGAACGGCAGCTACGCGAACCCCGTGATGACCGTCGATGAAATCGACAAGGCCACCGGCGACGCGCAATACGATCCGCTCGGCGCGCTCTACGCGCTGCTCGAACACGATACGGCGCAGACCTTCATCGACGAATTCGCCGAGGTGCCGATCAACGCGGGCAATGTCGTCTGGATCGCCACGGCCAACGACGCGCGCGCGATTCCCGAGCCGCTGCTCAACCGCATGAACGTGTACGAGATTCCCGCGCCGGACCGCGAAGGCGCGCGGCGCATCGCGCAGGCCATTTACGCGGAGATCCGCAACGCGCACGCGTGGGGCAGCCGCTTTCCCGAGACGCTCGGCGACGCGCCGCTGGACGCGCTCACGCAGGCGTCGCCGCGCGGCATGCGGCGCGCCATGCTCAACGCGTTCGGCAATGCGCGCATCGACGGAAGGCATCACGTCGAGGCACGCGATGTCGAGCTCGACCGGCAATCGCGCCGCAAATCGATCGGGTTCTAGCGGGCCCTCGTTTCGCGATTTGCCGAAAAGCCGCCGAAACGCGTCATTTTCCGCGCGTGGCGGCCAGATTCTTGCCTTTTTCCGAATTGCACCGGAAAACGATGCTTACTGCGTGCGTTGTTGTGCAACGCGCAATAGAGCCGCACGTAGAATAGTTGGCATCGAGGTGGCGCGGGAAGAAACATGGATCGGATCGAATGCGTAGTGATCGGGGCGGGTGTCGTCGGGCTCGCCATCGCGCGGGCGCTGGCGCTGCGCGGGCGCGAAGTGATGGTGCTGGAAGCGGGGGAAGCCATCGGCATCGGCACGAGTTCGCGCAACAGCGAAGTGATTCACGCCGGCATCTACTATCCGCGCGGGTCGCTCAAGGCAGACCTGTGCGTGCGCGGGCGCGAGATGCTCTACGCGTTTTGCGAGGCGCATGGCGTGCCGCACCGGCAATGCGGAAAGCTGCTCGTCGCCACCGCGCGCAATCAGATTCCGCAGTTGGCGGCGATCGAGCAGAAGGGCGTCGAAAATCGCGTGCAAGGGCTCGTGCGAATCAGCGGCGCAGAGGCGCGGGAAATGGAGCCGCAACTGCAATGCGTCGAAGCGGTGTATTCGCCGCGCACGGGTATTGTCGACAGCCACCAGTACATGCTCGCGCTGCAAGGCGACGCCGAACATCACGGCGCGGGCGTCGTGTTCCATACGCCGGTCGCGAGCATCGAGGCGCGCGAAGGCTGCTTCATCGTCGAGACGGGCGGGCAGGCGCCGGCGCGCTTCCGGGCGTCGTATCTGATCAACAGCGCGGGGCTGCACGCGAACGACATCGCGCGGCGCATTCGCGGCCTCGACGACCGCCACGTGCCGCCGCTCTACTTCGCGAAGGGCAACTACTTCAGCGTGAGCGGACGCGCGCCGTTCGAGCGTCTGATCTATCCGATGCCGAACGAAGCGGGACTCGGCGTGCATCTGACCGTCGATATGGGCGGGCAGGCGAAGTTCGGCCCGGACGTGGAATGGGTGCCGTCGCTCAATTACGACGTCGATCCGCGCCGCGCCGATTCCTTCTACGCGGCCATTCGCGCGTATTGGCCCGGCTTGCCCGACGGCGCGCTGCAACCGGCCTACGCCGGCATCCGGCCGAAGCTCTCCGGCCCCGGTCAGGCGGCGGCGGATTTCATGATCCAGGGCAAATCGGCGCACGGCGTGCCGGGGCTCGTGAACCTGTTCGGCATCGAATCGCCGGGGCTGACGGCGTCGCTCGCCATCGGCGAACGGGTGGCCGACATGGCGCGCTAAAGCGTTCGTCGGCGCTTATCTCCGACATTTGTCGTCATCGAATCGCTCCGGTGTTGTTATGCTCGGACATCGCCGTCGTCAGAACGGCGCTTTCCCCCAATACAACATGGAGCGAGTCACCATGAAGACATCCCGTCGCACATTTCTGATGACGAGCGTAGGCGTTGCGTCGACGCTCGCGCTCGGCTCGCGCGTCGCGTTCGCCGATGCGCCGAAGGTCGAGGAAACCGATCCGACCGCGCAGGCGCTCGGCTACAAGATGGACGCGAGCAAGGTCGACAAGGCCAAGTTCGCGAAGTACGCGCCCGGCCAGGATTGCGGCAACTGCCAGTTCTATCAAGGCAAGGCGTCCGATCCGTTCGCGCCGTGCCCGATGTTCGGCGGCAAGCAGGTGGCCGCGAAGGGCTGGTGCAGCGCCTACGCCAAGAAGGCCTGATCCCGAAACAACGGTAAGAAGAAGCGCGCCCGGCTGCCAAGCCCGGCGCGCTTTTCTTCGTCGCTTGATAAGGCAACGCCCGGTCTTTACACTCGCCAAGGCACCACGATCCCCGGCCGCACATGCACGGCGCCGATCAACCAACGACCACAAGGGATACGCATGGCAGGCAGACCATTGAATGTGCGCGCGGTGAGCGCGGCGGTGATCGGCAACGCGCTCGAATGGTACGACTTCGTCGTGTTCGGTTTCATGACGGTTGTGATCGCGCGGCTCTTCTTTCCGAGCGAAAGTGATTACTCGTCGGTGCTGCTCACCACCGCGAGCTTCGGCGTGGCCTTCGTGATGCGGCCGGTAGGCGGCATCGTGCTCGGGCTGTATGCGGACCGCGCCGGGCGCAAGCCGGCGCTCACGCTCGTGATCGCGCTGATGACAGTGGGCATTCTGCTGCTCGCGATTGCGCCGCCTTACTCGGCCATCGGCATCGGCGCGCCGATTCTGATCGTCGTCGCGCGGCTCATACAGGGCTTCTCGGCGGGCGGCGAGTTCGGCAGTTCCACCGCGCTTCTCATCGAGGCCGCGCCGTTCTCCAAGCGCGGCTTTTACGGCAGCTTCCAGATGGCGAGTCAGGCGGCGGCGCTGCTGCTCGGCGCGGTCGTGGGCGCGGCGATCTCGCGCGGGCTGTCGCCAGAGGCGCTGGAGTCGTGGGGCTGGCGCGTGCCGTTCATCATCGGGCTCGTGATCGGGCCGATCGGTCTGTATATCCGCCGCAACATGTCGGACACGGAAGCGTTCATGCACGTGAAGAAGGCCGCGCGCCGCGCGACGCTCGGCGAAGTCTTCCGCACGCATGGCCGCGAGGTGCTATGCGGTCTCGGCTCGGTGATCGCGCTGACGGTGACGGTCTATGTGCTGATCGCGTATCTGCCGACCTTCGCGGTCAAGCAACTGAAGCTGCCGTACGGGCAGTCGTTCACCGCGCTGATCGTCGGCAATCTGCTGTTGACGGTGCTTTCGCCGGTGGCGGGTGCGTGGTCCGACCGCATCGGACGCAAGACGCTCACGCTCTGGTCGCTGTTCATCACGCTCGTCATCATTTACCCGCTCTTTGCGTGGCTCGCTTCGGAGCCGAGCGTGCTGCGGCTCGTGATCGTGCAGGCTCTCCTCTCGATCGTGCTGTCGGGCTATTACGGGCCGTTCGGCGCGCTGCTCTCCGAGCTTTTTCCCGCGCACGTGCGCTCGACGGGCCTCTCGCTCGCGTACAACTTCGCGGTGATGATCTTCGGCGGCTTCGGACAGTTCATCGTGACGTGGCTCATTCGCGTCACGGGTTCGCAACTCGCGCCGACCTTTTACGTGATGGCCGGCCTCGTGCTCTCGCTGATCGCGGTGGCGGCGATTCCCGCGACGCGCCACGGCGATGTGGACGACGCGCGCGATTTCACACGCTAGGCGGCATCACATGAAAGTGATCGAAAGCGGCAAGTTCACAGCCGAGCGCGCGTGGGGCGCGCTCGATATCTGCGTGATGAACGGCACGTCGTGCCGTCTGCACTGGACGGACGCGCCGTACAAGTGGCACGTCAACGACGGCGAGGAAGTGTTCGCCGTCATGGACGGCGTGGTGCGGATGCACGTGCGCGACGCGCAAGGCGAGCGCACGGTCACGCTCAACGCGGGCGATATCTTCCACGCGCAGGCCGGCGACGAGCATTACGCCGAGCCGGTCGGCGCGGCGCGCATTCTGGTGATCGAAAAAGAAGGCAGCGTCTGAGCGGCGCTCAACGCGCAAGGCCCGCCGCGACCAGCAGTTCGGCGAGCACTTCGGTCATGCCGCCTTCGTGAGTTTCAGCGCGTTCCTTCAGTTGCTTCACGAGCTTCTCGTCGAGCTTGCACGCGAAGGGCACGAGCCCTTTCGCCTGATCGAGCTTGCGCTGCTCGCGGCGGTCGGTTTTCGGCGCGTCAGCCGCGCCCGCGCGTGAGCGGCCGCCTTGCTTCAGATCGTTGGCGAGCTTGAATGCCTTGGTTTGTTCCAGCTGAAATTTGTTCATGTGATGCTCCGGGGCCGCAGTTTCGATGGAGCCGTATTGTACTGGCCCGGCTAGCGCGCTTTGCCTCACGCGTGACTCATGCCGGACCGGGTTCCGCCATCGCATCGATGCGCGCGCGCATGCGCCGCCAATGCGAGCCTTCCCAGAACACGCGACGGCAGACATCGCAGGTGACGAAGCGTGTATGGCGTTCGCGCACGCCGTCCGGCACGCGACCGTCGATCTCGTCGGGCGCGGCGGGGCGCAGCGGCGCGTTGCACATCAGGCACAGGCGGAATGCGCGCACATGCGCGGCGAGATCCAGCCGCTCCGCGATCTCGCGCCATTGTTCTTCCGGTTGCAGCGCGCGCACGTAGCAGCCGTGCAGCACCGTGCGGCGCTTGAGCAACTCGCGGTCGCGCGTCAGCACGATGCGCGATTCGTCGTGCGCGAGGCGCTCGATTTCATCGTCGGCGAAGTTGTTGTCGTAGCGCGTGTCGAAGCCCGCGAGCCGCAGCAGTTGCGCGAGCCCGCCGAGATGCGCGTCCGCGATGAAGCGCAGATCCGCCGGCTGCAAGGGCGGGCGCAGCAGCGAGCCGCCATCCGCGAGATCGGGCCGCGCGTGGCCCGCCGCGAAGACCTCGATGAAGTCGCCGGACTGAATCTGCGCGTCGAAGCCAGCGGGAAGGCCGTTGCGCAAGATCAGCCCGACTTCCGTGTGCGGCACGCCGAGGGCTTCGATCATATGCTTGGTCGACGACGTGGGCGCGCACGCGCACTCGAACGTGCGCCCTCGCTGCGGCCGGGCGAGGAAGTCGTTCAGTTCATCGTGGAAATGAAAGCGCGCGTTGACCATGCAGGCAAGTATGGCATCGGGCGCCGCTGCGTGCTGACGGGCGATGTGCTCTACTGGCGCACGGGCCGCGCGCCGTGGGCGTGGCCGCGACAGATCATTCATGACGCAAGGAGCGCACAGGCAATGGATATCGGATTCATCGGATTGGGCGAAATGGGCGGCGCGATGGCGAGCAACGCGTTGAAGGCGGGCCACTCGGTGCGCGTGTGGAACCGCTCGCGCGACAAGACGCGGGCGCTGGCGGACCAGGGCGCGTCGGTGGTCGATACGCCCGAGCAGGCGTTTTCCGGCGATGCCGTCTTCTCCATGCTCGCCGACGACCACGCGCTGCGCTCCGTTCTGGTCGAAGGCGGCTTGCTCAAGCATGCTTCGAAGGGCCTCGTGCACGTGAACATGGCGACGATTTCGACTGCGCTCGCCGTCGAACTCGCGCAGTTGCACGCGCAGCACGGCGTCGGCTATGTCGCCGCGCCGGTGCTCGGCCGGCCCGATGTCGCCGCGGCGGGCAAGCTGAACATTCTCGCGGCGGGCGCGGACGCGGACATCGACCGCGTGCAGCCGGTGTTCGACGCGATCGGCCAGAAGACGTGGCGCGTCGGTCAGCAGCCGGAACACGCGAACGTGCTGAAGCTGGCGGCGAATTTCATGCTGGGCGCGGCGATCGAAACCGTCGGCGAGGCGGCGGCGCTCGTCACCGGACACGGCATCGAGGCGCAGACGTTCCTCGACGTCATCACGAACTCGCTGTTTCCGGGGCCGGTGTATCAGGGCTACGGCAAGATGATCGCCGAGCGCCGCTATGAACCGGCGCTCTTCAAGGCGCGGCTCGGGTTGAAGGACGTGCGGCTCGCGATTGCCGCCGGCGACGCGGTGAACGTGCCGTTGCCCGTCGCGAGCGTCGTGCGCGACAACCTCGTGGATGCCCTCGCTCACGGCGACGGCGAGAAGGACTTCGCCGTGCTGGGCGAAGTGGCGGCGCGGCGCGCGGGGCAGTGAGTTCAAGGCGGGAAGACGCGGCATAATCGCGGTCCCGCTTTCTTCCTGGTGAGCCGCAATGAGTCTGCATGTCTGGTGGATGTTCGTCGCCACGGTGTTCGTCGTATCCGCTATTCCAGGCCCCACCATGCTGCTCGTGATGACGCACGGCGCACGCTTCGGCCTGCGCCGCTCCATCGCGACGATGGCCGGCTCTCTCGGCGCGCTCGTTCTGATGGTGTCGGTGTCGGCGGCAGGGCTCGGCGTGTTTCTCGAAGCGTGGCCGCGTCTCTTCGATGCGCTGCGTCTTATCGGCGCGGCGTATCTCGTTTGGCTAGGCGTCAAAAGCTGGCGCGCGAAGGCGAGCGCGATTGCGGTTCGCGACCAAAGCGATCAAAGCGATCAAAGCGGCGAAAGCAGCGAAGCGCCGACGCCGTACGCGAAACCGGCGGCGCTCTTTCGCAACGGCTTTATCGTTGCGGGCAGCAATCCCAAGTCAATGCTCTTCGCGGCGGCGCTGCTGCCGCAATTCATCGACGCGGCGCGGCCTGTGCTGCCGCAATTCGCGGTGCTCGTCGCGACGCTCGCGGTAATCGAGGTGAGCTGGTTCGCGGTCTATGCGGGGCTCGGCGCGCGCATCGGCGAGAAGCTGAAAAGCGCGGCGGTCGCGAAGGCATTCAACCGGCTGACGGGCGGCGTGTTCATCGGCTTCGGCGCGATGATGGCGCTGCTTCGGCACTGAGCATCTTCGGCCGATCCTGTGTGCGTTCGCCCTCGAAGCCTCGCCCGAACGGGCGCACGGTTTGCTCGACTTATGTCGAGCCTTCATTCGCTTCCGAACATACGCGGGCCGCTGGGCGGGGGATAGTAGCCATCGTGATCGGTCTTACGTTTGGGGCGATGCACGATCAGATGGGTGCCGGTCGCGAGCCGACCGCGGCTGACCGATCCGCTGAGGTTGGCGGTGGAAAGCTCAAGCCGCAGTGACCGCCCACAGGAGACACGGATGCATGGGAAGACCTTCAACGTCGCGTTCGCCGCACTTTATTGCGGTGTGCTGACGACCGCGCCCGCCGCCCGCGCCGACGATACGCCCAGCTCTTGCGATGCCCTGAAGCACATCGTGGCGGCATCGCCGACGTTCTCCTCGCTGACGGCCATCGACGGTCGGCCGCTCGCGCTGCCCTACGGCGACGACGCCCAATGCGCCGCCTCCCAGACCGACTATCGCTGCACTTGGACGCCGCACGGCAGCTCCGGCGCCGACGCGCTGCAAGGCGTGGCCGCCGACATCGCCTCCTGCCTGCCCGACGCCACGCACGATCAGAACTCGCCCGCTCGCCAGCATTTCTATGTCGGCGCACGCGGCGCGCGCACGGAAATCACGGCGGCACAGGCCGGCTCGAACAAACTGAAGCTCGAAATCCACGCAACCCGGTGAGGCCATCGTGAGCAAGCGCATCCTGATAGCCGATGACGACGACGACGCGCTCGCCGGCCTCGCGAATCTTCTCAACGGCATGGGCCACGAAGTCGCACTCGCTGCCAACGGCGCGCAGGCGGTAGAAGTGGCGGCGCAGTTCGCGCCGGAAGTGGTGATTCTCGATCTCGGCATGCCGCTCGTCGACGGCCTCGCCGCCGCGCGCGAACTGCGCAAGGCGCCGAACGGAGCCGCCATGCTCCTCGTCGCGCTGACCGGCTGGGGCCAGCCGCAACATCGCGAAATGACGCTCGAGGCTGGCTTCGACATCCATCTCGTCAAGCCGATTTCGGCGGATCAGCTTCAATTCGTCTTGTCGATGACGCAGCCGTGATGGATCGTGTTGCAATGCACCAAAATTCTTGCTATAGTGGTCCCTGTCTCCTCCATGTCTCCACTGATATGGATTCAGCCCGCCAACCTAGGCGGGCTTTTTTTCGTCCGTCGCTTGTATGTTGCGGCGCATGAAAAAGCCGGCCCGCAGGCCGGCTCCAGATGCCGAATAAGCGTAAGTTAGCGCGCGAGTCCGGTCGCTTCGTCCGCGCCGATGGCGAGGTTCATGCACTGAATCGCCGCGCCCGAAGCGCCCTTGCCCAGATTGTCGAGGCGCGTCACGGTGACGAAACGCTCGTCATTTCCGAACACGAACACGTCGACGCGATTCGTGTCGTTGCAGGCTTGCACGTCGAAGAAACCGCTGTCCAGATTGCTGTCCGCGTCGAACGGCATGACGCGCACGAACGGCTCGCCGGCATAGTATTCGGCGAGCATGTCGCGCACGTCCTGCGGCTTGGCAGCACGCGCGAGCTGGTCCGGCGAGACGTAAGTGGTGACCGCGAGGCCCTTCAGGAACGGTCCGACGATCGGCGTGAAAATCGGGGCGCGCGACAAACCCGTGCGGACCGACATCTCCGGCAGATGCTTGTGCGTCAGGCCGAGCGCGTAGGCGCGCGGACTATCGAGGCGCGCATCGCCGCCGGCTTCGTATTCCGCGATCATCTTCTTGCCGCCGCCGCTGTAGCCGGTGATCGAATAGGCGTGCGCGGGGAAATTGGCCGGCACGAGCCCGCCTGCAACGAGCGGCTGCATGGACAGAACGAACGCCGACGCGTGGCAGCCCGGCACCGCGATGCGCTTCGCCGTGCGCAGCCGCTCGCGCTGCGCGCGCGACAGCTCGGGCAGGCCGTACGCCCAGTCGTCGTCCGTGCGGAAGGCGGTGCTCGCGTCGATCACGCAGGTCCGGTCGTTGCCCGGTTCCACGAGCGCAACCGACTCCCGCGACGCGACATCCGGCAGGCATAGGAACGTCACGTCCGAGGCGTTGATCAGCCGGCGGCGCTCCTCGACGTCCTTGCGCTTCGCCTCGTCGATGCGCAGCACTTCGATGTCACGGCGCTGCGACAGATATTCGAAAATCTTCAGGCCGGTGGTGCCTTCCTGTCCGTCGACAAATACTTTCGTGGTCATCTCGATCTCGCTGGTTCGTGGCCGCCGCGCGTGCGCCCGCCGCAGAACCGCCATTCTAAGGCGATTTCGAGGCCGCTTGATGTCCGGTTGACGTCGATGCGGCGGCGGCGCGCGTCAGGGCGTCGCCGGTGCCGCCTCGGATTCGTCCGGACGATGCGCCCAGCGCGCCGCGACGGCGGCGATGCGCGCGCCGAACGTCTTCGCCGTCTCGATATCGCCGGGCGGCGGCGCTTCTTCCGGCGACGCATCCGCGGGCGACTGCGTGAGCAGCCCCGTGAAGCCGCCAACGAAGTTCAGGTCGTTGCGCGTGGCGGCTTTCGTGTTCGACGGCATCATGCCCGCGCCCACCCAGAGCATGCCGTGCTGCATCGCGAGCGTGACGAAGTAGGAAATGGTCAGGAACTTGTCGCCGTTCATGTGCGCGGAGTTGGTGAAGCCCGCCGCGATCTTGTCCTTCCACTTCTGCTCGAACCAGGGCTTGGAGCTGGCGTCGGCAAATTTCTTGAAGTCCGCGGACGGGCCGCCCATGTAGGTCGGCGCGCCGAAAATGATGGCGTCGGCGGCTTCGAGTTCGGCCCATGCGGCGTCGTCCACCTCGCCGACGGGCATCAGCTTGCCGTTCGCGCCGGCTTCGGTGGCGCCGGCGAGCACGGCTTCCGCGACTTTCTTCGTGTGACCGTAGCCGCTGTGATACACGATGACGATGTTCGGCATGATTCCCTCTTGCCGCGCGTGGCGGCGCGAGCAGCGACGCGCGTGTTGCGTGATGGCCGCCGGTGCTTCACGACTAGGCGGTTCGCGGAGACATCGAGCTAGAAGCGCGACCGGCGGACGGACGCAGTCAGTCTAGCGCGGCCAATTTTCGCGATACCGGCGCTAACGCACGCACGCGGCGAAACAATGGCGCGGCCGCTATCGTCCGACTGTGAATGTGAGTTGCGCGCTTGCGATGGCCGTCGCGCGAATCTCGTGATCGAACATGAGCGCGGGCGTGCCCTGGCGCAGGCGCAAGTCGTCGCTATTGAGCGCGTACACGGTGACGATATACCGATGCGGCTTGCCGGGCGGCGGGCAGGGGCCGCCGTAGCCGTCGGTGTCCCAGTCGTTGCGCGCTTCCACCGCGCCGATCTTGCGCAGCGCGCCCGAGGCGCTGGCGTTTGCCGGCAAGCGCGTGACCGTCGGCGGAATGCCGGCGACAGCCCAGTGCCACCAGCCACGGCCGGGCGCGTCGGGATCGAAAATCGTCACGGCGAAGCTGCGGGTCTGCGCGGGCGCACCGCGCCACGAAAGCTGCGGCGAGCGATTGCCGCCCTTGCAGTCCGATTCGTTGAAAAGCAGCTCACGGCCGATGGCCTTGCCCGGCGCCAATTCCGGGCTCGTCACCGAGAAGGCGTCTTGCGCCGCCGCGACGCGCGCATGACACAGAACCGCCGCCCCACTGGCGAGGCCGAGCGTGAATGCAGCGACAGCATTACCCGAACGCACGATTCGACATGCGAGGCGCATGGCTGACTCCTGGCAGCGGCTGAAGCTCATATAGCAGCGTTTCGCCCACTGCAACGATGTTTTTTGTCTCAGTGATGCGCTTCGTAGGAGGTTGCAGTTTAACATTGCAACAAAGCATTAAAAGGTTGATCCTTGGGACTTAACCTATGGCGCAAAATCAGTCGTCCTCGTTATGTGCGTGCGGCTGATGGCGAAGATTCAACTTCGTAGATCAACATATGAACCATTTGAACTTGATTCGCGTGGCAGTCAGTCGACCGGATTTGGGAGAAGAATAAATGAGCCAGCGAATTCAGGTCATCATCGCAGACGACCATCCTGTGATTTTGTTCGGCGCCGCGCAGGCGCTCAGCAAGTTTCCGGAAGTCGATGTCGTTGGCCAGGCGCGTCAGTCCACTGAACTCGTCCAGCTGCTGCAGAAAACGCCGTGCGACGTGCTGGTGACCGATCTCGCCATGCCCGGCGGCTCATACGGCGACGGCATGCCGCTGCTCGGCTATATCGGCCGGCAGTTTCCGAAGGTGCGGCTCGTGGTGCTGACCATGCTCGAAAATCCGGCTTTGCTCAAACGTTTGCGCGAAGTCGGCGTCGTGTCGATCATCAACAAGGCCGACGACATGAACCATATCGGCTGGGCCATCCAGCACGTGATGCGCGGGCAAGAGTATCTCGGGCCGTCGGTGAAGGCGGCGCTGGACAGCATGGGCATCGGCGCGTCTGGACAGCAGCGCGGCGTTATCCTGTCCAAGCGCGAACTGGAAGTGGTGCGCCTCTTCGTGTCGGGCATGACCATTACGGAAATCGCGGGACAACTGCGGCGCAGTATCAAGACCATCAGCACGCAGAAGAACACGGCGATGCGCAAACTCGGCATCGAACGTGATTCCGAATTATTCCAATACGCGCAAAGTAACGGATTAATGAACCTGTCCGCCTATACAGGCGATGGCTCGCTCGAAGACACGCCGTTGTCGGATTCGAAGTCGTTATAGGCGCACATTCGCCAAAGAATAAAAAAGCCGCTGACTGAATCAGCGGCTTTTTATTTTCAATCGACAACTGGCAACGATTATTTATTGCGGCGTGGCAGTGGCGCCGCCGTGCGCCGCCGACCATTCGGCCGGTGCGTGCAGGAATTTTTCGACTTCATCCAGCGTCTTCGATTCGAAATAGCCCTGTTGCTTCGCGACGCGCAACACGTCCCACCACGTGGCGAGCGCGTGCAGGTCCACGTCGATGTCCTTCAGCACGGACACGCTTTCCTTGAAGATGTTGTAGTGGAACAGCACGAAGCAGTGGTTCACCGTCGCGCCCGCCGTGCGCAGCGCATTGATGAAGTTGATCTTGCTGCGGCTGTCCGTGGTCAGGTCTTCGACCAGCAGCACGCGCTGACCTTCGGTCAGCAAGCCTTCGATCTGTGCGTTGCGGCCGAAACCCTTCGGCTTCTTGCGCACGTACTGCATCGGCACCATCAGACGGTCGGCGATCCACGCGGCGAACGGGATACCGGCGGTCTCGCCGCCCGCGACGGCGTCGATCTGCTCGTAGCCGACATCGCGCAGAATGGTCGCTTCGGCCATTTCCATCAGCCCGCGACGCACGCGCGGATACGAAATCAGCTTGCGGCAGTCGATGTACACCGGGCTCGCCCAGCCGGACGTGAAGATGAACGGTTTTTCCGCGTTGAAATGCACCGCCTGCACTTCGAGCAGCATCTTGGCGGTGGTGTCGGAGATCGTCTGGCGATCGAAGCCTGTCATGGGCGAATCCTTGGACTGATGTGGCGCTTCTGGAAGCGGAAGGCGGCCGCGAGGGCCCTGGCGCATGAATCGGACGCCGGACGAGCCGTCTTTCGAAGGGCTGTCTGGCGCTTTTCTGCGCGCGTGTCGACGGGACTCGGCGCGTGAGCGCCTGCGTTGTCCCATGCACAGCTAACCCGCGATTTTACCCGAGCCTGCGCGGCGGGGCGAGCAGCGCGGCGGCAGTCGCGCAGGCGACTTTTTTCCGGTTGTGACGGCGGCCCGCTCGCCAGTACACTCGCCGCGCCCTCAACGCATTCGCCCCGATGACACCCGCTTCCCGCCCGACCGATTCTCCCGATTCCCTCGGTTCCTTACCTCGCCACGCGTGGCATGCGCTCGCCGCCTCCGTGCTCGGCTACGCGATGGACGGCTTCGATCTGCTGATTCTCGGCTTCATGCTCCCCGCGATCGCTGCCGACTTGCACTTGACGCCCGCCCAATCCGGCGCGCTTGTCACATGGACGCTCGCGGGCGCGGTGGCGGGCGGCGTCGTGTTCGGCGTGCTGTCCGACTCCTACGGGCGCGTGCGGATGCTCACGTGGACCATCCTGCTGTTCGCCGTGTTCACCGGCCTTTGCGCGCTCGCACGCGGATACGGCGACCTGTTGTTCTATCGCACGATGGCGGGCGTCGGGCTGGGCGGCGAGTTCGGCATCGGCATGGCGCTCGTCGCTGAGGCGTGGCCCGCGCGGCAGCGGGCGCGCGTGTCGTCGTATGTCGGGCTTGGCTGGCAGCTCGGCGTGCTGGCCGCCGCGCTCCTCACGCCGCTTCTCTTGCCGATGATCGGCTGGCGCGGCATGTTCGCCGTCGGCCTGGCTCCGGCGGTCGTCTCGTTTCTGGTGCGGCGGCGCGTCGCCGAGCCGGCGCTTTTCACCGCGCGCCGCGCCACCGCCCCCGTGCGCAAACTGCCGTTCAAGCGCCTTTTCGACGATGCACGCACCGCACGCGCGAGCCTCGGCGTGATCGTGCTGTGCTCGGTGCAGAACTTCGGCTACTACGGGCTGATGATCTGGCTGCCGAGCTATCTGTCGAAGACCTTCGGCTATTCGCTCACGAAATCGGGCCTCTGGACGGCGGCGACCGTGCTCGGCATGGCGCTCGGCATCTGGCTTTTCGGCATCGCCGCCGACCGCTTCGGGCGCAAGCCCGCGTTTCTCGCGTATCAGATCGGCGCGGTCGCGATGGTCTTCGTCTATTCGAACCTGACGAGCCCGGCCGCGCTCCTGATCGGCGGCGCGGCGATGGGCGTGTTCGTCAACGGGATGATCGGCGGCTACGGCGCGCTGATCTCCGAGATTTATCCGACCGAAGCGCGCGCCACCGCGCAGAACGTGCTGTTCAACATCGGGCGAGCGGTCGGCGGACTGGGGCCGGTCGTCGTGGGCGCGCTCGCGGCGCGCTACACGTTCGCGGTGGCGCTCGCGTTTCTCGCCAGCATCTATCTGCTCGACGTCGCGGCGACGCTCTTTCTCATTCCCGAAAAGCGCGGCGTGGAACTCGACTGAACGAAACGGCGCGCGCCTTCGTCCCTTCGTCCGATGAAACGCACGCCCAGCAACGCTTTGCGCGTTGATTGCTGCGTCGCGTCATTTCGAATACGCGGTGTACACTGAACATCCAAAAACAAGGCTCCGTTCGCCCGCTTCACCCCTGCCGGGCGGCACGCTGCGTCTATCCGACGCGCCGGGTGACTGAAAACCTTGGTCCATCGATTCACATTCCGCCCACCGTGCTCCGTGGCCGCCGGCTGTGAACCCCTGTTCAAATAATTTCCAAACGTCTCAGGCTAATCATGGACGAACAACTGAAGCAAAGCGCACTCGCGTACCACCAAAATCCGCGTCCCGGCAAGATTTCCGTCACGCCGACCAAACCGCTGTCCAACCAGCTCGACTTGTCGCTCGCGTATTCGCCGGGCGTCGCGGCTGCGTGCATGGCGATCTACGACGAACCGCTCGACGCGCAGAAGTACACGTCGCGCGCGAACCTCGTCGGCGTCGTGACGAACGGCACCGCCGTGCTCGGCCTCGGCAACATCGGTCCGCTCGCGGCCAAGCCGGTCATGGAGGGCAAAGGCTGCCTGTTCAAGAAGTTCGCGGGCATCGACGTCTTCGATATCGAACTGGACGAGACCGATCCGGACAAGCTCGTCGACGCCATCGCGATGCTGGAACCGACGCTCGGCGGCATCAATCTGGAGGACATCAAGGCGCCGGAATGCTTCTACATCGAAAAGAAGCTGCGCGAGCGCATGAAGATTCCCGTCTTCCATGACGATCAGCACGGTACGGCGATCATCGCGTCGGCGGCGATTCTCAACGGCCTGAAAGTGGTCGGCAAGACGCTCGACAACGTGAAGCTCGTCTGCTCGGGCGCGGGCGCGGCGGCCATCGCGTGTCTGGACCTGCTGGTGGATCTCGGCCTGAAGAAGTCGAACACCATCGTCGTCGATTCGAAGGGCGTGATCTTCGAAGGGCGCGGCAATCTGGATGCGTCGAAGGAGCGGTATCAGGCGAGCACGGACGCGCGCACGCTCGGCGACGCGATGCACGGCTGCGACGTGTTCCTCGGCTGTTCGAGCGCGGGCGTGCTCAAGCCGGAGATGGTCGTGACGATGGCCGACAAGCCGCTGATTCTCGCGCTGGCCAATCCCGAGCCGGAAATCCGGCCCGAAGAGGCGAAGAAGGTGCGCCCGGACTGCATCATCGCGACGGGCCGTTCGGACTATCCGAACCAGGTCAACAACGTGCTGTGCTTCCCGTTCATCTTCCGCGGCGCGCTGGATGTCGGCGCGACGACCATCACGGAACAGATGAAGCTCGCGTGCGTGCGCGCGATCGCGGAACTGGCGGAAGAGACCGATCAGGGCGATGAAGTCGCGAAGGCGTACGAAGGCCATTCGCTCGAATTCGGTCCGGAATATCTGATTCCGAAGCCGTTCGATCCGCGTCTCATCATCAAGATTGCGCCGGCTGTCGCACAAGCCGCGATGGATTCCGGCGTCGCGACGCGCCCGATTCAGGACATGGACGCGTATCGCGAGACGCTCGGCGCGACCGTCTACCGCACCGGCATGGTGATGCGCCCCGTGTTCGCGGCGGCGAAGGCCGCGCCCGCGCGCATCGCGTTCGCGGAAGGCGAGGACGAGCGCGTGCTGCGCGCCGCGCAATTCGTGCTGCTCGAGAACATCGCGAAGCCGATCATCATCGGGCGGCCGGCGGTCGTCGAAATGCGTCTGCAGAAGATGGGCTCGAAGCTCAAGCCGGGCGTCGATTTCGAGATCGTGAATCCGGAAGACGATCCGCGCTATCAGAAAAGCTGGCAGGCGTATCACGAGATCGCCGCGCGTCAGGGCGTGACGCCGGACAGCGCGAAGGCGGCGCTGCGCAAGTTCAACACGCTAATCGGCGCGATCCTCGTGCATACCGGCGATGCGGACGGCATGATCTGCGGCCTCATCGACACGTATCAGGATCACCTGAAGTTTATCGATCAGGTGCTCGGCAAGGCTGAAGGCGCGGACAACTTCGCGGCGATGAACCTGCTGATGCTGCAAGGGCGCAATATCTTCATCAGCGATACCTACGTCAACGAACTGCCGACGCCCGAGCAACTCGCCGACATGACGATTCTCGCGGCGCGCGAAATCGAGCGGTTTGGCATTCAGCCGAAGGTCGCGCTCGTGTCGAATTCAAACTTCGGCAGCGTGCCGAGCGCGTCGAGCAAGCGCATGGCCGAGGCGCGCAAGCTGATCGCGGAGCGCGCGCCGAATCTCGAAGTCGATGGCGAAATGCACGGCGATGCGGCTTTGTCGGAGACGGTGCGCAAGGCGTCGTTCCCCGGCACGACGCTTTCGGGCGAGGCGAATCTGCTCATCATGCCGAACGTGGAAGCGGCGAATATCACGTACAACTTGCTCAAGATGGTGAGCGGGGAAGGCGTGACGGTGGGGCCGTTCTTGCTGGGCGCTTCGAAGCCCGTGCATATTCTGACGCCGGCGGCGACCGTGCGGCGGATTATTAATATGACGGCGGTGGCTTCGGCAAACGCGAGCGTGATGAAGGGGAAGTAACGCGGTTTAGCGTAGAAGTAATGGACGGCGATTCGGGGGGCTGGGTCGCCGTTTTTTGTTTTGAAGACGCCTTATCTCGAGCGGTCGAATGTCTTTCGGCCCGGTCATGGTTTAATTCGGTATCCAAATGAACGAACGGAGCGGTCGTTGGAGATAATAGTTCAAACGTTTCGTGCGCGAGGCGAAAACTCATCGTCGCCAATCCGTGTGCGTCCGTTAGCGGGCCAAGGGTTTAGCACGGAATTTCGCGTGGAGTGCAGCAAAAGTATGCGCGCGCAGTACCCTATCGGCACGCTGTTTCGCCTGGACGTGAAGTTGATTCGATGTCGAGGAACGCCGTTGCTCTACGCACACCATGCAGCGGCGTTCAAACGAGTGAGCATCGAGGAAGCCCAGCGATTCATCACCACGATGTTCGGCGAGGCCAATGCGAAGGCGTCGCAATGAAAAAGGCGGTCCGCTTTCGCGAACCGCCTTCGAGCGTGAAGCGGCAACCGATCAAGCCACCTGCCGCTTCTCCCCACCTTCATCAGAACGCCACCGCGCCAGCAGCTTCTCCCACTTCACCTTAGCCGCCTTGACGTTGTTGTCCTTGATATGCCCGTAGCCGCGCATGGAATCCGGCAGACTCGCCAGTTCAATCGCCAGCGGGAGCTTCTGCATCGTCAATCCGGCGATCAGTTCCTTAACCAGCGCCTCGTACTCGCCAATTAACGCCCGCTCCATCTTCCGCTCTTCCGTGCGGCCGAACGGATCGAGCGCCGTCCCGCGCAGGAACTTCAATCGCGCGAGCACGCGCATCGCCGACATCATCCACGGGCCGTACTGCTTTTTGACCAAGTGTCCGTGCGCGTCCTTCTTCGACAAGGACGGCGGTGCAAGATGCATCTTGATCTTCCAGTCACCTTCGAAACTGCTGCGCACCTTGTCAAGGAAAGCCGGGTCGGCATATAAACGCGCGACTTCGTATTCGTCCTTGTACGCCATCAGCTTGTGCAGATTCTTCGCGACGGCCTCGGTCAGCAGATAATCGCCGACGCCCAGTTCCGCTTCCGCCGCGCGCACTTGCGCGACGAGCCGTCCGTAATGCGCGGCATACGCGGCGTTCTGATACTTCGCGAGGTAGTCGAGGCGCTTGTCGATCAGCGCATCCAGCCCCTTCGGCGTGTGCAACGCGATGATTTTGCCCGGCGCCGCATCCGGCGTCGCACGTGTTCCCTGTGCGAGGCGCGTTACAGCCGCAATATCGTGCGCGGCGCGGCGGCCCCATTCGAACGCGGCAAGATTCTTCTCGACCTGCACGGCGTTCAGCTCGATGGCGCGCGCAATCGACTCGTGCCGCAGCGGCACCCAGCCCATCTGCCACGCATAACCCAGCACGAACGGATTCGTGTAGATGGCGTCGCCCATCAGCGCGACGGCGAAGCGGTTGGCATCGACGAGCGCCACGTGCTCGCCCGCCGCCGCGCGGATATCGGCCTCCGCGCTCGCGCCCGGAAAGCGCCAGTTCGGGTCCTTGATGAACGCGGCGGTCGGCGTTTGCGCGCTGTTCACGACCACGCGCGTGTGGCCCGGCTGCATCCGCGAGCCGCATTCGTCGCTTGCCGTGACAATCGCGTCGCAGCCGATGACGAGATCTGCCTCGCCCATCGCGATGCGCGTCGCGTGAATATCGGTCGGGCGGTTCGCGATCTGCACGTGACTCATCACGGCGCCGCCTTTCTGCGCGAGGCCGGTCACGTCGAGCACGGTGACGCCCTTTTGCTCCAGATGCGCCGCCATGCCAAGCAGCGCGCCGATCGTGACGACGCCCGTTCCGCCGACGCCCGTGACCAGCACGCCGTACGGCCGGTCGATCTCGGGCAGTTCGGGCGTCGGGACCGGCGGCATCGCATCGCCGGCGACGCTCGTCGCCTTCGGCTTCTTCAACTGGCCGCCTTCGACCGTCACGAAGCTCGGGCAGAAGCCGTTCAGACACGAGTAATCCTTGTTGCACGTCGACTGATTGATCTGCCGCTTCGTGCCGTATTCCGTGTCGAGCGGCTCGACGGACAGGCAGTTCGACTTGACCGAGCAATCGCCGCAGCCTTCGCACACGGCCTCGTTGATGACGACGCGCTTCGCCGGGTCCGGAAACGCGCCGCGCTTCCTGCGGCGGCGCTTTTCGGTGGCGCAGGTCTGGTCGTAGATCAGAATCGACGTGCCGGCAATCTCGCGCAACTGGCGCTGAATGTCATCGAGTTCGTCGCGATGATGCACGTCGATGCCCGGCGCAAGCCCGACGTTCGGCGTGTATTTTTCCGGCTGATCCGTGACGATGACGATCTTCGCCGCGCCTTCCGCCGCGAGCTGATGCGTGATCTGCGGCACGGTCAGCACGCCGTCGACCGGCTGGCCGCCGGTCATCGCAACGGCGTCGTTGTACAAGATCTTGTACGTGATGTTGACCTTCGAGGCGATCGCCGCGCGAATCGCGAGCAGCCCCGAATGGAAGTACGTGCCGTCGCCGAGATTGGCGAATACGTGCTTGTCGTGGGTGAACGGCGCCTGCCCGACCCACGCGACGCCTTCGCCGCCCATCTGGCTGAATGTGCTCGTGTTGCGGTCCATCCAGACCGTCATGTAGTGACAGCCGATGCCCGCCATTGCGCGCGAGCCTTCAGGAACGTTCGTCGACGTGTTGTGCGGGCAGCCGGAGCAGAACCAGGGCTTCCGCTCCGCTTCCACGCGTGGCCGCGCGAGCGCCTTTTCCTTCGCCTCGATCACGGCGATGCGGGCCGCGATGCGCGCGCGCACGTCGGCGGGCAGGTCGAATTTCGCGAGCCGCGCGGCAATGGCCTTCGCGATGATCGCGGGCGACAGCTCGTAGTGCGCGGGCAGCAACCAGTTGCCCATCGGCACGGACCATTCGCCGCCCGCGCCGTCTTTCTCGTCGAACTTGCCGAAGACGCGCGGACGTTGCGCATCCGGCCAGTTGTAAAGCTCTTCCTTGATCGCGTATTCGAGAATCTGGCGCTTCTCCTCGACCACCAGAATCTCCTGGAGGCCGCGCGCGAACTCTTGCGCGCCTTGCGCTTCGAGCGGCCACACGCAGCCGACCTTGTACAGACGGATGCCGATCTGCGCGCAGGTTTGGTCGTCGAGGCCGAGGTCCGTCAGCGCCTGACGCACGTCGAGATACGCCTTGCCGCCCGTCATGATGCCGAAGCGCGCGTGCGGCGCATCGATCTCGATGCGGTCGAGCTTGTTCGCGCGCACGTAGGCGAGCGCGGCGTACCACTTGTAGTCGAGCAGACGCGCTTCCTGCACGAGCGGCGGATCGGGCCAGCGGATGTTGAGGCCGCCGTCCGGCATCGCGAAATCGGTCGGAATCACGATCTGCGTGCGATGCGGGTCGATATCCACCGACGCCGACGATTCCACCACGTCGGTCACGCATTTCATCGCGACCCAGAGGCCGGAGTAGCGCGACATCGCCCAGCCGTGCAGGCCGAAGTCGAGGTATTCCTGCACGTTCGACGGAAACAGCACCGGCAGGCCGCACGCCTTGAAGATGTGCTCGGACTGATGCGCGAGCGTCGATGACTTCGCCGCGTGGTCGTCGCCCGCGAGCACGAGCACGCCGCCATGCTGCGACGATCCGGCGGAATTGCCGTGCTTGAAGACATCGCCCGAACGGTCGACGCCGGGGCCTTTGCCGTACCACATCGAGAACACGCCGTCGTATTTGGCGCTCGGGTACAGATTGACTTGCTGCGATCCCCAGACGGCGGTGGCCGCGAGGTCTTCGTTCACGCCCGGCTGAAACACGACCTGATGCGCCGCGAGATGCTGCTTCGCCTTCCAGAGCGACTGGTCGAGACCACCAAGGGGAGAACCGCGATAGCCGGAGATGAACCCGGCGGTGTTGAGACCGGCGGCTCGGTCGCGTTCTTGCTGAAGCATCGGCAGGCGAACCAGCGCCTGGATGCCGCTCATGTACGCGCGGCCGCGTTCGAGGGTGTACTTGTCGTCGAGCGTGACGGATTTCAGCGCGGCTTCTAGCGAAGCTCTTTGTTCTGCGTCTAGCGGGGCGTTCATTCTGTGTACTCCTCCACCCGAGTTTGGGATCGCCAAAGCATGTTTCGGGCCGTTGCGTCTTGTGGACGCGCAGGCCGGGACTTCAAGTTTGCCGATGCCCGCGCGTTCCAGACAGTGGGAGAAACCCGTTAAAAAATCCTCACTTAGGTGCAGTTTGCGTCAAAACGTTGACGCGCGGCGCGGTGCGTCGAGACGTTTGTTACAGGGTGTAAATGTGACCGATGGGCGGAACCCTCGGTCGCGGCTGTGTCTAAACGGGCGCTTGCGCAGTTTCGCCTGGTCTTTTCAAAGCGCGGAGGTGCCAGCAGCCGTAAACACGCAGTCAGAAGGAGAAAATAATGAAGCAACGCCACATCCAGAGTTTCCTCATGGTCTCGGCGGCCTTTTTCGCGATCAGCGCGCCGGTGGGCGGCGCGCGCGCGAGCGGCACGCCGTTCGGGGCCACTTCCGTTCCGCCCGTCGCGCAGGTGCGTATTTAGACGCCGCAGATGCGCCGCGGCGAGCGCCGCGAATCCGAGCAGAGCAGCGACGACAGCGCCGCCTAGACATCTGTCAGAAAAACGAAAGGGACATGAACGCCGCGTTCATGTCCCTTTTTTGCGCCTTTTCGGTTTTACGCGCTCGTGCCTTTCAGCACGCCGCGCCGCATCTGATCCAGTTCGATCGATTCGAACAGCGCCTTGAAGTTGCCCTCGCCGAAGCCCTGATTGCCCTTGCGCTGAATGATCTCGAAGAAGATCGGGCCGATCTGATTCTCCGTGAAGATTTGCAGCAAGATTTCGTCGCGGACGCCGTCGATGAGAATCTTGCGCTTCTTCAGTTCCGCGATCGATTCGCCGTGGTTCGGCACGCGCCGGTCGACGAGTTCGTAATACGTGTCGATAGTGTCGAGCAGCGCGATATTCGACGCGCGCAGGCCGTCGACGGTCTCATAGATATTGTCGGTGCCGAGCGCGATGTGCTGAATGCCTTCGCCGCGATACGCGTCGAGATATTCCTGAATCTGACCGGCGTTTTCCGAGCCTTCTTCGTTGATCGGAATGCGGATCTTGCCGCACGGCGAGGTCATCGCTTTGGATTTGACCGCCGTCACCTTGCCTTCGATATCAAAATAACGCACTTCGCGGAAATTGAAGAGGCGCTCATAGAATTCCGCCCATTCGATCATCCGGCCGCGATGCACGTTATGCGTCAGGTGATCGATATACGTCAGCCCGTGACCGACGGGATTCTGATTCGCCCCGGCAATCGGCTCGAAGTCGACGTCGTAGATGCTGATATCGCCGATGCTGCCCGGCTGCGCGCCGTTCTTGCCGCGCCAGCGGTCCACGAAATAGATCAGCGAATCGCCGATGCCCTTGATCGCGGGAATATTCAGTTCCATCGGGCCGGTTTTGTTGTCGAAGCCCCATGCGCCGAGGTCGAGGGCGCGCTTGTACGCTTTCGCCGCGTCCGCGACACGAAACGCGATCGCGCAGATCGACGGCCCGTGCAGGCGCGCAAAACGTTGCGCGAACGAATCAGGCTCTGCGTTGACGATGAAGTTGATCTCGCCCTGCCGATACAGCGTCACGTTCTTGTGCCGGTGCCGCGCGATGGCCGTGAAACCCATTTGCTCAAACAGCTTGCCGAGCGCGACCGGGTCCGGCGCGGTGTATTCGATGAATTCGAAACCGTCGGTGCCGACGGGATTTTCCCAGGTCGAAGTGCTCATGCGTGTCTCCTGTTTTCGGATGCGGCGCCTTGCCGCGATGTCGGGAAAGTTTAGCGAGCAGTCAGCGGCAAAAACTTGCGAAACAAATCGCTCGTTTCTAATATTGCGCACGAAACTGCTACTTGAGCCTGAGTGGAGACCGAACATGGCCGAACCGGAGCTGGACACGATGGATCGGAGAATCCTCGCGATTCTTCAGGAAAACGGGCGGCTGTCGAATCAGGAAATCGCGGATCGCGTGAATCTGTCGCCGAGCCCGTGTTTGCGGCGGATTCGCCGGCTGGAGGAGACAGGCGTCATTCGTGGCTACGTCGCGCTGCTCGACGCGAAGAAGCTCGGCCTTGGGCTGCTCGCGTACATCAACGTGCGGCTGGAGAAACGCGGCGGCATGCCGGCGGCGGCGGGCACGCCGAATCGGCCGACGCACGGCGATCTGTTCCGCGAAGCCGTGCGTTCCTGGCCGGAAGTGGTGGCCTGCGACGCGATGACCGGAGAGATGGATTTTCTGCTGCGCGTTCAGGTGCGCGACATGGACCATTTTTCGCGCTTCGTGCAGGATCAACTGCTGCATCACCCTTCGGTGATCGACGTGCGCTCGAGCTTCTCGCTGGAACGCATCAAGGAGACGACCGCGCTGCCGCTGCGGTGAGCCGGCCCCGAAACGAATAAGGGCGGTCCGAGCCGCCCTGTGTCATGGTCCCGCTGGCAGCGCAAACCGCGCGCTGTTGATGATTCAGGCCGCGTCCGCCGTCGGCATGAACGCCCGGAAAACCTGTGATGCGCGATGCGCCTGGCGCTTGATCGCGTAATCGAACACGGCGGCTTGTTCCTGCAGCATTTCGGCCACGATGCTTGTCTGGTCGGCGGGCGCGAGCGAAAGATAAGCGTCGGCTTCGCCGTATGCGTATTCGATCTTCATGCCCGACTTGCGCGCAATGTGCATCATTCTCGCGTTGCGCGACAGGCAGTGCATGTACAGCACGGAAACGTGCGTATTGCGGCTGCGCATGGCGGCGCGCTCGAACAGCTTGGTACCGATGCCACGACCGCGCGCGCTTTCCAGCACGGAAACGCCGAACTCGGCAGTGCGCTTGTCGCCTTCGGCCGGTAGATACGCCAGATGACCGACGCCCAGCAGTTCCAGCGAATTGCCGAACACGCCGAACACGGTGTCATTGGTGAAGTTCAGGTTCTGCACGTAGTTTTCGATGACGTGATCCGGCACGATCTGGCCGAAGCGCAGGAGCCGGTCGTCTTCATCGAGCGCGAGAAAATGGGTGAGCAGCCGTGCGCGGTCGGCGGAGGACAACTCGCGGACGAGAACCGGCAAGCGCGCGGCGTCCGCCAGCGGCCGGTCAGGCGCGACGATCTGCTGGGCGGTGCGGTTAAAGGTCAGTTCCACGGTGTTTCTCCTTGTTCGTATGCTGCAAAGCAAAACGAATTTTATCGCTTCCAGGAAAAACGCGTACGGGAAAACCCTTAAAAGTGGTGGAGGAGACGTTCTAGTGCGTCGATTGCTCAGACAAAGCCCGCGAATTCAAAGGCTTACGCGCCTGTCAGCGCGCCACGGTCATAGTGACGCACCGCAGCACGCCGCTATTCGGCTGCGAGTCCGTGCTCGATCATCTGCACGACCTGCTCCGCGAAATCGCGATACCCCAGCTTGCCGCCCGGCTTAAGCCACGTGAACGTCCAGTTGATCATGCCGAAGACCATCATCGTCAGCGCGGTCTGGTTTTCCCTCGTCACGCGCTCGGGGTAGGCGCGCGCCAACTGGCGCGTGAACGCCGCGACGATATCCCGCTGGCGGTCGAGCACGATCTGGCGCTGCGTGTCTTCCAGATACTTCACGTCGTTCAGAAGCGCGACGTGCCGGCTGTGCGATGTCTCGTATTCCGCGAGAAACGCGCGCACGAGTTCCGCGAAGGCTTCCCGCTCGCCCAGGCCGCGCCGCTGGCTCGCGCCTTCCACTTCCGCGATGATCAGCATGAGCCGCTTCGTGTAGCGGTCCAGCAGATCGAAGAGGATCGCTTCCTTGCTCGCGTAATAGTGATAGAGCCGCGCCTTCGAGGTGCCGCTCGCGGCGGCGAGGTCCGACATCGACGTGCTCGGGTAGCTCGTCTGGGCAAATTTGGCGGCGGCGAGTTCGAGAATCTGTTCGCGTTGAGTGTCGTGGTCAGGCGCTTTGGTACGGGCCATGGGCTTCGAAGCGTTCTTTCGGCTTATTCAAACTTATTGGTTAGCGTCGCAATTCGGCGTGAGCCATTTCCGACGGCGTGCCGCGTATTCTAAGCTGGCCCGCCGTGACCAGTTCCCGGCAGCGCCAGAACGCCACAGAGTCGCTCAGCAGGAAATCGAAGCGCCGCGCCATGGCGCCCGCGGCGATGCGCGTTGCTGGCTGCCATTCCGAAGACGCGAGTTCGAGCAGCGTTTCATCGACATCCAGCCACGTTCCGGACACGAGCATGTTGTCGCGCAGGCGACGGTTTTCCGCGCTCGAATGCTTCGCCTCCTGCCGTTCGAGTGCGAGCCGGCTGATACGCAGCACCGAAATCGGCGCAGCGGTTGGCAGCTTCGCAAGCAGTTGACGGGGGGAGAACATGCCGACGGACGTCGCGCCGTCGGGCCGGCGCACGGTTTCGGAATGCGCGTCCGGCGCTTCGATGGCGAGGTCGTCGAACTTCAGTTTCGCTTCGTTCAGACGCTGGGGCGCATTGCGCAGGTGATACGCCACGCGGCGAAGCGTGAGCTGATCCGCCGCGCTTTGGCCGTGCCACACGACGAGCTGACCTTCGCCGCGCGCAAGCCGCCCGAGCAGCGCGAGCTGGCTCTCAAGCTGCTCCTCGACATCCGCAGGCGAATTCGATACCTGACGCCAGAAGGCCGCGCGAGCGACAGGCGACTCGTCGATATCCCGCAGCGGCCCGACGGCGAGATCGTCGCGCAGCGCGATGACTTCTTCCGTGCGTTCCGCGAGCCGCAGCGCGTTCGTGAGAGCGTCGGCCGCGCAATCGCCGTTGGTGACGTGAATCGTATTCATGGGTATCGGCTTGACGGAAAGACGAAGGACCGCCCGCAAGAGCGATCCCCAGTTTAGCCAATCCCGATATGCGCCGGTGTGGGTTGGCGCGCGAAATCAGCGTTCGTCGAAGCTCACGACCACGCGCTCGCTCACCGGATGACACTGGCACGTCAGCACGAAGCCGTCGTCGATTTCGTGCTGTTCCAGCGTGTAGTTCTTGTCCATTTTGACTTCGCCTTCGAGCACTTTCGCGCGACACGTGCAGCAGACGCCGCCCTTGCACGCGTACGGCAGCGCGAGCCCTGCCTTCAGGCCGACATCGAGCACGCTCACGCCTTCGTACGGCAGGCGCAGCTTGCGCTTTTTCCCGTCGATGACGAGTTCGAGATCCGCCGCGGGCGTGCTTTCCGTGATCTCAATCTGCGGCGCGCCCGCCTGCGGCAACGGCGTGCCGAATCGTTCGACGTGAATGCGCTCGCGCGCGACGCCCGATTCCTTCAGCGCGGCTTCGGCGGCATCCATCATCGGGCCGGGGCCGCAGATGAAGGCTTCGTCGATCTCGCCGGGCGGCAACAGCGATTCGAGAAACGCCTTGCACTTGGCCTGATCGAGCACGCCGTTAAAGAGTTCGACGTCCTGCAGATCGTCGGAGAGCACGTGATACAGCGAGAACCGGCTCATGTAGCGGTTCTTCAGGTCTTCGAGTTCCTCGGCGAACATGATCGCGTCCACGCTGCGATTGCCGTAGACGAGCGTGAAACGGCTCGTCGGCTCCATGTCGAGCGTGGTCTTGATGATCGCCAGCACCGGCGTGATGCCCGAGCCGCCGGAGAACGCCACGTAATGCTTCGCGTGGTCCGCGTTCAGATGCGTGAAGAAGCGTCCATCGGGCGTCATCACCTCGATTTCGTGGCCGGGTTTCAGCGTATCGAACGCGAAGTTCGAAAAGCGCCCGCCGCGCACGCGTTTGATGCCGATGCGCAGTTCGCCGTCGCGGTCGTAGTCGGTCACGCCGACGCAGATGGAATACGAGCGGCGCGTTTCTTCGCCGTCGATATGCGTTTTCAGCGTCACAAACTGGCCCTGCGTGAAGCGAAACGCGTCGCGCAGGTCCGGCGGCACGTCGAAGGAAACCGTGACCGCGTCGGCCGTCTCGGGGCGCACGTCGCGGATACGCAGCGGATGGAATTGCGGAGTCGCCATAAGAGTCGTCTCGTGGAGAGGTCAGTACGGCTTGAAGTAATCGAACGGCTCGCGGCAATCGAGACACCGATAGAGCGCCTTGCACGCTGTCGAGCCGAATTGCGCGAGCCTTTCCGTGTGCGTGGAGCCGCAGCGCGGACAGGCGATGACTTCCTTCTTGTAGGGCACGAAGCGCATAGGCTTTTCCGTGCTGCTGCATGTGCCTGTCGGCGGCGCGATGCCGTAGCGGCGCAGCTTGTCGCGCGCTTCGTCGGTGATCCAGTCGGTGGTCCACGCCGGCGCAAGCACCGTTTGCACGCGATGCGCGCCGAGCTGCGCGCGGTCGATGGCCTCGGCGATGTCCTCCGCGATCTGCGACATCGCCGGGCAGCCGGAGTACGTCGGCGTGATGACGACTTCGAGCACGCCGTCGTCGCCGTGACGCACGTCGCGCAAGATGCCCAGTTCGCGGATCGACACCACCGGAATTTCAGGGTCCGGCACGGCTTCGAGCACGGACCACGCGCGTTCTATCGTCGCGTCCATGCTTACCAGCTCGCGCCCGGATGCTGCCGCGCGAGGCTTTGCATTTCCGCGAGCAGATAGCCCATGTGCTCCGAATGCTCGCCGAGCTTGCCCGTGCTGACGTGCTTGACCTCGGCGGGCGCTTGCAGCGTGGCTTCATCGAGCGCGGATTGCACATCGTCGCGCCATTCGGGTTCCAGATCGCTTGCGAGCGGCGCGATGCCGGCTTCCGCCACCGCGCGTTCGACGGCGTCCGCGTGGAAGAACTCGCGCGTGTACGGCATCAGATAGTCGAGCGCCGCCTGCGCCCGCCGATGCGATTCCTCGGTGCCGTCGCCAAAACGCACGAGCCAGTCGCGGGCGTGGTGCACGTGATAGCGCGTTTCCTTGATCGATTTCGCCGCGATGGCCGCGAGTTGCGCGTCCGACGAAGCCTGAAGCGCGGTCCAGACGTGCGCCATGAACGCCGAGTACAGGAAGTTGCGCACGATCGTCACGGCGTAATCGCGCTCGGTGCGCGCCGTGCCCGCGAGCGGCCCGAAATGCGGCAGTTCGACCAGCGTGTAATTGGCGAACTCGCGTTCCGTGCGGAAATAGGCGTAGTCGTCTTCGGTCCTCGTCACGCCGTTCAGTTCGCCGTCGAGCGTGGCCGCGTGCGAATACAGCAGCCGCGCCTGTCCGATCAGATCGAGGCTGATGTTGGCCAGCGCAATGTCCTCTTCCAGCGCGGGACCGTGGCTGCACCATTCGGCGTTGCGCTGACCGAGGATCAGCGCGTTATCGGCGAGGCGCAGCACATAGGCGAGATGTTCGGTGCTCATGTCGCGCGCTCACATATGGTTGATTTCGTCGGGCAGCACGAAGAACGTCGGATGCCGATAAATCTTGTCGCCTGCCGGTTCGAAGAATTCGCCCTTGTCCGCCGGGTCCGACGCCGTGATCGCCGACGACGGCACCACCCAGATGCTCACGCCTTCCTGGCGGCGCGTGTAGACATCGCGCGCCATGCGCAGCGCGGTCGCCGCGTCGGCGGCGTGCAGACTGCCGCAATGCTTGTGATCCAGTCCCTGCTTGCTGCGCACGAAGACTTCCCAGATCGGCCATTCCTTGCTCATTTTCGATGTCTCCCGTTCAGGCGGCTTGCTTCTGCGCGCGCGCCTTTTGTTTTTCGGCATAGGCGAGCGCGGCTTCGCGGACCCATGCGCCCTCGTCGTGCGCCTTCACGCGCGTGGCGAGACGCTCCTTGTTGCAGGGACCGTCGCCGTTGACGACGCGCCAGAATTCGTCCCAGTCGATCTCGCCGTAGTCGTGCGCGCCGCGCGCCGCATTCCACTTGAGGTCGGGATCGGGCAGCGTCACGCCGAGAATCTTGGCTTGCTCGACGGTGGCATCCACGAACTTCTGGCGCAGGTCGTCGTTCGAAATGCGCTTGATGCCCCACGTGAACGACTGCCCGCTGTGAATCGAATCCTTGTCGCTCGGGCCGAACATCATCAGCACGGGCCACCACCAGCGGTTCACGGCCTGCTGCACGAGGTCCTTTTGCGCTTGCGTGCCTTTCATCATCGCGAGCAACGCGTCGAAGCCCTGGCGCTGATGGAACGACTCTTCCTTGCAGATGCGGATCATCGCGCGCGCGTACGGCCCGTAAGTGCAGCGGCAGAGCGGAATCTGGTTCATGATCGCGGCGCCGTCGACGAGCCAGCCGATCACGCCGACGTCGGCCCACGTGGGCGTCGGATAGTTGAAGATGCTCGAGTATTTGGCCTTGCCCGCGTGCAGCGCGGCGACCAATTGATCGCGCGAGACGCCGAGCGTTTCGGCGGCGCTATATAAATAGAGACCGTGGCCGCCTTCGTCCTGCACCTTCGCGAGCAGGATCGCCTTGCGCTTGAGGCTCGGCGCGCGGCTGATCCAGTTGCCCTCCGGCTGCATGCCGATGATTTCCGAATGCGCGTGCTGCGAAATCTGCCGCACCAAAGTCTTGCGGTACGCCTCGGGCATCCAGTCCTGCGGCTCGATCTTGCCGTCGGCCTGCATGATCGCGTCGAAGCGTTGCTGCTGCGAGGAGGCATCGGCGGGCGCGTCAGGCGCGGCCGGCTGACCGGGGAGGTCGAGAGATTGGGTGTACATGTCGGACACTCGCTCTTGAAAAAGTCGCTGTGCGGCGATTATAAACCGACCGGACGGTCGGTGAATCGCATTTTTCGCGATGAGCGGGTTTTTCCCGAGGCGGACGGTGGAAACCGGAGCGCCAAGAAAAAAGCGGTGCCGCCCGCTTACGGGCCGCACCGCTTTTATGAACGGCAAACTTTCCGTCTGAGCGCCTTTACCTGACGCGTTGTCCCGCGAAATCTTCGGCATCCACGTCGTAGCCCGACGGCTCCCAGCGCACGGCCATCAGCGCGACGAGTCCGGCAAGCGGCGCAACCGCGATGATCCAGAACACTTTCGTTCCGAGCGCCGCCGACAGCACCGGAAACAGAAAGAGGGAAACCGTGGAACTGGCGCGCATTAGCGTCTGATTGAAGCCGACGCCCACGCCGCGCAGCGATGTCGGATAGCTGAGCGACGCGAACGTCATGCTGTGCGAGCCCGGCCCGACGCCTTGCCCGAGCAGGAACGCAGCGAGCAAAGCAATCGCGATGACGACTTGCACGCCCGTCGCCGGCTTGCCGACGACGGCCAGCCCGATCAGCGCCAGGAGCTGGAACGCGTACCCGACGACCGTCAGCTTCCACGCGCCGAACTTCGGCACGGTGCGGACCGCGAACAGCCCGCCGGCGAACGCGAAGCAGAGATTCAGCGCGAGCGAGGCGAGGATCGTCGTCAGCATCGACTGCGCGAGGAAGCTCGAAATGATGACCGGCAGACCGAACGCCACCGCGTTGTACGCGAACGATGATGCAATCGCGATGACCGTCGCCAGCACCGTGCGCCGACGGTACACGCCGCGCAGCAGCGCGCCGTAGTTGCTCCACGTCGCGCCACGCGGCTTGGCGGCTTTCGATGCGCTCAGCGCGTCCGGATCGACGCGAGCATCGACGCGGGCATCGACGCCATAAGAGCGTTTCAGGATCGCCGCCGCGCCCGCCAGATCGCCCTGATTCGCGGCCCAGACGGGCGATTCGCTCATGTAGCGGCTGCGGATCACGATGATCGCGATGGCGGGCACCGCGCCGAAGCCGAGAATCAGCCGCCAGAGCCAGCCCGCGTCGTGCGCAGGCAGCGCCGCGTACAGACCGAGCACGAGCAAGTACGAGATGCTGATCGCGGCGTACCACGTCGGGCACCACATCGCGACACGCGCGGCTTTGTTGCCACGACCCTGCAGCCGCGAGAATTCGGCGAGAAAGGCCATCGCGACCGGCAAGTCGATGCCGACGCCCAGTCCCATCACGAAGCGCGCTCCGCCCAGCACCCACGCGTTCGGGGCGAGCGCGCAGGCGATCGCCGCCACGACGAAGAAGAACATGTCGGCCATGAAGACGCGGTAGCGGCCGATCTTGTCCGTCAGATAGCCGCCGAAGAACGCGCCGATGATCGCGCCAAAGGTGATCGCCGAGGCGACGAAACCGGTTCCAGTCGGCGTCAGCGAAAACTCGCGGGCGATGTCCTTGACGCCGAACGCGAGCGCGCCGAGATCGTAGGCATCGAGAAAGATGCCGCCGAGCGCGATCGCAACGACGATGCGCGCATCGCTGCCGATGGCCGCGCCGCGATTGACGAGATTGGAGACGTCGGCGGCGCTGCGGATGATGGGCCGCGCATCGGCGGCGCCGGTCCGGGAAGGTGTTCGCTCGGGCGCGATGGAAACGGACATGATGGGATGGAACCGTGAAAATTTGCCGAGGCAACGAATCGCCGGATCGTAGCCCGGTGGCGGGCGCTCACCAAATTCTTTTTTGTTATTTAATGACTTACGGTCGGGCGCGCGTCTTCGTCGGCCAGCCATTGAACGCGATGCGACAATGTCGCTCCTCGTTTTCTCGCTACCTAGCATGACCTCAGTCGAAAACATCGAATCCGTGCACGTGGCGGTCGTCGGCGGCGGACCGGCCGGACTCATGGCGGCCGAGGCGCTGGCGGCCGGCGGCGCGAGCGTCGATGTGTTCGACGCGATGCCGTCAGTCGGGCGCAAGTTCCTGATGGCCGGCAAGGGCGGCATGAACCTGACGCATTCGGAGCCTGCCGACGCGTTCATCGCCCGCTACGGCAAGCGTCGCGCGGAGGTTGCGCCGCTGCTCGCGCGCTTCGATGCCGCCGCGCTGCGCGAGTGGGTGCACGGGCTGGGCGTGGAAACATTTGTCGGCAGCTCGGGCCGCGTGTTTCCGACGGACATGAAAGCCGCGCCGATGCTGCGCGCGTGGCTGCATCGGCTGCGCGCGTCGGGTGTGCGGCTGCATATGCGGCATCGCTGGCTGGGCTGGACGGACGCGGGCGTGTCCGAGTCCCGCTTCGCGACGCCCGACGGCGAAAAGCGCGTCCGTCACGACGCGCTCGTGCTCGCGGTCGGCGGCGCGAGCTGGCCGCAGCTCGGCTCGGACGGTCGCGCGGTCACGCATCTGGCGGCGCGCGGCGTCGATGTGCGGCCGTTCCTGCCGTCGAACTGCGGCTTCGACGTGGACTGGTCGGCGCATTTTCGCGAACGCTTCGCTGGGGAGCCGCTCAAGTCCGTTGCAATCGGGCTCGAGCGGGCAGACGGCTCGGTCGACTGGCGCGTCGGGGAATGCCTGCTGACGGAGCATGGCATCGAGGGCAGTCTGATCTACGCGCTGTCCGCGCAGATTCGAGATCGCCTATTGGAACGTGGCGACGCCGGCACGCGCGTTCTGCTCGATCTCGCGCCGCAGCTTTCCGCCGAGCGCGTCCGCGCGGAGGTATTGCATCCGCGCGGCGCGCGCTCGTTGTCGAGCCATCTCCAAAGCCGGCTGCATCTGGCGGGCGCGAAGGCCGGTCTGCTGCGCGAATGTCTCACGAAGGACGAATTCGCCGATCTCGACACGCTCGCCGCGCGCATCAAGGCGCTGCCGGTGCGCGTGCGGCGCGCGCGTCCGATCGCGGAAGTGATCAGCAGCGCGGGCGGCGTGGCGTTCGAATCGCTCGATGACCGTTCGATGCTCACCGTGCTGCCGGGCGTGTTCTGCGCGGGCGAAATGCTCGACTGGGAAGCGCCGACGGGCGGCTATCTGTTGACGGCGTGCTTCGCGAGCGGGCTTGTCGCGGGGGAAGGGGCGCTGGCTTGGCTCGGCGAGCGAGGTGGGCGTTAGCGTGGGCACCGGACGTGCGGCACCCTGCGCGTAACGAACGCCGGATGTGACGCGTCGAGCGTCTATCCACAAATAGCGAGCGCCGAGCGGCCAAACCTGAAGCTTCGCACGGTGACGGGCCGCATGGGTCAGACGTCACGCGGCTAAGTCCACGCCGCAGGCGTCGCGCGGCGACTATCCGCACGCGCCGAACGCGCCGAACGCGCCGAACGCGGCAAATGTGAATTGGCCAAGTGACCGAGCCACGCATCGAGGCGTAGGAAGCTAAACGCGAAGCGGCCAAGCGTGAAGCGCAGGGCGTCGCGCTGCGACGAGCCGCATGCGCCCAACGCGAAGCGGCCGAAGCGCACGCCTCGTCGTGATTCGGCGACGAGCGTCATGCGCCAAGCGCCGAACGCGAACTGGCAGAAGCCGGTGCCCCGCGGCCTGACGCGGTGACGAGGCTCATTTTCCAAGCGCGAAACGCCAAACAGACAAGTCCACGCCCCAGACGTCGCGCTGCGACGAGCCTCATGTGCCCAACGCGAAGCGGCCAAAGCCCACGCCTCGTCGTGATTCGGCGACAAGCGCCATGCGCCAAGCGCGAAACGCCAAACGCCCAACGCCCAACGCCCAAACGCACAAGTCCAGGTCCCAGGCGTCGCGCGGCGACAAGCTGCATGCTCCAAACACGAAGCAGCCGCGCGTCTCGCTCCGGCGCGTCGCAGGGCGACGAGCCACGCGCGCCAAACGCGAAGCGGCCAAGTTCTTACCCTCAGGCGTCATCCGGCGACGGGCCATATAGGCCAGACGTCGCCGGGCCAAGCCCCAAGCGTCGCGGCAACGCGCCAAACGCGCCAAACGCGCCAAACGCGTTGCACGCGAAGCGGCGAAGCCCGACGCTCACGCGTTACCAGACGCCAAGCAGCCAACCCGCAATCCTCAACCGGCGACCAGCCGCCAAAGCGACGTCACTTCCGCCGACCGCGCGGCGTGCAGCGGGTCCGACTTGTCCGCCGCACGCGGATGATGCGGCCTCACGTCGATGCGGCCATCCACCTTCAGCCCCGCTGCGTCGATCCATTGCTGAAGCTGCGCGCGCGTGCGCAGGCCGAGATGTTCGGCGAAATCGGACAGGATCAGCCAGCCTTCGCCGCCCGGCGTCAGGTGGGCGGCGAGACCATCGAGGAAACCGCGCAACATGCGGCTTTCGGGGTCGTAGATCGCGTGCTCGATCGCCGCGCTCGGGCGGGCGGGCAGCCACGGCGGATTGCAGACGACGAGCGGCGCGCGTCCTTCCGGAAAGAGATTCGCCTCCACGACCTGAACCTGCTTGCCGAGGCCGAGCCGCGCGATGTTCTCGCGTGCGCAAGCAAGGGCGCGCGGATCGACGTCCGTCGCCACGATGCGCTCGACGCCGCGCCGCGCCAGCACCGCCGCGAGCACGCCGGTGCCGGTGCCCACGTCGAACGCGAGCGATGTCGACGGTAACGGCTGATTCGCGATCAGATCGACGTATTCGCCGCGCACCGGCGAAAAGACGCCGTAGTACGGATGGATCCGGCCGCCTGTCGCCTTAATTTCGACGCCCTTCTTGCGCCACTCGTGGGCGCCGACCAGACCGAGCACCTCGCGCAACGACACAACCGATGCTTCCTGCGGCGGGCCATACGCTTCCTCGCAGGCTTCGCGCACGTCGGGCGCGCGGCGCAGCGGGATGGCGTACTGCTCGTCGAGCGGAAGCACGAGCATCGCGAGCGTGCGTGCGCGCTGCGATTGGGCGAGACGGTGCATGTTGAACGCATCGACCGGGGACGTCGGTTTGTCCTTGTCCGACGCCGCTTTCTTCGCCTTGCGCGGCTTGTTATCGATCCGGCGTGCCATCGCCTGTAATAACTGGCGCGCGTTCTGAAAATCGCCACGCCAGAGGATGGCCGTGCCTTCGCAGGCGAGGCGGTAGGCGTGATCGGCCGTCATCTGATCGTGGCCGATGACGACGCGCTTGGGCGGCTGATTGCCGCTTTCGGAGCGCCAGCGAGCAGAGCGGCTTTCGCCGTCCTCGTCCCAATGGAGTTGCGGCGTGGAGCTTTCGGGTTGCATATACGTACGTCCAGGAAGAATTGGCTGCATTGTGAGGCCATTCGGTGCTGGCGGGACGGCGGTGCGCGCTTTGTTCTTCATTCGGCGTCGCGGTCGGTCAATCGTTCGTGCACAATTTGGACTTTTCCGAACGCCATCGCCGAATGAAATCCAAGGTTCTCGCCGCACTCTGCGCGACCGCGCTTGCTTTTCCGTTCACCGCCGCATCGCTCGCGTTCGCCGCCGGGACGGCCGAATCGCCCGCGAACGACCATTGGGTCAGCGCCTGGGGCACGGCGCTCCAGTCGATTCCGCAGCTCGCGAATGTGCCGCCGCTTTATCGCGCGCCGGAAGTCGGCGGCCGAACCGTTCGGCAATTGATCTACCCGCAGATCGCGGGCAAGCAAATGCGCTTGCGCATCAGCAACGTGTATGGCGCGGAGCCGCTCGTCGTCGAATCAATGACGGTGGCGCGCGCCGTGAGCGGCAGCAGTCCGGCGATCCAGGGCGGCAGCAGTCGACCCGTGCTGTTCGGCGGCAGCAAGACGGTGACGGTCGCGCCGGGCGCGCAAGCCACGAGCGATCCGGTCGCGTTCGGGGTCGCCGCCGGTCAGCCGCTCGCGGTCAGCATGTTCATGGGGGCGAATCAGAGGCTGGCGGCGTGGCATCGCGTGGCGAGCCAGGTCAACTACGTTTCGACGCCGGGCGATCGCACAGACGACGCCTCGCCCGCCGCCTTCCGGACTCGTTTCACGCAGTACGCGTGGCTGACCAACCTTTCCGTGGAGAACCCTTCCGCGCGAGCAGTTGTCGCGATCGGCGATTCAATCACGGACGGCATGCGCTCGACCATGAACGCCAATCGACGCTGGCCCGACGCTCTTGCACGTCAGATCGCCGAGAAAAGCGGCGGGCAGGCGGCGGTCATCAATGTCGGCATCAGCGGAAACCGGCTGCTGAGCAATTCGCCGTGCTACGGCGAGGCGCTCGTGAGCCGATTCGATCGCGACGCGCTGCGGCAGCCGGGCGTGCGCGCGGTCCTCGTGCTGATCGGCATCAACGACATCAATTTCGCCGCGATGCCCGCGCATGGCGGCCTAGACTGCGATGCACCGCATACCGAGGTGAACGCGGACGCGCTGCTGCGCGGGTACCAACGGCTCATCGCGCAGGCGCATCAGCGCGGGCTCAAGATCTACGGCGCGACGCTTACGCCGGCGTCGCTGCCGCCCGAGCGGGAGGCCATCCGCACGGCGGTCAACGCTTCGATCCGCGCGAGCCGGGCGTTCGATGGTGTGATCGACTTCGATCAGGCGCTCCGCGATCCGGCTCGGCCGAGCGTGCTGCAACGGCGCTACGACAGCGGCGACCACATTCATCCGAGCGACGCGGGCTATGCGGCGATGGCGTCGACCGTCCCGGTGGACGCCGTGCTAGGCACGGCGAAATAGGAGTCGCGGGAGCACAGCAAAAAAACTTGCGTCATCAGCTTGTCATTGGCGTTTGCTTGACCTAGAATTCCGCTCCTCGTCGCAAGATGAGCGCCGCGAAAGAAACAAAGCGGCCTCCGAAGTCCACAGTTTTGGAAGCGAAAGCGAAAAAAGCCGTTGACAAGGAGAAAAAGATTCTTCATAATCTCGTTTCTCTGCTGCTGATGCAGCGACGCAAGACGAAGCGGTGCTGAGCGAGGTGCTCGGTGCGGCGAAGCAGGAAGTCTTGGCGGATTGCTCTTTAAAAACTAACAGCCGATAAGTGTGGGCGCTTGATGGCGAGTGCGGTTGTGGTGCTTAGGCGCTGCGGCAAAAGCAACAGTATCAAGAGTCTCACACGAAGTATCAGAGGAAGGTTTTTTCATCTTAGGATGGAATAAATCATCGTCAGTACGTTGAGTGAGCGACCGGTTTCTAACGGAACCGAAAACAGTAACAGGGTTTGAACTGAAGAGTTTGATCCTGGCTCAGATTGAACGCTGGCGGCATGCCTTACACATGCAAGTCGAACGGCAGCACGGGGGTAACCCTGGTGGCGAGTGGCGAACGGGTGAGTAATACATCGGAACGTGTCCTGTAGTGGGGGATAGCCCGGCGAAAGCCGGATTAATACCGCATACGATCTACGGAGGAAAGCGGGGGATCTTCGGACTGCCATCCGGCCGCATTCAAGCCTGGCCTACCTGACGCCCGACGAGTTCAAGCAGCGGTATTGTTCAACTGAAGCAATCGAGGCCGTTCTCCAAGATTAAAACGGTCCGAAGAACTCAGGCAGGTCAAGTCAGCGCTAAGCACCCGTTGGAGGGGACGCGGAATCAGCGTTACCATCTCTGTGCCGGCCGACACTGGTCGAAGAATCAGCGTTGCGTGGCTTGAAAGCGATGGGAAGCTCGCGCGCGTTCTCGTTCCGGTGCAGGCGCGAAATGCCCGGTCGGCCTTCGGTGAGCCGAATTGCCGATGAAATTGCCCTTTGCTTGCAAAATGACCCGGCTGCTAAGAAAGACACAATCTAATTAAGTACAAGAGTTAGGGATTCGGGGCCAGATGGATACAGTAGCAATCGAGCCGGCAGTTCAGCCGGAAGAGCCGAGCTGCGTCGAAATCAAGACAACGCTTGCCACCAAGGTCAATCTCGCCGACTTTCAGAACGCCGTCCCGGTGATTCGCGAGTTGTCGCTCGTCAACGGGACGAGTAGCGACTACAAGTCGTTGCGACTGACGGTCGGCTCAGAGCCGCCGTTCTTGAAACCCAAGACCTGGCATATCGACCAGTTGGCGTCGGGTCAGACGGTTCGGCTCTCGGACATCGACCTTGGGCTGGACGGGCCGCTACTGGGACGACTGACGGAGTCCGAGAAGGCGGTTGTCACGTTCCGCCTTATCGATGGCAATGACGAGCCAGCGGAATTGGCTTTGGCCGAGGCGATTGTTGAACTACTCCCTCGAAACCAATGGAGCGGTCTATCTTCGCTTCCCGATATGGTGGCAGCATTCGTTCAGCCGAACGAACCGGCCATCGAGCGTGTCCTCAAACAAGCGGCGGAAGTTCTACGCGGCGCCGGGAAGCCCGGGGCCATCAATGGCTATCAGGATGGACCTAAGCGCGCCTGGGAACTAGCTTCGGCCATCTGGAACGCCATTGGTGCCATGGGCATCGATTACGCGGTGCCGCCGGCGAGCTTTGAATACAACGGCCAGAAAGTGCGCGCTCCCGGCCATATCGCAGAATCGAAGCTTGGAACCTGTCTCGACCTGGCTCTTTTCGCTTGTGCTGCGCTCGAGCAAGCTGGCCTTAATCCGCTCGTCGTTTTCCAGGAAGGGCATGCGTTCCCGGGCGTCTGGCTGAAACCGGAGGAATTCTCCACGACGGTCGTTGACGACATCACCGCGCTTAGGAAGCGCGTGAAGCTTAAGGAGATGGTCTTATTCGAGTCCACGTATCTTGCGCAGCGGCCCCTCCCAAAGTTTAGTTTCGCGGCGGAAAAGGGCGAGGAACGCATCGCGGAAGGTTCCGAAGGCAAGTTCGAACTAGCGGTGGACATCCATCGCGCGCGTCTGCAGCGCATTAAGCCGCTGGCAAGTGAGCAGGTGGTCGTGCGCGGTGCTTCGGACGAAGATTCGAGCGAGAATCGCACGCCCACCTGGGAAGAGGCTCCCGACCTTCCTACGACTTTCGGGGACACCGAGGTCGACGGCGACCTCGAGCGTCCAGAAGACCGGCTTACTCGCTGGCAGCGGAAGCTGCTCGACCTGTCCCTTCGGAACAACCTGCTAAGCTTTAAAGCCGGCAAGAAATCGGTCAAACTGGATGCCCCCGAGCCGGGGCTGCTGGAAGACATTCTCGCGGAGGGCCAAGCGCTCAAGCTTCTCACCCGTCCGGACCTGATGGACGGCGCGGACCCGCGAAGTCAGGCGGTTCATGAAGCTCGCGAGCGCGAGAACATTCGGCGTCGACACGCGCTCGATGCACTCAAGCGGAAGGAAGTGTTTATCGGTCTTCCGCAAGAGGAGATGGATGACCGCTTACTCGAGCTATTCCGCAGTTCTCGGACGACGCTTCAAGAGGGCGGGTCAAACACACTCTACCTCGCCGTAGGTTTCCTCTCGTGGACCCGGGACGACAAAGACGACAAGAAATATCGCGCGCCTCTTATATTGGTGCCCGTCTCGTTGGAGCGGCGTAGCGCTCGTTCCGGGTTCAGTCTCAGGCTGCACGACGATGAGCCACGATTCAATCCGACGCTCATCGAGATGCTGCGCCAAGATTTTGAACTGGAGTTGGGTATTCGTGACACAGAGTTGCCGAAAGATGACTCTGGACTCGACGTAGCCGGCATCTGGAAGACTGTCTCGAACGCAATCAAAGACATCAAGGGTTGGGAAGTCGTAGAAGACGTCGTTCTCGCGTCATTCTCGTTCGCGAAGTATCTGATGTGGCGGGACCTTACCGAACGCACCGAGCAACTCAAGCAGAATTCCGTCGTTCGTCATCTTATTGATACTCCGCGCGATTCGTACCAGACGAGCGTCGAATTCCCCGACGTACGGCGGCTGGACCGAGAGCTGCCGGTCAAGGAAACCTTCTGTCCGCTGCCTGCCGATTCGTCTCAGTTGTCCGCAGTGGTTGCCGGCAGCAAGGGCAAGGATTTTGTCCTTATCGGACCTCCTGGAACCGGCAAGAGCCAGACCATTTCCAACCTCATTGCGCAGTTCCTTGCTGAGAAGAAGCGGGTGCTATTCGTTTCCGAGAAAATGGCTGCGCTCGATGTCGTCTATCGGCGTCTCGCTGATGTGGGTCTTGGAAGCTTCTGTCTCGAACTTCATTCGAGCAAAGCTCGTAAGACGGAGGTGCTCGAGCAGCTCCGTACCTCGTGGGACGCAACGTCTGCGCTCGCCCCCGAACAGTGGCATGCCGAGGCCGAGCGACTGGAGGCGATTCGTTCGCAACTGAACGGCTATGTCGAGCGGCTCCACCAACGCCATGAAAACGGCCTGAGTGTCTATGAAGCCATCGGCCGAGTGGTCGGCGGCCATGACCTGCCGGAACTGCGATTGTCGTGGCCGTCCTCAAAGGCGCATAACCTCGATGGCATGCGCTCCCTGCGAGAAACGGCGGAATTGCTCGACATCAACGCAAAGGCGTTCGGCGAGGGGCAGCTTAATTCGACGCCGCTGGCTCATATTGCTCAAACGGAATGGTCCCCTCTATGGCAGTCAGCCTTGCTGGATGCTGCCCAAGCCGTACCACAGGTTGTCGCCACGTTTGAGAAGGCCGCTGATGACCTTCTCGCGGCAATCGGACTTCCGGCGCTTCTACTTGACGCTCGAGTGCGTGAGGGAATGCGCATGCTCGCAGCAACGCTGCCCTTGGCGTCTGGCTACGATTGGCGTTTCGCGTTGCGTCCGGACGCAAAGTCGATAGCTGACGCGCTCCGGCAAGCAGTCCCGATGCTGGAGCGATATCGTGAATTGCTCGCAGGTCTGTCGACTCCCAAAAGCAACCAGACGCTCGACGACCTGCGACTTGGCATCGCTCAGGTGGAGCGTGACGCGGAACTGAGTGCCAAGTTGTCCCGGCCATGGAATGAGACGTTGAGAAGCCGTCTGGCTACGGGCATTGAGTTGCTGCGCAGCCGTCTTGACACCGCGGGTCAACTATCTCTGCCTTACAACGAGAGCATTCCGAGCAAAACAGTAGCCGAGTTGCAATCTGACCTCCGCGAACTGAAGGATTCGAGCTGGCCGATGAGCATGATGCGCAAGCGCTCGCTTGTCAAGAAGCTCAAGGAACTTGCCACTGGCGGTAGCGAGCCCGACATCGAAGGCGACATAGAGCGCTTGGCGAGAATCGACGCGTTTAACGAGCAAATCAAGGCTCTCGACGACCTGTCGTTGCCGACGTCTAATGCGTGGGCCGGCTTGAAGACGGACATCGATGTCGTTCGCGCGCTCCTCGCGTTTCAGGCCGCATTGCTTCGGGTTCATGCACGCGAGGCGTGGGAGGATATCAGTCTCGACCCGGTCAGCCGAGGCCAGTGCGGTGATGCGGCTCGTGATGACCTCGAGCGCATGCGTGAACTGCGTCAGGTTGAGCAGGTTGTCCAGCGTCTCTCACCGCTCACGGCCGAGACAGACGGAATCTGGAGCGGCTTCCAGACCGAAGTCGGCGTGGCGAAGGCCTACCTGACGTTCCAAGGTGCGTTAGCGGCCGCGCGCGCTGAAAGCCATTGGCTCGACGACGGCTTCTCCACTATTGCATCTGGACGTGCCGGAGCAACTGCCGCCGCTGATATCAAGAAGATGCGCGAGCTCGTGTCGCTTCGCGCGCGCCTCGAAGAGCACTCCGACCTGTCGACGAAGACGTCTGGTCTCTGGAATGGCCTTAGAACAAAAACTGAGGGCGTCGAACCTGCGCTGGAATTCTTTGAGTCGTTGGCTGTGGCTCTCGCGAGTCTCGCCGCAACCCCCGAGCTCCTTTCGGCCGTAAGGGGACCGGTGGGTCTGTTGCTTGGGGACAGCAATGTGTTGCTCGAACCATCAGGCATCGTTGCTGGCACTGGCAGGGTCTATGCGGATGCGCTCAAGTCGCTCGAGGAAGCAGTCACAAAGTTCGCATCAGCGAGCGGTCTCGCTCTAACGGAGCATACGAGCTTCGCGGCACTGTTGCCTGCAGAACTCGCTGAACGTGCCGGGAACGTACCGAAGAACTCGAACCGCTTGAACGCGTGGTGTGCTTGGCGCAAGGTTCGCCAGCAAGCACTCTCGCTCGGGCTGGCACCGTTGGTTGCAGGCGTTGAGCAGGGCATCGTTGCGCGAGGCCGCGTCAAGGAAGTCTTTGAGACAGACTATTGTCGCTGGTGGCTTAACGCCGTCGTTGACGCCGACGAAGTTCTGCGGACCTTCGTCTCCGCGGAGCACGAAAAGCGCATCCAGGATTTCCGTGAATTGGACGAGCAGTTCATCGCTCTGACCCAGGCTTGGGTCAGAGCGCAGCTCTCGGCCGGACTCCCGTCGCCAGCGAGGGTTTCGCACGGGTCCGAGTGGGGGCTTCTGCGCTATGAGATGCAGAAGAAGACGCGCCACCTGCCACTTCGTGAATTGATGACGAAGGCATCGAGCGCGATTCTGCGCCTCACGCCCTGCTTGCTGATGAGCCCGTTGTCGATTGCTCAGTACTTGCCGGCAGAAACGTCCGACTTCGATGTGGTGGTCTTCGACGAAGCCTCTCAAATTCCCGTATGGGACGCGATTGGCGCCATGGCGCGGGGCCGCCAAGTGATTATGGTCGGCGACCCGAAACAGCTTCCACCGACAAGCTTTTTCGACCGCGCGGAATCTGACGTTGACGACACCGACATCGAAACCGAACTCGAAAGTATCTTAGAAGAGTGTATCGGCGCGAACCTGCCGACGATGAAGCTGTCATGGCACTATCGCAGCCGTCACGAAAGTCTTATCGCCTTCTCCAATTATCGCTACTACGGTGGCGACCTTGTGACCTTCCCGAGCCCGGTCACGGATGACCGCGCTGTGAGTTTCCATCTGGCCACCGGAGGACAGTACGAGCGCGGGGCTTCCCGTACAAACAAGCCTGAGGCAAAAGCCCTCGTCGCAGACCTCGTCGGTCGTCTTAAGTCTCCGGGATTCGCTGAAAGCGGGCAAACCGTTGGCGTCGTGACATTCAACGCTGAGCAGCAGCGACTCATTGAGGACCTATTGGACGCTGAGCGCCGAAAGGACCCTTCCATCGAGCAGCACTTCGCCGATACCGCGCTCGAACCGGTGTTTGTGAAGAACCTCGAAAGCGTGCAGGGTGATGAGCGCGACGTCATGTACTTTTCTATTACCTACGGCCCGGGCGTCGATGGCACGATGCCAATGAACTTTGGCCCGATGAATCAGCAGGGTGGTGAGCGGCGTCTGAACGTCGCCATTACGCGGGCCCGTCAAGAGTTGCGCGTCTTCGGAAGCTTCAGGCCCGAGAAGATGGACTTGTCTCGAACCCAAGCGCTCGGCGTCCGCGACCTCAAGCACTTCCTCGAGTTTGCTGAGCGAGGTGCGAGGGCACTCGGTGAAGCGGTCGCCGGCAGCATTGGCGATTTCGACAGCCCCTTCGAGAAAGCAGTTTGCGTTGCACTCGCCGAACGCGGCTGGACGGTCCATCCCCAAGTCGGCGTGTCCGCTTTCCGTATCGATTTAGGCGTCGTTGACCCGGATGCTCCGGGCCGCTATGTCGCCGGCATTGAGTGTGATGGAGCGACTTACCACCGGTCCGCGACCGCGCGCGACCGCGATAAGTTGCGAGAGCAAGTCCTGCGCGGTCTTGGATGGGAGATTGTCCGCATCTGGTCGACCGATTGGTGGATTGACATGCCTGGCACGCTCGAGAAAGTCGATGCGCAACTCCGGGCACTCTTGGCTGGTCAGCGCGAGCAAGGCGCCCTTAACGAGACGGAGGCTGCGGCCATCGCGGAAGAGGTAATTGCGGCGGCGAGAGCATCTGGCCCAGACGAACTCGAGCGGGCGGTCTCAACGGAAGTTGACAACGCTGATGAAGAAGATGGCGACGAAGCGTTGGACACGATACGAGCTCCGGGTTCCGCAAGATACGCTCGGGCGACGTCGCTGACTGAATCGGAACCTTCGGCAGCAATCTTCATTGAGGCTGATTTCGACTTGACGGAGCATGTATGTTCACCAGAACGCTTCTTCGACAAGGATTACGACCCGCAGTTAGCGTCAATGCTTGCCCATGTGGTGGCAATTGAAGCGCCAATCCGCGACGAAGTCCTCGCGCGCCGAATCGCTCGGGCGCATGGATGGTCTCGCACCGGAGGCCGCATTCTGGACCGAGTGGTGGAGGTGGCGAAAAGACACTTCGACTGCGACCATGAGGATGTTGGACTCTTCTTCCGGGAGAAAGGGAGCGCGGGGAAAGAATGGTCCTTCCGTCGGCCACCCAAAGGCGGCGCCCGAGTTCTCGATGAAGTTTCAAGCTTGGAACTTAGCGCACTCGCAAAGGAAATCAAGTCACACGAGTCGAATCGTGAGGCTGGCATGGTTGCAATGACTAAAAGGCTTGGTCTGTCAAAGCTGCGCGCTGCAAATCGGGAAAGACTGCAACGCGTGTGGGACGACATGTCGGATTGACTCATCAAAGGCACTCCGATGTTCCTGCTGCACCTTGGCTCCCTTGCTCTTATGTTTGCGCGACATGTCTCTTACTGAACTCCACACCGGACTTTTACTTGCAGGGCGCGGGCTTCACGCTGACAGAATCGCGGACGGCCATTCTTACTGGGTATTTAATGCGGAGGGTTCAAAGAAACGAGTCATCCGACTATCCTGCACGAGTCGCGCTGGCGTCTTTGAAGTGAAACGCGCCGCAACGTTTAGAGCGACAAAGAATAAGAGCGCGACGCATCGGTTTTCAGGCTCTGTTGCCGAGCTGCTCTCAATCGTCGACCTCGAGCTTGCGCTAATCGCAGCCGAAGCTGGGCACCGCCCAGGCGAAGACGCACGCTCTGGTACCGAGAAGACGGCAGTTCGCCCGCTTGGCACGTTGCGAACATTCGACCCCGAGGTTGTTGCCGACGGCGTGGATATCTCGCGCGAGCTAATCTATCGTTGGCAGATTTTCGATGACAGCAACGCGCTCGTGGGCGTCTACATTGGTCTCGCCCGAGCATCTCAAGGCCCAGTGCGCTTCAATCGTTATCGAAATCGTGTGAGAGGTATTCAACTTGGATTGCCATATTCGGCGAACCCGAACAGAGACTATCGCAAGGTGCATTACGCCTTGGCCAACGCTCTAGAAGTGGGGGCCCGCATTGTTTTCACGTACTTGTGCAACTGCGGGCCAGACGAGAGCCTAGCTGCCCTCGAATCTCGGCTGATTGCTGAACACGATAGCTACGGGCCGGCTGCCCACCAATTAAACGAGAAGCCCTGAGAACCGGCTCGGGCACCGAAGCCTGGTACCGCGGTGGTCATTTGCAAATAGCGCCCCGCGCTTGCAAACTCTTGACTGCCCCCGACGTCGCTATCGTTTAGTGCCCTAACGCGCAAACGGATTGATTGGCTGAACCTTCTTTCGGTCCTTCACCAGTTCAAGCATTTGAACCTTTGCCCAGCCCGCCGTCATTGCTTCCAACTCCCGCACGACATTTGATTCCAATGCTTGCAGCCCCGCGTCACCTTGGAAGTTTGACTTGAAAGCGTGAAGAAGACGGTACTGAAGGAGGCGGCTCACCTCGTCGATTCGTTCGGGCGCGTCCGAATCGGTGAACATAACGGACTGCGGCGAGAACGGGTCGTAGTAAATGAGGTTGGGATACTCGGTGGTTACGGCGACTTTCGGCTCATCACTTACAAGCAGTGAGCCAAGCAGTTGAATAGAACCCTTCATGCCCTTGGGCGTTTTGAACACCCACACGCGTCTGGGCAGCCGCTCCTTGAGTTCAAGAATCTTCGTGTTGTTGGAACCGAAATAGCCGACCTGGCCGTCCTTGAGGTTCCGTTCTAGCTGCTGCCAATAGTAAAAAATATCCATTCCGCCTTGCTCGCAGTTGCCCTGCTGTGTCGTTCGCGCTCATCGCATTGACGAAATGGTACCAATCCCTTCTTGCAAACGGCAAACTCAAGCAGAATGCTCACCGTCCATAGCGGCGAACAGAACCGACCACGACGCCGACTATCTCGAGCGAACCCTGTGGTCGAATCGGCTGGAATTCCGGATTTGCGGGCTCAAGATAGAACGCCCCGTCCTTGCCGAGGCAAAGAGTCTTGACCGTCATCTCGCCATCAACCACTGCCACCACAATGTCGCCCGGCTTAGTCGGCCGATTCTTTTCGACGACCACGAGGTCACCGTCCAAGAGGCCGACGTCCCGCATCGACTGGCCCCGAACACGACAGAGGACAGTCCTGTTGGGGTCATCAACGAGATAGTCGTCGATTGTCAGCAACTCGGGCGGCTCCTGTCCTTCCGGTTGTGGCAAGCCTGCGCGCACAGCGCCAATGACTGGGCGACCAAAAAAGCGTCTAGTCGGGGCCACCCGACCTTCAACTCGCTCCACATAGCCTGCGTCGGCAAGTCGTTTGATGAGCGCAAAGACGCTGCTGGTGCTGTTAAGGCCGACCACGTCGCAAAGCTTCGCCATGGCGGGAAACGCCTGATTTCGTTTCCAGTACGTTCGTAGGGCGGCCAGGTGTTCCTCGTCAGTCATTCGTTCGCTCCATCGAATGTTTGTTCGATGATATTGTAGCGCGGATAGAGACGACCGGCGACCTGTACGTCGCTGCGACCATTTCGTTGCCGCTAATATCTTCTGGGGGACAAAGCGGGAAATTCACGCTTGTTGGGGCAGTCCGAAACCACAAGCACCCGGGAGAAGGCATGCTTGAACCATCTGGAACCTTGAAGCTCTTGGTCGTCGATTCCGAAATCGGCGAGGAAGAGGAAGTCGTTCTAACGGGAAAAGACTTCCATACCGAGCGCCGGTCGATGCTTGACGACGAAGTCTTGCGCGATGACGACGAGGGAGAACACGTCGCATACGCGAGCGGGTTGGGCTTTGACTTCAAAGTGGTCGCCACCCCGCCAAGGCAGATTGACATCGAAGAAGAGCCAGAAGAAATCCGCGTCGAGATAGTTGAAAAGAACCTGGATTTCGACGAACCGCAAGACGACGGGGGAGAGGCGGAAGGGTGAGACTTCGCCGCAGCGGCCATAGTCAGCCCATGAGCTCGCCTGCGGAGCTTCCCGCGCACCTCGATAATCTCGGTTTCTTGCCTAAGTCGCGAAGGGGTCGGCTTTCTCTTTCGTCTCCGTGCTGAGGTTGTATTCCGCGCGTACTGCCTTCAGCACACGCTCGATGGCGCCTTCAAAACCGACCGCGTTCCCGAAATGGCTCATGGTCCAATTGCAGCCCGTTGCGTCTGCTTCCTGCAGTCGAGGGCGCGGCACTTGTATCTTCACGCCATCTTCTATCACCTCTTGCAGTCGATGAATGCGCCTGTCGACCTCGTTCTGGAGGCGAGAAGCGTTAAGCGTTTTGCGTATCATCAGGGCCTCCTTCTCCGTGCTGAGGCATTGCTCAGCCTATTAGACTGTCCAGTTGATTGAGACGCAGTATGTCTTGCTTAGAACCTAGACTGCCGCTATGTCAGTCGCGCCGGCGGCAAGGAGATGAATGAACATGGCAAATTCTTACGAAGGTCGATATTGCGGCGTCTGTGAGCACGAGCTGCATAAAGGATACTTCAGCTTGTGCAAGCGCAGCCAGACACTCACGGACACGCCGTCCGGAACGGTCGTTATGGTCTCAGACGACGAACTGGTAACAGACTTCTGCGGCTCTGAGTGTAGCGAGTACGCCGAAGCGGCAATCACATCGACGCTCACATCCCCGTACCCATCGCGGGGCAAAACCGTCCCTTGCTCGCTTTGTCTGCAACCAGTCGACCGCGCGTTGCCTCACGTCTCTGTCAACATGACGCAATTCGAAGACGCCTCGCAGCCATGGCTTTGTTCCGCGCGAGTCGTCGACGAGCGCGAGCTAGCCGTCTACTGCGCAGCATGTGCTCAACCGGGTCGCGCGTTGCAAGCATTCGACGAGTCCGAGTTGGGAGTTGCAGTATGACCGACCGGCGAGCGAGGCTTTGCGCGAGGTATCGCTTATAGGAAGAAAATTCATCCTTCATCTAGCTTGCAAACTTATACGGGCACCGCCCGTTTCATCGCTTAGCTACTTCCGACTGAGGTCCGGCCAAGCAATGGCTTGGGCGGCTCGGCCATCTTCCGAACCCTCCGGCGCGAGATAATCGTCGCACACTGCGATAGCGCGTAGCACGTCGACACTTGTTGCGTCGTCCCGTGACAGTAATTCCGTCCGCCACATCAGCACGTCGGGACGACCTCTATTGGTCATCTCCCAGACCATCAAGTCCAAAAGGGAAACCAGCTCGTTGCTTGGAATCTCTATCAGTTCCGCGCTCGCAGCCATGTTCTTCTCCTTGGCGACACATCAAGCGTTGCGTCTTGTCCCTGCAACTGCGCCGTACGCAATCAGCTTAGTAACCCATTGTACGAGCGTTGAGAGTAAGAGTGGGGTCCCGAATGCTACTGCAATGCCTCGGTTCCGCAACAACACTGCGAGCCTCAAGCAGAAGGCGGCAAACGAGACTGCCCGAGCACCATGCCGCGGAGCAACGAAATCACAAACACGGGCCACGTACTCGGTGAGAAGACAGAGAGAGGACGATTCCGAGCAGAGGGAAAACTGCGAGCAAACCGCTCCCTTCGGCCGGACAATGGCAGCAAGGTATGTAACCGCGACGGGGCGCGAGCAGCGCATTTCTGCGTCGCAGTTGAGTTGGCCGCATCTTCAACGCGGCGCCATCAACCTAAAGAACGCGGGCGACCGTCCGTTAACCCCGGTGTCGCATTTTTTTTTGCAGGGGACTAAAGTGAGAAATAGTTATCGGCTAGCCGCGCTAGTGTTGACATCCAGTTTGGCGGCCTGTGCGGAGACGGGTGCTGCTTTGCAAAGCCTTAATAGCGGTCTATCGCAAGTTAATCAGGCCCTCGCGCCATCTCCCAATGGCGTTCCCACCATGTTTGCGCCGTCTTTATCGGCGGACCAACGTGCTCAACTGAGCAATGCGTTGGCTGCATCCGTTGCATCGCGTGACGCAGGTATGCGCAATATGGTCGCATCAGCGCAACCGGTTGGGGTAGCAGTTATGTCGAAGGCCGCTTGCTATCAACACTGGAACAATGCACCTGTTTTAAGAATGTATAGCTCCGCGAATCTCGGGAACGGGACCATTTACGGCCCGTGGGGAGTCGGTAGCATGCAATATGCTCCGAAGAACCGCTGCTTGAGCGTTCTGCGGACTGATTCCTGGAAACAAAAGTCGCTTAATGCTTTTCAATTTCGGGCGGTTTATTACAGCCCTGAAAGCGGCGAGAGCCAAGGCGTCTATTACGAGTTCATAAATCAAGACGGGTCGTGGTTGCTGAATCGGACCGATTTGTAGTTTGTCAGATACTGGCTAACGTAGTAGCCGCCGCATGTTCCGCAAGCAAAGGCGCAAGGTCCAGGAGCCGACAGTCGGGCGCTTGCAATGCATGGCGCTTCCGTAGCTAACGCACGCAGCTGAGAGGCGCAACGCGACCTTTAAGTCGCTCCAGGGTAGCGGTTCAAGCTAGGTCAGTGCATCCGTCGCGGTCACGCGAGATGCCTGCGGTGAATGTTTTGCTAAAGAGCGTCTGGCGTCTGGCGTTTTCGTGACGTGCAGCCTTTCGATAGCTAAAATGCGCCGAACGATTACAAACACCGCGAGCCGCGAAAGGCCTTTCGGGGGCATCCATGCAGACCAGACTTCAAGCAATCATCGACGCCGTCCGCCCGCGCCGCGCGTTGTTCACCACGTTCACGCTTAGCGTCAACTGGTTCGAGTCGTTTTGCCTTCCATTGCTCAAGGTGTCAGGCTGTGGAAAGGTCGACTTGCTGGTCGACTCGCGTGAAGCCTGCAAGTCCACCGACGAGTCGACCAGCCTCTACGCCGGCAACGCCTATCGAGTCATCCCCGTCCACCAGGACTCAGGCGGATTCTTCCACCCTAAAATTGCCTACCTCGAACGTGGCTCGGGCGACGACGTTCTGGTCGTAGGCAGCGGCAATTTGACGACGAGCGGGCAAAACGCGAATCTCGAAGTGCTGGATTCGGTGACCGCGCAGGCGCACCCTTTGGTGTTCGAGGCCTTTGCGGAATTTGCGAGCCAGTTCGTCCTGACCCCGGGCCTGTCTGCCAAAGCCGCTGCCAACCTGCGGTACTACGCGGAACGCGCTTCTGCGGTTGCCGCCAGCGCGCCGCCGGCGGCGCGTGAGAATACGTCCGCATGGCTTGTGCACACTCTGGTAGGTAACGCGGGCCAGCAATTCGCAAGTCTGGTTCGTCAGCATCTACCGGACGCAGTTGGCTTGACTGTGTTCGGCCCGTATTTTGACCCGGCTGCGAACGCGGCGTGCGAGCTCGCGCGCCAGTGCGGAACGTCGGAGCTTTCGCTTGGCGTGCGTCAAGGCAAAAAGGGCTACGTCATTCCCTTGGAGAAGGTGAACGCGTTACCCCGCGGCACACGGTACGTGGTGCCCGAAGAGAAGGTCGAGAACCGGTTCGCGCACGCGAAAGTATTTGAAGTCCGCTCGCCAACCGGATGCATGGTCATGACTGGCTCAGTCAACGCGACCAATCAGAGCCTCTTTGGGCTGGAAAACGTTGAGATTTCCCTAGCCCGGAAGCTGAATGCACCGGCGTTCAAGTGGAAGACGCTGACCGAAGAAGAATTGGCCGGCGTCGAGTACGAAGCGTGCAAATTCAAGTCTCCTGAGCTTGGACGCAAAGCACCGGCACTCGATGCCCAATGGCAGTCGGACGGCGTCATCACCGGCAAGGTGTCGCCGCGTCCGAACGCGCACACCGTAAGCCTGGAAATCTGGCGCGACTCCGACCTCGAACATACCCTCGATGACGTGGAACTGGAGTCTGACGGTTCGTTCACCACAACGAGAGTGAGCCGAAGCACCGGCGAAGGTGCTCGTCGACTCAAGCTCACGTCGGAGCTATTCACGGTTATCGGCTGGCTCAACGTCGAGAGCGAACTTGCGGCAAGACCGTGGGAGAAGGAGCTTGCGCGCGCCGCCGCGCGAATCCGCAGCGGCACAGGCAACGACCGGGACCTACGTCCTGTGCTGAACTGGATGACAGGAGTTTTGCATCGCAAGCCCGAGCCCACGCCAGACGGCAAGGCCGACGCTAAACGCACCCCTGCGCCGACCTCGAATGGGGGCAATCAGCGCGAAGAGCAGCGCAAGCTCAAGGAGCTTCGCGCGTACCAGGACTGGCGCAAGGGCGACGAGCCGGCGTTGAATGTGTCCGCCCAGCTTGCCGAGGAAAGTATGGCGGCCGCCTTTCGAAGCCTCAACGACGACATTCGACGCACTCGCTTCGGTCCCGTTGGTCGCGCGCTCGGGCAACTCGACATCATTACTCCCGAACAGGAGTACGGCAGCAACAAAGCGCCCGTTGAGGACGACGTCGAAAACGGCGTAGCAAAAGAGCAAAATGCCATCGACGCAATGCTGGAAAAGCTTCCCGTGGTACTCGCGAAAGACGCGACCGGGCCGATGGTTTCGGCTGCGGTCGCGATGGCTGCGACCGACGCGCTGGCTGAAGCGATTGTCGTCATGACAGCGGGCGGTGTGCAAGCGCCGACGGCGAACGCGACAATGCAGGCGTTTACGCCCACTGACCCATACGGATTGGGTGCCTGGCTGGCTCAATACAGCGCTTACGCGTATGACGTCGACAACCGTGAGCGATTGCTGCCAGTGCTCTGCACGTTCGCTTGTTGCGCCTATGATGCGTCACCAACACTCGCGCTTGGCGCCATCAAGGAACAGATTGAGGACTTCGCGCAACGCGAGGTCCCGCTTGGCGAATGGGAGGAGGCTGTCGCCCTGGGCTTGGACCTTGATGCGTTCGAACTGGTTCGGGACGCCGGTGCGACCAGTCGTGTATTCACACACGTTGCACGAATTGTAGGCAGCCTGACGCTTCGAGAAGAACTCGAGTTGATGCTAGGTTCCCTGTTCGGCGATGCCACCCCAAGCGGCGTCAATCCGCGATACCAAAAAGTGTTCGAGTGCCTGCAAAAGCTCAAAGACCGCAAACTGGCTAAGAACGAGACCGTGTTCGGACTTATTCCGCAGGAAATTCCGCTCACGAACGTAGCGTCATGTCCAAACTGTCGCACGGTGGTTCGCAACATCGGCGAGGTAAGTGCGCTGCGAACCCGCCGCGTCACCATTCACGGCTATTGCGAAAAACCGGTGTTTGCCGGTTTGCGCGCGGCCGAATTGACCCGCTACAACGTGCTGAAGAGTCTTTACGCCGATTGGAGTCGTTGAAATGCATAAAGCACCTGTTTTTACGACTCGAGCCAAGCACGCGCAGAGCATTGACCCCTTGGGATTGCAGAGCGCGAACATGTCGCTCTACCGCACCTTGTTGCCGGGCATCAACAACGTCGCGAACTCTATTCGCGTCTACTCGGCACTTTGCTGGGTCCTGCGTGAAGCGAGGGAGCTTGCGCGGCGAGACGCGAAGAACCCTGAAGAAGCGCGGGAACTCTGTACCGCCGCTCTCGAGAAAATGGACCTGTTGCTCGTGTGGTGCAATCGTGAGCACCGCGGCGGTTTGCCGGGCACGGACCGGCATTGGCCAAAAGAGAATGAGCTTGCGACCCTGCGATTGAGCGAAATCCTCAGCGACGAGCAGAGAACGCGGAAGAAAGACGGCCTCCAGGTGAATACCGCCAGAGGTGCGTATCTGCTTACCGCACCTCAATATCGCCCGAGCCTTGTGAATGGCCTTCAGTTCCTCCAACTCGACACCAAAGCCATCCCGGGTGCCTTCATGCTCAGCGAGGCAGGAAAGGACCTAGCCGACGGATTTGCACGTCATCTCGCCGAAATGGCTGCAACAAGCGATGACATTGCCGCGGTTCAGGCCCAAATCGACTGGCTCGCGGACGCGCGCCAAGTGCAAATCCTGCCCGCGAACGTCTCGAGCTTTTACCCTCTACTGAGGCTCGACTCGGCACATCCGGCGGAACAGGCTGCTTTTCTCTCGCAGTACCTGCCGTCGCCAGGTCAGTTCCCTATCGATAAGCTCTGGGACATGCGTCACAAGGGGCTGACGCTCGCCCTGCGTGCGCTTGTCGCGGCAGAGGAACGCTTCGCGGCGGAGGATGGTTTCGTGCCGGTCGACATTGTCAGGCATGCGATGGGCAGCGGCTTCGCTCCCGGCGGCAGCCAAATTGACTTGACCAACTTGCCTGACGCTCGAGGACTCTGGGCTAGTTTGCAGGTTCGCCAGTACATCAAACTTGTTCTTGAGACGTTGCTGCGCCTGACTGAGCTTCAAATTCACGACTTAATGACCAAGCAGGACCCGCGTCGCATCGGCGACGTAGCCGCGCTCGCCGCGAATCTCGGAGCTAACGAACCGGGAATGACGCTGACCGTGGGAACATGGGTTGATGCCTGGCAGACGGCTCAGGGCGACGCCGATACCTTATATGAGGCCGGCATGGCGGGAACCGGCTACGCTTCGCAAGTTGTTCCGATGAAGAGCCTGCACGTGCTGTTCGATGAGCTTCGAAAAGCGTCCAAGTTCAAGACTTTCGAGAAGGCCAAGAAGGCCGTCCTGCTCGTCGCTGTTGCCCTCACATATTGTGCGGCCGAAGCCGAAAACTGGCCGGAGGGAGGGTTCTACCGGCGAGACGACACGCGAGACCGTCTGTCACCTGCGCACTTGGCCACGCTTGCTCGACGTTATGCCGACAAGCCGGTGACTGAACTCGTTGCGATGGTAATTCGGGACTTCGTCGTCAATCTACACTTCTCGGTCGTCCGTGAGCGCTCGGAGGCGGAGCCCGGTAACCTTCGGGACCGCTATCGGATTGTTCCGGGCGACGAGGGGCTTGAGCGCGACCTCGAAAACGAGACGAAGCTGACAGAGCCCCCAGTTTTGACCGACCGGCTGTACTGCGCGATGCAATTGCTCGCACAGGCTGGATTGCTTGATGCTCATCCAAAGGACCCGTCTTTCCGAATCACTGACGCCGGGCGCAAGCGGGCGGCTGAATCGTTGGCACTCTGGCCCACGCAACAGGAAGCCAGAAGCTCGCGTACGCTCGCTGCCGCAGCGCAGATGGTTGAGACCACCTAACGTAGTTTTTCACAGTCGAATGCTGCGTCGTTCAATCATCGCCCCTGTCTTTGTGCGGAGACACTACGACAGCACCTAATGCTGCTCTCCTGCGCGGTGCCGCTGTTGACATTGCGCACATTGTGCGCGCACAATGTGCGCTGCAGACGCGAATGGAGAGAGCACGATGGCTTGGATTTATTCCTACCTGAGCAACAAAGGAACTCATAAAGAAACCGGAACTGTTTTCACGATTGAGTACGCTCGCAATACGCAATCGAAAGCAGATATCACCATTCGGCCAACGTCGGGTCCGAGACAGCAGTTCTCTATTACAGAGATTGAAACCCTGAAGGATGAATTGTGGGCGGCCCTGCTCGACGAGCGGCGCCGCACGATGATGCGCTCCCTAGTGGAAAACGAATTCGCAGGGGACCGCCAATACGTAGCGTCAGTAATTTCTAGGTTTGCAGCTCGGAACGTCTCAGCACGCACGGTGCAGGCGTGGCTAATCGAGCCTGGCAAAGCTAGCAGCCGGTTTTGCCCCGAATGGGCAATGAAGGCGTTGCTCGAATACCTATCGAAGCCGGAGAACCAAGAGCGCCTTCGCGCGAGGAAGGAATACAAAGAACGTCAGCCATGGCCTCAGAAGCGCACCGTCCTCGACGTGGCAGACAAGCACGCCGTCCAGTTCGCAACGACTGAGATAGAGCGAGATGAGCGAATGCGCAAAGCGTGGACTGACACTACACTTGGCGACCTGCCCAGCAAGCTGTTCGAACTTGAGCGTCGGATGACCGAGCGCATCCGCTACCTCGAAGACCGCGTATCTGGTTTGACTTCGGCGTTAAAAAATGGCAAGAGCTTTGACGAGTACCGGGCGGTGGTGTTGGACGAGTTGAACAATCGCGAATCGGAAGACTACGAGGTTAGGAAAACGCGTCTGGCAATTGAAGCTCAAACCGGAGAATTCGCGCACCCTGAGGGGCTTGCCAGCGAGTGACTGAGCGCTTGTGCTCGCGTTCGATTGACCAAGTTTTCCCCCGCGGTTTCGTCGCAATGTTGCCCAGAATCAAGAATGTGGTCGTGGACTGAGACGCGGGATGTCTCAGTGGGAGACTAAGCTGTTACTCGTTCCCCGTCGTCTTATTTCATTCGGCGATGAGTGAGCATGGAAGGCTCCTATCAAGGCCGTTTCTGCGGCATTTGCGACCACGAACTGGGCTGCGGCTACTTCAGCCTGTCGAAGCGCAGCCTATCCGTAACCGGCAACGAACCCGGCGTCGTCTTGGTTTCAGACGACAACCTGCTCACAGATTTCTGCGGCCAAGAGTGCGCCGACTATGCCGAGGCAGCCATCAGCTCCACCTTGACCTCTCCATATCCGACTGCCGCCAAGACTGTGCCGTGCTCGCTTTGCCTGCGACCAGTGGACCGGAAAGAGCCTCACGTCTCTGTCAGCATGACGAGGTTCGAAGACGACTCGCAGCCTTGGCCGGTCTCAGCTCGAGTCGTCGATGAACGCGAGCTAGCCGTCTACTGCTCGGGCTGTGCTGAACCACGTCGCGCATCATCGTTCGACGAGTCGGAATTAGGCGTCGCTGTATGAAGGTCTTCCTCGACGACGAGCGCGTCACGCCGGACGGTTGGACGCGTGTTCACTGGCCGCACGAAGCAATCCGACTCTTGGAGTTAGGCACAGTCGAAGAGATTAGCCTTGACCACGACCTCGGGGACGACGACTGCGGCACGGGCTATGATGTCATTCTATGGATTGAAGAGGCGGTGGCGCTTCGAGGCTTCAGGCCGCCGAAGATTTCCGTACACTCTGCGAACAGTTCGGCGCGCGCGAAAATGGAAGCAGGCGTACTTGCCATCCAACGCCTTGAACTCAAACAAAACTAATAGCCAATTCTGCATGGACCACCTCGATTTGTCGTTTGACCACCTGTTCGAAGTCAACAAGGAAGTGAGGTGGTGGCCGTGGGTCGGTCGCGACTATTCACGGTCCGCTGTTAAGACGATGATTCTGGGCGAGAGCGTATATTGTTGGGCCGAGCGCGAGAAATTCCAGAACCGATATGCGCGGACGTCCGGTCTGCGTGAAACCCACGCGAACCATGCGCTGAAGTTCCAGAGACCATCTCGCTACGTCCGCAATGTCGAGCGCGCGATATTTCAACGGCGCAATCCGAGCGACGACCAGAAGCAGCGGCTTTGGTCGACCGTTGCCTATTACAACCTCGTGCTAGATGTGATGGAGTCGGTCGACGAGCGGCCCACGCAGTCGCAATATCAGAGCGGTTGGGACGCGGCTCTGGACTTGTTTGACGTCTTGGGTGTTGAGCAATGTCTCGTCTTCGGTGTGGAGTCGGTGGGCGCGCTTCGACTGACTGCAGGCGGCCGCCAACTTCATTGCAGCGTGGCACGGCATCCGACGAAAATCGGTCGATTCTGCGCGCGCACAGGATTGGTCCATACGGCGACCGGGCGGCCCGTGCAACTCTTGTTCGTCCGGCATCCCAGCAGCTTCTTTAGCTGGCGGAAGTGGGCGCCGGTAGTCCGAGCCGGACTGCATTGGGAATTTGCCGAGGCTCAAGCACTTCCCGATGCACACATCCCAGAGGCAGTTGCGCAGACTTCGGCCGCGTAGGTCGAGCTTTGCGGGAGCGCGGCTTGTGTTGATTTGCGCCGGAAACTGACCCACTTTTTGCATCTAAAACTGACCCACCCCTGATGTGCAGAAACGTCATTTCGGTGCGTCGATTTCCTCCTCTTTTTGTCGTTTGGGTGAGCTTTTCCGGGTTGCAGCCCGCGAAGCGGGCTGCCCCGCCGTGCTGTTTTTGAAGCGCCAGGAGTCGTTGCCTGTTTGTAAGCGACTCGGCTGGGCCAGTTCCTGATTCGCGCGCGCGTGAGGCATGATGGTGCTGTCGTGGTGGAATTCGTATAGATCACGGGGGATCGTGCCCATGATCGGCAATCGTGGACACGATCCACTNCGTGTGCGACAATCGCCACCCCAACACACTACTTCTTCCCCGATTGGTTGTGCCGTCCCCAGACGACACAACATCCCCTCATGCCTGATGACCATAGCGAGTCGGTCCCACCCCTTCCCATCCCGAACAGGACCGTGAAACGACTCCACGCCGATGATAGTGCGGATTGCCCGTGTGAAAGTAGGTAATCGTCAGGCTCCTCATGCCGAAAACAAAAACCCCACCCCATAAAGGTGGGGTTTTTGCGTTGGGAGGCGCTTACTATTAGTGAGAGCCTCGATTACTTTGCTTCGTAAGAAGCGCTTGACAACAGCGTGTTGTTGCCCCATAATCGATAGTTCTCTGCGGAGGGGTGCCCGAGTGGCTAAAGGGGGCAGACTGTAAATCTGTTGGCTTACGCCTACGTTGGTTCGAATCCAACCTCCTCCACCAGAATTCAAGCGGTAAGGAAATCCAACCCTCGCGGGTGTAGCTCAATGGTAGAGCAGAAGCCTTCCAAGCTTATGACGAGGGTTCGATTCCCTTCACCCGCTCCAGTGTCGGTTTTGTAGTGCCCATGTGGCTCAGTGGTAGAGCACTCCCTTGGTAAGGGAGAGGTCGGCAGTTCGATCCTGCCCATGGGCACCAGCTGTATCAGTCTAGAAAGTTGCGCGCGGCGCAAGGTGCGAAAATCCTGTTAGGAGTCGAAAATGGCCAAAGGTAAATTCGAGCGGACCAAGCCGCACGTGAACGTGGGCACGATCGGTCACGTTGACCACGGCAAGACCACGCTGACGGCAGCGATCACGACGGTGCTGACCAAGAAGTTCGGCGGCGAAGCCAAGGCGTACGACCAGATCGACGCGGCGCCGGAAGAAAAGGCACGTGGTATCACCATCAACACCGCGCACGTCGAGTACGAAACGGCTAACCGCCACTACGCACACGTCGACTGCCCGGGCCACGCTGACTATGTGAAGAACATGATCACGGGCGCCGCGCAGATGGACGGCGCGATCCTGGTGTGCTCGGCCGCCGACGGCCCGATGCCGCAAACGCGTGAGCACATCCTGCTGGCGCGTCAGGTCGGCGTGCCGTACATCATCGTGTTCCTGAACAAGTGCGACATGGTGGACGACGCCGAGCTGCTCGAGCTCGTCGAAATGGAAGTGCGTGAGCTTCTCTCGAAGTACGACTTCCCGGGCGACGACACCCCGATCATCAAGGGTTCGGCCAAGCTCGCGCTGGAAGGCGACACGGGCGAGCTGGGCGAAGTGGCGATCATGAACCTGGCCGACGCGCTGGACACGTACATCCCGACGCCGGAGCGCGCAGTGGACGGCGCGTTCCTGATGCCGGTGGAAGACGTGTTCTCGATCTCGGGTCGCGGCACGGTGGTGACGGGTCGCGTCGAGCGTGGTGTGGTGAAGGTCGGCGAGGAAATCGAAATCGTCGGTATCAAGCCGACGGTGAAGACGACCTGCACGGGCGTGGAAATGTTCCGCAAGCTGCTCGACCAAGGTCAAGCGGGCGACAACGTCGGTATCCTGCTGCGCGGCACGAAGCGTGAAGACGTCGAGCGCGGCCAGGTGCTGGCCAAGCCGGGTTCGATCACGCCGCACACGCACTTCACCGCTGAAGTGTACGTGCTGAGCAAGGACGAAGGCGGCCGTCACACGCCGTTCTTCAACAACTACCGTCCGCAGTTCTACTTCCGTACGACGGACGTGACTGGTTCGATCGAGCTGCCGAAGGACAAGGAAATGGTGATGCCGGGCGACAACGTGTCGATCACGGTCAAGCTGATCGCCCCGATCGCCATGGAAGAAGGTCTGCGCTTCGCGATCCGCGAAGGCGGCCGTACCGTCGGCGCAGGTGTCGTTGCGAAGATTATCGAGTAAGAGCCAGAGATCTCTCGGTAGTCTGTAGTTTTCGGGGTCGGCGAAACCGTCGGCCCCAAATGGTTTAGGGGTATAGCTCAACTGGCAGAGCGTCGGTCTCCAAAACCGAAGGTTGGGGGTTCGATTCCCTCTGCCCCTGCCACATTCTCGCGCCAAGTGGCGCTGTTTAAGGTGTTATGGCGAATCCTTCAGTCGAAACTGTAAATACTTCCAGCGATAAGTTGATGTTGGTGGCTGGAGTATTGTTGGTCTTGGCCGGGTTCGTGGGTTTCTTCTTGCTCAGCGGCCAAGAGTGGTACGTGCGCGGTGCGGCGCTTGCTGTGGGCGTGGTCGCTGGTATTGCAGTCGGTCTTCTCTCTGCGCCCGGGAAGAGCTTCATCGCCTTCGCCAAAGACTCGTACAAAGAAGTTCGAAACGTCGTCTGGCCTACGCGAAAAGAGGCGACGCAGACCACGTTGGTGGTCTTCGCGTTTGTCCTCATCATGGCCATCTTCCTTTGGCTTAGCGACAAGTCAATCGAATGGGTAATTTTCTCGGCGATCCTGGGTTGGAAATGATATGAGCGATACTCCGACATCTCCGAGTGGAAAGCGTTGGTATGTGGTGCACGCCTACTCCGGCATGGAGAAGAGCGTGCAACGTGCGCTTCAGGAGCGCATCGAGCGGGCGGGAATGCAGGACCAGTTCGGTCAGATTCTTGTTCCGACCGAGGAAGTAGTGGAAGTCAAGGGTGGGCACAAGTCCGTAACCGAGCGTCGTTTCTTCCCGGGCTACGTCCTGGTCGAGATGGAAATGACGGATGAGACCTGGCACCTCGTGAAGAACACGGCGAAGGTCACGGGCTTCGTCGGCGGTGCGCGCAATCGGCCCAGCCCGATCTCTCCGCGCGAAGTCGAAAAGATCATGTCGCAGATGCAGGAAGGTGTCGAGAAGCCCCGGCCGAAGACGCTTTTCGAAGTTGGCGAGATGGTGCGGGTGAAGGAAGGTCCGTTCACCGACTTCAACGGCAACGTCGAAGAAGTGAACTACGAGAAGTCCCGCGTTCGCGTTTCAGTCACGATCTTCGGGCGGTCGACGCCGGTCGAACTCGAGTTCGGTCAAGTCGAAAAGGTTTAAGAATTCGTCACGCGAGGTCATCGGCCTCGCGCGATTCGCGCTTACGGTCCGCGTAATGGCTGTTGAGGAGCGTCAGTAGTCGTCAAGTCGAACGCGCGCTATCACTCACCGAACGCTCACGCGTTCAGCAGAGGTTTTCAAAATGGCAAAGAAAATCATCGGCTTTATCAAGCTGCAGATTCCTGCAGGTAAAGCCAATCCGTCGCCGCCGGTCGGTCCGGCGCTGGGCCAGCGCGGCCTGAACATCATGGAGTTCTGCAAGGCGTTCAACGCGCAGACTCAGGGCATGGAACCGGGTCTGCCGGTGCCGGTCGTCATTACGGCATTCGCGGACAAGAGCTTCACGTTCATCATGAAGACGCCGCCGGCTACCGTTCTGATCAAGAAGGCAGCCGCAGTGCAGAAGGGTTCGAGCAAGCCGCACACCGACAAGGTTGGCAACATCACCCGCGCTCAAGCGGAAGAAATCGCGAAGACCAAGATGCCGGACCTTACGGCAGCTGATCTGGACGCCGCCGTGCGCACCATCGCTGGTAGCGCGCGTTCGATGGGTATCACTGTGGAGGGCGTGTAAATGGCTAAGCTTTCGAAGCGCCTTCAGGCATTTGCGAACAAGGTCGATCGTCAGAAGCTGTATCCGATCGACGACGCGCTGAACCTGATCAAGGAATGCGCAAGCGCCAAGTTCGATGAGTCCATCGACGTCGCCGTTCAGCTCGGCATCGACGCGAAGAAGTCGGACCAAGTGGTTCGCGGTTCCGTCGTTCTGCCGGCGGGTACGGGTAAGTCCGTGCGCGTTGCAGTATTCGCGCAAGGCGACAAGGCCGAGCAGGCGCGCGCAGCTGGCGCAGACGTGGTCGGCATGGAAGACCTGGCTGAGCAAGTCAAGGCCGGCAATCTGAACTTCGACGTCGTGATCGCTTCGCCGGACACGATGCGCGTGGTTGGTACGCTCGGCCAGATCCTCGGCCCGCGCGGCCTGATGCCGAACCCGAAGGTCGGCACCGTGACGCCGGACGTCGCTCAGGCAGTCAAGAACGCCAAGGCCGGTCAGGTGCAGTTCCGTGTCGACAAAGCCGGTATCATCCACGGCACCATCGGCCGTGCATCGTTCGAACCCGCTTCGTTGCGCCAAAACCTGTCGGCGCTGATCGAGGCACTGAACAAGGCGAAGCCGGCGACGAGCAAGGGCGTGTACCTGCGCAAGATCGCGCTGTCGAGCACCATGGGTGTGGGCGTTCGCGTGGATCAAGCTACGCTCGCGCAGCAGTAAAAGATTTCGACGCGGTCGCGAGACCGCGTTCTCAAGGGCTTTGGGCGGTTGCGCGACGGTCGTTTAGTTGGGCAACCGGTTGTCAAAGACCGTTGGTGGCGGTGCAGCAGTTGGGCGGCGCCTTAATCCAAGCCAACGCAGATGGCGAACCCGAAACAGTTTTGCAGTGGTTGAAGTCGGTTGTCGATCGTTCTCAGATGGTCACCAATCGCTTGAAATACTCCTAACAGTCGGACGCCGTTGTCGAACGTGGTGCATGAAGGTTGGACACCTGAGTGCATCGAATCTGGAGGTTTAACCGTGCCACTGAACAAAGAAGATAAGCAGGCAGTCGTCGCTGAAGTCGCCGCGCAAGTCGCGAAGGCTCAGACGATGGTGCTCGCTGAGTATCGTGGGATCACGGTTGGCGATCTGACCAAGCTGCGCGCGAAAGCGCGTGAGCAACAGGTGTATCTGCGCGTGTTGAAGAACACGCTGGCGCGCCGCGCCGTCGAAGGTACCCCGTTCGCTCCGCTGGCTGAGCAGATGACCGGTCCTCTGATCTACGGCATCTCGGAAGATGCCATTGCTGCTGCCAAGGTCGTCAACGACTTCGGCAAGAGCAATGACAAGTTGATCATCAAGGCTGGTTCCTACGAAGGCAAGGTGATGGACAAGGCGGGCGTGCAAGCGCTGGCCAACATCCCGAGCCGCGAAGAGCTGCTCTCTAAGCTGTTGTTCGTCATGCAAGCACCTGTTTCCGGCTTTGCGCGTGCTCTGGCCGCGCTGGCAGAAAAGCAGGGCGAAGCTGCATAACGTCACGCTTGAGCCGCAGTTGCTCAGTTAGGTAAAGATCGCTAGCTCGATCCGAATTCAATTTAGGAGTATTTCAAATGGCAATCGCAAAAGAAGACATCCTGGAAGCCGTTGGCGCGATGTCGGTTCTGGAACTGAACGAGCTGGTCAAGGCGTTCGAAGAGAAGTTTGGCGTGTCGGCAGCTGCTGTTGCTGTCGCTGGTCCGGCTGCTGGCGGCGCTGCTGCTGCTGCTGAAGAGCAAACCGAATTCACGGTGAACCTGCTCGAAACCGGCGCGAACAAGGTTTCGGTCATTAAGGCCGTTCGTGAACTGACGGGTCTCGGCCTGAAGGAAGCGAAGGATCTGGTCGACGGCGCACCGAAGCCCATCAAGGAAGCGGTGCCGAAGGCTGCTGCTGAAGAAGCGAAGAAGAAGCTGGAAGACGCAGGCGCGAAAGCTGAAATCAAGTAAGTTTCATTGCGCTGTGCGAAGGCTGGCGGTTTTTCACCGCCGGCCTTTTTGTGCTTTGTGGGGACTGAGTTTTTATGCGCATCAACAAGCATAAATCGCCCCGCAGAAGCCAAAGACAACGGTCGGACCGGCAATATATTCCGGCAGTTGTCTTTGTCTTCTGAAGCGACTGCAGAAGGCAAGTTTGGTCGGGTAGCGGGAAACACAGGCATCCGCTGCCGTCAGCCAGCGGTTGGTAGCGGCCAACCACCAAGCTTCTAGATTCGCGCGTCCTCCCCGGACAGCGGCGCGGGTCTCAGTCGGTGAACACCGGGCCGTGTCGTCGAGGTATCCCGCCTCGGTAACGCCCGCCGTGATTCGGAGATCGTATGCAATATTCCTTCACCGAGAAGAAGCGTATTCGCAAGAGTTTCGCGAAGCGCCCCATCGTTCACCAAGTTCCCTTTTTGCTGGCGACCCAGCTTGAATCATTCCAGACGTTTCTGCAAGCAGAGACGTCTTCGTCGCAGCGCAAGGCGGAAGGCTTGCAAGCTGCGTTCACCTCTGTTTTTCCGATCGTTTCGCACAACGGCTTCGCGCGGCTCGAGTTCGTCAGCTACATGCTGTCGCCGCCCGCGTTCAACATCAAGGAATGCCAGCAGCGCGGCCTGACCTATTGCTCGGCCCTGCGCGCGAAGGTCCGTCTCGTGTTGCTCGACAAGGAGTCGCCGAGCAAGCCCGTCGTGAAGGAAGTAAAGGAACAGGAAGTGTATATGGGCGAAATTCCGCTCATGACGCCGACCGGTTCTTTCGTCATCAACGGCACGGAGCGCGTGATCGTGTCGCAGCTCCACCGTTCGCCGGGCGTGTTTTTCGAACACGACAAGGGCAAGACGCATAGCTCCGGCAAACTGCTGTTCTCGGCACGTATCATTCCTTACCGCGGTTCCTGGCTCGACTTCGAGTTCGACCCGAAGGACGTGCTGTACTTCCGCGTCGACCGCCGTCGCAAGATGCCGGTCACGATTTTGCTGAAGGCGATCGGCCTCACGCCGGAACAGATCCTCGCGAACTTCTTCGTGTTCGACAACTTCGCGCTGATGAGCGAAGGCGCGCAAATGGAATTCGTGCCGGAGCGTCTGCGCGGTGAAGTCGCGCGCTTCGACATCCAGGATCGCGAAGGCAACGTCATCGTCACGAAGGACAAGCGCATCAACGCGAAGCACATTCGCGACCTCGAGAACGCCAAGACAAAGTTCATCTCGGTGCCCGAGGAGTACTTGCTTGGCCGCGTGCTGGCGAAAAACGTGATCGATCCCGACACGGGCGAAGTCATCGCGAACGCAAACGAGGAAATCACGGAAACGGTCCTCGAAAAGCTGCGCGAAGCGAAGGTCAAGGAAATCCAGACGCTCTACACGAACGATCTAGACCAGGGCCCGTACATCTCGTCGACGCTGCGTATCGACGAAACCGCCGACAAGATGGCCGCGCGTATTGCGATCTATCGCATGATGCGTCCGGGCGAGCCGCCGACCGAAGAAGCGGTCGAGGCACTGTTCAACCGTCTTTTCTACAGCGAAGACGCGTACGACCTGTCGAAGGTCGGCCGCATGAAGTTCAACCGCCGCGTGGGCCGCGACGAAATCATCGGGCCGATGACGCTGCAGGACGACGACATCCTCGCGACCATCAAGATCCTCGTCGAGCTGCGTAACGGCAAGGGCGAAGTGGACGACATCGACCACTTGGGCAATCGTCGCGTGCGTTGCGTCGGCGAACTCGCGGAGAACCAGTTCCGCGCGGGTCTCGTGCGTGTCGAGCGCGCAGTGAAGGAACGCCTCGGCCAGGCCGAAAGCGAAAACCTGATGCCGCACGACCTGATCAACTCGAAGCCGATTTCGTCGGCGATTCGCGAGTTCTTCGGTTCGTCGCAGCTTTCGCAGTTCATGGACCAGACCAACCCGCTGTCGGAAATCACGCACAAGCGTCGCGTTTCCGCACTGGGACCGGGCGGTCTCACGCGTGAGCGCGCAGGCTTCGAAGTGCGCGACGTGCATCCGACGCACTACGGCCGTGTCTGCCCGATCGAAACGCCGGAAGGCCCGAACATCGGTCTGATCAACTCGCTAGCGCTCTACGCGCACCTGAACGAATACGGCTTTCTCGAAACGCCGTATCGCAAGGTCGTGGACAGCAAGGTGACGGACCAGATCGACTATCTGTCGGCGATCGAGGAAGGCCGTTACGTGATCGCGCAGGCGAACGCGGCGGTGGCCGCAGACGGCACGCTGACCGACGAACTCGTGTCGTCGCGTGAAGCCGGCGAAACGCTGATGGTCACGCCGGACCGCATTCAGTACATGGACGTGGCGCCGTCGCAGATCGTGTCGGTCGCGGCATCGCTGATTCCGTTCCTCGAGCACGACGACGCGAACCGCGCGTTGATGGGCTCGAACATGCAGCGTCAGGCCGTGCCGTGTCTGCGTCCGGAGAAGCCGGTCGTCGGTACGGGCATCGAGCGTACCGTGGCGGTCGACTCGGGCACGACGGTTCAGGCCATGCGCGGCGGTGTCGTGGATTACGTGGACGCGGGCCGTATCGTGATTCGCGTGAACGACGATGAAGCCGTCGCCGGCGATGTCGGCGTGGACATCTACAACCTGATCAAGTACACGCGTTCGAACCAGAACACGAACATCAACCAGCGTCCGATCGTGAAGATGGGCGACAAGGTCTCGCGCGACGACGTGCTGGCCGACGGCGCCTCGACGGACCTGGGCGAGCTCGCGCTCGGCCAGAACATGCTCGTCGCGTTCATGCCGTGGAACGGCTACAACTTCGAAGACTCGATCCTGATCTCGGAAAAGGTCGTCGCGGACGATCGTTACACGTCGATCCACATCGAAGAATTGAACGTGGTCGCTCGCGACACGAAGCTCGGACCGGAAGAAATCACGCGCGACATTTCGAACCTCGCGGAAGTGCAGCTTGGCCGTCTCGACGAGTCGGGCATCGTGTACATCGGCGCGGAAGTGGAAGCGGGCGACGTGCTCGTCGGCAAGGTCACGCCGAAGGGCGAAACTCAGCTGACGCCGGAAGAAAAGCTGCTGCGCGCGATTTTCGGCGAGAAGGCATCGGACGTGAAGGACACGTCGCTGCGCGTGCCCTCGGGCATGAGCGGCACGGTCATCGACGTGCAGGTGTTCACGCGCGAAGGCATCACGCGCGACAAGCGCGCGCAACAGATCATCGACGATGAACTGAAGCGTTATCGCCTGGACCTGAACGACCAGCTGCGCATCGTGGAAGGCGACGCGTTCTCGCGTCTCGCACGTATGCTGAACGGCAAGGTGGCGAACGGCGGTCCGAAGAAGCTCGCAAAGGGCACGCAGATCGATCTGGCGTATCTCGAGGACCTCGACCACTACCACTGGTTCGACATCCGCCTCGCGGACGAAGAAGCAGCGGCGCAGCTCGAAGCGATCAAGGATTCGATCGAACAGAAGCGTCATCAGTTCGACCTCGCGTTCGAAGAGAAGCGCAAGAAGCTCACGCAAGGCGACGAACTGCCGCCGGGCGTGCTGAAGATGGTCAAGGTGTATCTCGCCGTGAAGCGTCGCCTGCAGCCTGGCGACAAGATGGCGGGCCGTCACGGTAACAAGGGTGTCGTGTCGAAGATCGTGCCGATCGAAGACATGCCGTACATGGCCGATGGCCGTCCCGCAGACGTCGTGCTGAATCCGCTCGGCGTGCCGTCGCGGATGAACGTGGGTCAGATTCTCGAAGTGCATTTGGGCTGGGCCGCGAAGGGTCTCGGCTGGCGCATCGGCGAGATGATGCAGCGTCAGGCGAAGATCGAAGAACTGCGTCAGTTCCTCACGCAGATCTATAACGAGTCGGGCCGCAAGGAAGAGCTGGAAGGCTTCTCGGACGACGAAATCGTGGAACTGGCGAAGAACCTGCGCGAAGGCGTGCCGTTCGCGACGCCGGTGTTCGACGGCGCGACGGAAGACGAAATGTCGCGCGCACTGGATCTCGCGTACCCGGACGACGTGGCGCAGAACCTCGGCATGAACGCGTCGAAGAATCAGGTCACGCTGCACGACGGCCGCACGGGCGAGCCGTTCGAGCGCAAGGTCACGGTCGGCTACATGCACTATCTGAAGCTGCACCACCTGGTCGACGACAAGATGCACGCGCGTTCGACCGGTCCGTACTCGCTCGTCACGCAGCAGCCGCTGGGTGGTAAGGCGCAGTTCGGTGGCCAGCGTTTCGGTGAAATGGAAGTGTGGGCGCTCGAAGCGTATGGCGCATCGTATGTGCTGCAGGAAATGCTGACGGTCAAGTCGGACGACGTGACGGGCCGGACGAAGGTGTATGAGAACCTCGTCAAGGGCGATCACGTGATCGACGCCGGCATGCCGGAATCCTTCAACGTGTTGGTGAAGGAAATCCGCTCGCTCGGTATCGACATCGATCTCGACCGCAACTAATCGGACTACGGAGAGAAAGCAATGAAAGCTCTGCTCGATCTATTCAAGCAAGTCCAACAAGAAGAAGTTTTTGATGCGATCAAGATCGGCCTCGCGTCGCCCGACAAGATCCGTTCGTGGTCGTTCGGCGAAGTGAAGAAGCCGGAGACCATCAACTACCGCACGTTCAAGCCGGAGCGGGATGGTCTGTTTTGCGCCAAGATTTTCGGGCCGATCAAGGACTACGAGTGCCTGTGCGGCAAGTACAAGCGCCTGAAGCACCGTGGCGTGATCTGCGAGAAGTGCGGCGTCGAAGTGACGCTGGCGAAGGTGCGCCGCGAGCGCATGGGCCACATCGAACTGGCTTCGCCGGTTGCGCACATCTGGTTCCTGAAGTCGCTGCCGTCGCGTCTGGGCATGGTGCTCGACATGACGCTGCGCGACATCGAGCGCGTGCTGTACTTCGAAGCCTACGTCGTGATCGATCCGGGCATGACGCCGCTGAAAGCGCGGCAGATCATGACCGAAGAGGATTACTACAACAAGGTCGAGGAGTACGGTGACGAGTTCCGCGCCGAAATGGGCGCGGAAGGCGTGCGCGAACTGCTGCGTTCGATCAACATCGACGAGCAGGTCGAACTGCTGCGCACCGAGCTCAAGAACACGGGCTCGGAAGCGAAGATCAAGAAGTACGCGAAGCGCCTGAAGGTGCTCGAGGCGTTCCAGCGTTCGGGCATCAAGCCTGACTGGATGGTGCTCGAAGTACTGCCGGTGCTGCCGCCGGAACTGCGTCCGCTCGTGCCGCTCGACGGCGGCCGCTTCGCGACGTCGGACCTGAACGACCTGTATCGCCGCGTGATCAACCGTAACAACCGGTTGAAGCGTCTGCTCGAACTGAAGGCGCCTGAAATCATCGTCCGCAACGAAAAGCGGATGCTGCAGGAAGCCGTCGATTCGCTGCTCGACAACGGCCGCCGCGGTAAGGCCATGACCGGCGCGAACAAGCGTCCGCTGAAGTCGCTCGCTGACATGATCAAGGGCAAGGGCGGTCGCTTCCGTCAGAACTTGCTCGGTAAGCGCGTGGACTATTCGGGCCGTTCGGTGATCGTGGTCGGTCCGACGCTGAAGCTGCATCAGTGCGGCCTGCCGAAGCTGATGGCGCTCGAACTGTTCAAGCCGTTCATCTTCAACAAGCTCGAAGTGATGGGTGTCGCGACCACCATCAAGGCTGCGAAGAAGGAAGTCGAGAACCAGACGCCGGTGGTGTGGGACATCCTCGAAGAGGTGATCCGCGAGCATCCGGTCATGCTGAACCGTGCGCCGACGCTGCACCGTCTTGGCATTCAGGCTTTCGAGCCGGTGCTGATCGAAGGTAAGGCAATCCAGCTGCATCCGCTCGTTTGCGCGGCGTTCAACGCCGACTTCGACGGTGACCAGATGGCTGTTCACGTGCCGCTGTCGCTCGAAGCGCAGATGGAAGCGCGCACGCTGATGCTGGCGTCGAACAACGTCCTGTTCCCGGCCAACGGCGATCCGTCGATCGTGCCGTCGCAGGATATCGTGCTCGGCCTGTACTACGCGTCGCGTGAAGCGATCAACGGCAAGGGCGAAGGGCTGACGTTCACGGGCGTGTCGGAAGTGATCCGCGCGTACGAGAACAAGGAAGTCGAGCTGGCTTCGCGCGTCAACGTGCGTATCACCGAAATGGTGGCGAACGAAGACACGAGCGAAGGCGCGCCGAAGTTCGTGCCGAAGGTCACGCTGTACCCGACGACTGTTGGCCGCTCGATCCTGTCGGAGATTCTGCCGCCGGGCCTGCCTTTCTCGGTGCTGAACAAGCCGCTGAAGAAGAAGGAAATCTCGCGCCTGATCAACACGGCGTTCCGCAAGTGCGGTCTGCGCGAAACGGTGATCTTCGCCGACCAGCTGATGCAGATGGGCTTCCGCCTCGCGACGCGCGCCGGTATCTCGATCTGCGTGGACGACATGCTCGTGCCGCCGCAGAAAGAGACGATCGTCGGCGACGCCGCTAAGAAGGTGAAGGAGTACGACCGTCAGTACATGTCGGGTCTCGTCACCGCGCAGGAACGCTACAACAACGTGGTCGACATCTGGTCGGCAACGTCGGAAAGCGTCGGCAAGGCGATGATGGAGCAGCTCGCAACCGAGCCCGTGGTCGATCGCGACGGCAAGGAAACGAAGCAGGAGTCGTTCAACTCCATCTACATGATGGCCGACTCGGGCGCGCGGGGTTCCGCGGTGCAGATTCGTCAGCTGGCCGGTATGCGCGGCCTGATGGCGAAGCCGGACGGCTCGATCATCGAAACGCCGATTACCGCGAACTTCCGCGAAGGCCTGAACGTGCTTCAGTACTTCATCTCGACCCACGGCGCACGTAAAGGTCTGGCGGATACGGCACTGAAGACGGCGAACTCGGGTTACCTGACGCGGCGTCTCGTGGACGTGACGCAGGATCTCGTCGTGGTCGAAGACGATTGCGGTACGTCGAACGGCGTGGCGATGAAGGCGTTGGTCGAAGGCGGTGAAGTCGTCGAAGCGTTGCGTGACCGTATTCTCGGTCGCGTCGCGGTGGCAGACGTCGTCAATCCGGAAACGCAGGAAACGCTGTATGCGTCGGGCGATCTGCTCGACGAAGACGCGGTGGAAGACATCGAGCGCCTGGGCATCGACGAAGTGCGCGTGCGCACGCCGCTCACCTGCGAAACGCGCTACGGGCTGTGCGCCGCATGCTACGGCCGCGACCTCGGCCGCGGTTCGCGCGTGAACGTCGGCGAAGCAGTCGGTGTGATCGCTGCTCAGTCGATCGGTGAGCCGGGCACGCAGCTGACCATGCGTACGTTCCACATCGGTGGTGCGGCGTCGCGTGCGGCGGTTGCATCGACGGTGGAAGCGAAGAGCAACGGTACGGTGCGCTTCACGGCCACGATGCGCTACGTGACGAACGCGAAGGGCGAGCAAGTCGTGATTTCGCGTTCGGGCGAAGCAATCATCGCGGACGACTTCGGTCGCGAGCGTGAGCGCCACAAGGTTCCGTACGGCGCAACGCTGCTGCAGCTCGACGGCGCGCAGATCAAGGCCGGTGCGCAACTGGCTCAATGGGATCCGCTGACGCGTCCGATCATCACCGAGTGGGGCGGTACGGTGAAGTTCGAAAACGTCGAGGAAGGCGTGACGGTCGCCAAGCAGATCGACGACGTGACCGGTCTGTCGACGCTCGTCGTGATCGACGTGAAGCGTCGCGGTTCGCAGGCTTCCAAGACGGTGCGTCCGCAGGTGAAACTGCTCGACGCGAACGGCGAGGAAGTGAAGATTCCGAACACCGAGCATTCGGTGCAGATCGGCTTCCAGGTCGGCGCACTGATCACCGTGAAGGATGGTCAGCAAGTGCAGGTCGGTGAAGTGCTGGCGCGTATCCCGGTTGAAGCGCAGAAGACGCGTGACATTACCGGTGGTCTGCCGCGCGTGGCCGAACTGTTCGAAGCGCGCTCGCCGAAGGACGCCGGCATTCTGGCGGAAGTCACGGGCACGACGTCGTTCGGTAAGGACACGAAGGGCAAGCAGCGTCTCGTCATCACGGACCTCGAGGGCAATCAGCACGAGTTCCTGATCGCGAAGGAAAAGCAGGTGCTGGTTCACGATGGTCAGGTCGTCAACAAGGGCGAAATGATCGTGGACGGCCCGGCCGATCCGCACGACATTCTGCGTCTGCAGGGTATCGAGGCGTTGTCGCGCTACATCGTGGACGAAGTGCAGGACGTGTACCGTCTGCAAGGCGTGAAGATCAACGACAAGCACATCGAAGTGATCGTGCGTCAGATGCTGCGCCGCGTGCAGATCGTCGACAACGGCGATACGCGTTTCATTCCGGGCGAACAAGTCGAGCGGTCGGACATGCTTGACGAGAACGACCGCATGATCGCGGAAGACAAGCGTCCGGCGACGTACGAGAACGTGCTGCTCGGTATCACGAAGGCATCGCTCTCGACCGATTCGTTCATCTCGGCGGCGTCGTTCCAGGAAACGACTCGCGTGCTGACCGAAGCGGCGATCATGGGCAAGCGCGACGATCTGCGCGGTCTGAAGGAAAACGTGATCGTCGGCCGTCTGATTCCGGCCGGTACGGGTCTCGCGTTCCACAAGGCCCGCAAGACGAAGGAGTCGGCGGATCGCGAACGCTTCGACCAGATCGCTGCCGAAGAGGCATTCGATTTCGGTACGCCGGAAGCCCCGGCAACGGAGCAGCAGCCGCACACCAACGAGTAAGCGTCTTTCGCTGGTAGCATCTCGAACCGCCCGGTTTCCGCCGGGCGGTTTTTTTTCATCCCTTCTTTTCGATTCGCACCTCGGCCGAATGGCCAACGGTGCAATTCACGCGCGGGCGCCTGCGCTCGCATTGATAGAATTCGTTATCCTCCACGCCGCAGTTCGCGCTCGTTCTCTATGTCCCGTCCGCTAAAAATTCTCAACGAAGTTTTCGGCTATCCGGCCTTTCGCGGACAGCAGGCGGAAATCGTCGAACATGTCGCGAACGGCGGCGATTCACTCGTGTTGATGCCGACGGGCGGCGGAAAATCGCTGTGCTATCAGATTCCGTCGCTGGTGCGCAAAGAGGCGGGCTTCGGCGCGGGCATCGTGGTTTCGCCGCTGATCGCGCTAATGCAGGATCAGGTTGCCGCGCTGACCGAAGTCGGCGTGCGCGCCGCGTATCTCAATTCGATGCTCTCGGGCGCGGAAGCCGCCGCGACCGAGCGCGCGCTACGCAACGGCAGCATCGATCTGCTGTACGTCGCGCCGGAGCGTCTCATGACGCCGCGTTTTCTCGATCTGCTCGAAAGCGCGCCCATCGGGCTGTTCGCGATCGACGAGGCGCATTGCGTTTCGCAATGGGGCCACGACTTCCGGCCCGAATACATTCAGCTGTCGGTGCTGCACGAGCGATTCCCGAACGTGCCGCGCATCGCGCTCACCGCAACCGCCGATGCCATCACGCGCGATGAAATCGTGCATCGGCTCGCGCTCGACGACGCGCGCATCTTCGTGTCGAGCTTCGACCGGCCGAATATCCGCTATCGCATTGTCGAGAAGGACAACGCGCGGTCGCAATTGCTCGACTTCATTCGCGCCGAGCATACCAACAAGGACGGCACGACGGACGCGGGCGTGGTCTATTGCCTCTCGCGCCGCAAGGTGGAAGAAACGGCGGACTGGCTCAAGGGGCAGGGCGTTCGCGCGTTGCCGTACCACGCCGGCATGGAGTTCGAGACGCGTCAGAAGCATCAGGAGATGTTTCAGCGCGAAGAAGGCATCGTGATGTGCGCGACGATCGCCTTCGGCATGGGTATCGACAAGCCCGACGTGCGCTTCGTCGCGCACCTGGACTTGCCGAAGAGCGTCGAGGGCTATTACCAAGAGACCGGGCGCGCGGGCCGCGACGGTCTGCCCGCGAACGCATGGATGGCGTACGGCCTGGGCGATGTCGTCCAGCAACGCAAGATGATCGACGAATCCGACGCCGACGATGCACACAAGCGAGTGCAGACGGGCAAGCTGGATGCGCTCCTCGGGCTCTGCGAAGCCGCGACGTGCCGTCGTGTGCGTCTGCTCGCCTACTTCGGCGAGACGAGCACGCCGTGCGGCAACTGCGATACGTGTCTGGACCCGCCGGCATCGTGGGATGCGACGCGCGAGGCGCAGATGGCGTTGTCGTGCGTGTACCGCGCGCAGAAGGCCAGCGGCTTTCGCTTCGGCGCCGGCCATTTGATCGACATCTTGCGCGGCACGCGCAGCGAGAAAGTGTTGCAGCGCGGGCACGACAAGCTGTCCACCTTCGGCGTCGGCGCGAGCCTTTCCGAGCCGGAGTGGCGCGCGGTTTTCAGGCAACTGGTCGCGTTCGGGTTTCTCGCCGTCGACCATGACGGTTTCGGGGCGCTCGTGCTGACCGACGCGAGCAAGCCTGTGCTGAAGGGCGAGGAGCGCGTCACGCTGCGCAAATACGTGAAGCCGGTGCGCAACCGGCAGTCGTCCGGACGAACCGGCGAACGCGCCGATCCGACTGCGGGGATGTCGCCGCGCGAAAAAGCGCGATGGGATCGCTTGCGGACGTGGCGCGCGGAGACCGCGAAGACCGATGGCGTGCCGGCGTATGTCATCTTCCACGACGCGACGCTTGCCGAGATCGCACGCAGCGATCCCGATACGATCGACGACCTGCGCCACATTCCGGGCATCGGCGTGCGGAAACTGGAGCGTTTCGGCGACGAACTGCTCGACGTGGTCGGCGCGGACTGACGCCGCCTGCGCGAGCCAGCCAGAAACTCACGCAACGTATTGACCGGACTAGCATTTCCGGACTATCATGCTAGGTTCTCGTTCTTGGTCCGTTTCGGGATCCTGTCTAAGCTCAGGCCCGCAGGAACGGAAGCCACTTACGAGAAGGTCAGACGCGCGATTCCTTCGCTTTGCCCGTTCGGAATTGCGCCGATTTTGTTCATTTCTAGGATTAAACGATGCCAACCATCAATCAACTGGTTCGCAAAGGCCGCACGTCGGAAACGACGAAGAGCAAGTCGCCGGCCCTGCAGGACTGCCCGCAGCGTCGCGGCGTGTGCACCCGCGTGTACACGACGACGCCGAAAAAGCCGAACTCGGCACTTCGTAAGGTTGCGAAGGTTCGCCTGACGAACGGCTTTGAAGTCATTTCGTACATCGGTGGTGAAGGCCACAACCTGCAGGAACACTCGGTCGTGCTGATTCGCGGCGGCCGTGTGAAGGACTTGCCGGGTGTGCGTTACCACATGGTTCGCGGCTCGCTCGATACCCAGGGCGTCAAGGATCGTAAGCAGGCTCGCTCGAAGTACGGTGCGAAGCGTGCCAAGGCTGGCAAGTAATAGCCGGTTCGTGCAGTCGAAGTGGTTTCAGGTCGCCGCAAGGCGGTTAATGCGGTAGTGCCGGATGTGCCGGTGCTGTCGAGTAAGTGGTCACCCGGCCAAGCTGGTTTAGTCGAGAGATGGATCGGGTTAGTTGGTGGCCGCGGAGCGGAAATACGCTCCAACTGAAAAGGTAAAGGAAGAATCATGCCGCGTCGTCGCGAAGTCCCCAAGCGGGAAGTATTGCCGGATCCGAAGTTCGGCAACGTAGATGTAGCCAAGTTCATGAACGTGCTGATGTTGTCCGGCAAGAAGTCGGTAGCCGAACGCATCGTGTACGGCGCTTTTGAACAGATCCAGACCAAGGGTGGCAAGGACCCGCTGGAAGTGTTCACGGTCGCGCTCAACAACGTGAAGCCGGTGGTCGAAGTGAAGAGCCGTCGCGTTGGTGGTGCGAACTATCAAGTTCCGGTCGAAGTGCGTCCCTCGCGTCGTATGGCATTGGCGATGCGTTGGTTGCGTGAAGCCGCGAAGAAGCGCAGCGAAAAGTCGATGGCCCTGCGCCTGGCAGGTGAGCTCTCCGAAGCGGCCGAAGGCCGCGGCGGCGCGATGAAGAAGCGCGACGAAGTTCACCGCATGGCAGAGGCTAACAAGGCATTCTCGCATTTCCGTTTCTAAGCTCCCGCTGATAGGGCAACGGAAAAATCAGGGCGGGTGCGCTATGTTCGGCGCCTCGCCCGTTTGTGTTAGGGCGCTGCCGGCTCGTTGAACGAGTCGGCGCGTCGACCGAATAAAGGATCCAAAGTGGCTCGCAAGACACCTATCGAGCGCTACCGCAACATCGGTATTAGCGCTCACATCGACGCCGGCAAAACGACGACGACCGAGCGCATCCTGTTCTACACGGGCGTGAACCACAAGATCGGTGAAGTTCACGACGGCGCGGCAACGATGGACTGGATGGAACAGGAGCAGGAGCGCGGCATCACCATCACGTCGGCTGCTACCACGGCCTTCTGGAAGGGCATGGGCGGCAACTATCCCGAGCACCGCATTAACATCATCGACACCCCGGGACACGTCGACTTCACGATCGAAGTGGAACGCTCGATGCGCGTCCTCGACGGCGCGTGCATGGTCTACTGCGCCGTGGGCGGCGTGCAGCCGCAGTCGGAAACCGTGTGGCGTCAGGCGAACAAGTACAAGGTTCCCCGCCTCGCGTTCGTCAACAAGATGGACCGTACCGGCGCGAACTTCTTCAAGGTCTACGACCAGCTCAAGACGCGTCTGAAGGCGAACCCGGTGCCCGTCGTCGTGCCGATCGGCTCGGAAGAAAACTTCAAGGGCGTCGTCGATCTGCTGAAGATGAAGGCGATCATTTGGGACGAAGCGTCGCAAGGTACGAAGTTCGACTACGTCGACATCCCGGCCGAACTCGTTGACACGTGCAACGAGTGGCGCGAGAAGATGATCGAGTCGGCTGCGGAAGCCAGCGAAGAGCTGATGGAAAAGTACCTCGGCGGCGAAGAGTTGACCGAAGCGGAAATTGTCAAGGCGATCCGCGACCGGACCATCGCGTGCGAAATTCAGCCCATGCTGTGCGGCACCGCGTTCAAGAACAAGGGCGTGCAGCGCATGCTCGACGCCGTGATCGACTTCCTGCCGTCGCCGGTCGACATTCCGCCGGTTACCGGCGAACTCGAAAACGGTGAGAAGGGTGAGCGCCGCGCTGCCGACGACGAGAAGTTTTCGTCGCTGGCATTCAAGATCATGACCGACCCGTTCGTCGGCCAACTGATCTTCTTCCGTGTGTATTCGGGCGTGGTGAATTCGGGTGACACGGTGCTAAACGCGACGAAGGACAAGAAAGAGCGTCTCGGTCGTATTCTGCAAATGCACGCGAACCAGCGCGAAGAAATCAAGGAAGTGCGCGCAGGCGACATCGCAGCGGCCGTTGGCCTGAAGGAAGCGACCACGGGCGACACATTGTGCGACCCGCAGAGCCCGATCGTGCTCGAACGCATGATTTTTCCGGAGCCGGTGATTTCGCAGGCAGTCGAGCCGAAGACCAAGCCCGACCAGGAGAAGATGGGTCTGGCGTTGAATCGTCTGGCTCAGGAAGATCCTTCGTTCCGCGTTCAAACGGACGAAGAATCGGGCCAGACCATCATTTCGGGTATGGGCGAGCTTCACCTCGAAATTCTGGTCGACCGGATGAAGCGCGAATTCGGCGTGGAAGCAACCGTCGGCAAGCCGCAGGTTGCCTACCGCGAAACCATTCGCACGACGGCGGCCGATGTCGACGGCAAGTTCGTCAAGCAGTCGGGTGGTCGCGGCCAGTACGGCCACGCGGTCATCACGCTCGAGCCGAACGAACAAGGCAAGGGCTACGAGTTCCTGGACGAGATCAAGGGCGGCGTGATTCCGCGCGAATACATCCCGGCCGTGGACAAGGGTATCCAGGAAACGTTGAAATCGGGCGTGCTGGCTGGCTTCCCGGTCGTCGACGTGAAGGTTCACCTGACGTTCGGTTCGTACCACGACGTCGACTCGAACGAAAACGCGTTCCGCATGGCCGGCTCGATGGCCTTCAAGGAAGCGATGCGCAAGGCAAGCCCGGTCATCCTCGAACCGATGATGGCCGTGGAAGTCGAAACGCCGGAAGACTACATGGGCAACGTGATGGGCGATTTGTCGGGCCGTCGCGGTATCGTCCAAGGCATGGAAGACATGATCGGCGGCGGCAAGATCGTTCGCGCCGAAGTGCCGCTGTCGGAAATGTTCGGCTACTCGACCTCGCTGCGCTCGCTGTCGCAAGGCCGTGCCACGTACACGATGGAATTCAAGCACTATGCTGAAGCTCCGCGTAACGTTGCCGAAGCGATCATCAACGCGAAGGGTAAGTAATACCCGCAAGTCATTCGGCGCAAGCCACAAGCTTCAACCGATAACCAAACTTTGAAAGAAGGTAATCATGGCAAAAGGTAAATTCGAGCGGACCAAGCCGCACGTGAACGTGGGCACGATCGGTCACGTTGACCACGGCAAGACCACGCTGACGGCAGCGATCACGACGGTGCTGACCAAGAAGTTCGGCGGCGAAGCCAAGGCGTACGACCAGATCGACGCGGCGCCGGAAGAAAAGGCACGTGGTATCACCATCAACACCGCGCACGTCGAGTACGAAACGGCTAACCGCCACTACGCACACGTCGACTGCCCGGGCCACGCTGACTATGTGAAGAACATGATCACGGGCGCCGCGCAGATGGACGGCGCGATCCTGGTGTGCTCGGCCGCCGACGGCCCGATGCCGCAAACGCGTGAGCACATCCTGCTGGCGCGTCAGGTCGGCGTGCCGTACATCATCGTGTTCCTGAACAAGTGCGACATGGTGGACGACGCCGAGCTGCTCGAGCTCGTCGAAATGGAAGTGCGTGAGCTTCTCTCGAAGTACGACTTCCCGGGCGACGACACCCCGATCATCAAGGGTTCGGCCAAGCTCGCGCTGGAAGGCGACACGGGCGAGCTGGGCGAAGTGGCGATCATGAACCTGGCCGACGCGCTGGACACGTACATCCCGACGCCGGAGCGCGCAGTGGACGGCGCGTTCCTGATGCCGGTGGAAGACGTGTTCTCGATCTCGGGTCGCGGCACGGTGGTGACGGGTCGCGTCGAGCGTGGTGTGGTGAAGGTCGGCGAGGAAATCGAAATCGTCGGTATCAAGCCGACGGTGAAGACGACCTGCACGGGCGTGGAAATGTTCCGCAAGCTGCTCGACCAAGGTCAAGCGGGCGACAACGTCGGTATCCTGCTGCGCGGCACGAAGCGTGAAGACGTCGAGCGCGGCCAGGTGCTGGCCAAGCCGGGTTCGATCACGCCGCACACGCACTTCACCGCTGAAGTGTACGTGCTGAGCAAGGACGAAGGCGGCCGTCACACGCCGTTCTTCAACAACTACCGTCCGCAGTTCTACTTCCGTACGACGGACGTGACTGGTTCGATCGAGCTGCCGAAGGACAAGGAAATGGTGATGCCGGGCGACAACGTGTCGATCACGGTCAAGCTGATCGCCCCGATCGCCATGGAAGAAGGTCTGCGCTTCGCGATCCGCGAAGGCGGCCGTACCGTCGGCGCAGGTGTCGTTGCGAAGATTATCGAGTAAGATCTCGGTCTTCTTTGAAGCTGTTGTACTGAAGTAACGTGACCGGGACCGGATGTTCGCCCTAAGCGAATGCCCGGTTCCTCGCTCTTTCGCACAATCGGCGGCGCAATACCGCCTCGCTCTTTTTAAGGAATCGTCATGCAGAACCAGAAAATCCGCATTCGTCTGAAGGCTTTCGACTATCGCCTGATCGATCAATCGGCAGCCGAGATCGTCGATACGGCGAAGCGGACTGGCGCGATCGTCCGTGGCCCGGTGCCGCTGCCGACGCGTATTCAGCGTTTTGACATCCTGCGTTCGCCGCACGTCAACAAGACGTCGCGCGACCAGCTCGAAATCCGTACGCACCAACGCCTGATGGACATCGTCGATCCGACGGACAAGACCGTCGACGCGCTGATGAAGCTCGACCTGCCGGCAGGTGTGGACGTCGAAATTAAGCTGCAGTAAGCCTACAAAGCTCCGCCGGCCTCCCGGATGGAGCTAAGTCTTTGATTGCTTGCAGAAAACGAAAAGCCTTGTTATACTCCAAGGCTTTTCGCGCATTCGCGCAAAAAAGTTCGCCTTGCTTCTCGTAGTAAAGCGGACATTTTGTAATCAGCCCCGACCAATCGCAGTCGGGAATGGAGAAAACGATGAGCCTTGGACTCGTAGGTCGCAAGGTTGGCATGACCCGTATCTTCACGCCTGAGGGGGACTCGATCCCCGTCACCGTGCTGGACGTGTCGGACAACCGTGTGACGCAGATCAAGACCGTTGAAACGGATGGTTATACCGCCGTTCAGGTTGCATTCGGTACTCGCCGCGCTTCGCGCGTGACGAAGCCGTTGGCGGGTCACCTCGCCAAAGCCGGCGTTCAAGCCGGTGAAATCCTCCGCGAATTCCATATCGATACCGCCAAGGCAGGTGAACTGTCGAACGGCGCGGTCATCGGTACGGACATTTTCGAAGTCGGCCAGAAGGTTGATGTGCAAGGCACGTCGATCGGTAAAGGCTATGCCGGTACCATCAAGCGTTACAACTTCGCTTCGGGCCGCGCATCGCACGGTAACTCGCGTTCGCACAACGTTCCGGGTTCGATCGGTATGGCGCAGGATCCGGGTCGCGTGTTCCCCGGCAAGCGCATGACGGGTCACCTCGGTGACGAGACCGTCACGGTCCAGAATCTCGAAATCGCCCGCATCGACGCTGAGCGCAATCTGCTGCTCGTCCGCGGTGCTGTTCCTGGTGCGAAGGGCGGCAAGGTCTTCGTGACGCCGGCCGTCAAGACCCGTGCTGCGAAAGGAGCGAAATAATGGAACTTAAGCTCCTGAATGCCAATGGTCAGGAAGGTGCTGGCGTGACCGCATCGGACGTCGTGTTCGGTCGCGATTACAACGAAGCCCTGATTCACCAAGTCGTCGTCGCTTATCAGGCGAACGCACGCAGCGGCAACCGCGCTCAGAAAGACCGTGAGCAGGTCAAGCACACCACGAAAAAGCCGTGGCGCCAGAAGGGTACGGGCCGCGCTCGTGCCGGTATGTCGTCGAGCCCGTTGTGGCGTGGCGGTGGTCGCATTTTCCCGAACTCGCCGGAAGAAAACTTCTCGCACAAGGTCAACAAGAAGATGCATCGCGCAGGCCTCTGCTCGATCTTCTCGCAGTTGGCTCGCGAAGGCCGTATCTCGGTGGTCGAGGATCTCGCGCTCGAAGCGCCGAAGACCAAGCTGTTGGCTGATAAATTCAAGGCGATGGGTCTCGACTCCGTGTTGGTCATCACCGATACGGTCGACGAAAACCTGTACCTCGCGTCGCGCAACCTGGCCCACGTGGCGGTTGTCGAGCCGCGTTACGCCGACCCGCTCTCGCTGATCTACTTCAAGAAGATTCTGATCACGAAGGCTGCGGTCGCTCAGATCGAGGAGTTGCTGTCATGAGCGAAGTTCGCAAAAACGATCATCGTTTGATGCAAGTTCTGCTCGCGCCGGTGATCTCCGAAAAGGCGACGCTGGTTGCCGACAAGAACGAACAAGTTGTGTTCGAAGTCGCGCCGGACGCCACGAAGCAGGAAGTCAAGGCTGCTGTCGAGCTGCTGTTCAAGGTCGAAGTCAATTCCGTCAACGTACTCGTCACGAAGGGCAAAGCCAAGCGCTTTGGCCGCTTCAACGGCAAGCGCAAGGACGTGAAGAAGGCATACGTCTGCCTGAAGCCCGGCCAGGAAATCAACTTTGAAGCGGAGGCCAAGTAATCATGGCAATCGTGAAAGTTAAGCCGACCTCGCCGGGTCGCCGCGCGATGGTCAAAATCGTCAACAAGGATCTGCACAAGGGCAAGCCGCACGCTGCGCTGCTCGACTCGCAATCCAAGTCGGCGGGCCGTAACAACAACGGTCGCATCACCACGCGTCACCAGGGTGGCGGTCATAAGCAGCACTACCGTATCGTCGATTTCCGTCGCAACAAGGACGGCATTCCGGCAAAGGTCGAGCGTCTCGAGTATGACCCGAACCGTAGCGCGAACATCGCGCTGGTTCTGTACGCAGACGGCGAGCGTCGCTACATCATCGCGCCGAAGGGCGTGGCGGTCGGTGCGCAACTGATGTCCGGTTCGGAAGCGCCGATTCGCGCAGGTAACACCCTGCCGATCCGCAATATTCCGGTCGGTACGACGATCCACTGCATCGAAATGCTGCCCGGCAAGGGCGCGCAAATCGCGCGTTCGGCTGGTACGTCGGCCATGCTGCTGGCACGTGAAGGCATCTACGCGCAGGTCCGTCTGCGTTCGGGTGAAATTCGCCGCGTGCACGTCGAGTGCCGCGCAACCATCGGTGAAGTCGGCAACGAAGAGCATAGCCTCCGTCAAATCGGTAAGGCAGGTGCGAATCGCTGGCGCGGCATCCGTCCGACGGTGCGTGGTGTTGCAATGAACCCGGTCGATCACCCGCACGGCGGTGGTGAAGGCAAGACGGCTGCAGGTCGCGATCCGGTGAGCCCGTGGGGCACGCCGACGAAGGGCTATCGCACCCGCAGCAACAAGCGCACGACGACGATGATCGTCCAGCGCCGTCACAAGCGTTAAGGAGTAGGCAATGACACGTTCTGCTAAAAAAGGTCCGTTCTGCGACGCTCATTTGCTGAAGAAAGTTGAGTCGGCTGCAGCTACGCGCGACAAGAAGCCGATCAAGACCTGGTCGCGTCGCTCGACGATTCTCCCGGACTTCATCGGTCTGACGATCGCCGTTCACAACGGCCGTCAACACGTTCCGGTGTACGTCACGGAAAACATGGTCGGCCACAAGCTTGGCGAGTTCGCACTGACCCGTACGTTCAAGGGTCACGCGGCCGACAAGAAGGCCAAGAAATAAGGGGCTATCAAGATGGAAGTGAAAGCAATTCATCGCGGTGCCCGCATCTCGGCGCAGAAAACGCGCCTTGTGGCTGACCAGATTCGTGGTTTGCCGGTCGACAAGGCGCTGAACGTCCTGACGTTCTCGCCGAAGAAGGCGGCGGGTATCGTCAAGAAGGTCGTGCTGTCTGCGATCGCGAATGCGGAACACAACGAAGGCGCCGATATCGACGAGCTCAAGATCACGAGCATCTACGTCGACAAGGCCGCTTCGCTGAAGCGTTTCACCGCACGCGCAAAGGGTCGCGGTAACCGCATCGAGAAGCAATCCTGTCACATCACTGTGACGGTCGGGAATTAAGGAGCCATACGATGGGACAGAAAATTCATCCGACTGGCTTCCGTTTGGCCGTCAGCCGCAATTGGGCTTCGCGCTGGTACGCGAACAACAACAATTTCGCGGCGATGTTGCAGGAAGACATCGGTGTTCGTGAGTACCTGAAGAAGAAGCTGAAGAACGCGTCCGTCGGTCGCGTGGTGATCGAGCGTCCTGCAAAGAACGCACGCATCACGATTTTCAGCTCGCGTCCGGGTGTCGTGATCGGCAAGAAGGGCGAGGACATCGAACTGCTGAAGTCCGAGCTGCAAAAGCGCATGGGCGTTCCGGTTCACGTCAACATCGAAGAAATACGCAAGCCGGAAACCGATGCTCAACTGATCGCCGATTCCATCACGCAGCAGCTCGAGCGCCGGATCATGTTCCGCCGCGCGATGAAGCGTGCGATGCAAAACGCGATGCGTCTTGGCGCCCAGGGCATCAAGATCATGAGCGCGGGCCGTCTGAACGGTATTGAAATCGCTCGTACCGAGTGGTATCGCGAAGGTCGCGTGCCCCTCCATACGCTGCGCGCCGATATCGACTACGCGACGTCCGAAGCGAAGACTACGTACGGCATCATCGGCGTGAAGGTGTGGGTCTACAAGGGCGACACCCTCGGCCGCAACGAAGCGCCGGTAGTGGAAGAAGCCGCGGAAGAGAAGCGTCCGCGTCGCAACGCACGTCCGGGTGGCGATCGCCGTCCGCGTCGTGACGGTGAAGGTGCGCCGGCTGGTGCACGCCGCGGCGGCCCCCGTCGTGGCGGCGCCGGCGGTGACGCGAAGAGTGGAGAATAACGATGCTGCAACCGAAACGCAGAAAGTATCGCAAAGAGCAGAAGGGTCGTAACACCGGCAAGGCGACGCGCGGCAACGCGGTGTCGTTCGGTGAATATGGCCTGAAGGCTATCGGTCGCGGCCGTTTGACCGCGCGTCAAATCGAAGCGGCGCGTCGTGCAATGACGCGTCACATCAAGCGTGGCGGCCGGATCTGGATCCGCATTTTCCCGGACAAGCCGATTTCGCAGAAGCCGGCAGAAGTGCGTATGGGTAACGGTAAGGGTAACCCGGAGTACTACGTCGCTGAAATTCAACCGGGCAAGATGCTGTACGAAATGGACGGTGTCTCCGAAGAACTGGCGCGCGAAGCGTTCCGTCTGGCTGCAGCCAAGCTGCCGCTGAAGACGAACTTCGTTATCCGCCAGCTCGGCGCCTAAGGAGTAAACGATGAAGGCATCTGAACTTCACCAGAAGGACCAGGTCGCGCTCAACAAAGAGCTGTCGGACCTGCTTAAGGCGCAATTCGGCCTGCGCATGCAACTCGCGACTCAGCAGCTCACGAACACGAGCCAGCTGAAGAAGGTTCGTCGCGACATCGCACGTGTGCGGACTGTCCTGACTGAAAAGGCGAACCAGAAATGAACGATAGCGTAAAAACCTCGCTCAAGCGGACGCTGGTCGGCAAGGTCGTCAGCAACAAGATGGACAAGACGGTTACCGTGCTGGTCGAGCACCGCGTGAAGCACCCGATCTACGGCAAGTACGTCGTGCGCTCGAAGAAGTACCACGCGCACGATGACGCGAACACGTACAACGAAGGCGATCTCGTCGAAATCCAGGAAACGCGTCCGATTTCAAAGACGAAGGCCTGGGTTGTGTCGAAGCTGGTTGAAGCGGCTCGCGTGATCTAGAGCTGAAGTATCGCGATGCAGTAAGTAGTGGTATCGCAGTAAGTTTCGCTTGCAAGACCGGGATTATTTGTTATAATCTCGGTCTTCCCTCTTTGTGGGAGCCCCGTCGCGGGCGAAATTGGTGGGGGAAGCCGGTTCAGGCGCCAGCCTGTATCGACAGATTCACCGGATTGCGATGGCGGGTTTCGTCTGCCTTCGCTGCCTGTTCTAACCCAAGCAGCCGATTGGCTGACGGGACCAAGACTGACCGGATGTGCCATGGTGGTGCGACCGGATTAAGTTGGGAAAGATAAACCATGATCCAGACCGAAACTCGGCTTGAAGTGGCCGACAACACGGGTGCGCGTGAAGTCATGTGCATCAAGGTGCTCGGCGGCTCGAAGCGTCGTTACGCTAGCATTGGCGACATCATCAAGGTGACCGTCAAGGAAGCGACGCCGCGCGGACGCGTGAAAAAGGGCGAAATTTACAACGCCGTGGTCGTTCGCACGGCCAAGGGCGTGCGTCGCCAGGATGGCTCGCTGATCAAGTTCGACGGCAATGCCGCTGTCCTCTTGAATACGAAGCTCGAGCCGATCGGCACGCGTATTTTCGGGCCGGTGACGCGTGAACTGCGTAGCGAACGATTCATGAAGATCGTTTCGCTCGCGCCGGAAGTGCTGTAAGGAGTCGCGATGAACAAGATTCGCAAGGGTGACGAAGTCATCGTCATCACCGGCAAGGACAAGGGCAAGCGCGGCACCGTGCTGGCCGTTGCGGACGACCGTGTGACCGTCGAGGGGATCAACCTCGTCAAGAAGCACGTGAAGCCGAACCCGATGAAGGGTACGACGGGCGGTGTGGAAGCCAAGTCGATGCCGCTGCATATTTCGAACGTCGCACTGGTCGACGGGAACGGCAAGGCATCGCGTGTTGGCATCAAGGTCGAAGACGGCAAGAAGGTTCGCTTCTTGAAGTCGACCGGCGCCACGCTCAACGCCTGATGCGGAGTTAAAAAATGGCTCGTCTGCAAGAGATTTATAAAGAAACGGTTGTGCCGCAACTCGTCGAAAAGTTCGGCTACAAGTCCATCATGGAAGTGCCGCGCATCACCAAGATCACCCTGAACATGGGCCTTGGCGAAGCCGTCGCTGACAAGAAGATCATCGAAAACGCCGTGGGCGACCTGACGAAGATTGCTGGCCAGAAGCCGGTTATCACGAAGGCGCGCAAGGCAATCGCAGGCTTCAAGATTCGTCAGGGCTACCCGATCGGCGCGATGGTCACGCTGCGCGGCCAAGCAATGTACGAATTCCTCGACCGTTTCGTGACGGTTGCGCTCCCGCGTGTGCGTGACTTCCGTGGCGTGTCGGGCCGTGCATTCGACGGTCGTGGCAACTACAACATCGGTGTGAAAGAGCAGATCATTTTCCCCGAAATCGACTACGACAAGATCGACGCGCTGCGTGGGCTGAACATCAGCATCACGACTACCGCGAAGACCGACGACGAAGCAAAGGCGCTGCTCGCCGGCTTCAAGTTCCCGTTCAGAAACTGAGGTTACCGTGGCTAAACTGGCACTGATCGAACGTGAAAAGAAGCGTGCGCGCCTGGCTGCTAAGTACGCTCCGAAGCGTGCTGAACTGAAGGCTGTGATCGACGACGCAAGCAAGTCGGACGAAGAGCGTTACTTCGCTCGTCTGGCCCTGCAACAACTGCCGCGTAACTCGAACCCCACTCGCAAGCGTAATCGCTGCGCGATCACGGGTCGTCCGCGTGGCACGTTCCGGAAGTTCGGCCTCGCGCGTAACAAGATTCGCGAGATCGCCTTCCGCGGCGAAATCCCTGGCCTGACCAAGGCGAGCTGGTAATAGGAGAAACATAAATGAGCATGAGTGATCCTATCGCCGATATGCTGACTCGCATCCGCAATGCGCAGATGGTCGAGAAGGTTTCGGTGACTATGCCCTCGTCGAAAGTCAAGGTTGCGATTGCGCAGGTTTTGAAGGACGAAGGTTATATCGACGACTTCGCAGTGAAGGCTGAAGGTGCGAAGACGGAATTGAACATCGCGTTGAAGTACTACGCTGGCCGTCCGGTGATCGAGCGCCTCGAGCGCGTCTCGAAGCCCGGTCTGCGCGTATACCGCGGTCGCAACGACATCCCGCAGGTCATGAACGGCCTGGGCGTTGCCATCGTGTCGACGCCGAAGGGTGTGATGACCGACCGTAACGCGCGCCAGAACGGCGTCGGCGGCGAAGTCATCTGCTACGTCGCTTAACGCCGAAGGGAGAAGAAACATGTCTCGAGTAGGTAAAAGCCCGATCGCGCTGCCGCAAGGCGCGGAAGTGGCCGTCAAGGGCGACGTCATCACCGTCAAGGGGCCGCTCGGCACGATTTCGCGAGCGGGTAATCCGCTGGTGAGCGTGGCGAACGACAACGGCACGTTGAACTTCGCGCCGGCCGATGAAAGCCGTGAAGCGAATGCGATGTCCGGCACGATGCGCGCCCTGGTGGCGAACATGGTGCACGGCGTCACCAAGGGTTTCGAGCGCAAGCTGACGCTGGTTGGCGTCGGTTATCGTGCGCAAGCGCAAGGCGACAAGCTGAACCTGTCGCTGGGTTTCTCGCACCCGGTGGTGCACCAGATGCCGGAAGGCATCAAGGCTGAAACCCCGTCGCAGACCGAAATCGTGATCAAGGGGATCGACAAGCAGAAAGTCGGACAAGTCGCGGCGGAAGTGCGCGGCTATCGCCCGCCGGAGCCTTACAAGGGCAAGGGCGTGCGTTATTCCGACGAGGTCGTGATCCTCAAAGAAACGAAGAAGAAGTAAGGGTGCGCAATCATGGATAAGACTCAATCTCGCCTGCGCCGCGCTCGTCAGACGCGTATCAAGATCGCTGAGCTGCAGGTCGCGCGTCTCGCCGTGCATCGCACGAATACGCACATCTACGCGCAAGTGTTCTCGGCATGCGGCACCAAGGTGCTTGCAAGCGCCTCGACGCTCGAAGCTGAAGTGCGCGCAGAGCTGGCCGACAAGTCGGGCAAGGGCGGCAACATCAACGCTGCAACCCTGATCGGCAAGCGTATTGCCGAAAAGGCCAAGGCTGCCGGCATCGAATCCGTCGCCTTTGACCGCTCGGGTTTCCGCTACCACGGCCGCGTGAAGGCGCTGGCTGATGCGGCGCGCGAAGCCGGGCTCAAGTTCTAAGGGAAGAATTCGTCATGGCAAAGATGCAAGCGAAAGTTCAGGCTGACGAACGCGACGACGGCCTGCGCGAAAAGATGATTTCGGTCAACCGCGTGACCAAGGTCGTGAAGGGTGGCCGTATTCTCGGTTTCGCCGCACTGACCGTGGTTGGCGACGGCGATGGCCGCGTCGGCATGGGCAAGGGCAAGGCGAAGGAAGTTCCGGTTGCCGTGCAAAAGGCAATGGAACAAGCCCGCCGCAACATGTTCAAGGTGCCCCTGAAGAACGGCACGTTGCAACACGAAGTTCACGGCAAGCACGGCGCTTCGGCGGTCCTCCTCGCTCCGGCGAAGGACGGTACCGGCGTGATCGCCGGCGGTCCGATGCGCGCAGTGTTCGACGTGATGGGCGTGCAGAACGTGGTGGCCAAGAGCCACGGCTCGACGAACCCGTACAACCTCGTGCGTGCAACGCTCGACGGCCTGCGCAAGCAGTCGACGCCGAGCGACATCGCGGCGAAGCGCGGCAAGTCCGTCGAAGATATTTTGGGCTAAGCCTCGAGGTCATCATGTCTGAGAAAACTGTCAAGGTTCAGCTCGTCAAGAGCCTGATCGGGACCCGCGAAACGCATCGCGCGACGGTGCGTGGCCTCGGCCTGCGCCGCCTCAACTCGGTGAGCGAGCTGCAGGACACGCCGGCAGTGCGCGGGATGATCAACAAGGTTTCGTACCTCGTTAAGGTCATCGGCTAAGCGGCCGACCACGGATCCAAGGAGTTGAACATGGAATTGAATAACCTGAAGCCGGCGGAAGGCGCGAAGCACGCTAAGCGTCGCGTCGGTCGCGGTATCGGTTCGGGCCTCGGCAAGACCGCAGGCCGCGGCCACAAGGGTCAGAAATCGCGTTCGGGCGGCTTTCACAAGGTCGGCTTCGAAGGCGGTCAGATGCCTCTGCAGCGTCGTCTGCCGAAGCGCGGCTTCACCTCGCTGACGAAGGAATTCGTCGGCGAAGTGCGCCTCTCCGACCTGGAGAAGCTGCCGGTCGACGAAATCGATCTGCTGGCGCTGAAGCAAGCCGGCCTGGTCGGCGAGCTCATCAAGACCGCGAAGATCATCAAGACCGGCGAGATCAGCCGCAAGGTCACGGTGAAGGGCCTGACGGCAACGAAGGGCGCCCGCGAGGCAATCGAAGCCGCTGGCGGCTCGTTCGCCGAGTAACGCGCTTTCGCCGTTATTAGCACTAGCATCGGAGAAGGTTCTTGGCTAACAGCCCGAGTCTCGCAAAACCCGGTCGAAGCGCGGCGAAATTCGGCGATCTGCGTCGGCGTGCAGTGTTCCTGCTGCTGGCGCTGATCGTCTACCGCATTGGTGCGCACATTCCGGTTCCCGGCATCGATCCGGATCAACTGGCCAAGCTGTTCCAGAGCCAGTCGGGCGGCATCCTGGGCATGTTCAACATGTTCTCGGGTGGCGCGCTGTCGCGATTCACGATCTTTGCGCTGGGCATCATGCCCTACATTTCGGCCTCGATCATCATGCAGTTGCTGTCGATCGTATCGCCGCAAATGGAGGCGTTGAAGAAGGAAGGGCAGGCGGGGCAGCGGAAGATCACGCAGTACACGCGGATCTTCACCGTGGTGCTCGCGACCTTCCAGGCGTTCGGTATCGCGGTGGCGCTGGAGAATCAGCCCGCTTTGGTGCTGGACCCCGGCATGGTGTTCCGGCTGACGACGGTCGTCACGCTGGTGACGGGCACGATGTTCCTGATGTGGCTGGGTGAGCAGATCACGGAACGCGGTCTCGGCAACGGCATCTCGATCATCATCTTCGGTGGTATCGCGGCGGGTTTCCCGAACGCGATCGGCGGTCTGTTCGAGCTGGTCCGCACCGGTTCAATGAGCATCATCTCGGCGATCATCATCGTCGTGCTGATCGCGGCGGTCACGTATCTGGTCGTGTTCATCGAACGCGGTCAGCGCAAGATTCTCGTGAACTACGCGAAGCGCCAAGTCGGCAACAAGATTTACGGCGGACAGTCGTCCCATCTGCCGCTGAAGCTCAACATGTCGGGTGTGATTCCGCCGATCTTCGCGTCGTCGATCATCCTCTTCCCGGCAACCATCCTGAACTGGTTCAGTTCGGGTACGCGCACCAACTGGTTCGCGAACACGCTGCACGGCGTGGCCGAGGCCATCAAGCCCGGTCAACCGGTGTACGTGCTGCTGTATGCGTTGGCGATTGTTTTCTTCTGCTTCTTTTACACCGCACTGGTGTTCAACAGCCGGGAAACCGCCGACAACTTGAAGAAGAGCGGTGCATTCGTTCCGGGTATCCGTCCGGGCGATCAGACTGCACGGTATATCGACCGCATCCTCACGCGTTTGACGCTGGCCGGTGCGATCTACATTGTGTTCGTGTGCCTGTTGCCTGAGTTCTTGGTGTTGCGCTGGAACGTGCCGTTTTATTTTGGTGGAACGTCGCTGCTGATCATTGTCGTCGTCACGATGGACTTCATGGCTCAGGTGCAGTCGTACGTTATGTCGCAACAATATGAATCGCTGCTCAAGAAGGCAAACTTCAAGGGCGGCAATGTCCCGATGCGTTAATTAAGGACCATGGCCAAAGACGATGTAATCCAGATGCAGGGCGAGGTGATCGAAAACCTGCCCAACGCTACTTTCCGGGTGAAGTTGGAAAATGGCCATGTCGTCCTGGGACACATTTCTGGAAAGATGCGGATGCATTACATCCGCATCCTGCCAGGCGACAAGGTTACGGTTGAATTGACGCCTTACGATCTGTCTCGTGCACGGATCGTGTTCCGGGCGAAGTGATTTGAAAAAAGGGTAATATCATGAAAGTGATGGCATCGGTTAAGCGCATTTGCCGCAATTGCAAGATCATCAAGCGCAAGGGCGTAGTGCGCGTGATTTGCAGCTCTGATCCGCGCCACAAACAGCGTCAAGGCTGAACGCCGCGCTTTTGCTTGCGCTTTTTGTTTGAGGAAAAACAATGGCTCGTATCGCAGGGGTTAACATCCCGAATCACCAGCATACCGAGATCGGCCTGACGGCAATCTTCGGCATCGGACGCACGCGTTCGCGCGGCATTTGCACCGCAGCTGGTGTGGAATTTTCGAAGAAGGTCAAGGACCTCACTGACGCAGACCTCGAAAAGCTGCGTGACGAAGTGGGCAAGTTCATCGTCGAAGGCGACCTGCGCCGTGAAGTGACGATGAACATCAAGCGCCTGATGGACTTGGGTTGCTACCGCGGCATGCGTCACCGCAAGGGCCTGCCCCTGCGTGGCCAGCGCACCCGCACGAATGCCCGTACGCGCAAGGGTCCGCGTCGTGCAGCGCAATCGCTGAAGAAGTAAGCGGAACTGACAGTTACAGGAAAACGTAATGGCTAAGGCTTCGAACAACTCCGCGGCGCAACGCGTTCGCAAGAAGGTTAAGAAGAACGTCGCCGAGGGCGTGGTTCACGTTCACGCGTCGTTCAACAACACCATTATCACGATCACCGATCGTCAAGGTAATGCACTCGCGTGGGCGACGTCGGGCGGCCAGGGTTTCAAGGGCTCGCGCAAGTCGACGCCGTTTGCAGCTCAGGTCGCAGCCGAATCGGCTGGCCGCGTGGCAATGGAATACGGCGTGAAGAACCTCGAAGTGCGGATCAAGGGCCCCGGTCCTGGCCGCGAATCGGCGGTGCGCGCGCTGCATGGTCTTGGCATCAAGATCACCGCGATCTCCGACGTGACGCCGGTCCCGCACAACGGTTGCCGTCCGCCGAAGCGCCGTCGCATCTAACGCGATGACGCGAACGCATGTTCCTGCTGATGCGAAAGTATCGGCGGGATTCGTGCGTGATGAATTTACTAAGCCCACCGTTCAGCCCAAAGGGTTCGGACTAGCGCGGACGGAAGTTCGCGTGACTAATTTTTAAGGATTCAACGTGGCACGCTATACCGGTCCTAAAGCCAAGCTGTCCCGCCGTGAAGGCACCGATCTGTTCCTAAAGAGCGCGCGTCGCTCGCTCGCCGACAAGTGCAAGCTCGACAGCAAGCCCGGCCAGCACGGCCGCACGTCGGGCGCGCGTACGTCCGACTACGGCACCCAGTTGCGCGAGAAGCAAAAAGTGAAGCGTATTTACGGCGTGCTGGAGCGTCAGTTCCGCCGCTACTTCGCTGAAGCCGACCGCCGCAAGGGCCCGACGGGCGAAAACCTGCTGCAACTGCTCGAATCGCGTCTCGACAACGTGGTGTACCGCATGGGCTTCGGCTCGACTCGCGCTGAAGCACGTCAGCTCGTGAGCCACAAGTCGATCATGGTGAACGGCCAGGTCGCGAACATCCCGTCGCTGCAAGTGAAGGCAGGCGATGTCGTCTCCGTGCGTGAGCAGTCGCGCAAGCAGGCACGTATCGTCGAGGCGCTGTCGCTGGCAGAGCAAGGCGGCATGCCGAGCTGGGTGTCGGTCGACGCGAAGAAGTTCGAAGGCACGTTCAAGTCGATGCCGGAGCGTAGCGATATCGCTGGCGACATCAACGAAAGCCTGATCGTCGAATTGTATTCGCGTTAATCGCGCGGTCGTCGCGCGGTAACCGGATCTGCAGCCGGGGAGCCTGATTGCTCGTGGCAAAGGGGCATCCCCGGCTGTGTATTTTCAGGTTGTTACCGGTCAGCCTTATCGGTGTAACGAGCCGAGGGTATTGAAAAGGAAAACCTATGCAAACCAGTTTGTTGAAGCCCAAGATCATTGCAGTTGAATCGCTTGGCGAAAGCCACGCGAAAGTGGTTATGGAGCCGTTCGAACGCGGCTATGGCCACACCTTGGGTAACGCGCTTCGGCGCGTGCTGCTGTCGTCGATGGTGGGCTACGCGCCGACCGAAGTGACGATCGCAGGCGTCGTGCACGAATACTCGACGCTCGATGGTGTGCAAGAGGATGTGGTCAACCTGCTGTTGAACCTGAAGGGCGTCGTCTTCAAGCTGCACAACCGCGACGAAGTCACGGTGACGCTGCGCAAGGAAGGCGAAGGCGTGGTCACTGCCGGCGATATCGAACTCGCGCACGATTGCGAAGTGATCAATCCGGAACACGTGATCGCTCATCTGTCGAAGGGTGGCAAGCTCGACGTTCAGATCAAGATCGAAAAGGGCCGCGGCTACGTGCCGGGCAACGTGCGTCGCTATGGCGAAGATTCGGCGAAGATCATCGGCCGCATCGTGCTGGATGCGTCGTTCTCGCCGGTGCGTCGCGTCAGCTACGCCGTGGAAAGCGCGCGTGTCGAACAGCGTACCGACCTCGACAAGCTCGTGATGAACATCGAAACGAACGGTGTGATCTCGCCGGAAGAAGCGATCCGTCAATCGGCGCGCATCTTGGTGGACCAACTGTCGGTGTTCGCGGCACTGGAAGGCACGGAAGCGGCAGCGGAAGCGCCGTCGCGCGCGCCGCAGATCGACCCGATCCTGCTGCGCCCGGTAGACGACCTCGAACTCACGGTTCGCTCCGCGAACTGCCTGAAGGCCGAGAACATCTACTACATCGGCGATCTGATCCAGCGTACGGAAAACGAGCTGCTCAAGACGCCGAACCTGGGCCGCAAGTCGCTGAACGAAATCAAGGAAGTGCTGGCCTCGCGTGGCCTGACGCTCGGCATGAAGCTCGAAAACTGGCCGCCGGCCGGTTTGGACAAGTAAGTCTGCAGTTCATCGCGGACGTCCCGCCGTAACTGGCAAAGACGCGGATTTTGCTTTAAGATCCGCGTCTTGCTTTTTTCTCCGACCGGCCCGTGCGGTTCTGCGTGAAGCGGAGCGCAATAGAAGAGCTGGATCAAAACTTGTTAAAGGAACTGAAATGCGTCACAAGCATGGTTTGCGGAAACTGAACCGCACGAGCAGCCACCGTCTGGCAATGCTCCGTAATATGTCGAATTCGCTGATCGAGCACGAAGTCATCAAGACGACGCTGCCGAAGGCCAAGGAACTGCGCAAGGTCGTCGAGCCGCTGATCACGCTCGGCAAGAAGCCGTCGCTCGCGAACCGCCGTCTGGCATTCAACCGCCTGCGCGATCGCGATTCCGTCGCGAAGCTGTTCGACGTTTTGGGTCCGCGCTACGCGAACCGTCCGGGTGGCTACCTGAGCATCCTGAAGTTCGGTTTCCGCGTCGGCGACAACGCGCCGATGGCGCTGGTCCAGTTGATGGATCGCCCGGAAGTCGAAGAAACCGAGGAAGTGCAGGAAGCCGAATAAATTCGGCAGGTTTCAAGCGAAAGGCCAAGCTCTGCTTGGCCTTTTTGCTTTCTGGCCGCCCGGGTTGCGCGGGGTGGTGCGCTAGCGATGCGACGCAGTCGCGAATGCTACGATATTGGTCGTTACCGCTTTCTGGAGCCGAGAGTGAATGTTCCCGTCGTCCTGATGCTGACCACGCTGCCCGACGCCGAATCGGCGAACGCGCTCGCTCAGGGCATTCTCGAAGCGCGCCTCGCGGCGTGCGTGACCAAACTCGGCGCGGTTGAATCGCTCTATCACTGGAAGGGCGCGGTGGAGTCGTCGCAGGAAGTGCAAGTGCTGATCAAAACGAGCGTCGCGCGTGCTGAAGAGCTTCAGCACTTCCTCACGCAGCGGCATCCGTACGAAACGCCCGAAATCCTCGTCTGGCAGGCAGATGCCTCGTCAGACAACGGCCAGTGGGTCAATGCAGAAACGCAGCGTCCTATTCATGTTTGAGCTTTTTCGACTCTTCGGGCGCCGCGCGTGGGGCGCGTTGCTGCTGCTGGCAGTGTTCTGCGGCGCCGTGGGCGCGGCGCGCGCCGCCGACGATTTTCTCGACCCCGCCGTCGCGTTCAAATTCAGCGCGTCCGAGCAGCCGGGCGAAGTCGATGTGCGATACAAGATCGCCGACGGCTACTACATGTACCGCGAGCGATTCGCTTTTGCGGTCAAGAGCGGCGACGCGACCATCGGCGCGGCACAACTTCCGGCGGGCAAAGTCCACTTCGATCAGACGTTCAACAAGGACGTCGAGACGTATCGCGGCGAGTTGCTGATCCGCATTCCCGTCGCGCAGGCCAAGGGTCCGTTCGAGCTGGCCGTGACCTCGCAAGGATGCGCCGATCAGGGCATTTGCTACCCGCCGATGGAGCGGACCTACCGCGTGAAAGGCGCTGCGCTGCAAAGTGCGGGCGCGTCAACGCCGGGCCCGTCGCCGACGGATTCATCGCAATCCTTTTTCGAACGGGCGACTAGCGCCGATTACGCGCAGTCCATGCTGGAAGGCGGCGGATTCTTCGCCGTCGTCGGTCTGTACTTTCTCGCGGGCATGTTGCTGAGCCTGCTGCCCTGCTCGTACCCGATGATCCCGATTCTCTCGGCCATCATCGTCGGCGAGGGCGCGCGCGTGACGCGGGCGCGCGGGTTCACGCTGTCGGTTTCGTATGTCGTCGGCATGGCGCTCGTCTATACCGCGCTCGGCGTCGCGGCGGCGCTGATCGGCCAAAGTCTCGGTGCGTGGCTCCAGAACCCGTGGGTGCTCGGCGCGTTCGGGCTGCTGTTGACCGTCTTCGCTGTCGCGCTCGTTTCGGGCCTCGATATCGCGTTGCCCGAACGTTGGCAAAGCAGCGTGAATCAGGCATCGCAGAAGCGCAGCGGCGGCAAGTTCGCCGCAGTCGCGTTGATGGGCGCGTTGTCGGCGCTGGTCGTCGGCGCGTGCATGACGGCGCCGCTTTTCGCGGTGCTGGCGTTCATCGCCCATACGGGGAACGCGCTGCTCGGCGGCGCGGCGCTGTTCGCGATGGGCATCGGCCTCGGCGTGCCGCTGCTCGTCATCGGGCTCGGCGCCAGCTCGATTTTGCCGCGAGCGGGCGCCTGGATGGATGGCGTCAAAGTGTTCTTCGGCGTCGTGCTGCTGGCGGCCGCGTTGTGGATCGTGTGGCCGGTGATCGGCGGCGTCGCGCGCATGCTGCTCGGCGCGCTGTGGCTTTTGATCGCCGCCGCGTCGCTCGGCGTGTTCGGCGCGGCCACGGCGGCACCGGCGAGCGTGTGGAAGCGTCTCGGGCGCGGGCTCGGCGCAGTTTTCGCGATTTGGGCGGCGGCGTTGCTCGTCGGCCTCGCGGCGGGATCGACCGATCCGTTGCGGCCGCTCGCCGTGCTGGCCTCGCGCGCCAACCCGACCGCGACTGCCTCCCCACAGAATCTCGAGCCGACTTTTGCGCCCGTGCGCTCATCGACGGAACTCGACTCGGCTGTCAAAGCCGCCGCCCGTCCGGCGATGCTGGACTTCTACGCGGACTGGTGCGTCTCCTGCAAGGAAATGGAGAACCTGACCTTCTCCGATGCCCGCGTTCAGGCACGGCTCGCCCAGTTGAATCTGCTGCGCGCCGACGTCACCGCGAACAACGTCGACGATCAGGCGCTTCTCAAGCGTTTCAAGCTGTTCGGACCGCCGGGCATCATTTTTTTCGACGCTCAGGGCAACGAGGTGGCGCGCGTGGTGGGCTATGAATCGGCGGACACGTTCCTGAAGCATCTCGACAAGCTCGGGCCGTCCAACGGATAAAAGAAAAGGGCGATGCGCAAACGCATCGCCCTTTTTTCCTGCTAACCCACGCAGCGTTACTTCGACGCCCGCAGGATCCGCGCAGCGTCGAGCGCGAAGTACGTCAGCACGCCATCGGCGCCCGCGCGCTTGAACGCCAGCAGCGATTCCATCATCGCCTTGTCGTGATCGAGCCAGCCGTTCTGCGTAGCGGCCTTGATCATCGCGTATTCGCCGCTGACCTGATAGGCGTACGTCGGAAAGCGGAATTCTTCTTTCACGCGCCACACGATATCGAGATACGGCATGCCCGGCTTGACCATCACCATGTCCGCGCCTTCCTCGATATCCATGCGGACTTCGCGCATGGCTTCGTCGGAGTTGGACGGGTCCATCTGATACGTCATCTTGTTGCCCTTGCCGAGATTGGCCGCCGAGCCGACCGCGTCGCGGAACGGGCCGTAGAACGCCGACGCGTACTTCGCGGCATACGCCATGATGCGCGTGTGAATGTGGCCGTCGCTCTCCAGCATCTCGCGGATCGCGCCGATACGACCGTCCATCATGTCCGACGGCGCGACGATATCCACGCCCGCTTCCGCCTGCGTGCGCGCCTGGTCGACGAGAATTTCGCTCGTTTCGTCGTTCTTCACGTGGCCTTCTTCGTCGAGCACGCCGTCCTGGCCGTGGCTCGTGTACGGATCGAGCGCCACGTCGGTGAGCACGCCGAGCATCGGGAAGTTCTTCTTCAGTTCACGCACCGCGCGGGGAATTAGACCGTCCGGATTGGTTGCCTCGCGGCCATCGGGTGTCTTGAGCGACGGCTCGATGGCAGGAAAGAGCGAAATCACCGGCACGCCTAATTCGACGCATTGCTCCGCGACCTTCATCAGCAAATCGACGGACGTGCGTTCGACGCCGGGCATCGACGGCACCGCCTGACGCACATTCGTGCCTTCGACGATGAATACCGGAAAAATGAGGTCGTTCGTGGTGAGGATGTTCTCGCGCATCAGACGGCGCGAGAAGTCATCGCGGCGCATGCGGCGCGGGCGATGATGAGGATAGAAACTCATGGCTCGACTCAAATTGACGTGCTTCAGGGGGAGATCCAAAACGCGCGGTGTGCGGCGCAAAGCCATGCTGGACAAGCCGGCGAGCGTTTCGGAAGCGTTTCGAGACAATGGTATATCATAGCCAGCGGGCAAGGCGCTCGCGCCGCGCTCCCCGCTTCTCCTCCCTGAGCGGGTGCCTGTCGTTATTCGATAAGGCTGTTCACCCGCCGTCATGCGGCGGGTTTTTTTATCCCGCTCACACGTCTGCTGCCATCAAGCGATCATCCAGCTTCATCTTCCGATGCCGCTTCCGCAGGCGTCAGCCAGCTTTCGATCAGTTCGTGCGCTTCGTCGAGGCCCGTGCGTTTGAGCGCCGAAAAGAGCTGCACGCTTAATTCGCCGCGATATCCCGCCGCCTTGTATTCGCCAAACGCCTTCTGCGTCGCGCGCAGCGCGTTGGTCATCTCTTGTCGCGTCAATTTGTCGCACTTCGTTAGCAGCGCGTGGATCGGCTTGCCGGTCGGCGCGAACCAGTCGACCATGATGCGATCCAGCTCCGTCAGCGGACGGCGCGAATCCATCATCAGGATCATGCCGCGCAGTTGCGCCCGGCTCTGAAGATACGTGGAGAGCAACTGCTGCCAGTGCGCCTTCGCGGCACCCGGCACTTCCGCGTAGCCATAGCCCGGCAAATCGACCAGATGCGCGACCGGCGCGGCTTCCGGTCCGACCGAGAAATAGTTGATGTGCTGCGTGCGCCCCGGCGTCTTACTGGCGAACGCGAGGCGTTTTTGATTGCACAGCACGTTGATTGCCGTCGACTTGCCGGCGTTCGAGCGGCCCGCGAATGCGATTTCCGGCTGCGGCGTCGGCGGCAGATCGCGCAGATGGTTGACCGTGGTGAAGAAGCGGGCTTGATGGAGCAGAAATGACATTGGCGGGAGAAGGAGGGCGCGGGAGAGCGGCGTTGACTCGAAGCCTGGAGAACCCCGGCAATACTGGGCATGCCCCGACTGGCGTCTTTGCGTGTAGCGGGTTATTGTACAATACGACGGATTTTTAAAGACCCGCAGGGGCGCAAGACCCAGGCCGCAAGCGCCAGCCATCAAGGAGCGAGACAGTTTCAGGGCATCTTTTGAGCCCTTTCGTTCGGGTACTTGCGGCCGTGTCCGGCAGCCGTCGTTTTTTGCAGAACCTCACATTCTCACAAGACGAAAAACAGGGTACGCGAATGAACCGACTGTACAGGTCTCTGGTAGTGCTTCAGGCAGCGGCGGCTTTCGGTGGATTAGCGGTATCGGTTTCAGTGAACGCGGCGGATGCCGCACAGCCGGCCAAGCCGGACGCGGCAAGAGGGCAGGCCATCGCCACGCAGGTTTGCGCCGCGTGTCATTCGGCGGACGGCAACAGCGCCGGCGCCGCGTTTCCCAAGCTGGCGGGGCAGCACGCCGACTACATCGTCAAGCAATTGAAGGATTACAAGACGCAACCGGGCGCGAAGGCGCCGGCGCGCAATAATCCGATCATGACGGGCATTGCCGGGGCGCTGTCGGATCAGGACATGGTGAACGTGGCGGCGTACTTCGCGTCTCAGAAGACCAAGGTCAACTACGCTCGCGACAAAAACGACGTCACGCTCGGCCAGAAGATCTACCGTGGCGGCATCGCCGACAAGGGCGTGCCGGCCTGCGCCGCGTGTCACGGCGCGACGGGCATGGGCATCCCGGTGCAGTATCCGCGGCTGTCGTGGCAGTGGGGCGATTACACCGTCGCCCAACTCAACGCATTCGCGCAAGGCACGCGCAACAACAGCGAACCGATGCACGCCATCGCGTCGCGCCTGAACGAAGCGGAAATGAAAGCGGTAGCGGATTACGCCGCCGGATTGCACTAACGCAGCACGCAGCGTCCAGCGGTTCCCGGCAAAGCGAAAACGCGGGGAATCGCCCATACTACGTACGAAGCCGGCCCGCAGAGGCAGGCGCGAAAACAAGAAAAAAGGGTGGGACGTCGGTCAGTCAGACCGCTTACGTCTCCACCCTTTTTTGCTGTCAGCCGGAGTTTGAATGAGCATCACCACATCGGGATTGCAGTCGAAGTCGAGCCGTCGCGCCGTGAGGCATTTCGTCGAGCTCGTGAGTTCGATGCGCTTCGCCATCGCCTTGCTGGTCGTGCTGGCGATCGCAAGCATCATCGGGACGGTGTTGACCCAGGAAGACCCGTACCCGAACTACGTCAATCAGTTCGGCCCTTTCTGGGCGGACATCTTCCGCGGCGTGAGCCTCTACAACGTGTACAGCGCGTGGTGGTTCATGCTGATTCTCGTCTTCCTCGTGATTTCGGTGTCGCTGTGCGTCGTGCGCAACGGCCCGAAGATGATCGCGGACATCAAGAACTGGAAAGATCGTGTGCACGAGGGCAGTCTGCGCGCGTTCCATCACAAGGGCGAGTTCGTGGTTGCCGCGGACCGCGCGCAGACCGCCGCGACGCTGGAACGTCTCAGCGCGAAGATGGGCTACCGCTTCGTCAGGCGCGAGACCGACACCGGCGCGACGCTGATCGCCGGCAAGCGCGGCACGCTCACGAAGCTCGGCTATATCTCGGCGCATCTCGCGATTGTCGTGATCTGCATCGGCGGCCTGCTGGACAGCAATCTGCCGATCAAGCTGCAAATGTGGCTGTTCAACAAAACGCCGGTCAGCACGAACGCGGTCATCAACGACATTCCCGCCGAGCATCGCCTTTCGGTGTCGAATCCGACGTTTCGCGGCTACGCGTGGGTGCCGGAAGGGCAGTACGTCGGCACGGCCATCCTGAATCAGCAGGACGGCTCGATCATTCAGGACCTGCCGTTTTCCATTCAGCTCGACAAGTTCATCGTCGATTACTACTCGACCGGCATGCCGAAGCTCTTCGCGAGCGATATCGTCGTGATCGATCACAAGACGGGCAAGCGCATTCCGGCGCGCGTCGAAGTGAACAAGCCGTTCACGTATGACGGCGTGTCGATCTATCAATCGAGCTTTCAGGACGGCGGCTCGAAGCTGGAAATGACCGCCTGGCCGATGACCGGCAACAGCGCCAGGACCGCGCCGTTCAACGGGACGATCGGCGGCACCGCGCCAATCGCGGCGCAATTCGCGGGCGCGCTGGGCGAAACAGTGGAATTCACGGATTTTCGCGCGATCAACGTCGAAAATATGACGGACGGCAGCGGTGCGCCGGACGCGCGCGGCGTCGGCAAGAAAGAGACGCTGCGCGATGCGTTCGACGAGCGCCTCGGTTCCGGCGCGAAGACGTCGAAGCCGACGGACCTGCGCAACATCGGCCCGTCGGTGCAGTACAAGGTGCGCGGCACGGACGGGCAGGCGCGCGAGTACAGCAACTACATGCTGCCGGTCGATGTCGGCGGTCAGCGAATGTTCCTGGCCGGCATGCGCGTGAGCCCGAACGATCCGTTCCGCTATCTGCGCATTCCCGCTGATGAGCAAGGCTCGGTCAAGCAGTGGATGAACCTTCGCGCCGCGCTTCAGGCGCCCGCGACCCGCGCCGCTGCGGCGCACCGGTTTGCCATGCGTTCGGTGCCGCAGGAAAACACCGACTTACAGAAGCATCTGGAGGAAAGCGCGCTGCGGGTGCTGAACCTCTTCGCCGGCGCGGACGAAAACGGTGCAGCGAGCGCGAATGGTCAGTTGAACGGCGGCTTCCAGAGCATTGCCGCGTTTATCGACAAATCCGTGCCGAAGGGCGAGCAGGAAAAAGCCGCCGGGCTGCTCATGCGGATGCTGGAAGGCGCAATGTGGGACGTCTGGCAACTGTCGCGCGAGCAGAATGGCTTGCCGGATGCGAAGATCGACGAAAAGAACACGGCGTTCGTTCAGGCGTCGATCAACGCGCTTTCTGACAGCTTTCTGTACGGTTCTCCCGTCTTCCTGCAACTAGACTCTTTCAAGCAGGTGCAAGCCTCGGTATTCCAGTTGACGCGCGCGCCGGGTAAAAAAGTGGTGTATCTTGGCAGCCTTCTGCTCGTGGCCGGCATCTTCTCGATGTTCTATGTACGTGAACGCCGGCTCTGGTTCTGGCTCAAAGATTCAGGGCAAGGCGGTGCGAGCGTGCTGATGGCCATGTCCACGGCGCGCCGGACGCTGGACTTCGAGAAGGAATTCGAGCGCACGCGTGCATCCGTTGGCGCGGCGCTGGGCGCTTCGCCGCTCGATCCGGCGGCGACGCAGCACACGCACGATGCGCCGGCGTCCGCCGCGCCGCAATCGCAATCCGAAGCCGAGAGCTCGGACGTTTCATCACGGTAAGATCATGGACCTCACACAGACTTCCTCCCACGCCGCCGCCAAGACGGAACGTCCGGCATCGAGCCTTCCCGATGTCGCCGTGTTCGACGACCGTCCGTTCTTCCGCAAGCTGGGCGCGCTCGACTGGCTGTTCGCCCTCGCGATGGTCGCGGGCGCGGGTTTCGCGTTGAACCGCTACCACGAGTACATGAATGTGTACGACATGGCGGTGCTGATCGGCGCGGTGCCAACCTTCGTCGTGCTTGGCTGGCGCTGGAAGCCGGTGCGCTTGCTGATCGCGCTGATCGCGGTCATGTCGCTGCTGTCCATCCAGCTTTATCAGCACGACCTCGCGCGCGCCGATACCAATTTCTTCCTCAAGTACTTTCTGTCGAGCCAGTCCGCGATTCTCTGGATGAGCGCGCTGTTCATTCTCGCGACGCTCTTCTATTGGATCGGGCTTCTCACGCGCTCGCAGACCGGCGGCGCGATCGGCTCGCGCATGACCTGGGTCGCGGTGCTGATGGGCTTCACCGGCATGATGGTGCGCTGGTACGAGTCGTACATGATCGGCAGCGACGTCGGCCACATTCCTATCTCAAACCTGTACGAAGTGTTCGTGCTGTTCTGCCTCATCACGTCGCTGTTCTACCTCTACTACGAGCAGCATTACGCGACGCGGCAGATGGGCGCGTTCGTTTTGCTCGTGATCAGCGCGGCCGTCGGCTTTCTGATGTGGTATTCGATTGCACGCGATGCGCAGCAGATTCAGCCGCTCGTGCCCGCGCTGCAAAGCTGGTGGATGAAGATTCACGTGCCGGCGAACTTCATCGGTTACGGCAGCTTCGCGCTTTCCGCGATGGTGTCGGTCGCGTATCTCGCGAAGCAGCGCGGTTTTCTTGCCGACCGCCTGCCGTCGCTCGAAGTCCTCGACGATGTCATGTACAAGTCGATCGCGGTCGGCTTCGCGTTCTTCACCATTGCGACGATTCTCGGCGCGCTGTGGGCGGCGGAAGCGTGGGGCGGCTACTGGAGCTGGGACCCGAAGGAAACGTGGGCGTTGATCGTCTGGCTCAACTACGCGGCGTGGCTCCACATGCGGCTGATGAAGGGCCTGCGCGGCGCGGCGGCGGCGTGGTGGGCGCTTACGGGTCTGATCGTGACGACGTTCGCGTTCCTCGGCGTCAACATGTTTTTGTCCGGCTTGCATAGTTACGGCAAGCTGTGAGCCGGCCGGCATAGCAAAAACAGAAACCGCCATGCGTCGCGCTGGCGGTTTTTCTTCGTTTCGGCGTGGAATACGGGCACTGGTTCTGCTGTTTGCCTGTGTATCGCGAAAGCAAAGGAGTCGGCTCCATGTGGATCAAACGTAACGGCGCGCTTTATGGCGATGACATCGCCCGCGATGAGATCACGCCGCGCGACGTGTTCGAGAATCGCCGCCGCGCGCTGCGCTCCATCGGCGCGTTCGCGGCGACAGGACTCGCCGGCGCGAGCGGTCTCGCCCACGCGACGCTGACATCGCCCGACGCGAAGGGCCAGAAGCTCGCCGCGAAGACCAATGCGAAGTACGTCGCGCTCGACAAACCGACGCCGCTCAAAGACGTCACCACGTACAACAACTTCTACGAATTCGGCACCGACAAGGGCGATCCCGCCGAGCACGCGGGCACGTTGCGTCCGCGGCCGTGGAAAGTGTCGGTGGAAGGCGCGATCAAGAATCCGAAGGTCTACGACATCGACGACATTCTCAAGATCGCGCCGCTCGAAGAGCGCGTCTACCGCCTGCGATGCGTCGAAGGATGGTCGATGGTCATTCCGTGGATCGGCGTGTCGCTGTCGGAGCTGATCAAGCGCGCGGAGCCGACGGGCAACGCGAAGTACGTGCAGTTCATCACGCTCGCGGACCGTTCACAGATGCCGGGGCTGTCCACGCCGATCCTCGACTGGCCGTATTCCGAGGGCCTGCGCATGGACGAAGCGATGAACCCGCTCACGCTGCTGACCGTCGGTCTCTACGGTGAAGTGCTGCCGAACCAGAACGGCGCGCCGGTGCGCGTCGTCGTGCCGTGGAAATACGGCTTCAAGAGCGCGAAGTCGCTGGTCAAGATCCGCTTCGTGGAGAAGCAGCCGCCGACGAGCTGGAACACGTACGCGCCCAACGAATACGGCTTCTACTCGAACGTGAACCCGAACGTGGATCATCCGCGCTGGAGTCAGGCGACGGAGCGGCGTATCGGCGAGGACGGATTTTTCACGCCCAAACGCAAGACGCTGATGTTCAACGGATACGGCGATCAGGTCGCGTCGCTGTATCAGGGCATGGACCTCAAGAAGAACTTCTGAATATGCCGAGCGCAACCGATATCAAAACGGCGCGGCCGCGTGCGCGCGTCCAGGCGGGACCGCGCTGGATCGCGCCGGCGAAGGTCACGGTGTTCATTGCCGCGCTGTATCCGCTTGCGCGTATCGTGCTGCTCTGCGTGACGGGCGTGCACGGCGGACTGGGCGCGAACCCGATCGAGTTCATCACGCGTTCGACTGGCCTGTGGACGCTCGTATTTCTGTGCATCACGCTCGCCATCACGCCGGCGAGACGTCTGACCGGCGTGACGGCGCTCGTGCGCTTTCGCCGCATGATCGGTCTCTTTGCGTTCTTTTACGCCGCGCTGCATTTCACGACGTATTTCTGGTTCGACAAGTGGTTCGACGTCGCGGAGATTCTGAAGGACATCGGCAAGCGGCCGTTCATCACAGTCGGATTCGCGGCGTTCCTGTTGTTGATTCCGCTTGCCGTCACATCGCCCAAAGCGATGGTGCGCAAGCTCGGCCGCCGCTGGCAGACGCTGCATCGCACGATATATCTGATCGCCGCGCTCGCCATCCTGCATTTCTGGTGGATGAAGGCGGGCAAGCACGATCTGGAACTGCCGAAGATCTACGGCGCGATCGTGATTGCGTTGCTCGGCTGGCGTCTGGTTGTGTGGCTCAAGTCGAAGTCCGCGACGCGCGCATGAAAAAAGCGATGCCTCCGCATCGCTTCTTCGTCGCGTTCCGAACCGTCAGTCCGGCAGAATCGACTCTCCGGCAAACAACTGCTGCACGTCCTCACGTTCGCGCACGAGCCGGGCCCGTTCTCCATCGACCATGACTTCGGCGGCGCGCGGGCGCGTGTTGTAGTTGGAGCTCATCACGAAGCCGTACGCGCCGGCCGAGCAGATGGCGAGCAGATCGCCCGGCTCGACGGCCAGTTCGCGATCGCGCCCGAGCCAGTCGCCGCTTTCGCACACCGGGCCGACCACGTCGTACTTGTGCGCGGGCGCGTTGCGCTTCACGACCGGCACGATGCGATGAAACGCCTCGTACATCGCGGGGCGCGCGAGGTCGTTCATGGCGGCATCGACGATGGCGAAGCTCTTCTCCTCGCCCGGTTTCAGATACTCGACGCGCGTGAGCAGCACGCCCGCATTGCCGACGAGCGAGCGCCCCGGCTCGAAATACACTTCGCGCTGACCGTGGCCGCGCTTTTCGACATGCGCGAGCAGCGTACGCACGAAATCGCCGATATCGGGCGGCGTTTCGTCGTCGTAGGTAATGCCGAGACCGCCGCCGACGTCCACGTGACGAATGGACATGCCGTCCGCCTCGATCTGCTCGACGAGGTCCAGCAACTTGTCGAGCGCGTCGAGATACGGGCTGATTTCGGTGATCTGCGAGCCGATATGGCAGTCGATGCCGACGACCTCGAGGTTTCCCATCGCCTGCGCCTCGCGATAGGTCGCGCGCGCATCGCTGAACGCCACGCCGAACTTGTTCGACTTGAGGCCGGTGGAAATGTACGGATGCGTCTTCGCGTCCACGTCCGGGTTCACGCGCAGCGAAACCGGCGCACGCTTGCCGAGCGACTTCGCGATTTCGTTGAGCGCGTGCAGTTCGGGAATCGATTCGACATTGAAGCACTTAACGCCGGCTTGCAGCGCCTCGCGCATCTCCGCCGCCGACTTGCCGACGCCCGAAAACACGGTGTTCTCGGCCTTGCCGCCTGCCGCGAGCACGCGCGCCAGTTCGCCCGACGACACGATATCGAAGCCCGCGCCCATGCGCGCGAACACGTTGAGCACCGCCAGATTGCTGTTGGCCTTCACCGCGACATGCACGACCGCGCGGCGTCCGGCGCAGGCATCGGCGTAAGCGCGATAGGCGCGCGTCAGCGCATCGCGGGAATAGACGTAGAGCGGCGTGCCGAACTGCTGCGCGAGCGACGCGGCTAAGACGCCTTCGGCGTGCAGCGCGCCGTCGACATAGTGGAAAGCGGAATCACTCATGCGTGCGTGGAATGGAAGATGCGCCAGGGCGCGAAGGACTTGCGGTCAGTCAGCGGACGACGCGGCATTGGGAGCCGCGGGCGTCGTCTTCAGGTCGGTCTCAGGCGCGAGTGAAAGCGGCGCGCCGGACGTGTCGGGCACGTCGCCTTCCGCGTTGGCTCCGGTCTTGCCGGCGCGCGACGCGGTTTCGTCGCTGGGAGTCACGTCGGAAGGCGGCGTATCCTGAAGGTTCTCAGGGCGCTGCGGCATGGGAGGCACGACGGGGAGATAGAGCGGACCGCGTTGCCCGCAACCGCCGAGCGTGAGCGTGGTCGCGGCGCACATGCTGACAGCCGCTACAATCGCGCTCATCCTGAAAACAGCTCGCATGACCGTCCCTGTACATAGAATCGATGGAGTTTAGCATGACAGACCAGGAATACCTGACGTTGGCAGAGGCCGTCCTGACGGCGATCGAGCGGTCGGTCGACCAGGCCGAAGCCGATATCGAATTCGAGCGAAGCGGCAACGTGTTGACGCTCGAATTCGAGAACCGGACGAAGGTAATCGTCAATTTGCAGCCGCCGAAACACGAAATCTGGCTCGCGGCGAAGGCGGGCGGATTCCACTACAAATACGTCGACGGCAAGTGGCGCGACACTCGCGACAACAGCGAGTTTTTCGCCGCGCTCACGCAATACTCCACCGCACAGGCAGGCGAGCCGGTCCGCTTTTCAGCGTGACCGGCGCGGGGCGCGCAACGCTCACTGCCCCTTGAACAGATTCATGATGTCCTGCTTTTCCTGCTCGCCGACATCCGGCGCAGGCGCGGTCACGCCCGACACGCCGCCTTCCTGCGGCGGGGCCTGACTGACGCCGATGGTCGCGATGAAGCCGTGGCCCGGCGTCATGTCGTCGTAGTACAGCTCGCCGCCGAGCGATTTCACGTCAGGCGGCATCAGCGGCTTGTACTCGGGCACGCCTTGCAGCGCGCGGCTCATGTAGTCCATCCAGACCGGCAGCGCGAGACCGCCGCCCGTTTCCTTGTCGCCGAGGCTGCGCGGATTGTCGTAGCCCACCCACGCGATTGCCACGAGGGAACGCTGATAGCCGGCGAACCAGGCGTCGCGCGAATCGTTCGTCGTGCCGGTCTTGCCGGCCAGATCGGTGCGTTTAAGCTGATTCGTTTTCGCCGCCGTGCCGTGCTGCGCCACGCTTTGCAGCAGGCTGTTCATCACGTACGCATTGCGCGGCGTGATGGCGAGCGGCGCCGTCTGCTGCGCGACGAGCGGTTGCGGATGCGACACCACGGCGCCGCGCGGATCGGTGATATCGGCGATCAGGTACGGATTGATCCGATACCCGCCGTTCGCGAACACGGAGTAGCCCGCCGCCATTTGCAGCGGCGTGACGAGACCCGCGCCGAGCGCCATCGGCAGATACGCGGGATGGCGGTCCGCGTCGAAGCCGAAGCGCGTGATGTACTGCTGCCCGTACTTCGTGCCGATCGTGTTCAGAATGCGGATCGACACCATGTTCTTCGACTTCTGCAGCGCGGTGCGCATGGTCATCGGGCCGTCGAAGCCGCCGCCGTAGTTCTTCGGCTCCCACGCCTGCCCGCCGGTTTCGGCCGCGCTGAAGAAGAGCGGTCCGTCGTTGATGATCGTCGCCGGCGACAAACCCTTCTCCAGCGACGCCGAATAGATGAACGGCTTGAAGCTCGAACCCGGCTGACGCCACGCCTGCGTGACGTGATTGAACTTGTTCTTGTTGAAGTCGAAGCCGCCGACGAGCGCGCGGATCGCGCCGTCCTGCGGCACCATCGAAATGAGTGCGCCTTCCACTTGCGGCAATTGCGTGATGGTCCAGTCGCCGTCGTCGTTCTTCACGAGCCGCACGATGGCGCCCGGACGAATGCGCTGGTTCGGCTGCGCGCGCGGCGACAGCGCGTTGGCCACGAAGCGCAGGTTGTTGCCGCTGACCGTCGCCACGTTGCCGTCGATGAAGCTGGCCGTCACTTCCTTCGTGCTCGCCGCCGTCACGACCGCCGCGACGATCTCGCCGTTGTCCGGATGCTCGGCGAGCGCATCGTCGATGGCCTGTTCCCGGTCGTCCGCGCGCGACGGCAGATCGATGAAGCCCTCCGGCCCGCGATAGCCGTGACGCCGTTCGTAGTCCATCAGCCCCTTTCGAACCGCGCGATAGGCGGCGTCCTGATCGGCGGAATCGATCGTCGTCACCACGTTGAGGCCGCGCGTGTACGCTTCCTCGCGGTACTGCGCGTACATCATCTGACGGACCATTTCGGCCACGTATTCAGCGTGCACGCTGAATTCGCGTCCCTGGCCCTTCACGACGAGCGGCTGCCTGGCCGCCTGCTCATACTCGTCCTCGGTGATGAAGCCGAGTTCGCGCATGCGCTCAAGGATGTACTCCTGCCGAACCTTCGCGCGCTTCGGATTCACGACCGGGTTATAGGCCGAGGGCGCTTTCGGCAGCCCGGCGAGCATGGCCGCTTCGGCGAGCGTGATGTCTTTCAGATCCTTGCCGAAATAGACGCGCGCCGCGCTCGCGAAACCGTAGGCGCGCTGCCCGAGATAGATCTGATTCATATAGACCTCGAGAATCTGATCTTTCGTTAGCGCGCGCTCGATCTTGTATGCGAGCAGCATTTCGTAAATCTTGCGCGTATAGGTCTTTTCGCTCGACAGGAAGAAGTTGCGCGCGACCTGCATCGTGATCGTGCTCGCGCCTTGCGACGCGTGACCGTTCGTCAGCGCGACGCTGCCCGCGCGCAGGATGCCCGTCAGATCGACGCCGCCGTGGTCGTAAAAACGCGCGTCCTCGATGGCGAGCACGGCCTTCTTCAGATGATCGGGCACGTCCTGGATGCGCACAACACTGCGGCGTTCTTCGCCGAATTCGCCGATCAGCACGTGGTCCGCCGTGTAAATGCGCAGCGGCACCTTCGGGCGATAGTCGGTGAGTGCTTCGAGCGACGGCAGGTTCGGCATCGCGACGACGAGCGCATAGCCGAGCACCAGTCCAGCACAGACGATCAGCGCGACAACGCCGACGAGAAAGCCGAGAAACAGCCGTGAATACCAGGGGCGTCGAGCCTTCTTCGGCCGTTCGGGCGGCGTGGCAGGCGGATTGGTCGGGGAAGAGGATTGCATAGCACCACCAAAAACAGTCCCGCGATTATAGCCGTCCGGGTTTCGGGTTTTTCCTAGGACTGCAGACACCTGACCGACGCATCGCGCTGGCTTTTCACCTTCAACAATACGCGCGATGGGCCGGCAAAACATCCTGCCACCGCACGCGTTAGCCATTCGGCCGAATGTTCGCCGTGCGCCGCCGTCACGACAATTCCTCTACTGCAAGCGCACGAACGGTTCGGCGCGCGAGTAAGAGAAGGAGTGGTCATGAAAAACGAAAACGCCTTGCGCGGCACGATGCTGACGGTCACGCGACGGTTCGCGGCGGGCATCGACGTGAGCGAGGACGCGGTGCGGATCGCCGTCTTGAGCCGGCGTCTGAAAAGGGACTCGACGGTGTGCGTCGAACATCTGGATTCGGTGCCGCTCGCGCGTGGCGCGGTGGTGGACAGCGATTTCCTCGATCGTGCCGCCGTCGTCGCCGCGCTGCGCGAGACGGTGGCGCGCTTGCCGCAGAACGGCGCGTGGCGGGCGCTGCGTTGCGCGATGGGTTTGCCGGCGTCCGCGACGCACAGCACGCGCGTGCCGCTCGCCCGGCTGATAGAGACGCGCGAACCCGACATGGCAACCCTCGGCGCGGACCCGTGCGGCCTGCTGGAGCCTGCGGTGCTTGCCGAGGCCGAGCGCGTGTCGGGAATCGAGCGCAGCGCGCTCGCGGTCGACTGGTCGGTGCAGGCGCGCGAGAACGGCCAGCCCGACGTGGCCATTTCGGCCACGGCGCGCCAGCACGTCGAAGCACGCGTGGAAACGGCGGCTGCGGCGGGCATCGCGTTATGTGCAATCGATGGCGAGCCCGCCGCCGCCTTGCGCGCGATGCGTCATTCCGGCAAAACCGAGCTCGGCTCCGATGCGCGCTATCTGGCGTGCTGGCTGGAAAACGCGGGGCTGCACGGATGGCTCGTCAACGCGGGCGAAGTGGAGCGCGAAGCGCGCTATCCCGCGCCGGAGTACGGCAGCGCCTCGGACGCGCTGCGCGAGCTGGCGGGCGCGACGCCGCTCGGCTGCATCTTCGTGGGCGGCCAGGAGCAATTGCTGGAACAGGCGAAGCTTTCCCTTCCCGCGCTCACGCGAGCCTTCGGCTGTCCGGTGCTGCCGTTCGAATCGGCGCCGTATTGCCACGGCGCATCGCAAATCGCGGGTGCGCTCAAACACTCGCCGCTCTTCGCGGTTGCCTTCGGGCTCGCGCTGCGCGAGGTGCTGCAATGATGAGCGCCGCGATTGTCGAGGGATTCAACCTGCTTCCTCACCGAGCGCGAAAACGTCGCTCGCTACGGCGTCAGCGGCTCGCGATTCTCGCTGCCGCCGGATTGGCGGGATGCGCGGCGGTGGGCGGCGTCGTCGGCTGGGATGCGCTCGAGCGGGCGCGTCTGGACGACCGCCGCATCGCGCTCGAAGCGACGCTGCGTGCATCGAGCGCGCAAATCGACGAGCACGCCCGCCTGCTTCGCACCGAAGCCGAGCGGCGTCGCGCGATCGAGGCCGCGCAGCCGCTCGCCGCGCCGCGCGATCGTTTTCTCGCGCTTCTCGATGCGCTCGCGGACGCGCCGGTTCCGGGCGACGTCGCGCTGCAACGCGTCTCGCAGCGTGCCGACGAAGTCGAACTCGCCGCGCTCGCGCCCGATTCGCAAACGGCGGCGCGCTGGCTGAAGCGTCTGGAAGGGCTGCGCGGGGTGCAATCGGTCGAAGTCGTCGAGATGAAGCGGCGCGCGGAGATGGTGCCGCCGGGCAGGCGCGAGGCTGTTGCATCAACCCCCGATCGATATGAATTCACCGCGCTCGTGCGCTATGCGCCAGCAGGCGGCAAGCCGTTACCGGCCAGTACGAAAGCAACGATCACAAGGAGAACCCGATGAGCACCGTGACCATGAATTTTCCGACGCGGCTTCCCCATCCGATATTTCAGCCGCTCGACCAATGGTCGAAACGCCGGACGGCCATCACCGCCATTGCGCTCGCATTCGTCCTATTCGCGCTGGGGCTGCAAGGCTGGCGGACCTCGGGCCTGAGTCAGCGCGATGCAAGCCGCGCCGCGCTTGCCGCGACGCAGCGCAAGCTGGACGACGTGGGCCGCGTCGTTGCCGAACTGCCCGATCTACAGACGCGCGTCGCGGCCAGCGCGATGAAGCCGGAGAACTGGACCGCTGCGGATTCGCTGCACGCCGTCGCCGGGCTCGCTGCGCAAAACGGGCTGCGTGTGACCGAGATCGACCCGCAGGCATTGAAAAGCGGCGTGCCGAAATCGACGCCGGCGCCGTCCGAACGCGCGCTGACGTTTCGCGCAGAAGGGGCGTTTCCGGAAATCCGGCGCTTTCTGGAGACGCTTTCCGGGCTGCCGCGCCTGGTTGTGCCCGAGGCCGTGCAGATCAGGCGGCAGGCGGGCGCGCTGAGCATCGACGCCACGCTGCGCATCCACGACACGCTGCCTGCTGTCCCGCCCGCGGAGCCGCCGCGCATGGACGCGTTCGTCGTCGATCCTTTCGGCAAGGACGGCGCTGCGGGGTTCTCGCGGAGCGCCGGCATGCTGCTCGTGGGGACGCTCGTCGGACGGCATCGCGCGATGGCGCTCGTGCAAAGCACCAAAAACGTCGAACATTTCCAGCCGGGCCAGAAAATCGGCGATGAGCGGCTCGAACGGGTGCAGCCGGGCGCCATCGAACTCGCCAGCGACGAAGGCGCGCTGCGCACGTTGACCTTTCCGGAGGAGCGCAAGTGAGCGCGGCCGTTTCGATTCTGCGCGCTGTCGGCGTCGCGCTGCTGTTGCTCGGGCGAGCGGTGGCCGCGTCCGAAAGCGGCGATGCGCCCGCTGCACCATTGCCGCCGTTGCCGCCGCTGCCAGCATCGTTCGATACCTTGCCGACTGACCAGTTTGCTATCGATACGAGCGTGCCGGCCGCGTCGGCTGCGCCCCTGACAGCGCCGTCGCCGGCCGCGCCCGCACAACCGGCCGCGAGCGCGGACGAGCCGCTCGAAGGCCCGCCCGTGCCGCTGCCGCAACTGCAACGGCTGAGCGCATCGGATACCGCGCGCCCTGCCGCCGACGACGGCAAACCGATCACGCTCGACCTGAAGAACGCGGACCTGAGCGCGGCGCTGCAAAGCTTCGCGCGCTTCACCGGGCTCAATATCATCGCGAGCGAGAAGGTGCGCGGGCAGGTGTCGATCAACCTGGCGGCGGTGCCGTGGCGGCGCGCGTTCGATACGCTCCTAGACGTGAACGGGCTCGCCATGGAGCAACACGGCAATGTGATCTGGGTCGCGCCGCTCGCCGAACTCGCCGCCCGCGAAAAGCTGCGATACGAAGCGCACGCGCGTGCCGCCGATCTCGAACCGCTCGCGAGCCGCACGTTCCTGCTGCGCTATCCGCGCGCCGAGGATGTCCGCAAGCTGCTCACCGGCTCCGGAACGCAGCGCGTGCTCTCGAAGCGCGGCTCCGCGATGGCCGACCCGCGCACGAACCTGCTTTTTGTCACCGACCTCGACGCACGCGTGCAGCAGATCGCCGAACTGATCGCATCCATCGACAAGCCGACGCCGCAGGTCATGATCGAAGCGAGGATCGTGGAGGGCGAGACCGGGTTGTCGCGCAATCTCGGCGTGAAACTGGGCGTCGCGCCGACGGGCGATACGGCGCGCGGCATCGCGGGCGGCAAGGACGGCGTGGTATACGATCTGGCGGCGCAGCCCATCAACGGCTTCGACGCGGCCACGGCCGGTCTCACGCTGTTCGCGGCACAAGCCACCCGGCTGCTGGATATTCAGTTGAGCGCGCTGGAAGCGGAAGGGCGCGGGAAGGTCGTGTCACGGCCGCGCGTCGTGACGGCGGACCGCGCGAAGGCGATCGTCGAGCAGGGCACCGAGCTGCCTTATCAGGCGAAAGTCGGCAATGGTGTTTCTGGCGTGCAGTTTCGGCGCGCTGCGCTCAAACTGGAGGTCGAGCCGCAAATCACGCCGCACGGCCACGTCATTCTGGAACTCGACGTGGCGAAGGACAGCGTCGGCGAGCAGACGGCGTCCGGGCCGGCCATCAATACAAAGCACGTTCAGACGCGCGTCGAAGTGGATGACGGCGGCACGGTGGCGATCGGCGGCATCTATTCAGACGATGAACGCGAGGACGTGACCGGCGTGCCGGGACTGATGAAACTGCCGGTCATCGGCTGGCTCTTCCGGCACGACGCGCGGCGCAGGTCGCACAACGAGCTGGTTATCCTGATCACGCCGCACGTGATTGCATCGGACGGATAGGGCGGGATGAAGGCGAATCGGGGACGGCGGGCGCGACTCGACAAAGCGGTCGGTTTGCCCTTAAGCTGCCGCACGAACAAATCGATACCGTGAAAGGATTGACGTTGCAGGAAGGGCACGCGAACGCGAACATTTTTTTCGTCGGACTCATGGGGGCGGGCAAAACCACCGTGGGCCGCGCGGTTGCGCGCCGTTTGCAGCGCGATTTCGTCGACTCTGACCAGGAAATCGAAGCGCGCACCGGCGCGCGCATTCCGGTCATCTGGGAACTCGAAGGCGAGAGCGGATTTCGTCAGCGCGAAGCGAACGTCATCGACGAGCTGTCGCAGAAAAGCGGCATCGTGCTGGCGACGGGCGGCGGCGCGGTGTTGCGGCCGGAGAATCGCGAACATCTGAAGAATCGCGGCATCGTCATCTATCTGCGCGCGAATCCGCATGATCTCTGGCAGCGCACGCGCCGCGACAAGAACCGGCCGCTTCTGCAAACAGACGACCCGCGCGGCAAGCTCGAAACGCTCTTTCGCACGCGCGATCCGCTCTATCACGAGTGCGCGCACTTCGTCGTCGAGACCGGCAGGCCGACCGTCAACGCGCTCGTCAACATGGTCCTGATGCAACTGGAGGTGGCCGGCGTCATCAAGTCGGCTGAGTCATAATGTCCGCCATGATTACCTCAACGATCACCGTCAACGTCGAACTGGGCGAGCGCGCCTATCCCATTCACATCGGAGCCGGCGTCATCAGCCGCACCGAGCTTTTCGCGCCGCATATCAAGGGTTCGTCCGTCGCGATCGTGAGCAATTCCACGGTCGATCCGCTTTACGGCGACACACTGCGCGCCGCGCTCGAACCGCTCGGCAAGAAGGTCACGACCGTCGTTCTGCCGGACGGCGAAGCCCACAAGAACTGGGAAACGCTCAACACCATCTTCGACGCGCTGCTTTCGAATCGCGCGGACCGCAAGACCACGTTGATCGCGCTGGGCGGCGGCGTCGTCGGCGACATGACCGGCTTCGCGGCGGCGTGCTACATGCGCGGCGTGCCGTTCATTCAGGTGCCGACTACGCTGCTTGCGCAAGTGGATTCGTCGGTGGGCGGCAAGACCGGCATCAACCATCCGCTCGGCAAGAACATGATCGGCGCGTTCTATCAGCCGCAGGCGGTCATCGCGGATATCGGTGCGCTGCATACGCTGCCGGAGCGGGAGCTGGCGGCGGGCATCGCGGAAGTCATCAAGACGGGCGCGATCGCCGATGCCGAATTCTTCGAGTGGATTGAAGCCAACATCGGCGCTTTGAACGAACGCAACGACAGCGCGCTCGCGCATGCGGTCAAGCGGTCATGCGAGATCAAGGCGTCCGTCGTGGCATCCGACGAGCGCGAAGGCGGACAGCGCGCCATCCTGAATTTCGGCCACACGTTCGGTCACGCGATCGAAGCCGGGCTCGGCTACGGCGAATGGCTGCATGGCGAGGCGGTCGGCTGCGGCATGGTCATGGCGGCGGACTTGTCGGTGCGCCTCGACAAGCTCGACGACGCCGCACGCAAGCGGCTCGTGCGCGTGATCGAAGCGGCGAAGCTGCCCGTCCGCGCGCCGAAGCTCGGCGACGACCGCTACATCGATCTGATGAGAGTCGACAAGAAAGCCGAAGCCGGCGAGATCAAATTTATTCTGCTGACCCGCTTCGGCGCGACGGAAATTACCGGCGCGCCCGATCAGGCCGTGCGCGAGACGCTCGCTGCCAGCGTCTGATCGATCAGGCATCAGCCGGGACCACGACGATGCACGACGAAGCGGAGCAGCCGGTGAGCGAAACAGAAGCTGAATTTGGAGTGCCGTCGTCGCTTGCGCTCGAAGCGCATCTCGCGCCGTACGCGGCGCGTTCGTCGTCGTCGCGCGGGCGCCGCCATGCGGAGCCGCCGCCCGCCGCACGCACGGAGTTCCAGCGCGACCGCGACCGTATCGTGCATTCGACCGCTTTTCGCCGGCTCGAATACAAAACGCAGGTCTTCGTCAATCACGAAGGCGACCTCTTTCGCACGCGTCTCACGCATAGTCTGGAAGTCGCGCAGATCGCGCGGTCGGTCGCACGCAATCTTCGGCTCAATGAGGATCTCGTCGAAGCGATATCGCTCGCGCACGATCTCGGGCATACGCCGTTCGGCCACGCCGGTCAGGATGCGCTCAACGAATGCATGCGCGATCACGGCGGCTTCGAACACAATCTGCAAAGCCTTGCGGTCGTCGATCAACTCGAAGAGCACTATGGCGCGTTCAACGGCCTGAACCTGTGCTTCGAAACGCGCGAAGGCATTCTCAAACATTGTTCGCGCGAGAACGCACGGCAACTCGGCGATCTGGGCGAGCGGTTCCTCGCGGGCAAACAGCCTTCGCTCGAAGCGCAGATTGCGAATGTCGCCGATGAAATCGCCTACAACAATCACGACGTCGACGACGGCCTGCGCTCGGGCCTCATCACGCTCGAACAGCTCGCCGAAGTGAGCGTGTGGCACACGCACTTCGAAGCGGCCCGCGCGGAGTATCCCGCGATCGAAGGGCGCAGGCTCATTCACGAGACCATTCGGCGCATCATCAATACGCTGATCGTCGATCTGATCGAAGCCACGAGCCGCAATCTCGCGCGCATCGCTCCGACCTCGCTCGACGACGTGCGCAATGCGCCGCCGCTCGTCGCGCATAGCGACGAGGTCGCAGCGCAGGCCGCCACGCTCAAGCGTTTCCTCTTCAAGAATCTCTACCGGCATTACCGCGTCATGCGCATGGCCAACAAGGCGAAGCGCGTGGTGACCGGTCTCTTCGACGCATTCACCGACGATCCGCGCCTTCTGCCGCCGGCGTATCAAGCGCGCATTGCGGCAGCGGAGGAGTCGGCGAACGATCCCGCCGCGCCCAGCCACAACAGCACTCAGGCGCGGCTCATCGCGCATTACATCGCCGGCATGACGGATCGGTACGCACTGAAGGAATATCAACGCCTGTTTGTCATCGACAACAACTAACATCGCGCATTTCACGCGCAGACGTTCGACAACCGGAGGACTCACTCGATGCGATGCACGCCCTCGTTACGTTCACTCTCGGCTGCGGCCATGCTGGCTTTCGGCGCCTGCACGGCGGCTCAGGCCGCGACGGAAATCCAGTTCTGGCACGCCATGGAAGCCGCTCTCGGCGAGCGCGTGAACGACATCGCGAATGACTTCAACGCATCGCAGAGCGACTACAAGATCGTGCCGGTGTTCAAGGGCACCTACGACCAGACGCTCGCAGCAGGCATCGCGGCGTATCGCAGCGGCAATGCGCCCGCGATCCTGCAAGTCTATGAAGTCGGCACCGCGACGATGATGCAGGCGAAGAAGGCCGTGCTGCCGGTCTACGACGTGTTCAAGCAGGCCGGCGTGCCGCTCGACGAGAAAGCGTTTGTGCCGACCATCTCCGGTTACTACAGCGACGCGAAGACCGGCCATCTCATCTCGATGCCGTTCAACAGTTCCACGCCCGTTCTCTACTACAACAAGGACGCCTTCAAGAAGGCGGGGCTCGACCCGAACCAGCCGCCGAAGACCTGGGCCGACGTCGAAGCCGACGCGAAAAAATTGAAAGCGGCGGGCTATTCGTGCGGCTATTCGTCGGGCTGGCAGAGCTGGATTCAGCTGGAAAACTACAGCGCGTGGCACGCCGCGCCGTTCGCTTCGAAGAACAACGGCTTCGATGGCCTCGACGCCCAACTCGAATTCAACAAGCCGCTGCAGGTCGCGCACATCCGGTTCCTGCAGAACATGGCGAAGGAAGGCACGTTCACGTATGTCGGCCGCAAGGACGAGCCCGTGTCCAAGTTCTATAGCGGCGACTGCGGGATCATCACGAATTCGTCGGGATCGCGGGCGACCATCCAGAAGTACGCGAAGTTCAACTACGGCGTCGGCATGATGCCGTACGACGCCAGCGTGAAGGGCGCGCCGCAGAACGCGATCATCGGCGGGGCGAGTCTGTGGGTGCTCTCGGGCAAGGATCCGGCGGTGTACAAGGGCGTCGCGAAGTTCCTCGCGTATCTCGCGTCGCCTCAGGTGGCGGCGAAGTGGCATCAGGACACGGGATACTTGCCGGTGACGACCGCCGCCTACGATCTGACGCAGAAACAGGGCTTCTACGACAAGAACCCCGGCGCGGACATCGCCATCAAGCAGATGCTCAACAAGCCGCCGCTTCCCTACACGAAGGGCTTGCGCCTCGGCAACATGCCGCAGATTCGCACCATCGTCGATGAAGAACTGGAGCAGGTCTGGGCGGACAAGAAGACGCCGCAGCAGGCGCTCGATTCTTCCGTGCAGCGCGGCGACGAACTCCTGCGCCGCTTCGAGAAAAGCGGCGGCTGAACGCTCCGCGTGACGCCAGCGCCCGCGTTCGCGCGGGCGCGCTTTCGGACATGTCAATGGAAAAACGGTCTCGCTTCGACACGAGCGTCTTGCCGTATCTGCTGGTCGCGCCGCAGCTCGCCATCACCGCGCTCTTTTTTCTGTGGCCGGCAGGCGAGGCGCTCTGGCAGGCCACGCAGAGTCAGGACGCGTTCGGCACGTCCAGCGAATTCGTCGGGCTGGCAAATTTCCGGCAGCTTTTCGCGGACCCGCTCTATCTTTCGTCGTTCAGTACGACGATGGTTTTCTGTGCGCTCGTCACCGTATCGGGGCTCGTGATCTCGCTCTTGCTCGCCGCGTGCGCGGACCGCGTGACGCGCGGCGCGAAGGCGTATCAGACGCTGCTCATCTGGCCGTATGCGGTCGCGCCCGCCATCGCGGCGGTACTGTGGTCGTTCCTGTTTAATCCGAGCATCGGGCTCGTGACGTATGCGCTCGCCCGGCAAGGCATTGTCTGGAACCACGCGCTCAACGGCACGCAGGCCATGTTTCTCGTCGTGCTCGCGTCGGTCTGGAAGCAGGTCAGCTACAACTTCCTCTTTTTCTATGCGGGACTTCAGGCAATTCCGCAATCGCTGATCGAAGCCGCCGCCATCGACGGCGCCGGTCCCGTGCGACGCTTCTTCGGCATTGCGCTGCCGCTTCTGTCGCCGACGTCGTTCTTCCTGCTCGTCGTCAATCTGGTCTACGCGTTCTTCGACACGTTCCCCGTCATCGACGCTGCGACCGGCGGCGGTCCCGCGCAGTCGACCAAGACGCTCATTTACAAGATTTTCGCCGAAGGGTTCCAGGGCCTCGACATCGGCAGTTCGGGCGCACAGTCTGTCGTGCTGATGGTGATCGTCGTCGCGCTGACGGTCGTGCAGTTCCGCTTCGTCGAACGCAGGGTGCAATATTCATGATCGAAAACCGGCGCGGCTTCGATATCTTCTGTCACGCGGTGCTGATTCTCGGCGTCGCGCTGATCGTGTTTCCGGTCTACGTCGCGTTCTGCGCAGCCACGATGAGCGCGAAAGAAGTCTTCAGCGTGCCGCTGTCGCTCATTCCGAGCACCCATCTCTTCGAGAACGTCGCGCATATCTGGACGCACGGCAGCGGCAACGCCGCCGCGCCGTTCGGCCGCATGCTCGTCAACAGTCTCGTGATGGCGCTCGTCATCTCCATCGGCAAGATTGCGGTGTCGATCATCTCGGCGTATGCGATCGTGTTCTTCCGCTTCCCGATGAAGAACCTCGCGTTCTGGCTGATCTTCGTCACGCTGATGCTGCCTGTCGAAGTGCGCATCTTTCCGACGGTGCAGGTCGTCTCGTCGATGCATCTTGCGAACACGTATGCCGGCCTCACGCTGCCGCTCATCGCCTCCGCGACCGCCACGTTCCTGTTCCGCCAGTTTTTCATGACGCTGCCCGACGAGCTGATGGAAGCGGCGCGCATCGACGGCGCGGGGCCGCTGCGCTTTTTCTGGGACGTGGTGCTGCCGCTCTCGAAGACGAACATCGCGGCGCTTTTCGTCATCACGTTCATCTATGGCTGGAACCAGTACCTCTGGCCCATTCTGATTACCAACGAGCAGTCGCTGCAAACGGCGGTGGTCGGCATCAAGAGCATGATCGCCTCGGGCGATACCGCGACCGAGTGGCATCTCGTCATGAGCGCGACACTGCTCGCGATGCTGCCGCCGCTCGCAGTCGTGCTGACGATGCAGCGGTGGTTCGTGCGCGGCCTCGTCGATGCGGAAAAATAAAACGGAGAGCAGGGGCGAATGGCTGCGCTGACACTTAAAGGCGTCAAGAAAACGTACGACGGGAAGCAGTACGTACTGCATGGCATCGACGTGGCCGTGAACGATGGTGAATTCGTCGTGATGGTCGGTCCTTCGGGCTGCGGCAAGTCGACGCTTCTGCGCATGGTCGCGGGCCTCGAAAGCGTGTCGGAAGGCGCGATCGAAATCGGCGGGCGCGTGGTGAACACGCTGGAACCGAAAGATCGCGATATCGCGATGGTCTTTCAGAATTACGCACTTTATCCGCACATGAGCGTCGCGCAAAATATGGCGTACGCGTTGAAGATCGGCGGCGCGAACCGGGCGACCATCGAGAGCCGCGTCGCGAATGCCGCGCGTATCCTCGAGCTTGAACGTCTGCTCGCGCGCAAGCCGCGTGAGCTGTCGGGCGGGCAGCGTCAGCGCGTGGCAATGGGGCGCGCCATCGTCCGCGAACCGGCTGTCTTTCTCTTCGACGAGCCGCTTTCGAATCTCGACGCCAAGCTGCGCGTGCAGATGCGCCTCGAAATACAGCGCCTCCATGCGCGTCTTGCCACGACGAGCCTGTATGTGACGCACGACCAGATCGAAGCCATGACGCTCGCGCAGCGCGTGATCGTGATGAACAAGGGCCATGCGGAGCAGATCGGCGTGCCGACCGAAGTGTACGAACGTCCGGCTACGGTTTTCGTTGCCAGCTTCATTGGCTCGCCCGCCATGAATCTGCTCGAAGGCCGCTTGTCGGAAGATGGTTCGGTGTTCGAAGTGGCCGGCGGCGGGCCGAAGCTCCCGGTCACGGGTGCGAGTCTGACGCGCGACATGTGCGGACGCGAGTGGATCATGGGCATTCGCCCGGAGCACATGACGCCTGGTTACATTGAAACGGCCAGCGCCACGCTCGACGTCGATTCGGCCGAGCTGCTCGGCGCGGACAACCTCGCGCATGGCAAGTGGGGCAACCACGACGTGGCGGCGCGTTTGCCGCACGCGCATCGGCCGCAGCGCGGCGAGAAGCTGCTCGTCTCCGTGCCGGCGCGGCAACTGCATTTCTTCGATCCGGCCACCGGGCTGCGCGTCAACTAAAGGAGGATCGCGATGAGACCGTGGCCGTATCCCGCTGTCGTCGCGCATCGCGGCGGCGGCAAGCTCGCGCCGGAAAACACGCTGGAAGGCATGGCAACCGGCGCGCGTCTCGGTCTGAAAATGATCGAATTCGATGCGAAGCTGTCAGCGGACAACATCGTCTTCCTGCTGCATGACGACGACGTCGACCGCACCACTAACGGCCACGGCGCGGCCAGGTCGATGTCCTATGCCCAATTGCGCGCGCTCGACGCCGGCTCGTGGTTCGGCAACGAATTCGCAGGCGCGCACTTGCCGACGCTCGCCGAAGTGCGCGATGCGTGTGCATCGCTGAAGCTGGCGGCGAACATCGAGATCAAGCCGTGTCCAGGGCGCGAAGTGGAAACGGGCGATGCGGTCGCGCGCGAGGCGGCTCGCCTGTGGAACGGTGCCGAACCAGCGCCGCTGCTGTCGTCGTTTTCGTTCGCGGCGCTCGAAGCCGCGCGCGACGCCGCGCCGGACTTGCCGCGCGGCATGCTGTACGAGCGCGTGCCGGCGGATTGGCGCGCGCAGACGGCCGCGCTCGGGTGCGTCTCGCTGCATGCGGACCATCGTTCGCTCGACGAAACCCTCGTGCGCGACATCCGCGACGCCGGCCTGCGCGTGCTCGCGTACACCGTGAACGAGCCGCAGCGCGCACGCCTGCTCGCGCGATGGGGCGTCGATGCGATCTGCACGGATCGCATCGACATCATCGGCGCGCACTTTCTCGAGAGTCTGCCGGGCTGACGGCCTCGCAGCGAACCGTCAGCGGGCGCGGGCCAGCAGTATGCCCGCGAGCAGCGCGAGGCCGCCGACGAGCGCGATGGTTTGCCACGGCCTGTCGCGCAGATACGCGTCGGCGTCGTCGATGACCGCGGCGGCGCGCTCGCGCACGGCCGCTTGCGAATCGTTGAAGCGGGCGCGAGCCGCCTCCACTTGGTCGCTGATGCGTGCGCGCAGCATGGCGGCGTCGGCCGAGGCGCCCTCGCCGAGCGTTTCTTCGAGTTCGGACAGCAACGCGCGCAGTTCGGTGCCGATATCCCCGGCTGCGTCGCGGCCGTGGCGCGCCATGCGGCGTGCGCGGCGGCTCGTGCTGTTCCATGAATCTCCGATGGCGTCTCGCGTGTTAGGCAATGCGTTCATAGATCGCTCCGTCGATGGATGAATCGTGGATGGATGACACTCCGCTTTCGCGGCGGAAAGTGCTATTGAGCAAGTTGGATGCCGATGCACTGCGCGCGTCGCACAGGGCCGTCGACGCGTAATTAGTGCATGGCGAGCGCCGCCGTGCAAGTCACATTTACAAGGCGCATGTAAAAGAAAACGCCGTCATGCTCGGCGCATGACGGCGTTCGGACTGCAAAGCGACCATGTGGAGGAATCAAAAGCGATAGCCGACGCGCAGATACGTCACGATCGGATTGATGGTGATCTTCGCCTGCGACTGCACGTTGAGCGTGCCGACCGGCGTTTGCGCCTGCGTGCTCAGCTTGGCGGTCGCCTTCAAGGGAATGAAGGACACCGAGAAAGCCGCGAACCAGTGTTGTGTGAAATTGTACTGAGCGCCCAGATTAAAGACCGGCGCCCAAGAACTATCCGTATCGACGGTGGTCGGACCATGCAGAACGTTGCTCTGGAATGCGCTGTTGGTGATTTGCGCATCGGTGAACCAGGTACGCGTTACGCCAATGCCGGCAAACGGGCGGAATTTCGCATCAGGAGCGTTGAAGAAGTACTTGAAGAGGAGCGTCGGACTCCACTGCTTCGCGCTGCCGATCTTGCCGTACTGCGAGAGCGTTCCGGTTCCGTTGAGATCGAAGGAGGGCGGAATGCCCATCTCCAGTTCGGTGGCAATGTGGTCCGTGACGAAGTAGCCCAGCGTGAAACCGGCGGTATCCGCGCTTCCAATGCCCGCACCTGTGCCGGGTACGCTGATATTCACGGGAGATCCGCCTACACTTGTTTCTTTGAGCGGACCGCTGCTGTCTTGCGGTGCAAAGTGAAACCAGCCTGCGGTTGCGTAGATGGACCCAGCGGATTGCGCGTGTGCCGCGGTGGACACACACGCCAATGCTGCGATCCCCGTCATGACTTGTTTTAATGTCAATTTGTGCTCCTCCTGAAAGCACGCCCATTATGAACACATCATTTCAAAGTCACCATAGCGGCACGGTAGAGCATTTTCCCTAGGCCGAAACACCGCTTCGGAGTCCCGTTGCACGGCCCTTGCATGCGCTTTGTGTCCCCGCTGCAGCAGCGTCTCCAGTCAGCCCCCGGTTGGGGTAACACAAACGCGACCCACGGAATATCCAGAATGGCACGGCTTGCACGACTCTACGTCCCCGAACAGCCGCAGCATGTCATCCTGCGCGGTCTCGACCAGCAGCCCGCCTTCGTCGACGACCAGGACTACGAGCTTTTCATCGACTGCCTGAGGACGGCCTCACGCGATCACCATCTTTCCATTCACGCGTACGCGCTGATGCCGCAAGCCGTGCATCTGCTCGTCACGCCGCGCGACGAGGCGAGCTTGCCCAAGGCGATGCAGGCGGTCGGGCGGCGCTACGTCGCGCACTTCAACCGGCGCTACACGCGGCGCGGCACGCTGTGGGAAGGCCGTTATCGCGCGACGGTCATCGAAGGCGAGCGGTACTTTCTGCTCGCGACGCGCGTCGTGGAGACGGCGCCGGTGCGCGCGCAGCTTGTCGCGTCGCCGCAGGATTACAAGTGGTCGAGCTATCGGCATCACATCGGGCTGACGGTGGATTCGCTCATCACGGATCACTCGCTCTTCTGGCTGCTCGGCAACACGCCGTTCGAGCGCCAGCACGCGTACAGGGAACTGTGCGAGCAACCGCTCGACGAGCGCGAGACCAATCGTCTGCTTCAGGCGACGCTCAAAGGCTGGGTGCTCGGCAGCGATTCCTACCGCGAATGGGCGGCGCGGGCCGCGAACCGTCGCGTGTCTCCGCTGCCGCGCGGCCGGCCGCGCAAGGTGCGGGAAACGCCGCAAACGCAGTGAGCGCGTGCCGCGTGGGTCGGTGAAAACGGCGTCCGGAATCCGGCACGCCGTTTATTTTCACCGTTCTTGATATGGCACCAATTAATTAGCGCAGCGATGCACCATTTCGATAATAGGTGACGGATCACTAAGTTTTATTTGCCATCTTTTTGATTCGTCGCGTATATTTCGATTTCCGACGTTTATTGCGATGCAGCGCAGCGAGCGCGCAACCGGCTCCGCGCCTTCGTGCGCCAACGGAAAGCGTCTGGACGAGAGAGAAGAAAACGGTTCAACGGCCGAGTTGGCCCCCACAGTAGAGACGGTGTCCCCATGAACGATCATCAGCAGCCGGCAGCCGGTTCGCTTCCCGCCGCGCAGGGCATGTACGACCCCGCGAACGAACATGACGCCTGCGGCGTCGGCTTTGTCGCCCATATCAAGGGCAAGAAAAGCCACGAGATCATTCAGCAGGGTCTCAAGATTCTTGAGAATCTGGATCACCGTGGCGCGGTCGGCGCCGATCCGCTCATGGGCGACGGCGCGGGCATCCTCATTCAGGTGCCGGACGGCTTCTATCGCGAGGAAATGGCCAAGCAGGGCGTGACGCTGCCGCCCGCCGGCGAATACGGCGTCGGCATGATCTTCCTGCCGAAGGAACACGCGTCGCGTCTCGCGTGCGAGCAGGAACTCGAGCGCACCGTCAAGGCCGAGGGACAAGTGGTGCTCGGCTGGCGCGACGTGCCGGTCGATTCGACCATGCCCATTTCGCCCGCCGTGAAGGCGAGCGAGCCGCTGATCCGGCAGATTTTCATCGGGCGCGGCAAGGATATCGTCGTGACCGACGCGCTGGAGCGCAAGCTGTACATCATCCGCAAGACGGCGAGCCATCGCATTCAGGCGCTCAAGTTGAAGCACGGCAAGGAATACTTCGTGCCGTCCATGTCGTCGCGCACGGTCGTCTATAAGGGGCTGCTGCTGGCCGGTCAGGTCGGCGTGTATTACCGCGATCTGCAGGACGAGCGCGTCGTGTCCGCGCTCGCGCTCGTGCACCAGCGTTTTTCGACCAACACGTTCCCCGCGTGGGAACTCGCGCACCCGTACCGCATGATCGCGCACAACGGTGAAATCAACACCGTCAAGGGCAACGTCAACTGGCTGAACGCGCGCACCGGCGCGATCGCCTCGTACGTGCTCGGCGACGACCTGCCGAAGCTCTGGCCGCTGATTTATCCGGGCCAGTCGGACACCGCTTCGTTCGACAACTGCCTCGAACTGCTGGTGATGGCCGGCTACCCGCTCGTCCACGCGATGATGATGATGATTCCCGAAGCGTGGGAACAGCACACGCTGATGGACGACAACCGCCGCGCGTTCTACGAATACCACGCCGCGATGATGGAGCCGTGGGACGGCCCCGCCGCGATCGCGTTCACGGACGGCCGCCAGATCGGCGCCACGCTCGACCGCAACGGCCTGCGCCCGGCGCGTTACATCGTGACGGACGACGACCTCGTGATCCTGGCATCGGAATCCGGCGTGCTGCCCATTCCGGAGTCGAAGATCGTCAAGAAGTGGCGTCTTCAGCCGGGCAAGATGTTCCTGATCGACATGGAGCAGGGCCGCATCATCGAGGACAAGGAGCTCAAGGACAACCTCGCGAACGCGAAGCCGTACAAGAGCTGGATTGACGCCGTGCGTATCAAGCTCGACGAAATCGAGCCGAAGGCGGAAGACGTCGAAGCGCAGCGCCGCGAGGCCGCCGCGCTGCTCGACCGCCAGCAGGCGTTCGGCTACACGCAGGAAGACCTCAAGTTCCTGATGGCGCCGATGGCGCAGTCGGGCGAGGAAGCCGTTGGCTCGATGGGCAACGACTCGCCGCTCGCGGTCATGTCCAGCAAGAACAAGACGCTCTATCACTACTTCAAGCAGTTGTTCGCGCAAGTGACGAACCCGCCGATCGACCCGATCCGCGAAAACATGGTGATGTCGCTCGTCTCGTTCATCGGGCCGAAGCCGAACCTGCTCGACACCATCAACATCAACCCGACGATGCGCCTCGAAGTGTCGCAGCCGGTGCTCGACTTCAAGGACATCGCGAAGATTCGCGCCATCGACACGTACACCGGCGGCAAATTCCGCTCGTACGAACTGAGCATCTGCTATCCGGCCGCGTGGGGCAAGGAAGGCGTGGAGGCGCGCATCGCGTCGCTGTGCGCGGAAGCCGTCGATGCCGTGAAGTCCGGCTACAACATCCTGATCGTGTCGGATCGCAAGATGGACCGCGACAACGTCGCCATTCCGGCGCTGCTCGCCACGTCCGCCATTCACACGCACCTCGTGCAGCACGGTCTGCGCACGAGCACCGGGCTCGTCGTCGAGACGGGTTCGGCGCGCGAAACGCATCACTTCGCGCTGCTCGCGGGCTACGGCGCGGAAGCCGTGCATCCGTACCTTGCGCTGGAAACGCTCGCCAACATGGCCGAAGGGCTGAAGGGCGATCTGTCGGCGGACAAGGCCATCTACAACTTCACGAAGGCGGTCGGCAAGGGTCTGCACAAGGTCATGTCGAAGATGGGCATTTCGACATACATGTCCTATACCGGCGCGCAGATTTTCGAGGCGGTCGGGCTGTCGTCGGATCTCGTGGAGAAGTACTTCAAGGGCACGGCGTCGAAGGTCGGCGGCATCGGCATCTTCGAAGTGGCCGAGGAAGCGATTCGCCTTCATCGCGATGCGTTCGGCGACAATCCCGTGCTCGCGACCATGCTGGATGCGGGCGGCGAGTACGCGTACCGCGTGCGCGGCGAAGAGCACATGTGGACGCCGGACGCCATCGCCAAGCTGCAACACTCGGCGCGCAGCAATTCGTATCAGACGTACAAGGAATACGCGCACCTCATCAACGACCAGACGAAGCGTCACATGACGTTCCGTGGCCTCTTCGAATTCAGGCTCGACCCGGCGAAGGCCATTCCGCTCGACGAAGTGGAATCGGCGAAGGACATCGTCAAGCGTTTCGCCACCGGCGCGATGTCGCTCGGCTCGATCAGCACGGAAGCGCATGCGACGCTCGCGGTCGCGATGAACCGCATCGGCGGCAAGTCGAACACGGGCGAAGGCGGCGAGGACGAAACGCGCTATCGCAACGAACTGCGCGGCATTCCGATCAAGAGCGGCGACACGCTGCAATCGATCATCGGCAAGGAAGTCGTCACCGACATTCCGCTGAAGGACGGCGATTCGCTGCGCTCGAAAATCAAGCAGGTCGCCTCGGGCCGTTTCGGCGTGACGGCGGAGTACCTGTCGTCGGCGGATCAGATCCAGATCAAGATGGCGCAGGGCGCGAAGCCCGGCGAAGGCGGCCAGTTGCCCGGCCACAAGGTGTCGGACTACATCGGCAAGCTGCGTTATTCGGTGCCGGGCGTGGGCCTCATCTCGCCGCCGCCGCACCACGACATCTATTCGATCGAAGACCTGGCGCAACTCATTCACGATCTGAAGAACGTCAATTCGTCGTCGAGCATTTCGGTGAAGCTCGTGTCCGAAGTGGGCGTCGGCACCGTGGCTGCGGGCGTGGCGAAGGCGAAGGCAGATCACGTCGTGATCGCGGGCCATGACGGCGGCACGGGCGCGTCGCCTCTCTCGTCGCTGAAGCACGCCGGCACGCCGTGGGAACTCGGTCTCGCGGAAACGCAGCAGACGCTCGTGCTCAACCGACTGCGCGGCCGCATCCGCGTGCAGGCCGACGGCCAGATGAAGACCGGCCGCGACGTCGTGATCGGCGCGCTGCTCGGCGCGGACGAATTCGGCTTCGCGACGGCGCCGCTCGTCGTCGAAGGCTGCATCATGATGCGCAAGTGCCACCTGAACACGTGCCCGGTCGGCGTCGCGACGCAGGATCCGGTGCTGCGCGCGAAGTTCACGGGCCAGCCGGAACACGTCGTCAACTTCTTCTTCTTCGTGGCGGAAGAAGTGCGCGAAATCATGGCGCAGCTCGGTCTGCGCAAGTTCGACGACCTGATCGGCCGCGTCGATCTGCTCGACACGCGAAAGGGCGTCGAGCATTGGAAGGCGAAGGGCCTCGACTTCTCGCGCATTTTCTATCAGGTGCCGGTGAGCGAAGAGGTGGCGCGGAAGCACGTGGACGTGCAGGACCACGGTCTCGACAAGGCGCTGGATCACGTGCTGATCGAAAAGTCGAAGGCGGCGATCGAAAAGGGCGAGCACGTCTCGTTCATTCAGCCGGTGCGCAACGTGAACCGCACGGTCGGCGCCATGCTGTCCGGCCTGATTGCGAAGAAGTACGGCCACGACGGTCTGCCCGACGACACGCTCCACATCCAGTTGAAGGGCACGGCAGGCCAGAGCTTCGGCGCATTCCTCGCGAAAGGCGTGACGCTCGATCTCGTCGGCGATGGCAACGACTACGTCGGCAAGGGCTTGTCGGGCGGGCGCATCATCATTCGCCCAACGAACGATTTCCGTGGCAAGTCGGAGGAAAACATCATCTGCGGCAACACGGTGATGTACGGCGCGATCGAAGGCGAATCGTATTTCCGCGGCGTCGCGGGCGAGCGGTTTTGCGTGCGCAACTCGGGCGCGACGGCGGTCGTCGAAGGCACGGGCGATCACGGCTGCGAATACATGACGGGCGGCACGGTGGTCGTGCTCGGCGAAACCGGGCGCAACTTCGCGGCGGGCATGTCGGGCGGCATCGCGTTCGTGTACGACCCGGACGGCACGTTCGCCGCCAAGTGCAACAAGGCGATGGTCGCGCTCGATCCGGTGCTGCAACAGGCCGAACAGGAGCGCACGGTCGACAAGGCGCTGTGGCACACGGGCCACACCGACGAAGCGTTGCTCAAGGGCTTGATCGAACGTCATTTTCAGTTCACCGGCTCCCCGCGTGCGAAGACGCTGCTCGAAAACTGGGATGCATCGCGTCGTCAGTTCGTGAAGGTCTTCCCGACTGAATACAAGCGCGCGCTCGGCGAAATTGGCGCGAGAAAGGCGAAGGAAGCACTGGCGGCTTAAGCCCGGAACACAACAAGTCAGGGCTCTCCGGTGAAAAGGCATCGGAGAGCGCGATCCTCACTCAATACAGAGAAAGATATGGGCAAGGCAACCGGTTTTCTCGAGTTCGAACGCCGTCACGAGGCGTACGAAGCACCGCTGACCCGCGTCAAGCATTACAAGGAATTCGTCGCCGCGCTGACCGACGACGACGCCAAGGTTCAAGGCGCACGCTGCATGGATTGCGGCATTCCGTTCTGCAACAACGGCTGTCCGGTCAACAACATCATTCCCGACTTCAACGATCTCGTGTTCCGCCAGGACTGGAAGACCGCGATCGACGTGCTGCATTCGACCAATAACTTCCCGGAGTTCACGGGCCGCATTTGCCCGGCGCCGTGCGAGGCGGCGTGCACGCTCGGCATCAACGAAGATCCGGTCGGCATCAAGTCGATCGAGCGCAAGATCATCGACAAGGCGTGGGAAGAAGGCTGGGTCGCGCCGCAGCCGCCGAAGCACAAGACGGGCAAGAAGGTCGCCGTCGTGGGTTCCGGTCCGGCAGGGCTCGCGGTCGCGCAGCAACTGGGGCGCGCGGGACATGATGTCGTCGTGTTCGAGAAGAACGACCGCATCGGCGGATTGCTGCGCTATGGCATCCCCGACTTCAAGCTGGAGAAGTGGCTGATCGACCGCCGCATGCGCCAGATGGAAGCGGAAGGGGTGTCGTTCCGCACGAACGTGTTCGTCGGCCGCGATGCGATTCCGTCGCACATCGGCAATACGGCGAAGGAAACGATCACGCCGGAAGAGCTGAAGGAACAGTTCGACGCGGTCGTGGTCGCGGGCGGCTCGGAAACGCCGCGCGACTTGCCGGTGCCGGGGCGCGAGCTGCAAGGCATTCATTTCGCGATGGAATTTCTGCCGCAGCAGAACAAGGTCAACGCGGGCGACAAGGTCGCCGATCAACTGGTCGCGAAGGGCAAGCATGTCGTCGTGATTGGCGGCGGCGATACGGGTTCGGACTGCGTGGGCACGTCGAACCGTCATGGCGCGAAGAGCGTGGTGCAGTTCGAGTTGCTCGCGCAGCCGCCGGAGGAAGAGAACAAGCCGCTCGTGTGGCCGTACTGGCCGATCAAGCTGCGCACGTCGTCTTCGCATGAGGAAGGCTGCGAGCGCGACTGGTCTGTCGCGACCAAGCGTCTGGAAGGCAAGAACGGCAAGGTCGAGAAGCTGATCGCGGCGCGCGTCGAGTGGAAGAACGGCAAGATGCAGGAAGTGCCGAACTCCGAGTTCGAGATGAAGGCGGATCTGGTTCTGCTCGCGATGGGTTTCACGCAGCCGCTCTCGCCGGTGCTCGAAGCGTTCGGCGTGGACAAGGACGCACGCGGCAACGTGCGTGCCTCGACGGAAGGCGACAAGGCGTATTACACGTCGGTGGACAAGGTGTTCACGGCGGGCGATATGCGGCGCGGGCAGTCGCTCGTCGTCTGGGCGATCCGCGAAGGGCGTCAGTGCGCGCGGTCGGTGGATGCGTATTTGATGGGGAGTAGTGAGTTGCCGAGGTAGGTGGGGCGGTAGCGGAAAGACAAAACGGACAACCTGTTTGGTTGTCCGTTTTGTTTGCTACGGTCCGGTAATGCCTGCCTGATCTGTCGCGGTCTATTCACGCGCTCAGGCTGCGCGACGCTTCATTCGCCGTCTAATTCTCTTGCTTCCTGGCGCCTAAGTTTTGCTCATGGAGTCACGCACAAAACGGAAACCGATGCGCTGGCAATCTCGACGCCGGAGACAGACTTCGATGGCGCAGACGGACCTGTCCGAAATCTTGTGTGCCGAGGCCGGTTAACAAATCTCAGCTGATGGCGCTGGTGAATCGCTCGCCGAACAGAATGGCGAACTGTGCAACGGCTTGTCGCCAGGTGATAGGTGGCATCTTCCAGTCCTTCTCGATGTTGCGCAAGGCCAGATAGAGCAGTTTGCTGGCCGCCTCGTCGCTCGGGAAGTGGCCCCGGTTCTTGACGATCTTGCGCAACTGCATGTGCATGCTCTCGATCGCATTGGTTGTGTAGACGATTCGACGCACCTCGGGCGGATAGGCGAAAAAGGGAATCACCTGCTCCCATTGACGCTGCCACATCGCCGCGATAGTCGGAAATCTGCGGCCCCACTCGCTGCCGGCAAAGGCGTCGAGCGCCGCTGCCGCCGCCTCGGCGGCTGGTAGATCGGCTTGATAGCCGCAGCCAGCGGCTTGCGGTCCTTCCAGCTCGCCAGCGTCAGCGAATTGCGGATCAAGTGCACGATGCAGGTCTGGATCTGCGCGGCCGGATAGACCGTCTCGATCCGATCAATTCGTCGGAGAACAGTTTCGGGGTCTTCGGAGGTTTGCGCTTCTGGGTCATGGTTGCTTCAGTCATGTTACTTTCCCTTATCGTCTCATGACCTTGGCACACGGAATATCTGACAGGCTCGCGCAGACAGGCGCATGTATCCGTCTTGCGCGCGATCCGTGAACGAAGCGTCCCGGCACATGTGTCCCGGCGACTACCGCGTCATCGCAACGCCGTCCCTCCCTCATCCGCGATCGCGCGCAGTTCACGCGCAACACGCGCAATAACTCCGCTCCAATCGCCGCGTTGCTTCTGCCGGAAGATGCGCGCACTCGGATACCACGGCGAGTCGTCGCGTTCGTGAAGCCAGCGCCACTCGCCTTCGAAGCGCGAAAGAATCCATACCGACTTGCCGAGCGCGCCCGCCAGATGCGCCACCGACGTATCGACCGTAATGACGAGATCTAGATTCTCGATGATGGCCGCCGTATCGGCGAAGTCTGCGACATCAGCCATCGGGTTCAGCGGACGCACGTGGTCCGGGATGTCCTTGAGTTGCACCTCCGGCGGTCCCTTCTGCAAGCTGACGAAGGTCACACCGGCAACCTCGAGGAGCGGAAGGAAAGCCGTCAGCCGGATGGAGCGGCGCAGGTCGGCGTGGAACTCGGCTGGGCCGTGCCTCACCGTTCCCAGCTCCGGCGACCCGCCCCACACGACGCCTGCTCTGAGCCGAGCGCCCGGCACGTCCGCGTTCATTCGCTGCTTCCAGTATTCGATTCCCCCGGCTGGCGCGCTGAGATAGGGCACCTGTGCCGGAATGGTGTCGAGCGTCGTGCCGAGAAGGAAAGGCATGCTCATCATGTAGCACTTATAGTCGTACTCTTCGAACCGAAGCGCGACGGTCGCGTCGATGACCGCATCGGCACCGCCGATCGACTGAAAAAGCCGCACAAGCGATGGCGCGCACGCGACAGTCAACTTCCCCACGCCTTGCGACTTGAGCAACGGGATGAAACGCGCGAACTGGATGGCATCGCCGAGCCCTTGCTCCGGCACGATCAGCAGAGACCTTCCATCGAGCGGTTCGCCGCGCCACAGGGCGATGGCCAGGCGCGACTGAGCGGCGAAAGCAAATTCGCCGGTCCAATCAATCCATTCCTGCGACTCGACATGACGTGCCTCATAGAGCGCAAGTCCCTCTTGGTAATGCCCTGTTTTCAGCAAGGGACCGGAAAGTGCGAACTGTGCGCGAACGCTGTCAGGCCGAAGCTTCAATGCCTGCCGATACTCGGCTTCAGCTTCGGAGAGGCGGTTCAGCTCCTGCAACACTGCGCCCATTTCCATCCGCATTTCGAACGATTCGGGGTCCAACGTCACTCCGCGACGCAACACCGCCTCGGATTCGTCGAGTTGCTCTCGCATGTGCAGGGAGTTGCCAAGCATGTAATGCGCGTCCGAATTGTCGGGCGCAGTTGCGATCACCTTTCGGAGCGATTCTTCCCCCTCGACCCAGCGGGCCAGATACATCAACGTCTTCCCGAGCAGATGCTCTGCCTGAACGAAGTTCGGCCGGCACGCAAGCGCGTGACGAAACGCCGTCTCCGCGTCGGCGTAGAGCCTGGATTCCAGCAAGACGAGACCGAGGTTGAATGCGATGTCCGGTGACTCCGGCTTGAGTGCTGCGGCTTTCTTAAGAAGCGGCACGGCTTCGGGTGTTCGTCCGAGCTGCCGCAAGACGAGGCCAAGGTTGTTGTTTGCTGACGGCGACTCGGGGGCATTCGCTAGATTTCGACGAAACTGCAACTCGAGCGCGTTTAAATCATTGGACCGTGCGTGAGTTCGATCTTCACTGTTCATCTGGACACTCGGACAGCTTGATTGCGATCCATATGGCGGGGATCGCAACGACTTCATCAGAAGGACTGCTTATGTTACCTGTGGAATCGAAAAGTCGATGCGAAAAAACGTTGCGCTCCATGACGCTTGGCGAAATAGTCGCCTTCCGTAGCAGGCATAGTCAGCCCATCGCGCTTGTCGATCTCAGCCCGTATCGGCTCGTCATGCGATCGGCGCGAAAGAAAAAAGCCGCACAGATGAAGAATCACCCGTGCGGCTCCTCAAAACAGACCCAAAGCGAAAAAAACGTCAAACCTCCGCCATCGCCCGCTCGATCTCGATCTTGTAATCATGGAACATCGCTACCGACTCGCGGTGCGCGACGCTCAGAATCGCCGCCTTCGGCAGCCGCTCGACCAGCGTGTTGTAGATATGCAGCTCGTTCTCGGCATCGAGCGCGCTCGTCGCTTCATCGAGGAACACGAAGTCCGGCTTGTGCAGCAGCACGCGCGCCGCAGCCAGCCGCTGCTGCTCGCCCGGCGACAGGCTGCGCGCCCAGTGCGCGCTTTCGTCCAGCCGGTCGCCATACGCTTCGAGATTGCAGGAGCGCAAGGCTTCGCGCAATGCGTCGTCGCTGAACGTTCCGCCCGGCGACGGATACGACAGCGCCGCGCGCAACGGTCCGATCGGCAGATAGCTCTGCTGCGGCACGAACATGAGCCTGGCATCGACGGGCGCGTCGATGGTGCCATCGCCGAACGGCCACAGTCCCGCGAGCGCGCGCATCAACGTGCTCTTGCCCGAACCCGACGGCCCCACGATCAGCCAGCGCGACCCCGGCTCGACCGACACGTCCGCCACGCGCGAGAGCGGCGTGCCGTTGGGAAGCGCGAGCATGAGGCCGGTCGTCGTCAGCGACTGCGTGCTCGTGTAGTGCAGGTTGATGCCGCCGCGCTCCGTCGCAGGCGACGTTTCCTCGCGAATGTGCGTCGAGCGCATGACGCGCTTGAATTCGCGCAGACGGTTGACGGTGGCGCGCCATTCCACCAGCGTCGAGTAACTGTTGATGAACCAGGAAAACGAATCGCTGACGGTGCCGAACGCCGATGAAATCTGCATCAGCACGCCGAACGAAAACGCGCCCGCGAAGTAGCGCGGCGCCGCCACCATGATCGGAAAGATGATCGCGATCTGCCCGTAGAACGACAGCACGAAGGTCATGCGCTTCGTGTACTTCATGATGAGCCACCAGTTGTCGCGAATGCGCTGGAAGATGCCCTTCGCGTTCGCGGTTTCGGTGGCGATACCGTCGTAGAACGCGATCTGCTCGGCGTTCTCGCGCACGCGAATCAGGCCGAAGCGAAAGTCCGCCTCCACCTTCTGCTGCTGATAGTTGATCGACACGAGCGGATGCCCGACCTTCTGGATGATGAGCGAGCCGAGAATCGCGTACAGCGCGGCGGCCCACACCATGTAGCCGGGAATGACGAGCGGCTTGCCGAAGAGCGTCAGCGTCAACGCGCCCGCGAGCGTCCACAAAATGGTGATGAAGGTGACGAGCGTGACGAGCGTCGAAAGCAGGTCGAGCGACAGCGAAAGCGTGGTCGTCGCGAAGGATTGCAGGTCGTCGCTGATACGCTGGTCGGGGTTGTCGGCGAGCCGGTCGCGCTCGATTCGGTAGAACGCCTTGTCGCCGAGCCATTGTTCGAGATACCGATTGGTCAGCCATTGCCGCCAGCGGAACGCGAGCATTTGCCGGAGATATCGCCCGTAGACGGCGAGCAGGATGTACGCGAACGCGAGCGCCGTGAAGATCAGCAGCAAGTGCGGAAAGTCGCGCACGTTCTTGTTCTGCAGCGCGTTATAGAAGTCCGCATTCCAGCTGTTGAGCCGGACGTTGATCCACACGACGGTCATGTTGATCGCGATGATCGCGACGAGCAGTCCCCACGCGATGCCGCGCTCCTCCGAGACCCAGTACGGCTTGATGAGGCTCCACGCCGATACCTGATCCGCCTTTTGCTGCGTGTTTTCGGGGTTCGAATTGACCATGACGTTCCTGCGGGTGCGCCGGATGTTTCCGGTGGGTTGAGACGGTGTTGCTGCCGGGGCTGCGCGCAGCGGGCTCCCGGTTCGCAGCAGATTGTTGTGATGCTGCCTTAACTGTCGCTTAATCCGGTCCGATCGTTCGGCGAACTGGTGTTCGGGGCATTGTGCCAGAGTGCCGCCGCGCGCGACCGAAGCGGTACAAGCGAAGCCGCGCGCCCGCGCGGGCAATCCCGGTTTGCAGCCGCTTCGCCTTTTATGCTCTAATGATCTGCGACGAAACAGGGGTGCTTCGCGCGCATCGTCACCGGCAACGGTGGCCGGCGCCGCGAGGCTGAGAGAGACCCTTTGCACCCGATCCGGGTAATACCGGCGAGGGAAGTTTCCGGAGAACGCGCGTTCATCGCGCCTTTCCTCCAGTTGCTTCCGGTCTTCCTCTTCCGCTCGGTGCGTCCGATGGACGCCGTGCCAGTCCCTCCTCCGCTGATTCGTCGCGTTAGTCAATCGGTATGCCGCTCTGCGCGGCGACGGTCGGCATCGCCTTGCGCGTGTCAGGCAATGCGAGCGACCGGATGGGGAGACATCGGATTGTGAACAGCATCGAACAGGGCGTCGCGCGCCGGCCGGATTTCGCCGTCATCGGCGGCGGGCTCGTCGGGCGGCTCGTCGCGTGGCAGCTTGCAGGCGCGGGGCATGGCGTCGCGCTCTACGAGCGTGGCGACGAAGCTGGCTCGCAGTCGGCCGCGTGGGTCGCCGCAGCCATGCTCGCGCCGCTCGCGGAAGCAACGAGCGCGGAGCCGCTCGTCGTCGAACTCGGCGCGGCGTCGCTCGCGCGCTGGCCGGACGTGCTCGCGGCATTGCCCGCGCCCGTTTTCTTCCAGCGCAACGGCACGCTCGTCGTGTGGCACGGCGCGGATCGCGCGGAAGCGCCGCTTTTCGAGCGACGGCTGCGCGCGAACGCCCCGGCTGCGCTGCTCGACGGCGGTTTCGTGAAGCTCGCGGGCGCGCAGGTCGCGAGCGCGGAACCCGCGCTCGGCTCGCGCTTCGCGCAGGGCTGGCTGTTGCCGCACGAAGGCCAGCTCGACAACCGGCAGGCGCTCAAGGCGCTGGCTGCGGGGCTGGCGGCGCGCGGCGTGCAAACGCACTGGAACACGCCTGTCGATGCCATGCCGGATGCGCGCTGGATCATCGATTGCCGCGGGCTCGGCGGCAAGTCCGCGTGGCCCGCGCTGCGCGGCATTCGCGGCGAGGTGGCCCGCGTACACGCGCCGGGCATCGGGCTCGCGCGGCCGGTGCGCTTGCTGCATCCGCGCTATCCGCTCTACATCGCGCCCAAGCAGAACGACGTCTACGTGATCGGCGCGACCGAAGTCGAGGGCGAGGACATGTCGCCCGTCAGCGTGCGCTCGGCGCTCGAATTGCTGAGCGCGGCGTTCGCAGTCCATCCGGGTTTCGGCGAAGCGCGCATTCTCGAACTTAGCGCGCAATGCCGGCCGACGCTGCCGGATCATCGTCCGGCGATTGTCTGGGACGGCGCGCGCACGCTGCGCGTGAACGGGCTGTATCGGCATGGCTTCATGATCGCGCCCGAAGTCGCCGATGCCGCGTGCGCGCTCGCCGATGCGCTCATTGGCGCAACGGTGCGCGACGCCGCTTCTTTCGCGCAGTTCCGCAGCGATGCGCGATGGCCCGAGCTGCTGCACGGCGCGTTCGCCGCCGTGCCCGCGTGACAGCAATCAGAGACAGACACATGAACATCCACATCAATCAGCGCGAGTTCACGTTGCCCGATGCCGCGACCGTCACCGACGCACTGGCCGCATTCGGCGCGAAGCCGCCGTTCGCGGTGGCGCTCAACGGCCAGTTCGTCGCGCGCGGCGAGCACGGCACGAAGACGCTCGCGCCCGGCGACAAGCTCGACGTCGTTTCGCCCGTCGCGGGCGGCTGAACACACGAAGGATTCCATCATGACCACACAGACCGCCGACGCCCTCACGCTGTACGGCCAGTCGTTCCCGAGCCGCGTGCTGCTCGGCACGTCGCGCTATCCGTCGCTGCAATCGCTATCCGATTCCATCGACGCCGCGCGCCCCGGCATGGTGACGGTCGCGCTGCGCCGCCAGTCCGAGACGGGCGAAGCCGGCTTCTTCGACGTGCTCAAGCGCCACGGCGTCGCGCTGTTGCCGAACACGGCGGGCTGCCAGAGCGTGGACGAAGTGCTAACCACCGCCTGCATGGCGCGCGAAGTGTTCGACACGCCGTGGATCAAGCTGGAACTGATCGGCGATGACTACACGCTGCAGCCCGATCCGATCGGCCTGGTCGAAGCAGCGGCCAGGCTCGTGCGCGACGGTTTCAAGGTGCTGCCCTACTGCACGGAAGATCTCGTGATCGGCCGGCGTCTTCTCGACGCCGGCTGCGAAGCCCTGATGCCGTGGGGCGCGCCCATCGGCACGGGCAAGGGCGTGACGAATCCCTACGGACTGCGCACCTTGCGCGAGCGGCTGCCGGACGTGCCGCTGATCGTCGATGCGGGCCTCGGTGTGCCGTCGCACGCGTGTCAGGTGATGGAGTGGGGCTTCGACGGCGTGCTGCTCAACACGGCGGTGTCGCAGGCCACGTTTCCGCCGCAGATGGCGCGTGCGTTCGCGCTGGGCGTCGAAGCCGGGCGCAGCGCGTTTCTCGCCGGTCCGATGGCCGAGCGCGACAGCGCGCAGGCGAGCACGCCGGTTGTCGGCATGCCGTTCTGGCATCAGGACGGAGGCGCGGCATGAGCCTGCTTGATCGCGAAGTGTTTTGGCCGCCGGCGGACGAACTCGTGGAAGTCGCGGAGCGCATCCGTGCGCGGCTCGGCGACTGGCCCGCCGCGTCGACGCGCTGGCGCATCTGCCTGACCGCGCCCGAATCGCCGGGCGCGCGGGATTTGATCGTGCTCACGGAATCGCACGAATCCGATGCCGTCGCGCTTCCGAACGGCGCGTCCGTGCTCGAAGCGCAGGGCGCGCGCGTGACGCTGACGCGCAACGGCGAGCGTTTCGTGCTCGACGGCGAGCGGTCCGACGACTGGCTCGCCGCGCTCGCTGCGTTTCTGGACTGCAACTTCGAGCCGCACGATGCGCTCGTTCTGGCGCTCGCCTGGCGCACCGGCGACGAGTCGAAAGAAGACGCATGGCCCGTCGATTTCGCGCGCTTCCCGCGCGTTAGCGACCTTCCGCCCGCGCCCGAGCCGGCTTTCCCGTCGTGCCCCGGCGCGCTCGGCCTCTATCCCGTGCTGCCGAGTGCCGAATGGGTCGAGCGCGTGCTCGATCTGAGCGTCGTCACGGCGCAACTGCGCCGCAAGAGCGCCGACGCCGACGATCTTCGGCGCGAAATCGAGCGGTCCGTGGCGGCGGGGCGTCGGCATCAGGCGCGGCTTTTCATCAACGATCACTGGCGCGAGGCCATTGCGGCGGGCGCATACGGCGTGCATCTCGGACAGGAAGACGTGCAGACCGCCGACCTAAGCGCGATTGCGCGCGCCGGCCTGCGCCTCGGACTCTCGACGCACGGCTACTACGAAATGCTGCGCGCGCTGCATTTCCGGCCGAGCTACCTCGCGCTCGGCGCCGTCTTCCCGACGACGACCAAGGTCATGCCGACGAAGCCGCAAGGGCTCGCACGTCTGCGCCGCTACGTGCAGTTGCTCGGCGGCCGCGTGCCGCTCGTCGCGATTGGCGGAATCGACGGCACGGTGATCGCCGATGTGCTCGCGACTGGCGTCGGCAGCGCGGCGGTCGTGCGCGCCGTCACCGAGGCGCCGGACACGGCGCTGGCGGTCTCGTCGCTGCAACAGAACTTTGCGGGTCAATGCTGACAGTTCCGAAAAAACAAGGCGTCAAGCACTAGGCAAAGCACCGATTGCACGCAGGCCCTATAATGCGGCGTTTTGCGTCAACGGAACTTGTTACCCAGTGCCAGCCTCTTCTGAGACTCTGCTCGAGCTACGCGACGTCGACTTCGGTTACGGCGATCGGCTCGTCCTGTCGAACCTGAACATGCGCTTCACGCGCGGTCAGGTCGTCGCGGTCATGGGCGGCTCGGGCTGCGGCAAGACCACGACGCTTCGGCTGATCGGCGGTCTCGTCAAGGCGAGCCGCGGCCAGGTGCTGTACGGCGGGCAGGACGTCGGCGCGCAGACGCGTGACGGGCTCTACGCGCTGCGCCGGAAAATGGGCATGCTGTTTCAGTTCGGCGCGCTGTTCACCGACCAGACGGTCTTCGAGAATGTCGCGTTTCCGCTGCGCGAGCACACGGACCTTCCCGAGGCGCTCATCCGCGATCTCGTCCTCATGAAGCTGAACGCCGTCGGATTGCGCGGCGCGCGTGATCTTGCGCCGTCGGAAATCTCGGGCGGCATGGCGCGGCGTGTGGCGCTCGCGCGCGCCATCGCGCTCGATCCCGAACTCATGATGTACGACGAGCCGTTCGCCGGCCTCGATCCCATCTCGCTCGGCATCACCGCGAAGCTGATCCGCACGCTCAACGACGCGCTCGGCGCCACGTCCATCCTCGTCTCGCACGACGTGCCGGAGTCGTTCGCCATCGCGGATTACGTGTATTTCGTGGCCAACGGCGGCATTCACGCCGAAGGCACGCCCGCTGAACTGCGCGCGTCGCAGGACCCGACCGTGCGCCAGTTCATCGACGGGACGCCGGACGGCCCGTTCAAGTTCCACTACGCGAGCCAGAACCTCGCGGCGGATTTCGGCATCGGAGGCAAGGCATGATCAGCGCGCTCGGACGCTGGGTGCTCGACGGCTTCGGCACCGCCGGTTACGCGGCGCGCATGTTCGTGCGCCTCGTGCTCGAATTTTTCCCGTTGCTGCGCCGCCCGCGGCTTGTCACGAAACAAATCCACTTCGTCGGCAATTATTCGCTGGTGATCATCGCGGTGTCGGGCTTGTTCGTCGGCTTCGTGCTCGGGTTGCAGGGCTATTACACGCTCAATCGCTACGGCTCGGAACAGGCGCTCGGGCTGCTCGTCGCGCTGTCGCTGGTGCGAGAACTCGGGCCGGTGGTCACGGCGCTGCTGTTCGCGGGGCGCGCGGGCACGTCGCTGACGGCGGAAATCGGCCTCATGAAGGCCGGCGAGCAACTCACGGCAATGGAAATGATGGCGGTCGACCCCATGAAGGTCGTCGTCGCGCCGCGCATGTGGGCGGGCATCATCGCCATGCCGGTGCTCGCGGCCATTTTCAGCGCGGTCGGCGTGATCGGCGGCTATGTGGTCGGCGTGCTGCTGATCGGCGTCGATTCCGGCGCGTTCTGGTCGCAGATGCAGGGCGGCGTGGATGTCTGGCGCGATGTCGGCAACGGCGTCGTGAAAAGCGTCGTGTTCGGTTTCGCGGTGACGTTCATCGCGTTGTTCCAGGGCTACGAAGCCCGGCCGACGCCGGAAGGCGTCTCGCGCGCGACCACGAAGACCGTCGTGTACGCGTCGCTCGCCGTGCTCGGCCTCGATTTCCTGCTGACCGCGTTGATGTTCAGCTAATGGACCCACGCGCGGGCGCTCGCGAGGGCGTGGGCGTTGTGAAGGGTACAGACCGTCACGCGCATTCCGCGACAAGATTCTCTTTGGAAAGACGATGAAAAAGACTGCTCTCGACTTCTGGGTCGGCCTCTTCGTGGTGCTCGGTTTCGTGGCGCTGCTGTTTCTCGCGCTCAAGGCCGGCAACATGAGTTCCCTGTCGTTCCAGCAAACCTACGCGGTACGGCTCAAGTTCGACAACATCGGCGGCCTCAAGCCGCGCGCGCCGGTCAAGAGCGCGGGCGTGACGGTCGGTCGCGTCGGCACCATTGGCTTCGACGCGAACACGTACCAGGCGGTCGTGACCATCGATATCGACAAGCAGTATCAGTTTCCGAAAGATTCGTCGGCGAAGATCCTGACCTCGGGTCTGCTCGGCGAGCAGTACATCGGCCTCGAGCCGGGCGGCGACGATCAGATGCTCAAGAACGGCGACACCATCACGATGACGCAATCGGCTGTCGTGCTCGAAAACCTGATCGGCCAATTCCTCTACAACAAGGCGGCGGATTCCGGCGCGTCGAAGGCAGGCACGCCTGCCGCGCCGGCGCCGGCGTTCCCCGGCGCGGCAAGCGCAATGGGCGCAACGGCCGCACCCGCCGCAACTGCGGCTTCGGGCGCGTCGGCCGCGAGCGCGGCATCCGGCTCGGCTCAATAAGGAGAAGCTATGTACGCGATGGCGTTGCGGCGCGTGCTTGTCTCGGCGGCGGTGGTCACGCTCGCCGGTTGCGCAACGGTGACGACGCCCACGAAGGGCGATCCGTTGGAAAGCTATAACCGGACGATGTTCACCATCAACGACAAGGTGGACCAGTTCGCGCTGAAGCCGGTCGCGAAAGCCTATGTGTGGGGCGTACCGGAGCCGGTGCGCAACAGCGTCACCAACTTCTTCTCGAATATCGGCGATGTGTACATCGCGGCGAACAATCTGCTGCAGTTGAAGATCGCGGATGGCGTCTCCGACATCATGCGCGTGGCGATCAACACGGTGTTCGGCGTCGGCGGCCTCTTCGACGTGGCAACGGTCGCCAAGCTGCCGAAGCACTCGGGCGACTTCGGCCTGACGCTCGGTCACTACGGTGTTCCGGCAGGTCCGTATCTTGTTTTGCCGCTGCTCGGGCCGAGCACGGTGCGCGATACGAGCGGACTCGTCGTCGATTATTTCGGCAGTCCGCTGACGTACGTCAGGCCGGATTCCGTGAGCTGGGCGCTGTATGGCGTGAACCTCATCAACACGCGGGCGAACCTGCTCGGCGCGACCGACGTGCTCGCCGACGCCGCCCTCGACAAGTACTCGTTCGTGCGTAACGCGTATTTGCAGCGTCGCCAGTATCTGATCGGCGGCGACAACGACGGCAGTACCGGCAACATGCCGAACTACGACGAAGCGCCGCTGCCGACTTACGCAGAGCCTGAAGGCGCGGGCGGCGCGGTGGGTGCATCGGCAACCGCGGTGCCGCCGGCCGCGGCGCAGGGCGCGTCGGGCGCGGCGCCTGCTTCGGGAACTGCTGCCACGCCGAACGCCGCGAGTTCGGGGAACGCAACGGTGCCGGGCAATCAGTACGTGCCGCCGCGTGCGCCGCCCGGCTTCCCTTCCTTCCGCTTGCGTTGAGCGCGTTTGCACTAACGCGCGGTAACATGATTGACAGCGTTTATCACAGATTGGCCGGTGCGCAGTCTGAACTTGGTTCAAGCGGCGCACTCCAATCCAAGCCACTTCTTTTGCAGGGTCTGCGATGAAAAAACTCTTTCTGCTTCCTATCTTTGCCATGCTGATGGCGTTCTGCGGCGCGGCGTCCGCGCAATCGGTCGACACAAACTCGCCCGACGCAATGATCAAGACCGTCACGCAGCAAGTGCTCGATCAGATCAAATCGGACCCGAAGCTGCAGTCGGGCGACGTGCAGCACATCACCGAACTCGTCAACCAGAAGATCCTGCCGTACACGGACTTCTCGCGCACCACGCGCCTCGTGATGGGCCGCAACTGGAACTCGGCCACGCCGGAACAGCAAAAGCAGATCGTCGAGCAATTCAAGATGCTGCTGATCCGCACGTATTCGGGCGCACTCAGCCAAGTCCGCAATCAGACGATCCAGTACAAGCCGTTCCGCGCATCGCCGGAAGATACGGATGTCGTCGTTCGCTCCGTGGTGATGAACAACGGCCAGCCGGTCGAACTGGACTATCGCCTCTACAAGACGCCGCAAGGCTGGCGCGTGTATGACATCAACGTGCTCGGCGCATGGCTGATTCAGGCGTATCAACAGCAGTTCAACGAGCAGATTTCGCAACACGGCGTCGATGGCCTGCTGCAATTCCTCACGCAGCGCAACCAGCAACTCGCGAGCGGCAAGGCTTCGTCGTGAGCGCACTCGGCACTGGCGGCCGTTTCCAGACGGCCGCGTCCCTGACTCACGAGAGCGCGAAGGCCGCGCTCGAAGCGGGTCTTTCGCGCATCGCCGCTGGCGCGACGGAAGTCGACTGCGCGCCGCTGCGGCAATTCGATTCGTCCGCGCTCGCCGTGCTGCTCGCATGGCAGCGCGCGGCCACCGCGCGCGGCGCCGCGCTCGGTGTCGTCAACCTTCCCTCCGGGCTTGCCAGTCTCGCGCAAGCCTATGGCGTCGACACGCTGCTTACCTTCCGACATTGATCCTGTCCTGACTGCTCTTTTCAGGCGTGGCGGCGTGAAAGCCGCCGCAAACAGGATCGCTCCGACGTCGGGTCTACCGGCTTTGCCCTATAATCAAACGTTTTTTCGCGCCCGACCCCGGCCCCTTTTCGAGCGAGCACGGGTCCGTCACGCGTAATCCGCACAATCGAGGCGCGGCCGCACGAGGCGCGCGCACTGTCAATGTCAGCCATAGAAATCCGAAACGTCCGGAAGAGCTATAAGAGTCTGCAGGCGCTCAAAGGCGTGAGCCTCACGGTCGAAGAGGGCGAGTTTTTCGGCCTGCTCGGCCCGAACGGCGCGGGCAAGACCACGTTGATCAGCATTCTTGCGGGACTGGCGCGCGCCGATAGCGGCACGATCAGCGTGCGCGGTCACGACGTCGTCAGCGATTTCCGCGCGGCACGCCGCTCGCTCGGCGTGGTGCCGCAGGAACTCGTGTTCGATCCGTTCTTCACCGTGCGCGAGTCGCTGCGCATCCAGTCCGGCTATTTCGGCTTGCGCAATAACGACGACTGGATCGACGAGGTCATGGCGAACCTCGATCTCACCGAGAAAGCCGACGTCAACACGCGCGCGCTGTCCGGCGGCATGAAGCGCCGCGTGCTGGTCGCGCAGGCGTTGGTGCACCGGCCGCCCGTGATCGTGCTCGACGAACCGACAGCCGGCGTGGACGTCGAGCTTCGGCAGACGCTCTGGAAGTTCATCTCGCGCCTCAATCGCGAGGGGCATACCATCGTGCTGACCACGCATTACCTCGAAGAAGCCGAATCGCTCTGCGACCGCCTCGCGATGCTTCGGCGTGGCGAAATCGTCGCGCTGGAACGCACGAGCGCGCTGTTGCAGCGTTTCGCCGGCATGCAGCTGTATCTGCGCTTTTCGAGCGGCGTGCTGCCGGCCGAACTACGCTCGCTGGAAGTCGATCCTCACGCGGTATCCGGCGCGCAGCACCTGCTGCGCTTGTCGAGCTACGACGAAGTCGAGCCCATCCTCGCGAAATGCCGCGCGGCGGGCTGCGCGTTCGATGAAATTGAAGTCCGCAAAGCCGACCTCGAAGATGTGTTCCTTCAGGTCATGAACGAGCCGGACATGGTCGAGGGGCTTTCATGAGCGGCTTCCAGACGTTGTTTTACAAGGAGCTGTTGCGGTTCTGGAAGGTGTCGTTTCAAACGGTGCTCGCACCTATCGTCACCGCGCTGCTGTATCTCACCATCTTCGGTCACGCGCTGTCCGGGCATGTGCAGGTCTATCCGGGTGTCGGCTATACGAGCTTTCTCGTGCCCGGCCTCGTCATGATGAGCGTGTTGCAAAACGCGTTCGCGAATAGTTCGTCGTCGCTGATCCAGTCGAAGATCACCGGCAATCTGGTGTTCGTGCTGCTGCCGCCCATCGCGCATTGGGAAATGTTCTTCGCCTACGTGCTCGCCTCGGTGGTGCGCGGCTTGTGCGTCGGGCTCGGCGTCTTCATCGTGACGATATGGTTCATCCCGATGTCTTTCTCCGCGCCGATCTACATCATTGCGTTCGCGATGCTCGGCTCGGCCATTCTCGGCACGCTCGGGCTGATCGCGGGCATCTGGGCCGACAAGTTCGATCAGCTTGCCGCGTTCCAGAACTTCCTGATCATGCCGCTCACGTTCTTGTCGGGCGTCTTCTATTCGACGCATTCGCTGCCGCCCACCTGGCGCGCGGTGTCGCATCTAAATCCGTTCTTCTACATGATCGACGGTTTCCGCTACGGCTTTTTCGGCTCGTCGGACGTCAACCCGCTTTTGAGCCTGTGCATCGTCGGCGGCTTTCTGGTCGTGCTCGCGCTGATCGCCGTGCGTCTGCTCGCGAGCGGCTACAAGCTGCGTCACTAAATCTCAAGGAGACATCCCATGTTGCCGACTCCGGAGCAAGTGAAGGACTACATCGCTGGCGGTCTGTCGTGCCAGCATCTCGAAGTCGAAGGCGACGGCCAGCATTTTTTCGCGACCATCGTGAGCGATGCGTTCGTCGGCAAGCGCCTGATCGCGCGTCATCAACTGGTCTACGCGGCGCTCGGCGAGCGCATGCGCGAGGAGATTCATGCGCTCAGCATGAAAACCCTCACCCCCGACGAATGGAAATCGGCCTGAATCCATTCGGCGAAGCCATGCAGGTCACAGGCCCAACCCTCAGCAACAGCTAGCAACACCCGGCCCGGCCGGCAGAAGCAGCAGAACCAGGCAGCACAGAGTGCGGAACATTCAAGATAACCGCGGCGCCGAATCCGGCTCCGCAGCAGCACGCTCGGTCGAAGGACAAGCAACCATGGACAAACTCGTCATTACGGGGGGCGCGAAGCTCTCCGGTGAAATCACCGTATCGGGCGCCAAGAACGCGGCTTTGCCGATTCTGTGCGCGAGCCTTCTCACCGCCGACGACGTCCATCTGTCGAACGTGCCGAACCTGAAGGACGTGCGTACCACGCTCGAACTGCTGCGCCAGATGGGCGTGCAGTCCGAAGCCATGACGGACGGCCGCGTGACGCTCAACGCGTCGAAGGTGCATAACCTCGTCGCGCCGTACGAGATGGTGAAGACCATGCGCGCGTCGATTCTCGTGCTCGGGCCGCTCGTCGCGCGCTTCGGCGAAGCGAAGGTGTCGCTGCCGGGCGGCTGCGCAATCGGCGCGCGTCCGGTCGATCAGCACATCAAGGGCCTTCAGGCGATGGGCGCCGAGATCAACATCGAGCACGGCTTCATCGAAGCGCGCGCCAAGCGTCTGAAAGGCGCGCGCATCGTCACCGACATGATCACGGTGACGGGCACCGAGAATCTGCTCATGGCAGCGGTGCTGGCCGACGGCGAAACGATCATCGAAAACGCGGCGCGCGAGCCGGAAGTGAGCGACCTCGCGAATCTGCTCGTCGCGATGGGCGCGAAGATCGAAGGCATCGGCACGGACCGGCTCGTCATCCAGGGCGTCGAAAAGCTGCATGGCGCGCGTCACGCCGTGGTGCCGGACCGCATCGAAGCGGGCACGTTCCTGTGCGCGGTCGCGGCGGCGGGCGGCGATGTCACGCTGCGTCACGTGAGCCCGTCGCTGCTCGACGCGGTCACGGCCAAGCTGCGCGAAGCGGGCGTGTCCATCGAAGAGGGCGAAGACTGGATGCGCGTGCGCATGAGCAAGCGTCCGGAAGCCGTGAACATCCGCACGTCGGAATATCCCGCGTTCCCGACCGACATGCAGGCGCAGTTCATGGCGCTCAACGCGATTGCGAGCGGCACGTCGCAAGTGGTCGAGACCATCTTCGAAAACCGCTTCATGCACGTGCAGGAGCTGAATCGTCTGGGCGCGAGCATTACGGTCGATGGCAATACGGCGCTCGTGAGCGGCGTCGCGCAACTGTCGGGCGCGAAGGTCATGGCCACCGATCTGCGCGCGTCGGCCAGTCTCGTAATCGCGGCGATGTGCGCGGACGGCGAAACGCTGATCGACCGCATCTACCACCTGGACCGGGGCTACGACCGCATGGAGTCGAAGCTGACCGCGGTCGGCGCGAACGTTCGCCGCATCAAGGGAAGCGGGAGCGAGCAATGAGCGCGTTGCCGCAGACGTCGTCGTCCGTCGAGGCGAGCGCGCCCCTCACGCTCGCGCTCTCGAAAGGGCGTATCTTCGAGGAAACCGTGCCGCTGCTCGCCGCAGCGGGCGTGCAGGTCGCCGAAGATCCGGAAAGCTCGCGCAAGCTGATTCTTCCGACCACGAACCCGAACCTGCGCGTGATCATCGTGCGCGCCACCGACGTGCCGACGTACGTCGAATATGGCGCAGCGGATTTCGGCGTCGCGGGCAAGGACGTACTCATCGAACATGGCGGCGGCGGTCTGTATCAGCCGGTCGATCTGAACATTGCGCGCTGCCGGATGTCGGTGGCCGTCAAGGCCGGTTTCGACTACGCGAACGCGGTGCGGCAGGGCGCGCGGCTGCGGGTCGCGACCAAGTACACGGAGACGGCGCGCGAACACTTCGCGGCGAAGGGCGTTCACGTCGATCTCATCAAGCTGTACGGTTCGATGGAACTCGCGCCGCTCGTCGGCCTCGCGGATGCGATCGTCGATCTGGTGAGCTCCGGCGGCACGCTGCGCGCGAACAACCTGGTCGAAGTGGAAGAGATCATGGAGATTTCGTCGCGACTGGTGGTGAATCAGGCGGCGCTCAAGTTGAAGCGCGCGGCGCTGAAACCCTATCTCGACGCGTTCGAGCGCGCCTCGGCCGGAACGGACAACTAGGGCGGCCGCGTTGCGCCTGCCGCCCACAGCACAATCGGAAACCAGCATGTCTATCAAGATTCGTAAGCTCGATTCCAGCACCGATGGGTTCCAGAAGGCGCTGCGCGCGGTGCTCGCGTTCGAAGCGAGCGAGGACGAAGCCATCGAGCGCGCCGTCGCGCAGATTCTCGCGGACGTGAAAGCGCGCGGCGACGAAGCCGTGCTCGACTACACGAACAAGTTCGATCGCCTGAAAGCGGACAGCGTCGCGGCGCTCGAATTGCCCGCGTCCGAGATGGAAGCCGCGCTCGAAGGGCTGGAGCCGAAGCGCCGCGCGGCGCTCGAAGCGGCCGCTGCGCGCGTGCGCGGCTATCACGAAAAGCAGCGCATCGAGTGCGGAAGCCATAGCTGGCAGTACACCGAAGCCGACGGCACGGTGCTCGGCCAGAAGGTCACGCCGCTCGATCGCGCGGGCATTTACGTGCCGGGCGGCAAGGCGGCGTATCCGTCGTCGGTGCTCATGAACGCCATTCCGGCGCGCGTCGCGGGCGTCAAGGAAATCGTGATGGTCGTGCCCACGCCCGATGGCGTGAAGAATCCGCTCGTGCTCGCAGCCGCGCTGCTCGGCGGCGTGGACCGCGTGTTCACCATCGGCGGCGCGCAGGCAGTGGGCGCGCTTGCATACGGCACGCAGACCGTGCCGGCTGTCGACAAGATCTGCGGTCCGGGCAACGCGTATGTGGCCTCGGCGAAGCGTCGTGTGTTCGGCACGGTCGGCATCGACATGATCGCGGGACCGTCCGAAATTCTCGTGATCTGCGATGCAACCACCGATCCGCGCTGGGTCGCAATGGATCTCTTCTCGCAAGCCGAGCACGACGAACTCGCGCAATCCATTCTGCTGTGCCCGGACGCGGCGTTCATTCAGCGCGTCGAGGATGCGATCGTCGAATTGCTTCCCGCCATGCCGCGCCGCGACGTCATCCTGCGCTCGCTCGAAGACCGTGGCGCGCTCATCAAGGTGAAGGACATGGCCGAAGCGTGCGCGATCGCCAACGACATCGCGCCGGAGCATCTCGAAATTTCCGCGCTCGACCCGCATCAATGGGCGGCGCAGATTCACAACGCGGGCGCCATGTTCCTCGGCCGCTACACGAGCGAAAGCCTCGGCGACTACTGCGCCGGCCCGAATCACGTGCTGCCGACGTCGCGCACCGCGCGCTTTTCGTCGCCGCTCGGCGTCTACGACTTCATGAAGCGTTCGAGCATCATCGAGGTCAGTTCGGACGGCGCGCAGACACTGGGCGAAATCGCGGCGGAACTCGCTTATGGCGAGGGCTTGCAGGCGCACGCAAAGAGCGCCGAGTACCGGATGAGAAACGTCGGCTGAAGCGAGCCGTTGCATCGAACGAGGCGGCCTGAGAGCCGCCGCCAGCGCGAACAGCGGCACCATGACCACACCGAACGACATCATTCGTCCCGATATTCTCGCGATGACGAGCTATCCCGTGCCGGAGTCCACGGGCCTCATCAAGCTCGACGCGATGGAAAATCCCTACACGCTGCCCGACGCGCTCGCGCAACAGCTCGGCGCGCATCTCGCGGGCGTCGCGCTGAACCGTTACCCGTCGCCGCGGCCGGCGGACCTGATCGCGAAGCTCAAGCGCGCGATGCACGTTCCGCCTGCGTGCGACGTCCTGCTCGGCAACGGCTCCGATGAACTGATCAGCATGATGTCGGTCGCGTGTGCGAAGCCGGGCGCGAAGGTCGTCGCGCCGGTGCCGGGCTTCGTCATGTATCAACTGTCGGCGGCGTTCGCGCATCTCGAATTCATCGGCGTGCCGCTCAATGCCGATTTGACGCTCCATGCCGACGCGCTCGTTGCCGCCATCGAAGAGCACGCGCCCGCGCTCGTCTATCTCGCCTATCCGAACAATCCGACCGGCACGCTCTACGACGACGCCGACATCGAACGCGTGATCGCGGCGGCGACGAAAAGCCTCGTCGTGATCGACGAGGCGTATCAGCCCTTCGCCGCGAAAACATGGATGCCGCGCGCCGCGCAGTTCGATAACGTCGTCGTGATGCGCACGGTCTCGAAGCTCGGTCTCGCGGGCATCCGCCTCGGCTACATGGCCGGTCCGCCCGCGTGGATCGCGCAGTTCGACAAGGTGCGCCCGCCGTACAACGTCAACGTGCTGACACAGGCCACCGCCGATTTCCTGCTCGATCATCTCGATGTGCTGGACGCGCAAGCCGCCGCGCTCTGCGAGGCGCGTGCCGATCTCGCGCGCCAAGTCGCCGCGCTGCCCGATATGACCGTCTATCCGAGCGCGGGCAACTTCCTGCTCGTGCGCGTGCCCGACGCGGCGCTCGCGTTCGAAACCCTGCTCACTTCGCGGGTTCTGGTGAAAAACGTGAGTAAAATGCACCCATTGCTCTCGAACTGCGTGCGATTGACGGTCGGAACGGCCGAAGAGAACGCGCACATGCTCGCGGCGCTAAAAAAGCTCGCGCTCAACTAAACCTCATTTTCGAAAAGTCTCAAGGAAACACCATGCGCATTGCGGAAGTCGTTCGCAACACCAGCGAAACGCAGATCCGTGTGAAGCTCGATCTGGACGGCACCGGCAAGCAGAAGCTTGCCACCGGCGTGCCGTTTCTCGATCACATGCTCGATCAGATTGCCCGTCACGGCCTGTTCGATCTTGAAATCGAAGCGCATGGCGACCTCCATATCGACGATCACCATACCGTCGAAGACACCGGCATCACGCTCGGGCAGGCGGTGGCGAAGGCCATCGGCGAGCGTAAGGGCATTCGCCGCTATGGTCACGCGTATGTGCCGCTCGACGAGGCGCTGTCGCGCGTCGTGATCGACTTCTCGGGCCGGCCGGGACTCGAATTCCATGTACCGTTCACGCGGGCGCGCATCGGCAATTTCGATGTCGATCTCACCATCGAATTCTTTCGCGGCTTCGTGAACCATGCGGGCGTGACGCTGCATATCGACAATCTGCGCGGCATCAACGCGCATCATCAGGTCGAGACCGTGTTCAAGGCGTTCGGCCGCGCGCTGCGCATGGCCGTCGAACTCGACGAACGCGCGGCGGGACAGATTCCATCGACCAAGGGCAGTCTCTGATCAGCCGTCTGCCGATTCGGCGCAAGGAAGCGTTCAACTCGGCTGGCCATTCACGATGGATCTTTTCAAGTCGTTCATATCGTTGCTCGCGCTGATCAATCCGATCGGCGCCATACCGTTTTTTCTGAGCCTCACCTCGCAGCAATCCGACGTGGAGAAGCGCAACACCATCCGCGTCGCGTGTATTTCGGTGTTCTGCGTGATCGCGGTGACGGCGTTGCTCGGGCAGCAGATCATCGCGTTCTTCGGCATTTCGGTCGGATCGTTCGAAGTGGGCGGCGGCATCATCATGCTGCTCATGGCGATCAGCATGCTGAACGCGCAAGTCGGCAACGCGCGCTCCACGCCCGAAGAGCGCATGGAAGCGGAAGAGCGTCACAGCATTGCCGTCGTGCCGCTCGCGATTCCGCTGCTCACCGGACCGGGATCGATCAGCACGGTGATCGTCTATGCTGCAAATGCGCAGCACTGGTACGACCGCTTCGGGCTTGTCCTGCTGGGCGCGATTATCGCGGCGCTGTGCTTCGGCGCGCTGAATCTGGCCGAGCCGATCGCACGCTGGGTCGGGCGCACCGGAATCAATATCGGCACGCGTCTCATGGGATTGATGTTGTCCGCGCTGTCGGTGGAATTCATCGTCGACGGGTTAAAGGCCCTGTTGCCTACTTTGAAATGAAAACTTCGATTGCGATTGTTGATTACGGAATGGGCAACCTGCGCTCGGTGTATCAGGCGCTGAAGAAGGCCGCGCCCGACGCGGACGTGGCGATCGTCGATCAGCCGCAGGCCATTCACGCGGCCGATCGCATCGTGCTGCCGGGTCAGGGCGCGATGCGCGACTGCATGGCGCATCTCGGGCAGTCGGGCTTGCAGGAAGCCGTGATGCAGGCGTCGCGCGAAAAGCCCATGCTCGGCGTGTGCGTCGGTGAGCAGATGCTCTTCGACTGGAGCGAAGAAGGCGACACGCGCGGCCTCGGTCTGTTCCCGGGCAAAGTCGTGCGTTTTCAGCTCGAAGGGCGTCTGCAGGACGACGGCTCGCGCTTCAAGGTGCCGCAGATGGGCTGGAACCGCGTGCGTCAGACGCAGGCGCATCCGATCTGGGACGGCATCGCGGACGGCGCGTTTTTCTACTTCGTGCACAGCTATCACGTCGTGCCGGAGAACCCGGCGCACACATCGGGCGAAACCGTTTATGGCGATCCGTTCACCTCGGCGGTCGCCCGCGACAACCTCTTCGCCACGCAGTTTCACCCGGAAAAGAGCGCCGACGCGGGCCTTCGGCTGTATCGCAATTTCGTTCACTGGAACCCGTGAGCGGCGCCGCACGCTGGCCTGCCGGCCCCGCCCGCGTGCGATTGAGTGCGGCACGACTTGTACTACACTAGCGAGACGGCCCGCGCGGCCGTTTCAATCACTTTCACCCAGAAAATAGCGATACCTATGCTGCTCATTCCGGCCATCGATCTCAAAGACGGTCACTGCGTGCGCCTGAAGCAAGGCGATATGGACCAGGCGACCATTTTTTCAGAAGATCCGGCGGCGATGGCCCGGCATTGGGTCGACAAAGGCGCGCGCAGGCTGCACCTTGTCGATCTGAACGGCGCGTTCGCGGGCAAGCCGAAGAATGGCGACGCCATTCGCGCGATCATCGAAGAAGTGGGCAGCGAAATTCCGGTGCAGCTCGGCGGCGGCATCCGCGACCTGAACACCATCGAACGCTATCTGGACGACGGCCTTTCGTACGTGATCATCGGCACGGCGGCGGTGAAGAACCCGGGCTTCCTGCAGGACGCGTGCAGCGCGTTCGGCGGACACATCATCGTCGGACTGGACGCGAAGGACGGCAAGGTGGCCACCGACGGCTGGAGCAAGCTGACCGGTCACGAAGTGGTGGATCTCGGCCGCAAGTTCGAGGACTACGGCTGCGAGTCGATCATCTACACCGACATCGGCCGCGACGGCATGCTTCAGGGCATCAACATCGGCGCGACGGTGCGGCTTGCGCAAGCCGTCAAGATTCCGGTGATCGCGAGCGGCGGCTTGTCGAACATGGCGGACATCGAATCGCTTTGCGAAGTCGAGGGCGAAGGCATCGAAGGCGTGATCTGCGGCCGCGCGATCTATTCGGGCGACCTCGATTTCAAGGCGGCGCAAACCCGCGCCGACGCGCTGCGCGAAGCGGACGACGCCTGAGCCCGCATTCCCGGCCGCTCGCGCGAGCACATCGAAGCGCGCCGGGCGGCGTTGGCCGCCCTCATACAGTACCGAACCGGCAGTAGCTAGAACATGGCTCTCGCAAAACGCATCATTCCCTGTCTCGACGTGACCGCTGGGCGTGTCGTCAAAGGCGTCAACTTCGTCGAATTGCGCGACGCGGGCGATCCCGTCGAGATCGCCCGACGTTACGACGATCAGGGCGCCGACGAACTCACGTTCCTCGACATCACCGCGACGTCCGACCAGCGCGATCTCATTCTGCCGATCATCGAGGCGGTCGCCTCGCAGGTCTTCATACCGCTCACGGTCGGCGGCGGCGTGCGCGCGGTCGAGGACGTCCGGCGGCTGTTGAACGCGGGCGCGGACAAGATCAGCATGAACTCGTCGGCGGTGGCGAATCCGCAACTCGTGCGCGACGCGTCGGACAAGCACGGCTCGCAGTGCATCGTCGTCGCCATCGACGCGAAGCGCGTGTCGGCCGAGGGCGAGCCCGCGCGCTGGGAAGTGTTCACACACGGCGGCCGCAAGGCGACCGGCATCGACGCGATTGAATGGGCGCGCAAGATGGCCGAGCTCGGCGCCGGCGAAATCCTGCTCACCAGCATGGATCGCGACGGCACGAAAGCCGGCTTCGATCTGGCGCTGACGCGCGCCGTGTCGGATGCGGTGCCCGTGCCGGTGATCGCCTCGGGCGGCGTCGGGTCGCTGAAGCATCTGGCGGACGGCATCGTCGAAGGTCGCGCGGACGCGGTGCTCGCCGCGAGCATCTTCCACTACGGCGAACACACGGTCGGCGAAGCCAAGCGTTTCATGGCCGATCAGGGCATTTCGGTGAGGATCTGACTCGTGAGCGATCCGACGACCTGGCTCGACAAAGTGAAGTGGGACGCGAACGGTCTCGTGCCGGTTATCGCGCAGGAAGCATCCACAAACGATGTGCTGATGTTCGCGTGGATGAACCGCGAGGCACTGGCGAAGACCATCGAACTGAAGCGCGCCGTGTATTTCTCGCGCTCGCGACAGCGCCTGTGGTTCAAGGGCGAGGAATCGGGGCACGTTCAGCACGTGCATGAAGTGCGGCTCGATTGCGACGAAGACGTGGTGCTGCTCAAGGTCGAGCAGGTGTCGGGCATCGCGTGCCACACCGGCCGCCATTCCTGCTTCTTCCAAAAATTCGAAGGAACGGCCGAGAGCGGCGAGTGGATCGCCGTCGAGCCGGTCCTGAAAGATCCAGAAAGCATTTACAAATGACGCAAGACACCACGCTGGACACGCTGCTTCGCCTTGCCGCCGTCATCGACAGCCGAAAGGGCGGCGATCCGGAACAATCTTACGTTTCGCGACTCTTTCATAAAGGTGACGATGCCATCCTGAAGAAGATCGGCGAGGAAGCGACCGAAGTCGTGCTCGCCGCGAAGGATGCGCGGCACGGCGGCGCGCCCAAGGCGCTCGTCGGCGAGGTCGCCGATTTGTGGTTTCATTGTCTCGTGATGCTGTCGCATTTTGACTTGAGTCCCGCCGACGTCGTCGCCGAGCTTGAACGGCGCGAAGGTTTGTCGGGAATCGAGGAGAAGGCGCTGCGCAAATCGCGCGAGCGCGAGCAGAACGGCGGCTGACGAGGCGTTCGCCCACTTTCTCGCGCAAGCGGAGGAGGCAAGCATGGCCGGGCTTGACGGACCGTACCCGCCGCCTATGTATCAGACGCCGGCGGAAGACGAGCGGCTGCGCAGCCTGCGCACGCTCACGCACATCCTTTATGCGCTGTACGCGCTGTATTGGCTGACGGGCGGGCTCACCGTGCTCGTCGCGATCATCATCAATTATCTGAAGCGCGGCGATACCGTGGGCACGCCGTATCAGGCGCACTTTTCCTGGCAGATCCGCACGTTCTGGTGGGCGGTGCTCGGCCATCTGATCGGCGTCGCGCTGCTGTTCGTGGGCGTCGGCTTTCTCATTCTGTCGGCAGTCGGCATCTGGACGCTTTATCGCGTCATCAAGGGCTGGCTGTTTCTCTACGAAAACAAACCGATCGACCCGCAGACGTGGTTCTAGCGGCGATGCCTGGCAACGGAGTATGCACATTCATGAGCCAAGACAACTGCATTTTCTGCAAGATTGCCTCCGGGCAGATTCCGAGCACGAAGGTCTACGAGGACGACGAATTCGTCGCATTCAACGACATCAACCCGGCCGCGCCGGTTCATGTGCTCGTGATTCCGCGCCGGCACATCGAGACGCTTTCGGACTGTTCCGAAAGCGATGCGCCGCTGCTTGGTAGAATGGTAAGTCTCGTTGGCCGTCTCGCGAAAGATTTGGGCGTTTCCTACACGGGTGGGGACACCGGTTTTCGGACGGTCATCAATACCGGGCCAGGCGGCGGGCAGGAGGTGTATCACATTCATGCGCATCTTCTGGCTGGGGCGCGTCCGTGGCGGCGGATGGGCTGACGCCGGTTTCATCGGCGTTTTGCTTTCCAATGCCATATTGGGCGCGCAAAATCGATACTGATAGCCGAGGCGGCATTGCTTCGGCTCGAGCTGCAGGCCAGCCTTCCGTCGCGGAACGGCTTTGCGGCGGAATAAGGGAGAGTTTTCATTCATGGGTTCGTTAAGCATTTGGCATTGGTTGATCGTTCTGCTGATCGTGGCGCTCGTCTTCGGCACGAAGAAACTGCGCAATATCGGTGGCGATCTGGGCGGCGCGGTCCGCGGCTTCAAGGAAGGCATGCGCGAGGAAGACAATCCCGCGTCGACGGATAAGCGCGAACAACTGCCGCGCGACACGGTGGACGTGGAAGCGAAGGACAAGACGCGTTCGGGCGATTACCGCTAAGCGAACGGGCGAACGTAACCCTTCACAACTCCTTCAATGCTCGATCTCGGTCTGACCAAAATGGCGCTCATCGGCGTCGTCGCGCTGGTGGTGCTCGGGCCGGAGCGTTTGCCCGGCGTCGCGCGCACGGCGGGCGCGCTCTTCGGGCGCGCTCAGCGTTACATCAACGACGTGAAGTCCGAGGTGGCGCGCGAGATGGAACTCGACGAACTGAAAAAGATGCGCACGCAGTTCGAGACGGCGGCGTCGAACGTCGAATCGACGATTCACGACAATCTGCGACGCCACGAATCCGAGCTGAACGAAGCGTGGAAGGAAGGCACGTCGATCGAGCCGAGCATCGCGGGAGGCGCTTCGGCGTCGCCAGCGGATGCGGACGGCGCCTCCGACAAGCCTTGGGTGAACTCGACCTTCGCGCCGGCCAGGCGCAAGAACTGGCGCGTCAAGCAGACGGCGGTTCCAAACTGGTACAAGCGCACCACCGCGCGCCGCACGCGCGTGCAGTCGGGCGCAGCCCGCGTTGCCCGCCATACGCCTGCAAGCTTGCGCCGTCCGACGAAATTCTTCTGATACGGCTGCATTTCTTCCATCGATGATCCAAACCGAGGGCCGGCGTGAGCGACCCGCAACTGAATAAAGACGAGCCCGTCGAAGAGACGTTCATTTCGCATCTGGTGGAACTGCGCGATCGCATCATCCGCGCGGGGGCGTCGGTCATCGTCGTATTCGTCGCGCTGGTGTACTGGGCGCCGGATATCTTCAAGCTGCTTGCGCGTCCGCTGATGCAGAACCTGCCGCGCGACGGCAAGATGATCGTCACCGACGTCACGGGCTCGTTCTTCGTGCCGATGAAAGTGACGATGCTGGTCGCCTTCGTCATCGCGTTGCCGTTCGTGCTGTATCAAATCTGGGCTTTCGTCGCGCCGGGGCTGTATCAGCATGAAAAGAAGCTGGTCGCGCCGCTGGTGTCGAGCAGCTACGCGCTCTTTCTCTGCGGCATGGCGTTCGCGTATTTCGTCGTGTTCCCGACCATTTTCCGCGTAATGGCGCATTACAACGCGCCGCTCGGCGCGGAGATGACGACCGACATCGACAATTACCTGAGCTTCGTGCTCACGATGTTCCTCGCGTTCGGCGTGACGTTTGAAGTACCGATCGTCGTCGTGCTGCTCGCGCGCATGGGCGTGGTGTCGGTGCCGAAGCTCAAGCAGATCCGGCCCTACGTGATTGTCGGCGCGTTCGTCATCTCGGCGGTCGTGACGCCGCCCGATGTCTTCTCGCAGCTCATCCTTGCGATTCCGCTCATCGTGCTGTACGAGGCGGGGATCATCGCAGCGCGGCTCGTCGTCGGGAAGGAAGCGATCAAAAGCGAGGAAGTCGCGGTGAAGTAGCTGCGGCTGATTGTCGCAGCGTCGGTCAGAACGAACGCGCGTGTCGGCATTGAAAAAAGGCAGCCCCGGTAGTCCGAGGCTGCCTTTTTCTTCGAGCGCGCCACTTGTTATTCGTCGCTCTGGTCGCCTTGATCGCCCTGATCTTCGTCCGGCATTTGCGGCGCGCGAGGCTGCGCCGGCCGTTTGCCGATCATCACGCTCACGTCCATTTCCTTGTTCTTGCGCATCAGATGCACCTTCACCGACGTGCCCGGCTTGATCTGGGCGACCACGTTCAGCAAGCGCGTGGTGTCGGTAATCGTGTCGTCGTTGATGCTGACGAGAATGTCGCCCGGCTTGATGCCTGCCTTGTCCGCCGGGCCGCCTTGCAGCACGCCCGCGACGATCGCGCCGGATTTCTGATCCAGCCCGAACGACTCCGCGATTTCCGGCGTCACGTCCTGCGGCTCGACGCCGATCCAGCCGCGCGTCACCGTGCCCGTCGTGATGATGCTTTCCAGCACGCTGCGCGCGGTCGACACCGGAATGGCGAAGCCGATGCCGAGCGAGCCGCCGCTGCGCGAATAGATCGCCGTGTTGATGCCGAGCAGATTGCCGTTCACGTCAACGAGCGCCCCGCCCGAATTGCCGGGATTGATGGCCGCGTCGGTCTGAATGAAGTTCTCGAATGTGTTGATGCCCAGGTGATTGCGCCCGAGCGCGCTCACGATGCCCATGGTCACCGTCTGGCCGACGCCGAACGGATTGCCGATCGCCAACACGACATCGCCGACGTGCGTCTGGTCCATCCGTCCGAGCGTGATGCTCGGCAGATTCGTCATGGCGATCTTCAGCACGGCGAGGTCCGTTTCGGGATCGACGCCGATCACTTTCGCGCTCGACGTGCGACCGTCCGCGAGCGCGACTTCGATCTGGTCCGCGCCGTCCACGACGTGCTGGTTCGTTAGAATGTAACCTTCCGAGCTGACGATGACGCCTGACCCGAGATTCGACGCGGGAGGCTCGTCACTCTTGCGCCTGTTCTTGTCGCCGAAGAAGTAGCGGAAAAGCGGGTCTTTGGCGCGCGGGTCCGCCGGCAGATTGCCGTCCTTGCTGGAGAACACGTTCACCACCGCGGGCATCGCCTTTTGCGCGCCGTCCGCATACGACGACTGAAGCGGACGCGAGCCGATGCTCGGCGCCACTTCCTGTAACGCGACGATCGGCTCGGCGAGTTGCTTGCCGAATTGGCCCTGACGTTGAAGCCACTGCGGTTTCAGGGTCGCGATGATGAACATCAGAGCCAAAAGCACGGTGACCGCTTGGGCAAAAAACAGCCAGAAGCGTCTAAGCATTTGAAGGGATAGAGGATTTCATGGATCGGATCGAACTCGAATTGTATCTGAACAACCTGCTGGAAATTGGCCGCTTCAAGGACTATTGCCCGAACGGCCTACAGGTGGAAGGCACGCGCCGCGTTCAGAAAATCGCGACCGGCGTGACGGCTTCGCTTGCCTTCCTGGAAGCCGCGCTCGAATGGGGCGCGGACGCGGTGCTCGTCCATCATGGCTACTTCTGGCGCAACGAGGCGCCGCAGATCACCGGGCGCAAGCATCGGCGGCTGCGCACGCTGATGGCCAACGACATCAGTCTCTTCGCCTATCACCTTCCGCTCGACGCGCATCCGGAACTGGGCAACAACGCGCAGATCGGCGCGCGGCTCGGCCTCATTGCCGACGGCCGTTTCGGCGATCAGGATCTCGGCTGGGTCGCGCCGCTCGCCATGCCGCTTTCGCTCGAGCATTTCACCGCCACGGTCGAGAACGCGCTTGGCCGCAAGCCGCTCGTCTTCGGCGACGCCGACCGCGAACTGCGGCGCATCGCGTGGTGCACCGGCGGCGCGCAGGGCTATTTCGAACAGGCGATCGACGCCGGCGCCGACGTTTATGTGAGCGGCGAAGTGTCCGAACAGACGATGCATATCGCCGCCGAATCGGGCGTCGCGTATATCGCGGCGGGGCATCACGCGACCGAGCGATATGGCGTGCAGGCAGTCGGCGCGCACTTAGCGGAACAGTTCGACATCGAGCACGTGTTCATCGATATCGATAATCCGGTGTGAAGACGGACGGCGGTGTTTTTTCTTTCCGTGACAGCTGTCGCCATGAAAGAATGCTTCACGCGAACGCGCGAAAACGTGGGGAAAACCCGGAAGGTCCGTTAATTTCGGGTAATTTTCCCCGAACGGGCCTTGTAAATGCCAACTCCATTCGCGCACACTAGCGGCGGAACACTGATGTGACGGTATAAATCCAACTCAGAAGTGGGGCGTGTGATGCGAGACAAAGACGGTAAGCGCGTCGATGGCGGCCGCCGTACCTGGCTGATTACGACGACCGTGGCGGGTGGTGTCGGAGGTGTGGCAACGCTGGTTCCCTTTGTTGGTTCGTTCGCGCCTTCGGAGAAGGCCAAGGCGGCGGGCGCGCCCGTCGAGGTCGATATCAGCGGACTGAAACCCGGCGAGATGATGACAGTCGCCTGGCGCGGCAAGCCGGTTTGGATTCTCAATCGCACGGACGAAATGCTCTCGGACGTGAAAAAGGCCGACAACGAAGTGGCCGATCCGAAGTCCAAGATGGAGTTCTCGATGCCGTTGCCGGAATACTGCAACAACGAGTATCGCTCCCGCGCCGATCACAAGAACATTCTGGTGGCGGTCGCCGTCTGCACGCACCTGGGCTGCACGCCCACGCCGCGCTTTACAGAAGGTGCGCAACCCAATCTTCCCGATAATTGGCCCGGCGGCTTTCTCTGCCCGTGCCACGGCTCGACCTACGATCTGGCGGGCCGCGTCTTCAAGAACAAGCCCGCGCCGCAAAATCTGGACGTGCCTCGGTACATGTTCACTTCCGCGACGCAACTCGTGATCGGCAAGGACGAAAAGGGAGAGGCGTAAATGGCGACCGCAGACAAGGATGTCGAAACGACGGGCCTGACAGCCTGGATAGATCGACGTTTTCCACTGACTTCCACCTGGAAGAAGCACGTCTCCGAATACTACGCGCCGAAAAACTTCAATTTCTGGTACTTCTTCGGCTCGCTTTCAATGCTCGTGCTGGTCATTCAGATTGTCACGGGCATTTTTCTCGTCATGAATTACAAGCCCGATGCGACGCTGGCGTTCGCATCGGTCGAATACATCATGCGCGAAGTGCCGTGGGGCTGGCTGATTCGGTATATGCATTCCACGGGCGCGTCGATGTTTTTCGTCGTCGTTTATCTGCATATGTTCCGCAGCCTGATGTATGGGTCGTATCGCAAGCCGCGCGAACTTGTATGGATTTTCGGCTGCGCCATTTTCCTGTGCCTGATGGCGGAAGCTTTCTTCGGCTATCTGCTGCCCTGGGGGCAAATGTCGTTCTGGGGCGCGCAGGTGATCGTGAATCTGTTTTCCGCGATTCCGTTCATCGGGCCGGATTTGTCGCTGTGGATTCGCGGCGATTATGTGGTGTCCGATGTCACGCTGAATCGCTTCTTTGCGTTCCATGTCGTCGCGATTCCGTTGGTGTTGATCGGGCTCGTGGTCGCGCATCTCGTCGCGCTGCACGAAGTGGGATCGAACAATCCGGACGGTATCGAAATCAAGGCGAAAAAGGACGCGAACGGCATTCCGCTCGACGGTATTCCGTTTCATCCGTATTACTCGGTGCACGACTTCATGGGCGTGTGCGTGTTTCTGCTGATTTTCGCGGCCATCATTTTCTTCGCGCCGGAAATGGGCGGTTATTTCCTCGAAGCGAACAACTTCGTGCCGGCCAATCCGCTGCAAACGCCGTCGGAGATTGCGCCTGTCTGGTACTTCACGGCGTTCTACGCGATGCTGCGCGCGACGACCGACCCGTTCAAGATCGTGCTGATGATCGTGATCGCGCTGCTCGGGCTGTTCGCGCTCCTGCGCGCGCGCGGGAAATGGCGCATTGGGCTGCCGGTGCTCGCGCTCGTGGTAATCGTGTTCATGGCGCTGACCGAATCGAAGTTTTGGGGCGTGGTCGTCATGGGCACGGCGGTCGTCTCGCTGTTTTTCTTGCCGTGGCTGGATCGTAGCCCGGTGAAGTCCATCCGCTATCGGCCGCTGTTCCACAAAGTCTTTTACGCGATCTTCGTTTTTGCGTTCCTGGTACTCGGCTTCCTGGGAACGCGGCCGCCATCGCCAGCTGCGACGCTGATCGCGCAGGTCTGCGCGCTCGTCTATTTCGCGTTTTTCCTCGGAATGCCTTTCTGGACGCCGCGCGGCAGATTCAAGACGCCGCCCGAGCGAGTGAACTACAAACTCCACTGAGCGCCCGTCCGGAGACGACACGATGAAAAAATGGCTCTCGACTCTCGCGATAATCGGCGCGGCGATGTTTGCGTTCGGCGCGGCGCCGGCACACGCCCAAGAAGAAGCGGTGCTGGACCGTGCGCCCGATAACGCGGACAATTTCGCGTCTTTGCAGCATGGCGCCCAAATCTTTGTAAACTACTGCCTGAACTGCCATAGTGCGACCCTGATGCGCTACAACCGTCTGACGGATCTCGGCCTCACTCAGAAGCAGATTCAGGACAACCTGCTGTTCTCGACGGACAAGATCGGCAACACCATGAGCATCGCGATGCGCCCCGACGACGCCAAAGCGTGGTTCGGCGCGTCGCCGCCGGATTTGTCGGTGGAGGCGCGGGCGCGCGGCAAAGACTGGCTCTATACGTACTTGCGCAGTTTCTATCGCGATCCCACCCGGCCGACGGGCTGGAACAATCGCGTGTTCGAGAACGTGGGAATGCCGCATGTGTTGTGGACGCTGCAAGGCATCCGCGACGCACGGTTCGAGACGGAAACCGACGAGAAAACCGGCGAAAAGGCAAAAAGATTCGTGGGTTACACTCAGGTGACGCCTGGCACCATGTCGAACGTGGATTATGATTCAGCTGTGGCCGATCTGGTTTCGTACCTTTCGTGGATGTCCGAACCCGCCCAGCAGACTCGCAAGCGCCTCGGCGTCTGGGTCTTGCTGTTCCTGGCGCTCCTGAGCTTCCTCGCATGGCGCCTGAACGCGGCATACTGGCGAGATATCAAATAGCACGCCATCGACGGCGTGGGTCGGCGCGGCGCTCCCGGGAGGGATTCGCCGCGGCCGGCCCTTCGAGTTTACTGAAGGGACTTAAAAAACATGATGGTTCTGTATTCCGGCACTACTTGCCCGTTCTCCCAGCGCTGCCGGCTGGTGTTGTTCGAAAAGGGCATGGATTTCGAGATCCGCGACGTCGATCTGTTCAACAAGCCGGAAGACATCGCGGTGATGAACCCGTACGGCCAGGTGCCGATCCTCGTCGAGCGCGACCTCATCCTGTATGAATCGAACATCATCAACGAGTACATCGACGAGCGTTTCCCGCATCCGCAGCTGATGCCGGCTGATCCGGTTCAGCGCGCGCGTGCGCGTCTGTTCCTGTTGAACTTCGAGAAGGAACTCTTCGTGCACGTCGGCACGCTCGAGAACGAGAAGGGCAAGGCGGCCGAGAAGAACCACGAGAAGGCGCGCAGCGCGATCCGCGACCGCCTCACGCAGCTCGCGCCGATTTTCCTGAAGAACAAGTACATGCTGGGCGAGGAGTTTTCGATGCTCGACGTCGCCATCGCGCCGCTCTTGTGGCGTCTGGATCACTATGGCATCGAGCTGTCGAAGAACGCCGCGCCGCTGATGAAGTATGCCGAGCGCATTTTCAGCCGCCCGGCTTATATTGAAGCGCTCACGCCTTCCGAAAAGGTGATGCGTCGATAGTTTGCGAGAACGGGGCGCGGCGGCTGCGAGTTCGCGCGACCGTGCTCCGGCAGAGGAAAGTTGATGCAAGAAATTTCCACCAAGCCCTATCTGCTGCGCGCGCTGTACGAGTGGTGCACGGATAACGGTTTCACGCCGCACATCGCCGTGCGGGTCGACGGCGCGACGCGCGTGCCGCGCCAGTTCGTGCGCAATGACGAGATCGTGCTGAACATCAGCTTCGAGGCGACAAGCCAGTTGCAGATGGGTAACGAATGGATCGAGTTCAGCGCGCGGTTCTCCGGAAAGTCGCACAAGATCGAGGTTCAGGTCGCCAACGTGCTCGCTATCTACGCACGAGAGAACGGGCAGGGCATGGCGTTCCCCGTGGAGCCGTCGTCGCATTCTGCGAGCGAGCCGCCGAGTGCGTCCGCTGCGCCCCGGTCCGTCGAACGGGAAGCGCGTCATATCGAGTCGCAGGCGGAAGATCAGACTGGCGCCGCGGCAGCTTCATCGCGCGATGAAACGCCGTCGGGCTTGTCGGATGATGACGCTTCGAAAGCGGCAGGTCGGTCGCACCTGAAAGTCGTTAAATGAAGTAGAATCTCGTCCTTCGCCGGCTTAGCTCATCTGGTAGAGCAGTTGATTTGTAATCATCAGGTGGCGGGTTCGAGTCCTGCAGCCGGCACCAAGTTAGCGTCGACGGGTCATGCGATGTCCGCATGACCCGTTTGCTTTAAGTGAGCCGATTGGTTCGCCGGTCGGGCCGAAAGGTAAGTGAGAAAGTAGTTTCAAAAACTTGTTGACACTGACCGAAACGACGTGCATAATCTCGTTTCTCTGCTGCTGATGCAGCGACGCAAGACGAAGCGGTGCTGAGCGAGATGCTCGGTGCGGCGAAGCAGGAAGTCTTGGCGGATTGCTCTTTAAAAACTAACAGCCGATAAGTGTGGGCGCTTGATGGCGAGTGCGGTTGCGGTGCTTAGGCGCTGCGGCAAAAGCAAAAGTAATCAAGAGTCTCACACGAAGTATCAGAGGAAGGTTTATCTGTCTTAGGATGGATTAATCATCGTCAGTACGTTGAGTGAGCGACCGGTTTCTAACGGAACCGAAAACAGTAACAGGCATTGAACTGAAGAGTTTGATCCTGGCTCAGATTGAACGCTGGCGGCATGCCTTACACATGCAAGTCGAACGGCAGCACGGGGGCAACCCTGGTGGCGAGTGGCGAACGGGTGAGTAATACATCGGAACGTGTCCTGTAGTGGGGGATAGCCCGGCGAAAGCCGGATTAATACCGCATACGATCTACGGAGGAAAGCGGGGGATCTTCGGACCTCGCGCTGCAGGGGCGGCCGATGGCAGATTAGCTAGTTGGTGGGGTAAAGGCCTACCAAGGCGACGATCTGTAGCTGGTCTGAGAGGACGACCAGCCACACTGGGACTGAGACACGGCCCAGACTCCTACGGGAGGCAGCAGTGGGGAATTTTGGACAATGGGGGCAACCCTGATCCAGCAATGCCGCGTGTGTGAAGAAGGCCTTCGGGTTGTAAAGCACTTTTGTCCGGAAAGAAAACCGCCGCCCTAATATGGTGGTGGGATGACGGTACCGGAAGAATAAGCACCGGCTAACTACGTGCCAGCAGCCGCGGTAATACGTAGGGTGCGAGCGTTAATCGGAATTACTGGGCGTAAAGCGTGCGCAGGCGGTCTGTTAAGACCGATGTGAAATCCCCGGGCTTAACCTGGGAACTGCATTGGTGACTGGCAGGCTTTGAGTGTGGCAGAGGGAGGTAGAATTCCACGTGTAGCAGTGAAATGCGTAGAGATGTGGAGGAATACCGATGGCGAAGGCAGCCTCCTGGGCCAACACTGACGCTCATGCACGAAAGCGTGGGGAGCAAACAGGATTAGATACCCTGGTAGTCCACGCCCTAAACGATGTCAACTAGTTGTTGGGGATTCATTTCCTTAGTAACGTAGCTAACGCGTGAAGTTGACCGCCTGGGGAGTACGGTCGCAAGATTAAAACTCAAAGGAATTGACGGGGACCCGCACAAGCGGTGGATGATGTGGATTAATTCGATGCAACGCGAAAAACCTTACCTACCCTTGACATGGTCGGAAGTCTGCTGAGAGGTGGACGTGCTCGAAAGAGAACCGGCGCACAGGTGCTGCATGGCTGTCGTCAGCTCGTGTCGTGAGATGTTGGGTTAAGTCCCGCAACGAGCGCAACCCTTGTCCTTAGTTGCTACGCAAGAGCACTCTAAGGAGACTGCCGGTGACAAACCGGAGGAAGGTGGGGATGACGTCAAGTCCTCATGGCCCTTATGGGTAGGGCTTCACACGTCATACAATGGTCGGAACAGAGGGTTGCCAAGCCGCGAGGTGGAGCCAATCCCAGAAAACCGATCGTAGTCCGGATCGCAGTCTGCAACTCGACTGCGTGAAGCTGGAATCGCTAGTAATCGCGGATCAGCATGCCGCGGTGAATACGTTCCCGGGTCTTGTACACACCGCCCGTCACACCATGGGAGTGGGTTTCACCAGAAGTAGGTAGCCTAACCGTAAGGAGGGCGCTTACCACGGTGGGATTCATGACTGGGGTGAAGTCGTAACAAGGTAGCCGTATCGGAAGGTGCGGCTGGATCACCTCCTTTCTCGAGCTTCGCACGAACACTGTCAAGTGCTCACGCTTATCGGCTGTGGTTTAAGACAGGCTAAGGGTCTGTAGCTCAGTCGGTTAGAGCACCGTCTTGATAAGGCGGGGGTCGTTGGTTCGAATCCAACCAGACCCACCATGTCGGCGGTCGTTAGCGCTTTAGCGCTTACGAAGGCCCCACCCTCGAAGAGGGCCGGGTCAAATGGACGCGGGGGATTAGCTCAGCTGGGAGAGCACCTGCTTTGCAAGCAGGGGGTCGTCGGTTCGATCCCGTCATCCTCCACCAAGTCCTCAATGCACAGCGCTCCAATGAGTGCTGTGCATTGGCGACTATAGCCAGTTGATGCTGTTGGGTATTGAAGTCACCCAATCGGCTAAACGTTCTTTAACAATCAGGAAGAAGTAGTAAAGAGATTATCTGAAAGCACTTAGAGATGGGTGTGAGTAGGGTAGTCAGGGTAGTGATTGTATCAAGTATGAAAAGTGATCTTAACGATGACTTGGAATACGGCACAACGCGAATACTCAGCCTATGACAGAGGTGTCGCGAGACACACTCGTTATAGGGTCAAGCGAACAAGTGCATGTGGTGGATGCCTTGGCGATCACAGGCGATGAAGGACGCGGTAGCCTGCGAAAAGCTTCGGGGAGCTGGCAAACGAGCATTGATCCGAAGATGTCCGAATGGGGAAACCCGGCCCGTATGGGTCATCCTAGACTGAATCCATAGGTCTAGCGAAGCGAACGCGGTGAACTGAAACATCTAAGTAACCGCAGGAAAAGAAATCAACCGAGATTCCCAAAGTAGTGGCGAGCGAAATGGGAAGAGCCTGTACTCTTTATTTGTATTGTTAGCTGAACGCTCTGGAAAGTGCGGCCATAGCAGGTGATAGCCCTGTAAGCGAAAACAGTATGAAAGAACTAGGGGTACGACAAGTAGGGCGGGACACGTGAAATCCTGTCTGAAGATGGGGGGACCATCCTCCAAGGCTAAATACTCGTGATCGACCGATAGTGAACCAGTACCGTGAGGGAAAGGCGAAAAGAACCCCGGGAGGGGAGTGAAATAGATCCTGAAACCGCATGCATACAAACAGTCGGAGCCTGGAAACGGGTGACGGCGTACCTTTTGTATAATGGGTCAGCGACTTACGTTCAGTAGCGAGCTTAACTGATTAAGGCAGGCGTAGCGAAAGCGAGTCCGAACAGGGCGATCAGTTGCTGGGCGTAGACCCGAAACCAAGTGATCTATCCATGGCCAGGTTGAAGGTGCGGTAACACGTACTGGAGGACCGAACCCACTAACGTTGAAAAGTTAGGGGATGAGCTGTGGATAGGGGTGAAAGGCTAAACAAACTTGGAAATAGCTGGTTCTCTCCGAAAACTATTTAGGTAGTGCCTCGTGTATCACCTTCGGGGGTAGAGCACTGTCATGGTTGTGGGGTCCATTGCGGATTACTACGCCATAGCAAACTCCGAATACCGAAGAGTGCAATCACGGGAGACAGACATCGGGTGCTAACGTCCGGTGTCAAGAGGGAAACAACCCAGACCGCCAGCTAAGGTCCCAAAGATTGGCTAAGTGGGAAACGAAGTGGGAAGGCTAAAACAGTCAGGAGGTTGGCTTAGAAGCAGCCACCCTTTAAAGAAAGCGTAATAGCTCACTGATCGAGTCGTCCTGCGCGGAAGATGTAACGGGGCTCAAGCCAGTCACCGAAGCTGCGGATGCGTGTTTGACACGCATGGTAGGAGAGCGTTCCGTAAGCCTGCGAAGGTGCGTTGAAAAGCGTGCTGGAGGTATCGGAAGTGCGAATGCTGACATGAGTAGCGATAAAGGGGGTGAAAAGCCCCCTCGCCGTAAGCCCAAGGTTTCCTACGCAACGTTCATCGGCGTAGGGTGAGTCGGCCCCTAAGGCGAGGCAGAAATGCGTAGCTGATGGGAAGCAGGTCAATATTCCTGCACCATTGTTAGATGCGATGGGGGGACGGATCGCGGAAGGTTGTCCGGGTGTTGGACGTCCCGGTCGCTGCATTGGAGAAGGTGCTTAGGCAAATCCGGGCACGTAATTCAAGGGTGTGGCGCGAGCGACTTCGGTCGCGAAGCAATTGGAAGTGGTTCCAAGAAAAGCCTCTAAGCTTCAGTCTAACGATGACCGTACCGCAAACCGACACAGGTGGGCGAGATGAGTATTCTAAGGCGCTTGAGAGAACTCGGGAGAAGGAACTCGGCAAATTGGTACCGTAACTTCGGGATAAGGTACGCCTCTGTAGCTTGACTGGCCTGCGCCAGGAGGGTGACGAGGTTGCAATAAACTGGTGGCTGCGACTGTTTAATAAAAACACAGCACTCTGCAAACACGAAAGTGGACGTATAGGGTGTGACGCCTGCCCGGTGCCGGAAGATTAAATGATGGGGTGCAAGCTCTTGATTGAAGTCCCGGTAAACGGCGGCCGTAACTATAACGGTCCTAAGGTAGCGAAATTCCTTGTCGGGTAAGTTCCGACCTGCACGAATGGCGTAACGATGGCCACACTGTCTCCTCCCGAGACTCAGCGAAGTTGAAGTGTTTGTGATGATGCAATCTCCCCGCGGCTAGACGGAAAGACCCCATGAACCTTTACTGTAGCTTTGCATTGGACTTTGAACCGATCTGTGTAGGATAGGTGGGAGGCTATGAAACCGGAACGCTAGTTTCGGTGGAGCCGTCCTTGAAATACCACCCTGGTTTGTTTGAGGTTCTAACCTTGGTCCGTGATCCGGATCGGGGACAGTGCATGGTAGGCAGTTTGACTGGGGCGGTCTCCTCCCAAAGCGTAACGGAGGAGTACGAAGGTACGCTAGGTACGGTCGGAAATCGTGCTGATAGTGCAATGGCATAAGCGTGCTTAACTGCGAGACCGACAAGTCGAGCAGGTGCGAAAGCAGGTCATAGTGATCCGGTGGTTCTGTATGGAAGGGCCATCGCTCAACGGATAAAAGGTACTCTGGGGATAACAGGCTGATACCGCCCAAGAGTTCATATCGACGGCGGTGTTTGGCACCTCGATGTCGGCTCATCTCATCCTGGGGCTGTAGCCGGTCCCAAGGGTATGGCTGTTCGCCATTTAAAGAGGTACGTGAGCTGGGTTTAAAACGTCGTGAGACAGTTTGGTCCCTATCTGCCGTGGGCGTTGGATATTTGAAGGGGGCTGCTCCTAGTACGAGAGGACCGGAGTGGACGAACCTCTGGTGTACCGGTTGTCACGCCAGTGGCATCGCCGGGTAGCTATGTTCGGAAGAGATAACCGCTGAAAGCATCTAAGCGGGAAACTCGCCTTAAGATGAGATATCCCCGGGGCTTCGAGCCCCTTGAAGGGTCGTTCCAGACCAGGACGTTGATAGGTCAGGTGTGTAAGTGCAGTAATGCATTGAGCTAACTGATACTAATTGCCCGTAAGGCTTGATCCTATAACCAGTGTGTTTCGCAGTGAGTTGGCGCTTTAGCGCTTACTCAATGCAACCCCCGCAGGGGGCCACACCGGTTGAGTAACAGCGTGTGCGACAATCGCCACCCCAACACACTACTTCTTCCCCGATTGGTTGTGCCGTCCCCAGACGACACAACATCCCCTCATGCCTGATGACCATAGCGAGTCGGTCCCACCCCTTCCCATCCCGAACAGGACCGTGAAACGACTCCACGCCGATGATAGTGCGGATTGCCCGTGTGAAAGTAGGTAATCGTCAGGCTCCTCATGCCNCGTGTGCGACAATCGCCACCCCAACACACTACTTCTTCCCCGATTGGTTGTGCCGTCCCCAGACGACACAACAGCCCCTCATGCCTGATGACCATAGCGAGTCGGTCCCACCCCTTCCCATCCCGAACAGGACCGTGAAACGACTCCACGCCGATGATAGTGCGGATTGCCCGTGTGAAAGTAGGTAATCGTCAGGCTCCTCATGCCACAAACAAAAACCCCACCCCTCAAAGGTGGGGTTTTTGCGTTTCCGTTCCGTCAACCGAGCACCAGACAACTCGCGAAGCGGACAGAAGCTGGCGCGCTAAAATTCCCCATCGTTACTCCGCACCGTCGTTGCCATCGAGTTCTCATGCTACGTTTAAGCGAAATCAAGCTCCCGCTGGATCACCCCGATTCGGCTATCAAGCCCGCCGTCATCGCGCGTCTGGCTGAGATCGGTGTCGCGGCGGATGAACTCGTTGATTTCCACGTCTTTCGTCGGGCGCACGATGCTCGCAAGCGCGCCGACATCAAGCTCACATACATCATCGATGTCACGGTGAAAGACGAAGCGTCCGCGCTCGAGCGGCTCAAGGCGCGCCCGCACCCGCATTGCGGCATCACGCCGGACATGGCTTACCACTTCGTGACCCGAGCGCCCGAGCGGTCCACGATGCTGCGACCGGTCGTCATCGGCATGGGGCCGTGCGGGCTCTTCGCGGGTCTTATCCTCGCGCAGATGGGTTTTCGGCCGATCATCCTCGAACGCGGAAAGGCCGTGCGCGAACGGACGAAAGACACGTGGGGACTCTGGCGGCGCAAGGAACTGCAGCCGGAATCGAACGTCCAGTTCGGAGAGGGCGGTGCCGGTACGTTCTCGGATGGCAAGCTGTATAGCCAGATCAAGGATCCGAAGCACTACGGCCGAAAAGTCCTGGACGAATTCGTCAAAGCGGGCGCGCCGGAGGACATTCTCTTTCTGAGCCGCCCGCATATCGGCACATTCCGACTCGTCAGCATGGTCGAAAAGATGCGCGCGACGATTCATCAGCTCGGCGGCGAAGTGCGGTTTCAGCAGCGCGTCGAAGATATCGATATCGATAACGGCAAAGTGCGCGGTGTGCGCCTGTCGAACGGTGAAGCCCTGCGTTGTGACCACGTCGTGCTGGCCGTCGGCCACAGCGCACGCGACACCTTCGAGATGCTGCACAAGCGCGGCGTCTTCATGGAAGCCAAGCCGTTCTCGCTTGGTTTTCGCATCGAACATCCGCAAGGCGTGATCGACAGGAGCCGCTTCGGCAAGTTTGCCGGGCACGAGCGCCTCGGCGCTGCGGACTACAAAGTGGTTCATCACTGCAGCAACGGACGCGCCGTCTACAGCTTCTGCATGTGTCCGGGCGGAACGGTCGTCGCGGCGACATCGGAGCCGGGGCGCGTCGTCACGAACGGCATGAGCCAGTACTCGCGGGCGGAGCGAAACGCGAACGCGGGCATCGTCGTTGGAATCACGCCGGAGGATTTTCCCGGCGGCCCGCTGGCGGGCATCGCGTTTCAGCGCAGGTGGGAAGAGCGGGCGTTCGAACTGGGCGGCGGCGACTACTGCGCGCCTGCACAGCTCGTTGGCGATTTCATCGCGGGCCGTGCGTCGACGTCGCTCGGTTCCGTGATTCCGTCGTATAAGCCGGGCGTCAAGCCGACCGATCTGAGCACGGCGCTGCCCGATTACGTGATCGAAGCGATCCGCGAAGCGTTGCCCGCAATCGACAAGAAACTCCCCGGCTTCGCCATGCACGACGCCGTGCTGACTGGCGTCGAGACGCGCACGTCATCGCCCCTGCGCGTGCGTCGGAAGGAAGACTATCAGAGTGTGAATGTCGAGGGCCTGTATCCTGCGGGAGAGGGCGCGGGCTACGCAGGCGGCATCTATTCGGCGGCGATCGACGGCATCGAAGTCGCCGAGGCCGTCGCGCTGCACATGATGGCCGAGCACTCGGCGACGGTTTAAGGCGGCGACCGCAGTCGCGCCTTCATCAGAACCCGAGCGCGACCAACGCCGACATGTCGAACTAAACACGCATCGTTGCTAATCGGGCGGTCATCGTCGTGTTGCCGAACGCGCCGTTTGTCGACTGGATCAATCGTGCCGACCCTATGCGGGTTCGGATCCGCCGGTAACGCTCAACGACGCGCAAGAAGAACCGAACGCATTCCTGATACCGGTGCATTCGAATGATCCGCAGGCGTCTGCCGAACCATGGCTGGAGCGCAACTGGCGCCTGGTTTTCGAGCAAATGTCACCGATTGGTATGTAGACGAGAGCCTGTGGCCGCGCAACCGGTCGCGCAAGCTCTCCAGCGAATGGTGCGCCGTTCAACCGCACACCACGCTACAACGACTAATCAGGTCACGACGCCCACCTGCCAAGGCACGAATTCGCTCTGCCCGTACCCGTGCTGCTCGCTCTTCGACGGCACGCCGGAAGCACAGTCGAGCATCATCTGGAAGATCTCGTCGCCGAGTTGATCGATCGTCGCGGTTCCGTCGATCACGCCGCCGCAGTTGATATCCATGTCGTCTTCCTGCCGCTCCCATAGCGCCGTGTTCGTCGCGAGTTTGAGCGATGGCGACGGCGCGCAGCCGTAAGCCGAGCCGCGACCGGTCGTGAAGCAGATCAGGTTCGCGCCGGACGCCACCTGGCCGGTCGCGGACATCGGATCGTAGCCGGGCGAATCCATGAACACGAAGCCTTTCGCGTCGACGCGCTGCGCATATTCATACACCTCGACGAGATTCGTCGTGCCGCCTTTCGCGACCGCGCCGAGCGATTTTTCGAGAATCGTCGTCAGCCCGCCGACCTTGTTGCCCGCCGACGGGTTGTTGTCCATCGCCGCGCCGTTGCGTTCGCAATAGCCTTCCCACCACTTGATGCGCGCCAGCAGCTTTTCGCCGACTTCGCGGCTAATCGCACGCCGCGTCAGCAAATGCTCCGCGCCGTACACTTCGGGCGTTTCGGAAAGAATCGCCGTGCCGCCGTGCGCCACGAGCTTGTCGACCGCCGCGCCGAGCGCCGGATTCGCGGAAATACCGGAATAGCCGTCGGAGCCGCCACACTGCAATCCCACGATCAAATGCGACGCTGGCACCGGCTCGCGCTGCGCGCGGTTTGCGTCCGCGAGCATTTCCTTCACCATCGCGATACCGCGCTCGATCGTCTTCCGCGTGCCGCCGCTGTCCTGAATCGTGAAGCTGCGCAGCCGCTCGCCGTCCTTCAGTCCAGCCGATTCCAGCACGCCGCCGATCTGATTGGTCTCGCAACCCAGCCCGACGAACAGCACCGAATGAAAGTTCGGATGCACCGCGTACCCGGCCAGCGTCCGGCGCAGAATGCCGAGCCCTTCGCCCTGCATGTCGATGCCGCATCCCAGGCCATGCGTGAGCGCGATCACGCCATCGACGTTCGGATAATCCGCCAGCACTTCCGGATGCACGTCGCGCCGGAAGTGATCCGCGATCGCGCGGGCGACCGTCGCCGAGCAGTTCACGCTCGTCAGCACGCCCACGAAGTTGCGCGTGGCGACGCGCCCGTCGTCACGGCGGATCCCCATGAACGTAGCCGGCGTATCGACGAAAGGCGTCGGATGCTTGTCGATGCCGAACTCGTGCTCACGCGCGAAATCCGCCATGGACAGATTTTGCGTGTGCACGTGCTGGCCGCGCGCAATCGCCTCTTTCGCCACGCCGATGATCTGGTTGTAGCGTTTCACGGGCTCGCCGGCCGCGATCGCGCGCGTGGCGATCTTGTGGCCCGGCGGAATCAGCCCGGTCACGACGAGATCCTCCGACGCGATGCGCGCGCCGGAGAGCAGCTGACGCGTCGCGATCACGACGTCGTCTTTCGGATGCAGCCGGATGACCGCATGGTCGTTGGAAAGGGTGGACATGATCTTTCTTAGACGGTAGAAGGTGTTTGCTCGCCGGCGACGGCACGCTTGTCCGCTTCATCGAGCGGCTCGATCTTGCCGACAATCACAAGATAGCTGAACGCGCCAAGGAAGCAGAAGCCGCCCGCGACGCACAGCGGAATGACGAACGAGCCCTTGGTCAGCGCGAGCATCACGCCGGTGAACGTCGTGATGACGATGCCCGCCAGGTTCGACGCGAAGTTCTGAATGCCGCCGATCGACGCGACGTGATCGGGCGTCGGCGCGACGTCGCTCGGAAGGGACCAGATGCTGGCGGCCGCAAACGCGAGGCTCGCGTAAGCAATGCCGAAGAACGCAAGCATCAGATAGATGTTCGACACGAACGCCGACAGCGTGATGACCGACGAGACCAGCATGCCGCCGACCATGCAGGTCTTGCGCGCTGCGGTGAGGCTCCAGCCGCGCTTGAACAGCGAGTCCGAGACGAAGCCGCCGAGCCAGCCGCCCGGAATCGACATCAGCGCGGGAATGGTGCCCAGCGTGCCGAGCGATTTCAGCGAGAAACCATGCGCCTGCACCAGATAGCTGGGAAACCACGTGATGAAGAAGTAAATCACGAAGTTGAGGCAGAAGAAGCCGAGCATCATGCCCCACAGCGTGCGGTACTTGAAAAGCGAGGCCCACGACACCTTGTTCTTCGGGGCGACCGGTTGCGGCGGCAGATCCACTTCGCCGGTGAGATCGCCCTTCGACTTGTTTCGATAAATCAGGAACCAGCCGAGAATCCACACGAAGCCGAGCACGCCAGTGATGACGAACGACGCTTCCCAGCCGAACGAGCTGATAATCAGCGCGACAACGGGAATCGACAGCGCCGAGCCGACGCGCGAGCCGCTATCGAAAATGCTGGTCGCGAACGCGCGCTGCGCTTTCGTGAACCATTGCGACACGAGTTTCGCGCACGAAGGATACGCGCCCGCCTCGCCAATACCGAGCATCAGCCGGCAGCCGAACATGCCCGAGACGCTCGTGGCGACCGCGGTCAGCGCCGTGAACACCGACCACCAGCCGACCGCCAGCGGCAACGCAATGCGCGCGCCGACGCGATCGACAAACCAGCCGAACGGCATCTGCATGAGCGCGTAAGTCCAGAAAAATCCGCTCAGGATGAAGCCCATCTCCGCCGGTCCGATGCCGAGCGCCTTTTCGATCTGAGGCGCGGCGACCGCGAGGTTTGCCCGGTCAATGTAATTGATCGCGATGGCCAGAAAGGCCAGAAATATCACTACCCAACGCATTTTGCGCATTGTTGTCTCCTCCTGAGAGCGTCACTTCGTTTGTTCCGGCGCGTCCGCAATGCCAGTGCGGCGAGCCGTGTTCATTAAAAATCAGCGACGCTGTCCGCTTCTGAGGCGGACTCGCGCGCCGGGTTCAGGGTGTTGTCGTCGCCTGCAATGCCTCGCGCAGCCGCTTCTGCCCGATATCGAGCTTCAGTTCGCCTGCCAGATCGATGACCGGCTGAAAGCGCCGGACCTTCTTTTCCTCGTGATTACGCGCGATGTCCGCGAGCCGATGCACGAGAAACGGGTTCTCGAAGCGGTCGCGCACGCTCGCGAGATACGCCGTCGCGACGTCGTGTTGGCCGAGCGCCGTGAAGACAGGTAACACTTCGTCGCGCCAGATTGTCTCCAGCGGATCGCGATAAGCGGGGTCGCGCATTGCATCGAGCACGGTCATATCCGGCGCGCCGTCGCGCGTGCGCCAGAGTTCGGCGAGCATCGTGTGGCCGAGATTCAGCAGCAGCAGCTTGAGTCGTTCGTAGTGCGCAAGATCGTCGGTCACGACCATGTCTTCGTGCTCGCACGGCAACACCATGCGCGGCTGCCGCTCGATGGCCCACAACGCGTACGGCTCGGCGATCGCACCGACCGGCACGATCGGCTCCGACACGATACGGTCGACTAGCGAATTGACCCAGACGCAATCGTCGGTCAGATAGCGGATGAACGCGTCATCCGTATTCCAGCCACGCGCGATGCCGCATACGAGATCGCGCAGCGTATCGCCGTTGTGGGAGATGAGTTCGCAGGGCAGCAAGGTGATCGGCGCTGCACCGGCGCGAAAGCGCGCATGCAGCAGCACGGCGAGCTTCGCCGCGAAGCCGCGCGGCGTGCGGCGGCCTTCGAGCAGGTCGGCGGTGTCTTCGTCGAAGAGTGCGTAACCGGCATCTGCCGTGTTCGAGACGATCACCTTCACGTCGCGCTCGGTGCGTTGCAGAAGCAGCGGCCAGGCTTCGCTGGCGTGCAGCGCCTCGCTGATCGAATCGCATTCGATCGTGACGTCGACAGTCTCGTCGCCGCGACGTCCGCGAATACGCACCGGATAGCGCCCGGTTGCCCGCAGGGCATCCGTGCGCGCGCGGCTCTCGGCATTCGATGTCGTCTGCACGACCGTGATTTTGCCGAGCGCTTTGGACGGGTCGCGCCGCGCCGCTTCGGCGACAAAAAAGTCCACGTGCGCTTGCAGGAAGCGGCTCGTGCCGAACTGGAGAATCGGATTGTTCATGATTGCGTCGCTCACGTCGTGCGGTGCATTCGCCATGCCCGCGTTGGTGCGCGTGCGGGACTCGGTGCGCTTGCTTGGAAACGGTTCCAGCGCGAACCAAAAAAAGGTGGCCGTTTGGCCTGACCACATCGCATACTAGTGGCTAGATTCTCGATTGGTCAAGCCACTTGTAAGCATCGAATGTTCGCTGAACCGCCTGCATACGGTGCTTGAGCGCCTCGCCTGATTACAATCCACGTTTTCCCCGAGCTTTCAGGAGCCAGCACGTGAGCGTAAAAGCCCCGGAGACGCGCCGTCTTTATTTGCAGATCGCCGACAAACTGCGCGGCTTGATCGAGCAGAAGGATTTCGCGCCGAACGGCCGGCTGCCTTCGGAGCGCGAACTGGCGCAGACGCTCGGCGTGTCGCGGCCGTCCGTGCGCGAGGCGCTGGTCGCGCTCGAACTCGAAGGGCGCGTCGAGATTCGCATGGGCTCGGGCGTCTATATCTGCGCGACGCCCGCGCTCAAGCCGCCGCGCACCGAGGCCGAGCTGGGCGAAAGCCCGATCGAGATCATGAACGCGCGCAGTGTGATCGAAGGCGCGATCGCCGCGAGCGTCGCGCCGTTCGCCCGGCCGAAGGCGCTCAAGGCGCTGCGTACGGTGTACGAAACGATGGCGCGGGAAGTGGAAAACGGCCTCGTGCCGATGAGCGCGGACCGCGCGTTTCACGTCGCGATTGCGCAGATGTCCGGCAACGACGTGCTCGTGCGAACGGTCGGCGCACTCTACGACGAGCGGCATAGCCCGCTGTCATCGACGCTTCGGGGACATTTCGAAGGGGAAGAAACGTGGGCCGCCGCGCTGACGGAGCATCGCGACATTCTTGAGGCGCTCGAAGCGCGCGACGCGGTTCAGGCTCAGGCCGCGATGCAGCGGCACATGCGCAATTCGGCGGCACGGCTCATGACGAAACGCAAGGCATGAAGCCGGCGCGTCGTGAAAGGCGGGCCGGCTTCGGGCGGAAACGGCGGCGTCAGCCCGGATAGGCTTCGTCGACCTTCAGGCCGGCTAGCTTGAAGATCACGCGCAGCGTCTGCGGGGCAATGTCCCGCCGCGACGCGAGCGTCGTCAGAACGAAGTCCATCACCTTGGCGTACTTGAGCATCGTCAGGCACGTTTCGATGTCGGTGGAGCCGTCGCGCATCGATTCGGCTATGCGCAACATTTCCACGGAAATCTCTCGTGCCATCTCTAGTTCGAGTTGCTGCTTCTCGCTCCACGCCGGCATCGCGGTCAGTGCCGCAAGCATCTCCTGAAACTGCTTTTCTGCTTTCTTGTCCGGGATCGCATCCATCGCCGTCCTCTCTTGATCATGGCGCCGGCGAGTCGCATCGCCGCGCTGTGCGTTAGGTGTTACGTAACAGAGCCGTACGCGGTGACAACTTGAGCGTTGCGAGACGCGGCTTTGCTACCCAGCTTGTTGCTTCAACCTGTGCTGCATCGTCGTGCGATCTTCTAGGCCGCCTCGTGTGCTGTCTGTATCAATGGCCTCATTGCCGGACGATGCACAATCTGTTCCACGCGCTTCATCAGGTCACGTTTTGCCACTCGACCGTCAGGCGGAACCGGAGCGTTTCTGCGCTTTTGGGTAAACTTCCTCTTTTGAGACGGCAGAACCAGCGGTTAGCGCACATTCGGCGCAAACATGCTCCGCTTTTCACACTCCAGTCACTGATTACGATGGCCAAGAAGTCCACTGCCGCGTCTCCCGGCGCGTCCGATTCGCAAAGCAAGCACGAAATCCGCCCAGGCCAGTCGATCGAACTGCTGAAGGAACTGCACATCCTCACGCGTGACGGCAAGATGAATCAGGACAGCCGTCGCAAACTGAAACAGGTCTATCACTTGTTTCAGTTCATCGAACCGCTTCTGGCCGACGTGCATCAACGGCAAGGGTCCGTGTCGCTTGTCGATCACGGAGCAGGGAAGTCTTACCTCGGCTTCATTCTCTACGATCTCTTCTTCAAGAATCTGCGCGATCGGTCACACATCTATGGCATAGAGACGCGCGAGGAACTGGTAGAAAAGTCGGAGGAATTGGCGCGGCGGCTGGGCTTCGATCGCATGTCGTTCCTGAATCTGTCGGTGGCCGAATCGATTCATTCGCAGCAGTTGCCAGAATCGGTCGATGTCGTCACCGCGCTGCACGCATGTAATACCGCAACGGATGACGCCATCCATTTCGCTCTACAGAAGAAGGCGAAGTACATCGTCGTGGTGCCGTGCTGTCAGGCGGAGGTCGCGTCAGTGCTGCGCAAGAACAAGGGACACGCGCTGTCGAAAAATGTGCTGACCGAAATGTGGCGGCATCCGCTGCACACGCGCGAATTCGGGAGCCAGATCACCAACGTGCTGCGGTGCCTGCAACTGGAGTCGCATGGCTATCAGGTCAGCGTGACGGAACTCGTGGGCTGGGAGCATTCGATGAAGAACGAACTCATTATTGCCCAGTTCAAGGACTTGCCGCGCGGCCGGCCGGCGCAGCGGCTGTCGGATGTTCTCGAAACGCTCGGGCTCGACGAGCTTCGCGAGCGTTTCTTCACGCAGTAGTTACTGCTTGTCCATCCATGCCTTGAAGCCGTCGTGCCCGAGGCGGCGCAGCGTTTCGATATTGCGCTCGTAGATGTCCACCGCGTCGGGGAACGCGGCGACCGCGCGGTCGATGCTCGCTTCGCGCAACAAATGGAAGATGGGAAACGGGGCGCGATTCGTGTAGTTGTCGATATCGTCCGGTTCGGTGCCTTCGAACTGATAATGCGGATGAAAGCTCGCAATCTGCAACTCGCCCGCGAGCCGAAGTTCGCCGAGAAGACGCTCGGCAAAAACGAGCGCATCGTTGTAATCGGTGAAAAGCGCGAAGGCGTCGGGCGTGATGAAAAGCGTCGTGTCGATGGCTTGCGGATCGCTCTCGTGCAAGAGCCGCAACTCGTCGGCGAGTTCAACGACCACGTCTTCCACGCTCCGCGCTTCGCTCACCACGTAACGAATCTGTCCCTTGACGTGCACGCTCTTGGCGAACGGACACAGATTCAGGCCGATGACCGCCCGCGTGAGCCAGTGCTCGGTGGCCGCGATCACGTCGTCGCGGGTGCTTCGGTGCTTCATGAGTTTTCCTGATTTCCTTGGCAAGCCGTGCTGCGCATGGACGCCGCTTCGATCAACGTGCGGGCCAAACGCGATGCCGCGCGCAGCGGACCGGAGCCGGGGCCATAAGTCTGGCTCGTCGCGTACACGCCGTCGAGAAGCAGCGCCAGCGATTCTGCCAGTTCCACCGCGTCTTCCGCGCCGGCCGCCTGACATTTTTCGATAAAGCGCGTCATCACATACTGCTTGTTTCGCTCGACCAACTGCCGCGCCGGGTGCGCCGGATCGCCGAACTCGCAGGAGACATTCACGAACGGGCAACCGCGATAATCCGGCGCGGACGCGCGCTCGACGAGATCATCGAAAGCCTGAACGAGTTGTTTCGCCGGCTCGCCCGGTTGTTTGTCGAAGCTCGCTTCCAGGCGCTGCCGGAAGCGGTCGTCCATGCGCTCCAGATAAGCGACGACGAGTTCATCCTTCGACGCGAACCGCCGATACAGGCTCATCTTGTTGACGCCGGCGCGTTCCACGACGGCATCGACGCCGACCGCGCGCACGCCTTCGCGATAAAAGAGCGCCTGCGCCGCGTCGAGCAGCTGTTCCTGCGCCGTCGCGCCATCGGTGCGGACCTGACGCCGGACAGGGGCTTTGGGCTGAACGGCGGATGATCGTGTCAAAGTCGGTTCCTCGAAATCTGCATTGGCCTTGACATGTTACCGATCAGTCACTAAGCTCGCAACTCCGATGTGACAGATCAGTAACGAAGAACATCAACGAAAGCGGAGCGGCGATGAACTGGGTAGCGAAACGGCTTGACGGCCGCATGCACTACGGATGGGTGACGGTAGGCGTCGTGTTTCTCGTGCTGCTGGCGGCGGCCGGCACGCGCGCCACGCCGAGCGTCATGATGTTGCCGCTCGAACAGCAGTTCGGCTGGTCGCGCGGCACGATTTCCCTCGCCATTTCGGTGAACCTGGCGCTGTACGGCCTGACCGGACCGTTCGCCGCCGCCGCGATGCAGCGTTTCGGTGTGCGTCCGACCTTGCTCACCGCGCTGGCGACGCTCGCAGCGGGCGTCGGCCTTTCTTCGATGATGACCGCGCCGTGGCAGATGGTGCTCGTTTGGGGCGTGGTGGTGGGCGGCGCGACGGGCGTCGCGGCGCTGACGCTTTCGGCGACTGTCGTGAATCGCTGGTTCACCACGCATCGCGGCCTCGCGATGGGCATTCTCACGGCGAGTTCGGCCACCGGCCAGCTCGTGTTCCTGCCGTTTCTCGCGTCCCTTTCCGAGCATCACGGCTGGCGGCCGGTCGTGATCGTGGTCGCGGCGGCGGCGGCGATCGTGCTGCCGCTCGTCGCGTGGCTCCTTCCCGAGCGTCCGGCGGATGTCGCGCTGCGCCCCGTCGGCGAGTCCGCCGGTACACCGCCCGCCGCCGCTGCCGCGCCGAAGAATCCGATCAAGGTGGCGTTTGGCGCGTTGTCGTCGGCGAGCAAGACGCGCGATTTCTGGCTGCTTTTTTTCAGCTTCTTCGTCTGCGGCGCGAGCACGAACGGCTATGTCGGCACGCATCTGATCGCCATGTGCGCCGATTACGGCATGACGCAAGTGCAGGGCGCGACACTGCTCGCCGCCATGGGCATCTTCGATCTATTCGGCACGACGCTGTCCGGCTGGCTCTCCGACCGCTTCAACGCGCGCGTGCTGCTCTTCTGGTACTACGGGCTGCGCGGGCTGTCGCTGATTTATTTGCCGTATGCGTTCGGCATCGACTTCTTTGGTTTGCCGGTCTTCGCGGTATTTTACGGACTCGACTGGATCGCCACTGTTCCGCCGACCGTCCGCCTCGCGACGGACGTCTACGGAAAGGAATCCGCGCCTATCGTCTTCGGCTGGATCGTCGCGGGGCATCAACTCGGCGCGGCGTTCGCGGCGCTCGGCGGCGGCATGCTGCGTTCGAGCCTCGGCAGCTACACCGTCGCCACGATGATTTCCGGCGGCCTGTGCCTCGTCGCCGCGCTCGCAGTGCTGCGGATCAATCGGGCGCGGCGGACCGCGGGCGTTGCCGCGACGTGACTCGGGCTGCGTTTGCGTCAATCTGCATGATGCCGCGCTCGCGGTGCTGCGTATCGACCGGGCGCCGCGGTCGGCGGGCGTGGCCGCCACCTCACGCGAGCCGGGTGGCCTGCATCTGCATGACGCGGCGTCCTTGTTTATGCTTGGATAAACGGCGCGCGCCGTTTCCATCTCAACGAAACAAGGACTCACGCCATGAGTGCAAAACCCGCACCGACCGATGTCGACATTCACGATCTGCTCGCCGGCCGCTGGAGCCCGCGTGCGTATGCGGATCAGCCGGTCGACCGCGCGCAGTTGCATCGGTTGCTGGAAGCGGCCCGCTGGGCGCCGTCGTCGAGCAATCTGCAGCCGTGGCGATTCGTCGTGTTCGACCGTCATCGCGATGAAGCGGCGTTTCAGCGCGCGTTCGACACGCTCGTGCCGTTCAATCAGAAGTGGAACGCGAACGTTCCGTTGCTGATCTGCGTGACCGCGTCGACGTTGACGCCAAAGGGCGAGCCGAATCAGGCGGCCGTCTACGACACCGGCGCGGCGGCGATGGCGCTCGTGCTTCAGGCGCACGCGCTCGACCTGGCGGCGCATCAGATGGGCGGCTTCGACCGCGACGCCTTCCGGACGGCGTTTTCGGTCCCGGAAGACGTACAGATCATCGCGATGATCTCAGTCGGGCATCACGGCGACGCCAGTCTGCTCGACGAAACGCTGCGCGAACGCGAAACCGCGCCGCGCACGCGCCGGCCACTGGGCGAGACGGCGTTCGAAGGCGCGTGGGGCAAGGCGTTCGGCTGAGCGCGCGATGATTTCGGTCGGGCATCACGGCGACGCCAGTCTGTTCGACGAGACCCTGCGCGAACGCGAAACCGCGCCGCCCACGCGCCGGCCGCTGGGCGAGACGGCGTTCGAAGGCGCGCCCGGCAAGGCGTTCGGCGAAGTAGCGGCGTCTGTGAGCGTGGGGCATCCTGGCGACGCCAGTTTCTTCAACTAAACGCCGCGCGAACGGGAAACCGCGCCGCGCGCCGCTCGGCGAAACGGCGTTCGAAGGCGCGCGGGCAAGGCGTTCGGCTGAGCGCGCGGAGTCAATGAGGGTCGGCGGCGGAAAGCGGCCGGGCCACGTCCTCCAGCGACTTGCGCTCTGCCGCGACTCCCCAGATGCCCGCGACCACCGCCGCTGCGATCATCAGCGCCGAGCCGATCAGATAGCCGATGAACACCGCGCCGCGCTCGTGCGTATCGATCAAGTGCCCGAAAAGCGCGGGCCCGATGATTCCGCCCAGCGCCGTGCCGAACGCGTAGAACACGGCGATCGCCAGCGCCCGAATTTCAAGCGGAAAGGTCTCGCTGACCGTCAGATACGCCGAACTCGCCGCAGCCGACGCGAAAAAGAAAATGATCATCCACGCGATGGTCTGCGTCGTCACGGTGAGCATGCCTTGAGTGAACATCCAGCCGCTGATGGTGAGCAGCACACCGGACATCGCGTACGTGAACGCGATCATCCGGCGGCGGCCGAGCACGTCGAACAGCTTGCCGAGCAGCACGGGACCGAGAAAATTGCCGGCGGCGAACGGCAGCACGTACCAGCCGATGCGATCGCCCGGCACGTGATAGAAGTCCGTCAAGACGAGCGCGTACGTGAAAAAGATCGCGTTGTAGAAGAACGCCTGGGCGGTCATCAGCGTCAGCCCGACGAGCGAGCGCCGCCGATGCACCTTGAAGAGCGTATCGGCGACTTCGCGCAGCGGCGTGTGTTCGCGGGCGTGCAAGCGCAGCGGCTTGACCGGCGTATTCGGCACGGTCACGCCGTGCTCGCGGAAATGCGCTTCGATCTCTTCGACCACCCGCCGCGCTTCGTCCTCGCGGTTGTGCGTGATGAGCCAGCGCGGGCTTTCCGGCACCCACATCCGCATGAAGAGAATCGTGAGGCCGAGCGCCGCGCCGATCAGAAAGCAGCCGCGCCATCCCCAGTCCGGCGGCAGCATGCCGGGATCGAGGAGCACCAGCGACCCCGCCGCGCCGATGCCCGCGCCGACCCAGAACGTGCCGTTGATCGCGAGGTCGGTCCAGCCGCGCAACCGGGCGGGCGTGAACTCCTGAATCGTCGAATTGATGGCCGTGTATTCGCCGCCGATGCCCGCGCCCGTGAGGAAGCGAAACAGCACGAACGAGGCGAGATTCCACGAAAACGCCGTCGCGGCGGTCGCGGCGACGTAGAGAAACAGCGTGATGAAGAAGAGCTTGCGCCGTCCGAGACGGTCAGTGAGCCAGCCGAAGCCGAGCGCGCCGAGCACCGCGCCCGCGATATACGCGCTGCCGCCGAAGCCGACGTCGGCGTTCGAGAAGCGCAACACCGGGCTGGATTTGAGCGCGCTCGCGACCGCGCCCGCCAGCGTGACTTCCAGACCGTCGAGCAGCCACGTAATGCCGAGCGCGAAGACGATCAGCGTATGAAAGCGGCCCCACGGCAGACGATCGAGGCGCCCCGGAAGATCGGTCTCGATGATGCCGGATCGCTCGCCCGAAGTGGCTGCCGAGCGGGTGTCTTCGGGTGCGGTGGTGGGGTCCATGAGGTCCGGCCGTCGGCGGTTGAAGCGACGCAGAGCCGGGAGCAAGCTGCATTCCGCTTTTTCCTTATCAACTCGGTAGGCGAGATTTAGCGTGCAAACGATTGATGATCCGCGCGTCTCCGTGGTACAAACGCCGTCCACGTTTTTTTGATACGCGGCGTTGCTTCGTAACGCCGCCGCGAATCCCATGACCTACTGCGCGATCGATTTCGGCACGTCGAACTCCGCCGTCGCCCTGCCCGATGGCCTGCGCATGCGGCTCGCGCCCGTCGAGGGCGACGCGACCACACTGCCGACCGCCGTCTTCTTCAACACCGACGAGAACCAGCAGTCATACGGCCGCGCGGCGCTCGAAGCGTACATCGACGGCTTCGACGGGCGTCTGATGCGCTCGATGAAAAGCATTCTCGGTTCGCCGCTCGCGGACAACGTCACCGATCTCGGCGACGGCTCCGCGATCAAATACACGGACGTCATCACGCTCTTCCTGCAACATCTGAAGCAGAAGGCGCAGGCGGTGGCATCCGAGCCGCTGACGCGCGCCGTGCTGGGCCGCCCCGTTTTCTTCGTCGACGACGATCCGCGCGCCGACCGCATGGCGCAGCAGCAGCTCGAAGCGTGCGCGCACGCGGTCGGTTTCCGGGAGATTCATTTCCAGTTCGAGCCGATCGCCGCGGCGTTCGACTACGAAGCGCGCCTCACGCAAGAGGGACTGGTGCTCGTGGCGGATATCGGCGGCGGCACCTCCGACTTCTCGCTCGTGCGCGTGGGACCGGACCGGGCGCGTCATCTGGACCGCAAAAGCGATGTGCTCGCGCATCACGGCGTACACGTGGCCGGCACGGACTTCGACCGGCGCGTCGAGCTCGCGACCATCCTCCGGCAACTCGGCTATCAGGCGCTCGATCCGCAGGGCCGCGAAGTGCCGAACCGCGTCTACTTCGACCTCGCGACGTGGCACCTCATCAACACCGTCTACACGCCGAAGCGCGTGGGCGAGTTGCAGCTGATGCGTCATCTGTATGTCGATCCGCGTCATCACGACCGGCTGATGCGCGTGGTGGATCGCCGGCTCGGCCACGCGCTCACCGCGCACGCGGAAGAAGCGAAGATCGACGTGTCGGCGGGCGGCGCGACCGAGATCGACATGGAGGAAATCGAGGAGGCGCTGCGCGTGCCGTTCGGCGAGCAGGAGTTGATCGACGCCGGAAAGGACGAAACGCGGCGCATCGTGGACGCCGCGCTGGAGACGGTGAAGCGCGCGGGCGTGAGCGCGGCGGATGTCGGCGCGGTCTATTTCACCGGCGGCACGACCGGCCTGCGTTTTCTCTCGGACGCGCTCGCCGCCGCGTTCCCGGGCGCGCAAGCCGTGTTCGGCGACCGCCTGGCGAGCGTGGCGACCGGTCTGGGCATCTACGCGCAGCGCGTGTTCGGCTGACGTATCCCCTGACGTTTTCGAGCGCCCAAAGCAAAAACCCCGCGAATGCGGGGTTTTTTTCGATCAGGCGGGTCTTAGACCGGCTTGATGTTTGCAGCTTGCTTGCCCTTCGGGCCCGTCTTGACTTCGTAGCTGACCTTCTGGTTTTCCTGAAGCGTCTTGAAGCCTTCGATGCGGATTTCCGAGAAGTGCGCGAACAGGTCTTCGCCGCCGCCATCCGGGGTGATGAAGCCAAAGCCCTTTGCGTCATTGAACCACTTGACGGTACCGGTTTCCATATTACTTATTCCAAAAAATTTGATGATTAAGGCCGAAGCCAGGGGTGCATGAAAATCAAGGAAGGGGCAATGGGACCAACCGGAGTACCGTAATGGCGAACTACGAAAGAACCACTTCACTCGCCACTTGAAATCCTGCAAGAAGGTTTATACGGCGAAACCATTTCGCGGTCAAATAATATCCGACCAGTCTGAAGGGATTTTTTGAGACGCGCTCCGGTACCTTTGTCTTGTTCGTTTCTCCACTGCCTCCACGTCGCGACGCCCGGCCAAAAAATGCGTAAATTCGCGCGACGGGCTGCATTCGAAAGGTGCAACCGTTAAACTACGCGCCTCGTTTAGAGGGGTTGCACCAGCGTCGCCGTGTCGCCGGCAGTTTCTACCGGTACCCCGGCGAATGCGGCCGCTAGCCGTGTTCGACTCGCGTGCGACGCGAGACATTGGAGAAGATCGTGAAGAGTTCGATACAAAGAAATATCGGGCCGTTGGCGCTGATGCTGACCGGCCTGGGATCCATCATCGGTTCGGGATGGCTGTTCGGCGCGTGGAAAGCGTCGCAGATTGCCGGGCCGGCCGCCATCTGCGCATGGGTGATCGGCGCGGTCGTCATTCTGGCCATCGCGTTGACGTACGCGGAGCTCGGCGCCATGTTCCCCGAATCCGGCGGCATGGTGCGCTACGCGCGCTACTCGCACGGCGCGCTCGTCGGCTTCATCGCGGCGTGGGCCAATTGGATCGCCATTGTCTCGGTGATCCCGATCGAGGCGGAAGCCTCCATTCAGTACATGAGCACGTGGCCCTATGGCTGGGCGCACGCGCTTTTCGTCAACGAGACGCTCACCACGAGCGGACTCGCGCTGTCCGCGCTGCTCGTCATCATCTACTTCATGCTGAATTACTGGGGCGTGAAGGTGTTTGCGCGGGCAAACACGGCCATCACCATCTTCAAGTTCCTGATTCCGGGCGCGACCATTGCCGGACTCATCTTCACGGGCTTTCACGCCGAGAACTTCGGCACGGCGTCGAGCTTCGCGCCGTATGGCTGGCCTGCCGTGCTGACGGCGGTCGCGACGAGCGGCATCGTGTTCAGCTTCAACGGTTTCCAGAGCCCGGTGAATCTGGCCGGGGAAGCGCGCAATCCCGCGCGCAGCGTGCCGTTCGCGGTGGTCGGGTCCATCCTGATCGCGCTCGTGATCTATGTGCTGCTTCAGATTGCGTACATCGGCGCGGTGAATCCGAGCGACGTGATGCAGGGCTGGAAGCACTTCCACTTCGCGTCGCCGTTCGCGGAACTGGCGATCGCGCTGAACCTGAACTGGCTCGCCGTGCTGCTTTACATCGACGCGTTCGTGAGCCCGAGCGGCACCGGCACGACGTACATGGCGACGACCACGCGCATGATCTACGCGATGGAGCGCAACAACACGATGCCGAAGATGTTCGGCAATGTGCATCCGTTTTACGGCGTGCCGCGTCAGGCAATGTGGTTCAACCTGATCGTCGCGTTCATCTTCATGTTCTTTTTCCGCGGCTGGGGCACGCTCGCGGCGGTCATTTCGGTGGCGACGGTCATTTCGTATCTGACCGGCCCGATCAGCTTGATGGCGCTGCGCCGGTCCGCGCCGGATCTCGACCGTCCGCTCAAGTTGCCGATGATGGGCGTGATCGCGCCGTTCGCCTTCGTGTGCGCGTCGCTCGTGCTGTACTGGGCGAAGTGGCCGCTGACGGGTCACATCATTCTGCTGATGGTGGTTGCGTTGCCCGTCTACTTCTACTTCCAGAGCAAGACGGGTTTCGCCGGCTGGGGTCGTGACCTCAAGGCGGCGTGGTGGCTGATCGGCTATCTGCCGTCGATGGCGGTGTTGTCGCTCATCGGCAGCAAGCAGTTCGGCGGCAGCGGCCTGTTGCCGTATGGCTGGGACATGGCCGTGGTAGCCGTCGTGTCGCTGCTGTACTACTACTGGGGCGTGCACACGGGTTATCGCTCCGACTATCTGGACGAACGCGAAAGCCGCGACGACATCCTGCACGAAATCGGCGCATAAAGCGCGCTAAGAGCTGTCAAACGAAGCCCGCCGAACATTGAGTTCAGGCGGGCTTCGTCGTTCTGAAGCGGCTCAGGCGTCCTCGAAGACGTAGTTGGTCATCGCCAGCGCGCGCTGGAACGTGCCGAGCGCCTGGATGCGCAGGTCGTAGTCGTCCGCCGCCGCGCCGAGCGCGCTGAACACGGGCAATAGATGCTCGTCGGTCGGATGCATCAGCGCGGCGTGCGGCGCGCGGGCGCGGTAGTCGAGGAGGGCGTCGATGTCACGCGCCGCCAGCCGCGACTCGAACCAGTCGGTGAAGTCGGCCACGCGCGCATCGGCGTCCTCGGGCCGCGCGGCGAAATCGGCCATGCGCAGATTGTGCGTGATTTGCCCCGAACCGACGATCATCACGCCGTCATCGCGCAGATCGCGCAGCGCCCGGCCGACGCGAAAATGGTGCGCGGCGTCGAGGCGCGGCTGAATCGAGAGTTGCGCGACCGGCACGTCGGCGTCCGGAAACATCAGCAGCAGCGGCACCCATGCGCCGTGGTCGAGTCCGTGGACCGCCGTTGCGCTCGCCATGCCGTGAGCGCCGAGCAAGGCGGCGGCGCGCTCGGCGACGTCCGGCGCGCCGGGCGCGGGATAGCGCACTTCGTAGAGCGCGGGCGGAAAGCCGTAGAAATCGTGAATGGTATCGGGCCGCGCGGCGATGCTCGCCACGGGCTGCGCGGTGCCCCAGTGCGCGGACAGCACGAGGATCGCGCGAGGACGCGGCAGCGTCGCGGCGAGCGCGGCGAATTCGGCGGACGGCATCGCCGGGTCGATGGGCAGCGTCGGCGCGCCGTGGGAAATGAAGACGGTCGGCAGTCGGTTCATGGCAGCAGGCTCCAACGGGCTCAAACGGGATGCCAGGAATGTATAACGCGCCCAACCGAAGATAAACGGCGGCCGAGGCAACGGATTATGTCCGCGCCGTTGGCAATCAGTCGCTCGCGCCGCCCATGCCCGGCCACGCGGCGGCGATCGGGCGCGTCACGTCGAACATGTCGATGACGCGCGCGACGGTGTGATCGACCATCTCGTCGATGGTCGCGGGCTTGTGATAGAACGCCGGCAGCGGCGGAAAGACGACGCCGCCCATCTCGGTGACGGCCGTCATGTTGCGCAGATGCGCGAGATTGAACGGCGTTTCGCGCACGAGCAGCACGAGCCGGCGGCGCTCCTTGAGCACGACATCGGCGGCGCGGGTGACGAGGTTGTCGGAGAGGCCGTGTGCAATGCTCGCGAGCGTACGCATCGAACACGGCGCGACGATCATGCCGTCCGTCGCGAAGGAACCGGAGGCGATGCTCGCGCCGACATCGCGCACGTTATGCACGACGTCCGCGAGCGCGTTGACGGCGGCTTTGTCGAGATCGAGTTCGTGCTGGATGTTGAGCCAGCCCGCGCTCGACACCAGCAGATGCGTCTCGACGCCGCCCAGCCGGCGCAGCGTCTCGAGCAGACGCACGCCGTAGATGGCGCCCGTTGCCCCGGTGATCGCGACGATCAGCCGTCGCTGAACGGCCGCAGGCGCACTCACTTGCGATGCGGCGTCAGGCGGCGGCGAAAAGCTGCTGCAATTCGCCGGACTGATACATCTCCATCATGATGTCCGAACCACCGATGAATTCCCCCTTCACGTAAAGCTGGGGAATGGTCGGCCAGTTGGAGAATTCCTTGATGCCCTGGCGGATCTCGTCGTCTTCGAGGACGTTCACCGTCATGATCTGGTCGGCGCCGCACGCCTTCAGCACCTGAATGGCGCGGCCTGAGAAGCCGCACATCGGGAATTGCGCGGTGCCTTTCATGAAAAGGACGACCGGGTTCTGATCGACGATCTGCTTGATGCGTTCTTGCGTTTCCATGGCGTTCCTGCGCGTGAATGTCGGATGTTTCGGAAGAAGCGGAGTGTAGAAATGATAGCGGATTTCGCCCGCACGGGCTGTCAGTCAGGCCGCTTGCGAGGCCGCAGCGAAGCCGCCGCTGATCCGTTCGATGCCCGCGAGATCGCGCATCGAACGCACGGCGGTAAGGCCGCGCGCCGCCAGCAACCGGCGCACGGCGTCGGCCTGATCGTAGCCGTGCTCGATCCAAAGCGCGCCGGTGTGCGCGAGCAGTCGCGGCGCCGTCTCGACGATGACGCGAATCGCCGAAAGCCCGTCGGCCTCGTCGGTGAGCGCGCCGCGCGGCTCGAAGCGCAGGTCGCCTTGCGCGAGATGAGGATCGTCGCACGCGATATACGGCGGATTGCTGACGATCGCATCGAAGCGCAGCGATGCATCGACGTTCGCGGTCCAGTCGCTTTCGATGAACGCGAGCGCGCCGCCCGCGCGCGCCGAATCGAGCAGCCGCTGTGCGTTGCGCCGCGCGACATCGAGCGCGGCGGACGAGCGATCCACGGCGAAGACACGCGCATCGGGCCGCGCATGGGCGATCGCGATGGCGATCGCGCCCGTTCCGGTGCCGAGATCCAGCACGCGGGCATTCGGCGTCCCGGCGATGGCCTCGAGTGCCGTTTCGACGAGCAATTCGGTTTCCGGACGCGGAATCAGCACGTCGGGCGTTACATCGAAATCGAGGCCGAAAAACTCGCGCTTGCCGGTCAATTGCGCGATCGGCTCGCCCGCGCCGCGCCGCGCCGCGAGCGCCTCGAACTGCGCGACGGCGGCGGGATCGAGCGTTTCGGCATCGCGCGTAATCAGCTCCGTGCGCCGCCAGCCGAGCACGTGGGTGAGCAGCACGCGCGTCTCCAGCATCGGCAGCGGCGAGGCACGCAGTAAATCCGCCGCCGTCGTCACTCCGCGTCCCCGAGCGCCGCGAGCAGTTCGGCCTGATGCTCGGACACCAGCGCGCCGATCAGCTCGTCCAGATCGCCGTCCATGATGTATTCGAGCTTGTACAGCGTCAGGTTGATACGGTGATCCGTCATGCGCCCTTGCGGGAAGTTGTACGTGCGGATGCGCTCCGAACGATCGCCCGAACCGATCAGGCTCTTGCGCGTCGCGGCTTCCTTCGCGTGCTGCTCGTGATACTGCTTGTCCTTGATGCGCGCGGCGAGCACCTTCAGCGCGCGATCCTTGTTCTTGTGCTGCGAGCGGTCGTCCTGGCATTCGACGACGATGCCCGTCGGCAAATGCGTGACGCGCACGGCGGAATCCGTCTTGTTGATGTGCTGCCCGCCCGCGCCCGACGCGCGAAACGTGTCGATGCGCAAATCCGCGGGATTGATCACGACTTCGCTGATTTCATCGGCTTCCGGCATGACCGCGACCGTGCAGGCGGACGTATGGATTCGCCCCTGCGTTTCGGTCGCCGGCACGCGCTGCACGCGATGTCCGCCCGACTCGAACTTGAGCCGCGAATACGCGCCTTGCCCCGCGATCCGCACGATCACTTCCTTGTAGCCGCCGAGGTCGGAGACGCTTTCGGACATCGTCTCGGCAGTCCAGCGGTTGCGTTCCGCGTAGCGCAGATACATGCGCAGCAGGTCGCCCGCGAAGAGCGCCGATTCATCGCCGCCCGTGCCCGCGCGAATTTCGATAAAGATGTTGCGCTCGTCGTTCGGATCCTTCGGCAGCAGCATCGTCTGCAGATCGCTTTCGATCTTGACCATGCGCTCGCGCGCCTCGCCGATTTCCTCTTCAGCGAAATCGCGCATCGAAGCGTCGGAGAGCAGTTCCTGCGCGGTGGCTTCGTCGTTGAGCGCCTGACGCCAGAGCGCGTATTGCTCGACGATCGGGCTGATTTCCGCATGTTCGCGCGTGAGCTTGCGGTACTGGTCCATATCGGACGTCACGTCTTCGCGGCTCAACAGTTCGTTGAGATCGACCTGCCGTTTTGCAAGCTGGTCGAGCTTGCTTTGCATGCTGGATTTCATCGGGCGGAGATGACGCGTTCGGGCGTCAGGAATAACTGCAATCGGGGAAGCCGCCGCGCCGAAGACGCGGAGCTTTTGAGAATAGCAAAGAGACGGTTGCTAACGGTCCGACGAATCGTTGCCGGGGCCGCCGTGGCGGTAGAAGCCGCTCATCAGGCCGATGAGCTGGTCGCGTTCTTCGCGGCTTGCGCGGTTGAGCGCGTGCGTGGGGCCGTGAATGAGCTTGTTCGTGAGCGATTGCGAGAGGGCTTCGAGCACGGCGGCGGGATCGTCGCCGCGCGCGAGCATCTTGCGGGCGCGTTCGACTTCGGCGCGGCGCAGTGTGTCGGCCTGCGTGTGCATGTGACGGATGACCGGCACGATGCTGCGCGCATCGAGCCACTGCATGAAGTTCGCGACGCGCGTCTCGATGATCGCTTCGGCCTGCGCGACCGCCGCTTGCCGCGACGCATTGCCTTCGCGAACGATGGCGCCGAGGTCATCGACGGTATAGAGAAACACGTCCTGCAAGTTGCCGACTTCCGGCTCGATATCGCGCGGCACGGCGAGATCGACCATGAAGATCGGCCGATGCCGCCGCGCGCGCACCGCGCGCTCCACGGCGCCGAGACCGATGATCGGCAGCGTCGATGCCGTGCACGACACGATGATGTCGAACTCGTGCATGCGCGCGGGCAGTTCGGAGAGCGGAATGGCACGGCCATTGAAACGTTCCGCGAGCCTTTCGCCGCGTTCGGCCGTGCGGTTCGCGACGACGAGTTCGCGCGGATTCTGCGCGGCGAAATGCGTGGCGCACAATTCGATCATCTCGCCCGCGCCGATGAACAGCACGCGCTGGCTCGAAATGTCCTCGAAGATGCGCTCCGCGAGACGCACGGCGGCGGCGGCCATCGACACGGACTGCGCGCCGATTTCGGTCGTCGAGCGGACTTCCTTCGCGACCGCGAACGTGCGCTGGAAAAGCTGGTTCAGATACGTGCCGAGCGCGCCCGCTTCCGACGCGGTGCGAACGGCGTCCTTCATCTGACCGACAATCTGCGTTTCGCCGAGCACCATCGAATCCAGCCCGGACGCGACGCGAAACGCGTGGCGCACGGCTTCGGACTGCGGCAGCGCATAGACGTGCGGCGCGAGTTCCGAAACAGGGAGATTGTGGTACTTCGAAAGCCACTGAATGGTGGCGTCGCGGGCGGCGGTGTCGTCCGTCGCGCAATACAGTTCGGTGCGGTTGCAGGTGGACAGAATGGCCGCTTCGGGCGCGGCCTTCGCCAGCGGACCGAGCCATACGTCCTTCAGCGCGGAAAGCGCCGGCTTGAGCTGTTCGAGCGGAAACGCCACGCGTTCGCGCAAGGCGACAGGCGCAGTGTGGTGGTTGATTCCGATCGTGAGGAGCTGCATGTAGTTATGCGTTGGCGCTAAGCCGCTGGCCTTTCAGATAGCCCAATATTATAGCGTTTTACGGATTCGTTCATTTATAGGCGGCATTCGGGGACAGACTGCGCGCGGCGGCGCGGGGCTCGCCGAAAATCCCGCGCCAATCGGCGCGACAATCGACCGCACTGGACGCTTAATCGAAATATCTGGCGAGTTCGGCGGCGCGCGTTTCGAGATCGGCAAGCGGCATTGCGTGGGTTTCGGCGGCGGCTTCGCGATTGCGCTGCGCGGCGGCGATCGCGTCGTGCCGCGAGGTGGCGTCGTGATGCAAATGAAAGAGCGCCGCTCGCGCTTCCTGAAGCGAATGCCAGCGAACGCCAAGGCGCGACGCGCGCGTGAGCAGGTCGTCGTCCTCGCCGCCCCAGCCGGTGAAGCGCGGATCGTAGCCGCCCACGCGCATGTATTCGGAACGCTTCATCAGCACGATTGCGCCGGGCGTATTTTCGTACAGCACTTCCATTCCGTCCGGTAAATCAGATTCGAGATGCTTCTCGAGGGCATCGTAATTACCGCTCGCGATAAATTCGCTTCGATAATCGCCTGTGATATTAATCACGCGGAGAAACGGGCATAACGCATCGCTCGCTGTTCCGCTTCGCAGTGAATTCAAACTGAGCACCATGTATTCCGGATTCGCGATCATATCCGCATCGTGGAAACAAACAATGTCTCCCGTGCATAAACGCGCACCGAGATTGCACAGTTTCGCTTTCGGAAAAGGCCCGTCGTCGTGGATGAAGATATGGCGGATTTTCTCGTCGCCGAGACCGGACCAGTGGAAGGTGGGCGTGGAGTCGGCTTCGATCAGATACAGCACGTAGTCGCAGTAAGTCCGGTGCAGATGGCGCAGTACGCCGCGCAGATTCTCGCGCCGCTCTTGCGTCGCACCGCGGTAGGTGATGATTAATTCGAGACCACCGAGAGAAATCAGCTTGTTTTCGCTCATGATGCTTGCATACGGTTGACGGCCAACCGGCTTTGCTTTTGACGCAGCGAGAATTGGCCGAAATAAATGCCCGGCTTTCAACCCAATGGAAATGGATGCACAGGCGGGCGTTAGACGGTAATTCGGATTTTACCACTCGCGCGTTGTTTCGTTTTTAGGCATATTCGCAGAAACAAAACCGGTAATTCGCATGAAATGCCTCGTTTCCGGGCGCTTGCCTTCCCCAACCCGGCCCCCTAAACTCGTTCGCTTACGTCCGGCGCCGCGCGCCGTTTTTCTTGTTCTGAGCCAATGGAGCGGCGTCTCGGTGAACTGGATCGGCTTGATATTTCTTGGCGCGGTCATCGGCGCGGCAGGCTGGTGGCTGCATCCGCTACGGCGAGCGGGCCGCGTCGGTCACGGTGCAGCCGGGCGCGTGTGGGCCGCGATCGTCGCGGGCGTGATCGCCACCGTGGTCGCGCGCATGTTCGGCAATGTCATCGATGTTTATCACGATGGCGAGACGCTCGAATGGTTCGCCTGCACGCTCTTCGCGCTCGTCGCCGTGACGGCGACTGTCGGGCTCGCGGCCCGTCGCTGAACTTTCTGCATCCCTTATCCGCCACTTTGGGCAGGTGATTCATGAACGACCGCATTGCAGATTCCGCTGTTCCCGATCCCTCGACATTCGCCGCGCGCGTGGAATCGCTGCGCAGCCGGCTGGCCGCGGACCGCATCGACGCCGTGCTCGTCCCGTCTGCCGATCCGCATCTTTCCGAATATCTGCCGGCGCGCTGGCAGGGGCGCCAATGGCTGTCGGGCTTCACCGGCTCCGTCGGCACGCTCGTCGTGACGAAAGACTTCGCGGGCGTCTGGGTCGATAGCCGCTATTGGACGCAAGCGGAAGCGCAACTGGCCGGCACCGGCATCGCGCTGATGAAGATGATGGGCGGCCAGCAGACCGCGCCGCACGTCGAATGGCTCGCGGAGAACGTGCCGTCCGGCGGCGTGGTCGCGGTGGATGGCGCGGTGCTCGGCGTGGCGGCGGCGCGCGCGCTGGCCGATGCGCTGACGGCGCGCGGCATCACGCTGCGTACCGACGTGGACGTGCTCGATGCCGTCTGGCCCGCGCGTCCCGGCCTGCCTGATGCGCCTGTCTACGAACACGCCGCGCCGCACGCGAGCGTCAGCCGCGCCGAGAAACTCGCGCACATTCGCGAGGCCATGCGCGGGAAGGGCGCGCAGTGGCATTTCGTCTCGACGCTCGACGATCTCGCGTGGCTCTTCAACCTGCGCGGCGCCGATGTGAGCTACAACCCGGTGTTCGTCGCGCATGCGCTCGTCGGTCTGGACGACGCGACGCTCTTCGTCGCCGATGGCAAAGTGCCGGACGCGCTGAAGGCGGCGCTCGCCCGCGACAACGTGCGCGTCGCCCCGTACGCGAACGCGATGCCCGCGCTCGCGTCGCTGCCCGCCGGCTCGACGCTGCTGATCGATCCGCGCCGCATCACGCACGGCTTGCTGGAGAAGGTGCCGTCGGCGGTGAACATCGTCGAGGCGGTGAATCCGTCCACGTTCGCGAAGTCGCGCAAGACGGCGGCGGAAGCCGAGCATATTCGCGCGACGATGGAGCAGGACGGCGCCGCGCTCGCCGAATTCTTCGCGTGGTTCGAAGATGCGCTGGGCCGCGAGCGCATCACGGAGCTCACCATCGACGAAAAGCTCACGGCGGCGCGCGCGCGTCGACCGGGCTTCGTCACGCTGAGCTTCGGCACGATTGCGGGCTTCAACGCGAACGGCGCGATGCCGCACTACCGCGCGACCGAGGCGTCGCATTCGGTGATCGAAGGCAATGGACTGCTGCTGATCGATTCCGGCGGTCAATATATGAGCGGCACGACCGACATCACGCGCGTCGTGCCCGTGGGCGACATCACGGCGGAGCACAAGCGCGATTTCACGACGGTGCTCAAAGGCACGATCGCGCTTTCGCGCGCGCGTTTTCCGCGCGGCATCCGCTCGCCGATGCTGGATTCGATCGCTCGCGCGCCGATCTGGGAAGCGGGCGCGGACTATGGCCACGGCACCGGGCACGGCGTCGGCTACTTTCTGAACGTGCACGAAGGCCCGCAGGTGATTTCGCACTACGCGCCCGCCGAGCCGTGGACGGCCATGGAAGAGGGCATGATCACGTCGATCGAGCCGGGCATCTATCGGCCGGGCAAGTGGGGCATCCGCATCGAAAATCTCGTGCTGAATCAGAGCGCGGGCAAGACGGAATTTGGCGATTTCCTCGAATTTGAAACGCTGACGCTGTGCCCGATCGACACGCGCTGCATCGACTTGTCGCTCTTGCGCGCAGACGAGCGCGCGTGGCTCAACGCGTATCACGAGACGGTGCGGCGGCGCGTCTCGCCGCATGTCGAGGGCGCGGCGAAGGCGTGGCTCGACAAGCGGACGCAGCCGGTTTGACACCACAGAAGGAGTTCGCATGACCATCAAGGCAGTCGTGTTCGATTTCGGCGGCGTGTTGATCGACTGGAACCGCGAGTATCTCTACAAGCAGCTGATTCCCGACGAAGCCGAGCGCCGCTGGTTTCTGGACAACGTCTGCAAGATGGAATGGGTCGTGCAGCAGGACGGCGGACAAAGCGTCGAGGACGGCACCGCCGAACTCGTCGCGTTGTACCCGGAGCACGAGCCGCTGATTCGCGCGTTCTATGCGCGCTGGCATGAAATGGTGGCGGGCGTTCTGGAAGAGGGCGTTGCGCTCGTCGATCGGCTCGACGCCGCGGGCGTGCCGCTTTTCGGACTGACGAACTGGTCGGCGGAGACCTTTCCCTACGCGTGGGAACGCTTCGACGTGCTGCGGCGCTTCAAGGAAATCGTGGTCTCGGGGCGCGTCGGGCTAATCAAACCGAATCCGCAAATCTTCGCGTTGATGCGCGCGGAAATCGAGAAGCATCTGCCGGGCATCGAGCCGCACGAACTCGTTTTCATCGACGATAACGCAGCGAATGCGCAGGCCGCGACGGATCTCGGCTGGCACGGCGTGCATTACACCGGCGCGCTCGACACCGAAGCGAAGCTGCGCGCGCTGAACGTGCCCATCTAGCCACTTCGCGCCAAGCGCACGGCGACGCGCTACTGACCCAGCAGATTCTTCAGCGCGTTGCCAATTCCCTTCACTGTTTCGCCCGCGCCCTTCGCGACGCCCTCCGCGCTCACGCCGAGCGCCTTCGCGAAACCGGCTGCGAGCTTCTTCGAAAGACTCTCGGAGAGCGAAAACTTCGGATCGCGCAGATCGCCGTCGAGCACGAAGTCGAGCTTAATCTCCTCCTTGCGGTCCTTGAGCGCGGCAATGGCGGCTTTCGTCGGAATGGAGAGAAAGGTGTCGAGCGGACCGTCGCCGTCGCTGATCTGCAAGTGGTTGAGCGTGAGCGTTCCCGGCGCATGAATGCGGTAATTGCGGACGTTCGCGTCGATAGTCATGTCGATGGTGCCGCCCGTCACGGCCGTCTTCGCGCCTGCTTTCTTCAGCAGATACGGATCGACCGTGGAGACATCGACGCCGCGCAGCGTCGCCCGCGTCTGTGAATCCTTGTTCGCGATGACCATCCAGCCGCCCCACGATATGGCGCCCGTATGTGACGGTCCTTTGATCGAGCCGTTCATCGACAGCGCGGTGCGGTCGGTCAGCGCCGGTAAGTGCAGATGATCGATGGTCGCGCGCGCATCGCTGATGAGCACGCGATACGGCGGCTGCCGCACGGAAGCGTCGAAGAATTCCATCGCGCCGCGCTCGAACGTCACGCGGTCGATCAGCTTTTCTTCCTTCGCGTGTTCGGCGGCCTTGTCGCCCGGCTTTGCGTCGGCTTCGCGCGCCGTGTCCTTCAGGCCGGGCAGCACGCGCACGCGGCCGTCGGCAGAACGGGCAATCGAGAGGTAATAGTTGTCGACGCTCACGTCGCGCAGGTGCACGCGGTTCGACAGCACCGCGCGCATGTCGACATCCAGCACGACGCGCTCGGCGCGCAACGCGTCGGTCGTGGGCCAGTCCTGCGGGCCGCGCAGCCGCACGCGTGAGAGCGTGATCTGGCCGAAGCCGACATCGATTTCGTCCACCGAGCCGTTCGGCCCGAGCGTCTCGCGGATGCGCTCCTTCATCTGATGCGCGACGAACAACCAGCCGCCGATCACCACGACGACGAGCGCCACGACGATTCCCACTGCCCATCGCGCTCCCCGCTGCGCGCGCCGTCCCGCCATCTGGTGCGTCTCCTTTTTGGGCAATGTTTTGCCGCCAAAAAGAACATGGCGACGGTCGCTAGACAGTCGCCATTTTCAGAAACAATGTCGGTGCGCGCGCCCGCATTGGGCGCGTTTTGCCGGTCAGCGCGTGATCGGCTTGTAGCGCAGACGTTTCGGCTTCGCGGCCTCTTCGCCCAGACGCTTGCGCTTGTCGGCCTCGTATTCCTGATAGTTGCCGTCGAAGAATTCGACGTGCGACTCGCCTTCAAACGCGAGGATGTGCGTCGCGATGCGGTCGAGGAACCAGCGGTCGTGCGAGATGACCATCACCGAGCCGGCGAATTCGAGCAGCGCGTCTTCGAGCGCGCGCAGCGTTTCGACGTCGAGATCGTTCGACGGTTCGTCGAGCAGCAGCACGTTGCCGCCCGCGATCAGCGTCTTTGCCAGATGCAGCCGCCCGCGCTCGCCGCCCGACAGATTGCCGACCATCTTCTGCTGATCGCTGCCCTTGAAGTTGAACCGGCCGATATACGCACGCGACGGCGTTTCGTACTTGCCGACCGTCAGCACGTCCGCGCCGCCGGAGATTTCCTCGAAGACGGTCTTGTCGGCGGCCAGCGCGTCGCGGCTTTGATCGACATAGGCCAGCTTGACGGTTGGCCCCATCACGATCTCGCCCGAATCCGGCTGCTCGCGGCCTGTCAGCATGCGGAACAGCGTCGATTTACCCGCGCCGTTCGGCCCGATGATGCCGACGATCGCGCCCGCCGGAATCTTCATGCTCAGGTTGTCGATGAGCAGACGGTCGCCGTACGCCTTGCTGACGTTCTTGAACTCGATGACTTCGTTGCCCAGCCGGTCGCCGACCGGAATGAAGATTTCCTGCGTTTCGTTGCGCTTCTGATATTCCTGGCTATTCAGTTCCTCGAACCGCGCGATACGCGCCTTCGATTTGGCCTGACGTCCCTTCGGGTTCTGGCGCACCCATTCGAGTTCTTTCTTGATGGCTTTCTGGCGCGCGGATTCGCTCGCTTCTTCCTGCTTCAGGCGGTCTTCCTTCTGGTCGAGCCAGCTCGAATAGTTGCCCTTCCACGGAATGCCGTGGCCGCGGTCGAGTTCGAGAATCCATTCGGCGGCGTTGTCGAGGAAGTAACGATCGTGCGTCACCGCGACGACGGTTCCCGGATAGCGCGTCAGGAACTGTTCGAGCCATTCGACGGATTCGGCGTCGAGGTGGTTGGTCGGCTCGTCGAGCAGCAGCATGTCGGGCTTTTGCAGCAACAGCTTGCACAGCGCGACGCGGCGCTTTTCGCCGCCCGACAGATGTTCGATTTTCGCGTCCCACGCGGGCAGGCGCAGCGCGTCGGCGGCGACTTCGAGCTGCTGCTCGGGGCTGCCGCCGTCGCTCGTCGCGAGAATGGCTTCGTACTTGGCCTGCTCGGCGGCGAGCTTGTCGAAGTCGGCGTCGGGCTCCGCGTACGCGGCGTAGATTTCGTCGAGCTTCTTCTGCGCCTGGAAGACATCGCCGAGACCTTCCTCGACGGCCTGCCGCACGGTCTGCTGCGGATCGAGCTGCGGCTCCTGCGGCAGATAGCCGATGTTGAGATTCGGCATCGGCTGCGCTTCGCCTTCGATGTCCTTATCGACGCCCGCCATGATCCGGATGAGCGTGGACTTGCCCGAACCGTTCAGCCCGAGCAGACCGATCTTCGCGCCGGGAAAAAACGAGAGGGAGATGTCTTTCAGAATCTGACGCTTCGGCGGCACGATCTTGCCGACGCGGTTCATGGTGAAGACGTATTGGGCCATGGTGATGAATGCGATGTGTGCGTTGATTGAGGATCATTCGGCGCGCAAGGGCAAACGGCGCGTGCGCGACGTGCTTCCTTGCCGCCAGGTGACGATGCCGGCGGGAACGATCTGTCATTGTACTTCGCGGGCGTTCGTTGAGCGGCCCGTCGCCGGGCGCCCATGGATCGGTGGCGGTTCTCACGACTGACGCAATGCACGATGATATCGGTGGGCGCGACTCGGCCCTTCGACGCACGCTCTTATCGTTCTACTTGATATGCAACTTTCCACCGAACCCTTGTCCCATGATCTTCCGCCGCTTCTCACTCTGCGCGTTTTCGAGTCTGTAGCCCGTCATTTGAGCTTCGTTCTCGCCGCCAGCGAGCTTGCCGTTACGCAAAGCGCGGTCAGCCACCAAATTCACAAGCTTGAGGAACACCTGGGCGCATCGCTGTTCGTGCGCCGGACTCGTCGTATCGAGTTGACGCCCGATGGCACGATGTACTACGCGAAGGTGCGTCAGGCGCTCGAATGGATCGCCGAGGGAACGCGCGAGCTACGCGGCAACCAAAAGTCGCGTGCGCGTCTGCGGGTCAGTCTGCTGTCGTCGTTTGCGACCCACTGGCTGGCTCCGAGGCTCGCCGACTTCAGCGCCGCGTATCCGGAGATCCATCTTCAGCTACTTCCGTCGATCGAACTGGCGAACGTTGGCGCGGGCGGTGCCGATGTTGCGATTCGCTACGGCGAAGGCGACTGGAAGAACGTCACCGCTTCGCTGCTCATGGCCGAGCGATTGTCCCCGGTTTGCAGTCCGGCTTTCCTGGCGGCGCACGGGCCGTTCCCGGATGCATCGGCACTTCGGAAAGGACCGTTGCTCATGTCGTACGCTCAACGTCACTTCGAATGGGAGGCATGGGGCGTCCGTTTCGGATGCGAACTGTCAGGAATTCGAAGCATTATGCTGCACGATTACAACATTGTGCTCGAGGCCGCTGCTTCGGGGCATGGAATTGCGATGGGACGGCACCGCTTGATCGAAAAGCGGCTCGCGGCGGGCACGCTCGTGGAAGCGGTTGCCGGTTCGGTCTACGAAGGAAGCATCGGGTATTGGTTGGTCACAGCCGAAGGTTTAACCAATGCCACGGCAGAGCGATTCGTAGACTGGATAAGGCACGCCGCGAAGGCAGGTGAGCAACGTCGCGACGGATGAGTGAATTCGATAGGTAAACTGAAAACGTTCGATTGGTCGGCGGCGTCAATGTTAGATAGGATAACTGCTCGCTTCTGGTGTGATCTCGAACGTGGCATGCTCCAGAGCCAAGGCGATCGGTGTTGAGCCCGTCGGGCGATTGCGGTCGTCTGATCCATCGGGAGAAGTTCCAAGTGTTTAAATTGACGTTGGTGCCGCAGGATGTCGAAGTTCTGCTACCCCCGAATAGCTCGCTGACAGAACTCGAGTTCGAGTTGCACGGTCAGGATGGCATTTCGTTCGGCTGTCGCTCGGGCGCGTGTGGCGCCTGTGTCGTAGAGGTATTGAATGGTCCTGCCGCACTTGGCGAGAAACACGCCTCCGAGGCGGAGTTCCTCGACTACCTCGGCTACAAAGGCGAGCAATTCCGGCTGGCTTGCCAGTGCCGGCTAGTCGGTGACGTCACCATCAGCACGGCGGCGCGTCCCTATGCAGAAAGCGTCGAGGTCGATCAATAAAGAATCGCCCTGTTCCCACCCAGACGAGACAAGCCCGACGTCCGATCGGCATCTCGTCAAACCTTCCGAGAGGCAAAGGTAGTGAATCGCGTAAAAAACGTTGGACTCGAGCATAGAACGCCGTTCCTGAGCGCGGCGGCGTCAGAAAAGCTGCGTGGCGAGATCGATACGATCATTGATCGTCAGATCGAGCAGTGGTACGAGACCGTCCCGTATGCCGCACACTTGGAAGGCAAAACGGTCGATTCAGAATATTACAGGCGCCATCTCATAGAGACGGCGTGGCGAATCCGGCTCCTTCGCGTTGCAGAATCGAAAGCCCTTGCCGAGATCGCGAAGCGCAGCCCGGAGGCGGCGCAGGTCTGGGCGAACTATGAGCGCGAGGAAATGCTTCACGACGAACTGTTTATACAGGATCTGGCTCGTGCAGGCGTACCGCGCGAGCAGTTCCTCGCCACTGAGCCGTATCTGTCCACCAAACTGCTGTCGGGCTTCTTCTCTTATTTGCTGGACCACGAAGGGCCGCTTGGCGTCGTGGCCTACTCGTACCTAGTCGAGTATGTCAACGTGAAACTCGAGCCAAACAAGATCGAGGCGCTCAAACAATCGGTCGGCGAGGTCAATATCGCTGGGCAGGTTTCTCATTCGCATACCGACATCAACGACGATCATCCGGGCGAAGTGTGGCAGACCATTCGCCATCTGGTCCGATCTGAGGCCGATGTGCACAACCTCAAGCGTTATCTGGCTGAGCATCAGGCCGTCCTTGCGATGTATTTCAAGGAGCTTCATGACGACAAGATTTTGAACGAACGGCTGAACGCCGCTTGAGGAGGCCCACGGCGATGACGAGACCTGGCGTGTTGCTTCTCAGCCACTGTGGATTCTCTTTCATGGAGGATCTGATCGCCGCGCTCGAAGCGCGCGGCTTGCGCAGCTTCGTGTTGTCGTCGTCGCCGTTGGCGCTTGTTCGGACGAAGCGGCTCCGCGAACTGTCGGCCATGGCGCACTCGCTCATCTGTAGCAATTCAGATGTGCTGACGGCGGATGACGTCGAATCAGCATTGACCGAATTGCGAGAGGGCGGTGAACGGGTTCTGGCCTGCGTTACCGTTTGGGAGGGCTATCGCGGCCTGATGGCGTTCGCCAACGCGAAACTCGGCGTCGCCGATTGCAGCGTGGCACAAGTAACGTTTCTGAGAAACAAGCTCGCAGTACGGAACCACCTCGCCGCAGCGGGCCTGAGTCATGCACGCGCCATGGCGTTGACACGGGACAATTTTGAGTCGCTCAAGTCCGGAGAACGGGCTTACTTTATCAAGCCCGTGTGTGGGATCGCCTCATATGGCGCCTTCGCGCTCCGTCCGGACACGACGTGGAGTGCGATTCAACGCATCGCCAAGGAAGCGCAGAGCGACGAGATCTATCGATCGGCGTTCGGCGCCGGTCTAGCGTTCATGGCCGAAGACTACGTGCCCGGGCGCGAGTTTAGCTTCGAACTGCTCGTCATCAGTGGGCGCGCTTATGTGTTGGCCATTCACGAGAAATGTGCAGTCACCGAGACGGCGGGCACTGTGCTCGAAGACGCGTGCGCCAGCCCGCCTATATCGGTCGACGCGGCTGCTTGCGCTGCGGGAATCGAATGGATTAACAGTGCTCTCCGGCAACTCGGTCTGGAGTGGGGATGCTTTCACGTCGAGGCGCGGCACGATGGCGCGCGCTGGGATCTGATTGAAATCAATCCGCGCGTCGGTGGCTGTCTCATCTCACCCAGCGTCAAAGCGTTGAACGGCAAAGCGGGCGTACTTGAGTTGTGGCTTGACCTGTTGGTCGCGTCGAGCGCCGGAAGCGAAAGTGCGCTTGACGCGTTCGAAGGCAGCCTCGCCATGCTCTCGTTCAATGGGGACGGTACTCCCCCATACGAGCACGCGACGTTTTTCCGCGCCTACTTCGCGCGCGTGGGCAAGCTCGATTACGTCGGCGTGCGCGCCGTCGAACCGGCGCCGATCTTGAGCCAATTGTTCATTACTGCGGGAACCGAGATCACGCAGGCGTCACGAGAAGTGTTTCTCGGACAGGTGTTGTGGCGAGTCCCCCGTCATCAGCTTGAGTCGTCGTTGCCAGCACTGATGGACATATCTGAACAGGCCGTCGAAGTCCGCTACGCCGTGTCCGACGCCGTGTGCGCCGGCTAAGTAGATTAAGCTATCGAGAGACGTTTATGACTGCACATCGATCAACATTCCTAATTATCGACTACAACCTGTCTCGTGTCGCAGAAGTCGCGCACATGTCCGACTATGCGCGACGCCGCTACATGGTCGACACGCTTCTGATTCGCGCGAATCCGGGCGAGCCCGACAAGCGCCTCTGCGACCACGTGATCGCGCTCGATCCACGTTCTGCCGATTTTGTCGACGCGGCTTTCGACGCGCTTGCGCCGTGGCGCCACACTCTACGAGGTGGAATCGTGTTCTCGGACAACGCGGTATTCGGCGGCGCGGCACTGCTTGAGCGTCTCGGATTGGCCACCGACTCCGCCGATCTCGCCCTAGGCGCATTCAGCAAACTGCAATACCGACGCACAGAGGCGCGCTTTCGCGACGTGTTGGCAGCGCAGCGCATCATGCCGCCGGGCTGCCAGGCAGTCGCGACGCTTGAGGATCTGGAGCAGTTCGCCGCCGCTCATCCAGAGGGCTTCGTCATCAAACCAGCTTGCGAGGGTAACAATCGTGGCGTCGTTATGCTTCGGTCGGGCGACGATCTGTCGTGCGCACTCAACGAGGTGATGCCCTACCTCGAGAGCGGCGTCATTTGCGAAGAACTAATCCCGTACCATCGAGAATTCTCATACGACGGCGTGGGAAGGCTGTCGTTCGTCACTGAAAAAGCGAGCGCGTCGGGACGTTATCCAGTCGAAGTCGCGCAGGTCGTGCCGGCGCGGCTCACTCAGCACGAGCACGAAACGTTGCGTCGCGCCGGAGAGGCGGCGAATTGGCTCGTGGGCCAGCGCGACGGGCCGTTCCACAATGAGGTCAAGCTGAGCGACGACGGTCGGTCCGCCGCCGTGGTTGAGCCCAACCGCCGTCCCGCAGGCATGAAGATCTGGAAGCTCGCAGAGACAGTGTTTCACGTCGATTTCTATCAGCTGTGGATCGATACAGTGCTCGGCGATGGCTTCGAAGCATCGGTGCTGGCGCCGACGTGTACAGCAGCGAGCGTGATGCTCGGCGTGGGCGCAGATACCTGGTTTGGGCTCACGGAGATAAGCCCGGGCGTCGACCCGCTGAATCAAGCGATCGCGGGGACTCGCCAGCGTCACGGCCTCTCCGTAGATGCGCTCCGTGTCATTGATTTTAACTGGCTTGGGCAAGATAGAAGGTTCGTGCCGGCAGTGCCCCGCGACAACGGCGATTTCGTCGCGTGCGTCTGTATTTCACTGCACACCGATGCCACCGATATCCGCGAAGTGGTGGCGACCGTGCGCGAATGCTGGGCCGATGCGCTGAAGCGCGTCTCGTCGGCCGACGGCAAACTCGCGTCGCTGGTGGAAGTCGGCGTGCAGCTAGAAGCCTGAGCCTGACGATGCGACGCCCATGAGAATCCTTATCCTGCACCGCATCCCGTATCAGAAGATTGAGTATCACCGCGCAGTTGATCATGACCTGCACGAAGTGACGTACTTTGGCAAGCGCGAGGCGCTCGATACTCTTCCAGCGTCGTTGCGCTGCGCCACTTCCGAACGGCCCGGTGCTGCGAGCGCGTTCGAAGAAGCGCGCTCGTGGCTGACTCGCGAGCCTAAACGGTTTGATCGGATCATTTCGCTATCGGAGTACGAACTGCTCGACGCGGCGCGTCTGCGCGAGTGGCTCCGCGTGCCCGGCCCGGCGGTCGAACAGGTGCGGCTTGCACGCGACAAGACGCTGATGAAAACCGTGGTCTTGCGCGCGGGACTCAGCGCGCCGCGCTTTCTTTCGCTCCTCGACTTTCTTTCGTCACCACGAAGCGCAACGTGGCAGGGCGCCACCGTGCTGAAGCCGCACAGTGGCGCATCAAGTGAAGAGGTCGTTGTGTTCCCGAGCGTCGCGGAGGCGTACGCGGCCATCACCGCGAACCGTTCGCGCGTGCCAGGTCTTGATACCGGGCAGCGTGACCCGGCGCAGTACGAAATTGAAGAGTTCGTCAAGGGCCCGGTCTTGCATTTCGATGGGCTCATGCAGAATGGACATATGCTCACGATGACTGCCAGCGAGTATGTCGGAGATTGCCTGCGATTTGCCAATGGAGAACCGCTCGGTTCGTTTCACGTACCATTCGACGATGACGTCCGTGCCTGGGTCTCGACCGCACTCAACGCGACTGGAATTCGCGATGGCAGTTTTCATCTTGAGGCGATTCGATGCCACGGCCAATTGGTTTTTCTCGAGGTCGCCAATCGCGTCGGCGGCGCGGACGTCGTCAGAACGTTTGAATTGGCAACAGGCATTCACCTGCCGTCGCAGGAATTACGCATACTTCTCGGCGAGCACAGTGGCCTTCGCTCGTGCGAGCAACCGCGCGCGAGGTGGCATGGGTGGTTCGTCTATCCGGGACATCACTTGAACCATTCGGCTAACTGCGGCGTAGTTGGCGCGGATGCGGTTCGCAGAAGTCCCTGCGTCGTTCACTGGCACGAATTGGCCGTCGGTGCACCGTTGCCTCGTCATATCACTTATCAGGCGCACGAGACACCGCTGGCGGGCGTCGTCGCGACAGGCAGCGCGGACTGCACGCGCGCCTGGATCGAACGTCTGTTTGCGTCCGTTTCGCAGCGCACGCTGCCGCTGCAGCGTGCGTCCGCGGAGGTCCGATGAATCTGTTCCTGCTGGCGACGTTCATCTATCGGTTTGCCAACGGCCTACTGTTTCTCGCAGTGGCATGGAATCTCGTTCGGTCGGCCAACGGCGGCGCGATGCCGCTTGCGATTTCTGCGATCGGCGGCTTCTTGCCCGCAGTCATCGCCGCGCCGTTTGCGCGCCGTCTGCTCGAACGCGTGGATACGGGCGGATTGACGCTTTGGGGCATGGTCGGTTTGTGCGCATGCGCTTTGGCGTTCACGCCGTTCCTGCATCATCCGGGTATGTTGCTGGCGATTAATTTCATGGTGCTGTCCGTCTTCTTCATACTGGAAGGTGCGTGGGATGCACTTCTCGCCACGATCGCGAGCGGTTTGACACCAAGCGAGAGCGACAGGCTGAACGCGCGACAAAGCGCAGCCACGCAAGCAGGCTTGATGCTCGGAGGACTGCCGCTCGGTTTGCTTGTTCGTCTTGGCGGCGGTACAACGCCGTTCTTTGCAGCAGCGATGCTTTACGTGGTGGCGCTGTCGCTCTTCGCTTCGCCTGCGCTACAGCGTGTCGTTTGGGGCGAGACGCGGCGCCGTGGAACCGGGGCAAAGGTTGCGGCGAAGATGGACGCGGCCGCTTCGACGTCGCGGACAGCGTGGACCGTAATTGCGACGCTCGCGCTCGTGTGGCCATGCCTTACGCTCGTCAACATGGTGGTGCCACTGGTCGCGAACTCCAAAGGGCATGGAACGGTGGAGCATGCGGCGGTGCTCGACGCTGCAATCGGGCTCGGTATGGCGTGTATCGGTGTGGCTTATGAATGGGTGGCGCAGTGGCCTACAAGGATGCGACGAGGCCTTATGACGGCGGCTGTATGCTGCGTCCCTTTGCCATTCGTCGTGCTTCTAGCATTCCCATATTGGCTTCCAGTGTTGGCGCTCGCGTTCTTTCTCTGTGGCATCGGGTTTGGTCTGTTGCGTGTGAGTCTGCGCGAGCAACTGATCGCAATCCACCCCGCGCACCGGGTAGGCCAGATCGTGGCATCGTGCAATGCGTATGGATTTCCCATGCTCGCAATTTTCGCGCTTTTATACGCGCTAAGTTGGGAGCGCGGCGCAATCGTTCCGTTGGGCGCTTTCTTCGCGATGGCGGTTATCGGCGGGATAGCAACGCTTGGTTCGCGAAGGGCGAGTGCCGTGCAGCGAAAATCGACCGCGGCAGACATCGGTTAGGGGTGGCTCACGCATGGTATGTCTCTGCTTATTCCCAACGCGCGACGCCCCCATGCCGCGAGCACGTTCCGCTGTGATGCTGGCTGAAGCTGTAGGTTCCGTCGCGGCATTGGGCGCTCGCGCCTTCGGGAACGGCGCCCGAGCGGGAGCGGGCGGGGGAATGGATGACGTTGCCGTCGTGGTTGCGGTAGTGGCGGTGGGAGTCGAGGTCGGCTTCGTTTGGTTGCTGCGAGTTGTAGTAAGCGTGGGCGGGTGTGCAAGCAATCGCGATCGCGCAGCTCGCGACGAACGCGCCGATCCGTAACTGTCTCTTCATCTTCTTTTGGTCTCTCGCTGTTGTTTTCGACGGTCTTCGCCACCATCCGCGCATGAAAAAAGCGGAGTGCCATTTTTCAGGCACTCCGCTTCTCGAATCAAGTCGCCGTGACGACTTTTGACGCTTTAGACGTTGAACAAGAAGTTCATCACGTCCCCGTCGTGCACCACATATTCCTTGCCTTCCGCGCGCATCTTCCCGGCTTCCTTCGCGCCTTGCTCGCCCTTGAACGCGACGTAGTCATCGAACGAAATGGTCTGCGCACGGATGAAGCCGCGCTCGAAATCGGTGTGGATCGCGCCGGCCGCCTGCGGCGCGGTGTCGCCGATATGAATCGTCCACGCGCGCACTTCCTTCACGCCCGCCGTGAAGTACGTCTGCAAGCCGAGCAGCTTGAAACCGGCGCGAATGACACGGTTCAGCCCCGGCTCGTCCATGCCCATGTCGGCGAGAAAATCCTGCTTGTCGGCGTCGTCGAGGTCGGCGATTTCGGCTTCGATCGCCGCGCACACCGCGACCACCGGCGCGCCCTCCGCTTCCGCGTGCTTGCGCACGGCGTCGAGGTACGGGTTGTTCTCGAAGCCGTCTTCCTTGACGTTCGCGACGTACATCGTCGGCTTCGACGTGATGAGGCAGAACGGCTTGATGAGCGCCTGCTCGTCATCGGTCAGCGAAAGCGCGCGCACGGGCTTCGCCTGATCCAGCTGGGCGCGGACCTTGTCCAGCACGGCGACGAGCTTCGCCGCTTCCTTGTCGTTGCCCGACTTCGCCGCTTTCGAATAGCGCGTGAGCGCCTTTTCGACCGTGGCGAGGTCGGCGAGCGCGAGTTCGGTGTCGATGACTTCGATGTCCGCGAGCGGATCGACCTTGCCCGCGACGTGAATCACGTTTTCGTCTTCGAAGCAGCGCACGACGTGCGTGATGGCGTCCGTTTCGCGGATGTTCGCGAGAAACTGGTTGCCGAGGCCTTCGCCCTTGCTCGCGCCCGCCACGAGGCCCGCGATGTCGACGAACTCGACGACGGCCGGCAGGATGCGCTCGGGCTTCACAATTTCAGCCAGCGCGGTGAGGCGCGCGTCCGGCACTTCGACGACGCCGACATTCGGCTCGATCGTGCAGAACGGATAATTCTCGGCGGCAATTCCCGCCTTGGTCAGTGCATTGAAAAGCGTGGACTTGCCGACGTTAGGCAAGCCGACGATGCCGCATTGGAGGCTCATGGAATCCTTCGGGAATTCAATAGGTTGCGTGGGTTGCCCTGCCGTTTGCCTAGGGTGCGATAGCCGCTCCTCGGGGCTCAGGGGAAGACCGCAACGGGACAAGACAAGACAGCAAATCGGGGCGTTGGCTCAACGATTTTGTGCGAGTTTTGTCTCGGAAAATGGCAATTGTAACCCTTTCGGATGCCCTGATTAGAAAGGGCGCGGACAAGCGCGGAACGGTCTTGCGTGACAGAAAGCTGTGCGGTCTTTGCCTCAGAATCGGGGCCCGGACTCAGACCTTCGTGGTTGCTACCAGCTCCGCTGGGAAGCAGGTTAGAGTGACGCTGGGCCGCTGGCCTCTCATCACGGTTGATGAAGCGAGGGAGATGGCGTTACCGATACTTCGGAGATGCCGGGCGGGTGAATACCTCGCTACGAAACCCAAGCTTCGATTGCCGACCCTGCGCGAAGCCTTGGCGGAATATGCGAAGGCAAAGAAGGTGAAGGCATCCAGCCTCGCTAGATACGAGTCGTTGTTGAAGACTCACTTCGCTGAGTGGTTCGATAGGCCGGTCTCCGCTCTACGCGATCACGCATTTGGGGACCATTGCCACCGGTTTGCGCAAACCAAGGGGGCCGCGTTGGTGGACTTAGGGCGGGGAATCGTCGGTTCGATACTGAAGTTTCTTGGAGCCGTCCACAGCATCGAAATACCCAGCCCTTTCGTCAAGCTGGGTGCCGCTGGGCTTATGCCTCAACGTCCACAGCCGAGAGCCAGAAACCTATCCGAGGAAGCTATGCCCGATTGGTTCACGGCAGTCGCGGGTTTGCCCGAACTGCAGCGAGACTACCTGCATCTGTTGCTTCTGACCGGGATGCGTAAGAACGAGTGCAGTGCGGTTCGTCGAGAAGACGTTGATCTAGACGCAGGCGTGCTGCTAATCCCCGAGACCAAGGGTAAAAGCCCGCACTCGCTCCCAATCACAGAACAGATGCGACCGCTTTTGCAGCGTCGATGTTGTACCACCGACGGCTCCGTCCGGCTGTTCGCTGGCCTTTCTGCGGACCACGTAACTGAAATGGCGCAGCGGGCGGGTGCGCCGAAGTTTATGCTCCATGACTTGCGAAAGCTGGTTGCAAGCGCGGGGGCACGGCTGAATACTGGAGACGCCGTTCTCCGGCGAATCCTCGGGCACGCTCCAAGGCGTGGAGACACTCTGCATAGGCACTATGTGCAACTGGGTCCCCAAGACGTAGCGGATTCGCTTACGACAATTCAGCTTACACTGTATCGATCAAGCCCGGATTCAATCGCGGCAGGTTGCTAGTTCACAGCCCTACGCTTCACCTTCGAGCGTGGACCTCAGGGACGGCTGCGCGAGCGAGGAAGGAGGGGGGGACCATGAACCTTGAAGATAAAGAGAAGGCGCTCCGAAAGGCTGACGATGATCTGGCGCAAGGCGAACGCCGAATACAGGACCCAAGAAAAGCTCATAGAGGAACTGGAAAGGGACGGTCACGACACTTCCAAAGCTCACAACCTACTGGCCGTTATCCGTGAAGCTCAGAAAGCCATGCAGGGCCACAGAGACCGGATACAAGAAGCTATCGACCTCTTCAAACAAGGGTTCTTGAAGGGAGACCAGCGTTAGGCTGGGCTGCATCTGGTGGTCGGTCGTTGCTGAGGGAGCGGTAGGGGAGGAAGCGTAACGATTCCTCAGGAGATGGCCAGCGGAGAGCTGGCCGAGGTAGAAGCCGAGATAGCGAAGTGGGAGCTTCGGGTTGAGAGGCAGCGGAACCGTATCTGCACCTATCCCCTTTTTGGTGGCATTGACCTTGAGCTATCGAAGCAAGTATTGCTGACCTTCGAAGCTGCTTTGAAGGCTCATCAGGACCGACAAACCGCTTACTCGACAACTGGGGATGATGGGGCACGCACTTCCGGCATCGGTTCAACAAAAGACGTGCCGCGCAAACTTCTGCCGCCTAGTGGGCAGTCAGGCTGCTTCGACCTCTTCATCGTTGGCGGCATCGCCATAAGGCTGGCTGACGAGCGCCTCTAAAGCTTCCACGATCGCAGCGTTGTCCTCCATGGATTTCAACAGGTCCCCGAGACAGACGTACCGGCCTTGCTCTACCGTGACGTTGTAGAACCATGCGCGAATGAGCTCGCCAAGCTGGCTACCGGTATATTCGCCTGGCACAACAGCTTTTCGATGATTCTCTCTTACGGCCTTGGCAAGTTCGGACACACTGCGGGCCACCTGCGGCTCCCTATCTAGTTCCCGCCTGCGTACCGTCTGTTCTGACCGTGCGAACTTCTGCGCAGCTTCATCCTTCAATTGGAACTCGCCGATGCCGACACCGCGCAGCTTCAACACGATTTCAAGCGGAACCTCGATCCCTGCGATTCGGATGCAGAGGTCATACCATGGCAGACCTCTAGGCTCCGTGTTCCGCTTACGGTACTTATACGTCTTACCATCGATTGCGACTCCATCGGGGAAGAAGACTGTAGCTTCGTTCGCTGCTGGAATAATGTCGCGGATTTGCTCCCTCACTATCCGCTTAATATCGGTTCCTTTCTTGAGGGTCGCCGTGGAATAACCGTACCGACGAAAAACTTCCGATACAAAGGCGAGTTGCCCGTTGGTCAGGTCCTTCGATATAAGCTTTGCGTTGAACCCGGTCTTGCCGCTACGGTTCTCAATTGCAGACGTCAATGCGCGATTCGGCTGTGATGCCAGCTTCGGATTTTCGCATAGTGCTTCGGCTAGCTTTGTCGGCCAGTCTGGAAAGTTGCTCGCAGGGACGACGGACACCTTTGCAACTAGATCGATGCCGTCCTTTGCTGCTGCTTCCGTGAGGTGTTCAACTGCCTCTATCGCTCTATTGGTGACTGACTGGGCCGCTTTGAATTTGTTGTTTGACATGACGTTGAAGGTACTTTGGTGGCATCGCGGATGCCCAAATGCGTTCGCCCCAATTTTCCCGTGGATTCCACGTATTTGGAGACACTAGGTATCCACGGTTTTCATGGGCTCAGTAAGAGCGCTACTATAGGAAAACTATTACCGGTTAATGAAAACGATGGATCTATAGGTGAATCTATTAGGTGAGGGCATTGTTGCATTATGAAATACAGCATTCCCGTTGAGCGGTGTCTATAAGGTGAAGACCATTGACGGATATACCAACGATAGGCTACGGCTGATAGGAAGCTGTATCAGGTTAATATGGTCGGGGTGAAAGTGTTATCTTGGTCAGCGTTAAGAGTGTGATTAGGTCGCACGCGGGCGGGAACGTAGAATAAGCCGTAAGCAATGTCTTTGGTCGGTCTATTCCCCGGATTGCTTCTGCAGCATGGTCATAAAGATTTGTACGTTCTTCTCGTCGGGTTCGCCTTCGTCACCCTTGTATCTAGGGCCTTTCCGAGCTTTCCACTCAGGCGGTACACGACATTCAAACCAAGTACGATCAACCAATATCTCTACATCATGCGTATCTCTAGCGTGTTTCTCATAGGCTCGTGCTTGACGGTCCAGGTAGCGTATAAGGTTTCTCAGGCTCTCTTCGATGGTCTGCCCGTAATCCCTCTCCATCAGCTCCATATACGCCATCTCATAAGGCGTTGGCTCAGGGTCCCAAGCTCCGCCGGGGTGACGATTAGCGGGTCTGTGGCTTCGCTCATGATCTGGATTGAAGTAGCTGCCCTTCTCCCGGTTCAATGTCTGGGGTAAGGGTCCTAGGTTAGCGAAGGTATGGAGACCAGACGCAATGTGCTTATCGCTCGCATCCTTGGCTATCTTCGCTATCAAGTGATCACCATCCTGCTTGAACTTCTCACTGCCAAACAGACCCGCATAAATCGCTTGCAAGGCCTTCTGCTCACTTCCATACCAAGCGTGCATCCGCTTCGCTGTCGTAGCCTTTCGCCAGTCCGAAGCCGCTGCTGCCTCTCTGCCCGCTCCGGGGTTCGCTTCATGCCAACCTCGTGAACTCGCAATGAGTTTCCTTCCGGTCTCAGCATCTTTCCGGCGCTTTTTGCGATTCTGGCTCTGACAGGTCGCGCATCGGGCACTGCTGGCGTGGTGCTCCCGGTTGGTACCGCATCTCTCACAGTAGGCGCGAAACCTCTTAGCGCCCCTCGTGCGGGCTCTTCTGGCCTTCTCGTTCTTGCTCAGTTCCGGCTTCATCTGCCGGTCTCCAGCGCGGACCATATAGCCGGTTCGGTTGCTCGCAGCGAGTAAGGAGTACTAATATTCACTATCGATATTTGGCGGTTCATTTCCACTTCCCGGTACGTTCGAGGTACGTTTCGAGCCCTTTCGATCGGCTCCGCGGTTATCAAGGTGGCTCAGCCTGCTCGGGCCCAGCTACCGCACATCATGCGATCTCCGCCTCGTCAAGGCATTCTTTTCGGATCAGCGATGCAGCGCAGTCTAGCAGGCCTAACTTTGCGGAGCCAATTGCGAGCAGCCGCGTGGCGGAGTCTTCTAGGATGAGCCTAGAATCCTCGTCAGGTAAGCGAGAATAGTTATTCTGGAAGCCTTGCCGGTAGGGGCTGTGGGGCCTCTTTGAAGATGGTTGTTTTTTTGCAACGTTGTTAACTAACCACGACGAGGTTACGGTCTTTCCGTCCATGGAATTGACCGCGAGGTTTCGAAGACCACCGAAACCGCCTCAGGGGACTGGTAGGTTGATCGTTCTACCAAACAATAAGAACTTGCCGATGCTGCACGCTCACAACTGTCCTCCCTGCCTTGTTCTTCTGGGGGTTAGCCTTGAGGTGCGGGGAAGCCAGCGCGCTCGGAAAGTGTCTCTTGTTGCTTGGGGCGGTCGTATTGGCTATCGGGCCAAATCTGCTTCTGAGGGCCGGGGAAAGTCCCTTCGCCTATCGAAAAGAGCTATCACCGGACCAGCTTTATATATTTTACACAGCCAAATCAATGACTTAGGCGTGCTGCTTCCGAGCTCGATTGACCGTGGCTTCCGACACCCCGAAATGGGCCACAGCCTTCATGATCGAATTCCCCGGCTCACGGCTCCAGCGGGCGATTGCCTGAAGATCATGGGTAGCGGGACGGCCAAGGCTTGCCTTCCCCCGATGGGTTCTCCCGGTGGCCTTCAGGGACTCACGCGCTATCGCCCGGCCAGCTTCGGTACGTGCTGCAATGCGGGCCTTCTCCATCTCCGCAAACTGAGCGAACAAAGCAACGATCAGCTTACCGGTTTCGCCTTCGATCAGCCCAAGGTTATGGACGTGAATCTTGACGCCCTTGGCCTGAAGATCACGTACCGTGGACTGCACATCAATGGCATCCCGGCCAAGACGATCAATCGCAAACACGTAGAGCGTATCGCCCTTGCGCAGATGGGCAGCACAGGCCGCGAATCCGGGCCGCTGAAGGGCTGGCACTGTACCGCTAACACCCTCATCGCTCCATTCTCCTTCGAAGGCTTCACCGGCATCAGGCTGCATCGCTGCTCGCTGGGATTCAATGCTCTGTTCCTTGCTGCTCACCCGGTAATACGCAAACTTGCCTGCTGCCATCGCTGCCCCCCGTTAGATCCTCTCATAAGATGGGTGAATTCTAACGGTACCATCAGAATGTCTGCAAGTGGAGTTTTGATAGTATCTACAGGGGCCTTTGGATCTACTCCCAAAACCGACACCTTCCGAGAGTAGCGGCCGTTACTGGGACGATTGGGGTAATCTGCGCTAATGTCGCCCCAAACCCATATTGCCCTGCCCTTCCACATACTCGATGCGGAGGCCCTATGCCGCTTGATGTCGACCACAGCAATGCGTTTGTCACTGCGGTTCTTGCGTTCTTGGGAGGCAGTTTTAGTGCTGCCGTATTTACGTACTTTGTGAGCCGAAAAAGGCTGAAAGTCGAAGTGGACAAGCTCACAGCCGAGACCGCTAAGTTATCGGGGGAATCCGACAAGCTAAACGCGGAGACGGCCAAATTGAAGGCTGAGACCGAGAAGCTCGTCGCGGAAACAGATGCGCTGAAAGTAGACGCTGAGAGTACAAAGCGCGAGGTGACCGAGCTTGCGACCACGGTAAACGGCCTTGCTGAAATGTCCGAACGCGTTCTGTTCGACGGGAGCGCCGATATGGACGGCTTCGCAGTAAGGGGGCAAGAAGGCCGCTTTTGGGAGGGATATGGGCCAGAGGCGCGACCAGTCAGTGCGTTAGGAAGAGGCGAGCTTCGCTTCGAGCCGGGAGGGGTGTTGAGCATCGAGCGTACAAATACGGAAGGGCGTTTCGAGCTTCTGTTCGTACAGTATTCGGTCCCGGGGTCAACAAGTTCCTTCATCCCAAAGAATGTCGCAATGGCGGGCAGACGCAAAATACACGTGCAATGTGAAGCGAAGGTACCTCACGGTCAACATACATTGCGATTTGTTACCAGAAATCCCGAGACGGGGCGTCGATTCTCCGACACCAAGAAAACCGTCAATTCGGACGCGTGGGTGCAGATTGACGCTTACTTAATATCCGACCCTACTCAAGATGTTCAAATTCGCATAGACGATGAGGAAGTGCGATCCGCTCCGAGCAGCGTTCAACTGCGAAATATCCGCATCTTCGAACGGGTGGGTTAGCGTGACTCCACGTCCGGCCGTAGTCCGCGCGTCCTAAGCTTCGGCTACGCTATTCGCGGGTGACCGTTTTAGCACATCCGAAGCAACGTCAATGGCTAGCGCAGAAAGAGCGAATACCTTGGACACCCACCGCGCCCATCTAACAACCTTGTTGCCAGACGGAGGAAGCAGAGGACTGGCGGCGCGGTGATGCCCAAGGGCTGAAGCTCTGGGGCCAAAGAAAAGGCCGCTGGTGCAAAGCGGGCTAATGAGAGATTTCCATCCCATACCGTGGACGGCACAACCACCATCACGGATTACCTGCGTCTGTAACCGGTAGACGAATGGCGGCGTGTTGCCACGCGCCAAGGGCTGAAGCTCTGGCTTTTCCTTCGAAATCTGGCTAGGAATAGACCCCCCTATCGCTCACAGGAATGCTTTCGAAAAAGCCGGTTATTGGGCCGTGTTGTTGGTTGTAGTTCGAGCTTGCGAGTGCAAGACGCGGCTGGGAAATTCCACCGACCTGGCGAACACGGGGACCGGGGGCGGGAGCGCCTAACACCTTGCGAACCGGGCCCCTAAAAGCCGCCCTAGCGGGGTTCATTACGGTGGTTGTGACTAGGGCGGTGGTAATTGCGGTGACCGCGATAATCGGCACGAGGGTCCGCACGATGGCGCTCGGCTGCGCGGTCAACTTTCTTTTCTTGGATAACGCAGTAGCAGATGTATAAGAGGATGGCCAAGACGACGAGGTCATGCATTGCGGTCCGTGCGGTGGTTTTAAGGTTATTTTGTTTTTGATCGAAGGCACACCTTTTGAGAGTAGTAGCCTCAGGTGTCAGCAGCATCAGGGCCAAGCCGCTTCCCGATGGCCTTTTGTGTACGCCTTAGCGCTCCGCGAGTCTCAATCGCAGCGTGTCAGGATTTGATTGCCGACCTGCTGTGAATAGCAGTTACGCGTCCTTTGATATCCCTGATCGTCGGTGTAGTTCTGCTGGGTGTACGCCATATCGCCGATCATCTGCGTCGTAGACGTGCTTTGGCCTTGGCCATAGTAGTTGCCGTAGTTGTTACCGCTTGGCACTGGTACGGGATTCCACTGAAGGGGAGCAGCATGTGTAGCAAAGGAAAGGAGCGACAGCGCGAAACAGGACAGGGTTTTTTTCATTGGGTTTGATCTCGGTTGTGGTGGTGCAGCCCTAATTGTAGGCGGCTGGCGGCGTGCTCCACCGCCACGGGCGGAAACCGTGGTTTTCATTCGAAGCTGGCTGGCGGAAGTACCCCCTATCGCTCCAAGGAATGACTTCAAAAAAGTCGCCTCTAGAGCCGAGTTGTTGTTGTTGAATCGCTGACGAGTGAGGACCTTTCCTGAAATTTGATCGGCTTTGGCCAAAGTGGCGGGGTGTCAGGCTGGCAGGGAACAGCAGAAACGGGGGCTATGTTTGCCGAAAGAGGGCATATGGGTAGGGCTTGGATCCTTGCACAGCTTCAACAAGGGCTTCATGGTCTTAGATTACTGGACTGCTACTTTGGCTCCGCAGGAGGAAGCGCAGACCTTCAGGGACTCATTACAACCATGCTGGGTCAGGAAGGGTGTCATGGTGAACTTCGAAATGCACTGGTTGTATCCATCGGTGCACCGGGTAGAGCAAGACTGCTCGGCATGAGTCCAATCGACGTCAGGTGCCGCACACCCTGCGAGGGCAACGGCAGCGATAAGACTGGCTAAAAGAGCTTTCATTTTGGTCCTCAATAGACGTTTTCGGCAATGCGCTTCATCGGTTAACGACACGATGAGAAGAAACTTAAGGGAATCGCGCAGTGGCTTATTAAAGTCCCAGACTATTTGTCCGTAAACGCACTGGCGACCCTTCCCGCTTGTTATGTGCCTTTCTTACACCATTCGGACTGATTCAATGAAAAGACTTGTTGCATGCGCCTTCGTGACTGCTTTGGCCGGGTGTGCCTCCACGATGGGTACCGACGGCGTTCAGCAGATTGGTCCCGATCTCTATATGATTGGTGGATTGGGAAACTTCACCGATTTCTCTGGAAGCGGCGTGAAAGCTCGCATGTTCCGAGACGCTTCGACGTTTTGTGCTAATCAGGGTCGCGTTATGTCACCGGTCGGAAGCACCGGCAAAGATTCTGGTATCGGTACTTACGCATCGGCAGAGGTCCAGTTCAGGTGTTTGCCGAGTTAAAACCTGCTAAAGACACAGAAGGGAGAAACCTGCTTTGCTCGGGGGCTTCTCCAGCGTGAAGCTTTCCAATTGCCAACCTACGCAACACGCGATGATTGAGAGCCTCGACACTGGAGCCTTTTCTCCTAGGTACCGTTTTTCAGACTGGCCCAATACCAGTATTCCGGCAGTGGGTGCAGGTGTGTACGTAATTTGGCATAACGATGCCTTCATTTACGCGGGAATGTCCGGCAGGGAAATCGAAAAAGCGAAGGTTGCGGGAAGAGCGCGATATGGACTCGTAACTCGACTGGAAAGCCACGCGTCCGGGCGACTAAGCGGCGACCAATTTTGTGTGTATGTCGCCAATCGGCTGGTCTTGCCCAGCTTGGGGCTGGATGAGTTGCGGAAGTTTGCGTCGGGGGAGAACACTCTAGACCGATTGACCAAAGCATACATCCGCCGCAATTTCGATTATCAATTTGCCGTTGTTAGTTCTAGCAGAGAAGCGTATGAATTCGAGATGAAAGTGCGATCTGGATTGATATTCGGCATAAAGCCTCTTTTGAATCCAGCATGAAACACACGGTGTCTGCTGCCGCCATCTAATCAGAAACAAAGAGTGGGTTGCTATGAGAAAAGCATATGTAAAACTGCTATTATGTGTTGCTGCGTTGTCGCTCACCGGCTGCATGGCAATGGTCTTCGGTACCGCAGATCAAATGAACAAAATCTCTGTCGGTATGACGCGGCAGGAAGTTATTCAAACATTGGGGGAGCCCAAATCAATTTCCTCTATGGCAGATCTTGAATATCTTCAGTATCGGTGGGTCAAAACGGTCATTGCGGCAGACGGAAATTTTCCCGAGGACTATTTCGTCGCGGTTAGGAATGGACGAGTTGTCAGTTTCGGCAAGAAGGGCGACTTCGATAGTACGAAGTTGACGAGTCAGCGTGTCGAAATTACTGAGTCTCCACGCGCTGCGGTCTCACGACAGCAAGCTCCCGATCTTTACACAGATCTAATAAAGTTGAAGGCACTTAAGGACGCTGGGGTCATCAGTGACGCAGAATTTCAGGCGCAGAAGACCAAGCGGCTCCAAGTCCAATGACGTCGCATGGTACCGCCTACTTGAAGAAGAGGAGCCTCTTATTCGGGGTGTGTGCGCTATTGAGTGTCGGCTGCGTCTACGTCTATTGGCAGGAGCCGTTAGCCTCGCTGATGCATGTCATTCCAATAGAGTCGGGCGGTAGGTGGGAATCGCGGTTGACGATTCTAAGGCAGCCTTGTCTTACGTCCGGGCATTCTATCGGTCACAAGGGGGTCACTGCCATGCATTACTTCCTGCCTAACGGTCTGCCGGCAGTTACCGAGAAAGGTTGGAACGATCCTCCTTCTCCAGACGTATGCACGGTCTATCTTAGAGATCAACACGCGTGGGCTATTGATTGGCGGGATGGCACCTACCACGTGATGCGAGATGACAAGCCGGACATCGATCAATAACACGGAAGCGATGGCGCACTGGAGGTATGATTAGGCGCTCATGAAAAGAGCCTCGATTTTGTTCTTGTTTTGTTGCTAGGTGTTGCCGGGGATTCACTAACCTACTGCTTCCAAAGGCAAAACCAAGCGGACCGTCAGAACGGATAATTCTCGGCGGCAATCCCCGCCTTGGTCAGTGCATTGAAAAGCGTGGACTTGCCGACGTTAGGCAAGCCGACGATGCCGCATTGGAGGCTCATGGAATCCTTCGAACTGGTGAGACGGCGCTTCGCCGCGCGGGTTTCGTCAAACGATGCGCGCCGGGCGGCGACAAGCGCGCCCGCCAGCGCGGCGGCCGCTCGGGCGGCCGGGCAAACCGCTATTGTACCGCCGGGCCGCGCCTGCGTTTTCGTCCGGCGAGCGGCAAAACCCGCGCAACCCTCGCGGCTATAATGCCCGGATGACTTCGCATCCCTTGACCTTTCACGCGGTCGTCGTCGGTGGCGGGCTCGTCGGCAAGACGGCCGCGCTCGCGCTCGCTCAGTCGGGCCGGCGTGTCGCGCTGCTCGCGCCGCCCGCGGCGGGCCTGGCCGCAGGCGCCGTGTTCGATTCGCGCATCTACGCGCTGTCGTCCAGTTCAGAGACGCTGCTCGAACGGCTGCGCGTGTGGCAGGCGCTCGATCGCTCGCGGCTCGGCCCGGTGTTCGACATGCGCGTTTTCGGCGACACGCACGCCGAGCTGCACTTCTCGGCGTTTCAGGCTTCGGTGCCGCAGCTTGCGTGGATCGTCGAATCGACGTTGATCGAACAGGCGCTCGACGCCGCGTTGCGCTTTCAGCCGAGCCTGTCGTGGTTCGAGGCGCGCGCACAGGGCATGACGATCGACGACGACGCCGCGCACGTCGTTCTTTCGAGCGGCGAGACGCTGCAGACGGATCTGATCGTCGGGGCGGACGGCGCGCATTCGTGGGTGCGCGCGCAAATGGGCGCGAAGATGCATCGCCGCGACTACCGGCAGACGGGTGTCGTCGCGAACTTCAAGGCCGAGCGGCCGCACGGCGAAACGGCCTATCAGTGGTTTCGCGATACCGAAATCATCGCGCTCCTGCCGCTTCCGGGCGATCACGTGTCGCTCGTCTGGTCGGCGCGCACCGGGCACGCGGACGAGCTGCTTGCGCTCGATCCGGCACAACTGGCCGCGAAAGTCGAAGAGGCCACGGAAAACACGCTCGGCGCGCTGGAATGCGTGACGCCCGCGCAGGGCTTCCCGCTCGGGCTGCAGACGGTGGACCGGCTCATCGCGCCGCGCGTCGCGCTCGTCGGCGATGCCGCGCATCTCATTCATCCGCTGTGCGGGCAGGGCATGAATCTCGGCCTACGCGATGTCGCCGCGCTCGCCGACGTCATCGCCAACAAGGAAGCCTTCCGCGATCTCGGCGATCCAATCCTGCTGCGCCGCTACGAGCGCGCGCGCCGGGAAGACATTCAGAAGCTGATGGTCGTGACGGACGGCATGCAGCGGCTCTTTTCGGCGCCGGGCACGTTCGCGCAGGCGGTCCGCAACACGGGCATGGCGCTCGTCGGCGCGCAGCCGCTCGCCAAACGCTGGCTGGTGTCGGCGGCGCTCGGGTGAGGCGTCAGCAGCGATCGCACTTAATCTCCACGGCGGGCGCGCACCTCACGCGTCGCCCCCACTCTCGGGAAACGGCATGAAAACCACTCTTCGCCTCGCCCTTGCCGCGGCAGCAACGCTTGCCGTGACGCTCGGACTCGGATGTTCGGCGCAGGCCGACCAAACCACGGACAAACTGAAATCGACGCTCGAATCGCGCATGGGCGAAGCGACCATCAAGAGCATCGACAAGACGCCGATACCGGGGCTCTACGAAGTGAACCTCGGCTCGCAGATCGTCTATAGCGACGCAACCGGCAACTACGTGATGATCGGCGATCTGGTCGATACGCGCAGCAACAAGAATCTGACCGAAGCGCGGCTCGCGCAAACCAACAAGATCGACTTCGCGAAGCTGCCGTTCGAGAACGCGGTGAAGGTCGTCAAAGGCAACGGCAGCCGCAAGATCGCCGTGTTCTCCGATCCGAACTGTCCGTATTGCAAGCAGCTGGAATCGTCGCTGAAGTCCATCGACAACGTGACCGTCTACACGTTCCTCTATCCGGTGCTGTCGCCGGATTCGACGGAGAAATCAAAGTCGATCTGGTGCTCGAAGGACCGCGCGATGAGCTGGGAAAGCTGGATGCTCGACCGCAAGCCGCCGACCACCGCCGGCACGTGCGACACCGCCGCGATCGACAAGAACCTGAAGCTCGGCCACGCGATGAACGTCTCCGGCACGCCGACCGTGTTCCTCGCGGACGGACGCCGTCTGCCGGGCGCAGTGCCCGCCGACCGGCTGGAGAAGGAAATCTCGGCCGCGCACTGAGCACGGCCCGATCAGGCAAGGGAGGCGCGAGAGCGCCTCCTTTCTTTTTACGGCTCGCCGTTGCGCACGACGCGCAATGAAGCAACGCCCAGAACAAGAACAAGGACGCATATGGCAACGAGTTCAGTCACGCAACCGGTGCGCTACAGCATTGGTCCGAAGAACCCGGCGGCGCATCTGTTCGAAGTGACGCTGACCGTCGCGCAGCCGGACCCGGCCGGGCAGCGATTCCTGCTGCCAGTGTGGATTCCGGGCAGCTACATGATCCGCGAATTCGCGCGCAACATCGTGACGTTGCAGGCGTTCAACGCGGCGGGCCGGCGCGTCGCCATCGAGAAGACCGACAAGCACGCGTGGCAAGCCGCGCCGCTCGACGGCCCGCTCACGCTGCGCTACGAAGTCTATGCGTGGGACATGTCGGTGCGCGCCGCGCATCTCGACGATACGGTCGGCTTCTTCAACGGCACGAGCGTCTTTCTGGCGGTGGAAGGGCAGGCGGGCGCACCTTGCCTGGTCGATATTCAACCGCCGCCGGGCGGCGCGCACCGCAACTGGCGCGTCGCGACGGCGCTTGCCGAATCGCGCGGGACGAAACGCTACGCTTTCGGCAGCTACGAAGCGGCGAACTACGACGAACTGGTCGATCATCCCGTCACGCTCGGCGAATTCGCGCTCGGCAACTTCACCGCGCACGGCGTCAAGCATGACATCGTGATCGCGGGGCGCGTCGTCGCGCTCGACATGCAGCGGCTCGCCGCCGACCTGAAGCGCGTGTGCGAAGCGCAGATCGCGTTTTTCGAACCGCGCACGAAAAAAGCGCCGATGGACCGCTACGTGTTCATGACCGTCGCCGTCAGCGATGGTTACGGCGGGCTGGAGCATCGCGCTTCGACGGCGCTGATCTGCAATCGCACCGACCTTCCGGTGCAGGGCCGCCCGGAAATGACGGACGGCTATCGCACGTACCTGGGCTTGTGCAGCCACGAGTACTTCCATACGTGGAACGTGAAGCGCATCAAGCCGGCGGCGTTCGCGCCCTACGATCTGTCGCAGGAAAATTACACGTCGCTGCTGTGGCTCTTCGAGGGCTTCACGTCCTATTACGATGACCTCATGCTGGTGCGCAGCGGGCTCATCAGCGCGGGCGACTATTTCTCGCTGCTCGGCAAGACCATCGGCGGCGTGCTGCGCGGCAGCGGCCGGCTGAAGCAATCGGTCGCGCAGAGTTCGTTCGATGCGTGGGTCAAGTACTACCGCGCCGACGAGAACGCGCCCAACGCCATCGTCAGCTATTACCAGAAGGGATCGCTGCTCGCGCTGGCGTTCGATTTGTCGATTCGCGCGCAGACGGACAACCGCAAGTCGCTGGATGACGTCATGCGGCTGCTGTGGCAGCGATACGGCCGCGATTTCTACACCGGCAAGCCGCGCGGCATCCGCGAAGAAGACGTCGAGGCGCTTTTCGCGGAGGCGACCGGCGCCGATCTGCGCGCGCTCTTTCGCGATGGCGTGCGCGGCACGCGCGACTTGCCGCTCGACGCGCTGTTCGAGCCGTTCGGCATTGCACTCGCGCCCGACATGCCGACCAACGGCACGGCCGGTAAGCCGTCGCTCGGGGCGCGCGTGCGCGGCGGCGCCGAGTCGACGCTCGCGGTCGTCCACGACGGCGGCGCGGCGCAGAAGGCGGGACTGTCGGCGGGCGACGTGCTCGTGGCCATCGACGGGTTGCGCGTCACTGGATCGAATCTCGACGCGCTGCTGTCGCGCTATCTGCCGGGCGCGAGAATCGAGGTCCACACGTTCCGCCGCGACGAACTGCGCCGCACGGAAGTTCGGCTCGACGCGCCGGAAGTGTCGCGATACGTGCTGACCGCGATGGATGGCCGCGGTCCGTCGAAGCAGTGGCGCGAACGCTGGCTGAAAGCTTGAAAGAACGCAGCGGACGTCGGAGGATTGTTCTACGGGTGCAACGATCCTTCACGGCCGCGCGGCTTTTTCCCGGACGTCGAAAAACGAACAATGCTTCCTAACGCGGGTGCGCTCAGTGCCCGCTCCTCAATCAGGAAGGAAGCCATCATGACGACGATTCTGCAAATCAATTCCGCCGCGCGTTCGCAAGGCGCTCAGTCGACGCTGCTCGCCGACGAACTCACCGCGAAGCTGCAACAAGGCAATCCGGGCGCGAAGGTCGTCGTCCGCCATCTGCTCGCCGACAACCTGCCGCACCTCGACGACGCCACGCTGGGCGCGTTTTTCACGCCCGCCGACAAGCGCACGCCCGAGCAAGCCGCCATCGACGCGAAGAGCATGGCGCTGATCGACGAATTGCAAGCGGCGGATATCGTCGTGATCGCGGCGCCGCTCTATAACTTCGGCATTTCGTCGCAGCTAAAGGCGTATTTCGACCAGATCGCGCGGGCCGGCATCACGTTCCGCTACACCGCGAATGGTCCGGAAGGTCTCGTGAAAGGCAAGAAGGTGTTCGTGGTGTCGGCGCGCGGCGGCAAGTATGTGGGCACGCCGCACGACTCGCAGACGCCGTATCTGCAATCGTTCCTCGGTTTCCTCGGCATGACCGATGTCAGCTTCATCTATGCCGAAGGCCTGAACATGGGCGCGGACGTGGCCGGCACGGCGCTGGCGCAAGCGCGCGAGGCCATCGCCGCGCTGTAAGCGAATTTTCGAGCCGTCGATCGTAAAACCCGCTGCGTCGTCCGATGCAGCGGGTTTTTTCATGCAGCCGGCAAGCGCCAGTCGATCGGCTCTCGTCCGTGTTCGACGAGATACGCATTCGCGCGCGCGAAGTGCCCGCAGCCGAAAAACCCTCGATGCGCGGAGAGCGGCGACGGATGCGGCGCTTCCAGCACGCAATGCGCCTTGCCGGTGCCCTCGATCAACCCGCGCTTGGCCTGCGCGTGCGCGCCCCACAGCATGAACACGAGGCCGTCGTGCCGAAGCGCCATCTCGTGGATGAGCGTATCCGTGCATTGCTCCCAGCCGCGCTTTGCGTGACTGCCCGCCTTGTCGCGCTCGACGGTCAACGACGTGTTCAAGAGCAATACGCCTTGCTTCGCCCAGGTATCGAGGCAACCGTGCGACGGCGCAGTGAAGCCGAGACTCGCCTGAATTTCCTTGAAGATGTTGCGCAGCGACGGCGGCGGGCGGACCGGCGCGGGCACCGAAAACGCGAGGCCGTGCGCTTGCGGCGCGCCCTTGTCCTCGCCGTGGTACGGGTCCTGGCCGAGAATGATGACTTTGACGTCGCCGGGGCGCGTCAGACGCAGCGCGCGAAATACGTCGGCGGGATAGACGGTCTTGCCGGCGGCGCGCTCCGCATCCACGAACGCGCAGAGCGCCGCAAACCGCGGGCTTTCGATGAACGGCATCAGATGCCGGCGCCAGTCGGCGGGCAGTGCGTCGAACTGGCTTTCGAGCGTTGTGAACGCGGGCGCGATTACCGCGCTTTCCGGCGCTTCAAAAAGGGAAGACTGGCGATTCATGCTTCGGCGTCTTGAATACTGCTTTGCGGCCGCTCGCGCAGCCGATAGCCGCGCTGCGCCTTGCTCAGATCCTCGGGGTCGAGCTCCGGAAACGCGCCGCGCACTTCGGCGGAAAGCATTTCCAGCGCGCGTTCGTCGCCGGACTTGAGCTCGAATTCGAGTTCGCTGATTTCCGCGCGACGCGTTTCGCCGTCGACTTCCGCCGTCACTTCGCCGAGATCGAGCGCCACTTCGATCTTCGCGCCCTCGCACTCCACGTCCCACACGATGCGCCGGTAATCCGTGCGAAACAGAGCGATCAGTTCCGGCGCGGCGGCTTTCAGCGCCTCGCGGGCGGGTTCGTCGTCGCAGGCGTCGAGGAGCGCGTCTATTTCGAGCGCCTCGCCTTTCACCGGCATCTCCCATTCGTGACGGCTATGCATGCCCGCCCGGGATTCGCCGAGCGTCTTGTAGGTTTGCAGCCATTCGTCCGGCGCGCGGCGCAGGCGCAGTGCGGCCTTGGCCTCGGCAAGCGCGAGCGTCGGCGTGTCGAAGTACACGTTGCCGAGGTCGAACGGCTTGCCCGCGCCGGCGCGCTCGTCAAAGAAACGCGCCACGTCGTCATGTTGCGACGGCGGCAGCGCCAGCTTGATCTCGCGTTCGATTCCCACGATGCGGTCCGGTTAGAAAAACATGCGGGCGAGTTCAGTGCCCGGGTCGTCGGCACGCATGAACGCCTCGCCGACGAGGAAGGTGTCCACGCGCATGGCGCGCAGCCGTTCGACATCGAGACGCGACAGGATGCCCGATTCCGTCACCACGATACGGTCGTCCGGCACGGATTCGAGCATGCCGATAGTCGTGTCGATGGTCGTCTGGAATGTGCGCAGATTGCGATTGTTGATGCCGATGAGCGGCGTCTCGAGCGTGAGCGCGTCGCGCAGTTCGTCGGCGTCGTGGACTTCGACGAGCACCGCGAGACCGAGCGAATGCGCGTACGCTTCCAGATCCTGCATCTGCGAGAGTTCCAGTGCTGCTGCGATGAGCAAGATGCAGTCCGCGCCCATCGCGCGCGCTTCGATCACCTGGTAAGGATCGACGATGAAGTCCTTGCGCAGCACCGGCAGGCTGCACGCGGCGCGCGCTTCTTCCAGATACGCGACGCTGCCCTTGAAGAACTGCACGTCGGTGAGCACGGAGAGGCACGCGGCGCCGCCTTTTTCGTACGAACGGGCGATCTCGGCAGGCACGAAGTCTTCGCGCAGCACGCCTTTCGACGGGCTCGCCTTCTTCACTTCCGCGATCACTGCCGCTTGTCCGGCGGCGTGCTTCGCGCGCAATGCGCCGACGAAATCGCGCAGATCGCGCGCGCTCGCTTCGAGCTTCAGCTCTTCGAGCGGCGCGCTCTGTTCGGCGGCGCGGACTTCCTCGCGCTTGACCGCGATGATGCGGTCGAGAATGTCGCTCATGATGGATTCCGTTATTTGGTGAATTGCTGCGTGAAGCGTACCAAGGCCTCGACCTTCTCGCGCGCCGCGCCGTTCTCGATCGCTTCGCGTGCGGCCGCCATGCCCTCGGCGATCGAGTCGTAGACGTCAGCGGCATAGAGCGCCGCGCCCGCGTTAAGTATGACGATCTCGCGCGCGACTCCCGCCTTGTTGTTCAGCGCGCCGAGGAGCATGGCCTTCGACTCCTGCGCGTCCTGCACTTTCAGCGAGCGGTTCGAGACCATCTGCAAGCCGAAGTCTTCCGGATGGATTTCGTACTCGCGCACTTCGCCGTTTCTCAGTTCGCCGACTTTCGTCGCCGCGCCGAGCGACACTTCGTCCATGCCGTCCTTGCCGTGCACGACGAGCACGTGCTTCGCTCCTAGCCGCTGCATCACGCGAACCTGAATGCCGACGAGGTCTTCGTGGAACACGCCCTGAAGCTGATTGGGCGCGCTCGCCGGATTGGTCAGCGGCCCGAGAATATTGAAGATGGTGCGTACGCCGAGTTCGCGCCGCACGGCCGCAATGTTCTTCATGGCCGGATGATGGTTCGGCGCGAACATGAAGCCCATGCCCGTTTCGGCAATGGAGGCGGCCACTTGTTCCGGCGTCAGGTCGATGTTGACGCCCAGTGCTTCGAGCACGTCCGCGCTGCCCGACTTGCTCGACACGCCCCGGTTGCCGTGCTTCGCGACTTTCGCGCCGGCTGCGGCCGTGACGAACATCGACGTCGTGGAGATGTTGAAGGTATGCGAGCCGTCGCCGCCCGTGCCGACGATATCGACGAAATTGGAGTTGTCCGCCACATCGACGTGATTCGCGAACTCGCGCATGACGGTCGCCGCCGCCGCGATCTCGCCGATGGTTTCCTTCTTCACGCGCAAGCCGGTGATGATCGCGGCGGCCATGACGGGCGACAACTCGGCGCGCATGATCTGGCGCATGAGATGCAGCATTTCGTCGTGGAAGATCTCGCGGTGCTCGATGGTGCGTTGCAGGGCTTCTTGGGGAGTGATCGTCATGTTCTCAGGCCCGCTTGCCGGACGCCGTGTTTTTCACGAAGTTTTCGAGCAGCGCGTGGCCGTGCTCGGACAGAATGGATTCCGGATGGAACTGCACGCCTTCCACGGCAAGTTCCTTGTGGCGCACGCCCATGATTTCGCCGTCAGCCGTCCACGCTGATACTTCGAGGCAGTCAGGCAAGGACTCGCGCTCGATGGCGAGCGAGTGATAGCGCGTGACGTTGAAGTGTTTGGGTAAGTCGGAGAACACGCCCTTGCAGTCCGTCTCGATCTGGCTCACCTTGCCGTGCATGATGGTCTGCGCGCGCACGACGCGCCCGCCGAACGCCTCGCCGATTGCCTGATGGCCGAGACAGACCCCGAGAATCGGCAGCTTGCCGGAAAATTCGCGCAGCACGTCGAGCGTGATGCCCGCGTGCTGCGGGTTGCTCGGGCCCGGCGAAAGGCAGATGCGCTCGGGTTGCAGTTCCGCGATCTGGTCGAGCGTGATTTCGTCGTTGCGATACGTGCGCACGTCCTCGCCGAGTTCGCCGAAGTACTGGACCAGGTTATAGGTGAACGAATCGTAGTTGTCGATCATCAGCAGCATGGTCTTGTCTCCTCAGAAGTCGCTGTCGAGGCCGTCTTGCACTTGCTCGGCCGCGCGCAACACGGCGCGCGCCTTGTTCTCCGTCTCTTGCCATTCGGATTCGGGCACGCTGTCCGCAACGACGCCCGCCGCTGCCTGCACATACAGGTTGCCCTTGTGAATGAGACCCGTGCGAATGGCGATGGCGAGGTCCATCTCGCCGCTGAACGACAGATAGCCGACCGCGCCGCCGTACAGCCCGCGCTTCACGGGCTCCAGTTCGTCGATCAGTTCCATCGCGCGGACCTTCGGCGCGCCCGAAAGCGTGCCCGCAGGAAAGGTCGCGCGCAGCACGTCGAAGTTGTTCATCCCCGGCTTCAATCGACCTTCGACCGAACTCACGATGTGCTGCACGTGCGAGTACTTTTCGATGATCATCTTGTCCGTCACCGCGACGGAGCCCGTCTCCGCGATACGGCCGACGTCGTTGCGCGCGAGGTCGATCAGCATCACGTGCTCGGCGACTTCCTTCGGATCGTTCAGCAATTCGGTGGCGAGTTCGGCGTCGCGCTCGGGCGTATTGCCGCGCGGCCGCGTGCCGGCGAGCGGACGAATGGTCACGATACGGTCCTCGGCGCGCTTTTCCTGACGCACGAGAATCTCGGGCGATGCGCCGACCACGTGAACATCGCCGCCGAAGTTGTAGTAGTACATGTACGGCGACGGATTCAAAGACCGCAACGCGCGATACAGCGATAGCGGATTGTCGCGGAACGGCTTGGTCAGGCGCTGGCCGACCTGTACCTGCATCAGCTCGCCCGCCGCGATGTACTCTTTCGCGCGCCGGACGGCGTTCAGATAGTCCTCTTTCGCGAACTCGCGATACGTCTCCGTGCGCACGCTCGCCGATGTCACCGGCGGCTGGACCGTGGCGCGCAGACGGCCGCGCAACTCGCGCAGACGATGCTTGGCTTTCGCATAGGCTTCGGGTTTCGTCGGGTCGGCATAGACGATCAGGTAGAGCTTGCCTGCGAGATTGTCGATGACCGCGACTTCCTCCGTCAGCAGCAACTGGATGTCGGGCAGGTTCAGATCGTCGCGCGGGGCCGTGCCGGCGAGCTTCTTTTCGATATAGCGAACCGCGTCGTATCCGAAATAACCGGCGAGGCCGCCGCAGAAGCGCGGCAGGCCGGGGCGCAGCGCCACTTTGAAGCGTTTCTGGAAGCGTTCGATGAACGCCAGCGGATCGCCTTCGTCGGTTTCCGTGACGTTGCCGTCCGTGACGACTTGCGATACGCCGTTCTGCACACGCACCGTCGTGCGGGCCGGCAAGCCGATGAACGAATAGCGCCCGAAACGCTCGCCGCCGACGACCGATTCCAGCAGGAAGGAGTTCGCGCCATTGCGCTCGCTTTGGGCGAGCTTGAGATAAAGCGAGAGTGGCGTTTCGAGGTCGGCGAGGGCTTCGGCGATCAGCGGAATGCGGTTGTAGCCTTCGTTCGCCAGCGATTGGAATTCGAGTTCGGTCATCTTGCGGTCCTTGAGCGACGCGCGTTCCTTATATCGGAGTACGGCGTCGGGAGGTGCTTAAGGCGCTGCGAGCGGCGTGTTTGCCGGATGATCGGTCGATGCGGTTGTCCCGCGGCATCGAATGAATCCGATGCAACTCGGGCGGCTTGCGCGGCAAGCGGGCCTTGCGCGGCGGCGTGCGCAACGCATGACGCTGCATGCCGAAGCAAGGCTCGATGTACGACCAATCAACGGAAACGGCGCGGGAATGCGCAGCGAAACAAAAAACGGTTGCTGAAGCGGACGAAGCGAGTTGGAACGCAACGCAAGGTGGCTTCAGCGTACCTCGGGCGAGGTTAGCGCGACCAGCGACGCCAGGGCCAGGCTCCCCGGTCGATGCTGCTCAGACTCCGTTTTCTGTTGAGAAACATGAGAGATGGACTATTCAGTCAGTGTGGTATTCGGCGGCGCGAGTGTCGCGGCGATTGCAGAAGCCGCTGCGCGCAGCGTGGAAACTATACCATCGGACTTCACCGATTGCACGGCTTTCCCATGGTTGTAACCGTAGGGCACCGTGAGGGTCGCCATGCCGGCGGCGCGGCCTGCGAGCGCGTCGTTTTCGGAATCGCCGACCGCCACTGTCTCGCGCGGCAGCACGTCGAGCCGCTCGCACGCGGTGAGCATCGGCAGCGGGTCGGGCTTCTTCAGCGGCACGGAATCGCCGCCGAGAACGACCTTGAAGTACTGCGCGATGCCGAAGTGCGACAGCAATTCCACCGCGAAGCGATGCGGCTTGTTGGTCACGCACGCGAGCGCGATGCCCAGGTCGCGCATGGCCTCCAGTCCTTCCTCCACTTCGGGGAAGAGCGTCGAATGCTTGCCGTTGATCTTCGCGTATTCGCTCTGGTAAGTGGCGAGGGCGTCGTCGAACTGGGCGGTGGCCTGCGGGTGCGGCAGGCGCGCGGCAAGCACGCTGCGGATCAGGTTCTCGGAACCCTTGCCGATGTAACCCACGACTTCCTCGCGCGAGACAGGCTTCTCAATGCCGACGCGCGCGAGCATGCCGTTGAGCGCGGCGACGAAGTCGTCGGCGGTATCGACCATGGTGCCGTCGAGGTCGATGATCGCGGCGCGAATGGGCCGGTTCGTGAAGGCGGGCGGCGCGCTGGCTTCACTCATTGCTGCGCTCCCGATTTCGCTAGTTCAGCGCGCATGGCGTCGATGACCTGCTTGTAATCGTGCTTGCCGAAAATCGCCGAGCCGGCGACGAAGGTGTCCGCACCGGCTGCGGCGATTTCCGCGATGTTGTCGACCTTCACGCCACCGTCGATTTCCAGATGGATTTCGCGGCCCGTGCGCTCGCGGTACGCGTCGATGCGGCTGCGCGCCTCGCGCAACTTGTTCAGTGCTTCGGGGATGAACGACTGGCCGCCGAAGCCCGGATTCACCGACATGATGAGCACGAGGTCGAGCCGGTCCATCACGTGATCCAGATAATTGAGCGGCGTCGCGGGATTGAACACGAGACCGGCCTTGCAGCCGTGGTCGCGAATCAGCGAAAGCGTGCGGTCGATGTGGTCCGAACCTTCCGGGTGAAAGCTGATCACATTTGCGCCGGCTTTCGCGAAATCGGGCACGATGCGATCCACCGGCCGAACCATCAAATGCACGTCGATGGGCACTTCCGTGTGCGGGCGAATGGCTTCGCACACCATGGGGCCGATCGTGAGATTCGGCACGTAATGGTTGTCCATCACGTCGAAGTGAATCCAGTCGGCTCCGGCAGCGACGACGTTGCGGACTTCTTCGCCGAGCCGGGAAAAATCGGCGGAAAGAATGCTGGGAGCGATGTGAAATTGCGCCATGGACGTATCCGGTTTGCGGCCGCGGGGACCAGGAGGCTCGATTCGCGCGGCCAAGCGTGCAGCCGACGGTGTGAAGCGTGATTTTAACCCGCGTTTTCGCTGGCGTAAGTCGGCCGAACGGCCAGCTTGACGGCGCAGAATGGTCTCGGCCAGCCTGTTTCCGTGTTGCGGGCGCGGGCTGCATCAAGCAGAATGCCTGACCAGTAGCGGCGCACCCGCGCGCTGTTTTTCGCAGCGCAGCGATGAATTGACTTGGAACGACGATGAGCCAGTACGAATTCACCGTGTCCGTCGAGACGCGATATCTTCCCGAGCAGTCCGACCCGGACAACCGCCAATACGCTTTCGCCTACACGCTGACGATCCGCAATACAGGCCAGGTGACGGCTCAATTGATTGCGCGCCACTGGATCATCACCGACAGCGAGAATCACGTGCAGGAAGTGAAGGGGCTGGGCGTGATCGGGCAGCAGCCGCTGCTTGCGCCGGGCGCGCAGTTCGAATATACGAGCTGGGCCGTGATCGCGACGCCGGTCGGCACCATGCGCGGCGAGTATTTCTGCGTGGCCGACGACGGCGAACGCTTCGAAGCGCCCATCGCGGAGTTTGCTTTGCACGTGCCGCGCACGCTGCACTGAGTCCGGGCGCGCGGCCAAGCGCAATCAGCGGCGTTTGGCCGGGTCGTTCGCGCGGTTCTGGTGTTTCTTCTTACCCGAAGCCGTCCACGCGACGATGAAAATCAGTAGTCCAAGCGCCACGAGCGCCTCGAGCGCGAAGATCAGCATTGGATATTCGTCGAACAGATCAGACATGGCGGTTCCCATCAAGAACGAGCATTGTATGCGGTTAGCGCCACGCGCCGCACGAGGAGCGGCCTGGGCCGCGTCGATTGCAACGGCTGTGCTGCTCGCCTCGTGCGGCGGCGGCAGTTACGTGAAACCGGGGCCGGGCACGGCAGGCGGCACGCCTATCACCACGGGCCAGCGCGCGTCCTCGCGGCTGACCGCTGTGAGCTGGCAGCAGGTTCCCGGCTGGCAGGACGACACGTTGATAGGAGCGACCGCCGCGCTGCGGCAGAACTGCAGCCGATTGGCGCGCCAGCCCGGCTGGCAGAAGGCGTGTGCGGCAGCGCAAACTCTCGACGACCTCGACATGTCGGCGGCGCGTAACTTCTTCGAGACGTATTTCACGCCGTTTCAGCTAGCCAATACCGATGGCACGGTGGACGGCCTCGTGACCGGCTACTACGAACCGCTGCTGCGCGGTTCGCGCACGCGCCACGGTCCGTATCAGTACGCGCTGTATCGCTGGCCGTATCGCTATAAGCCGGGTTCCGCGCTGCCGGCGCGCGCGCAGCTCGAACGCTCGGGCGCGTTGAACGGCAACGAACTCGTGTGGGTGGACGACCCGATCGAAGCGTTCTTTCTGCAAGTGCAGGGATCGGGGCGCATCGTGATGGAAGACGGCAGCGTCATGCGCGTGGGTTTCGGCGGGACGAACAACCAGCCGTACCGGTCCATCGGCAAGGAACTGCTCGATCGCGGCGAACTCACGCCCGCGCAGGCGACCATGCAGGGCATCAAGGCCTGGGCGAAGGCGAATCCGGCGCGCGTCGATGCGCTGCTCGACGTGAACCCGCGCTTCGTGTTTTTCCGCGAGATGCCCGCGAACGACGTGATGCCCGCGAGCCTGGGCGATGGCCCCGTCGGCGCGCTCGGCGTGCCGCTCACGCCCGAACGTTCGATCGCCGTCGATCCCTCCGCGATTCCGCTCGGCACGCCCGTTTTCCTGCAAACCACGCGGCCGCTCAGTAATCAGCCGATGAACCGCCTCGTGTTCGCGCAGGACACGGGCACGGCGATCAAAGGCGGCGTGCGCGCCGACTACTTCTGGGGCCTCGGCGACAACGCCGGCGATCTAGCCGGACGCATGAAGCAGGGCGGCCGGATGTGGTTGCTGATGCCGAATTCCTGATTCGGCGTGGCCGCGACGAACGCTCACGGTCTTACATTGCGCTTGTCGACCACGCGCCGCGCCTTGCCAACCGACCGCTCGATGCCATTGACCGCGAGCACGTTCACGACCGCGCTCACGCCGATGAGCGCCTTGATGTCATAGGCAAGCGCAGTTTTCGCGCTTTCGAGCGCGACGATGTCCGGCGCCGATTCCGGACACGGCTCGCAGTTGAGCGTGAAGACGTCGAGCGGGCCCTCCTTCGTCAGCACGATCTGATAATGCGGCGCCAGCACCGGACGCTTGAGCAGCAATTCCTCGATCTGCGTCGGGAACACGTTGACGCCGCGCACGATCATCATGTCGTCGGAGCGGCCGGTGATCTTCTCCATGCGGCGCATCGTGCGCGCGGTGCCCGGCAAGAGGCGCGTCAGATCGCGCGTGCGATAGCGGATGATCGGCAACGCTTCTTTCGTGAGCGATGTGAACACCAGTTCACCGAATTCGCCATCGGGCAGGACTTCGCCTGTCTCGGGATCGATGATTTCGGGGTAGAAGTGATCTTCCCAGATCGTCGGACCGTCTTTCGTTTCCGCGCACTCCGACGCGACGCCCGGACCCATGACCTCCGAAAGTCCGTAGATGTCTACCGCGTCGATACCCATGCGTTCCTCGATGGCGCGACGCATGTCGTTCGTCCACGGCTCCGCGCCAAAAATGCCGATGCGCAGCGAACAGGTCGCCGGATCGACGCCTTGCCGCTCGAGTTCATCTGCGATGGACAGCATGTAGCTCGGCGTGACCATGATGATCTCGGGCCGGAAATCCTGAATGAACTGCACCTGTTTCTCAGTTTGCCCGCCGCCGAACGGAATGACGGTCAGCCCGGCACGCTCAGCGCCATAGTGGGCGCCGAGGCCGCCGGTGAACAGGCCGTAGCCATAACTCACGTGCACTTTGTCGCCGCGACGCGCGCCCGCCGCGCGAATCGAACGCGCGACAAGATTCGCCCACGTGTCGATGTCGTTCGCCGTGTAGCCGACGACAGTCGGCTTTCCCGTGGTTCCCGACGACGCGTGAATGCGTGCGACACGCTCCTGCGGCACGGCGAACATGCCGAACGGATAATTGTCGCGCAAGTCCTTTTTCGTCGTGAACGGGAAACGTGCGAGGTCGGCGAGTGACTGCACTTCGTCCGGATGCACGCCCGCTTCGTCGAACTTGCGCCGATAGACCGGCGAATTCTCGTAGGCGTGCTTCAGCGTCCATTTCAGGCGTTGCAATTGCAAGGCGACGAGTTCGTCGCGGCTCGCTTTTTCGATCGGGTCGAGCGGCAATGGTGTAGTCATCGGTGTCTCCTTCATGCTCGCTGTCTGGCGCAGTGTGTCGGTCTGTCGTGCTGTGTCCGCTTGGGAAGCGATCCCGTCAGGCGGGAATGACGGTGCCCTTGATTTGCGCCGACTTCCCGCGAAACATCGCCACTGTTTCGCTGTCGCGGTTAGTCACGCGGATGTCGTAGATACCGGCGCGCCCGTTCAACGTCTGCTCGACGGCCTCCGCTGTCAGCCGGTCGCCGCCCTGCACGGGCCGCAGAAATTCAATTGAGCAGCCCGCCGCGACCGTGCTGACGTTGTACGAGTTGCACGCAAAAGCGAACGCGGAATCCGCCAGCGTGAATATCAGACCGCCGTGGCAGATCGCATGACCGTTGAGGAAGTCGGGCCGGACATTCATCTGCAGGCGCGCATAGCCCGGGCGCACTTCCACCAGCTCGATGCCGAGCGCGCGGGAGCAGGCGTCTGCTTCGTACATGGACTTGGCGGTGGCTTCCGCGAGTTGTTGAGGCGTCACACGGTTCTCCGGTAGTGGATTGTCAAAGACCTTCAAAGCGCGGCCCGCGCTTCTCCTTGAATGCCGCGACGCCCTCGATGTAGTCGGGGGATGCGCCGAGTTCTCGCTGGACGTCGCGTTCGAGGTCGAGTTGCACGTCCAGCGTCTTGGCGGCGCTTGAACGTATCAGTTGTTTGATCGCGGCGACAGCGCGCGCCGGCTGTTGCGCGAGTTGTGCCGCCAGTTGCGCGGCTGCCTGCTGCAGTTCGCTGTCTTCGACCACGCGCCACACGATGCCCCATGCTTCTGCCTTCTCCGCGCTCAGCTTTTCGCCCGTGAGTGCCAGCCCGAGTGCACGCGCCTCGCCGACGCGCCGCGGCAACAGCCACGTCCCGCCCGAATCCGGAACGAGGCCGATCTTCACGAACGCCTGAATGAAGCTCGCCGAGCGCGCCGCGAGGACGAAATCGCACGCCATCGCGAGGTTCGCTCCCGCGCCTGCGGCTGTTCCGTTGACGGCGGCGATGACGGGCAGCGGCATCGCCTGAAGCCGCCGCACGAGCGGATTGAAGTGCGCGTCGATCAACTCGCCGAGGTCGGACATCGATCCGGGCGTGAAGTCGAGATCAGCGAGGTCTTGCCCCGCACAGAAGCCGCGCCCGGCACCCGTGAGGATGACCGCGCGCGCATTGCTTGCCTCGATTTCCGTGAGCGCATGACTGAGATGGCCGTGCATCTCGCGCGTGAAACTGTTTAGCTTGTCCGGACGATTCAGCGTGATGGTCGCGACCCGGGTGTCGCCATCAATGTGGTACAGGACAGACTTCTCTGACATGGCATCTCCTTGCACACGGGCCGGCCGCGTTGAGTAGTTACCCGCCGATACTAGACGCGCGGCGCGCCGCTTTCCATTAGGCCAGATGGCATAAGCCAATTGCACGGTTTCGTGTGTCGTCGCTTTTTTCCTATGCCGTTTGGCCAGCTTCCGCCGATGCCGCTTTCGGGGCAACATGGATTCGACTCTGGACAACGCGGAAACGGTTGGCGACGAAGGCGGCATCCGCGAGCGCGGCGTTGGCGGCCGGGTTTGCGCCGGTGCCGTGGAAATCGGAGAAGGCGGCTGACTGATTGACGAACACGCCACCCGTCAGATTGATCGACAGCGCGACGCCGCCGCGAATGGCCGCCTCGTGAGCCGCGTGCATGATGGCATCGTCGGTGGTGTAGACGGACAACGTGAGCGCGCCGTGCTCTTGTGCGATCGAGCCGGCGAGATCGAGCGATTGCGCGGTCGAATCGGTGGCGATCACGAACGAGATGGGGCCGAACCATTCCTTCGTGAACTTGGGTTGATCCGAGCGCGCGTCCATCTTGAGGACGAGGGGCGTGTGCACCCGTGCGTCCGGGAACAGCGGATGTGCGAGCGTCCGGCTATCGAGCAACACGTCGCCAGCTCCGCGCGCTTCGGCGATGCGTGCGATGACGCCTTCGTTCTGAATCGCGCCAGTGAGCTCGACGGCGCGCGCCGGATCGGAAGTCAGTTTCTCGACGGCCCCGGCGAGTGTTTTCGCGACGTCGTCGAAGCTCAAGTGACCGTCCGCTGTACGGATACCGTCGCGTGGCACGTAGATGTTCTGCGGCGCGGTGCACATCTGGCCGGAGTAGAGCGCGAGCGAGAACGCGATGTTGCGCGCGGCGGCTTTCATGTCGTCGACGGAATCGATGACGATCTGATTGACGCCCGCTTTCTCGGTATAAACCTGGGCCTGATGCGCGTTGCGCTCGAGCCAGGCGCCGTTCTGCGTGCTGCCGGTGAAATCGATGAGTTTGATCTCGGGGCGCACCGCGAGTTGCTGCACGATCGGGCCGTCGTCCGGCTCGGTGGCGAGCAGTGTGACGACGTTCGGATCGAAGCCGGCATCGCATAGCACCTCACGGGCAATGTGGACCGTGATAGCCAGCGGCAGAATGGCGCCGGGGTGCGGTTTGACGATGACGGCGTTGCCGGTGGCGAGATCCGCGAACAGGCCGGGGTATCCATTCCAGGTCGGAAATGTGCAGCAACCGAGTACGAGGCCCGTGCCGCGAGGGACGACGGTGTAACGCTTTTGCATGGCGAGCGGCGGATTCTTTCCCTGCGGCTTTTCCCAATGGGCTTCTGAAGGAATGCGGCGCAGCTGGTCCCACGCATAGACCACGGCCTCAAGCGCGCGGTCCTGGGCGTGTGGGCCGCCCGCCTGGAAAGCCATCATGAAAGCCTGCCCGGTGGTGTGCATCACGCTATAGCCAATTTCGAAGCTCGCGCGGTTCAGACGCGACAGGATCTCGAGGCTTACGCCGACCCACGCCTGCGGACCAGCGGCGCGCCATTCGGCTTGCGCTTCGGCGGCGGCGTGGATGAGCGCGTCCGGGTCGGCCTTCGGATACCGGACGTCGAGCGTGACGCCGAAGGGCGATCGCTCCTTGCCAACGGTTTCGCCCGTCGACGGTTGATCCAGCTCGAACGTCTTGCCGAGGTGCGACTTGAATGCCGCTTCGCCGTCCGCGTTGGCCGTTTCCCCGTACACTTTGGGACTCGGCGTCTCGGCGAAAGGACTCCAGTAGCCGCGGGTTTCGATGGCGGAAAGCCCTTGGTCGAGCATCGCTTTGTGCTTCGTGAATAGCGGATGTGTCATGGTCGCGAGAACGGAAGTGAAGGACGGGTCAGCCGGATTAATTAACCGACCGGTTGGTTGGTGATGGTAGCATTATCGAGATGACGCGGACGAGGTCTTTTCATTGGGACTTTCCTGAGGATCGCTAGGAGGAGTGCATGAGCTACGAGAATCTGCTGGTTGAGACACGCGGGCGGGTTGGACTGATCACGTTGCATCGTCCGAAGGCGCTGAACGCGCTGAACGATGCGCTAATGGAGGAGCTCGGCGCGGCCCTGAAGTCGTTCGACGCGGACGACAACATCGGGGCGATCGTGCTGACCGGCAGCGAGAAGGCTTTTGCTGCGGGCGCGGACATCGGCATGATGGCTGGCTATTCGTACATGGATGTCTACAAAGGCGACTACATCACGCGAAACTGGGAGACCATCCGGTCGATCCGGAAACCGATCATCGCGGCGGTGGCCGGCTTCGCGCTGGGCGGCGGCTGCGAGCTGGCCATGATGTGCGACATTGTCATTGCGGCGGACTCGGCGAAGTTCGGTCAGCCCGAGATCAAACTCGGCGTGATCCCGGGGGCGGGTGGCACGCAGCGCCTGCCACGCGCTGTATCGAAGGCAAAGGCGATGGACTTGTGTCTGACAGCCCGCATGATGGACGCCGCCGAAGCCGAACGAGCAGGACTGGTGTCGCGCGTGGTGGGTGCGGATCGATTGCTGGACGAAGCTGTCGAGGCCGCGACGATCATTGCAGGCTTCTCGTTGCCCGCGGTCATGATGGCCAAGGAATCGGTCAACCGCGCCTATGAGACGACGCTTTCGGAAGGCGTCCACTTCGAGCGGCGTCTATTCCATTCGCTGTTCGCGACGGAGGATCAAAAGGAGGGAATGTCCGCCTTCGTCGAGAAGCGCAAGCCGGTATTCAAGCATCGATAATTTATTGCGCGGAACCCTTGCTTATTATCGTGCGGCTCACTAGAATTCCGTTCCTTCGCGATTCATTGAACGCGAAGGAAGCGGGAGTGGCGGTTTGGCAGTGAGCTTGTGAGTGGTGAGAAATATTGCAAGCGCGGTTGGCAAGTGAAGAAGTGGTTCAAAAACTTGTTGACACTGACCGAAACGACGTGCATAATCTCGTTTCTCTGCTGCTGATGCAGCGACGCAAGACGAAGCGGTGCTGAGCGAGATGCTCGGTGCGGCGAAGCAGGAAGTCTTGGCGGATTGCTCTTTAAAAACTAACAGCCGATAAGTGTGGGCGCTTGATGGCGAGTGCGGTTGCGGTGCTTAGGCGCTGCGGCAAAAGCAAAAGTAATCAAGAGTCTCACACGAAGTATCAGAGGAAGGTTTATCTGTCTTAGGATGGATTAATCATCGTCAGTACGTTGAGTGAGCGACCGGTTTCTAACGGAACCGAAAACAGTAACAGGCATTGAACTGAAGAGTTTGATCCTGGCTCAGATTGAACGCTGGCGGCATGCCTTACACATGCAAGTCGAACGGCAGCACGGGGGCAACCCTGGTGGCGAGTGGCGAACGGGTGAGTAATACATCGGAACGTGTCCTGTAGTGGGGGATAGCCCGGCGAAAGCCGGATTAATACCGCATACGATCTACGGAGGAAAGCGGGGGATCTTCGGACATGCCTGATGACCATAGCGAGTCGGTCCCACCCCTTCCCATCCCGAACAGGACCGTGAAACGACTCCACGCCGATGATAGTGCGGATTGCCCGTGTGAAAGTAGGTAATCGTCAGGCTCCTCATGCCGAAAACAAAAACCCCACCCCTCAAAGGTGGGGTTTTTGCGTTGGGGGTGCCAGAAGCTAAACGGCTCCGCCCATGGAAATCAACGCGCTAAGAACCGCTCGGCCAGCCGCACCCAATACGAAGAACCAACCGATAGCAGCGTGTCGTTGAAGTCGTAGCTTGCGTTGTGCAGCATGCACGGGCCTTCGCCGTGTCCATGGTCGCGATGCGCGCCATCGCCATTACCCAGGAACGCATAGCAGCTAGGTTTCTCTAGCAACATGAAGGAGAAGTCCTCGGCACCCATCGTCGGTTCAACCGAGCAATCGACGTTCTCCTCGCCGACCACTTCCGCCATTACCTCCGCGGCAAACTTCGTCTGCGCCGGATCATTGATCGTCGGGGGATAGTTTCGATGGAAATATACCTCCGCTTCGCAGTCGTAAGCCGATGCAGTCGCTTCAGCGATCTTGCGCATTCGCGTCTCGATCAAATCAAGTGTTTCAACGGTGAACGTACGCACCGTCCCGCCTAGCCACGCATGATCGGGAACCACGTTCACTGCATCTCCCGCATGAATCTGAGTGATGGATAGCACGGCCGTATCGAGCGGCTTCTTGTTGCGCGTAATGATGCCCTGCAATGCATTTGCAACTTGGACCGCGCTGAAGACGGGATCGCGCCCGTTATGCGGCAAAGCGGCGTGCGATCCAACGCCGCGAATCGTGATGCGAAACTCGTTGCTCGACGCCATGATCGGCCCTTCCGTCACGCCGAAGTGCCCGGCGGGAAAGCCTGGCCAGTTGTGTATGCCGAAAACGGCGTCCACCGGGAAGCGCGTGAAAAGCCCGTCGTCGATCATGGCCTTCGCGCCTGCGCCGCCTTCTTCCGCCGGCTGGAAGATAAATACGACCGTCCCGTCAAATTTTCCGTGCTGCGCCAAGTATTTGGCGGCGCCGAGCAGCATGGCCGTGTGCCCGTCGTGACCGCACGCGTGCATCCGTCCGGGGTGGGTCGACTTGTGACCAAAGCTGTTCGTTTCCTGAATCGGCAGCGCGTCCATGTCTGCGCGAAGTCCGATGGAGCGGCTGCCCGATCCGCGCTTCAAGACACCAACGATGCCCGTCTTGCCCAATCCTCGATGAACCGTAATGCCCCAACGTTCGAGATTTTCCGCCACCAGCTTCGCGGTCCCTACCTCTTCATAGCGAAGTTCGGGATGAGCATGGATTGTTCGTCGAAGGGCCTGGATTTCATCGTGAGATGCTTCGATTTCCGGTATCAGATTCATTTGAACTGCTCGCTGGTTTGAATTCGGACCACCCGTGCTGCGCGCCGCTCGTTCATTCTACGTTGCCACAATTTGAGGGATCTGACGGTCGGTCGCATAGTCGGCGTAATAGAATTCTGACATCTGCCGCCCTTGCCGATTGACCGGACAACCCGATGAACGCCCCCGCTGAGTTCGCCCGAGCCGTATGCCCGCACGATTGCCCCGACACCTGCGCAATGCGCGTCACCGTGAAAGACGGCAGGGCAGTCAAGGTGAGCGGCGACCCCGATCACCCGCCGACACAAGGCGTTCTTTGCACGAAGGTCTCGCGATACGCCGAGCGAACGCATCATAAGGAGCGCCTGCAAACGCCGCTGATCCGTGTCGGGCCGAAATGCTCGAATCGTTTTGAGCCGATCAGCTGGGACGCAGCACTACGGATCGCCGCCGCGCGCCTCGAGCCGATCGCACGCCGTGCGCCCGAAGCGATCCTCCCGTACAGCTACGCCGGCACCATGGGCCTCGTCCAAGGGGAAAGCATCGCCGCGCGGTTTTTCAATGTGCTCGGTGCGTCGCGGCTGGACCGCACCATCTGCGCGGCAGCCGGGGCGGCTGGGCTGCGCTACACGTACGGCGCGGGCATCGGCATGCATGTCGAGTTCTTCGAGGAAAGCGAACTGATCCTGATCTGGGGCGCGAACCCGATCGCGTCGAGCCTGCATTTCTGGACCCGCGCGCAGGAAGCGAAGCGGCGCGGCGCGAAGCTGATCGCGATCGATCCGTATCGATCGCTGACCGCAGAAAAGTGCCATCAACATGTCGCGCTGCGGCCGGGCACCGATGCCGCACTCGCGCTCGGCATGATGCACGTGCTGATCCGCGAGAATCTTCTAGACCACGAATACATTGCCGATCACACGTTTGGTTTCGATGAGCTCGCGGCGCGTGCCGCGCAGTACCCGCCGTCGCGGGCAGCAGCCATCTGCGGAATCGAGGAACAGACCGTCGTCGATTTGGCGCGCGCTTTCGGCTCGACGAAGAAGGCCGCGATCCGCCTGAACTACGGTATGCAGCGCGTGCGCGGTGGCGGCAACGCGGTGCGCGCCGTCGCTTGTCTGCCGTCGCTGACGGGCGCGTGGCGCGAGCGGTCGGGCGGTCTGCTGTTGTCGTCGTCGGGCTGGGCGCCGGTCGACAACGCGGCGCTGGAACGCCCGGACTTGCTGCCGGGCTGGCCGAACAAGCTGCCGCGCAGCATCAACATGAACGCAATCGGCGACGCGTTGCTGCATCCGGGCGACGCGGCCTTCGGTCCCAAGATCGAAGCATTGATCGTCTACAACTCGAACCCCGTCGCCGTCGCGCCGGATTCGGCGAAAGTCGCGGCGGGCTTTGCGCGCGAAGACTTGTTCACCATCGTGCTGGAGCACTTCCAGACGGACACCGCCGATTACGCCGATCTCATTTTTCCGGCGACCACGCAGCTCGAGCACCTCGACGTACACAAGTCCTACGGACACACGCACCTCATGGCGAACCTGCCCGCCATTGCACCGGTGGGTGAGTCGCGCACGAACACCGATTTCTTCCGCGGACTCTCCCGCGCGATGAATCTCACCGAACCGTCGCTTTTCGAAACGGACGAACAAATCGCATCGAAAGCCTTCCGCTGGGACGATCCGACGCTCAAGGGCCGCGGATGGGAAGCCCTCAAGGCGTCGCGCTGGCTCGAGCTCGACCTGCCCGACGCGCCGCTTGCGCATGGCGGTTTTCGCACGCCATCGGGAAAGTGCGAGTTCTACAGCGAGCGTCTGAAGCGCGAAGGCCTCGACCCACTGCCGGATTACCTCCCGCCGTACGAGTCGGCCGAAGCCGCGCCGGAGCTTGCCGCCCGCTATCCGCTCGCGATGATCTCGCCGCCCGCGCGCAACTTCCTGAACAGCAGCTTCGTGAACATCGAAAGCTTGCGAGCGACCGAGCAGGAGCCACATCTGGACATTCACCCGGCGGACGCCGACGCACGCGGCATCGCCGACGGCGCGCAAGTGCGCATTTTCAACGATCGCGGGTCGATGCAGGCGCGTGCCCGCGTCACGGATCGGGCGCGCGAAGGCGTCGTCGTCGGCTTGTCGATCTGGTGGAAGAAGTTGTCCCCCGATGGCTGCAACGCCAATCAAGTCACAAGCCAGGCTTTGACCGATCTGGGGGGATCGGCGACGTTCTACGACTGCCTGGTCGAAGTGGAGTCAATGCATTGAGAAGTGTGGCAACGACAGACCCGAAGCGGTCTGGAAGGCGGCGTCTAACCGGATTGTCGGAACGGGAACGAGCGGCTAGCATCCTGTTTTCGCACGACCATTCGAAAATCAAATAAGGAGACGCCGTATGGAGAAACTCTGGCTGAAATCGTATCCGGCCGGCGTACCCGCGGAAATCGACGTGTCGGCGTACCGGTCGGTTTCGCAACTGCTCGAGGACAGTTTTCGCAATAACCGCGACCGTCGCGCGTTCCTCTGCATGGGGCAAGCGATAACGTATGGCGAACTCGACGACATGTCGAAGAAGCTCGCCGCATGGTTCCAGGGCAAAGGCATGAAGCGCGGCGCGCGCGTCGCGCTGATGATGCCGAACGTGCTGCAATATCCGGTCGCCATCGCGGCCGTGCTGCGCGCAGGCTATATCGTCGTGAACGTGAATCCGCTTTATACGCCGCGCGAACTGGAACATCAGCTTCGCGACAGCGGCGCGGAAGCGATCGTCATTCTGGAAAACTTCGCGACCACGCTCGAGGCGGTAATCAAGAACACGGCGATCAAGCATGTCGTCGTCGCGGCGATGGGCGACCTGATGGGCATGAAGGGCCTGCTGGTCAATTTCGTCGTCCGCAAGGTCAAGAAGATGGTGCCCGAGTGGAATGTGCCGGGCAGTGTCCGTTTCAACGATGCGATCGCCGAAGGAGGCCGCCGCGCACTCCAGCCGGTTGACCAGACGCCCGATGACGTCGCCTTCCTGCAATACACCGGTGGCACGACCGGCGTGGCCAAGGGCGCGACGCTGACGCATCGGAACCTGATCGCGAACGTGCTCCAATCCGAAGTCTGGCTAGAACCCGCGCGCAAGCAGCGGCCCGACATCGACCAGTTCGTCTGCGTGGTGGCGCTGCCGCTGTATCACATCTTCGCGCTGACGGTCTGCGGCATGCTCACCATCCGCACGGGCGGGCTTGGCGTGCTGATCCCGAATCCGCGCGATATCGCCGGGACGATCAGGGAACTGAAGGGCATTCCGATCAACACGTTCCCGGCGGTCAACACGCTGTACAACGCTTTGCTGAATCATCCCGACTTCTCGAAGCTGGATTTCTCGAAGCTCATCGCAGCGAACGGCGGCGGCATGGCGGTTCAGGAAGCGGTCGCGAAGCGTTGGTTCGCGGTCACGGGCGTGCCGATCGTCGAAGGCTACGGCTTGTCGGAGACATCGCCCTGCGTGACATGCAACCCGGTGACGGCCACCGAGTACACCGGCACGATCGGCTTGCCGCTGCCCTCGACCGAAGTCTCGATCCGCGACGACGACAACAACGAGGTGCCGCTCGGCCAGGCGGGCGAAATCTGCATCAAGGGGCCGCAAGTGATGGCGGGCTACTGGAATCGCCCGGACGAAACGGCAAAGGTCATGACGCCCGATGGCTATTTCCGCTCCGGCGATGTCGGCGTGTTCGACGAGCGTGGTTACGTGAAAATCGTCGATCGCAAGAAGGACATGATTCTTGTCTCGGGCTTCAACGTGTATCCGAACGAAATCGAGGATGTGGTCGCGATGCTGCCGGGCGTCTTCGAAGTCGCCGCGGTCGGCGTCAAGGATCAGAACTCGGGCGAAGCGGTGAAGCTCTTCATCGTGCGCAAGGACGAGAATCTGACCGAGGCCGACGTCATCGCGTACTGCAAGGAACGGCTGACGGGCTATAAGCGACCGCGCATCATCGAGTTTCGCCAGGACTTGCCGAAGAGCAATGTCGGCAAGATCCTGCGGCGGGAGTTGCGCGACGGCACCGTCTGAGCGGACGTTGTCGAGCGAATCAGAGCCTTCGCGTCGCAAGACGCGAAGGCTTTTTTCATGGCGCGTGGCGGCATCGACGGACGAAAAAAAGGCGCCCGAAGGCGCCTTTTAGCAGATACCGCTTTGTTACGCGCTTCTTAGAACTTGTGGCGAATACCGACCAGCGCCGCGACCTGGTTCGTCGTCGACGACGGCGACAGGCCGTTGATGTTCGCGACTGCGGCGCGTTGCGTCGAGTCCGTACCCGAAGCGTGCTGGTAGACGCCGTCGATATAGACGTCCGTGCGCTTCGACAGGAAGTAGTCCGCGCCGAGCATGCCTTGATGGTACTTGGCATTGCTCAGGCCGTAGCCCTTCGTGTAGTCGTAAGCAACACCCAGCAACAGAGCCGGCGTCAGCTGATACTTGAAGTTGACTTCGGCGTTGTGGAACTTGCCCGAACCGCCGGCGTAGCCAGCCGGGTTCAGACCTGCACCTGCGTCCGTGCCGACATCCTTGAACTGCGTGTTGCTATACGTCGCGCCGAGCGTCGCCGCGCCGAACGTGTAGGCGGCGCCTGCCGAGATCACTTGCTGCGTGTGAGCCGAAGCGAAGCCCGAGTACACGCGGCTCGACATGTTCGAAGCCGTAGGCGTCGTGGCCGCAGTGCGGCTCGTTGCGTTATTACCGAAGAACGAGTAATTCGGGTCCTTGACGTTCAAGTAACCTGCGCCGAGTTGCAGCGGGCCTTGCGAATAGCCAAGACCAACCGACCAGATCTGGTTGCGGTTGAACTGGCCAGCCTGGCCGCCGAGGCTATACAGACCGCCGAACGTGAAGCCCGCGTAGTTCGCGCTCGTGAACTTGATCGCGTTGTTGACGCGGTTCGAGTTGTTCATGTTGTCGAGGTCGCCCGGGTGGGCACCGAAGTACGTCGCCCACTGGCTGCCGACTTCGAACGCGCCGGTGAAGTCGACCACGGAGTCGTACTGACGACCCAGCGTGACCGTGCCGAATTGCGCCGTCGACAGACCGACGTACGCTTGACGGCCGAACATGTCGCCGCCCTGGCCCAGCTGGCCGTTGAACACGTTGAAGCCGTTCTCCAACACGAACAGAGCCTTCAGACCGCCGCCCAGATCTTCCGTGCCGCGCAGGCCCCAACGGCTACCCTGCACGTTGCCGCTGTTCATTGCATACAGCTTTTGACCGGCGCTGTTGTTCGAATACAGAAAGCCTGCGTCGATGATGCCGTACAGCGTCACGCTGCTCTGCGCATGTGCGGCGCCAGCGAAGACGCCCAATGCTGCCAGAGCGAGAAGCGACTTTTTCATTGATTAGATCTCCAAGGAGTGTATTTGCAACTTGTTTGGCAAGGTCACTGTTCTAGCGCCAGTGTGTTGACGGTCCCTGCCGGGATCTTCTTTGCGAAGGTGACACGTAATGTAACAAAGACGACTTTTCGCACAAAGGAAAAGGGAACGGGCGCGCGGCTGCGTGTGACGTTTACGCAACATGCGCTAAAATCTTGGTTTTTCAGCAGTTTTGCGAGTCGTGTTTGCCCTAATTACAAAATGTGGCGCTCGCGGACGGCTGTTTTCGCATCTTTGACCGGGAGAATAGGGATTGCTAACGGTCCGTACAAGGTTGCGCGAAACGATGACACCAACAACGAGGTGAGAACATGACGCTCGATGAAATCATTGGCGAGTTCGACCGCGGTTTGCGTTCCATGACCGGGGTCAGCCGCATGTCCCGGCCAATACCTCAGTCGAGAACGCCGGTTCTCCTGGAGGACGGCATGATCGCCGAAGCGCCGCAGCTCACGGAGCAGGAGAAGGCGCATTCGGCCGGTCTGATGCGGGTGAATCATGTGGGCGAAGTGTGCGCCCAGGCGCTTTATCAGGCACAAAAGCTCGCAACCGGTTCGCCGGGCCTGAAGGCCAGCTTCGAGCAGGCCGCCCGCGAAGAAGAAGACCATCTGGCTTGGACCGCGCAGCGTCTCAAAGACCTCGACTCGCGCCCGAGCCTCCTGAATCCGCTGTGGTACGGGGGCGCGCTCGCTATCGGGTTCGTCGCGGGGCGTTTCGGCGACCGCGCAAGTCTCGGCTTCATGGCCGAAACCGAACGCCAGGTCGAGCAACATCTCGACGGCCACATGAAGACGCTGCCGCCCACGGACTACGCATCGCGCGCGATCGTCGAGCAGATGCGTCAGGACGAAAGCGCGCACGCGGCCGCCGCGATCGGCGCGGGCGGCTCAGAGATGCCGTTTCCCGTGCGTTTCATGATGCGCGCGGCGGCAAAAGTGATGACGCGCACGGCATACTACGTCTAGCCGTTGAAAGCGCCGCCCGACGCGCTTTGTATGAACATTGAGAGTGCGTCGGGCGATGCGCGCCTGCGGAAACCGTTACATTTCACGCGTCTCCCGCGCCGATGTTCATACTTTACGTTCAGTTCTCTCACTAGTTCGCTAATTTCAAACGATTTTCCCCTTCCTGTCCGCATCAAGTCCCTTCGCTAAGTCCTTGTTCTAACGAGTAAAAACCTCCCCGAAAAAGAGCCGCGCGTCTTGACCGAGGAAATGCCTTCCTCTAAAGTGGGAGACAGTGTGAGAAAGTGGTTGTTTGTGTGACGGCAGACCCACTTTCGGGCAATTTCAAGGCATGCGCGGCGTCTCGGTAGGCATCGACAGTCAGGCAGCGACAAACGGGGAGAAGGGCGAGTGTTCCAAGGGGCGTCGGCGCTGACGCTCGATGCGAAAGGGCGGATGTCCGTTCCGTCTCGCTATCGGGAGGCGCTGCAAGGGCAGGCAGAAGGCCGGGTGACGCTCACGAAGAGCCCGGATGGATGCCTGTTGCTGTTTCCCCGCCCGGAGTGGGAAGTCTTCCGCGCCAAGGTCGCCGCGCTTCCCATGGAAGCCATGTGGTGGCGTCGCATTTTTCTCGGTAATGCAATGGATGTCGAACTGGACAGCGCCGGGCGCGTATTGGTCTCGCCCGAGCTTCGTGCTGCCGCTTCGCTTGAAAAAGAAGTGACGCTGCTCGGCATGGGCGCTCATTTCGAATTATGGGACTCGCAGACGTACGCGGCGAAGGAAGCCGCAGCCATGGCGCAGGGCATGCCCGACGCGCTAAAGAACTTCACTTTCTGACGCGGCGCTGAAAAACATGGCACCTGCGATGGGAAATGACTTGCAGCATCGCACGGTGCTGCTGAAGGAAGCAGTAGACGGACTGATCACGCGCGCCGACGGCATCTATATAGATGGCACCTTCGGGCGCGGCGGTCATAGCCGGGCGGTGTTGCAGCGGCTGGGCGAGGCGGGGCGGCTTATCGCATTCGACAAAGACCCGCTCGCCATCGCCACGGCGCAGCAGATTCAGGATCCGCGCTTTTCGATCGTGCATGACAGCTTCGCTGCACTGCGAAGCGCGGCGATCGAGCGCGGGATAGAACGGGTGTCGGGCGTGTTGCTGGACCTTGGGGTGTCGTCGCCGCAGGTGGATGACCCGGAGCGCGGTTTCAGTTTCCGCGCGGAAGGTCCGCTCGACATGAGGATGGACCCGACTCGCGGCGAGTCGGCGGCCGAGTGGCTCGCGCGGGCCACGGTGCAGGAAATGACGGAGGTGATCAGAGATTATGGGGAAGAACGGTTTGCTTTTCAGATTGCAAAGGCGCTTGTTGCTCGCAGGGCAGAGTCCGACCGTCTTGGGCCTCTCGTCAGCACGCGCGAGCTTGCCGAAATCGTGGGTCACGTCGTCAAGACCCGTGAGAAGGGCAAGGACCCGGCAACTCGCACCTTTCAGGCTATACGGATTCACATCAATCAAGAGCTTGCGGAACTGCAAGTAGTTCTTGAATTGGCACTTTCGCTGTTGGAGCAAGGGGGGCGGCTGGTCGTGATCAGCTTTCATTCGCTCGAAGACCGGATCGTCAAGCGGTTCATGCAGGCGCAATCGAGCGCGCCGGCGGTGGACCGTCGTTTGCCGATCCGCGCGGTCGATCTGCCGAGTCCGCCTCTGCGGATCGTCGGCCGCGTGTTTCCGAGCGATGCCGAAGTCGCCGACAACCCGCGCGCCCGGTCCGCGGTCATGCGTATCGCGGAGCGGATCGCGCCATGAACCGTCTCAACATTTTTCTCCTGATCGTCGTGCTCGGGTGCGCGCTGTCGGTCGTCAGCGCCACGAACAAGCAGCGGCAGGTGTTCATCGAATTGCAGCGGGCGCAGTCGCAGGAGCGCCAGCTTCAGCAGGATTACGCGCAGTTCCAGTATCAGCAGAGCGCATTGTCGAAGACTTCGCGCATCGAGCAGTTGGCCACTAACTCACTGAAGATGCAGCCCGTGACCACCGGCCGCACGCAATACCTGACCTACGACCCGGCGACCGCGAAGGCCGCCGACGCGCCCATGCCGCCGCCGTTGCCCGCCTCGGCGCCGTCCGCACGCGGAGCCAAACGATGAAAAAATCCGCGAAGCAGAAGGACGTCGCCTACACGCCGAACCCGATTCTCGCGGTGCGTCTGCCCATGTGGCGCTCGAAGTTCGTCGTGTTCCTGCTGTTCATGGCGTTCGTCGCGCTCGCGGCGCGCGCCTTCTGGATTCAGGGCCCCGGCAACGCGTTCTTCAAGAAGCAGGGCGAAAGCCGCTATCAGCGCACGCTGGAAATGCCGGCCACGCGCGGCCAGATTCGCGACCGCAACGGCCTCGTGCTCGCCACGAGCCTGCCGGTGAAGGCCATCTGGGCGATTCCCGAAGCCGTCCCGAACGATCTCGGCGCGGACAAGCTCGCCGAACTCGCGAAGCTGCTCGACATGACGCAGAAGGACTTGCGCGCGAAACTGTCGATGGACAAGACGTTCGTCTACGTGAAACGCCAGGTTCCGCTGGAAGTGGCGCAGAAAGTCGCCGCGCTCGACATTCCGGGCATCTATTCGCGCGGCGAATACAAGCGTTTCTATCCGGAAGGCGAAATCACCGCACACCTGATCGGTTTTACTAATATTGAAGACAAGGGCCAGGAAGGCGTCGAACTCGGCGACCAGAGCGTGCTCGCCGGCACGCCGGGCATGCGTCGCGTCATCAAGGACCGCATGGGGCACATCGTCGAGGACGTCGACGAACAGGTCGTGCCGCATAACGGCCAGGACGTCGAACTCTCGATCGACAGCAAGATTCAGTACATCGCGTACACGGACCTGAAAGCGGCCGTCGAGAAGACGAAGGCGAAGGCCGGCGCTGCGATCGTGATCGACGTGAAGACGGGCGAGGTGCTCGCGCTCGTCAACTATCCCACCTACAACCCGAACGACCGCTCGCGCATGACGGGCGAGCAGTTGCGCAACCGCATTCTCACGGACACTTTCGAGCCGGGCTCGATCATGAAGCCGTTCACCGTTTCGCTCGCGCTCGATCTGCATCGCGTGACGCCGAACACGCTCGTCGAAACGGGCGGCGGCGTATTCGTGCTGGACGGCGCGCGCATCACGGACGACTCGGGTTTCGGCACGCTCACCGTCGGCGGCGTGATTCAGAAGTCGAGCAATATCGGCGCGACCAAAATTGCGATGCAATTGCGGCCCGAAGAAATGTGGAACATGTACACGAGCCTCGGTCTCGGCCAGGCGCCCAAAGTCGGTTTCCCGGGCGCCGTGACCGGACGCTTGCGGCCGTGGAAGAGCTGGCGCCGCATCGAGCAGGCGACCATGTCTTACGGCTACGGCTTGTCGGCCTCGCTGTTCCAACTGGCTCGCGCGTACACGGCCATCGCGCATGACGGCACGATTCTGCCGGTCTCGATTTTCCGCACGCCGGTCGATCAGCCGCCGGTGGGCCAGCAGGTCTTCTCGCCGACCACCGCACGCGAAGTTCGCGCAATGCTCGAGTCCGTCGTCTCGAAAAACGGCACGTCGCCGGATGCGGCGGTGCCGGGCTATCGCGTCGGCGGCAAGAGCGGTACCGCGTACAAGCACGCGGGCCGCGGCTACGATCATTCGAAGTACCGCGCGTCGTTCGTCGGCATGGCGCCGATGCCGAATCCGCGCATCGTGGTCGCCGTATCGGTCGACGAACCGACGGCCGGCAGCCACTTCGGCGGACAGGTGTCGGGACCGGTGTTTTCGGGCATCGTCGGAGATACGCTGCGCGCGCTCAACGTGCCGCCGGACATGCCGGTCAAGCAAATGGTCGTGACGGACGATTCGAATCCCGCCACGCAAGCGTCCGCGCAGCCCGCGAACGCGAAGGGCTCGAACAACGCGAACACGGCGAAGAAGCTCGCCGTGTCGAGCAACACGAAGACACATCCGGGAGTCGTGCGATGAGCGCGCAGGCCCGACAGAGCAAGATGCAGAAGGACGTTTCACATGCCGTTCAATGGCTGCGCGCCCATGCGCAGCCCGAGGCCCAGTTGCACGCCGACACGCGCTCGCTGAAGAGCGGCGACGTGTTCCTGGCCTATGCCGTCGACGGCGCGGACAACCGGCCGTATCTCGACGCGGCGCTTGGCGCGGGCGCGGCTGCCGCGCTGTACCAGCCGGAGAACTTCGCGGGCAAGCCGGACGCCTCGAAGGCGCTCGCCGTTCCCGCGCTCAACGAACTCGCCGGTCCGATCGCGTCCGCATGGTACGGCGAGCCGAGCGCGTCGATGCTCACCGTTGGCGTGACCGGCACCAACGGCAAGACGTCTTGCAGCCAGTGGATCGCCACGGCGCTGACCGCGCTCGGCCGGCCGTGCGCGATCATCGGCACGCTCGGCATCGGCATGCCGGGCAAACTCGTGTCCACCGGCTTCACCACGCCGGATGCGCCGCAGCTTCAGCGCAACCTCGCGCAACTGAAGGCGCAAGGCGCGGAGGCGGTCGCCATGGAAGTCTCGTCGCATGCGCTGCATCAGGGCCGCGTGAACGGCACGGACTTCGACATCGGCATCTTCACGAATCTCACGCAGGACCATCTCGACTACCACGGCACCTTCGAGGCGTACGAGGCCGCGAAGGCGCGTCTTTTCGCGTGGCCATCGCTGAAAACGGCCATCGTCAATCGCGACGATGCCGCCGGTCAGCGTCTCATCGAATCGCTGCGCGGCAAGGTCCGCACGATTGCGTACGCCGTCGAGATGCCGGCCGATGCGCCGCCGAGCGCCGACGCCATGCTGCTCGCGAGCCGCGTGCGCGCAACCGCCACGGGCACCGCGTTTCATCTTGCGTCCGACTGGGGCGAGGCCGAAGTGGAAGTCAGCACGCTCGGCGCGTTCAACGTGAGCAATCTGCTCGCGGTGCTCGGCGTGCTGCTGGAAGTCGGCGTTCCGTTCGATGCCGCGCTCGCACGCATCTCGAAGCTCGAGTCCGTCAATGGCCGCATGGAGCGACTCGGCGGCCGGCTGCAAAACGATGAACCGCTCGTCGTGATCGACTACGCGCACACGCCCGACGCGCTGGAAAAAACGCTGGCGGCGCTGCGCGCGATCGCACAGGCACGCGGCGGCGAGCTCGTTTGCATGTTCGGCTGCGGCGGCGACCGCGACGCCACCAAGCGTCCGCTGATGGGCGAAATCGCCGAACGTCTCGCGGATCAGGTCGTCATCACGAGCGACAATCCGCGCAGCGAAGATCCGCTTGCCATCATCGATCAGATTGCCGCCGGCATGAAGGACGTCGCGAAGGCGCGGCGCATCGAGGATCGCGCGAGTGCCATTTTGCAGGCGCTGCGCTCGGCGGCGCGCGAGGATGTCGTTCTGCTCGCCGGCAAAGGACACGAAGCCACGCAGGAAATCATGGGTAAGAAGCGCGCGTTCTCGGATCAGGATCACGCGCGCCTCGCGCTTGCCGCACGCGCCACGCAGCATCGCGGAGGGGGCGAATGACGATGTTCACCTTGCGCGAAGCCGCCGCGCTCATTCCCGGCGCGGTCTTTGAAGGCGACGAATCCATCGCGATCACGCGCGTCGTGACCGACAGCCGCGCCGTGCAGGCGGGCGATCTGTTCGTCGCGGTGAAGGGCGATCGCTTCGATGCGCATGATTTCCTGGATCAGGTGAGCAAGAGCGGCGCGGCTGCCGCGCTCGTCTCGCGCGAACTGCGCAATTCGGATGCCTGGCCGCTGCCAGTCATCAAGGTAAAGGACACGCGTGCGGCGCTCGGTGCGCTGGCGCACGGCTGGCGCACGCGGTTCACCATGCCGCTCGTTGCCGTCACGGGCAGCAACGGCAAGACGACGGTCAAGGAGATGATCGCGTCGATCTTCGCGGCGGCGGTCGGCGAAGACGCGCGGCTCGCGACGGCGGGCAACTTCAACAACGACATCGGCTTGCCGCTCACGCTGTTCCGCCTGAGCGCGGCGCATCGGCTCGCGGTGGTCGAGCTCGGCATGAATCATCCCGGCGAGACCGATGCGCTCGGCCAGATCGCTGCGCCGACCGTCGCCGTCGTCAACAACGCGCAGCGCGAGCATCAGGAGTTCATGGCGACCGTCGAGGCCGTCGCGCTCGAACATGCGTCGGTCATTCACGCGCTCGGCGAAACAGGCACGGCCGTGTTCCCCGCTGACGATCACTACGCGAGCATCTGGCGCGTGGCCGCCACGGGCAATCCGATCATGGACTTCGCGCTGACCGGCGATGAATCGAAGGCGGCCGTCACCGGCACGCTGAACGGCGCGATGGTTCACGTCCGCACGCCGCAAGGCCGCGTCGACATCGCGCTGGCCGTGCTCGGCGAACACAACGCGCGCAATGCGCTCGCGGCTACGGCTGCCGCGCTCGCAGCGGGCGTGCCGCTGGACGCCATCAAGCGCGGCCTCGAAGCGTTCCAGCCCGTGAAGGGCCGCTTGCAGGTGAAGCGCGCGGTGCTGGGCACGCTCGCGGGCGCGACCATCATCGACGATACCTACAACTCCAATCCCGATTCCATGCGCGCCGCCATCGACGTGCTCGCGGCGCAGGCAGCGCCGCGCGTGCTCGTGATGGGCGACATGGGCGAGGTCGGCGAAGAAGGACCCGCGTTTCATCGCGAAGTCGGCGCGTATGCGGCGGAGCGCGGTATCGACGCGCTGTTTGCGCTCGGCGACGCCAGCCGCGATTCGGTGAACGCATTCCGCGCGGCGGCGTCGAAGCAGACCGCCGTTCATTTCGACGATGTGGCCGCACTGATCGAAGCACTTCAGCAAGCCGGGTTCGGACCCGGCGCAACGTATCTCGCAAAAGGCTCGCGCTTCATGAAGATGGAACGCGTGGTGGACGCCCTGACGAGCCCCCAATCACCCGCTGCGGGCACCGCGCCCGCTGCACACTGACTCACAGAAAGAGAAGGACCAGCATGCTACTCGCACTCGCGCAATGGCTTCAGAATGACGCCAGCTTCATGCGCGTGTTCACCTACATCACGTTCCGCGCGGTGGGCGCCACGGCGACGGCGCTGTTGATCGGTCTCGTCTGCGGCCCGTGGGTCATCCGCAAGCTGACCGCCATGAAAGTCGGTCAGGCGGTGCGCAAGGACGGCCCGCAAACGCACCTCGTCAAGTCGGGCACGCCGACCATGGGCGGCGTGCTGATTCTCATGGGCATCGCGGTTTCCACGCTGCTCTGGGCTGATCTCACGAACCGCTTCGTGTGGATCGTGATGCTCGTCACTTTCGGGTATGGCGTGATTGGCTGGGTGGACGACTATCGCAAGGTCGTGCACAAGGACCCGCGCGGCATGTCCTCACGCGAGAAGTATTTCTGGCAATCGGTGATTGGCCTCTTCGCCGCCGTGTATCTCGCGTTCAGCGTGTCCGAGGCCAGCAACACGCGCGTGTTCGACCTCTTCATGGCGTGGGTGCGCAGCGGCCTCTCGATGGGCCTGCCCGCGCGCGCCGACCTCATGCTGCCGTTTCTCAAGTCGATCACGTATCCGCTCGGCGTATGGGGCTTCATCGCGATGACGTACTTCGTGATCGTCGGATCGAGCAACGCGGTCAACCTCACCGACGGCCTCGACGGTCTCGTCATCATGCCGGTCGTGCTGGTCGGTGCGTCGCTCGGCGCGTTCGCGTACGTCATGGGCAGCTCGGTGTATTCCAAGTACCTGCTCTTTCCGCACATTCCCGGCGCGGGCGAACTGCTGATCTTCTGTTCCGCGATGGGCGGCGCGGGTCTCGCGTTCCTCTGGTACAACACGCACCCCGCGCAAGTCTTCATGGGCGATGTCGGCGCGCTCGCGCTCGGCGGCGCGCTCGGCACAATCGCGGTGATCGTTCGGCAAGAGATCGTGCTGTTCATCATGGGCGGCATTTTCGTGGCGGAAACGCTCTCCGTCATGCTGCAAGTCTTCTGGTTCAAGTTCACGAAGCGCCGTTATGGCGAAGGCCGCCGCTTCTTCAAGATGGCGCCGCTCCATCACCACTACGAACTGTCCGGCTGGACGGAAACGCAAGTGGTGGTGCGCTTCTGGATCATCACCTTGATGTTGTGTCTCTTCGGCTTGTCGACGCTCAAGTTGCGTTGATCGTGCACGTCCGCGGTTTTTCAGGTTTCAGGAAAGGGTAAAGCGATGTTTGGCGAGAAGTTCTCCGGTCGGCAAAGTCCGATGGTGCTCGTGCTGGGGCTCGGTGAATCCGGCCTCGCGATGGCGCGCTGGTGCGCCAGGCACGGTTGCCGGCTGCGGATCGCCGATACGCGCGACAACCCGCCGAATCTCTCGGAGCTCGTGATTCACAACATCGACGCGGACTTCGTCGGCGGCGCGTTCACGACCGAACTGCTCGATGGCGGCATCGAACTGCTCGCCATCAGTCCCGGCCTTTCGCCGCTCGCGCCGGATCTCGCGCCGCTCATCGCGGCGGCGAACGAGCGCGGCATCCCGGTGTGGGGCGAACTCGAACTGTTCGCGCAGGCGCTCGCCGGACTCGCCGTGAACGGCTATCAGCCGAAGGTGCTCGCGATCACCGGCACCAATGGCAAGACCACGACCACCGCGCTCACCGGGCTCCTGTGCGAGCGCGCGGGCAAGCGCGTGGCGGTCGCGGGCAACATCAGCCCGGCGATGCTCGACAAGCTCGCCGAAGCCATCGATCAGACCGCGCTGCCGGACGTCTGGGTGCTCGAACTCTCCAGCTTCCAGCTGGAAACGGCGCACAGCTTCGCGCCGGATGCCGCCGCCGTGCTCAACATCACGCAGGATCATCTCGACTGGCACGGCGGGCTCGACGCCTACGCCGCCGCCAAGGGCCGCATCTTCGGTCCGCGCACGGTCCGCGTGCTGAATCGCGATGACGCGCGCACGATGGCGCTCGCCGCGAATATCGCGCAGGACCGCGTCGTGACGTTCGGGCTGAACGAGCCGTCGAAGGTGGGCGACTACGGCCTCTTGCGCGACAACGGCATCGCGTGGCTCGCACAAGGCATCGACCGCGACGCCGCCGACGAACCCGCGCCGTCGCGCCGCCGCAAGCAGGATGTCGCCGCGCCGAACGTCGTTTCGAAGCGGCTGATGCCGTCCGACGCGCTGCGCATTCGCGGCCTGCACAACGCGGCGAACGCGCTCGCCGCGCTCGCGCTCGCCCGCGCGATCGATATGCCGCTCGCCGCGCTGCTGCACGGCTTGCGCGAATATCGCGGCGAACCGCACCGCGTGGAAGTGATCGCGCAGATCGATGGCGTCGATTATGTCGACGACAGCAAAGGGACCAACGTCGGCGCGACGGTCGCCGCGCTCGATGGCCTCGCGCAACGCGTCGTGCTGATCGCGGGCGGCGACGGCAAGGGCCAGGACTTTTCGCCGCTGGAAGCGCCGGTCGCGCGCTGGGCGCGTGCCGTGATGCTGATCGGCCGCGACGCGCCGCGTATCCGCGAGACGCTCGCATCGACGGGCGTCGCGCTCGAAGATCACGCGACGCTCGAAGCCGCGACGCTGGCTGCATCGCGCATCGCCGAACCGGGCGACGCCGTGTTGCTGTCGCCCGCGTGCGCGAGCCTCGACATGTTCAGGAACTACGCACACCGCGCCGACGTGTTTCGCGGCGCGGTCGAAGATATCGCCGCCGCGCGAGGAGTGATGTTATGAGCTGGTCGGACCGCTTCGGATCGAAAATCACCGGGCAGCGCAGCGCGGTCGCGAACGATTCGCTCGCCGGGCGCTCGGGCGGCATTTCGAGCGCCGTCAACGGCGTGCGTCCCGCGCGCTCGCGCATGCTCGACTACGATCATTCGCTGCTGTGGGTGACGATCGCGCTGCTCGGGCTCGGCATCGTGATGGTGTATTCGGCGTCCATCGCCATGCCGGATTCGCCGAAGTACGCGCAGTATCGCGACTATCACTTCCTCGTGCGGCACCTCATTTCGGTGGCGACGGCGATCGTCGGCGCCGTCGTTGCGTTCAAGATTCCGGTGAAGACCTGGGACAAGCTCGCGCCGAAGCTCTTTCTGGTCGCGCTGGTGATGCTCGTCATCGTGCTGATCCCGCATATCGGCAAGGGCGTGAACGGCGCGCGCCGCTGGATTCCGCTCGGCATCACGAACATGCAGCCGTCAGAAATCATGAAGCTCGCGGTGACCATCTACGCCGCGAACTACACGGTGCGCAAGCAGGAGTTCATGCACAGCTTCGGCAAGGGCTTTTTGCCGATGGCCGTGGCGGTCGGTGCGGTGGGCGCGCTCCTGCTGCTCGAACCCGACATGGGCGCGTTCATGGTGATCGCCGCCATTGCAATGGGCGTGCTCTTTCTCGGCGGCGTGAACGGCAAGCTGTTCGGCGGGCTGGTGCTCACGGCGGTCGGCACATTCACGATGCTCGTGTGGCTCTCGCCGTGGCGTCGCGAGCGGATCTTCGCTTACCTCGACCCGTGGGACGACCGCTACGCGCAGGGCAAGGCGTATCAGCTGACGCACTCGCTCATCGCGTTCGGGCGCGGCGAATGGTTCGGCGTGGGTCTCGGCGGCAGCGTCGAGAAGCTCAACTATCTGCCCGAAGCGCACACCGACTTCATCCTCGCGGTGATCGGCGAGGAACTGGGTTTCGTCGGCGTCATCTGCGTGATTCTGCTGTTCTATTGGATCGTGCGCCGCGCGTTCGAAATCGGGCGTCAGGCGCTGGCGCTGGATCGCACGTTCGCGGGTCTGATGGCAAAGGGCGTCGGCATCTGGTTCGGCGCGCAGACGTTCATCAACATGGGCGTGAACCTGGGCCTTCTGCCGACCAAGGGCCTGACGCTGCCCCTCGTCAGCTACGGCGGCTCGGGCATCTTGCTGAACTGCGTCGCGCTGGCGGTGCTGCTGCGTGTCGATTACGAGAACCGGGTGCTGATGCGCGGAGGCAAGGTATGAGCGCGCACAGTCCCACGCTGATGGTCATGGCGGGCGGCACAGGCGGCCACGTGTTTCCGGGGCTCGCGGTCGCGCACTGGATGCAGGCGCGCGGCTGGCGCGTCGTCTGGCTCGGCAACGCGAGCGGCATGGAAGCGACGCTCGTCCCGAAGCACGGCATCCCGATGGAATGCGTGCGCTTCGGCGGCGTGCGCGGAAAGGGCATCAAAACCAAGCTGATGCTGCCGGTGAACCTCATGCGCGCGTGCTCGCAAAGCCTGCGCGTGCTGCGTCAGGTGAAGCCCGATGTCGTGCTCGGCATGGGCGGCTACATCACGTTTCCGGCGGGCATGATGACGAAGCTCGCGGGCTGCCCGCTCGTGCTGCACGAACAGAACTCCATCGCGGGCCTCGCGAACAAGGTGCTCGCGCATCTCGCGAAGCGCGTGCTTGTCGCGTTTCCGAATGCTCTGCCGAATGCTGAATGGACCGGCAACCCCATTCGTGCGGAACTTACGTCGACATTGCCGCCCAAAGAACGCTACGCGTCGCGCACCGGCAAGCTGAACGTGCTCGTCGTCGGCGGCAGTCTCGGCGCGGCTGCGCTCAACGAAACGGTGCCGAAGGCGCTCGCGCTGCTGTCGCCGGAAGAACGGCCGCGCATCGTCCATCAGGCGGGCGCGAAGCATATCGAGGCACTCGAAGCGAACTACGCGGCGGCCGGTCTTGCGCGCGGCGAAGACTTGCAGCTCGTGCCGTTCATCGAGGACATGGCGAGCGCGTACGCATCCGCCGATCTCGTGATTTGCCGCTCGGGCGCGATGACGGTGTCGGAGATCGCAGCGGTCGGCGTGGCCGCGCTTTTCGTGCCGTTCCCGTTCGCCGTCGATGATCACCAGACGACCAACGGTGCGTTCCTCGCGAAGAACGGCGCGGCGGAATTGATACAACAACGCGATTTGTCGGCGGAAAGGCTCGCCGGCTGGTTGCGTGCGCAGACGCGCGACACGCTGGCGGAGATGGCCGCGCGCTCACGCGCCCTGGCGAAACCGGACGCGACCGAACGGGTCGCGAGCGTGTGCGCCGACGTCGCCGGCGCGCATCTTACGCGCCAAGCTCGAGAGGCACATTAAGTCATGAAACACATCGTCAAGCACATTCACTTCGTCGGCATCGGCGGAGCAGGCATGAGCGGCATCGCGGAAGTGCTGCTGAATCTCGGCTATCAGGTCAGCGGCTCGGACCTCTCGAAGGGCGCCGTCACGGAGCGCCTCAAGGCACTGGGCGCGCGCGTCGAGATCGGCCACCACGAGCACAACATCGAAGGCGCGAACGCCGTCGTCGTGTCGACAGCCGTGCGTCCCGATAACCCCGAAGTGCTGGCGGCCCGCCATCGGCGCGTGCCGATCGTGCCGCGCGCCGTAATGCTCGCGGAACTCATGCGGCTCAAGCAGGGCATCGCCATTGCCGGCACGCACGGCAAGACCACGACGACATCGCTCGTCGCGAGCGTGCTGGCCGCAGGCGGGCTCGATCCCACGTTCGTGATCGGCGGGCGTCTCATCAGCGCGGGCGCGAACGCGCGGCTCGGCACGGGCGATTTCATCGTCGCCGAAGCGGACGAATCAGACGCGTCGTTCCTCAATCTTTTCCCGGTGATCGAAGTCATCACGAACATCGACGCCGATCACATGGACACCTACGGCCACGACTTCGCGCGGCTCAAGCAGGCGTTCATCGAATTCACGCACCGGCTGCCGTTCTACGGCATCGCGGTGCTGTGCGTCGACGATCCGAACGTGCGCGAGATTCTGCCGTTCGTGTCGAAGCCGATCATCCGCTACGGCATCGGCGCGGACGCGCAGGTTCGCGCGGTGAACGTGGAAGCGCGCGACGGCCGCATGCACTTCACGACGGTGCGCGAAGATGCGCCGCCGCTCGACATCGTGCTGAATCTGCCGGGCCTGCATAACGTGCAGAACGCGCTCGCCGCGATTGCAATCGCGACTGAACTCGAAGTGGCGGATGCCGATATCCAGAGGGCGCTCGCCGAATTTAACGGCGTCGGCCGGCGCTTCCAGCGTTACGGCGACGTGAAGACGAACGACAACGAAGGCGCGTACACGCTGATCGACGACTACGGGCATCACCCGGTGGAAATGGCCGCGACCATCGCGGCGGCGCGCGGCGCCTTCCCGGACCGGCGTCTCGTGCTCGCGTTCCAGCCGCATCGCTACACGCGCACGCGCGACTGTTTCGAAGATTTCGTGAAGGTGCTGTCCACCGTGGACGCCCTCGTGCTCACCGATGTCTACGCCGCAGGCGAAGCGCCGATCGTCGCCGCCGACGGCCGCGCGCTCGCGCGTGCGATCCGCGTGGCGGGCAAGGTCGAGCCGGTGTTCGTCGAAACGGTGGATGAAGTGCCGGACGCGGTGACGACGCTCGCGCGCCATGGCGACGTGGTGATCACGATGGGCGCGGGCTCCATCGGCGGTGTATGCGGGCGGCTCGCGCAGAGCCAGCCGCAGTGAGGACAGCAACAAACGACGTCATGAGTAACACAGTGAACAACATCGATCCGAAGGTCTTCGGCAAAGTGGCGGTGCTCCTCGGCGGGAATTCCGCCGAGCGCGAAGTCTCGCTCAATTCGGGCCGCCTCGTGCTGGAAGGGCTGCGCGACGCGGGCATCGACGCGCATCCGTTCGATCCCGCCGAGCGGCCGCTGTCGGATCTGAAAGCGGAAGGCTTCGAGCGCGCGTTTATCGCGCTGCACGGCGGCTACGGCGAGAACGGCCAGTTGCAAGGCGCGCTGGATTTCTACGGCATCCGCTATACGGGCAGCGGCGTGCTCGGGTCGGCGCTCGGCATGGACAAGCTGCGCACGAAGCTCGTGTGGCAGCAGACCGGCATCCCGACGCCGCCGTTCGAAACGGTCTATCGCGGCGACGGCTACGCATCGCGCGCACAGGAAATCATCGCGAAGCTCGGGCTGCCGCTTTTCGTGAAGCCGGCGAGCGAAGGGTCGAGCGTCGCGGTCATCAAGGTGAAGAGCGCGGAACGACTCGCGCCGGCGCTGGAAGAAGCCGCGAAGTTCGACAAGATCGTGATCGTCGAGCAGAGCATCGAAGGCGGCGGCGAGTACACGTGCTGCATCGCGGGCGATCTCGATCTGCCGGTCATCAAGATCGTTCCGGCGGGCGAGTTCTACGACTATCACGCGAAGTACGTCGCCGACGACACGAAGTATCTGATTCCGTGCGGCCTGACGGACGCCGAAGAAGCGCGCATGAAGCAACTGACGCAGCGCGCGTTCGACATGCTCGGCTGCACGGACTGGGGCCGCGCCGATTTCATGCTGGACGCCGACGGGAACCCGTACTTCCTCGAAGTGAACACGGCGCCGGGCATGACCGATCACTCGCTGCCGCCGAAAGCGGCGCGCGCGGTGGGCATCAGCTACCAGGATCTGGTCGTGAAGGTGCTGTCTCTCACTCTCAAGAACTGACGAAGCGCAACCATGTGGAACAACGTTCGCCAGATGAATCTCGCCGCAAGCGCGCTGCACGCCATGCTCGTGCTGATGCTGCTGTGCGCGGCGGGCGTCTACGCGATCCAGCGTCCCGAGTTCCGGCTGCGCGAGATTCAGATCGACGGCGACACCTCGCACATCAATTCGCCGACGGTGCGGGCGAGCGTCGTGGGGCACCTGAAGGGCAACTTCTTCACCGTCGATCTCGACACCGCGCGCACCGCGTTCGAACAGATGCCGTGGGTGCGCCGCGCGAGCGTGCGTCGCGTGTGGCCGAACGCGATCGCCGTGACGCTCGAAGAGTACAGGCCGCTCGGCACGTGGGGCAACGACCAGCTGGTCAGCGTGGACGGCGAATTGTTCACCGCGAATCAGGGCGAACTCGACGACGACCTGCCCGCGTTCGACGGTCCGGAAGGCACGGCGAAGGAAGTGGTGGCGCGGTATCGCGACTTCCAGAAGTGGTTCGCGCCGCTCGACGCGCAGCCGGAGGAAGTCACGCTGTCGCCGCGTTTCGCGTGGACCGTGAAGCTTTCGAACGGCACGCAGATCGAACTGGGCCGCGAGCGCAACCAGGACACGCTGTATGACCGCTGCAAGCGTTTCGTCGCATCGTGGGCATCGGTGACGGGGCGGTGGGGCAAGGAGATCGAATATGCGGATTTGCGGTACCCCAACGGCTTCGCGATACGCGCCGCCGGCATGCGCTTCATCAACGACACCGACAAGGCCAAGAAGTAGGCAGACATCACAGGCATGAGCACGCTATGAGCAAAGACTATAAAGACCTGCTGGTTTCCCTTGACATCGGAACGTCGAAGGTGGTCGCGATCGTCGCCGAATTGAAGGGCGAAGGCCACTACGAGGTGATCGGACTCGGTCAGAGCGACTCGAAGGGGTTGAAAAAAGGCGTCGTGGTCAACATCGAGGCGACGGTCCAATCCATTCAGCGCGCGCTTGAGGAAGCGGAGCTGATGGCGGACTGCAAGATCACGAACGTCTTCACCGGCATCGCGGGCAGCCATATCCGCAGCTTCAATTCGAGCGGCATGGTCGCGATCAAGGACAAGGAAGTCACGCAGACAGACGTCGCGCGCGTGATCGAGACGGCCAAGGCGATCAACATTCCGACCGATCAGCAGGTGCTGCACATCCTGACCCAGGAATTCATCATCGACGGTCAGGAAGACGTGCGCGAGCCGATCGGCATGAGCGGCATCCGCCTCGAAGTGAAGGTGCACATCGTCACGGGCGCAGTGAGCGCGGCGCAGAACATCGTGAAGTGCGTGCGCCGCTGCGGGCTCGAAGTGAACGACCTGATCCTGCAGCCGCTCGCGTCGTCGCTCGCGGTGCTGACCGAGGACGAGAAGGAACTGGGCGTCGTGCTCGTCGATATCGGCGGCGGCACCACGGACATCGCCATCTTCAGCGAAGGCGCGATTCGTCACACGGCCGTGATTCCGATCGCCGGCGACCAAATCACGAGCGACGTCGCCATGGCGCTGCGCACGCCCACGCCGGACGCGGAAGACATCAAGGTGACGTACGGCATCGCGAAGCAGGCGCTCGCGGACCCGGACGAGATGATCGAAGTGCCGGGTCTCGGCGAACGCGGTCCGCGCACGCTGTCGCGTCAGGCGCTGGCGGCGGTGGTCGAGCCGCGCGTCGAGGAACTGTTCTCGCTCGTGCAGCAGGTCGTGCGCGAATCCGGCTACGAAGAACTGCTGTCGAGCGGCGTCGTGCTGACCGGCGGCGCGGCGATGATGCCCGGCATGGTCGAGCTCGGCGAAGACATCTTCCTGAAGCCAGTGCGTATCGGCGTGCCCGAGTACGCCGGCGGTCTGGCGGATGTCGTGCGCAACCCGCGCTATTCGACCGCCATGGGCCTGCTCGCCGAAGGTCGTTCGCAGCGCATGCGCGGCCGCAAGGTCGCAGTGCAGAACGGATCGATGGGCCAGGTGCTCACACGAATGAAAGACTGGTTCCTCGGAAACTTCTGAAGCTTGCGCGGAACAGAGCAGTACGAAACAAACGTATTTAAGTAATGAATATAATTCGCGCCGGTACCGGCGGCTAGCGCGCGGAGAGGGGTTGCCCGATCTCTCTTCCGAATAACGCCGATCTTCATTCTTGACGGAGGCAACATGGATTTCGAAATGCTGGAAACGGAAACCAACGGAACGATCATCAAGGTGGTCGGAGTTGGTGGTGCGGGCGGCAATGCCGTTCAGCACATGATCAACCGGGGTGTGCAGGGCGTCGATTTCATCGTGATGAACACCGACGCGCAGGCGCTCGCACGTTCGCGCGCGCCGCATGTGTTGCAGTTGGGCATGACCGGCCTGGGCGCAGGCGCCAAGCCGGAGAAGGGCAAGGAAGCGGCTGAAGACGCGCGCGAGCGTGTCGCCGATGCACTGCGCGGCGCGCACATGGTGTTCATCACCGCGGGCATGGGTGGCGGCACGGGCACGGGCGCGGCGCCGGTGGTGGCGCAGATCGCGAAGGAAATGGGCATTCTGACGGTGGGCGTCGTGAGCAAGCCGTTCGAATTCGAAGGCGGCCGCCGCATGCGCGTGGCGGAAGCCGGCTCGCAGCAACTGGAGGATCACGTCGATTCGCTGATCGTCGTGCTGAACGACAAGCTGTTCGAGGTGATGGGCGACGACGCCGAAATGGACAAGTGCTTCCAGTGCGCGGATGACGTGCTGAACAACGCTGTCGCGGGCATCGCAGAAATCATCAACGTCGACGGCCTCGTGAACGTCGACTTCGAAGACGTGAAGACCGTGATGGGCGAGCAGGGCAAGGCGATGATGGGCACGGCGACGGTCGCCGGCGTCGATCGCGCGCGTCTCGCGGCTGAACAGGCGGTGGCGAGCCCGCTGCTGGAAGGCGTGGATCTGTCGGGTGCGCGCGGCGTGCTGGTGAACATCACGTCGAGCCGTTCGCTGCGTCTGTCGGAAACGCGCGAAGTGATGAACACCATCAAGAGCTACGCTGCTGACGACGCAACGGTGATCTTCGGCGCCGTGTACGACGACGCAATGGGCGACGCCCTGCGCGTGACGGTGGTGGCGACCGGACTCGGCCGCGCAGCCAAGAAGCAGCAGCAAGCGCCGATGACCCTTCTGCGCACGGGCACCGACAATCAGCCGGTCGCGCACGCGGCGCACAACACGTACGCACCGCAGCACGGTCAGGCAACGGATTACGGCTCGCTGGACACGCCGGCGGTATGGCGTTCGACGCGCGAAACGGCGGCATCGCACGTGCAGGCATTGCAGGAAAAGGGCGTCGATACGTACGACATCCCGGCGTTCCTGCGCAAGCAAGCGGACTAAAGTCGCGCGGTGCTCGTTGCTCGCTAGCTCGCTAGTAAGAGCGGTGCAGCCACCGCAGGGACGCGCCGGGCGTGAACCGGCGACGCAGGTTTCGCGTGGGGCGACTGTCCAAGGCCGCGTCAGCATCAGACGCCAGGCCGTGGCCAGCCGACCTCCACGAATTTGCCGACGAGCAAATGAAGCCTGAATCGCCGATGCACGTGAGGCGAGGCTGCGGGACGATGTCAATCGCAAGGTGTTCGAGCACTGACGAGGGAAGGACCGAGCATGATCGAAGTGGGTGAAACGTTGCCTGATGTGCGTCTCTTCGAGTTCATCGAAGTGGCGAGCGAGGGCTGCGCCGTGGGACCGAAAGGGTTCGCGGTGCGCGAGCGGGCCGCCGGCAAGCGCGTGGTGATCTTCGGATTGCCGGGCGCGTTCACGCCGACGTGTTCCGCCAGACACGTGCCGGGTTATGTCGAGGCGGCGGATGAGTTCCTGGCCGCGGGCATCGACGAAATCTGGTGCGTTTCCGTCAACGACGCGTTCGTCATGAACGCGTGGGGACGCGATCTCCAAGCCGCGGGCAAGGTGAGGATGATGGCGGACGGCAGTGCGCGTTTCACTCAGGCACTCGGACTGGATCAGGATTTATCCGAGCGTGGCATGGGAATCCGTTCCCAGCGTTACGCGATGGTGGTCGACAACGGCGTGGTCAAGACGCTCGCTGTCGAAGCGCCCGGAAAGTTCGAAGTCAGCGACGCTCGCAGCATTCTGGCGACGTTGCGCTGATCGCAGCGGCGTCGCGTTGTCTTTGCGCAACGCTCACAGACGCCCTCGCAATCGGCGGCAACTTGGGGCCGATGACCGGAAATGCCTCCATTCCGGCCATCGGCCCGTTCTACTTGACTGTCCCCGTTTCCCGGCGTAACACAGGGAAACAGTTGATACCTCCTGCTTTGGGACGGCTTGAGCCGAATGGAGTATACTTCGGCCTATTAGAGTTCAATAAACGATTAATTCTCTTTATTGGGAATTGCTATCGGACAAAAATCATGTTGAAGCAGCGAACAATCAAGACCGTCGTCAAAACCGTGGGAATCGGGCTACATTCGGGCCGCAAGGTCGATCTGACGCTGCGCCCGGCGCCGGTTGGAACGGGCATCGTGTTTTCTCGCATCGACCTGCCGCAGCCGGTCGATATTCCCGCGTCCGCCATGTCGATCGGCGACACCCGCCTCGCGTCCGTGTTGCAGAAGGACGGCGCGCGCGTGTCGACCATCGAGCATCTGATGTCGGCGTGCGCGGGGCTGGGCATCGATAATCTGTACGTCGATGTGACCGCCGAGGAAATCCCGATCATGGACGGCAGCGCCGCTTCATTCGTCTTCCTGATTCAGTCGGCCGGCATCGAAGAGCAGAACGCGCCGAAGAAATTCATCAAGGTGACGAAGCCCGTCGAAGTGCGCGATGGCGACAAGTTCGCGCGCCTCGAGCCGTATTTCGGCTTCAAGCTGAGCTTCACGATCGATTTCCGCCATCCCGCCGTCGACAAGACGGGGCAGGCGCTGGAAGTCGATTTCGCGACGACGTCGTATGTGCGTGAGATTGCGCGCGCTCGCACGTTCGGTTTCGCGCATGAAGTCGAAATGATGCGCGAGCTGGGTCTGGCGCGCGGCGGCAGCATGGACAACGCCATCGTGCTCGACGAATACCGCATTCTGAACAACGACGGCCTGCGCTACGACGACGAGTTCGTGAAGCACAAGATGCTCGACGCCATCGGCGATCTGTACGTCGTGGGTCATCCGCTGCTCGCGTCGTACACCGCGTACAAGGGCGGTCACGCCATGAACAACATGCTGCTGCGCGAGCTGCTCGCGAACGAAGAGGCTTTTGAGATCGTCACGTTCGACGACACGCAGAAAGCGCCGCGCGGTTTCGCGTTCGATACGCAGACGGCGTTTGCCTGATCATCGGCACACAGCGGGACGAGAAGGTGAGCGGCAGCGAAAGCGCCGCTCATTTTTTTTGCCCGCGCCCCTGGTGACGCGCCGCCATGCGCGCGAGCGCCTCCTGTAGCGGCGAGGGCGCGAGCGTCTCCGCAAGATCGTGCAGCGCCGAGGCGCCGGCCGCCGACATGCGCGCCTGTTTCGGCGGCGGCGCTTCCTTCATCGATTGCGGACGCACGCGAATCCTGAGCGAATCGACCGCCCAGCCGCGCTGCTGGAGATCCGACAGGAGCCGCGGCTCGATGTGTCGCAAGCGCGCCGCCAGCGCGTTGTGCGCGGCGAAAAGCGCGAGCACGCCGTCCTTGATGAAGCCGGGCTCCACGTTGGCCGCGAGATAGTCGGGCAAGAGCGCGGCCAAATCGCGCTGCAACGCCGCCACTTGCTCGACGCCCGCGCGCAGCGCGCGAAACGCATCGGTGCGATCGAGCACGTCGGCTAGGGCTTGCGGCCGGCGCGGATCGAACCGCCTCGGCGCAGACCTTGAATTTGTAGAAAAGCGGCTCATTTTTTAATCAGCGGACGTCTGATGCGACCGCTCGATTGTACCGCGAGCCTGCCACCCGCTTCGCGCGAACGCCCGCCGCGAAAGCCCGCGCGGCCAAGCTTTCAACGGGTTGACTGTCGCGTCGCGCCGACGCCCGCGCGCCCACGCCGACGCAGGATGTGCTTGACTCGCGTGCTAAAATTCCCGATTCGAATTTCACCCAATGGACTTAAGTCGCCGAGGTTTTCCGAGCCCGGACGCAGCTAGCCGTAGCTGGCACACGCGCCCGTCCGAAGCCGCGACGCAGACACTGATCCAATGACGACCGGTTTCCTTCAGAAGATTTTTGGCAGCCGCAATCAGCGGCTGGTCAAGCAGTACCAAAAGACCGTTGTGGCGATCAATGCCCTCGAGCCGACCGTCGAGAAATATTCGGACGATCAGTTGCGCGCGAAGACGGACGAATTCCGCAAGCGCGTCGCGGGCGGCGAATCGCTCGACGTGATACTTCCGGAGGCGTTCGCCGTCTGCCGCGAGGCGAGCCGGCGCGTGCTGAAAATGCGCCACTTCGACGTCCAGTTGATCGGCGGCATGGTTCTGCATTACGGCAAGATCGCGGAAATGCGTACCGGCGAGGGCAAGACGCTCGTCGCCACGCTCGCCGCGTATCTGAACGCGCTGTCGGGCCGCGGCGTGCATGTGGTGACGGTGAACGACTACCTCGCCCAGCGCGACGCCGAGTGGATGGCGCGCCTCTACAATTTCCTCGGGCTGTCGTGCGGCGTGAATCTGTCGCAGATGGAGCACTCGCAGAAGCAGGAGGCGTACGCGGCGGACATCACGTACGGCACGAACAACGAGTTCGGCTTCGACTATCTGCGCGACAACATGGTCTACGAGACCGACGCGCGCGTGCAGCGGCCGCTCAACTTCGCCATCGTCGACGAAGTGGACTCCATTCTGATCGACGAAGCGCGTACGCCGCTCATCATCTCCGGTCAGGCGGAAGACCACACCGAACTCTACGTGCGCATGAACGCGCTGCCGCCGCTGCTCGAACTGCAGATCGGCGAGGAAAAGGCGGACGGCACGGGCGTCGAAAAGCCGGGCGACTACACGCTCGACGAGAAAGCGCGTCAGGTGTTCCTCACCGAATCGGGTCACGAGAAGGCCGAGCGCCTGCTCGCCGAGTGGGGTCTGATCGGCGAGGGCGAGAGCCTGTACGCGCCGCAGAACATCACGCTGATGCACCACATCTATGCCGCGCTGCGCGCGCATACGCTTTTCCATCGCGATCAGCATTACGTGGTGCAGAACGGCGAAGTCGTGATCGTCGACGAATTCACCGGCCGCATGATGACCGGCCGCCGCTGGTCCGACGGTCTGCATCAGGCCGTCGAAGCCAAAGAGCACGTGCAGATTCAGGCCGAGAACCAGACGCTCGCCTCTATCACGCTGCAAAACTATTTCCGCATGTACGCGAAGCTGTCCGGCATGACCGGCACGGCGGACACGGAAGCGTACGAGTTTCAGGAAATCTACGGCTTGGAGACGGTCGTGATTCCGACGAACCGTCCGCCGAAGCGCGTCGACAAGCAGGATCAGATCTACAAGACATCGAAGGAACGTTACGACGCCGTCATCCGCGACATTCGCGATTGCGTCGAGCGCGGCCAGCCGACGCTCGTCGGCACGACGTCGATCGAAGCGTCCGAACTGCTGTCCGGCATGCTGACGCAGGCGGGCATCAAGCACGAAGTGCTCAACGCGAAGCAGCACGCACGCGAAGCGGCGATCGTCGCGGAAGCGGGCCGGCCGGGCGTCGTCACCATCGCGACGAACATGGCGGGCCGCGGCACGGACATCGTGCTCGGCGGCAACGTGGAGAAGCAGGCGTCGTTCATCGAAGCTGATCTCTCCATTCCCGAGAGCGAGAAAGTCGCGCGCATCCAGAAGCTGCACGATGAATGGCAGGCGCTGCACGACCACGTGAAGGCGGCGGGCGGGCTGCATATCATCGGCACCGAGCGCCACGAGTCGCGCCGTATCGACAACCAGTTGCGCGGCCGCGCGGGGCGTCAGGGCGATCCGGGCTCGTCGCGCTTCTATCTGTCGCTGGACGATCCGCTTCTGCGCATTTTCGCGGGCGATCGCGTGCGCGCCATCATGGACCGGCTGAAGATGCCGGAAGGCGAGCCGATCGAAGCGGGCATGGTCACGCGTTCCATCGAAGGCGCGCAGCGCAAGGTGGAAGCGCGCAACTTCGATATCCGCAAGCAATTGCTCGAATACGACGACGTCGCGAACGATCAGCGCAAGGTCATCTATCAGCAGCGCAACGAACTGCTCGAAGCCAACGACGTGCAGGAAACGATCGCGGCCATGCGTCACAGCGTGATCACGGATCTCGTGCGCACGTTCGTTCCGGCGGGCAGCATCGAAGAGCAATGGGACGCGCCCGAGCTCGAAGAAGTGCTGCGCAACGAGTGGTCGCTCGATCTCGCCATTCAGGAGATGATCAACGAGTCGAATTCGATCGACGCCGAGGAAATCTCCGAAGCGGTGCTGGCCGCCGCAGACGAAGCGTACGAGGCGAAGGTTGCGCTCGTGGGCCGTGAGTCGTTCAGCGCGTTCGAGCGTTCGATCATGCTGCAGACGCTCGACAGCCGCTGGCGCGAGCATCTGGCGGCGCTGGATCATCTGCGTCAGGGCATCCACTTGCGCGGATACGCGCAGAAGAATCCGAAGCAGGAATACAAGCGCGAGGCGTTTGAACTCTTCGCCGCTATGCTCGACGCGGTGAAGCAGGAAGTCACGCGCGTCGTGATGAACGTGCAGATCCAGTCGCCGGAACAGCTCGAGGAAGCCGCCGAGCAGTACGAAGAGAAGGGCAGCCACGTCGAGAACGTGTCGTTCACGCACGCGGATTACAACGCGGCGGCGGCGCCGGCCGCGCCCGCGGCAGCGGCAGCGACGGCCACCGCGCAGATGATCAGCCAGGCGATGGCCGGCGGCGACGACATCACCGTCGCGACGCGCCCCGCCGACGACGTGCCGAAGGTCGGCCGCAACGACCCGTGTCCGTGCGGCAGCGGCAAGAAGTACAAGAACTGTCACGGCAAGCTCGTATAACGAACTGTCCGATCGACAAACGAGGCAAGCGACGCAGCAATGCGTCGTTTGTCTTTGCGGAACCGGGCACGCGCTGCGCTGCGCGCCCGGCGTTTCACGGCGCTCCCGGCCTGCCGGGCGGCGTCAGTCTTTCACAGCGTGCCGGCGCATGCGAGCCGGCACTCGCCACCTTCAGCGAGTCGCGAACATGGCTGTCAACTTCCCCTCGATCGATCCCGCCGCGCTTCATCCGGTCACAGGCGTCACGCTAGGCTGGGCCGAAGCGAATATCCGCAAGCCGAATCGCAAGGACGTGCTCGTGATTCGCGTCGATGAAGGCGCGACCGTCGCCGGCGTGTTCACGCAAAACCGCTTCTGCGCGGCGCCCGTCACGGTGTGCCGCGAGCATCTGGACGCGGTCCGGGCGGGCGGCAAGGAGATTCGCGCGCTGGTGGTGAACACGGGCAACGCGAATGCCGGCACCGGCGAGCCGGGCATGGCGCACGCGCGCGAAACCTGCGCGGAACTCGCGCGTCTCGCGGGCGTCGAGCCGCAGCAGATTTTGCCCTTCTCGACGGGCGTGATTCTCGAACCGCTGCCCATCGACCGTCTGAAAGCGGGATTGCCCGCCGCGCTCGCGAATCAACAGGCGGCGCACTGGTTCGACGCCGCGCAAGCCATCATGACCACCGACACGCTGCCGAAAGCCGCGTCGCGTCAGGTGCAAATCGACGGCCACACGGTCACGCTGTCCGGCATCAGCAAGGGCGCGGGCATGATCAAGCCGAACATGGCGACGATGCTCGGCTTTCTCGCGTTCGATGCCGCCGTCGCGCAGCCGGTGCTCGACGAACTGGTGAAGCACGTGGCGGATCGTTCGTTCAACTGCATCACCATCGACGGCGATACCTCGACCAACGATTCGTTCATTCTCATCGCGTCGGGCAAGTCGAGCCTGCCCGCGATCACGTCCACCGATTCGCCCGCTTACGCCGCGTTGCGCGACGCGGTCACGTCCGTGGCACAGGAACTCGCGCAACTGATCGTGCGCGACGGCGAAGGCGCGACCAAGTTCATGACCATCACGGTCGAAGGCGGCAAGGACGTCGCCGAATGCCGCCAGATTGCCTATGCAATCGGTCATTCGCCGCTCGTGAAGACGGCGTTCTACGCGTCGGACCCGAACCTGGGCCGGATTCTCGCCGCCATCGGCTATGCGGGCGTGACGGATCTGGATGTCGGCAAGATCGACCTGTATCTCGACGACGTGCTCGTCGCGAAGGCGGGCGGGCGCAATCCCGACTACCGCGAGGAAGACGGCCAGCGCGTGATGAAGAAGAGCGAGATCGCCATTCGCGTGGTGCTCGGCCGCGGCCAGCAACAGGCGACCGTCTGGACCTGCGACCTCTCGCACGAATACGTGAGCATCAACGCGGATTACCGCTCGTAGAGCGCGTTTCATCGGCGCGCATAGAAATGAACATGGACAAACTCGAACAATTTCTCACGCGCGCCGAAGCGGTGCTGGCGCGCATCGAAGGGATGCTGCCGCCGGCCACGCCGGAAATCGACTGGGAATCGGCGGTTGCGTTTCGCTGGCGCAAGCGGCAGGGGCGCGGCTTTTTGCAGCCGGTGCCGGCCATCTCGCAGATTTCGCTCGGCGACTTGCAGAACATCGATCGCCAGAAGGCGCTCATCGAGCAGAACACGCGGCAGTTCGTGAATACGCTGCCGGCCAACAACGTGCTGCTCACGGGCGCGCGCGGCACGGGCAAGTCGTCGCTCATCAAGGCGTGCCTCAATGCGTACGCGAAGGACGGCCTGCGCCTGATCGAAGTCGACAAGGACGATCTGCACGATCTCGGCGATATCGTCGATCTCATCTCGACGCGGCCGGAGCGTTTCATCGTGTTCTGCGACGATCTGTCGTTCGAAGAAGGCGAATCGGGCTATAAGGCGCTGAAAGTGGCGCTGGACGGGTCGGTCGCCGCGCAGTCGGACAACGTGCTGATCTACGCGACGTCGAACCGCCGGCATCTGTTGCCCGAGTACATGAGCGACAACGAGACCTACAAGCACACGTCGGACGGCGAGATTCATCCCGGCGAAGTGGTCGAGGAGAAGATTTCGCTATCCGAACGCTTCGGGCTCTGGGTCAGCTTCTATCCGTTCAAGCAGGACGACTATCTGTCGATCGTCGGGCACTGGCTCCAGCATTTCGGCTGCGACGCCAGCGAGATCGAAGCCGCTCGTGGCGATGCGCTCGTCTGGGCGCTGGAGCGCGGATCGCGCTCGGGCCGCGTGGCGTGGCAGTTCGCACGCGACTGGTCGGGCCGCAAGCAATGAGCGGCGCGTTGGACGTTTCGAGCGATCTCGCTCCCGATGGCCGCAACGTGACCGAAGTCGCAGTCGGCGTGATGGTGCAGCCCGATGGCCGTTATCTGCTCGCGCAGCGGCCCGAAGGCAAGCCTTACGAGGGCTACTGGGAGTTTCCGGGCGGCAAGCTGGAACCGGGCGAAAGCGTCGAAGCCGCGCTCGGGCGCGAATTGCACGAGGAACTGGGTATCGACGTGATCGCGTGCGAACGCTGGCGCACGCTGGAACACGACTATCCGCACGCATACGTGCGGCTCTTTTTCTGCAAGGTGAGGGAGTGGTCCGGCACGCCGCTCGGCCGCGAAGGACAGGCTATCGCGTGGCAGACGCTGCCCGTGGAAGTCGGGCCGCTGTTGCCCGCCGCGATTCCCGTGCTGGAGTGGCTCGCGGCGGAAGCGCGGCAGTAGGGCGCGTTAGTTGAGACCGCCGTGCGAATCGTCGTCCGGCGGCGTTTCCTGAGAATTGCCCGAGATACGATACTTTTCGGTCGCCCAGGCGCCCAGATCGATTTGTTTGCACCGCTCCGAGCAGAACGGACGGAAGCGGTTTTCCGGGACCCAGCGCACTTCTTTCTCGCAGGTCGGGCATTTGACGACAGTGATCATGACGGTGAGACGTTCTGAATTGAGCCAGCGTTGATCGACATTCGATCATATAAGGCCAAACCGCGTGGTTCAAAGACTGCAAAGCGTCAGATGAAACGGCACGTCGACATCGACGGCGCGCGGTTTCAGGTCGCCGTCCTGCACCGTGAAGCGCACCCACAGCATGTACTTGTTGGCGCTCGCCTCGGGAATGACACGCACTTCCGGCGACACGCGCACCTGCATCAACTGATAGGTACGGCCGGACAGCATCTGCTGATAGCTGCCCTGCATGGCCATGACCTTCGACGCCTGACCGGATTCTCGCGCGAGCCGTAGCACGATAGCGGCGGCGTCGCGCAGGGCGAGCATCGGCATGACCCATTTGGCGATGTCCTGACGCCGCTCCTCGACAGGCAACTGCTGCCATGCGTAATACGACGGCAGGTCGAACTTGCAGGTGCCGCCGGGAATGATGGTGCGGCTGCGAATGCTTGCGAGCCATTCGTTATCGGCAAGATGCTGACCGGTTTTGCCGTGCATGTCGGTCAGCCCGGCAAGTGTCTGCTCGATCTCGCCGAGAACGGCTTCGAGGGCATCCTGCTCGATGCCCGGATTGCCGCGAAACGGCGCCAGCGTCTGCCGCTGCCGTTCCAGTTCCTTCATCAGATCGGCTTTGAGGTCAGTACGCCCCGCGACTTCCGCGATCTCGAAGAGCGTGGTGAGCGCAACGTGATGTTCCCGGGGATCTTCCTGCGTGAGGAAGAACGTGAAGCGCTCGAACAAGTCTTCGAGGCGCAGCAGCGTCCGAATCCGCTCGTTGAAGGGATACTCGTAAAGAATCAAGCGCTCGCCTCGGCGTGGGTCGGTTGCTTCCATGAGCGGAAGTCAGGACATTCTAATGCCGCAACCTTACCCTAGCAAATCCGCTCACATTTACGGCGCTTTTGACGCGTTTCACGGCAATAAATGGAACTTTTCCTGTTGTTTCGGGCAAGCAATGCGCCGCTCAGGCCTTTCTTCCCGACGCCAGTTCCAGATAGCGTGCGTGCAGCGCCGCAACGTCTTGCGCCAGTGACGCGAGCGTGGCTGCCTCGTCGTTGAGCACGATATCGTCGGCTGCGGCAAGCCGCGCTTCGCGCGACGCCTGCTTGGCGATGATCGCCAGCACCTGCTCGCGTGAAAAGCCATTGCGACGCATGACGCGCGCAACTTGCATCTCGACGGGGCAATCGACGACGAGCACGCGCGATACCCGCGACGCCCAGTCCCCCGACTCGACAAGCAGCGGCACCACGACGATATGGTACGCGCCGCCGGCCGCCGCCCGCTGACGCCCGGTCTCAGCACGGATCAGCGGATGCAGGATGGCTTCAAGACGCGCGCGGGCGGTGTCGTCGGCGAACACGAGTTCGCGCATTTTCGCGCGTTCGAGCGAGCCGTCCTGCGCGACATACGCGCTGCCGAATTCGCTCGCGATCAGCGGCATCGCGACGCCGCCGGGCGCGCTCACCTGATGCGCGATGAGATCGGTATCGACAAGCGGTACGCCGTGCGCCGCGAAAAGATCAGCGACCGTGCTCTTGCCGCTGCCGATGCCACCTGTCAGCCCTATGCTGAACATCCGTTGCTCCTGGTTCTCATGCTCTCGTTCATCCGAACAATGCGTAAAGCGGCGTGCCGATAAAAAGCGTGATGGCGCCGCCCGCCGCGAGAAAGGGCCCGAACGGCAACGGCTCTTCGAAGCGCATGCGTCCGCGCCATGTCGCGAGGATACCGAACAGCGCACCCGCCACCGCCGAAATCAGCAGCACCTGCGCGAGCGCGGCCCAGCCGAGCCACGCGCCGATGGCGGCGAGCAGCTTGAAATCGCCGTAGCCCATGCCTTCCACGCCGCGCACCAGCTTGAAGAGCCAGTACACACACCACAGAAACAGGTAGCCGGCGATCGCGCCGATCACCGCGTCGTGCAGCGTCGCGAAGCCGCCTTCGCCGAAATTGACGATCAGTCCCGCCCAAAGCAGCGGCAACGTGAGCACGTCCGGCAGATAACGCGTGTCGTAGTCGATCAGGCCGGCGGCGAGCAGCGTCGCGCAGAGTCCGAACGCGGCGAGCGCGGGCCAGTCCGGGCCGAACGCATAGAGCGAGAGGGCGGCGAACGCGCCGGTCGCCAATTCGATCAGCGGATAGCGTGGACTCACACGCGCGCCGCACGCGGAGCAGCGTCCACGAAGCGCGAGATAACTTAAGACCGGAATGTTCTCCCACGCGCGCAAGACGTGACCGCAATGCGGACACGCGCTGCGTGGAACGGCGAGATTGAACCGCGCCGGATAGCCGTCGGGCGGCGGCTTCGGCGCATCAGGCACGGCGGCGTCGAATTCCGCTCGCCACGCGCGTTCGAGCATAACCGGCAAGCGATGCACGACGACGCTCAGAAAGCTTCCGATCACCAGCCCGAAGACAATCGCGAACACGTACTGCGCCGCGACAGGCAACGCGGCGAACGTCGTCAGATAAGGGCTCGCATGATGCGCGGCAGACGGATTCATCGGAGGCTGCATGGTCTTGATGCGATGTCTTTGGCCCGCGATGCTACACCACGTTGCCAAGCTGGATGATCGGAAGATACATGGCGATGACGAGTCCGCCGACGAGCGCGCCCAATACCGTTATGACGAGCGGCTCGCAAAGGCCCGCGAACGCGCCGATGCGCTCGTCCACCTGACGATCGGCGAGCGCGGCGAGATCGAGCAACATCGAATCGAGCGCGCCGGACTCCTCCGCGACGGCGATCGGCTGCACGACGTCCTGCGGAAAGCAGCCGAGCGCGCGCATCGCGGCAGCGAGCCGTTCGCCGTTACGCAGCCGCGACGCGATTTCGACGGTAGCGCGGTCGAACACCTGACTGCCGGTGGCGTGCGAGAGCGAATCGAACGCGTCGGAAAGCGGCGTGCCGGCCGCCAGCAGCGTGCCGAGCGCCCGGCTCCAGCGCGCGACGGCCAGCGAGCGGAGCAACGGACCGACAATCGGCAGTTTCAGTGCCATTCGGTCAGCCGTCTCGCGCGCATGCGCCGATCGCTTCATCCAGCGGGCGCCGACGACCGTCGCGCACGCGCAGACCGCGACGAACGGCACGCCGTGGCGCGCGACGGCATCGGACAACGCGAGCACGAAGCGCGTCGGGGCGGGCAGCGCGGCGCCGAAGCCGTCGAAGATCGTCTTGAATGTCGGCACGACGCCGATCAAAAGTCCTGCGGTGATCGCGAGCGTCAGCAGCAACACCATCACCGGATAGGCAAGCGCCGCACGCAGCTTCGCCCGCTGGGCGCTGGCCCGCTCGCGATCGTCGGCGAGGCGCGCGAGCACGGCGGGCAACGCACCGGCCACTTCGCCGACCGCGACGAGCTGACAGTACATCGCGCCGAACGCCGGATGACGCGCGAGCGCAGTCGAAAACGGTACGCCGCGCGTGATGTCGCGCGCCAGCGAGCGCACGATGCGCGGCAAACCGCCGCGTCCGCCGGCGCTACCGAGCAGTTCGAGCGCGCCCGCGAGCGGCAAACCGGCGCGCAGCAAGCCGGCGAGTTGTCGCGTGAACACGCCCACTTCCGCCGACGATGCCTTCGGCGGCGGCGCGGCGCCCAATGCGTCGAGTTCCAGCACTGTCACGCCGTCCCGGCGCAACGAGGCGCGCGCCGAAGCCGAATCCGCGGCGATCAGCTTGCCGCGTCTCGGCGCGCCTTGTGCGTTGATGCCGCGCCAGGCGTAGCGCATGTCGAATATGTCCGCCGCCGTCATGCGGTCTCCGTCGCGTCGGCTGCTTCCGCGACGCTCGTCACGCCTTCCCGCACGCGTGCGAAAGCCGCGTCGCGCAAGGCGGGCATGCCTTCAGATTGCGCGAGCCGCGCAACTGCGTGCGTCGCCGCGCGGCCCACGATCAACTCGCGAATGCCGTCGGACACTGGCATCAACTGATGCACCCCAACGCGCCCCCGATACCCGATGCCGTGGCACGCTGGGCAGCCGCGCGGCTCGAACGGACGGAAACCGTCCGCGAGCGTGAGCGCAGAGGGCGCGCAGCACACGTCGCAGAGTTTGCGCACGAGCCGTTGCGCCGTCACGAGCCGCAGCGCCGACGCGAGGTTGTACGGCGCGACGCCGATGTCGATCAGCCGCGCAATCGCGGCGGGCGCGTCGTTGGTGTGGAGCGTCGAGAGGACGAGGTGCCCGGTCTGCGCGGCTTTCACGGCGACGTCGGCGGTTTCGGCGTCGCGAATCTCGCCGACCATGATTACGTCCGGGTCCTGCCGCATGAATGCGCGCAGCGCCACGGCGAACGTGAGGCCGGCTTTTTCGCGCACGCTGACCTGATTGATGCCCGCGAGCTGGATCTCGGCCGGATCTTCCACCGCGCAGATGTTGCGCGCTTCGGCGTTGAGCATCTGCAGGAAACAGTAAAGCGACAGCGTCTTGCCGCTGCCGGTTGGACCGGTCACGAGCACGAGGCCATGCGGCGCGCGAATGGCGGACTCGACGACGCGGCTTTGCTCGCCGTCCAGCCCGAGCGCGCCGAGCGACAGGTTGGGCGGCAACGCATCGAGCCGACGCAGCACGAGCTTTTCGCCGAAGAGCGTCGGCAGCGAATTCACGCGATAGTCGCCGGTCTGCCCGCCCGGCAAGGCGAGGCGCAGACGTCCGTCCTGCGGCACGCGTCGCTCGGCGATATCCATCCGCGCGAGCACCTTGATGCGCGTCACGAAGGCATCGCGCAGATGCGGTGGCGGACGGCGCAACACGTGGAGCGCGCCGTCCACGCGCAGCCGGATGCGCCATTCGTGCTCGGAAGGCTCGATGTGAATATCGGATGCGCCGCGCTCGGCGGCTTCGCGCAAGGTGTCGGCGAGCAGCGACACGGCGGGCGTGTGCTGTTCCGGCGCGGTGTCGAAGGCGGGCTCGGCCGGGCGAGGTGAGCGGGCCGGGCGTGGGAAGGCGTCGGGGGAAGCGGGGGTCATCGGCGGTAACGGATCGGAACGAGATGCCCGATCATCCCGCCGCCGCGCACGTGCGGCTACTCGTCCGAATGGCTAACGCAACGTGCGCTTGGCAGGCGCGGACGGGCGGAAGATCTTGACTGTGCGAACCGCCTGATCGTCGCTGCGCATGACTTCCAGATAGATGCCGCCGATGCGCAGCGCCACGTCGCCGTCCGGAATTTCTTCGAGCGTTTCGAGGATGAGGCCGTTGAGCGTCTTCGGACCGTCCGTGGGCAGCGTCAGCTTGAGCCAGCGGTTCAGTTCGCGCAGCGGCATGCTGCCCGGCACGATGCACTCGCCGTTTTCGTCCCAGCCGCGCGAGCCCGCGCCGCGCGGAATCGTCGACGTGAATTCGCCGATCAGTTCCTCGATGATGTCTTCCGGCGTGACGAGACCTTGCAACTCGCCGTATTCGTCGACGACGATCGCGATGCGATGTCCGCTTTCCTGAAAGTATTGAAGCTGCTGGAAAACGGGCGTGCCGACCGGCACGAAATACGGCTCCGTCAGCAGTTCGCGCAGCGTGTCGCGCTCGAACTCCTGGTTGTGCAGGGCCGAGAGCGTCTTGCGCACATGCAGGACGCCAAGCACGCGGTCGATATCGCCCTGATAGACGACGAGCTTGTTGTGATAACACGTCTCCAACTGATGCAGGATGTCGTCGAACGGCGCGTCGAAGTCCAGCGCCTCGATGCGGCGGCGCGGGATCATCACATCATCGACGGAAATGTTTTCCAGATCGAACAGGTTCAGCAGAATGCTGCGGTGCTTGGTCGGCATGAAACTGCCGGTTTCCAGCACGATGGTGCGCAGTTCCTCGGGCGAAAGACGCTGATCGCGATTGCCCTTCAGATTGATATGCAGCGCGGCAAGAATTGCGTTGGCGAACAGGTTCACGAACCAGACGAGCGGCCGCGCAATGCGCATCAGCGGCGCCAGCACGAGACTTGCCGGCAACGCGACCTTTTCCGGATACGTCGCGCCCACGATCTTCGGCGCAATCTCGGCGAACACGATAATCAGGAACGCGATGACGCCCGTCGTCACCGAAAGCACGACGTTATTGTGCCCGAACGTGCGCAACGCGATGGACGTGGTCAGCACCGGGATGATCGTATTGATCAGGTTATTGCCGATCAGAATGACCGAAAGCAGTTGATCCGTCTTGGCGAGCAAGCCTTGCGTCGTGCGCGCGCGGAGCGAACCCTGGCTGGCCAGATACTTCAGCCGATGGCGATTGAGCGCCATCATCGACGTTTCAGAGATCGAGAAAAAACCGGAGAGGAACAGCAGCAGAAAAATGGCGCAGATTTGCGCCCATAAGGGGAGGTTGTCCACGCGGTGATCGAGTAGGGGCGATGATGGATGACTATAGCAGACGGCTTTCCCGGCCCGCCGGGGCCTGCGCGCCGAGGCGTCGGCTGAAAAAGAAAAACCCGCATGGCGAACCATGCGGGTTTTTGCAATTCTGGTCGGGGTGAGAGGATTCGAACCTCCGGCCTCTACGTCCCGAACGTAGCGCTCTACCAGGCTAAGCTACACCCCGAATTCATTTACCTGGACGCTTTCGGCTTTGAAGTCTCTTTCAAGACTGCCTCGACGTCGAGTAAGAACATAATTCTAGCAAGCTCTCTTTATAAATGGAAGCAGGGAATGAAGAAATTGCGTTCGCCGCTGCCTGCGCTTCTTTCCTTGCGCATTCGAGCGTGTGATCCAGCGCGCCCGACGTGGTGATCGCGTGGAAGATCGTGTCGAAACGATCCGTGCCGCCTTGCTCGATCGCCTCGCGTGCGAGCGCCGCCTGTTCCGGCGTGCCGTGCTCCATCAAATAGATCAGGGGCAAGGTGGGCTTGCCTTCGCGCAGGTCGTCGCCGGCGTTCTTGCCCATGGATTCCGGCGTGCCGGTGTAGTCGAGCCAGTCGTCCATGATCTGGAACGCCGTGCCGATGCGCCGGCCGAATTCCGCCGCCGCCGCTTCCGTGCGCGCGTCCGCACCCGAGAGCACCGCGCCGAGCTGCGCCGCCGCCTCGAAAAGCTTCGCCGTCTTGTAGCGAATGACCTGCATGTAACGCGTTTCGTCGACGTCCGGGTCGTGCATGTTGAGAAGCTGCAGGACCTCGCCTTCGGAAATGATGTTGGTCGCGACCGAGAGAATCTCCATCACGCGCATCTTGCCGACGCTCACCATCATCTCGAACGAGCGCGAGTACAGAAAATCGCCGACGAGCACGCTCGCCGCGTTGCCGAAAAGCGCATTGGCCGTCTTGCGGCCGCGGCGCAGATCCGATTCGTCGACGACGTCGTCGTGCAGGAGCGTGGCCGTGTGAATGAACTCGACTACGGCGGCGAGTTCATGGCGATGCCCGGTCGTGTCGCCCAGCGCGCCCGCCACGAGCAGCAAGAGCGCCGGGCGCAGCCGCTTGCCGCCCGCCCCGATGATGTACTCGGAAATCTGGTTGATGAGCATCACTTCTGATGCCAGGCGCTGCCGGATGACGCGATTGACGTGCTGCATGTCCTCGGCGATCGGGGCAAGCAGTGCGGCGGCGTCGGGGGAGGAAGTGGCGGTGGACGACATGATCGGCAAAAGAGGTAATGCGGCGGATTATAAGGCGAATCGGACCCGCGACGGATGACCGGGCGCTTTGCGGCGTCCTTCGCGCGCCGCAAAGCGGCTGCGATCGCCTGCGGCGGGCCGCTTTGGCCGGTTGCGCGAAATGTCAATGCCTTTTGACGCGGCGTCTAAGCCTATGTATAATCTCGTGTTTTCCCCGCGCGGTGCGTGGAAAAACGAATTCTGAGTGAGGTTCTCAATGTACGCGGTCATAAAAACCGGCGGCAAGCAGTACAAAGTTGCCGTTGGCGAAAAATTGAAAGTAGAACAGATACCGGCAGACATTGACGCTGAAATCACGCTCGACCAGGTTCTCGCAGTAGGCGAAGGCGAATCGATTCAGTTCGGTACGCCGCTGGTCAGTGGGGCTTCCGTCAAAGCTACCGTCGTGTCCCAAGGTCGTCACAAGAAAGTGACCATCTTCAAGATGCGTCGCCGGAAGCACTACCAAAAGCATGCTGGCCATCGCCAGAACTACACCGAACTGCGCATCGACGCGATCAACGCTTAAGCGTCGCGCAACGGTCAAGGAGCTATAGCAAATGGCACACAAAAAAGCAGGCGGGTCTTCCCGCAACGGCCGCGATTCCGAATCGAAACGCCTCGGCGTGAAGGTTTACGGCGGCCAGGCAATCAATGCAGGCGGCATCATCGTTCGCCAGCGCGGCACGCGCATGCACCCGGGTGAGAACGTCGGCATCGGCAAGGATCACACCTTGTTCGCGCTGACCGACGGCCACGTCCAGTTCACGACGAAGGGCGCAGCGAAGAAGCACACGGTCGTCGTCGTCCCGGCAGCGTAAGGTTTACTGCACGGGCTTCAGGACCGCAAAAAAGGCCCCGCGAAGTTCGCGGGGCCTTTTTTTTGCGCGCTGAAAAGTGGCGCCGAAAGATTCAAGCACATGAGTGACCGGCACGCGCCGGTCACGGCAAAATAGCGTGTCGACTGAGTAAGGCTCGGCCTACTGCAGTCATCGCGCTGAAACACGGGACGGAGCAACGCATGAAGTTCATTGACGAAGCGAGGATCGAAGTCATCGCCGGCGACGGGGGAGATGGCAGCGCGTCGATGCGCCGCGAAAAGTTCGTCCCCTTCGGCGGGCCGGACGGCGGCGACGGCGGGCGCGGCGGCAGCGTCTACGCGGTCGCGGACCGCAACATCAACACGCTGATCGACTACCGATTCGCCAAGAAGCACCAGGCGCGCAACGGCGAAAACGGGCGCGGCTCGGACTGCTACGGCAAAGGCGGCGACGACATCACGCTGCGCATGCCGGTCGGCACCATCATTGCGGACCAGGAAACGGGCGAAATCATCGCGGACCTGACCGAGCACAATCAACAAGTGCTGATCGCGCAAGGCGGCGCGGGCGGTCTCGGCAATCTGCACTTCAAATCGAGCACGAACCGCGCGCCGCGTCAGAAGACCGACGGCAAGCCGGGCGAGCGCCGCATGCTCAAGCTCGAACTGAAGGTGCTGGCGGATGTCGGCCTGCTCGGCATGCCGAACGCGGGCAAATCGACGTTCATCGCGTCGGTCTCGAATGCGCGGCCGAAGATCGCGGATTATCCGTTCACGACGCTCGCGCCGAATCTCGGCGTCGTGCGCGTCGGGCCGAGCAAGAGCTTCGTCATCGCGGATATTCCCGGGCTGATCGAAGGCGCGGCGGAGGGCGCGGGCCTCGGCCACCGCTTCCTGCGTCACTTGCAGCGCACGGGCGTCCTGCTGCATCTCGTGGACCTGGCCCCGTTCGACGAGAACGTCGATCCCGTCGCGGAAGCGAAGGCCATCGTCAATGAATTGCGCAAATATGACGAGTCGCTCTACGAAAAGCCGCGCTGGCTTGTGCTGAACAAGCTCGACATGGTGCCGGAAGACGAGCGCGCGGCGCGCGTGAAGGACTTCCTCGACCGTTTCGAGTGGGACGGCCCGGTGTTCGAGATTTCCGCGCTCACCGGCCAGGGCTGCGAGGCGCTGGTCTACGCGATCTACGACTACATCTCGACGCATTCGGACGCGTCGCGCGCCGCCGAAGCGGAAGATCTCGCGGCCGACGTGCGTTTTCGCGACGACATCGCCGGCAAGCAGGCAGACGACGAAGACAGATAACGAAGACAGATAACGACGCCGCCTGCACTCGCGGGCCGAAACACCGAGGAGAGAATCGCACGATGCGTTCGGTCATTGCCGCTGCGAAGCGAATCGTAGTGAAAGTGGGGTCCAGCCTCGTCACCAACGACGGGCGCGGACTGGATCACGCGGCCATCACCCGGTGGGCGGCGCAAATCGCGGCGCTGCGCGAGCAGGGCAAGGAAGTCGTGCTGGTCAGTTCCGGTGCGATTGCCGAAGGCGTGCATCGGCTCGGCTGGAGCAAGCGGCCGCGCGAAATCGACGAATTGCAGGCCGCCGCCGCCGTCGGGCAAATGGGCCTCGCGCAGGTCTACGAGAGCAGCTTTGGCGCGCACGGCATCCGCACCGCGCAGATTCTTCTCACGCACGCCGACCTTGCCGACCGCGAGCGATATCTCAACGCGCGTTCCACGCTGCTCACGCTGCTGCGTCTGGGCGCGGTGCCCGTCATCAACGAGAACGACACCGTCATCACCGACGAAATCAAGTTTGGCGACAACGACACGCTCGGCGCGCTCGTCGCCAATCTGATCGAAGGCGACGCGCTCGTCATCCTCACGGACCAACGCGGTCTCTTCACCGCCGATCCGCGCAAGGATCCGAACGCGACGCTCGTCGAGCAGGCCGATGCCGGCACGCCCGAACTCGAAGCGATGGCCGGCGGCGCGGGATCCAGCCTCGGCCGGGGCGGCATGCTGACGAAGATTCTCGCGGCCAAGCGCGCCGCGCACAGCGGCGCGAACACCGTGATCGCGAGCGGCCGGGAGGCCGACGTGCTCACGCGCCTCGCGTCCGGCGAGATGATCGGCACGCAACTCGTCGCGCGCACCGCACGCATGGCGGCGCGCAAGCAGTGGATGGCGGATCACTTGCAGGTGCGCGGGCACGTCGTCATCGACAATGGCGCCGTGCAGAAGCTAACCGCCGACGGCAAGAGCTTGCTGCCGATCGGCGTCGTCGACGTGAAGGGTGCGTTCGCTCGCGGGGAAGTGATCGCGTGCGTCGACGATCGCGGGCAGGAAGTGGCGCGCGGCATCACGAATTACAGCAGTTCGGAGGCACGGCTGATTCATCGGCGGCCGAGCGCGGAAATCGAAGCGGTGCTCGGCTACATGCTGGAGCCGGAACTCATCCATCGCGACAATCTCGTGCTTGTCTGAGGCACGTTCGTCCGGCCGAATGCGAAAAGCCCGCTGAACTGAAAGGTCAGCGGGCTTTCTACTGCCCGAACGCAATCAGCGCAGGTTGATGGACCGTTGCGTGCGCTCGTACTGAATGTTGTTGACGATCTGCTTCGCGTCGCCCACAGGCAGTTTGCTCGTGCAGAAGTAGTCCTGATACAGCGCAGCCTGATACGCGTTCAGTTCGCCGTTCTCGATGCGCCGGAAGTCGAACGCGACATTGCGGTCCCAGCCGGTGCCGTCTTCGTTGATGCTCGCGTAGCGGCGCCACTCGTACGTGTCGCAGCGAATGCCTTCGTAGTTGACGTTGCGCGCGCCGCTCGGGCTCGTCGCGACGACGACGTAACGCACGACGCCGTCATTGCCGACGGTGAGCGAGCTCTTGTCGACCGCGAAGGTCAGCGGTGTGTTCTCCGAAACGTTGAACGGCAGCAGGTTCGACGCCTGCGGCAACGGCGGCAGCGTATCGACTTTGTTCTCGACCCATTCCGTCTTGCGGTCGAGCAGATAGGTGAACACGCCGTCGTCCTGATTCGACGGAGCTTTGGAACTGGAACAGCCGGCGAGCGCGGCGAGCATGGCGACGAGTACCGCGGATGAGACGATGACTTTCAATTCGATGTTCCCGAATAACGGATGCGCGGACGGCGAACGCCCGGCGCGGCGAGCAGTGCTCGCCGCGCCGGGCTCACAAACGTGCCGAGTGTCAGAATGAACGAAGAACCGCCGCGCTCGATGGCAAGACCGAACGCGAAGTCAGTCGCACGACGAACGCCGCGCGATGATCCGCACTTCTTCGCTGACCGTACATTCTGCCTGAACCGCGGCGCCGGCGGCGGTTACGGCAGGTGTCTCGATCGTCATCGTCTGAATGACGCGCGGATAACGCGGCCCATGATGCGCGGCGCGCTCACCGCGTTCGCCGCGAGCGTTGGTTCGCCGCAGAAAGCGGGATAGCTCGGTGAGAGCCAGTTGATAAACGTCGCGCTTGAACTCGATCACCGCGTCGAGCGGAACCCAGTATTCGTTCCAGCGCCAGGCATCGAACTCCGGATGGTCCGTCGCGCGCAGGCAAATGTCGCAGTCGCGCCCAACCATGCGCAGCAGAAACCAGATTTGTTTCTGACCGCGATAATGACCGCGCACTTCGCGCTTGATGAACTTATCCGGCACCTCATAACGCAGCCAGTCGCGCGTGCGACCGACAACTTTCACGTGCTCAGGAAGCAGGCCGGTTTCTTCGTGTAACTCCCGATACATTGCTTGCACGGGGGTTTCGCCGTATTTGATACCCCCTTGCGGAAACTGCCAGGAATGTTCACGCAGCCGCTTGCCCCAAAACACTTCGTTGCGCGCGTTCAAGAGGATGATGCCGACGTTCGGGCGAAAGCCTTCACGATCCAGCATACAACCACCTTCGAATCCTTTAAAATTGCTTTGATTATAAACAGATAACGGCCCCGGCGCATCCGTTCCAACCCGTGTCGGAGCCCTAATTTCCCGGCTCGCGGTGCGCCTCCATGCAAGGAATCTTTGCCAGGCAACCCGGAAGTCGGCAGAATCTTCTTTTCCGGCTCCATGCAGGGCGGTCGGCCGCAGTGGGCGCGTAAGCGTCCAGCTCCGGCCTCGTGCAGAGCCGTCGCCCGTTTCGTCGTTCACCCGTTTCGCCAGCCTTCAACCACATGGTTTCGTGGGCGCGCGCCGCTTTTGGAAAATTTCTGAATGAAAGCATCCCGTTTCTTCATCGGCACCCTGAAGGAAGCTCCCGCCGACGCCGAGATCGTCAGCCACAAGCTGATGATGCGCGCCGGCATGATTCGCCGCGTCGCGGGCGGTATCTACGATTACCTGCCAATTGGCCTGCGCTCCATTCGCAAGGTCGAAGCCATCGTGCGTGAAGAAATGAATCGTGCGGGCGCGCTCGAACTGCTCATGCCCGCCGTGCAGCCGGCCGAGTTGTGGCAGGAATCGGGACGCTGGGAACAGTACGGCCCCGAGCTGTTGCGCATCAAGGACCGTCACGAACGCGATTTCGTCGTCGGACCGACGCACGAGGAAGTCGTCACGGACATCGCGCGGCGCGAAATCAAGAGCTATCGCCAGTTGCCGGTCAACTTCTATCAGATACAGACGAAGTTCCGCGACGAGATTCGTCCGCGCTTCGGCGTGATGCGCGGCCGCGAGTTCATCATGAAGGACGCCTATTCCTTCGATAAGGACGTAGCCGGCCTCGCCGAGTCGTACAGGAAGATGTACGACGCGTACGTGCGTATCTTCACGCGCATCGGGCTGGAGTTCCGCGCGGTCGCGGCGGACAACGGCTCGATCGGCGGCAGCGGCTCGCACGAATTTCACGTCATCGCGGAAACGGGCGAAGACGACATCGCCTATTGCCCGAGTTCCGACTTCGCGGCCAACGTGGAAGCCGCCGACGCGTTGCCGCTGATCGCCGCGCGCGCCGCTCCTGCCGAGGAGATGAAAAAGACGCCGACGCCCGGCATGGCGAAGTGCGAAGCGGTCGCCGAATTCCTGAACATCCCGCTGGAACGCACGATCAAGTCGATCATCCTCGCGACCGACAACGAAGGCGCCGAGCCGACCATTTGGCTCCTGATGCTGCGCGGCGATCATTCGCTGAACGACATCAAGGTGAGCAAGCTGCCGGGCCTCAAGGGTTATCGCTTCGCGACGGAAGCCGAGATCGTCGAATGGTTCGGCACGCCGCCGGGCTATCTCGGTCCCATCGGCACCAAAAAGCCGGTGCGCGTGATCGCGGATCGCACGGTCGCGAACATGAGCGATTTCGTCGTCGGCACCAACGAAGCGGACTATCACACCACGGGCGTGAATTGGGGCCGCGATCTGCCCGAGCCGGACGTCGCGGATATCCGTAACGTGGTCGCGGGCGATCCCTCGCCGGATGGCCGAGGCACGCTCGAAATCTGCCGCGGCATCGAAGTGGGGCACGTGTTCCAGCTCGGCACGAAGTACTCCGATTCAATGGGCGCCACGTTCCTCGATGAAAACGGCAAGCCCGCGCCGATGCAGATGGGCTGCTACGGCATCGGCGTGACACGCGTGCTGGGCGCGGCCATCGAACAGAATTTCGACGACAAGGGCATCATCTGGCCGGAAGCCATTGCGCCGTTCGAAGTCGTGATCTGTCCGATGGGCTACGACCGCAGCGACGCTGTGCGCGAGCAGGCCGACAAGCTGTACGCGACGCTGCAGGACGCGGGCATCGACGTGATTCTCGACGATCGCGGCGAGCGTCCCGGCGTGATGTTCGCGGACTGGGAACTGATCGGCGTGCCGCATCGGATCGTCATCGGCGATCGCGGGCTCAAGGAAGGCAAGCTCGAATATCAGGCACGCCGCGACGCCGAAGCCACGCTGCTGCCGGTGGAAGAGGCGGCGGGCGTCGTGACGGCGAAGGTCCGGGCCGCGCTCGGGAAGTAAATGCAGTACAACTTCCTGTCGGCGACGATCCTTCTGCTTCTGATTACCGATCCGCTCGGCAACATTCCGATTTTCATCAACGCGCTGCGCGGTGTCGCGACCGAGCGGCGCCGCGTGGTGATTCTGCGCGAGGTGGCGATCGCGTTCGGCATTCTGCTTATCTTCATGCTGGCCGGCGACCGCTTCCTGCGCGCGATGAACCTCACCGATGTGTCGCTGCGCATCGGCGGTGGAATCGTGCTGTTTTTGATTGCGCTGAGGATGATCTTCCCGCATCCCGATGGCCCGATGGGTGGCGACACGCGCGGCGGCGAGCCTCTGATCGTGCCGCTCGCGATTCCCGCGCTCGCGGGCCCCTCCGCGCTTGCGACCGTGATGCTGCTGACATCGCAGGCGCCGGGAAAGATGTTCGAATGGATCGGCGCGCTCACGGTGACGATGGTCGTCTGCGCGGTCGTGCTGATTCTCGCCGAGAAGATTCAGCAATGGCTCGGCGAGCGCGCGGTCACGGCGTTCGAGCGGTTGATGGGACTCGTGCTTGTCGCGATTTCCGTCGAGATGATTCTCACGGGAATACGCGCGTTCGTGCATCAGTTGTGAAAAAAGCGGCCGAGGCCGCTTTTTTTGTCCTGTCGCGCGTGCGAGCGATCACGCCCCTTCCGTCAACGCCCGGATAGTCGGCAGATTCCGCCAGTAACCTCTGGCATCCATCCCGCAGCCGAACACGTAGCGGTCCGGCACCTCGAAGCCGCAGAAATCCGGACGCAGCGGCTTCGCCTTCGGAATGATCTTCTCGCACAGCACCGCCGACAGAAACTGCTTCGCGCCCATCGCCATGATGCGATCGCGGATGGCGGCCATGGTTTCGCCTTCGTCGAGAATGTCGTCGAGCACGAGCACCACGCGATCCTTCACCGATTCGGCCGGCGCGACGCGCCACTGCATTTCGCTGCCGCCCTTGATGGCGTTGCGATAGCGCGTCAAATGGATGTAGTCGAATTCGAGCGGGAAATCCAGGTGCGGCAGGAGCATGCCGGTGAACACGGCCGCGCCGCCCATGACGGACAGCAGCAACGGAAAGTCGTCCTGCGTCGCGGCCTTGATGTCCGCAGCCATGCGTTGGATCGACGCGTCGACCTGATCGGCGCTGACGATCTCTTCGGAGTGGCTGAAAATGTGGAGAGCTTCTTCGCGATTCATAGAGGCAGGCGGGAGACGACTTTCAGTGGGGGAAAAAAGGCGGCGTGCGCCTATGATAAACCCGCGTTCCTTCCCGTCGAGGCGAAAGAAAACGCGGGTTCAGTGTCGAGGGGATCAGCGCATGCCCGGCATCATGCCTTTCATGCCGCGCATCATCTTTTGCAGATTGCCGCCTTTGAGCTTCTTCATCATGCCGCGCATCTGCTCGTACTGATTCAGCATGCGGTTGACTTCCTGCACGTGCACGCCCGCACCCGCGGCGATGCGGCGCTTGCGCGCGGCCTTGATCAGTTCCGGCTTCGCGCGCTCCTGAAGCGTCATGGAATTGATGATGCCTTCCATGCGGCGCATCTGCTTTTCGGCGTTATTCATGTCCGCGCCTTGCGCCGCCTGCTGGAATTGCGCGGGCAGCTTGTCCATCAGCGACGACAGCCCGCCCATCTTCTTCATCTGCGAGAGCTGCGCCTTGAAGTCGTTCAGGTCGAAGTCGCCGCCTTTCTTGACCTTGTCGGCGAGCTTCTGCGCGGCTTGGGTATCGACGCCGCGCTGTGCTTCCTCGACGAGCGCGAGAATGTCGCCCATGCCGAGAATGCGGTTCGCCATGCGATCCGGGTGGAACACTTCGAGGCCGTCGAGCTTTTCCGCGACGCCGACGAACTTGATCGGCTTGCCGGTGACGTGCCGCACGGAGAGCGCCGCGCCGCCGCGCGAATCGCCGTCGAGCTTCGTGAGCACCACGCCCGTGAGCGGCAGCGCGTCGTTGAACGCCTTCGCGGTGTTCACGGCGTCCTGACCGAGCATCGCATCGACGACGAAGAGCGTTTCGGCGGGCTTGAGCAGCGCGTGCAGCTCGGTGATCTCGTTCATCATCGCTTCGTCGATGCCGAGGCGGCCGGCCGTATCGACGATTACAACGTCGTGATAGTGACGCTTCGCCCAGTCGATCGCCGCGCGTGCGATGTCCGCAGGCTTCTGATCCGGCTGCGACGGGAAGAAGTCCGCGCCGACCTGTTCCGTCACCGTTTGCAGCTGGCGGATGGCGGCGGGGCGGTAGACGTCGACGGAAACCGTCAGCACCTTCTTTTTCTGCTTCTCGCGCAGCAGCTTCGCGAGCTTGCCGGTCGTCGTGGTTTTACCCGCGCCCTGCAAGCCGGCCATGAGGATCACGGCAGGCGGCGTGACCGCGAGATTCAGCTCGGCGGCCTTGCCTTCGTAGTCGCCGCCGATCACGGCGGTCAACTCGCGCTGCACGACGCCGACGAGCGCCTGACCCGGCGACAGGCTCGAAACGACTTCTTCGCCGAGCGCCTTTTCCTTCACCTTGGCGATGAACTCGCGCACGACCGGCAGCGCCACGTCGGCTTCGAGCAGCGCGAGACGCACTTCGCGCAGCATTTCCTGCGTGTTGGCCTCGGTGAGCCGGGCCTCGCCGCGCAGCGTCTTGACGACGCGCGCCATCCGTTGAGTGAGGTTGTCGAGCATGGGGAATGTGAGAATGCGGCCCTGGTTCCGGCGACGTGCAGGCGGTTTCGCGGCGATGCGCCCTACTTTGGCGCAAGGGGGAAGACGTCGCGGGCTCGGGGCCTAGTGTAAACTTCGAACATGGATATTGTACTGTATGCCCTCACTGCGTTTCTGTACGGCGGACTGGCCGTGGCAGGCTGGCGCGCGCATCGCCACACGGCCGTGGAGCCGGTCCTGGCGGGCGTGCCTTCGGGCATAGCGGCGGCGCCGGCGGCTCCATCGAAGGCATCCGGCATGAGCGGCGTGGGGCGCGCTCTATTATTAATAGCGTTGGTCGTGCACGGCGTTCTGCTGCACACGACCATCTTCCCGCAGAACGCGATGATCTTCGGCTTCGCGTTCGCCTTGTCCGCGATGTTCTGGCTCGGTGCGGGCATCTACTGGATCGAGAGCTTCTTCTTTCCGCTGGACGGCCTGCGCTTGCTCGTGCTGCCGCTCGCCTGTGTCGCTTCGCTGTTGCCGCTCGCGTTCGGCGGTGTGCGTGTGCTGTCGTATTCCGCCGCGCCGATGTTTAAGCTGCATTTCCTGATCGCCAACATCGCGTACGGGCTCTTCGCGATTGCCGCGCTGCACGCCGTGCTGATGCTGCTGCTCGAGCGGCGCCTTCAGCGCATGCGCGGCCTCGCGATGCGTCACACGGGCAACAACGGCTGGCTCGCGAGCTGGCTCGACACCTTGCCGCCGCTGCTCACGCTCGAGAAGCTGCTGTTCCGCCTGATCGGCGCGGGCTTCGTGCTGCTGACGCTCACGCTCGTCTCGGGCATCGCGTTCAACGAACAACTGGTCGATCGGGCGTTGCGTTTCGATCACAAGACCGTCTTCGCCATTCTTTCCTGGCTGATGTTCGGCGCGCTGCTCACCGCGCGCCGCATCTCCGGCTGGCGCGGACGCGCCGCGCTGCGCTGGGTGCTGGCTTCGTTCGTGGCGCTGCTGCTCGCGTATGTCGGGAGCCGCTTCGTGTTCGAAGTGCTGCTGCATCGCGCGGTCGTCTGAACGCGGTTTTACTTCTTCAAGCCGATGCGAAATTTCCTTGTTCTGATCGTTCTCTTCTTCGTCACGCAATGGCTGCTCAAGAAGCTGCGCCGCGCGAATGAGCGTGGGCAGGCGGGAACGCGTTCGGCGCCGAACGGCGCTTCCGCGACCGCGAGCGGAGCGGGCGCCCGCAGCGGTGCCGCACGCCGCGATGCGCCACGGCTCGCCGATCCGCTTGTGCGCTGCGTGCAGTGCGGCGTGCATACGCCAACCAGCGAATCGATCGTCGTCGCGGGGCAGCGTTTCTGCTGCGCGGAGCATGCGCGTCGTCACGCGGCACGTCCAAGCGGCCGCGACGCCAGATGAGCGTGGCGCGTGCGCGCGTTTTATATGTCGACGCCGTAAGCGCGCGAGCGAATCGGTAGTCGTTGCTAGCCAGCGTTTCCGCTGCTCGGAGCATGCGCGCTGTCATGCGGCGCATCCGGGCGGCTTCGGCGGGTGAATCGGTGATCGTCGCGGCCAAGGTCTGGTAGCTCCGAGTTCGCTCGGCGTCATGCGGCGCGTCCGGGCGGTCGCGACGCCAGATGAACTCGCCGCTTGCGCGGTTGAGACATCGACGCGTGCCTGCGCCTACCAGTCGATCGATGGTGGTCGCCGGCCAACGCTTTCGTTGTTCCAAGCACGCTCGACGCCACGCGTCGCGTCCGGGGCAGCCGCGACGAAGGATCAACGTGCCGCTTGTCCGCGATTCACACATCGACGCGCAAAGCTGGCTGCAGAGCGCGGCTCTCATGGCGTCGCCCAATCCGTCCTGCTGCGGTGTCGTCGACGCTCGCCCCGATCGACAGCTACAACCTGCGGTGCGACGACTTCGACAGCGACTTGACCGCGGTTCTTCAGGAGCACGCGCTCGCTATGGGCGTCCGTACTTCGATCCCCGCGCGGTTTTGCGCGTGTCGCCGCAGGTCAAGATTCGCGAGGACGACGCCGTTTAGCAATTCTTTTTTTCCAGCGATGAGCGCGAGGGGCGTGCACGTGTGTCGTGGTTTCGCGGCTAGGACCGTTACCGATCGTTAACGAACGCGCGAGTAGCCATAAGTGTCGCTCAAAGACGCGTTCGCGCGGATCGTCGTGACGCGGTAGGCGATTGACGCCATCGCCGGCCACTCCGACATCGCGTGCGCCCGCACAACTGATCGCGGCCCGCAGTTCGACCACTCCCAGCGGCGTCGCGACTTTTTCTTTCACATCCGCCCGCCGTCTGGGCGAGAGCGTCAGCAGCACCTAACCACCGCGTGACGTCTTTCTCGCTGCGACGCAACAGCTTCGCGCGGGAGTCCTTGCCGCGCTTTGGCGCAGCAAAAGTCAACCCCGCGCGGGCGCTTCGCAAGCAAATAAACCTTTTTGAGACCAGTCGAAAGTCCACTATACTTGGTGCCGAAAGACGTAATTTGCACTATATCTTGTGTTGTAGAGGCGGCGCCCGCTCCCAAGAGCCGGCGCCGCCGGCTTTCCGGCGGATCAGAAGTTTGGCTGGCCCGGGGCGGCGCGCAAGCGGTTTGGGTTGTCCCGAAACCGTAAGCGCATCGAGCGCCAGCAAAGCAGCACCGTGAAGAACGCATGCAAGTGAGCGCGAGTTGCGTCGACCGACACCGCGCGCCAACGCGGGCACCGCACGCGACGCCATAACAGTGCGGGCCGCCATCGCGCGACTCGTGTTCAAGGCCTGCTGTCTTCACAGCCCGCCAAAACACCGCGAAAAAGCGTCGTCCAGAAAGGGCACCGCACGCGGCATAAGTGATAAATCCGCGGATCATCCGCACCATTCGAACACCAGGAGTTTTGCACATGCAAACCACCGACAACGCCACGACTTCCTTCGAAGGCGCCTCCACGCAGCCTGCGGGCGGGGCGCACGTTCAGGGCGCGCAATCGCCCGCGTCGAACACGACGTATGCCGACTACAAGGTCATCCGTCGCAACGGGAGCGTGGTGTCGTTCGAGCCGTCGAAGATCGCGATTGCCGTGACGAAGGCGTTCATCGCCGTGAACGGCGGTCAGGGCGCGGCGTCCGCTCGCGTACGCGAGCTGGTCGAGCAACTGACGCAGGCGGTCGTGCGCGCGCTCGTGCGCAGCCGTCCGCACGGCGGCACGTTCCATATCGAAGACATTCAGGATCAGGTCGAACTCGCGCTGATGCGCGGCGGCGAGCACAACGTGGCGCGCGCCTACGTGCTGTATCGCGAGAAACGCACGCAGCAGCGCGAGCAGGAGCGCAGCCATGCGCCGAACGCGCAGACGCACGAAGGCGTCATCAACGTGACGGACAAGGGCGTCACGCGCCCGCTGGACCTCGACGCGCTGAAGGCGCTGATCGTCTCCGCCTGCGCGAATCTGGGTGATGCCGTTTCCGCCGACCCCATCGTCGCCGAAACGGTGAAGAATCTGTACGACGGCGTGCCGATGAATCAGGTCTACGATTCGGCCATTCTCGCCGCGCGCACGATGATCGAGAAAGACCCGGCGTACAGCCAGGTCACCGCGCGCATCCTGCTGCATACCATCCGCCGCGAGATTCTCGAAGGCGAAGTGACGCAAGCCGAAATGGGCGAGCGTTACGCCGAATACTTCCCGCTGTTCATCAAGCGCGGCGTCGAAGCCGGCCTGCTCGACGACAAGCTGCAGCAGTTCGACCTGAAGCGTCTCGGCGCCGCGCTCGACGCGAACCGCGACCTGCAGTTCGGCTACCTCGGCCTGCAAACGCTGTACGACCGCTACTTCCTGCACGTGGACGGCACGCGCATCGAGCTGCCGCAGGCGTTCTTCATGCGCGTCGCGATGGGTCTGTCGCTCAACGAAATCGACCGCGAAGCGCGCGCCATCGAGTTCTACAACGTGCTGTCGTCGTTCGACTTCATGTCGTCGACGCCGACGCTCTTCAATTCGGGCACGCATCGCTCGCAGCTTTCGTCGTGCTATCTGACGACCGTGGCCGACGACCTCGACGGCATCTACGAGGCGCTCAAGGAAAACGCGCTGCTCTCGAAGTTCGCGGGCGGGCTCGGCAACGACTGGACGCGCGTGCGCGCGCTCGGCTCGCATATCAAGGGCACGAACGGCAAGTCGCAAGGCGTCGTGCCGTTCCTGAAGGTGGTCAACGACACGGCCGTCGCGGTGAATCAGGGTGGCAAGCGCAAGGGCGCGGTGTGCGCGTACCTGGAGACGTGGCACCTCGACATCGAAGAATTCCTGGAATTGCGCAAGAACACGGGCGACGACCGCCGCCGCACGCACGACATGAACACGGCGAACTGGATTCCCGACCTGTTCATGAAGCGCGTGATGGAAGGCGGCGAATGGACGCTGTTCTCGCCGTCCACGTGCCCGGACCTGCACGATCTGTTCGGCGCGGACTTCGAGAAGGCGTACGTCGCTTACGAAGAGAAAGCAGCTCGCGGCGAGATCAAGCTCTTCAAGAAGGTGCCGGCGCAGCACTTGTGGCGCAAGATGCTCGGCATGCTGTTCGAAACGGGCCATCCGTGGATCACGTTCAAGGACCCGTGCAACGTGCGTTCGCCGCAGCAGCACGTCGGCGTCGTGCACTCGTCGAACCTGTGCACGGAAATCACGCTGAACACGAGCGACACCGAGATCGCCGTGTGTAACCTCGGCTCGGTGAACCTCGTCGCGCACCTGACGAAGCAGGCCGACGGCACGCTCGCGCTCGATCACGCGAAGCTGAAGCGCACGATCAGCGTCGCGATGCGCATGCTCGACAACGTGATCGACATCAACTACTACGCGGTGCCGAAGGCGCGTAACTCGAACCTGAAGCATCGTCCGGTGGGCATGGGCATCATGGGCTTCCAGGACTGCCTGCACTTGCTGCGCACGCCGTACGCGTCGCAGGAAGCGGTGGAGTTCGCGGATCGTTCGATGGAAGCTGTCTGCTATTACGCGTACTACGCGTCAACGGAGCTGGCGGAAGAGCGCGGCCGCTATTCAAGCTATCGCGGCTCGCTGTGGGATCGCGGCATTCTCCCGCAGGACACGGTGAAGCTGCTGGCCGACGCGCGCGGCGGTTACGTGGAAGTGGATGCGTCCGAGTCGATGGACTGGTCCACGCTGCGTTCGCGCATCGCGACGCACGGCATGCGCAATTCCAACTGCGTGGCCATTGCGCCGACGGCGACGATCTCGAACATCATCGGCGTGTCGGCGTGCATCGAGCCGACGTTCCAGAACTTGTACGTGAAGTCGAATCTGTCTGGTGAATTCACGGTCGTCAACGACTACCTGGTGCGCGATCTGAAGGCGCGCGGCCTGTGGGACGAAGTGATGGTGTCGGACCTTAAGTACTTCGACGGCACGCTCTCACGCATCGACCGAGTTCCGGCCGACTTGCGCGCGATCTACGCGACGGCGTTCGAAGTCGATCCGAAGTGGCTGGTGGAAGCGGCGTCGCGCCGTCAGAAGTGGATCGATCAGGCGCAGTCGCTGAACATCTACATGGGCGGCGCGTCGGGCAAGAAGCTGGACGAGGTGTACAAGCTCGCGTGGCTGCGCGGCCTCAAGACGACGTACTACCTCCGCACGATGGCGGCGACGCACGTCGAGAAGTCGACGGTGGCGCACGGCGCGCTGAACGCGGTGCCGTCGGGCGACGGCGGTGCGGGTTCGGGCGGCGGCTTCGGTGTGTCGGGCGGTGCTTCTTCTTCTTCTTCTGCCGGCGGCGTGGGCGGTGGGTTCAACGCTGCTGCTGCACCAGCGGTCGAGGCGGCCGAGCCGGAAGCCGATGGCCCCGTCTGCATGATGCGTCCGGGAGATGCGGGGTTCGACGAGTGTGAGGCATGTCAGTGAGTGATCGCTAGCGATTGAGTCGTTTCTTCTGCTGGCTAAGGCCGGTGCTGAGGTGGTTTCTCGGTGCCGGCTTTTGTTTTTTGTTTCTTTGTTGTCTTGTCTTGTCTTGTCTTGTCGTGGAACTTGGTTCCACGCCGAGGCAAGGCAACCACGAAGCCGCAATGCCGGTAAGACGTGTGCCCGCGCCAGAGAGGAATGCAAATAGACCGCCGCGGAAACAAGTTCCACGACGGGTCAGGGCAACCAAGAACCACCATGCGGGGAGAAAGACCTATGCCCACCCCGCCGAGGAGCGCGCCAATAAACCGACGCGAGAACCGGTCCCACGACGACGCAAGGCAACCACGAAGCGGAACGCTAAGAGAAGCACCTATGCCCGCTCGCGCGGAGGGACGCACCAACACACTGACACGACCTCGCCGGCAGGCGAAAAGAGAACCGCTACCCCCGCGTCCCGCGAGAAATCTCGCTCCCCGCATCCCGCCCCAACCGAGCCGTAACCGGCATCGAGAGAAACGAAAATAACCCGACGACAAGAAACGCCGGCCAGAAGTCCGACCATCGCACGCTAACGTGTCCATTGAGATACTGCGTAAGCTCGAGCGTGATGCCCGCCACCGTGACGCCAAGCCCGAGCGAAACCTGCTGCACGAAGCTGGCAAGACTCGTAGCCCGCCCGACATCGCGTGTTTCGATCTCCGCATAAGCGAGCGAGTTGAGGCTCGTGAACTGCAGCGCCGGAAAGAAGCCGCCGAGCAGCACAACGGCCCAGATCACCCACGTCGGCGTGGCGGGAAAGAACGTGCCGCACGCCGCAATCGCCAGCCCGGACAGCGCCGCGTTGTACAGAAGCGTCTGCCGGAAGCCAAACCGATGCAGCACGCGCGATGCCAGCGAGCGCATGAACATGCCGCCGAACGCCGAAGCACACGTGATCGCGCCGGACTTGAACGCCGTCATGCCGAGGCCTTCCTGCAGCGCGAGCGGCAAGAGAAACGGCACCGCACCGAGCCCGATGCGAAAGAGCGAGCCGCCGACGACGCTCGCCTGAAACGTCGGCACGCGAAAGAAGCGCAAGTCGAGGAGCGGCCGCGCGGTCCGGCGCGCGTACAGGCGGTAGAGCGCGGCCATCAGTGCGCCCGCGACGCACATCGCGAACGCGACGCCTTGCGGCACCAGCTCGCCGCCGACAAGCGACAGCCCGAGCAGCAGCAACACGCCGGCGCCCGCCGAGAGGAAGAAGCCGAGCCAGTCGAGCCGGCCCGGGTGTTCTTCGCGCGAGTCGGCGATGTATCGATTGGTCAGGTAGATGCCCGCGATGCCGATCGGGATGTTGATGAAGAAGATCAGCCGCCAGTGCAGATACGTCGTGATGAAGCCGCCGAGCAGAGGCCCCGCCGCCGGGCCGAGCATCGCGGGAACGGAAAGGTAGTTCATCGCGCGAATGAACTCCGAGCGGCGCACCGACCGGAAGATGATGATGCGGCCGACGGGCACCATCATCGCGCCGCCCACGCCCTGAATGAAACGTGCGACGGTGAAGGGGCCGAGCGAAGTCGATGCCGCGCACAGCAGCGAACCTACGACGAACACGCCGATGGCCGCGCGAAAGACAGCGCGTGCGCCGAAGCGGTCGGCCACCCAGCCGCAGATGGGAATGAAGACGCCTAAGCCGAGCACGTAACTGGTGACGGCGACTTTGAGTGTGACGGGATCGCGTCCGAAGGCACGCGCCATTTCGGGAATCGCAGTGACGATGACGTTGGCGTCGACGCTTTCCATGAACATCGCGCACGCGACGATGAGAGGAGCAATGAAAGCTTTGACGGCGAGCGGCATCGGAGAATGCGATCAGTCCTGGCGGCAAGAGCGGCGATTATGGCACCGATACGAAGCCACTGCGATCGCATGCCAGGCGCTATGTGATGCGATGAACATAACCGAGGAGTGAAGCGACGATGGACCCGCAAGACCTGCAGCGTCTCGTGACGCAGACGATGCCGTACGGCAAGTACAAGGACAAACTCATCGCCGACTTGCCCGGTCACTACCTCGCATGGTTCGCGCGTGAGGGTTTTCCTCAAGGCAAGTTGGGTGCGTTGCTCGCGCTCATGCACGAGATCGATCACAACAATCTGCGCTCGCTGCTCGATCCGCTGAGGCGTTGACCGCGTGCGTTGTATGCGCTATAGGTTGTAGGGCGGCATCGGCGCAGACACAAGATATTGTGGTAAAGCGGGGCGTCGAATGGTAGACTTCGGCAACGAATTCGAAGCACGCGCAAGCAGCCATGAGGCGTCGCTCGGGTACACAAGCGTCACCGGGCAAGGTCACGCACGCACGCGCTTTCATCTTCGCTTGCATCGCATCGCAACCGGCCAACGGCGCTCGCGTCGATCGATCATCGCGGGCACTCGCAAGCATTCGCATTGACGGCATCGAAGCATCGATCGAATCCATCGATCGAATCATCGATACAACGCAGTCCGATCACGCATCGCCACGCGTGAAGAGAGTCGTTGAGGACCGCTTCACACTCGTCTCTCTCATGCTCGCATCACGCTGCGAACACTGAGCGCAGAGCCAAGTGTTGTATGCAGGTAGCAACGCAGAATCCAAATCGCTAGAAAACGAGAATTTTCATGAGCAAGCTCTTTTATCGCTCATGAAAAGATGGTACAAACCGATCTAAATTGATGGTGAGAATTTATGCTCAACTGGGATGACGAGACCACTGCCGTAGCTCCGTCGAGCGATCCGCAACAGAACACGTTGCGCAACGCTCAAGGCACGGCTTTCGGTACGCAGGGTGCGGCACACGCTGCTCAATCGTTCGATCATCAAGCCGCCCATCAGACCGCACAGGCGCAGAACATCTTCTCGGATGGCTTCGTGCCTCCCGCAGCCGCCACGCCTTCCGCTGGCGCCATCGCCGCGCAGAGCGAAGCGCGCGTCAACGTCGCCGACAAGCGCATCATCAACGGCAAGACCGACGTCAATCAACTGGTGCCGTTCAAGTACAAGTGGGCGTGGGAGAAGTACCTCGCCGGTTGCGCGAATCACTGGATGCCGCAGGAAGTGAACATGTCGCGCGACATCGCCCTGTGGAAAGACCCGAACGGTCTCTCGGACGACGAGCGTCGCATCGTCAAGCGCAACCTCGGCTTCTTCGTCACGGCGGACTCGCTCGCCGCGAATAACATCGTGCTTGGCACGTATCGTCACATCACCGCTCCCGAGTGCCGCCAGTTCCTGCTGCGCCAGGCGTTCGAAGAGGCGATCCACACGCATGCGTATCAGTACATCGTCGAATCGCTCGGCCTCGACGAAAGCGAGATCTTCAACGCCTATCACGAGGTCAAGTCGATCCGTGACAAGGACGAGTTCCTGATCCCGTTCATCCAGACGTTGACCGACCCGGCCTTCACCACGGGCACGCTGGAAGCGGACCAGAAATTGCTGAAGTCGTTGATCGTGTTCGCCTGCATCATGGAAGGGCTGTTCTTCTATGTGGGCTTCACGCAGATTCTGGCGCTGGGTCGCCAGAACAAGATGACGGGCGCGGCGGAGCAGTATCAGTACATCCTCCGCGATGAATCGATGCACTGCAACTTCGGCATCGACCTCATCAACCAGATCAAGCTCGAAGAGCCGCAACTGTGGACCGCCGAATTCAAGGCGGAGATCCGCGAGCTGTTCAAGCAGGCTGTCGATCTTGAATATCGCTACGCTGAAGACACCATGCCGCGCGGGGTTCTCGGCCTGAATGCGTCGATGTTCAAGAGCTACTTGCGGTTCATCTGCAATCGGCGTTGCCAGCAGATCGGCCTGGACCCGCTCTACCCGAACGAGGAAAACCCGTTCCCGTGGATGAGCGAAATGATCGACTTGAAGAAGGAACGCAACTTCTTCGAGACACGCGTGATTGAGTATCAAACCGGCGGCGCGCTGACCTGGGAATAACAAGAAGCCCAGGACGTGTTGCAGACGAAATCGATGGGACGGCTGGGCAGCAGCGTGCATCATTGCGCGCGCCTGGCCGACAAGGTTTAGGAGAACGGTCGCCTGATGCAAAGTGCGCCTACTGACTTGACGGACCAAGTGGTCCGGTTGAAAGACAGGCGTTTTGCGATCCCTTCAATGGGAAGGGCAAACTTCCCCCCGGAAAATGCCGGCGACAAGCTCGCTGGCTCGATCAAGCGATGGCCGGCGCCGTGTATGGGCGCTGACTCAATTTGGCGCGCGGTGCCTCGGGGCACGGCGCGCCTTGCCGTATTCATTAGCGTAAGCAGGTGGGATCAGCGTACGCCGATGAATAATCCGCTTCGTAGCGTGTGCCCTGAGAGCCTCCACGCGAAGAAGCGGGTTTTGACGAAGGGTGTTGTTTGAACTGACTCTCATCTGAAAACCTGAAGGAGAAAAACCATGGCAGTTGCCAAGAAGAAACCCGCCGCGAAAAAGGCTGCAGCAAAGAAAGCCCCCGCCAAGAAGGCCGCCGCACCGGCCAAGAAGGTAGCAGCGAAGAAGGTCGCCACGAAGAAGGTCGCGGCCAAGAAAGCCGCCGTGAAGAAGGTCGCGGCGAAGAAGGCAGCGCCGGCCAAGAAGGCGGCAGCAAAGAAGGTCGCCACGAAGAAGGTCGCCGCAAAGAAGGTCGCGGCCAAGAAGGCGCCCGCCAAGAAAGCCGCAGCGAAGAAGGTCGCCACCAAAAAGGTAGCCACGAAGAAGGCCGCAGCCAAGAAGGCGCCTGCGAAGAAGGCTGCCGCGAAGAAGGCCGCCGCGAAGAAGGCGCCTGCGAAGAAGGCTGCCGCCAAGAAGGCGCCCGCGAAGAAGGCGGCGGCGAAGAAGGCCGCAGCGAAGAAAGCGCCCGCGAAGAAGGCTGCCGCGAAGAAGGCCCCTGCGAAGAAGGCTGCGTCGAAAACCGCCGCTGCCCCTGCTGCGCCTGCCGCTTCCGCGCCTGCTCCCGCAGCGAAGAAAGCCGAGCCTGCTGCAAAGAAGGCGCCGGCCAAGAAGGCTGCTGCTGCAAAAAAGACGACGGCTGCCGCTCCCGCAACGACGGCTACCACGGTGTCGACGCCCGCTCCGGCGGCTCCGGCCACTGCGGTCAAGACGGCGCTGAACCCGGCGGCGGCATGGCCGTTCCCGACGGGCAGCCGTCCGTAAGTCGCGGCAACAGCAGTCCGAAGCACCGCGGCACACGTCGATGTGCCTCACGACCGGGTAGGCCTACCCGGCCTCGACCCGTCGCCGGAACCGACCGGCGGCGGGTCTTCGCTTCGGTACCCGAAGCAAGTTCGCGCCTTGCGAGCCAGGCGCGCACGAAAAAAGCGCATGCCTCTTTCGATGCATGCGCTTTTTTGAGCAACCGCAGGCTGGCTGCGATTGCCCGGTCGAATCCCTCAGACGTTAGTGCGTCACGCGCGTCACGCCGCCGCTCGACAGCAGCCGTACGCGCTCGCCTGCCTGGAACACTTCGCCGTTCGACGTCTGGGTGATGGCGCGCATATCGCCGTTGTCGAGGCGCACGGTGATTTCCAGTCCGTTCTTCACGGCGACGCTGTTCTCCACTGCATTGCCCGCGACTGCGCCGGCCAGCCCGCCGATGATGCCCGCGATGATCGACCCGTTGCCGCCGCCGATCGCGCTGCCCGCCGCGACGCCGCCGAGCGCGCCGCCGCCGATGGCGCCAAGACCCGTCGGCTGGCCGTTGTTCGAGCTGATCTTCACGCCGCGCACGCTTTCGACGGTCGCCATGCGTACCGTTTCCTCGCGCTGCGCCTGCGACGCGGTGTACACGTCAGGCGAACTGCTGTTGTAGGCGCAGCCCGTCAGCGCGACTGAGCCGATGAGCGATGCTGCCAGCACGATGCGACTTACCGTTTTCATTCCTTCACTCCCTTCATCCACTCGATCACGACAGGCTGCTTCCAAACGCCTGCTTGAAACGGTCCTCGATTTCAGCGCGCGTCGGCGCATAAGTTTGCGGGCCCTGATGCTCGATTTTCAACGCACCCATCAGACTCGCGAGACGCCCCGTCTTTTCCCAGCCAAGCTTGTTCTCGATGCCGTACAACAGGCCGCCGCGGAATGCGTCGCCACAACCGGTCGGGTCCACGACTTGCCGCGCTTTTACTGCCGGCACCTCCAACACGCCATCTTCATGATAGATCTGCGCGCCGTGTTCGCCACGCGTGACGATCACCGCGTCCACCCGGTTCTTGATGTCTTCGATCGACCAGCCGGTCTTGTTGCTCAACAACTTGGCTTCGTAGTCGTTGACCGTCACGTAGGTGGCGAGTTCAATCATGCGACAAAGCTCTACACCTTCGAGAATAGGCAAACCCTGACCCGGATCGAAGATGAACGGTACGCCCGCCGCCGCGAACTGTCTGGCGTGTTCGCGCATGCCATCCGCGCCGTCGGGCGCCACGATGCCGAGCGAAATACCCCGCGCTTCGTCGGCGCGGTTCAGGTGCGATTCCATCATCGCGCCGGGGTGGAACGCCGTGATCTGGTTGTTCGCGAGGTCGGTGGTGATGAAGCATTGCGCGGAGTGCTGGCCGGGCAGCACTCGCACGTATTCCTTCGACAAACCGAGCGCGTCGAGCCGGTCGATATAGAGCTGCGCGTCCGCTTCGCCGAGCGTCGCCATGATCTTCGCATCGCCGCCGAGCAGCTTCAGCGCATACGCGATGTTGCCCGCGCAGCCGCCAAAGTTGCGCCGCATCGTCGGGACCAGGAAGCTGATGTTCAGCATGTGCACCTGGTCCGGCAGGATGTGGTCGCCGAAGCGGCCCTGGAAAGTCATGATGTTGTCGTAGGCGAGCGAGCCGCAGATGAGCGTAGCCAAGGCGAACGTCCTTATTAATAGGCGCGAGGAAAAGGGTGGCGCATACGGCGCGCGGCGGCGTTCGCATCGGTCGAACCGAAGAGCGCCGCGCCTCGTATGCGGACCGCCGCAGCGGTCCGTCGATGCGTCTTACTTCAGTGCGGCGAGCGCCGAATCGTAGTTCGGCTCGTTCTTGATTTCCGGCACGAGCTCGGCGTGCAGCACCTTGTCGTTCTCGTCCAGCACGACGACCGCGCGGGCAGTCAGCCCCTTGAGCGGGCCGCTCGTCACGTCCACGCCGTACGACTGCGCGAACTCGTGACCGCGGAACGTCGAGGCCGTCACCACGTTGGCCAGACCTTCCGTCGTGCAGAACCGCTTGGCCGCGAACGGCAGGTCGCCGGAGACGACGAGCACGACCGTGTTGTCCAGCTTGCCGGCCGATTCGTTGAATTTGCGCGTCGAGGTTGCGCACGTGGGCGTGTCGAGGCTCGGCACGATGTTCAGCACCTTGCGCTTGCCCGCGAAGCTCGCGAGCGTGATATCGCCGAGATCCGCGCCGACGAGCGTGAACGCGGGGGCTTGCTGTCCTTCGCTCGGGAACGTGCCGCTGACTTCGATCGGGTTGCCGCCGAGGGTAACTTGACTCATGTTGCGCTCCAGAGGATGTGTCAGATGCTGACGGGAACTGCGCGCCCGGCTCGTTGCTGCCGGGCGCGTCTTGAAAAGCCGGGTGCTCGCGCGACCATCCGGTCACGGATAGAAAACTTGCACCCTGTAATTCGCGGCGACGGCATCGCCCGTATCGAGCCGGACGACGACCGGTTGCGCGCTTTGCGGCGGAAGGCCGATGGCGAATATCGTACCCGGTCGCGCGTATTCCTGCGGCCACAGCACACGGCGCACGGCGACGTCGCTCTTCTCGTCGAGCAGCGTGAGTTCGAGCGCGGGATAGGCGAGCGCGACGTCAGACCGGTTGCGCAGCATGAGCTTCAGTTCGAGCTTGTGCGGGCCGTCGACCTGACGCAAGCCGGAGCTCTCGATTTGCAAACCGGAGATGTAGCGCGGCGGCGATATCGTGCAGCCGAGTTCGTCGCAGATATTGACGTAGAACGCATGCGAGCCGGGGACATAGATCATGACCGTCTCGCGCTGCCACCAGGCGAGCTGGACAACGAGCAGCAGCGTCAGCACCACCGCCGCGACGACGCCGAGCGCGCGCAGTCCCTTGCGCGCGGGCCTGGCCGGTGGCGTCGTCTCGATGCGCGGCTCGCGCGTGACGGGAAACGCTTCGTTGGCGCTCGGTGCGTGCGCGGTGCTGCCGGGACCGGACGGCCTCGCGCCGAAGCCGGGCTCGTCTTCTTCGTCCCAAGCCGATGAGGGAACATGGGCAGGCGCAGGGGCAGGGCGGGCGCGCGGCGGTTCCGGCCGCGTGTGCGCCGGGCCGATGAAAGGCTCGGCGCGGTCGTCGAGCGGATCGACAAAGCGCGAAGGCGGCGGCGCGGGTTCAGGACGTTTCGGCGCTTCGGTTTTCGACTGCGGCTTTTGTACGTCGTCGTTCAGTGGCGCGCCCGGTGCGGCGAGCGGCTTCACACGTCCGAGCGCGAACGGCTCCACGACAGGCTCGACGACGGGCTCCGCGTCGGGTTCGTTCGCGGCGTCTTTGCGCGGCACGCTGCGCTCGGGCGGCGGTTGCATCGACGCGCCCGCGAATGCAGGCGCGTTCGAAAGCACGGTGGGATCGTTGTCTTCCTTGGCCGGAGGCGGCGAAAACGGCTTGGCGGCAGACTGCTTGCCGAGATCCAGCTGACGAGGCACCGTCAACGTGGGCGGCACGCTCGTGGCTTCTTTCTTCGGCGACGAGAACGTCGAAGGCCCGACCGCGACTTCGTCGTCGATCAGCGCGGCGTGCTGCGCTTCGCCGGCTTCGGCCGTATCGTCCGGCAGTTCGAACCGATGATGCGCGGCGTCGAACACTTCCTGACAATGGCCGCAACGCACCCGCCCGTCATGCGGCGCGAGCAGATGCGGATCGAGCTTGAAAACGGTTTCGCAGTGTGGGCAGCGGGTAGCCAGCGCCATAGGGAAGTGCCAGTGGAAAATGCCAGTGGCCTCGCGGCCAGAACAGTGGCGATGGCGCTATTCTAAAGGCTTTCGCGCCGCGTTCCGGCGAGGCATACCCAGCCTTCGTGCTCGCGCCACACGCCGATGTCGATCCACTTCGCATAGACCGCCGCGACTTCTTTGGCCTGGCGCGCCAGGATGCCAGACAGCGCGATCCGCCCGCCCGGTTTCACCTTGGCGGCGAGCATCGAGGCCATGAGTTTCAGCGGATTCGAGAGGATGTTCGCCACGACGATGTCGAACTCGCCGGCTGGACAGTCGTCGGGCAGGCCATAGGTGACGTCCGCGTGATTGCGTTCGCTGTTCTGGCGCGCGGACTCGACTGCCTGCGGGTCGATGTCGATGCCATGCACCGGATTCGCGCCGCACTTCTTCGCGAGAATGGCGAGAATGCCGGAGCCGCAGCCGTAATCCAGCAGCGACTGCCCCGGCTTCACCGATTGCTCCAGCCATTCCATGCACAAGCGCGTGGTCGGATGGCTGCCCGTGCCGAACGCGAGGCCCGGATCGAGTTCGAGCACGAGTGCGTCCGGATCGGGCGCGTCGTGCCAGGACGGCACGACCCAGATGCGCTCGCCGATGTGAATCGGATCGAACTGCGCCTGCGTCAAACGCACCCAGTCCTGCTCCTCGACTTCGCGCAAGGTGAACGCGGGCGTCGATTTCAGACCGATGTCGTTGGACGCCGCGGCGAGCAGCACGGCCGGGTCCGCGTCTTCTGCAAGCAGCGCGACCACGCGCGAACGCTTCCACGCGCTGCGCTCCGGCGTGAGCCCCGGCTCGCCGAAGAGCGGCTGCTCGTCGGGCGTGTCGGCGTCGGCGTCCTCGACGGACACCGACAGCGCGCCGATGTCCAGCAGCGCATCCGACAGCGCCTCCGCGTGCTCGCGGTCCAGCTCGGCGATCAGTTCCCGGTAACTCATGCTCGTGTCTCTGCCAAGGCGCTTCAGGACTCTTCGGCCACCGCCGCCTGACGCGCGGCGAGCTTGTTTTCGAGGTAATGGATGCTCGTGCCGCCTTCGACGAACTTGGCGTCGATCATCAGTTCGCGGTGCAGCGGAATGTTGGTCGAGATGCCTTCCACGACCATTTCCGACAGCGCGATCCGCATGCGGTTGATCGCCTGTTCGCGCGTCGCGCCGTAGGCAATCAGCTTGCCGATCATCGAATCGTAGTTCGGCGGGACGAAATAGCCGTTGTACGCGTGCGAATCGACGCGGATGCCGGGGCCGCCCGCCGCGTGCCACGACGTGATGCGTCCCGGCGACGGCGTGAACTTGAACGGATCTTCGGCGTTGATACGGCATTCGATCGCGTGGCCGCGGAATTGGATGTCCTTCTGGCGCAACGTGAGCTTCTCGCCAGCGGCGATCCGAATCTGTTCCTGAACGATGTCGACGCCCGTGATGAGTTCCGTCACCGGATGCTCGACCTGCACGCGCGTGTTCATCTCGATGAAGTAGAACTCGTTGTTCTCGTACAGGAATTCGAACGTGCCTGCGCCGAGATAGCCCATCTTCTTGCACGCTTCGGCGCAACGGTCGCCGATGCGGTCGATCAGCCGCCGCGCGATGCCCGGCGCCGGCGCTTCCTCGATCACCTTCTGGTGGCGGCGCTGCATGGAACAGTCGCGCTCGCCGAGCCACAGCGCGTTACGGAACGAATCCGACAGCACCTGAATCTCGATGTGCCGCGGGTTCTCCAGGAACTTCTCCATGTAGACCTGCGGATTGCCGAACGCGCGGCCCGCTTCTTCGCGGGTCATGTTCACCGCGTTCACGAGCGCCGCTTCGGTATGGACGACGCGCATGCCGCGCCCGCCGCCGCCGCCCGCCGCCTTGATGATGACGGGATAACCGACCGCGCGCGCAATTTTCACGATCTCTTTCGGATCGTCCGGCAACGCGCCTTCCGAGCCCGGCACGCACGGCACGCCGGTCTTGATCATCGTCTGCTTGGCGGTGACCTTGTCGCCCATCAGGCGAATGGTTTCCGGGCGCGGCCCGATGAACGTGAAGCCCGATTGCTCGACGCGCTCGGCGAAATCCGCGTTCTCGGAAAGGAAGCCGTAGCCGGGATGGATGGCTTCGGCGTCGGTGACTTCGGCCGCGCTGATGAGCGCGGGCATGTTCAGATACGACAGATTCGACGGCGCCGGTCCGATGCAGACCGCTTCGTCGGCGAGCTTGACGTACTTCGCTTCCTTGTCGGCTTCGGAGTAGACGACGACTGTCTTGACGCCCAGTTCGCGGCACGCGCGCTGGATGCGAAGCGCGATTTCGCCGCGGTTCGCAATAAGAATTTTTTCAAACATGGCAGTGGGTCGGCTCATCAACGGGCACGCGCGAGCGGCCCTCGGGATTCGAATCGGCGGCGCGCGCGTCCGGATGCGTCCAGATGGCATGCGCCGGCGCGGTGAAGCCGGGCGAACCGGAGCGAAGCGTCCGGCACACGGCCCAACGCGCTCAGTCGCCGATCACGAAGAGCGGCTGGCCGTACTCGACCGCCTGACCGTTCTCGACAAGAATTTCCTTTACGACGCCAGACTTGTCCGATTCGATCTCGTTCAGGAGCTTCATGGCTTCGATGATGCACAGCGTCTGGCCTTCCTTGACCGTATCGCCGACCTGCACGAAAGGATCGGCGCCGGGCGACGGCGCGCGGTAGAACGAGCCGACCATCGGCGAGGTCACGACGTGGCCCTGCGGCGCGGCGGCCGGGGCGGCGGCGCCTGCGCCCGCGCCGGCATCGCCCGATCCGGGGAAGCTCGGTGCGGCTTGCGCCTGCACTTGCGGCGCGTATTGCTGCGGCGCTTGCATATAAACGGGCGCCGCGTTCTTGACGATGCGAACCTTGCCTTCGCCCTCCGTCACTTCCAGCTCCGAGATGCCGGATTCCGAGACGAGGTCGATCAGCGTTTTCAGTTTACGAAGGTCCATCGAAAAATCCCCTTTCAATACTTGGAGACCGGGACTGCCCGGTGCTTGACTTGATTTGTGGGTGTGTTCAGAACGTCAGCCGCGTGCCGGCGCGGCCAGCCGTCCGCGTCGCGCAGCAGTGCGGCGCAGCGCGCCCGCGGCGAAGACGGCGGCGTAGCGACCTGTCGCATCGGGCGCGGGGCCACGGCCAACGCCGCGCTCGCGGGCGGCGGAATGGGCAGCTACGTGGCCTTGCGGCACCGGCGGAATAGTCATGGTGGCTTCGGGTTATGCGGAATTCGGCGCACTTTAGCGCCGTTTAGAGAATGTTGTCTAGTTTTACAGCGCGAGCGACAGAACTCGTCCGAGGTCCGCAGGCGCCATTATCGCAGCCAAACAGCGAAGTTACAGCAAAAGCTGCGTAAGTTGCTGCCTACTCGTTCGAACGGCGGCCGATCCCGCAGCGAATTTTTACAGCGCGTCGAGCGTGTGGCGCAGTTCCGCTTCGTTGACTTCGCCCAGCTTTGTCGAATGGACGACGCCCTTGGCGTCGATGACGACGGTAAACGGCAGGCCGCCTGCGTTGTTGCCGAAGCTGCGCGCAAGGTCCGCGCCGCCGAATCCCGTAACGTACACGGGATAATCCACCGGGACTTTCTTCAGGAAGTCGTTGACGTTCTTTTCGCTATCCACGCCCAGACCGATGAACGTGATGCCTTTCTTCTGATATTCGCGCTGCAGGGCCGAGAGCGTCGGCATTTCCTTCACGCACGGGCCGCACCACGACGCCCAGAAATTGACGACGACCGGCTTGGCCTTATACGCCGCGAGCGGCTGCGATGTGCCGGACGCGGCGGGCGGCGTGATTTTCCACAACTGATCGACGGCGTTGCCGTTCGGCTGTGTCGCGGCTTCGGTATCGCTGCCGGTAAACAGATGGCCCGCGTAGAAACCGCCGACCGTCGCGGCGATGGCGACCGCCAGGGCCGCGAAGAGACGTTTGCTGTTCATGGACGTGAAATGCTGAATGCGGATGAAAGCGTCGCGCCGGCTCAACCGCCGATGTAAAGCGGCGGCCGGTCCGGATCGCCGGATTGGTCGAGCAGCGCGCGCACGGCGGCGGCGTTGGCGCGCGCGAGCCGGCCGCGTCCGTCGGCGCGCACCGCGCCGCGCAGATCGACGCTGCTGTACAGCGCAATGTGAACGCCGATCGGCTCCTCGCCGCGCAAGCGATGCAGAAAGCTCAAGGTCTCCACATAACCGCGCCCCGCGAAGTGGCGCGTCTCGGAGACATCGTATTGAATATTGGCGTTGAGCAGGTAAATAGCGACTTCCTTCGGGTTGTCGCAAAAGCATTGCAGATGGATATCCGAATGCTCGCCTGCCGTACCGTTGAGCACCGCGCCGGTCAGATACGGATCGTAGGGTTTCAGGCGCTCCATCCACTCGAGCGCGGTCTCGCGCATGCGGCGCAGCACGGCCGGCTGACTGTCGCTCTGGAAAATCGCCTGATATTCGCGGATTTCCTCTTCGATCTGATCGTTGTCGGGCAAGAACTCGCCGCCGATCTTGCTTTCGCCGACCACGAGCCGCGCCGCCTTGCGCTTCGCGGTGGAGTAGTCGAGACCGTCTTCGGCGATCATTCTCGCGGCCGCGATCGCGATTTCCTCGCGCACGCGCTGCGGATCGATATGTGATTTGCGAACCATGAGGGCATCATACTAGATAACGTCTCGGAGCCCGGCGGGCGCGGCCGGCGTGGCAGGCGCATGGTGTAAGGGCGGCGGGCGCGCTCGGTTACAATATGCGCCTCCGGGCGCACTCCCGCACGGCTTTTCTCCGTGGTGCGCCGTTCCCGTTCTCCGCAATCATCGCCCACGCGGCGCGACATGCTTTATGCACATCCACATCATCGGCATTTGCGGCACCTTCATGGGCGGTCTCGCCGTCCTGGCGCGCGAGGCCGGACACCAAGTCACCGGCTGCGACGCCGGCGTCTATCCGCCGATGAGCACCCAGCTCGAAGCGCAGGGCATCGAATTGATCGAGGGCTTTGGAGCCGAGCAGATCGAGCTTGCGCCGGATCTCTTCGTCGTCGGCAATGTGGTGTCGCGCGGCAATCCGCTGATGGAAGCCATTTTGGACCGCGGCCTGCCGTACACGTCCGGTCCGCAATGGCTCGGCGAGCACGTGCTCGCGGGCAAGTGGGTGCTGGCGGTCGCGGGCACGCACGGCAAGACCACGACGAGTTCCATGCTCGCGTGGCTGCTGGAAGACGCCGGCATGAATCCGGGCTTTCTGATCGGCGGCGTGCCGCTCAATTTTGGCATTTCCGCGCGCCTGACGGACTCCAGCTTCTTCGTGATCGAAGCGGACGAATATGACACCGCGTTTTTCGACAAGCGGTCGAAGTTCGTCCACTACCGCCCGCGCACGGCAGTGCTCAACAATCTCGAATTCGATCACGCCGACATCTTCCCGGATCTTGCCGCGATCGAAACGCAATTTCATCATCTCGTGCGCACGGTGCCGGGCGTGGGCCGCATCGTCACGAACGGGCGCGAGGCGGCGCTCGAGCGCGTGCTCACGCGCGGCTGCTGGTCGGGCGTCGAGCGTTTTGGCGTCGAGGGCGGCTGGCAGGCGCTGCCCGCGCGTGACGGCGCGGCGGTCGACGAACAGTTCGCCGTCTATTGGCAAGGCGAGCGTCTGGGCGTGGTCGACTGGCAGGTACAGGGCGAGCACAATCGCATGAACGCGCTCGCGGCCATCGCGGCGGCGCGCTCGGTGGGCGTGCCGGCGGCGCAGGCGGCGAAGTCGCTGTCGAGCTTTCGCAACGTCAAGCGGCGCATGGAAGTAAAGGGCAGCGTCGATGGCGTCACCGTCTACGACGACTTCGCGCACCATCCGACCGCCATCGAAACCACGGTGGCGGGGCTGCGCACGCGCATCGGCGATTCGGGTCACGCGCGCATCCTCGCCGTGCTCGAACCGCGCTCGAACACGATGAAGCTCGGCACCATGAAGGCGCAACTTCCCGCGAGTCTCGCCGGTGCGGACCTCGTGTTCGGCTATGGCGCGCGCGAAGGCCGCGACAAGCTCGGCTGGAATCTGGCGGAGGCGCTGTCTCCGCTTGGCGACAAGGCGCAGGCATTCGACGAAATCGAACCGCTCGTGAAGGCGGTCATCGCCGCCGCGCGCCCCGGCGACCACGTGCTCGTGATGAGCAATGGCGGTTTCGGCGGCGTGCACCAGAAATTGCTCGACGCGCTTTGTGCGCGTCCGTCCGGCACAACGACACGAGGCCCCGCGTGATCCTCTACCTGCACGGCTTTCGCTCATCCCCCCAATCGTTCAAGGCCCGCGCGATGCGCGCGCGCCTCGCGGAACTCGGCCGGTTGAGCGAATGGCAGTGCCCGGTATTGCCCGTATCGCCACGCGACGCCATCGCGCTCGCGGAAGCCATCGCGAGCACGGCGGCATCGGACGATGTCACCGTCGTCGGCAGTTCGCTCGGCGGCTACTACGCGACGTACCTTGCCGAGAAGCACGGCTGGCGCGCGGTCCTGCTCAATCCCGCCGTGGTGCCGCAATCGGACCTGAGCGCGTACCTCGGCGAGCAGCCGTTGTGGCACGGCGGCGGCAGCATCACCGTGCTGCCGCGCCATCTGGACGAACTGCGCGCGCTCACCGTCGATGCCATCACGCGGCCCGAGCGGTACTTCCTGATTGCCGCGACCGGCGACGAAGTGATCGACTACCGCACGATGCTCGCGCGCTACCCCGGCGTACGCACGACGCTGATTCAGGGCAGCGACCACGCCATCAGCGATTTCGCCAACTATCTCGGCGACGTGCTCGCCTTTTGCGATCAGTCGCCGCGCGCGGCCGTCGCGCCCGCGGCGGCATGACGCCTCATTCATCCACCGGCGCTTGCCGCGTCCGGTCCACCGTCTTACGAGAGTATTGAGTGAACGTTTTCTTCGAGGAATCGGGTAGTTTCAAGGCCGGCTCGGTCTTGTCGAAACAAGGCGACGCGTTCCAGGTCGAGTTGCCGGGCGGACGCCGCGCGAAAGTGCGCGCGAAAGACGTGCTGATCGAATTCGAGAAGCCCGCCGCCGCCGATCTGATGCAGGAAGCCGACGCCATCGCGCAGGACATCGATCTCGATTTCCTGTGGGAATGCGCGCCCGAGGAGGAGTTTCCGTTCGCCGCGCTCGGCGCGGATTATTTCGGCGACAAGTTCGGTCCGAGCGAGCGCGCCGCGCTCGTGCTGCGCATGCACGGCGCGCCGGTATACTTCCGCCGCAAGGGGCGCGGGCAGTATCAGCGCGCGCCGCAGGAGCAGTTGCAAATGGCGCTGGCGTCGCTCGAGCGCAAGCGGCAGCAGGCGCTCGTGCAGGCGAGCTACGAGGAAGAACTGAAGGCGGGCAAGCTGCCCGAGGCGCTGAAGGACAAGGCAATCGGCCTGTTGACGAAGCCGGACAAGAATTCCATCGAATACAAGGCGCTCGAAGCGGCGGCGGCGGCGCGCGGCATTTCGCAGGCGCGCCTCATGCTGGAATGCGGCGGCATTGCGTCCGCGCGCCAGTTGCATGAAGCGCGCTTTCTCGCCGAATACTTCCCGCACGGCGTCGGCTTCCCGGCGGTGCATCCCGCGCCGTTGCCCGGCGACTTGCCCGAAGCGGACGGCGAAGCGTTCTCCATCGACGACGTGACGACCACCGAAATCGACGATGCGTTCTCCGTGCAGCATCTGGCCGACGGCCGCTTGCGCATCGGCGTGCATATCGCGGCGCCGGCGCTCGGCATCGCGCGGGGCGACGCCATCGATTCGATCGCGCGCAGCCGTCTTTCGACGGTCTACATGCCCGGCGACAAGATCACGATGCTGCCGGATAACGTCGTCGACGTGTTCACGCTCGCCGAGGGCGGGTTGCGGCCGGCGCTGTCGCTGTACATCATCGTGAATCGCGAGACGCAGGAGATCGTCGCAAGCGAAACGCGCGCCGAGCGCGTGTTCGTCAAGTCGAATCTGCGCCACAACCATCTCGACGAGCACGTGACCGAGGAAAGCCTCGCTGCCGGCACGGGCGAATATCCGCACAAGGAAGACATCGCCGTGCTGTGGCCGCTCGCTCTGGCGCTCTTCGAGAAGCGGCAGCAGGCGCGCGCGACCTACGGCCTCAAGCGCGAAGTGCAGCGCAACAACGACTTCAATTTCTACGTCGAAGGCGAGCACATCACCATCACGCCGCGCCGGCGCGGATCGCCGCTCGACTTGATCGTGGCCGAACTCGCGATTCTCGCGAATTCGTCGTGGGGCGCGTTTCTCGACGATCACGGCGTGCCGGGCATCTACCGTTCGCAGCGCGGCTTCGGCGGTCCCGGCCCCAAGCGCACGCGCATGCAGACGACGCCCGCGCCGCACGAAGGGCTCGGTGTCGCGCAATATGCGTGGAGCACGTCGCCGCTGCGCCGCTACGTCGATCTGGTGAATCAGTGGCAACTGCTCGCGTGCGTGCAGCACGGCGTGACCGCGAAACTCGCCGCGCCGTTCAAGCCGAAGGACGCGGACCTTTTCGCCGTGGTGCAAGGTTTCGACGATACGTACACGGCCTACGCCGATCACCAGCGCCGCATGGAGTATTTCTGGTGCCTGCGCTGGCTGAAGCAGGAGAACCGGCGGCACGTCCCGGCGTCGGTGGTGAAGGACGATCTCGTTCGATTCGAAGAAATTCCGCTGATCCTGCATGTGCCCGGCTTGGGCGTCCACGCGCGCGGCACGCGGGTGATGCTGGAAGTCGTATCCATCGATGAGCTGACCGTCGAGGCGTCGTGCCGTCTGCTGCACGTGATCGACGCGCCGTCCGCTGCCGCGCCGGTCGAAGAGGAAGAGAGCGAAGAGGAAATCATCGAAGCCGACGACCTCAGCGCCGAAAGCGAAGCCGAAGCGCAGGCGGAGGCATCGGCGGAGGCATCGGCGGACGTTCCCGCGCAGCCCGCGCCAGAGCCGCAGGAGCCGAACGCATGAGCGCGCTTGAACCGCGCGACCGGTACGCGGTGATCGGCAATCCGGTCGAGCACAGCAAGTCGCCGTGGATTCACGCGCGCTTCGCCGAGCAGACCGGCGAAGCCGTCCAATACGGGCGCATCCTCGGGCCGCTCGGCGGCTTCGAACAGGCAGTGAAAGCGTTCATCGCGTCGGGCGGACGCGGCATGAACGTGACGGTGCCGTTCAAGCTCGACGCCCACGCGTTCGCCGATTCCCTGTCGCCGCGCGCAGCGGCGGCGGGCGCGGTCAACACGCTGTCGTTCGACGCGGACGGCGTGCGCGGCGACAACACCGACGGCGTCGGCCTCGTGCGCGACATCGAAGCGAATCTCGGCGTGAGTCTCGAAGGCGCGCGTGTGCTGCTGCTCGGCGCGGGCGGCGCGGCGCGCGGCGTCGTCTTGCCGATCTTCGACCGGCAGCCGGCGTCCCTCGTCATCGTCAATCGCACGGCGGTGAAGGCGCAGCAGCTCGTCAGCCAGTTCGCGCAGGCCGCGCAGGAGGCGAAGGTGCGTCTGTCGGGCGGCGGCGCGGACAGCATCGAAAAGACGCGCTACGACGTGATCGTGAACGCGACGGCCGGCAGCCTCGACGCCGCGCTGCCCGAATGCGACGACGCCGCTTTCGGCGCGGGCACGCTCGCCTACGACATGATGTACGGCCCGAAGCCCACGGTCTTCATGCAGCACGCGGAGCGTCTCGGCGCGCGCGCGGCGGATGGCCTCGGCATGCTGGTCGAACAGGCCGCCGAATCGTTCTTTATCTGGCGCGGCATGCGCCCGGACGGCGGCGCGGTGCTGCGCGAATTGCGCCAGTCGCTGGCGGCAAAAGCCTGATGACGACTGCGCCTGGCCGCAGCCGCACGTCACCGGGCGATCGCCCCGCGCGCCGCGCCGCGCGGCTCGGCCCCGCGCGATGGATCGCTTACGGCGTTTACGTGTTCTTCATCGCGGTTCTCGCGACGCAGCTCTACTTTTTCCTCCAGATCGGCGCATGGACCGTGACGAACCCCGGTTCCACCGCGTTCATGCGCGCCGATGCGTGGACGCTCGCGAAGACGCATCCGGGCATCGCGCTGCAACGCACGTGGGTGCCGTACGACCAGATTTCGCGCAATCTGAAGCGCGCGATCATCGCGTCCGAGGATGCGAACTTCGTCAATAACAACGGCTACGAAACCGACGCCATTCTGCAGGCATGGGAGAAGAACAAGTCGCGCGGGAAGATCGTCGCGGGCGGCTCGACCATCTCGCAGCAACTCGCGCGCAATCTGTTTTTGTCGCGCGAAAAGAGCTATGTGCGCAAGGCGCAGGAGCTGGTGATTACCTGGATGCTCGAATTCTGGTGGACCAAGGAGCGCATCTTCGAGGTCTATCTGAATTCGGTCGAATGGGGCAACGGCGTGTATGGCGCGGAAGCCGCCGCGCATTATTACTACAAGACGTCGGCGGCCAAACTGACGGCGGGACAGAGCGCGCGCCTCGCCGTCATGCTGCCGCGCCCGAAGTACTTCGACGACCATCGCAACTCGGCGTATCTGACCATGCGAGCCCGCGTCATCGCACGTCGAATGGGCGCCGCCGAGTTGCCGGAATAAAATTTAGTTGGCGTCGCTAAACTTTATAAAGCCCTGATCCGTCAGGGCTTTTTTGTTTTCATGCGGCTTTCGCCTGTCAGTTTGGCTCCCATTATGTGAACAGTGCGGTCACATATTGAATATTTGAGATAGCCGGAACTACAATCCGTCCAAGCTTTCGACGATACCGCCAGAAGGCACGGCGCACAGCGGCCACGCTTGCGCGACAAGAACAAAACGGAGACACGTCATGCACTCGATCGCCTGCCCGCGCTCGCGGGTCGCGCCGCACGATTCATCCGCCTCACGCGCGAAGCCCGCGCCGTCTTTCGCGCCGCGCATGACGCGCATCGCGGAGCGATCGATATGACCAAATTCCAGCACGCCGACTCGGAAAGCGGCCTCGCCGCCAACGACGCCCGCGCGAAGGACACCGGCCGCCGCGACGCCGACGCCATCGCGCTGCCGAGCGCGCTCGTCGATATCACGCCCCAGCAGGCCGGCACGCAAACGCTGCTGCGCGGCCTCGCGATTCTCGAAGCCGCCGCCAACGGCGCACGCGATCTGCGGTCGTTCAGCGCGGCGCTCGGCACGACGCGCAGCACCACGCACCGGCTCGTGAGTTCGCTCGTGCAGGCGCGCTATCTGCGGCAAGTGCAGGGCGGCTATCTGCTCGGGCCGAAGCTGATCGAGCTCGGCACCATCGCGCTCGAACAGATGCCGCTCACGGCGGTGGCGCGTCCGCATCTTCAGGCGCTCGCGCAGCATACGCACGACACAATTCACCTAGGCGTGCGCGACGGCGACGACGTGCTCTATATCGACAAGATTCCCGGCACGCGCGGGCTCGAAATGCGCTCGCGCGTCGGGCACCGCATGCCGCTCGCATCGACGGGCATCGGCAAGGCGATGATGCTCGACCTCGAAAGCAACGCGTGGAAGAAGCTGCTCGACGCGTCGCATCGCGCGCTCGCGCGCACGAGCTTCAAGCCGGAGAACCGCCCGGACGTCGATACCTTTCTGCAGCGCATGACGCGCTATTCGCAAGGCGGCTTCACGTTCGATCTCGAAGAAAACGAGGCGTCGATTCGCTGCGTCGCCGCGCCCGTGCGCGATGCGTCGGGGGCGATCGTCGCGGCGCTTTCGGTTGCGAGCACCATCCCGTATATGCCGGACGAGCGCATGGAAGAACTGATTCCGGTCGTGCAGCGCGAAGCGCGCTCGATCTCCGAAGAACTCGGCTGGCGCGCGCCGCAGGCCAATCGCCGGATCAAGCGATGAACGCGCCCGCTCTCATCGCGCTCGACTGGGGCACCACGTCGCTGCGCGCCTATCTGCTCGGCGACGACGCCACGGCGCTGGACACGCGCGCTTCGTCGGCGGGCATCATGAAGTTGCCTGCGGGCGGCTTCGACGAGGCGTTCGAAGACACCTGCGGCGCGTGGCTCGACGCGCATCCGCATTTGCCGGTGATCGCGGCGGGCATGATCGGCAGCGCGCAGGGCTGGATCGAAGCGCCGTATGTCGATGCGCCCGCCGACGCCGACGCGCTCGTCGCGGGCATCGCCACGGTGACGGCGGCGCGCGGCGTGACCGTGCGCGTGGTGCCGGGCGTGCTCGAACGCGGCACGCTGCCCAACGTGATGCGCGGCGAGGAAACGCAGATCGTCGGCGCGCTCTCGGCGGACGCGTCGCTTGCCGCGCCGGGCGGCGCGCTGATCGGCCTGCCGGGCACACATGCGAAATGGGTGTTCGTCGACGAGGGGCGCATCGAGCGTTTCTATACGTTCATGACCGGCGAAACGTTCGGCGCGCTGCGCGACCACACGATTCTCGGCCGCACGATGCAGCACGGCGCGGCCTCCGATGCCGCCGCGTTCCTTCGCGGCGTCGATACCGCGCGCGATGCCGGTCATCCCGGCGTGCTCGCGACCATTTTCAGCACGCGCACGCTCGGCCTCACCGGGCAACTCACGCCCGAACAGCAGCCGGATTATTTGTCGGGATTGCTCATCGGCCATGAGTTGCGCGGGCTGAACGAAGTGCTGGCGCGCAACGCGTCGTCGCTCGCGGGCAGGACGCTGCGTCTGATCGGCAACGACGCGCTCTGCGACCGCTATCGCGCCGCGCTCGCGCGCTTCGACTGCCACGACGCGCAGACGGTCGCGCACGCCACCGAACACGGTCTCTACCGAATCGCCGCGCAAGCCGGGCTCGTGACCGCCCCCGCGAGCGCCGCCTGACGCAGCACAGACGAACCCGCACACGCAAGGAGCACGACGATGCAACCTCACATCAATCTGCCCGGGCCGTACGAGATGCACGCCGGACTCGCGAAGGCGTTCGCCCAGTGTCCGCTGATCGCGATCCTGCGCGGCGTCACGCCCGCCGATGCCGCCGAGCATGGCCGCGCGCTCTACGAAGCGGGCTTTCGCATCGTCGAAGTGCCGCTCAATTCGCCGCAGCCGTTCGACAGCATCGCGGCGATCCGGCAGGCGCTGCCGGAAGACGCGATCGTCGGGGCCGGAACCGTGCTGCATCCGAGCTACGTCGATAACGTGAAGGACGCGGGCGGCGAACTCGTCGTGATGCCGCACAGCGACGGCGATCTCGTGCGCGCCGCGAAGGCGCACGGGCTCGCCTGCGCGCCGGGCGTCGCCACGCCGAACGAGGGTTTTCTCGCGCTGAAGAACGGCGCGGACGTGCTGAAAATGTTCCCCGCCGAGCAGTTCGGCCCGACGGTCGTGAAGGCGTGGCGCGCGGTCATCGCGAAGGAGGTGCCGCTCGTGCCGGTCGGCGGCATTGCGCCGGACAACATGGGGCCGTTCCTGACGGCGGGCGCGAACGGCTTCGGCTTGGGCTCGGCGCTCTACAAGCCGGGGCAAAGCGTGAGCGTGACGGCATCGCACGCGAAGGCGTTCATCGAGGGGCTCGCCATCGCGAAAGGTGAGAAGCGATGAACCGGCTGGCCGGCAAGGTCGCGATGGTGACGGGCGCCGGGCGTGGCATTGGCGCGGCGATCGCGCTGGCGTTCGCGCGTGAAGGCGCGGCGGTCGCGCTCGCGGAACTGAATATCGACACGGCGCGCGAGACGGCGCAGCGCATCGCCGACGAAACGCAGTCTGGGCGCGTGTTCGCCGTGCACACCGACGTGACGCAAAGCGCATCGGTGAAAGACGCCGTGGCGCAGACCGAAGCGAAGTTCGGCGCGCTCGACGTGCTCGTAAACAACGCCGGCATCAACGTGTTCTGCGACCCGCTCACCATGACGGACGACGACTGGCGGCGCTGCTTCGCCGTCGACCTCGACGGCGTCTGGAACGGCTGCCGCGCGGTGCTGCCCGGCATGGTGGAACGGGGCCGGGGCAGCATCGTGAATATCGCCTCGACGCACAGCTTCAAGATCATTCCCGGCTGCTTTCCGTATCCGGTGGCCAAGCACGGCGTGATCGGGCTCACGCGCGCGCTCGGCATCGAGTACGCGCCGAACAACGTGCGCGTGAATGCCATCGCGCCGGGTTACATCGAAACGCAGTTGACGCTCGACTGGTGGAACACGCAGCCGGACCCGGCCGCCGCGCGAAAGGCGACGCTCGATCTCCAGCCGATGAAGCGCATCGGACAGCCGCAGGAAGTCGCGATGACGGCGGTGTTTCTCGCATCGGACGAAGCGCCGTTCATCAACGCAAGCTGTATCACCGTGGATGGCGGGCGTTCCGCGCTGTACCACGACTGAAGCGACCGACGACGCACGAATCGAAGAAATGACGCACTGGCCGCGGTGCGGCATCCACGCAGAAAGACACGCGGCCACACGCTTTCCACCGCCCGCACGCGGGTATTTTGAGACAACGGAAAAAGTCGGGAGACAAAAGATGAAACGCAGACTGTTCCTCACGCTGATCGCAGCCGCCACGGCCACGAGCGCCACGATGATCGCGGCGCCCGTCGCGCAGGCCGCCGACGACATCAAGATCGGCTTTCTCGTGAAGCAGCCGGAAGAGCCGTGGTTCCAGGACGAATGGAAGTTCGCCGAGACCGCCGCGAAGGAGAAGGGCTTCACGCTCGTGAAGATCGGCGCGCCGTCGGGCGAAAAGGTGATGAGCGCCATCGACAACCTCGCCGCGCAGAAGGCGCAGGGCTTCATCATCTGCACGCCGGACGTGAAGCTTGGGCCGGGCATCGTCGCCAAGGCGAAGGCCGACAAGCTGAAGATGATGACGGTCGATGACCGCCTCGTCGATGGTTCGGGCAAGCCGATCGAGTCGGTGCCGCACATGGGGATTTCGGCTTACAACATCGGCAAGCAGGTGGGCGACGGCATCGCCGCCGAGATCAAGAAGCGCGGCTGGGACATGAAGGATGTCGGCGCGATCGACGTGACTTACGAGCAATTGCCGACCGCGCACGATCGCACGAGCGGCGCCACCGATGCGCTCGTCGCCGCCGGTTTCCCGAAGGCGAACATCATCGCCGCGCCGCAAGCGAAGACCGACACGGAAAACGCGTTCAACGCGGCGAACATCGCGCTCACGAAGAACCCGCAGTTCAAGCACTGGGTCGCCTACGGTCTGAACGACGAAGCCGTGCTCGGCGCGGTGCGCGCGGCGGAAGGCCGGGGCTTCAAGGCGGACAACATGATCGGCATCGGCATCGGCGGATCGGATTCGGCGCTGAACGAGTTCAAGAAGCCGAACCCGACGGGCTTTTACGGCACGGTCATCATCAGCCCGAAGCGCCACGGCGAAGAGACGTCCGAACTGATGTACGCGTGGATCAAGGACGGCAAGGCGCCGCCGCCGCTCACCCTCACGACGGGCATGCTCGCCACGCGTGACAACGTCGCGTCGGTGCGTCAGCAGATGGGCCTGGCGTCGAACTAAATCGATTGAAGCACGGCGGGCCGCGTGAGACGCGGCCCGCGCAGACAAGGAGGCGATGTGTCAGCGACGCTGCGTTTTGACAATATCGGCAAGGTGTTCCCAGGCGTGCGCGCGCTCGACGGCGTGTCGTTCGACGTCAATGCCGGCGAAGTTCACGGTTTGATGGGCGAGAACGGCGCGGGCAAATCGACCTTGCTCAAGATTCTCGGCGGCGAGTATCAGCCCGATTCGGGGCGCGTGCTCATCGACGAAAAAGAAGTGCATTTCGGAAGCGCCGCGGCTTCGATTGCGTCGGGCATCGCGGTGATTCACCAGGAATTGCAGTACGTGCCGGACCTGACGGTGTCCGAAAACCTGCTGCTCGGCGCGCTGCCGAACCGGCTTGGCTGGGTGGACAAGCGCGCGGCGAAACAGCACGTGCGCGAGCGTCTTGCCGCGATGGGCGTCGATCTCGATCCCAACGCGAAACTGCGCAAGCTCTCCATCGCGCAGCGGCAGATGGTGGAAATCTGCAAGGCGCTCTTGCGCAATGCGCGCGTGATCGCGCTGGACGAACCGACGTCGTCGCTCTCCCACCGCGAAACCGAAGTGCTGTTCAAGCTCGTGCGCGATCTCAAAGCGGACAAGCGCGCGCTCATCTATATCTCGCACCGCATGGACGAGATTTACGAACTGTGCGACGCCTGCACGATTTTCCGCGACGGCCGCAAGATCGCGTCGCACACGCGACTGGCCGAAGTGCCGCGCGACACGCTCGTGCAGGAGATGGTCGGGCGCGAGATCTCGGACATCTATAACTATCGTCCGCGCAAGCTCGGCGACGTGCGCTTCGCGGTGCAGAACGTGCAGGGCGACGCGCTGTCCGCGCCCGTCAGCTTCGAGGTGCGGCGCGGCGAGATCGTCGGGTTCTTCGGACTCGTCGGCGCGGGACGCAGCGAACTCATGCACCTCGTCTACGGCGCGGACAAGAAAAAGGAAGGCACGATTCAGCTCGACGGCCAGCCGATCAAGATTCGCAGCACCGGCGAAGCGATTCGCCACGGCATCGTGCTGTGTCCCGAAGATCGCAAGGAAGAGGGCATTGTCGCGATGGCGACGGTCGCGGAGAACATCAACATCTCGTGCCGGCGTCACTATCTGCGCGCGGGGCTGTTTCTCGATCGCAAGAAGGAAGCCGAGACCGCGGACCGCTTCATCCAGCTTCTGAAGATCAAGACGCCGAGCCGCCGGCAGCGCATCCGCTTTCTGTCGGGCGGCAATCAGCAGAAGGCGATTCTCTCGCGCTGGCTCGCGGAGCCGGATCTCAAAGTGGTGATTCTCGACGAACCGACGCGCGGCATCGACGTCGGCGCAAAGCACGAAATCTACAACGTGATCTATCAACTGGCGGAGCGCGGCTGCGCGATCGTGATGATTTCGTCGGAGCTGCCCGAAGTGCTGGGCGTGTCCGATCGCATCGTCGTGATGCGGCAGGGGCGCGTCGCGGGCGAATTGCCGCGCGGACAGGCGAACGAACAATCGGTGCTGAGTCTCGCGCTGCCGCAATCCGAGACGGTCGCAGAGGCCGCCTGAAAGACAAAGGGGACTAAGGGAAGAAATCATGGAAGCCAGAGAAAACATCGTGGGACAGGCGAGTGAGACGGTCGCGAACGCGCTGATTCCCCAGAAGAACGACAAGCAGAAGTGGTGGCAGCAGATCACGGAGTACAGCCTGATCGTGATTTTCATCGTGATGTTCGTCACGATGTCGCTGACCGTCGATCACTTCTTCTCCATCGAGAACATGCTCGGCCTCGCGCTGTCGATCTCGCAGATCGGCATGGTCGCCTGCACGATGATGTTCTGCCTCGCCTCGCGCGACTTCGACTTGTCGGTGGGTTCGACCATCGCGTTCGCGGGCGTGCTCTGCGCGATGGTGCTCAACGCGACCAACAACACGTTCATCGCGATCATCGCCGCGGTGGCGGCGGGTTCGGTGATCGGCTTCGTGAACGGCGCGGTGATCGCGTATCTGCGCATCAATGCGCTGATCACCACGCTCGCGACCATGGAAATCGTGCGCGGGCTCGGCTTCATCGTGTCGCACGGACAGGCGGTGGGCGTGTCGTCGGATACGTTCATCGAAATGGGCAGCCTGACGATGCTCGGCATTTCGCTGCCGATCTGGGTGACGCTCGCGTGTTTCATCGTGTTCGGCGTCTTGCTGAACCAGACGGTGTATGGACGCAACACGCTCGCGATCGGCGGCAATCCGGAAGCGTCGCGGCTCGCGGGCATCAACGTCGAACGCACGCGCGTGTGGATTTTCCTCGTGCAGGGCGCGGTGACGGCGCTGGCAGGCGTTATCCTTGCATCGCGTATCACGTCGGGACAGCCGAACGCGGCGGAAGGCTTCGAGCTGAACGTGATTTCGGCGTGCGTGCTCGGCGGCGTCTCGCTGCTCGGCGGCCGCGCGACGATTTCCGGCGTGGTGATCGGCGTGCTCATCATGGGCACGGTCGAGAACGTGATGAACCTGATGAACATCGACGCGTTCTATCAGTACCTCGTGCGCGGCGCGATCCTGCTCGCGGCCGTGTTGCTGGACCAGTTGAAGAATCGCGGATCGCGCGACTGAAAGGACGGCGAAATATATGGCATCCATCGACAACACCCTCGCGCGCTACCCGAGCCTCGCGGGCAAGACCGTGCTCATCACGGGCGGCGCGACCGGCATCGGCGCGGCGTTCGTCGAGCATTTCTTCGATCAGGGCGCGAAAGTCGCGTTCTTCGATATCGACACCGAAGCGGGCGAGGCGCTGGCCGACCGGCTCGGCGCGGACCTGCCCGCAGACCGCACGCGGCCGATGTTCCTGCGCGTGGATCTCACGGACATCGACGCGCTGCGCCAAGGCATCGCCGACGTGCGCGGCGCGCTCGGGCCGATTGGCGTGCTCGTGAACAATGCGGCCAACGACAAGCGCCATACCATCGAGGAAGTGACGCCCGAATCGTTCGATGCGGGCATTGCGGTGAATATCCGGCACCAGTTCTTCGCGGCGCAGGCGGTCATCGACGACATGAAGCAGCTCGGCGGCGGCGCGATCGTCAATCTTGGCTCCGTTAGCTGGATGCTGAAAAACCCGAATCTGCCGGTGTACGTGACGGCGAAATCGGCGGTGCAGGGCTTGACGCGCGGGCTTGCGCGCGACCTCGGCAAGTTCGGCATCCGCGTGAATTCGCTGGTGCCCGGCTGGGTGATGACCGAGAAGCAGAAGCGCCTGTGGCTCGACGAGGCGGGCAAGCTCGCGCTCAAGCAGGGTCAGTGCATCGACGCGGAAGTGCTGCCCGAGCATCTGGCGCGCGCCGCGCTCTTTCTCGCTTCGGACGATAGCCGCATGATGACGGCGCAAGAGCTCATTATCGACGGAGGATGGGTCTGATGAATGAAAGCGGCAGGAGCGGCGGGAGCGAGGCACGCCTTCTGATCGACAGCCGGTGCGCGCTCGGCGAAGGCGCGACGTGGTGCGCCGCGAGCGGGCGGTTCTACTGGACCGACATCGAAGGCAAGCGATTCCTGCGCTACGACCCGCGCGACGGATCGACCGAAGCGTTCGACATGCCGGAGCGCCTCGCGTGCTTCGCGCTGTGCGCCGATCCCGACGTCGTGCTGCTCGGGCTGGCGTCGCGGCTGGCGTTCTTCCGGTTCTCGACGGGCAAGATCGAAACCATCACGGAAGTCGAAGCCGGCCTGCCGACGCGTCTGAACGACGGGCGCTGCGACCGCGAAGGGCGCTTCGTGTTCGGCACGAAGCACGACGTGGACGACGCGCAGCCGCTCGGCGGTTACTATCGGCTGAATGCGGATTTGTCGCTGGAACGCCTGCCGCTCGGACATTGCGCGATCAACAACAGCACCGCGTTCAGTCCCGACGGCACGAAGCTGTATTACTGCGATACGCCGACGCGCCATATCCGCGTCTGCGATTACCCGAGCCTCGCGAACGACCGCGTGTTCGTCGAACTGACGGACGAGACCGGCGCGCCCGATGGCTCGACCGTCGATGCCGAAGGCGGCCTGTGGAACGCGCAATGGGGCGGCCGGCGCGTCGTGCGCTATGCGCCGGACGGCCGCGAGACCGCTCGCATCGACGTGCCGAGCGCGCAGCCGAGCTGCGCCGCGTTCGGCGGGGCGTCGCTCGATACGCTTTTCGTGACGACGGCGCGCATCGGCTTGAGCGACGACGCGCTAAAGACCGACGCCCACGCGGGCGGCATCTTCACCGCGCAGCCTGGCGTGCGCGGCATCGCCGAGCCGGTTTTCGCGGGCAAGCCGCGCGCATGAGAAACCGAGGCGGCGCGCGATCCGACGCGCCGCCCGCTCACGTCCCGGCCGCGCCGGGTTCTTCGCCTCTCGATGGAGCACGAGTCATGACGGTTGCGCGCAACGAGCGAAGGGTGAAACCGCCATCGGCGGCCACGGCGCAAGCGAATGCGCGCCGCTCGCGGCTCGCCGCCGCCGCCGAACCGCCGATCCGGCCGGGACCGAGCACGGCGGTCGTGGCGATCGGCGGCGCGGCTGTCGAAGGCTGCATCACGCTGGCGAACGCGCATCTGCGGCTCGACGTCGCGCCGGCGCTCGGCGGCGGCATCACGCGCTTCGACTGGCGTCACGAAGGCGCGCTCGTGCCGATTTTCCGGCCGTGCGCCGAGCCCGGCCCGGACACCGATCCGGACCAGCTTGCGTGCTATCCGCTGCTGCCGTATTCGAACCGCATCGGCAACGGGCATTTTCGATTCTCGGGACGCGCGATCGACGTGCCTTGCAATCGCCCCGGCGAGCCGCTGCCGCTGCACGGCGACGGCTGGCTCGGCGCGTGGACCGTGGAGGAAGAAGACGCGACGCGCGTGCGTCTCGCGTTCGAGCGCAGCGACGGCAAGCCGTACTCGTTTCGCGCGACGCAGACCTATGCGCTCGAAGAAGCGACGCTCGTCGTCACGCTCGACGTGCAGAACACCGGCAGCGAGGCGTTGCCTTTTGGCCTCGGCCTGCATCCGTTTCTGATGCGTGAAGCCGACACCGAGCTTTCGGCGGCGGCGGGCGGCCTGTGGCTTTGCGGCGACGACTGGCTTCCCGTGCGCCATGTGCCCGCGCCGCCTGCGTGGCAATTCGGCGTCGCGTATCCGATGCCGTCGGAGATGGTGAACAACGCGTTCACCGGCTGGAGCGGACGCACGAGCGTGCTGTGGCCGAAGCGCCGTCTTTCGCTGACCATTGCCGCCGACACCGACTACTACGTGCTCTACGCGCCGCCGGGCGAAGACTTCTTCTGCTTCGAGCCGGTCGATCATCCGATCAACGCGGTGAACCTGCCGGGCGGCGGCGAGGCGAACGGCATGACCGTGCTCGCGCCCGGCGAGCGGCTCTCGCGCAAATTTCGCTTCACCGTCGAGCGCACGGGCGAGGCCGCGCGCCGCGCCCGGCCGCGCACGCGTGCGGGATCGAAGGCGCGTTCACGCGCGGCGCTCGCGCGCTGAAATCGCCATCGGGCAGCGATGCCGCGCACGTTAAAATGCGTGGCATCGCTTTCTTCCGACCCTTCCCATGTCTTTTATCCAGTCGCTCAACGCCGCGTGGTCGCGCACGCAATCGCTCCTGTGCGTCGGCCTCGATCCGGAGCCGTCGAAGTTTCCGGGCGCGCTCGCCGGCCGGGCGGACGCGATCTTCGAATTCTGCAAGACCATCGTCGATGCCACCGCGCCGTATGCGTCGTCGTTCAAGCCGCAGATCGCGTACTTTGCCGCGCATCGCGCGGAGGATCAGCTCGAAGCCCTGATCGCGCACATCCACGAGAAGCACGCGGGCGTGCCGGTCATTCTCGACGCGAAGCGCGGCGATATCGGCAGCACGGCCGAGCAATACGCGAAGGAAGCGTTCGAGCGTTACCAGGCGGACGCGGTGACGGTGAATCCGTACATGGGTTTTGATTCGATCGAGCCGTACCTTGCGCATGAAGGCAAGGGCGTGATCGTGCTGTGCCGCACGTCCAACGCGGGCGGGTCCGATCTGCAGTTCCTCACGACGGACGGCAAGCCGCTGTATCAGGTCGTCGCGCAGCTCGCCGCAGAAAAGTGGAATGCGAGCGGGCAGTTGGGGCTGGTCGTCGGCGCGACGTTTCCGAAGGAAATCGAAGCGGTGCGCGGCATCGTGGGCGACATGCCGTTATTGATTCCGGGCATCGGCGCGCAAGGCGGCGATGTCGAAGCGACCGTGCGCGCGGGCCGCACCGCGAACGGCACGGGCATGTTGATCAACTCGTCGCGCGCCATCCTCTATGCCGGCAAGGGCGACGACTACGCGAGCGCGGCGGCCGAAGCCGCGAAGAAGACGCGGGATACGATCAACGCGTATCGGTGATGCGTGCGGCGCGGGTTTGTTGCTCGCGGTGATGCGGGGAGTCGGGCGGCATTCGCGGAGTTTCCGATCGCTCATGTGCGCGGTGGCGCTTATCGCCCGGCTAATTCAGAAAGCCGCGCGGCTTTCGCAGCGCGTGCGCCGCTACGGTTGATGTGCGGCGCGCGTTCACCGCTCGCGCTGATGCAGGAGGTTTGAGCGGCTTTTTCGCAGGGTTCGGGCGCAGACCGCTAACGTGCGCGGCGGTGCCGTAACTCTCGCGTTTCTATAGAAAGCCGAGCAGCTTTCGCAGGGATTCCGACCGCTGACGTGCGCGGCGACGGCTTATCGCTCGCGCTGATCCATAAACCCGAGCCGCTTCCGCCGCGCATGCGCCGCGACCGCTGCTACGCGCGGCGCCCGTTCACCGCTCGCGCTGATCCAAAAAATCGAGCAGTCTCCTCAACGCATGCGCCGCGGCCTGCGTACGCACCTGTTCACGATCGCCCTTGAAATGCTGCGTCTCGAACGCGGTGTGCAGGCGATTGCTCCACGCGAAGCAGACCGTGCCGACCGGCTTCGCTTCGCTGCCGCCAGCGGGACCCGCGACGCCCGTGATCGACACCGAGACCTGCGCGCGGCTGTTGCGCAGCGCGCCTTCGGCCATCGCTTTCGCGACGGGTTCGCTCACCGCGCCGTGCTGCTCGATCAAGGCAGCGGGCACGCCGATCATCTCCGTTTTCGCCAGATTCGAATAGGTCACGAAGCCGCGCTCGAACCACGCGCTGCTGCCCGAAATGTCCGTGATCGCGGCCGCCACCATGCCGCCCGTGCACGATTCGGCGGCGGCGAGCATCAGCCGTTCGTCGCGCAGTTTGTTGCCGACGCGGATCGCGAGTTGATGAACGACGGTATCGGTTGGCATGGCGGTGTCTCGCAGACAGGAAAATGAAACGTCATACGGTCATAGGGTCATGCGCCACAGCGCAATCACGAGCAGGCTGAAGAACGCGGCGACGAGATCATCGAACATGATGCCAAAGCCGCCTTTCAGATGGCGGTCGAAATAGCGGATCGGCGGCGGCTTCACCATGTCGAAGAAGCGAAACACGATGAACGCCCACAACTGCCCGGTGAACGTCGCGGGCGTGACCACCAGCAGCACGAGCCAGAACGCGACGATCTCGTCCCACACGACCGGCGACGGGTCCGCGACGCCCATCTTCTTCGCGGTAAAGCCGCAAAACCAGCATCCGGCGATAAAGCCGACGGCGATCAGCGCGCCCCATTCCGCCACCGTCAGATGCCGGTTGAGCGACCCGAACGACGCCCACGCGAAGAGCGTGCCGACGGTGCCGGGCGCAATCGGCGAAAGCCCGCTGCCGAAGCCGAGCGACAAAATGTGCAGCGGATGCGTGAGCATGAAACGCGCGCTCGCCTTGCGCGGTTTGGCCGGGGACGGGGAGCGCGGCGGCGGAGATTCGCTCGCGGCGTTGGGTTCAATCTGCATGGAAATGGTCGAAGCCTTGCAACGTCAGGGAGAGCGGCGCGCCCGCGCCGTCGCGCCAGGCGATGGCGGGCACGCCCGCGGAATCGATTGTACCGATGCGCGCGAGCGGCACGCCCACCCGCTCGCCGACGCGCGCCACCGCATCGCGTGCCGCGCGCGGCGCGGTGAAGCAGAGTTCGTAGTCGTCGCCGCCCGCGAGCGTGCATTGGCGGCGCGCGGGCTCCGGCAGGGCGCGCACGGCATCCGAACAAGGCACGGCGTCGGCATCGACGGTTGCCGAGACGCCCGAGCGCGCGAGGATATGCATGAGGTCGCCCGCGAGGCCGTCGGAGATGTCGAGTGCCGCATGCGCGATGCCGCCGAGCGCGAGACCGAGCCCGAGCGCGACGCGCGGCTCCGGCCGTTCGAGCGCGCGCTTCCATGCCAACGCGCTCGCTTCGTCCGGCGCGGCCCATTCGTCGCGCATGACGCCGAGACCTGCGCGGGCATCGCCGAGGACGCCGGACACATAGATGTCGTCGCCGGGTTTTGCTGCATCGCGTCGCAGCGCCGCGCCGTGCGCGATATCGCCGAATACGGTGATGCAGATGTTGAGCGGCCCGCCCGTCGTGTCGCCGCCCACGAGCGCGCAGTCGAAGCGTTCGGCCAGCGCGAACATGCCGTCGCTGAACGCGGCGAGCCACGCTTCGTCGGCGCGCGGCAAGGCGAGCGCGAGCGTGAATGCGTGCGGCTTCGCGCCCATCGCGGCGAGGTCGGAGAGGTTCACCGCCAGCGCCTTGTGGCCGAGCGCGTGCGGATCGACATCGGGGAAGAAATGGCGGCCGGCGACGAGCATGTCGGTCGAGATCGCGAGTTGATGGCCGGCGGGCGGCGCGATCAGCGCGCAGTCATCGCCGATGCCGAGCGGCGCGTCGCCCTGTCTCGGCGAGGGCGCTTTCGCGCGGCGGGCGAAGTATCGATCGATCAGGGAGAACTCGGAAAGCATCGTCGGGGAAGTGAGTTATTTGTGCAGTGCAAGAGAAAGACGGCGCGGCAACGACTGCGCCTTCGGGCGCCGCCGCATGTCTCGAAAAAACGGAATGATGTGTCGAAAGCCTTGCCCCGCCGGGCGATCAGGCGTTCTCCGGTCACGGCACTTGTAGCTGAATTGCATGGACTGCGCGCGAAAGCGGGGCTGGATTGGCGCTACAATGCGTTCGAAGTTCCATTCTAATTCCCGCACTGCTAGCCCGCCTTATGACGACTCCCGCCAATATGAAGTTGCGCGAAGCCGCGCTCGATTATCACGAGTTTCCGACGCCCGGCAAAATCGCGATCGCCCCGACCAAGCAGATGATCAACCAGCGCGATCTCGCGCTGGCGTACTCGCCGGGCGTGGCGTTCGCGTGTGAGGCGATCGTCGAAGACCCGCTGAACGCCGCGCGCTTCACGGCGCGCAGCAATCTCGTCGGCGTCGTGTCGAACGGCACGGCGGTGCTCGGGCTCGGCAACATCGGGCCGCTCGCCTCGAAGCCGGTCATGGAAGGCAAGGCCGTGCTCTTCAAGAAGTTCGCCGGCATCGACGTGTTCGACATCGAGCTGAACGAAACCGATCCGCACAAGCTCGTGGACGTGATCGCCGCGCTGGAGCCGACTTTCGGCGGCATCAATCTGGAAGACATCAAGGCGCCGGACTGCTTCATCGTCGAGCGCGAGGCGCGCAAGCGCATGAAGATTCCCGTGTTCCACGACGACCAGCACGGCACGGCCATCGTCGTCGCGGCGGCCATCACCAACGGGCTCAAGGTGGTCGGCAAGGATATCGGCGAAGTGAAGCTCGTCGCCTCGGGCGCGGGCGCGGCGGCGCTCGCGTGTCTCGACTTGCTCGTCGATCTCGGCATGAAGCTCGAAAACATCTTCGTGACGGATCTGGCCGGCGTCGTCTACAAAGGCCGCGTCGAACTGATGGACCCGGACAAGGAACGCTTCGCCCGCGAAACGAGCACGCGCACGCTCGCGGAAGTGATTGAAGGCGCGGACGTGTTCCTCGGTCTGTCGGCCGGCGGCGTGCTCAAGCAGGAGATGGTGAAGGGCATGGCCGCGAAGCCGCTCATTCTCGCGCTCGCCAATCCGACGCCGGAAATTCTGCCGGAACTCGCGCTGGAGGTGCGTCCGGACGCGGTGCTCGCCACCGGCCGCACGGACTATCCGAATCAGGTCAACAACGTTCTGTGCTTCCCGTTCATCTTCCGTGGCGCGCTCGACGCAGGCGCGACGACCATCACGAAGGAAATGGAAATCGCCGCGGTGAACGCGATCGCCGAACTCGCGCGCCAGGAACAGAGCGATATCGTCGCGACGGCGTACGGCATTCAGGACTTGTCGTTCGGGCCGGACTATCTGATCCCGAAGCCGTTCGATCCGCGTCTCATCGTGAAGATCGCGCCGGCGGTGGCGAAGGCCGCGATGGATTGCGGCGTGGCGACGCGTCCGATCGAAGACATGGACGCGTACGAGCAGCACTTGCAGCAGTTCGTCTATCACAGCGGCACGACGATGAAGCCGGTGTTCCAGCTTGCGCGCAGCGTGGAGGCGGAGAAGAAGCGCATCGTATTCGCGGAAGGCGAGGAAGAGCGCGTGCTGCGCGCGGTGCAGATCGCGGTCGACGAGAAAATCGCGAAGCCGATTCTCATCGGCCGTCCGGCGGTCATCGACCAGCGCATCACGAAGTTCGGCCTGCGGCTCACGCCGGGCGTCGATTTCACGGTGGTCGACACGGACCACGACGAGCGTTACCGCGACTTCTGGCAGACCTATTACACGATGATGGCGCGCAAGGGCATCAGCGAGCAGATGGCGAAGCTGGAAATGCGCCGCCGCACCACGCTGATCGGGTCCATGCTCGTCAAGAAGGGCGAAGCCGACGGCATGATCTGCGGCACGGTGAGCACGACGCATCGGCATCTGCACTTCATCGATCAGGTGATCGGCAAGAAGGACGGCTGCAACGTGTACGCGGCGATGAACGCGCTCGTGCTGCCGGGCCGCCAGATTTTTCTGGTCGATACGCACGTGAACGTCGATCCGACGCCCGAGCAACTGGCCGAAATCACGATCCTCGCGGCGGAAGAAGTGAAACGCTTCGGCATCATGCCTAAGATCGCGCTGCTGTCGCATTCGAACTTCGGCACCAGCAACGCGCCGACCGCGCAGAAGATGCGCGACGTGCTCGCCATTCTGAAGGAGCGCGCGCCCGATCTCGACGTGGACGGCGAAATGCATGGCGACGTGGCGCTGGACGCGCGTCTGCGCCGCGAAGTGCTGCCTGAATCGACGCTGGAAGGCGACGCGAATCTTCTCATCCTGCCGAACATTGACGCGGCGAACATCTCGTACAACCTGCTGAAGACGGCGGCGGGCAACAATATTGCGATCGGGCCGATTCTGCTCGGCGCGGCCAAGCCGGTGCATGTGCTGACGGCCTCGGCCACCGTGCGGCGGATCGTCAATATGACGGCGCTGCTGGTGGCGGACGCTTCGGCGGCGCGCTGACCGCTTCGCTCACCCCTGAAGCCTGACGCGGCGGATCCATCCCGCCGCGTTTTTTTTTCGGGCAAAAAAAAGCGTGCCGCGAACGCGGCACGCCGGGGCATGAGCAAGGGGGAATTTGCTGTTCCCTAAAGACGCAGGGCATTCGACATGGAGCGCATGCCGTGAAACTGACGACAAGTGAGGCAGCTTGTCCAAAGGTTTCCGTTCCCAGCACGTCAATTATTATCTTGAGCGGTTTAAAAATCACTCAGATTCGGGCTAGTTGTGGTTGCTTTTTCTCAGTCGTTCGACCTGCGCACGGGCAGAGTTGAGAAAAAAATTCCGAATTCCCGCCGAACGTTGCTTCGCTCTGGCATTAGCGATACCCTTACATCTTTCGTGGTTGTCGCATTTTCGGTTCATCGCGGGGACATTCGTTTCGTGAAGCGTGCAACGGCACTTGCCTGCATCGTCGCACTCGGCGTCATTCTGGGCGGCTGCGGCAAAGACGACTCCCGGAGCGGCGCGGCCGACACGGCAACGTCGGCGAATGCGGCGAATGCGGCGGAACAGGCCAAGGCGGGAGCGCCGGCGAATGTGGTCGACCCGGCGAAGATTCAGCCGGACGCCGGCCGGCCTTCCACCATCGAGACCCGGCAGGCACGCAACGACGGCTTCGCAACCGTGGCGGTCGCGCGATTGCCGAGGCAGGCGGTTGAGACACTGCAATTGATCCAGGCGGGCGGGCCTTTCCCTTACGAGAAAGACGGCGTCGTGTTCGGCAACCGCGAACGCTTGCTGCCACGGCATGCGCGCGGTTATTACCACGAATACACGGTCCCCACGCCGCGAGCGCGGGATCGCGGCGCGCGCCGGATCGTATGCGGCGGCGCCAAGCGGCAGATCGACGATTGTTATTACTCGGACGACCACTACGCCAGTTTTAAACGCATTGCGGGATAACGAGGGATTAACGGCATGAGCGACAACATCTACGCGCACGACAACGGCGTCGCGGGTGATTTTTTCGCAACCGGCGACGGCAACCTGTTCCAGCGAGTATTGCGGCTACGCATGACAGAACACGACAACAGACCCGATGACGAGCCGAATCCGAACGAGCATCCGGCGGCGCATCCGCACGACGAGTCGGAGTCTTTGTTCGCAACGGTGCGGCCGAACATCGTGCAGTCGATTCGCGCGTTCCGCGTGCAGGAACTCGCTGACGAGGCGAACCGCCTCCGCCAGCATTTTCTGTATGCGTATCTCGGCCAGGCGCAGAGCAAACAGGAAGTGCTGGAGACCATCGCGACTTCGTTCCTGTTTCCCAAGCATTTCGGGAAGAACTACGACGCGCTCTACGATTGCCTGACCGACCTCGTTCACCGCGCGGGCTCGCAGCCGGGCTTCGTGATCGTGCTGGAGCAGTTGCCTATCGCGCAGAAATTCGACAAGGAAGGGCGCGAGACGCTGCTCGACGTGTTCCGCGATGCCGCCGAATTCTGGGCCGAGCGGCGCGTGGCGTTCCGCGTGTTTTATTCGTTTGTTTGATCCCGCTCGACCGAAGCCGCTTCTCCAGCTAAGAAAACAGCCCGTGATCGGGCTGTTTTGCTTTGGTAGCGGCTCGGCGCGGTTCACCATCCGCCCCAGCGCGCGGCCAGCGCCGCGAGCACGGCGGTTGTCTGGGTCGGTCAGGTTGCGCGGGACTGAAGCCCCTTTTCCAGCCGTTGAGAAAACAGCCCGTCATCGGGCTGTTTCTCTTTGATAGCGGCTCAGCGGTGTCGTCGCCGTCGAGCGCCGGCGCGTAGCCGCACGCCGACGCAATCGACGCGAAATCAACGCGAAATCGACGCCGCGCCAGACGGTCGCCTGTCCGCCGGTCGATGCATGCGCGCCGTTGTCGAGCGGCGCGGGTTTACCATCCGCCCCAGCGCGCGGCCAGCGCCGCGAGCACCGCGATACCGGCCGTCTCGGTGCGCAGAACGCGCGGTCCGAGACCGAGCGCCGCAAACCCCGCCGCGACGATCTCGCTCTCTTCTTTCGGCGAAAAGCCGGCTTCCGGACCGATCACGATCGTGACCTGACCGCGCGGCGGTTCGCCAGGCAGCGCGGCGAACGAGACATCGGCGCGCGGCGAAAGCAGCAGCCGCAATTCGCCATCGGCTGCGTCCGGCAATGCCGCGAGCCATGCGGCGACATCGCGCGGCGCGGCCACTTCCGGCACGCGATTGCGTCCGCATTGCTCGCATGCCGCGCGCACGAGCGCCTGCCAGTGCGCCTGACGCCGCAGCGCGCGCTCGCCCGCCAGCCGCACGACGCCGCGCTCCGCCGTGAGCGGCACGATCTGCGCGACGCCCAGTTCCACGGTCTTCTCGATCAGCCAGTCCATCTTGTCGCCGCCCGCGACGCCCTGCGCGAGCGTCACGCGATACGGCGGCTCCGCTTCGCGTTCGCTGTGCGCGTCGATGCGCGCGAGCGCCGCGCGTTTGCCGATCTCGACGAGCGCGCCGTGATACTCGCCGCCGCTTCCGTCGAAGAGCGTGATCGCGTCGCCGATCTGAAGGCGCAGCACGTGCACGTGGCGAACGACTTCGTCGGGAAGAGAAAGGGTCGCGCCCGCCGCGAGCGGGCCGTCAACGAAAAAACGTGGCATGGAGGGCGATCACGGACAGGTCGATCACGGACGCACGGTCCGCGGATAGCGCCTTGCGGCAAGTTCAACGAAGATGGCGCGCAATCGCCCAGCGATAGCCGTCCGGATCTTCGATCTGCGCGAAGCGGTCGCCCCAGAACTGGTCCTGCGGCTCGATGAGCGCCTTTGCGCCAACGGCGAGCGCATGCGCGAAGGTGGCGTCGACATCGTCGACATACAGATAGAAGGACTGCGGCGCCATGTGCCCCGCGCTCTTCGGCGTGCGCGCCTGCGATCCGTACGCGCCCTCCGGCGCGAACATCAGGATCAGTTGCCCGCGATACGTCATCTCCACATGGATGATGGTGCCGTCGTCATTCACGCTGTCACGTACCGCAAAGCCGAGCGCCTTTTCGTAAAACGCAATGCTCACGCGCGCATCGCGCACGGTCAGATAGGGCGTCAGCCAGGGGACGTCGGCGGGGCGAGGGTCGGTCATCGAAAGCACTCCTTGAAGCCTTTTGCTCGTGGCAGTGAGGGCATTTTGCCATGACGCGCGGACGGGCCGCGGCGCGGGGCCGCATTTGCGCGCACCGGCGGCCGATGTGCCGCCGAATGTGCGGCTTCACACGGCGCCGCCGGACACGCGCGGCTGCACGGAAGATGCCCGCGAACGCCGGGAGCCGCACGTTCGGCGCCGTGTCGCACGCCTGTCAATCGGACCGGTCTGTTAGAATGACCGCCTCCCGATCCTCGTCGTTTCTCGTCGTTCCGGTACTGAAAACGCGGTGTGCCGCGGGTCCGGCGTCCGGTGCCAGCACCGGCTACAGGCAGCGGCAAGAAGCACCGTGGATCATTTCAGCACTGCTTCAAAGCACTGCCTCACGCTTCCGTAGCCGCCGACACCCGACATGACGATCCCGACTTCCAGCCCGACCGCCCTCATGGCCAACGCGATCCGCGCGCTCGCCATGGATGCCGTGCAACAAGCCAACTCCGGTCATCCCGGCATGCCCATGGGCATGGCCGAGATTGGCGTCGCGCTGTGGTCGCGCCATCTGAAGCACAATCCGTCGAATCCGCACTGGTTCGACCGCGATCGTTTCGTCTTGTCGAACGGTCACGGCTCCATGCTGCTGTACGCGCTCCTGCACCTCACCGGCTACGACCTGCCGATGAGCGAGATCAAAAACTTCCGCCAGTTGCATTCGAAGACGCCGGGCCATCCCGAAGTGGGCATCACGCCGGGCGTCGAGACGACCACGGGCCCGCTCGGTCAGGGCGTCGGCAATGCGGTCGGCATGGCGCTCGCCGAAGCCCTGCTCGCCGCCGAGTTCAACAAGGCGGACGCGAAGATCGTCGATCACTACACGTACGTGTTCCTGGGCGATGGCTGCCTGATGGAAGGCATCTCGCACGAAGCCTGTTCGCTCGCCGGCACGCTGAAGCTGAACAAGCTGATCGCGCTCTACGACGACAACGGCATTTCCATCGACGGTCACGTCGAACACTGGTTCCACGACGACACGCCCAAACGCTTCGAAGCGTACGGCTGGAACGTGATTCGCGGCGTGGACGGCCACGATGTGAACGCCGTGGACGCCGCCATCGCCGCCGCGAAGCAATCCGACAAGCCCACGCTCATCTGCTGCCGCACGGTCATCGGCAAGGGCGCGCCGACGAAGGCGGGCGGTCACGACGCGCACGGCGCGCCGCTCGGCGGCGACGAAATCGCGGCGACGCGCGCGGCGATCGGCTGGCAGTACGAGCCGTTCACGATTCCGCAGGAAGTCTATGCGGCATGGGACGGCAAGGAGCAGGGCGCACGCGTCGAAGGCGAATGGAACAAGGCGTTCGACGCCTATCGCGCGAAGTACGCCGAGCAAGCCGCCGAGTTCACGCGCCGCATGAAGGGCGAGCTGCCCGCCGACTGGAAAGCGAGCGCGGCGAAGATCATCGAGGACGCGAACCAGCGCGCGGAAACCGTCGCGACGCGCAAGGCATCGCAACAGGCCATCGAAGGGCTCGCTGCCGCGCTGCCGGAACTGCTCGGCGGTTCGGCCGACCTGACCGGCTCCAACCTCACGAACTGGAAGGCGTCGAAAGCGGTGCGCGCGGCCGGCGACGCGGAGAACGCCAACGCGGGCCACGCGGGCATCCAGTGGGGCAACCACATCAATTACGGCGTGCGCGAGTTCGGCATGAGCGCGGCCATCAACGGCATCGCGCTGCATGGCGGCTTCCGTCCGTTCGGCGGCACGTTCCTGACGTTCTCGGACTACAGCCGCAACGCGCTGCGCGTCGCCGCGCTGATGAAATCGCGCTCGATTTTCGTCTTCACGCACGACTCCATCGGTCTCGGCGAAGACGGTCCGACGCACCAGTCGATCGAGCACGTCTCCAGCCTGCGCCTGATTCCGCAGTTGCAGACGTGGCGCCCGGCGGATACGGTGGAAACGGCCGTCGCGTGGACGCATGCCATCGAACACGAAGGGCCGTCGACGCTGATTTTCAGCCGCCAGAATCTTCAATTCTCGCCGCGCAACGACATTCAGATCGCGAATATCGCGAAGGGCGGCTACGTGCTCGTCGACTGGAACGACGACATTCCCGCGCGCAAAATCATCCTGATCGCGACGGGTTCGGAAGTGCAGCTCGCGATGCAGGCCGTCGAGGCGCTCGCGAAGGAAGGCATCGGCGCGCGCGTCGTGTCGATGCCCTGCACGAATCTCTTCGACAAGCAGGATGCCGAGTACCGCGAGCGCGTGCTGCCGAAGGGCGTGGCGCGCGTAGCGATCGAAGCGGGCGTGACGGATTTCTGGCGCAAGTACGTGGGCCTCGAAGGCGGCGTGGTCGGCATCGACACGTTCGGCGAGTCCGCGCCGGCCGGGGCGCTCTTCAAGCACTTCGGCTTCACGGTGGAGCACGTGGTCGAAACGGCGAAGGCCGTTCTGGCGGCGTAAGCATCCGCGTGCAGCGAAGCAAGGTTTTTTAAGCCAAGGAGATAGATCATGACGATTCGCGTTGCAATCAACGGCTACGGCCGGATCGGCCGCAACACGTTGCGCGCCTTCTACGAGAACGGCAAGAAGCACGATATCGAGATCGTCGCCATCAACGATCTCGGCGACGCCAAGACGAACGCGCACCTCACGCAGTACGACACCGCGCACGGCAAGTTCCCGGGCGACGTGTCGGTGGACGGCGATTACCTCGTCGTCAACGGCGACAAGATTCGTGTGCTGGCGATCCGCAACCCGGCCGAACTGCCGTGGGGCGAGCTGAATGTAGACGTGGTGATGGAGTGCACCGGCTTCTTCACGACGAAGGAAAAGGCGAGCGCGCACATCAAGGGCGGCGCGAAGAAGGTCATCATTTCCGCGCCGGGCGGCAAGGACGTGGACGCGACCGTGGTGTACGGCGTGAACCACAACGTGCTGAAGGCATCGGACACGGTCATCTCGAACGCTTCGTGCACGACGAACTGCCTCGCGCCGCTCGTCAAGCCGCTGAACGACAAGATCGGACTCGTCAACGGGCTGATGACCACGATCCACGCGTACACGAACGATCAGGTGCTGACCGACGTGTATCACGAAGACCTGCGCCGCGCGCGCTCGGCCACGCACAGCCAGATTCCGACAAAGACGGGCGCGGCGTCGGCGGTCGGTCTCGTGCTGCCGGAGCTGAACGGCAAGCTGGACGGCTACGCGATCCGCGTTCCGACCATCAACGTGTCGGTGGTGGATCTGTCGTTCATCGCGGCGCGCGACACGACGGTCGAGGAAGTGAACAAGATCATGAGGGAAGCGTCGGAAGGCGAGTTGAAGGGCATTCTCGGCTACAACGACGCGCCGCTGGTTTCGATCGACTTCAACCATAACCCGGCTTCGTCCACGTTCGATGCAACGCTCACCAAGGTGTCGGGCCGTCTCGTGAAGGTGTCGAGCTGGTACGACAACGAGTGGGGCTTCTCGAACCGCATGCTGGATACGGCTGTGGCGCTCGCGAACGCGAAGTAAGTTCTAGCCCGCTGAAACGACAAAGCCGCTCCTCGGAGCGGCTTTGTTTTTTGCGCGCTTTTATGCGAACCGCTGGCGCAGGAACGATATGACATAAGGCGTGGCGGCCGCCGCAACCGTCGACGCCGTGCCCGGATCGAGGCCCATGCGCGCGCCGATCGATTCGGCGATGCGTCCGGTCAGCACGCCTTCGCCACCGTCTTCGAGCGACTTGAAGAAGCCGTCGCCGCGCACGAGCCCCGCGGCGAACGCGGCGAAGAAGCTTTTGCCGGGATGGTCGCCCAACAAACCCTGGCTTTGTTCTTCGGCGTGCGCGTGCGCCGTTTCCGCAGCCGTACTAAGCATTTGCTGACTATCTTCCTGGCTGAAGCCCTGATCGGTCAGCGCCTGCGTGGCTTGCGCCCCGTGCGACGAGGACAGGAATTCCGATACGAGTTGTTGCACGTCCATTGACGTTACTCCTTTTGACGTTCGCGATGTGCAGGTCCGCGGAAAGCAGATTGAAGCCATGAAGGGCTATCGATCGCTCGCGGCCGTTCCTATGACATCGGCGGTCGCAGGAAGTGCCGGGCTCGCGACGCGATGAACAGCAATCGCCGATTGCGCCGCATACGGACGAAACGAAACCGCCGCCCATCGAAGCCGATGGACGGCGGTTTTCGCACGTCGCGCCCGACCGGGCGCATGCCGCTCAATGCTTGCGGTGCGGGCAGTTTTCCTTCGTGCAGGCGCCGTAGAGCGCGAGCGCGTGCTCGTGCAGCTTGAAGCCGCGTTCCTTCGCGATGGACTGCTGACGGCGCTCGATCTCGGCATCGAAGAATTCTTCGACACGGCCGCAGTCGATACAAACCAGATGGTCGTGGTGCGAGCCTTCGTTCAGCTCGAACACCGCCTTGCCCGACTCGAAATTGCTTCGCGACAAGAGGCCGGCTTGCTCGAACTGCGTGAGCACGCGATACACGGTAGCGAGCCCGATGTCGAGCTCCTCGTTGAGCAGATTGCGATACACGTCTTCAGCGGTCAGATGGCGCACCGGACTGTGCTGAAAGATTTCCAGAATCTTGAGGCGGGGCAGGGTCGCCTTGAGCCCGATATTTTTCAGATCGGAGGGATTGGTCATGGCTAGGCATCCCTAGAGTACAATTCAAGGTTCTCATAGTAATGCGTTTTTCCGAATCCTGACATCTCATACGGAAAGCACGCTGAAACCGCGCGCAACCCACGCGGAAGCCGCGCGGGACGGACTGAGAACGGGACGAGGAGCGCGGCGTTATCAGTGTTACCGGCGCTGTGCGCGAAAGGTGAAATGATCTCAAAATTTTTATCGAATTGCAGGGAGAGCCGTCGCATGCGGGGAACCATCATCGCAGCAACCCTCGCCGCGTTGCTCGCGGGTTGCTCGACGTACGACAGCGTCACGCAGAGAATCGCGCAGAGCATCACGCCCTATCGCATCACGGTCGTGCAAGGCAACTTCGTTTCCCAGGAAGCGGCAAGCCAGATGCAGGTCGGCATGTCGCGCGATCAGGTGAAGCAACTGCTCGGCACGCCGCTGCTTACCGACATGTTCCACGCGGACCGCTGGGACTACGTGTTCTACTTCAAGCGCGGTTCCACCGCCGTCGTGCAGCAGCGCGATTTCATCGTGAACTTCGCGAGCGATCGCGTCGTGAGCTGGTCGGGCGGCGAGAATCTGCCATCCAATCTCGAACTGCTCGCTGAAATCGACGGCGACAAGGGCGTGAAGGTCGCGAAGGCAGCGGCGCCCGCAGCGGTCGCGGCGGCATCGGGGGCGGCGTCGGCATCGACCGTGACGGCGCCGGCCGGCGAACCGTCCACGCAGCCGAACACGGCGTCGGCTTTTGCCGGCGACGCGAATCAGCAAGCCGCGCAGGCCGCCAATCGCGCCACGGCACAGGTCGAAATGCCGACTGGCCGAACGCAGTCGTCCGTGCGCCCGAACGTTCCGCAAAGCGCGGGCGCGGCGCCCGGCGCGGCCAGCGTGGGCGGCAATTCGCAGATCCAGTTGCAGCGCAAGCCGCAGACGATCACGATTCCAGACAGCAGCGCCGTCGGTCCCGCCAGCACATCGCCGACCCCGGCCAACGCGGGCGGACAAGCGCAGTTCAGCATGCCGCAGTAACGCGGCGAAGCAGCTTTGTCGGCAAGGCGCGCGGTGCGCGCCTTGCCGGACAGACCGGCGTCACGGGCGTTGTCGCGTGACGCCGCATCAATCCGCCGCGCTCGCCGCGCGGTCAACACGAGACAGCCATGAAGATCGCCATCGCCGGGGCGTCGGGCCGCATGGGCCGGATGCTGATCGAAACCGTTCTCAACGACCCCGATGCGCAACTCGTCGGCGCGCTCGACCGTCCGGGCGTGCCGCAACTCGGGCAGGACGCGGGCGCTTTCCTCGGCAAGACGACCGGCGTCATGCTCACCGACGACATCGAGCGCGTATTCGCCGACGCCGACTATCTCATCGACTTCACGCGCCCCGAAGGCACGCTCGCGCATCTGGAAGCGGCGCTGCGCCACAACGTGAAGATGGTAATCGGCACGACCGGCTTTTCCGATGAGCAGAAGGCGCGGTTGAAGCAGGCGGGCGAGAAGATCGGTGTGGTGTTCGCGCCGAACATGAGCGTCGGCGTGAACGTGACGCTCAAGCTGCTCGAATTCGCCGCGAAGCAGTTCGCGCAGGGTTACGACATTGAGATCATCGAGGCGCATCACCGGCATAAGGTGGATGCGCCGTCCGGCACCGCGCTCGCCATGGGCGAAGTCGTGGCCCGCGCGCTCGGCCGCGACCTCGACGACTGCGCCGTCTATGCGCGCGAAGGCGTGACCCGCGAGCGCGATCCGTCGACCATCGGCTTTTCGGCGATACGCGGCGGCGATATCGTCGGCGATCACACGGTGCTGTTCGCGGGCATCGGCGAGCGTATCGAGATCACGCACAAGTCCGCGAGCCGTCTTTCGTACGCGCAAGGCGCGCTGCGGGCCGTGCGCTTTCTCGCCGCGCACGAAAAGGGCTTCTTCGACATGCAAGACGTGCTCGGCCTGCGCTGAGGCGTTCACTGGCGATGGCGGCAACGGGCGTTATCCACTATCTGCAAAGCGGCGATGCCGTCACGCATGCGGTTGCGGGCGTGCTGCTCGCAATGTCGCTCGCGAGCTGGTGCTTCTTGCTCGTGAAAGCGTGGGTGCTGGCGCGCGCCAAATGGCAGGGGCCGCACGCGCTGCAACGTTTCTGGCAGGCGTCGACGCTGAAAGACGGCATCGGCGCGTTGCGCAGCGCCGATCGCGAGCGCGTCTATCTGCCGCTCGCCGAAGCGGCGTGGCGTGCATCCGAAGCGGAAGTGCCCGGCGCGCTGCTCGCTCGGGTCGAGCGCAACGAGCGTGTGTTGCGCGCGCTGCGGCAGGCGTTGCTGCACTCGCAACGCAGGCTCGAATTCGGACAGGTTCTGCTCGCGTCGGTGGGCAGCACGGCGCCGTTCGTCGGCTTGCTCGGCACGGTGTGGGGCATCTATCACGCGCTCGGCAGCATCGCGGCGAGCGGACAGGCAATGATCGAAAACGTCGCGGCCCCGGTGGGCGAGGCGCTCATCATGACTGCGTTCGGTCTTGTCGTCGCGATTCCGGCCGTGCTGGCGTACAACGTGCTCGGCCGCTACGTGCGGCAGATTTCCGAGGAACTCGACGGCTTCGCGCACGATCTGCACGCGTTCGTTTGCGGCGAGAAGCAATAGGGGCGCGCGATGGCGTTCGGCGGACTCGACAACAAGCCCAACGGCCAGCCGATGGCGGACATCAATATGACGCCGCTCATCGACGTCATGCTCGTGTTGCTAGTGATCTTCATCATCACCGCGCCGCTGTTCACGCACGCCGTCCGGCTCGATCTGCCGAAGGTGTCCTCGCAGCCGGCGCGCGAGACGCCGCAGACCATCACGCTTTCCATCGACGACGCCGGCAAGCTCTACTGGAACGACGCGCCGATCAGCGCCGGTGAGATGCGTGCGCGCTTCGCCGCGGCGGGCAAGGCGGCGGAGAAGCCGGAGTTGCATCTGAGGGCGTCGAGCGCCACGCGCTATGAAATCGTCGCGCAGGTGATGGGCGCGGCGCAGCAGGCGGGAATCGAACGGATCGGCTTCGTGACGCAGCCGGTGGCGGCGAAGCCCGCGCCTGCACACTAAAACGCTCAGAATCTGCCTATGCCATTTGGCCGAATTGCAGGCTCCCCGCGCGCCGCGCAAACATCTAGCGAAGGGCGCGAAACGCCCGCCGAGCGGCTTTACGAATCCAGGACACGCGGGTAGCGGACGGTATAATCGCCCTTTGCCCGTCGAACGCGTTTCGCGTCAATCAGAGCAGGCCCGATTCCGCCGTTCAACGCGCGAGTCGCGCCGGCCGATCGACCACGCAGCGTCTGGGTTCGCCATCGCAGCCAGCGCGGTAAAGCCTCACGAAGCTCGCGCCCGTCCACAGCATCAAGCGTAAAGCCATCACACCATGCACGATAAATACGTACCCGCCGACGTCGAATCCGCCGCGCAGAGCACCTGGCGCGCGAACGATGTCTACCGGACGACCGAGACGTCGACCAAGCCCAAGTTCTACTGCGTCTCAATGTTGCCGTATCCGTCGGGCAAGCTGCACATGGGGCACGTGCGCAACTACACCATCAACGACGTGATGTACCGTTATCTGCGCATGAACGGCCACAACACGCTGATGCCGATGGGCTGGGACGCGTTCGGCATGCCCGCCGAGAACGCCGCGATGGCCAACGGCGTGCCGCCCGCGAAGTGGACGTACGACAACATCGCGTACATGAAGAAGCAGATGCAGTCGATGGGCCTCGCCATCGACTGGTCGCGCGAAGTCGCCACGTGCTCGCCCGAGTACTACAAGTGGAACCAGTGGCTGTTCCTCAAGATGCTGGAGAAGGGCATCGCGTACAAGAAGACCGGCACGGTGAACTGGGACCCGGTGGATCAGACGGTGCTCGCGAACGAACAGGTCATCGACGGGCGCGGCTGGCGCTCAGGCGCGCTGGTGGAGAAGCGCGAAATCCCGATGTACTACCTGCGCATCACGGATTACGCGGATCAACTGCTCGACGATCTCGAAGGTCTCGGCTGGCCCGAGCGCGTGAAGATCATGCAGCAGAACTGGATCGGCAAGAGCTTCGGCGTGAACTTCGGCTTCCCGTACGAAATCGACGGCGAGGCGAAGCTGCTGCGCGTGTTCACCACCCGCGCCGACACCATCATGGGCGTGACGTTCGCGGCGATTGCGGCGGAGCATCCGCTCGCCACGCGTCTTGCGCGCGATAACGCCGGATTGCAGGCGTTCATCGAGGAATGCAAGCGCGGCGGCGTCGCGGAAGCGGACGTCGCCACGATGGAAAAGAAGGGCATGGCGACCGGCTTCTTCATCACGCATCCGCTGACGGGCGAGAAGGTGGAAGTGTGGATCGGCAACTATGTGCTGATGTCCTACGGCGAAGGCGCCGTGATGGGCGTGCCGGCACACGATGAACGCGACTTCGCTTTCGCGAAGAAGTACGGCTTGCCGATCAAGCCGGTGATCGCGGTCGAAGGCAAGACGTACTCCACGGACGCCTGGGAAGAGTGGTACGGCGACAAGACCGCCGGCCGCCTCGTCAACAGCGGCAAGTACGACGGCCTGACCACCGAGGAAGCGATCAATGCGATCGCCGCCGACCTGAAAGCGAAAGACTTGGGCGACAAGCAGGTCACGTGGCGTCTGCGCGACTGGGGCATCTCGCGCCAGCGTTACTGGGGCACGCCGATCCCGATCATTCATTGCCCGACCTGCGGCGACGTGCCGGTGCCGGAGAAGGATCTGCCGGTCGTGCTGCCGGAAGACCTCGTGCCGGACGGCACGGGCAATCCGCTCGCGAAGTCCGAAGCGTTCCTGAACTGCTCGTGCCCGAAGTGCGGCGCGGCAGCGAAGCGCGAAACGGACACCATGGATACGTTCGTCGATTCGTCCTGGTACTTCTCGCGCTACAGCGCGCCGGACGCGGCGACGATGGTCGACGAGCGCACCGATTACTGGATGCCGATGGATCAATACATCGGCGGTATCGAGCACGCCATTCTTCACCTGCTGTATTCGCGCTTCTGGACCAAGGTCATGCGCGACATGGGCCTCGTGAAGTTCGGCGAGCCGGCCAAGAACCTGCTCACGCAGGGCATGGTGCTCAACGAGACGTTCTATCGGGAAGACGCGAACGGCAAGAAAACCTGGTACAACCCGCTGGAAGTCACCGTGTCGCACGACGACAAGGGCCGTCCGACGGGCGCCACGCTCAATGCCGACGGCGAGCCCGTCGTGCTCGGCGGCGTCGAAAAGATGTCGAAGTCGAAGAACAACGGTGTCGATCCGCAAACGCTCATCGACCAGTACGGCGCGGACACGGCGCGTCTGTTCGTGATGTTCGCGGCGCCGCCGGAGCAATCGCTCGAATGGTCGGGCGCGGGCGTCGAAGGCGCGAGCCGCTTCCTGCGCCGCGTGTGGCACTTCGCGCACGACAACGCCGACGCTCTGCGTCAGCATCGCAAGCTCGACGTATCGAAAGTAAGCGACGCGGACCGCGCGCTGCGCCGCGAAATCTACACCGTGCTCAAGCAAGCCGATTTCGACTACGGCCGCCTGCAATACAACACGGTCGTGTCCGCGGCGATGAAGATGCTCAACGCGCTCGACAGCGCGAACAACGCGGGCGAAGGCGTGCTGAACGAAACCTTCGGCGTGCTGCTGCGCGTGCTGTACCCGGTCGTGCCGCACGTCACATTCCAGTTGTGGTCGGAACTCGGCTATGCCGACGAATTCGGCCCGCTCCTCGACGCGCCGTGGCCGAAGGTGGACGAAGCCGCGCTCGAGCAATCGGAAATCGAATTGGTGTTGCAGGTCAACGGCAAGGTGCGCGGTGCGCTGACCGTGGCGAAGGACGCATCGCGCGAAGTCATCGAGCAGGCGGCTGTCGCGCACGAAATGTTCGAAAAGTTCTCGGAAGGCCGCGCGCCGAAGAAGATCGTCGTGGTGCCGGGGCGTCTCGTCAACGTGGTGGTCTGATGGCCAGAACCTGGGGATTCGATGTGAGCGTAAAAGCCGTCGAAAAGCGCGCGGCAAGCGTGAGCCGGCGTTCGTTTCTCGCGCTGCTGGGCGGCGCGCTCGCGCTGTCCGCGTGCGGCTTCCAGCTGCGCGGCGAGCAGGACTACGCGTTCAAGCGTCTCGCCATCAGCGGCGGCGCGCCGCAGATGGTCGGGCGGCTCGAACGCCTGGTGCAGGGCGGAAGCGATACGGTCATCGTGAAGCCCTCGGAGAAGCCGGACGCGACGCTCTTTCTCACGGAAGGGCAGGGTCTGACCACCCTCAGCCTCAATTCGCAGGGCGTGATCCAGGAGTACGAGCTCGTCTACAACCTGAGCTACACGCTCGTCGGCGCGGACGGGACGGTGCTGATTCCGCCTAGCGCCATCGCGCTCAATCGCGCGATGACCTATAGCAACCAGTACACGCTCGCGAAGGCGCAGGAAGCCACGCTGCTCTATAACGACATGCGCAACGACGCGGTGGATCAACTGACGCGCCGGCTCGCGGTCGTCCGTTCGCTGCATCCGACGCCGGGCGAACAGGCGCCGGGCATCGCGCCGCGGGCGCCGCTGCCCACGCCGCCGCTGTAACGCGCCGCGCGACCGTTCACCATGCAACTGAAGCTCGACGCGCTTGAAGCGCACCTCGCGAAAGGCCCGAAGGCGCTGTACGTCGTCTATGGCGACGAACATCTGCTCGTGCAGGAAGCGTGCGACCGCATCCGGGCCGCCGCGCGGGCGGGCGGCTTCACGGATCGCACCGTTTTCACGGTCGAGCGCGGCTTCGACTGGAGCGCGCTCATCGGTGCGACGCAGTCGATGTCGCTCTTCGGCGACCGTCAGCTGATCGAGCTGCGTATTCCCACGGGCAAGCCCGGCAAGGAGGGCGGCGAGGCGCTGAAGACGCTTGCCGCCGCCGGCAATCCCGATGTCGTCACGCTGGTCACGCTGCCGCGCCTCGATTCGGCAACGCAGAAATCCGCGTGGTTCACGGCGCTCATCGGCGCGGGCGTGGCGCTGAAGGTCGATCCGGTCGACCGCGCGCAATTGCCAATGTGGGTCGGCCAACGGCTCGCGCAGCAGGGCCAGCGCGTCGCGCCGGGCGAGGAAGGGCGGCGCGCGCTCGTCTTCATCGCGGAGCGCGTCGAGGGCAATCTGCTTGCCGCGCATCAGGAAATTCAGAAGCTCGGCCTGCTTTATCCGCAGGGCGTGCTCACGTTCGAGCAGATTCATGACGCCGTGCTGAACGTGGCGCGTTACGACGTGTTCAAGCTGAACGAGGCGATGCTGACCGGCGACGTCGGCCGTCTTTCACGCATGCTCGACGGTCTCAAAGGCGAAGGCGAAGCGGCGGTGCTCGTGCTTTGGGCGCTCGTCGACGAAGTCCGCACGCTCTTGCGCATCAAGCGCGGGGTGGCGTCGGGCAAGCCGCTCGCCACGCTGCTGCGGGAAAACCGCGTGTGGGGACCGCGCGAGCGGTTGATCGGCCCGGCGCTTTCCCGCGTGACCGAAGGCGCGCTCGAAGGCGCGCTCTCGCTCGCCGCACGGCTCGACCGGCAGGTCAAAGGGCTCTCGGGTAGTTCCGGCAGCACGGGTGCGCGCGGCAGCGAGCCGCCACCCGATCCGTGGGCGGGCATGTTCGAACTGGCGATGGCCGTCGCGCAGGGCGACTCGACGGCGCCGCGACCGCGTCGCTGAAGACGCGTCACGGCTTAGAATGATTCTTTGCGTCCCGGCATCCATGCAACCGCACGCGAATCCACTGCTCACTGATGCCGCGCTCTCCAACGGCATGACGGAATGATCCAGATGAACATCGACCAGTACATGACCGACCTCGGACGCCGCGCTCGCGCGGCGTCACGCGCGATGGCGCGGGCGTCGACGGCGGCGAAAAACGCGGCGCTCGTCGCGGTGGCGGATGCGATCGAACGGGAACGCGACGCGCTCAAGGCTGCAAACGCGCGCGATCTGGCGAGAGCGCGCGAGAAGGGCTACGACGCGGCGTTCATCGACCGTCTGACGCTCTCCGACAAGGCGCTAGCCACCATGGTCGAAGGCTTGCGGCAAGTGGCGTCGCTGGCTGATCCGATCGGCGAGATCAGCGGGCTCAAGTTTCGTCCAACGGGCATTCAGGTCGGGCAGATGCGCGTGCCGCTCGGCGTGATCGGCATCATCTATGAATCGCGGCCGAACGTGACCATCGACGCCGCCGCGCTCTGCCTCAAATCCGGCAACGCGACGATTTTGCGCGGCGGCTCGGAGGCGCTCGATTGCAACACCGCGCTTGCCACGCTGATCGGCGAGGGACTGCAAGCGGCGGGGCTGCCGCAGGACGCGGTGCAGGTGGTGGCGACGGCGGATCGCGCGGCGGTCGGCAAGCTCATCACCATGACTGAGTTCGTCGACGTGATCGTGCCGCGCGGCGGCAAGAGCCTGATTGCGCGGCTGATGGAAGAATCGCGCGTGCCGATGATCAAGCATCTCGACGGCATCTGCCACGTGTACGTGGATGACCGCGCGGATCTCGAAAAAGCGGCGGCGATCTGCGACAACGCGAAGACGCACCGCTACGGCACCTGCAACACGATGGAAACGCTGCTGATCGCCCGCACGGTCGCCGACGCTGCGTTGCCGATGCTCGCGCGCGCGTTTCAGGCGAAAGACGTCGAACTGCGCGTCGATGCGGCGGCGCGCAAGGTGCTGGAAGCTGCGCACATCGGCGCGCTCGTGGATGCGACCGAGGAAGACTGGAGCACCGAATACCTTGCGCCGATTCTGGCGGTCAAGATCGTCGACGGACTGGATGAAGCGATCGACCATATCAACAGCTACGGCTCGCATCACACGGACGCGATCGTCACCGAGGACCACGACCGCGCCATGCGTTTCCTGCGCGAAGTCGATTCGGCGAGCGTGATGGTCAACGCATCGACGCGCTTCGCGGATGGCTTCGAGTTCGGGCTGGGCGCGGAGATCGGCATTTCGAACGACAAGTTGCACGCGCGCGGGCCGGTGGGACTGGAAGGGCTGACATCGCTGAAATACGTCGTGCTCGGTCGCGGCGAAGTGCGTCAATAAAAACCGCCGAATACGAAAAACGATGCTCTGGATCAAATCGCTACATATCGTGCTGGTCGCCTCGTGGTTCGCTGGGCTGTTCTACCTGCCACGCATCTACGTGAATCTCGCGATGGAGAAGGACTCGGCAGCCACCGCGCGTCTTTTGCTGATGGCGCGCAAGCTCTTTCGCTTCATGACGTTCATCGCCGTGCCGGCGCTCGCGTGCGGGCTGTGGCTATGGCTGGATGTCGGCATCGGGCGCGGACAGGGTTGGTTGCACGCGAAGCTCGGCATCGTCGTATTGTTGGTTGCCTATCACGCGTATTGCGGCATTCTGCTGCGCACGTTTCAGCGCGGCGAGAACACGCGCTCGGACAAGTGGTACCGCATGTACAACGAGTTGCCGGTGCTCGGTTTGCTCGGCGCGACGCTGCTCGTCGTCATCAAACCCTTCTGATATCCGCTTCGGGTGCCGGCGCTCGGCTCACATTCCCACCCGGCGTCCTTCCAGCACGTCCTTCGCCTCGGCGAGCTTCTCCGCCAGTTGCGGGCCGCGCGCCAGCGCCAGCCCGACCGCCAGAATGTCGCCGATCGCGAGATGCGAGACGCGCGATGTCATCGGCGAAAAAATGTCCGTGTCTTCATCGACGTTCGCGAACAGGCCGACGCTCGCCAGCCGCGCGAGCGGCGAATTGCCGTGCGTGATCGCGATGACCTTCGCCCCGCCGTTCAGCGCCGACTTGCACGCGTCGAGAATGTCCTTCGTGCGGCCGGTGTTCGAGATGGCGACGACGACATCGCCCGGTCCGAGCAACGCGGCGGATGTCGTGTAGGTGTGCGGATCGGCGTACGCGACCGATGGCACGCCGAGCCGGAAAAACTTGTGCTGCATGTCGAGCGCCGCAATCCCCGAGCCGCCCGCGCCGTAGAACTCGATGCGGCGCGCGTCCGAAAGAATCGCGATCGCCGCCGCGACGCTGTCCGACGACAGGCTATTGCGCACCGCGATGAGCGCGCCGATGGTGCGGTCGAGCACCTTCGCCGCGACGCCGGCGGCGGGTTCGTCGCTGCGGACGTCGCGGTAGACCGTGGGCACATCCGCCGCGACGCTTTGCGCGAGCCGGATCTTGAATTCGCGGAACCCGGAAAAACCGAGCGCCTGACAGAACCGCGCGATGGTCGGCTGGCTGACGCCTGCGCGGGCGGCGAAGTCGGTCATCGACAGGTCGAGGACTTCGCGCGGCGCTTCCAGCACATAATTGGCAAGCTTGCGCTCGGACGGGCGCAACTGCTCGCGCATTGCTTCGACTTGGGACAGCAACATCGGAAAACTCGCCTATGCTGGAAATTTGCCTGCGACTATAGCCGATGAATCGCTTTGTACAAATACTACATACGTAGCGTCGTGGTCGTCAGGGAATTCCCTCAGACGATGATGTTTGTTAGCTGCGAGTTCGGCGTCCGCTGAACAGTAACGCGCATTCGGCACGTTGTCGTCGTGTAGTTTTTCTACTAATATGAGGCCGAGCGGCATTCACTCTATAACGACGCAGCCGCCGTTCTTCGCGATTGTCCAACCCATAACTCGACGGCATGCGCGCCGGAGTGAGACAAGGAGCTTCGATGGTTTCCCCGCATTCACAACTCAAGAAAGTCACCGACCGCGTGGTCGAACGCAGCAAGTCCACTCGGGCGGCGTATCTGGCGCGGATCGACGCGGCGCACGGCAAGTTCCCGGCGCGCGGCGCGCTGTCTTGCGCGAACCTCGCGCACGGTTTCGCCGGACTCGAAGGTCAGGAGAAGTTCGCGATCAAGGCCGTGCGCGAGCCGAACGTCGGCATCGTGTCGTCATATAACGAGATGCTTTCCGCGCATGCGCCGTACAAGAGCTTTCCGGACATCATCAAGCAGGCGGCGCGCGAACACGGCGGCATCGCGCAATTCGCGGGCGGCGTGCCGGCCATGTGCGACGGCATCACGCAAGGCAACGCTGGCATGGAGCTGTCGCTGTTTTCGCGCGAAGTCATTGCCATGAGCACGGCCGTCGCGCTCACGCACAACATGTTCGACGCGGCGCTGTGCTTAGGCGTCTGCGACAAGATCGTGCCGGGGCTCGCCATCGGCGCGTTGCAGTTCGGCCATCTGCCGACCATCTTCGTCCCGGCAGGCCCGATGACGAGCGGCCTTACCAACGACGAGAAAGCAAAGGTCCGTCAGGAGTTCGCGACCGGCAAGTGCAATCGCGATGCGTTGCTCGAAGCCGAGGCGGCGGCGTATCACGGTCACGGCACCTGCACGTTCTACGGCACGGCCAACAGCAACCAGATGCTCATGGAAGTGATGGGCCTGCATCTGCCGAGCGCGGCGTTCGTGCATCCGCACACGCCGCTGCGCGATGCGCTCACCGCAGAGGCCGCGCGCCGCGTGCTCGACCTCACGCTGGAGCGCGGAAACTACACGCCGATCGGCCATGTGGTCGATGAGAAGGCGATCGTCAACGGCATCGTCGCACTGCTCGCGACGGGCGGTTCGACCAATCACACGCTGCACCTCGTGGCGATCGCGCGGGCGGCGGGCATCGTGATCGACTGGAACGACTTCGACGAGCTGTCACAGGTCGTGCCGCTGCTCGCGAAGATTTATCCGAACGGCAAGGCCGACGTGAACCACTTTCACGCGGCGGGCGGCGTGGCGTTTCTCGTGCGCAATTTGCTAGAAGGCGGTTTGCTGCACGAAGACGTTCAGACGGTCGCGGGGCGCGGCTTGTCGCACTACACGAAAGAGCCGAAGCTGATCGACGGCAAGCTGCAGTGGGTCGATGGCGCGCCAGAGAGTCACGACACGAAGGTGCTGCGCGACATTCGCGAGCCTTTCCAGCCGGACGGCGGCTTGCGGCTGATGCAAGGCAAGCTCGGGCGGGGCGTCATCAAGATTTCGGCTGTGGCGCCGGAGCATCGTGTGGTGAAAGCGCCGGCCATCGTGTTCAATTCGCAGGAAGAAGTGCAGGAAGCGTTCGATAAGGGCGAACTGAAGCGCGATTTCGTCGCGGTCGTGCGCTTTCAAGGCGCGCGCGCGAACGGCATGCCGGAGCTGCACCGGTTGACGCCGCTTCTCGGCGTGCTGCAGGATCAGGGCTTTCACGTCGCGCTCGTCACCGACGGCCGCATGTCGGGGGCATCGGGCAAAGTGCCTGCCGTGATTCACGTGTCGCCCGAGGCGCTGTTGCATGGGCCGCTCGGCAAGGTGCGCTCGGGCGACATGCTCGTGATCGACGCGCCGGCTGGCGTGCTTGACATCGACATCGACGCACAGGAATGGGCGTCGCGCGAGGTCGAGGCTCCGGCGAATCAGGCGGAAAACGAAGTCGGCTTCGGCCGCGAACTGTTCGGCGTGTTCCGCAGCGCGGCGCTGCCAGCCGAGGAGGGCGCGTCGGTGTTCGGGGCGCTGATCGGCGCGACGGCTGCGTCGGCTACTGGCGGCGCAACGGCGAATGCCGGCGACGCACATCGGGAAGCGGCTCACGCTCATGCCTCGACGCAGGCGACGCACTGACGCCGGTTAAAAACCCGCGGCCTGACACTGAGTCGCCGCATAGAAAAGGAGTCGCATCACATGAAAACGGTAAGCGAAATCGTGCGTCTGGGTCCGGTCATTCCGGTGCTAGCATTTGATTCAGTGGAGCAGGGCGAACAGGTATCGCGCGCGCTGCACGCAGGCGGCGTGAAGGTGCTCGAGATCACGCTGCGCACGGCGGCGGGCATTGGCGCGATCGAACGGGCGAGCCAGCTCGCGGAAGACATCGTCGTTGGCGTCGGGACGATCACGAAGCCTGAGCATTGCGAGCAGGCCAAGAAAGCGGGCGCGCAGTTCGGCGTGTCGCCGGGTTTGACGAAGGACATGCACAAGGCCGCGCTGGATGCCGGGTTGCCGCTGTTGCCGGGCGTGATGACGCCGAGCGACATCATTACCGCGATGGAACTGGGCTATGAAACCGTCAAGTTCTTCCCGGCGCAACAGGCGGGCGGCGTTCCGATGTTGCAGGCGTTTTACGGGCCGTTTCCGAATCTCAAATTCTGTCCGACTGGCGGCATTACTGCGGAAACGGCGTCGCTGTTTCTCGCGCAGCCGAATGTGGTGTGTGTTGGCGGATCGTGGCTGACGCCGAAGGCTGCGATTGCTGCGCAGAATTGGGAGGAAGTGACGCGGTTGGCGCGAGCTGCGAGCGAGCTTGCGCCGCAGAAGTAATCGAGAAGAAACGGGGCGATCTCGCAAAGCTTCCTGCAGTGCAATCGCCTTCGGGCTGGACGCGCTCTCGATGTGGGTCTGTCCCTTGTTCATATCGGTAGCTTGATTTCGCAACTCGTTAGAGCATGACTTTGCGAGGACAGCTTCTTTGCTGCGCGGGACTGGTTGTCCAGTTCGGTTAGCCCAAACTGGACAACGTCGTTGGCAGCTGCTCGCCTGCCGAATTAGATATGCAATTTACGGCTTGATGGGCGTTGTATCTTGCGAAATATTGATGTTGACGTTCGTCGAAGACGTTGAGCTGGAACTGCTCTTCGTTGAGCCGCCTGCCACCTGCGCTTGCGCCAACGCGCTGCGATCGATGTTAATCATTTTCATTCCTCTCTAATCCTGAGTAATACAACTGGTTTTGCCTCTGCGGAAACATTTCTCGCATTAAAAAATCCACTCCGCTGCAGATGCATCAAGATAATGCTTAGATGACCCTCAGTCGAAGTGAGCACAACGAGAACGGATTGGTGAGTCCTAGTCGCGATTGATTTGAATTCAATAATCCCAGGCGTCATGCTCATCGCCATATTAGCAGTTGGCGCGCATTCGATTAACGCTGACTGTTCCTAAATGTCTTCATAAAATCATGATCGGAAGCAGTAATATGGCAGTTTAATTGCCAACTGGTTCAGAATAAGCATCGTTATCTGCCTGTTGGGGCGCGGTGCCGCTTGCGTTGAGCCGGGCTAGCCGACAATTTCGCACGCGATCCCGTGCAGCGCCGTCTCCGCGCGCAAGCACCGCTATGAACGCAATTACCTGGACCGCCGTCTATCAGACGGCAGGCAGCCTGCCCTCCGGTCTTCTTCCTCATATGTGTCCAGCGCCGCGCCGCGTAGTTGCACATTCTGAAGCACTAGGACGACTCTTATAAATGTCCGGATCGCTGGGAAATCTAGAAAATCTTCTATATATTCAAGGGGTAGGTTGGCTACCCGTTCGTCCCTAGATCTCTTGCTGTTTCTGCTCGTCCGCGGCAGGTATCGGACTGTAACGTCGCGCGCTGGGGTAGCCCGGATTTTGCGAAAGTAAAGCAGCAACTCTGCGCTTTATTTCGAAAGGCGCAATCCCGAATTTCTGAGATATCAATTGTGACTATTCGAATCGGAATATCTGTCGTCACGCATCAAGGGCAGAACATTTGGCAGAACGGTCTCGGACAGAACGTCGTCTTTCTGGCTGAGGCTTTGCAACGGCTACCGTTCGTGGAAGGCATTACGCTCATCGATGTGGGCGATCAAAACGCCTTGCCGCCGCAGGTCGACGCGTCATCGAAAGGTATGCGCATCATGCGGACGCACGATGCAGCCGACCAGGTGGACGTCGTATTTGAAATGGGCGGCGCACTGGACACGCAATGGCTCGACCTCATGCGTGCCCGCGGCAAGAAAGTCGTCTATTACTGCTGCGGCCAGCCGTACGTCGGACTGGTGGAATCGCCGGTGTTCGACAAGCCGGTGCACGTCATGCGCCCCGACCGCTACGACGAAATCTGGTTGATGTCGAAGGACCGCCTGTCCATGCCTATGATGCGCACGCTTCACCGTTGCGACGTTCATCTCGTGCCCTTCATCTGGCATCCGCAGTTTTTAGAGCAGCGCATCGCGGAGGTGAGCGAACACGGGTTGCATTATGGATATCAGCCGCGCACAGACGGATCATTGAATGATTCTTCACAACGGCAGGGCTTCCGGGTTTCGATCTTCGAGCCGAACATCTCGGTCGTCAAAACGTCCAGTATTCCGATGCTGGCGTGCGAAGAGGCCTATCGAACCGATCCTTCGAGCGTATCGCACATGCATGTGCTGAACACTTTGCACATGAAGGATCATCCGACGCTCGTGCAAATGGCTAATTCGCTGAACCTCGTTAAAGACAGCAAAGCGACCTTTCACGGACGCAACGATATCGCAGGATTCATGTCGCAATTCTCGGATGCTGTCGTGTCTCATCAATGGGGCAACGACCAGAATTATCTTTATCTCGACGTACTGTACGGCGGCTATCCGCTCGTCCATAACTCGCCTTGGCTCGACGCGGGATATTACTACCCCGGCTTCGATTCACAGGAGGGCGGGCGACAACTGCTGCGCGCGGCCAGAGAACATGATGCGTCGCTTGGCGATTATCGGGCGCGCGCCCAGCGCGTCATCGACTCGGTGAATCCTTTCAATCAAGCGAACCTGGACAGCTTTGCCGACCGGTTACTGAACCTGTTCAAAGGTAGCGAGGCGAAGCTCGGCGTATGAACAAGCAAACGAATCCCCGTATGCCGGAACGGCTCAATGTGGGCGTATCGATCTTCATCCGCAAAGGCGAGCAGTCACTCTGGGAAAACGGCATCTTCCAAAATTGCCTTTACCTGGTGATGCTGCTCAAACGCTCGCCGCGCGTGAAAGCTACCTATCTCGTCACGGGTGGCCGCACTGCCTACTCGGGCATTGCTGCTGCCACGGCGTTGGCGATGGTTCCGAACATCGACCAGGACAAGACCATGTCCGTCGGCGTGGGTGGTGCGTCGTATCAGGGCTATGCGGCTGCGGCCGTCGCGCTGAACCTGCGCGTCACGCAGAACCTCGTGCTGAAGGCGGGTGCTGGTACGACCCGCAGCGGCACGGTGTACAGCGCGAACGCGTCGTATCGCTGGTAAGCCGGAGCCCGAGGAAACTCGGGCAGACCCGGGCGATCGCGGATGCTGCGCGATCGCCCGGTCGCTCCCCGTCGCTACCCAGCCACTTGCACGAACTGACGAAACAGAGATGTCCAAACTTCTTATCACCGCTCTCCTATGCGTCGGCGTCCTCTCGGCCTGTTCGACCGACACGGGCATGACCTACACCGCCCGCAAGGTGAACATCGCCGGGGAGCCGAACGCTTATCGCGTGACGTGCTCCGGTCTGTTCGAATCGCAGAACGCTTGCATGGCAGCCGCCGCGCAAATCTGCAAGGAACAGCAAGTCGTGCCGGCGCAATCCGTCGATAGCGTTCCCGGCCGCGGCAATCCTCGCGAGCTGACTTTCCGCTGCGCAGAGCCGCGCGCATCGGCAAAACCGGCTGCTTAGTCACACGAGCATCAGCCCTGAAAACCGACGTTCTTCCGAGCGTCGGTTTTTTGCTTTTGGGCGCGAACATTGCATCCGTCGCCGTTTACCGACGCTTTCCCCGCTTACCAGTAGAATTCGGGTCGTCCGCGCCGTGCGCGCGCTTGCCGGACATTGCCCGACGTAGCAGGGCAGCGACGGCAAACGCACGGGCAGCGCGAATAATCTCAACAAAATCAAAGGAGGCGTCATGCCGGCCGTCCACGGGAGCATGCTGCTGCTCTACGCGGTGATCGCGATCGCGGTTCTGATCCTGATGATCACTCGCTTCAAGGTGTATCCGTTTCTCGTTCTTCTGATCGTGTCCCTGTTGCTCGGCCTCGCGGTCGGCATGCCGATGGACAAGATCGTCAAAGCGTTCGAAACCGGCAACGGCAACACGCTCGGGCATATCGCGGTGGTCGTCGGCCTCGGCACGATGCTCGGCAAGATGATGGCCGAATCGGGCGGGGCGGAGCGAATCGCCAATACGCTGATCCACCTCTTTGGCGAAAAGAATATTCACTGGGCGATGATGTGCGTCGCCATCATCGTCGGCTTGCCGGTGTTTTTCGAAGTCGGCTTCGTGCTGCTCATTCCGATCGCGTTCAACGTCGCGCGTCGCTCGGGCAAGTCGCTGCTGCTGATCGGTCTGCCGATGGTCGCGGGTCTGTCCGTCGTGCACGGGCTGATCCCGCCGCACCCGGCCGCGCTGCTTGCGGTTCAGGCGTATCACGCCGATATCGGCAAGACGATTGCGTATGGTCTGATCGTCGGCATTCCGACTGCGATCGTCGCGGGGCCGCTCTTCGCGCTGCTGATTCACAAGCAGATCAAGCTGCCGGACACGAACGCGCTGGCCGACCAGTTCGTCGATACGCACGGTGAGAGCAAGAAGCGCGATCTGCCGAGCTTCGGTGTCACGCTTTTCACCATCTTGCTGCCGGTTATTTTGATGCTGGTCGGAAGCTGGGCGGACCTCGTGTTCGCGCCGAAGACGCTGCCGAACGACCTGCTGCGATTCGTCGGCCAGTCGGATATCGCGCTGCTGATCGCGGTGCTGGTCAGCTTCTGGACGTTCGGCGCGGCGCGCGGCTTCAATCGCGAGCAGATTCAGAAGTTCTGCGGCGACTGCCTGGCGCCGATCGCCGGCATTACGCTGATCGTCGGTGCGGGCGGCGGTTTCGGCCAGGTTTTGCGCGATAGCGGCATTTCGCAGCAGATCGTCGCGACCGCGTCGCAAGCGAGCCTGTCGCCGCTCTTGCTCGGCTGGTTCGTCGCGGCGCTCATTCGCCTGGCGACCGGTTCGGCCACCGTCGCGATGACGACCGCGTGCGGCATCGTCGCGCCGGTCGCGGCTGCGGCGGGCGGGCACGTCAGCCCGGAGTTGCTCGTGTTGGCGACGGGCTCAGGCTCGCTCATCTTCTCGCACGTGAACGATGGCGGCTTCTGGCTGATCAAAGAGTATTTCGGGATGACGGTCGGCCAGACGTTCAAGACATGGTCACTGTGCGAGACCATCATCTCCCTGATGGGTCTGGGATTGACCTTCGCGCTCGCGGCGGTCGTGTAAGGAGCTTGAGATGATTCTCATCGCGATGGGCGTGTCGGGCGCCGGCAAGACCCGAATCGGCGAATTGCTGGCGGAGCGCCTGCAATGTCCGTTCACGGACGGCGACGCCTTTCACAGCGCAGCCAACAAGGAAAAGATGCACCACGGCATTCCTCTGACTGACGAGGACCGCTGGCCCTGGCTCCAGACCATACGTGCCGCGATCGAAGAGAAGCAGCGGGCGGGCGAGACGGCGGTTTTCACGTGCTCGTCGCTGAAGCGTTCGTACCGCGACGTTCTGCGCGACGGCGACAAGGACGTGTGCTTCGTCTATCTGCACGGCACGTTCGAGACGCTGCGCGAGCGTCTGCAAACGCGCACCGGGCACTTCTTCGATCCGTCGCTGCTGGAGAGCCAGCTCAGCACGCTCGAAGAACCGGGCGAGGACGAGGCGATCGTCGAGAGCATCGACATGACGCCGGAGGAGATCGTCGACGACGTGATCGAGAAACTGAAGACGCGCTGACGATGCCGCAAAGAGAAAGCCCCACACTCTCGCGAGCGTGGGGCTTTTGTTTCTTGCTGCGCCGCCGCGGGGGTTACGCGATGCGCTTGGCCAATTCCGCCGCCTTGCCGATGTACGACGCCGGCGTCATGTCGAGTAGCAGTTGCTTCGCGTCGGCGGGAATCGCCAGACCGCCGATGAACGCTTGCAGCGCCTCACGCGTGATGCCTTTGCCGCGCGTTAGTTCCTTCAATTGCTCGTACGGATTTTCGATGCCGAAACGGCGCATCACTGTCTGCACCGGCTCCGCGAGCACTTCCCAGCAGTTGTCGAGATCTTCGTTCAGACGTGCCGCGTTGACTTCGAGCTTGTCGAGCCCGCGGATCAGCGCGTCGTACGCGAGCAGCGAATAGCCGAACGCCACGCCGATGTTGCGCAGCACCGTCGAATCGGTCAGATCGCGTTGCCAGCGCGAAATCGGGAGCTTGTCGGCGAGGTGGCGCAGCGTCGCGTTTGCGAGGCCGAGATTGCCTTCGGAGTTTTCGAAGTCGATCGGATTGACCTTGTGCGGCATCGTCGACGAGCCGATTTCACCGGCCTTCGTGCGCTGCTTGAAGTAGCCGAGCGAGATGTAGCCCCACACGTCGCGATCGAGGTCGAGCAGAATCGTGTTCGCGCGCGCGACGGCGTCGAACAGTTCGGCCATGTAATCGTGCGGTTCGATCTGAATGGTGTATGGATTGAACGTGAGCTTCAGCCGGTTCTCGACGACATCCTTCGAGAACGCTTCCCAGTCGAACTCCGGATACGCCGACAGATGCGCGTTGTAGTTGCCGACCGCGCCGTTCATCTTGCCGAGCAACGGCACGTGCGCGACGCGCTCGATGGCCCGCGACAAGCGCGCCGCGACGTTCGCGATTTCCTTGCCGAGCGTCGTCGGGCTGGCGGGCTGGCCGTGCGTGCGCGAGAGCATCGGCTGGTCGGCGTGCGTGTGCGCGAGCTTGACGAGCCGCTCGTGCACCGAACGCAGCGCGGGCAGGATCACGTGCTCACGCGCGCCGGCCAGCATCAATCCGTGCGACGTATTGTTGATATCTTCCGACGTGCACGCAAAATGGATGAACTCGCTTGCACGCTCCAGTTCCGGCTGGCCCTTGACCGACTCCTTCAGCCAGTATTCGACCGCCTTCACGTCATGGTTCGTGACGCGCTCGATATCCTTGATGCGCGCGGCGTCGTGCGCCGTGAAGCGGCTGACGAGATTCAGCAGGAACTGCTCGGCGGCATCGGAAAAGCGCGGAACTTCGGCGAAACCCGCACGCGAGAGCGCGATCAGCCAGTGGATCTCGACCGTCACGCGATGGCGCATGAAAGCCGCTTCGGAAAGCCAGTCGCGCAGGGCTTCGGTTTTGGCGGCGTAGCGGCCGTCGAGCGGCGAAAGCGCGGTGAGCGCAAAGAGGGTATCGGGGCGGGTATCGGACATGGTGACGTGTCGGCAGCGGCGTGCGGCTGGAGGGAAAAGACGGAAGAACCGCGCATTTTACCATCGGATGCGTCCCATTCCGGGGCGCTCAGCGTGCGCGAAGTTCCATGTCCAGCAAGTGAAGCTGCTCCGGCGTGCCGACGTTCTCCCAGCGGCCTTCGTAGAGTTCGCCACTCGCGCGTCCCTGCGCGATGGTTTCGCGATAGTAGGGCGTCAGCGCGCGCCGCGTGCCGGGCGCGAGATCGCGAAACATGCGCGTGTCGTAGAGACCGATGTTGCCGAACGTGTAGCGCGGACGGACATCGAGCGCGAGCTTGCCGTCGATCAGCGCGAAATCGCCATTCGGATGGAACGGCGGATTCGGCGTCATCACGAGGTGCAGGCCGGGTTCTTCGCTGCGCGCGAGCACGTCGGCGCGGTCCCGCAGCGTGGCGTAGTCGAAGTCGCAGAACACGTCGCCGCTCACCGCGATGAACACGCCTTGCCCGATCAGCGGCAACGCCTTTGCGATGCCGCCCGCCGTCTCCAGCGCCTCGCGCTCCGGCGAATAGCGCAATTCGACGCCCCAGCGCGAGCCATCGCCGAGCGCCGCTTCGATCCGCGCGCCGAGCCACGCGTGGTTGATGACGATCGTCTCGACGCCCGCCGCCGCCAGCCGCTCGATCTGCCAGACGATGAGCGGCTTGCCGCCCGCTTCCAGCAGCGGCTTCGGGCACGTGTCGGTGAGCGGGCGCATGCGCTCGCCGCGGCCGGCGGCGAAGATCATCGCCGTCTTGAGAGATTCGGTCATGCGCGGGTCAGGGAATCAGAAGGTATAACCGACTTCGACCGCGCGGCCTTCGAGCGAATCGAGCAGGCGCGCGAACGGCCAGAGCGGCGCATAACGCTCCGCGACCTTGCGCGCATAGCCGATGAAACGCGGCAGATCGGCCAGATAATGCGACTTGCCGTCGCGATAATGGATGCGTGCGAAAAGCCCGAGCACCTTGATGTGCCGCTGCAGGCCCATCCATTCCAGTTGACGATAGAACTCGCCGAAATCCAGGTCGACGTCCAGTCCGGCCTTCTTCGCGCGCTCCCAGTAATACGCGATGCAGTCGAGCTGAAACTCCTCGTCCCAACTGATGAACGCGTCGCGCATGAGCGAAGCCATGTCGTACGTGATCGGGCCGTACACCGCGTCCTGAAAGTCCAGCACGCCGGGGTTCGGCTCGCTCACCATCAGATTGCGCGGCATGAAATCGCGCAACATGAACGTCTGCGGCTGCGCGAGCGCGCTTTGTGCGAGCAGCGAGAAGGTGTCGTCGAGTGTCTGGCGTTCTTCCGCCGTCACGTCGCGGCCCAGGTGGCGGCCGATGAACCACTCCGGCATCAGTTCCATCTCGCGGCGCAGGAATGCCTCGTCGAACGGCGGCAGCACGCCCTCGCGCGCCGTGCGCTGAAAGCGGATCAAGGTGTCGATGGCCGCGCGCATCAAAGGCCGCGCGTTCTTTTCATCGAGCACGGAGATATATGGGGTCGTGCCGAGATCGGTGACGAGCATGAAACCCGCGTCGAAATCCGTTTGCAAGATTTTGGGCACATGCACGTTCGCCGCTTCCAGCAGGCCCGCGACCTGCACGAACTCGCGGCATTTTTCGGGCGGCGGAGCGTCGACGGCGATCAGCGTCTTGCCGTGTTCCGAATCGCAGTCGAGACGGAAATAGCGGCGGAAACTGGCATCGGCGGAGGCGGGGGCGAGGCTATCCAGATTCAGCCGATAGGTTTCGGCGTAAGTCTGAAGCCAGGAACGGAGTTGCTCGAAGCGGGTATCGGCGGGAATGTGCGTCATAAATTCGAGAGGCAAAACATCTTGCCATATAATACCCCACGACTTTTTTAAGCGATCCTTGAGCTATCTGTTCGCGCCTGGCGCCAGGCGCCGACGACCGTGCCGCGCCATCGTTCGATCGAGTGTCGTCCCTGCATAGCGACGGACCGCCGGGTTCGACCACGGCAATGACGCGGGCGAAGCGCGGCGGCTCAATCGGCCGCTCATACGGCCGTTCACTCGGCGGCATCGAGCGTCCGGCGCGAACGGGATCGAACCGCCACCCATACATGCCGCCACGACAGTTTCCCGCATCGAAGAATCAAGGCGACGCTCAGCCACGCCGGCGGCGGCTCGTCGCCGCGCTGCTTTCCGTGCCCGGCCTGATGCCCGCGCTGGCCCATGCGCAGCTCGCCGGCCAGGCCGCCGACGCGCAGCCGATCGACGGCCCCGGCAGTCTGCGTCTCGCGCCGCAGTTGCTCGAACGGCCGCTGAAAAGCGGTCAGCAGCCCACGACCTTCCTGCTCGGCGACAAGGCCACCGGCACGTCGGACGAGGACATGGCGGCTAAGGGTTCGGCCGAAGTGCGCCGCACCGTCACGGTCATCAAGGCCGACGCGCTGCATTACGATCAGGATACGGACATGGCCGACGCTTTCGGTCATGTCAGGCTGATCAACAACGGCGTGTCGTTCGTCGGCCCGGAAGCGCATCTGAAGGTGGATTCGAACGAAGGGTTCATGACGAACCCGAAGTATTACTTCAATCTGACGGGCGGCTCGGGCAGCGCGGAGCGCATCGACCTGATCGACAACGAGCGCGCGCGCGTCGATCACGGCACGTACACGGCATGCCAGTGCGAGACCGATCCGGCGTGGTACATCAAGGGTTCGTCGTTCGATTTCGATACCGGCTCGGAAGAGGGCATCGCGCATAACGGCGTGCTGTTCTTCCAGGGCGTGCCCGTGTTCGCGAGCCCGTGGCTCTCGTTCCCGCTGACGGGCGACCGCCGCAGCGGCCTGCTGCCGCCGACGTTTTCGCTGAGTTCGACGACGGGCTTCGAAGCCACGATCCCGTACTATTTCAATATCGCGCCGAATCGCGATCTGACCGTCACGCCGCGCATCATGTCGCGGCGCGGTGTGCTCGGCGAAGCGAACTACCGCTATCTGTCGCCGACGTATTCGGGCTCGCTGACGGTCGACTACCTGCCGAACGACCGTGAAACGCACACGAACCGCTATGCGATCTTCTGGCAGCATCGGCAGAATTTCGGCGGCGGTTTTGGCGGCTACGTCAATTACAACAAGGTTTCGGACGATCAATATCCGGAAGACCTCGGCAACGCGTCGAACCAGTTCCTGAACGGCACGCAGTTGCTGTATCAGCAGGAAGCCGGGCTGACGTACAACAACGGACCGTGGTCCGTGCTCGGCCGCGAGCAACGCTGGCAGACGCTGCAGCCGTCCATTCCGCCGTACGCACGCGAGCCGCAGTTGAACGTGCAGTACAACAAGTACAACGTCGGCGGCTTCGATTACGGCGCGGAAGCGGACTTCACGCGCTTCACGATCACGCAGGAAGGCGCGACCGACGGTCAGCGCATGTACTTCAACCCGTACCTGAGTTACGGGGTCAACGCGCCGGGCTATTTCTTCACGCCGAAGATTCAGTGGCACTTCGCGTCGTACGACCTGAGCCACATCGCGACGGGGCCGGTCGCGGGACAGCCGCTCACGCCCGCCGGGCAGCCGAAGAACGTCACGGAGTCGATCCCGACGTTCAGTCTCGATACGGGGCTCGTGTTCGACCGTTCCGTGCGGCTCTTCGGGCAGGATTACATTCAGACGCTGGAGCCGCGGCTCTATTACGTCTACACGCCGTATCGCAATCAGAATTTCGCGCCGATCTTCGATACCGCCGAAGCCGACTTCGGGCTCGCCGAGATCTACACGCCGAACACGTTCGTCGGCAACGACCGTATCGCGGACGCGAACCGGCTGACCGCCGGCCTGACCACGCGCTTCATCAATCCCGCGACGGGCGACGAGCGCGCGCGTTTCGTGATCGCGCAGCAGTACTATTTCACGAGCCAGCGCGTCACGATCAGCGAGGATCAGCCGATCAACGAGGCCAAGCACTCGGACCTGATCGCCGGCGCGGCAATCAAGCTGGGCGCTGGTTTCGCCTCGGAAACGGCGTTCCAATATAATGTCGACAATAACCAGCTCGTGCGTACGAGCGTCGGCTTTTCGTTCAGTCCGGCCGACCGCAAGGTCATCAACGTCGGCTACCGGTACACGCGCTCGAATCAGACCACGCTGGTCAACGAGCCGATCAACCAGTTGCTGGTCTCCGGCGAATGGCCTCTGACGAACCGTCTCTATGCCGTCGCACGTGTCAATTATGATCTCGCGAGCCACCGGCTCGTCGACGGCCTCGTGGGCTTCCAGTACGATGCCGACTGCTGGGCGCTCGGCTTCGGCGCGCAGCGTTATGCCAACGGCGTGAACACGAGCGGCCAGCCTTCGTCGGGTACGCGCGTGCTTGCGCAGATCACCTTCAAGGGCTTGTCGAAGGTCGACAACGGTCTCGTCAGCGCGTTCCGCGCCAGCGTGCAGGGTTATCAGCCGCCGCCGCCGTCCGCTCCGCCGCTCGCTCGCTTCAGCGACTACGAGTGACAAGAGGCAACACAGCGCCGTCAAGGCGTGCAGCGCACGAATGGGTCAAGTCTGGATTTGATGGAGTATCTGTGGCAAACATGAAACTGTTTCGATCGACGGCGATTGCCGCGGGCGCGCTGACAGCGGCGCTGATGGTGAGTTCGCCGGCCGGTGCGCAGGCGTTGTCGAACTCGAATGTGCAGGTGGCGGATTCCGTCGTCGCGGTGGTGAACGATGGCGTCATCACCCAGCGCGAGCTGGAAGAGCGCACGAAACTGATCGCGCAGCGGCTCAAGCAGCAGAATGCGCCGGTGCCGCCCATCGAACAGATGCGCCGGCAGGTGCTCGACCAGATGGTGCTCGAGCGCATCCAGTTGCAGAAGGCGAAGGACGACGGCATCGTCATCGACGACGCCGCCGTCAACCGCACGCTGCAACGCCTCGCGCAGCAAAACCAGATGACGCTCGATGTCTATCGCTCGCGCATCGAGGCGCAAGGCGTGCCGTGGGCCACCTTCGTGCGCGACGCGCGCACCGAACTCACGCTCTCGAAGCTGCGCGAGAAGGAAGTCGACAGCAAGATCACCGTGTCCGATGGCGAAGTGGCGAACTACATCGCCAGCCAGCGCGGACCGGGCGCGCGCAACGCAAGCGACCTGCATCTACAGCACATCATGTTCAAGCTGCCGTCGAATGCGCCGGAATCGGATGTCGCGGCGGTGCAGGCGAAGGCCGACGCCGTGCTCAAGCAGGCGCAGGCCGGCGACGACTTCTCGAAGCTCGCGAAGCAAAACTCGCAGGACACCGACGCCAGCAAAGGTGGCGATCTCGGCTTCCGCACGCCGGCCACGCTGCCGGCGGGCATCGTCTCGGCGGTCTCGGGGCTGCGTCCGGGCCAGGTCGTGCCGACGCTCCTGCGCACCGACGGCGGCTTCGAAATCGTGAAGCTGGTCGATCGCCGCGCGAGCGAAGGCACGGCGGCCGATGCGCCGAAGCTCGTGCAGACGCACGTCCGCCACATCCTGCTGCGCGTGTCGGATGGCATGTCGGAAGCCAGCGCGCGCCAGAAGCTCGTCGATATCAAGCAACAAGTGGCGGCGGGCGGCGATTTCGCCAACTTCGCGCGGACGTATTCGCAGGACGGCTCGGCGTCGCAAGGCGGCGATCTCGGCTGGATCAGCCCCGGCGAAACGGTGCCGGAATTCGAGCGCGCCATGAACAACTTGCCGGACGGCGCGGTCAGCGACCCGGTGCGCAGCGAATACGGCTATCACCTGATTCAGGTGCTCGGCCGCCGCGACGCCGAAGGGTCGGCCACGCAGCAGCTCGATATCGCGCGTCAGGCCATCGGCCAGCGCAAGGCCGAGCAGGCGTACTCCGACTGGCTGCGCGAACTGCGCGACACGGCGTACGTGCAGTACAAGGGCATCGCTGCGCAAGAGGCGCAGCAGTAAGCCGTATGAGCACCGCCGCGCATCCGGACCGGCCGCTTTCCGTCGCCATCACGACGGGCGAACCGGCTGGCGTCGGTCCGGAGCTGACCGCCGCGGCGCTCGGTCAGGCAGAAGCGCGCTGGCCGTCGGTGCGCTTCACCGTGCTCGGCGACCGCGCGTTGCTCGAAGCGCGGTCGGGCGCGAAGTGGCCTTCGAACGGCGATCTCATCCAGATCGAGCATCACGCGCTCGCGGCGCCCGCCGAGGCCGGCAAGCTGAACGCGGCGAACGGGCGCTACGTGCTCGGCCTGCTCGATGCCGCTATCGACGGCGCGGTCGCGGGCCGCTTCGACGCTATCGTCACCGCGCCGCTCCAAAAGAGCACGATCAACGATGCGGGCGTGCCGTTCACCGGCCACACCGAATATCTCGCCGAACGCACGCACACGCCGCGCGTGGTGATGATGCTCGCGGGCACGGGCGAGCGCCCGTTGCGCGTCGCGCTCGCGACCACGCATCTGCCGCTGAAGGACGTCTCGGCTGCGCTCAGCATCGACGGCATTGTCGAGACGCTTTCCATCATCCATCACGATCTTCGCGCGCACTTCGGCCTTGCCGCGCCGCGCATTCTCGTCACCGGGCTCAATCCGCACGCGGGCGAAAACGGCTATCTGGGCCGCGAGGAAATCGACGTCATCGCGCCCGCGCTCGAACGCGCCCGCGCGCTCGGCATCGACGCGCCCGGTCCGTATCCCGCCGACACGCTGTTTCAGCCGCGCTATCTGAAAGACGCTGATTGCGTGCTGGCCATGTTCCACGACCAGGGCCTGCCCGTGCTCAAGTATGCGACGTTCGGCGAAGGCATCAACGTGACGCTCGGCTTGCCGATCATTCGCACGTCCGTCGATCACGGCACGGCGCTCGATCTCGCGGGCACGGGCCGCGCGGACCCCGGCAGCATGATCGCCGCCATCGACGCCGCCGTCACCATGGCGCGCCACAAACGCAGCGCCTGACTGCATACAACGACAACGTATGTCCACACGACACCAGGGCCATCTGGCGCGCAAACGCTTCGGCCAGAACTTTCTTGTCGATCAGGGCGTGATCGATTCCATCGTCGACGTCATTGCGCCGCAGCGCGGCGAACGCATGGTCGAGATCGGGCCGGGGCTCGCCGCCCTCACGGCGCCGCTCATCGAGCGCCTCGCCACGGCGGAGTCGCCGCTGCACGCGGTGGAACTGGACCGCGATCTGATCGGGCGGCTGGAAAAACGCTTCGGCGAGCGGCTCGTCGTGCATTCGGCGGACGCGCTCGAATTCGATTTCGGCACGCTCGCGCTCGCTCACGACAAGCCGTCGCTGCGCATCGTCGGCAATCTGCCGTACAACATTTCGAGTCCGCTCCTTTTTCATCTGACGGCGTTCGCGCCGAAGGTGATCGACCAGCACTTCATGCTTCAGGACGAAGTGGTCGAGCGCATGATCGCCGAGCCCGCGAGCAAGGAATACGGGCGTTTGTCGGTCATGCTGCAATATCGCTACGTGATGGACAAGCTGATCGACGTGCCGCCCGAGTCGTTCCAGCCGCCGCCGAAGGTGAACTCCGCGATCGTCCGCATGATTCCGTTCGCGCCGCACGAACTGCCGGCCGTCAATGAAACGGTGCTGAGCGATGTCGTCAAGGCCGCGTTCGCGCAGCGTCGCAAGGTTTTGCGCAACAATCTCGCGGCATATCGCGACAAGGTCGATTTCGATGCGCTCGGCTTCGATCTCGCGCGTCGCGCCGAAGAAGTGCCGGTGGCGGAGTTCGTCGCGCTGGCGCAGGCGCTTGAGCGCAGTTGATTCGTCGGTTCATCATTGGCACGTCGCTTCGCACGCATCACAGGCGAGCAGCTTCATCAATCGTTCCAGCCTGATGCGCTGATCGCGCTGCAAGCCGCGCGTCGCGCTGACCTGCTGCACGCGCTTGCGCCAGTACGTCTGGCCGAATAGCGAATTCGCGCCTTCAGCCGACAAGACGCGCTCCAGATGCACGATGGCGGCGTCGACGTTATGAGCGGTGTAGGGACTTGTCATCGGATTGCCTCGCTGCGTGTTGACGTTCACGAATTCTGCGTGCGCGTCGGGACATTTCGCGTCTCTTGAGCGGCGCCGTCGCGCTGGCCGAACGAGACGCGACATGTCCCGGATGTCTGCAACGATCGTCGTTCGAACACGAGAGAAGCGCGATCACCCATTCAAAGGAGACAGCGCCATGCGCTTCATTCACGCGGCCGATATTCATCTCGACAGCCCGCTGCACGGACTGTCCGCCTACGCCGACGCGCCCGCCGACATGCTGCGCAACGCCACGCGCGAGGCGTTCTCGAAGCTCGTCTCCGTGGCCATCGACGAGCAAGTGGACTTCATGGTCATCGCGGGCGACCTGTACGACGGCACCTGGCGCGATCACAACACGGGCATCTTTTTCTGCAAGGAAATGGGGAAGCTGCGCCGCGCGGGCATTCCCGTCTACCTCCTGTACGGCAATCACGACGCCGAAAGCGAAATGACGAGCCAGCTTCAGTTGCCGGACAACGTCCACACGTTCTCGACCCGAAAGCCGCAGACGTATCGCATCGACGCGCTGAAAGTCGCGCTGCACGGCCACAGTTTCAAGGACAAGGCGGTGACGACGAATCTCGTGACCGCGTATCCGCCGCCCGTCGACGGTTATTTCAACATCGGCGTGCTGCACACGGCGCTCGAAGGCGCGGCGATGCACGCGAGCTACGCACCCTGCACGGTCGCGGAACTGCACGCGCGCGAATATCACTACTGGGCGCTCGGTCACGTTCACGAATTCGCGATCTGGCAGGAAGCATCGACCATCGTGTTTCCGGGCAATTTGCAGGGGCGCACCATCCGCGAGACGGGCCGGCGCGGCGCGGTGATCGTTACCGTGTCCGAGGCGGATGAGGTCAGCGTCGAGCGGCTTTTTATCGACGTGTTGCGCTGGGAAAGCGTCAATGTCGATGCGGCGGGCCTCGACACGCTCGACGAAGTCGCCCGCGCGGCGGGCCGTGCGCTCGAGGCGCTGGTCGACGCGGCCGAGCGGCCCGTGCCGCACGCGGTGCGCGTGAGCATCACGGGCGCGACGAAGGCGCACGGCGAACTCTTCGCCAACGAGAAGCAGCTGCGCGCCGAAGTGCTTGCGCAGATCGCGGCGATCAGCCATGACCGCTTGTGGCTCGAAAAAGTGAAAGTGGCGACGCAGCCGATCACGCGCGAACGCGCGGCATCGGGCTCAGCCGATGGCGGCGACGCGCTCGCCGATCTCCACGGCCTCTTGATCGAAGCCGAATCCGATCCCGAATTCCTCGCCATGCTGAAAGACCGGCTCATCACGCTTGCGACGCAAGCGCCGAGCGAATTGCAGAAGTCCGTGCCCGAACTCGAATGCGTGCGCGACGGCGATCTGGCGAAGCTCGTGAGCGACGCACGCTCCGGCCTGATCGCGCAACTCGCGGACGCGGAGTAACGCATGCGCGTCAGTCAACTCAATCTCATCCGCTTCGGCAAATTCACGGATCACGCCGTCGAGTTTCCGCTGGCGGACCACGATTTCCATTTCGTCGTCGGCCCGAACGAGGCAGGCAAATCCACGATCAAGACAGCCATTTCCGAGTTGCTCTTCGGCATGCCGCATAGCTCGTCGCTCGCGTTTCTGCATCCGCAAAGCGATCTGCGGCTCGGCGCGAAGCTGGAGAAAGACGGCGCGGCGCTCGCGTTTCATCGCACGAAGAGTCGCAAGTCGCCGCTCGCGACGCCGAATGGCGACCCGCTCGCCGCCGATGCGCTCGCGCCGTTCCTCGGCACCGCCGACAAGAGCTTCTTCGAACAGATGTATTGCCTCGACCACACCGCGCTGATTCGCGGCGGTCAAAGCATTCTGGATGCATCGAGCGATGTCGGGCAGGTGCTGTTTCAATCGGCGGCGGGGATTGCGAGTCTGGGCGAAGTGCGCCAGCGTCTCGCGGACGAAGCGGACAGCCTCTGGGCGAAGCGCAAATCGGGCGAGCGCGCGTACTACGTTGCGCAAAAGCAATACGACGAAGCCAGCGCCGCGCTGAAGGCCGCGAGCGTGCGAACGGCGCAGTGGCGTCGCGCGCACGGCGCGGTCGAAGAAGCGCAGGAGCGCAGCCGCGAGCAGGAAGCGCGTCGCGCCGAACTGGAAACGGTGCGCGCGAAGCTGGAGCGCATTCGACGCGCCGCGCCGTATCTCAACGTATGGCGCGCGAAGTCCGCGGAACTGGACGCGCTCGGCGATACCGCGGATCTCCCCGCCAACGCCGAAGCGACGCTTCAGAACGCGCTCACGCGGCTCGCCTCGGCGCACACCGCGCTCGACTTGCACACGAGCGCGGTCGATCAGTTGAAGAAGGACTTGAGCGAGATTCGCGTCGATCAGGCGCTGCTCGCCGTCGAATCCGACATTCGCGCGCTCGAAGCAACGCGGCATCAGTGCGCGAATCACGCGAACGAGATCGCGCGGCTGGAACAGGAGGTCGCCGTGCGCGTGCGGCAGATCGCGCAAGACAGCGCGCAACTCGGCTGGCCGCAGGACGAGACGCGCGCCCGGCAGTCGCTGCCGGGTCCGCTCGTGTTGCAGGTCGTGTCGAGCCTGATGCTCGATCGCGGCGAACTGGAACTCGCGGCGCGCAACGCGGAGCGCGCGGCGCAGATAAGCGTCGAGCAGATCGCGGCCTTGGAGACGCGCCTCGCGGCGCTGTCCGATTGCGACGTCGTGCCTGGATTGCGCGCCGCGCTGCGGGCCGCGCAGAAGTCGCGCGATACCGACGCGACGCAACGCCGCCTCGACGACGCGCGCCGCGATGCCGACCACGCATTGCAGGCGGCGCTCGCATCGCTCGGCAAGTGGACGCGGCCGCTGTCCGAACTGCGCGCGATGACGCTGCCCGCCGCCGAGCGCATCGCTGCGCTGCGCGACGAGCGGCAGGCGCTGGCGTCGCGCATCGCGGTGGCCGGCGACCGGCTGAAGGAAGTGCAAGACGCGCTGCACGCGACGCAAACCGAACTGGGCGACTTCGTGCAGACGCATGACGTGGTGACAGCCGCCGATGTGCGCGACGCCCGCGACGCGCGCAACGCCGCGTGGCACGCGATCCGCGCGGGCGACACGCCGCTCGCGACAGCCGCGCCGCACTTCGAAACCGCGATGCACGCCGCCGACGGGCTGGCGGATCGTCAACTCGGCTCGGTCGGCCAGGCAACGCAACTGATGGCGCTCAAGCGGCGCGTGGCAGTGGAACAGGAAACCGTGGCGCGCCGCGAGCAAGCCGCACGCGACGCCGCGACGTCGCTCGATCAGTTCGACGCCGCGTGGCGCGCGCTGGCCGCGCAATCGCAGATCACGGACATGGCGCTCGACGACGTGCCGTGGTGGCTCGCGCGCCGCGATCAGGCGCTTGTCGCATCGCAGACGCTCGACCGCCACACGGACGAACTCGCACGCGAATCCGCCGATGCACAATCGCGCCGCGCCGAACTCGCGCGGCAACTCGCGCAAGCGGGCGTGCCTGCCGATGTGCGCGCCGGTCTCGACGCGCTATGCGATATCGCAGAGAGCCATATCAGCGCCATCGACGAGGCAGCGGTGACGCGGCGCCATGTCAGCGAACAGCTCGACGTGGCGCGCGCCGAAAGCATCGCGCGCCAACGCGCCGAGAAGAGCGCGCGCGAAGCCTTCGAGCACTGGCAGCGCGAGTGGTCGGCGGCGGTCGGCCGTGCGGGCCTCGCGGTGGCAGCGGACTCGCAGGCGGCGGCGGAGACGGCCATCGGCATCGTGAAGAAGGTCGGCGATCAGCTTGCGCAGATCGACGCCATCCGCTCGCAACAGATCGAGCCGATGCGCGCGTCCCTCGCGGCGTTCGAATCGGACGCGGCGCGGCTCGCAACGCACATCGACCACGCGCTCGCCGCGCTCGAAGCAAGCGGCGTTTCGGCGGAATTGTCGTCGCGGCTGGAGAGCGCGTGCGCGGCGCGCGGCGAGGCGCAACGCATCCGCCGTGAACTCGCGACGGCGAACGAGCAGGTGAGCGCCGCGAAAGCCGCCCTCGACGAAGCGCGTGCGAGCTTGCGCCCGCTCTATGAACTTGCCGGCGTGGACACGCCGGAACTGCTTGCCGCGCGCATCGCGAAGTCGCAACGCAAGCGCGATCTGACCGCCGCCGTCAACGAGGCGCGCGACGCATTCATCAAGGGCGGCGACGGACTTCCGCTCGACGCGCTGATCGTAGAAGTAGACGGCGCGGACATCGCGGGCGTGCAGGCGCAACTCTCGCTGACGAGCGGCGCGATCAACGAATCGGTGAACGTCTCGACCGCGCTCGCCGCTCAACTCGACGCCGCGCAACGCGAGCTGGACGCCATCTCGGGTGAAGCCGACGCGGCGCGCGCCGAGGCGAAACGTCAGGAGGCGCTCGCCGCCATGGCCGACGCCGCCGAGCGTTTCGTCAAGGTCGAGACGGCATCGACGCTGCTGAAGTGGGCCATCGACCGCTATCGCGAGCGCCGCCAGGGTCCGATGCTCTCGCGTGCGAGCGCGATCTTCGCGGAACTGACGCTCGGCGCGTTTTCGCGGCTCGTCGTCGATTACGACCGCCAGCCGATGGCGCTCGCCGCCGTTCGCGCGACGAGCGGCGCGCATGTCGAAATCGCCGGAATGAGCGAGGGCACGCGCGATCAGCTTTTTCTCGCGCTGCGGCTCGCGGCGCTGGAGGAGCACGCCGAGAAGGCATCGGCGCTGCCGTTCGTCGCGGACGATCTGTTCATCAATTTCGACGATGGCCGCGCGCGCGCCGGCCTGCGCGTGCTCGCGCAGATCGCGAAGCGCACGCAGGTCATCTTCCTGAGCCACCACGACCATCTCGTCGGCATGGTGCGCGAGGTGTTCGGGCCGCAGGTCAACGTGCGTTACATGGGCTGAAGCGCGAAGCGCCATCAGCCGTTCAGCGCGCGATCGAGCCGCAGCAGCGTTTCCTTCGCGCCGCCCGCGATGCCGACGCCCACGCCCGGCGCAATGCCGTGCTCGCGCGGATTGATGCGAACGACGCGCGGCCCGTGCCGTTCGCTGAAGCGCCGCACGGTCGGCAGCGCGCGGCCCGCGCCGAGTTCGACGACCACGAGCCGTTCGACATCGCGAAGCCACGCCGCGAGCCGCCGTTCCTCTTGCGCGGACTGCGTGTCGATCCAGTTCCAGTCGCCAAACATCAGGATGTTCGGGCGCGCGACACGCCCGCAATGCGGACACAGCGGCAGCGCGTTGACGAGTTCGCAGCGGCTTTCGTCGATGACCGGCTCGAACGCGTCGGCGGGCCAGATGTCGTTCGTGCAGGCGTCGATGCACTGCATCGCGTGGATCGCGCCGTGGCATTGCGCGATGCGCTCGGCGGCGAAACCCGCGCGCTGGAACTGGCCGTCCACATTGCTCGTGAAGACGAACGCGCCGTGACGCATGCGCGCGCCCCAGCGCCTCAGCACGTCGAAGCCTTCGTGCGGCTGCGTCGCGCGATACAGCGCCAGCCGATGCCCGTAAAAGCCCCACGCAAGACGCGGATGACGCACGAAGCCGTCGGGATTGGCCATCTCTTCGAACGAGAAACCGTGATGCCGCAATGCCGGATATGCGCGCCAGAAACCTTCCGGGCCGCGAAAGTCCGGCAGGCCCGAATCGACGCCCATGCCCGCGCCGGCGGTGATAAGCAGGCCGTCAGCGTCGGCGAGCCAGGCTGCGGCCTCTTGGACGAGCGCTTCGTCGCTCATGCGGCTTCCCCTGCGTGCGCGCTTGCCGTTGCGTGCCGATAGCGGTTCGCGAGCTTCAGATAGTCTTGCGCGAATTCATCACGCAACGCTTGCGGCGCCAGAATCTCGACGCCCGCGCCGAGCGCGCGCAGCCACCAGCGCAACTTGAGACTCGGCGTGACGGTGCCGGTCACTTTCATGCGCCCATCGGGCAGCGTGCCGATCTCCTGATCCTTCGACATCGGCGATTCGCGCAACTGATTGCCCGCGCTGCCTTCGAACGCGAGCTCCAGCTTCACGGCCGGCTCGGGGAGAAAGTCGAACGCCTGCTGCGTCTCGATGTACTTGCGCAAGCGGAAATCATCCGGATAACTGAACGATTCGCCGGATTCCGTCACCGACCGAATGCGATCCAGCCGATACAGCGCGCGCGCCGATTCGGCCTCGCCTTCGCCGGCGCGCGGCGCGCGGCTCGGGTCCTGCGCGACCATGTACATGACGCCCGCCGATTCGACGAGCGCGAGCGGCCAGAGGCGCTTCGTCTTCGGCGCGTCGTTCTTGTTTTCGCTGCGGTAGGCGGCGCGATACTGCACGAGCAATTCGCGCTCGAAGAACGTCGCGGTGGCCACCGTGTTGAAGATCTCCGGACGCAGCTTCGGGCGAATCAGCGTGAACGCGCCATCCACCGAATCGATCTTGTCGGCCCACGCGCGGTACATGCGGCTGTCCGCTTTCTCTTGCGAAAGGCGCGCCTCGGCGGCCTTGAAAAGCGGATCGATGTCTTTCGTCACCGCTGCGGGCAGCTTGTTGCCGGCGAATCGCTGGAGGATATGGAACGCCACGGCCTCCGACGCGCTCATCAGGCCGACGCCTTCCTGAAGGCCGTGCAGCCACGGCTTGCGCTGCCAGAGCAGCTCGCGGCCGTTGATGGTCGAAATCACGCGCGAGTCCGCTTCCAGCGCGGTGAGGTGGCGCTGAACCTTTTTCGTGTACCCGACGCGGTGCCCGCGCTCTTCCAGCCGGCGGCGCACCTCAGGCGTCGAGAGCCACGAGACCGCGTCGCGTTCGGTGGGCAGTACGCGGAGGATGGCTTCGTCGAGACTGGAGGTCATGGAGCGTTCCTGAAGGCTTTATCGCCTCATTATAGGAACGATTGGGACACGACGTGTCTCGAACTCGGCCCGCCCGGACCATCCCTTCGCTGCTCGCAGCGCTACCGGATCAACTCCTGCTTGCGCGCCCAGACCATCGCGTCGTAGCGGCTCGAGACGCCCAGTTTCGCGAAGATGTTCCGCAGATTCCACTTCACCGTTTCGAGCGTGATGTTCAGCGTGAGCGCAATGCGCTTGTTCGACATCGCCTGCGCGACCAGCCCGAGAATCTCGACTTCGCGTTGCGTGAGAACCGCTTCCGTCTTCGACGTGCTCGCGCGTCGCAGCAAGGAGGCGGCATCGTCCGCCTGGGCCAGATCGGCGAGCTTCTCAACGAGTTGCTCCAGATAGCCCACATTGGATGCGTCGAGCCGCTTGTCGCGCAAGAGCGCGCCGAGTTGCTTGCCGACGATCTGCGCTTCGTCGACGAAAGTCCGCACGAGGCCCAGTTCGCGCCCGGCCTGGACCGCGCGAAGCAGGCACGCGGTCGCGTCGTCGCTGCGCTTCATGTCTGCCAGCACCGCGCCGGAGAGCAGATCCACCAGCGCAAGCAGACGGCCGCGGTTGAAGCCGGCCGCATGCGCGCGGACGATATCCAGCGCGCGCAACGCTTCGGCGGGATCGTCGTTGCGCAGCACGCGCGCACGCGTGAGCGCGGCGTTGGCCACGATTTCGTCGCGAATCTGCGGGCCGGGCGTGCCTGTGCGTGCAAGTTCGTCGAGCAGCGCGGCGGTCTCGCTCGCGCCGGTGCGATCACCCTTCACCAGCAGGACTTTCACCTGTTCGGCCAGCATGTAGCTCACGGCGCGCGGTTGCCCGACGCTTTGCAAATGCGACATCTGCTGCCGAAGAAAGGCGAGCGCGGCATCGGCGCCTTCCTGCAGAAGATCGAGCCTCGCGCGGCACAGCGAAGCCCAGATCGTCACGTCCGGTCCGGACGAGTGCAGCAGGCCGCGCCGGTTCGCGATCGTCTCGCGGGCGTCGTCGATGCGGTCGAGTTCGTAATACACGCCCGCGAGCAGCCCGGCGCACACGTTGGCGCTGATCGAATGATGACCCGCCGCCTTCACCGATCGCGCGAGCAACGCCGAGCCCAGACGTTCTGCATCGCGCATGCGGCCTTCGAACATGAGATTCGATACGAGCGTCGCTTCGGCGACGAGCGCCATGTCGTTGTTGCGGTCGGCAAGCGGGATCGGATGCGTGTCGAAGAGGCGCTTCGCGTCCGCGTAGCGGCCCGCCGAGCGGTATGCCACGCCGAGTTCCGCGATCAGCATGTAGCGCAGGAATGGGTTCTCGACCGCCGCGTCGCGCACAGGTTCGAGCAATTCGATCATGCGCGCGGCGTCGTCATGCTGGAACGCGATGGCCGCCTCGACGAGCGGCAGACTGCGCTCGATTTCCGGCGGAACCGGGTGCGCGCCGCTGCGCAATTGCGCGAGCCACGCCTTCGCCTTCGCAGGACGCGACGTCAGCGAAACGGTCAGGCAGGCGAGAAACAGGAGGCGCGGATGACGGAACAGCACTTCTTCCGGCACGCGATCCAGCAGATGCAGCGTCGGGCTGAGATAGTCGAGGTTCCACGTCGCGGGCGCGGCGCGCTCGATCATGCCGGTGGCGAATTCGATATCGTTGCCGAGACTCGCATGGCGCATGGCTTCCGCGAGCAGCCCGTTTTCCGCGAACCAACGCGCGCCGCGCCGATGCAGTTCGTTCACGGCGTCGCGGCCACGCCGCTCCAGACGCGTGACCAGAAACTCCCCAAAGAGCCGATGCAGGCGATACCAGATCATTCTGTCGTCCGAATCGATCCGGATGGTCAGCAGGTTGTCGTCCTCCATCTTCTTGAGCAGGTCCGCCGCATTCGCCTGACCCGTGACGCTCTGCGCCAGCGACGCGTTGAAGCGCCGGAACACCGACACGCTTTCGGCAAACGCAGTCAGTTGCTCGGGCAGATGCGCGATGATCTCTTCGCTCAGATAGGTCTGCAGATCATTGGAGCGCCACACGAGATCCTGAAGCATGGTCCGCGCTTCGGGGCGGTTGCGCAGCATCGTGACGATCAGTTGCAGACACGACGGCCAGCCGCTCGTGAGCTCATGGATCAGGCTCAGCTCGTCCGCGTTGATCTTGCCGGGGCCGAGATTTTCGTCGAGAAAATGCCGCGTTTCCGGCAGATCGAAAGGCAATTCGGCGCTGTCCACTTCGACGATCTGACCCATCATGCGCAGCCGGCTCAGGCTGAGCGGCGGTGTCACGCGCGATGAAATCACGAGATGCAGATTGCCCGGCCCGTGATCGAGCAGCTTCTGCACGAACTTGTGCGCGGCGGGCGCTTCGACGTGGTGATAGTCGTCGATGATGAGGTACACGTCCTTCGGCAAATCGACCGCGCCTTCGACGATGGCCGCGATCGCCGCGTCCATCGCGCCGGCGCTCGTGTCGTCGAGCGGCATGTCGGTTTCGACCGAAATGCCGAGCCGCTGCATCGCCGCGAAAAGCTCGGTGCAGAAATCCGCGTAGCCGCCGTCGTCGGCGCTCAGCGAAAGCCATGCGACTTCCGCGCCGGACTTCAGGCAGTTCTGGCGCCATTGGGCAAGCAGCACGGTCTTGCCGTAACCGGCACTGCCGGACACGAGCGCGAGTTTCGCCTGATGCACGCGGTCCAGTTGCGCGAGCAGATTCGTGCGAGGGACGTGCCGTGCGCCGATGCGCGGCGGCGAAAACTTGGTGGAAACCAGGTGTTTGGTGAAAGGCGTGGGCAAGTCGTCACCTAGTCGATGCAGTGATGCGGCGGCCGCAAAAGCCGCGCGAGGGAAGCTCTGCTTGGCGGTCGCTCGACCGCCGGCGATGGCCCCCCCTGAACGAGGGGTGCGAATCGGATGACCGGAAACTAACTTACCCGAACGCGAACGTCAACGAAGGCAATTACTAATACTGTGGAGGAGAGATGAGTTTCTCACATGCGCTCGTGGGTTCCGTGGGCTGGCTGACGATGGATCGGCCCGCCGCGATGAACAGCCTGAATCGCGAGATGGCCACCGGCTTGACCGAGCAACTCAAGGCATGGCGCAACGACGACAGCGTGCGCGCCGTCGTGCTGACGGGCAACGGGCGCGCGTTCTGCGCGGGCGCCGACCTCATCGAAGCCGCCGCCGCGCCTGCGGAGGGCGTGCGCGATTTCCTCGAACTGATCGTCGAGTTCTTCGACACGCTGCGCGCGTTTCCGAAGCCGGTCATCGCCGCGGTGAACGGGCTCGCGCTCGCGGGCGGCCTCGAAATCGTGCTCGCATGCGACATCGTGCTCGCGTCCGAGTCGGCGAAGCTGGGCGACGCGCATTCCAACTTCGGCGTCTTTCCGGGCGCGGGCGGCGCAGCCATTCTGCCGCGCAAGGTGCCGGTCAACGTCGCGCGCTATCTGCTTTTCACGGGCGATGCCATGAGCGCCGCCGAACTGAAGGCGCACGGTCTCGTCAACGAAGTGCTCGCGCCCTCGGAACTCGCGGCACGCGCGCAGGCGCTCGGCGACAAGCTCGCGAAGAAGAGCCCGCTCGTGCTCGCCCGCATGAAGCGCGTGGCGAACGAAGCGCCGGACAAATCCGCCGCCGACGCGCTGCGTCACGAACTGCTGGAGCTTCGCGATCATCAGCGTTCCTACGATGTGAAGGAAGGGCTGCGCGCCTTCGCGGAGAAGCGCGAACCGGTCTTCAAGGGCTGCTGACACTCACTCGAACATCAAGGTATCCACATGGAAAAAGTCTATATCGTCGGTGTCGGCATGACGCCGTTCGGCCGTCACCTCGACAAGTCGGTCAAGCAACTGACGGCGTGGGCCGTCGAAGATGCGCTCAAGGATTCCGGCTGCGACCGCAAGTGGGTGCAGGCGGCGTACTTCGGCAACACGACGCAGGGCCACATGCAGGGCCAGCACATGATTCGCGGCCAGGTCGCGCTGATTCCGGCGGGCTTCGGCGGCATTCCCATTCATAACGTCGAGAGCGCGTGCGCGTCGGCGAGCAGCGCGTTTCACCTCGCGGTGACGCAGTTGCGCGCCGGCATGGCCGATGTCGTGCTCGCCGTGGGCGCGGAAAAGATGTACTCGTCGGACAAGGCGCGCATGTTCTCGGTGTTCGATTCCGCCTGGGACGTCGAGACCGCCGAAGCCAACGCGGCGCAGATCGTCGATCTCGGCAAGAACATTTCCCCGCCGCCGGGCACCACGTCGGACAAGCCGTACAGCGTGTTCATGGACGTGTACGCGGGCATCGGGCGGCAACTCATGTCGCGCTTGGGCATCACGCAGCGCCAGTTCGCGGCGGTGTCTTCGAAGAACCACAACCATTCGGTTCACAACGCGCGGTCGCAGTATCGCAAGCCGATGACCATCGACGAGATTCTCGCGGCGCCGCCCATCACGTATCCGCTGACCTTGCCGATGTGCTCGCCGATTTCCGACGGCGCGGCGGCTGCGATTCTCTGCACGGAGTCGGCGCTGGAACGCTACGGTTTCGACCGCAAGCGGGCGGTCCGCGTGCTCGCGACGGTGGTGCGCTCGGCCTCGCCGCGCGACGGCGACGATCTCGCCAACCACATCACCGTTCATGCGGCGAAGCTGGCCTACGACGAAGCGGGCATCGGACCCGAAGACATCAACGTGGCCGAACTGCACGACGCGTCGTCCATCGGTGAAATCGCGCTGTGCGAAAACCTGGGCCTGTGCCGCTCCGGCGACAGCGGCGCCATGGCCGAGCGCGGCGAGACGAGCATCGGCGGGCGCTTGCCGATCAATCCGTCGGGGGGGCTGGAATCGAAGGGGCATCCGATCGGCGCAACGGGCCTCGGGCAGATTTTCGAGCTCGTCGAACAGTTGCGCGGCGAGTGCGGCGCGCGACAAGTGGAAGGCGCGCGCTTCGCGATTCAAGGCAACGGCGGCGGCTTGTGGGGCGTCGAAGAAAGCATCGACCACATCGGCATTTTCGGCCGCGCGTGAAACCAGTAACCAAGAGATAGACCATGCCTTATCAACTGCCCACCGAAGACCAGAACCTCGCGGTCGAGAGCTTCCGCAAGTTTCTGCAAACCGAAGTCAAACCCGTCGCGCGCGAGTACCGCGACCGCTTCATTCCGAAGGAGAAGATGCGCGAGCTGACGCAGCGCATCGCCGAATTCGGCCTGCCGGGCTGCACGGTTCCGGCGGAACACGGCGGCATGGGCTGGTCGATGACCATGCAAGGCATGCTGTTCGAAGAACTCGTGGCGTGCTCGTGCGATGTGGCGCTCGCGGTCATGCTCAACATGGGGCTCGCCTCGATGCTGCTCAACGCGCGCCCCGAAGTGCGCGACCGCTACATGCCCGGCGTGCTGGCGGGCAAGATTTTCGGCTCCATCGGCATCAGCGAGCCGGACGTCGGCTCGAATGTCGCGGAAATCAAGACGCGCGCGGTGCGCGACGGCGACCACTACATCGTCAATGGCGAGAAGACGTGGATCACCAACGGCGTCTATTCTGACGTGCTCATCTGCACGGTCCGCACGGAGACGGGACTCTCGCACATCCTGATCGACCGCGCGGAACACGGCTATGAATCGCGCAATATCGAGAAAATGGCGTTGAGCTCGCAGTCCACCGCGCAGATCTTCATCACCGATGCGCGCGTGCCGGCCACGAACCTGATCGGCGAGGAAGGCCACGGGCTGCGCAATACCATGAAGGTGTTCGAAACGGCGCGGGCGCATGTCGGCACACTGTCGGTCGGCATCATGCGCGCGTCGCTGGAAGAGTCCATCGCGTATGCGAAGGAGCGCAAGCAGTTCGGCAAGGTGCTCGCTTCGCATCAGCTGATCGCGGCGAAGATCGCGAACATGGCGATTCTCGTCGATGCATCGCGCCTCATGTGCCAGCGCGTGTTCGGCCTGATTGACGCGGGCGTGCGCTGCGACATGCAGGCGTCGATGGCGAAGGCGTTCGCCACCGAGTCGGCGGTCCGCGTGTGTCGCGACGCCGTGCAGCTTCATGGCGGCAACGGCATCACGAAGGAGTTCAACGTCGAGCGTCTCCTGCGCGAAGCGATCATCATCCCGATTCCCGACGGCACCACGGAAATTCAGCAACTCGTCATCTCGCGCGCGCTCACGGGCGTTGCCGCGTTCACCTGACGCGCCGCCTATCGTGCGAAGCGAGCGGTCCGATCCGAGACCGCCGATCATCGGAGACTCGCGTGAACAGCGACGAATCGACCGTCCGCCCGGCGTTGAGCGGTGGACTGCATTACCCGTTCGATGCCGTTCCCTTTCACGGCGACGCAATCGAAGTCGCGCCCGGCGTCCTGTGGATGCGCCTGCCGTTGCCGGCGTCGCTCGACCATGTGAACGTCTGGGCGCTCGAAGACGGCGACGGCTGGGCGATTGTCGACACCGGCCTCTTCATGCCCGATGCGCCTTCGCGTTGGGAGGCGTTGCTCGCCGGTCCACTCGGCTCGCGCCGCATCACGCGCGTTTTCGCCACGCACCATCACGCCGACCACGCGGGTATGGCGGGCTGGCTGGCCCGGCGCTTCGACTGCGAGGTATGGATGACGCGGGCCGAGTATCTGACGTGCCGCGCGTTCGTCGCCGAGCAGGGCCGCGACGCACCGGAAGACGCCGTCCACTTCTATCGCCGCGCCGGATGGCGCCACGAAATGCTCGACAAGTACCGCTCGCGCTACGGCGTCGCGGCGGGCATGGTGTTTCCGTTGGCTGACTGCTTTCGGCGGATCGAAGACGGACAGACGATCGAGATCGGCAAGCGGCGCTGGCGCGTGAAGGTCGGGCTCGGGCACTCGCCGGAGCACGCCTGCCTCTACTGCCCGGAATTGAACGTGCTGATTTCGGGCGATCACGTCTTGCCGCGCATTTCGTCGAACGTGTCGGTGCATCCGGTGGAACCGGACGCCAATCCGCTCGGCGAATGGCTCGCCTCGCTGACGCGCTTCGCACGCGCGCTTCCGGTCGATGCGCTCGTGCTGCCGTCGCACAATGAGCCGTTTCACGGACTGCACGAGCGCATAGAACGGCTGGATGCCGGCGTGCGGCGCGGGCTCGGCAGGCTGCGTGACCGCCTTTGGGAACCTCGGCGCGCGGTGGACGTCTTCGGCACCCTCTTCGCCGGCGCGGTGCAGGAAGAACGCTTCAGCCGGTATACGCTTGCCACGGGCGAGGCGCTGGCGTATCTCAACTATCTGCTCGCCAGCGGCGAGTCGACTTCGCACGCGGACGACGACGGCGTACTCTGGTACCGCATGCGCGCCTGACAGGGTGCCGCGCGGGACTGCAACGCGCGCCCCCTTGAAACGAGGGGTGTAGCGCGGGCGGCCCGCTGCCTATGATGATCCGGTGCCGGTTCTGTCGAACCGCGAGACGACGAAAAATCCAAGGAGAACATATGACGCGCAAAGTAGTGGTGGCGGGCGTCGGCATGGTGCCGTTCAAGAAGCCGGGTACGAGCGAAACGTACGATCTGATGGGCGCGGAGGCCGCGCGCGCGGCGCTCGCGGACGCACGCGTGCCGTACGAGTCCGTCCAGCAGGCCTACGCATGCTTCGTCTATGGCGATTCGACCGCGGGCCAGCGCGCGCTCTATCACGTCGGCATGACGGGCCTGCCGATCTTCAACGTGAACAACAACTGCTCGACCGGCTCGACGGGCCTGTTCCTCGCGCGTCAGGCGATCGAAGCGGGCGCCATCGATGTGGCGCTGGTGCTCGGATTCGAGCAGATGAATCCCGGCGCGCTCGGCAGCTACTTCAACGACCGGCCGCTGCCCTCGGAGTTATTTCTCGCGCAGTGCGAGCGGCTCGGCGTGCCGCAGGACATTCCGCCGGCGCTGCGCATTTTCGGCGGCGCGGGCATGGAGCACATGAAGCGTTTCGATACGCCGCTCGCATCGTTCGCTAAGATTCGCGCGAAGGCGAGCCGTCACGCGGCGAACAACCCGCTCGCGGTGTTCCGCAAGGTCGTGACTGCCGAAGACGTGCTGGCCGATCAGGTGATGTGGCCCGGCGTGATGACGCGTCTGATGGCGTGTCCGCCGACCTGCGGCGCGGCGGCGGCCGTGCTGTGCAGCGAGGACTACGCCCGGCGTCACGGGCTAGACACGCGCGTGTGGATCGCCGCGCAGGCGCTGACGACGGATCGCACGGAATCGCTCACGGGCGATGATCTGCGCTATGTCGCGGGCTACGGCATGAGTCAGGAAGCGGCGAATCAGGTGTACGAAGCATCGGGCATCGGTCCGAAGGACGTGCAGGTGATCGAGCTGCACGACTGCTTCGCGCACAACGAACTCATCACCTACGAGGCGCTCGGACTGTGCCCGGAAGGCGGCGCGGCAAAGTTCATCGATGACGGCGACAACACGTATGGCGGCCGGCATGTGGTGAATCCGTCGGGCGGCCTGCTGTCGAAAGGGCATCCGCTGGGCGCGACGGGCCTCGCGCAATGCACCGAGCTGGTTCAGCAGTTGCGCGGCACGGCGGGCGCCCGGCAGGTGGAGAACGCGCGCGTCGCGCTGCAACACAACGTCGGAATCGGCGGCGCGTGCGTCGTCACGATGTATCGCAACTAAGCGGAGCGTTCGATGGATTTCCAACCTGATCCGGGCCTCGATGCATTCCGCAAGGAGGTCCGCTCTTTTCTGCGCGAAAGTCTGCCGGCCGATCTCGCGGGCAAGCCGGTCGGCAGCGTGCGTTCCGTGCGCGCCGATCTCGTGCGCTGGCAGCGCATTCTGAACGAACGCGGCTGGGGCGCGCCGTACTGGGCGAAGCAGCATGACGGCACCGGCTGGTCCGTGATGCAACGGCTCGTGTTCGACGAGGAATGCGTCGCGGCGGGCGCCCCGACGCAGGACGGCTTCGCGCACAAGCTCTTCGGCCCTGTGCTGAACGAATTCGGGTCGCCTGAGCAGAAGGCCGAGCATCGTCCGCTCATCTTGAGCGGCGAACGCCTGTGGTGCCAGGGCTTCTCGGAGCCGGGCTCGGGCTCCGACCTCGCGTCGCTCTCGACGCGCGCCGAACGCGACGGCGATCACTACATCGTCAACGGCCAGAAGATCTGGACGAGCTACGCGCACGAATCCGACTGGATCTTTCTGCTCGTGCGGACGAACGCCGACGCGAAGAAGCAGGCGGGCATCAGTTTCTTGCTCGTCGATATGGCGACGCCGGGCATCACCGTGCGCCCGATCCGCAGCATCGACGACTGCCATCACCTCAACGAAACGTTCTTCGACAACGTGCGCGTGCCGGTCGCGAACCGCGTGGGCGAAGAGGGCGAGGGCTGGAAGATCACCAAGTTCCTGCTCAACAACGAGCACGCGACAGCGGCGGATCTGCCGATACTCCGGCGCTTTCTCTCGCAAATTCGGTCCCTTGCGATGAGCGAATGTTCGGGCGGCGGACGGTTGATCGAACAGCCGGAGTTCGCGCAGAAGCTCGCGCGCTTCGAGGCCGAAGTGAACGCCATCGCGACGATGGTCAAGCGCGTGGCCGCGATGGAAGAGGACCACAGTCCCGCCGCGCACGCGATGGGTTCCATGCTCAAGGTGCGCGGGACGGAGTTGCAGCAACGCCTGTCGGAGTTCATCGTCGAGGCGCTCGGCGATTACGGCGCGGTGGCGTATCCCGAGCCTCACGACGCGGCGGCGGGCGAACCGCTGCCGCATCAGCAGGCCGGGCGCGGCAAGGCGAACGAAATGTTCTTCAGGCGCGCATCCACCATCTATGGCGGAACGAGCGAAGTGCAGCGCGGCATCATCGCGAAAATGCTGTTCCAACTCTGACGGGGCCGACCGAACATGAATTTCAAACTGGATTCCGAGCAGCAACTGCTGCAGGACAGCGTGCGCCGCTTCGCAGAGAAGGAATGCGGGTTCGAGGCGCGCGCCGCGCTAATCAAGAGCGGCGCCAGCGAACCCAGGCACTGGCAGGCGTTCGCGGACAACGGCTGGCTTGCCGCCGCGCTGCCCGAAGCGTACGGCGGGCTAGGCGGCTCGGTGATAGATACCGCGCTGATCGCGCAGGAGCTCGGCCGCGCGCTGGTCGTCGAGCCGTATCTCGGCTGCGCCGTGCTGGCTGCGCAAACGCTCGTGGCTGCCGCCGCGCCTTCGCAGCTCGATCACATCGTGCCGCAACTCGCCGATGGTTCACTGCGGCTCGCGCTCGCGTACAGCGAAGCGCCATCGCGCGGCTTTTCGGAGCCGGTGCGAACGCGAGCCACCCGCACCGCGGACGGTTACTCGCTGCGCGGCACGAAAACGCTGGTCCTGGGGGCGCCGGGCGCGAACGCGTACATCGTTTCGGCCGTGATGGATGACAGCGGCCCGCTGACGCTCTTTCTCGTCGCGGCGTCGCGGCCCGGCGTGATATGCCGGCCGCTGCGCCTGCACGACGGAACCGGGGCGGCCGAGATCGCCCTCGAAGACGTAACCGTGCGCGAGGACGCCGTGCTGGGCGCACCGGGAAGCGGACTCGCGGCGCTGCAACACGGGCTCGCGCACGGCACGGCGGCGCTGTGCGCGGAACTGATCGGCGCGATCGAAAAGGCCATCGAAATGGCAGCCGATTACCTCAAGATGCGCAAGCAGTTCGGCGTGCCGATCGGCAGCTTCCAGGCGTTGCAGCATCGCATGGCGGACATGGCGGCGGAACTGGAAATCGCGCGTTCGATGCTGTTCGCGCTGCTCGGATCTCTCCTGCACGACGATGACGCCGCCGCGCGCCAGCGCACGGTGTCGCAAGCAAAGGCGCTGATTGGCCGCGCCGCGAAGTTCGTCTGCGCGCAGGCGATTCAGCTTCACGGAGGCATCGGCATGACCGAGGAGTATGCGGTCGGCCATTACTACAAGCGCGCGGTCGTCGCGGACGTGCTGTTCGGCAGCAGCGACCGTCACGAAGCGGCTTGCGCCGCGCAATTGCAACACGCCTTGCTTCAAGGGGACATACAGGCATGAAGAGCTTCGACAAGATCGCGGACTTGCAGCCGCTCGTGGGCGAATCCATCGGCACGAGCGAGTGGCTCGCCATCGACCAGGCGCGCGTCAATCTGTTCGCGGACGCAACGGGCGATCACCAATGGATTCACGTCGATGTCGAGCGCGCGAAGAGCGGGCCGTTCGGCGCCACCATCGCGCACGGCTTTCTCACGTTAAGCCTGCTGCCGGCATTTCTCGCCACCGCGTTCGAGGTCAAGGAAACGAAAAGCGGCCTCAACTATGGTCTGGACAAGGTGCGCTTCGTCGCGCCGGTCAAAGTGGGCGCGCGAGTACGTGGGCACTTCCGGCTGCTCGCGTGGGATGCGATCGGGCACGGCGGCGCGCAAGTCAAAGTGGAAATGACCGTTGAATGCGAAGGCTCGGACAAACCCGCGTGCGTCGCTGAATCGATCATGCGTCTGTTTCCCTGAACCTCACTTCTCGACAACTGGAATGGAGCATCAAGCATGAGTATTCGTTTCGATGGCAAAGTCGCGATCGTCACCGGCGCGGGCGCGGGCCTGGGACGCGCGCACGCGCTGGCATTCGCCGAGCGCGGCGCGAAGGTCGTGGTCAATGATTTCGGCGGCGCGCGCGACGGCAGCGGCGGCTCGTCGGACGCCGCGCTCGCCGTCGTCGATGAAATCCGCAAGGCGGGCGGCACGGCGATCGCCCACGGCGCGAACGTCGCGGACTTCGCGCAGGTGCAGGACATGGTGAAGTGCGCCGTCGCCGAATTCGGTCGCGTGGACATTCTCGTGAACAACGCGGGCATTCTGCGCGACAAGAGCTTCTCGAAGCTCGAGATGGCCGATGTCAAGGCCGTGCTCGACGTTCACCTGATGGGCTCGATCAACTGCTCGAAGGCGGTGTGGGACATCATGCGCGAGCAGGGCTACGGCCGCATCGTGATGACGACGTCGTCGTCGGGCATGTACGGCAACTTCGGCCAGGCCAACTACGGCGCGGCGAAGATGGGCGTGATCGGCCTGATGAACGCGCTGACCACCGAAGGCAAGAAGAACAACATCAAGGTCAACACCATTGCGCCGGTGGCCGCGACGCGCATGACCGAAGACATTCTGCCCGAAGCCATGCTCGCGCGCATTCAGCCGGAGCGTGTGACGCCTGCCGTGCTGTTCCTGGCGAGCGAAGATGCGCCTTCGAAGACGATCATCGCGGCGGGCGGCGGCGCATTCGCTGCGGCGACGGTCGTCGAAACCGCGCCCGTGCTGCTTCCGGATGCGGAAGTGACGCCGGAAGGCGTGGCGGCGCGCTTCGGCGATATCGCGAACTGGCGCACCGCGCAGCCGTACGAGGAGTCGGGGCATCAGGTCGGCGCGTTCCTCAAGCTCGTCTGCGCATGACTGTTTTCGCGGTGTAGAGAGCGAAGTGCCCGGTTATTGCCGGGCACTGTCGTTTACAGCTCAGCCGTCGTTTCAGCCGCGATGATCAACTTCTGGATGTGGCTCGTGCCTTCGTCACGGTGTAGAAAGCAAAGTGCCCGGTCATGCCGGGCACTGTCGTTTGGAACGCAGCCGTCGATTCAGCCGAGACTACGCGCAATGATCAGCTTCTGGATGTGGCTGGTGCCTTCGTAGATCTTGCAGATACGCACGTCGCGCAGGTATCGCTCGACGGGGAAATCCGTGAGATAGCCATAGCCGCCGTGAATCTGCAGTGCATCCGAGCAGACCTTTTCGGCGATCTCGCTCGCGAACATCTTCGCAATCGACGCTTCCTTCACGCACGCGACGCCGGCATCACGCAAGCGCGCTGCGTGCAGGCAGTACTGATACGCGACGTCCACTTGCGCGGCCATGTCCGCGAGGTCGAACGCCACGCCTTGCAGCCGGATGATCGGCGCGCCGTAGGCTTCGCGCTCTTTCGCATAGCTGACCGCCGCTTCCAGCGCCGCGCGCGCCACGCCCGCCGCGATGAACGCAATGCCGATTCGCCCATCCGATAAGCCGCCCATTACCGTGCGATAGCCGTCGCCTTCGCCGCCGAGCATGTTCGCAGCCGGCACGCGAAAGTCTTCGAGCGTGATCTGCGCGGTGTGCGCCGTATGCTGGCCGAGCTTGCTCTCCACGCGCGTCACGTGATAGCCGGGCTGCCGCGGATCGATGATGAACGTGCTCGCGCCGCGCTTGCCGGCGGCCTTGTCGGTCATGGCATACACCACGCCGACGCCGGCTTCGCTGCCGTTCGAAATGAACTGCTTTGAGCCGTTGATGACATAGCTGTCGCCGTCCTTGCGCGCGGTCGAGCGCAGCGCGGCGGTATCCGAGCCCGCATGCGGCTCCGTCAGAAGGAATGCGCCGATGGACTCGCCGCGCGCCATCGCGGGCAAATAGCGGCGCTTCTGTTCCTCCGTCCCGTTCTCGACGATGGTCAGCGCAGTGAAATTATGCACATGGTTGATCGTGGCGAGGCCCGCGTCGGCGGCGGCGATTTCATGCTGCGCGAGACAGAAGTCCAGCACGCCCGCGCCGGTGCCGCCGTATTCCTCGGGAATCAGCATGCCGAGAAAACCGAGTTCGGCGAGCGCCTTCAGTTCGTCGCGCGGCCACGCCGACTCGCGATCGCGTCGGGCCGCCGTCGGCGCGACGATCTCACTGACCACGCGGCGCGCCGAATCGCGGATCAGGTTTTGTTGCTCGGTGAGAAAGAGGTGAGACGAGTCGGTCATCGGGGATCCTTCGTAGTGTCGGGATGGGAGGAACGCGCCCAGTCGCGCAACACGGCTTCGGTGTGCTGGCCACGGTGCGGGATGCCGCCGGGCGGGCCGGGCGGCGTGGCGGAAAAGCGCGGCGCAGGACTCGCCTGAAGCACGCCGTCCTCGCGCGTATAGATCTCGCGCTGACGCATGTGCGGATGCGCGGCGGCTTCGTCCGGACTCAGCACCGGCGCGAAGCAGACATCGGTTCCTTCGAGCAGCGCACACCATTCTTCGCGTGTGCGCGTGGCGAAGCGTTCCGTGAGGCGCTGGCGCAGCGCGGGCCACGCACGGCGGTCGTAGGGTTTGGCGAAGGCGGGGTCGTCGGACAGGCCGAGTTTGTCGAGCAACTGCGCGTAGAACTTCGGCTCCAGCGATCCCACCGAGATATAGCCGCCGTCCGCGCAACGATAGGTGTTGTACCAGTGCGGCCCGTCCAGCAGGCTTTCGCCTCGCTCGGGCGTCATCTGACCGGATGCCTGGAGCGCGAGCAGCAGCGTCGTCATGTGCGCGCTGCCGTCGACAATGGCCGCGTCGATCACCTGGCCCTCGCCCGTGGCGCGAGCGTGCATGACGCCCGCGAGGATGCCGACGGCGAGATACATCGCGCCGCCGCCGATGTCGCCGACGAGACTGGGCGGCGGCAACGGCGCCGTTCCCGGCTGACCGGCATACCACAGCGCACCCGATAGCGCGACGTAGTTCAGATCGTGCCCGGCGGCGTGCGCGAGCGGTCCGGTTTGTCCCCAGCCGGTCATGCGGCCATAGACGAGCCGCGGATTGCGCGCGAGACAGACGTCAGGCGCGAGCCCGAGGCGCTCCATCACGCCCGGACGCATGCCTTCGATCAACACGTCGCAATGCTCGACAAGGCCGAGCACGGTGCCGACGCCATCGGCCGATTTCAGATCGACCGCGATAGAACGCTTGCCCCGGTTGGCGATTTGCGTGTCGCCGAGATCGAGCCCGTCGGCGGCGGCTTCGATGCGGTCGACTACTACCACGTCCGCGCCCAGGTCCGCGAGCAGCATTCCGCAGAACGGCCCCGGCCCGATGCCCGCGATTTCCAGCACCTTGAGCCCGGCAAGCGGCCCGCGCTTCGTCGCTGTCATGACTGCCTCCCTATGTTCGTGTCGGCCAATGATAGAGAGCGACCGGCGCGCACACGCCCCCTCGTCGCGAGGGGGCGCGGCGGGCGATGCGCCGTGAACTCGCGGCACGGCCCGGCAGCGCGCGGCACTTATCGTTTTCCCGTGGCGGCAGGGTCGGGGCGCGGTCGTCCCGCGACCGGAACAGCGTGCGAAGACAAGGCTGCAAGCGCCTTGAACCGCGTCCGCACGGACGGTTTGCGCAGCCCGGCTTCCCCCCCTTTAACGAGGGGGCGGCGCGAAACGGGATACCGCATATCCTTTGCCGTGTGCCTCGCAAGATGGGCGTGCAGAGAGCCGTCGCAGCTCGCTCTGATACCGAAGCGTCGCCGCAGCGCGAAGAGGCGTGAGTCGCGATGCACGCGGCAAGACCGAGCAATCATATAAGCATAACTAATCAAGGAGGACGACGCAGAGCGTCCACGCTTCCAACGCGGGCGGCGCTGCCCGGCGTCTGCCGGAGAGTGCGCAGTCGCGATGTGTTGTAACCGCACCTGGCCGGATGCGGCAAAAAAAGACAGGAGACAGGCGTGGGCATTATCAGAAAGACGATTTTGGCAATGGCAGCGGCCGCAGCGGCCGGCAGCGCGGCGGCGCAATCGAGCGTCACGCTGTACGGCGTGGTCGATGTGTTCGGCCAGTACCTCAACAACGGCGGAACGTCATCCGTGATGGAGCGGAGTGGCGGCACGGCTGGTTCGCAGGTCGGCCTGAAGGGAACCGAAGATCTGGGCGGCGGCTTGCGCGCTGTCTTCGACCTCGAAACCGGATACACGGCCAACAACGGCGGGTTCTTCGTGGACCCGACCGCGATGTTCTACCGGCAGGCCTGGCTCGGCCTGACGCACGAGCGGTACGGCACGCTCTCGTTCGGCCGTCAGTATCAGCCGACGTTCTGGGTGCTGTATTACGGCGATCCGTTTCGCGGCAACGAAGTCTTGTCGCCGCTTTCCGCAGCAGCGATCGCCACTGATCGCGACACGCTCGCCACGCAGTCCGGCCCCGGCCGTCTCAGCAATTCGGTGCTGTACAAGTCGCCGAACCTGAACGGCTTGCAGTTGTACGCGATGTACGCGCTCGCCGCGACATCGTCGTATCCGGTGCCGACCACGCTCGGCAACACGCTCGATGTCGCCGCCATGTACTCGGGCTACGGCTTCTATGCGGGCATCGCGTATCAGAACGAGCATCAGGGCGTGAGAACCGTGCCGGGACTGCCGGGCCCGCTTGCCATGATGTCCACCGACCATTACACGGGCGCGCTCGCGTATCGCTTCGGCATCGTCAATCTGCAATTCAACTACATCTACTCGCGTCCGCAGACCGCACCGGCGGGCTCGCTTGCGGCGCGCCTGAACGCCGCGAATTCGAACAGCATCGCGGAGGCCGGCATGACGATTCAGGCGACGGATGCGGACGTCGTCGAGTTCGCCGCCGTCGAGCGCAGGGTGCGCGGCGTGGACAACAACACGCTGGCCTTCCAGCTTGGCGTCGATCACAGCTTGTCGAAGCGCACGACCGTCTATGCCCGCGCGGGGTACATGAAGAACCACGGCACCGCGACGATGAGCTGGCCCGGCGTCGCGGTGACGAAGCCCGACACCTCGCAGACGCTCGTCGGCGTGGGCCTCTCGCACCGCTTCTGAGCGAGCGCGCCCATCCGTCTTTGCTTCATTCGATCACTCGAATCAGGGAACACGCATGAAACTGGAAAACAAGGTGGCCATCGTCACGGGCGCCGCGTCGGGCCTCGGACTCGCGACCTGCAAGGCGCTCGCCGCAGCGGGCGCGAAAGTCGTCGGTTTCGATCTCGACGCGGACAAGCTGAGAGAGGCGCTCGGAGCGTCCATCTCCTTCTTCGCGGTCGATGTCGCCGACGAAGCGAGCGTCCAGCAAGCGGTCGCCGATGTCGTCGGCATGCACGGGCGCGTGCATATCGCGGTGAACTGCGCGGGCGTGCTCGGCCCGTGCAAGACCATCTCGAAGGGCCAGCTCTTTCCGAGCGAACTGTGGAGCCGCGTGATCGGCGTCAATCTCACCGGCACGTTCAACGTGGTGCGCCATGCGGCGCTCGCCATGACGATGAACGATCCTGAAGACACGGGCGAGCGCGGCGTCATCATCAACACGGCGTCGGGCGCGGCGAAGGGCGGTCAGATGGGGCAGGCCGCGTATAGCGCGAGCAAGGCGGGCGTGATCGGCATGACGATTCCCGTGGCGCGCGACCTCGCGGAGCACGGCATCCGCGTGCTGGCTATTTCGCCGGGGCTTTTCGAATCGGGCATGTCGGCGGGCATGCCGCAGAAGGTGTCGGACGGGCTCATCGAGAAGATGCTGTTCCCGCGACGGATGGGGCGAGCGCAGGAGTTCGCGGCGCTCGTCGTTCATCTGGTCGAAAACGCATACATGAACGCGACCGTCGTCGATATCGACTGCGGCACGCGCTAGGACGCGATGCGTTTCAGGCGTCGCATAAGGAGAGGCGAGTGAAGGTTCTGATTGCAGTCAAAAGAGTGACCGACGCCAACGTGAAGGTCGGCGTGAAGTCCGACAACACGGGCGTCGATGTCGCCAACGTGAAGATGTCGATGAACCCGTTCGACGAAATCGCCGTGGAAGAAGCGGTGCGTCTGAAGGAAGCGGGCGTCGCAACCGAAGTGATCGCGGTGTCGTGCGGCGTCACGCAATGTCAGGAAACGCTGCGCACGGCGCTCGCGATCGGCGCGGATCGCGCGATTCTGGTTGAATCCGCCGAGGACTTGCAGCCGCTCGCGGTCGCCAAGCTGCTTAAGGCGCTGGTCGATCAGGAAAATCCCGAGCTCGTGATTCTCGGCAAGCAGGCAATCGACGACGATTCGAATCAGACCGGCCAGATGCTGGCCGCGTTGGCAGGTCTGCCGCAGGCGACGTTCGCATCGAAAGTCGTGATCGCCGATGGCCGCGCCACCGTCTCGCGTGAAGTCGATGGCGGCGCGGAAACGCTGTCGCTCAAACTGCCCGCCGTTGTAACGACCGACCTGCGCCTGAACGAGCCGCGCTACGTGACGCTGCCCAACATCATGAAGGCGAAGAAAAAGCCGCTGACGACGGTCACGCCCGCCGATCTCGGCGTCGATGTCGCGCCGCGTCTGAAGACGCTGAAGGTCACCGAGCCGCCGAAGCGCAGCGCCGGCGTCACGGTGCCCGACGTGAAGACGCTGGTCGAGAAACTGAAAACCGAAGCGAAGGTGATCTAACGTGACGACACTCGTAATTGCGGAACACGACAACGCGTCGATCAAAGCGAGCTGGACCGGCCCGAACTGACGAGCGCGAACATCATCGTGTCGGGCGGGCGGGGTCTGGGCAGCGGCGAGAACTACACGCACGTGCTCGAACCGCTCGCCGACAAGCTGGGCGCCGCGCTGGGCGCATCGCGCGCGGCAGTCGATGCGGGATACGTGCCGAACGATTATCAAGTCGGGCAAACCGGCAAGATCGTCGCGCCGCAGTTGTATGTGGCCGTCGGTATCTCGGGCGCGATTCAGCATCTGGCCGGCATGAAGGACAGCAAGGTGATCGTCGCGATCAACAAGGACGCCGAAGCGCCGATTTTCAGTGTGGCGGATTACAGCCTTGTCGGTGATCTGTTCGCGGCAGTGCCCGAGCTCGTCAGCGAGCTCGGCGCGGCCGCGTAGACGAAGCAACTGAATCGCGCGAGAAGACCACATCACCACTTACCGGACACGAGCAGCCGGAACCGCGCCGCATAACACTTCGTTCACATTCAAGGATTCAGCATGACAGCGATGTACCAGGTCCATGACGGCGTGGCCGTCATCACGCTCGACCATCCTCCGGTCAATGGTCTGGGTCATGCAACCCGGACCGGCATCATGAACGGCATGAGCCGCGCGCTCGACGACGCAGCGGTAAAGGCCATCGTCATCACGGGCGCGGGCAAGGCGTTCTCGGGCGGCGCGGATATTCGCGAATTCGGGACACCGCACGCCTTTCAGGAGCCGAGCCTCGCGACCGTGATCGAGACCATCGAGCGGTCCGCGAAGCCGGTCGTTGCCGCCATTCACTCGGTCGCGATGGGCGGCGGCCTCGAACTCGCGCTGGGCTGTCATTACCGCCTCGCGACGCGCCAAGCGAAGATCGCGCTGCCCGAAGTCAATCTCGGTCTCTTGCCCGGCGCGGGCGGCACGCAGCGCCTGCCGCGTGCAATCGGCCTGGAAGCCGCGCTCAACATGATCGTGTCGGGCAAGACCATGCTGGCGGAGAAGTTTGCCGGCACGGGACTGTTCAACGAAATCGTCGCGGACGATGTCGTCGCGGCCGCCGTGAAATTCGCGCGCACTGCCGCCGAGCACGCCGGTCCGCATCCGACGCTGCGCGACGCGGCGGTCCAGCACGCCCACGCAGAAGCGTATCTCGGCTTTGCGCGCAGCACGGTCGCGGCAAGCGCGGGGCCGTATCCCGCGCCGCTTGCATGCGTGGAGGCTGTCGCGGCATCGCTGAAGCCGTTCGATGAAGGCATCCAGGCCGAACGCGACGGCTTCATGACGTTGATGAACACGCCGGAGTCTCGCGCGCTGCGCCACGCCTTTCTCGGCGAACGCGCGGCGAGCCGCATTGCCGACGTGCCCGCCGATACCCCGACGCGCGCCATCGCGAAGGTCGCCGTGATCGGCGCGGGCACGATGGGCGGCGGCATCGCGATGAACTTCCTCAACGCGGGCGTGCCGGTCACGATGCTGGAAATGAAAGCCGACGCGCTGGAGCGAGGCGTCGGCGCGATCCGCCGCAATTACGACAACACCGCGAAGAAGGGCAAGCTCACGCAAGACGACGTGGACGCGCGCATGGCGCGGCTTTCGACCACGCTCTCGTATGAAGACATCCGCGACGCCGATCTCGTGATCGAAGCCGTGTTCGAAGACCTCGATGTGAAAAAGAGCGTGTTCCAGCGGCTCGACGAGGTGGCCAAGCCGGGCGCGATCCTCGCGTCGAATACGTCGACGCTCGACATCGACATGATCGCGGCGTTCACGAAGCGCCCTCACGACGTGATCGGCATGCACTTCTTCAGCCCCGCGAACGTGATGAAGCTGCTGGAAGTCGTGCGCGGCGCGCGGACCGCCAAAGACGTGCTTGCCACGGTCGTGCAGCTTGCTAAGAAGATCGGCAAGGTCGCGGTGGTGTCGGGCGTGTGCGACGGCTTCATCGGCAATCGCATGATCGAGCAGTACAGCCGTCAAGCCGGCTTTCTGCTCGACGAAGGCGCGCTGCCGCAGCAGGTGGATCGCGCGATCGAACGCTTCGGTTTCGCGATGGGCCCGTTCCGCATGATCGACATGGCGGGCAACGACATCAGCTGGGCGATCCGCAAGCGCCGCGCCGTCGAACAGCCCGAGTTCAACTACTCGAAGACGGGCGATCTGCTGTGCGAGATGGGGCGCTTCGGCCAGAAAGTGCAGGCGGGCTGGTACGACTACAAGCCGGGCGACCGCAAGGCGTATCCGAGCGCGGTCGTGGACGAGATGATCGTGCGGCATTCGAAAGAACTCGGCATTGCGCGCCGCAAGATCAGCGACGAGGAAATCGTCGAGCGGCTCGTGTTCGCGCTCGTCAACGAGGGCGCCATGATCTTGCAGGAAGGCATTGCGTCGAAGGCATCGGATATCGACATGGTCTATCTGCACGGCTACGGCTTTCCGAAGTTTCGCGGCGGGCCGATGCGATACGCGGACGAAACCGGCCTTTATGCCGTCGCGCAAGCCATCCGCCGCTATGCGAAGGGCTATCAGGGTCACGCCTGGCAAGTCGCGCCGCTTCTGCAGCGGCTCGCCGACGCCAGCGCGACCTTCAACGACTAGACGCCAGCCCTCAACGAGCTTATCGGGAATCAAGACAATGAACGAGGCAGTGATCGTATCGACCGCGCGCACCGCGCTGGCCAAGAGCTGGAAGGGCGCGTTCAACATGACACACGGCGCGACGCTCGGCGGCCACGCCCTGCGGCACGCCATCGCGCGGGCGGGCATCGACGCGGGCGAAGTCGAGGACGTGCTGATGGGCTGCGCGAACCCCGAAGGCGCGACGGGCGGCAACATCGGGCGTCAGATCGCGCTGCGTGCGGGTTGTCCCGTGACGGTGCCGGGCGCGACCGTCAACCGCTTCTGCTCGTCGGGGCTGCAAAGTATCGCGATGGCCGCGCAGCGCGTGATCGCGGGCGAAGGCGAAATCTACGCGGCGGGCGGCGTCGAAAGCATCTCGTGGACGCAGCGTCAGATGAATCTGGAGTACGCGAACGACCCGTGGCTGACCGAGAACAAGCCCGAGATTTACTGGAGCATGTTGCAGACGGCGGAACAGGTCGCCCGACGCTATGGCATCTCCCGCGAGCGGCAGGACGAGTACGGCGTGCGCAGCCAACAGCGCGCGGCGGCGGCGCGCGAGGCGGGCCGCTTCGACGACGAAATCGCGCCAATCACCGTCACGGCGGGCGTCGTCGATCGCGCAACGGGCGAGATCGTGAGCCGCGAAGTGACCATCGCCGCCGACGAAGGCATTCGCGCCGACACGACGCTCGAAGGCGTCGCGAAGATCCGCAGCGCGCTGCCGGGCGGCGTCATCTCGGCGGGCAACGCGTCGCAGTTTTCCGATGGCGCGTCGGCGTGTGTCGTGATGGATGCGCGCGTCGCCGCAGCGCGGGGCATCGCGCCGCTCGGCGTGTTTCGCGGCTTCGCCGTGGCGGGCTGCGAGCCGGACGAAATGGGCATCGGGCCGGTGTTCGCGGTGCCGAAGCTGTTGAAGAAAGCCGGTCTGACAGTTGACGACATCGGCTTGTGGGAGCTGAATGAAGCTTTCGCCGTGCAGGTGCTGTACTGCGCGGATACGCTCGGCATTCCGATGGAGCGGCTGAACGTGAACGGCGGCGCGATCGCGGTGGGGCATCCCTACGGCGTGTCGGGTGCGCGGCTCGTCGGCCACGCGCTGATCGAAGGCAGGCGGCGCGGCGTGAAGCACGTCGTCGTGACGATGTGCATCGGCGGCGGACAAGGCGCGGCCGGCCTGTTCGAAGTGCTTTGACGAGGACGAGAGACATGTCGCTGATCCTTTCCCGCCGCGACCTGAACTTCCTTCTGTACGAATGGCTGAAGGTTCAGGCGCTCACCGAGATACCGCGCTACGCCGACCATTCGCGCGAGACGTTCGACGCCGCGCTCGATACGTGCGAGAAGATCGCCACCGATCTCTTCGCCACGCACAGCAAGAAGAGCGATCAGCAGGAGCCGCACTTCGACGGCGAGCGGGTGCATGTCATTCCCGAAGTGAAGACGGCGCTCACCGCCTTCTGCGAAGCGGGGTTGATGGCTGCGGGACAGGACTACGACCTGGGCGGCATGCAGTTGCCGGCGGTCGTCGAGAAGGCGGGCTTCGCGTACTTCATCGCCGCGAACATCGGCACGGCGGCGTTTCCGTTCCTCACCATCGGCAACGCGAACCTGCTGCTCGCGCACGGGACGCCGAAGCAGATCGACACTTTCGTGCGGCCCGAAATGCAGGGGCGCTTTTTCGGCACGATGTGTCTGTCGGAGCCGCAGGCGGGCTCGTCGTTGTCGGATATCACGACGCGCGCCGAGTACGAGGACGAATCGCCGCTCGGGGCGCAGTATCGGCTGCGCGGCAACAAGATGTGGATTTCGGGCGGCGAGCATGAACTGTCCGAGAACATCGTTCATCTGGTGCTCGCGAAGATTCCCGGCCCGGACGGCAAGCTGATTCCAGGCGTGAAGGGCATCTCGCTCTTCATCGTGCCCAAGTATCTCGTGCAGGAAGACGGCTCGCTCGGGGAACGAAACGACGTCGTGCTCGCCGGTCTCAATCACAAGATGGGTTATCGCGGCGTGACCAACTGCCTGCTCAACTTCGGCGAAGGCGTGCAGCATCTTCCGCTCGGCAGGGCAGGCGCGGTGGGCTATCTCGTCGGCGAGGCGGGGCAGGGGCTGGCGTCCATGTTTCACATGATGAATGAAGCGCGCATCGGCGTCGGGCTGGGCGCAGCGGCGCTCGGCTATACCGGCTATCTGCACGCGCTCGACTATGCACGCAACCGTCCGCAGGGACGCTCGACGGGCCGTGCGGGCAAGGACCCGGCGAGCCCGCAGGTGAAGCTCGTCGAGCACGCCGACGTGCGCCGCATGCTGCTCGCGCAGAAGAGCTACGCGGAGGGCGGTCTCGCGCTGAACCTGTACTGCGCGAAGCTCGTGGATGAAGCGCGCGCCGCGCAAGCCGCCGACGACGCACAGAAGCACGAACGCCTGACGCTGCTGCTCGATATCCTGACGCCGATTGCAAAAAGCTGGCCGTCGCAATGGTGCCTCGAAGCCAACAACCTCGCGATTCAGGTGCACGGCGGCTACGGCTACACGCGCGAGTACAACGTCGAGCAGTTCTATCGCGACAACCGCCTCAACGCGATTCACGAAGGCACGCACGGCATTCAGGGGCTGGACCTGCTCGGCCGCAAGGTGACGATGCAGGACGGCGCGGCGCTTCGGCTGCTCGCCGACCGGATGCATGCAAGCGCGGCGCGCGCATCGGCGACGGGCGATGCTGCGCTCGTCAGGCACGCAGCTTCGTTCGACGAATCGGTGACGCGCCTCGTGCACGTCCCGCGCATGCTCTGGACGGCGGGCGATCCATCGGTCACGCTCGCGAACGCGTCGCTGTATCTGGAGGCGTTCGGTCACGTGACGGTCGCGTGGATCTGGCTCGAACAGGCGCTGGCCGCCTGCGCGGGACTCGCCGCCGCCCGCACTGATGACGACGCGGCGTTCTATCGCGGCAAGCTCGCCGCCGCTGATTACTTCTTCCGATGGGAACTGCCGCGCGTCGGACCGCAATTCGATCTGCTGGTATCGCTGGATCGCACGACGCTCGACATGCAGGACGCGTGGTTCTAGGGCACGGCATGCGTACCGTACAACAACTGTTCGACCTGAGAGACAAGACCGCGCTCGTCACAGGCGGCTCACGCGGGCTCGGCCTGCAAATCGCCGAGGCATTGGGCGAGCAGGGCGCGCGCATCGTGCTGTCCGCGCGCAAGCCGGATGAACTCGATGCCGCCGCGAAGCATCTGCGCTCGAGTGGCGTCGATGTGCACTGGATCGCGGCGGACGGCGCGCGGGAAGACGAAATCGCCCGCCTCGCCGACGATGCGCTCGCCTCGCTCGGCCGCATCGACATTCTGGTGAACAACGCGGGCGCTACGTGGGGCGCACCCGCTGAGGACTATCCGCTCGCGGCGTGGGACAAGGTGATGAACCTGAACATTCGCGGGCTGTTCATGCTGACGCAGCGCATCGGCAAGCTGTCGATGATTCCGCGCCGCTATGGACGCGTCATCAACGTGGCGTCGATTGCGGGGCTCGCGGGCAACGCGCCCGGCACGATGGACACGATCGCCTACAACACGTCGAAAGGCGCGGTCGTGAATTTCACGCGCACGCTCGCGGGCGAGTGGGGCAAGCACGGCATTACCGTGAATGCGCTCGCGCCGGGCTTCTTTCCTTCGAAGATGACGCAAGGCTCGCTAGACCGGATGGGCGTCGAGCAGATGTGTGCAGGCATTCCGCTTCACCGTCTGGGCGACGACGAAGACCTGAAGGGCGCGGCTGTTCTCTTCGCCAGCGATGCGGGCAAGCATATTACCGGGCAGGTGCTTGCCGTGGATGGCGGCGTTAGCGCGGTGTAGGTTCCTCTGCGGGATTGAGGCCGCGTGCGGGAGCGGTCCATTCGTCGAGCGAACTAATCAATGCTCGCCCGCGACACAAGAAGCGCACAAACGACAAAGGGTTACAGGCTTGCACCTGTAACCCTTTGAATTCTTTGGTAGGCCGTGCGGGATTCGAACCTGCGACCAACGGATTAAAAGTCCGCTGCTCTACCAGCTGAGCTAACGACCCGAAAGAGGCGAAATTATAAGCGGCGATTTCGATTACTGTCAACCGAATCTGACCGCGACACGCTGAAGAAAAACGCCCGCGGCATGCGTGCCCGCAGGCGTTCTTCATCGAGAGGCGCGGAACGGGAACACTCCCGAAGCTCCGCTTACTTCACCTGCGACATCTTGCTTTGCGCAGTCTGCGCGACTTCAGTGCCCGAATACTGCGAGATGATCTGTTGAAGCGTCTGCTTCGCAGCCGATTTCTGGCCCTGCTCGATCTGGTTGTTCGCGATTGCAAGCAACGCTTCGGGTGCTCGCGGATGCGTCGGGTACGTCTTCACCAGATTCTGCCAGATCGCGGTCGATCCCTTGTAGTCGCGCTGCGCATACAACGCATTGCCGAGCCAGTACTGCGCGGTCGGCTGATACGGGCTTTGCGGGTACTTCGCGACGAACGCCTTGAACGACGCCGCCGCGCTCTTGTAGTCGCCGTTACGGAACTCCGTCGACGCCGCGTTGAACGCTTCCGTCTCGCCAGGCTGCACTGAACCCGTCACGCCGTCGATGGTCTGCTGCTGCGGCTCGAACTTCTTCAAGCGCGTATCGAGATCGGCGTAATAGTCCTTTTGCTGCTTCTGCAGCGTGGCCACCTCGTTCGCCAGATCCTCGTTCTGGCCGCGAACCGTCGCGAGCTGCTGATTCAGCTGATCGAGGCGGTTCTGTTGATCGAGGATCGTGCGCTGCGCGGCCTGCAACTGATTGGCGAGGCCATCGGTCTTGGTGCGCAGATCGAGCACGGCTTTACGCGCTTCGTTGTCGTCGAAGACGCCAGCGTGCGCGGGCACGCTCAAGAGCGCCGAACCGGCTACACACGCGGCTGCGGCAGCGCGCAGCAAGGGAATGCGATACAACATAGGGCGACTCACCCGTGACTGGTTACGTTAGTTCGATTACTGCTGGTACACGAGATCCGCACGACGGTTCTGCGCGTACGACGAGTCGTCGTGACCCGTCGCCATCGGCTTTTCCTTGCCAAGGCTCACGGCTTCCATCTGCGAATCGGCCACGCCCATCAGCGACATGGCGCGACGCACGGCTTCCGCACGCTTCTGGCCGAGCGCGAGGTTGTACTCGCTCGTGCCGCGTTCGTCGGTGTTGCCCTGGATCAGGACGTGCCGCTCCGGATGGCTCTTCAGGTACGACGAGTGTTGTTGCAGCAGCGGCTGATAGTCGTCCTTCACGGCATAGCTGTCGAAGTCGAAATAGATGCTGCGCTTGGCGAGCGGGCTGTTCGGATCGTTCAGCGGGTCGATGTTGACTTGCTTCACGTCCGTCGGGTTGGGCTGCGTGCCCACCGCACCCTTGTTTGCGCCTTCGTCGAGCTTCACGCCCGAGTGACACGCGGCCAATGCGCCGACCATTGCAACTGCCAGGCCGATACGGAGTTTCGACATCATGGTACCTCTCCTTGTGTTGTAGCTGAACGTTGTAGGTGAAACGTATTGCTGGACTTATTGCATGAACGGACCCCAGGACGGCTCGCGCACCGCACCGCCCTGTACGGACAAGACTTGCCGCGTGCGAGCATCGGTCGACACGGCTGCCAACACGCCACGTCCGTTCACTTGGGTGGCGTAGAGGATGTACTGACCATTCGCCGCGAAGCTCGGCGATTCGTCATGCGTCGTGTCGGTCAGCCCCGTTGCCGTGCCGGACGCGAGGTCCTGCAGATACAGCTTGAAGCCGCCGCCCGTGCGCGAAATGTACGCGAGTTGCTTGCCGTCCGGGCTCACGCGCGGGCTCGTGTTGTAGCTGCCCGTGAACGTGACCCGCTGGGCCGCGCCGGCAGATTCCCCCGCCGCCGGCATTTTGTAGATCTGCGGTTGGCCGCCGCGATCGCTCGTGAAGTAGATGGAGTTGCCATCGGGCGAGAAGGACGGCTCGGTATCGATGGAACTGCCTTGTGTCAGACGGCGCAGGCCGGTGCCGTCCGCGTTGACTTCGAATATCTGCGTATTGCCCGTGCGCGACAGCGCGACCGCGAGCTTGCGGCCGTCAGGCGACCACGCCGGCGCACTGTTGTTGCCCTTTTGGTTCGACACGACGATACGCCGTCCCGTCGGCAGATCGTGAATGTAGACGACCGGCTTCTTCTTCTCGAACGACACGTACGCGACCTTCGTGCCGTCCGGAGACCACGCAGGCGAAATGATCGGCTCGGGGCTGGAGAGCGCGATCTTCGCGTCCTGCCCGTCCGAATCCGAAATCTGCAACTGATAGCGCCCGCCCGTCTGGATGACGTACGACAGGCGCGTGGCGAACACGCCCCGGCCGCCGAGCAGCTTGGCGTAGATGTAATCCGCGATCTTATGCGCGCTCATGCGCAGGCCGCTTTCCGCGCTGACGAGCGAGAGGCCGCCGAGATTCTGCTGCTTCACCGTGTCATAGAGGCGAAAGCGCACTTCGTACTGGCCGTTCGACAGGCGCGTGACGCTGCCCGACACGAACGCGTCCGCGCCTTTGGCCTTCCATGCGCCGAGATCGACGGAATCGGTTTCCGAAACCGGCGTGCTGCCCGCGTCGATGTTCGTAAACTTGCCGCTGCGCTGCAAGTCCTGGCGAATGATCGCGCTGACCTGCTGCGGCGAGTTCGCCTCATTGGCGAAATTGGCCGTTGCAATCGGGAACTGCGTCGAGCCGACGCCGGTGACGAGCACGTTCAACTGGGCGTGTGCGGCAGTGCCGGCTGCGATCAGGCAGGATGCGACCAGCGTTCTCAGGCCAAGCTTCGTCATCAAACTCATGCTGTTTAGGTTCCGAAAAAAGCGTTTTCAAGTGTCTGGGGAATGCAGAACAGACCCCCGGTTGCACGATTCGTTCCCATGGGAAAGCGTCCCGCGCGCCGGCCCGGTCAGCTTCCCGCCGGGCGCAACGTGATGGTGAAATGATCGGGCGCCTTGCCGTCGACATCGACGGGCATCGGGTCCGAACGCTGCACTGCGCGAAGCGCCGCCTGATCCCATTGTTCATTGCCGCTCGACCGGCTGATGTTCGCCGAGAGCAGCGTGCCCGACGGCGAACAGCGCACGGAGACAACCGTTTCGAGCCCTGCGGTTTCACCCGCCCAGACGATGTTCGGGCGCACGCGCCGCTGCACCTTCTCGGCATAGCCCGGCGACGTCGCGTTACCGCCCGCGCCCCGGCCCGTGCCGCTCTTCGCGAGCCCTTCGCCGCTCGAACTCGTGCCGCCGCCCAACTGACCTTGCAGCGCCGCGAGACGCGCCCGGCGCTCGGCGTCGACCTTCGCTTTCGCTTCCGCGTCGGCCTTCGCCTTGGCTTGCGCCTTCGCTTTGGCTTCGGCGTCGGCCTTCGCGCGGGCTTCCTTCTGCGCCTGCTGCTGTTCGGCCTTCTGCGCCTCGGCTTGCTGCTGGCGTTCCTTTTCTTGCTGTGCCTTCTCTTGCTGTGCCTTCGCCTGCTGTTGCTGCTGCTTCTGCAGTTCGACCTGACGCTGCTTCTCGATCTGCTTTTGCTTGTCCTGCATCGCCTTCTGCGTCACGGCAGCCGCTGCCGCCTGCGCGGCGAGCTGCTGCTGACGCTTGGCCTCGGCTTCCTGCTGCGCCTGTTGCTGCTCACGACGCTGCTCCGCAAGCTGCGCCTCACGCGCGGCGGCTTCCTGCTGCTTGCGCTTCTTTTCCTGCAACGCGATGTCCGCTTGCTCGTCCTTCGCGGGCGGCGGCGCGGGCTGCGCCTTCGCGGGAACGGGCGGCGGGGGAGCGGGGCGCGGCGTCGGCGCGGACATGTCGGGGATATCGGTCCAGATTTCCGCTTCAGCGCCGGCTGGCGTGTTGTTCTGCCAGTTGATGCCGTGATAGAGCAGCCAGCCAAGCAGCAGATGCATGACGGCCGCGAGCGCGAACGCCTTGCCCGTGCCGCGCTCGCGCGGCGGGCGGATAGGCCGCGCAGAGCGTGCGCGCGCCTGCTGGGGCTGGCCGGTGCGACGATCGATCATTGCGATTTGACGAGCAATCCAACGCGCTTCACGCCGCGCGCCTTCATATCGGACATCACGTTCATGACGACTTCATACTTCACCGTCTTGTCCGCCGCGATGACGACGGGTTGATCCGGGTGCGACTCCTGACGGTTGAGCACGAACGCGTTGAGGTCGTCCTTGGTCATTCGCTGCTCTTGCGTCGCGCCGCCGTCTTCCTTGTAGCGCACGTTCATGCTGCCGTCCGCCTTGATATTGATGACGAGCGGCGGCTGCTGTTCCTGCGGCTGCGCGTTGCCGACGGTCGGCAGATTGATGATCGAGGGCGACACGAGCGGCGCGGTCACCATGAAGATGACGAGCAGCACGAGCATCACGTCGATATACGGCACGACGTTGATGTCGGCCATCGCGCGGCGCGAGCTGCCGCGCATGCTGGAACGGATCGGGCCTGCCATCGCGGACTCCTGTTAGTGCGCCTGACGCTGCAAGATGTTCGAGAACTCTTCGATGAAAGTCTCGAAGCGGATTGCCAGACGGTCGATGTCATGCGCGTAGCGGTTGTACGCGACCACGGCGGGAATGGCGGCGAAGAGGCCGATCGCGGTGGCGACGAGCGCCTCGGCGATGCCCGGCGCGACGTTCGCGAGCGTCGCCTGCTGCACGTTGGCGAGACCGCGGAAGGAATTCATGATGCCCCACACGGTGCCGAACAGACCGATATACGGACTCACCGAGCCGACCGACGCGAGAAACGCGAGGTTCGCTTCGAGCACGTCCATCTCGCGCTGAAACGCGGCGCGCATCGCGCGGCGCGACCCGTCGAGAATCGCGCTCGGATCGCTGATGCGGCGCTCCTTGGCCTTCAGGAATTCACGCATTCCCGATTCGAAGATACGTTCGAGCGCGCCGATGGTGTGACGGTTGTTCGCCGCGCTCTGATAAAGCGCCTGAAGGTCGCCGCCGGACCAGAAGTCGCGTTCGAAACGCTCCGTCTGCGCCCGTGCGCGGCGAATGGCGAACCACTTGCGGAAGATGAAGGTCCACGACAGAAGCGACAGAACCAGCAGCAGCGCCATCACGGCCTGAGCGAGCAGGCTTGCATGGATGACGAGAGATACGATCGACAGGTCTTGTGTATTGTTCATAAAGGTCGCTGTTACTTCCCGGAAAAGGGCGTCCGGTCGGGAGCGTCAGGCTTTCGTGAATGAGATGTGAACGGAACGAAAGCCGCGCTCGGGCCGGCTCTTTCTCGATTGTCTTGCTGTGCTAATCACGGCTCGCGTCCGCCATGCGGTGCAATGCGTTCGCCGGCTGGCTGCGTCGCATGAGGGCCGCGTCTGAGTCCGTCGAGAACGGCTGCCGGGATGCCCGCCGGACGAATCGACGCGCGATCCACCGACGCCACGCGAATCTCGCCGCTCGCAAGCAGCACGCCGTCGCGCCACGCTTCCTGATGAAAGTCCACCGACGCGCGCCCGAGCCGCTCGATACGGCTGACGACGCGAATCATGTCGTCGAGGCGCGCCGGTGCCGAATAATCGACGGACGTCCTCTTCACGACGAACACGATGCCGTCCGCTTCCGCGAGGCGCTGCTGGTCGATGCCGCACGCGCGCAGCCATTCGGTACGCGCACGCTCGAAGAACTTCAGGTAGTTCGCGTAAAAAACGATGCCGCCGGCGTCGGTGTCCTCGTAATACACGCGAATCGGCCACTCGAAAATCGACGGATTGCTCACCTGCGCGCCGCCCCGCGTGGCGACGGCCTTCTCAGACCGCTGTGGCTCGCTTTTTGACAGATATTCATCCGCGGCATTTTACCGGAACCCGTTAAGTGCTCGCCAAATCCTCAGGCAGTTTGCCGTTCAGCCGCGGTGAATTTGCAACGGTCCGAACGTCTGCGCGACCGGCATCAGTTCGATTGCGTTGATGTTCACGTGTGCCGGACGCGTGGCGATCCAGTAGATCGCGTCCGCGATGTCCTCCGGCGTGAGCGGCTGCACGTCCTTGTAGACGGACGCGGCCTTGTCGTCGTCGCCCTTGAAGCGCACGTTCGAGAACTCGGTTCCGCCGCACAGACCCGGCTCGATATCGGTGACGCGCAGCGCGGTGCCCGCGAGATCGGCCCGCAGATTCAGGCTGAACTGCCGCACGAACGCCTTGGTCGCGCCGTACACGTTGCCGCCGGGATACGGGTACGTGGCCGCCACCGAGCCGAGATTGAACACATGACCGCGATTGCGCTCGACCATGCCCGGCAGAATCGCGTGCGTGACCGCCACGAGGCCGGTGCAATTGGTCTCGATCATGTTCTTCCAGTCGTCGAAGTTCGCGCGCTGCGCGGGCTCGAGACCGAGCGCGAGGCCGGCGTTGTTCACGAGCACGTCGATCTGCGCGAAGTCATCGGGAAGCGAGGCGATGGCGCTTCTCACGGCGCTTTCGTCGCGCACGTCGATCTCGACGGGCAACAGCGCGTCGCCGAGTTCCTTCGACAGCGCGTCGAGGCGCTCCTTGCGACGCGCCGCCGCGACCACGCGATGGCCGCCCTGGACGAAAGTGCGCGCGATGGCGGCGCCGAAGCCGGCGGACGCGCCGGTGACGAAGACGATCATGGTCGAGCTCCGATTGCAGAAAAGCGATAGGCAGAACCGGGCGGCGTACGGGCACGCATCCGGCAACGGCGCAAAGGGTACTTCCATCAATGCGACACGGCAAGTAACGAAAGGCGCGAACGACCGTGCTTCGAGTCGCACGGATACGCCGCCGGATGGGCTCGCGCACAAGCCCGGAGGCCGGTTGCCTAAAGCCCGGTCGCCCATTAAACTACAACGCTCAAACCCCGCGTGACTGGCGATAGGATCTTCGGATTCAAGGTGGAACGACCCACTAGGAAGCGCGGAGCGTCGTTTTGCCGTTCGCCTGGGCAGCTGAGATCCGCGCGCCGTCGCTGCGTTGCCGGTGGCTGTCCGTTCCGCGAAACCGGAGTCTTCCCTCATCCGTCGCGTCTGGACTTCATCGGTGTCCAGCCTTTCGTGCGCCCGCGCGATCCGGTCAACCTGTTTTGATCTCACGGAAAACGTATGTTCGACAGAGCCGAAAGTACCCTTGCCAAAGTCGATCCCGAATTGCTCAAGGCCATCGAGCAGGAAAACCGCCGACAGGAAGAGCACATCGAGCTGATCGCCTCGGAAAACTACACTTCGCCCGCCGTCATGGCCGCGCAGGGTTCGCAACTCACGAACAAATACGCTGAAGGTTATCCGGGCAAACGCTATTACGGCGGCTGCGAATACGTGGATATCGTCGAGCAGCTCGCCATCGACCGCGTGAAGGAACTCTTCGGCGCAGAGGCCGCGAACGTCCAGCCGAACTCCGGTTCGCAGGCGAACCAGGGCGTGTTCTTCGCCGTCCTGAAGCCGGGTGACACGATCATGGGCATGAGCCTCGCGGAAGGCGGCCACCTGACGCACGGCTCGCCCGTGAACATGTCGGGCAAGTGGTTCAACGTCGTGAGCTACGGGCTGAACGAAGCGGAAGACATCGATTACGAAAAGACCGAGGCGCTCGCCAAGGAACACAAGCCGAAGCTGATCGTCGCGGGCGCGTCGGCGTTCGCGCTGCGCATCGACTTCGAGCGCCTCTCGCAGATTGCGAAGAGTGTTGGCGCTTACTTCATGGTCGACATGGCGCATTACGCGGGTCTCGTCGCCGCGGGCGTCTATCCGAATCCGGTGCCGCACGCGGATTTCGTCACCACGACCACGCACAAAAGCCTGCGCGGCCCGCGCGGCGGCGTCATCCTGATGAAGGCGGAATTCGAGAAGCAGATCAATTCGGCTATTTTCCCCGGCATTCAGGGCGGCCCGCTGATGCACGTGATCGCCGCCAAGGCCGTCGCGTTCAAGGAAGCCCTCGCGCCCGAGTTCAAGACGTATCAGCAAGCCGTGATCGACAACGCTCGCGTGCTGGCCGAAACGCTCGTCAAGCGCGGACTGCGCATCGTGTCGGGCCGCACAGAAAGCCACGTGATGCTGGTCGATCTGCGCGCGAAGAAAATCACGGGCAAGGCGGCGGAAGCTGCGCTGGGCGCCGCGCATATCACGGTGAACAAGAACGCGATCCCGAACGATCCCGAAAAGCCCTTCGTCACGAGCGGCGTGCGTCTCGGTTCGCCCGCCATGACCACGCGCGGCTTCGGCGTGAAGGAAGCTGAAATTGTCGGCAACCTGATCGCGGACGTGCTCGACAATCCGGAAGATCAGGCGACCATCGAGCGCGTGCGCGCGCAAGTGGCCGAGCTGACCCAGCGTTTCCCCGTCTACCGTTAATCCTTCAGCCAAGTCCCGAGACACGCCCCGATGCGCTGCCCGTTCTGCCGACACGAAGACACTCAGGTCGTCGATTCCCGCGTGTCGGAGGACGGCGCGGCCATCCGGCGGCGGCGGCGCTGTCCCGCGTGCGACAAGCGTTTCACCACGTACGAGCGCGTCGAGCTTGCGCTGCCGTCCGTCGTCAAGAAAGACGGCAGCCGCACCGAGTTCGACCGTCGCAAGATCGTGGCGAGCATGAAGCTCGCGCTGCGCAAGCGCCCGGTCGCAGCCGATGCCATCGACGCAGCTGTTGCGCGCATCGAATATCAACTGCTCGGCAGCGGCGAGCGCGAAGTGCGAAGCGAGCGTCTCGGCGAGCTCGTGATGAACGAACTGCGCCAGCTCGACACCATCGCCTACGTGCGGTTCGCTTCGGTCTACAAACGCTTTGAAGACGTCTCCGAGTTCGAAGACGTGCTCGAAGAATTCCGTCGCTCCGCGCCGAAGAAGTCCGCTTCCCGTAAGCGTTGATTTTTCACGCATTCATCCTCCGCAAGCCCCTTCTTACTTTCCCGCGCCTAGTCTGCCGGCCGAAAAGTCGCCTGAACACTAGGCCGTTCGGCTAATGGCGGCGCGCGTCGCTTCCCGATAGATTCGGCGTTCGTCAATTCGAATCGTTCAGGGATGCAGATGAAACGCGCTTGCGTATCCGGCTTCACGCTGGTCGAACTTTGCGTCGTGCTCGCCGTCATGGCGATCATCGCCACTTTCTCCGCGCCGTCGTTCTTTGCGTGGCAGATGCGCGATCAGGTCGATGCGCGGGCGCGCTCGCTCTTCTCGACGCTTTCGCTCGCTCGCGCCGAGGCGCTGCGGCGCGGCGCGCGCGTCACGTTGTGCCGGGTCGACGCCGCCCGCCACTGCCTTGTCTCGGGCAAAGCCTGCGAGGGAGGCATCACGGACTGGTCGTGCGGCTGGGCGCTCTTCGTCGATCGCGACGGCGTACCCGCGCTGCTGCGCGTGGAACCGGCCATCTCTTCCATTGCAATCTCAGGCGCGGCCACCGATCTCTCGTTCACGCCGCCGTCGGGGCAAGTGATCGGCGGTTTTCGCAGCTTCGACTTCGCCCCGCGCGGGGCGGATTCGGCTGCGCATAGCGAAGCGCGGCGTTGCATCCGCATCGCGGCGGGCGGCCGGCCACGCATCACGCACGGCGGCTGCGGAGCATCGGCATGAAGACGACGCAAACGGGCGATTCGCTGATCGAAGTGATGATCGCGCTCGCGCTCGCGGCGGTCACGGCGCTCGGGGTCGTGGCGGTCCAAAGCGCGCTCGCGCGGGGCGAACGGCTCGCGTTGCTGCGCGAGCGGGCGACGCTCATCGCCGATTCGGTCGCCGAAGGTATCCGCAGCGACGCGGATCGCGCGGCGGTCCTGTCGCACTGGCAGGCGACGGCCTCCTCGACGCTGCCCGATGGCGATGTCGCCGTGCTGGATCGCGCGGACGGCGTGCGCGTCGCGACGGTGAGCTGGCATGCCGACGACCGCGCCGATCCGTGCCCGGAGCCGCAAGCGCACCCGCTCGCGTCGTGCATTTCCGTGGCGTTCGCGCGATGACGCCGCGTTCGTTTCCGGCGCGGGGGCACACGCTGCTCGAACTCGCGATTGCGCTTGCGCTCGGCATGCTGATCGTCCTGGCCATGCTGTCGCTGTATCGCGGACAGCGCGCCGCGTTCGACCGCGCCACCGACGCCGCCCGCATGCACGAGGCTGGCGTGTCCGCGCTCGACCTCATCGCGCAGCACATTCAGATGGCGGGCTTCGGCACGACGCGCGCCGATGCCGCGCTATTCGGCTGCTCACAGGCACGCGTGGTCGGCGCGGACACCGCCGCTTCGTGCGAATCGCTGCCGAGCCGGTCCGACGGCGTGCAGGTGCGCTATGCAGCCGATGCCGTTTCGACCTGGCCGACATCGGCGGGCGCGCCGACGGATTGCATCGGCCAGTCGGTCGCGGATGCTTTCGTCGGCAACCGCTTCTATGCAAAGGCCAGTGCGTCAACGGGCGAGCCGGAACTCTACTGCGAAGGCGGCGGCAAGCAGGCGCAGCCGCTGGTCGAAGGCATCGAGCGCATCCAACTCGTGTACTGGCTCGCGGGCGCGTCGAGCGCGGTCGATGCGTCCGCCATCCCGCGCGGACGATGGCCCGATGTCCACGCCGCCGACCTGTGCGTGCTCGTGCGCGGCTTCGCGGTCGCGAGACAGCGTCGGACGAGCTATCGGGATTGCACGGGCGCGTTCGCCGTCGCGGACGATGCGCGCATGCATCAGGCGTTCTGGCGTCGCATCGAGATCCGCAATGCGGCTTCGGCTAACCAGGGAGGAGGAGCATGAAGCGCCGCGCGCTGTCTCGCGGCATGGCGCTGCCTATCGTCCTGCTGCTCGCCGCAATCATGCTCGTCACGGCGAGCGCATGGCTGCAAACATCGCTCGTGGCCGCCCGCACGACCGTCGCGGCGCGCGAACGCGTTCAGGCGTTTCATGCGGCGGACAGCGCCCTCATTCGCTGCAGCCGCATGCTGTCGACGGCGTTGCCCGCGACCGGGCCGGCGGATCAGGAGCCGGCGCGCTGGCGGCTGAAGGCGTCGTTCGAAGGCGCGTCGGCGCTTGCAGTCGCGCCGTACGCGTCATGGCCGTACGCGGTCCGTGCGCCGCAGTGCTTGATCGAGACGTGGCCGCGTTCCGGTCAGCCGGTGACGTCGTATCTGGTCACGGCGCGCGGCTTCGGCGCGACGTCGCAGACGGAGGCGTGGCTGCAACTGCAGATCGATTCGGCGAACGGCAAGCTCACGCAACAGTGGCGCCGCGTCGCCGCGAAACCATTCTGAGGAGGACAAAGGATGAGTCTTGTAAAAACTCGGGCGGGCTTCAGCCTGCTAGAACTGATGATCGCGCTGGGCGTCGCGGCGATTATCGCGACCTTCGCCATGCCGGCGTATCAGTCGCATGTCGCGAAGGCGCATCGGCTCGATGCGGCCGCCGCGTTGTTCAAGGCGGTGCAATTCGTCGAAAGCGCGCGACTGTTTCAGACGGGAACGGGCGCCGTCGCGCTGAGCGCGGGGATCGATCAGGCGCCGCCAAATGGCGCACCGGTTTATCGGCTCGCGCTGTTGCCGGAGTCCGCGACCAACGGCGGCTACACGATCGAAGCCGCGCCGGTGTCGCCCGGCCCGATGCAGGACGACGCATGCGGCGTGTTCGTCATCGATGCTACCGGCTCGCGCTCGAATCGGCTGACGGATGGCGCAGCGCCGCTCGACGCCGCGATATCGGCGGCGTGCTGGGCGGGGAAGGGATGATGCGCCTAGAAAACGGTCGGATCGACGGCGTCCGTGGACGTCTCGACGCTCGTCGCCTTCATCTGTTGCCAGATGCGCCAGCCTTCCCATGCGGCGAGCCCGAGGCCGCCCCATTTGATGAGCGGCTTCGCGCCGCGCAGCAGCCGGGTTCGCACGGGCTTTGTCAAAAGGAGCGAAGCGAGCGATCCGACCACCGGATATTGCTTGAACAGGAAACTGAACTTGCCCGCGCCGCCTCGGCCGAGCAGCGAATCCATCACGCCGGCGATGGTGCCTCTCGTTGACGTAGGCCGGAGGCCGCGCCGCGCGGGACGGCTCCCCGGCACGAGCATGCTGCCGATGAGCGGCAGATGCGCGACGGAATCGCGCAACTCCTGGGTCGCTTGCCGCAGTTCCATGCGCTCGACATCCGCGCGCGCGAGCAACAATTCCTTGCGCAGCGTGCGCATCCGTGGCGTACGAAGCTGCTGCTGAACTTCTTGCTTGGCTGCGCTGGAGGTGGCGTCGTTATGGCTCATGATCGAACAGGCAAATGGGTGTCGCGTGGAGAGGAGAACCAGGTCCAACGTCGCCGCTCGGCGACGCTCAATTGAACATGTCGCGGTCCTTGCGGAACTGGTCGAGCGTGTCGTCGAACAGATGCGGCGCATCGCGCAATTTGCCGCGCGCGCGCAGGCCGCACGCAATCGCGATCACCGCGTACAGCAGCGTGATGCCGCCGAGCGCCTCCCAACGATACGTATCCCAAAAGAATATGGCGATCAGCACCGTCAGCGAGATGAGCGCCATCATGGCGAGCAGCATCGCAGCGAGCCCGAGAAAGAGCACGCCGATGAGCCTGACCTTTTCTTCCTGCAACTCGATGCCGATCAGTTCCAGCCGGGTCTCGAAGATGGCGAAGGCGGAACTCACAATGCGGCGCAAGGGTCCGGGGGACGTATCGCGCGGTAGCCGTTCTGTCGTCATGGTTTGGGTGCGAGAGCGCGTTGGGTGCCGCTTGATGGTTTCCCGGCCGATGCACGAAGCAAGGGGCCGGCGCGAAAGTCGAGCCGCACGCCCGGTCAGAGCGCCCGCGATTCGATTTGATTCGGGCCCGAAGGACCGCGTCGTTACGGCTTTAGCAAACCTCGGGCCATTGCGGCGAAAAATGCTGCCCGCAGGACGGGCAGCACGGAAGATCTACCTGCGGTTGATGAGCAAGCCGATGACCATGCCGATGCCGGCCGCGATGCCAATGGACGCCCACGGATGTTCGTGGACGTAATCGTCGGTGGCACGCGCCGCTTTGCGCCCGCGCTCGACCACCACGACTTGCGCGTCGGCGGCTTTTTCCTTGGCTTGTTTCAGGCGCGACATGGCGCTTTCGCGCAGCTCGGAAGCGCGCTCGCCCGTGGCGGCAGCGGCTTGCTTGAGCAGGTCTTCGGCGTCAGCGAGAACGGTTTTGATATCCGACATGAATCGCTCCTTATTGGTATCTGACATGGAAAGCTCCATCGGTGGGGCTACGGGCATCGTAACCAAAGATGCCATCGCTGACGAGGAGGCTTTACTGCAGCGGCACAGGAACGCAGATTCCATTCCAGTCGGTTCCTGCCATGACGCTGCGAGCGGGCGGCGTGTGTTGGACGCCGGCCCACGTCCAGAATGGAGACGATCTGGCCCGTAAAAGTTTCAGCCGCGCATCTAAAGTTACAAAAGGGCTGCGGGCTGTTCGTCAAAGAGAAAGGCCGGTCGTGGTGAGACCGGCCTTGTCGTGGATCACGGCATGCGCTTCAGAAAAACGCCTGAATGCCCGTTTGCGCCCGTCCGAGAATCAGCGCGTGGATGTCGTGCGTGCCTTCGTACGTGTTGACGACTTCGAGGTTGACGAGATGGCGCGCCACGCCGAATTCATCCGAGATGCCGTTGCCGCCGAGCATGTCGCGCGCAAGCCGGGCGATGTCGAGCGCCTTGCCGCACGAGTTGCGCTTCATGATCGACGTGATCTCGACGGCCGCCGTGCCTTCGTCTTTCATGCGGCCGAGGCGCAGCACGCCTTGCAGCCCGAGCGTGATTTCCGTCTGCATGTCGGCGAGCTTCTTCTGGATCAGCTGATTCGCAGCAAGCGGCCGACCGAACTGCTTGCGATCGAGCGTGTATTGCCGCGCCATATGCCAGCAGGCTTCCGCCGCGCCGAGCGCGCCCCACGAAATGCCGTAGCGCGCCGAATTCAGGCAGGTGAACGGTCCCTTGAGCCCGCGCACGTTCGGCAGCAGGTTTTCCTCCGGCACGAAGACTTCGTCCATCACGATTTCGCCGGTGATCGACGCGCGCAGTCCGACCTTGCCGTGGATCGCGGGCGCGGAGAGTCCCTTCCAGCCTTTCTCCAGAATGAAGCCGCGAATTTCGTCGCGGCCGTCGTCTTCCAGCTTCGCCCACACGACGAACACGTCCGCGATCGGCGAGTTCGAAATCCACATCTTCGCGCCCGACAGCGAATAGCCGTCCTGCACTTTCTTCGCGCGCGTCGTCATGCTGGCCGGGTCCGAGCCAGCGTTCGGCTCGGTCAGCCCAAAACAGCCGATCCACTCGCCGCGCGCCAGCTTCGGCAGGTACTTTTCTTTTTGCGCGTCACTGCCAAAAACGTGAATCGGCACCATGACGAGCGACGATTGCACCGACATCATCGACCGGTAGCCGGAGTCCACGCGCTCCACTTCCCGCGCGATCAGGCCGTAGCTCACGTAGTTCAGGCCCGGTCCGCCGTACTGCTCCGGAATGGTCGGCCCGAGCAGGCCGAGTTCGCCCATTTCGCGGAAGATGGCCGGGTCGGTCTTTTCCTCGCGAAACGCCTGCATCACGCGCGGCTGCAGCTTGTCCTGCGCGTAGGCGCGCGCCGCGTCGCGCACCATGCGTTCTTCTTCCGTCAATTGCTGATCCAGCAGCAGCGGATCTTCCCAGTTGAAGCGTGCGGCGTCGGCCATCGCGTTCTCCTTGATTCGTGGAATGCGCCATCGCGCGGCGCTTGACGTTGGTTCCGCTGTGCGAAACAATGTTCTGAAAATGAACTCTCAGTTTAGCAGTCGATGCAAGCTAATTCCAACACCACCGCTGCCGCAAGAACGCCGCCCGAGGCCATCGACGAGCGCCGGTTCGTCGTCGCGCTCGCTCGCGGTCTGGATATGTTGCGCGCGTTTCGGCCCGGCGACACGCTGCTCGCCAATCGCGATTTCGTCGAGCGGACCGGCTTGCCGAAAGCGACGGTCAATCGCCTCGCCTACACGCTCGCGACGCTCGGCTATCTGCGCTTCGACGAAGCCGCCGGCAAGTACGCGCTCGACACCGGCGTGCTCTCGCTCGGCTTCGCGCTGCTCGCGGGCGCCGACACGCTCGAACTCGCGCGGCCGCACATGCGATCGCTGGCGCGGGAAATCGGCGCGGCCGTGTCGCTCGGCTGCCGCGACGGGCTCGACATGATCTATCTGGAAACCATCCGCAGCGAGACCGCGCTGACGCTCGGGCTTGCGCCCGGTTCGCGCCTCTCGATGCTCACGAGCTCGATGGGCCGCGCGTATCTCGCGGTGCAGGAACCGGCGGCGCGCGCGGCGCTATTGGAAGCGTTGGGAAAAGCGGAAGGCGCGGCGCGCGTCGAAGCGGCCGAGCGCGCCATCGGGGATTACGTCCGCGATGGTTGCTGCTACTCGTTTCGAGAATGGCACGACGACGTCAACGCGATCGCCGCGCCGTTTCGCGACGAGCGCAATGGCCGCTGGCTCGTGCTGAGCAGCAGCGGCCCGGCCTCGTCGATGGACGAGGCATATTTCCGCGACATCATCGGCCCGAAGCTGCGGGCGCTGGCCGCGCGGCTCGCGTGATGTGAGCGTTCAGAGCAGCGTCCGGACGTGCCAAAGCTCCGGAAACAGGACGACATCGAGCATCTTGCGCAAATACGACGCGCCCGCCGTGCCGCCCGTGCCCTGCTTGAAGCCGATGATCCGCTTGACCGTCGTGACATGGCGAAAGCGCCACTGGCGGAACGCGTCTTCCAGATCGACGAGTTCTTCCGCCATTTCGTACAGCGCCCAGTGCTTCGACGGCTCGCGGTACACCGCGAGCCACGCGGCTTCGACGGACGCGTCGTGCGTGGTCGGCTGCGTCCAGTCGCGTTCGAGGCGCGCGGGATCTATCTCGAAGCCGCGTCGCGCGAGCAGGCGAATTACTTCGTCGTAGAAGGAGGGCGCTTCGAGCGTCGCGCGCACCTGATCGGAAATGTGCGGCCGATGCGAGTGCGGCTTCAGCATCCGCGCGTTCTTGTTGCCGAGCATGAACTCGATTTGCCGATACTGATGCGACTGAAACCCCGACGATGCGCCCAGATACGGACGCATTGCGGTGTACTCGGAGGGCGTCATCGTCGCGAGCACGTTCCACGCTTGCACGAGCTGCTCGAAAATGCGCGACACGCGCGCGAGCATCTTGAACGCGGGCGGCAACTCGTCGCGATGCACCGCCCCGAGCGCCGCGCGCAATTCGTAGAGCGCGAGCTTCATCCAGAGCTCGCTCGTCTGATGCTGCACGATGAACAGCATCTCGTTGTGATCCGGCGAAAGCGGATGCTGCGCGGTGAGAATCGAATCGAGGCCGAGGTAGTCGCCGTAGCTCATCGATTCGGAGAAATCGAGTTGCGCGTCGTGCCAGCCTTCTTTCTCTTGCGCCGCCGTGCCGTGGCCGAACGGACAACCTTTGGTTTCGCTCATGATGTCAGTCCTCAAGTCACCGACGCGCGTTCGGCGAATTCGGGCGCGCGCCAGCTTTCGGTCGCGAGCACGTCACGCAGCACTTCGACGGCGTCCCACACATCGGCGAAGCGCGTATAGAGCGGCGTGAAGCCGAAGCGCAGAATGCCCGGCTCGCGATAGTCGCCGATCACGCCGCGCGCAATCAGCGCCTGCATCACTTCGTAACCGTGCGGATGCCTGAAGCTGACCTGCGAGCCGCGCTGTGCGTGCTCACGCGGCGTCTCCAGCGTGAGCGGGAAGTCGCTGCAACGCGCTTCGACGAGCGCGATGAACGCATCGCCGAGCGCGAGCGACTTGCGCCGCAGCGTCTGCATGTCGGTTTGCAGGAAGACATCGAGTCCGCATTCGACGAGCGCCATCGAAACCATCGGCTGGGTGCCGCACAGAAACCGGCCGATGCCGTCGTCCGGGCGATACACCGGGTCCATCTCGAACGGTTTCTTGTGGCCCCACCAGCCGGAAAGCGGCTGCGAGAACGCGTTCTGGTGACGCTTCGGCACCCACACGAACCCGGGCGATCCCGGCCCGCCGTTCAGATACTTATAGGTGCAGCCGACCGCGTAGTCCGCGCCGGCGCCGTTCAGATCGACGGGCACCGCGCCCGCCGAATGCGCGAGATCCCAGACGGCCAGCGCGCCCACGCGATGAATCGTCTCCGTCACCGCAGCCATGTCGTGCATGGCGCCGGTGCGGTAGTTGACGTGCGTGATCATCGCGATGGCGGTGTGCTCGTCGATGGCGGCGGGCAATTCGGCGGCATCGTCGACGAGCCGCAGTTCATAGCCGCGATCCAGCTGCTCGATCAACCCCTGCGCGATGTACAGATCGCTCGGAAAGTTCGAACGTTCGGAGACGATCACGCGGCGCTTCGGATCGCGCTCGTTCGCAAGCTTCAACGCGGCGGAGAGCACCTTGAAGAGATTCGCGGAAATCGTGTCGGTCACGACGACTTCGTCCTCCGCCGCGCCGATCAGCGAACTCAGCTTGTTGCCGAGGCGCTTGGGCAGCGTGAACCAGCCCGCCGTGTTCCAGCTTCGGATCAGCCCTTCGCCCCATTCGGCGCCGATCACGCTTGCGGCGCGGGCGGCGGCGGCCTTCGGCGGCACGCCGAGCGAATTGCCGTCGAGGTAAATGACGCCATCGGCGAGGGCGAACTGGTCGCGCAGGCGGGCGAGCGGGTCGTCGCGGTCGAGGGCGGCGGCATCGTCACGAGTTTTCATCGAAAAGTCCAAGTGTTCGGGGAGCATTCAGGGAAGCGGGCGCAGGACGGCGCGCACGGGGCTTGCGTCGAGCGTCGAGAATTTCAGCGGCAGGGCAATCAGTTCGTAGTCGCCGGGCGCGACGGCGTCGAGCACGAGACCTTCGAGGATCGCCATGCCGTGCGCGCGGATGCGGCGGTGCGCGTCCATCGTCTTCGATTCCTGCGGATCGAGCGACGGCGTGTCGATGCCCACGAGCTTCACGCCTTTGCTCGCCAGCAAGTCGATGGTGTCCGCCGCGACCGCGCAGAACGCGCCGTCCCATGCGTCGAGCGGCGCGCGGTCATAGGTGCGAATCAGGATGCGCGGCGGCGCGTCGTCGAGGTGCGCGGCAACCATGTCCGGCGTCACGACGGGTTTCGCGCCGATGCAATGCACCACGCGACACGCGCCGATGTACGTCTCCAGCGCGACTTCGCCGATCGCCGCGCCGCGTTCGTCGTAGTGGAGCGGGGCGTCGGCATGGGCGCCGGTGTGCGGCGACAGCGTGATGCGCGCGATGTTCACGGGCGAGCCCGCTTCCATCCGCCAGACGCGCTCGATACCGACGGGCGTATCGCCCGGCCAGACCGGCGTCGCGTCGGCGATGGGCGGCGAGATGTCGAGGAGCGTCATGGCGGCCTAGCAGAGACGGTGGAGATGCGTCAAATCATAGCCGCGTTATCTTGAAAAGTGATTGCAAAATAACCACCCAAAAGGATTGTGGCTAGAACATAATTCGATGAAACGGGCTAGGAGACTCAAAAGTGACCGGATTCACGCTCGATGCAACGGATTGCCGAATTCTGGCGGTGCTGCAGGAAGATGGACGGATCAGCAACCTGGACCTCGCGGAGCGCATTTCGCTTTCGCCTTCCGCGTGCTTGCGCCGCATGAGGCTGCTCGAAGAAGAGGGCGTGATCGCGAGTTATCGCGCGTGTCTGGACCGCGAGCGGCTGGGGATTGAACTGGAGGCGTTCGTGCACGTGTCCATGCGCAACGATCAAGACAACTGGCACGAGAAGTTCGCCGCGGCGGTGCGCGAGTGGCCGGAAGTGGTTGGCGCGTTCGTCGTGACGGGCGACACGCATTACGTGCTGCGCGTGCTGGCGCACAATCTGAAGCACTACTCCGATTTCATCCTGACGAAGCTGTACAAGGCGCCGGGCGTCATCGACATTCGCTCGAATATCGTGCTGCAAACCATGAAGGACGATGCAGGCGTGCCGGTCGCGCTCATCGAACAGCCGGTGCGCGGCGCCTGAGCGGGCGTTATTCGATCGGCCCGAGCGAGTGAAAGCCGCCCGCCTGAAAGACGAGCGGCGCAACATCCGAGGCGTCTTCGCGCACGCCGCAGCGTTCCACTTCGCCGACGAAGATCACGTGATCGCCTTCGTCGTAGCGGCTGCGGTTGTGACATTCGAACCAGGCCAGCGCGCCGTCCAGCACCGGCATGCCGCTGTCGCCCGCCGCGTGCGAGACGCCCGCGAAGCGGTCGCCCTTGACCGTCGCGAAGCGCCGGCACAGGTCCAGTTGCGAAGCCGCGAGCACGTTGATCACGTAATGGCTATTCGCGCGAAACACGGGCATGGACGCCGAACGCGTCGCGAGGCTCCAGAGCACGAGCGGCGGATCGAGCGAAACGGAATTGAACGAGCTCGCCGTGATGCCGATCAACACGCCGGATTCGGTGCGCGTGGTGATGACGGTGACGCCGGTCGCAAACTGGCCGAGCGCGGCGCGAAACGCAGTGGGATCGAAGTTCGGGGTTTTGGCGCGTGTCATCGGGCAAGTGGGCGGTCGAATAGGTCTTGTGGCACCGAACAGGCCGAGTGTCGTGCTGAGTGTCGTGCTCGAGTCGGACGAACCGTATTTGAAGCCATGTAAAAGCTGGAGATTGACTCGATTCTAGCGGAATCGGCTGCCCGGAGCCGCCATAAGCCAGCACGGACAATGTGGGCAACGCCGCTTTGTAAAAGCCGGTAAGCTCGGCGAGATTGAATAAGCGGCTTCGCGCAGCAATATGGGTGGTCCGCGGCGTGGCCGCTGCACTTGATAAGGAGCAGGCATGAACCAGCGAGCGAGACTCGAGACCGCGACGCTCGGCGGCGGTTGTTTCTGGTGTACTGAAGCCGTGTTTCTGGCGGTCGAGGGCGTGCAGTCCGTCGAATCCGGCTATGCGGGCGGCCAGGTGGTGAATCCGTCCTACGAGCAGGTGTGCGACGGCGACACCGGGCACGCCGAAGTCGTCAAGGTCGTGTTCGATCCCGATGTCATCGGCTATCGCGAGATTCTGGAGATTTTCTTCGCGACGCACGATCCGACGCAGCTCAACCGTCAGGGCAACGATGTCGGCACGCAGTATCGCTCGGCCGTGTTCACGCATTCGGACGAGCAGCGCAAGATCGCGCTCGAAGTTATCGACGAACTGCAGCGCGAAGACGTCTTCGGCGGCAAGATCGTGACCGAAGTGACGCCGCTTCGCGACGACTACTATCCGGCCGAGGCGTATCACCAGAACTTCTTCGCGCAGCATCCGAATCAGGGTTATTGCGCGGCGATCGTCGGTCCCAAGGTCGCGAAGTTCCGCAAGAAGTTCGCGCACCGCCTCAAGGCATGACGGCGCGCGAGCCGGCTTGCGCGCGCTCGCAGTGTTCCGCGATGCCGCGCGCCAGTTGGAAGCAGGTCAACGGGGCGGAGCCTTCCGCCTTGTTGTTTACCGCGATCACCACCGGCTGGCCTGCTAACGCGTAACGCGCGGCCAGTTCCGCGAGCGCCTCGCGCGTGTCGCGGTCTTCATCGACGATTCTGTCGAACGGCTCGTACTTGGCCTTCGCCTGTTCGTAGCGAAAGCCGCTGTGCAGACTCCAGCGCACGACGAGCGGTCCCATCTCTTTCTGATCCAGCAGCGCCAGCGCCTTCGCCTGACGGCGCACGTCCGGCATGCGCGCATGGACGCCGATGCAGTAGCGCACGTTCGCGTCGCGCAGCGCATGAATAAAGCGCGGCGTCAGCATGACGGCGTCGCGCAGTTCGACGGCATAGCACGCTTCGCCTTCGAGCGGCGGCAGAGCGGCGAGGAACGACGTGAGCCGCTCGACGAAGCGTGACGGCTCGACGATCATCGCGTCGGGCAGCGGCGGGAACTGGAACACGAGCGCGCCGGCCTTCGCCCCTAGGCCGCCGACGCACGGCGCGATGAATTCATCGATAGCAATCTGCGCGTTCAGAAACGCGGGATTGTCGGCGTCGGGCGCGCCGCGCTCGCCGCGAATGAACGCATCCGTGACCGAGGCGGGCGCCTTCACGATGAAGCGGAAATCGGCCGGCACCTGCGACGCGTACCGCGCGTAGTGCGCGAGCGGCACCGGCCCGTAAAAGGACCGGTCGATCGACACGCCGCGCAAGAGCGGATGCGCGGCATAGGCGGCGAGGCCATCGCGCGAGAGCGTGGTGTTCGCGTACGCGTCGCCGTACACGATCCCTTCCCAGCCCGGAAAGGACCACGTCGAGGTGCCGAGATGCACGCTCGCAGGCAGACGCTTCGCGATGGCTTCGTCTTCGCGCTGCAACGGCGCGGGCAGCACGCCGCGCCGCTTTTGCGCCGCCCGCCGCGACGAAACAACGGCAGGCTCAGGCGCGCCGAACAAATCGCATGGCTCGTCGTCGCCCGTGTCTGCGTCGATTGCGGATGGCTCCCGGCTCAGAGCGGCTTCTCGTAGATATAACGCCGCGACCACGGCAGCGTCTTCGCGCTGCGGCCCGCCTTGCGGCAGATCACCTGATAGAGCGACACGTCGTCATTCTCGAACGCATACGCGCAGCCAGCGAGGTACACGCGCCAGATGCGGAACTTCTCGTCATCGACGAGCTTGCGCGCTTCTTCCGCATGCGCCTCGAAATTCTCAGCCCAGATATCGAGCGTATGCGCGTAATGGCGGCGCAGGCTTTCGATATCGACCGCTTCCAGTCCGCCGCGCTGCATGCATTCCAGCGCGAGGCTGATATGCGGCAGCTCGCCGTCCGGAAACACGTATTTGTCGATGAACTCGCCGCCGCCGAGCGAGGTCTCACCGCTGTCCGCATCCGACGACGTGATGCCGTGGTTCATCGCGATGCCGTCATCGACGAGCAGTTCGCGGATTCTCGCGAAGTAGCCCGGCAGATTCTTGCGCCCGACGTGCTCGAACATGCCGACGCTCGTGATGCGGTCGAACTGGCCTTCCACGTCGCGATAATCCTGCAGGCGGATTTCGATCTGGCCTTCGAGACCGGCGTCCTTCACGCGCTGCGTCGCGAGCTTGAACTGGTTCTCGGAGAGCGTGACGCCCACGCACTTCGCACCGAATTTCTGCGCCGCGCGAATGACGAGCGCGCCCCAGCCGCAGCCGATGTCCAGCAGACGATGCCCCGGCTGCACCTGAATCTTGGTAAGGATGTGGTCGATTTTCTTGATCTGCGCGGTGGCGAGGTCTTCGTCACCGTTCTCGAAGTACGCGCAGGAGTACACCATGTTCTTGTCGAGCCAGAGCTGATAGAACTCGTTCGACACGTCGTAGTGATACTGGATGGCTTTCTTGTCCGACGCCTTCGAGTGATTGAAGTAGCGTCGCACGCGGGCGAGCTTGCCCGCATGCGTGACCGTGCTTCTCGCGAGCGAATAGCCGATGTTGATGATGTCCGAGAGCTTGCCCTCGATATCGATCTTTCCTTTGACATACGCCTCGCCCAGATTGTCGAGGCTCGGCTCCAGCAGATACGGCAGCGCGGTCGCGCTTTTCACATGCAGCGTCACGGCAGGCGCGGCAAAGCGGCCGAAATCGTGTTGCTGCCCGTCCCACAGCACGAGGCGCGCGGGCAGGTTGGCTTGCTCGCGAACTTCCTCTACCCACTGCGTCAGCTTCTTCTCCCAGAACATGCTTGTTTCTCCGCGCTAAGGAAATCAAGGTGGAAGGCTTGGCGCCTTCATGTTCGTCTGCCGTATTGCTGCGCCGGCTTATTGTTTATACGCCGCGTGGCTTGCTTTACGTTGTGCTTACAGATTCGTGCGGTCCGGTCTGCGGTGCCTGATGCGTTACGGCGCGGCGTTACGGCGCGAGCCTCATGATGCGCCACGCAGCGTCGGCGCCTTCGCGCGAATAGACCATGCGGTCGTGCAGCCGCGACGGCCGCCCTTGCCAGAATTCGATGGTGTCGGGCACGAGCCGGTAGCCGCCCCAATGCGGGGGCCGCGGAGGCGCATCGCCGAATTTCGCCATCATCTCGCGTTCGCGCGCTTCGAGCGCCTCGCGGCTGTCGAGCGGCCGGCTCTGGTCCGATGCCCACGCGCCGATGCGCGAGCCGAGCGGACGCGAGGCGTAGTACGCGTCGCTTTCTTCCGCGCTCGTCTTGACGACCGTGCCTTCGATGCGTACCTGACGCTCCAGTTCGATCCAGTGAAAGAGCAGGCTCGCGGCCGGATTCGCAGCCAACTCGCGGCCCTTGCGGCTTTCGTAATTGGTGAAGAAGACGAAGCCGCGTTCGTCGACACCCTTGATGAGAACGATGCGCGCCGACGGACGGCCTTGCGCGTTCACGGTCGCGAGCGTCATGGCGTTCGGCTCGGGCAGCTTGGCGTCGAGCGCCTGGGCGAACCACGCTTCGAACTGGCGAACGGGATTCGGATCGATGTCAGCGGCATCGAGCGCGCCGCGCGAATAATTTTTACGAAGGTCTGCGAGGGTCGTCATTTTTATGCGAACGCTACAGTCGCGTCAGTATAGCCAAGGTGATTCGTTCTTGCCCCGAATGCGGTTCTGCTGCAATGACGCGCGTCAAAGCCGCCGCTTGTGCCGTCACGCGATCATGCGAACATGCGGCGCGCCTATCACGCCTTCGGTTTCGATAAGGCAGAATACGCAATTCAGCCGGTTTTTGCATGAGGGGACTGCCAACTTTTGTGCAACCGACAGCCGCGTGTAAGCCTTGTCGCGGCGACTCCGGCGTGCGTTTCCGTTTTCTACTTGCCTCGAGCGCCATGACTCCACCCGATGCCACCGCCACGCTTGCCGTTGAAGACACCGTCGATCGCGAACGGCGCTTCGGCGGCATCGCGCGTCTTTACGGGCCGAGCGCGCTCGCGGCTTTCCAGTGCGCCCATGTCGCGGTGATCGGCATTGGCGGCGTCGGGTCGTGGGTGGCGGAAGCGTTGGCGCGCAGCGCGGTCGGCACGTTGACGCTGATCGATCTCGACAACGTCGCGGAGAGCAACACCAACCGCCAGATTCACGCGCTCGACGGCAACTACGGCAAGGCGAAAGTCACCGCGATGGCCGAGCGGATCGCGCTGATCGATCCTGCGTGCGATGTCCGGCAGATCGAAGACTTCGTGGAGCCGGGCAATTTCGATGCGACGCTCGGCGGCGGATTCGATTTCGTCGTCGATGCGATCGACAGCGTGCGTACCAAGACCGCGCTGATCGCGTGGTGCGTCGCGCGCAAGCAACCGTTGATTACCGTGGGCGGCGCGGGCGGGCAACTGGATCCGACGCGCATTCGCATCGACGATCTCGCGCTCACCATTCAGGACCCGCTGCTCTCGAAGGTGCGCGGCCAGTTGCGCAAGCGGCACGGCTTTGCGCGCGGACCGAAGGCGCGTTTCAAGGTGAGCGCGGTGTATTCGGACGAGCCGCTCATCTATCCCGAGTCGCCGGCGTGCGACATCAGCCAGGGCGCGGAGCATCTCGAAACCGCTTCGGGCTACGCCGGTCCGGTCGGTCTCAACTGCGCGGGATTCGGGTCGAGCGTGTGCGTGACCGCGAGCTTCGGCTTCGCGGCGGCGGCCTTCGTGTTGCGCGAACTGGCGAAGCGCGCGGCTTAGCGTTGCGGCCTGCGGAAACGACAACGGCCAGCTTTCCATAGCTGGCCGTTGTTGCTTCGCGCCTCGATTTTCAGTTCATCGCCGCGCTCAGCTTGCGTCGCCAGTGCGACACGAGATCCGGCTGAGCGTGGCTTAGCGTTGCGGCCTGCGGAAACGACAACGGCCAGCTTTCCATAGCTGGCCGTTGTTGCTTCGCGCCTCGATTTTCAGTTCATCGCCGCGCTCAGCTTGCGTCGCCAGTGCGACACCAGATCCGGCTGATTCGACGCCAGTTCGAACACCGAAAGCATCGTCTTGCGGCCCACGTCGTCCATGAAGCTGCGGTCGCGCTCGACGATCGCCAGCAAGTGCTCCAGCGCGCCGGCATAGTCCCGGCCCGCGATCAGGCGGTTCGCCAGCGCAAAGCGCGCTTCGAGGTCGTCGGGATTCGCCTTCACCGCATCGATCAGCGCGTCGGCGGGCGGCAGCGCGGCGGCGGCGTCGGCGGCGTCGATCTCGGTTTTCAGCGCGTTGTAGCGCGCGTCGATCCCTTGCGTCGTCTTCGGCGAAAGCAGCTTGTCCTCGGCCTTGGCTTCCTCGATGCGCCGTTCCGCGAGCAGCCATTCGATCAGATCGAGCCGCGCCTCGTCGTAGCCGGGATCGAGCGCGAGCGCCGCTTCGATGCGGTCGATCGCCTGCTTGCGATTGCCGAGCGCCCACGCGTTATGGGCGGCGCGGCGTTCGGCTTCGGCGCCGTCGGGCACGAGCTTGTCGAGGAAGGCGCGCAACTGGCCTTCGGGCAGCACGCCGATGAACTGGTCGATCGGCCGGCCCTCCGCGAACGCGATCACGTGCGGAATGCTGCGCACCTGGAAGTGCTGCGCGAGTTCCTGATTCTCGTCGACGTTCACCTTGACGAGCTTCCATGCGCCGCCGGCTTCCGCTTCGAGCCGTTCGAGCATCGGGCCAAGCGTCTTGCACGGGCCGCACCACGGCGCCCAGAAGTCGACGAGCACCGGGGCGAGCATCGACGCGTTGATGACGTCGTTCTCGAATGTGGCAAGGGTCGTTTCCATGCGTTTCTCCTCAAACTTGCGAGCTATCTTGAAATATCAGATGGGGACGATCCGCGCGTGTCTCAATGATTGGCGTCGCTTGGGCTGGCTTGGGCTGCTTAATTCGCTTAAGCGGCCAAAGCTGCTCAGGGCGCTCAGGCCGCTTAGCCGCTTAGCCGCTCAACCGCTCAACCGCTCAACCGCTCAACCGCTCAACCGCTCAACCGCTCAACCGCTCAAGCCGCCTAGGTCCGCTTAGGCCGCTCGAGCCGCTCAAGCCGCTCAAGCCGCTCAAGCCGCTCAAGCCGCTGAAGCCGCTCAAGCCGCTCAAGCCGCTCAAGCCGCTCAAGCCGCTCGAGCCGCTCAAGCCACCCAAGGCGCTTGAGCCACTCAGGCCGCTTGAGCCACTCAGGCCCCTTGAGCCACTCAGGCCGTTTGAGCCGCTCAGGCCCTCAAGCCGCTCAGGCTCCTCAAGCCACCCAAGCCGCTTAGGCCGCTTAGGCCGCTCAAGCCGCATAGGCCGCATAGGCCGCTGAAGCCGCATAGGCCGCTGAAGCCACCCAAGCCGCTCAAGCCGCTCAAGCCGCTTAGGCCGTTCAAGCCGCTCAAGCCGCTCAAGCCGCTCAAGCCGCCCAAGCCGCCCAAGCCGCCCAAGCCCGCTTGCGCCCCGCCTAACCCAGCGACCGCCGCACGCCTCATGCCTCCGGCGCGCGTTCTTCGCGGCGCGGCGGCGGCAGCGGGATGAATTCGGTCTCGCCCGGAACATGGCCCATGCGCTGCTCGCTCCACGCTCGTTTCGCCGCTTCTATCTTGTCCCGCGAACTGGACACGAAGTTCCATTCGATGAAGCGCGCGCCGTCGAGCGGCGCACCGCCGAGCAGCATCACGGCCGCGCCGTTCGCACTCGCGAGCTTCGCCGGCACGCCGGGCGCGAGCACGGCCATCTGCTGGGCGGGCAAGGTTTCGCCGTCGATCAGGAGGTCGCCATCGACGAGATACACGCCGCGTTCCTCGTGCTCCGTGTCGAGCGTCAGTTCGCTGCCGGGCGCGAAGTGCGCCGCGACGTACAGCGTCGGCGAAAACGTGCGCGTCGGGGCCGTCGCGCCGAACGCCGTGCCCGCGATCACGCGCAGCGTGACGCCCGCGCGCTCGATCTGCGGCAGCGTCGCCGCCGCGTGATGCTCGAACGACGGCTCCGCTTCTTCGCTCGCCACCGGCAGCGCCACCCACGTCTGGATGCCGTGCATGGTCTGCCCGGCGGCGCGCTCCTCGTCGGGCGTGCGTTCGGAATGGACGATGCCGCGTCCCGCAGTCATCCAGTTCACGTCGCCGGGGACGATCTTCTGCACCGAACCGACGCTGTCGCGATGCATGATCGCGCCGTCGAACAGATAGGTGACGGTCGCAAGCCCGATATGCGGATGCGGCTGCACGTCGAGGCCCTTGCCGGGCACGAGGGTTGCGGGTCCGATATGGTCGAAAAATATGAAGGGTCCGACGGTGCGCGCCGCCAGCGCGGGAAGAACGCGCCTCACCATGAGGCCGCCGACGTCGTGTTGATGAGGTTTCAACTGCGCGCGGATCGTCGAGGACATGGCAGGTCACCGGAAGGCATGGGCGGGCGCCGGAATGGCGCACCAGAACCGCCGATTCTACCGGCGCCTGCCCACAGGCGCTCGGCCCAGGCGTTCGGGCGTGCGCTCAACCCTTCACCGTTCCGTGCGGCCGCGACCGGCCGCGCTTTTTGAAGCATGCGTGTAGCTTTGCGCACTCTTGATAGGAGAGGGAAATAATGAGCAAGAACAAGCTATTGATCGCCATCGCCGCGGGCCTTTTCGGCGCCACTGCCGCAACTGGCGCGTTTGCGCAGACGTCGTCGGGCAACTCGTCCGCCGCGATGGGCGGGAATGCGGGCACGGCCGCGCAGGGCGATGCGTCGGCAGGAAGCGACATGGGCACGACCACGACCAAGAAGCACAAGTCGCACCGGCACTCGACGCATTCGTCGGCAGGCACCAAGAAGACGCCTGCAGCCGAAACGGGCAACGACGCCGCTACGGAGTCCGGCCAGAGCAAGTGAACGGCCGGACGGCGGCTTTCGTCAGGCGCCGGAGCGCCCGTGCCCCGGAAGCGGGCACGGGCGCTTTTAGCATGTGCGCTCGCTAAACCCACGTTGAACGCAGTTTTTCACAATCCTTCGAACGTTCGCTTCGCTACACTCGTCCGATTGCTCGCATGACGCAGGCACGAAAGGGGAGCAGCGATGTCGCCAAAGGATTTGCTGACAGCAACGGTGGTCATTTTTGCGTGGGGCGTGAACTTCGTCGTCATCAAGCTGGGGCTGCATGGCGTCCCGCCGATGCTCCTCGGCGCGCTGCGTTTTGCGCTCGCCGCCACGCCCGTGTTCTTCGTCAAGCGCCCGCAGATTCCGCTGCGCTGGCTGTTCGCGTATGGCCTCACCATTTCGCTCGGCCAGTTCGCACTGCTCTTTTACGGCATGTATGTCGGCATGCCCGCCGGGCTCGCGTCGCTCGTGCTTCAGGCGCAGGCATTCTTCACGCTGATCTTCGCCGCGATGTTTCTCGGCGAGCGCATCCGCGCGGCGAATGTGATGGGCTTGCTGATCGCGGCGGCCGGGCTCGCGCTGATCGGCATGCGCGGCGGCCACGCGATGACGCTCACCGGCTTTCTCTTCACGCTCGGCGCGTCCGCGATGTGGGCGCTCGGCAACGTCGCGACCAAGCGCATGGGCAAGGTCGATTTGCTCTCGCTCGTCGTCTGGGCGAGCCTGATTCCGCCGATTCCATTCCTCGTGCTGTCGCTGATCTTCGAAGGACCGGCGCGCATCGAGTCGAGTCTCGCGAGCATTCCGATGGCGTCCGTGCTCGCGGTCTGTTATCTCGCGTTCATCGCCACGATCGTCGGCTATAGCCTCTGGGGAAAGCTGCTCGCGCGGTATCCGGCGGCGCAAGTCGCGCCGTTTTCGCTGCTCGTGCCGGTGATCGGCCTCGCGTCGGCGGCGGTGTTTCTCGGCGAGGCGTTGAGCGGCACGCAGTTGGCGGGCGCGGCGCTGGTGATGGCGGGGCTCGCGGTGAACGTGTTCGGCGGACGGCTCGTGCAGCGATTTCTGCCTGCGGCGGGCTGAAGGTAGGCGTGCGCCGTCCATGCGGTGAGTGGGCGCCGTGCGCGGCGCTCTTGCGTTAGGAGCTCCCGGCACGCAAAGCGATTCGTCGTCTGGAAGGAAAGCTGAAGCCGCACAAGGCCAGCGCACTTGCGGCCGGCACGGATCAAGTGCCCTGAGCCCGTGCCCGCCCCTTACGTCATGCGGCTCTTCGCGAGCGGCGGGTTCGCCGCGAAGTACCGCTTGATGCCCTTCAGGATCGCGTTGGCCATTTTCTCGCGATAGGCGTCGTCGTTCAGATGCGCTTCTTCGTCCGGATTGCTGATAAACGCGGTTTCCACGAGGATCGACGGGATATCCGGCGCCTTCAGCACAGCGAAGCCCGCCTGTTCGACCGATCCCTTGTGCAGCTTGTTGATGCCGCCGATCTCGTTCAGCACGAAGCTGCCGTAGCGCATCGAATCGCGGATTTGCGCGGTCGTCGACATGTCGAAGAGCGCGCGGTTCACGCTCGCGTCCTGCGTCTTCACGTTGATGCCGCCGACCTGATCCGACGCGTTCTCCTTGTTCGCCATCCAGCGCGCCGCCGCGCTCGACGCGCCGTGTTCCGACAGCGCGAACACCGACGAGCCGCGTGCATCGGGCGTCGTGAACGCGTCCGCGTGAATCGACACGAACAGGTCCGCGCCGACGCGCTGCGCCTTCTGCACGCGCACGTTGAGCGGCACGAAGAAGTCGGCGTCGCGCGTCATCATCGCGCGCATGTTCGGCTGGGCGTCGATCTTCGCGCGCAGCTTCTTCGCGATATCGAGCGCGATGTGCTTCTCGTACGTGCCCCCGCCGCCGATCGCGCCGGGGTCTTCGCCGCCGTGACCGGGATCGATCGCCACGGTCAGGAGCCGTGTCGTCGCGGCGCGGTCCTGCTTCGGCGTGGTGAAGGCGTAGCGGCCGTCGTCATCGTCGTCGTCTTTCTTTTTGGCGATGACGGGCGGCACGGCGGCGGGCGGCACGCGCGGTTTGACCGACGGCGCGGCCTTCGTGGCGGGCTCCGTGGTGTCATCAGGCAGATCGTTGCCCGCGTACTTCTGGAAGAAGTCGTCGGTGGAGTCGTGCGCAAGCGGCTTTTGCGCCGTGGCCGGACCGGAGAGCGTGGCGGGCGGCGGCGCTGACGGATTCGGATTGGCGCGGTCGAACGCTTCCTGCTTGTGCTCGGTCTGCGCGAGCAGTTCCATCAGCGGATCGGGCGCGACGGCCGGATAGAGATCGAACACGAGCCGATACTTGTAGCTGCCGATCGGCCCGAGCGTGAAAACCTGCGGCTTCACCGAGCCTTTGAGGTCGAACACCATCCGCACGACATGCGGCTGATACTGCCCGACGCGCACTGCCTGAATCTGCGGATCGTTCGGCGTGATCTTCGAGACGAGATCGCGCAGCGCCTGGTCCAGATCGATGCCGTTCAGATCGACGACGAGCCGGTCCGGTCCCTGAAGCAGTTGATTGCTGTTCGTGAGCGGCTGGTCCGATTCGATCGTCACGCGCGTGTAGTCGCGCGCCGGCCACACGCGCACGCCGAGCACGGAACTCGCGTGCGCGAGCTTCGGGCCGACGAGCGCGAGCACCAACGTCGAAGCGCCCGCGCGCAGCACCTGACGCCTGCGCCAGTTGTGCGGCGCGCTCGCGCTCGATTCGATCGAATGGAACGGCTTGATCAGCATCTTTCGAGACATGTCTTTCCTGTTTCGCTAAACGCCCGCGCGATCAGCACGCGGCCTTCTTCTTCGTTCGTCTGCGTCGTTTCGTTGCCCGCCATGCCAGCCATCGCTGCATGCGGCAGCGTCAACGCGAACACGAGGTCCGGCACGCCGAGCAAGCCGCCCGCTTGCTGCGGCCATTCGACGAGACACACCGCGCCCCGGTCGAAATACTCGCGAAAGCCGGCATCGGCCCATTCGGCGGGATCGGCGAAGCGGTAGAGATCGAAGTGATAGACATCGAGCGGGCCGCCGGGCGCATCGAGCGAATACGGCTCGACGAGCGTGTAAGTCGGGCTTTTCACGCGGCCCGCATGACCGAGCGCACGCAGCGTCGCGCGCACGAGCGTGGTCTTGCCCGCGCCGAGATCGCCGATCAACTGGACCTGCAAGCCGTGGAATGGTTCAGACGAGGCCGGTCCGCGCGTGTCTTCTCGTGTGTCGATGATCGCCTGCGCGAAGCGTTCGCCGAATGCGAGCGTCGCGGCTTCGTCGCGCAATTCGAAGCGGCGTTCGATGAGCGCGGCGGGCAGATCAGGCGTCGATGGTGCGGGGTTCTCAGGCATTGCTCGTAAAATAGAGTGATGAACCGATTGCCGGAACACTCCACTGAAGTCACGGAAATCACGACAGCGACCAGCGCCGCCGCCGTCGAGTCGCGCGCCTTGCATCCGATGGAAAACGACGAGGCCGCGCTGGCGGAGCTCGCGCAGCGCATCAGGGCGTGGGGGCGCGAGTTGGGATTCGGTGCGGTCGGTATCAGCGATATCGACCTGACGGATGCCGAGGAGGGCCTCGCCAATTGGCTGGAAGCAGGCTATCACGGCGAAATGGATTATATGGCCAAACATGGGATGAAACGCGCAAGGCCGGCCGAGCTTGTGGCCGGCACGCGACGGGTCATCACGGCGCGCATGGCCTATCTTCCCGCGGCGACGCTCGCTCAAATGGGCGATGAAAGTGTCGCGACAGCCGATGGTCAGAAGAACGACTGGCGCGCGGTCGAATGGAAGCGGCTCGCCGATCCTTCGCAGGCCGTGGTCTCGATTTACGCGCGTGGCCGCGACTATCACAAGGTCATGCGCCACCGCTTGCAGCAACTGGCCGAGCGAATCGAAAGCGAAATCGGGCAATTCGGGCATCGCGCGTTCACCGATTCCGCGCCCGTGCTCGAAGTGGCACTGGCGCAGAAGGCGGGCAACGGTTGGCGCGGCAAGCACACGCTGCTGCTTGATCGCGATGCCGGATCGCTCTTCTTTCTGGGCGAAATTTACGTCGACGTGCCGCTGCCGGTCGATCCGCAGCCCGAGCACGACGGCGCGCATTGCGGGCAGTGCACGCGCTGCGTCGGTGCGTGCCCCACTGGCGCGATCGTCGCGCCGTATCGCGTGGATGCGCGGCGCTGCATCTCGTATCTGACCATCGAACTTCACGGCAGCATTCCCGAGGACATGCGCCCGCTGATCGGCAATCGCGTGTACGGCTGCGACGACTGCCAGCTCGCGTGTCCGTGGAACAAATTCGCGCAGGCGGCGCCGGTCGCGGACTTCGACGTGCGTCACGGGCTCGATCGCGCGACGCTCGTCGAACTCTTCGCGTGGAGCGCCGACGATTTCGACACGCGCATGCAGGGCAGCGCGATTCGCCGTATCGGCTACGAGCGGTGGCTGCGCAATATCGCCGTCGGCATGGGCAATGCGCTGCGCTCGCCGTTGCGGGGCGACGAGCGCGCGGCGATCATCGATGCATTGCGAGGGCGCGCGGACGATGCGTCCGAACTCGTGCGCGAGCATGTCGGCTGGGCGCTGAAGCAAGGAGAAACGCATGAAGAGCACGCTGTCTGAAGACGGTTTTCATGGGGTGAACCGGACCGCGCGGCCGAAGCTCAGGATGGCCGCGAGCCGGTTCGATGCCGTCATCGACGCGCCCTTCGGCAAAGTGGGCATCTGCGCCGACGATCACGCGGTGCGCGAGATCGTCTATCTGCCGGGCGATGTGGAAAGCATCGAACCGGACGCGCCGCTCGTGCGGGAAGCCGCCGCTCAGATTGGCCGCTACTTCGAGACGCCGTCCACGCGCTTCGATTTACCCATTACAACCGGCGGCACCGCGTTTCAGCAGCGCGTGTGGCGCGGCATCAGCGGCATAGCGGCGGGGCAGGTCTGGACCTACGGGCAACTCGCGCGTGAAATCGGCAGCGTGCCGCGCGCGGTCGGGCAGGCGTGCGGCTCCAATCCGCTGCCGATCGTGATACCGTGCCACCGGGTCATCGCGGCGGGCGGAATCGGCGGATTCGCGCATCATCCGGGCGATGGCTTCTTCCGTGACGTGAAGCGCTGGCTGCTGGCGCATGAAGGTGTATCCATCGCATGACGAGCGCAACGACCGAAGAGCTAAACACGCCCGAACTGAGCGCGAGCAGCGACGCCATCGACCAGTTCTGCGATGCATTGTGGCTCGAACACGGGCTCGCCAAAAATTCGCTCGATGCGTACCGGCGCGACTTGCGGCTCTTCGCCGAATGGCTCGCGAAGACGCGCGGCGCGTCCATCGACGCGGCCACCGAAGCGGACATGAACGGCTACATGGCCGCGCGCCGCGGCGACAAGGCGACCTCCGCGAACCGGCGTTTGTCGGTCTTCCGCCGCTATTACGCGTGGGCGATGCGTGAACATCGCGCAAGCGCCGATCCGACGCTCAAGCTGCGTTCGGCGAAGCAGCCGCCGCGTTTTCCTTCGACGCTCAACGAAGCGCAAGTCGAAGCCCTGCTGCACGCGCCGGATATCGAGACGCCGCTCGGCCTGCGCGACCGCACGATGCTCGAACTGATGTACGCGAGCGGCCTGCGCGTGACTGAACTCGTCACGCTGAAGACCGTGGAAGTCGGCCTGAACGAGGGCGTCGTGCGCGTGATGGGCAAGGGATCGAAGGAGCGCCTAGTGCCGTTCGGCGAAGCGGCGCACGAATGGCTGATGCGTTATCTGCGCGACTCGCGTCCCGCGCTGCTCGGCCCGCGCGCAGCCGACGCGCTCTTCGTCACGGCGCGCGGCGAAGGCATGACGCGTCAGCAGTTCTGGAACATCATCAAGCGTCATGCGCTGAACGGCGGCGTGCACGCGCCGCTTTCGCCGCACACGCTGCGCCATGCGTTCGCGACGCATCTGCTCAATCACGGCGCGGACTTGCGCGTGGTGCAACTGCTGCTCGGCCACTCGGATATCTCGACCACGCAAATCTACACGCACGTCGCACGCGAACGCTTGCAGAAGCTGCACCGCGAGCACCATCCGCGCGGCTAGATGTCCGCGCCGCGCACGAGTCCGCGCGCGATGATGACCTGCTGAATCTGCGACGTTCCCTCGTACAGCCGGAAAAGCCGCACGTCGCGATAGAACCGCTCGATGCCGTACTCCGCCATGTAGCCCGCGCCGCCGTGCACTTGCACCGCGCGGTCCGCGACGCGCCCGCACATTTCGGTGGCGAAGTACTTCGCGCAGGACGCTTCGATGGACACGTCGCGGCCCTCGTCGCGGCGGCGCGCGGCATCCAGCACCATGCATTCGGCGGCGTACAGTTCGGCCTTGCTGTCGGCGAGCATGCCCTGAACGAGCTGAAATTCCGCGATCGGCTGGCCGAACTGACGACGTTCCATCGCGTAGGCGAGGGCATCGCGCAACATGCGTTTGGCCGCGCCCACCGCGACCGCGGCGATGTGGATGCGGCCCTTGTCGAGCGTTTTCATGGCCGTCTTGAAGCCGACGCCTTCCACGCCGCCGATCAGTTGGCTCGCGCTCACGCGGCAGTCCTCGAAAATCACGTCGCTCGTATGCGCGCCGCGCTGGCCCATCTTGCGGTCCGGCTTGCCGAGGGACAGCCCCGGCGTATCGCGCTCGACGATGAACGCGGAGATCCCGCTTGCGCCCTTGGCCTCGCCGGTGCGGGCCATCACGGTGTAGATGCCGGCTTCCGGCGCGTTCGTGATGTACCGCTTCGTGCCGTTGAGCACGTAGGTGTCGCCGTCACGCCGGGCCGTGGTTTTCAGCGACGCGGCGTCCGAGCCCGACTCCGGCTCGGTGAGGCAGAACGAGCCGATCAGTTCGCCTGCCGCGAGCTTCGGCAGATAGTGCGCCTTTTGCTCCTCGGTGCCGTCGAGCAGAATGCCGATCGACCCGATCCCGTTGTTCGTGCCGATCACCGAGCGAAAGGCGGGCGACGTCTGCCCCAGTTCGAACGCAATACGCACTTCCTCTTCCATCGTGAGGCCGAGGCCGCCGTACGCTTCCGGAATGGTGAGGCCGAACATGCCGATTTCGCGCATGGCGTCGATGAGGTCGGCGGGAATGGCGTCGGTTTCGTCGACTTCGGCTTCGCGCGGCACGAGCTTCTCGCGCACGAAGCGGCGAATGGTGTCTTCCAGCAGCGTTTGCGTTTCGGCGTCGCGGATCATGGCAAGGTCCTGTCGTGAGTCGAACGATCGTACGACATGCGCGGGCGCGGCACCACTAGGCCGAACGGCCGATGGTGAGCCGCATCCCGCGCCGCTACAATGCGTCCATGTCGAAAGTCAAACACGTATCCGAAACGCCCGCGACGCAATTCCTGCGCCGCCACAACGTCGCGTTCGGCGAGCATCCGTACGATTACGTCGAGCATGGCGGCACCGAGGAATCGGCGCGGCAGCTCGGCGTGGACGAACATCGCGTGGTCAAGACGCTCGTGATGGAAGACGAGCAGGCGAAGCCGCTCATCGTGCTCATGCACGGCGACCGCACGGTGTCCACCAAGAATCTCGCGCGGCAGACGGGCGCGAAACGCATCGAGCCGTGCAAGCCGGAAGTGGCGAACCGGCATTCGGGCTATCTCGTCGGCGGCACGTCGCCGTTCGGCACGAAGAAGGCCATGCCCGTGTACGTCGAATCGAGCATTCTCGATCTCGACACCATCTACCTGAACGGCGGGCGGCGCGGCTATCTCGTGAGCCTGAATCCCGCCGTGCTGACGGAGTTGCTTCGCGCCACGCCCGTGCAGTGCGCGAGCGTCGATTAGAATGCTGACCGCGCTTTTGCCCAGACTCGCTACGCTAGAAGAGAACACATGATTGATTTGATCGTCGCCGTCGTGTCCTATCTGATCGGCTCGATTTCGTTTGCCGTCGTCGTCAGCGCGGCGATGGGACTCGACGACCCGCGCTCCTACGGCTCGGGCAATCCCGGCGCGACCAACGTGCTGCGCACCGGCAACAAGCGCGCGGCCATCCTGACGCTGATTGGCGATGCCTTCAAGGGCTGGCTGCCCGTGTGGCTCGTCGCGCATTACGGCGGGCGCTTCGGCCTCGATGCGGCGGGGCTTACAACGTGCATCGCGCTTTCGGCCATCGCCGTGTTTCTCGGGCATCTGTACCCGATCTTCTTCAAGTTTCAGGGCGGCAAGGGCGTCGCGACGGCAGCGGGCGTGCTGCTCGCCATTCATCCCGTGCTCGGGCTGGCGACGCTTCTGACATGGCTGATCATTGCATTCTTCTTCCGCTATTCGTCGCTCGCGGCGCTGGTTGCCGCCGTGTTCGCGCCGTTTTTCCAGGTCTTTCTGTTCGGGCCGAGCCGCATCTCGCTTGCCGTGCTCGCCATGAGTGCGCTTCTGATCTGGCGGCATCGGGCGAACATTTCGAAGCTGCTGGCGGGCAAGGAAAGCCGCATCGGTGACAAGAAGAAGGCAGTGCAGTAACCAACAAAAAAGCCGTTCCGGGAATGCGCGGAACGGCTTGGACGCCTGCGTATTGAAAAAAAATCAATCGCGGAAATTGTTGAAGTCGAGCGGCGTATCCGTCACTTCTTTCTTCAGCAGCGCGATGGTGCTCTGCAAATCGTCGCGCTTCGTGCCTTGCACGCGAACCGCGTCGCCCTGAATGCTTGCCTGCACCTTGATCTTGCTGTCCTTCACGATCTTGACGACTTTCTTCGCCAGATCGCCCGACACGCCCTTCTTGATGGTGACGACCTGTTTAAGCTTGTCGCCGCCGATCTTTTCCTGCTTGCCGTAGTCCAGAAAGCGCACGTCGACGCCGCGCTTGGCGAGCTTCGACAGCAGCACGTCCTTGACCTGGCCGAGCTTGAAATCGTCGTCGGCGTAGAGCGTCAATTCGCGCTCCTTCTGCTCGACGCGTGAATCTGAACCCTTGAAGTCGAAGCGCGTCGAGATTTCCTTGTTGGACTGCTCGATCGCGTTCTTCACTTCGATCATGTTTGCTTCGCTGACGACGTCAAACGATGGCATCTGTATTCCCCTTCTTCGTTGGGCGAGCGCGGGCGCGGCGCGCGCACTCGCTATAATCACGGACCTGACGTCATTCTACCGACGCGCTTTGGTTTTCCCCAAGGCCGCTTCCATTCCTGCATTCGCCACGCGGTTCCCCATGTCCGACGCCTTCTTTCCCGCGCCCGCGCTCCTCGCGGATTACTCGCTGCGTCCGCACAACACGTTCGGCTTCGAGGTGCGCGCGCGTCACGCGATGCGTATCGAGAGCGTCGAAGCCGCCACTGCGCTCGCCGCCGATGCGCGCATCGCCGGCATGCCCCGGCTCGTGATTGGCGGCGGCAGCAATGTCGTGCTGACGCGCGATGTCGAGGGCGTCGCGCTGATCGTCGGCATCATGGGCAAGCGCGTGATCGGCGAGGACGACGACGCGTATCTGGTCGAAGCCGGCGCGGGCGAGAACTGGCACGCGTTCCTCGCGTGGACGCTTGCACACGGCATGCCGGGCCTCGAAAATCTCGCGCTGATTCCCGGCACGGTGGGCGCGGCGCCGATTCAGAACATCGGCGCATACGGGCTCGAAATGGGCGAACGCTTCGAGCGGCTTCACGCGGTGGAACTGGCGACGGGCGCGCGAGCCGAGTTCGACCGCGACGCCTGCGCGTTCGGTTACCGCGACAGCTTCTTCAAGCGCGCGGGGCGCGGGCGCTTCCTGATTACGTCAGTCGTATTTCGCTTGCCGAAGGCGTGGACGCCGCGCGCCGATTACGCGGACGTCGCGCGTGCGCTCGACGGCGCGTCGGCATGCAATGCGCAGGCCATTTTCGACGCCGTGATCGCCGTGCGCCGCGCGAAGCTGCCCGACTGGACCGTGCTCGGCAACGCGGGCAGTTTCTTCAAGAATCCGGTCGTGAGCGCCGACGAATTCGACGCGTTGCGCACGCGCGAACCGGGCGTCGTGTCGTATGCGCAGCCGGATGGCAGCGTGAAGCTCGCGGCGGGCTGGCTGATCGACCAGTGCGGGTGGAAGGGGCGCGGCATCGGCGGGGCGGCGGTGCACGAGCGGCAAGCACTCGTGCTCGTGAATCGCGGCGATGCGACCGGCGCGCAGGTGCTCCAGCTCGCGGAAGCGATCAAGAACGATGTGCTCGGGCGCTTTGGCGTCGAGCTGGAGATGGAGCCGGTCGTCGTCTGAAAAGACAGACGCCGCCGGATAGGGCGTCCGGCGGCGTGATCGTGCGCGAAAACCGCGTCAGTGGTTCAGCTTGCCGAGCAGCAGATATTCCATCAGCGCCTTCTGGACGTGCAGGCGGTTTTCCGCCTCGTCCCAGACGACGCTCTGCGGCCCGTCGATGACTTCCGCGCTCACTTCCTCTCCGCGATGCGCCGGCAGGCAATGCATGAAAAGCGCGTCGGCGTTGGCGCGCGCCATCATGTCGGCATCGACGCAGTAGTCCGCGAACGCCTTCTTGCGCGCCTCGTTCTCCGCTTCGAAACCCATGCTCGTCCACACGTCCGTGGTGACGAGGTCCGCGCCCGCGCAGGCTTCGTTCGGATCGGCGAATTCTTCGTAGAACGGCGCACTCTCTGCCGCCACCAGCGCGCGATCGAGCTTGTAGCCTTCCGGCGTGGACAGACGCAGCTTGAAGCCGAGAATCTGCGCGGCTTCGATCCACGTGTAAAGCATGTTGTTGGCGTCGCCGACCCACGCGACGGTCTTGCCATGAATCGGCCCGCGATGCTCGTAGTACGTGAAGATGTCCGCGAGCACCTGGCACGGATGGTATTCGTTGGTCAGCCCGTTGATGACCGGCACGCGCGAGTTCTCCGCGAACCGCTGGATGATGTCCTGCCCGAACGTGCGGATCATGATGATGTCCACCATGCGCGAAATGACCTGCGCCGCATCCTCGATCGGCTCGCCGCGTCCGAGTTGCGTGTCGCGCGTGCTCATGAACACCGCGTGACCGCCGAGCTGGAAGATGCCCGCTTCGAACGAAAGGCGCGTGCGCGTCGAGTTTTTCTCGAAGATCATCGCGAGCGTCCGATCGTGCAGCGGGTGGTACGTCTCGTAATTCTTGAATTTGCGCTTCAGGATGCGGGCGCGTTCCAGCACGTACTCGTAATCGTCGAGCGAAAAATCCTTGAACTGAAGATAGTGGCGAATTTTCTTGGCGGTCATGAAACGCAACCGGCGGCTTCGAGCCGGGCGCGCGACTGCGGAGAAGGCGTCGCTCGGCCGGACGGCGCCGCCGTCGGGAGTGGGTTAGCGTTCGAGCATAAAGGATTTTGCGGGCTTTGACGAGGCGGCTCGAAAGCCGTCCACCCGGCCTGCGCGGGCCGTTCCGCGCTTGTGTGCGCTGCGGAAAAAGGGGGGCTGCTGTATAATTGCCGACGCTTCTTTCAACAACTCTGCAACACTCAGTAACGCTCAGCACCGTTTCACGCGCATGGTAGGCGTTGGCTCGCAGGAGTCCGCTCGGTGTTCGTTTGCGCTTGCGATTTCTTCGTGCTGCCGAGTCCGCCATTTCGTCGCGGGCGCGGGCGGTCCTCTTCGGTCCGTTCGCCAAGCACCGCCGGCACTCATGCCGGCCGGCGCGGTTGCCGCGTCAAGCGTGTGCATTCGCCGGTGCCGCCACCGGCCGACAAAAGGTATTGCTACATGGCTGAATCATCCCCTACCGAGTACTTCATACAAGGCATCACCAAGAGCGGGAGGAAGTTTCGGCCGAGCGACTGGTCCGAGCGCCTGTGCGGTGTCATGTCGGGTTTCGGGCCGAAAGCGAAAGGGCCGAACGCGCGCCTGCAATACTCCATTTACGTGCGCCCGACGATGATCGGCGATATCAAGGTCGTGATCGTCGACTCGCGCCTGCGCGACATCGAGCCGATGGCCTTCGACTTCGTGCTGAACTTCGCGAAGGACAACGATCTCGTCGTGACCGAGGCGTGCGAACTGCCGCCGCATCACGGCACCCAGACGCAGCAGCATCGCTAGTCGCGACGCCGCGCTTATGCAGCAGGACGCAAAAAAGCCCGCGCAAGCGGGCTTCTTCGTTACAGCGCAGCGGAAACAGGAAGCCGTTCCGGCGAGCGCGCGACTGTGAAAACCGCGAACGCCCGCCGAAAGCGAGCCGGAATTACTGGGCTGCGGGAGCCTGCAGACCCTTGATGGCTGCAGCCAGGCGGCTCTTGTGACGAGCGGCCTTGTTCTTGTGAATGATCTTCTTGTCCGCGATGATGTCCATCGTCTTGACCGACGACTTGAACACTTCGGCGGCCTTGGCCTGATCGCCGGCTTCGATAGCCTTGCGAACTGCCTTGATGGCCGTGCGGAACTTCGAGCGCAGCGCCGAGTTGTGCGAGTTGGCCTTGGCGGCCTGACGGGCGCGCTTGCGAGCTTGTGCGGTATTTGCCATGACGGTTCCTTATCCTGTTTCTGCTGTTACTTGCCGGAGCGGGCTTCACCCTTTGGCCCGGCGGCGGGCCGGAAGCGGTGAACGGTGCGCGCTGCCTTGATCTGAAATTCCGGGAACGATTGTGCGATTAAGCCATTTGCCCGGAAACCTGAGACGCCCAAGCTGGACGCCTTTGGAACACTGCCGACAGAGCCGGAAGTCGCGAAAAGCACGCCGGCGCTTCAAGTCAGACTTCCACCCAATTTCCGTTTCAGGCGCAATTTCGCCAGAACCGGCCGTCGAAACCCGCGATTATAGCAAGCGACGACGAGATATGACAAGCGCAAGCTGTCGCGGGCCGCCCGTGCCCGCGCCGCCACGAATTTGGTGCAATCCGTCATTCTCGCGGCGTTGCGCGCCAGCGTTGCCGGAGCGCGTCACGCTCGGCCCGTATAATAAGCGCCCCATGAATCTATTCCGAGCCCTCCTGACGGTCAGCGGCTTCACGCTGCTGTCGCGCGTGACCGGCCTGATCCGCGAAACGCTGATCGCCCGAGCCTTCGGCGCCAGTCTCTACACCGACGCGTTTTACGTCGCGTTCCGCATTCCGAACCTGCTGCGGCGGCTGTCCGCAGAAGGTGCATTCGCCCAGGCGTTCGTGCCGATTCTCGCCGAGTTCAAGAACAGCAAGGGCCACGATCCGACCAAGGCGCTCGTCGACGCCATGTCGACCGTCCTGACCTGGGGCCTCGTCGTGCTGTCGCTCGTCGGCATGGCGGGCGCGGCGTGGGTCGTGTTCGCGGTCGCGTCGGGGCTCAGGCACGACGGCGCCGCGTACGGCCTCGCCGTGCAGATGACGCGGATCATGTTCCCGTACATCATCTTCATCTCCTTGACCACGCTCGCGTCGGGCGTGCTCAACACGTACAAGCAGTTCTCGCTGCCCGCGTTCGCGCCGGTGCTGCTGAACGTGGCGTTCATCTTCGCGGCGGTGTTCGTCGCGCCGCACATGAAAGTGCCGGTGTACGCGCTCGCGTACGCGGTGATCGCGGGCGGCGTGCTGCAATTTCTCGTGCAACTGCCCGGCCTCAAGAAGATCGACATGATGCCGGCCATCGGGCTCAACTTCCGGCGCGCGCTCGCGCATCCCGGCGTCAAGCGCGTGCTCGCGAAGATGGTGCCCGCGACCTTCGCGGTGTCGGTCGGGCAATTGAGCCTCATCATCAACACGAATATCGCGTCGAATATCGGGCAGGGCGCCGTGTCGTGGATCAACTACGCCGACCGGCTGATGGAATTCCCGACGGCGCTGCTCGGCGCGGCGCTCGGCACGATCCTGCTGCCGAGCCTGTCGAAAGCGCACGTCGACGCGAACGCCGACGAATACTCCGCGCTTCTCGACTGGGGCTTGCGCATCACGTTCCTGCTCGCCGCGCCCAGCGCGGTCGCGCTCTTCTTCTTCGCCGAGCCGCTTACCGCGACGCTCTTTCACTACGGCAAGTTCGACGGCCATTCGGTCGTCATGGTCGGACGCGCGCTGTCGGCGTACGGTATCGGCCTCGTCGGGCTGATTCTCATCAAGATTCTCGCGCCCGGTTTCTACGCGAAGCAGGACATCAAGACGCCGGTGAAGATCGCGGTCGGCGTGCTGATCATGACGCAGGTGAGCAATTACATCTTCGTGCCGATTTTCTCGCACGCGGGCCTCACGCTTTCCATCGGTCTCGGCGCGCTCGCCAATGCGCTGCTGCTGTTCATCGGACTGCGCCGTCGCGGGATTTATCAGCCGTCGGCGGGCTGGACGCGCTTTTTCGTGCAGTTGATCGGCGCGTGCCTCGTGCTCGCCGGCGTGATGCACTGGGTATCGGCGAACTTCGACTGGATCGCCATGCGCGCGACACCCTTCGCACGAATCCTGCTGCTTGGAGCAAGCCTGGTTCTGTTCGCGGCGCTGTATTTCGGTATGCTTTCCGCGATGGGCTTCAAATACGCTTATTTCAAGAGACGAGCGCATTGATGACGACGACGCGTATCCACGACTACTTCTCTGCGCTGATGGCCGACGACGAGAGCCTGCCGCTCACGGAGGCCGCGCTGTCGCTCGCGCAGGACGCCTATCCGGACGTCGACATGCAGGCGGTGCTCGCGGAACTGGACGAACTCGTCGTGCGCGCCCGCCGCCGGATGCCCGAGGACGCCGATGTGAAACAGCGCGTCGAGGCGCTCAATCGCTATTTCTTCCGCGAACTGGGTTTCTCGAGCAACCTGAACGACTATTACGACCCGGACAACAGTTATCTGAACGCCGTGCTGCGCCGTCGGCGCGGCATCCCGATCTCGCTCGCCGTCATCTATCTGGAAATGGCCGAACAACTCGGCTTGCCGGTGCAGGGCGTGTCGTTTCCGGGCCATTTCCTGTTGCGCGTCGCGACGCCCGGCAGCGATCTGATGCTCGATCCGACGACCGGCCAGTCGCTCTCCGAAGCGCAGATGGTCGAAATGCTGGAGCCGTATGTGCAGCGCGTCGGCGAATCGATCGGCAGCGCGCTGCGCGTGCTGTTGCAGCCCGCGACGCGCCGCGAAATCGTCGCGCGGATGTTGCGCAATCTCAAGAGCATCTATCTTCAGACGGAGCGTTGGCAGCGTTTGCTTGCCGTGCAGCAGCGGCTGGTGATCGCGTTGCCGAACAGTATCGAGGAAGTGCGCGACCGCGGCTTCGCGTACGCGCGACTCGACTATCTGCGCCCCGCGCTGGAAGACCTCGAACGCTATCTGGAAGACCGCCCGGACGCGGAAGACGCGACGGTCGTCGAGTCGGAGCTGCACGACTTGCGGCTGCGCACGCAAGAGAACGGCGACTAGGCTGGCTCCGAGGCGAACGAAAACGGCGGATCAAACCGCCGTTTTCGCTTATTTCGGCTGCATGCGGATCGCGCCGTCGAGGCGGATCACTTCGCCGTTGAGCATCGGGTTGTCGAAGATCTGCTTGACAAGCATCGCGAATTCGTCGGGCTTGCCGAAGCGCGACGGGAACGGCACCATCGCGCCGAGCGCCGTCTGCACGTCGGGCGGCATGCCGAGCAGCATCGGCGTTTCGAAGATGCCCGGCGCAATCGTCATCACGCGGATGCCGCTTCGCGCAAGGTCGCGGGCAATCGGCAGCGTCATGCCCGCGACGCCGCTTTTCGACGCCGCATACGCCGCCTGCCCAATCTGTCCGTCATACGCCGCCACCGACGCCGTGTTCACGATCACGCCGCGTTCGCCCGCGCCGTTCGGCTCGTTCTTCGACATCACATTGGCCGCGAGCCGGATCATGTTGAACGTGCCGATCAGATTGACCGCGACGACCTTGCTGAAGAGATCGAGCGGGTGAGGGCCGTCGCGCCCGACCGTCTTCGATGCCGGCGCGATGCCCGCGCAATTCACGAGGCCGCGCAGCGTGCCGAGCTGCGTCGCGGCATCGACGGCGCGTTGTCCGTCGTCTTCGCGGCTCACGTCGCACTTCACGAACACGCCGGACAGTTGGCGCGCGAGGGCTTCGCCCGCCGCTTCGTTCATGTCGGCGATCACGGGCTTGCCGCCATTGCCCGCGACGAGGCGCGCGCTCGCCGCGCCCAGACCGGACGCGCCGCCCGTGATCAACACGACGTTGTCTTTCATCTCCATGTGTCTTCTCCTTGTAGTGTGGCCCTCGCGGGGCGACGCGTCGATTGTAGCCAACGCGCTGCTGCAAACGCGCGTAAAAAAACCCGCTCGTTCGGAGCGGGTTTCTGGATGACTGCCTGCGCCTTTACTTCAACGCAGCGAACACGCGGTCGCGGATTTCATCGACACTGCCGGAACCCGAAATGCGGCGGTATTCCGGCGCTTTCAGCCCGTCTTCCGTGGCGCCCGACTTCGCCCAGTCGTTGTAATACGCGATGAGCGGCTTCGTCTGCGCTTCGTACACGTCGAGACGCTTGCGCACGGTCTCTTCCTTGTCGTCCTCGCGCTGGATCAGCGGTTCGCCGGTCACGTCGTCCACCATGTCGTTCTTCGGCGGATTGAACGCGATGTGATACGTGCGCCCTGACGGCGCGTGCACGCGGCGTCCGCTCATGCGCGTGATGATCTCGTCGAACGGCACGTCGATTTCGAGCACGTAGTCGATCACGACGCCCGCGCTCTTCATGGCTTCCGCCTGCGGAATGGTGCGCGGAAAGCCGTCGAAGAGATAGCCGTTGGTGCAGTCGCTTTCCAGCAGCCGCTCTTTCACGAGGTTGATGATGAGCAGATCCGGCACGAGCTCGCCCGCGTCCATATAGCGTTTTGCCTCGACGCCGAGCGGCGAGCCCGCCTTGACGGCTGCGCGCAGCATGTCGCCGGTGGAAATCTGCGGAATGCCGAATTTCTCCTTGATGAAGTTTGCCTGGGTGCCCTTGCCCGCGCCGGGTGCGCCCAACAGGATCAAACGCATGGTGATATCTCCGAATCGTCTAGAAACCGCGACGCGAGGTTCGTGACCTCCGGCGGCGACGCTCGGGCGGCGTCGACGACAGGCGGCGCGGCCGATTCGACAGGCAGCGCGGCACCCGCGGACAGCGGCGCAACGTTGAGCGTGGCGCTGACCGGAAGGCTCGCGCAATCGCTTGATTATGCCACGCCTCATTACGATCGCGGCCCTAATAGCGATTATGGAAACCGCTAAGACGCCCGCCGCGCGGGCGTTCGGCGGGGTATACACCGGTTGCGCGATGCTTTCAGTTCGCGCCTGCGAAGAGCGCCTGCACGCGCGCAAGGTCGGCGGGCGTATCGACGCCGGGCGGCGGCGCGTCTTGCGTGACAAGCACCGCGATGCGCTCGCCGTGCCACAGCGCGCGCAGCTGTTCGAGTGCTTCGGCGGCTTCGATGGGCGCTTGAGCGAGCTTCGGGAAGTCGCGCAGAAACTTCGCGCGATAGGCGTAGAGGCCGATATGCCGCAGCACGTTCGCCGGCACCGCCGGCAGCGCGGAAAGCGCGGCGACGTCGGGCCAGTGCGGCTGCCAGGCGTCGCGCGACCATGGAATCGGGGCGCGCGAGAAGTACAGCGCGACGCTCTTCGCATCCAGCGCGACTTTCACGACGTTCGGATTGAACACGTCGGCGGGATCGTGAATCGGATGCGCGGCCGTGGCGATCGCGCATTCGCCGTGCGCCGCGAGATGCGTGGCGACATCGCGCACGAGTTGCGGGTCGATCAGCGGTTCGTCGCCCTGCACGTTGACGACGATCGTCTCGTCGCTCCAGTTCAGACGCGTGGCGACTTCGGCGAGGCGGTCGGTGCCGGTCGGGTGATCGGCGCGCGTGAGCATGACTTCGATGCCGTGATCGCGCGCCGCTTCGACGACGAGATGCGAGTCCGTCGCGACGAGCACGTGGCTCGCCCCGGATTCGCGCGCCCGCTCGGCGACGCGCACGACCATCGGTTTGCCGCCGAGATCGGCGAGCGGCTTGTTCGGCAGCCGCGTGGACGCGAGCCGCGCGGGAATGACAGCGATGAACGGCACGGACATGGCGATGGCTTCAGACGTCGCCGACGGGCTTCAGCGGCTCGACGGGCGTGCCTTCGACCGTCTGGCGCGCTTCGTCGACGAGCATCACCGGAATGCCGTCGCGAACGGGATACGCGAGCTTGTCCGCGCTGCAGACGAGTTCCTGCGCCGCGCGGTCGTAGTTGAGCGGGCCCTTGCAGATCGGGCAGACGAGGATTTCAAGCAGACGTGCGTCCACGGAGTTTCTCCACAACGAGAGCGATGAGGCGAGGGCTGAGCACGGCTTGCACGGGAACGACCCAGATGCGTGCGTCGCGCCAGGCCCCGAATTTTACTGCATCCTTTTCCGTGATCAGGATCGCGTCGGCTTCGACCGAGGCGAACGGATTCTCGCGGTACGCGTAATGATCGGGGAAGGCGCGCGTCGTGGGCATGATGCCCGCCGCGCGCAGCGTCGCGAAAAAACGCTCCGGCGAACCGATGCCCGCCGCCGCGACCACTTTCTCGCCCACGAACTGCGAAAGCGGCCGGCGCTGGTGCGGATCGTCGAGCAGCCACGCGTCGCCGGGTTCGAGGTCGAGCGCGAAGGTGTTCGGCCACGGCGGAAGCGTGCGGTCGTAGGGACTGTTGATGAGCGTGGCATCGCGATGACGCGACATCGGCTCGCGCAGCGGACCGGCGGGCAGCAGAAAGCCGTTGCCGCCGAGCCGGGCGTCGAACACGACCAGTTCGAACGCGCGCGCCAGCCGATAGTGCTGCAGGCCGTCGTCGCTCACGAGGACGTCGACGTTCGGATGCGCGTTGAGAAGCGCGCGCGCGGCGGCCACGCGGTCCGGACACACGAACACCGGCGCATGGGTGCGGCGCGCGATTAGAAGCGGCTCGTCGCCGACCTGCGCGGCGATGCTTGTGGGCGTGACGCTCGTCGGCTGCGCGACTTTCGCGCCGTATCCACGCGACACGACGCCCGGCTGGAAGCCCGCTGCCCGCAGCGCCTCGACGAGCGCGATGACGGTCGGCGTCTTGCCCGTCCCGCCGACGGTCACGTTGCCGACGACGACCACCGGCACGCCCGGCTCGACACGCTTCAACCAGCCCATGTCGAAGAACGCGCGGCGCGTCGCGGCGATCGCCCCGAAGACGCATGCGAAGGGCGTCAGCGCCCACGCGACCGCGCCGCGCCGGCGCCATTCGCGGGCAAGGAAGTTCTCGATCGGCGGCTTGAAATCAGACATGGACCGCCTTCGCGCGGACGGCGTCGAATGCCCGGTGGCGCGGGAACAATGTCGGATACGGCAGGGCGCGCAACGGCAACTCCTTCGATTTCGGTCTCTCGTTGAACGGTTCGACCGGCGGTGCGGGTTCAAAAGTCCGAAAGGGGACGGCAGAACGCGCGAGCCGGTGCACGACCCGGCACTCTAGCGCGCGAACGCGCTCTTCGCCAGTCGGGACGGCCGTGCGCCCGGACAGCCGCAAACTGTGGATAACTCTGTGAAGAACTCGGCGTTCAGAAAGGCGAAATCCGCTTCAGGAAAGAGTTGCTCCGGGAAATGCTCGATTTCCCGGAAAGATTACTAGCGAAATCAACGAGTTGCCACGAAGTCACGGGCCTCCGGCGGCGCTTTGCAGGACGCATCGGTAAGTTCTTCTGTGTGGACACTTGCTACACTGGCGGGGCCTTGCCAGCCGGCGCGCGGCGGGCGACGCCCCTCTCATTCGATCTCGACCATGACTCCCGATTCCTTGCCGACGCCAGGCGGCGACGCCGTTATCCCCGTTTCCGTGCTCAACCGTGCAATCGGCACGATGCTGGAGCGGTCGTTTCCGCTCGTCTGGGTGTCGGGCGAAGTGTCGAACTTCACGCGCGCCGCGAGCGGCCACTGGTACTTTTCGATCAAGGACGCGAACGCGCAGATGCGCTGCGTGATGTTCCGAAGCCGCGCGCAGTACGCCGAATTCGTGCCGCGCGAAGGCGACAAGATCGAAGTGCGCGCGCTCGTCACGATGTACGAGCCGCGCGGCGAACTGCAGTTGAGCGTCGAAGCGGTGCGGCGCACGGGGCAGGGGCGTCTGTATGAAGCATTCCTGCGCCTGAAGGCGCAACTGGAGAGCGAAGGGCTCTTCGCCGCCGAGCGCAAACGCGCGTTGCCGACGCATCCACGCGGCATCGGCATCGTCACGTCGTTGCAGGCCGCGGCGTTGCGCGACGTGCTGACGACGCTCGCGCGCCGCGCGCCGCACGTGCCCGTGATCGTCTATCCGGGGCCGGTGCAGGGCACGGGCGCCAGCGCGAAACTCGCCGCGATGGTCGAAGCGGCCAACGCCCGGCGCGAAGTCGATGTGCTGATCGTGTGTCGCGGCGGCGGGTCCATCGAAGACTTGTGGGCGTTCAACGAGGAAGTGCTCGCGCGTGCGATCGCGGCGAGTGAACTGCCGGTGGTGAGCGGGGTCGGTCACGAGACGGATTTCACCATCGCCGATTTCGCCGCCGATGTCCGCGCGCCCACGCCGACCGGCGCCGCCGAACTCGTGAGTCCGCAGCGCGTGCTGTTGCTGCGCGAACTCGATCACCGTCACGCGGCGCTGGCGCGCGCGTTCGGACGCACGATGGAGCGCCGCGCGCAGCAGCTCGACTGGCTCGCGCGCAGGCTCGTGAGTCCGGCGGAGCGGCTTGCGCGGCAACGCGTGCATCTGCGGCAACTGGCGAGCCGTCTTGCCGCAGCCGGCGCGCGGCCCGTGCGCGATGCCCGCGCGCACTTCGCGCTCGTGCAGTATCGCTGGCAGCGCAGGCGGCCCGACGTCGCCGCGCAAGGCGAGCATGTCCTGCGGCTCGCCGAGCGCATGAAGCGCGCGAACGAGCGTCGGCGCGAGCGCGAGAAGGCGTGCGTGTCCGAACTCGCGGCGCGTTTGCAGGTGCTGAGTCCGCAGCGCACGCTGGAACGCGGATACGCCGCCCTCATCGACACGCAAACGGGCCGCGCGCTGCGGGCGCCCACTGCGCTCAAGCCGAAGCGCGCGCTCACGGTCCATCTCGCGCAAGGCTCGGCGGACGTGGTTCTCGCTGACGTACAACCCCGTCTGTCCGACGAATTCTGAAGCGTTGCGCGCTCGCTCGACGGCGTAATTTCGACGTGACGCGAAGCGCCGTCGCGAGCACTTTTTACGCCGCTTTCGGGCGTATAAAAGCGATCTTCCTCATAAAGGCTGGCGGTTTGCGGGGTTATCCCAACTCGCCTACAATCCATTGCTCCACTGCTTCACTCCTCACAGTCCCACAATTCACATAGAAAGGAAGCTCGCAATCATGGAACATACGCTCCCGCCGCTGCCGTTCGACAAGAACGCGCTCGCTCCGCACATGTCGGAAGAAACGCTCGAGTTTCACTATGGCAAGCACCACCAGACCTATGTGACGAAGCTCAACGAGCTCATCAAGGGCACTGAATTCGAGAACATGCAGCTCGAAGAGATCGTGAAGAAATCGTCGGGCGGCGTGTTCAACAACGCGGCTCAGACGTGGAACCACACGTTCTTCTGGAACAGCCTGTCGCCGAACGGCGGCGGCGCTCCGGCCGGCGCGCTGGCCGACGCGATCAACGCGAAGTACGGCTCCTTCGACAAGTTCAAGGAAGAGTTCGCGAAGGTCGCCGTGGGCACGTTCGGCTCGGGCTGGACGTGGCTCGTGAAGAAGACCGACGGCTCGCTCGACATCGTGTCGACCAGCAACGCCGCGACGCCGCTGACCACCGACAGCAAGCCGCTCGTCACGCTGGACGTGTGGGAGCACGCTTACTACATCGACTACCGCAATGCGCGTCCGAAGTTCATCGAGGCATTCTGGAACATCGCGAACTGGGACTTTGCTTCGAAGAATTTCGGTGCTTAAGTCATAAGCCATGAGCCGATGGCGGGTTGTCGCTGGCGTGACAACCGGCTGTGCCGGACGGTAAGGTCCGGCGAGCGTTTCACAGATCAAGCCCTCCACGCGAGGGCTTTTTCTTTGGTCAGCGAATTCGGGGCACGCCATTGCCTCTATACGCCTCTATTAAAGTTTCGCGGCGACATTCCGTTATCTCATTGTCGGCATCCGTCGAAAGCGGCGGCCCGTGCTCACTTCGAAGACAACGCACTCGCCATGAAACTCGTATCGAAACTCTGCCTGTTTGCTCTGCCCCTGCTCGCCGCGTGCGGCGGCGGCAACGACGGCAAGACCTGCGTGTCCGACCTCAACAATCTGCAGAAGTCCTGCGTACCCACGACGTCGCACGCGGTCCCGGAAGGCATCTGGTACGGCTCGGTGAATTCGTCGCAGTCGATGGCGGCACAGACCATCGTGCTCGAAACGGGGCAGTACTACAGCATCTACACGCAGAGCGGCTCGTTCGTCTGGCTGATCGAGGGCATCATGACGGCCAACGATGGAGCTTTCGCCGATTCCGCGACGGTCGGCTTCCACAACCTCGGCGCCATTCGCGCCGGCACGCTGACGGGCAACTTCACGGCAAAGAGCGCGCTTGCCGCGACCACGAGTCTCTTCGTCAGCCCGGACACGACCGCCACCAGCTTCAACGGCAACTACAACGCCGCCTACGACACGCCGATCGCGTTGAGCGACGTCGCGCGTACGTGGACCAGCGGGTCGGGCAGCAATCCCATTTCGACGATCACGTTCTCCGCCGACGGCACGGTCAACGGCACGCAGAGCGCCTGCACGTTTACCGGCAGCATCAAGCCGCGCGCGACTGGCAAGCATCTGCTCGACGGCACGCTGAACTTCAGCGGCGCATTGTGCGGTCTCAACAACGTGTCGATGCCGGTGGAAGCGACGGTCGTGAATGGCGTGCTCACGGTTGTCGGCGTGACGCCGCAGCGCGATCAGGCGTTTTATCTGGCGGCGCAGTAGGGGTGGTTGGGGTGCATGGTGATGGCGCGGAGGCAGTGGGGAATGACGTTCGGCTGACACAGCATGGCCGCTGCGAGCGGCCCTGAGTTCGTCGGTGGGCTTTTTCAACGTTCAACCGAACCCGACGACTAGAATAAGCGCCTTTACCGCATCACCGCTTCACCATGAAACGCTTCGCTGCGCTCTGCGCCGCAGCCTGGTCGGCTGCCGCGCTGCTTTATTTCGGACGCCATTCGGCCTCGATCATCGTGCTATCGGGCGTGCTCGCGCTCGCTGCGTTCGATCTCCTGCGCCCTGAGTCGAACGTGGGCGCGTGACTACGCCCGTCACGAAGTATCGCGCGAGAAGAAGCCCGTACAGCAGCCAGACGGCCACCGTATAGCTCGCGCCGCGCGACGCGAACGCCATCACCGCGATCGCGAAGCTCGCAAGCATCAGCTCCACTCGCGGCGCGACCAGCGACAAGCGCGCGCCGGGCTGCTCCATCGCCGTGCCGAACAGAATGCCGACCGGAATCAGCGCAACGACGAGATGCACGGGTTCGAGCATCGGCGATGCGACGAGCATCGTCATCGTGGCGAGCGCGAAGTCGATGCGACGGTCCGCGTGCCGCCGCGCGACCAGCACCACGGCGAGCGTGCATACGACAAGCGCCGTCGCGATCCATACCGCGCCGAGCATCGGCTGCGATGCGCTCATGCCGGCGCTCTCCATCACCGTTTGCAGGCCGCCGCGCAGCGCGACGTTGATCGGCGCGCCGCCGAGCATGAGATTTTGCGTATTAAGCCGCGGCATGTCCGATACGACGTAGTGCCAGATCGTATGTAAGCCGAGCACCCACGCGGTGATCGCCGTGAACACGACCGATGTGATGAACGTGAAGACGGCAGTGCGCCATTCGCGTCGCAGAAGCAGAAGGCCCGCAATGGCGATCGGCGTCACCTTGAGCGCAATGGCCGCGCCGAGGAACACGCCCGCGAGCGCGCGGTTGCCGCGATCGACGAAGAAGAACGTCGCGGCGAGCAGGAAGAACAGCAGTTCGTTCGACTGGCCCCAGTAGACATCGTCGAAGAACGGGCGGCTCAGCAGCGCCAGCGCGACGATCAGCAGCACGGCGCCGCGATCCGTGCCGCAATCCGAGGCGCGATACGCAAGCTTCGCGACCATCGCGACGCCGAGCGCGAAAAGCGTCAACGATCCGCCGACCCACACCGCCTTGGCCGCGAGCGGCGAGAGCGCGCCAAGCGGCGAGAACAGCAACGCGAATTGCGGCGGATACGCGTAAAACACGTCCATGCCGACGTCGCGAGCCCCGATGGAGCGCATGAACGCGACGAGACCTGCGTGGTCGTAGAGCACCGTCGCATCGGCGGGGTGACGCAGCACGGTCGTGAACGCGTACAGGTAGTAGTTGAAGTCGCTGAACGCGTTCGCGGGATCGGCGCGGAACTGCGCATAGACGTGCGGCACGCGCGCCGCGATCATCGCCAGCGCGACGACGATCAGCGCCGTCGAAATCGCGCCCAGACTCGGCGCGGATTTGCCTGCGGCAGCGCGTGTGATCAGCATGACAGTTCCCCGTTTCAAACTCTTTTGATGAATATCGCGCGGCTCAAGCCGAGGCCGGAGCGGGCGCATAGAGCAGCAGCACGCTCGCGATCAACAGCGTCGCGCCGGCAAGCGTGCGTAGCGACATGCCCTCGCCGAGCATGACGCCGACGAGCATGATCTCGAGTATCGTCACCGCGACCATCAGCGGATACGCGACGCTCAATTCGACACGGCGCAATGCAAGCGCATACAGTACGAAGCCCGCGCCGTATGCGCCGATCGCGCCGAGCCGATACATGAGCGCGCGCGGCTCCATGCCGAAGACGAGCGCGGTCCCGGCCGCCGGCAGCGTGCCCGCGAGACGCAGCAGAAAACTCGCGAGCGCGCTGCACGTGCCGCTCAGAAGAAGCGTGAAATATGGCATGAAGCGCAGATGAGCTTAGACGCTAGATCGCCGCGACGACCGTGGCGATACATAGACAGATCACGAAGAGGCTCAGCCGGTTCCTGATCGCGTAGACGATCGGGTCGTCGTGCATCTCGCCGCGAAACGCGAGCATCCATACGCGGCTGACCCAATACAGCAAAAGCCCGAAGAGTATCCACAGCGCATGCGGGTGCCGATACAGCAGCCGCACATCCGACGAGTTCAGATACAGCGCAAGCACCAGCACGGCGACATAGCCCGAGGCCGTGCCGAACGAGCGCAGAATGCCTAGATCCTGCGTGACGTAGCCGCGCCCGGCCGCCGACACTTTTCCGTCGCGCAGGAGGGCGTCGAGTTCGGTGTAACGCTTGACCATCGCGAGGCTCAGAAAGATGAGCACCGAGAACATGATGAGCCAGTCCGACAGCAGGATATCGGCCGCCGCGCCGCCCGCCACGATGCGCGACGTATAAAGCGCGGCGAGCGTGAAGACATCCACCAGCATCAGGCGCTTGAGCTTGAACGAGTACGCCAGCGTCACGATGAAGTAGCCGCCGAGTACGAGCTGGAAGTTGGGCGCTAGTTGCGCGGCCAGCGCGGCGGATGCGATGAGCAGCGTCACGGTGAGCGCCATGCCGAAGGTCAGCGGCAGTTGCCCGGACGCGAACGGCCGGTTGCGCTTTTTCGCGTGACGACGGTCCGAGTCGAGATCGAGCATGTCGTTCAGCAGATACACCGCCGAGGCGCAGAAGCTGAACGAGAAGAACGCGAGCGTTTCGGCGAGCAGCAGCGCCGGATCGGTGAAACGGTGCGACGCGAGGAGCGGCACGAAAATCAGCAGGTTCTTCACCCACTGGTACACGCGCATCTCCTTGAGCGCGAGCGGAACGAGCGACCGCTTCTCCTCGAAGAAGACGATCGTCTTGTTCACCTTCTCCGCCGCCGCCGCGATGTGCCGGTTGCCGACGACGATCGCGTGCCGCGACTGCTTCCAGACGGGCACATCGGCGAGCGCGTTGCCGCAGTAATCGAATCCTTGCGCGCCGAATTCCTTCGTCAACGCGCCGGCCTTGTAACGGCCTGCGAGGTTGTGCGCGTGATCGCTCGCGAGCACGCCCTTGAAGATGCCGAAGTGCGTAGCGATCTGCTCCGCAAACCGTTTGTTCGACGCCGTGCACAGATAGAGCTCGCGTCCGGAGAGACGCTGCTCACGCAGATAGTCGACGAAACGCGCGTTATACGGCAGCACCGACACGTCGATGACGACGCGCTCTGCGATCTGCGCTTTCAGATACGCCTTGCCGCGCAACAGCCAGACGATGCAGCACAGCACATAGACCGGATTCTTCTTGACGAGCGCGAGGAACGATTCGACCAGCAGATCGGTGGCCGTCAGCGTGCCGTCGAGATCGACGCACAGCGGAACGCTAGCTTCAGCCATCATGTCCTCGTTGCATTCGTTCGTCGTGAGATTCCGGCGAGTCGCCGAACCGTCCCGCTCAAGAATAACGAGGGCTGTTTTTCCGGCTCTGTGCGTTAGAGCACTCCGCCGCGCCCCGATAGTTCGATACCGATCGCAACGGATCATTCGCCACTTGAACGCGGCGCCTGAAGCAAAAAAAAGCCTTCCGCGCGGAAGGCTTTCACGTTTCACACGCCAACCCGCGTTCAGCGATGCTTCGGCACGCTTTCCCAGTTGATATCGACGCAGAGCACCTGCAGCCCGTACGGCGTCTGCGCCGCGATCGATGCCGTCACGCACAAGTGCGCTTCGTTGATCGACAGATAGGGCGCCGTCAGATGCACGCGTCCCGGCGCACGCAGCGCCTCGATGAAATAAGGCCGGCGCTCCCAGCTCGCGCCTTCCGAATGCAGCAGCGGGCTGAAGCGTTTCGCGCGCTGCGACGTCCGCACGACGGGCACCACGTTGTCGCCGATCTGCCGTCCCGCGTGGTCCAGCAGAAAACAGCGCGCGGTATCGACGAGTTGCAGCAGTTCGCTCGTGGCGGCGGCGAGCGTTTCGCCTTCCATCAGCTTGACGGCGGCGCGTTCCAGTCCGCTCACGTACGGTTCGAGGCGCACGGCCTGGGCACGCTCGCGCGCCGCGACGCGTTCGCGCGATGCCGCCGAGAGCGCGTCCATCGTGCTCGCCGCGACTTCGCTATGCACGGCATCGACGCTCGGCTGTGCGAAGTACGCGCCCTGCACGAAGTCGACGTTGCACTCCAGCGCGATCAGCGCGTCGCGTTCGGTGGCGAGGCCGCCCATCAGCACCAGTTGGCCGGATTCGTGCAGCAGCGACACGAGCCGCGGCAGCACGCGTTCGATATGCGAATGCTCGGTCGCCTGCTGAAGAATGCAGCGGTCGAGCGAGACGATATCCGGCCGCAACTGCCACACGCGGTCGATGTTCGAATGCTTGACGCCGAAGCCGTCGAGCGCGATCAGAAAGCCCGACTTGCGCAGCGAATCGACGATTTCCGTGAAGCGCGTCGTCTCGCCGCCCGCCTGCTCGGGCACTTCGAGCACCACGCGCTGCGGCGGCAGGCCGATGTCCTTCAGCGCGGCGAGCAGCGCGTCGCCGTAGCTGGTGTCCATCAGCGCGGCGGGATGCAGGCTCAGGAAGAGCCATTCGTCGTGGCTGTCGAACGCGTTGAAGTTGCCCAGATGCAGCGATTCCGCGAGCCGGCCGAGTTCCAGCAGGTCGCCGCGCCGCGCCGCCTGCGTGAAGACTTCGTGCGACGGCACGTGAGCGTGCGCCGCGTCGCGGGCGCGCAGCGAGGCGTGATAGCCGATCGCCCGCCGATGCGACACCGAAAACACCGGCTGAAACACGCTGAACACGGTGTATTCGCCATACAGCACGGTGCGACGCGAGCCGTCGTCGCCGGCGACAGGGCGCGGCGGCTGAAAGCGGGGAGGGTCGAGGTCAACCATGCTCATGGCTTAAACGGGCGTCAATCGGCTTTGTGAGATAGCCGCAGTTTACAAGATCGGTGTGCGGTCGTTCGAGCAAGAAGCATGCGAATTCAGCGTCGACGCGGTTTTCCGAGCGGTGCGGGCGTATTTGTGTGCGTATTGCAGGTCGGCATGACATCGGGCGTCGCGTCACGGTGCCGCGCGCACCGCTCAGGTGCGGCGCACGTCCTGATGGTGAATCCCGCCGCTCAGTTCGCTTCCGACGGATCGGGCTTCTTGCGCGCGCCGCGCACTTCCGGCGCGAGCTGTGCGAAGATCCACGCGGTCGCCGCCGTGATGACGCCCACGCACAGGAACGTCGCGTGGAAAGCGGGCAGCGAATTCGTCTCGGTGACGCGCGGCAGGAGGCCGGTGAAGGTCGAGAGAATCGCGCCCGCGACCGTCACGCCGAGACTCATCGACAGCATCTGGACCAGCGAGAACAGGCTGTTGCCGCTGCTCGCGCCGCCCGTGCCGAGGTCCTTGAGCGTGAGCGTGTTCATCGCGGTGAACTGCATCGAGTTGACGGCGCCGAACGCGGCCAGTTGCGCAAGCCGCAGCCACAACGGCTGATGCGCGCTCACGAGCGCGAAACTCGCCATCATCAGGCCGACGAGCACGGTGTTCGTCACCAGCACGCGCCGATAGCCGACGCGCTCGATCAGCCGCGTGACGAGCCGCTTGCTCAGCATGCCGGCGGCGGCGACGGGCAGCATCATCATGCCGGCCTGGAACGCGGTGTAGCCGAGACTGACCTGGAGCAGCAGCGGAATCAGATACGGCATCGCGCCGCTGCCGATACGCGCGAACAGGTTGCCGAGCAGGCCGACGCTGAACGTGTGAATCTTGAAGAGATCGAGCGAAAAGATAGGCTGCGCGGCGCGCGTTGCGTGCAGCCCGTAGGCGACGAAGCAGCCGACGCTCAGTATCAGCAGCACGAGCACGATGGCGTGCTGAAGACCGAGATCGGCGAGACCGTCCAGCGAGATGGTAAGCGCCACCATGCCGACCGCGAGCAGCAGATACCCCGCGAGGTCGAAGCGCGCGGTCGCGGGATTGCGGCTGTCGGGCATGTACAGATTCGTCGCGATGCAGCCGATCACGCCGACCGGCACGTTGATCAGGAAGATCCAGTGCCACGACGCGATCTGCACGAGCCAGCCGCCGAGCGTCGGACCGATGAGCGGGCCAATCAGCCCCGGAATCGCGACGAACGCCAGCGCCGAAAGATAGCGTTCCGCCGGAAACACGCGCAGCACGGCGAGCCGGCCGACTGGCAGCAGCATCGCGCCGCCCACGCCTTGCACCACGCGAAACGCGACCAGCCCGGTGAGCGACTGCGCCTTCGCGCACAACAGCGAGCCGATGGTGAAAATCAGAATCGCGCTGAAGAACACGCGCCGCGTGCCGAGCTTGTCCGCGAGCCAGCCGGAGACGGGAATCATCATCGCCATCGTGAGTGAGTAGGCGATCACCACGCCCTGCATCCGCAGCGGCGCTTCGCCGAGGCTTCGCGCCATCGCGGGCAGCGCCGTGTTGACGATCGTCGAGTCGAGCGTCTGCATGAAGAAGCCCGTCGCGACGAGCCACAGCATGATGGAGAGCGATCGGTCGGTCGGCTGGACGGTGGCGGTGTCGGTCATGGCGGGCGACGTCGTTATTTGCGCAGTTCCGCGACGAAGTCGTAGTAGTCGTTGCGGCAGTAGGTATCGGTCAGCTCGATCGCGCGCTGATCCGCCGTGTAGCCCACGCGCGTGATGAGCAGAAGCGCGTCGTGCGGCGCAATGCTCATCTGTTCAGCAATCTCCGGGCTCGCATTGACGGCGCGAAAGTGCTGAAGCGCCCGGACGATGGAGAGGCCGCGCGTGTCGAGATAGCTGTACAGCGAATCGCCGATGGCAAGCGGATCGGGAATCAGCGCGGCGGGAAACGTGGAGTTCTCGACGGCCATCACGGTGTCGTCGGCAAGACGCAGGCGCTTCAGGCGCGCGACGGTGGCCGCGGGCGAGAGGCCGAGCTGAATCACTTCTTCGCGATTGGCGGGCTCGATGGTGCGCGAAAGCCACTTCGAGCTCGGCTGAAAACCGCGCCGGCGCAGCATTTCCGAAAAGCTGGACAGACGCGAGAGCGGGTCTTCATAGCGTGGCCGGATGAAGCTGCCCGCGCCCTGTTCGCGTCGAATGAGCCCTTGCTCGACCAGAAGCGCAATCGCCTTCCTCGACGTGATCCGCGACACGCCCAGCGCTTCGGACAGCACGCGCTCCGAGGGCAGGGCTTCGCCCGCGTTCCAGCGGTTGTCGTGAATGGCGTTGGCGAGTTTGCGGGCGAGTTGAAGATAGAGCGGAGTGTCGCTGTCCGGGTCCGGGCGCAGGTCGCGCCAGCGGTCTTCCGTGGTCGAGTTCATAAATCGGACGCTGTGGGGCCAAGCGGCGATTTTAAGACAAAGAGCAGGCGGAATTTCCGGCGTTTGCCTGCTCTTTCAGCGAAGAGCACCGGACTTTGTCCCTTCACGCCGTTGCCGGCCCGCCCACGCCGCGCCCGGCGCGCATGTAGAGCGCCACCGACAACGCCACCGCCGATGCCGCCGCGACCGCCGCGAACAGAAAGACGGAGCCGTAGCCGAACTCACCCGCGATATAGCCTGCGAGCGGCCCGGTCAGGCCGAGCGACAGATCGAGGAAGACCGAGTAAGCCGAGAGCGCCGCGCCACGGCTCGCGGGCGGCACGAGTCCGACCGCTTCCACGCCGAGCGCCGGAAACACGAGCGCGAAGCCGCATCCGGTCAACGCCGCGCCCGCCAGCGCGAAGGTCGGCTCGGCGGAGAGCCACAGCATCAGCAAGCCCGCGCATTCCAGCGCGAACGAGACGATGGCCACGCGAAAGCCGCCGTAGACCTTGATGGTGTTGGCGAACAGGAGGCGCGCGCCGACGAACGTCGTGCCGAACACCGTCAGCGAAAGCGCCGCGTTCGGCCAGTGGTGCGCGGCATAGAAAAGCGTGATGAAGGTGGCGATCGACCCAAAGCCCGCCGATCCCAGCGCGAGCCCGAGGCCATGCGGCAGCACGCGGAAGAACACGCTGCGATACGACATGCGCTCGCCGTGAACGATAGGCACGCTCGCCATGCGCGTCGCGAGCCAGTAGCCGAGGACGCCGAGCGCGATCACGATGAAGCCGAGCGACGCGAATCCGAGCGAATGGTCGAGGGCGACGCCGAGCGGCGCGCCGATCGCGAGCGCGCCGTAGGTCGCGATGCCGTTCCACGAAATCACCTTCGCGTTGTGCGCGACGCCCACGCGCCCGATGCCCCACGTGATCGAACCCGTGCCGACCCAGCTTTCGCCGAAGCCGAGCACGAGCCGCGCGATCACGAGCAGCACGAGGCTCACCGCGTGCCATTGGGCGGCGAGCGCCGAGCACAGCAGCAGCACGCCGCTCGCGGCGCACGCGGCCAGCCCGTACAGCACCGTCTTCTTCGGACCGAGCGTGTCGGCGGTGCGGCCCGCGAGCGGCCGCGACATCAGCGTGGCGAAGTACTGGATGCTGATCGCCGCGCCCGCCATCACCGAGCCGTAGCCGAGATCCGTATGCACGAAGCCCGGCAGCACCGCGAGCGGAATGCCGATCGTCAGGTAGCAGAGGAACGTGTACAGCACGACCGACACGATCCGGAGAGTGACGGCGAAATCGCCTTGCGGCGCGGCGGCGGTGCGGGGCTGGGTGGACATAGGGAAAATGCGGACTTGAATTCGACGCGAAGGCGTGATTCTCCCATATGTTGCGGCGCAGCGTCGCACCGGTTTTGTAACCAGATGGACCAAAACGGCGGAGCGCACGGTCGTGCAGCACCGCTCGGAGCCTTGTCGCACATGGCTCCGGCGACTTATCGCGGTGCGAATATGTCGCTCATGCAATGTCCGCTATGGGTTGCGCATTTTGGCGGTGATAGCTTTCGAACCATCGAGGCGGTCGGACTATTCTGAAAAAAAGCCCGGCACGAACCTCTCCGCCACCGGCTGCGCACCCCGCGCAACCAGCAAGAAGCCATGAAGCCCCGCGAGACAATCGTCATGACCCAGCCGATCCGCTTTTATCACCGCAACGCGATCCGCGAAGTGAGCGGCGCGTCGCCCACGCGCACCGTCCTTCAATATCTGCGTGAAGACGCGCGCTGCACCGGCACGAAAGAAGGCTGCGCCGAAGGCGATTGCGGCGCGTGCACGGTCGTCGTCGGCGAGCCGGACGGGGCGGGCGGCGTCGCGTTCAAGGCGGTCAACGCGTGCGTGCAATTCCTGCCGACGCTCGATGGCCGCGCGCTTTTCACCGTCGAAGACCTGCGCCAGCCCGACGGCTCGCTGCATCCGGTGCAGCAGGCGCTCGTCGATTGCCACGGATCGCAATGCGGCTTCTGCACGCCGGGCTTCGCCATGTCGATGTTCGCGCTCTACGAAAAGCACGGTCATGCGACCACGGGATGCGCGCACCGCACGACGCCCTTGCGCGAAGAGATCAGCAACGCGCTGACCGGCAACCTGTGCCGCTGCACGGGCTACCGGCCGATCATCGACGCCGCCGAACGCATGTTCGATCAGGCGCCGCTCGCGCCCGTCGATGTTCAGGCGCTCGCGCGCACGCTCGACACGCTCCAGCGCGACGACACCTTCCACTACGAGCACGCCGGCCGCCAGTTCGACGCGCCGCGCACCGTCGAGGCGCTCGCGAAGCTGAAGGCCGAGAAGCCCGGCGCGCGCATTCTCGCGGGTAGCACGGATGTCGGCTTGTGGGTGACGAAGCAATTGCGCGATATCGGCGACATTGTCTATGTCGGGCAGATCGATGCGTTCAAGCGCGTCGAGACGACGCACGAGTGGATCGAGATGGGCGCGGGCGTGAGCGTCGAGCGCGCGTATGCCGAACTCGTGAAAACCTATCCGGAGCTGGAAGAGATGTGGCAGCGGTTCGCGTCGCTGCCGATCCGCAACGCGGGCACGCTCGGCGGCAACGTGGCGAACGGCTCGCCCATCGGCGACTCGATGCCCGGCTTGATCGCGCTGAACGCCCGTGTGGTGCTGGCGAGCATCGACGGCACCCGCGAGATGCCGCTCGAAGACCTGTACCTCGCGTATCAGAAGAAGGACATGGCCGAGCACGAAGTCGTCGCGGCGGTACGCGTGCCGACGCGCACGGGCAAGCGCGCGAATCTGCGCTTTCGCACTTACAAGCTCTCGAAGCGTTTCGATTCCGACATTTCGGCGGTGTGTGCCGCGTTCGCATTTATCGCGGAGGGCGACGTGATCCGCGAGCCGCGCATCGCGTTCGGCGGCATGGCCGCGACGCCCAAGCGCGCCGCACGCGCCGAAGCCGCGCTCGCCGACGCGCAGTGGCACGAAGCCACGGCGCAGGCCGCGATGCGCGCGCTCGGCGAGGACTACGCGCCGCTCACCGACATGCGCGCGAGCAGCGGCTACCGGCTGGAGACGGCCAAGAGCCTGCTGTACCGCTTCTGGCTGGAGACGCGCCCGCACAATCCGCTGGCGAAATCCAGACTGGATGTGCGCGCGATCGAACTCGTCGAAGCGAAATAAGAAGCGGAATAAGGACAGAACGAACATGAACCAGCAAGCCGAAGCCTTTCTCGCCGACGCCCAGTCCCTCGTCAACGACGCCGACGCGTTCAAGCAGGTCCACGTCTCGCGGCCGCATGAATCCGCGCATCTGCACGTGAGCGGCCGCGCGAGTTACACCGACGACATTCCGCCCGTCGCGGGCACGCTGCACGCCGCGCTCGGGCTGAGTCCGAAGGCGCACGCGAAAATCGTGTCGATGAAACTCGACGCCGTGCGCGCGACGCCGGGCGTGGTCGCCGTCTTCACCGCCGACGACATTCCCGGCGTGAACGACTGTGGCCCGATCATCCACGACGATCCGATCCTCGCGCCGGGCGTCGTGCAGTACGTCGGCCAGCCGATGTTCATCGTGGTCGCGACGTCGCACGACACGGCGCGGCTCGCGGCGCGCCGCGCATCGATCGAATTCGAAGACCTGCCCGCCGTCCTCACCGCGGAGGACGCGCGTCGCGCCGAATCGTACGTGCTCAATCCGCTGAAGCTCGCTCGCGGCGATGCGGAAGGCGCGATGTCGAAGGCCGCGCATCACGAACGCGGCGCGATGAAGCTCGGCGGTCAGGAGCAGTTCTATCTGGAAGGCCAGATTGCGTACGCGGTGCCGAAGGATGACGACGGCATGCACGTCTACTGCTCGACGCAGCACCCGACCGAAATGCAGCATCTCGTCGCGCATGTGCTCGGCGTGCATTCGCATAACGTGCTCGTCGAGTGCCGGCGCATGGGCGGCGGCTTTGGCGGCAAGGAATCGCAGTCGGGCATTTTCGCGTGCTGCGCGTCGCTCGCCGCGTGGAAGCTCTTGTGTCCGGTGAAGCTGCGCCCCGACCGCGACGATGACATGATGATCACCGGCAAGCGCCACGACTTCGTGTACGACTTCGAAGTCGGTTATGACGACGAAGGCGTGATCGATGGGGTCGCCGTCGACATGACTTCGCGCTGCGGCTTCTCGGCCGATCTCTCGGGGCCGGTGATGACGCGCGCCGTCTGCCACTTCGACAACGCGTACTGGCTGCCGAACGTCGCGATCGAAGGCTATTGCGGCAAGACCAACACCCAGTCGAACACCGCGTTTCGCGGCTTCGGCGGGCCGCAGGGCGCGTTCGCGATCGAGTACATCATGGACAACATCGCGCGTTCCGTGGGCCGCGATCCGCTCGATGTCCGCATCGCGAATCTGTACGGCAAGACCGAAAACAACCGCACGCCGTATGGACAGACGGTCGAGGACAACGTGCTGCACGAGCTCATCGGAGAGCTGGCCGCGACGAGCGACTATCGCCGCCGCCGCGACGCCGTGCGCGAGTTCAACGCGAACAACGAGATTCTGAAGAAGGGCCTCGCGCTCACGCCGGTGAAGTTCGGCATTGCGTTCAATGTGACGCACTTCAATCAGGCCGGCGCGCTCGTCCATATCTATACCGATGGCTCGATTCTCGTGAACCACGGCGGCACCGAAATGGGCCAGGGCTTGAATACGAAGGTGGCGCAGGTCGTGGCGCATGAGCTTGGCATCGACTTCGGGCGCGTGCGCGTGACCGCGACGGACACGAGCAAGGTGGCGAATACGTCGGCGACGGCGGCATCGACTGGAACGGATCTCAACGGCAAGGCCGCGCAGGACGCCGCGCGTCAATTGCGCGAGCGGCTCGCGACGTTCGCGGCGGAGAAGTTCGGCGGCGGCGCGGTGACGGCGGCGAGCGTGCGCTTCGCGAACGACTGCGTGATCGTCGGCGAGGATGCGATTCCGTTCGGCGAAGTGGTCGCGAAGGCGTATCTCGCCCGCGTGCAGCTGTGGTCCGACGGCTTCTACGCGACGCCCAGGCTCTACTGGGATCAGGCGACGATGCAGGGCCGTCCGTTCTTCTATTACTCGTACGGCGCGGCGGTCTCCGAAGTGGTGATCGACACGCTCACCGGCGAGATGCGCGTGCTGCGCGCGGACGCGCTGCATGATGTCGGCGCGTCGCTGAATCCGGCGCTCGATATCGGGCAAGTGGAAGGCGCGTTCGTGCAGGGCATGGGCTGGCTCACGACCGAAGAACTGTGGTGGAACAAGGACGGCAAGCTGATGACGCACGCGCCGTCCACCTACAAGATTCCGACGGTCAACGACATGCCCGCCGATTTCCGCGTGTCGCTTTTCAAGAATCGCAACGCGGAAGACAGCATTCATCGCTCGAAGGCGGTGGGCGAGCCGCCGCTTCTGCTGCCGTTCTCCGTCTTCTTCGCGATCCGCGATGCGGTGTCGGCCGTCGGCGATCACAAGGTGAATCCGCCCTTGAACGCGCCCGCGACGGCCGAGGAGATTCTGCGAGCAGTCAATGCGGTGAGGAGCGCGCGGTCATGATGCACATCGTCGTGTTCGGCGGGGGCCATGTGGGCCACGCGCTCGTGAAGGTGCTGGGCACGCTGCCGTGCGTCGTCCAGTGGGTCGATGCGCGCGACGAGCTCTTTCCCGACGAAGTGCCCGCGAACGTGCAGATCGAAGCGACCGATCTGCCGGACGCGATCGTCGATGAGGCGCCCGCCGGGGCGTACTTCATCGTGATGACGCACGATCATTCGCTCGACTTCGCGCTCACGCAGCGCATCATGCGGCGCGACGACTTCGCGTATTTCGGGCTGATCGGCTCGAAGACGAAGCGCGTGAAGTTCGAGCGGCGACTGGTGGAGCGGGGCTTGGCCGCGGAGCGGCTCGTCGAGATGACGTGCCCGATCGGCGTCGAGGGGATCGTGGACAAGGCGCCGGCGTCGATCGCGCTGGCGGTGGCGGCGCAGGTGTTGCGGGTGCGGGAGGGGCGAGGGCGGTTGAGCGCGTCTGTGCCGGCGGCGAAACGCGCGATGGCGTGAAAAAGGCGGAATGCCCGGCAAGGCAAAAGGGCAGTGAAGCGCCTTCAAGCACACCTCACGCCCCCAACCCCCGCTCCGTCCGAAACCGTCCCGGCGCGACGCCATACACTTCCTTGAACCGCTTGCTGAACGCCGCTTCCGACTGATAACCGACGTCCGCCGCGACATCCGCGATGCTTTTCTTCGTGTGCGTGAGCATCGTGCTCGCGAGTTGCATGCGGACGTGGCCCAACAGCGCGAGCGGCGAAGTCTCCGAATGCGCCGAGAACGCGCGCATGAACGTGGCGCGCGACATCGCCGCTTCCTTCGCGAGCATGTCGAGCGTCCACGGTTCGGCGGGGCGTTCGAGCATCGCGATCACCGATGCCCCCAGCCGCCGGTTCGCCAGCAGCCCGAGCACGCCCGAGAGCGACGGCTGCTCGCCGAGCCATGCGCGCAGCACCATCGTGAAAAGCGCGGTCGAAAGCGCCGCGACGATCGACGGCGCGCCGAGTTGCGCTTCCTCCGCTTCACGACGCATCGCCGCGACGAGCGGGCCGAGATACGGCGCGGACGCGCGGGTGAACGACACATGCACGGCGTCCGGCAATACGTCGATCAAGAGCGCGCGCGGCGCATACGTGAAGCGTCCGCACAGCAGATCAACCGCCGGCTGCGCTTCGCCGCAATTGCTGCGTATCGTGACCGCGCCGTTGTCTCGCGCTTGCATTGCGACAGCGCGCGCATCGCCATCGGCCACGTGAAGCACGTGCGCGTCGCCGCGCGGCAGCAGCAGGATATCGCCCGCTGTCAGTTCGACCGCCGCGTGGCCTTCGCGCGATACGGTGCACGCGCCATCCAGCACGACGTGATACGCGGCCTCGTCAGCGGGCGCGGGCGCGTGATCCAGTTCCAGCGGACCGCGCAAAAGACAACGTAAATCGAGCGCGCCGGAAAGCTGCGCAAGCTGAATCAGGCGGTCGAGAGCGTCCATGTCGTCGTGAAGGCGTTATTTCGCGACGGCCGCGGCGAAGTCATCCACCGATGCCGTCTTCCTGCCGGTCAGCGAGTCCGACACGCGCGACATCAGCGCGCACAGCCACGCGACATCGGTCGATTGGTCGGACTGCGGCTGCGACAGCCGATAGCACTTGATGCGCGGAAACGGCACCGGCGAATCCAGCACGGCGAGCGGCAGCATCGCGGCATAGTGCTGCGCGAAACGGCGCGGCGCGGTGAAGATCAGGTCGGACTGCAAGAGCACCTGCGGCACGAGGCCAAAATACGGAATCGTCGTGACAATTCTCCGGCGAACGCCCGCGCGCGCGAGTCCAATATCGATCGGATGACGCTTCGCGCCGCTGTACGGCGTCGGCGCGAGATGCGCGGCGAGCGCGTAGCGTTCCACCGTCAGCGGCTCGCGCGCGAGCGGATGATTCGCGCGCATCAGGCAGACGAACACGTCGGAAAACAGATCCTGCCGCTCGAAGCGCGGCTCGGGCTTCGTCCAGTTCGCGACCATCAGATCGATTTCGCCTTCGTCGAGCGCGCGCTCGTGATCGCGCATCGGGTTCAGCGATTCGATTTCGAGGCGCGCATGGGGCGCGGCGTCGCGAAACGCGGCGACGAGCGTCGGCATGAAGAAATCGTTCAGATAGTCCGGCGCGGCGAGCCGGAACGTGCGGCGGGAACTGGCGGCGTCGAAATCGCCGTGTGGCGTCGCGACGAATTCGACCTCGCGCAGCGCGCGCTGCGCGGGCGCGAGCAGCGTCTCGCCGTATTCGGTCGGCACCATGCCCTGCTTGCCGCGCACGAGAATCGGATCGTTCAGGATCTCGCGCAGGCGGCGCAGCGCCGTGCTGATGGCCGGCTGCGTCTGGTTCAGGCGCTGCGCGGTCTGCGTGACGCTGCGCTCCAGAAGCAGCGTGCGCAGGACGCGGATGAGCCAGATATCGAGGGAATCGGCGGGTTCGTTCATGGGCTTTGCGTGGGACCGGAGGCCGAAGCGCCGCATCCGATGCAGCGGGCAACGGTCAGACAGACGGCGCGGGCGGCGCGAGCGCCATCGGCGCGCACCGCCCGCAACCGAAGTTAAACCCGTTCCGGTTTTTGACGCCATAGCGCATGCCCTATGCGCGGCATAGGCGGGCGTGGCGGGGCGTGGTTGGCCGCAGCGCCGTCTGAATCAGCCGCCGATTTCCGCCGTGTCGCCGGGATCGGCGTCCGGGCGCGCCATCGGCAGCGCGCTGATGCGCTTGACCTCGCCCGCTTCCAGCCAGTTCGGCGAGCGCGCGACGTACAGCACCATCGGCAGCGTGTCTTCGCCCCAGAAAATCTGGTCGTTGACCACGAAAGTCGGCACGCCGAACACGCCCATCGCGACGGCGCGGTCGTTGTTGTCGCGCAGCTTCGCCTTCACGTCCTCGTCGTCGATGCGCGATTCCGCGTCCGGCATGCCCACGTACTCGCACAGCGCGCGAAAGCCTTCGGGCGTCGACGGATCGCGTCCTTCGCGCCAGATGAAGCGAAAAATGTCGCGCACGCGGGTGATATCGCTGTCCGCGAGCACGGCGAGCCGCAGCGCCTTCGCCGGATCGAACGGATGCGCGGGCGGCATCCGAAACGGAATGCCGAGCTGCTCCGCGCGAAAGAGCGCGTGGCGATACGTGAACACGCGCTTGGACGGAATGGTGGCCGCGTGCGGCTGCTTCCAGCGGTCGAGCAGCTTGAGCAGTTGCACGGGCACGAACTCGAACGGCATGTCAGGCCACTTCTCATGCTGCTCGAGCAGCAGATACGAGAACGGCGAGATGAAATCGAAGAAAAAGTACGGACGACCGTCGGCGGTCGAATGCGGGGCACTCATATCGTTTCTCCTTGCTTTTGGCGCGCTCGCGCTGGCCTCGTCGTTCGTGTAGTTTCATTTCGCTTGCTGCTGCGGCCGCTCGCTTTCGCTGCTTGCCGCGTCTGGCCGGCTCGTGGCCGGCGTCGCGCGCTGGCTTCGCGTCCTGCATCCGGTGCGGCGAACGAGCGCCGCGCGTCTTTCAACCGCTTATCGCGATCGAATCATTCGATATTACGTGCTGCGCTGCGCCGTGTCTGCACGCGACGCGCCCGGACGGCCGGAAGGCGCTTGCCCGCTCGTTCCGCCCTCGGCCGCGAGCCGCTCGCGCACGAAACCGATGTGCTCGCGCAACACGTAGAACTGGTCCGCGAACGCGAGCGGCATCTTCATCCGGTTGACCGCCGATTCGATCGAGTCGATGCGGTCGAGCAGGGCGTCGCGCTGCGCGGTGTCGGGGCCGGTGATCGCTTCCCGTTCGATCGCAATCAGCGCGCCATACCAGCGATAGATGCGCGACTTCACGCGCCAGCGGTACAGCCCCGGCACGAGCCGCAGCGCCGGAATCAGCACGACGACGAGCGGCACGAGCACGACGAGCACGCGATCGGCGAGACTCGCGATCCAGAACGGCAGCACACGATACAGAAAACTCTTGCCGGACTTGTAATAACGCTCGGCGTTGTCGCTGATGCGGAATTCGTGGGCGAGCGGCGCGGGGAATTCGTTCGACCGCTGCAACAGATTCGCGCGGCTGTGGACTTCGCGCGCGGCCTCGATCAGCAGGTCCGACAGCGCGGGATGCAGGCTGTCGCGCGCAACTAGTTCAGCGGTCGGCGCGAGCATGTGGACCGGGCGCGGCGGCAGGTTGTTGGCGAGATCGAACGCGCCCATCGGCAATTCGATTTCGGTGAGATAGGGAAAGCGCCGCGCGTAGGCGTCGGCTTGCGCGAAGTCCATGAAGCGCACGCCCGGCGTGCGCAGCAGCTTCGCCATCGTCGGCGGCTGCGCGGAATCGCCGGTCAGGAACGCGGCGTCGATCTGGCCGTCTTCGAGCGCCTTGGCCGCGGCATCGCCCGAAAGCGGCATGAGCGAGGTATCGCCGCCCGGCTCGATGCCATTCGCCTTCAGGAGCGTCAGCGCGAGCGCGCGAGTGCCGCTGCCTTCCGCGCCGATGGCGAGCCGCTTGCCCTTGAATTCCGACAGCCGCGAAACCGCCGCCCCGCGATAGAACACGGCGAGCGGCACATACGCGACGCTGCCGAGCGATTCGAGGTCGTCGTGCACCGCGCCCGGCGGCAGCATGCCGCCCTGCACGAAACCGACATCGACGCCCGAATCCGGCTTTTCCAGCCGCGTGAGGTTGTCGAGCGAGCCTTGCGTCTCGAGCACGTTCAGCGTGACGCGGTTGCGCGCAAGGATCGCCTTGTACTTTTGCGCGCTGTTCCAGAACGAGCTCCCCTTCGGCCCCGCCGCGATGGTGAGCGTGTTCGGCGGCGCGGGTTGAATGAGCCGGATCGCGAGATAAAGCGCGGCGATCGCGACGGCGAGAATCGGGCCGAAGGTCAGCGCGAGGTCGCGCCACGACACCGCGACGAAACGCGCGACGATCTTCGGTTGCGGCTTGCGTCGCGGGCGTTCCTTGGGGGCGTTGTCGTCTGATCGGGTCATCTCGATGCTACCTGTCAACTTCGTGGCCGAAAGCTTACCCGAACGCGCGACCCGGACGCCTCGCGCGTGGGTGTCGTCGCGTCGGCGGCGGCGACTGCGCGATCCGTGTGACACGCGTATGTAGACGGTTTCAGGCGCTTTGCGTCGTTTAAATGCTTTGCGCTAATGGCCGCGGTGGGCTAAATTGACGTTCGCCGCCGCATGGCAAGGACTTCCGTCCGGAAACCCGTTATTTGGGCCGGGCGGACACGCGCCGAAGCCTCGGACGCCGTGAACGCGCCGTGCGGCAGGACAACACATAGACGAGCCGACGGGTTTTTTCCGCCCGATCAACGGCCGAATTCGTTTCTTCGCCAGCCTCTCGCAGCATTGCATGACAGCATCCGCGGCACGTTCGCCGCCGGCTCGTCGGCCCCATCGGGCTGCGCGCCGCGCGGCCACGGGCATGCGCGATGCCGTACGCCTTGGGCTGGACGACTGTCCGGTTGAAGTGCAAACGAGCGAAGCAGCAACTGTGCGAAGTCAACAAGCGAAACAAAAGGAGAAACCATGAAAGTTGTCGATATGTTGAAGGCGCTGGGCGTCGTGGTGTGCGTGGCGGTCGCATCGAGCGCCTATGCCCAGTCGAGCGATGCGGCGGCGACCACCAGCACCGAATCCGCCGCGCCGAGCAAGGCGCAGAAGTCGTCGACCAAGAAGACGGATCGCAAGCTCGGCTACGCCGTGCGCCGCGCGCTGTCGAAGGCACAGGGCTTCGATGTGTCGAACGTGTACGTCCGCGCACGCGGCGGCGCGGTGACGCTGACCGGCACGGTGCCGGAAGGCGCGCAGATCGCTCAGGCCGAAGAAGTGGCGAAGGGCGTCTCGGGCGTGCAGTCGGTATCGAACAAGCTGACGCTGAGCCCGCAGAACGGCGGGAAGTAAGCGGGGGGCCTCAGCCGGTTCTGGCGAGGCACCGAACGGGCTCCGGCTTTGGCCGGGGCCCGTTTTTGTTTGGCGAAACGGGGCGCTTTGGGCGGGTGGGGCGTGGCGGGCTGGACGTCGTGCTGGACGGCGAGGCGGGTGAACGGGCTTGGGCGCTGGCCGGAGCCCGCTTTTGTTTAGGCGAATCGGGCGCGCTTCTGGCGGTGGATCCGTCGCGCTGGACGACGCATCGCCGGCTGCATTCACAGCAGATGCCGATGCGTCTTTCGCGATCCTTCATCGACCCTTCGCCGCACCGGCGCGCTACGCGATAGCCCAGTGCGAAGCCGATCTCGGCAAAACGTCGCGCGAACCGGCAAACGATCAGTGCGTCAGCGCCGAGGCCGCAACCGGCGCGGATGCCGTGACGCCATTGGCGGCGGCCTGCGCCTCCTCCTTCACGGCGGCCGCCGCGTCCGGCGTCTGGATCGCGGTCGCGGCGGCGGCGGGCGCCTGCACGACGATCGGCGTCGGCGTCAGCTCGGGCGAACTGACAATCAGCGACGGTGCGAGCGGCTTGCTCGCGACCTCATCGGATGCAATCGGCGAACTGCGCGGCACCGTCGACAGATAGTGGCCCATCAGGCCGAAAAAGCGGTCATAGAACTTGCCGGCCGGCACGGTCTCGCTGGAGATTTTGACCATCGCGTCGCTGTTCGAGCGGATCGGCAGCGAAAGCGAGCCGAGCACGCTCAGGCCGACGCTCGCGGACGTATCGCTCTTTTTCAGCGCGTAGCCGTCCTGCACCGCGTTCACGTAGGCGATGCTCTGGTTGGCCGCGTTCTCGCCGGGCGTGCAGACGACGTGGAACGACACGACGACGTGCGTCTCGGCGGACGGCTGGAAATTCTTCGTGGCGTCGACGCTGTCGGCCTGGGCCATCGTCGTCAGGAAGCCTTGCGACAGCAACGCGCGGCGCGCGGCCTCGCAGGTTTCCTTCACGGTGGCGTCGAAGTTATGCGCGTAGGGGCTCACGCCGGTGCTGAAGAGTTCCTGCTGATAGCTGGGCGTGATGGCGGTGCGGCCACCGCAGGCGGCAAGCGCGAAAAAAACGAGTGAAACGAAAGGGAGGCGCAACGACGACGGGATAGGCATGGCAGGCGGCAAAGGCAAAATGTGTGACAAGCAGACACAAATTGTAGTGCGGTCTGAGCCTCCGATGAAAAAGCGGATTCTGAAAACGTCGAAAAATCCGAGGCTTACAGTGAGATGACCGGTCGAAAGGCGCTTGTCGCCAGTCTTGCGGAACGCACGCGCGAACGCGAAAAAGCCCGGCGCGGAGCCGGGCTTGGCCTGGAGCGACTATCGTTTACGGTCGATTGAAATCGACCGGGCTGACGCCGCCGGCCGAGCGATTAGCACGGCCGGACGCCGACGCGCCGTCGGCCGCGCCGCCGAAGGAACTCGCCGCGACGCCTTGCTCGGCATTGACGCGAGCCTCGGCGGCCTGGATGTTGGCGGGATACGTCGTCTGATCGCTGGCGGGGCGGTAGCCAGCGCGCTCGAGCTGGACCAGTTGCGCTTTCACTTCGGCGCGCGTCAGGGGGCCATTTTCGCTGGCGTTGGCGAATGCCGGAGCGGCAACGGCAGAAGCGATGACGATGGCGGGAACGATCGACTTGAACATGATTGACCTCCACATTTCGATTGAGCGGGACGTCGCAGGAACCCTGAGAGGCACTGCTTCGTCGTTGAAAAGAAGTGTAGGTCTGCTGGTTCTAGGTGGAAACCCTTATTCGGCCAAGTCAGTTTTGACGGCTCGACATTAATCGGCTCAATCGGATCGCACGATTCGATCCGTGAGCGTGGAACGGCCCGGCGAGACCAGCGTGCGTGGGAGCCTATTCTTCGCATCAAACCGCGTGCCGCCGGAACATTTTTTCTTGGATCGCGCGTAGTATCGTCGGTGAATGTGCGGACTTCCGGCGTCTAACGTCTGAGAAGAATTGGTCGGACGTGCTTAGTAGTACACATTGAACGGCAGCCGAATCCGATCATGCCCGGCCCTCGATCACCGCATCCTCGGCAATGGAACTTCGCCTATGACGACGCTTGCTTTCACCCCGCAATGCCACGACGAACGCCGCCCACGCACATTGACGCACGACCGCATCGCGCCGTTCCTCCAGCGCAATAGGCGCGTCGGCGCCCGTGGCGTCACTTCGCTGCCTTTGCGCGCGGTCATCAGCGACGCCGTGCCGAACACGCACGCCGAGACGATGAAGCGTCCTCTGATCGGGCCAACGCCATGAACTTTCCCATCGATCCGACAGCACCGGCGAGCGCGACCGTCGAGGCGGCGCCCGCGCGTGCGCCGTTCTCGCGCGTCGATCCGCTTGCCGGGACGCTCCCGCGCGTGCTTTTTTTCCTGACCGTGCTGTACGGCGGAGCGTTGTTCTGGATCGCGCAGCGTCCGCCGCTCGCCGATTTGCCACAGCACGCGGCTCAGGTCATGTTGCTGCGTGATCTGCTGGATCATGCGTCCCCGTGGCAAGGCCTCGTGCAGGCAAATCTGCTCACGCCGTATCTCGTGGGCTACGGCCTCGCGTTGCCGCTCACGTATCTGATGCCGGTCGCCGCCGCGCTCAAGTGCGTGATGATGCTCGCGTACTTCGGGTTCGTTGCATCGTGCGTCGGCTTTCGGCGGCATCTGCATGGCGATCCCCGGCTCGACTGGCTTTTCGTGCCGGGGTGCTTCGGCTTCGCGTTCCAATGGGGCTTCTATACCTTTCTCGTCGCGGCGCCGCTCGGCGTTTTGTTCATCTGGCTCACGCACGGGTACGCGACGGCGCTGTCCGTGAAGAAGGGCGTGGCGATCGCGGTGGCAGGCGCGGTGCTCTTCTTCTGCCACGGGCTCGTGTTTTTGTTCGCGTGCGCGGTAGGCGTCGGCTTCGTGCTCTCCAAGGTCAGGCCGCTCGCGCGCAGCGTGACGGCGCTCGCGCCCTTCGTGCCGCTCGGCCTGCTGTGCATTGCCTTTGTCTTGCACAGCCGCGCGACCGATCCGCTGCTCGGGCAGGCGGTGCCCGACATCGTCGGCTTCAAGTGGGGCTGGAATCTGCATCGCGTGCTCTCGCTGCCGGTCTACGTCTGGGGCATGAGCAAGGGCGCGGCCGTTTATCTGCCGCTCGTCGGGTTGATGTGCGCCGCGCCCTGGCTGTGGCGCGACAGGATCAACCCGGACCGCGCCGCTGTCGTGCCGATGCTCGCAGTCACGGTGGTCTGGTTCGTCGTGCCCGATGCGGCGCTCAAGACCGGCTTTCTATTTCACCGTTTCGCGCTGTTTCTGCTGCCCGCCTATGCGCTAATGTTCTGCGGGCCGCAAGCGTCCGCGAGCGGCGTGCGGGCAGCGTCGTCGGGTTCGGTTCGGGACGTGCTGCGCGGCGTCGGCGTACAGGTCGCGATCATCGCGGGATGCTGGATTTTTCTCGCGGACCAGACCGCTCGCCTGCATCGCTTCGCCGCTGAGAATGCGCCGCTCGCGAAGCTGCTCGCGCGAACGGAGCCGGGTCAACGGGCGCTGAACCTCGTGTTCGATCGCGAGAGCCCCGCGTACGGCAGCCCGACCGCGTACATGCATCAGGCGCTGTGGTATCAGGCGGAGAAGCACGGCTTCGTCGATTTCAACTTCGCGACGTTCGTGCCGCAGATCGTGCGCTTCAGGCCGGGGATGCTGCCGCTGCAAGCTCCGGCGCTCGACGGCGATCCGCGTCGCTTCGACTGGACGAAGGACAACGCGCGTCAGTATCGATATTTCTTCGTGCACAAGGCCGAGCCCATGCCGGCGAATTTCTTCGCCAACAAGGAGTGCGATGTGGTTCTGGTGACGCAAGAGGGGGAGTGGTCGCTTTACGAGCGGCGGAGTTGTCGGTGACGGCGCGCCGGATTCGCGTGATTTTCGTCGCACGGCGTTCTTGTGGTCCGTCGTGCGCGACGCGTTCTGGAGAACTCGGTTGGGATCGCGAGCGCTGCGAAATGCTTTGGGGCTCGTGCGTTCGTTGCAATCACAAGAGCCACCGTGCGAGCAGGCGCAAACGCGGCAGCGGTCAGCCGGATCGTCCTGAAGCGCGATAGCAGCGCGATCCGGCGTCGCGTCTAGTCCCTCGGATGCGCGAGAAAAAAGCGCAGCATTTCGGCGCTCGCATCCGGCCCGCTCGGGTCCGTGTAGGTGCCGCGCGAACTGCCGCCGGACCAGGCGTGCGGCGCGCCGTGCAGCGTCCAGAGTTCGGCGGGCACGCCATCGCGCGATTCGAACTGCTGGACCGTGTGCTGGCGAGTGCCCGCCACGCTGCCCGCAATCTGATGCGCCGGACCGCTCGCCGTCATACCGTCGACGAGTCTGCGCGCGTTGGCGTAATTCACGGTGGCGTCCGCATCGCCGTGAAAGACGATCAGCGGGCAACGCACCGCGCCCGGCGACGCGCCTTTACCGTCGCCGCCGCGCATGAGCGCGAGCGCGGACGGAAGGTCGTGCGCGCGACCGGCAGGCAGACCGGAATGAACGCCCGCCGCCGCGTACAGGTCGGGGTAGCGTTGCGCCATGATCGCCGCCATCGCCCCGCCGGCCGACAATCCCGCGACGTAGACGCGTTTCGCATCCACATGGTGAGTGGCCATGATCTCGCGCGTGATGCCGGCGATGAGCGACGGCTCGCCTGCATCGCGCTCCTGGTCCGACGGCTTGAACCAGTTCCAGCATTTCGATGCATTCGCGCTTTGCGGCTGAACCGGATACGCGACGATGCATTGCTGGCTTTCGGCGAGCGCGTTCATTTGCGTGCCGGCGGCGAAATCGTCGGCGTTCTGCGTGCAGCCGTGAAGCATCACGACGAGCGGCATCGGCTCATTGCGATAACCGCTCGGCACGTACAGTTTGTACTCGCGCTGACCGGCGGCATTCGCGTAGCGGCGCGTGCTGAAGTGCCCGCGATCTTCGACATCGGCTTGAGGCGCGGTGCGCGGGGCGCGAGCGGGCGCCTTGAAGAGCTCGGTGAGGCTGGAGAAACCCGTGTCGCGGGAATCGTCCGCAGCGGGCTGCGCGTGAGTAGGGTCGCCGCGCATCGCGCGCTTGACGACGTCGGTGGCAGCGTCGCTGCTGCCGTTCTGAAAGAGTTGAAAAGCCTCTTTCATCGAGTCGAGAAAACCTTCGTTCAGTTTCATGTCTTTTCCGATTTCAAATCCGGACCGGCGGTGCCGGCATTAGCGGATCCGATCTGCAAGCGCCGCCTTGACGGCTGGCGATGCGTGAAGGGCACCCCGAATCAGAATGGATTCGATGGTGGCGAGTGCGAGTTCAGGAGAGACGTCCGCGGCGATGCTGGCGAGGCCCAGCACCTGAATCTTCAGCCGCTCATTGGCCGCGCGCACCGCTTCCAGGTCCTGCCTGGAGAAGTACTGAAGCCCGAGCACGAGCGAGCGGCGGGTCGCCGTTTCCTTGACGACGGACGCATGCACCGCAAGCTGATTGCGGATAGCCGTGCGGATCAGGTCGGTCCGGTTCGAATAAAAGCCTTCTTCCACGAGCAGATCGATCTGGCCTAAATCGACCGGACCGAGGTTGATCGTAATCTTTTCGGTGTCGCCGCCTTTGGAGCGGGCGTCTGAGGGTTGTAGAGCCATGGGAGTCGTTGTTTTCCATCCTTTCGCCATCTATATGGATGGTTATAGGCTGGTTTCAAGGGGAGGTCAATGCTGAATTGCTGGTTGCCGGGTTGGGAGCGGGTTCAATGCTGGGCGAAGACGGGCACGCGGGTGCATAGAGGTTCGAGTCGGCGTTCTCGCCCTGCCGCGGCCTTCGGTGCGTCGCGGGCTCGGGCTGGGTCGGTTGGGAGTGGGTTTTATGGGCCGATAAGACAGGTAGGCGCGTGCGTAGCATGTTCGACGCAATACGATTCTGCGTCCGTCAGCATCGCGCGCTGTTACGGCCGTCTCGCCGAGCCGCGACCTTTGATGCGTCGCGGGCTGAGTCATCGTTGCTGTGAGCGGAAGCGGCCTTCCATGCCGTTGCGGAACGCGCTGGCAATCTGAGGCTTGCAAGTTCGCGGCAGCCGTGAACGTCCACCGCGTCCGCGCGGCCAAGCTGTTAAGGTCGGCGGCGCGTTACGGACAAACGGCGTGTCTGAGACCGGCGACGCTTTCCCGGCGGCCCGGCCGACTCGAACGTGCAGCGACCCGACCAAGCGCGAGACACAAACGAGAACTAGGTCAGCTTCTTGTCGTCGTCAGTTCGGACACGCATCGCGCAAAACGCTCGTTGCTGGCGGCAACGCCGTATTCCTCCGCGCGTTCCAGCGCGCGTGCCTGCATTCGGCGATTCAGCGCGTCGTCAGTCAACAGGCGGCGCATGGCGTCGGCGAGTTCGTCGACTGCTCCTACCGCGAACAAGATGCCGAAGCGGCCATCGCCGAGAATCTCGCGCGGGCCCGTCGGGCAATCGCTCGCGATCACGGGCTTGCCCAGCGCGAGCGCCTCGAGCAGCACCATCGGCATGCCTTCGTAGCGCGAACTCAGCACCTGAAGGCGCGCGCCCGCGACGAGCGGATGGGGATTGTCGCGATACCCCGCGAAGTGCACCCGCGTGGCAATATCCAGCTCGCTTGCAAGCCCTTCGAGCTCGCCGCGAAAGGCGCCGTCGCCGACGATGACCAGATGCTCCGCGATATCCCCCTCGCGCACGAGCCGCGCATACGCGCGAAGCAGTGTCCGATGGTCCTTCTGGATTTCATCGAGCCGCGCCACCGATACGATGTAAGGCGCGTCGCACGGCGGCGCTTCGCTCGCCAGTGCGTTGTGGCGAATGCGTTCGATATCGATCGCATTGGGCAGCACGAACAGTCGCTGCAATCCGTCGCCGAACATGCGGCGCGCTTCATCCGCCATATGCTGATTCAGCGCGGCGATGCCGTCGTAGCGTGCGAACTGCGTCGCCAGCCGACGCTTCTTGCGTGGACGCGCGCCGAGCCGCGCATCGAAGCTGAAGTGGTTGACCCCGAGCCAGGCAGTATCGAACCGGCCCGCGAGGCGACGCAGTGACATGTCGTAATCGACGATCAGCGCATGCCGGCGCGCCAATGCCTCGACGCGCCGCTTGACGTACGGCCGCACGGCGAGCGTGTTGAAGACGTCGCGCCCGACGCGCCCGAGCTTGCTCAGCTTGCGCGCGTAACGCCGCGTCTGGAAGTAATTGAGCCAGTCCCTGTCCGCGAGGATTTCGATGCCGACATCGGGCGGCACGAGCGCGCGAAAGCGCGTCTCGAACGCAGGCGAGGAATGCATCACCGACAGCGTGACGGCGAAACGCTCGCGATCGAAGACGCGCAGCCATTGGATCAGCGACGATTCGATGCCGCCGTCGTTGAAGTCGACGATATGGAAAAGCACCGCCAGGCGTTCGCCTGCTGACGGCGGCGCGCTGGTGTCAGGACCAGCGTGGCTCGGAATTGGGGTTCGGGATAGAGCAGCAGTCGGCACTGTGGGGACGCGCTCCTGAGAAGAGCATAAGAGAAGTTCTTGAGGTTCCTATGCTACCGCAGTCACCCGGCCGGGCAAGAACGAAAGCGTGCTTGCCTTCCGATCCGTATGGTCAGACATGGCCGACCGTGACCCGCCCGCATGACAATCAGGCGGAGGACCAAGCGTTGGTATCCCTCGGCCCGAGTGTGCGGAGCGCCCCAATGTGCAGGGAGGTTTCGCTGCCAGCAGACGACCAAACTCATACCGCTAGACGTCGATACCGGTAGATGCGTGGTCGGTCGAGCTATCGAGCGCACGCGCCGGCGGCGTGCTGCTGGAAGTGCAAACGCCGGTATAGCGGTACGACTCCTTCCGCATAGTTCGAGGATGGAGGGAATCGCTCATCTTGGCTGAAGTTCGACAAGCCAAGGCCTCCGTGCCAGAAGCGCATTTACCTTCCTCCTTGAAATTGTCAAATCCCGTCCATATAATTGGCACTCACCGCACGAGAGTGCTAACAAGATTTCCGTCCGGCGGGCCTTTGCCCAAAAGACGGGTTTTTCCGCGTTTTCAGTCTCATTCAAGAGAGGAGTGTGTATGAACCTTCGTCCTTTGCACGATCGCGTCATCGTCAAACGTCTGGACCAGGAAACCAAGACCGCATCGGGCATCGTGATCCCGGAAGCAGCGGCAGAAAAGCCGGATCAAGGTGAAGTCCTGGCCGTCGGCCCGGGCAAGCGCGATGACAAGGGCACGCAGAACGCCCTCGACGTGAAGGTGGGCGACCGCGTGCTCTTCGGCAAATACGCCGGCCAGACCGTCAAGGTCGACGGGCAAGAACTGCTCGTCATGCGCGAAGAAGACATCATGGCCGTCCTGGTCAACAAGTAAGCATCCTTCCTGTAAGCCGGGCTGCGCGCCGACCGGGCGCCGAGCCGGCACACTGAATCGAATCAAGGAGTCTGGATATGGCAGCTAAAGAAGTTACTTTTGGCGATTCCGCACGCGCCAAGATGGTCGAAGGCGTGAACATCCTGGCCAACGCGGTCAAGGTCACGCTGGGTCCGAAGGGCCGCAATGTCGTGCTCGAGCGCTCGTTCGGCGGCCCGACGGTCACCAAGGACGGTGTCTCGGTTGCGAAGGAAATCGAACTGAAGGACAAGCTCCAGAACATGGGCGCGCAAATGGTCAAGGAAGTCGCTTCCAAGACCAGCGACAACGCAGGTGACGGCACCACGACCGCTACCGTGCTCGCACAGTCCATCGTTCGCGAAGGCATGAAGTATGTCGCATCGGGCATGAACCCGATGGACCTGAAGCGCGGCATCGACAAGGCCGTCGCGGCAGCCATCGAAGAACTGCGCAAGATCAGCAAGCCCTGCACGACGAACAAGGAAATCGCGCAAGTCGGCTCGATCTCGGCGAACAGCGACACGTCCATCGGCGATCGTATCGCTGAAGCCATGGACAAGGTCGGCAAGGAAGGCGTCATCACCGTCGAAGACGGCAAGTCGCTGGAAGACGAACTCGATGTCGTGGAAGGCATGCAGTTCGACCGCGGCTATCTGTCGCCGTACTTCATCAACAACCCGGACAAGCAAGTCGCCGTTCTGGAAAACCCGTTCGTGCTGCTGCACGACAAGAAGGTTTCCAACATCCGTGATCTGCTGCCGGTGCTGGAACAAGTCGCGAAGGCTGGCCGTCCGCTGCTGATTATCGCTGAAGACGTCGAAGGCGAAGCTCTGGCTACGCTCGTCGTCAACAACATCCGCGGCATTCTGAAGACGGTGGCTGTCAAGGCTCCGGGCTTCGGCGACCGTCGCAAGGCCATGCTGGAAGACATCGCGATCCTGACCGGCGGTCAGGTGATCGCGGAAGAAACCGGCCTGACGCTGGAAAAGGCGACGCTGCAAGAGCTGGGTCAAGCCAAGCGCATCGAAGTGGGCAAGGAAAACACGACGATCATCGACGGCGCTGGCGAAGCCGCGAACATCGAAGCTCGCGTGAAGCAAGTGCGCAAGCAGATCGAAGAAGCAACGTCGGACTACGACCGTGAAAAGCTGCAAGAGCGCGTGGCCAAGCTGGCCGGCGGCGTTGCGGTGATCAAGGTCGGCGCTGCGACCGAAGTCGAAATGAAGGAAAAGAAGGCACGCGTCGAAGACGCACTGCACGCAACGCGCGCGGCTGTGGAAGAAGGCATCGTGGCTGGCGGCGGTGTTGCGCTGATCCGTGCTCGCCGTGCTATCGACGGCCTGAAGGGCGCGAACGCCGATCAGGACGCAGGTATCAAGATCGTCCTGCGTGCGATGGAAGAGCCGCTGCGCCAGATTGTCACGAACGGCGGCGAAGAAGCCTCCGTCGTGGTGGCCGCTGTTGCTCAAGGTTCGGGCAACTACGGCTACAACGCGGCAACCGGCGAGTACGGTGACCTGGTGGAAGCCGGTGTCGTCGACCCGACGAAGGTGACGCGCACGGCGCTGCAAAACGCGGCATCGGTGGCAGGCCTGCTGCTGACGACCGACGCAGCCGTCGCTGAACTGCCGAAGGAAGATGCTCCGATGCCTGGCGGCATGCCCGGCGGCATGGGCGGCATGGGCATGGACATGTAAGACGGCTCCGGCCCGATTACATCGGCGCGGGCTTCGAAAGAGGCCCGCGCCGTGCCGAAAAAAACCTGCAGCGATGCAGGTTTTTTTTCGTCCATCGAAAACCTATTTGTTCATCTCGTCGCGCAGCTTCTGCGCGGCGGCTTTGTAGTCGTAAGTCGGATAGAACTCCGTGTGATAGCCGCCCCACGCGGTCGTCTCGATCGCGCGATTCACCTCGCGCAGCCTGTCCGCCGGCACGCGCAAGGTCACTACTTGCCCGATGCCCATCATCACGTACCACGACACCACTTCCACGCCCGGCGGCGGAAACGCCTTGAAGTACCCCTGTTCCTTGAGTTGCTGATTGATCTTCGGCAGCGGCTTCGACTCATCGTGCTTGAGGAAGATGGTCAGCAAGAACGTGCCGTCGCCTGCGGGCGTGGCCGGCGGCGGTGCATCTTGCGCATGGGCGGGCAGCGCCGCCGAGACAATCGTGGCGAGCATCGTGGCTCGGATCAGGCGGGCGAGGCGTCGTGCCGGCGTGTGCATCAGCGGATCTCCTTCGGGAGCAACGAGTGGAAGCGGAAAAGCACTACGCCTTCCGATGATGCAGATGCAGGCGCTCCATCACATGCAGCGCGTTGGGCTGCGCGTGGCCGAGCGTCGTGTTATCGAAGATGCACCACACCTCGGGCGTCTTTTTCGCGCGGCCTTGCAGCGTGCGCGCGAGATCGTCGAGATACGGGAAGTCGTACGAAGACTTGTAGAGATCTGGCGAGCCGTGCAGCCGCACATAGACGAGCGATGTATCCGCGCGATGCTTGATCTCGCACTCATCGGGAATCGGGTCGGCGTCCACATACGCGATGTGATGCGCTTTCAAGAGCGCCGCCGCCTCCTTGGTGAACCAGCTCGGGTTGCGCGCCTCGCACGCGACCGGCAGCTTCGTGCGCTCGCGCAGCGCCTTGAAGAACGCCTCTGCCACGTCGTGCTCGAACGCGAGGCTCGGCGGCAATTGCGCGAGCCAGCAGCCGAGCTTGTCGCCCAACTGACCGGCCGCGGCCAGGAATTCATCGATGAGTGCTTCGGTTTCGGCGAGGCGCGCGTCGTGCGTAATCGCCTTGGGCAGCTTCACCGAGAAGCGGAACGAATCGGGCACGCTCTGCGCCCATTTTTCGTAAGTCTGCTCGCGATGCGGCTTATAGAAGCTCGAGTTGATTTCGACGCATGTCAGCACGCGTGCGTAGCGTTCGAGGTGCGTGCCTTCGTCGGGAAAGCTCGACTGGACCGAGCTCGATAGCGCCCAGCCCGCGCAGCCGACGCGGATGGCGCCTTGCGGGCCGGGCTTGTGCAGATGGGGCAATCGATACGGCATGCGCTCGCAAAGCCTCCCTTCGTTGGTCTCCGAACTCCGTTCGTGTCGCCTCGTTCACGGCATTGCTTGCCGTCGAAACCCTCTAATGCCGGGCTTCTCCGGGTAATCCGGCTCCATCGTCCGGCAAGGACGCGGCATCGTTCTCGTCGTCTGCGTCGTTCGAGCGCGCCCAGAAAAAGCGGTCCGGCAGATAGGCGCCCATGCCCGGACGAAACGCGGCGCGCGCCGCCTGAAACACGTATTCCTGCGCCTCGCGCGCGGCCTCGGCGGGCTCCTGACCGTTCGCCAGCAACGCAGCGACGGCGGCGCCCAGCGTGTCCGTGAGCCCCATTACACGATGCAGCCCGCGATCCCACAAGTCCTGCCGCACCTGTCCTTCCTCGCTGTACAGCGTGTTCACATGCCGATGCGTGCCCGTTTCCATTGCCAGCACGTACTCGCAGCCCTGCGCGAGAATGTGCGAAATCGCGGAATCGAGCGTCGGCGCTTCGGCGTCGCTGTCCGGCTGCGCGAGTTGCAACAGCGTGGCGTGATCGGCGATCAGCATCGTCGTTTGCGGCACGAGCAGATCGGCGAGCGATTCGCGCAGTTCATCGGCGGACAACACATGTTCGTCGTCGAGCGTGAAATCCGGCGCGAGGATCAGCGGAACGTCGTCGTAATCGGACACCACTTCGGCGATCGCGGAGACCACTTCGGCCCGCGTCGCCGCGCCGATCTTGAACGCGGCGATCGGCATGTCCTCTAGCAACATGCGCGCCTGTGCGGCGACCGTGTCGGGGTCGAGCCCGTTGACTTCGTCGCAGGTCGCGGAATCGCGCACGGCGTAACCGGTCAGCACCGTTGCGCCATGGCAGCCCATGCTGGCGAGCGTCAGCAAATCGGCTTGCAAGCCGGAGCCGCCCGTGGGGTCCGAGAGTCCGAAAGTCAGAACGATCGGTGGAGAGTCGCCGGTCATGGCAAAAGCGGACATTTTTGGTTTGAATTGCACGAGTGAGACGATTCAGTTGCAGCGATGCGAAAAAAGACGCGCACGCCGCCCGGACACTTCGATTATGCGGCCTATTGCCGCCCGCCTGCGGTCTTTGCGCACCTTTTTGCGAGCGGCGGCGCGCACGTCCCGCTATTTGGGGATGCACGCCGGGCCGGCGTCTTGCTAGGCATCCAACCGGCAACACGGTACCATCATGGCCTAATTTCAATCGATCAATCGACGCGGCATAAGTATGGAATACAGAAGCTGGATGTGCCTGATCTGCGGCTGGATCTACGACGAAGAGGCGGGATTGCCGGAAGAGGGCATCGCGCCGGGCACTCGTTGGGAGGACGTTCCGATCAACTGGACCTGTCCCGAATGCGGAGCCCGCAAGGAAGATTTCGAGATGGTTCAGATCTGATCCGCACGCTCTACCGCGCCGCATGGCTCACGCCATGCGGCGCGTGTTTTTTAGCGGCCCGCGTTTCCATGCAGGCGTCGCAGGTGAAACTGCCTGCGCGCTGCGGCGAGGCGGCTGGAACATTCGTTTCCCGCCTGCGCTCGTAAAGGCATACGCTTGGAGCACGACAGGCTGTCGGCGGCAATCGGCCGCCGCGCGTGTCGATGATGCAGTTCAACCGCGCGTCGAGGCGGCGTCGCCACGCGCGTTTCTGGCTTGTGAGCGCCCGTTATGACATCTCGTCCCGATCTACCCGTTCCGATCGAAGCCTTGCCGAACCCGCGCGGCGGCTCTGTCCGGCTCGCCGAAATGGCGCTCACGGACGCCATCCACGCGTTCCAGCGGCAGGGCGAGACGGCGCCCGCGCTCAAGCGCGCGATTGCCGCGCTGCATTCGGCGGGATGGCTGCCCGCGCAACGTTTCGCCGAGGCGCTCGCGCTCGTCGCGCCGCTCGGCGACGAACCGGACGCCACGCACGATCGCATCGCGCTCGCGATGTCCGCGTTCCGCGCTGCCGTCGAGCGCCACAATCTGCGCGAACTGTCCTGTTCGACGGAACTCTTCGATCACTATCGCGGCCTTCATGCGCTCTTGGCCGCGCATACGCGCATCGCGCCGGTTTCGTACGACGACCTCGCGCTCGCCGGCCGGGCGATTGCGCCGTCGACGCTGCGCGGCGTCGCACCGGAAAGGCTCGCACGTGTCCGCGCGCATTACGAAGCGGCGCTGCTCGCGTTGCTGCGCGCGCCCGCCGATCAGCCGCAAGCCGGAATCGACGAAACGTTCTCGCGCCTCGACGCGTGTCTCGCTGAACTCGCCGGCCCCGACCCGTACGATTTCTGGCGGCTCGCGTCGTCCACGGTGCGCGCGCTGCGCGAGCGGGCCGGCCGCCATGCCGATCTGTCCAGCCACGCGGACGCCAAGCGTCTTTACGCGCGCTTCAATCTCGTGCTGGCGGATCAGGCGCACGCGTCGACGTTCGCGCCGCGTTCGCTCGTGCGCGCGACGCTCGCGCTTTTGTGGCGCGACTTCGCGCTCTACGGCGCGACGCCTGAAGACGCCGGGCACGTCGACGTGCTGCGCGACTACGGCTTGACCGTGGCATGGCACGTGGCGGCGACGCCCGCATCGGAAGCCGCGTGGGAGCAAGGCGCGGCGCAGGCGAGCGAAGAAAGCGCGCGCGAGGCCGTCACGCGCGATCTGGGCGTGCTGCGCGTGAACGCGGCAGCCTACGAAGACTTCCTGCAAAGCGCGGAGGCGTCGATCGAAGGGCTCGTCGAGCGCGGCACGCAGGCGAGCGAGACCGGCACCGTCGATGCCGACGCCGCGCTGCATGCGGCGAACGCGTCGCATCGGCTGGGCGCGGCGGCTTGCGCGCTCGGGCTCGGCCACGTCGCGCTGCTTGCCGATACGCTCGGCCTCGCGTGGCGGCGCGTCGCGCATCAGGGCGAAGGCGCCGACCCAAGCGATGCTCGCGGCCTCGACGCCGCGATTCCCGAGCGCGCCGCGCAAATGCTGCGTTCGATGCTGCATCAGGCGGCCGCTGGCATCGCGCCGTCGGAAGGCCGCGCGTCGATTGCTGCGCTCACCGCAATGATCGAACGCGCTCCGGCGGTCACTCGATAGCGTCGTCGTCCTCGTCGGGCGACGCACTGCGTTTGGCGGGCCCGCGCACGACGTCGTAGCGCAGCAGTGTCCGCTTGCGTGCGGCGTCGTGATCGACGATAGGCGCCGGATACTCCACGCCCAGCGCGATCTTCGCCGCCTTCAGCGCATCGGGCTTCGCGAGCCACGGCGCATGAATGTCGCGGTCGGACAGCGCCGCCAATTCCGGCACATAGTGGCGGATGAACTTGCCGGCAGCGTCGAATTTCTGCGACTGCGTGACCGGGTTGAAAATGCGGAAGTACGGCTGCGCGTCGCAACCGCTCGACGCCGCCCACTGCCAGCCGCCGTTATTCGACGAAAGCTCGAAATCGTTGAGCTGCGCCTCGAAATACGCCTCGCCGCGCCGCCAGTCGATGCCGAGATCCTTCATCAAAAAACTGGCCGTTACCATGCGCAGCCGGTTGTGCATGTAGCCCGATGTGTTGAGCTGACGCATGGCGGCATCCACGAGCGGGTAGCCCGTTTGCCCCGCGCACCACGCGGCGAAATCCGTGTCGGCGGCCTCGCCCGTTTCCCATTCGATGCGGTCGTATTCCGGCTTGAACGCGCGATGATCGCCCAGCATGCCCACGCGCGGGAAATGGTGCAGCACGGCGAAATAGAAGTCGCGCCAGATGAGTTCGGAAAGCCACGTCTGCGCGCCGCGGTCGCCGTGGCGCTGCGCGTCGTGCGCGACGCGGGCGAGCGCGCGAATCGACACCGTGCCGTGCCGCAGGTGGATGCCCAGATAGCTCGGACCTTTGACCGCCGGAAAGTCGCGCGTGCGGTCGTAATCGGCCATGCGGTCGCGGAAGTCGTCGAAGAGCGCGTACGCGCCGACCGTGCCCGCCGGGAACGCGGGGCCGTGCGCGTCGGGGAAACCGAGTGCAGCGAGCGACGGAATGCCCTGATCGGCGTGCGCGGGCGGCTTGCCGAGCGCGTGCAGATGGTCTTCCAACGCGTACGGCTGCAACGCATCCGGCGTGAGCGTTTCGAGCCACTTGCGCTTGTACGGCGTGAACACGGTGTACGGCTTGCCGCTGCCGGTCAGCACTTCGTCGCGGTCGAAGATCGCCTGATCCTTGAAACCGAAAAACGCGATGTTCGCGCCCGCGAGTTTTTGCGCGACCGCGTCGTCGCGCGCTTTCGCGGCCGGCTCGTAATCGCGGTTCACGAACACGGCGTTCACGCCGCATTCGCGGGCGAGCGCGGGTATCGCGTCGAGCGGCGCGCCGTGCCGCACGAGCAGCGCGCCGCCGGCCGCGCGCAGCGTGCGATCCAGCTCGATCACGCTCGCATGAATGAAGGGCACGCGGCGATCGTTTCTACCAAGGGGATCAAGGATTTCCCGGTCGAAAACGAACGCGCACAGCACGCGGCGGCACCGTGTAAGCGCATGATAGAGTGCAGCATTGTCTGCCGCGCGCAGGTCCCGCCGAAACCAGACGAGCCCCACATCGAAGTCGGCCATCTCGCAGCGCCTTTGTTAAAATCCTGAATTATGTCCAAGACTTCCGATCGCATCAATTTGACGAACCAGTTCCTGATCGCCATGCCCTCCATGGTCGATCCGACGTTTTCCGGAACGGTGGTCTACCTTTGCGATCACACCGATCGCGGTGCGCTGGGTCTCGTCATCAACAGGCCGACCGACATCGACCTGCAATCGCTTTTCAACCGCATCGACCTCAAGCTCGAAATCGAGCCGCTCGTTCACTTGCCCGTGTATTTCGGCGGTCCCGTGCAGACCGAGCGCGGCTTCGTCCTGCACGAAGCGGGCGAGGGCGAACCGTATAGCTCCTCCATGAGCGTGCCCGGCGGCCTGGCCATGACCACGTCGAAGGACGTGCTCGAAGCGGTCGCGAGCGGCAAGGGCCCCGAGCGTTTTCTGCTGACGCTCGGCCACGCGGGCTGGGGCGCGGGGCAGCTGGAAGAAGAAATTTCGAAGAACGGCTGGCTGACGGTCGAAGCCGATTCGCGCATCATCTTCGATGTGCCCGCCGAAGACCGCCTGGAAGCGGCGCTGTCGCTGCTGGGCGTCTCGCGCTCCATGCTTTCCGGCGAAGCAGGGCACGCATGAGCCGCGAAGCCACGCTGCTGGCATTCGATTACGGCGAAAAGCGCATCGGTGTGGCCGTCGGCAATACATTGACTCGCAACGCGCGCGCGCTCGCCGTGCTCGAAAATCGCGACCGCGATTATCGCTTTCAGGAAGTCGGCAAGCTTCTGCAGGAGTGGAAACCGGATGCCGTCGTCGTCGGCATGCCGATGCATCCGGACGGCACGCCGCACGAGATGAGCGCGCTCGCGAAACGCTTCGGCAATCAGGTGAACGGCCGTTTCAACGTGCCGGTGCAATGGGTGGACGAGCGTTATTCGTCCGTCGACGCGAAAGCGGATTTGCGCGAGCGCGGCGTGCGTCCGAATGCGCGCGGCCGCTTCGATGGCATCGACGCCGAAGCCGCCCGCGTCATCCTCCAACAATATCTCGACGGACTTTCCGACGATCATGAGTTCCATTGACGCAGAGGCGCTGTATCGCGCGCTCGTCGAAGAGATTCGCGCGGCGTACGGCGCGTCGCTCGCGGCTGCAGACGGCGTGGCGCTCGCGGGCATCTACAGCGGCGGCGCATGGCTCGCCGAGCGGCTCGCGAAAGACTTGGGCGCGCCGCATTTCGGCGTGGTGAACGTGGCGCTGCATCGCGACGACTACGCGAAAAAGGGCCTGCACAGTCAGGCGAGCCCGACCTCCTTGCCGTTCGGTATCGAAGGCCGCCGTATCCTGCTGATCGACGACGTGCTCTCCACCGGCCGCACCGTGCGCGCGGCGATCAACGAGCTTTACGATTACGGCCGCCCCGCAGCCATCGACTTCGCCGTGCTCGCCGATCGCGGCGGACGCGAAATGCCGATTGCCGCGCGCTTCACCGGCGGCATGGTGGACGTCGCAGCGAACGAAGACCTCGTGCTCGCGCGCCGCGACGACGGCACGTTCGGCTTCACGACCGAGCCGCGCACGCACTGACGCGGCAGCGACACGCGTCTCACGCCTTTTTTTAAAAGCAACGCCTGGATCACCATGAACACCGCCACGCAGAGCGCAGCCGAACCGGGCGCGCAGCAAGCCGACAAGACCAGCGACACCTTCCGCTACGGATTTCTCAAGGGCAACCCGCAGCTCACGAAGAACGGCGAGCTGAAGCACTTGCTGACCATCGAGGGCCTGCCGCGCGCCATCGTCACGCATATTCTCGATACCGCCGAGCAGTTCGTGAGCGTCACCGACCGCGAAGTGAAGAAAGTGCCGCTTCTGCGCGGCAAGTCGGTGTTCAATCTCTTCTTCGAGAACTCGACGCGCACGCGCACCACCTTCGAGATCGCGGCGAAGCGTCTGTCGGCGGATGTGCTGAATCTGAATATCAACGCGTCGTCGACGAGCAAGGGCGAATCGCTGCTCGACACCATCAACAATCTCTCCGCGATGCACGCCGACATGTTCGTCGTGCGTCATGCGTCCAGTGGCGCGCCGTATCTGATCGCCGAGCACTGCGCGCCGCACGTGCACGTGATCAACGCGGGCGATGGCCGTCACGCGCATCCGACGCAGGGCCTGCTCGACATGTACACCATTCGCCACTACAAGCGCGACTTCACGAAGCTGCGCGTGGCGATTGTCGGCGACATCCTGCATTCGCGCGTCGCACGGTCGGACATTCACGCGCTCACCACGCTCGGCGTGCCCGAAGTGCGCGCCATCGGCCCGCGCACGCTCTTGCCCGGCAACCTCGACCAGATGGGCGTGCACGTCTACCACAACCTCGACGAAGGTCTGAAGGGCGTGGACGTCATCATCATGCTGCGGCTGCAAAACGAGCGCATGAGCGGCGCGCTTTTGCCGTCCGCGCAGGAGTATTTCAAGAGCTGGGGACTCACGCCCGAGCGTCTCGCGCTCGCCGCGCCGGATGCCATCGTGATGCACCCCGGCCCGATGAACCGTGGCGTGGAAATCGATTCGCAAGTGGCCGACGGGCCGCAGTCGGTCATCCTGAATCAGGTGACCTTCGGCATCGCCGTACGCATGGCGGTGATGGGCATTGTGGCCGGCAACAGCGACTGAACAGAACGACATGAAGATCCAGATTCAAGGCGGCACGATCATCGATCCGGCTGCGGGCACGGAAACGCGCAAGGACGTATTCATCGCGGCGGGACGCATCGTCGCGATCGGCGAGGCGCCCGCCGATTTCAGCGCGGCCAAGATCATCGACGCGAACGGTTTGCATATCGCGCCGGGCTTCGTCGATTTGTCGGCGCGCCTGCGCGAGCCGGGTTTCGAGCACAAGGCGACGCTCGAATCCGAAATGGCCGCCGCGATGGCGGGCGGCGTGACGAGCCTCGTCTGCCCGCCGGACACCGATCCCACGCTCGACGAGCCGGGTCTCGTCGAGATGCTCAAATTCCGCGCGCAGAAGCTGCATCAGGCGCATGTGTATCCGCTGGGCGCGCTGACCGTCGGGCTGAAGGGCGAGAGCATCACCGAGATGGTGGAACTGACGGAGGCCGGCTGCATCGGCTTCTCGCAGGCGGATAACCCGATCGTCGATACCCGCACGCTGCTGCGCGCGCTGCAATACGCGACGACCTACGGCTATACCGTGTGGCTGCGCCCGCAGGACGCGTTCATGGCGAAGGGAGGCGTGGCCGCGAGCGGCGCGGTCGCGTCACGGCTGGGGCTGTCGGGCGTGCCGGTGTCGGCGGAAACCATCGCGCTCCACACCATTTTCGAGCTGATGCGCGTGACGGGCGCGCGTGTGCATCTGTCGCATGTGTCGTCGGCGGCGGGCGTGGCGCTCGTGCGCGCGGCGAAGGCGGAAGGGCTTGCTGTCACGTGCGACGTCACGATCAACCACGTGCATTTGACTGACGTGGACATCGGCTATTTCGATTCGCAGTTCCGCCTCGATCCGCCGCTGCGCCAGCAACGCGACCGCGAAGCGATTCGCTCAGGGCTCGAAGACGGCACGATCGACGCAATCTGCTCCGACCATACGCCGCTCGACGACGACGAGAAGCTCCTGCCTTTCGCCGAAGCGACGCCCGGCGCGACCGGCCTCGAACTGCTGCTCTCGCTGACGGTGAAATGGGCGCGGGAAGCAAATGTGCCGCTCCCAAAGGCGCTCGGCCGCATCACGTCCGCACCGGCGGATGTGCTGAAGCTGCCGGCGGGGCGCATCGCCGTGGGCGCGCTCGCAGACATTTGCGTGTTCGACGCCGATGCGTCCTGGCGCGTCGATCCGCGCAAGCTCAAGAGCCAGGGCCATAACTCGCCGTTCTTGGGCTACGAACTGCCGGCTCGCGTGCGCGCGACCATCGTCGGCGGACATCTCGCCTACGAAAGCCGCTGATCCATGAAGTTGATGTTGCGCAAGTTGCGCCTCGCTCTCCATCTGCTGCACGGCGCATGGACCGTGGCGCGGCGCTTCCCCGACGCGACCGCGAGCGAACGCATGGCGTTGAATCGCGCCTGGTCGCTGAAGATGCTGCGACTGGCGGGCATGAAGCTCGTCGTGCATCACGACGAAGCGCGGCTGGATGCGGGCGTGCTCGTCGTCGGCAATCATGTTTCGTGGATCGATATCTACGTGATCAACGCGTGGCGGCCAACGCCGTTCGTATCGAAAGCCGAGATTCGCCAGTGGCCGGTGGTCGGCTGGCTCGCGCAACAGCTCGGCACGGTTTTCGTGCAGCGCGAGAAGCGCAGCGACGCGAAGCGCATCATGCATGAACTGGCGAACCGGCTCGTCGCGGGCGAGATGATGTGCGTGTTCCCCGAGGGCACGACGAGCGACGGCATATCGCTGCTGCCGTTTCACGCGAACCTGTTTCAGGCGGCCGTGTCGGCGTCGTGCCCGGTGCAGCCCATTTGCCTCATGTACGAGGATGCGCGCGGCAGGCAGACGACCGCGCCCGCCTATATCGGCGATATGTCGCTCAGCGATTCGCTCGATGCGCTGTTGCGCGGCGGGCCGATCACCGCGCATCTCCACGTGTGCGATCCGCTCGCGCCGGGCGCCGACCGGCGGCTGCTCGCGAGCGAAGCGCAAGCGGCGGTTCAGGCGGCGCTGGAGCGGATGCGCGGCGCGCCGGCTACCTCGGTCGCCTTGTCAATCGGCCACTCCGTTGTTACTTCCTCGCCCTAGCGCGCTAAAAGATTCATTGTCCAGATTGCGAAGATACCCAGGGCTGTGTGCGAGAGGGCCTGCGGGCATCTTCTCCTTCGACAACTGTTTCGTTGCATATCCGTACCCGTCACTGCGTTGAATTAACCGGCAATAACGATGGGCAATGCCTTGCACGACCGTATCGAACTTCTGGATGTTGAAGCTTCCGGTGACGCGAACGGCCACGCGGCCTATGTGGGTGCCGGCCTTTCGGCCGGCAGGTACGTCGGCCCGAACGAGGTCGCCAGTCTGAAATCCGTGCACACGCTTCGTTCGTGTCATGTATCCCCGCCGGAAGCCGTACCGGTCGAGCCGGGTGCGCTGGTAGCTGCCACGGCCGGTGCAGGATATGGAAAGTGTCCGTCGCTTCCAGCCGGTCAGGAATGAAAGTGCACCGACACATGCAGCATCGAGCGCATGCGTTTTCGGTACGCCAAGCGCGGTCCTATTGAACTTAGTGCGCCCACCGGAGCCAAGCTCCAATGACATACCGGTCGCTTTCAGCGCGCTGGTCAAGGCCCATCGAGTGGCGTTCACCGCTGCGGCATCCTTTAGCGGACGTTTCGATTGAGCCACGATGCCTGCCAGCCGCTTGGGTCGCTTGGCTAAAAACTCGTCTACGGGCAGCGCACTCTTCGCTCTGTTGCAGGGCTCGCAGGCGAGCGTCAAGTTGGATGCACGGTTGCTGCCGCCGCGCGACCGAGCGACGATGTGATCCAACTGCAGGGGAGTGCTTTTCGCGTCGCAGTAAGCGCAGCGCCGGCCCCACTTTTCCAGCAGGTATTCGCGAAGCTCATAGCTTGCCAGCGTTCCGTGCTGATATCCTACCCCGTTGACCTCCGGGTTATCCAAGAGTTGCATGTCAAAGCGAACGAGTTCGCAGGAAAGCGCCGCTATCGGTGCCCAGCGCCTAACACGTCGCACCCAAGCCATCGTCGTATCCACCCGATGTTGGAGCGACGGCGGGAGCCATCCGGGAGTCCGCGTGCGGTTCAGAAAGCGCGGCGCACGGTAACGCAACTTGCCGCGACGCGATCGACGCATGGCGCTGCGGGCCGTCAACGCGTCACTGATCTGTCGACCGCGATGAACAAGTTCGAACAGGTTCAGCACGGCCGCGCCGCGACGGAGCTCGCCGGTGGTCGAGTCGAGCGTCTCCCTATCGAGCACGAGAGCAAGCCCCGTGGCCTTGCTGCCCGGGTCGAGTTTCAGGCGGAGCGGCTGAAACTCGCAGGCGGCTCGTTCGCGGTCCGTGAGCCGAATGACGAATGGCATCACGCGATGCACACGGGCGCGACCTCGCGCGAGTAACAATCTCGCGCGCTTCTCGCTGCACGGCATCAACGGCCGGCGGTATCGGTCTAGTACAAAAACAGCCACAAAGACTCCGCTGTCACTGCAGCCGAAACCCGTCCGGCGCGGGTGCCCTTACGGGCCTAGTGACGCATACCTTCTGGTATGGCTCCCCTCGACCATGTTGTGCGGCAGGCGAAGCTTTCGCTTCCGTCGCAGCCCGTTTCGTACCTGCCCCGGGCTTGTCTGCTGCTGCGACTTCCAGAGCGTCGAACTGAGGAAGCATTCGACGGTGGGTGTACTGTCTCCACACAACGTAGCGCCATTGAGCGCTGGGTCTGGTCAATCTCGAGCTCTTGAATACTTCATGAGCTCCGGCGTGTGCCGGGGCGATTGACCGCGCAACTCACCTGCGTGACCACCCGTCCGGCCGGATCTTTCGTTAGCAGTACCGCTGACAGCTTGTTGCCCCAAACGCAGCCGGAATCGAGGCACAACACATCGTCGCGGATCATCAGGCCTAGCGCGGCCCAATGTCCGAACACGATCGTCGCATCCTGGGTGCGGCGGTTCGGTGCGTCAAACCACGGAGTATAGCCAGGCGGTGCGTTATCGGGGCCGCCGTTGTTAGCGAATTCCATCGCGCCTTCGGCCGTGCAAAAGCGGATGCGCGTCAGCGCGTTGTAGATCACGCGCAGCCGGTCGATGCCCGTGAGCGAATCTTCCCAGCGATGCGGCTCATTGCCGTACAACTGCGCCAGCGTTTCCTTCCAGTCCGGCGCGCGCAATGCAGTTTCCAGTTCGTGCGCGAGTTCCAGCGTCATCGTCACGTCCCATTGCGGCAACACGCCCGCGTGAACCATCAAAGCGCCGTCCTGGAAGTGCGCGACCGGCTTGTGCCGCACCCATTCGATGAGATCGGCGGCATCGGGCGCGGCGAGAATGTCGTCGAGCGTGTCGCCTTTCTTCGGCTTGCGCAGCCCCGCGGCGACGGAGAGCAGATTCAGATCGTGATTGCCAAGCACGACGGTTGCGCGCGAGCCGAGCGCGATGACTTCGCGCAAGGTTTCGAGCGACTTCGGGCCGCGGTTGATGAGGTCGCCCGCGAACCAAAGCGGGGTGTCCGGCTCGGGCGCGGCCTTCTTCAGCAGGAGGTGAAACGGATCGCAACAGCCCTGAAGGTCGCCGAAGACGAGGGGGGCGGAGGAGACCGCGAGGCTTGCGGAGAGTGCGTCAGTCATTGATTCGATGCGGTTTGCGACGCGGTTCGTGACCGCGCGCGCGAGAAAAGAATTGTCGGATGCGATGAATTATGCCGGTGATCGGGAAACGGCGATGTCCGTCCGCCCCGCGCGAATGATCCAGACCGGGTCAGCAAATGCGAGCTGTATCAAGTTGTTAGCCGTGCAGTTTTTGCACTCCATGGCTTTATAATTGGCGGCTGATCAAAGTTGGACGGCGGCCGGTGAATCGGTCGCAGTTCCCGCATTCGATGCGTCCCGGCGTCGAGTGAGCATTTTTTTCCACACCTTGCGCGTGCAGTTTCAGTGGCGCGCGGGATAGAGCAGCCAAAGGGTATCCATGATTTTCGTGACGGGCGGCGCCGGTTTCATCGGCGCAAATACTGTTCTGGACTGGCTGAACGGCTCCGATGAACCCGTGCTCAACGTCGACAAGCTGACGTATGCGGGCAACCTCGGCACGCTGAAATCGCTCAAGGACGACGCCCGCCACGTGTTCGCGCGTGCCGACATCTGCGACCGCGCCGCAATGGACGCATTGCTCGCCAAGCACAAGCCGCGCGCTATCCTGCATTTCGCGGCAGAAAGCCACGTCGACCGTTCGATTCATGGTCCGGCGGACTTCGTGCAGACGAACGTCGTCGGCACCTTCACGTTGCTCGAAGCCGCACGCATGTACTGGAGCGCGCTGCCGGAAGCAGAAAAGCAGGCGTTTCGCTTCCTGCACGTTTCGACCGACGAAGTATTCGGCTCGCTGTCCGCCACCGATCCGCAATTCTCCGAAACGACGCCGTACGCGCCCAACAGCCCGTATTCGGCGACCAAGGCCGGCTCCGACCATCTGGTTCGCGCGTACCACCACACGTACGGCCTGCCGGTTCTCACGACAAATTGCTCGAACAACTACGGCCCGTATCAGTTCCCCGAGAAGCTCATCCCGCTGATGATCGCGAATGCGCTCGCGGGCAAGCCGCTGCCGGTTTATGGCGACGGTCAGAACGTGCGCGACTGGCTGTATGTCGGCGACCATTGCTCGGCCATCCGCGAAGTGCTGGCCAACGGCAAGCCGGGCGAGACATATAACGTCGGCGGCTGGAACGAGAAGAAGAATCTCGAAGTCGTGCACACGCTCTGCGATCTGCTCGACGAGAAAAAGCCGAAGGCGAGCGGCTCGTATCGCGATCAGATCACGTATGTGACGGATCGTCCCGGACACGATCGCCGTTACGCTATCGACGCGCGCAAGCTCGAGCGTGAACTCGGCTGGAAGCCGGCAGAAACGTTCGAGACGGGTCTCGCGAAGACCGTTCAGTGGTATCTGGACAATCAGGAATGGGCGGACGAAGTCGCTTCCGGTGAATACCGCAAGTGGGTCGAAACGAATTACGCGCAGCGGGCATAAGGAGCGGGGCATGGCGCGCAAAGGCATCATTCTCGCCGGCGGGTCCGGCACGCGGCTGTATCCGATCACGCATGCAGTTTCGAAGCAACTGCTGCCCGTGTACGACAAGCCGATGATCTACTATCCGCTGTCCACGCTGATGATCGCGGGCATTCGTGATGTCCTCGTCATTTCGACGCCGCAAGACACGCCGCGTTTCGAATCCATGCTGGGCGACGGCAGCCAGTGGGGCATGAACATACAGTACGCGGTGCAGCCGTCGCCGGACGGGCTTGCGCAGGCGTTCATCATCGGCAAGGAGTTCGTGGGCAACGATCCTTCCGCGCTGATTTTGGGCGACAACATCTTCTACGGTCACGATCTGGCGAAGCAGTTGGCGAGCGCGAATGCGCGTAGCGACTGCGCGACGGTTTTCGCCTATCACGTGCATGATCCGGAGCGTTACGGCGTCGTCGAATTCGACGAGAGCTTCCGCGCGCTGTCGATCGAAGAGAAGCCCGCGAAGCCGCGTTCGAACTATGCGGTCACGGGCCTCTACTTCTACGATAACCAGGTGTGCGACATCGCCGCGGATATCAAGCCTTCCGCGCGCGGCGAACTCGAGATCACCGACGTGAACTCGCGCTATCTCGAGCAGAAGAAGCTGAACGTCGAGATCATGGGGCGCGGCTACGCGTGGCTCGACACGGGCACGCACGAGTCGCTGATCGAAGCGGCCACCTTCATCGCGACTCTGCAAAAGCGTCAGGGGCTGGTGGTGGCTTGCCCTGAAGAGATCGCGTATCGCAAGGAATGGATCGGTGACGAGCAACTGCTCGCGCTGGCGAAGCCGCTCTCGAAGAACGCGTACGGTCAATATCTGCTCAATCTTCCGAAGGACCAAGTCGCATGGCCATCCAGGTAACGGCAACGGCGTTGCCCGAAGTCAAGATCATCGAGCCGAAAGTATTCGGCGATGCGCGCGGCTTCTTTTACGAGAGCTTCAATGCGCGCGAGTTCGCGGAGCACGTTGAAGCGGGCGTCGAGTTCGTGCAGGACAACCATTCGCGTTCGGCGAAGGGCGTGTTGCGCGGGCTGCACTATCAGATTGAGCACGCGCAGGGCAAGCTCGTGCGCGTGGTGGAAGGCGAAGTGTTTGATGTCGCCGTCGATATTCGCAAGAGCTCGCCGAACTTCGGCAAGTGGGTGGGTGTGAATCTGTCGGAAGAGAATCATCGGCAATTGTGGGTGCCGCCGGGGTTCGCGCACGGGTTCGTCGTGCTGTCGGAGACGGCGCAGTTTCTCTATAAGACGACGGATTACTGGTATCAGGCGCACGAGAGAAGCATCGTGTGGAACGATCCGGAGATCGGCATCGAATGGCCGATCGACTTCGAACCGATGCTCGCGGCCAAAGACGCGGCGGGCAAGCGTCTGGGCGAAGCCGAGTGTTTCGAATGAGCGACGCGATGACTCAAGATTCTCAGCGAAAGATCCTGGTGACTGGCGTGAATGGCCAAGTCGGCTTCGAGCTCGCGCGCACTTTGCAGGGACTCGGAAGGGTGGTCGCGCTCGACCGCAACAAGCTCGACCTCGGCGATCTTGATGGAATTAGGAAGGCGGTTCGCGAAGTGAAGCCGTCGCTGATCGTGAACCCAGCGGCTTACACCGCGGTCGACAAGGCGGAAAGCGATGTTCAAGCGGCGATGCGCGCGAACGGCGAAGCGCCTGGCGTGCTCGCCGAAGAGGCGAAGCGTCTGTCGGCCGCGCTGGTTCATTATTCGACCGACTACGTGTTCGACGGCACGAAGGACGGCGTCTATGTCGAGGACGACGCGGTGAACCCGCAGAACGTCTACGGTAAGAGCAAGCTGGCGGGCGAGCGGGCGATCACGGCTTCGGGTTGCGACCATCTGATCTTCCGCACGAGCTGGGTCTACGGCACGCGCGGCAAGAACTTTCTGCTGACGATGCTGCGGCTCGGTGCGGAACGCGATGAACTCAGCGTCGTCGCCGATCAGATCGGCGCGCCGACGTGGTCGAACACGATCGCGGCGTTGACGGCGAATGTGCTGGCACAGGCCGTTGCCGGGGGTGATGGCTGGTGGGCGGAGAAATCGGGCGTGTATCACCTGACGGCGGGCGGATCGACGTCGTGGCATGGGTTTGCGCAGGCGATTTTCGCGCTGTCGGCGTCGGAGAAAAAGCCGGAAGTGAAGCCCATTCCGGCGTCGGCGTATCCGACACCCGCGAAGCGCCCTGCCAATTCGCGAATGTCGAATCGCAAACTGCTGGACACATTCGGCGTGCAGGCACCTGATTGGCAAGAAGCGTTGCGACTTTCGCTGGCAGATCGTTGAACGCCGCTTCCGTGTCACATCGCACCGGCGCGGTCGTCGTATTCTATGAGCCCGACGAAGCGTGCATCGAACGAGTCAACCGTCTTGCCGCACGTCTTCATTGCGTCGTAATTGACAATACGCCCACCGCTCGGACGCCCGAGACGCTCGGATTGTCGCTGGATATCGACTATCGGGCGAACGCTGAGAACCTGGGTATCGCAACTGCCATCAATCAGGGAGTCGAGGCGCTCATCCGCGCGGGTTTCGATTTCGCCATTCTTTTCGATCAGGATAGCGAGCCGCCCAGCTCGTTGCTAACGGAGCTGCCCAAAATTCTTGCCGCTTCCAATGCTAGCGGCGAACGCATCGCGCTAGCGGGTCCCGCGTACGAGGACGCCCGGCTCGGCGGCGTGGCGGCATTCGTTCGTTTTCAATGGTGGAAGCTCGGGCGTATCGCGCCGGAAGGAAATGTCCCAATCGATGTCGACTTCCTCATCTCGTCCGGCTCGTGCCTGAATCTGCGCTTCTGGCCGTCTATCGGCCCGATGGAAGATGCGCTTTTTATCGACTACGTCGATCTCGAATGGTGCGTAAGAGCGAGGCGGCTAGGCTTTCGCGTGGTCGGCGTTCCGTGGGTGCGCCTCAGCCACCAACTCGGCGGCGAGCCGGTGCGCGTGCTAGGGCGCACTTATCCAATGCACGGACCGCTGCGTCACTATTATCAGTTTCGAAATGTGATTGCGTTGATCGCCCGTTCGAACATGCCGGCGACGTGGAAGAGCACCGAACTGGTGAAACTGCCGGGGCGCGTGCTCATCTATTGTTTCTTTCCCAATCAACGCAAGCAGCATCTGCTGATGGTGTGGCGCGGCATCCGTGACGGGCTGAGGCAGCGCCTCGGACCTTATCAGGCCCGCTGAAGCATCCGGCGCGCGGATGCTGCGGACTCGTCACTGCAACATCTCGATACGGGGCGGCGACGCAAGGGTGAAAGGCTGAACCGTGACGCTCAGCGACAGGTTCGGATTGTAAGCAGGGTCTAGCTCGAAGTGTCCGGCCCAGCGCTCCTCCATCCAGCGGATTTCCTTCAGGAAGCGTTGATATTTCTCCGAACTCATGTCCGATCCACGGGTCGCGGATTCATGATGATAGAGCTCGGCGAACGGCGTCCAAACGTTCTTGTAACCTGCTTCCCGCACGCGCAGGCAGAAATCGATGTCGTTGAAGGCGACGGCGAGTTCCTCGTGCAGGCCGCCCACTTCTTCATAGATGGAGCGCCGGATCACGAGGCAGGCAGCTGTCACTGCCGAAAGGTTCTGAACGGCGACCGCTCGATTGAAGTAGCCGAGGCTGCCGCGTTGTAACGAATGATGCATATGCCCCGCGATGCCGCCGAGCCCGATCAGCACGCCGCCGTGCTGAAGCGTATTGTTCGGATACCAGAGCGCCGCGCCCACCGCACCATTGCCCGGTTGCGATGCGATCGCCACCATCTCGTTCAGCCAGTCTGGCGAAATGACTTCGATATCGTTGTTCAGAAGACAGAGATAGTCGCCGGTTGCCTGCGCGGCCGCGCCATTATTGAGCGCGGAGAAATTGAACGGGGATTCGTCGCGTAACACGCGAACCCGAGCGTCCTTGACGATCTCTCGAAAGTAGTCGAGCGTTTCAGCTTCGACACTTCCGTTATCCACCACGATGATCTCGAAGTTTCGATAAGTGGTCTTCTGAAGAATGCTGTCGATGCATTGCCTGACCAATGCGAGCCCGTCGCGCGTCGGGATGATGATCGACACTTTTGGCAGCGGCCAGGGCGTCGAATACTGCACGCGGAGCAGGCCGGAATCGCCGAAGATGGGTTCGACGGAGGCTGCCACGCCCGTTTGCTGCAAATGTCCATTCACAGCACGAACGGCTGCTTGCAGGGCATACGGCTTATTGCTGGCACTGCCCGCTGTACTGACCGGCGTGATTCGCCAGTGATAAAGCACATGTGGTATGTGCACGACCGCGTCGGCGCCCGCGACCGCCAGGCAACGGAGCGCGAGGTCATAGTCCTGACTTCCTTCCAAGCCAATCCGGAATCCTCCAACCTGCCTGACGAGCGCAGTCTCGAAAACACCGAGATGAGAGAACATGTTCTGCGTCAGGAAGAGGACTGGATTCCAGTCTGGCTTGAAATATGGCGTCGTACGCAGACCGTGCGAATCGAGCTTGTCCTCGTCGCTGTAAAGCATGCGCGCGCCCGGGTTGGCATCGATATAGCTAGCCACCATCAGAAGCGCATGGGCGGGCAGTATGTCGTCGTGATCCAGGAGCGCAACGAATTCGCCTGCGGCAAGTTCGAGCGCGCTATTGCTCGCTGCGCAGATATGACCGTTGGTCGCGCGAAAGACGACTTTGATGCGCGCGTCCTGCGCGATCCACGCGCGCAGACTTTCGGCAACGGCAGGATCGGTAGACGCGTCATCGGCAATACAGAGTTCCCAGTTGGGATAAATCTGTTCTCTGACCGACTCGATCATCTCCCGGAGCAAAGCCGGATCGCTGTTGTACGTGGGAACGATGATCGAAATGAGCGGCTTTCTAGCGAGGGACGCCAGCAGGCTCTCGGCTCGCCGGCGTTGTTCAGGGCCCAGCGTGTCGTACTCGCTAACCCACGCTCGATAGTCCTCATCGGACGGGACGCAGTCGCTGAAACCCGCACCGCTGCGGACGCGTCGAAAGCGAGCCTTGATGCCGGAGATGCCTTCCCGACGTGCCATGCCGGCATAGTAGGTGAGCGCACGTCCGTATCCGTTGCGCGCCTGAGCCTGACGCCGCACCGTATCGAAGAGAATCTTCGCGGCCTTTGCGATCGTCTCGGCGTGTCGTAACGGGGCGGTGACGCGCCACGACGGCGAATGGCGCATTCGATCCAACTCGACAGCGAGTTTCACGCGCTCGCTCTCGGCGGCGCTTTGTTGTTGGAGATCTGCCAGCGCGCGAGCGAGTTGATCCTCGAGCTCGACAATGCGCGCGTGCGCCTGGCGCAGGTCGGGCTCACTTTGCGACGGTTGCATCGATGTGCCGGCAGTGGCTGTCTGGTCTCGGTCGTCCTGGCCGATCGTCATATGCTCAACAGAAAGGAACGTGGTTCATCAGGCAAGCGTAGGGCGCCTCGGCGGTGTTTATCACGCCTTTTCGAGTTCCGAAGCGACGAACAAATTGATATTACTCATCCGCATTCCGACGATACCCGTTGCGACGGCAGTGGATTCGGACCGGATGATCAACGCATCGAGCACGGCGTCGAGAAGGACGTCTTCCGCCATCGTACGTCGCGCAGCGTAGACGCTGATCGCATACTCGCCGGGAAGAAGCGTAGGCATCTCGAACATGAACCGCGCTGCGATCCGCTTCGTCTCGTCGGCTGGCGCTGGCACGCTCGATGTGAAAGAAGTGTTGTCACCGAAAAGTGGCTGACCGAGCCGGTCTTTGACCACGAAACCGACGATGGGCGTGTCGCCCTCCAGCGAGTTGTCCAACTGCACGACCAGTTGCACGTGCTCTCGGCCGACGACCCACGTTATTGCGCCCCCTTCCTCGCCCAGCAGCGTGGTTGTGCGAATGATCGGCTTCGGGCGGGCGGCGGGCAGATGTTGCGTGTCGACGGCGAGCGGCCGCAGGACGACGGGCGCCGCTTCGTCTTTCGCAGCGGCGATGAAACGCTGCCGTTGATCGGCGGTCTGCGCGTCGGCACGTAGCGCTGCGAGGCGCCTGACTTGTTGCGCCATTCCTTCGCCGCCATCGTCTCGGCGCGCATTGCTGCGTTCAGGCTGCTGGCGCTCATAGAACGTTTCGAAGTAACTCGTGCAGACCCGCTTGGCTTCCCCCATTTCACGGAGCGTGCCGTGATCGAGCCAGATCACGCGATCACACAGGCTGCGCACGGCCGAGGAATCGTGACTCACGAATAGCACGGTTCCGGTCTGCTGGAAGCGGCGCAGGAAGCGCATGCATTTCTGCGTGAAGAATGCATCTCCCACCGAGAGCGCTTCGTCGATGACCAGGATGTCCGCGTCGACGTGGGCGATCACGGCGAACGCCAAACGCACGAACATGCCGCTGGAATACGTTTTGACGGGCTGATCGATGAACTCACCGATGTCCGCGAAAGCAATGATTTCGTCCAGCCGCGCGTCGATCTGCTCCCGGCTCAGGCCGTGGAGCTGTCCGTTCATATAGATGTTGTCGCGGCCGGTGTATTCGACGTCGAAACCGGAACCCAGTTCGAGCAGCGCTGCAATGCGCCCGCGTCTTTCGATCTCTCCGTCCGTCGGCGCGAGGGTGCCGCAGATGATCTGCAACAGCGTGCTCTTTCCCGAGCCGTTGCGGCCGATGATGCCAACCGTTTCCCCCCGGGAGACCTCGAAGTCGACGTCCTTGAGCGCCCAGAAAGTCCGCACGCAGCCGCGCGCGCGCGCGCTCAGGAAGCGGCGCGCGGATGGAGCCACTACGGCCCTGCTGGCTGCACCGTAAATGCTCTGCTTCAGCCGGTCCGTGGGCCGCTCGTATGAGTCGAATCCCTTGCCTAGACGCGTGCCGCGAATCACGACCTCAGATGACATCGGCGAACCCTCTGCGCGTCTTCTGGAACCATGCGAAGCCGAACCAGGCGACGACGAGGGCGATGCCCGAGTACACGCTCCAGCGCGACCAGTCAATCGATACGCCCCAAACCAGCACGTCGCGGCTCTGTTCGATCGGATACGTCATGGGATTCATGTATACCAGCGAGCGGAACTGTTCCGGCAGGGACGACACCGGAAAGAATACCGGCGACAGAAACATGAGCGCCGTGACCAGGATTCCGATGGTTTGTCCGATGTCGCGCAGATAGACCCCCGTCGCGGCCAGCGCCCAGCTGATGCCGAGTATCAGCACGCACAGCGGCAGGAGCACGATCGGCAACATGAACGCCGTGACGGGCACTGAACCGACAATTAGCCACTCGGCGATCAGCAGAATGAACACGCTCACGCAGAAGTGGAACAGCGCCGAGAGCAGCGTGACACAAGGAAGGATCTCGAGCGGGAAGATGATCTTCTTGACGAAGTTCGCGTTCGAAAGTATGAGAGACGGCGCCCGGGTGATGCACTCCGAGAACAGATTGAACATGATCATGCCCGCGAACAGCACGACCGCGAACTCGCTCTTGCTGGCGCTCTGCGCACCGCCGCCGCTCCAGCGAGATTTGAAGACCTCGCTGAATACGAACGTATAAATGCACAACATAAGCAGCGGTGTGAGCAACGACCACAAAATGCCGAGAAACGAGCCCTTGTAGCGGCCGACCGCGTCGCGTCGTCCCAAGTCGAACATGAGTCGTCTGTTCTTCAAAAGAGAGGCAGCAAGATACCGCGGCGAAACGCTGAAGCTTTGCATAGACGATCTTGGATTCAACAGGTAATAAGGCCGGGCGCTTGATTCGCCCAAAGCGCGCTGTCGAGCTTGCGCGGAGCCAGGGTCTGGAATTTCTTGCAGCGGCAGACTGGCGCCGGCCGGCCCGGGTGGCGATAAACGCAGAATTATCTCACACGCATTATTGGCGACGCCGCCAGTAATATCGCGGAGGCTGTGTCGAAGTGTAAGAATCGCAATAGTCGTGCGCGGGCGAATTCGTCGCGGCGCAATCCCACGGCGGGCGGCGCGGATTTTCGGCAGAGACGGGCCGGCGCGGGTACTGGGGCGCTGTCGTTTTTTCGCACGGGGAATGCTGTAATATTATCCGTTTTGATTTCAGGCGCTGGTCAGCTGTGGGCACGCACGACGCTCCTGTTTGGCCGTCTCAGTCTTCGCATGGAGGCGGGTTGGAAGGACAACTGTTGAGTTCTGGTGGCACGGCAATCGAGGCGCACCGCATTAGCAAGGCATACGAGTCCTACGCTCGACCATCGGATCGGCTCAAGCGCAGCATTCGGGGCGTCGCGAGGCGCTTCGCCGCGCGCGCATCCGCCGCAGGCGACAACGCTGCCAACGCTGATCCCACGACCTTTTCCGCCTTGTCCGACGTGACTTTCTCCGTCGCCGTCGGGGAGACAGTCGGAATCATCGGGCGTAATGGCTCGGGCAAAAGCACCTTGCTTCAGATCGTCTGCGGAACGCTTGCGCCGACTTCGGGCTCCATCTCGGTCCAGGGGAAGGTTGCCGCGCTGCTCGAGCTGGGTTCCGGCTTCGACGTGCAATTCACCGGGCGCGAGAACGTCTATCTCAATGCGCAGCTGTACGGACTCTCGCGTCAACAGATCGACGAACGCTACGACAGCATTGTCGAATTCGCGGAAATCGGCAAGTTCATCGACCAGCCGGTCAAGACGTATTCGAGCGGAATGTTCGTCCGTCTTGCGTTCGCGGTCATCGCTCACGTCGACGCGGACATCCTTGTGATCGACGAGGCCCTCGCCGTCGGCGACGCCTTCTTCAACCAGAAGTGTTTCCGCTTTCTTCATGAGTTCAAGAAGCGCGGGACCATCTTGTTCGTGAGTCACGACACGTCGTCCATTCGCAAGCTGTGCTCCAAGGCCATCTGGCTGGATCACGGCAAAGTGGTTGCGCAGGGCGATCCCGACGACGTGTGCACCGCCTATCTCGAGGCCTACTACAGCGCGGGCACGCCGGCGAGCGGTGGAAGCACGTCCGGTCTCGCGCCTCGTCGCGGCGCCAGCCGTGACGTGCGCCGCGATCTGATCAACGGCTCGTCCTTGCGCAACGACATCGAAATCCTGCCGTTCAACCCGGATTCGCAGTCTTTTGGTTCGGGCGGCGCGCGAATCGCCGACGTAGCCATCCTCGATTCCGCGCGGCGTCGGCTGGACTGGGTGGTGGGCGGCGAGTCCGTGATATTGCAGGTGTCGGTGGCGATCGGGGAAGCGCTTGCTTCGCCCATAATAGGTTTCTATATCAAGAACGACCGCGGCCAGGACCTGTTTGGCGCGAACACGTTCGGAACGTTTGCCGACAATCCTGTGCGGTGCGAGCAGAATGATGTACTGCGCGCGGAATTTTCGTTCGTCATGCCGGTGCTGCCGATTGGAGATTTCACGATCAACGTGGCTGTGGCGGAGGGCACTCAATATAGTCATGTCCAGTTGCATTGGATTCACGACGCCGTGCCGCTCAGGGTTCATGCCTCGCGTGTCCGGCACGAACTGATCGGTGTGGCAATGACGCAGGTCGAAGTCGCCAAGGCGTGATGCCACGACGAAAGAAAGCATGTATCCCGGCGCGATTGCAGCGCAGGGCAGAATATTTCAACGACATCGTTGTCCGGTCAGATTGCACAGACGGTCGCCGGTAGGAAATCCAATATGAAAAGCACTAGCCGAACGTTCAAATTCAAAGGCGCAGAAGGCGGCCACGAGTTCACTGGGGAGCGCTATCTTCCGGGAGTCGGCGGTCCTATCCAGTACGAACACTTTCATCGTTACCTCTTCTCGACCACGCTTTGCCAGGGCAAGGAAGTGCTCGACATCGCCTCCGGCGAGGGATACGGCTCGGCGGTGCTGGCGCAATCCGCGAAGCAGGTTATCGGCGTGGACATCGACGAGCAGGCGGTGAACAAAGCGCGCGCGCGTTACGCGGAGCAAACCAATCTGCGTTTCCTGCATGGCAGTGCGACGGCGATTCCTCTACCGGATGCCTCCGTGGACGTTCTCAACTCCTTTGAGACGCTTGAGCATTTCACGGAGCACGAAGCATTCATGACCGAGGCGCGGCGAGTGCTGCGGCCCGATGGTCTGATGATAATCTCCACGCCCAACCGTCCGGTGTATTCGCCGCCGGGCGCACCGCCCAACGAGTTCCACGTGCGCGAACTGGATCGTGGAGAGTTCATTGCGTGGCTGAAGAGCGGCTTCAAGAACTTCGTGCTCTACGAGCAGAAACCGACGGCGGGATCCTTGCTGTTTCGCGAAGGCCGTGAGGGCGCGAAGCAGGTCACCTACTGGTCGGAAGTCGCGCCCAACGAATACCGGGCAACGGCAGGCATCGTCGATCCGGTCTATTTCGTGGCGCTCGCATCCGATGGTCCGCTTCCCGAGCCGGACGACGACGTGCTGGAAGGCGCGCTGTCGTTCGCCCGTTATGACGACGCCCGCAATCAGCAAATCGGCGCGCAGCTTACCGAAATCACGCGGCTTACCACCGAAACGCTAGGCCGGGGTGAGGAAATCGGCACACTGACCGCCGAGACCGTCCGGCTGACCGAAGCGGTGCTCGAGCGCGACGCAAAGGTGGGCTCGCTGACCGTGGAAACCGTCCGGCTCAACGAGGAGATCGTCCGGCTCAATCAGGAGTGCAGCCGGCTCAACGATCAACTGGCGGTCGCCAAGGAGCTGAATCATCGCCTGAGCGACCAAACGAACGTGATCAGTCTGCTCAAAGGCATTGGCGAGCAGGTCAGGCAATCGCATTCGGTCCTCGATCAGGTCCAGGATGGCGTGCGACAAAGCCGCGCTTACATTCAGATCGAAGCCGTGCTGCGGGGCGAGAATGAGGCACTGAAAACTCAGATCGCCGCGATCTACGGGTCGACGTCCTGGTGGATCACGAAGCCGCTGCGGTTCGCTGTCAGAAAGCTGCGCGGCATGCGTCGCGGCGTCGCCGCAACCCCCTCGCCGGCGGCTCATCAACCCGCGCCTCCGGTCCCCGCTGCGTCCGCCGCTCCGGTGGAAGCTTCCGCAGCGCCCGCCGCGGCGCCCGTCGTCACGACAGCGCCGGTCGCGACCGCGCAGACGCGAGCGCTGGCGACGGTGCGGCCGTTCGTTGCCCATCACAATCCGCGTGCGACCGTCGTCATCCTCCATTCGGGCGATGAGCGTGCCCTGCGTCAATGCCTTGCCGCATTGAGCGAGCACGCCGACGAAGTCCCGGTGCGAGTGGTGGTCGTCGGCGCGCAGGCGTCCGCTGCCGCCAAGCAATTCAACATGGATGTTCTCGGCGATGCGCGGACCGTAGCCTCGCTCGATGTGTTGCGCGATGCTCTCGGCGCCCCCGAGGGCGACTACGTGGTTCTGCTGTCGGACTTGCTGATTGCGCAAGCCGGCTGGCTCGAGGCTCTCGTCCAGGGCTTCGCGCGCTTCGACGACGCAGCCGCGTTCGCGGCGCTGGTCATCGACGAGCAAGGCGTCGTGCGCAGCGCGGGCGCCGCCATCGAGGCGGACGGACGTTTGAAGCCCAACGGCGTCGGACTGACGGCGGAGAGTCCGCTCGTGAACGCCGTCACGCGCGTGTCCTCCGCAGGCCCCGGCTTTGTCGCGATAAGAACGCGTACATGGCAGCAGATCGCGGCGGATTTCGGAGCGGAAACGCCGTTTGGCGCCGGCCTGGCCGGCATTGCGCTGCGCATTGCCGAACTGGGCGAGCACATCTACTGCCATCCTTTTGCGCGCTTCGTCAGCCTGGAGCAGACGGTGGAACGCGAGCCGAATGCCGACGAGAAGTGGAACGACGCTTACCAGCGCTGGGCGCTGCGCGAGCGCTTCGAGACGACTTTCGTGTCGGCGGGCGCGAACGGCGGCCCGCTCACGCTGGCCAAGCGTCCAAAGGTCGTGCTGATCGATGCGTTCGTTCCGAAGCCCGACCAGGACTCCGGCTCTGCAGACGTGTTCTGGTACATGCGCATCTTCCAGGAGTTCGGTTTCGAAGTCAGTTTCATCGCTGCGTTCGAAGATAAGCCGGTCGAATCCTATTCGGATGCGCTGCGGCGATGGGGCGTGCGCGTGCAATATGCCCGCGGCCTGGAGTCGCTCAATCGCCTGGTCATGTCCGAGGCCGCGCAGGCCGACGTGGTGCTGGCTCAGCGCGTCATCGTCGCGCGCCATGTCATCGAGCCCCTCAAGATGGGCGTGCCGCACGTCAAGGTCGTTTTCGGGACCGTTGACCTGCACTATCTGCGCGAGGAGCGGGCGGCCATCCACGAGCGGTCCGCGGAGGCGCTCGATTTGGCCTTGTCGCTGCGTAGGGAAGAGATCAGCGCGATCAGCAAGTCGGACGCGACCATCGTGGTGAGCCGTCTCGAATACGACATCGTCAAGCGCACACTGCCTGCGGCGAACGTGCATCGGATTCCCATCCCGCGCCTGCCGACGCGTTCGGCGAAGACCTTCTCCGACCGTTCCGGCGTGATCTTCGTCGGCGGTTTTGCGCATAGGCCGAACGTCGACGCGGTCACGTTCCTCGTCAACGACATCTGGCCGAAGGTCATCGCACGCCTTCCGCACGCTAAGCTCGACATCGTCGGCAGCAATGTGACGCCCGAAGTTCAGGCACTTCACGATCCTGCGAGAGGCGTGACGATCGTCGGCTTTGTCGAGAACCTCGATGGCGTGCTCGAGCGGGCACGCCTGTCGGTCGCGCCGCTTCGTTTCGGCGCGGGCATCAAGGGCAAGGTCGTGTCGAGTCTGCTGCACGGATTGCCTTGCGTGCTGAGTCGCGTCGCGAGCGAGGGCATGGGTCTCGTGAACGAGGAACATGTGCTCGAAGGCGACGGCGCGGAAGAAATCGCGAATGCGATCATTCGCCTGCATGAAGACGAGGCGCTGTGGAACCGCCTGGCCGATGCGGGCTTCGCGGCGGCGATGGCCGAATACTCGGTGGAAAGCGTTGCCGCGAAGATGGCCTCGCTGCTCGGGTCCATCGGGTCGAGCGGAACTTCGCACAAGCTGCGCGCCAACGCATTCAACGTGCTCGCCTGATATCCCGGCGACACACTGACTAGAACCGGACATGCTTCAATCCCTCTTATCTTTTTTTCGCAAGACTTCGGCCAGCGCGCCGAAGGACAAGCTCAATGTCCTGATCGAACTCGCCTCCTTCGATAAGGGCGGCCTCGAAAAGGTCGTTCTCGATTCGGCCCTCGCGTTCGATCGCGCGCGCTTCGACGTGACCATCGTCACGCCGGGAAAAGTCGGCCATCTGGGTAGCGTCGCGCAGGCTGCAGGGCTACGCGTCATTGGATTGCCCGCGGGCGACGTGCTCGGCGCCTATCGCAAAACGCTGAAGCAATTCGACATCGATGTGTCGATGTCGCACTTCTCGAACACGGGCTATCCGCTCTTCGCGGAGCGCGGGATTCTCAACATCACTTTCATTCACAACGTCTACGCATTCTTTTCACAGGAACAGGCGCGCGCCTTCGCGGAAAACGACCGCTACGTCGATTGCTATATTTCCGTTTCGCGCAATGCCACGCGCTACGCGGTCGAGAATCTTGGCGTGACGGCGAGCAAGGTCATCACCGTGCCGAACGGACTGATCATCTCGGAGCACGAGGCGCGCGAAAAGAAGCCGGTCAAACTCACGCGCGAAGCGCTCGGATTGTCGGAGTCGGATTACGTATTCGCCAATATCGCTTCGTATAACCTTCACAAAGGTCACTACATCATGGCGGATGCGATGAAGCATCTGCTCCAGCGCCGCCGCGACGTGAAGATTCTGTGTGTCGGGAATGTCGTGTATCCGCCGCACGTCGAGGAACTCAGGCGCTACCTCAGCGAGCACGGACTCGATGGTCACATTCTGATGCCGGGCTATTTCCCCGACGTCGAGGACGTGCACCGCATTGCCGACGCCTTCCTGCTGCCGTCGTTCATCGAAGGCTGGAGCATTGCCATGAACGAGGCCATGTTCTATCAGAAGCCCATGATCCTGACCGACACGGGCGCCTCGGCAGAGGTAATCGAAGACAGCGACATCGGCATGCTGATTCGCAACGAGTACGGTGACACGCCCAGACTCAATTCGGCATTGCTCGACGAACTCGCGTACAAGCCGCACAGCTATGAGATTGCACCGGTTCTCGCACAGGCGATGGACGAAATGGCGTCGAACCGTGAAAAGTGGCGCGAGAAGGGGCGAGCCGGCCGGGCAAAGATTTACGAACGCTTCGATTTTTCCGCCATCGTGAAGCGGTACGAGCAGATCATCGAGAACGTGGTGCGCGAACGGCGCAAGGCTCACTGAACAGGCGGACTGGATCATGCTCGGCGCTCTGAAGACTTTTTATCGATTCATACGTTGGCGTTTCAAGCCTGCCGTGTGCTTTTATCTCGGCAATCACCTGTTCATGAACTGGATGCCTTACGGCCCCCGCCATTGGTTTCTGCGCCGTTTCTGTCAGGTGCGGATGGGCCGCGATTCGAGCATGGCGATGGGGTGTTTCGTAACCGGCTATCACATCTCGATTGGCGACAATACGGTCATCAACCGCTACACCTATCTCGACGGACGCGTGCCTCTCACCATCGGCAACAATGTGAACATCTCGCATTACACGCTGATTCAGACGCTCACGCACGATCCGCAGAATCCGGACTTCGTCTGCCTGTGCAAGCCTGTCGTGATCGAGGATCACGCGTGGATCGGTGCACGCGCGATCATCTGTCCTGGCGTGCGCATCGGCGAGGGCGCGGTGGTGGGCGCGGGTGCGGTGGTGACGCGCGACGTCGAACCTTACACGATCGTGGGCGGGAATCCGGCTCGCTTCATCAAGGAGCGGTCGCGAGACTTGCACTATAAATCGCGGTACTTTCCTTTCTTCGACACCGACATTCAATGACGGGCCGATCATCGCCCGACCGTCTTCGCAGCCACATCATGCCTATCTTCAAATCTCGCAAGGAAGTGACCGGTGCGCTCACCGGACCGAGCATCTCGGTAGTCGTGCCGCTCTACAATCATGCGCGCTACATCGAGTCCGCGCTGGAAAGCGTCTTGACGCAGACGTCGCCCGCCGATGAAATTATCCTGATCGATGACGGTTCGTCGGATAACGGCTTCGAACTCGCGGAGCGCGCCCTGGCCAAGGTCAGCCATGCGCGCATCTACAAGCAGGAGAACGCGGGCGCTCACAACACGTTGAATCGTGCAATCGGCATTAGCCGAAGCGAGTATGTGGCGGTGCTCAATTCGGATGACGTTTTTTCGCCGGAGAAGCTTGCGTACTGCCGCGCTGTTTTGAGCGAACGACCTGGCGTCGGACTTATATCGGGCGCCGTCGGCATCATGGACGATGACAGCGTTCGCCAGCAAGCCGGCGTGGCGATCGACTGGCTCGGCCGCGCGCGTCAGTTCCTTGTCGGCACGGGGCTGCCGCAACTTGCGTTGATGAACGAGAACTTCGTCGCGACCACGTCCAACATGGCGTTCTCGCGCAAGCTATGGGAAGCGGCCGGCGGCTTCCAGCCCTTGCGTTACTGTCACGACCTCGATTTCCTCATGTACGCGTTCGCACACGATTCCGTGCATCTGGATCTCGACCACGAGCACATCGTGTATCGCGTGCACGAGCGGAACACCATCAAGGAAGACATCAGCAAGGTACGTGTCGAGATCGCGGCCGTTATCGCTCAGGGCCTTTTCCAGTCCGGGCCGCGGCTGTTCTCGGCGGGACTCGACGAGCAGGATCTGAACGCGTTCGTGCAGTTTCTGCGCAACAAGCAGTTCACCGAGTTGCTGGTTTTCTTTCAGACCGTCCTGCCGGCCTTCGCGACCCGCGCCGCTTTCTATGATTACGCGTCGGACCCGCGCAACGCGTCGGCGTTTCGCGCAGCGGTCACGGCTTGATTTATGGTCGGCGCCAGGACGTCGGCGCCGATCCACACATAAACAGCGATGACACAGATCACAACTTCCAGTTTCAACAGGGCAGACGAGCGGCATGAAGTGCCTTTGCAGGCGGTGATTCTGGCCGGCGGCTCCGGCACGCGGCTCTGGCCTCTTTCGCGCAAGCACTTTCCGAAGCAGTTGATCAACCTGCTGGGCGACGACTCGCTGCTGCAGGCAACGGCGCGACGTCTCGACGGTCTTCAAGGCGCGCGGCGCGTGGCGGCGGAAGTGATGGTCGTATGTGGGGAAGACCATCGCTTCACGACAGCGGAACAGTTGCGGCAGGTCGGCCGCCAGAGCCGGATCGTGCTCGAACCCGTCGGCAAAAACACGGCGCCCGCACTGACGGCGGCTGCACGGCTGCTCACGCAAAATGGCGGCGATGCAATCATGCTGGTCATGCCGGCCGATCACGCCATTACCGAACTGTCGGCGTTCACCCGCGCCGTATCAGTGGCCGCCGACGAAGCGGCTGACGGTCACGTGGTGACGATGGGCATCACGGCCACGCGTCCGGACACGGGATACGGTTACATCAAGGCATCCGGCCCGGCCGGCGAACGCGGCGCCTTGGGGCTCGAAGCGTTCGTCGAGAAGCCGAATCGTGAAGTCGCCGAGCGCTACGTCGCGTCCGGCGATTATCTGTGGAACAGCGGCATCTTCGTTCTTTGCGCGTCGGTATGGCTTCGGCTCGTCGAGCACTTCTGCCCGGACATCGGGACCGCAGTATCCAGGGCTGTGGAACACGCAAGCGCAGACCGGGACTTCGTGCGTCTGGAAACCGAGGCTTTCGCTGCGAGCCCGTCCGATTCCATCGACTTCGCGGTCATGGAGCATCTGAACAGGCCGGGTTCGCCGGCGCGGGGCGTCGTCGTGCCGTTGACTGCGGGCTGGTCGGATGTCGGTTCGTGGGATGCGATCTGGGATCTGACGCCCAAGGACGATGCGGGCAACGTCGCACGGGGCCGCGTGATATTCGAAGGGGCGAGCAATACGTTCGCTCACTCGGAGGGACGGCTCATAGCCTGTGTGGGTACCGAAGACTTGATCGTCGTCGAAACGCCGGATGCGATCCTCGTTGCCAAGACCTCCGAGGTGCAAAACGTGAAACGCGTCGTTGCACGGCTCGAGTCGGGCGCCAGTTCGGAGGCGGTACACCACCGAAAGGTCTATCGTCCCTGGGGATGGTACGACTCGATCGATTGCGATCCGCGCTTTCAGGTCAAGCGCATCGTCGTCAATCCCGGTGCGGAACTGTCCTTGCAGATGCATCATCACCGCGCGGAACACTGGATCGTGGTCAGCGGCACGGCGCTCGTCACGCGCGGCGATGAAACCGTGCTGCTCTCCGAGAATCAGTCCACCTACATTCCGCTCGGCCAGAAACATCGCCTCAAGAATCCGGGCAAGATCCCGCTCGCGATGATCGAGGTCCAGTCGGGTAGCTACCTGGGCGAGGATGACATCGTTCGGTACGAGGACACATACGGGCGGAATTGACGCGCCAACGTCGCGAGCGCGGTGCTTGCGACGTGGCGCTTCGGCCCAGCCGTCAAGCGTAGCCGAATGCGTGCAGCGCTTCGCCGGCAGTGTCGTGACAATGCTTTTGAGTGTCGGCGTCGAGCGACTTCGTCCACGAGGTGGCTCGCTCCGACTGGAACGGCTGCGACAAGTTCAGGTGGCTCTGGTCGTGGCGAAGCACGGGCGCGCGTGCGGCATGGTCCAGCATGGCTTCGTCGAACGGCAATCCGAGCAGCGCCGAACTTTTCTGAAGCGTGTCCCGAGGATTCGCCACCAGGTCTTCGTAGCGCACCATCAAATAGTTCGGTTGCCCCTGCATTGCGCGGAACAAATGCAGATTGGTGTAGTTCCAGAGGCGCGGAAAGTATTCCTCGATTCCAGCCGGAGCCCATGAGACGTTCCGCAATGACGACAACACTCCGCGCACATCGCGAACGATATGCAGGAACTTGATGTCGCTCGCGAGCACGCCAACTTCTTCCAGCTTTCGGATGGAGAGCAGATCATCCGGCGTCTTGTCGCCCGCGATTGCCTTGCCAGTGTTCGCGGCAATTTTCCCGTATATCGCCTTGAGGACGCCAGCCACCGTCGGCGCCGCGTGGTCGAGCGCATCGTGCACGTCGGCTCTGCTTATGTGCGGCTCGAGGGTCGAGGCGTAGTCGTCGGTGGAAACGATCAGTTGCTCGACGAGCGGCCGTGCCTTGCTCCAGTCTCTAATCGAGCCCATGAGATGTGCGACCGGGCTGATGAACGTGGTCTGGAACGGAATCAGCACTTGAGGATGCAGATTGAGGCTCTCCTTGAAGAGCGTCGTGCCGGAACGCGGGGAACCGAAGAGTATGAACATCGTTTGAATCTCGAGTTGAAACCTTAATGTTCTTGAGGGGTACGGTGCTCAAGAGGTGCTGCTTCTTCTACCAGGCGAACGAGACGGTCGATGCACGCGGCAATCGACAACTCACCGGTATTGAGAAGGAGATCGGGAGAAAGCGGCGGCTCGTACGGCGAAGTGACGCCGGTGAACTGCTGGATGCCGCCTTTCGCAACCCGTGCGTAGAATCCTTTGGGGTCGCGGCGCTGACACACATCGAGGCTCGCATCCACGTGAACTAGGCGAAACGGAACGTGGGAGGCCGCGCGAGCGCGTTGCCGATCCTCCTCGAAGGGCGAGATGAGCGACACGATGACGAGCGCACCACGATTGGCCATGAAGCGCGCGACAGCCGCCACCCGTCGCACGTTTTCGGTGCGATCGCTGGCGGAGAAGCCGAGATCCGCGTTCAGATCTTCTCGCAATTCGTCGCCGTCTAACGCGGTGACGAAATAACCTCGCTCGAAAAGCCGCCTTTCAAGATTGTGCGAGAGGGTCGATTTTCCGGCTCCGGAAAGTCCTGTAAGCCAGATAATGGCGCCAGGATGACCGTAGCGGTTCCGATGTTCTTTAATGGGCAGGTCATGCATGATGCGGATGTGCAAATGGACTTGATTCACATGCAGCAGGAAGGATACCAGTTGTGTTATCTTCCCAACAAATCAACTTTGCCGTCGCTCATACAGGGCTTACTCGGTCAGGCCGTGAGCGGGCCAGACGCTTGCGGGCACCGAAGCCAGTAATAGTAAAAGTCAAATTCGGTTTCCGCTGCCAAGCACGATAGTTGCAAAGATTTGCGCCCCCGACGAGCGAGAATGATGTCCTTATATAGTCTCCTGCCTTATTTCCTGGTTCTTGCCGCGTTGTGCCTGTTCTTTTCATTGCCGATCTTCAAATTCGTCGACGCGACTGAAACAGCGGGGCGCCGTGTAGCGACTATCGACGGTCTGCGCGGGTTCCTGGCGCTGTCGGTCATGCTGTATCACGGCATCATCAACTACAGCTATGTCGTCGACGGAAAGTGGGCTGCACCGGAGAAATTGTTCTATCGCCCGCTTGGCGGGGTGGCGGTCATGTTCTTTTTCATGATCACGGCATTTCTGTTTTGGGGTCGGTTGCTCAAAACGCGGGGCCGACCGGACTGGCGCAGCCTTTATGTGGGCCGTTTTTTTCGCATCGCACCGTTGTATGTCTTCGCGGTGCTTTTAATGATCGCGATAGTGTTCTGGCGCACTGGCTGGGAATTGCACGAGCCATTGGCCTCGCTTCTCGACAAATCGGCACGATGGCTGGCTTTCGGTCTGAGCGACGAAATGTCGCCGATCAACGCTTTTCCGTGGACCGTATTCATCCTGATGGGCGTGACCTGGAGCATCAAGTACGAATGGTGGTTTTATTTCTCACTGATCGTGCTGTCCCTGTTCGTCCGGGCGCGCATGCATATTGCGTTTGCCCTCGTGGGAACAGCGGCATCGTTCTCTCTGATGTTGACGATGCGAAGCGAACTCGCGTGTCTGCCGGCCGCGTTCTTTTGCGGCATAACCACTGCGTCTCTTTTGCATGAGGGCATTCGGCTTCGCATGCCGGACTGGTCGCTGTCGCTCGTTGCGCTCGCCGCAATGATCATTCTGTTTAGCTTTGCAGAGACGCACGCCGGTATCGTCGAGATCGCGCTCATCGGCATCGCGTTTTTGTGCATCTGCAACGGCGCGTCCTTGTTCGGGCTGTTCCGGCTGCGTTCGGCTGAACGTCTCGGGCACATCAGCTACGGAATCTACCTGCTGCAGGGCTTGCCGATGACCCTGCTGTTCTGGCACGAGCCGTTCAAGCAATGGGCGGTTTCAAGCTCTGTGCATTATTGGCTTGCCCTGTTGTTTAGCGCTGTCGTGCTGTGCGTTTTCGCGGCTTGTACTTATGCCCTGATCGAGCGTCCGTTCATCGCCATGGGTCACTCGCTGGGGCGGCGCCGGCGGCCGCTCGCCGAGTCTTCTTCAACGCTTGTCTCCAGGTGACGAGGGCAGAAGTCCGGCCACGTATTCACGCCGCGTTGCATGGGTGAACGCGCTCGATCAGGAAATCAAGTTCCTCGCAACCCCGCGTCTTGTTCTATAAGCAGTCACGCGCGTTCCACACGCGCGTTCGCGTCTGCAGTTTTCCGCGTCATCGATCGTCGTATCGGTATCAGAGCGATGATCAAAACGGCCCAGCCTGCGCCAAACAACGCATATGCCCATCCGATGAAGGGCGGCGAGAAAGCGAAGCGGATCGTGGATCGCCCTTTCGGCAGTGCGACTTCCTGAAAGATTTCGCCGGTCGGACCGACTTTCTGGGCGCTTCCATTGATCCATGCTTGCCAGCCCGGCATGAAGAGTTCGAGGCGGATCAGCTTCGATGACGCGCTACAGTCGGCTTCCAGTGCATCACGGCTCTCGACGACGAGCGAGCATCCCGCTGCGCTCAGATAGGGCGCCGGGTCGGCAATCTCCAGGAACTGCATGCCTTTGTCGCTGTAGACCAGGCTGAGCCGGGGTCCGGTGGGAGACTGCAGATAGGCTTGCAACGGTGCGAAGGACGGCGACCCGAGCGCGTTGGCGGGCGCGACGACGTAACGCGTCCCGATTCGTCGATAGCCTTCGAGATGTGTCAGCAGACTTTCGACTGCGCTCGGTCCAGCCGGATCGGCGCGCGAGACGCCGGTGAAAAGAATTGGTGAGGCATTGGGATCCAGATGCTTGACGATGTAATCGGTCCAGGCTTTCGGAACAGGCAGGTCGTTGTGATTCACTTCCGCTATGCCGAAATACGAGCCGTAGTTGGGCTGCACCGGTCCGAGCGTCGTGAAGCGATGCTGCCCGAGGTTAGCCTGAAGGAAACGGACGCCGCCGAGTTCCACGGTGCCGCGCGACGGAAGGCTGAGCACGGGCACGAGCAGATAGATCACGGCTTCGGCGACGAGCAACGACGCAAGCGCACGCGAGCGCACGCGTGCCGAGCGCGTGCCCCATGCGAACGCCGCATTTGCCAGCAGCACGATGGCAGTCACGAGCCATGCAATCTGTGCGAAGCGTCCTTGGGGAAGAAGGTTCGCGCGGATCATCATCCAGAACGTCAAGCCGCACATGAGCACGATGGCGACGGTCGCGCCTTTGAACCGCGCAACGTGTGTCTCGGTCTGCAGATGTGCGAGGCCGAATGCAGCGAGAACGCAGAGGCAGAACTCCCAGGACGGCGGCAGATACCGGAAATATGCGGCGAGCTTCAGCCCCGGAATGATATGGACGAGGGCGCTCATGCCCGGAAAGCCATAACTCATGCCGAGACTAACTGCGACCCATAATGCCAGCGCGATACGCAATCCGCGGTGCGTGCTGCCAGAGACGCCGCAAAGTGCCAATGCGACAAGGGTGCAGCCGGCGTACCCACCGACTACGCCCCAGAAGGCCGCAAAAGACTTGTCCTGAAAGATTCCGCCGAAGGCATAAGGCGACAGCAGAGCAAGCAGGAACTCGCAGCCGATGTTCGACGATGCGAAACCGTCGCCGGCATCGTGGCTCCCGGTGTGCGCGAGCGGCAGGTAATCGAAGAACGCGACGAGGATTGGCGCCGCTATGCAAAGAGCGATGGTTCCTGCAAGGCAGACGCCCAGCAGGAAATGAAACCGTACATTCCTCGGCAGCGAGGCGGTGCGGACCAGCGTCCAGGCGAGCACGAGCAGTCCGTCGAGATAGGCGACCTCCGGAAATCCTGCGTAGAGCGAGGCCGCAAGGCCGATCGTGATCGACGCCCAGCCGCCGCCGGTTCGGGTGGCCGCGCGATCGTGCAGCGTCTCGATACCGAGCAGCGTGAGTGGAAGGAACGGGATGGGGTTGATTGCGGCATTGGCGAGCCATGCGAAACTGCCGTTGAATTCGAACGCGAGCGATCCCGCCAGCGCAGCGATTGTCGGCAAAGTCAGCCGGCGCAGGAGTGCCCAGGTGGACACGCCGGCGATGATTTGCAGAATCAGGTGGAGATACAACTGCCCGTCGTGCAGAACCATCAGCCATGTCAATGGAAAAAACGCCGCTGACTGCATCTCGCCTGCGAGCGGCGCACCCACGCCTTCAAAGTGATTCCACCAGGGCAGATCACCGCTCAGCAGGTCCAGTGCCGCGCGCCGGCCGAGTGCATGGCTCGTGTAGCCGATGTTTGGGTCGATCGTCGGATAAGGCGGATAACCTCTAATCGGTCCGGGATGCAGATAGCTCTGTAATTGGGCGTACAAGAGCGTCGGATCCGCAACGAGCGCACCGATCAGCGCGGGCAACTTGACGACGAGTGGTGCCAGGATCAGCATGGCCAGGCATCGCCATTTGGCATCGTGTAGTCTGGCCGAAGCCGGGCTGGAGACAAGTTGCATGACTTATCGAGAATGTCGAGGACGCCCGATCGTAACATCGACCTTCCTCCGTCGTGACGGCCAACGGAGTGTGCGGCGACTCGCTCTGCACGAGAAGCTTCGGTCCTTCGTGAAATCGTGGGGCGCTCTCTTTATTACGGACATCTGGAGGTGTCAGAAATCTGTTTGCTGAGGCCGGTTGGAAAATCTCAGCTGATGGCGGCGGTGAATCGCTCGCCGAACAGAATGGCGAACTGATTGACTGCCTGCCGCCAAATGATAGGCGGCATCGCCCAGCCCTTTTTATGTTGCGCAAGCCTAAATGCAGGAACTTACTGGAAGCTTCGTCGCTGAGATAGTGCCCGCGATTCTTGATGATCTGCGCAACTTCATGTGCATGCTCTCGTAGCGTTGGTTGTGTATATGATTCTTCGCACCTCCGGCGGGTACGCGAAGAATGGAATGACTCGGTCCATTGGGGTATCCACATCGCCGCAACCGTTGGGAATTCCCTGCCCATTCGCTTTGAGCGAATGCCTGAAGGGCTGCTGCAGCGGCTCCGGCACTGGCGGCCCGATAAATTGGCTTCAGCGCGGTGGCCAACGGCTTACGGTCCTTCCGTCAATACGGAACCTGTCGTTTAGCGACCTAACGTTTCTGTTGCTCCTTCGAACGCGCGTCGACTAGCGTCGCGTCTGCGACCCGACACCATTGATACGGATACACACCCGCCCCAATCCGCGCGTTGTATAAATTGCAAGAAGCGACGTCAAGCGAGAAACCATAGTGTGCGAGCGCAATGCGTGAGTCGGCGATCTCTCGCGCGTTCCGCGCAGCGTCGTACTGGCGCTTGTCGAGGTAGCCGGGAATCATGGCATATACCGGTCCGCCGCGAGAACGCGCCATAGCGTGAATTCGTTCGTCGTAGGCAGGGCGAGCTTGTGGAAAAGCAGATCGAATCGTGGCAAAGGCGACCCATCCGGGAAAGAGCGGTACAAGCCAGCCCAGCGGCGGGTCGCCTGCGGTCAGGATGACCGTCGTCTTCTCGGCAGCAGTAAGGGAGGGCAGGTCGATAGAGAACATCCTGGCAGCCCACCGCTCATGCCCCCACGAATGCGCGCCGCCGGCGAGCACTAGAACGGAGCAGGCAATGAAGGTTCTCTTGGCGAGCGTGTTCGCTCGTTCGTAGGTCCTCGTCTGGCGAAGCATGAGATACATCATCAGCGGCAAGCAGAGCTCTATTGAGACGAGGTATCGCTGGATGCTGAAAACTTTCATCCAGACGACGTAGCCCACTGCGACGTAGGCAATGACGTATTGGCCACGGGCCGGCAGCGGCGGAATTTCTTTGCGTCGGAATCGGCGGACAACGTGCGCGCCTGCCCACCACCAGAAGCAAGCGTAGGCCAAAGCCCATATCACCTGATGCAAACGAGCTTGCCCGACGCGGCGCGGGTCCAACGATAAGATGAAGGGCCACACAAGGGATTCCCACACGTTCTTCGGAAACCAGATGGTGTCCACGATCGCCACCGATGAGGTCAGCGGACTCGGAAAAACGGAGCTGAACTGCGGATAGAGCGGATTGCCGTACCGATGCCAAAGTTCCGCGAACCAGAAGCCGCCCGTGAGGGCGAGCCCGGCCAGGACGCCCACGCCGAACAAAAACGCGGTCAGCATGCGCTTTGACAACGACACCGGAGCGACAAGAATTGCGGCGCACAGCGCGACAGAGAACACGGACGTCGTCAGCTTGAGCCCGGCGCCAGCCCCCGAGATGATCCCTGCAACGGCCACCGTCGCGATGACACGGCCGCTGGCTCGCGGCAGTCGCGGCCACACCTTCAGCAGCAAGAGCAGCGCGCCGAGGCTGAAAAGCGATGTCGTATCGTCGCCCATGCTGTTGCCGATCCCAGACAGGAAGTTGGCCGTTAGACACCCTGCGATAGCAAGCCAGAAAGGCGTCCGATACCTGGCAGTCTCGGGCAGATCATCGAGCGTGAGGCGGCAGATTCCGAGCAGCAACACGAAGTTCAGACCGTGCAGAACGCCCATGATGAAGCCGACCAGCATCGCGGGCAGATGCATCGTCATGAGGTAATAAGGCACGTCCAGCAGCGGGTTGAAATAGCTCTGCATGCCGGCAGGAGCCAGGTCGATCGACAGCCTTCCATGAAGGAACGCAAAAGCGTTGTACAGATGATAGTTGCGCAAGTCCCAATTGGCGTCTGCGCCGTGAGCCAGCGAGAACAGGCCGAACACCAGCGGAACGATCCAGGACGCGCGCATGAGCGAGCGCGGACTGTTCATGTCGATGCGCCGAAACGCACGCGTTCGACCGCTCGCCGTCGTCGTATTCATTGGAATGTGTGTATTTCTCTTCAGTGTCTGAACGCCCAGAACTTGGCTGCCGTGAAATTCACGCACATGCCTGCAAGCGAGCCGATGGCCACGGCCGCTGCCGGGCGGTAAGCGCCGTCATGCACAAGGCTCAGGGCGACCGCGTACGCGAGGTAGTTGACCACGCCGCCCGCCGACATCGCGATCAGATATTCGATCCATTCGCGCCAGGCCGAGCGTCCTGTGTCGGTCGTGAAGGTGAAGCGCCGATTGATGCGCCAGGTGACGATAGCAGCGCAAAAGAACGAGATGACGCGCCCGATGTGAGGACCCGCGCCGAGCCACAACGCGGCATACAGGACGCCAGCATCGACCAGAAAGCCAATGGCTCCCGCTACCCCGAAGCGAATGAACTGGGACTGCCAATCAGTCATCGTCGCGTTCGCTCGGAAGTGGGGGGAGCGAGAGGTAAGCGAGGTGCTTCATCTCATTGCGGCCCCGCGTGACGGTATCGAGCACTATGCCGCAGATAAGCAGGATGGCGCCCAGCAGCATGAGTCCGCTGCTAAGGATGACGGTCGGTATTCTCGGCACGAGTCCCGTCTTGACGAAGGTTTCGAACACCGGAATCGCGAAGCCGACCGACATCAGCGTGCAGAGGAGGAAGCCGGCCGTGAAAAAAGCCAGTGGCTTCTCGGATTTGAACAACCTGCCGATCATGAGCAGGATCCGAAGCCCGTCGCGGAAGGTATTGAGCTTGCTCGTCGAACCTTCGGGGCGCGACTTGTAGTTCGTTACAATCTCGGCCACCGGCATGCGCAATCCCAAGGCATGAACCGTCAATTCGGTTTCGATCTCGAAGCCGGCGGAGTGGGCCGGAAAGGTCCTCGCAAACCGCCGCGAGAAGACGCGGTAGCCCGACAACATGTCCTTGAATGTCCGGCCGAAGATGGCAGCCGCGCACTGCGTCAGCAATACGTTTCCAAAACGATGTCCGAGGCGATAGGCGGTTTGCTCGTCGGATAGGCGAGAGCCGACCACCATGTCGAGGCGGTTACGAAGAAGCATCTCGATCAGCGCGGGTGCCGCCGAGGCGTCGTAGGTTGCGTCGCCGTCTACCATGACGTAAATGTCCGCATCGACGTCTGCGAACATCCTGCGCACGACGTTGCCTTTTCCCTGCAGCGAGACGGATATGACGCTTGCGCCGGCATTCCGTGCGACGACGGCGGTGTTATCGCTCGAGTTGTTGTCGAACACGACAATGTCCGCGAACGGCAGACTTGTTTGAAAGTCTCTCACGACGGACGCAATCGCAGCGGCCTCGTTGTAGCAAGGAATGACGACAGCGGTTCGAAGCGGTTTTGTTAATTGAAGCATAGACACCCGACGTTGAGTACAAGGCTGCGGCTGGCGAACGATGGTGGCGCCGGCGTGCGTATTGTAGTCGTTGTGGTCGGTCGCTCGACGACGAGTTCCTCCGCCCGCGGCTGGCTACGGCTCGGCCACGGACTGCGTTACGCTCGACAGGGACCGCCGACGAGGGCCAGTGGCGCGCTTGAATGCCGGCCACCGGCCTACCTCGGCCGGCATCCGCGGACGAGAAGCCGCTGCGGATCCCGAATCTCAATCAAACACAACTCTCATGCCGACGGAATCCGCTTCAACGTTTCGCCAGATCGCGCCTACCACTTCCGGTGAAGCTTTGCGCGCTATTGCTGGTCTATTCGCTGGCATCCGGACTCTTTCTTCTGCTGGCTACTCCACCGTTTCAGACGCCTGATGCGCTCGCGCATTTCTTTCGCTCCGCGCAGATCGCAGACGGTCATTGGCTCGGCCAGAGATACGACGACACGTCAGGCGGGGACGTTGACGCTTCGGCGATTGCTTTTGCGAACGCGTATTCGTTGATTCCGTTTCACATGGAGGCAAAAGCGACGAGCGCTCTACGAACGGCCACCGACGACCTTGTCTGGTCCGGGCGCATGGAAAGAGTCAGCTTTCCGAATACCGCGATCTATCCCGCGTTCGCCTACGTGCCGCAGGTTCTGGCCATCGCCGCGGGGCGCGTTGCCGGCATGCGCATCCACACCACATATGCGCTCGCCTGTGCGGCGGGGCTCGTATTCAGCATCGCATTGACGGCTCTGGCTGTCGCCATTTCGCGCCGCACTTCTATTCTGATTTTCGCGACCGGCTTGTTGCCGACCACGATGATGACGTGAGCCAGGAGGTCACTGTGCTGCCTCTTTGTTTCCTCAGCATAGCTGCTATGGACAGACTGAGTTATGAACAGCGCCCATTCGCCGGCAAGTACGCTGCGCTCGTTGTAGCGGCGCTTGTGATCTGTATATCGGCGCGGCCGCCTCTTGCAGGTCTGCTTGTCATGCTGCTGTATCCGGGACTGAACATGTCCGATCGATCGGGTAAGTATGAGTGGGGTCGCCGCCTCATCTTTATGGCGATGACGGTCGCCTTGTCGGCCCTGGTAGTGTTTGCCTTCGGATACCACGCGTGGTCCGACTTCGGGCCTTCTCATTCGGTATCGAGGCAACTGCTCTACCTTTTTCAGCATCCGGGCAAAGTGCTTGCAATCGCCGCCACGACCTTGAAGCTCAACGGAGCGTTCTACTTCCAGAGCTTCGTCGGCGCGCTCGGTTGGCTGGACACCTACTTTCACCGTGGTTATTACGTCGTTGCATTCGGAATGCTCTGCATTGCGTTAGCCGCCAGTTGGCTGGACCTTGATGGCGCTCTGAGGTTCCCTCGGTTTTTCGCCTTCCAGAGGCCTCTGGTTATGCGGCCGCGTCCTTGGTCTGCTGAGCCTTCATCCAGTCTTGCAGGAACTGAACCGGTGATACGAAGTCGAGCGACGAATGACGACGACTGCGGTTATAAAACACTTCAATGTATTCGAACAGGTCCGCCATCGCTTCCTGATGGGTGCGGTATCGCGTAGCATGCACCCGTTCGTTCTTCAGGCTGTTGAAGAAGCTCTCCGTCGGGGCATTGTCCCAACAATTTCCCTTGCGGCTCATCGAGCAGCGCATGCCATATTGCGCCAGCTTGCGCTGGAAGTCGTCGCTGGCATATTGACTGCCCCTGTCCGAGTGATGCAGCGCGCCGGGCTCGGGCCGTCGTCGGAACCATGCCATCGTCAGCGCGTCGGTCACGATGTCAGCTGTCATGCGCGGCTTAATCGACCAACCGACGACCTCCCGGTTGAACAGGTCCAGCACGATTGCAAGATACAGCCATCCCTCATCGGTCCAGATGTACGTGATATCCGACGTAAAGACCTGATTCGGCGCTGTCGGCGTGAAGTTGCGTGCCAGCAGATTCTCAGCGACCGGCAGCTTGTGTTTCGAGTCCGTCGTAACGCGATAACGGCGCTTGTGACGGGCCCGGATGCCATTGTCGCGCATGAGTCGCTCTACCCGCTCCTTGCTAGCCGGAAAAACACGCGCGCGAATCTCTTCGGTCATCCGTGGCGAGCCATAAGCGCCCTTGACCTCGGCGTGGATAGACCGAATCAAGGCGAGCAGTTGGGCATCAGTGAGGCGCCTGCGCCCAGGCGTACCGCCGCGCTTCCATGCCCGATAGCCATTCAGACTGACCGACAGGACCCCGCACAGCGCCGACAGCGGATAGTGCCGACGATGCGAATCAATCCAGGCGTACTTCACAGGAGGTCCTTCGCGAAGAACGCCGCCGCTTTTTTTGCGATTTCAAGTTCCATCTGTAGACGCTTGTTCTCAGCCCGCAGGCGCGACAGCTCCATCTGCTCCGGCGTGACAACCTTTGTCCCCGAGCCATTGAGCTTGCCTGCCTCATCGGCCTTGACCCAGTTACGCAGCGACTGGTGTGAAATCCCCAGTTCGCGAGCGACGTCCCGCGCGCTTTGCCCGTCCTTCACTCGCTGTACCGCTAGCGTCCTGAACTCGGCGGTGTATGCCTGCTTTGGTATTTTGAACATCGATTCTTTCCTTCCTTCGGGTCGAGTTTACACACGACCTGCTGGAAGGCGAAATTTCGGGGGAAGCTCACCTGTCGGCCTACATTAACGCCGCCAAACGAGTTATCGAACTACGAGGTTTGTGTGATCGCGATTCCGGTCTGAGAGACCGTTTGCAATTCGTTTTCAATGGGATGTCAGTGAGTTGGGATAATTTCTACTATGAGGAAGCGCGGTTTCTCGCAGCCTATCGTTGGCTGGGTAAGACTGCGATCTCTTTTCCAGTCGCGCTGGCGGGCACCGTGTCTAACATCGAGGCTACTACAAGACATGGTCGATCGTTGTATGTTTTGCATCTGAAGCCGTCAGCAGCGCAGCCATATTCTCGTGACCCGACGGTAGGAGAACGGGCGCACGCCACGGTATGGACGAGTCAAGCAGAATGGTTGCAAGCGCTGAAAATAAACGACACAGTGATTGTATTCGGCCATTGGCGCCATGCGACAGCCAATACATTCACTTCCTTTGCGCGGAATGGTGATAACAAGTTTCGCAAGTATCTGGAACGGCAGTTGTCAATCTGGCTACACGTGAAGTCTCAGATTTCCCGACTGCCTGCATAGTAGGCGATTGGGTCGCCGTTAGGCATCAAAGCCTACGTGGCGTGGGTCTCTGATAACGATCGTTAAAGGCGTAGCGCCGCGCATTTCTTGTGATCGACGGGTCCTATCTGTCGCCCGCAGTCAGACTCGCACGATTCGGCGTAGTTTACTCATCGTTGTGCTTCCCTTCTGGCGATATTACCTGGGAAAAATTCGATTGGTCCCCGGGCGAATTTTAAGCTGATCGGTGGTGCTCTAACCCATTTTCATCGACTCTCGAGTCGGTTCTTAGCTGCAGCCCTCAGCGGTATTCCGCGTTGGACTGTCGCTCTCCCTGTTGCTGGTAACGATGAGCTATGTTTGACGGCTACGACGAACCGGAGAGTCAATGACGGGCGTCCGCGTGGACGTATCCTCAGTCGCTCTTCCTTTTCGTTGGGGGCTGCCAGCTATAACACACGTGCGTCCGACAGCACTCAGCCTCCGCACGCCGTCGGGCAGACAGCATCCCCTCATCCCCTCTCCGCAGGCGAATCAGTAGATTGCCGCTGTACGCTGTTCGAGAAGAGCAGAGAGAGAAGCTGCGACGGCTATCCGGAGCATTAAACGCTGATAACAAGGGCGCATGTGTGCGTTGTTGATTGCGGTACGTCTGTGGCACGTCCAGTGGCGGAGTAGTTCGCCAGCCGGTTGCCGAGTAAATGCTGCATCGAAGCGTAAAGGTCACCCCACGAGTTCACTTCGTGTTAGAGATTACGGCATCGTGCCAGTCCTGGAAGAGGTCAGTTCTTGCTTCTGAGATAACTGCGGGGACTCGCCAAGTGTTCTGCTCTGCAATTGACGCCGGACAATTGAAGAAGACATGCGGTTGAAACATCGAGTACGGCAAGGTACTTGTTGCGTCAAACTCCATCGCAGTTCCAACTGAACCGCTGCCTCATCGCGGTTTCGAATCGTCGCTTGTGCATCGCGACCTACAGCGCTGACTGCTACCAAGCATCTGCAGGGCAAAGGTCGACTAACGTGGAAATAGCGTCGAGACGAGCACGCTTATAATATATATGAGATCCGCGAACTCCCACAAAGGCGTCGCATCGATCCCGTCGGCATTAGCCGTTCGATTGTTTCCTACGCGCGGCCCATTTCAGGGAAAATGTCGGTGCGTCGTCCGACAGCGGCATGGCGCGTCAAGAATTCGGCCACTAAGGATGCAGTTGAACTTCCAATACGCCAGCGCAAGCTCAACCCAATTGATAAGCGTATCGCTCGTTGTCTACCGGCCGCATCGGCAGCTTCTCGCACGCACGCTGAATACGCTCGATAACGCGCTGAATCGACTGATCCCCGCTGATCTCGGCGTGACTGCACCGCTATACCTCATAAACAACGGAACGGAAGATGAGTTGGACGCGGCCGGGCTTTACGGAGAGGCTGCGCTCCGAAGCAACATCATCCAAGGACAAGGCAACGTCGGCTACGGCCGAGGCCATAATCTGGCCATCGAGCGCACGTCGAGCCGATACCATCTGATCCTGAACCCTGACATCGAACTGGACGACGACGCACTCACTCACGCGCTCGCCTTTATGGACGCGCACCCGGAAGTCGGCTTGCTTTCCCCGTTCATCCTGGAAGACGACGGCAGCCAACAATTCCTCTGCCGCCGCTATCCCACGGTCTTCGACCTCTTCATCCGCGGCTTCCTCCCGCGAAGCCTGAGGAAGCCATTCAAAGCGCGACTATCAAGATACGAAATGCGGGACGCAATCGGCGAGAAAGACATCGTTTGGGACCCGCCCATCGTCAGCGGCTGCTTCATGCTGTTCCGCACGGAAGTCCTGAAAAAGCTCGGCGGTTTTGATCCGCGCTATTTCCTCTATTTCGAGGACTACGACCTGAGCCTGCGCACGCACGACGTAGCGCGCGTGGCCTACGTGCCGTCCGTGCGCGTGCTGCATCACGGCGGCGACGCAGCCGGCAAGGGCTGGACGCACATCAAACTCTTCATCGCGTCGGCGTACAAGTTCTTCAACCGCTTCGGCTGGAAGTGGTTATGAGCGGGCGCATCGCGGTCACAGGAGCCAACGGCTTCGTCGGGCGCGCGGTGACGCGGGCCCTGATCGATGCGGGCAAGGAGCCGGTGGGTATCGTCCGGCAGAAAGCGGGCGCGCATACCGTGCAGGTTCCCTCGCTCGATGCCATCACGCCCGCCGTCTTCCAAGGCTGCGACGCGGTGATCCATCTCGCCGCGCGCGTGCACGTCATGCGCGACGCCGCCGCCGATCCGCTCGCCGCCTTTCGCGCGGTGAACGTCGACGGCGCGCTGGCAACGGCCGAAGCCGCTCGTCGCGCCGGCGCGACGCGTTTCGTGTTCGTAAGCAGCATCAAGGCGCTCGCGGAGTTCGACCACGGCGAGCCGCTCAAGGAGACCGACGAGCGCCATCCGCCGGACGCTTATGGCGTCTCGAAGGCGGAAGCCGAAGTCAGGCTTCAGGAGTTCGGCGCGCGTAAGGGACTGGAAATCGTGATCGCGCGTCCCCCGCTCGTCTACGGTCCAGAGGTGCGCGCCAATTTTCTCGCGCTGATGCAGGCCATCGCGAAGGGCGTACCGCTGCCCATCGGTGCGGTGACGGCGCGCAGGAGCCTCGTCTATGTCGATAACCTCGCGAGCGCGCTCGTCGAATGCGCGTCCCATCCGCACGCGGCAAACCAGATGTTTCACGTCACGGACGCTGAGGACCCCGGCGTTGCCGAACTCGCTCGCCGGCTCGGACAACATCTGAAGCGGCCCGCGCGCCTTCTACCCGTGCCGGTGAGCATTTTGCAAACGGCGGGGCGGCTCACGGGCAAGTCCGCGCAGGTCGAGCGATTGACGGGCAGTTTGCGAGTCGATTCGACGCATATCCGCGGTGTGCTAGGCTGGCGCCCCCCGTACTCGCTGGACGCGGGTCTCGCCGCCACCGCACAGTGGTTTCTCCAGCAACGTGCGGCAGAAGAACGCTAATTCAGCGGTCGATCGTGACTGATTAACGTCCGGTAACAATCGATAAGTGCCAGTAACACGCGGGTCAGCGCGAAACCGGCATCATCGGCGCTAGCTTACAAAACATACACAAGGCCAATCGGGAAATGAGTGCCTCGTTGTTTCCTCTCCTCGTGCATTCGCCGTGGACAGCAGCCGCTTGGGTCGCGGCCGCGTCGCTCTTCGCGTGCGCGTTGATCCTTCTCACACTGCTGCGCACCGGCCTGGCGTGGCGGCTTGCGACTGACGTTCCGAACGACCGTTCGCTGCACACGCGTCCTACGCCGCGTGTGGGCGGCTGGGGCATCGTTCCAATCACCGTCGTCGCGATGCTGCTCCTCGCGCCGTCGATGTGGCTTGCCGCGCTGCTCGCCGCAGCGCTCGCTGCCGTGTCGCAGATCGACGACCGTCGCGGCCTGCCTGCGCGCGTCCGTTTCGGCGCGCATGTCGTCGCGGTTGCGTTGCTGATCGCGTTGAACCCGGCTCCCGTGCCGTGGTTGGCGCTGATTGCGGTCGGTTTCCTGATGGTCTGGCTCGTCAATCTTTACAACTTCATGGACGGTTCGGACGGGCTCGCGGGCGGCATGGCACTCTTCGGCTTCGGCGGCTACGCGGTCGCGGCGCTGTCCGGCCCGGTGCCGCAAATCGATTTGGGGATAGTGAGCACGGCCATCGCAGGCGCGGCGGCCGGATTTCTTGTCTTCAACTTCCATCCGGCACGAATATTTCTAGGCGATTCAGGGTCGATTCCTCTAGGATTTCTCGCAGGGGCTCTGGGTTACTGGGGCTGGCTCAAGGGCACGTGGCCGGTCTGGTTTCCGGCACTCGTGTTCGCGCCGTTTATCGCGGATGCAACCGTCACCCTGCTGCGGCGGCTCGCGCGGGGCCAGAAGTTCTGGCAGGCGCATCGCGAGCACTACTATCAGCGCATGGTGCGGCTCGGCGCCGGCCACGCCCGTACAGCCCTCGCGTGGTATGCGTTGATGCTCGCGGGCGTCGTTCTGGCCAACTGGGCACTGGCGCTTTCGCCGGTCGCGCAGTGGGGCGCGGTGGCGGCCTGGGCTATCGTTTTCGTCGTCGCGGGACTCGCAGTCGATACATGCTGGCGGCGCCACGCGGCGCTTCAATCCGAACAATCTCGAGGTAGTCGCGGATGATTCGATTCAAGGCTTCATGGCTCTCCGCAGGCGCCTTCACGTTCGACCTTTGCGCGGTCGCAGGCACCTGGCTGGCCGCCTATCTGATCCGCTTCAACGGTACGATGCCGCACGACTTCCGGCACGGCGCGATTGTTGCGCTGGCGTGGGTGCTGCCCGTGTACGGCGTCATGTTCCGCGTCTTCGGGCTGTATCGCGGCATGTGGGTATTCGCGAGCCTGCCTGATCTGATGCGCATCTCGAAATCGGTCGCGGCGGGCGCGCTCGTCGTAATGATCGGCGCGGTGATGACCCAGCCCACGCCGGTCATCCCGCGCTCCGTGCTGATCGTCGCGCCGTTGTTCCTGTTCCTCGCGATGGGCGGCGCGCGGGCGCTGTATCGCGCGGGCAAGGAGTTCTATCTGTACGGCGGCCTCGTCGGGCAAGGCAAGCCGGTGATCGTGCTCGGCGCGGGCACGGCCGGCGCCATGCTGGCGCGCGAACTGGCGCGGTCGTCGGAATGGCGTCTCGTCGGCCTGCTCGACGACGATCCCGCCAAGCAAGGCCGCGAAGTGCTCGGCCACAGGGTGCTCGGCTCGTTCAGCGACCTGTCGAAGTTCGCGGAGCAGTACAAAACCGACTACGCGATCATTGCGATTCCGTCGTCCTCCGTCGACGAACAGCGGCGCGTGGCGACGCTCTGCGTGCGCGCGGGCGTCAAGGTGATGGTGCTGCCCGCGCTCAACCAGTTGACTCAAGGCGAGGGCGGTTTCCTCTCGCGCGTGCGCCAGATCGACCTCGAAGACCTGCTTGGCCGCGAGCCTGTGAAAATCGACATGCCGCACGTCGAGCAACTGCTGCACGGGCGCGTCGTGATGGTGACGGGCGCGGGCGGTTCAATCGGTTCGGAACTGTGCCGGCAGATCCTGCGCTTCTCGCCGGCGCAACTGGTCGCCTACGATCTGAGCGAATACGCGATGTATCGCCTGATCGAAGAACTTCGCGAGAAGTTTCCGGACTTTTCCGTGGTGCCCGTTGTCGGAGATGCGAAAGATTCGCTGCTGCTGGACCAGACGATGGCGCGTTTCACGCCGCACATCGTGTTTCATGCGGCCGCCTACAAGCACGTGCCGCTCATGGAAGAGCAGAACGCGTGGCAGGCCGTGCGCAACAATGTGCTCGGCACGCTGCGCGTCGCGCGCGCGGCGATCCGTCATGACGTGCGGCATTTCGTGCTGATTTCCACCGACAAGGCCGTCAACCCGACCAACGTGATGGGCGCGAGCAAGCGCCTCGCCGAGATGACGTGTCAGGCGTTGCAGCAGACCGCGCCGCGCACGCAGTTCGAGACCGTACGCTTCGGCAACGTGCTCGGCAGCGCGGGCAGCGTGATCCCGAAGTTTCAGCAGCAGATTGCGAAGGGCGGCCCCGTCACGGTGACGCATCCGGAAATCACGCGCTTTTTCATGACGATCCCCGAAGCCGCGCAGCTCGTCTTACAGGCATCGAGTATGGGGCGCGGCGGCGAGATTTTCATTCTCGACATGGGCCAGCCGGTACGCATCGTCGATCTGGCGCGCGATCTGATCCGCCTCTACGGCTTTAGCGAGGGGCAGATTCGCATCGTGTTCACAGGGCTGCGTCCGGGCGAAAAGCTCTACGAAGAACTGCTTGCGGACGACGAAACCACCACGCGCACGCCACATCCGAAACTGCGTATCGCGCAGGCGAGGGGCGTGTCGGACGGGTTCATCGACGAACTCCTGCCGTGGCTCATGCAGCATCGCGTGTTGTTGGACGACGAAGTGCGCCGCGACCTGCGTCGTTGGGTGCCGGAATATCAGACCACGATGGCGCCCGTGCTGCAAAGCGTGACCGTCGCCAAAGTCGTGAACGAGCGGGGTGCGGCGGGCTGATGCGTTCATGCCGCGTCAGTCGCGCATGACGCCGCGCCCCGGTGCGACGTCGCTTCGGCTGAACGCGAAGAAGGTCTGCGCGCCCGCGTTCTGACTCTCGCAGGGCGGGCATCGCACGGTTCGATGTCTGCTGCGCATGCCCGCAATCGGTATCTTGTCTACGCCGTCTGCCCGCAACAAGCACAAACTCGGCGCGGCAGGCAATCCGCTTTATCGCAGCCACGCAAGCCGTCGCAGCGGGGACACTGCGCATCGCGCCCGTGTTAAGCAATCAGACACCTCGCTGCCGACACCTATCGCTGCGCTCGCGGGCGCTTGCATTCCACGAACAGCGAGCCGTCACTAGTCACGCTCGGCAGCCACTCCCGAAGACGAACCACCCACGGAAGGCTCCGCCTGAAACGCCGGCAACCGCGCATACACCTCCGCGACCCAATCGATAAACACGCGCACGCGCCGCGGCTGATGCCGGTTCGCCGCGTACAGCACCGACACCACGCGCGGATGCGCCGGATACTCCGTCAGCACGCGACGCAGTGCGCCGCTTCTCAGATGCGGATCCAGCGTATAACTCGAACTCTGAATGAGCCCAAGCCCCGACAGACCGCACTCGATATACGAATCGGCATCATTCACGGCGATCTTGTATTTGAGCGCGACGGCGCGCGTTTCGCCGTCCACGAGGAACTCCCAGTTGCGCACGCGTCCCGATTTGTTGAGCACATAGCCCACGGCGAGATGGCGTTCCAGGTCGTCGAGCGTTCGCGGCTCGCCGTATCGCTCGATATAACCCGGCGACGCGCACGTGATCTGCGTATAAGTGCCGATGCGCTTCGCCACGAGCCCGACATCGCCAATCGCGCCCACGCGCACGACGCAATCCACCGCATCTTCGACCAGATCGACTTGCCGGTCCGTGAGCATCAGTTCGATGCCGATATCCGGATAAGCCGCGAAGAACTCCGGCAGCGCGGGGATGATGGTGCTCTTCGCCATCACTTGCGGCAGGCTCACCTTGACGTTGCCCTTGGGACTCAGCTTCGAATGCGAGAGGGAAGCCTCCATATCTTCGACTTCGCCGAGCACGCGCACGCATCGCTCGTAATAGGCTTCGCCGTCTTCGGTGATGCTGATGCTGCGCGTCGTGCGATTGAGCAGGCGCGCGCCGAGGTGCGCTTCGAGCGCCTGGAGCGTTCTCGACACGCTCGCGGGCGGAAGGCGCAGCGCGTCGGCGGCCTTCGAAAAACTGCCCGCCTCGACGACGCGCGCGAACACTTTCATTGCAAGGAAGCGGTCCATGCCCGAGATCCCGAAAACGTGGAAATATGAGCCTGCAATCAAGCGAGGATCATACTTGGGATCGCTTCCCGCTCGCCACGAAGGGCCGCGCCGGGCGCCGCGTCAGAGGCCGAGCCCCTTGCACAGCCACCACGAGTAATGCTCGATCAGCCGCTGAAACGGCGCGTGATGCCCGTAAGCAATCGACGACACCGCGAGCAGCCCAACGCCCGCCACGACGGCGCGCGGCATCTTGCGCGGCTGCTCGAACACGCGCACGAGCAGCATCGTCGCGATGGCCGCGCCGAGCAGCCAGCCGACGACGACTTCACTCGGCGTATGCGCGTCCTGAATGATGCGGCTCGCGCCGATCAGCGCCGCGAGCCCGAGACCGCCCGCCGCGCCCAGCCGATACCACCATCCGCCGAGGCTGCCCGCAAGCAGTCCGCCCGCGACCGTGTAGATGGAGGCGGCGAGCATGGTGTGTCCGCTGATCATGCGGAAATTCACCGCCGACAATTCCAGTCCGCAGCCCGCATACAGAATCTTCGAGAGCCCGACGAGGCCCATGCCGAGCGCGAGCAGCACGGCCCAGCGCACGGCGAGGCGCATGTCCACCGAGCGAAGCCAGAGCGCGCAGACCAATGCGAGCGGCAGCAAGAGCGCCGCATCCCCGAGATTGGAAAAAATCCACAGTACCCTTTCTTGCATACGTATCCGTTTTAGGTATCCGTCGATATGACGATGTGGTTATGAACTGTCCGCCTGCTTTCTGCGGCCAGCGAGCCGATATTCGGTCGGCGAAATCGACAGCCGCTTGCGGAAGATCTTCGCGAGGCCGTCGCCGCTGCCCGCGCCGCAGCGCCGCGCAATCTTGTCCACCGGCAGGTCGGTCGCGGCGAGCAGCATGCAGCTTGCATCCAGACGCGCACGCAACAAGTATTCCGACGGCGTCAGCCCGATCTGCGCCTTGAAGCGCCGCAGGAAATTGCGCTCGCTCATCGCGGCGACGCGCGCCGCATCCGTGATGGAAATCGGCTTGACGTAGTTCTCGCGGATCCAGCGCGCGGCGGCGTCGATCTTCTGACGCACGCCCACGCTGTCGGTGTCGTCGAGCACCGTGGCGAGCTTTTGCCACGCGCCTGGAATAGAACGTTCCGACACTTCACGCGCGACGGCCGCGCCGTAATCGCGCTTGACCATCGAAAGCGCCGCGGCGATCGGGCCTTTGGGATCGTCGAGCGAGAGCGTCTGCTCGGCGATGCAAAGCGCGTTCGATAACGCCGGCGAGAGCGCCGACGACAACGCCTGCGCGCCCGGCTCCTCGCCGAAATCGAGCGAGCGGTTCTGCAGCGTGAGATTCGCCGCCGCGAGAATATGCGCGCCTTCGCCGATGGCCTTGATGAACGGAACCTTCGGCGCGACGCGGCCCAACTGCTTCCTCAAGAGCGCGTCGTGACGCGCCTGCCGCGCACCCGCGCCGCCCGCGATGAAAAGCGCGTCGCACTCGTTCATCCAGCGCGTTTCGATGCTTTCGGTCCAGATACGCATGGAGCAGCTGCTGGCGACGCTGCCTCCTTCACTTGACACGAACTGCAGCGAATAGTTCGGCGTTCGCGCGGCGAATGCGTGCGGCCCGCCACGTTCGGCACCGGCAGACGGCAGGCGCACCTGATTCGCGAGCGAAAAGACCTCGGAAATCGAACTGACCTCGACGAGCGAAAAATCCTCGAAGATCAGAATGCCGATCCGCTTTGCCGTGTCGGCGGACGGCGCTTCACGTTCGGGCGAGCGCACCGCTTGCAGCCCGCCCGTACCATTGGCGTACACCATCGACTTTCTCCCTTTTTCCCTTTCATCCCCTTTGTTCGCGAAAGAACGTCGAAAGCGGGAAAAGTAAGCACACATGCGACGCACTATACGCGGCGCCCAACAGTCGCCACGCCGCGAGTCTGAAAATGACGATGTGTTGGCAGATGATTTCGATATCGCGGGAATAAGCTGACGCAACTCGTGTCGTCTGATGAAATCGGACGACTGCGACCACACGAAAAGGCGGGCGCGCTCACACGGCGCCGCGCCGCCTCGTACAACAAATCTAACCAGGTGAGCCGATGCTAAAAGTGCGCAAGGCGGTATTTCCGGTGGCGGGCCTCGGCACGCGATTCCTTCCCGCGACCAAGGCGAGCCCGAAGGAAATGCTTCCGGTGGTGGACAAGCCACTGATTCAATACGCGGTCGAAGAGGCCATGGCCGCGGGTATCACGGAGATGATCTTCGTGACGGGGCGCAGCAAGCGCGCAATCGAAGATCACTTCGACAAATCGTATGAGATCGAAGCCGAACTCGAAGCGCGCGGCAAGGCAAAGCTGCTCGAACTCGTGCGCGGCATTCTGCCGAGTCACGTGACCTGCATGTACGTGCGTCAGGCCGAAGCCCTCGGTCTGGGCCACGCGGTGCTGTGCGCGGAAAAGCTCGTCGGCGACGAGCCGTTCGCCGTGGTGCTCGCCGACGACCTGCTCGACGGCCAGCCGCCCGTGCTCGCGCAGATGGTCGACGTGTTCGATCACTATCATTCGTCGGTGATCGGCGTCGAAGAGATCGACCGCAAGGATTCGCGCTCGTACGGCGTGATCGAAGGCAAGCCGTGGGACGATGGTCTGTTCAAGCTCTCGCGCGTGGTCGAGAAGCCGGACCCGGAAGTCGCGCCTTCGAATTTCGGCGTGGTCGGCCGCTATGTGCTGATGCCGCGCATCTTCGAATTCCTGCGCTCGCAAAAGCCCGGCGCGGGCGGTGAAATTCAGTTGACCGATGGAATCGAGACGCTGCTTTCGCAAGAGCAAGTGCTGGCGTATCGGTATCGCGGCAAGCGGTTCGATTGCGGCAGCAAGCTCGGCTATCTGAAGGCCACCGTCGAGTTCGCTCTGCGGCATCCCGAAGTGCGCGACGACTTCGCGGATTACCTGCGCGCGCAATTCGCGCCGGCGCCGGCTCCGGTGATCGAGCAACCTGTCGATCTGGAATCGGGCGATGCGGAAGACGCGCTTCCGGTCGATGCCTAAGTTGTGTTGAGTCCGCTTCGAGGCGCTCGTCGCGCCTCGAAGCGGCAAGCGGTTGCCGCGCGCTTAGCGAAAATACGCCTTCGTATTTTCATGCACGTCCTCGCGCGCCAGCAGTTCATCCGCGAGTAACCACTCGTAGCCGCTATGCTGATCGAATCGTCCGATCGGCACCGAACCGCTCAGACTCATCGCGTAAGCCAGCACGATGTAATGGGTGCCAAACCCCGGCGTTCCCGCGAAATTGTCGTCGTAGCGATGCTCGAACACGCCATAGAAGCGCGCCGACGATCGCTCCGCACTCGCGACACCCAACTCGTTATGCACGATGCGCCTGAACGCCGCATCGAGCGATTCATCCTTCGCGATCCGTCCGCCCGGAACGAACCACGTGTCCTGCGCCGGCCGGTTACGCCGCTGCCCGACGAGAATGCGCCGGTTGCCGTCGGTCACGATCAGATCGATCGAAACGAGCGGCGCAAGCCGGACCACTGTCATGAAATCCGCTTCGCTCAACATCGCCATTGCGTTGGTCATTTGCTTTAATCGTTATGAATGTTGTTGCCGGTCCCCGCTGAACCCTGTCAGCCCGGCGCGATCAGTGTAGCGTGAGGGTGCATGCGGCAGGCCGCCGCAGCACTGGTGTTATACGACTAAAGATCGCTTAGTCGTGCCATCGACTTATTGGCCCGCTTATTGGCCCACATAGCCCGCTGGTTTCGTGACGTTCTGGCGCATGACATCGGCGTTGGCGGAGACGACGTAGACCGGCGCTTCGCTCAGCGTGAGCGCCACGCGGCCGTCGCGATACGGCATCGTCGATGCGTTGCCCATCATGTCGAATACCGTCACCGTTCCCGACTTTCCCGCTGCATCCACGGCGAGGCTGTAGTTCACCGCATGCGCCGCGTCGAAGCCGTTCGCGCCCGGCCATGACGCGTTGCTATGCGTCCAGAGCGCCGTGACTACCTTGCCGCCATTGAGCCGCTGAAACGCATACGCATAGACGCCCTTGGGCGTGCCGTTGACGTAACCGAGCGTCGTCGTGCCGTCGATGATGCGCGTCATCGCGGCCACGGCCATCGCGGCGGGCTTCGGGCTGATGTCCTTCTGACCGTATCCACCTTCTGCGTTGACGAGATCGAAGAACACGCCGTAGCCCACTTCGGGCGGATCGGCGGTATAGAAGACGAAGCTCACGTCCGCGCCTTCGCCGAGCAGCATCAGATGCGTGCGCGCGACCACCGCGCCTTGCGCATACAGCACGTTCCAGTTCGGCGTATTCGGCCCGTACTTGCTGCCGATGTCGTAGCTCACGCCCGTCTCCGTGACCAAGAGCTTCGCGCCCGGCTTCACGACATCGCTCATCGTGCGGCGCAGCTCGCGCATCGCGGCGGGCATCGCCTTGGCGGCTGTGGCCGGATTCGCGTCGAAGCGTTCCGGCGGATGCGACGGCGACGTGCCCACGTCGTAATAGCCATGCGCGCTCACGCCATCCAGATACTTGCCGATGCCAAGCGGCGCGAGACGCTTGAGCCACGCCGCATTCGACGCGAGGTTCGAGAGCGTGAGCCCCATCACCACCGCGTTGGGATCGCCTGCATGGATGGCCTCGTGCGTGGCTTTGTACATCGCGACGAGACTGGCGTCCGAATCGCGCCACGGCAAGCCGCCTTCATAGTCCGGCTCCCACGTCACCTGATAGTAGTTGTGCGTCTGTCGCGGGAACCACCGCTTGCGTACCGCATTCGATTCTTCGCCGACGCGCTTCATGTAGTCGCGGTACGCATCGAGCGATACGGGCGCGTAGCTGTGCGTGGGCGTCTTCGTCGGGCTCGCCCATGCGGGGATGCCGTCGAGCTGAATGAGGCGCAGGAGATCGCCGGGCTTGAAGAAGGGCGCGAGATTGTCCTTCGCTGCGTCGAAGGTGTTCGGCGCTTTCTCTTCGGTCATGTACCAGTTGCGGTTGTCGTTGACCCACGCGAGGCCCAGGTCCGGATACAGCGGACGGTAGCCGTCGCCCGAGCAGCATGCTTCGCCCGGCTTCAGATACGCCGCGCCCTGGCCGCCGAACCGATGCGCGTCCGGATGCGCGAACGTCACGGCGGGCAATGCGGACGACACATCGGGCAACACGCCGAACGTCGCGATGCCGGCGGGCCGCGTGCCGCGCATCGGCAACGCGCGCTTCCCCGATTCGAGCGATGCGCTCACCGCGAAGTAGCCCGCCGCTTGCGACTTGCACGTGAGCGTGACCGTCGCGGGTTTCGCATCGACGGCGAAGCGGCCGCTCGCTTTCACCGTGTTCCACGCGTCGCGGATCTGCCAGTCGACGGTATCGGCGGATGTGGCGCGCGTCGTGATCGCGATGCGCAGCGGCGCGTTCAGCGCGAACATGCGAGTGCCGTCGCTGCCGGGCGTGTCGGCCTCGATCATGGCGGCGTTCGCAGTCGTGCTCGCCGTCGCGCTAACAGGCGATGCGGGCGGCTCGCAGCGAAGCGCGGGCGTATCGGACGCCGTGCGCTGAACGGCGAGCGCAGGCAGCTCGCGTGGCGAGGCTTCGTCGGAGGTCGCCTTGTCGCAGCCGGTGATCGTGAGGAGGGCGGCGCTCGCTATCGTCAGGCGGCGCACGCGCGGGTATCGGTTCATCGTACGACCGTTCGAGTAATGGAAGAGGGCGGATCACGCCGCCCGTGATGTGAACAACGATCGCTTCCGCGCGCACGCAGGACCGTGCGCGTCCGCACGCGGGGATGGCCTTCGTCGGATGAATGCAGGACGTGCCGCGTCCATCTGTCCGATTCGCTGGCGGCTCACATATCAGAAGTGAAACAGGACGCGCCGCCGAGGCGATCGCTGCGGAGTACTGCCCTTTCCGCCGATTTCGGAAAACCTGACCGATCATTTCTTAAGCGGCTGCCAACTTCTCGCTGCGTTTCGCGAACGACCTTATCCGTCCGACAAACTGACTGCTTTCACCCGACAATTACTGCACCTCGCGTGATCGTGCGCCGTTTAATTCTTTTGCCGTGCGACGCCGCAAACGGCTAGCGCGTGGCGGAAATGTCCGGTCCGCGAGGCCCCGCCTGCGCGCCGCTTTGGGGCGAACGGCGTCTATTGCGCCGCAGCATGAAAGCGCATTGGCACGCGCTGGATTATGTCGGTTAATAATTAATCGCCGTGCATTTTAACGAGTGATCGCTTTTTATTTTCGTAGCCTTATTCAAAACATGATTGGATTAATCGCGGCGTTAAACCGGCATTAAATGCGTTGCCCGATAAGCGCAGAGTAAATGTTCGGGACTCGCAGCACATAAACCTAGATTTGCCGATTCTGGCGATACATCGGCGGCTTGTCATCTCATCTGATGTTTCACCGATGTATCAGTTTAGTCAGCCGGCTCTCGCGCGCCGATAGACCGCAAACCCGCGCAGGGCCGTCCAGCGAGGCTTTCCGGGGAGGTCGGTGTCCCATCGCACAGAACCGTATTTACACTGCATCAAAGAATCGTGTAACCGTTTGTATGACGAATCGGCAATTCTTTTCCGATCCGCTTTGAAGAGAGCGGTCATCTGGATTCGAGCGGGGTTATCAATGTGCGCTCACCCTCATAACCAGACAGGTTTTGTGGTTCAGGCGCGAAAATCAGCCCACAAATAAGCATTGTCTGCTTATTATTCACACCAGCGGACCGATTCCGCCAACGTCTCGTTCCCATCGGTCACGGCAACCCGGCGAAGTTCGGGAAACGCCTTGATGCAATGCAATGGCCGAGTAACTCTTCCGCACCCTGGAAACAAAGCTGCAGAGGATGACCATGCCTTACGCCACTCTCGAACCCGCTGTGATGGGTTGGACACCTCCCTCGACGCGACCGTCGCAGGTCGAGTTGAAACGCATCGCGATTTTGCTGTTCGACGGATTCTCGCTTCTGGGCGCGGGAATCGTCGCTGAAGTGTTTCACATGGCAAACGAACTCTCGTCGCTGAAGACGCGCGCCGAGTGCACCTACGACGTGCGATTCCTGTCGGTCGAAGGCGGCAACGTGGCTTGCGCCTCGTCGGTGCGCGTGTGGACCGACGGACTCGACGCGCGCCACTACGGCGGCTTCGACGCGCTCTTCGTCGCGGGCGGCCGCGGCGCCGAGGAAGCCGCGAAGGACGAGCGCATCGTCGAATGGGTGCGCCGCATGAACTCGAAGACCACGGTCGTGAAGGCGATCTCCGAGGGCCGCAAGGTGCTGGAAGCCGCGGGCATCGGGAGCGCAGGCAGCGCGGTGATCGCAGGCATCGCGGGCGAAGCGCAGACGCGCTACGGCAACGCGATGATCCAGCTTCGCGACGATCCTGCAGCCGACGGCGGCGACCGCTATGAGTCGATGAAGGGCGCGCTCATGATCGTCAAGCGCGACCTCGGCCTCGACGTATCGCGCAGTGTCGCCGAACGCCTGATGCCGGGCTCCGCCGCGAAGCTCGTGTCGATTCTCGGCGACAGCGGCGCGGCATCCGCGGGCGACAAGATTCGCGCGGCGGCGCGCTGGCTCCAGGACAACTGCGAGCGGCCCATTTCCGTGGTCGATGCCGCGCAGGTCGCCGCGATGAGCGAACGCAACTTCCTGCGCCGCTTCAAGATCGAGATGGGCATCACGCCATCGGATTATTTGCTGCAGGCACGCCTTGCCGTGACGTGCGCGCTGCTCACCGACTCCGAACTGCCGGTGGACAAGATCGCGCGGCGCAGCGGCATGGGCAACGGCGACCGGCTCGCCAAGATTTTCCGCAAGCGTCTTCTGATTTCGCCGACCGAATACCGGATGCAGAGCCGGCGCGAAGCCAACGGCTGAAGCGCGGCACGGCATGGCAGGAGACAGAAGGTCGAAGGTCACAAGAATGCGCGTCGCCCTGTGTGTGGGATAGCGGACAGGGATGGCGCAAAGCGTCGAACATTTGGCCGGACTATCTTGGTCCGCGGGCCAATCATTCTCGGGCGGCAGCTGGCAGACAGCGCCGCGCACACGAACATGCAGGCAGGAGTCCTACGATGAGCAATGAGGCACGCACGGAAGGTGAGGTGGTGGTGGGCAGGAGCGATGTGGAGGCGGGCTCGGCCATGACGGCCGAGCCGTGCCGCCGGCTCGTGCCGGTCATTCTCGCCGGCGGCTCGGGCACGCGCCTGTGGCCGATGTCCCGTGAGCAGTTTCCCAAGCAGTTGATCGGCATTGTCGGCCGCGATTCGCTTTTGCAGGCGACCGTCTCGCGCATGAAAGGCTTCAAGGGCGGCTTCGATGTCAGCGCCGAGCCGATCATCGTGTGCGGCGAGGAGCATCGCTTCACGACGGAAGAGCAGACGCGCGAAAGCGGCGTCAGCGCGCAGATCATCGTCGAGCCGGCACGCCGCGATACGGCGCCCGCGCTCACGCTCGCGGCACTCGCCGCATGCAAGGACGGCCACGACGCGATCATGGTGGCGATGCCCGCCGATCACTCCATCGCGGATATCCCGGCACTGCATCGCGCCATCGAGATCGCGGCGGGTTACGCCGAGCGCGGCATGATCGCGACGCTCGGCATTCCGCCGACGCGCCCCGACACCGGGTTCGGCTATATCCGCCTCGGCGATGCGCTGGAGGACGGCGCGCACCAGATCGAGCGTTTCGTCGAGAAGCCCGCCGCCGAAGTCGCCGCGCAATACGTCGCGGCCGGCACGTACTGGTGGAACAGCGGCATCTTCGTGGTGCGCGCGAGCGTGTGGCTCTCCGCGCTGCAAACGCTCAACGCCGACATGCACGCGGCCTGCCGCGCGGCCCTCGGCGAAGGCCAGGACGACGGCAAGTTCTTCCGTCCGCACGCGGGCGAGTTCAGCCGCGCGCCCTCCGACTCAATCGACTATGCGGTAATGGAGCACATCGGCACGGCAAGCGCGCCGTGCGAAGGCGTCGTGGTGCCGCTCGTCGCGGGCTGGTCCGATCTCGGCTCGTGGGACGCGGTGTGGGACGCAATGGACAAGGACGATTCGGGCAACGTGGCGAGCGGCCGCGTGGTGTTCGAAGGCGCGACCTCGAGCTACGCGCGCTCGGAAGGCGGACGTCTCGTCGCCTGCGTGGGCACGACCAACATCATCGTCGTCGAAACGGATGACGCGGTGCTCGTCGCGGACCGTTCGCGCGTGCAGGACATCAAGGGTCTCGTCGCGCGCATCCGCGAACAGCATGCGCCCGAAGCGGACACGCATCGCAAGGTGCGCCGCCCGTGGGGCTTTTATGACTCCATCGAGCATGGCGACCGCTTCCAGGTGAAGCGCATCGTCGTCGCGCCGGGCGCGCGCCTGTCGCTGCAGATGCATCACCATCGCGCGGAACACTGGATCGTCGTGTGCGGCACGGCGCTCGTCACGCGCGGCGAAGAAGAGTTCCTGCTGAGCGAGAACGAATCCACGTTCATTCCGCTCGGCGTGCGGCATCGCCTGGAAAACCCGGGCAAGGTGCCGCTCGAGATCATCGAAGTGCAGTCGGGCAGCTATCTCGGCGAGGACGACATCGTGCGTTTCGACGATAAGTACGGCCGCAACTGAGCAGTGCTTCGGGGGCAGTGAGACAGCTTTCTTGCAACGGCAGGCATCACACCAAGACCGGCATGCGAGGAGGAGACAAAGGTAGGTTTGTTTGCAAGTTGAATCGTTCGGGGAATAGACATGCGCGATTTACAAGGGTTGCTCGCGCGCCTGTTCGACGTCGCCATGATCGTCGGCGGCGCGGCGGTGGCGTCGCAGATCAGGTTCGAGTACATAGTGGCACATGCGTATTCGGCAGCGTTCGTCGCGTTCGCGGCGGCGTTCTCGCTTGCGCTGTTTCCCGGCTTCGGCGTCTATGAATCATGGCGCGGCCGCAGCAAGGTGATGCTCGCCTGCCAGGTGTCGCTTGGCTGGCTCGTGGTGCAGGGCTGCGCGCTTGCGCTCATGTTCTCGCTGCATCGCCTGGACTACGTGTCGCGTCTGTGGTTCGCCTATTGGACGGCGGTGTCGGGCGGCCTCATGATCGCGGGCCGGCTCGCCATGCACGTCGTGCTGGCGCGCATGCGCAACGCGGGCATGAACCTGCATCAGGTGGCCATCGTGGGTTGCGGCAGGCATTGCAACTCCATCGTGAAGAAGCTCGACAGTGCGAAGAACGCGGGCTTTCGTGCGAGTGCGGCGCTGAATGTGGCGCCGGAAGCGGGCAGGCTCAACACGCGCGTTCCGGTGTACGAAGACCACGACGCGTTCGTGAACTTCGTGCGCACGCAGAACGTGCATGAAGTGTGGCTCGCGTTGCCGCTGTCGGAGGAGCGCACCATCCTGCGCTTCGTGAATGAGTTCCGCGACGATCTCGTCAACGTGCGCTTTATTCCCGATGTGCGCAGCCTCGCGCTCTTCGAAGCGGGCGTGACGGATCTGCTCGGCGAAACGGCGATCAACCTCGTGGCCTCGCCGCTGTCGCAAAGCGCGCTGCTGCAGAAGGAGATCTTCGACCGCCTGTTCGCGCTGCTTGCGATCATCGCCGTCTCGCCGCTGCTCATCACCATCGCGATTGCGATCAAGCTCACGTCGCGCGGCCCGGTGTTGTTCAAGCAACGTCGCAAGGGCGCGGATGGCCGCGTCTTCAAGATCTACAAGTTCCGTTCCATGCGTGTGCATACGGAACAGGCCGGCGTGCTTCGCCAGGCCACGCGCAACGATCCGCGCGTGACCCGTGTCGGAGCATTTCTGCGCCGTACCAGCCTCGATGAGCTGCCGCAGTTCTTCAACGTTCTGCTCGGCGACATGTCGGTCGTGGGTCCGCGTCCGCACGCACTGGAACATGACGACCTGTATCAGAAGGTCGTGTCGGGGTATATCCATCGTTACCGGATCAAGCCGGGCATCACCGGCTGGGCCCAGGTCAACGGCTTTCGCGGGGAAACTGATTTGATCGAAAAAATGGAAGGACGCGTCGCTCACGATTTGTACTACCTCGGTAATTGGTCGTTCGGACTCGATATGAGAATCATCGCCGCTACGATCTTCAAGGGACTACGCCACACCAACGCATATTGATGCAGGGGACGACCATCATGCACAACCAACAACAACCGGGCACCACATCCATGGCCGCCAATACGAACGTGTCGGGCGTTTTCCGGCTCTCGAGCCTGGCAGCGGCCGCTTCACTCTGCGTCATCTTCGCGGGCTGCGCGCTTGCGCCTGGCATGCACATGGAAAAGCCGGCCGCGCTCGCCGAAACGTCCAACGACCAGGGCGACACGACTTCGGCCGTGAACATTCCGATCACGCCGATCGATCTCTCGCTCGTGCGGAAGTTGAAGGCGGCGCAGCCTGTCGTCTCGGCCGATCCGAACGCGAGCCTGTATGGCAAGCCGCGCGCCTACACGCTCGGACCGGGCGACGTGCTGCAGATCACGGTATGGGATCACCCGGAACTCGTGGCCGCGGTTGGCCAGCCGGCGCAGCAGACGCGTCCCGCGGATGCCGCACCCGGCTTCGTGGTCGATGCCGACGGCAATCTGCAGTTCCCGTACGTGAACCGCCCGATCCATGTCGCGGGCAAGACCGAAACGCAAGTGCAGCGCGAGCTGTATAACGAGTTGTCCAAAGTATTCGTGAAGCCGCAACTGACGGTGCGCGTCGCATCGTTCCGTGCGCAACAGGTCTACATCGACGGTGAAGTTCGCACGCCGGGATCGCAGCAGATCAACGACATTCCGATGACGCTGACCGAAGCCATCGGCCGTGCGGGCGGTTTCGCACCAACGGCGGATCAAAGTCGTGTCACGCTTATCCGTGATGGTGTGACGTATCACATCAACATCGCTGGAATGACCGCGAAGGGCCGCAACCCGGCGGACATCATGCTGAAGGGCGGCGATGCATTGCGCATCGACTCCCGTGAAGACAACGGCGTGTACGTGATGGGCGAAGTGACGAAGCCGGCGACCGTGATCCCGATGCGCAACGGCAAGCTGACGCTCTCGGATGCGATCTCGCAGGCCGGCAGCTTCAACGCCGAGACGTCGGATCCGAAGGAGCTGTACGTCATTCGCAACGGACAGACGGACAACCCCGAGGTGTACAAGCTCGATGCGCGTTCCCCGGTGTCCATGTTGCTCGCGAACAGCTTCGAGCTGCAGCCGAAGGACGTGGTGTACGTGGACAACAACGGGCTCGTCCGCTTCAGCCGTGTCCTGAACCTGCTGTTGCCGGCCATCAACGCCGGTCTGACGGCAGCCGTCATCACCAAGTAAGAGCAGAAGCAAGTCTTAGATTCTTGCAGTATCACCGGCGCGCAGGGGCGCGCCGGCTACCTTGTGTGACCTTCAAAGAAATAAGCGAGCGAGACCATGGCCATGAACTTTGATGCACGCTACTCGGACGTCTCGACCGGCGACGAGTTGCGATTATCCGACTATCTGGCTGCCGTATTCGGCAACTGGAAACTCGTGACGGTCGTCATGCTCGCGGTGGTCGCGCTGGGGACGGCCTACGCATTCATCGCGCCGCCGACCTACAAAGCGGACGCCCTCATTCAGGTCGAAGAGACCAACGCGAACAACAACGCCAACGCGAATGCGAACGCGGTGCAAGCCGTCTCGCAGATGTTCGATGGCAAATCGACCACCGCCGCGCAGATCGAACTGCTGCGTTCGCGCCTCGTCGTCGACGACACGGTGCGCCGCCTGCATCTCGACATCAGCGCCGCGCCGCATTCCATTCCGGTCATCGGCGGTGCGGTCGGCAGCGTGTTCTCGATGCTGAACATGACGCCGCCCGCAGGCTACCTGTCGCGCTTCGCATGGGGCAATGAACAGATCAGCGTGCCGCTCTTCGACACGCCGAAGGAACTCTACGACCAGAAGTTCACGCTCGTTGCCGGCGAGAACGGCATGTATGCGCTGAACGATCCGGAAGGCGTCGCGGTGCTCACGGGCAAGGTCGGCGAGCAAGCCACCGGTATGACGGCGCAAGGCCCGATCAAGCTCAAGGTGGACAAGCTGGTGGGCGCGCCTGGCGTGCAGTTCGACCTGCAACGCTTCTCGACGCTCACGACCATCGACAATCTCCAGCAGCGCCTGACGGTTGCTGAGACGGCGCTGCAATCGGGCATCATCAGCGTGAGCCTGGAAGGGCGCAATTCGAAGGAAGTCGCGCAGATCGTCAACAACATCGCGAACCGCTACGTGCAGCAGGATGCGGACAAGCGTTCGGCCGAAGCGGAACACACGCTCGCGTTTCTGGATCAGCAACTGCCTGTCCTGAAGAAGCAGCTCGACGATGCAGAACAACGCTACAACACGTTCCGCAATCATCAGGGCACGGTGGACTTAAGCGAGGAAAGCCGTCTGTTGCTGCAACAGATCGTCGATAACAAAACCAAGCTCACGGACCTGCAACAGCAACGCGCGGAACTGTCGCAACGCTTCACGCCGAATCATCCCTCGGTGCAGGCTCTCGATGCGCAGATCGCAGCGTTGACCGGTGCGCAGACGCGCCTCGGCAAGAACGTCTCGACGCTGCCCGATACGGAGCAAACGGCACTGCGTTATCTGCGTGACGTGCGTGTGAACACCGAGCTGTACACGAACCTGCTCAACAGCGCGCAACAACTGCGCATCGCGAAGGCAGGGCAGATCGGCAACGTGCGCGTGGTGGACTACGCACAGGCCGCCGATGATCCCGTCCGTCCGAAGCGCGTGCTCGTGATCCTGATTTCGGCTGGCGTGGGCCTCGTGCTCGGCGTGATCGTCGCGTTCATCCGCAAGTCGCTGTATGGCGGCGTGGAGCGTCCGGAAGAGATCGAAAAGCAGCTCGGCGTGCGTGTGTTCGCCATCGTGCCGCGCAGCACGCAGCAACTGCGCCTGCAACGCAAGGTCGGCATGCGTCGCGAAGGGTTGCACGTCCTGGCCGCGCAAGCGCCGGAAGATGCAGCGGTGGAAGGCATTCGCGGCCTGCGCACGTCGCTGCAACTGCAAATGGCCGATGCGCGCAACAACGTGGTGATGCTCACGGGCTCGCGTCCGGAAGCGGGCAAATCGTTCCTGTCGGTGAACCTCGCGACGCTCGTTGCATCCACGAGAAAGCGCGTACTCCTGATCGATGGCGACATGCGTCGCGGCGACATTCACTCGCACTTCGGCGTGCGTCATTCGCCGGGCCTTTCGGATGTGCTGATGGGCGCGGACGTGTCGAGCGCGATTCTGCATGATGTGCTCCCGGGCGTGGACCTCATCACCAAGGGCTCGCTGCCGTCGCATCCGTCGGAACTGCTCGCGAGCGATCGTCTCGGCGAAGTGCTGGACCAGCTCAAGCAGATGTATGACCTCGTGGTCGTCGATACGCCGCCGGTGCTGGCTGTCACTGACGCGACGGTGATCGGCAAGCATGCGGGCACGAGCCTGCTCGTCGTGCGGCACGGCAAGAACCAGGTGCAGGAAATCGGCGAGACGATGAAGCGCCTGCATCACGGCGGCGTGAGCATGAAGGGCGTGCTGCTCACCGACGTTCCGCAATCGAAGATCCTGATGGGCAGCACCTACGCCGGCTACTACGGCTACGAAAGCATTGCCGAATAAGGCGTGCAAAAACAGAAATAACAATGATGGCGCGTCGCCGCGCGCCAACTTCAGACCGCAGAATAAGAGGTTACACATGGACCGCAAAGTTGCTTTGATCACGGGTATCACGGGGCAAGACGGGTCGTATCTTGCCGAACTCCTGCTCGAGAAGGGTTATGAGGTGCACGGCATCAAGCGCCGTAGCTCGCTCTTCAACACGGACCGCATCGATCATCTGTATCGTGATCCGCACGATCCGGATCAGCGTCTGTTCCTGCATCACGGCGACCTGACGGATTCGACGAGTCTCGTGCGCATCATCCAGCGCGTGATGCCCGACGAGATCTACAACCTGGCGGCGCAATCGCACGTGGGCGTGTCGTTCGAAGAGCCGGAATACACCGCCAACGCGGACGGTCTGGGCGCACTGCGCATTCTCGAAGCGATCCGCATTCTCGGCCTCGAAAAGAAGACGCGTTTCTACCAGGCTTCGACGTCGGAACTGTATGGTCTCGTGCAGGAAATCCCGCAGCGCGAAACCACGCCGTTCTATCCGCGCAGCCCGTATGCCGTGGCGAAACTCTACGCCTACTGGATCACGGTGAACTACCGCGAAGCGTATGGCATGTACGCGTGCAACGGCATTCTGTTCAACCATGAATCGCCGGTGCGCGGCGAGACGTTCGTGACGCGCAAGATCACGCGCGCCATTGCACGCATGGCGGTGGGCCTGCAAGACGATCTGTATCTCGGCAATCTGTCCGCCATGCGCGACTGGGGCCATGCGCGCGACTACGTCGAGATGCAATGGATGATGCTGCAACAGGAACAGGCCGAAGACTTCGTGATCGCCACCGGCGTGCAGTACAGCGTGCGCGAATTCGTGCAGCACGCGGCCGCCGAACTCGGCGTGCACGTTCGCTTCGAAGGCGAGGGCGTGAACGAAGTGGGTATCGTCGATCGTATCGACAACCGCGACACCAAGTTCAAGCCGGGCCAGGTGATCGTCAAGGTCGATCCGCGCTACTTCCGTCCGACCGAAGTCGAAACGCTGCTGGGCGACCCGACCAAGGCGCATGACAAGCTCGGCTGGAAGCCGGCCACGTCCTTCGAATCCCTCGTGAAGGAAATGGTCCGCGCCGACTATCAGATCGCCCGTCGCGATGCCCTCGTGACGCTCGCCGGTTTCAAGGCTCTCGAACATCACGAGTAAGCCATGAACAAGCACGCACGCATTTTCGTCGCGGGGCACCGCGGCATGGTGGGCTCGGCGCTCGTGCGCCGTCTGAGCGCAGCCGGCTACGACAACATCGTGACACGCACGAAGGCGCACCTCGACCTGACCGATCAGGGCGGCGTGAACCTGTTCTTCGAAGAAGAGCAGATCGACGTCGTGTTCCTGGCGGCGGCGCGCGTCGGCGGCATTCTCGCGAATTCGACGATGCCCGCCTCGTTCATCTACGAGAACCTCGCCATCGAAACGAACGTGATTCACGCGGCCTGCCGCTGGAACGTTTCGAAGCTCGTGTTCTTCGGGTCCTCGTGCATCTATCCGAAGGCGTGCCCGCAGCCGATCAAGGAAGAGTACCTCCTGCAATCGGCGCTGGAACCGACCAACGAAGCGTATGCCATCGCGAAGATCGCGGGTCTCAAGATGTGCGAGGCGTATAACCGTCAATACGGCACGCACTTCGTCTCGCTCATGCCGACGAACCTGTACGGCCCGAACGACAACTACGACCTGAAGAGCAGCCACGTGCTGCCCGCGCTCATCCGCAAGGCGCACGAAGCGAAGCTGCGCGGCGACGCGACGCTGCCCGTGTGGGGTACGGGCTCGCCGCGCCGCGAATTCCTGCACGTCGACGATCTCGCCGATGCAGCGACCTTCCTCATGGAAAGCGACGTGAACGAAGGCGTATTCAACGTCGGCGTCGGCCATGACCTGACCATCAGCGAACTGGCGCATACCGTCTGCCGCGTGGTGGGCTTCGAGGGTGAGCTCGTATTCGATGCGAGCAAGCCGGACGGCACCCCGCGCAAGCTGCTGGATGTGTCGCGGCTCGAAGGCATGGGGTGGAAGGCGTCGACCGGGCTGGAAGACGGCATTCGCGCGACCTATCGCGACTTCCTTGATCGCTACGCATCGATGCAGCCGGCGCCCGTCGCTGCCTGAAACGCGCGGCATCCAATTGGCATCCAGTTGCAGGGAAAATAACAATGTCTTCAGTGACGATCTTTCATAACGTCGTGTGGTCGCGGCACAAGGGGGCGGTGCTGTCGGCGCTGCATAACATCGCGGGGTCCGGTTCGATCCGTTATTCGATGGTGCAGATCGCCGACACGGAGCACGACCGCATCGGCTTCTCGGATGTCGACTACTCGTATCACCGCTACCCGATGACGAAGCTCTATAGCGGCTGCTACGAAGACGTGCCGACGTGGCGCATGACCGTGCGCCTCGTGTGGGAAGTGCTCAAGGCCAAGTCCGATCTCGTGGTTCTTCCCGGTTATCACCGCCCGGAATACTGGGCGATGATGGCAGCGTGCATCGTGACCGGAAAGCGCCGCGCCGTGTTTTGCGATTCGACCGGACGCGATAATCCGCGCCGCATGCTGACGTCTATTCCGAAGCGTGTGTTTTTCGCGCTGTGCGACGGCTACTTCGCATTCGGCACGCGCAGCCGCGAATACCTGATGTCGCTCGGCGCGAAGCAGGAGAAGATCTTCATTCCGTGCCAGGCCGCCGCGCTGCCGCGTTCGTTTTCGCCGGAGACGGTCGTGGACGATCGCCTTGCGCATCGGCAAGGCAACAAGCCGGTGTTTCTGTTCGTTGGCCGGCTTTCGGCGGAAAAGGGAATAGATACGCTTGTCGATGCGTTCAAGCAGTTGAGGAAGAGCGTGCCGAATGCGGAGTTGCGCATAGTCGGCACCGGTCCTCTCGGGGATGATCTGAAGAAGCAGGTGTCGGAAGCGGGACTGCAAGAGGCCGTGCACTTTCTGGGCAGCCTTCAGGACGAGCCGCTCTCGCGCGAGTATTTCAGCGCGACGTGCATGGTGCTGCCGAGCAAGCGCGAACCGTGGGGTCTCGTGACCAACGAGGCGCTGAGTCATGGCTGCCCGGTGATCGTGAGCGAGAGCTGCGGCTGCGTGCCGGAACTGGTCGTCGAGGGCGTGTCGGGCTATGCGTTCCCCGCAGGCGATGTCGCGAGCCTGCATCGGACGATGCTCAAGTCGCTCGAAGCGTTCGCCGATACGGCGGGCGTCGCCAAACGCTGTACCGACGTGATTCAACGTTTCGATCCGCCTTCGGCTGCGGCCAACATCGCGCGGGGATGCGCGCTGTTGCTGACCAGCTGAAGATGTGACGGTTGGGTCGTTTCCGGAAATCACCAACGGGACAAACGTCAAGGAGGACGAAGGAAACAGAGATGGGATAAGACGCCGTTGGGTCGCGGTCTTCGCGTCCCGATGGCTGGCGCTTTGCGGGCGAAAGGGCACGTTCGGGGCTCAGGGCGCGATTGTCGGGCGAGGGACCACATGAGAATACTGATCTACGGGCTGAACTATGCGCCCGAGTTGACGGGAACCGGCAAATACACGGCGGAAATGGCGGAAGCGTTGGCCCAGAACGGGCACGACGTGCGCGTCGTTTGCGCGCCGCCGTACTATCCGGAATGGAAGATCGGCGATGGCTATGCGAGCTGGCGGCATCGCTTCGAAACGCGCAAGGGCGTGCGTCTGTGGCGCGCGCCGCTGTGGGTGCCGAAGAAGCCGAGCGGTGCTAAGCGCATGCTGCATCTCGGCTCGTTCGCGCTGGCCTCGCTGCCCGCGCTCATCATGCATGCCCTGTGGCGTCCGCATGTCGTGATGACGATCGCGCCGAGCCTGATGAATGCGCCGGGCGCACTGGCGCTCGCCCGCCTGACCGGCGCGCGATCATGGCTGCATATTCAGGACTTCGAAGTAGACGCCGCGTTCGATCTCGGTCTGCTGAAGAACGCACGCGCGGCGCGTAGCGCGCTCGCATTCGAACGCTGGCTGATGAAGCGGTTCGATGTCGTCTCGTCGATCTCGGACAAGATGGTGGAGCGTGCGGTGAAAAAGGGCGTCGCGCCCGCCAACGCGTTCCATTTCCCGAACTGGGTCGATACGACCGCGATCTACCCGATCGACGGCCCGAGCAGCTTCCGTCGCGAGCTCGGCATCGGCGAGCATACGAAGGTGGTGCTCTATTCGGGCAACATGGGCGCAAAGCAAGGTCTCGAAATCCTGGCCGAAGCCGCCGCCGCGCTCGCCGCCCGCGACGATATCGTGTTCGTGTTCTGCGGCAACGGTGCGACCAGGAAGAAGCTCCAGGAACGTTGCGCTGATCTGCCGAACACACGCTTTCTCTCGTTGCAGCCCATCGAGCGTCTCAACGACCTGTTGAATCTCGCGGACATTCACGTGCTGCCACAGCGCGGCGACGTGGCCGACCTCGTGATGCCGTCGAAACTCACGGGCATGTTCGCGAGTGCGCGCGCAGTCGTCGCGATGGCGCAGCCGGGAACCGAGTTGTACGAGGCGGTATCGGGACGCGGCGTCGTCATTCCGCCGGAGAGCGTCGAAGCCCTGACGGATGCCATCACCATGCTCGTTCGCAATCCGGCGCTGCGTGCGCGTTACGGCGAGGAAGGGCGTCTCTTCGCGCAGGAACGGTTGTCGCCGCAGTCGGTGTTCGCGCGGCTCGAAGAACGTCTGAAGTCGCTGATCGGCGATACGGCCGACACTCGCTTGAGCGATGCCGTCGACATCTCCATGGTGCGTATCGCGGAACGCGCGCCCATCCTGCCGCAGGTCGAGAAGATCGAGTGAGCAGTCTTGCCGGTCATCCGGCGCGTCATGCAAGACGCGCCGGATAACCGCGTGTCATTGATCAATAAGGCGACTTGTAGATGTCTCGCGCCCGCGCAGCTTTGGCCGGCGCCTTCAAGCCATTGGCCGTCGGATAAAGCGTGGCGGCGGCGCCTTGCGGCATCAGCATCGCTTTTGCATCGTCATTGCGCGCAACGCGCCGAAGCTGCGCGCCCGCGCCCGGATTGCCCACGTATCCATTCTGCTGCGCGAGCAGCTTGTCGGTCGGCGAGATGCCTTGCGCGGTCTGCGCGTTGGTGATCGGCCCGCGCTGTCCGCCCCGGCCGTTGGTCGGTGCGCCATACGGATCTCTATAGGTATCGGGGCTGCCGAGCAGATCCATTTCCCCCGGCGCGCCGCCGCCCGCTTGTTTCGTGCTGATGGCGGCATCGGCGAAGTTGCCCGCATGCGCCAAGGACGATGCAGCGAGCGCGCATGGCCCCAATGCAGCGATGAGAAGCGGCATGAGCGCCGCGCGTAGCTCGTGTTTCATGGGTCTCTCCAGGCTGATTACGTTAAGCGTTATACAGACCGCGCATGCGCTCATCGGTACGCTATCTCACGCGGCATGATGCATTAGATTCAGCATAGGGTGATGGATCAGCCACCAGCGCCAAAAGTCTTGCCGATACGGCCAACCGTGCCGCACCGCACATGGCGCGTTTTAACGTTCGCTGATAATTCGTTCACCGTATGCAGTCGCAGACGAAGAAGCGAGACGACACGGGACGAGCGCGCGAGCAACGCGCGCCGAAATACAAGGCCAACGATGAATCGCCTGCGCGCATGTCGCAGCAGGCCGACAGCGACACGGGCGGGGAGCCATGGACAGAGCGATCGACGAGCGGGGCATCGGCGCGGCCGGCAACGCGGGCTTCGACGGCACGCGCGAGACATCCGCGAGACGCGACAAGGTCATCGACCTGTCGCTCGCAGGCCCAGGCAATTTCGTTGCGAAGCGTGGCTTTTTCATCGAGCTCGTATGGTTCTTCGTCGAAGCGTGCTTCATCAATAACAAGCTCATACCGGTTTCATTCGTGCGCGTGGCGTTGCTGCGCGCGTTCGGCGCGCGCATCGGCAGGAACTGTCGCATGCCGCATCCCATACGGGTGAAAGCGCCGTGGAATCTCAGTGTCGGCGACAACTGCTGGTTCGGCGTCGATGCATGGATTTATAACCAGACCGATATTCGCATCGGCTCGAATGTCTGCATCTCGCAGGGGACGTTTCTGACGACGGGATCGCACGATGCCGCCGGCAACATGGACTTGCAGGTCGCACCGATCGTGATCGAGGACGGCGTCTGGATCACATCCAGGTGTGTCGTGCAGATGGGCGTCACCATTGGCCGCTCGGCGCTCGTCACGCCGCAGTCGGTGGTGCATCGCTCGCTGGAGGCGGAAGGCGTATACGGCGGCAATCCGGTGCGCTTCATCAGAAAACGCTTCCCGGCGTGAATGGATATTGGCAGTCGAGAGCGCAGTGATCCGATCGGGGCGACACGTACCCCGGTGCGATCCTGCGGCACCGCTTAAGCATGAAAACAAGAAGGAGCACGGGGAATGTTCATTGACAGCCGCAGCGTCGAGGAAGGCGCAGTCATAGAGACCACGGTTTGCATCGTCGGCGCGGGCGTGGCGGGGATCACGCTTGCGCTGGAACTGGAAAAGCAGGGCATCGACGCGTGTCTGCTCGAAAGCGGCGGATACCGTGCCGACGACGAAACGCGCGACCTGTATCGCGGGGAAAACGTTGGGGTTCCTTACGAATTCGCCGACGGCTGCCGTAGCCGCTTTCTCGGCGGCAGCAGCAATTGCTGGGGCGGATGGTGCCGCCCGCTCGACCCGTGGGACTTCGAAAAGCGCGACTGGGTAGCAGACAGCGGCTGGCCGTTCGGCCTCGACGAACTGCGTCCTTACTACGCCCGCACGCATGCGTTGCTCCAGCTCGGCGAGAACAACTTCGACCCGGCCTATTGGGAAGCGGCGATTCATCGGCCGGACGTGCGGCGTCATCCGTTCCCGAGCGGCAACGTGCGCGACACGATCTCGCAGTTCAGCCCGCCGGTGCGCTTCGGCAAGGTGTATCGCAAGCAATTGCTGGCCGCGCAGAACGTGCGCGTGTTCCTCTTCGCCAACGCGCTCAACATCGATACCGATGGCGACGCGCGCTCGGTAACGAAGATCGACGTGGGCACGCTGTCTGGCCGACGCTTTGGGATTCGCGCGAAGGTATTCGTGCTGGCGACGGGCGGCATCGAGAACGCGCGTCTCTTGCTATCGTCGAACAAGGTGCAGACGGCGGGCATCGGCAACGGCAACGATCTCGTCGGCCGCTACTTCATGGATCATCCGCGGATCATGTCGGCCAATGTGCGCTTCAAGAAGGAATGGTCGCGCAACAAGCTCTACGACATCAAGTATCACTATCAGAACAAGGCGGTGTCCGCGCACGGCACGTTCATCTCGTCGCAATTCGCGCTGACGCAGCAAGTGCTCGAACGCGAGAAGCTGCTCAACGCACGCGCATGGTTCTATTCGGTGTTTCGTGGCGAGAACACGAAGGGCTCCGAAGCCCTGATTCGCGCGAAGCAGGCGATGCTCAAGAAGGATCAGCCCGGCTACAGCATGACGGGCGATGTGATGACGATGCTCGCGCATCCGCTCGATACCGCTTGCTTCGGTCTCGCGCGTCTGTTGCAGCCGCGTCCGCTCATCACCGAAGTCAAGATTCAGACGATCGTGGAAGCCGAACCGAACCGCGACAGCCGCGTGACGCTGTCCGCGCAGAAGGACTCGCTCGGCATGCACCGCGTGAAGGTGAACTGGCAGGTGACGGAGCTGGTGAAGCGGACGTTCGACCGCACCGTCGCGCATATCGCGACGGAGTTGCAACGCGGCGGCGTGGCCGACGTGACGCTCGACGAGCCGCTCGAAGGCAAGCCGTGGCCCGCGCAGCTCGAAGGCACGTGGCATCACATGGGCACGACGCGCATGCACGATTCGCCGAAGCAGGGCGTCGTGGATCGCAACCTCAAGATTCACGGCATGAGCAACCTGTATGTGGCGGGCAGTTCCGTGTTCCCGACCGTGGGCGCGAACTTCCCGACCATCACGATCGCGGCGCTGACGTTGAGGCTCGCGGCGCATCTCGGGCGCGTCATCAAGGGCGATGAGACGATCAGCACGCTCGTCACGTCGTCCGGCACGCCGATCAAGAACGAGACACCAGCCGACGTGCCGATGGCGGCTTCGGCAATGCATATGCGGGGAGACCTGGCGTAACAGCCGGCGTTTGGGGAAAGGGGACGCCGCCGGTCGGACGACCGGCGGCGTTTTCTTTTGGCGAAGCGGCAGTGCAGTGAGCAGCGTGGCTATAATCGCCTTCCGTCTTCGCTCATGAATGAATCGCCGTGAAAAAGCTCACCGTTCTCGCGCTCGCTTCGCTGTTGCTCGCCGCCTGCTCGTCCGCTGAAAAAGAGGCGCAGCGTGCCGAAGGCTTCTCGCACTCGGAGCAATCGCTCGATGTGGCGCAGCGCAACGCGACCGTCCAGTGCCGTGACGCCGCGCAATGCGATGCAATGTGGACGCTGACGAAGCGTTATATCGAACAGAACTCGAATCAGCCGGTGATTCGCGCGGATGCGGTGGCCATCGAAACCGACGTGCCTTCGCGCTCGGGCAAGCCCGTCTATTCGGCCACGCGCGTGACCAAAGGCAATAGCGCGACGATTGCGCTGTATGCGCAATGTCGCGGCATGTATGGTCCGGAACGGGTGCGTGGATCGGATTACGACGACTGCGCGAGCAAGATCATCGCGGTGCAGAACCGCTTTGCCGCTTATCTAAAGTCGGCTCAGGATCAGTAACGTTCGAAGGACGCCGAGAGCGTGCCTTGCGAGAGGCCGCCGTCGCGCGTATTCGCCGTTTCTCGCAGCACGCGTGCAAGGTCCTTGGACATCGCTTCGACATGGAAGCGGTGCATAAACGTGGTCAGCGCCTGTTCGCGCATGGCGGACGCCGCCTCATCATCCATGCGCAGCCATGCCGATAGCGCGTCGATGGTGCCCTCGACCGTATCGCTTGCGACGATGCCCGCGCCGTCTTCCTTGACTTCGCGCCAGATGTTGACCTTGTCGGAGATCAGCACAGGCAGCCCGGAGCCGAGCGCCTCGGCCACCGCAATGCCGAAGTTCTCCTGATGCGACGGCAGCGCGAACGCATCGCTCGTGCGGAACGCGCCCCACTTGAGATCGCCGCTCAGCATGCCCGTCCACGTCACGCGACTCTCGATGCCCAGTTCCTTCGAGAGCGTGCGCAACTGCGTCGCCCATTCGCTGTCGTCGGGGCCGGCCATCACGAGATGCGCGCGAGCGTCGATATCGCGCACTGCTGCGAAGGCCTTCAGCAGCAGATCGCAGCCTTTCTTTTCATGGATGCGGCCGAGAAAAAGAATCGAACGCTTGCCCGCGAGCTGCGGGAATTTGGATAGAAACGCGTGACGCAGGGCGGTCGAATCGGCGGGCGGCTGGCGCGTGCCGAACGCAACCACTTCCTCATTCGCGCGATAAAGCCTGAACGATTCACGCGCGAGCAAGCGTTCTTCTTGCGTCGTGAAGAGCACGCGCCTTGCATCGCGCAATACACGATATTCGGCCAACGGCCAATAAAGGCACTTCTTCAGATGCTTGAGCGGATACGTGCGCTTGAACCACGGATCGAGCATGCCGTGCGGAAACACGTAGTAGGGCACGTCGCTGTCGCGCAGCGCCTTCCACGCGCCGAAGCTGTGATATTGCCAAAGTCCATTGACGATCACCGCATCGAAGCGAGCAGCATGTTCGCGCAGCCACGGCACGAGCCGCGGGCAAAGACCATAAAAGCCGCGTGACGGCCCAAGCGCATGCAGGCGAAGCGGAAAGGCGCCGAGATACGGCGCATCCGGCGCATCGAGCGAGACAACTTCGATCTCATGTCCCATCGCCCGCATACTGAGGCCGCTTTGCAGCACGCATTCAATTGGGCCCCCCGCACGCGGATCGACGGTGGAAAGCAAATGCAGAATCTTCATGACGAAACGATCCCCGGTTCGTTGGCGTGTCCAGGCCCGCTGGCTTTTGAAGCCTTTTATGCGGACGGTGCGAAGGTGCTCGCTCCCGGCGGCGCCTCGTGGCGGCTCTCGCCGTGATGTTCGTGTGCGAGGCCCGGCGCATGCGCGGGCTTCAATTCCGGCTGCGGACCGTACGGACGCCATTCGGGGCGCCAGTCATGCGCGTCGTCACGCATACCATAGTACGGTTTCCTAAATGATGGCCGATGCGCCGCCTGGGTCCGCATGGCATGGGCGATCCGCGCGAACGCCGCGACGAGCAGACCGAGCGCCACGCCGAACACGATGCCCGACAAGCGGTTGCCGAGCGGATTGCCGCCGACCGACGTGGCAGGCAGCGCGGCCACGACGAGCAATGCGCGGCCGAGCACCGGCAGATACATCGCATCGGGCGCGCGATTGCGCCACGAGCGATACGCCATCGATCCGCGATAGAGCGCCCACAGCACGGCGACAGGCAACGCGATGCCGAACAGAATCCCGCCCGCGAAGAACTGATAGACCCAAAAGTTATGGCCCGCAGCCCATTCCTTGATCGCGTAGAAGTCCTTCTTCGTGAACTGTCCCGCGAGGTACGGCAAGTACGTCGGCGAATAGCGATAGTCGTGTCCGTAGCCCTTGCCGACGAAGACTGACAGCGTGTCCGATGTCGTCTGATCGTACTGGTCCTTCATTTCGGCAAGACGCGTGATGGTCGTCGGATCGCGGCCGGATTCGGTGTCTTTCGCGAAGGACAGGCGTTGCGACCAGTGTTCGGCCACGCCTGGGAAGAACGCGGCGGACGCGGCGACCATCGCGCCGAGCAGCGATGCAATCATGATCGCGCGCAGGGCCGCCTTGAAGAGATGCTTGACGGATGGCGCGGCGAGCCACGTCGCATAGGCAAAGAGCAGCACCGTGCCGACGAGCAGACTGCGCGTCACGCTCAGCAGCTCGATCACGACGGTCGCAAGAAATAGCAACACCGTGAACTTGGTCATGCGCTTCGCGATGACGAACTCATGCAGCAAGAGCCCTTGCAGACAGAGGAAAGTCACCGAGACGATGCGAAAGCGCACGTTCTCGAGCCCGCCGCCCGTCGCCATGCCGTAGACGAAGCTGAAGATCAGCGAGGCGATCATCGACCAGTACATGGCCCGTTCCATCTGTTCCAGCCGCAGCGAGTCCCACGGACGGCAGGCGACCAGATAGCCCAGCAGCATGAGCGCGAACGGCAGGATCACGCGCATGTAGTTGCCCGGATCATTGCCCTGGATCAACTGCGTCGCGATACTGCCGACGATGGTGAGCGCGAAGAGCGACGTGACCCACGTGCGCAGCCGCGAACGCTGTGCGAAGCGTGGCGCGATCAGCAGAAGCGCGCCGCCTGCGAATATCGCGGGGACGGTGAGAAGAATCTGGATGGCCTTGCTGGCCGTTTCCGCGCCCTTGAAGTCGAATGCGAGCGGAAGTATGAAAAGCCAAATCCAGATGACGGCGAACTTGTTGCGCATGACGTTCTCTTTAGATGGCAAAGCTCGTCGAGCTTCATTTCTCGCGGTTGGATCCGCTTCGTGCCCTGGAAGCCTTTAGTCGCGTGTCGTGTGTTTGAATCAGCTTGAGCGACGGTCCCCGGGTACCCCGTATTTGTGGGTCGAATATATCAGCGGCCAAAAGCGCACGCCGTCGCGGCGGCGTTTAGCGACTAGCCTTCGGCGCGAAACGACGGATGGCCATGTGCGCCGCACCACGCTCGCGTGAGCGCACTTCTAACCGTGCAAACGACTATGTTGCCGATGCCGCATAGCGCGCCGGGCGCTGGCCGGCAAACATGCGATTCTGGCGGATCGCGCCGCTATTCCGGACCGATTATTGTCCTGCCGGCAATTGGCCGTGACGGGTCAATGGCGGCATTGACCCAATGACATCCGCGATGCGCGTGCGTGCGCCGATATGAGGACTCCCGGCGGCGAAGCATCCAATACAACATAAGCAGCATCAGACCTTCGCAGACAGGGGGAAGGCCATGAGCCTTTTCGGCGCCACACGCATGCCAGGACCCAATCGATCGATCGAGCTCGATTTCATCCGGGGACTCGCGATCATCGCAGTCATGGGGTATCACTTTCACTCATACCCGACAGGCAGCGCGTTCATTGCCGCCATCGAGTATCCGCTCAAGAGCTTCGGGCACGAGGGCGTCAATCTGTTCTTCACGCTGAGCGGCTTTCTCGTCGGCGGTCTTCTGCTCAAGCAATATGCGCAGGAAGGACGCATCGACGCCGCGCGCTTCATCGTGCGACGCATCTTCAAGATCTGGCCCGCGTACTACGCGCTCATTCTGTTTCATGTGCTAGTCGGGCGACATCCGACGAATACGTTCCTCGTGCAGAACCTCACGCACATGCAGAACTATTTCGGATCGTCGATCGCGCAGACGTGGAGCCTCGCCGTCGAAGAGCACTTCTATCTCTTCTTGCCGTTGCTGCTCATCGTGTTCGCGCGCTGGCAGACGCGCATCAACACCATTCTCGGCGTGCTCGCTTCGATTTGCGTCGCCGTGCTGATCGGGCGCAGCATCGCGGTTTATAACGGCGATCTCGAAGGCACGTTCTTCTATACGCAATACCGCATCGACAGCCTGCTGTTCGGCGTGATGCTCGCTGCGCTCTACTGGCTGAAGCCGGCGGTGTATCGCGGCATCGCGCGGAGGAAGGGTGCTTTGGTCGCGGTGGTCGCGGGGCTCGCGCTATGGCTCGTGTTCGGCACGCGCAACGTGGCGCTGGATCAAAGTATTGGTTATACCGTTCAGGCCATCGGATTCTGCGCGCTGATCGTGCTGACGGTCGAGTATTCCGGGCGCATTCGCGAGTCGCGGCTTTATCGGCTGATCGGCTGGATCGGCGTGTATTCGTATGGCATCTACCTGTGGCATTCGCTGGCGCTCGCACCGGGCGACATGCTCATTCGCCGTGCCGCCGCGCTGCATCTTCCGGCGATACCCGCATGGGGCCTCGTCATGGCGGCGCAGTTCGCCATTGCGATCGTGGTCGGCTATGTGACGACGCGTGCAGTAGAGTTCCCGTTCCTGCGCATGCGCGATGCGCTCTTCCCGGCGAAGCGCAAGCCGCAAGCGCAGAACGTGGTGGAAGGGGTGGACGTGGTGGGCAAGCAGGCTTGATTCGAACTCGCCGGTTCTTGCGATGATCGCAAGAACCGGCGTCATGCATACTGCGTCAGGCAATCGCCTGGCGCAGCGTTTCCTTGAACTGTCCGAGCGTATTGCGCTCCAGCAGATGGCCGGCCGCAACGGGACGTGTGCGGCGCGCGAGAACATCGTCGAGTGCGCGGTTGATCGAAGCCGGCGTGAGATCGTCAATCACCGGCCCCAGTTCACCCGTCCGGCAGAACCATCCGATCAAGCCGTCGGCCGTCGCAATGACCGGCTTGCCGAAGCGGAACGCCTGCACGAGCACGCCACTCATGCCGTAATGGCCTTTGTAGCCGAGCCATACGACATCGCATGCGGAGAAGAGGTCGAGTTCCATCTCGCTCGAGATGAAGCGATCCATCACGATCGGCGCAGGCGAGAGCTTGCCTGCGGCGTCGGTCAATAGCGCGCGCACGTCATTGTCCTGCGCACCTGCAATCACGAGCCTCGGCGTGTGCACGCCGTCGTTACGCTTCGCCAATGCATCCATCAGCTCGAAGATGCCTTTGCGATCGTTGATCGCGCCATAGACGAGCACGTGCGTGCCCCTCGAAAGACCGAGCCTTCGCCTCGCCGCCGATGGCTCCGCAGCCTGCGCGTCGGGAAACGGATCGGCAAGATAGTCGATGCTCGTTCCGCGCGCATGGCGGCCGTTGCGCTTCCACCAGTCGGGCAGCGTCGGGTCGATGGTCAGCAGCGTCTTCATGCCGCCCACGCGAATGGCGCGCGCGAACAGCCGCGACTTCACCGCATTGACGAGCGGACGGCGCGGCGCGCGAACACCGACGAGATGATGATGGAAATTCGAGCGCATGGTGACGCCGACCCACGGCGTAGCGCCGAACGGTGAGCGCAGAAACGGCAGCGCGAGCAGGAAATAATCGACGTACGGCACGACGACGAGCGCCACGTTGCGTTCACGGCCCGCCACCGCATAAGCATGCTTGAAGTTCGCATGGGCGCGCACATAGCTGATCGACGCGAGGCCCTTGCGCCCGCTCGGCTCGGGCGGCGCAACGAACGTGATGCCGAGCGCATCGCCGCCTTGCTCCTGAATCTGCTTGACGAGCGGATGGCCCGCATTGCGCGGCTCCGTGACGATCAGGCATCGCAGGCCCGCTTCCATATAGGCGTTCGCGGCCCATTGCGCATAGCGCCAGCGGTGGCCGCTGAAATCAGGCTCGATGATGAGAACGGTATCGTTCTTCATGAAGTGGCATCCGTCATGGTGTTTTCTATGTTTTCTAATTGGACACGGTTTCTCGTCGAAGCTCGAACGTAACACCGCGCCCGCGTATTGAATGGCCATATTTCAGCGTTTATCCGCGTCGCGCGATGTGGTGAAGAACACCAAACGTCATCCGTCAACTCGCAATAACGCGCACCGGTTGCCGAATAGCACTACGCGTTGGCGTCCGCAGCCCGCGCCGTCACGCTATTTTTGCCACAGTCGCCTGAAAAGAAGCGCGGCCTCGCGCGTACCCGTCTTCCCGGCGGGTTCCCGTGCGCGACGCGCAAGGTGGATCGCACGCGATACCGACATATCGCGGCGCCACGAATCGAAATACAGCAGCACGGGGAATGTGAGTGAGATCTGTCCGGCTATCCTTCTTGCCAGCACGCGCGCGGTTCGAGCACGATGCGGCCTTCTGGGTGCTCCTTCAACAAGTGGTCGTGCGCGGCTTCGTCGCGGTGAAGTTTCTGGCCATCGGCCGCATTCTCGGGCCTGAAGCCATCGGCGCGGTGAGTATCGCGCTGCTCGCGGTCGCCATTGCCGAATCGTTATCCGATACGGGGCTTGCACAAGCCGTCGTGCAGGGACGCAATGCCCCCACGCAAAACGAACTCGGCGCGGTATGGGCGACGCTTGCGATGCGCGGCGTGTTGATCGGCCTGTTGATCGCCGCGCTCGCGCCGTTCATGACAAGCCAGTTCCACCTGGGCGGCTCCATCGGTCTGATTCTGCTTGCGGCCATCTTGCCGATGGTGCGCGGCGTCGCATCGCCGGCGTACTTCACCGTTACGCGGCAGCGCGGCTTTCAGAAGCTGGCGGGCGTGGAGACATCGGCCGCGTTCACCGACTGCGCCGTGGGGCTCGTATGCGCGCTGTCGGGCGCGGGCGCGTACTCGGTGCTGATCGGCCTCGTCGCGGGCGAGTTGCTTAAGACGACGCTCACGTGGACCGCCATGTCGCCGCGTCCGCCTATCCGCTTTTCGTTCGCGGGCATTTCGCACTACGTGAACTTCAGCCGCTGGATCTGGGCGGGCAGCGTCGTGAATCTTCTGCTGAACCAGTTCGACAAGGTCGTCGTCGCGAAGCTGCTCGGTCCGCTGCAACTGGGCGCGTATCAGATGTCGTCGAAGCTCGCGCAAATGCTGCTCGCCGATGCCGCTATCGCCATGTCGCAGTATCTGTTTCCGACGTTCTCGGAGCATCATCGACGCGATGTCGCGGGTGCGCGCAAGCTGTTTCGCCGTTATCTGCTGCTGGCCGCAGTGGGGCTCACGGTGCTCGTCATCGCGCTGCGCGTCGCGGCAGAGCCGCTCTTCAACCTCGTGCTCGGGCCGGCGTGGCTTTCGGCAGTGCCGCTCTTTCGCATCTTCGTCATCAACATGGCGATCGGCGCGGTCATCGCAGTGCTGGTGTCGTGGCTGCGCGCGACCGGCATGCCGAAGGTGGCCACGCACGCGTCCATCGTGCAGGCTGTCGTGCTGTGCGTGACGGTGCCTGTTGCCACGCATCTGTGGGGCGTGACGGGCATCGCATGGTCGATGACCGCGGGCCTTGCGTCGGCGGCGGCATGGATGCTCTATCGCATCGTCAGGGAGGCTTGAATGCGAATCGTACATCTCGTCCTGGCACCGCGACTTTCCGGCGCCGAGGTATTGGCGAAAGACCTGGCGATTCATCAGCAAAAGAGCGGCGAAACGGTGGCGATCGCCTCGCTCATGCCGCCGCACGATGACTTCACCGCGCTGCAAGCTGAACTGGTTGCGAACGGCGTGCAGTGTCTCTTTCCGGACCGCATGCATGGACGTTTCGGCAAGCTGTGGGAGTTGCATCGAACGATCCGTGCGTATCAGGCGGACGTACTGTTCGCCCACGCGACGATTCCCGCGTTTTACGCGCGCATGCTGCCGCTCGCGGTGCCGATCGTCTACGTGATGCATTCGGCGACCAACGACTTCCAGAGCCACATGTTCCGGCGCGTCGAGCGCATGCTTTCGCGGCGCGCGCGTGCGGTGATCGCGGTATCGCCCGCGAATATCGACGATTACGTCGGCGCGGTCGGGCGGCATCCGGCCATGACGCTCATTCCGAACGGCGTCGACATGTCCCGCTTTTCGATGCGTTCCGCGAGCACCACGGCGCAGGGTTCGCAGATCGTGCAGATCGGGCGCTATACGTCGGTGAAGAATCAGCTCTCGACCGTGCATGCGTTCGAGCGGGTGGTTCAGCGCGTGCCCGATGCGCGTCTGCTGCTGTGCGGTGTGATCGAAGATCCGGCGTATCACGCGGCCGTGGGCGATCTGATCGACAAGCTCGGGCTTTCGAAAAGCGTGAGTCTGCAAGGTCCGCGCTCGGACGTGGCGGAACTGCTGTTTTCGTCGAGCGTCTTTGCCATGCCTTCGCGCTCGGAAGGGCACAGCATCGCGTTTCTCGAAGCCCTCGCGTCGGGCGTTCCGGTGGTCGCGAGCACCATCCGCCCGTTCAGCTTCGCGGCGGACTTTGCGGGTGTGCGTCTGTGCGATCCCGACGATACGAAAGCCTACGCCGATGCGCTCGTCGTCGCGCTCGGTCAGCCGCGCTCGCATCGGCCGCTGAACGGTCTGACGCTCGCTGATACGGCCGCGCGTTACCTCGCCGTCGCGCGAGAAGTCACGCAACGCCTGCCGCGTCCCGCGCCGGCATGAAGCGGCAAGGTCTACTCGTCGCGGCAAAGAAATAAGGCACTGAAACGACAACGCCGCCCGTGGGAGGGCGGCGTTGTCGTCGTGAATCAGGCGCTACTTCTTCACCGGATGCGGCCTGCGAAAGACCATCCAGCGCGGCACCTTGAAGCGCACGATGCTCACATAGAGCCACACATAAGTGGCCGCGAACACCACGACGAAGCAGAACAGATGCAGCGTATGTCGCCAGAAGAGCGTCGCGGGTATCACCGCGATGAGGCACAGCAGCCACAGATACGGCGACGTCAGCGAGTTACGGCGCGTGAGTTCGCGTGCGTTCTGCACGCCGACGGCCCAGCGCATCAGCCGCTTGTAGACGAGCATGTGAAGATGCACGCCATCCGGAATGCCGGGCGACATGCCGCGAATGAACTTCTTGCGATAGATCGAGAAGCACGTCTCGAAGATCGGGTACATGAAAAGCAGCACCGGATACCACGCCGATACATCGCGATTGCGCATGACCAGCATGATCGCGAGTTCGCCGAGCATGAAGCCGACGAAGTACGCGCCGCCATCGCCGAGGAAGATCAGGCCGGCAGGAAAGTTCCAGATGAAGAAGCCCATCACGGCGCCCATCATGATGAGCGATCCCGACAGCACGACCGGATCGTGAACCTGGAACGCCACGTAAGCGAGCGATGCGAACATCATGAACGTGACCATCGACGCGAGGCCGTTGAAGCCGTCGATGATATTCACCGCGTTGGCGAGCGCGGCCACCGCAAGCACCGTCACCGCGCATGAAATGATTGTGTAGGACAACAGAAAATCGAGCGGCGGCACGCTGATGCGCGTGACCGCGATATCGAGCAGCGCATACGCGAGGCCGGCAGCGGCCATCGTGCAGATGAGACGCACGAGCGGCGTCACGCGCTTGGTCAGGTCTTCGAAGAGCCCGGAGAGAAACGCGGGCAAGCCGCACGCGATGATGCCGAGAATGCCGCCCGACACGAGCGGATAACTCCATCGCAATTGCACGGCGGATGCGGTGAGCCCGCACAGAATGCCAACGCCGCCGATGCGCGGAACGGGGCGCGCATGAAACTTCTGCACGCCGGCGAGATCGGTATCGCCGAGCACGCCTTCCTGCAAGTGCGCAAAGCGCACGATCAACAGGGTCACGAAGAGCGAGACCAGAAAAGCAAGCGCAAAACTAAGCATGAAAGTAGACCAGTTGAGGACAGCCGCCCCGCATCGCCGTGTTAGACGATGCGAGGCGCGCCGTAGCCTTATGCGAACCCTTGCGGATTCTGCGACTGCCAGCGCCAGTGATCCGCGCACATGCGCTCGATGCCGTGCTCCGCGCGCCAGCCAAGCAGCTTCGCGGCGGCGGCGGGGTCCGCATAGCACGAGGCCACATCGCCGGGGCGACGCGGCACGAGTTCGTACGGCACGGGCTTGCCGGACGCCGCTTCGAACGCCTTCACGACATCCAGCACGCTATAGCCCTGGCCCGTGCCGAGATTCACGACGAAGCTGCGATCCAGCGACTTCAGCGCGTCGATCGCCGCAATGTGTCCGCGCGCCAGATCCACGACGTGAATGTAGTCGCGCACGCCGGTGCCGTCGTGCGTATCGTAATCGCTGCCGAACACGCGCAGCCTTTCCAGCTTGCCGACCGCCACTTGCGCGACATAAGGCATCAGGTTGTTCGGAACGCCCGCCGGGTCTTCGCCGATCAGCCCGCTTTCATGCGCGCCCACCGGGTTGAAATAGCGCAGCGTCGCGATGCGCCATGACGGATCGGAGACTTCGAGATCGCGCAAGATCTGCTCGGCGATGAGCTTCGACTGGCCATAGGGATTCGTGGCCGACAGCGGAAAGCTCTCGTCGATGGGCACGCTTTGCGGCACGCCGTACACCGTTGCCGACGAGCTGAACACGAAGTTGCGGACGTTGCGTTCGCGCATCACGTTGAGCACGGCAAGCAGGCTGCCGATGTTGTTGCTGTAATACTCGATAGGTTTCGCGACCGATTCGCCCACTGCCTTCAACGCGGCGAAATGGATCGCGCCCGTGATGGCGTGTTCGTCGAAGATGCGGTTCAGCGCGGCTTCATCGCGCGCGTCTTCCTGATAGAACGCAACGCGCTTGTCCGTGATGCGCTCGACGCGCTTCAACGACTCCGCGCGGCTGTTGACGAGATTGTCGATGACCGCGACACCGTAACCCGCTTCGAGCAGCTCGACGCAGGTATGCGAACCAATGAAGCCCGCGCCGCCTGTCACGAGAATCGTGCCCTTCGTACCTTTTCCAGCGTCATTCGGCGACATGTTGCCGTTCATCATGTGCTCTCCAGGAAGCGCAAATCAGAGTGAAATGCCGGTAATGGCGTGTATTGTGCTCTTGTATCGTTCGACGACGTTTTTCTCGTCGAATTCGCGGGCGACTTTTTCGCGGCCACGTTGAGCCATCGCCTCGCGTTGTTCGATCGGCAGCGTCAGCATGCGTTCGAGTTGAACGGCCAAACTGTCCGCGCTCTTGACCTCGCACAGCAGGCCGGTTACGCCGTGTTCGACCACTTCGCGGCAGCCGGGCACGTCGGTGGCGACGATCGGGCGTCCCATTGCGGAGGCTTCCATCAGCGTGCGCGGCACGCCCTCGCGGTACGACGGCAGCACGACACAATCGGCCGCCGCGATGAGCGGGCGAACATCGTTCGCTTCGCCCAGATACTCGACGATATTCTCACGCTCCCACGTCTCTACGTCCGTGCGGCTGATCGCGCTGGGATTATCCACGCCGACGGGCCCGAGCAGCTGAAAACGCGCGTGCGGATAGCGCCGGCGCAAACGCCGCGCCGCTTCGACATATTCGGCCACGCCCTTATCCCACAGCAGCCGTCCGATCAGAATAAAGACGAAATCTTCGCGGCGCGGTAACGGCACGAGCGAGAAATCGTCCAGATCGACGCCTTCTCCGTGCAGCCGCCGCGCACGGTCAGGATGCGCGAGCAGGTTTCCATCGACGAAAGCCTGATGATCGTCGCGATTGAGGAACCACACTTCGCGCGGAAAGCGGAACGCAAAGCGATAAAGACGCTTGGCGATCTGCGCGGTGCGGCTCTTCTGGATAAACACGTAGCCCAGGCCCGTCGTCACCGCGATGGATGGAACACGCGCGAGCATCGCGGCGAGCGAGCCGTAGATGTTCGGCTTGATCGTGTAGTGAAAGACGAGATGCGGACGCGTCGCGCGATATTCGCGGTACAGCGCGCGCATCGTCTTCACGTCTTCACGCGGATTCGTGCCTTTCGATGCCACCGGCAATTCCACGCAGCGGCAGCCCATTTCGATGAGCGGCTCGAACGTGCGGTCGCGCGGCGCGATGATCGTCACTTCGGCGCCGCGTTCGGTCAACATGCGCAGCACGCCGCGACGATACGTGTAAATGGCCCAGGCCGTGTTGCACACGAGGGCGATGCGTAGGCTAGACTTGGCTTTGTTCATCCGGAACTTGGTGTTTTCAGGCGCGATGGTGCGATGCCGTCGGCTTCATGCCGGCGACGATGCGTTGAGGAGCTTCGCCTTCAATTCGCGCAGCGCGCGGTAGGGGAGCAGCAGATGCGCGATGCTTTTCATGACGCCGATCCAGTCGAATGGATTCGCCGCACGGAAGTAACGCAATTGCAGGCGCAGCGTTGACAGCGTCTGCGTTCGGCGCTTGGTCGCGCTGATGCCCGCTTCGTTCAATTCATAATAAAGGCCGAATTCCGGCAGATTCGCGCCGTCGTAGCGCGCCATGAGACGCAGCAACAGATCGAGGTCTTCCGCTGCGCGATACTCGGCGCGATAGTTGCCGACTTCGCGCACGGCATCGACGCGAAGCATCAGCGATGGATGCGCGAAGCACGAGCGCGCGAGCATTGCGCGGCGAATCGCGGCGTCGTCGGTGGGCGGCGTGAGGTCGAAGAGCGGCGCACCGTTCGTCGCGACGACATGTGTCCACATGCCGAGCACCGCGACTCGCGGATGCGCGTCGAGATACGCGCGCTGCTTCGCGAGGCGGCCGGGCGTCGCGAGATCGCCTGCGTCGATGCGCGCGGCATAGCGGATCCCGCGCTCAGCGAGCGCATCGATGCCCGCTTGCAGCGCGCGCTCGATGCCGCCGTTCTTCGTCATGCGCAGGATCTCGATGTCGAGGCCGTCGATAGCGGGCGCGGCGATCGGCGGCGTGCTGCCGTCATCGACGATCAATACGCGCACCGGCGACGCCTCGCGAAACGACGCGAGCGTGCGTTCCACGTCGACCTGGCCGTTGAACGCGGGCATGAGGATGGCGACATCGGATAGGGCGTTCATGCGCGCAGCCGGAGACGGATGTAGTAGAAGTTGACCGACGCCGCCGCGAGATAACCCGCCGCCAGCCCGACGAGCGCGCCATAACCTTCGAAGCGCGGAATGGCCCACGCGTTCACCGCGAAGGCGACAGCGAGCGCAAGCAGCCACTTGGATAGCAGCACGTACCTCGCCTGAAACTTCAACACGACGAGATTGCCGATGGCCTCGATGCCCGCGGGTACCGAAAGCCACACGGCCCAGCGAAAAATGCCTGCGGCGCCCGCGTAATTCGGCCCGAACACGCGCGCGATGATGAAGCCCGCGAGCGCATCGAGAACGGCGGCGCCCGCGATCATCAGCGCGGCGGTCATCGCGAAGAGGCGCAGCAGATTGCGCTTGAGGCGCGGCGTTTCCTGCACGCGATACACGAACGCCGGCGCGATGGTTTGCGAAAGCATCAACGCGAGCGCGATCCAGTTCTCGTTCAACTGTTGCGCGGCCGAATAAAGCCCGAGCTCCGCGAACGATACGCGATGCGCGAGCATCAGACGATCGAGCTTCAGAAACAGATACATGCAGATGAGCCCGAGCCAGAACACGGTGCCCGCGCTCGCGAAGTGCTTGAAGAGCGCGCGGTCGAAGCGCCAGCCGAGCGTGCCGCCGTGACGGCGCATGTAATAAAGCACGAGCGCGCCGCCGATGGCCGCGGCTTCGAGCGCCCAGAGCCAGCCGAAGCTCGCCGCGTGCGCCGCCATGCACACGAGCATATACACGAGCGCCGCCTTGACGATGGCCGTGCACATGCTCGCGATCAATTGCGGCTTGCTGTAGGTCATGCTTTGCAGCCACGCGTTGATGACACCGATGAACGGCTCGCGAAAGAGGAGGGTGACGGCAAGCCCCGCGAGCATCGCGCCGACGAGCGGGTCCACGCCGCCCGCCGCGATCCACGTCCACGTCAAGAGCAGCGCGACGACCGACACGCTCATGCGCAGCACGAACGCGCTGCCGAGCACCGCGCCGGTCTGCGCGGGCGGCTTCGCGACGATGGTCGGCACCAGTATTTCCGCGCCGCACACCCAGGTGATCGGTGCGATCACGAGCAGGAGCGTGTTCGCGTATTGCCATTTGCCGAATGCATCGGGACCGAGATAACGCGCAAGCAGCCCTGAAATGACGATGGCGACAGCGATCTGCGTGAGCCGCTCGAGCCCCAGCCAGACAATGTTGGTGAGCGCGCGGGCGACGTCCGGATTGCCCGAGCGCGTGAGCATTCTCATGGGCGTCGTCCGCCCGCTTGTTCAGGCACGCGGCCTGCTACCGTAGCCTGTTCGCCGCGCAGTGGTGTGCGGGAAAATTGCGTGTGGGCGTGAATGGCGGTCAAGTTTTGTGCGTTTGCGCCCGAAGGCGCCTCATTCGTCGGGACGAAGGCGAAAGAGCGTTTAGGCATTGGATTAGAATGAATGCGCAGGCTTGAACCGCGGCGCGCAACGTCGAAGGCGCTGAAAGACAGCGATTATAAGTGCGAACGGAAACGCTTCCTTCGTGCGAGCTTTCAACCTGGCTTGCCTGTTTCGCGATGGCCAATCACACATGCGCAGCATTCGTCATGTCATGCCTCGCAGTCGTACGCGCGCATGCCGGTGTGGTCGGGCGCGCTCATATCGTCACGACCTGCACGCCCTTATGGCTGCATCGCCGAGAATTCATCAATTAATACAGAAGAGGTAGCCATCTCATGAGCCAAGTATCCCAGTCCATTTTCAAGGCTTACGACATTCGCGGCATCGTCGGCAAGACGGTCGATAGCGATGTCGCGAAGAGTATCGGCCGCGCGTTCGGCAGCGAGATCCGCAAGCAGGGCGGCGATTCGGTCGTCGTCGCGCGCGACGGCCGGCTCTCCGGTCCCGAGCTCGTCGGCGCGCTTGCCAACGGCCTGCGCGAAGCGGGCGTCGATGTGATCGATGTCGGCATGGTGCCGACGCCCGTCGGCTATTTCGCGGCGAGCGTGCCGCTGCCTTTGCCTTCCGGCGAACGGCGCGTGGATTCGTGCATCGTCGTGACGGGCAGCCACAATCCGCCCGATTACAACGGCTTCAAGATGGTTCTGCGCGGCGCGGCCATCTACGGCGAGCAGATTCAGAGTTTGTATCAGCGCATCGTCGGTGACGACTTCACGTCGGGCGAAGGCAGCTATACCGAATTCGACGTATCGCAGATGTATCTGGACCGCATCGTGTCGGACGTGAAGCCGGTGCGCGGGATGAAGATCGTCGTCGATACGGGCAACGGCGTCGCGGGCGGTCTCGCGCCGCGTCTTTTCAAGGCGCTCGGCTGCGAGCTGGTCGAACTCTTCACGGAGATCGACGGCAACTTCCCGAACCATCACCCGGACCCGGCGCATCCCGAGAATCTGCAGGACGTGATTCGCGCGCTGAAGGAAACGGACGCGGAAGTCGGCTTCGCATTCGATGGCGACGGCGACCGTCTCGGCGTCGTGACGAAGGACGGCCAGGTGATTTACCCGGACCGTCAGTTGATGCTGTTCGCGCAGGAAGTGCTGTCGCGCAACAAGGGCGGCCAGATCATCTATGACGTGAAGTGCACGCGCAATCTCGCGAAGTGGGTGCGCGAGCAGGGCGGCGAGCCGGTCATGTGGAAGACGGGTCACTCGCTCGTGAAGGCGAAGCTGCGCGAAACGGGCGCGCCGCTCGCGGGCGAAATGAGCGGCCATGTGTTCTTCAAGGACCGCTGGTACGGCTTCGACGACGGCCTGTACACGGGCGCGCGCATGCTCGAAATCCTGTCGCGCGTGGACGATCCGAGCAAGCTGCTCAACGGCCTGCCGAACTCGCTGTCGACGCCGGAACTGCAACTGAAGCTGGAAGAGGGCGAGAACTTCGAACTCATTTCGCGCCTGCAGAAATCGGCGAAGTTCGAAGGCGCGGACGACGTGCTGACCATCGACGGCTTGCGTGTCGAATACCCGGATGGCTTCGGGCTCGCGCGTTCGTCGAATACGACGCCCGTGGTCGTGATGCGTTTCGAAGCGGATAGCGAAGAAGCGTTGAAGCGCATCCAGGAAGATTTCCGCCGCGTGATTCTCGCGGAGAAGGCGGACGCGAAGCTGCCGTTCTGAGTGCGGTTTTGTGAAGACGGCGCGATCGGGAGGTCGCGCCGTTTTTGTTTGTACCGGGCAAAGCCTGTCGAATAACGGTTTTTCTGCCCCGCCGCCCAACCAACCCGCGCTAAAATCCCCGCTCCCGTTTCCTCTTCGCGCGAGCCGCGCCTTTCCTCACAGCGTGCAAAAGATCCTGATCGTCCGGGTGTCGTCGCTTGGCGACGTCGTTCACAACATGCCGGCCATCGCCGACATTCGCCGCCGCTATCCCGACGCGCAAATCGACTGGCTCGTCGAAGAAAGTTTCGCGAGCCTCGTCGAACTGGTCGATGGCGTGCGCCGTGCGATTCCGTTCTCGCTCAGGCGCTGGCGCAAGGGTTTCGCGTCGGCGGCGAACTGGCGCGAGATACGCAGATTCCGGCGCGAACTGGCGGCCGAGAAATACGATCTCGTGATCGACTGCCAGGGGCTCATCAAGACCGCGTGGGTTGCGAGCTGGGCGCGCGGGCCGCTCGTCGGACTCGCGAATCGCACGGACGGCGCAGGCTTCGAATGGCCCGTGCGCTTCTTCTATGATCAGCGCGTGCCGATCGAGCCGCGCACGCATGTCGTCGAACGCACGCGGCAACTCGTGGCCGCCGCGCTCGACCTGCCGCGCCCGCAGACCACCGACGACATCGACTTCGGCATCGACACGCGCCGCGCGGCGCTCGCCGTGTCCGCGCTCGGGCTGAATCTGCCGGTGCCGTATGTCGCGTTCGTGCACGCCACGTCCCGCGCGGACAAGCAATGGCCCGAAGCCGCGTGGATCGAACTGGGGCAGGCGCTCGTGACGCGCGGCGCGTCCATCGTCCTGCCGTGGGGCAGCGACGCGGAGCGCGCGACGAGCGAGAAGCTCGCGAAGGAGTTCGGCGCGGCGGCCATCGTGCCGCCAAAGCTCTCGTTGCCGGCGGTCGTCGGCCTCATCGACGGCGCGGCTGCGACCGTCGGCGTCGATACGGGCCTCGTTCATATTGCCGCAGCCCTGAAGCGGCCCACCGTCGAGTTGTACAATTTCTCGACCGCATGGCGCACCGGCGGCTACTGGTCGCCGAACGTGATCAACCTGGGCGACGCGAGCCGGCATCCGACGCTCTCCGAAGTGAAGGCCGCCCTCGCGGGCTTCGGCCTGCTGTAACGCTCGAGGCTCCCGCCTCGCGCCGTGCGCGGGCCAACACAAGTTCGAGAGCACATGACGGAATCTCAAATCATCGAAGTCGCATCGTGCGACTGGCAGGGCAAGAACCTGTCCGTGCCGCGCGAGGCGCTGCTTGCCGGCGTGGAAGACGGCAAGGTCCTCTATTTTCCCAACTTGCGGTTTGCAATCGAAGGCGGCGAGCAGGCGCTGCTCGACCCGAAGATCGCGGACCCGAAGCGCAAGAACATCAGCCTCGCGCCCAACGGCGGCGCGCTCAACGGCGTGCTCGGCGACAACGTGATGCAGTCGGCGGTGCGCTCGCTCATCGCGCGGTATCAGGCGAACGCGCGCTCGCTCGTCGACGGCCTCTTTCCCGAATACGACGGCAAGCTGCGCGTCGCGCCGACGAGTCTGCGGCTGCATCAGGTGGAAACACGCGAAACGTCGTGGCGCAAGGACGACAGCCGCCTGCATGTCGATGCCTTCCCGTCGCGCCCCAACTACGGCGAGCGCATCCTGCGCGTGTTCACCAACGTCAATCCGAACGGCACGCCGCGCGTGTGGCGCGTCGGCGAGCCGTTCGAGCACATGGCGCGGCGCTTCCTGCCCGACATCAAGCCGCAGGCGCCGGGTTCGGCGTGGCTCATGAATCTGCTGCACATCACGAAGAGCAGGCGCAGCGAGTATGACCATCTCATGCTGCATCTGCACGACGCGATGAAAGCCGACCTCGATTATCAGAAGTCCTCGCCGCAACAAACCATGCCGTTTCCGCCCGGCTCGGTGTGGGTCTGCTTCTCCGATCAGACCTCGCACGCGGTGATGTCCGGCCAGTACATGATGGAGCAGACCTTCTTTCTGCCCGTCAAGGCGATGGCGCGGCCCGATCACGCACCGCTCGGCATTCTCGAACGGCTCAAGGGCAGGGCGCTCGTTTGAGCGGCGCTCCCTCCGCGCCTTCCGCGCCCGCTGCGCCGCTCTCGGCCGTCGTGCTGAGGGCGATCTATCGCGCGATGTGGTGGATCGTCGCGCCGCTCGCGGTGCTGCGGCTACTGATCCGCTCGCGCAAGGAACGCGGTTATCGCGAGCATATCGGCGAACGCTTCGGACGCGGCCCCGCGCGCCGCGCCGACGATCTCGCGCCGCTCATCTGGGTACACGCGGTGTCGGTTGGCGAGACGCGCGCCGCGCAGCCGCTGATCGAAGCGTTGATGAAGACGCATCCCGAAGCGCGCGTGCTTCTCACGCACATGACGCCGAGCGGCCGCGCAACGGGGTTCGAACTTTTCGGCAATCGCGTGATGCGCAGCTATCTGCCGTACGACTTGCCGCATCTCGTGCGGCGTTTTCTGCGCGCGTGGCGGCCGTCGCTCGTCATCGTGATGGAAACGGAAGTGTGGCCGACGCTCATCGACGAATGCCGTCGCGCCGATGTGCCGCTCGTGCTGACGAATGCGCGCATGTCGGAGCGGTCGTATCGGCGAGCGGCGCGTTTCGGCCGCCCGGTGCGCGAAGTGTTCGGCGGTTTCTCGCGCGTGCTCGCGCAGACGCCGTCCGATGCCGAACGGCTGACCGCGCTCGGCGCGCGCAACGTGGCGGTGCTCGGCAATCTCAAGTTCGACATGACGGCGCCGCCCGAACTCGTGGCGCGCGGACAGGCGTGGCGCGCGGCCATCGGCGAGCGGCCCGTGTGGGTCGCCGCGAGCACGCGCGAAGGCGAGGAGACGCTTGTCCTGCGCGCGTTCGCCGCGCTGAACGTGCCGGGCGCGCTGCTCATTCTCGTGCCGCGCCATCCGCAACGTTTCGATGAAGTCTCCGCGCTGATCGCGACGGCGGGCATGACCGGCGCGCGCCGTTCCGTGTGGGCGCCCAAGCCCGTCGCGGCGGGATCGGGCGCGGACGTGCCGCCGCCGTTGCCATCGGGCGTGCAGGTGTTGCTCGGCGATTCGATGGGCGAACTCGGCGCGTACTATGCCGCCGCCGACCTCGCGTTCATCGGCGGAAGTCTGCTGCCGCTCGGCGGGCAGAACCTGATCGAAGCGTGCGCGGCCGGCGTGCCGGTGCTGATCGGGCCGCATACGTTCAACTTCACGCAGGCGACCAACGACGCCATCGCGGCGGGCGCGGCGCTGCGCATCGATAGTCCGCAGGCGCTCGCGCAGGGCCTGCGCGAGCTCTTTAGCGACAAGCCACGGCGCATCGCGATGAGCGCGGCGGCGGCGGCGTTCGCGGCGCGGCATCGCGGGGCGACGGAACGGACGGTGGATATTCTGGGCGTGATGCTGGAGGAGGAGAGCGCAGCGGGCTAGCAAAACCCGCACGGTTCGTTCGTGGAATGGCGTTTGCGAAACGATGGAAGGATCGATCGTCTGCGCGACAACAGGCGGAAAGCGAACGGTCGGTCGGCAACACGCGACCGGCTCACGCTGATCGACCCGGATGGCCAAGCTACGCATCGTGTCAACGTTGTGCGAACGAAGAGGACTCCAGCATGAAGACAGCTCCGCCCACCAGCAAGACCGAGCAGGACGCCAAGGCAGAAAACCAGTCCGGCAAGCCTGCGACGACGAGCAGCAGCAAGCCCGCCAGCGGCCAGCACGCGGCGAATCACACGAAAGCCGGCAAGGACCACGGCGCCGGCGGCGGCGCGAAGCAACGGCACGGTTCGCGCTGACCGTTTGCTAGTGGAAAAATGCGCGGCCGCAGGCGATACGCGTCGCCTGTGGCCGCGTGCCATTCAGCTACCGAGCAAACCCTTTTTCTCGATAAACGCGATCACCCGGTCCAGCCCTTCGAGCGCCTTCAGATTGCACATGACGAACGGCCGCTCGCCGCGCATCTTCCTGGCGTCGGACGCCATCACGTCCAGATTCGCGCCGACGTATGGCGCGAGATCCGTCTTGTTGATGACGAGCAGATCCGACTTCGTAATGCCCGGCCCGCCCTTACGCGGAATCTTCTCGCCGCCCGCCACGTCGATCACATAGATGGTCAGGTCAGACAGTTCCGGGCTGAATGTCGCGGCCAGATTATCGCCGCCGGATTCGATGAACACGATATCCGCATCCGGGAAGCGCGACACCATGCGGTCCACCGCTTCCAGATTGATCGACGCGTCTTCGCGAATCGCGGTATGCGGGCAGCCGCCTGTCTCCACGCCCATGATCCGCTCGGCCGGCAGCGCGCCCGCGACGGTCAGGAGGCGCTGATCTTCCTTCGTATAGATGTCGTTGGTGATGGCGACGAGATCGTAGCGATCGCGCATCGCCTTGCAGAGCATTTCGAGCAGCGTCGTCTTGCCGGAGCCGACCGGTCCGCCGACGCCCACGCGCAACGGCGGCAGTTTCTTCGTTCGGCGAGCGGCGGCGGAATAAGCGGGAGCGTTCATGCGATATCGGTTCTAAGCAGGATTTACGAGCGAAAGAGCCGCGAATACTGCGACTCGTGCCGCGCCGACAGAATGCCGAGTTGCGGCGCGAATGTGTTGATGTGCTCGGGCGAGGTGGCGAGCGCGCGAGCCACCGCATCGTCGATCGGCCCGCGCAACGCGACGATGATCCGCTGCCCCGCGAGCTGACCGAGCGGCACGGCCTTCAACGCAGCGGCCGCCTGATTCTCGACCCAGCTGAACGCATAAGCGGCGAGCGCCGCATCGGGCGCGGCATTGTGTGCATACGCGGCGAATGCGAACGCCGTGGGTTGCGCGACGGGCTTCATGGCGGCGAGCGTTTGGCGCCGAGCGGCATCGCCCCATTCGAGTGAAGCGCATAGTTGCGCGAGCGACCATCCCATCTGCTCGGTTTCGCGTCGCAGTTCGGCGGATTCGCGGCTCGCGATGTACTCGTCGTTGGCTTGCGCGAGCGATGCTGCATCGTGCGCGCGCCAGCGTTGCATCTGATGCGCGATGAAAGGCAACTCGCCGCGCGCAAGGACATTCGCGAGACCGCTTGCGATCCACTCGCGCGTCGTGTCGGCATCGCGAATGAAGCCGTGTTCGATCGCGGCTTCGAGACCTTGCGAATAACTGAACGCGCCGATAGGCAGCGCCGGCGACGCGAGGTGCAGAAGCGCAGTGAGTTCAGTCGTGCGCATGACCGTGGCGATGGTGATGCTCGTGAGCGTGGTCATGTGCGTGGTCATGCCCGCACTGCGAATGATCATGCCCGTGATGCTCGTGATAGACCTTCTGCGCGAGCGCATAGTCCTCGCTGAAAGTCTCGTCATGGCCATGCTTGTGACCGCCGCCATACGCGCCCGTTTCCGGCTGAAACGGCTGCGATTCGCGCGTCACAGTGGCGCCCAGTCGCGCGATCATGTCTTCGAGCACGGCATCCGCTTCGAGCTTCAGATGATCCGCGTGAATCTCGACCGGCGTGTGCCGGTTGCCAAGGTGATACGCCACGCGCATCAGCGTGAGCGGATTCACGGCACGCACGACAAGCACGTCCTCGGCCGCCGCGACGATACGCACGAGCCCGCCATCGTCGGCGACGAGAACGTCGTCATGCGCGAGCACGGTGCCGCGCGGCATCACGAGCGCGACTTCCTCGCCGTTGTCGAGCGTGACTGCAAGGCGGCTCTTGCAGCGGGCATCGAAAGGGAGCGTCAGCGTGGGCGCACGCTTGATGAGCACGGGAGCGAGTCTGGCGGTAAGACGTTTGTCGAGGGTACGCATGAGACGGTCAGAACAGGAAGTAGCGTTGCGCCATCGGCAGCACGGTGGCGGGGTCGCAGGTGAGCAGTTGTCCGTTCGCGATCACCTGATAGGTCTGCGGATCGACGCTGATGGACGGCTGCCATGCATTGTGAATCATGTCGGCCTTCGTCACATGGCGGCAATTCTTTACCGCGACGACCTGTTTCTTCAGGCCATAACGATCGGTTATACGCGACTCCATCGCCAGTTGCGACACGAACGTGAGCGATGTCTTGCCGAGCGCGCCGCCGCGCGTCGCGAACATTTCGCGGTAATGCACCGGCTGCGGCGTCGGAATCGAGGCGTTCGGATCGCCCATTTGCGCGAGCGCGATCATGCCGCCCTTGACGATCATCGCGGGCTTCACGCCAAAAAACGCCGGCTCCCAGAACACGAGATCGGCCCACTTCCCGGGCTCGATGGAACCCACTTCATGCGCGATGCCGTGCGTGATGGCCGGGTTGATCGTGTACTTCGCGACGTAACGTTTCGCGCGGAAATTGTCGTTGCGCGCGTTGTCTTCCGGCAGCGCGCCGCGCTGCACCTTCATCTTGTGCGCCGTCTGCCATGTGCGGATGATGACTTCGCCCACGCGCCCCATTGCCTGCGAGTCGGACGACAACATGGAGAGCGCGCCGAGATCGTGAAGAATGTCCTCCGCCGCGATCGTCTCGCGCCGGATACGCGACTCCGCGAACGCAATGTCTTCCGCGATCGACGGGTCCAGGTGATGACACACCATCAACATGTCGAGATGTTCGTCGAGCGTGTTGACGGTGTAGGGCCGCGTCGGATTGGTGGAAGAGGGCAGCACGTTCGGCTCGCCGCACACCTTGATGATGTCCGGCGCATGGCCGCCGCCCGCGCCTTCCGTGTGATACGTGTGGATCGTGCGGCCCTTGAACGCGGCCACCGTCGTTTCGACGAAGCCCGCTTCGTTCAGCGTGTCCGTGTGAATGGCGACTTGCGTGTCGGTATCGTCCGCCACCGAGAGGCAGTTGTCGATGGCCGCGGGCGTCGTGCCCCAATCCTCGTGCAGCTTCAGACCGATGGCGCCCGCCTTCACTTGCTCGATGAGCGGCTCGGGCAGGCTCGCGTTGCCCTTGCCGAGAAAGCCGAGATTCATCGGCCAGCCGTCGGCGGCTTGCAGCATGCGTTCCATGTGCCACGGTCCCGGCGTGCAGGTCGTCGCGTTCGTGCCGGTCGCGGGGCCGGTGCCGCCGCCGAGCATCGTCGTGACGCCGCTTGCAAGCGCCTCGTCGATCTGCTGCGGACTAATGAAGTGGATATGCGTGTCGATGCCGCCTGCGGTCACGATCATGCCTTCGCCCGCGATCACTTCGGTGGCCGCGCCGATCGCAATGGTCACGTTCGGCTGAATGTCGGGATTGCCCGCCTTGCCGATTGCGAAGATGCGCCCGCTCTTGATGCCGATATCGGCCTTCACGATGCCCCAGTGATCGAGAATCAGCGCATTCGTGATGACCGTGTCGACCACGTCGGCGGACGCGCGTTGCGACTGGCCCATGCCATCGCGAATCACCTTGCCGCCGCCGAACTTCACTTCTTCGCCGTACGTGGTGAAGTCGCGTTCGACTTCGATGATGAGATCGGTGTCCGCAAGGCGCACGCGGTCGCCGGTGGTCGGGCCGAACATTTCCGCATATGCGCGGCGGCCGATGCGTAGCGTCATGTCGTGGAGGTCCTGGTCAGAGGGGGCCCATTACGAGGCCATTGAAGCCGTACACGTGGCGATCGCCCGCGAGCGCGACGAGTTCGACCGTGCGCTCCTGTCCCGGCTCGAAGCGCACGGCGGTGCCCGCCGCGATGTTCAGCCGAAAGCCGCGCGTCTTTTCGCGGTCGAAGAGAAGCGCCGTGTTGACTTCGTAGAAGTGGAAATGCGAGCCGACCTGCACGGGCCGGTCGCCGCTATTCGCCACGACGACGGACACGGTCTCGCGGCCTGCGTTGAGTTCGTGCTCGCCGTCGTCGATCAGATATTCGCCGGGAATCATCGTGTGCGTCTTCAAGGAATGGGATGGTGGACGGTCACGAGCTTGGTGCCATCGGGGAACGTGGCCTCGATCTGAATGTCGGGAATCATCTCCGGCACACCTTCCATCACATCGTCGCGCGTGAGCAGCGTGGTGCCGTAATGCATGACTTCCGCGACGGTCTTGCCATCGCGCGCGGCTTCCATCAACGCGGCGGAAATGAACGCCACCGCTTCCGGATGATTGAGCTTGAGGCCGCGTGCGCGACGCCGTTCGGCGAGCAGCGCCGCCGTGAAAATCAGAAGTTTGTCCTTCTCGCGAGGCGTGAGTTTCATGGAGTTGTTCTGTTAAGCGATGGGCTTTGTCATGCTAGCACTTGCTCTTGTTTTCGCGGACCGCGTTTCGGCCGGGATTCGAATGAAGCGGCGTTGCGCTCCAAATATGATCGGATTCAGGCATGGAGTCGAAGGCGTTTGAAGCGGCGCGACAGCGAGCGCAGTGCGCCGCGCACGGCAAAGAGCTGCTGCATGAATGATCCCCTTTAGGCTTTCTAATGGCCGCGTTTGATGTGCGCGGCTCTTGACGAGCGATGCAGAAGCGAGAGCCGTGCCATCAACTCAAAAGCCTTGTGCCGCCTGGGCTGCCGCGCCGCATGCACGGTTACAGGGCGCGCGTATGCGCCTTCATGGTGCGCGTTTCAGGTGGTCCAGAGCCTGAGCGGTTGCGCGGCGACGCCATGCACGAGCGGGCGCAGTTGCGTCCAGCATGCGGTGAGCGCGCGTTGCAGCGGCTCCATCGATCGGCTGATGGCGCGCACGATCAACACGCCCGGCGCCACGCATGATGCCGCCGCGCGCATTTCATCGTCGAACGGCAACTGCGCGGTGAGTGCTTCGGCTAACGTGTCGTCGCATGCGGGTCCGATCGCCCATAGCGTGCCGTAGGCGGGATAGCCTGCGAGCCCGTGCGATGCATCGCGCAAGGGATCGTTGGCATCGATCAGGTTGCGCTCGAACCACAGCGCGGGTCCATCGCGCTGCGAGATGCGCGAGACCGCCTTGATGCGCCCCTGCGTCCATCGTTCGCCGGCGGCGGCGCGGCCGAGCAGCATCGCATCCCAACCGATGGCCGTCGCGCCTTCATCGAGCGTGACGTTGAAGGCAAGCTCCACATTCGACGATTCGAACACGATGTTGTTCTGCGGGAGCCAGTCGAGCTTCGCGTGCGGCGCAAGATGAATGTCGATGCGCTGCGTCGCGAGCTTGCCGTTGGCCTTGTACCACTTGGTCGCGCCGGGCGTCGTGATGACGGCGTGCGTGTCTTCACCCAGCTTCACGTCGACGAACAGGCGGTCTCCACCCGCGACGCCGCCCGGCGGATGCACGATCACCGCGTGGCAGATATCGCCCTCGGGATAGAGCGGCCGCTGCACGCGCAGCGGCCCTTCATGCTTGCGATGCGCGCAGACCGTGCGGCCATGCTGCCGCGCAAAGCCGAGTTCGAGCGTGCCGCGCCAGACATCCGGCTGCGCGAGTGCCGCGTGAGATTCGTGATGCATGGAAGCAATGCGTTAGGAGCGGTCCACCATCATACGGCGATCAGCTCGCGCACTCCATGCTGATCCATCTCCGAACCCGCGCCGCCCGCGACGATCTCACCGCGACTCATCACCCAGTAGCGGTCCGCGAGCTCGCGGGCGAAATCGTAATACTGCTCGACGAGCAGCACCGTCATGCCCATTTCATCGACGAGCTGACGCAGCGTCCGGCCGATGTCGCGAATGATCGAAGGCTGAATGCCTTCGGTCGGTTCATCGAGTATGAGCAGTTGCGGCTCGCTCATCAACGCGCGGCCTATGGCGAGCTGCTGTTGCTGTCCGCCGGACAGATCGCCGCCGCGCCGATGCTTCATGTCGCGCAGCACGGGAAAGAGGGCATAGATGTGATCGGGAATCTTCGCGGGCGCCTTGCGGCTCGCCGCGCCGACGAGCAGGTTCTCCTCCACCGTCAGACGCCCGAAGATATCGCGGCCCTGCGGAACATACGCAAGACCGCTCGCGACGCGCGCATGCGTCGGCATCGACGATATCTTCGCGCCGCGCCAAGTGATGCTGCCGCTTCGGGTCGGCACCACGCCCATCAGGCAGCGCAGCAGCGTGGTCTTGCCGACGCCGTTGCGGCCGAGCAGCACGGTGAGCTTGCCATCGGGCACGGTCATCTTCACATTGCGCAGAATGTGGCTGCCGCCGTAATACTGATTGAGCGATTCGACTTCGAGCATTGAGTGATTCCGATATCAACGGCCAAGATACGATTCGATCACGGCCTCGTCGCGCTTCACGCCATCGAGCGTGCCTTCGGCGAGCACGCTGCCTTCGGCCATCACCGTCACCTTGCCGCTCGCGCCCGCAAGCGCCGCGACGAACTCCATGTCGTGCTCGACCACCATCATCGAACACGACCCGCGCAGTGTGTTCAGCAGCTCTGCCAGTTCCATGGTTTCGTGATCGGTCATGCCGGCAGCGGGTTCATCGAGCAGCAGCAGGGCGGGCTGTTGCATCAGCAACATGCCTATTTCGAGCCGCTGCTTCTGCCCGTGCGACAGCTCGCCTGCAAGGCGCGTCGCCTGATGCTGCAAGCGGATGAGTTCGAGCGTCTCTTCGATTCGCGCTTGCGCCGCGCGGTCCAGCCGCGCACGCAACGACGCAAACCATCGCTTGTCCGTCTTCATCGCGAGTTCGAGGTTCTCCCACACGGGATGATTCTCGAAGACGGTCGGCTTCTGAAACTTGCGGCCGATGCCGGTCCGCGCGATCACAGGCTCCGACATGCGCGTGAGATCGAACGTCTGCCCGAGAAAGACCTTGCCGTCATCGGGCCGCGTCTTGCCCGTGATGACGTCCATCATCGTGGTCTTGCCCGCGCCGTTCGGACCGATCACGCAGCGCAACTCGCCCACGTCGATGGACAATGTGAGCTTGTTGAGCGCGCGAAAGCCGTCGAAACTGACGGTCACGTCTTCGAGATAAAGGATCGTGCCGTGCGATACATCGATTTCGCCCGGCTGAAGCACATGGCCGAGTCCCGAGCTGACGTTGATGTTCTTGTGCCCCGGCGCGCTGGAATCGGGCGCCTGCGGAATCGGCGGCAAATCGACGATCAATGCATGATGCGCGGTCATTCGGCGGCGTCTCCCTGAGCTTGGCGGCGGCGGGCTACATCGATGAGACCCATGATGCCGTTGGGCAACAGCAGCGGCACGAGCGTGAAGATGAGGCCGAGAAAGAACAGCCAGTATTCCGCGAAATACGCAGTAAAAAAGCTCTTTGCGCCGTTGACCGCGAACGCGCCGATGATCGGCCCGATCAACGTGCCGCGTCCTCCGACCGCGACCCATATCGCCATTTCGATTGAATTGGCGGGCGACATCTCACTCGGATTGATGATGCCGACCTGCGGCACATACAACGCGCCCGCGATGCCGCACAGCACGGCGGACACGGTCCAGATGAAGAGCTTGTACGCGAGCGGACTATAGCCGAGGAACATGAGCCGCGCCTCGCCATCGCGCACGCCTGTCACGACGCGCCCGAGCTTCGACGTGACGATCCCGCGCGCCACGAGGAACGCAAGCACGAGCACCCCGAACGTGATGAGGAAAAGGACCGTGCGTGTGCCCGCGTGCGTGATCGGAAAGCCCGCGATGCGCTTGAAGTCCGTGAAGCCGTTATTTCCGCCGAAGCCCGTCTCGTTGCGATAGAAGAGCAGCATCGCGGCGAAGGTCATGGCTTGTGTGATGATCGAGAGATAGACGCCCTTCACGCGCGAGCGGAACGTGAAGAAGCCGAAGACCCATGCCAGCACTCCCGGTACGAGCACGACGAGAAGCAGCGCATACCAGAGATGCTCCGTGCCTTGCCAGTACCACGGCAGCGCGTGCCAGTCGAGAAACACCATGAAGTCCGGCAGATCGCTCTGATACGTGCCTTCGCGTCCGATGGAGCGCATCAGATACATGCCCATTGCGTAGCCGCCGAGCGCGAAGAAGAGCGCGTGGCCCAAACTAAGGATTCCGCAGTATCCCCAGACGAGATCGAGTGCCAGCGCGCCGATGGCATAGCACATGAGCTTGCCGACGAGCGTCATCGCGTAGGCCGACAGATGGAACGTGCTGGTGTCGGGCAGCACGAGCGCCGAGAGCGGCACGCCGATGCCCATTGCAATGACAAGCGCCATCAATGCGATCCAGCCATTGCGCGGCAACAGCGCGGCGCGCGGCGGCAGGCCGAGCGCGAAGCCCGCGCGTGCGGCGCTTTCCTCTGGTTTCGGCGCGACGTCCAGATTAGCGCCGATGTTGGTCGTGGCGGTCATGAATCAGGCCTCCGCGCTGCGGCCCTTCAGGGCGAACATGCCCTGCGGTCGCTTCTGGATGAACAACACGATCAGCACGAGCACCGCGATCTTCGCGAGCACCGCGCCCCAGAACGGCTCGATCGCCTTATTGACGAGTCCGAGCCCGAAGCCGCCGATCACCGTGCCCGCGAGCTGGCCCACGCCGCCGAGCACCACGGCCATGAACGAATCGATGATGTAGCTCTGCCCGAGGTCCGGGCCCACATTGCCGATCTGCGACAGCGCGCATCCGCCAAGCCCTGCAATGCCCGCGCCGAAGGCGAACGCATACGAATCGACGCGTGCGGTCTTGACGCCCACGCACGCGGCCATGCGGCGATTCTGCGTAACCGCGCGCACGAAGAGCCCGAGGCGTGTGCGCGTCAACACGCCCCATGCAATCAGCACGACTGCGAGCGAGAACGCGAGAATCGTCAGGCGGTTATACGGCAGGATGAGGTTCTGCATCACCGTCACGCCGCCGCTCATCCATGAAGGGTTCGTGACCTGCACGTTCTGCGCGCCGAAGAGGGTGCGCGTCGCCTGAATCAGAATGAGGCTGATGCCGAACGTCGTGAGCAGTGTTTCGAGCGGTCGCCCATACAGATGCTTCAGCACGAGCCTTTCCAGCACGATGCCGACGAGCGCCGCCGCCACGAACGACGCCGGCACCGCGAAGAGCGGATACCAGTTGAACGCCGCGGGCGCGTAATGCTGCACGAGATTTTGCACGACATACGTGGCATACGCGCCGATCATCAGGAATTCGCCGTGCGCCATGTTGATGACGCCGATCAGCCCATACGTGATCGCCAGTCCCAATGCAGCCAGCAACAGCACGCTGCCAAGCGACAGGCCCGCGAAGAGCGTGCCCGCGATTTCACTGCGGCGCTGGATCGAATCGAGTGCTTCGATACCGGCTTGCGCCGCCGCGCGCACGCGTTCATCGGACTCGTTGAAACTGCCATCGGCTTTCTTCGCGACGATGGGGCGCAGCAGTTCATACATGTCGAGATCGTGCCGCGCCGCCACCAGCCGCGCCGCTTCCAGGCGCTTGTCGACATCGGGGTCATGCAGCGCGGTCATCGCCCAGAGTGTGTCGAGGCGCTTCTTCAATTCGGGGTCCGTCTCGGCGGCGCGGGCGCGATCGATCATCGGTTTCATCGATGCGTCCGGGCTCTTCAACAATGCGGTGACTGCTTCACGGCGCTTCGTCAGGTCGGGCGATGCAAGCTGAAGGCCCGATAGCGCGCCCGCCACTTTGGTGCGCAACTGGTTGTTCAGCGTGATCGCCTGCGCATCCGGTGCATCGGCGATCTTGCCGGTGATGGCGTCCTTGTTGCCGTCGTCGGTCTGCACATAGACGTGGCCGTTATCGGTGGCGACGAGCGAACCGTCCGCGAGCGCGTTGAGCACTGCAACGGAAGGCGCGTCCGCGTTGGCGATGAGCTTGTCGATGGCGGCGGACTTGGCTTCGAAGTCATCGCCTGCGAGCGGCGCGAGGTCATCGGCGGTGAGCGCATGCGCTGAGAACGGCGCGAGCGCGATGACGAGCGCGAGCATCGCACGCAAGAAGGGGAGCACAACGGAGCCGTTCATAAGGGCCTTTGTGGTGAGACCGGAACGGCCGCACGCAACGTTCCGTCACGCGCGGCCTTGCTTCATGCGATCGACGCGTCAGGCGACCTGCACGCGCGAGCGGCGCAGGAAGGACGGAATCGACGTGACGATATCCGGCTTGCCCTGATTGCCCGCGATATACGGGCTCCACGGCTGCGCGCGAACCGCGGTCTTCGTCTTCCACACGACGTTGAACTGCCCGTCGCCGCGAATCTCGCCGATCATCACCGGCTTATGCAGATGGTGATTGCCATCCATCGTGAGCGTGAAGCCGGAAGGCGCGGCGAAGCTCTGGCCGATCATCGCGGTACGCACTTTGTCGACGTCCGTGCTCTTCGCTTTCTCCACGGCCTGCTTCCACATGTGAATTCCGACGAAGGTCGCTTCCATCGGATCGTTTGTCACGCGCTTGTCGCCGCCCGGCAGGTTTTGCGTCTTCACCCATTCGGCGAACTGCGTTTCGAAGGTCTTGTTTTTCGGGTTCTTGACCGACATGAAGTAGTTCCATGCGGCGAGATGGCCGACGAGCGGCTTCGTGTCGATGCCGCGCAGTTCTTCTTCGCCGACCGAGAACGCGACCACGGGCACGTCCGTCGCTTTCAGCCCTTGATTGCCGAGCTCCTTGTAGAACGGAACGTTCGAATCCCCGTTGATCGTCGAGACGACCGTGGTCTTTCCCCCTTGCGCGAAGCTCTTGATGTTCGCGACGATGGTCTGATAGTCGCTATGTCCGAACGGTGTGTAGACCTCCTGAATATCGGCATCCTTGATCCCTTTCGAATGGAGAAAGGCGCGCAGGATCTTGTTGGTCGTGCGCGGATACACGTAGTCGGTGCCGAGCAGGAAGAAGCGTTTCGCGCTACCGCCTTCCGGTCCCATCAGATATTCGACTGCGGGAATGGCCTGCTGATTCGGCGCCGCGCCGGTATAAAACACGTTGCGCGACATCTCTTCGCCTTCGTACTGCACGGGATAGAAGAGCAGGCCGTTGAGTTCCTCGAAAACGGGCAGCACCGACTTGCGCGACACAGACGTCCAGCAGCCGAACACGCAGGCGACCTTGTCCTGCGTGAGAAGCTGACGCGCTTTCTCGGCGAAGAGCGGCCAGTTCGAAGCGGGATCGACGACGACCGCCTCGATCTGCCGCCCCATCACGCCACCGTTCTTGTTGATATCGGCGATGGTCATGAGCGCGGTGTCCTTCAGCGATGTCTCGGAGATCGCCATCGTGCCGGACAGCGAGTGCAGCACGCCGACCTTGATCGGACCGGTATCGGCGGCTCGGGCCCTGGAGATGGGAAGCTGTCCCGCGAGGGCGAGCGCGCCCGACATGGAACCGAACTTCAGCAGACTGCGTCGTTTCATTGATGTGTTCCCCTTGCCGATATGTTTGTGTCGCTCCTTCGGGAGCAGAGATGAGGCGGGTCGTTTGACGTGGTTGACGACTGACCGGCGGGGAATGAATTGCAAGGTGTATGCCAATGAGGGTCGTAATCACGGGTGGCGCGGGTCTGCCGGGGTTTTGCGTTGCTTGTGAGAGACGGGATGACTCGCTGAACCGATCGGGTTTGGTGCACGCGGGACGGGACTTGCATTGTTCCGGTGCGAAGGGGCTTGTTGTTGCGCTGTGTTCTTGGCTCGGTTCGATTGTGTGATCGGGCGTGGGTTTGCGTCGGTCGGATTGTTTGCGTTTGAGCAGAACAGGTGCGCCTATCGAGTCGGCGCTCCCGGCACATGCTTTCGGCGGTGTGAAAGTTTCTCTCGCAGACCACTCGCATCAGCGACAAAAAGTAGCGAACGTGGGTGCATGAGGCGCCGTGGAAGCGTGCTGTGGTGGCGTATTACAAAAGTTAGGATGACGATTCGATGTCGGAAACTCACGCACATCGCCGGGAAAACGGCGTGAAGCATTCACACGCACATCGCCAGGAGAAACCAGGAAAGCGCGGCTGGCAGGAAAAGCCGGTCAGCGTCGTGCCGTTGCAAGTGCAAATGGCGCTCCGGGACGCGATGCGCGAGGAACATATCGCGGACGTTGAGTTTGATGATCTGCTTTGGATCCTGGCGCAGGAATCGGCCGGCATAGTTGGCGCGAAAAACAGCGATTCGACCGCCCGCGGACTGTTCCAATTGCTCCACGCGCAGTACAGTTTGAACCCGCACGGCGAAGCGTCGTTCGGGAACGCCGTCGAAGAATGCCAAGGCGGAATCCACTACATCTATGGGCGTTATCACACGGCGTCCAACGCCCGTGATTTTTGGAAACGTCACCACTGGTATTGAACATGCGCCGGAAGCCCTCACTGCTGTGCGCCTGCATACTCTTGGTGATATCGAGCATCACGCGCGCGCAAGACGTTCCGGCCTTCGCGGACTGCGCCGCCACCGTCCAGTCGACGTCGAGACGGCCGGTCCTAAAGTTTGCCGATGCGCGAGCGCGCAAGTATCGCGGTGTTCTTCGCGATGCCACCAACGGCCCGGTCAACTTCGCCGGCCATTACGTGTTGGCCGAATGGGGTTGCGGGTCGGGTTGTGTGATGGCGGCGGTCATCGACAAAATCTCAGGGCGTGTGACGTCCCTGCCGTTCTCCGTTTCCGACTGGCCGCTCGATGTGACGGAGCCGCTGCAGTATCGCGCGGACAGTTGTCTTCTGATCGTTCAAGGAAGCCGCAACGAAAGCAGGGAACACGGCAGGTATTACTACTCTTTCGATGGGGCGGTGTTCCGGTTGACTGTTGAACGCCTGCTCGATGACTCCTATCACGGGCGACGCTAATTGCATCGCAGAAAACGGCGGTCAGTTGGCAGGCTCAGCATGCCGAAATTTGACACCACGCAAGGCAATTCGCAGCCAGCCCCGGGCGCAGCAGCGACTGCAAATTCAATTGGCTTGCGCCTGCCGTCTCACTTCGGCAATCCAGAAAAAGGGCCCCGCGACCAGGCCGGTAGGAAGATTCCGATTAATGCGCATGTCTGCCGGATGGCAATAGAAAACCTGATCTCAGTCACTTTTCGAGACGAATTTACTCGCTAGGATGCATACACCTGCCGATTCAATCCGGCTCACGCCGCACGCCGACCCTCAATGGACCCGAAGCTGCTCGACGCGTACAACCAGCAACTCCTTTTCATGCGCGAGCCCGTACCTTTTCGGGCTGATCCTCGACCATTATCTGGCGCGTCAGGTCTCGAGCCATTCGTTCACGCAGACCGAACTGCGCTCGGTGCAGCGGGGCGTGATCGCGCGCTGGCCGGTGCGCATGGGCACGCGAGGCGTGGCCTGATGGAGCGTTCGCCGTTCGCGATGCGGGCGCAGGATGTCGCGCTGTCGCCTGCGCTCCTCGAGCGTCTGCAGGCCGAGCCCTGGCGCTTCGGTTTTCTGCCGCTTCTGCGCCGGATCGATGCCGATGCGCGGCTCGACCCTATCGGCACCGCGAAGCGCCCGCACGCCGAGCCGTTTCGTCTCGGCCAGCAGCCGAGCCTGATCTTCGCGCCGCGCGAGGTGGCGAGCGCCGCGCTCGTTCACGGCAAGCTCAAGATCCGCCTGTTCGGGCTCGGGATGCTCGGGCCCAACGGCCCGCTGCCGATTCACGTCACCGAGATCGCCCGGGAGCGTGAGGAGCAGCGCGCGGACGCGACGCTCGTCAACTTCCTCGATGTCTTCCAGCATCGCTCGCTGACGTTGCTGTATCGCGCCTGGGCCGATGCGCAATCCACGGCGGGGCTGGATCGGCGCGGTGACGAGCGGTTCTCGTTCTATGTCGCGAGCACCACGGGCCACGAGCTCAAGGAAATCGAACAGGGGCCGCTGCCGTCGCACGCGCGTCTGGCCACCTCACCCCATCTGGTGGGCGAGGCGCGTGACCCGGGCGGGCTTGGCGCCACGATTGCGCAGTTTTTCCAGGTGCCGGTGCATGTCGAGGAGTACGTGTTCCAGTGGATCGCGCTGTCCGAGGCGCGCATCAGCCGCTTGGGCGAGACCCGCAAGCTGGGGATGAACGCCATGCTGGGCGAGCAGGTGCCCGATCGCCAGAACCGCTTTCGCATTGTGATCGGACCGATCGACATGGACGCGTACCTGCGTTTCACGCCTCAAGGCACGGACCTGCTGCGGCTGGTCGAACTGGTGCGGGCGTTCGTCGGACAGAAGTATCGGTGGGAGTTGCAGTTGCAAATTAAGGCGGACAGCGCGGCGCCGGCTGTCATGGGCGGCTCGGAGCAGCTTGGCTGGTCGACCTGGCTCGGTCAGGCCGCGACGAACGCGCCGATCACGGGGATGCGCTTCGAGCCCGAAGACTATGTGCCGCAGTTGAGGCGCCGGGCGAGGCAGGGGCAAAGCGACGCAAACGGTGCTGAATCGCTGCTGAATCGCTGCTGAAACGATAACGAAGTCCAAGAATCAACCGCGTTTTATAAGAGCAACAAGAAATGTTCAAGTTCGATACCAACCGCACGCTCACCGCGAGCGGCCCGGCGTTGCCGACGCTGCCCACGGGCGAGGATGCGCTGCACCTCGTCGCCATCGAAGGCAACGAGCATCTGTCGAAGATTTATACGTACACGCTCGATTTTCTGACGCCCGCCAATCTGCCGATGCTCAGCGAAGAGGCCGCCAACTTCGATCTGAACGAAATGGTCGGTCAGGAGTTGACCGTCACCGTGCAGCTCGATGGCATGGGCACGGCGAGTCTCGGGCTGGGCAACGTCGGCGCGGGCACGCGCGAGATCAGCGGCATCGTGACCGAAGCGCGCTTCATGGGGCAGCGCAACGGGCAGAGCCGCTATCAGGTGATTGTGCGGCCGTGGGTTCACCTGGCTGATCAGCAGTCCAATTACAGGATTTTTCATGGGAGGAGACAACCGGGGACATATGGGAAAAAAATTACGGTGCATTATGTTGGTTATCTCCGATGGCGTTTTGCTATTACCTTCCGGGCGTCCTAAAGTGTTCGATGGAAGAGCGCGCGCCTAGTCTGATCGTCGTCCACAGCGTGATTTCAATGTTAGATAGGAGTCCAAATCCGGAGTGGTGGGACGATTTTTTTCGGAATCGATGGACGCTCCTCACAAACAAAGAATGCACTGTCGTGCAAGAATGGCTGTTTTGGATAAATTCGCTGAACGATTCCGGATTTGACGAAACGACTATCGAACGCTCTCTGGACACCTTACAACTTCTCATTCGCAGTTCGCGTTAGAACTTGTAAGGGATGGTGAGTTTTATGTTCAAGCGCATCGAGATTGTCGAGTTGTAGGAAAACTCGGCATCGTGCCCGGCATCGGCGACTCTCAGTCCTATGTTTCCTAGGTCGCAGGTGTTGATGAGTGTCATCCGCGTCGCAGCAGCGAAATTATAGCTACCTACGTTCCGGAGAGCATCGACCGCCGACCGCCGCAACGGAGAACCAATATGCTGCCTGAAGATGTATTAAATCGATACATGAACGAAGACCTGCCTGAGTTTGCTGAGATCGAATTGACGGACGTCAATCAAACTGGAAACTTTGGTAACGCACCGCTTCATATCGCCTGCATCCGAGGAATCGAGGATGAAGTTGTCGCGCTGTTGGATGGAGGGGCCGAGGTGAACCGCATTGGTGAACTCGGAAATACTCCTCTGCATGAAGCCGTCGCGCAGGGACATACGAAGATCGCGAAAATTCTGTTGAAATCGGGTGCGGCTGTCCTGCCACAGAATGAATTCAATGAGACTCCGTTGGAGATGGCACGTCGCCGAGGCTTAACTGAGATCGTCGAATTAATGGAGAAAGCCACGGCATGAATCGTCAAAGCATCGGGGGTGCGTGTTGATCAACACTTGCAAAGATGGATGTATTCGCCACGAGACCGAGGATGAACCATCAAGAAGCTCTGTTCTTGATTATCGAATAGGTGAATGCGAACTCTCTGTACGGTCAATGAGTCAATATGGGAAATTCAATCGCAACTCTCGGCACGCCGACCACTCACGCCGGCTTAGTGACGTCAGCCAGTTCTGTCACGGTAAATGGTCGCGTCGCCGCCCGCGTCGGTGATTCAGTCTCTTGCCCGTTGCATGGTCCTGGCATCATCACTGACGGCGGGCTCTGCACTATCGAAGGCCGACCAATTGCTCGTCATGGTAGCGGCACGACATGCGGGGCAACGCTCGTCGTCACGGACGGCGGTCCTACAGTCTAATCAAGTGCATGATCGATCGCCCAACGGAGTTCGATGGCCTCGCTCGCATCACCGAGTACCACTACAACGGTTTGTGGGCGGTGGATTGCGTGCTGTATCCGGACGGCAGCACGTGTCTGACGCAATTCGATGAAAGCGGCGGCGTGAGCGGCGATACGGACGAACTCAGTCGCAGCACGCGCATGGTCAACGATGCGCGAGGCAGTCGCAGTACTACTGGGATGACCTTGCACATGTGCAGCACTTCGCGACCGAATGGATGTGGCAATACAATCACGAGCGCCCAGCATGGGCCTCGGTGGCGTGACGCCGAAGCAGCGGCTCACGGCCGCAGCATAGTCTCTGCTTCTGTCTCGCGTTAGAAGCCGGGGGATTACCGTGAGAAGTCGGCTCGCTAGAGTCTTCGTAGAACAGAAGGTAACCGTTATGCCAAAGGTAGTTCTGCTCGGACATCACCATCATTGTCCAGAGCACGGGGAAGGCGTTGTCATCACAGCGTCAACGGGTTTGGAGGTCAACGGAAGACAGGCCGCGGGAGTTGGCGACCTCATCAGTTGCGCCGCGGTAATCGTGAGCGGCTCGTCGTTCGCTTCATTCGGTGATCGTTCCGTTGCGCGAGTTCGCAATACAACGAATCACGGAGGAGTGTTGCTCGAGGGCGATGATGGAGTCGATGTGGGCTGATCCTGCCGAGGCGTAGTCACAGGAACCAAAAGCACTGACCGCGCGGACGCCCTCTCGTTAGGAGGGCGCTCGCGGACCGAGTACCCCGTTGCAGTGAACTGGAGGCGTTGTTTACGCCGCCAGCGCGCACCCGCACCCCCTCAAACACACCTCCCCCCATCCACCTCCAGCGCCACCCCCGTAATAAACTCCGCCTCCCCAGAAGCGAGATAAAGCGCCGCGTTCGCAATATCCTGCGGCGTCGACAGCCGCCCGAGCGGAATGGTCGCGAGAAACTTCTGGCGATTCGCGGGCGTATCTTCCATCCCCATGAATTCGGAAAGCAGCCCCGTTTCGCCCATCACCGGATTGATGCAGTTCACGCGAATGCGGTCCGGACCGAGTTCCACCGCCAGCGCCTTGCTCGCGATGATCACCGCCGCCTTGCTGCCGTTATACCAGACAAGCCCCGGACGCGGCCGCACGCCCGCCGTCGATGCAATGTTGATGAACGCGCCGCCGCCTTGCTCGCGAAAATACGGCACGAACTGCTCGACGCTCCAGTAGATGCTCTTCACATTCACCGCATAGACGCGGTCGAACTCGGCCTCGGTGACATCCAGCACCGGCTTGTTACGGTGCGTCGTGCCCGCGTTGTTCACCACCACCTGCACGCTGCCGAAGTCCTGAATCGCCGCATCGAAGAGCGCCTGCCAATCCTCGCGCTTGGTGACGTCGCCCGTGACGGCGATCGCGCGGCCATGCGTCGCCGATGAAGACGACCCCAGCGCGATCTCGCTTGCCACGCGCTCGGCCGCTGGGCCGTTCAGATCGTTGACGACGACGTTCGCCCCTTCACGCGCGAACGTCTTCGCAATGCCTTCGCCGAAACCCGAGCCCGCGCCCGTCACGATCACCGTTTTGCCTTGCAGTCGCATGTCGTCTCCCGTTATCCGTGTTTGATGGCAATAGTCTTGAGCGTCGTGAAGCCATACAGCGCCTCGAAGCCTTTCTCGCGTCCGTGTCCCGAATGCTTGACGCCGCCGAACGGCAGTTCAATACCGCCGCCGGCGCCATAGTTGTTGATGAACACCTGCCCCGAGCGCACGCGGCGCGCAAGACGCATCTGCCGCGCGCCGTCGCGTGTCCAGATGCCCGCGACGAGGCCGTAGTCCGTGCCGTTCGCGAGCCGGAGCGCGTCGGCTTCGTCCTCGAAGGGCATCGCGGCGAGCACAGGGCCGAAGACTTCCTCGCGCGCGAGCCGATGCGTCGGCGGCACGTCGCGCAAGAGCGTCGGCGCCTGATAGAAGCCCGCTTCGGGCGCCTCGCCGACCACTTCGCCATGCGCGGCCATCGCGATGCCGTCATGCTGCGCATCGGAGAGAAAGTCCCACACGCGCTGCTGCTGCTTCGCGCTGATGAGCGGGCCGCAGTCGAGATCGAGCGTGCTCGGGCCGACCCTGAGCGCCGCGAACGCCTGCGAAAGCCGGTCGATAAGCGGCTCGTAAGCCGCGCGCTCGATCAGCACGCGGCTGCCCGCCGAGCAAGTCTGTCCCGCGTTCTGCACGATGGCCGCGACCAGCACGGGCAGGGCGGCGTCGAAGTCGGCATCGGCGAACACGATTTGCGGCGACTTGCCGCCCAGTTCCAGCGTGACGGGAACGTGGTTGTCGGCGGCCATCTTCGTGACGGCCGCGCCCGTCGCAGGCGAACCCGTGAACGAAATATGATCGATGCCCGGATGACGCGCGAGCGCCGCGCCCGCTTCGTGCCCGTAGCCGGTGACGATATTGAGCGCGCCGTCCGGCAGGCCCGCTTCGGCAGCCAGTTCGGCGACGCGCAAGAGCGACAGGCACGCGTCCTCCGCCGGCTTCACGACGCACGCGTTGCCGGTGGCAAGCGCCGCGCCGACGCTGCGCCCAAAAATCTGCAGCGGATAGTTCCACGGCACGATATGACCGGTCACGCCGTGCGGCTCGCGAATCGTCAGCACGGTGAAGCCGGACTGATAGGGCAGCGTTTCGCCGTGCAGCTTGTCGGCGGCGCCCGCGTAGAACTCGAAATAGCGCGCGATGCCGGTTGCATCGGCGCGCGCCTGCTTGAGCGGCTTGCCGGTGTCGCGCGCCTCGATCTGCGCAATCTCCTCGTGGCACGCGGCGACGAGCATCGAGAGCCGTGCGAGAATGCGGCCGCGTTCCGCTGCGCTCGTCGCGCCCCAGACGCCGTCGTACGCGGCGCGCGCCGCGCTCACGGCGCGGTCGATGTCCGCGCTCGTGCCGCGGGCGAGCTCCGCGAACACTTGCCCGTCCGATGGATCGACCACCGGAATCGTCTCGCCGCCCGATGCGGCGATCCATCGATTGCCGATGAAATGCTTCGCTTCCTCCATGCGCGTCTCCTTGTCGGTTCGTTCGCTCACTGTGCCCGAGTCGATCGCCACGCACCCGGGCCGCGGGGCGCCTTTGGCTATAATGCCTCAGTGTCTCACCTCGCAGCGCCCGCGTTCCATCCGTGACGCGCCCGAACGCGCCGCATCTATTTCCCGGTTTCCGAACTCAACTTCTCCAGAGAGTGCTCATGAGCTTCAATAACGTACCTCCCGGCCGTGATCTCCCGCAGGATTTCAACGTCATCATCGAAATTCCCGCGCAGAGCGATCCGGTCAAATACGAAGCGGACAAGGACATGGGCCTGCTCGTCGTCGATCGTTTCATCGGCACCGGCATGCGCTATCCGGCCAACTACGGCTTCATTCCGCAGACGCTGTCGGGCGACGGCGATCCGGTCGACGTGCTCGTCATCACGCCGTATCCGCTGCTCGCGGGTTCGGTGGTGCGCGCGCGTGCGCTCGGCATGTTGCAGATGACCGACGAATCGGGCGTGGACGCCAAATTGATCGCCGTGCCGCACGACAAGGTCTGCCCGATGACGGCGAACCTCAAGTCCGTGGACGACGTGCCCGAATTCCTGAAGGATCAGATCAAGCACTTCTTCGAGCAGTACAAGGCGCTGGAGAAGGGCAAGTGGGTGAAGGTCGAAGGCTGGGCGGGCATCGACGCCGCGCACAAGGAAATCACGGAAGGCATCGCGAACTTCAAGAAGTAAGCGCGTTTTTTCCGCGTTGTCATCAGACGCCGCCGTCCGTTCGCCGGGCGCGCGGCGTTTTCGTTTTAGTGCGTGATCGCAACCGCGTCAGCCATTTTCCGCGCACGGCAGCACGGATTCCAAGGTGCGCTCACCCGCGATCAACGCGCGTTTTTGCTGCACCGTCAGCCGCTTGACCCAGTACTCGGCGCGCGACGCCTCCGATCTTCCCGCCAGCTCGAACGACGCCATCACGCGCAGCGGCTTTCTCGCCCGCGTATAGCGCGCGCCCTTGCCGCTCGCGTGCGCGGTGAAGCGCGCTTCGACATCCGTCGCGATGCCGGTGTAGAGACTGCCGTCGTCGCATTCGATCAGATAGAGAAACCACGGGATTGCGTTCTTCGGGCTCGCAGGTTGTGTGCCGCGCATTATCGCCGATGCCGCCGCTCCGACGCCTTCGCTCGACTTGCGCGAGAATAGCCGCTTTCGGGGCGCTGAAGCGCCCATCGGTCAATTCAGCGAGGGTGCCTGTTTGAATCGCGAGATCGAAATTCATGTGGTCGACACGCTGGACGACATTCCGGCCGACGACTGGAACCGGCTCGCCGGCGACAATCCGTTCGTGCGGCACGGCTTTCTGTCCGCGCTGCAAGAGACGCAATGCGCGGTCAAGCGCACCGGCTGGCGCGCGCATCACCTGATTCTCAAGCGCGGCGGGCAGTTCGCGGGCGCCATGCCGCTTTATCTGAAGTCGCATTCGCGCGGCGAATATGTGTTCGACCACGCCTGGGCCGACGCCTTCGAGCGCCACGGCCTGCGCTATTACCCGAAGGCGCTTTCGGCGGTGCCGTTTTCGCCCGTGACCGGGCCGCGGCTCATCGCCGCCGAGCACGAGGACCGCGTGCTGCTGGCGCGCGGCGCGATTGAGCTGACGCGCCGGCTCGACATCTCGTCGCTGCACGTGCTGTTTCCGCATGCGCAGGACGTCGAGGCGCTCACGGACGCCGGCTACATGCTGCGCGAGGGCGTGCAGTTCCACTGGGAGAATTTGCCCGGCGACGGCTATCCGAGCTTCGACGCGTTCCTCGCGACCATGAGTCACGACAAGCGCAAGAAGGTGAAGCAGGACCGCCGTCGCGTGATGGAAGCGGGCGTCACGTACACCTGGCTGCGCGGCGCGCAAATCGACGCGCGCGCGCTCGACTTCTTCTACGACTGCTACGAGAACACCTACCGCGAGCACTGGAACGCGCCGTATCTGTCGCGCGAATTCTTCGGCCGAATCCATGCGGATGCACCCGACAGCATGCTGCTCGTGATCGCGGAAGCGGACGGCGAGCGGCTCGCGTGCGCGCTCAACATGATCGGCGACGACGTGATGTATGGCCGCTATTGGGGCACGCGCGAGTTCGTCTCGGGGCTGCACTTCGAGACGTGCTACATGCAGGGCATCGCGTATTGCATCGAACACCGGCTCGCGCGCTTCGAAGGCGGCGCGCAGGGCGTGCACAAGATGTCGCGCGGGCTGCTGCCGACGCCGACATGGTCCGCGCACTGGATCGCGGACGAGCGGTTCAGAGAGGCCATCGCCGAGTTCCTCGAAGCAGAAACCGAAGCGATGGATCAGCATATCGAAGAGCTCGAAGCGCACACGCCCTTCAGAAAAAAGGGCTAGAACTGCGATAATCGTTGCGGCTCTTCCCACGTTCAAGCAAGCTCCCACGCGCCGAAGGTAACGACGACCATGAGCAAGAACTTCTTCAATTTGTACAGCCACGATTTCGCGCGCGTCGCGGTCGCCATCCCGAACTGCAAGGTCGCCGATCCCGCCTTCAACGCGGCCGGAACCATCGAACTCGCGCAGCAGGCGGCGGCGCGCGGCGCGGTGCTCGTCGCGTTCCCCGAATTGGGGCTGTCCGCGTATAGCTGCGACGATCTGTTCCATCAACGCGCCTTGCTCGATGCCTGCGAAGACGCGCTGCAAAGCATCGTCGATGCCTCGAAGACGCTTCAGATCGCGATGATCGTCGGCCTGCCGCTGCGCGTCGAGCACAAGCTCTTCAATTGCGCGGTCGTGATCGCGGATGGCGTCATTCGCGGCGTCGTGCCGAAGAGCTATTTGCCGAACTACGGCGAGTTCTACGAAGCGCGGCAGTTCAGCCCCGCCGATGCCGCGACCACGCACGCTGTCACGCTGTGCGGGCAGCAAGCGCCGTTCGGCGCGTCGCTGCTCTTTCAGATCAGGAACCTGCCGCTCTTTCGCTTTCACGTCGAGATTTGCGAGGACGTGTGGGTGCCGATTCCGCCGTCGTCGTTCGCCGCGCTCGCGGGCGCGACGGTGCTCGTCAACCTGTCGGCGTCGAATATTGTCGTGGGCAAGTCGGCGTATCGGCATCAGCTCGTCGGGCAGCAGTCCGCGCGATGCATCGCCGCGTACCTGTACACATCGGCGGGCGAGGGCGAATCGACCACGGATCTCGCGTGGGACGGCCAGGGCCTGATCTACGAAAACGGCGAGATGCTCGCGGAATCGGAGCGATTCTCCGGCGAGTCGCACATCATCTTCGCCGATGTCGATCTGGAGCGGCTCTCGCGCGAACGCATGCGGCAGACCACCTTCGGGCGATCGACACAGCGGCACGCCGACGAAGTCGCGATGTTCCGCGTCGTCGAATTTGAATTGCCCGCGCCCGTGGAACGCGCCTTGCCGCTTGAACGTCGCGTGCAGCGTTTCCCCTACGTTCCCGCCGACGCCGCCCGCCGCGACGCGCGATGCAACGAGGTCTACAACATTCAGGTGCAGGCGCTGCTGCAACGGCTGCGCTCGTCGGGCATTTCGAAGGTCGTGATCGGCGTGTCCGGCGGCCTCGACTCGACGCATGCCCTGCTCGTGTGCGCAAAAGCGATGGACCGCCTCGGCCTGCCGCGCTCCAACATCCTCGCCTACACGATGCCCGGCTTTGCGACGAGCGAGCGCACGCTCAGGCAGGCGCGCGAGTTGATGGAGGTGATCGGCTGCACGGCGGAAGAAATCGACATTCGTCCGAGCTGCACGCAGATGCTCGCGGATATCGGCCATCCGCACAGCGAAGACAATCAGCAATACGACATCACGTATGAGAACGTGCAGGCCGGCGAGCGCACGAGTCATCTTTTCAGGCTCGCGAACTTTCACAACGCGATCGTCGTCGGAACGGGCGATCTGAGCGAGCTTGCGCTCGGATGGTGCACGTATGGCGTCGGCGATCACATGTCGCACTACAACGTCAACGCGAGCGTGCCGAAGACGCTCATCACGCATCTGGTGCGGTGGGTCGCGGAGTCGGGGCAGATCGGCGATGCGGGCAGCGACGTGCTCGAGAACGTGCTCGCTACCGATATCAGCCCCGAGCTCATTCCCGGCAAGGCGAGCGGCGCGCTCGAACAGAAGACCGAGAGCGTGATCGGGCCGTACGAGTTGCAGGACTTCAATATGTACTACACGGTTCGCTTCGGCTTCGCGCCATCGAAAGTCGCGTTCCTGGCGTTCACGGCATGGCGCGACCGCGAGGCGGGCGCGTGGCCGGAAGGTCCCAACGTCGCGCGCAATCAGTACGGGCTCGCGGATATCCGCACGAATCTGCGCATCTTTCTCGACCGCTTTTTCCGCACGAGCCAGTTCAAGCGTTCGTGCATACCGAATGCACCGAAAGTGGGATCGGGCGGCTCGCTTTCGCCGCGCGGCGACTGGCGCGCGCCGAGCGATTCGCAGGCAACGGTCTGGCTCAAGGACCTTGAGCGGATTCCGGAGACGGAGTGAGTGCAAGACGCGGTTATCGCGTTCAGGCGGGCCGATAACTCGATGAAAGGCAGCTAGAATCGAAGGCATCGGTCGCGCGAGCGACGACCCTTTCCCTGAACCGTCTGTTTTCCGAAACGAGGCACGCCATGAAACGCATCACCGCCATCATCAAACCGTTCAAGCTGGACGAAGTTCGCGAGGCACTGGCCGAGGTCGGTCTGACGGGCTTGACGGTCACGGAAGTGAAGGGCTTCGGACGCCAGAAAGGGCACACCGAGCTCTATCGTGGTGCGGAATACGTGGTGGACTTTCTGCCGAAGGTAAAAATCGAAGTCGTGGTCGCGAACGATCAGACCGATCAGGTCATCGACGCGATCATCGGTGCGGCGCGCACCGGCAAGATTGGCGACGGCAAGATTTTCGTCGCGGATGTCGAGCGCGTGATCCGTATCCGCACCGGCGAGGAGAACGAAGCGGCGGTCTGATCGTCTGATCCTCCACGTTTATCGCATTCCACGCCCGCTCACCGTAGCGGGCGTTTCTTTTCGCCTTCCGCACATCTCCTGCTGTAACATCGGCTGCCTATAATATGTTTGTAAGGATCAGTCGATGCACCACGCGATCGGCTTCATTCAGGATCTCGCCGTGCTCATGGCCATCGCGGGCGTCGTGACGGTGCTGTTTCATCGCCTGCGGCAGCCGGTCGTGCTGGGTTACATCGTGGCGGGCGTCATCATCGGCCCGTACACGCCGCCGTTCCAGCTGATCAACGACGAAGCCACCATTCAGACGCTCGGCGAGCTGGGCGTCGTGTTCCTGATGTTTTCGCTCGGGCTCGAATTCAGCCTGCGCAAGCTCTTTCGCGTGGGCGCGACGGCGTTCGTCGCGGCGCTGTCCGAGATCGTGCTGATGATCTGGATCGGCTACGAGATCGGCCGCTGGTTCGGCTGGAGCGCGATGGACTCGCTCTTTCTCGGCGCGATGCTCGCCATTTCGTCGACCACGATCATCGTGAAGGCGCTCTCCGAACTCGGCCTGAAAGGCGAGGGCTTCGCGCAGCTCGTGTTCGGCATTCTGATCGTCGAGGACATTCTCGCCATCGCGATGCTCGTGCTGCTGTCCGGCATCGCGCAGACGGGGTCGGTCAGCGCGGGCATGGCGGCCGTGACGCTCGGCAAGCTGCTGCTTTTCATGACGGTTTCGCTCGTGGTCGGCATCGTGACCGTGCCACGCGCGCTCGACTACGTGGCGCGCTCGAAGAGCGACGAAATGCTGCTCGTCACGGTGCTGGGCTTCTGCTTCGGCTTTTGCCTGCTCGTCGTCAAGCTCGATTATTCGATCGCGCTCGGCGCGTTCCTGATCGGCGCGATCATGGCCGAATCGAAGCATCTCGCGCGCATCGAACATCTGATCGCGCCGGTGCGCGACATGTTCTCCGCCATCTTCTTCGTGACCATCGGGCTCTTGCTGAATCCGGCGGTGCTCGTCGATTACGCGTGGCCGATCGCCGTCATCACGGTGGCGGTGGTGCTCGGAAAGATCGTGTCGTGCGGACTCGGCAGCTTTCTCGCGGGCAAGGACGGACGCGCGGCCATGCGCGTGGGCATGAGCGTCGCGCAGATCGGCGAGTTCTCGTTCATCATCGCGTCGCTCGGGCTGTCGCTGAAAGTGACGAGCGGCTTTCTCTATCCGATCGCGGTGGCCGTGTCCGCGCTCACGACGCTCCTCACGCCGTATCTGATGCGCGCCGCCGATCCGCTCACGATGCGCCTCGCGCGCGCGATGCCCGCGCCGCTCGCGCACACGTTCGGCCTGTATTCGCAATGGCTTGCGAGCCTCACGCCCGCATCCGAAGGCGCGACGCTCTTCGCGATGACGAGGCGCATCGTGCTCCAGATCGCCGTGAATCTCGCGCTCGTCGCGGCGATTTTTCTGGGCGCGTCGTATGCCGCGCCGTTTGCGTCGGGCTACCTCGCGCGCTGGCTCGAAACGGACAACGCGCAGCGCGTCGTGCTGTGGAGCGCGGCGCTCGTCATCGCGCTGCCGTTTCTGGTGGCGGTATATCGCAAGCTCGAATCGCTCGCGCTGCTGCTCGCGGAAGTGAGCGTGCAACCGGCAAAGGCCGGGCGCTTCACGCGCGCCATCCGCTCGGCCATCTCGGGCCTGATTCCGATCGTCGCGATGTTCGGCGTCTTTCTGCTCGTCGCCGCGCTCTCGGGCGGCATTCTTCCGCCGTTCGGCCTGCTCGTGGCCGTGCTGCTGTGCGCGGCGCTGCTGCTCACCGTGCTATGGCGCTGGTGCGTGAAAATTCACGCGATACTACAGATCGCGTTGCGCGAAACGCTGCAGGAGACGCGCGATCACTGAGCGCGTGACATCGCTCTCGATAATGTGAGCAAATGTGTGCTGGTTTGCTTCGCCCGCTTCGATGGGCGGATAATCGAAGCTTGTCCATTCTCCTAGTGGCGCGCGTCGCGCCGAAAATCGGGATGAGCGAAAACAACACGTCCAACGACTCGGGCATCACCGGCAACAACGAAACGCCCGGCACGCCGGCGGCTTCACGAGGCGCGGACGCATCCGCCGCCGCGACAGCGAGCGTGCGGGCATCGACGGATGCGCCTTCGAGCGCGTCCACCGTGGAACCTGTGGACCGCAACGCGGCGCGGCGCGAAGAAGCGCGCCAGACGGCCCGCGATGCGCGGGCGCACGTCGCGAGCGCGACCGCCGCGCAGGAAGCCGCGGCGCGCGCGGGAAATCCGGCACACGTCGAACGCGTCGACGCAAAGACCAGCCTCGCGCAGAATCTCGAAGCCGCGACGGAAGCCGAAGCGCACAGCACGCAGGCCGAAGCCGCTTTAGAAGCCGAAGCCGAAGCCGAAGCGGAAGGCGAAGCAAGCGCCGCGCTCTCGCGGCCCGCCGTCGGCCTGCCGCCCGAATTCAGCGCCGCGCCGGATTTCGGCAAGTTCAATCCGCCGCCCATTCCGCCGCAATCCGCCGCTGACACGGCGGCGGCTCAACCCGCCTACCTGAAAACGTCCGATTCGGCGTGGTCGGTGTTCGGGCGCATCGTCGCGGCGCGGGCGCGGCAGATTTTCGACCGGGCAGGGCAGCGCATCACGCAACGCACGCTGCGCATCGGCGTCTCGGCGCGCATCTTCCATCCGGAGCCGGGAGCGAAGGGCTTGCGCGGCAAGACGCTGCAGTATCTGGAGGAATCCATCGCGCACTGGGTCATGTCGCGCGACGTGCTCGTGTTCATGATTCCGACAGTCGGCCATCAAGGCATGCTGCATCCGAGCAATATCCGGCTGCGCGACTACGCGAAGCATCTCGACGGTCTGCTGCTGCAAGGCGGCGCGGACGTCTCGCCGCAGTCGTACGAGGAAGTGACCACGCGCCCCGAATGGCCCGGCGACCGCGTGCGCGACATGTACGAGCTGGAACTGCTGCACGAGTTCGTCGAATCGGGCAAGCCGGTGCTCGGCGTGTGCCGCGGCTGTCAGCTCATCAACGTGGCCTTCGGCGGCACGCTGTATGGCGATATCGCCACCGACGTGCCGACCGCGGGCGTTCACGTCAGCGAGCACTACGACCAGCATCGCCATTCGATTCGCTTTCCCGATGGCTCGTCGCTCGTGAACATGTTCCCGAACCAGCGGGAAGCGATCGTGAATTCGATCCACCATCAGGCCGTGCGGACGCTTGGCCGCGATCTGAACATCGAGGCGGTGTCGTCGTCGGACGGGATCATCGAGGCGGTGCGGTATCGGAAGGCACCGTTCGTGGTCGGCGTGCAATGGCACCCGGAGTTTCATCGCGCGGGCGGCGACGAACTGCTCGATTGCACGCCGCTGCTCGACACGTTCCTGCGCGTCGCGCGCGAGACACGGTTTTAGGCGCGCGGTTTCACCGGTAGCAAAGCACAAGGCCCGCTGTATCGAGCGGGCCTTGTTCCTTTTGATTCGCGATCAGCGAAGGGGCGTCGCGGTTGCCGGCGCGAGACCGGCCTCGGTCGCGCGCTGAAGCTGCTCGACTTGCTGCTGCAACGCGTGCAGCTTGCGTTCCGCTTCGAGCTTGTCCGTTTGCAGCGCGGCCGATTCCGCCTGCAGCTTCTGCTGACGCTCCGAGACTTGCGAGTCCTGCTGCTGCGCGAGCGCGAGATCGGCGGACAGGCGGTTCGCCCGATTGGACGAAACCGCAATCACGCGTTCCAGCAGCGCCGTCTGCGCCTGCAACTGCATGCGGCGGATTTCCCCGTCCGCGAGTTCGTAGCTCTTGCGCGCGAATTGCGCATAGAGCGACTCGGCACGGCCCTCGTCCTGCGTTTTGACGACGCGCCACAACTGCGTTTCCTGCTGAAGCGCGATGTAGTAGACCATGTCTTTCGGCAGGAAATAGAGCTTCGCGCCGTAGTTCGCGTTGCGCGTCGAGCGCAGCTCCGTGACGCTTGCCGCCTGCACGAGATCCTGCAATTCGGCCAGATTGCCGGCGGTGGGCGCGGAGCCGTCCGCTGTCACGTTCGACAAGTCCTCGGCGGGCGCTGGCGCAGACGCCGCTTGCGCGGGCTTTGCGACGGGCGCGGCGAACGCATTGCCATCCATGCCAGCAAAGCCGCCGGCGACAGAGAGGGCGACGGCGAGCGTCGCGATACGGATAAAACGTGAGTGCTTCATGTTGCCGTGATGCCGATAAGGTTAGCGGGCGGCGCGGGCCGTCGTGATCTAGTTCGAGGGAGCGTCGGCCGGACGGTGGGTCGGTTGCGGCGCGGCGTTGCTGTCGAGCGTCGGCGAGTGCTGAAGCACGGCATAGAGCGCCTCGACGTTCATCGCGCTGGCGGAAGTGTTGGCGCGCGGCTCGGCGTATCGGGCGATCGTCTGCCTGCCGTGCGACGCCGCCATGTGCGATGCGCGCTTGCCTTGCGCAGCCGACGCCAGAGCGCGTGCATGCGCGTGTCCGCGACTGGCTTTTGCCCGCGCGACCGTTTCCGCGACGCTCGTCTCGCTTCGCGGCTTCATGCGGGCATGGCGGACCGTCGGGCTAATCGCGGTTGGCTGCGGGGCGAGGCGGTCGGTCGTGGCGGTGGTATCGACACGCGAAGCAGTCCGCGCGGCCTTCGTCGACGGCAGCGATGCCGGTTGGTCGCTGCTTGCGGCTTGTTGCGGGCCGACATGCGATGCATCCCGCGCAACCTTCGCGGACGCCAGCGATGCCGATTGTTCGCTGCTTACAGACTCCGATTGAACGCCCACAGCCGCGACCTTCGCTTCGACGCCGGACGCGCCTTGCGCGACGATAGGCGTCGTCCCGGCCATCGCCGCAGGCAGCGCCGCCGCTGGTTCCTCGCTTGCCGGACGATGTTGGTAGCCGAAGAGCAGCCACGCGATCAACGCGGCGCACGCGAGGGCGATGGCCGTGCGAAGCGGCTTGTGCCCAGCGCCCGCGCGGACCGGGCGGTCCGAACCGTCCTGCCCGACCGCCGGCGCGCTGACCGCGATCGAAATAGGAGCCGCGCCGCCTTGCGCGTCTTTGGCCGGGGCCGCCGCCGATTCGGCCGACTGCATCAATTGCAGCATCTTGCGGCGGATCTGATCCTCCGAGAACACGCCCCACAAGCTGGCTGCGCGATACGGCGAGCGGGCGTCCGACAGACCCGTTGCTTCGACGTAAGCGGTTTCGAAACGTGCCGCGCTAATCGGCATTTCGGAGTCCGAGCGAACGGGGCGCGTGCTTACGGCCGACCACTCGCGACCGAACGTCAGCGACGGATCGGCGAGGGGGCGCAGCGGCGGCAGGCGCAGCTTGCCTTCGATGGCGATCAGAGGTTCGGTCATGGAGATTCCAGATGCATGGGGCTGCACGCGGGACCGGGCCGCGTTCAGACCCGGAGTGCGTCGCGCCCGGCGATGGACGGGGCTTCGGACGCGTTTTGCGGCAAAGCCGAAGTTGACCCGCGATCATACGAAACGCCCGCGCGCCGTGCGACAGGATTACTCCGAAAGACGAATTTTTATAGGACCGCTGATTGACGAATGACGACGGCTGTGATTGCGACCCGTCAAGCAAGTGAGCGAACGTAACGGAGACAGACGACATCGACGCCGCCCAGCCGGTCGGGTTCGCTTCCCGACAGCGTCCAGCCGCGCGATTCATAGAAGCCGATCGCCGCCGTGTTCGCTTCGAGCACGGACAGATGCAACTGACGCGCGCCGCGCGCTTGCGCCCACGCGGCGGCGGCATCGAGCATCGCGCTGCCTGCGCCGCAACCACGAAAACCCGGCAACGCATGAAGATTGTCGATGAGCGCGCTGCCGGTTTCGTCGGGCGCGGCCACGCACGCAAAGCCGACAGGATCACCGCCCGACTCGGCGATGAACACGCAGCCCGCGCCAGCCACGATCTCCTTCATGCGCGCCTCCCAGTGCGCCGCCCGCTCGCCGGGCAACGTCTGGTCGAGAAACGCGTCGGGCAACATGCCGCGATACGCCGACGCCCAGCTTCGGGCATGCATCGACGCGATCAGCGTGGTGTCGGGGGCGGTGGCTTCGCGCAGCGTCAGCTTCGTATTTGTAGGCATAGCGTCATATAGAAGTAATGCGATGTTAATGTTAATTCGCGGAAATTGCGCGGCGTTCATGCAGCAAATCGCGGGCAGGCGTTAAGATTCCGCTAGACCCGCTTTGACAAAATAGGTAAGGGGTCAACCCTGAGAAATTGGGATTCGCGGCGATACGTCGCGGTTCTCGCCAAGAATCGAGAAAGTCCATGTCCACGACCCACGTTGCACCCGCCAATGAATCGAAGTTCAAGACGGTCTTTCGCGTCGTCAGCGGAAACTTCCTTGAAATGTACGACTTCATGGTTTATGGCTATTACGCTTCGGCCATCGCCAAGACGTACTTCCCGAGCGGCAGCGATTTCGCCTCGCTCATGCTCGCGTTGTCCGTCTTCGGTGCGGGCTTCCTGATGCGCCCGGTCGGCGCGATCGTGCTCGGCGCGTACATCGACCATCATGGCCGGCGCAAGGGCCTCATTCTCACGCTGACGCTGATGGCGATCGGCACCGCGTGCGTCGCGCTGGTGCCGGGCTACGCGACCATCGGTGCGCTCGCGCCGATCATCGTGCTCGGCGGGCGGCTGCTGCAAGGATTCTCGGCGGGCGTCGAACTGGGCGGCGTCTCGGTGTATCTGTCCGAGATCGCGACCAAGGGCAACAAAGGCTTCTATTGCTCCTGGCAGTCGGGCAGTCAGCAGGTGGCGGTCGTGTTCGCCGCGCTCATCGGCGTGATCATGAACCGCACGCTGCCGCCCGAGCAGATGAGCGCGTGGGGCTGGCGCGTGCCGTTCCTGATCGGCTGCCTGATCGTGCCGTTCCTCGTGATCATCCGCCGTTCGCTGCGCGAGACGGACGAATTTCTTGCGAGAAAGCATCGTCCGGGCATGGGCCAGATCGCGCGCTCCATCGCGCAGAACTGGCCGGTGGTCATCGCCGGCATGGGCATGGTCATCATGACGACGGTGTCGTTCTACATGATCACCGCGTACACGCCGACCTTCGGCAAGGAAGTGCTGAAGCTGTCCTCCATCGATGCGCTAGTCGTCACCGTGTGCGTCGGTCTCTCGAATCTCGTGTGGCTGCCGGTGATGGGCGCGCTGTCCGACCGTATCGGCCGTCGTCCGGTGTTGCTGTTCTTCACCATCGCGACGATTCTGACGTCGTATCCGGCGGTGCAGTGGCTGGTCGCGGAGCCGTCGTTCGCGCGCCTCTTGATGGTCGAACTGTGGCTTTCGTTCCTGTACGGCAGCTATAACGGCGCGATGGTCGTGGCGCTCACCGAAGTCATGCCGGTCGATGTGCGCACCACCGGCTTCTCGATGGCCTACAGCCTCGCGACGACCATCGGCGGCTTCACGCCCGCGATCTCAACGTATCTGATTCACGCGACCGGCAACAAGGCCGCGCCGGGTCTGTGGATGGGACTCGCCGCCGTGTGCGGGCTGATCGCGACGCTCGTGCTGTATCGCTCGTCGGAAGCGCGGAATCAGTACAAGACGGCCTGAGTCGGTCGCCGCCTGCACCGAAAGCGGATGTGGAAACGCCTCGCGTCAGTTAAACGCGAGGCGTTTGTCTTTGCAGCGATGGAATCAACTGGGCGACGTTAGCCGAGCAATGCCAGCCGCGTAACGTCGGACGCGTACGCCAGCCGCGCAACGTCAGTCGGAGCGTCAGCCGCGTAACGTCAATCGCCCAACCTCAACCGCCCAACGCCCCAACGACTTCCGCGACCACGCCATCCCAGTCGCCCGGCGCGCGCTGCCGCACGAGAGTCGCGTTCGGATACCACGCGCTGCGCTTTTCATCGACGCCCCAGCGCCAATCGGCGGCGAACGGCAGCATCACCCACGCCGGCTTGCCGAGCGCACCCGCGAGGTGCGCGACCGAAGTATCGACCGAGACAACTGCATCGAGCCGGTCGACGATCGCGCCGGTATCCGCGAAGTTGTCGAGCCGTCCCTCGAAGCGATGAATCGACCGGGCTCGCGGATGCGCAAGAAGCACCGCGCGTTCGTCCTCGGTGAGAAACGGCTGGAGCACGATCCAGTCGATGCCGTCCAGCGCGAAGAGCGGCGCGAGCGCCTCGACGGGCGCGGAGCGCGTCTCGCCCGGCTGCAACCGCCCGGACCACGCGATGCCGATCTTGCGTTTCGCCTGACCGCCGAGCGAGCCGCGCCATTTGCGGCGGTAATCGGCCGGCACGACGAGATAAGGCGTGCGCGCGGGAATGGCGTCGAGCGAGGTCAGGCCGAGCGCGAGCGGCAGGCTCAGCAGCGGGCAGAAGGCATCGGCGTGGGTCGCGGGTTCGTCGCCACGGCTTCTCAGTTCGATGCGCGCCGCACGCGCGGCCGGTGCCAGGAGCGGCGTGAGCGCCGGCTGCACTTCGAGTACGAGCTTGCCGACGCGCTTCGCCGCGAACGCCGCGAAGCGCACGAACTGCAGCGTGTCGCCGAAACCTTGCTCCGTGCGCACGAGCAGCGTGCGGCCGGAAAGCGGCTCGCCAGTCCAGCGCGGCAGCGGCGGCGCGCTCTCGCTGCCGGGGGTCTTCAGACGCCACTCGTATTCCGGCAGACCGCGTTCGTAGTCGCCAGTGGCGAGCAGCGCGAGACCCCGGTTCAAGTGCGCAGCGGGCATCTCGGGATCGAGCCGCAACGCCTGATCGAACGCGCGGATGGCGGCGGCGTGCGCGGCGAGCGCAAGATGCGAATTGCCGAGACACAGCCACGCGACCGCGTATTTCGGATCGAGCCCGACCGCGCGTTCGTAGCACTGCACGGCCTCGTCGTGGCGGTTCAGCTTGGCGAGCGCGTGTCCGAGCCCGAAATGTCCCGGCGCGAAACGCGGCTGTACATCCACCGTCTTCCGTAGCGCGGGCAGGGCTTCTTCCGGACGCCCGCGCGCGTCGAGCAGATTGCCGAGGTTGAAATGCGCGGCGACGTAATCCGGCTCGGCGTCGATGGCCGCCCGAAAATGCGCGATCGCGCCGAGCGGATCGCCGAGCGCGTTCAGCGCCATGCCGAGATTGTTGTGCGCGCCCGCGTGACGGGGCCGCAGCGAAAGCGCGCGGCGAAAGGCGCGCGCGGCGTCGTCGTGACGCGACAGCGAAGCCAGCGCGTTGCCGAAGTTGTTCCAGGCGGCGGCGTCGTTCGGCTGAAGGCGCAGCGCCTTCTCGAAGGCATCGGCGGCGTCTTCGTGGCGGCCCATCGCCGTATACGCGTTGCCGAGGTTGTACTGCGCGAGCGGAAAACCCGGCGCGAGCGTGAGCGCGTTGCGAAAGCGTTCGATCGCGTCGTCCAGACGCCCGAGCGCCTTCAGCGCGTTGCCGAGGTTCAATTGCAAGGCGGCGTCCGTCGGGCGCAGATCGACGGCGCGAGCGACGAGCGCCGCGGCTTCTTCGTGCTGCCCCTGCTGATGGCGCAGCACGCCGAGGTAATGCAACGCTTCGACGTGGGAGGGTTCAGCGGCGAGCGCGGCTTGATAGTCGCGCTCCGCTTCGGTCAGGCGGCCGTCACGATGGGCCGCGAAACCGCGGGCGAATACGGTGTCCATGACGGAGAATTTTTGCAAACCCCGCATTTTCCCACACTGCAAAGCGCCGCTCCCGATTCTTCTGTTGACATGTTGCGACGATGGTAACTAACATATGAACACCTATTCATATGTTGATGAACCTCCGTGGCTTCCTCTCCTTCGTCCTCCGGCGCCGCGACATCCGATGACCGCGTGGTGCCGCTTGCCGACCTGTTCCGTCTGCTCGGCGATCCGACGCGGCTGCGCATCGTGCTGGCGTGCGTCGAGCAGAAGCGCGCGGTCGGCTCCATTGCCGAGTCGCTCGGGCTGTCGGGATCGCTCGTGAGCCACCATTTGCGCCTGTTGCGCGCGGCGCGGATCGTGCGGGCCGAGCGGCAGGGCAAGCAGGTGTTCTACGTGGCCGCGGACCGGCATATCAGCGGCATGTTGGCGGAACTGCTGGAGCACGTTGCCGAGCCGCACGCCGACGCGACCGACATCAACTGACACCGACTCCACCACGGTCAAGCCATGAGCATGAGCACGCACACGCACCCCGAACACGACTACCACGATCATCACGACCACCACGATCACGCCGCCCACGAAGGCCACAGCCACGGGCCGGGCGGGCATCATCATCACCACGCGCCGCAGGCGGGGCAGGGGCGCACGTTTGCGCTCGCGGTCGGGCTGAACGTGATAATCGTGGTCGTGCAGGCGGTCTACGGGCTGCTCGCGCATTCGACCGCGCTGCTCGCCGACGCCGGCCACAATCTCTCCGACGTGCTCGGTCTCCTGCTCGCGTGGGCCGCGGTGTGGCTCGGCACGCGCCGGCCGAACGCGCGCTACACCTTCGGGCTTGGCAGCTCGTCGATTCTGGCTTCGCTCGCCAATGCCGCGCTGCTGCTGCTCGCGTGCGGCGCCATCATCCTCGAAGCCATCCAGCGCCTGCTGAATCCGGCGCCCGTGGCGGGGCTCGACGTGTTCATCGTCGCGATGGTGGGCCTCGTCGTGAACGGCTTTTCCGCCTGGATCTTCATGCGCGGCAGCAAGGAAGATCTGAACGTGCGCGGCGCGTTCATACACATGGCCGCCGATGCCGCGATCTCCGCCGCCGTCGCGGTGAGCGGGCTCGCGATCCTCTACACGGGCTGGAACTGGCTCGATCCGGTGATGAGCATCATCGTGGTGGCGGTCATTCTCTACGGCACCTGGGGTCTCGGCCGCGACGCGATGCGTCTCGCGCTCGCCGCCGTGCCGCCCGGCGTCGACACGTCGCGCATTCAGGGCTATCTGTCCGGGTTGCCGGGCGTGCGCGGGGTACACGATCTGCACGTCTGGGCGCTCTCGACGACCGAGAACGCGCTGACGGTGCACCTCGTCATGCCGCAAGGCCATCCGGGCGATGCCTTCATGCAGGGCGTCGTGGCCACGCTGCGGCGCGACCACGCGATGCATCACGCCACCGTGCAGGTAGACGTCACGGACGGCGCTTGCGAGTGCGTCTTGCAGCAGCGTTGAACTGTCGGCGCGCGGACCGCCGCAGGCAACCCGGCGTACACTAGCCGAAGACAAAGACCCGCTAAACCTGCCGGAGATTCCGTGCATGTTCACGCGCAAGCCGACCCCGAACGACACGCTCGATGTTGCGCCGGTGCTGATCGTCGGCGCTGGCCCGACCGGCCTCGCCGCCGCCATGAGCCTGTCGCGCGCCCACATACCCGTGCGCCTCATCGAACAGGCGCCGCAGCCGTCGCCGTATTCGCGCGCTATCGGCATTCAGGCCCGCACGCTCGAACTGTTCGAGCAGCATCGCACGGTCGAGCCGTTTCTCGAACTGGGGCACCGCTCGCGCGTCGCGAATCTGTATTCCAACGGCCAGCGCCTTGCGCGGCTCGACTTCGACCCGTTGCAGACGCGCTACCCGTATCTGCTCTTTCTGCCGCAATCCGACACCGAGCGGCTGCTCGCCGGGCATCTCGCCGAATCGGGCGTGAAGGTCGAGCGCGGCGTCGCGCTGACCGATTTCGCGCAGGGCTCGGCGGGCATTCTGGCGACGCTGCGGCATCCCGGCGGACGCGACGAAACGCTGCGCCCGTCGTACATGATCGCGGCGGACGGCGCGCATAGTATCGTGCGGCACAGGCTCGGTATCGGCTTCGAAGGCAAGAGCTTCGATCAGACGTTCCTGCTCGCTGATCTTCAGGCGGATTGCGACTGGCCCGACGACGAGTTCCACATCTTCGCGTCGAACGAAGGGCTCGCCGCGCTTTTCCCGATGGGCGGCGGCCGCGCCCGTCTCATCGGCGACCTCGCGATGCACGAGCCGGCTCCCGACCCCGGCGCGCAGAAGACCGGGCCCGACATCGACGAATGCCGCGCGCTCGTCGAGCGGCGTGTGCATCATCGCGTGAAGCTGTCGGATCTGTCGTGGTCGTCGTATTTTCGCGTGAATAGCCGCATGGCGGAGCGCCTGCGCGTGCAGCGCATTTTCCTCGCGGGCGATGCCGCGCACGTGCACAGCCCCGCCGGCGCGCAGGGCATGAACACGGGTATTCAGGAGGCGTTCAATCTCGGCTGGAAGATCGCGCGAATGCTCGCGGGCGGCGCGTCCGAGCGTCTTCTGGACACTTACCACGCGGAGCGGCATCCGATCGAACGCGACGTGCTGCGCCAAACCAGCATGCTCACGCAGATGGCCGAAGCCGGACACGGCCCGATGAAGCTGATGCGCGAACACGTGATGCCGGCGCTCGCGGCCATCGGACCGCTGCGCGACGCGATGCGCCGCACCGTGAGCGAACTGTCGATCAACTATCGCAAAAGCCCGCTCACGCTCGAACGGGCGCTCGACGGCGGGCCGCGTGCGGGCGAACGCGCGCCCGATGCGCGCGTGCATGTGGTCGACGGTCCGCTCGGGCGCTTGCCGGGCGTCGGCTGTCTCTACGACCTGCACGATCCCGGCTGCTTCTCGCTGTTCCTGCTCGTCAATCCGACCGGCGAGGACGACATCGCGCTCGCGCCGGCGACCCTCACCGTCGCGCACGCGATGCGCGACAGCAATCTGGACGGCCTCGTGCAGTCCATCGAAGCGATCCTGCCGGACGCGGTGCGTATCTGGCGCATCACCGATACGAGCGGCGACGACGCGCAATCGCTCACGGACAACTACGGCCTTACGCGCCCCGCGTTCTATCTCGTGCGGCCGGACGGCTATATCGCGGCGCGCGGGCGCGTGCCGGCCGACACTCAGGCGCTCCTGCGCCATTGCGAAACGTGGTTCGGCGCCGAGCGCGCGGACGGCGGTCAGCGTATCCCAGGCGCGTACCCGGAAGCGTGAAGCGAAAAAGAAAACGCCCCGATGTTGCCGGGGCGCAATGGGCACTACAGAGAGCCCGAGAATCCTCGAAATCCGGAATCAGGCCGTCGCCACCTTCGGCTGAAGATCCGCCTTGTGCAGCGTGAGCGCCTCGTGAAGTATCGGCTCCATCGAGGCGCATGCTTCCGGGTTGTCCAGCGCCGTCAGGATAGCAATCCGCATGCGCGGCTCCCAGAAGCGGCGGATGTGGTCCGCCACGCCATCGACGGCTTCGGCGTGATCCGGCATCGAATCGAAAAACTGGCCGATGCGGTTCGCCATGTCGATCAGGGTATCCACATCCATGTGTCATTTCCCCGAAGTTGTCGCCAGATTGCGCATGTTGAGCAATTCGAGCTGCTGCGTGCTGAAGCGCGAGTAGTCCTTCTGCCATTGCGACGGCTGCTCCACCGGCAAGACCTGCACCGCCGTGACCTTGTACTCGGGACAATTCGTCGCCCAGTCGGACGAGTCCGTCGTGATGACGTTCGCGCCCGATTCGGGGAAGTGGAACGTCGTATAGACGACGCCCGGCTGCATGCGGTCGGTGATCTTCGCGCGCAGCACCGTTTGCCCGGCGCGCGACTCGATGCCAACCCAGTCGCCCGTCTTGATGCCGCGGTCCTCGGCGTCGTGCGGGTGAATCTCCAGGCGGTCCTCTTCGTGCCAGCGCGAATTCTCGGTGCGCCGCGTCTGCGCGCCGACGTTGTACTGCGACAGAATGCGCCCGGTCGTCAGCAGCAGCGGGTACTTGCGCGTGACTTTCTCCGGCGTCGGCACGAACTTCGTGATGACGAAGCGTCCCTTGCCGCGCACGAATTCGTCGATGTGCATCGTCGGCGTGCCGTCGGGCGCCTTCTCGTTGCACGGCCACTGGATGCTGCCCATTTCATCGAGCTTCTCGTACGAGACGCCGTGGAAGGTCGGCGTGAGACGCGCGATCTCGTCCATGATTTCGGACGGATGCGTGTAGTTCATCTCGTAGCCGAGCGCGCGCGAGAGCAGGATGGTCACTTCCCAGTCGGAGTAGCCCGCGAGCGGCGGCATCACCTTGCGCACGCGCGAAATGCGGCGCTCGGCGTTGGTGAAGGTGCCGTCCTTTTCGAGGAAGGTCGAGCCCGGCAGCAGCACGTGCGCGTACTTGGCGGTCTCGTTCAGGAAGATGTCCTGCACGACGATGCATTCCATGGCCGACAACGCGCCCGCGACGTGCTGCGTGTTCGGGTCCGACTGAACGATGTCCTCGCCCTGGCAATACAGCCCCATGAAAGTGCCGTGCGTGGCGGCATCGAACATGTTCGGGATGCGCAGGCCGGGCTCCGGTTGCAGCGTCACGTTCCACGCTTCTTCGAAAAGCGCGCGCGTCGCGGCGTCGCCGATGTGGCGATAACCCGGCAACTCGTGCGGGAACGAGCCCATGTCGCACGAGCCCTGCACGTTGTTCTGGCCGCGCAGCGGATTCACGCCGACGCCTTCGCGGCCCACGTTGGCCGTCGCCATCGCCAGATTCGCGATGCCCATGACCGCCGTCGAGCCTTGCGCGTGCTCGGTCACGCCGAGCCCGTAGTAAATCGCGGCATTGCCGCCCGTCGCGTAGATGCGCGCGGCCTCGCGCACTTGCTGCGCGGACACGCCCGTGACGGCTTCCGTCGCCTCCGGCGAATTCTCGTCGAGCGCCACGAAATCGCGCCATTGCTGGAACGCGCGCGCCTCGCAGCGTTGCTCGATGAACGCTTCGTCGAGCAATCCTTCGGTGACGATCACGTGCGCGAGCGCATTGACCATCGCGACGTTCGTTCCCGGCCGCAGCGCCAGATGATGCGATGCCTTCACGTGCGGCGTATCGACGATATCGATGCGGCGCGGATCGATCACGATCAGCGTCGCGCCTTCGCGCACGCGGCGCTTCAGACGCGAGGCAAAGACCGGGTGGCCGTCGGTCGGATTCGCGCCCATCACCACGATCACGTCCGACTTTTCGATGGACGCGAACGTCTGCGTGCCGGCGGACTCGCCGAGCGTCGCTTTGAGGCCGTAGCCGGTCGGCGAATGGCAGACGCGCGCGCAGGTATCGACGTTGTTGTTGCCGAACGCGGCGCGCACGAGCTTCTGCACGAGATACGTCTCTTCGTTCGTGCAGCGCGACGACGTGATCCCGCCGATGGAATCGCGCCCGTACTTGTCCTGAATGCGGCGGAATTCGCTCGCCGCGTAGTTGATCGCTTCGTCCCACGACACTTCGCGCCACGGATCGGTGATCTTCGCGCGGATCATCGGCTTGGTGATGCGGTCCTTATGCGTCGCATAGCCCCACGCGAAGCGGCCTTTCACGCACGCGTGGCCTTCGTTCGCCTGGCCGTTCTTGTTCGGCGTCATGCGAACGACGGTGCTGCCCTTCATCTCTGCTTTCAGCGAGCAGCCGACGCCGCAATACGCGCACGTCGTCAAGACAGAATGCTCCGCCTGGCCGAGCATGATGACGCTCTTTTCCTGAAGCGTCGCGGTCGGACACGCGGCGACGCACGCGCCGCACGACACGCATTCCGATTCCATGAACGGCACGTTTTCGCTTGCCGCCACGCGCGATTCGAAACCGCGACCGGCGATGGTCAGCGCGAACGTGCCTTGCGTTTCCTCGCACGCGCGCACGCAGCGGTTACAGACGATGCACTTCGACGGATCGTAGGTGAAGTACGGGTTCGACTCGTCCTTCTTGTCCTTCAGATGGTTTGCACCTTCGTAGCCGTAGCGCACTTCGCGCAGGCCGACGACGCCCGCCATGTCCTGCAATTCGCAGTCGCCGTTGGCGGGGCAGGTGAGGCAATCGAGCGGGTGATCGGAGATGTAAAGCTCCATCACGTTTCGGCGCAGCAATTGCAGCTTGTCGCTTTGCGTCCGCACTTTCATGCCCGCTTCGACAGGCGTCGTGCAGGACGCGGGATAGCCGCGCTTGCCTTCGATCTCGACGAGGCACAGGCGGCACGAGCCCCACGGCTCCAGTGAGTCGGTGGCGCAGAGCTTCGGCACGTTGACGCCCGCTTCGATCGCGGCGCGCATCACGGACGTGCCTGCGGGCACCGTGACCGACTGGCCGTCGATGTCGAGCGTCACGTCGATGTCGGCGTGGCGCAGCGGCGTGCCGTAGTCGGTCTGGTCGAAGGGATCGCCGCGCTGCACCGATGCCGCGCTCTTGCACGCGCAGTTGCCCGAGCCGCAGCCGTTGTTCGTGTTGGACATGTTCTGTGTCTCCGTACTTTTATGCGGCTTTCCGGGCTGGCGTGCGGGGCAGCCCGAAGTCTTCGGGGAAATGGTCGAGCGCGGAGAGCACCGGGAACGGCGTCATGCCGCCCATCGCGCAGAGCGAGCCGCCGATCATCGTGTCGCAAAGCTCGCGCAGCAGCGTGATCTGCTTGACCGACGTATCGCCCTCGCGGATCTTCGCGATGACTTCCTCGCCGCGCGTCGAACCGATGCGGCAGGGCGTGCACTTGCCGCACGATTCGATCGCGCAGAAGTGCATCGCGTACTGCGCGAGTTCGGCGAGATTCGACGTGTCGTCGTGAATCACGAGCCCGCCGTGGCCGACCACCGCGCCGACCTTCGCATACTCTTCGTAATCGAGCGGAATGTCCCACTGGCTTTCCGGCAGATACGTGCCGAGCGGGCCGCCCACTTGCACCGCCCGCGCCGGCCGGCCGCTCGCCGTGCCGTCGCCGAAATCGCGGATGAGTTCGCGCAGCGTCACGCCGAACGCGAGTTCGACGAGCCCGCCTTGCTTCACGTTGCCCGCAAGCTGGAACGGCAGCGTGCCGCGCGAGCGACCCATGCCGTAATCGCGATAGAACGCCGCGCCCTTCGCAAAGATGATGGGCACGGTCGCGAGCGTGATGACGTTGTTGATGACGGTCGGCTTGCCGTACAGCCCGGTGAGCGCAGGCACCGGCGGCTTCGCGCGCACGATGCCGCGTTTGCCTTCGAGCGATTCGAGCAGCGCCGTTTCCTCGCCGCAGACGTACGAGCCCGCGCCCTTGGCCACGTAAAGCTCGAATGCGTGCGACGTGCCGAGCACGCTCGCGCCGAGCCATCCGGCATCGCGTGCGTTGTCGATCGCGCGATTGAGCGTCGCGATCGAATGCGGATATTCGCTGCGTACGTAGATGTAGCCTTCTGTTGCGCCCGTCGCGACGCCCGCGATGATCATGCCTTCGATCAGCATGTACGGATCGCTTTCCATCACGAGCCGGTCGGAGAACGTGCCTGAGTCGCCTTCGTCCGCGTTGCAGACGATGTACTTCTGGTCGGCGAGCGCCGCGCGCACCGTCTTCCACTTGATGCCGGCCGGAAACGCCGCGCCGCCGCGCCCGCGCAGGCCCGAATCGACGAGCGCCTCGCAGACGGCGTCGCCGTTCATCTCCAGCACGTTGCGCAGACCCTGCAGGCCGCCGAGCGACACGTAATCGTCGATGGAAAGCGGGTCCGTGATGCCGATGCGCGCGAACGTCAGACGCTGCTGCTTCTTCAGATACGGAATGTCGTCGACCACGCCGACGTTTTTCGCGTGCGCGCCGCCTTCGTGCAAGCCGGCATCGAAAAGCGCGGCGATTTCGTCTTCCTCGACGTTCGCGTAGCCGATGCGCCCTTGCGCCGTCTCCACTTCGACGAGCGGTTCCAGATACAGAAGTCCGCGCGAGCCGTTACGCACGATCTGCACGTCGATGCCGCGTTGCTCTGCTTCGCTGGCGATGGCTTTCGCGATGCGATCGGCTCCGAGCGCGAGCGCCGACGAGTCGCAGGGAACGTAGATGCGCGTCATGCCGTCACCTCGCTACTTTGGCTGGCCGCGTCGTACAGGCGATCGAATTTCTGCGGCGTCACTTTCGCGTGGATCTCGCCGTTGATCGTCATGGCGGGCGAGAGCGCGCACTGGCCGAGGCAATACACGGATTCCAGTTCCGTGTCTTCGGCGTGGCCGCTATCGAAACGGCAGCCCGTGTGGCCTTCGATGTGATCCTTCAGCGCCTCGGTGCCCATGCTGCGGCACGCTTCCGCCCGGCAGAGCTGCACGGTCACGCGTGCTGGCGGCGCGGAGCGGAAGTGATGGTAGTAGGTGATCGTGCCGTGAACCTCGGCGCGCGAGAGCGACAGCGCGCGGGCAAGGGGCGCGACGACTTCGGCCGGCACGAAGCCGGTTTCGTCCTGAATTGCGTGCAGGATCGTCATCAACGTCGCGCCTTGCACGGCGTGGCGGCGTACGAGTTCGTCGGCTGCTGCGGCGGACAGCTGCGGTTGTGTCATGGGGCTCCTCCGAGGCTCTGCATATGTTTTATCCGTGCATATTTCAGTCATATAATCGGGGTGCCGAGCCCGTGAAAGAACAATAGGCGTCGTGATATATCTTGGCAATAGGAAAGGACAATACATATGGTGGACATCGAATGCCGCGCCGAACTGCTTCTGCGGGACGCCGATGGCCGGGAAACCAGTCTCAGCGCGGTTGTGCCGCTTCTGCAACTCGTCGCGCAGACGGGCAGCATCGCGAACGCCGCGAGTGCTAAGGGTTTGTCCTATCGCCACGCGTGGGGCTTGCTGCGTGAAATCGAGGCGCGGCTCGGCGGCGCGCTCATCACGAAATCGCGCGGGCGCGGCTCGGTGCTGTCGGAACTCGGCGAGTCCGTATTGCGCGCGCAGCGCCTGTGCGGCGATCGCCTCGAAGCGCCGCTGCAAGCGGTCGCCGCCGATGTCGCCGACGAACTGAACCGCCGGCTCGCAGGCGAGATCTCGGATCTGCGCATTCACGCATCGCACGGCTACGCGGTGGCGACGCTCGTGCGCGCGCTTGGCGAACGGCGTGTGCCGGTGGACATCAAGTACCGCGAGAGCGCGGAAGCGGTGAGGGCGCTCGCGCGCAGCGAATGCGAACTCGCGGGCTTTCACCTGCCGATCGGCGAATTCCGGTCGACGTGCGCGGAAATCTACCGGCCGTATCTGGACCCGAGAAAGCACCAGCTGATTCGGCTCACGCGGCGCACGCAGGGTCTTTTTCTGCCGAAGGGCAATCCGAAACACATCACCGGTCTGCGCGATCTGGCGCGCGGCGACGTGCGCTTCGTGAACCGGCAGCCCGGCTCGGGCACGCGCATGCTGCTCGATCTGTCGCTGCGCGGCGTGGGCGTCGATCCGGACCAGATCAACGGTTACGCATCCACGGAACTCACCCATTCGGCGATCGCCGCGTTCGTCGCGAGCGGCATGGCCGATCTGGGCTTCGGCGTGAAGCCTGCCGCGCAGCACTTCGGGCTCGATTTCATTCCGATCATCGACGAGGATTACTTCTTCGCCTGCGAACGCGCCCGGCTCGACGAAGCACGGCTCGTCAGCGTGCTCGGCGTGCTGCGCAGCGCCGCGTTCAACGACAGCGTGGCGCACCTGGGCGGCTACGATCCGCAACGCTGCGGGGCGCTCGTCGAGGTCGACGAAGGGCTTCACGGCTGATGTCGCAGCGACCTGGGAAACGGACGGTAAGACGAACCGCTCCCGCCGAAACCGCCCGGCTCCGCGAATTGCGTTAACCTAGCGGCTTCGGTATTTCGTTTCAGCGTTCCTTTTCGTTCCAGACGCGCCTTCGCCGCGCGAAAATCGCCATGAAATTCACGTTGCTTGCTTCCTTGTCTGCCGCGCTCGTCGCCGGCGCCGTTTATCTCGCTCCCGCCGCCTTCGCGCAGAATTCGCCCGGCATTCCCGGCGGCGTGCTGCAGGACAATTTCCGGATCAACGAGCATCCGCAGATGCCGTTTGCCGCGTCGGCACCGTCGGACAAGTATCAGCGCGGCACGTCCGCGATGCGCCGCCGGGGCGACAACGGCGACCCGGACGGCTGCAATCTGAAGTGCCCGAAAGACGGCAGCAACTAAAGCCCGACGTAGCCTCACGTTGCCTCACGATTAGGGCGGCGCGTGCAACGCGCGCCGCCAGCCAGCCTTTCCCTTTCCGCCTGTCTCCGGTCCGATTGTCCGCCGCCGTGTGCGCGCCGCCGCATACCGCGGGCAACGAACTCCGCAGCGACCGAAAAACACTACGAGATGGCCGACGTCCCATGCGAGGCGAGGAGTACCTTGATCGGCGTGTCATCGATCGACAGTTCGATGCGCACGGCCGTTATTTTTCCGAACTCAATAACCATAAAAACAGGAAGTGTGCCGGTGCCCCGGTAGCGCGGAACATTGCGCGGCAGGCGGCGGCGGACGCCACGCGCCCTTGAGGCAAGACGTGGCCTCGAACGCACTTCGGTCCACCGAGGGACTGCAACCATGCGAATTCTCCAGGTCATACTGGCGCCTCGCCTGTCGGGGGCGGAAGTTCTCGCCAAGGGCGTCGCGATCGGTCATCAGCGCGCGGGACACAGCGTCTCGATCGCCTCGCTGATGCCCGAGCACGACGATTTCAGGCATATCAGCGCCGAGTTGCGCGCGCACGGCGTTTCGTGCGTTTTCCCGGCGAAGAGTCCGACGAAGCTGGGCCGTCTGCTGTTTTTGCATCGCGCGATCCGGGCGTTCAAGCCCGACATCATCTTCGCGCACGCGACCATTCCCGCGCTCTACGTGCGTGCGTTGCCGACGCGCGTGCCGATCGTCTGGGTCATGCACTCCGGCGCGAACGACTTTGCCAATGCGGCGCTGATGCGCGCGGAGCGGCTGCTGTCCAGTCGGGCGAAGGCAGTGATCGGCGTGTCGCAGAAAAATATCGACGAGTACGTGAAGGAAATCGGCCTGCATCCGTCGATGATCGTGGTGCCGAACGGCGTCGATGTCTCGCGCTTCGCCGACGATGCCGCGCCGGGGCTGCCCGTCGCGCACAGGCAGATCGTGCAGGTGGGCCGCTATATTCCCGAGAAGAACCAGTTGCAGACGGTCGACGCGTTCGCGCATGTGGCGCGCGCCGATCGCGATGCGCGGCTGTTGCTGTGCGGCGTCGTCGAGAATCTCGACTATCACGCGGCGGTGGTCGAGCGCGTCGCGCAACTGGGGCTCAAGGATCGCGTGTCGATTCAGGGACCGCAGCAGAACGTCGCACAGATTCTGCGCGCATCGACCGTTTTCGCGATGCCGTCCAGCTTCGAAGCGCACAGTATCGGCTTTCTGGAGGCGCTTGCGTCGGGCATTCCGGTGGTGGGCAATGCCATTGCGTCTTTCGCGTTCGCGGGCGGCTTTCCGGGCGTGCAACTGCTCGATACCAGCGATACTGCCGCCTACGGCCGCGCGCTCCTCGATGCGCTCTCGCAGCCGCGCGCCACGCGCCCGCTGCAAGGTCTGACGCTGCAAAGCACGGCTGACCGATATCTCGCGATTGCGCGCGACGTGCTCGGTCTGCGCGTGGGTCTGGGCTGAGGGGGAAGGCGTTGGTAGAACACGCGCCGCCTGGGGTAACGGGCGGCGCGTTTTTTGTTTGCTGCTTCAGTAAGCGAGGGTTTTGAGCCAGAGCGAATCCGAATACAGGCCGGGTCGATCGCCCCATGACGCGGTTGGCTTGAACGACGTATCGACGTTCTTGCGCGAACAAGCTCGGCACGCTGCCTGTAAAGCGTTGTCTATCGAGAAAGCGCGCGCCGCCCGCAGTAACAGGGCGGCGCGTTTCTACTTACCGCCCCAATAAGCGAGCGTCTTCAGCCACAGCGATTCCGAGTACAAGCCGGGCAAATCGCCCCAAATCTGCACTGGCCCCAGCCTGAACGACGTATCGACGTCATAGCCGGACAGGCTCGGCGCGCCGCCCGTGTAATAGAACTCCTTGAGAATCGCGTTCGCGCGCCGGAACAGGATCAGCGTCGCGTGATTATCGTGCTCGTCGCGGCGGATCAGTGCGGGCATCGAATCGGCGTAGGACGTGCCGGGCAGCGTCGCGGTTTCCACGGCGGGGCCGAAGACCTTGCCGCCCTTGATTGTGAAGACGCGCGTGCTGGCCGAATCGGCGCGCGGCGCGAGCACCGCGAGATCGTCGATGCCGTCGCCGTCGATATCGCCCGCTGCGACTTTCACGAACGCGGCCCGAAGCTCGGGGTAAATGTTCGTGCGATAGCTCGCCTCGAACGCGTTCCCCGTGCTCGCCATCTGCGACAGCGCGAGGGTGCCGTCGACGTTTTCCATCGCGATCAGTCCCGCGTGCTCGGAACCCGCCACGCGCGCAGCCACGAAGCGGGCGCTGGCGGACAGCGCGGGCGCGTTCAGCCAGAGCGCGGGCGCGCTGCCCGTCGCGCCGTTCGATGCGAGCACCCAGAGGTCCAGTCCGGCGTCCTTGCGCTGCTGCGCGATCATCACGTCGGCGCGGCCGTCGCCGTTGAAGTCGCCCGCGACGTATTGCTGCGCGCGGGCGGGCGTCCACTCGGCACTCGTCTGGAACCACAGGTGCGGCGCGTCGAAGCGCGTGCCCTCGCTCTTCAGGAGCCAGAAGGCGGTGCCGCCGTGGCGCGGCGTGACGACCATCAGATCCGCGTGGTGGTCGCCGTCGAAATCGCCGAGCAAAAAGCGCGCGCTGTCGAAGCAGAGCGTATTCGCCTCGCAGGTCGGCACGCTCGCCTGCGGATCGAACGGCACGGCGTTGAGATACCACGGCGCGGCCTGATCCAGACGCGACATTTCCGCCACCCAGACGTTGAAGCCGGGCCCGTCCTTGCGCCGCTGCACGTACACGGTGCTGTCGCGGCCCGCGCCGCGCACGTCGCCGTAGAGCGCGCCTTCCTGCCGGGTATCGGTCCACACGGTCCGCGGCGTCGGCGACCAGCGATATTCCGCCGTCAGAAGCGAACATCGCCCGGCGGTGACGGCACCGTTCTTCTCGCCCAGGCAATGATTGAGCGGCGTGTACACGAAGCCGAAATCCCACGGCGTCCAGTGCTGCGCCGCGCTCTTCGCGTTGCACGCTTCCTCGACGAGCCCCGAGTCCCGCTCCGCGATGCACGCGTGCGTGCTTGCGTTGACGAGAAGCGCGTCGTTCTTCTCGCCGGGCGTCGCGGGCAACTGCTGCCAGAACCAGTTCTGCGATGCCTCGCCCGAGCACGCGTCGAGGCGTGGCGGCTGGCCCGCGCCGCCGGATTGCAGGCATCGGCTCGAATATTCGTTGACGAGCTGGAACGGGCGCAACTGGAAGTCCGGGCCGGCGTCGTTCGCGTGCGCGCTGCTCCAGTAGCGGCGCGCGACCCAGTTGCCGTCCCACATGTATTCGCCGAAGACGTGGCCGGCGTCGTCGCCATCGACGGAGAAGTAGCTGCCGACGACATCGCGCTTGCGCAGCGTCTCTTCGGCGTCGAGATTCTTCGGCAGGCCGCCGGTCGGGTAGGTGACGTGATAGCCGATCGGCAGATTGCGCTTCAGGCTCTGCGCGACCACGCGCGTGATGCGCGCGGCGTAGATGTGATCGGGATGCTCCATGAACGCGACCGTGTCGGGATTCAGCGTGTAGATCGCGGTGGCTTGGGAGAGAATCGAGCGCAGCGTGGCGGATAGCGAGGCGCGATCGTAGATGGTCGCGCCGGTGCCGTCGGCTTGCAGCGGATACGTCGTTACCGTCTGGCCGCGATCCCATAGCAGCCCGAGCGGAACCTTGCCGCCCCGCACGCCGCCGCCCGGAAGGCGCAGTTCGAGCAGTTTCACGCGCGGCTGTCCGGCAAGCACGAGCTGGTGCACCGGCTTGCCGGCCAGCATGACCGTCGATTCCTGCCATCGGTCCGGCACGCCCGCCATGCGCGCGTACGCGAGTTTGGTCCCGGTCTCGCGCAGCAGCACGTAGTCGAACTTGGCGCCGTTCGCGCCGCCGATCAGGTGGACGGTGGTGATGCACCAGCCGGCGTCGAGCTTGTCGCTGATGCCGGGATTGACGAAGAGCAGATCGTCATCGAGATGCGCGACCACGGTGATGAGCGTGCCGGCGTGGCAATCGGCGGATGCGGGCGCGGTGGCCGCGCGAGCGTGAATCGGAATGAGCAGGGCGAGGATGGCCCACGCGAGCGCGAGCCATCCCGTTCGGAACGTGTTGATGCCGCTTCTTCTATGCATGCTTTTCCCGCAACGCGAGCCGGTTCACAGGATAAAGCAGAAGATTGCCGCGCGAGGACCGGTGCGGTCGGTTGCCGAGCGAACATGTATGACGGATGCGTTTGCGGGCTCGGGCGAAGCCGAGCCTCGCCGACCGTGGAGGCAAAATACTCGAAATCACTTCTCGCTCGCAAAGAAGCGTGAAGCGTGAGGACGTTGCAGCCGCTGCGTCAGGCGAAGAATCGGATTTGTCAGCGGACCAAATCTCGCTCCTAATTGTCTAGACCGACCGATGCCTGACGTTCAGCAATATATTCGGACGCCTCCGATACGAACCGCGCGCCCCGGCCTCTATTCTGTCGCCCGTAGCTCGCGTTGTCTCTGCCGCAGCTATGTCTCTCAAGGATGTTTGCCCCGCCTCGCGCGGGGCTTTTTTTGGTCGTTCGTCGCGGTACGAGCGCCGCTCTTGCTAAATAAAAAACCCGCGAAGCTTGCGCCGTCGCGGGTTCTTGAAGCGGGGTGGTGGAGGCGGCGGGAATCGAACCCGCGTCCAGACGCGTTCTACGACCAGTTCTACATACTTAGTTCTGTCATTTGATTTAACCGCAACGACGCGGACGAACACGCTGCGTTACGGCGATTCACTAAGTTTTCGACCTTGGCGTCGTGACACCACCAAGACTTATCTGACGTATATGACCTCTCGCGGTATTGCTACCCTAACCCGTCAGCGAATTAGTGAGAGGACGGCGGCCCTTAGGCTGCCAGTGCGAACGTATCGTCGTTTGCAGTTACGTTTTTCCCATTGATTAACGAGGTGACGGGTCCTCGGTATGCCCTGACCGCTTCACAACCCCTGTCGAAACCAGGTCGCCCCCAAGCGGAACTGCGATTATCCCACGAAACACACTATGGCGCGAACCGAGGCGTTTTCAAGAGCCGCACTGCCTAGCGACATCACGCGATCTCGCGTAGCAGAACCTGCAGTTCCTCGGGTGATTCGACGACGTGATCCGCGTGCCAGCGATGCGGCGGAATGTCGTCGCCACAATAGCCGTACGCCGCCGCGACCGTGATCATGCCGGCGGCGAAGCCGGCCTGCACGTCGCGCAGATCGTCGCCGACGTAGACGATGCGCTCCGGCGCGACGTCGAGCAACTCGGCCGCGTGCAACAGCGGCGCAGGATGCGGCTTCGAATGCGGCGTCGTGTCGCCGCACACGAGGCAGCCGGCGCGCGTATCGAGCCCCAGCAGTCCGACGAGCGGCGCGGCGAGCCGCGTCACCTTGTTCGTGACGATGCCCCAGCGCACGCCGCGCGCATCGAGTTGATCCAGCAATTCCGTGATGCCCGGAAAGAGCGTCGTTTCGATGCAGAGATCGGCCTCGTAATTCGCGAGAAACTCCTCGCGCATCGACGGGAACTCGTGGTGCTCCGGTCCGATCTCGAACGCGCCGCCCAAGAGCCCGCGCGCACCAGCCGACGCGTACGGCCGCAGCGCCTCGAGCGGACGCATCTCCAGCCCGCGGTCGTGGCGCATCTTGTTCACCGCGGCCACGAGATCGGGCGCGGTATCGGCGATAGTGCCGTCCAGATCGAACAGCACCGCCTGGCAGAGTCCGAGCGAGCGCCCCTCGGCGGCGCGTTGCGGCTGCGGCGTGGGATCGTCGGGCAGGGGTTTCGTTTGGGCGATGCCCGTTTCGTTTTGCTCTTCCGGATTCATGGCGTCACGCTTCCCGGCGGCAAGCCATCATGTAGTTGATGCTCGTGTCGGTGGAAAGGCCGAAGTGCTGCGAAATCGGCCGGTAGGTGATGCCCTTGATATCGACAGGTAACAGCGACGCCGTGCGGGCGAAGGTCGCGAGTTCCGAGGGCTTGATGAAGCGGGCGTAGTCGTGGGTGCCGCGCGGCAGCATGCGCGCGATGTACTCGGCGCCGATGACGGCAAAGAGATACGCCTTGGCGTTGCGGTTCAGCGTGGAGAAGAACACCCAGCCGCCCGGTTTGACGAGCGCGGCGCACGCGGCCACGGTGCCTGCCGGATTCGGCACGTGCTCCAGCATCTCCATGCAGGTCACGACGTCATAGGTGCCGGGCTCGCGCGCCGCGAGCGCCTCGGCCGAAATTTCCTCGTACGCCACTTCGACGCCGCTCTCCAGACTGTGCAGGTCCGCGACGCCGAGCGCATTCGACGACAAGTCGATGCCTTTGACCGTCGCGCCGCGCGTGGCCATGGATTCGGAGAGAATGCCGCCGCCGCAACCGATGTCCAGGACGCGCTTGCCCATCAGATGCGCGTGCGTATCGATCCAGTCGAGCCGCACCGGGTTGAGCTCGTGCAGCGGCTTGAACTCGGCGTTCGGGTCCCACCAGCGATGCGCGAGATCGCTGAATTTCTGCAGTTCGTGGGGATCGACATTCGTCATGAGGAAGACCTTGGCTAAATCGTGAATCGTGGACCGTGAATCGATTAGGACCGAGTATATAGGCGCTCATCAGGACCGGCAAAACGCACGGCGCGCTTCAGGGCGGCATTCGGCAAGAAACTGCGTGATTGCCGCCGGCGCGGGCATAAAAAAACCCCCGCCGAGGCGGGGGTTCGATTCTGCGGCAAGCCGGCAGAACTTACTGTTGCGGCTGACGCGTCGTGCCGACAACTTCGACTTCCACGCGACGATCCGGTGCGAGGCAGGCGATGAGTTGCTTGCGGTTCTTCTGCGTGCAGGAACCCTTCGTGACCGGGTCGCGCTTGCCCTTGCCTTCCGTGTAGATACGGTTGGCTTCGATGCCCTTGCTGACCAGGTACGCCTTGACAGCTTGCGCACGGCGCAGCGACAGACGATCGTTGTACTTGTCCGAACCGATGCGGTCGGTGTAACCCGTTGCAACCACGACTTCCAGGTTCAGTGCGCCGATCTTCGAAGCGAGATCGTCCAGCGCGGTCTTGCCGGCCGGCTTCAGGACTGCCTTATCGAAGTCGAACAGGGCGTCGGCCTGGTACGTGACCTTCTGGCTGGTGATAGCCGGTGCGGGCGGCGGCGGCGGAGCAACTGCCGGAGCCGGGGCTTGCGCGACCAGTGCACCGTCGCACTTCGCGTTGGCCGTAGCCGGCGTCCAGAATGCGTCGCGCCAGCACAGTTCGTTCGTGCCGTTCATCCACACATACTCGCCCGTGCCATTCACCCAGTTGTCATTGACGGCTTGTCGCGAGGCCGGCACCGATTGCGCCGAGGCCGATGCAGCCATAACTGCGGTAGCTGCAATGAACGCGAGCTTTGAAAGTTTATTCATATTTCTCCTCTCGAAATTGAGATTACCGCAGGTTTACTGCGAGCCTGTAGACGAAGACAAGTCATACATTGCTCGAAGTATAACATTCCCCTGCGGAACAAAACGCTTTGTATAGACTTCGAGCAGTGTCTAACTTTGTGCGTTGGCATTTTGCCATATCGTTCCCTTGCAACGATAAAAATATCCCCGCACCGAGTTCGCCCGCAACCTTATGTGGTGCGTCCGCAACAAGAAAGGGACAGGAGGCGGTCGCGGGCCCGGAAGGCGCCGAACGTGCGCATATCGCGTGCCTGAACGCCGTTTCCTGCGTATTTCCACCGCCGCTGCCTCGCTCATCCGCGAAGCATTGAGGCGGCATGATAGCCCGCCTCGATGACCATTTGACTGAAATCGTTCCCCAGTTTTTGTAAGTAATTGGTACAACGCGCTCGGTGATGGAAGACGTCCGAAGAAAGCCTTTCTCCCACACCAACACTATGTATACGCATCACGGCGGGCGCGAAGGTGCTGCGTGGTAGAATCTCGCGATGCGCTGCGTTCGCAGCGCCGCAGCGTACGCCGGCTACGCGCCTGGCCGGCGCAAGTCGCGCGGCCGGCTGGCGGGTGTCGCGATACTGACGAACGCGCTGCCGTGTCGCTGCTGCACAGTTCAAGACACGGATAATGGATCAATTCGCCAAAGAGACTCTGCCTATCTCCCTCGAGGAGGAAATGCGCCGTTCGTATCTCGATTACGCGATGAGCGTAATCGTCGGGCGTGCGCTTCCCGATGTCCGCGATGGCCTGAAGCCGGTGCATCGCCGGGCGCTGTACTCGATGCATGAACTGAATAACGACTGGAATCGCGCGTACAAGAAATCGGCGCGTATCGTCGGCGACGTAATCGGTAAGTACCATCCGCACGGCGACGCCTCGGTGTACGAGACCATCGTTCGCATGGCGCAGCCGTTCTCGCTGCGCTATATGCTGGTCGACGGTCAGGGCAACTTCGGTTCCGTCGACGGCGACAACGCCGCGGCCATGCGCTACACCGAAATCCGCATGGCGAAGATCGGCCACGAGTTGCTGGCCGACATCGACAAGGAAACCGTCGACTTCGGTCCCAACTACGACGGCAGCGAGAACGAACCGCTCGTGCTGCCGGCGCGCATTCCGAATCTGCTGATCAATGGCTCGGCCGGCATCGCGGTCGGCATGGCGACCAACATTCCGCCGCACAACCTGCGCGAAATCGTCGATGCCTGTCTGCATCTGCTGAACCATCCGGAGTCGTCGGTCGACGAACTCATCGAGATCGTGCCGGCGCCGGATTTCCCGACCGCCGGCATCATCTACGGCGTCGCCGGCGTGCGCGACGGCTACCGCACCGGGCGCGGGCGCGTCGTCATGCGCGCGGCCACGCACTTCGAAGAGATCGACCGCGGCCAGCGCATGGCGATCATCGTCGACGAAATTCCGTATCAGGTGAACAAGCGCACGCTGCTCGAGCGCATCGCGGAACTCGTCAACGAGAAGAAGATCGAGGGCATTTCGGACATCCGCGATGAATCCGACAAGAGCGGCATGCGCGTCGTGATCGAGCTGAAGCGCGGGGAAGTGCCGGAAGTCGTGCTGAACAACCTGTACAAGCAGACGCAGCTTCAGGACACGTTCGGCATGAATCTGGTCGCGCTCGTCGACGGTCAGCCCAAGCTGCTGAATCTGAAGGAAATGCTCGAGTGCTTCCTGTCGCATCGGCGGGAAGTGCTGACGCGGCGCACGGTGTACGAACTGCGCAAGGCGCGCGACCGCGGTCACGTGCTCGAAGGTCTGGCCGTGGCGCTCGCGAACATCGACGAATTCATCGCCATCATCAAGGCCGCGCCGACGCCGCCTATCGCGAAGCAGGACCTGATGAGCCGTCCGTGGGATTCGTCGCTCGTGCGCGAAATGCTCACGCGCGCGGAGACGGAAGATTCCGGCGGGCGTCTCGCGTACCGTCCGGAAGGGCTGAATCCGGCTTACGGTCTGCAGGAAGACGGCCTCTACAAGCTGTCCGACGTGCAGGCGCAGGAAATCTTGCAGATGCGCCTGCAACGCCTGACGGGCCTCGAGCAGGACAAGATCGTCGGCGAATACCGCGAGGTCATGGCGCAGATCGCCGACCTGCTCGACATCCTCGCGCGGCCGGAACGCATCCGGCAGATGATCGTGGAAGAACTCGGCCAGGTGCGCGCGGAATTCGGCGATGAGCGTCGCTCGCGCATCGAAATGAACGCGACCGAGCTGAATACCGAAGACCTGATCACGCCGCAGGAAATGGTCGTGACCATGTCGCATTCCGGCTACGTGAAGTCGCAGCCGCTGTCCGAATACCGCGCGCAAAAGCGCGGCGGGCGCGGCAAGCAGGCCACGCAGATGAAGGAAGACGACTGGATCGACACGCTGTTCATCGCGAACACGCACGACCATATGTTGTGCTTCTCGAACCGCGGCCGCGTCTATTGGGTCAAGGTCTACGAAGTGCCGCAAGGCTCGCGCAACTCGCGCGGCCGGCCGATCGTCAACATGTTCCCGTTGCAGGACGGCGAGAAGATCAACGTCGTGCTGCCGATCAAGGAGTTCTCGGCGGACAAGTACGTGTTCATGGCGACCGCGCTCGGCACCGTCAAGAAGACGCCGCTCGAAGCGTTCAGCCGTCCGCTGAAGAAGGGCATCATCGCGGTTGGTCTGGATGACGGCGACTATCTTATCGGCGCGGCCATCACCGACGGCGCGCACGACGTCATGCTGTTCTCGGACTCGGGCAAGGCCGTGCGTTTCGACGAAAACGACGTTCGCGCCATGGGCCGCGAAGCGCGCGGCGTGCGTGGCATGCAGCTCGAAGAAGGGCAGCAGGTCATCGCGCTCCTGGTGGCGGGCGGCGAGAACCAGTCGGTGTTGACGGCCACGCAAAACGGCTTTGGCAAGCGCACGCCGATCAACGAATACACGCGCCACGGCCGCGGCACGAAGGGCATGATCGCCATCCAGACGTCGGAGCGCAACGGCAAGGTCGTCGCCGCGACGCTCGTCGATTCGGAAAGCCAGATCATGCTGATCACCACAGCGGGCGTTCTGATCCGCACGCGGGTGTCCGAAATCCGCGAAATGGGCCGTGCAACTCAAGGTGTTACACTCATCAGCCTTGACGAAGGGACGAAGTTGTCGGGACTGCAGCATATCGCCGAAGCAGAGGCCGACGCCGAGCTCGACGAAGCCGATGCAGCAGCAGAGGCAGCCGCCGACGCCGACGCTTCTGCCGCACCGCCGGACGACACGCAAAACGGAGAAGGCGGCGCGGGTGACGAAGGCGCCTGATATTTTTTGTGTCGCCGCTTTCTCGTTATCGCTTTTGCAAGCCTGAATTGGTTAAGCTGCGCGACGTGAGCCTGATGCCGACGCTGCGCTTCCTGTCTTGGAAGCCGGCGCCGCCATGCGGACATGCAAGGCTCGTTGGCAGTGGCGAACTGAATATTTTTTACAGGGAGTAATGATGCAAGGACGTTTCAAGCAGTGGATGTTGCTGGCCGCTTTCGTGCCGACTTTCGCGATGGCTCAGTCGCTCCAGAACCAGGCGCCGAACCAGGCGGCGGCGCCGGCCGCAGCAGCCCCGGTTGATCCGGCCAAGCAAGCTGCGATCAAGGATCTGCTCGACGCAATCGACGCGCAAAAGCTCGTCGGCGCGATCGGCAACAGCGCACAGATGCAAGCCAAGCAACTCGTTCCGGCAATCCTGTCGGACGCGCTGTCGGAAAACAAGTCGCTGAACGACAAGCAGAAGCAGGCCGCTGTCCCGACGCTGCAGAAGAACGCAGTGCCGAAGCTGGTTGACTCCGCAGGTCAGGTGTTCGCCACGGATAACTTCCGTCAGGACGCCATGAAGGCCCAGTACGACGCCTACGCGAAGTACTACTCGACCGACGAGATCAAGGACCTCACGAACTTCTACAAGAGCCCGACGGGCCGCAAGTTCATTCAGGTGCAAGACCAGGTTGGCCGCGACGTCGTCAACGGTCTGATGCAGAAGTACATGCCGCAAGCCATCAAGGCGACCCGCACGCAAGCGGATCAAGAAGTGGCAAGCGTCAAGCCGGGCAAGTAAGCACGGCGCGACGTCCAGAGAAACCGCTGCGGGGCTCGCTGTCCCGCGCGTTGGCGGGTTTTTCAGGACAGTGCGATAATGGCTGTTTGCGCGCAAGCGTAAGCAGCCATTTCTTTTTTCAGGCGCGAGTCATCCGCTGAACCAAGCGACTCGACCAAGTCCGCGCCTGTCATTCGGGATCTCCACATGCGCGTGTTCAATTTCTCCGCCGGCCCGGCGGCCATGCCAGAAGAAGTGTTGAGGCAAGCCGCCGGCGAAATGCTCGACTGGCACGGCAGCGGCATGAGCGTGATGGAAATGAGCCACCGCGGCGCCGAGTTCATGTCGATTCATGAAGCGGCGCTCACCGACCTGCGCGAACTGCTGAACGTGCCGGCCTCGCATCGCATTTTGTTTCTGCAAGGCGGCGGCATCGGTGAAAACGCGATCGTGCCGATGAATCTGCTCGGCGCGAAGAAGACTGCGGATTTCGTCGTGACGGGTTCCTGGTCGGCAAAGTCCTTCAAGGAAGCGCAGAAGTACTGCACGCCGCACGTCGCGGCCACGGGCAAGACCGAGCAAGGCTTCACGCGCGTGCCGGCAATCGGCGAGTGGAAGCTCTCGGACGATCCCGCTTACGTGCATCTGTGCACGAACGAAACCATCGACGGCATCGAGGCATTCGACATTCCGGATCTCGGCGACATCCCGCTCGTCGCGGATGCGTCGTCGCATATTCTTTCGCGTCCGATGGACGTCGCCAAATTCGGCGTGCTCTTCGCGGGCGCGCAGAAAAACATCGGCATGGCGGGCGTGACGGTCGTGATGGTGCGCGAAGACCTGCTCGACCGCGCGCTGTCCATTTGCCCGTCCGCGTTCGAATGGAAGACGGTTGCCGAGAACAACTCGATGTTCAACACGCCGCCCACGTACGCCATCTATATGGCCGGGCTCGTCTTCAAGTGGCTGAAGAAGCTGGGCGGCCTGCACGCGATGGAAGCGCGCAATGTCGAGAAAGCGAAGCTGCTCTACGACACCATCGACGCCAGCGATTTCTACGTCAACAAGGTCGAGCGGCAGAACCGTTCGCGCATGAACGTGCCGTTCTTCCTCGCCGATGAGTCACGCAATACCGATTTCCTGGCCGGCGCGAAAGCGCGCGGGCTACTGCAGCTGAAGGGCCACAAGTCCGTCGGTGGCATGCGGGCATCGATCTACAACGCGGTGCCGGTCGAGGGCGTCAGGGCGCTCGTCGACTACATGAAGGAATTCGAGCGGACGAGCGCGTGAACGCGCCGTCGCTCCTTTAACCGCATTCGCTCAACACGCACCGCATGGACGACGATCTCAATTCAAGACTCAAACCGCTGCGTGAGCGCATCGACGCGCTCGACGCACAACTCATCGCGCTCTTGAACCAGCGCGCTTCCGTCGCGCTCGAAGTCGGCGAGGTGAAGAAGCATTTCAACGCGCCGGTGTTTCGTCCGGAGCGCGAAATGCAGGTCATCGCGCGGCTGCAGGCCACGAGCGACGGTCCGCTCGCGGCGGATCACATCAGTGCCATCTGGCGCGAGATCATGGCCGCCAGCCGCGCGCTCGAACAGACGCTGCGCGCCGCGTTCCTCGGGCCGGTCGGCACCTACAGCGAACAGGCGATGTTCGAATACTTCGGGCATTCCATCGAGGGCCTGCCGTGCCCGTCCATCGACGAAGTGTTCCGCTCGGTCGAAGCCGGCGCCGCGCAATACGGCGTCGTGCCGGTCGAGAATTCGGCGGAAGGCGCGGTATCGCGCACGCTGGATCTTCTGCTGCAAACGCAGCTCGTGATCGGCGGCGAGCTTGCCTTGCCGATCCACCACAATCTGCTGACGGCGTCCGGCTCGCTCGAAGGCGTGACGCGGGTCTGCGCGCATCCGCAGGCGCTCGCGCAGTGTCAGCGGTGGCTGTCGGCGAACGCGCCGCATCTTGAGCGGCAGGCCGTGTCGAGCAATGCGGAAGCGGCGCGCATGGCCGTGGCGGACCGCACGGTGGCAGCCATCGCCGGCGACCGCGCCGCGACGCACTACGGCCTCGGCGTCGTGTACTCGCTGATTCAGGATGATCCGCACAATCGCACGCGCTTTGTCATCATCGGCAAGCAGCCGTCGGATGTGAGCGGCCACGACCAGACGTCGCTCATCGTATCTGTCGCGAACGAGCCGGGCGCGGTGTTCAAGCTGCTCGAGCCGCTCGCGAAGCACGGCGTTTCGATGACGCGCTTCGAGTCGCGGCCCGCGCGCGTCGGGACGTGGGAGTACTACTTCTATATCGATCTCGAAGGCCACCGCAACGATGCGTCGGTGGCCGCCGCGCTGGAAGAACTCGGGCAAAAGGCTGCGTTTCTCAAGATTCTCGGGTCGTATCCGCGCGCCCGGTAGAATTCGCGCTTTCAGCCGTTCCGTCATCCGCGTCTTTCGACGCGCTTTTTGCGATGTCCCGTGGCCGCGTTCACTTTCAATAAACTCGTTATCTTCGGCGTCGGCCTGATCGGCGGCTCGCTCGCGCGCGCGCTGCGTGAACGCGCGGGCCTCGCGGGGCGCGTGGTCGGCGTCGGGCGCTCGGCGCAGTCGGTGGCGCGCGCAGTCGAGCTCGGCGTGATCGATGAAGCCGCGGCGCTCGACGATTCCGCCGCGCTCTCGCGGGCGCTCGAAGACGCCGATATCGTGCTGCTCGCCGCGCCGGTCGCGCAGACGCAGCCGTTGCTCGCGCGCATCGCGCCGTTTCTCGACCCCCGGACCCTAGTCACCGACGCCGGCAGCACGAAGACCGACGTCGTCGCCGCGGCACGCGCGGCGCTCGGCGAACGCGTCGCCCAGTTCGTGCCGGGGCATCCGATTGCCGGGCGCGAGTCGAGCGGCGTCGATGCCGCGTTGCCCGAGCTTTACGTCGACCGCAATGTCGTGCTGTGTCCGCTCGCAGAAAACGCGCCGGAAGCCGTCGATCGCATTGCCGCGATGTGGCACGCGACCGGCGCGGCCGTGCATCGGATGAGCGAGGCGCAGCACGATCGCGTGTTCGCGTCGGTGAGTCATCTGCCGCATGTGCTCTCGTTCGCGCTCGTGGAGCAGATTCTGGAAGCGCCGGACGCGCAACTGAAGTTCTCGTTCGCGGCGGGCGGTTTTCGCGATTTCACGCGCATCGCGGCGTCGAGTCCGGAAATGTGGCGCGACGTGTGCCTCGCCAATCGCGCGGCGCTGCTCGCGGAACTCGACGCCTACACCGACGTCCTCGCGCGCTTTCGCGCGGCCATCGACGCATCGGATGGCGCGGCGCTGGAAGCTGCGTTCGCGCGTTCACGCGTCGCTCGCACCGAGTGGCAGGAACGCGGCGGCACCAAGATTCCCGGCGATTCGGCCGCGAAATAAGACACACTCCAGGACCCAGCATGGAACATCTCGATCTCGGACCCTTCGCGCGCGCGTCCGGCACGGTGCGGCTGCCCGGCTCGAAGAGCATTTCGAACCGCGTGCTGCTGCTCGCCGCGCTCTCGGCCGGCGAAACGGCGATCACCAATCTGCTCGATTCCGACGACACCCGCGTGATGCTTGCCGCGCTGGAGACGCTCGGCGTGGCGCTCAGGCGCGATGGCGAGCGCGTGATCGTGACGGGCACGGGCGGCACGTTTCCGTCGAAATCGGCGGAGCTTTTCCTCGGCAACGCGGGCACGGCGGTGCGTCCGCTGACGGCGGCGCTCGCGGTCAACGGCGGCGAATATCGCGTTCACGGCGTGCCGCGCATGCACGAGCGGCCCATCGGCGATCTCGTCGACGGCCTGCGTCAGATCGGCGCGAAGATCGACTACGAGCAGAACGACGGCTTTCCGCCGCTCAGGATTCACGCATCCAACATTGCCGTGGACAAACCGATCCGCGTGCGCGGCGACGTGTCGAGCCAGTTTCTCACCGCGCTCCTGATGAGCCTGCCGGTCATCGAAGGCCGCAACGGGCCAGTGACGATCGAAGTCGAAGGCGAACTCATTTCGAAGCCCTATATCGAGATCACGGTCCGGCTGATGGAACGCTTCGGCGTCACCGTCGAGCGCGAGGGCTGGGCGCGCTTCACCGTGCCCGCCAGCGCGGCCTACCGGTCGCCCGGCGCGATCATGGTGGAAGGCGATGCGTCGTCCGCATCGTATTTTCTGGCGGCGGGCGCCATCGGCCACGGGCCGGTGCGCGTGGAAGGCGTCGGGCGGTCGAGCATTCAGGGCGACGTCGGCTTCGCGGACGCGCTCAATCGCATGGGCGCGAACGTGATGATGGGCGACGACTGGATCGAAGTGCGCGGCGTCGAATCCGACGACGGCAAGCTCTCGCCCATCGACATGGACTTCAACCTGATTCCGGACGCCGCGATGACGATTGCCGTGGCCGCGCTCTTCGCGAGCGGCACGACGACGCTGCGCAACATCGCGAGCTGGCGCGTGAAGGAAACGGACCGCATCGCCGCGATGGCGACGGAACTGCGCAAGGTCGGCGCGACCGTGGAAGAGGGCGCGGATTACCTCGTCGTCACGCCGCCCGCGAAACTGATCGCGAACGCCGCCATCGACACGTACGACGATCACCGCATGGCGATGTGCTTTTCGCTCGTGAGCCTGGGCGGCGTGCCGGTGCGCATCAACGATCCGAAGTGCGTTAACAAGACGTTCCCCGACTACTTCGACCGTTTCGCGACGCTCGTGAGAACCTGAGCCGCGCAATGTCCTTGATCATCAGAACAGCAACAACGGGCCAGAACGGCCATACGCAATGAAACCGAGCCGTCCATTCGACCCCACTCCAGTAATCACCATCGACGGGCCGACGGCGTCGGGCAAGGGCACGGTCGCGGCGGTCGTCGCGGCCACGCTCGGCTTTCATCTGCTCGACAGCGGCGCGCTGTACCGGCTCGCGGCGCTCGCGAGCGTGCGCTACGGCATCGACAAGGCCGACGCGGCCGCGCTTGCAAATCTCGTCGGCGACCTGCATATCACGTTCCGCGAGGGATGCGCGCAGCTCGACGGCGTCGACGTGTCGAGCGAAATCCGCGCCGAGGAAATCGGCAATCGCGCGTCCGCAATCGCGGTGCATCCCGAAGTGCGGCAGGCGCTGGTCGCGCGCCAGCGGGCGTTCCGCAAGCGCCCGGGGCTCGTCGCCGACGGGCGCGACATGGGCACGGTCATCTTCCCGGACGCCACGCTGAAGGTCTTTCTCACCGCGAGCGTCGAGGCCCGCGCGGCCAGGCGCCATAAGCAATTGATGCAAAAAGGCTTTTCTGCTAATATGGATGACTTGCTGCGCGATTTGCGCGAGCGCGACGCCCGCGACATGAACCGGGCAGCCGCGCCGCTCAAGCCCGCGGCGGACGCGAGGACGCTGGACACCTCCGGTTTGTCGATCGACCAGGCGGTCGAGCAGATCATCGGCTGGTACAGCGAAGTGCGCGTGTAAGAGATGCATTGGAAGTGCCGGTTCGCCCGCCGCAGTTGGTTGGCAGGCTGCCGGATGGTTTGGTGCTCCGTCATGTGGCGGAGCGTGTGTTAACCCTTTAACCCCGTGCGGCTTCGCGCATCGTCGGCCAGGTGGCCTCAAGCGCAAAGGCTGTGCAAATATTGATTTTTATGTCCGACCTGCAAACCTCCACCCCGAATAACGAATCTTTCGCGGCTCTGTTCGAAGAGTCGCTGACCAAGCAGGACATGCGCGCCGGCGAAGTGATCTCCGCCGAAGTCGTGCGTGTCGACCACAACTTCGTGGTCGTGAACGCTGGTCTGAAGTCCGAAGCCTATATTCCGCTCGAAGAATTCCTGAACGACGCGGGTGAAGTGGAAGTGCAGGCGGGCGACTTCGTTTCCGTCGCGATCGACGCGCTGGAAAACGGCTATGGCGACACCATCCTGTCGCGCGACAAGGCGAAGCGTCTGGCTTCGTGGCTGTCGCTGGAAAAGGCGCTGGACAACAACGAACTCGTCACCGGCACCATCACCGGCAAGGTGAAGGGCGGCATGACCGTGATGGTCAACGGCATCCGCGCGTTCCTGCCGGGTTCGCTCGTGGACACGCGTCCGGTCAAGGACACGACTCCGTACGAAGGCAAGACGCTCGAATTCCGCGTTATCAAGCTCGACCGCAAGCGTAACAACGTCGTGCTGTCGCGCCGTGCCGTGATCGAAGCCACGCAAGGCGAAGAGCGCGCAAAGCTGCTCGAAACGCTGAAGGAAGGCGCGATCGTGGAAGGCGTGGTCAAGAACATCACCGACTACGGCGCGTTCGTGGACCTCGGCGGTATCGACGGCCTGCTGCACATCACCGACATCGCATGGCGTCGCGTGCGTCACCCGTCGGAAGTGCTGTCGGTTGGCCAGGAAGTCACCGCGAAGATCCTCAAGTTCGACCAAGAGAAGAACCGCGTTTCGCTCGGTATCAAGCAATTGGGCGACGATCCGTGGGAAGGCATCTCGCGCCGTTACCCGTCGGGCACGCGCCTGTTCGGTAAGGTCACCAACATCACCGACTACGGCGCATTCGTCGAAGTGGAATCGGGCATCGAAGGCCTCGTCCACGTGTCGGAAATGGACTGGACGAACAAGAACGTTGCACCGTCAAAGGTCGTGCAACTGGGCGACGAAGTCGAAGTCATGGTTCTCGAAATCGACGAAGACCGCCGCCGTATCAGCCTCGGCATGAAGCAGTGCAAGCCGAACCCGTGGGACGACTTCAGCCGCAACTTCAAGAAGGGCGACAAGCTGCAAGGCGCAATCAAGTCGATCACCGACTTCGGCGTCTTCATCGGTCTGCCGGGCGGCATCGACGGTCTGGTTCACCTGTCGGACCTGTCGTGGTCGGAAACGGGCGAAGAAGCGGTTCGCAAGTACAAGAAGGGCGACGAAGTCGAAGCCGTGGTTCTGGGCATCGACGTCGAGAAGGAACGCATCTCGCTCGGCATCAAGCAGCTCGAAGGCGATCCGTTCAGCAACTTCGTCGCGATCAACGACAAGGGCGCAATCGTCGACGGCGTCGTGAAGTCGGTCGATCCGAAGGGTGCGGTCGTCACGCTGTCGGGCGAAGTCGAAGGCTACCTGCGCGCTTCGGAAATCGCACAAGACCGCGTGGAAGATGCGCGCAACGTGCTGAAGGAAGGCGACAAGGTCAACGCGATGATCATCAACATCGATCGCAAGTCGCGCGGCATCAACCTGTCGATCAAGGCGAAGGATTCTGCGGAGCAACAGGAAGCCATGCGCGGCCTGCAATCTTCGGACTCGAACGCCGCCGCTACCGGCACGACCAACCTCGGCGCGCTGCTGAAGGCCAAGCTCGACGGCCAGAACAGCTAAGCCTTAACGGTACTGCTGCAGTATGACCAAATCGGAATTGGTCGCCCAGTTGGCCTCGCGATTTCCGCAACTTGTCCTCAAGGATGCGGATTTCGCGGTCAAGACGATGCTCGATGCGATGTCCGAGGCGCTTGCCAATGGTCATCGCATCGAAATTCGCGGCTTCGGCAGCTTCGGGCTCAACCGTCGTCCGTCGCGCGTCGGGCGCAATCCCAAGTCGGGTGAAAAAGTGCTGGTACCGGAGAAATTCGTGCCCCACTTCAAGCCGGGCAAGGAATTGCGCGAACGCGTCGATGGCCGCGCGGGCGAGCCGCTGAAGGCGTCGAACGACGACGATGCGGACGATCTCTGATCGGCGCGCATCGGCACGAATCATTGTCTGCGCATGCGCGCAGATGAGCTGCCGCGACGTCCGGCCATGAGGCAATCGACCAGAAAAGCACCCCTCGCGGGTGCTTTTTTTTGCCTTTTTGCGCCGCACGCATAGGTATCGCGTTCGGTAGCGCACACAGCGCCGGCATTTCGTCGGAGGCTTGCGCCGCGCCGGTCCTTGGCGGCAAACGCATCCATTACAATACCGGTCACTTTGACTCGGGTAATCACGTAGGCCGGACGGCGAAAAGACGGCCGCGAGATGTAACCGCAAGTTGTCACCGCTTTTTTGCGAGACCTACATGAAATTCATTGTCTGGCTGATCCGCGTTCTGGTTTTCGTGCTGCTGCTCGTGCTGGCGCTGGCCAACACCCAGCCTGCGACACTGAATTTCCTCGCCGGCTACGCCTGGCAGGCGCCGCTGATTTTGATCGGGCTGGCGTTTTTCGTGGTGGGGCTGCTCGCCGGGCTCGTCTCGGCCGTGCCGGCGATGCTGCGTTTGCGGATCGAGAACGGGCGCCTGAAGCGCGACGTGCGCGTCGCCCGCGAAACGCCGGTGGTCAAAGAAGAACCGCCGATGCCGCCGCTCATCTGATACGCGCATCCTCAAGCAGCACCTAACCGAATCACCGACAAAACCGCATGGATCTAGACTTCTGGTGGCTGCTCGTCATTCCCGTGGCTTTCGCGCTCGGCTGGATGGCATCCCGCTACGACCTGAAAACGCTGCTATCCGAGAATGCGAACCTGCCGCGCTCGTACTTTCGCGGCCTGAACTTCCTGCTCAACGAGCAACACGACAAGGCAATCGACGCGTTCATCGAAGTCGCCAAGCTGGACCCGGAAACCATCGAGTTGCACTTCGCGCTCGGCAATCTGTTTCGGCGGCGCGGCGAGACGGATCGCGCGATTCGAGTGCATCAGAATTTGCTGAGCCGTGCGGACCTGCCGGTTGCGGAACGCGATCACGCGCTGTACGAACTGGGGCAGGACTTCCTGAAAGCGGGCCTGCTGGATCGCGCGGAGGAAACGTTTCGCTCCCTCGAAGCCGGCGAATATTCGCTCGGGGCGCAGCGCGCGCTGCTGACCATTTACGAGATCGAAAAGGACTGGCCGAAGTCCATCACGACAGCCGAGCGCATCGAGAAAATGGGCGCGCCGTCGCTGCATATGGAAATCGCGCATTTCCATTGCGAACTCGCGCAGGAAGCGTTGCAGCGCAAGAATCTGGACGATGCGCGCGCAGAACTGAAGCTCGCGCTGGCGTCGAATCCGGACAACGTCCGCGCCACGATTCTCTCCGGCGATGCCGAAGCGGCCGCCGGAAACGTCGAAGCCGCGATTGCCGTCTGGAAGCGCGTCGAAGCGCAGAATGAAGCGTATCTGCCGCTCGTCGCGGAAAAGTTGATGAAGGCGTACGCGGCGCTCGGGCGCAAGGACGAGGGCGTGGATTTGCTGATCGACTACGCGACGCGGTATCCGTCGAATGATTTGCTCGATGTCGCGTACAAGCACGTCCAGGAACTGCGCGGCCTCGACGCGGCGCATGCGCTCGTGCGCCGGCAAATGGAGATCGCGCCGAATCTCGCGGGCATGACGCGCCTGCTCGAAGCGCAGGAAGCGACGGCCGAGGAGCCGCGCCGGGGCGAACTGCAACTCATGCGCACGCTGGTCAAGCAACGCACCAAGAATTTGCCGCGCTATACGTGTCAGACTTGTGGATTCCGCGCGCGTCTATTCTATTGGCAGTGCCCCGGCTGCAGCGGCTGGGAGACCTACGCGCCGCGACGCGTCGAACCGATCACGAGTTCGGCCTGAGTTCGCACACCATCGCGAGCGCGCAGTACGGGCGCTCATCATCATCGCCGCCATCTTAGGAACCCACGGAGAGCTATGAAAGTTACCATCGTTGGTACGGGTTACGTCGGTCTCGTGACCGGTGCTTGCCTCGCTGAAATCGGCAATGACGTGTTCTGTGTTGACGTCGATCCGCGCAAGATCGAGATCCTCAACAGCGGCGGCGTGCCGATTCACGAGCCGGGCCTCCAGGAAATGCTCAAGCGCACGCGCGCGGCGGGACGCATCCAGTTCTCCACCGACGTGAAGGCGAGCGTCGAGCACGGCGACATCCAGTTCATCGCGGTCGGCACGCCGCCCGACGAGGACGGCTCCGCCGACTTGCAGTACGTGCTCGCGGCGGCGCGCAACATCGGACGCTATTCGAACGGCTTCAAGGTGATCGTCGACAAATCGACGGTGCCGGTCGGCACGGCGCTGCAAGTCAAGCGCGTCGTGGACGAAGAACTGAAGGCGCGCGGGCTCGACGTCGCGGACAAGCACGGCTTCTCCGTCGTGTCGAATCCTGAGTTCCTGAAGGAAGGCGCGGCAGTCGACGACTTCATGCGGCCGGACCGCATCGTAATCGGCATCGACGACGACCGGGCCGGCAACCGCGCGCGCGAAATGATGAAGCGCCTCTACGCGCCGTTCAACCGCAATCACGAGCGCACGCTCTACATGGACGTGCGTTCCGCCGAGTTCACGAAATACGCGGCCAACGCGATGCTCGCCACGCGCATCTCGTTCATGAACGATCTCTCGAATCTGGCGGATGCCGTCGGCGCGGACATCGAATCCGTGCGTCGCGGCATTGGCTCGGACCCGCGCATCGGCTATCACTTTCTGTATGCGGGTTGCGGCTACGGCGGCTCGTGCTTCCCGAAAGACGTGCAGGCGCTCGTGCAGACGGCGCGCGAAAACGGGCATCGTCTGCAGATTCTCGAATCGGTCGAAGCAGTCAACAACGCGCAGAAGGAAGTGCTCGTCAACAAGATCGTCAAGCGCATGGGCGAAGACCTGCGCGGCCGCACGTTCGCCGTGTGGGGACTCGCGTTCAAGCCGAACACCGACGATATGCGCGAAGCGTCGAGCCGGCGCCTGATCGCGTCGCTGCTCGAGCGCGGCGCGACGGTGCGGGCCTACGATCCGATCGCGATGGCCGAAGCGCAGCGCGTGTTCGCGCTCGATCTCGACGGTCGCCGCGAGGACATGGAGCGCCTGCACTTCGTGCAAACGCAGCAGGAAGCATTGACGGGCGCGGACGCACTCGTCATCGTGACGGAATGGAAGGAATTCAAGAGCCCGGACTTCGGGCACTTGAAGAGCGAGCTGAAGATGCCGGTTATCTTCGACGGCCGCAATTTGTATGAACCGGAAACGATGGCCGAACTAGGCATCGATTATTTTGCAATAGGACGTCCCCATGTCGAACTCGACGGCAATGGCAGCCGGCAATAGCCCGGCGAATATCCCAGTGGTGCCGCGCGCCCGCATTTCGGCGGCGCGCGTGCTGGTGGTCGGCGATGTGATGCTTGACCGCTACTGGTTCGGCGACGTGAACCGCATCTCGCCCGAAGCGCCCGTGCCGGTCGTGCACGTGCAGAAGAAGGAGGATCGCCTGGGCGGCGCGGCGAACGTCGCGCGCAACGCGGCGGCGCTCGGCGCGCAGGCGGGGCTGCTGTGCGTCGTGGGGCATGACGAGCCGGGCGAGCGCATCGTGGAATTGCTCGGCGAGAGCCGGGTCGCCGCGCATCTCGCGCGCGACCCGGAACTGCTCACCACCATCAAGCTGCGCGTGCTGTCGCGTCAGCAGCAACTGCTGCGCGTCGATTTCGAGAACACGCCGAATCACGAAGTGCTGCGCGCGTGCCTCGAACGCTTCACGGAACTGCTGCCGCAGCACGACGTGATTCTGATGTCCGACTACGCGAAGGGCGGTCTAACGCACGTCACGAAGATGATCAGCGACGCCCGCGAGGCGGGCAAACCCGTGCTCGTCGATCCGAAAGGCGACGACTGGGAGCGTTATCGCGGCGCGACGCTCATCACGCCGAACCGCGCCGAACTGCGCGAAGTGGTCGGCCACTGGAAGTCCGAGGAAGACCTGCACGAGCGCGTGACGAAGCTGCGCGCGGAGCTGGATTTGAGCGCATTGTTGCTCACGCGCTCGGAAGAGGGCATGACGCTCTTCACGGAGAACCAGGTGCTGCACAATTCGGCCGAAGCGCGCGAAGTGTATGATGTCTCGGGCGCGGGCGACACCGTCATCGCGACGGTGGCCACCATGCTCGGCGCAGGCGTGCCGCTCGTCGATTCGATCGTGTACGCGAACCGCGCGGCCGGCATCGTCGTGGGCAAGCTCGGCACGGCGACCGTCGACTACAACGAACTCTTCGCCTGATCTCACATGACTTTCATCGTTACCGGGGCGGCCGGCTTCATCGGCAGCAATATCGTCAAGGCGCTCAACGAGCGCGGCGAGCATCGCGTGATCGCGGTGGACAACCTCACGCGCGCCGACAAGTTCAGGAATCTCGTCGATTGCGAGATCGACGATTACCTCGACAAAACCGAGTTCATCGAGCGTTTTCGGCGCGGCGATTTCGGCACGGTGCGCGCGGTGTTCCATGAAGGCGCCTGCTCGGACACGATGGAAACTGATGGCCGCTACATGATGGACAACAACTTCCGGTATAGCCGCGATGTGATGGACATCTGTCTCGCGCAGGGCGCGCAGTTCTTGTATGCGTCGTCGGCGGCCACGTACGGCGGATCGAGCCGGTTCGTCGAGGAGCGCGAACTCGAGAAGCCGCTCAACGTGTACGGCTACTCGAAGTTCCTCTTCGATCAGATCGTCCGTCAGGTGTTGCCGAAGGCGGGCAGCCAGATCGTCGGTTTTCGCTATTTCAACGTGTACGGCCCGCGCGAGACGCATAAAGGGCGCATGGCGTCGGTCGCGTTCCACAACTTCAACCAGTTCCGCGCGGAAGGCAAGGTCAAGCTCTTCGGCGAATACAACGGCTACGCGGCGGGTGAGCAGACGCGCGATTTCGTGTCGGTGGAAGATGTGGTGAAGGTCAATCTGCACTTCCTCGATCATCCGGAGAAGTCGGGCATCTTCAATCTCGGCACGGGGCGCGCGCAGCCGTTCAACGACATCGCCTCGACCGTGGTCAACACGCTGCGCGCGATCAACGGCGAGGCGCCGCTGTCGCTCGCGGAACTCGTGCAGCGCGGGCTCATCGAGTACATTCCGTTCCCAGACGCGCTGCGCGGCAAGTACCAGTGCTTCACGCAAGCGGATCAGACACGCTTGCGCGCAGCCGGCTACGAAGCGCCGTTTCTGACCGTTCAGGAAGGCGTGGATCGCTACGTGCGTTGGCTATTCGGCCAGCTATAAACGCCTTCGAAGTCTCTCTACACTGGGTCTTGCGGTCGGCACTGTTCGCCGGCCGGTTCTTCTGGAGACTCAGTATGTTCAAGCAAGCCCTTTCGACCCTCGTCGCGCTCGCGCTCACCCTGTCCATCGGTTCGGCGCTCGCGGCGGTCGATGTCAACGCCGCCAATACCGATGCCTTGCGCGGCATCAAGGGCATCGGCCCGGCCAAGGCGAAAGCCATTCTCGATGAACGTCAGGCGCACGGCCCCTTCAAGGATGCGGCCGACCTCAGCTCGCGCGTCAAAGGCTTGGGCGGCAAGACGGTGCAGCGTCTCACGGCCGAAGGCCTGAGCATCGGCACGGCGTCGAAGACCGCAGCCACCGCCGGGGCCACGGGCGCCAATGGCGCGAACAGCGTCAGCGCGACGCCTGTGCTGTCGTCGCCGGCATCGAAGCCCGTTGTCGTCAAGAAGTAAGCGGTACGGCGCGCGGCGCAGACTGTCGGCTGCCGCGCGCCACAATGGATTTCTTCGCTCCTTCAGCCTTCGGATGGTTTAGGCTCCCCGCGGTTCGCCTCGCCGCGGGTTTTTTGCGTGGAAAAGCCGTCCCCCGTGGCAGTCGCGTAGCCATCCGCGCATGAGGGGCGAGACGCATCGGGGGAACCGGTGGGCTACAATCAGTGGACTCCCATATCAATATTCCGGCGAACGCGCGCACAAGCATGCGCCGTCGTCCGTGGAACCTCAATCCGGTCCGCTATGGCTTACATGACTATCGAAGACACGATCGGCAATACGCCGCTCGTGCAGCTCGTCCGCGTCGTGGACGATGAAATCCGCAGCCGCAACAACGTCGTGCTCGGCAAGCTCGAAGGCAATAACCCGGCGGGCTCGGTGAAGGACCGCCCGGCGCTGTCGATGATCAGGAAAGCTGAAGAGCGCGGCCGCATCAAGCCGGGCGACACGCTGATCGAAGCGACGAGCGGCAACACGGGCATCGCGCTCGCCATGGCTGCGGCGGTGCGCGGCTACAAGATGGTGCTCATCCTGCCGGAGGACTTGTCCATCGAGCGGCGTCAGAGCATGGGCGCGTACGGCGCGCAGATCATCCTCACGCCGGTCACGGGCGGCATGGAATACGCCCGCGATCTCGCCGATCAGATGCAGCGCGACGGCAAGGGCATCATCCTCGATCAATTCGCGAATCCGGACAATCCGCTCGCGCACTACGAAACCACCGGCCCGGAACTCTGGCAACAGACCGAAGGGCGCATCACGCATTTCGTCTCGTCCATGGGCACGACCGGCACCATCATGGGCGTGTCGCAGTATCTGAAGGAGAAGAACGAGAAGATCGAGATCATCGGTGCGCAGCCGGAAGAGGGCTCGCGCATTCCGGGCATCCGCAAATGGCCGGAAGCCTACATGCCGAAGATTTTCGATCGCAGCCGCGTGGATCGCGTGGAGAACGTGAGTCAGGCGGCGGCGGAGGCAATGGCGCGGCGGCTGGCGTCGGTGGAAGGCATCTTCGCCGGCATTTCGTCGGGCGGCGCGTGCGAAGTGGCGCTACGCGTCGCGCGTCAGCTCGAGAACGCGACCATCGTGTTCGTGGTCTGCGATCGCGGTGACCGTTATCTGTCGACGGGCGTCTTTCCCGCCTGAGCGTGTTGAGCGTGTTGAGCAGTAAGGCGCGGCCCGCTTTGGGTGGCGGACCGCCTAAAGAGAAGAGCTAGCCTATTGCGGGGCGTCGCCCGCCGCCATGCGCGCCTTGACGGCTTCGCCCAGTTGATACACGGCGAGCGCATAGAAGAAGCTGCGGTTATAGCGTGTCAGCACGTAGAAGTTCTTCAAGCCGAGCGTGTATTCGGTCGCGCGGCCCGGCGTCGGAAGATCGACGACGGTCAGCGGCGTGGCCGCCTCCGCGCCCAGGTTCAAGCCCGGCTCCGTCAGCAGCATGCCGGCTTTGGTCAACTGCGCGAGCGACCAGTGCGGCTCCGGCTGCCCGTCGGCGGCGGCCTGCGCGATGCCCTGGCTGCCTTCGTCGCCCGCAATGCGCCACACGACCGGACGGCCCGGCTCCCAGCCGTTCTGCTTCAGATAGTTCGCGACACTGCCGATGGCGTCCGCCGGGCTCGTGCGCAGATCGATGCGGCCGTTGCCGTCGAAGTCCACCGCGTACTGCACGATGCTGCTCGGCAGGAATTGCGGAATGCCGATCGCACCGGTGTACGAGCCGAGCACGGTTGTCGGATCGATTTGCGAGTCGCGCGTCCAGACGAGCAGGTCTTCGAGATTCTTGCGGAACGTCGCCTGACGTTCGGCGCGGTTCGGTGTGTTCGGGTAGTCGAACGTGAGCGTGGTCAACGCGTCGAGCGCGCGGAAATTGCCCATGTACTTGCCGTAGATGGTCTCCACCCCGATGATCCCGACGATCACTTCCGGCGGCACGCCGAACTGCGCGGACGCGCGCTGCAACGTGGCCTGATTCGCGCGCCAGAATTTCACGCCCGCATTGATGCGGATCGGCTCGATGAAGCGCGACTGATACGCGCGCCAGTTCTTGAGCGACGGCGTCGGCGACGGCAACACCAGCTTCACGGCCGTCGCCGAGTAGCTCACGCGATTGAAGAGCTCATGCAGCGCGGCGGGATCGAAGTCGTAGCGCGCCACCATGTCGTTGATGAACGCATCGACATTCGGATTGTTCGCGTATCGCTGCGGCACGATCTCTTCTTCGAACACTTGCCCTTGCGGCGTCGCGGTCTGCGGCTGCTGCGACTGCGCAAGGGCACTGTTGCCGGACACGACGCCGAATGCGCAGAGCAGGGAAGCAATGAACGCGCGCGTCAGCGGCTTGAAGGACGAGTCGAGCGAGGCAAACGGAAAAGTCATAGTGTGCTTGATGAGCGATTGAGGGCGATGCCGGATGTTCTGCCGTCGCGTGCAGCTTCTTGCAACGATTCTTGACCGAGCGCATGTGCCTGCAACGTGCCTTCGGCGCTGGCTGCCGGGGCGTCGGCGCAGTATAACCGACGCCTTGCGCGCGCAAGGCCGATGCCACCGGCCCCGACGGCCGTTTCGAACGGTGTGGTAACTTAACGTCAAATGCGCGCGGCGGGATCGCGTATGACGAAAAAAGACGAGACAAGCGCCGACGACAGCGGCACTGCGAGACACCATGGCCACTGGCTTCTACACCCACCCCGACTGCCTGCAGCACGATAACGGCCAGTGGCATCCCGAATGCCCGGCGCGTCTTCAGGCAATCGAAGATCAACTCATCGCGAGCCGTATCGACGCCCTGATCGAGCGCGAAGAAGCGCCGCTCGCCGATGAAGCCGATCTCGCGCGCGTGCACACGCAGGCGCATATCGACTACATCAAGAGCCGCACGCCGGAGCAGGGGCGCAGCGAACTGGACCCGGATACGTCGATGTGCCCGCAGTCGTATCGCGCGGCGTTGCGCGCGTCGGGCGCGGCCATCGCGGCGACCGACGCCGTCATCGAAGGCCGCTACGACAACGCGTTTTGCAGCGTGCGTCCGCCGGGCCACCACGCGGAGCCGGCGCGCGCCATGGGCTTTTGCCTGTTCAACAACGTCGCGATTGCCGCGCGTCACGCGCTGGAAGTGCACGGCCTGGAACGCGTCGCGGTCATCGATTTCGACGTGCATCACGGCAACGGCACCGAAGCCGCCTTCACCGGCGACCCGCGCGTCCTGATGTGCAGCTTCTTTCAGCATCCGTTCTATCCGTTCAGCGGCGCCGACAGCCACGCGCCCAACATGGTGAACGTGCCGCTGCCCGCGCGCACGAAAGGCATGGCGGTGCGCGAAGTCATCGACATGATGTGGCTGCCGCGTCTCGACGAATTCAAGCCGCAGATGCTGTTCATCTCGGCGGGCTTCGACGCGCACCGAGAAGACGACCTCGGCAACATGGGGCTGGTCGAAGACGACTACGCGTGGATCACCGAGCAGATTCGCGCGGTAGCCGAGCGCCACGCGCAAGGGCGCATCGTGAGTTGCCTCGAAGGCGGATACAACCTGTCCGCGCTCGGGCGCAGCGTCGTTGCGCATTTGCGGGCATTGGCGCAGATTTAGCAAATGCGTCCAAATAGGCCGGCGTAATTAGCCGATCCGAAATCGTTATTAAGCGGAAAGATCAGCGTCCTGTAAAATCGCGCTTCTCAAAAAGCGGCAGTTCAACAAGCGGCGGCCGGCTGCGCGGGTGATTCCACCTGGCGTTGCCTCCCGCCGTTTGCATTTTCCAGATCGGCGCATGATCGAAATACGTAATCTCTCGCAGCGTTTCGCGGGGCCCCGGGGCTGGGTCGAAGCGTTGCACAACGTCAATCTGACGATTCCCGCCGGCGAAGTGTTCGGCATCATCGGGCGCAGCGGGGCGGGCAAGAGCACGCTGGTGCGCACCCTCAATCTGCTGACGTGGCCAAGCGAAGGCAACGTGATCGTCGATGGACGCGATCTCACGACCCTGCGCCCGGACGACCTGCGCGCCGCGCGCCGCGATATCGGCATGATCTTTCAGCACTTCAATCTGCTGTCCTCGCGCACCGTGTACGGCAATGTCGCGCTGCCGCTCGAACTCGCGGGCAAGAAGCGCGCGGACATCGAAGCGGCCGTTTTGCCGCTGCTCGATCTCGTCGGCCTCACCACGCACAAGGACAAATATCCCGCGCAGATCAGCGGCGGACAGAAGCAGCGCGTGGGCATCGCGCGGGCGCTCGCGAGCAATCCGAAAGTGCTGCTGTCCGACGAAGCCACATCCGCGCTCGATCCCGAAACCACGCGCGCCATTCTCGATTTGCTGCGCAAGATCAATCGCGAACTCGGTCTCACCATCGTGCTCATCACGCATCAGATGGAAGTCATCAAGCAGGTCTGCGACCGCGTCGCCGTGCTGGATGCGGGGCGCGTGGTCGAAGAAGGCAAGGTAGTCGACGTGTTCATGCAGCCGCATCACGAAGTCACGCGCGCGCTCATTGGCGATGTCATCGCGCACGAGCTGCCGCCCGCGCTGAAGGCGCGCGTCGTCGAGCGGCTCAAGACGGGCAGCGGCCATTTGCTGCGGCTTGCGTTCACGGGCTCGGGCGTCGATCAGCCGATTCTCTCCGAGACGATTCGCCGCTACGAACTGGACTTCAACATTCTGCACGGCCAGATCGACGAGATTCAAGGCCAGGCGTTCGGATCGCTCGCCGTGCTGGCGGGCGGTCAGCCGGTGAAGGTCGCCGAGGCGATCGCTTATTTGCGCACGCAAGGCGTGGTGGTGGAGGAGTTGTCCCATGTTGAGTGAAATGTTCGACATGTTCGTGCAGTCGTTCTGGGAAACGTTGATCATGGTCGGCATCTCGGGACTCGTCGGCGCGGCGGTGGGCCTGCCGCTCGGCGTGCTGCTCTATCTGACGGACCGCGACGGCGTGCTGCAGAACATGGCGGTGAACCGCGTGCTCGGCGGCGTCGTGAATGCGGTGCGCTCGACGCCGTTCATCATCCTGCTCGTCGCGGTGATTCCGTTCACGCGGCTGATCGTCGGGTCGTCCATCGGCACGGCAGCGGCGGTCGTGCCGCTCACCATCGCGGCGGCGCCGTTCATCGCGCGGCTTGTCGAAACGGCGCTGCGCGAAGTGGACCGCGGTCTCATTGAAGCGGCGCAGGCCATGGGCGCGACCACCCGCCAGATCGTCTTCAAGGTGCTGTTGCCGGAGTCGCTGCCGGGCGTCGTCGCGGGACTCACCATCACGTTCGTCTCGCTCGTCGGCTATTCGGCGATGGCGGGCGCAATCGGCGGGGGCGGGCTCGGCGATCTCGGCATCCGCTACGGTTATCAGCGATTCCTGCCGGAGGTGATGCTCGCGGTCGTCGTCATCCTCATTGTGTTCGTGCAGCTCGTGCAGTCGTTCGGCGACTGGCTCGTGCGGCGCCTGAGCCACAAATAATTCCATCGAAAAGGGGCAGCACATGCAACGTCGATTCATCCTGAAGTTCGCCGCCGCGCTCGGCGCGGCATCGCTTATCAGCACGCTCGCGCACGCGGACGACAACGCAATCAAGGTCGGCGTGACGGGCGGACCGCACGCGCAGGTGATGGACGTGGTGAAGCAGGTCGCCGCGAAGAACGGCCTGAAGATCACGGTCGTCGAGTTCTCGGACTATGTGCAGCCGAACGCGGCGCTCGCGGCGGGCGATCTCGATGCCAACAGCTACCAGCATCTGCCGTATCTGGACGCGCAGGTGAAAGACCGCGGCTACAAGCTCATCAAGGTGGCCGATACGGTCACGTTCCCGATGGGCATCTATTCGAAGAAGCTCAAGTCGCTGAGCGAACTGCCGAACGGCGCGCGCATCGCCGTGCCGAACGACCCGACCAACGGCGGCCGCGCGTTGCTGCTGCTGCAAAAGCAGGGCTTGCTCAAACTGCGCGCGGATGCGGGCCTCAAGGCGACGCCGCTCGATATCGTCGAGAATCCGAAGAAGCTGAAGATCGTCGAACTGGACGCCGCGCAGATTCCGCGCTCGCTCGCCGATGTCGATGCCGCCGCCATCAATACAAACTTCGCGATGGAAGCGGGCCTGAAGCCCAGGTCCGACGCCATTGCCATCGAAGACCCGCACGGGCCGTACGCGAACATCATCGCCATTCGTGCCGCCGACAAGGACAAGCCGTGGGTCGGCAAGCTCGTGGCCGCCTATCATTCACCGGAGGTCAAGCAGTTTATCGAGGGCAAGTACGCCGGCGCGGTTATCGCGGCCTGGTGAGCGTTTATCGTGTCTTCGGGTTTTTTGGGATAGAAAGCGAACGACCGTTCTATTAAAGTGAGCGCAGATGATTTGTACGCTGACCTGGTTCGCCCGTCGAGGCTTAGGCGCGAACGCGCCGCTCGTATAATGAGGCTGGGTTGACGTAATCGTAACTTTGGAGCGTGTGGATGAAAATTCTGGTGCCAGTCAAGCGCGTGGTCGACTACAACGTGAAGGTCCGCGTGAAATCGGACAACACGGGCGTCGAACTCGCCAACGTGAAGATGTCGATGAACCCGTTCGACGAAATCGCCGTGGAAGAGGCGGTGCGTCTGAGGGAAGCGGGCGTCGCAACCGAAGTGATCGCGGTGTCGTGCGGCGTCACGCAATGTCAGGAAACGCTGCGCACGGCGCTGGCTATCGGCGCGGACCGCGCGATTCTGGTTGAATCCGCCGAGGACTTGCAGCCGCTCGCGGTCGCGAAGCTGCTCAAGGCGCTGGTCGATCAGGAGAAGCCCGAACTCGTGATTCTCGGCAAACAGGCGATCGACGACGATTCGAACCAGACCGGCCAGATGCTGGCAACGTTGGCAGGTCTGCCGCAGGCGACGTTCGCCTCGAAAGTCGTGATCGCCGATGGCCGCGCGACCGTCTCGCGTGAAGTCGATGGCGGCGCGGAAACGCTGTCGCTCAAGCTCCCCGCGGTCGTCACGACGGACCTGCGCCTGAACGAGCCGCGCTACGTGACGTTGCCCAACATCATGAAGGCGAAGAAGAAGCCGCTGACGACGGTCACGCCCGCCGATCTGGGCGTCGATGTCGCGCCGCGTCTGAAGACGCTCAAAGTCACCGAGCCGCCCAAGCGCAGCGCCGGCGTCACGGTGCCCGACGTGAAGACGCTGGTCGAGAAACTGAAAACCGAAGCGAAGGTGATCTAACGTGACGACACTCGTAATTGCGGAACACGACAACGCGTCGATCAAAGCGGCGACGTTGAACACGGTCGCGGCAGCGGCCAAGCTGGGCGGCGATATTCATGTGCTGGTCGCGGGTTCCAACGCACAAGGCGCGGCGGATGCGGCTGCGAAGATCGCGGGCGTTTCGAAGGTGCTGCTGGCCGATGCGCCGCAACTCGCCGAAGGGCTCGCGGAAAATGTCGAAGGCACGGTGCTGAACATCGCGAAGGACTATTCGCACATCGTTGCCCCGGCCACGGCTTACGGCAAGAACATCGCGCCGCGTATCGCCGCGCATCTCGATGTCGCGCAGATCAGCGAAATCACCGCTGTCGTCAGCGCCGATACCTTCGAGCGCCCGATCTACGCGGGCAACGCGATCGCGACCGTTCAATCGGCCGATCCGATCAAGGTCATCACCGTGCGCGCGACGGGCTTCGATCCGGTGGCGGCGGAAGGCGGTAATGCATCGGTCGAAAAGATCGAAGCAGCGGCGGACGCGGGCATCTCGCAGTTCGTGAACCGCGAAGTCACGAAGCTGGACCGGCCGGAACTGACGAGCGCGAACATTATCGTGTCGGGCGGGCGCGGGCTCGGCAGCGGCGAGAACTACACGCACGTGCTCGAACCGCTCGCGGACAAGCTGGGCGCGGCGCTGGGCGCATCGCGCGCGGCAGTCGATGCGGGCTACGTGCCGAACGATTATCAAGTCGGGCAAACGGGCAAGATCGTCGCGCCGCAGTTGTATGTGGCGGTCGGCATCTCGGGCGCGATTCAGCATCTGGCCGGCATGAAGGACAGCAAGGTGATCGTCGCGATCAACAAGGACGCCGAAGCGCCGATTTTCAGTGTGGCGGATTACGGGCTCGTCGGTGATCTGTTCGCGGTCGTGCCGGAACTGGTGAAAGAACTCGGCTGATCGCGTGCGTCGCGAGCGGCGCCTGCAATAAGAAAAACAAAGGGCGCGACAACCGTTGCGCCCTTTTTGCATCCGGACACGATTGAGGAGACAGAACGATGAGCTACCGCGCCCCCGTGAAGGACATGCTGTTCGTCCTGAAACAACTGGCGGACATCGACAGCATCGCGGCGCTGCCCGGCTACGAGGACGGCAACTTCGATACCGCGCAAGCCGTCGTCGAAGAAGCCGCGCGCTTCTGCGGCGAAGTGCTTGCGCCGCTGAACGTCACGGGCGACCGTCAGCCCAGCACGTGGGCGAACGGACAGGTGACGACGACGCCCGGCTTCAAGGACGCGTTTCGCCAGTTCGCGGAAGGCGGGTGGCAAGGCGTCGTGCATCCGGCGGAGTTCGGCGGACAGAACCTGCCAAAGCTGATCGCGACCGCCTGCATCGAAATGCTCAATTCGGCCAATCTTTCGTTCGCGCTCTGTCCGCTGCTGACGGACGGCGCAATCGAAGCGTTGCTGACGGCCGGCAGCGAAGAGCAGAAGGCGCGCTATCTGCCGAAACTCATTTCCGGCGAATGGACCGGCACGATGAACCTGACCGAGCCGCAAGCCGGCTCCGATCTTGCGCTCGTACGCACGCGCGCCGAGCCGCAAGGCGACGGCACGTACAAGCTCTTCGGCACGAAGATCTTCATCACGTACGGCGAGCACGACATGACGGAGAACATCGTGCATCTGGTGCTCGCGCGCACGCCGAATTCGCCAGAAGGCGTGAAGGGCATTTCGCTCTTTATCGTGCCGAAGTTTCTCGTCAACGATGACGGTTCGCTCGGCGCGCGCAATGACGTGGAGTGCGTTTCCATCGAGCACAAGCTCGGCATCAAGGCGAGTCCGACCGCCGTGCTGCAATACGGCGATCACGGCGGGGCGGTGGGCTATCTGATCGGCGAGGAAAATCGCGGCCTCGAATACATGTTCATCATGATGAACGCCGCGCGTTTCGCGGTCGGCATGCAGGGCGTGTCGGTGTCGGAGCGGGCGTATCAGCAGGCGGTCGCGTATGCGAAGGAACGCGTGCAGAGCCGCCCGGTCGATGGCAGCGCGAAGGCCGCGGTGCCAATCATCCAGCATCCGGATGTACGCCGCATGCTCGCCACGATGCGCGCCTATACCGAAGGCGCGCGCGCCCTCGCGTATGTGGCCGCCGCGCACAGCGACCTGGCGCACGCGCATCCCGAGGAGGCGGTGCGCAAGCGCCATCAGGCGGTCTACGAATTTCTCGTGCCGATCGTGAAGGGCTTCAGCACCGAGATCTCGGTGGATGTCGCGAGCCTCGGCGTGCAGGTGCATGGCGGCATGGGCTTCATCGAGGAAACCGGCGCCGCGCAGCATTATCGCGATGCCCGCATCCTGCCGATCTACGAAGGCACGACCGCGATTCAGGCGAACGATCTGATCGGCCGCAAGACCGTCCGCGATGGCGGCGCGACCGCGCAGGCGCTGCTTGCGCAGATCGACCAGACCCTCGCCGCGCTCGCCGAAGTCGACGGCCAGCCGTTCAAGTCGATGCATCGCCATTTGAGCGCCGGCAGCCTGTCGCTCGCGCGCTCGATCGAGTTCGTCGTCGCGCGGTTCAAGAGCGATCCGAACGCGGTGTTCGCGGGCAGCGTGCCGTATTTGAAGCTCGCGGGCATCGTGCTTTCTGGCTGGCAAATGGCCCGCGCGATGCTCGTCGCGCACGCGAAGCGCGCCGAGGACGAGCCGTTCTATTCGGCCAAGATCGCGACCGCCGAGTTCTTCGCGGAGCACATTCTGTCGCACGCGCCCGGCTTCGAGGCGGCGATCGTAAGCGCCAATGGACGCGAAGGCGTCCTCGCGTTGAGCGAAGACCAGTTCTGAAAACGACGACGGCGCCTGTGCAGGCGCCGTCGTTTAGTCAGCCGGTCCGGGTCAGACTTTCGCGTAGGCCGGCCGCCCGTTGACGCTGGCATCGCCGAAATAGCGATGCACCGACAAGTCGTCCGAGCGGATCGCAGGCTGTCTGCCGGACATGAGGTCAGCGAGCAGTTGGCCCGAGCCGCACGACATCGTCCAGCCGAGCGTGCCGTGGCCGGTGTTCAGAAAGAGGTTCGGCACCGGCGTGCGGCCGACGATCGGCGTGCCATCCGGCGTCATCGGGCGCAAGCCTGTCCAGAAGCTCGCGCTCGCGGTATCGCCGCCGCCGGGGAAGAGGTCGTTCACGCACATTTCCAGCGTCTCGCGGCGCGCCTGCTTCAGCGACTTGTCATAGCCGACGATTTCCGCCATGCCGCCGACGCGAATGCGGTCGTCGAAGCGCGTGATCGCGATTTTGTACGTTTCGTCGAGCACAGTCGAAACCGGCGCGCGCTCCGCGTCCACGATCGGCGCGGTGATCGAATAGCCCTTCAGCGGATAAACGGGAATCTTGAGCAGATCGCCGAGCAGCTTGGGCGAGTACGAACCCAGCGCAACAACATACGAATCCGCCTTGACCAGCTCGGTGCCGCATTGCACGCCGGCGATGCGGCCATTGCTCACGCGCAGCGCATCGATAGGCGTGTTGTAGCGGAACTTGACGCCGAGCGATTCGGCCATCGCGGCCAGGCGCGTGGTAAACAACTGGCAGTCGCCGGTTTCGTCGTTAGGCAGGCGCAAACCGCCCGTCAGCTTGTGCGACACGGCGGCGAGCGCGGGCTCGGCCTTCGCCAGTTCCGCCGCCGACAGAAGCTCGAACGGCACGTTGGCTTCCTTCAGCACGGCGATGTCTTTCGCGGCGCCGTCGAGTTGCTGCTGCGTGCGGAACACCTGGAGCGTGCCACCCGTGCGGCCTTCGTACTCGATGCCCGTGTCGGCGCGCAGCGCCTGCAGGCAATCGCGGCTGTATTCAGCGAGGCGCACCATGCGGCCCTTGTTCACCGTATAGCGATCCTGCGTGCAATTGCGCAGCATCTGCCACATCCACTGAAGCTGACTCACCGTGCCGTCGAGGCGAATGGCGAGCGGCGCGTGCTTTTCGAACATCCATTTGACGGCCTTGAGCGGCACGCCCGGCGCGGCCCACGGCGACGCGTATCCGGGCGAAATCTGCCCCGCGTTGGCGAAACTGGTTTCGAGCGCGGGGCCGGCTTCGCGCTCGATGACCGTGACTTCGTGCCCGGCGCGGGCGAGGTAATACGCGCTCGTCACGCCAACGACGCCGCTTCCGAGAATAACGATTCGCATGTGATCTCCGTTTCCGATCCGACTGGACATTCACGAATCGCGCTGGCTTGCGACGGATTGTCCGGCTAGTGTTATCGCCTATACTATTGGCTCGAAGGCAGTTTTAGTTATTGTATTTCGTGAATTTTCAGGAACAAAACAATGAGAACGCAGCGAAATCCGCTTCGCACGCTCGATAAGCTCGATCACAAAATCCTGAACATTCTTCAGCAGGACGGCCGCATCGCGATGAAGGATCTAGCGGAGCGCGTCGGCCTGTCGGTGACGCCGTGCATCGAGCGCGTGAGGCGCATGGAACGCGACGGCGTCATTACCGGCTACTACGCGCGCGTGAGCCCGTCGCAGCTTGGCGCGGCGCTGCTCGTGTTCGTGGAAATCACGCTGGATCACAAAAGCGGCAACATGTTCGACCAGTTCCGGCGCGAGGTTCAGCGCATTCCTGAAGTGCTCGAATGCCATCTGGTTTCCGGCGATTTCGACTATCTGATCAAGGCGCGCATTGGCGAAATGGCGGACTACCGCAAGCTGCTCGGTGACATCCTTTTACAGTTGCCGGGAGCGGTGCAGTCGAAGAGCTACGTCGTGATGGAGGAAATTAAAGAGACGCTGACCATCCCGGTCGACGTGTGAAATTTTGCTTGCGGTCGCGGCCTGATACTGTATATTTATACAGTATTGAGAGACGTATATCCGTGACTGCAATGCCCACGCCGGACGATGAATTTCCTGTCGCGCCGCCTTCGCCGCTGAAGGGCCGGGGCGCTGTGTCGAACATTCAGGGACGCTACGAGAAGGACGAACGCGAGCGAGTGGACGACGGCTGGTCGCACGAAACGGCCGAAGAAGACGGCTCGCCGCCGCTGCGCACGCAGGTCTTCGAGGAGCGCGCGAAGAGCATCCTCACGCGCAACAACTCGCCGGACATTCCGTTCACCGTCTCGCTGAACCCGTATCGCGGTTGCGAGCACGGCTGCATCTACTGCTTCGCGCGCCCGACGCACAGCTATCTCGGGCTGTCGCCGGGGCTCGATTTCGAAAGCCGCATCTACGCGAAGATCAACGCGGGAGAACTGCTCGAGCGTGAGCTTGCGAAGCCGAGTTATCAGCCCGATCCCATCGCGCTCGGCGTAAATACCGACGCGTATCAGCCCGTCGAGCGTGATCTGAAGCTCACGCGGCGCGTGATCGAGATTCTGCACGACTGCGGGCATCCGTTCGCGGCCATCACGAAGTCGTCGCTGATCGAACGCGATATCGATCTGCTCGCGCCTATGGCCGAGCGCAAGCAGTTCATGGCGGCCATCACCGTCACGACGCTCGACGCCGACATCGCGCGTACGCTGGAGCCGCGCGCCGCCACGCCTTCGCGCCGGCTGCGCACCATTCGCACGCTCGCGGACGCAGGCATTCCGGTCGGCGTCAGCATTGCGCCGGTCATTCCGTTCGTCACGGAACCGGACCTCGAACGTGTGCTGGAAGCGTGCGCCGAGGCCGGCGCGACGACGGCAAGCTATATCGTGCTGCGGCTGCCGTGGGAAGTCGCGCCGCTTTTCAAGGATTGGCTCGCTGCGCATTTTCCGGATCGCGCGGACCGCGTGATGAGCCGCGTGCGCGACATGCGCGGCGGCAAAGACTACGACTCGGATTTCGCGACGCGCATGAAGGGCGAGGGCTTGTGGGCGGATATGCTGAAACAGCGGTTTCGCCAGGCGACGAAGCGGCTCGGCCTGAACCTGCGCAATCGCGGCATTCTGGATATGTCGGAATTTCAGCGCCCGGCGAGCGTCAGGATTCAGCGGGGGGCGGTGTCTTCCGCTGGTGACCAACTGAATCTTTTCTGACGCGATTCCTCATTGCGACAACGTCTTGGCGGCTTCGACCTGGCCTTCGAAATACGTCTGGAACGTGAGCGCGAGGGCCGTCATCAGCAGGAACGCACCGATCAGCAGCGAGAAAATCACCACGAAGATTACCGTCCAGCCCGAGTTGCTCTGACGGTCCATGTGGGCGTTGAACTGTGCGTCCCACTTCGCATCGGGGCGCAGTCCGTAGACGATTGCCGAGAGAAATGCCGCGAGCAGCGATATGGCGCCCGGCACAGCGAGCATCCAGCCGAGCACAGACGTGCGATCCGTGGCGGCGAGCAGCAGATAGCCGACCGCGCCCATCACGATCCCGACGGTATGCGCCCAACCGTACTTGTCGCGCATGCCATACAGATAGAAGCGGTGCAAACCGATGCTGCCGAACAAAAACGCGAGCGCCGCAGTCAGCGTTTTCGAGCGAAAGTAGGGGGCAGCCGCCTTGCGCGCAGGCTTCGAGTCGGACTGCGCGGCAACGGACGAGGAAGTCATCGTGGAGAGCGGTGAGAAGGTCGAATTCGTCATTTTACGACGCGGCGCGCGGTGTCGACAGAATGCGACATTGGGGTCGCGGCGGCGCGAGAGGCCGCGCCTCGTCAGCAAAAAATGCGTTAAGTGTTTGTTAGGGCTTTGGATTCCCGTTATAATCGCGTGTTCTGGTAGTTCCGAACCCCGGTTTTCAAGGATTTCAGCATGGTCATCATCCGCTTGGCTCGTGGCGGCTCGAAGAAGCGCCCGTTCTACAACATCGTCGCAACCGATTCGCGTAGCCGCCGTGACGGCCGCTTTATCGAGCGCGTGGGTTTCTACAACCCGGTCGCCACCAAGGGCGAATCGCTGCGTATCGCTCAAGATCGCCTGACGTACTGGCAAGGCGTTGGCGCGCAACTGTCGCCGACCGTCGAGCGTCTCGTCAAGCAATCGCAGCAAGCTCAGCCGGCTGCTTAAGCTGTCATTGCTTTGTCGATCGAGTTGGCGGGTCACGCGTAAAGCGTGGCTGCCGCTTGGTCGCTCCATCATTGCCCAAAGGTTCGCTGATGTCCGCGCGTGATCCCCAAAACGGCCACGAGTCCGGTTCCGTCAGTCAACCGAAGCCGGGGCAACAGGAAGGCGCCGCCACGTTCGGCGCGTTCGTCCGCAAGCCGGGCGCGCGCCGCGTGGCGGCCGGCGTTTCTGCGCCAGGCAAGGCAGAAGGCGCGGTCGGAGGTATCGAGCCGGCAGAGCGTCTGCCGGAAGACGCCGTCGAAGTGGGCTTTATCGTCGATGCCTACGGCCTGAAGGGTTGGGTCAAGGTCGTGCCGCATGCCCACGGCAAGTCGGGCGGCGACGCGCTGCTCGCGGCCAAGCGGTGGTGGCTCGTCAAGAACCACGATCGCAAATTCGCGCGCTGTTTGCAGTCGAAGGTGCACGGAGATTCGATCGTCGCGAGTCTGTCGGGCTGCGACGACCGCGACGCCGCGCTGGCGCTGAAAGGGTACGCGGTGCATATTGCACGCAGCGACTTCCCGAAGCTCGACGACGAAGACGAGTTCTACTGGGTCGATCTGATCGGCCTCGATGTCGAAAACGAAGCGGGCGTGGCGCTCGGCCGCGTCGCCGACATGATCGACAACGGCGCGCATTCCATCCTGCGGGTCGAGTACCCGGCAACCAACAAGGATGGCCAGCCCGTCACCGGCGAGCGGCTCATTCCGTTCGTCGGCGTGTACGTGAAGACGGTGGATCGGGCGGCGAAGCGTATCGTCGTCGACTGGGACGCCGATTATTGACAGCCATCGGCAGAACACGGAGAGGGCGATGCAGTTCGATGTCGTGACGCTCTTTCCCGAGATGTTTCGCGCACTGACCGACTGGGGCATAACCAGCCGGGCGGTGAAGCAGGGGCGGTTCGGTCTGCGTACGTGGAATCCGCGCGATTTCACCACGGACAATTACCGCACTATCGACGACCGTCCGTACGGCGGCGGCCCCGGCATGGTCATGCTGGCGCGTCCGCTGGAAGACGCAATCGCCGCGGCCAGGACGGCGCAGCGCGAGCAGGGCATCGAGAACACGCGCGTCGTGATGATGTCGCCGCAAGGCGCAAAGCTCGACCATGATCGCGTGATGCGTTTCTCGCAGGAACCCGGCCTCGTGCTGTTGTGCGGCCGGTACGAAGCGATCGACCAGCGGTTGATCGATCGCGTGGTGGACGAGGAAGTGAGTCTCGGCGATTTCGTGCTCTCGGGCGGCGAATTGCCCGCCATGGCGCTGATGGACGCCGTCGTGCGCCACTTGCCCGGCGTGCTGAACGACGCGCAATCGGCGGTGCAGGACAGTTTCGTCGACGTATTGCTCGACTGCCCGCACTACACGCGGCCGGAGGAATACGAAGGCGTGCGCGTGCCGGATGTGCTGCTCGGCGGCCATCACAAGGAAATCGACGCGTGGCGCAGGCGCGAAGCGTTACGCAACACATTCGTCAAGCGGCCCGATCTGATCGCGCGGGCCCGCGCAAGCAAGATGCTGAGCCGTGCCGACGAGGCGTGGCTTGCAAGTCTCGCGAAGGATGCGTCGAAGCCGCAGTGAGGTTTCGAGCGACGAGCGGGACGAAAAGGGGGCGCTGAGTTACATCGGCGCCGGAAGTGAACCCATCCTCTACCGGGGCCTCATCACGAGAAGTCGAGGCACACAACTCCGGCAAGATGGCACAAGGAGTCAGTAATGAATCTGATTGAACAACTCGAGAAGGAAGAGATCGCGCGCGTGCTGGGCGAGAAGGCCATCCCCGACTTCGGTCCGGGCGACACGGTCGTCGTCAACGTGAACGTCGTCGAAGGTACGCGCAAGCGCGTGCAGGCTTACGAAGGCGTCGTGATCGCAAAGCGCAATCGTGGCCTGAACTCGAACTTCATCGTCCGCAAGATTTCGTCGGGCGAAGGCGTCGAGCGTACGTTCCAGACCTACTCGCCGCTGCTCGCGAGCATCGTCGTGAAGCGTCGCGGTGACGTTCGTCGCGCGAAGCTGTACTACCTGCGCGAGCGTTCGGGCAAGTCGGCTCGAATCAAGGAAAAGCTGGTCTCGAAGGACCGTGCCGCTACCGCCGCCGAGTAAGCTCTCAGCTGCGCAGTCGCACCGGAAAAAGCACCCCTCGCGGGTGCTTTTTTCTTTGGTGTGTTCAAATCGTATCTTCCACATTCAGGCTTGAGACCGTGTCCACTGGCAAGACATCGACTCCGCGCATTCTCGAACCCGAACAGATGCCCGTCGTTTCGACGGGCGAAGCCATGCCGCCCATTCCGCCCGAGCGCCTCACGCCGGACGGCCTGCGCGCGCGCTTCGCGAAAGAACTCGACTGGACGCAGGAGCCGCCTGAGCAGCGCATCAAGGCGATCGGCGGTGATCCGCGTGTCGCTTCCGTGCTCGTGCCGCTCGTCTTGCGCGAGGGCGGTCTTACCGTGCTGCTGACGCAGCGCGCCGATCATCTCTCCGACCACGCCGGCCAGATCAGTTTCCCGGGCGGACGCCGCGAGCCCGAAGACGCCGATGCCGCCGCCACCGCGCTGCGCGAAGCGCGTGAGGAAGTCGGGCTCGGAGCGGAGCATTGCGAAGTCATCGGCGCGATGCCTGACTATCTGACCGGGACGGGTTTTCGCGTGACGCCGGTTGTCGCGCTCGTCTATCCGCCGTTCACGCTGCAAGCCGACACGAGCGAAGTCGCCGATATCTTCGAGGTGCCGCTCGCGTGGCTCATGAATCCGGCGAATCACGAAGTGCGCGTGTTTCGCTGGGAGGGCGGAGAGCGTCGTTTTTTCGCGATGCCGTACACGCCCTGCGAAGGCAAAGCCCCGTATTTCATCTGGGGCGCAACGGCCGGCATGTTGCGCAACTTCTATCGCTTTCTCGCTGCCCGATAGCCACGGCTCGCGACGCACGCCGCGACCGATCGTACAAAACGCACAAGGCGCTGTGCTATCGTTACGCGAAACTCGAATCAACCGACTGTTTCGGCGCTTCGCATGACTTTTTTCTCCGTATTGCTGGCTCTCATCATCGAGCAAGTGCGTGCCCTCTCGCCGCACAATCCTGTTTCGGCGTTGCTTCACTATCATGCGGAATCCACCGCGAATGGCTTCGACGCCGGCAAGCCGAAGCACGGCATTGTCGCGTGGCTCGTGGTCGTTTTGCCGTGGACGCTCGCGGTGGGCCTCGTCTACTACGTGCTGTACCGGATCAACTTCGTTCTGGCGTTTTTGTGGAATGTCGTGATCGTGTACTTCACGCTCGGCTTTCGCCAGTTCAGCCACTATTTCACCGACATCCACCTCGCGCTAAATAACGACGACGTGCCGCGCGCGCGCGAAGTGCTGACTGAGTGGACGGGCCTCGATACCGTCGATATGCCCGTGAGCGAGATCGTGCGGCACACGCTGGTTCACGCGGTGGTCGCGTCGCATCGGCACGTGTTCGGCGTGTTCTTCTGGTTCCTCATTCCGATCGGTCCGGCGGGCGCGGTGTTCTATCGCATCGCCGAATATCTGGCGCGTGCGTGGGCCGTGCCGAGCCCCGAGCGCACCGCGGAGTTCTCGTCGTTCGCGCAGCGCGCGTTTTTCGTGATCGACTGGATTCCGACGCGACTGACGGCCATGGGCTTCGCGATCGTCGGCAATTTCGAGGACGCCATCTACGCGTGGCGCAACCACGCGCGCCAGTGGCCGGACGCGAACGACGGCGTGCTGCTCGCTGCGGGCAGCGGCGCACTGGGCGCGCGTCTCGCGGGGCCGCTGGCCGAGCCGTTGAGCGTGGAAGCACTCGCCGTCGGCGACGCGAGCCCGCTTCCGGTCGGCGACGACTGCACGCCGCGCACGCTGCAATCGGCGGTCGGCCTCGTGTGGCGCGCCGTCATCTTGTGGATGCTGCTCTTGCTCATGCTCACCATCGCCGTATGGCTCGCCTGAGCGTCAGTCGTCGAGCGGATCGCGCTCCGTCTGACATTGCCAGCAGACGGTGAATTGCGGCTCCAGCCGTTCGCCGCAATGCTTGCAGAACCAGGGCCGGGCGTTCGCGTCCGGGCCTTTTTGCGCCCGCTCCAATAGACGGCGCGCCAATGCTTCGTCCCGATCGTCGACGATCCAGATCTCAGGCGCGCACTGATCCGCCGGAATCTCGCCCAATGCGCCGTTGAGATAACGGTTGTGCAGCTCACACGGCACGCCCGCAATCGCCAGCACATTGACCCAATGTTGTGCCGTGATCAGGTTGGGCGCCCACGTGAGCCGTTTCATCGCACGATCTGGCTGGCTTCGTGGACGAGCTGTGCGTAAAGCGCGTGCCGCTCGGGGCGAATCTTGCCGGCCTCGACGGCTTCGAGCACCGCGCACCCCGGCTCTTGCAGGTGATGGCAGTTGTAGAAGCGGCAGTGGCCGAGATAGGGGCGAAAGTCAGCGAACGCGCGCTCGAGCTGGCCTTCCGACAAGTGATGCAGGCCGAATTCCTGAAACCCCGGCGAATCGATCAGCGAGCCGCCGCCCGGCAGCGCGTAGAGCCGCGTGAACGTCGTGGTGTGACGGCCGCTATTGAGCGCCGACGATATTTCGCGCGTGGCGGCGTCCGCATCCGGCACGAGCAGATTCACGAGCGTCGATTTGCCCATGCCGGATTGCCCGAGCAGGATCGTCGCGCGATTCCGGAGATGTGCGTCCAGTTGAGGATGCACCTCGCCCGGCCGCGCCTTCGCCGATAGTTCGATCACCGTGTAACCCAGCGCCCGATACGGCGCGAGCCGTTCGCGCGCGAGCGGCAGCGCGTCCGTCACGTCCGTCTTGTTGAGCACGATGAGCGCATCGAGTTCGTGCGCTTCGGCCGCGATGAGCGCGCGCCCGAGCAGGTCTTCGCTGAAATGCGGCTCGGTGGCAAGCACGATCAGCAATTGATCCAGATTCGCCGCGAAGAGCTTCGACTTGAACTGATCGGAGCGATACAGCAGATTGCGCCGCTCGCCGATCTCGACGATCACGCCCTGATCCGCCGAAGACTGCTCGTACATCACGCGGTCGCCGACTGCCACGTCGCTCTTCTTCCCGCGTGGAAAGCATTGGAGCATCGCGCCGCCGTCCTCGGGCGTGACGAGATAGTGCCGGCCGTGCGCGGCGATCACCGTCCCCGTGAGGCGTGCGGCAGACGACGCGCCGCTCTTGCGCGTGGCGCGCGTCGTCATGCGGCGTGTTGCATCAAACGGTCGATGCGTTGCGAGGCGGGTGGATGCGAGTAATAGAACGCGGTATAGAGCGGATCGGGCGTGAGCGTCGAGGCGTTGTCCTCGTACAGCTTCACGAGCGCGTTGACGAGATCCTTCGGGTCGGTCTGGCTCGCGGCGAAAGCGTCCGCCTCGAACTCGTTCTTGCGCGATGTCAGGCTGCCAAGCGGCGTCACGAAGAACATGAACACGGGCAGCACGAGCATGAACAGCACGAGCGCGAGCCCGTTGTTGCCGCCGACGAGCGACGGCCGCACGCCCAGACCTTCGTAAAACCACACCGTCTGCACGAGCCAGCCGAGCAGGGCGAGCATCGCGAGGCTGATGACGAACATCACGATCATCAGCTTGAGCACATGGCGGCGCTTGAAGTGGCCGAGTTCATGCGCGAGCACCGCTTCGATTTCGCTGCCGGACAGCCGCGCGAGCAGGGTGTCGAAGAAGACGATGCGCTTGGCCGCGCCGAAGCCCGTGAAATAGGCGTTGCCGTGCGCGGACCGGCGGCTGCCGTCCATCACGAAAAGACCCTTGGCGGCGAAGCCCGTGCGCGACATCAGGTTTTCGATGCGCTCACGCAGCGCCTCGTCTTTGAGCGGCTCGAACTTGTTGAAGAGCGGCGCGATGAACGTCGGGTAGATGACCATGGCAAGCAATTGAAACGCGACCCAGACCATCCACGTCCACAGCCACCAGAAAGCGCCCGCGCGATCCATGAGCCACAGCGTCAGCAAGAGAAGCGGCGCGCCGATCACGACGCCCAGCAGCGTGCCCTTCACCAGGTCGACGAAAAAGAGCTTCTTCGACATGCGGTTGAAGCCAAATTTCTCTTCCACGACGAAGTGGCGAATGTAGTCGAACGGCAAGTCGATCAGGCTCGTGATGGCGACGACCGACGCCACCAGCGCAATCTGCCCGAGATAGCCGCGCCCGAGCGAGCCGGAGATGGCGTTGTCGAGCGCCTGCACGCCGCCGAGCAGCGTCAGCGCGATCAGCACGACGGCGCTCGTCACGACTTCGATCATCGTGAGGCGCGTGCGCTCGATCGTGTAGTCCGCGGCCCGCTGATGCGCCGCGAGCGGGATGGTGCCGGTGAACTGCGGCGGCACGTCGTCACGGTAGGCGGCGACGTGGCGGATCTGGCGCGAGGCCAGCCAGAGCTTGGTCGACACCATCGCGGCGAGCGCAACGACGAAGACGGCCGAGAAAGCGAGCGAGAGGTGGGTCATCCGGGCATTCCGATTGAACTATGCGAGAATTATAGGTTCTTGGCTGTGTCACCGTTGTCACATCATGCCACCGTCGATGGCTTCGGCCCGCGCCTCATTCTCTTCTCAGGCAGCATTCATGACCGACACTTCCGATCGTCCCGCAAGCTCTGACCTCGCCTCCGAATCCGTACTCGCGCGCAGCGACATGAACCTCGTCTGGCTCGACATGGAAATGACCGGCCTCGACCCGGACAACGACCGCATCATCGAAATCGCGGTGGTCGTGACGAACTCGACGCTCGACAAGATGGTGGAAGGGCCTGTGCTCGCCATCCACCAGACGGAGGAGGCGCTCGGACGCATGGACGAGTGGAACCGCAACACGCACGGCCGCTCGGGGCTGACCGAGCGCGTGAAGGCGTCAACGGTGGATGAAGCCGAAGCCACCCGGCAGATTCGCGACTTTCTCGGCCAGTACGTGCCGCCCGGCAAGTCGCCGATGTGCGGCAATTCCATCTGTCAGGACCGCCGGTTCATGGCGCGCTGGATGCCGGAACTGGAGACGTTCTTCCATTACCGCAATCTCGACGTCAGCACGCTGAAGGAGTTGTGCCGCCGCTGGCAGCCCGCCATCTACAAGGGCTTTCAGAAGCGGGCGATGCACACCGCGCTCGCCGACATCCACGAATCCATCGACGAGCTGAAGTACTACCGCGAGCACTTCCTGATTCCGTCGGCAGGAAGCAGCGCGGCTTAAACCTTCGGCGGCCGGATCGCGCTCTTGGGACGGAACGCGGCGACCACTTCCGGCTGCGTGTCGATATACGGCCCGCCGATCAGGTCGATGCAATACGGAACTGCCGCGAAGATGCCCGGCACCGTCGTCTTGCCGTCCGCGTCCTTCACGCCTTCAAGCGTCTCGCGGATCGACTTCGGCTGGCCCGGCAGGTTGATGATGAGCGCGGCGTGATCGGCGGTCTCGCGAATCACGGCGACTTGCCGCGAAAGAATGGCGGTCGGCACGAAGTTGAGGCTGATCTGGCGCATCTGCTCGCCGAAACCGGGCATGGGCTTCGTGGCGACGGCGAGCGTCGCTTCGGGTGTCACGTCGCGGCGGGCGGGGCCGGTGCCGCCGGTGGTCAACACGAGATCGCAGCCGAGCGTATCGACGAGTTCGATAAGCGTCGCCGAAATGGTGGCGGCATCGTCCTGAATCAGCCGCGTTTGTGCGCGCCACGGCGACGCCATCGCGCCGCCGAGCCACGCTTGCAGCGCGGGCAAGCCCTTGTCCTCGTACACGCCTTGCGACGCGCGATCGCTGATCGACACGAGTCCCACGATCAACTCGTCCGGATGGCTGCGCTCAGGCTTCATCGTGTCCGTCCTCGTCGTGTTCCTGCTCGTCGATGTCTTCGTCGTCTTCCACGCCCGCCGCGTTCTTGATCCACTGGAACAGCTCGCGGTAATAGCGCGGCGGCTTCTGCTGCTGCCGCTCCTTGCGTGCATTGCGAATGAGCGTGCGGCCTTCCTGCGGATCGACGCCCGGATGCTGGCGAATGAATTCGGTGAGCGCGGCGTCATCGGCGAGCAACTGTTCGCGTGCGCGTTCGATCCAGTGCAGCCGCGCGGTTTCCGCCTTGTTCACGCCGCGATGCGTGTCGAGCGCGGTGCGCAGCGCGGCGATGTCGCCTTCCGAGAGCGAGCGCATGACGCGCCCGACATACTGCATCTGGCGGCGCTTGCCCTCGTGGTCCGTGATGCGGCGCGCTTCGCGCACGGCGCTGTCGAGATCTTCGGGCATCGGCATGCGCTTGAGCGCATCCTTCGGCAGCGCGACGAGCGCCTCGCCGAGCTCTTGCAGTGCGTGCATTTCGCGCTTCAGTTGCGATTTGCTCGGGCGGTCGTAGACCTGATCGGGCGCGTCGCCGCGATCGGCTTCCATCGGTTGAATGCGGGTTTTACGGTTCATGGCGACATTGTAGCTTGCGCCCGCGCGTGAGCCGACGCGGTGGCGGCCGGTGAAGGCGCGCCGTCCTTGCTATGATCGCGTGAAGAGTCGGCGCGCGTTCGAGGCACCAACCGGCGCGACGACAGGCGCGACATTCATGGCACGCAGCGCGACGGGCGCTTGCGCGGTCAACAAACCCGAAGGCAACGACACATGGCAGCAGACATCGACGTCAGGCAACGCTTTTTCCCGCACACGCAAGACGAATTGAAGGAGATCGCGTCGGACATCCTGCGCTACGCGAAGGAACTCGGCGCGAGCGATGCCGCCACCGAAATCTCCGAGGGCGACGGCCTCTCGGTGAGCGTGCGGCGCGGCGAAGTGGACACGATCGAGCACAACCGCGACAAGATGGTCGGCGTCACGGTGTTCATCGGCAAGAAGCGCGGCAACGCGAGCACCGCCGACTTCACGCGCGAGGCGTTGCGCGACACCGTCGCGGCGGCGTACAACATCGCGCGATTCACGGCGGAAGACAGCGCCGCCGGGCTCGCCGAGGAAGCACTGCTCGAACAGTCGCCGCAGGACCTCGATCTCTATCACCCGTGGGATATCGACGCCGAAGAGGCCGCCGACATCGCGCGCCGCGCCGAGGCTGCCGCGTTCGCGGTCGACAAGCGCATCACGAATTCCGAAGGCGCGAGCGTCTCCGCGCAGCATTCGCAATTCGTGCTCGCGACGTCGCGTGGCTTCATGGCGGGGTATCCGTACTCGCGGCATTACATCGCGTGCGCGCCGATCGCGGCGAGCGGCCGCGACATGCAGCGCGACGACTGGTACACGTCCAAACGCGACGCCTCCGAGCTGGCCGATCCCGAAGCGGTCGGCCGCTACGCCGCACAGCGCGCGCTCGCGCGCCTGAACGCCCGCAGCCTCGATACGCGCAAGTGCCGCGTGCTGTTCGAAGCGCCGCTCGCGGCCGGCATCCTCGGCGCGTTCGTGCAGGCCGTGAGCGGCGGCGCGCTGTATCGCAAGACGACGTTCCTCGTGGACAGCCTCGGCAAGCCGGTGTTCGCGCCGCACATTCAGATCGTCGAAGACCCGCACGTACGGGGCGGCATGGGCAGCGCGCCGTTCGACGAAGAAGGCGTACGCACGCAGCGGCGCAACGTCGTCGAAGACGGTGTCGTGCAGGGCTATTTCCTGTCGACGTATTCGGCGCGCAAGCTCGGCATGCAGACGACCGGCAACGCCGGCGGCTCGCACAATCTGTCGATGAAGAGCACGCACACGCAGCCCGGCGACGACTTCGAAGCCATGCTGAAGAAGCTCGGCACGGGCCTGCTGCTGACGGAACTGATGGGGCAGGGCGTGAACTACGTGACCGGCGACTATTCGCGCGGCGCGTCGGGCTTTTGGGTCGAGAACGGGCAGATTCAGCACGCCGTGGAGGAAATCACCGTCGCGAGCACGCTTCAGGAGATGTTCCGCCATATCGAGGCGGTTGGCGCGGATACGGTGGTGCGCGGCACCAAGGCAATCGGTTCGGTGCTGATCGAGCGGATGACGGTGGCGGGGCAGTAACCGCTTTCCCGCAGTGCTCAGCGAAAGGCCCCGGACGATGTGCAATCGCCCGGGGCCTTCGTCTTTATCGTCGCCGTTACGCTTGCCGCTCGTAAGTGACGAACGCGAATTCGAAGTCGTTCGGCGCCGCCGCGCGATGCCGCTCGCGCGACACCTCACGCCACTGCGACGCGTCGGGCGCGGGAAAGCACGTGTTGCCGTCGAAATCGGCGTCGATTTCCGTGACGATCAGCTTCTGCGCGCGGTCGAACGCATCGCCGTATAGCTGCGCGCCGCCGATCAGAAATGCTTCGGCCGCGCCGTCAGCGGTCGCGAGCGCGAGGGCTTCGTCGATGCTCGTCACCGTGTCGCAGCCTTCGAAGCGCCGCGAGGCGTCGCGCGTGACGACGATATTGCGTCGCCCGGGCAAGGGCCGCCCGATCGACTCGTGCGTCTTCCGTCCCATGATGATGGGCGCGCCCATCGTCGTGCGTTTGAAAAAGGCGAGGTCTTCGGGCAGGCGCCACGGCAGTTGGTTATCGCGTCCGATCACGCCATTGCGTGCGCGGGCGACGATGAGAGTCAGCGTCGTCATGTGCAGGTAGGAGAGGGCGGCAGCGCCGCCGGGCCGGGGCACGAAGTTTAACCGACGCGCTGACCGGCGCCCTAATTGACGCCCTAACTGCTTCAGACGAGGTCGGGCTTCAGACTGCGGATGTGTCGTCCGGCGCCTCTCCGTCATCGCGATATGCGCGCGGACCTTCCGGTGCAACCTCGTCCCATAGCGTCACGCTGAGCGCGGCACGAGGCGCGCGGCGCGCGGGGAAGGCACCGATATCGTCGGCCGTTGTGTCGGTTTCCGCCGACCAATCAAACGCGTCGGTCTTGTTTGCGTCGGACGAAGCCGCAGCCGTCGATTCAAAACGCGGTAAATAATTATCGAGAGCCATCTTGGAGACTGAGACATCGGGTAATTAATTCCGCGATGTCGTGGGGAGAAATAATCGGATTAGTCAAACGCGTATGGAAATCGTCTCGCGCCTTCAGTAATTACCGCTTGCGCGTGCGATCTCTAGCCAAATGCATGCCATTCTCATCAACGCCTTGCCGCATAAAGAGTCGCGCGCACCGGGCAGAGCGCCATGCGGAAAAACCGCGCGAAAACGTTTCAACCGCGTAACGTGATGCAAGAAAAACCGGATTTTCGGGGCGAAGCGGTATAAGCTCTCGTCGTATAAAAAGCACGACGCGAACTTGCAATAAATCCGGGCGAAGCTGGGTCTGAGCCTTAGCCAGCAAGGTTCCGCGACGAGTCAAGCCGCTCGGGAAGGTATTTGTTTTCGGTGATTCTGGGTTATAGTAGTCTCTCCAAAGCGGCGCAGAATCAAACAAAAAGGGTTTCGCGGAAGGGCGCTGGCGTTATGCGCGGCGCGTTCCAGGGGGCGAGGTATCGAATTGCAAGTCCGTACGCATCACATGCGAGGGCCAAGAATTCTGCTTGAAGCGAGAGCCTGAACTACGCGACCTTTTCAACGAACGTTGAACCAAGGATCTGAATAATGGACGTCGCTCGGCGGCAACTGATCTATGTGACGCGGGATCCCAGCGAGACGCTATGTGCGCGTTTCGAGGAACGCGGCTGGCAAATCGAGATCGTGGCAAGTGCGCGCGACACGCGCAAGGCGCTGCGCAGTGACCTGGCAATGGGCGGGCTGCTCGATTTGTCGGGGCATTTCGAATCGCACGAACTGGCGGCGTTCGAATCGTCGCTGACCATGACCAACGTCGGCTGGGTGGCGGCAACCGTCCCCGGCCAGCTGGAAGACGCCGCGGTGCGCCGGCTGATCCGCGACTACTGTTTCGATTACGTCACGCTGCCGACCTCGAACGACCGTGTGGTCGATTCGGTCGGGCACGCGTACGGCATGGTCGCGCTGCACGACGCCGCCTCGAACGACGCGCGCAGCGAAGGCCGCGCCGAAGGCGAGATGGTCGGCTCGTGCGACGCCATGCTCGCGCTGTTCCGCTCGATCCGCAAAGTCGCGATGACGGACGCGCCCGTGTTCATTTCCGGCGAGTCGGGCACTGGCAAGGAACTGACGGCAGTCGCCATTCACGAGCGTTCAGCGCGCCGCGACCAGCCGTTCGTCGCCATCAACTGCGGCGCGATTCCCGCGCATTTGCTGCAATCGGAACTCTTCGGCTATGAACGCGGCGCTTTCACGGGCGCGAATCAACGCAAGATCGGCCGCGTGGAAGCCGCCAACGGCGGCACGCTGTTCCTCGATGAAATCGGCGATCTACCGCTCGAAAGCCAGGCGAGCCTGCTGCGCTTTCTGCAAGAGCGCAAGGTCGAGCGTCTAGGCGGGCACGGATCGACGCCCGTGGATGTCCGCATCATTTCGGCGACGCACGTCGACATGCAGACCGCGATGATCGAAGGGCGGTTCCGCGCTGACCTGTATCACCGTCTTTGCGTGCTGCAGATCGACGAACCGCCGCTGCGCGCGCGCGGCAAGGACATCGAACTGCTCGCGAAGCACATGCTCGACCGCTTCAAGAAGGACGCGAGCCGCCGTCTGCGCGGTTTCTCGCCGGATGCGATCGCGGCGATCCACAACTACGGCTGGCCGGGCAACGTGCGCGAACTCATCAACCGGGTGCGCCGCGCCATCGTGATGTCGGAAGGGCGGCAGATCACCGCGCGCGATCTCGAATTGGGCGAATACGTCGAAGTGGCGCCGGTCTCGCTCGCGCAGGCGCGCGAGGCGGCGGAGCGGCAGGCCATCGAGCTTGCGCTCTTGCGCCATCGCGGACGGCTGGGCGACGCGGCGCACGAACTCGGCATCTCGCGCGTCACGCTGTATCGGCTGCTGAGCGCGCACGGCATGCGTCACATCGAGGTCGATGCCCCTCCGGAACACGCCACGCGCGGCTGACCGACGCATCGTTTCTGCTCACCGCAACGGGCGCCGCAAGGCGCCCGTTCTTCTTTTCGCGGACGGCAGCGCCGGGGCGGGCCGCTTGGTAAAATCGGTGTTTCCGCCTCTTCTCGCGTGGCCCGTGCCCGCATTCAAGGAACATCGAATGAAACAGTATCTCGAGCTCGTGCAGACGATCCTCGATACCGGCACGTGGCAGGAAAACCGCACGGGCATCCGCACCATCAGCATTCCCGGCGCCATGTTGCGCTTCGATCTGCAAGAAGGCTTTCCCGCCGTCACGACGAAAAAGCTCGCATTCAAGTCGGCGATCGGCGAGATGATCGGCTTTCTGCGCGCGTCGAAAAACGCCGCGGACTTCCGCGCGCTCGGCTGCAAGGTGTGGGACGCGAACGCGAACGAAAATCCGCAGTGGCTCGAAAACCCGTATCGCCGGGGCACCGACGATCTCGGCGATGTCTACGGCGTGCAGTGGCGCAACTGGCCGGCGTACAAGCTGATCGACGCCGGCGCGGGCGACCAGATCGCCGATGCAACCAACCGCGGCTACGAACTCGTGACGAGCTTCGTCGAGAACGGGCGCGAGCAAGTGCTGCTGTACAAGGCGATCGATCAGTTGCGCCAGTGTCTCGACACCATCATCGAGCGCCCGACCGACCGGCGCATTCTCTTTCACGCGTGGAATCCGGCGAAGCTCGACGAGATCGCGCTGCCCGCGTGCCACTTGCTGTATCAGTTCATCCCGAACGTGACGAAGGGTGAGATTTCGCTTTGCCTGTATATCCGCAGCAATGACGTCGGGCTCGGCACGCCGTTCAATCTGACGGAAGGCGCGGCGCTCCTGCATCTCGTCGGGCGGCTCACGGGCTACAAGCCGCGCTGGTTCACGTACTTTATCGGCGACGCGCACATCTACGAGAATCAGCTCGACATGCTCAACGAGCAGTTGAAGCGCGAGCCGTATCCGCTGCCGCAGCTCATCATCTCGGATCGCGTGCCGGACTACGCGGTGACGAAACGCTACGAGCCCGAGTGGCTAGAAAAGGTCGAGCCGAAGGACTTCGCGCTCGAAGGCTACCGGCATCACGATCCGATCAGCGCGCCAATGGCGGTCTGATCGGTCAGGAATCACTCGAACGCGCGGCCCCGGTCGCGCGTTTTTTTCGCTCAACGCCCGGAAAGAAAGCCTTCGAAATGACGCTGTCCGGCGGGCGTCACGCGCAGCACGCGGCGCCTGGCCGTGTGTTCGATCCAGCCGTGCGTTTCGCACGCTTCCAGATACGCCGCGCCGAGCGCGCCGCCCAGATGCGGACGCCGCTCGCTCCAGTCGATGCAGGTACACGCAAACCGCCGCCGCCGCGCACGCTGCGCTGTCACGTCGATGCCCAGTTCCGCGAACGCCTGCGTCCCGTCAGGCGTCGTGTCGAGCGCAGAGGCTTCGCGCGTCGCCAAATCGTCGTCCGGTGCGGCGAGCCAGTTGCGCGCGAGCATGCCGTCGAAGAGCCGCACGGCCAGTTCGCCCGCGAGGTGGTCGTAGCACGTGCGCGCATAGCGCATTTCGAGCGGCACGGCGCTGGCCGGCCGCTGCGGCGCGGCTTGCGGCGCGCTCGCCCGCGCCAGGTTCGCGAGCGCCTCGATCGCGGCGGCGATATCGGGCGTCGCGATCCGATAATAGCGATGCCGTCCGCTGACTTCGAACGCGAGCAGTCCGCCTTCTGTCAACCGCGCGAGGTGTGCGCTGGCCGCCGACGGCGACAGGCCCGCGATCATCGTCAGTTCGCCGGCGGGGCGCGCGGTGCCGTCCATCAGCGACCAGAGCATCGCGGCTCGGCCCGGATCGGCGAGCAGCGCGCCAATGCGCGAGAGGCCGGGAAAATGCCGCGAGCGGGCGTCTTCGAAAGCGGAGTTCATGGCGATAGGGGACGCATCGTTGGATGCCACAACTGTAGCGCGCCTGCGCAATCGACGTTTCACGTCCGCACGAAACGTCGATGCACCCGCTGCGGCGCTAGAATGGTCGCTCGTATACGAAGCACCGGGAAAACGCGCATGTTCAAGCTCATTGCCACCGCCGCGCTCGCCGTTGTGATTCTGTGCGCGGGTTGCGCGGGCGGGCCGTCGCCGTCGGCGGGCGGCGGCAGCATCACGATGTACGGCACCATCGACCAGGGCGTCACCGTTCACAACTAGCCGCGTTTTTTCGCGGCCTATAATCGCGGCTTCCTTTTTTCGCCGTGAACCGCCATGACAACGCCGACTCCGTCAGCCGCGCCCGCCGCCTTGCGCGCAGGCCGCGCCGAAACCACCTTCCGTTTTCTTGCCGAGCCGAGTTCGGTCAACTTCGGCGGCAAGGTCCACGGCGGCGCGCTGATGAAGTGGATCGACGAAACCGCGTACGCCTGCGCCGCCATGTGGAGCGGGCGTTACGCGGTGACGGTGAGCGTCGGCAACATCCGCTTCAGGCGGCCGATTCTGGTGGGCAATCTCGTCGAATTGCGTGCGCGCGTCGTCGTGACCGGACGCACGAGCATGCATATTCACGTGTCGGTGCATGCGGGCGATCCGAAAGTCGGCGAACTGGAGCAGACCACTGATTGCCTGATGGTCTTCGTCGCGGTGGATGAGACGGGGCAGCCCACGCCTGTGCCGGCGTTCGTGCCGGAATCGGACGAAGAGCAACGTCTCGCGAAATACGCGATGGACGTGAAAGACGCGCTCGATGCAATCGTCGAACTGAAGCCGGAAGAAGTGGCGGCGGGCAAGGTCTGACGCCGCCGCCTTCCCCCAGCCCGAAGCGCCTATTTGTTGCCGACCATCTCGTGCGGCTTCACCCATTCATCGAAATGCTGCTCGGTCACGTGCCCGAGCGCGAGCGCCGCGGCCTTGAGCGTCGTGCCTTCCTTGTGCGCCTTCTTGGCGATCTGCGCGGCCTTGTCGTAGCCGATATGCGGATTGAGCGCCGTCACCAGCATCAGCGATTCGTTGAGCAGGCTGTCGATGCGAGCCTGATTCGCCTCGATCCCCACCGCGCAGTTGTCGTTGAAGCTCTGCGCGCCGTCCGCGAGCAGGCGGATCGACTGCAACACGTTATGCGCGATCATCGGCCGGAACACGTTCAGCTCGAAGTTGCCGCTCGCCCCGCCGATGTTCACCGCCACGTCGTTGCCAAACACCTGACAGCAGAGCATGGTCACGGCTTCCGACTGCGTTGGGTTCACCTTGCCCGGCATGATGGAACTGCCCGGCTCGTTTTCCGGAATCGATAGTTCGCCCAGGCCGCAGCGCGGTCCGCTCGCGAGCCAGCGGATGTCGTTGGCGATCTTCATCATGCTCGCGGCGATGGTCTTGAGCGCGCCGTGCGCGGCGACGAGCGCATCGGCGGCGGCCATCACCTCGAACTTGTTCGGCGCGGTTTCGAACGGCAGGCCGGTGAGCTTGCCGATCGCCTGCGCCACCTTCACCGCGAATTCCGGATGCGCGTTCAGGCCCGTGCCGACGGCCGTGCCGCCCTGCGCGAGCTGGTACAGATGCGGCAGCGTCGCTTCGACGTGGCGGATGCCCTGATCGAGCTGCGCGACGTAGCCCGAGAATTCCTGACCGAGCGTGAGCGGCGTCGCGTCCTGCAAATGCGTCCGGCCGATCTTCACGACATCCGCGAACTGCTGCGACTTCTTGTCGAGCGTCTCGCGCAGCGTCTTCAGCGACGGCACCAGATGCTTGACGATCGCGTACGCGGCGGCGACGTGCATCGCGGTCGGGAACACGTCGTTGGACGACTGGCCGCGGTTCACGTCATCGTTCGGATGCACGAGGCGTTCTTCGCCGCGCGGCCCGCCGAGCAACTCGCTCGCGCGATTGGCGATCACCTCGTTCAGATTCATGTTGGTCTGCGTGCCGGAACCGGTCTGCCACACGGCGAGCGGAAATTCGTCCGGATGCTTGCCGTCGATGATTTCATCGGCGGCCTGCATGATCGCCTGCGCCTTCTTCGCGTCGAGCACCTTCAGGTCCTGATTCACCTCGGCGGCGGCGCGCTTGATGATCGCGAGCGCGGTGATGAGTTCGGGCGACTGCTTTTCCGTCGAGATCTTGAAGTTCTGCAACGACCGCTGCGTCTGCGCGCCCCACAGCTTGCCGTTGGGCACGGCGATCTCGCCGAACGTGTCCTTCTCCATGCGTACATCGCCCTGTGCGTTCTGTGTCATGGCCTGAAGTTCCTTTGAAGTGGTCAAAGCTGCTCGTCGACGGGCAGCAGCTTGAAGAGGCCCGTCATGGCGTTACGGTAGAAGCCGGCCTCGGGATCGAAGTTGTAGGTCACGGTTCCGATGTCTTCCTGACTCGTCCACACGAGACCGGACTGCGGCGAGCCGGTGCGGCGCAGTTCCGCCATCACCGCCGCGCTCGCCAGTTCCACGCGCCAGCTCGCTTTCGGCGAGATGCCCCTTTCGAAGAGCGCCGCGACTTGCTCCGCGACCGGCTTGCTGTGAACCACGAGCGCGAGTTCGGTGTTGAGCCGCGCCGAGCGGGGATCGAGATTCATGGAGCCGATCACGAGGATACTCCGATCGATCACATACGCCTTAGCGTGCAGACTCGCGCGCGACGACGAACCGAACAAGCCGGCGGGCGGGCGGCCTTCGCCTTCGGGCTGGAGCGGCTTGAATTCGTACAGTTCCACGCCGTTGCGCAGAAGCGGGATGCGATACGGCGCATAGCCCGCCTGAACCGCGACGGCATCGGTGGCGGCTAGCGAGTTCGTCAGCACCGCGACGCGCACATGGCGGCGCGTCACGTCGGCGACCGCCTTCACGCCCACGTCGTGCGGCACGAAGTACGGCGAGAGAATCAGGAACTCGCTCTGCGCGTTCTTCATCAGGTCGGCGAGCCGCGTCATCGGCGGGCTCTTGTAGTCGTCGCTCGGATGCTCGATTTTCGACGGCGAATCCGCTTCGAATTCCGTCGGCGCCCAGACGAGACCCATCTCGCCGCGAGCAATCTGCTGGGCGAGCGGCGTGGCGTTGAGCGGCTTGGCGTTCAGCGGGTCCGCTTCCTCGCGCCAGTGGTTGCGCAGGTCCTCGCGCGTCTTGTCGAGATCGGACGGATCGAACTTTTGCTTGTTCAGCACGCGCAGCGGGTAGGAGAGCGTGCTGTTCCAGTACTCGTCGAAGCTCGCGGAGACTTTGTGCACCACGGGGCCGGCGGTGAACAGGTCGAGATCGCGGAACTGCAGCGTCGGGCTGGCGTTGAAGTATTCGTCGCCGAGATTGCGCCCGCCGACGATCGCGATCTGGTTATCCGCGATCATCGCCTTGTTGTGCATGCGGCGCGTGAAGTGGCTGAGGTTCGTGAAGAAGTTCTGCGTGCGCTCGGCGAAGCTGCGCTGCGCGCTGCCGTACGGATTGAAGACGCGAATCTCGATGTTGTCGTGCGAATTCAGCGCCGCCATGATGCGGTCGATGTCCTTGAAGTTCAGGTCGTCGACCAGCATGCGGACCCGCACGCCACGGTCCGCCGCGTACAGCGCCGCGCCGAGCAGCAGCTTGCCGGTGTTGTCTTCTTCGGCGATGTAGTACTGCATGTCGAGCGTTTTCGTCGCGGCGCGCGCGAGCGCGATGCGCGCCTGGAGCGCGTCCGAGCCGGTCGGCAAGAGACGCACGGCGGACTCGTCCGGATGCTGCTTTTCGAGCGGCGCGAGCGCCGTTCCGAGCGGCGTCGGCGCGGTCGAAGGCAGCGCGTGCGTCACCGGACGATCGAACGCGGTGGCGGGCGGGCGGGTCGCGCATCCGGCGCACAGTGCGGCACAAAGCGCGATGGCCGCTGTGCGCACGTGCCACTTGGTTTCTTTCGTCGCGGTTGAAGACGCTTGGTTTCGAACGCGCGCAACTTTCCATCCAGCTTGGCAAAATCCCCGGCTTTCCGACACTTCGCTTCCTCTTCTTTTTGTTTATCTCGATCCGGCGGCTTTCGCGCGGCCGCTTCGGATTCGCCGATCAGCAAGAAGCGTTCTCGCCGAAGCGGCATCTTGAAATCATTCTAGGGGAAACCGCGGGGGAGACGGGCGAGCGACCGTACGATGCGGGGGAGTCGGGGAGGCGAAAAAAAGCCCGCTCGGCAGAGCGGGCTATAACCCCTGTTACTGGAAAAGTCTCAAGGAGGAGACGCGTTCATCCTAACAACGCGTGTTCCGAGACCCAACCAAGCATTTTTGCTTTGCATATGCGCGGCGCGTCGAACCGCTTAGGCGACGCGCTTCGAAGCACCGTCGACGCGATCGCCGGCACGCGCGACGCTGATTTCCACAAGCCGCTTGCTGATGCGATGAAACCGCAGCGTCATCAATACGGCGACGCTCGCCAGCCCTGCGGCGAGTCCCCACCACAAGCCCTTGGCGCCGAGCGCGAAGTGGAACGCGAGCACATAGCCCGTCGGAAAGCCGACGCCCCAGTAGCCGAAGGCGGCGGCGAGCATCGGCACGCGCGTGTCTTTCAGGCCGCGCAGGCAGCCTGAGCCGACCGTCTGCATGCCATCGACGATCTGAAACACCGCCGCGACGCCCAGAAGCGACGCGGCGAGCGCGACGGTGCGCGCATTCGCGGGATCGTCCAGATGCAGATACAGGCCGACAATCGCGCGCGGCGCGGTAATCAGCACGAGGCCCGAGCACATCATGAAGCCGACGCCGAGCGCGAGCGCGACGAACCCCGCGTGGCGCGCCGCGACCGGCACGCCCGCGCCGGCCCAGTAGCCGACGCGCACGTTCGCGGCCTGTCCGATCGCGAGCGGCACCATGAACGCCGCCGACGCCACGTTGAGCGCGATCTGATGCGCGGCGAGCGGCGCTTCGCCGAGCAGGCCGACCATCATGCCGGTGGCGAGAAAGAGCGTCGATTCGACGCCGTAGGTGATGGCAACCGGCCAGCCGATGCCGAACAGTTCGCCCATGAGCGGCAGATGCGGCCGCGCGGCGGCGACGAAGTGCCGGTAGCGCGGGCGCAGATGCAGCAGCGCGACGAGCGAGAAGGCCGTGAGCCAAACGGTGATCGCGGTCGCCGCCGCCGAGCCGAGAAAACCTTCGCGCGGCAGGCCGTAGGCGCCGTGAATCAGCCCGTAGTTCAGAAAGCCGTTGACGAACACGCCGCCGATCGACACCCACAGCAGGCGCTTCGCCGCGCCGATGGCAGGCAGGAACGCACGCATCATGCCGATGCCGATCAGGCTGCCCGGCGTGCCCCAGCGCAGCACCGCGCAATATTCGCCGACGTTGTGCGCGAGCGTCGCCGGTTCGTGGAACGCGAGCAGAATCGGCTCGGCGCACGAAAGCAGCACGAACGCCGGCACGGCGAGCAGCATGGACAGCACGAGCCCCGTCCAGTAGATGCCCGGCACGCGCTCTTCCGCGTCCGCGCCGCGCGCATGGGCCACCGCCACGCTCACCGACGTCAACACGCCTTGCAGCAGCGTGACCACGACGAAGAACATGTTCGCGCCCAGACCGCCCGCCGCGAGCGCGTCCGGGCCGAGCGAGCCGAGCAGGATCGTGTCCGTGACGCCCATCGCCATTTGCGAGAGTTGTGCGATGGCAAGCGGCGCGGCGAGGCGCGCGGTATCGACGGCATGGCGAGACAGGCTGACGTGTCCCGAATGCGCGCGTGTCGCGCGGCTGGTGTGCGATTGCATGGTCGAGAGAAGGGAGCGGAACGGGCGCGCAAACGTGCGCAGACACGTGCATCTGCCCGCGCTGAAACCTGAACGAAAGACGACTAGCTTATTGCCTCACACGCGGCATGTCGATGACGCGCCCCGTTATGGTCGGCTTTTCGCAATTGACGGGCGCATGCGCGCAAACGCTCATTGCGGCGCGCGCACGCGAATCTTCTGGCCGTCGAGCATCACGACCTGACCCGCGCGGATCTTGCACGTCTTGCGCAGTTCCACTTTGCCGTCGACGGTGACATCGCCCATTGCGACGCGCGCCTTCGCGGAGCCGCCGCTGTCGGCGAGGCCCATCAGCTTGAGCAGATTGTGGAGTTCGACGTAGTCGCCCGTGAGGGTGAATTGAAGCTGCGGCATGGCGGGCGGGCGTTTCAGACACAAGGACCTCAATGATAAACCAGCGCCGTGCTTCATCCGGGCATGGGCCGTGCTCGGTAGCCATTCGACCGTCGATTCGTCGGATGAGCAGATGTAGCGAAGTGAAACCGTCGGTAACGATGACTGATTTCGCGAAACTCGTCCGTGGCTCGGCCGGTCTGTACGTTTGATCGATGCAGCTTCGGTCATCTTCTAAACGACAAGTCGCGTCATCGCGCTCGGATTGATCGATCGCGCCTGGCGGACACACCCAGAGAGGACTAGCTCATGACTAAGGCTCGAATTCTGATGATCGGCGCCACTTTCGCCGCGCTCGCCGCCACCGGCGCACAAGCGCAGACCGCCCAGCCGACGGACGCCGCGCCCGGCCAGGCGTCGATGCAGGCGCAGCAGCAGGTGTCGCCGCCGCCGCAGAACGTGGTCGCGCCGGCATCGCCCGATCCGCTGGTCCAAAAGCGCAACGCCGATGCGCAGGCCAACGCCGAGTATCGCGCGTCGAAGACGGCGTCGAAGGTGGAAATGAAGGCCGCCGACAAGCAGGCCAAGCAGCAATACAAGGAGCAGGTCCGTAACGCGAAAATCAATCGCAAGGCCGACAAGGCAGCCGCGAAGGATGACCTGAACGCCGCCGCCGACCGCACGCCGAAGGACGAAGGCGAGCAGCACTAATCGCGTGGGCCGCGAGCCGGTTTGTGCCGGCTTCGCGGCCAAGACACGCGCACGACCCTCAACCACACTAACGACCACACGGAGGACGCCATGAATCGACGCACCCATACCCTGCTGGCTGCGCTCATCGCGGGCGCACTGACGAGCGTGAGCGCGGCACCGGCTTTCGCCCAGACGACGAGCGACGCGCCCACCCACGCCGACAAGAAGGCCGCGAAGAAGCAGGCCGAAGCCGACAAGGACGCCAATGTCGCGCAGGCGAAGGCGGACAAGAAGAAGACCGAATCGCAGTCGGAAGCGAACGAAGCCGCTGCCAAAGCCAACCTGAAGGACGCGAAGAAGGCCGACTAAGCGCCTCGCCCGCGCGCGTTTTGACAAGCCGCGGCCGTCGAAAGAAAGACGTGCCGCGGCAAAGACTTGCGTGCGCGGGTTGTATGGATATACAGTGTGCGTCACTTCTTTCGACGCCCGCTTTTCTCTGTGCTGACCCTTCCGGACGACACCGCCACCGCCGACGCTTCCACAGAGAACGTCGCCGCTTACCTCGCCAGGCTCAACGATGCGCAGCGCCGGGCGGTCGAATTCGGCGTCGAGGCGCCTGGGCGCTGCGGCGGTCCGCTGCTCGTGATCGCGGGCGCGGGCTCCGGCAAGACGAACACGCTCGCCCACCGTGTCGCGCATCTGCTGGTGAAGGGCGCCGATCCGCACCGCATTCTGCTGCTCACCTTTTCGCGCCGCGCGGCGCTCGAAATGACGCGGCGCGTGACGCGCATCGCGACGAGCGCGCTCGGCAGCAAGAGCGCCATCGCGCAGGGGCTGACGTGGTCCGGCACGTTCCACGGCATCGGCGCGCGGCTGCTGCGCGATTACGCCGATCTCGTGGGCCTCGCGCCGTCGTTCACCATCAACGACCGCGAAGACTCCGCCGACCTGATGAACCTCGTGCGGCACGAACTCGGGCTGTCGTCGAAAGAGAAGCGGTTTCCCGCCAAATCCACGTGCTTTGCCATTTATTCGCGCGTCGTGAACACGGGGGCGTCGCTCGCGACCGTGCTCGACCAGTCGTATCCGTGGTGCCGCGAATGGGAAGCGGACCTGAAGCGCCTCTTCGCCGCCTACGTGAGCGCAAAGCAGGCGCAAAGCGTCCTCGATTACGACGACCTGCTGCTCTACTGGTCGCATCTCGCCGCCGAGCCGAGCATCGCGGCGGACCTGTCGAGCCGCTTCGACCACGTGCTCGTGGACGAATATCAGGACACGAACCGCCTGCAGGCCACCATTCTCCTTGCGATGAAGCCGGATGGACGCGGCCTCACCGTCGTCGGCGACGACGCGCAGTCCATCTATTCGTTTCGCGGCGCGACGGTGCGCAATATCCTCGATTTTCCGCAGCACTTCGATCCGCCCGCCGCGACCGTCACGCTCGACCGCAACTACCGTTCGACGCAGCCGATTCTCGAAGCGTCGAACGCGGTGATCGATCTTGCCGCCGAGCGTTACACGAAAAATCTATGGACCGACAAGGCGTCGGCGCAGAAGCCGCGCGTCGTTTCCGTCGCGGACGAGGCGGATCAGGCGCGCTACGTCGTCGAGAAAGTGCTGGAGGCCCGCGAGGCCGGCATGAAGCTCAAGTCGCAGGCGGTGCTGTTTCGCGCGGCGCATCACAGCGCGACGCTCGAAATCGAACTCACGCGGCGCAATATTCCGTTCGTGAAGTTCGGCGGCCTGAAGTTTCTGGACTCCGTTCACGTCAAAGACGTGCTCGCGGTGCTGCGCTGGGCCGAGAATCCGCGCGATCGCGTCGCGGGCTTTCGGGTCGCGCAACTGCTGCCGGGCATCGGACCGGCGATTGCCGGGCGTTTGCTCGATAGCGTCGCGCAGGCCGAGCGCGCGCCCACTGCGCTCGCGGCGTTCGATGCGCCCGCGCGGGCGAGCGAAGACTGGCCGCGCTTCGTCGCGCTCATGGGCAAGCTCTGCGGCCGCGAATCGCCGTGGCCCGCCGAATTCGAGATGATCCGCCGCTGGTACGAGCCGCACCTCGAACGCAATCACGAAGACGCGGCCATCCGCATCGGCGACGTGTTGCAGATGGAAAGCATCGCGTCCACGTACCCAACGCGCGAGCGTTTCTTGACCGAACTAACGCTCGATCCGCCCGATGCGACGAGCGACGAATCCGGCGTGCCGCTCATCGACGAGGATTATCTGATTCTCTCGACCATCCACTCCGCGAAAGGTCAGGAGTGGCGCAACGTGTTCGTGCTGAACGGCGTGGACGGCTGCATTCCGTCCGATCTCGGCACGGGCAGCGACGAGGAAATCGACGAAGAGCGCCGCCTGCTGTATGTCGCCATGACGCGCGCGAAGGAAGACTTGCACATCGTCACGCCGCAGCGTTTTTACGTTCACAACCAGACGAATCTCGGCGACCGTCACGTGTGGGCGCAGCGCACGCGCTTCATCCCGCCGCATCTGATGCAGCACTTCGAGGCCGCCGCGTGGCCGCCAGTGCCGGTCGCCGCGGCGCCGACCGCTGCGGGGCTCGCGGCGGCGGCGAAAGCGAAAATCGATATCGCCGCGCGGCTAAAGGGAATGTGGGAGTAGCGTGGCCGGGCTTCAGCGCGCGGCGCGCGAAGTCTTCGGTGCGCGCGGCGCGTTTCCGAAGATGCTGCGCAGCCACGCCGCGAAGCGCGTGAAGCCGTCGTAGGGCTCGTCGACGAAAAGCTCGGGCCGCAGCGAGCGAAGATATTCGAGCAGTTGCTGCGCTTCCTGTTTCTGAATCGATCCATAGAAGATGCCGAGGCGCAGCAGCGCGCGCAATTCGCCGAGCTTTTCGCGCGCCGCCGAGCCGACGTTCGTTTCGACCGCGATCTTCGCCTCGAATACGCGCTGGCGCAGGGAATCGGCGAGGCGCCAGGCGGGCGTCTGCATTTTCTGCTCGACTTCGCGGATATCCACCGCCGCCGACTTGATCTGCGAGGCGAGCACGTCCACCTGCGAGGCGTCGCCGTTGGCTTCCGTGACGATCGCCGTCGCCCATTCGCGCGACGCCTTCACCAGATCCTCTGCGTTCCAGTCCGAGCGGATCGCGAATGCGAAGCCGTGCTCGGCCGCCTGCCGGATCAGGATTTCGACGACATCCGGGAACTCCTTGTCGAGCGCGCGCTTGGCCCACGCATACTGGCCGTGCGTGAGCATGCGCTGCACGGCCTGCTCGGTGAGCGGAGTGTCGTTGTCGAGCAGCTTCGCGCGCAGAAAATCCTCGAAAGAGGGCGTGACGAACTGCGGGTCGAGCTTGAGCGACAGACGCAGGAACGCCTCGAAGTCGCGATTGAGCGACGCGATCGTCTCGTCGCGCAACGAAAGGGTGATTTGACGCATGTCGGTTTCCGGTTCCGCGCTCGGCTGGCCCGATGGCGGGAGATGCTGTCGGCCTGCCGCGCGGGCGGAGTCCGTTCGTTTCAGATAACGGCGGGGCGGCCGGAAACTTGAGGGCTTTCTGAAAGGCGTCGCGCTGATCGTCAGCGCAGCACGACAAGCTGCCAGACGAAGAACACGGCGAGCGACACGGCGATCGTCAGCAGCGCGCGGCGCGTCGACGCGCAAATGAGGATGGCGACCGCCGCCGCGACGAGTTGCGGATTGCGCCACGTCAGCTCGGCGCCGTTGCCGTGCGGCGAGACGGTCATCGGCACGATGATCGCGGTGAGCACCGTCACCGGCACGAAGCCGAGCGCCGTGCCCACGACGGGCGCGAACGACAGGCGCTCGCCGAGCACGAACACGGCGGCCCGGATCAGGTACGTGATGAGCGCCATGCCGACAATCAGGATGACGTAGTTCATTGCGTGCGCTCCTTCGCGTCTTTCATGCGCGGCCGTTGTTCGACGAGCGTCAGCAGCAAGCCGACGCCGACGCCCGCCAGCACCGCCGCCAGCAGCCCGAGCTTGTACGGCCAGCCTTGCCACGCGAACGAGAGCACGCCCGAGGCCAGCGCCGCCGCCACGAAGCGCAGCGCCACGAGTTGCGGCACGATGATCGCGATGAACGTGGCGACCATCGCGAAGTCGAGACCCAGCGATTTCAGGCCCGGAAACGCCGCGCCGAAGAAGAGTCCGATGAGCGTCCACGCCTGCCAGTTGACGTACATCGCGAGACCGGAGCCGAGGAAATAGTGCGGCCCCGTTTCGCCGGGTGTGCGCCCCCGATAATGCGCGTAGGCGACGGCGAACACTTCGTCGGTCATGAGGCCCGCCAGCGCCCAGCGCCAGCGCGCGGGCAAATGCGCGACGTACGGCGCGAGCGTCGCCGAATAGAGCACGTGCCGCAGATTCACGACGAAGGTGGTCCCCCAGATCACGGCGAAGCTCGCGTGCCCCGCGATCATGCCGACCGCGATGAACTGCGCCGAGCCGGCGAACACCGCGAGCGACATCAGCTGGCCGTGCCAGAGCGCAAGCGGACTGGCGGTGACGAGCGTGCCGAAGATCACGCCGAAGGGCGCCGCGCCGATCATCATCGGAATGGTGTCGCGTGCGCCGGCGGCGAGTTCCCGCCAGGCGTTGCCGGATGGTGCGTTCAAAATCGTCCTCCTGATGCGCGGAGGATAAGCCCGAAGGCGCGGGAAGGCTTGTACGTTCTTGCGGCGCGCGGCCGGCGAATCAGCGCCAGCGCCCAGGCGCGACGCCGAACGCCCGCTTGAAATGGCGCGTGAAATGGCTTTGGTCGGTGAAGCCGCTCGCCGCCGCGACGTGCGCGATGGACGCCCCCGCGCGCAACGCCGGCAACGCCCGCGCGATGCGCAACTGGTTGCGCCACGCATGCGGCGCAAGACCCGTTTCGCGCGAGAAAAGCCGCGCCGCGTGAAACGTCGACAGCCCGACGGTGCGCGCGAGTTCGGCGAGCGTGACGGGTTCGGGCAGATCGTCGGCGAGGCGAGCTTTCATCGTGGCGACGCGGGCGGCATCGGCGGCGGGCGGCGCGCACGACGGCCGTTCGAGCGCGTGCCGCGCAAGCAGCGTCGTCACGGCATCGAGAAGCGCGGTTTCAGCGGCGAGGGGATCGGCGGCGAGGGGATCGGCGCGCGTCAGGTTTTCGAGCGCGCAATGCGCGGTCACGAGCCGGCGCGCGAGATCGTCATCGCGGATGATGTACGCCGCGAACCACGGCGACGCGGCGCGCGGCGACAGTTCGCGCGCAAGCGCCTCGACGAACGGCACCGGCAGATAGAACACGCGATAGCGCCATCCCGTATCGACGGCTCGCGCGCCCGTATGCACCTCGCCCGGATTGATGACCGGCACCGAGCCGGCGTCCGCCACATAACGCGAGCCGCGATAGTCGTAACACTCCGCGCCCGCTTCGATCACCGGCACCGTGTACGCGTCGTGCCAGTGCGGGGTGAACGCGTGATCGTAGTACTCGGCGGTGACCATGTCCGCGTCCGGCACGAGCGGCGAGCGCCAGTAACGCGCGGCGTTGCGAAAGCGTGGGGCGCTCATCGGTCAATGGGAAGGCTGGGCGGGAATCGCTCAGTCTACCGCTTCCGTCAACCGCAGACGGCAGGCGGCGCTCACTTCACCGGAATGGCCGTGCCTTCGGGCACCGGAACCGCCGTGACGCTGTTCTTGGCGCTGCCGGTCGCGACGCGGTCGCTGTACGTCAGATACACGAGCGTGTTGCGCTTCGTATCGACGATGCGAACCACATGCAGCGTCTTGAAGATCAGCGACATGCGATCCGTGAACACATCGGTCTTTTGCTTGAGCGGCTGCGCGATCTTGATCGGCGCGACCTGACGGCATGCGATGGATGCCTCCGTCGGGTCTTCCGCGATGCCGAGCGTGCCCTTCACGCCGCCCGTGCGCGCCCGCGACACGTAGCAGGTCACGCCCGAGACGAGCGGATCGTCGTAGGCTTCGACGCTCACGCGGTCCGAGCCGGTGAAACGAAAGTTGGTGTTGACGCTCGCGATTTCCTCGGCGTGCGCGAGCGCAGCGCCGAGAGACAGGAGCGATGCGGACAAAGCGAAGGTGGCGGCGCGTTTCATCGGAATCTCACGGATAAAAGAAAAGGGCGTCGTATTGTAGCGACGCCCTTCGTTTCTTCTGCTGCGTGCGGTTCCCGCATCAATGGAAGATCAGATAAAGGATCACCAGCACCACGACCGGCACACCGAGCAGCCATCCGAGTAGGTAAGGCATGTCGTCCTCCTTCGCATGTTGTTTTTGACGATTCCAGTATCGCGGACCGTGGAGGTTCGCGTTAGCGGTGCGCGTCCGAAATGCGTGTAGGCGTAGTCCTATCAACTATTACGGCGGCGTTACGGATTCGTCATGCCATCGTGAGATACGCCGCCGCGCGTCTTGCGCCCCGGACGATCGCGATAGAGCGCGTGAACGTAGTCCAGATGCGCGCCCGCGCATTCGCGCGCGCGGGCGGGATCGCGTGCGACGATTGCATCGAGCATCGCGCGATGCTGGGCCAGTAGGTCGGCTTCGACTGCGTCGTCGTAATCGACCAGACGGTGCGACGTGAGCATGGATTCGCGCATCACTTCGTTCAGGCCGTGCATCACGTGCGTCAGCGCGATGTTGTGCGTCGCATCCGCAATCGCCAGATGGAACGCCGCGTCTTTCTCCGCGATGCGCGTGCTTTTCTGCGCGACGGCGGATTGCAGCGCGTCGAACGCGGCGGCGATGCGCGCGAGGTCGGCATCGGTGGCGCGCTCGGCGGCGTAGGCCGTGGCGAGCGTTTCGAGGCCGTGACGCAGTTCGAGCACATCGCCGCTCGCGTCGGGCTGCTGTTCGAGCAGGGCGGCAAGCGGAAGCGAGACGAGCGGCGCGGTCACGTCCGATACGACGAAACCGCCGCGTCCCACTGCGCGAATGAATCCATCCGATTCGAGGCGGATGAGCGCCTCGCGCAACGACGGCCGCGACACGTTCAACTGCTCGGCGAGGTCGCGCTCGGCGGGCAGGCGCTGGCCGGGCAGCAGCGTGCCGTTCGAGATCAGTCCGCGAATCTGGCCTGACACGACATCGGCGAGGCGCACGCGGGCGTAGGCGTGCGAGTGGACGGGCTGGAAGGTCATCGTTTGAAGCAACGCGGCGAGAGGCTTTGGATTACCCTAGTTTGACACGAAAGCGCCACTTCCCTAAAGTCTTGGTCAGACCAAGCTGACCAAAGCGGACTTCCTCCGACGCGATCCTATGAAAGTTGCCCTGTTCGTCCCTTGTTTCATCGATGCGTTCTACCCGCAAATCGGCATTGCCACGCTGGAATTGCTGGAGCGGCTGGGCGTCGATGTCGACTATCCGCAGGATCAGACGTGCTGCGGCCAGCCGATGGCCAATAGCGGCGCGCACGCCGACGCCGCCGGCGCGGAGCGCGTATTCGCCCGCAATTTCGCGGACTACGACTACGTGGTCGGGCCGTCGGCGAGCTGCACGCATCATGTACGCGAGCATTTCACTGCCATCGAGCAGACGAGCGCCGTCCAGAAGGTGCGCAAAAGCACCTACGAACTGGTCGAATTCCTGCACGACGTCTTGCAGGTGCGGGACTTCCCGTGGGCCGAGTTTCCGCATCGCGTCGGCCTGCACAACAGTTGCAGCGCGGTGCGGCATCTGCGCGAGACATCGAATTCGGAAGTGGCGGGAACGCCTTATTCGAAGCCACGCGCCTTGCTCGAACGCGTGAAGGGCATCGAGTTCGTGTCGCCCGCGCGGCCCGATGAATGCTGCGGCTTCGGCGGCACGTTCTCCGTGACCGAGGAAGCGGTGTCCGTGCGCATGGGGCAGGACAAGGTGCGCGATCACATCGGCGCGGGCGCGGAGTACATCGTGTCGGGCGACATGTCGTGCCTCATGCATCAGCAGGGCTGCGCGGAGCGCATGAAGCTCGACGCGAAGTTCATCCACATTGCGCAGGTTCTGAACGGAGCGCGGGCATGACGAAGACCGTTCGCATCGATCACGCGAAGGCTGCGGGCGCGTTCCTGCAGAAGAGCGACCACGTCGCGTTTCACGACAAGCGGCTCTGGGATTTGCGCACGAAGCGCGATGCGCAGGCGCACGGCATTCCCGAATGGGAAACGCTGCGCAATCTGGCCTCGGGCATCAAGGAACACACGCTGTCCAACCTCGCCGATTACATCGCGCAATTCGCGGATCAGGCGGAGAGAAACGGCGTCGTCGTGCATTTCGCGGCGGACGCGGAAGAGCACAACGCGCTCGTTCACAAGCTGATGAGCGAGCGCGGCATGACCACGCTCGTCAAGAGCAAGTCGATGCTGACCGACGAATGCTACATGCGCGATTATCTGGAGCCGCGCGGCATCACGGTGATGGAAACCGATCTGGGCGAACGCATTCAGCAGCTCGATCATCAGGACCCGAGCCATATGGTCGTCCCGGCCGTCCACAAGCTGCGCGCGGACGTAGCCGAACTGTTCGGCAAGACCATCGGCACCGATCCGAAGAATAGCGACATCCACTATCTCGCGGAAAGCCAGCGCATGAACACGCGGCCGTACTTCGTGCGCGAGAAGACGGCGGGCATGACGGGCTGCAATTTCGCGGTGGCACAGACGGGAACGGTCGTCGTCTGCACGAACGAGGGCAACGCGGATCTCTCCGCGAATGTGCCGCCGATGCATATCGCGTCCATCGGCATCGAGAAGCTGATTCCGACCATTGCCGATCTCGGCGTCTTCGTGCGGATGCTCTCGCGCAGCGCGCTCGGCTCGCCGATCACGCAGTACACGTCGCACTTTCGCGCGCCCCGGCCGGGCACGGAGATGCACTTCATCCTCGTCGATAACGGGCGCTCCGAGCGGCTTGCGCTGGAAGACTTCTGGTATTCGCTCAAGTGCATCCGCTGCGGCGCGTGCATGAACACGTGCCCGGTGTATCGGAGAAGCGGCGGGCTCTCGTATGGCGGCACGTATACGGGGCCGATCGGCGCGATCATCAACCCGACCCACGATTTGAAGCGCTACAGCAGTCTGCCGTTCGCCTCGACGCTCAACGGCAGTTGCACGAACGTCTGCCCGACGAAGGTCAACATTCACGAGCAGATCTACAAGTGGCGCGCGGTGATCGCGGAGCGTCACGAAGTGCCGTTCGTGAAGCAGGAAGTGCTGAAGATGGCGGGGCGTCTGCTCGCGAGTCCGACGCTTTATCGCGCGACGGTCGCGTCGCTTGGCGGCGCGTTGAAGCGCCTGCCCAACTTCATGCTGTATAACCCGCTCAACATCTGGGGACGCGGGCGCGACTTGCCCGAAGCGCCCGCCGAGACCTTCCATGAGTGGTACAAGAAAAACCGGAAGCCCGTCAAATGACGACCCGTGATGCCTTTCTCGCGAAAATTCGCGCAGCGCAGCCCGCCGCGCGCCCGCGCCCCGAACTGCCGATTTTTCCGTCGCCTGAAGGCGACTTGCAGACGCGCTTCATCGCCGCGCTCACCGCGATGGGCGGAACCACGGCGCACGCGCACAGCCTCGACGAAGTGAAGGAGATGATCGCCGCGCGTTTCGGTGCGGATGCGGTCGTGGCCTCCGCCGTGCCGGGCATCGAAGGCACGCGCGCGCTGTCGCGCGAGACGTCGCCTGCGTCGCTACAGGATGTCGACGTGGGCGTCGTGCGCGGGCGCTTCGGCGTCGCGGAAACGGGGTCCGTCTGGTTCAGCGAAGCGGAGTACGTCGTCAATTCGATCGGCTATCTCGTGCAGCATCTTGTCGTGCTGCTCGATCCCGCGCAACTCGTCGACGGCTTGCAGCAGGTGTATCGGCGGCCCGACTTCCAGTCGGCGCGCTATGCCGTGCTGGTCACGGGACCATCCGCGACGGCGGATATCGAAGGCGTGCTGATTCGCGGCGCGCAGGGCGTGCGCTCGCTGACCGTCGTGTGGATTCAGTAGCGCCAGAAGAGGGACACCGCGATGCCGCGCACCTGCGGTGGCTTTATCTGCGTCAACGAGCCGTGACGGAATCATGCAAGTGGAAATTGAGTGTCCGCTTAAACCGCGCGCTGAGACGTGGGGAAGGGCTGAAAAGCAAAAAGCCCAGTCGTATGACTGGGCTTTTGCTTGAAACTTCTGGCTCCCCGACCTGGGCTCGAACCAGGGACCTACGGATTAACAGTCCGGCGCTCTACCGACTGAGCTATCGGGGAACATCTACAACGGTGAGACTGACTAAAAAGCCCAGTGAACTGACTGGGCTTTGCTGAATTTTTTGGCTCCCCGACCTGGGCTCGAACCAGGGACCTACGGATTAACAGTCCGGCGCTCTACCGACTGAGCTATCGGGGAACATCTACAGCAGAGAAGCGGAATTATAGGGAGCGTCTCTTACCCTGTCAACGCCGATTCTTCACTCGAAACACCTTTTTGCACCGACGCGAACTCGTCCGAAGGACGAGCGTTTGCCTCAACGCTCGAGCAGATTCAGCTTGTCCTTCACGTCCTTGAATTCGTCCGCTTCGGCCAGCGGCGCCTTTGTCTTCGTGATGCTCGGCCAGTTGCGCGCGAGATCGGCGTTCAGTTCGATGAACTGCTGCTGGTCGCCGGGCACGTCTTCTTCGGCATAAATGGCATTCACCGGGCATTCGGCCACGCACACGGCGCAGTCGATGCACTCGTCCGGATCGATCGCGAGAAAGTTGGGACCTTCGCGGAAGCAATCCACCGGGCACACATCCACACAGTCGGTGTAGCGGCACTTGATGCAGCTTTCGGTCACAACGTGAGTCATTCAGGCTCCTGCATGCGCAATTCGTGGGGGCGGCGTCGGGCGGCCTGCGTGGGCCGGGCGAGTTCGCGCGCCGAAACGCGTATTGTAGCGTAACGGTCCAAACGGGCGCGGACGCCGCCGGAGCTGCCTTATATCGTTTTGCAATGTAGATATGCGCGCCTGGCAAAAAGGGTCGGCGAGCATCTTGCCGGTCCGCGCATTCGGGTAACATGGCCCAAAAGCACGCCGCAGCAAGACGGCGCGCGGTCTCATCGCTCGATGTTCCAGTCAAACCATGATCATCAATTCGCTGCTCGATACCGACCTCTACAAGTTCACGATGATGCAGGTCGTGCTGCATCACTTCCCGGCTGCGCACGCGGAGTATCGCTTCCGCTGCCGCACGCCGAATGTCGATCTCGTGCCGTACATCGACGAGATCCGCGACGAAGTGCGCCAGCTTTGCAACTTGCGCTTCCGTGAAGAAGAGCTCGACTATCTACGGCGCATGCGCTTCATGAAGAGCGATTTCATCGACTTCCTCGCGCTTTTCCATCTGAACGAGAAGTCCATTCGGATTTCACCGTCGCCGAAGAACAATGGCGAGATCGACATTCTGATCGAAGGCCCGTGGCTGCATACGATCCTGTTCGAAATCCCGATGCTCGCCATCGTCAACGAGGTCTACTTTCGCAACACGCAGCGTCAGCCGGAGTACGAAACCGGGCGCGAGCGTCTGCGCGACAAGATCAAGCTGCTCGCCACGCCGCCCGAATATTCCGATTGCAAGATCGCCGACTACGGCACGCGCCGCCGCTTCTCGAAGCAGTGGCACGAGGAAGTCGTGCTGACGCTCAAGGAGCGGCTCGGCGAACAGTTCGCGGGCACGAGCAACGTGTTCTACGCGATGAAGCACGGTCTGCGGCCGCTCGGCACGATGGCGCACGAGTATTTGCAGGCGTGTCAGGCGCTCGGCCCCCGCCTGCGCGATTCGCAGATTTTCGGCTTCGAGATGTGGGCGAAGGAATATCGGGGCGATCTCGGCATCGCGCTGTCGGACGTCTACGGCATGAAAGCGTTCCTGCGCGACTTCGACATGTATTTCTGCAAGCTTTTCGACGGCGCGCGCCACGATTCGGGCGATCCCTTCGACTGGGGTGAGCGTCTCATCAAGCATTACGAAGAAAACCGCTGCGATCCGCGCACGAAGGTGCTCGTCTTTTCCGACGCGCTCGACATTCCCAAAGTGCTGCAACTCTACGAGCGTTTCCGTGGCCGCTGTCAGCTCGCGTTCGGCGTCGGCACGAATCTCACGAACGATCTCGGTTATCAGCCGCTGCAGATCGTAATCAAGATGGTCCGCTGCAACGGGCAGCCGGTGGCGAAACTCTCCGATTCGCCCGGCAAGAACATGTGCGACGACAAGGCGTATCTCGCGTACCTGCGTCAGGTGTTCGGCATCGAGCAGCCGGTCGAGGAAAGCTGACACGTCACGCGGCCTATGCCGTTCGGCTGAGGTTCGCGCGCGCGGACCGGTCGATATAATCACTTTCAGCTTCACGTCGCGGATAATCCGCCGCGACGTTCCCACGCTTGCATCCACGAGGACGGCACCATGGACACATCGGCCGCGCGCCGCAACATTCTCGCGCGCATTCGAAACGCGCAGGGCAGGCGAGGCGCGCCGACAGACGCCGAGCGCGCCGCCGCCGAAGAATATCTGGCGCGGCATCCCGCTGGCCCGCGTCCACCGCTTCCCGCCACGCGGGACGAACTGATCGCGCGTTTTCGTCTGGAGGCCGAACGTCTTTCGACGAGCGTCGCCGAAGTCGAGACGCTCGCCGATGCCCCCGCCGAAGCCGCGCGCTATCTCCACGCGCTCGATCTTTCCCGCGATGTCGTCGCGTGGCCCGCGCTCGGCGGTTTGCCGTGGGCGCAAGCGGGCATTGCGGCGTCGCTGCGCAAGCCGGTGGACGCGGACCTCGTCGGCATCACCGGCTGCTTTTGCGCGGCTGCCGAGACCGGCTCCATCGTGCTGCTGTCGGGGCCCGAAACGCCCGCGTCCGGCGCGCTGTTGCCGCAGACGCATATCGCCATCGTCCCGGCATCGCGCATCGTCGCGGCCCATGAGGACGCCTTCGCGCTGATGCGGCAGGAGCGGGGCGAACTCCCGCGCGCCGTGAACTTCGTGTCGGGGCCGTCCCGCACCGGCGACATCGAGCAGACCATCGTGCTCGGCGCACACGGTCCGTATCGCGTACACGCCATCATCGTGCGGGGAGCGTAAGGACAGTGCCGCGTTTCGTTTCTGGCTTTCTGCTATCGCTCTTTGCGATGTCCAATGCTTCGGCTGCCACGCTCGACGGCGCGTCCTTGTCGGCGGCGTGGGGCATTCCGTTCATCGGCATTCTGCTGTCCATTGCGGTGTTTCCGCTCGTCGCCAGCAAAGTGTGGCATCACCATTTCGGCAAGATCGCGGCGGCGTGGGCGCTGGCGTTCCTTGCGCCCTTCGCGCTGGCGTTCGGCATCGGCACGGCGTTCGGCGTGCTCGTCCACGCGATGCTCGAAGAGTACGTGCCGTTCATCGTTCTGCTTGCGGCGCTCTATACCGTGGCGGGCGGCATCTGCGTGCGCGGCAATCTGCACGGCTCGGCGCGCGTCAATACCGCGCTGCTCGCGCTCGGCACTGCGCTCGCCAGCATCATGGGAACGACGGGCGCGGCCATGCTGCTCATCCGCCCGCTCTTGCGCGCCAACGACAATCGCAAGCATGCCGTGCATGTCGTGGTGTTCTTCATTTTTCTCGTGGCGAACGCGGGCGGCTCGCTGTCGCCGCTCGGCGATCCGCCGCTCTTTCTCGGCTTTCTGAACGGCGTCGGTTTTTTCTGGACCACGCTGCATCTCGCGCTGCCGATGCTCTTCATCTGCGCCGTGCTGCTCGCGCTGTTCTACGCGCTCGACAGCTATTACTGGCGGCACAAGGAAGAATCGCGGCGGCCGTTTCTCGATCCGACGCCGGACACGCCCAGTCTCGGCATCGACGGCAAGATCAATTTCGTGTTGCTCGCGGTCATCGTCGCGCTCGTGCTGATGAGCGGCGTGTGGAAGCCGGGCGTCGAATTCGACGTGTTCGGCACGCATGTCGCGTTGCAGAACGTCCTGCGGGACGGCGCGCTCGTCGTCGTGTTGCTGGCCTCGCTCGTGCTGACGCCCAAGGCGGCCCGTGCGGGCAACGCGTTCGACTGGGCGCCCATCGTCGAAGTCGCCAAACTCTTCGCGGCGATCTTCGTGACCATCGCCCCGGTCATCATCATTCTGCGCGTGGGCAAGGCGGGCGCGTTCGCGGGCATCGTCCGCGCGGTATCGGACGCGAACGGCAAGCCTGTCGATATCGCCTATTTCTGGACGACCGGGCTGTTGTCCTCGTTCCTCGACAATGCGCCGACCTATCTGGTGTTCTTCAATCTCGCCGGCGGCGACGCGCAGACGCTCATGACCACGGGCGCCACGACGCTCGCGGCGATTTCGGCGGGCGCGGTGTTCATGGGCGCGAACTCGTACATCGGCAACGCGCCGAATTTCATGGTGAAGGCAATCGCGGAATCGCGCGGCGTGCGCATGCCCGGTTTTTTCGGCTATATCGGCTGGTCGTGCGTCGTGCTGTTGCCGCTTTTCGCCGTCACCGGCTGGCTATTTTTCTAGGAGCATGCGATGAAGAAAGTGCTTGTGGCTCGCCCGACGTTTCCCGACGTGATCGAGCGCCTGAAACAGTATTTCGAAGTCGACGTGAACCTGGGCGACGTGATGCCGCAAGACGAATTCGCGCGCCGTCTCGCCGACAAGGACGGCGCGTTCACGGCGGGCGAGATGGTCGGCGAGAACGAACTGGCGGGCGCGCCGAAGCTGAAAGTGGTCGCCAACATGGCGGTCGGCTATAACAACTTCGACATGCAGGCGTTCGACGCGCACAAGGTGCTCGGCACCAACACGCCGCACGTGCTGAACGAAAGCACCGCCGATTTCGGCTGGGCGTTGATGATGGCGGCAGCGCGCCGCGTCACCGAGTCGGAGCACTTTCTGCGCGCGGGCAAGTGGCAGAAGTGGTCGTTCGATTCGTTTCTCGGCGTCGATGTGTACGGCTCGACGCTGGGCGTGATCGGCATGGGACGCATCGGGCAGGCGCTCGCGCGGCGGGCGCGCGGCTTCGACATGCGCGTGATCTATCACAATCGCTCGCGCGTCGCGCCGGAAATCGAAGCGCAACTCAATGCGGAATACGCGTCGAAGGATGATTTGCTCAAGCGCGCGGATCACGTCGTGCTCGTGCTGCCGTATTCGAAGGAAAGCCATCACACGATCGGCGCGGCTGAGCTTGCGCTGATGAAGCCGACGGCCACGCTGACGAACATCGCGCGTGGCGGAATCGTCGATGACGCGGCGTTGATCGAAGCCCTGCGCGAAAAGCGCATCGCGGCAGCGGGCATCGACGTGTTCGAGGGCGAGCCGAACCTGAATCCCGATTTCCTGGCGCTGGACAACGTCGTGCTCACGCCGCATATTGCGAGCGCGACCGAAACGACGCGTCGCGCGATGGCGAATCTCGCTGCGGACAATCTGATCGCCGCGTTGGACGAAGGCCCGCGCGCGGGCAATCCGCCGAATCCGATCAACCCTAACGTGCTCGGCTCATGATCGAATGGCTGTACGGCGCGCTCGCGTTGGTGGCGGTCGCGCTGGTCATCGCGCTGATCGCGCTCGCCGCGGCCATGCGGCGCGCTGCGAACGTCGATATCGACGAGGAGTTCGCCGCCCTGACCGATCGCGTGAACGACATGGGCGAAGCGCACGGACGCGCGCAAGAGCGGCTCGAACGAGGGCTGCGCGGCGATATCGCGGAACACGCGCGCGTGTCGCGCATGGAATCGCAGAGCGGCTTCGCGCAGTTTCACCAGACGCTCGCGACGCAACTGGCGAGCACGTCGAGCGTGCAGAACGCGCAGTTCGACGCGCTCGCCCAGCAACTCGCGCAGCAAAGCCAGGATGCGCGCGAGGAGCAGGGCAACGCGCTCAAGCGTTTCGCCGATTCCATGACGCTGCATCTCGGGCAACTGTCCGAAGCCAACGATCGGCGCCTGACGGAAGTGCGCGCGACGCTGGAAGCGCGTCTCAAGGACATCGAAGCGAACAACGCGGCGAAGCTCGAGGAAATGCGCCGCACCGTCGACGAAAAACTTCACGCGACGCTGGAGCAGCGGCTGGGCGAATCGTTCAGGCTCGTGTCCGAGAGGCTGGAGCAGGTGCATCGCGGGCTGGGCGAGATGCAGTCGCTGGCTGCGGGCGTCGGCGATCTGAAAAAAGTGCTGACCAACGTCAAGACGCGCGGCATCTGGGGCGAAGTGCAGCTCGAATCGCTGCTGGAGCAGTTGCTCACGCCCGATCAGTACGCGAAGAACGTCGCGACCGTGCCGAACAGCAACGAACGCGTCGAGTTCGCGATCAAGCTGCCGGGGCGGCACGACGCGCCGGGTGTCGCCGGTTCATCGAGCGATGTCGCGACGCCCGTGTGGCTGCCCATCGACGCCAAGTTTCCACGTGAGGACTACGAGCGTCTCATCGACGCCCAGGAGCGCGCCGATCTAGTCGCGGTGGAAGATGCGTCGCGTGCGCTCGAAGGCCGCTTGCGCGCCGAGGCGCGGGCCATTGCGCAGAAGTACGTCGCGCCGCCTCATACGACGGACTTCGCGTTGCTGTTTCTGCCGACCGAAGGCTTGTACGCGGAAGTGCTGCGTCGTCCCGGCCTGAGCGACTTCCTGCAACGCGAGTATCGCGTGAGCGTGGCCGGTCCGACGACGTTGACCGCGCTGCTCAACAGTCTGCAAATGGGGTTCCGGACGCTTGCCATCGAGAAGCGGTCGAGCGAAGTGTGGCAGGTGCTCGGCGCGGTGAAGACGGAATTCGGCAAGTTCGGCGACGTGCTCGCGCGAACGAAGGCGCAACTGGAAACCGTCACGCGGTCGATCGAAGCGGCGCAGACGCGCACGCGTCAGATGGGCAAGCGCCTGCGCGAGGTGGAGGCGCTGCCGCACGAAAAGGCGGCGGGCGTGCTCGGGGACTTATCGTCGCCCGAGAGCGACGACGAACCGTGAACCGCGCTCAGCGCGCGCCGTTCGCGAGACGGTCGAGCGAATCGCCGGTGACGCGCACCACGCGCCAGTCCGGCAGGACGGTCGCGCCCATCTTCTCGTAGAAGTCGATGGCGTTCTGGTTCCAGTCCAGCACCGACCACTCGAAGCGTCCGCACTCACGCTCGACGGCGAGCGCGGCGAGTTGCTTCAGCATCATCGTGCCGACGCCGCTGCCGCGCAGCGCGGGGCGCACGTAGAGGTCTTCCAGATAAAGACCGCGCTTGCCGAGGAACGTCGAGAAGTTGTGGAAAAAGAGCGCGTAGCCGACGACTTCGCCTGCCTGCTCCGCGACGAGCGCCTCAGCCGCGGGGCGCGCGCCGAAGAGCGCGTCGCGCAGGCCGTCTTGCGTCGCGATGAAAAGATGCGTGAGCTTTTCGAACTCCGCGAGTTCGAGCATCAGGCCGAAGATGGCGCCGATATCAGCGGGCGCGGCCGGGCGAACGGACGCGGCGCTCATGCTTCTTCCGGCGCGTCGGACAGCACGATTTCAATGCCGCCAAAGCGCGACGCCACCCAGTTATAAGCGTGGCACGCAATCCACAGCAGCACGAAGCCGAGAATCGCGTTCAGCAGCAGCGCGCTCGTGACCGTGCTCACTTCGACCGAGCCGTAGCGCACGAACGCGACGACCACGCCGAGCAGCACGATCGGCACGCTGAAGGTCAGATACACGAGGATCAGCGCCTTGGCCGTCTGTCCCGGTGCGATGGATGAGATCTGCTTTTTCATGGGAGAAGAACCCCGTCTATCGATAGTTGGAATGTGGGTCGCCGCGGCTTCGTGCATGATGGGTTCGCTGTTAGCTGTCAAATGAGGCCGTCGAACGGCACGATGTTCACTTCGTCGCCCGCGTCGATATCCGCGCGGTCGTGTTCCAGCAGGATGAAACAGTTCGCCTCGCTCATCGAGCTCAGCACGCCCGAGCCTTGCGGGCCGGTCGTGACGACGCTCCACCGCCCGGCGGCGTCGCGCATGGCGATACCGCGCTGGAATTCCGTGCGGCCCGCGCGCTTTTTGATCGGCTCGGCGCAACGCGCGTTGATGACGGTCGGTGCCTGCCGCGTCGCGCCCGACATCGCCATGAGCGCCTCGCGCACGATGAAATAGAAGGTCGCCATGACCGCGACTGGATTGCCCGGCAAGCCGAAGAAGAGCGCGGACTTGCCCGTGCCCGCACGCGGACCGGACCACAGCCGGCCGAACGCGAGCGGCCGCCCGGGGCGCATGGCAATTTTCCAGAACGCGACATCCCCGAGCGAGTTCATCAGTTCGCGCGTGAAGTCGGCGTCGCCCACGGACACGCCGCCGGAACTGATGACCACATCCGCCGCTTCCGTCGCCTCGCGCAGCGCCTTGTCGAGCGACGCGCGATCGTCGCGGACGATGCCCAGATCGACGGTCTCGACGCCGAGCCGGCGCAGCATAGCGAAAAGCGTGTAGCGATTGCTGTCGTAGAGCGTGCCGGGCGTCAGCGGTTCGCCGACGGAGCGCAGTTCATCGCCCGTCGAGAAGAACGCGACGACGAGTTGTTTTCGCACGTTCACTCCCGCGATGCCGAGCGACGCCAGCAAGCCGAGATCCGACGCCCGCACGACGCGGCCGGCGCGCAACGCGGGTTTTCCGCGCGCGAGATCTTCGCCCGCGAGCCGCCGGTTCTGACCTGCGCGGAGGGCGTCGGCGGAGAAACGAATGGCTTCGCCTTCGCGGGTGACGAGTTCTTGCGGCACGACCGTGTCGCAACCTTGCGGCATCAGCGCGCCGGTCATGATGCGTACGCATTGGCCCGCGCCCGGCTGACCGGCGAACGGCCGTCCGGCGAGCGCGGCGCCCGCGACGTTCAGCGTCAAGGACTGCCCGGCCGACGTGAGGACCGACGACAGCGCCGCGCCGGAGAACGCATAGCCGTCCATGGCGGAATTGTCGAACGCGGGCACGTCGATGGGCGAGATGACGTCCTCGGCGAGCACGCGGTTCAGCGCATCGAAAAGGCCGACGCGCTCCACGCGCTGCGCCTGCCCGTGCGGCATGGCCCACTGGCGCACGATTTCCTGCGCCGCCTCGACGGGCAACGCGTTCGGATCATAGTGAGCGACGCAACCGGACAGTGGCTTCAACGTGGTCATGGACAGGGGTGGGCGCGACGTGCGGCGCGCGAGGAAGCGGCAGAGACCGCGTGACGAAAGCCTGCCGGTGAGCTGGCGCTACGCTGGGCGAGCGCGGATGCCGGCTAGCGGCGTTCCAGCTCGGCTAGCTGGCGTAAATCATTGATATTGTAAAACGCGCGATCATCGTGAAATGGCACTTGCACCGCCTTGTGGTGCGCGTACCACGCGCGGACCTTGCGCTCGCCGGACGCGAGCCGGGTGTCGAGATCGTCGGCGAGCGACGTGCGCAGGAGCGCGAAAACCGGATGCGCGATGCGTTCGCCAGCCGGTTCGATCGTCGCGGCATAGGCGATGTCGGCGTGTTCGGCGTCGAGTGCTTCGCCGAGCAGCGCGCCGAGCCGTTCATCGACGAACGGCGCGTCGCACGGTGCAAGCAGCACGAATTCCGTCTGCGCTGCGCGCAACGCCGCCGCGATGCCCGCGAGCGGGCCGGGGTAGTCGCCGAGCGCGTCTGCGATCACCCGCGCGCCGAACGGCGCGGCGAGCCGTGCATAGGCTTCGACATTGCGGTTCGCGCTGATCAGCATGTCGCTCGCTTGCGGCGCGACGCGGCGTAGCACATGGAGCGCGAGCGGTTCGCCGAGAAACGGCTGCATGCCCTTGTCGACGCCGCCCATGCGCGAACCGCGCCCGCCCGCGAGCACGAGTCCGGTCACGTTCGAGGCCGAAGCGGCGCGGGCTGGTGCTGTCACGGAGCGGTCCGCTCAACCGCCGATGTACGACATCTCGACGCGCGGGCCGTCTTTGCGCGCTTCCGCCGACGCGCTGCCGCGCAACTGCGAGTACCGGTCGCCGCGCGCTTCCCAGATGCGGGCGATGGCCGTGGCCACGTCTTCATCGCTCGCGCCGCCGCGAATGAGGGCGCGCAGGTCGTGCCCTGCGCTCGCGAAGAGGCACAGATACAGCTTGCCTTCGGTCGACAGCCGGGCGCGCGTGCACGAGCCGCAGAAGGCGCGCGTCACGCTCGAAATCACGCCGATTTCGCCGCCTCCGTCGCGATAACCCCAACGTTGCGCGGTTTCGGCGGCGGTGTGCGCTTCGAGCGGCGCGAGCGGGAAGTGCGCCGCGATGCGCTCGACCACCTGCGCGGACGGCAGCACTTCGCCCATGTTCCAGCCGTTGGACGCGCCGACATCCATGTATTCGATGAACCGCAGAACGACGCCGCTGTCTTTGAAGTGACGCGCCATCGGCACGATTTCCTGATCGTTCGTGCCGCGTTTGACGACCATGTTCACCTTGATCGGCGCGAGGCCGGCCGCTTGCGCGGCCGCGATGCCGTCGAGCACATCGCCGACAGCGAAGTCCGCGTCGTTCATGCGGCGAAAGAGGGCGTCGTCGAGCGCATCGAGACTGACCGTGACGCGCGACAGCCCCGCGTCCCTCAACGACTGAGCCTTGCGCGCGAGCAGCGAACCGTTCGTCGTGAGCGTGATGTCGAGCGGCCGGCCCTGCGGCGTGCGCAACTGCGCGAGCCGGTCGATCAGGAATTCGATGTTCTTTCGCAGGAGCGGCTCGCCGCCCGTCAGCCGGATTTTCTCGACGCCGTGCGCGACGAACACGCGTGCGAGCCGCTCGATTTCCTCGAACGACAGCAGCGCGGAATGCGGCAGAAACGGATAGTCCTTGTCGAAGACGTCGCGCGGCATGCAGTAGACGCAGCGGAAGTTGCAGCGATCCGTGACCGAAATGCGCAAGTCGCGCAGGGGACGCGCGAGCGTGTCCGTCAGCAAGCCGGATGGCGCTGCGGCGGCGCCGGCAAAATCCGGAATCGCGCTGACATCGGCTAACGGGATGATGCGTCGGGACATGGCTGCTCAGGGCTTCGGTCGGATAGGCAATCAGCCCATTTTAGCGGAAGCGCGCCAGTCCGGCCGGCCATGACAAGGCTCGGCGGACCGGGCTTTCCACTAGTGCCAAAAGAAAAACGCCATCGACTTGGCGTCGATGGCGTTTGGCAGACTTCGTTGCGCGGCCCTTGGGCGCCGCGCGATCCGGTCAATGCGCGCTCTTGCCGGTTTCCACCTGCTGCATCGGCGCGGCGTCGACCGGCGGAAGCGGCTTGCGCTCGCGCGGCACGCGAACCGGCGCGGGTTCCTGTGCGGCGGCGGCGTCGGCCGCGCGCAGCTTGTCGGCGTCCGTGTTCACCCAGACGAGGCCGGCGGTGTCGAGCATCGGCTTCAAGCCTTCCGTTCCCGTAGACGATGCAGCGGGCGTCGGTCGCGTCGCGGCAGGCTTCACCAGCTCCGAAACGACCGGGGCCGACGGCTGCGTCGTCACTTCGGGCTTCGCGACCGGCGCGGCTTCCGTCTGAATCGGCTCGACGGCGGTTGCAGCCGGCGTCGAAGCGATCGCGGCGGTTTTCACCGGCTCGGAGATTTCAGCGGCTTCCGCTACCGTTTCGCTGGTAGTCGCGGCTTCGGCAGGCTTCGGCTCGTGCGCAACCACCGGCGCGAACGGATCGGCAGGCTTCGTTTCCGCAACCTTCGGCGACGACCCGAACGGGTTCTCGACGGCCGGCGCCGCAGCGGGCTTCGCGAAGATATCGGGCGCGGGCTGGGCATCCGCCTTCGCTTCGACCTTCGCTTCGACCTTCACTTCTTCCTTGGCTTCCGACGGCTCGGCTGGCGCGGCTTCCAGAGGCTGCGCGGGCGCGGCTTGCACGGCCACCGGCGCGGCTTCCTGTGGCTTCGCTTCGCGGCGTTCCGCGACCGGCTCGGCTTCGACGGCGCCCGGGCGCGTTTCGCGGCGCGCGGCGGCTTCCTGCGCGGCTTCGGCGTCGAAGACACCGGCCTGCGCCGACGTGCTTTCCGCTGCGCCTTCGGCTTCCGCGACATCGGCGGCGTGGTTGACGGTCATGCCTTCCTCATCGCGATCGCGACGGCCGCCACGGCGGCCACGACGGCGGCGGCGGCGCTCTTCGCCTTCGCGTGCGGCTGCGGCCTGATCGGCGGAGAGGGCGTCGATGTCTTGCTGCGGCACATCGGCATCGAGCGGCGTGGTATCCGCAATTTCCGATGCCACCGTTTCACCTTGCGTCAATGCCTCGACGGCGGCTTCCGGCTGCGGCTTGCGGCGCTCGCCGCGCTCCGCGCGCTCGGGGCGTTCCGCACGCTCCGTCCGTTCCGCGCGTTCGCCGCGGTCGGCGCGTTCGCCGCGATCAGCGCGTTCGGCACGCTCGACCCTATCCGGACGCTCGCGGCGTTCCTGACGCTCGGCGGCTTCCGGACGCGGCGCACGCTCGGCGCCACGCTCCTGACCGCGATCGCGCGGTTCACGCGGCTCCCGTGCCTCGCGCGTCTCACGCGGCTCGCGCGGCTCGCGCGCTTCGCGGGTCTCGCGCGGCTCACGTGCTTCACGCGGCTCACGTGCCTCGCGCGGTTCCCGTGCTTCACGCAGTTCGCGGCCTTCGCGTCCTTCGCGTCCCTCACGCGGCTCACGGCCTTCACGTGTGCCACGCGCTTCGCGATCTTCCCGACGCGCAGGCTGACGGCCCGCCCCGTTGCCGCCGAGCGCCGCGCCGTTGGCGGCCGCGCCTTCACGGCCCGCGCCACCGCGACGATTGCGGTTGCGGTCGCCGCCGCCCGCGCGTTCGCCGCGCTCGGTGCGCTCGCGCTGCGGACGCGCCGCCGGTTGCGCTTCGACGGGCGCCGGCGCCGGCTTCACTTCCGGCTGAATGCCAAACAGATTCTTGATCCACGCGATGAAACCGCCGCTCGCCGGCACGGCCACCGGAGCCGGGGCAGGCGCGGCCTCGACGGGCGCGGGCTTCACCGGCGCGCTCGGCGCCGGCTTCTCGGGCGTGATGCCCTTGACCGCCGCTTCCTGCTTCGGCTTCACTTCCTCGGCGCGCTTGCTGTAGCCGGTTTCGGATTCCAGTTCGCTCGCCGCTTCGACGGCCATCTTCCACGAGGCGCGCGGTTCGTCCAGACGCGCGTCATCGTGGCGCAGACGTTCCAGCTTGTAATGCGGCGTCTCCAGATGCTTGTTCGGAATCAGAACGACGTTGACCTTGAAGCGCGACTCGATCTTGTTGATTTCCGAGCGTTTTTCGTTCAGCAGGAAGGCGGTGACTTCGACCGGCACCTGGCAATGAATTGCCGCGGTGTTTTCCTTCATCGCTTCTTCCTGAATGATCCGCAGCACTTGCAGCGCGGACGATTCGGTATCGCGGATATGGCCCGTGCCGTTACAGCGCGGGCAGGTCACGTGGCTGCCTTCCGACAGCGCCGGACGCAGACGCTGACGCGACAGTTCCATCAAACCGAAGCGCGAGATCTTGCCCATTTGCACGCGGGCACGGTCGTGCTTGAGCGCGTCTTTCAGACGCTGCTCGACTTCGCGCTGGCTTTTGGCCGACTCCATGTCGATGAAGTCGATCACGATCAGGCCGCCCAGATCGCGCAGACGAAGCTGGCGTGCGACTTCGTCGGCGGCTTCGAGATTGGTGCGCGTCGCGGTTTCCTCGATATCCGCGCCCTTGGTGGCGCGCGCCGAGTTCACGTCGATGGCGACGAGCGCCTCGGTGTGGTCGATCACGATCGCGCCGCCCGAGGGCAGCGGCACCGTGCGCGAGTACGCCGTCTCGATCTGATGCTCGATCTGGAAGCGCGAGAAGAGCGGCACGTCGTCGTGATACCGCTTCACCTTTTGCAGGTTGTCGGGCATCACGATATCCATGAAGGCGCGCGCCTGATCATGGATTTCGGTCGTATCGATGAGAATTTCGCCGATATCCGGCTGGAAGTAGTCGCGAATCGCGCGGATGACGAGGCTCGATTCGAGATAGATGAGCATCGGCTGGCCAGCGACGCCGCTCTGCGACGCGGCTTCGATCGCGCGCCACAGTTGCATCAGGTAGTTCAGGTCCCACTGGAGCTCTTCCGCCGAACGGCCGATACCCGCCGTGCGCGCGATGATGCTCATGCCTTCCGGCAATTCGAGCTGCGCCATGGTTTCGCGCAGTTCCTGCCGCTCGTCGCCTTCGATCCGGCGCGACACGCCGCCGCCGCGCGGATTGTTCGGCATCAGGACGAGATAGCGGCCGGCCAGCGAAATGAACGTGGTCAGCGCCGCGCCCTTGTTGCCGCGCTCTTCCTTTTCGACCTGAACGATGAGTTCCTGGCCTTCGCGGAGCGCGTCTTGAATGCGCGCGGAGCGCATCTCGACGCCGTCGCGGAAATACTGGCGGGCGACTTCCTTGAACGGCAAAAAGCCGTGGCGGTCTTCGCCGTAGTTGACGAAGCAGGCTTCGAGCGACGGCTCGATGCGGGTGACGACTCCCTTGTAGATGTTGCCTTTGCGCTGTTCGCGCCCGGCGGTTTCGATGTCGATGTCGATGAGCTTCTGGCCATCGACGATGGCGACGCGCAGTTCTTCTTGCTGCGTCGCATTGAACAGCATGCGTTTCATTGAACGGCTCCAGAGCGGCTTTGACCCTTCCTCGTCTGGCGAATCGGCGCGGATTCGAACATCGGCGCGCGAAGCGGGAGGGTGGGCGTGCCACGCTTTTTGTGTTGTCACAAAAGCACGCCGGAGCGGATTCTAGGCGGGAGAATTGCCGAAAGCTGGCTTAGGGCCGACGAACGCGGCGGCCGGGCCATGGGGCACATGCGACAACGGCAGCGCGCAGAGGCGATGCGGCCCGTGGCAAGGACGAACGGCGGCGCGGGGCTTTCCGCGTCTCAAAATGGACGCGCCGAAGCCACTGCGCTCTTTCAACAGAGCCTTTCCCTCCCGACGGCGTCCGCGAAAGGAAGAGCGGTGTCGCGCGAACCGGCGCGATGCTTCGTTACCGATCTTCGTTATCGCGGACGGGCCGCGCCGGCAGCAGCGGGCTACGTGCTCCCGCCTGCTTGCCGTGTCTCGCCTCGTTGCGGCGTTTTTTTCGCGTCTCGCGCTTCGCAGGAATCAGCGCAGCAGCGAGATGCGTCGCCGTTGTTCGCAAATCGGCGAGCCTCGATGTGCCCTCTTAACCCTCGCTCGATGGCAGGGCTGAATCGGGCGGGCGGCCGGTTTAACGCCGGACGCCGTCGGTTCTCGCCGATGAAATTCTTTTTGACCAAAAATCCGTTACCGATCGGCGATCGACCCGACCGAACGCGCCTGTGGGCTCCGTCCCTGCCGGTGATCTCGCCGTGCGTGCAACTCGTTGCTCGATTTTCCGGGCGAGCAACCGGCCCTGGGCGCAAGTAAAATAACGGTTTATCGCTTGCACCTGTACAGTCTGATGAATCGCGCCGTAGCTCCTCATGGGTAACTGAGTCGAGTCCGGCCTTTTCAGGCTGCTCGCAAATTATATTCAGAATGAATGAGTTAGGCAAAACATCCCATAAACAAGTTGCAAGCGAGCGCACGTCGATGATCGAAGTCGATGAAACCGCTGCCGGGCAGCGCATCGACAATTTCCTGTTGCGCGTCTGCAAGGGCGTGCCGAAAAGCCATATTTACCGGATTCTCCGCAGCGGCGAAGTGCGGGTGAACAAGGGCCGCATCGACGCCGCGTACCGGCTGGAACTGGGCGATCTCGTGCGCGTGCCGCCCATTCGCACCGCGCAAGCCGACGAAGCGCCCGTGTCGTCGAACGCGCCCGCCGCCGAATTCCCGATCATTTTCGAGGACGACCACCTGATCGTCATCGACAAACCCTCGGGCGTCGCGGTGCACGGCGGCAGCGGCGTGGCGTTCGGCGTCATCGAGCAGTTGCGCAATGCGCGGCCGCAGGCGAAGTTTCTGGAACTGGTGCATCGGCTGGACCGGGAAACGTCGGGCGTGCTCATGCTCGCGAAAAAGCGCGCTGCGCTCGTGAATCTGCACGAGCAAATTCGCGAGAACCGCGTCGACAAGCGGTATTACGCGCTCGGCCACGGCGACTGGCAGAACGACTGGGGCCGGCGGCGCATCGTCAAGGCGCCGCTGCACAAATATGTGGCGGCGGACGGCGAGCGGCGCGTGCGTATTCAGGAAAACGGGCTCGCGTCGCATACGGTGTTCAATCTGATCGAACGCTGGCCGGACTACGCGTGGGTCGAAGCCGAACTCAAGACCGGCCGCACGCACCAGATTCGCGTCCACATGCAAAGCATCGGCCTGCCGATTGCGGGCGACGCCAAATACGGCGACTTCGCGCTGAACAAGGAACTCGCGCGCCCGAAGGCGATGCCTTCGCTCAAGCGCATGTTTTTGCACGCATATCGACTAAAAATCACGCATCCCGCGACGGGCGCGCCGCTGCAGTTCGAAGCGCCGCTGCCAGCCGAGTGCAGGCGCTTCATCGAACAACTCAAAAACCGAGAGACATAAATGGCGCGGCAGCAATTCGATCTGATCGTTTTCGACTGGGACGGCACACTGATGGACTCGACCGTCCATATCACGCGGAGCATTCAGGCTGCCTGCCGCGATCTCGGCCTGCCCGTTCCCGCCGACGAATCCGCGAGTTACGTGATCGGCCTCGGCCTGAAGGACGCGCTGCAAATCTGCGCGCCGACGCTCGATTCGAAGGACTATCCGCGCCTCGCGGAGCGGTATCGCTTCCATTTTCTGACGATGGGTCAGCAGACCGAACTTTTCGCCGGTGTGCGCGAACTGCTTCAGGAATTGCGCGACGAGGGCTATTTTTTGGCGGTCGCGACGGGCAAGAGCCGCGTCGGGCTGAACCGGGCGCTCGATCAGTCGCGGTTGACGAGCCTTTTCGACGGCACGCGCTGCGCCGACGAAACCTTCTCGAAGCCGCATCCCGCGATGCTTCAGGAACTTACGCGCGAACTGGGGCAGGACTTGTCCCGCACGCTGATGATCGGCGACACCACGCACGACCTGCAAATGGCGATCAACGCGGGCGCGGCGGGCGTGGGCGTCGCGTACGGCGCGCATCCGGCGAATTCGCTCACCGCGTTGCAGCCGCGTTTCTGCGCGGATAGCGTCGCGTCGCTCGCCGGCTGGCTCAGGGAACACGCATGAGCGAGCCGACACGGGAAGCGGTGCGCGTCTGTGCGTCGGACGAACTCGTCGACGGCGGCGCGGGCGTCCGGCTCGACGCGCAGGACGCGGGCGGCGAGGCGGTCGTGTTCTTCGTCCGCTACGACGGCAAGCCGTACGGCTATCTGAACCGCTGCGCGCACGTGCCGATGGAACTCGACTGGGCCGCGGGCCAGTTCTTCGAAAGCTCGGGCCTATACTTGATGTGCGCGACGCACGGCGCGATCTACGAGCCGGACACCGGCAAGTGCGTCGGCGGCCCGTGCCGCGGCGCGCGGCTTCGGCCTGTCGCGGTCGAGGAGCGCGAGACGCCGGAAGGCCGCGCGGTCTTCTGGCTGCCCGACGACGCGCTTCGGCCCGCCTGATTTCCCCTTTCTATCCCTTGACGCGGCTGCACGCCCGGAAGATCACGCATGTCCGATAACCTTTCGCCCAACCCGCACGGCAACGACAACTGGGAGCGCGACGCGCTCGAACGTGTCGCGCTGGCCGCCATTCGCGAGCAACGCGCCGCGCGCCGCTGGCGCATCTTCTTTCGCTTCGTCTTCCTTGCGGTGCTCGCGCTGATCGCGTGGGGCGTGTTCGATTTCACCGGCGATCACGTCGCCAAATCCGGCAAGCACACGGCGCTGATCGACCTCCAGGGCGAAATCTCGGCGAACGGCGACGCCAGCGCCGACAACATCGACGGCGCGCTGGAAAGTGCGTTCGAAGACGACGGCACCGCCGGCGTGATTCTGCGCATCAATAGTCCGGGCGGCAGTCCGGTGCAGGCGGGCATCATCAATCGCGAGATTCGCCGGCTGCGCGCGAAATATCCGAAGACGCCGCTGTACGTGGTCGTCGACGACATGTGCGCGTCGGGCGGCTATTACGTCGCGGCGGCGGCCGATCGAATTTATGTGGATCGCGCGAGCATTGTCGGGTCGATCGGCGTGCTGATGGACGGTTTCGGCTTCACCGGCCTGATGGACAAGCTCGGCATCCAGCGCCGCATGCACACGTCGGGCGCGAACAAGGGCGCGTTCGATCCGTTTTCGCCCGAAACGCCGCAGATGACCGCGCACGCACAGGCGATGCTCGACGAAATTCACACGCAGTTCATCGATGCGGTGAAGCAGGGTCGCGGCAAGCGTCTGAAGGACGATCCGGACCTCTTCTCCGGCATGTTCTGGACTGGCGAGAAAAGCGTGCAGCTCGGCCTTGCGGACGGCTTCGGTGACGCGAACTACGTGGCGCGCGAGATCATCAAGCAGCCGGATATCGTCGATTACACGCAGAAGGAAAGCATCAGCGCGCGCGTGGTGCGGCGCTTCGGCGCCTCCGTGGGCGATGCCGCCGTGCGCGCGTTGACGCTCGGCGGCAAGGTGCAATTGCGCTGATCCTTACGACGCGTTCTTACGACGCGAGCAGCAGGAAAATGGCTGGGCGCTTGTGCAGGTCCGGCGCGGCCCCTTTCTTCCAGTCGGCTGCCGTGCGCGTGACGATGGTTTCGCCCGGCAGCGTCAGATCGACGGCCACGCAAATGAGCGTCGAAGGCGCACAGGCCGCAACGAGCGTGTCGAGCATCGCGCGGTTACGGTACGGCGTCTCGATGAAAATCTGCGTCTGATTCGCCTTGCGCGACACCTGTTCCAGTTCGCGCAGGCGCTTGCCGCGCTCAGCGGCATCGACCGGCAAATAGCCGTTGAACGCGAAACTCTGGCCGTTCATGCCCGAAGCCATCAGCGCCAGCAAGATCGAACTCGGACCGACGAACGGCACCACTTTCACGCCGCGTTCGTGCGCTCGCCGCACGAGCAGCGCGCCCGGATCGGCGACGGCGGGACAGCCCGCTTCCGAAACGAGGCCCGCGTCGGCGCCCGCGAGAATCGGCGCGAGCAGCCGGTCGATTTCGGCGCGCGGCGTGTTCACGTTCAGCTCGCGTATCTCGATTTCCTGAATCGGCCGCTCGGTGCCGACTTTCTTCAGGAACGCCCGCGTGGTCTTCGCGTTTTCGCCGATGTAGTAGCCGAGCGCCGCAGCCCGCGCGCGCACCGGCTCCGGAAGCACGGACGCGAGCGCCGCGGTGTCGCCTTCTCCAAGCGTGTTGGGAATCAAATACAGGACGCCGCTCATGCCGCCCCCAGAACAGGAAAGCCGGCGGCGCGCAGCATTTTTGTCAGCGCGATGAGCGGCAGGCCGATGAGCGCCGTCGGGTCGTCGGAGTCGATCGCGTCCAGAAGCGCGATGCCGAGCCCCTCCGACTTCGCGCTTCCCGCGCAGTCGTAAGGCGTTTCGGCGCGCAGATAGGCTTCGATTTCGGCGTCGGAGTAGTCGCGAAAGCGCACGCGCGTGACGATATCGGCGGATTGCACGTCGCCTGTGCGCGCGTCGAAGAGGGCGAGCGCGCTATGAAACTCGACGCTGCGGCCGCGCATCGACCGAAGCTGCGCGATGGCGTTATCGTGCGTGCCCGGCTTGCCGAGCTGACGGCCATCGAGGGTCGCGACCTGATCGGAGCCGATCACGAGCGCGCCGCCTGCGTCCGTCATGCGCTGCGCGGCGGCGCGCGCCTTCGCGATCGAAAGCCGCACGGCCGTGGCGTCGGGCGTTTCGCTGGCGAGCGGCGTTTCTTCGATATCGGGCGAAACGACATCGAACGGAATGCGCAGGCGTTGCAGCAACTCGCGCCGATACGGGGAACTGGACGCCAGCACGAGGCGCGGCGCTTGAGGAATCGACATGTTCGGAACCGGTGAATGGGGCAGATAAACGACGGACCGCGTGCGCAGCCTTAACTATTTGACTCGAAAGAATAAAGCCTATATGATTTTGGGCTTTTCATCGGCTGGCAGAGCGTTTCGCGCGGGATGGCCGTTTGGCCGGGGCAGTAAGACCGAACAGACATCACCAGGCACCACCAAGCACCACGCAGACAGTCCACGCGGACGCAAGCGGTGTAAATCCGAGCGAGTGACGCGTGCTCCGGTAAGGCTGGCCGGTGCATACTGAGGCACACGGAACCTTGGACGGCCGGCTGCTTGCAGAGAAACGCCGCATCGGTCGATGAAACAACGAACAATTCGGCATAGGCAGGAGCGCACATGACTCAGAATCCTGGCAAACCTGCGAGCCCCGCTGACCTGCGCGCGCTCGACCTTTACGACTTCGCCGAGAACAAGCGGCAGGCAGCGGGTGGGTTGCGTACGTCGCAAATGCCGCGCATGTTAGCCGAAGTGCCGGCGGATGCGCCAGAGGACGACACCGTCTTCACCTGGCAGGGCGAGGGCTCGACCCAGCCGGAATTGCAGGACGACGGCACGGAAGCGCCGCAGCCTTATCTGCGCCTCGCGGTGCACGGTTCGGTGTGGCTCACGTGCCAACGCTGCCTTTCGCCGTATTCGCAGCATCTCGACGTCGATGCGACGTATCGGATCGTCGCGACGGAGGAAGAGGCGGACGAGTATCCGCTCGACGAAGATGAAATCGAAGTGATCGTCGGCTCGCGCCAGTTCGATCTCGTCGACTTGATCGAAGAAGAGTTGTTGCTCTCCTTGCCGCTCGTGCCGAAGCACAGCGTTTGTCCGGAAGTGCATGAAAGCCTGCTTTCGGCCAGCGCGGAAGACGAAGCTGTCGAAGGCGACGAAGAAGCTGAGAAACCGAATCCGTTTGCCGTTCTGGAGAAGCTCAAGACGAGCGATCCTGACGACAAGAAGCATTGATGGCGCAGTGCGGCGAGTCTTCGCCGCACGCAGTCTCCCGCTTCGAGCGGTGGCCGGGACGGCCGGAGTTCTTCCGCGAACGCGGAGACGGGCCGCCCTATGTTAGAATTCGCAAAATTTTTCTGGAGTAATCATGGCAGTTCAGCAAAACAAGAAGTCGCCGTCGAAGCGCGGCATGCATCGTTCCCACGACTTCCTCCCGACGGCGCCGCTGGCTGTCGAACCGAGCACGGGTGAAGCGCATCTGCGTCACCACGTGAGCCCGAACGGCTACTATCGTGGCAAGAAAGTCGTCAAGACGAAGAACGACTAAGCGTTCGTTCTACGCTTGCCGCGCGTGCATCGCCGTCTTTCGGTGGCTCGCGCCTGGCACGCTGTTGACACTTTCTCGGTACGACAAGAAGGCGGCATTTCACTGCCGCTTTTTTGTGCCTGAAATTCGTCGCTTTCCATGACCGTAAAGATAACCATTGACTGCATGGGAGGCGACCACGGTCCGGCCGTGACCGTTCCCGCCGCTGTCAATTTCGTGCGCTCGCATCCCGACGCGCACCTGATGCTCGTCGGCATCGAACAGGCCATCCGCGCTCAGCTGAAAAAGTCGAAGGCGCTCGACGAACCGCGCCTGACCGTCGTTCCCGCGACCGAAGTCGTCGCCATGGACGATCCGGTCGAAGTCGCGCTGCGCAAGAAGAAAGATTCGTCGATGCGCGTGGCGCTCAACCTCGTGAAGGAAGGCGAGGCGCAGACCTGCATTTCCGCCGGCAACACGGGCGCGCTCATGGCGGTGTCGCGCTATGTTTTGAAAACGCTCGCGGGCATCGAGCGGCCGGCCATCGCGTTCGCCATGCCGAGCCAGAAAGGCTACACGACCGTGCTGGATCTCGGCGCGAACGTCGATTGCGAGCCCGAGCATCTGCTGCAGTTCGCCGAGATGGGCCACGCGCTCGTGTCCGCGATCGAAGGGCGCGAGCGGCCCACCATCGGGCTGCTCAACATCGGCGAAGAAGTCATCAAGGGCAACGAAACGATCAAGCGCGCGGGCGAACTGCTGCGCGCGAGCACGCTCAACTTCTACGGCAACGTGGAAGGCAACGACATCTATAAAGGCACGACCGACGTGGTCGTGTGCGATGGATTCGTCGGCAATGTCGCGCTGAAAACGTCGGAAGGGCTCGCCAAGATGCTCTCCGACATGATCAAGGAAGAGTTCACGCGCTCGCTGTCGAGCAAGCTGATGGCGCTCGTCGCCATGCCCGTGCTCAAGCGTTTCAGGAAGCGCGTCGATCCCGCGCAATACAACGGTGCCGCGCTGCTCGGCCTGCGCGGACTCGTGATCAAAAGTCACGGCTCGGCGGAAGCCTACGGCTTTGAGTGGGCGATCAAACGCGGGTATGATGCGGTCAAAAATGGCGTGCTCGAACGCCTCGTGCGCGCGATGGACGAGAATGCGCCGTCCGCGCGAGACGCGGGCACGAGCGCAACGGCTGCCGATGCGTCCGCCAACGCGGCGGCGCTCCAGCCGAACCCCTCGCCAAACCCGCCGGACGCGTCCGGCACCGCGCAACACACGAAGGCATAATGGCTCAATCCAATCTCTACGCTCGCGTGCTCGGCACCGGCAGCTATCTGCCGTCCGAGCGCATCACGAATCAGGCATTGGCGGACCGTCTCGCGCAGCAAGGCGTCGAGACGAACGACGAATGGATCGTCGCGCGCACCGGCATCCATGCGCGGCACTTCGCGGCTCCCGATCAAACCACCAGCGACCTCGCGCTCATCGCCTCGCAAAAGGCCATCGCGGCGGCAGGTATCGATCCTCAGTCGATCGATCTCATCATCGTCGCCACCTCGACGCCCGACTTCGTGTTTCCGAGCACCGCGTGCCTGTTGCAGAACAAGCTGGGCATCAAGAACAACGGCGCGGCGTTCGACGTTCAGGCCGTGTGTTCGGGCTTCGCGTACGGCATGGCGACGGCGGACAGCTTCATTCGTAGCGGCATGCATCGCACGGCGCTCGTCGTGGGCGCGGAAACGTTCTCGCGCATTCTGGACTTCAAGGACCGCACGACCTGCGTGCTGTTCGGCGACGGCGCGGGCGCGGTCGTGCTTCAGGCTTCGGAAGAGCCGGGCGTGCTCGCGAGCGCGCTGCACGCCGACGGCAGCTATGCCGACATTCTCTGCACGCCGGGCAACGTGAACGGCGGCGTGATTAGCGGCAGCGCGTTCTTGCACATGGACGGCCAGGCGGTGTTCAAGCTCGCCGTCAACGTGCTCGAGAAGGTCGCGATCGAAGCCCTGCAGAAAGCGCATCTGACGCCGCAGGAAATCGACTGGCTGATCCCGCATCAGGCGAACATCCGCATCATGCAGAGCACCTGTCGCAAGCTGCACTTGCCGCAGGAGCGCATGGTCGTGACGGTCGGCGAGCACGGCAATACCTCGGCGGCGTCGATTCCGCTGGCGCTCGACGTCGCCGTGCGCGACGGCCGCATCAAGCGCGGACAGAACGTGCTGATCGAGGGCGTCGGCGGCGGCTTCACGTGGGGCGCGTCGGTATTCCGCTACTGATTCTTTCATCCCTCTCCCTCCCTTAATCTGCAACTGATCCGCTGTCGATGAAGCCGCGCGCCGCGTGCGCAACCGGCGACGCCGCGCGCGCCCTCGACGCCTACGCGGATCATTCCAATCCAACGAGGACGATATGAAATTTGCGTTCGTTTTCCCGGGCCAAGGCTCGCAATCGATCGGCATGCTCAACGCGTTCGCCGATCACGCCGTGGTGCGCGAGACGGTGCAGCAGGCATCGGATGCGCTCGGTCAGGATCTCGCCAAGCTGATCGCGGAAGGCCCTGCCGAAGAACTCAACCTGACGACGAACACGCAGCCCGTCATGCTCACGGCGGCGTACGCCATCTACCGCGTGTGGGAAAAAGAGACCGGCCTCGCGCCCGCGCTGGTCGCGGGCCACAGCCTTGGCGAATACACGGCGCTGGTCGCGGCCGGCGCGCTCGCATTCGCGGACGCCGTGCCGCTCGTGCGCTTTCGCGCGCAGGCGATGCAGAGCGCGGTGCCGGTCGGCGAGGGCGGCATGGCGGCGATTCTCGGCCTCGACGACGACACCGTGCGCGCGGTGTGCGCGGAAAGCGCGTCGGCGGGCGTCGTGGAAGCGGTCAACTTCAATGCGCCGTCGCAGGTCGTGATCGCGGGCGCCAAGGCGGCCGTCGAAAAAGCCTGCGAAGTGGCGAAGGCGAAGGGCGCGAAGCGCGCATTGCCGCTGCCGGTGTCGGCGCCGTTCCATTCGTCGCTGCTCAAGCCCGCGTCCGACCAGTTGCGCGACTATCTCGCCAACGTTCGCATCGAGGCGCCGCGCATTCCGCTGATCAATAACATCGACGTCGCCACGGTCTCGGATCCCGCTGCAATCAAGGACGCGCTCGTGCGTCAGGCTGCGGGCCCCGTGCGCTGGGTCGAATGCGTGCAGGCGATGGCGCGCGAAGGCGTGACGCACGTGATCGAATGCGGTCCGGGCAAGGTGCTCGCGGGTCTGACGAAGCGCATCGACGGCAATCTCGTCGGCGGCGCGGTGTTCGATCCCGCTTCGCTCGAGGAAACGCGCAAACTGATCGCTGGATAGGAGGCGACGACATGAATCTGGACAATCACGTAGCTATCGTCACGGGCGCCTCGCGCGGCATCGGGCGCGCCATTGCGCTGGAACTGGCGCGTCAGGGCGCGACGGTCATCGGCACGGCCACGAGCGAAAGCGGCGCGGCGGGTATCAGCGAAGCGTTGGCGCAGGCAGGCGGAAAAGGCCGCGGCGCGGTGCTAAACGTGAACGACGCCGCAGCGGCCGACGCGTTCATCGACGCCACCGTGAACGAGTTCGGCGGCCTCAACGTGCTCGTGAACAACGCGGGCATTACCAAAGATCAGCTCGCCATGCGCATGAAGGACGACGAATTCGACGCCGTCATCGACACGAATCTGCGCGCAGTCTTTCGTCTGTCGCGCGCTGTGCTGCGCCCGATGATGAAAGCGCGCGGCGGCCGCATCATCAACATCACGTCGGTGGTGGGCTCGTCGGGCAATCCGGGACAGGCGAACTACGCGGCGGCGAAGGCCGGCGTCGCGGGGATGACGCGTGCGCTCGCCCGTGAGATCGGCAGCCGCGGCATCACCGTGAACTGCATCGCGCCGGGCTTCATCGACACCGACATGACGAAGGTGCTGCCGGAAGAGCAGCGGACCGCGCTTACTGCGCAGATTCCGCTCGGCCGGCTCGGCAGTCCGGACGATATCGCGCATGCGGTGGCGTTCCTGGCGTCGCCATTTGCCGGCTATATCACGGGCACGACGCTGCACGTGAACGGCGGCATGTACATGTAATAGGCATTTCGCCGAATTTCGCTTAATATCCGCGCGGCAGACAGGCGCGCAAAATGCTGTCACCGGCATGCGCGCCCCGTCGCAGCGCGGCAGCAACGAACGATGCAGGCCGTCGGCCAGCGCCTTGATGAAGCGCAGCAGGCGGCGAAGCATGGAACTGACGCGCCGTATTTTGCGGGTACAAACCTGATAAAATGCGCGCACTTGTATTTTTGAACTTTTATTCCCTCGGAGGGCTGCATGGACAACATCGAACAGCGCGTGAAGAAGATCGTCGCCGAACAACTGGGCGTGGCGGAAGCCGAAATCAAGAACGAAGCGTCGTTCGTGAACGATCTGGGCGCTGACTCGCTCGACACGGTCGAACTGGTGATGGCGCTGGAAGACGAGTTCGGCATGGAAATCCCCGATGAAGAAGCCGAGAAGATCACCACGGTTCAGCAAGCGATCGACTACGCTCGCGCCAACGTCAAGGCCTAAGGCCGGACGCGCCAGCGACCCGTCGCTCTTCGAGCTTGAAGCATCGTCGCTGCAAAGACCGATTTAACAGCCACAGGGCACACAGGGCGGTTTCCTGTGGCCGCTGTGGCTTTTGCTTTTTGTCATTTTATGGATAAGGGGTTACCGTGAGCCGTCGTCGAGTTGTTGTTACAGGCCTTGGGCTCGTTTCGCCTGTCGGCAATACCGTTGCCGACGGCTGGGCCAATCTGGTGGCGGGCACGTCCGGCATCGCCAACATCACGAAGTTCGACGCCACGAACTTCTCCACGCGTTTCGCGGGCGAGGTGAAGGGCTTCAACATCGAAGACTACATGCCCGCCAAGGAAGCGCGCCACATGGATACCTTCATCCATTACGGCTTCGCAGCGGGCGTTCAGGCGATGCAGGACAGCGGCCTCGCGATCACGGACGATAACGCGGAGCGCGTGGGCGTGGTGGTCGGCTCGGGCATCGGCGGGTTGCCGATGATCGAAGTCACGCAAACGGAGCTGCTCAATCGCGGCCCGCGCCGCATCTCGCCGTTCTTCGTGCCCGCGTCGATCATCAACATGATCTCCGGCCATCTGTCGATCCGTTTCGGCCTGAAGGGCCCAAATCTGTCGATGGTCACGGCCTGCACTACCGGCCTGCACTGCATCGGCGAAGCGTCGCGTCTGATCGAATACGGCGACGCCGACGTGATGATCGCGGGCGGCGCGGAAGCGACGGTTTCCCCGCTCGGCATCGGCGGCTTCGCGGCGGCGCGCGCGCTCTCGCAGCGCAACGACGATCCCGCCACGGCCAGCCGCCCGTGGGACACCGACCGCGACGGCTTCGTGCTCGGCGAAGGCGCGGGCGTCATGGTGCTCGAAGAATACGAGCACGCCAAAGCGCGCGGCGCGAAGATCTACGCGGAAGTGCTCGGCTATGGCATGAGCGGCGACGCGTATCACATGACGGCGCCGCCCGAAGACGGCGACGGCGGCCGCCGCGCGATGGTCAACGCGCTCAAGAACGCGAAGGTCAACGCCGACGAGGTCAACTACGTGAACGCGCACGGCACGTCCACGCCGCTTGGCGACATCGCGGAGACCATCGGCATCAAGCGCGCGCTCGGCGATCACGCGAAGAACGTCGTCGTGAACTCCACGAAGTCGATGACCGGGCACCTGCTCGGCGGCGCGGGCGGGCTGGAATCGGTGTTCACGGTGCTTGCCGTGCATCACCAGATCTCGCCGCCGACCATCAACATCTTCAATCAGGACCCGCAGTGCGACCTGGATTACTGCGCGAACACGGCGCGGGAAATGAAGATCGACGTCGCGGTGAAGAACTCGTTCGGCTTCGGCGGCACGAACGGCTCGCTCGTCTTCAAGCGTCACTGAGCACGGCGCGCTCGTCAGGACGGGGAACGCAATGACGGGCGCGCACATGAACCGGCCGTATGGGGAAGCGGGCGCGCCGCCGTGCATTCCGATCCGGCCGTCGCGGTTTCTGCTCGGCTGCGTCTGTGGATTCATCGCGGTGGCGGACGCAGCGGTCTTTCAGGCTGTCTTGCCGCACGTCGGGCTGCTTCACGCAGCGGTTGCCGCGCTCACGTGCCTGGGCGGACTCGGGCTCGCGGCCGGGCGCTGGGCGCGCCGCCAGCCCGCTGCCATCGGCTTGCATGCGGATGGCATCACCGTCTGGGACCGCGCGGGGCACGCGCGCTATCGGCGGATCGTCGGCTGTGCGCAATGGAGCGCGCGGCTCATTGCGCTCACGTTGTCATCGGAAAAAGGCAGGCCGCGCACGCTCCTCGTCGCAGCGGATTCCATCGATTCCGACTCCTTCCGCCAGCTTGCCGTACGCGCCCGCCGCGCCGCGAGCGCGTACCTGTAACGACTGTAACGGTCGATGAGCGTCCGGGATAACGCGAAGTCGGTGAGGCTACAATACCCGTCCGCGCAACAGCCCCAAGTCAAACGGATTTCCAGGTGAGCGAAAAAGAAATCGACCAAGTGCTGGTCGAACGCGTGCAGAAGGGCGACAAAGCCGCGTTCGAACTGCTGGTCGCCAAATACCACCGCAAGATCATTCGACTGATCTCGCGCCTCGTGCGCGACCCCGCCGAAGTCGAGGACGTCGCCCAGGACGCCTTCATCAAAGCCTACCGCGCGCTGCCGCAGTTTCGCGGCGAATCCGCGTTCTACACTTGGCTCTACCGCATTGCCGTCAACACGGCGAAGAACTACCTGGCCACCCAGGGACGCCGCGCGCCCACTTCTACCGAAGCAGATGCGGAAGAAGCGGAAACTTTCTCCGATGCCGACCAACTAAGGGATATCAACACGCCCGAGTCAATGTTGATGAGCAAGCAGATCGCTCAAACGGTCAATGCTGCGATGGCGCTGCTGCCGGAAGAATTGCGCACCGCCATCACGCTCCGGGAAATCGAAGGATTGAGTTACGAGGAAATCGCGGAGATGATGGACTGCCCGATCGGCACCGTCAGATCGAGAATTTTCCGTGCTCGGGAAGCCATTGCGGCAAAATTGCGTCCGTTGTTGGACACTCCCGAAGGCAAACGCTGGTGAGACGGCTCACGCCTCGGGACAGGGACGCGATATCTGGGTTAGTTGGTGTCACTACGGCTGGTTTCGAAGGATTGGGGAGCATCATGGGGTCGGTCTCGATGCAATCGAACGCAAATACGCGCGCGGATTCGTACACAAATCCGCAGGCAAGCTCGCGCGGCGAGCGCATGTCGGCGTTCGTCGACGGTGAATCGCTCGGCGAAATCGGAAATATCGGTCAGTTTCTCGCAGAACTGGCCAGAGAGGACCGTGCGGCGTGGTCCGACTATCATCTGATCGGCGACGCGCTGCGTTCCGACGATCTCGCGGAAAGCCCGGCCCGCAGCCGCGCGTTCATGACGTCGTTCGCGGCGCGCTTCGAGTCCGAAGCGCATGTGCTGGCGCCTGCTGCATCGGCCGCGAAGGCGCGCGGCGGCATGCTGCGCCGGCGCGTGGTGCCTGCGTTCGCGGTGGCGGCCGCGGCGGCGACGCTCACGTGGATCGTCGTGCCGCAGATGCAGGGCGTGGGCTTCCACCCGGGCGCGCAGGTGGCGAGCGTCGCCCAGCCGGATGCGGTGCAGCGCGTCGCGCTCGCGTCCGTGCCGGCGGCGACCACGGCAGCGCCGGTCGTCGAGGCGAACATCATCCGCGACGCGAGTCTCGATCAATACCTCGAGGCGCATCAGCAGTTCTCGCAGCAGCCTGCGATGCCCGGCTCCATGCCACTGATTCGCGCCGCGGTGACGACGCAGAGCCAATAACTGAAGGCAGGTGTGCGGTTGAATAAAACTAGATATTGGGGGCGGCTGCCGGCATTGATGGTCTGCGCAGCCGCGTTGTTGTGCGCGGCATCGGCATCGTTCGCTGACAGCGGCAACGCGCCGGATCGCAAAACCGCTGCCAATCTGCTCAACCGCATTCAGGAAGCGGCCCAGCAGCAGAACTACGAGGGCACGTTCCTTTATCAGCGCGGCGCGACGGTTCAGTCGTCGCGCATCACGCACGTCGCCACGCACGGCGACGGCGACTACGAATCGCTCGAAAGTCTCGACGGCGCGCCGCGCCGAATGCTGCGCCACGACGACGACATGTTCACGTTCGTGCCGGAGCGGCATCTGCTCGTCATGGAGCATCGGCAGAGCAAGGACTCGTTTCCCTCGCTGCTTGCCACGAGCGGCGATCAGGTGCTGGCGGTATACGAGCCGAAGCTGCTCGGCAATGACCGCGTCGCCGGCATCGAGAGTCAAGTCATCGAGCTGGATCCAAAAGATTCCTATCGTTTTGCCTACAAACTGTGGGCGGACGCGAAGACCGGACTGCTGCTGCGCGCGCAGACGCTCGATCCGGACGGCCAGGTGCTCGAACAGCTTTCGTTCTCGCAGGTGCGTATCGGCGGGGCCATCGATAAGGCGGCGATTGCGAGCGGCATGCGCGCCACGGCAGGGTGGAACATCGTGCGCCCGCCGGTGCAGCCGGTCGACATGCAGGCGCAAGGCTGGCAAATCAAGCCGACCATCCCCGGCTTCAGGCTGATTCGCGAACTGCGCCGGCCGATGGCGTCGAGCGAGCAGGGCCAGCCGCCGATTCCGGTCGATCAGGCCGTCTTCTCGGATGGCCTTGCCGCCATTTCCGTGTTCGTCGAGCCGGTCGAAAAGAATACCCGCAAGGAAGGCGCGGGTAATAGCGGCGCCACACATGTGCTCGTGAAGCGTCGCGGCGATTTCTGGATTACTTTGCTGGGTGAAGTGCCGCAAGCCACGTTGCAGCAATTTGCTTCTACCATAGAATACAAGCCTTCCAAGTAATCGAATCCCTCGGCCTTCCATCCATGAGCAACTACTCGCTGCGCAAGTTCATCGCGGCCGCGGCGCTCGCCGTGTGCCTGCCGTTCATTTCGCACGCGGCGGCAGCAGCGCCCACGGTGAACCTGCCGGACTTCACCTCGCTCGTCGACAAGGTCGGGCCTTCCGTCGTGAATATCCGCACGACTTCGCGCGTCGGCTCCTCGGGCGACATGCACGGCTTGCCGCCCGGCCTCGATGACGGCGACATGTCCGAGTTCTTCCGCCGTTTCTTCGGCATTCCGATGCCAGGACAGCCGGGCTCGCCGCGCGGCAACGGTGGCGGCGGTAATGGGGGTGGCGGCAACGGTGGCGGCGGTCACGGCGGTGGCGGCAGCGGAGGCGATCAAGGCAAAGGCGGCAGCCGCAGCCTGCCGCCCGACGACAGCCAGGACAACTCGGAGCAGAGCAGCGGCGTCGGCTCGGGCTTCATCCTGTCGACCGACGGCTACGTGATGACCAACGCGCACGTCGTCGACGACGCGGACACCATTTACGTCACGCTCACCGACAAGCGCGAGTTCAAGGCGCGGCTCATCGGCGTGGACGAACGCACGGACGTCGCGGTCGTGAAGATCAGCGCGTCGAACCTGCCGGCCATCACCATCGGCGATTCGAACAAGGTGCGCGTCGGCGAATGGGTGCTCGCCATCGGCTCGCCGTTCGGCCTCGACAATACGGTGACAGCCGGCATCGTCAGCGCCAAGGGCCGCGACACGGGCGACTACCTGCCATTCATCCAGACCGATGTGGCGGTGAATCCCGGCAACTCGGGCGGTCCGCTCATCAACATGGCGGGCGAAGTCATCGGCATCAATTCGCAGATCTACAGCCGGACCGGCGGCTTCATGGGCATTTCGTTCGCGATTCCGATCGACGAGGCGATGCGCGTGGCCGATCAGCTGAAGACGACGGGCAAGGTCACGCGCGGTCGGATCGCGGTCGCGATCGGGGAAGTGACGAAGGACGTCGCCGATTCGCTCGGCCTGCCGAGAGCGCAGGGCGCGCTCGTGAGCAGCGTCGAGGCGGGCGGCCCCGCGGACAAGGCCGGCATCCAGCCGGGCGACATCATCCTGAAGTTCAACGGCGCGAATGTCGATACCGCGACCGACCTGCCGCGCATGGTCGGCGACAGCAAGCCGGGCATGAAGGCCACCATCACCGTCTGGCGCAAGGGCCAGTCGCGCGATCTGCCGATCACCATCGCGGAAATGCAGCCGGACAAGGTCGCGAAGACGGAACAACGCCGCGCGCCGCAGCCGAAGGAGCGCGCGAGCAATTCGCTCGGGCTCGCCGTGAGCGACATTCCGGCCGACCAGAAGAAGGCGCTCAAGCTCAACAGCGGCGTGCAGGTGGACGCGGTCGAAGGCCCGGCGGCTCGCGCGGGCTTCCAGAAGGGCGACATCATCATGCGGATCGGCGACACGGACATCACGAGCGCGAAGCAGTTCGAATCGGTCGCGCAGGGTCTGGACGCGAGCAAGATGGTCGCGGTTCTCGTGCGCCGTGGCGACAACACGCAGTTCGTGCCGCTGCGCCCGCGCGTTCCCGCGCAGAAGTGACAAAGCGCGATGACCGCGAACGCAGGCGCGCGGTTCCTGCTGTACGGCCGCGCGTGGTGTCATCTCTGTGAGGACATGCGCGCCGAACTGGAGCCGATCGCGCAACGCTTTGGCGTGCCGATAGACTGGATCGATATCGACGACGATCCGCTGCTGGAAGCGGGTTACAACGAGCGCGTGCCGGTGCTGATGCTGGACGGCGTCGAGTTGTGCGAGCACCGGCTGGACGCGAAAGCCGTGCAGACGGCGCTCGCCGCGCGGGGCGCATGAAGGCGTCCAACGCCGAAACCGCCTGTCCACCCCCGTTTGGGCTAAAATACAGAAGTTTTTCCCCAAATTTTCAAGGCGTGCTCCGCGTGTGTGAGGGCGCGCCTTTTTCGCTTGATCGGCACTGAATGAATCATATTCGTAACTTTTCGATCATTGCGCACATTGATCACGGCAAGTCCACGCTCGCGGACCGCATCATCCAGTTATGCGGCGGGCTGTCCGATCGTGAGATGGAAGCGCAGGTGCTCGATTCGATGGACCTGGAACGCGAGCGCGGCATCACGATCAAGGCGCAGACGGCGGCGCTCACCTACAAGGCGCGCGACGGCCAGGTCTACAACCTCAATCTGATCGATACCCCGGGACACGTCGACTTCTCCTACGAAGTCAGCCGTTCGCTTTCCGCTTGCGAAGGCGCGCTGCTCGTCGTCGATGCCAGTCAGGGCGTCGAGGCGCAAACCGTTGCAAATTGCTATACGGCGATCGAACTGGGCGTCGAAGTCGTGCCGGTGCTGAACAAGATCGACTTGCCCGCCGCGAATCCGGAAAACGCGATCGCGGAAATTGAAGACGTCATCGGCATCGACGCGACCGACGCCGTGCATTGCAGCGCAAAGACGGGCTTGGGCGTGGAAGACGTGCTCGAATCGCTGATCGCGAAAGTGCCGCCGCCGAAGGGCGATCCGGACGCGCCGCTGCAGGCGCTGATCATCGACTCGTGGTTCGACAATTACGTCGGCGTCGTGATGCTCGTGCGCATCTTCAATGGCACGCTGAAGCCCAAGGACAAGATCAAGATGATGGCGACCGGCGCGCAGTATCCGGTCGAGCATCTCGGCGTGTTCGCGCCGAAGTCGACGAACCTTTCGCAACTGGCGGCGGGGCAGGTCGGCTTCGTGATCGCGGGTATCAAGGAACTGACGGCCGCGAAGGTCGGCGACACCGTGACCGTCGCGAATCGCCCGGCCGCCGAGCCGCTGCCGGGTTTCAAGGAAGTGAAGCCGCAGGTTTTCGCGGGGCTGTATCCGGTCGAAGCGAACCAGTACGACGCGCTGCGTGAATCGCTCGAAAAGCTGAAGTTGAACGACGCGTCGCTGCAATTCGAGCCGGAAGTGTCGCAGGCGCTGGGCTTCGGTTTCCGTTGCGGCTTCCTGGGCCTTCTGCACATGGAAATCGTGCAGGAACGGCTCGAACGCGAATTCGACATGGACCTCATTACCACCGCGCCGACGGTGGTCTACGAAGTCGTCCAGCGCGACGGCAGCACGATTCAGGTCGAGAACCCGGCGAAGATGCCGGAGCCTCCCAAGATCGAGGAAGTGCGCGAGCCGATCGTCACCGTGAACCTGTACATGCCGCAGGAGTATGTCGGCTCGGTCATCACGCTGTGCACGAACAAGCGCGGCCAGCAGATCAACATGCAGTACCACGGCCGTCAGGTGCAGTTGACGTACGAAATCCCGATGGCCGAAATCGTGCTCGATTTCTTTGACCGCCTGAAGTCTACGTCGCGCGGCTACGCGTCGATGGACTACGAGTTCAAGGAATACCGCGCGGCGGACGTCGTGAAGGTCGACATGCTGATCAACGGCGACAAGGTAGATGCGTTGTCCGTCATCGTCCACCGCTCGCAGAGCCAGAGCCGCGGCCGGGAAGTCGCGTCGAAGATGCGCGAACTGATCCCGCGCCAGATGTACGACGTGGCGATTCAGGCGACCATCGGCTCGAACATCATCGCCCGGGAAAACATCAAGGCGCTGCGCAAGAACGTGCTCGCGAAGTGCTACGGCGGCGACATCACGCGCAAGAAGAAGCTGCTCGAAAAGCAGAAGGCCGGCAAGAAGCGCATGAAGCAGGTCGGCTCGGTCGAGATTCCGCAAGAGGCTTTTCTCGCCATCCTGCGCGTGGACGACTGACATTCGCGCGCCTTCAGGCGCAGAACAATCGACGATAACAACTGGAAGCGATTGATGAATTTCGCATTGATTCTTTTGATCCTCGTCGTGGTGACGGGTATTGCATGGGTGCTGGACAAACTGATGTTCGTTAAGCACCGCCGCCGCGCGGCGGATGCGGCGGTGGCCGAGTTCGACCGCCAGCAGGAGCGCGTGGGCGAGCGTTTCGCCGATGAAAACGCTGGAGAGACGCGCGCGCGCCTGCGCAGCGAGGCGTTGCGCCAGCCGTGGTGGCTCGAGTACACGGCGAGCTTTTTCCCGGTGATTCTCGCGGTGTTCGTGGTGCGCTCGTTCATCGTCGAGCCGTTCAAGATTCCGTCGGGCTCGATGGTGCCGACGCTGCTCGTCGGCGACTTCATCCTCGTGAACAAATACGAATACGGCCTGCGCCTGCCGATCACGAACACCAAGCTGACGCAAGGCAAGCCGCTTACGCGCGGCGACGTGGTCGTGTTCCGCTATCCGAAGGACGAATCGGTCGATTACATCAAGCGCGTGATCGGGCTGCCGGGCGATACCGTCGCGTACGAAAACAAGCAGCTGACCATCAACGGCAAGCCTGTGCCGGAAACGCCGCAGGCGGATTACTTCGACGACGAGCGCATCGGCTACGCGAAGCAATTCGTCGAAGACCTCGACGGCCGCAAGAATGCGATCCTGAACAACCCGCAAGTGCCGCCGTTCGTCATCGGCGCGGACGACTTTCCGTTCCGCGACAACTGCGTCTACAACGCGCAGGGCGTGACCTGCAAAGTGCCGCCGGGTCATTACTTCATGATGGGCGACAACCGCGACAACAGCGCCGACAGCCGCTACTGGGGCTTCGTGCCGGACAAGAACATCGTCGGCCGCGCGTTCTTCATCTGGATGAACTTCAGCAACCTGAAGCGCATCGGCTCGTTCCAGTGACCCATCGCAGTGCCGTCGCGCACGCGGCGGCGCTGCTTCGAAACGGCGTGAAGAAGCGCGGCTAAGACCGTCTCGCCACGCGTTTTCCCGGCTCGCCGGGCGGAATCGGCCGCCCGCGCGGGCGCGTTATACTCTGTCCATGCCATCTTCTCCGTTGGAAAGCCGGCTGCAGTACGAATTCCGCAATGCGGAATTGCTGCGCCAGGCGATGACCCACCGCAGTCACAGCGCCACGCACAACGAACGGCTCGAATTTCTCGGCGACTCCGTTCTTAATTGCGTGGTGGCGGCGCTTTTGTTCCAACGATTCAGCAAGCTCGACGAAGGCGATCTCTCGCGCGTGCGGGCCAACCTCGTCAAACAGCAATCACTTTACGAGATCGCGCAGGCGCTCAACGTATCCGAAGGCCTGCGTCTGGGCGAAGGTGAACTGCGTAGCGGCGGCTTTCGGCGTCCGTCCATTCTGGCGGATACACTCGAAGCCATTTTCGGCGCGATTTTCCTCGACGGTGGTTTCGACGCCGCATTGACCGTCATCAAGCGGCTCTACACGCCGGTGCTGGATCACATCGATCCGCGGACGATCGGCAAGGACGCGAAGACGCTGCTTCAGGAATATCTGCAGGGGCACAAGATCGCGCTGCCGACTTACACGGTGGTCGCGACGCACGGCGCCGCGCACAACCAGCAGTTCGAAGTCGAATGTTCGGTGCCGAAGCTCGACGTGAAAGTGTCCGGCTCCGGGGCGAGCCGCCGCGCGGCGGAGCAGGCGGCCGCCAAGAAGGCGCTCGACGAAGTGGTAGCTGCCGCGCCGACGCTCGGCGTCAAGCCGAAGCGCAAGGGCGCGCGCGCGGCCAAGCTCGCGCAGGTCGAAGTGGTGCCGGGCGTGACCGGCGTGCAGGCCGCGCTCGACTTGCGCTCGCCGGAACGCCGCGAACGCGACCGTCAGCGCGGTCATGCTTCGGAGGCGAGCGCGCCGGGCGAGCAAACCGCGACCGCGCCGCTCGCCGTGATCCGCGCGACGCACGTCGAGCCGTCCGCTGCTTCGTATGCCGCCGCCGAGAAACCCGAGCGGCACGTCATCCATCGTCCGGACAAGGCAGTCCGCAGCGAAACGGCGCCAGCGACGGATGCGAACGCCGGCAGCGCGCCGTCTCCCGACGACGAGCGCAGCAGCGCCAGCGCCGACGCACCGGCCAGCCGCGTGGTGCGCGCCGCCGACGCCGGCCACTGACACGCCTCGCGCCCGCATCGCGCCATCGCAACATTGCGCTCAACGAACCTTCGCCGCACACCACTATGAACGCTCCTACATCTTCCGGTTTCCGCTGCGGCATGGTCGCAATCGTCGGCCGGCCCAACGTCGGCAAGTCGACGCTCATGAACGCGCTCGTCGGCCAGAAGGTGAGCATCACGTCGCGCAAGGCGCAGACGACGCGCCATCGGATCACCGGCATCAACACGGTCGACGACGCCCAGTACATCTTCGTCGATACGCCCGGCTTCCAGACGCGCCATAGCGGCGCGCTCAACCGCTCGCTGAACCGCGCGGTCACGTCCACGCTCACGTCGGTCGATGCCATCCTCTTCGTGATCGAAGCGGGCCGCTTCGGTCCCGACGACGAGAAAGTGCTCGATCTGATTCCGGCGGGCACGCCGACGCTCCTGATCGCGAACAAGCTCGACCGCGTCGGCGACAAGGATTCGCTCTTTCCGTTCATGCAGCAGATGTCCGCGCGGCGCGACTTCCGCGAAATCGTGCCGCTGTCGGCGAAGCATCCGGAGGACATCAAGCGCCTCATGTCGGTCGTGAAGCCGTATCTGCCGGAAGGCGAGCCGATCTACGGCGAGGACGATCTGACCGACCGCAGCGAACGCTTTCTCGCGGCTGAAATCCTGCGCGAGAAGGTGTTCCGCTGGACCGGCGACGAGTTGCCGTACACGAGCACCGTGCTGATCGACAAGTTCGAGACCGAAGGGCGCCTGCGCCGCGTGTTCGCGACCATTCTGGTGGAACGCGACGGCCACAAGGCGATGATCATCGGCCAGAAGGGCGCGAAGCTGAAGCAGATCAGCACCGAGGCGCGGCTCGACATGGAGAAGCTCTTCGACGGTCCCGTGTATCTGGAAACCTTCGTCAAGGTGAAAAGCGGCTGGGCCGACAACGAAGCGGGCCTGCGCGCGTACGGCTACGAGTGAGCCCCGGACGACGCTCATGGACGCCGGCTCGAACGACGCGTGGATGACCCCGCCCGCCGACGATCGTCCCGAGGACGACTTCGGCGCGAGCGAGCGCCCCGCGCCGAAGCGGCGGCGGGCATCGTCGTCCACGGCGGCGGCCGGCACGAGCGCGCCACGCCCGCGTCCGCGTCCGCGCTCCGATTTTCGCGTCAGCGAGCAGCCGGGCTTCGTGCTGCACAGCTATCCATACCGCGAGACGAGCCTCATCATCGACGTGTTCTCGCGCGATCACGGCCGCATTGCGCTCGTCGCGAAGGGCGCGAAGCGTCCGCATTCCGCGCTGCGCGGCGTGCTGCAAACCTTCCAGCCGCTCGGCCTCTCGTGGACCGGCAAGGGCGAAGTCCGCACGTTGACCACAGCCGAATGGGTCGGCGGCATGCTGCCGTTGCGAGGCGACGCGCTTCTGTGCGGCTTCTACGTCAACGAGCTGCTCGTCAAGTTCTGCGCGCGCGAAGACCCGCATCCCGCGCTCTTCAATCACTACGTGCTGACGCTGTCGCGGCTCGCGCACGACGAACCCGCCGTGCAGGTGTTACGTTCGTTCGAGCGCGTGCTCCTGCGCGAAACCGGCTACGCGATGGCGCTCACGCGCACGGTGACGCGGCAGGCCGTGTTGCCCGAAGGCCGCTATACCTTCGATCCCGAGCGCGGCGTGCGCGAAGCCTCCGACGATCTTCCCGCGCAATGGCCGGTCATCGCGGGGCAGACGTTGATCGACATGGAGCGCGACGACTACACGAGCCCGCAGACCGGCGCGCAGAGCAAGACGCTGATGCGCTTTCTGCTCAACTATCATCTGGGCGGCGCGCCGCTCGCCACCCGTCAGATTCTGATCGACCTGCAAAATCTATGAGCTTCTTTCTCTCATCGCCCGCGAACGTGATCGATCTCGGCGTGAACATCGATCACGTCGCCACGCTGCGCAACGCACGCGGCACGTCGTATCCCGATCCCATCCGCGCCGCGCTCGCCGCCGAAGAAGCGGGCGCGGACGCCATCACGCTGCATCTGCGCGAGGATCGCCGTCATATCGTCGATGCCGACGTCCGCACGCTGCGACCGCTCCTCAAGACGCGCATGAATCTCGAATGCGCCGTGACGCGCGAAATGCTCGACATCGCGTGCGAGATCAAGCCGCACGACGTCTGCCTCGTGCCCGAGAAGCGCCAGGAACTGACAACCGAAGGCGGCCTCGATGTCGCCGGCCAGTTCGAAGCCGTGAAGGCCGCGTGCGCGCAGCTTGCGGGCGCGGGCAGCCGCGTGTCGCTTTTCATCGATCCGGACGAGACGCAGATTCGCGCCGCGAAGGAAGCGGGCGCGCCCGTCATCGAACTGCATACGGGGCGCTACGCCGAAGCGACCGACCAAGCCGAGCAGCAGCGCGAATTCGAGCGCGTCGCGGCGAGCGTCGAGTTCGGCAATTCGCTCGGCCTGAAGGTGAACGCGGGCCACGGTCTGCATTACACCAACGTGCAGCCGATCGCCGCGCTGGATGGCATCGTCGAATTGAACATCGGACACGCGATCGTCGCGCACGCGATCTTCGCGGGCTGGGACAACGCGGTGCGCGAGATGAAGGCGATCATGGTCGCCTCGCGTCTCGCCGCGCAGACGAAGCGTTAAGCACAGCCATGGCGATCTACGGAATCGGCACGGACCTCGTGCAAGTGAGCCGCGTCGCGGGCGTCATGGAGCGCACCAATGGGCGCTTCGCCGAGAAAGTGCTCGGCCCGGACGAACTGCGCATCTATCACGCGCGGCGCGCGCGCTCGGAAGTGCGCGGGCTCGCGTTTCTCGCCACGCGCTTTTCCGCGAAGGAAGCGTTCTCGAAGGCGATCGGCCTCGGCATGCGCTGGCCGATGACCTGGCGCGCGCTGCAGACGCTCAACGAGCCGAGCGGCAAGCCGGTGATCGCGGCATCGGGCGAACTGGCCGAATGGCTCGCAGAACGCGGCATCACGGCGCAGGTGACGCTCAGCGACGAGCGCGACTACGCGGTCACGTTCGTTATCGCCGAAATCGCGGATAAGGCGTAATCGCGCCGAATCATCACACCCACACCACAACAAGAAGCCAATTGAATCCGATGAAACGCATTCCCGGCCCCGTCATGTTCGACGTCGCCGGCACGACGCTCACCGACGCGGATATCGAGCGCCTGTCGCATCCGATGACGGGCGGGATCATTCTCTTTGCGCGGCACTTTCAGGATCGCGCGCAACTGGTGGCGCTCACCGACGCGATCCGCGCCGTGCGCGACGACATTCTGATCGCGGTCGATCACGAAGGCGGGCGCGTGCAGCGTTTTCGCACCGATGGCTTCACGGTCCTGCCGGCGCCGGGCAAGCTCGGCGCGTTGTGGGATCGGGACGTGCTGGCCGCGAGCAAGGCGGCGACGGCATTCGGCTACGTGCTCGCGTCGGAACTGCGCGCGTGCGGCATCGACATGAGCTTCACGCCGGTGCTCGATCTGGACTACGGACAGTCGCAGGTGATCGGCGACCGCGCGCTGCATGGCGATCCGCGCGTGGTGACGATGCTCGCGAAGAGTCTGAATCACGGTCTCGCGCTCGCGGGCATGGCGAACTGCGGCAAGCACTTTCCGGGGCATGGCTTCGCGGCGGCGGATTCTCACGTCGCATTGCCGACGGACGATCGCCCGCTCGACGACATCCTCGCCGCCGATGTCCGTCCGTACGACTGGCTCGGGCACTCGCTCGCGTCGGTGATTCCGGCGCACGTCATCTACACGCAAGTGGACGACAAGCCCGCCGGTTTCTCGCGCATCTGGCTGCAGGACATTCTGCGCGGCAAGCTCGGCTTCAACGGCGCGATTTTCAGCGACGATCTTTCGATGGAAGCCGCCCGCGCGGGCGGCACGCTCACCGAAGCCGCGACGGCCGCGCTCACCGCCGGCTGCGACATGGTGCTGATCTGCAATCAGCCGGAGGAGGCGGGCAAGGTGCTGGAGCAGTTGCGCTTCACGCCGACGAAGGCGTCGCAGCAGCGCATCAAGCAGATGCGTCCGCGCGGCAAGGCGCTGCGTTGGAGCAAGCTGCAAAGTCAGCCGGAGTATCAGGCCGCGCGTCAGCTCGTGAAAAGCGCGCTGGGCTGAATCGCCTGCTGGGAATGGAAAAAAACGCCACGGCTGTGGCGTTTTTTCGGGGGAAGCGCAGGGCTCTTTACGACGATTCCAGCTTCATGCGCTGAAGCTTGTTATAGAGCGTCTTCGGGCTGATGCCGAGCAGCGTCGCCGCCCGATGCCGCGTGCCGCCGACCGCTTCCAGCGTCGCGCGAATCAGCATGTCCTCGACATCCGCGAGCGCCGTGCCGACCGTCACCTGCACGCTGCTGCCGTTGAGTCCGCGTCCACCGATCCCGCCCGGCTCGTCGACGCGCAACGTCTCGATCGTCTCGCCCGACGCGTGGTATGCGCGCCGCACGCGCTCGCGCATCTCGCGCACGTTGCCCGGCCAGTCGTTCGCGAGGCATTCGCGCAGGAAAGCCGGGCTGATGCGCTTTGGCGACCCGCTCGTGATGCCCGCGATGTGGTTCTCGCGGTTCAGCTCGTCGACGAACTGCTCGGCCATCAGCGCGATGTCGTCGTCGCGTTCGCGCAGCGGCGGCAGCACGATCGACGACGCCGACAGGCGCTGGAACAGGTCTTCGCGCAGCGCGCCGCTCGACACCGCATCGCGTACCGGCGTGCGCGATGCCGCGATCAGGCGGAAGTCCGTCATGATGCGATTGCTGCCGCCGACGCGCATGAACGTCTGCGAGTCCAGCGCGCGCAGCAACGCTTCCTGTTGCGCGGCGGGCAGCGAATCGATCTGATCGAGGAACAGCGTGCCGCCGCCCGCCTGTTCCAGCAGGCCCGGCTCGCGATTTTCCGCGCCGGCGAACGCGTTGCGCTCGTGCCCGAACAGAATGCTGTCCATCGAACGGTGCGCGCCTTCTTCGCGGATCGTCGAGCAGTCGAAACTGATAAACGGTCCCTTGCGACGGCGGCTCAACTGATGAATGGTGTGCGCGGCGAGTTTCTTGCCCGTTCCCGGCTCGCCGCAGATCAGCACGGCGGCTTCCGTCGGCGCGGTGTGTTCGATCAGATCGTAGACGTGCTGCATCGGCACGCTGCGTCCAAGCATGTCGCCGAAATGACCGAGTTCGCGCAGCGTCGAACGCAGCGCCTGGACTTCTTCGGTCAGCTCGTAGGGACGCGGAATGCGCGCGAGCAGGCTGCGCAGGCGCGGGATGTTGACGGGTTTCAGCAGGTAATCCCAGATGCCGTGGCGCAGGCCCTCGATCGCGCTTTCGACCGTCGCGTTGCCCGTCATCACGATAACGGGAAGCGCGCCGTCGGGCGGTTGCGAGGGCAGGCTCGGCAGGAGGTCGAGTCCGCTGCCGTCGGGCAGGTTCAGGTCGATCAACACGACGTCCGGGATGAAGCGCGTCAGTGCGGAGCGGGCTTCGGCGAGCGTCGTGGCGGTGTCGACCGAGAAGCCGTCGGCGGACAGGATCGCGGACAGGCCAGAAAGGCTATTGGGATCGTCTTCGACAATCAGAGCGTGTGGCATGGCAGACACAACGTATCAAAGTGGACTGTAATGAGCCGTTGCCGCATGCGTCGCCGGGCGAGGGCGGCGCTTGAAACTCGGGCGCTCGTGGTCGGGCTGCGGCGTCTCGTCTCGGTCGAGCATCGGATCGGCGCGTGCATCCCGCTGCGGTTTGTCTTCGTCCTGCGATTGGATCGGACTATTGCGTCATTGCGGCTTCACGTGCAGATCGTTGTTGACGGATTGCACCCCCGACACGCTGCGGGTTACGGCGACGGCCTTCTGAATCTGTTCCTCCGAATTCACGTTACCGGACAACACCACGACTCCGCGATACGTCGAGACGCTCATCGCCAGCGACTTCAATCCCGGATCGGCCAGGAGCGCCGCCTTCACGCGCGCGGTCACCGACGCATCCGACGCGTAATCTCCGGCAGATTCGCTGGTCGGTGTCGACGTGCATCCCGCGATGAAAAAGGCAGGAAGAGCAAGCGCCGCGACGATCATCAATCGGCCGAAGATGAATGGCGAGTTGCGCATGTCGTGTTGTTTGGTCCGTATCAAGCCAACTGAGCAGGAACTGTGCCAAGCGATTATTGCTGACTGCCCGGCGCGACGGCGCTTGATTCGGCAAGGAAAAGGGGCGCGAAGCCCGGCGTTTCAACCAGCGCGACCGCACGACAAACGCGACGATGGCCGGTAAAGTTTGCCTGAATTTGTCAAAAACTTCATGCAAAAGAAAAAGCGCCCGCGATGGGGCGCTTTTTCGTAACAGCGGCGGAGGGCGGCGTCGGAACCGCCGCCCCGCTCTCGGCGTGAAGACGTAAGGCTTACGTCTTACGCGCGGCTGCGGTATTCGTTGGTGCGGGTGTCGATTTCGATCTTGTCGCCGATGTTGCAGAAGAGCGGCACTTGCAGTTCGAAGCCGGTGTTCAGCTTGGCGGTCTTCAGCACCTTGCCCGACGACGTATCGCCCTTGACGGCCGGTTCCGTGTACACGATTTCGCGAACCAGCGTGGTCGGCAGTTCGACCGAGATGGCCTTCTCGTTGTAGAACACGACTTCGCACGGCATGCCGTCTTCCAGGTAGTTCAGCGCGTCGCCCATCATTTCGGCTTCGACTTCGAACTGGTTGTAGTCGGCGTCCATGAACACGTACATCGGGTCCGCGAAGTACGAGTACGTCACTTCCTTGCGGTCGAGCACGACGACGTCGAACTTGTCGTCCGCCTTGTAGACGGTTTCCATGCCGGCGTTGGTCAGCAGGTTCTTGAACTTCATCTTCACGACCGCTGAGTTACGGCCGGATTTGTTGTACTCGGCGCGCTGCACGACCATGGCATCGTTGCCGATCATGACGACGTTGCCGACGCGGAGTTCTTGTGCGGTCTTCATAAAACTGGATCCTTACGAATGAATATGGCCAGGTATGGCTGATTAGTGCTGATTGTGGCTGATCGGATTCGCGGCGCTGTCAGACGGCGCTGTCAGACATTTTCGGCTCATCACCGCGAATGATCGCGGTAAAAGCGGCCTGCTCCTCGGATAACCGCTTATCTTAACTGACTTTTTGCTTATTTGGCGAGCCGGGGAGGGCGGCGCGCGCTGGCGAGTCGCGCCGCTCAGACGCGTCCGCGTGCTTCACGCCGCGATGCGCGCAGCAACATGCGCGACGAGGTTGCCTGCGAGATCGCCGACGCCCGCGAGTTCGTCCGCCCATCGGCTGGCGCGCGATACGAATTCGGCGCGATGCCGCCAGAAATCGGCCCAGTCCGGCGTCCCCGCGCCGTTCCATGCGTGCCAGAAGCGGCTGATCGACTGCTCCGCCGACGCCGACAGCCCGCGCGTGTAGTGCGCGAGCGCGGCGTCCAGTTTCGGCAGATGCGCGTCGTCGGCTTGTGGGTAGATGTGCCAGACGAACGGCTTTCGGGCCCACTGCGCGCGCACGAACGAATCTTCGCCGCGCACGAAGTTGATATCGGACGCCCAAAGCAATTCATCGAAGCGCGGCTGCTCGACGAAACCGAGCGCGTGCGCCTGAAGCGCGCCCGCCCGCGCCGATCTGCCCGCCGCGAATTCCGGCAGCCCGAAAAAACGCGCGACCGCGCCGGAAATCCGCCCTTCGGGCACGAGCAGAATGATCGGCGAAGCGCCGTCGCGCCATTGCGCGAGCAGGGCGTCGACGGCGGGATTCTCGTACGCGAAGAGAGAGACGACGGTCGAGGCGTCGTCCGGACGCGCGATGCCCAGGCGTTCCCGCCACCACGCAGGCGCATCGAAGCGCATGCGAGCGGCATCGAGATCGCGTTCCTTCAGCACGCCTCCGGTGCCCGCGCCGAGGCCGGGAAAAAAGAAGCTCTTGTCGAGCGGATAGCGCGGGTGCGGCGAAGGCCGCAAATGGAAGTCCGCGACCCAGTCCTCACCGCTCAGATACTCCAGATTGATCCAGACGGGTTTGCGCTCGCGACGCGCCATCGCCGCGATGTACGCATGCGGAAGTTCGCACGCGAAGGCTTCGACGACGACATCCGCGATCTCCAGCGTGTCGCCGGCATGCGCGGGCTCGCGCCAGTGCGCGATGAGGACGCCCGCGGCCTCCTGCCGCGCGAGCGACGCATCGACGGCGGGGCAGAGCGCGTGAAAGACGGCGAGATCGTCGACGAAGAGCCGCACGCGCAAGCCATGTTCCGCGTGCAGTTGACGCGCGAGCCGCCAGCACACGCCGATATCGCCGAAATTGTCGACGACCGCGCAGAAGATGTCGCAGGCGAGTTCCGGCGAAGAAGAAGGCGTGATGGCAGAGGACATGGCGGGAGCGCGGCCGGCGGGACCGCGCCGTAATGTTCTAAACTGGCGATTCTAAGATACCCGCCGCCCCACGGCACGCCGCCTCCCTTGTCCCTTCGCGCTTCGTCGCGATATTCGCTGCATGACTCAGACCGACGCCCCCGATTTCGCATTCGACCCGAAGAAGACGCTCGCGCAATTGCCGCATTTGCCGGGCGTGTACCGCTATTACGACGGCGACGGCAACGTGCTCTACGTCGGCAAGGCGCGCAACCTGAAAAAGCGCGTGTCGAGCTACTTCACGAAGACGCTGCATTCGCCGCGCATCGCGATGATGGTCACGCGCATCCGCCGGATCGAGACGACGGTGACGCGCTCCGAGGCCGAGGCGCTGCTGCTCGAAAACAATCTGATCAAGGCGCTTGCGCCGCGCTACAACATCCTGTTTCGCGACGACAAGTCGTATCCGTTCCTGAAGCTCACGGGTCACGCGTTTCCGCGCATGGCGTACTACCGCGGCGCGGTCGACAAGAAAAACCAGTATTTCGGCCCGTTCCCGAGCGCGTGGGCCGTGCGCGAGAGCATCCAGATTTTGCAGCGCGTATTCCAGTTGCGCACGTGCGAAGACTCGGTGTTCAGCAACCGCACGCGTCCGTGCCTGCTCCATCAGATCGGGCGATGCACCGCGCCGTGCACCGGCCTCATCACCGAGGAGGATTACGCCCGCGACGTGGCGAACGCGTCGCGCTTTCTGCTCGGGCGGCAGGGCGAGGTGATGAAGGAACTCGAGCAGAAGATGCACGCGTTCGCCGCCGATCTTAAGTTCGAGCAGGCGGCGGCCGTGCGTAACCAGATGAGTTCGCTTTCGACGGTGCTGCATCAGCAGGCGATCGAAGTCGGCAGCGACAGCGACGTGGATATCCTCGCGGTGGTCGCGCTGGGCGGCAAGGTGTGCGTGAATCTCGCGATGGTGCGCGGCGGGCGGCATCTCGGCGACAAGGCGTATTTTCCTGCGCACGTGGAAAGCGCGGTGGCGCTCGGCGGCGAGGAAGACGACATCGAGGACGCGGAGCCGGGTGAGGTGGTCGTTGATGTAGAAGTCGGGGCGGATGCGGGGACTTCGGTGAACGATGGGGGCAACGCCGATTTGGACGCTGAGGCCGCGCTCGACGCGGGCGCCAACGCCAGCGCCAGCGCGAGTGCGAGTGCGAACGCCAGCGCGAATGCGAACGCCGAAGTCAACGCCGAAGCCCAAGCCGAAGCCCAAGCCGAAGCCGAAGCCGAAGCCGAAGCCAACGCCGAAACCAACGCCGAAACCAACGCCAACGCCGAAACCCACGCCGAAACCCACGCCGAAACCCACGCCGAAACCCACGCCGACGCGGGCGCCGACGCGGACGCTGACGCCGACGCCAATGCCAGCACCGAGCCAGGCACCAACCCCGAACCTCGCGAAGGCACCCTCGAATCCGAAGTGCTCGAAGCATTCATGGCCCAGCATTACATCGGCAATCGCGTGCCGCCGGTGCTGATCGTGACCCATGCGCCGAGCCGCGAACTCGTCGATCTGCTCATCGAACAGGCGGGGCACAAGGTCGTCTTGCTGCGCCAGCCGCAGGGCCAGAAGCGCGTATGGCTTTCGATGGCCGAGCAGAACGCGAAGCTCGCGCTCGCGCGTCTCTTGTCGGAGCAAGGCTCGCAGCAGGCGCGCACGCGCTCGCTCGCCGAAACGCTCGGGCTCGACATGGACGATCTCGCGCTGATGCGCATCGAGTGCTTCGACATCAGCCATACGATGGGCGAGGCAACGCAGGCGTCGTGCGTCGTCTATCACCATCACAAGATGCAGACGGGCGAATATCGCCGCTACAACATCAACGGCATCACGCCCGGCGACGATTACGCCGCGATGCGTCAGGTGCTCACGCGCCGCTACGAGAAGATGGTCGCGCAGGCGGCCGCCAACGCCAACGAGGAAGCCGCGATCCTGCAGCCCGAAGACGCCGCCGACCCCAACGTCACGCCCGACGCCGCGCCCGCGGTCGCGGCGGGCGGCACGCTGCCGAATATTGTGCTGATCGACGGCGGCAAGGGGCAGGTCGAGATCGCGCGGCAGGTGTTCTCGGAACTCGGGCTCGACCACGGCATGTTGGTCGGCGTCGCGAAGGGCGAAGGGCGCAAGGTCGGTCTGGAAACGCTGATCTTCGCGGACGGGCGTCCGGCGCTCGAACTCGGCAAGGAAAGCGCGGCGCTGATGCTCGTCGCGCAGATTCGCGACGAGGCGCACCGCTTCGCGATCACCGGCATGCGAGCGAAGCGGGCGAAGGCGCGACAGACGTCGCGGCTGGAAGAACTCGAAGGCGTCGGCGCGAAACGGCGTCAGCGGCTGCTGTCGCGCTTCGGCGGGTTGCGCGGCGTGCAAGCGGCGAGCGTCGAGGATCTGGCGAGCGTCGAAGGCATTTCGCTTGCGCTCGCGCAGCAGATCTACCGGCAGTTGCATTGACGAGCCCTGCGGCGCGGCCCGCCGCAAGCCGCGCCGCGCCGGGCTCGCGCCTTGTGAGCATCGGAGCGACGCGGCACAATGGCGGCTCCCTTACATGTCCTTCACTCGCTGATCGCCCATGCCGTTCAACTTACCGATCTTTCTGACGTGGCTGCGAATCGTGCTGATTCCGCTCGTCGTGGGCGTGTTCTATCTGCCGGACATGATGCTGAGCCTGGATCATCGCAATCTGCTCGCGATGATCATCTTCGTGCTCGCCGCGCTCACCGATTGGTTCGACGGTTTTCTCGCGCGCAAGCTCGATCAGACGTCCGCGTTCGGCGCGTTCCTCGATCCGGTCGCCGACAAGCTGATGGTGACGGCGGCACTGCTCGTGCTCGTGCAGCTCTCGCGCCTGAACGCGGTGATCGCGCTCGTGATCGTCGGCCGGGAAATCACCATTTCGGCGCTGCGCGAATGGATGGCGCAAATCGGCGCGTCCAAGAGCGTGGCCGTCAATTCGCTCGGCAAGTTCAAGACCGTCTGCCAGATGGTCGCCATTCCGATGCTGCTGTTCTACGGCCCGTTGCGCATCACGGGCACGCAATGGGTGATGGACACGCGCGTGTGGGGCTTGTGGCTGATCGACGTCGCGGCCTTCCTCACCGTCTGGTCGATGCTCTATTACATGAAGCTCGCGTGGCCGCAAATTCGAGAGCGCGGCGGCATGTTGTGAGCAGGCGGCGGCGCGATGCAAAAAATTGCGTCGAACGCGCCTAAACGGCTCGCGAGACAGTTGACAGGCGGCTTTTCCTTCTACATAATCTCGTTTCTCTGATGCGCGACGCAAAGCAGTAAGCGAAGCGGTCAAGGCAGAAGTTCATGCGGGAGTAGCTCAGTTGGTAGAGCGCAACCTTGCCAAGGTTGAGGTCGCGAGTTCGAGACTCGTCTCCCGCTCCACGTTTTGAAATCCTCGGTGCAGGCAGCGCGTGAGCGAAGCGGTACCGGAAACAGCAAGCAGTAGATTGCAAGCAGCAAAGCAGCGCAGGATTTAATGCGGGAGTAGCTCAGTTGGTAGAGCGCAACCTTGCCAAGGTTGAGGTCGCGAGTTCGAGACTCGTCTCCCGCTCCAGTCAAAGGGGAAGCAACGCTTCCCTTTTTGTTTGGTGAGCCAGCCGGCGTTGTTCGACCGGCGCGCACCACACCGCTTTCGGCGCGATAGCAAAGCGGTTATGCAGCGGCCTGCAAAGCCGTTTAGACCGGTTCGACTCCGGTTCGCGCCTCCACTTGAAAAGCCCTGACTCGTCAGGGCTTTTTCTTTATCGTCGTCGCTTTTTGAACAGCGGCTGCGGGCCGCGCGGCATAATCGCAGAACGCCCGTGCGATCCGATACTTATTCCCATGAACGACTCACTCTCCGACATTCAATGGCGCTGGAAGCCCTTCGACGACCTCACGCCCGCTGAAGTCTATGACATGCTCGCCGCCCGCAGCGCGGTGTTCGTCGTCGAGCAGAACTGCGTGTATGGCGATATCGACGGGCTCGATACCGATGCATGGCATCTCTTCGCGTACGGCGAAAGCGATCAGCGTCCGCGTCTCGCCGGCTATCTGCGCGTGCTGCTGCCGGGCAATCCGGAGGCGAGCGAGAAAGACGTTCGCATCGGCCGCGTGCTGACGACCGCCGGGTTTCGCGGCATGAAACTCGGCAGCGCCATGCTGGAACGCGCGCTGAAACACATCCTCGAACAATGGCCCGACGAGCCGATCAGCCTGCACGCGCAGGCGCACTTGCAGCGGTTTTACGGCGCGTTCGGCTTCGTCGCGTCATCGGGTGTGCATGACGAGGACGGCATTCCTCACGTCTGGATGCGCCGCCCCGGCTTCGGCTCATGACGCGGTCGCGCTGACGGGTTTGATCGGCGTCGCGCGCTCCTGACGCAGCCGCGAGCGTGCCGACAGCCGCAGCCAATGGCGCAGCGCGATCAGCGCGCCGATCACGCTCATCATGGAGCCGGGAATCCACAGCAAGAGACCGCCGATCTGCTGGTCGCGCATCGGCGTGATCCACGTGAACGCACGGCCGCAGATCGAATAGATCGGATACAGCTCGTGCGGCGTGAAGAAGATGAACGCGCCGAGAATGATCTGCGGCGGAATCGCGGCAATCACGACGAGCACGCGGCGTCCCGGCGCGAGCCGCGCGGGCGGCGCGGGACGCGGGTCCAGCACGAGCCACCAGAACAGCAGCCCGTCGATCACCATGCTCCAGTTCATCACGCGGTAGAGCCGGGCGTCGAGCATCGCCTTGAAATGAATCGGCGAGAGCAGCCAGAAGTAGATCAGGCCGACGAACAGCAGCACCGCGACGGCCGGGTTGAACACGATATCGAAGAACAGGCGCGCCGCCCGCGTCTCGGTGAGCGGACGCAGCCAGCGTTGCCGCCAGGCGAACGGCACGCCCGCGCGCAGCGCCGCGCCGGGATACGAGAGCGCGATCAGAAACGGCCCGAGGTGATGCAGCACCAGATGCTGCAGCCGATGCATGAAGAACTCGTGCTCGAAGAAGTAGTCGAGCCGCGTATGCAGCGCCACATAGAGCGCGCCCAAGCCCAGCCAGAACGCGATGCGCCGCGAGATCGACACCCGCGCATGCCGCGCGCCACGCACAAACAGAATGGCGGCGACGAGAACCAAAATCACGACCGTCGGCGACGGTTCCCACGGGTCGAGCCAATACAAGAGCGTGCTCATGGTCACGCGTCCTTCGAATGAATGATGCGTCGCAGATCGGCTGCGATGGCGTCGATGGAATCGCGGTCGGTCGCAAGCAGGCGCGCGTGGCCGTCGCGATCGAAGATATAGACGCCTGAGCTGTGCGACACCTCGTACGCGCCGTTCGGGTCGCGCTTTTCCATCTGATACGCGATGCGATACCGCTGCGCGACGGCTTCGATGGCGCGGCCGCTGCCGGTCAAACCGACGGCGTGCTTTTCGTCGAACGCGCGGACATAGGCGCGCAGGAGCGACGGCGTATCCCGCGCCGGATCGACGGAGACAAAAAGAATGCGCGCATTGTCCGCGTCGGGCCCGACGCGCTGCAAAACCTGCATCAGACGCGCCATCGTTTCGGGACAGACATCCGGACAATGCGTGTAGCCAAAGTAGACGAGTGTCGTGTGGCCTTCGAACGAGCGGCCGGTCACGTGCGCGCCGCTGTCGTCGGTGAGCGAGAAATTCAGATCGGGCAGGTGCCCCGAAACGTCAGTCAGATGCCACGGCTCGGAGGGCCGCGAGCACGCGGTCAGCATCAGAAACGCGAGCGGAACGACGAAACGGCGCCAGCGCGCGGCGGGCAAGAGAAGCAAAGCAGGGAACGAAGTGTGCATCGGGAAGATCGAGCCGCGGGATGCGGCGGACTTTGACGGCAGGAACATCTGTCGCAAAATACACGCCTTTGCGGCCGGAGGTGGCGCATCATCTCCATTGCAGACGATTTTTGAGACGTTTTGTCGCACGATCCAGGCGCGCTGAAAGCTCCGTTTCAGATGAACGGAAGGCTCGCCGAATGCGTCCGTCAGTCACACCGGCTTTTTCCGGCCGAACGCTGGCGCACGTAAGATGCGCAAACATCCACGCGCCGCGCGCCGTCAGAAGGGAAACCACAGGCCAACAACCGATGCAAATTCTTCCCGATTCCCTGTCTCTTGCCGAGACTGCATTTTTCTTCGATTTCGACGGCACGCTCGTCGAACTCGCGTCCACGCCGGACGGCATCTTCGTGCCGCGTTCGGTGCCCGATATCCTCGCCGCGCTGCGACGCGCGACCAACAACGCGGTCGCGGTCGTGTCGGGGCGCGGTATCGACAATATCGATTCGTTTCTCCAGATTCCCGATTTGCCGGTCGCGGGCATGCACGGCGCCGAGCGGCGCGACGCAAATGGCGACGTGCAGCGCATCGGATTCAACGACGAGCGGCTCCTGCGCATGGAGCATGTGCTGGAAGGCGTGGTGAGCGCCAATCCGGGCATGCTGCTGGAGATCAAGGGCGCCGCGCTCGCGCTGCATTACCGCAATGCGCCGGACCGCGAGCCGGCCGCACGCGCGGCGACCGAGCGGCTCGTCGCCGAATACGTCGACGCCTACATGCTCCAGCCGGGCAAGATGGTCTACGAAATCAAGCCGAAGGACGTGGACAAGGGCCGCGCGTTGCGCGCGTTCATGGCGGAGCCGCCGTTTACGGGCCGAAAGCCCGTGTTCATCGGCGACGATTTGACGGACGAGAAAGGCTTTGCGGTCGTCAACGCGTTCGATGGTCTTTCGGTCAAGATCGGCGCGGGCGAAACGGTGGCGCGCGCGCGGATCGAATCGGTCGAATTGCTGCTCGACTGGCTGCAAGTGATCGCGGGGACGGCGGGGAAGCACGCGTGAGCCGCCTGATTATCGTTTCGAACCGGGTCGCGCCGATTTCCGAGGGCGGTCCGGCGGCGGGTGGTCTCGCGGTCGGCGTCTACGACGCGCTCAAGGAAACCGGCGGCGTGTGGTTCGGCTGGAGCGGCGACGTGCTGTCGGCGCCCCCCGAGGGCATCAAGCTGGAAGAGCATGGCCCGGTGACGTTCGCGACCGTCGGCCTCGTGCGGCGCGACTACGACCAGTATTACCGCGGCTTTTCGAACGCGACGCTCTGGCCCGCGTTCCACTATCGCCCGGATCTGATCGAATTCGATCGCCACGAATACGACGGCTATTGCCGCGTGAATCACTGGCTTGCCGCGCGGCTCGCGCCGCTGCTGCGGCCCGACGACGTCATCTGGGTTCACGACTATCACCTGATTCCGTTCGCGCAGGCGTTGCGCGCGCTGGGCATCGGCAACCGCATCGGCTTCTTTCTGCACATTCCGTTTCCCGCGTCGCAGATTCTGCTAAGCGTGCCGCGTCACCGCGAACTGGTCGAGGCGCTTTGCGCGTTCGATTTGCTCGGCTTTCAGACGGAGCCGGACCTGCGCGCGTTTTGCGATTACATCGAGACGGAGGCGGGCGGCGCGCTCGCGCGGCATGCGGGCAAACCCGTCGATGTTCGCGCGTTCGGGAAGACGCTGAAGGCGGCGGCGTATCCGATCGGCGTGTATCCGGATGAAGTGCGCGCACTCGCGAAAGACGGCGAGGGCGGGCGCGACGTGCAGATCGTCAAGGAGACGCTGCATCAGCGCAAGCTCGTGATGAGCGTGGACCGGCTGGATTACTCGAAGGGTCTCGTCGAGCGTTTTCGCGCGTTCGAGCGCCTGTTCGAGCACGACCCGCAGCAGCGCAACAACGTGTCGTTGCTACAGATCGCGCCGCCGACGCGCACCGATGTCGACGCGTACCGCGACATCCGTCAGCAACTCGAAGCCGAATCGGGGCGCATCAACGGGCGGTACGCGGAACTGGACTGGACGCCGATCCGGTATATCCATCGGCAGTACGAGCGGCCGGTGCTCGCCGCGCTCTTTCGCGAGGCGCATGTCGGCCTGGTCACGCCGCTGCGCGATGGCATGAACCTCGTCGCGAAGGAATACGTGTCCGCGCAGAATCCGGACGATCCCGGCGTGCTCGTGCTCTCGCAGTTCGCGGGCGCGGCGCGCGAGCTGACGGCGGCGCTGATCGTGAATCCGCTCGACATCGACGGCATGGCCGATGCGCTCGCCACCGCGCTCGCGATGCCGCTCGACGAGCGCCGGGCGCGGCATCGCGAGATGTTTGGGCAATTGCGCGACAACAACGTGTCGGTCTGGCGCGATAACTTCCTGCGCGATCTGAAGGCGCGATAAACGCAAAAAAGCCGCGTTTCCCGAGACAGGAAACGCGGCTTTTTCGTCACTCGCGCATCAAGCCGGCTGTTTGTGCGGCGTCGCGACGATGGACGGCAGCTTGCCGTGCTGCTTCGCGAGCAGTTCGCGATACAGCCCCGGCCGCTCGCGCAGTTCTTGCGGCGAGCCGTCGTCGATCACGCGGCCCGCGCTCATCACGATGATGCGGTCGAAGTTCTGCAGCGTCGAAAGCCGGTGCGCGATCGCGATCACCGTGCGGCCGACCATCAGCCGGTCGAGCGCCTGCTGGATCGCTTCCTCGGATGCGCTGTCGAGCGCGGAGGTCGCTTCGTCGAGCAGCAGAATCGGCGCGTTCTTGAGAATCGCTCGCGCGATCGCAATGCGCTGCCGCTGCCCGCCCGAGAGCTTCACGCCGCGATCGCCGACGATCGTATCGAAGCCTTCCGGCATCGCCTCGATGAAGTCCGTGCAGCGCGCCTCGCGGGCGGCCGCCATCACTTCCTCGCGGCTCGCGTCCGGACGGCCATACGCGATGTTCTCGAACACCGTGCGGTGAAAGAGCGAAATGTCTTGCGGCACGAGCGCGATGGCGTGACGCAAGCTGTCCTGCGTGATCCCGGCGATATCCTGGCCGTCGATCTTGATGCTGCCCTTTTGCGTCTCGTAGAAGCGTTGCAGGAGCGCGAGCACCGTCGACTTGCCCGCGCCCGACTTGCCGATCAGGCCGACGCGCTGCCCCGGTTCGATATGCAGATGGAAGTTGTCGAGAATCGGACGGCGGCGCGGATACGCGAACGTCACGCCGTCGAAATCGACGCGTCCGCCTTGCGGCACGAGTTCGGTCGCATCAGACCGGTCCGGCATGCCGTGCGGCTCCAGCAGCGTCTGCACGGCTTCGGCGAGACGCGCGACGTGCTGCGTCACATCGACGAGCGCGACGGCGAGATCGCGCGTGCCGTGCAGGATGGTGAAGCCGAGCGAGCTGACGAGCACGATGTCGCCCGACGTCGCGCGGCCTTTCGACCACAGCCACAGCGCCCAGCCCAGCAAGCCAGCGGAGAGAATCGCGGTGACGACCGCGTGAAAGAGGCGCAGCTTTTCGAGGTACAGCAGGCTTTGCTGACGCGCGACCATTTCGGCCTTGACGGTCGAGCCGAAGCGTTTCTGCTCGCGAAAGGTCATGCCGAACGCGCGCACGAGCGCCATGTTGCCGATCACGTCGACGAGCTCGCCGTCCACCGACGCTGCCTTCGACGCGAAGCTGTGATGCCGCGCCGAGCCGCGCTTTGCGAGCCGATAGAGGATGAGCGCGAGAATGATGGAAGCGGTCATCAGACCGGCGGCCATCAGCGGATTCACCGCGACGATCATCACGATCGCGCCGAGCACGGCGATGCACGGCGGCAGGACGTTCCACGCCATCACGTTCTCGGACGTATAGATGGCGTTCGAAGTCGCGGTGATGCGGCTCGCGAGCATGCCCGGCTGCTTCTCGGAGAAATACGTCGGCGAATGACCGGACAGGTACGAGAACAAATCCTTGCGCAAGTCGCCCGTGACGATCACGAATACATGCGCGCCGACCCAGCCGCCCACCCGCCAGAGCAGGTTGTCCGCCGCGATCAGGCCGACGAGGATCATGAACGCGCCCCACAGCGGGCCGGGATGGCCGCGCCCCTGGCCGAGCACGTCGATGAGATGCTTGATCGCATATTGCGACGCCAGCGCGCACCCGACGGCGGCGAACACGCTTGCAAGCACGATGGCATGGGCGACCGGATGCCGGCGGATGTAACGCATCAGGAACGCGAGCGGACGGTGCGCATAGCTCGCGAGCTTGGCGTTGTGCGCGTTACGCTGGGAGACGGTGAGTTGGTCCAATGGTCTTTTTGGGTCGTGAAGCGGTTGAGCGTGTGTTGCGCCTTCGGGCCATGCCATGCGGATGCACTGCCTGTCCGATGCGTCGGCTATGCCGGCGCGATTGACATCGAAACCGAGGCGGCGCGGCGCCGTCTCCATCGCTGAATTGTAGCCAGTAACCGGCCGTGCGAACGTCGATCAGTCAAATGATGCGCGGCGGATGTTGCCGTCCGTACACCGTCTGCGCGCTTCGCGTTGAGACACGAGCACGTCTCGTCGGGCTTGGGCGCGCATTGTAAGCACATCGCGCGCATTTTTGCGATGAAGCGGCCGCTGGCGTGGCCCGCCGCGCTGCTTTTCCTGCCAGAAGCGGCTGCGCGGCAGCGTCGAGATAAGCATGGGATGCGCCAGCATGCCGGTTCGATATCGTCCGGTGCGAAAAGGTGCAAGTCGCGCCCCGTGCATCGCGGCGGCACGTGCTCCAATGTAGAACAACCTTAATAAACAGGGGTTTGTTAAGTGTTTCCCCGGTGTAACAAGGTAAATAAGTTGAAATGACTGCCGGTCGCCGCTGTAAAGGCTCCATAATGCCCTCCGGGTTTTTACTGAGTTTTTTCGACAGCTTTCTGTAGGAAGCCGTCAACCGGCGGAGCCCGAGCGCGTTTATTGCTGGGCGCGGCGGTTTTTGAGATATGGCTCCGATGTTGCTTGAAGTTTGCCGCGCGGAGCCGGTGATCGGCGACCCCGCTTTTTACTCGAGCACGAGCCGTTGCCCCGCGGCCGACGCGACGCGAAAAGCTTTCGCCCGAGGCGAGCGATTCGCTCCCGATGTCAAACATGACAGCAGCACCTTGCCTGACCTTTTATTAGGAGTTTCACGACCATGCGAATCGCTCAAATCGCGCCCCTCCACGAAGCCGTTCCGCCGAAGCTCTACGGCGGCACGGAACGCGTGGTGTCTTATCTGACCGAGGCTCTTGTCGAGGCTGGACACGACGTCACGCTCTTCGCGAGCGGTGATTCGCAAACGTCCGCGAAGCTCGAAGCGTTCTGGCCGCAAGCCCTGCGCCTCGATCCGACCATCCGCGACACGATGGCGCCGCACATGCTGCTGCTCGAAGAAGTCCGCCGCCGCGCCGACGAGTTCGACGTGCTGCATTTCCATATCGACTATTACCCGTTCTCGCTGTTCGCGCGCCAGCCGGTGCCGTTCCTGACGACGATGCACGGCCGTCTGGATCTGCCGGAACTGCAGCCGATTTTCAACACGTTCAACGACGTGCCGGTGGTGTCGATCTCCGACAACCAGCGCCAGCCGCTGCCGCAAGCCAACTGGCTGTCGACGGTGTATCACGGCCTGCCGGAAAACTTGCTCAAGCCGATTCCGAACGTGAAGCCCGGCTATCTCGCCTTCCTCGGCCGCATCTCGCCGGAAAAGCGCGTCGATCGCGCGATTCGCATTGCGCAGGCGGCGGGCATGAAGATCAAGATCGCGGCGAAGCTGGACAAGGCCGACCGCGCTTATTACGAAGAAGAGATCAAGCCGCTCTTCGCGCTGCCGCACGTCGAGTACATCGGCGAGATCAGCGAGGCCGAGAAGACGGAATTCCTCGGCAATGCGCATGCGCTGCTGTTCCCGATCGACTGGCCGGAGCCTTTCGGCCTCGTGATGATCGAGGCGATGGCCTGCGGCACGCCGGTGATCGCGTTCAATCGCGGCTCGGTGCCCGAAGTGATCGACAACGGCGTGTCGGGCTTCGTCGTGGAAGACGAACTCTCGGCGATCGCCGCCGTGAAGCGCCTCGACTCGCTGTCGCGCGCGAAGGTCCGCGAGACGTTCGAGACGCGATTTTCGTCGAAGGTCATGGCGGCGCGATACGTGCAGAATTACGAGGAACTGCTGCGCCAGAAGCGCCGCACCGTTCTGCGCGAAGCCAACGCCTGATAGCCGACCGCTCTCCGTGGCCGCAGCGATGCGGCCCTGACAACGCCCCGCGCGCCGAAAGGTGCCCGGGGCGTTGTCGCAATGGCACAGTCACCTCCGAATAGTAACGCCGCGCCGCACGCGGGAAGCGAAACCGGTGACGGCATCCGTAATCTCCCTATAATGTCCGAGCTTTGCGCTGCGCAAGGCGCGATTGCCGTCCGCTTGCACGGACAGCGGCGGCAAGCATCATTCGTGGACAGGAGCGCACCCTTTGGCGAGAATCAAGCAAACCAGCGCGAGCCCGGCACCGGGCGCAGGCACTTTGTTCGCGCTGCGGGCCATCGGCGTCGTTCTCGTGGCGCGATGGGCGCTTTCGATGTCGCAAATGGGCTATGCGTCCTCCTTGCGCGCGATGACTTCATCGCCGTGGGCGTGCCTCAACCTCGTCCTGATCTTCCTTCTGATCGTGCTGCCGGGCGCGAAGCCGCGCCTGGAGCGTCCACTGCATCCGCTGCCGCAGTGGCTTCGGCAGGCGTTGCGGCTGCTTGCGTTGCTCACTTTCGGCTTCGCGGTATTTTCAGTCGGCGCGTTCGTGTGGATGTCCGGCTGGCGGCGCTTCGTGCATGCGCTCGCCGAAACGAACGGCTGGCTCGCGGTCGCGCCGGCACTCTATGCCGTCGTGATGTGGATTTGCCGGCCCCGCGCGCTCTGGCGGACCAACATCGCGGCGCGGCGCTTTGCCATCGGCCGCTATGCCATTTCCCTCGATCCCGTCACGCGCACCGCGATGGTCTGGGCCGAGAGCCGCAAGCTCGGCCAGTACGACGCACGCGAGCTATCGGTGAAGTGGCCCGCGCCGGCGGCGGCGGTGCTCGCGCCATCGACGCAGCCGGCGGCATCGCCCGTGCAGTCGAACGGCATCGCGCGGCGAGGCTGGTTCTCGCGGCGTCCGACAGTCGAGCTGCTGTGGGATTCACCCGCCGCAGCGGGGCACAATCGAACGACGGTGTTCCGCGCGCCGCTTTCCACCGAGAGCGACCGCAGCGCCGCGCGCGCGCTCGATGCGACGCTTAGTCAGGTCTAAGTCAGGTCTGAACTGCGTCTGACCGAGCCGTACACGTCTTTCTTGTCGATCGTCGGAGGAAAGGATGCTGACACGTTGGTTGCTCGCCGCGGTTCACTTGCTTGCCTTCGGCTTTGCGCTCGGCTCTGTGCTCGCGCGTGCGCGCGCATTGCGCCGGCTGGATGCGGCGGAGTCCGTGCAGGCGAACACGTTGCGTCTGCGCGATGTGTTGCGGTCGGACATGGTGTGGGGCATCGCTGCCGTCGTCCTGATCGTGACGGGCCTGACGCGCGCCTTCGGCGGCTTCGAGAAGGGCGGGGCGTACTATCTGCACGAGCCGCTCTTTCACATCAAGATGGCCGCGCTCGTCGTCATTCTGCTGATCGAAGTTTCACCGATGCTCGCGCTGATCCGCTGGCGCGCGGCGCTCGCGCAGGGCGGGGCGATCGACCTCACGCGTGCGCGGCGCTTCGCATGGATGAGCGATCTCGAAGCGGCGCTCGTCATGGTGATGGTGATTGCCGCGAGCGGAATGGCGCGGGGCGTGTGGGCGACGTGATCGGCGTGGGCGACGCCTGGAAATAAAAAAGGCCCAAGTCGTTAGACTTGGGCCTTTTGGTCTTCGGTGTCTTGGCGTTACCAGCACCAGAATTCTGGTGGGTAGTACTGGGATCGAACCAGTGACCCCTGCCGTGTGAAGGCAGTGCTCTACCGCTGAGCTAACCACCCGAAGAGATTGAGATTATGTCAGGACTATCTCGTCTCGTAAAGCGATTCTTTAAGCAATTTCGAAAAATTATGCAGCCACCGCATCGGGCTCGGTCTGCGGCGCTTCGGTTCGCCACACGCTCGTGCCTTTGAGCGCCTTGTCGAGACCATTCAGCACCGCTTCGTGCGCGGCGAGTTCTTCTCCGCTCGCAACGATCACCGGCAGATCCAGGTCGTCCAGCGCGATACGCGGCGCAGCCGTCGCGCCTTCCGCCTGCGTGTCGCCCAGCATGTCGATGACGAGGCTCTCCTGACCGCGCGTCATCGCGAGATACACCTCGGCGAGCAGTTCCGAGTCGAGCAGCGCGCCGTGCAGCGTGCGATGCGCGTTGCTGATGCCGAAGCGATCGCACAGCGCATCCAGCGAATTGCGCTTGCCGGGGAACATCTGCTTGGCGTGCGCGAGCGAGTCGATCACGCCGGCGCATAGCTCGGACACTTTCGGCAGCCCGAGCAGCGCGAACTCCATGTCGAGAAAGCCGATATCGAAAGGCGCGTTGTGGATGACGAGCTCCGCGCCCGCGATGAAGTCGCGCAATTGCGCGGCGATCTCCGCGAACTTCGGCTTGTCGCTCAGGAATTCGGTCGTGAGGCCGTGCACCGCCAGCGCGCCGGGGTCGCTGTCGCGTTCCGGGTTGACGTAAATGTGCAGGTTGTTGCCCGTCAGCCGGCGATTGATCAGCTCGACGCAGCCGATCTCGATGATCCTGTCGCCCGTGCGAGCGTTCAGGCCGGTGGTTTCGGTGTCCAGTATCAGTTGGCGCATGGGTATCGGTGTCAGTGCGTGTTCAGCTTTCCGCCAGCGATGTCACGCCGCGATTGGCGAGCGCATCGGCGCGTTCGTTTTCGGGATGCCCGGCGTGGCCCTTGACCCAGCGCCATTCGATCTGATGCTGCGCGACGAGCGCGTCGAGGCGCTTCCAGAGGTCGGCGTTCTTCACGGGCGTCTTCGCGGCCGTCATCCAGTTCTTCTTCTTCCAGCCGTGAATCCACTCGCTGATGCCTTTTTGCACGTATTGCGAGTCGGTGTGGATCACGGCGCGGCAGGGGCGCTTCAACGCTTCGAGCGCGGCGATCACGGCCATCAGTTCCATGCGGTTGTTGGTGGTCGCCGCCTCGCCGCCGAACAGTTCCTTTTCGAGCGAGCCGAAACGCAGAAGGGCGCCCCAGCCGCCGGGACCGGGGTTGCCTTTGCAGGCGCCGTCAGTATAGATGTCGATTATTTTGGCCGATGCGGATTCGTCAGTCATCAATGCTCGTTGCGAGTGTGCGGGGCCGCGACCGGAGCGAGTCCAGGCGCGAGCGCGGGTTTTTTCAGCTTGCGTGGACCGATGAGCCGCATGCCGCGCACGCGCTTCACCGCCGTGATCATGTACGCGGCGCCGAAAATGGGCCACCAGCGGTCGCCGGCGGGTTCCATGAACTGATAACGCTGCAGCCATTTGTCCGTCAGCAGCGGCGGACGATAGCAGCCGAAGCGCCCGCGTTCAAGGTCGAATCCGAGCAGCTTGATCCAGTCCTTGATGCGCGTGAACGCGATCATGTCGTGCGCTTCCGGCACGAACGGGCGTCCTGCCACCTTGCCGAGCGACTGCCGCGCGCCCCACAAGCTGAGCGAATTGAAGCCCAGGATAATCAGCTGGCCCTCGGGCACCAGCACGCGCTCGGCTTCGCGCAATAGCCGGTGCGGATCGCGCGAGAATTCGAGCGTATGCGGCAGCACCAGCAGATCGACGCTCTGCGCTTCGAACGGCAAATCCAGAAGATCGCACCAGACCGTGCTGCGGCCTCCGGGTGCGCTCGCGCCTCTGCCCAGCGTGCGCGGCAGCACGTACGGCGCACTGGCGCCGCTTTCCGCGTCGAGCACGAGCGCGCGTCCGGTCATGCGATTCTCGCGCAACGCGTCCAGTTGCGGCATGCCGAGCTGGAGCGCGTGATAGCCGAAGATGTCGGACACCACGCGGTCGAGCTGCGCCTGCTCCCACTCGAGCACGTAGCGTCCGGGCGCGGAGTTCGTCCAGGCGGGCCAGTCTATAATCGCTCGGTCAGACATGTTCGGATGCCGCGTAGATGATCGCCATGGATTCGTTTGCTGAAGATTCGTCCAAACGCGCGCCCAAGCGCAAACTCGAGTACGTGCCGGTCCCGGCGTTCGAGGACAACTACATCTGGCTCGTGTCGGATTCGCGCGATGCCGTCGTGATCGACCCGGGCGACGCAGCGCCCGTCGAGGCGTATCTCGCCGAACGCGGCTGGCGGCTGACCGCTATTTTACTCACGCACCATCATCGCGACCATGTCGGCGGTGTGAAAGCCTTGCTCGATAGCCGATCGGACGAGGGCGGCGTTCCCGTGTACGGCCCGGCGGGTGAGCGCATCGAGCATCTGACCGAGCGGCTCGCGGGAGCAGACACGGTGCGTATCGCGCAGCCCGCGCTCAGCTTCACCGTCATGGATGTGCCCGGTCACACGGCCGGCCACATCGCGTATTTCCAGGAAGACGACGGCAACGGCACGCCGCACGTCTTCTGCGGCGACACGCTGTTCGCGAGCGGCTGCGGGCGGCTTTTCGAAGGCACGCCGAAGCAGATGCTTGCGTCCCTCGACGCCCTCGCCGCGCTCCCCGACGAGACGCTCGTCCACTGCGCGCACGAGTACACGCTGTCGAACATTCGCTTCGCACGCGCCTGCGAGCTGGACAGCGCGGCGCTCTCGCGCTGGAGCGACGAAGCGCAAGCCTTGCGCGCAGAAGGCAAGCCGACGCTGCCGACGACAATCGCGCATGAAAAGGCGGTAAATCCGTTCTTGCGCGTCGATGAGCCGGCAATTCAGGCGGCCCTTGAGACGCAGTTTGGCGAAACTGCCGCCGACCGCACCGAGGCGTTTCGCATGCTGCGCGGCTGGAAGGATAACTTCCGCTGATCGCAGGAACTTAATCCGATACTTTAGGAACGGCGATAGATGCAAGATTTTGCAGGGGTTTTACGCGCATTCTTATTGACGTCCTAAGTTCGGTTCCGTACTATCGGCTCCAAATTTCCAAGCATATCTTTTGGAAGCCGAGACGTTCATGCGACTAACATTAAGTGCGCTATCCGTCCTGACGCTGGCCGCGTGTGCCAGCCAAGGGCCGACGGCGCCCGCCTCCGATCCTACTTCCGCTACTCCTACCGCCGCCTCGCAGCAACAAGTCGCCGACACGATTCGCCGCACCGCAGCCGCCAAGGAAACCATCAACGTCGACAAGACGCCTGTCACTTCGCTCGCGGGTTCCGCGGACTTGTGGAGTCGCATTCGCAATGGTTTCCAGATTCCGGACCTGCAAAGCGATCTCGTCGACATGCAGGTGAACTGGTACGCGCAGCGCCCCGACTACGTCGAGCGCATGACCACGCGCTCGCAAAAGTACCTGTATCACATCGTCGAAGAGCTGGAGCAGCGGCATATGCCGACGGAACTGGCGCTTTTGCCGTTCATCGAGTCGGCCTACAACCCGCAGGCGCTGTCGGTCGCGAAGGCTGCCGGCATGTGGCAATTCGTGCCGGGCACCGGCCGCGATTACAACCTCAAGCAGAACATGTGGCAGGACGAGCGCCGCGACGTGCTCGCCTCGACGAGCGCCGCGCTCGACTATCTCTCGCGTCTGCATGACATGTTCGGCGACTGGCATCTCGCGCTCGCCGCATACAACTGGGGCGAGGGCAACGTGCAGCGGGCCATTGCGCGCAACGAGGCGGCGGGCTTGCCGACCGACTACGAAAGCCTGCGCATGCCCAACGAGACGCGCAACTACGTGCCGAAGCTGCAGGCAGTCAAGAACATCGTGACGAATCCGCAGCAGTACGGCCTCGCGCTGCCGGACATTCCGAATCACCCGTATTTCGTCACGGTCACGACCGCGCGCGATATCGACGTGACAATGGCCGCGAAGCTCGCTGGCATGAGCGTCGAGGAGTTCCGCTCGCTGAATCCGTCGTTCTCGAAGCCGGTCATTCTCGGCGCGACCAACCCGCAGATCCTGCTCCCGTTCGACAACGCCGCTACGTTCCAGCGCAACCTCGGTTCGTACACGGGCGCGCTGTCGTCGTGGACCACGTACACGGTGACGGAACGGGCACGGCCGGCGGCCATCGCTGAAAAGATCGGCGTCGACGCGGACACGCTCATGTCGGTCAACCGCATTCCGGCGGGCATGCGTCTCAAGCCGGGATCGACCATCGTCGTGCCGCGCACGGACGACGACGACGAAGACATCAGCGCCGACGTCGCCGCGAACGCCATGCTTGCGGTCGAGCGCGACGTGCCCGACACGCGGAAAATGGCCATTCGCGTGCGCCGCAAGCAGTCCATCGCGACGCTCGCGGACCGTTACAACGTGTCGGTCGCGCAGGTGCGGGCCTGGAACCATACGCATCGCGATATGTTCATGCCCGGCCAGGTCGTCGTGCTGCATGTTCCGTACGGGCGTCCCGTGCCGGCCGAGCCGGGTCCGGCGCGTATCGAAACGGTGGCGGCGTCGAGCCGCTCGTCGGGCGGCGTCAGCAAGATCGGCACGCATGTCACCGCGAAAACGCCGCACGGCAAGGCGCCGGGGCATACGCTCACGCGCGTGTCGGCTACGATCTCGCCGAAGACGGGCGCTTCGGCCAAGCCTGCTGCCACGGCCAAGGCAGAAAAGCACGCCGCCGCGCATTCGGCCAGTTCCAAGAGCAAGAAGAAATAAGGGCAGGGCGGCTCACGCGTCCGCTTATTCCACGCCGTCACCAAGGTGACGGCGTTTTCATTTGGCGGCGCAGTTAAACTGGCGTTTCAAAAGAATCGAACAACTGTCCAGCGCATGCCGCCTTCCGTTCGTCTCCGGGTGTTCTTCCTCTTCGCCGCCGGGTATTTCGTCTCGTACGTGTTCCGGGGCGTCAATCTCGGCTTTGCGCCGCTCATCACGCACGATCTCGGCCTGTCCGCCGCCGATCTCGGCTTGCTGACCTCGCTCTATTTCATCGGCTTTGCGATCGCGCAGATTCCGGTCGGCGTGCTGCTCGATCACTACGGACCGCGCCGCGTCACCGCCGGCATGCTCGTGTTCGCGGCAGCCGGCATCTGGGTGTTCGGCGCATCGCACGCGCTCGGCGGACTGATGGTGGGGCGCTTGCTGATCGGCGTCGGCGTTTCCGTCTGTCTGAGCGCGGCGTTCAAGGCGTCGGCGCAGCACTTTCCGGTCGCGCGGCTGCCGCTCGTCAATGGTTTCACGATGGCGGTCGGTGGACTCGGCGGGGTGGTCGTCGGCTCGCCGCTTGCCTCGCTGTTGCAAACGACGACCTGGCGCCAGGTATCGGTCGGCCTCGGCATGTTCACGCTCGTCGTCGCGGCGGCCATCGCGTTGTTCGCGCCCCGCAACGCGGACACGCACCATCAGGCCGACGTCATCAGCCAGTTCAAGGGCACCTGGCATATCCTGAAAAGCGGCGCGTTCTGGAAGATCGCGTCGTTCTCGGTCGTCACGCAGGGCGTGTTCTACGCGATGCAATCGCTGTGGATCCGCCCCTATCTGCTCGACGTGATGAATCTCACGCCCGCGCATGCCGCCGCGCTCGTCTCGGTGCTGGGCTTCGCGATGATGCTCGGATGCGTCGGCTTCGGCGCGGCGGCGCGCGGAATGGAGCGGCGCGGCGTGTCGGTGTACGCGTTCTGCGGCGTGGGAATGGCGCTCTATGTTCTCGTGCAGGTGCTGATGGTGCTGCGCGTGCCGCTGCCGCCCGCGACGCTGCTTGCCGCGTACGGCGTTTTCGGCGGTACGGGCATTCTGAGCTACGCGGTGATGGCGGAGTACTTTCCGTCGCACATGATCGGCCGGGCGACGACCACGCTCACGCTCGTGATTTTCCTGCTCATCTTCGGGTTTCAGGTCGGCGTGGGCGCGGTGCTGTCGCGTTGGACGCCCGAAGGCGGCCACTATCCGGCCACCGCGCACGTGACGGTGTGGAGCGTGCTGATCGCGTTGCAGCTGGCGAGCGCCGTCTGGTACGTGCTGCCGAGCCGCGTGCTGCGCAAGACCGAGCGAACTGCATCGTAGCCGCATGACGTGAGGGCGCGGCGCGAGGGCAAGCGGAGATTTCCCAAGTTTGGCGAAACCGCTGATTTCACGCTATAATTCGAAGGTTTGAGCATATCAACCCGCACCCTAGCGCCTACCTCCCATACACCGTCGTTCGCTGCGCTTGGCAGCGCGCGCTGCACGCCGCAATCGTCCGCTTCCATACCCCGTTCGCTTACGCGAGCGAGCCGGTCCGAGCCGCGATTCCCGGGTTTCCCGTGCGTCAGCCGCCGCCCTCGTGCAAGGATGCCCGCGCTCGCTTCGTGCCGCGGCCCCACGCCTGAATTTCGGACAGACAGGTCGGTAACAGGGTGTTCCCCAAGGAGCTTCCCGTGTTGCCGTCATTCTCCCCAGCACTACTCGCACTTGCCGACGGCACGGTCTTTCGTGGTCAATCGATCGGCGCCCCAGGTTCGACGATCGGCGAAGTGGTGTTCAACACCGCGATCACCGGCTATCAGGAAATCCTGACCGATCCGAGCTACGCCCGCCAGATCGTCACCCTGACTTATCCGCACATCGGCAATGTCGGCGTCAACGCCGAGGACGTCGAAGCCACTCGAGTCCATGCCGCCGGTCTCATCATCCGTGACCTGCCGGTGCTCGCTTCGAACTTCCGCTCGGAGCAAACCCTTCCCGACTATCTGAAGGCGCAAGGCGTCGTCGGCATTTCGGACATCGACACGCGCAAGCTCACGCGCATTCTGCGCGACAAGGGCGCGCAGAACGGCTGCATTCTGGCGGGCAGCGACGACGAAGCCGAAGCCCTGCGCCTCGCGCGCTCGTTCCCCGGTCTCGCCGGCATGGACCTCGCGAAGGTCGTGTCGACGAAAGACCGTTACGAATGGACGCAGCGCGAATGGCGTCTCGGCAGCGGTTACGGCACGCAGGACGCGCCTAGATTTCGCGTCGTCGCGTTCGATTACGGCGTCAAATACAACATTCTCCGGATGCTGGCCGAGCGCGGCTGTCATGTGACCGTGCTGCCGGCGCAGGCGAGCGCCGCCGACGCCCTCGCGCTCAATCCGGACGGCATTTTCCTGTCGAACGGCCCGGGCGATCCGGAACCGTGCGACTACGCGATTGCCGCCACGCGCGAGTTCATCGAGCGCGGCATTCCAACGTTCGGCATCTGTCTCGGGCATCAGATCATGGGCCTCGCTGTCGGCGCGAAGACCACGAAGATGAAGACCGGCCACCACGGCGCGAATCATCCGGTGAAGGACATGGAAGACGGCCGCGTGGTCATCACGTCGCAGAACCACGGCTTCGCGGTCGATGCCGCGACGCTTCCCGCCAACGCCCGAGTCACGCACGTCTCGCTATTCGACGGCACGCTGCAAGGCTTCGCGCTGACCGACAAGCCCGCGTTCTGCTTCCAGGGCCATCCGGAAGCGTCGCCCGGCCCGCACGACATCGCGTATCTGTTCGACCGCTTCATCAAGCTGATGGAAGCGCAGAAGGTCGCCGCATAAAGAACATCACCGAGCAAAGTTATGCCGAAGCGCACAGACATCAAAAGCATCCTCATCATCGGCGCGGGCCCGATCATCATCGGTCAGGCGTGCGAGTTCGATTACTCGGGCGCGCAAGCGTGCAAGGCGCTGCGTGAAGAGGGCTACAAGGTCATTCTCGTCAACAGCAATCCCGCGACGATCATGACCGACCCGAACACGGCCGACGTCACCTACATCGAGCCGATCTCGTGGGAAGTGGTCGAGCGCATCATCGCGAAAGAGCGTCCCGATGCGATCCTGCCGACCATGGGCGGGCAGACGGCGCTCAATTGCGCGCTCGACCTGTTCCATCACGGCGTGCTGGAAAAGTACAAGGTCGAGCTGATCGGCGCGTCGCCGGAAGCCATCGACAAGGCCGAAGACCGCCAGAAGTTCAAGGACGCGATGACGAAGATCGGCCTCGGTTCGGCCAAGTCGGGCATCGCGCATTCGATGGAAGAGGCGCTCGCCGTGCAGGCGCAGATCGCGGAAGCGACGGGCAGCGGCGGCTATCCGACCGTGATCCGCCCGTCGTTCACGCTGGGCGGCTCGGGCGGCGGCATTGCGTACAACAAGGAAGAGTTCGAGGAAATCTGCCGTCGCGGTCTCGATCTTTCGCCCACGCGCGAACTGCTGATCGAAGAATCGCTGCTCGGCTGGAAAGAGTACGAGATGGAAGTCGTCCGCGATAAAAAGGACAACTGCATCATCGTGTGCTCGATCGAAAACCTCGATCCGATGGGCGTGCACACCGGCGATTCCATCACCGTCGCGCCCGCGCAGACGTTGACCGACAAAGAGTATCAAGTGCTGCGTAACGCGTCGCTCGCGGTGCTGCGCGAGATCGGCGTCGATACGGGCGGCTCCAACGTGCAGTTCGCGATCAACCCGAACGACGGCCGCATGGTCGTCATCGAAATGAATCCGCGTGTATCGCGTTCGTCCGCTCTGGCTTCGAAGGCAACGGGCTTCCCGATCGCGAAGGTCGCCGCGAAGCTCGCGTGCGGCTACACGCTCGACGAACTGAAGAACGAAATCACCGGCGGGCAGACGCCGGCATCGTTCGAGCCGACGATCGACTACGTCGTGACGAAGGTGCCGCGTTTTGCGTTCGAGAAATTCCGCGAAGCCGATTCGCGCCTGACCACGCAGATGAAGTCCGTCGGCGAAGTGATGGCCATGGGCCGCACGTTCCAAGAGTCGTTCCAGAAGGCGCTGCGCGGCTTGGAAGTCGGCGTGGACGGTCTCGACGAAAAGACCGCAAGCCGCGACGAAGTGATCCGCGAGATCGGCGAGCCGGGCCCCGACCGCATCTGGTATCTCGGCGACGCGTTCCGCCTCGGCCTCACGGCGGAGGAGATTTTCGAGGAGACGTCGATCGATCCGTGGTTCCTCGCGCAGATCGAACAGATCGTGCTGAAGGAAAAGGCGCTGGAAGGCCGCACGCTCGAAAGCCTCACGCGCGACGAACTGCTGTATCTGAAGAAGAGCGGCTTCTCAGATCGGCGTCTCGCCAAGCTCACGGGCTCGACACAAGCCGACGTGCGCAAGAAGCGCCATGAATTGAAGGTGCGTCCAGTCTACAAGCGCGTGGATACGTGCGCGGCCGAATTCGCCACGAAGACCGCCTACATGTACTCGACCTACGAGGAAGAGTGCGAGGCGAATCCGACCGACAAGAAAAAGATCATGGTGCTCGGCGGCGGGCCGAACCGGATCGGGCAGGGCATCGAGTTCGACTACTGCTGCGTGCATGCCGCGCTCGCCATGCGCGAAGACGGCTATGAAACCATCATGGTCAACTGCAACCCGGAAACGGTATCCACCGACTACGACACGTCCGACCGCCTGTACTTCGAATCGCTGACGCTCGAAGATGTGCTCGAAATCGTCGATCTGGAAAAGCCGGTCGGCGTGATCGTGCAGTACGGCGGGCAGACGCCGCTCAAGCTCGCGCTCGATCTGGAGGCGAACGGCGTGCCGATCATCGGGACGTCGCCGGACATGATCGACGCCGCAGAAGACCGGGAACGCTTCCAGAAGCTGCTCAAGGATCTCGATCTGCGCCAGCCGCCGAACCGCACCGCGCGCGCGGAAGACGAAGCGTTGAAGCTCGCCGAGGAAATCGGTTATCCGCTCGTCGTGCGTCCGTCGTACGTGCTGGGCGGCCGCGCGATGGAAATCGTCCACGAGCCGCGCGACCTCGAACGCTACATGCGCGAGGCCGTGAAGGTGTCGAACGATTCGCCGGTGCTGCTCGACCGCTTTCTGAACGACGCGATCGAATGCGACGTCGATTGCATCTCGGACGGCGAAGCCGTGTTTATCGGCGGCGTGATGGAGCACATCGAACAGGCGGGCGTGCATTCGGGCGATTCGGCCTGTTCGCTGCCGCCGTATTCGCTGTCCGACGCAACCGTCGAGGAACTGAAGCGCCAGACGGCAGCCATGGCCCGGGCGCTGAACGTCGTCGGCCTGATGAACGTCCAGTTCGCCATCCAGCAGGTTGCGCAGGAAGACGGCACGAAGAAAGACATCATCTACGTGCTGGAAGTGAACCCGCGCGCCTCGCGCACGGTGCCGTATGTGTCGAAGGCGACGAGCCTGCCGCTCGCGAAGATCGCCGCGCGCGCGATGGTCGGTCAGACGCTCGCGCAGCAAGGCGTGACGAAGGAAATCGTGCCGCCGTACTTCAGCGTGAAGGAAGCGGTGTTCCCGTTCGTCAAGTTCCCGACCGTCGATCCGGTTCTCGGACCCGAAATGCGCTCGACCGGCGAAGTGATGGGCGTGGGCCGCACGTTCGGCGAGGCGCTCTTCAAGTCGCAACTCGCGGCGGGTTCGCGCCTGCCGGAATCGGGCACGGTGCTTCTTACCGTGATGGACGCGGACAAGCCGAAGGCCGTCGAAGTGGCGAGCATGCTGCACGAACTCGGCTATCCGATCGTCGCGACGAAGGGCACGGCTGCGGCCATCGCGGCGGCGGGGGTGCCGGTGAAGGTCGTCAACAAGGTGAAGGACGGCCGGCCGCATATCGTCGACATGATCAAGAACGGCGAGATCGCGCTCGTATTCACGACGGTCGATGAAACCCGCGCCGCCATCGCCGATTCGCGTTCCATCCGCATGAGCGCGCAGGCCAACAAGGTCACGTACTACACGACGATGTCGGGTGCGCGTGCCGCCGTGGAAGGGCTGCGTTATCTGCGCGATTTGGAAGTCTATGATTTACAAGGCTTGCATGCTCGCCTAAACTAAGGCTTCGACGACTGGTCTAAGTAACACGAGCCGCGGTTGAGCGGTATCTCCTCATACGGGAGATGCGCTAACCGCGGTAATTTTTTTACGGCTGTTTTTTGTTTTGGGCTGTCTATGAGCACGATTCCCTTGACCAAGCGCGGCGCGGAGTTGCTGCGCGACGAATTGCAACGCCTGAAGTCTGTCGAGCGTCCGGCGGTCATCAACGCGATCGCGGAAGCGCGCGCGCAGGGCGATCTGTCTGAAAACGCTGAATACGATGCCGCGAAGGAAAAGCAGGGCTTCATCGAGGGCCGGATCGCCGAACTCGAATCGAAGCTGGCCGCGGCGCAAGTGATCGACCCGACGACCGTGGAGGCCGATGGCCGCGTGGTCTTCGGCGCAACCGTCGAACTGGAAGACCTGGAATCCGGCGACACCGTGACCTACCAGATCGTCGGCGACGACGAAGCCAGTATCGATCACGGCTTGATCTCGGTGAGCTCGCCCATTGCGCGCGCCCTGATTTCGAAGTCGGAAGGCGACGTCGCCTCGGTGCAGGCGCCCGGCGGCGCGCGCGAGTACGAAATCATCGCTGTCCGTTACGTCTGATGGCCATCGCACACCGCGTTTTTCGCATCGTCAGCATGCTGTGGGTCGGCAGCCTGCTGACCCTCGGCCTCGTTGCCGCGCCCGTTCTCTTCTCGATGCTGGACTCCGCCGTGGCCGGGTCGGTCGCCGCGCAGTACTTCAGGATCGAGGCGTTCGTCGGCGTCGTCAGCGCGCTGGTTCTTATTCTGATCGGCAATCGCTTCGTGAAAAGCGGCATCGCGGACTACAAGCGCGTGCGCTGGATCGTCGCGGTCATGCTGGTGTGCGTGCTCGCCGGTTACTTCGCGTTGCAGCCGTTCATGAGTTCGCTGCGCATGGCGGCGCAGGAAGCGGGCACCGATCTCGCCAGTTCGCCGTATGCGCGGCAGTTCGGCATTCTGCACGGCGTGTCGACCGCCATTTATCTCATTGAATGCCTGTTCGGCATTGCGCTCGTGTGGCGCTTGCCGGGCAGCGCGCCCAGCGCCATCGTGCCGAAGAACAAGTCGGCGAAGATGGCGGCCAAGCGCGCGCGAAGCTGATTCGCGCTGCGGTCGAATACGGCGCGCTCGTTCTGTATCAGGTTCGCGCCGCGTCGATTACTTCGCGGCCTGATGCTGGCGCTTCGAGCCGGTCTGACGTTTCTTGGCGCGCTTGACGTTTCCGCCTGCGGTCACGCGCTCGTTACCGAGCACCTTGAGCGTCTGCTTCTTGGGCTTCTTGAACGCAGGCGCATCGCGCGAAATCTTCACGGCCTTGACGATGCGCGGCGCGCGGCCCTTCGACGGACGCTCGACGGCTTCGCCCGCGCTCGGCGGCATGGTGCTGCGAGTGCGCGTGCCGCGGCTCTTGGCCGGCGCGGCGCCTTCCGGCCTCCAGATCACGAGCAGCTTGCCGATATGCTGGATAGGCGCGGCGTTCAGGCGGTCGCAGATTTCGTCGTAGATCGCGATGCGCGCTTCGCGGTCGTCGCCGAACACGCGAATCTTGATAAGCTGATGCGCTTCGAGGTGCACGCCGATTTCGGTCAGCACGGCATCCGTCAAACCCTCAGCGCCGACGAGCACGACGGGCTTGAGCGCATGGGCCTGGGAGCGCAGGTCGGAGCGTTGGGCAGGAGAGAGTTCGAGAGCTGGCATGAGAAAGTGGGGAGTCGACTAAAATAGCGCGGCGCGGGCCTGACGGCATGCCGAAACGCGGAGTGCGGCGAAGCTGGCGACGCGGCAAGAATTCGGCCGGTCAATGTTGACCGCCGCCAAAAACAAAATAGGCCGGAGACGCGATTGCCGGGCGCATTCGAGCACCCGCGGAAACGTTCCGGCCGACAAGACGCGTATTATCCGCTAAAAGCGCCGCACGTTGCAGCAAGATTGCGCGCACGCAGCCCAGATCACGCACCGGCGCGCGCGGTGCGCGCCACCGAAACACCTTCCACGCCGCGAAAGCGCGGCATGAGCTCAGTTTGCATGGCAAAGAATCGCTTCAATCATTCGTGGTTGCATGACCACATCAACGATCCGTACGTGAAGATGGCGCAGCGCGAGGGCTATCGCGCCCGCGCGGCGTACAAGCTCAAGGAGATCGACGAGCAGGACAAGCTCATCAAGCCGGGGCAGATCATCGTCGATCTCGGTTCGACGCCCGGAAGCTGGAGCCAGTACGCGCGCAACAAGCTCGCGCAGGGTTCGAAGCGCGACGCGCAGCGCGAAGGCGGCATCGACGGCACGATCATCGCGCTCGACATCCTGCCGATGGAGCCGATCGCGGACGTCACTTTCATACAGGGCGACTTTCGGGAAGACACCGTGCTCGCGCAGCTGGATGAAATCGTCGGTGAGCGGCAAGTGGACCTTGTAATCTCCGACATGGCCCCCAACCTCTCCGGAGTAGCGAGTGCGGATGCGGCGCGAATCGAGCACCTTTGCGACCTGGCGCTGGAATTCGCTCAACACCACTTGAAACCGGAGGGTGCGCTGTTAGTCAAATGTTTTCACGGCAGCGGCTATAGCCAGATCGTCGAGAAGTTCAAGCACCATTTCAAAGTGGTCGCGCCGCGCAAGCCGAAGGCGTCTCGGGATAAATCGTCCGAGACTTTCATCCTCGGGCGGCGGCTCAAAAATCCGGCTGCGGGACGCGCTTAAACGATGTCGGCGAAAATCGGCGATATTTTCGCGGATTATGCCGAAAAAAGGCCAACTAACGCTATTTGGGCGGTAGTGAAACCTTATGGCAGGGGTTAGCGGTCTGGATTAGAATGCTTTAGTGGCGTCGCAAGGTTTATGTAGGCGCCCGTCTATGAGTGAGGAGTGGTGCTTTGAACAACAATATGTTCTCTAAGGCAGCAGTGTGGCTCGTGATCGCACTGGTGCTGTTCACGGTGTTCAAGCAGTTCGATAAGCCCCGCGTCCAGGAAGGCGTGTCGTATTCGCAGTTCATGGACGACGCGAAGAACGGCAAGGTCAAGAACGTCACGGTTCAGGGGCGCAATCTCACGGTCACTCCGTCGGACGGCCAGAAGTACCAGATCGTGTCGCCCGGCGACATCTGGATGGTCGGCGATCTGATGAAATACGGCGTTCAGGTCAGCGGCAAGGCTGACGATGAACCGAATGCGCTCGTCTCCGCGTTGTACTACCTCGGACCCACGATTCTGATCATCGGGTTCTGGTTCTACATGATGCGGCAGATGCAGGGAGGCGGCAAAGGCGGGGCGTTTTCGTTCGGCAAGTCGCGAGCGCGGCTGATCGACGAAAACAACAACGCGATCAACTTCACGGATGTGGCCGGCTGCGACGAAGCCAAGGAAGAAGTATCGGAGTTGGTCGACTTCCTGCGCGATCCGCAGAAGTTCCAGAAGCTCGGCGGGCGCATTCCGCGCGGCGTGCTGCTGGTCGGTCCTCCGGGTACGGGTAAGACGCTCCTCGCGCGCGCCATCGCCGGTGAGGCGAAGGTGCCGTTCTTCAGCATCTCGGGTTCGGACTTCGTGGAAATGTTCGTTGGCGTGGGCGCGGCCCGCGTGCGCGACATGTTCGAGCAGGCCAAGAAGCATGCGCCGTGTATCGTGTTCATCGACGAAATCGACGCGGTCGGCCGTCATCGCGGCGCCGGCATGGGTGGCGGCAACGACGAACGCGAGCAGACGCTGAACCAGATGCTCGTCGAAATGGATGGCTTTGAGGCAAATTCGGGCGTCATCGTGATCGCCGCGACGAACCGTTCGGACGTGCTGGACAAGGCGCTGCTGCGCCCGGGCCGTTTCGACCGTCAGGTGTACGTCGGTCTGCCGGATATCCGCGGCCGCGAACACATCATGAAGGTGCATCTGCGCAAGGTGCCGATTGCGAACGACGTTGATGCATCGGTTATCGCGCGCGGCACGCCGGGCTTCTCGGGTGCAGATCTGGCGAACCTTGTCAACGAAGCGGCGCTGTTCGCCGCGCGGCGCGGCAAGCGTATCGTCGAGATGCAGGACTTCGAGGACGCGAAGGACAAGATCTTCATGGGTCCGGAGCGCAAGTCGGCAGTCATGCGGGAAGAGGAACGCCGCAACACGGCGTACCACGAGTCGGGCCACGCGGTGGTGGCGAAGCTTTTGCCGCACGCCGACCCGGTTCACAAGGTCACGATCATGCCGCGTGGCTGGGCGCTGGGCGTCACCTGGCAGCTGCCGGAGCATGATCGCGTGAACCTATATCGCGACAAGATGCTGGAAGAAATCGCGATCCTGTTCGGCGGCCGTGCAGCGGAAGAAGTGTTCCTGAACTCGATGTCGACCGGTGCTTCCAACGACTTCGAGCGCGCGACGAAGATGGCGCGCGACATGGTGACGCGTTACGGCATGTCGGACGTGCTCGGCACGATGGTGTACGTCGACACGGAACCGGACGGCATGTTCGGCAAGCTCGCGTCGAAGACGGTTTCGGAAGCGACGCTGCAAAAGGTCGATGCGGAAATCCGCCGCATTCTCGACGAGCAGTACGCGCTCGCGCGCAAGCTGCTGGAAGACAATCGCGACAAGGTCGAAGCCATGACCAAGGCGCTGCTCGAATGGGAAACCATCGACGCAGACCAGATCAGCGACATCATGGCCGGCCGTCCGCCGCGTCCGCCGAAGAACATGCCGCCGCCGTCGGGCGACTCGCCTTCGAGCGGCAACAGCGGCACTGAAGTGAAGCCGGGCAGCGCAACCGCGCCGGCCTAAGCTTCCCGAGTCGTATCATGGGCCGGCGTGCATTGCACGTCGGCCCATTTTCATTTTCAGGCCCGCGTTCCTTGCGTCGAACGCCAGTCACTCGCTCTCGCTGATTCGCTTGACCACATACACATCCTCCGCCGTTCTCGCCGAGCCGCTTCAATGCGGCCGTTTCATGCTGACGTTCGAGCGCCCGCTCGTCATGGGTATCCTGAACGTCACGCCAGACTCGTTCTCTGACGGCGGACGCTTCCTTTCCCACGACGCGGCGTTGGCGCGCGCCGAGCAGATGCTTGCTGACGGCGCCGATATCATCGACATCGGTGGCGAATCGACTCGTCCGGGCGCGCCGCCCGTGCCGATCGACGAAGAACTGGAACGCGTGGTGCCGATCGTCGAGGCGTTGCGCGGCATGCAGGTGCCGCTTTCCGTCGATACCTACAAGCCCGCCGTGATGCGTGCCGCGCTCGAGGCCGGCGCGGACATGATCAACGACATCTGGGGCTTTCGTCAGGATGGCGCGCTGGATGCCGTGAAGGACAGCAACTGCGGTCTGTGCGTGATGCACATGCTCGGCGAGCCGCGCACGATGCAACTGCACGAACCGGTCTACGACGACGTCGTCGCCTCGGTGCGAGACTTCTTCGCAGAGCGGCTCGCCGCGCTGACAGCGGCAGGCATTGCGGTCAATCGCGTGACGTTCGACCCCGGCTACGGCTTTGGCAAAACCGTCGGGCATAATTACACGCTACTTGCCGAGCTCGCCGCAACGCTGCCAAGCGGCACGCATCGCGCGCTGTTGGCTGGCATGTCGCGCAAATCGATGCTCGGCGCCGTGACCGGCCGTGCCGCAGGTGAACGTGTCTTTGCGAGCATCGCGGCGGCGGTCTGCGCGGCGGAACGCGGCGCGGCCATCATTCGTGTCCATGATGTCGCGGAAACCTTGGACGCATTGAAAGTTTGGCAAGTCACAAAGCTAGCGGGGCTTCGCGCGCATGATTGACGCGAGCTCGCGACGGTAGCACTGCGGCGAAGGCGCTCGCGCTCGCAGCTCATCAACGAACAACGCGGATCAAAACAGGCGCCATCTATTCGCGAGGAGGGTCAGGCAACAATGGCAAGACGATATTTCGGAACTGACGGCATTCGCGGACGCGTGGGCGCGGCCCCGATCACGCCGGACTTCGTGCTCAGGCTCGGCTACGCAGCCGGCAAGGTGCTCGCGGGCGGTGACCAGTCGCCGCAAAAAGGCAATCGCCCGACGGTGCTTATCGGCAAAGACACGCGCGTGTCGGGCTACATGCTCGAAGCGGCGCTCGAATCGGGCTTCTCGGCTGCAGGCGTCGACGTGATGCTCGCCGGCCCGATGCCCACGCCCGGCGTCGCGTATCTGACGCGCGCGCTGCGGCTGTCGGCGGGCGTGGTCATCAGCGCGTCGCACAATCCGTACGACGACAACGGCATCAAGTTCTTTTCCGCCGACGGCAACAAGCTGCCCGACGAAGTCGAACATCGGATCGAAGCGCAACTCGAGCAGCCGATGGACTGTGCGCCGTCCGAGCGGCTCGGCAAGGCGCGCCGTCTCGACGACGCGGGCGGCCGTTACATCGAATTCTGCAAGAGCACGTTCCCGGCGAGCTTCGACCTGCGCGGTCTGAAGCTCGTGGTCGACTGCGCGCACGGCGCGGCCTATGACGTCGCGCCGCACGTGTTCCACGAGCTCGGCGCCGAAGTGGTGTCGATCGGCGTGTCGCCGAACGGCTTCAATATCAACGACGGCGTCGGCGCCACGGCGCCCGATGCGCTCGTGCGGGCGGTTAAGGAGCACGGCGCGGATATCGGCATCGCGCTGGACGGCGACGCGGACCGGCTGCAAATCGTCGATTCGACCGGACGGCTCTATAACGGCGACGAGTTGTTGTACGTGCTCGTGAAGGATCGCATCGCGACGGACGGCAAGGTGGAAGGCGCGGTCGGCACGCTGATGACCAACATGGCGGTCGAAGTGGCGCTGAAGGAGGCGGGCGTGCAATTCGTCCGTGCCGCGGTCGGCGACCGCTACGTGCTCGAAAAGCTGCGCGAGCGCGGCTGGCAGCTCGGCGCGGAAGGCTCGGGCCATATTCTTTCGCTGGACCGGCATTCGACGGGCGACGGCATCGTTTCGGCGCTTCTCGTGCTCGCGGCGCTCAAGCGCAGCGGCAAGAAGCTCGCCGAGCTGCTCGATGGCGTGAGCCTGTTCCCGCAAAAGCTGATCAACGTGCGCATGAGCGCGGGCGCGGACTGGAAAAGCAGCGAGGAGATTCGACGCGCGGTGGAGCAAGCCGAGCGTTCCCTCGAATCGCGCGGGCGGGTCTTGATTCGCGCGTCTGGAACTGAACCGGTTCTGCGCGTGATGGTGGAAGCCGCCGCGCAACCCGACGCGGTTCGGCACGCGGAAACGATTGCGCAGGTCGTGAAGGACGTCACTTCGTAAGCGTTCGCAGAAGAACGCGCATTTTCGCTAAAAGCGGGCTTCGGCCCTAATGCCGTTCAGTTAAGGTCTCTTTTGAGGACTCGAACGGTGTAGCGAAACGGTCGCGATTTGACGGCTCGAGCGCAACTGCGCCCGGGCCGTTTTCTATGGGAAGCTGTTTGAGCCGCTCACGCAGGCGCTTGAGCAGCGCGGGGAGTTTGCCGTACGAGCGCGTCACGGCTGCCCATGTCATTTCGTACTGAATGGTGTGGAATGCGCGGATGAAGCTCAGTTCATCGGGGGCGTGCCCGGCCGCGAGTGCGGCCTTTGACATCTCCAGACGTATCAGGTTATACGCGATCAGCGCGCCCCAGAACTCCTGATAGACGCCTTCCACGGTCTGGCTGCGAAGGGTCAGCTCCATGCCGAGCATCGACTGCTTGAACTCGTGGTAACTGGTCTCGATCTGCCAGCGACGCTCGTAGCACGACACAATGTCGGCCGCCTTGAAACGTCTTCGATCAGTCAGCGACGTCAGCAGTGTCCGTTGCCGCCCACTGGCATCGACGGCAAGCACGGCACGCGCTTGCCAGAATTCGGGCAGATCCGGGCACTTCGTACGGGCCTGCGGTGAGACTCGCATACGCACGATCTGGTCACCGTCGCGCCCGCTCACGAGCTCACACCGCAGATTCCTGCTGCGCGGGAAGTCGACGCCGACGAACGCTGGCGCTGCCACCAGCCTGCACGGCAGCCTCGATCCATTCGTACGGCAGATGCTGGCCCAGCCGTCCCCATTCGAGCGGCGGCTGTGATTCGACTAGAAGGCGCAGATCATCAACCAGCATGGCGATGCAAGTTAACACCGCCGCGCCCGGTTTACAACTACTTTGCGCCGAAAAGAAAAATGCCGTTCAGTCGCTTAACTGAACGGCATTAGGGCTTCGGCCCGCTTTTTTGTTGTCTGCCGCAGCCTGACGAATGAACGCTCGATCGACTTTCCCGCTGAAAGCACGCTGTCACATGGCCTTCACCGAGAGTCACATTACTGTCACAGAGACTGCCTATATTTCGCCTGTCGTCCCACACGCTATTCAACCCTGGAGGTCTCATGAAATTGATGCACACCGCGCTCGCTGGCGTAATTGGCGCAATGCTGGCCATCTCTGCGCAAGCGGCCGATATCACCGGCGCGGGCAGCACCTTCGCAGCTCCGATATACACGAAATGGGCGGACGCCTATCAGAAGAGCGGCGGCGGCAAGGTCAACTATCAGGGCATCGGCTCGTCGGGCGGCATCAAGCAGATCGTCGCGAAGACGGTGGATTTCGCGGGCTCGGACGCTCCGCTGAAAGATGACGAACTCGCGAAAGACGGCCTGTTCCAGTTCCCGACGGTCGTCGGCGGCGTGGTGCCGGTCATCAACGTGCCGGGCGTGAAGGCGGGCGAACTGGTGCTGTCGGGTCAGGTGCTGGGCGACATCTACCTCGGCAAGATCAAGAAGTGGAACGATCCGGCCATCGCCGCGCTGAACCCGAAGGTCAAGCTGCCGGATACGGATATCGCCGTGGTGCGTCGCGCGGACGGCTCGGGCACGAGCTTCATCTGGACGAACTATCTGTCCAAGGTCAATCCCGACTGGAAGTCGAAGGTGGGCGAAGGCTCGACCGTCAACTGGCCGACGGGCACGGGCGGCAAGGGGAACGACGGCGTCGCGGCATTCGTGCAGCGTCTGCCGGGCGCGATCGGCTACGTGGAATGGGCCTACGCGAAGCAGAACCACATGACCTACGTCGGCCTGAAGAACTCGGCGGGCACCGTCGTGGAACCGAAGACGGAGACGTTCAAGGCGGCGGCTGCGGGCGCGGACTGGTCGAAGTCGTTCTATCAGATCCTCACGAACGAGCCGGGCAAGGACGCATGGCCGATCGTCGGCGCGACCTTCGTGCTCTTGCATTCGACGCAGGACAAGGCCGCTCAGGGCACCGAAACGCTGAAGTTCTTCGACTGGGCGTTCAAAAACGGCGGCCAGGCTGCGAACGACCTCGACTACATCTCGCTGCCGGAATCGGTCGTCTCGGAAATCCGCACGCAGTGGAAGGCGAAGGTCAAAGACGGTTCGGGCAAGCCGGTCGCGGAGTAATGCCGAAGTATCGCAGTCGTACAGTCTGAAACTGTCCTAAGCTGAAGCGGACAGATCAGCAGCAAGAAGCCGCGCGGCGATCGAAAGGTCGCCGCGCGGTCTGACACGTAGCGTAACCAAGGCTCCCATGTCGGACATCAACCTAGCGTCGGCACCGCCGGCGGCGCAATCGCAGCGCGCGCCGAGCCGTATCGGCGACATCGTTTTCGGCGGCGTCACCCGGCTGGCGGCCGTCGTGACGCTGCTGCTGCTTGGCGGCATCATCGTCTCGCTCATCATCGCGTCGATGCCGACCATCGAGAAATTCGGTTTCAGCTTTCTCTGGCGCGCGGAGTGGGATCCGCCCAGCGACAGCTTCGGCGCCCTCGTGCCCATCTACGGCACCATCGCCACGTCCATCATCGCGCTCATCATCGCGGTGCCGGTGAGCTTCGGCATCGCGCTCTTTCTGACGGAACTGTCGCCCGCATGGCTGCGCCGGCCGCTTGGCGTCGCCATCGAACTGCTCGCGGCGATCCCGTCGATCGTCTACGGCATGTGGGGCCTGCTCGTATTCGCGCCCATTTTCGCCGCATATTTCGAAAAGCCGCTCGGTGCGCTGCTCGGCGGCGTGCCGGTTATCGGCGCGTTCTTTCAGGGGCCGCCCATCGGCATCGGCATTCTGTGCGCGGGCGTCATCCTCGCGATCATGATCATTCCGTACATCGCGTCGGTCATGCGCGACGTGTTCGAAGTCACACCCGTGCTGCTGAAGGAATCGGCGTACGGCATCGGCTGCACGACGTGGGAAGTGATGTGGAAGATCGTGCTGCCGTACACGCGCGCCGGGGTGATCGGCGGCGTAATGCTCGGTCTTGGCCGCGCGCTCGGCGAAACCATGGCCGTGACCTTCGTCATCGGCAACACCAATCTGCTCGACAACGTGTCGCTCTTTTCGCCGGGCAACAGCATCACGTCCGCGCTCGCCAACGAGTTCGCCGAAGCGAGTCCCGGCCTCCATACGTCCGCGCTGATGGAGCTCGGCCTGATTCTCTTCGTCATCACGTTCTTCGTGCTCGCGCTGTCGAAGCTGATGCTGCTGCGCATGCAACGCGCGGAGGGTGCAAAGTGAGCCGTCCCGCCACGTTCAATCAGGACCACGAGCGCACGGTCGCCACGCGCGCGAAGCTCCAGCGCCGCCGCCGCGGCACCAACGCAATTGCGCTGACGCTTTCGCTCGCGGCAATGGCCTTCGGCCTTTTGTGGCTGGTGTGGATTCTCTTCACGACGCTGAAGCTCGGCGTCGCGGGCCTCTCGGTCGAGCTGTTCACGCAGTCGACGCCCCCGCCGAACACCGACGGCGGCGGCCTCGCCAACGCGATCGTCGGCAGTCTCATGCTCGTCGTGCTGGCCACCTGCATCGGCACGCCGCTCGGCATTCTCGCGGGCGTGTATCTCGCGGAGTACGGGCAGAAGCGGTGGCTCGCGAGCGTGACGCGCTTCATCAACGACATTCTGTTGTCCGCGCCGTCGATCGTCGTCGGTCTCTTCGTGTATGCGCTCGTCGTCGCGAAGATGGGGCGCTTCTCGGGCTGGGCCGGCGTGATCGCGCTCGGATTGCTGCAGATTCCGATCGTCATCCGCACGACGGAAAACATGCTGAATCTGGTTCCGAACGCGCTGCGCGAGGCGGCCTTCGCGCTCGGCACGCCGAAGTGGAAGATGGTGATGTCGATCACGCTGAAGGCGTCGGTCGGCGGTATCGTCACGGGCGTGCTGCTGGCGGTCGCGCGTATTGCGGGCGAGACCGCGCCGCTGCTTTTCACGGCGCTCTCAAACCAGTTCTTCTCGGTGGACATGAATCAGCCGGTGGCGAATCTGCCGGTGACGATCTACAAGTTCGCGATGAGCCCGTTCCCGCAATGGCAAACGCTCGCGTGGGCCGGCGTGTTCCTGATTACGCTCGGCGTGCTGGGTCTGAATATCCTCGCGCGCGTCATTTTCTCGAAGAAATAAGGGTGGAGTGATTCCATGAATATGGTCGAAAGCGGTGTCAACCACCTGAATTCGAAGACTGAAGATAAGCCCGTCGAGCGCGGTCCGGTGCCGGGCAGCGTGCGTCCGACGCATGGTTCGCAGCCGGCGGATTCCATCAAACCGAAGATCGAGGTGAACAACCTCAACTTTTTCTACAACAAGTATCACGCGCTGAAGAACATCAATCTGCGCATTCCGGAGAAGAAAGTGACCGCGTTCATCGGTCCTTCGGGATGCGGCAAGTCCACGCTGCTGCGCACGTTCAACAAGATGTACGCGCTGTATCCGGAGCAGCGCGCGGAAGGCGAGATCCTGATGGACGGCGCCAATCTGCTCGACACGACGAAGGACATCTCGCTGCTACGCGCGCGCGTGGGCATGGTGTTCCAGAAGCCGACGCCTTTTCCGATGTCGATCTACGACAACATCGCGTTCGGCGTGAAGATGTTCGAGCAGCTGTCGCGCTCGGAAATGGACGACCGCGTGGAATGGGCGCTCACCAAGGCCGCGCTCTGGACCGAAGTGAAGGACAAGCTCTCGCAAAGCGGCTACGGTCTTTCGGGCGGTCAGCAGCAGCGTCTGTGCATCGCACGCGGCATCGCCATTCGCCCCGAAGTGCTGCTGCTCGACGAACCGTGCTCGGCGCTCGATCCGATCTCGACCGGCCGTATCGAAGAACTGATCGCGGAGCTGAAGAGCGACTACACGGTCGTGATCGTCACGCATAACATGCAACAGGCCGCGCGCTGCTCGGACTACACTGCCTATATGTATCTCGGTGAATTGATCGAATTCGGCGACACGGAAAAGATCTTCATCAAGCCGGCCCGCAAGGAAACGGAAGACTACATCACGGGCCGCTTTGGCTGATCGGCCGGTCAGCCAACGACAAAAGACTACAGGAGCAGAACATGTCCGATAAACATCTGTCGAGCCAGTTCGACGCCGATCTGAACGCGGTGTCGTCGAAAGTGCTGGAAATGGGCGGTCTCGTCGAGTCGCAGATCACCGCGGCCATGCACGCGCTCAACGAATTCGACGTGCAGGTCGCCGATCAGGTCATCGCGGCCGAGCCGCGCCTGAACACGATGGAAGTCGAGATCGACGAGGAGTGCAGCAACATCATCGCGCGCCGTCAGCCGGCCGCGCGCGATCTGCGTCTGCTCATGGCGATCTCGAAGACCATCACGAATCTGGAACGCGCCGGCGACGAAGCCGAGAAGATCGCCAAGCGCGTGAAGCGCATCAACGAAGACGGCGCGGGCCGCACGGTGAACATCGCCGAAATCAAGCTCTCGGGCGAGATGGCCGTGTCGATTCTGCGCCGCGCGCTCGATGCGTTCGCGCGTCTCGATACGGTCGCCGCCGCACAGATCGTGCGCGACGACAAGGCTATCGACGACGAATTCCGCGCCTTCGTGCGCAAGCTCGTGACGTACATGATGGAAGACCCGCGCACCATTTCGGCGGGCCTCGATTATCTGTTCATCGCGAAGGCGGTGGAGCGCATCGGCGATCACGCGAAGAACATCGCCGAGTTCATCATCTACATCGTGAAGGGCACGGACGTGCGCCATATCTCGCGCGACCAGCTCGAACGCGAGGCGCTCAGTTAATCCCACGATTCACTTCAAGCAAAAAGGTCAAGAGGTGCCGATGCCCAGCAGTATCCTCGTCGTCGAAGACGAACCCGCGATCTCCGAACTGATCTCGGTCAATCTGCAACATGCGGGACATTGCCCGATTCGCGCCTACAACGCGGAGCAGGCGCAAAACCTGATCAGCGACGTGCTGCCCGATCTCGTGCTGCTCGACTGGATGCTGCCGGCGAAGTCCGGCATCGCGTTTGCGCGCGAGCTGCGCAACAACGAGCGCACGAAGCATATCCCGATCATCATGCTCACGGCGCGCGGCGACGAGCAGGACAAGGTGCTCGGCCTCGAGATCGGCGCGGACGATTACGTGACCAAGCCTTTCTCGCCGAAAGAACTGATGGCGCGCATCAAGGCGGTGCTGCGCCGTCGCGCGCCGCAGTTGACGGAAGATGTCGTCGCGATCAACGGCTTGCGTCTCGATCCGGCGACGCATCGCGTGGCGGCGAACCATTCGGGCAACGACATCAAGCTCGATCTCGGCCCGACGGAGTTCCGCCTGTTGCACTTCTTCATGACGCATCCGGAGCGCGTGCACAGCCGCACGCAACTGCTCGATCAGGTCTGGGGGGATCACGTGTTCGTCGAAGAGCGCACGGTCGATGTGCATATCAAGCGTCTGCGCGCCGCGCTCAAGCCGGCGGGCTGCGATGCTATGATCGAAACGGTACGCGGCAGCGGCTACCGGCTCGCGAAAGGCGCGTAAGCCCGCTGTCCGTTCGCCGCCTCTTCGCCGTCATCCGATCTAGCCGACAACATGAACATCATCTGGACGCGTTCCATCGTGTCCCTCGCGCTCCTCGCGGTGCTGTGCGCCGCGATCGGCGCATTCGCCGGCGTGCCGGCGGCGCTCGCTTTCGCGGTCGTCATGCTCGTCGTGCAGAGCTTCGTGAGCACGTATCACACGCAGCGCCTCTGGCGTCTGCTCGACGCGCCCGTGTACGGGCAGGTGCCCAGCGCGCTCGGCATCTGGGGTGAAATCTATTACCGCCTGCACAAGCTCGCCAAACGCTGGCATGCGCAGGTGCGCCAGGTCGAGCAGCAGCATTCGCGCTTCATTCAGGCGATCCAGGCATCGCCCAACGGCGTCGCGATGCTCGACGATCACGACCAGATCGAATGGTGCAACGCCATCGCGGAGAAGCACTTCGGGCTCGACGCCAAGCGCGATCTGCGCCAGCACATCACGCATCTCGTGCGTCATCCGGATTTCATCCGCTATCTGAATTCGCATCGCTACGAAGAGATGCTTATCATGCGGGGCATGGGCGCCAACCGGCAGCGAAGCATCTCCGTTCAGGTGTTTCCGTACGGCGAGAACCGCAAGCTGATTCTCACGCAAGACATTACGGAGCTGGAGCGTACCGATTCCATGCGCCGCGATTTTGTCGCGAACGTGTCGCACGAACTCAAGACGCCGCTCACCGTGCTCTCGGGCTTTCTGGAAACGATGCGCGAGTTGCCGCTCGACGAAGCCGACCGTGCGCGCTATCTCGACATGATGAGTCAGCAGGCGACGCGCATGCAGAACATCGTGCGCGATCTGCTCGTGCTCGCGAATCTCGAAGGTGACGTGCGTCCGCCGGGCGACGAGCTGCTCGACATGCGCGCGGTGCTGCGTCATCTCGAAGACGACGCCAACAGTCTTTCGGGCGGGCGTCATCGCATCCACTTCCACAACGACGATGCGCTGACCGTGGCGGGCGCGGAAACCGAACTGGTGAGCGCGCTCGGCAATCTCGTGACGAACGCGGTGCGCTACACGCCGGATGGCGGCAGCATCGACGTGTCATGGGAGCGCGTGGAGGGTCGCGCGGTCTTCACCGTGCGCGACAGCGGCCTGGGCATTCCGGCCGAGCATATTCCGCGCTTGACGGAGCGTTTCTATCGCGTGGATCGCAGCCGTTCGCGCGATACGGGCGGCACGGGACTGGGCCTTGCCATCTGCAAGCATGTGCTGCAACGGCATCATGCCGATCTCGACGTGAAGAGCGAAGTGGGGCGGGGCAGTACGTTCGTCGTGCGCTTTCCTGCGTCGCGCACGGCATTGCGGAAATCGCTCGCGGCGTGAGCGTCCCGCAGCTTCAGGAACAGAATTTCGCGAGCAATCCCATCTGCGCGTTGCGCAACGCTTTTCCGGAGCGGCGCTTGCGATAGTGCCCGTCGCTTTGCATGACCCACGCGGACTGATTGTCGCCGAGACACACAGACAACCCTTCCGCGATCACGCGGCGCTTCAGACGCCGGTCGCGGATCGGAAACGCCACTTCCACGCGGCGAAAAAAATTGCGATCCATCCAGTCGGCGCTCGACAAATACACGTCTTCCTTGCCGTTCGCATAGAAATAGAAGATGCGGTGATGTTCGAGGAAGCGCCCGACGATCGAGCGCACCGTGATGTTTTCCGAAAGATCTTCGACGCCCGGCTTCAACGAACACACGCCACGCACGATCAGGTCGATCTTCACGCCCGCATGCGATGCCTCGTAGAGCGCCGCGATCACGGTCGGTTCGAGCAGCGCGTTCATCTTCGCGACGATGCGCGCGCGCCGGCCCGCACGCGCATGTTCGGCTTCGGCGCGGATCGCTTCGATCAGCTTCGCATGCAGCGTGAACGGCGACTGCCATAGCTGATGCAGCGCGATCTCGCCGCCGATGCCCGTCAACTGCTGAAAGACGTGATGCACGTCTTCGCACATTTGCTGGTCGGCGGTCATGAGGCCGAAGTCGGTGTACAGACGCGCCGTGCGCGGGTGGTAATTGCCGGTGCCCAGATGCGCGTAACGCTTGAGCACGGTCTTGCCGCCTTGCGACACCCGCCGCACGATCAGCATCATCTTGGCATGGCACTTGTGGCCGACGACGCCATACACCACATGCGCGCCCACCGCTTCCAGCTGCGACGCCCAGTTGATGTTCGTTTCCTCGTCGAAGCGTGCGAGCAGCTCCACCACCACCGTGACTTCCTTGCCGTTGCGCGCCGCCTGCATGAGCGCGTCCATCAACGGCGAATCGGTGCCGGTGCGGTAGATGGTCTGCTTGATGGCAACCACTTGCGGATCTTTGGCCGCTTGCAGCAACAGTTCCAGCACGGGCTGAAAGCTCTCGTACGGGTGATGCAGCAGGATATCGCCCTGATCGATGGCATCGAAGAGATTGGTCGTATTGGCGATCGACTTCGGCACCGACGGAATATGCGGCACGAACTTGAGGTCCGGCCGGTCCACCATTTCGGGCAACTGCATGAGCCGCACGAGGTTGACAGCCCCGTTCACGCGATAGCAGTCGCGCGGATTGAGCTGGCTTTCGTCGAGCAGACGGCTAATCAGATGCGGCGGCGTTTCCGCCGAGACTTCCAGCCGCACCGCATTGCCCAGATGCCGCGCCGGCAGTTCGCCCTGCAACGCGACGCGCAGATTCGTGATTTCGTCTTCATCGACGAAAAGCTCGCTATTGCGCGTGATGCGAAACTGATTGCAGTTGCGCACCGTCAGATGCGGAAAGAGTTCGCTCACGAAATGCTGCATGAAAGAACTCAGCAGCACGAAACCATGCGGATATCCGGAGAGCGCCTCGGGCATTCGCACGAGGCGCGGCAGCGCGCGCGGCGCCTGCACGATGCCCATCATCGCCTGACGGCCGAACGCGTCGGTGCCTTCCAGTTCGACGACGAAGTTCAGGCTCTTGTTCAGCACGCGCGGAAAAGGATGCGCGGGATCGAGCCCGATCGGCGTCAGCACCGGCAATAATTCGTTCTGAAAATATTCGCGCGCCCACGCGGTCTGCTGCTCGGACCAGCTTTCGGCGCCATGAAAATAAATACCTTCCATTTCGAGCGCCGGCAATACAGTCTCGTGCAGCATCGCGTATTGTTGATGCACGAGGCGTTGCGCGCGTTCGGACACGAGATCGTAGACGTGTTGCAGCGACATGCCGTCCGGCGACAGCGCGCCGGGGTTGTCGCGCATCTGCTCCTGAAGGCCCGCCATGCGGACTTCGAAAAATTCGTCGAGATTGCTGCTCGTAATGCAGATGAAGCGCAGGCGCTCGAGCAGCGGCACCGATGTGTCGGCGGCTTGTGCCAGTACCCGCTCGTTGAAACCCAGGATGCCTAGTTCACGGTTGAAGAGCGGATAACGTATCGACATCGGCTGGGCGTAAGGTGTCTCGATCGGAAGGGCAGAGAAGCGTTCGGATGATCTCACACTAGGATGTCTTTATTGTGACAGAACGATTTTCACAAATTCTACTCACATTGCGGATAGCGTCGCTAGCGGGCGCGCGCGTTCCAGATTCCGATCTGCGCGCCGGCATGAAATAAAATTCGTGGTTTTGGCAGCGTGTCACTGACCCGCGATTGCGCTTTCTCACTTCACGATTTCCGGATATCCGATGGTCACACATCCCCATCTTCTCGCCGCCGTCGACCTCGGATCGAACAGTTTCCGGCTGATCGTCGGCCGGGTCGAGGAAACGCCCGCGGGCAGCCAGATCTATCAGGTCGATGCGTTGCGCGAGCCCGTTCGTCTCGCCGCTGGTCTCTCGAAGGACAAGATGCTCGACCGCGCGTCGCAGTTGCGCGGCTGGGACGCGCTCAAGCGTTTCGGCGAGCGTCTGCGCGACTTCCATCCGGATCAGGTGCGCGCGGTGGCGACCAACACGCTGCGCGTCGCGAAAAACGCGCACGACTTCCTGATCGAAGCCGAAAGCGCGCTCGGTTTTCCGATCGAAGTGATCGCGGGCCGAGAGGAAGCGCGCCTCATCTATGCAGGCGCGGCGCATTCGGTGCCGGCGAGCGCGGGCAAGCGGCTCGTGGTCGATATCGGCGGCGGATCGACGGAGTTCATCATCGGATCGCATTACACGCCGATTCACATGGAGAGCCTCTATATCGGCTGCGTGAGCCACAGCCGCCAGTTCTTTCCGGCCGGCAACGTCGACGAATACACGATGCGTCAGGCCGAACTCGCCGCCAAGCGCGAGATTCAGATCATCTCGCGCGAATACAAGCAGACCGGCTGGGATCAGGCGATCGGCTCGTCGGGCACCGCGCGGGCGCTCGCCGAACTGGTGGAAGCCAACGGCTTCAACGATCCCGAGTACACGCACGGCATTTCGCGCGGCGGGCTGGAGCGCCTGAAACGCGCGCTCATCAAGGCGGAGAACGTGAACCGCCTGAAGTTGATCGCGCTGAAGCCGGACCGCATTCCGGTGCTGGCGGGCGGGTTGTCGATCATGCTCGGCGTGTTCGAGGAACTGGGTATCGAATACGTCGATACGACGGACGCCGCGCTGCGTCTCGGCGTGCTGTACGACTTGCTCGGCCGCTCGCAGCATCAGGACATGCGTACCGTGACGGTCGAGGGCTTCAAACGCCGCTACGGCGTCGATGCCGCGCAGGCCGAACGCATCGCCAATCTGGCGATCAGTTTCTACGATCAGTTAGGCGAACCGGACGCCGAGCGCAGCGTCGAGAATCGCATGTTTCTCGCGTGGGCGGCGTCGCTGCACGAGATCGGTTTGTCGATCGCGCATAGCGCGTACCACAAGCATTCGGCGTATATCGCGAGCAACGCCGACATGCCCGGCTTCTCGCGCACGGATCAGGCGCGGCTCGCGGCGCTCGTGCTCGGACACGCGGGCAAGCTCGGCAAGCTTGCGCAGGCGCGCGGCGTCGACTGGACGCTGCTGTTCTGCCTGCGTCTCGCCGCGCTTCTGTCGCGTCGCCGCACGGATGTCGGTCTGCCGGGCATCGAAGTGAAAGCCGCGGGCGGCGGCTTTGAAGTGCGTTTGCCGAACGAGTGGGTGACGAGCAATCCGCTCACCGACTACAGTCTCGTGCAGGAAGCGATGGAATGGGAAAAGATCGGGCGGCCGTATCGCGTGGTTTACACGGACTGAGCGGACGACTGGGCGCCCGGGCGGTTGTCAGCGTCCTGCATTGCCCATGAAGTGCCGCGCGTAACGCGCGTTGATCTCCGAGAGCCGGAAGAGCGTCAGAAAGTCCGCCGTGTTGAAGTCCGGATCCCACGCGGGCGCGCCGCAGATTTTCGCGCCGAGGCGCAGATAGCCTTTGACGAGCGGCGGCGGGCTGACCGTCACGCCCGTGCGCAACTCTTCGACCGGCAGCGGCGTGTGCGCGAACGCGCGATATTCGTGCGCGGTGAGCGCGTCGGCGGTCAGCGAACAGAACAGATTCGCGGCGTAATGGCCGCCATCGTTCATGCCCACGCTCGCGCAGCCGAGCATCGTCTCGTAGCCGTTCTGCATCATGTACGTGGCGAGCCCGCCCCAGAGCGACATGATGACCGCGCCGTTGCGATAGTCCGGATGCACGCACGAACGGCCCACTTCGACGAGCTTCGGCCGCAGATGCGTGAGACGCGACACATCGAATTCGCTTTCCGCGTAGAGCCGCCCGATGCGCGCGGCCTGATGCGGCGGCAACACCCGATACGTGCCGACCACTTTGAGCGTATCGAGATCGCGCACGAGCAGGTGATCGCAGTAGGCGTCGAAGGCATCGACATCGAGCCCCGCAGGGCCCGACAGATGCGCGCCCATCTCTTCGGCGAACACGCGGTAGCGCAGGCGCTGGGCTTCGCGCAGCGCGTCGTCGGAGCGCGCCCAGGCGACCTGCAAGCGGTGCTGGCCCGTGACCGTTTCGGCAGTGCGCGGAAGGTGGCGGCGCGAATCGAGCGAGTGCGATGACGCTCCGAATGGCAGGAAAGGCGTCGGCAGATCTTGCATTGGCATTCCTCGGCGGAAAGGAGACTTGAGCCTCGCCAATGTAAGGATGCCGGGTGACGCTCGCATGGCGTCGCAGTGACGTTTCGATGAATCGACACACGCCGCAACGACACGCTCACCGGACGCTCAAAGCAGGTCAGGACAGATCACCGCGCGCACCACGATCTGCCCGTCGCCGCCGCGCGTGCGGCCCTGAAACCACCACACGCCGCTCTTCTTGATGGACCAATCCGCTTCGTGTCCGGTCAGGAGCAGCGCGGCCACGCGCCCGAGCGTCGGCTGATGCCCGATCACGACGACCGTTTCGCCCACGCCATCCGGCCAGCCGGCGGCGTGCAGCACGGCTTCAGCGGTGTTGCCGGGCGCGAGATCGTCGACCACGCGATAGCGGTCGCCGAACGCTTCGGCCGTCTGGATGGTGCGCGTGGCGGGGCTGGCGAGAAAGACGGCGTCATCGTCGATCCGCGCTCGCAGCCATTTCGCGATGCCTTGCGCCTGCTTGCGTCCGCGCGACGTGAGTTGACGCGTGAGGTCGCTCGACGCGTGGTCTTCCGCTTCGGCATGACGCCAGAGAATGAGGTTCATCGATCGTCTCCAGAATGGATGGCCTGTTTGCAGACTTGATAGAACGTTGCGTGCCCGCTCGTCGCGTCGCGGCCGAAACGCATTTGCGGTTATGCGGCATCGACGCTACAATACGCGGCTCGTCGGAGCGTAGCGCAGCCTGGTAGCGCATCTGATTTGGGATCAGAGGGTCGAAGGTTCGAATCCTTTCGCTCCGACCACGATACAACGAAGGGGTTACAAGTCTCGGCTTGTAACCCCTTCGTCTTTTCAGGAAACCTCATGCCGCGTATCGTTCTGTCGTTCGCCTGCTCCGCTGCCTTCGCACTCGCGCTCGCAGCGTGCGCCGATTCCCCCAGCCAGAAGCATCCGCCGCAAGATCCGCCCGACTACCACGGCGTGCCGACCGACACGCGCCCGCCATCCATGCTCATCGCGCCGACACAGCCGCAATAAGCGTTCGCCGGACAGGCGAGGGCAGGACGAGACGCGGGCATCACCATTCGGACAGACCCGGGAATCGGTCAGAATAACTGGTTCGAAGCCTCTAGTGCTGATTGAAGCGAAGTTTTTGCTGCGCGGTTATCATCGGGCCATTCATCGCAACTGGGTTTCGCCATGAATCTGTTGTGGGTCTTCGCTGCCGTCGCGCCCGTCGCGCTCGCTTCGCTTTTCGTGTTCGCCGCGCATATCGATCCGGCGTCCGGCCGCTGGCGCGCGCGAAAAGGCGCCCGGAACAAGCCTTCGGACGCCTGAGTCCGCAGGCACTACTGCTTGCAGCGGATCACCATCGAACGGTTTTTGATGTTCGCGCCGAAGATCCCCGCCACGGACCCGCCCGAGGTCGCGCCATTGTCCGCGTCTTTCGAGATCACGTCATAGCCGTACGCGCCGCAGACTTCGCCGGCCTGCTTGTAGCACGCCGCCCAGCTCGTGCTCGCGTCGCTGCCGCTGCAGTTGATCGCGAAGCCGGTATCGCCCGAAGGCAGGTAGGTCATCGTGGCGGTGTGCGCGCAGCCTCCCAGCGCGGCGCCCAAGGCCGCCGCCGCGATCAGCGCGGCAGCAGTCGTTGTCTTCTTCGATCTCATCCCTCTTCCTCGTAACGGCCGCCCGCTTTTAGCGCGGCGGCAAATAGCGCGACGGGTCCGTCGAACGGCCCATGTAGCGCACTTCGAAGTGCAGCATCGTGCGATCGCTGTCGGTGTCGCCCATCTCCGCGATCTGCTGTCCCTGCTGCACGGTCTGTCCTTCCTTCACGAGCAGCGTGCGATTGTGGGCGTAGGCGGTCAGATAGTCGTCGCTATGCTTGACGATCAGCATGTTGCCGTAGCCGCGCAGGCCATTGCCGGCATAGACGACGCTGCCCGTCGCCGCCGCCACGACCGGCGTGCCCGCCGAATTCGAGATGTCGATGCCCTTCGAATTCTTGCCGTCGAAGCCGCGAATCACGGTGCCCTGCGCCGGCCAGACGAGCGATACGCCCGGTCCCGGTTTGGCCTGCGCCGCCGCGTCGGCCTTTGCTTCGTTCTTCGCGGAATTCGATGCGCCAGCCGACGTTGCGCCCGACGCACTCGCGCTGCCCGCAGGCGGCTCGACGCGCAGCACCTGGCCGACTTCGATAGCGTCGGGGTTCGTCAGCGCGTTCCAGCGCGTGATGTTCCTGATCGACGTGCGGTTTTCCCGCGCGATCTTGGAGAGCGTGTCGCCGCGTTGCACGCGATAGTATCCCGGCGCGACCGGCCCGGAGCCGCACGCGGCAAGCACCGCGACTAGCGTTGCGACGACCGACGCGCGGACGACCTGTCTAATTCTTTTTTGCAAAACCTGACCTCGTAAAGCGCCGCCGCGCGTCGAGCGGCGGCGGATCGGAAGGCAGGATTTTACCGTCCCGGATTTGCGCGCACCGAAAGGCGCCGCGTGCCGGCGGTGCGCTCGAGCTTATCGCGCGGGAGTGACCACGAGCCGAAGCGACGCCGTCTCGGTCTTGCCCGGCGCGAGCCAGCGCAGGCCGCAGCCGTTGTGGATGGCGTCCGGCAGGCCGATCCACGGCTCGACGCAGTAGAAGTCCGACGTATCCGACTCCGTCCACGTCGTGACCGCGTACCACGGCACCGAGTCCGGCTGTTGCAGCTCGAAGCTCACCGTCCGGTTCAGCGCCGGCAGCACGAGCCTCACGGGTTCATCCGAAGGCCCGGTGAGGCAATGGAAGCAATCGACGATGCTCGCATCCGCCAGCGAATAGCGCGGCGCGCCGGTCTCGGCATCGGTGATGGAGCCGTCCGGCAACTGACGCCGCCGCTCGGTGCGCGGCAACTCGACGCTGCTCTCGCCGCGCTGGTCGTGCGGCAGATGGAAATAGAAGTGATGCCCCGCGTAATAGGGCAGCGCGACTTCGCCGGGATTGGATGTCGTGAGTTCGACGTCGAGCGTGACGGCATCGACGAGACGGTAGGCCGCTTCGAAGCGAAACGCGAACGGATAGCCGTCGCGCGTTGCGTCGCTGTCGACGAGCGTCATGCGCAGGCCGTGGCCGTCGGCATCGCGCGTGGAGGAGAAGGGCAGATTGCGCGCGAAGCCGTGCGTGGGCAGTGCATGGACGACGCCGTCCGGATCACGCCATTTGCCGATTTCGCCGTCGACGAAATGCCGCCCGAGAAACGGGAACAGCAGCGGATTGCCGCCGCGAACCTTCGCGGCGTTGGACCAGGCGGCTGCATCCAGCGCGGCCGGCCATTGAATGACCGGCTCGCCGCCGACGCGCCAGGTCATGAGCCGCCCGCCCGCATGCGGCGCGAGCTGGATGGCCGCGCCGTCGCGCTCGATTTCGATGACGTCTTTCTCGGATGACATGGTGGCAACGCGCTCCGTAATGGCCGACTGGTTTCAGGATTCGTCGATTCTGCCTTGGATTGTTCTACGCAGAAACCCTTTGCGGGAAACTGCGACTGCCAGGCGCCATGGCGATGTGTTGTTATACGGTTCCAATGTGAGGAATCAGACGGACAGGAGTCAGCATGGATCTGGCGATGGCAATGGGCGTCGCGATGTTCAGCCTCTTCGGCGCGAGCACGGCGCTTTTTCTCTTCAAACTCAAGGGTTGAACGGCAAGCGCGCCCGCTCTGTTTCTTTCGATTGCATTGGCATCCGCTTTCGTTATTCGTTGAATCGCCGACGTTCCGCTGTCGGTTTCTATTTGTGTGCGCAAGGCGCTTGGCGCTGGGTTTTCCCCTAGGCATAATCGGTCCCGGCTTGCGCGTCGCAACATTTTTCCCTGTTTGTGTCTCTGCTCTGCGCCTCACGGCGCTGCGAGCGATTTGCGGCGCGTCGTTCATTTCCTCCACGACAAGGACCGACGCGTGACTCTCTGGTTTCTCGTATTTCTCAGCGTCCTTCAGGGCGTAACCGAACTGTTTCCGGTCAGCAGTCTCGGCCATACATTGCTGGTTCCCGGCCTCATCGGCATGCATATCGACAAGCACGCGCCGCAGCTGCTGCCGTTTCTCGTGGCATTGCATCTCGGCACGGCGCTCGCGCTGCTGTGGTATTTCCGCAAGCGATGGATCGCGCTGATCGCCGGCTGGTTCGCGTCCTTCGGCGGACGCCGCAACGAAGACGGCCATATGATGTGGGCGCTCATCATCGGCACGATTCCGACGGGCATCGTCGGTCTGTTGCTGGAAAAGCGGCTGGAAGCGCTGTTTCACGATCTGCGGATCGTCGCGGCGGCGCTGATCGTCAACGGCGTGCTGCTGTGGCTCGGCGATCGCTTGCAGCGCAGCCGCGCCGCGCGTGCGCCGGAGAAGCTCACGTTCAAGCAGGCGTTTCTCGTCGGCCTCGCGCAGATCGGCGCGCTGATTCCCGGCTTCTCGCGTAGCGGCCTGACGATGATCGCGGGCGTGGGCGCCGGACTGACGGCCGAAGCGGCGGCCGAATTCTCGTTCCTGCTCGGCACGCCGATCATTTTCGCGGCGGGCATCCTCGAATTGCCGAAGCTCTTTCACGCGCCCGGCCAACTGTTCGACGCCGCGCTCGGCGGCGTGCTGACGGGCATCGCCGCTTACCTGAGCGTGCGCTTTCTGATGCGCTACTTCGAAGGCCACGGCAAGCTGGCGTCGTTCGGCGTGTATTGCGTGATCGCGGGCATCTTCTTTCTGGGCTGGTTCATGATGCACGCTCAGCCGGTTTGATGCCGGTCTGATGCCGGTATTCGCGCGGTATGGCGGATGAGGTAAAATCCGGCGTTTCCCCGGCTGCGCGACTTCTGCGCGCAGCCGTCACCCGCCCTTAGCTCAGTTGGATAGAGCAACGGCCTTCTAAGCCGTAGGTCACACGTTCGAATCGTGTAGGGCGGGCCAAGTCGCTATTGAAGGGCTGCGCGTCGCGTAGCCCTTTGTCGTTCGTGCCCTGCGGCCCGCGATCATTAGCATTCCTGTTCGACCTTCGCGCACGCGTCCCAAAGCTCATACCTTTTCTTCGTCGAACTGGCCCGCTTCCTGCCCGTATTCGCCCCGCACGCGGCGCTTCACGACTCACGCCATTAACCGTCGACAGCGCCGCTCGCCAGCGGTGCGCGCATGCATCATCGCGGCGCGCGATGCACCGAATGCAATCGCGAAGAGGGCGCATGAACAAACGAGCCTACGAATCGAGTACGGCGCAATGCGCGCTATGGAACCGCAGGCAGTTGCGTCTGGAACGGGAAGCGCGGCGCGTGCTCGTCGCGTCGACGGAGCGCGCGCTCGCCGAATCGCTCGTCAAGCTATTCGATCTCAAGGGCTTTCCCGCGCGATTCGTCGCCGACGTATCGTCGCTCAGGCACAGCGTCAGCGAATGGCAGCCGCACGTGCTGTTCATCGATACGCGCCTCGGCGGATGCGCAAACTACGCGCTCGTCCGTGAGCTGCGAGCGCATCGGGAAGACGCGAACCGTCTCGTCGTCGCGATGAGCGGTTTCTTGCCGGAAGAGCCGCTCGCCGCGCTCAAGGAAGCGGGCTACGACGGTCACTGTCGCCGGCCGTGTCCCGTGTGGCAGATGACGGATATCCTCGACGAGTTTTTCGCGTGTCATCTCGTTCGTTAGCCGATGCCGGGCGCGGCATGGCGCGCGCATAGCTGCGCGGACCGAACACGACGTTGAGCCCGATCATCGCGACGAGGCTCGCCGCCAGCAACGCCCAGCACATCGTGAAGCCGCCGGTCGCATCGCGAACGATGCCCGCCGCGACCGGCGCGACCGCCGCGATGATGAAGCCCACGCCCTGCACGAACGCGACGAGACGCGCGGCGAGCGCGGGATCGTCCGTGTGATCGAGCGTCAGCACGAGCGTGAGCGCGAAGACGCCGCCGAGGCCGGCGCCGAGCAGCGCCACGGCGAGAACCGGCGCGGCGAGCGGCGCATCGAGCAACAGCACGAAGCCCGCGAGTTGAGCGAGCAGCCCCGCCGCGATCCACCCGCGCCGGTCCCGGCCGCGTCCGAAGCGCGACGCGGCCATCGGCAAGAGCAAGGCCGACGAAGCCTGGAATACCGTGAGCGTCGCGAGCAGCGCGCCGCTTTCGCTCACGCCGCGCCCCAATTGCTGATAGTACGCGGGCATCCACGCCACGAGGCAGGTATAGCCGCCATTGACGAGGCCGAAGAACACGCCGAGCGTCCACGCGCGCCGGTTCCTAATGAGCGAAGACGCGGGTGCGCCGCGTTGCATCGGGCGTGCGTGAGGGGAGGCGTCGGCGCGCATCAGCGAAAGCCACGCGGCGAGCGCGACCGCGCCCGGCAGCGCCCAGCACGCAAGCGCGGCTTGCCACGAGGCATGGCGCGCCACCGCCGGCGTGATGCTCGCGCCGAGCCCGCCGCCCGCCATCAGCGACGCGGAATACACGCCCATCGCGAAGGGCAGGCGCGCAGCGAAGCGCGTCTTCATCACGCCGGGCAAGAGCGCCTGAATGATCGCGACGCCCGTACCCGCCACCGCCGCGCTCGCAATGAAGACCGCCGCGTTGTCCGCGGCGAGACGCGCGGCGCAAGCGACGACGATCGCGACCAGGCCCGCGGCGACGCCGCGCGCATTGCCGATCGAACGCGACAGCGCGCCCGCGCCGAACGCGCACACGCCCATCGCGACGACAGGCAGCCCCGTCAGCAACGACGCACCACGGAACGAGAGCCCCGTCGCGGGCAGAATCACGTTCATGAGCGGGCTCACGGACGTCAGGAGCGGCCGCAGATTCAGCCCGGTCGCGACGATGACGACGAGCCACGCGACGTCGATCGAACGCGGCTTCATCGCGTGAAATTCGCGGCGATCGCGACGCCGTTCGCCATCACGAAGCGGCGCGGCGGACGCAGCGCGAGCGCATGCGCGATAGTCTCCGCTTCCAGCAGCACGAGGTCCGCGCGCATGCCCGGTGCGAGACCATAACGCGTGAAGCCGCAGGCACGGGCCGCGTCGGTCGAGATGCAATCGAACGCGGCGGCGAGGTCGTCGTCGCGACGCAGGTCGTAGCGCATCGCGAGCAGCATCGCGCGTTCGAGCATGTCGGGCGAGCCGAACGGCGTCCACGTGTCGCGCACGCCGTCGTTGCCGGCGAAGAGCGTGACGCCCGCCGCGCGCGCCTCGTGAAAGGGCGGCACGCTCACGGACGCCGGAGCAGTCGTGAGCAGCGCAACGCGGTTCAGCGCGATGCGCTCGAGCAACGCGCGGCGCCTGGCGTCCGGCAACGCGCCGAGCGCGAACGCATGACTCACGACGACGCGTCCCTGATAACCGTGCGCCTCCACGCGATCGAGCAGCAGGTCGAGCGTGAACGCGCCGAGCTCGCCCGGTTCGTGCAAGTGGATGTCGATCGGCTTGCCGTGCTTCGCGGCGAGCGCGAACGTCATGTCGAGCGATGCGGCCGGATCGCCGTCGATGGCTGCGGGGTCGAGCGCGCCGAGCACGTCCGCGCCTTCACGCAACGCGGCATCGAGCAGTTCGCGCGTGCCTTCGCGTTTCAGCACGCCGGATTGCGGGAACGCGACGATCTGCATGTCGAGCACGTCGGCGAGTGCGGCGCGCGTTGCCATCACGCCTTCGAGATGGCGCAGGCCGGCGTCCGTATCGATGTCGACGTGCGTGCGCAGGCGGGTCGTGCCGCGGCGCAGGAATTCGAGTGCAAGCGCGCGCGACGCCTGCGCAGCGTCGTGTCCGCTTTTCCTGCGCCAGTTTCGTTCGTTCTCGATCCGGTCCGTGAGCCGCGGACCCACCGCATTGCGATACCACGGCATGCCCCACGTGGTCTTGTCCAGATGCGTATGGCCTTCGACGAAGCCGGGCAACAGCAGCATGCCCGCGCCGTCGATGACCGTGTCGCCCGCCGCCGGCGCGCGCTCACCATGCGGCGTGATGGCGTCGATGATCGCGCCCATGACCCGCACGTCGGAAAGCGCACCGCCGAACGGTCGTGCGCCGATGATCCACGTCGGATTCTGCATCGCCGTCTCTCCTCTATGCCCCGTTTTGGTTGACCATTGTAGCAACGCATGGTTAACCAAAATGCGCTTAACCCTGATGCGCCGCATTCGGCTTTCGCTACAATCGCTGCCAAGCCTTTCTACATCACACGCATTCATGGCATCGGAAAACGACGATACCGCACCCGACGAGCGCGTTCACCGCGCGATCACCTCGGCATTGCTGCGGGGCAAGCTGCCGCCCGGCGCGCAACTCGTGGAGCGCGAACTGGCCGCGGCTTTCGATTGCACGCGCGGCGCGGTCCGCAAGGCGCTCGCGCGTCTCGGCGCGGAAGGCAAGCTCACGCTCGAGGTCAATCGCGGCGCGTTCGTGCCGTCGCCGTCCGTGGACGATATCCGCGATGTGTACCGTGCGCGGCAGGTCGCTGAAGCGGGCATCGTGGTGGCGCTGTGCGGCACGCTTCGCACGCCGGACAAGCGCGCGCTGCGCTCGCATATCCGCAGCGAACGCCGTGCGGCAAAGGCGGGCGATGCGGCGGAGTGCGTGCGGCTCGCCGGCCAGTTTCATCTGCTCCTCGCGCAGCTCGCCCGCGCGCCGGAAGTCGAGGCGTTTCTCGCGAAGCTCGTCGCGAAAACCGAGCTTTACAAGGCATTGTTCGATTCGTCGAAGGTATCGAACTGCGCGTCCGACGAGCACGGCAGTCTCGTCGATGCACTGGAAGCCGGCGATCTCGACACGGCGCTGGCGACCATGCGCGAGCATCTGTCGGAGATCGAAGCCCGCGTCCTCGCACAAGCGAGCGCGGCGAAGCCCACCGGTCTAGCGACGCTCTTCGCCCAGGCTTGAGCTCACACCGCGATTCGCCTTTGTGAGTCCGCGCATCGGCTTTCGCGGGACGCGCAGCATCGCGCGATGCGATTCCCGGCTGCGGCGGCGGTGCGACGCGTTTTTCCGACGAAAGCGAATCGAGATCGGTAGGAAAACCGATCGCCGCCTCATGCTATTCTCGTCGCACTCCGGCTGGCGAGCGACGCAGTTCACGTCCCGGCTCCGGACCTTTCTGCAACGAGGAGAAATTTCATGCCGAGTCTTCATCGAGCACCCGCTCGCGCCTGCATCCGCACGACCGTGGCCGTCGCGTTCGCTGCCGCCAGCGCAGGCGCTTTCGCGGCCAATCTGGGCTTTCTGAACAACACGCCGATCACGTACATGAAACAGCGCGATCTTCAGGCGCTCAACAAGGCCGCGCAGACCGCGCTCGATACGAAGAAGGACGGCGAATCGCTCGACTGGAACAACGAAGGCACCGGCAACACCGTCGCGATCAACGGCACCGTGACGCCGCACGAAACGTTCGACTCGGACGGCCTGAAGTGCCGCAAGATCACGCTGGTGGCGAACGCGAAAGGGCAGACGCAGACGTGGGCGCCGACCGCCTGCAAGCAAGCCGACGGCAAATGGAAACTGAAAAAGCAATGAGCACGAGCGGAGCACACGCGCGATGACCGGCCGCACCGTTTCGTGCGGCGTCGTCATTCTGAACGCAGAGGGCGACGTGCTGCTCTGCCACGCGACCGAAACCGCGCACTGGGACGTGCCCAAGGGCCAGGCGGACCCTGACGAGAACCCGCGCGATGCGGCTTTGCGCGAGCTCGTCGAGGAGACGGGCATCGTGCTGTCGGAGGAGCGCCTTGCGCATCTGAAGGATCTGGGCCGCTTCGTCTATCGGCGCGACAAGGATCTGCACCTTTTCGCGGTGCGCGTGCGCGACGACGAAGTCGACCTCGCGAAATGCGTGTGCGAATCGTATTTCCCGCGCTACAGCGACGGCACCATGATCCCGGAGATGGATGCGTACCGCTGGGTCAGCCCCGCGGAAGTGGACCGCTTCGCAAGTCGCAGCCTCGCGCGCCTCTTTCAGACGACGCTCTCGCTCGCCGAACTGAACGAAACGCTCGACTAAGCACGGCCTCTCAGTCGGCCCTGCGGTCGTTCGGGTGTGCGAAGAGCGCCTTCATTTCCGGCGACATCGGAAATTGCAGATTGATGCCGTCCGGCGGAATCGGCTGCATGAACCAGGCTTCGTAGAGCTTCGTCGCTTCGCCGCTGCGCTGCATGTTCGCGATCACGTCGTCCACCATGCGCTTGAACACCGGATCGCCTCTGCGCATCATGCAGCCGTAGGTCTCGTTCGCGAGCGAACTGCCCGTCACCATGTATTCGCCGCGCGCCGCGCCTTGCTCGGCGATTTGCCCGTAGAGCAGCGGATCATCCATCACGAACGCGACCGCGCGGTCGTTCTTGAGCGCGGCGAAGCCTTCGGCGTGATCGCGCGCGCTGATGATGCGCATGTTCAGCTTGCGGTCCATCGTCATCTGCCGAAGGATGCGCTCGTCGGACGTGCCCGCCGTCGTCGCGACGGTCTTGCCGGCGAGATCCGCGTAATCGCGAATGCCCGACTTTCGCTTGACGGCCATGTGGATGCCATACCGGAAGATGCTGTTGGAGAACGCGACGAGCGGATCGCGCTCGGCGATGTGCGCGGTCGAGCCGCACTCCAGATCGACCTGATTGTTGACCACGTAAGAGATGCGGTTCGCGGACGTGACCGCCACGTTCTTGACCGCGAGATTCGGCATGTAGAGCCGCCGCTTCACTTCGTCGACGACCTTCAGCGCGATCGCATAGGAATAGCCGGTCGGCTGCTGGCGCACCATGTACGAAAACGGAACCGACGACTCGCGCGTGCCCAGCACGATCGCGCCGTTTTCCGCGATCTTGCGCAGCGTCGCGGACGGCGGCATCTGATCGACGGCGGGCTGCGCGGAAGCGATGTCCGTCGCGTTCGCGGCACGCGCGACCGGGCACGCGAGGGCCAGCGCCACCGCCATCGCGCACGCGATGCGAACTGCGGGCCATTGCGGCTGCTTCATGGTGTCCTCGTTCCGAGCGGCGGTTTTCATGACGTGTCGAGTGCTGCTGACGTTTCGGGCGCCACACGTTCGCGCGGCGCCCGAGTTCCGGCGATCACGCCGGCTTGCCCCAGCTGTCGCGCAAGCTGACGATCCGGTTGAACACCGGCTTGCCCGGCTGCGAATCGACGCGATCCGCGACGAAGTAGCCGTGCCGCTCGAACTGGAAGCGGTCTTCGGGCATGGCTTCGCGTGCGCTCGGCTCCAGATACGCGTTGACGACGCGCTTCGAATCCGGGTTCAGCGCGTCCAGAAACTCCGCGCCGCCCGCGCCGGGTTGCGGCTCCTTGAAAAGCCGGTCGTAGATGCGGACTTCGGCGGGGTAGGCCGTGGCCGCGCTGACCCAATGGATCGTGCCCTTCACCTTATACGCGTTCGCGCCTTCCGTGCCCGACTTGCTGTCGGGGAAGTAGTTGCAGTGGACGGCGGTCACGTTGCCGTTTTCGTCCTTGTCTGCGCCCGTGCATTCCACGACGAAGCCGTACTTGAGCCGCACCTTGTTGCCGGGGAACAGGCGGAAATAGCCCTTCGGCGGCGTCTCCTGAAAGTCCTCGCGCTCGATCCACAGTTCGCGCGAGAACGGAAACGAGCGCGCGCCACGGTCCGCATGATGCGGATGCACCGGCGCGCTGCACTCGTCCGTCTGGTCGTCCGGATAGTTGTCGATGACGAGCTTCAGCGGATCCAGCACGGCGATGGCGCGCGGCGCTTTCTCGTCCAGATCGTCGCGCAGCGCGCCTTCGAGAATGCTCATGTCGATCCACGAATCCACCTTCGTCACGCCGACGCGCTCCACCATCAGGCGGATGCTTTCAGGCGTGAAGCCGCGACGCCGCACGCCGACGATGGTCGGCATGCGCGGATCGTCCCAGCCATCGACGTGATTCTCTTGCACGAGTTGCAGGAGCTTGCGCTTGCTGGTGATCGCATACGTGAGGTTCAGGCGCGAGAACTCGATCTGCTGCGGCAGCGGACGCTTGAACACGCCGTCATTCGCGAGCTGCGCGAGAAACCAGTCGTACAGCGGACGATGATCCTCGAATTCGAGCGTACACAGCGAATGCGTGATGTTCTCGAGCGCGTCCGACACGCAATGCGCGTAGTCGTACATCGGGTAGATGCACCAGGTGTCGCCGGTACGGTAATGGTGCGCGAAACGGATGCGATAGATGACCGGGTCGCGCATGTTGAAGTTGGGCGAGCCCATGTCGATCTTCGCGCGCAGCACGTGCTCGCCTTCCTTGAACTCACCGGCCTTCATGCGGCGGAAGAGGTCCAGGTTCTCTTCGGGCGTGCGGTCGCGATACGGCGAGTTGATGCCCGCTTCCGTGGCCGAACCGCGCGTCGCGCGCATTTCTTCCGCGCTCTGGCTGTCGACGTACGCCTGACCCTTCGCGATCAGCATTTCGGCGAACTCGTAGAGCTTGTCGTAATAGTCGCTCGCGAAGTACTTGTGCTCGCGGCCGTCCTTGTTCCAGTCATAGCCGAGCCACTTCACGGCGTCGATGATGGAGTCGACGTACTCGACGCTTTCCTTCTCGGGATTGGTGTCGTCGAAACGCAGATGGCACACGCCGCCGTAATCCGCGGCGAGACCGAAGTTCACGCAGATGCTCTTCGCATGGCCGATGTGCAGATAGCCGTTCGGCTCGGGCGGAAAGCGCGTCTCGACACGCTGCGCCCATTTGCCCGAGCGGTTGTCGTCTTCGATGATGTTGCGAATGAAATTGGATGGCGCCGGGGCGTCGTTGCGATCGGTGTTCATGCGAAAAAGAGTGCCAACGGATGCGCTCGCGTGTGATCGGTTCGGCAACCGTTCCGCGCGGCTCGGAAACGGGTTCGAATCATGGCTTGATATCGGGTCGATTCTACCTTACGCAACCGGCGCGGGCAGGCCGGTTGCGCCTCGCGGCCGGCGGTGCCGCCGCGAGACGCTTCGTAACGACCGTAACGGGACGTAAATCGGCTTGTGAGCCGCATCGGGCAGATTTTATGATCGGCTCGGCGCTCGGGTTTCGGCCCGGCGAAGCAACGACAAACAAGACATCACAACGACAACACAAGCAGAAGAAGGAAGCCAGCCATGAAGAAGATCGCTACCACGACCATCAAGATCGCTGCGGCCGCCGCGCTCGTTTCGAGCCTCGCCGCATGCTCGGGCATGTCGCGCCAGCAGGCGCACGCCGGCGTCGGAGCGGCTGCCGGCGGCGCGCTGGGCTATGTGCTCACGGGCGGCCCGCTTGGCACCGTCGCGGGCGCGGCGGCGGGCGGGCTGATCGGCGCGGGCGTGCGCTGATTTCGGCTCAGATCGCCTTCGATGCGCGCAGCCGCGCGATTGCCTCGTCGTCATAGCCGAGCACATCCGCCAGCACGCTCGCGGTGTGTTCGCCCAGCATCGGCGGATGCGTGCGCGCTTCGGGCGGCGTCGCGCTCATCTTGATCGGGCTTGCGACGAGCTTCACCGCGCCGCCTTCAGGATGCGGCAAGTCGATCTGCATCCGGCGCGCCACGACCTGCGGATCCTCGAACACTTCCGCCAGATCGTTGATCGGGCCGCAGGGCACGCCCGCCGCTTCGAGCGCCGTGAGCCACGCGTGCTTGCCGCGCTCGCGCACCATCTCCGCGAGCATCGGCACGAGCAGATCGCGGTTGCGCACGCGTGAGGGGTTCGTCGCGAAACGCGCATCGTCGGCCAGTTCAGCGCGGCCGCCCGCTTCGACGAACTTGCGGAACTGCCCGTCGTTGCCGACCGCGACGATGACCCAGCCGTCGCTCGTCCGGAACGTCTGATACGGCACGATGTTCGGATGCGCGTTGCCCCAGCGCACCGGCGGCTTGCCGCTCGCGAGAAAATTCGTGTTCATGTTGGCGAGCATCGCGACCTGCACGTCGAGCAGCGCCATGTCGATGTATTGGCCTTCGCCCGTTCTGTCGCGATGGCTCAACGCCGCCAGCACGCCGACGGTCGCGTACATGCCGGTCATCAGGTCCGCGATCGCGACGCCGGCTTTCTGCGGGCCGCCGCCCGGCTGGCCGTCGCGCTCGCCGGTGATGCTCATGAACCCGCCGATGCCCTGAATGATGAAGTCGTAGCCCGCGCGCTGCGCATACGGACCCGTCTGGCCGAAGCCCGTCACCGAGCAATAGACGATGTCCGGCTTCACCTGCTTCAGCGATTCATAGTCGAGCCCGTACTTCTTCAACTGGCCGACCTTGTAGTTCTCCAGCACGACATCGCTTTGCGCGGCCAGCTCGCGCACGATGCGCTGGCCTTCTTTCGTGGCGATATCCACTGTGACGGACCGCTTGTTGCGATTCGCCGCCAGATAGTAGGCGGCTTCGCGCGTGTCCGCGCCGTCCGGCGTCTTGAGATAGGGTGGACCCCAGTGGCGCGTGTCGTCACCGGTGTCGGGCCGCTCGATCTTGATGACGTCCGCGCCGAGATCGGCCAGGGTCTGCGCGCACCACGGGCCCGCCAGCACGCGGGTCAGATCGAGTACGCGGATATGGCTCAAGGCTCCCATTCGATGTATCGCTCGCTCAAGGATGATTCGGTGGATCGGCTGCCGTATTCGCGACTGTCGCATGAAACCGCGCCACCGGGAAAGCCGGGCGCACCTGAACGGCGGCGGGACACCGCGCGCACGGCGCGCTCAAACCGTTATCAGGCGGGGCCGCGCGGCGAATCCCGTATAATCAAAAATTACCTCTGCCTGGCCGAAAGTCCTTGTCGCAAGGCATGCCGGGCAATACCAAAAACCGCATCACAGAACGCAGACGCGCCCCGTACGCCATGAAAGCCGCCGAAATACGCGAGAAATTCCTGAAGTTCTTCGAATCGAAGGGCCACACGATCGTCCGCTCGTCGAGCCTCGTGCCCGGCAACGACCCGACGCTGCTTTTCACGAACTCGGGCATGGTCCAGTTCAAGGACGTGTTCCTCGGCGCCGAATCGCGGCCGTACACGCGGGCGACCACCGCGCAGCGCAGCGTGCGCGCGGGCGGCAAGCACAACGACCTCGAAAACGTCGGCTATACCGCGCGGCATCACACGTTCTTCGAGATGCTCGGCAACTTCTCGTTCGGCGATTACTTCAAGCGCGACGCCATCCACTATTGCTGGGAACTGCTGACCAAGGTCTATCAGCTTCCGGCGGACAAGCTCACCGTCACCGTCTATCAGGAAGACGACGAAGCCTACGACATCTGGGCGAAGGAAATCGGCGTGCCGGTCGAGCGCATCATCCGCATCGGCGACAACAAGGGCGCGCGCTACGCCTCCGACAACTTCTGGCAGATGGCCGATACCGGCCCGTGCGGTCCGTGCTCCGAAGTGTTTTACGACCACGGCCCGGAAATCTGGGGCGGCCCGCCGGGGTCGCCCGAAGAAGACGGCGACCGCTTCATCGAGATCTGGAACCTCGTGTTCATGCAGTTCAACCGCGACGCGCAGGGCAACATGACGCCGCTGCCGAAGCAGTGCGTGGACACGGGCATGGGCCTGGAACGTCTTGCCGCCGTGCTCCAGCACGTGCATAGCAACTACGAAATCGACCTGTTTCAGACGCTCATCCAGGCCGCTGGCCGCGAAACGAACACCGCCGATCTGGAAAACAACTCGCTGAAGGTCATCGCCGACCACATCCGCGCGTGCTCGTTCCTGATCGTCGATGGCGTGATTCCCGGCAACGAAGGCCGCGGCTACGTGCTGCGCCGCATCGTGCGCCGCGCGATCCGTCACGGCTACAAGCTCGGCAAGAAGAGCGCGTTCTTCCACAAGCTCGTGCCGGATCTCGTCGCGGAAATGGGCGCGGCGTACCCGGAACTGAAAGACGCGCAGCAGCGCGTCACCGACGTGCTGCGTCAGGAAGAAGAGCGTTTCTTCGAGACAATCGAGCACGGCATGTCGATTCTCGAAGGCGAACTCGCGGAGCTGGAAAAGAAGGGCATCAAGCAACTGGACGGCGAACTCGCGTTCAAGCTGCACGACACCTACGGCTTTCCGCTGGACCTGACGGCCGACGTCTGCCGCGAGCGCGGCGTGACGGTCGACGAACCCGCGTTCGACGACGCGATGGCCCGCCAGCGCGATCAGGCGCGCGCGGCCGGCAAGTTCAAGCTCGCGCAGGGCCTCGAATACTCGGGCGCGAAGACCACGTTCCACGGCTACGAGAAGGAGATTTTCGACGACGCGAAGATCGTCGCGCTGTACGTGGAAGGCGCGTCGGTTCAGCAGGCAGAGGCGGGACAACAAGCGGTCGTCGTGCTCGATCACACGCCGTTCTACGCCGAATCGGGCGGTCAGGTCGGCGATCAGGGGGTGCTCGTGAACGCGGCGACGCGCTTCGAAGTGGCGGACACGCTCAAAGTCCAGGCCGATGTCGTCGGTCATCACGGCACGGTCGCGCAAGGCACGCTGAAGGTCGGTGACGTGGTGAAGGCGCAGATCGACGCGATCCGCCGCGCCCGCACCGCGCGCAATCACTCGGCCACGCATTTGATGCATAAGGCGCTGCGCGAAGTGCTCGGCGGCCACGTGCAGCAGAAAGGCTCGCTCGTCGATGCCGACAAGACGCGCTTCGACTTCGCGCATAATGCGCCGATGACGGACGAACAAATCCGCCGCGTCGAAGAAATCGTGAACGCGGAGATTGTGGCGAACGCGCCGGGCGTCGTGCGCGTCATGCCGTACGACGAAGCGGTGAAGGGCGGCGCGATGGCGCTCTTCGGCGAGAAATACGGCGACACCGTGCGCGTGCTCGACCTCGGCTTCTCGCGCGAGCTGTGCGGCGGCACGCACGTGCAGCGCACGGGCGACATCGGCTTCTTCAAGATCGTGATGGAAGGCGGCGTGGCGGCGGGCATTCGCCGCGTCGAGGCGATCACCGGCGACAACGCCGTGCGCTACGTGCAGGAACTGGACGCGCGCATCAACGCGGCGGCGAACGTGCTGAAGGCGCAGCCCTCGGAACTGACGCAGCGCATCGCGCAGGTTCAGGAGCACGTCAAGGCGCTGGAAAAGGAACTGGGCGCGCTCAAGTCGAAGCTCGCATCGAGCCAGGGCGACGAACTCGTCTCGCAAGCCGTCGACGTTTCCGGCGTGCACGTGCTCGCCGCCGAACTCGAAGGCGCGGACGTGAAGACGCTGCGCGAAACCGTCGACAAGCTGAAGGACAAGCTGAAGAGCGCGGCGATCGTGCTCGCCTCGGTCGATGGCGGCAAGGTCAGCCTGATCGCGGGCGTGACGCCGGATGCATCGAAAAAGGTGAAAGCGGGCGAACTCGTCAACTTCGTCGCGCAGCAAGTCGGCGGCAAGGGCGGCGGGCGTCCCGACATGGCGCAGGCGGGCGGCACCGAGCCTGCCAAGCTGCCGGCCGCGCTCGCAGGCGTGACGGGCTGGGTGCAGCAACAGCTTTAAACGCGCTGACGTAACTGCAGTTCCGAGCGGCCCGATTGGCGAAATGCCAATCGGGCCGCTTTCATTCACCATTACAAGCTGTCAGGCATAGCGCGTGCAACGGCGGTTCACTCAACCACAAAGGGAGATGAACCATGAATCGCACATTCGCATCCGTTTTGCTCGCCACCGCGATGATCGCTTCGGCGGGGGCGGCACAGGCGAAGGGCTGTATGGAAGGCGCGGCCGTCGGCGGCGTCGCGGGGCACGTGGCGGGCAAGCATGGCACGGCGGGCGCGGTCGGCGGCTGCGCGATCGGCCATCACGAAGCCAACAAGAAGGACAAGAAAGCGCAACAGGCTGCCGCGGCGAGCGCGCCGAGCGGCAAGTAAGCCGTTAAACGCGGGCGGCTCCGGCCGCTCGCGTTCTCCGCTCGCGCGAGCACAGCAGCATGGCGTGACGCCTCGCGCGACCGAACCGCTAAAATGGCCGGCATTCCGGCGCGGACGTACGACGCACAGCCGCACATCGTCCGCACATCGTCCGGGCATAGCCACGAGCCATCTCAGCGATCCCATGACAGCGCCCACGCCATTCACCCAGCATTTCGCCTCCGACAACTACGCCGGCATCTGCCCCGAGGCGCTCGCCGCGCTCGTCGAGGCCAACACGAGCGGCCACGAGCCCGCATATGGCGACGATTCGTGGACGGCACGCGTCTGCGACCGCATCCGCGAACTGTTCCAGACCGACTGCGAAGTCTTCTTCGTCTTCAACGGGACGGCGGCCAATTCGCTTGCGCTGGCGTCGCTTTGTCAGTCGTATCACTCGGTCATTTGCCACGAACTCGCGCACATCGAAACCGACGAATGCGGCGGCCCCGAATTCTTCTCCGGCGGCTCGAAACTGCTCACGGCGAAGGGCGAGAACGGCAAGCTCACGCCCGACGCCATCGAGGAACTCGTCACGAAGCGCGCCGACATCCATTATCCGAAGCCGAAGGTGGTCGCGCTCACGCAGGCGACGGAAGTCGGCACGGTGTACACGGTCGAGGAAGTGCGCGCCATCGCGGCCATCGCGAAGCGCCGGCATCTGAAGGTGCATATGGACGGCGCGCGTTTCGCGAATGCCGTCGCGACGCTGAACGTGCATCCGTCGGAGATCACGTGGCGCGCGGGCGTCGACGTGCTGTGCTTCGGCGGCACCAAGAACGGCCTGCCGGTCGGCGAGGCGGTCGTGTTCTTCGACAAGGCGCTCGCCACGGATTTCGCCTATCGGCTGAAGCAGGCGGGGCAGCTTGCATCGAAGATGCGCTTCATTTCCGCGCCGTGGCTCGGCCTGCTCAATGACGACGTCTGGCTGCGCAACGCCCGCCATTCGAACGCAATGGCGCAACTCATGGCCGAGCGCCTCGCGGATATTTCCGGCGTCAACGTGCTGTTCAAGCCCGAAGCGAACGCGGTGTTCGCGGAATTGCCCGCGTCTGTGTCGGCGGCATTGCGCGCGAAGGGCTGGCGCTTCTATCAGTTCATCGGCTCGGGCGGCTGCCGGCTGATGTGCGCGTGGGACACGCAGCAGGAAACCGTCGAGCGTTTTACCGACGAAGTGCGCGCGCTCTGCGCCGCGCGCTGACTCCCGGCCTTCAATGCGCGCGCGGCGGACCCCGATTGACACGTTCGCCGCGCGGCTCCTAACATGGCCGCACTCATCCACGCGACCCTACCGACGCCACCGCCCGCCATGGCCTTCATCTTTTATCTGACGCACATCCATCTCGGCTACGACTCGCTCGACATGCTGCAAAGCGAATGCGCGCGCATCGGCATGAAGCGGCCGCTCGTCATCACGGACAAGGGCGTCGCGGCAGCCGGCCTGTCCGCGCGCGTCATCGAGAGCGCGAAGCTCGGCGCGTTGCCGGTATTCGACGACACGCCGTCGAACCCGACCGAAGCGATGGTCATGGCGGCCGCCGCGCAATACAAGCGCGAAGGCTGCGACGGTTTGATCGCGGTGGGCGGCGGATCGTCGATCGATCTAGCGAAGGGCGTCGCGATTGCCGCCACGCACGACGAGCCGCTCACGCACTACGCGACCATCGAAGGCGGCAGCGGCAAGATCACCGAGCGCGCCGCGCCGCTCATCGCCGTGCCGACCACGTCCGGCACAGGCAGCGAAGTCGCGCGCGGCGCGATCATCATCCTGAACGACGGGCGCAAGCTCGGCTTTCATTCGTGGCACTTGCTGCCGAAATCCGCGATTTGCGATCCGTCGCTCACGCTCGGCCTGCCGCCCGGCCTCACCGCCGCGACCGGCATGGACGCCATCGCGCATTGCATCGAAACGTTCCTCGCGCCGGCGTTCAATCCGCCCGCGGACGGCATCGCGCTGGATGGGCTGGAACGCGCGTGGGCGAACATCGAGCGGGCCACGCGCGACGGTCAGGACCGCGACGCGCGCCTCAACATGATGTCCGCGTCCATGCAAGGCGCGATGGCGTTTCAGAAAGGACTCGGCTGCGTGCATTCGCTGTCGCATCCGTTGGGCGGCCTCGCGGTGAACGGGCGCACGTCGCTGCATCACGGCACGCTGAACGCGGTCGTGCTGCCCGCCGTGCTGCGCTTCAACGAAAGCGCACCGACGGTCGTCGCCGAGCGCCGTTTCGCGCGCATGCGCCGCGTGATGAATCTCGCGGATAACGCCGATGTCGCGCAGGCGCTGCACGACATGACCGAGCGCCTCGGCTTGCCGACGCGTCTGTCGCAAATGGGCGTGGACGAAAGCATGTTCGACAAGGTCGTGAAGGGCGCGCTCGCGGACCATTGCCACAAGACGAACCCGCGCGAGGCGAGCGCCGACGACTATCGCCGCATGCTGACGGAATCCCTCTGAACCATGACGAAGCCGGTTCGAAGCACGCGAGCGGATTACCCTCACTTTCTTGCGATCAGCACGCGCTGGTCGGACAACGACGTGTATGGGCACGTCAACAACGTCGTCTATTACAGCTACTTCGACACGGTGGTGAACGAGTATCTGCTGCGCAACGGCGTGCTTGATTTCAATGAAGGCGAGACCATCGGGCTCGTCGTGGAGACGCGCTGCAATTACTTCGCGTCCGTGACGTTTCCCGAGCGGATTGACGCGGGCCTGCGCGTGGAGCGGCTCGGCACGTCGAGCGTGCGCTACGAAGTCGCGATCTTCGCGGAAGGCTCGGACGAGGCGGCCGCTCAAGGGCATTTCGTGCATGTGTACGTGGATCGCGTGACGCGCAGGCCGGTGCCGCTGCCCGCGCGGCTCGTCGATGCGTTGAAGCCGCTCGTCAACGCCTGAGGATTTCGTCTTGCTTCAGTGGTTCACTGTCAGCCTGCTCAACGGCGTGAGCGTCGGGCTGCTGCTCTTCATGCTGTCGGCCGGTCTCACGCTGATCTTTTCGATGCTCGGCGTGCTCAACTTCGCGCACGCGAGCTTCTACATGCTGGGCGCGTATGTCGGCGAGACGTTGGCCTCTCACGCCGGATTCTGGGCGGCGCTCATCGTGGCGCCGCTCGTCGTGGGCGCGCTCGGCGCACTCTTCGAGCGATGCCTTCTGCGACGCGTGCATTCGCGGGGCGCGCTCGCCGAACTGCTGCTGACGTTCGGCGCGGCGATGGTGATCGGCGAAGGCGTGAAGCTCGTCTGGGGCACGGGCCCGTTGCCCGCGACGATCCCTCACGCGCTCGACGGCCCGCTCTTCACGCTGTATGGCGCGGCCTTCGCACGCTATCGCGTCTTCATGATGACGCTTTCTATCGCGATGCTCGGCGTGCTCGCCATCGTGCTTCGGACATCGCGCACGGGTCTTGTCGTGCGCGCGGCGCTGACGCATCCGGCGACGGTCGAGACGCTCGGGCACGACGTGCCGCGCGTCTTCACGACGGTCTTCGCGGTCGGCACGGCGCTCGCCGCGCTCGCGGGCGTGATCGGCGCGCCGCTCGCCGTCATCGAACCCGCAATGGCCGATGCCGTCGGGCCGATCGTGTTCGTCATCGTCGTGATCGGCGGCATCGGATCGCTGTCGGGCGCGCTCGTCGCGTCGCTTTTGATCGGCTGCGCGCAGACCTTCGCGGTCGGCTCGACGGCATCGGCGGGCAGCATCGCGGCATCGTTCGGCATCGCGTTGCCGGATGCGTGGAGCGCGCTGACCGTCGCGCAGCTTGCGCCGGTGCTGCCATATCTGCTGCTCGTGGCGATGCTCGCGGCGCGCCCGCACGGGTTCATGGGCGAGCGCACGCGCGATGCGTAGGTTCATCCCCTTCGTCGTGCTGATCGCCGCGCTCGCGCTGCCGCCGGTGTTCTTCCATCAGTCGTGGCTGCTCGCGTATCTCGCGCAGACGGCGACGCTCATCGTCTTCGCGCTCTCGTACAACCTGCTGCTCGGCGAAACGGGCTTGCTCTCGTTCGGGCATGCGGTCTATGCCGGCCTGGGCGCGTTCGCCGCCGCGCACGCGTTCAACGGCTTGCGCGTGCCGTTGCCGCTCTTGCCGCTTGTCGGCGGAGGCGCCGCCGCGCTGGCCGCCGTGCTCATCGGCGCAATCTCGACGCAGCGCGCGGGCACCGCGTTCGCGATGATCACGCTCGGCATCGGCGAACTCGTCGCGGCGAGCGTGTGGCTGATTCCCGGCTGGTTCGGCGGCGAGGGCGGCGTGAGCATCGACCGCGCGAACGGACCGCCGTTCTTCGCCTGGAGCTTCGGCCCGTCATGGCAGGCGTATGCGCTGATCGCGTGCTGGTGCGTCGTCTCGACACTCGCGATGTTCGCGTTCACGCGCACGCCGATGTGCCGGCTCGCCAACGCCGTGCGCGACAATCCGGCCCGCGCCGCGGCCATCGGCTTCGCGCCGCGCCGGGTGCGCTTCACGATGCTCGTCGTTTCGGCGTTCTTCGCGGGCGTCGCGGGCGTGCTGTCGCTCGTGAACGTGGAGCTGGTCTCGGCGGAAAGCGTCGGGCTCGCGCGCTCGACCGGCGTGCTGGTCGCCACCGTGATCGGCGGCACCGCGTCGTTCTTCGGTCCCGTGATCGGCGCGGTGCTGCTGACGTTTTTCAGCGTCGCGGTGGCGAGCGTGTCCGCCGCGTGGCCGATGTACCTCGGCCTCTTTTTCATATGGGCGGTCGTCGCGTTGCCGGATGGCGTCGCGGGCCTCGTGACGCGCGATCTGCGTGCGCTCGGCCTGCGCGTGGCGAGCGCGGTCGCGTGGGGCGTCGTGGTGGTCGTGGCAGTCGAGATGCTCTATGCGCGCCACGCCGATGCCGCGACGCTGCCGCGCGGCGCGTGGTGGATCGCGGTGCCGTGCGCGTTGCTCGGGCTTTGGCTTGCGCGCCTATCGAGTACTAAGGAGCGCGCCCAATGACGGCCGCACTGCGCGTCGATGGCGTCGTCAAGCGATTCGGCGCGACGGAAGTCTTGCGGGGCGTCGATCTGCGCATCGAGCAAGGCGAGCGACACGCGATCATCGGGCCGAACGGCGCGGGCAAATCGACGCTCTTCGATCTGATCTCGGGCCGCGCGAGACCGGACGCGGGCCGCATCGTCGCGCAGGATGTCGATATCACGGGCAAACCGCCGCAGCGCGTGAGCCGCGTCCTCGCGCGCAGCTTCCAGACGACAAGCGTCTTCGCGGGTCTCTCCGTGCTCGATAACCTGCGGTGCGCCGTGCTGGGCGCGGCGTCGTCGCGCAGGCTCGACCGCTGGTTCCGCTCGCACGCGACAGACGAGCGTGCCCGCGCGATGCTCGACGCGATCGGCCTCTCGTCGCGCGCCGACGAGCCCGCCGCGCGCCTCACGTACGCCGAGCAGCGCGCGCTGGATCTCGGCATCGCGCTCGCGACCGATGCGCGGCTCATTCTGCTCGATGAACCGACGGCGGGCATGAATCGCGCGGAGGCGGCGCGTGCGCTCGCACTGATTCGCGCGACGACGGAAGGCCGCTCGCTGCTCGTCATCGAGCACGACATGGACGCCGTGTTCTCGCTGGCGGATCGCGTGTCGGTGCTGGTTCGCGGGCGCGTGGTCGCATCCGACACGCCCGATGCGATCCGCCGCAATCGCGCGGTGCAGGAGGCTTATCTCGGAGCGTCGGCATGAGCGCGCTACTGCGCATCGAGGACTTGCGTGCGTGGTACGGCGCGGCGCAAGTGCTGCACGGCGCGAACCTGTCGGTCGGAGAAGGCGAGGCCGTCGCGCTCGTCGGCCGCAATGGTTCCGGCCGTTCGACGCTGGCGAAAGCCATCATGGGCCTCGTGCGATGCGCGGGCGACATGCGTTATCGCGACGTACAGCTCGTCGGGCTGCGTGCGTTTCGAATCGCGCGGCTGGGTATCGGGTATGTGCCGGAAACGCGCGATATATTCCCGGCTTTGAGCGTGCGCGAGAACCTCCTGCTCGGCGAAAAGAAAGGCACGCGCTTCACCTTCGACGATGCCTACGCGCTCTTTCCCGCGCTGCACGAGCGCGCGTCGGTGAAAGCCGGCGCGCTGTCCGGCGGCGAACAGCAGATGCTCGCGCTCGCACGCACGCTGATGGGCGATCCATCGCTCATCGTCATCGACGAGCCCGGCGAAGGGCTCGCGCCGCAGGTCATCGCGCAAGTGGCCGCGTGCCTCGCGATGTTGCGCGAACGCGGCGTCGCGATCCTGCTGATCGAAGAGCGGCTCACGATCGCGCGCATGCTGAATGCGCGCGTCGCGGTGATGGGCCACGGCGCAGTGCGCTTCGACGGATCGCTCGCGCAACTCGAGCAGCGCGACGACGTTGTGCGCGACTGGTTGTCGGTCGGCTGAATCAGCCTTTGCTGTCGCGCTCCACGATCCATTCGTGTTTCGGATCGTTCTTGAAGTGCCACGTCCGCTTGTTGCCCGCCATGACGTTGAGATAGTAGTTGTCGTAGCCATAAGGCACGACGACCGGATGATACCCACGCGGCACCATCACCACATCGTGATCTTCAACAGCCATGGTTTCATCGAGATCGCGTTCGTCGGTATAGACGCGCTGAAAAGCAAAACCTTGCGGCGGATTCAGGCGATGATAATACGTCTCTTCGAGCGCGCTTTCATTTGGTACGTTGTCCTGATCGTGCTTATGTGGAGGATAGCTCGATGCATGTCCGCCGGGTGTTCTCACTTCCACCACGAGCAGCGATTCGGCAGTCTCGGTTTGCGGAAGAATGTCGCATACGTAGCGCGTATTTGCATGTTTGCCGCGCGTCGAGCGTTTCATCTGCGAAGGCTCGATGAGGCGCGGCGGATATCGACCCGTCGCGGGCGCGCTCGCCACGGCAAGCTCCGTTTCGCGCTCGGCACGCACGATCGCGGCGAGCTTCGGCGGCACATAGACCGCATAGGGCGCGGCGTCTTCGAAGACGCTGTCGCGCGAGCCGATGGACTGCCAATGCTCGTCGCCCGCTTCGATGCTGACCGTCCCCGTCAACACGACGATGCAACTCTCGCGGTCCGCGTCGTACACATGCACGACATCGTCCGCATCCATGCGATACGCGGCGAAGCCGACATGCTTCCAGCCCGCGGAATCCGGTGTGACGCGCGCGATGGTCTGACCTTCGCGCGATGCTTTCACTAGCAGGCTCATGCCGCCTCCTTGTATGTTGCGTCGACGAGTGCGCGCAGCGTGCGATAGCCCTTGTCGGCATACGCATAGCTCGGCGCAATCACGGGGTCCTGTTCCGCTTCCACGACGAGCCAGCCGCGATAGTCATGCTCGGCCAGGCACGCGACGATGCCGGGATAATCCACCGCGCCGTCGCCCGGCACGGTGAACGCGCCATTGATGACCGCATCGAGAAAGCTCCAGTTGCGGTTGCGCGCGAGCTTCACGATCTCGGGGCGCACGTCTTTGCAATGCACATGGCACACGCGCGCAATGTGCTTTTGCAGCATGCTCAGCGCATCGCCGCCGGCGAACGTGATATGGCCCGCATCGAAGAGCAGACCGACGGCATCGCTCGTCAGCGCCATGAGACGGTCCACGTCCGCGGGCGTTTCGACATACGCGCCCATGTGATGATGATAGGCGACACGCACGCCCTTCGAAAGCGTGTATTCGGCGAAGCGATTCAGCCGCGCGGCGTAGTCGGACCATTGCGCATCCGAAAAGAAGCGCGGACGCTGATACAGCGGACGCGGCGCGCCTTGAATCGAATCGGCGACTTCGCCATAGACCATGACCGTTGCGCCGTTTTGCGCGAGCAGCTCGAGATGCGCAGCCACGGTTTCGATCTCTTCTTCCGCGCTGCGTCGCGCGAGTTGCCCGGAATACCAGCCCGAGACGAGCGCAAGATCGTATTGCGCGAAGAGCGCCTTCAAAGCTTGCGGTTCGCGCGGAAACTTGTTGCCGAGTTCGAAGCCTTCATAGCCGATGCGCTTGCCTTCGGTCAGCGCGACCGCGAGCGGCGTCTCGCCGCCGAGCGAAGGCAGGTCGTCGTTCATCCATGACAGCGGGTTGATTCCGATGCGGACATTCAAAGGCATGGTGTCGTGTCCTTGTGCTGTTGCTTAGTCGATATTGCCGGCACGGGCTTTCAGCGCACGTTCATAGCTTGCACGCGCGGACATGACCGCATCGCGATCCGATACTTCGGGCACTGCGACTTCCCACCACCAACCGCCTTCTTCCGTGGTGCGCGCGGGATCGGTGTCGATGGAGATCAGATAGCTGCGGTCCGCTGCACGCGCGCGCTTCATCGCGTCCTGCAACTCGCCGATGTTCGATACGTGTTCCGCGAGCGCGCCCATCGAACGGGCGTGCATCGCGAAGTCGATGTGCGGTGCGCCTGATTCGCCTTGTCGGCAATCGTCGAGCAGGTTGTTGAAGGGCGCGCCGCCGCACGCCTGCTGCAAGCGGTTGATGCAGCCGTAGCCGCGATTGTCGAGCAGCACGACAATCAACTTCGCGCCGAGCATCACGGAACTCGCCAGCTCGCTGTTCATCATCAGATAGCTGCCGTCGCCGACGATCACGATCACTTCGCGTTCGGGACGCGCGAGCTTCACGCCAAGGCCGCCCGCGATTTCATAGCCCATGCACGAATAGCCGTATTCGACGTGATAACCGCCCGGCGCGCCCGTGCGCCACAGCTTCTGCAAATCGGCGGGCAGCGTGCCGGCTGCGCACACGACGATATCGTCGGCAGGCGACGCATCGTGCGAGCGTTGCACCGCGCCGATCACATCGGCTTCGCGCGGCAGGCGTCCGTCCGGTGGCGGCGTGTTGCTCACGTGGGCCACCGTCTCGCGCCAGTCGTTCGCAAGACGCTGCGCGCGCGCGGTCCATTCGGGCGCGGCGCGCCAGTCGCCGAGCGCAGCCGACAGCGCATCGAGCGCGAGACGCGCATCCGCTTCGACGGCGACGGCGTTTTGCTTGAGCGCATCGAACGGATTCGCGTTGATGGCAAGAAGCCGCGCCGCTGCGAAAAGCGTGTTGGAGCCCGTCGTGAAGTCCTGCAAGCGCGTGCCCACGGCAAGCACGCAATCGCTCGCGTGCGCGAGTTCATTCGCGGACGATGATCCTGTCACGCCGATGCCGCCCACGTTCAACGCGTCGTCCCACGCGAGCGCACCCTTGCCGGCCTGCGTTTCCGCGACCGGAATGCCGTGCCTGTGCGCGAAGTCGCGCAGTGCGCGAGTGGCGAGGCCATACAGGACGCCCCCGCCCGACACGATCATCGGCTCGCGCGATTCGCGCAGCAAGGCGGCAGCGCGCTCGATCTCGCGTGGCGAGGCGGCGGGCGCATGAAAGTCGACAGCGCGCGGCTCGAAGAACGAAGCAGGGTAGTCGTACGCCATGGCCTGCACGTCTTGCGGCAACGCGAGCGTCACGGGCCCGCATTGCGCCGCATCGGTCAGCACGCGAATGGCGCGCGGCAACGCGCTCAACAACTGCGCGGGATGCACGATGCGATCGAAGTAGCGCGACACCGCCTTCAGCGCATCGTTCGCGGATGCGCCGCCATCGTGCGCGTCTTCGACTTGCTGAAGCACGGGATCGGGCGCGCGCGAGACGAAGATATCGCCGGGCAAGAGCAGCACCGGCAAGCGGTTCACATGCGCGAGCGCAGCGGCGGTCACGAGGTTCGTCGCGCCCGGCCCGATGGACGTCGTCACGGCCATCATGCGGCGCCGCATGTGCGCCTTGGCGTAGGCAATCGCACTATGCGCCATCGCCTGTTCATTATGCGCGCGATACGTCGGCAATTCCTCGCGATGCCGATACAGCGCCTCGCCCATTCCCGCGACATTGCCATGCCCGAAGATCGCGAAAACGCCGCCAAAAAGCGGCTCGCCGTGTTCCGTGCGCAGTGCCGCGAGATAGCGCACGAGCGCCTGCGCGGCGGTCAGTCTGATGGTGGAAGCCACTGCGTTCATGCGGCTTGCTCCTGGGTTGCGTGAAGGGCCTTGAGATCCGCGTTCGTGTCCTGCGATGCGCGTGCATCGCGCCACGCCGCGATCAGCGTTTCAAACGTGCGGCGCACGCGGGCAATGAGTTCGTCGTCGCTTATTTCGCCTGCGAGCCATGCGTGGCTCGGCTCATGAAAAATGGTGCGGCCTACCGTGAAGCCTTTGCATGTCTTCGACAATGCCGCTTCCCTGAAGCCTTCGCGCAACTGATCGACCCCTGCGGACAAGCCCAGGAGCACGACGCCGCGACAATACGGATCGCGCTCGGCAATCAGGCCATCGACGGCTTGCCATTGCGCCGCGCTCATCGGTTCGAGCTTCCACCACTCGGGGACGATCTGGAGGTTATAGAGACGCTTCAACGCGCGATACACGGTGTCGTCCGCAACAGGCGGTCCGTTCTTCGGCACGATCACTTCGAGCAGCAGTTCGTGGCCGCTTGCCTGTACTGCATCGTAGAGCGCGCGCAGTTGCGCTTCCTGTTCGAGCCGCACGTCATGCGGATGATCCGGATGATAGTGAACGAGGCACTTGGCGACATGCTCGCGCGGCCATTCGACGAGCGTCGTGCCGATCGAGCGGCCATGATCGAAGACGAGCGGCATGGAGCCGGGCAATTCGACGGGCCGGCCGATCCACCAGCCGCGTCCCGTCGCCGCGTTGAGCGCATCCTGTCCATAGCGATCATCGATTAGTACACCGATACGTCCGTCGAGTTGCAGTTCCTTCTCCGTCTGCGCGACGGCTTCAACGAACAAGCCTTTGAGCGTCGAGATGCGCGCTTCGCTCGCGCCCGCTTGCTGCGCCAGTTCGAAGAACTGATTGCGATGATCGAACGCGAAGCCGAGCACTTCGTCCCACGCTTTGCGCGCAGGACTCACGCGATGCAGCCGCGCGAGCGTCGCGTCGCGGTCGGGGCGGCGCATGCGTGCCGGGTCTTGTTTCGCGGCGGCGAGAAAGTAGTCGAGTTCGGCGGGCGTGGGCATCGCGGGCGCGCAGCCGTGCCGCGAGACGACGAGCGCGCCGCATGCGTTCGCCGCGCTCGCGCATGCTTCGAGCGGCGCATCGCGCAGCCATCCGGACAAAAAGCCCGAGGCGAACGCATCGCCTGCGCCGAGCACGTTGAGCACTTCCACTTCGACACCGCCGTGAATCGGCGCATCGTCGATGGAAGCCGGCACCGCGCCTTCGATGATCGAACATCCGAGCGGCCCGCGTTTCACGACGAGCGTCGCGCTCGTCACGGTGCGGACCATCGTCAGCGCATCGATGAGACGGTCCTTGCCGCCCGCGATACGAAACTCTTCTTCGGTGCCGATCACGAGGTCTATCAACGGCAGAATGCGCTGCAAATGCGCAGTCACGCCTTCATTCGCGACGAAGCGCGTCTCGCCATCGGCCTTGCCCGTGAGCCCCCACAGCACCGGCCGATAGTCGATGTCGAGTATCGTGCGGACCTGATTGCGTCGCGCATATTCGAGCGCGCGACGGCTCGTCCGGTTCACCTGCTCCGTCGAAAAGTGCGTGCCGGTGATGAGCAGCGCCTTCGATGACGCGATATACGCCTCGTCGAAATCGTTCTCGTCGACGGCCATGTCCGCGCAGTTCTCACGATAAAACACGAGCGGGAACGTATCGCGGTCTTCTATGCCGAGCAGCACGAGCGCGGTGAGGCGGTCTGGATCGATGCGAACGTGGCTGACATCGCAGCCTTCGCGTGCGAGCGTTTCGGTGAGGAAGCGCCCCATGTGATCGTTGCCGACGCGAGCGAGCATCGACGACTTGAGCCCGAGCCGCGCGCAACCGAACGCGATGTTCGCCGACGAACCGCCGAGATACTTCGCGAACGTGGATACGTCTTCGAGCCGCGCGCCGACCTGCTGCGCATACAGATCGACGGCGAGACGCCCGAGACACACGATATCGCGCGTGCGGTCCGGCGCGAAGCGGGAGATGTTTTGTGCAGGCATGAATGTGTCCCCGGTATCAGATGGTCGCGCCTTCGAGCTCGCCGATCATCTTCTGCATCTCCGCGCCGCCCGCCATCATGTCGAGCACTTCGTTCTTGGTGATGGTGTCCTTCGTGAAGGTGCCCATCGAACGGCCGCGATTGAGCAGCGTGAAGGAATCGCCGATTGGATACGCGTGGTGCACGTTATGCGTGATGAAGATCACCGAGATGCCTTTCGCGCGCGCCTTGTGAATCAGCTTCAGCACGTTGAAGCTCTGCTTCACGCCGAGCGCGGCAGTTGGTTCGTCGAGAATCAGCACGCGCGCGCCGAAGTGGATGGCGCGCGCAATCGCGAGGCATTGCTTTTCGCCGCCGGACATCGTGCCGATGGGCTGATGCGGGTCGCGCACGTTGATGCCCATTTCCGCGAGCTTGGCGCGCGACGTCGCGGCGGCGAGATCGAGGTCCATCACGCTGAAGAGGCCGAAACGCTTCTTCTGCGGCTCGCGGCCCATGAAGAAGTTGCGCGCGACGGAGAGCAGCGGCACGAGCGCCAGATCCTGATACACCGTTGCAATGCCGAGATCGAGCGCCTCTTTCGGGGAATCGAAATGCACGGGCTTGCCATCGACCAGATACTGGCCGGACGAGGGCGCGTGCACGCCCGCCAGCGTCTTGATGAGCGTGGACTTGCCTGCGCCGTTATCGCCGAGCAGACAGTGCACTTCGCCGCGTTTGAGCCGCAAGGTCACGCCGTTGAGCGCAATCACCTTGCCGAAGAACTTGCTGACGTTTTCGAGCGCGAGAATGTTGTCGTCGTTCATGGCCGTCGTCCTCATTGCGCCTGCGACACGCGGCGGCGCACGTAGTGATTGAAGAGCACGGCGATCAGCAGCATCACGCCGAGAAACACGCGGAACCAGTCGGAGCTGACATTCGTGTACGTGATGCCGATCTGCACGACGCCGAAGATGAGTGCTCCGAAGCATGCGCCGACGACCGAGCCGTAGCCGCCCGTAAGCAACGTCCCGCCGATGACTGCCGCGATGATCGCTTCGAATTCCTTCTGCAAGCCGCGATCCGCCGCGGCTGAGCCGATGTCGCACACTTGCAGCACGGCAAAGAGGCACGAGCAGAACGCGGTCAGCACGAAGAGCGATATCTTCACGCGCTTGACCGGCACGCCGACGTTCTTCGCGGCATTCGCATCGCCGCCGACCGCGAGAATCCAGTTGCCGTAGCGCGTTTTCGCGAGCACGAACGCGCCGACTGCCGCGAGCACGAGCCACCAGATGATGACCTTCGGAATGCCCGGCACGAGCGGCTCGCCGCTATCGAGCAGCTTGCCTATACCCAGATGCGCGAGCCACGTGAAGAGGCCATGCAACGCCACGCCGTGAAAGAGCGTATCGGCGAGCCAGTCTTTCTGCGCGAGATCGCCGACACCGGAGATGATCGTGCGGTCCGCGAACATGATCGACAGCGCGAGCGTCAGGCCGCGCAGGATGAAGAGAAACGCAAGCGTGACGATAAAGGACGGTAGCCGCGTGCGCATCACGAGATAGCCGTTGAGCGCGCCGAGCAGCATCGACGCGACGAACGCGAACAGAATGGCAAGCGAGATCGGCCAATGGAAATAGACCGAAGGCAGCGCGACCATCATGCCGGCAAAGCCGATCATCGAGCCGATGGACAGGTCGAATTCGCCCGCGATCATCAGGAGACACGCGCCGACGGCGAGCAGCCCGAGGTAGGCGGCGACCTGCGACCAGTTCATCACGCCGTCGAGATTGAACATGCCCGACGAACCCGCGCCGAAGCCGAATACGAGGAAGACGAGCACGGTGCCCGATATCGCGGCGAATTCCGGACGATTAAGCAGATGCCCGAACCACGACTGCCGGCGCACGCGCTCGTCCGATGGCCTGTCCTTGTCGGTCGCAGCGTCGGCGGTGTCGTGCTGAGGATTCGCGTGTGGAGGATAGTGCTTGCCGGCTACGCCCATGATGGCTCCTTGAAACGATCACCAATGCGGTGCGGATGCGTGCGTTCCTGCCGCGTCCGCGAGCGGACGCAGCAGCATGTCGTGTGAGAGAAACGCGGGCGGCGCGCGAGCGGCCGCCCCAAGACGGTCAGCCGTGCATCAACGATACTGCCCGGCGTACTTCACGACCTTGTCGAGATTTTCCTTGGTGATGAAACCCGGTCCCGAGCGAATGTTCTTCGGCCCGTACGACGGCTGCAAGCCATACGTTTCGAGGCGCGCCTTGAACTTCGGATTCGCTTCGAGAATCTGGCGGATCTTCGCCGGATCGGTGGTGTGCTCCTTCTTCACGATGGCGAGCACCGCGACCGGAATATAGCCCTGCAAATAGGGCTGCTGATCGATGGCGAACTTGATCGTCCCGTCCTTGATTGCCTTCGCGATGTCATCGGAGAAGTCGAAGGTCACGAAATAGAGCTTGTTTTGCAGGCCCATTTGCGTGACCGCCTTGAGCGTGGCCGAGGCGGGCGTCGGTCCGAGCGTGAGAATCGCCTGCGTATCCGGATGATTGCGCAGGAACGCGGACACCTTCGACTGAATCTCGGTCGGGTCCTGTCCCGAATCGAGCGTGGCGGCCTTATAGTCCGCACCGATGGCATCGGCGAAACCGCGGCAACGGTCGAACGAAACCGTATTCGTCGCGAGATGGTTCACGCACAGAAACGACTTGATGCCCGCGGCTTTCGCCTTCTCGCCCGCCGCCTTGCCCGCGACATATTCCGGCTGACCGATGTGCATGATCGCGCCGAGCTGCGCGCTTTGCTCCTCGGTGCCCGAGTTGATGGTCACGAGCGGAATCTTCTTGGCCGTCACCTTGTTGATCGCGCTCTTGAGCACGTCAAAGTCGGCGATCGTCGTGATGACGCCGTCGTAATTGCGCGCGGCGGCCTGTTCGATGAGACGCGCCATGTCGGCGATGTCGCCATTGGGCGGATTGCGATAGTCGGTCTGGACGTTGAAGTCCTCGTCCGCCTGTTTGATCGCGTTCTTGATGGTGTTCCACCACGAGTCCGAGTCCGGCGCGTGGCTGATGAGCACGAATCTGGCGTCCGGCGCGGCCTGCGCGGGGGACGACGTGAACCACGCGGCGCTGCACAGCGCAGCAGCAGCCGCCAGCGCGCGCAGCGCGGCCCGACCGTTGCAAAGGGTCATTGTCTCCACCTATCTCGGTTGTTGTCTGGTGTGATCTTTTGGCGAGCCGTTCGAGGGCCGGGAGCCGCTCTCATCACGCTCACGAGCAGAGTAGGTCACTTTTTGGCGGTCTGCAATAGATATTTCAACGGTGCGACAAATGGAAAATGCTTTCCAATTCGCATGCGGGCTTTCTATAATCCGCTGCACCGGCGCACGCTTTCGCGCGCCGACGAACCGGGCTTTCCATGCAGGATGAAACCAGTACCGACGTGCTTTCCGTCGACGACCTGATGCAGCGGATCACCGATGCGTACGACTCGCTGCCGCGCCAGTTGAAGAGCGTGGCGTCGTATATCGAGCAGCATCGGGCGCGCGTGATGATGGACCGCACGAGCGACATCGCCGCGTCGTGCGGCGTGCATCCGTCCGCGGTCGTGCGCTTCGCGCAGCGTTTCGGCTTCTCCGGCTTCTCCGACTTGCAGGCGGTCTTCCGGCAGGCGTACGCGGGCGGCAGCACGTCGGAGAGCTATCAGCAGCGCATCCGCAAGCTGATCGACGAGAAGGCGGGCGCGGCTTCCGGCGTCTCGGTGGCGCGCGAGTTCATCGCGGCGAGCCGCGCGGGTCTCGACGAACTGGAAGCCGGCCTCGACGACGCGCAGTTCGAAGCCGCCGTCGGAATGCTGGAGAAGGCGGAGAACATCTACGTGATCGGCGTGCGCCGCTCGTTCGCGGTGGCGAGCTACATCGTCTACGCGCTCGGCCATACGAAGAAGCGCGTGCATCTGGTTTCCGGCTTCGGCGGCATGTTCCGCGAACAGATCCGCAGCGTGAAGAAGGGCGACGTGCTCATCGCGATCAGCTTCGCGCCCTATGGCAAGGAGACGCAATACTGCGTGCGCGCGGCGCAGCATCACGGCGCGGCGACCCTCGTCATCACCGATAGCCAGCTTTCGCCGCTCGCGCGTCACGCGAGCGCGAGTCTGCTCGTGAAGGAGGGCAGCGCGTTCGCGTTCCGCTCGCTCACGAGCACCATCTGCTTGTGCCAGGCGCTGTTCATCGCGCTCGCGTACCGGCTCGAATTGAACGTCGAAGAATCCAGGGAGACAGGCGGTTATGACGATTGACGTGGCGGTGTTTGGAGCGGGGCGCATCGGCAAGATTCACGCGGCGAATCTGGCGCGGCAGCCGGGCGTGCGGCTGAAGTATGTCGTCGATGTGAATCGCGACGCGGCGTCCGCGCTTGCCGCGCAGCACGGCGCGCAGGTGGCCGATATCGACGGCGCAATGGGCGATGCGACGATCGGCGCGACCGTCGTGTGTTCCAGCACGGACACGCACGCGGATCTCATCATGCAGTCGGCGGCGCAAGGCAAGCACGTGTTCTGCGAGAAGCCGGTGGACCTGACGCTTGCGCGCGCGCGTGCCTGCGCCGATGCCGTCGAACGCGCGGGCGTCGTCTGCATGATCGGCTTTCAGCGGCGCTTCGACCCGACGTTCTCGGCGCTAAAGGCCCGCGTCGTGGCCGGCGAAATCGGCGATCCGGAAATGCTGATCGTGACGAGCCGCGATCCCGGCGCGCCGCCGGTCGAGTACATCAAGCATTCGGGCGGCATTTTCAAGGACATGCTGATCCACGACTTCGACATCTTCCGCTGGATGCTCGACGACGAAGCCGAGACGCTGCACGCGACGGGCAGTTGCCTTTCCGATCCGGCTATCGCGGATGCCGGCGATATCGATTCGACCGCCGTCACGATCCGCACGAAGCGCGGACGGCTGTGCCAGATCAACACGGCGCGGCGCGCGGCGTATGGCTACGATCAGCGGTTCGAACTGCTCGGCAGCGCGGGCATGATTCAGGCGGGCAACGTGCGGCCGACCGAAGTGACGGCCTATTCGAAGACGGCCGTCTCGACGGACGTGCCCGAAGCGTTCTTTCTCGAACGCTATCGCCAGGCATATGCGCTGGAAATCGCGCATTTCTTCGATGCCGTCAATCACGGCAAGCCGGTCCGCACGACCGTCGCCGATGGCCTGAAGGCGCTGGAACTGGCCGAAGCCGCGACGCTTTCGTGGCGCGAGAAGCGCATCGTGCGGCTTGGGGAGCAGCAGGCGTGAGCGCGGTGCGCGTGGTGCGCGTGGGGATCGTCGGGCTCGGGCGGCTCGGACGCCGCCACGCCGAGAATCTCGCGTGGCATGTGCCGGGCGCGCGGCTCGTGGCCGCGTGCAGTCCCGTCGACGAGGAACGGGCGTGGGCGCGCGAACGCTTGCCGGAACTCGCGCTCTATGCGGACTACGACGCGCTGCTCGCCGACGCTTCGGTCGATGCGGTGTGGCTCGTCACGCCGACGTCGCTGCACGCGCGCCAGATCATCGCGGCGCTCGACGCGGGCAAGCACGTCTTCTGCGAGAAGCCGCTTTCGCTCGATCTGAACGAATGCGACCGCGTGATCGAAGCGCACGCGCGGCATCCACGGCTTCATGTGATGATCGGCTTCGTGCGCCGCTTCGACGCGAGTTATCGCGATGCGTTCGAGCAGGTCGGGAAGGGCTCGATTGGCCGGCCGTTCATGGTGCGCTCGCAGACGTGCGACAAGAACGATCCCGATGGCTTCTTCGTGCGCTTCGCGCCGACTTCGGGCGGGCTCTTTCTCGATTGCAGCGTGCATGACATCGACCTCGCGCGCTGGCTGCTCGGCAATCCGCGTGCGAAGCGCGTGTTCGCGAGCGGCACCATCGCGATGCACGAGGGCTTGCGCGAGTGCGGCGATATCGACAACGGCGTGGGCGTCGTCGAATTCGACGATGGGCGGCTGGCCGTGCTGTACGCGTCGCGCACGATGGCGCATGGACATGATACGCAGACCGAAGTAATTGGCACGGCGGGCGCGTTGTCAGTCGGGCGCAATCCGCGGCTGAATCGCGTTGAAATCGCGGATGAGTACGGTATGCGCAACGCGTGTACGCCGACGTTCTTCGAGCGTTTCGAGGATGCGTTCTTGCGCGAGGCGCAGGCGTTCGTTGCGCTGGTGAGCGACGGCACGCCGACCGGCCTCACGCTGAACGATGCACGGGAGGCGACGCGCATTGGCATCGCTTTGCGCGAAGCCTATGCGAGCGGGCGGGCGGTGGAGTTGTGATCGCAGCCGAAAGCATCGCCTGCATTCGGCTTGATTACGCCGCTCAGCCGACGACCATCCTGACCGGCTTGCCTATGCGGGCGAGCATTTCCACGAGCGAGTCGATCGTGAACTTGCTCGTCTTCTTGTTGACGACATCGGATACGCGCGGCCGCGTAACGTGAAGAATCTCGGCGGCATCCGCTTGCTTCAGATGTTGGGCTTCGATCCAGGAGGCCAACTCGTCCATGAGCTGCTCCTTGAGCACGAGCGTCTGGCCGATCAGCGTCTGCAACTCGGCGAGATACTGGCGTGCTTCTCCGGGCGCGAGGCCCAGTTCGGCGAACACGTTCGCCCCGCGCTTGGTCACGTGCCGGACCTTGGTGTCAACCTTGTTCATGTTCGTGCCTTCCTTTCGCGGACGATCGCCCGATAACGGACAGCGGCGATCTCCTAATGCCGATGGGCATCTGCATTGAGTTTATTTCGGCCATTGGGCAGCTATCGCCATCGCAGTTGAGGGTGCACATCGACTCAGCCACAATTCTTTACCCCGAAGGACTCCAAAACAGAGGTGCGATCCGTTAATTTTATGCTCCCACAGCAACAATAAATGGAGACGCTATGGAAAACGGAACGACACATCTGTTTGCCACGGCAGGATCGAAGACCGAGAGACGGGGATGGGTGATCCCAACCAGTCCGCGTGAAATAAGGGGCCTGCGTATCGCATTGGTCGGCGATGTGGTCTCCTATCCGGATGGCAGTCAGGCGGTCATTACCGACGGTGCAGGATATGGGTTGACGAACAGCTTCGTGCCGTATGCCCTTGTGGGAAGCGGCCTGAGCAACGGCGATAGAGTTGCCACGTCGCTGCTCGACGACGACGGTCTTTTCGTTTGCGAGGGCGAAACTATCGAAGGTCTGTTCGATCCGGCCTATGTGGTTCCTTCTGCACCTCCACGCTATCGCCTTGCAGTACGGGGTTCCACCACGGCGCGCGGCGGTGTACTGCGAGACACGACGGGTTGGTGGAAGGTTGATGCGAAGGGTTCGAAGCAATTTCGATTCGTCAGTGGCGAGGCAATTGCACCGGTGAACCGGCAAGGAACGGCCTGATGTTCAAGCGTTCTTTCCTTGCCTGCGGAGACCGCGGCGGAAGCGCCGTTATCACAGAAGGCCTGCCAACGGTTACCTGCTCGAATCCGCCGCCGCGCGTTCATATCGCAACGCTCGGAATGAGTACCTATTGCACCGCCTGCAAGCGCGAGGGCTTTATCGCGCCGCGCGGGCCACGGCGACCGGGCACGGGCCCGAACGGAAAGCAGTGGGCGCTCAGTGGTGACGTCAACGTATGCGGCTGTAGCCCCGCCCCGGTGTTCTATGCCGACAGGAACATGTGGATGTCGTTCACGTCCGGCGATCCGGCCTACATCGCATGGAAGGGTGGTCAGAGGGGTTTGACGCCGGGCGAGAACGCTCCATATGACGAGCAGTTCGTTTTGGTTGACGAAGATGGAAAGCCAATTGCAGGTCAGCAATACATGATTACGACCGATGACGGAAAGGTCTACCAAGGCGTCACTGATGCGAACGGCGCGGCCGAGCGTGTCTATACGGATAGCCCGATGGGCCTCGTTTTCGAACTGGTGATATAGCGCGATGGGCCATTACTTTTCAGCGGTCGAAGGCGATCCGCTTTCGACCAGTCCCGACAGCTACGTCATGTCGTCGGGCATGAGCGCATTTTTTTGTGACGAGGGCAATCGCACGATGGCATTCATCGGCGGCAACGCCTACTGCGGAAAGTGCAAGAGCATCGGAACAATCATCGGCGGATCGGGTTGCAGCGACGGTGCCCGACTGTATGACATTCCGTCTGGTCGAAGGCAGGCAGTGGCCGGTGACTTCGTGCGGTGCAAGTGCGACACGAGACCGGTTATCTTACCCCGATACGGAAGGGGTTGGATTATTGAAGATACGTCGGGCTCCTACGCTCACGCACAGTCTGCGGGCTTGTCGTGGTCGGGAGGCAGTGAGACCTTGGCATTCGACGAATTAATCGTGCTGGTCGACGAGGACGACAACCCGATTCCGAATCAGCGTTTCCGGCTCAGGCTAGGCGACGGCTCGACGCGGGAAGGAACGACCAACGAAGCCGGCGAGACGGTACGTGTCCGAACTAGCGTGCCGATGGATATTGAACTAGAGATATTGGTGTAGAGATGGCTGATTCATTTGCTGAGTTTGTGCAGAACCGTAGGGCAAGGTCCAACGACAATCAAGGTAGCATTCATAAAGCGATCAGTGGAGTTCGTTACGTTCGACTGGACGAAGACACGCATGGCACGGTCGGCGCGAGAATTGGCTCCTCCGATCGTAACTCCGTTCAGCTTTGCGCCTATACGAAGGTCGCCCTGCTGAAGGAGGAAGGCGGAAGAATCTACTTTCGGATAATAGACGGTCCGTATCGAGACAGCGGCACGGCGAGTATGAAAACCGAAGACGCAGCGCACTATCTTCGAGGCACGCCGCCTACCGAATCTAACGAGACGCTCAAGGTCAAATACGGACGTCTCGGTGAAGAGAACTCGCCGTTTAAGGGTCGTCTGCAACAGCAGTGGGGCATCTTGAAGGTTGGCGGCGAGAACGTCACCGTAACGCTAAACAGCGTCTGGGGCGGCCGCTTCACTCCCATCGCCCCCGGTCGTCATCGCATCATGACCGTCGATGGCTCGCACGCACACATCAGTACAGAGGGATATCGCAATACTTATCCCGGTCGGATCAAGGCGAACGACGCCTGGTTTCCCATTGAACTCGAGGGAACGAAGGGAAACTCGTCGCGATATGTACATATCGGCCATCTCTCTGAAGGCTGCGTTACGGTACACGACATCCTTAAGTGGAACACGGTCTATGACTTTCTTATTTCGCACCGGCTCCCGAATACGAACGGCTTATATGTCGCCTATCTGGAGGTGACGAAATGAAATGGCTTGTGAACGCAATGCTGTCGTGTTGCCTGGCGGTCGTATCCGCAGGCACGACATCGCATGCAGGCGAGACAAGTAATGTGCACGCCAAAACGGTTCAACGCCAGCCCTCGCTCGCGTGTGGCAACCATTGCGATGAACGTCCTGAGCCACCGCTTTCGTGTGGCGACTATTTGAAACAGATCGGCCGACAGCACTGGAAGCTAACGTTCTTGAAGTGCAAGCCTGTGATGATGGATGCCCCTAAGATTCCTGGCTTCGAAGCGATATATCGAGTAGACGGTTCGCACCTTGATGAAGTCGATACGTGGCTTACAACATGGGCGGACTGGAAGCGTCTGCGGTTCTCCTGCTGTCAGTGGGATGCCCCGGAAGGTTTCTACAGGGACAAGAGCGGTTCGGAGTACATCATTAACATGGGGGCCGACGCGTACGTGAACGGTCATATGATCGATCAGCGGAAAGATTTTGCGAAGCTGCCGTTCGCTATTCTTACCGTCACTCACTACCTCTACTCGCCCTAAAGCGATACGTACTACTATCGGCTAACGTCGAACTATAAGTGCTACGACGGGCAATGCGTGGTGAGATGCTCCGGGACGTGAGAGTAGCCCTCTCGACTAGCTATCGCATCGCGGCGGCGCCTGCGGTCGACGCAGGCGCGACCCGGCGTGTGCTGGTCACCATCGCTGCTGTCCATCCTTCACGCAGCCGCATGCAGGCCGATTGGGTCCGTGACCTGATCGGCCATTCGTCGAGCGTCGTGGACCTCTCCGGCCTAACGAAGCAGGAAGCGCATGCGCAGTGCGCGCTCGTGCGCCTGTCCGGTCCCGAGGCTTACGTAATCCTCGCGCGTTGCTCCAAACCCCCGCCGAGAAGCAAATGGTTATGTCCCGGCTGGTTGTGCATGTCGCGGCGATCAGTCCGGCTTCCCTTCGTGCTGACCCGCTCGCTGGCTGACCCGCTGGCCCATCTGACGGCTTCGAAGGCGCGGTAGCACGCAGGCCCGGCAAAGGGTCGTGAAACAGAGATCGCAATCTAGCCGCTCGCATCCCACGAGTGAAGTAGAGAACTCTCAAGTCGCCCGAAGCCTATGCAAGCGGGCGCCCGGTGGATCTGTGACCGCTGCGTTAGAATCGAACCATCAGGCACATGGAAGGTTCAATCGCGATGGAAGTTCACAAGGAAGTCGACGCACGCGGGCTTAACTGCCCGTTGCCGATTCTGCGGGCGAAGAAGGCGCTGGCCGACATGACGAGCGGCCAGATTCTGAAGGTGCTCGCGACCGATCCCGGCTCGCAGCGCGATTTCGCGGCGTTCGCCAAGCAGACCGGCAATGAAATCGTCGAGGCCAGTTCGCAGGACAAGACGTTCATCTTCTTGATGCGGCGCCGCTGAAGAAATCAGGCGCGCAAAGCAAAATGCCCGTCACGAACGTGACGGGCATTTTTTTTCGCAAAGAGCGGTTGACGCTTACCCTTCGAGAACCGGCGAACGCGTGCGCAGGTATTCTTCGAAATCCTTTGACACTTCCGGATGGCGCAGCGCGAATTCGACCGTCGCCTTCAGATAGCCGAGCTTGCTGCCGCAATCGAAACGCGTGCCGTGATACTTGTACGCGAGCACTTGCTCATCCGACAGCAGCGACTGAATCGCGTCCGTCAGTTGCAGCTCGCCGCCCGCGCCGGGCTTGAGCGCGCGGATATGGTCGAAAATGCGCGGCTTCAGCACATAGCGGCCGACCACGCCGAGGTTCGACGGCGCCACCGCCGGTTCCGGCTTCTCGACGATGCCCGACAGCTTGACGATGTTGTCTTCCCACTCCTTGCCGTCGATGATGCCGTAGGACTTCGTGTCTTGCGGCGGAATCTCTTCGACGCCGATCACCGAGCTGTGATAGTGGTCGAAGACTTCGATCATCTGCGACATCACGGGCGGCTTGCCGTACAGCAAGTCGTCCGCGAGGATCACGGCGAACGGGTTGTCGCCGACGAGCTTTTCGGCGCACAACACTGCATGGCCGAGACCGAGCGCCTCGGCCTGCCGCACATAGAAGCAATCCACATGGCTCGGCTTGATGCTGCGCACGAGCTCGAGAAGCTTGTCCTTGCCGCGCGCCTCCAGCTCGGCTTCAATCTCGTAGGACTTGTCGAAATGATCTTCGATGGCACGCTTGCTGCGGCCGGTGACGAAGATCATTTCGGTGATGCCGGCGGCCATCGCTTCTTCAACCGCGTATTGAATCAGCGGCTTGTCGACGACCGGCAGCATTTCCTTCGGGCTTGCCTTGGTCGCGGGGAGGAACCGCGTGCCGAGACCCGCAACGGGAAAGACCGCTTTGGTAACTTTTAGCATGTGATAACCCTGATCCTCTTAATCATTTAGAACATCGAGCGAATACCTGACGAGAGGTAAAAGAAACTCCCAATCAGACCGGCAGTCGCAATAATTGCGCCTGAAGCTTCTCGATAGTGGTCTTGTATTCTGCCAGCCTTTTGCGCTCCTGTTCAACGACAGCGGCCGGCGCTTTTGAAACAAAGCTTTCATTACTCAGCTTCGCGTTACATTTGACGATTTCGCCGTTCAGACGTTCGACTTCCTTCGTCAGACGCTCGCGCTCCGCCGCCACGTCGATCTCCACTTTCAGCACCAGCTTGTGCCCGCCGACAATCGCGACCGGCGCACCGTGCGCTTCCTTGTCGAGCGCGGCTTCGTCGTCGATGATCTTCACTTCCGCGAGACGCGCGAGCGCCGCAACGTACGGTGCGAACGTCGAAAGACGCGCGGCGTCGCCATGCGCGAGCAAGGGCACTTTCACCGCGGGCGAGAGGTTCATTTCGCCCCGCAGATTACGACATGCGTCGATCACTGCTTTCAGTTCGGCGGCCCACTGTTCAGCGGATTCATCCAGCTTTTTCGTTTCCGGACGCGGATACGGCTGCGTCATGATCGACGCTTCGCCTTCCTTCGCGCCCGCAGGGTAGGCGTCCGTCAGCGGGGCCACCTTCTGCCATAACGCTTCGGTGATGAACGGAATGACCGGGTGCGCAAGGCGCAGCACCGTTTCGAGCACGCGCAAGAGCGTGCGGCGCGTGGCGCGCTGCTGCTCGGGCGTGCCGTTCTGAATCTGCACCTTCGCGAGTTCCAGGTACCAGTCGCAGTACTCGTCCCACACGAACTTGTAGATCGCGCTCGCGACATTGTCGAAGCGATAGTCCGCGAAGCCCTTTTCGACTTCCGCTTCCACGCGCTGAAGCAGCGACACGATCCAGCGGTCGGCCTGCGAGAAATCCGTGTAGCCGCCGGGTCCGCAATCGCCGGGCTTGCAGCCCGCGGCGTTGGCGAAACCGCAATCGTGGCCTTCGCAATTCATCAAGACGAAACGCGTGGCGTTCCAGAGCTTGTTGCAGAAGTTCCGATACCCCTCGCAGCGTGCCAGATCAAAATTCACATTGCGACCGAGCGTGGCCATCGACGCCATCGTGAAGCGCAGCGCGTCCGTGCCGAACGCCGGAATGCCTTCGGGGAATTCCTTGCGCGTTTTCTTTTCGATCTGCGCGGCCTGCTTCGGATTCATGAGGCCGCTCGTGCGCTTGGCGACGAGCGTTTCGAGGTCGATGCCATCCACGATGTCGATCGGATCGAGCGTGTTGCCCTTGCTCTTCGACATCTTCTGGCCTTCCGCGTCGCGCACGAGGCCGTGCACATAAACGGTCTCGAACGGCACCTTGCCGGTGAAATGCGTGGTCATCATCACCATCCGGGCGACCCAGAAGAAGATGATGTCGAAGCCCGTCACGAGCACCGACGAAGGCAGGAACGCCTTCAGTTCCTTCGTCTCGTTCGGCCAGCCGAGCGACGAAAACGGCACGAGCGCGGACGAGAACCACGTGTCGAGCACGTCGTCGTCGCGCTTGAGCGAGCCGGTGTAACCCTGACTTTGCGCGTCGGCGCGGGCTTCTTCCTCGGTCTTCGCGACGAAGATCTCGCCGTTCTCGCCGTACCACGCCGGAATCTGATGCCCCCACCACAACTGACGCGAGATGCACCAGTCCTGAATGTTTTCGAGCCATTGATAGTAGGTCGTGGTCCAGTTCTCCGGCACGAACCTGATTTCGCCGTTGCGCACGACATCGAGCGCGGTTTCGGCGATGGACTTGCCCGGATTGAACGTGCCTTCGGGCGCGGGCTTGCTCATCGCGACGAACCATTGGTCGGTCAGCATCGGCTCGATGACGACGCCCGTGCGGTCGCCGCGCGGCACCATCAGCTTGTGCGGCTTGACGGAGTCGAGCAGACCTTGCGCGTCGAGATCGGCGACGACCTGCTTGCGCGCGTCGAACCGGTCCATGCCGCGATACTTCTCGGGCGCGTTGCCGTTGATCTTCGCGTCGAGCGTGAGAATTTCGATTTGCGGCAGCTTGTGACGCTGGCCGACCGCGTAGTCGTTGAAGTCGTGCGCGGGCGTCACCTTGACGACGCCCGTGCCGAACTCGCGGTCCACGTAGTCATCGGCGATCACGGGAATTTCGCGGTCGCACAGCGGCAGCACGACGGTCTTGCCGATCAGATGCGCGTAACGCTCGTCTTCCGGATGCACCATCACGGCGACGTCGCCGAGCATGGTTTCGGGGCGCGTCGTCGCGACCGTCAAATGGCCCGAGCCGTCCGGCAGCGGATACTTGATGTGCCACAGACTGCCGTTTTCTTCTTCGCTGACCACTTCGAGATCGGACACGGCGGTGCCCAGCACCGGGTCCCAGTTCACGAGACGCTTGCCGCGATAGATCAGCCCTTGTTTGTAGAGCGTCACGAAGACATCGCGCACGGCGGCGGACATCTTGTCGTCCATCGTGAAGTATTCGCGCGACCAGTCGATCGACGCGCCGAGCCTGCGCACCTGCCGCGTGATGGTCGAGCCGGATTCCTGCTTCCACGCCCATACGCGCTTGAGAAACTCCTCGCGGCCCAGGTCGTGGCGCGAGATGCCTTGCGCGTCGAGCTGTCTTTCCACGACGATTTGCGTCGCGATGCCCGCGTGGTCCGTGCCCGGCACCCACAGCGTGTTTTCGCCGAGCATGCGGTGATAGCGCGTCAGGCCATCCATGATGGTCTGGTTGAACGCGTGCCCCATATGCAGCGTGCCGGTGACGTTGGGCGGCGGCAGTTGAATGGAGAAATTCTTCGCGCCTTCTTTGAACGTGGGGGCCGAATAGCCGCGTTTCTCCCATTCCGGGCCCCATTGGGACTCGATGTTCTGGGGCTCGAAACTTTTCGCAAGCGTGCTGTCGCTCATCGTGAAATCTGCCGAAATATGCGTGAAAAGATGCGGGGTAATCACCGATTATAAGGTTTGGGGCGCGCAATCGGACGAATCCGGGCGCGGCCGGTCCGCCGCCGGGCAGGGGCTTGCCGGACGACGCCATCGGCGCGGTCTTATAATGGTCGGCTCTTCGGCGACTTCTCGCCGGCTTCTTCGGCCCGCTCTTTCGGCGGGCTTGCTGCCGCTCACTTTCCCATGCCCGATTTACTCGCCAATCTCAATCCCGAACAGCTTGCCGCCGTGACGCTGCCGAACGAGCCCGCGCTGATCCTCGCGGGCGCGGGCAGCGGCAAGACGCGTGTGCTCATCACGCGCATCGCATGGTTGATCCAGCAGGGTTACGCTTCGCCGCCGACCATTCTCGCGGTCACGTTCACGAACAAGGCCGCCCGCGAAATGATGTCGCGCCTGTCGGCGCTTCTGCCCATCGACACGCGCGGCATGTGGATCGGCACGTTCCACGGCCTCTGCAACCGCATGCTGCGCGCGCATTACCGCGACGCGGGCCTGCCGCAGACGTTCCAGATTCTCGATACCGCCGATCAGCTTTCCGCGATCAAGCGGCTCATGAAGGGCCTGAACGTCGATGACGAGAAGTATCCGGCGAAAAATCTCCAGTACTTCATCAACAACGCGAAGGAGCAGGGGCTGCGTCCGAAAGACGTGGATGCCACCGACAACTTCAATCGCAAGTTCGTCGAGCTGTACGAGGCTTACGATCAGCAATGCCAGCGCGAAGGCGTCGTCGATTTTCCGGAACTGCTGCTGCGTTGCTACGAACTGCTCGCGCACAATCCGCCGCTGCGCGCGCATTATCAGGCGCGCTTTCGCAATATCCTCGTCGACGAGTTTCAGGACACGAACAAGCTGCAATACGCGTGGCTGAAGCTGCTCGCGGGCGAGCACAACGCGATCTTCGCGGTCGGTGACGACGATCAATCCATCTACGCGTTTCGCGGCGCGAACGTCGGCAACATGCACGATTTCGAGCGCGAATTCCGCGTGCGCAATCTCATCAAGCTGGAGCAGAACTACCGCTCGCACGGCCATATTCTCGATACCGCGAATTACCTGATCGCGAACAACGCGCGGCGCCTCGGCAAGAATCTGCGCACCGACGCGGGACACGGCGAGCCGGTGCGCGTCTACGAAGCCGCGACCGATTCGCAGGAAGCGGGCTGGATCGTCGAGGAAATCAAGGCGCTCATCAACACGGGACTCGCGCGCGGCGAGATCGCGGTGCTGTATCGAAGCAACGCGCAGTCGCGCACCATCGAACACACGCTCGTGAACGCGGGCATTGCCTACCGCGTGTACGGCGGCCTGCGCTTCTTCGAGCGTCAGGAAATCAAGCACGCGCTTGCGTATCTGCGGCTGATCGACAACCCGAACGACGACACGGCATTCGCCCGCGTCGTCAATTTCCCGACGCGCGGCATCGGTGCGCGCTCCATCGAGCAATTGGCCGACGCCGCGCGTCTCTACAACTGTTCGATGGCCGCCGCCGTGCCGTACGTGACCGGCAAGGCGGGATCGAGCCTCGGCGCGTTCGCGACGCTCATCGCGAAGATGCGCGCCGAGACGCAGCAGATGAGTCTGCCCGAAACGGTCGAATACGTCGTGCGCGCGAGCGGACTCGCCGCGTTCTACGAGACGGAGCGCGAAGGGCAGGACCGGCTGGAGAACTTGCAGGAACTGGTGAACGCGGCGGCTGCGTTCGTGAGCGAAGAGGGCTACGGGCTGGACACGCCCGCGCGCTCCATTCCGCTGCGTCCCGGCGCGACCGCCGCGCACGAAATCACGGCGGTGAGCGAGGACGGCGAAATCGAAGTGCTCGATGCGCCTGGCATCGCCGATCCCGCGCAGAATCCCGACACCATGACGCCGCTCGCGGGCTTTCTCTCGCATGCGTCGCTCGAAGCGGGCGACAACCAGGCGCAAGCCGGGCAGGACGCCGTGCAGCTGATGACCGTCCACGCGGCGAAGGGGCTGGAGTTCACGGCGGTGTTCATCACCGGGCTGGAGGAAGGGCTCTTTCCGCACGAGAACAGCGCGCAGGAATCCGACGGTCTGGAGGAGGAGCGGCGGCTCGCGTACGTGGCGATCACGCGGGCGAAGGAGCGGCTGTATCTCTCGTTCGCGCAAAGCCGCATGCTGCACGGGCAGACGCGCTACAACATCCGCTCGCGCTTCTTCGACGAACTGCCGGAAGGCTCGCTCAAGTGGCTCACACCGAAAGTCGAAGCGGGCGCGCGCTGGGGCGGACGCGCCGACAACGCCGGCTGGGGCCGCGACTGGTTCGCGCGGCCGGGACAGGAGCGCGGCGGTCCATCGACGGCGAGCCCGGCGCTGCCGTCGTTCGCGAACGAACAGCGGGCGGCCGATACCGGCTTCAAGGTCGGACAGGCCGTCTTCCACACGAAGTTCGGCGAGGGCACTGTGACGGCGCTCGAAGGCTCTGGCGGCGATGCGCGCGCGCAAGTGCGCTTCAAGCGTCACGGCGAAAAGTGGCTGGCGCTGGCCGTGGCCAAGCTGCAGGCGGTCGAATGAAGCGCCTCGCGATCATGGCGGCGCTGCCGCAGGAACTCGGCGATCTGACCGCGCACATGCGCGGCGCGGGCGAGGTGCGTACGGTCACGCTCGGCAAGCGCGAATATCACGTCGGCGAGGCGCACGGCGTGCCGGTCGTCGTGACGCTCGCGCGTGTCGGCAAGGTCGCGGCGGCGGCGACGGCGAGCGCGCTCATCCATGTCTTCGGCGTCGATGCGATTCTTTTCACCGGCGTCGCGGGCGGCGTGCGGGCGGACGTGCGCGTGGGCGATATCGTGGTCGCGAACGCGCTGCTTCAGCACGATCTGGACGCGTCGCCGTTTTTCCCGCGCTACGAGGTGCCGCTGCTCGAACGCACGCATTTCGACGCCGACCGCGCGCTCTCGGATGCGCTCGCCGATGCGGCGCTCGCATTCATCGAAGCCGAAGGCGACGCGCTCGCTGACCGCTTCGCCGTGATGCGGCCGCGCGTGCATCGCGGGCTGGTGGTGAGCGGCGACAAGTTCATCGCAAGTCACGAGGCGGTGGGCGCGCTGCGCGCGGCGCTGCCGGACGCGCTCGCGGTCGAGATGGAAGGCGCGGCGCTCGCGCAGGTCTGTTACGAGCACGGCGTGCCGTGCGCGGTCGTGCGCACCATTTCCGATACCGCCGATGCCGCCGCACCCGCGTCCTTCGCCGAATTCCTGACGGCCATTGCAGGGACGTACTCGTCGGGGGTGTTGGCGCGGTTTTTGGGGCGAGCGGGTTGGGGCGGTTGAGCGGCTGAGCCGCTGAACTGCGCCAACTGCGCAAATCGCTCCAATCGCTCGAACTGCTCGAACTGCTCGAACTGCTCGAACTGCTCGAACAACCCGAACCGCCAAGAACGCCAGAATGCCAGAAGGCACAACGCCAGAACGCAAGAACGCCAGAACCGCCAGAACCTCTTCAACCGCCCGAACCGCTCGAGCCTCGATCCGTTGAAACCTCGAATCGCTTGAGCCGCTGAAGCAACCTCGGGCGGGCGACCTCTGGGGACGGCGGGCCGCAGCGATCGGCTTGACAGCCATCGCAGCTTGCCGCACCTCACCACATCCTGCTTGTTATTGAGAATGATTCTCAATACAATGCCAGTCATGCATCGCAAATGCACGACTGGAGGCCCGACGTGACCGACGATCCAAATCCAAACGGCGCAACAAGCGGCGAACCGCGCGACGCGAACGCGCGCTGCGCGATCGCCATCAACGCCGCAAAAGTCCTCGACACCACGCGACGCGCCTGGACCGACGCGCCCGCCGCGCCGTCGTCGGTGCGCCCTGAATACCCGCCGCCGCGCGCCGCGCGAAAGAATCGCGTTGTGCCGCGCCGTTCCCGCTGGCCCAGCCTCATCGCCGCCCTGAACGAATGGAGCCCGAAACCGCTGTGAACGCCGCCGACTATCCTTCCAACGCGCTTCAAGCCGGAAAGCCGCTCGCGCTCGACGCCGCCATGCTCGACGCGAGCCGCTTCCCACTCGTGCGCGTGCGTCGCCGGGCGATGAAGCCGGGCTTCGCGTTCGCTTGGGCCGCGCAGATGCGCCGACTGCTCGCGCTCGCCACGCCGTTCGTGATCGTCGCCGAACATTGCGACCACGAAACCGCCGATAATTTCGACCTTCGCGCCGCCTGGCTGCGTACGCACCGCGCGCCGCTCGCGGCGTATTGCCGTGGATTCATCGCGATCGAGCCGCGCATCGAAGCGCGGGCGAGCACGCGCGAAAGGCTGCGCAGGCTGACTGCGGACAGCGGCCTTCGCACGGTCGTCGTGTCGAGCATGCGGGTGGCTGAAGAACTGGCGCCCGTGCTGCTGAAACACGGCGCGGCACCGGCGAGCGCGCCGGCGCGCAGCCGCGCGGTCTGAACGCGCCGAACCGTCCACGATCAGGGCGCGCCCTCTCTAGTCAGGCATTCGCTGGCTGCTCTATGCTGTGGAGCGAGTCAGACGCACCGACCCAGCACAGACTCAGCCACGATTGCAGCCACGCATTGCATCTTGCAGAGGACGCGCATGCCGACTTACCGAGAAGCGTATCGCCAGTCGATCGACGAGCCCGAAGCGTTCTGGGCCGAACAGGCCCGCCGCATCCATTGGCAGACGCCGTTCGAACAGGTGCTCGATGCGAGCAACCCGCCGTTCGCGCGATGGTTCGTCGGCGGGCGCACCAATCTGTGTCATAACGCGGTGGACCGCCATCTCGCCTCGCGTGCGCAGCAAGAGGCGCTCGTCTATGTGTCGACGGAAACGGGCATCGAGCGCCGCTACACGTATGCCGAATTGCACGCGGAAGTGAACCGCATGGCCGCCGTCATGCGCTCGCTGTCGGTCAAGAAGGGCGACCGCGTGCTCATCTATCTGCCGATGATCCCCGAGGCGCTTTTCGCGATGCTCGCGTGCGCGCGCATCGGCGCGATCCATTCGGTCGTGTTCGGCGGCTTCGCGGCGCCGAATCTCGCGGCGCGCATCGACGACGCCGAGCCCACGCTCATCGTCACCGCCGATGCGGGCGCGCGCGCGGGCAAGGTGATCGACTACACGCCGCTCGTCGACGAAGCCTTGTCGCGCGCCGAATTCAAGGTGCCGCAAGTGCTCTTGATCGACCGGCAGCTTGCGCCCGAGCGGTTGCAGGCGAGCTATCTCGTCGCCTACGAGCCGCTGCGTGAACAGTTTTTCGATGCCCACGTTCCCTGCGAGTGGCTCGAATCGAACGAGCCGTCGTATGTGCTCTACACGTCGGGCACGACCGGCAGGCCGAAGGGCGTGCAGCGCGATGTCGGCGGCTATGCGGTCGCGCTCGCGGCGTCGATGGCGCACATCTTCGAGGGCGCGGCCGGCGACACGATGTTCACGGCATCGGACATCGGCTGGGTCGTGGGACACAGCTACATCATTTATGCGCCGCTCATCGCGGGGCTCACGACCGTCATGTACGAAGGCACGCCCGTTCGCCCGGACGGCGGCATCTGGTGGCGGCTCGTCGAGCAGCACAAGATCAACCTGATGTTCACCGCGCCCACCGCGATCCGCGTGCTGAAGAAGCAGGACCCGGCGCTGATGGCGAAATACGACCTGTCGAGCCTGCGCACGCTCTTTCTCGCGGGCGAGCCGCTCGACGAGCCCACCGCGCAGTGGATCCAGAGCGCGTTGCAGAAGCCCGTCATCGACAACTACTGGCAGACGGAAACCGGCTGGCCGATGCTCGCCATTCCGCGCGGCATCGAGGCATTTCCGTCGAAACTCGGCTCGCCGGGCGTGCCGTCGATGGGCTTCAATCTCGCGCTGCGCAACGAGTTGACCGGCGAGCCGTGCGCGCCGGGCGAGAAGGGCGTGGTGACGCTTGGCTATCCGCTGCCGCCGGGCTGCATGCAGACCGTGTGGGGCGACGACCGCCGCTTCGTCGAGACGTATTGGCAGAGCGTGCCGAACCAGATGGTCTATTCGACGTTCGACTGGGGCGTGCAGGACGAGGACGGCTACGTGTCGATTCTCGGGCGCACCGATGATGTGATCAACGTGGCGGGGCATCGGCTCGGCACGCGCGAAATCGAGGAGGCGCTGTCGGCGCACGCGGCGGTCGCGGAAGTGGCGGTCGTCGGCGTGACCGACGCGGTGAAGGGGCAGACGGCGACGGCGTTCGTCGTGCTGCGCGACGCCGATCGCATCGACGCGCCCGGCGCCCGCGACGGCATGGAGGCGGAGTTGTGTCACGCGGTCGATACGCAACTCGGCGCGATTGCGCGTCCGGCGCGCGTGCATTTCGTATCGATGCTGCCGAAGACGCGCTCCGGTAAGCTGCTGCGCCGTGCGATCGCGGCGTTGGCGGAAGGCCGCGATCCGGGCGATCTGCCGACCATCGAGGACGCCAGTGCGCTCGCGCAGATCAGGGCGGCGCTGGAAGCCGGGACGAAGCGATAAGGCAAACGCGCGGCATTGATTTCTCGCAAGCGATGCCGCAATTCGACGCTCGCGGTCGCCGCTGAAAACGCCCAGGGCGTCTGGATGTCGTGCGGATATGGCAACACGATTCTGCTTTCCCGAAAGCTCACGACGCGCGTATCGCGCTGTCAGGCGGTCGAGCCTGTCGTCGAAAATGGCTACAGGAAACTCGTCGCGACGTGTCGTTGACCGTGTCCAGAAAGACAAACGCCCGGCCATGCCTTCATGACCGGGCGTCTTGCCGAAGCGGACCTTACGCCTTGACGTCGTGCGTCTTCGGCAGCAACACCGTCAGCACGCCGATCAACGGCAAGAACGCGCAGAGCTTGTAGACGTAATCGATGCTCGTCACATCCGCGAGGTGCCCGAGCACCGCGGCGCCGACGCCGCCCATGCCGAACGCGAAGCCGAAGAACAGGCCCGCGACCATGCCGACCTTGCCGGGAATCAGTTCCTGCGCATAGACCAGAATCGCCGAGAAGGCCGACGCCAGCACGAGGCCAATCACCACCGACAGCACGCCCGTCCAGAACAGGTTCACATAAGGCATCAGCAAGGTGAACGGCGCGACGCCGAGAATCGATACCCAGATCACCGCCTTGCGTCCGACCTTGTCGCCCACCGGCCCGCCGATGATCGTGCCCGCCGCGACCGCCGCGAGGAACACGAACAAATGGATCTGCGCGGCCTGCACCGATACGCCGAACTTGCTGATCAGATAGAACGTGAAATAGCTCGTGATGCTCGCGAGATAGAAGTACTTCGAGAAGACGAGCAGCACGAGGACGCTCATCGCCATCACGACCTTTTCGCGCGGCAGCGCCGCGTGCGCCGCTTTCGCGCGGCCTTTCTTGATCGCCGGATGACGCTTGTACCAGCGGCCGATGTTCGCGAGCACGACCATCGCGAGGAGGGCCGCCGCCGAGAACCACGCGATGCTGCGCTGGCCGTGCGGAATGACGATCAGCGCAGCGAGCAGCGGCCCGAGCGACGAGCCCGCGTTGCCGCCCACCTGAAACAGCGACTGCGCGAGGCCGTGCTTGCCGCCTGAGGCCATGCGCGCCACCCGCGACGATTCCGGATGAAACACCGACGACCCGCAGCCGACGAGCGCCGCCGCGACGAGGAGCGTGCCGAAGTTGCCGGCGACAGACATTAGCAGCAGGCCGGACAGCGTGAAGCCCATTCCGACCGGCAGCGAATACGGCTTCGGATGCTTGTCCGTGTAAAGCCCGACGATGGGTTGCAGCAGCGACGCGGTGATCTGATACGTCAGCGTGATGAGGCCGATCTGCCCGAAGCTGAGCGCGAACTCGCTCTTGAACATCGGGTAGATCGCCAGAATCAGCGACTGGATCATGTCGTTCAGCAGATGCGAGAAGCTGATCGCGCCGAGCACGGAATACACGGTGCGCTGCACGGGCGCGGCGGTGTTGGCGGCGGTGGCCGCGTTCGCCGCATCCACTGCCGACGCACCGCCAGAACTGGGGAAAGCGCCTTTGTCGATACTCGTTTGCATGGTGTGATGAGGAAAGGAAGCGGTGGTCTTGATTAGTTTGTTCGGCCCGCGATTCATGCGCGAACGGAATGCCCGACAAGTTTAGGATGGCGCGTGCGCGTTGTCATGCCAAGGTTTGTCGCGAATCGGACAGACGAGGACCTGTGGACCGCACGAAACTTTTGAGTCGCGCAAAACGAACGACCGTGCTCGCCGCGCTAAAGAAAACGAGGCGCATGCCGTAGACCAGCGATGTGGGTGTGCCGCAAAGCGCGGCGCCCCTTTGAAGAAAAACGACTCGGGGATAAATCGATGAAATTTTTTCCGCTACGCGGCGCGCGAGGCGCGGGCTTGCTGCCGGCCACGGCTTCAGCACAGGCGGCGAACGCCGCAGGAAGCCTTCCGGCGACGAAGCGCCCGCTGTCCGTGAAGGCGTCGTTGCGCCTCGCGTTCGGCCTCGTGCTGGCGGGCACGCTGGCGATCGGCGCGATCGCGCTCACGCAGATCAGCCGGCTCAACGGCGCGACGGAATCCATCTATACGCAGGGCTACGTGGCGAGCCGCGCGGCCGAGGAAACGCGCGGCTATCTGTTGCGCGCGAGCCGCTCGCAGAAGATGCTGCTCACCGCATCGACGGCGAAGGAGCGCGACGACCTCGGCAGCCAGATCGAAGAGGCGCTCACGCAAATCGGTAAGGAACAGGCGCAGTTGGCGCAATACATCGATCACGCCGACACCGACGCGCTCGCGCAACAGAAGCGTTTCGCAGCCGCGCTCGCGACATGGAGCGGCAACGTGCGCGGCTTCGTCAAGCTGGTGAAGGAGCAGCCGCTCGATCTCTCGCAGATGAACTGGCAAGTCGGCACGCAGGACGTGTCGCTGCTCGTCGAGACCGGCAAGCTCGAAAAGATGGTCGATGACCTCGTCGCCCGCCGTGGCGCCGCCGCAAAAGTGACCATCGACGCCGCCGCGTTCATTTTCCATTCGTCGTTCGTCATGGTGTCGGTGCTGACGGCTGCGCTTTTCGTGCTCGCGATCATCGTCAGCGAATGGGTCGTGCGGCGTCTGTCCGGGCAGCTCGGCGGCGAGCCCGCTTATGCGAAGGAAATCGCGAGCCGCATCGCGTCGGGCGATCTTGCCTATCCGATCCGTCTCAAGCGCCGCGACGACGCCAGCATGCTTTACGCGTTGTCCGAAATGCAGTCGGGACTGTCCGCGACGGTCGGCGATATCGCGGCGAGCGCGGAGGCGATCGCGTCGGCGTCGAGCGAAATCTCGACTGGCAACATCGATCTGTCGCGCCGCACGGAAGAGCAGGCCGTCGCGCTGGAGAAGACGGCGGCGAGCATGGAGGAACTGACCTCGACGGTGCGCCAGAACGCCGATAACGCGATGCAGGCGACCACCCTCGCGCATAACGCATCGGAAATCGCGGAGAAGGGCGGCGCGGTCGTCGGCCGTGTCGTCGAGACGATGCAGCGTATCGATGCCAGCGCAAAGAGCATCGGCGACATCATCGGCGTGATCGAGGGCATCGCGTTCCAGACGAACATTCTCGCGCTGAACGCGGCGGTCGAAGCGGCGCGCGCGGGCGAGCAGGGACGCGGCTTCGCGGTCGTCGCGGGCGAAGTGCGCAGTCTTGCGCAGCGGTCGTCGTCGGCTGCGAAGGAGATTAAGACGCTGATCGACACGTCGGTTTCACGTGTCTCCGATGGCTCGACTTACGCGCAGGAAGCCGGCGCGACGATGGAGGAAGTGGTGCGCGCGGTGCGTCGCGTGACCGACATCATGGGCGAGATTTCGGCGGCCTCAGCCGAGCAGAAGTCGGGGATCGAGGCGATTGGACACGCTGTATCGCAGATGGATGCTGGGACGCAGCAGAATGCTGCCCTCGTCGAGCAGGCGGCGGCTGCCGCGCAATCGCTCGATGATCAGGCGCGGGCGCTCAAGGGGCTTGTTGGGAAGTTTCAACTGGCTTGAGCCTCTTTTTTCATTTGCGTGTTGTTTGGGGTGCTTATTCTCGTGTTGGTCCATTAGCGCGCCCCTTCCCGGGGCGGGGTGCTTGTTTCTGCTGCTGTTTCCTTCGTGAAGCTTGTTCTCGCGTCGGTCTATTAGCGTTGCCCCTCCCCGGGGCGGGGGTCACTTTCTTTGCTGCTGCAAAGAAAGTAACCAAAGAAAGCAGCTTTTTTCTGAACCGCACGATGCAAAGACAGCGTGGTCACTCCGCAGAAAGGCGGTGGCACTCGGTAAATAAACAGCCTTGAATCGCCTTCCACGCCCGCTGAGCGCCACGTCCTTCGAGCCCCTTGGCTCGACAAAACCAGTGGGACACTTCCGCCATTGGGTCTTTTATACGGCTTATTGGGTGCTTACTCACCTAGAAAAGTTGTGTGCGTCAAGCTGTGCAGAAACCGGATGCCAGTGGTTTCAGTTGATCCTTCTGTGCGACGTTCGGTGCGAAGGGCGTAGCCCGCAGCGCCGAACGCCGCACGCCGCTATGCAGCAGCGCGNGCACTTCCTGAAGCGCATCCTTCATGAGCGCCTTCATCAGATCCCGGTCACCGGCAACCAGCGCTTCCACTGGCGGCCGGTTCGTACTACGCTTGGTCGTGGCCATGGCGTAAGCCCTCCCGAGGGCAGGTTGACGAACTCGACATTCATCAACTTACACCACGGCCACCCCTTCCTTCGGCATCTTCCTGCCTCCGAACTTTCTGCACACTTCTCGGCACATTACCCCTAGAAATGGACAGGTGACAAGCCAGACCCATTAATGACGTACGAGAGGATAGGGGAGATGCATCGTGATCTGGGACGAGCGCGGGCGAGCACGTACGCGCCGCGCTCCGCCTTACCCGCCCCGCCTACGGAGCTGACTTTTCGTTGAACTTGTTTTGCAGTAGCGGGACGTGCCCCACTGGTTCTGTCGAGCCAAGGAGCTCGGAGGACGTGGCGTTCAGCGGACGCGGAAGGTGATTCAGGGTTGATTCAAGCTGAGGGCCAATATGGTTCCACGGAGTGCTCCGGTTATTTGGAACAGCGGGCGAAAAAGCTGCTTTCTTTGGTTACTTTCTTTGCTGCTGCAAAGAAAGTGACCCCCGCCCCGGGGAGGGGCAACGCTAATAGACCGACACGAAAACAAGTTCCCCGCCAAAAAGCCGCCGCCGCACGCAAACGCAGAAAAGAAAAAACAAGAACGTCGCGAACAAAAAGGCACCGACCGCCGGAGGCAAGAAAAAACCTCAGATCAACTCGACTTCCTTCCAGTCCGCGTTAGAAAAAAAACGGCTCAGCTCCCGCGTGAGCTCATTGAGCGCGCTCATCTCCTGCGCAGAAATCTTGTGCACATGCTGCCCGGCCGTCCAGTCGCCATACACGAGCGCAACGGTCGAATCGTTGGACTTCACGGGCAAAAGCACGAACGCCTGCGCCTCGCCGAGCGTCTCCTTGTACCAGCGCGGCAAACGCGCATCGATGCGCGCATCGTGAGCATTCTCGATAAAAATGCCAACCGGATTGGTGATCGCAAGATGAAACACGTCCGGCCGGAATTCGGCGCTGAATGACAGCGCGGGAAGCATCGGCTCGATGCCCGCGCCCATGCCAAGACGCGCCTGAAACTCATCGTTGGCCTGGCGCACGAAGACGACCGCACGCGACAGTCCCAGCCCCGCCAGCACCGCCTCCGACGCAAGCGCCAGCACCGGCGCAAGCGCGTTCTTCGACGGCAGCGAGCGCAAGTCGTCGAGACTCGCGCCGATACGCGCCTCCGCCGACACGCTCGCGCGCGCCATGGCGTCCGCATTCGCCTGCAATTCGACGATCTCGCGCATCACGCCGTCGCCGCCTTCCTCGCTCGCGAGCGCGAGGCTCATGGAGGCAAGCGTTTCCGCGTCCGTGCTGAGCGCGCCGCTGTAACGCTCGGCGATATCGACGAGCATCGACTCGCGGCCGTCCGCCGCGACGTTCTGCGCGGTGAGCGCATCGGCGACTTCGGTCGAATAGTTCGTGACGGCTTGCAGCCAGCGCACATGCTTCGGCACGGTTTCGTCCGGCGGCGCGGTGAGATCGCTCACGCGCATGCCGGCGCGAATCGTTTCCGGCAGACGCCAGCGGTCCGCCGCCTCGATGCCGATTTCCTCGAAGGTCACGCCGAGCAGCGCGGCGCACGCGCTGCTGTCGCTGATGTTCTCGGTCGCCGCCTTGCGGCGCAACTGGTCCCACTCGTGTTCCAGATAAAACGCGACGAGCAGCTTGCCGATTTGCCGCATCAGCGTGCAGACCACCGCTTCTTCCGCCGAACGCAAGTCGATGCGCTCGGTCACTTGCCGCGCGACCGTGCCCGAGAGCAGCGTGCGGTTCAGTTCGAGTTTGGCATCGATGCGGCGCGGCGCGCTCTGATGAAAGTGATCGACGAGCTTCAGGCCCACGACGAGATGCCCGACCGCGTCCATGCCGAGCACCATGAGCGCGCGGGTGACGGTCGTGATGTTGCCGCCGAAAGCCATGTACATCGCGGAATTGGCGAGCCGCAGCACCTTCTGCGTGAGCCCGAAGTCCGACAGGACGACCTGCACCAGCGCAGTGAAGTCGAGGTCGTCGTCGCTCATCGCGGACACAGTCGTGCGCAGCGCCTGCGAAAGCATGGGGAAGTCCCCGCGCTCGCTCATGCGCCCCCACAACTTGTCCAGTAGTTCGGCCTTGGTGCGTGCCATGCGTAAAAAAACCTGTTGTTGCGCAACGGCTGATCCGAAGCGGCTCAGCTCGATCCATCCATTCAGCGGCTTAGCCCCGGAAAGATACACGGATTCAGGGCACTAAAGCGCGCTGTTCGACTAAAACACGAACATTCGTGCTCTCATCATGTTTCGTGCAACACGAGCGTACTCGATTGAAACGAACGCGCGAGTTCGTCCGACGGCATCGCCTGGCTGATCAGCCAGCCCTGCATGTGATCGCAGCCCAGTTCGGCGAGCAGATCGCGCTGCGCTTCCGTCTCGACGCCTTCGGCCACCAGTTCCAGCCCGAGCGACTGCGCGAGCCCGACGACCGCGCTCACGATCGCGCGGTTGTTGCGGGACGTAATGAGGTTCTCGACAAAGCTGCGGTCGATCTTGAGCTTCGCGAGCGGAAACCGCTGCAAATACGCGAGGCTCGAATAGCCAGTGCCGAAGTCGTCCACGGCGAAGCGGATGCCGAGCGAGCGCAGCGTCTCCAGAAGCCGCGTCGCTTCTTCCGGGTCCTGCATCAGCAGGCTCTCGGTGATCTCGAAGACGAGGCGCTTCGCGTCGATACCCGTCAGCGCGATGGCTTCCTTCACCGCGGCAGTAAAGCGTTTGTCGCGGAACTGCTGCGGCGACACGTTCACCGACACGTAGTCGAGCCGGATGCCGATGCCGTCCCACTGCACGAGCTGCATGCACGCGGCCTTCAGCACCCAGTTGCCGAGATAGTTGATGAGGCCGATGGATTCCGCGAGCGGAATGAACGTCGAGGGCGGCACGAGCCCATGCACCGGATGATGCCAGCGCATCAGCGCCTCCACGCCGACGACCGCGCCCGTGCGGATCTTCGTGATCGGCTGGAAAAAGAGCGAGAACTCGCCGTTGCGCACGGCCTCGTAGAGATCGGCTTCGAGCTTCAGGCGTTCGGCGTCGGCGGGATTGTCGTCGAGCTTGTGGACGACGAGCGTGTTGCCGCCCGTGGCCTTCGCCTGCGCGAGCGCGAGATCGGCCATGCGCAGAAGGCTCGCCTGCACGCCGGACGTGCTGGATGCGTCCTTGGCCGCGTGGTCCGGATACAACGCCACGCCCACGCTCGCCGACAAATGCGTGTGCTGCCCGCGATACCGGTACGGCTGCGCGATCGCGGTGAGCAGCCGCCGCCCGAGATTCTCGGCGGCTTCGGCGGTGGCGCCCGCGGGCAGCAGCACGGCGAACTCGTCGCCGGCCACGCGCGCCACGCGCTCGCCGTGCGCCGCCGTGTGCTGAATGCGGCGGGCGGTTTCGCGCAGCATGTCGTCGCCGGCTTCCGAGCCGAGCGCGCGGTTGATGCGCTGATAGTCGTCGATATCGAGCAGCACGAGCGCCGCGTGCGTGCGCGTGCGTTCCGCTTCGGCCTGCATCGCGGTGACCGCGGCTTGCAGCGCCGTCGCGTTTTCGAGGCCCGTGAGCGGATCGTGATGCAGCGCGTGCTTGAGCGAATCTTCGCGTTCGCGCCAGCGCGACACGTCGAATGCGGCGAGCGCGAAGCCGGGCGTGCCCTGCGCGGCGGTCGCGAGCAGCCGCAGTTCGACGCAGATCGGATAGGTGAGCGACTTCACGAGATGGAGCGTCGCGCGTTCGAGCTCGCCGCTTTCCCGCGCCCGGGCGACGAGCGCATCCAGTTCGCCCGCTTCCTCGGACGGCACGAGATCGTGCAGCGTGAGCATGCTCAGATAGTCGTGGTGATAGCCGATGAAGTCGATGCTCGCATGCGACACGTACTGAAAGCGCAGCGCGTCGTCGATTTGCGCGAGGAAATCGACCGCGCCGAGCGTCGCTTCGAGCGCGGCGGCGGGCTTGGCCGCGATGCCCGCGCCGTCGACAGCACAAGGCGCAGGCGAGGCGGGCGCCTGCGCCTGCGGGTCGCGGGCGTCTCGTGCGGCGGGTCTCCATGCGCGGCGCAGCGCATCGAGCGCGATGCGCCAGGGTGCGCGGCAGGAGACGGGGGTCCGGTTCGCTTGCATGGTCAGTTAAGGTTTTGCGGCGGCGCGCAGCCGATGGTCGACGCTCACGCGGGCGTCGGATGCTTCGGCGGCGCGCGGATACCGCTTCGAGCGGCTCGGCGTGCGGCGCGCCGGCATGAGGCGCGGCACGCTCTAACAGGCAAGTTATCGGCGCAGCAGCGGAATTCTTTAACCGTCACATGCGGCTGTGACGCAGACGCGACGCGGCAATCAGGGAAAACGCGCGGCGCGGCCGCCGCGCACATGCGTAACATGGGCGCAAGGCGATTTTCGGTTACAGTGCGCGTTTCCTGCGGAAAACGCCTTGGCCGCCGTCGCCAGCCAGGGCGCGTTCCGCGGCCCCGGTCGTCCGATTCGGGAATTTGTCGCACACGTCAAGCCTCATGATCGATCGCCTTTCATCTCCGGCGCGCGCGCGCCGTTGCGGCTTCGAGACCGCTCTCGTGCCGGCGCCGGCGCAAACCTTTGCGCCCGCGCGCGTTGTCCGCATTGTTCCTTCGCCTGCGGGATTCGCCGCCCTTTTTCCGATCGCGCCATGCCCGATTCCTCGCTGAAGCCGCGCTCCGCACGCGAGCCGAGCGTCTATGTCGGCCGCCAGCCGATTCTCGACGGCGCGGGCGCGCTCGCCGCGTACGAACTGCTGTTTCGCGACAGCCCCGAGAACCGCGCCCGCGTCGACGACGACGTGCAGGCGACCGCGCATGTCGTCGCGCGCACGGTCGGCGAGATCGGCGTGCCGGCGGTGCTCGGCCTGCATCCCGGCTACGTGAACATGAGCCGCGAGCTGATCTTCGACGACATCGTGCATCTCATGCAGCCCGAGCGGTTCGTGCTGGAACTGCTGGAGAGCATCGTGCTGGACGACGCGCTCTTCAAGCGTTGCGCGCAGTTGCGCCGCGATGGCTTCCGCTTCGCGCTCGACGACGTGACGCGTCTCGACGATGTCCTGCTCGCCGCGCTCCCGTCGGTCGATATCGTCAAGGTGGATGTGCTCGCCGCCGAACGCTCGCACTTGCGCGAGCTCGCGTCGCTCGTCAAGAAGCACGGCAAGCTGCTCGTCGCGGAAAAGGTCGAGACGCACGAGGACTTCGTGCAGGCGCGGGACCTCGGCTTCGATCTCTTTCAGGGCTATTTCTTCGCGCGGCCACAAGTTCTGTCGGCGCGGCGCGCGAGCCCGGCGCGCGCCACGCTCCTGCGGCTCTTGTCCGTGCTCGGCAGCGAGCCCGACATGCGCGTACTGGAAGCCGAACTCAAGCGCAATCCGGATATCGTCCTGCAACTCATGCGCCTCGCCAATTCGAGCGCGCATGCGCGGGGGCGGGACGTTTCCTCGCTGAAGGAGGCGGTGGCCGCCGCCGGCACGCGCCAGTTGATGCGCTGGACGCAACTGCTGCTGTACGCGGACGGCAGCGGCCTGCCGTGGCGTTCGGACCCGCTTCTGCAACTCGTCGGCACGCGGGCGCGCTTCATGGAACTGGCAGCCGGCGCACTGCGTCCATCGGATGAAGCGTTTTCCGATGCGGCGTTCATGGCGGGCATCTTTTCGCTCGTGCACGTGGTGGTCGACATGCAGCCCGCCGAAATTGTCGATAAGCTCCATCTAGCCGCCGATATCCGCTCGGCCATTCTCGCGGGCGAAGGTGAACTCGGCGCGCTGCTCGGCATCGCGCGGGCGGCGGAGCGCGGCGATATCGGCGCGATCGACGAAAGCCGGCTCGCTCACCCGGCGCTCGACGCGCTGACGCCCGCGCTTCTCGCCACGCTTCAGGTCGAAGCGGCGGCATGGTTCAGCGAGCAGCGGCTCGACTGACGCGGCACCAACACGATCACGGAGAGGCATCCGCATGAAAAGAAGAACGACGGTGGCAAGCTTGACGGTTTCGGCGGCGATTGCATGCGCGGTCGCGGCCTATCCGCTGATGGCGCGCGCGACGCTCAAGCCGGGCGATGCCGCGCCCGCGTTCGTCACGCAGGCGTCGCTCGGCGGCAACGTCTACCAGTACTCGCTCGCCGACGCGCTGAAGAAGGGCCCCGTCGTGCTGTACTTCTATCCGGCGGCGTTCACGAAGGGCTGCACGGTCGAGGCGCACGAATTCGCCGAAGCCGTCGATCAGTACAAGGCGCAGGGCGCCACGGTCATCGGCGTGTCGCATGACGATATCGGCACGTTGCAGCGTTTTTCCGTGAGCGAATGCCGCAGCAAGTTTCCGGTCGCCGCCGATACCGACGCGAAGATCATCGGCGCGTACGACGCCGCGCTGCCTTTCAAGAGCTCGATGGCCAATCGCGTGTCCTACGTGATCGCGCCGGACGGAAAGGTCATCTACGAGTACACGAGCCTCTCGCCGGACCAGCATGTCGCGAACACGCTGCAGGCGTTGCGCGACTGGAACGCGAAGCACAAGACGCAGTGATGACGGCAGCATCGTTGCTTCGCAAAGGGTAGCCGCCATGCCGATCGTTCTCGCACTCATCGCGCTCGCGGCGCTGATCTACGGCGCGGTGTGGTCGTTCGACGCGCTCCATGCGCGCTTCGGACTCGGCGTCGCGGTCGGCGTCGCGCTGGTCGCGGCGGCGGCGATCGCGGCGGGCATCGCGTACTGGCTCGCGCGGCGCCGCGAGATCGCGCCGAATCTGCCGCGCGTCAAGGGCGACGCGGCGACCAGCTGGACCCACGAACTGAAGCGCGACTGGGGCGGCGTGCGGCTCGCCGCGGGCAAGCGTCTCCTGGATGTGCGCGTGGGCGAGGCGAGCGGCCACTACATCTTCGCGGACCTGCGCGACGCGCAACTCGAACGCGACGACGCGCGTGGCGGCTGGCACGTCGTCCTCGATGTCGCCGATACCGCGCACGGCCAATGGCGTCTGCCGATGACCGATCGCGCCGAAGCGCGCAAGTGGACGCGCATTCTCTCGCTCGCGGTTCAGCAGAAGCTCTGACGCGTCAGCCACGCCGTCAATCCACGTGATAGCCCATGTCGCCGCGCACCTTGCCGCGAAACACCCAGTACGACCAGACCACGTAGATCATCAGCACCGGCAGCAGGAACAACGTGCCGATGATGAAGAACTGATGGGCGATCGGCGAGGCCGCCGCGTCCCATAGCGTCACCGAAGGCGGCGCGATGAACGGCCACAGGCTGATGACAAGCCCCGTGAACGCGAGAAAGAAGAGGCCCATCGAGCAGACGAAGGGCAGCACTTCGCGGCCTCTCGCAAGACTCGACCAGAGCTTCCACGCGAGGAACGCGGTGAGCAAGGGCACGGGCGAGAAGGCGAAGGCCGTCGGAAAACCGAACCAGCGCGCGGCGATGCGCGCGTCTTTCAGCGGCGTCCACACGCTGATGAGCACGATGAATGCGATCACGCCGATCAGCGCCACGCGCGCCATCTTGCGGCCCCACGCCTGCAAGTCGCCTTCGGTCTTGAGCACGAGCCACGTCGAGCCTTGCAGCGCGTAGCCGAACACGAGGCCGACGCCGACCAGCAGCGGAAAGGGCGCGACCCAGTCCCAGCTCGTGCCCGTGTACTGGCGGCCCACGATCGGAAAGCCCTGAATGAACATGCCGAGCACGATGCCTTGCGAAAACGTGGCGAGCAGCGACCCGTACGCGAACGCGCGATCCCACAGCCACTTGCGCGCCCCGACGACTTCGCGGAACTCGAACGCGACGCCGCGAAAGATCAGCCCGAGCAGCATGAAAAGAATCGGGAAATAGACCGCCGGCACGATGATCGCGTAGGCGAGCGGAAACACGGCGAAAAGCCCGCCGCCGCCGAGCACGAGCCACGTTTCGTTGAAGTCCCACACGGGCGCGACCGAGTTGATCATCAGATTGCGCTCGTCGTGGTCGCGGCGCAGCAGAAAGAGCATGCCGACGCCGAGATCGAAGCCGTCGAGCAGCACGTACATGAACACGGCCAGCGCGAGAATGGCGGCCCACAGCGGCACGAGATCGAGCATCGCGTTCTCCGATTTTCAGAAGATGGGCTAGCGGGGCCGGCGCGGCGGCACGATGTCGTCGCTCGGCGCGACGTCCGCCGTCTGCCGCGACGTCCCGCCGCCCGACGACACCGCCGAGAGCGGGCGCGCCGCGCGCGTCTTCGGCTGAAGCAGTTCGTTCTCGTGGCCCTGCGTGGCCTCGGACGGACCGATGCGCACGAGACGCCGCAAGAGGATGGTTCCAGAGCCGAAGATCACGGCGTACGCGAGCACGTAGAGCAGCCAGGACAGCCCGACATCGCCGGTGGTGAGCGAGGGCGTCACCGAATCGCGCGTGCGCAGGACGCCGTACACGGTCCACGGCTGCCGGCCGGCTTCGGTCGTGGTCCACCCCGCGAGGACGGCGATGAAGCCGAGCGGCATCGCGAACGATGCCGCGCGCAGCCATCGCCTGCTGCGTTCGAGCTTGCCGCGCGCAAAGAGCACGATGCCCGACAGCACGACCACGAGCATCAAAATCGCGATGCCGACCATGATGTGGAACGCGAAGAACACGACGGCCACGGGCGGCCGGTCCTCGCGCGGAAAGTCCTTGAGCCCGCGCACGTAGCCGTTCGGATCGTGCGTCAGATAGATGCTGCCGAGCACGGGCACCGAAATCTCGAAGTGGTTGCGCTCTTCGTCCTGATCGGGAATCGAAAAGAGATTGGCGGGCACGCGCGAGCCGGAGTCCCACAACGCTTCCATCGCGGCGAGCTTGGCGGGCTGGTGCTTCAGCGTGTTGAGGCCGTGGGCGTCGCCGAGCACCATCTGCACCGGCACCATGATGATGAGAAAGATCAGCGACATTTTCAGCATGACGCGGCTTTCCTCGATCGCGCGGCCCTGACGCATGTACATGGCGCCGACGCCGAGAATCACGAAAGCGGTGGTCACGAGAAACGCGCTCACCGTATGCCCGAGCCGGTACGGAAACGACGGCGAGAAGATCACGTCGAAGAAGCTCACCACTTCGAAGCGGCCATCGGGCAGGAGGCGGTAACCTTGCGGCGTCTGCATCCAGCTATTGACGGCGAGAATCCAGAACGACGAGATCAGCGTGCCGGCCGCGACGAACAAGGCGGACATCACGTGCGCCCATTGCGGCACGAGCTTGCGGCCGAACAGCAGCACGCCGAGAAACGCCGACTCCAAAAAGAACGCGGTGAGCACTTCATACCCCATCAAGGGGCCGACGACGTTCGCGGTGCGGTCGGCGTAACGGCTCCAGTTCGTGCCGAACTGAAACGGCATCACGATGCCCGACACCACGCCCATGCCGAACGAGACCGCGAAGATCTTGAGCCAGAACGCCGAGAGACGCCGGTAGACATCGCGCTTGGTGATCCACCAGTTGAGTTCGAGCGTGGCGATGAAACACGCGAGCCCGACCGTGAAAGCCGGAAGCAAGATATGGAACGCAATGACCCACGCGAACTGAAAGCGTGAGAGCAGCACCGGGTCGATATGCATGAACGCTCCTTGGTCGATTCTTGCAACGTTTGCGTCAGCGATGCACACAAGCACGCGCGTCGTTCCTTGATACACGCTTTGCTTCTGGCTTGCCACGCGGCGCGCTTCACCCCTTTGCTACAATTCGGGCTTCGCTCATCAGCTAAACGCGTGCCGGACGACCGCACGCGCATCGACTCATTGGGGACGGCCCCATCTGCATGGGAGTCACCCAATGTCCTGGATTCTTCTTTTCATCGCCGGTCTGCTCGAAGTCGCGTGGGCGGCGGGGCTCAAGACGTCCGAAGGCTTCACGAAGCTTGGACCATCCGTCTTCACGATCGTCACGGCCATCGGCAGCTTCGTGCTGCTCGCGCTGGCCATGCGCCAGTTGCCGCTCGGCACCGCGTATGCCGTGTGGACGGGCATCGGCGCGGTCGGCGCATTCGTGTTCGGCATCGTGTTCATGGGCGAGGCGGTGTCGGCGGCGCGCATCGTGAGCGCGGTGCTCATCATCGCGGGGCTGATCGGGCTCAAGCTCACGTCGGGACACTGAAAGGCGCGTCGTCCGGCGCGGCGTCGCGCCGGGAACGGCAATCGCTCAGGCGCTCGATGCACCGCGCGCTTTTGCGTGGATATAATGGTCTGAGGTCAGTCTGACGGGCGTCCTCGCGTGATGTGGCGTTTTTCGCGCGGGGAAGGCTGGCGGTTCCATCTCACCCGCGCCCGCGTCGCGGCTTTCTCCGGTCGGCTTCGAGCACCGGAAGCGAGCCAACTGTTTCAGCCGGTACAGCAACGCGCCGTGGCCAAAGCGCGCGGCTGGCGCAACAAGGAGGCGGCAATGCTGGAGTCACTTTCGCTCGCGGCGGGTCTTTCATGGGCGAGCGGGCTGCGCCTTTACCTCACGGTTTTCGTCGCCGGGCTGTTCGCACGCATGGGCGTCATTCATCTGCCCGACACGCTCGCGGTGCTCGCGTCGCCCTGGGTGATCGGCGTCGCGGCGGTGCTCACGGTCGTCGAGTTTCTCGCCGACAAGATTCCCGCGGTCGATTCCCTGTGGGACGCGATTCATACGTTCATTCGCATTCCGGCGGGCGCCGTGCTCGCGGCAGGCGCGCTCGGCCACGCCGATCCGACCTTGCTTACCATCGCCGCGCTCGCCGGCGGCACGCTCGCCGGGGCATCGCATTTCGCCAAGGCGGGCACGCGCGCGCTCATCAATCTCTCGCCGGAGCCGCTGTCGAACTGGGCGGCATCCGCGACGGAAGATGTCGGCGCGACGCTCGGCCTGGTGCTCGCGTTTTTCGTGCCGCTTTTGTTCCTCGTCATGCTGATCGCGTTCCTGGTGGTCGCCGGCTGGGCGCTGCCGCGTCTCGCGCGCGGCGTGCATGGCGGCGTCTCGCGCATGGCCAAACACATGCTGCCGGGCACGCATAACCCGATCAGCCGTCTGCGGAGCAAGCACGATTGAGCACGGCGGCCAACGACAAACCCGCGGCCAAGGCGTCGCAAGGACCGCACGCAGCGCACGACACGCATCCGAGCGCGAGGCTCGACTTTCTGCAGACCGTGCGCCAGTCCTGGCGCATGACCGCCCGCGACTGGCGCGCGGGCGAACTCACGATGCTGCTGCTCGCGCTCGTGCTGGCGGTCGCCGCGTTGTCGAGCGTCGGCTTTCTCGCGGATCGCATGCGGCAGGGACTCTCCCGCGATGCGCGTCAGATGATCGCCGCCGATTTCGTCGTGCGCGCCGATCACCCCGTCGATCCGATGTTCGCGCAGCAAGCCCGTGCGCTCGGGCTCGACACCGCGGGCACGACCATCTTTCCGAGCATGGTCAGCTCGGCGGCGCCGACGCCGTTGTCGCGGCTCGCGGCGATCAAGGGCGTGACGCCGGGCTATCCGTTGCGCGGCGCGCTGCGCATCGCGCCCGGCAGCGATGCCCCTGACGCGCCCGCGCAAGGCATTCCCGCGCCCGGCACCGTCTGGGTCGATCCCGCGCTGCTCGACGCGCTGAAGACGAAGGTCGGCGGGGCGGTCAAGGTCGGCACGCGCACGTTCACGGTCGCGGCCGTCATCACGCGGGAGATGGATCGCGGCTTCTCGTTCGTCAACTTCTCGCCGCGTCTCATGATGCGCGCCGATGAAATCGCGGGAACGGGGCTCATCGGCTATGGCAGCCGCGTCACGTACCGGCTGCTCGTGGCGGGGCCGAACGCGCAGGTCGAGCGGTTCGCGCAGTTCGCGCGTGGCAAGACGGATGGCGGCAAGCTGCGCGGCGTCGCGCTCGAGTCGCTGTCGGACGGCCAGCCGCAAGTCCGGCAGACCATCGACCGCGCGAGCCACTTCCTGACGCTCGTCTCGCTGCTGACGGCGCTGCTCGCCGCCGTCGCCATCGCGATGGCCGCGCATCGTTTCGCGCGACGCCATCTCGACGGCTGCGCCGCGATGCGCTGCCTCGGCGTCAGCCAGCGGACGCTGCGCGCACTCTTCATCAACGAATTCCTGGCGATCGGCGTGATCGGCAGCGTGGCGGGCATCGTGCTCGGCTTCATCGGACATCTTGTTTTGCTCCATGCGCTCGGCTCGCTCGTCGATGTGGAATTGCCGCAGGCGAGCGTCTGGCCGGCGCTGCAAGGCATCGCGATGGGTCTCGTGCTGTTGCTCGGTTTCGCGCTGCCGCCGCTTCTGCCGCTCACGCGCGTGCCGCCGGTCCACGTGATCCGCCGCGAACTGGGCGATGCGAGCCGCGTTGCGTATGCGGCGTACGGCGTCGGCGTGCTGCTGTTCGCGGCGCTGCTCGTGGTCGCGGCGGGCGAGCTGAAGCTCGGCGTCATCGTCGCGGGCGGGTTCGCGGCCGGGCTGCTGCTGTTCGGCGTCATCGCCCGGGCGGCGCTCTGGGCGGCGGCGCGCTTCGTGCGGCGCGAGAAGAGCCGCGCGGGCGTCGGCTGGCGTTATGCGCTTGCATCGCTCGAGCGGCGCAGCGGCGCGAGCGCGTTGCAGATCACGGCGCTCGGCATCGGGCTGATGTGCCTCTTGCTGATCGCGATGACGCGCAACGATCTCATCAAGGGATGGCGCGACGCCACGCCGCCGGATGCGCCCAACGAGTTCCTGATCGACATTCAGCCGGATCAGCGCGACGGCGTGCTCGCCTATCTGCACGGCCACGGCCAGGCCGAAGCCGTGCTCTCGCCGATGGTTCGCGCACGTCTCGTCGCGATCAACGGCCACGCGGTGAATCCGGACAGCTACGACAAGCCGGATGCGAAGCGGCTGGTGGACCGCGAATTCAACCTGTCCTACACGACCGCGCTGCCCGACGACAACCGCGTGACGCAGGGCGCGTGGTACGGCACGAGCGCGAAGCCGCAGGTGTCGATGGAAGAGGGCATCGCGAAGACGATTCGCGTGAAGATGGGCGACATGCTGCGTTTCGATGTGGCGGGGTTGCCGGTGGAAGCGCCCGTCACGAGTCTGCGCAAGGTGGACTGGAATTCGTTCAAGGTCAACTTCTTCGTGCTGATGCCGCCCGAGGCGCTCGCGGATTTGCCCGCGACCTTCATCACGAGTTTCTATCTGCCCGCGAACGACCAGCGCATGATCGACGGCCTGATTGCCGCATACCCGAACCTGACGGCCATCGACACCGCACCGATCCTCGCGCAGATCCAGCGCACGCTCGCGCAGGTGATCGGCGCGGTGCAGTTTCTCTTCGTTTTCACGCTCGCGGCGGGCGTGCTCGTGCTGTACGCGGCGCTCGCCGGCACGCGCGACGAGCGCATGCGCGAGTCGGCGCTCTTGCGCGCGCTCGGGGCATCGCACCGGCAAGTGCGCTCGGTGCAGGTCGCGGAGTTCGTCGCGGTCGGCGCGCTGTCGGGTCTGATGGCCGCGCTCGGCGCGCAGGGCATCGGCTACGTGCTCGCGTCGCGCGTGTTCGAATTCCATATCGATTTCAATCCGTGGCTCGTGCCGGCGGGCGTCGTCGCGGGCATCGCGTGCGCGGGGCTCGGCGGCTGGCTCAGTCTGCGGCGCGTGCTGGCGCGCCCGGCGTTGCAATCGCTGCGGGACGCGTAAGTTCTCAGCTAAAGCAAATCAATGAGCGAAGTGAATCAACCGATTTCCGATGACGAAGCGACGAATCGGGACGCCGCGCCGAGCGCGTTCGACCTGATCGGCGGCGAGGCGCGCGTGCGCGCGCTCGTGGACCGTTTCTACGATTTGATGGACCTGGAGCCGGAGTTCGCGGGCATTCGCGCGCTGCATCCGCCGACGCTCGACAATTCGCGCGACAAGACCTTCTGGTTCCTGTGCGGCTGGATGGGCGGCCCGGATCATTACATCAGCCGCTTCGGGCATCCGCGGCTGCGGGCGCGGCATCTGCCGTTCGCCATCGCGTCGAGCGAGCGCGATCAATGGCTGCGCTGCATGGCGTGGGCGATGCAGGACGTCGGTCTCTCCGAGCCGCTGCGCGAGCGCCTGCTCACGTCGTTCTTCGATACCGCCGACTGGATGCGCAACCGTCCCGGCTGATTCGCCCGCTGGTGTACCGGGCGGGTCCGCGCCCGTTTGCGGCATCATCTGCCGATCATCTGACTATCCCAGGCATTCGAGGAACGAAGTCATGACCACACGCGCACTCTTTCGCGAGGACGCTTATCAGACGCGCTGCGAGGCGACCGTCACCGCCATCGACGAAGCCGGCGTTCATCTGGACCAGACCGTGTTTTATCCGCTCGGCGGCGGGCAGGCGGGCGATGCCGGAACGCTGACGCTCGCGGACGGCACTATCATCGCCATCGCCGATACGCGCAAGGCCAAGTTCGAAGGCGCAACGCCCGACGATGCGGTCCATGTGCCCGCGCCGGGCCAGGAAGACGCGCTCGGGAAGCTGAAGGTCGGCGACACGTTGAGCGCGGAGATTGACTGGGAGCGGCGCTATCGGCATATGCGGCTGCATACCGCGAGCCATCTGATCTGCGCCGTGCTGCCGTATCCGGTCGATGGCTGCAGCATCACGACCGACTACGCGCGGCTCGATCTCGCGACGGTCGAGCCGATCGAGCGCGAAGCGGTGGAGGCGAAGCTGCGCGAACTCGTCGGCGGTTCGCACGACGTCCGCACCGAATGGATCACCGACGACGAAATGGCCGCGCGCCCCGAACTCGTCCGCACGATGAGCGTGAAGCCGCCGATGGGCCTCGGCCGCGTGCGGCTGCTGCGCATCGAAAACGTGGACTTGCAGCCGTGCGGCGGCACGCATGTGCGCAATACCGGCGAAATCGGCACCTTGCGCATCGCCAAGCTGGAGAAGAAGAGCGCGCGCACGCGGCGGCTCGTGCTGGAGCTGGCTTGACCGCGGATTCTCGCGCGCAGGACGTCCTCGATTGCTGGTTCGGCGCGCCGGGTACGCCGGAATTCGGCGCCGAGCGCCGGCAGTGGTGGACCAAGAAGCGCGCATTCGACGCGATGCTCACCGAACGCTTCGGCGGCCTGCTCGACGAAGCGCAGGCGGGCGGTCTGAAAGAATGGGAACGCGAGCCGCTTTCCGCGCTCGCGTTGATCGTGGTGCTGGACCAGTTCTCGCGCAACTGCTATCGCAACACGCCGCGCGCTTTCGCCGGCGACGCGCGGGCGCTTGCCATCGCGAAGAAGCTCGTGGAGCAGGGCGACGATCTTCGGCTGCCGAGCGCCTGTCATCGCGCGTTTGTGTACACGCCGTTCGAGCACGACGAAACGCTCGCCAGCCAGCGCGAATCAGTGCGCCTTTTCGCGAAGCTGCGCGACGAAACGGGCATCGCGAGCTTTTACGACTACGCGATCAAGCACGCGGAGGTCATCGAGCGGTTCGGGCGCTTTCCGCATCGGAACAGGATTCTCGGGCGCGAAACGTTGCCCGAAGAGAAAGCGTGGCTTGCTGAACGCGGCGGGTTCTGAACGCCCGACGCGCTTACCGCCCGCCCGTCACATCCAGAATCGCGCCGGTCACATACGACGACGCATCCGAGATCAGCCAGACGATCGATTCTCCGACTTCGTCCGCCGTGCCGGGGCGCCCGAGCGGTGTCTGCGCGCCGAGCACGTGCGCGCGGTCCGGCTTGCCGCCGCTCGCGTGAATATCGGTTTCGATCAGGCCGGGGCGAATCGCGTTGACGCGCACGCCTTCCGGGCCCAGTTCCTTCGAGAGCCCGATGGTCAGCGCGTCGATTGCGCCTTTCGAGCCCGCATAGTCGACGTATTCGTTCGGCGAGCCGAGGCGCGCGGCCGCCGACGAAATGTTCACGAGCGAGCCGCCGTTGCCGCCGCGCGCACGCGAAAGACGCCGCGCCGCCTCGCGCGCGCACAGATACGCGCCCAGCACGTTGGTGTCGAAAATGCGCTTCAGCCGCTCGATGTGCATGTCCGCGAGCCGCGCGCCCGGCGCGACGATGCCCGCGTTGTTCACCACGCCGTCGATCTTGCCGAAGGCTTTCTCCGTGGCGTCGAACATCGCGATGATCGCGGCTTCGTCACGCACGTCGCCGGCAATCGCGATGGCCTTGCCGCCCGCCGCCCGCACCGCCGCGACGGTTTCGTCGGCGGCTTGCGCGTTCGACGCGTAGTTTACGCCGACCGACCAGCCGCGCGCGCCCGCGAGAATGGCCGCCGAACGGCCAATGCCACGGCTCGCGCCGGTAATCAGGATGACTTTGGGCATGCTTCGCTCCTCAGACGGCGTTGCGGTTCTCGGACCATTTGTCGTGGACCGGCGGCGTGTACGCCGCGAGTCTCGCGATCATTTCTTCCGGCTCGGCGGCCACCTGAATCATGTCCAGATACGGCTTGCGCATGAAGCCTTCGTCGATGGTATGACGCAGCATCGAGAGAAGCGGGCCGAAATAGCCGTTCACGTCCAGCAGGCCCACGGGCTTCTGGTGATAGCCAAGCTGCGCCCACGTATAGACCTCGAAGAACTCCTCGTACGTGCCGACGCCGCCGGGCATCGCGACGAAGGCATCGGCGAGATCGGCCATCTTCTTCTTGCGTTCGTGCATGTCGGGCACGACGTGCAGTTCGGTGAGACCGGTATGGCCGACTTCCTTCGCGAGCAGCAGCTCGGGAATCACGCCGACCGCGCGTCCGCCGGCGGCGAGCACTTCATCGGCGATCAGGCCCATCAGCCCGACGCGGCCGCCGCCATACACGAGCGACACATTCGCTTCCACGAGCGCACGGCCGAACGCGCGCGCCGCTTCCGCATAGACGGGGCGGGCTCCGGACGCGGAGCCGCAATAGACACACACAGCCTTCATTATCGGGAATCCTTCGGAGTTTCGTTCTTCGGTGCGCTGGACGCATCGTCGCGCGGCGGCAGGAAGTCCGCATACTGGCGCTTGGGCAGCTTGCCGGAGACCAGATCGTCGAAAAGCTGGCGCGATCGGCCGCGCAGATACGGCGCCATGATCGAGATGATATGCACGCTCACCTGATGCAACTCCGCGCGGATCGCTTCCTGATCGTTGTACTTGCGCGGGTTCATCACGTACTGATACGACAGCCAGTATGTCGCGATCACGCCGATGTTCGTCGCGATGACCCCGATCTCCGCGGGCGTCGCGACCATTTCCTGATCGGCGACGAGCGCCTCGCATAGCTGCTGCGCGAAGCGCACCTTGTGCGTGATGATCTGCTTGAAATGCGTTTCCAGCGTGCGGTTGCGCGCGAGCAGGTCATTCAGGTCGCGGTAGAGAAAGCGATACGTCCAGAGGAAATCGGCCATGTACTGCAGATAGGACCACATCTCGTCGATCGTCGGCCGATGATCGTCGGGAAAGCGCAGGCGCTTCTGAATTTGCTGCTCGAACTGCGCGAAGATGCTGTTGATGATGTCGTCTTTGTTGCGGAAATGGTAGTACAGATTGCCTGGACTGATTTCCATCTCTTCGGCGATCGTCGTCGTGGTGACGTTGGGTTCGCCGATATCGTTGAACAACTTCAGCGACAGTTCGAGAATCCGTTCGCGGGTACGGCGGGGAGGTTTGGCTTCCATGTCGTCCGACCTTGGCATCCGGTTGCGGCGGCCTCGTGCAAGCATGCGCGCGTCCGGTTCCGTTGCGATTTTTGAGAATATCGGACGATTATAAACCGCTCGTTCTTCGTCCCGGACGTGGCTCCCGCGCCGGACGGCGACTTTACGAGATACGCGCGTTCAGTTTGGAAGATGCCCGAACCATGTCGCGAGCGCCGGCGCGAGCGGCCAGAGGATCATGACCCAGGTGAGCACGCAGACCCCAAGCGCGACCATCACGGCGGCGCTGCCGAAGTCCTTCGCGCGCTTGGAGAGTTCGTGGCGTTCCAGCGAAATCCGGTCGATGGCGGCCTCGACGCTCGAATTGAGCAACTCGACGATCAGCACGAGCAGCACCGACGCGATCAGCGCCGCGCGCTCGACAGGCGCGACCGGCACGAAAAGACTGCACGGCAGCAGAATCGCGGCGAGCGTCAGTTCCTGGCGAAACGCGCTTTCCTCGCGAATCGCGATGCGAAAGCCCGAGAGCGAGTTCTTCATCGCGTGCCAGGCGCGCGTGAAGCCGCGATTGCCCTTGTACGGATTGAAGGGCAGGTCGTCGGTGCCGAGCGGTTCGGTCGCCTGAGGCGGCGCATCGGCCGAATCGGCGCTGGCGTCGGTTTCGTCGTCGAACGGGTCCATGATGCGGCCGGGCGCTGCGCGTGCATTCGCTTCGGCGCGTTCTTCCGCCAACGGACGACGCGTCATGCGGCCGCCCGGCCGGCGCTCGGCGCGCGCGGCTCCAGTTGCCGCAAATGCGACGCGAACTGCTCCGACGCCGCGCGCCACGAGAAGCGTTCGGCCCAGGCGCGCGCGTCGGCGCGCTCGATCTTGAGCGCCTGGAGGCATGCCTCGCGCAAGTCTTCGTTGAGCGCGCCGGGTCCGTGCTCGCCGAGCACGTCGATCGGGCCCGTGACCGGATACGCCGCGATCGGCGTGCCGCAGGCCATCGCTTCCAGCAGCACGAGGCCGAACGTATCGGTGCGGCTCGGGAACACGAAGACATCGGCGGCGGCATACACCTTCGCGAGTTCGGGTTGCGACAGCACGCCGAGATAGTTGACGTTCGTATAGCGCGATTTGAGTTCGGCGAGCGCCGGGCCTTCGCCCGCGACCCATTTCGAGCCGGGCAGATCCAGCTTCAGAAACGCTTCGACGTTCTTTTCGATGGCGACGCGCCCGACGTACAGAAAGATCGGCCGCGCGGTGTTGAGCACCTTCGAGTCCATCGGCTGGAAGATGTCCAGATCGACGCCGCGCGTCCACAGCACGACGTTGGTGAATCCGTAGTCCTCCAGATCTTTCTTGACGACGGGCGTCGGCGCCATGACCGCCTGCGACGGTCCGTGAAACCAGCGCAGGAAGCGATACGTCAGCCCGAGCGGAATGCCAAAGCGCGCCTCCACGTATTCGGGAAAGCGCGTGTGATACGCGGTCGTGAATGGCAGCTTGCGACGCAGCGCGTACGAGCGAGCGGCCAAGCCGAGCGGGCCTTCGGTCGCGATGTGCAGCGCGTCGGGGTCGAACGCGTCGATGCGTTCGGCGACGTGGCGCGCCGGCATCAGCGACAGGCGAATTTCGGGGTAAGTCGGACAGGGAATCGTCTTGAATTCGAGCGGCGTCAGCATGTCCACGCGATGCCCGAGCGCCATCAGTTCCTTGCTCGTGTTCTTGAGGGTACGCACGACGCCGTTGACTTGCGGCTCCCATGCATCGGTCACGATCATGATCTTCATTGCGTTTTCCTGGTGCGGCGTGGTGTGTGGGCCGGGGTGCGGGCTCAGACCGTCGCGCGTGCTGTCGCGGCCGGCTGGCCGGGCGCGCGCATGATGGTCCAGTAGACGACCTTGAGTTCGCCGTCGTAGGTTTCGACGAGCGCGGAGAGGCTCTCCACCCAGTCGCCGTCGTTGCAATACAGGATGCCGTCGATGTCGCGGATTTCCGCTTTGTGAATGTGCCCGCACACGACGCCGTCGCAGCCGCGGCGGCGCGCTTCATCGGTCATCACGCGTTCGAACTGCGAGATGAAATTGACCGCGTTCTTGACCTGATGCTTCAGGTACTGCGAGAGCGACCAGTAATTGAAACCGAACTTCGTGCGCACGCGATTGAACCAGCGGTTGAGCAGCAGAATCGCGGTGTAGGCGGTGTCGCCGAGATAGGCGAGCCATTTGGCGTGCTGAATGACGCCGTCGAAAAGATCGCCGTGGACGATCCACAGGCGCTTGCCCGCGAGCGTCGTATGGAACGCTTCGCCGCGCACGTGGATGTCGCCGAACGCGAGGTCGCAGAACTGGCGCGCGGCTTCGTCGTGATTGCCGGGAATGTAGACGACCTGCGTGCCCTTGCGCGCCTTGCGCAGGAGTTTTTGCACCACGTCGTTGTGCGCCTGCGGCCAGAACCAGCCCTTGCGAAGCTGCCATCCGTCGATGATGTCGCCGACGAGGTACAGATAGTCCGATTCGTGATGCCGCAGGAAATCGAGCAGATACGCTGCCTGGCAGCCGCCGGAGCCGAGGTGGATATCGGAGAGCCAGATCGTGCGATAGCGATGCGTTCCGTCCGGCGATTCGCCGTCGATGACGGGCGAAGTGGGCTCGGGCGACTCGGGAACGAGCGCCGACGGATCGACGCGCAAGCCGGAACTGCGAAAGCGGTAAGCGGTGGAGGGATCACATGCCGGCGTGACTGTCGAGTGGAGGGCCATTGGCTCGCGCATCGAGTTTTGGTATGCGCATTGCGCCATGCGGCCGTGACCGAGCCGTGACAGTCACGAGAAGTTCTTATTACGCGGGAAAGGGAAGGCGGAGAAGGTGCCCGCTCACGCCGCGACGATGCGCGTGCCGGCGAGGCGGTCGTGCAGGAACTGGCGGGCCGGATCGAGCCAGACGGCTGCCGCCCACAGCGCCATCCAGACGGCGAACACGATCAGCGTCTGCGGCACCGCGAGCCCAAAGAGCGGATGCAGCGCGAGCGGCGGCAGGAACCACAGCCACGCGAGCGCGTAGCGCGCGAGCGCGCGGCCCACGGTGAGCGGCTCACCGCGCGCATCGACGACTTTCAGGCGCCAGGTTTTCATCGGCAGCGTCTGGCCGCCGTGTGTCCAGAACCACACGAAATACGCCGCCAGCACGAGACCGATCCACGACATCAGCCAGTCGTGATGCGTGAGCCCGTTGCGCTGCTGGGTGAGCGTGCTGAAGAGATAGCCGGCGATGAACACGACGCCGAACAAGATGACGCCTTCGTAGACCATCGTGGAAAGACGCCGGCGCAGGCTGGGCGCGGAGAGCGGCGGGACGGTCGCGGTGGCGGAAAGGCTCATCGGGCGATCACGAGCCGTTGTACATCGAAGGCGCCTGCTGCGGCGAAACGGGAATCGGCGTGGCCGGGACGATGCTCGCCGCGTTCGGCACGGCGGGCTGCGATGGCACGCCCGAGGCCGGCGCGCCCGCGGCCGGCGCGGGTTCCACGCGGGACGCCGCGTGCCCCTGCTCGCGTGCCGTCACGAGCCGGTTGATGTCCTTGACTTCGGCTTTGCCGGTCGGCGGCGCGCTCACGACCGTCGGGCGGCGGTTGCGCTCGCTCGCGGCGAGCTTCTTCTTTTGCTCTTCGGAAAGCTTTTGATACGCGTCCCACGCCTTCTCGCGCTTGTCGGGCGGCACGAGTTTCGACACCTGATAATTCTCACGCGCGACCTTGCGCTCGTCGGGCGTCATCCGCACCCATTCCTCCATGCGCTGATGCAGCCGCTTTTGCGCATCCGGCGACATGCGGTGATAGCGCGATGCGATCCTGAGCCACTTCTGCTTGCGCTCGTCGTTGAACGAGTCCCACTGCGACGCGAAAGGCGCGAGCGCGACGCGCTGCGCTTCCGTCAGACGGCTCCAGGAGAGCGGGTTGTCGGTTGAAAGCGCGGCGAGCGGCGAAAGGGATGCGTCCGGGCCCGCGCTTGCGCCGCTGGGCGCGGCGGCGGAGGCGGGCGCCGTGGCCGACGGCGAATAGAAGCGCGGATAAGTGGCGGCGAACGCGACCAGACCCGCAATCGCGCAGCCGAAGACAATCGCGAGACCGCGCTTGTAACTCACCCGAAAATTCCCCCGCTCGGTTCGATGCTTAGTGATTGCGCGTCAGATACGCGTTGAAGCCGTGGTCGAGATAAGCGTCGAGCGGCAGGCTGTCGCTCATCATGGCTGCGTCGATGTCGGCGAGTTCGGCTTTGCGCTCTTGATCTTCCCAATACGCGATGCCCGCCAGCGCGACGGCGAGCGCGAACACCGGCCCTGCCAGCCCGAAGCCGCCCAGGCGCGCGAACAGGCTCTTGCGGCCGGGGGCGTCGCCTGGGCCGCCAGCCGACAGCGTGGCGCCCGCGCCGGCCAGAACCGGCGTGAACGCGGGCGCAGCGGCGGCGACGGCCACTTTCTCGGGCTTCTTGCGCGCGATGGCAGCGCGGCGCGCCACTGCGAGCCGGTCCACCGCTGCGGCGGGAATGGCCGACGTGCTTTCGTCGAGCGCGCGAATGACCTTCAGCGCGAACTCGTTTTCCTTCGTTTCAAGAGCGGAACTCATAGCGTGATCCCTTTGGCTTTCAGGGCTTGCGCGAGAGCGTGCGTGGCGCGTGAACAGTGCGTCTTCACGCTGCCCTCGGAGCACCCCATCGCGGCGGCCGTCTCGGCGACATCCATATCTTCCCAGTAACGCATGAGAAAAGCTTCTCGTTGACGCGCCGGTAATTTCTGGATTTCCGCGTCGATCAGGTTCAGCACCTGTTCGCGCTCCAGTCGGCTCTCGCTGCTTTCGCTGCCGGTTGCGCCGTCCTGCGATTCGAAGGTTTCGAGCGGGTCGAATTCGTCGTCGTCGGCGCTGCCGAACGAGGAGAATAGGCTGATCCAGGTATTGCGTACCTTCTGGCGGCGAAAGTAATCGTGCGTCGCATTCTGGAGGATACGCTGGAACAAAAGAGGAAGCTCGGGCGACGGCCGGTCGCCGTACTTCTCCGCGAGCTTGATCATGGCGTCCTGGACGATGTCGAGCGCCGCGTCGTCGTCGCGGACGGTGTACACGGTCTGCTTGAACGCGCGTCTTTCGACGCCCGCCAGAAAATCGGCGAGTTCCTTGTCTGATGCCATCCGTTGGGGACCCGGCGCAACGAATTTGCGTCGAAAGAGATTGTGGAGTTCCAGGAAAACCTGCGGATGCTAGCAAATTTTCGCTGTCGCGGGAGGATCGGGAAACGATTTGTTGCTCGGCGTTGCGTGCGCGGCTCCTGTCAAAAGCCCGCGCGACGAGCGCGCAGGGCGCCTCGAACGCGCGGCGGGGAAGTTTTTGCTTGACCGTGTGCGCGAAAACGGGCTATCTTTCCCGACTCGCATCATAAAGTGAATTGTCTGCTTTGAGGCGAGCCCAAGAAGTTCGCCTGTCAAACCAAGACGCGCCGCTTGAACCCGAGCCACAAGCCCGGCAGAGAGCACCCGATCAATTTTTTGCCGAAAATTCGAAAGGTGATGAATGAACATGCCTAGCGCGGAATTCTCCACGTCGGATACCACTCCCTCTCACGATGCCGATTCCATCGGCGCGACCGTGCTCATGCGCGCGCTCGCCGACGAAAACGTCGAGTTCGTGTGGGGCTATCCCGGCGGCTCGGTACTCTACATCTACGACGAGCTGTACAAGCAGGACCAGATCCAGCACATTCTCGTGCGCCACGAGCAGGCCGCCGTGCACGCCGCCGACGCGTATTCGCGCTCGACCGGCAAAGTAGGCGTGTGCCTCGTGACCTCCGGCCCGGGCGTCACCAATGCCGTCACTGGCATCGCCACGGCCTACATGGATTCCATTCCGCTCGTCGTCATCAGCGGGCAGGTGCCCACTGCGGCCATCGGCCTCGACGCGTTCCAGGAATGCGACACCGTCGGCATCACGCGGCCCTGCGTCAAGCACAACTTCCTCGTGAAGGACGTGCGCGATCTCGCCGCCACCGTCAAGAAAGCCTTCTACATCGCGCGCACGGGACGTCCCGGCCCGGTGCTGATCGACATTCCGAAGGACGTGTCGAAGGCGCCGTGCCGCTACGAGCCGGTCAAGAGCGTGTCGCTGCGTTCCTACAATCCGGTCACGAAGGGCCACTCCGGTCAGATCCGCAAGGCGGTGCAACTGCTCTTGTCGGCCAAGCGCCCGTACATCTACACCGGCGGCGGCATCATTCTCGCGGACGCATCGCGCGAGCTGAACCAATTCGCCGATCTGCTCGGCTATCCCGTCACCAACACGCTGATGGGCTTGGGCGGCTATCGCGCGAGCGACAAGAAGTTCCTCGGCATGCTCGGCATGCACGGCACGTATGAAGCCAACATGGCCATGCAGCACTGCGACGTGCTGATCGCCATCGGCGCGCGCTTCGACGACCGCGTGATCGGCGACCCGAAGCACTTCGCATCGTCGCCGCGCAAAATCATCCATATCGACGTCGATCCGTCGTCCATCTCGAAGCGCGTGAAGGTCGATATCCCGATCGTCGGCGACGTGAAGGAAGTGCTCAAGGAACTGATCGAGCAGCTTCAGCACGCGGAGCACGGTCCGGACACGGCCGCGCTCAGGTCGTGGTGGGACGAAATCGAGGGCTGGCGCTCGAAAGACTGCCTCGCCTACGACCGCAAGAGCGAGATCATCAAGCCGCAGTACGTCGTCGAAAAGCTCGCGGAGCTGACGGACGGCAACGCGTTCGTGTGTTCGGATGTCGGCCAGCATCAGATGTGGGCGGCGCAGTTCTATCCGTTCAACAAGCCGCGCCGCTGGATCAACTCGGGCGGCCTCGGCACGATGGGCTTCGGCCTGCCCGCCGCGATGGGCGTGAAGATGGCCTATCCGGACGAGGACGTGGTCTGCATCACGGGCGAAGGCTCCATCCAGATGTGCATCCAGGAGCTCTCGACCTGCAAGCAGTACAACACGCCGGTCAAGATCATCTCGCTCAACAACCGCTATCTCGGCATGGTTCGCCAGTGGCAGCAGATCGAGTACAAGAAGCGTTATTCCAGTTCCTACATGGACGCGCTGCCTGACTTCGTGAAGCTCGCCGAAGCGTATGGCCATGTCGGCATTCGCGTGGAAAGAACGGCGGACGTCGAACCGGCGCTCAAAGAGGCGCTGCGTCTGAAGGATCGCACCGTGTTTCTGGACTTCCAGACCGATCCCACCGAAAACGTATTTCCCATGGTGCAGGCAGGCAAGGGCATCACGGAAATGCTGCTCGGCTCTGAGGATCTATAACGCGGCTTCGTCACGCGAGGCTCGTGCGCGCCCGTCTCCACAAAAGACGAGTGCCGCGCGCGGGTTTCTCGGATGAACGCCTCTTCTGGACATATCGGGAAACACGCACAATGAAACACATCATCTCCGTACTGCTGGAAAACGAGCCGGGCGCGTTATCGCGTGTCGTCGGGCTCTTTTCCGCTCGCGGCTACAACATTGAAACGCTGACGGTGGCGCCGACCGAAGACAGTTCGCTGTCGCGGCTCACCATCGTCTCCATCGGCTCGGACGACGTGATCGAACAGATCACGAAGCACCTGAACCGCCTGATCGAGGTGGTGAAAGTGGTCGACCTGACAGAGGGCGCCCACATCGAGCGCGAGCTGATGCTCATCAAGGTAAGGGCAGTCGGCAAGGAACGCGAAGAGATGAAGCGGATGGCGGATATTTTCCGCGGCCGCATCATCGACGTGACCGAAAAGACCTACACGATGGAACTGACGGGCGCGTCCGACAAGCTGGACGCGTTCATTCAGGCGCTCGACGCCACGGCGATTCTGGAGACGGTTCGCACGGGCAGTTCCGGCATCGGCCGGGGCGAGCGCATCCTCAAAGTGTAGCGCCACACGCAACTCGACTCATTTCCTCTGCTTCGCGCGGAGACAGACCCAGGACTCAAGGAACCACCATGAAAGTTTTCTACGACAAAGACGCCGACCTCTCCCTCATCAAGGGCAAGCAAGTCACCATCATCGGTTATGGCTCGCAAGGCCATGCACACGCGCTCAACCTGAAGGAAAGCGGCGTGAACGTGACGGTCGGCCTGCGTAAAGGCGGCGCATCGTGGAGCAAGGCCGAGAACGCCGGTCTGCCGGTCAAGGAAGTGGCCGAAGCCGTGAAGGGCGCGGACGTCGTCATGATGCTGCTGCCCGACGAGCAGATCGCCGAGGTGTACGCGAAGGAAGTCCACGCGAACATCAAGAACGGCGCGGCGCTCGCGTTCGCGCACGGCTTCAACGTGCACTACGGCCAGGTGATTCCGCGCACCGATCTCGACGTCATCATGATCGCGCCGAAAGCACCGGGCCACACGGTGCGCAACACGTACACGCAAGGCGGCGGCGTGCCGCACCTGATCGCGGTCGCGCAGGACAAGACCGGCTCGGCGCGCGACGTGGCGCTCTCGTACGCGGTGGCCAACGGCGGCGGCCGCGCGGGCATCATCGAGACGAATTTCCGTGAAGAGACGGAAACCGACCTCTTCGGCGAACAGGCGGTTCTGTGCGGCGGCACCGTCGACCTGATCAAGGCCGGCTTCGAAACGCTGGTGGAAGCGGGCTACGCGCCGGAAATGGCGTACTTCGAGTGCCTGCACGAACTGAAGCTGATCGTGGACCTGATCTACGAAGGCGGCATCGCCAACATGAACTACTCGATCTCGAACAACGCCGAGTACGGCGAGTACGTGACGGGTCCGCGCATCGTGACGGAAGAGACGAAGAAGGCGATGAAGGCCGTGCTGAAGGACATCCAGACGGGCGAATACGCGAAGAGCTTCATCATCGAGAACCGCGCGGGCGCACCGACGCTGCAATCGCGCCGCCGCCTGACGTCCGAGCATCAGATCGAGCAGGTTGGCGAAAAGCTGCGCGCGATGATGCCGTGGATCGCGAAGAACAAGCTCGTCGACCAGTCGAAGAACTAAGTTTTTCACGCGTCACGGTTCTTGCTGTAACGAAAGCCGCCCGAAGCCGCTGTGCCGAGGGCGGCTTTTGCTATCCTACGGGTTTTAAAAACACACACCTCGTTCATGAACTATCCCCATCCGATCATTGCCCGCGAAGGCTGGCCGTTCATCGCCATCGCGGCCGTCGTTGCCATTCTCGTGCAGGCGATCGGCGGCTTCGGCTTCGCCTGGATCTTCTGGCTGATCGTGATTTTCGTCGTCCAGTTCTTCCGCGATCCGCCGCGCCCCATTCCCACGCAGGCCAATGCCGTGCTGTGTCCGGCCGATGGGCGCATCGTCGCGGTCGAAACGGCGCATGATCCGTACGCGGGCCGCGAGGCGCTCAAGATCAGCGTGTTCATGAACGTGTTCAACGTGCACTCGCAGCGTTCGCCGGTCGATGGCGCGATCAGCAAGGTTCAGTACTTCCCAGGCGCGTACCTGAACGCGGCCGTCGACAAGGCGTCCACCGAGAACGAGCGCAACGCGATCGTGCTGCAAACCGCGAGCGGGCACACGGTGACATCGGTGCAGATTGCCGGGCTGATCGCGCGGCGGATTCTCTGCTACGCCCATGCCGGCGAGCCGCTCACGCGCGGCCAACGCTACGGCTTCATCCGTTTCGGTTCGCGCGTGGACGTGTATCTGCCGGTGGGCAGCCGGCCGCGGGTGTCGATCGGCGAGAAGGTGTCCGCCTCGTCGACGATCCTCGCCGAGTTCGCGGAATAACGCGGGGGCGTCGATGGCGGCATTCAAACCGCGCCGGAACCGCATGAACGGCGCGCCGCCGCGCGCGTTCCGTCGCAACAAGGCGGCGCAGGACGTCGGCGCCGTGGAAACGCGGCGCGCGAAGCGGCAGCAATTCTTAAGAAAGCGCGGCATTTATCTGCTGCCCAATGCGTTCACCACGGCGGCGCTGTTCTGCGGCTTCTTCGCGGTCGTCCAGGCGATGAACGTGCGCTTTGAGATCGCGGCCATCGCCATTTTCGTCGCGATGGTGCTCGACGGCATGGACGGCCGCGTCGCGCGCATGACGCATACGCAGAGCGCGTTCGGCGAGCAGTTCGACAGTCTCTCGGACATGGTGTCGTTCGGCGTCGCGCCGGCGCTCGTCATGTACGAATGGGTGCTGAAGGACCTCGGCCGCTGGGGCTGGCTCGCGGCGTTCGTGTACTGCTCGGGCGCGGCGTTGCGGCTCGCGCGCTTCAATACGAACGTCGGCGTGGTCGATAAACGCTATTTCCAGGGCTTGCCGAGTCCGGCTGCCGCCGCGCTGATCGCCGGCTTCGTGTGGCTCGCGACCGACAATCGCGTGCCGCTCAAGCTCGTGTGGCTGCCGTGGGTCGCGTTCGCGCTGACCGTCTACGCGGGCGTCACGATGGTGTCGAACGCGCCGTTCTATAGCGGCAAGGCGCTGGACGTGCGTTATCGCGTGCCGTTCGCGGGCGTTCTGCTGGTCGTGGTCGCGTTCGTGCTCGTCTCGTCCGATCCGCCCGTCATGCTGTTCTGCCTCTTCGTGCTGTACGGCTTCTCGGGCTATGTCTGGTGGGCGTACATGGCGATGCGCGGCAGACCGAACCCTGCGCGCAGTTCGCAGCGGGATCATTAGCGCGAATTTCTTTCGATGCTAAAAAGGGCGATGGGTCGCGAAACCCATCGCCCTTTTTTACATGCGCGCGCTTGAGTCCAGTCAGCCCGCAGCGACGAGCGCGCCGTTGTGCACGCGCACACGCTGTCCTTGCGCGAACGGCGGCTGCTGCCTGTAGGTGAAATAGCGCGTCTTGCCGTTTTCCATCCGCACGCGCACGGAATAATCGGTCTCGCTGCGCAGGTGCTTTTCGACCGAATTGCCCGCGAGCCCGCCGCCTAACGCGCCGAGCAGGGTCATCGCGGTGCGGCCGCCGCCGCGTCCGAACTGGTTGCCGACGACACCGCCCGCCACCGCACCACCGACTGCGCCAATTCCCGTTCCGTGCCCCTCGCGGCGCACGACGGAAATGGCTTCGACTGTGCCGCAGGTCGAGCAGTAAGCGGGCTGTTGCGGCGGCTGCTGGGCATACGACGGCTGCGCGGGCGGCTGCTGCACGGGCGCTTGCTGCACCGGCTGCGTCGCCGCTTGCTGCGCGGGCGCGGGCTGTGCGGCCACGGGTTGCGCGGCGGGCGGCGCTGCAGGCGCGGCCACGGGTTGCTGCTGCGCGACCGCTGCCGTTTGTGTCTGCGGATTTTGCGCCGAATTGCTGTGCGCGCCGGGGAAGAGCCCGGTCATCGCTGCCGTTGCCGCAAGGCTCGCGACGATGACCGCGCCCGCAGCCGTCGCGACGAGCGGATGCAGCCGTCGCGGCTCGCCCGTACCGGGCGCAGGTGTCAGTTTGTTGGTCCCGTTGTCCATTTTTGACCTCCGTTCGAGGCGACGTGCCGACAGCGTCCATTCTCGCGCAGATGCGTCGTCGGCACTTTTTCAGGTTGTAACCGGCTTTTTCTTCGGTTGAAGCACACAGAATGCCAGCCAGAAGGGCAAAAAAAACGCGCCCCGAAGGACGCGCTTTCTTCTGCTGCATGAGCCGACCGCGATCTCAATCTTCGCGACGCAGATGCGGGAACAGAATCACATCGCGGATGCTCGGGCTGTCGGTCAGGAGCATCACCAGACGGTCGATGCCGATGCCGCAGCCGCCCGTCGGCGGCATGCCGTATTCGAGCGCGCGGATATAGTCGGCATCGAAGTACATGGCTTCTTCGTCGCCCGCGTCTTTCTGGTCGACCTGTTTCTGGAAGCGCGCGGCCTGATCTTCCGGATCGTTCAGTTCCGAGAAGCCGTTCGCGATCTCGCGGCCCGTGATGAACAATTCAAAGCGTTCCGTGATGCCCGGCACTGAATCCGACGCCCGCGCGAGCGGCGACACTTCCACCGGATAGTCGACGATATACGTCGGTTCCCACAACTGCGATTCCGCCGTCTCCTCGAAGAGCGCAAGCTGCAACGCGCCGATGCCGGCGTTCAGGAAAGCGGGCTGCGTCGTATCGACGCCGAACTTCTTCAGTTCCGCGCGCACGAACACGGCGTCGGCAAGCTGCGCGTCGGTGTACTGCGGCGCGTACTTTTGAATCGCCTGATTGATCGTCAGGCGATGGAACGGCTTCGAAAGATCCAGTTCGCGGCCCTGATACGTGATGGTCGCGGTGCCGAGCGCGTCGATGGCGGCCTGACGGATCAATTGTTCGGTGAAGTCCATCAGCCAGCGGTAATCCGTGTAGGCCGCGTAGAACTCCATCATCGTGAATTCTGGGTTGTGGCGCGGCGACACGCCTTCGTTCCGGAAATTACGGTTGATCTCGAACACCCGCTCGAAGCCGCCGACGATCAGCCGCTTCAGATAGAGCTCCGGCGCGATGCGCAGGAACATCTGCATGTCGAGCGCGTTGTGATGCGTGACGAAGGGCTTCGCCGCCGCGCCGCCGGGAATCGGGTGCAGCATCGGCGTTTCGACTTCCATGAAGTTCGCCTGCGCCATGAAGTTGCGGATCGACGTGACCGCCTTCGTGCGCGCCATGAACGTCTTGCGCGATTCCGGCGTGACGATCAGATCCACATAACGCTGGCGATAGCGCATTTCCTGATCGGCGAGGCCGTGAAACTTGTCCGGCAGCGGACGCAGCGCCTTTGACAAGAGCCGCAGTTCCGTGCAGCGCACCGACAGTTCGCCCTTGTTCGTGCGAAAGAGCATGCCCTTCGCCGCGACGATGTCGCCCAGATCCCACTTCTTGAACGCCTCGTAGACGTCCGCGCCGACATCGGCGGGCGTCACGAAAAACTGGATCTGGCCGCTGCCGTCCTGAACCGTCGCGAAGCTCGCCTTGCCCATCACGCGCTTGAGCATCATTCGGCCCGCGAGCGCGACGGGCAGGGGATTGGCTTCCAGCGCCTCCTTGTCGGTCTCGGCGTAGTCGCCTTGCAGCGCGGCCGCCTGATGCGTCGGGCGGAAATCGTTCGGATAGGCGACGCCTTGCTCGCGCAGCGAGCGCAGCTTGTCGCGGCGCTCGGCGATGATCTGGTTATCTTCCAGTTCGGGAGCGGCGCTCGTCTGAGTCGGTTCGGTCATGATGATTCTTGGGTTTTGATGCGGCAAATGCGGCGAATGCGCGGCGGGATGAAACAAAAGCGGCGCGACCGGAAGGCCGCGCCGCTGCACGGCGTCAAACGCCCTGTTTCAAGCTCGCGCTGATGAAGTCGTCGAGGTCGCCGTCGAGCACGGCGCGCGTGTTGCTCATTTCCACGTTGGTGCGCAGGTCCTTCACGCGGCTCTGGTCGAGCACGTAGGAGCGGATCTGATGGCCCCAGCCCACGTCCGTCTTGCTCGATTCGAGCTTGTCCTGCTCCGCCTGGCGCTTGCGCATCTCGAATTCGTACAGACGCGCCTTCAGCATCTGCATGGCTTCGGCGCGGTTGCGGTGCTGCGAGCGGTCGTTCTGGCACTGCACGACGATGCCGGTCGGCGCGTGCGTGAGACGCACGGCGGAGTCCGTCTTGTTGATGTGCTGGCCGCCCGCGCCCGATGCGCGATACGTGTCCGTGCGGATATCGGCGGGATTGATTTCGATCTCGATGGAGTCGTCGATTTCCGGATACACGAACACCGACGAAAACGACGTATGCCGCCCGCCCGACGAATCGAACGGCGACTTGCGCACGAGCCGGTGAATGCCGGTTTCGGTGCGCAGATAGCCGTATGCGTATTCGCCTTCGACCTTGATCGTCGCGCTCTTGATGCCCGCGACGTCGCCTTCGGATTCTTCGAGCACTTCGGTCTTGAAGCCCTTGCGCTCGCAGTAGCGCAGATACTGGCGCAGCAGCATGGACGCCCAGTCACACGCCTCGGTGCCGCCCGCGCCCGCCTGAATGTCGATGAAGCAGTTGTTCGGATCGGCCGGGTTCGAGAACATCCGGCGGAATTCCATGTCTTCGACGCGCGCCTTCAGGGCATCGGCGTCAGATTCGCAGGCGACGAGCGTGTCTTCGTCGCCTTCTTCGCGCGCCATCTCGAAGAGTTCTTCGGCGTCGCGCAGATCGTTGTCGAGGGCGGAGAGCGTCGAGACCACGCCGTCGAGCAGCTTCTTTTCACGACCGAGCGCCTGGGCGTTCTTCGAGTCGTTCCAGACGTTCGGGTCTTCGAGTACCTTGTTGACTTCGGCTAGACGCGCGGACTTGGCGTCGTAGTCAAAGATACCCCCGTAGCTCGCCTGCGCGGCGGCGCAGGTCGGCCAGAAGGCTTTCGATCGCGTTGAGACGTTCTGCTTCCATTGTCGATCTTCGGCTTCGTAAAAAGGTCAAATTATAGCCGATCGACACCTTCCGTCCGTTGCCGACGGCGCTCGCGGACGCACGCCGCCGCACGCGGCGCGGGGCGCTTTGCAGTGCGCTTCGCTGCTCACTCGCCGCGAAAGCTCGCCGTGTTCGTGTTCGTGTGCGTGATAGCGATCGTATTCGATGCCGACGCCGCCTACGCCGCGTGCTCGACGATCAGCTGCACGCGTGCCACGCCGTTCCACGAATCGCTGACGAGCCGGTACGCGACAGTCGCGCGCGGCGGCAGCGGATCGACGTGATTGAACCAGATTGCGTTGAAACGCTGGCGCCCGCGCATCAGTTGCAGCTTCAGGTGCTTGTCCTTCACGAGCGATTGCGACGCGACATCGAATTCGCCGGAGAACGTCGGGGCCGGAAAGCCTTGTCCCCAGACGGCGGCGTCGAGCAGTTCGATGAATTGCGGCGTGAAGTACGCGTCCTCCAGCTCGCCGTCCGTCTCGATGGTGCGCGAGAGCGCGTCGGCGGTCAGCCACTCGCGGCCGACCGCTTCGAACGCGTCGGTGAAGCGCGGGATGTCGGCGGTCGCGAGCGTGAGGCCCGCGGCCATCGCGTGGCCGCCGAACTTGTGGATGAGACCGGGCTCGCGCTTGCTGATGAGATCGACGGCATCGCGCAGATGGAAGCCGGGAATCGAACGGCCCGAGCCTTTCGAGAGCGTGCCGGCGTCGTCGGCGTGCGCGAAGGTGAACGACGGCCGGTGAAAACGCTCCTTCAGCCGCCCGGCGACGATGCCGATCACGCCCTGATGCCAGCTCGCATCGTAGAGCGTGAGCGTCGCGCGCTCGCCGGGAACGAAGGTTTGCAGTTCCGCGAGCGCCTGCTGCTGCATGCCAGCTTCGATTTCGCGCCGCTCGCGGTTCATCGCGTCGAGCTGCTGCGCGAGTTCCCATGCGCGGCCGATGTCGTCGGTCGTCAAACATTCGATGCCGAGCGACATGTCCGAGAGCCGTCCCGCCGCGTTCAGGCGCGGCCCGAGCGCGAAGCCGAGATCGAAGCCCGACGCGGCGCGCGCATCGCGGCCCGCCGCGCGAAACAGGGCGGCGATGCCCGGCTGCATGCGGCCCGCGCGGATGCGCTTCAACCCCTGCGCGACGAGAATCCGATTGTTGCAGTCGAGCTTCACGACATCGGCCACCGTGCCGAGCGCGACGAGATCGAGAAGCCCGTCCAGACGCGGCTCGGGCGCGCGCTCGTACGCGCCGCGCCGGCGCAATTCCGCGCGCAGCGCGAGCAGCACGTAGAACATGACGCCCACGCCCGCGATGCATTTGCTCGGAAAGCCGCAGCCCGGCTGATTCGGATTGACGATGGCGCGGGCGGCCGGCAGTTCGTCGCCCGGCAGGTGATGATCGGTCACGAGGACATCGATGCCGAGCGCGTTCGCGGCCGCGACGCCCTCGACGCTCGCGATGCCGTTATCGACCGTGATCAGCAACTCGGGCACGCCGAGCGGCGAGCGCGCGGCCAGCTCGACGATCTCCGGCGTCAGTCCGTAGCCGTATTCGAAGCGGTTCGGCACGAGATAGTCGATCGTCGCGCCGAACATGCGCAGGCCGCGCACGGCGACGGCGCACGCGGTCGCGCCATCGCAGTCGTAGTCCGCGACGACGAGCATGCGCTTGCCCGTCGCGAGCGCATCGGCGAGCACGGCGGCGGCGTCGTCGCAACCCTTGAGGCCGATTGGCGCGTGGAGGCGTTTCAATTCCGTCTCGACTTCATCCGGCGAGGTGACGCCGCGCGACGCGTAGAGCCGCGCGATCACGGGATGCAGGCCGTGGCGCGTCAGGGCTTCGGCATCGGCGGGGGAGGAGGCGCGCGTAACGATTCGCGTCATTCGAGTCAGACCTTATTCGATGAAAAGCGCCGCGATCGGCCGGCGGCGCCAGAACTTGCGCAGGTCGCCGCGCGTGACCGACAGCGTGACCGAGCCCGTGTCGCCGCACAGCGTGAGACGCAGGCGCCTGAGCGAACCGCTTCGCAGCGCATTGAGCGCCGGCGCGAACCACGCGTCTTCGAGCGCCTTCAGCGCAGCGTTCCAGCGCGCCCAGTCCTGCTCGATGAAAGGGGCGGAGAACGGGTCCAGCTCGACGAGCGTCGCGCCTTCGCCGCCGTCTTTCGCGAGCGATGCAAACGACGCCGGCGGCATCGACGGCTTCACGCCCGAGGCGAGCGCGAGGCCGCGCGTGGCGGCGGCATCGGACATCACGGCAGCGAACGGGCGCGTGACCGGGCGCATCGCGCCTTGTCCGTGCAGCCAGATGGAATTGATCGGCGGCAGTCCGCGCGACTCGCGCTCGACATTGAGCGGATGTTCGAACCACGCCATCTGCACTTCGTTCTGCAACTTCATCCACGGGCGCGAACGTTCGCCGGTGCGGGCTTCGTGCGGCAGCCAGATTTCGATGTTGCGTCCCGCCGCGCGCAACGGCGACGCGCCCGCGAGCGCGCCGAGCGCATCGCCCGACACATACCAGCGCAACGGTGTGGGCGCCTGCAACGCCAGCCCCAGTTCTTCGATGACGGGCTGCGCGGTGTCGAGCAGCGCGCGCGCTTCCTCGGTCCGCACGCCGAGCGTGGCGGGATCGATCAGCACGAGATGATCGTGCGCGATGCGAACGTGGACCGGCTCGATGCACGCCCAGAGCGCCGCGCCAGCCGCACCCGACGCGCCGGGATCGCCGCCATCGGCGAGCAGCATGAAGGGCGCGAGCGGGGCGTCGTCGGCATAACGTTGACTCGCGTTCGGCGAAACGATGCCGAAGCGTTGCGCGATCCAGCGTTCGTGCGGCAGCGTGCGCTGAAAGTCTTCGCCGATCACGCGTTCTTCGAGTGTCGCGCGGGCGAGCAGCGTGTCGAGCGCCGCGCTTTCCAGTCCGTGCAGCGCGGTTGCGGCGTCCGCCGCCGAGGGCAGGGCGAACGGCAGCAGAAGATGAAGGTCGGGAACGGGCATGATGGTCGGCATTGTAGGGCAAAGCGCGGGGCGTCATCGGCTGAAGCGCGGCGTGTAACCCGCGTGCCGGATAGCCGGTTGCGCGAGCGCAAGACCCCGCGCTTGTTACGGCGCTGACCCCATGTGTGGCAAACTTTCGCAAATTTCGCGGCGCAAGACGGACGGCCCGGTCATGCGCCGCGATGACCGGGCGATTCACCCTTTCCCGCCGGCCAAGATAGCAACGCAGCAACAGCAGACACAAGGATTCGCTTGAAACTTCCGTACGAATGGCAGATCGGCTGGCGCTACACGCGCGCCAGCAAACGCACCACAGGCAACGGCTTCATCTCATTCATCGCGCTCGTGTCGATGGCGGGCATCGCGCTCGGCGTCGCCGCGCTGATCGTCGTGCTGTCGGTCATGAACGGCTTCCAGAAGGAAGTGCGCGACCGCATGCTCTCGGTGCTCGCGCACGTCGAGATCTTCTCGCCGACCGGCTCCATGCCGAACTGGCAACTGACCGCGCAGGAAGCGCGGCGCAATCCGGAAGTGACCGGCGCGGCGCCCTACGTCGAAGCGCAGGCGCTGCTGACGCGGCAAGGCGCGGTGAGCGGCGTCGCGCTGCGCGGCGTGGAGCCCACGCTCGAGCCGGAAGTGTCGGATATCGGCAAGGAAATGCGCGCCGGCAAGCTCGCGAACCTCGTGCCCGGCGAATTCGGCATCGTGCTCGGGGCCGATCTCGCGACGAACCTCGGCGTGATGACCGGCGACAAGATCACGCTCGTCGCGCCCGAAGGCACCATCACGCCGGCGGGCATGATGCCGCGCCTGAAGCAGTTCACGGTGGTCGGCATCTTCGAATCCGGCCACTACGAATACGATTCGACGCTCGCGCTCATTTCGATCCGCGATGCAGAGGCGCTTTTCCGTCTTCCCGCGCCGACCGGCGTGCGTCTGCGCCTGAAAGACATGCAGCGCGCGCCCGACGTCGCGCGGCAACTGTCGCACACGCTTTCGGGCGACCTCTATATCCGCGACTGGACGCAGCAGAACAAGACGTGGTTCTCCGCCGTGCAGATCGAAAAGCGCATGATGTTCATCATTCTCACGCTGATCATCGCGGTGGCGGCGTTCAATCTGGTCTCGTCGCTCGTGATGACCGTCACCGACAAGCAGGCCGATATCGCCATTCTGCGCACGCTCGGCGCGCAGCCCGGCTCGATCATGAAGATCTTCGTGGTGCAGGGCGTGACCATCGGCTTTATCGGCACGGCGCTCGGCGTGTCGCTCGGCTGCCTGATCGCGTGGAGCATTCCGTGGCTCGTGCCGATGATCGAACATCTGCTCGGCGTGCAGTTCCTGCCGCCTTCGGTGTACTTCATCAGCGAGTTGCCGTCCGAACTCGTGCCGGGCGATGTCATGAAGATCGGCGTCATCGCGTTCCTGTTGTCCTCGCTCGCCACGCTCTATCCGAGCTGGCGCGGCGCGAAGGTTCGTCCGGCGGAGGCGCTGCGCTATGAGTGACCTGATTCCGGCAAACAACGTCGTCTTGCAGGCGTCGGCCATTTCGAAGGCGTTCGTGCAGGGCGGCTCGAACGTGCAGGTGCTCGACAACGCGCAGCTCGAAATCTATCGCGGCGAAAAGCTCGCGATCGTCGGCGCGTCCGGTTCCGGCAAAAGCACACTGCTGCATGTGCTCGGCGGCCTCGACGAGCCGAGCGCGGGCAAGGTGTCGCTGCTCGGCAAGCCGTTCACGGAGCTGAAGGAAAAAGAGCGCAACGAACTGCGTAATCGCGCGCTCGGCTTCGTCTATCAGTTTCATCATCTGCTGCCTGAATTTACCGCGCTCGATAACGTCGCAATGCCGCTGCGCATCCGCCGCATGAGCGAAGAGGCTGCGCGCAAGGAAGCGATGGGCATGCTGGAGCGCGTGGGCATCGGGCATCGCGCGAAGCATCGGCCGGGCGCGCTGTCGGGCGGCGAGCGGCAACGCGTCGCGATTGCGCGGGCGCTCGTCACGCGCCCGGCGTGCGTGCTCGCCGACGAACCGACCGGCAATCTCGACGGCGGCACCGCCGACACCGTCTTCAACCTGATGCTGGAGCTGTCGCAGACGCTGGAAACGAGCTTCGTGATCGTCACGCACGATCCCGATCTCGCCGCGCGCTGCGACCGCATCATGCGTCTGCGCGACGGCGTGCTGCACGAAGAGCCGCCGGTGCCGGTCTAAGCGGCGCGGCGCGCGGAGGACGCCATGTGGATCGACACGCACTGTCACCTCGATGCCTCCGAATTCGACGCGGACCGCGACGCCGTCGCGCGCGCGGCCGTCGATGCGGCGGTGACGCGCATCGTGATTCCGGGCGTGGAGCGTGCGAACTTCGATACGGTGCGCGCGCTCGCGCATCGCATCGAAGGCGGCGCATATGCGCTCGGCATCCATCCGCTTTTTACGCCGCGGGCCACCGACGACGACCTGCGCGTGCTGTGCGAACAGATCGCGGCGAGCATGGACGATCCGCGCTTCGTGGGCATCGGCGAGATCGGGCTGGATTACTTCGTGCCGGCGCTCGACGATGCGCGTCAGCAGTTCTTCTACTACGAGCAACTGAAGCTCGCGCGCGAGTTTCGACTGCCCGTCATTTGCCACGTGCGCAAGTCGCAGGACAAGGTGCTAAAGGGTCTGCGCATGCACGACATCCATGGCGGCATCGCGCATGCGTTCAACGGCAGCTTTCAGCAGGCCGAGGCGTTCATCGCGCAGGGCATGCGGCTCGGTTTCGGCGGCAATCTGACGTTCGAGCGCGCGCGACAGATCAGGCGGCTTGCCGCCGATCTTCCGCTCGATGCCATCGTGCTCGAAACCGATGCGCCCGACATTGCGCCCGCCTGGCGCTACAAGGGCCGCAATACGCCCGATCAGGTCGCGGGCATCGCGAAGGTGCTCGCGCAACTTCGCGGCATCGACGAAGACGCGCTTTCTATAGGCACAACGGCTAACGCGCACGCGGCGCTGCCCCGGCTCGCACTCGCGGCTTCATAATCGTTCATGGTTGCATTTGGTTCGGATCACTGATTTTCTTGTGGTCCGGGCGGATGCGTTTCGCGTGACGTGAGAAGAGAGCATAAGCGTGCGGGCGGTGTTGCTGTGTTTTGCATTGGGCGTCGCATATTTGCAGCAACAGGCTGCGTTACCCGGCTGGGGTGGCTCGGCGGCATGTATCGCTTTTCTCTGCGTCGCGGCGGGCGTTGGTTGCGCCGTGCGCGGGCGAGGGCGCATCGCGGCTTTCGCGATTGCGGCCGCCGCATGCGGCTTCGCCTATGCCGCCGTGCGCGCGGAACTGCGCTTGCAGCAGCACTTGCCGGTCGAATTCGAGCAGCGCGATATACAACTGACCGGCTTCGTGCGCGGACTGCCGGAGCCGCAGGCCGAAGGCACGCGCTTTCTCTTCGAAGTGGAATCGAACGGCGCGGGCTTGCGCGATTTTCCGCGCATCGTGAGGTTGCTGTGGACGCCCGCCGCCGCTGCGCTGCCCGCGCTCGTGGCCGGTCAACGCTGGACGCTGACCGCACGGCTCAAGCGCGCGCACGCCAACGCGAATTTCTCGCTGCGCGACGGGGAAGTCGGCTTGCTCGAACGCGGCATTCGCGCGACGGGCTCGGTGTCCGCGAGCATACCTGCGCGACGTCTTCGCGGCGATGCCATCGGCCCGTGGCTCACCGTCGATCGCTGGCGCGAGCGCATTCGGCAGCGCATCGAAACGGTGCTCGCGGACGCGCCGCATCGCGGCATCGTCGTCGCGCTCGCCGTGGGCGCGCAGGATTCCGTGAGCGACGCCGACTGGGCGACCCTGCGCGCGACCGGCACGAGTCATCTCGTTGCGATCTCGGGCCTGCATATCGGCTTCGTCGCGGGACTCGCGGCGTTCGTCTGCGGCTTCCTGTGGAGGCGGGTCAGGTGGCGCGGCGTGCCCGCGCCGCTTCTCGTGGCGGCGCCGAAGGTGGCGGCGCTCGGCGCGGCGTCGTTCGCGGCGTTGTATGCCGCGCTCGCGGGCTTCAACGTGCCCGCGCAGCGCGCCTTGTGGACGCTGACGGTGTTCGCCGTCGGGTTTGTCGGCGGGCGGCGGCCGGCGGCCTCGCTCGTGCTCGCGTGGGCGCTCGTGTTCGTGCTGATCGCGGACCCGTGGGCGGTGACATCGCCCGGATTCTGGCTTTCCTTCGTCGCGGTGGCGGCGATTCTGCATGCGATGGCGGCGTACGGCAGACGCGCGTCGAAAGCGCCGCCCGACGACGCGGACGACTGGCTCGCGGGAATGGAAGCGCGTGATCCGCTGCTTGCGGATGAAGTTGCGTCGGGCCGGCCCGTCGGCGATCCGCCGGCGCATGAGCGCTCCCGCCCGCTCGCAAGCGCGTGCCGCCGCGCGGCTGTGAAGGTGCGTGATTCGCTGCTTCCCAATGAACTCTCATCGAGCCGGCCCGTCGGCGATCCGCCGCCGCATGACCGCTCGCGCCCGCTCGCAAGCGCGTGCCGCCGCGCGGCTGTGAAGGCGCGTGATCCGCTGCTTTCCGACGAAAGCGCGTCGAGCCAAGCCGTCGCCGATCCGCCGCCGCGCAACCGCTCGCTCTCGCTGCTAGGCACGTGCCGCCGCGCCGCCATGAAGCTGCGTCAACACATGACCTCGAGCGCGCGCGTCCAATACGCCGTCACGCTGTCGCTCGCGCCGCTCACCGCCTACTGGTTTTCGCACATTCCGCTCACCGGCCCGCTCGCGAACGCGTTCGCGATTTCGTGGATCAGCTTCGTCGTGACGCCCGCGACGCTTGCCGCGCTCATCGTCCCGGCACCGCTCGATATACCGATGCTCCACCTCGCGCATGCCGCGCTGTGCGTGCTTTTCGACGCGCTCGAACGCCTCGCCGACGCGGGCCCCGCCTGGTCCCTCTGGCACTTGCCGCAGCCCGGCGCGTTCGCGCTGGCCGCGTCGCTCGCGGGCGCGGCGTGGGCGCTTGCGCCGCGCGGCTGGCCGTTGCGCTTCGCGGTGCCGCTGACGTGGCTGCCGCTTCTCGTGCCGGCGTCGCCGGGCGTGCCGGATGGCACGTTCCGCATGACCGCGCTCGATATCGGGCAAGGTTCGGCGCTCGTCGTCGAGACGGCGCGCCACACGCTGCTGTTCGATGCCGGCCCCGGCCCCGAATCGACGTACGCGGGCGAGCGCATCGTCGCGCCGTATCTGCTTGCAACGGGCGTGCGCTCGCTGGATGCGCTCGTCGTCAGCCATTCGGACTCGGATCACGCGGGCGGCGCGCCCGCAGTGCTGCAAGCGGTCGCGGTGCGGCAACTGCTCGCGTCGCTGCCGGCGAGCCATCCGCTCTGGTCCGACGCCAGCAAGCGCGGCGCCGATACGCTGCGCTGCGCGGCCGGCCAGCACTGGACATGGGACCGCGTGGACTTCCGCGTGCTGTGGCCCGACCCCGGGCCGCTCACCGGCACGCCGAATCATCAGGCTTGCGTTCTGAAGGTGACGAACGCAGCGGGACGCGCCGCGCTTTTCACGGCGGATATCGAAGCCGACGTCGAACGCACGCTGCTCGCGCGCGATGCCGCCGCGCTGCGCGCCGACGTGCTGATCGTGCCGCATCACGGCAGCCGCACGTCGTCGACCGAGCCTTTCCTTGATTCCGTCGGGCCGCTCGCCGCGGTATTTCAGGTAGGCTATCGCAACCGCTTTCACCATCCGAATCCCACGGTGTACGCGCGCTACGGCTTGCGCGACATCGCGCTCACGCGCAGCGACGAGGACGGCGCGGCGCGCATCGACATCGGTCTCGACATCGTGCTCGATCGCTACCGGGAAACGCACGCGCGTTACTGGATGGGGCGCTGAAAACAATACGACAAGAACGAGGAGCCCTTGAAGGACATCATCCATTTCTCGCACGCAAACGGCTTTCCGGCGTCCACTTACCGCACGGTTTTCGCCGAGCTTGCGGACGACTACCAGATCCGCAGCATCCAGCGATACGGCCACGATTCGCGCTTTCCGGTCACGCAGGACTGGCCGCATCTCGTCGATCAGCTCGTCGAGGACATGGGCCGCTACCGGCAAGCGCCACAGTACACGGACGGCGGGCATCCGAAGGTGTGGCTCGTCGGGCATTCGCTCGGCGGCTATCTCTCGCTGATGGCGGCGCTCAAGCGCCCGCAGTGGGTGAAGGGCGTGGTGATGCTGGATTCGCCGATCATCGCGGGATGGCGCAGCGGCGTGCTGCGCGTGACGCAATGGACAGGACTCGACGAGCGGCTTTCACCCGCCGCCGCGACCAAAAAGCGCCGCACGCACTGGGCGAGCCGCGACGAAGCGTGGCGGCATTTCCGCGCGAAGCCCGCGTTCGCGCGCTGGGACGAGCGCATGCTGGCCGATTACATCGACTTCGGCATTCCGCAGACGCTGCCGGACGGCACGCGCACGCTCGCGTTCGACCGCCATGTCGAATACCTGATCTATCGCACGTTGCCGCATACGCTCGGCGCGCGGCTCGCGCACGGCGCGCCGGTGCCGGTCGGCTTCGTCGCGGGCACGCATTCCACGGAAGTGCGGCACGTCGGACTGTGCATGACGCGGCGCGTCGCGGGCGAGCATCTCGAATGGATCGAAGGCAGCCATCTCTTTCCGATGGAGCGGCCCATCGAGACCGCGCGCGCCATCCGGCGGCTGCTTCGTTCCATCGGCTGAACGGCGTTCGGAGAGAGGTGCGGGGATCGAAACAGTGCGCTGAAATAGCCGTAAATAACGGATTGGCGCGAGGCGTTCGGGCGCGTCGGCCGCTGGGTCGCGGACGGCCTTTACGGTATAATCCGTTTTTCCCGCGAGCATCTAGCGATGACCAAATATGTATTCGTCACCGGCGGCGTAGTTTCTTCCCTCGGCAAGGGTATTGCCGCCGCCTCCCTCGCCGCGATCCTCGAATCGCGCGGTCTGAAAGTTACCCTCCTCAAGCTCGATCCCTACATCAACGTCGACCCCGGCACGATGTCCCCGTTTCAGCACGGCGAAGTGTTCGTGACGGAAGACGGCGCGGAGACGGACCTCGACCTCGGCCACTACGAGCGCTTCATCAGCACGAAGATGCGCAAGGCCAACAACTTCACCACGGGCCAGATCTACGAATCGGTGATCCGCAAGGAACGCCGCGGCGAGTATCTCGGCAAGACGGTGCAGGTCATTCCGCACATCACCAACGAAATCCAGGCGTTCGTCGAGCGCGGCGCGGCAGCGGCCACGTGCGGCCAGCCGGATGTCGCGATCGTCGAAATCGGCGGCACGGTGGGCGACATCGAATCGCTGCCGTTCCTCGAAGCCGCGCGTCAGATGAGCCTGCGCATGGGCCGCAACAGCGCCTGCTTCGTGCACCTGACGCTCGTGCCGTTCATCGCCACCGCGGGCGAGCTCAAGACGAAGCCGACGCAGCACAGCGTGCAGAAGCTGCGCGAAATCGGTATCTATCCGAACGTGCTGCTGTGCCGCGCGGATCGCCCGATTCCCGACGACGAGCGCCAGAAGATTTCGCTCTTCTCGAACGTGCATGAGGAAGCGGTTATTTCGGTGTGGGACGTGGACAGCATCTACAAGATTCCGCAGATGCTCAACGACCAGGGCCTCGACGAAATCGTCTGCAACGAGCTGAAGCTCTCGCCGAAGCCGGCCGACCTCAAGATGTGGTCGGACCTCGTCGAGAAGCTGGAGAATCCGAAGCACGAAGTGACCATCGGCATGGTCGGCAAGTATGTCGAGCTCACCGAGTCGTATAAGTCGCTGATCGAGGCGCTGCGCCACGCGGCCATTCACACGTCGACCAAGGTCAACATCGAATATATCGATTCCGAGCAGATCGAAGCCGAAGGCGCCGATGGCCTGAAGCACCTCGACGCCGTGCTCGTGCCGGGCGGTTTCGGCCGTCGCGGCACCGAGGGCAAGATCAAGGCGATCCGCCATGCGCGCGAATCGAAGACGCCGTATCTCGGCATCTGCCTGGGCATGCAGCTCGCGGTCATCGAGTTCGCACGCGACGTCGCCGGCCTCGCGGACGCGAACAGCACCGAATTCGATTCCGGCACCACGAACCCGGTCGTCGCGCTCATCACCGAGTGGTACGACCGCGCGGGCCGTATCGAAAAGCGCAGCGAAGAGTCGGACCTGGGCGGCACCATGCGCCTCGGCTCGCAGAAGTGTCCAATCAAGCCGGGCACGATGGCCGCGCGCATCTACGGCACGGATGTGAACGAGCGTCATCGTCACCGTTATGAAGTCAATAACCGTTTCGTGCCCCAGCTCGAAGCGGGCGGCCTTATCATCAGCGCCCGTACGCCAAGCGAGGATCTGCCCGAAATGATGGAGTTGCCGCAGTCGATGCATCCGTGGTTCGTGGGCGTGCAGTTCCACCCCGAATTCACCTCGACGCCGCGCGACGGCCACCCGCTCTTCAAGGCGTTCGTCGAAGCGGCGCGCGCGCATAGCATCGCGTCGGCCGGCGAGCAGGCAGCGCCGGTCGTCGCAACGGCGGGAGCGCAGGCATGAAGCTCTGTCACTTCGAAGCGGGACTCGACAAGCCGTTCTTCCTGATCGCGGGCACGTGCGTCGTCGAATCGGAGCAAATGACGATCGACGTGGCGGGCCGGCTCAAGGAAATGACGCAGAAGCTCGGCATCCCGTTCATCTACAAGTCGTCGTACGACAAGGCGAACCGCAGCTCCGGCAAGTCGTTTCGCGGTCTGGGCATGGACGAAGGCTTGCGCATTCTCGGCGAAGTGAAGAAGCAACTCGGCGTGCCCGTTCTCACGGACGTCCATGCCGAGCAAGAGATCGAAGCGGTGGCATCGGTCGTGGACGTGTTGCAGACGCCCGCGTTCCTGTGCCGTCAGACCGATTTCATCCACGCGTGCGCGCGCTCGGGCAAGCCCGTCAACATCAAGAAGGGCCAGTTTCTCGCGCCGCACGACATGAAGAACGTGATCGACAAGGCGCGCGACGCGGCGCGTGAGGCGGGGCTGTCCGAAGACCGCTTCATGGCGTGCGAGCGCGGCGTGTCGTTCGGCTATAACAATCTGGTGTCGGACATGCGCTCGCTCGCGATCATGCGGGAAACGAACGCGCCGGTCGTGTTCGACGCCACGCACTCGGTGCAGTTGCCGGGCGGGCAGGGCACGAGTTCGGGCGGTCAGCGCGAGTTCGTGCCGGTGCTCGCGCGGGCGGCGGTCGCCACGGGTGTCGCCGGATTGTTCATGGAGACGCATCCCGATCCGGCCTGCGCGAAGTCGGATGGTCCGAACGCGGTGCCGCTCGCGCGCATGGAATCGCTGCTGACGACGCTCATCGCGCTCGATCGCGCGGTGAAAAGCGGGCCGTTTCTCGAGAACGATTTCAACTGAGGCGGGCGCGCAGTCTTTAAGGCTGCGCGACAGGCAGACGAGCGCCGTAGTGAACCGGCCGCGCGCCGGAAGGTCTGAGCCAGGCCAACGAAGCGAGGCCAGCGCAGCGAAGGCTGGCCGCTTCTATCGTGACTGACAGAATTCATCGTCAATTTGAGGAAACCATGAGTGCTATCGTAGATATCATCGGCCGCGAGATTCTCGATTCGCGAGGCAATCCGACCGTCGAATGCGACGTGTTGCTCGAATCGGGCACGATGGGCCGTGCTGCCGTGCCGTCGGGCGCGTCCACCGGCTCGCGCGAGGCCATCGAATTGCGCGACGGCGAAGCCGGCCGCTATGGCGGCAAAGGCGTGCTGAAGGCGGTCGAACACATCAATACCGAGATCTCCGAAGCCATCATGGGCCTCGACGCCTCGGAACAGGCTTTCCTCGACAAGACGCTGCTCGAACTCGACGGCACCGACAACAAGTCGCGCCTCGGCGCCAACGCGCTGCTCGCCGTGTCGATGGCGGTGGCCAAGGCCGCCGCCGAAGAAGCCGGCTTGCCGCTCTACCGCTATTTCGGCGGTTCGGGCGCCATGCAACTGCCCGTGCCGATGATGAACATCGTCAACGGCGGCGCGCACGCGAACAACAGCCTGGACATCCAGGAATTCATGATCGTGCCGGTGAGCCAGCCGACGTTTCGCGAAGCGTTGCGTTGCGGCGCGGAAGTGTTCCATGCGCTGAAGAAAATCCTCTCGGATCGCGGCATGAGCACGGCCGTGGGCGACGAAGGCGGCTTCGCGCCGAACTTCGGCAGCAACGACGAGTGTCTGTCGACCATTTTGCAAGCCATCGAAAAGGCCGGGTATCGCGCCGGTGAAGACGTGCTGCTCGCGCTCGACTGCGCGGCGAGCGAGTTCTACCACGACGGCAAGTACCAGCTCGCGGGCGAAGGCCTGCAACTGTCGTCGGGCGAATTCACCGACTATCTCGCTACGCTCGCCGACAAGTTCCCGATCGTCTCGATCGAAGACGGCATGCACGAAAGCGACTGGGACGGCTGGAAGACGCTGACCGAGCGCCTCGGCAAGAAAGTGCAGCTCGTCGGCGACGACCTTTTCGTCACGAACACGCGCATCCTGAAGGAAGGCATCGAGCGGGGCATCGCCAACTCGATCCTCATCAAGATCAACCAGATCGGCACGCTGACGGAAACCTTCGCGGCTATCGAAATGGCCAAGCGCGCGGGTTACACGGCGGTCATCTCGCACCGCTCCGGCGAAACGGAAGATTCGACCATCGCGGATATCGCGGTGGGCCTGAACGCGGGCCAGATCAAGACGGGTTCCCTGTCGCGCAGCGACCGTATTTCGAAGTACAACCAGTTGCTCCGCATCGAAGAAGACCTCGGCGATATCGCAAGCTATCCCGGCAAGTCGGCGTTCTACAACTTGCGCTGAACGTTTTCGCTAAAGCTTTCGCCGCTTTAGTCGATAAGGACGTTGATCTTATCTTCTGCCCGCCGCCCCGGCCTCGTGTCGAACGAGACCGACGGGCGGCGCTTATTTTGGCTACTTGAATGCGGCTTGTAACTGTCGTTCTGGTCTTGTTGCTGGTGTTGATCCAGTACCCGCTCTGGTGGGGGCACGGCGGCTGGCTGCGCGTGCATGAATTGCAGCAGCAACTCGCGCAGCAGACCGACAAGAACACGAACCTGAAGCTGCGCAACGAGCGCGTGCAGGGCGAAGTCCAGGACCTGCAAAGCGGCACCTCCGCGGTGGAAGAGCGGGCGCGCTACGAAATGGGCATGGTGAAGGACAGCGAGGTGTTCGTGCAGTTCGTCGCGCCCAATTCGACCGCGCCCGTCAACTCGGCGAACGTGCCGGGCATGAGCGGCTCGACGCGCGGTCAGGTGTCCGCCGCGCCGTTGCGCGTGGTGCCGAATCCGGTGTCGCGATCGAAGCAGCAACTGCGCGACCTCGATCGCCAGGCGCGCAAGGACAAGGCGGTCGAAGCGAAGAAGAAGCAGGGCGCGGGCGGCTGACGTGACGCGTTCGGCAGGCAAATGAAAATGGCGCAGTCTTGATCGACTGCGCCATTTTTTACGCGCTTTCGGCTGTATCGCGGGAGCGGATTACCACCATGTCCCGATGCCGACGCCCGTGCCCCAGTAAGGGCCGCCCCAGCCGCCGCTGGAATAGCCGCCGTACACGCTGACAGGCGGCGAGTAGTAGCCGGACATCATCTTCGCGTTATTGCCGGCAGTCGCGGCTTGCTGCGATTCGCTCAGCGCCTGCTGGTCGATCGCGTTGTAACGCTGCATCTGCTCCTCGGGCGTGAGCGTCTGCTGCGCGGTCGTCGGCGTGTTCGGCAGACGGCTATAGATGGGCGACGGGCCGGGTGGGTCCATCATGCAGCCGGTGACGAGCAGCGCGGCGGCCACGCACGACGAAAGTCTCAACAATTGCGATGCGGTTTTCATTTGCGACCTCCAGCCGGTCGGACAACTAAACAAGCGTCAATCATAGCGCGCGGCGAGTGCAGCTAAGCCGACTCCACGCGCCGTTGCTCCGGCCGGCGGGCGCTGTGTCTGGCGCGTTCAAAGTGCCGCCGGACAAGGCGCAGACGGCGATCAGTGCCGCTGATCCGCTGCGGGACTCACGCCCTGCGACAGCTCCTTTGCGACAAAAAGTTGCGCAACGTCGACCGGATCGAACTCGTAGCGTTGATTGCAGAACTCGCAGTGCACTTCGACGCTGCCGCGTTCCTTGATCACGCTGTCCACCTCTTCGCGCCCGAGCATCTTCAGCATGCCGCCGACCTTCTCGCGCGAGCAGGTGCACTGAAAGCGCGCCGGCGCGGGTTCGAAGTGCTGCACGTTTTCCTGCCAGAAGAGGCGCCGGAACACCGTTTCCGGGTCTTCCTTCAACAATTCCTCATTCGACAGCGTGCTGCCGAGATGGCAGACGCGCTGCCACGTATCGGCGTCGTGTTCGCCCGGATGCGGGACGATGCCGCCATCGCCCGGCAGCTTCTGTAACAGCATGCCGACGGCGCGGTCGGTATCGGCGGCAAGCCACAGACGCGTGTCGAGCTGCTCGGAGTGATGCATGTACTGTTCCAGCACCTCGGCCATCGACGCGAGCGGGCCGTGCTCGCCGGACAGCGGCACGATGCCCTGATATGGCTGCTGGCCAGGCTTCTTGTCGGACGGATCGAGCGTGATGACGCAGCGGCCGTGACCGTTGCGATTGAGCAGGTCCGCGAGCGGCATGTCGTCGCCGAGCGTGCTTTCCGCGCCTTCCGCGAGCTTGGCCGTCGCGCGCAGCGTCAGGCTCGAACTGCACTGCACGACCAGCATCTTCACCGGACCGTCGCCGTAGATTTGCATGATGAGCGTGCCGTCGAACTTGAGGTTCGCGGAAAGCAGCGCGCACGCGGCCATCATTTCGCCGAGCACGTTGCGCACGGCCGGCGGGTACGCGCGGCGCGCGAGCACTTCCTGCCACGTATTGCGCAGCGAAACAATCTCGCCGCGCACCGGCGCCGCGTTGAACATGAATTTCTGCAACTGGTCGTTCACAACTCTTCCTTGGGTGTTGAGGCGGAACGTGCCGCTCTGCGTTGCGCGCAGAACCGCCGTTCAGCCGATGCGCACGAGCTGCGCCTTATAGTATTCGCGCCGGTCGGCGTAACTCGCCGTGGCGGCGCGCATGCGGGCGATGTCCGCTTCGCCGATTTCGCGCACCGCCTTCGCGGGCGCGCCGAGAATCAGCGTGTTGTCGGGAAAAACCTTGCCTTCGGTGACGATCGCGCCCGCGCCAACCAGACAGTTGCGGCCGATCACCGCGCCGTTCAAGACCACGGCCTGAATCCCGATCAGCGAGCCCTCGCCGATGGTGCAGCCGTGCAGCATCGCCTGATGGCCGACGGTCACGTTTGCCGCGATCGTCAGCGGAAAGCCGGGGTCGGCGTGCAGCACCGCGCCCTCCTGCACGTTGCTGCCGTGGCCGACGACGATCGGCTCGTTGTCGCCGCGCAGCGCCGCGCCGAACCACACGCTCGCGTTTTCTTCGAGCGTCACCTGGCCGATGATGGTCGCGGTGTCCGCGAGAAACACGCTTTCATGGATGGTAGGGGCGTCGTCGCCGAGTTTGTAGATCGCCACGGTGTCTCCTCTGGCTTGCGTCTTGGATGATGGATGCCGGCCGCGCGGCGCTACAATGCGCGCCTTGGCTTCGGGCCTAACCGGCGCGCTTGTTGCGCGCGGTGCTTTGCCCGTCGGATCATCATTTTAGCCGTTTGCGGCATTTCGCCTCCGGGCTCCGATTTCCATTAGCCGTTGTCATGCCGAATCTCTCGCCGCCTGCCGCTCTCCCTTCCGATGCCGACGCATCCTGCGCGCGCCGCGCGGCGCTCGCGATTCTGCGCGAATGCGAGCCTGTCGCGAAGGCAGACCGGGCGCGCGCGCTGTACGGAAGCGTGGGCGCGGGCGCATCGGCGGTCGATCCGGCGCTCGTGCTTGCCGAACCCGGCGATCTGCCGGGACGCCCGGCGCGCCCGGAACTCGTCGAGCCGTCGTCGCTGAAGCGCCGAGGCATGCAGTCCGAAGCGGGACGCGCCGTGCTGCTGCACGCGCTCGCGCACATCGAATTCAACGCGATCAACCTCGCGCTCGACGCCGTATGGCGTTTTCCGTCGATGCCGGCGGATTTCTACGTCGACTGGCTGAAGGTGGCCGCCGAAGAAGCGCATCACTTCTCGTTGCTGCGGACGCGTCTCGCCGAATTCGGCCACGTCTACGGCGACTTCCCCGCGCACGACGGCCTCTGGGAGATGGCCGAGCGCACGCGCGGCGACGCGCTCGCGCGCATGGCGCTCGTGCCGCGCACGCTCGAAGCGCGCGGGCTCGACGCCTCGCCGCCCATTCGCAAGCGGCTCGCGCAGGCGGGCGATCACGCGTCGGCGGCGATCCTCGACGTGATCCTGCGCGACGAAATCGGACACGTATTGATCGGCAATCGCTGGTTCCGCTTCCTGTGCGACCGCGCTTCGCTCGATCCGCACGTCACGTACGAACGGCTCGCCGGGCAATATCACGCGCCGAAGCTGCGCGGCCCGTTCAATTTCGAAGCGCGCCGCGACGCCGGTTTCGACGAGGTCGAACTTCGCGCGCTGGCGGGACTGGACGGTTCGGCGTAGCTGCGCGTCGCGAAAAACGCATCGCCGCTATACTGAACGGTCATTCTTTTTGACATGATTTCCCGAGGCGGACCATGAAAGAATCGCGCTCCGAGTTCGTCGATGCACGCGGCGTACGCCTGCACGTGCGCCGCTGGGGTTCGCCCGACGCGCCCATGCTCTTCATGCTGCACGGCTGGATGGACGTGGCGGCGTCCTTCCAGTTCGTGGTCGATGCGCTCGCGGGCGACTGGCAGGTGCTCGCGCCCGATGCGCGCGGCTTCGGCCTGTCGGACTGGCCGGTCGCGCGAAACGGCGGCGGGCACTATTACTTTCCCGATTACCTCGCCGACCTCGACGCGCTCCTCGACCATTACGCGCCGACGGGACAGGTGAATCTCGTCGGGCACAGCATGGGCGCGAACGTCGCGCTGCTCTATGCGGGCGTGCGGCCGGCGCGGGTGCGGCGCGTGGTCGATCTCGAAGGCTTCGGACTTCCGGCGACGCGGCCGTCGCAAGCGCCCCAGGCGCTCACGCGATGGCTCGACGATCTGCGCGCGCCGCCGCCGCTGCGCAGCTACGCCACGCTCGACGATGTCGCCGACCGGCTGATCCGCACGAATCCGCGTCTCGCGCGCTCGCGGGCGAGGTTTCTCGCGCAGCACTGGGCGCGGCAGGAGGCCGACGGCGCGTTTCATCTGCTCGCCGACCCGGCACACAAGCTGCGTAGCCCTACGTTGTATCGGCTCGACGAAGTGATGGCCGTGTGGTCTCGCGTGCAGGCGAACGTGCTGCACGTGGAGGCTGAGGCGTCCGAGACACTCACGGCCTTCGCGGGTTCGATGCCGGTCGCCAAATTCAAGACGCGCTTCGCCGCCTTTGCCGACTGGCGCGAGGAGATGGTCGGCGATGCCGGGCACATGATTCACCACGATCAGCCCGAGCGCATCGCCGCGCTGATCGAGTCGTTCTGCGCGTGAAACGCGAGGCGGGCGCGGGCGGCATCGCGGTAATCGAGGCAAGCGTTGTTGCGTGCCGTTCAAGTAAAATGACAATCCATGAAGCCCGCCCTTAACGCCGATCTGCACTGCCATTCCACCGTTTCCGACGGCCAGCTTTCGCCCGCCGAGGTCGCGGCGCGTGCGCACGCGCGCGGCGTCGAACTGTGGTCGCTGACCGACCACGATCAGCTCGGCGGACAGCGTGAGGCGCGCGCAGCCGCCGAGGCGCTCGGCATGCGCTATCTGCCGGGCGTCGAGATTTCGGTGACGTGGGCGTCGCGCACGGTGCACGTGGTCGGCATGAACGTCGATCCGGAGAATCAGGCGCTGCTCGACGGCCTCGCGTCGACGCGCAACGGGCGCGCCGCGCGGGGCGTGGCCATCGGCGAGGCGCTCGCGGCGGTCGGCATCCCGAACGCCTATGAAGGCGCGCTGCGCTACACCGATGACCCGGACATGATCTCGCGCACGCACTTCGCGCGTTTTCTCGTGGACGAAGGCTACGCCGAGACGACTTCCGACGTGTTCGCGCGCTATCTCGGCGACGGCAAACCCGGCTATGTCGGACACCGCTGGGCGAAACTCGCCGATGCCGTGCAGTGGATTCGCCAGGCGGGTGGCGAGCCGATCATCGCGCATCCGGGCCGCTACGATTACACGCCGGTCGAATTCGCCGCGCTCTTCGACGAGTTCATCCAGCTCGGCGGCAAGGCCATCGAAGTCGTGACCGGCAGTCATACGCCCGACCAGTACCGCGAGTACGCTGAGCTCGCGCGCCGCTACGGTTTCGAGGCGTCGCGCGGTTCGGACTTTCACGGGCCGGGGGAAGGGCGCGTCGATCTGGGCCGGCTTCCGCCGCTGCCCGAGGACCTCACGCCCGTCTGGGCGCGCTGGCTGTAGCGCCTTCCGGGCGCCCGCTGCGCACGCGCACGGTCCTTGCCTGACTGCATCTCTCGCGCGCACCATGCGGCAGAAGCGCGGCGCTCGCGCACTCACGCGCGCAGCGACGGCGTCGGCGGGCAAGAACGAAACAACAAGGCGTCCCCATGTCCCAATTCTTTCGTATTCATCCGGATAATCCGCAGCCGCGCCTGATCAACCAGGCCGTGCAGATCATCAAGGACGGCGGCATCGTTGCGCTGCCGACCGATTCCAGCTACGCGCTCGCCTGCCATCTGGACGACAAGACCGCCGTCGAGCGGCTGCGGCGCATTCGGGGCATCGACGACAAGCAGTTGCTGTCGCTGCTCGTGCGGGATCTGTCGGAGCTTGCCAATTTCGCGATGGTCGACAACCGGCAGTATCGGCTGATCAAATCGGTCACGCCGGGGCCGTACGTGTTCGTGCTGCAGGCGACGAAGGAAGTGCCGCGCCGGTTGTCGCATCCGTCGCGCAAGACGATCGGGCTGCGCGTGCCCGATCACGAGATCACGCTCGCGCTGCTCGGGGCGCTCGGCGAGCCGCTGCTCGCGTCCACGCTGATCCTGCCCGGCGAGGACGAGCCCATCAACGACGCGGAGGAAATCCGCGAGCGGCTCGAAAAGCAGATCGAACTCGTGATCGATGCCGGCGCGTGCCCGGCGGAGCCTTCCACGGTGATCGACCTGACGGGCGGCGAGCCGGTGCTGGTGCGCGCGGGCCGGGGCAGTCTGGAGCCGTTCGGCCTGACGGCGTGAGGGCCGGCGCTTTGCGTCCTGCATTTCGCATGAGAACCGCCGCGCGCACGCCTCGACGCGCCTGATGACGCGTGCCCGCTTGATACAATAGCGCCCTATGGATCCTTCCCTGATACAAACCATCGCGGTCTACGCGCTTCCGGTGATCTTCGCGATCACGCTGCACGAGGCCGCGCATGGCTATGCCGCGCGTCTGCTCGGCGACAACACGGCCTACGTGCTCGGCCGCGTGTCCATGAACCCGATGCGCCACATCGACCCGATCGGGACCATCGTCATTCCGATCGTGCTGTACTTCGTGACGAGCGGCGCGTTCATGTTCGGCTACGCGAAGCCGGTTCCTGTCGCGTTCGGCAATCTGCGCAATCCGCGCTGGGGCGGCCTGTGGGTCGCGGCGGCGGGTCCGGGCAGCAACTTCGTGCAGGCGCTCCTGTGGGGCGTGCTCGCCGTGCTGCTCGCCGCGTTTCACGTCGACGAACCGTTCTTCACGCGGATGGCGGCGGCGGGCGTCGGCGTGAATCTGGTGTTCGGCGTGCTCAATCTGTTCCCGCTGCTGCCGCTCGACGGCGGGCGCATTCTGTCGGCGCTGTTGCCGGTGCGCGCGTCGCTTGCCTTTCAGAAGATCGAGCCTTACGGCTTCTGGATCGTGATGGCGCTCATCATGACGAACGCGCTGACGCGCTTCTGGCTCGGCCCGCTCGTCAACGTGGGCTACGCGGCGGTGTCGGCCATACTGAATCCCTTCGCTTCACTCTTTCCCTAAGATCATGTTCCCTGACCGTATCTTCTCCGGCATGCGGCCCACCGGGTCGCTGCACCTCGGCCACTATCACGGCGTGCTGAAAAACTGGGTGCGGCTGCAATCCGAGTATCCGTGCTTCTTCGCGGTGGTGGACTGGCACGCGCTCACCACGCACTACGAGACGCCCGAGGTCATCGAGAAAAACGTGTGGGAAGTGCTGATCGACTGGCTCGCATCGGGTATCGATCCCTCGCAGGCCACGCTGTTCATCCAGAGCCGGGTGCCGGAGCACGCGGAACTGTCGCTGTTGCTCGGCATGGGCACGCCGCTCGGCTGGCTCGAACGCGTGCCGACCTACAAGGAGCAGATCGAGAAGCTGAAGGAGAAGGATCTGTCCACGTACGGCTTTCTCGGCTATCCCGTGCTGATGGCGGCGGACATTCTGCTGTATCGCGCGTCGCTCGTGCCGGTCGGCGAGGACCAGGTGCCGCACGTCGAGATGACGCGCGAAATCGCGCGCCGCTTCAACTATCTCTACGGCAAGGAGCCGGATTTCGAGGAAAAGGCGCTCGAAGCCGCGAAGAAGCTCGGCGGCAAGCGCGCGAAGCTGTATCACGAACTGCGCGTCGCCTATCAGCAGGAAGGCGACGACGAGGCGCTCGAGCAAGCCCGCGCGATGCTGCAGGAATCGCAAAGCCTGTCGATGAGCGACCGCGAACGTCTGTTCGGCTATCTCGAAGGCGCGCGCAAGCTGATTCTCGTCGAGCCGCAAGTGCTGCTCACCGAGGCGTCGCGCATGCCGGGTCTGGACGGCCAGAAGATGTCGAAGTCCTACGGCAACACCATCGGCTTGCGCGAAGACGCCGAGACCATCACGAAAAAAGTCCGCACCATGCCCACGGACCCGGCCCGCGTGCGCCGCACCGATCCGGGCGATCCTGACAAGTGCCCCGTGTGGCAACTGCATCAGGTCTACACCGACGAAGCGACGCACCAGTGGGTGCAGCAGGGCTGCCGCAGCGCGGGCATCGGTTGTCTCGACTGCAAGCAGCCGGTGATCGAAGGCATCTTGCGCGAGCAGCAGCCGATGCTCGAACGCGCGCAAAAGTACATGGACGATCCGTCGCTCTTGCGCGCGATCGTCGCCGACGGCTGCGACAAGGCGCGCAAGTTCGCGACCGAAACCATGCGCGACGTGCGCGAAGCCATGGGTCTCTCGTACAACTGATGGACGCCGGCACGCCGAGCGGTTGGGTCACCCGCTGGGCGCATCTCGTTGCGCCCGGCGCGGACGTGCTCGATGTCGCATCGGGCGGCGGCCGCCACGCGCGCTGGTTCGCCGGGCGCGGTCATGCGGTGCTCGCCGTCGATCGGGATGCTGAGGCGCTTGCGTCCCTCTCCGCGTGCGATGGCATCGCGACGCTCGCCGCCGATCTCGAAGGCGCGCCGTGGCCGCTTCCATCCGGTCGCCGGTTCGGCGCGGTGGTCGTCACGAACTATCTGCATCGCCCGCTTTTCGGGCATCTGATCGATTCGCTCGCGCCCGGCGGCGTGCTCATTTACGAGACGTTCGCGGCCGGGAACGAGCGCATCGGCAAGCCGTCGAATCCCGCGTTTCTGTTGACGCCCGGCGAGTTGCTCGAAGCGGTGCGCGGACGGCTTCGCGTGGTCGCCTATGAAGACGGTTTTGTCGAACGCCCGCGTGCTGCCTGCGTGCAGCGAGTCTGCGCGGTCCGTGAGGTGCAGGCAGCGAATGCGACGCAGCCCGACGCAGCCGAACCGCTCACGATTGGTAACACGCCTGCGGGTTCGCCTCGTTACGATTTGGCGGGCTAATCCGCTACAATCGCGTAATATCGCTTTTTGCGATTAAATTCACGATTAAATTCATAGAGTTTCATGACTAACGGAACTAACGGCGGAATGAACGGCGGATCGAACGGCGGAACCGGCGGCCTCCGGATTCGCGGCAGCATCCCGGCCATCGTCACACCGATGCACGAGGACGGTAGTCTGGATCTGCCAGCGTTTCGTAAGCTGATCGACTGGCACGTCGAACAGGGCTCGAACGGACTCGTGGTCGTGGGAACGAGCGGCGAGTCGGCCACGTTGTCGGTCGAAGAGCATGTGCTGATGGTGCAGACGGCGGTCGAGCACGCGGCCAGGCGGTTCCCGATCATCGCGGGCGCGGGCGGCAATTCGACGGCGGAAGCCATCGAACTCTCGAAGCAGGCGAAGAAAGTCGGCGCGGACGCCACGCTGCAAGTCGTGCCGTACTACAACAAGCCGACGCAAGAAGGCATGGTTCGCCACTTCCGCGCCATCGCGGAAGCCGTCGATCTTCCCGTGATTCTCTACAACGTGCCGGGCCGCACCGTTGCGGACATGAGCAACGAGACGATCCTGCGGCTGGCCGAGGTGCCGGGCATCATCGGCGTGAAGGAAGCCACCGGCAACATCGATCGCGCCGCGCATCTCATCAAGCACGCGCCGGCCGATTTCGCCATTTTCAGCGGCGACGATCCCACGGCCATCGCGCTGATGCTGCTGGGCGGTCACGGCAACATCTCGGTGACGGCGAACGTCGCGCCCAAGCAGATGAGCGAGTTGTGCCGCGCCGCGCTCGCAGGCGACGCGATCACCGCGCGCCGCATCCATCTGAGCCTTTTGGAACTGCACAAGCAACTGTTCTGCGAATCCAACCCGATTCCGGCGAAATGGGCGCTGCAGGCGCTCGGCCGCATGGAAGGCGGCATCCGCCTGCCGCTCACGCCGCTCGACGCGCGCTTTCACGACATCGTGCGTGGCGCGTTGCGCGACGCCGGGCTTCTCTCTTGACCTAGGCGCGGCGGCGCACTCGCGATATCGACGACACATCGAACTCGGCGGCGCCGCTCTACGTGATCGAAGCGATCGCGACCCGTCATCAACCGCCGCTCATCGGCCTCGCCAGCCCGCGTTTCGCACGCGGGACCGACGCGAGGCCATGCGTTATCAGCACGTCATCTGCAGCAAAGAAGGACCTCATGAAACATTCCACTCTTCTTACCCAAGCCAAACGCCTGAGCGTGCTGTCGCTTTCCGCCGGCGTCGTCTTCGCGCTTGCGGGTTGCGACACGCTGAACGACTGGCTCGCGCCCGATCGCGTGAACTACAAGGCCGCTGAAACCGCGCCGTCGCTGACCGTTCCGTCCGATCTCAGCACGGCCGACATCAGCCAGCGTTACGCGGCGCCGCCGCCGGTCAACACGCTCGGCGGCACCGCGCAGCGCAACGCCACGCCCGCGGGCAACCTGACGCTCGGCGTGCCGAACGCGCAAGATCCGTACGGGATGCACGTCGAGAGCGACGGCGACCGCCGCTGGCTCGTCGTCGATGGCCGTTCGCCCGATCAGGTCTGGCCGCAGTTGCGCGAGTTCTGGACCGAAAACGGCTTCACGCTGAAGACGGACTCGGCGCAGACCGGCATCATGGCGACCGACTGGGCCGAAAATCGCGCGAACATTCCGAGCGACTGGTTCCGCAACAGCGTCGGCAAGCTGCTCGATTTCGCGTATTCGTCGGGCACGCGCGACATGTTCCGCACGCAGGTGGATCGCGCGTCGGACGGCTCCACGGACATCTCCGTCACGCATAGCGCGATGGAGGAAGTGCTGACGGGTCAGGACAAGACGTCGTCGCGCTGGGAGACGCGTCCGCGCAATCCGGCGCTCGAAGCCGCGTTCCTCGCGAAGATCATGCAGAAGTTCGGCCTGACCGAGGATCAATCGAAGCAACTGATTGCTCAGGCGCGTCCCGCCGGCGCGAAGGTTGCCGTTGAGCAGACGGCAGGCACGTCGACGCTCGATCTCGCCGAGCCGTTCGATCGCGCATGGCTGCGCGTCGGCCTCGCGCTCGATCGCACGAACTTCACGGTCGACAATCGCGACCGCGAGAAGGGCATCTACTACGTGCACTATTCGGATTCGATGGCTGAACTGAAGAAGGAAGGTCTCTTCGGCAAGCTCTTCTCGAGCAATTCGCCGAAGCCCACGCGCCAGTTCCTCGTGAACGTCCGTCCGAAGGCGGATGCGCTCACGCAGGTCGCCGTCGTGGATGCGAACGGCCAGCCGGACAACTCGACCGATGCGCAACGCATCGTGTCGCTGCTGCACGCGCAACTGAACTAGGCCCGGACGCCAAGCGATTGTGAGATTCGCCAGTCTGGGGAGCGGCAGCGAAGGCAACGCATTGCTCGTCGAGTCGACGAGCGGCGCGACTACCACGCGCGTGCTGCTCGATTGCGGTTTCTCGGCGAAGGAAGTGGAGCGCCGGCTCGTGCGGCTCGGATGTGCTTCGGCGCAACTCGATGCCATCGTCATCACGCACGAGCATACGGACCATATCGGCAGCGCGCTGACACTGGCGCGCAAGTGGTCCATTCCGCTTTACATGAGCTGGGGCACCGCGCGCGCGGTCGGCGCGGACGAGGCGAACGTCGATTTGCGTGTGCTTTGGGGCGACGAGAGCGTCGCGATCGGCGACGTCAGCGTGCTGCCCTATACCGTGCCTCACGATGCGCGTGAGCCGCTGCAATACGTGTTCTCGGATGGCGCGAGCCGTCTCGGTGTCCTGACCGACGTGGGCGTGGCGACGCCGCATATCACGAGCGTTCTGAGCGGCTGTGACGCGCTCGTGCTCGAATCCAATCACGATGTCGCGATGCTTGCCGCGAGCCGCTATCCGGCGTCGCTGAAGGCGCGTATCGGCGGGACGCACGGACACCTGAATAACGATGCCGCCGCAGCAATCCTGGCGTCGCTCGATCGTTCGAAACTGCGGCATCTCGTCGCCGCGCATCTGAGTCAGCAAAACAATCTGCCGCATCTTGCGCAGGCTGCGCTGTCAGGGGTGCTGGGCGCCTCGGCGGGCGATGTCGTGGTTGCATCGCAAGCGGACGGCTTCGACTGGCTCGCGCTTTAAGAAGCGAACCTGCGAGCATCAACAAAAAAACCGGCGTAAGCCGGTTTTTTTGTATGGGCCGCGTCAAGCGGCCCTGCCAGACGCGATGCGCTGGCGTAAAGCCTGTTGGCCTTACTGGCTTGCGCCCGAAGCCGGAGCAGCCGACGAAGCAGCAGCGTCCGAAGCAGCGCCAGCTGCCGAAGCTGCGTCGCTTGCAGCGGCCGATGCGCTCGATGCAGCAGCGTTTGCGTCCGAAGCGGCAGCAGCCGGAGCCGAAGCAGCCGACGAATCGCTTGCAGCGCTCGGAGCAGCCGTATCGCTAGACTTGTTGCATGCAGCCAGGGCAACAGCAGCCAACAGGGATGCTACGAGGAGGGATTTCTTCATGATCACGTCCTTTTATGGTTAAAGGTAAGCAACAGCGCAAAGTACCGGTAATGTGTGCTCCAACACCGACCTGGGCCGCTTTGGAGCCTCACAATTGTTTTTGTGTGAGACCTACACGGCTTGGCCGGAAATTATAGGCACTTTCGTAACGACCGTCGATAAATGCGGGGACGGTACGTTGTCTTTCTCATACAAACTTTTTATTGCGGAACAGCAAAACCAAGGGCCTTCGATGAATACGCCGGGCGCTTTCGCGCCAAGCGTTTCAGGCCGGCGGGTCCGTCTGAATCCAGCCCGCACGATACCACTCGTGCAGCAGGGATGTCATTGCCGAATCGTCTGTAAGTGTTACAAAGCGTTTCGCTTCCAGACGCCTTGTGTCGGCCAGCTCAGGCAGCCACTTTTTCGCCTTTGCCGACAACGCGGCAGCTTCGCCATTAACGAAATACGAGTGCGTGTTGTAGAGCAAATTCGTCTTTCTATCTAGTGCGATCCCCGTCTTTTTCGCGCGCTCAACAAATTTTTGCTCATTAAGCGCGCGCACCGGCGGATCGAATACGACGTTGGCTTTCGGCTCGCTCAGATAACTCCCGAGAAACTCGGCGACATCCTTTTCATTCCAGGTGAGCTTCGCAAGGATCGCGCCAACGCGCTCGACGAGAAGCGCGGGCAACTCGCCGGGCGTCGCGACCGGCGGCTGCGCCGGATCGCGGTAGCGGACATCGGATTTGCCGTCTGCCGCTTCGTCGCCGGTGCGCTCGGCGAGGTGATAAAGAAACTGGGCGGTGAGCTCCCGGGCCGACGGCGCGCGAAAGCCGATGGAGCACGTCATGCATTCGCCTTCGGCGATACCGTCGTGCGCGATATGCGGCGGCAGGTACAGCATGTCGCCCGGTTCGAGCACCCATTCTTCTTCCGGCTCGAAGTGCTGTAAAACTTTCAACGGCAGACCGGGTTTTAGCGATAGATCGCGCTGCGCGCCGATGCGCCAGCGACGCTTGCCGTGGACTTGCAGCAGGAACACGTCGTAAGAGTCGAAGTGCGGGCCGACGCCGCCGCCGTCCGTCGCGTAGGAAATCATGAGGTCGTCGAGACGCGCGTCCGGAATGAAGCGGAAGCGGTTCATCAGCGCGTGCGCGCGCTCGTCATGCAGATTGACGCCTTGCACGAGCAGCGTCCATTCGCGTTTCCTGACGGATGGCAGTTCGTCCGGCGCGAACGGGCCGTGCTCGAGATTCCACGTATTGCGAAAATGAGTGATCAGGCGCGATTCGACGTCGTCGAGATCGGCGAGTTCGAACAGATCGTCGCGGGGAACGGGCGCGGAAATGCCGGGGATCGCCTGACGGATCAAAAGCGGCTTTTTCTGCCAGTAACGCCGCATGAACTGTCGCGGCGTGCGGTTGCCCAACAACGGTGTGACTTCGTCGGGAAGCGGCGCGCCGGAGGGCTCGGAAAGGGTGGGAAGGGGCAAGGCTGTAACGTCTGAGGGCCGCTGGCGCATCGTATAATCGAGGCTTGTATCTTGGAGGATTCAATGAAAATTGCGAAAGACACCGTCGTTTCGGTCGCCTACAAGCTATCGGATGCGCAAGGCAATCTGATCGAGGAGAGCGACGAGCCGATGGTCTATCTGCACGGCGGCTATGATGGCACGTTCCCCAAGATCGAGGAAGCGTTGGACGGTCGCGAGCCCGGTTACGAAACGCTGGTCCAGCTCGAGCCGCAAGACGCATTCGGCGAGTACGACCCCGAGCTCGTCAAGATCGAAGAGCGCAGTCGTTTCCCGGAGCCGCTCGAAGTCGGCATGCAGTTCGAGGGCACGCCGGAGGACAGCGACGACGAGCTCGACGCGCTCATCTACACGGTCACGGATGTCGCGGAAGATAAAGTCGTGCTCGACGGCAACCATCCGCTCGCCGGCATGGCGTTGCGCTTCGCGCTGTCGGTGCAGGAAGTACGCACCGCGACCGAAGACGAGGTCAAGCATCAGCACGCGCACGGCGTAGATGGCCTGGAAGTGCTCGATGACGACGAAGACGACGAGCCGCGCACGGATTCCGGCCCGACGCTGCACTGAGCGGTCCGAGGCATCGAAAGCGTGTTCGCAAAGCGCAGCTTGGGCTGCGCTTTTTTTATTGCGCGTTGCCGGTGGCCGGCGCGCCCGGCGATGCGCCGTTCGGCACGCCCGACGCCGGCACCGGGAGAATGGGCGGCAACGCTTGCGGCGGCGTGAGAATGGGCGGCAAGCCCGATGCCGGCTGCATCAGCGAGGGCGGCGCCGGCAGCGACTCGGGCAGATCGTTGCGCGGCAGGGCAGGCGGCGTGGAAGCTGATGTCGAGGGAAACGGAGCCGAATAATCCGGATAGGAACCATAAGGCGCGCTCGACGGCGCGGCCTGCGCGGGTGTCTCCGCTTTCGGCTCGCTCGCACCGCGCTTGCGTGCATCCTGTAAGTCGCGTGTATCGCGTGTATCGCGTACTCGCAAGCGAAACGGTGGATGCCATCGCGCGTCGCTCGTTAGTTCGAGCCATTGCGATTGCGGCCGCTTGAGCGACAGCGCGACGCGCGTGAGATTCGTCACCGTGAGGCCCTTGTCATTGCGCAGCGGCTGGTCGATATGAAAGCCGTTCGGCTCGGACGCTTCGGTTTTATGAATCACGATCACCGGCCCGCGAAACGTCTCGGCCGCTTTCACGAGCGCGCGCTTCAACTCCAGAAATCCATCGCGCGGCTCGTTCGAGCGTGAGAAGCGAAGCCACGCGAAGCGGTCGCGCCGTTCGTAACGCGCGAAATCGGGATCGCCTTGAAGCAGAATGACGAGCGCGCGCATGCCCGCGCGCCGCGCCGATTCCGCCGCGTGATCCAGCCAGAACGTCGTCGCGACCGAGCGGTCCTCGAACTCGCCGTTGCGCCCGCCTGCCGTCGAATAGTGGTTGTTCGGACTCGGCGCGTTCAGGCCGATGAACGCGATGCCACCGGCCTGCCAGCGCACGTTGTCGCGAAACGGCCGAAAGCGCGCGACCTCGCTTTCGCGCGTGAGCGTGAGCGGATTCTGTCCGAGCGAATTGGCGTCCGCGAAGAAAAGCTGGCGCACGAAGTCGAGCCGTTCGACCGGATCGTAAGCGCCGCCATGTGTCGAACCGCAATCAGCCCAGTCGTGCTGCCCGAGCAAGAGCACGAGCGGCGTTCGCGACGCATCGAGCAGATCGCGGCGCGACTGATAGATGCTGTCGCGGCATGCTTCGCTCGCGCCTTTCACGTTGCCGTCGTAGACGATGAACCCGATGTTGCGATCACGCGCGATCGCATCGAGCATCTGACGCACGGGCGCTTCGTCGGCGGAGCGGGTGAGCGCGTCCGAGATGACCGCGAACGACACCGGATCGCCATTCTGCGCGTGTGCCTGAACCAACGCGCCTGTCAGCAGCGCCGTTAGGAGCGCGCGGTTGCAAGCCCGCGCCGCCGTGCTTAGAAGGCGCGGCGCGCCAGTGCCGTCGATGCGCTCAGTGCGACGCATCCGGCGCGCGATTCGCCAGTTCATGCAGTTCGTAGAGCAAATCGAGCGCGTCGCGCGGACGCAGTTCGTTCGGATCGAGCGCACGCAGCTTGTCGAGCACCGGATGGTCGGGCGCGGCCTGCGCGGCCGGTTTCTCATCGGCTTCGTCGTCGAAGGCATACGGCGGGCTCGCGAACAGATCGAACTGCGCAGTCGGCTGACCGATGGACTGCTGCTCCAGATGCACCAGATGCTTGCGCGCGGCGCGGATCACCGCCGCCGGCACGCCGGCGAGTTGCGCGACCTGAAGGCCGTAGCTTTGATTCGCCGGGCCTTCGTTGACCGAATGCAGGAACACGATGCCGTGATCGTGCTCGACCGCCGACAAGTGCACGTTCGCCGCCTGCGCGAACTCGGTGGGCAACTGCGTCAGTTCGAAGTAATGCGTCGCGAAGAGCGTATAGCAGTGGTTGTGCGACAGCAGATGCCGCGCGATGGCCCACGCGAGCGCAAGGCCGTCGAACGTGGATGTGCCGCGGCCGATTTCGTCCATGAGCACGAGGCTGGACGCGGTCGCATCGTTGAGAATGGCGGCGGCTTCCGTCATCTCGACCATGAACGTGGAGCGGCCGCCCGCGAGATCGTCCGCCGCGCCGATGCGCGTGAAGATGCGGTCCAGCGCGCCGAAGCGTGCGCGCCTCGCGGGCACGTAGCTGCCGACGTACGCCATCAACGCAATCAGCGCCGTCTGCCGCATGAACGTCGATTTACCGCCCATGTTCGGACCGGTAATGAGCAACAGCTTGCGGTCGACGCTCAGGCAACAATCGTTCGCAATGAACTGCTCGACCTGCGCCTCGACGACCGGGTGCCGTCCCTGATCGATATCGATGCCGGCATCCACGGCGAACTCCGGCGCGACCCAGTCGAGCGCGCGCGCCCGCTCGGCGAACGCGCCGAGCAAGTCCAGTTCGGCGAGCGCGCTTGCGACGCGCTGACAATCTTCGAGGAAGGGCAGCAGGTTTTGCAGAAGGGCATCGTAGAGCGCGCGTTCGCGGGCCAGCGCCCGTTCCTGCGCGGACAGCGCCTTGTCTTCGAACGCCTTCAGTTCCGGTGTGATGTACCGCTCGGCATTCTTCAGCGTCTGACGGCGACGGTAATCGTCCGGCACCTTATCGGTTTGGCCGCGCGTCACTTCGATATAAAAGCCATGCACCCGGTTGTACTCGACGCGCAGATTGCCGATGCCGGTACGCGTGCGCTCGCGAGCTTCGAGGTCGATCAGGAATTGATCGCAGTTCTCCGAAATATCGCGCAGTTCGTCGAGATCGGGATCGTAGCCGCGCGCGATCACGCCGCCGTCGCGGATGAGCGCCGCCGGTTCGGGCGCGATGGCGCTCGCGAGCAGCTCGAGGCATTCGCGCGGCGGTTCGAGCGCCGCGCCGATGCGCGCGAGCGCCGCCGGCTGCGCGGGCAGCGCGGCGACGAGCGTTTGCAGGTCGGGCAACGCGGCGAACGTGTCGCGCAGGCTCGACAGATCGCGCGGGCGAGCGGAGAGCAGCGCGAGCCGCCCCGTGATGCGTTCGATGTCCGATATCTTGCGCAGCGCGGTGCGCAATGCGTCGAGTCCGCTCCCCGCGGGGGCATCGAGCAGCGCGCCGATCGCATGTTGGCGAGCCTGCGCGACGGACGCATCGCGCGGCGGATGATGCAGCCAGTGACGCAAGAGGCGGCTGCCCATGCTCGTGCAGCATGTATCGAGCAGCGAGCAGAGCGTCGGCGATTCGGTGCCGCGCAGCGTTTCGGTCAGTTCGAGATTGCGGCGCGTCGCCGGATCGAGGCCGATGTACTCCGATTCATGTTCGACCTTCAGGCTGCGCACGTGGCGCAACTGCTGGCCTTGCGTGGCCGCGGCGTAAAGCAGGAGCGCGCCCGCCGCGCCGCACGCGCAGGTGAGCGTTTCACCGCCGAAGCCGTCGAGGCTTGCCACGTTGAGCTGCTCGCGAAGGCGCTGCGTGCCCGAGCCGACATCGAAGTGCCAGGCCGGCACGCGCGTCGGCGCGGCGAGGTTCGTGACGGCGAAGGTCGCCTGCATGTCGGCGACCGTATCGGCGATTAGCGTTTCCGACGGACGAATGCGCTCCAGCGCCGCCGCCACTTGCTCCGGCGCGACTTCCGCGAGCCGCAGCGCGCCGCTCGCCAGATTGAGCCACGCGAGGCCGACGCTCGTGACCACGCCGCGCCGGTTATGCGCGGGGCATAGCGCGAGCAGATAAACATCGCTTTTGTCGGAGAGCAGCGCGGCATCCGTGAGCGTGCCGGGCGTGACCACGCGCACGACCTTGCGCTCGACCGGTCCCTTCGACGTAGCCGGGTCGCCGATCTGTTCGCAAATGGCGACCGATTCGCCGAGCTTCACGAGCTTCGCGAGATATTGCTCGCACGCGTGATGCGGCACGCCGGCCATCCTGATCGGATTGCCGCCTGATGCGCCGCGTTGCGTGAGCGTGAGATCGAGCAGGCGCGCGGCTTTCTCGGCATCGTCGAAAAAAAGCTCGTAGAAATCGCCCATGCGATAGAAAACGAGCGTGCCGGGATGCTCGGCCTTGATGCGCAAGTACTGCTGCATCATCGGCGTATGCTGCGCGAAGTCCGCGGGGAGCGCGGCGGCGGCTGAAGCGGAAGGAGAGTCGGGAGTTGCCGTGTGATTGCCCATCTTGCGTGCGGTAAGAGCGACGGGCCGAACGCAACGTGCGTGCAGCCGCAAATCAGCCGCGAATCAGCCGATAGGGCAAGAGTTTAACCTGTCGTCGTTGGACGACGGAGGGGGCCGAAAGGCATAGGCCGCATGACGGAACGCTCAAAAGCAGGCGGGGCCGCCGATGGTTGGCAATCGGCGGCCCCGCTGTCCCATGCAACCGGGCGCGATACTTAGGAACGTCCCGCCAGAAAGCCGACGAGCAGCGCGAGACCCGCCACCGCGCCGAGCGTGTGCCACGGCTTGTCATGGACGAAGTCGTCGGCATAGCCCGCTGCATCGCCGAGCTTGTCGGTGATGACAGAACTCGCGCCGTCCATCTGCGAGCGCGCGAACTTCAGCTTCGATTGCAGTTGCTTGCGCAGGCGGTCGGCGTCGATATCCTTCGCGCCTTGGAGAGAGCTCTCCAGATCGTCGAGCAGGCTGCGCAACTGGTCGGTCGCCGAATCGACGACATCGCCCGCACCGCGCACGGCGCGTTGGCCGACATCGGCTGCGCCATTGATCTTGCTGTCGAGCGTCGAACGTGAAAACAATCCCATTTCATGGCTCCTTTATTTGACGTGCCGGAGAATGGCTGCACGAAGGCCATGAGTGCATGGCCCGGCCCGCGCGGCCCCTTGCGCTGACGCGCGTTCCCTGCTGTTACGACTTGAACCCGTGCGTCATCGTTCCCTCCCTGTCTGAACGCTTCAGCACGCAGCCGGACTCAACAATGAAGCAAGGTTCATTCCTCGACGAGCGCGCCGAGATCCACTTCGCGTTCGTTGCGCGTATGGCGGCGCATCGCGAGCGCCATCATCCCGCAGACGAAGACACCGAACACGACGATGATCCATTGCACCGGCACCTTCTCCGTCAGAAGGAGCGCATACGCGCCGAGCATTGCGAGCACGGCGAGATTCTGGTTGAAGTTCTGCACGGCGATCGAATGGCCCGCCGAAAGCAGCGTCGCGCCGCGATGCTGGAGAATCGCGTTCATCGGCACGATGAAAAAGCCCGACAGGCCGCCGAGCGCGATCATCAGCGGATACGCCATGAGAATGTAGGCCGGTGCGAACAACGGGCCGATATGCACGCCCGCGCCCGCCGGAAACAGGTCCTTGTTGTAGAACGCCATGGCGATGGCCACCGCGCCGATCAGCACGCCGACCGGCAGCACCTTCAGCGACTGCCTGAGCGCGATCCACGCGGACGCCGCCGCCGCGCCGAGCGCGATGCCGACGCCCGTGATGCCTTGCAGCACCGCCGCCTTCGACAGCGACAATCCGAGATTGGCATCGGCCCATTTCAGCACCAGCAGTTGCAGCGTGACGGCTGCGCCCCACAAAAGTGTCGTGACCCACAGCGCGATCTGCGCGAGCTTGTCGCTCCACAAGACCTTGAAGCAATGCGAAAAGTCGTGCACGAGGCGCGTCGGCTGCGTCAACAGATTCGGGTAGCGCGCGCCGGTATCGGGAATGAACGCATTGATGACGGCCGCCGATGCGTAGATCACCATGACGGCGAACATCGCGGCGTGCGCGGCGCTGGCGACGAGCGGCAGATGCGCGTGCGTCACCCAGCGTTGGACGACCTGACTCACGAGCGCGCCGCCGATCACGGTGCCGACGATGGTCGAGCCGACCGTCGCCGATTCGAGCCACGCGTTCGCGGCGATCAGCTTCTGCGGCGGCAGCAGTTCGGTCAGGATGCCGTATTTGGCCGGCGAATACGCGGCCGCGCCGAGGCCGACCACGCCGTACGCAATCATCGGATGCACGCCCGCGATCATCATCGCGCAGCCGCCGGCTTTGAGCGCGTTCGAGATGAACATGACGTGGCGCTTTTGCAGGGCATCGGCGAATGCGCCGACGAAAGGCGCGAGCACCACGTAGGACACGGTGAAGAAAATCTGCAGGAGCGGCGTGACCCACGGTGCCGAGCGCACGACGGCGAGCATCGCGATGGCGGCGATCAACAGCGCGTTGTCCGCCAGCGACGAGACGAACTGCGCGGCGATGATCGTATAGAAGCCTTTTTTCATGGCGTGCTGGCGGCCGGGGCGCCGGGCGCCGCAAAGAAGGGAAAGGGAAGGGGAGAAGCGCGCCCCGCTGGACGCGAAGCAAAAGAGAGCACTCTAGCGGAGCGCGGCGCTCATTGCAGCGCACGCGCCGCGCCCGTCAGGCAGTAGCGAGAACGGAGCGCGACGGCGCGCGCTCCGGCAAGGCGTACGTCGCATGCGTTGGGTTACTCGCCCGTCAGACGCGTGCGCGAATACATGTCGAGGATCTTGACCATCTGTGCATAGACCTTCGGGTTCGCGGCGACGATCTCGTTCTTGAACAGGAAGTCCGATTCGCCGGTGTAGTTGCCGACCAGCCCGCCCGCTTCGGTCACGATCAGGCTGCCCGCCGCCACGTCCCACGGATGAATGCCCTGCTCGAAGAAGCCGTCGAGCCGTCCGGCCGCGACGTTCGCGAGATCGAGCGCCGCCGCGCCCGGCCGGCGCAGGCCCGCGCACGACAGCGTCATTTCGCTGAAAAGGCGCATGTAGGCGTTCAGGCCCTGACCGTCGCGAAACGGAAAGCCCGTGCCGATGAGCGCATCCGACAGACGGTCCAGCTTGCCGACGCGAATGCGCCGCTCGTTCAGATATGCGCCGCCGCCGCGCGATGCGGTGAAGAGATCGTTGCGCGTCGGATCGTAGACGACGGCCTGCGTGACCGTGCCCTTGTGCGCGAGCGCGATCGAGACGCAGTAGTACTGGAAGCCGTGGATGAAGTTGGTGGTGCCGTCGAGCGGATCGATGATCCACTGATAATCGGATTCGCGATCGTCCTGGCCGGACTCTTCCGCGAGAATCGAATGGTCGGGATAGGCGGTGCGCAGCGTCTCGATGATGGCCGCTTCCGACGCCTTGTCGACTTCCGTCACGAAGTCGTTGTGCTGCTTCTTGCTGACGAGGAGGCGGTCCAGGTCCAGCGACGCGCGGTTGATGATCTGTCCGGCGCGGCGCGCGGCCTTGACAGCGATGTTGAGCATCGGATGCATGAGCGAAATCCTTTGACCGCCGCGCGTTGCACTAACGTGTGCGGGCGATGGGTTGCAAGATGGGTTGGCGACAACGACTAAGGTCGACGAAAGACGAATTGAATAAGAGCGGGGCGCCCGCAGACGTTCACGAAGCGCGAAGGGGCCATTTTACCCGAATGCGGTGCGGCGCATGGAGAGGCGGCTGCCCGCGCGAATCGGCGTTAACATAGCGCGTTAATCTTGCAACTCATCTGCAACTCAAAAGCACGAACCGCGCCTTGGAATCCAACGATCTTTCTCTCCCCGCCGACGGCTTCACGTCCACGCGGTTCATCCTCGTCGAGCCGAGTCATCCGGGCAATGTGGGCGCAGCCGCCCGCGCGCTCAAGACCATGGGCTTCGCGCGCCTCGTGCTCGTCGCGCCGCGCGTCGCCGAAGTGAAGCACGACCCCGAAGCTGTCGCGATGGCAAGCGGCGCGGACGACGTGCTCGCGTCCGCGCAGGTCGTCGATTCGCTCGCGGAGGCGCTCATCGGCGTGCATTGGTCCGTCGCGCTCACCGCGCGCACGCGCGAGTACGGGCCGCCGCACATGCCGCCGCGCATCGTCGGCGATCGCGCGCGCGAGTTCGCGCATCACGGCGATATCGCGCTCGTGTTCGGCAACGAGCGCACCGGGTTATCGAACGCGGATGTCGAGCGTTGCAGCGCGCTCGCCCACATTCCGGCGAATCCTGCTTACAGCTCGCTCAATCTCGCGCAGGCGGTGCAGGTGCTCGCTTACGAGCTGCGGCTTGCGTTCCACCAGACCGCGCCTGCTGCGGCGCCCGGCGAAACGGTGGGGCAGCGCGCATCGAGCGATGAAATCGAAGGCATGTACGCGCACCTCGAAGAGGCATTGGTCGCGCTCTCGTTTCTCGATCCGGCCAATCCGAAGAAATTGATGTCGCGCGTGCGCCGTCTTTTTGCACGAGCAGGTCTCGAACGTGAGGAAGTGAACATTCTTCGGGGCATTGCAAAGCATATTCTTCTGGGTGGTAAAGAGCCGTGAGCGCGACCGCGCTGTCATCGGGGGCATCGGGCGCGTCCTGCACAGGCGGCGCGCTCGTCCTACAATCGGCAAAAAACGGCTCGCCGACATAAGCTTTGCGCTTTCTCAGCTAAGCACCGCGCGATGAATGCGCAACGCAGCGCAACCTTTCCCCGACTGAGATCACCGCCATGTTCGACCGATTTCGCGAAGACATCGCCGCTATCCGTGAGCGCGATCCCGCCGCTCGCAGCGTCTTTGAAGTCGTCACGTGCTATCCGGGCCTGCATGCCATCGTGCTGCATCGTTTCGCGCACGGCTGCTGGCATCGCGGCTGGCGCTGGCTTGGCCGCTTCGTGTCGCAGATCGCGCGCTTTCTCACGGGCATCGAGATCCATCCGGGCGCGACGCTCGGGCGGCGCGTGTTCATCGATCACGGCATGGGCGTGGTGATCGGCGAGACGGCGATCATCGGCGACGACTGCACTATCTATCAGGGCGTGACGCTCGGCGGCACGTCGCTCTCGCGCGGCGCGAAGCGGCATCCGACGCTCGAGCGCGGCGTGATCGTCGGCGCGGGCGCGAAAGTGCTCGGCAGCTTCACGGTCGGCGCGGACGCAAAGATCGGTTCCAACGCGGTCGTCGTGAAGCCGGTGCCGGCGGGCGGCACGGCGGTCGGCAATCCGGCGCGCGTCGTGATGCCGGCGGTCGGGAAAAAGCCCGATGCGCGCGAGAACGCGAGCGCCGCGTTCTGCGCGTACGGCATCACGCCGAACGCCGACGATCCCGTGTCGCTCGCGATTCACGGCCTCATCGATCACGCATCGACGCAGGCGCAGCGCACCGACGAGATCGTCGCGGCACTGGAGCGGCTCGGCGCGCGCGTCGAGGCGCTGCACGGCATGGATGGCGCGACGCTGCTCGACCTGAAGCGCCTGTCCAAAGTGATGGAAGGCGAGGCGCGCGGCGCCGAACGCCAGTTATAGCGGTAGCGCGTGTACGCCGCCGGCATCCAGACGTAAATAGCCACCGCGCGGCGCGTCGATATCCAATTCCCAATCGGGCAGCACCCAGCGCACGCCTTCCACTTCGCGATGCATCGCGGGGCGGTGCGTGTGGCCGTGGATCAGCGTATGGGCGCGGCTTCGGATGAAAAGCGTCGACACGGCCTTGCGCGTCACGTCGTATTTCGGCGATGCGCCGTCCATGCGCGCGCCTTCGCTCTTGCTTCGCATGCGCTGACCGATGGCGAGCCGCGTGGCGAGCGGCAGCGCGAGAAAGACCCGCTGCGCGTGGCGGTTGCGCGCGAAGCGGCGAAAACGCTGATACGCGCGATCGGCGGTGCAGAGCGCGTCGCCGTGTGCGAGCACGATGCGCGTGCCGAACGCGGTCATCGCGAAAGGATCGGGCAGCGGCATGGCGCCCGCTTCCTTCATGAAGCGTTTGCCGAGCAGGAAGTCGCGATTGCCGTGCATCACATAGAGCCCGATGCCGCGCTCGGACAGCGTGTGCATGAGCTTCGTCATGCGCCGCGCGAAGCGAGCGCGCTCGTGGTCCACGGCGGGATCGAGCACGTCGTCGCCGACCCAGAACTCGAATAGATCGCCGAGAATGAAAACGGAGTCCGCCTCGTTGGCCGTGACTTCGATGAAATGTTCGAACGCGGCGACCGTGTTCGGTATCGCCTCGCTCAGGTGCAGGTCCGAAACGAAAAACAGCGGGCGCGCGTCATGCGCGCTGCCCGCTGCTTCGTGCTTCGATTCGCGACCGAAAGACTGCGTGTCGATCATGCGATGAACGATCAGACCACCACGGCCTTCTCGATGATGACGTCGTCGACCGGCACGTCCTGGTGGAAGCCCTTCGAGCCCGTCTTGACCTTCTTGATCTTCTCGATCACGTCCAGTCCTTCGACCACGCGGCCGAACACCGTGTAGCCCCAGCCCTGGGGCGTCGGCGACGAGTGGTTCAGAAAGTCGTTGTCCTTCACGTTGATGAAGAACTGCGCCGTGGCCGAGTGCGGGTCGTTGGTGCGCGCCATCGCGACCGTGCCCGTGTCGTTGGTCAGGCCGTTGTTGGCTTCGTTCTGGATCGGCGCGTCGGTCGGCTTTTGCTTCATGCCCGGCTCGAAGCCGCCGCCCTGAATCATGAAGCCGTCGATCACGCGATGGAACACCGTGTTGTCGTAGTGGCCCTTCTTCACGTAGTTCAGGAAGTTCTCGACGGTCTTCGGCGCTTTTTCGGCGTCGAGTTCGAGCTTGATGACGCCGTGGTTCGTATGCAGTTCGACCATGTTCTTTCTCCGGTGTGTTGAATGAGCGGAATGGGCGGCGCGCGACCATCGCACGCCGCCGCGAGTGTGCGTGTTACTGGGACACCACGGTCGCCGACTCGATCACGGTCGGCTTTTGCGGCACGTCGGCCATCGGCCCGCGCGTGGTGGTCGGGCTGCCTTCGATCTTCTTCACGACATCCATGCCCGAGACGACCTTGCCGAACACGGCATAGCCGTTGCCGTCCGGGTTCGGATAGTCGAGCCCGGCATTATCGACCGTATTGATGAAGAACTGGGCCGTCGCCGAATTCGGATCGCTCGTGCGCGCCATCGCGAGGGTGCCCGTCGCGTTCTTCAGCCCGTTGCGGCTTTCGAGCGGAATCGGCGCGCGCGTGGGCTTCTCCGCGAAGCTCGTGCTATAGCCGCCGCCCTGAATCATGAAGCCGGGAATCACGCGATGAAAAATCGTGCCGCTGTACTGACCGGACTTCACGTAAGCGAGAAAGTTCTCGACTGTCTTCGGCGCCTTCTCCGGATACAGCTCGACGCGGATGTCGCCTTGCGAAGTCTTGAAAAGCACGTTCGGATGCGCGGCCTGCGCGGGTTGCCCGGGTTGAGCAAAGGCGGGGGCGGTCGCGATCAGGGCGGCGCCGGACAGCGCCAACATCAGCAATTTCATGAAGGTCGGATCCTCGATTGATGGATGCAAAGCGTCGTGCAATCGCGCGGCGCAGGACGACAGCTTACCGCCTGCGCGCGCGGGTTTATCTTCTTACGGCTGCCCGTCGGGGGCGACATAAGGCGATGTGGGCAGCGGGCCGCTCGGTCCACCGAACGGCGAGTAACTGTCGGGCGAGGGCATCGTCGTGAAATTGGAGCCCGGCGTGGGCGTCCATTCATCCGATGTCGCGCGCGCCGCCGACGCGGCTTGCGCGCCCGAAGCTGCGGCGGCCGTGCCGCGCTTTCTCGGCGGCGGCGTGATGATGTTCTGAATCGCGGTGACGCGCTGGCGCGAGAGCGGGCTCGTCGAGCCGAGCGATTGCGCGCGCTTGTACGATTCGCTCGCGAGCCGCAGATACAGATCGCCGAGATTGTCGTAAGCGAGGGCGTAGCCGGGATTGGCCTTCACCGCCGTCTCCAGCGCGACGCGCGCGTCTTCGTAGCGGCCTTTCTTCGCGTAGAGCGCGGCGAGATTGTTGTACGGCTCGGGCAACTCGGGGTAGGCCTGCGTGAGTTCGGTGAACGCGCTGATGGCTTCGTCGTCGCGATTCAGGCGGGCGAGCACGGTCGCCCGCTTGAACTTCGCCTGCACGTCGCGCGGATGACTCGCGAGGCGGGCATCGAGCTGCGTGAGCGCGGCGTTCCAGTCCTTGTTGGCAATGGACGCGTCGATCTGCGGCGTGGCATCAGCCGTGGCGGCGGAGACCTGCGCGAGCGCCGCGTTGGACAAACCGAAGCAGGCAGCCACGCCGATCACGGCGACTGCGGCGGTGCGCGCAAGCGTCGCGGCGAAGCGTTGGCGGAAACAATCGGCAGCGGGCCGGCGAGAGAGTTGCAAGGGCATGCGCGCTTGGGCGTGGGTCACTTGAATATGGGTCAAGGAATGAGGCGGGAAGAGACCGAAGAACCCGGAAGCTCGGCTGTGAACGGCGTGCAAACCGACTGCACGGCTACGCGTGAAACACATGAACGGCGGGGGCGAAAGCGAAGCAAGAAGCACGCGTGGCAGTGCCCGCTGTGCGGCCGCCTGGAGGTTTCATGGGCTCAAATCCGGGTGTTATACTCCGACCCATTCTAACAAAAGGTCCGGACGTTCCGCGCACGCGCCTTGCACACGACATTGCGCTCGTGCTCACGCGCTGCCGACATCGGACTGTCTTTGCCACTCGTGGCCGTCTCCGTCCTGGTCGCACGACCGTCGTGTTCGCGCTCGCGTGTGCGTCTTCCTCGCCCCGCAGTATCGAGCACGCCGTTTGCGACTCAACGCACGGTTGGTTCCGGCACACGCACTGTCCTCTATGAATTCGCTGCGCATCTACAACACGCTCGCGCGTGACAAGCAACCCTTCACGCCGCTTCGCCCCGGCGAGGTACGCATGTACGTCTGCGGAATGACGGTCTATGACTACTGTCACATCGGACATGCGCGCGTGATGGTGGTGTTCGATGTCGTGCAGCGGTGGCTGCGCACGCTCGGCTTCAAGGTCACGTACGTGCGCAATATCACGGATATCGACGACAAGATCATCCGCCGCGCGGTCGAGAACAACGAGCCGATCAAGTCGCTCACGCATCGCTTCATCACGGCAATGCACGAAGACGCCGATGCGCTCGGCGTCGCGCGCCCGGACATGGAGCCGCGCGCCACCGATTTCATCCCGCAGATGCTCGGCATGATCGATGCGTTGCAGACGAACGGCTATGCCTATCACGCGAAGGACGGCGACGTGAACTACGCGGTGCGCAAGTTCGCGGGCTACGGCAAGCTCTCGGGCAAGTCGCTCGAAGACTTGCGCGCGGGCGAGCGCGTGGCGGCCAACGACGCGAAGGAAGATCCACTCGACTTCGTGCTGTGGAAACACGCGAAAGAGGGCGAGCCTGCGGACTCCGGCTGGGACTCGAAGTGGGGACGCGGCCGTCCGGGCTGGCATATCGAATGTTCGGCGATGGCCTGCAAACTGCTGGGCGAACACTTCGACATTCACGGCGGCGGTCAGGACTTGCAGTTCCCGCATCACGAGAACGAGATCGCGCAGAGCGAGGGCGCGACGGGTCAGACCTTCGTGAACTACTGGATGCATAACGGCTTCGTGCAGATCGACAGCGAGAAGATGTCGAAGTCGCTTGGCAACTTCTTCACGATCCGCGAAGTGCTCGAAAAATTCGATGCCGAAGTGGTGCGCTTCTTTATTGCACGGGCACACTACCGTTCGCCGCTGAATTACAGCGACGTGCATATCGACGATGCAAGAAACGCGCTGACGCGTCTATATACGGCGTTGAAGGTTGTCGAGCCGGACAATCAGCAACTTGACTGGAACGAGGCGAACGCGCAGCGTTTCCAGTCAGCGATGAACGACGACTTCAACACGCCGGTGGCCGTGTCCGTGCTGTTCGATCTCGCAAGCGAAGTGAACCGCACGCGCGACGCCGCGCTCGCGCGTCAGTTGAAGAGCCTGGGCCAGCTGCTCGGTTTCTTCGGTCGCGAGCCGCGCGCCTTTCTGCAGCAGGCAGGCGGAACCGCCGCGGCTGAGGGCCTCTCGCCGCACGAGATCGAAGCGAAGATCGCCGAGCGCATCGCCGCGAAGCAAGCGAAGAACTATGCCGAAGCAGACCGGATTCGCGCCCAGTTGCTCGAAGCCGGGATTGCGCTTGAAGACAAACCGGGTGGGTCGACCGAATGGCGTCGCGTATGAACGCGAACCTTCGAACCCTCTGATCGACTCGCCAGGCAGGAGGCAAGATGGCAACGGCCAGGAAGACGCCGGTCAAGCGACCCGCGTCAGGAAGTGCTGCGTCGCCCGCAACGAAGCGGGCGCGCGGTGCGCAACTCAAAGCAAGCACGCAGACGGAGAGTGCATCAACGGCAACGCCGCGCAAGACCGCGGTCACGCGGGCGGCATCGAAGGAAACGGCAGGCGCGCAACTGAACGGCACACGCCGCATCAACGGCGAAGATGTCTCCGCGCACACGTCGAAAGCGGCGATCGTGCCGATGCCGGCGCCGCGTGCGAAGGGCAGCGGCCGCGCATCCGCGAGCGATGCCGCGAACGGGCAATCGCTCGTTGCCGACAAGGAGCAGGGCGAAGTAGTGCGCAAGTCGCGTGCGGTCACGGCCGATGCCGCCGTTCCGGTGCAAGTGGGCGGCCTCACGCGCGAGATCGTGCGTCCCGATTACTGGGACAAGGCGTGCGCCGATCTCATGAAGCGCGACCGCATCCTTAAGAAGCTGATCCCGAAGTTCGGGCAGATGCACCTCGTCAATCTCGGCGATCCCTTCTCGACGCTCGCGCGATCCGTCGCCGGACAGCAGATTTCGGTGAAGGCCGCGCAAGCCATCTGGGAACGCGTGAAGACCGCGTGTCCCACGGTCGTGCCGGCGGATTTCATCGCGCTCGGCGCGGAGAAGCTCCAGGGATGCGGGCTCTCTAAGCGCAAGACCGAGTACATACTCGATCTCGCGCAGCACTTTGTTTCCGGCGCGCTGCATGTCGATACATGGGCGTCGATGGACGATGAATCGGTGATCGCCGAACTCACGCAGATTCGCGGCATCGGCCGATGGACGGCGGAGATGTTCCTCATCTTCAACTTGTCGCGCCCGAACGTGCTGCCGCTCGACGACCTCGGCCTCATTCAGGCGATCAGCGTCAATTACTTCAGCGGCGAGCCGGTCACGCGCAGCGAAGCGCGCGAAGTGGCGGCCAACTGGGAACCGTGGCGCACCGTCGCGACGTGGTACATGTGGCGCAGCCTCAATCCGATTCCCGCAGACCACTGATTCACAACAGCATTTGCTGGGCTATCGTTGATTTATAATCGATAGTTCCCGCGCGTTTTTATCAGGGACGGACGCGGTTAGAATAGACGCCCTTGCGCCCCTGCCCGTTGTTCAAGGACTCGAACACATGAAGACCACGTTTCTGGATTTCGAGCAGCCGATCGCTGAACTCGAAGCGAAGATCGAAGAACTCCGCTTCGTTCAGGACGATTCCGCTGTCGATATCTCGGAAGAAATCGAGCGGCTGTCGAAGAAGAGCCAGCAGCTCACCAAGGATCTCTACGCGAACCTGTCGCCGTGGCAGGTTTCGCAAATTGCGCGTCATCCGCAGCGTCCGTACACGCTCGATTACGTGAGCGAACTTTTCACCGACTTTCACGAACTGCATGGCGACCGCTCTTTCGCGGACGACCTCGCCATCGTCGGCGGCTTCGCGCGTTTCAACGGCCAGCCGTGCATGGTGATCGGCCATCAGAAGGGGCGCGACACGAAGGAGCGCGCGCTGCGCAACTTCGGCATGCCGCGTCCGGAAGGCTATCGCAAGGCTGAGCGGCTCATGCGCCTGGCCGAGAAGTTCAGCATGCCCATCTTCACGTTCGTCGATACGCCGGGCGCGTATCCGGGCATCGGCGCGGAAGAGCGCGGGCAGTCGGAAGCCATCGGCCGCAATCTTTTCGTGATGGCCGAACTTAAGACGCCGATCATCACGACGATCATCGGTGAAGGCGGCTCGGGCGGCGCGCTGGCCATCGCGGTGGCGGACACGGTCATGATGCTGCAATTCTCCACGTACTCCGTCATCTCGCCGGAAGGCTGCGCGTCGATTCTGTGGAAGAGTGCGGCGAAGGCGCCGGAAGCGGCCGAGGCGCTCGGTCTGACCGCGCATCGCCTGAAGGCGCTCGGGCTTATCGACAAGATCGTGAACGAGCCGCTCGGCGGCGCGCACCGCGATCCCAAGGGCATGGCCGCGCTGCTGCGCCGCGCGCTCGCGGATTCGCTGCGGCAGTTCCAGGGCCTGAGCGTGCAGGAACTGCGCGAGCGCCGGTTCGACAAGATCATGGCCTACGGCAAGTTCAAGGAGTCGCTGCCCGGCGCGTGATCGGGCGATCCCGACGTTTCCTTTTGCGCTCATTCCTTCACGATTCTCGTGACTTCCGACAGCGAAACCCCGGCCGGTCGCCTCGTCTTCGAGGCGGTCCGCGCTGCGGTGTCCGACGCCGGGCTCGCCGCTGATGCGCTCCTCGCCGTCGCGCTCAGCGGCGGTCTCGATTCCACCGTTCTGCTCGATGCCGCCGTGCGTGCTTTTGGCGCGGCGCGCGTTGTCGCGCTCCATGTGCATCACGGGCTGAGCCCGAACGCCGATGCGTGGGCAGCGAACTGCCGCGCGTTCGCGGCATCGCTCGGCGTGCGTTATGCAGTCCGGAATGTCGAGGTGATGCGCGCGGGCGGCGAGAGTCTCGAAGCCGCCGCACGCGATGCGCGTTACCGCGCGCTCGACGAACTCTGCGACGCGCACGGCGCGGCGGCGCTCCTGATCGCGCATCACGCTGACGATCAGGCGGAAACCGTGCTCTTGCAACTGCTGCGCGGCGCGGGCGTCGCGGGTCTCGCCGCGATGGCGCCGCAGCGGCTCGACGGCGCGAACGTGCCGCGCCTGCGTCCGCTGTTGCGGCTCTTGCGCGCGCAGCTGGAGCAATACGCGCACGAACGCGACCTCAGCTGGATCGACGACGAATCGAACGCCGATACCCGCTATGCACGCAACGCGCTGCGTCACGACGTGCTCCCGGTGCTCGCCGTGCACTTCCCCGGCTTTCGCGATGCGCTCGCGCGCACCGCGTCGCACGCGGCATCGGCGCAGCGGCTGCTCGACGAACTCGCGCGACTCGACATGGAAGTCGCGCAGGGCGAGGAGGAGGGCACGCTCGCACTCGACGCGCTGCTCGCGCTCGACGACGAACGCGCCATCAACGTGCTGCGCTACTGGATGCGCACGCGGGATCTGCCGGCTGCATCGACGGCGCGCATCGCGGATATGCTGCGTCAGCTTCGGCATGCGGCCAACGCCCGCGACGGGCATGCGTTGCGCGTCGATCATGCGGGGCGGTGTCTGCGCGTCTATCGCAATGCGCTCTTCTGGGAGACGGGCGACAGCGCCGATGCGCCCGACTTCGATGAAGGCGCGGCGGTGGCGAAGGCGCCGAGCGAACTGCACTGGCAAGGCGACGAAGTCTGGCGGCTGCCGCAGTGGCGCGGCTCGTTCGTGTTCGAGCCGGCCGCTTTGCCCGGCGGCGATGTCGTCGCCGAGGGCTTGCTGCGCGCCGCGCCGATCGTCGCGCGTTCGCGTGCGGGCGGCGAGCGCATGCGTCTTTCTCCCGACGCGCCCAGCCGCACGCTCAAGAATCTGTTCCAGGAGCGCGGCGTGCCGGCGTGGAAGCGCGACGTGCCGCTGCTTTTCATTCGCGACGCGCTTCTGTTCGTGCCGCTCGTCGGCGTGAACCGCGATGTCGCGCCGGAAACGTCGCACTCGCCGTTGCGCCGCATCGTCTGGCGTCCGGATTTGCTGCTGGCCTGAGCCGCTCGACGCCGGGCGTCTTGCGCGAAGCCGGTAGAATAGGGCGCGCGGGCGTCCAATCTTGAAATTTCGGCCTCGATCGGGTACCGTAACTCGTTTGCCCGCCACGCGCTTTGCGCGGCATCTCCGTTCAAAAGACGCGAATTTCGCCCGCGACGCGCCCCTTGCGCGCGCAACGTCACCTTACGAGTGCGACTCCCCGGGCGGGCATGCGGCGGCACCCGCGTATCGTTGCTGGCTTTCCCTATCCCCGAAGCCGTCGAGCGCAACGCCAGAGCACCACGAGCATCACGCATCGAGCGCGTCAGCGCGGTTTTCCCTTCAGTTCAAAACGACAATGGCACTCATCGTACACAAATACGGCGGCACTTCGATGGGCTCGGTCGAGCGCATCAAGAACGTCGCCAAGCGCGTCGCCAAATGGCACAAGGCCGGCCACCGAATGGTCGTCGTGCCCTCGGCGATGTCCGGCGAAACCAACCGCCTGCTGGGTCTTGCGAAAGACATCACGGCGAACCCGGACCCGCGCGAACTCGACATGATTGCCTCCACGGGCGAGCAGGTCAGCGTGGGGCTGCTCGCCATCGCGCTGCACGCGGAAGGTCTCGACGCCGTGAGCTATGCCGGCTGGCAGGTGCCCATCAGGACGGACAGCGCGTTCACGAAGGCGCGCATCAGCGAGATCGACGGCGAACGCGTGTTGAAAGACCTCGACGCGGGCAAGGTCGTGGTCATCACCGGCTTCCAGGGCGTCGATCCGGAAGGCCATATCGCCACGCTCGGGCGCGGCGGCTCGGATACGTCGGCGGTTGCTATCGCGGCGGCGCTGAAGGCGGACGAGTGCCTGATCTACACCGACGTCGACGGCGTCTACACGACCGATCCGCGCGTCGTCGAAGAGGCGCGACGGCTGGATCGCGTGACCTTCGAGGAAATGCTGGAAATGGCGAGCCTGGGCTCGAAGGTTCTGCAGATCCGCTCGGTGGAGTTTGCCGGCAAGTACCAGGTGAAGACGCGGGTGCTGTCGAGCCTGACCGATCCGCTCATGCCGCTCGATGCCGAAATGCACTCGGGCACCCTGATTACTTTTGAAGAAGACGAGAACATGGAAAAGGCAGTTATCTCCGGCATCGCGTTCCAGCGCGACGAAGCGCGCATCGCGGTCATGGGCGTGCCCGACAAGCCGGGCGTCGCGTATCAGATTCTGGGTCCGGTGGCCGATGCGAACATCGACATCGACATGATCATTCAGAATCAAAGCGTGAACGGCAAGACGGACTTCACGTTCACGGTGGGCCGCGGCGACTATCAGCGCGCGCTGGAGATCCTGAACGGCCAGGTGAAGGGCCACGTGAACGCGGAAACCGTGCTGGGCGATCCGAAGGTGTCGAAGGTGTCGGTCGTGGGCGTTGGCATGCGTTCGCACGTGGGCATCGCGAGCACGATGTTCCGCACGTTGTCGGAAGAGGGCATCAACATCCAGATGATCTCGACTTCCGAAATCAAGATTTCCGTACTGATCGACGAGAAGTACACCGAGCTTGCGGTTCGCGCGCTGCACAAGGCGTTCGAGTTGGACCGCGGTTAAGCGGCTATCAGGCGGCTACTAGCGGTTTCATACCTTCGGCACTGTTTCGGTTCGGTTGCCGGCGTGATTCGAATTTGATCGATTGGAAAAAATCGTCATGCGAATTTGACCGCTGCGGCTGAACAGGCTATTATCTCGATCTCGTTGCGCTGCACTCCCGGCGCAACGAAAAGTTTGGGAGACGTGGCCGAGAGGTCGAAGGCACTCCCCTGCTAAGGGAGCATCTGGCTAAAAACTGGATCGAGGGTTCGAATCCCTCCGTCTCCGCCAGTGGTAGGAGAAAAGCCCCGCAAGTCGAAAGACTTGTGGGGCTTTTTGTTTTGGGGTGCCGCGCGAGTGCTTCGTGGCGTTCGCCGTTCCGTGCGGAATCGCGACGATAGTCGGTCCGTATGCGCAAGAAGTTCATGCGCTCTGCAACGCTGGTCAGAACTGTTATCTTTGTCGCTTGGCATCAGGGCGCGACACAAGTCCCTTACCCAACGCCACCCTCCGCCGTTTTAGGAAGATTCCGATAGCGACGACAACGCCCGTGCGTTGCAATGCTCCGCATTTCCATCTTGAGCAATAAGGACAACAAAGGATGAGAGATGCAACCGGCCGCGAGGCCGCGCGCCTTGGCGACAAGACGAATCACGGCGGCGTTGTCATTCAAGCAGCGCCCGATTTCAAGCATTTGGGCATTCCCGTTGCGCTCGATCAACACCTGACCGAGTGCCCAAAGTGCGGCGGCACCTTCCCGATCATCGCGACGGGCAAAATGACCCATAAGGGTCGCCGCGTCGCCTATATCGGTGACACAACGGCTTGCGGTGCAACGCTGATTCGGACGTGAGGCAATAACCATGTTCGATCCGCTACAAAGCCGCACCCTGAAGGTGGAATGCGAGGCGCTACCCACTTGGGGCAGCGGGGATATTCTTCTGCCTCAGCGCCTCAAGGGCGTCGAAACGCTCGGCGAACTCTTTGAATATCGCCTTGACTTCGCCACGCTTGATAGTCCGACGTTCCGCCTCTATAAAGCCCGCGAACTGATCAAGCCCGACGATTACATTGGTAAAACGATAAAAATCCTGCTGGAATTCGAGGGGAAAGGAACGTTCATTCCGGGACTGCCCGGTGATCTCGGCGCGGGCAATGTCGGCGCGGGCGTCCGCACCATCGAGGGCATCATTACCGAGGTCCAGCAGATCGGCAGCGACGAGCGACGCGCGTACTATCAATTCACGGTTAGGCCGTGGCTCTGGCTTTTAGGCCAGAACAAAGAGAATCGAATTTTCCAAAATTTAACGGTTTTGGAAGTTACCGAGGCGGTGCTTACAGGCACGAAGTATAAATTCCCGTGGCGCACGCGCCTGGCTGCGGTTTCACTGAACAACAATATCTTTCCGAAGCGGGATTATATCCGGCAGCTTTGGCAAAGTGATTACGACTTTCTCATTCAGATATGGAGCGAATGGGGAATCTATTATCACTTCGACGGCATGACGCTGATGCTATGCGACTCGCCCGGCTCTCACAAAGATCACAAGAACGCATACGACACGATTCTCTTTCATGCGCCCGAGGATATCCGACAATTCTGATTCTGCTGACGGCTGGATGACAGAACGCCGACGGTCGAGAAGGTTCAGTCGTTGGTGCGTCCGCAGGCCGCGCGTACGCGCGCAGCAGTCGATGCAACCGGCGACGCGTCCATCGCGACGGCCGGCGTATCGGGCAGGGCTTCGGCGAGAAGCTGGGTCAGGGTGCGTCCGGGCGGCATCTCGACGAACACGTTCGCGCCGCGCTCGGCGAGCGCGATCGTCGAATCGTGCCAGCGCACCGGATAGCGCAGGTTGGTCGCGAGGTCTTCGCGGATCGCATCGGCGCGCACGAGCGCGCGTGCGCCGCGATTGCCCACATACGCGATGCGCGGCGCGACGAAGCGCACCTTGTCGGCGGCTTCCGCGAGGCGTGCCGCTGCGTCTTCCAGCAGCACGCAATGCGACGGCACGCTCACCGCCAGCCGCTCCACCTTGCGTGCGCCGCGTGCGAGCGCGACTTTGCGCACGGCGTCGAGCGCGTCGTCGCTGCCCGATACGACGATTTGTCGCGGCGCGTTGAGATTGCCGATGTAGGCATCGGCGCGGGCCTCGGCGCGCGCCTCGTCGATCACGCTCGCGATCTCGCGTTCGTTCATGCCGAGTATCGCGAGCATTCCGTAGCCGCGCGGATAGGCGTCTTCCATCAGCGTGGCGCGCAGGCGCACCAGCCGCAGCGCCTCGTCGAAGGCGAGCGCGCCGCAGGCGACCGCCGCGCCGTACGCGCCAACGGACAGCCCGGCGACGGCTTGCGGTTCGATGCCTTCGTCGGCGAGCGCACGCGCCGCCGCGACGCCCGCCACGGTCAGCGCGACCTGAACCGCGACGGTCGATGCGAGCGCGTCGGCGTCATCGAGCGAGAGCACGTCTTCGCCAAGAATGGCCGATGCCTCCGCAAGCGTTCGCGCGATTGCCGGATGCGGCTTCTCGCCGCCCAGCCGATGCAGGAAGCCCGGCGTTTGCGCGCCTTGTCCGGGAAAGAGATACGCGATCACGGCGCAGCCCACGGATCGGCGGCGAAACGCGGACCGTCCGCGTGACGAAGCAGCACGCGCACGTTCTGCCTGGCGAAATCCGCGAGCGAAAAGGCGGCGCCGGGCGTTTCGATCTGCACGTCGATGCGCGTGCCGGCCGGGCGGGCTTGGAGCGAGAGTGCATCGAGAAGCCGCGATGCATCGGCGTGCGAAAGCGGTTGGGGCGCTCGCACGATGACGTCGAGGTCGCTGTGTGTCGTGATCGTCGGCACGCCGCTCGCCAATTCGAAGCCCGTGCTCCCCGCCGGTCCCCAGGCGAGGCCGGAAGCGTCGAGGATCGGCGTGATGGCGCGCAGAAACGCGAAGGCCGGCATATTCTCGCGCGATGCGTCGGGCTGGCGCAGCCGCAACGCTTCGGGCGTCAACGCGCTGTCGATGTAGCGCGGTTCGAGCCACGCGCCGAATCGCTCGCTGCGAGCCGTGCCGCGTATGCCGACCGCGATCGCGCTCCCCATGCGCGGCGCGCGTCGCACGACCACGAACGGCGCGCGAGCGAGCGATGCGTCGACCCACGGGGGCGCATCGGGAAAGGGCGGCGCAGTCGCGGACAAGGCCAGCAAGTCGTGCGGGCGCGGTTCGGGCAGCGGGGGATTCATCACGCGATACGGTTCTCTATCCGTTGGTTACGCGGCGTGGCGGGCCGAAGCGCGGGATAGAGCGCGCGGGACGCAGAAATTGCGGAATACGTGGAATGCACGCAATGCACCGAGCGGCCCGGACGTGCCCGCGCCTCCGAACGCACCAAATGCATTCGATGCCGCAAACGCCGCAAACGCCCGGACGCCCTAAACGCCCCGAACGCCCCTAACGCCCCTAACGCCCGAAACGCCCCGAACGGCCGAAACGCGCATCGACCGCCTTCGATGCTCCATCACCCCTCCCACTGCTCGCGCATCCGCCGGCGCACCTCAACCGACGCCGCCCGCGTGCGCTTCGCATCCGCCGACGTCAGCCGGTTCGACAGATCGCGCGGACCGCCTCGCGCATCCGCAACCGCCGCAGCCAGCGACGCCTTCACGCGCTCGACATCCGCCTTCGAAGGCGCATCTGCATTCACGCCTTCGATCAGTTCGTGCAGCAGTCCCAACTTCGCGTAGGCGCTCATCTTGTACGACATCGGCAAGACGGTATCGCCGAGCGCATCGAGGCTCTCGACGCTGCGCCGCGTGACGCGCGCCGCCGCTTCCTTGCCCATGGCATGCACGGCCGTGCCCGACGCATCCAGCGCGACGATCCGGTTCGCCTGATAGCCGTGCGCGAGGTACGCGCCCGACATCGCCGGCCCGACGATCAGCGCAATCACCGGATGCCCGGCGAGACGCGCGCTCGCGTACGCATCCACGGCGGCGGCGCACGCGAGATGGATGCCGAGCAATTCCTCGCGCCGTCCGTAGGCCTGGCTTTTCACATCGACGATGGCGACGATCGGCCGCTTCGATTCCGCCTCGCGATCCGCTTCGATCACTTCGCGGACCGCGCGGGCGAGCAGCCAGCCCTGTTCCAGGCCGACCACGTTGTCGGTCGCGCGGGGAAAGCGGTTATGCGGATCGGGCACCACGGCGATAAAGCGCGCCGCCGCCCCATCCAGCTCGCCGTCGCGCGAGCGGACCGGGCCGCTTTCGGCGCCGGCGGCGGCATCGGTCAACGCATCCAGCCAGCACGCGCCGCGCGAATCCATGCCGTTGATCGTGCTCATCGTTGCGATCCTCCCGTCGGGTTCCACAGCGTGCGCAGCGTCTCCGGATCGATCGCGTCGGGATTCACGCGCGCGAGCCGTTCGATGAATCCGTCCACGTCCTCGCTGCGATGCCGCGCCGGAACGCCCCGCGCGAACGCCGCGAGCACGGCCCCGCGGACCTCGGCCGTGTCGTCTTCGACGAGCGTATCGGCGAGCCCGACCGCGACGCGTTCTTCGCCGCCGATCATCGACCAGATGAGCCGGCGATCGCTCGCGTCGAGTTCCTCGATGCCCGCTTCCTGCTCGATCACTTCCGGCCCGTTCATGCCGAGCCGCGCCTGCCGCGTCATCACGAGTTCCGTGCACAAGGCGGCTGCGAGCGACATGCCGCCGAAGCAGCCGACCATCCCGCCGATCACGCCGACGACCGGCACGTGCCGCCGCAGCGCGACGATGGCCGCCTGAATCTCGGCGATGACCGCGAGGCCGAGATTCGCTTCCTGCAAGCGCACGCCGCCGGTTTCGAAAAGGATGACGGGACGAATCGCGCGGCCCGCTTCGAATTCGCCGAGCGCCAGTTCGAGCGACGCCGCGATCTTCGCACCCGACACTTCGCCGATGCTGCCGCCCTGGAACGCCGGCTCGATCGCCGCGATCACCGCCGGCTCGCCGCCGAGCGTGCCGCGTGCGATCACCGCGCCGTCGTCGGACTGGCAGATGACGTTCTGCATCGCGAGCCACGGCGATTCGAGCCGGTCAAACGGGCCGAGCAATTCGCGGTACGTGCCGGCATCGAGCAAGGCCCGAGCGCGCTCGCGCGCCGTCATTTCGATGAAGCTGTGCCGCGCGAGAAACGTGTCGTGAGCGTTCATCGAGTTTCTCCGTTTTCCGACGCATCGCTCGCTTCGGCGGCTTCGGCGAGCCGCAGCATCACGACGCCGGGCGTCGCGCCGAAGTCGTTCAGCTCGAATTTCGCCGCGCCGTCGTAACGCTGGAAGAAGCGGTCGAGCACGCTTTTCCAGACGTGCTCGTAGCCGTCGACGCTCGTGCGGATAACGACCTCCGCGTTGGCCGTTTGCGACGGCGTGAGCAGGACTTCGAGATCGCCCGAGCCGACGACGCCCACGTGCGCGCGGCGCGTGACCGGCCGTTTGGCGGGGTATTCGTATCGCATGTTTTCCATCTTCGTTCCTCTGGTTGCGTCTCAGGACGATTGCCCGAGGCTGTCGAGAAAGAGTGTGGCCGCGAGCAGGTCGGCCGCGCCGCCCGGCGACGCGTTCAGCGCCAGCAAGTCACGTTCGAGCCGCGCGAGCGCCGCGCTGCCCCGCGCGTGCGCGATTCCGCCATGCTCGATCACGCGCCGCGCGCCGTCCTTCGCGACGGCGAGCGCCTTCGTGCCGCCACGATGAAGCAGGCACGTATCGTCGAGCGAGGCCATGATCGCGAGGAGCGCGTCGAGCCGCGCGCCGGTTTCGGTCAGACCGCGCCGGCGCGCATCGTCGAGTGCGGGCAAGCCGATCTGCAACGCGTGCGGAAAGCCGTCGCGCGCTTCGCCTCGCGCGCCTGCGACGCGAAACCGCGCCGTCACGCGCGCACCGTGGCTCGCCTGCGCGGACGCGGGCGCGAAGCGGTCGTCGTATCGCGCGATCCGTGCCGCCGACGCGCAGATCGCTTCGCTGTCGCCGGGCGCATGCATCGCCGCGCCCGCGCACAGCAGACCGACGATCCAGATCGCGCCGCGATGCGCGTTGCTGCCGCCGGTCGCGCGCAGCATCGCGGCTTCGCCTTCGCGGCCGATGCGCGCGAGCCGTTCGCGCAATGCCTGCGACGGCGCCGCGCCCGACGCGGCCCGCGCGATCGCGAGAAACGTCGGTTCCAGCGCGTGCGCCGAGCGCAGCATCGTGTCGAGATCGAGATCGCGGTGCGCGCCGCTGCCGCGTTCGTCGACGAGCGCGGGCTTCGGCGTGAGACGCGCCTCGGCGATCAGCGCATCGACGGCGAGCGTGGCGATCGCAGGCGCCGACGCGGCGCGCTCGTTCTGGCAGACGTCATCGCGAAGGGGAAGGGCGGCGGTCATCGCGCTCACCAGCTTCTGAATCGCGCGGGCGGCGCGTAGAGACCGCCCGACCACGCGACGAGATCGTCGATGCTGCGCGCCGCCAGCAGCGAGCGTTTGGCGTCGCCGCGCCGCACGCCCAGGTCTTCCGGGAACGCGACGACGCCGCGCCGCCTCAGTTCGGCCGTCTTGGTTGCATCGGCGCGCATGCCGATCGGCGTCACGCCGGCCACGGCGGCGAGCGCCGCGCGCCGCTCGTCGACGCCTTCGGCCGCGTGCAGGTACGCGATGCCTTCTTCCGTCACCACGTGCGTGACGTCGTCGCCGTAGATCATCACGGGCGCAATCGGCATGCTGCTTTTTTCACCGACGGCGATGGCGTCGAGCGCATCCACGATGGTCGGCTCGCCGCCTTTCTTGTACGTCTCGGCCGTCTGGACGACGAGCTTGTGGCCCCGCGCGATGGCCGGATTCGGACCGTCGTTTTTCAGGAGCTTGAGCCACGCTTCGCTCGAATGACGGCGGCCGCGCGGATCGTGGCCCATGTTCGGCGCGCCGCCGAAGCCCGCCAGCCGCCCGAGCGTGACGGTCGACGAATTCGCGTCCGCGTCCATCTGCAAGGTCGAGCCGATGAAGAGATCGACGCCGTACTGTCCGGCAAGCTGGCAGAACACGCGGTTCGAGCGCAGGCTGCCGTCGCGTCCGGTGAAGAACACGTCCGGGCGCGCGGCGATGTAGTTCTCCATGCCGACCTCGCTGCCGAAGCAGTGCACGCTCTCGACCCAGCCGCTTTCGATCGCGGGAATGAGCGTCGGGTGCGGGTTGAGCGCCCAGTGCGTGCAGATCTTGCCCTTGAGCCCGAGCGATTCGCCGTAGGTCGGCAGAAGCAGTTCGATCGCCGCCGTGTCGAAGCCGATGCCGTGATTCAGCGAGCTCACGCCATAGCGCGCGTAGATGCCGCGAATGGTCATCATCGCCATCAGAATCTGCAGTTCGCCGATGTGTCGCGGATCGCGCGTGAAAAGCGGCTCGACGGCGAACGGCCGGTCCGCCTTCACGATCACATCGACCCACGAGCCGGGAATATCGACGCGCGGCAGTTCATCGACGATCTCGTTGACCTGCGCGATCACGATGCCATGCCGGAACGCGGCCGCTTCCACGATGGTCGGCGTGTCCTCGGTATTCGCGCCGGTGTACAGATTGCCGTGGCGGTCGGCCTTTTCCGCGCAGACGAGCGCCACGTTCGGCGTCAGGTCGATGAACATGCGCGCGTACAGTTCGATGTACGTATAAATCGCGCCGATTTCCAGCAGCCCGTCCTCCAGCAGTTGCGCGACGCGCAGACTCTGCGGACCGGCGAAGGCGAAATCGACCTTGCGCGCGATGCCCCGTTCGAAGAGCGTCAGATGCTCGGGCCGGCTGATGCTCGAAATCAGCAGATGCACGTCATGCACGCGCTCCGGGTCGAGCCGCGCGAACGCGCGCGACAGAAAATCCGCCTGCTTCTGATTGTTGCCTTCGAGTGCGACGCGGTCTCCCGTGACGATCAGCGCATGCAGCGCATCCACGATGCGTTGGGTGTCGAGCACCGGACCGTCGAGCCACGGCTCGATCAGCTTCAGGCGGCGCGCTTTCTCCTGTGCGCGCGTGTTCCAGCTTCGGGACTGCGTGAGGGCATCGGCGGAAGGGGGCGAAGTCATCGGTCGGCCTGTCGGGAAGTCGTTCGGGAGGATGCGCTGCCTGAAGCGGCGCGCGTGCGGCGCTTTTTCTTGATGTGACTCGATTCTGCTTGCGCCTGCGCATCGGCGAGAAAGCGGTGAATCAGTTCGCCCGTTGCGAGCAGATGGCGCGCGACGAGCGTCTGCGCGGCTTCGATGTCGCGTGCGGCGAGCGCATCGAAAATCGCGCGATGCTCGGCATCGGACGAATCTTTATGAATCGGCAGGCCGAGTTTGAGACGCAAGTACCGCTCGCCGCGCCGGTGCATCTGGCCGATCAGTTCCATCAAGTGCGGACGGTTGGCCGGCGCGTACAGGCTCGCATGAAATTCCTCGTTGCGCATGACGTAGAGCGCGGGGTCCGGCTCGTTCTCGGCGGCTTCGAGCAGGCGTTTGCATTCGGCGAGCGTTTCCGGCGTGTGATGCCCGATGGCGATGCCGATGGCGAGACTTTCGAGCGATGCGCGAATCTCGTAAATCTCGCGCGCCTCGTCCGCCGATTGCGGGCTGACGGCCGCGCCGCGATTCGGCTCGATCGTCACCCAGCCTTCGCTTTCCAGCTGCCGGAAGGCTTCGCGCACGGGGATCGCGCTGACCGAGAACTGCCGGGCGATCGCGTCCTGACGGAGCGGCTCGCCGGGCGTGAGCGCGCCTTCGACGATGGCGGCGCGCAACGCATGCGCGATGAAGCGCGACGTGCTCTGGCGCGGCTCGAACTGCGCGTCGCGAAACGATGACGGAGCCGGCGACGCCGATGGTGATGAGAGATCTGTCGACATGGCTGCTAGGTGAAAGTGCGGACTTGTCGCGTCCTGTTGTTCAAATATTATATATAAAACCGCGCACCGAACCCCGGTGCTTTCCCTAGACGCCGACACTCACACCGATAACACGCGCGTCGAATTTCCCGTCAGTCGCCGACCGCAGAGAGAAGGAGAGACACGCCATGCCGAGCACGCTAGACCGACCAATTAGCGCCACGCGCGCCAGGAAGACACCGCTCAACCGTTCGCAGATCACCGGCTTCTGGGGCGCCTGGGCGGGCTGGACGCTGGACGGAATGGACTCGTTCATTTACGCGCTCGTGCTCGCGCCGGCGCTGACCGAACTGCTGCCGCGTTCGGGCTATGCCGCGACGCCCGCGAACGTCGGCCTCGCCGGGTCGATTCTCTTTGCGCTTTTTCTCGTCGGATGGGGACTGTCGTTCATCTGGGGGCCGCTCGCGGACCGGTTCGGGCGCACGAAGGTGCTCGCCGCGACCATCTTCACGTTCGCGATCTTTACCGGGCTGGCCGCCACCGCGCACACGGTCTGGGCGCTCGGCATTTACCGGTTCTTCGCGGGCGTGGGCATAGGCGGGGAGTGGGCGCTCGCCGGGACGTACGTCGCGGAAGCGTGGCCGGAGGACCGCCGCAAGATGGGCGCGGGCTATCTGCAAACCGGCTACTACGCTGGCTTCTTTCTGGCGGCCGCGCTGAACTACACCATCGGCGCGGCGTTCGGCTGGCGCGCGATGTTCCTGGTCGGCCTGTTCCCGGTCGTCGTGTCGATTCTCGTGCTGATGCGCGTGAAGGAAACCGACAAGTGGGAGCGCGCCGAAGCCACGGCGGCGCCTGCGGTCAAGCATCAGAGTCCGCTGCGCTCGATTTTCTCGGCGCAGTACCGCAAGCGCACGATCGTCGCGGCGGTGCTGCTCACGGTGGCGATCATCGGGCTGTGGGCGGGCGCGGTGTATGAACCGTCGGCGGTCATCCAGCTTGCGACGCGGGCGGGCATGACCAAGCCCGAAGCCGCGCGCATGGCGTCAATCGCGACGGGGCTGTTGTCGATCGGCACGATCATCGGCTGTCTCGCGCTGCCGCCGATGGCCGAGCGCATCGGCCGCCGCAAGACGCTCGCGGTGTACTTCGTCGGCATGGCGGCGTCGATCGCGCTGTCGTTCGGCTGGGCGTTCTATCTGAACAACGGGCTCGTGCCGTTCATCGCGCTGCTGTTCGTGCTCGGCTTTTTCGGCGGCAATTTCGCGCTCTTCAGCCTCTGGCTGCCGGAGCAGTTCGAAACCCGCGTGCGCGCGACGGCGTTCGCGTTCTGCACGTCGGTTGGGCGGTTCATCGGTGCGATCGTGAACTTCGGCATCGGCGCGATGGTGCTCAACATGAAGACGCTCGGCGTGCCGATCGCGCTGACCGCCATCGTGTTCCTGGTCGGCCTTGCGGTTATTCCGTTCGCGCCGGAGACAAAGGGCCAGGAACTGCCAAACTGACGCACGAGACATTGCGGTACTATCGCGGCGGCCTGCACGGGCCGCCGTTTCTATTGGCGCCGGCAGCGGACGCGGTGAGGCTTACATCGTCGTAAGCCTGGAGCCGCGCCGAGCAGGGCAAGCGGGCAGTAACGCGACGTTACGAACTCGAACAACTGTCCGGCAAATCGTTCGATATAGTCGATTCAACACAACAAATATCCCATCGAGGTGGGCTTCACATGAACAAGGTTTCGAAGGCTTCCGTGGCATACGCGCTGGTGCTCGGCGGCTTGACGGTCTCCGGCGCGGCGATGGCGGGAGTGTCCGTGGGCGTGAACATCGGGATTCCCGCGCCTGTGTACGTGGCACCGGCGCCGGTCTACGCGCCGCCTCCGCCGCCCGTCATGTACGCGCCGCCGCCTCCGGTCTATGCGCAGCCGGCCGTCGTGATCGGCTGGCACGGCGACCAATACTGGGACGGCCGCCGATATTGGGATCGCGACGACTGGTATCGCTATCACGGCCACGGCAACGCATACGGTCACGAAGACCACGGACACGGGGATCACGGAGATCACGGACACCACGGCTGGCACTGAGCCGAAAGCCCGGGCGCTTAGCTTCTCGACCGAAAGCCATCCGCACGAACGCGGGTGGCTTTTTGTTTGGCGCTCGGCTTCCCCGGTGTAACGAAACGTAAGCTTTCCTCTGACCTAACCGCGCGATCGGCAGAAACTTACAAAGCGGAAATATTCGTTCGAAAGCATTCCGTTATATTTCGTCGCATGCCAACAACGAGAAAACGAGGATGAAAGCGATGAAATCAACGAGGCAGTTGCTCGCAGCCGCGGTGAGTGCCGCCGCCTGCATCGCAGGCAGTCCGGCGCAGGCGTCCGATGTACGCATCGGCGTGAATATCGGGATTCGGGCGCCCGTGTACGTCGCGCCGACGCCCGTCTACGCGCCGCCCCCGCCGCCGGTCATCTATCAGCCCGCGCCGATGTACGCGCCGCCCGTGGTCATCGGCTGGCACGGCGACCGGTACTGGGATGGACGACGCTACTGGAGCCGCAACGACTGGTATCGGCATCACGGCTACGGGCACGGTCCGGAGCCGTGGCGTGGCCACGGATACGACCACGGGCATGGCAACGGCCACGGCAATGGTCATGGAAACGGCCACGGACACCATTGATTGCGTTCGACGGCTCCCAAACGACAAAAGGGCCGTTTCACGAGGAAACAGCCCTTTCGACACCCTGCCGCGACGACGCGGCACACAACCTTACTCGCCGATGCCAGCCATGCCGCCGACGACCGCATGGAACCCGGCATCGACATGAACGATTTCCGCGCTCACGCCGCCCGCCAGATCCGACAGCAGGAACGCGGCGACGTTGCCGACCTGTTCGATGGTCACGTTGCGCTTGAGCGGCGCGTTGTCTTCGACGAAATCGAGAATCTTGCCGAAGCCCTTGATGCCGCTCGCCGCGAGCGTCTTGATCGGACCTGCCGAAATGCCGTTCACGCGCACGCCCTTTTGCCCGAGCGATGCCGCGAGATATCGCACGCTCGCTTCCAGCGATGCCTTCGCGAGACCCATCGTGTTGTAGTTCGGAATTGCGCGTTCCGCGCCGAGATAGCTGAGCGTGAGCAACGACGCGCTGTCCGAGAGCATGGAATGCGCGGCCTTGGCGAGCGCCGGGAAGCTGTACGCGGAGATGTCGTGCGCGATGCGAAAGTTCTCGCGCGTCATGCCTTCGAGGAAGTCGCCGGCAATCGCCTCGCGCGGCGCAAAGCCGATGGAATGCACGAGACCGTCGAGCGTATCCCAGCGTTCCTTGAGCGAGGAGAAGAGCGCCTCGATGTCGGCGTCGCTGCTGACATCGCACGGATACATCATGTCGCTGCCGAACTCGGTCGCAAATTCGGTGATGCGGTCCTTGAAACGCTCGCCGACATACGTGAACGCCAGTTCCGCGCCCTCGCGCTTGCAGGCCTCCGCGATGCCGTAAGCGATCGAGCGGTTCGACAGCAAGCCGGTCAGCAGAATTCGTTTTCCAGCGAGAAAGCCCATGAATGCTCCTTGAATGTCAATGTCACGCGAGGCTCGCAAGGCGTCTCGATTGCGGCTTCGCGTCGGGTGCGGCGCGCATGGGTTCGACGGGACGCGCGAGCCTCGCGTGAGAGGCCCGCCGTGCGCCAAACCGCATGGCGTTTTGATTGGGTAGAATTCTCTCACATCGCCAGAGCCGTCCGGCCGCTTCCGCTCAGTCCGCGTGAGCGCCGATGCGCTCTGCAACGCGCCGGGCCATTCACTCATCTCGCAAGGAGCCTATGACCGGGCTGTCGACGTCCCGCCTGCCGTACGCATCATCGCTCGCGCGGGGCACGCTTCTCGCGCTCGTGCTCGCCGCGTGCATCGCGTTCTTTGCCTCAAGCGCCGCGTTCGCCGCGCACGCCTATGCGCAGTACGGCGAGCCGAAGTATCCGCCCGACTTCAGGCACTTCGATTACGTCAATCCCGACGCGCCGCGCGACGGCACACTGGTGCTCGCCAATCCGAGCCGCCTGACGAGCTTCGACAAGTTCAACCCGTTCACGCTACGAGGCAATCCCGCGCCGGGACTCGGGCTCATGTTCGAAAGCCTGACGACGGGTAGCTCCGATGAAGTGGCGAGCGCCTATTGCCTGCTCGCGGACAATATCGACGTGGCCGCGGACGGGCTGTCCACCACCTTCCATATCAATCCGAAAGCGCGCTTCACGAACGGCGATCCGGTCACGGCCGAGGACGTCAAGTTCTCGTTCGAGACGCTCAAGAGTCCGAAAGCCGCGCCGCAGTTTTCGGTGTACTTCGGGCAGATCGCACGCGCGGTCGTCGTCGACCGGCTGACGATCCGCTTCGAATACAAGGTCGCGACGCGCGAAATGCCGCTGCTTGCGGGCGGCATCCCGGTGTTTTCGCGCAAATGGGGGCTGCGCGCCGACGGCACGCGCGTTCCGTTCGATCAGCTCGCGTTCGAAAAGCCGATCGCGAGCGGCGATTACGTGATCGACTCGTTCGACAACGGTCGCACGATCGCCTATAAGCGCGATCCGCACTACTGGGGCGCGTCGCTGCCGGTGCGCGTCGGGACGCACAACTTCGCGCGCATCGAATACAAGCTGTATTCGGACGCCACCGCGCGGCTCGAAGCGTTCAAGGCGGGCGAGTACGACGTGTTGGTCGAGAACGTCGCGCGAAGCTGGGTGAGGCGCGATATCGGCAAGCGGTTCGACAGCGGCGAACTCATCAAGCGCGAATTTCCGCACCACAACGGCACGGGGATGCAGGGCTTCTTCATGAACCTGCGCCGGCCGCTTTTCAAGGACGTGCGCGTGCGCCAGGCGCTCGATCTCGCGCTCGACTTCGAGTGGCTCAACCGGCAACTCTTCTTCAACCAGTACAAGCGCACGGACAGCTTCTTCGTCAATACGGATTTGCAGGCGAAAGGCACGCCGAGCGAAGGCGAGCTCGCGATTCTCGATCCGTTGCGCAAGCAGCTCGATCCCGCGGTTTTCGGCGACATGCCGAAGCAGCCGGACACCGATCCGCCCGGCTCGCTGCGCGCGAATCTCATCAAGGCGCGCGAGTTGCTGGCGCAAGCGGGCTGGACGTATCGCGACGGCGCGCTGCGCAACGCGAAGGGCCAGCCGTTCGCGTTCGAGATACTCGACGACACGGGCGGCGGCGCGTCGATGGAGCCGGTCGCGGCCGCGTTCGGACGCAATCTGCAAAAGCTCGGGATCACGATGAACTTTCGCACTGTCGACTACGCGCTGATCCAGAAGCGCCTCGATGCGTTCGACTTCGACATGACGAGCGTGCGTCTGCCCGACGTGCAGGTGCCGGGCACCGAGCAGGTGTCGCGCTTCGGCAGCAAGTATGCGGACGAGCAGGGCTCGGACAACCTGGCGGGCGTGAAGTCGCCGGCCATCGACGCGATTCTGCGCAAGGTCGTGTCCGCGCAGACGCGCGATCAGCTCGTGGACGCGACGCACGCGCTCGACCGCGTGCTGATGAACGGCTACTACGTGATTCCGCACTGGTACTCGGCGACGCATCGGGTCGCGTACCGCAACACGCTCGGCTATCCGTCGACGTTGCCGCTCTATTACGTCGCGGACGAGTGGGTGCTCTCGACGTGGTGGAAGAAGCCCACGGCGGTATCTAGATAAGGACGACGCGATGTGGAGCTACATCCTCAAACGCATTCTGTTGATGATTCCGACGCTGATCGGCGTGCTCACGCTGACGTTCGTCGTGATCCAGTTCGTGCCGGGCGGTCCGGTCGAGCAGGCGGTTCACGACCTGCGGCGCGGCAACGCGGAGGGCGGCGCGGCGTTCGGCATGCGCTCGCACACAGGCGTCGATGCGCAGCAGATCGCGCAACTGAAGGCGCTCTACGGCTTCGACAAGCCGCCGCTTCAGCGTTATCTCTCGATGCTCGGCAAGTTCGCGCGCTTTGATCTCGGCGAGAGCTACTTCCGGCATCAGAGCGTGTGGTCGCTGATCGTGTCGAAGCTGCCGGTGTCGATCAGCATCGGCTTGTGGACGTTCTTCATCACCTATCTGATATCGGTGCCGCTCGGCATCGCGAAGGCCGTGAAGAACGGCTCCCGGTTCGATGTCGCGACGAGTCTCATCGTCCTGATCGGCTTCGCGATTCCCGGCTTCGTACTGGGCGTGCTGCTGCTCGTGCTGTTCGGCGGCGGGACGTTCTGGCAACTGTTCCCGTTGCGCAATCTGACTTCGGACAACTGGGCGACGCTCTCGCTCGGCGGGAAGATTTTCGACTATCTGTGGCACATCACGTTGCCGGTGGCGGCGTCGGTGGTCGGGAGCTTCGCCATCGTCACGATGCTCACGAAGAACGCATTTCTCGACGAAATCCGCAAGCAGTACGTGCTGACGGCGCGCGCGAAGGGCCTGAGCGAGCGGCGCGTGCTGTGGAAGCACGTCTTTCGCAATGCGCTCTTGCCGCTGATCGTCGGCTTCCCGGCGGCGTTCATCGGCGCGTTCTTCACGGGCAGTCTGCTGATCGAGACGCTTTTTTCGCTCGACGGCCTCGGGCTGCTGTCCTACGAATCGGTCGTGCGGCGCGATTATCCGGTCGTGCTCGGCACGCTGTATCTCTTCACGCTGATCGGCCTCGCGACGAAGCTCGTCTCGGACCTGTGCTACGTATGGGTCGATCCGCGCATTCAATTCGAGCAACTGGAGCGTTGACTTGAACCGAGCCGCATCGTCGCGCCGCGCCGCGACCGCAACAGACGGCCAGCCGCTGCGCCCCGAAGTCTCGATGACGCCCGGGCAGCGCGTATGGCAGCGTTTCAGGCGCAACCGGCTGGGCTACTGGAGCCTCGTCGTGTTCGTCGCGGCGTTTGTCATCAGCTTGGGGGGCCCATTGTGGTCGAACGACAAACCGCTTGTCGTGCGCTATCAGGGGCAGTTCTACTTTCCGCTCGTGAAGACCTACGCGGAGACGACCTTCGGCGGCGACTTCCCGACGCCCGCCGATTATCTCGATCCTTTCGTGCGCGACCGCTTCAACGCGCCCGGCAACTTCGCGATCTATCCGCCGAATCACTACTACTACGACACGCTCAATTACTTCTCGAAGGGCTCGAATCCGGCGCCGCCGTCGCGCGAAAACTGGCTCGGCACGGACGACCGCGGCCGCGACGTGTTCGCGCGGCTCGTCTACGGCTTTCGCGTGTCGGTGCTGTTCGCGCTGGTGTTGACGGCCATCGGCACGGTGCTCGGAGTCGTCGCGGGCGCGGTGCAGGGTTACTTCGGCGGACGCATCGACCTGACCGGGCAGCGGCTGATCGAAATCTGGAGCGCGCTGCCGGAGCTTTATCTGCTCATCATCTTCGCGTCGATCTTCGAGCCAAGCCTGATCCTGCTCATCATTCTGCTTTCGCTTTTCGGCTGGATCGGCTTGTCCGATTACGTGCGCGCCGAGTTCCTGCGCAATCGTACGCAGGACTACGTGCGCGCCGCCCGCGCGATGGGTTTGTCCAACTGGCAGATCATCTGGCGGCATGTGCTGCCCAATAGCCTGACGCCCGTCATCACGTTCCTGCCGTTTCGCATGAGCGGGGCGATTCTCGCGCTCACGAGCCTCGATTTTCTCGGCTTGGGCGTGCCGTCGCCGACGCCGTCGCTCGGCGAACTGCTCGCGCAGGGCAAGGCCAATCTCGACGCGTGGTGGATCTCGGTGTCGACTTTCGGCGTGCTCGTCGCGACGCTGCTGTTGCTCACGTTCATGGGCGACGCGCTGCGCAACGCGCTCGACACGCGCATTTCCGATGCGGTGAAAGCCGGAGGCGGCCAATGAGCGAGCCGCTGCTGTCGATCGACAATCTGCGCGTGCGCTTCGGCGACACGCTCGCCGTGGACGGCGTGAGTCTCGATATTCGCGCGGGCGAACGCGTCGCGCTCGTCGGCGAGTCGGGTTCCGGCAAGAGCGTAACGGCGCTGTCGGTGCTGCGCCTCGTGCGCGATGCCGACATGAGCGGCGCGATCCGCTTCGCGGGCGTCGACCTGCTGGCGAAAAGCGAACGCGAGATGCGCGGCCTGCGCGGCTCGGACATCGCGATGATCTTTCAGGAGCCGATGACCGCGCTCAATCCGCTGTACACGGTCGGCGACCAGATTGGCGAAACCATTCAGCTTCACGACGGCGCGACCCCGCGGCAGGCCCGCGCACGCGCGATCGCGCTCCTGGCGCGCACGGGCATCACGGAACCGGGGCGGCGCGTCGACAGCTATCCGCATCAGCTTTCGGGCGGGCAGCGGCAGCGCGTGATGATCGCGATGGCGCTCGCGTGCCGGCCGCGTCTTCTGCTCGCCGACGAGCCGACGACGGCGCTCGACGTGACCATCCGCGCGCAGATCGTCGAACTGCTGCTCGAGCTGCAGCGCGACGAAGCCGAAAACCGCGGCATGGCCGTGCTGCTCATCACGCACGATCTGAATCTGGTGCGGCGTTTTGCGCAGCGCGTCGCGGTGATGGAGAAGGGCGTGCTCGTCGAAAGCGGCGCGGTCGACGAGATCTTCGAGTCGCCGCAACACCCGTACACGCAGCGGTTGCTGAACAGCCGGCCTGAGCGTCGCGTGCTGCCGGTGCTGCCGATCGCGCCCGTGCTGCTGGATGCCAAAGACGTGCGCGTCGAATATCCGACGCGGCTTCCGGGCTTCGAGGGATGGTTCCGGCGCGGCCGCTTCAAGGCCGTCGACGACGTGACACTCTCCGTGCGGCAGGGCGAAACGCTCGGCATCGTCGGCGAATCGGGCTCCGGCAAATCCACGCTCGCGATGGCGCTCCTCGGCCTGCAGCGCATCTCGCATGGGACCGTGCAGTTCCAGGGCAGGGCGCTCGGCGACTTTCGCGGACGCGAAAAAACGGTGCTGCGCTCGAACCTGCAAGTGGTGTTTCAGGACCCGTTCAGCTCGCTGTCGCCGCGGCAGACAGTGGAGCGCATCGTGGGCGAGGGGCTCGCGCTGCATCGGCCGGAACTGGATGCGGCCGCACGGCGCGCGAAGGTGATTGCCGTGCTGCGCGAAGTCGGTCTCGATCGCACGGCGCTCACGCGTTATCCGCATGAGTTCTCGGGCGGGCAGCGGCAGCGCATCGCGATTGCGCGCGCGCTGGTGCTCGAGCCGAGCATCCTGATTCTCGACGAACCGACGAGCGCGCTCGATGTCTCAATCCAGACTCAAGTTCTGGCGCTGCTTGCCGACATTCAGAAGAAGCACAATCTCGGGTATGTGTTTATTAGCCACGATTTGCAAGTGATTGGCGCGATGGCGCATCGTGTCGCGGTCATGCGAGATGGAAATGTCGTCGAATCCGGTGAAGTAGAGAAGATTTTTGCGGATCCGTCGGATGAATACACACGAAAGCTTCTGGCGGCAGCTCTAAATTCCTAAAAATCTTTCTTTTTCGCCAATTGCGTGTCCGTCTCAATTGTATTTTTCTATTTCTTTTGACAGTTAAATACTTTGTGGCTAGTATGCGTTCAAACTTTCACATATCTCACTGATTTTTCAGTCTTTAATTGTAAATCCTACCGACCGATGCAACCACTCACGTTGACTCAGACATGTGCGCGCGCCGCCGCGGGCATGTTGCTCGGCCTTCTGATGACCACCACTTCCGGCGCATTCGCCGACGAAGTCAGCAGTAATAGCCAAAATGCCGGCAACGGCACCTCCACCGCTTCCAAAGCCCCCGAAGTCGCAGCCACGGCGGACACCGCCAGCGCACCGGGCGGCGCGAAGGCTTTCTTCTCCGGCGTGGCGAGCAAGGCGGGCGACGTCGTCGTCGGCGCGCTCAATATGATCGGCGTGCGCTATCGCTGGGGCGGCGACACGCCGGACTCCGGTCTCGATTGCAGCGGCTTCGTGCGCTACGTTTTCCAGGACACGCTTGGGATGACGCTGCCGCGCCGCGCCGAAGAAATGAGCCGTGTCGGCGAGAAGGTCCGCGTGTCGGATCTGAAGCCGGGCGATCTGGTGTTCTTCAACACCATGCGCCGCTCGTTCTCGCACGTGGGCATCTATATCGGCGACAACAAGTTCGTCCATTCGCCTTCCACCGGCAGCACGATCCGCGTCGACGACATGGAAAACGCCTACTGGGAAAAGCGATTCACGGGCGCACGCCGCATCGAGAACGCGCAGTTCAACGACGGCACCGAATTGCGTCAGCGCGTGAGCGCGACCCTTGGCGGTTACTGACCGCTCCTGCTGCATCGACAAAAAGCCTGCTTTCTCGCGAATGCAGGCTTTTTGTTTTGTGGCGTTGCCTTGAAGCGACCGTGCTCGCGGCCTATCGATTCGATCGTAAAGCCTCATTGCACGCGCCTCTGAAAGCCGTTATAGTTTTCGAATGAACTTTTCTCTGTTCCTCCTCTCGTCTTCTTCGGCTGGTGCGTTCCTACGCGCACTATCGCTGCTAGCGCGCCTACCGCGCTAATCTGTCTCGCCTCCCGTCTGCTCGTTCAAGGTTTTCGACGCCAGCGGTGGCGCGAACACCCGGATTCCCTTTTGTCGTTCTATCTCGATATTCCCAACAATCCATAAATCTCCCCACAGGAGCCCAACATGGCAGCAGACAAGTTGATCATCTTCGATACGACCTTGCGTGACGGCGAGCAGTCCCCGGGCGCTTCGATGACGAAAGAGGAGAAGATCCGCATCGCCAGGCAACTGGAGCGCATGAAGGTCGACGTGATCGAGGCGGGTTTCGCCGCGAGTTCCAACGGCGACTTCGACGCGATCCAGACGATCGCCTCGCTCGTGAAGGACAGCACGGTCTGCTCGCTTGCCCGCGCCAACGACAAGGACATTCAGCGCGCCGCCGATGCGCTGAAACCCGCCAACCAGTTCCGCATCCATACGTTCATCGCGACCTCCGCGCTGCATATGGAAAAGAAGCTGCGCATGTCGCCGGAACAGGTGTATGACCAGGCGCGGCTCGCGGTGCGCTTCGCCCGCAAGTTCACCGACGACGTCGAGTTTTCGCCGGAAGACGGCAGCCGCTCGGATATCGACTTTCTGTGCCGCGTGCTCGAAGCCGTGATCGATGAAGGCGCGCGCACGATCAATATCGCCGATACGGTCGGCTACGGCGTGCCGGAACTCTACGGCAACCTCGTGAAGACGCTGCGCGAGCGCATTCCGAATTCCGACAAGGCCATTTTCTCCGTCCACTGCCACGACGACCTCGGCATGGCGGTCGCGAATTCGCTGGCGGGTGTGCAGATCGGCGGCGCGCGTCAGGTCGAGTGCACAATCAACGGCTTGGGCGAGCGCGCGGGCAATACGTCGCTCGAAGAAATTGTGATGGCGGTGAAGACGCGCAAGGATTACTTCGGCCTGGACCTCGGCATCGACACGACGCAGATCGTGCCGACTTCGAAGCTCGTGTCCCAGATCACCGGCTTCGTGGTGCAGCCGAACAAGGCGGTGGTCGGCGCGAACGCGTTCGCGCACGCGTCGGGCATCCACCAGGACGGCGTGCTGAAGGCGCGCGACACCTACGAGATCATGCGCGCGGAAGACGTGGGCTGGAGCGCGAACAAGATCGTGCTCGGCAAGCTGTCCGGCCGCAACGCGTTTAAGCAGCGTCTCGAAGAACTGGGCGTGACGCTCCAATCCGAAGCGGACGTGAACGCCGCGTTCGCGCGCTTCAAGGATCTCGCGGACCGCAAGGCCGAAATCTTCGACGAAGACATCATGCAGATCGTCTCCGAAGAATCGCCGGAAGCGCAGGCGAAGGAGCATTTCCGCTTCGTTTCGATGAAACAGCATTCGGAGACCGGCGAACAGCCGCAGGCGCGCGTGGTCTTCGCGATGGACGGCGCCGAAATGACGGGCGAAGCGCGCGGCAACGGTCCGGTCGACGCGACGCTGCACGCAATCGAATCGAAGGCGGAAAGCGGCGCCGAACTCGTGCTGTACTCGGTGAACGCGATCACGACGGGCACGCAGGCGCAGGGCGAAGTGACGGTGCGGCTGTCGAAGAGCGGGCGCATCGTGAACGGCGTCGGCACCGATCCGGACATCGTCGCGGCTTCGGCGAAGGCGTATATCGCCGCGCTCAACAAGCTGCATTCGAAGGTCGAGAAGCTCAATCCGCAGCTTTGATCGGCACGCGGGTCGCATAATCGCAAGAAAGCCCTCGGAAGAGGGCTTTCTTGCGTGCGGCTCGTCAAAACAGATTGCGCTGGTCGGGATCGTGCAGCGGATCGGGCGATTTCTGCATCAGGCGCAGGACGCCCTGATCGTCGAAATAGAAGCTGTACATCATGTACCAGAAGTTCGCCTCCATATAGCGATACGTCCAGACCTGCCGCTTCATCAGCGGGTAATACGACGTCTCGACCGGCCGGCCGAAGTTCACGAGCACGTCTTTGTTCGTCCACGTGCCGATCTGCGCCTTGTAGAACTCGCTTTCGTCGAGCACTTGCCGCACGCTGACGATCTTGCCCGAGGCGTCGATATCGGCGGCGGTCGTGAATTCGCCGAGCGGCTGCGTCGGCCACATCAGGCGCTTGCCGCCGTTCGGCAAGTCGTAAACCTCACGCGGCGGACCGAGCCGGGCGACGATCGTCGAGGCATCCGCCCCTGCCTGATAGTTTTGCCACGGCTGCGCGCAAGCCGCGAGCAGCAAGGCCGCTCCGGCGCAGACGGCCGCGCCGCGCAGACGGTTGACTAAGTGCAGCATTGAAGCCTCCACGTGCTGTTCCTCGCGACGGGCGAGGATGTTTTTCGCTTTCCCCGATTTTGACACGCGGCGCAAGAACCATGCTGTAGCCGGTGCTTCGCTCGCTTGCATTGCGCGCCCGCCACGGCCTATGATCCGCGCTTTCATCTTCGGAAAGAGCGATGGCAAGCCTGAGTGACATGCTGGGTTGCACGAAGCGGCGCGCGCGGTGGCTGCGCGCGGCGTTGACGTGCGCCGCGTTGATGTGCGCCGTGCAGGCGAGCGCCGCCGAGCTCGCGCCGATCAAGCTCGCGATGATCGAAGGCATGTCCGGCCCCTTCGCGAACGCGGGCGCGGCGGTCGAGCGGAATCTGCGCTTCGGCGTCGAGCGGGTGAACGCGCAGGGCGGCGCCAAGCTCGCCGACGGCACGCATCCGCTGGAACTCGTCGTGCTCGACGGCAAGGGCAGCAGCGAGGCGAGCCTCGTCCAGTTGCGCGCGGCCATCGACGAGAAGATCGGTTTCGTCATGCAGGGCAATAGCTCGGCGGTGGCGGCGGCGCTCGTCGCGGCCATCGACAAGCAGAACGAGCGGGAGCCCGAGCACCGCGTCGTGTTCCTGAACTATTCCGCCGACGACCCCGCGCTCACCAACGACGCGTGCAGTTTCTGGCATTTCCGCTTCGACGCGCACGCGGGCATGCGCATGGACGCGCTCGCGGATGCGCTGCAACGCGACCGCGCCGTGAAGAAGGTCTATCTGCTGAATCAGGACTACAGCTTCGGGCACGACGTGAGCCGCGAGGCGCGGCGCGCGTTGCAGGAGAAGCGGCCGGACATCGCGATTGCGGGCGACGAGTTCCACCCCATCGGGCGCGTGAAGGATTTCGCGCCCTACATCGCGAAGATTCGCGCGAGCGCAGCGGATGCGGTCATCACCGGCAACTGGGGCAACGACCTGACGCTGCTCGTGAAAGCGGCGCGGGAGCAGGGGCTCGGCGCAAAGTTCTATACGTTCTATGGCAACAGCCTGGGCGCACCCGCCGCGCTCGGCGATGCCGGCGTGAAGCGCGTGATCGCGGTCGCCGACTGGCACCCGAACGCGGGCGGCGCGGCCTCCGACGCTTATTACCGCGCGTTTCGCACCCGCTTTCCCGCCGCCTCGGACGATTACCTCGTGCTGCGCATGCCGCTCATGATCGACATGCTCGCCACCGCCATGACGCGCGCCGGCAGCGCCGACCCGCTCGCCGTGGCGCGCGCGCTCGAAGGCATGAAGTCCGACGGCGCGGGCTTCCATCCGTCGACCATGCGCGCGTCGGACCATCAACTGATTCAGCCGCTCTACGTGATGGAGATGGACAAGGCGGGAACGGCGGGCGTGCGTTTCGACAACGAAGGTTCCGGCTACGGCTTTCGCACGCTGCTGTCCGTGCCCGCCGCCGAGACCGCGCCCCCGACCACGTGCAAGATGATGCGCCCGCCGCGTTAGGCGCGTGAGTGAGCTCCGCCCGGCGAAGCGCGCTGTGCTATACTCTGCGCTTCGTTTTTGGCTGGATGTGCGTCCGCAAGGTGCGCCGATTGTCGAAGACGAAGTGAATCGGGCCCGACTCGTCGAGTCCGGCCTGTCGATGCAATCCACGGCACGGCCTTTCTTCCGTGACCGCCTGTCTGTTTCAAAGGAAAAGCAAATGTCCGTAGCGGAAATCAAGAAGTCCGACGTCGTCGCTGAATATGCGCGCGGCGCCAACGATACCGGCTCCCCCGAAGTGCAAGTCGCACTGCTCACGAGCCGCATCAACGAACTGACCGTCCACTTCAAGGCCCACTCCAAGGATCACCACAGCCGCCGCGGTCTGCTGCGCATGGTCAGCCGTCGTCGCAAGCTGCTCGACTATCTGAAGGGCAAGGATGCGGATCGTTACCGCTCGCTGATCGAAAAGCTGGGTCTGCGCAAGTAATTGGCTCCTAGCGTGGCTTCGCGGCCAGTGTTCTAACGAAGTGCCTGTGTCAGTTCGCTGATGCAGGCATTTTGTTTTTGCGCGATCCGCTCGCGAAGTGGTGCCTGATCGGTTTCATCGGTCGGCACGTCGTACTTAGTCGTTCTCGGCAGTCATACGCTTTACCCGACACTCGGTCCAGCCTCGCGGCAGAGCTTTGTGTCATTCCAGCGCGGCCACGCAGCCGCTTCGCGCGCCGCACTGGAATGGCATAACACACCTCTCACGCGCGGCCCGGGACCATCCCGCCCAGCGCCGCAGAGACAGCCTCACGCGCTCGACCGAAGGCGCGGCGCAACATAGAAGGAGTCGCAATGTTTAATAAGATCGTCAAAGAGTTCAAGTGGGGACAACACAACGTCCGCCTGGAAACGGGTGAAATCGCGCGTCAGGCGAGCGGCGCGGTGATCGTCGATGTCGAAGACACCGTGGTTCTCGCGACCGTCGTCGGTGCGAAGACGGCCAAGCCCGGTCAGGATTTCTTCCCGCTGACCGTCGACTATCTGGAAAAGACCTATGCCGCCGGCAAGATTCCGGGCGGTTTCTTCCGTCGCGAAGGCCGTCCTTCAGAAGGCGAGACGCTGATCTCGCGCCTGATCGACCGTCCGCTGCGCCCGCTTTTCCCTGAAGGCTTCTACAACGAAGTGCAGGTCGTGATCCACGTCCTGTCGCTGAATCCGGACATTCCGGCGGACATTCCCGCGCTGATCGGCGCGTCCGCCGCACTCGCCGTGTCCGGCCTGCCGTTCAACGGCCCGGTCGGCGCTGCGCGCGTCGCTTATATCAACAACGAGTACGTGCTCAACCCGACGCGCGCGCAGATGAAGGAATCGGCGCTCGATCTGGTCGTCGCGGGCACGGAGCGCGCGGTGCTGATGGTCGAATCCGAAGCGCAGCAGCTTTCGGAAGAAGTGATGCTCGGCGCGGTCGTGTTCGGCCACGAGCAGATGCAAACCGCCATCGACGCGATCCACGAACTGGTCCGCGACGGCGGCAAGCCGGAGTGGGACTGGCAGCCGGCCCCGAAGAACGAGGCGCTGATCGCACGCGTCACCGAAATCGCGAAGCCGGAACTGGAAGCCGCCTACCAGCTGCGCAACAAGCAGGCGCGTTCGGCCAAGCTGAAGGAAGTCTACGCGGCGACGTCGGCGAAGCTCGCCGGGGAAGCGGCGGCATCCGGCGCGGTGGCAGCGGATGCGGCCACCGTCGGCAACGTCCTGTTCGATATCGAAGCGAAGATCGTCCGCTCGCAGATCCTGAACGGCGAGCCGCGTATCGACGGCCGCGACACGCGCACGGTGCGCCCGATCGAAATCCGCACGGGCGTGTTGCCGCGTACGCACGGTTCGGCGCTCTTCACGCGCGGCGAGACGCAGGCGCTCGTCATCGCGACGCTCGGCACGAAGGGCGACGAGCAGAACATCGACGCGCTCGAAGGCGAGTACCGCGAGCGTTTCATGCTCCACTACAACATGCCGCCGTTCGCGACGGGCGAAACCGGCCGCGTCGGTTCGCCGAAGCGCCGCGAGATCGGTCACGGGCGTCTCGCCAAGCGCGCGCTGGTCGCGTGCCTGCCGAGCGCCGACGAATTCGGCTACTCGATCCGCGTCGTCTCGGAAATCACGGAATCGAACGGTTCGTCGTCGATGGCTTCGGTTTGCGGCGGCTGCCTCGCGCTGATGGACGCCGGCGTGCCGATGAAGGCGCACGTCGCGGGCATCGCGATGGGCCTGATTCTCGAAGGCAACAAGTTCGCGGTTCTGACCGACATTCTCGGTGACGAGGACCATCTGGGCGACATGGACTTCAAGGTGGCCGGCACCGCGCAAGGCGTCACCGCGCTGCAGATGGACATCAAGATCCAGGGCATCACGAAGGAAATCATGCAGGTCGCGCTCGCGCAGGCGAAGGAAGGCCGCATGCACATCCTCGGCAAGATGACCTCGGCGGTTCCGGGCACGAACACGGAACTGTCGGAGTTCGCGCCGCGCATGATCACGCTGAAGATCAATCCGGAGAAGATTCGCGACGTGATCGGCAAGGGCGGTTCGGTGATCCGCGCGCTGACCGAAGAGACCAACACGACCATCGACATTTCGGACGACGGCGTCGTGACCATTGCGAGCACGAGCGCCGAAGGCATGGCCGAGGCGAAGAAGCGCATCGAGAACATCACGGCCGAAGTGGAAGTGGGCCAGGTGTACGAAGGCCCGGTGCTGAAGCTGCTGGATTTCGGCGCAATCGTGAATATCCTACCGGGCAAGGACGGTCTGCTGCACATCTCGGAGATCGTCAACGAGCGCGTGAAGGACATCAACGATTACCTGAAGGAAGGCCAGATCGTGAAGGTCAAGGTCATCCAGACGGACGAGAAGGGCCGCGTGCGCCTGTCGGCGAAGGCGCTTCTGAACGAAGCCGCGCAACAGTCCGAACCGACGCAGCCGCAGCAGTAATGCGGTAATGTGTGGACGGCCGGCCGCATCTGCGAGCCGGCCGTTTTCTTGTATGACGTCAATTGGACGATGCAGGACTATGCGTTGTCCGATGCGTCGCCGGACTCGATGGCACTGTGGAGCGTGAATTGCTCATCGCGTGCGCAGCGCCATCCGGTTCGAGCCGCTCGAATCGATCCATCCCGCCATGCCCATTCAGGGGAATGCTATGAAGGCCGTCGAAATCACCGAGTTTGGCGCACCCGAGGTTCTGAAGCTGGGTGAGCGCCCGATGCCCGAAGCCGGCAAGTGCGAGGTGCTCATCAAGGTGGCCGCTTCCGGCGTCAACCGGCCGGACGTATTTCAGCGCAAGGGCGCGTATGCGCCGCCGCCCGGTGCGTCGGACTTGCCGGGGCTGGAAGTGGCGGGCGAGATCGTCGACGGTGATCTGGATTCGAAACACAATCCGTTCGGTCTCAAGAAGGGCGATCGCGTCTGCGCGCTGCTGGCGGGCGGCGGCTATGCGGAGTACGCGGTCGCGCCGCTCGAGCAATGCCTGCCGGTGCCCGAAGGTCTGTCCGATATTGAGGCCGCCTCGCTGCCGGAAACGTTCTTCACTGTGTGGAGCAACGTCTTCGAGCGCGCGCATCTCGGCGCGGGCGAAAACGGCGAAGAAGAGACGCTGCTCGTGCAGGGCGGATCGAGCGGAATCGGCGTCACGGCCATCCAGATTGCGCGCGCGCTCGGCTTTCGCGTGTTCGCAACCGCGGGCAGTGACGAGAAGTGCCGGGCATGCGAGACGCTCGGCGCGGAGCGGGCGATCAACTACAAGACGGAGGATTTCGTCGAAGTGGTGCGCTCGCTCACGAACGATCGTGGCGTCGACGTGATTCTCGACATGGTCGCGGGCGACTATCTGCCGCGCGAACTGAAGGCGCTCGCCGATGGCGGGCGCATCTGCGTGATCGCGTTGTTGGGCGGGGCGAAGGCGGAGATCAACCTCAACGATATTTTGCGCCGCCGGCTCGTCATCACGGGCTCGACGCTGCGTCCGCGTCCCGTCGCGTTCAAGGCCAGGATTGCCGCCAAACTCAAGGAACGTGTGTGGCCTGAAATCGAGGCAGGGCGCATCAAGCCGGTCATCCACCAGGTGTTTCCGGCAAGCGAAGCCGCCGCCGCCCACACGCTGATGGAGAGCAGCACGCATGTCGGCAAGATCGTTTTGGATTGGCGAGAAAACGAGTGATGAGCGCGTGATAAGCGCGAACGGTCTTCGGCGGTTTGACCGAGTTATCCGTATCACAGTAAAATCGCCTGTTTTGCAAGCAGTTCGCAGTTTGTAGCGGTTCATTCCCATAACGCGGCGGCTGAGTGAAATGCATGGCCGCCTATAACTAAAGCGGCCGTCGCAAGCCGCCAAGTGACGAGACATGTCGAGACAACGGGCGAAACTGGTGGTGGGGAACTGGAAGATGCACGGCCGCATGCAGGAAAACGCGGTCTTGCTGACGGAAGTGGCCTCGGGGGCATCGGCTTTGCGCAGCGGCGTGAACGTGGGCGTGTGCGTTCCGTATCCGTATCTTGCGCAAGCGCAGGCGCTGCTCGAGGGGTCGGTGGTGCGCTGGGGCGTGCAGGACGTATCGGCGCATACCCAGGGCGCGTACACCGGGGAAGTCGCGGCCGAGATGGCGCTGGACTTTGGCGTGACTTACGCGATCGTCGGGCATTCCGAACGTCGCGCGTATCATCACGAAACGCCGGAACTGGTCGGAGCCAAGGCGCGTCGCGCGCTCGAAGCGGGACTTACGCCTATCGTCTGCGTCGGTGAAACGCTCGATGAACGCGAGTCCGAGGCAACGGAGCGGGTCATCGGGGCGCAGCTCGAAGCGGTGCTTCTCATGCTGAGCGAGGAGCAAGCGGCGCGCATCGTCGTCGCGTACGAGCCGGTCTGGGCGATCGGCACGGGCAAGAGCGCGACAGCAGGCCAGGCGCAGCAGGTTCACGCGTTTCTGCGCAAGAAGCTGGCGGAGAAAGGCGCCGCCGCCGCGGAGGTGCCGCTTCTGTATGGCGGCAGCGTCAAACCCGAGAACGCGCAGGAACTGTTCGGGCAACGAGACATCGACGGCGGGCTGATTGGCGGCGCGTCGCTGAAGTCGAAAGATTTTCTTGCGATCTGCCAGGCGGCGCGAACCGTGGTGCAATAAGCGGTTAGTGGCGAAGCAGTCGAAAGAGCATGTCGTGACACGTCGGTGTCACGGAAACATCAAGACCCAGGTGAGTTGAAATGCTGTATTTAAAGACATTGATTATCGTCGTCCAGTTGCTGTCGGCGCTTGGCGTGATCGGGCTCGTGCTGCTTCAGCACGGAAAGGGCGCCGACATGGGCGCGGCGTTCGGCAGCGGCGCGTCGGGCAGTCTGTTCGGCGCGACGGGGTCGGCAAACTTCCTGTCGCGCACGACTGCTGTCCTTGCCGCGATCTTCTTCATCACGACGCTGGCGCTGACGTATCTCGGGAGCTACAAGCCGCAGACATCGGCTGGCGTGCTGGGCGCAGGTCCGACGTCTGCATCGGCGCCTGCGGCGGCTGGAAAGAGCGCGTCGGCTCCGGTCAGTACGCCGGCAGCGGCTGCGCCTGCTTCGTCCGCGCCGGGCAGCGACGTGCCCAAATAAGACGCCAGAACAAATTTTCGCGAAATTCGTGTTTTGTGCGTTGAACAATTCGTGGGGCCTAGTTATAATTCAAGTCTTGAAGCGATTCGCGGCAATTAAGAAGTTTGTTTTCCCGGATTGCAGTACAGTGCCGACGTGGTGAAATTGGTAGACACGCTATCTTGAGGGGGTAGTGGCGAAAGCTGTGCGAGTTCGAGTCTCGCCGTCGGCACCAAAAGTTATCCAATGCCAGCCGCATGCATCGCTTCGGCTGGCATTGTCACTTCTGGAGTACCCTTACGGTATGGTTGATATCGTGAGCCGTCCCAAGTGAATCCTGTCGCCGGGTGGTCCGTCCCGGCAAGCATCTCAATCATCACTGACCGAAACTACCGATCAGAGGAAAGCCTTGAACCTCGCACCCTATTACCCCGTCTTCTTGTTTCTTGTGGTGGGCCTTGGTTTAGGTATAGCGCTGGTCAGCATCGGCAAGATTCTCGGTCCCAACAAGCCTGACACCGAAAAGAATGCCCCGTACGAATGCGGCTTCGAAGCATTCGAAGACGCGCGTATGAAGTTCGATGTGCGCTACTATCTCGTCGCAATTCTTTTCATCATTTTCGACCTTGAGACGGCGTTCCTGTTTCCGTGGGGCGTGGCCCTGCGCGACATCGGCTGGCCCGGCTTCATGGCCATGATGATCTTTCTGCTCGAATTTCTGCTCGGCTTCGCCTACATCTGGAGAAAGGGCGGCCTCGACTGGGAATGACGCGTAGATCACCGGATTCATGGGCGGCTTTGGCTGGCTGCTCATCTGGAGTGGAAATCAAATGAGTATCGAAGGGGTCTTGAAGGAAGGCTTTGTCACCACCACGGCTGACAAGCTGATCAACTGGACGCGCACGGGCTCGCTGTGGCCTATGACGTTCGGTCTCGCGTGCTGCGCGGTCGAGATGATGCATGCGGGCGCCGCCCGTTACGACCTGGACCGCTTCGGCGTAGTGTTTCGTCCGAGCCCGCGCCAGTCCGACGTGATGATCGTCGCCGGCACGCTGTGCAACAAGATGGCGCCCGCGCTTCGTAAGGTGTACGACCAGATGGCCGAGCCGCGCTGGGTCATTTCCATGGGTTCGTGCGCGAATGGTGGCGGCTACTACCACTATTCGTACTCTGTCGTGCGTGGCTGCGACCGTATCGTTCCGGTCGACGTCTATGTCCCGGGCTGCCCTCCGACGGCCGAGGCGCTGGTCTACGGCGTGATCCAGTTGCAGGCGAAGATCCGCCGCACGAACACCATCGCCCGTCAATAAAGGCCTGAGCCTCCCCAACTATGGCAAGCAAACTCGAGACCCTCAAAGCGAACCTCGAGGCGGCGTTTGGCGACCGTCTCCAGAACATTACCGAATCGCTGGGTCAGGTGACGGTCGTCGTGAAGGCGGCCAACTATCTTGAAGTCGCGACGAGGCTGCGTGACGACCGCTCGCTCGGCTTCGAGCAGCTCATGGACCTCGCCGGCATCGACTATTCGACTTTCGGCGACGGCGTCTACGAAGGCCCGCGCTTCGCGGCCGTCGTGCATCTGCTCTCCATTGCGAATAACTGGCGCCTGCGTGTGCGCGTGTTCGCACCGGACGACGAAGTGCCGATCATTCCGTCGCTCGTCGATATCTGGTCGTCGGCCAACTGGTACGAGCGCGAGGCGTTCGACCTGTACGGCATCGTGTTCGAAGGCCACCCCGATCTGCGTCGCATTCTCACGGACTACGGCTTCATCGGCCATCCGTTCCGCAAGGACTTCCCGGTCACGGGCTTCGTCGAAATGCGCTACGACCCGGAAGAGAAGCGCGTCGTGTATCAGCCTGTGACGATCGAGCCGCGCGAAATCACGCCGCGCGTGATCCGCGAAGATCGCTATGGTGGTCTGAAACATTAAGAGAGCGTCATGGCAGACATCAAGAACTACACGCTGAATTTCGGCCCGCAGCACCCTGCCGCGCACGGCGTGCTGCGCCTCGTGCTCGAACTCGACGGCGAAGTGATCCAGCGCGCCGATCCGCACATCGGCCTGCTTCATCGCGCGACCGAAAAGCTCGCCGAAAGCAAGACCTTCATTCAGTCGGTGCCGTACATGGACCGTCTCGACTACGTGTCGATGATGGCCAACGAGCACGCCTACGTGATGGCGATCGAAAAGCTGCTCGGCATCGACGTGCCGATCCGCGCGAAGTACATCCGCGTCCTGTTCGACGAAATCACGCGTGTGCTGAACCATCTGATGTGGATCGGCTCGCACGCACTCGACGTCGGCGCGATGGCGGTCTTCCTCTACGCGTTCCGCGAGCGCGAAGACCTGATGGACGTGTACGAGGCGGTGTCGGGCGCGCGCATGCACGCGGCGTATTACCGTCCGGGCGGCGTGTATCGCGATCTGCCTGACGCAATGCCGCAATACAAGGTCTCCAAGATTCGCAATGCGAAGGCGCTGGAGCGGATGAACGAGAACCGTCAAGGTTCGCTGCTCGACTTCATCGAAGACTTCTTCAATCGCTTCCCTGGTCATGTCGACGAGTACGAAACGCTGCTCACCGACAACCGGATCTGGAAGCAGCGTCTCGTGGGCATCGGCGTGGTGAGCCCGGAGCGCGCGTTGCAGCTGGGCATGAGCGGCGCGATGCTGCGCGGCTCGGGCATCGAGTGGGATCTGCGCAAGAAGCAGCCGTACGAGGTCTACGATCAACTCGACTTCGACATTCCGGTTGGCGTGAACGGCGACTGCTACGACCGCTATCTGGTGCGCGTCGAGGAAATGCGCCAATCCACGCGCATCGCCAAACAGTGCATTGCCTGGCTGCGCAAGAATGCCGGCCCTGTGATGGTCGATAATCACAAGGTTGCGCCGCCGTCGCGCGTCGGCATGAAGAGCAACATGGAAGAGCTGATTCACCACTTCAAGCTCTTCACGGAAGGCTTCCACGTGCCGGAAGGCGAGACGTACGCCGCTATCGAGCATCCGAAGGGCGAGTTCGGCATCTATCTGGTGTCGGACGGCGCGAACAAGCCGTACCGCCTCAAGATCCGTGCGCCTGGCTTTGCGCATCTGGCCGCGCTCGACGAGATGGCGCGAGGCCACATGATCGCCGACGCTGTCACGATCATCGGAACGCAAGACATCGTGTTCGGCGAAATTGATCGCTGATTCCGATTTCAATACCCGCTCGCGCGGCGCGCTCGTCGGCCGGGCCGCCGTCGCGCTGAATCGGGCGGGAAGCGTTGAAGCAATTACAGGAAACCGCAGGACGCCAGGTCTGCCGCAGTAAGATGTACGCGGCAGGTTTTCGTTCGGTAGGAATTGAAAGAGTCGTGTCTGAAAATGATCTCAGCTGAAGGCCTGAAAGAAATCGATCGTGCGATCGCGAAGTATCCCGCCGAGCAAAAGCAGTCGGCGGTGATGGCTGCGCTTGCTGTCGCTCAGGAAGAGCGCGGATGGCTCTCGCCCGAACTCATGAAGTTCGTCGCCGACTATCTGAGCATGCCGCCGGTCGCGGTGCAGGAAGTCGCCACGTTCTACACGATGTACGAGCTCGCGCCGGTCGGTAAGCACAAGATCACGCTCTGCACGAACTTGCCCTGCCAGCTGGGTCCGGACGGCGGCTCGGATAGTGCTGCTCAATATCTCAGGCAGAAGCTCGGCATCGACTTCGGCGAAACCACGCCCGACGGCAAGTTCACGCTGAAAGAAGGCGAATGCTTCGGCGCGTGCGGCGATGCACCCGTCATGCTGGTGAACAATCACCGCATGTGCAGCTTCATGAGCCGCGAGAAGATCGACCAGTTGATCGAGGAACTTTCGAAATGACGTCTCTTCACGATCGTCACATCAAGCCGCTGATCCTCGCTGGCCTTAACGGCGAGAACTGGCATCTCGAAGATTACGTTGCGCGCGGCGGTTACAAGCAGCTGCGCCGCATTCTGGAAGAGAAGATTCCGGCCGAGCAGGTAATCGCCGACGTCAAGGCGTCGGGTCTGCGCGGCCGCGGCGGTGCGGGCTTCCCGACCGGACTGAAGTGGAGCTTCATGCCGCGTCAGTTTCCGGGGCAGAAGTACCTCGTCTGCAACTCGGACGAAGGCGAGCCGGGCACGTTCAAGGACCGCGACATTCTTCGCTGGAATCCGCACGCGCTGATCGAAGGCATGGCCATCGGCGCGTATGCCATGGGCATCACCGTCGGCTACAACTACATCCACGGCGAGATCTGGGAAGTCTATAAGGTGTTCGAAGCGGCGCTGGAAGAAGCGCGCGCAGCCGGCTATCTCGGCGCGAACATTCTCGGCTCCGGGTTCTCGTTCGAGTTGTACGCTCACCACGGTTACGGCGCGTACATCTGCGGCGAAGAAACGGCGCTGCTGGAATCGCTCGAAGGCAAGAAGGGCCAGCCGCGCTTCAAGCCGCCTTTCCCGGCGAGCTTTGGCGTGTACGGCAAGCCGACCACCATCAACAACACCGAGACGTTCGCTGCGGTGCCGTTCCTGCTGGAAATCGGGCCGCAGAATTACCTTGAAATCGGCAAGCCGAACAACGGCGGCACGAAGATCTTCTCGGTGTCGGGCGACGTGAATCGTCCGGGCAACTACGAGATTCCGCTCGGCACGCCGTTCTCGACGCTCATGGAACTCGCGGGCGGCGTGCGCGGCGAGTCGATCAAGGCGGTGATTCCGGGCGGATCGTCGGCGCCGGTGGTGCCGGGCGAAATGATGCTCGCGACCGACATGGACTACGATGCGATCGCCAAGGCCGGCTCGATGCTCGGCTCGGGCGCGGTCATCGTGATGAACGAAACGCGGTGCATGGTGCGTTCGTTGCTGCGTCTGTCGTACTTCTATTACGAGGAGTCGTGCGGTCAGTGCACGCCTTGCCGCGAAGGCACGGGCTGGCTGTATCGCGTGGTGCATCGCATCGAGCACGGCCTCGGCCGCAAGGAAGACCTGGATCTGCTGAACTCGGTCGCCGAAAACATCATGGGCCGCACGATCTGCGCGCTCGGCGATGCGGCGGCGATGCCGGTGCGCGGCATGCTGAAGCACTTCTGGAACGAATTCGAATATCACGTGGAGCACAAGCACTGTCTCGTCGGCGGGCACGCGCATCATGCGGCGTCCGAGGCGCTTACCGCGTAATCAGGCGCACAGTCAGTTGCGCGAAAGAGGTTGAGGACCATTCCCCATCATGGTTGAACTAGAAATTGACGGCAAGACGGTCGAGGTGCCCGAAGGCAGCATGGTGATTCAGGCTGCCCATAAGGTCGATACGTACATTCCTCACTTCTGCTATCACAAGAAGCTGTCGATCGCGGCGAACTGCCGGATGTGCCTCGTCGAAGTCGAAAAGATGCCGAAGGCCGTTCCCGCGTGCGCCACGCCGGTGTCGGCGGGCATGGTCGTGCGGACCGCCTCCGACAAGGCTGTGAAGGCGCAACAGTCGGTGATGGAATTCCTGCTGATCAACCACCCGCTGGATTGCCCGATCTGCGATCAGGGCGGCGAGTGCCAATTGCAGGATCTGGCCGTGGGTTACGGCAAGTCCCAGTCGCGCTACAACGAAGAAAAGCGCGTCGTGTTCCACAAGAACGTGGGCCCGCTCATCTCGATGGAAGAGATGACGCGCTGCATTCACTGCACGCGCTGCGTGCGCTTCGGTCAGGAAGTCGCCGGCGTCATGGAACTCGGCATGCTGGGCCGCGGCGAGCATTCGGAAATCACGTCGTTCGTCGGCAAGACCGTGGATTCGGAACTGTCCGGCAACATGATCGATCTGTGCCCGGTCGGCGCGCTCACCAGCAAGCCGTTCCGCTACAGCGCGCGGACGTGGGAACTGTCGCGCCGCAAGTCGGTGAGCCCGCACGATTCTGTCGGCGCGAACCTCGTCGTGCAGGTCAAGAACAACCGCGTGATGCGCGTTCTGCCGATGGAGAACGAAGCCATCAATGAATGCTGGATCTCGGACAAGGACCGTTTCTCGTACGAGGGTCTGAACAGCGACGACCGTCTGACCGCGCCGATGCTGAAGCAAGGCGGCAACTGGATCGAAACGGACTGGCAGACGGCGCTCGAGTACGTGGCGAAGGGCATCAAGGGCATCAAGGCGGACCATGGCGCGAACGCCATCGCCGCGCTCGCGACGCCGCACAGCACGGTCGAAGAACTGTATCTGCTGAAGCAATTCGCGGAAGGCGTCGGCTCGCCGAACGTCGATTTCCGTCTGCGTCAGAGCGACTTCTCCGCGCCGGTTGGCGCGGGTGCGCCGTGGCTCGGCATGAAGATCGCGGATCTCTCGAACGTCGATACGGCGTTCGTCATCGGCTCGTTCCTGCGTCGTGATCATCCGCTCTTCGCCGCGCGTCTGCGTCAGGCTGCGAAGAACGGCGCGATGCTCACGTTCCTGAACGCAAGCAACGACGACTCGCTGATTCCGACCGCGCATCGCCTGGTCGCTGCGCCCTCGGCGTGGCTCGACCAGCTCGCGGGCATCGCGGGTGCGGTTGCGGAAGCGCGCGGTGTCGCGCTGCCGGACGCGTTCGCTGGCCGCGAAGTGTCGGCCGCGGCGAAGGACGTGGCGGCTTCGTTGTCGGCAGGCGAGAAGCGGGTCGTGCTGCTCGGCAATGTCGCGGTTCAGCATCCGGACTTCGCGCAGATCCAGGCGGCGGCACAGTGGATCGCCGACAACACCGGCGCGACGCTCGGTTTCCTGACGGAAGGCGCGAATTCGGTGGGCGGTTATCTCGTCGATGCGCTGCCGGGCGAGGGCGGTCTCGACGCCCGCGCGGCCTTCGAACAGCCGCGCAAGGGCTACGTGCTCTTCAACGCGGAGCCGGAACTCGATGCGTTCAACCCGGCGCAGGCCGTCGCGGCGCTGAAGGCAGCGGAGATGGTGGTCGTGATGTCGCCGTTCAAGCACGGCATGGATTACGCCGATGTGCTCCTGCCCATCGCGCCGTTCACGGAGACGTCGGGCACGTTCGTCAACGCGGAAGGCACGGCGCAGTCGTTCAACGGCGTCGTCCGCGCACTGGGCGACGCGCGTCCGGGCTGGAAGGTATTGCGCGTGCTGGGTACGATGCTCGGCCTGCCGGGCTTCGAATTCGACACGGCGGAAGAAGTGCGCGTGGCCGCGCTCGGCACGGGCGATCTCACCGCGCGTTTGTCGAACAAGTCGACGGTCGCAGCCAAGCGCGCCGCGTCGGGCATTTCGGTGAAGGGCGGCTTCGAGCGTCTCGCCGACGTGCCGATCTATCACGCCGACGCACTGGTGCGCCGCGCGCCGTCGTTGCACCTGACGGCAGCGGCGCGCGACGCGAACGTCGCCGGCCTGCCGACGACGGTCTTCGACAAGCTCGGCCTGAAGGACGGCGATGCCGTGCGTATCAAGCAAGGCAACCTGTCGGTGGTGATGCCTGCGGTTCGCGACGCGAACCTGGCGGAAACGGTGGTCCGCGTGTCGGCGGCTACCGCGGCTGGCGCCGCACTCGGCGGCCTGTTCGGTGAACTGGTAGTGGAGAAGGCGTAATGGGCTTGTTCGATACGATCAACGCAGGCGGCACGCAGCTTCTTGGCGTTGCCTGGCCGACCGTGTGGGCGCTCGTGCGCATCCTCGTGGTTGCAGTGGTGATCCTGCTGTGCGTCGCGTACCTGATTCTCTGGGAACGCAAGCTCATCGGCTGGATGCACGTGCGTATCGGCCCGAACCGCGTGGGCCCGGCGGGCTTGCTGCAGCCGATCGCAGACGTGCTGAAGCTGCTGCTGAAAGAAGTCATTCAGCCGACGCAGGCGAGCAAATGGATCTACGTCATCGCGCCGATCATGACCGTGGTGCCGGCCTTCGCGGTCTGGGCGGTCATCCCGTTCCAGGCGAAAGCGGTGCTCGGCAACATCAACGCAGGTCTGCTGTACGTGATGGCAATCTCGTCGATCGGCGTGTACGGCGTGATTCTCGCGGGCTGGGCGTCGAACTCGAAGTACGCGTTCCTCGGCGCGATGCGCGCGGCGGCGCAGATGGTGTCCTACGAAATATCGATGGGCTTCGCGCTCGTCGTGGTGCTGATGGTGGCGGGCACGCTGAACATGTCGGATATCGTCGCTTCGCAGCAGCGCGGCATTTTCGCGGGCTTCGGCGTCAACATCCTGTCGTGGAACTGGCTGCCGCTTCTGCCGATGTTCGTCGTGTACTTCATCTCGGGCATCGCTGAAACCAACCGTCACCCGTTCGACGTGGTGGAAGGCGAATCGGAAATCGTCGCGGGCCACATGATCGACTACTCGGGCATGGCGTTCGCGCTGTTCTTCCTCGCCGAGTACATCAACATGATCGTGATCTCGGCGATTGCGACGACGCTGTTCCTCGGCGGCTGGGACGCGCCGTTCGGCTTCCTGTCGTTCATTCCGGGCGTTTTCTGGTTCGTGCTCAAGGTGTTCTTCCTGCTGTCGGTCTTCATCTGGGCCCGTGCGACGTTCCCGCGCTACCGCTATGACCAGATCATGCGTCTCGGCTGGAAGGTGTTCCTGCCGGTCTCGGTAGTCTGGGTGGTGGTGATCGGCTTCTGGATCATGTCGCCGCTCAACATCTGGAAGTAGTCGGACGAACCCAGGACAAGAGCGGACCAATCATCATGAACGCAATTCAGAACTTCTTTAAGACCTTCTTCCTGACCGAACTGCTGAAGGGTCTGGCGCTGACGGGCCGTTACACGTTCCAGCGCAAGATCACGGTGCAGTTCCCGGAAGAAAAGACGCCGGTGTCGCCGCGCTTTCGCGGGCTCCATGCGCTGCGCCGCTACGAGAACGGCGAAGAGCGATGCATCGCTTGCAAGCTGTGCGAAGCGGTGTGCCCGGCGCTCGCGATCACGATCGAATCGGAGACGCGCGCGGACAACACGCGCCGCACGACGCGCTACGACATCGATCTGACCAAGTGCATCTTCTGCGGCTTCTGCGAAGAAAGCTGCCCGGTCGATTCGATCGTCGAGACGCACATCCTCGAATATCACGGCGAAAAGCGCGGCGATCTCTATTTCACGAAGGACATGCTGCTTGCAGTGGGCGATCGCTACGAGACGGAAATCGCCGCATCGAAGGCGGCCGACGCGCCTTACCGTTGATGCTTACCGGCGCCGCGCGACAAAGCACGATGACGTCCCGCGCGCCGGTGTCGAAGCCGAAGCGAAATTGCTGTTGCTGTTGGCGCGTTGCGCCGCGCGCCGACACACCCTGCCTGATGATGGCCTAACGATGAACCGGTAATCATGGAATTCACAACCGTACTGTTCTATATCTTCGCGCTGCTGTTGACCGTGTCCGCGCTGAAGGTGATCACCTCGCGCAATCCGGTGTCATCCGCGCTCTTTCTCGTGCTCGCGTTCTTCAACGCAGCCGCGATCTGGATGCTGCTGCAAGCCGAATTCCTCGCGATCCTGCTGGTTCTCGTGTATGTCGGCGCGGTGATGGTGCTCTTCCTCTTCGTCGTGATGATGCTCGACATCAACATCGACGTGCTGCGACGCGACTTCAGGCGGTTCGTGCCGCTCGCGACCATCGTGGGCGCGATCATCGTCATCGAAACGGCGCTGATTCTGTGGCACGGCTACGGCGCGACCGTCACGCCGCTGCGCGATGCAGGCACGGCTGCCGCGGGCGCCGGCGTGAGCGGTGCGGCGCTGATGCCGAATACGCAGCTCATCGGCAAGGTCATCTACACCGACTACATTTTTGCGTTCGAAATCGCGGGTCTCGTGCTGCTGGTCGCCATCATTGCAGCCATCTCGCTCACCGTTCGCGACAAGAAGGACAAGAAGACGCAAACCGTCAGCAAGCAGGTGAAGGTTCGCCGTCAGGACCGTGTGCGCCTCGTGAAGATGCAGGCCGAAAAGCAGGCGCCGGATGCATCGGTGGAACCTGCCGTGACCGGCAACATCGGCGCGGGCGCCGTGGACAATCAGGGCTGAGCGCGAAGGAGAGAACAAACATGTTGAGTCTTGCCCATTACCTCGTGCTCGGCGCGATCCTTTTCGCGATCAGCATCGTCGGCATCTTCCTGAACCGCCGCAACGTCATCATCATCCTGATGGCCATCGAACTGATGCTGCTCGCGGTGAACACCAATTTCGTCGCGTTCTCGCACTATCTGGGCGATGTTCACGGCCAGATTTTCGTGTTCTTCGTCCTGACCGTGGCCGCCGCTGAAGCCGCGATCGGCCTCGCGATTCTCGTGACCCTGTTCCGTAGCCTCGACACGATCAACGTCGAGGACCTCGATCAGCTCAAAGGTTAATTTCAGGCTAGGCTGTTATGTCCACGACACTCAATGAAAACCTCCTGCTCGCGGTCCCGCTGGCTCCGCTCGCGGGCTCGCTGATCGCGGGGCTGCTCGGGAAGACGGTCGGGCGCAAGGGTTCGCACCGCGTCACGATTCTCGGCGTCTTCATCTCGTTCATCCTCTCGGCGTTCGTGTTTTACGACGTGATGATGGGCGCGAGCTTCAACGGCACCATCTACGAATGGATGACGATGGGCTCGCTGAAGATGGAAGTCGGCTTCCTCGTCGATTCCCTCACGGCGATGATGATGGTCATCGTGACCTTCGTCTCGCTGATGGTGCACATCTACACCATCGGCTACATGGCGGAGGAAGACGGCTATCAGCGGTTCTTTTCGTACATTTCGCTCTTCACGTTCTCGATGCTGATGCTCGTGATGAGCAACAACTTCCTGCAGCTCTTCTTCGGCTGGGAAGCGGTGGGGCTCGTCTCGTACTTGCTGATCGGCTTCTACTTCACCCGTGAAAGCGCGATCTACGCGAACATGAAGGCGTTTATCGTCAACCGCGTGGGCGACTTCGGCTTCCTGCTCGGCATCGGTCTGCTGCTGGCGTTCGCGGGTTCGCTGAACTATGGCGACGTCTTCGCGCAAGGCGAAAAGCTCGCCGCCATGACGTTCCCGGGCACGAGCTGGGGTCTGTTGACCGTGGCGTGCATCTGCCTCTTCATCGGCGCGATGGGCAAGTCCGCGCAGTTCCCGCTGCACGTGTGGCTGCCGGATTCGATGGAAGGCCCGACGCCGATCTCCGCGTTGATTCACGCGGCGACCATGGTGACGGCCGGCATCTTCATGGTGACGCGCATGTCGCCGCTCTTCGAGCACTCGGATGCCGCGCTATCGTTCGTCACCGTCATCGGCGCGATTACGGCGCTGTTCATGGGCTTCCTCGGCGTGGTTCAGAACGACATCAAGCGCGTGGTCGCGTACTCGACGCTCTCGCAGCTCGGCTACATGACGGTCGCGCTCGGCGTGTCCGCGTATCCGGTCGCGGTGTTCCACCTCGGCACGCACGCGTTCTTCAAGGCGCTGCTGTTCCTCGGCGCGGGTTCGGTCATCATCGGCATGCACCATGACCAGGACATGCGCAACATGGGCGGGCTGGCTAAGTACATGCCGATCACCTGGATCACGTCGCTGATTGGTTCGCTCGCGCTGATCGGCACGCCGTTCTTCTCGGGCTTCTATTCGAAGGACTCGATCATCGATGCGGTGAAGCTCTCGCATCTGCCGGGTTCGGGATTCGCGTATTTCGCGGTGGTCGCGAGCGTGTTCGTGACGGCGTTGTATTCGTTCCGCATGTACTTCCTCGTGTTTCACGGCAAGGAGCGATTCCGTGGTCCGAAGCACCCCGACTCGCCGATGGGCGCGGAAGAAGCGACGCACGGCCAGGGGCACGGCAGCGACGATCACGGCCACGCACACGGTCATGGTCACGATGATCACGGCCACGCACACGAGCCGCACGAAAGCCCGTGGGTCGTGACGCTGCCGCTCATCCTGCTCGCGATTCCGTCGGTCATCATCGGCGCGATCATGGTCGGCCCGATGCTGTTCGGCGACTTCTTCTCGCACGGTGTCGTGTTCGACAAGGTGATTTACATCGCCGAGAATCACGAAGGCATGCGCGAAATGGCCGAAGAGTTCCACGGCTGGTTCCCGATGGGCCTGCATTCGGTCGCGGGCTTGCCGGTATGGCTGGCGCTCGCGGGCGTGATCGTCGCGTGGTTCCTGTACATGAAGCGCCCGGATCTGCCGCCGGTCATCCGCCGTCGCTTCGGCCCGATCTATACCTTGCTCGACAACAAGTACTACTTCGACAAGATCAACGAAGTGGTCTTCGCCCGAGGCGCAATCGCCATCGGTCGCGGGCTGTGGAAAGAGGGCGATGTGGTCGTCATCGACGGCGTCGTCAACGGCAGTGCGCGGTTCGTCGCCTGGTTCGCCGGTGTGATCCGCTTCCTTCAATCCGGTTACATCTATCACTACGCGTTCGCCATGATTATCGGCATGTTGGGGCTCTTGACCCTGTTTGTAACGCTCGGCGGCAAATAAGGCGAGGGACCCTATGCACTCTTTTCCGATTCTCAGTGTCGCGATCTGGTTGCCGATCGTCTTCGGCGTCCTGGTCCTGGCTGTAGGTTCTGACCGCAACCCGGCGCCCGCGCGCTGGGTGGCGCTGATCGGCTCGGTTCTCGGTCTGATCGTGACGCTTCCGCTGATCACCGGCTTCGATACGTCGAGCGCCGCGCTGCAATTCGTCGAACAGGCGAACTGGATCGAGCGGTTCAACATCACGTATCACTTGGGCGTCGACGGCATCTCGATGTGGTTCGTCGTGCTGACCGCGCTCATCACCGTGATCGTCGTGATCGCCGGGTGGGAAGTCATCACGGAGCGCGTCTCGCAGTACATGGCCGCGTTCCTGATCCTCTCGGGCATCATGATCGGCGTGTTCTCCACGGCCGACGGCCTGCTGTTCTACGTGTTCTTCGAAGCCACGCTGATTCCGATGTACATCATCATCGGCGTCTGGGGCGGCCCGAATCGCGTGTATGCGGCGTTCAAATTCTTCCTGTACACGCTCGCCGGCTCGCTGCTGATGCTAATCGCGCTGCTGTACCTGTACACGCAGACGCACACGTTCGATCTCGCCACGTGGCAAGCCGCGAAGATCGGCATGACGCCGCAGGTGCTGCTATTCATTGCGTTCTTCCTGGCGTTCGCCGTGAAGGTGCCGATGTGGCCGGTTCACACCTGGCTGCCGGACGCGCACGTGGAAGCGCCCACCGGCGGTTCCGTCGTGCTGGCCGCGATCATGCTGAAGCTGGGCGCGTACGGTTTCCTGCGCTTCTCGCTGCCGATCGCGCCGGACGCCAGCCACTTCCTCGCGCCGGTCGTCATCACGCTGTCGCTGATCGCGGTCATCTATATCGGCCTCGTCGCGATGGTGCAGGCGGACATGAAGAAGCTCGTCGCGTATTCGTCGATCGCGCACATGGGCTTCGTCACGCTCGGCTTCTTTATCTTCAGCCAGCTCGGCGTGGAAGGCGCGATCATTCAGATGATCTCGCACGGCTTCGTCTCGGGCGCGATGTTCCTGTCCATCGGCGTGCTGTACGACCGCGTGCATTCGCGGCAGATCGCGGACTACGGCGGTGTGGTGAACACCATGCCGAAGTTCGCCGCGTTCTCGATGCTCTTCGCGATGGCGAACTGCGGTCTGCCGGGCACCTCTGGTTTCGTCGGCGAGTTCACGGTGATTCTGGCCGCCGTGAAGTTCAACTTCTGGATCGGCTTCCTCGCGACGTTCACGCTGATTCTCGGCGCGGCCTATACGCTGTGGATGTACAAGCGCGTGTACTTCGGCGCGGTGGCCAATGACCACGTGGCGAAGCTCGCGGACATCAACAAGCGTGAGATGTTCATGCTCGTCGTGCTCGCGTTGTTCACGCTTTACATGGGCCTGCACCCGAAGCCCTTCACCGACGTGATGCACGAGTCGGTGGCAAACCTGCTCTCCCACGTCGCGCAGTCCAAGCTGCCGCTGGCTCAGTAACGCCGTGCGGAGGAACTAAAAGATCATGCAAAACGCCCCTATGAGTGTCCTGTTGCCCGACGGCATCCTGATGGCCGCCGTCGTCGTGGCCTGGCTGAACGACACGATATTCGGTCCGTCGAGCCGTCGCACCACCTACGCGATCTCGCTGGTCTCGACCATCCTCGTCGGCGTGTGGTTCGCGTTCTCGGCGCTCGACCCGACGCCGCATTACTTTTTCGCGCGCATGTACATCGTCGATCCGTTCGCGAGCGCGATGAAGGCGGTCGTGACGCTCGGCTACGCGGTGTCGATCATCTATTCGCGCAAGTATCTGGAAGACCGCGATCTGTTCCGCGGCGACTTCTTCCTGCTCGGCCTGTTCTCGCTGCTCGGCCAGTGCGTGATGATTTCGGGTAACAACTTCCTCACGCTGTATCTCGGCCTCGAACTGATGTCGCTGTCGCTGTACGCGATCATCGCGCTGCGCAAGGACGCGCCGCAGTCGAACGAATCGGCGATGAAGTACTACGTGCTCGGCGCGCTCGCGTCCGGTTTCCTGCTCTACGGCATCTCGATGCTGTACGGCGCGACCGGCTCGCTGGAACTCAACGAAGTGCTGAAGGCCGTGGCGTCGGGTCGCATTAACGACGCCGTGCTGCTCTTCGGCGTGATCTTCATCGTGGCTGGCGTGGCGTTCAAGATGGGCGCGGTGCCGTTCCACATGTGGGTGCCCGACGTCTATCAAGGCGCGCCGACGGCCATGACGCTGCTCACCGGCGGCGGCCCGAAGGTCGCGGCGTTCGCGTGGGGTCTGCGTTTCCTGGTGATGGGCCTGCTGCCGTTCGCCGTGGACTGGCAAGAGATGCTGGTGATTCTCGCGGCGCTGTCGCTGATCGTCGGCAACATCACGGGTATCGTGCAGAAGAACATCAAGCGGATGCTGGCGTACTCCGCCATCTCGAACATGGGCTTCGTGCTGCTCGGGCTGCTGGCCGGCGTGGTCGACGGCAAGGTGACGGGCGCGGCGGGCGCGTACAGCTCGGCCATGTTCTACAGCATCATCTATCTCGTCACGACGCTCGGCACCTTCGGCATGGTGATGCTGCTCGCGCGCCGCGACTTCGAAGCCGAACAGATCGACGACTTCAAGGGTCTCAACCAGCGCAGCCCGGTATTCGCGTTCGTCATGATGATCATGATGTTCTCGCTCGCCGGCATCCCGCCGACGGTCGGCTTCTACGCGAAGCTCGCCGTGCTCGAAGCGACGATGAACGCCGGTTTGACGTGGCTCGCCGTGCTGGCCGTGCTGACTTCGCTCGTGGGCGCGTTCTACTACCTGCGTATCGTCAAGCTGATGTACTTCGATGCGCCGCAAGACGCATCGCCGATCGTCGCCGACGGCCTCAATCGTTCGCTGCTGGCGTTCAACGGACTGGCCGTGCTCGTGCTGGGTCTGGTTCCGGGTCCGCTGATGTCGGCTTGCCTGCAAGCGATCACGCATACGCTGCCGCTGTAATGTCGGCTGCGGGCTGGTTTATCGTGCTGTTGGCGCTCGTCGGCGCCAACGTGCCGTTCCTGAACCAGCGCCTCTTTGCTGTCGTGCCGTTGCCGCTGCCCGCGCCGGCGCGTCATAAGGCGGCGAAGAAAAGCGCCTGGATCAGGATCGGCGAGTTGATCGTTCTCTACTTCGTGGTCGGCGCGCTCGGCTTCATGCTCGAAGCGCGCGCCGGCAACCGTTTCGATCAGGGATGGCAGTTCTACGCCATCACCTTCAGTCTGTTCGTGGTGCTCGCGTTTCCGGGCTTCACCTATCAATATCTCGTCAAACGCCGCTGATGGCTTCGCGCCCTCGGCGGCTTGTTTGCTCAACCGGCACAGGGTGCAAGATGGCAGACCAGTTCACCGTTTCCGATAACGACGACGGCCTCATCGAGAAAAAGGTCGAAAGCGTCACGCTGCACGAAGGCAAGTTTCTCACGCTCAAGCGCGATACCGTTGCATTGCCCGATGGCAAGCACGCCACGCGCGAGTTCGTGGAGCATCCGGGTGCGGTGATGATCCTGCCGGTTTTTGACGATGGCCGCGTGCTGCTGGAGCGTCAGTTCCGCTACCCGGTCGGGCGCGTACTGCTCGAATTCCCGGCGGGCAAGCTCGATCCGAACGAGGACGAGCTGACGTGCGCGAAGCGCGAATTAGAGGAAGAGACCGGCTATACCGCGCGGGAATGGACTTTCTTGACGCGCATTCACCCGGTCATTTCCTATTCGACCGAATTCATCGACCTCTATCTCGCACGCGGCCTGACGGCTGGCGACGCCAAGCTCGACGAAGGCGAGTTCCTCGAAACGTTCATCGCGGATGAAGCGCAGCTGATGGCGTGGGTCAAGGACGGCACGATCAGCGACGTGAAGACGATCATCGGCGCATTCTGGCTGGAAAAGCTCCGCTCGGGCGAGTGGCAGGCGGGCAGGGCGGCGGCTGTGTAAGACGCCGGTTGGTGCAGACGTAATGAAAAGCGGCCGCGTGGCCGCTTTTGTCGTTTTGGCGTCCGGGCACGGCGTCTGAGCCGCCAAACCGCTAGAATCTGAAGTCGCTCGCTCGCTGACATTCACAACTTCTTCTTGAAGAGCGCACGATCGTTCGCAAAACGCGATTCTGAGATAAACTCACCGAAGTCACATCAGCATGAAGGTTCTCGATTTAAAGTGCTCGCACGAACATCGGTTTGAAGGCTGGTTTGCTTCGACCGAAGAATTCGAGTCGCAACTGACGCGCAAGCTGGTCGCGTGTCCCGTTTGCTCGGCGACGGATGTCAGCCGCACGCCGTCCGCGCCGCGTCTGAATCTGTCGTCGGCGCGCGGGGAAGCGGCGGTGCAGGCGGAAGCGCCGAAGACATCGCCCGATGCGGCCGCCATGCAAGCGCGCGCCCTCCAATTCATGCGAGAGCTGATCGAGAAGACCGAAAACGTGGGCGAACGGTTCGCCGAAGAGGCGCGGCGCATTCACTACAACGAAGCGCCGGCGCGCAATATCCGCGGCGTCACCACGCCCGAGGACGCGCACGCTTTGCTGGAAGAAGGCATCGAAGTGATGCCGCTGCCCGTACCGGCCGCGCTCAAGGAGCCGCTGCAGTAAAGATTGAACGCGGCGTCTTCCCGGCTTCGGCTCGACAAGGAGACATCGCGTATGAATCGCCATTCTCTCGCTGCGTATTGCGGCGGTCGTTCTGCTGCCGTCGCAACGACGCGCCGTCCCCCTTGCACTGCCCACTCGCCCGAATCGTTCAGCACGATTCGTACAGCCTTCGATCATCTGACGCCTAAACAAGGACCTACCCATGACCTACAGCTTTGAGGATTTCGAAGTCGGATCGGCGGTGACGCTTAGCGCGCATACCTTCAGCCGCGAGGAGATCATCGAATTCGCGAGCCGCTACGATCCGCAGCCGTTCCATGTGTCCGACGAAGCGGGCAGGGCGTCGCACTTCGGCGGCCTTGTCGCGAGCGGATGGAACACGTGCTCGGCGATGATGGGCATTCTCGTGCGCGACATGCTCGCCGATTCGACGTCGATGGGCTCGCCCGGTCTCGACAATATCCGCTGGCTCAAGCCGGTGCGCGTCGGTGATTCGGTGCGGCTCACGGTGCGCGTGCTCGACAAGCGCGTGTCGAAGAGGAAGCCGGATCGCGGCATCGTCTCGACACGCTGGGAAGCGCACAATCAGGACGGCGAACTGGTCCTGACCGTGGATTCGGCCGCGCTCTTCGGCTTGCGCGAACCCGCCGCGCAGGTGTAAGCGGCGGGCCGGCACACGTCGCGGTCTACCGTTTGACGTACTGCGTCGCGCCGAACAGCACTTCCTTCTCCTTGTCGGTGAAGGGCTTGCGTTCGCGCGCCAGCACTTGCACGCCGCGCTCGACAGCCGGTCGCGCGGCGATCGCATCGAACCAGCGCCTCACGTTCGGGAATTCGTCGAGCACGATGCCCTGGTTCTCCCACGAACGCGTCCACGGAAAAGTCGCGATGTCCGCAATGGTGTACTCGCTGCCCGCGAGGTATTGCGTGACGCCAAGTTGCTTGTCCATCACGCCGTAGAGCCGGCGCGCTTCATTCGTATAGCGGTTGATCGCGTAGTCGATTTTCTCGGGCGCGTAGTTGCGAAAGTGATGCGTCTGGCCGAGCATCGGTCCGACGCCGCCCATCTGGAACATCAGCCATTGAATGGTCGTATAGCGTCCGATGGCATCGGCGGGCAGGAGCTTGCCTGTCTTCTCGGCGAGATACACGAGGATCGCGCCCGATTCAAAGAGCGCGAACGGCTTGCCTTCCGGACCGTCGTTGTCGATGATCGCGGGAATCTTGTTGTTCGGGCTGATCGCGAGGAAGTCGGGCGTGAACTGGTCGCCCGCGCCGATATCGATGGCATGGGCCCGATATTCAAGGCCCGTCTCCTCCAGCATGATGTGGATCTTGTGCCCGTTGGGCGTCGGCCAGCTATACACGTCGATCATGTGCGCTCCTCTCGTGCAGGTGACGCATTCACGCGGGTCGCGGAATGGGAGCGAAAATTAGAGCATGTTTGCGCTTGCCGTGCAGAAGCCGCCCGGGGCGCGCAACGTGAGTCAGTCGCGCGGTTCCAGATATTTCGCAAACTCGAGTTTCGCAATCGCATTGCGATGCACTTCGTCCGGTCCGTCCGCGAGCCTGAGCGTGCGCGCCGACGCGTACGCATACGCGAGGGGAAAATCGTCGCAGATGCCGGCCGCGCCGTGCGCCTGAATCGCCCAGTCAATCACCTGGCACGCGACGTTCGGCGCGACGACCTTGATCATCGCGATCTCGCCGCGCGCACCCTTGTTGCCGACGGTATCCATCATGTAGGCGGCTTTCAGCGTGAGCAGCCGCGCCTGCTCGATCATGATGCGCGCCTCGGCGATCCGCTCCTGCGTCACGCCGTGCTGCGCAATCGGCTTGCCGAAGGCGACGCGCGCAAGCGTGCGCCGGGTCATCAGTTCGAGCGCGCGTTCAGCGAGCCCGATCAGCCGCATGCAGTGATGAATGCGTCCCGGCCCGAGCCGCCCCTGCGCGATCTCGAAGCCGCGCCCTTCGCCGAGCAGCATGTTTGACGCGGGCACGCGCACCTTGTCGAGCGTAATGTCCATGTGGCCGTGCGGCGCGTCGTCGTAGCCGAAGACGTTCAGCGGGCGATGCACGGTGACGCCTTCCGCATCCGCCGGCACGAGAATCATCGACTGCTGGGCGTGCTTCGGCGCGGTCGGATCGGTCTTGCCCATCACGATGAACACCTTGCAGCGCGGATCGCCCGCGCCGGACGACCACCACTTATGGCCGTCGATGACGTAGCTATCGCCATCGCGCGTGATGCTGCAACGGATATTCGTCGCATCCGATGACGCGACTTCCGGCTCGGTCATCAGGAACGCCGAGCGGATTTCGCCGCGCAAGAGCGGCTCGAGCCACCGGGCTTTTTGCGCGTCCGTGCCGTAGCGTTCGATGGTTTCCATGTTGCCCGTGTCGGGCGCGCTGCAATTGAAGACTTCGGGCGCCCACGGCACGCGCCCCATGATCTCGCACAGCGGCGCGTATTCGAGGTTCGTCAACCCGGCGCCGCGCTCCGACGCCGGCAGGAATAAGTTCCACAGTCCTTCGCCGCGCGCCTTTTCCTTCAGGTCTTCGATGATGCGAGTCGGCAGCCACGCGTTGCCCGCCGCGCGATTCGCCGCGATCTCGTCGCGCAATGCGCTCTCGTTCGGGTAAATGTGCGCGTCGAAGAAAGCGTGCAGTCTCGCGCGCAGCGCCTCGACTTTCGGCGTGTATTCGAAGTTCATGGTCGTCTCCCGGGCCATCATCACGCGTGGACTTTCTGCGCGTATTTCCACGCGAGTTCGGCCATCGGACGTGCGCGGCGGCCCGCGTCGATGGCCTGCGCGCTCGCCGCCGTGCCATCCACGACGCGCTTCATGATGCCCTGCAGAATGGCGGCGATGCGGAACATGTTGTAGGCGAGATAGAAATTCCAGTCGCCTTCGATCCTGAAGCCCGTCCGTTCGCAATAACGCGCGACGTACGCGGCTTCGTCCGGAATGCCGAGCGCGGCCCAGTCGAGTCCGGCGATGCCGCGGAACTGAGACGGATCGACATGCCACGCCATGCAGTGATACGCGAAATCGGCGAGCGGATCGCCGAGCGTCGACAGTTCCCAGTCGAGCACCGCGAGCACACGCGGTTCGGTCGGATGAAAGATGAGGTTGTCGAGCCGGAAGTCGCCATGCACGACACTGACCTTCGGTGCCGACGACGCAGGAACATGCTGCGGCAGCCAGTCGATCAGGCGATCCATCGCGTCAATCTTCTCTGTTTGCGATGCGACGTACTGCTTGCTCCAGCGCCCGATCTGCCGCTCGAAGTAGTTGCCCGGCTTGCCGTAGCCGGCGAGTCCGGCGGCGTCGACATCGACCGTATGGAGCGCCGCGATCACGCGATTAGTTTCGTCGTAGATCGCGGCGCGCTCGGCGGCCGTCATGCCGGGCAGCGACGGGTCCCACAACACGCGGCCTTCGACGAACGCCATGACATAGAACGCGCGGCCGATCACGCTTTCGTCTTCGCACAACGCCAGCATGCGCGCGACCGGCACGCCGGTGGCGGCGAGCGCATCCATCACGCGATACTCGCGCTCGATCGCATGCGCCGAGGGCAGGAGCTTCGCGGCGGGGCCGGGCTTCGCGCGCATCACGTACGCGCGCGACGGCGTGACGAGCTTGAACGTGGGATTGGACTGACCGCCCGCGAACTGCTCGACGGCGAGCGGGCCCGCGAAGTCATCGACGTGCGATGCGAGCCAGGCGGCGAGCGCGTCGGTGTCGAAGCGTTGGCCTTCGTGCACGGGGCGCGTGCCTTCGAATGCCGAGAAGTCGGCGTACGGGTTTGTCTCGTTGTCTGCCATCGTCTCCTCCGTTTTTGTATGCGCGGCGCAGAGTGTGAGGCTTAATCCGTATCGCTCGCCTTGAACTTCACGAATTGCGCGTAGAGCAGTTCCATCGTGGTATTACGCACCTGCGCATGCAGCGGCGAGGGCGGCGAATGATTCATGGCATGCACGACCCAGTCGCCGGCTTTCTCGCCGACATCGAGCGCGTTGATGCAGCCCGTCGCCTGCGACAGATGCCCGAAGAACGCGCGCCCGCCCGCCGTGATCGCGTGCGAGAGCAGCGCGCGATTGACGCCGCCGTGCAGCACGAGCAGGACCGTGTCCCACGACGTGTCCGCGCGCAGCCTCGTCATGGCGGGCAACGCGCGGTCGAGCAACTGGCCGATGGTCTCGCCGCCGAGAAACTGCGTCTCTTCCGGCACGACGCCATCGAACACTGAGAGGAACGCGCGCTCGATATCGCGCGTGGAAAGATTCGCGAGCCGTCCGCCGCGAATTTCCTGCCACTCCGGCCAGATTTCGATTTGCGCCGCTTGGAAACTCTCCGCGAGCACGCGCTCCGCCGTTTCGATGGTGCGCGGCAAGCCGCTCGCGATCACGCGATCGAAGCGAACGTTCTGCGCCGCGAACTCGCGGCCCGCCGCGCTTGCTTCCTCGCGGCCACGCGCGTTGAGCGGCACGCTTTCGGGATCGATGGCGCGGCCGGTGTCGTCGAAATAGGTGACGTCACCGTGACGCATCAGAAAGATGCGCCGCCGCTTCGGCAATTCGTAGTGAGCCATGGCTTCAGCGGTAGTTGGGCTGGCGCTTTTCGAGAAACGCGGTAATGCCTTCGAGCGCGTCGCCGTGATGAAGCGCATCGACGAAAGCGTCGCGTTCCAGGTCGAGATGCGCGGCGAGCGGCTGCACGTCCGCCGCGTTCATCAGCGACTTGATGCGCGCGAGCGCCTTGGGCGACACGCTGCCGAGATCGTCGGCCCACGCGATCGCTGCATCGAGCGCGATGCCTTTTTTCGTCAGCCGGTTGACGACGCCGACTTCGTGCAGGCGCGGCGCGCCGATCGGCTTCGCTTCGAGCAGCACTTCGCTCGCGAGCGTGCGCGGCAACGCGCGCGCCAGGAACCACGAAGCGCCGCCGTCCGGCGTGAGGCCCACGCGCGCATACGACATGACGAACTTCGCGTCGTCGGCGGCGACGATCAGATCGCACGCGAGCGCGAGCGAGAAGCCCGCGCCGGCCGCCGCGCCTTCGACCGCCGCGATGACCGGTTTCGTCGATGCGCGCAGCGCGCTGATCCACTCCGCAAGCATGTCGATGCTCTGCGCCTGCACCGACGGATCTTTCGCGCGATTCTCCAGCAGCCGGTTCAGATTGCCGCCCGCGCAGAAGAAGTTGTCGGCGCCCGTCAGCACGATGGCGCGCACGGAGTCGTCGCGCTCCGCCGTCGAGAGGGCTTCGATGCCGGCCGCATACATGTCCGGATGCAGCGCGTTGCGCGCGCCGGGATTCGACAGTTTGAGCACGAGCGTGGTGTCGCTGCCCGCTGGCCGGTGTGTCAGCAATTCGGCGCTCATCGGAGCTCCTCGGTATGGGTAAGCGAAAGTCCGAGCTGCGCGCGGCGCGTGAGCCACGGAGAAGGGCGATAGCGTGGATCGCCGAGCGCGCTCTGGATGTTGCGCAGAATCGTGAGAATGGTCGTGGCGCCGAGCGAATCGCCGAGCGCGAGCGGCCCGCGCGGATAGCCGAGGCCGAGCGTCACGGCGAGGTCGATGTCCTCGGGCGTCGCGATGCCTTGCTGCGCGATGTCGCAGCCGATGTTCACGATAGTCGCGACCACGCGCTGCGCGACGAAGCCGGTCGAATCGCGGATGACGGTGACGGGCACGCCGTCGGCGGCGAAAAGCGCGTGCGCCGCGTCGCGCATGGCGGGCGTGGTCGCGGGCGTCGTCATGATCGTGCGGCGCGCGACCGTATAGAGCGGAAGAAGCGTATCCACGGCGACGACGCGCGTGGCGTCGAGATGTTCCGCGACCGCGGTCGTGGTCGCGTCGAAACCGAGCGGCGTGACGACGATCAGCGAATCCGGCGCGGGCGCGTGGCCGGTGTCGATGTGCACGGCGGCGTCGTGCTTCGCGATCACTTTCAGCACTTGCTCTCGCGCGGCCGGCGACGCGCGGCTGATCCACACGCGCGCCGGCAGTTGCGTCGGCGCGGGCGCTTCGTCCGGCACTTGCTGCTTGCCGTCCACATAGCGATAAAAGCCTTCGCCCGCCTTGCGCCCGATGAGTCCGCCCGCGAGCCGCGTGCCGGTGATGGGCGAAGGCGTGAAGCGCGGCTCCTCGTAGAACTGGTGATAGATCGACTCCATCACCGGGTGCGAGACGTCGAGCGCGGTCAAATCCAGCAGCTCGAACGGCCCGAGCCGAAAGCCCGCCTGTTCGCGCAGAATGCGGTCGATATCCGCGAAGCTCGCCACGCCCTCGCTCGCCACGCGCAAGCCTTCTGTGTTCATGCCGCGCCCGGCGTGATTCACGATGAAACCCGGCATGTCCTTCGCGCGCACCGGCGTGTGCCCCATGCGGCGGGCGAGCTCCATCAGCGCGTCGCCGGCGTGTCGGTCGCCGCGCAAGCCGTCGATGACCTCGACCACGCGCATCAGCGGCACCGGGTTGAAGAAGTGAAAGCCCGCGACGCGTTCCGGCTTCGCGCAGCCCGCCGCGATCGCCGTGATAGACAGCGACGACGTGTTCGACGCCAGAATGCATGCGTCGCCGACAACGGCCTCGAGTTCCCGGAAAAGTCCGCGCTTGATCTCGAGGTTCTCGACGACCGCCTCGACGACCGCGCCGCAGTCGGACAGCTCGCGCATGGCCTGAGCGTCGTGGACGCGGGCGAGCGCGGCGTGCGCGTCCGCCTCCTTGAGCTTGCCCTTGGCGGTAAGCTTGCCGAAGGTCTCGGACAGATACGCACGCGCGGCCGCGAGTGCTTGCGGATTCGTATCGTAGAGACGCACGGTCAGCCCGGCGAGCGCCGCGATCTGCGCAATGCCGCGTCCCATCGCGCCGCTGCCGACGATGCCCAACGTTTCGATCTGGTATGCCTGCGGACTCATGATGCGGTTCGGCTCCTCGATGTTCTCTGTGTTGTCTGTCGTGTCCGGCAGCAAAAGGGCGCTCAGAGCGTGCGCAGTCGGTCGAGCGCGAGCGCGAGCGTCTCTTCCTTCTTCGCAAAGCAGAAGCGCACGACGCCGGACTCATGGCTCTCGTGATAGAAGGCCGACACGGGAATGGCCGCGACGCCGATCTCGCTCGTGAGCCACTGCGAGAACTCGGCTTCGGGCATGTCGCTGATCGCCGAATAGTCGACGCACTGGAAGTAGGTGCCGTCGCAGGGTAGAAGCGAGAAGCGCGTATCGGCGAGCCCGGCGCGAAAGAAGTCGCGCTTTTTCTGATAGAACGCAGGCAGCTCCAGATACGGCTTCGGATCTTCCAGATAATGCGCGAGGCCGATCTGCATCGGCGTGTTCACGGTGAACACATTGAACTGATGAACCTTGCGGAACTCGGCGGTCAGCGCGGCGGGCGCGGCCACATAGCCGATCTTCCAGCCCGTGACGTGAAACGTCTTGCCGAAACTCGACACGACGAAGCTGCGCTTCGCAAGTTCGGGATAGCGCGAGACGCTTTCATGGGGCGCGCCGTCGTAGACCATGTGTTCATAGACTTCGTCCGAGACGATCAGCACGTTCGTCCCGCGCACGATGTCTTCGAGCTTCCTCATGTCTGCATCGCGCCACACGCGGCCGGTCGGATTGTGCGGCGTGTTGATCATCAGGAGGCGCGTCTTCGGCGTGATGGCCGCGGCGATCTTGTCGAAGGGCAGCGCGTAGTCGGGTGCTTCGAGCGATACGAACACCGGCTTGCCGCCCGCCAGTTCGATAGCCGGCACGTAGCTGTCGTACATCGGCTCGATCACGACGACTTCGTCGCCCGGATGCACGCAGCACAGCACCGCCGTGAGCAGCGCCTGCGTCGCGCCGGCGGTGACGGTGATCTCGCGGTCGGCGTCGTAGGCGTGGCCGTAGAGCGCCTCGATCTTGCGCGCGATCGCCTGGCGCAGCGGCGCGGCGCCGGCCATCGGCGGATACTGATTGTGACCGTCGCGCATGGCGGAAGCGACGGCATCGACGATGCGCGCGTCGCAGTCGAAATCGGGGAAGCCCTGCCCCAGATTGACCGCGCCCTTTTGCGCGGCGAGCGCGCTCATCACGGTGAAAATGGTCGTGCCGACGTTCGGCAGACGCGACGGGAAGGATTCGGGTGCAGCCGGATGCAGTTCGTGCGTAGCGTTCATGGCGTAGTGGGACGTGAGCTGAGCGGGATTCACATGCGGTTGTCAGGCAAGGTCGGCGATGCCGGCGTGTGCTTCCAGTGCGGCGACGAACGGCTTCGGCTCGGCGATGCGAAACGCGAAGTCGCGTGCCACGCGGCGCGCGAGTTTCAACACCGCGCGATCTTTCGAGACGAGCCAATCTGCCTGCGATGCATGCGCGAGTTCGAGAAACTTCTGGTCATCGCGGTCGCGGCATTTCGGCAGAGGACGCTCGTCCGGGGACGCGTCGGGCGCGACGAGCCGCGACAGACCTGCGAGTGTCGCGAGCGCCGCCGTCTTGTCGATTCCGATGCGCACGAACTGCGGATAGTCGAGCACATACGTGAGTTCGGCAAGGCAGCGGGCGTCGATCAGCGCATCGAGCGCGCGGGCTTCGAGCGCGGCGCGGATCGGCCGCGTGGCCGGATCGTCGAAGACGAGAATGTCGATCCACACGTTCGAATCGAGCACGACCCGCAGATTTTGAAGCGGCGCGGCGGAATTATCCATTCGATACAATCGGGGGTTTATGCCTATGTCGCCGGCGGGGTGCCGGCGAGCCTCCATGATAATCGTTCTATCGCCCGCCAAATCGCTCGACTACGAGACGCCCGCCCACATCAAGAAGCACACGCTGCCTGAATTCGTCGATGACGCCGCCGAGTTGATCGAAGGCTTGCGGCAGCTTTCGCCGCAACAGATCGGCGGCATGATGGGCATTTCCGATCAGCTCGCCGCGCTGAACTTCCAGCGTTATGCCGAATGGTCGAAGACATTCGACGCACACAATTCCAAGCAGGCGGTGCTCGCGTTCAACGGCGACGTGTACGAAGGCTTCGCGGCGAAGACGCTCCACTCGGCCGATCTCGACTTCGCCCAGAATCATGTGCGCGTGCTGTCGGGGCTGTATGGGCTGCTGCGGCCGCTCGACTTGTTGCAGCCGTATCGCCTCGAAATGGGCACGAAGTTTCCGAATGCGCGCGGCAAGGATTTGTATGCGTTCTGGGGCGAGCGCATCACGGCGGCGCTCAACGAACAGTTCAGGCGGCAGCGCGGCGCGCGGGTGCTGGTCAATTGCGCGTCGGAGGAGTATTTCAAGTCGGTGAAGCCAAAGCGGCTCGACGTGCCCGTCGTCTCGCCCGTCTTCGAGGACTGGAAGGGCGGCCGCTACAAGATCATCAGCTTCCATGCGAAGCGCGCGCGCGGCTTGATGGCGCGCTACGCGGTGCAGAACAGAATCGACGAGCCCGAGGCGCTGAAGGGCTTCGACAGCGAAGGCTACACGTTCGATCCGAAGGCATCGAACGATACGACTTACGTGTTTCGCCGCCGGGTCGCGGAGTGAGACAGGCGCATTAAGGACACCATCATGAGCATTTCGATTACCAGCAATTTCGACGCAGGCGCGATCGACGTCATCGACGCGGGCAATCCCGCGAACATTCGCCTGCGCGTGCGTCCGGACACGCGTGCGGATTTCGCGCAATGGTTCTACTTTAGCGTGTCGGGCGCGCGCGGCGAGCGCCTCGTGATGACGTTCGAGAACGCGGCGCAGTGCGCGTTCGCCGAGGGCTGGCGCGACTACCGGGCGGTCGCGAGCTACGATCGCGTGAACTGGTTTCGCGTGCCGACGCAGTACGACGGCCGCGTGCTGACGATCGATCACACGCCCGACTTCGATCGCGTGTATTACGCGTACTTCGAGCCGTATAGCGAGGAGCGCCACTCGGAGTTTCTCGGCGCGGTCCAGCAGATGCCGCACGCGACGCTGACCGAGCTCGGCCGCACGGTCGAGAACCGTCCGATGTCGCTGCTCACGCTGGGCCTGAACGACGAGGCGGACGCGCGGCCAAAGAAGAATGTGTGGATCATCGCGCGCCAGCATCCGGGCGAAACGATGGCGGAATGGTTCGTCGAAGGGCTCGTGAAACGTCTCGCGGGCTGGGGCGACTGGTCGGGCGATCCGGTCGCGCGGGCGCTCTTCGATCGCGCGGTGTTTCATATCGTGCCGAACATGAACCCGGACGGCAGCGTGCTCGGCAATCTGCGCACGAATGCCGCGGGCGCCAATCTGAATCGCGAATGGATGGAGCCGAGCGCCGAGCGCAGCCCCGAAGTGCTGGTCGTGCGCGATGCGATTCGCGCGACCGGATGCGACATGTTCTTCGACATCCACGGCGACGAGGCCATTCCGCACGTGTTCGTCGCGGGATCAGAGATGCTGCCGGGCTTCACGGAGCAGCAGGCGAAGGAGCAGAAGGCGTTCGTGCAGTTCTTCAAGCAGGCCAGTCCGGACTTCCAGGACGTGCACGGCTATGAGAGCAGCAAATATCGCGAAGATGCGCTGAAGCTTGCGTCCAAGTACATGAGCAACGAGTACAAGTGCCTGTCGCTCACGCTCGAGATGCCATTCAAGGACAACGCCGAGCTGCCGGACGAGCGCGTGGGCTGGAACGGTGAACGCAGTTCGGCCCTCGGCGCCGCGATGCTGCAGGCGATTCTCTGGCAGTTGCAGGCTATCGAGGCGTGAGAGCGGTTGGCCCTCGCCATAAGTGAAAAGGGCGCGGCCGTCTTGCGATGGCCGCGCCCTTGATTCATGCCGCGTCACTTGAAGCGGCTCAGTGCTTCTTCGACGCCTTTTTCGCGCTATTGCCGCTGCTCTTCGTCTTGGTTCCCGTTGCCGCTTTCTTCGACGACGACTTCGTCTTCGCACCGTGCTTGCCCTTCGCGCCGGACGAGGTGCGCGGCTCGGCGTGCGGACGCAGCGGCGGGACTGGATCATTCCATCCGAAGGCGAGCATCTGGCTGCCCACATAGCCGCAACGGAACTTCAGCGGAGTCGGGTTTTTGTCGCCGTCTTTCGTGACGCCTTGTCCCTCGACGGTCACGACGTTGTCCACCTTGATGCGCTGCTTCTTTTCGTCGAACGAGTCGTTCCACGGCTCGATGGCGGCATGCGATGCATCGAAAGAAGAGGGCGGGAATTCAACGTGATCGAATGCCGCCGACGTGCCGGCGATGAAATTGCCATGCGCGGCGCAATCCGCGACCAGCGGATTGGCGTTGAAATCGGTCACGAAGTGATGAACCAGTTCATTGCGCTCGTCGAGCGTATCGGCAAAGGCGGACACGGCGCATGCAAGCCATGCGCATACCGCAAGCCGGCCGGCGAGCCGCATCAGCCGGCGCGGTGCGTAGTTACTTTCCATCAATTTGGCGCTAAGAAGACACGGGCAAGTAAGATGCCTCGTGTGGGGAAGGAGTTCAATGTTATCGCACTTTGAACGCGTTTCCGACCGCCCGGATTCCGAGAAGGCGCGGTTTCGCCGTGCGCGAACGTTCTTTCGGTTTCGCGCTCAGACCCGCGGGCCGCGGTCGAGGCGATAACGGCGCACGTCGTAGGTGGTGATCCACGCAGGCTTGTACACCGTGATCAAAACGGTGAGCAGCCCGGTGAACAACGCTTCACCGGCACCCAGCAACAGCGATCCGCGCGTGAATGCCGCGGGCACGTTCACGGGACCACCGGCGAGCGCCGTCTCTAGCAACACGGTCGAACCGCAAGCAGCCGCGACCGCTGCGGCCGACACCACGAACCCGTGGCCTGCGATGAAGGTGAACAGGTTGCGTGGGAGCCATGCGTTGGACAGACGCTGCAGCAGCGTGGAGACCGCGACGGGCACGGCTCCGAAAAGCAGATAGGTGATTGCGACCGAGAGCCAGGAGGCATCCAGCACCACGGCGGCGAGTCCGGTGCTCGCGGCAGTTCCGATGAGCGCGAGCCGCCAGTCAAACAGCGTGACCATCAGCGTCGCGCCCAGCAGATGGATGACGGGTCCGTCATCGAACCATGCATTGCATGCCCACAACACCGTGACCGAGACGATCACGCCGAGCCAGACGTGCTGGAGCGTGGCGTCCTGCAGGCGACTGAACGGCCGCTGCACGAAGACGAGTGCGAGCAGCCCCGCGGCAACAATCCAACTGCCGATGGTCAGCCAAAGCGGTAGCGGTGTATAGAAGAACCCCATGCCTTGCATATTACTCGTTGCGCGTGAAACGTGTGCGCAATGAACGAACCCGAATTCCGCGATTGTTGCTAGAACGACGCCTCGGGCTCCGCCGCCATTGGCAGCGAAGCACCTTCTTGGTCGTTCAGCGGCGGATACTTCGCCCGCCGCTTGCGCAACGGAATGACGTTGGACTCGCCCGGTGTTGCGCGGGTGGACTGGTCGGCATGACTGCGCAGGATCTCCAGATAGGTATTCTGCACGCCGTTGTAGATGGCGACCGCGGCCGCGCGGTTCGTTGCCCCGAGTTGCTGGAAGATGCTTGCAAGGTGGATCTTGACCGTGCCTTCGCTGATACCGAGCGTCTTGGCGATCATCTTGTTCGTGCTTCCCATGTGCACGCAGCGCATGATTTGTTGCTGGCGCGGCGATAACGTCGGATGCACGCGCGCGTTGCTGGGCTGCGCGGCGATCGCTTGTTGACGGCGGATCGGCAGATCGCGGATGGGCGCGAGATCGATCACATCCGGCGGAACATAGTGACCGCCGATGAGAACCATTTCGAGCGCGCGAAGGATCAGGATGGGTTCGAGGGTGCGAGGAATGACACCCATCGCTCCGGCGCTCATGAGCATGTAGACCTGTGCGGCTCCGGAGCGGTCCACCATGACCGCGGCGGGAACGGCGGGCGCGTTGTCGAGCAGCGTCTCCAGCTCGCTCATGCGCATGGACTCGGCCCAGTCGATCACGATCATGCGAGCCTCGACGCGCTTGAGCGCAGACGCGGCTTGCCGCCAGTCTTTCACTTCGGTGAACTGCGCTTGACGTGCGACCCGGCGCAGCAGTGTCTTAGGCCCGCACGGCGCTCCGCGTCCGAACCCATGATGATTATTTTCATGCTTAACCTCGTGTCAATACATCCGCCGCCTACTCGCGGCGGAACGCCAGCGAATGTCGGCGTCGGCGTGATATTGACAAACTTCTTGCGATCGCGCCCCCTATCCGAACGGCATAGGCGAAAAGCACAAAGCCCCGCGCGAGGGCGGGGCTTCGTCAGACTGCCGCAATGCGCTCACGCGTTTCAATGGAAGTGAGGCTGCGCCGGTTCGGCGTCCTCCGGCATTTCCGCGTGAACGATTTCGCCGAGCGGGTCGGCGTAGAGCGGCACGCCGCAGTCGTCGCAGAATTCCGGCTCGAAACGTCCTGCATGGCGGCGGACATCGGTGACGCCAGACTTCCTCAGCAACTCCACGATTTCTTCGATCGGACCGTCGGCGCCTTCGAGTTCGGCCTCATCTTCGAGCCCAGCCTCGCCGTTCTCGCGTCCGTACAGCGGCCAAACGACGCCGTAGATGACGTCGTTGCTGCCGCGACGCGTGAATCCGATCCGATATTCGTCGATACGGCGCTCCCCGAAGCCCGCTATGACCGCGCGCAGTTCCTGAGGCGCGGTGCCGAGCGTATCGAACAGATAACGAACTGCGGTCCGCACAGTGTGAGGGCGTACTTGCTCGTCGGCATCTCGACAGGCCGAATAGTAGGCATCGGGCAACAAGCACTCGAATTCGCATCCGGGCAGGATGGTCGCGAAGCTGGCGCCACCTTGAGTCGCCCATTGTTCGAGACATTGAGCGCGCTCGACGCGGCCTCCGTTCTCGTCCTCTTGCCAGCGGAAGAATGCCGAGCCTGCCGGAACGATGGCGACCGCGAGCAGGAAGCGCGGGTCCGCGAGAATAGGTGACGTTTCCGGCAAATCAGCCAGATTCATGCGCGCGACGGTCCCGCTGAGCGCCGTTTGCGTCAACTGTTGCGCGAGGCGCGCCGTATCGACGTGATGGCGCGGCAACTGGTCGATGCTGTACAGATAAGGCGCCACGGCGATGCGCGCGCCGTCGGCCAGCACGTGCGCCTGCAACTGAATGCGCAGCGCGTCGACAGTCTCGCTCTTGAGCGTGCCGGACGGGATGGCGTAGCGCGTCCACGCGAGCACAGGCGCTGCGATCAATAGAGCCTCGTGCGGCAGGCCATCGATCTCGATCCTGAACGACTCGCTGTGCGTTTCCGCCATGTCGGCCAACGCACCATAGGCGTCCGGATGATTCTGCTGAAGATGATCCAAAGCAGCATCGAGCGTTGTTTGATTGCCGTTGCGCACCAGTTTAGCGATGAGTACGTCGAGGCGGGCTTCCCAGAAGCGGTCCTCGACGCGGCTGCCCGAGGCGAAAAGCGCGAGGGAAAGACTGACGAGCTTGTCCGCGTCTGGAGGAATACGTTTAGCGGTTCGCGTGCGCATATCGATACAAGTTTATTTGGGCAGAGAACCTTTTATTGTAGTCGCTTGGAAGGCCGTTTTACCGGTTGGGTGCGTCGTCGTGGCGGATAGGCGGCGTGGGCTGCGCATACAGTCTTCTCTGAAGTCGAGAATATCTGCGCCGAGCCCTTGCGGTCGGCGTGAGCACTCTCTACAATTCCGTTCCTTCGCGATTCATTGAACGCGAAGGAAGCGGGAGCGGCGGTTTGGCAGTGACCTTGTGAGTGGTGAGAAATATTGCAAGCGCGGTTGGCAAGTGAAGAAGTGGTTCAAAAACTTGTTGACACTGACCGAAACGACGTGCATAATCTCGTTTCTCTGCTGCTGATGCAGCGACGCAAGACNCACACTACTTCTTCCCCGATTGGTTGTGCCGTCCCCCGACGACACAACATCCCCTCATGCCTGATGACCATAGCGAGTCGGTCCCACCCCTTCCCATCCCGAACAGGACCGTGAAACGACTCCACGCCGATGATAGTGCGGATTGCCCGTGTGAAAGTAGGTAATCGTCAGGCTCCTCATGCCGAAAACAAAAACCCCACCCCTCAAAGGTGGGGTTTTTGCGTTGGCTCTCGAAAACGCGATCCGTCTGCTTCCCCGCTTACACTTCCTCGAAGTTCTTGGGCAACCCTGTCATTCGCCCAGCGCACCCCAAAATACTGTATAAACATACAGTACAAACCAGAAGCCGCTTTGCGCTCGCGCATGAGCGGACTCTGCATCCGGCAGACGGGGATTCATGGGTGCCGCACTTTCATTACTGGACTTCGAACTGACTTCGCGCCTGCAGCAGCAGCTATGGCAAGGCGAACAGTTCACCCCCTCGCATTCAGGCGTCGTTCCGAGCGGCTATCGAATGCTGGATCTGGTATTGCCGGGCGCAGGCTGGCAGCCGGGCACAGTCACCGAAATGCTGATCGAAGAGAGCGGTGTCGGTGAAATACGGCTGCTCGCGCGCACGTTGCGGGAGCTGGCGACGGCTCAAAGCCGCTCCGTCGTCTTCATCGCGCCGCCTTGGATGCCCAATCACGCCGCCTTTCGGGCGATGAACATCGCGCCGAACAAGCTAGTCTGGGTCAAAGCGCCCGACGATCAGGTGCTGTGGGCAGCGGAGCAGTCGCTCAAGCAGGAGGGCATCGGCGCCGTGTTGATCTGGCTCCCCAAGGCGCGCCCCGAAGCCTTGCGGCGATTGCAAGTGGTGGCACAGGAGGCGCAATCGCTGGCATTCCTGTTTCGTCCGCTGAATGCCGCGAAGCAGTCATCGGCGGCGCCGCTGCGAATGATCTGCAAACCGATGCTGCCCGCAGCCGCGCCGACGATGAATCGTCGCGAATGGATGCAGGTCGTCATGCTGGAGATCAGCATCATCAAGCGACGCGGTCCGTTGCTGGAAAAGCCGTTGCATTTGCGCCTGCCGCTCCAGTTGCCCGCGTTGCCCGAGCATCTGCGCCGCGCCAGCCAGCAAAGGAAAGCACGAGAGGTCAAACATGTTGTGGATAGCGGTGACATTGCCGCTTTTATCGCTCGAAGCAGTCAAGCCGCCATCGATGCCATGCGCATCGGCCGGTTCGATTTCGCCTGGAGCGAGGCCGACGCCGAATGACCGCGTCGACACGCCTGCCGCACAGGAGAGCGATCAGCCCTGTTTCGCGCTCGCCGATCACGCGCGCATTCTGCTGCCCGATCTCATCGCGTATCGGCTGGGGGTGAGGCCCGGCAGCACGCGTTCTCACGCGTTCGCGCTGGCGCCGCGGCTGACGCTGCTCACGGTCGATGTCAGCGCGGAGCAGTGCGCGCTCGAAGCGGTTGCGCTGGCGTTGCTCGCATTCACGCCGAAGGTCGTGCTCGCGCATGCGAATACGGTGCTGCTGGAAGTCGGTGCGAGCACGCGGCTTTTCGGCGGCCTGCGGGCGCTGATCGCCAGAGTGACGTCAACGGTGAAAGGGTGCGGCTTCACGTCGCGAATGGGGTGTGCGCCGACCGCGTGGGGCGCTTGGCTGCTCGCGCATGCGCGCACTCGCCGCGTGACGCGTCGCGTGCGCATCGTGAAGGAGACGACGCTCGTGCGCGTACTCGACGCGTTGCCGGTATCGCTGGTTCCGTCGGCGGAATCGCATGGAAACGTCTTCGAACAGATTGGCTGTTCGACGCTCGCCGATCTGCGCCGCTTGCCACGCAAGGGCGTCGCGCGGCGATTCGGGCAGGGAATTCTGCAATGGCTCGCGCAGGCTTACGGGCAGGCGCCCGATCCGCGCGAGGCGTTCTGCGCGCCGGCATCGTTCGAGGCGCGGCTCGAATTGCAGGCACGCGTGGAAAGCGCCGAGGCGCTGCTGTTCGCGGCGCGCCGGCTCGTGCTGCAACTGGCCGGCTGGCTGAGCGCGCATCACGCGGCAGTGAGCGAATTTTCGCTGCTGCTGGAACACGAACTGGCCGCGCGGAATGCGCCGAAGACATCGACGCTCAAGATTGCGTGGGCCGTGCCGACGCGCGACGCCGATCACGTCCTCTGGCTGCTGCGCGAAAAGCTGAATCAGACGACGCTCGCCGCGCCGGTCATCGAAATGAAGCTGTTCGCCGACAAAGTCAGCGAGCACGCGCCGCCGTCCGACACGCTGTTTCCGATGCCCACTTCCGATAACGAATCCATGGCGCAACTGCTCGAGCGTCTGAGCGCGCGGCTGGGCGCGGAGAACGTCGTGCAACTGGTTGCGCGGGAGGATCATCGGCCCGAGGCGGCAATGACGGTCGAGCCTTATCAGACGGTACGCGATAGCAAGCCGAAGCGCGCGAAAAAGCCGAAGCTCGCGCATGTCGAGAATGCGCCCGACGAAGCCCCCGACGAAGCGCCCAACGAAGCCCCCGAAGAAGCGCAGGAAACCGAAGCCGACGAGCCGCTGCAGCTCCCCGATCGCGCCGTGCCTTCGCAGCCGCGCCCGTCGTGGATCCTGGAAACGCCGCAGAAGCTGCAACTGCGCAACGAGCGGCCGTTCTATCGCCGTCCGCTGAAGCTCATCAGCCGAACGGAGCGCATCGAGGCAGGGTGGTGGGACGGCAACGGCGTCCAGCGCGATTACTACGTCGCCTCCGACGATCGCGGCCGTATGTTCTGGCTGTATCGCGAACGTCTGAGCGGCGCGTGGTTCCTGCATGGATTCTTTGGATGACGCCGATGGACGACCTCAACGACATCATCGGTCTCGGCGACGAGGGCAGAGATTTTTCCGGCGCGGTGTCCGCCTCCTCGCTCCTGCCCGGATACGCCGAACTGCATTGCATCAGCAACTTCTCGTTTCTGCGCGGCGCATCGCATCCGCAGGAACTGGCCGTCGCGGCGCTCGAACAAGGCTATACCGCGCTCGCGATCACGGACGAATGCTCGCTCGCGGGCGTCGTGCGCGCGCACGCCGCGATCAAGGACATCGAGGCCAAGGTGAAAGCCGCGGTCGAAGCCGCGCGGCTCGCCGGCCAGCCGTTGCCCGACCAATCGGCTTTGAAGCTCATCATCGGCAGCGAATTGAATCTGACCGACGCCGACGGCCAGCCGTTTTGCACGCTCGTCGCGCTGGCGACGAACCGCGAAGGCTACGGCAATCTGTCCGAGCTGATTTCGCTCGCGCGCTCCCGTTCGCCGAAGGGCCGCTATCGGCTGGGCCCCGAAGATTTCACCGATCCGGCCGCATCGTCCGATGCCACGGATGCCGCCGATCTGCGCGGCGATATCGCGCATCTGAAGCACTTGCCCGGCTGCCTGCTGATTCTCGTGCCGCAGCGCGCGGCGACGCTCGCCGACACGCTCGAGCGCGCGCACTGGCTTGCCAGCTTCGCGGCGGGGCGCGCGTGGCTCGCGCTGGAACTCTGGCAGGACGGCAGCGATGACGAGCGCCTTGCTTCGTGCCGCGTCATTTCCGAGGCGAGCGGGCTGCCGCTCGTCGCGGCAAGCGGCGCGCTGATGCATGCGCGCTCGCGCAAGCCCTTGCAGGACACGCTGACCGCCGTTCGCCTGGGCCGTCCGCTTGCCGAGTGCGGCTATGCGCTCGAAGCAAACGCGGAGCGGCATCTGCGCACGCGTTTGCGCATCGGCGCGCTGTATCCGAAGGCGGCGATCGCGGAAACGCTGAAAGTGGCCGCCCGCTGCACCTTCCGTCTCGACGAGCTTCAGTACGAATACCCGGAGGAACTCGTGCCGCCCGGCGAAACGCCCGCCAGCTATCTGCGCAAACGCGTCATGGCGGGCGCGAAAGTGCGCTGGCCGAACGGATTCGATGCCGACACCATCGGTCTCATCGACAAGGAACTGGCGCTCGTCGCCACCCTGGGCTACGAGAAATACTTCCTGACGGTCTACGACATCGTCGCCTTCGCGCGCAGCAAGGGCATTTTGTGTCAGGGGCGCGGCTCGGCGGCGAATTCGATCATCTGCTTCTGCCTTTTCATCACCGAACTCGATCCGGTCAGAATGGGCTTGCTGATCGAGCGTTTCATTTCACACGCGCGCAACGAGCCGCCCGATATCGACGTCGATTTCGAGCACCAGCGGCGCGAGGAAGTCATTCAGTACATTTACCGGAAATACGGGCGGCATCGCGCGTCGCTGGCGGCGTCGGTCACGACGTATCACACGCGCAGCGCGCTCAAAGACGTGGGCCGCGCGCTCGGACTGGATGCCTCGCTGATCGAGCGTATCGGCAAGGCGCAGCAGTGGTGGGACGGGCCGTCGGCGGTCGCCGGCTATCTCCGGGAAGCGGGCTTCAGTGAAGATTCCCACATCACGCGGCATCTCATTCGCCTGACGCGCGAACTGCGCGGTTTTCCGCGCCACTTGTCGCAGCACGTCGGCGGCTTCGTGATCGCGCGGGAACGGCTGTCGCGGCTCGTGCCGATCGAAAACGCCGCGATGAAAGACCGCTGCGTGATCCAGTGGGACAAGGACGATATCGACCAGTTGAAGCTCCTGAAAGTCGACGTGCTCGCGCTCGGCATGTTGTCGGCGATCCGTCGCGCGCTCGAATTCGTCGCGCTGCGGCGGGGCATCCCGCAATTCGGCATCTCGCACATTCGCCGGGAGGACGCAGCGGTCTACGAGATGTGCTGCCGCGCGGACACCATCGGCGTGTTCCAGATCGAATCGCGGGCGCAGCAGAGCATGCTGCCGCGCTTGCGGCCGCAAAAGTACTACGACCTCGTGATCGAAGTGGCGATCGTCCGTCCCGGCCCGATTCAGGGCGGCATGGTGCATCCGTATCTGCGGCGCAAGCAGGGTCTGGAGGAAGAGGATTATCCGAAGGAAGAACTGCGGCCCGTGCTCGGTCGCACGCTCGGCGTGCCGATCTTTCAGGAACAGGTGATGAAGCTCGCGATGGTCGCGGCAGGCTATACGGCCGAGCAAGCCGACCAGCTACGCCGCGCGATGGCCGCCTGGCGACGCGGCAGTCATCTGGAAGAGTATCAGGCCGACCTCATGAAGAAGATGCTTGCGCGCGGCTACGAGCACGAGTTCGCGTCGCGCGTGTGCAAGCAGATCGAGGGTTTCGGCGAATACGGGTTCCCGGAAAGTCATTCAGCGAGCTTCGCGCTGCTCGTCTATCTGAGCGCGTGGATCAAGCGTTACGAGCCTGCGGCGTTTCTTGCCGGCTTGCTAAACAGCCAGCCGCTCGGCTTTTATTCGCCGTCGCAACTCGTGCAGGACGCGCGGCGGCACGGCGTCGACGTGTTCGCGCCGGATGTGTCGCTGAGCGACTGGGACTCGGTGCTCGAAATGGCGCCCGGCAAAGGCGAGCGCGTCGTCTTCGATGCAGGCAAGGAGCAGCGGCGTCAGCAGTTTTACGGCGCGCCGTTGCCGCATCAGATCTTTCGCAAGACCATGCGGCGCGGCGCGCGCAAGCTCGCCGCGCGTGTCCGGCTGCCAGCGCAGCGATACGGCGCGGGCGGACCGGGCGTGAGAATCGGCCTGCAACTGATCAAAGGTTTGCCGCAAGCCGCGGCCGAGCGGATCATGATCGCGCGGGCCGAGGCGCCTTTTGCCGATGTCGACGATCTCACGCGCCGCGCGGCGTTGTCGCGTCGGGAGTTGGAGGCGCTCGCCGCGGGCAACGCGCTCGCGAGCATTGCGGGGCACCGGCGTCAGGCGTGGTGGGCGGTGACCGCGCAGCAGCGCGCGCCCGAATTACTGCGCGACGCGCCGATGGCCGAGGCGCCGCTCGCGTTGCCGCAGGCATCGGAGGGCCGCGAAATCGTCGATGACTACGCGAGTCTCGGGCTCACGCTCAACCGCCATCCGCTCGCGCTGTTGCGCGGCAGGCTTGCGCGCCTGCGTTTCCGGACGGCCGCGGATCTGGCGGAACTCAAGACAGGGCGCGTCGTGCGGGCGTGCGGCATCGTGACGGTGCGCCAGCGGCCGGGCACGGCGAACGGCACGATTTTCGTCTCGATCGAGGACGAAACCGGCGCGATCAACGTGATCGTCTGGCCGGGGCTCGTCGAGAAGCAGCGCAAGGTGCTGCTCGGCGCGTCGCTGCTCGGCGTGCATGGCGTGTGGCAGAACGAGGGCGACGTGCGGCATCTGGTAGCGCAACGGCTCGAAGATCACACTGCGCTGCTCGGGCGGCTCGCCGCGTCGAGCCGCGACTTTCACTGAACGTCACAGCGGCGGCAGCGCCGGATATTTCGCGAGCAGCCGTTCGATCGCCGTGTCGAATGGCGTGCGCCGCCCAATGCCGAGCGCCTCGAGGCGTCCTGAATCCAGGTGGCAATCGCGCGGGCGCGGCGTCGCGTCGGTTGGTTCGCGTTGCGCGACGAGCTTCGCGTCGATCTTCAGCACACGTGCGATGCGCTCGGCGATATCGAACTTTGTCATCGGCTCGTCGCTGGACCATTGCGTGATGCCGGAAATGGTCGTGCCGCGAGCGTGGTGTTCGAGCATGCCGCGAATGACCACCGCGACGTCCGGCGTGTAGGTCGGGTAGCGCGTCGCCCAGGCGTCGATGCGGGCAGGCGAGTTTGCACTATCGGCAGATGCGACGATCGCGGGCGTCAAACTCGTCACGGCGGATTCATTCCAGTCGACGACCGGCCCGTAAAGCAGCGGCAGACGCAGCACGCAGGAGCGCGGATCGGATTGGAGCAGCGCCCGCTCGCCGTCCAGCTTGCTGTGGCCGTAGGCGTTCAGCGGCGCGGGCGCGTCGTCGGGAAAGCAGGGCGCGGACGTGCCGTCGAAGACATAGTCGGTCGAAATCGACAGCACCCAGGCGCCGACCGCTCTCGCTTCCGTGGCGATGAGACGCACCGCGTCCACGTTCAGCGCGCGGGCGAGCGACGGGTCGTCTTCGCAGACATCCGGCCGACGCTCCGCCGCCGCGATCACGACGGCATCCGGCCTTTCGCGGCGCACGAAGGCGCGCACGGCGTCGTGGTCGCGAATATCGAGCGGCACGCTGCCCGCATCCACGCGCCGATGCGCCGTACGCACGAGGCGCCAATCCGCTGCTGCCGCGGCACTCGCGAGTTCGGCGGCGACCGCGCGCCCCAAAAGACCCGACGCGCCGATCAGCGCAACCGTGAAGCCTTTCTTCCCCGTCATGCTGATGCCGTGCCCACGACGGTGTAACCCGCCTCGTCGATGGCGTCTTTCAGCGCCTGCTCCGTCTGCGCGGACTCGACCGCGACCCTGCCGCGTTCCAGATCGACGCGGACTTGCGCCTGCGGATCGATTTCCTGGATCGAACGCGTGACAGCCGCGACGCAATGCTGGCAACTCATGCCCTGAACTTCGAATTCCGTCATGTCGATTTCCTCTTGAATTAGGTGCGAGTGTATCGACATCGTATACCTTGCCATGATGGGAAGGTGTAGAGTCGATCAATAGTTTGGAGATAGCTGATGAACATTGGCGAAGCGGCCCGGGCGTCGGGCGTCACCGCGAAGATGATCCGGTACTACGAGAGCGTCGGGCTGCTCAATCCGGTCGGGCGTACGTCGTCCGGCTATCGCGTGTATGGCGAGCACGAAGTGCATGCACTGCGTTTCGTGCGGCAGGCGCGGCGTCTGGGGTTTCTGGTCGACGACATTCGCAAGCTGCTCGCGCTTTGGCGCGACCGAACGCGAGCCAGCGCGGAAGTCAAGGCGATCGCGCTGGAACACGTCGCCGAGCTCGATTGCCGCATCGCAGAGTTGACCGACATGCGCGACACGCTGTCACATCTGGCCAACCATTGTCACGGCGACAGCCGCCCCGATTGCCCGATCCTGGACAAATTGGCGCAGTGACTGCACTGAAATGGTGCGATTCCACGCGCTTACGCCGGGTTTCCGTGTCGAATCAAGAGCCTAACCGCCGTACGATCCGCACCATTCCGAAACGGAATGCACTTCATGCGAGCATTTCACTCATGCATCGTCGATTGCTCCGCTATAATCAGGGTTATCCCTAATGCGGGTTATCCCTGACCCGAACCGCCAGGGACCAGCGAAAATCCTTGGAGAAAATCATGTTTGCAATCCTGCTCGAAAAACTCAGCATCTGGTTTGAAGCCGCCGAACAACGCCGTCGCGAAGAGTACCTCGCGCAGTCGACGGATGTCGTCCAGCTTGAGAAGCGTATCCGTTCGCTCGAGAACAACGGCTACAACATCTGAGGTCTGCGCCAAGCGCATAGCGAAGTGCGCCAGATGTTGAACGAAAAGCCCCGCAACGCGGGGCTTTGTCGTTTCCGCTGCTCTGTTCCGGAGCGACGTCAGTCTTGCGCGGGGTGCTTCGAAAGCCACTGCTTCATGAAAGCGATTTCCCTCTCCTGCGCCGCCACGATGTCCTTCGCGAGTTTGCGCAATTGCGTGTCCTTGCCGTACTTCAACTCCACCTTCGCCATTTCGACCGCGCCTTCATGGTGCGGAATCATGTGCGCGACGAAATCGCGGTCAGCGTTTCCCGTGTACTGAACGCCTGACATGCCCGACATCATCGACTCGTCGGCGGCTTCGAAGGCTGCGTTCGACGGCGCATTTGCGTTGCTGGCGTCGCCGGCCGTGCTGTGTTCCATGTCCATGCCAGGCATGGCGCCATGCGAAGCGGCTGCGGTCTGCGCGAAGCCGCTTGCGCTGAAAGAGACGATGATGAGGGCAACTGGCGCGTACAGCAGCTTCAGTGCTGGAACCATGAAATCTCCGATAGTCGAGCAAGGTTAGGTGTTGGCGCGCCTAGCCTAAAGCTTGCCACCGGGGTAAGGTAAAGTCGTTTCGTCTACCGAATAGAGCGATCGATGCCAAGTCAGAGCCATAAGAGGACGACTACCCGTCTTCCAGCACGTTGCGCACTGCTTGCCGTAGCCCTTTGCTGCGGTAATTTGGCATCCGCCAAACCCGGCGGCGAACCGCTCGTGCTCGATACGCAAACCGGCATTCACAGCGGCGTCGGCGGAACCGTCCTGCAAAGCGCACCGCTCGGAAGCCCGGGCATGGTCCCGATGGCGACGTTGCCCGGATCGCCGCAGCAGGAGCAGCAGCCGATCGTGGTATCGCCCTATGTCGAATACGGCGGGCCGACGGCGACGCCCGCGACAAATAACGGAAGCCCTTCGCGCAGGCACCATGCGACGCATCCTGCTTACGCAAGCCCCAATTAATCCGCGCGCTGCTCCAGCTTGAACGCGGCGCCCGCATCCTCACCGACGGCATCGACAAGATAGGGCAATGCCTGCTTCAACTCGCTCGCCAGCTTATACGGCGGATTAAGAATGAACATGCCGCTGCCGAAGAGGCCGAGGCCGTCCGCAGGCGGCGCCTTGACGGTGAGCGTCGCGTGCAGCCAGCCAGTCGGCTGAATGGCTTTCAACTGATCGGCGAAACGTTGCGATTCCATGCGCGCGACTTGCGGGTACCAGACCGCGTACGTTCCTGTTGCGAACCGTTTCAGCGATTCTTCGAGGCACGCGACCGTGCGCGCATAGTCGCGCTTGTCCTCATAAGACGGATCGATCAGCACGAGCGCGCGGCGCGGCGCCGGGGGAAGAATCGCCTTGATGCCTTCGAAACCGTCGCCGTCGTAGATCATCGCGCGGCGGCCGGCGTCGCGAAAGTTGTGACGCAGCACGTCGATCTCCGTGCTGTGCAGCTCGAAAAGCCGCATGCGATCCTGCTCGCGCATCGCGCGCCACGCCAGATACGGCGAGCCCGGATAGAAGCGCAGCGCGCCGTCCGGATTCAACGCCTTCACTTCATCGACGTAGTCGGCGAGAAGCGGCGGCAAGTCCGTGCGATCCCACAATCGCGCGATGCCCGACTCATATTCCGCGTTCTTTACCGCGAAGCCTTCGGTGAGCGAATACACGCCCGCGCCGGAGTGCGTGTCGATATACCAGTACGGCTTGTCCTTCAACCCGAGATAACGAAGCATCTGAACGACGATGGCGTGCTTCAGCACATCGGCGTGGTTGCCCGCGTGGAAGGCGTGACGGTAACTGAGCATGACGAGTGACCCGCAAAAGACGATGAAAAACGGAAGCGGCCCATTGTAACGGAGCGTGCGTGCGACTCTTTCGCTCGGCCGTTCACTGCGGCGAACCGCTACGTTCATGCACAATAGCCGCTCCCGGCCATGCGCAATAGCTGGCCGAACGGCATAAGCGATCTTCCGAATTTGCGCGATTGTTCCTATGCCGAACGGCCAGCTTGAAGACCGCATGCATCGCGGTTTTAATTCAGTCATCCGACAGGAGGTTGGCATGTCACAGAACGGTAAGCTCGACGGCAAGACGGCAGTGGTCACGGGTGCTGCGAGCGGCATCGGCCGCGCGATTGCGTTCACCCTTGCGGGCGCGGGGGCGGCCGTCGCGATTGCCGACCTGAACCAGTCGGGCGCGGATGCCGTCGCGCAAGAGATTCGCGGGAAGGGCGGCAAGGCCATCGGCATCGCCATGGACGTCACGGATGAAGCGGCCGTCGATGAGGGCATCGACCGTGTCGCGAGCGAGTTCGGCTCAATCGACATCCTCGTCTCGAATGCCGGCATCCAGATCGTCAATCCGATCGAACACTATTCGTACGCGGACTGGAAGAAGATGATGGCCATTCACGTCGACGGCGCCTTTCTCACAACGCGCGCGGCGCTTAAGCACATGTACAGGGACGATCGCGGCGGGGTGGTCATCTATATGGGATCGGTGCATTCGCATGAAGCGTCGCCGCTCAAATCCGCTTACGTGACCGCCAAACACGGCTTGCTGGGCCTCGCGCGCGTGCTCGCCAAGGAAGGCGCGAAGCACAACGTGCGCTCTCACGTCGTCTGTCCGGGTTTCGTACGCACGCCGCTCGTCGACAAGCAGATTCCCGAGCAGGCGAAGGAACTCGGTATCAGCGAAGAAGAAGTGGTGAAGCGCGTCATGCTGGGCGGCACGGTAGATGGCGTGTTCACCACCGTCGAAGACGTCGCGCAGACGGTGCTGTTCCTGTCCGCGTTCGAAACGGCGGCGTTGACGGGACAATCGTTCGTTGTGAGCCACGGCTGGTACATGCAGTAGGGGACCGCGCGCCATGTCAGAAATCGACGATAACGAGGCCGTGCGATCCGAGCGGAGCCACGAAGAAGCGCCGGCTTCGCAGCAGCGCATCGGCTTGCCGCCTTATGAGACCATCGCGCTCCTGCTTCAGGGCGGCGGCGCGCTCGGTGCGTATCAGGCAGGTGTCTATCAAGGGTTGCACGAAGCCGGCATCCACCCGAACTGGATCGCCGGCATCTCGATTGGGGCCCTCAATACCGCGATCATCGCCGGGAATGCGCCGGAACGGCGCGTCGAGCGGCTGCGGGAATTCTGGGAAACCATCTGTCAGCCGGCCTTCGGTTTTCCGTTGCCCGCGTTCGTCGAGCGGGCGTTCTTCGATTCCACCGACCAGATTCGCAAGGCCTTCACTGCGCTGCAGGCGGTCGACGCACTCGTCGAAGGGCAGAAGGGCTTCTTCGTGCCGCGCTTTCCGCCGCCGTCGCCCGTCGCGGCGGGCTCGCCCGAGACGGCAAGTTATTACGACACGACGCCGCTCAAGGCCACGCTCGAACGCCTTTGCGACTTCGACCGCATCAACTCCGGCGAGACACGTGTGTCTGTCGGTGCGGTGAACGTCGCGACCGGCAACTTCGCCTATTTCGACAACACGCGGATGACGCTGCGAGCAGAGCACTTCCTCGCGTCCGGCGCGCTGCCGCCCGGTTTTGCCGCCGTCGAGATCGACGGACAGTTCTACTGGGACGGCGGCCTCATGTCGAATACGCCACTTTACGAGGTCGCGCAGGCCACGCCGCGCCGCGACACGCTCGCTTTCCAGGTCGATCTCTGGAGCGCGCGCGGGCCAGTGCCCGACAGCATCGTCGACGTGATGGGACGCATCAAGGACGTGCAGTATTCGAGCCGCACGCGGCTCGTGACGGACGACATGCAGCGTGCGCAGCGGTATCGCAACCTGCTGAAGCACGTCCTCGAGCTCGTGCCCGAGGAGCTTCGCCGAACCGACGAATGGTGCCGCCGCGCCGCCGAACTCGCCTGCTCGAAGCGTTACAACATCATTCACCTGATTTATCGGCAGAAGGAATACGAGGGCCAGTACAAGGACTATCAGTTCGGCTTCTCGACAATGCAGGAGCATTGGGAAAGCGGGCTCGCCGATATCCGCCGCACGCTCGACCACCGCGACTGGCTCGACATGCCGAACGGCGAAAGCGGGTTTGTCACGCACGACATTCACCGCGAGAAGGGCTAGCCCGGGCGCGTTTGGGCGAGCCTTTGTATAATCCGAGCGCATTTGAACGCGCCGTTCAACCTTCAACTCCCTCGTCCACGGCCCGATGAATTCGATCGCCATCTGCTTCGTCTGTCTCGGCAACATCTGCCGGTCGCCCAGCGCGGAAGCGGTCATGCGCGAGCTCGTCGAGCGGGCGAGACTGGCGGACCGGATCATCATCGATTCGGCGGGCACGGGTGACTGGCACATCGGTCAGCCGCCGGACGAGCGCGCCCAGCGAGTGGCGAAAAGGCGCGGCTACGACCTGTCGACGCTGCGCGGCCGTCAGGTCGCCGCGGCAGACTTCGCCCGCTTCGATCTGTTCATCGTCATGGACGACGCCAACGCAGCTGCGCTCGCGTCGGTCTGTCCGCCGGAGTATCGGGACAAGATCCGGCTCCTGATGGAATTCGCGACGCGGGACGACAGCCGCGTGGTGGTCGACCCGTACTTCGGCGGCGACGAAGGTTTCGAGCGCGTGCTGGACCAGTGCGAAGACGCCTGTCAAGGCTTGCTCGAGACGCTCCGCGCGCAGTTGTGGCCGTAGGGCAGCAAGGCGCTGCTGGCAGGCGAAAAGATCGATTAAATCGTTACATATTCCGCCCGGATACTTGACTAAAACTGTGGGATATTTATACTTGATCAAAACCATCGAGTATTAGCGTTAGCCCCCAACTATGAGACTCACCACGAAAGGCCGTTTCGCCGTCACGGCGATGATCGACCTGGCGCTACGCCAGGAGCAGGGCCCGGTGACGCTGGCAGGCATCAGTCAGCGCCAGCGCATCTCGCTTTCCTATCTCGAACAACTGTTCGGCAAGCTGCGTCGTCATGAGATCGTCGAATCGGTGCGCGGGCCGGGCGGCGGGTACAACCTCGCGCGCCGGGCGGAGAACGTCACGGTCGCGGACATCATCATCGCGGTGGACGAGCCGATCGACGCCACGCAGTGCGGCGGCAAAGGCACCTGCGAAGGCACGAAGCAGCACGACGGCCACTGCATGACGCACGAACTCTGGGCGACGCTCAACCAGAAGATGGTCGAGTACCTCGATTCTGTCTCGCTGAAGGATCTGGTCGACCAGCAGCGCGCCCGCGAAGGTTCCGCAGCGGTGCTGCGCGACCGGCGCGCGGAACCGGCGGGCGTCGAGGCGGCGCGCGTGGTGCCCAAGGGTCCGAATTCCATTTTCAATCTGGCTGGCTGACGCGTCCTGCCGCGCCTCGATCCGCAGAACGTACTGCGACGCGGCGCTAGCGACCCAGCCAAGCGATTTGACCGATTTTCCCGGAGCGACTGATGAACAACGATATCCCCCACCTGCCCATTTACATGGACTACAGCGCGACGACGCCGATCGATCCGCGCGTGGTGGACAAGATGATCCCGTATCTTCGCGAGCAGTTCGGTAATCCGGCGTCGCGCAGCCACCAGTACGGCTGGGATGCGGAGCGCGCGGTCGAGGAAGCGCGCGAGCAGGTCGCGGCGCTGGTGAATGCCGATCCGCGCGAAATCATCTGGACGTCGGGCGCAACCGAATCGGACAACCTCGCCATCAAGGGCGCGGCGCACTTCTACAAGAGTAAGGGCAAGCACATCATCACGGTGAAGACCGAGCACAAGGCCGTGCTCGACACTTGCCGCGAACTCGAGCGCGAAGGCTACGAAGTCACGTATCTGGACGTGAAGGAAGACGGCCTGATCGACCTCGACAAGTTCAAGGCGGCGATTCGCCCCGACACGATCCTCGTTTCCGTGATGAGCGTGAACAACGAGATCGGCGTCATTCAGGACATCGAGGCGATCGGCGAGATCACGCGCGAGAAGGGCATCATTTTTCACGTCGACGCGGCGCAGGCCACCGGCAAGATCACGATCGATCTGCAGAAGCTGAAGGTCGATCTCATGTCGTTCTCGGCGCACAAGACGTACGGTCCGAAGGGCATCGGCGCGTTGTATGTCCGTCGCAAGCCGCGCGTGCGCATCGAAGCGCAAATGCACGGCGGCGGCCACGAGCGCGGCATGCGCTCGGGCACGCTCGCGACGCATCAGATCGTCGGCATGGGCGAGGCGTTTCGCATCGCGCGCGAAGAAATGGCGACCGAAAACGAACGCATCCGCATGCTGCGCGACCGGCTGCTGCGCGGCCTGCAGGAAATCGAGGAGGTGTACGTCAACGGCGACATGGAACGCCGCGTGCCGCACAACCTCAACATCAGCTTCAATTTCGTCGAAGGCGAGTCGCTGATCATGGCGGTGAAGGATGTCGCGGTGTCGTCGGGTTCGGCGTGCACGTCGGCGTCGCTGGAGCCGTCGTATGTGCTGCGTGCCCTCGGCCGCAACGACGAACTGGCGCACAGTTCGATCCGCTTCACCGTCGGCCGCTTCACGACCGAGCAGGACGTCGATTACGTCGTCAACCTGCTGAAGCACAAAATTGCGAAACTGCGCGATCTGTCGCCGCTCTGGGAAATGCACAAGGACGGCATCGACATTTCGAGCATCCAGTGGGCGGCGCACTGAACGACGCACTGCTTCCACGCGAAACGAACACACGGAGAGTTTGAATCATGGCTTATAGCGACAAGGTTCTGGACCACTACGAAAACCCGCGCAATGTCGGCTCGTTCGCGAAGGACGACGACGCTGTCGGCACCGGCATGGTCGGCGCGCCCGCATGCGGCGACGTGATGAAGCTGCAGATTCGCGTGGGCGCGGACGGCGTCATCGAAGATGCGAAGTTCAAGACGTACGGCTGCGGTTCGGCTATCGCGTCGAGCTCGCTCGTCACCGAATGGGTGAAGGGCCGCACGCTCGACGAGGCGCTGACGATCAAGAACACGCAGATCGCCGAAGAACTGGCATTGCCGCCGGTGAAAATCCACTGCTCGATTCTCGCGGAAGACGCGATCAAGGCAGCGGTCGCCGATTACAAGCAGCGTCACGGCGCTGCTGCGCCGCAAGCGGAAGACGCTCAGGCAAAGCAGCAGGCGGCATAAGGTTGGCACACGTAAGTGGCAGCGAAAGGCCGTAGCGGCGCCGCATGAAAAGCGGCGCGGCTACGGGGAGCACGATTTGAGCGCGAGAGACGCGACGACTATGGCAATCACGTTGACGGAGAAGGCAGCACAACACGTGCATAAGTATTTGACGCGGCGCGGGAAGGGTGTCGGCCTGCGTCTGGGCGTTCGCACGACCGGCTGCTCGGGTCTGGCTTACAAGCTCGAATATGTCGACGAACTGGCGCCCGAAGACATGGTGTTCGAATCGGCGGGCGTCAAGATCATCATCGATCCGAAGAGCCTCGCGTATCTTGACGGCACGGAACTCGATTTCGCGCGCGAAGGGCTGAACGAGGGTTTTCGCTTCAACAACCCGAACGCGAAAGACGAATGCGGCTGCGGCGAATCGTTCCGCGTATGACGCGCGTGACGCCGGCGGTTTCGGCAAAAGAGGCGGCGCGGGCCGCCTTTTTCATTCGCGCATCCTGAACTCACTGACAACGTCATGGCCACGCTCACCGACAGCCACTTCGATCTCTTCGGCCTGCCGCCGACTTTCGCGGTCGATCCCGATCGGCTCGACGACGCCTACCGCACCGTGCAGGCGCAAGTGCATCCCGACCGCTTCGCCGCCGCCGGCGACGCGCAGCGCCGACTCGCGATGCAATGGGCCACGCGCGCGAACGAGGCGTATCAGACGCTGCGCGATCCGTTAAAGCGCGCGCGCTATATGCTCTCGCTGCGCGGCATCGACGTGGGCGCCGAGAACAATACGGCGATGGAGCCGGCGTTTCTCATGCAGCAGATGGAATGGCGCGAGAATATCGAAGATGCCGCCGCGGCCAGGAACGTCGGTGCGCTCGAGACGCTCCTCGACGCGTTGCGCGACGAAGAGCGCGTGCGCTTCTCGAAACTCGCGGCGCTCATCGACAGCAACGCGGATCAGGCGGCGGGCGAAGCGGTGCGTCAATTGATGTTCATCGAACGCGTCGCGCACGAGATCGGCGTGCAGATCGAGCGGCTCGAAAGCGCCTGACCGCGAGCGCATGACCAGCAAGCATAGGCCAAGCGCGCCGCACACAACCCCATAAGACCAACGATGGCTTTACTGCAAATCTCAGAACCCGGCATGGCGCCCGCGCCGCATCAGCGGCGCGTGGCGGTCGGCATCGACCTCGGCACCACGAACTCGCTCGTGGCCGCCGTGCGCAACAGCGTGCCCGAAGCGTTGCCCGATGAAGACGGCCACGTGCTCCTGCCGTCCGTCGTGCGCTATCTGGAAAAGGGCGGCCGGCGTATCGGCCGTATCGCGAAAGAAGAAGCGGCGACGGACCCGCGCAACACGATCGTCTCGGCGAAGCGGTTCATGGGCCGCGGCAAGAGCGAAGTCGAAGGCGCCGAAAACGCGCCGTACGATTTCGTCGATGCGCCCGGCATGGTGCAGATTCGCACGGTCGACGGCGTGAAGAGTCCCGTCGAAGTGTCGGCGGAAATCCTCGCGACGCTGCGTTACCGTGCCGAAGACACGCTCGGCGAAGATCTCGTCGGCGCGGTCATCACGGTTCCCGCTTATTTCGACGAAGCGCAGCGTCAGGCCACCAAGGACGCGGCGAAGCTCGCCGGCCTCAATGTGCTGCGCCTGCTCAACGAGCCGACGGCCGCGGCCATCGCCTACGGGCTCGACAACGCCTCCGAAGGGCTGTACGCGGTCTACGATCTCGGCGGCGGCACCTTCGATCTCTCCATTCTCAAGCTGACGAAGGGCGTGTTCGAAGTGCTTGCGGCAGGCGGCGATTCCGCGCTCGGCGGCGACGACTTCGACCACGCGCTGTATCGCCATGTGCTGAGCTCGGCCGGCGTTCAGCCGCGAACGCCGGAAGACGTGCGGCTCTTGCTCGATCGCGTGCGCAGGGCGAAAGAGGCGCTGTCGTCCGCGAGCGAAACGCGCGTGCGGGCGAGCTTGTCCACGGGCGAAGCAATCGATGTTTCCGTGAGCGAAGCGCAGTTCGCCGCGCTCGCCGAATCGCTCGTCGCGCGCACGCTCGGGCCGACGAAGAAGGCGCTGCGCGACGCGAAGGTGACGCCCGCCGATATCAAGGGCGTCGTGCTGGTCGGCGGCGCGACGCGCATGCCGGTGATCCGCCGCGCGGTCGAAACGTTTTTCGGCCAGCCGCCGCTCGTCAATCTCGATCCGGATCAGGTCGTCGCGCTGGGCGCGGCGATTCAGGCGGACTTGCTCGCCGGCAACCGGCGCGGCGAGGGCGACGACTGGCTGCTGCTCGACGTGATTCCGCTGTCGCTCGGCGTCGAAACGATGGGCGGTCTCACCGAAAAGATCATCCCGCGCAATTCGACCATTCCGACCGCCCGCGCGCAGGATTTCACCACGTTCAAGGACGGCCAGACCGCGATGGCGATCCACGTCGTGCAAGGCGAGCGCGAGCTCGTTGCCGACTGCCGTTCGCTCGCGCGTTTCGAGCTGCGCGGCATTCCGCCGATGGCAGCGGGCGCGGCGCGCATCCGCGTCACGTATCAGGTGGACGCGGACGGCCTGCTGTCGGTCTTTGCGCGCGAGCAGACATCGGGCGTGGAGGCATCGGTGGTCGTGAAGCCGTCCTACGGTCTCGCCGATGACGACGTCGCCCGCATGCTCGAAGAAAGCTTCAAGACCGCCGAGACCGACATGCGCGCCCGCGCGCTGCGCGAGGCGCTCGTCGAAGCGCAACGCCTGATCGAGGCGACGCAGGCCGCGCTCGCCGCCGACGGCGAATTGCTCGACGACGCCGAACGCGCGCAGATCGAAACGCTCATGGCAGAACTGGCAAAGGTGGCGCAGGGCGAATCCGTCGAGCAGATCGACGACGCGACGAAGGCGCTCGCCGCCGCCACCGACGAATTCGCCGCGCGCCGAATGAACAAGAGCATTCGCCGCGCGCTCGCGGGGCGCAAGCTCGACGACGTCTGATCCACTCAAGCATTCACGGAAAACCATGCCTCAAATCGTTGTGCTGCCTCATGTCGAACTTTGTCCGGACGGCGCGGTGATCGACGCCGATGTCGGCAAGAGCATCTGCGACAACCTGCTGGAACACGGTATCGAGATCGAGCACGCGTGCGAGAAGTCGTGCGCGTGCACGACCTGTCACGTCATTGTCCGCGAGGGCTTCAACGCCCTCGAACCGTCCGGGGAAGACGAAGACGATCTGCTCGACAAAGCCTGGGGTCTCGAGCCGACATCGCGGTTATCATGTCAGGCGATGATGCCCGCCGAGGACGATCTCGTCGTCGAGATTCCCCGGTACTCCATCAATCACGCCAAAGAAAATCATTGACAGGAGGCTCGCCCATGAAGTGGACAGATACTCAGGAGATCGCGATGGCCTTGACCGACGCGCATCAGGATATCGATCCCCAATATGTGCGTTTCACGGACCTGCATCGCTGGGTGACCGAACTGGAAGGTTTCGACGACGACCCGCAAAAATCCAACGAAAAGATTCTCGAAGCCATTCAGGCGGCGTGGATCGAGGACGCGGACTACTGAGTTCGCCTCTTCACTGATCTCAAAAAACGGCGGCGCTCGCGAAGAGCGCCGCCGTTTTCGTTTGCGCGCCTGGCGTCGCGTCGAATCTTGACAGAACTTGACGCGGCGCGCGTTGTTCCGCGCCCATCGGCCCCTTAAAATCGCGCCTCTGCGTGCTGGCAAGCAGTGTCAGCCGCCATCCATAACGTCCGGACGCCGACGCTGCTCGCGCGTCGATGCTTGGCATTGCAAACGAAATTTACGATTCCCGCGCCGCGACTGCGCGCGGTCGTCGGTGCCTGCGCGCGTCCAAAGGCGTTCATTCGAGGAGAAGTACATGGGGAAACTCGGCCTGTCGCGTCGCGGTTTTCTGAAGGCGGGGGCGCTCGCGGGCGTGTCCGTGTTCATCGCGCCTCTGGGCAGCCGCGCGTTCGCCGCACTGTTCGAAGAGAAGATCCTGACGCCGGTTCAATGGCATGCGGCGAGCGGCTATCCCAAGTTCCGCATCGACGGCATCGCGAAGGTGACGGGCGCGAAAGTCTTCGCGCGCGACATCCGCGCGAAGGACATCCCGCATTGGCCGCAGCAGCAGTCGCATGCGCTGATTCTGCGCACGACGCTCGCGGATCGCCTCTACGAAGGCATCGATCTTTCCTCGCTCGACGGCGGCCTCGCGCCGGATCGCGTCGTGACGGCGGACGATCTCGCGCGCGACAAGCTCGCGTTCCCCGCTTTCTACGGCGACGACATGCTGCTGCCCGCCGGCAAGACGCCCGCGTATCTGGGGCAGGCGGTCGCCATGCTGATCTATCACGATTTCGCGCGCTTCCGTCTCGCGAAGGACAAGCTGCAATTCCGCGACGGCGTCGTCCGCTATGGCGCGACGACCGGTTTCATCGAGCGCGATCCGTGGGCGTCGTTCCGTTTCGTGCGCGTGGGCGGCAAGACGCCGTACGACGACGACACCTTCTCCAGCCTGAAGGACTCGCCGCTTTTTCCGCACATGATGAAAAAGCGCGAGCCCGTCTGGGCCGACGCCCACGAACACGGCAAGCTCGACGAGCAGGGCATGTTCCACGCGCAAGCCATCGGGAACGCGCTGGATCATCCGCCGGAGCAATGGCTCGTCGTGGATCGCGAATACAAGACGCAATCGGTCGATACCGCCGCGCTCGAGCCCGACAACGCGAACTGCTGGTACGACGCGGCCACGCAGTCGCTGCACATGGTCGTGCCGACGCAAGGGCCGTATGAAGTCGCGCAGAGCGCGCTGGAAATGGCGGCGAAGTCGCGCTTCACGGTGAAGAACCTGTTCCTGCATCCGTGCTACACGGTCGGCTACGGCTCGAAGGATCACTTCAACGTGCCGTTCTACGGCCTCGTCGCCGCGATGTACGGCGAGGGGCGCCCGGTGCGCCTCGCGTTCGACCGCTTCGAACAGTTTCAAAGCTCGCTGAAGCGTCACGCGTTCGACATGCGCTACCGCATGGCGGTCGACCGGAAGACCGGGAAGATTCAGGCGTTCAAAGGCGATTTCATCGCGAACGGCGGCGGGCGCTGCAATTTCTCGCCGTCGGTGGCGATGGTCGGCGCGACGGCCGCGCAGTCCATCTACTACATCCCGCAGAGCGACCTGACCGCGGTCGCCATCGCCTCGCGTGCGGTCGATGCCGGCTCGGCGCGCGGCTACGGCACGCTGCAAAGCATGGCGGCGACCGAAATGATGATCGACGACATCGCCGCGCAGCTTGGCACCGATCCGATCGACCTGCGTCTCGCGAACGTGATGCGCACCGGCATGAAGAACACGCAGGGCGCGATTCCCGCAGGCGCGGTGCGCGCGGAAGAAGTGCTGCTTCAGGCGAAGGCGCATCCGCTCTGGACCGGACGCGCGCAACGCAAGACCGACTACGAAGCCGCGCATCCGGGCATGCGCTACGGCGTCGGCTTCGCGTGCGTGCAGAAAGACTTCGGCACCGGCGCGGAGAGCGCGTTCGCCAAGGTCGAATTCAGCGCGGACGGGCGCATTGCGCTGTCGCATTCGGGCGCGGAGATCGGCACGGGAGCGTCGACGGCGCAGGCGCTCGTCGTCGCGAAGTGGCTCGGCAAGCCCGCCGCCGAGGTTCACATGGCGGTCACCGACTGGGCAGATCTGCCTGTCGTCACGAGCGGCGATCCCTACCTCATGTCGCAGGCCGAGCAGGATCGATTGAGCGCGAATCCGCGCTGGTCGCCCGCGTACATGTCACCTTCGAGCGCGACGAATTCCGCCTATTACTTCTCGCATGCGACGCGCGAAGCGGCGCGCGTGCTGTTCCGCCACGGCCTCTGGCCCGCCGCGATGGCGATCTGGACGCAAGGCATCGGCGGCGGTCAGGCGACCTCGTTCGTCGTGCGCATGGAAGACGCGCGCTGGACGGACGGCAAGCTGTCCGCCGACGGCCTCGAACCCATTGCCTTCGACGTCCTCGCCAGGAAGGCGCACGAGCTCCGGCTTGCGACCGGCGCGGTCGTGCACACGTTCAACCGCTGGCAGTGGAGCGAGGCGCAGTTCGATATCGCCGGCACCGCCGATCAGTTGCCGCTCGACGGCTTGTCGGTGCGCTTCGGCAGCGATGCGACGCAAAGCGCCGGCAGAAAGACGCCGAACGGCTACGTCGTGCTCAACCGCAAACGCGTGATGATTCCGCCTGTTCAGCGCAACAACGCGACGGTCACGTACTACAGCGCGGTCGGCACGCTCGTCGAACTCGCCGTGAACGAGGCGAGCGGAAAGGTCGAACTGCTGTCGCATCACTCGATCATGGAGTGCGGCAACACAATCGCGCCGCAGCTCGTCTCGGGGCAGTTGCAGGGCGGTCTTGCGATGGGCATCGGGCACGCGCTGCACGAATATCTGCCGCTCTACGAGGACGGTCCCGGCAACGGCACGTGGAACTTCAACCGCTATCGGCTGCCGCTCGCGAGCGACGTCGCAGTGTGGAAGCAGACGGGCGACGTGCTGCCGCCGCTCAGTGAAACGGATCCGCCGAAGGGCATCGCCGAAGTGGTGATGATTCCGGTGGTCGGCGCCATCGTCAACGCGATCGCGCACGCGATCGGCCATCGCTTCACCGATCTGCCGGTGACGCCGCAAAACATTCAGGAGGTGCTCGCATGACGGCCATCCCATCCGCCGCGGGCGTCGAGATGCGCTCGCTTTCAATGACGATCAACGGCAACAAGCTCGGCCCGATGCCGGTGCCGTCCGGCTTGCCGATGATCGACTTTCTCCACGAATACGCCGGTCTCACGGGCTCGCGGCTCGGCTGCGGTCAGGGCGTGTGCCATGCGTGCGTCGTGATCGTCGATCGCGCGGACGGCACGAGCGAGGAAGTCCGCACGTGCATCAACGGCGCGCATTTCTTCGACGGCAAGACGGTGCGGACCATCGAAGGGCACGCGAAGCGCAACGAACACGGCGACGTGGTCGAACTCTCGCCCGTGCAGCAGCAATTCCTCGACCATTTCAGCTTCCAGTGCGGCTATTGCACGCCGGGCTTCGTGAACGCGACAACGGTGTTGCTGGAGCGGCTCAAGCGCGAGCCGATCACGAAGGACCAGGTCGAAGCGACGATCATGGCCGCGCTCAACGACCATATCTGCCGCTGCACCGGCTACGTGCGCTACTACGAAGCCGTGAAGGACCTCGTGCTTGCCACGCCCGGACTTGTGAAGGACGCCGCATGATGAAATCGATCATGACGCGCACTGTGCGCCGCTCGTTCATGCGCGCGGTTCCATTCGCGCTTGCCGCGCTCGCGCTGTCCGCATGCCACAGCAATCGCGATACGGCGCAGCAGGCCGCGGCTTCGCCGGAAGCCGTCGCGCGCGGACGCTATCTCGCCCAGGCCGCAGACTGCGCTGCGTGCCACACGGCCACGGGCGGCGCGCCGTTCGCGGGCGGCGTGAAGCTGGATTCCCAGTTCGGAACGTTCTATGGCAGCAACATCACGCCCGATCCGAAGTACGGCATCGGCAAGTGGAACGCCGACGAGTTCTACCGTGCGCTCCACGACGGTCAGGCGCCCAACGGCAAGCTATATCCCGCGATGCCGTACACGTCGTACCGGCAGATGTCGCGCGAAGACAGCGACGCCATCTATGCCTACCTGATGGCGCAAAAGCCCGCAGCCGTGCCGAATGTGGAAGCGAGTCTGCGCTTCCCGTACAACGTGCGCTTCGCGGTGCGGTTCTGGGACATGCTGTTCCTGAACGACGCGCTGCCCGACGCGTCCACGGGCCAATCGGCCGACTGGACGCGCGGCCGTTATCTCGCCAACGCGCTCGGGCACTGCGCGGAATGCCACACGCCGCGCGGCGCGTTCGGTCAGCTTCAGAGCGCGAAGACGCTGCAAGGCGGGGCGCTCGGGCGCATCGGTGCGCCGGACATCACGCCGGCTGCGCTGGCGGCGCGCGGCTGGACCGGCGCGGACTTGCAGGCGTACTTCTCGACGGGCGTCGCCCGGCAGGGTTCGGCCTTCGGCGAGATGCATCCGGTCGTGTATCTCAGCACGCAGCATCTGAACCGCGATGACGTGCGCGCGCTCGCGACCTATCTGCTTGGCGACGCACCGCCCGCACCGGTGCCGGTCACGGTGCAATCCGGCGATGCGCAGCAACTCGCGGCCGGCCGCAATCTGTATCTCGATTCATGCGCGGGCTGTCACGGACGCGAGGGCGAGGGCAAGCCGCACGTCGCGGTCGCGATGAAGGACAATTCGACGCTGCGTCAGGGCGATGCGCGCAATCTGATCGTGTCGATGCTCGACGGCATTGAAGCGCAGCCGTTCAAGGGCGTCGAAAGCATGCAGCCGATGCCGGCCTTCGCCGCGACCTACAGCGACGAGCAGATTGCGCAATTGACGAACTATCTGCGCGTGACGTGGGGCGGCCAGCCGGGCGATATCACCGCCGATAACGTCAAGTCGCTGCGCTGAGGATCGAAGGCCACGCATCGCGTGGCCTTCGTCTTTCTTAAGCCGTCAAACGCGCATGCCGCGCTCGGCCAGTTGCCGCTGCAACGTCGGCCACATTTTCGCTACCGCTTCCTCGCCCGCGAGAATCGCCGCGTTGCGCTGGCTGAAGTCGCTGCTGCTCATCGCGTTGAGGTTCGGGCGGATGACGGCGTTCGCGTATTTGTCGAGCTCGTACGCCTTGATCGACTGGCCCATGATCGTGAAGGTCTGCATCAGGACGTCGAACGAACTTTGCGTGAGCGCCGTTTCGGGCCGCGCCGAGATATCCACCGCGATCACGAAATCCGCGCCCATCTTGTGCGCGAACGCGGCGGGCACCGGGCTCACGAGGCCGCCATCGACATATTCGTGATCGCCGATTTTCACCGGCTCGAAGATCGATGGCACGCTGCACGACGCCCGCACCGCCACGCCCGTATTGCCGCGCTGAAAGAGAATCGGCTGACCGGTCTTCAGATCGGTCGCGACGATGCCGAGCGGCTTCGCCATCTTTTCGATCGGCCGGTTGTCGAGCGTCTTGTTCAGGAAGTTTTGAAGCGCCACGCCTTGCAGGATGCCGCGCGTGCGAAAGGGCATCGCCCAGTCGCTGATGGAGGCTTCGTCCATCGTCAGCGCGAGCTTGTTCATCGCGATACCGGTCATGCCCGACGCGTACAGCGCCGCGATAACCGAGCCCGCGCTCGTGCCCGCGACGAGATCGACGCGCACGTTGCGCGCTTCGAGTGCCTTGATCACGCCGATGTGCGCGAAGCCGCGCGCCGCGCCGCCGCCGAGCGCGAGGCCGATTCGCGCGGGGCGTTGTGAATCCGTGTTGGGCGTGTTCACGACGGGTGCGCCGCGACCGGCGATGCCGCCGGTCGTGCTGGTGCAGGCGGCCAGAACGGACGACGCCGCCGCGAGCGAAAATGCGCGGCGCGAAATGCGAGGTTCGCGGCGTGAGCAGGGTGACGATGAATTCAAGTGAGACTCCAGCGATGCGGCAAATGCACGATTGCGTGCGCGTTCCAGGGTGCGTCGAAAAACGGCGCGCACATCATAAAACAAATGGCGGCCGGTCAGGCGTCAGGCGGGCGGCGGGTATAATTTCGCCTCATTCAGCCGGCCTTTGCCGCGTGCGCGCCAGTCCGCGCGACGAGCGCAGTACCGCCGGCAACCGCTTTCGTGCAAGAGCCAACGGCGCTCCTCGCGCCGCCCGTTCGCCTCTTCGCTCCTTCGCCTGGCCGCTCCTTCGCGCCGGGCGAGCGCAATCATCGAGTACATCGAGAACACAGCAATGACCCAAGTCCGTACACGCTTTGCCCCAAGCCCGACCGGCTTCATCCATCTCGGCAATATCCGCTCCGCGCTCTATCCGTGGGCGTTCGCGCGCAAGATGAAAGGGACCTTCGTGCTGCGCATCGAGGACACGGACGTCGAGCGGTCGACGGAGGCATCGGTCGACGCGATTCTGGAAGGCATGGCGTGGCTTGGCCTCGATTTCGACGAAGGTCCGTTCTATCAGATGCAGCGCATGGACCGTTACCGCGAAGTCGTCGGCCAGATGATGGAGAAGGGCCTCGCGTATCACTGCTACATGTCGACGGAAGAACTCGATGCGCTGCGCGAGCGCCAGCGCGCCGCCGGTGAAAAGCCGCGCTACGACGGCACGTGGCGTCCGGAACCGGGCAAGACGCTGCCGCCGGTTCCCGAAGGCGTGAAGCCGGTCGTGCGCTTCCGCAATCCGCTCACGGGTGTCGTCGCGTGGGACGACGCGGTGAAGGGCAGAATCGAGATTTCGAACGAAGAGCTCGACGATCTCGTGATCGCGCGCCCCGACGGCACGCCGACGTACAACTTCTGCGTGGTCGTCGACGATCTCGACATGAAGATCACGCATGTGATTCGCGGCGACGATCACGTGAACAACACGCCGCGGCAAATCAACATTCTTCGCGCGCTCGGCGGCGAAACGCCGGTCTACGCGCATCTGCCGACCGTGCTGAACGAGCAGGGCGAGAAGATGAGCAAGCGCCACGGCGCGATGGCGGTAATGGGTTATCGCGACGCGGGCTACCTGCCGGAAGCGGTCGTCAACTATCTGGCCCGGCTCGGCTGGTCGCACGGCGATGCCGAGATTTTTTCGCGCGAGCAGTTCATCGAATGGTTCGATCTGGAGCATCTCGGCAAGTCGCCCGCGCAATACGACCACGACAAGCTGAACTGGCTGAACGCGCATTACATCAAGGAAGCCGACAACGCGCGGCTCGCCGAGCTGACGCGGCCGTTCCTGCTGCAAGCGAGTATCGACGCGGCGGCGATCGACAACGGCGCACCGCTCGACCAGGTCGTCGGGCTGCTGAAGGACCGCGCATCGACGGTGAAGGACATCGCCGACAACGCCGCGATGTTCTATCGCGAGCCGGCCATCGACGCCGACGCCTACGCGCAGCATGTGACCGACGCGGTGAGGCCAGCCATCGCGGATCTGCGCGCAGGGCTCGAACAAGCACAGTGGAACAAGGAAGGCATTTCGGCGGCATTGAAGGCAGCGCTCGCCGCGCACAAGCTCAAAATGCCGCAGCTCGCGATGCCGGTGCGTCTGCTGGTTGCGGGCACGACGCATACGCCGTCCATCGACATCGTGCTGATGCTCTTCGGTCGTGAAACGGTGCTGCGTCGGCTGGAGAAAGCAGGCGCTTGAGGGGGAGCCGCGCGCGGAGGACGGGCTGAACGTGCTTTGCGCGCGTTTTTCGAAAAAGAGAGTGAAAAAATTTCGGTTCTATCAGCAGAAGGTATTTACAACTTCGAAAACGGCCTATAGAATCTCGTTTCTGTTCTGCAAGGGGGTATAGCTCAGCTGGGAGAGCGCTTGCATGGCATGCAAGAGGTCAGCGGTTCGATCCCGCTTACCTCCACCAAGAACAGGTGAAGTGATTGCGAGGTGGTTCTCCGGATTTCGGAAGTCGCAAAAAATACTTCACAAGCTACACGAAGTTGTTTAGAATTTCGGTCTCGCTGATTTGAAGCACTTAATCAGCAAGTCAAGCAGTAATGACAGAATCACAAGTTTCTGTCCCCTTCGTCTAGAGGCCTAGGACATCACCCTTTCACGGTGAGTACAGGGGTTCGAATCCCCTAGGGGACGCCAGAATATCGGCGGCTGCTAGAAACGCGCTGCTGGTTTCATGAGGTGACTAGAGCCTCGTGAAGCAAGGAAAAGCTGGAGCGGTAGTTCAGTTGGTTAGAATACCGGCCTGTCACGCCGGGGGTCGCGGGTTCGAGCCCCGTCCGCTCCGCCAACGTCTTGCGAGCAGGAACACTCCGGCTGATCAGCCGGTTTTTTTTCGCCGCAGGATTGCAGGAAGTACGTTGTCCCCTTCGTCTAGAGGCCTAGGACATCACCCTTTCACGGTGAGTACAGGGGTTCGAATCCCCTAGGGGACGCCAGAACATCGGCGGCTGCTATTAGAAAGCACTGCGCATTTTCGCGAGGGTTTGCCCTCGGGAATTGATGAAAGAACTGGAGCGGTAGTTCAGTTGGTTAGAATACCGGCCTGTCACGCCGGGGGTCGCGGGTTCGAGTCCCGTCCGCTCCGCCAGTTCGTTGTGAAAAAATCCAGTCTTCGGGCTGGATTTTTTTTTGCCTGTTTCCTGTGTTCGGCTGATCCGGTCCGTTCGCCCGCATCGCATTTTCCATTGCCAGCGGGCTCGCGCTGTCTTAGTGTTGAGGCACTGTCCCGTGCCTGCATGCGTGCGATGCTCGACCCGACCGAAGACCTCTCGCTCTACCAACTCCGCCAGGCGACGATGGCCGACTTCGCCTTCGCCGAAGCCCTCACGCACGACAACATGGTGGGCTATTACCGTCGCCACAATCTCGTCTGGCGCGGCGATCTGTTCCTGTCGAGCTGGCGGGAGTCCGAGAATTTCATCCTGCAGGCCGACGGCATGCCGATCGGCGTCATGCGCGTGACAGAAGAAGACAACTCGCTGCATATTCGCGACGTGCAGATCGCGCCGGGTTATCGGGGGCGCGGCGCCGGCACCTTTCTGCTGAACACCGCGCATCGCTGGGCGCGGGCGCGGGGGCTCGCGGAGTGCCAGTTGCGGGTTTTCGTCGATAACCCCGCCGCGCGTCTCTATGTGCGTCTCGGGTATCGTCCCGCCGGGCCCCGGCTCGCCCAGCTCGGCGCGATCCGCCACATGGTCCGGCGCGTCTGATTCGGTCCGCCGTGCTTAGCGTTCGTCGGCGTCGCGCTCGTCGCTGGCGTCGCGCGCGAAAAACGCACGCGGGCTCTCGCCGAAGGCGCGGCGAAACATCGCCGAAAACGCGCTTTGACTCTGATATCCCAATTCCCGCGCGACCTGTGCGAGCGGCCGGCCCTGGCTCAGCAGCGGAATGGCGCGCGCCAGCACCGCTTGCTGGCGCCATTGCGAAAAGCTCACGCCGAGCTCGCGTCTGAAAAGGCGCGCGATGGTGCGCGTGCTTGCGCCGGCTTCGGACGACCAGCGTTCGAGGTCCGAGTGCGACGGGTCCGCGAGCACCGCGTCGCACAGCGCGCGCAGCCGCTTTTCGTTCGGCATCGGAACGGAGAGCGGCAGCGGCTGAGACCGCATGATTTCATCGAGCGCAAGGGTGCCGAGCAGGCGCTCGCGCTCACGCGTGATGGACGCTTCGTCCAGCGCCGCGATGACCTCGCGCAACAGGGGCGACACCTCCACCACGCGGCACGCCCCGAGCCCGCCCGGCACCACGCTCGCGTCGACGTAGAGCGTGCGCAGATAGGCATCCTCGACGATCAACACTTCGTGCGTGACGTTCGGCGGCACCCAGATGGCGCGAGAGGGCGGCACCATCCACGTCGAATCGGCGGTCGCCACGCGCAATACGCCGCGCGACGTGTAAGCCATCTGCGCCCACGGATGCGTATGCAACGCGATGCGCACGCCGGAAGGCACCGGCCGCGAGCGCACACGGATCGGATGATCGAGCGTCGGCGAGTGCTCGAGGGGAATGTCCAGATGTTCGACTTGCTCGTGATGCGGTCGGGGATCGGCGAACGTTGGCATGGTGGCTCGTTGCACGTGATGCGTAGCCATGATCCGCGATGTTAACCGAAGCCACACGCCAATCCGCTACCGCTGTTTTTGAGCAGCGATAATGCGCGCATAACGAACCATCAGCGAGAGGAGCGGCTTCTTCGATGCAATACGTCTTCGTGTACGGCACGCTGCGCGCGGGCGAGGTCAACGACATCAATCGCGCCGCGGAGCGCAGCGCCATGGCGACACCGCAATGGATCGGCACGGCGCATGTGCGCGGGCGGCTTTTCGATTTCGGCTCTTACCCTGGCCTCGTGCTGGACGAGGCGGGCGAGCCGGTGAAGGGCGACGTCTACCGGATCGAAGACTCGCTCGTTGCCGTACTGGACGAGATCGAGGAAGTGTATCCGGGCGTCGAGGGACTATTCCGTGCGCACCGGCTGCATGTGGAAGTTCAACTGGACGGCGAAGCGACGCATGTCGATTGCCTCATTTACCCGGTGGCCGCAGGCGCGGTGCAGGAATTGCCGCGTATCGAAGGCGGCGATTGGGTGGCGCATCGCGCAGGGCGCGGTTAAGCCTCGTGATGGACGATGAAACGCTCTCGAAGCGATCACGCCGTCATCGCGCGCTCATATCTCGCGATGACGGCGCAGCAGAACCGCCGAAGGCAGGTCAGCGACTTGAACCGCTTACTCGGCCGAGTGCTTCATCGACTTGCCGTGCGACTTCTTGTGATGGCCCGACTTCTGCGTCGTCGTCGATTGATCCATCTGCATGTTTTGCATGTTGGATTGCTGCGATTGCAGATTCTGCGCGCGCGATTCGATGTCAGCGATCCGTGCGGGATCGGTGCTCATCGTCACGCCTTGTTCGCTCTGCGCGTAGGCCGATGCGACCGCGCTCAGGGACAACAAAACAGCCAGGGACACTTTCTTCATTGTTACCTCCTAGTAGCAGTTGAACCCGGGAATCGCCTGTCCGATCCGGTGGGAAAGACGGTTACATCAGAGCAAGAATCGCTCCCGCCCGAACCTGCGCGCGTTTGAAACGCGAAGCGCGCAAGCCCGACAGGGCTCATCATAGGCTGAGATCAGGTCAGCGGTATGTCGGAAGACGATGCCGGCCCGGCCGTGTCAGCCGGAGCGGAATCATACCGGCGCGCACAGGTACTTTCCAGTCCTGATTATTTTGATATACGCCCGCTTCGCGCATCAGTACAGATGCAGCCAGCGCCACACGTGAAAGCGCGCGAGACCGACGACTTCGTGCAACGCGAGCTCGCTGTTCTCCAGGCTTCTAAAGCGCGGCAACACGGTCAGCCGATTCTCGCGCACGTCCGAGACATAAGGCTGCGGTTCGTAGCCGAATGCTTCGAAGGCACGGACCGAACGTCGCATGTGATACGCGGATGTGACCACGATCAACGCGTTGTCATGTGCATTGCCTAAGATGCGCATGACGTTTTGCGCGTTCTCGTATGTGTTGAGGCTCTTGTTTTCGCGGATCAGGTCAGCCGGCGCGACGCCTTGAGCCAGCACGTAGGGCGCGTAGTTGTCGGCTTCCGCCTGTCCGTGATGTTGAGGATCGCCGCCGCTCAGAATGAGGCGGCACGACGCGCCGCTCTCACGGCATTGCCGATACAGCCGCGCCGCGGCGGCGATGCGCGGCATCGAATCGCGTTTCGGGACGAGTTCGCCGTGACGCCGATCCGTGCCGCCGCCCATCAGCACGATGGTGGTTTTCGGCGCGAATGAGGGCATTATCGTCTTCTCATAACCGCGTTGCGCGATGTCGAGCATCGGCCTTGCGAGCCAACCGGTTCCAAAGCCCCAGGCGAGCAGGACGGTAACGATAACAATCGCCGCGCGGAGGCGCTTGCAAAATGCGAACAATGCAAAAAAAAGCAGCAATAAAGTAAATAGAACCAATTTAATTGGAGTAACGTATTGGTTTCAGGGCAATTTGCTCCGTCATCGCGTGGTCAGAGCGCATCGGCGGATGTCGCAGTAAAGCGCGTGATCAACGCGCTCTCAACGGGGGCTTTTAATAGAAAGCAGCACCTAGCGCAAGCGGCGACCAAACATTCAGGCGGCGAACGCTTAAATCGTTCGCTCGCGCGAAATTCGGCGCGCCGTGTTTAGTCGACGTCGCGGACCGTCTTGCGACCGTCACGAGCGTCGTCATGGCTGCACAGGAAGAAAAAACGAGATGACCACGTATTCCAACGAAGCGGTACTCGAAGCACTTCGCCGGGCGCAGTATCGTCAAGTTCCGTGGGCGAAACGCCCCAAGGGTTTCGACCATCTTCGCGCCCTCGGGCTGCTTGAACTCGCGCGGCAACGCACCGTCGCGCCGGCGCCGGGCTTTCACGCACCCGTCGATATCGCCGTCGTGACGGAGCGCGGAAAACAGGAATTCACGCGCCTTTCGCGCGACGAACGCTCCATCGACTGGGATTTACGCCGCACGGAACCGTACATTTTCGGCGGCCACGAAGCGGTGCTCGAAGCGAGGATCTGAAGGGATCGGACGAGGCGTCGGTATCGCGCGGATCGTCGGGCGCCGTCGTGGCAGGCAACGAGCGATTCCATGCGGTCGAAAAAAAGCCCGTATCCGAGGACACGGGCAGACCGGATTCCACTGTTGCCATGCTGTGCTCATGGCATAGGGTGTGACTGACGCCGCCGCGCCGGGTTCCGCGGCGATCGAGACTTGTTGTGCAGAGATGTCAGTGATGCGGCGCGCGTTCGTCGCGGTCGTTATCCGGCCGGGCGCGCACGTTACTGGCGATGTCGCCGCGCAGATCGCCGCGCGGCGCAGGCGGCGTGGCAGCGCGAGCACGCGCGGCGTCGGGCGGCGCAGGCGAGGCCGTCTTCGCGGTGAGACGCAGATCGGATGCAGGCGGCTGCGCGTGCGCAACGAACGCCACGCCGGCGAACCCCGCCAGAACGCCGTGCATGAGCCGTGTCGATACCTTCATGAGAGTGTCCTGAAGCCCTGATCGGACCTATTGGGTCACTCGTCACGCTAAGCCTCGATCCACAAAGGCGCTGTAAGTAATCGTAAAGAGTTGTATCGCGCAACGAATGGCGCGAGGTCGGCGAGGCTGCGCCGGGAGGATGAGGCCGAAGCCGGACGAGCCGGCTTCGGCATGCAACGGGCGCTCAGGCCATCTTGGCCGGCGCGCGCCACGATTCGGGATTGGTCCAGAAAGCGCCGCGCAGACGATCGCGGCTCGGCGGAGCGGGCGGCTTCACCGCGCTCGACCCAATACGCCCGCGCAACGACACTTCGCGGCCATTGCTCGCGAGACGCTTTACGATTTCCGCGAGCGTGCCGTCGGCTTGCCATTCGTCGAAACGACGGCGGCAGGTGGGCGGCGATGGATAACGGCCCGGCAGCTTGGACCACCCTTCGCCCGTCGACAACACCCACAGCACGGCGTTGACCACCGACCGCGCTTCGACGCGCGGCCGGCCGCGCCGCTCGCTGCGCGCGGGCTCCGAACAAAACAACGCCTCAACCAGCGCCCACTCGTTATCTCTCAAATCGTCGAACAGCACCATATGTCACCTCAGCGAAGCTAACCCCGGTGCGCTGCCCCGCGCCGCGCACTCTGGTCGAATTCGATGAACGAATCCAGGAAAGGCCGAAGCGGCTGCGGCAAACCGGGTTCCGATACGTCCGCTGTGACTTCGACCTCTGTGCGCAAAGAAATGCGAGAACCGTGCCATGCATGTTGCTAAATCCGGGAAACCCGCATGGCAGTAGGCTGACGCGATGCCAGCATGGCCCGTATCAGACCCGAAACCGATTGATTAAGAAATCGGGACAATCACCAATCCTGTGCAGCAGGCCCATCGCCCGTGCGTTTGCGTTCGAATGCTGCACCGCAGCGAAACTCCTTTGGTCGCCTATAATCGCGCATGAAACTCTTCTATTCATGAATCGCCTGAATGAACGCTTCTTTGAACGTGACCCTGCGCCAACTGCGCGTCTTCATCGAGGTATCGAGGCTGCGCAGCTTCAGCCGCGCTGGCGCGGAAATCGGGTTGACGCAATCGGCGGTCAGCCGCTCCGTGCGTGAGCTGGAGAGCGAAATCGGGCTCAAGCTGATCGACCGGACGACGCGCGAAGTTCAGCTGACGGATGTCGGCATGGACCTTGTGGGCACCGTGTCGCGCCTGCTCGCCGACCTCGACGAAGCTCTGCGCGAAGCGCGCGATCTGGGGCAGCAGCGTCGCGGGCGGGTGATTGTCGCGGCCAGTCCGACGGTCGCGTGCCGGCTGATGCCGCGCGTCATCGCATCGTGCTCGCGCCAGTTTCCGCTCGTCACGCTCAGCCTGCGCGACGACGTTCAGTCGGACGTGCTGCGCAAGGTGAAGTCGGGCGAAGTTGATTTCGGCGTGGTCATCGGCCCGTTTTCGGTCGACGATCTGCACGGCGAACCCGTGATGACCGATTCCTTCTGCCTCGTCGCGCGGCGGGATCACCCGCTCGCGCACGAGTGCGCCGCGCCGTGGGAGGCGCTCGCGGGCGAGCGGCTTGTCATGCTGGACTACGCATCGGGCAGTCGCCCGATCATCGATGCCGTCATGCAGCAGCACGGCGTCGACGCGCAGGTGGTTCAGGAACTCGGGCATTCGGCGACCGTGTTCGGGCTCGTCGAGGCGGGCGTCGGCGTCAGCGTCTTGCCGCGGCTCGCGCTGCCGTTGCCGGCGGATTCCTCGCTCGTCGCGCTGCCGCTCACGCCGCGCGCCGAACGCACGGTGGAACTCGTGCGGCGGCGGGATCGCTCGCTGTCTCCGGCGGCGCAGTCGGTGTGGTCGCTGATCGCGGGGCTGCCGCGACGCGCGGAAGACCTCTAGCGGGCGCGCGCGTTTCGACGCGTCATCTCGAATGCGCCGAGCTCGCGTTAGACTTCATTCTTTTCGACGGAGCGGGCGATGAGTGAATCGGAAGGCGCGGTAATCGCTGAATTGAGCGGCTTGACGGCGGCAAAGGCGCATGCGGACGGTGCGCCGAACGCGCGCGACGCCGTCCGGGCGTTGCGTCCCTCGCAGATTCGGGAAGTCGCGAACGCGGGCTTCGGCGTGCCGGACATGCTGCCGTTCTGGTTCGGCGAATCCGACCGGGTAACGCCCGAATTCATCCGCGACGCGGCGAGCCGCGCGCTCGCCGACGGCGCGACGTTCTACACGCACAATCTCGGCATCGCGCCGTTGCGCGAGGCGCTCGGGCGCTACGTCAGCGCGCTGCACGGCGCGACGCGCGCCGACAACATCGCGGTGACGAGTGCCGGCGTGAACGCGCTGATGCTGGCCGCACAGCTCGTCGTCGGAGTGGGCGATCGCGTGGTCGCCGTGACGCCGCTTTGGCCGAACCTCGTCGAGATTCCAAAGATTCTCGGCGCAACGGTCCAAACCGTCGCGCTGACTTACGGCCCGCATGGATGGACGCTCGATCTGGACCGGCTGCTCGCCGCGCTCACGCCATCCACGCGCATGCTGATGATCAATTCGCCGAACAACCCGACCGGCTGGACGATGACGCGCGACGAGCAGCGCGTCGTGCTCGAGCACTGCCGGCGTCACGGCATCTGGATCGTCGCGGACGAGGTCTACGAGCGCCTTTACTACGGGCCGGGCGGGAGCGTCGCGCCGTCCTTTCTGGACCTCGCCGACCGGGACGAACGCGTGATCGCGGTGAATTCGTTCTCGAAAGCGTGGCTCATGACCGGCTGGCGGCTCGGCTGGCTGGTCGCGCCGGCGCGGCTGATGGACGATCTGGGCAAGCTCGTCGAGTACAACACGTCGTGCGCGCCGTCGTTCGTGCAGCAGGCGGGCATCGTCGCGGTGCAAGGGGGCGAGTCGTTCACGCGATCGCTGGTCGCGGATCTGCGTGCGAGCCGCGATCATCTGGTGAACGCGCTTCAGGGCATCGACAGCGTCGACGTGCGCGCGCCCGACGGCGCGATGTACCTGTTCTTCTCGCTGCCGGGCGCCGCGCGCAGCCTGGAACTGTGCAAGGCGCTGGTGCGGGAAGCCGGCGTCGGGCTTGCGCCGGGCAGCGCGTTCGGCGCGGAAGGCGAAGGCTTCGTGCGCTGGTGCTACGCCTGCGATCCGGCGCGCCTCGACATGGGCGTCGAACGCCTGCGCCGCTTCTTGTCGACGCGCGGCGCGTAGGGCATCGAGAAGTGAGGCGGCAAGTGAGCAAAGCGGGGCGTGACCGATCACCTTTACGCCCCGGTTCTTTTTGCGTAATATGGCGCTCAGTCACGCGCTTTCGCCTAGGAAAGCGCCACCTCGTCCGGCTGAGATGGCCCGGCGTTCGCTCCCCGATCGCCCTTTGTCGCCTCTCCCCGGTGCGTGCTCCCAATCAATATGACCGATTACAATCGGGCGAGCGCGTCTTGAATCTCCGCGTCCAGCTTTATCGTACGCACCGCTTTGGTGACGTTCGAACTCGCTCAGGCTCGTTTTTGAACCGGATCATTGACCACACAGGGCTGACCCAAGCTGCATGAATACCCAAGAGGCGAAAATCGTCCTCGAGACTGCTTTGATCTGCGCGCAGGAACCGCTGCGGGTGAGTGAATTGCGCAAACTTTTCGCCGAGGACATTTCGGCCGATACGGTTCGCACGCTGCTCGAAGGACTCCAGGCTGATTGGTCGGGGCGCGGCGTCGAGCTGGTGGCGCTTGCGTCGGGGTGGCGGTTCCAGAGCAAGCCCGCCATGCGGACTTACCTTGACCGGCTGAATCCCGAAAAGCCGCCGAAATACTCGCGGGCTGTGCTCGAGACGCTGGCCATTATTGCTTATCGTCAGCCGGTAACGCGCGGTGATATCGAAGAGATTCGCGGCGTCACGGTAAACACGCAGGTGGTTAAACAGCTGGAAGATCGCGGATGGATCGAGGTGATCGGACATCGCGATGTGCCCGGCCGGCCCGCGCTGTATGCCACGACCAAGCAGTTCCTCGACGATCTGGGCCTGACCGCGCTCGACGAATTGCCCGCGCTGGACAACCCGTCGTCGCAGTTCGAAGCGGCGCTGCTCGCGCAGCATTCGATCGATTTCCCGGAAGGCGCGGCGGCCCAGCCGTCGTCTGCTAGCGACGGCGCGAACGAGACAACGGCCCTACCGGCTTCCGACGAAGCGGGCGCCTGCAATGCCGGGGCGGAGCAGGCGGCCGACGCCGCGACGCCGTACACGACGGATGCTCGGCCAAGCGAAGCATCCGAAGCCGGAACGCTTCGTGCGAACGAACAAATCGACGGCGGCGTGCTGACCCAAGTCCGCCTGAGGTCGGCAGTCGATGCATCTGATTCAGAAGAAACGCCTACGCTGGCCGACGCAGACGAGGTCAGCGCGCCGCGACCAGCGGCCGACGGCCCGCATCAAGAACACGGTGGGACGGACGCCCGCTCATCGAACGACGCCGATCTGAGCGACGCTGAACTGAACGACGGCGACTCGGACGAAGAACCGAAGGCGCGCCGCGCCTGACGCAATTGCATGGCCCCTGATTCAACCGGCTCTCGATAAAACATCACGTCGAAGACGACGAGCCGGACCGGTCAGCGGATATTTTTGACGCGCCCGCCAGGGTGCGCAATTCGACATTTGAGGTTGTTTTGACACACTCCCACGACAGCGATTCGCCCGAATCCGCGCGCCCTGTGCATGGCGCGGACGCCCATGAGTCGGCCGATGCCGGCGAACGCACGCGCACCGACGAAAGCGCCGACGGCGACGATCGTCCGCGTCGCGGCCTGCGCCGCGGGCCGCGTAGTCTGATCGCGCGACGCCGGGCTGTCGCCAAGACCAAGGGCCCCGAGGGCGCGCCCGCCGCGCCCGGCGTGGTCGCGGAAGCGCCGCCGGACGGCGTGGTCGCCGCGCAGGTGCGCATGCCGCGCAAGGACGCGGGCGCAAAAGCGCCGCGCAACGCCGCAGCCAAACGCGACACGGCGGACGGGAAGCAGGACGCCGCGCGGCAAGGCGGCCGCAAGCGTACGCGCCGCGACGAGGGCGAGCTTGCCGTGGAAGCCTCCGGCGAGGCTGCCGCGCCCGCGCCGCGCGAAGGCGCGCGTCGCAAGAATCCGCAGCAAAAGCGCGAAAGGCAGCCGGGCACCGGCCAGCGCAACGATGCCGGCCCGGCCACTGTCGAGAGCGCGGCTGCAGCCGCCGTCGACGACGTGTTCGCGTACGTCACGTCTCCGGCTTTCGACGCGGACAACGGTTCGGCGGGCGTGCGCGCCCCGATGCTGCGGCGTGGCCGCAACGCGCCGCAGCAAAAGCGCGTGCTGGAGCCGGACGACGACGCCCCGAAGCTCCACAAGGTGCTCGCAGACGCCGGCATGGGCTCGCGGCGCGACATGGAGGAGCTGATCATTGCCGGGCGCGTGTCGGTGAACGGCGAGCCCGCGCACATCGGGCAGCGCATCATGCCGACTGACCAGGTACGCATCAACGGCAAGCCGCTCAAGCGCAAGCTGGCAAGCAAGCCGCCGCGCATCCTGCTGTATCACAAACCGACCGGCGAGATCGTCAGTCATGCGGATCCCGAGGGTCGTCCGTCCGTATTCGACAAGCTGCCGTCGATGAAGACGGCGAAGTGGCTCGCGGTCGGCCGGCTCGACTTCAACACGGAAGGGCTTTTGCTGCTCACCACTTCCGGTGATCTGGCGAACCGGTTCATGCATCCGCGCTACAGCGTCGAGCGCGAATACGCGGTGCGTGTCGTCGGCCAGCTGTCCGAGGGGATGAAGCAGAAGCTGCTCAAAGGCGTCGAACTCGACGACGGTCCGGCGAATTTCCTGCGGATCCAGGATGGCGGCGGCGAAGGCACGAATCATTGGTATCACGTCGCGCTGGCCGAAGGCCGCAATCGCGAAGTGCGCCGCATGTTCGAGGCGGCCGGCCTGATGGTGAGCCGCCTGATCCGCACGCGCCACGGTCCGATCGCGTTGCCGCGCGGCCTCAAGCGCGGCCGCTGGGAAGAGCTCGAAGACAACGAGGTGCGCAGCCTGATGGCGGCTGTCGGCCTGAAGGCGCCGACGGCCGAGAAGGGCGGACGCAGCGCCGCGCCGCGTGTTCAGCCCGACCCGATGCAAACCTCAATGGGCTTCATCACGCGCGAACCGGTCCTCAGTTCGCACTCGCGCATGGCGCAGACGCCGGCTCGCGGTGGCCGGCGCGGCGGCGCGGGCGGGCTTCCCGGCGCGTTCGGGGCGAGCGGGCTCGGCGGCATGGGCGGCATGGGCGGGTTCGGCAATGCGGGCAACGCCGGTAATGCGGGCAACGCCGGCGGTCCGGGCCGGCGCGGCGGCCGTGAGGCGAACGGCAACCGCATCGGCAATGAGCCGAACGGCAATCGTGCGAACGGCGGCGGCGGCGGCCGGTCCGGGCAGCGCAACGCGCGTGGACAGGGCCCGCAAGGCGCGAACGGCCCGGCGAAGCGTCAGGCGAGCGGCAACGGCCCGCGCGGCAACCGTCAAGGCGGCGCGCAGCAAGGCGCGGGACAAGCCAAGGCCGGCACGGCCCGCAGCCCGCGCAACCGCACGCGCGGACGTTGAGCCGGCGTTGAAGAGGCGTTTTAGCCGGTCGCGGGTTCGCCTGCGTCCGACGGAGAAAGCCAGCTCGCACGGGCGTCGTCATAAAGCAAAAAAGCATGCGATTTGGCACGAAACGGGTCCGATCGCGCGCTTTACGTTTGCGTTCATCCTGAAAAATGGCTAAAATCACGAAGTCGCTGGGCACATAGTTTTTGCGCTGCCCGGGTGCGACCTCGGTTGAAAAAGATGGGCGTTGCGCCCATTTTTTTTTGGCTTTTTGGTTCGGCATCTCGGGAGCAGGGGTGCGCCCAGTCAAGGCGCTCGCCCGCAGGTGTTTCGCGGCGCGGGCGCGAAACACCTTGGAGTTACTGTGCAACTGACGGAACTGATTGAAACCACGGTCTCGAGCCTGGGCTACGAGCTTGTCGATCTCGAACGTTCGGGAGGCGGCATGCTGCGTATTTATATCGACCAGCCGGCCGGTATCGCCATCGAAGACTGCGAGAAAGTCACGCGTCAGCTTCAGTATGTGCTCGAAGTCGAGAACGTCGAGTACGACCGCCTCGAAGTGTCGTCGCCGGGGCTCGACCGCCCGCTCAAGAAGCTGGCCGACTTCGAGCGTTTCGCGGGGAGCGAAGCCGCTGTCACACTGAAAAAGCCGCTCGACGGGCGCAAGTCGTTCCGCGGCATTCTGCACGCCCCTGACGGCGACAAGATCGGATTGGAATTCGAAGGGAAGGACGGCGCCGCGATGCTCGATTTCACGCTCGCGGACCTCGATAAAGCACGTCTCGTCCCCAAAGTTGACTTTAGGAGCCGCAAACAATGAGTCGCGAAGTTTTGATGCTGGCGGATGCGCTGGCGCGCGAAAAGAACGTCAACAAGGACGTGGTGTACGCAGCTCTGGAGGCTGCGCTTGCTTCAGCAACGAAAAAGCTGTTCGAGGAAGATGTCGATATTCGCGTCGCGATCGACCGTGAAAGCGGCGAGCACGAGACGTTCCGCCGCTGGCGCGTGGTGCCGGACGAGGCCGGCCTTCAGGAGCCGGACCAGGAAATCCTGCTGTTCGAAGCGAAGGAGCAAAAGGCCGACGCGGAAGTGGACGACTACATCGAGGAACCCATTCCGTCGATCGAATTCGGCCGCATCGGTGCGCAGGCTGCCAAGCAGGTCATTCTGCAAAAGGTGCGCGACGCCGAGCGCGAGCAGATCCTGAACGACTTCCTCGAGCGCGGCGAAAAGATCATGACCGGCTCGGTCAAGCGCCTGGACAAGGGCAATTTCATCGTCGAATCGGGTCGCGTGGAAGCGTTGCTGCGCCGCGACCAGCTGATTCCGAAGGAAAATCTGCGCGTGGGCGACCGCGTGCGCGCGTACATCGCGAAGGTAGATCGCACCGCGCGCGGCCCGCAGATCGAATTGTCGCGCACCGCGCCGGAGTTTTTGATGAAGCTGTTCGAGCTCGAAGTGCCGGAAATCGAACAAGGGCTGCTGGAAATCAAGGCGGCCGCGCGCGATCCCGGCGTGCGTGCGAAAATCGGGGTGATCGCCTACGACAAGCGCATCGACCCGATCGGCACGTGCGTGGGCATCCGCGGTTCGCGCGTTCAGGCCGTGCGCAACGAGCTCGGTGGCGAGAACGTCGACATCGTGCTATGGTCGGAAGACCCCGCGCAGTTCGTGATCGGCGCCCTCGCGCCGGCAGCCGTCCAGTCGATCGTCGTCGATGAAGAAAAGCATTCGATGGACGTCGTCGTGGACGAGAGCGAACTCGCGGTCGCCATCGGCCGCAGCGGCCAGAACGTTCGACTCGCCAGCGAGCTCACCGGCTGGCAGATCAATATCATGACGCCGGACGAATCGGCGCTGAAGCAGAACGAAGAGCGCGGCAAGTTGCGCGACCTGTTCATGGCGCGTCTGGATGTGGACGAGGAAGTCGCTGACATCCTGATCGACGAAGGCTTCACGAGCCTCGAAGAAATCGCGTACGTGCCGCTCAACGAGATGCTCGAAATCGAAGCGTTCGACGAAGACACCGTGCACGAGCTGCGCAACCGGTCGCGCGACGCGCTGCTCACCCTGGCGATCGCCAACGAGGAGAAGGTCGAAGGCGTCGCGCTCGATCTGAAGAGCCTCGACGGCATGGACAACGAGCTGCTTGCAAAGCTCGCCGAGCATCAGGTTCAGACCCGCGATGACCTCGCGGAGTTGGCAGTGGATGAACTGGTCGAAATGACCGGTATGGAAGAGGATGCCGCTAAGGCGTTGATCATGAAAGCACGTGAACACTGGTTCCAGTGAGAAATGACCATGGCGCACTGAAATATCGCGGCCAGTTCGGCCGCATGACCCGATCTAACCGCAAGGACTGATCCTTGCATCAAGAGGAATGAATGGCGAGTAACAACGTAGCCCAATTTGCCGCGGAACTCAAAATGCCTGCGGGCGTGCTGCTCGAGCAGTTGCAGGCGGCTGGCGTCCAGAAAGCGAGCGCGAACGACGACCTGTCCGAGACGGACAAGGCGCGTCTGCTCGATCATTTGCGCAAGTCGCACGGGTCCGCCGATGCCGACAAGCGCAAGATCACTCTGACCCGCCGGCATACGTCGGAAATCAAGCAATCCGACGCAACGGGTAAGGCTCGCACCATTCAGGTCGAGGTGCGCAAGAAGCGTGTTTTCGTGAAGCGCGACGAGGCCGGCATCGAGCAGCCGGCAGAGACGCCGAATCAGGTCGAAGACGAAGTCGACGAGGCCGAACTGCAGCGCCGCGAGGAAGAAGCGCGCCGTGCAGCCGAGCAACTCGAGCGTGAAGAGCGCGAGTTGAAGGAGCGGCAGGCGCGTCTCGAGCAGGAAGAGGCCGAGCGCCGCGCCCGCGAGGAAGCAGCGGAAGCCGAGCGTCGCCGTCAGGAAGCGGAAGCCGCGCGCCGTGCGCACGCCGCCGCGCAGGCAGCCGAGATTTCGCGCGCCGCACAGGCCGCGCGTCAGGAAGCACGCGCGCCGGTCACGACTGAGGTCAAGCCCGAAGTCAAGCAAGAGAAGCAGGACGATAGCGCCCAGCGCGAAGCCGCCGAGAAGGCAGCCGAAGAAAAGGCGGCGAGCGAACGCGCCGCCCAGCGCGAAGCCGCGAAGAAGGCGGAAGACGCCGCCCGCGAAGCCACCGAAAAGGCGCGTCTCGAACAGGAAGCCATCGCGAAGCGCCGTGCGGCGGCGGAAGCCGAAGCGCGGGCCATTCGCGAAATGATGAACACGCCGCGCAAGGCGCAGGTGAAGGCGCCGGAACCGGCGCCCGCAGCCAAGCCGGCGGAAGCGGCCAAGGCCGCCGAAGCGAAGGGCACGCTGCACAAGCCGGCGAAGCCCGAGGGCGCGCAAGCCGCGCGTCCGGCGGTCGCTAAGAAGCCGGCTGGCGGCGCGGCAGCGCCCGCCACGGCAGCACCCGCCGGCGACAAGAAGAAGGCCGGCGGCAAGGGCGGCTGGCAGCAGGACGACGCATCGAAGCGCCGCAGCATCAAGACGCGCGGCGACACGAGCGGCGGCGTCGATCGCGGCTGGCGCGGCGGTCCGAAGGGACGTGGCAAGCATCAGGAACAGACGTCGTTCCAGGCCCCGACCGAGCCGATCATCCGTGAAGTGCACGTGCCGGAAACCATCTCGGTGGCGGACCTCGCGCACAAGATGTCGGTGAAGGCTTCGGAAGTCATCAAGGTGATGATGAAGCTCGGCCAGATGGTCACGATCAACCAGGTGCTGGACCAGGAAACGGCGATGATTGTCGTCGAGGAACTCGGCCACCGCGCGGTCGCGGCGAAGCTGGACGATCCCGAGGCGCTCCTCATCGAAGGCGAAGCCGCCGAGGAAACGGCAGAGCGTCTGCCGCGTCCTCCGGTCGTCACCGTCATGGGTCACGTCGACCACGGCAAGACCTCGCTGCTCGACTACATCCGTCGCGCGAAAGTGGCGGCGGGCGAGGCGGGCGGCATCACGCAGCATATCGGCGCGTATCACGTCGAAACGCCGCGCGGCGTCATTACCTTCCTCGATACGCCGGGTCACGAGGCCTTCACGGCCATGCGTGCGCGCGGCGCGAAGGCAACGGACATCGTCATTCTGGTGGTTGCAGCCGACGACGGCGTGATGCCGCAGACGAAGGAAGCCATCGCTCACGCAAAGGCGGGCGGCGTGCCCATCGTCGTGGCGATCAACAAGATCGACAAGCCGGATGCCAATCCGGACCGCGTGAAGCAGGAACTCGTCGCGGAAGGCGTGGTGCCGGAAGAGTACGGCGGGGATTCGCCGTTCCTCGAGGTCTCGGCGAAGACCGGCAAGGGCATCGACGATCTGCTGGAAAATGTATCGCTGCAGGCCGAAGTGATGGAACTGACCGCCCCGGTGGATGCCGGCGCGAAGGGCCTCGTGATCGAAGCGAAGCTCGACAAGGGCAAGGGTCCGGTCGCGACCATTCTGGTGCAGTCGGGCACGCTGAATCGCGGCGACGTGGTTCTAGCGGGCAGCGCCTACGGCCGTGTGCGCGCCATGCTGGACGAAACCGGCAAGCCGACCAAGACCGCGGGTCCGTCGATTCCGGTGGAAATTCAGGGTCTGTCGGAAGTGCCGGCGGCGGGCGAAGAAGTCATCGTGCTGCCGGACGAGCGCAAGGCGCGCGAAATCGCGCTGTTCCGTCAAGGCAAGTTCCGTGACGTGAAGCTCGCCAAGCAGCAGGCCGCGAAGCTCGAGAACATGCTGGAGCAGATGGGCGAAGGCGAAGTTCAGAACCTGCCGCTCATCGTCAAGGCGGACGTGCAGGGTTCGCAGGAAGCCCTCGTGCAATCGCTGCAGAAGCTCTCGACCGGGGAAGTGCGCGTGCAGATCGTGCACAGCGCGGTCGGCGCGATCAGCGAGTCGGACGTCAACCTGGCGACGGCGTCGAAGGCGGTCATCATCGGCTTCAACACGCGTGCGGATGCGCAAGCCCGCAAGCTGGCCGAATCGAACGGCATCGACATTCGCTACTACAACATCATCTACGACGCAGTGGATGAGGTGAAGGCGGCCATGTCCGGCATGCTCGCGCCGGAGAAGCGCGAGACGGTGACGGGTACGGTCGAGGTGCGTCAGGTCATTCGCGTGCCGAAGGTCGGTCTGATCGCGGGTTGTATGGTCACGGACGGTTTCGTGAAGCGCACGTCGTCGGTTCGCGTGATCCGCAACAACGTCGTGATTCACACCGGCGAGCTGGATTCGCTGAAGCGTTTCAAGGACGACGTCAAGGAAGTGCGTCAGGGCTTCGAGTGCGGTATCTCGATCAAGAACTTCAACGACATCGTCGAAGGCGATCAACTGGAAGTCTTCGAAGTGACGGAAGTGGCTCGCACGCTGTAATGCATTAGTACGCCGAGCCTGGAGGCGGCGCGGGCCTGACGGCTCGCTCCGCCTTTTTCTTTGGCGCGGCGAAAAGCAAGGGAAGGAACCAAGATCATGGCTAAAAGACGTACGTCCACGAATCGCAACGTGCAGATTGCGGACCAGATTCAGCGCGATCTGTCGGAACTGATGCGCGAAGTCAAAGACCCGCGCGTCGGCCTCGTTACGATGCAGAGTGTCGAACTCACGCCCGACTACGCGCACGCGAAGGTCTACTTCACGACGCTCACGGGCGACCCCAAGCAGACGGAGGAGGCGCTCAATCACGCGGCGGGTCATCTGCATAATCTGCTGTTCAAGCGCCTGCACATTCATACGGTGCCGACGCTGCATTTCCATTACGACAAGACGATCGAGAAGGCCGTCGAAATGTCGCGCCTGATCGACGAAGCCAATGCCACGCGCGCCAAAGACGACGAAGAAGGTGCGTGAGTGAAAGGCGGTCCGAAGATCCCGCGCCGCGCGCTCGACGGCGTATTGCTGCTGGACAAGCCGCTCGGCTTGTCGAGCAACGACGCGCTGATCAAGGCGAAGCGCCTCTACCTCGCGAAGAAGGCCGGTCACACGGGCACACTCGATCCGCTCGCAACCGGCCTTTTGCCGCTCTGTTTCGGCGAGGCGACGAAGTTCTCGCAAGACCTGCTCGAAGCGGACAAGACCTACGAAGCGACGATGCGTCTCGGCATCCGCACGACGACAGGCGATGCCGAAGGCGAGGCCGTCGAAAGGCGTGATGTCATGTGCGACGAAGCGGCCGTCGAAGACGCGATGCAGCGTTTCCTCGGCGACATCGTCCAGGTGCCGCCGATGTACTCCGCGCTCAAGCGCGACGGCAAGCCGCTCTACGAATACGCCCGCGCCGGACAGACGGTGGAGCGCGAGGGCCGACAGGTCACGATTCACGCGTTACAAATGATCGCCTGCGCGCTGCCGCTCGTGACGTTTCGCGTGACGTGCAGCAAGGGCACGTATGTGCGGACGCTGGCGGAAGACATTGGCGAGGCGCTCGGCTGTGGCGCGCATCTGACCGCGTTGCGCCGCACGGGAGTCGGCGCGCTGACGCTCGAAGGCGCGGTGACGCTGGATGCGTTAGCCGCTGCGGGCGAATCGGAGCGCGACCTGTGGCTGCGTCCGGTGGATGCGCTGTTGTCCACGTTCCCTGCCGTGCATCTGAACGACGATGCGATGCGGCGCTTCAGGCACGGTCAGCGGTTGCGTCTGGACGAACTGGGCGAAACCGCTTCCACTGGTCTCGCTTCAGAAACGCGCGTGCGTGTGTATGACGATGCCGGCAAGCTGCTCGGCGTCGCGCGGGCGGCCGAAGGCGTGCTTGCCCCGGAGCGGCTCGTGATGAGCGAGTCTTGACGGACCGCCGCGACCGCGTCCACAAAGAAAAAGGAGAGGCAAGCGCCCCTCCTTTTTCATTTCCGCCGACGCTCTCGGTTCAATGCGCCGCCGATGCCGCCGCCGCTGAATCGCCGCCGCCCGAGCGTTCGGGACGCGTGATCCAGATCAGCGCGATCAGCGCCACGAAAATCCCCGCCGAGATATAGAACATGTCGTTCACGCCGAGCTGCGCGGCCTGCTGCGTCGCCATGCTGTTGAAGAGGCCATAGGTCTGCTCCTTCGACATGCCGAGCGCACCCATCTGCTGCATGGAATTGATGAACGTCGGATTGTACGAGTTCGCCTGTTCGACCAACTGCGCGTGATGCACGATCGAGCGATGCTCCCACGCCGTCGAAAAGATCGACGTCCCGATGCCGCCGCACATGATCCGCACGAAGTTCGACAATCCCGACGCCGCCGGAATGCGATGCCCTGGCAAGCCGGACAGCGTGATCGACACGAGCGGAATGAAGAAGCCCGCCATGCCGATGCCCTGAATGAGCGTCGGCAGCGTCAGCGACCACGTATCGACGCCGGTCGTGTAGCGCGAGCGCATCCAGAAGCAGAGGGCGAACACGAGAAACGCGGCCGTCGCGATGCGCCGCGGGTCGGTGCGCGGCAGAAACTTGCCTGTGATCGGCGAAAGCAGAATGGCGAACACGCCGACCGGCGCCATCACCAGCCCGGCATTCGTTGCGGTATAGCCGATGTCCGTTTGCAGCCACAGCGGCAGCAGCACGAGGTTGCCGAAATAGAGCCCGTAGCCGATCGACAGCGCAATGGTGCCGCCCGTGAAGTTGCGCAACTCGAAGAGCGAAAGGTCGACGACCGGATGCTCCGCCGTCAGCTCCCACACGATGAAGAACGCGAACGAAATCACCGCGATCAGCCCCAGCACGACGATGGTCGTCGAATTGAACCAGTCGAGGTCCTTGCCCTTGTCCAGCATGACCTGCAGCGAGCCGACCCAGATCACGAGCAGCGCGAGGCCGACCGTGTCGATGGGCGCCTTGCGGATCGCTGAATCGCGGTCGCGGAAGATCGCGAACGTGGCGAGCGCCGCCGCGATCCCGACCGGAATGTTCACGTAGAAAATCCAGGGCCACGAGATGTTGTCGGAGATCCATCCGCCGAGCACCGGCCCCGCGACGGGCGCGATAAGCGTCGTCATCGACCACATCGAGAGCGCCATGGGTGCTTTCTCGCGCGGATAACTGGCAAGCAGCAGTGTCTGCGACAGCGGGATCATCGGGCCGGCGACCGCGCCTTGCAGCACGCGCGCGGCGAGCAGGAACGGCAGCGTCGGCGCGAGGCCGCACAGCCACGACGCGAGCACGAACAGGATGATCGAGCCGAGAAAGAGCCGCACCTGACCGAACCGCTGCGTGAGCCAGCCGGTGAGCGGCACCGAAATGGCGTTCGCCACCGCGAACGACGTGATGACCCACGTGCCCTGGTCGGATGAGACGCCCAGATCGCCGGAGATGGACGGAATCGAGACGTTCGCGATCGACGTGTCGAGCACGTTCATGAAGACCGCGAGCGACACGGCGATCGTCCCGATGACGAGCTTGCCGCCCGAGAGCGGCGGATGGACGACGTTAGCTTGAGACATGTGTTGGTTCCGCGAGGCGGTCGCTTACATCAGCTTGGCGGTCGACGCGGACTTGGTCGCATTGCCGCGCGAAGCCGCGGGCGAGCCCGTGCCTTGCATGCCCGCGCCGCTGCCGGCGTTCTGCTGGATGATGCGCGCGATTTCCTGATCGGCTTGCGCGCCGTATTTGTCGAACACGTTCGTCTGATAGACGGTGTTCTGCACGTTGCCGAGCTGGCCGCCTTGTTCGTCCTTGATGGTGACATCGACGTTCATCGACAGGCCGATACGCAGCGGATGCTGTTCCAGTTCCTTCGGATCGAGCTCGATACGCACCGGCAGGCGCTGCACGACCTTGATCCAGTTGCCGGTCGCGTTTTGCGCCGGCAGCAGCGAGAACGCCGACCCCGTGCCGGCCGAGAAGCCGATTACCTTGCCGTGGAACACGACGCCCGAGCCGTACAGATCAGCCGTCACCTCGACCGGCTGGCCGATGCGCATGTGCTTGAGCTGCACTTCCTTGAAGTTCGCGTCGATCCACACGCCGTTGAGCGGCACGATCGCCATCAGCGGATTGCCCGGCGCGACGCGCTGGCCGACCTGCACGGAACGCTTCGCCACGTAGCCGGTGACCGGCGCGGGCAGGGTGTTGCGCGCGTAATTGATGTACGAGTCGCGCACCTTCGCGGCGGCGGCGAGCACGTTCGGATGATCCGCGATGGTCGTGTTCGCCGTCAGCGACCGGTTCGAGGCCAGTTCCTGCTGGGCGGCGTCGAGCGCGGCCTGCGCGCTGCGCACCGCATCGCGTGCGTGCGAGATTTCTTCCTGCGACACGGCGCCCGTCTGCGCAACCGTCAGGCGGCGGCGCAGGTCGTCCTGCGCGCGCGACAAGTCGGACTTGCGCAGCGCGACTTGCGCTTCGTACTGGTTGTTATTGACGAAGAACGTGCGAACCTGCCGCACGGTCTGCGCGAGATTCGCTTCAGCCTGGTCGAGCGCGACTTTCGAATCGGCCGGATCGAGCGCGACGAGCGGATCGCCGGCCTTGACGGTCTGCGTGTCGTCGGCGTTCACCGAAACCACCGTGCCGACCACTTGCGGCGTGATCTGCACGACGTTGCCGTTGACGTACGCGTCATCCGTCGACTCGTGGAAGCGGGCGACGAGGAAGTAGTACAGGCCGTACGCGACGGCAGCGATGAGGATGACGAGGACGATCAGCGTCATCAGCATGCGGCGCTTGCCGCTGCTCTGCTTCGGCGCAGGGGCGGGCGCGTTGGCGGCGGTTTGTTGAGGATCGCTCATGAAGGGCTCCGAAAATTCCGTGTTGGTCTTGATGCGTGTTCTTTTGAGAGGCTCAGTTCGACGGCGCGGTCGGGTTCGCGGACTGATTGGCGGACTGATTCGCGGACTGATTCGCGGACTGACGCTGCCCGCTACCGTCGATGGCGAGATTCGTGCTCGTCGCGTCGAAACCGCCGCCGAGCGAGCGAATCAGCGCGATCTGAAGGTCGCTGCGCTTCAGGCGCAGGTTCGTCACGGTCTGTTCGTTCGCGAGGCGGTTTTCGTCCGCCGTGAGCACTTGCAGTTGTGGCGAAAGGCCGGCCTTGTAGCGGATCACCGCCAGTTGATAGGCGCTCGTCGCCGCAGCGAGGGCGCGCTGGGCGTCGGCCATCTGCCTGTCGAGCGAGCGGATCGAGGAGATATTGGTCGCCACGTCGTTCAGCGCGTTCACGAGCGTCTGATTGTAGTTGGCGACGACATTATCGAAATCCGCATAGCGGCCTTTCAGCTGGGCGCGCAGCGCGCCGGCGTCGAAGATCGGCAGGTGGATGGCCGGTCCCGCCTGAATCTGCCGGCTGCTCGCCAACAGAAAGCGGCTCCATCCGAACGCGTCGAAACCGAAACTCGCCGCGAGATTGATGTCCGGGAAGAACTCGGCCTTCGCTTCGGCGATGTCGTGCGTGGCCGCTTCCACCTGCCAGCGCGCCGCGACGATGTCCGGGCGGCGCGCGATGAGATCGGCCGGCACGTTGTCCGGCAGCGTCGCGTTGACGTTGGGATCGATCACCGGATTGGCGATCTGCAAGCCGCGGTCCGGACCCTTGCCGAGCAGCGCCGCCAGCTGATAGCGCACCGACTGGATTTGCCCGTCGAGCTCGCTCAGATTTGTCTGGCTCGTCGCCACGTTGCCTTCGGCGGTGCGGCGTTCCACGTTCGTATCGAGGCCCGCGCTCACGCGCCCGCTCGTGATACGGCCGACGTCTTGGCGGTTGGCGATTTCGCGCTGAGTGACGTCGCGCAGCGCGTAGAGCAGGGCGAGCTGGTTATACGTGCGCGCCACCGACGCCGCGAGCGTCACGCGCGCCTGCTGCATGTCCGCCTCGGCCGCCTTCTGCTGCGACACGGCCATGTTCAGACGGGAGCGGTTCTTTCCCCACAGATCCAGATCCCACGACGCGCTGGCGAGCGCGTTGTTCTCGCTGAACCACGTGCCGCCGTACGGCGGCGGGAACAGCGCGTTGGCCGAATAGAGCTCGCGCGTCCACGAATACGAGGCGTTCACGTGCGGATAGAGCGACGAACGCGAGCTTTCGATATACGACGACGCCTTCGCGATGCGCGCCTGCGCCTGCGCGATGCTCGGATTGTCCGCGACCGCTTCGTCGATCAGCTGCGGCAACTGGGGATCGCCGAACTGCTTCGCCCAGTCGAGGCTCGGCCACTGGCCGCCTTGCCCCGGCACGCTTTGTGTGGACTGCAGCGCATCGGGCGTGGTGATCTGCTTGTCGCTCGAAATGCCCGCGTAGTTCGCGCAGCCCGCGACCGCGAGCGCGGCCACGGCAGCCGCCACGGCGCTCCTGGCGCTCTTGGCGCCGCGCAGCGCGCTCTTCGGCCTGCACGCGGACAAGGAAAGGTGTTTCATCGCTCGTCTCTTAAGATGAGTGTTAAAGATGGACGTTGCAACTATTTCGTCGGTGGTGAATGCGAAATGCCGGGCCCGTTTGCTTGTCAGCGCAATGGATTGCCGGGCTTGTCACTGCTTCCCACCGGGCAGGCGGCAGGATCGCACGTATTAGCCAGAATGCGCCGGAGCATGCTCTTCAGAAAGCCGACTTCCTCCGGCGTGAAGCCCGCGAGCAGCGCGTCCAGCACGCGCGTGAAGATGGCGGGCACCTTTTCGGCCATCGCGCGGCCATCAGCGGTGAGCGCGAGGCGCACGACGCGCCGGTCCTCTTCGCTGCGCACCCGCGACAGCAGCCCGCGCTTCTCCAGCCGGTCGATCAGGCGCGTCACCGCGCTCGCGTCGATACCGTATTCGCGCGCGATATCCGCCGCGGTCAGGCACTTGCCGACCGCCAGCATGAAGACGATGCTCGCCTGCGTGCTCGTGATGCCGAGTTCGGACGTGGTGTGCTGCGTCACCATGTTCCACAGCGTCGAGCGCACGCGGCTCACCAGATAGCCGACGCTTTCGCTCAACACGTAGTTGTCGATTGCCGTGGGGTTCGGAGCATCGGTCATGAAAAAATTTGTGCGAGTGCAATAGTTGACTAGGCACGATTATAGGGGCGGCAATCGGTCGCTGCAATAGTCTTTTCCAAAGCCGCTTAACAATCAGTGCGTCCGTTGCCGCGAAAAGTCGCGTGCGGGCGCAGGGTTCGATGCTGACACGTGCGCGTGCTATAATTTTCGGTTCTCACCGCGCCGGGCCCGAAGAGTCATTTCCATACAGTCACGCCAAATACATGCGTGACGTGACGCTTACCCGAGGGTCTGCCGAGCCATCAGCCATTGAGCGTTTCGCTTGGCGGCCCTCGCTCCGACGGCGCACAACCAAGATACCTCTTATGACTCGCGCCCTCCGCAATATCGCCATCATTGCCCACGTCGACCACGGCAAGACCACGCTCGTCGACCAGTTGCTCCGTCAGTCGGGCACGTTCCGGGAGAACCAACAGGTCGCCGAGCGCGTCATGGACTCGAACGACATCGAAAAGGAACGCGGCATCACGATTCTCGCGAAGAACTGCGCGGTCGAATACGAAGGCACGCACATCAATATCGTCGATACGCCGGGACACGCCGACTTCGGCGGTGAGGTGGAGCGCGTGCTGTCGATGGTCGATTCCGTGCTGCTGCTCGTCGATGCCGTCGAAGGCCCGATGCCGCAAACGCGCTTCGTCACGAAGAAGGCGCTGGCGCTCGGCCTGAAGCCGATCGTCGTCATCAACAAGGTGGATCGTCCGGGCGCGCGTATCGACTGGGTGATCAACCAGACCTTCGATCTGTTCGACAAGCTCGGCGCCACTGAAGAGCAGCTCGATTTCCCGATCGTCTACGCGTCGGGCCTTAATGGCTACGCGAGCCTCGATCCGGAAACGCGCGAAGGCACCATGCGTCCGCTGTTCGAAGCCATTCTCGAACACGTCCCGGTGCGCCCGGCCGATCCGGACGGTCCGCTGCAACTGCAAATCACCTCGCTCGACTACAACACGTACGTTGGCCGCATCGGCGTGGGCCGCATCGCACGCGGGCGCATCCGCCCCGGCATGCAAGTCGCGGTGCGCTCGGGTCCGGAAGGCGCGATCCTGAATCGCAAGATCAACCAGGTGCTGTCGTTCCACGGCCTCGAGCGCGTGCAGGTCGAGGAAGCGCAGGCCGGCGACATCGTGCTGATCAACGGTATCGAAGAAATCGGCATCGGCGTGACGATCTGCTCGCCGGAGAATCCCGAGGCGCTGCCGATGATCACCGTCGACGAGCCGACGCTCACGATGAACTTTCTCGTGAACTCGTCGCCGCTCGCGGGCAAGGAAGGCAAGTTCGTGACGAGCCGCCAGATTCGCGACCGTCTCACGAAGGAGCTGAACCACAACGTCGCGCTGCGCGTGAAGGATACCGGCGACGAAACCACGTTCGAAGTCTCGGGCCGGGGCGAACTGCATCTGACGATTCTCGTCGAGAACATGCGTCGCGAAGGCTATGAACTCGCAGTGTCGCGTCCGCGCGTGGTGTTGCAGGAAATCGACGGCGTGAAGTGCGAGCCGTATGAGAACCTGACGGTCGATATCGAAGACCAGCACCAGGGCGGCGTGATGGAAGAGCTCGGACGCCGCAAGGGCGAAATGCTCGACATGACGTCCGACGGCCGCGGCCGCACGCGTCTCGAGTACAAGATCTCGGCGCGCGGGCTGATCGGCTTTCAGAGCGAGTTCCTGACGCTCACGCGCGGCACGGGTCTGATGAGCCACACGTTCGACTCGTACGCGCCCGTGAAGGAAGGCTCGGTCGGCGAGCGCCGCAACGGCGTGCTGATCTCGCAAGATGACGGCGCGGCTGTCGCCTATGCGTTGTGGAAGCTGCAGGATCGCGGCCGCATGTTCGTGTCGCCGGGCGATGCGCTCTATGAAGGCATGATCATCGGCATTCACAGCCGCGATAACGACCTCGTCGTGAATCCGATCAAGGGCAAGCAGCTGACCAACGTGCGCGCATCGGGCACCGACGAAGCCGTGCGCCTCGTGCCGCCGATCCAGCTTTCGCTGGAATATGCGGTCGAGTTCATCGACGACGACGAGCTCGTCGAAGTGACGCCGCAGTCCATCCGTCTGCGCAAGCGTCATTTGAAGGAACACGAGCGCCGTCGCGCGAGCCGCGAATCGGCGGAGTAAATCGTCTCCGGCCTTGTAATTGAGAAGCCGCCTTCGGGCGGCTTTTTGCATTGTGCGTTCGCCGTTGCATTAAAGAATCGCCACGCGAAGCCGACAATGACGTATGACCGGCGGTCTTGCATCGACGGAAAACGCCCGCACATGCCCGTTGCAGAAGGGCGAAGGCCGGCGCGACGGTGCGACGTCCGGTCATATGACGAATGGTTCTGTGCTATGCTATTCGGATTAGCTGTCGCATTTTAGGTCCTTCCAAGCAGACTTGATTCGCGCAATCCGCTAAACGGTCAGGCCGTGGCGCGGAAGGTTTTGTAACCCGCACTTCCTCGAGAAACTCGAAGAAAGGTGAGCGTAAAATGATGAAGCAATTCCAGTCGAACTCTTATCTGTTCGGCGGTAATGCTCCGTACGTCGAAGAGTTGTACGAAGCATATCTCGATAATCCCGCGTCAGTGCCCGAGACCTGGCGAGCCTATTTCGACGCGTTGCAGAATGTGCCCGCGTCGGACGGCACGAATCACAACGACGTGGCCCACGGCCCGATCGTCGAATCGTTTGCCCAGCGCGCGAAGTCGAACGGCTTCGTTCCCCGCGAAGGCGCAACCGAAGATCTCGCTACAGCGCGAAAGCAAGTCTACGTTCAGTCCCTCATCGGCGCGTATCGCTTCCTCGGCTCCCAGTGGGCCAACCTCGATCCGCTCAAGCGCCGCGAGCGTCCGCATATTCCCGAACTCGAGCCTGCGTTCTACGACTTCACCGAAGCCGACATGGACCAGACGTACAGCGCCACGAACCTGTATTTCGGTTTCGAGCGCGCGACGCTGCGCGAGATCGTCAAGGCATTGCGTGACACGTACTGCGGCACGATCGGCGCCGAGTACATGTACATCAGCGATCCGGAACAGAAGCGCTGGTGGAAGGAGCGTCTAGAGTCCATCCGCTCGACGCCGAATTTCTCGAACGACAAGAAAAAGCACATCCTGAACCGCCTGACGGCCGCCGAAGGTCTCGAGCGCTTCCTGCACACCAAGTACGTCGGCCAGAAGCGTTTTTCGCTGGAAGGCGGCGAGAGCTTCATCGCGTCGATGGACGAAGTCGTGCGTCACGCGGGCAAGAGCGGCGTGCAGGAAATCGTCATCGGCATGGCGCACCGTGGCCGTCTCAACGTGCTGGTCAATACGCTCGGCAAGATGCCGGCGGACCTCTTCGCCGAATTCGAGGGCAAGCACGTGGACGACCTGCCCGCCGGCGACGTGAAGTACCACAAGGGTTTCTCGTCGGATGTCTCGACCGAGGGCGGCCCGGTTCACCTGTCGCTCGCGTTCAACCCGTCGCACCTGGAAATCGTGAACCCGGTGGTGGAAGGTTCGGCGAAGGCGCGCATGGATCGCCGCGGCGATGAAGAAGGCCTGCAAGTCCTGCCGGTGCAGATTCACGGTGACGCGGCGTTCGCGGGCCAGGGCGTCGTGATGGAAACGCTGAATCTCGCGCAGACGCGAGGCTACGGCACGCATGGCACGCTGCACATCGTCATCAACAACCAGATCGGTTTCACGACGTCGGACCCGCGCGATTCGCGCTCGACGCTGTACTGCTCGGACGTCGTCAAGATGATCGAGGCGCCGGTGCTGCACGTGAACGGCGACGATCCCGAAGCGGTCGTGCTCGCCACGCAGCTCGCGATCGAGTTCCGGATGAAGTTCCACAAGGACGTGGTGGTGGACATCGTCTGCTTCCGCAAGCTCGGCCACAACGAGCAGGACACGCCGGCGGTCACGCAGCCGCTGATGTACAAGACCATCGCGAAGCATCCGGGCACGCGCGCGCTGTACGCCGAGAAGCTCGTGCAGCAGGGCGTGATCACCGCCGAGGACGCCGACAACTACGTCAAGGCGTACCGTCAGGCGATGGACGAAGGCCATCACACCGTCGATCCGGTGCTCTCGAACTACAAGAGCAAGTACGCGGTCGACTGGGTGCCGTTCCTGAACCGCAAGTGGACCGACGCCGCCGACACGGCCGTGCCGCTCGCCGAACTGAAGCGCCTCGCTGAACGCATCACGACGATTCCGGAGAACTTCAAGGTTCACCCGCTCGTCGAGCGCGTGATCAACGATCGCCGCGCGATGGGCCGTGGCGAAGCCAAGCTCGACTGGGGCATGGGCGAGCATCTCGCTTTCGCGTCGCTGGTAGCATCCGGCTATGCCGTGCGTCTGACGGGCCAGGACTCGGGCCGCGGCACGTTCACGCACCGCCACGCCGTGCTGCACGACCAGAACCGCGAACGCTGGAACGACGGCACGTACATCCCGCTGCAGAACATCGCGGATAACCAGGCGAAGTTCACGGTCATCGACTCGGTGCTGTCGGAAGAAGCGGTGCTCGGCTTCGAGTATGGTTATTCGACCGCTGAACCCAACACGTTCGTCGCGTGGGAAGCGCAGTTCGGCGACTTCGTGAACGGCGCGCAAGTGGTGATCGACCAGTTCATCTCGTCGGGCGAAGTGAAGTGGGGCCGCGTCTCGGGTCTCACGATGATGCTGCCGCACGGCTACGAAGGCCAGGGTCCGGAGCACTCGTCGGCGCGTATCGAGCGTTTCCTGCAACTGTGCGCGGATCACAACATGCAAGTGGTCCAGCCGACGACGCCCGCGCAGATTTTCCATCTGCTGCGCCGTCAGATGATCCGCCTGTTCCGCAAGCCGCTCATCATCGCCACGCCGAAGTCGCTGCTGCGTCACAAGGAAGCGGTCTCCGACCTGTCCGAACTGGCGAAGGGCTCGTTCCAGCCGGTCATCGGCGAAGTGGACGAAAGCATCGACGCGAAGAAGGTCAAGCGCGTGGTCTGCTGCTCGGGCCGCGTGTATTACGACCTCGTCGCGCATCGCCGCGAAGCGAAGGCGAACGACATCGCCATCGTGCGTATCGAGCAGCTGTATCCGTTCGCGCACAAGCAGTTCGACGCGGAACTCAAGAAGTACGAAAACGCGACCGAAGTGGTCTGGGTGCAGGACGAGCCGCAGAACCAGGGTGCCTGGTTCTACATCGAGCACCATCTGCGTGAAGGCATGAAGGAAGGGATGAAACTGGCCTACAGCGGCCGTCCCGCTTCCGCCTCGCCCGCGGTCGGCTACTACGCGAAGCACTACGAGCAGCAGAAGGCGCTGGTTGAAGGCGCGTTCGGCCGCCTGAAGGGTGCGCAGACCATCGCGAAGTAATCGTTGCCTGATCGGACCGGCGTGCGGAAAGCGCGCCGGTTCCGACGCTCGTACACACAGAACGCATTAGGACAATACAGAAATGGCTATCGTAGAAGTCAAGGTTCCCCAGCTTTCCGAGTCGGTCTCGGAAGCCACCATGCTGCAATGGAAGAAGAAGCCGGGCGAGGCTGTCGCCCAGGACGAAATCCTGATCGAAATCGAAACCGACAAGGTCGTGCTCGAAGTGCCCGCGCCGTCGGCTGGCGTGCTCGCGCAGGTCATCAAGCATGACGGCGATATCGTCACCGCCGACGAGATCATCGCCAAGATCGACACGGAAGCGAAAGCAGGCGAAGCGCCCGCCGCAGCCGCAGCTGGCGACGCCGAAGTGAAGCCCGCTCCGCAAGCCGAGCCGGCGGTGGCGTCGTCTTCGGCGACTGCGCAAGCGACCGCCTCCGCAACGGGTGGTTCGGTCACGGGCGGCGCGACCTCGCCCGCCGCGACGAAGATCCTGGCCGAGAAGGGCGTGTCGGCAGATCAAGTGTCGGGCACGGGCCGCGACGGCCGCATCACGAAGGGCGACGCGCTCGCCGCACAAGCCGGCGCACCCGTTGCTGCAAAAGCACCGGCTCCGGCCGCTGCGCCCGCGAAGGCCGCCAAGCCGTCGCTGCCGCAAGTCGGCGCACCGGCATCGGCTGAACAGTGGCTCAAGGACCGTCCGGAACAGCGCGTGCCGATGTCGCGTCTGCGTGCGCGTATCGCCGAGCGTCTGCTCGAATCGCAGCAAACCAACGCCATTCTGACGACGTTCAACGAAGTCAACATGGCGCCGGTCATGGACCTGCGCAACAAGTACAAGGACCGTTTCGAGAAGGAACACGGCGTGAAGCTCGGCTTCATGTCGTTCTTCGTGAAGGCCGCCGTCCACGCGCTGAAGAAGTTCCCGCTCGTGAACGCATCGATCGACGGTAACGACATCGTCTATCACGGCTATTTCGACATCGGTATCGCGGTCGGTTCGCCGCGCGGTCTGGTGGTGCCGATCCTGCGCAACGCGGATCAGATGAGCCTCGCGGACATCGAAAAGAAGATCGCTGAATTCGGCGCGAAGGCGCGCGACGGCAAGCTGTCGATCGAAGAAATGACGGGCGGCACGTTCTCCATCTCGAACGGCGGCGTGTTCGGCTCCATGCTCTCGACGCCGATCATCAACCCGCCGCAGTCCGCCATTCTCGGCGTGCACGCCACGAAGGAACGCGCCGTGGTGGAAAACGGCCAGATCGTGATCCGTCCGATGAACTACCTCGCGCTGTCCTACGACCATCGGATCATCGACGGCCGCGAAGCCGTGCTGTCGCTCGTCGCGATGAAAGACGCGCTGGAAGATCCGGCTCGTCTGCTGCTGGACCTGTAAGAAAGCAATTCGCCTCGATGCGCGCGATAGGCTCGCGCGCATCGCACGAGGCTGCTCCGCATGAGCGGAGATAGACCAAAGGAAAGTCATGTCCAAGGAATTTGATGTCGTCGTGATCGGCGCGGGCCCGGGCGGCTATATCGCGGCGATTCGCGCAGCGCAACTCGGCAAGACGGTTGCGTGTATCGAGAAGTGGAAGAACCCGGCCGGCGCGCTGAAGCTCGGCGGCACGTGCCTGAACGTGGGCTGCATCCCGTCGAAGGCGCTGTTGGCGTCCTCCGAAGAATTCGAGAACACGTCGAAGCATCTGGCCGATCACGGCATCAGCGTGTCGGACGTGAAGCTGGATGTGTCGAAGATGCTGGCGCGTAAAGACGGCATCGTCGAAAAGATGACGAAGGGCATCGAATTTTTGTTCCGCAAGAACAAGGTTACGTGGCTGAAGGGTCACGGCAAGTTCACCGGCAAGACGGACGCCGGCGTGCAGATCGAAGTATCGGGCGAAGGCGAGACGGAAGTGGTCACGGCGAAGAACGTGATCATCGCGACGGGTTCGAAGGCGCGTCATCTGCCAGGCATTCCGGTCGACAACAAGATCGTTGCCGACAACGAAGGTGCGCTCTCGTTCGACGCCGTGCCGAAGAAGCTCGCCGTGATCGGCGCGGGCGTGATCGGTCTGGAACTCGGCTCGGTGTGGCGTCGTCTGGGCGCGGATGTCACCGTGCTGGAGGCGCTGCCGCAATTCCTCGCCGCAGCGGATGACTCGCTCGCGAAGGAAGCCGCGAAGCAGTTCAAGAAGCAAGGGCTCGACATTCACCTCGGCGTGAAGATCGGCGAAGTGAAGGCGTCGGACAATGGCGTGTCGATCGCGTACACGGACAACGCCGGCAACGCGCAGATGCTGGAAGCGGACCGCCTGATCGTGTCGGTCGGCCGCGTGCCGAACACCGACAATCTCGGGCTCGAGAGCATCGGCCTGAAGGCGAACGAGCGCGGCTTCATCGACGTGGACGATCACTGCGCGACGAGCGTGCCGGGCGTGTACGCCATCGGCGACGTCGTGCGCGGCCCGATGCTCGCGCATAAGGCGGAAGACGAAGGCGTGGCGGTGGCGGAGATCATCGACGGACAAAAGCCGCATATCGACTACAACTGCGTGCCGTGGGTCATCTACACGGAACCGGAAATCGCGTGGGTCGGCAAGACGGAACAGCAACTCAAGACCGAAGGCCGCGAGATCAAGACCGGCCAGTTCCCGATGATGGCCAATGGCCGCGCGTTGGGCATCGGCCGGGCGGAAGGCTTCGTCAAGATGATCGCGGACGCGAAGACCGATGAGATTCTCGGCGTGCATATCATCGCTGCGGACGCATCGGATCTGATCGCGGAAGCGGTCGTCGCGATGGAGTTCAAGGCGGCGTCGGAAGACCTCGGCCGCATTTGCCATCCGCATCCGTCGCTGTCGGAAGTCATGCGCGAAGCGGCGCTCGCAGTCGACAAGCGCGCGTTGAACATGTAATTCGGCTCGACTTCGGGCAACAAGCAGGGCATCGCACACGAAGGCGAGCGGATCAAACCGCTCGCCTTCGTCACATCGAACGGCAGAAGATGAACGTCACCGAATACTACGAAAACGAACTGCGCACGCGGGGCTATCAGTCGGACGAGGCGCAACTGGCGGCGGTCGCGCGCCTGCAACGCTGCTACGAAGAATGGGTCTCATACAAGGCGCGCCGCTCGAACGCGATCAGAAAGTTTCTCGTGCATCCGGAGTTGCCGCGCGGTGTGTACATGTGGGGCGGCGTCGGGCGCGGCAAGAGCTTCCTGATGGACAGCTTCTATGCGATCGTGCCCGTGCAGCGCAAGACGCGCCTGCATTTCCACGAGTTCATGCGCGAAGTGCATCGCGAACTTGAGGAATTGAAGGGGCAAGCCGATCCGCTCGACGAACTGGCCCGCCGCATCGCGAAGCGTTATCGGCTGATTTGCTTCGACGAATTTCACGTCTCGGACATTGCCGACGCGATGATCCTGTATCGCCTGCTGGACCGTCTGTTCAGCAACGGCGTGCAGTTCGTGATGACGTCCAACTACGAGCCCGACACGCTATATCCCGAGGGCTTGCACCGCGACCGGCTGCTGCCGGCCATCGAGTTGCTCAAGAAGAATCTCGACGTGCTCAATGTCGATGCGGGCACCGATTATCGCAAGCGCACGCTGTCGAAAGTCAAGGCGTACCACACGCCGCTCGGTGCGGCGGCGGACAAGGCGCTGCGCGCGGACTACGCGAAGCTCGCGGCCGTGCCCGACGAAAGCCCGATCCTGCATATCGAAAAACGCGAGATCAAGGCGCTGCGTAAAGCGGATGGCGTCGTCTGGTTCGACTTCGCGACGCTCTGTGGCGGCCCGCGCTCGCAGAACGACTACCTCGAAATTGCGAACCGCTTCCACGCGGTCATTCTCTCGGACGTGCCGCAGATGTCGCCGCGCATGGCATCCGAAGCGCGCCGGTTCACGTGGCTCATCGACGTCTTCTACGACCACAAGGTCAAGCTGCTGATGTCGGCGGCGGTGCCGGCGGAGGACCTGTACGTGGAAGGTCCGATGGCGAACGAGTTTGCGCGCACGGTGTCGCGTATCGTCGAAATGCAGTCGCAGGAATATCTGGAGGCGCCGCGGCGGCTCGCGAACATTTCGCTCACTTGAGCTAATACGAGAATCAAAAACACGCGTCTAGCCAAACGGCATAAGGCTTTCGCGGGATTTTCAAGATTAGGAGCACTCTGATTTGCCGGTTGAAGGGCACTCGGTATCGTTCTGGCCAGTTAATCAGTTGCTAATTGGAGAGAATGCCGTGAAACCCTACCGCGATATGTCCGACGAAGAATGGCAGATGGTCGCACCGCTGCTTCCGGAATTGCGTCCGCGCTCGGAGTTGCGCGGCCGTCCTCTCGCGAACACCCGCGCTGTGCTCAACGGCGTCCTCTGGGTCATGTACAGCGGCGCGTCGTGGTCCACGCTGCCGCGCAAGTATCCGTCGTATCAGACGTGCCATCGCCGCTTCAAGGCGTGGCATGAATCGGGCGTGCTGCTGCGCGTGATGACGCAGCTTTTCGGCCCCGCCGGCGAATCGCTGTACGGGCTCATGACTTCGCGCATGCGCGTGCCGGCTGAATTGCCCGTCGCAACGGCCGAAGCGGCGGAGCCGATGCTTGCCATCGCGGTTGCGCAGTTGCCGCAGGGCAATGTATCGGTTCGGCAGGCTGCCTGAGTTTCACTGCAATTGAACGAAAAGAAGCGGGCGGAAGACACGCAGTCTTTCGCCCGCTTTTGCTTGGTGCGCCGGAATGCGTTACTGCTGCCGGACCCACGTCTGCGAGCGCCCGAGCAGCGACACGCCGATATAACCGCGCACCACGAGCTTCTGCCCGCCGTCTTCGAGCTTCATCTTGCACTTGTAGAGCTTGCCGTTCTCCGGGTCCAGAATCTGGCCGCCTTCCCACGTATCGCCGTTCTGTCTCATGCCGTTGATGATGGTCATGCCCTTGACGAGTTGATCCTTGCGGTCGTCGGTACACGCGGTGCAGCGCCGGTCCGGATGTTCAAATTCGCCGATGCCGCGCACGACCTTGCCGGAAAGCTGCCCGCTGCCGTCGTCGATGATCTGGATGATCGCCTTCGGCTTGCCGGTCGCGTCATCGATGGTTTGCCAGGTGCCTGCGGGCGTCGATGCTTGCGCGAACGCACCCGCCGCCGACATCGCGATGAGCGCGCCAGCCGCGAAGCGGGCCACCGCGCCGCCGTTGATGTGTTTCATGTCGCCTCCTTGTTTTTGTGATTTTCGGCGCCCGGAGCCGTTGCCGGGCGCATTCCCCAACGCACGAACGCTGCGACGTCGCGCCGCCGACGCAGCATACGAGAAACCGTCCGTCGCGTTTGGGAGGAAAGGCTCTAGGATCACGCGCCGCCGCGCAGCCCCGCTTCGAGCACGGCGAACGTGCGCGAGTCGGTGCGATCGAAATGCAGCGGCGTCACTGAAACGCGCTTGCTCGCGACCACGGCGGTTTCGCTGTCGGGCGCGTTCTCACGCGGACCGCGCTGAAATCTCAGCCAGAAATAGTCGATGCCGCGCGGATCGGTCTTCTCCAGCACGTCGATGCCTTCCACGAGGCCGACGCCTTGCCGCGTCACGGTCAGCGGACCGGCGGCGGACGCATCGCAGTCGGGGAAGTTGACGTTGAGGCACGTCGGCGCGTCGTGCGAGATGGCCAGCAACTGACGGATCACGCCGGGCGCGAGCGCACGCGCGGTATCCCAGCGCACGCTTTCGCGGTCGGAGAACGCCTGACTGAGCGCAATGGAAGGCAGGCCGAGCAGAAGGCCGGTCATCGCCGCGCCGACGGTGCCCGAGAACATCGTCTCGACGCCGAGATTCGCGCCGCGATTGATGCCCGACAGCACGAGCGTCGGCGGCGCGTCTTTCATGAGATGACGCGCGGCCATCACGACGCAGTCGCCAGGTGTGCCCTGAACGCCGAAGCGCCGTTCGCCCTGACGCGAGATGCGCAGCGGCGAATGCAGGCTGATGGAATGCGATGTACCGCTCTGATCGTGTTCGGGTGCGACGACCCAGACTTCGTGCGCGAGTTCGGCGGCGACGGCTTCGAGCACGGCCAAGCCGGGCGCGTCGATGCCGTCGTCGTTAGTCAGCAGCACACGTTGAACGATGGGTTGCAATGCGGACATCGCGAATCACTCCTCGATCGGTGGTGAAGGTTCGACCGATTATTACAGAGATCGCGATGCCGGGCGGGGCGCCTACTTGACGCCCAAGCCGCGCAGGACGGCGTTGCCGTCGTCGGTGAGCCGCACTTTGGGGCCGTCCGCGTCCGGCGAGACAATCTCCACGTAGCCGTATTCCTTGAGCGATGCCACGTCGGGCGGCGCGGCCAACGCGTCGATCGGCGCGTGCATCAGCAGAAGCAGGGTGGCGATCTCGTGATGGCTCAAAAGCCGTTTGATGGCTCGCACAGGAGCCGAAGCAGAGCGGAGGTTCATGCGCGAACTCCTTGGGTTACATGACGATTCGCGCCGCTGACGGAGCGGCCTCGTGGATGTCGATGATGAAGTGCGGGAAGCGTATCGGCCGAAACTTAGGCGAGGCTTAAAGACGGCGCGGCGGCACCGATGCGTTTGTTACAGCGCATGTCACGCAGTCAGCGGGCGCTTCAGAAGCGGTAGTCGGCGTTCTGCGGATCGAACGTCAGGTCGTCGAACGGCTTTGGCTCGATGTGCTCGAACGTGACGCTTTCGAAAATCTTCCCTTCGTTGTCGAAGGATTCGACGGCCCGAAAAAGCGGCTGCTCCAGATCTAGATCGAGTACTTCACGCTTCGCATAGAAATCGGGCTGGCCGGCCGGCGCCACGTACGTCAACGCGACGACGCGCACGCCGTTCACGGTCGTCACCGCGATAGCCGACGGCTGCGTCAGACCTGCGTCGGCGAACTTCCGGCCTTCGTCGATGAAACGCTGCGTGATGGCATCGATGCCGAGCTCGCGGATCGAATGATTTGATTGGGCGCGGGCCAGCGGCCCGTTCAACGACGCCCACATCGGCACGACGCTGAAGATACCGCCGAGATGACCGTAGAGTTCGCCGGGACGCTTCGATTCGTCGTAGATGACTTCCTGGCCCGCATGGGCGCCATCCGGCAGCCATTTGGCGTACACGCGCAGCGGATCGCGCGTGACGCGCACGAGCATATGGTCGGGGCGCTTCGGCCATTTACCGTCGATGCGCTCGCGTCGGAGCATCGTAAATTCGCAGGACGCGTAGCGGCGCAGGCCGTCGCGCAAATAGCGCGGCAGCGTGCCGGGATCGAGCGAACGGAAGAGGGCGACGAGCTCGCCGTCGCCGAGGTGCGCGAGCGTGCCGTCGGCAGCGGCGCGGGCGAGCCAGTGTGCTTGCTGGTCGGCGGTTTTTACCGCGAAGTCGTTGATTTCGGGCTGGGAGGTGGCTTGCGCTTGCGCGGTGTGGGCTGCCATCAACGCTGACAGCGCGCATGCGATCGTCCAGTGCGAGATTCGACGGCGACGCGCTCGCGTCATGGGCTCCTCCCGTTTGACAGCGCCTTTGCGCTAGTCAGGGGTAAACGGGAAATGCGGCGCGTTCTTCCGTTGGGCGATTGCCAGTCCATTAGGTGAGTCAGATTTCGCTGGAGCATCGCGGCACCAGTTCGGCCGCGCGCCACGCGCTCGTGGCGTGAACGTTCCGCCCGGTAGCCCCGCTCACGCAGGGCTACGCGTTCACAACAACGCCTATCCCGTCGCCCCCACTTCCTCCGCCGACCGCGTCATATCGATCCCCCGGCGCTCACGGCTAAAGAAGATTAGCGCGGCAATCAACACCGCAACCGTGCCCGCGACGATAGCCATGGCCATGCCGTAGTTGTTTCCATGCGAGGTGGCAATCGACGCCTGCATCGTCGCATTGATTGCCGCCAGCAAATTGCCGAGTTGATACACGAGCCCCGGAAATGTCGCGCGAATCTCATCCGGCGATATCTCGTTCAGATGCACCGGAATCACGCCCCACGCGCCCTGCACCGAAATCTGCATCAGAAACGCGCCAATCGCCAACGCAACCGGAGTCACCGAGAACGCCCAGAGATAAAGCACCGGCAACGCAATCAGCGCCGCGATGAAAATGGCCACGCGCCGCCCGATGCGCTCGGACAACGCGCCAAAAAACAGTCCGCCGACAATCGCGCCGATATTCAACACGATAGTAATGATCGAAACCGTATGCGGATCGAAGTGATGCTGTTCGCGCAGGAACGTCGGATAAAGATCCTGCGTGCCGTGCGAGAAGAAATTGAATGCGGTCATCAGAATGATCGCGTAAAGAGAAAGCGCCCAATTCTTCTTGAGCGTCGCGAGAAGGCCGGGGCGCTCGCGTTTTTCCATCGCTCGCCACGCGGGAGATTCCGGCACGTGCGCGCGGACATAAAGCACAAGCAGCGCGGGCGCGACGCCGACAAAGAACATTCCGCGCCAGCCGACGAACTGATACAGCACGCCAAAGACGATCGACGCCAGCAGATAGCCGCTCGGATAGCCCGCCTGCAAGAGCCCGGACACGAAGCCCCGCGCCTTGGGCGGCACGGTCTCCATCGTTAATGCAGAGCCGACGCCCCATTCGCCGCCCATCGCAATGCCAAATAGCGCGCGCAAGATGAGCAGCGTCGCCAGATTGGGCGCGAGGCCGGATAACAATTCGAGCAGCGAATAACACGCGATGTTGACCATCAGCGTCGGACGGCGGCCGAACTTGTCCGCGAGCCGGCCGAAAATCAGCGCGCCGATCGGGCGCATCGCGAGCGTAAGCGTGATCGCAAACGCGACTTCGGGAATCTTGGTGTTGAATTCCGCGGCGATGTCCTTCAGCACGAAGACCATCAGGAAGAAATCGAATGCGTCCAGTGTCCAGCCGAGATAAGCGGCAATCGTTACGTTTCTTTGTTCTCGCGTCCAACTCATCGCCTTGCTCTCCGAATCAGTATTGATCAGCTTGATTTGCAATGCGATTGCGATGCGGCATCACGCGATGCACGAAGCCGCATCGGCAGGGACGAGTGTACGCCGCCGTTTAAGAGCGTGCAGACCGGTACTGGTAGAGGGAAGACGATAATCCGGCCGATTCATTCATTTAGCTTCGATTCGAACGAGGAGCCGAATAAAAACGAAAGCGAAATGAAGCCGAATAGAAGTATTTGTGCGCAGAAAACAAAAAGCCCCACGTGCATGTGCGTGGGGCTGATTGCGGCGCAAGACGCGCATGTACATCAAACGCGCTTTGCAAGAAAGAGACCTTGGTGCCCAGGAGAGGACTCGAACCTCCACGGTGTTGCCACCGCTAGGACCTGAACCTAGTGCGTCTACCAATTCCGCCACCTGGGCCAAGGGGTACAGCAAGCCCGCTATTTTAGCGGGAAGCCAAGCCGTGTCAACTGCGCTTCACGACTGGCCGGAGCCGAAAAAAGCACGGTCTCCGCATAAAAAGAAAACGCCACCCGAGGGTGGCGTTTTCCGACATCTGGTGCCCAAGAGAGGACTCGAACCTCCACGGTGTTGCCACCGCTAGGACCTGAACCTAGTGCGTCTACCAATTCCGCCACCTGGGCAAGGGTGCGTTTTGTCTGCGTTGAGCAGCAAAGAACGCCATTATAGCGACTGGGAAACTGCTGTCAAGCGTTTCGACGCCGCACGCGGCGGGGCTGCGGTTTGCTTCCGCAGAAGGCCGCGAGCGCCGTCCGGGCGGCCGATGCCACGCCGGTACCCACAATAGGCAGTGTTAGAATGATTTCAACGATTGCCGCTCGACTAACGGCAAAACCCGGCGAAAGTCCAGTCCAACGAGAAGAACTCTATTAAGCCCTTGAGCAAATATCCGTATCCGATTCCCAGCCGCGAAGAGATTCTCGGCGTGCTGCGCACGAGCGAAACGCCTCATTCCGCGAACGACATCGCCGAGGCCCTGTCGATCAAGCGCCAGGAGCGCGAAGGATTCTTCAAGCGACTCGCGGCCATGGAACGCGACGGGCAGATCCGCCTCGACAAGCGCGGCCATTACCAGCTCACGCATCCGTCGAATTTTGTCGCGGGGCGTGTGCAGGGCCATCGCGACGGCTTCGGCTTCCTGATTCGCGACGACGGCCAGGACGATCTCTTCCTGCCGAACGGCGAGATGCAGAAGGTCATGCACAATGACCGCGTGCTTGCGCGCATCGTCGGCTACGACCGGCGCGGGCGGCCGGAAGGACATATCGTCGAAGTGACCGACCGCGCGAACAAGCGCATCATCGGGCGGCTCGTCAATGAGAACGGCGCGCTGCTTCTTGTGCCGGAAGACAAGCGCATCGGCCACGACATTCTGATCACGCAAAATCCGAAGAAGGCGAAAGTCGGGCAGGTCGTGTCCGTCGATCTGACGGATTTTCCGAGCCGGCATTCGCAGCCGCTCGGGCGCGTTGCCGAGGTGATCGGGGATATCGACGATCCCGGCATGGAAATCGAGATCGCGGTGCGCAAGTACGGCGTGCCGCATCAGTTCAGCGATGCCGCGCTGGCCTCGGCCGCGAAGCTGCCCGACGAAGTGCGGCCGGTGGACATCCGGCATCGCGTGGATCTGCGCGACGTGCCGCTCGTCACGATCGACGGCGAAGATGCCCGCGATTTCGACGACGCCGTCTATTGCGAGCCGGTGGCCGTGGGGCGGGGACAGGGCTTCCGTCTGCTCGTGGCGATCGCCGATGTGTCGCATTACGTGCGCCCGAACGATCCGCTCGACGTCGATGCGCTCGACCGCAGCACGTCGGTGTACTTCCCGCGCCGCGTGATTCCGATGCTGCCGGAGAAGCTCTCCAACGGCCTGTGCTCGCTGAATCCGGATGTCGACCGCTGCGTGCTCGTGTGCGACATGGTCATCACCGCGCGCGGCGAGATCAAGGCGTATCAGTTCTATCCGGGCGTGATGCATTCGGCGGCGCGTCTCACGTACACCGAAGTCGCGGCCGTGCTCGCCAATACCAAGGGCCCGGAAGCCGCGCGCCGCGCGGAGCTCGTGCCGCAGCTCCAGAATCTCCACGGCGTGTTCAAGTCGCTGCACGCGGCGCGCCAGAAGCGCGGTGCGATCGACTTCGATACGACGGAGACGTATATCGTCGTGAACTCGCAGGGCAAGATCGAACAGATTCTGCCGCGGCATCGCAATGACGCGCACCGGCTGATCGAGGAATGCATGCTCGCGGCGAACGTCTGCGCGGCGGACTTCCTCAAGCGCAACAAGCATCCGGGGCTGTATCGCGTGCATGCGGGGCCGACTGAGGAAAAGCTCGAGAACCTGCGGCAATTCCTGCGCGGCGTCGGCCTGACGCTCACAGGCGGCGACAAGCCGCACGCGAGCGACTACGCGGCGCTCATCGCGCAGATCCGCGACCGGCCGGATGCGCAGATGCTTCAGTCGATGGTTCTGCGCTCGATGCAGCAGGCCGTCTACAGCCCCGACAACATCGGCCACTTCGGGCTCGCGTATGAAGCGTACGCGCACTTCACGAGCCCGATTCGCCGCTATCCCGACTTGCTCACGCATCGCGCCATTTACGCGATTCTCCAGGGCAAGAAGTATCTGCCGGACATCGGCCATGACGTGTCGCTCAGCACGGGCCTGACGAAAGCCGCCCGCGAAATGCAACTGGCCGACGACACCGCGCGCGGCCGGTCGCGCAATAGCGTCGCGGTGTGGGAAGAGCTCGGGCTGCATTGCTCGTCGAACGAGCGTCGCGCCGACGAAGCATCACGCGACGTCGAAGCGTGGCTCAAGTGCTATTTCATGCGCGACAAGCTCGGTGAGGAATACGGCGGCATGGTGAACGGCGTGACGTCGTTCGGCATATTCGTGCAACTGGATTCGCTGTTTATCGAAGGGCTCGTGCATGTGACCGAACTCGGCTCCGACTACTTCCAGTACGACGAGATCAAGAACGAACTGCGCGGCGAGCGCACTGGCATCCGCTACCGGATGACCGATCGCGTGCGCGTGCAGGTGGGCCGCGTGGATCTCGATGCACGCAAGATCGACTTCCGTCTGGTGCGCGATACGCCGGTGAAGCCGTCGCCGCGTCCGTCATCCAGCGCAGGCGACCACGGTGCCGCAAGCGGTAACGGCGCAGCGGGCCCGCGCGTTCGTCCGCTGAACGACGACGCCGCGAGCACGCGTCAGCGCGGCGGCACGAAGAAGGGCGCGTCACCGGCGGCGCGCGGCGGCGCGGCGAAGAAGCGCGCCGGGACACCGAACTCGACGTCGAAGTCCGCGGCGCAAGGGCGGCCGGCGCGCAAGAAACGCTAGCCGGCGTCGACAAGCGTCAACGAATACGCGCGGTCCGGTGCGCTTTGCGCCGGGCCGCGTCGTGCTTTTCATGGTTATCACGAAGGTCGAATCAGTCATGTCACGTCTCAAGGTTCTTTACGGTTTCCACGCGGTGACGGCGCGCCTGCGCGCGGATGCGTCGTCGATCGAGGAAGTGTTGTACGACCCCATGCGCAAGGACAGGCGCATGCAGGACTTCCTGCGCGCGGCGAAGGACGCGGGCGTGCGCCTGATCGCCGCCGAGGAAGCGCGTTTGTGGGGCCTCGCGGGCAACATCCAGCATCAGGGCGTGGTCGCTCGCGCGCATGACTTGCCGCTCGCGCAGAATCTCGCCGAACTGCTCGACGGCATTTCGGGAACGCCGTTGCTGCTCGTGCTCGACGGCGTCACCGATCCGCACAATCTCGGCGCGTGCCTGCGCGTCGCGGACGCGGCGGGCGCGCATGCGGTCATCGCGCCGCGCGACCGTTCGGCCGGCCTCAACGCGACCGCCGCGAAAGTGGCCAGCGGCGCCGCCGAAAGCGTGCCGTACATCACCGTGACGAATCTGGCGCGCGCCCTGCGCGAACTAAAGGACGCGGGCGTCTGGGTGATCGGCACGGCGGGCGAAGCGACGGCAAGCGTCTACGAGACGAAGCTCGACGGCCCGGTTGCGATCGTCGTGGGCGCGGAAGGCGAGGGCATGCGCCGGCTCACGCGCGAGACGTGCGACGAGATCATGCATATTCCGATGGCGGGCACGGTCGAGAGCCTGAACGTGTCGGTGGCGAGCGGCGTGTGTCTGTTCGAGGCGGTGCGGCAGAGGATGGTGAAGAAGTAAGGTGCGCCGCGTGCTTCGCCTCGTCTTTCTCGCGCTTGCCTGCGCTCTCGTCACCGCCTGCACCCCCACCATGCTCAACCGCGGCACCTACATCGCCGACACGCAATACCGCGCGAAAAACGCCGATTCGCGCGTGCGTTTCCTCGTCATGCACTACACGGAAATCGACGAAGCGCGCTCGCTCGCCGTTCTCACCGGCGATCAGGTGAGCGTCCACTACGTCGTGCCGGACGCGCCGCGCGTTCAAGACGGCGAGCCGGTCGTGTATCAGCTCGTGCCCGAAGACAAGCGCGCGTGGCACGCGGGCCAAAGCTACTGGCAGGGCGCGACGGAACTGAATGCGTCGTCGATCGGCATCGAGAACGTGAATCTCGGACCTATCGATACGCCTGCCGGCCGCACGTGGCAGCCGTATCCGCCCGCGCAAGTCGATGCGCTCGTCAAGCTCTCGCGCGATATCGTCGAGCGTTATGGCCTTCCGCCGACGCGCGTGGTCGGCCATAGCGACATCGCTCCGCAGCGCAAGATCGACCCAGGCCCGCTCTTTCCGTGGCGCACGCTGTACGAGGCGGGCGTCGGCGCGTGGCCCGACGATGCCACCGTCGCCGCGCATCTCGCAAGCCGCGATCCCAAAGCGCCGTGCGACGTGCGCGCGCTTCAGGAGAAGCTGAAGCGGTACGGCTACGACGTGGCCACCGACGGCATCCTCGACGAGAAAACGCGTCGCGTCTTCGGCGCGTTCCAGATGCACTTCCGGCCATCGGACTACGCGGGCGATGCCGACGCGCAGACCGACGCCATCGCGCAGGCGTTGCTGGACAAATACTTCCCCTGACGACGCATGAAAAAAATGGGCGATTACTTTCTGCCGCTGCGCGCGCTCCATATGACGTGCGCGGGCCTGAGCATCGCGGGCTTCGTGCTGCGCTGGATCTGGATGCTGATGGACTCGCGCCTCCTCGCCGCGCGCGTGACGAAGATCGTCCCGCATGTCGTCGACACGCTGCTGCTTGTGAGCGCGGTTGCGCTCGTCGCCAACATCGGCTTCGGGCCGAACGCCGCGTGGCTCAGTGCGAAGATCGCGGGCCTCGTCGTCTATATCGTGCTCGGCACCTTCGCGCTCAAGCGCGGCCGCACGAAGGGCGCGCGCGCTGTCTTCGGCGTGCTGGCGATTCTCGTGTTCGCGTTCATCGCGTCGGTCGCGCGCACGCACGATCCGCTCGGCTTCCTGCACGGATTTCCCTGACACCGCGCGCAAAACGCGGGAAGGCGGCGCGCGCTCCGATAAAATCGCAGTTTTCCCTCTCGCGCAGCCCCTTTCCATGACTCAGGACGAACTCAAGCAACGGGTTGGCCAGGCCGCCGCCGACTACGTGAACGCGCACGTGCCCGAAGGCTCGATCATCGGCGTCGGCACCGGATCGACGGCCAATTGCTTCATCGACGCGCTGGCCGGCTCGAAGGCGCGTTATCGCGGCGCGATATCGAGCTCGCTCGCGACGACCGCGCGGCTCGAATCGCACGGCTTCAAGGTGTTCGAACTCAACGACATCGACACGCTGCCCGTGTACGTCGACGGCGCGGATGAAATCGACGCGAGCGGCGCGATGATCAAAGGCGGCGGCGGGGCGCTCACGCGCGAGAAGATCGTGGCGTCGGTGGCGGACGTGTTCGTCTGTATCGCGGATGCCAGCAAGCGCGTCGACGTGATGGGCACGTTCCCGCTGCCCATCGAAGTCGTGCCGATGGCGCGCACCGCGATAGGCCGCAAGCTGACCGCGCTCGGCGGCGTGCCGATCGTGCGCGTGACCAAGGACGGCATGCCGTTCATCACGGACAACGGCAACGAGATCATCGACGTGAAGGGTCTCGCGATCACGGACCCGCGCGCGCTCGAAGCGCACATCAATGCGTGGCCGGGCGTCGTGACGGTCGGTCTCTTCGCGGCGCGTGGCGCGGACCTGTGCCTGCTCGGCACGGAGAAGGGCGTCGAGCGCATCGACTACTGAAGCGCGCCAGGAAGCACAACGGGCCCGGCAACGCGAGTCGCCGGGCCCGTTTTCGTTCGTGCATCGTGCAGCGCGTCGTTCAGTACGCGTTACGTCCGATAAAGCCCTTGAACAGCGTCATCGCGACGATCTTGATGTCGAACCAGAACGACCAGTTGTGAATGTAAAAGAGGTCGAACTTCACGCGGCTCTGCATCTTCTCGACCTTTTCCGTCGCGCCGCGATAACCGTTCACCTGCGCCCAGCCGGTAATGCCCGGCTTGATGCGATAGCGGAACATGTAGCCGTAGACCAGATCCTTGTACAGATCGTCGTGTTCGAGCGCGTGCGGACGCGGCCCGACCACCGACATGTCGCCGAACAGCACGTTGATGAACTGCGGCAGCTCGTCGAGGCTCGTGCGGCGCAGGAACGCGCCGATCTTCGTCACGCGCGGGTCGTTACGCTTGGCTTGCGTCACGTGCCCCGTCGATTCGTGGTGCACGGCCATCGAGCGGAACTTGTAGATCTTGAACGGCCGTCCGTCCGCGCCCTTGCGGTTCTGCGTGAAGAACACGGGCCCTTTCGAGGTCGCCTTGATGGCAACGGCAATCGCGATCATCAGCGGCGACAGCGCGAGCAACGCAGCAGCGGCGAAGCAGCGGTCAAACAGCAGCTTCGGCCACATCTGCAAGGTGCCGACAGGCGAAGTCGTCAGGTTGATGGTCGCGAGGCCCGCGACATCGGTCATCGAATGATTGAAGAGCGAGATGCTGCGCGTGTCGGGAATCAGCCGCAGATTCACGAAATCATGCCTTAACGCATGCACGAAGCGGTAGATCGTGTGTTCCTGCGACAGCGGCAGGGCGAGCCACACCTCGTTGATTTCCTCGGCGCGTACTTTCTCGACGAGTTCATCGAAGTCGTTCAGCACCGGCAGGCGCATGGATGCGCCGGGCCGGCTGCCGAGGCCGCTCGCGTGAAGCTCCTCGTCGCCCGTGGTGTCGAGCAGACAGACGGGCGTGAAGCCTTGTTCGGGCGTGCTCGACAAATGCGCGAGCAGCGTGCGCGCGAACCCTTGCGCGCCGACGATCGCCACCGTGCGCTGATTGAAGCCACGGCCGCGCATGACTCTCAGGCTCGCATACACCGCGCATTTCGCAAGCACGATGAGCGCGCCCGAGATAAGCGTCGAATACCCGAACCACAGCCGCGACACGGCATCCATGCGATGCAGCGTGAAGGCGAGCAGAAGCGCCGCGGCCGCCACCGTCATCCATGCGAGCGCGACGCGCGCCAGCATCATCGCAAGCGGCTTGCCGCGCCAGGCTTCGTACACGCCGAACGTCGGGAAGAGCAGCAACGCCAGCACGCTATTGAACGCGATCAGGAGCTTCTCGACATCGCTGAAGTCGAGCGAGGAGAAGCGCACCGTATGCGCAATCACCCCGCCCGCGACGATGAAGAAAACGTCCAGACAGCGTGCCGTCCAGCCGAACATATCGTGACTTTTATTCTGCATCCGCATCTCAGACACTGGAGGCCGAAGCCGTCTCCTGCGCGCGCAGACGCGGCAGCAAACGGTCGAACTCACGTTTGACGAGGCCGTAGCATTCGCAGGCGCGCGCTTCCAGCCCTTCGCGATCCACCACCTTGATGCAGCCGCGGCTATGGTGAATGAGACCGGCATCGTGCAGCTTTCCGGCCGCTTCGGTCACGCCTTCGCGACGCACGCCGAGCATGTCGGCGATCAGTTGCTGCGTGACTTGCAGTTCGTTCGACGCGGTGCGGTCGATTTCGATCAAGAGCCAGCGGCACAGCTGCTTGTTAAGCGAGTGATGACGATTACACGCCGCCGTCTGAGCGACCTGCGTGAGCAGGGCTTGCATGTACAGCAGCATCAGCCGGCGCAGGAAATCCGAGCGGCCGAACTGTTCGCGCAGCGCCTGGGCGCTCATGCGATACGCGAAGCCGGGACACTGCACCTGGACACGCGTGGGCATGGTTTCGCCGCCCGTCAGGACCGGCACGCCCGTCATGCCTTCGCGGCCGACTGCGGCGATTTCGACCGAACCGCCGTCTTCCATCGTATGAAGCAGGGAGATGATGGCAGTCGTCGGGAAGTACACGTGATGAATACGTTGGCCCGAATCGCAGAGCAGTTGCTCGGTGCGGAGTTGAACCAGTTCGAGATGCGGAGTCAGAGCTTGCCACTCGTGCGCGGGAAGGGCGCCGAGGAGGTGATTGCCGTGCAGGTCGGACTGAAGGGTCAGCATGTTTGTTCTCTCGTAACTTCGCGCGTTGCGCTTCACTTTTTATTTACTGGTGTGATCATTCTCGAGCGGCGATTCTCGCGGCTATGAAAACGTCTCACACCAGCCCCGTTAGCAGCCCGTGCTCGCTTGAGTTGATTTTCTTCATCGCGTCGCTTCGGGTTGCGCGATTCATTTAGCGAGGACTGTGCCAATGCGGCGAGCGTCAATGCTGGTGGGGCCTCATCGGGGAAACGTTCAGTGTGATGCGGCGCAGCGTCGTCTTTTTGTTTCAGTCTTGAACATCGGTGGTCTTAGGAATCCGCATATGCCCGGAGGGGTATCGTCAGCGCAAACCGCCCAACTGCGGGGCTGGCGTTTGACGATCACCGTGCGATAAGCCTCAGAGCGCCACGCCCCGCCGAACGAACCCCTCCTTTCGTAGGGTCATTGAAAATTGATTCATCTGTGTTCTATGCTGTTCGTGGTCTAACGAACGTGCAGCAGGCGCGGGCCGCTTTGCTTGCCGTCAGAGCCTTGCTGCATAAGGCGGCGCGCGAATCGGGCGAGGCTTTCCAACGGGTTTCCGCAAACCGCTAAACGTTGCGCCTGTTGCACGAAAACGCCCGTCTGTGGGCCATGCCGCGCCCAAATGCGTGAATCGTGCCTGCCATGAGGCGAGGCGTGGCCCACACACGGGCGGCGCGCGGAGCCCGCATCAGGCTCGCGCGGCCGTTCTTCGTGTCAAACGTTTGCACATGGGGCGCCGTGTGGGCGGCTCATTTCGGCACGAACGTTTCCGACGAACGTATGAAAAGCCTCATTACGCAGCGCGGAAATGTTTCATCGGGGACAACAGGGGCGTTCGCGGCAAGACGACATCTCACCATACGCGCATGAAATGCGGATGACGGAACGCACCGCCATCACGAAGTCATACGCGTCTGCTTGCGATGGACGCCCGAGCCGAAGCAATGGAACGGATCAGCAGACGATAGCCGCAAGCGTCGGCACGACGCGCTCATACGCGCCTTCCATCACATCGAACGAAGCGCCGCAGAGATCGTGCTGATTATTCGACAGCGCCCGCGCGAGCCGGCATTGCAGGACCATTGCTTCACTTGCGATCGTGCGAGCCGCCACGTGCGTGGTGACGGGAATGTCGAAGCCTTGCTCGCGCATCCATTCGAGGTAATGCGAGAGCAGTTCGAAGTTCGCGCCGAGCTGACGCATCACATTGCACGCATACGTCTGGGCATACGCTTCGCCGCGCTCGAGCATCGTATCGACATGCGCGGGGAAGGTGCTGCGCCAGCGCGATATCGGGTTGTGCATCGGACGGCGCAGCAAATGCGCGCACAACAGGTCCGCCGAACCTTCCGCGAGCGATGTTCCGGCGAGCGATTCGCGCACGCGCTTCACGAACTCCACATGCGGGAACAGTGCTTGCCCATGCGTTGTGCTCGCGGCATCCGATGCAGCCGCATCGTGCGCGGCATGGGCTCCGAGCACGCCATCGTAATCGTCGCCATGTAGAAGGTGATAACCGCTGTGATGAAAGTAGCCGAGCCGCCTTGCATTGGGATCGATCACATCGACGGCGATGGTCGTCTTCACATGCGTGCGCCGATAAGCCAGCGCGCGCATGTCGGGCAGAAAGAAGGCATCGACTTCGACGAGAACGGTATTCGCGCGGCGCGTCTGCACGAGTGCGCGTTCCTCGAGCGAGTCGAACACGGCGAGTTCCTGCACTTGCAAGCCGTAGAGCTTCTCGATGTCTTCGCACGGCGGCCGGCCGAGCGTGAACTGATCGTCTTCGAAGTCTTGCGTGACCGTGAAGGCAAGCATCGCATGCGGTTCGAGCCCGTTGCCATGCAGGAGCTCGATCCACAAGTCGACAGGGCCCGCGCCATCGCGCCAGATGCGCTCGCCCCGATGCAATGCATGCGCGCGATGGCGCTTCGCGCGCATGCGCAAGGGATCGAGTGAAACGACGCGTGAACGACTGACGCCGGAACTCGTCATACCGCTGGTATGGAACGCGCTCATGGGCTTACCTCGGGCCTGAGAAGCCGGCAACCGGTACCGCGTGCGCGCCGAAGCATTCGTTGTTTTTACCTGCGTTTTTATCGCTTTCTAAGGCGTCGCATTCAATGGCGGTTTGCATTGTGATTTTCCCATGAAGGTGCCAGACGACGCGAGTGCTATCGCAGCACGTGCGCGAGCCTTCCGCGCGTCGCGCAGAACTCGATGACGTGTCGTGATGGATCTCGTGAAGACGTCCTTTTCCCCGAAGACGCCTTCTTGTGTGGTTGACCTTATTTGACGGGGCCGCAAGCCCTGGAGTCGGTGCGCCCCCGCACTGAAAGCTTGTTTCGCGGGACGTAACGTTCAATCGTCGCAACGCCGGTGAGAAGCCGGCAGCAAGGAGAACAACAAATGAATTGGAAGACCCTGGATTTCGAGCAGCTCACTGCGCGCGAGCTTTATCTGATTCTGCGTGCGCGCAGTGCGGTGTTCGTCGTCGAGCAATCGCATGTGCATCTGGACGCGGACGGCCGCGATGAGACCGGCGTGCACGTCTTCGCCACCGATGACATGACGCGCCCGATGCCGGTGCTCGCCTACGCCCGCATTCACGAAGGCGATCTCGAAGATCCCGAAGTCGTGGTCGACAAGATTCTCACGAGCCCGCTGCGTCGTGGCGATGGCACCGCGCACGCGCTCATCGAACGCGTGCTCAACGTGTGCGGCGAACGCTGGCCCGGCCGCGCGGTGCGGCTCACCGCGCCCGTGAGTCTGCGCGCGTTCTACGAAGCGTTCGGCTTTCGAAAGACAGAAGGGCCGTTCCTCGAACATGGCATGCCCTATATCGGTCTGACAAGAAAGGGCCGTTCGACGCGCGAGATAAGCGCAAGCAAGCTGCAGCAAGCAGGCGCGAACGCGTTCGCCAATACCTACGAATTGCTCTAAAGCCGTGCCTTCGCGCGCCGCTTGTTCGCGGCGCGTTTGCTTGTCCGCGGTACCCGTCCTTCCTTCTTCATAACGACAAAGAACCACGCGCCCGGTGTACTCACGTATGCCGGCACGCGCGCAACCGGCACCCCCATGCGTATAGTCCATCTCGCCAATCACGCGCAGATCATCGGCAACGGCACCGTCAACATGATGGTCGATCTCGCATGCATCGAGGCGCGCATGGGCCACGACGTGGTCGTCGCTTCGTCGGGCGGCGGCTTCGAGCCTCTGCTGCGACGTCACGGCATCACGCACATTCCGTTGCAGCAATCGCGGCAGCCGTGGCGCGTGCCGTCGATGATCGCGGGCTTCAATCGTCTCATCGATCGCTTCGATCCCGACATCGTTCACGCGCACATGATGACGGGCGCGCTCATCTCGCGATTCGGCAGCATGCGCCGGCGCTTCGCGCTCGTGACGACCGTGCATCACGAACTGCAGAAGAGCGCGTCGCTCGTGCGCGCGGGCGATCGCATGGTCGCGGTGAGCGAAGCGGTCGCGCGCACGCTCGACGAACGCGGGATCGGGCGTGAGCGCGTGTCGGTCGTGCTCAATGGCGCCGTCGGTGCGCCGCGCCTCACGTGTCGTCCCGCAGCGCGGCCCGTGCCCTTGAAGCGGCCGAGTGTCGTCTGTGTCGCGGGCATGTATCGCAGGAAAGGCATCGCGGATCTGCTGAAGGCGTTCGCGCTCGTGCGCGAGCAGACGGCGCATCAGAGAGAGTTCATCGGGGAGCCGCATCTGTATCTGATCGGCGATGGTCCCGAGCGCGAATCGATGGAGGCGCTCGCCGCCGAACTGGGTCTTCAGTCCGCTGTTCATTTCACGGGATTCGTGACGGACCCGCGCCCGTATCTCGCGAACGCCGATGTCTTCGCGCTGCTTTCGCATCAGGACCCGTGTCCGCTCGTGATCGCGGAGGCGCGCGAGGCCGGCTGCGCGATTCTCGCGACGCGCGTGGGCGGCATTCCCGAATTGCTCGATGGCGGCGCGGCGGGCGTGCTCGTGGCACCCGGCGATCCGGAGCAGGCCGCCGTCAAGCTGCGCTGGCTGTTGCTGGATTCGCAAGCGCGCGGGCAGTACGCGTCACGCGCGCGCGAGGACATCCAGCGGCTTTCTGTCGAACGAGCCGGCAGCGAATACGTGGCGATCTATCAGCAGACGCTCGCCGAAAGAGAGTCCCTGCAACGCCGCGAGCAGCGCATGCACGCAAGGCGTCCGCGCACCTCCGACGGTGCCATGTAAGCGCCTTATACGGAATTTCACGCGACACGGCGAGACGCGCACACCGCATTCTCATGAACTAAGCAGTGCATCAGAATTCGCGGCATCGCGTCATACAATAGCCGCCCCCGCACAGGTGAGCGTTCGCGTTCGCACAGAAAGCCTACGTGATGCTTGCTCAAATGAGTGCATGAACGGCTGACGATTATCTGGCCGAAAACAAGAAAGCAAAATCGCCGCGCTGCGACGCCATCATTCATCAGTTTCCCTGAGGAATGACGGCGCCCGCGCGGCGCGAGCACGGGTAATTAAGCGTACGAATACCAGGCAACAAGGCAAACGAATCGGAACGGCGGCAAACATGGCGCGGCGCGCGTGCTGCGATCAGAGGGAATACCCTGTCAGGAAATTCCTCACTGGTTTTTGGCGCGGCGAAGACGCAACGTGTAGTGCGACGAATGCATGTTCGGAAATTCGTCGCCTTGGCCGCCACGGGACGCGTGAGTGCGACGCGCACAGACACACATGGGCTACGGACAGGCGGAAAGGGGAGAAGCGTGATGGATGAAAACAAAGAGCGATCGCTGGTGGCAAAGGTCATGGACGGGCTCGTCTCGGGGATCGTCGAGCAGAAGTACGGCGCGATACTGCCGCCGCAAGACATCCTTTCGAAAGAGTTCGACGTGAGCCGCACCGTCATGCGCGAGGCGCTCTCGATGCTGCTCGCCCGTCACATGCTGGACGTCAGGCCGAAAACCGGCACGCGCATCCGGCCGATGAGCGACTGGCGTCTCATCGACGAAGACGTCGTTTCATGGCGTTTTCGCGCGAAGCCGGATCAGACTTTTCTGCGCGATGTAATCGAATTCCGAATGCTGATCGAACCGCGCGCCGCCGCGCTCGCCGCCGCGCGCGCGACGCCCGATGAAATCGCCGGCATCCGCGATGCGTTCGACACGCTTTCGCGCTTGCAGGTCGGTGAGCCGGAGTATCAGGCAGCGGATGAAGTGCTTCATACGCGTATCGTGGCCGCGAGCGGCAACCAGTTCTTCCGGCAGATGACGGCCATCGTGCGCGGCGCGCTCGTGACCGTGAATCCGATTGTCGACGGCATCGAGTCCGTGCGCGAGGCGACGCTCGCGGCGCAGAAGAGCGTCGTCGAGGCCATCGAATCGAAAGACTCGGCTGCCGCCGAACGCGCGACGCGTGCGCTCGTCGATCTCGCGGCGGAGGAAGTGGGGCGCGCATTCTCGCTCGAACGCATGAGTCAGCCGGTCGCGCCGCCGGACGTGAACGCGTCGGCCGGAGTCTGAGCGGCCTGCCGCTCACTCTTTCGCTCGCGGCGCGGGGCAAGTGCATTGTCCGATGAAAGCCGGGCCTCGGGCCCTAATGCCGTTCAGTCAAGGTCTCTTTTGAGGACTCGAACGGTGTAGCGAAACGGTCGCGATTTGACGGCTCGAGCGCAACTGCGCCCGGGCCGTTTTCTATTGGGAAGCTGTTTGAGCCGCTCACGCAGGCGCTTGAGCAGCACCAGAAGGCGCAGATCATCAACCAGCATGGCGATGCAAGTTAACACCGCCGCGCCCCGTTTACAACTACTTTGCGCCGAAAAGAAAAATGCCGTTCAGTCGCTTAACTGAACGGCATTAGGCCTCGGGCCCGGCTTTGTCGTTTGCATGCGTCCTACATCAGGCACAATGCCCCGCACGATAACCATCGCGGAGGCATGAATCATGAAAGCAGGTTCGACCGAATCGATACGCTGGGGCATCGTCGGCGCGGGCCGCATCGCGCGGCGCTTCGCCGAGGGCTTGCAACACGTTGAGGGCGCGACGCTCGCAGGCGTCTGGTCGCGCCGCGCCGAGCCGGCCCGCGCGCTCGCGGAGCCTTTCGGCGCACCCGCGTTCGACGACTTCGACAGCTTGCTCGCCAACATCGACGCGCTCTACATCGCGACGATGCAGGACAGCCATCCGCACTATGCGTTGCGCGCGTTCGCAGCGGGCAAGCCGGTGCTGTGCGAAAAGCCCGCCGCCGTGAATGCGCGGACCTTGCAGCACATGATCGACGCGGCGCGCAGCGCGAAGGTTCTTTTCATGGAGGCGATGAAGCCGCCGTTCTACCCGCTCTATCGACGCCTGCGCGAGCATTTGCAGGCCGATCCGATCGGCGAGATCGGACTGGTGCGCGCGGGCTGCTCGATGGCGCACGTCCCGGCAGATCATCCGTCGTTCTCGCTCGAGGCAGGCGGCGGCGCGCTGCTGGATATCGGCATCTACGAGGCGTTTCTTGCGGTGGACTGGCTCGGCGAGGCGCTCGACGTGCAGACCATCGGACGCGTCGGTGCAACGGGCGTCGACGTCTTCGCGAGTCTCAACGTGCGGCACGAGCGCGGCATCGCGCAACTCTTCTGCGGACTGGACCTGCAAGGACGCGGCGATGCGCTCATCGGCGGCACAGGGGGCACCGTGACGATCCACGAGAACTGGTGGAACCCGGCTCGCGCGACCATCGCCTATACAGACGGCCGCAAGGTGGAACTCGACGAGCCGTTCACGGGCGGCGGCCTTAACTACGAGACCGCGCACTTCTGCGAACTGTTGCGCGCGGGCGCGACCGAAAGCCCGGTCATGCCGCATGTCATGTCCATGCGAATGATGGCGATCATGGACGCCGCGCGGCGCGATCTGGGCGTGCGTTTCCCGTTCGAGGACGACTGAACCGGCGCGACGCGAAAAGAGCCGAAGCCGTCAGCCTGCGTGTTCAGTGCCGCCCGGGCAACGCGAGCCGCCGCTCGAACACGCGCTGCACGACTTCGAGCACGCTGCACAGCAGCCAGTAGACGAATGCCGCCGCGAGATAGAGTGGCAGCGGCTGATACGTCGCGGCGATCACTTCCTGCGCGCTTCGCAGGAGCTCGGTCACGGTGATGACCGACACCAGCGACGTATCCTTGATGAGACTAATGAGGCTGTTCGAGAGACTCGGCACCGCGATGCGCAGCGCCTGCGGGCCGATGACGTAACGCAACGTCTGCGTGCGCGAAAGGCCGAGGCTGTACGCCGCAAGCCACTGCCCGCTGTGAATGCCGAGAATCGCGCCGCGCATGCTTTCGGACAGATACGCCGCCACGTTCGCCGACAGCGCGATGACGCCGGCGGGCGTCGGCTCGAGCGAAATCCCGAGACTGGGCAAGCCGTAATAGATCACGAAGATCTGCACGAGCAGCGGCGTGCCGCGCATCACACTGACGTAGACGCGGCCGATGCGGACGAGCGCGCGAATGTCGCTGATGCCCATCAACGCCAGGACGACGGCGGCGATCAGGCCGAAGAACATCGAGTAGAGCGCGAACTTGATCGTGAGCAGCGCGCCTTGCGCCAGCACGGGCGCCGATTGAACCAGCAGGGAAGTGGTCGACATGAACGGGGAAACGTAAGCGGAAAGCGCGCGAATCGAAACAAAAGGCCGGGCGGCGCGCGAAAGCGCACATCATAAACCGGACGCGAAAAAGAGAAGGGCGGCATCGTGAGACGATGCCGCCCGATTCGGCGTGCGCTGCGTTTGTGCGCTTACTTCGCCGGCTTCGTCACGTCGATGCCGAACCACTTGTCCGAGATCTTCGCGAAGGTGCCGTCCTGTTCCAGCTGGGTCATTGCGTCGTCGATCGCCTTTGCGAACTTCGGATTACCCTTCTTGAACGGAATGCCCGACGGATTGCCCGCGCCGACGTTCGCGCCCGTGCGCAGCGGCAATTGCGAGTTCTTCAGCAGATACGCGAGCATCAGGCGGTCGTTGAGCGCCGCGTCCAGCCGGCCCGCAGCCAGATCGCGCAGATATTCCGGCGCGCCCGGATACGTCTTCACGTCGATGCCCGGCACCGACTTCGCCATGTCCATGTAGTTCGTGCCGAGGCCGACGCCGAGCTTCTTGCCCTTCAGATCGTCGAGCGACTTGAACTCGCGCTTGTCGTCGGCGCGCTGGATCAGTTGCGCGTTCGAGTACGTGTACGCCGGCGAGAAGTCGAGCGTTTCCTTGCGCTTGTCGGTGATGCCGACCTGGTTCGCGATCACGTCGAACTTGCCCGCCTGCAAGCCCGCGATGATGCCGCTCCACTCCGTCGTGACGAACTCCGGCTTCACGCCGAGCTTGGCGGCGACGGCTTTGGCGATATCCACGTCGAAGCCGACGAGCTCGCCCGATGGCGCTTTCGAGTTGAACGGCGGGAACGTGCCTTCCAGACCGACGCGCAGCGTGCCGCGCTGTTTGACCTGATCGAGCAGGTCTTCTGCGTGGGCCGTGGCGGTGACCGCGGTGAACGCGGCGCCGATCAGGCTGGCGGCGACGAGCTTCTTGAGCGTGGACAGGTTCATCGTGTTGTTCTCCTCGTGTTGGCAAAGTGGCGCGCCGCTTTTTCTGAGCGCCGCGCCCGATAGGTGCGGCATCATAGAGAAAAGGCAAGCGGCGCGTAAGATCGTTTGTTTATGTCGATATTCCCTGCGCAAGCGACTCGACGCATTCGCTGACGAGCGCCGGGCCGCGATAAATCAGCCCCGTGTAAATCTGCACGAGCGATGCGCCCGCCGCGAGCTTCGCGCGCGCGTCGGCGCCCGAGAAAATGCCGCCCACGCCGATGATCGGCACGTCCGCGCCCACTTCCGCACGCAGTTTGCGGATCACTTCGTTCGATGCATCGAACACCGGACGCCCCGACAGTCCGCCGGCTTCCTCGCCGTGCGCCATGCCGGCGACGGCCGTGCGCGAGAGCGTCGTGTTCGTGGCGATCACGCCGTCGATGCGATTCGCGAGCAACGTGCCCGCGATCGACTTGATCTGCTCGTCGTCGAGATCGGGCGCGATTTTCAGCGCGAGCGGCACGAGCTTGCCATGCAGGTCCGACAAACGCTGCTGCTTGTCCTTCAGCGCGCCGAGCAGCGCGTCGAGCTCGCCCGCGCCCTGAAGCTGCCGCAGGTTCTTCGTGTTCGGCGACGAAATGTTGATCGTCACGTAGCTCGCGAACGGATACACGCGCTCGAGACAGTACAGATAGTCTTCGGCGGCGCGCTCGATCGGCGTATCCGCGTTCTTGCCGATGTTGAGCCCGAGCACGCCGCGATAACGCGCAGCCTGCACGTTCGCGACGAACCGGTCGACGCCGCCGTTATTGAAGCCCATCCGGTTGATGAGCGCACCCGCTTCGGGCAAACGGAAGATGCGCGGGCGCGGGTTGCCCGGCTGCGCGCGCGGCGTCACGGTGCCCACTTCGATGAAGCCGAAGCCGAGCGCGGCCAGCCCGTCGATGCACGCGCCGTCCTTGTCAAGCCCCGCCGCGAGCCCGACCGGATTTCTGAATGTGAGGCCCATCACGGTGCGCGGCGAATCGGGACCGCGCTTGCCGAGCATGCCGGCGAGCCCGGTGCGGCCGGCGGCGCGCAGCATGCGCAAGGTCAGGTGATGCGCGTCTTCCGCGTCCATGCGAAAGAGGTGCGAACGCGCGAGCGGGTAGAGGGAGCTGAACACGGAGGAGAGCCGGCGACGGCGAATTTTTTTAAGACCGCTATTTTAGCGGCTTTGTCCCCATGCGCCCGGAGTCAAACGACATGGCGCTTGGACGACGTCACTTCGGCTGGCTCGGCCCGCCGCTGCGGCCCGGCATCGGCAGGGCGCCGGCCGAGTGCGTCGTCGCGGGATCGAGCACGGACCAGCGGCCATCGACCAGCCCTTCCAGCGGCCTGAAATTGGCCTTGTACGCCATCTTCTCGCTCTCGCGAATCCAGTAGCCGAGATAGACGTGCGGCAAGTCGAGGCTTCTCGCCTGCTCGATTTGCCACAGAATGTTGAAGGTGCCGTAGCTCGTCTTCGGCAACTCGGGCTCGAAGAACGTGTACACCGACGACAGCCCGTCCCCGAGAATGTCGATCATGCTGATCATGCGCAGCGCGCCCGGCGCATCGGGATTATCCGGCGAAGCGGGTTCGCGGAATTCGACGAGCCGGGAATTGATCCGGCTTTGCAGCAGAAACTGCTCGTACTGATCGCGGCTGTCGCGGTCCATGCCGCCGCCCGCGTGCCGCGCGGACTGGTATCGCATATAGAGCGCGTAGTGCTCTTCGTCGTAATGCAGCGGCGCCACGCTTGCGACGAGATTGCCGTGCTGCTTCCACACGCGCCGCTGCGTGCGGTTCGGCGCGAATCGCGCAACGGGCACGCGCACCGGCACGCAGGCGCGGCAGCCGTCGCAGTACGGGCGATACGTGAACACGCCCGAGCGCCGGAAGCCCGCCTTGACGAGTTCCGTGTAGACGTCGGAGTTGATGAGATGGCTCGGCGTGGCCACTTGCGAGCGCGCAACGCGCCCTTCCAGGTAACTGCAAGGGTAAGGCGCCGTTGCATAGAATTGCAGCGCCGAAAGCGGTGACAGTGGCAGCTCGTTCGGATGTGTCACTTTGGCGGCTCTCGCAGGCGTCGTCTCTTCATTGCCGCGTGCGTTTCGCTATCCGGCGAAGGCGTGCGCGGCGGATCGTGCTTGTCTGAGTACTCGCGTCGCAAACGTCGCGCCCGAGGGTGGCGGATGTCAGCGCGCTGGCGTGTCGATGAGGTCGTTGAGCACGGTCTTGTCGAAGCGCCACGGAATCGGGGCTTCGGCGACCGCGCGGCGCAGATGCGCGACGAACGCGCGGCGCGGAATCTCGCGGCCGCCCAGCGACGCCAGATGCGACGTGTTCTGCTGGCAGTCTATCATCTCTATTTTGTGGCGGCGCAAGTGTCCGACGAGTGCGGCAAGCGCGATTTTCGAGGCATCCGTTTCATGCGCGAACATCGATTCGCCGAAGAACATGCGCCCGAACGACACGCCATAGAGGCCGCCCACGCGCACGCCGTTGTGGCACGTCTCGACGCTGTGCGCCTCGCCCGCGCGATGCAGCGAGGTATAGGCCTCGACGATATCCGCCGTGATCCACGTGCCGCGCTGGCCTTCGCGCGGCGTGTCGGCGCAGGCGCGCATCACGGCGGGGAAGTCGTGGTCGACGCGCACGTCCCACGCGTCGTCGCGCACCACGCGCTTCAACGTCTTGCGCAGCGAATGTGAAACCTTGAAGTCGGCGGGCGCGAGCACCATGCGCGGATCGGGACTCCACCACAGCACGGGCTGTCCGTCCGAATACCACGGAAAAATGCCGCGCCGATACGCCTCGACGAGCCGCGCGGGCAACAAATCGGCGCTCGCGGCGAGCAGGCCCGGCGCGCCGCTCGATGCGCCGAGCGCGCGCTCGACCGGAGGAAACGGATCGTCGTGAGCGAGCCAGGGAACCATGATCGTCCGGCGCCGTTCAACCGTCGCGCAGCGTGCGGAAAATGTCGCCCGTGTGCAGCGTGAAGTTGCCGGCGGCGCGGTCCGCGAAGAAAAAGCGCAGCGTCTGGCCGACGGTCGGGAACGCGATCTCGTCCCACGGAATTTCGCTCTCGTCAAAGAGCCGCACTTCCAGACTTTCCTCGCCGGGGTCCAGTTCGATATCGAGCAGCCGCGCCAGATAGAACAAGTGCACCTGATGCACGTGCGGCACGTTGAGCAGCGTGAAGAGGCTTTGAATTTCGACGCGCGCGCCGGCTTCCTCCAGCGTTTCGCGGGCGGCGCCTTCGCTCGTCGTCTCTTCCATTTCCATGAAGCCGGCCGGCAGCGTCCAGTAGCCGTAGCGCGGCTCGATGGCGCGGCGGCACAAGAGCACCTTGTCGTCCCACACGGGCACCGTGCCCACGACGTTGCGCGGGTTCTGATAGTGAACGGTGCCGCAGTTGTTGCAGACGAATCGCTCGCGGTTGTCGCCGGGCGGAATGCTCAGGCCGACCTCGTGGCCGCAGACGGAACAGAATTTCATGGAAATGGACGATGGAAGTGTGCTGCGAGTGTATCACTGGGGCGGGGCGGCTTTTGCGTGCGTCGGGCCGGTGTCCGGCGCTGCGCGATGAGTCGCTACAATAGTTGCCGATAGCCTCACGTTTCCATTTCATCAGCGCGCCGCGCTCCAAGCGAAGCCATGTCATCTCCGTCTGCCGGTTCTTCCCGTCCTCCGATGCTCGCCACAGCCGATGCGCTCGGCCGTCTGCTCGATGCCGCGCGTCCGGTGACGGGCACCGAGCGCATCGACACGCTCAACGCGCCCGGCCGCGTGCTTGCCGCCGACGTGACTTCGCCGCTCGACGTGCCGCCGATGCATACGAGCGCGATGGACGGCTACGCGGTGCGCGCCGCCGATCTCGCCGCCGCCAGCGACGCCGCGCCGGTTGCGCTGCGCATCTCGCAGCGCATTCCGGCCGGGCACATGGCCGAGCCGCTCGCGGCGGGCACGGCGGCGCGCATTTTCACGGGCGCGACGGTGCCGCCCGGCGCGGATGCCGTCGTGATGCAGGAAATGGCGCAGACCTCGGACCATGCGACGGTCGCGTTCACCCAGCCGCCGGCGCCCGGCGAATGGATCACGCGGCAGGGCGCGGATATCGAGCGCGGCTCGGTCATTCTGCGCGCGGGCACGCGTCTCACGCCGCAGGCGCTCGGTCTCGCCGCCTCGGTCGGCTGCGCGGCGCTGGATGTATCGCGGCGCGTGCGGGTGGCGATTTTCTTCACGGGCGACGAATTGCGCATGCCCGGCGAGCCGCTCGCGCCGGGCGCCATCTACAACTCGAACCGCTTCACGCTGCGCGCGCTCCTCACGAAGCTCGGCTGCGACGTGACCGATCTCGGCATCGTGGCCGACCGGCTCGACGCCACCCGCGACACGCTGCGCCGCGCCGCGCTCGACCACGATCTGATTCTGACGTGCGGCGGCGTGTCCGTCGGCGAAGAGGATCACGTGAAACCGGCGGTCGAAGCCGAAGGGCGCATTGCGATGTGGCAGATCGCCATGAAGCCGGGCAAGCCGCTCGCGTTCGGCGCGGTGCGGCGCGGCGCGGCGGAGGCGGGCGAGGAGGCGTTTTTCATCGGCTTGCCGGGAAACCCTGTGTCGAGCTTCTGCACGTTCCTGCTGTTCGTGCGGCCTTTCATTTTGCGGCTCGCGGGCGTCGAGGATGTCGCGCCGCGCGTCTATTCGATGCGCGCCGACTTCACGCAGAAAAAAGGCGACCGGCGCAATGAATTCTTGCGGGCGCGCGTGAATGATCGCGGCGGCCTCGATCTCTTCCCGAACCAGAGTTCGGCGGTGCTGACGTCCACCGTCTGGGGCGACGGCGTCATCGACAATCCGCCGAATCACGCGATCAGCGCGGGCGAGACGGTGCGGTTCATTCCCTTTTCAGAGCTGATGCGGTAAGGAACGAAGTCAATGAAAGTCGAACTGAGATTCTTCGCGAGCGTGCGCGAGGCGCTGGGCGTCGCGAACGAGACGGTCAACGTACCGGATACCGTCGTGAATGTCGGCGACGTGCGAGCGTGGCTGCGCATGCGCGGCGGCGTGTGGGCGGAGACGCTCGCGGAAGGCCGCGCGCTGCGCATGGCCTGCAATCACGTGATGACGAACGCGTCGCAGCGCATCACCGATGGCTGCGAAGTCGCGTTCTTCCCGCCGGTCACGGGTGGCTGACATGAGCTTGCGTGCGAAAGTCCGCGTGCAGGAAGCCGACTTCGACATCAGCGCCGAAGTGGCCGCGCTGCGCGCCGACAATCCGAAGGTCGGCGCAGTCGCGTGCTTCGTCGGCACCGTGCGCGATCTGAACGAAGGCAGCGCCGTCGAAACAATGGAACTCGAGCACTATCGCGGCATGACCGAGAAGTCGCTGGAGGCGATCGCCGCGCAAGCGCGCGAACGCTGGCGCGGCTCGGACGTGCTGATCGTGCATCGCGTGGGCAAGCTGAGGCCGCTCGATCAGATCGTGCTGGTCGCGACGACGGCGATGCATCGCGCGCAGGCGTTCGAATCCTGCGCGTTCGTGATGGACTATCTGAAGACGCAGGCGCCGTTCTGGAAGAAGGAAAAGACGGAGCACGGCGAGCGTTGGGTCGACGCCCGCGAGTCCGACGCCGCCGCCCTCGCGCGGTGGACGCCGCCGCGTGGCTAGCCGCGTCCTTCAGCGTTCGTCCGCGGGCGTGCCGACGAACTTCGCCGGAAACGGCTCGCCCGCCGGGCGTTCGGGAAAGCGCGGCTCATCGCTGCCGCCCGTGCGCTGGCGCTTGAGCGCGGCCAGCAGGGCTTCCTGCTCCTCGGGAATCGGGTAGTCCCAGCCGAACTTGCTCAACTGCAGACTCTGCGCGATCCGCAGCGCCGGTTCCATGAACTGCACGGCTGCGGCGGGCTCGTAGCGCGCCTCGACGGTATTCAAAAAAAGCGACAGCCAGCGCGCGAAATGCTGCGGCTCGATGCCTTCCAGCGGCCGATGCGCCTCCTGCACGTTCCCCCGATACTGCTTCGAGCCGAGGACGAGGCTCGACCAGAAGGTCGTCATCTTCCCGAGATGCTCGTCCCAGCGGCCTGTCAGTTCCCGCGCGAAAATCGGGCCGAGCAGCGGATCGTCGTCCACGCGGCGATAGAACGCCTCGACCAGTGCGCGCACATTCGTTTCGGTGGGCTCTTGCTCGCGCGTGATGGCGTCGCCCGTTTGGTCTTGGTTCATGGCTGAATACAGGTAACTACAAGCGTAAGTCGTGTGTTGGCGGGCGCTGACGCGTCGCTGATTGGCAGACGCACGGCACCGAAATGGCGCAGAATGTTGAACAGTTCCCTGGCACGTGAACCGTCCTGTCCTGCCCCTTGCGAGCGGATATTAGACCTTGTGACGCTCGCGCGGGCGATGGCCCCGGCCGCCGCGCGGATTTGTCCCGGGCATGGTGCCGACGGATGGTGTCCGGACGTTCGTCCTTCAGTCGATTCACGCAACCGCAGCTTTCTTTCATTTAGCCGTTCGACGCGCCCACGCCATGCGACTGACCGACTACACCGATTATGCGCTGCGTGTCCTGCTGTATCTGTCCGTGCGACCCGCGCGGCTCTCGACTATTCGGGAAATCTCCGACGCCTACGGCATCTCGAAGAATCACCTGATGAAGATCGTCCAGCAGCTCGGCGAACGCGGCTGGGTGGAGACCGTGCGCGGGCGTCGCGGCGGCCTGCGGCTTGCGGCGCGGTCGACCAGACGAGCGGTCGCGATTGCGCGATTCAGCCGGTCTGCCGCCTGCGCGGCGTGCTCGCGGCGGCGCGCGATGCCGTCCTCGCCGAACTCGACAAACACACGGTCGGCGAATTGTCGGAGCCGGCGGGCGATCTCGCGCGGCTGCTCGGCATCGCGCCCGTGCAGTCCATTTCCGTGGCGGCGCTGACGCTGCGCGACGCCTGTCCCTGATCCGCGCTCCCGTAGACGCTACGCGGCACTGAACGAAACGTGCACAGCGCGGTCTTTCGGAAGCGCCGTCGCGCTTTCCCGGCGCGGCATCATTCGCAAAAATACCCGCAAATGGGCGGTTTGTACGCTTGAAACCGCCCGAAAGCGCCTCATTTTGGTTGTAATCGAATTGGAGCTCACCAAAAATGAGAATCGACAAACTCACCACCAAATTTCAGGAAGCCCTCTCGGACGCGCAGAGTCTGGCGGTCGGCAACGACAATCAGTACATCGAGCCCGTCCATCTGCTTTCCGCGTTGATCGCGCAACGCGACGGCTCCGCGCGCTCGCTGCTTTCGCATGCCGGCGTGCAGGTTCAGGCGCTGCAAGCGGCGCTCAACGACGCGATCAGCCGGCTGCCGCAAGTGCAGGGCACGGACGGCAACGTACAGGTCAGCCGCGACCTCGCGGGTCTGCTGAACAACGCCGACAAGGAAGCGCAGAAGCTCAACGACACGTACATCGCGAGCGAAATGTTCCTGCTTGCCGTCGCGGACGACAAGGGCGAAGCGGGGCGCATCGGCAAGCAGCACGGGCTCACGCGGCGCGCGCTCGAAGCGGCCATCAATGCCGTTCGCGGCGGCGCGCAGGTCAACAGTCAGGACGCCGAAAGCCAGCGCGAGGCGCTGAAGAAATACACCGTCGATCTGACGGAACGCGCACGCGCGGGCAAGCTCGACCCCGTGATCGGCCGCGACGACGAAATCCGCCGCTCGATCCAGATTCTTCAGCGCCGCACGAAGAACAATCCGGTGCTGATCGGTGAGCCGGGCGTCGGCAAGACGGCGATCGTCGAGGGCCTCGCGCAGCGCATCGTCAACGGCGAAGTGCCGGAAACGCTCAAGGGCAAGCGCGTGCTCTCGCTCGACATGGCCGCGCTGCTCGCGGGCGCGAAGTACCGCGGCGAGTTCGAGGAGCGCCTGAAGGCCGTGCTCAACGACATCGCGAAGGACGAAGGGCAGACCATCGTCTTCATCGACGAGATTCACACGATGGTCGGCGCGGGCAAGGCCGAAGGCGCGATGGACGCGGGCAACATGCTGAAGCCGGCGCTCTCGCGCGGCGAGCTGCACTGCATTGGCGCGACGACGCTGGATGAATACCGCAAGTACATCGAAAAGGACGCGGCGCTGGAGCGGCGCTTCCAGAAAGTGCTGGTCGACGAGCCGTCGGTCGAAGCGACCATCGCGATTCTGCGCGGCTTGCAGGAGAAATACGAGCTGCACCACGGCGTCGAGATCACGGACCCGGCTATCGTCGCGGCGGCGGAATTGTCGCATCGCTATATCACGGACCGCTTTCTGCCCGACAAGGCCATCGACCTGATCGACGAAGCCGCGTCGCGCATCAAGATGGAAATCGATTCGAAGCCCGAAGAGATGGACAAGCTCGACCGCCGTCTCATTCAGCTGAAAATCGAGCGCGAGGCCGTGAAGAAGGAGAAGGACGAGGCATCGCAGAAGCGTCTGCAACTCATCGAAGAGGAAATCGACCGGCTGAACCGCGAATATTCCGACCTCGAAGAGATCTGGACCGCCGAGAAGGCGGCGGTGCAGGGCAGCGCGCAACTGAAGGAAGAGATCGAGAAGGTGCGGGCCGACATTGCGCGTTTGCAGCGGGAAGGCAAGCTCGAAAAGGTTGCCGAACTGCAGTACGGCAAGCTGCCCGAACTCGAAGCGCGCCTGAAGCAAGTCACGCAGGCGGAATCGCTGGAGCAGAACAACCCGACGCGTCCGCGTCTTCTGCGCACGCAAGTCGGCGCGGAGGAAATCGCGGAAGTGGTGTCGCGTTCCACCGGCATTCCGGTGTCGCGCATGATGCAGGGCGAGCGCGAAAAGCTCTTGCAGATCGAGAGCAAGCTGCACGAGCGCGTCGTCGGCCAGGACGAGGCGATCGGCGCGGTCGCGGATGCCATCCGCCGTTCGCGTGCGGGCTTGTCGGACCCGAACCGTCCGTACGGCTCGTTCCTGTTCCTCGGACCGACGGGCGTCGGCAAGACCGAACTGTGCAAGGCGCTCGCGGCGTTCCTGTTCGATTCGGAAGATCATCTGATCCGCATCGACATGAGCGAGTTCATGGAGAAGCACAGCGTCGCGCGGCTGATCGGCGCGCCGCCGGGCTACGTGGGCTATGAAGAAGGCGGCTATCTGACCGAAGCCGTGCGCCGCAAGCCGTACAGCGTGATCCTGCTCGATGAAATCGAGAAGGCGCACCCGGACGTGTTCAACGTGCTCTTGCAGGTGCTGGACGACGGCCGCATGACCGATGGCCAGGGCCGCACGGTGGACTTCAAGAACACCGTGATCGTGATGACCTCGAACCTCGGGTCGCAGGTGATTCAGGGCATGGTCGGCGAGCCGCAGGAAGCGATAAAGGACGCGGTCTGGGAAGAAGTGAAGCTGCACTTCCGGCCCGAGTTCCTGAACCGTATCGACGATGTCGTCGTGTTCCACTCGCTGGATCGCGCGAATATCGAGTCGATCGCGAAGATTCAGTTGCAGCGTCTGCACGACCGTCTCGCGAAGCTCGACATGCAGCTCGACGTGTCCGATGCCGCGCTGGAGCAGGTCGGCAAGGTCGGCTACGACCCGGTGTTCGGCGCGCGGCCGCTGAAGCGCGCGATTCAGCAGGAGATCGAGAATCCGGTCGCCAAGCTGATTCTCGCCGGGCGCTTCGGACCGAAGGACGTCATTCCGGTCGATGTCCGGGACGGCGAGTTCGTGTTCGATCGCGTGGTTCACTGAGACACGCTGGCTCCTTCGCACGGTCGAAGGAGCCCACTTTCGAAGGCAACGAAGCGATTCGTTGCCTTTTTTGTTGCCTGCGATTTTTCTGGTGGCAGATGCAGAAAGCCCCGCGCTGGCGTGAGCCGGGCGCGGGACCGACTGTACGACAGGAAAAGCGCGCTTAACCTTGCTTCGGCTCTTCGCTCTTGCCGAACAGGCCGGCGAGACCGCCGAGCGAGCCCAGCACGCCGGTCAGGTCGAGCTTGCCTTCGGGCGGGACTTCGCCGTTCGGCGTCGCGCGATCGACGATATGCGGAAGCACCGCCGCGAGCATGCCCGAGAGCTGGTCGCCCGACACGCCCGCCTTCTGCGCGAGCGCGCCGACGTTGTCCGCGCCGAGCACATTGGTGAGCAGCCCCGGGCTGATGGGCTTGTTTTCGCCGTTGCCGATCCACGACGAGACGATATCGCCCGCGCCGTTCTGATGGAAACGCTGGATCAGCCCCATGATGCCGCCGGGCTGGCTGTTGACGAATTCGAGCGCCGCCGCGATCAGCGCGGCCTGGCCCGATTGGCCGGGTTGGCCGGGTTGGCCGCCTTGTTGCGACGAATTGCCGAGGGATGAGGCGAGGATATCGAGTAGGCTCATGGCAGTCTCAGTACTAAAAGTTGCAGATTGATCAAAGGCTGGCGGCCGAGGCGCTCGCCGCCTTGTCCTTTTTCCGTTTGGATTTCGAGGGCTTCGCGTCGCTCGTGCCCGCCGCAGCCGAAGCTGACGCGGCCGTGGCGCCCGACTTCTTCTTGGCCGATCCGCTGGACGACGCCGAAGCAGCCGCCGCGCCCGACGCCGGCGTGACGGCAGGCGTTTGCGCGGTCGTGGCTGCGGGCGATGTCGCAGCGGTCGCCGCCGTCGATGACTTGATGGTGGAATTCGGCGGGGCCGCGCCGTGAGAAGTCGTCGTGGCGGGCTTCGAAGACTTGCCGGTCGGCGGCAGCGACGAGCCGCCGATGGTCAGACCGTTTTCTTCCAGTTTGGCCACCGACTTCGCGCCGAGGCCTTTCACGCGATTGGCGAGATCGTCGGCGTCTTTAAACGGGCCGTTTTTGGTGCGTTCATCGACGATCGCCTTCGATTTTACCGGTCCTAAGCCTTTCACCGAATCGAGCGCGGCTTGGTCGGCGGTATTGACATCGACGGCGGCAAACGCCGCGCCGACGGACAGCATGAACGCGAGGCACAGCATCAACAGCTTTTTCAGCATGACGACACTCCAGGCAGAGAGGAAGGAAACGAAGGTAGCGCAGGCCGCACGATTCGGCAAACGGACGATGCCGTTAAGCATAGGACAAATCCGTGTTTCGAACGGGGCCGTGGCGCATTGTGCATGACGCCGTCAGATGCGCTGCGTTCGCGCACAATCTTTAACCTTGCTCGCGGCGCGATGCGCGGCGCGATGCGCGGCGGGATGCGCGGCGGGATGGTGCCGGGGAGCAGGCGAGTCTTTGGAACGCTTCGTGGTGCCAACGGTAGGGGGGCGGGGGCAGGTTATTTCGCCGCAGGCGGGCGCCATTTGCCGATGCTGCGACATGCGGCGAGCGTCGGGCCGTCATCGCCGTTCGTCATGGTGGACGCGCCACGCATCCGTTCAATCCGCGTCCACCGTACGGAGATGCCGGATGCTCACCCGCCGCCAATACACAAAGAGCCCGACGCCCGCGACGCCGAGGCTCAACGAATTGGCGATCCAGAACCCGCGCGCGCCTTGCAGCCACGCGGGCACCGCGCCGCCCACGTCGAAGCCGAGCAGATAACCGCCGCCAAGCCCGATGCCCCATAGCGCGATCGCATAGATCACGGTGGGCACGAGCGTCACCTTGTACGCGCGCAGGATGAACGCGGTCGTGATCTGCAGCGCGTCGCAGAGGTGATAGAAGACGATGATGAGCACGAGCGGCATCGCTGCCGCGATCACGTTCGCATCGGGCGTATACGCCGCGATGATGTGCGGCCGCGCGGCGAGCAGGATCACGCCGTACACGACGGCCAGCACGCACGCCATGCCGATGCCGTGCCGCGAGATCGACGCGGCCTCGTCGAAGCGCCGCGCGCCGAGCGCCTGCGAGACGAGTGTCGACGACGCGATGCCGATGGCAAGCGGCGTCATGTACAGCACCGCGCCGAGATTGCCCGCGATCTGATGACCCGCGAGCGTTGTCGTGCCGAAACGCGAGATGAAAAGCGCCATGAACGTGTACGACGTCACTTCGATCAGATAGGACAGCCCCATCGGGATGCCGAGCCGCAGCAGACCGACTTGCCGCCTGAACACCGGCCACGAAAAGCGCGAGAAGATGCCGAACGGGCGGAAGAACTCGAACTTCACGAGCACGGTCATGCCGACCGCCGCCGACACCCAGTTGATCAGCGTGCTCGCGAGCGCGCAACCGGGGCCGCCGAGCGCCGGCACACCCGCGCCGCCGAAGATGAACCAGGTGTTGAGTGGAAACTTGAGAATCAGGCCGCCGACTTGCAGAAACATCACGAGCCGCGGCTTGCCGACCGCGTTGGTCAGCGAACTGTAGACGCGAAACGCGAGGCTCGCGGGCAAACCGAACGACAGAATCCGCAGATACTGCACGGTGCGTTCGTGCAGCGCGGGCGGCGCCTTCGCGAGACTCAGGAGCGGCTCGGGAAAGAAGAGCAGCACGAAGCCGATCACCGTCAACGCGACGGCCAGCCACAGCGCCTGACGCGTCTCCTCGCCGATCTCGCTTTCGCGCCCCGCGCCGAAAAGCTGGCCGGCAATCGGCTGAAGCGCCACCAGAATCCCCGTCAGGCCGATATAGATGGAGATATAGACGGACGAACCGAGGCCGAGCGCGGCGAGGTCCGTGGCGGAAAAGCGGCCGACCATCGCGGTATCGATCACGCCGAACGCGATCACCGCCAGTTGGCCGATCAGCACGGGCCACGCAAGCGCCGCGATGGTGCGGATGTCGCGCCACATGCCGGTCTTGCCGCTCGGGATGGATAGCTTGGGGAGCATCAACTTACTGCGTCCGGCGCAGGGTTCGCGGACGCAACGGCTTCTTCGCCGGCGGCGCAGGGCGCTGGATGCGCACGTAGAGGCGGAAGCGTTCGTCGCGGTCGGCGGCGCGGCGGCCTTCCCACACGAGCTTCCACTGGAACGTGGAGATGGACGGCGGATCGCCGTAATCGGCGCGATCCTGACGCAGGATCACGTCGCAATCCTCATCGAACGCGAAGTGCATGCCGCCGAAGTACGCGAAGGTCGCGATCTGCGCATCGCCGAGACGCACCGGCGAAATGCACGTGTAGTCCGGCGGGAGGTGATCGGCGATCTGCTCCGCGACGTCGCGATACGTGCGGCTGTAGTTGACCACAGGCAGCCACAACGTCATCAGCAGCACCCACATGAGCGTGGTGCCGGCGCTCGACAACACGACGCTGCGCCACAGGACCTTCGGATGCCGCGCGAGCCGCCAGCGCGCAAGCAGGAACCAGCACACGGTGACCGCCACCGCGCAGACGAACGAGATGATCTTGAATTCGGGATGAAACCCCGGCACGAGACGCGCGAGATTGCGCGCCATCGGCGCCGGAAAGCCGATGATGCCCGCCGTCCAGACGAGCCACACCAGCGAGCCGATGATCGTGAAGCTCAGCATCGCGAACCAGTCGATCGCGTTGATGGCGCCGCGCTTGAGCGTCGGCAGCGCGAACGTCGCGAGCACGGAGAGCGGCGGCAAGAGCAGCAGAAAGAGGCGGTTGGTCTCGTGCGCCTGAAGGACGACGAGCACCAGCAGCGGCCCGATGATCGACAAGGGCACTGCGACGTGCGGCGAGCGGCGCATGCCGCCCCAACTCACGAACGCCCAGATCGCGAGCGGCCATGCAGGCCATGCGAAGAGCGGCAGGTTTTTCATCGCGTAGCCGAACACGACCGCGGGCGGCCCCGAGAACGTATAGAAACTCGTGCGCCACCACTGGCGCAGCCACCACTCGCCGTCGTCGGGGAAGAAGTGCAGCGCCGGCAATACCCATGCGGCGATCAGCAGGACCGCGACCGGCAGCCCGTAGATCAGGAGCGGGGCGGCGCGCACCTGGCGCACGATGATCGTCATCGCGAGCGTGCAGAGCAACAGCGCGAAGACGAGCACCGGCGAACTCGACAGCCCGACGACGCCGATCGCCGCGCCCCAGACGAGCGCGCCGTGCACCGGCTTGTCGAGGGAGCGCACGAGGCCGTAGATGAGCATGGCGGTGCCGGCGAATTGCGCGATCTGCGGCGTGGTTTCGTGGCCGCGCTCGGCCAGGCCGAAGCACGCGAGCAGGATCAGGAGCGCGCCATCGGCGAGCGTGCGGCCGTAATCGCGCGGTTCCGGCTCGCCGCCGAATGCATATTTGAAAGGCTGTGCTTCGTCGCGGCGGCCCAGCAGATACGCCGAGTACCAGACGAACGCGCACGCGATACAAAAGAGCAGGCCCGTCACGACGCGCGACGCGTTGCTCGCATCGACCCACGGGCTCAGAAGGCGAATCGAGGTCGCGCCGAGCCAGTACATCAGCGGGCCGTCGGCGGTCGGCGCCTTGCCGAGCAGGTTCGGCAGGAACCAGTCGCGGGCGTCGCCGTTGGCCATCGTCCACATCACGCCGAAGCCCGCTGCGTCTTCGTTCTTCCAGGGATCGCGGCCAAAGAGGCCGAACGACGCATACGTGATACAGATGGCGAGCAGCAGCCAGCGCGGCAGGGCGCTGGTGGCGGAGGCGGTCAGACGAACGACAGATCGCATGCGAGAAGGCTTGAGGGAGAGACAGGCCGCCAGGACGTGCGCCGGAAAGCGCGGCGGGGCCGGAGCATCCGGCATTGTAGTCGGGCGGCGGCGCGCGTAGCGTCTCTTCCCGCCTGCGCAGGTAACGTCGCGCAACAACGCTTGCCGATTGCAGCCGACAAGGGGAGCGCGGGCCGTAGCAAAAGAATGCAGTGACAAAAAAGGGCAGCCAAAGCTGCCCTTTTTGCTGAACCCTGAAGCCCGACTTACTTCTTGGTGGAGAAGCGCGCGAACTTGTTGTTGAACTTCTCGACGCGGCCGGCCGTGTCCATGATCTTTTGCTGGCCGGTGTAGAACGGGTGCGATTCCGACGACACTTCGATCTTCGCGAGCGGGTACGTCTTGCCGTTGAAATCGGCGGTTTCGCGCGTCTGGATGGTCGAGCGGGTCACGAACTTGAAGTCGTTCGACATATCGACGAACAGGACTTCGCGGTAATTCGGGTGAATGCCTTCTTTCATGGTCTTTCCTGGTATCTGGCGGTAGCCAACCCGCTGCACCGCTTCACGGCGGCTTTCGCGAGTCACTTGCCTAGGGTCGAAAAACAAAGATTATGCCAGAAAATCAGTCGGTTGATACTTTTTCGACGCTCACGGCGCCACGGTTGCCAGCGCGCCGACATTCGCCGGATCTTGCCGGTAATAACGCGCGAGCAGCCGGTACAACTCGGGGTACTCGGCCTCGAACGCCTGCGGCGTGACAAAGAGCGCCTCGCTGCACACCGCGAAGAATTCGGACGGGTGATCGGCTGCATACGGGTCGATCAGCGATTCGCGCTCGAAGCGGCTCCAGCGGCGCTTGGGCACGGCGTCGACGCGCGCGCAGAACTGATCGTACGCGTTGTCGAACACGTCGGACCAGGCGGCGTTGTCGAGCGGCGCGTGCCAGCGTCGAAAGAGCGGTGGATGCCCGTCCGCCTCGCCGTTCACCATGTCGATCTTGTGCGCGAACTCATGAATCACGACGTTGTACGCGTCCGAGCCGTCCGCCATTTGCGCGTCCTCCCACGACAGCACGACCGGGCCGCCTTCCCACGCTTCGCCGCTCGCGTCGTGCTCGATTTCGTGCACCACGCCGGCTTCGTCCTCCACGGTCTTCTTGATCACGAACTCGCCCGGATAGACGATCACGCCGAGCCAGCCGTCATACAGATCGAGGCTCAGATTGAGCACCGGCAGGCACGCTTGCGCGGCGATCGCGACGATCATCTCGTCGGTCAGTTGCAGTTCGTGCGCGGTGGAGAACGCCTTCTGCGCGATAAAAAGGCTCGTCGACTCGCGCAGCCGTTCGCGGTCAGGCGTGCTCAGGTGGCCGAAGAACGGGAAGGCGTCGAGCGTGCGCTGCCAGAGCGTGTCGTCGATGGCGTATTTGCGCAGCGCGCGTTCGCGGCGTTGCGCGCCGAACCAGCGGGTGAAGAGGTTGGGCATCGGTCGGTCGGGTGGTCGCGCGGGATGGCGCAGGAACAGACCGGATTGTACGGATGCGCGCGGGCGGCATCGTGACCGCGCGCCCACGCGCCGATAAAAAAACCGCCTGACGATGCAGGCGGTTTCTCGAAGCGCGAAGCAAGACGGAGAATCAGCCTCCGCCGCGACGCATCAAGTCGAAGAACTCGGAGTTGCTCTTCGTCTGACGGATCTTGTCGAGCAGGAATTCCATTGCTTCGACTTCGTCCATGTCGTGAATGAACTTGCGCAGCACCCAGACCTTTTGCAGCAGGTCCGGCTTGATGAGCAGCTCTTCGCGGCGCGTGCCCGACTTGTTCAGGTTGATCGACGGATACACGCGCTTTTCCGCGAGACGGCGTTCGAGGTGCACTTCCATGTTGCCGGTGCCCTTGAACTCTTCGTAGATCACGTCGTCCATGCGGCTGCCGGTTTCAATCAGCGCCGTGCCAATGATCGTGAGCGACCCGCCTTCCTCGATATTGCGCGCCGCGCCGAAGAAACGCTTCGGACGCTGGAGCGCGTTGGCATCGACACCGCCCGTCAGCACCTTGCCCGATGCCGGCACGACCGTGTTGTAGGCGCGCGCGAGACGCGTGATGGAGTCGAGCAGAATCACGACGTCATGCTTCATTTCGACAAGGCGCTTCGCCTTTTCGATGACCATTTCGGCCACTTGCACGTGACGCGCGGCGGGTTCGTCGAAGGTCGAGGCGATCACTTCGCCCGCCACCGAGCGTTGCATTTCCGTGACTTCTTCCGGACGCTCGTCGATCAGGAGCACGAAGAGCACGACATCCGGATGATTGGCCTTCACTGCATGCGCGATGTGCTGAAGCATCACGGTCTTGCCCGACTTTGGCGATGCGACGAGCAGACCGCGCTGGCCTTTGCCGATCGGCGCGATCATGTCGATGATGCGGCCCGTCACGTTTTCCTCGCCGCGCATTTCGCGTTCGAGCGGCAAAGGCTTATTCGGATGCAGCGGCGTGAGGTTCTCGAACATGATCTTGTGTTTCGAGGCCTCGGGCGGCTGCCCGTTGACTTTGTCGACCTTCACCAGCGCGAAGTAGCGCTCGCCGTCTTTCGGCGTGCGGACTTCGCCTTCGATCGTATCGCCGGTATGCAGGTTGAAACGGCGAATCTGCGACGGGCTGATATAAATATCGTCCGTGCTCGCGAGATACGAAGTCTCGGGCGAGCGCAGAAAGCCGAAGCCGTCAGGCAGCACTTCGAGCGTGCCGTCGCCGAAAATCGTGTCGCCTGCCTTGGCGCGCTTTTTAAGAATCGCGAACATCAATTCCTGCTTGCGCAGGCGGTTCGCGTTTTCGATCTCCAGGCCATTGGCCATCTCGATCAGTGCAGACACGTGCTGAGACTTGAGCTCGGATAAATGCATACGGATTTCCCGCCGGGGAGAAGAGGTACGACAGAAAGATTTGGGAGAAGAGGTGAGCGGAACCGCTCTAGGACTTAATACTTCTTGAAGTCTTGTGATTCTAGCATAGCACACGCCGCGCGGGCCTCGGATAGGCCGGGGGCGGGGCTTTTCGGCCGATGTTGTCGTGCGACAACATCGGTTCTCGCGCTTTTCATGTGAATCGCGCGAAGCGGGCGCCGAATGAAGCCGGGCGCCCGCCCTTGGTGCAGTTACAGGTTGCTGTCGAGGAACGCGGTCAGCTGCGACTTCGACAAGGCGCCGACCTTTTGCGCGGCGACCGCGCCGTTCTTGAACAGAATCAGCGTGGGAATGCCGCGCACGCCGAACTTCACCGGCGTCGACTGGTGCTCGTCCACATTGATCTTCGCGATCTGCAAGCGATCGCCGTAATCCTTCGCGACTTCGTCGAGGATCGGGGCAATCATCTTGCAGGGACCACACCATTCGGCCCAGAAATCGAGCAGGACAGGTTTATCCGACTTGACGACGTCCTGTTCAAAAGAAGCGTCGCTGATGTGCTTGATTGATTCGCTCATTGTCTGATTACCTCTATTGATTCGAGGCCCGCGTTTGAATGCTCGCCACGATACACCAAAACTGGAAAAGGATTTCGCCGCTCATTGCGCTGCTCATTTGCTGCTCAATGAGTGAACGAATGTCCCGCCTTCCGCGCGCACCGGGTAAGGCTTATGGCACGCACGGTCACGGGTGAGTCACATGTCATCTTAGCCTACTTTGCTATCCGTTGCCGGTGCCCGATAGCGATGGTCTGAGGGTGAAAGCACGAAGCGCAAGAGCGCCGTCCTTCCCGCCTCGCGCGATGCTTCGTTGCAAGCCTTCCGGGCCGCGCGCCCCGCGTGATACAATTCGTCGTGACGGGCCTCCTCGCATGGTGGCGCGGTCAACCTGGTCAGGTCGGGAACGAAGCAGCCACAGCCGCTTTCCACCAGTGCCGAGGGTCGGGCTCGTCACCTTCCGCTTTTCTGTTTGTCTCTGTCTGTCTTCTTCCTTCAGCATTTCCCCAGTTTTTCCAGTGCTGCGACAGCCTCTCTGAACGCTTGCCGCGTGCCGCTCTCGCGCGTGTGCCACAAGTCGTTGCTGATACAATTTCGCGCATGACCTATCAAGTTCTCGCACGCAAATGGCGGCCGAAATCGTTCGAGTCGCTCGTCGGCCAGGAGCATGTCGTTCGTGCGCTCACGCACGCGCTCGACGGTGGCCGGCTGCATCACGCCTATCTGTTCACGGGCACGCGCGGCGTCGGCAAGACGACGCTCTCGCGCATCTTCGCGAAGGCGCTCAACTGCGAAACCGGCGTGACATCGAAGCCGTGCGGCGTGTGCCGTGCGTGCCGGGAAATCGACGAAGGCCGCTTTGTCGATTACGTGGAAATGGACGCGGCGAGCAATCGCGGTGTCGATGAAATGGCGGCGCTCCTGGAGCGCGCGGTGTATGCGCCCGTCGATGCGCGCTTCAAGGTCTATATGATCGACGAAGTGCACATGCTCACGAACCACGCCTTCAACGCAATGCTGAAGACGCTGGAAGAACCGCCGCCGCATGTGAAGTTCATCCTCGCCACGACCGATCCGCAGAAGATTCCGGTCACGGTGCTCTCGCGCTGCCTGCAGTTCAATCTGAAGCAGATGCCGGCGGGGCATATCGTGTCGCATCTGGAGCACATTCTTCGCGAAGAGCAGATCGCGTTCGAGCCGCAGGCGCTGCGGCTTCTGTCGCGGGCGGCGGACGGCAGCATGCGCGACGCGCTTTCGCTCACCGATCAGGCTATCGCCTATTCGGCCAATCAGGTGACCGAGGAAGCCGTGCGCAGCATGCTCGGCGCGCTCGATCAAAGCTATCTGATCCGTCTGATCGACGCGCTCGCCGCCAGCGACGGCGCGGGCGTCCTGGCCATCGCCGACGAAATGGCGCTGCGCAGCCTGTCGTTCTCGACCGCGCTGCAGGATCTGGCGAGCCTGCTGCACCGGATCGCGTGGGCGCAATTCGCGCCGTCGTCGGTGCTCGACGAGTGGCCGGAAGCCGACGATATTCGCCGCTTCGCTGACGCGCTTTCGGCTGAGCAGGTGCAACTGTTCTATCAGATCGCCACCGTGGGCCGCGGCGAGCTCGGGCTCGCGCCGGACGAATACGCCGGCTTCACCATGACCCTCCTGCGCATGCTGGCTTTCGAGCCCGCAGGCGGGCCGGGCGGTGGCGGCGGCCTCGCGGTGAATGCGCCGCAGGCGAGCAGGCCGCAGCGCAGCGCGGCGCTCGCTGGCGCGATGGCCGGACGTGCGGTATCGCCCGCGCCGGTTGTCGCGAAGGCGGCGGACGGCGTGCGGGCCGGCGCGTCAGCGAATGCGGGTGGCCCCGAGGCGCAGGGCCGCGATCGGGGCGGGGTATCGCTTGCGAGCGGATCGCCGTCGAAAGCATCGACTGCTGGCGATGAAGTCTCCGCGACGAAGCTCGAACGCACGGACGCGCAGATCGTGTCGGCGACTCCGGCAAGGGAAAATGCTGCTGAAGCGCGCACCGCACCGCCAGCCGCGCCGCTCGTCTCCGAAAATCGGCCAGACGACAACGCGGCCGACCTAAGCACCGCACCGCCAGCCGCGCGGCTCGTGTCGGCGACTCGGCCAGCCGCCGAAGCCGCCGACGCGGACAATGCGCCGCTCGTGCAGGCGACTCGGCCAGCAGCCGAAGCCGCCAATGTGGGCAACGCACCGCCAGCCACGCCCGCGCCGCTTTCCGCAAACCGGCCAGATGACAAAGCCGCCGACGTAAGCAGCGCACCGCCAGCCGCGTCGCTCGTCTCCGCGAGCGGGCCAGATGACAATGCCGCCGTGGCGCGCAACGAACCGCCAACCGCGCGGGTCGTGTCGGCAACGCGGATAGAAGACAAAGCCGCCGAGGCGGCCAACGAACCGCCAGCCGCGCCGCTCGTGTCGGCGACGCGGCCAGCCGCCGAAACCGCCGTTGTAGACAACGCACTGCCGACCGCCCCAGCGCCGCTTTTCGCCGCCGCACGGCAAACGGTGGACGCCGCTGCTCCCGCTGATACGCCCGCGCCGATGCGCGCCGGAAGTGGTGCGAGCGCCGCGCTCGAAGTGCTGCGCAGCGCGGGTTTGCGGCTGTCGTCGGATCGTGCGGGGCGCGGTGCATCGGCGGCAGGGCAGACCAACGCGCCTGCAGCGAAGCCCGTCCCGCCGAAGCCCGCCGTGAAGGTCCAGGCACCGGAGCCGCGCCGCGCGCCGCCCGCAACGGCATCCGCAGCCGCACCCGAGCCGCAGACGAAACCCGCCGCGAAAGTCATCCCGCCGTGGGAAGACATGCCGCCGGACGACTACGCGCCGGCATCGCCAGAAGATGCGTACTTCATGCCGCCCGACGACGGTTATATTCCCGCGTTCGACAGCGGCCCCGACGACATGCGCTTCGGCAGCGAACACGCGTCGAGCCCCGCGCCGAAGATCGACAGCGCGCCGCTGCCGCCCGCCGTCCCGCTCGATGCGCTCGGCGTCGCGGTCGAATGGCCGGCGCTCGCCGTCGATCTGCCGTTGAAGGGCGTTGCGTATCAGCTCGCGTTCAACAGCGAACTGACCGCCTGCGACGCCAGTTCGGTCACGCTTACCGTCGCCGTGCCGATGTACACGGACGTTGCCCACGTCGCGAAGCTCAAGGGCGCGCTCGCCGACAAGCTCGGCCGCGCCGTCGAAGTCAATGTCAGTGTCGGTCCCGCGCGCCGCACGGCCGCCGCGCTCGACGCAGCCGAGCGCGCGAAAAAGCAGCAGGAAGCCGAGCAGGAGATCCAGCGCGATCCGTTCGTGCAGTCGCTCATCCGCGATTTCGGCGCGAGCATCGTGCAGGGCTCGATCAAGCCGCTTGCCGCATCGGGCGGAAATCCGCCGGGCGCGTCCGCGTGACCGGCACGGTACAGTAAGCACAGCAAGACACGCCGCGAGGCACTCCGCACCCGCGGCCTCGTTATTCAGAGCGCACCGCCGCACGTCGCGGTGCGCTTGCCGCCATCCGCATATCCGCTTTTCAGGAAGGAGCCGCACCATGATGAAGAACCAACTCGCCGGGCTGATGAAGCAAGCTCAGCAGATGCAGGAAAACATGAAGAAAATGCAGGATCAGCTCGCGCTGATCGAGGTCGAGGGCCAGTCGGGCGCCGGCCTCGTGAAGGTGACGATGACCTGCAAGAACGACGTGAAGCGCGTGCAGATCGACCCGAGCCTGCTCGCGGACGACAAGGACATGCTCGAAGACCTGGTCGCCGCCGCGTTCAACGACGCCGTGCGCAAGGCCGAAGCCACCACGCAAGAGAAGATGAGCGGCATGACCGCCGGCATGCCGATGCCGCCCGGCTTCAAGCTGCCGTTCTGATCGCGCGCGCCGAAGTGAATTCGGCGCGTTTCGATGTCAATGAAGGACACATGAAACAACCTTCCGCCCTGTCGGCGCTCGTCGAGGCGCTGCGTGCGCTGCCCGGCGTCGGCCCGAAATCGGCGCAGCGCATGGCGTATCACCTGATGCAGCATGACCGCGCGGGCGCCGAAAAGCTCGGGAGTTCGCTGCTGTTCGCGACCGAGCATCTGCGTCACTGCGAGAAGTGCAACACCTTCACCGAAGCGGCCATCTGCGAAGTCTGCCTCGACGAAGAGCGCGACCCGTCGTTGCTGTGCGTCGTCGAGACGCCCGCCGACCAGATCATGCTCGAGCAGACGCTCACGTATCGCGGGCTTTATTTCGTGCTGATGGGCAGGCTCAGTCCGCTCGACGGCATCGGTCCGAAGGAAATCCACTTCGAGCGGCTCATCAACCGGGCGCTGGATGGCGTCGTGCAAGAGATCGTGCTCGCGACCAACTTCACCAACGAAGGCGAAGCCACCGCGCATTACCTCGCCCAGACGCTGAAAGCCAAAGGGCTGAAGGTGACGCGGCTCGCGCGCGGCGTGCCGGTGGGCGGCGAGCTCGAATATGTCGATGCCGGCACCATCGCGCGCGCGATGCTCGATCGCCGCTCCGTTTAGGGAAGATTCCATGACAGAAACCGAAGCACTCGCGCTCGCCACGCATCGTCATTACAAGGGCGGCCTGTATCGCGTGATCGGCGTGGCGCGGCACTCGGAAACCGAGGAAGCGATGACGGTCTATGAACATCTCTGGCCGCACGAGCGCGGCCTGTGGGTGCGGCCGACCGCAATGTTCGACGAGACGCTCGAGGACGGCACCCCGCGCTTCAAGCCGCTCTGAAGTCCCGCGAGGTCGTCCGCGCGACCCGAACATAAAACGAATGGAACGGCGCTTCGGCCGAGCCGATCCCGAGCGCCCGAGCCGAGACAAGGAGACGAAAATGACCGCAACGACCGGGCCGCTCGCCGGCGTCAAGGTGCTGGAACTGGGCACGCTCATCGCGGGGCCGTTCGCCGCGCGCTTCATGGGCGAGTTCGGCGCGGACGTCATCAAGATCGAAGACCCGAACGGCGGCGATCCGCTGCGCAAATGGCGCAAGCTGTATCCGGAGGTCGGCGGCACGTCGCTGTGGTGGGCGGTGCAGGCGCGCAACAAGAAGTCCGTGACCGTCAATCTGAAGGCGGAAGAAGGCAAGGAGATCGTCCGGCGGCTCGCGAAGGAAGCGGATATCGTCGTCGAGAACTTCCGGCCCGGTCTCCTGGAAAAGCTCGGTCTCGGTTACGAAAACTTGTCCGCCGACAACCCCGGCCTCGTGATGGTGCGGCTGTCCGGCTACGGGCAAAGCGGGCCGTATCGCGATCGACCGGGCTTCGGCGCGATTGCCGAATCGATGGGCGGCCTGCGGCACATCACCGGCTATCCGGACTTGCCGCCGCCGCGCATCGGCATTTCCATCGGCGATTCGATTGCCGCGCTGCACGGCGTGATCGGCGCGCTGATGGCGCTGCATCATCGGCAAGTGAACGGCGGCAGAGGGCAGGTGGTCGATGTCGCGCTCTACGAAGCCGTCTTCAACATGATGGAGAGCGTCGTGCCCGAATACGGCGTCTATGGCCTCGTGCGCGAGCGCACGGGCGCGTCGCTGCCGGGCATCGTGCCGTCGAATACGTATCCGTGCCGCGACGGGAGCATCGTGATCGGCGGCAATAGCGATCCCATCTTCAAGCGGCTGATGACCGCCATCGACCGCGCCGATCTCGCGAACGATCCTGCGCTCGCCCCGAACGACGGCCGCGTGCCGCGCACGCAGGAAATCGACGACGCGATTGCCGCGTGGCTCTCGACGCGCAGCATCGACGAGGCGCTCGCCGTGCTCAACGCCGCCGACGTCCCGGCGGGGCGCATCTACAGCGTCGCGGACATGTTCACGGACCCGCAATACCTCGCGCGGCAAATGCTGCAACGCTTTCCGTGGCAGGACGGCCGCGAGATTACGCTGCCGAACGTCACGCCGAAACTCTCCGAGACGCCGGGCGAGACGCGCTGGCTCGGGCCGCAACTCGGTGAACACACCGATGAAGTCCTTAAGACGCTCGGGTATCATCCCGACGATATCGCGCGACTGCGATCGGCCAAGGTGATCTGAGCGACTAGCTTCATCCGGCCGACAGCGCAGAAAAAAAGACAAGCAGCCGGAGCGTGCGCAGAAGCGCCCCATCCGGTCGACAGGAGACAACAACGATGAAACGCAGGACGTTCATCGCGAGCGGCGCGGTGCTCGCGGGTAGCGCAGTGTCGGGCATGCCGCTCGCATTCGCACAAGGCAAGCCGGAGCAGACCAAAGTTTCGATCGCCGTTGGCGGCAAGAACCTTTTCTACTATCTGCCGCTCACCATCGCGGAGCGCCGCAACTACTTCAAGGACGAAGGGCTCGACATCGAAATCGCCGATTTCGCCGGCGGCGCGAAGGCGTTGCAGGCGGCGGTCGGCGGCAGCGCGGATGTGGTGTCGGGCGCGTTCGAGCACACGCTGCTACTGCAAGCCAAGAACCAGTATTTCCGCGAATTCGTGCTGCAAGGTCGCGCGCCCCAGATCGTGCTCGCCGTATCGAAGAAGGCGATGCCGAACTACAAGTCCGTCGCGGACCTGAAGGGCAAGAAGATCGGCGTCACGGCGCCGGGCTCGTCGACGTCGATCATGGCGAGCTTCGTGCTCGCGAAGGCGGGGCTCAAGGCAACCGACGTGTCGTTCATCGGCGTGGGTGCCGGAGCGGGCGCGATTGCCGCGCTGCAGTCCGGCCAGATCGACGCCATGGCCAATCTCGATCCCGTCATGACCAAGCTCGAGCGCGCGGGCGAGATACGCATCGTTTCGGACACGCGCACGCTCGCGGATACGCGCACGGTGTTCGGCGGCAACATGCCCGCAGGGTGTCTGTACGCGTCGCAGAGTTTCATCAGCAAGAATCCGAACACGACGCAGGCGCTCACCAACGCGATGGTGCGCGCGCTCAAGTGGCTGCAAACGGCGTCGGGCAAGGAACTGATCGCGACGGTGCCGGAAGGCTATCTGCTCGGCGACCGCGCGCTGTATCTGGATTCGTGGCAGCACGTGAAGGAAGCCATGTCGCCCGACGGTCTGATGCCGGAAGACGGCCCGGCGACGTCGCTGAAGACGTTGCAGGCATTCGACGAAACCGTGAAGGGCAAGCCGATCGATCTGTCGAAGACCTGGACGAACGACTTCGTGAAGAAGGCGCTCGCCTCGGTCAAGGCGTAGCCGATGGCGACGCCCGACCAACCCGCGCTCGCGCTGCAGGACGTCACCTGCACGTTCGCGTCGCGCGAGGATCGCAAGGACCGTTACACCGCCGTTCGCGATACCACGCTTTCCATTGCGCCCGGCGAATTCGTGTCCGTCGTCGGCCCGACCGGATGCGGCAAGTCCACGCTGCTGAACATATCGGCGGGTCTGTTGCAGCCGTCGTCGGGGACGGTGAGCGTCTTTGGCGAACCGCTCAAGGGCATCAACCGCCGCGCGGGCTACATGTTTCAGGCCGACGCGCTGATGCCCTGGCGCTCGGCGCTCGACAACGTGACCGCGGGCCTCGCATTCGACGGCGTGCCGAAGGACGAAGCGCGCTCGCGCGGCGAAGCGTGGCTCAAACGCGTGGGCCTGTCCGGTTTCGGCGACCGGTATCCGCATCAACTGTCGGGCGGCATGCGCAAGCGCGTCGCGATGGCGCAAACCCTGATTCTCGACCCCGACATCATCCTGATGGACGAGCCGTTCTCCGCGCTCGACATCCAGACGCGGCAGTTGATGGAAAACGAGTTGCTCGACCTCTGGGCCGCCAAGCGCAAGGCCGTGCTCTTCATCACGCACGATCTGGACGAAGCCATTTCGATGTCCGATCGCGTCGTCGTGTTGTCGGCGGGGCCCGGCACGCATCCGATCGGCGAGTTCTCGATCGACCTGCCGCGTCCGCGCGATGTCGCCGAGATCCGCTCGCATCCCCGCTTCGTCGAATTGCACGCGCAGATCTGGGGCGTGTTGCGCGAGGAAGTGCTCAAGGGCTATCAGCAACAACTGAAGCCCGCCGTCGCGGAATAAAAATCGAATATGTGGAAGAAGCTCCGCCCGAATCGGGCCAATCTCGCGCTGTGGCAATGGTTGCTGCTGCTCGCGTGCTTCATCGTGTGGTACGTGCTCACGAGCCCGACGCTTTTGCCGCCTTTCTATTTCGACGACGCCAACAAGGCCGCGTTCTTCTTCGGCGAGCCGCAGAAGGTGCTCGTCCGGATCTGGGAGTGGTTCAGCGGGGGCGAGATTTATATCCATCTCTGGGTGACGCTAATCGAGACGGTGCTCGCGTTCGTCATCGGCACGGTGTCGGGACTGGCGGTGGGGCTCTGGCTTGCGCTCGCGCCGACGACGAGCGCGCTGCTCGATCCCTACATCAAAGCCGCCAACTCAATGCCGCGCGTGATTCTCGCGCCGATCTTCGCGGTCTGGTTCGGGCTCGGCATCTGGTCGAAGGTCGCGCTCGGCGTGACGCTCGTCTTCTTCATCGTGTTCTTCAACGTCTATCAGGGCGTGAAGGAAGTGAGCCCCGTCGTGCTCGCGAACGCGCGCATGCTCGGCGCGAACCGCAAGCAGCTGCTGCGTTACGTGTATCTGCCGAGCGCGACGAGCTGGGTGTTTTCGAGCCTGCACACGTCGGTCGGGCTTGCGTTCGTCGGCTCCGTGGTGGGCGAGTATCTCGGCTCGGCGCGCGGCGTCGGCTATCTGATCTTGCAGGCCGAAGGCACCTTCGACATCAACACCGTGTTCGCTGGCATTCTCGTGCTGACCGCGTTCGCGCTGGTGCTCGACGGGCTGGTCGCGCTCGTCGAGCGGCGGCTGATGAAGTGGCAGCCGAAAAGCGGCGATACCGAGAAGCTCTGAGCCGGCTGCGCTCTACGGCTCGATCACGACCTTGCCCGTCACGCGGCGGTTCATCATGTCGTCGAGGGCTTGCGGCGTCTGATCGAGCGTATAACGCCGGGTGACGACCGGACGCAGCTTGCCCGCTTCGATCCACTCGACCATCGTCGCGAATTCACGGTCCGCGAGCGCGTGTTCGCGGCGCATGTGATCGCCCCAGAACACGCCGACGATGCTCGCGCCCTTCAAGAGCGTGAGATTGAGCGGCAGCTTCGGAATCTCGCCGTTCGCGAAGCCGACGACGAGATACCGCCCGCGCCAGGCGATGCTGCGAAAGGCCGGTTCCGCATACGCGCCGCCCACAGGATCAAATATGACATCCGGACCGTTGCCGCCGGTCAGCGCCTTGATGCGCTCGCGCAGGTCTTCCTTCGTGTAGTCGATGACGTCGTCCGCGCCGTGTTCGCGGCAGAACGCGAGCTTCTCCGTGCTCGATGCCGCCGCGATCACCCGCGCGCCGACGATCTTGCCGATCTGAATCGCAGCCAGCCCGACGCCGCCCGCCGCGCCGAGCACGAGCAGCGTGTCGCCGGCGGTCAGCGCGCCGCGATCGACGAGCGCGTGATACGACGTGCCGTAGGCGAGCGTGAACGCGGCGGCATCGGCGAGATCGACGTCATCGGGCAGCGCGATGCACGCCGTTTCGCCCGCACGCGCCTGTTCGGCGAACGCGCCATGCGCGGTGTACGCGGCCACGCGCATGCCGGGCGTGAAGCGCGTCACGCCCGCGCCGACTTCGCGCACCACGCCCGCGAGTTCCGCGCCGGGCGTGAAGGGCAGCGGCGGCTTGAACTGATACTTGTTCTGGATGATGAGCACATCGGGGAAATTGACGCTCGCCGCCTTCACGTCGATGATGATCTCGCCCGCTTTCGGATGCAGATCAGGCAGCGTCTCGATGGTGAGCGTGTCGGGTAATCCGTGTTGTGTGCAGCGAACGGCGCGCATGTCGTCTCCTTGTCGATGAGGCGGTCAGTTTAGGGCACCGTGGCGGTCCGGAGGAGCCTGTGCGTGCGTTCGCGCGTCATCTTTCCTCGGTTACAATCGTCAGATGCGAATCCTACTCAGCAACGACGACGGCTATCTGGCGCGCGGCATCAACGTGCTGCACGACGCCTTGCAGCCGCTCGGCGACGTGACCGTGATGGCGCCGGAGCAGAACTGCAGCGGCTCGTCGAACTCGCTCACCCTGTCGCGGCCGTTGAGCATTCATCGCGCGGCGAACGGTTTCAATTTCGTGAACGGCACGCCGACCGATTCCGTGCATATCGCGCTCACCGGCATGCTGGACGAGCAGCCGGACCTCGTGGTGTCGGGTATCAACAACGGCCAGAACGTCGGCGAGGACACGCTCTATTCGGGCACGGTGGCGGCCGCCACCGAAGGCTTCATGTTCGGCATTCCGGCCATCGCGTTTTCGCTCGTGGGCCGCGACTGGCTTCATCTGGAAGATGCGGCGCGCGTGGCGGCCGAAATCGTCGCGCATTTTCTCGATCATCCGATGCCCGGTCATCCGTTGCTGAACGTCAATATTCCAAGCCTGCCGTATGACCAGCTCGGCGAATGGCGCGTGACGCGCCTCGGCAAGCGGCATCCTTCGCAGCCGGTCATCCGCCAGACCGACCCGCGCGGCAATCCGATCTACTGGATCGGGCCGTCGGGCGATGCGCTCGATGCGAGCGAAGGCACCGATTTTCACGCCGTGGCGAACGGCTATGTCTCTATCACGCCGCTGCAACTGGACCTGACGCACACGAAGCTCATGGCCGAGACGCGCGAATGGGCCGCCGCCGGGAGCCGCCGCTCATGACGGACGAGCGCGCCAAGCGTTTTCCGCTGGCGCTCGCGGATCTGGTACGCGAGCCGCGCAAGCCCGCCGGCCGCGCCGACGCGTCGCGCGTGAAGCCCACCGCCGCGCCGGGCGGGTTGCGTTCCGCGGGCGGTGCGCAGAAGGCGGCGCCTGCGTTTGCGTCCAAGCCGGGGAGCGAAAAACCGGTTTCCGCCGCGACCCGCAGTCCGGCGCAGGCGCCGCATCCGCGCACGAGCGCGTTGCGGACCGCGCAACGTCCCGCCGAGCGCGACTCGCATTCATACGCACACACCAACGCCGCCACGAAGAAGGGCGCGCCGAACGTCGCGTTGACGAGTACGCAGACGCTGACATCCGAACGCGTGCGGGAGCGCATGGTCGAACGGCTGCGCGCGAACGGCATCACGGATCCCCGCGTGCTGAACGCCATGTCGGTGGTGCCGCGTCACATGTTCGTCGATCCCGGGCTCGCCGCGCAGGCCTATGAAGACGCGGCGCTGCCGATCGGTCATCATCAGACCATCTCGAAGCCGTCAGTAGTTGCGCGCATGATCGAACTGGTCGCGGCCGGGCGCACGCTCGACAAGGTGCTGGAGATCGGGACCGGCTGCGGCTATCAGGCGGCGGTGCTGTCGCAGGTCGCAACCGAGGTTTATTCGATCGAGCGGGTGCGTCCGCTTTCCGAGCGCGCGAAGCTCAATCTTCGGCCGCTGCGCGTGCCGAACATCCGGCTGCACTATGGCGATGGCCGTCTCGGCCTGCCCGCGGCCGCGCCTTTCGATGCGATCGTCATCGCGTGCGCGGGACTCGACGTGCCGCAAGCCTTGCTCGATCAACTGGCGATCGGCGGCAGGCTTGTCGCGCCGGTCGGATCGCAGGCTGCGCAGTCGCAGGTGCTGACGCTCGTCACTCGCATTTCGGCGACGCAGTGGCGCGAGTCGCAGCTGGATCGCGTTTTCTTTGTACCTTTAAAATCCGGAGTGATTTGACACCGATGAGTATCTTGCGTGCTTGGCGAGAAGGGAGTGCGAACGTTCGCCTGACGGCGGCGCAGCGCAGCGTGTGCGTCGTTGCGCTAACCGTGCTGGCGGCCTGTTCGACGCGCATGGACATGGCGCCGGTGGTGGACAGAACCGGCGCGCCCATCAGCACGGATGCGGCCCAGGCCGCCGCGTCCAACGGTCCGCCGCCGCCGGGCTACTACCGCGTGAAGCCGGGCGACACCCTATATCGGATCGCACTCGAAAACGGTCAGAATTATCACGATATCGCCGCCTGGAACAATCTGACCAACCCGAATCAGATCGAGGTCGGTCAGCTGGTGCGCGTCGCGCCGCCGGGAGCCAATGTCGCCGCCGCGACGCCGGGCGTGTCGACGGCGCCGATCGCGGGCGGCGCAATCGAAGCGCAGCCGCTCAACGGCGGCGCGCAGCAGCCGGGCGCGGCGACAGGCGCTGCGCAGCCTCCGTACTACGGTCCGAATTCCGGCATGGGAACTACGCCCGGCGCAGCGGCAGGCGCCGCGCCGGGTGTCGCGGCAGGCGTCGACAACAGCGCGACGGCAGGGCAGCCGGCGTTCATCTGGCCGGCGCGCGGCCCGATTCTCGGCACGTTCGACGACGCGAAGAACAAGGGTTTGAATATCGGCGGTGCAGCGGGCGATCCGGTCAACGCTTCGGCGGACGGACGGGTGGTTTATTCCGGAAATGGGCTGCGCGGCTACGGCAATCTCATTATCATCAAGCACGACGCGACTTTTCTCACAGCGTATGCACATAACCGCGCTTTGATGGTAAAAGAGGGAGACGCGGTGACTAAAGGGCAGAAGATCGCTGAGATGGGGAACAGCGATTCGGACCGTGTGATGTTGCATTTCGAAGTTCGCCGGCAGGGAAAACCTGTTGACCCACTGAAGTATTTGCCGCCGCAATAAAAGCGGAGCCATCATGCCGAAAACGAAGCGCCGCCTGCCGCAAGCCGAGACTGAGACGATCAGCCGACCTTTGCAAGTGTCGGCGGAAGAGGGCGCTTCCACCCGCGACGACGATGCCGAGAACATCGAGGTCGATGTCGATTCCGACGAAGACGGCGCGGGCCGCGGCAAGCGCGCCGAAGAAGGCGCTGAAACCGCCGACGGCGCAAACGATTCCCCTCCCGACGCCGACGACTTTCGCTCGCTCCTGCAGGCCGAACTCACGGCTGACACTATTCAGCATTACCTGAATCGCATCAGCGTGAAGCCGCTGCTCACCGTCGAGGAGGAGCAGCGGTATTCGCGTCTCGCGAAGGCGGGCGAATTCGAAGCGCGGCAGGTGATGATCGAGCGCAATCTGCGGCTGGTCGTCAGTATCGCGAAGGGATATCTGAATCGCGGCGTGCCGCTGCTCGATCTGATCGAAGAAGGCAACCTGGGCCTCATGCACGCCATCGAGAAATTCGATCCGACGCGCGGTTTCCGCTTTTCGACCTACGCGACCTGGTGGATTCGCCAGAGCATCGAGCGCGCGATCATGAATCAGGCGCGCACGGTGCGGCTGCCGGTTCACGTGATCCGCGAGCTCAATCAGGTGCTGCGCGCGAAGCGCCATCTCGAAAAAAATTCCGCCAACGCGAACGATCCCGTGGCGCCCGAACGCCGCGACGCCAGCATCGACGATATCGCGTATCTGACCGGCAAGACGGCGGAGGAAGTCACCGACATTCTCGCGTTGAACGAACACACCGCGTCGCTCGACGCGCCGCTCGACCTCGATCCGGGCAGCAGCCTGCTCGATCTGCTTTCCGACGATCAAAGCCAGTCGCCGGACGCCGAGGTGCAGCACCGCGAGCTCGAAACCTTGACGCGGCTGTGGCTCTCGCGCCTGTCGGACAAGCACCGGCATGTGATCGAACGGCGTTTCGGACTCAATCACATCGAGCCCGCCACGCTCGAAGAGCTTGCCGACGAAATGGGCCTCACGCGCGAGCGTGTGCGCCAGATTCAGCAGGAGGCGCTTGTCAGGCTCAAGCGTTTCTTCGCGTCCAACGGCGTTCGCAAGGACGCCGTGCTCTGATGCTTTCATGGCGCCCGCGAGGGCGTCGCATTTGCCGCATTCGCAGGATTCAATGACACCGATTCTCGTATTCGACATCGAGACGATCCCCGATGTGGACGGCATTCGCCGTCTCGAAGATTTGCCCTCCGATCTTTCCGATCGCGAAGTCGCCGACTACGCGTTCCAGGCTCGCCGCGAGCGCGTCGGCAACGACTTCCTGCCGCATCATTTGCAGCGCGTCGCGGCCATTTCTTGCGTCTTTCGCGACAATAACGGCTTTCGCGTGCGCTCGCTCGGCGCAGCGGGCGACGGCGAGGCGGCGCTGATCCAGTCGTTTTATCGCGTGATCGAGAAATACACGCCGCAACTGGTGTCGTGGAACGGCGGCGGCTTCGATCTGCCGGTGCTGCATTACCGCGCGCTCGTACACGGCATCGCCGCGCCGCGGTACTGGGATCTCGGCCAGGACGACCGCGAGTTCAAGTTCAACAACTACATCAGCCGCTATCACATGCGGCATATCGACCTGATGGACGTCCTCGCGATGTATCAGGCGCGCGCCAACGCGCCGCTCGACGCGCTCGCGAAGCTGTGCGGCTTTCCCGGCAAGCTCGGCATGGACGGCGGCAAGGTGTGGGACGCCTTCTGCGACGGTCAGCTCGACGAAATCCGCAACTATTGCGAGACGGATGTCGTTAATACGTATCTGATGTATTGCCGCTTTCAGTTGATGCGCGGCGGCTTCTCGGCGGACGAATACAGCGACGAGATCAACTTCGTCAAGAACGCGCTCGCGCAGGAAGCGTCGCCGCACTGGGCCGAGTATCTCGCCGCGTTCGGACGATGAGTTCGTAACGCTTCGTCTACAATCTCGCCTTTGCCATCACGTCAGTCAGGAAGTACGCAGGTGTCTGAAGCCGCTCGAAAAAATCCTCATCGCCGCCGCGCGGCGCCCGCGAAGTCCGTCGCGCCCGATCCGTCGTTCGTCGCGCCTGAAATCGAAATCGACGCGCTCGACATGGAAGCGCGCGGCGTCGGCCGCACGGTGAACGAGGACGGCGAGCCGGGCAAGGTCATCTTCGTGGAAGGCGCGCTGCCGGGCGAACGCGTGAGCTATTCGAGCTATCGCAAGAAGCCGAGCTTCGAGCAGGCGCAAGTCGTTAAGGTGTTGCGCGAAGCGGCAATCCGCACGCGGCCGAAGTGCCAGTTCTTCGGCACGTGCGGCGGCTGCTCGATGCAGCATCTCGATGTGCGCGCGCAGATCGCGGTCAAGCAGCGCGTGCTAGAAGACAATCTTCAGCATCTGGCGAAACTGCGCGCTGAAACGATGTTCCGGCCGATCCACGGCCCGTCGTGGGGCTACCGTTACCGGGCGCGGCTGACGGTGCGTCACGTGGAAAAGAAAGGCGGCGTGCTGGTCGGCTTCCACGAGCGCAAGAGCAGCTTCGTCGCCGACATGACGAGTTGCGAAGTGCTGCCGCCGCACGTTTCGGCGATGCTCGTGCCGCTGCGTCATCTGGTGGCTGGGCTGTCGATCCGCGATCGCATGCCGCAAATCGAACTGGCGGTCGGGTCGGACGTGACGGCGCTCGTTCTGCGCATTCTGGAGCCGCTGACCGAAGCCGACGAAACCTTGCTGCGCGCCTTCGCCGACGAACACGGCGTGCAGTTCTGGCTACAGCCGAAAGGCCCGGACACGGTCTATCCGTTCTATCCGCTCGACCGCGAACTGGCTTATACGCTGCCGGAGTTTCATATCCGGATGCCGTTCAAGCCGACGGATTTTACCCAGGTCAATCATCAGATCAACCGTGTGCTGGTGTCGCGCGCGTTGAGCCTGCTCGCGGCGGACCGCACCGATCGCGTGCTCGATCTCTTCTGCGGCATCGGCAATTTCACGCTGCCGCTTGCCCGGGTGTCGCGCGAAGTGGTGGGCATCGAAGGCAGCGAGGCGCTGACGGCGCGCGCGCTCGAAAACGCGAAGGCGAACGGCGTCGATGGCCATACGTCTTTTGCGTGCCGCAATCTGTTCGAAGTCACCGCCGACGACATCCGGGCGCTCGGCCGCTTCGACAAATTCCTGATCGATCCGCCGCGCGAGGGCGCGCTCGCGGTGTCGAAGGCGCTCGCGGACATCGCGCAAAGCGGCGACGATGCGGTCTTGCCGAAACGCATCGTGTACGTATCGTGCAATCCGGCGACGCTCGCACGCGATGCCGGCCTGCTCGTGCGCGAGGCGGGCTACCGGATGAAGGGCGCGGGCGTCGTGAACATGTTTCCGCATACGTCGCACGTCGAATCGATCGCGCTGTTCGAGCGCGATTAACCGTCGCACCTTTTCAGCAGGCAAAGAAAACCCGGCTCCGGCCGTAATGCCGTTCAGTTAAGCGACTGAACGGCATTTTTCTTTTCGGCGCAAAGTAGTTGTAAACGGGGCGCGGCGGTGTTAACTTGCATCGCCATGCTGGTTGATGATCTGCGCCTTCTGGTCGAATCANGGAAGGCGTCTATCAGGAGTTCTGGGGCGCGCTGATCGCGTATAACCTGATACGTCTGGAGATGTCAAAGGCCGCACTCGCGGCCGGGCACGCCCCCGATGAACTGAGCTTCATCCGCGCATTCCACACCATTCAGTACGAAATGACATGGGCAGCCGTGACGCGCTCGTACGGCAAACTCCCCGCGCTGCTCAAGCGCCTGCGTGAGCGGCTCAAACAGCTTCCCAATAGAAAACGGCCCGGGCGCAGTTGCGCTCGAGCCGTCAAATCGCGACCGTTTCGCTACACCGTTCGAGTCCTCAAAAGAGACCTTAACTGAACGGCATTAGGCCCGAAGGCCGGTTTTTTGTTTCAGCAAAGCGATGCGCGATCAGTTGCGATTGCCGCCGAAAATGCCGAGCAGCGCCAGCAGGTTCGTGAAGACGTTGTACAGGTCGAGATAGATGGCGAGCGTCGCGCTGATGTAATTCGTCTCGCCGCCGTTCACCACGCGCTGCACGTCGAACAGCATGTAGGCGGAGAAGATCACGATGGCGAGCACCGAAATCGTCATCATCAGCGCCGGCAGTTGCAGGAACATGTTCGCGAACGCGGCGAGCAGGATGACGATCACGCCCATGAACAGGAACTTGCCGAGCCCCGAGAAATCGCGCTTGCTGACCGTCGCGATGGTCGCCATGGCCGCGAAGATCACGCCCGTGCCGCCAAAGGCCATCATGATGAGTTGCGGCCCGTTCGAGAAGCCGAGAATGAAGCTCAAGAGACGCGAGAGCATCAGACCCATGAAGAACGTGAAGCCGAGCAGGACGACCACGCCCATGCCGCTGTTCTTCGTCTTCTCGATCGCGAACATGAAGCCGAACGCGATGGCGAGGAACGCGATGAAGCTCATGGCCGGGCTCGTGGCCGCGAACAGCGAGAAGCCGGTCACAACGCCGACGTACGCGCCGAGCACGGTCGGCACCATGGAGAGCGCCAGCAGCCAGTAAGTATTGCGCAGCACCTTGTTGCGCACCTCAGCAGAGGTGACGGCGCCAGTGCGGCCGAAGCCGTAGGGTGATTCGTTCATGGTTTCTCCTTGCTCCAATTGTCCGTCGTTCAGTTTTACCGCGACATTCTGTTTACACGGAAATCCTAACGTCGCTGTCTTAAGCGATTATTAGTATCTGACGGTGCATGACCTGCATTCGTCGAGATACCGCGTTTGGCTCCAATATGGCTGCGGCGCGCGCAGAATTCAATGCTTGCCCCGCTTATTTCGCGCTGCGTTCGCAGACAGGCCACGCACGCTTTGATCCTTACGCCACCGTAAGGTTTCAATCGCAATCATACCCTGCTTCGTGCTACAATTGTCGATTCGTTTTAATCCGTAAACTGTTCATTTTTTGGAGTTTTTCATGGCGATCGAGCGCACCCTGTCGATTATCAAGCCGGACGCAGTGGCAAAGAACGTTATCGGCCAGATCTACAGCCGTTTCGAGAACGCTGGTCTGAAGATCATCGCGTCGCGCATGGTTCATCTGTCGCGCGCCGACGCGGAGAAGTTCTACGCGGTGCACGCCGCGCGTCCGTTCTTCAAGGACCTGGTGGAGTTCATGGTGTCGGGTCCGGTCATGATTCAGGTGCTCGAAGGCGAGAACGCAATCGCCAAGAACCGCGACCTGATGGGCGCCACCGACCCGAAGAAGGCTGACAAGGGCACCATCCGCGCCGACTTCGCCGACAGCATCGACGCGAACGCCGTCCACGGTTCGGACGCTGCCGAAACGGCACGTCAGGAAGTGGCGTTCTTCTTCCCCGAAGTGAACGTCTACTCGCGTTAATTCTGTGTTGGTCGCCGCGCCGGTTCGACGGCGCGGTCATCGCGCCTCAACGCAAATAGCTGCAAGAATAGCTGTTAATAAGCAGGAATTTGGCGCGAACGGTCCCGGGCAAGCATCCGGGCTTCGCAATCTGGAAATGGCAGAACTCGACATGACGAGCAGCAGCACCGTCAATCTTCTCGATCTCGACGCCGCCGGGCTGGTCGCATACTGCGGCAGTCTCGGCGAAAAGCCGTTTCGCGCCAAGCAATTGCAACGCTGGATCCATCAGTTCGGCGCCGACGACTTTGACGGCATGACGGATCTCGCGAAATCGCTGCGCGAAAAACTCAAGGGCCGCGCCACGCTGGCGATGCCCGCGATCATGAGCGACCACGTTTCCGCCGACGGCACTCGCAAGTGGCTGATCGACGTCGGCAACGGCAACGCGGTCGAAACCGTGTTCATCCCCGAAGAGACGCGCGGCACGCTCTGCGTGTCGTCGCAGGCGGGATGCGCGGTCAACTGCCGGTTCTGCTCCACCGGCAAACAAGGCTTTTCCCGCAATCTGACGACCGGCGAAATCATCGGCCAGTTGCGCATGGCCGAGTTTGCGCTGCGCAAGTCGCTCGGCCGCGAGGTCGGCGGGCCCGGCAAGGGTGAGCGCGTCGTCACGAACGTCGTGATGATGGGCATGGGCGAACCGATGCTGAATTACGACGCCGTCGTGCCGGCCATGCGCCTGATGCTCGACGACAACGCCTATGGCCTGTCGCGCCGCCGCGTCACGCTGTCCACGTCCGGCGTCGTGCCGATGATGGACCGGCTCGCGGCCGATCTGCCGGTCGCGCTCGCGGTGTCGCTGCACGCGCCGAACGATCCGCTGCGCGACATGCTGGTGCCGCTCAACAAGAAGTATCCGTTGCGCGAGCTGATGGCGGCATGCCAGCGGTATCTGAAGGTCGCGCCGCGCGACTTCATCACGTTCGAATACTGCATGCTGGACGGGGTGAACGACAGCGAGGCTCACGCGCGCGAACTGCTGGCGCTCACGCGCGACGTGCCGTGCAAGTTCAACCTCATTCCGTTCAATCCGTTTCCGGAATCCGGCCTCACGCGCTCGAAGAACGAGCAGATCAAGCGGTTCGCGCAGGTGTTGATCGACGCGGGCGTCGTGACGACCGTGCGCAAGACGCGCGGCGACGACATCGACGCCGCGTGCGGCCAGCTCGCGGGCGCGGTGCAGGATCGCACGCGGCTCGCCGAGCGCACGGGCCGCGCGGGAAGCAAGGTGATCGAGGTGCGGGCGGTCTGACGGATTGGCGGCTGCGCTCGACGCGTCGGCATGGCGAGACGGCAGCGACCATGAAGCGAGCGCCGCGCGAAGGCGAACATTTTGTTATAAAGCGGTCTGCAACGGCGCCGGGGTTGTATCGTTCAGTGCTTTTTGAACCTGACGGCGCAGCAGCGCAATATAAAAGAATCGATGCGAGGAATTTGGGATGAGTGAGCCGCAACACCCGACGCCTTTCGGCAGTCATACCGACGAAATGTCCGGCGATCAGCATGATGCCCGGACGCGGGTCGGAGGGGCGGCATCGCGCGAGAGCCAGCCGGAGACGCTGGACTCGTTGCAGGCAGTCGGCGCGCGTCTCGCGCAGCTCCGGCATGCAAAAGGATGGTCGATCGACGATGTTTCCGCCCGGCTCAAGGTGTCGCCGCAGAAGCTCGCCGCGCTCGAAGAGGGCGACATCAGCCAGTTGCCCGACCGGACGTTCGCCGCAGGCATTGTCCGCAGCTATGCGAAAGTGCTGGGCGCGGATCCGGCGCCGTTCACGCAGGCGTTCCGTCGTGACGGCGTACCGGTTGAGCACAATCTGAAGGTGCCGGCGTCGTCCGGCGCGGGTTTGCCGCGCGGCCGCGTTTCCGTGCCGCTCGGCAATTCATCGGGGCGCAAGCGTTCGTGGTTGTGGGGCGTTGCGGCGATCGTCGCCGTGCTGGCGGCGCTGGTCATGTGGCATACCGGCGGCGATTCGTCGGCGTGGCTCGCCCGGCTCAAGTCGAGCACGGGCGCGGGGCTCGCTTCGACGTCGGGTGACAAGCCCGCCGCCTCGCAAGTTGCGACGCCCGACGAGGCCGCCGCCGCGAACACTGGCGAAGCGTCGCTGCCCGAAGTGGCGGCCGCGTCCGGCGAACAGCCGATGCCGCGTCCGCTCGGCACCAACGCGCTGCCGGCGTCGTCGTCGACGATCACGGCGGTGCAGGCCGCAAGCGTGCCGGCAGCGGTCGCACCGGCGCCAAAGGCGGCATCGGCGGCGGTCGCGACCGCTGCGGCTTCGGCTGCGACGGTCGGAACGGCCGGAACAGTCGCAAGCACCGGCAAGGGCACGAACGCTATCGAGCTGAAGACGAAGGAAGATAGCTGGTTCAGCGTGCGCGGCAAGGACGGCAAGGAAGTGTTCTCCCGACTGGTGCATGCGGGCAGCACGCAGCGCGTTCAAGGCGAGGCGCCGTTCAAGGTGACCGTCGGAAACGCGAGAGGCGTCGAATCGCTGACGGTTGACGACGAGCCCGTCGATGCCAAGAAGTATTCGTCCGCCCGCGGAAACGTCGCGCGCTTCTCGCTGCCTTAATCGTTGCCGTAAAACAGCGACGCGGGCCCGTTGAGCCCGGCGGTTCAGCGCGCGGACAAGTCAGGAGCGTCACGGTCTTTGCCGTGACGCTCGTTCGAGGTTCCATTCAAGCAACTTCCGCTGCCTGGCAGCGCACCGGTTGCCAAAGGGTTTTTCGATGCAATCCGAAGCTCAATCCCTGATCAGCAGCAAGATCTGTTCGGCCGAACCGGTTTTCGGCGGTCCGTTGCCGCGTCGTTCGTCGCATGCGGTGGACGTGCGCTGGGGCGGCCAGCTCGTGACCATCGGCGGCGACGCGCCCGTTCGCGTCCAGTCGATGACCAATACCGACACCGCCGACGCCATCGGCACCGCGATCCAGATCAAGGAACTCGCCCAAGCCGGGTCCGAACTCGTGCGTATCACGGTGAACACGCCGGAAGCGGCGGCGGCCGTGCCGCATATCCGCGAGCAGCTCGACCGCATGGGCGTGAGCGTGCCGCTCGTCGGCGATTTCCATTACAACGGCCACTTGCTGCTGCGCGATCATCCCGCGTGCGCCGAGGCGCTGTCGAAATATCGGATCAACCCAGGCAACGTCGGGCAGGGCGCCAAGCGCGACACGCAGTTCGCGCAGATGATCGAAGCGGCTATCCAATACGACAAACCGGTGCGTATCGGCGTGAACTGGGGCAGCCTCGATCAGGACCTGCTCGCGCGCATGATGGACGAAAACGCCGCGCGCACGACGCCCTGGGAATTGCAAAGCGTGATGTACGAGGCGCTGATCCAGTCGGCGATCGGCTCGGCGGAGCGCGCCGTGGAACTGGGGCTCGGTCGCGACAAGATCATCCTGTCGTGCAAGGTGAGCGGCGTGCAGGACCTCATCGCGGTTTATCGTGAGCTGGCTAAACGCTGCAGCTTCGCGCTGCACCTCGGCCTGACCGAGGCGGGCATGGGCTCGAAGGGCATCGTCGCGTCCACGGCGGCGCTGTCGGTGCTGCTGCAGGAAGGCATCGGCGACACCATTCGCATTTCGCTCACTCCCGAGCCGGGCGGCGCGCGCACGGGCGAAGTCGTCGTCGGACAAGAGATTCTGCAGACCATGGGCTTGCGCTCGTTCACGCCGATGGTCATTGCGTGCCCCGGCTGCGGCCGCACGACGAGCACGCTGTTTCAGGAACTGGCCTCGCAGATCCAGACGTATCTGCGCAGTTCGATGCCGCTCTGGCGCGACCAGTATCCCGGCGTCGAGAAGATGCACGTCGCCGTCATGGGCTGCATCGTCAACGGGCCGGGCGAGTCGAAGCACGCGAACATCGGCATCAGCCTGCCGGGTTCGGGCGAAAACCCCGCCGCGCCGGTGTTCATCGACGGCGCGAAGGTGAAGACGCTGCGCGGCGAGCGTATCGCCGAGGAATTCCAGCAAATCGTTAGCGACTATGTCGAACGCACTTACGGCAAGCGCGTCGAAACGTCCGCGGCATCCAACTAAACACAGATGACTGAACAGAAGAAACGGCTCGCGAAGCTGACGGGCGTGAAGGGCATGAACGACATCCTCCCGCAGGATGCCGCGTTGTGGGACTTCTTCGAAACCACCGTGAAGTCGATGCTGCGCGCATACGGCTATCAGAATATCCGCACGCCGATCGTCGAGCACACGCAGCTTTTCACGCGCGGCATCGGCGAAGTGACCGATATCGTCGAGAAGGAAATGTACAGCTTCACCGACGCGCTGAACGGCGAGCATCTCACGATGCGCCCCGAGAACACGGCGGCCGTCGTGCGCGCGACGATCGAGCACAACCTGCTGTACGACGGCCCGAAGCGCCTGTGGTACATCGGGCCGATGTTCCGCCATGAGCGTCCGCAGCGCGGGCGCTATCGCCAGTTTCATCAGGTGGGCGTCGAGGCGCTCGGTTTCGCGGGTCCGGACACGGACGCCGAAATCATCATGATGTGTCAGCGCCTGTGGGACGACCTCGGGCTGACGGGCATTCGCCTCGAACTGAACTCGCTCGGTCAGGCAGACGAGCGCGCGGCGCATCGCGAAAAGCTGATCGCGTATTTGGAACAGCACGTCGATGCCCTCGACGAGGAAGCGAAGCGCCGTCTCTACACGAACCCGCTGCGCGTGCTCGACACGAAAAACCCGGCGATGCAGGAGATCGCGCAGAACGCGCCGAAGCTCGTCGATTTTCTCGGCGAAGAATCGCGCCGGCACTTCGAAGGCGTGCAGCGGCTGCTGAAGGCGAACAACATTCCGTTCACGATCAATCCGCGTCTCGTGCGCGGACTGGATTACTACAATCTCACTGTGTTCGAATGGGTGACCGACAAGCTCGGCGCGCAGGGCACGGTGGCCGGCGGCGGGCGCTACGATCCGCTCATCGAGCAACTCGGCGGCAAGCCGACCGCCGCGTGCGGCTGGGCGATGGGCGTCGAGCGCATTCTCGAACTGCTGAAGGAAGAGAATCTGGTGCCGGAAGCCGAGGGCACCGACGTCTACGTCGTGCATCAGGGCGAGCAGGCGGCGCAGCAGGCGTTCATCGTTGCCGAGCGTCTGCGCGACACGGGGCTCGACGTCATTCTGCATTGCAGCCCCGATGGCGCGTCGGCGAGCTTCAAGTCGCAGATGAAGAAGGCGGATGCGAGCGGCGCGGCGTTCGCCGTCGTTCTCGGTGAGGACGAACTCGCGCAGGGGCTGATCGGCGTGAAGCCGCTGCGCCGCTCGGGCAACGAAACGTCCGATGCGCAAAAGAACGAGCAGGTCAACGTTCCGGCGGAAGACTTGACCGAATACCTAATCAATGCGATGGTTGCAACCGCCGCCGACGAGGATGCCTAATAGATAGGCATCGAATGGCGTGAATGCCGTGCGCATCGGGCGCCGATCGAGTACAAGCACGTGCAAACCCGTTCCGCCATCGCGACACGCGAACGAAGAGCAATGAAACGCAGGAAGGAATAGCTGGACGATGAGTTACCACGACGAACAAGAATCGCTGGAAAGTGTCAAGGCCTGGTGGGCCAAATGGGGTAACGCCACGACGTGGATCGTGCTCGTGGCGCTCGTCGTCGCGGCCGCTTTCAACGGCTGGAATTACTGGCAGCGCCGTCAGGCTGCCGAGGCATCCGTGCTGTACGACCAGCTTCAACAGGCGGTCAACGGCAACGATCAAAAGCTCGTCGCGCGGGTCGCATCGGACATGGAAGACAAGTTCGGCCGCACCGCGTATGCCGAGATGTCCGCGCTGGCGGCCGCGAAGTCGCTGTACATGGCAGGCGATACGGCGGGCGCGAAAGCGCAGTTGCAGTGGGCCGTCGATCACGCGAAGGACGACGAGTACAAGCAGATCGCCAAGCTGCGCCTCGCCCTCGTGCTCTCCGACGAGAAGAACTACGACGCCGGCCTGAAGCTGCTCGCCGACGCGCCGCTCGATGCGTTCAAGGGCGTGATCGCCGACCGCCGTGGCGATCTGCTCGCCGCCCAAGGCAAGCGCGACGATGCGCGCACCGCCTACAAGACGGCGCTCGAGACACTGCCGGCGAACGACACATCCGCGCGGCAACTGGTCCAGTTCAAGCTCGATGCGCTCGGCGGCTGATCCGCATCGCTCTCGACGTTCGGCGCGCCGTTAGCGCCGAAGCCGTTTCGCCAATCAAGCCGCCGTGCCGCGCGTCGCCCGCAAGCGATCCGCGGCCGCGCCGGTCAACCGAATTCACCCATTCATGCTGCGTCCACCGATGATTCAATTGAAACGCTACGCCGTGCCGTTCGCCTGCGCGCTGACCGTGCTTCTGGCCGCCTGTTCGTCGACGAAGGACGAGCGCCGCGTGCCGACACCGCTCGTCGAGTTCAAGCCGGTGCTCAACGTCAACCAGGCGTGGAAGGCCAGCGTCGGCAAGGCCGGCCGCTATCTGTTCTCGCCTGTCGCCGTGGGCGACGCCGTGTACGCGGCGGGCGAAAATGGCACGGTCGCGAAGATCGATGCCAAGACCGGCCAGGATGTCTGGCGCACGAAGCTGAAGGACGACCTGTCGGCGGGCGTCGGCAGCGACGGCAATCTGACCGCGGTCGGCGGGCTGAAGGGCGCGGTCTACGTGCTCGGACCCGACGGCAAGCAATTGTGGACGGCCACCGCGCCGGGCGAAATCATTTCGCCGCCGCTCGTCGGCAACGATCTCGTGATCGTACGCACGATCGATGGCAAGGTCGTCGCGTTCAATGCGCAGACGGGCGAACAGAAATGGACCTTCCAGTTGCGCGCCGTGCCGCTGAACCTTCGCGTGGCCGCCGGCATGACGTTCGCTGGCAACCAGGCGGTGCTCGCGGGCTTCCCGGGCGGCAACTTCGCTGCGATCAACCTGCAAACGGGCGATGCCTACTGGCAAGCGCCGGTGTCGTATCCGAAGGGCGTGACGGAAGTCGAGCGCATCAACGACGTGACGGGCGCGCCCGGCCTCGTCGGCGCGCAGACCTGCGCGGTCACGTTCCAAGGCAAGATCGGCTGCTTCGACGCGAATTCGGGCCGTCCGGTATGGGAAAAGAATTTCTCGAGCGACAGCGGCTTGGCGCAAGACGAGCAGATCGTCGCGGCGGGCGACGACTGGTCGGTCGTGAATGCCTTCCGCGCCGCCGACGGCACGTCCGTCTGGAAGAACGACAAGCTCAAGAATCGCCAGGTCAGCGTGCCGTTCATCCTCGGCCGCGCGGTTGTCGTGGGCGATTACAAAGGCTTCGTCCATTTCCTGAGCGCGGACAACGGCGAACTCGTGGGCCGCGCGCCGACCGACGGCAGCGAGATCACCGCGGCGCCGGTGCTGGCGGGCAATACGCTCGTCGTGCTAACGCACGACGGCGGGCTCTACGGCTTCCGTCCGCAGTAAGTCACAGCATGGCGCTTTGTCTCGCCCGAGGCGAAGCGCCGCAGAAAGCCGCGCTGGCGGGTTCGTCCGCGCGGCATGCAGGAAGCGGAGCGCGTCCACCGTGCGCGCCCGGCAACACTGCCTGATACGCAGGGCGTGACAAAACAAAGCGCGTCGCGCGGTGACGCGGCGCGAGAATAGCCCTGGCACTGGCAGAACAACGGCGCACGACGCCGACGCTCGATCTCCACGCGCTCTCGCGTGGCGCGAGCCGAATCCATGCTAATTTTCGACAAGCGCAGCCATTGCGCGGCGTATGCGGGACCGACGTTCCCACCGCACGTTTCGCGTTCGCCTTGCGTTCAACCGTGAACAACATCTGATGAAACCCGTGATTGCCCTTGTCGGGCGCCCCAATGTGGGGAAATCGACTCTCTTCAACCGGCTGACGCGCTCTCGCGATGCGCTCGTCGCCGATCTGCCCGGCCTCACGCGCGACCGCCACTACGGCGAAGGCCGCGTCGGCGGCGAGCGGCCGTATCTCGTCGTGGACACGGGCGGCTTCGAGCCGGTCGCCAAGGACGGCATCCTGCACGAGATGGCGCGTCAGACGCGGCAGGCCGTGGAAGAAGCGGACATCGTCGTGTTTATCGTCGATGGGCGCAACGGGCTCGCGCCGCAGGACAAGTCGATCGCCGACTACCTGCGCAAGACCGGCCGGCCGCTCTTTCTCGTCGTGAACAAGGCCGAGGGCATGAAGTACACGGCGGTCGCGTCGGACTTCTACGAACTGGGACTCGGCGATCCGCGTGCCATCTCTGCCGCGCACGGCGACGGCGTGACCGAGATGATCAACGAGGCGCTCGACATCGCCTACGCCGATCAGCCGGAGGAAAGCGAGGAGGAGAAGGCGCAGCATGGCGTGAAGATCGCCATCGTCGGGAGACCGAACGTCGGCAAGTCCACGCTCGTGAATACGCTCATCGGCGAAGAGCGCGTGATCGCGTTCGACATGCCGGGCACCACGCGCGATTCGATCTATGTTGATTTCGAGCGCCAAGGCCGCAAATACACGCTGATCGACACGGCCGGCCTGCGCCGCCGCGGCAAGGTGTTCGAGGCCATCGAAAAATTCTCGGTCGTGAAGACGCTGCAGTCAATCTCGGACGCCAACGTCGTGATCCTGCTGCTCGACGCGCAGCAGGATATTTCGGACCAGGACGCGCACATCGCGGGTTTCGTTGTCGAACAGGGACGCGCGCTCGTGGTGGGCGTGAACAAGTGGGACGGTTTGGACTCGCATGTGCGGGAGCGCACGAAGGCCGATCTCACGCGCAAGCTCAAGTTTTTGGACTTTGCTAAATTCCACTACGTCTCGGCGCTGGAGAAAACCGGCATCGGCGCGCTGATGAAGTCGGTCGACGACGCCTACGCCGCTGCGATGGCCAAGCTGCCGACACCGAAGCTCACGCGCGCGCTGATCGAAGCGGTCGAGTTCCAGCAGCCGCGCCGCCGCGGGCCTGTCCGGCCGAAGCTTCGCTATGCGCACCAGGGCGGTCAGAATCCGCCGATCATCGTGGTGCATGGCAACGCGCTCGATGCGGTCACCGATACCTATAAACGGTATCTGGAAGGGCGCTTCCGCGAAACTTTTGGACTGGCCGGCACTCCATTGCGCATAGAGTTCCGCTCGACCAAGAACCCTTATGCGGACAAGGACTGAGAGCCGCTTCAGGCAAGCGTTGCGGCCCGGTTGGCCGGGTGGCCGATCTCTTGCCGAAACGAAAATCGGCTATAGTGTAGCGATTGTCGGCGGATCTCTTTTTCTTCGTCCACAATACTTCTAACCTGCAAAAAAATACGGAGTTTGCTATGAGCAACAAAGGGCAATTGTTACAAGACCCGTTTTTGAACGCACTGCGCAAAGAGCATGTGCCGGTGTCGATTTACTTGGTCAACGGCATCAAGCTTCAAGGGAACATCGAATCGTTCGACCAGTACGTCGTGTTGCTCAGAAATACGGTCACCCAGATGGTCTATAAGCACGCCATTTCCACGGTGGTGCCGGCCCGTCCGGTGAACTTCCATCCGGACGCCGAACCGTCCTAAACCTCGTCGCGGCCGGCGGCAAGATCGCAATAAATGCGACTCGCCGGTCGCTTCAAAACCAATACATCAATTTGATCAACGCAGCGCTCGTCGGCATAGACTTCGGCAAAATCGATTTCGAAGCCAGTCTCGAAGAACTCAGTCTGCTCGCAGAAAGTGCGGGCGCCCATCCCGCCGTCACGCTCACCGGGCGCAGGTCCAGTCCGGACGCCAAGATGTTCATCGGCAGCGGAAAGGTCGAAGAATTGCGCCTTTCCTGCGAAGCGAACGACGTCGAACTCGTCATTTTTAATCATGCGCTCGCACCGGCGCAGCAGCGCAATCTGGAAATGGCGCTGAACCGCCGCGTGGTGGATCGCACGAGTCTCATCCTCGACATTTTCGCGCAACGCGCCCGCAGCCACGAAGGCAAACTGCAGGTCGAACTGGCCCAGTTGCAGTATCTGTCGACGCGGCTCATTCGCGCGTGGACCCACCTCGAACGGCAAAAGGGCGGCATCGGCTTGCGCGGTCCCGGCGAAACGCAGCTCGAAACCGACCGCCGCTTGATCGGCGAGCGCATCAAGGCGCTCAAGGCGCGTCTCACCAAACTGCGCCGCCAGCACGGCACGCAGCGGCGGCAGCGCACGCGCAATCGCACGCTGTCAGTGTCGCTCGTCGGTTACACGAACGCCGGCAAATCGACGCTCTTCAACGCGCTGACCAAGGCGCAGGCGTATGCGGCCAACCAGCTGTTCGCCACGCTCGACACCACGTCGCGCCGCGTGTTTCTGGGCGAAGAGGCGGGGCAGGTGGTCGTGTCCGACACCGTCGGCTTTATCCGCGAGCTGCCGCACCAACTGGTCGCCGCGTTTCGCGCGACGCTGGAAGAAACCGTGCACGCTGATCTGCTGCTGCATGTCGTGGATGCGTCGAGCCCCGTGCGCCTCGATCAGATCGATCAGGTGAACGAGGTATTGCGCAGCATCGGCGCAGAGTCCATTCGCCAGGTTCTCGTCTTCAACAAGATCGACGCAGTCCCCGAACTCTCGGCCCGCGGCGAGGCGGTTGAAAGGGACGAGTATGGTAATATTTCGCGCGTCTTTTTGAGCGCGCGCACCGGTCAGGGACTCGACGCGCTGCGCGCCGCCATCGCCGAAATCGCTGCGGCCGATGAAGGCGAACCCGAAGAAAGCTTGCCCAGCGTGCTCGCCGAAACACAACCGCCGGCGGAACCCTCGGATGCGCCGGAAGCCACGCAATCCGCGCAGACCGGGCCGAACGGGACACACGACGCCAACGCGCAGCCGGAAGACCACCGGCCAGCCGAACAACGTGACGGCCACAAGGTTCCCGAGCACGGACACTGAACTGCTCCGCAATACCGACGCAGCATCGAACCGGCTGTCTAATGGTGAATCACCGAGTGAACGATTACAACGAGCGGACTAACCGGCAGCGCACGCATGCCGTCTTTTCGATGAACGATCCGCGCTGGGGGCGGGGCGACGGCAATGGTGTAAAGAACGACGCGAAGCGTCCGCAGGACGGCAAGCGCGGCAACGGCAAGGAAGAAGGCCCGCCCGACCTCGACGAGATGTGGCGCGAATTCAACCGCCGTATCGCGGGCATCTTCGGCCGCAAGCCGGGCGGCGGCATGCCGCGCGACAACGGGCGGGGCACGAAGATCGGGCTCGGCATCGTGATCGGCGTGTTGATCGCCATTTATCTGGGCAGCGGCGTGTTCGTGGTGCAGGACGGCCACGTCGGCGTGGTATCGCAGTTCGGCCAGTATCGGCAGACGGTGCCGCAGGGCATCCACTGGCGCCTGCCGTATCCGTTCCAGTCGCACGATATCGTCGATACCTCGCAGATACGGTCGGTGGAGATCGGACGCGGCGTCGCGCTCGCGCAGGGCAACGTGCGCGACGCATCGCTGCTCACGAACGACGCCGACATCCTCGACGTGCGCTTCGCCGTGCAGTATCAGATCAAGTCGCCGACCGACTTCCTCTTCCGCAATCTCGATCCCGACCAGAGCGTGAGCGAAGCTGCGCAGGCCGCGGTCCGGGAGATCGCCGGCGCATCGGCGACGGACGACCTGCTGTATAAGGACCGCGACACGTTGCGGGCGCGGCTTGCCGAGGCCATCCAGCACTCGCTCGATGCGTACCGCACCGGCTTGCAGGTCACGGGCGTCACGGTGCAGAGCGTGCAGGTGCCGACACAGGTGCAGGCCGCGTTCGAAGAAGCGTCGCGCGTGCGGCAGGATAACGAGCGCGCCCGCGATACCGCCGAAGCCTACGCGAATCAGCTGCTGCCGCGCGCGAAGGCCGACGCGGCGAAGATGGTCGACGAAGCCACCGCCTACAGCAATCGCGAAGTCACGCAGGCACAGGGTGACGCCGAACGGTTCAAGCAGGTCTACGCCGAATACTCGAAGGCGCCCGCCGTCATTCGCCAACGCATGTACCTGGACACGATGCAGCAGATCTACTCCCGCACCACGAAAGTCTTCGTGGACAGCAAGGCCGGCAACAACGTGGTGTATCTGCCGCTCGACAAACTGGTCGAAGCGAACCGTCAACAGGCGAAGGACGCCGCAACCAACACGGCGAACACGGCCGACACCGCGTCGGCGAGTGCGCCCGCTGCCGCGAATGCCGAAGTGCGCGCGCCGAGCGCGACGGCTGCTTCAGCCGCCGCAACGCCGGCGAGCGCGGCAGCAGGCGCGAGCGCGCCAAACGCCGCGAGCGGCACAGGCGATCCGCTGCGCTCGCGCGATGCGTTCCGCTCGCGCAGCCGTCAAGACGACTTGCAGTAAGGAGCGCCAAACATGAATCGAATCATTGCGCTCGTCGTGGCCGTCGTGGTCGTGCTGTTCGTCGGCTCGTCGATGGTCTTTACCGTCGACGAACGGCATGCGGGCGTCGTTGCCGCGCATGGCGACAGCAATCCGCGTCTCGATGGCCCGGGCCTGCACTTCAAGCTGCCGCCGCCATTCCAGACGCTGACGCTCATCGACACGCGCACGCTCACCATCGACGAAGGCGGAGCGGACCGCTTCACCACGTCCGACAAGAATGAAGTGCTCGTGAACACGGTCATCAAATACCGCGTCGCCGATCCGCTGAAGCTTTTCGTGAGCAACGAGAAGAACACGCAGAGCGCGCAGGAACGTCTCGCCGCGCTGAGCCGAACCGCGCTCGCGAGCGCGTTCGCGAATCGCACGCTCACGGATGCGCTCGGCAAGCAGCAAACGCTCGAAACCGAGGCGCAAAAGGCCGTGGAACGCGCGGCGTCGGCATTCGGCGTGCAACTGGTCGATCTGCAAATGACGCGCGTCGACTTTCCGTCGGCGGTGGCGGATTCGGTCTACAAGCGCATGATCGCGGCGCGCCAGCAGGCAGCCGCGAGCGAGCGCGCGAAGGGCACGGCGGACGCCGACAAGATCAAGGCCGACGCGGAGCGCGAGCAGCAGCAGATTCTCGCCGACGCCTACAGCCAGGCGCAGTCCATCAAGGGCGAAGGAGACAGCAAGGCGGCAGCCATCGCCGCCGATGCCTATGGACGCGACCCGCAGTTCTATCAGTTCTACCAGAGCCTCGAAGCGTACAAGAAGACGTTCAAGCCGGGCGACGTGATCGTGGTCGACCCGAGCAGCGATTTCTTCCGCTTCATGAAGAGCCCGAACGGCGGCGCGGACACGTCCGCCTCCGCCGCGCCGAGGCGCTGACCGCACCCGCGCCGCGCGACTCGATCGTCGCGCGGCGCTCATCCTCCGTAGACAATGGTCGAGACGATACTGCTCGCTCTTGCGTTGATGCTGATCATCGAAGGCATGTTTCCCTTCGTCTTTCCGACGGCCTGGCGCGACACGTTCCGCCGCATCGCCGAGCGGCCGCCGCATCACATCCGCATCGGCGGGTTGATCGCGATGGCGCTGGGGCTGATCCTGCTGCTGATCGCAACCTAGCCGCGAAGCCGCCTCGTTTCGCCTATCTTTGTTCTTATCCTCCCATGCGCCGCCGCTCGCGCGTCGCGCCCCGCAGGAAACGTATCGATGTCCACCTGGCTCCTTCCCGAGAATATCGCCGACGTCTTGCCGTCGGAAGCGCGCAAGATCGAAGAATTGCGCCGCCGCCTGCTCGACCGTTTCCGCTCGTACGGCTACGAGCTCGTCATGCCGCCGATGCTCGAATATCTCGAATCGCTGCTGACGAGCGGCGGCAGTGACCTCGATCTGCGCACGTTCAAGCTCGTCGATCAGCTCTCCGGGCGCACGCTGGGCCTGCGCGCGGACATCACGCCGCAGGTCTCGCGCATCGACGCGCACTTGCTGAACCGGCAGGGCGTGACGCGCCTGTGTTATGCCGGCGTCGTGCTGCATACGCGTCCGCGCGGCCTGCATGCGACGCGCGAGCAGATTCAGATCGGCGCGGAAATCTTTGGTCACGCCGGCCTCGAAGCCGATCTCGAAATTCAGCAACTGATGCTCGATTCGCTGCATCTCGCGGGTCTGACGAAAGTGCGGCTCGATCTGTGCCACGCGGGCGTGCTGGCGGCGCTCCTGGATCTCGAGCCGGCGGCGGCATCGCTCGGCGAGGCGCTTTACGACGCGCTCGCAGCTAAAGACGTGCCGCGCCTGAACGAACTGACGGCGCATCTCGGTCACGTGCCGCGCGAGGCGCTGCGCGCGTTGCCGTCGCTGTACGGCGACGCGTCCGTGCTGCAGGCGGCGCGCGCCCGCTTGCCGAATCTGCCGGTCATCGCGCGCGCGCTCGACGATCTCGCGTTTCTCGCGGCTCAGGCCAATGGCGCGGAGCTGATGATCGATCTCGCCGACCTGCGCGGCTACGCGTATCACAGCGGCGTGATGTTCTCGGCATACGTCGATGGCGTGCCGAACGCGGTGGCGCGCGGCGGCCGCTACGACGACGTGGGTCTTGCCTACGGCCGGGCGCGTCCCGCAACCGGCTTCTCGCTCGATCTGCGCGAAGTGGCACGCATCTCGCCCGTGGATGCGCGCGGCAGCGCGATCCTCGCGCCGTGGAAGCACGACGAACCGCTGCGCGCGGCAGTAGCGGCCTTGCGCGATGCCGGAGAAGTCGTCATTCAGGCGCTGCCGGGCCACGATCACGACCTCGACGAATTCGCGTTCGACCGCGTGCTCATCGAGCGCGACGGCCGCTGGACGGTGGAAGAGCGCGTGACGCCGGCGCGCGCAGGCATTTGATCGGCAAGGACTTTTGCGAAGGCGCGCGGCTGCGCGCCGACGTGACGGAATCGCGAAACGGGTCCCGAAAAATTCGGAACGCGCCGCGAACATAGGTAAAATACGTTTTTAACCAGCTAACGAATCAACATGTCTGCCAGCGCAGTGAATGTGAACCCAGGGCGCAATGTCGTCGTGGTGGGCACCCAGTGGGGTGATGAGGGCAAGGGCAAGATCGTCGACTGGCTGACGGACCACGCCCAGGGCGTCGTGCGCTTCCAGGGCGGTCACAACGCCGGGCACACGCTCATCATCGGCGGCAAGAAAACCATTCTGCGCCTCATCCCGTCGGGCATCATGCGCGCCGGCACGGCCTGTTACATCGGCAATGGCGTCGTGTTGTCGCCCGAGGCGCTCTTCAAGGAAATCGACGAACTGGAAACGGCGGGCATCGACGTTTCGAAGCGTCTTTTCATTTCCGAAGCCGCCACGCTGGTTCTGCCGTATCACGTCGCCATCGACCAGGCGCGCGAAGCGAAGCGCGGCGCCGGCAAGATCGGCACGACCGGCCGCGGCATCGGCCCGGCGTATGAAGACAAGGTCGCGCGTCGCGGCCTGCGCGTGCAGGATCTTTTCGATGCACCGCTCTTCGCCGAACGTCTCGCCGAAGTGCTCGACTTTCACAACTTCGTGCTGACGCAGTATCTCGGCGCGAAGGCGGTCGATTTTCAGGAAACGCTCGACACGATGCTCGGCTTCGCCGACCGTCTGGCGCCCATGGTCACGGACGTCTCCCGCCGTCTCTACGACGAAAACCACGCTGGCCGCAATCTGCTGTTCGAAGGCGCGCAAGGCACGCTGCTCGATATCGACCACGGCACGTATCCGTACGTCACGTCGAGCAACTGCGTCGCGGGCGCGGCGACGGCTGGCGCGGGCGTCGGACCGCAAAAGCTCAACTACATTCTCGGCATCACGAAGGCGTATTGCACGCGCGTCGGTTCGGGCCCGTTTCCGAGCGAACTGTACGATGCGGACAACGCAGAGCGTCAGGACCAGGTGGGCCTGAACCTCGCGACCGTCGGCAAGGAATTCGGGTCGGTCACCGGCCGCCCGCGCCGCACCGGCTGGCTGGACGCCGCCGCGCTGCGCCGTTCCATCCAGATCAACGGCATTTCGGGCTTGTGCATGACCAAGCTCGACGTGCTCGACGGCCTCGAAGAAGTGAAGCTGTGCGTCGGCTACACGCTCGACGGCAAGCCGGTCGATATCCTGCCGCGCGGCGCCTCGGAAGTGGCGCGCTGCGAGCCGGTCTACGAGACCTTCGGCGGCTGGAAGGAAAGCACCATCGGCATCACGCAATGGGACAGCCTGCCGGAGAATGCGCGCGCTTATCTCACGCGCGTGCAGGAAGTGGCCGGCGTGCCGATCGACATGGTGTCGACCGGTCCGGACCGCGACGAAACCATCTTGCTTCGTCATCCGTTCAAGGTCTGAGCGCCACCGAGCCTCGGCCTGAACCGGACGCTGTAAAGAATGTGGCCGCTTCATGCGGCCACATTTCGTATATAACCGCAGTATGCAATCGAAAGAGCCTCACCATGATCGCGATGACCGACCCGCGTAACGACGACAAGAATCTCTGGGTCAACTGGGACGAATATCACCGGTTGATCGAACTGCTCGCGCTGACCGTGCACGACTCCGGATGGAAGTTCGACAAGATCCTGTGTCTCGCGCGCGGCGGCCTGCGCGTGGGCGACCAGCTTTCGCGCATCTATGACCTGCCGCTCGCCATTCTCGCGACGAGTTCGTATCGCGAAGCCGCAGGCACGCAGCAGGGCGATCTCGACATCGCGCAGTACATCACCATGACGCGCGGCGAGTTGTCGGGCAACGTGCTGCTCGTCGACGATCTGGTCGATTCGGGCGTCACGCTCGCGCGCGTGCAGGATCACCTGAAGGAGCGTTATCCGGCAATCACGGCCGTGCGTTCGGCGGTGCTGTGGTACAAGGCGTGCTCGAAGGTGAAGCCCGACTACCACGTTCAGTTTCTCGAAACGAATCCGTGGATTCATCAGCCGTTCGAGGAATGGGATACCGTGCGTCCGCACAACCTCGGCGCGTGGATCAAGCGAGGCATGCAAAACGGCCGCGCGTAAGCCAACGCCGCTTTGTTTCTACGATACACGCCGTTGCGCCCGGGCTTTCGCCCGCCGCAACGGCGTTTTGCGTTTCAGGCCGCTTTCATTGTGACGCGCGCATCAAGCCACTCGAAGGAAGCATGAAAGCACGCACGGCGCGCCGACGCGTGCTGAGCGCGATGCTAAACTTCCAGTCGCGTCTCTCGTGGCGCATGAGCAACATGCGAGAGGCCGTTTTTGCGTGCGGCGTTAGATAGAATGGCGTTCGGTTTTTCTCCGCCCTGGACGGATATCTCGCTTTTATGACTACCCTGACTCACGCGCAAGAGCGCAAACAGCCTTTGCCTTCGCTTGCGCTCGCGGCCATCGGCGTCGTCTTCGGCGACATCGGCACGAGTCCTCTCTACGCGCTGAAGGAAGCCTTCAGCCCCTCGCACGGCATCGGTCTCTCCGAAGCCTCCATCCTCGGCGTCATCTCCCTGCTGTTCTGGGCCATCGTGATGGTGGTCGCCATCAAATACGTGCTTTTCGTGATGCGTGCCGACAACAACGGCGAAGGCGGCGTGTTCGCGATGATGACGCTCGCGCTACGGAGCGTCAAAGATCCCGGCCGCCTCTCCGGCGTGCTCATGATGCTCGGCATCTTCGGCGCGTGCATGTTTTATGGCGATGCGGTGATCACGCCGGCCATGTCGGTCATTTCGGCGGTCGAGGGTCTGGAGATCGCCGCGCCCAAGCTGTCGCCGTACGTGATTCCCATCACGATGGTCATCCTTGTCATGCTGTTCTGGATTCAGCGGCACGGCACCGCAGTCGTCGGCAAGCTGTTCGGGCCGATCATGCTGCTATGGTTCCTGACGCTCGCCGTGCTGGGCGCGTATCACATCGCGCTCACGCCGGGCGTGCTGATCGCGCTGAATCCGTACTACGCGGTTTCCTTCATGGCCGAGCATGTGCTGCAAGCGTATATCGTGCTCGGCTCGGTGGTGCTGGTGCTGACGGGCGCCGAGGCGCTCTACGCCGACATGGGGCACTTCGGCGCCAAGCCCATCCGCTGCGGATGGTATGCCATCGTGATGCCGTCGCTCTTGCTCAACTACTTCGGGCAGGGCGCGCTCCTGATGCACTCGCCGAAGGCCATCGAAAGTCCGTTCTTCCTGCTCGCGCCGGAATGGGCGCTGCTGCCGCTCGTCATCCTTTCAACGATCGCCACCGTCATCGCCTCGCAAGCCGTCATTTCGGGCGCGTACTCGCTTACCAGCCAGGCCATTCAGCTCGGCTACGTGCCGCGCATGAAGATCCTGCATACGTCGGAACTGGCCATCGGGCAGATCTACATTCCGCTCGTCAACTGGATGCTGCTCTTCATCATTCTGTGCATCGTCGTCGGCTTCAAGAGTTCGGAGAATCTGGCGGCCGCTTATGGCCTCGCAGTGACCGCGACGATGCTCGTGACCACGATTCTCCTGTCCGTCGTCATGACGAACCTATGGGGCTGGAACCGCTTTCTCGTCGGCGGGATGATCGCCGTGTTCCTCGTGATCGACATCGGCTTCTTCGGCGCGAGCCTGTTGAAGATCGAGCAGGGCGGCTGGCTGCCGCTGTGCATCGGCGGGGCGCTCTTCTTCCTGCTGATGACCTGGTACAAGGGCCGCATGATCGTGAAGGACCGCACCGCCGCCGACGGTATCCCGCTGATGCCGTTCCTGCAGGGCTTGCTCGCGCATCCGCCGCATCGCGTGTCGGGCACGGCCATCTATCTGACGGGCAGCGATTCGCTCGTGCCGGTGAGCCTGCTGCACAACCTGAAGCACAACAAGGTGCTGCATGAACGCACGATTTTCCTCAACTTTCTCACGCGCGATATTCCCTACGTGGACGACGCGCATCGGCTGGAGGTGAAGGACATCAGCGGCGGGCTCTTCCTGGTGAAGGCCGCCTACGGCTTCAACGAAACGCCGGACGTGAAAGCCGTGCTCGAGCAGATCACGCGCACGCACGCGATGACCTTCGAGTTGATGGACACCTCGTTCTTCATGGCGCGCGAAACCGTGGTGCCGACGGAACTGCCGGGCATGTCGGTGTGGCGCGAACGCGTGTTCGCGTGGATGCATCAGAACGCCGCGAAGCCTACCGATTTCTTCAGCATTCCGGCGAACCGCGTCGTCGAACTCGGGACCAAGATCGAAATCTGAGCGCGCCCGAACGTGCCTGAGAGCGCCGCGCATAAAAAAACCCACGCCGTGAATGAAGCGTGGGTTTTTTCTTGCGGCTAGCGGAACTAGCGTTTGAGTTTCGCAAATGCCGCAGCCATGGCGCCTGCCGCTTCCGGCTCGCGGCGCTGGTTCGAACGCGCGTCGCGTCCGCCGCCGCCCGCACGCCGATCTTGCCCGCCGCGCGCCGGCGAACCCGCGTTCCCCGTCGATGCCGGCGCGAAGTCGTCGTCGAGGCGCATGGTCAGCGAAATCCGCTGGCGCTTGACGTCCGTTTCCAGCACCTTGACCTTCACCACCTGACCGGCTTTCACGACTTCGTGCGGGTCCTTGATGAACTTGGTCGACATGGCCGACACGTGGACGAGGCCGTCCTGATGCACGCCGATATCGACGAACGCGCCGAACGCCGCGACGTTCGTCACCACGCCTTCGAGCACCATGCCCGGCGCGAGATCCGAAATCTTTTCGATACCTTCGCGGAATGTCGCAGTCTTGAACTCGGGGCGCGGATCGCGGCCCGGCTTCTCCAGCTCCACGAGAATGTCGCGCACGGTCGGCAGACCGAAGCGATCGTCGACGAACTCGGCCGGCGACAGCCCCGCGAGCGCCTCGCGCTTGCCGAGCACATCGCCGACATGCTTGTTGATCTTCGCGAGAATGCGCTGAACCACCGGATACGCCTCCGGGTGCACCGACGAGCGGTCGAGCGGATTCTCGCCGTTGTTGATGCGCAAAAAGCCCGCCGCCTGCTCGAACGTCTTGTCGCCGAGACGCGGCACTCGGCGCAGATGCTCGCGCGAGGGGAACGGTCCGTTCGCGTCGCGATAGTCGACGATATTGCGCGCGAGCGTCGCGTTCAGGCCCGACACGCGGGCGAGCAGGGCGACGGACGCGGTGTTCGCATCGACGCCGACCGCATTCACGCAGTCTTCGACGACGGCATCGAGCGATCGCGCTAGTTCGCGTTGATTCACGTCATGCTGATACTGGCCGACGCCGATGGCCTTCGGCTCGATCTTCACGAGTTCCGCGAGCGGGTCTTGCAGCCGCCGCGCGATCGACACCGCGCCGCGCAGCGACACGTCCAGCTCGGGGAATTCCTTCGCCGCGAGTTCGGACGCCGAATACACGGACGCGCCCGCTTCCGACACCACGATCTTTTGCAGCTTCAGGTCCGGGTGTTTCGCGATGAGCTCGCTCGCGAGCTTGTCGGTTTCACGCGACGCCGTGCCGTTGCCGATGGAAATAAGCTCGGCCTTCGTCTCGCGCGCGATCCGCGCGAGCTTCGCAAGCGAGCCGTCCCAGTCGCGGCGGGGTTCGTGCGGGTAGATCGTATCGGTGGCGAGGAGCTTGCCGGTGCGATCGACGACCGCCACCTTCACGCCGGTGCGCAACCCCGGATCGAGACCGATCACGGCCTTCGGACCCGCGGGCGCGGCCAGCAGCAAGTCTTTCAGATTGCGCGCGAACACGCGGATCGCTTCGTGTTCGGCTTCTTCGCGCAGTTGCGTGAGCAGTTCGTTTTCGATATGCGGCTGCACCTTCACGCGCCAGCACCAGCGGCAGACATCGGAGAGCCACTTGTCGGCCGCGCGGTTGCGATTCGCGATCCCGACGTGTTGCGCGATCATCGCTTCACACGGATGCGGCACTTGTGTATCGAGTTCTTCGCCCAGCCCCAATTTCACCGACAGCACGCCCGCATTGCGGCCGCGAAAGAGCGCGAGCGCGCGATGCGACGGCACGGTACGCACGGTCTCGCTGTAGTCGTAGTAGTCGCGGAATTTCTCGCCTTCTTCGCCTTCCTTGCCGTCCACCACCCGCGACATCACGAGCCCCTGATTGAACAGATAGTCGCGCAGCTTCCCCAGGATTTCGGCGGTTTCTCCGAATTGCTCCGAGAGAATGTCCCGCGCGCCGTCGAGCGCGGCCTTGGTGTCCGCGACGCCTTTCTCGGCATCCACGAACTTGGCGGCTTCGGTGTGCGGATCGAGCGTGGGATCCGCGAGCAGCGCCTGAGCGAGCGGTTCGAGCCCGGCTTCGCGCGCGATCTGGGCGCGCGTGCGGCGCTTGGGCTTATACGGCAGATAGAGGTCTTCGAGCACCTGCTTGCTGTCGGCGCCTTCGATCGCGCCGCGCAGTTCGTCGCTCAGCTTGCCTTGCTCGTCGATGCTCTGCAGAATCGCCGCGCGCCGGTCCTCCAGTTCGCGCAGATAGAAGAGGCGCTCTTCGAGCGTGCGCAGTTGCGTGTCGTCGAGATTGCCGGTGACTTCCTTGCGATACCGGGCGATGAACGGGACAGTCGAGCCTTCGTCGAGAAGCTGCACGGCGGCGGCGACCTGGCGCGGCTGCACGGTGAGCTCGGTGGCAATGCGCTGTACGATCTTGAGTGCTACGGTTTCCGTCATGATTGCGCTGTCTGCTGGCTCGTCGTGCGCGGTGGCGAAGGAGCCGTGCGCGCCGTGCGTGAGCGGGCGGCGCGGACGTGTCACCGGGCGCTGCGACGAGTGATGGGCCGGGTTACTGAGCGGGGCATTTTGCCATAAATGCCGGAGGGCTCCGGCGCGCGGTGATAGAATTTCGGGACCGCGCAAGCCCGTTTTCCACCTTCGCGCACCTGATTCCTTATCACGTTGCCGTTCATCAATTTGCTCAACTTTCGCCTTACGAAGCTCGCGCCGATGGCGGTGGCCGCATCGTCGATATGCGCGCTCGCCGCCGTCTTGCCGCAGCATGCGAACGCTCAGACGCCGAGGCCCATCGACCCGACGGCCGCGGTGAGCACGCAGCCGCTCGATGCGTCTCAAAGCACGTCGGGCAACGCCGACAGCAACGCGGACGCCGCCGCGCGAGCCGGCTACGAGCGGCGCCAGAAGGTGCTCGACCAACGCACGTCGGAGAACGACTACCGCTACGGCGTGAAGCAGCACGACTGCTACAGCAAGTTCTTCGTGAACCATTGTCTCGACAATGCGCGCACGGAAATGCGCGAGACGCGCCAGCAAATCCGGCAGGAGCAGCTCGCACTGAACGACGAACAACGCGCCGAACGCGTGCAGGAGCGCGACCGGCAGACGGCGCTCAAGCAGGCGCAATACGACGCCGAAGCGCCGCAACGCGCGGCCAACGAACGCGCGAACCAGCAGGCGTACGAAGACAAGCAGCGCCAGAACGCGCTCGCCGCCGCGCAACGCAACGCGGAAGCGCCGCAGCGCGCGGCGAACCAGAAGGCGTTCGACCAGAAGCAGGCGGACTACCAGAAGAAACTGGACGACGCCCGCGCGCGCGGCGTGCAGGACGCGCAGGAGCGCGAGCAGAAGGCGCAGCGATTCGAACAGAAGCAGCAGGAAGCCGCGCAGCATCGCGCGGAAGTCGAGGCGCGTCAGAAGGAAGCCGCCCGCAAGCAGCAGGAAAAAGCACAGCAGGCGCAGCAGGACCAGTTGAAGCAACAGCAACAGCAACAGCAACAACAGCAGCAAGGCAAGTAGCGCCGCGTCGGCGCGACCACCGGGCCGGGCGCGTGTCCCGGGAAAGGAGGCGAGCATGCAGCAACGCTTGAACGCACCCCGACACACCGCCGTGGATGCCGGCATGATCCGCGACCGGATCGCGCAGTTGCAGGACGAGCATCGCGGTCTGGACACGCTCATCGACAAACTGTCCGGCATCGACGACCTCGAGCTGCGGCGCTTGAAGAAGCGCAAGCTCAAGGTGAAAGACACCATACTCCTGCTGCAATTGCAGCTGGACACGGACCCGCACTAGAGCCGCCCGCCGCGCGGCGCGGAAAAAACCGCCGGCGCACCAGGCGCCAGCGCGCGTGGCGCTTGGCACGAAACCCGCAGCATTCGCAGGATCTAGCTCCCCTTGAACTCTCCCGCCCAACCGTCCGATGCCGTGAGCGCGCCGCTCGCGCTGACGAACAAACGCAGCGTCGAACTCGATGCGATCTTCTCCGCCGATGGCCTGCTCGCGCGCGCCATCGACGGCTATCGGCCGCGCGCATCGCAGATCGACATGGCGCGCTCGGTCGCCGCCGCGATGGAAGCGTCCGGCCGCGCCATGCCCGAGCCCGCGATGTTCGAGGCGCAACGGCGTCCCGCGCGCAAGCTCGGGCCGTCGGACAAGCCATATGCGCCCGACGAAGCAACGGCCGATGACGTCGGCATCGCCACCGCGAAGGCCGCCATCGACGGCGGCGAGAACACGCTGATCGTCGAGGCCGGCACCGGCACGGGCAAGACCTACGCGTATCTCGTGCCGGCCATGTTATGGGGCGGCAAGGTCATCGTCTCGACCGGCACCAAGCATTTGCAGGATCAGCTTTTCCAGCGCGACATCCCGACCGTGCGCGACGCGCTCGCCGTGCCGGTGTCGGTCGCGATGCTCAAGGGCCGCGCGAATTACCTCTGCCATTACTATCTGGAGCGCACCGCCGACAACGGCCGGCTGCCGTCGCGGCAGGACACGTCGCATCTGCAGGAGATCGTGCGCTTCGCGAAAATCACGCGCACCGGCGACAAGGCCGAACTCGCGAGCGTGCCCGAGAATTCGCCCGTCTGGCCGATGGTCACGTCCACGCGCGACAACTGCCTCGGTCAGGACTGCCCGCACTACAAGGACTGCTTTGTGATGCAGGCGCGCAAGGAGGCGCAGCAGGCGGATATCGTGGTGGTGAATCACCATCTGTTCTTCGCGGACGTGATGCTGCGCGATACCGGCATGGCCGAATTGCTGCCGATGGCCAACACCATCATCTTCGACGAGGCGCATCAGTTGCCCGAAACGGCAACGCTATTCTTCGGCGAGACGCTTTCCACGACGCAACTGCTCGAACTGGCGCGCGACACCGTCGCGGAGGGCCTGAGCCACGCGCGCGACGCTGCGGACTGGACCAAGCTCGGCGCGGCGCTGGAGCGCGCGGCGCGCGACCTGCGGCTCGCGTTCAAGGAAGACTCGGCGCGCTTTTCGCTCGGCCAGCTTCCGGACGGGCATCCGCTCTTCGAGGCGCTCGATACCCTCGAAACGCATCTCGATGCGCTGGCGGCGGCGTTGTCGTCGCATGCGGAGCGCGCCGAATCGCTGCAGGCGCTGGTGCGTCGCGCTCGCGAGTTGCAGGACCTGCTCGCGGGCTGGACGACGCCGCCGACGCCGCTCGAACGCGCCGTCGCGGACGACGAGGACACCGCGCAAGAAACGGCGAAGAAGGAGCCTAACGAAATGGTGCGCTGGATCGAGGTGTTCTCGCACACGGTGCAGTTGCACGAGACGCCGCTTTCCGTGGCGCCGATCTTCGCGAAGCAGCGCGCGGGCGTGCCGCGTGCGTGGATCTTCACGTCGGCGACGCTCTCGGTGCGCGGCGACTTCACGCACTACGCGGCGCAAATGGGATTGAACGCCCGCCGCTCGATGACGCTGCCGAGCCCGTTCGACTATCCGACGCAAGGGCTTCTGTACGTGCCGCGCAATCTGCCGCAGCCGTCGTCGCCGCAATTCACGGATGCTGTTTTCGATGCTGCGCTTCCGGTGATCGAAGCGGCGGGCGGCGGTGCGTTCGTGCTGTGCACGACGCTGCGCGCGGTCGATCGCATTTCGGCGCGGCTGCGCGATGTGATCGAGCGGCGCGGCTGGCAGAACCCGCTGCTGGTTCAGGGCGATGCGAGCCGCACCGAATTGCTCGACCGTTTCCGTGCGTATGGCAACGCGATTCTGGTCGGCAGCCAGAGCTTCTGGGAGGGCGTCGATGTGCGCGGCGATGCGCTCTCGCTCGTGGTCATCGACAAACTGCCGTTCGCGCCGCCGGACGATCCGGTGCTCGCCGCGCGGCTCGATGCGCTCACGAAGAAAGGGCTGAGCCCGTTCGCGGTGCATCAGTTGCCGCAGGCGGTCATCACGTTGAAGCAGGGCGCGGGCCGTCTGATTCGCGCGGAAACGGATCGCGGCGTGCTGATGATCTGCGACACGCGCCTCGTCGACAAACCGTACGGACGACGCATCTGGCAAAGTCTTCCGCCGTTCAAGCGCACGCGCGAACTGGACGTCGTGCGCGCGTTTTTCAGCGATTCGCGCAACTCGGCGGTGGAAATGGCCGACTAGCCTTCAGTGATGCTGCGCACGTTGAAGATGGCCTGAGCGAGCCGCGCGGCGCGCTCGGCCGATGCGGCGCTTGCGGTCTTGCGCGCGAGACGGACGTGCATCGATTGACGGCCGTACGCGCTGCCGAAGCTCGGCGGCGCGGCGGCATGATTGGCGATGACGCTGGACGCGCTTACGTCGCGCCGGACCGGCCTGTCCGCGAAGATGCGCGCGTTGACGATCGCGCCCGGCTTGATGCGAATGCCGTTCGCTGCAAGCACGCGGTTCACTTCGGCTGCCAACGGCTGCGCCAGCCGCCGCGACTGCAAGCCGCTGCGAAACCGCTGGATGGCTTGCGCATCAGGAAAGGTGCCGCGCTCGGCGTCGAGCCTGGCGAATCGCTGCAAGCCGATGCTGTCGATGAGCGCGTCTTCGCAATCGCGATCCGACAGAGCGAACCAGCTTTGCAGCAGGCAGATTCGCACCATGCGCTCGGTGTCGGCGTGCGCCTGCCCGTCCGGCTCCACGATCGCGCACAGGCTCGGCCAGGGCAGCAGTGCATCCATCGTGTCGAGAAATGTGTCGCGCTGAGCGCGCGCAACCGTTACCGCCATGCTGATCTCTTGCAAAAACGTGTTGCGACAAGGGCCCGCCGCTCGACCGCATTGGCTGAGATGACCCTGAGGATTGCTAATTTTTGTTGCCAAATGGCAAAAAATAGGGCGATTCAACGCCCTTCGGGAAGGAGCCGGCGCACAGAATGCGGGCGCCGGCGGTCCGGTATGGCTTACCAGATCTGATACCAGGGCTTGTCCGTGCCCGCGCGGCGCTTGCCGGTGACATACGGGCTGTCCGGGAAGGTTGCCGCGAGCACGCGCTTGGTGTCGTCGGCGAGTTGCGGCTGATCGAGCTTCTGATACGACATCATCATGATGTGCAGCGCGTCTTCGGTCGCCGGGGCGTTCTTGTACTCGCGAATCGCGAGCTGCGCCCGGTTAATCGCGGCCACGTACGCGCCGCGGCGATAGTAGTAATCCGCGGCATGCACTTCGTGCGACGCCAGCGCGTTCACGATATAGCGCATGCGCTGCGCGGCGTCCGGTGCGTACTTGCTTTGCGGATACTTGTCGACGACCACCTTGAACGCGTCATACGACTCGCGCAGCGACTTTGGATCGCGCTCGCTCATGTCCTGGCCGGAGAAGCGGCCGAAGAGACCGAGGTCGTCGTTGAAGTGGATCATGCCCTTCAGATAGTGCGCATACGCGATATCCGGATGATCCGGGTGCAGCCGGATGAAACGGTCGATGGCCTGATCCGCCGAGGCGGTTTCACCGTCCTTCCAGTCGCAGTACGCGACGTTGATCTGAGCCTGCTGCGCGAAGTGGCCGAACGGGTCGCGACCTTCGAGCGCCTCGAAATACTTGGCGCACTTGCCCCAGTCGCTGCCGGATAGCGCGTCCTGGGCCTCCGTATATAATTTGTTGTTATTCCACGTTGCCGTTTCGTCGGTCTTCTCGGGCAGGCCGTGGCAGGCCGTGACAATGGCGACGCTTGCGGCCAGCGCCAGATACTTGATCGATCGCTGCATCGCTTGATGAATGGTGTTGAAGGCTCGCATCAGTGCTTGCATTTCCTGGGCTGATTTCCGGCTTGATTCTTGGCTCGATACTCGGCTTGCTTCTTGGCTTGCCTTTCGGCTGATTTCCAACTGTGTCCAGCGGTGCTTCAGATGCAGTCTTTTCGCACGGCGCGCGGCTCGGACGATCGCATCGTTACGCGGTTCGCAACGCCTGCGCGTGGCGACTCGTCAGGCGGCAGGCTTCGATCGACGCCGTGGCCGGCTTCCCGTCAATCTCTCGTTCAAATGACCCGCTCAAGTACTCGTCGTACCAAAGACCAACTCGAAGATTATAGCCCATGCGCTACCCGCGACGACGCGGCTTTGCCCGAATCGCAAGGCGGCGCGGGCCAGCAGGCAAGCGCCGATGCGCCGCGCACGGCGCGCGTGCCCGACGAACTCGCGGGCGACCGGCTCGACAAGGTGCTCGCCAAGGTTTTTCCCGAGTTTTCGCGCAGCCGCCTGCAAAGCTGGATCGAGGAAGGTCGCGTGCTCGTGGATGGCGCGAGCGCGAAAGTGCGCCAGCCCGTGCCGCTCGGCGCGACCATTTCGCTCGTCCCGGATCTGCTGCCCGAGCAGCTCGCTTTCACGCCCGAGCCGGTGCCGCTCGACATCGTGTATGAAGACGAGGCGCTCGCCGTCATCAACAAGCCCGCCGGCATGGTTGTGCATCCTGCGGCCGGAAACTGGAGCGGCACGCTGCTCAACGGCCTGCTTCACCGATACGGCAGTGCCGCCGCCGGCCTGCCGCGCGCGGGTATCGTGCATCGGCTGGACAAGGAGACGTCGGGGCTGATGGTCGTCGCGCGCACGCTCGAAGCGCAAACGGACCTCGTGCGTCAGTTGCAGGCGCGCACGGTCAAGCGCCGTTACGTCGCTTTCGTGTGGGGCAGGATGCCGGACGACGGCACCATCGACGCGCCCATCGGCCGCGATCCGCGCGAACGCACGCGCATGGCGGTGGTGCAGAGCGCGGCGGGCAAACCGGCGCGCACGCACTTTCGCACCATCGACCGCACGACGTGGCAAAGCCAGCCGGTGAGCGCCATTCATTGCGATCTCGAAACGGGCCGCACGCACCAGATTCGCGTGCATTGCGCGCACGTCGGTCATCCGCTTCTGGGCGATCCGGTCTACGGGCGCGCGCGCGGCAAGCGGTCGGTGACGCCGCTGCCGGACGGCTTCGCGCGGCAGGCGCTGCATGCGTGGCGGCTCGGCCTGATTCATCCGCTGACGGGCAAGGCGGTGCACTGGCGCGCCGACGTGCCCGACGATATGACGGCGCTCGCCGCCGAGCTCGGATTCGGCCGCGACGACGAAGCGGAGTTCGACGACGAAGAAGAATTCGTGCAGGTCTACGAGGCGGACGAAGACTGGGACGAAAGCAAGGAAGACGACGAAGGCGACGAAGCCGACGATTACGAGGACGACGAAGCATGACCGGCTCACACGCGACGCAGGCGCACGCATTGGACCCGAAACACTGCCTCTGGCCGCAATGGCGCGTCGCGCCGCGCGTTGGCGCATTCGTGACGACGCGCGCGGGCGGCGTGAGCGACGCGCCGTATGACGGCGGCGCGCCGCAAGCGGGCGGCCTGAACCTGGGCCTTTCGACCGGCGACGCGCCCGCTGCCGTGCAGGAGAACCGCCGCCGCGCGCTGTCGCTCACGGGCGCGCGCGATGCCGCGTGGCTCGAACAGGTCCACGGCACGCAGGTCGAGGACGCGCACGCCGTCATCGAGGCGCGCGCTTCGGGACCGACGCGCGCCGACGCTAGCGTGACCGATCAGCCGGGCATCGTGTGCGTCGTGATGACGGCGGACTGCCTGCCCGTGCTGTTCTGCGATGACGATGGGCGTGCCGTCGGTGCGGCGCATGCCGGCTGGCGCGGGCTTTCGGGCGGTATCGTCGAGAAGACGGGCGAGCGCGTCGCGGCGCTCGCGGGCGCCCCGGCATCGACACTCAACGCGTATCTCGGACCGGCGATCGGACCGGACGCGTTCGAAGTCGGCGAAGACGTGCTCGAAGCCTTCGTCGCGGCGAGCGGAGCGGATCGCCGCGATGCGACCGCAGCCGCATTCAGGGCAGCCGGCACGCCGGGCAAATACTTCGCCGATATTTACGCGCTCGCGCGCTTGCGTCTGACGGAAATCGGTATCGAGGCCGCCCGCATTCACGGCGGCACGCATTGCACCGTGACGGAAAAATCGCGCTTCTATTCCTACCGGCGCGACCGCGTGACAGGCCGCATGGCCGCGATGATCTGGCTCGCCGATTGATTCGGAAGCCGCTTTGCCGGACGCCCGGAAATGCGCGGCAAACAGGCATTTCTTTCATGGGGGAAAACGATAATTATAAAAACATCGCACTGCGGCAAAATCGGGACGAAGCATTGACATGCTTGGCGCCCAAGCGCAAGAATGTTCCCAGAATGTGTTCAATCGGGCACGGCGTAGCGAGGGCGACTTCTGCCCGGCGCGCAAAGGCGCACCCATACTTTCGCGCGCTGGCCGAAACGGCCCGGCAATGCCTGCATCAGCAATCAGTCTTTCGAGACTCAGAGGTCAAAGGCGGGTATGGCTTCCAAAACATCTTCCTCATCTTCCCGCTCCAGTACCGCCGAAGACAGCACCCCGGCGCAGCCAGCAGCCGACAACCCGGCAGGCGTTCAGCAGGCGTTCGAGCAATGGTTGAACGCCTGGCGCGCCGTCGCCGATCCGGCGCAGTGGGCGAAATTCACTCAACAGACGAATCCGGCGGCTGACGGCTCGTCATCGGACGGCGGCGCGTCGCCTTCGGCCGCATTCGGCGGTTTTCCGTTCCAGGGTTTCGGCGGTCTGCCGGGCGCGTTTCCGGGCGGCTTCCCGACCGCATTCCCCACCATCGCGAGCATGCCACAGATGCCGGACCTGTCGAAGATGAACGGTCTCGCCGAATTCGCGAAGCTCGCGAGCAGCATGCCGGGTTTCGGCGCGGCGATGCAGGGTCTGCCGACCTTGCCGAAGATCCCGACCGCGGCCATTGCGCCCGAGCGCCTGCATCAGCTGCAAAGCGACTACGCGCGCGATGTCGGCGATCTCATGAAGCAGGCGAGCGGGCAGAGCATCGATCCTTCGGCGCTCAAGGACCGGCGCTTCAAGGACACCGCGTGGCAATCGACGCCCGCGTTCGCGTTCACGGCCGCGTGGTATCTGCTGAACGCGCGCTATCTTCAGGAACTCGCCGATGCCGTGCAGAGCGATCCGAAGACGCGCGAGCGCATTCGCTTCGCCGTGCAGCAGTGGGCCGCCGCCGCCGCGCCGAGCAACTACCTCGCGCTCAATCCCGAAGCACAGAAGGCGCTCATCGAAAGCAAGGGCGAAAGCCTGCGTCAGGGCATGCTGAACCTGCTCAACGACATGCAGCGCGGCAAGATTTCGCAGTCGGACGAATCGGTGTTTGCCATCGGCAAGAACGTCGCGACGACCGAAGGCGCGGTCGTGTACGAGAACGAGCTCATGCAGCTCATTCAGTACAAGCCGCTCGCGCCGAAGGTCTACGCACGGCCGCTTCTGATCGTGCCGCCTTGCATCAACAAGTTCTATATCCTCGATCTTTCGCCGGAAGGCTCGCTCGTGCGTCATGCGCTCGAATCCGGCCAGCAGGTGTTCCTGATCTCGTGGCGCAATGCGGACCAGTCCATTGCTCACAAGACCTGGGACGATTACGTCGGTGAAGGCGTGATTCAGGGCATTCGCGCTGTTAGCGACATCTCCGGCGCGGACAAGATCAACACGCTCGGCTTCTGCATCGGCGGGACGCTGCTTGCAACCGCGCTCGCCGTCGAGAAAGCGCGCGGCAACGAGCCCGCCGCGTCGCTGACGCTGCTCACGTCGATGCTCGACTTCACCGACACCGGCGTGCTCGACGTTTTCGTCGACGAGGCGCACGTGGCGATGCGCGAGCAGGCGATCGGCGGCAAGAACGGCGCGCCGCCCGGACTCATGCGCGGCATCGAGTTCGCCAATACGTTCTCGTATCTGCGCCCGAACGATCTGGTGTGGAACTACGTCGTCGATAACTATCTCAAGGGCCGCACGCCGCAAGCGTTCGACTTGCTCTTCTGGAACAGCGATTCGACGAACCTGCCCGGTCCGATGTGCGTCTGGTATCTGCGCAACACGTATCTGGAGAACAAGCTGCGCGAACCGGGCGCGTTGACGGTGCTCGGCGTGCCCATCGATCTGTCGACCATCACGACGCCGACCTTCATCTACGGTTCACGCGAAGACCATATCGTGCCGTGGAAGTCGGCGTATGCTTCGGCGCCGCTGCTGTCCGGGCCGCAGACGTTCGTGCTCGGCGCATCGGGACACATCGCGGGCGTGATCAATCCGCCATCGAAGAACAAGCGCAGTTTCTGGATGCTGGACAGCGCCGGCGAGCGCCTGCCCGAGACCGCCGACGCCTGGTTCGACGCCGCGAGCGAGCATCCCGGCAGCTGGTGGCCGACATGGACGCAGTGGCTCGCGAAGCAGTCCGGCGAGCAGCAGAAGGCGAGCGCAGGGCTCGGCTCGAAGGATTATCCTGTGATCGAGGCGGCGCCCGGCCGTTACGTCCTGCAGCGCGACAGTTGATCGAGGCGAACGAATCAGCCGCAGGCAAACCGCTCTAACATTCGATGCCAAAGGAAACGGAAATGACTGACGTAGTGATCGTATCGGCCGCGCGCACAGCGGTCGGCAAATTCGGCGGGTCGCTGGCGAAAATCGCGGCGCCGGAACTGGGCGCAACGGTAATTCGCGCGGTGCTCGAGCGCGCGGGCCTGAAGCCCGAGCAGGTGAGCGAAGTCATTCTCGGTCAGGTGCTGACGGCGGGCTCGGGTCAGAACCCGGCGCGTCAGTCGGTGATCAAGGCCGGCTTGCCGGACATGGTCCCGGGCATGACGATCAACAAGGTCTGCGGCTCCGGCCTCAAGGCGGTGATGCTCGCGGCCAACGCGATCATCGCGGGCGATTCGGAAATCGTCGTCGCGGGCGGCCAGGAGAACATGAGCGCGGCGCCGCACGTGCTGCCGGGCTCGCGCGACGGCTTCCGCATGGGCGATGCGAAGCTGATCGATTCGATGATCGTCGATGGCCTGTGGGACGTTTATAACAACTACCACATGGGCACGACGGCGGAAAACGTCGCGAAGGAATACGGCATCACACGCGAAGCGCAGGACGCGTTCGCGGCGCTGTCGCAAAACAAGGCGGAAGCCGCGCAGAAGGCCGGCCGCTTCAACGACGAAATCGTGCCGGTGTCGATTCCGCAGCGCAAAGGCGAGCCGATCCAGTTCGCCACCGACGAATTCGTGCGCCACGGAGTCACCGCCGAAGCCCTGTCGGGTCTCAAGCCCGCGTTCTCGAAGGAAGGCACGGTAACGGCGGCGAACGCATCGGGCATCAATGACGGCGCGGCGGCGGTCGTCGTGATGTCGGCTAAAAAGGCCGAGGCGCTCGGTCTTACGCCGCTCGCGCGCATCAAGGCGTACGCGAGCGCGGGCGTCGATCCGAAAGTGATGGGCATGGGCCCCGTGCCGGCGTCCAAACGCTGTCTGGAGCGCGCGGGCTGGAGCGTCGACGATCTCGATCTGATGGAGATCAACGAAGCGTTCGCCGCGCAGGCGCTCGCCGTGCACAAACAGATGGGCTGGAACCAGGAAAAGATCAACGTGAACGGCGGCGCGATTGCGATCGGCCATCCGATCGGCGCATCGGGCTGCCGCATTCTGGTCACGCTGCTGCACGAAATGCAGAAGCGCGACGCGAAGAAGGGCCTGGCGTCGCTGTGCATCGGCGGCGGCATGGGCGTCGCGCTGGCGGTCGAGCGGCCGTAAAGCGGTCAGCGGCTGCACGCGGTTGCAAGCGGTTGCGAGCGGTTGCAAGGCGGCATCGGATAAAGAAAGGGACAAGCGGGCGGCGCTGTCGGGCGCCACCACACAACGAAAAGGGAGTCGAGCATGACGAAGCGCGTAGCGTATGTAACCGGCGGGATGGGCGGCATCGGCACCAGCATTTGCCAGCGGCTGCTCAAGGACGGCTTCACGGTCGTCGCGGGCTGCGGGCCGAACTCTCCGCGCCGGGTGAAATGGCTCGAAGACCAGAAGGCGCGCGGCTTCGACTTCATTGCCTCCGAGGGCAACGTCGGCGATTGGGAATCGACCAAGAACGCGTTCGACAAGGTGAAGGCCGAAGTCGGCGAAGTCGACGTGCTCGTGAACAACGCGGGCATCACGCGCGACGTCGTGTTCCGCAAGATGACGCACGAGGACTGGACCGCGGTCATCGACACAAACCTGACGAGCCTCTTCAACGTCACGAAGCAGGTGATCGACGGCATGGTCGAGCGCGGCTGGGGCCGCGTCATCAATATTTCGTCGGTGAACGGCCAGAAAGGCCAGTTCGGCCAGACGAACTATTCGACGGCGAAAGCCGGCATTCACGGCTTCACGATGGCGCTCGCGCAGGAAGTGGCGACCAAGGGCGTGACGGTCAACACGGTGTCGCCGGGCTATATCGGCACGGACATGGTGAAGTCGATCCGTCCGGAAGTGCTCGAGAAGATCGTCGCGACCATTCCCGTGCGGCGTCTGGGCACGCCGGATGAAATCGGCTCGATCGTCGCGTGGCTTGCGTCGGAGGAATCGGGTTTTTCCACCGGGGCGGATTTCTCGCTCAACGGTGGACTGCACATGGGCTGACGGGCCGCGATCGCCGGCGGAGCGCATGGGGCGCTCGCGCCGGCGGACGCTGCTTGCCGGATACATCAACGATGCGGCGAACCAGCAGCAACGCTTTTTTGCGACAACGCAAGACATGCATGCTGCCATCGCAGTAAAGTCTCGCGTTTTGAAGGCGTTCAATGACCACCACGACTACTACAAAGAAATCCGCCGAACGACTCATCAAAAAATATCCGAACCGGCGGCTCTATGACACGGAGACGAGCACCTACATCACGTTGTCCGACGTGAAGCAGCTCGTGCTCGATCAGGAAGACTTCAAGGTGCTCGACGCCAAGTCCAACGACGACCTGACGCGCAGCATCCTTCTGCAGATCATTCTGGAAGAAGAGAGCGGCGGCTTGCCGATGTTTTCGTCGGTGATGCTCTCGCAGATCATCCGCTTCTACGGCCACGCCATGCAGGGCATGATGGGCACGTATCTGGAGAAGAACATCCAGGCGTTCATCGACATCCAGCAAAAGCTCTCGGAGCAAAGCAAGGGCATCTACGACGGCAACGCGCTCAATCCGGAAGTCTGGTCGCAGTTCATGAACATGCAGGCCCCGATGATGCAGGGCATGATGACGAGCTATATCGAGCAGTCGAAGAACATGTTCGTGCAGATGCAGGAGCAGATGCAGACTCAGGCGAAAACGATGTTCAACACGTTTCCGTTCCCGACGCCGACCGCGCCGTCCGGGGAAAAAAAGTAGGGAAAGCGGGCGTCTGCTTCGCGCGAACGGCCCCGGACGGCGCTCTGCATGCTCCGGGGTAAAATACGGGATTGGCCTCGTGCGTCCGACGACGCCCCTCATCCGACAGTTCCCGTGAAAAATTCCCCAGATTCAATCGTCAAGACGAATTCCGCGCCGAAGATCGGCATGGTCAGCCTCGGCTGCCCGAAAGCCTTGGTGGATTCGGAGCAGATCATCACCCAGTTGCGCGCCGAGGGTTATCAGATCTCGGGCAGCTACGACGGCGCCGACCTCGTCGTCGTCAACACCTGCGGCTTCATCGACGAAGCCGTGCAGGAAAGCCTCGACGCCATCGGCGAGGCGCTCAGCGAAAACGGCAAGGTCATCGTGACCGGCTGTCTCGGCGCGAAAAAGAGCGCGAGCGGCAGCGGGCTTATCGAGGAAGTGCATCCGAAAGTGCTCGCCGTCACTGGACCCCATGCGACCAACGAAGTGATGAACGCGGTGCACGCGCACCTGCCGAAGCCGCATGATCCGTTCGTCGATCTCGTGCCGCCCGCCGGCATCAAGCTCACGCCGCGGCATTACGCGTATCTGAAGATCTCCGAAGGGTGCAACCATCGCTGCACGTTCTGCATCATTCCGTCGATGCGCGGCGATCTCGTCTCGCGTCCCGTCGCCGAAGTCATGCTCGAAGCCGAGAATCTGTTCAAGTCGGGCGTGAAGGAGTTGCTCGTCATTTCGCAGGACACGAGCGCGTACGGCGTCGATGTGAAGTACCGCACCGGCTTCTGGAACGGCAAACCGCTCAAGACGCGCATGACCGAACTCGTCGGCGCGCTGGGCGAACTCGCCGCGCAGTACGGCGCGTGGGTGCGCCTGCATTACGTCTATCCGTACCCGAGCGTCGATGAAGTCATTCCGATGATGGCCGAAGGGCCGCTCAAGGGCCATGTGCTGCCGTATCTCGACGTGCCGTTCCAGCACGCGCATCCGGACGTGCTCAAGCGCATGAAGCGCCCGGCCAACGCCGAAAAGGTGCTGGAGCGCGTGAAGGCATGGCGCGCGGTGTGCCCCGATCTGACGATTCGCAGCACGTTCATCGCGGGCTTTCCGGGTGAGACGGAGGAGCAGTTCCAGACGCTGCTCGACTTCATCGAGGAAGCGGATCTGGACCGCGTCGGCTGCTTCGCGTATTCGCCGGTCGAAGGCGCCACGGCCAACGAACTCGACGGCGCGCTGCCCGACGAGGTGCGCGAGGAACGCCGCGCGCGTTTCATGGAACTGGCCGAGGAATTGTCGGCGAAGCGCATGAAGAAGAAGGTCGGCAAGACGCTGAAAGTGCTCGTCGATGAAATTGGCGCGGAAGGCGGCATCGGGCGAACGGCGGCGGATGCGCCGGAAATCGACGGTGTCGTGTACATCGCGCCGCCGACGAAAGCGTCGAAGCGTTACAAGGCGGGCGACTTCGTCTCGGTGAAGATCACCGGCGCGGACGGCCATGATCTCTGGGGCGAGGTCTAAGCGATGGCGCTCCCGACGCCCCACACGCCCGTTACGCCGCACATCCTCGCGCTCGGCGAGGCGATGATCGAGTTCAATCAGTCCAGACGTGACGAGCCGAGCTATCTGCAAGGCTTCGGCGGCGACGTGTCGAATTTCTTGATCGCGGCGGCGCGGCAGGGCGCGGCGACGGGCTTCCTGTCGGCGGTCGGCAACGATCACTTCGGGCAACTGCTGCTCGATCTCTGGCGCGCGGAAAACGTCGATACGTCCGCTGTTCGCGTCGATCCCGATGCGCCGACGGGCGTCTATTTCGTGTCGCATGGGGCGAGCGGGCATCGCTTCGATTATCTGCGCGCGGGGTCGGCGGCGAGCCGCTATGCGCCGTCGCATCTGCCGCTCGACGTAATCGCGGCGGCGAAAGTGGTGCATCTGTCGGGCATCAGTCTCGCCATCGGCGTGAGCGCGTGCGATGCCGCGTTCGCGGCCATCGACCATGCGCGCAGCAACGGCGTGCAGGTCAGCTTCGACACGAACCTGCGGCTCAAGCTCTGGCCGCTCGCCCGCGCCCGCGCGGTGATGCTCGAAGCGATCCGCCAGAGCGATATCTGCTTGCCGAGCTGGGACGACGTCACCGTGCTCACCGGGCATGAAGACAAGGACGCCATCGTCGATACGCTGCTCGCCCTAGGGCCCCGAGTCGTCGCGATGAAGCTCGGCAGGGAAGGCGCCTATATCGCGACGCCCGACGAGCGGCGCGTGGTGCCGGGCCGTGTCGTCAACGCGGTCGATGCGACCGGCGCGGGCGATTGCTTCGGCGGCGCGTTCATCGCGCGGCTCGTCGCGGGCGATGATCCCTTCAAGGCGGCACAGTACGCGAATGCCGCGGCGGCGCTCTCGACGCAAGGCTTCGGCGCGGTCGCGCCGATTCCGGACCGGGCGGCGGTCGAGCGCGCGCTCGCGTGAGCTTTCCAGAAAATCAATCGGTAGGAACAGGAGACGACATGCAACGTGAAGTGGTGGTGGCAAGCGGCGTGCGTACGGCAATCGGCGATTTCGGCGGCGCGCTCAAGGATTTCACGCCGACCGATCTGGGCGCTCGCGTGGTGCGCGAGGCGCTGTCTCGCGCGAACGTCGCAGGCGATGAAGTCGGACACGTGGTCTTCGGCAACGTGATCCAGACGGAGCCGCGCGACATGTACCTCGCGCGCGTCGCCGCGCTCGACGGCGGCGTGTCGCAGCACGCGCCCGCGCTCACCGTGAACCGGCTGTGCGGCTCGGGCTTGCAGGCGATCGTCTCGGCTTCGCAGTCGATTCTGCTCGGCGATGCGGACATCGCCATCGGCGGCGGCGCGGAAAGCATGAGCCGCGCGCCGTATGTGATGCCTGCCGCGCGCTTCGGCCAGCGAATGGGCGATGCGCGCGTCGTCGACATGATGCTCGGCGCGCTCAACGATCCGTTCCACAAGTTTCACATGGGCGTGACCGCCGAGAACGTCGCGGGCAAGTACGGCATCACGCGCGAGGCGCAGGACGCGCTCGCGCTGGAGTCGCACCGTCGCGCGGCCAACGCCATCGAGGCCGGCTACTTCAAGGAGCAGATCCTGCCGATCACGCTGGCATCGAAGAAGGGCGACATCGTCTTCAACCGCGACGAGCACGTGCGCATGAACGCGACGGCGGAAGACTTCGCCAAGCTGAAGCCAGTGTTCGCGAAGGAAAACGGCACGGTGACGGCGGGCAACGCGTCCGGTATCAACGACGCGGCGGCGGCCGTCGTGCTGATGGAGCGCGGCGTCGCGGAAAAGCGCGGCGTGCGGCCGCTGGCGCGGCTCGTCGCGTACGCGCACGCGGGCGTGGATCCGACGATCATGGGCATCGGTCCTGTGCCTGCCACGCGCAAGGTGCTGGAGCGCGCGGGCCTCTCCGTCGACGATCTCGACGTGATCGAAGCCAACGAAGCGTTCGCCGCGCAAGCGTGCGCCGTCGCGCAGGAACTGCGGCTCGATCCCGCGAAGGTGAACCCGAACGGCTCGGGCATTTCGCTCGGGCATCCGATCGGCGCGACGGGCGCGCTGATCACGGTGAAGGCGTTGTACGAGCTGCAACGCATCGGCGGGCGCTATGCGCTCGTGACCATGTGCATCGGCGGCGGGCAGGGTATCGCGGCGATCTTCGAGCGCATTTGACGTGGTATCGAAGGGAAGAAGGATGAGAGAAGCAACCAGGCGGCCGGGCTTGCCGGCCGCGTTGACGATGACTGCGGCCGTGTCTGTCTCCGTGTCTGTCGCGCTTGCGCTCGCAGGCTGCAATTCGCCGATGCCGCCCGATGCGTCGGCGTCGGCGTCGGCGGCGGTGTCGGGCAGCGCGAAGAGCGGCGAATCGTATGGCGCGGACAAGGCGATTCGAACGCTCGCGCTGCCGCCGCAAAAGCCGCTCGCGCCGAACCCGGAGTACGCGCACTTCCCGCGCTACGTGGGCACGCTCGGCGGCAAGCAGATCGAAATGAAGCTCGGCGCCAAGACCGACGACGCTTCCGGCGTGCATGGCGAGTATCGCTTCGCCGGCAGCTCGTCGGTGATTCTCGTGGCCGGCGACCGCGACGGCGAAACGCTCGAAATCGAGGAATCAAACGACGGCACCCATATCACCGGCAACTGGGTCGGCAAATTCGGGGCCGACGGAAGCGTCTCCGGTGAGCGCATGGATCCGGACGATTCGAACGCGCAGCCGTTCGAACTGAGGCCGGCCGTGGCCGGCGTGACGCTGCCGCGCGCGCCTGCGGGGAATGCCGCGCCCGCCGCGCCTTCGCTCGAACCCGCGCCGCCTGCGCCGCCGCCGCCTTTGCCTGTTCAGCAGCCGAATGCCGTCGGCGGCACGAGCAACGTCATCATCGGCGAATAGTGCCTTTTGCGGCACGGCGTCTCTTTCATCCACGCACAGCAACCTCATGACCGATTCCAGCAGCAAGGACCGCGATCTGCAAACGCGCATCGTCCAGCCGAACGACCGCGTCACGCCCGGCTTCCAGTCGTTCTCGGTGCCGGTGGCGCGGGCATCGACGGTGGTTTTTCCGGATTTGGCGACGATGCGCGCGCTCGTCTGGAGCGACGACGCCAAATGGCGCTACGGCCTGCACGGTACGCCGACGACGATCGCGCTCGCGCAGCGCCTCGCGGCGATCGAGGGCGGCGAGCATGCGCTTTTGCAGCCATCCGGCCTCGCGGCGATCTCGAACGTGTACTTCGGCCTCGTCAGGGCGGGCGATCACGTGCTGGTGCCGGACAACGCCTACTCGCCGAATCGCGAGCACGCGGACTGGCTCGCCGCCGACTTCGGGCTCGAAGTCAGCTACTACGATCCGATGGTGGGCGCCGGCATCGCCGACTTGATCCGTCGGAACACGAAGCTCATCTGGCTCGAAGCGCCCGGCTCCGTCACGATGGAAGTGCAGGACGTGCCGGCGATTGCCGCGCTCGCGCGGGCACGCGGCATCGTGACGGCGATCGACAACACGTTCTCGGCGGGGCTCGCGTTCAAGCCGTTCAATCACGGCGTCGATATTTCGGTGCAGGCGTTGACGAAATACCAGTCGGGCGGCAGCGACATCCTGATGGGCGCGACCATCACACGCGACGTCGAACTGCACAAGAAGCTCAAGCGTGCGCGCATGCGTCTGGGCGTGGGCGTGTCCGCAGACGATGCATCGCTCGTGTTGCGCAGCCTGCCTTCGATGAAACTGCGTTACGAAGCGCACGACCGCTCGGCGCTCGCGCTGGCCCGCTGGCTGAAGGCGCGCCCGGAAGTGGCGGCGGTTTTGCATCCGGCGCTGGACGACTGCCCCGGTCATGCGTTTTTCGAGCGCGATTTTGCGGGCGGCGCGGGCGGTTTGTTCTCGATCGTATTTGATGCCCGTTATAGCGCCGTCCAGGTCGACGCTTTCGTCGAGGCGCTCGAACTGTTCTCGATCGGCTGGAGCTGGGGCGGCGCGCACAGCCTCGCGATGCCGTACAACGTGCGCTCGATGCGCAGCGCGTCGCAATGGCCGCACGAAGGCGTGCTCGTGCGGCTGTACGTGGGTCTCGAAGACGAAGCGGACCTGCGCGCGGACATCGAATCCGCGCTGGAAAAGGCGCTCGCCTGACGTGACGGACGTGCGCTCGCCTCGTTCAGAAGAGGCGAAGCAGTCCGTCCAACCCGACGAAGTTGAACGCGACGCTCGCCGACTCACGCACGACGGGCTTCGCGCGAAACGCGACCGACAGGCCGGCTTCGGCCATCATCTTGAGATCGTTGGAGCCGTCGCCCATCGCGATCGCGCGCTTCGGATCAATGTCAATGTCTTTGCACGTTTCGAGGAGCGTGCCGGCCTTCACGTCCGCATTCACGATCTCGCCGATGACCTTGCCGGTCAGCTTGCCGTCGATGATTTCGAGCGTATTTGCCCGGGTATAGTCGAGACCGAGGCGCGTTTTCAGGCGCTCGGTGAAGAACGTGAATCCGCCGGATACGAGCAGTGTCTTGAGGCCCGCCGCGCGCGCGCCTTCGAGCATGCGTTCCGCGCCCGGCGACAGCCGCAGCCGATCTTCGTAGACGCGTTCGAGGGCCGTCGCATCGAGGCCCTTCAGCAGCGCGACGCGGCGTGTGAGACTTTCGTTGAAGTCCTTGATTTCGCCGCGCATCGACGCTTCCGTGATCGCGGACACTTCCGCTTTCAGCCCGCAATAGTCCGCGATCTCGTCGATGCATTCGATCGTGATGAGCGTCGAGTCCATGTCCATCGCGACGAGGCCGAAGTCGGAGAGCCGCGCTTGCGGCTCGACATAGGCGTAGTCCAACGCATGCACGCCGCAGTAGGCGTCGATATCGGGACGCTGCAGCGGATCGGCATCGACAAGGCGCAAGAGCGTGTCGTCGATGCGCGCGGTCTCGCGCGAGCGGGCGAGGGCGGCGAGCGGCTTCAAATGCGAATCGGCGATTGGGGCGGGGCTTTGAATGACGAGGTTCATCGAAGAGTTCTGTCGGACCATGGCGCGGGAAGCGGATATTGTACGGGGCGGGGTTGATCAGAGGGGCGCGCGGACTGGTTTGGCGTTTTGCATGCGGCGCGGGGTGTATTGCATGCGAATATTTTTGGTCGGCGGTTGCGTTGCTTGAGGTGGGCGGTTTGTAGGATTTCGCGGACCTGTCCGAAATCTTGTGTGCCGAGGCCGGTTAAGAAATCTCAACTGATGGCGCTGGTGAATCGCTCGCCGAACAGAATGGCGAATTGAGCGGTTTCGCGCCCTGGGCCCTTAGGCCACGCCCGCGCCCGCATCCGCACGCGGACCCAGCACGCACACGCTCAGAGCGGACCGTGACCCGGACGCCAAACGCCGAGCACGCAAGACAAGGCCGAACAACGCCCCTCCACGAGGACTTGCAGTAGTACTTGGCATTTTGCATGCCCCGCGCGGCATGCCGCGTCCAACATTCAGATTCTATCGGTCGCGACTCATTGGTATTTTGCACTCAACGCGCAACGCGAGACGCGAACGCCGCATGCCGAATGCAGAATGCCGATGCCGATGCCGATGCCGATGCCGATGCCGATGCCGATGCCGATGCCGATGCCGATGCCGATGCCGATGCCGATGCCGATGCCGATGCCGATGGCGAAGCCGATGGCGATGGCGATGCCGACTTTCGATACTGACTGCCGAATGCCGAATGCCGAATGCCGAATGCCGAATGCCGAATGCCGAATGCTGATGCTGATGCGGATGCCGGAATGCCACAAATGCCGCAATGCCGCAATTCCTAACGCCAAACGCCAAACGCCAAACGCCAAACGCCAAACGCCAAACGCCAAACGCCAAACGCCAAACGCCAAACGCCTCGATGCGGATCCGGCAGGACGCGCTGCGCGATCAAAAGAAAGCGCACGCATGCAGAGCGCAGAATGCAGCCCCCATAGCCAGCGCCCCGTTGGCATACACCATACAAAACACCACCCGCTCTACCGCATCACCCCCGCCGGCTCAACATCCCAATACGGCGGCTCCCCGAACCGCCCCGCGAGAAACTCGATAAACCCCACCGTCTTAGGCGGTACAAAAGCGCGACTCGGATACACCGCCCAGATCGCGACCGTCTGCGCGATCGGATAATCATCCAGCACAGTCACGAGTTCCCCGCTCGCAAGCAACGGCGCGACGCTCCACGTCGACTTCAAACCGATGCCGATGCCTGCCGCGAGCGCATCGCGGATCACTTCGCCGTTGTCTGTCACGAGCCGGCCGGACACGCGCACGTCGATCACGCCCGTCGGCGTGACAAAACTCCAGTCGCGCTGATCCGCGAGGATCACGCATTCATGCAGCGCCAGATCGGCGGGATGCCGCGGCATGCCGTGTTTCTCGAGATAAGCCGGCGACGCGCACAGCACGCGCCGGTTGCTTGCGAGCTTGCGCGCGACGAGCGTCGAATCCTTGAGCGCGCCGATGCGTATCGCCAGGTCGATTCCTTCATCGACCAGATCGACGATCTGATCCGTCATGCGCAAGTCGATGGTCACGCCAGGGTACTGCCGCAGGAAAGCCGGAATCAGCGGCGAGATGTGCTGACGGCCGAGCGATGAGGGCATCGTCACGCGCAGCCGTCCGTGCGGTTGCGCGAGCGCCCGGCCGACCGACGCGCGCGCTGCTTCGGCGGCGTCCAGCAACCCGCGCGCGTGCGCCGCGAAAATCTCGCCTTCCTGCGTGACGCTCACGCGCCGCGTCGTCCGGTGCAGCAGCCGCGCGCCCAGCATGGGCTCGAGACCCGCGATGCGCGCGCTCGCCACGGCCGGCGACAAACCGAACTCCCGCGCCGCCGACGACAGATTCGCCAGCGCCGCCGCCCGCATGAAAAGGCTCACGTCGAGCAGATCGAGCCGGTCTCGCGCGTGTCCTTCAAGCCATGCATCGCTTGCCATTCGATGGATTCGCCAAAAAATGTTTTATGCATTATCGCGGTTTTCCCAAAGCGTCGCGCGGGCTAACATCCGCTGACGGTTGCATGAAGAATTCAATCCACCTCGAAAAAAGGACACATCATGAAAGCCATCGGTTTGACTCGCTATTTGCCGATCTCCAATCCCGAATCGCTCGTCGATATCGAACTCGATAAACCCACGCCGACCGGTCGCGATTTGCTCGTGAGAATCGAGGCCATCGCGGTGAATCCGGTCGACACCAAAGTGCGTGCGCCGAAGGACAAGATCGAAGACACGCCGCGCGTGCTCGGCTGGGACGCGGCGGGCGTGGTCCAAGCGATCGGCCCCGACGTCTCGCTCTTCAAGGTGGGCGATGCGGTCTATTACGCCGGCGACATCACGCGGCAAGGCGCGAACAGCGAGTTTCATCTGATCGACGAGCGCATCGTCGGCGCGAAGCCGAAGTCGCTCGACTTCACGCACGCCGCCGCGCTCCCGCTCACGACCATCACGGCATGGGAAGCGTTGTTCGACCGCCTGAAAGTGTCGGCCGAAGGGAAGGACGCGGGCAAGACGGTGCTCATCATCGGCGGCGCGGGCGGGGTCGGCTCCATCGGCATTCAACTCGCGAAGCAAGTGGCGAAGCTCGACGTTATCGCGACCGCGTCGCGGCCGGAATCTGCGAAATGGGCGATGGAACTGGGCGCGGATCGCATCGTCGATCACTTCGGGGACATCCCGGCGCAACTGAAGCACGCGGGCGTGCCGCAAGTCGACTACGTGCTCATCTTCAACGACACCGACAAGCATTTCGCGGCTGCGGCGGAAGTCGTGAAGCCGCAGGGCAGCATCTGCACGATCGTCGAGAATGCAAAGCCGCTTCCCGTCGAGTTGCTGAAGGCGAAAAGCGCGGCGTTTCACTGGGAATTCATGTTTACGCGCGCGATGTTCCAGACGCCCGACATGATCGAGCAACACAAGCTGTTGTCCGAAGTGGCGCGGCTGATCGACGCAGGAACCATCCGCACGACGCTCGGCAAGAACCTCGGAAAGATCGACGCCGCCAATCTTCGAGAGGCGCATCGCCTTCTGGAAGAAGGGCGCGCGATCGGCAAGCTCGTGCTGACGGGTTTCTGAAACGCTTCCGCGCACTTTTTCGCGAGTGCGCGGGATCGGGTTTTCCCTGAAGAAGCCCGCGCGTGCTCGGCGCTAGACTGACTCCGCCTTCAGCCGATCCGGCGCCCGCCGCGCCGGATTTCCCTCGCGCTTATTCAGGAGATGCCGGATGAATCGACGTTCGAACGCAGTGCGAGGCACGATTGCGGCCGTGTTTGCATCCGGCGCGCTGGCAACGGCTCACGCGACGCCCGGCACCCGGGTGCTGTCCGAAGCGCCGAACGACGGCCCCATCAAATACACGATCAAGATGACGTCGAAGGCCTTCGGCAACGAACAGGAGACGCGCACGATCCGCTCCGGCGAAAGCGACGACTTCACCTGGCAAGCCGCCGCGCCGAAGGGCGCGCAGGCCGTGCCGGACGGTTGCCCGCAGCTTTCGTCGATTCCGCGCAGCGCCGACGGGGCGGCGGTGCGGCAAGTGCAGATCCGCTTTGCGCCCGTTGTCGCCGACAACGGCTCGGCTAACGTGCAACTCAGTTTTCGCGGCTATGCGCCGAAGGGCACCAGCAAGGTGACGGTGGGGGGCAAGGCGTTGCAGTGTCCCGTCGATTCCCGCGTGAGTCAGATCGTGCGTTTCACGATGCCGACGTCCACCGGATCGAAGAAGACCGTCACGCTCGATGACGGCACTCAACTGGCCATCACGGCGAGCCGAAAGTAGTTCGTCCTTTGCCGCCTTCCGATGCGGCGTTCCACAGAAGCAACTAACGGTCTTTATCGCTCACAACCGCCAGTCCGCCTCGACGCCAAGGCCGCCGCGGTTGGCATTCTTCCTGCTACTCAAGAGCGAGCCTCTAGTGCCGCGTCTCATCGCGCCAAAGCGCCAACAACGCCACTAGTCAACGCATCGACCGTTCCGACAGCGAGGTAATCGCGATGCCGCATATGATCTGGAAAGGCGCGATCAGCTTCGGGCTGGTCCATGTGCCCGTGCAACTCTATCCGGCCACGCAGTCGGAGAAGGTCGGCTTCAATCTGCTCGACAAACGGTCGATGGATCCCATCGGTTACAAGCAGATCAACAAGAACACCGGCAAGGACGTCACGCGCGACAACATCGTGCGCGGCTTCGAATACGAGAAGGGCAAGTACGTCGTGATGACCGACGCCGAGATTCGCGCGGCCAATCCGGAATCGACGCAAACGGTCGACATCCTCTCGTTCGTCGATGCCCCCGACATCTCGTTCCTCTCGCTCGATACACCGTATTACCTCACGCCCGATCGCAAGGGCGAGAAGGTCTATGCGCTCCTGCGCGACGCGCTGAAGGATACCGGCAAGGTCGGCATCGCGAGCGTCGTCCTGCATAACAAGCAGCATCTGGCCGCGCTGATTCCGGTCGGTCCGGCGCTCGCGCTGAACACGCTGCGCTGGGGCGACGAAGTGCGCGACTTCAGCCAGTTCACGTTTCCCGACGAAGACACCAAGAAAGCCGGCGTCACGCCGAAGGAACTGGACATGGCGAAGCGCCTCATCGACGACATGAGCGACGCGTGGGATCCGACGAAGTATCACGATACTTTCCGCGACGACATCATGGCGCTCGTCGAAAAGAAGGTGAAGGAAGGCAAGGTCGCGGAGGTGATGAAGTTCGAGGAAGGCGGCGAGGCCAAGGCGAGCGCGGACATTCTCGACCTGTCGGAACTGCTCAAGCGCAGCCTGAAAAAAGGCGGGGCGACAAAGCGCGGCGGCAGTTCCGGCGACGACGCGGGCAAGGACGCGGGCAAAGAAGCCAGCGACGAACCAGCACGTCCCGCGCGCAAGACGGCGCGTCGCAAGCGCGCCTGATGCGTCTCAATGCGTCTAGATGCCTCCTGATGCGCCCATCGGACGAGACATAAGGATCCCCAACGATGACGGGCAAGCTCGAAACCTATCAACGGATGCGGCGTTTCAACGACACGCCGGAGCCGTCGGGCGAGAAGACCGCCGCACGCAAGATGGCGCGCCGCAAGAAGGCGCCCGCGCAGGCGCTCTCTTTCGTGATTCAGGAGCACGACGCGCGGCGCTTGCATTACGACTTCCGGCTGGAACTCGACGGCACGCTCAAGTCGTGGGCGGTGCCGAAAGGGCCGAGTCTCGATCCGTCGGTGAAGCGGCTCGCGGTGCATGTCGAAGACCATCCGATCGACTACGGCTCCTTCGAGGGCGACATTCCCGAGGGCAATTACGGCGCGGGCAGCGTCATCGTGTGGGATCGCGGGACGTGGGCGCCGCAGACCGGCACCGCCGAAGACGCCGCCCGCGAGTACGAGAAAGGCAAGCTCAAGTTCACGCTCGCCGGCGACAAGCTGCACGGCGGCTGGACGCTCGTGCGCAGCCACATGCGCGGCAGCGGCGACAAGGAACAGTGGTTTCTCATCAAGGAGCGCGACGAGGAAGCGCGACCCGAATCCGAATACGACGTACTCCTGAAGAAGCCCGGCAGCGTGCTCTCCGATTCGCTCGGCGCGCGTCTCGAGAACGGCGAGCTGCGCGAGCGCGACGAGCGCAAGGCGAAGCCGGCGGCGCGAAGAACGGCGCCTCGGCCCGCGAGCAGCGCATCGGACGGTCACGCGCATCCGGATATCGTCGCGACGCGCAATAGCGAATCGCTGCGGGCGCTGTCGCACGATCCGGCAATCGAAGGCGCCGAGAAAGCGAAGCTTCCGGCGCTGCTGAAGCCGCAGCTCGCCACGCTCGTCGATGCCGCGCCGCCCAGCGACGAGTGGTCTTACGAGATCAAGTTCGACGGCTATCGTGTGCTCGCGCGCATCGAGCGGACGAAGGGCAAGAGCGATATCCGCATCTACACGCGAAACGGCAACGACTGGACCGCCAAGTTTCCGAAGCAGGTCAAGGCGCTGGAAAAGCTCGATATCGACAGTGGCTGGCTCGACGGTGAAGCTGTCGTGCTCGACGACCGTGGTCTGCCGGATTTTCAGGCGCTGCAAAATGCGTTCGATGTCGGGCGTCCGCAGGGCATCGTCGTGTATTTCTTCGACTTGCCGTTTCTCAACGGCTATGACCTGCGCAACGTGCCGCTCGTGCAGCGCCGCGCGCTTCTGAAGGCGATCGTCGAACCGGTCGACGATCCCGCCCTGCGTTATTCCGATGACTTCGCCTTCAGCGCCGACGATCTGCTCAAGAGCGCATGCGACATGGCGCTCGAAGGCATCATCGGCAAGCGGATCGACTCGACTTATGTGTCGGGGCGCAGCAACTCGTGGATCAAGCTCAAGTGCCGCCGCAGACAGGAGTTCGTCGTGGCGGGTTACTCGGAGCCGTCCGGCAGCCGCGGGCAGTTCGGCGCGCTGTTGCTCGGCGTGTACGACGCCCGTGGCAAGCTGCAATACGCGGGACGCGTGGGAAGCGGCTTCGATCACGCGACGCTCGTCGCGGTCAAGAAGGAACTCGACAAGCGCGCGACCGATCGCATGCCTTTCGAGAAAGAGCCGCAGGAACGCAGCCGCACGCCGGTGCATTGGGTGAAGCCCGAACTCGTGGCCGAGTGCAATTTCGCGGAATGGACCAAGGAGCGCATCGTGCGACAAGCATCGTTCGTCAGTCTGCGCGACGACAAGCCGGCGCGGCAGATCGTCAAGGAAGAGCCTGCATCGGCCGAAAAAGTCGAGGCGGAGGAGGAACACAAGGCCGCGGCGACGCCGAAAGCGCGCAAGACGGCCGCGAAGTCTGCAACAAAGACGGCAACGAAAACAGCGACGAAGTCCCGCGGGAACGCGACCGAAATCGAAGGCGTGAAGATCAGCCATCCGGACCGCGTGATCGACAAGTCGAGCGGTCTGAAAAAGATCGATGTCGTCGAGTATTACGCGTCGATTGCGCAATGGATGCTGCCGCACTTGCAGGACCGGCCGGTGTCGCTCGTGCGCGCGCCGGACGATATCGGCGGCGAACTGTTCTTTCAGAAGCACAGCGCGCGGCTTGCGATTCCGCACATTACGCAGCATCCGGATGTCGATCCGGAGCATCCGCCGCTGCTGACGGTCGAATCGGCGCAGGGGCTCGTCGGCACGGCGCAGATGGGCACGATCGAGCTGCATACGTGGAACTCGGTGGCGTCCAACATCGAGAAGCCGGATCGCATGGTGTTCGATCTCGACCCAGGCGAAGGCGTCGGCTGGGATCGCATGGTGGAAGCGGCGAAGCTCACCAAGGACCTGCTCGGGGAACTCGGGCTCACGTCGTTCTGCAAGACGAGCGGCGGCAAGGGGCTGCATGTCGTCGTGCCGCTCGCGAAGCAGGCGGGCTGGGACGAGATGAAGGGCTTCTCGCAGGCCGTCGCGCAGTTCATGGCGAAGACGCTGCCGAAGTTCTTCTCCGCGAAAATGGGCATGCAGAACCGGCAGGACAAGATTTTCATCGACTATCTGCGCAACAATCGCGGCTCCAGCACGGTGTGCGCGTTCTCGCTGCGCGCGCGCCCGGGCATGGGCGCGTCGATGCCCATCAGCTGGGACGAACTCGACGACACGACGCGCGGCGATCAGTGGACGATCCGCAATGCGCGCGAGCGGATGGAGGCGCTCGCCGCCGATCCGTGGGAAGGCTACGCGAAGGCGCGCCAGCGGCTCACGGCGCAGATGAAGAAGCGGCTCGGCATCGACGGCTCGCGCGGGTGAGCATCGCTGCCGACAAGGAACGGAGATCACGATGAAGCAGGCGAAAGACGAACCGCGCGGCGCGCGGCAGGCACCACCGGACGGCGGCGCAACGAACGACTCAGCGAAGCCGCCGCTGCCGCACGAGACGGATCAGAGCGTGCAATCGCAGGACGAGGAAGCGCCGCGCGATGTCGGCAGGCAGGCGCACGAGGACATCGAACGCGGCCTTGTCGATACGGACCGCCGCAGCGGCGAGGCGGAAAGCGGACAAGAACGCTGAACTGGGGAAAGCGTGGTTCCGGAGCGCCGACGCGCATGACATCACACGGGCGCGTTGCGTAGAATGGTCGTCTGTCTCGAAAACAGGGCCTAGATCACCCCTTTTTACCGGACCCGGATGCGCAACGTTTCGTTCGCCGGTAAGCCCTTCCAGTCAGCATGCCTTTTGCCGCATATCCGGCGCAACAAGCCACATTACCGAACATGCGACACGACCTTCTGTCCCGCCTGAAGCAAGAAACCGCTGCGTGCCATTCCCGGCTGGAGCATGCGCTCGATCTGATGCGGGACGGATTGCTGCGCGACGAATACATCGCGCTGCTCGAACGTTTCTACGGCTATGTCGCGCCGTGGGAGGACGCGGTCGGAGCGTGCCTGCATGCATCGCTGCACCCGTTCTTCGATGAACGCCGCAAGGCGCCGCTCCTCGCCGCCGACCTGGCCGCGCTGTGCGGCGACTCCACTGCCGTCGATTCGATCATGTTCGCCGACGCGTCGAGCTTGCCGCTGATCGACGACCTCGGCAGCGCATTCGGCTCCCTGTACGTGATGGAAGGCTCGACGCTCGGCGGCCGTTTCATCGCGCCGCACGTCGCGAAGCAGTTGGGCCTCGCGCCGGGCGCCGGCAACGCCTACTTCGACGGCTACGGACCGCGCACGGGCAGCATGTGGAACGCGTTTCGCGAAACCGCCGCCGCGATCGTCCCCGAAACGCAATACGACGCCGCGGTGCGCGCCGCCGTCGAGACTTTCGACACCCTGCACGACTGGCTGTGTGTCGAATCGCTCGACGCCCCCGCGATTTCGGGAGCCGCCGCATGAGCCATACCCCAGGCAAGCCGCTCGGCGAAAGCCACGGCGCGGGTCAGGGCCCGAGCCATGTCGCCGGTCCGCCGGACGCGGAAGCGCGCCGCCGCACGCTCGATTCCGGCGTGGCGAGCAAGGACTGCGACGCCGAGCCGATTCACATTCCCGGCGGCATCCAGCCGCACGGCTATCTGCTGGTGCTCGCCGAAGACGCGGGCAACGCAGGCGGACCGCGCATCGCGCAGGCCAGCGAGAACATCGCGGCGCTGACCGGCGAAAGCGTCGAGACGCTGCTCGGCAAGCCGCTGGATGCGCTGCTCGGCGAAGAATCCGCCCGGCGTATCCTGCACGCCGCATCGACGGTGCAGGTGGAAGACGCACCGCTTTACGTCGGCGTGACGGACGCGCCCGTGCCGCTCGATGTCACGGTTCATCGTCACGACGGCGTGCTGATCGTCGAAATGGAAGCGGCGGCGCAGCCGGGCGGGGCGGCCTTCTCGGCGATGTATCCGCTCGTGCGGACGTTCGCGGGCAGCCTGCAAAGTGCAGGCACGGTCGAGGAACTCGCCGAGCTGGCCGTGCAACAGGTCCGCTCGATTTGCGGCTTCGGCCGCGTGATGCTCTACAGCTTCGACGCCGAAGGCCGCAGCCACGTGCTCGCCGAAGACCGTGACGCGCGCTATGCGTCGTTTCTGCATCAGTTCTTTCCGGCGTCGGACATTCCGCGTCAGGCGCGCGCGCTGTATCTGCGCAACCGCATCCGCCTCGTCTCGGACGTGAATTACGTGCCGGCGCGTCTCGTGCCCGCCGTCAACCCCGTGACCGGCCGCCCGGCCGATCTCACCTACGCGACGCTGCGCAGCTTTTCGCCGGTGCATCTGGAATACATGCGCAACATGGGCACGCATGCGTCGATGTCGGTATCGATCGTCGTGCGCGGGCAGTTGTGGGGCCTCATCTCGTGCCACGATCACGACCCGCGTCACGCGCCGTTCAGCACGCGCGTGGCGGTCGAACATCTGGGGCACATGCTGTCGCTGCAGATCGAGGCCAAGGAGGAGCGCGAGCAGGGCGAATATCTCGCCGAACTGCGCCGCACGATGGCCCGGCTCATCGGCGCGATGGGCGAGCACGAAAGCTTCGTCGCCGGGCTGCAAGGCGAGCCGCGCGACCTGCTCAGCTTCACGCGTTCCAAAGGCGCGGCCATCGTGATGAACGACCAGATCACGCTGATGGGCGCGACGCCCGACGAAGAGACGGTGCGCGCGCTCACGCTCTGGCTCGCCGAAAACACCTCCGGCGTCTGGTCGACGGATTCGCTCGCGCGCGAGTGGCCGCCGGGGCAGGCGCATCAGGACACGGCCTGCGGCGTGCTCGCGGTGCCGGTTTCGCAGATTTTCCGGAACTATCTGCTGTGGTTCCGGCCGGAGGTGATGCAGACGATCAAATGGGCCGGCGAGCCCGTGAAGATTCGCGGCGCGGATGGCGCAAGCGCGCCGCGCACGAGCTTCAGCCCGTGGCTCGAAACGGTGCGCGGGCATTCGGTGTCGTGGCGGCAAGCGGAGCTGGAAGTCGCGAGCGAGCTGCGCGGCGCGCTGCTCAACATCGTGCTGCGCCGTGCGGAAGAGCGCGCCGAACTCGCGACGGAACTCGCCCGCGCGAACAAGGAACTCGAAGCCTTCTCGTATTCGGTGTCGCATGATCTGCGCGCGCCGTTGCGCCATATCGCCGGTTACGGAGACCTGCTGCGCGAACTGGAAGCCGAACGCATGTCCGACAAGAGCCGGCGCTTTCTCAACAACATGCTGGAATCGGCGCGCTTCGCGGGCACGCTCGTCGACGATCTGCTGACGTTCTCGCAGATGGGCCGCGCCGCGCTGCGTCCAGCGCCGGTGGATCTCGGGCAACTGGTGCGTTTCGTCGTGCGTGAATTCGACGCGGAAACCGCCGGACGGCACATCGAATGGGTGATCGGCGATCTGCCGCGCGTCACCGGCGACTCCGCTTTCCTGCAACTGGCCGTGCGCAACCTGATTTCGAACGCGGTGAAATATACGCGAACGCGGGAATCGGCGAAAATCGAGATATTCGCGACGCGAAGCGACGACGAGCACATCATCGGTGTCCGTGACAACGGCGTCGGCTTCGACATGAAGTACGAAGGCAAGCTCTTCGGCGTGTTTCAGCGGCTGCATCGCGCGGAGGAATTCGAAGGCACCGGAATCGGCCTCGCGAATGTGCGCCGAATCGTCGAGCGGCATGAAGGGCGCACGTGGGCCGAAGGGCGGCTCGGCGAGGGCGCGGCCTTCTACTTTTCGTTGCCGGTGGAGTTTCGCAGCGTGACGGGCCGCGAGGCCGTGAGGCCGACGGCCGCGTCCGCAACGTCAGTGACAAAATCAAGACCAGACCATGCTTAAACCGATACTGCTCGTCGAAGACAATCCGAACGACCTCGAGCTCACGCTCGTCGCGCTCGACAAGAGCCAGCTCGCCAACGAAGTGATCGTCGCGCGCGACGGTCAGGAAGCCATCGACTATCTCATGTGCGAAGGCCAGTGGAAGGAACGCGCGCCCGGCAATCCGGCCGTCATCCTGCTGGACCTGAAGCTGCCGAAGATCGACGGCCTCGAAGTGCTGGACATGGTGCGCACGAACGCGGGGCTCAAGAGCATTCCGGTCGTCATGCTGACGTCGTCGCGCGAGGAGCAGGACCTCGTGCGCAGCTACGAACTCGGCGTGAACGCCTACGTGGTCAAGCCGGTGGAATTCGCGGAATTCGTCGAGGCGATCAGCGATCTCGGCGTCTTCTGGGCCGTGCTGAACGAGCCGCCGCCGGGTTCCACGCGCTTTCGCCGTCCGTCGGCCGGGCAGTGACGGTTGTGCCCATGTTCGCCGTCGTGACTCTCTCAGCGCGAGCGCGCCCGCCTTCGAGCGAGGCCGCCTAGACCATGCAGCCTCTGCATCTGCTTCTCGTCGAAGACAACGCACTCGATGCGGAACTGACGATCGCCCAGCTCGAACGCGCCGATTACGTGGTGGACGCGACCATCGTCTACGACTCGGCGAGCTTCATCGCCGCGCTCGAAGACCAACGCTTCGACGTGATCCTCGCCGACTTCGTGATGCCGACATTCTCCGGCATCGAGGCGCTGTCCATCGCGAGCGAGCGTTCGCCGGACACGCCGTTCATCTTCGTGTCCGGTTTGCTCGGCGAAGAACACGCGGTCGACATGCTCAAGCGCGGCGCGACCGATTACGTGCTCAAGCAGCGCCTGCAACGGCTGCCCGCCGTCGTGCGCCGCGCGATGCGCGAAAGCGCCGAACGCGAGCAACGCATCGCGGTGGAACGTGCGCTGCGCGAAACGGAAACGCACTTTCGCCTGTTGATCGATGCGCTCAAGGATTACGCCGTCATCACGCTCGATCCCGACGGCCGCATCCGCACGTGGAACGCGGCGTCCGAGCGCATTCTGGGCTTTCCTGCGCAGGACGTGCTCGGGCAAAGCGCGAGCATTTTCTATAGCCAGGAAGACCGCGAAGCCGCCGTCTACGACAACGAACTGGAAACGGCCCGGCGCGAGGGCAGCGCGAGCGACGATCGCTGGCTGTGGCGCAAGGACGGGCACTCGTTCTTCGCATCGGGCGTGACGACCGCGATCCGCACCGAGCACGACGAGCTGATCGGTTTCTCGAAAATCGTGCGCGACGCGACCGACGCCCACATGGCCGCCGACGCGCTGCGGCTCGCGAAGGATCAGGCGGAATCCGCGAACCGCGCGAAGGACCATTTTCTGGCGGTGCTTTCGCATGAACTGCGCACGCCGCTCACGCCGATCCTCGCGGCGGTGCGGCTGCTCGAAATCAAGCACCCGCTGCCGCCCGACGCGCACCCGACGCTCGACCTCATCCGCCGCAACGTCGAACTGGAAGCGCGCCTGATCGACGATCTGCTCGATCTCACGAGCATCGCGCGCGGCAAGCTGAGCCTGAACTTCGCGAACGTCGCGCTCGATACGCTGCTCACGAGCGCGCTCGACATGTCCGAAGCCGACCTGCGCGCGAAGCGGCTCACGCTCGAAACGAAGTTCGAGGCTGCGCAATTCGTCGTGCTGGGCGATGCCGCGCGGCTTCAGCAGATCGTCTGGAATCTGATGAAGAACGCGGTCAAGTTCACGCCGGCGGGCGGGCGCATCGACGTGCGAACGTGGAACCCGGACGAGCGGACCATCGCGGTGTCGGTGACGGACAGCGGCATCGGCATCAGCGCCGAGGCGTTGCCGCGCATCTTCTCGGCGTTCGAACAGGCGGACGATTCCATCACGCGCTCGTTCGGCGGACTGGGTCTCGGGCTCGCCATCGCCAGCACGCTCGCGCAGAAACACGGCGGCACGCTCTCGGCGCATAGCGACGGCCGCGATCTGGGCGCGCGTTTCACGCTCACGCTGCCGCTCGCGCGCGTGCAGCCCCAGCACGAAGCCGCGCCGCTGCCGGAAGCCGCCCGCCACGAAAAGGGCCGCGCGCTGCGCGTGCTGCTCGTGGAGGACAACGAGCAGACGTCTTCCGCGATGGCGGAAGTGCTCGAGATGCTCGGCCACGATGTCGCGGTCGCCACGACCGTCGGGGCGGCGCTCGAACGCGCGAAGGGCGCGGCGTTCGACCTTCTGGTGAGCGATATCGGCTTGCCGGACGGCAGCGGGCTCGATATCGCCCGCGCCTGGCGCGAGCTTCAGCCGGACAAGCCGTCGGTCGCCATCACGGGATACGGCATGGACGAGGACATCCGGCGCTGCCGCGAAGCAGGCTTTCGCGATCATCTGACGAAGCCCGTCAACTTCTCGCGCCTGGAGGCGCTGATCCGCTCGCTCGCGGAGCAGCTGTCGGAGTAGCGGCAGCTTTCGTTCGTGGTTGTGCAAAAATTTGCGCCCGGTGCGCGGAACGATGTCGATTGGCGGCATGCTTGCACGTCGTAGGAAAGAGAGCGGGCGCACCCGCTCGTCCACGACGTTCAATCACGGAGCCACCATGTCGCACACTGCCGTCAAAGCCATTCCCGAAGGCATGCACTCGCTCACGCCGCACCTTGTCTGCGCGGGCGCGGCCGAGGCCATCGAGTTCTACACGCGCGCGTTCGGCGCCGTCGAGCTGGGACGTCTTCCCGGCGACGACGGCAAGCTCATGCACGCGATGGTCAAAATCGGCGATTCCATGCTGATGCTCGTCGACGAGAACCCGAGCTTCGGCATGCTCGGCGCGACCTCGCTGAAGGGCTCGCCCGTTACCATTCATCTGTACGTGGAAGATGTCGACGCCACGATGAAGCAGGCCGAAGCCGCCGGCGCGCGCGTGACCCTGCCCGTCGCCGACATGTTCTGGGGCGACCGCTACGGCCGTCTGGAAGATCCGTTCGGGCATCAGTGGTCGGTCGCCACGCACACGCGCGATGTCAGTCCTGCCGAGATGCAGCAGGGCAAGTGCGCGCCCCGCGAATGACGCCAAGCGGTTTCCCAATCCGACAAGGAGCAACGCTCATGCAGAAGATATCGCCCTGCTTGTGGTTCCAGGACGGCAATGCGCAAGAGGCCGTCGACTTCTATCTCACCGTGTTCAACAACGCGCGCATCACCGAAACCATGCGCCATACGGAAGCGAGCCCGGGCCCAGCGGGCAGCGTGCTTGCCGTGCTGTTCGAACTCGACGGCGAGGCATTCATGGCAATCAACGGCGGCTCGCAGTTCGCGTTCACGCCCGCCATTTCAATGTTCGTCAGCTGCGACAGCCAGGACGAGATCGACCGGTACTGGGACAAGCTGCTCGACGGCGGGCAGGCGCTCGCGTGCGGCTGGGTGACGGACCGCTTCGGCGTGACGTGGCAGATCGCGCCGTCGCGCTTGCGCTCGATGCTTCAGGACCCCGATGCGGCGAAAGCCGACCGCACGATGCGGGCGATGATGAGCATGATCAAGCTGGATATCGCCGAACTGGAGCGCGCGTATCGCGGCGAATGATCACACGCTGCGCTTCTTCGCGTGGCGCTCGATCAGCTTCGACGCCACGAAGCGGTGGTCCGGGGAAAAGAGCCGCCGGTACGTCATCACCACGGCCATCACGACGCCCAGCCCGGACGCCGCCGCGATCAGAAACATGATGACGATCTGATAGCGCACCGCCTGCAACGGCGACTGGCCCGCCAGCACTTGCCCGGTCATCATGCCGGGCAAGCTCACGAGACCGACCACGGCCATCTGGTTGAGCGTCGGAATCATGCCCGCGCGCACCGCCTGGCGCGCAGGTCCTTTCGCCGCTTCCCAGCGCGTCGCGCCGAGCGCGAGCGACATCTCGACCGCCGCGCGTCCGGCGGTCAGTTCTTCTGTCATCCGTTCGATGCCGAGCGACACGCCCGTCAGCGTGTTACCGAGCACCATGCCGAGAATCGGGATCGTGTACTGCGGCTCGTACCACGGATGAATGCGGATCACGGCGAAGAGGCCGAACGCGCCGATCACCCACGAACTGCCCCAGATCGACACGATGCTGTCCACGCGCTGACCGGCATACGTGCGCCGCCCGCGCCCCGACGCCGCGAATCCCGCGATGACGGTCATCAGCACCATCAGCGGCAGCACGACGTACCAGCGGCTGAACGCGAAGACCCAGCCCAGCACGTAGCCGATGAAAAGCAGTTGCACGACGGTGCGTACCGCCGCGATCAGAAGCCGCCGTTCCAGCCCGAGGTCGAGCGCGACTGAGAGCGCCCCGTTGACGACGATCAGCGCCGCCGCGAGCCCGATATCGACGAGGCTCAGGTTCTGATAGCCGCTCACAGCGCCTCCACCGTTTCGGTGAGCGTGCCCGCCGTCATGGAGAGTTGGCGCCCGGCCACGCGGCGCGCCTGCTCGTGGTCATGCGATACCCAGATGCACGCGCGCGCCCGAGGCTCGTTGCCGCCGTCGAACCATGCGCCGACGAGCGCCTCGATGGCGCGCACCGACGCGGGATCGAGCGATGCGGTCGGCTCGTCGAGCAGAAGCACATCGGGTGCGAGTTGCAGCACGCGCACGAACGCGGCGATCTGCGCTTCGCCGCCGGACAGCTCGCTTGCGAGCTTGTCGAGGAAATCGGCGCTGCGTCCGGCTGCGTGCGCAAGACGCGCGGCGGCTTCGCGATCGAAATGGACGTCGCGATAGGTTTTCAGCGTGTAGGGATAGCGCAGGTTGTCTTCCACGGTGCCGTCGAGCATGGCGGGACGTTGCGCGATATACGCCACGCGCCGCCTATACGCCGGAATCCCCGCCCGTTCGATGCGCTCGCCGCGCCACGTGACGACGCCGGCATCGCACGGATCGAGCAGCGCGAGCGTGCGCAGAAACACGCTCTTGCCCGACCCCGAAGGGCCGGTGATGGCCACGCGTTCGCCGGCATGCAGCGTGAAGTCGGTGGGATGCAGCAGTACCGTGCCGCGCAGCGCGTCGCGGCGCGCGACGCCCGTCGCTGCGACGAGCGGTGTCTCGTAAGCCATCGATTGGATCGGTGCGAAGTTCAACGTGGCGTCATCTTACGCGGGCGCGGCGGGACACAAGCGGGCACATCTCATGCTGGCGCGAAGTGAATCAGAAGAAACGGATGGAGAGGTCATGGCGCAAGCCCGCACCGCCGGAAAAATCGGAAAGATCGCAGCATGGTTCTTCGCCATTCTCGCGATCCTGATCGCCGTGCTGGTGATCGCGTTCCTGACCTTCGACTGGAACCGGCTGCGGCCCTGGATCGACGACAAGGTCTCGCAGGCGATCGGCCGCCAGTTTCAGATCACGGGCGATCTCAAGGTCGGCTGGCGCCGTCCGCCGAACGAAACCGGCTGGAAGCGTTGGGTGCCGTGGCCGCGCTTTTCCGCCGAGAAGATCACCATCGCGAATCCGGACTGGGCGCGCCAGCAGCACTTCGCGACGCTCGACGAAATCGACTTCCAGGTGGCCGTGCTGCCGCTTCTCGCGCACAACATCGAGATTCCGACGATCAACCTCGTGAATCCGTCCATCGACATCGAACGGCTGAAGGACAAGCGCAACAACTGGACGTTCAAGTTCAAGCAGTCGAGCCAGCCTTCGACATGGAACCTGAAGCTCGGCGACATTTCGCTCGCGAAAGGCACGATCGGCGTCCATGACGAAGTGACCAAGGCCGACATGGACATCGTCGTGGATACGCTCGGCCAGCCGGTGCCGATCGGCGACGTGATGAAGCAGCAGGAAGCGGCATCGACGAAATCGTCGGCGGAGATGGTCGGCAAGGGCGGGGCGGCCAAGCTCAGCAAGCAGGCGGATGCGGCGGCGGCTTCGGAAGCGTCGGCTGCATCGGCGGCGTCCGCGGCTGCGGCCGCGAATGCATCGGCGCCGAACCCGGCGACCACATCCGCGAACAAGAGCATCACGACCAAGAATGCGCCTAAGCCGCCGATTCCGCCGTATGCGTTCGGCTGGACCGCGAAGGGCACGTACAACAACGGCAAGGTGTCGGGCGAAGGCAAGCTCGGCGGTGTGCTCGCGGTGCAGGACGCGCAGCGCCCGTTTCCCGTTCAGGCCGATGTGCGGCTCGGCGATACGCATATTGCATTCGTCGGCACCGTGACCGATCCCGCGCATCTCGCGGCGGTCGATCTGCGGCTCTGGGTGCAGGCGGTCAGCATGGCGCATCTGTATCCGTTCACCGGCGTCACGCTGCCGGACACGCCGCCGTTCGCGACCGAAGGCCGCCTGACCGGACAGTTCAGGGAAGAGGGCAACGTCTTCCATTACGAGAACTTCACCGGACGCGTGGGCGGCAGCGACCTGAACGGCTCGCTCGTCTATGCGGCCAGAAAGCCGCGGCCGCTTTTGCAGGGCGACCTCGTTTCGCACTTGCTGCAGTTCTCGGATCTTGCGCCGATCATCGGCGCGGACTCGAACGCGAGCAAGGAGAAGCGCGGCGAGACGAAGAAGCAGCCGTCGGCCAAGGCGCTGCCGACGGAGGAATTCAAGACGGACCGCTGGAAGGCGATCGACGCCGACGTGAAATTCACCGGCCAGCGCATCATCAAGGACCCGAAGCTGCCGATCACGGATCTCTACACGCATGTCGTGATGAAGGACGGCGTGCTCTCGCTCGAACCGCTCAAGTTCGGCGTCGCGGGCGGCACGTTTGCATCCAATATTCATCTTGACGGCAGCGACGCGCCGCTCAAGGGCAAGGTGTCGGCGGAGGCGCGGCATCTGAAACTGAAGCAGCTTTTCCCGACCATCAAGACGATGCAATCCGCGCTCGGCGAAGTGAACGGCGACGCCGCGCTGTCCGCGACCGGCAATTCGCCGGCGGCGCTTGCCGCGAGTTCGAACGGCGAAGTGAAGGCGCTCATCACGCAGGGCACGGTGAGTCGGCTGTACATGGAGGCGGCGGGTCTGAACGTGGCGAACGTGGTCTACGAGAAGCTCTTCGGCAACCGCGACGTGAAGATAAATTGCGCGGCGGCCGACTTCGTGGTGACGAACGGCGTGCTGGATTCGCGCGTGTTCGCGCTCGATACGGACGATGCAGTGATCAACGTCGATGGCACCATCAACCTGAAGACCGAGGACATGGATCTCGGCATACATCCGCATACGAAGGGCTTTCGCATTTTCTCGCTGCGCTCGCCGTTGTACGTGAAGGGAACGTTCAAGGATCCGAAAGTGGGCGTGAATGTCGGGGCGCTGGCGGTGCGCGGCGGGGCGGCGGTGGGTCTTGGGCTCATCAACCCGTTCGCGGCGCTGATTCCGCTCATCGCGCCGAGCAACAACAAACCGCTGCCGTGCGCGCAGATGCTCGCCGACATTCAGAAGCCGCCGACCGCGCCGCCGGCCGGGCAAAAGGAGAAGGCCAAGGCGGCGCCGGCTTATATGTCGTCGGGTGCGGTGGGGGCAGGGGCGGCTGACAAGGCGCCCAGGAAGCCGGCGGCGCCGGCCGGGGCGAGTGCGGCGCAGTATCGTGGGAGTTGATGTTCTTGCGACGTGGGGGCGAGTTGATTGCCCCGTCCAAGCGTGACGCATTCCGACGCGCGCGTCGGTTTGGCTTCGGCGTCAAGGACTTAACGCAGTTCTCGGCGGGTTATCAACAGGGTGGTGCACGGTTTTTGTGGATAGGTTTCGCGCTGCTTCGCTGCTTGGTCGACACTTGAATGGATCGGGCGCGTAGCGGGAAATCGCACTTGCCCTGCTGCCTACGGCGATGAACGTTGCTTTCTGAGCGACGGCGAGGCGTGCGCTCATAACGCGGACTAGCGCGTACTTTCGCAAAGCCAAAGTTGACGTACCAACTCAACAGATAACGAACGTGGCGCGTCTTTTTCCCTCCACGCACCGCGCCGCAACCACCCTCAAACCGAAATCCCCGGCCCTCCATTACTCCCCAGCAACCGCTCGACCGAATCCGCGTCCGCATAATCCTGCTCGGGCAGCCCATCGAACACATTGATGACATCGTTGCTCGCGCCCGCCTGCCGCGCCGCTTCGACGAGCGCATCCTTGTTCGCCGGAAACTGCACCATGCGCAGCGTCTGCGCGATTTCGTCGTCGATCGGCTCGTCGTTCAGAAGATGGTTCTCTGCGGGCTTGTCGGTCATCGTCGAATCCGTTGATTGTAGGGTGGAGGGCAGTCAGGTCAGCACCTGAATCGTCTGGCTTGCCATGCCGTGACGGGGCGCGCGGGATTTCGGCAGCGGCACATGACGCCAATGGGCATGATCGAGATTCTGCGCGGTGACATCCGGCGCGGGCGGCGAGACGGGCCCGGCATTCACGCGCAGCGCGGCGCGGGTCGCCGAAGCGACCGCCGAGTCCGTCGAACTCGTATGCAACGGCGCGGCATAGCAGGACACGGAAACCAGCGCCATCGACAACAACGTTGAGGTCTTCATCGGGCAACCCCTCCTCACGTAAAGCAGCGAAAAGCATCAAGCAAAGCTTATGCCGATAGCGTTTCCGCGTGCGTTCCGTGCGTCCGGGGCATGGCGCCTGGTTGCGCACGGGCGCGACCAACGGGCGTCGCGCGACCATAGTTCGAGTGATGCGTGAACTCGCCACTCGCCGTTCGGATGCGAGGTTTCCCGAAGTTGCGAGCCGCGAATTTGCACGGCCGCGCAGTTTCAGCGCGATGTCGGGTTCAAACGGAAGTATGCGTCCAGAAGCGACGTCTTGTACACGACGCCGAGCAGAAGCGGCTCGGCTTTGCGCTCGATCACCGGCAGCCGTTCGCCTTGGAACGCGAGGAAGTGCTGCAGCGCCTCGCCGAGCGCCATGTCGGGCGTGAGCACGTCGAACTGCGGCTGAAGATAGTCGGCGGCGGTCTTCGTCGCGGTGTCGCGCGCATCGAGCAGATCCGACGTGATGTCCTTCAGCGCGACGACGCCGCGAAAGCGCCCGGCTTCGTCGACCACGTACAGATATTTCACCGGATATTCGAGAAACACGCGCGTCATGTCCTTCACATTCGCCGTGAGCGGCACGACCGTATCGGCGGGTTTGACGAGCTCGCGCATCTGCGTCGCGGCGAGGCGCAGGCGCTCTTTCTCCTCGCGCGTGCGGCGCAGCGTGACTTCGTACATCGAGGTCTGCTCCGACGTGCGCGCAATGAAGTAAGCGACGACGCACGAGAGCATCAGCGGCAGCACGACCTGATACGAGAGCGTCATTTCGAAGATCATCAGGATCGCCATGAGCGGCGCGTGCGTGGCGGCGGCGAGGAAGGCGCCCATGCCGACCATCGCGTAGGCGAACGGCGCCGACGTGGAATGCGGCCAGATGCCGTGCGCGGCCATCCCGAAGAGACAGCCGAGCACCGCGCCCACGAAGAGCGTTGGCGTGAAAATGCCGCCGACCGCGCCGGAGCCCGCGGTCGCCGCCGTCGCGATGGTCTTGAAGACGAGCACGGTGAGCAGCGGCGTCCACGTCCACGGATGATGCAGCAGCGAGTTCACGACTTCGTAGCCGTTGCCCCAGACTTCCGGCCACCAGACCGAAATCACGCCGACGATCAGTCCGCCGAGCGCAAGCCGCACCGGCAACGGCAGCGGCAACAGCGCGAAGCGCCGCTTCGACGCCGCGAGCAGCCGCAGAAATTGCGGCGCGAGCGCACCGCACAAGAGGCCGAGCACCACGAAGAGCAGCACTTCGACGCCCGCGATGGTCGGAAACACCGGCATCTCGTAGGGCGGCCGGTAGCCGGCGAACTCGCGCATCGTGATGTTCGCGACGACCGACGAGACGACAATGGGCCCGAAGCTTTCCATCGCCATCGAGCCGAGCACGATTTCGGTGACGAAGAAGGCGCCCGCAATCGGCGCGTTGTACGCCGACGTGATGCCCGCCGCCGCGCCGCACGCGACCAGCAGGCGCAGGCGCGGCGGATCGAAGTGAACCCATCGGCCGATCAGCGAGGAGGCGAGCGCGGCCAGTTGCACCATCGACCCCTCCCGGCCGATGGAGCCGCCGCTCGTGATCGTGAAAAGCGACGACAGGCTCCGCCACACGGTCTGCGACACCGGCACGGCGCCGTCGCCGATGGTCACGGCTTCCATGTAATCGGCGTTCGCCTGCTTTTTTGCGTGCCGCCGCGCGGCGATCAGGCAAAAGCCCGCGACGAGTCCGCCCGCGGCCGGCAGCGCGACGCGCATCGGCCACGGCAGCATTGTCGCGAGCGCGACGAGTCCCTCCGAGTGATTGCCCAACAGCCGCTGCGACAGCGCGATGCCTCCGCGAAACACGGTCGTCGCAAACGCGCCCGCCACGCCGACGACCACCGCCCAGATGAGCATGGTGTGCGAGTCCGACAGACGAAACAGTTGTTGCGCGTACGTGCGCAGCTTGAGCAGAAACGAGAGCACGGGTCGGTTAGCTGTAAGCGTGGATAGCTTAGAAGCAGATGGAATAAGGGCGCCGCAAGAATAGCATTGCGGGCCAGCCCGGCGGCTCGCGCGCCGACAAAAAAGCCCGGCTCGCTATCGCGGACCGGGCTTGAAGCTCCAACGGCTTCCTACCACTTCGGCGCAAACGACGGATTCGCGTTGCGCTTGCCTTCGTCGAGCTTGTCGATCCTGGCGATGTCGTCGGAATCGAGCTTGAGTTTTTGCGCGTCCCAGTTGCTTTGCTGGTGCTCCGGATTGGTCGATGCCGACAGCACCACGATGTCGCGTGCGAGCAGCCACGCGAACGTGACCTGCGCGGGCGTCGCGCCGTGTTTGGCGGCGATCGCCTTGATGGTGGTGTCGTTGTGCGCGCGGCCTTCGCCGAGCGGCATGTAAGCGGTGACTTTCACGCCGAGCCGCTGCGTCGCTTCCACGAGCGGGCGGTTCGCGAGGAACGGGCTCACCTCGATCTGATTCGTCACGATCTCGCGGCCGCCGGGCGCATTCAACGCCTCTTCGAGCAGCGGCGCGGTGAAGTTCGACACGCCGTAATGACGGATCAGGCCGAGCTTCTGTGCTTCCTGCATCGCGCCGAGCGTCTCGGCGATGGGCACCGCGCCATCGGGCGACGGCCAGTGCACGAGCGCCAGGTCGATGGTGCCGATATCGAGCTTCGCGTGACTGTCATTCAGGCTCGCGATCAGCTTGTCATGCGCGAGGCGGTCCCACCAGACTTTCGTCGTGACCCAGATATCGTCGCGTGAAATGCCCGAGTCGCGCACGCCCTGGCCGACGGCGGCTTCGTTGTTATAGAACTGCGCGGTATCGATGTGGCGATAGCCGATCTGCAGCGCGCTCTTGACGGCGTGCGTGGTTTTGTCGGCATCGACGCGAAACGTGCCTAGACCGAAAGAAGGAATAGATTCAACCATGCTGGCTCCTTGTCATGAGGTTGATGTCGTGAGAACACATGTCAGTGCGCGTCCTGATCCCGCTCGGGGTAGTGCCGGAAAATGCCCGATTCATTGAATGCAATGCGCCGCTCCGAATCGACGTACGCCGCGATGTTCGGCCGTTCGCGCACCGCGTCGTGCAGCGCCGCAACGCGCGGATAGTGTTTCGCGAACGTCTTCATCGCGCGAGGGAATGCATAATGCAAACCCTCGACGATCTGGAACATCGAGAGATCGACATACGTGATGGCGTCGCCGATCATCTGCGTGTCGCCGTCGGCGTTCTGCTTGAGCACGCGCTCGAAATAGCCGATGAATTTCGGTACGCGCTTCTCGATGAAGTTCTTCGTGCGAATCTTCGCGGCGTCTTTCTGGTCTTCGTAATACAGATCGGTGGCGAGCGGATGATGCGTGTCGTGCACTTCGGCGACGAAGTCTGCGATGGTCAGTTGCAGCCCGTGCGCGACATGGCGCAAGGCTTCGTCTTTCGGCGCAAGATTCAGCTTCGGGCCGAGATAGAGCAGGATGTTCGCGACGTGCGGCACGATGAGTTCGCCGTCCTTCAGAAACGGCGGCGCAAACGGAATGTGCGGCTCGGTCTTGCTGTTCAGCAGCTTCATCATGGCGTCCATGCCGTAGCCGCTTTTCTTTGACTCGCGGGCGACGTCGATGTACTCGGCGCCCGCATCCTCCAGTGCGAGCCGCACGAATTCGCCGCGGCCCTGTAAGCCATCCCAATAGTAGAGTTCGTAAGCCATGCGTGAGCTCCTCGTCAAATCATGCCGGAAGCGGCAACGTGCGGCGTTTCTGCTATTGAAGCACGTTGCGAGCGGACACAGAGCGCAATCCGAGCAACGGCTATTCCCGCGCTAAACCGCCGAACGGCGAAAAAGTGCCGGTGTAGAATGGTCTTTTGCATGCCGCCTACATCACGCGGCATACAGCATGCAAGCGATATCGACACGGAAGCGGAGAAGGGATGGACAAGCAAGGCTTCACCACGGGCATCGTTCACGGCGACCGAAACGCCGGCGTCGAACATGGCGGCTTGCGGCAACCGATCCATACATCGGTTCAGTACGGGTTCGAGCGCGTCGAAGATCTGATCGGTGTATTCCAGGGCACGAAGAAGGGCGGCTACAACTACGCGCGCCAGGGCACGCCGACCACGGCGGCGCTCGAGCGCAAGGTGACGATGCTCGAGGAAGGCGTCGGTTCGATATGCTTCAGCACCGGCATGGCCGCGATCACCGCCGTGTTCCTGACGCTTCTGCGCGCGGGCGACCATCTCGTCGCGAGCCGCTATGTGTTCGGCAACACGAATAGCCTGTTCAACACGCTTCGCACGCTCGGTATCGAGGTGACGACAGTGGATGCGAGCACGCGAGAACATGTCGCCGAGGCCGTCACGCCGAAAACGCGCATGGTCTTTGTCGAGACGATCGCGAATCCGGGCACGCAGGTGCCGGATCTGCTGGGAATCGGCGAGCTGTGCCGCGAGCGCGGACTTGCTTACGTGGTCGATAACACCATCACGTCGCCTGCGCTCTTCAAGCCGAAAAGCGTCGGTGCGAGCCTCGTCGTGAACTCGCTGACGAAGACCATTGCGGGTCATGGCGCGGCGCTCGGCGGTGCGGTCACGGACACAGGGCTTTTCGACTGGAGCCAATACCCGAATATCGCGGACGACTACCGCCGTGCCGGTCCCAAGGAGCAGGCGCTATTGCAGATTCGCAAGAAGGGACTGCGCGATATGGGCGCGGCGTTGTCGTCGGAGCAGGCGCATCAGATCGCGCTAGGTGCCGAGACGCTCGCGCTGCGCGTGACGAAGTGCAGCGACAACGCGCTTGCGCTCGCGCGCTTTCTTGAGGGGCACGAGGCTATCGGCCGCGTGTTCTATCCAGGGCTCGAAAGTCATCCGCAGTATGGCATCGCGAAGTCGTTGTTCAAGAGCAACTCGTGGCTGCTCTCGTTCGAATTGCGCAATCCGGACAGAATGATCGAGGTGATCAACGCCTTGCAACTGCCGGTTAAGGCGACGGGTCTCGGCGATACGCGCACGCTCATCATTCCTGTTGCGCCGACTATTTTCTTCGAAGCAGGCGCAGACACGCGCAAGGCGATGGATATTTCCGACGGCATGATCCGGCTGTCGGCGGGCATCGAGGAAATCGACGATCTCGTCGCGGATTTCGAGCAGGCGCTTCGGCTTGGTTGATACGCAGGCGAAAGACGTAGAAGGCCGCCTTCGGGCGGTATTTGTGTAATCATTAGCTTTACTAACGGATGACAGGCGAGCTTGCTTGCCGATGGTCGGTTGAAGCGGCGCGCCCTTTGATTCGCGGGGGCACCGCGCTGCACTTCCGGCGAGCCGCAACGCGTTCATCAACGGATCAGGCGGGCGGCTTTCAGGACCGTTTCCCAACAGTCAGCGAGCCTTGAACGGATCGCTTAGTGGTTATACGCGGCGAGCCCGCTGCCTTTTGAGTCCAGCGTGAGCCTGCTTCAGCAACTGCTTGGCTTTTTCATGTGGCCACCGAACTCATCGCGTCGGGCCGATTGTGCGGCCTCGGTGTGCCGCTATTTAAGATCGACGAGTTGATGTCGTGATTTATCGCACCGCTACAAGCCATAGCGGTCGCAGCAGCCAATGCGAGCCACAGCGATGACCGTACGTTTCACGTGTTTTCGCACTCATGTTGTTACGCAAGAGACGACGCGTTAGAGGGAGTCTCTGTCTGTCGTGCATGGCAGACCTCACCGCTTTGCAGGCAGTCGCTGAGGCATACAACGTCATGGCCGCAGCTGCCGCTGACTCAGAACTCTGTTGATCGAGCAGCAGCACGCCGCCGGGCTCTTTGCCTTCGGCGTTGACACGCGCGGTGACATAGATGCCGCCCGGTCCGCATGAACGGTGTGTGGCCGCGTATAGCCGGTTTTCGCGGCAAGCTCTTCACGTTCGATCGTCTTGACGATGACCGGCCTTTTCGGGTCGGGCTTCGTATCGACGATGGCAACTCGCGAAGAACGCAGCCGCGGCACGACGTATTCTCCGTTTTGGCAACCGGCAACTAGGAGGCAAGCGCGCCTTCATGTCGGGCGCGGCGACTTTCGCTCCGCCGTCGCAAAGGGAGATTCATGGCAATCAGCGCATTAGCATCATGACACTGCGTCGGCCTAGAACAAAAAGGGCTGAGTCCTGTGATGTCCAGAACTCAGCCCCACGGCGCTTAAGCCGAAACCTTCCGCATTACGGCGTTAGTCCATGTGAACGCCGCCCTTGCACGCTAAGACGTGGCTCAGCCGAAGAGCCGCTCGACGCCATACGTGATCGCCAGACCGCCGCCGATCAGCCATGCATAGAGAATCGCGCCGGTCGCGATGGCACGGGGGCCGGCTTCCCGAATCTGCGCGATGCGCGTTTCCATGCCGAGCGCGGTCATCGCCATCGTGAGCGCGAAGGTGTCGAGCGTGTTGAGCGTGCTCGTCGCGGTATCGGGCAGGACGTGCAGCGAATTCACGACGACGAGCGCGAGAAAGCCCAGCGCGAACCACGGCACCGCCAGCTTGCCTTTGCCACTGTTCGCGCCCGTTGCGGCATCGCTGCGCGCCCGGCTGACCCACACGCCAACGACCAGCAACACCGGCACCAGCAACATCACGCGCGTCATCTTGACGATCGTCGCGATATGGGTGGCTTCCGGACTCACGTTGCTCGCCGCGCCGACGACCTGCGCGACTTCGTGAATCGTGCCGCCAAAAAAGAGCCCTGCGCCGAGCGTATCGAGATGCAGCCAGCCTGCATGCAATGCGATCGGATAGAGGAACATCGAGAGCGTGCCGAACAGCACGACACTGCCGACCGCCATCGCGCTCTTGTGCGGCTTCGATTGCAGCGTCGATTCGAACGCGAGCACCGCCGCCGCGCCGCAGATCGCACTGCCTGCCGCCGTGAGAAGCGCGGTATCGCGGTCGAGCTTCATCACTTTCATGCCGACCCAGGTGCCGATCACGAGCGTGCTCACGACGACGAGCACCGACACGGTGAAGCCCGGCAAGCCGACCTGCGCGATCTCCTGCAAGCTCACGCGCAGTCCGAAGAACGCCACGGCGATGCGCAACAGCTTGCGCGCCGAGAAGTTGACGCCGGCGGCCCAGCTTTGCGGCATGCCGTCCTTCAGCGCGTTGCCGTACAACGCGCCCGCCACGATGCCGACGATCAACGGGCTGATTCCGAGCCCGGCGATGAACGGGAGCGCGGACAGCCGCGTGACTGCGGCGGCGAAGAGTGCGACAAAAAGAATGCCATTGAGCTGCCCGCGTGCGGACGAACTGGAGGCAAGTGAACCGGGCTGGACCGTGGACATGGTGCGGGCGTCCTTCATTGAGCAGTTAAGCAATGTCGCTATCCTAAATCCGATATATGCATATGAAAAATCGTGATTTAGAATGCAAACTATAGCCTTAGCTGATACTTCTGCTACATGACCCCCGACCAACTGATAACTTTCGCGACGGTAGCGGAGCACGGCAATATCAGCCGGGCCGCGATAGCACTGCACTTGTCCCAACCCGCGGTGTCCGGTCAGCTTCGTCTTTTGAATGATGAATTCGGTGAACCGCTTTATCAGCGCGACGGACGCGGCATCAGGCTTACACCGGCAGGCGAGGCCGTGCTCGATTACGCCAGGCGGTTGCGGGAGACGTTTCAGCAGGCGCACGCGCTGCGCGACGCGATGCGGGGACTGGAAAGCGGCACGCTGCGCATCGGCGCCAGCACGACGCCCGCGAGCTATCTGCTGCCGTACCTGATCGCGGCGTTCAAGAAGCGCCATCCAGAGGTCGCGGTGACGACCATCGACGGCAATACGGCGGAAATCGTCGCGGCGCTCGGCTCGCTGGATGTCGCGATCATCGAAGGGCCGGCCGGACTCGAACTGCCGCCGGCGGCGGGCGTGACGCCCTGGCTTGACGATGAGATCGTCGCCATTCTTCCCGCCAGCCATCCGCTCGCGGACGGCCGCGACACCGCGACGCTCGACGCCATCGGCGCGCATCCGCTCGTGTTGCGCGAGCGCGGGTCCGGCGTGCGCCAGATTGTCGAGCGGGCGTTCGCGGAGCGCGAGGTCGGCATGCGCGTCGCGCTGGAGATCGCGGGCGTCGAGGGCGTGAAAGAAGCGGTGCGGGCGGGCATGGGCATCGGCTTCGTTTCCGCGATGTCTATTCGACACGAGGACGGTGCGCTGCGGCGTCTGCACATCGCGCCCGAGCCGCTCATGCGCCGTTTCTCGATTCTCGTGCCGCACGCCGCGGCGCCATCGCGGGCTGCGGCGCGCTTTTTGGAACTCTGCGAAGACCGCACCGTGACCGGCTAGGGAATTCCACTATGGCGTGAGCCGGCCGCCGAAGCGCAGTATGCGGAATCAGTGAGGCGCTTCGGCGTCTTTTTCGTAAGCGAGGATGGAACCGGTTCCATGAGATCGTCGAGCACTAACGCGAAAACCGAAGTCGTGATAGTCGCAAGCGCGTTCGGCGTCGATGCGATCCGCCGCGACGGTCATTCCGTGTGGGCAGAAAAGGCGGCGCTTTCGGGCGCGGACGGCTTCGAGGTCCGTCGCGAACTGTGCGCGGACGTCAGCTTGCACGCGCTGGCGCAACTCGGCGAGCGAATCCACGCTGCTGGATTGTGGGCGGTGCATTCGACGCCAGCAACGCTGTTTGCGGCTGACGGCTCGCTCGATCGCGACGCGCTTGCACTCGCCATCGACGAAGCGCACGCGCTCGGCGCACGCATCGTCAAACTGCAACTCGGCGGCGACGAGCACGGCGTCGCGACGGATTCGGCGACGCTCGATGCGCTCACGCGCGCCGTCGGCGGTTCACGGGCGCGGGTCCTCGTTGAGAACGGCCAACTGCGCGCAGGCGGCCTGCCGAGTGCATTCAAAATGCTGTTCGCGGCGCTGCCCGCCGAAACCGGTCTCGCGATGACCTTCGACACGGGCAACTGGCGCTGGGCCGATGTGAATCCGCTTGACGCAGCGGAGCGGCTCGCATCGCACGTCGGCTACGTGCATTGCAAGACGACGCAAGGCAAGGGCGCGCGGCGCTTCGCCGTTGCACCGGCCCCCGACGATGCGGCATTCGCCGCGCTTCTCGCGCGACTGCCATCGGATGTGCCGCGCGGCATCGAGTATCCGTTTCACGACGAAGCCGACGCCGCGATCCAGGTTGCGCGCATTGCCGTTTTTTGATTTGAATTTTGTACGCAAAAGGCAAGGATCGAACATGCAAATCGAGCACGAAGCTCTGGACATCGTCACCTACGGCGAGGCCATGACGATGTTCGTCGCCGCCGACACGGGCGATCTCGCGTCGGTCGGCCACTTCACGAAGCGCATCGCCGGGGCGGATCTCAACGTCGCGATCGGCTTGTCGCGGCTCGGTTTCAAGGTCGGCTGGATGAGCCGCGTCGGCCGCGATTCATTCGGGCGCTACGTGCTCGACGTGCTCGCCGCGGAAGGCATCGACGCGCGCTGCGTGAGCACCGACGAACGTTATCCGACAGGCTTCCAGTTGAAGGGCAAATGCGACGACGGCAGCGATCCCGCCGTCGAATATTTTCGCAAAGGCTCGGCGGCAAGCCATCTGTCTGTTGATGATTATGTCGCCGACTACGTGCTCGGCGCACGGCATCTGCATCTGACGGGCGTCGCGCCGGCCATATCCGCGAGTTCGCGCGAACTTGCATTCCACATGGCCCGCGAAATGCGTGCTGCATGCAAATCCATCTCCTTCGATCCGAACCTGCGCCCGACGCTATGGCCGTCGCGCGAAGCGATGGCCGAGTCGCTGAATGCGCTCGCCGCGCTCGCCGACTGGGTGTTGCCCGGCGTGAGCGAGGGCTTGGCGCTCACGGGTTACGCGAAGCCCGAAGACATCGCGGCGTTTTATCTCGATCGCGGCGCGAAAGGCGTGGTCGTGAAGCTCGGCGCGCAGGGCGCGTACTTCCGCACCGCCGCCGGCGATTCGGGCCTGGTGTCGGGCGTGCCGGTGACGAACGTGGTCGATACCGTCGGCGCGGGCGATGGGTTCGCGGTCGGCGTCGTTAGCGCGCTGCTCGAAGGACGCAGCGTGCGCGATGCGATCGCACGCGGCAATCGCATCGGCGCGCTGGCGATCCAGGTGATCGGCGACAGCGAAGGCTTGCCGACGCGCGAGGCGCTCGATGCACTGGAAGCGCAGGACAAGAACGACAAGACGGCGCAAGCCGCGATCATCGTCTGACAATGGCAGACGGCAATCAGGCAAGCCTAGTCGCAAGCTATCTCAAGACACCGACAAACTAGCGTTCGGAGACAACATGCACACATCCACGACATCCACGCTCGCGGTACGCCGCTGGTGGGCGATCATGCCGATCGTCTTCATCACGTACAGCCTCGCGTATCTGGACCGCGCGAACTATGGCTTCGCTTCGGCGGCGGGCATCAATCAGGATCTCGGCATCAGCAAGGGGCTGTCGTCGCTGATCGGCGCGCTGTTCTTTCTCGGCTATTTCTTCTTCCAGATTCCGGGCGCGATCTACGCTGAGCGCCGCAGCGTGAAGAAACTCGTGTTCTGGAGCCTCGTGCTGTGGGGCGCGTGCGCGGCGGCGACGGGCATGGTCAGCAACATTCCGTCGCTGATGGCGATTCGCTTCGTGCTCGGCATCGTCGAGGCCGCGGTGATGCCCGCGATGCTCGTCTTCATCGCGAACTGGTTTACGAAATCCGAGCGATCGCGCGCGAATACGTTTCTCATCCTTGGCAATCCGGTGACGGTGTTATGGATGTCGGTCGTATCGGGCTATCTGGTGAACTCGTTCGGCTGGCGTCACATGTTCGTCGCAGAAGGTCTGCCGGCGATCGTATGGGCGGTGATCTGGTGGTTCATCGTGAAGGACAAGCCCGCGCAGGTGAGCTGGCTGTCCGAGCAGGAAAAACGCGATCTCGACGCGACGCTGCGCGCCGAGCAAGCCGCGATCAAGCCGGTGAAGAACTATGGCGAAGCGTTCAGGTCGCCGGCGGTCATCAAGCTGTGCGCGCAGTATTTCTGCTGGAGCATCGGCGTGTACGGGTTCGTGCTCTGGCTGCCGTCGATTTTGAAGAGCGGTTCGACGCTGGGCATGGTCGAGACCGGCTGGCTGTCGGCGGTGCCGTATCTCGCGGCCACCATTGCGATGCTGCTGGCTTCGTGGGCATCCGACAAGCTGCAGGCGCGCAAGGCATTCGTCTGGCCCTTTCTGCTAGTTGGCGCAATTGCGTTCGCGGGTTCGTATCTGCTTGGGACAACTAACTTCTGGGCTTCGTACGCGCTGCTCGTGATCGCGGGCGCGGCCATGTATGCGCCGTATGGTCCGTTCTTTGCGATCGTGCCTGAGCTGCTGCCGAAGAATGTCGCTGGCGGAGCGATGGCGCTTATCAATAGCATGGGCGCGTTGGGCTCGTTCGTGGGTTCTTACGTGGTCGGGTATCTCAATGGGGCGACCGGGTCGCCGGCGGCCTCTTACGTGTTTATGAGTGGTGCGCTGTTGCTTTCTGTCTGGTTCACGCTGGCTATTCGGCCTCAGGGCGCTGTTCAGGCTTCGGGGGTTTTGCGGTCTTAATCTATGCGTTTTCCGGGGAGCTTGTTTTCGGCGCGAGAACAAGTTCCACGAAGTACGAAGCAACTCGAAGCTAGGTAAGCTAGACAAGTCAAGTGAGCCAAGAGCAAGAACCGCAACCAAAACTCTCCGCGTGCCAAAGGCCGAACCCAAACTCCGACCGACCATGACCCGAAAGAAAATCGTAGCCTATAAACCCTTACCGCCCGACGTGGAAGCTTACCTCCGCACGCACGCGAAAGTCGTCAACGTGGACCCGAAGGACCACACCGCGTTCATAGCGGCGCTGAAAGAAGCCGACGGCGCCATCGGCGCAAGCGTGAAAATCACGCCGGACATGCTCCAAGGCGCCACGCGCCTGAAGGCGTTATCGACCGTCTCGGTAGGCTACGATAATTTCGACGTCGACGACCTCACGCGCCGCGGCATCGTCCTGACACACACGCCGGACGTGCTCACCGAATCCACCGCGGATACCGTATTCGCGCTGATTCTTGCCAGCGCGCGCCGCGTCGTGGAGCTTGCCGAATGGGTCAAGGAAGGCAACTGGAAGGCAAGCATCGGCGAAGCCTGTTTCGGCGTCGATGTGCAGGGCAAGACGCTTGGTATCGTCGGGCTGGGCCGCATCGGCGGGGCAGTCGCGCGGCGCGCGGCGCTCGGCTTTCGGATGAACGTGCTCTACACCAATCGGCAGCCGAACGAACAGGCCGAGAAAGACTACGGCGCGAAGCGCGTGCCGCTCGACGAACTGCTCCCTCAATCCGACTTCGTTTGCCTGCAAGTGCCGCTCACGCCCGAGACGCGCGGTCTCATCGGCGCTAACGAATTGAAGACGATGAAGCCAAGCGCGATTCTGATAAACGCGTCGCGCGGACCGACCGTCGACGAAGCCGCGCTCATCGAAGCCCTGAAGAACGGCACGATCCGCGGCGCCGGTCTGGATGTATTCCAGCACGAGCCGCTGCCTGTCGATTCGCCGCTCCTCGCGATGAAGAACGTCGTCGCGCTGCCGCACATCGGATCGGCCACGCACGAGACACGGCATGCAATGAACCGCAACGCCGCTGAGAACCTCATCGGCGCGCTCGACGGCACGCTCACCCAAAACATCGTCAACCGCGAAGTGCGCATGCGCTGAGAGCGATGGGATCGGCGCGTCGTATGCGATAACATGCGTCTGGGCGAACCCCTCGCGCCGCCTCGCATTTTGCATGCAGCGCGCATCGCCGTTCAGTGAACGAGCCATGCCTCACGACACATCATGTCCGACGATCCCGATAACCAGACTCATCGCCCGCCGACTTTCGCCGCGCGCCGCGCGACGATCACCGATGTCGCCCGCGAGGCCGGCACAGGCAAGACAAGTATCTCGCGCTATCTGAACGGCGAGACCGGCGTGCTGTCGCCCGAACTGCGTGAGCGCATCGAAGCCGCTATCGCGAAGCTGGACTATCGGCCGAACCAGATGGCGCGCGGCCTGAAACGCGGGCGCAACCGCTTGATCGGCATGCTGCTCGCCGATCTCACGAATCCGTACTCCGTGGAGGTGCTGCAAGGCGTCGAGGCCGCGTGCCACGCGCTCGGCTACATGCCGCTCATCTGCCATGCCGCGAATGAAGTCGACATGGAGCGGCGCTATCTGCAACTGCTCACGACGTATCGCGTGGAAGGCGTGATCGTCAATGCGCTCGGCGTGAAGGAAGAACTGCTGCAGGGCTTCACACAAGGCGGCATTCCCGTGGTGCTGGTGGACCGCACGGTCGAAGGCATCGTCACCGATATGGTCGGCCTCGACAATGCCGCCGCCGTCGCGCTCGCCACGCGTCATCTCGTCGATGAAGGCTTCGACGAACTGTTGTTCATCGTGCAGCCGGTGATGCACGTGAGTTCCCGACGCTTGCGCGAAGCCGCGTTTCGCGAAACCGTCGCGGCGCTGGGCGCAAGCGGCTCGACGCTCGTCCTCGAGCTCGCGGATGCCGCGACCGCGCTCGCCGAGATGGACCGGCGGGTCGAAGCGGCGCGCGCGGCGGGCAAGCGCGTCGCGCTCTTCGCGGCGAACGGACCCGTCGCGCTGCGCGTCGCGGTGCATCTGAAGGAGCGCCACGGCCCGGATTGGCAGGCGAGCGTCGCGCTGCTCGCCATCGACGATTCGGAATGGGCGGAACTCGCGGGCATGACAGCGGTGCGCCAGCCGACCTACGAGATTGGCCGGCGCGCGGTCGGGTTCCTGCACGAGCGGCTCGGCGGGGCGTTGATGCCGGCGCGCGAGTGCCTGTTGCCGGGCGAGCTCATCGTGCGATCATCGACGCAACGCTTGGCCAGCATCGGGCAACAGCCGGCCTCCCAAGGACTGTGAAGGACACCTGAATGATCAGTATCCCGACACTGGCGAGCCTCGTGCTCGTGACGCTCATTGTCGCGGCCATGCCCGTCGTGTTGTATCGAAAGCTGCGCGCACGGTTTCGGCTCGTGCCGCGCGAGCCGATTCTCGGCATCGCGGTCTTTGCGCTCTTTGCAATGGTCATCGAGCGCGCGCTGCACGGCTTCATGCTTGGCAACGCGGTGACGTCGCACTGGTTGTCGAATCCTGTCGCGTTCGTCGTGTACGGCGCGCTCGCGGCGGGCGTGTGCGAGGAAGTCGGGCGCTTTGCCGGCATGAAGTGGCTGATCCGGCGCGAACCCGCCGCGCTCGAACGGCACGGCCCCGCGCTTGGCTATGGCATCGGTCATGGCGGAGCGGAGGCGTGGATCGTCGGCGCGCTCGTGCAGGCGCAGTGGATCGTGTATGCGGTGCTGGCGAATAACGGCACGCTCGACACGCATTTCGAAAGCGCGCCGCTCGATGCGCTCGCGCGCATTCACATGATTCTCATGAGCCTGTCGCCCGTGTCGGCGGGCATCTTTCTTGTCGAGCGCGCGAGCGCATTCGTCTTTCAACTCGGCTTTTCCGCACTCATGTGGCAACTGCTGCGCGAACGCTCGCGGGCCGCGCTTGGCGTGCTGATTGCAGCGCACGCGCTCGTCGGACTGCCCGCCGCGCTCTTTCAGGCGCGCATGATTCCGCTCGTAGCCGCGGATGCGGTGTATCTCGTGCTGGGCGTGATCGTCGCGCTGGCGCTCGTGCGCTACTATCGGCGAGCCGCCGAAGCCGAAGCCGGCAGCGCCACATCGCGCGGCGTGCGCCAACCCTGACCGATCGAACATCGAATGGACGATTACCAATACGACTGTCCGAGCGCGGACATCGACATGCTCGCGCATGTCATCAGCGATTTGTTCCCCGAGCAGACGCAATTCGCCGAGCGCATCGACGATAACGGCCGCACTTCGCTGATGATTCATTACATCGCGATGCGCTTCGGCTCGACGGCGCGGCGCATCACCATCGACGTGCGCTTCGATCCGGCCGCGCTTGCGCGGTATCGCGCGCTGCCGCCGCGCCTGCACGCGCGAAGCTATGCGGTGCTGCGCGCCTATGTGGAAGCGACGCTCGGCTCGCTCGAAGAACGCTACGCGAATGGGGAGACGGTGCCGCGCGAAACGGAAATCGAAATGGGCGATGACTTTGCCTGAGCGCGCTTCGGCGTTCGAGGCGTTTGGAGTAAGTAGGGTGCTTAGGGCTTGAAGGAGCGTCGAGAAGTTCGAGGCGCTCAAGACGCCTAGAGACGCTGAGAGGCCAATACAGGCTTTGAGGCCCGTACAGGCGCTCAATAGCCCTTACGCGTCGCGATACACCTTCGCGAAGCGCGCCGCCTTGACGACGCCATAATCGCCCGGTGCATACTGCATCACCCAATCGCCGGGGTCGCCCCTCAGCACGTCGCCGGCAGCCGAGCGCGCGATGCTGAACGCCTCCTGCATCTGCTTCGCGAGCACGACGCTCGGCAGGTTGCGGTATGTGCCCGGCTCGCCATGCGCGATCCCGCCTTCGGCCACATACTTCGCGTCGAAACGCTCACGCGACACCACCCAGCGTTCGCCCGATGCGCCCGTCACGATGGCGTCGCCCGTCGTGTAGCGATTTGGTCCTTCGAGGCTCATCAATTCGCCAGCGGCAGCCGCGAATTCGACGGCCACCGCCTCGTTCTTGACGACGCGGCGCGCGGCGGGATCGGTCGAGAGATCGGGTTTAGAGAGATTCAGCATGGGGATATGAATACAAAGTGCGGAGCGCGATGCTAACGGCAATTGTGACATTTTGCATGCGGCATGCGGTGTTGGCATGCAAAAGGCCCGCATCGGCAAAGATACGGGCCCCTGAAATGGCGACGATGGCGGCTTAGGGCTTCGTTGCCGATGCGGCGTCGGCGCCTGCAGCGTGTGGATGCCGCAGGCCATGCCCGTGGCGTCCGTGGTGTTCGCCGTCCTGACGGAAGCTCGTATCGGCGAGCTTCTTCTGTTCCGGCGACATGCTCGCGTACAGCGGTTCGAATGCGTCCACCAGACGCTTCGTGCCGTCCGCGTTCGCTTGCGTGATCTGCTGATACTGCTTCATGTCGTCGAGTGCGGACATGGTGTCGCGCTGCGCGATGCGCTGGCGATACAGATCCGACATCGTGCGGGCGTTCTCACGCATGGCGTCGGCGAACGGCGTCCACTGCGCTTCCTGGGCGGACGTGATCTTGAGGCTTGAATGCAGTTGAGCGATGCGCTCTTCGACGCGCGCTTCGCGCTTGGACCCAGCGGGCGCAGAGGCGGACTGCGCGGTTGCGGCGGAAGCGGGCGCGGTTGCCGCAGGCGCGGACGATTGTGCGAAGACCGCCGTGACGGCACAGGACGCCGCCAGTGCGACAAGTGTTTTTTTCATTCGTGAATCCTTCGATCGATGGAAAAGTGGCGAGCCGCGCGGCCTGACAAGGCGCTGACAGCGCAGACAGGTCATACGCGAGCGATAACGCCGTCGCCGGATATTAGTATCACGATTGAGCGACAATCCGCCTGCATTGCCACAACTGCTTACATTCGATACGTCCTTGGAAAAATCGCATCGGATAATGAATTCAATACGAAGCCAAGCAAAGGGGACGACATGAGACCACCGCGCCTCGATCAGCTGGACGACATCGACCGCAATCTCGTCGCGCTGTTGCAGACCAACGCCCGCGACAGCGTGGCGAATCTCGCGCGGCAACTGGGCGTCGCGCGCACGACGGTCATTGCCCGGATCGCGCGGCTGGAGAAGAACAACGTGATCGCGGGCTACGGCGTACGGCTCGGGCAGGACGTGCTCGATGCGAGCATTCAGGCGTATGTCGGCATCAAGCTGGCGCCGAAGTACGGCCGCGATGTCCAGAAGCGTCTTGCGCGCATGCCCGAGATCCAGTTGTTGTGCGCGGTGAGCGGCGAATTCGACTACGTCGCGTGGCTGCGCGCTGATTCTCCGGACCGCCTGAACGATCTGCTCGATGAGATCGGCGCGCTGGAAGGCGTCGAGCGCACGACGACTTCCATCATCCTTGCACGCAAGATCGATCGCACGGGATGAGGCATGCAAAATACAAATCGCATCACGCGCTCGTCGAATTGACGAAAACCGTCGCCGTTTCGCATCAATTTGCGTCTAGGATCAGTCTTCACACACTCCTACACTGAGGCGTTCACAGCCCTACAAGGAGACGAAGATGAAAGTGGCACTGGTCGGCGCCGGGTTGATCGGTCAAAGCATCGCGCATCTGCTGCGGGAAACAGGCGACTTCGAGGTCGTCGCTTTCGATCGCGACGAACACGCGCTCGCGCAACTCGACGCGCAGGGCATCCCGACGCGCCGCGTCGATTCCGCTGATACTGCCGCCCTGCGTCACGCGCTCGCCGGCTTCGATGCGCTCGTCAATGCGCTGCCGTATTACCTTGCGATCGCGGTCGCGTCGGCCGCGAAAGCGGCGGGCGTCCATTATTTCGATCTGACCGAGGACGTGCGCGCGACGCATGCGATTCGTGCCATCGCCGACGGATCGCATACTGCATTCATGCCGCAATGCGGGCTCGCGCCGGGTTTCATCGGCATCGTCGCGCACGATCTCGCGGGGCGGCTCGACGACCTCCGCGAAGTAAAGATGCGCGTCGGCGCGCTGCCGCAGTTCCCCACCAACGCGCTGAAGTACAACCTGACGTGGAGCATCGACGGGCTCATCAACGAATATTGTCAGCCGTGCGAAGCGGTGCGCGAAGGCCGCACGCAGTGGGTGCAGCCGCTCGAAGGCGTTGAACATTTTTCGCTGGACGGCATCGAGTACGAAGCGTTCAACACGTCGGGCGGGCTCGGGACGCTATGCGAGACGCTCGCGGGCAAAGTCGAATCGCTGGATTACAAGTCGGTGCGTTATCCGGGACATCGGGATCTGATGAAGTTCCTGCTCGACGACCTGCGCATGTCCACCGACCGCGACGGCCTGAAGGCGATGCTCAAGCGCGCGGTGCCCTCGACGGCGCAGGACGTCGTGCTGATTTTCGTGACGGTGACGGGCATGCGCGGCGGCTCGAACGGCCAACTGGTGCAAAACGTGTTCACGCGCAAGATCGTCGCGAAGGAAGTGTGCGGCGTGCCGATGAGCGCGATTCAGATCACGACGGCAGGCGCGGTCTGCGCCGAACTGGATCTTTTCCGCGAAGGCGTCCTGCCGCAAAGCGGCTTCGTGCGGCAGGAGCAGGTTCCGCTCGATGCGTTCCTCGAAAACCGTTTCGGCAAGCTGTACGAAGGCGCGAACGCGCTGCAAGCGCCCAGACGGCTGGCGGTCGCGTAAGTCCTGAAATCAGGTGTGAGCGACGAGCCGCGCGAGCAGACGCGCCTCGTCGTCGGCCGTCGCCGCCGTGTTGTCGAACATCTGCAGATCGGCGGCGAGCGCATCGTCGGGAAAGAAAAGACGCTGCCGGTAGTCGTCCCAGTGCGCCAGTTTGTATGCATCATTCGGATTCGCGCGCGCGGCGATCCGCTCGCGCGCCACATTCTCGCCGACATGCACCCACACGACGCGAATCGTCACATCGTCGCCTATGCCGAGCCATGCGCGATCGAAGAGCCGCCGCTCGCGCACTTCGCGCGACAGCGGCGCGACCACGACGACGCTCACGCCGAGCGCCAGATTCTCGGCGGCGGTATCGACGAGACTCCGATACTCCGGGTCGCGCAGATGCTGGATAAAGAGCGGACTGTCGCGGTCATGCGGATCGCCGGTCAGCGCGCCGATGGCCGCCGCGCTGTACGCGCCATAGAGCGTGTCCTTGTCGAGCAGGCAGAACGGCTCGTACGTTTCGCGCATCAACGGGGCGAACAGGCGCTTCGCGAGCGTCGTCTTGCCGGTTCCCGCGTGACCGCAAAAGAAGAACAGATGCTTCATCGCGTGTCGCCTGTATTCTGTATTCAATAGTTTTCATGCGCGCGCTGGTAGCGGTTCATCAGCGGCGTCGATGTCATGCCATGCACGATCACCGACGCGGCAATCGTCGCGATGATGATCGGCGTGAGCGGCCCGGCCACTTGCTTGGGCGCGTGTTCGATTGCATACAAGAGATAGTAGAACGAGCCGACGCCCCGAATCCCGAACCAGCCTATCAAAAGCCGCTGCCCGCGCGACGCGCACGAGCCGACGAGCGAGGCCTGCACCGCCAACGGCCGTATCACGAGAAACAGCCCGCCGATGATGATGACCGCGCGCCACGTGAAAAGATCGCGCCACAGGGTCGCGAGCACGGAGCCGACAAGCAGCATGATCGCCACTTCGGCGATGCGTTCCAGTTCGATCGTGAAGCCGTGCACGCGCTCGGCCATGAACGCGTGCGCGCGCTCGGGATCGGATGCGGTCGCGCTCATGTCGTCGGCGTCGACGGTGCCGACGGCCTCTCGCGCGGACTTGTCGCCGCTTGCGCGATGTTCGACGCGGCGCATCGCCAGGCCCGCCGCGAACACGGCGAGGAAGGAATACGAATGCAGCAGCTCCGCGACGCCGTACGACAGCGCGATCAATCCAAGCGCATAGAAGCCCTCCGAGCCGAACGCTTCGCCATGACGCGTGCGCAGATACGCGACCAGACGCACGGTCAGTTCGCCGAGCAGCCAGCCGCTCGCGAGCGCGCCGAGCGTGCCCCACACGGCCTGCAGAATGAAGCTCCACTGCAAGGCATCGTGCGGCGATGCCTCGAAGCGGCACACGGCAATGCCGAGCAGGGCGAACGGCAGCGCGATGCCGTCGTTCAGGCCGCCTTCGCCCGTCAGCGAGAAGCGGAGCAAGTCGGTGTCGCCGGGGGCTTCGACCTGCACGTCGTGCGCGAGAACGGGATCGGTCGGCGCGAGCATCGCGGCGAGCAGCAGCGACGCGCCCCACGTCATGCCGAGCACGTACGTGCATAGCAGCGTGAGCGCGGCGATGGTCAGCACCATCGCGACAAAGCCCAGACGCAGCGGCAGCAGCCAGCGGCGGTCGGTGGGCGGCACGCGCAGGCGCAGCCCGATGGCGAAGAGCGACACGAGCATGCCGACTTCCGTGATGAGACGCAGGACGGCTGTATCGCCGTCGAGCCGGATATGCAGAAGATCGGTGACGCCCGGCCCGAGCGCGAAGCCGATGGCGAGATAGCACATCGCGGTGCTGATCGGCAGGCGCTTGAACGTCGAGCTGGCGAGGCCCATGAAAATGAGCACGCCGCCGACGACGAGAAACCAGATCGTCTCGGTCATGAAAGCCTTGAAGCAGTGGAGCGGCGAAAAGCCGGGCGAATGCGCATCTAGCGGTGGCGAGCACGGAGCATGCCCGTGCGCGGCGTTCGGCGTAAGATGGCCGGTCATCGGCAATGGTTCGTCCTTTGTCTTCGAGAGCGCACACCGGCCAGGGAGGCTCACGCATGTCACAGCAATTCGATGCAGTCGTCATCGGCACGGGGCAGGGCGGCTCGCCGCTCGCCGTGCGGCTCGCGCAGAGCGGCAGGCGCACTGCCGTGATCGAGCGGCATCTGTTCGGCGGAACGTGCGTGAACGTCGGCTGCACGCCGACGAAGACGTATGTCGCGAGCGCACGCGCGGCGCACGTCGCGCGCACGGCGGCGAAATACGGCGTGAATATTGGCGGAGCGATCACGGTCGATATGGCGCGCGTGAAGGCGCGCAAGGACGAGGTCATCGGCGCGTCGCGCGACGGCATCGAGCAATCGCTGCGTGAAACGCCGAATGTCACCGTATTCAAGGGCCACGCGCGCTTCACGGGCCCGCACGCGCTGCGCATCGAGGGCAGCGACGGTGCAACAGAAGACATCGACGCCGGCATGATCTTCATCAATACGGGCACCCGCGCCGCGGTGCCGGCCATCGACGGGCTCGATGGCGTGCCGTATCTCACCAATTCCACCGTCCTCGAACTGACCGAGGTGCCGGAGCATCTCGTGATCGTCGGCGCGAGCTATATCGCGCTGGAGTTCGGGCAAATGTTCCGCCGCTTCGGCAGCCGCGTCACGCTGCTCGTGCGCGGCGAGCGCATTCTGACGCGCGAGGACGCCGACATCGCCCGCGCGATGCAGGACGTGCTTGCACGCGAGGGCATCGAGTTCCGCTTTGGCGCGCAGCCACGGCGCGTCGAACGCGTGAACGACGGGGTGCGCATTGCGCTCGGCGATGCCTCCATCGACGCATCGCATCTTCTTTTCGCGACGGGCCGCACGCCGAACACCGATGATCTCGGGCTCGACCGAGCGGGCATCGACGTGAACCGGCAGGGGCTGATCGACGTGGACGGCCAGTTGCGCACCCAGGTAGACGGCGTTTGGGCGATCGGCGACGTGAACGGGCGCGGCGCGTTCACGCATACATCGTGGAACGACTACGAGATCGTCGCGGCCAATGTGCTCGATGGCGAATCGCGCAGCGTCGATACGCGCATCATGACGTACGCGGTGTTCGTCGATCCGCCGTTCGCACGCGTCGGCCTGAGCGAGGAAGAAGTGAGGCAGGACGGCCGCGACGCGCTGATCGCGACGATGCCGATGTCGCGCGTCGGCCGTGCGCGCGAGCGGGGCGAAACCGACGGCTTCATGAAGGCGCTCGTCGATGCAAAGACGCTGCGCATCCTCGGCGCGGCGATTTTTGGCATCGAAGGCGACGAGGTGATTCACACGTTCGTCGACATCATGAATGCCGACGCGCCGTACACCACGCTGCAACGCGCGATGCACATCCATCCGACGGTGAGCGAACTGGTGCCGACGTTGTTGGGCGGGTTGAAGCCGCTCGAATGACTGCGCCGGGCGCGTGTCCTTGTTCCGCGCGAGGGCGGCGCTGAACGTTAGCGGCATTTTGAATGCCGACGCGCCGCACACTGAATGCAACGCGTGCTGCAAGTCGCTCTGACGGTGAAGTAACGGGTGCCGACGTTGTCGCTCTGTTTGGAGTCGCTGGAATAACCGCCCGCCGCGTTTCCTCGTTCCGCGCGACGGCGGCGCCGAACGTTATCGGCATTTTGAATGCCGACGCGCCGTACACTGAATGCAATGCGCGATGCGGATCCGTTCGACGGAGGGCGAACTGGTGCCGGCTTTGTCGGCCGGTCTGAAGCCGCTCAAAGTACCGCGCCCGCCGCGTTTCCACGTTCGGCGCGAGAGCCGCGTCGTGCGGCTTTGGCATTTTGAGTGCCGACGCGCCGTACGCCACGCTGCAACGCGCGATGCACATCCATCCGACGGTGAGCGAACTGGTGCGGATGTTGTTGGGCGGTCTGAAGCCGCTGGGATGACTGCGCCTGGCGCGTGTTCTTGTTGCGCGCGACGGCCGCGCCGAACGTCACCGGCATTTTGAATGCCGACGCGCAGCACACTGAATGCAGCGCGAGCTGCATGTCGCTCTGACGGTGAGCTAACGGGTGCCGACCTTGTCGCTCGGTCTGAAGTCGCTGAAATGTCTACGCCCGCCGCGTCGCGCGTCGTCGGCATTTTGAATGCCGACGCGCAGCACACTGAATGCAACGCAAACTGCGTGACCCTCCGACGGTGCAAACTATTGCCGACGTTGTCCCGCGGTCCGAAACCGCTGATATGACCGCGCCGGCAGCGCCGAACGCCATCGGCATTTTGAATGCCGACGCGTCGCACACTGAATGCAACGCGAGCTGCATGTCCCTCCGGCGGTGGCTTACTGTTCGCGACGTTGTCCCGCGGTCAGAAACCGCTGAGATGACCGCGCCGGCGGCGCCGAACGTCATCGGCATTCCGAATGCCGACGCGTCGCATACTGAATGCGACGCGCGCTGCACATCAACCGACGGTAAGCGAACCGCTGCGTACTGTCTTTCGCAATCTCAAGCCGACGAATTGACGCCTCGCACCGCGTCCTCAAGCCTCGACCGGCGGCTTCTGCACCTTCGCCGCGACCGCCGCTCCCCGCGTTTCCGGCATCGCGAGCCAGACGAGCGCGACCGCGATCGCGCCCGCCGCCGCGAGCCCGAAAAAGCTCATCGCCGTGCCGAAGCGGTCCGCGGCGAAGCCCGCCGCCGCCGTCGACAGCGTCGCGCCGACGCCCGCCGCGAGGCCGAAGAAGCCGATCGTCAGGTTGTAATGCCCGCGTCCACCGGCGACATCGGCGGCGATGAGCGGCAGCATCACGCCAAACACGGCCGCGCTGATGCCGTCGAGCATCTGCACCGGCACGAGCAGATACGGACTGCTCACGCCCGCGAAGAGCAGCGCGCGCACCGGCAGCGCACAAAAGCCGAGGATCAGCACGGGACGGCGTCCCCATTTCTGCGCCTGCCGCCCGACCCACGGCGAGAGCGCCGCCACGATGAACTGCGGCACGATGATGCACGCCGCGATCACGAGTTGAACGTTGTCGCCCATGTGCGCCGTGACTTCGCCGGCGGCGAGATTGAGCATCGCGGCGTTCGAGAGGTGGAACAGCACGACGCACGCCGCGAAGATCAGCAGGCGTTTGTCCTTGAGCAATTGGCGCAGCGATTCGCGCTCTTCGCCCTCCGGCGTGAGCTTCGGTTTGCCCGGCGTGAGCGGCGCGGCGGGAAGGGCTTCGTAGTGGATCATGCGCAGCGCGAAGATCGCGGGCAGCGCGAGCGCCGCCGTCAGGAAGAACACCGAGCGCAGCGACAGATATTCGCCGAACGCGCCCATCAGCGCCGCCGTGAGCGCGCTGCCGATCGACGCCCAGCGCGCGTTGCGCCCAAGCCGGTCCCCGAGATCGGCGCGCGAGACGAGCGCGAGCGAGATCGCGGCCATCGCCGGAACCAGCATGCAGCTCGCGAAGCCGTGCAGCACTTCGGCCGCGAAGACCGGGACGAAGGTCGGGCTCGCGGCGAGCAGCAGCGCGCTCGCGATGATCGCGACGATCGCGGAGAGAGCCGCGAACTTCTTGTTGCGCATGGCGTCGACGAGCGCGCCCGCGGGAAGCTGGCTCGCCATCGCGCTGACCGTGCCGACGGACAGCATCAGGCCGATCTCGCCCTGCGTCCACTTGTTGGCCGCGAGGTACGAAGCGATGAAAGGGCCGAAGCCGGTCTGCACGTTGGCGACGAAGAAGTTCAGCCAGTCGAGCGCGCGCAGACTGCGTGCAATTACCATGTCGTGAATCGGTTATCCATGTCGTGATCCGTTATCGGGCCGGGCGCGCGCCGGAAGACGGCGTTTGCGCCGCGACCGACCCCGAGGCGGTCGTGCCGCCCGACGTGCCCGCGCCAGCCGCCGCCGCGCCATTTGCCGCGCCGTTCGCCCCTCCGCTCGCCCCTCCGCTCGCCGCAGCCGACGAAGCCGGCGCAGGAACGGCCGGCGACACGATCTTGATCGGCTGCTCGGGCGCATAGGTGGGCGCGGCTTTCAGTTGCGCGTCGTTGAAATCCATCTGTAGCGCGAGCTGCTTGTTGCGCGACACCACGTGCAGGTCGCCCCAGTTCGCCGCGACGTGGCGCTTTTCGCCGGCGAGCGAGCTGGATAGATCGACGACGAGCGCCTGCGGCTGCGCCTGCGAATCGACCAGCACGTCCACCACCCGGCCGATGCGCGCGCCATTTTTCTGCGTGACCGTCGAATCGACGAGCTGCACGAAATTGGCCGGCGCCTCGTTGATGGGCTGCGGCTTCGGCACCGCGTCCGCCGCCGGCTTGCCCTTCGCGGGCGGCGGCGGTGGCAGGAAGGTGATCGGCGCGGTCTTCGAGTTCGGCGTGAAGCGGAACGCCGTCCACGGGAAGTTGACCTTGCGATCGCCGATGCCGAGAAAGCCCGACAAGTTGACCATCAGCAGCTTGGGTCTCGAGGACGTATCGACATACAGATCGACCGCGCGGCCGACCACTTTGCCGTCGGGACGCTGAACTTCGGCATCGAGCACGCCGTGAAGCTGGTCGTGCTGCATGAGGCGCGTCGAGATGATCTGCGGCGGAGGCGGCGGCTCGGGCGGCTCCGGCGGCGGCGTCACGACCGGCTCCGGCGGCTTGGGCTTCACCACGCGGCGCTTTGGCTTCGGCGCGGGCGCTGGCTTTGCCGCGGACGCGGGCTCCGGCGCGGCGACGACCGGCGCGGGTTCTTCGGGCTCGGTGGATTCGGTTTCGCTCGGCCCCGGAATGTACGAGTGCTCGACGATGGGCGCGGGCGTCTGAAAGACCGAGCAGGCCGAGAGGCTGCACGCGCCGAGCATGACGAGGACGGTGGAAAGCCGCAGCGCGCGTACGCGTGCGACGACCGCGAATAACAGCGCGAGCAGTCGCGTCGCCGCGTGTTCGATCGAAAAAGCCGGCACGAGGGCGGCCGCGCCGACCGACGACGCATCGCCTCGATGCGAAATACCGCCTGCCATCACAAACGCTCCATGTGTCCGGGCCGCCTTCCAGTTTCTGTTCGTGTCGATGGACGCGATGCGCGCCCGCGCCCGCGTCCGCTCCGTTCGCTCCGTGCGCTCCGTTCGCCGTACTCGCTCCACGCGCTCATGCGCCGCGCGGCGCGGGATGATCCGCGAGCCGCGCCGCCGTGTCGGAGGCGCCCATTTTCGCGGCGGCTTCGCGCGCGGACGAACCGCCCTGATCGCGTGCGTCTGGATTCGCGCCGCGCGCGATCAGCAGATCAAGAATCTCGACGCGGTTGAACATGGCCGCGATCATCAGCGCGGTACGGCCATCGGGCGATGCGCCTTCGACGTCCGCGCCGTGGTCGAGCAGCGTTTGCACGACATCGATGAAGCCCTTGAACGCCGCGCCGGCAATCGGCGTCTGGCCGTTGTCGTTGCGCATCTCCGGATCGGCGTTGTGTTCGAGTAGCACGCGCACAGCGTCGGCGTGGCCGTGGTAGCTCGCGAGCATGACGAGGCTGTCGCCTTTGTCATTGCGCAGGTTCGGCGGCAGGCCCTTGTCCAGCCAGGCTCCGAGAAGCGCGGCGTCGCCCCGGCGCGCGGCGTTGAAGACTTCGTTCGCGAACGCGATGGTCTCTTCGTCGGGGCCTTCGCGCTCGGTTTCGCGCGGGTTCTGATTCGGATCCTGCTGCATGTTTCGCTCCGTGTCGGGCGCGCGGGCGCGCCGTTTCGTCGTGATGCCTCTTGTGCCGCGCCTGCGCCCGGATTCGCCAGGACTGCGGGCTGAGCGCGCGGATGGCGTTGGGCGCATGCCGGATCATCGGCAGCATACACAGGTTTGATGACGCGCCGCGCCTGGGCGGCTGCTTGTGGCGATGGTCAGCCCCGGCAGCATGTTCCGCGCCACGGCGTTGCGGCGCTTGATCGCCGGCTTCATTACGGCTTCGTCACCGATCTTTCACCGCTTGACGCCGGGGCACGCGCGCGCTTAGTCTCGCTGCGACCCTCCGCAATTGCACGGCCACTCCTGATGCAAACTCCATCCCATTCCGAAGCCAGCGTGCGCCGCCGGGCGCCCGCCGCCGAACGCAATCGCGATGCGATTCTAACGGTCCTTGCCCGCGTGCTGCCGCGAAACGGCGTCGTCCTCGAAATCGCGAGCGGCACCGGCCAGCATGCGGTGCATTGCGCGGCGGCGCTGCCTCACATCGTCTGGCAACCGAGCGATCCCGACGCCGCTGCCCGCGATTCCATCGCCGCGTGGCGCACGCATGCGCGCCTTGTCAACCTCGCCGCGCCGCTTGCCATCGATGTGACGGGCAGCGACTGGGGCATCGGCGAAGTGGCGGCCATCGTCTGCATCAACATGATCCACATCGCGCCGTGGGAAGCGGCCGAGGCGCTCTTTCGAGGCGCGGCCGAGCGTCTCGCTGCGGGGGGCGTACTGTACCTGTACGGACCATATCGGCGCAACGGGGCGCACACTGCGCCGAGCAACGAAGCATTCGATGCTCAGCTGCGCGCCACCGATCCGCGCTGGGGCGTGCGCGACCTGGAAGCCGTCGAGACGCTCGGGCGCGACGCGCGGTTCACGCTCGCCGAAGTCGTCCCCATGCCGGCGAACAACTTTAGTCTTGTATTCGTGAAGGATGGACGGGCGTAGGCGGGTCTTCGTGCTTCCGGTGAGGTGGGGATGCTAAGTGGGGCTGAGACGTGTCGTTGTTAAGCGCAGCTGACACCTAGCGTAAGAGACGTACGACAAAAGACGCGCCGCAGAGACGCACGGCAGAGACACGCCGCAGAGACGCCCGGCAGAGACGCCCGGCAGAGACGCACGGCAGAGGCGCACGGCAGAGGCGCCCCGCAGAGACACGCCGCAAAGACGCGCCGGAAAGACGCACCGGAGAGACACGCCGCAGAGACGCACGGCAGCGACGCACGGCAGCGACACACCGAAAAAACGCACCGCTCAAACCCCGCCCTCCAACCCGCCGCCGCGTGCCTTTCCACCCGCGCCGAAACCCGCCTCGCCGTGTAGACTGCGGGGATCGTTTGTGCGTCGTTTCTTGCGCTGCTTTGACGGGCGCGTCACCCGATCTCCCTCTACCGGAGGCGTTTCACATGCACGCAGCGTTGCCGCAAGGCGATGAGGATGCCGCTTCAACCGATGCGCCCGGAAGCCCGCGCGACTTGCGCCGCATCGACATTCATCCCGATCACTGGTATCCGCTCGCATGGTCGCACGAAGTGAAGCGCGGCCACGCGCACGCCGTGCGCTTCGCGGGGGATCCGATCGTGCTCGTGCGCCCGGATTCGGGCAACGTGTTCGCGCTCGAAGATCGCTGCGCGCATCGGCAAGTGCCGCTATCGGCGGGCGTCGTGGATGGCGAATCGATTCGCTGCTGCTATCACGGCTGGACCTACGACTGCACCGGCCGCTGCACCGACATCCCCTATCTCGGCCGCGAGCGCCTGCCCAACGGCGTGCGCGCGTATCCGTGCCGCGAGGAAGCGGGGCTCGTGTTCGTCTTCACGGGCGATCCGCAGCTCGCCGCCGCCGCGAAGTTTCCGTCGCTCGTGAGCGCAGCCGACAAGGCTTACAAGACGCGCCGCTTCGGCCGCGAGGTGAAGTGCCACTACACGTTCATGCACGAGAACCTGATGGACATGAATCATCAGTTTCTGCATCGGCGGCAGATGGGCAGCATGCGGGCGCGTTCGCTCGGGCGTCGCCGGGGCGAAGACTGGATCGAAGTCGACTACACCTTCGCGCGCGAGGCGGGCAAGCAGCCGATCGGCGAGGCGCTCGTGTTCGGGCAGAAGCGCGGCGAGAAGCAGGCCGAGAAGCAGGGCGACAAGCCGGACGCGCCGCAGAAGGACGTGATGACCGTCCGCACCGATTATCCGTACCAGACGCTCAAGATCCGCACGAGTGACGAGACCATGGTGATGGACCTGTGGATCGCCTACGTGCCGCTCGATGCCGAGCAGCGCACCAACCGCACCTTCGGCCTGTTGTCGATCCGCCGCCCAAAAATCTCCGGCCTGCTCGATATCGCGTGGCCGCTGCTCGTGTGGTTCACCGAGCGCATTTTCAAGGAAGACCGGTGGATCGTGGAGCGCGAGCAGGAGGCGCACGACCGGCAGGGCGCGGATCATAACCACGAAGTCTTTCCGGTCATCAACGAGCTGCGCGCGCTCCTGATGGAGCATGGCCTGCCGCATGGCGCGGCCGCGTCGCATCCGGGCGAGGGCCGGCGCGTGCATCGGATCGTGCCCGTGGAGGAGTTGCCGGCGTCGTGACCGCGACACTGCGGCGCGGTGTGACCGGATTGCGGCCATCGCGCGGCAGCGTTATACAGAAAGGGTCCACAGCCAGGAAGGCAGATCATCATGAACAACGACCCGTCACAGCCGCATGATCCGAGTGATCCTCGCGAGCCACGCCCCGTTTCATCGAACCTCGACGCAGCGCATCCCGAGCTCGAGCATTTCGATGCCGCCATCACGCACGTCGATGAATCCGTCGCCGCGGGACGAATGGCCGCAGGCGCGGCAAAAGGCATCCTGTACAGCCTGATCGAGACGCTCGGCACGCTCGTCGGCGATCCCGATCTGCCTTCGCACGCCCGCTCGGGATACGAGGGTCTGCTCGAAACCGCGCGGGAATTGCGCTCGCGAATCGAACAGTAGAACCGTAACGTTCTTTGCGTCGAGCTTTCCGAGCCGGCGGGCGCGCTGGCGTGGTGCTTGCGCGCTTACGGTTAGCCTGCGCGCGCTTCGCTCTGGCGCTTGCTTCGTCGTGTCGCCCGGAGCGTAGACGCCCGGCGCATCGGGCGCGAGCGCGATGCGTACCTTTCCCGCAGGCTCGCGCAAGGCGAGCCTTTCTTCTGCTTCTCCGCGATCCTTTTCCGGCAAGCGTTTGCGCCCGTTTCGTCTCCGACGACTCAGCGACGCCGCCTCCCAGCCGACGCCCGCGCGCCCGCCGGGCGTTGGTTCTCTGTCAGTTTCGTGCCCGGTTGCCAAATATTTGCGCTCAAGCAAATACTGGTTAACCACACGGTGAAAAAAAAAGACACCAATGTTCACGATTCTTTCGGATTCCATCCGCAAGCCATACACTTGCCAGCGATAAAAGTCGCGCTCGCGGGGCGGTTGCGCACCGGTTCCAGCGTCGGCCACGAAGAGTTCGCTCATACCGCACAAAGCAAGAGGAGAAGAAATGAAGGGTTTCAAAATGACCAGGGCTGCCGTCATCGCCGCGACCGCATTCGCAGCCGCCGCGCCGGCGTTCGCGCAGAGCAGCGTGACGCTGTACGGTATCGTCGACGATTCGATCGTCTATCAGAACAGCCAGACGAACCTCGCGCGCAGCACACCGGGCCGCTCCAACGTCAAGATGGCCTCGGGCATCTGGGCTGGCAGCCGCTTCGGTCTGAAGGGCGCGGAAGATCTCGGCGGCGGCAACAAGGCCATTTTCCAGCTCGAATCGGGCTTCGATATTAATAGCGGCGGTCAGCAGTTCACCAACGCGATGTTCGGCCGTCAGGCATGGGTCGGTCTCACCAACGCGAACTACGGTACGTTGACGTTGGGCCGTCAGTACACGTCCTACTACACGCTGCTGTCGCCGTATAGCCCGACGAACTGGCTGACTGGCTACTTCGGTGCGCACCCCGGCGATATCGACAACATGGACACGATCTACCGGGCGAACAACTCGGTCGTGTACACGTCGCCGAAGGTCTATGGCTTCACGGTCAGCGGCTCATACTCGTTCGCAGGCGTGCCGGGCAGCGCCTATCAGGGCTCGGCGTGGTCGGCGGCGGTGCAGTACGCGCAGGGTCCGGTCGGGATGACGGTCGCGTTCGAACGCTTCAACAATGCGGCCAACGGCGGCGGCATCTATAGCGGCAGCTCGGCCGTCGTCAACAGCACCACGGCGACCGATGGCTCGGGCCAGCCGGGCGTCTCCGCGCTGACCGCGGGCTATCAGCGCGCACAGGCGCAGAACCGCTTCGCCGTCGCGGGCGGCTACGCGTTCAACAGCGCGTGGGACATCTCCGTGACGTACTCGAACGTCCAGTACATCCCGGGCGCCAACTCGCTTTTCACCGACGAAGCAATCTTCAACACGGCGGGCACGGTGCTGCACTGGAAGGCATCGTCGGCATGGGACTTCGGGGCGGGCTACAGCTATACGTGGACGAGCAAGGCGAACGGCATCACGAGCGCGGCGTCGTATCACCAGTTCAACCTGTCGCAGTACTACTCGCTCTCGAAGCGCACGGGCTTCTACGCGCTCGAAGCGTACCAGCGCGCCAACGGCAATACGCTCTCGGCGCCGACGGGCAACACGGCGGGCCATCAGGTGACCGCCAACGCGACGCTCGGCGACGGCTTCCAAGGCGTGCCTTCGGCAACGCGCAATATGTTCGGCGCAGGCGTGGGTATTATCCACCGGTTCTAAGCCGCACTTGCTTCACAGAAAACCGGACGCCTCGGCGTCCGGTTTTTTTTTTGCGCCAATGTTCCCCCCAAATGCTGCCCGTCAGATGAACATCCCGCCCGATACCTCGACGCGCTGCGCCGTCATCCACCGATTGCCGTCCGAGAGCATCGCCGCGATCGCGCCGCCGATATCGTCCGGCAGGCCCACGCGCCCGAGCGCCGTGTTCTGCGCGACGAATTCGTTCACCTCCTGGTTGTCGCGCACGACGCCGCCGCCGAAATCCGTCTCGATCGCGCCCGGCGCGATGGCATTGACCGTGATGCCATGCGGACCGAGCTCCTTCGCGAGATAGCGGGTCAGCACCTCGACGCCGCCTTTCATGGCCGCATAGGCCGCGTATCCTGGCAAAGCAAAACGCGTCAGCCCGCTCGACACGTTGACGATGCTGCCTTCTTCGTGCAGGAACGGCAGCAGCGCCTGCGTCAGAAAGAACGGTCCTTTCAGGTGAATATTCACGAGCTGGTCGAACTGCTCGGGCGTCGTGTCGGCGAAAGCGGCGTGTATGCCGATTCCCGCGTTGTTCACGAGGAAGTCGAAGTTCGTGCGATCGAACGACTGTTCGAGCGCCTTGCACACCTCGTCGGCGAAGGCGCCGAAGGTTTCGCTGCGGGCGACGTCGAGTTCGAGCATCGCGCACTTGCAGCCGAACTCCTCGATTTCACCGGCCACGGCTTCCGCAGCCGCAGCGTCGCTGTTCCACGTGCCGATGATGCCCACGCCCTGTTGCGCGAGCTTCAGCGCCGCGCTGCGTCCAAGCCCGCGTCCCGCTCCGGTGATGACTGCGACTTTCGCGCTCATGGTTCCGTCCACTGGCTGCTCCTTTGCGTTGCGTTGTGTTGTGCGTTGCGTTGAGTTGCGTTGGGTGCATCGGCTTATTCCAGCACTCTAGGATGCGGCGGCCCGCAATGGAAAGGTTGCGCGATGCTGCGTCATGCGCGAATCGGGCGCGTCACTTGCTGCGCGGTGATGAGCAAACGCATCTCAGGAGAAGCAGCGATGACGACGCAAACGAATTCGAATGCAAAAGACCAGGCCGGCTCGACGTCCGCTTCTGGCGATCCCGTCGGGCTGGAGCGGCCGTTTCGCCTGTTCGCGGTGGAGCAGCGCGTGCTGGCGCAGAACGTCGACGGCAAGGTGATCGACATCGGCGCGATGGAGTCGAAGGGCGGAGAGTACTGCGCGCGGCTCGATGTGGACGACATTTCCGTCGAGCCGAAGCGCAGCGCGGAGCTTGCGCTGAAGGCGCTGGTCGACAAGCTGACGTTCGATTATCTCGACGGCCTCTTCACGAGCGAAGGCGAAGCCGAAGTGACAGGCCGCCTGCAGGATTTCCCGAGCGTCGAATTCGAACTCGAAGAAACCCTGCCGCGCGACATGGTGGACCGCACGCCGCCGCACCTGTTCTGAGTGCGCCGGTAAGCAGCGCGTCTTACGTCCCCACAGGCAGCGCGCGCAACTGGTCGCGCAGCACCGGAAACGCATCCAAAAAACCGGACGTGGCGAGCCGGTTCGCAAGACTCGGATCGACGGTTTCGTTGAGCGCGGCGCCGGCCACGCGCGGCTCTTTCCTGCACACGTCTTGCAGCAGCGGATTCATCTTTGTGAATTCTGAATACGAATCGATGGGCTCGCAGGCGAACGCCTCTTTCGGAATCGGAATGGGCCTGTCGAACTGGAGGCCGTGAAACTGTCCTTTCTGCCGGAGCCATTCCGCCGGGATCAAGGGCAGCAGGTCGGCGGGATCGCGCGGCGGGCTCAGATAGCCTCCGCCCACATTGGCATGCGCGCCCGCGAACCATCGCTGCTCGAGCGGCAGCGTTCCACGGTCCTCGGTGCCCTGCGTCCATAGCGTCGGCTTGTAGAGCGAGCGGAATTCGTTCGCGGCTATCGCGTGGTACGCCGCGCGCGTGCTGTTGGCGAGCGTGGTGTCGTGAAAGTTGTAGTAACTGGAAAAGCCCGGCACCGGCAGCCCGCCAATGGGAATGCCCAGTTCGCCGACGGTATCCCATACGCCGATGAACGCGACGTCCACCTCGCGCGAGAACTGCTTGCGGTACGCCCGCACTGAGTCGTCTGATGGCCCCACGCCCTGATCCCGATAGATGCCGTAGGCCTGATCGATGGACGCATCGCTCCAGTCGTTGGAGAGGCCGCATTTGCGGATCAGCCCGGCGAGGCTGCGCGCTGAGTAGGCGCCCCGCGAGAAGCCGAAGATATAGATCGATGCGTCCGGCTTGTACCGCTCGCACAGCCACGCATAGCCGCTCTTGATGTTGGCCGAGAGGCCGTCGCCGAATGCCCCGCCGAGAAACTTGTTCGCCAGCGCGAAGAGGCCGTTTCCCTGCGTGCCGACGCCCGGCACGTACAGCGTTTCCTGATCGTCTGTTTCGGGCGCGAGCTTGTAGAGGAGATAGGCGTTGGTGCGGTCGTTCGGCTCGTTCCAGGTGCCGTCGAAGAAGAGGGCGAGTTTCATGGCGAGGGTCTCCTGAACGTAGCCTTTCAGCTAAGAAATAGGAAATCGCCGCGCGGCCTGCAAGGGGTTCATTGCATGCATCATGCAGACGGCGCGGCGGCGCTGTATTTTGGCGGATACGGGAGAGGGCGGAGATCGAGCATCGACGCACGCATCCCGTCTTTCTTGCGGAGGTGAATGATGAATACCAGGCGCCTGGCTGCTTTCGTCCTTATCGCGGGTGCAACGCTCGCAAGCGCGGCGGCGCATGCACGCGACGATGGTCCGCGCTTCGCGCAGGACCGTCTCGACGCGCTCGTCGCGCACCACGCCGAGGCCAACCGGCACATCGCGCGTGCGCGTCATGACGCGACACCGCCCGCCGAGCGGCGCGAGCAATCGAATAACGCCTCCTGAGCGAGAACTTTCGTCGGTCGCGTGCCCGTGCCTTCGCGCAATGCGAAGGCACGGAACGCGCGCTTGGCCGCACTTGACTCGAAAGGTATGAGAATTGCTGCCGGCCCCGGGTGCTCCGCGGCCATTGCGCCGACGACCCTCCTCGCTGATCTCACTCAAGGCCTTATGAACCGGACGACAACGACCAAGAACCCAAGGAAAGCCTTATCCATCGCCATACTGGGCGCTACATTTCTCGCGGCGGGCTGTTCCGGCTTCGGTCCGACGCGGTTGAAGGCCGATCAGGTCGACTACGCTCGCGCGCTCGGCGATGCCCAGAAGCGCGAAATACTCGCCGCCATCGTCGGGTTGCGCTTCGCCGATGCGCCTTCCTTCCTCACCGTGAGCAGCATCATCGCCGCCTATACGTTCGATGCAACGGGCGGCGGCATTCTGAATGCAGGTTCCGGCGCCCAGCCGAATTACGCCCAGGCGTCCGGCAGCGTTTCGTATTCCAATCACCCGACGTTCACGTTCACGCCGACCACGGGCGACGCCTACGCGAGCGCCTATATCCGGCCGCTCTCGCCGACGCTCGTGCTGCCGCTCGCGGAAAGCGGCATTCCGATCGACTTGTTGCTGCGCATCACCGCGCAATCCATCGCGGGCCTGCAGAACGGCAATGCACTCGGCGGCCCCAATGCCGCGGGCGCGCCGGAGTTCTTCCTGTTGATTCAGGCGCTGCGCCGTCTGCAACTGGCGGGCGAATTGAACGTGGAAACGCGCGATCAGGATCATGCGCCCCGCATCTTCATGACGCTCGGAGCGACGCGCAGCGGCGCCAACAAGCAAACCGTCGACGACCTGACGCTCGTGCGCAAGCTCCTGCATCTTTCGCCGAAGATGAAGACCTACGAGATCGTGTACGGGCAGTCGTCGGACCACGATCGCATTCCGATGGTCACGCGTTCGGTCCTCGGCATCCTGACGGATCTCGGCGCGCAAATCCCGGTGCCGGACGCGCAGCTCGGCAGCGGCGCGACGAAGCCGACGATCGGGCTGATCGGCGGGGAGACGCGTCCGACGATCGTCGTCAGAGTGGGCGAGAAGGCGCCGCCCGACGCCTACGTGAGTGTGCTCTACGACAAATCGAACTACTGGATCGACCGCGCCGACTTCGATTCGAAATACGCGTTCACGGTGGTGCAGAACCTGATGGCGCTCGGCGAGGTGACGGATACGGCGAAGGCGCCGGTCGTCACTATTCCGGCTAACTGACGGGCGGTGTTTTGCATTCGGCGTGCTGCGTGCGGCATCGTGCATGCAGAATGCCAAACGCCAGCCGGGCGGCCAGGGGCTTCGCAGAGCGTCGTTACGCGCGATCGCCGTCACCGTACCGCATCGGTGCCAGACGCCTTCCTCAGGGCGCTCGGCGGAGTAAAGAACCTGCCTAATCTCCGCCGAGAACCCATTCCCCGTGCGCGTCAGCTTCGCGCGCGCGGCCTGCAAATCATGAAGTACTGCGAACTGACCCACCACGGCGCATGAGGCACCGGACTGGTATGCACCGCATCGAGCGCGAACCGCTCGCTCACCACGTCGCGCAGTTCGCGAAAGTCGAAGCCCTTGTGGGTCGTGCGCGGGTTCTGCGGCCGGCTGACGCGAATGCCGACCATCGCCTTGAGCAACTCTGCGGGCGTGTATTCCGATTTGAGCGTGCGGCTGCGGATCATCCAATTCGATACTTTTGGGGCGATCGCGAGGCCGTACATGATCGGCACGGAGACGACGAGCGCGCCATCGGGTTTGAGGATTCGCGCCGCGTCGTCCAGCAGCGCATCGACTTCGCGGGGATAGAGATGCTCGCACACCTCGAAGGCTGTCAATACATCGACGCTACGCGATGCGACGGTATCGAGCGACTCGGCATACTTCACCTCAGGAAACGCCGGCGCCATGAACTTGTCGTGGCCGACGAGCGTGATGTCCCGTCGCGACTCGCCGAGCGTGTGCAGGAAAAGGCCCGGTCCCGCGCCGAAGTCCACCACGGTACCGCGTGCGGGGCATAGGCCGGTGACGAGCTCGGTCGCCATCGTCATGCGGGTGCGATGCGCGAAACGCGCGAGCGGATTGATCGAATTGACGGTTTGTTCTTCGTACGAGATTTCGCGCATGACAGAGTCCCCGTTGTTATGACTTGTGTCGGACCGGCCTGGTCCGTATCTCGGCGCAGCGAAGCGTTCTTTATTCGTCATTTCGAGCGATATTGCCGGGACGCCCAGTGTCGTGCAATCGGTGGCGGTAGGCGTTACCCGCCGAACTTCTGCCGGCGCCCGCCATCGCTTTGCGCAACGGAAACGGGCATCAACGCTACAGGAAGAGCCAGACGCCACATGCGATCAGCGCCACACTCCAGAGCCAATCGACATTGACCCAGCCCGTGCGCAGGAAGCCGAGGCCGGTGCGCTCGTGCAGCGACATGGCGATGAGCGCGATGGCGGCGATCACCACGAGCATCGCCGCGGTATGCACGGACAGCGCAAGCGCGCCGGCTTCGAACGCGGCTGCCGATGTCTTGCCCGCCGCGCCCGCGCCGCCGCAAAACGGCAGCAAGGCGGGCACGAGCATCAGGCCCGCGCCATGCGCGCTCGACATCACGAAGGACCAGAGCGCGAGACCCGCAAGACCGGTACGCATGCCCACGGTCGGACGTCCGCGATGTCCGCGCCACGCACGCCATAAGCCCCAGCCGATCAGACACACGCCGCAGCCGCGCGCAAGCGTCGCATGACCAACGACGGAGCCGAGCGTCAGCACGCCCGCGAGCACGAGCGCCACCGACGCCGCGTGCCCGAGCGCGATCGGCACGAGCGACACAAGCACGACGCGCCTGCTATGCGCGTAGAGACCGAGCGCGAGCGCGAACAGCCAGCCCATCGCGGGATTCGCGCCATGAAATGCGCCGAGTCCCGCAGCCGTGAGCCAGAGCGCGGGCGGGGCGGCGTTCATCGGGGAACATCCCGCCTGCGCATCACGGATAACAATAGGAGTCCGAAGAACAATCGCCGCCTTGCAACCGTATCTGATGCGGGCGATGTCCTTTCGGCCAGTCGATGAAGAACTTCTCGTCCGCGCTCAGTCCGCCGTTCGGATCGGCGTCGAGCTTGACCATCCAGCCATCGATGCCTTCGGGGTAGAACTGCGCATCCACCGCGCCGTAGAGCGAGTTCGTGAAGTACACGCGCCGTCCGTCGCGGCTCACTTCCACCATCTGCGGACCGCCGTTGAGCGAACCGTTCTTCGCGCCCGCATGCGTCGCGCGCGCGACCACGCCGCCAATGCGGACCTTGCCCGTGAGCTTCGGCGCGAAGGGATCGGAGACGTCGTATTGCAGCATGTCGCCGGTGCCCCAGCACGACACATAAAGAAAGCGGTCATCCATCGACAAGTCGATGTCGGAGACGAGCGGCGGCACCGCGTCAAAGCCCTGCAACAGCGGCGGCAGCACGGAAGCATCGGCAGGCTCGGCTGGAATGTCGATCACTTTCTTCACGGCCCACTTGTCCTTGTCGCGATACCACGTCCAGATCGACGAGGACAGGTCCTTCAGGCTGATGACGCAATTCACGAAGCCGTACGCCTTGGTCGGATCATGCGCGGGCCGCAGTTCGAAGACGAGTTGATACTCGTCGCCGAAGTCGATCTCCTGTATGTGCTTCCTCTTCGTGAAGTCCCAGAAGTGCAGCTTGCGCCCGTACTTCGCGCCGAGCAGCAGTTCGGGAATGAGGCCCGCTTCGATGGTGTCGGGCGTGCCCCATTCGCTCGTCACCATCGTGTCGTAACCGAGATGCCACCAGCCGTCATAGGCGAGTTGCTGCGGTCCGCGATCCACTTCCCAGCGGCCGAGCGGATCGAAGCTCTGTTGATCGAGCAGCAGCACGCCGCCGGGCGCCTTGCCTTCGGCGTTGCCGAGCGCGGTGACATAGATGCCGCCCGGTCCGCAATGAACGGTGTGTGGCCGCGTATAGCCGGTTTTCTCGGCAAGTTCTTCAGGTTCGATCGTTTTGACGATGACCGGCTTTTTCGGGTCCGGCTTCGTATCGATGATATGAATGCGCGACGAACGCAGCCCCGGCACGACGAGATAGCGCCGCTCCATGTGCGGATGCGGTGCGTTCGGGCACAGGCACGACGAACAGGCGTTCCAGCCGAAGTGATGGAGTTCATCGCCTGCGTCGGGCATCGACAACTCGCCGACGATCTGCGTATAGCTCGATGAATCCGGATCGACATCGACGACGGCGAGTTTGTCCGGACTCTTGCGCTCGGGATCGAATGTCGCGACGTACGCGAGCGTTTCGCGCGGCGCCTTCGCGGCGAGACGCGGTGATGGGTAGAAGCTCGGATCGGGTTTCCATGTCGCCATGTCTGTCTCCGTCGTGCGGTCCTTTGCACTATAGGCCATGCGTTCGGCCCGTGCCGCGCTTCGCTTATAAGGGATTGCGCAATACAAAGCGCGTGCGTCGTTTAGACTGACTGCTTCAGCGACAGGAGTGTCGAACCGATGTTCAGCTACGTTGGCGGCTGCGTGCTCTTCGCCGCGCTCTTGCACGCGACATGGAACGCGATGCTGCACGGCAACGCGGACCGCTTTCTCTCGATGACATGGATGAGCCTGTGCATCGGCGTGGTATCGGTCGTCGCGATCCCTTTTTTGCCGATGCCCGCGAGCGGCGCATGGCCGTGCATCGTCGCGTCGGGGCTCGTGCATATCGCCTATAACATGGCGCTCGTGCGCGCGTATCAAGGCGGCGATCTCGGCGCGACCTATCCGATTGCACGCGGTTCGTCGCCGATGCTCGTCGCTCTCGGCGCGGCGCTCTTTGCGCGCGAGCATCCCGGCGTGCTGCCGGTGGCGGGCATCGTGCTCGTGTCGTCCGGCATCGTGTGGCTTGCGTTGCAGCGCGGCAATCTCTCGCGAAAGGGGCTGTCCGCCGCGTTTCTCACGGGCGCGACCATCGCGGTCTATACGGTGATCGACGGCATCGGTGTGCGCGCTTCGGGGCACGCTTTAGCCTATACGGCGTGGATGTTCGCGTTCTATCTGCTGATGCCGCCGCTTTTTGTCGCGATGCGCGGGCGGCATGCGCTGCGTGCGCCTGCCGGCGTCGTCGCGCAGAACATGGCGGGCGGGCTCGTCTCGGTGGCCGCGTACGGCATCGTCATCTGGGCGATGCAGTTCGGCGCAATGGGCGCGGTGTCCGCGTTGCGCGAAACGAGCGTCGTGTTCGCGGCGTTGATCGGGCGCATCTTCCTCGGCTAGCAATTGACGGCGCGGCGCCTCATGGCCTGCTGCGTGATAGCGGCGGGCGCGGTGTGCATCGGCGCGTAAGATTTGCGCGCCGTGCAACGACGCCAGCACTACAATGAAAGCATCGCCCCTTGAGCCCCGAAGGAGGTTGCGATGACCGAGCCAATGATCACCTTGATGGTGGGAGTCGTCGTGGTGCTATGCGCCATCGTGATTCTCGTGATGCATCACAAGCACCCGAACATTTATCCGCCGAAAGCGCGCTGGCTGGACACGCATCCGCCGCGAGACTGGACGCATCGCAGACACTGAACGAACGTGCGGGAATCATGCTGCGCCGGCCTCGGCCGGCGCGCTTTCTTTGTCAACGCCGCGGACCTTTCATCGCTTCGGATTCCATCGCCGCATGCCGTTCCTCGCTGCTTTCTATCGGGTCCATGCCATCGTCGATGAATGCCGAGGCGCGTTCCGCCACCGAGCGCGTGTCGTCCTCCGCGTCTTCGTCGGAAGCGGGTTCTTCGCCGGGCGGTTCCAGCATGTCGCGCAGCATCGCGCGCAGTTCCGCCGTATTCCACGGCTCGCCGCGCTGCTTTTTCCTTTTGATATAGTGCCTGACTTCAGCGTCTTGCTCGGGCGTGAGCGGTAGCCCGCGAAACGTGCGGCTCGCGTCTAGATCGATCATTCGAACCTCCTCGCCTGATGCACGCGTGCATCGAAAGCGTCCTCAGTGTAGTCCCGTTTTCGCGGCTCGATGCGCGCATCGCCGTCCATGACGTCGTGCGTCTCGCGCCGCGCGGCATGCGTCGTATAGAATGGCCCGCTTTTCCGAACAACATCGAAAGCGCCGCCATGTGGTTCAAGAATCTTCAGCTTCACCGTCTTCCCGTTCACTGGACCGTCACGCCCGATCAGATGCACGAGTGGCTCGCGCCGCTCGCGTTCAGCGATGCTTCGAGCATCGAGAACGAGCGGCGCGGCTGGGTCTCGCCGCGCGGCGACGATGTGCTCGTGTACACGGTCAATCGTCAGATGCTGCTCACGTATCGCGCGGAGAAAAAGCTGTTGCCCGCGTCGGTCGTCACGCAGTTTGCGAAGGAACGCGCGCTGGAACTGGAAGAGCAGCAGGGCTTCAAGCCGGGGCGCAAGCAGATGCGCGAACTGAAGGAGCAAGTGACGGATGAACTCCTGCCTCGCGCCTTCAGCATTCGCCGCGACACGCGCGTGTGGATCGATCCGGTGCATGGCTGGCTCGCCATCGACGCGGCATCGGCCACGCTCGCCGACGACATCATCGGCTTGCTGGTGAAGTCGATCACGGATTTGCCGCTCGCAAGCGTGCGTGCCGCGCGCTCGCCCGTGTCGGCGATGACCGAATGGCTCCTGACTGGCGACGCGCCTGCGGGCTTCACGCTGGATCGCGATACGGAGCTGCGTTCGGCGGGCGAGAACAATGCCACCGTGCGTTATGTCGGCCATGCGCTCGAAGCGGAGGACATGCGCCGCCATATCGAAGCCGGCAAGCAATGCATGCGTCTTGCGATGACCTGGGACGACCGCGTGTCGTTCGTGCTGACGCCGTCGCTCACGCTCAAGCGCGTGAGCCCGCTCGACGTCATCAAGGAAGCCGCCGATCCCACGGCCGCGAACGACGACGAACGCTTCGAATCCGACTTCCTGCTGATGACCGGCGAACTCGCGCGGCTCTTTGCGGCATTGACCGAAGCACTGGGCGGCGAAGAAGACCTGCGCGCGGCCGCCTGACGCGGCCACCGTGCCGCGCAACGCGCTTACGCGGCCGACGACGACGCGAACGCGTACCCGTTCTTGCCGTTGCGCTTGACGGTGTACATCGTGTCGTCGGCGGCGGCGACGAGCCGCCAGTAATCCGTCACGCGATCCGGAAAGCTCGCAATGCCGATGCTCGCGCGCACGAGCGACAGGCCCATGCGCGCATCGGTTTCCGCGACGCAATGGATGATGCGTTGCGCGATGGCCGCAAGCTCCAGATCGCTCGAAAACTCCCTCACCAGCACGGCGAATTCGTCGCCGCCTATCCGGGCGACGATATCGCTGTTGCGAACCGTCTGCCGGAAACGCCGCGACACGGCGATCAGGAACTCATCGCCGATGCGGTGGCCGTGCGTGTCGTTGACACGCTTGAAGCCGTCGAGGTCGATGTACAGCACGGCGATACGCTTGACATCCGGACCAACCGGTAACGCCTCCGCTGATTCCTCCAGCGCCGCGAAGAGCTTGCGGCGATTCGGCAGGTCGGTCATCGCATCATGCAGCGACGCATGCTCGAATTCGCTCGAGATGCCGACGAGTTGCCGATTGCGTTTTGCATACATTCCGAGCGCGGTGATGAGCACGCCGAACACGATGGCCGACAACGCGATCAGCGTATGCGACACGCTCACGATGCGCGCGCGCACGTCGCCGCTCGCGCGGTCGCGTTCGTTACGCCAGTACGCGTCGGCGGAATCGAGCGCGGCGCTCGCCAAGTTGAAGTCCGATGCCGGCAATAGCGCGGACGGCGGCAGCGCGGGCGCGGGCGTGGGGCTCGACGCGATGAGCGCGTGCAGGCTCGCGAGCCGCGCCGCCCACTCGATGCGCGCCTCGCGGTATCCGGCGCGATGCTGTGCATCGTTCGCGGAAGCGTCCTTCAGCGCCAGGGCGGATGCGCGCGCCGTATCCGCCCGCTCGACCGCCTGAAGCACCAGTCCGACATATTCCTGCTGAAGTTGCGCGGAAAAGATCGCGCGCACCTGGTATGCAAGAAACAGCAGGCCGATCAGCAGACACAGCAGCGCAGCGGCGGCCATCGGCGCGGGGCCGGGCACGCGCAGCCGCCGGGCGTACGCGCGCGCCTCGTCCAGTGCGTGTCCGGCGCGCGCCGCGAAGGCGTGCGTCGGGCGAATCTCACGGACGGGAGTAGTCCTCTCGCTGGCCGGATGTGGCATTGCGTCGATAGCTCACTCGATGGAAGAACGCGCCCACGCGGGCGAACAGTCCCGGCTCGGCCTTGGCACGCGACGCACGATGGCGCGCGGCCTCTTTTGCCTGCGCCGTGCGGACCGGCTGGCCGTTTGCGCCGCGGCTCGCCCGGCTGGCCGCGACCGTCTCCGATGCGGCATTGGACGCGGTTCGCGGTTGCGGCGCCGCATCCTGTGATGCGCCCGTGACCGGCAAGACCGGCGCGGCCGCGACGGTGCCGAGGCTCGTGGTGTCCGAGGTGTCGGCGGTATCGGCGGGCGGATTGTCGGCGAGCGCGGTGGTGTCGGCGTGCGCCGCGACGAGGCTCGCCGTGGGCGGCGGCGCCTGCACGATGCCCGACGACAGTGTTTGCGAGGGCGGTCCCGCCGCGATCACTGGCTGGTCGATGCCGAGCGTGCGGCGCGCGCTCGCCATCGCTTCGGTATAGACGCGCTGATCGTGATTGAACCACATGCTGTACGCGACCGTGCCGAGCACGCCGATGCCGAGCGCGCTCGCGGACGCCATCCAGAGCGCGAGCCGCCCGAAGCGCGGGGGCGCGCGCGGGGCGTCGAGATCGTCGTCGAAGTCGAGCGGGGTCTCGGACGCGGCCAGAGGGACGGAAGGATCGTTTGCGGGCGTCGCGGCGCCCGCAAACGGCTCTTCGGGTAGTTCAGCGTGGTGAGGCATGGCTGCGCCCTCCAGAACAGGTACGTCGACGGCGGCGGGCATCGACCGCGCATGCACGTTGCGCGAGTCGCCGCAGGAAGCCGGATGAAGCGCCAAAGCGAACAGTGCAGATCTCGTTCGCTTTGGCGCTTCATTCGAAATGAATGGTCAAACAGAAGCACGCTGGGAGTCCGAACGGCGTCGTCCCGAGCCGGGCGCTGTGGAAAGCGCGGGCAGCGGACTGACGGTTCGTGTCCCAGTTAATGTAACGCTTGCCGAGCGCCGGAAAAATCTGCCAGCTTCGGCGGTACTCGAAATTCGGGGCGACGCGTGATGCGGGCCTGAGCGGCAGAGCGCGTGACGCGACGGCGCGGAATCGCTTGAATACCGAATACTACCGTAGCATCGCGCAGGCCAGCCGGCGGCGTCGGCCATTCCTCAGATCAGCGCCACCGGACTTGGTTGCATCGCGCACAGACTGAGCGCGAACTTCTATGAGACGCGGTGCATTCTAACGTCTGCCGCGCGATAGCACGACGAGCGCGATGCCGCCGAGAATCGCCGCCGAACTAATGAAGAGGCGCACCGTGAGCGCTTCGCCGAGCAGCGCGACGCCGCCCGCCGCCGCGATGACCGGCACGCTGAGTTGAACCGTCGCGGCCGTGGCGGGCTTCAGCCCTTTGAGAGCCGCGTACCAGGCGACGTAGCCGAGTCCCGACGTGATCGCGCCGGAGGCCACCGCGTAGCCCAAACCGGCGGCGTCGAAAGTCGTGTGCGTCTGAGCGAGCGCAAAGACCGCCGCCGCGATGGGGAAGGCGCGGAGGAAATTGCCGGCGGTGGCGGTGACCGGATCGGCGAGGCCGCGGCCTCTCAGCGAATACACGCCCCAGCCGACGCCCGCCACGATCATCAGCGCCGACGATATCGGCTGCGGCGCGGCCAGCCCCGGCAGCACGAGCCAGACGAGCCCGGCGAGCGCGAATGCCAGCCCGAGCCATTGCCGCGCGGCAAGACGTTCGCCGCGAAAAAGACCGTAGCCGATCATCGTCGCCTGCACCGCGCCGAAAAGCAGCAGCGCGCCCGCGCCCGCCGGCAGGCCGACATAGGCATAGGAGAACGCAACCGCATACAGCGTGAGCATCGCGGCCGACGCCCAGCTTCCCGCGCGCCGCGCATCGCCGCCACGCGCCGCGAGAATCAGCCACAGCACGAGCGCCGCCGACGCGATGCGCGCGAACGTGAACGTCGCGGCATCGATCCGCGTGCCCTTGAGCGCGAGCCGGCAGAGCAGCGAATTGCCGGCGAAGGCGAGCATCGCGAGCGCGGTGAGGACCGTGAGGGCGGTGAGCGGGGCGCTGCGCGCGGCGGGTTTCGGTTCGTCCATCGGAAGTCGGGCGACTCAAATGCGCCCAATGTATCGCAGCGGCGCGGCGCGGGCATCGTGCAGCGTGTCAGTCGGTGCGGAAGGACGGCGGCTTGTCCGCCTGCGGTAAACCGAATCGCTCGAACTCGGAAATCACCTGCGCGCCGAACAAGAGCAGCGTCGCCAGGGCTTCGAGGCTGAACAACACGACGATCGACGTCGTGAGCGACCCATACACGACGCTCACCTGCGAAAGCGTCGCGAAGTACCAGACGAGCACGTGCCGCGTGATCTCCCACAGCACCGCCGCCGTGATGCTGCCGAGCAGCGCGAGCCTGAGCGACGGCCGCCCGACCGGCATCACGAGATAGATCGATGTCAGCACGAAGACTTCCCCCGCCACGCCAAGCAGATAGAGCAATAGCCGCGACGCGCCCTTGAGCGACAGTTCGAAGCCGAGCAGGGTGACGCTGTTGTCGCCCATCGCCTGCAAGCCGTTCGACACCAGCGTGACGATCAGCATGCCGACGCCGAGAAAGAGGATGTAGCAATACGGCAGCAACGCGGACAGCAAGAAGTGGCGCCGGCGAATGGCGACGCGATGCACGAAGATGACCGACATCGCGTTCTCCAGCACGGTGAAGGCGAGCGAGCTGAAGAAGATCATCGTGACGAGCAGCAGCCAGCCGATCACCGCGCGATGCGTCAGAAAATTGGCGAGCTCGCGCACGATCGCGCGCGCCTGTCCCGGCACCAGCCATTCGAGCAGATGCGCGAGCGTGTCGAGCAACTCCTGCTGGCCGACGAACTTCGACAGCACGATGACGATGAGAATCAGGAGGGGCACGATCGAAAGCAGCGCGTAGTACGCGACCGCACCGGCGAGCAGCATCCCCTGGTTTGCGCGAAACGCCTTCACGGTACGCATCAAAAAAGCGACTGGATGGCGCGCGACGCTTCTGATTTGTGGCCCGAGCACGGGCCCGAGAATTTTCGACATGGAACCTCCGCGACACGCGCGTGCGACGGTCATGTGACGGTCGGGAGACAGTCGTACGATGGCCAGCCCCATGTTCAAGGCGACGACGGGACGCCAAGCCGCGAAGCAACTTGCACGCCCGAAGCGTGGCCTATCCCGCGCGATGCGTCTTCGTGCGGCGCTCGGCCGCCTGCTGCGCGGCTTCTTCGAACGCGATGTCGAGCAACGCATCCACATCGTGCGCGGGCAGATCGGCAGCGTCGATCCAGCGCAAGCGGCAGAAAAGCGCGAGGGCTTCGGCGGCAGCGGCGAAGGCGAGGTTCAGATCGCGGGCGGGAAGGCGTTTTTTTCTCATGGCCGGCATATCGGCAAGCGAGCCGTTTTACTTTAATCTCTGTTAACGGCTGGCGCGCGCCAGCCGTTGCCGGGCCCGCACGCAACAACGACCTGGCGATTCGCATCTCCATCGCGGCTTCATTTGTCTGTCGAACGCGCCTCGAGCGACGCATCACGCGCCGCTATCGGACGCGGCTCGACGCTTTGAACAGAGGGGACGATCATGCCAGCTTCGCACGTCGCGGAACCCTCCGCGCTCGGTCCGGGCGCCGATGTCCAAGTCGTCGACGCGGACGAGCGCCTCTACAACCACGATCTCGCGCCGGTGCCGCGCGCGCGGCGCACATGGACCGGCTACAGCATCTTCGCGATGTGGATGTCCGACGTGCACAGCGTCGGCGGCTATACGTTCGCGGCGAGCCTCTTTTTGCTCGGATTGTCCGGCTGGCAAGTGCTGCTTGCGATGACCATCGGCATTCTCGTGGTCTACGTGCTGATGAACTGGGTCGGCAAGCCGAGCCTCGTTCACGGCATTCCGTTTCCCGTCATGGCGCGCGTCTCGATGGGCGTGATGGGCGCGAATCTCGCCGCGCTGATTCGCGGCGTCGTGGGCATCGTCTGGTACGGCGTGCAGACGTACTTCGCGTCGAAGGCGGTCGCCACGCTGCTGCTGCTGTTCGTGCCGTCGGCCGTTGCGCTGCGCGACACCACCTTTCTGCGGCTCGACCTGCTCGGCTGGGTCAGCTTCCTGTTCATGTGGCTGCTGCAACTCGTGATCTTCCAGCGCGGCATGGAGATCATCCGCAAGTTCATCGACTTTTGCGGGCCGGCGGTGTACGTCGTGATGTTCTTCCTGATGGGATGGATTTTGTATCGCGCGGGGCTAGGCAGCCTGAATCTCACGCTCTCCGGCAAGGTGCTGCCGGGCGATGAGCAATTGCACGCAATGGTGAACGCGATCCTGCTGGTGGTGAGCTACTTCGCCGCGCTGCTGCTGAATTTCGGCGACTTTTCGCGCTTCGCGAAAAGCGAGCGGCAGATGAAGATCGGCAATTTTCTCGGCCTGCCGTTCAACTTCATCGCGTTTGCCATCATCACCGTGATCGTCACGGCGGGCAGCGAGAAAGTCTTCGGCGCGATGATCATGGACCCGGTCGAGATCGTTTCGCGCATCGACAACAAGATCGCGGTGGCCGTCGGCAGCATCACGTTCGTCATCGCGACGATGGGCATCAATATCGTCGCGAACTTCGTCTCGCCGGCCTATGACATCGCCAATCTCTTTCCGAAGCATGTGGACTTCAAGAAGGGCGGGTTAATCGCGTCGGTTCTCGCGGTTGTCGTGTGCCCGTGGATTTTCGTCGATAGTCCGAAGGCGATCACCATCTTCGTCTCGGTGTTCGGCGCGGTGCTCGCGCCGCTCTATGGCGTGATGATGGCCGACTATTACCTCGTGAAGCGTCAGCACGTGAACGCCGCCGAGCTCTACACGATGCAGCCCGGCTCGCGTTTCTACTACGACGGCGGGTGGAACAAGGTCGGCCTCGCGGCGCTGATCGTCTCCGGCGTGATTTCGGTCGGCTGGGAACTGTCGACGCAACTGCTCAAGGCGCTGCCGCCCAACAATCTCGGCTGGTTGATCGGCGCGGTGGCGGGCGCGCTGCTCTACATACTCTTCATGCGGATCGCGCGGCGCACCTGAGGTTCATCCGGCTTTCATTTGAGCCAGCGGCGGACGTCCTGCTCCCAGTCGGGCTGTCCGCAATTCGGCGGATTTTCCGGGCCGAGCACCGTGATGTAGCCCTGCGTCTTCATGCACGCCTCATAGGCGCGAACCTGCGTGCAGCGGCCGGGGCCGGCCTTCTTCGACGCGGCTTTGCAGGTGTCCATTGCGTGGTCCATGCCGCTGAAGTCGGCGTCGACGGATTCGCTGTCAGGCGGCGGATTCGCGCTCGCCGAGAATTCGACGGGACCGGCGCAGGCGGCAAGCGCCAGCGCGGACGAAATGACGAGCGTGCGTGCGAGACGATGGGGCATTGGGCCGTTTCCTTGTGTGAAAGCCGGTTGGGTGTGATGCGGATAGTAGCGTGTGGTTTGGCGTTGTCGGGCGTCGGCTTGCTGCATCGTTCGGGTTGGGAGGATCGCGCAGTTGGACGAGACGTTGCGAAAGGGGCAATGCGCCTTGCGGCGAATAGTATCGGGGCAGTTTTCATCGCGCGATTTCCGTGTGCGCCCACATTCTGGCGTGCGGCCGCCTGCATCGCCGAGTTCGAGACGATCGCGCAGCCGAACGAAACGTTGCGAAATGGGCAATGCGTGGCTTGCCGCGGACCGTATCGGCGCGCTTCTATACGCGCTTGTTTCGTGCGCGAACGCATTCTCGCGTGTCGGAATGCCGAACGGCGAATGCCGAATGCCGAACGCGGAATCCCGAACGCCGAACGCCGAACGCCGAACGCCGAACGCCGAACGCGGAATGCCGAAACCCGGATGCCGAATGCCGAATGCCGAACGCCGAACCCGACTGCCGGATGCGAATGCTTAATGCCGAATGCCGAATGCTGAATGCCGAATGCCGAATGCCGAATGCCGAATGCCGAATGCCGAATGCCGAATGCCGAAGCCGAATGCCGAATGCCGAATGCCGAATGCCGAATGCCGAATGCCGAATGCCGAATGCCGAACGCCGAACGCCGAACGCCGAACGCCGAAGCCGACTGCCGGACGCCGGATGCGAATGCTTAATGCCGAATGCCGAATGCTGAATGCCGAATGCCGAATGCCGAATGCCGAACGCCGAATCCGAATGCCGAATGCCGATTGCCGATTGCCGGATGCCGGATGCCGAAGCCGAAGCCGAAGCCGAATGCCCAATGCTCAATGCCCGATGCCCCACGCGGAATGCCGAATGCCGGATTCGGATGCCAAATACCGGATGCAAACGCCGAAACCGAATGCCGGTCGGACACCGCACACGGCGCACGGGACATCGCAAACCGAAAACGAAAACGGAAAACGGAGAACGGAGAACGGAGAACGGAGAACGGAGAACGGAGAACGGCAAACGTCCAACGGCAGACAGCTCAAAGCAGACAACAACGCCAGACACCGAACGCAAGACAGTAGACAGCGAACCGCAGACAGAGAGCGGCCGACAGAACCGGCCAAAAGCGGACAGCACAGCGCGCAGAGCAAGACCCAGAGCAAAGAGCAAAGCGCAAAGCGCCGCCCACACCCCTCACCCCATCTGCTCAGCCAGCGTCCCTTCGACGAACTCCTTCAGGAACGCCACCCACGTCTTGATCTTCGCATCGAGATATTGCCGGGAGGCGTACATCGCGTAGATGGTCATGGTCTGCAGTTCCCACTCGGGGAGCACGCGCACGAGCTCGCCGCTCTTGATGGACGGCAGCGCGGACAGCGCGGGCAGCGGCGCAATGCCGAAGCCATCCGCCACCGCGACGGCGAGCGCATCGGCGGAATTCACCCGCAGGCGCCCCGGCGGAAGATCCACCTCGGCGCGTCCTCGCGGGCCCTCGAAGGCCCATCGGTCCACCGGAAAAAAAGTCGTGACGAGCTGAAGGCAGGCGTGCTTCGACAGCTCCTCGATGTCGCGCGGCACGCCCGCCCGCTTCAGATAGTCCGGCGACGCGCACAAGAGGCTCGGCATCGAGCAGATGCGCGTGGAGACGAGCGCGGAGTCCGGCAGCGCGGATGTCGTGACCTGCACGAAGACATCGTAGCCCTCGTCCAGCATGTCGGGGACATTCTGCGACAACGTCAGCTCCACCCGAACTTGCGGATGCGCCTCCAGATAGCGGGTGAGCGCGGGCACCACATAGTGATGCCCGAACGTGATCGGCGCATGCATGCGCAGCACGCCGCTCGGCAGCACCCGGGCGTCGCCGGCTTCGGCTTCGGACAGATCGACGAGCGCGATCACCTCCTTGCATCGCGCGAGATAGCGGTTGCCGGCATCCGTCAACGCGACGCGCCGCGTCGTGCGGTTCAAAAGCCGTGTGCGCAGATGCGTCTCGAGATCGGTGATGGCCCGTGACGCCTGTGCCGTCGTGATGTCCAACTGCTGCGCCGCCGCCGTGAAGCTGGACGCTTCGGCCACGCGCGCGAAAATCCGCATGCTTCGCAACAGGTCCATTCGCTCGCAACCTTTTTTGACGAAGCCCGCACTATCCCATGTGGGCGCGCGTGCGCGCAACCGCGCGCCGCCGCGACGCCGCCATCTGGCAACGCCGCTTCCGCCCGGGCGTTGCAGCGCAGACCGAGCGTTCGTTTCAGCGTTCACATCTGTTACAGCCGTTGTAACGCAAGGCGGGGCAGGCCCCTCTAACATGCGTTCATGGCCGTGCTGCGGCTGTTCGGGCAGAGGACAAAATGAACATCAAAACGTATATCGCACTGGGGCTGACCGTCTGCGCGGGGCTCGCTTGCGAGGCGGCTTTCGCGGGCGTGAGCATCGGAGTCAATCTGGGCGTGCCGGTGGTGCCGGCCGAGCCGGTGTATGCCGCGCCAGCGCCCGTGTACGCCGCGCCGCCGCCGGTCTATGTCGAGCAACCGGCGCCTGCGCCGCCTGTCGTGTATCAGCCCGCGCCGGTCGTTGTCGCGCCCGCGCCGGTTGTCGTCGTCGGCTGGCACGGGGATCGTTACTGGGACGGCGACCGCTATTGGGACCGTCGCGACTGGTACGCGCATCGCGGCGGCTACGAGCATCGTCATTGGTAGGCACGGGGACGTCGGGGAGCGAATTCTCATGAAAAAGCGAATCAGAAGCGTAGCCGGCAAGCGTGTGGCCGTTGTCTCGGCCACGCTCTCGCTCGCCGCAGCGTTGAGCGGCTGCGTCTACGCGCCGCCTTATGGCTATGCACCCGCGCCGGCCTACGGCTACGCACCGGCTTACGGCTATGGGTATGCGCCGGCTTACTACGCGCCGTCGGTGTCGGTCGGAGTCGGCTTCGGCGGCTATGGACATTGGCATGGCCGCTGAATCGCGTTAGACGGGCGTCGTTTTGTGGGAATGAACGGCGCCCGCCGAGTCCGCGACGGGAACGGCCGTTGCTGCGCTGCTCTCATTCCAAGGAGAAACGCATATGGCCGAGCACACCGAAACCGAGCAGGCGGCAAACGCCCGCTGCGAGCCGTTCATGCTCGCGGCGAACGGCTGGGTGCCGAACAACGCGCGCCTGCCCGTGCTCCTCTGGCACGGCGCCATCGATCCTCAGGATCGCGATTGCGGCAGCCGCTTCGAGGCGCTTTTTGCGCAGAACGGCTGGCCGCCGCAGTGGCGCGACAGCGTCTTCGACTATCACCATTTTCATTCGACGGCGCATGAGGCGCTGGGCGTCGCGTCGGGAGAAGCGGAATTGATAATCGGCGGTCCGAAAGGGCGCGTGATCGCGCTGCGCGCCGGCGATGCGATCGTGCTGCCCGCCGGCACCGGCCATTGCCTGCTGACGAGCGGCCGCCGCTTTCAGGTGATCGGCGCTTATCCGCCGGACCAGCAGTGGGACATTCGCCGCGATGCCCTCACCGACGACGAGCGCCGCGCGATGGAAGCGTTGCCCTTTCCGGACAGCGATCCCGTCGGCGGCGAAAGTGGACCGCTCACGCGTCTATGGCGATAGCGGCGGCATTCACTGCGTCGCCTACTGTTTTGCGCATGCGGCCCGCTGGCCGCGCACGAGCGGCGGCCGCTCGATGACGCGCGTCGCGAGCCCGATTGCGCAGGCCGCCCGCCATGCCATCCACCACTTCGCTTACTGTTTCCCTGCATGCCGCATCCCGCCCGCCGCCGATGCCCGAGCGACAACCGCTCGACGACGCCCGTCGCGAGCGCAGCACCCGCGAGCACGACGGCCCAAGCCACCGCCGTTCCCGCCGAAACATGCTGGACGGCCATACCGGGCGCATCCACCACGTCGCTTACTGTTTCGCGCATGCCGCGCGCCGCCCGCGCACGAGCGGCAGCCGCTTGACGACGCCCGTGGCGAGCGCGGTGCCCGCGAGCACGACGGTGCAAGCCGCCGCCATGCCCGCCGACACATGCTCGCCCAGAAAAAGCGCGCCCCACAGAATGCCGAAAATCGGGATCACGAACGTGACGGTGATCGCCCGCGCCGGTCCCGCCACCGCGATCAGGTGGAAAAACACCATGTAGGCCACACCTGTGCATGCGATGCCGAGCCCGAGCACCGCGCCCCAGGCCGTGAACGACACCGCGCCCGCAGGCCACGCGACGAGCGCGAACGGAAGCAGCACGATCGTCGCCGCGCTCATGGTGCCGGCCGCCACCGTCAGGGAATCGACGCCCATCAGATGCCGCTTCGTGTAGCTCGCGGCGATGCCATAGCAGAGCGTCGCGGCCAGCGCGGCGAGGGCGGCGAGCGCCGTCGTCATCGGTGTGGTCGCGGACATCGAGCCGTCATGCGCGAACATCTGATCCCACACGAGCGCCATCACGCCTGCGAAGCCGATGGCAAGTCCCGCCACCCGCAGCCGGCTCAGGCGGTCCCCGAGCCAGAGGTAAGCGACGAGCGCGCCCCAGAGCGGCGTCGTCGCGTTGATCACCGAGGTGACGCCTGCGGACAGCGTCAATTCCGCGTACGCGAAGAGGCAAAACGGCGCGGCGGAGTTGAAGACGCCGACCACGAGGAGCGGCCAGGCGCGCCTGCGCATCGTCGCGAATGCCTCGCGCGGGGAGCCGCGCACCAGCAGCACGATCAGCAGGAAAGCCGCGCCGATGCCCACGCGCAGGGCCATCAGCGGCGCGACGTCGAGATCGGTCACGCCGACGCGGATAAAGAGAAAGGAGCCGCCCCACAGCGCGGCAAGAAGTAGCAATTGAGCCAGATTGACGGGATTCATGACGGCATCGCTATGAGAGTCGGGAACGAAGCCATCGTAGCGGCGCGCGAATGCGCGATGCTTCGGCGCGACGTGAAATGAAAAATGCGGGACGCGCTGGCTTCGCCTGATGGACGACGATCGTAGGCGCGCCGTGTCGCGGCGGCAAACGAGCAATTCTCACCGGTATGTGAAAGAAATTGCGATGAGCGCGGATGCTTCTGCGTCGCACGGCCTATGCCGTTCGGTCGAGTTGCGGGTCTCGCTCGTCGGTGCGACTCTTGCTGGTCGAACGACGGAAGGCTCGTGTAGTGAACATCAACGACGCAAAGGAGAGCGCCATGGAGAACGCGAACGCAAATTCAAAGCCGAGCGGTACGGGAGGCACCGGAAACGCGGCGGCATCGCCGGGCGAACCGTCCGTGTCGCGCAAGGCCGTCGAGCGCGCGATGGACGCGGCGCTCGGCCCCGGCATGGAGCACAGCGGCGAGCAGAACGCCGCTCCGCACACGCCCGGCGCTGTGCAGCAGCCCGCGCGCAACGCACCGTATCCCGCGCCTTACCACGCTCGCGGCAGCGTGCTGGAAGGCGGCGACAGTCCCGCCGTGCTCGGCCAGCCCGCTTCCGCCGCATCGCAAGGGCAGGGCAGCCCGTTTCGTCCCGAACGCGTGTCGGCGGGCCGCCGGGCGCAGCGCGTGATCGCGGGCGCACAGGATGTCGCCGTCGCGCGCTATCGGGTGGTCACGGAAGGCACCGATGATTTCGTGCACGACAACCCGTGGAAGTCCATCGCGGTGGCGGCGATTGGCGGGCTGATCGTCGGATTGCTGATCGCGCGCTGACGTGTCGCGGGTCGCTGCGGGGCCACGTCGTTGCGCGGAGGCAGGATCGGCGCGGCACTCATCGCTGTGCCAGATCGCCTTGGTCGCATTGATGACGAAGCTTGCGTGAACCGCGAAGTCGGGACGCAACGCAGCGCGAACGTGCCGAAACACGGGCCGGAGCCTTGCTGCGTGCTGATCGTACATTCACGACTTTCTTGCGTTCACGCTGGTGCATGTGCGGCTTCGGACGGGTCCCGCTCGGTCACGCTGCCGCTGTTGCGGGCTTGCATCGTCATAGCGGCCGCAGGCGCTTTTCGTCGATACGCGTGTAGCCAACGGAGGGCTGTTGCTGCGGCGCGCTGGTGCTCTAGCTGACCCGTCCGGCGATTTAGTGCTGCACGCCGAGATATCGAAGCACCGCGAGCCGGGCATTGTTGCGCGAATAGCGACAGAGGCATGGATCACGACTGATCGCGCTCGCCAGGGAGAAAGCCGGCACCCGCGCGACACGCTGCCGCAAGCCGCCTACGACGGCCTTTCCAGCGCGACGCGCTGCCGCAATCCGCCTTGAACTGACGCAACTTTCCCGCGTTCGCGCTCGGCACGCGCGGCTTCGAAACGGCACAGATCGGTCGCGCTCCCGCTGTTTGCGGGCTTGCATCGTCGCGGTGGCCGCGGGTGCTTTCTGTCGATACGCGTATAGCGACGGAAAGCCAGTTGCTGCGGCGCGCTGATGCTCTAGCTGACCCGTCCGGCGATACAGTGCTGCACGCCGAGATATCGAAGCACCGCGAGCCGGGCGTATCGTGCGAGTGGCGACAGAGGCATGAATTACGACTGATATCGCTCGCCATGGAACAAGCCCGCACCCGCGCGACACGCTGCCGCAAGCCGCCCACTATGGCCTGTGCCGGACGCCGTGGCCCGTCTGATGAGTATTGAACAAGCTGTCGCGCTTCTTCGCGCCTGATTGACTGCCGCGATCCCTTGCGGCCATGTCTCGTCGACGCTGCCGGCGCTCATGTGAGTCCGCGCGGCGGCGTCGACCTGCGACACGTCAGGCAGTCTTCTTAAAGTCGCTGGTTTCGAGTTCGACCGACTCGCCGCCATTGCGCTCGAGCGCCCGGCGCGCGGCCTCCTCGATCTGAAGGCGTCCTCCTTCGAACGCGCTCAAGATGGCGTGCGACGAAGTTCCGGTGTTACCGAAGTGGTCGTTGAGCGCATCCAGAGACACGCTGCACCAGACTTCGCGGCCGTCCACCGCCGCTTCGAATGCGACACGCGCTGCCGCTACCACATGACGCCGCCCGCTGAACTCTATCGTCATCCTGATCACCTCCTGTTATTCGTTCGAGTAACCGTTTCGACTAGTGTGGGAAAAGTGGAAAGGCTTGGTACACGCTGACCGCGATGTTCGCGACGAAGAGGCAGGACGCCGGCATCGATGCCGCTGCCGTTTTCATCATACGCCGCGCGGCGCGTCCGGAGGACATTGCAACGCGTATGCCCGGCCGTTGCCAAGCATGGCGCGGCAAAGAGGTAATCGTCGCTTCAGCAGCACGGACAGCCGCCGCGATGCCGCATGCCGTAGCTGCCGACGTCTTCGCTGACGGGCTGCGAGCTGCCGCTCGATCCGACGGATGGCGCGCCGATGGTCACGCGCCCAGCCGTCGCGCCGCAGCCGGGGCAGGCGGCGGGTTCGTCGCGTTCGGCTATACGGCGGACTGCTTCGAACGCGCCGCATTGCGAACACTCGTAGTCGTAGACAGGCATGGCGTATGGGGAAAAGGACGGGGAAGTGAAAGTGTAGCAAGCAAGGCACTTTCCGGCGGAAGAAGGCGCGGCGGGCCACGCGTGGCACCGCCATTGCTAAAGAAGGGTGCTATCACCGCCAAAGGAGGCATCAATGAAACGCAATGCAGTTCTGCTCACCGCGCTGGCATCGGCGCTTTTTGCCGCCGCGCCGGCAGTCGCGCTCGCGCAGACGCAGGCGGCCAGCACCACGATGGCCAACGACTTGTCCGCGCCTGACAAGGAATTCGTGCAGGCCGCGTCGATGTCCAGTTCCACGGAAATCGACGCCAGCAAGCTCGCGACCAAGCAGTCGCAAGACAAGGATGTGAAGAACTTCGCGCATCACATGATGGTCGATCACACCAAGCTGACGATGCAGCTCAAGATGGCCGCACCGCATGGCGTGACCGTGCCGAAGGATAATTCCGACACGGCCGTGCTCGACTCGCTGAAGGGGCTGAAGGGGAAGGAATTCGATACGGCCTACATCCAGAAGGTCGGCGTGCAGGGGCACCAGCAAGCGGTCGAAGCGTTCAAGAAGGAAGCCGAAGGCGGCCAGAACGCGGATCTGAAGAAGGCCGCGCAAAAGGCATTGCCGACCATCGAGCAGCATCTGAAGATGGCGCAGGACCTCGCCGCCAAGAAGGGCGTGCAATAAGCATCGGAGCGTCGGCAAGACGGCGCGGCGTTGCTCGCCGCGTCGCCGTCGCGCCGACGGGTTTTACCGCGAGCCGCTGTGCAGCAGCCGTTCGCGCGCCTTAGGAATCGATTCGAACGCGCCTGCGCTTTCGTCGAAAACCGACACCTCGCCCTGCCCGATGTCGTAGACCCAGCCCTGCACCTGTAGCTGGCCGAGCGCGAGCCGTCCCGCGACCGCCGGGTGCGTACGCAAATGCGTGAGCTGAAGGCGGATGTTCTCTTCGACCATCGCCTGCACGACGCGCGTTTCCTCCAATTTTCTCGTCATCACGACGCTGCGCGCGGCTTCCGCGTTGCGCAGCCACGCGTGGACCGTCGGCATTTCGTCGGCGATGGTCGCGCCCGACGCGAGCCCCTTCATCGCGCCGCAATCCGAGTGGCCGCAGATGACGATCTGCCGCACGTTCAGCGCGAGCACGGCGAACTCGACCACCGCCGAGACGCCGCCGAGCATTTCCCCATAGGCCGGCACGATATTGCCGATGTTGCGGCACACGAAGAGTTCGCCGGGATGCGTCTGGGTGATCATTTCCGGCGACACGCGCGAATCGGCGCAGGTGATGAAAAGCGTGTGCGGCGCCTGCTGGTGCGCGAGGCTCTTGAAAAGGGCCTCGCGGTCGGGAAAGACGAAGCGGCTGAAGTCTTCGGCGCCCTGCAAGAGATACAGCAGGTCGGGGTTATCGGAGCCTTTGCGCTCTTCGTTCATCGTCAATTTGTCGGACATGGGACCTCTTCGATTTACAGACCCGGCGCGCCTCACGCGCCGCAACCGAGAGCTTGCGGGGTTTTGAGATGATCCGCAAGCGGCATGGAGAGGCGCGGGCGCGGCGAGGCGCCCGTCGGGGCCGCGTTTCACTTCTTGCGCGACTTTATAGTTAATGACGAATCCGTGCGGGCAGTCTGTTAGTTTTACCCTCTAAAAACTTTCCCGAACAGCGGTCCCGCGCGTTTCTGCTCATGGTCTCCGATCCGAATCTCTATCACACCGCAGCCGCTCATTACTCGAACGGGACCTTCGACGCCGCGCTGGACGTCCTGCAACCAATGCTCGACGATCCGGCAGCCGACCCCGAAGCCCGCAATCTCGCCGCTATCTGCTGTTATCAACTGAACCGCCTGGACGATGCGGAAGCACACTGGCGCCGCATCATCGATACGCATCCGGAACATGCCGGCAGCTACGGCAATCTGGCGAATCTGCTCATGGCGCAGGGCCGGCTCGTGGATGCCGAGCCGGTGTATCGGCGGGCTGTCGCGATTCGCCCGGATTTTTCGGAAGCGCATTACAACCTCGGCAATCTGCTGCGCACGCTCGGCCGGGCAGCGGAGGCCGAAGCGTGCTTGCGCGAGGCACTGCGCCTTCGCCCGGAACTCGCCGAAGCGCATTACAACCTCGCGAATCTGCTGAGTGGCGCTGGACGCGTGGCAGAAGCGGAAGCGGCGTACCGCGACGCCACGTCGGTCCGTCCCGACTATGCAGAGGCGTTCAACAATTGGGGTAACCTGCTGCGCGAGCAGGGACGGCTGAAGGAAGCGCGGGCGGCCCTGAGACGCGCGGTCGCGCTGCGTCCTGACTTCGACATCGCGCATCAAAATCTGGGTCTCGTTCTTCAGCAGATGGGCCAGTACGCGCGGGCACAGGTTTTCCACCGTCGCGCGGCGCGACTGAGCCCCGCTTATCTGGAAGCGCATTGCAGCCTGGGCGACGCGCTGCTCAAGACGAGGCGCATGGCCGAAGCAGAGACGGCATTCGAAGCGGCGCTAGCCATCCGCGCGGACTGCACGCAGGCGCTCATGGGCATCGCGTGCGCGCGGCGTGAAACCGGCCGCATGAAGGAAGCCGAGCAGATCTATCGCGACGTGCTCGACATGCAGCCGGATCACTCGGACGCTCGCGCGAGCCTTGCTCACCTGTTGCACGACGACGGTCGCGTGAGGGAAGCGGAGGCGGCGTATCGCGCACTCGCCGCGCAACATCCTGACAATCCCGACGTGCACTACAACCTCGGCGTGCTCCTTGCCAGCGAGGGTCGCCTGCCTGAGGCCCAAGCCGCCTATCGGAGCGCGATTGCACTGCGTCCGGACTTCGCTCACACCTACACGAATCTGGGCCGCGTCATGCGGGACATGAACCAGCTGCCGGAGGCCGAGGCCGTTCTGAGGCAATCTATCGCCATTGAGCCGGGGTCCGCCGAGGCCCACAACAACCTCGCGAGCGTGCTCAAGGACATGAGCCGGATGGACGACGCCATCGAAGCGTTTCGCCGTGCGGTCGCGTGCGCGCCCGACAATGAATGCGTGCATCGCAATCTGAATTACGCGCTGACCTACTACGCGGAAGACTCCAAGACGATCCTCGACGAATGTCAGCGATTTTCCGCGCAACACGAAGCGCCGCTGCTTCAGCGTGCTGTTGACTATACGAATGACCGGTCGCCGTCGCGGCGCCTCAGAATCGGCTACGTCGCGCCGGACTTCCGGACGCATTGCCAGTCGATGTTCACCGCGCCCGTTTTCGCGCAGCACGACCACACATCGTTCGAAGTATTCTTCTACGCAAGCGTGAAAGCGCCTGATGCGGTAACCGAGTCGTTTCGCGGGATGGCCGATGTCTGGCGCGACGTCCACGCGCTCGACGACGAGGCGCTCGCCCAACTCATCCGCGATGATCGCATCGACGTGCTCGTCGATCTCACCCTGCACATGGCGGGCGGCCGTCCGCTGTTGTTCGCGCGGCGGCCCGCGCCGGTGCAGGTGCAGTGGCTCGCGTATCCGGGCACGACGGGCAGCCGCGCGATCCGCTACCGGCTCACCGATCTCTGGATCGATCCGCCCGATCAGCCGGGCGTCGGCGAGCGCTACAGCGAGCAGACGCTCTGGCTGCCCGAGACGTTCTGGTGTTTCGATCCGCGCGTCGCGACGACCGACGCGCCCGACGTCGGGCCGTTACCGGCGCAGCGCAACGGCTTCATCACATTCGGATGCCTGAATAATCCGTGCAAGGCATCCGGACGCACACTTCGCATGTGGGCCGCGGTGCTGGCCGCGACGCCGGACGCGCGCTTCATCCTTTTGGCAGAGCCCGGCGCGCGGGAACGCTTCAGTGAACGTCTGAGCGCATTGGGCGTGGACATGTCGCGCGTCGCGTTCGTCGGTTATCAGGAGCGCGGCGCGTATCTGAACACCTACAACGCCATCGACATCGGTCTGGACACGTTCCCGTACAACGGCCACACCACCAGCCTCGACGCCTTGTGGATGGGCGTGCCGGTGCCGTCGCGCGCGGGCGAAACCGCTTGCAGCCGCGCGGGACTGAGCCTGCTGATGAACCTCGGATTGCCCGAACTCGTGGCGTATGACGACGCGGCTTACGTCGATATCGTCACGCGCCTGGCCAGCGATACCCCGCGGCTAGCCGGACTGCGCGCATCGCTGCGTTCCCGCCTCGAGCATTCGCCGATGATGAACGCTCCGCGGTTCACGCGCAATCTCGAGAACGCCTATCGCGCCATGTGGCGCGAGTGGTGCGCCACGGGTGCCGGCTGACCGGCGCTTTCACGTCCGGCCCCGCGAGCGGGCAGCGGTCGAGCCCGCGTTAAGCGATCCCCTCAGAGCGCATCCATCCCGGTGACCGGTTCGACAGGACGCACGGCATCGGTCGGCACGGCTGTCGCATGGCGACGCAGCCGGTTGATCGCCGAGAGCCCCATCGACAAGCCCGGGTCCAGATAGTGAATGATGAGGCTGCGGCGTTCGCCCGCGAGCACATCCAGGTTGCAGTGCTGCATCAGGAATCCGTTGAACACGTACACGTCACCCGCGAAGCCTCGAATGCGTGAGCAGGAACCGCGTTCGAGGTGACGCTGCGTGCGCGCTGCGCGAAGCGGGAAGGGCAGGCCGCGCTCGCCCCATTGCACGCTCTTGCGCAAGAGGTTGTCGCGGCGTCGCGGAATGCCGCGCGTTTTCGGGTAGACGACGAGATCGCCGCTCTTCTCCTGATCGCTCGCCGTCTTCAATACGATGACGAGCGTGAGCACGTGCGAGTCGAAATGGCGGCAATGACTGCCCGCCGTCGTCGTGCTGCTTCCGATGCGAAGTCCAAACCACGGTCCGACCGTCGCGTTGACCGGCATCGTCGACTTGAGCCAGTCGGACGCGGCGCGCACGGCCTCGTTCTCGAGTGTCTTGAAGGCCGGAATGTCGCGCAAGGTATGCACGACGTCCTTGGCGCTGCCGAAAAACTGTTCGTGGTCCTGCGTCGCGGCATAGGCCGCATCCAGCATGCGGTTAATGGCGCTCAATGTTGCCTGTGGCACCACGGATTCGAATACCGCGATACTGCCCTTCGATGCCTGCGTCAACGCGGCACGGTCTTGTGCGTTCATATGCGCTCTCGGAGATGACGTGAAAAAAGACGGCGATTCGTTGAGGCGCGAGGTTCATCGGGGGCCGCGTGGCGCGGGCCTCGTAAAGAAGAGCACGGCGTTGCCGTAGCTCACGCGTGCGGCGTCGCAGGCGTGCGTGCTGGTCTGACTCATGGCGAGCCTCTTTGAATTTTTTTGATGCGTTCGATACCGCGACCCCGCGCGTCCGGCCCCGACCGCCTTCCGGTGCGCATTTCTTTCTGGCTTGTTTGGTACGTAATCCTACACGTATCCAATCGTACCGATATGGCCTTAATGTACGACGTCCCGCGCGTTTGCGGCACATGACGATGACGAGGAAAAACCCGTAGCGGTACGACAATAAGCCCGCTTATGTTCGCTAACGATCGCAGCAAACGTTTCGATTCGTGGCATCGGCGCTGCTCTGTTGCGAGCTTTATGAGCGCAAGCGGACATAGCAAACGTGAACGTGAACAATCGCCCGGAACGAGCGTGCGTAGGCGCACGGAGGGGGCTGCATGGCAACGGTAAGTTTTCGACAACGGGGGCGGGCCTGGCCGGGTTCGTCGCGCTGGAAGCACAGCGCATACAACAAGAGGCGATCGGCGGTCGAGTCTGCAACCGACGATCCCCGGCGACATGCGACGGTGAAACAATGAACAGGGCATCGCTCGAAGACAAGCTGTGGGTCGCGACGTTTTTCGCCGCCGTGGGAAGCGACGTGCTCTCGGGCGTCGTGCGCTACTACACGTCGATGATCGGCGTGCCGCAGGCGGCGTATCTGCCGAAGGTGGTGATGCTCGCGTGGGTGCTGTTCACGCTGATCAAGCGTCCGAAGGCGAGTCATGCGCTCATTGCGCTCTACATGCTCGCGCAGTCCTGTGTGTCGCTCTCGCATGGCGTCGTGCCGCAAGCCGTCGCGTTCTGGGTGTGGACGGTGGCGCCCATGCTCTTCGCGCTCACGGCACCGCGCGACGCGCTTGCGCTGCTCAACGGACGCGTCGCGACTGCGGGCTTCATGGTGCTCGCCGCGCTCTGCGGCATCGGCATTCTCGCGAACTCGTTCATGACGCTGCCGTGGGTCGGCACGAGCGTGTCCGTGGGCGGCCATAACGTGCGCGTCGCGGTGTCCTCTTATGTCGGCATCGCGTCGCGGCTGTCGGGCTTCGGGCGCGACAGCGCCTCGACGGGACTCATGGCCGGTCTTCTGACGACATGGCTTCTCATGCGGACCGACAATCGCTGGTTGCAGTGCGCGTTGCTCGTGGCAGCGGGCGCGGCCATTCACGCCACCACCAACAAGACGGCGCCCGTGGCGCTCGCGCTTGTCGTCGGTGTCCACTGCTTTTTCTCGACGATGACGATGAAGCGCGCCTGCCTCTGGGCGACCGCGTTCGCCATCGGCTTTCCGCTTGCGTCGTTCATCGCGGCGTCGGCGTTCAATCTCTCCGGCACCGGCTACGTGACGCTTGCTTCGTTTCAGGACCGCATGTTCAACACATGGCCGATCCTGATAGAAGGACTCCTGAAGAATAACCGCATCTGGCTGGGTCTCGGGCCGGGCGGCTTCGGCTCGGCGTCCACTTACTACGAGAGCGCGTTCGGCTTCAATGTCGCCTATGCGGACAACACGGTGCTCTATGCGCTCGCGAGTTTCGGCGCGTTCGGCGCGGTGGCGCTCATCGGGTTTTTCGTACGCGTGATGTTGCGAGCGCAGCCCGACGACCGGTCTTCCTGGGCCATGCTGCTCTATCTGTTGTTCGCGTGCGCGACGACCGACATCTGCGAATCCATCGGCTGTCTGCTGTTTCTCGGCATCACGCTCGCTTATCTGCGTCAGGGCGCATTCGCCATCGAGCCGCATGCACGGCGCATGGCGATGCCATCGACCGCGACGCAATGGCGGCCTCGCATGCCGGCGGCGACTGCCATGCAGTCGGTCCGTCGCGAGCCGATGCTCGAATCCGCGCACGACGGACTGGGGAGCCTTTGACATGATCGTCAGCAAAGCGAACATCGCGCGGCGCATCGCGGTGGCGGGCGTGGTGGCCGCATGCGTGGCGATGCTGCCCGCATCGGCTACGCCCAACGTCGCGCTCGACGGCTCGCCGGTGTCGCTGGAGCGTGCGTATGTCGCGTTGCCGTCGTTCGCGACGGCACGCGCGAACACGGGCGTCGCGATTCACCAGATAAGCGATGCGAAGCTGCTCGACGCCGTGAAGGACGTCGGCTTCTCGTTCGTGCGAACGGACCTGTTCTGGGAAGCGGTGCAGGCGCCGGACGGCTGGCACTTCGGCGAGTTCGATGGTCTAGTGAACAATCTCAAGGCGCGTGGCCTCGGGGCGCTGTTCATTCTCGGCTACAAGCATTACGCGTATAGCGCGGATCAACCGCCGACGTCCGCGCCGCAACTCGCCGCGTTTCAGACGTATGCGTATCAGGCGGCATACCGCTATCGCAATGCACCGGTGAGCTTCGAAGTGTGGAACGAAGAGGACCATAAGGACTACTGGCTTGCGCCGCCTTCGCCGGCCGCGTATCGCGCGTTGCTGCGGACGGCCGTCAAAGCGACGCGTGCCGCGAATCCAGAGGTGGTCATCGCGACGGGTGGCGTGCAGCAAGTCGATCGCGACTTCATTCGCGCCGTGGGCGATATCAGCGCGACGCAGACGGGACCGGACGCTGTGAGCGTCCATCCGTACCGGCAGCAGGAACCGGAGACCGTGCTCGGCGACTATCGGGCGTTGCGCGAGGATCTCTCGACCTATGCGAGGCGTCCGCAAGTGTGGGCGACCGAATGGTCGTACCCGAGCGTCGGCTATCACTATGTAGCCGATATCGCCAATGGTCATTCCTGCGAGGCACGAGCGAGGCAGGCGAACTACGCCGTGCGTTTGCTATTGACGAACTGGATTGCGCAAGTCCGGCTCACTTCGTACTACGACATGCGCAACGACGGCAACGATCCGAAGGAGATGGAGCATAACTTCGGCTTGCTCGATGCGCAGAACGGGAAGCTCCCGGCCTATCGGGCGGTGAAGCATCTGTTCGCATTCACAGCGGATGCGAAGAACGCGCGCTATTTCATCGACGAGCAGCAGCAGTACATCGTGCTGAAGCTGAACGATTCGCACGCGACGAAATATGTCGTGTGGTGCTACGGCGCGGGGAACGTGGTGAATCTCGATGTGTCGCGTCTGCCTGCGGGCGCGCTCGTCACCGACCTTTACGGCGCGGCGTTGAGCGGTCGCAGCGTGCTCGCGGTGACGGAAGCGCAGGGACCGCTATTCGTCACGGTCGCTTCGTCGTAGTTCGTGGTACTAAAGAAAAGGCGCATGCGAGGGAATGCGCCTTTCTTGGAAATGTAGCTGACGTCCGTGGTCTTTTACTTCTTCGTAGGGATATAACATGCTTTCATATAATATGCGCCCGGCCATGACGCCAGTTCCGCAACGCGGCGACGGTCTCGTCGATCTGTGGCGCAGCGTCGTGCGCCACAAGACGCTGTTGGGCGCAGTCACCGGCACATGCTGCGCGGCGGGCGTGCTGTATGTGCTGCTCGCCACGCCGCAGTACCGCGCCGAAGCCCTGTTGCGCGTGCAGAGCAAGGCGGGCACGTCGATCAGTGCGCTCTCCGATGTCTCCGGTTCCATGGCTGCCGATGCTTCCGCTAACGACGAAAGCGACGTGCTGACCTCGCGCTCGGTGGTGAGCGCGGCCATCGTGCAGACAGGCGCGGAGACTGTCGTCGAGACGAAGAGTCACTTTCCGCTGATCGGCAGCTTTCTCGCGTCGCGGCATGCGAGCGACAACGAACTCGCGCCATCGCTCTTCGGGCTCGATCAGTTCGCATGGGGCGGGGAGCGTCTGAAGGCCGGCGTCTTCACGGTGCCCGAAGCCGCGTACAAGGCGAAGTTTCACGTCGTCGCGGGTCCGGCGGGGCGCTGGACGCTGTATGACAAGGACGACAGGCAGCTCGCGCAAGGGCGCGTCGGCGAGACCGTGTCGTTCCAGGTCAACACGGCGGATGGACAGGCGCCCGGCGAGTTGCGCATCGACATGTTGCGTGCGCGGCCCGGCGTCAGCTTCGAATTGCGCAAGTACTCGCAGCAGATGACGTTCGACAACGTGATTTCGCGTCTGCGCACGTCGATCCCGCCGCGCGAATCGTCGTTGCGCGATCCGTCGCTGATTCACTTGAGCTATCAGGCCGAATCGCCGCTGCTCGCGCAGGCGATGGTCAACGCGATCATCAAGACGTATCAGGAGCGTGATGTCGAACGCCGTGCAGCGCAGGCGCAGACGAGCCTCGACTTCCTGAAGCAGCGCCTGCCCGCGCTGAAACAGGATCTCGAAACGGCGGAGCGGCGCCTCAACGCGTTTCGCACGCAGACCGGCACCGTGGACATGGCGCAGCAGAACACCGCGCTCATCACGCGCATGAGCCGGCTGGAAGAGCAGCAGACCACGCTGCAACTCGCGCTCGATGCCGCGCAGCATCGCTATAAGCCCGACAACGAGAACTATCAGAGCGCGCTCACGCAACTGAATCAGGTCAAGCGTGAGATCGCCGATACGTCCAAGATCGCCGCGAATCTGCCGACTGTGCAGCGGCAATACGTCGAGCTTGCGCGCGATGTCGCCGTCACGACGCAGCTCTACACGAGCGTGCTCACGAATGCGCAGCAACTCGAAGTCGCGGCCGCCAGCACGCCGCCCGGCGTGGCGGTCGTGGACTGGGCTGTCGCGCCGGAAAAGCAGTCGTGGCCGCGCGCCTGGATCGTGCTGCTCGGCTCGATCTTCGGCGGCTTGTTCATCAGCACGGTGTCGATCTATCTGATCGCGTTGAATCGCCGGGAGCTTCGGAGTCCGGAAGAAATCGACCAGTTCTCGCAGTTGCCGCGTCTTGCCGTCATCGCACGTTCGACGGCGCAATTGCGGCAGGACGTCCGCGCGTTGACGCACAACGCCGCGCCCGCGAAACTGCTCGCCATGACGAGTCCGACCGATCCGAGCATCGAGGCGCTGCGTTCCTTGCGCAACAGCGTCCGCGCAATGCTGAGCGGCGCGCCGGTACCGATGGGTCATCCGGGACTGAGCGGACTGAACCCGCTCAGTTCGCTGAACGCGATGTCATTCGGCGCGACCACGACCGTGATGAATCCGCGCTACGTCGCCAACGCGGACGATCATCGCGGCAAGGTGATTCTTTTCACCGGCCCGACGCAGGGCGTGGGCAAGAGCTTCGTCTCGTCGAACTTCGCTTATCTGCTCGCGGAAACGCGTGCGTCCGTGCTGCTCATCGACGCGGACATGCGGCAGGGGCGTCTGCGTCATCTCGTCGATGGCCGCACCGGACCGGGTCTCGCGGAAGTGCTGGAAGGCTCCGCGCGCGTGGATGAAGCGATCGTGTCGCTCGGCGGCGGTCTTTCGATGATCGACGCCGGCGCGTTCTATCCCGAGAATCCCGCAGAACTCCTGGGGCGTCCGGCGTTCCAGGAAACGCTGTCGATGCTGCGCGACATCTACGACTATGTGGTGATCGATTCGCCGCCGGTGCTGCCGGTCAGCGACGCGCTTTCCATCGCGATGCACGATTGCGACCTCGTGCTGCTGGTTTCGCGGGCGGATCGCACAGGCGCACGGCAACTGGAAGAGACCTTGCGCCGGCTGGAGAACGTCGGCGCGAAAGTGGGCGGACACGTGTTCAATGGCTTCGCGCCGGGGCGCTACGGCGCTCGCGAGGAGTACGGGTTCCGCGCGGTCGCGCGCTGACGACGCGCCTAGCGTGCGTCGGCACCGAGCGATCGCTGCAAGGTGCCGACGACATCGCCCCACGCGCCCAGTTCGCGCGCCCGAACGAGTCGCATGTTCGGATACCAGGCAGTCGCGCTGCCTTCGCGTTCGTAGCGCCATTCGGCCACGTGGTTCAGAAACAGGTAGCTGCGCTTGCCGAGCGCGCCGGCGAAATGCGTGAGGCCGCCATCATTGCCGATGAACGCGTCCAGCCGGTCGATCAGCGCCGCCGACTGACCCAGCGTCATGTCGAGGTCGAGCGTCGTGAAGCGGTCCAGATCGGCCGAGCGCGGGTCGTTCAGCCAGCGGCGGCGTTCGAATCCGCGCTGCATGACGACCCAGTACACGTCGCTCAGGCTGTCGAACAGCGGGTCGAGGTCGGGCAGGGTGAGACTGCGGCTCGCGAAGTTGTTCGCCGATTCGCACGACGACCAGAACACGCCGATGCAGCGGCGTCCGCGCGCCCGATGCCAGATGCGGTCGATGACGGCATCGACGCTCGATGGGTCCGCCGGCTCGATGTACCGGTGCGACGCCGCGTGACCGAGCACCGGAAAGAGGGCGGTGAAAAGCGTGAACGGGTCCGTCCACATCGCGCCGTCGCCGGTGGGTTGCGTGAAGCCGGCCGCTTGCATGGCCCGGACGAAATCGGCCTGATCGGACTGGGGCGTCGTGACACGGAACAGGTCGGAGTCGTAGTCGACATCGACGCCCATTGCCTGCAACGCGCCGATGTAGCGCGCCCAGTTCACGAGATCGCCGAAGCCCGACGCGATGAGCCGCACCGACAGGCGCGCGGGCAGGGCGCGCTGACCCGTCCAGTAGCCCTCACGGTTCACGTGAGGAAAAAGCACGCGCCGCGCTTCGTCCGACGACCAGTAGCGGTGCATCGCCTCGACGCCATCCGCGATGCCGTGCAACCGCATGCGACTGCGCGCCTGATGATGGCTGAGTACGAAGACGGAGTGCTCGTCGATGCCGTCCGCTGTGAGTTCGAGTACGCGCTCGTCATCGCCGAGATAATGCCAGCCGTACACGCGCCACAGAAAAGCGGCGATTTCCGGCGTGGACGCCTTGCGGGCAAACGATTCGACGCCGGCAAGCGCCACTTCTTTCAGGCCGAGATGCCCGGCCACGTCGCACATGCAATGCACATGAAAAGCAAACGTGTCGGACAGGCGCGTCAGCATGAAGCAAATATCGAGCGCCTGATGAAATTGGCCGGCGCGCAGATGCACTATTGCGCGCCAATGCCAGTATTCGGCAGTGTTTCCATCCACCGCGCGCCGTTCCTCGAGAAAGCGCGAGCATTCCTCGACATCGCCGGCGTACAGTTTCGGATAAAGATCGTCGTAGTGTTCGAGCATGCTGTCGTGTCGTAAAAGTGCGCGGTGTTCGGCCAGGGCTGAATCCCAAGCGTGAATCACGCGACTATGGCACGGTGCCCGGGAACGTTTCGCTCGGTGAATGAATCTTCAAAGAAATTTGACGATTTCGAGCGCGCTTTCAGTATAGATCGCGGTGGGTCGTCCGACGAGTTGATGCAGCTAGAAGGCGTACAGCTCCGGTAGCAGCCTTCGAAGACTTCGCGCTTGGCAGATCATGCGTTCTGTTTTCGGCGACATTATGTCGGTTTCGCCTTTGAGCAAGCGCCTTACGATTTGCACCACGTCCTGTAATTCGTCCGCTTTGCTTGCAATGCTGAATCGGTCCAGCTTCGACATTTTCTCCAGAAGCTGCGGATCAGTAACGGTAGTATGCAGGAGAATCGAAAGGCGGGGAAAGCGGTGACTGAGCGAGGCGATGGAATCCATATTTCCGAGATCCAGATCGCGCTGCACGAATGCCGGATCGAGAATAAGCAGGTCGGTTTTGCTGTGTTGGAGCCGATCCATTAATTCTATCCTGCACGATGATATTCCGACGAGAACCGGAAGCGAGCCATCGTTCAAAAGCAGTTTCAGGCCTTGCGCGATCATCGGTGTGGTATCCGCGATCAGCATTCGATGCAATTTTACTCCCGGTGTCATCCTTGCGCCTCATGTGGGTTGAAAGGTGTGCCGCTTTGGAATCAGGATAACGCGGAAACCCCCGCTGAACGATTTATTTTTATGATCGGATTTGGAAAGCGTCCGTTGTTGAGGATTTTCTTATTTATTCCGATGCGCTCGGTGGAATGGTATCGGACGCGGAGCAGGGTTCTTTCAAGCATAGTTGAGGCGTTCACGCGAAGGCCATGCAGATATTTTGATTATCGTCACTGAATCACTCGACGGCGCCGGAACAAGAATGAATGGCGCCGTTCGAGTTATCGACATCGGTGATTCGGGCGTTTTTATTACTTGCCGTCTTGGCGCGGCACGCCAGCCGGACTGGGCGGATCGCGCAAATCGGCGTCCGCTTGCGGCGGATGTGGCGGATCTTCCGGCTGCGCCGGGCCGAGGTCGGTCAGTCCCTCCGAGTCGACGGGATTTTCGGGCGGGTTGCTGCTCGAGTTGGCTGTCGCGGACATGGTCGGCTCCGTTGAGAAGGTATTGCCGATAGGCAAGCAACGCGTATTCCGCGATCAGGCATCCGCGATGCTGAGTCATCGGTACCGCATTCCAGTCTCTCAACGACCGAACGGAGAAGATTATGAGCATTCCGCAAAACGAACCCGGAACCGATGTCGTCGATACCGACAAAGCCGCGCAGCCCGCGCCGAAATCCGATGATCCGGCAGCCGATCTGCCTTTGACCGAAGCGGACGACGGCAATACGCGCAACCCGGCAGCGCCAGCGCAGGAGTGAGACGAACAGCGCTGATTACGACGGCTTGGGCGATAACGAGCCGTCATAAGCGTTTCACGTGTCATGGCCAGATTTAAATGTCGGAGTGCGGGCTAAATACAGATGTCGTATCTGTCCTTGGGTTTTACCCTCACGTAGTGTTGAAGACGCACGGTTGAACGGGCAGGGCGCAGGTGCATGGACTTCATCGTTTGCTGACCGCGGAGCGGTTTTTGGATGGCTGTGCGCCGCGCTTTCGTTCATGTAACGCCATCATCGTTGCCTCCAGGTCCTGTTGCGTGAGTTCGCGCTGTTTCTTCGTGCCGGGCGCCCGTTGCGGCGTGCGCGCCTGCGCGCCGCGATGCGTGCGCGAAGGCGCCGTGCCGATGCTCCGCCTCCCGCAGGATCGTGACCATCTGCTCTTCGGTAAACCGGCTCTTCTTCATGACTTCCTTCTCTCCGTAGGAAGCCATTCTCTCAAGTTTCAGCTGGTCCGAAAATTCCAGGGCAGGTCACACCCATTAAGTAATCGGGATCAGAAGTAGAATTTCCAGCAACGGGAGTTCTACGCAATGAAGAAGTCAAAGTTCACAGACAGCCAGATCATGGAAGCGCTCAAGCGGGCGGAGTCGGGCATTGCCGTGCCGGAACTCTGCCGCGAGTTGGGCATCAGCACGGCAACCTTCTACAACTGGCGCGGCAAGTACGGCGGCATGGACGTGTCGCTGATGGCGCGGATGAAGGAACTCGAAGCGCAGAACGCGCGGCTGCGCAAGATGTACGTCGAAGAGAAGATCAAGGCGGAGATCGTCGCAGAAGCGCTGGCAAAAAAAGACTGAGGCCATCTACCCGCCGCGAGATGGCCAGAGACGCAGTTGCACGCCGGGGCGTATCGATCCGGCTTGCGTGCGAGGCGCTTGGCATAAGCCGGACGTGCTACCGCTACGAGCGGCTGCACAATGAAGAGAATGAGCAGATCGCCGACTGGCTGCTACGGCTGACCGACAATCACCGCAATTGGGGCTTTGGGCTGTGTTTCCTGTACCTGCGCAACGTGAAGGGCTTCGGGTGGAATCACAAGCGCGTGTACCGGATTTACCGGGAGCTTGAGCTGAACTTGCGCATCAAGCCTCGCAAGCGGCTTGTACGACAGGTGCCAGAGCCACTGATGGTGCCGGCGGCGGTGAATGCGGTGTGGTCGATGGATTTCATGCACGACCAGTTGAAGGACGGTCGCAGTATCCGGCTGCTCAACGTGATCGACGATTTCAACCGGGAGGCACTGGGCATCGAGATCGACTTCTCGCTACCCTCGGCGCGAGTCATACGGGCGCTCGAGCAGATCATCGGCTGGCGGGGAAAGCCAATGGCGATACGGTGCGATAACGGCCCTGAATATCTGAGTGATTCGATCACGCAATGGGCGATGGCGCAGGGTATCGCGCTGAACTACATTCAGCGAGCCTGTCAGATTTCCTGTGTGCCGAGGTCATGAGACGATAGAGGAAATAACGTCCTATGACCGAAGCAACCGTGACAAAGAAGAGTAAGAACCCGAAGGCACCGAAACTGTTCTCCGACGAATTGATCGATCAGTTGCTTGCCCAGGTGCAGGGCAAGGATGCCGAGTCGGTCTTGGGCGAATCCGGTCTTGCCGGCCAGCTCAAGAAGCAACTGGCCGAGCGCATGCTCGCGGCCGAGCTGAGCCACCATCTGCAAGCCGAGACCGAGCAAGGCCAGTCTGGCAACCACCGCAACGGCACGAGCCCCGAGACGGTGCTGACGCCCAATGGCGAACTGATGCTGGATATCCCGCGCGACCGGCAAGCGACATTCGAGCCGCAACTGGTCGGCAAGTATCAACGCCGGCTGCCCGGCTTCGATGACCACATCATCAGCATGTACGCGCGCGGCATGAGCGTGCGCGAGATTCAGGGCCATTTGCTGGAGTTGTACGGACTGCAGGTCTCGCCCGATCTGATTTCGACGGTCACCGACGAGGTGCTGGCCGAGGTCGAGCAGTGGCAGCAACGCCCGCTCGAGGCCATGTATCCGATCGTGTACTTCGACGCGCTGCGCCTTAAGATCCGCGACGAGGGCACGGTCAGGAACAAGGCGGTCTATCTGGCGCTGGGCATCCGCGCCGACGGTCGCAAGGAAGTGCTGGGCTTGTGGATCGAGCAAACCGAGGGCGCCAAGTTCTGGCTGAAGGTCTTCAACGAACTGAAGAACCGCGGCTTGCACGACATCCTGATCGCGGTGGTCGACGGCTTGCGCGGCTTTCCCGAAGCGATCGAGACGGTCTATCCGGCCGCGCAGATCCAGACCTGCATCGTGCACGTGATCCGCAATTCGCTGACGCTGGCGAGCTGGAAGGACCGCAAGCCGCTGGCTGCGGCTATCAAGCCGATCTACCAGGCCGTCACCGCCGAGGCGGCGGCAGCGGCGCTCGACGCCTTTGCCGGCAGCGAGTGGGGCCGCAGATTTCCGACTATCGCGGCGATGTGGCAGCGCCAATGGGAACAGGTGATTCCCTTTTTCGCCTATCCGCCCGAGGTGCGTCGAATCGTCTACACAACCAATGCGATCGAGAGCATGCACATGCAGCTGCGCAAGATTGTCAAGAACCGGGGCCACTTCCCAAGCGACGAAGCCGCCAGCAAACTGCTGTATCTGGCCTTGCGCAACATCGAGAAGGATTGGAAGATGCCGCCTATCACCTGGCGGCAAGCCGTTGCACAGTCCGCCATTCTGTTCGGCGAGCGATTCACCAGCGCCATCAGCTGAGATTTCTTAACCGGCCTCGGCACACAAGATTTCGGACAGGTCCCATTCGGCCCGGCAAGCCGCAGCAGAACGCCTACGTCGAGCGGTTCAACCGGACAGTGCGATCTGAATGGCTGTCGCAGTACTACTGGGATGACCTTGCACATGTGCAGCACTTTGCGACCGAATGGATGTGGCAATACAATCACGAGCGCCCCAACATGGGCCTCTGTGGCGTAACGCCGAAGCAACGGCTCACGGCCGCAGCATAGTCTCTACTTCTGTCTCGCGTTAGAAGCGGGGGGATTACCCTTCCCAGCTCCCACCACAAAATCACCGCGGATGATTCTGCACAAAACTCCGATAAGACTCATACGCCGGCTTCTGCGTATGCCCGTCAGCTTGCATCATCCCGTACGCGCCTTCTGCATCGTCGTAAAGCTCATACGCCTGAATCGACTGGATGTTGTACTTCGACGCCACGTTCACATATTGCGACATCATGTCGTTGCCCGTGAGATACGCGGCGACCTGCAGAAGCGATCCCAGGCTCGGGCGCACGCCGAATTCGTTGATCCAGATCGGTTTGCCCATCTGATGCAGCACCGCCAGCACGTCGTGGCATCCAGTGCCGCCGCAGGCGTTGGTGATGTCGCCTTCGTTGGAGTACCAGTGCCATGCCGTGATGTCCCAGCTCACCGCCGGGTGGCCCCAGGTGCCGTCAGGCTGCGAACCGTCGGCGAGCATCTGGTAGAACGCATAATGCAGCCACGTGCCGCCCAGAACGATCTTCCCCGCCGTGTCCTCCGATCTGACGCCCGCAATCAGGCCGCGAATGATGCCCCGTGCAATCTGATACTTGCGGCTGTCGTAGTGCTGCCAGTAGACCCCGTCGACGTTTCCGTTGAGCGTCTTGGCCTCCAGCTCATTGCCGACCTCGTAATACTGGTAGTGATACGCGCTCGCCGTCTGCTTGCCGAGCGTATAGCCCGCGTTATACGCGTCCTGCTCGTTGCCATAGTCAAGACCCAAAAGCATCACGGGATAGACCGTCACGCCACCCTGCGCCATGGTCTGCGCGATGCCCGCGAGCTTGTTTGCCGAAGCCTGGTTATAGACCTCGTTCCGGTAGATCGTCGCGCCGAGGTCGTGCAACTGCGAAAGCTGCGTTTGCGGGCTGGAAATATCGTACGCGCCGCCGCTGTTGTTGTGGCCATTCATGCCATAGAAGATTGAGCCGTTCGTGCTTGCGCTTTTCGCTGTCGCTGCGGGCGTGCCGCTCTTGTCCGTCGCTGCATCAACGGCGCTCCCGCTGCCGCCACCGCAGGCCGCAAGCAGCAGGCTCGTCATGAGCGCGCCGGTTAGCGCGGCATGCTTAAGCGACGTGAAAGGCCGAGTAACGGAAAGGCAAGGTCGAATCGATTTCTTCATGATTATTAGTCGTACTAAATGGCGTGCCGTGTCCATGACGATGAGATCATGCATCCATCGTCATGGACGGTTCGGACGGAAAGGGAGCAGGCCCGCGCGCACAAGCATCGCGGCGCAAGTCAACCCACGAAAGGATAAAGCCGATGGTCCCGAACGCGCTGCCAGTCAGAGGCAAGGCGTTCGTGTATGCGCGACTCATCGCGCATTCGAGGCGGATAGCCGCCGAAACGTGTCAGGAGCGAAGTCGAGCCACGCTGCCTCTAGCCGCTGTCTCCAAGCGCATCTGCGTCATGCGTGAGGCGCAGTCAGATTTACCCGTCTTATGCGAAGCAATGCCGCATGTAGGCAAGCGTTGCCGGGAACCGAGACAGCGGCGAAAGGTTACTTGGTTCTGCGTGCGATGTAAACCTTGGACGCATCGAAATGCGTCGCCATACAGCGTCGGCGCCCGATATAGTTAGCTATACGAAGGAATGGCTGGTGATGCGCGGCAACGGCGTACGCATTGACTGAAAAGAGATCCGGGCTTCAGAACAAAATTCGTAGTCCGAAAAAACGGTAACGGTATGACAATTCAAGATCGCTCAGGTAAAGATACCCCTCGAATGCAACTCGCGCTAAATTTTCACGCAAAGCGTGATCATGTTAGCCTCTCGCTTTTGTCGCGGCGGCGGGGCATCGGCCGCTGCGGAAATCCAATCGCACATCATGAACATGACGTATAGAAGTCCGCAAGTCGCCGAGTTGATGGCGCAAAGAGAGTCGCTGGAGAAGGAACTGGCCGAGGCACGGCGTAAAGAAGAGCGCCTCGCGCTGATCGAGATCGTGCAGAAGATGCGCCAATACGGCATCACGTTGAACGAGCTGATGGGGCGTAAGTCCGGCACGCAGCCCGCTGCACCGGACGCGGCGGCCAAGTACTGCGACCCCGCAAGCGGCGCGACATGGAGCGGACGCGGTCGCGCGCCCCAGTGGATCGCCGGCAAAGATCGCGACGCCTTTCTGGTCGAGCGGACCGCGAACCTGTCGCCGAGCCAGGCCGCGCAGGCGTCGCTTTTCGCGGACGAAGACTAACGAGCGCGCAGGCGTTGAAGGCTCGGCGTAAGCCAATCCTGCGCGCTCCGGCGCCGTCTTACTGCGCCAACACCACTTGCGCGATCAGACCCGTCGCTGCCGCGACGAGCACATAGTCCGCGCCGACGCCGACCCACTGGTAGCCGCGCGGCGGTTGACGCAGGCCGTGGCCGCGCCAGTCGTCGACGACATACTGGTGATCGCGATACTCGCCCGAAAGGCGATCGCCCTTGTGCCAGTCCGGATGACCGCGATCGCGATCGGCATGCTCAGGCGGGCGCGGCTGATCGTGGCCGTCGTGTCCGTCGTGTCCCTCGTGGCCATGCATCATCGGCGCATGACTGGCGCCAGGCCCGTGGTTCTCATCCGGGCCGTGCCACTGCTGCGCGTAGCTCGCGCCGGCCGAAAGGCCGAGACCGGCCGACAACAGCGCCACGATAATTCTGTTCTTCATAAAACGCTTCTCCTCGTGAAGTGATGATTGATCCCTTGCCAAGGGATCATTGCCCTTGTGCGCGAACAGGCGGTCACTCTACGTTGGGAGGCGGCGCAATGCCGTGAGAATGTGTAAGCAACGCTTACTTCGCATTACTCGGGCCAAGCGGAAAGGGCCAGGCGGCAGGGGCGCGCGCCACGATGCTATATCCGCCCATACATAACGCTGAATGAGAACAATAAAAATGTTTTGCTATCGTCGAGCGGTTTTCTGGCACACCATGAAACGATTTAATAAAGCGTGGAGAGAGACATGGATAGCACGGCGGATTTGAAGCGTTACGAATTACTGATCGGCGGTGATTTCGTCGCGCCAAGCGGCGGCGAATATTCGACCAACCTGAACCCCGCCACCGAAGAGCCGATCGCCTACGTCGCGCAGGGCACGTCGGCCGATGTGGATCGCGCGGTGCAGGCGGCGCGCGCCGCGTTGAAGCCCTGGAACGCCATCCGCGCCGCCGAACGCGGCCGCATTCTCATGCGGCTTGCCGACCTGCTTCGCGAGAATCAAGAAGAACTGGCCGCGCTCGAAAGCCTCGACGCTGGCAAGCCCGTTGCCGGCGTCCAGCGCCAGGACGTCCCCGCCGCCATCGATACGCTCGCCTACTATGCCGGCTGGTGCGACAAGATCAACGGACAGGTCGTGCCGGCGCGGCCCGATGCGCTGACGTACACGGTGCGCGAGCCGGTGGGCGTCGTCGGCGCCATTGTTCCGTGGAATTTCCCGCTGATGATCGGCATGTGGAAGATCGCGCCGGCGCTCGCGTGCGGCTGCACGTTGATCGTGAAGCCCGCCGAAATCACGCCGCTGTCCGCGCTGATGGTCGGCCGGCTCGCGCTCGAAGCGGGCGTTCCGCCGGGCGTGCTGAATATCGTCACGGGAAAGGGTTCGGTGGTCGGGGATTCGATGGTCGCGCATCCGGGCATCGACAAGATCACGTTTACGGGGTCGCCTTCGGTCGGGCGCGGCATTCTGCAGGGCGCGGCAGGCAACTTCAAGCGCGTGACGCTGGAGCTCGGCGGCAAGTCGGCCAACGTCATCTTCGCCGATGCCAACATCGACAGCGCGGTGCGCGCCGCCGCATCGGGCATCTTCTTCAACGCGGGACAGGTGTGCTCGGCAGGCTCGCGCGTGCTCGTGCAGCGCGCCGTCTATGACGACGTGGTGGAACGCCTTGCCCAGCGCGCGCAGACGATCAAGCTCGGCGATCCATCGAAGCGCGAGACGAACATGGGCCCGCTCATCTCCGCCAAGCAGATGAAGACCGTGCTCGACTACGTGGATATCGGCAAGGGCGAGGGCGCGTCGCTCGTGACCGGCGGGCGGCGTGCGGGCGAGCGCGGCTACTTCGTGGAGCCGACCGTGTTCGCGAACGTCGAGCACGAGATGCGCATATCGCAGGAAGAGATCTTCGGGCCGGTCGCGAGCGTCATTCCGTTCGACGATGAGGCCGACGCGCTGCGCATCGCCAACGGCACCGCTTACAGTCTCGCGGCGGGCGTGTGGAGCGCCGACATCGGCCGGGTGCATCGCATGGCGGCCGAGTTGAGGGCGGGCACCGTCTGGGTCAATACGTATGGTTATACGGACGTGCGGCTGCCGTGGGGCGGTTCGGGCGATTCCGGCTTCGGCCGGGAGCATGGGGACGTGGCCATCGAGAACTTCACGGAGCCGAAGGCCGTGTGGGTATCGCTGACGCCTTGAGCGGCCACGGATCGCCGCGCGCCCGGCGCGGCGGTCATCAAGCAGAAATGCGAAAGGGCGACCGAAGCCGCCCTTGATAACAGAGACGCAACGACTTAAACGCGCGCCTGCACACCTTCCTTGTCGCGTGCGCGCCAGAGTCGAGCGCGCTGCGTGCTGTCTTCATACTGAACCGTATTCTGCCGGCACGCCTCGATCGTCATGTTCTTGCGCTCGACGATGGCCTGGCAAAGAAACTCCGCGCTATAGGCCTTAAGCAGGTGAGGGCACTGCGTCCCGATGTATTGCGCGATCTTCCCGTAGTCGCTGTCCGCCGATGCAAGCGAGCGATACGTTTCCGCGTCCCAGCGGAACATCAGGTCCAGTTCTTCGAAAGCGGTATTAAATGCGCAAACTTGCGCCTGAATCTCGCGGTCGTCGCTCAGCGTGGCTTGGTTCATTGATCGTCTCCTCAGTGGCCGCAGGGCATACGATCAGAATAGGGAAAGCCCTTCATACACGACAGTCAAAGTTTTTTCGGCTAACCATTCCCTTTGCTTTATGAATCCGGCTTGCCCGTCTTCGCGACGATATGCGTGATGGCCTCGATCTGCGCCGCGCCTTCTTCGATCAGGAACTGCTTGAACGCGAGCGCCACCGGCGGCAAACGCTTATTGTTCCGATGCACGACAAACCAGTTGAGCATGACCGGAAAGCCTTCGATATCGAGCACCGCCAGCTTGCCGACCTGCAATTCCATGCTGATCGTATGCGCGGATAGAAAACTCAGTCCCATTCCCGCGATCACCGCCTGCTTGATGGTCTCGGTACTCGTGATCTCCATCGCGACATTGAGGTTGGTCAGCCTGCCGGCGAAGCCTTCTTCCATCGAGTTCCATGTGTCGGAACCGCGCTCGCGCACGATGAACGGCTCGTCGGCGAGCGTCTCCAGCGGAATGTTGGCTTGCCCAACCAGCGGATGATCCGGCGGGGCGACGATCACATACGGATGCGGCGCAAACGACACGTTGACGGTATCCATGTCGCGCGGCGGACGAACCATGACGGCCAGATCCGTCAAATTGTCGGACAGTTGGTGCAGCAGCTCCTCTCGATTATGAACGGCAAGATTGAGCCGGACATCCGTATTACGTTTCGTGAATTCCGCGAGAAGCCGGGGAAAGAAATAATCGCCCGCGCTGATCACTGCAACGTTGAGCGTGCCTCCGGATATACCCTTGAGACGGGCCATCGCGTCGTCGGCTTCGCGGAATTGCTCGAGAATCGCCCTGCTGTAATGGAGCATTTCGTTGCCGGCGGGAGTGAGGTAGATTTTCTTACCGAGCTGTTCGAAAAGCGGCAAGCCGGCGTGCTCTTCCAGTTGCTTGACCTGCGTGGAGACGGCCGGCTGAGTGAGATAGAGCTCCTCGGCGGCGCGCGAAAAACTCAGTCGGCGCGCGACCGTCTCGAAGATTTTCAGCTGGCGCAGGGTGGCGTTTCTTAGCACGGAAGCCCTCATCCATTCACGATAGCTAACTTATACAATAATTTTTTTTAACTTTCCTTAATCGTTTTTGTCCCCCACGATGCTTTCACGTGCCCCGCTTTTGTAAGGCAGCAAGCCCCCACGCCGCCTGGCGTGATGCAGCACGGTAGTCACGCAGCACAGCACGCCCGCCAGGGCTGCATCGACCATCCGGACCTCTTGGGAATCGCTCGAAATGATTCTTCGATCGCCTGACGCGGATGTTGGCCACATGTGCGAACTCATCGCCCTTCTGGACACGCGACGCCACGCCCGCGCCGCCTGGCCGGAGCATCTTCCCTGACCGACCGCATCGCCCGCCGGCCCGAGCGCCGGTGATCTCGCCGTACATCAAGCGCCGCACGAGCGCAGAGACAAACATCGGAGACAGACATGGCAAGCGCAGACACGGTGGTGTCCGGGCAGGACGGGCGTCACCACAACCGTTGGATCCAGCTGGCGATCGGCATTCTATGCATGGGCCTCGTCGCCAACCTGCAATACGCATGGACCCTTTTTGTCGTACCGATGGATGCCAAACACCATTGGGGTCAAGCGGCGATCCAGACGGCTTTCACCATCTTCATCGTCACCGAAACATGGCTCGTGCCGGTCGAGGGCTGGCTCGTCGACAAGTTCGGGCCTCGGCCGGTCGTGATCGGCGGATCGGTGTGCGCGGCCATCGGCTGGGTCATCGACGCACACGCGACGAGCCTTGTCCATCTCTACATCGCGGCGGTGATCGCGGGGATCGGCGCGGGCTGCGTGTACGGCACGTGCGTCGGCACGGCGCTCAAGTGGTTCCCGGACAAGCGCGGGCTCGCGGCGGGCCTGACGGCGGCGGGCTTCGGCGCCGGCGCGGCAGTAACGGTCATCCCGATCTCGAACATGATTCAGTCCTCGGGCTACGAGCACGCGTTCATGTTCTTCGGCATCTTCCAGGGCGTGTGCATCTTCCTGCTCGCGCTGATGCTCGTGCGTCCGAAGCCCCCGGTGAACGTCGCGCCGCCGAAGCGGATCGTGTCCACGAAAATCGACTACACGACCGGCCAGATGGTGCGCTCGCCGCTCTTCTGGGTGCTGTATCTGATGTTCGTGTTCGTCGCGGCGGGCGGCGTGATCGCCACCGCGCAATTCGGGCCGATCGCGAAGGAGTACGGCTTCGCGAAGATGCCGGTGAATCTGTTCGGTATCACGCTGCCGCTGCTCGCGATGACGCTCTCCATCGATAACCTCTGCAACGGCTTCACGCGTCCGCTGTGCGGCTTCATCTCGGACAGAATCGGCCGCGAGAACACGATGTTCATCATCTTTCTCGGCGAAGGCGTCGCGCTGCTCGGGCTGATGCAGTTCGGACATCATCCGTACCTTTTCATGCTGTTCGCCGCGATGACGTTCCTGTGCTGGGGCGAAATCTTCTCGATCTTCCCGGCCACTTGCGCCGATACGTTCGGCAGCAAGTACGCCGCCGCCAACGCGGGCACGCTGTACACCGCGAAGGGCACGGCGTCGATGCTGGTGCCGCTCGCCTCGGTGCTCGCGTCGATCGGCTCGTGGAACGCGGTGTTCATCACGGCTGCGACCACGTCGATTGCGGCGGGCCTGTGCGCCAAGTTCGTGCTCGCGCCGATGAGGAAACGCTGGATCGAGAACACGGTCGCCGCGACCTCGGGCGATTCGTCGGTCAATGCGTCGTTCAAGGCGGGCTGGCCCGAAGCGCCGGGCAAGACGTCGGTTCAATAAGGGAAAGCCAGCGCATGCGCGAACGCCCGGCCGCTCCCGCGCATGCGCCTTCGGTGTCACTGCATCAGTTGCGGCTGTTCGTCACGCTCGCGCGATACCGCAGTTTCACGCGCGCCGGCGACGAATTCGGCATCACGCAATCGGCGGTCAGCCGCAGCATTCGAGAACTCGAAGATGAAATCGCGCTGCGGCTTTTCGACCGGACCACGCGCCAGGTCACGCTGACCGAGACCGGGCGCACGCTGCTCTCGCGCATCGCGCCGCTCGTCGAGGAACTGGAAGCCACGTTGCGTCCGCCCGCCGACGCTCGCGCCGGGCAGGGCATTGTCCACGTGGCGAGCAGTGGCGGTCTGACGGCGAGCGTGCTGCCCGCGTTGCTTGCGTCGTGCAAGGAGCGGCTGCCGGACGTGACGATCGCGTTGTTGGATCGGCCGCAGAACGCCGTGCTTCAACTGGTGCGCTCGGGCGAGGCGGAAATCGGCATCGTGATCGCGCCCGACAATCTGGACGAACTCGCCGCCGAACCGCTTTTCGCCGACGCCTTCGCCGCGGTGGTCGGCGCGTCGCATCGGCTGGCGGACGCAGCGCGGCTGGACTGGCATCAGTTGCGCGCCATGCCGCTCCTTCTGCTCGACGATGACACCGGCAGCCTCGCCGCCGTCGAAGCGGCGCTCGCGCGCCACGCGGTCACGGGCGCGGTGCGGCAACGGCTGACGCAGCCGGCGGCTGTCGTCCGCATGGCCGAGGCCGGTCTCGGCGTCGGCGTCCTGCCGATGCACGCGCGTCTCGCCTGCGACGGCGCACGCGTGCGCTTCGTTCCCCTCACGCCCGACGCCGCCCGCACGGTGATGATCGTGCGTCGCCGGGGCCGCGCGTTGCGCGAGTGCGCCGCGCACGTCTGGGCACACTTCATCGCGTCGTCGACGCATACTCTGCTCAGTACCTCACAGGCCATCGAAGCCTGAGCCGCCCCTTTCTTCTTCTGATCGAACCGGAAGGCGTCCGCCGCATGCGGGTTTTCGCTCGTCCGCCGCTGCACGAATTCGCCTTGTCCTGTGTGAACGTGGAATGTAGTATCTGGTATATCAGAAGCTTGCAAGCCTACGACTCTAGGAGACAACCATGAAGATCTGCGTGTACGGCGCCGGAGCCATCGGCGGTTACATGGGCGCGCAACTCGCGCGGGCCGGGGCGGACGTCAGCTTCGTGGCGCGCGGGCCGCATCTCGCCGCGATGCAGGCGAACGGCGTGCGCCTCCGAATCGACGGGGAAGAGCACACGGTCAAGGTGCGCTGCACGAACAACCCCGCCGAACTCGGGCCGCAGGACTACGTGATCATCGCTCTCAAGGCGCATTCCGTGCCGGGCGTGGTCGATCTGATGCCGCCGCTGCTCGGGCCGGACACGGCCATCGTCACGGCGGTCAATGGCTTGCCTTACTGGTATTTCTATCAGCACGGCGGCGCGCTGGCCGGCACGGCGCTGCAAAGCATCGATCCGGGCGGCAGGCAGTGGAGCGTGTTCGGGCCGGAGCGGGCCATTGGCTGCGTGCTGCTGCCGGCGGCGGAAATCGTCGAGCCGGGCGTGATCGAGCATCACTACGGCAAGAAATTCCCGATCGGCGAGCCGAGCGGCGAGACCACGCCGCGACTGCGCGCGCTGCACGACATCATGGCGGCAGCCGACATGGAAGCGCCGATGCGCGACAACATCCGCGACGAGATCTGGCTCAAGCTGTGGGGCAATCTGTGCTTCAACCCGATCAGCGCGCTCACGCACGCCACGCTCGATGTGCTCACGAGCGATCCCGGCACCCGCGCGCTCTCCAAGGCGATGATGCTGGAGGCAAAGGCGATCGGCGACAAGATCGGCGTCAACTTCCGCGTCGACGTGGAGCGGCGCATCAACGGCGCGGGCGCAGTGGGCGCGCATAAAACGTCGATGCTGATGGATTGCGAAGCCGGCCGGCCCATGGAAATCGACCCGCTGATCACGGTGGTGCAGGAGATAGGGCGCCTGGTGAATGTCGAGACGCCGATGATCGATGCCGTCCTCGCATTGATCAAACTGCGCGAAGCCGTCAATCAGGGTACGGCCCGGCCGGCAGCGCCGCCGCAGCCGCAAAAAGCGGCCTAAACTGAACCCACGGGCACCAGCGTTGTTTCTGATATACAAGATGCAAAATATGTTGCGTTCTGCTGCGACGCAACATATACTAGGGGCTCTTGAGTGATTTAACCGGAGCCTGAAATGAGCATCGCCCTTTTGGTTGTCGTTGGATTCGCGCTGGTTGCCGTGGGTGTGAGCGTTACGTTTATGATCGCGTCGGCGGTGCCGCAAGACATGCTGCAGCGCGCACAGGAACACGGTCGCTTTGCCGGACTCACGGCGGACGACCAGAACGGCGGTTCGGGCAAGCGCGTCGTTGCTGACCGGCCGCAAATGGGAAACCAAGCCATCAATGCCATCTGATACTCAATCCGTAGATAGCCCGGAAGTTCGCCCGAGCGGGCTGACGCTTTCGCTGGAGCCGATCAACGCCACCGTTTCGCTGCGCGATCAGGCGTACGCGAAGCTGCGGCAGGCCATCGCGGAGGCGGACATCTATCGCTCGCGCGAGGAAATTCGTCTGGACGAAAAAGAGCTGACGGAAGCCCTCGGCGTGTCGCGAACACCTATCCGGGAGGCCATGACGCTGCTGGAGCAGGAAGGCTTTCTGCGCACGGTGCCGCGCCGCGGGGTCTATATTCTGCGCAAGACCAAGCGCGAGATCGTCGAGATGATCCACATGTGGGCGGCGCTCGAGAGCATGGCGGCGCGCCTTGCCACGCAGCGCGCGTCGGACGAGGAAATCGCCCATCTGCGCCACATGTTCGACGACTTCCGCGACAGCACGCCGGCCGAGCATATCGACGAGTATTCGGAAGCGAACATCGCGTTTCACCAGGCCATCGTGCGGCTGTCGAAGTCGCAGATCATCTTCGACACCATCAAGAATATCTTCGTGCACGTGCGCGCCATCCGGAAGATGACTATCTCGCAGAGCGACCGCGCGTCGCGCTCGATCGTCGATCACATGCGCATCATCGAGGCGCTGGAAAAGCGCGACACGGAACTCGTCGAGCGGCTCGTGAAGCAGCACTCGCTGGATCTGGCGGCGTTCGTCGAGGCGAACTGCGATTTCTTGGATTGAGTTGCGGGCAGCGCGAGCAGTAAAGCAGAAGGCCGCACGGCAATCGCCGCGCGGCCTTTTTCATGCGCCCGATAGACGCGCTAGCGCATCGCCCGCAGCATCGTTTCACCGAGCGCCGCCGGCGAATCCGCGACGTGGATGCCCGCCGACTTCATCGCGTCGATCTTCGCGCTTGCCGTGCCCGAGCCGCCGGAGATGATCGCGCCCGCGTGACCCATGCGGCGTCCCGGCGGCGCGGTCGTGCCGGCGATGAAGCCGACCACCGGCTTTTTCGTCCTCGCGTCCTTCAGGAACTGCGCCGCTTCTTCCTCCGCCGATCCGCCAATCTCGCCGATCATGATGATGCCCTCCGTCGCGTCGTCGGCGAGGAAAAGCGACAGGCAGTCGATGAAGTTGGTCCCGTTCACCGGATCGCCGCCAATGCCGATGCACGTCGTCTGGCCGAGTCCGGTCGCGGTGGTCTGAGCGACGGCTTCGTAGGTGAGCGTGCCCGAACGCGACACCACGCCGATCTTTCCGGGCCGATGAATGTGCCCCGGCATGATGCCGATCTTGCATGCGCCCGGCGTGATGACGCCCGGACAGTTCGGCCCGACGAGCCGGCTGGCCGACCCCGCGAGGGCGCGCTTCACGCGCAGCATGTCGAGCACGGGAATGCCTTCGGTGATGCAGACGATCAACGGCACTTCCGAATCGATGGCTTCGAGGATCGCGTCGGCGGCGAACGGCGGCGGCACGTAGATGACTGAGGCGTCCGCCCCTGTTTTCGCGACCGCGTCGGCCACCGTGTCGAAAACCGGCAGGTCGAGATGCGTCGTGCCGCCCTTGCCGGGCGTGACGCCGCCGACCATTCGCGTGCCGTAGGCAATCGCCTGCTCAGAGTGAAACGTGCCTTGCGCGCCGGTGAAGCCCTGGCAGATCACCTTCGTATTCTTGTCGATCAGAACGCTCATGGAGGCTTCCTTTCAATGGTGGACGGCGCTGACGATCTTGTCGGCGGCATCGGCGAGATTGTCGGCGGAGATGATGGTGAGCCCGGACGTGCGCAGGATTTCGCGGCCCGCATCGACATTCGTGCCGGCCAGCCGCACGACGAGCGGCACGCGCAGATCCACTTCGCGCGCCGCCGCGACGACGCCTTGTGCGATCACGTCGCAGCGCATGATGCCGCCGAAAATGTTGACGAGAATGCCTTGCACCTTGGGATCGCGCAGAATCAGCTTGAATGCGGTCGCGACGCGTTCCTGCGTCGCGCCGCCGCCCACGTCCAGGAAATTGGCCGGCTCGCCGCCGTAGAGCTTGATGATGTCCATGGTGGCCATCGCGAGGCCCGCGCCGTTCACCATGCAGCCGATGCTGCCGTCCAGCTTCACGTAATTGAGCCCGTGCTTCGCGGCTTCGATTTCGGCGGGATCTTCCTCGTCCTCGTCGCGCAGGGCTTCCACATCCGGGTGGCGATACAGCGCGTTGTCGTCGAAATTGAGCTTGGCGTCGAGCGCCATGACGTCGCCGGAGCCGGTCACGACGAGCGGATTCACCTCGACCACGGACGCGTCCAGATCGACGAACGCCTGATACAGCGCGGCGATGAACTTCGACGCCGCTTTCACCTGATTGCCGGTGAGCCCCAGGCCGAACGCGACCTGCCGCGTGTGAAAGGGCTGAAGACCGGTCGCCGGATCGATCGCGACTTTGAGTATTTTCTCGGGCGTGCGATGCGCGACTTCCTCGATCTCCATGCCGCCTTCCGTCGACGCCATGATCGTGATGCGCGACGTCGCCCGGTCGACCAGGATGCCGAGATACAGCTCGCGTGCGATGTCGCAGCCTTCCTCGATATACAGCCGCTTTACTTCCTTGCCCGCCGCGCCGGTTTGCTTGGTGACGAGCACGGACGACAGCATCTTTCGCGCGTTCTCGCGCACATCGTCCACTGATTTCACGACGCGCACGCCGCCTTTGCCATCGGGATCGTTGACGAAACGGCCCGCGCCGCGCCCGCCCGCATGAATCTGCGACTTTACGACCCAGACCGGGCCGCCGAGCGCGCTGGCGGCGTCGGCGGCCTCCTGCGCCGTGAACGCGACGCGGCCCTGCGGCACCGCGACGCCGTACTTTCGCAGCAGCGCCTTCGCTTGATACTCGTGAATGTTCATTGCGTCTCCTGTTTCGACTCGCGCGTTCGATCGAATCGGCCGCCTGCGGTCGTTGGTCTCGTATAGCGCACGACGCGTCGTCGATGCGCTGATATTAGATATATCACATATCAGACACGCAGCGGGAGTCGTGCCGGATGCTACAGCGCAGCATGAAACCCGCTGAGAATCAGCATCCACAAGCCCCAGCGACATTCATGCACCGCATCACAGGGTTTATTCCAATCAGATCTTCGTTGACTAATACTGTGTGTGGAATATTGTATATCACAGCAACCGGACGAAAGCGCGACGTCCGGCGCGAAAGAACACACCCATTCGAGGAGGAGACAACACATGTCCGAAGTCGTCAGCAGCCGTCCGGAAGTCGCTCCAGCCACCACCACCGCCGATGACACGCTCAAGCAGAAGACGCGCGGCGCGGGCGTCGTTTCGGGCGGCCATCTGGTCGCGCGAGCTCTCAAGAACGAAGGCGTCGATACCATCTTCACGTTGTGCGGCGGGCACATCATCGATATCTACGATGGCTGCGTCGATGAAGGCATCCGCATCATCGACGTGCGTCACGAACAGGTCGCCGCCCATGCCGCCGACGGCTACGCGCGTCAGACCGGCAAGCTCGGCTGCGTGGTGACGACGGCCGGCCCCGGCTGCACGAACGCGGTCACGGGCGTCGCCACGGCGTTTCGCTCGGAAAGCCCGATCATCCATATCGGCGGGCAGGGCGCGCTCACGCAGCACAAGATGGGTTCGCTGCAAGATCTGCCGCACGTCGACATGATGTCGCCCATCACCAAGTTCGCCGCGACCGTGCCGAGCACGGAGCGCGTCGCCGACATGGTGTCGATGGCCGCGCGCGAAGCCTTCAACGGCGCGCCCGGCCCGGCGTATCTGGAAATTCCGCGCGATGTGCTCGACCGCGAAATCGACGTGAGCAAGGCCGTGATTCCGCAGCCGGGACGCTATCGCGCATCGACCAAATCGGTCGGCGATCCGAAGGACATCGAAAAGCTCGCCGATCTGCTCGTCAACTCGGAGCGCCCGGCGATTCTCTACGGCCAGCAAGTCTGGACGGCGCGCGGTCACGAAGAAGCGATCGCGTTGCTGCGCGGTCTCGACGTTCCCGGCTACTTCAACGGCGCGAGCCGCGGCCTCCTGCCGCCGGGCGATCCGCATCACTTCGACCGCACGCGCTCGCAGGCTTTCGCGAAGGCGGACCTGATCGTGATCGTCGGGACCCCGTTCGATTTCCGCATGGGCTACGGCAAGCGCATCAGCAAGGAGCTGAAGCTGGTGCAGATCGACATGGATTACCGCACCGTCGGCAAGAATCGCGATATCGACCTCGGTCTCGTCGGCGATCCGGGCGCGATTCTCGGCGCGGTGCTGCAAGCCGCGAGCGGGCGTCTGAAGAACGACAAGCGCCAGTCGCGCCAGGCGTGGATGCGCGAGCTCGCGGCGGCGGAGGAAACCGCGACCGCCAAGCTCATGCCGCTGTTCACGTCCGATGCGAGCCCGATTCATCCGTATCGCGTCGCGCACGAGATCAACCAGTTCCTGTCCGACGACACCATCTATATCGGCGATGGCGGCGATGTCGTCACCATCTCGGCGCAAGCCGTGCGTCCGCGCCGCCCCGGCCAGTGGATGGACCCCGGCGCGCTCGGCTCGCTCGGCGTCGGCACCGGCTTCGCGATCGCGGCGGGTCTTGCCAATCCGGAGAAGGAAGTGCTCTGCTACTACGGCGACGGCGCGTTCTCCATGACCTCGTTCGACATGGAAACGGCCAACCGCTTCGGCGTGCCGTATATCGCGGTGATCGGCAACAACTCCGCGATGAACCAGATCCGTTACGGCCAGCTCGCGAAATACGGCGACGAGCGCGGCAACGTCGGCAATCTGCTCTCGGACGTGCCGTATGGCCGCTTCGCCGAAATGCTCGGCGGCTACGGCGAGGAAGTCTACGAGGCGTCGAAGATCGCGGGCGCGTTGCAGCGGGCGCGCGAGTCGATCGCGAAAACCGGCAAGAGCGCGGTCATCAATATCTGGGTCGATCCTACGGTTTACGCCCCTGGCACGATGGCCCAAACCATGTACAAATAAAGAACGTGATCGAAGACACAGGGAGACAGCCATGAATAGTTCGGGCAAGGCACTGGATGGCGTACGCATCCTCGATTTCACGCACGTTCAATCGGGTCCGACCTGCACGCAGTTGCTGGCGTGGTTCGGCGCGGACGTCATCAAGGTGGAGCGCGCGGGCGCGGGCGACATCACGCGGGAGCAACTGCGCGATATCCCCGATGCCGACAGCCTCTACTTCACGATGCTGAACCACAACAAGCGGTCCATCACCATCGACACGAAGAATCCCGAGGGCAAGAAAGTGCTCGAAACGCTCGTCAGGAAGTGCGACGTGCTGGTCGAGAACTTCGCGCCGGGCGCGCTGGACCGCATGGGCTTCACGTGGGAACGCATCCAGGAACTGAATCCCGCCATGATCGTGGCGTCCGTGAAGGGCTTCGGGCCGGGACCGTACGAAGACTGCAAGGTCTATGAGAACGTCGCGCAGTGCGCGGGCGGCGCGGCATCGACCACGGGTTTCGACGACGGCCCGCCGACCGTCACCGGCGCGCAGATCGGCGATTCGGGCACGGGGCTGCACCTCGCGCTCGGCATCGTCACGGCGCTGTACCAACGCAACCGCACCGGACGCGGGCAGAAAGTGCTCGCGGCCATGCAGGACGGCGTGCTCAACCTGTGCCGCGTGAAGCTGCGCGATCAGCAGCGGCTCGAGCGGACCGGCGTCATGAAGGAGTACCCGCAGTATCCGAACGGCACGTTCGGAGAAGCGGTGCCGCGCGCGGGCAACGCGTCCGGCGGCGGTCAGCCGGGCTGGATTCTCAAGTGCAAGGGCTGGGAAACCGATCCGAACGCGTACATCTACTTCATCACGCAGGCGCCGGTGTGGGGCGAAATCTGCAAGGTCATCGGCAAGGAAGAGTGGATCGATCATCCGGACTACAAGACGCCCAATGCCCGCCTGCCGCATCTGAAGGAAATCTTCGCGGAAATCGAGCGGTGGACCATGTCGAAGACCAAGTTCCAGGCGATGGAGATCCTGAACAAGCACGACATTCCCTGCGGCCCGATTCTCTCGATGAAAGAAATCGCCGAAGAACCGTCGCTCAGAAAGACCGGCACGGTCGTGGAAGTGGACCATCCGGTGCGCGGAAAGTACCTGACGGTCGGCAACCCGATCAAGCTCTCCGACAGCCCGACGGACGTCGTGCGCTCGCCGCTGCTCGGCGAGCATACCGATGAAGTCATGGCCGAACTCGGCTACACGCCGGACCAAATCGCCACGCTGAAGAGCCTCGGCGCGATCTGAACCTTCACTCCCGATGCGCCCTTCGCGCGCCGCCCGCAACGGGCGGCGCGCGGCTCAGACACGTCCTAGAACACACGGAGACACGCAAAAATGAACAGCACGGTCGTCCAGGAACGCAGCGAAACCGTACAGTCTTCCACGTCGGCATCGATCGTCGTGCCGTTGCATGCGGCCGACGCGAAGCGCCGTGTCGCGGAAATCTTCGAGCGCGTGAAGGCCGAGGGCCGCACGTCGCTGACCGCGCCGGAAGGCAAGCTCGTCTGCGACGCCTACGGCATCGCGGTGCCGCAGGAAGGCGTCGCGACTAGCGCGGACGATGCCGCCAAGCTCGCGTCGTTCATCGGCTTTCCGGTGGTGCTTAAAATCGTCTCGCCCGAAATCCTGCACAAGACGGAGGCGGGCGGCGTGCTCGTCGGCGTGAAGAACGAAGCGGACGTGAAGGCGGGCTTCGCGACCATCATCGAGAACGCGAAGAAATACGACGCGAACGCGACCATCGTCGGCGTGCAGGTTCAGCAGATGGTCGGCGCGGGGCAGGAAGTCATCATCGGCGCGGTCACGGACCCGTCGTTCGGCAAACTGATCGCGTTCGGCCTCGGCGGCGTGCTGGTCGAAGTGCTGAAGGACGTGACCTTCCGCCTGGCGCCGGTGACGCGCGAAGAAGCGGAGTCGATGCTCGACGGCATTCAGGCCGCCGATGTCCTGCGCGGCGTGCGCGGCTCAGAGCCCGTGAACCGCGAGGCGCTCGTGACGCTGGTCGAACGCGTGTCGCGCCTCGTCGACGACTTCCCGCAGATCTCGGAGATGGACCTGAATCCGGTCTTCGCGAGTCCCGCTGGCGCGGTGGCGGCGGACGTGCGTATCGTGATGGACTTCGAGCCGGCCGAGCCGCGCTATCGCCCGACGCAGGAGCAGATCGTCAAGCAGATGAACCGCATCATGAAGCCGGATGCGGTCGCGGTGATCGGCGCGTCGAACGAGGACGGCAAGATCGGCAACTCGGTCATGAAGAACCTGATCAACGGCGGCTATCAGGGCGAGATTTATCCGATTCACCCGAAAGCCGAAGAAATCATGGGCCGCAAGGCGTACAAGAGCGTGAAGGACGTGCCCGGCGTGATCGATGTGGCCGTGTTCGCCATTCCCGCCAAGTTCGTCGCGCAGGCGCTCGTCGAAGTGGGCGAAAAGCAGATTCCCGGCGCGGTGCTGATTCCGTCCGGCTTCGCGGAGACGGGCAATCAGGCCGGTCAGGAAGAACTGGTGCGGATTGCGCGTCAGTACGATATCCGCATGATGGGCCCGAACATCTACGGCTTCTATTACACGCCGAAGAATCTGTGCGCCACGTTCTGTACGCCGTACGACGTGAAGGGCAAGGCCGCGCTCTCGTCGCAATCGGGTGGCATCGGCATGGCGATCATCGGCTTTTCGCGGTCGGCGAAGATGGGCGTGTCCGCCATCGTCGGGCTCGGCAACAAGAGCGATATCGACGAGGACGATCTGCTCACGTTCTTCGAGCAGGACGACAACACGGAAATCATCGCGCAGCACTGCGAGGACCTGAAGGACGGCCGCGCCTTCGCGGAAGCCGCGCGGCGCGTGTCGAAGAAAAAGCCGGTCGTCGTGCTGAAGGCGGGCCGAACGAGCCTCGGCGCACGCGCGGCCAGTTCCCACACGGGGGCGCTCGCGGGCAACGACAAGATTTACGAGGACGTGTTCGCGCAATGCGGCGTGATCCGCGCGCGGTCGCTGCGCGACTTGCTCGAATTCGCGCGCGGCATTCCGAAGCTGCCGACGCCGAAGGGCGAAAACACCGTCATCATCACGGGCGCGGGCGGCTCGGGCGTGCTGCTCTCCGACGCCTGCGTGGACAACGGCCTCTCGCTGATGACCATGCCTGACGACCTCGACGCCGCGTTCCGCAAGTTCATTCCGCCGTTCGGCGCGGCGGGCAATCCGGTCGATATCACGGGCGGCGAGCCGCCGACCACGTACAAGAACACGATCAAGCTCGGGCTCGAAGACGACCGCATTCATTCGATCATCCTCGGCTACTGGCACACGATCATCACGCCGCCGATGGTCTTCGCGAAACTCGTGATCGAGGTGAAGGAGGAAATGAAGGCGCGCGGCATCGAAAAGCCGATCGTCGCGTCGCTCGCCGGTGACGTGCAGGTGGAGGAGGCGGCCGAGTATCTGTACGAACACGGCGTGCCGGCCTACGCGTATTCGACCGAGCTGCCCGTCGCGGTGCTCGGCGCGAAATACAAGTGGGCGCGCGGCGCGGGCCTGATTTAATCCGAGAGAACGGCGCGGGCCTCGGCTCGCGCCAACGAAAAAGGACTCCCGTGACCACCTGGATACGTTTTCGCGATGCCGGCGGGCATATCGGCTTCGGCACGCTCGACGAGCGTTCGGGCCGCGTCGTGCAGCACGACGGCGCGCTGTTCGACGAACCGCGCCCGACCGACATTTCCTTTCCCGTGGACGACCTCACGCTGCTTGCGCCGTGCGAGCCGAGCAAGGTCATCGCGCTCTGGAACAACTACTACGCGCTTTCGCAGAAGCTCGACAAGGCGCCGCCGCAGCATCCGCTCTTTCTGATCAAGCCGCCGATGTCGGTGATCGGGCCAAACGAGTCGATTCGCCGGCCGAGGAATTATCACGGCAAGATCGCTTACGAGGGGGAACTGGGCGTCGTGATCGGCAAGACGGTGTCGTGCGCGTCGGTGGAAGAGGCCGAAGCCGCGATTTTCGGTTATACGTGCGTGAACGACGTCACCGCGATCGAACTGCTTCAGGAAGATCCCAACTTCGCGCAGTGGTGCCGCTCGAAGGGCTTCGACACGTTCACGTGTCTCGGGCCGGGAATCGTCAGCGGCTTCGACTGGCGCAGCGCGAACGTGGTGACGACAGTCGATGGCGTCGAGCGTCAGAACTATCCGCTCGACGACATGATTTTCTCGCCCGCCGAGCAGGTGAGCCTGCTCTCGCACGACATGACGCTCGCGCCCGGCGACGTGATCGCGTGCGGGACGTCGATCGGCGTCGGGTCGATCAAGGACGGCGCACGCGTCGATGTGTCGATCGCGGGGATCGGCACGTTGTCGAATGTGCTGGCCGTGTAGGGCATAGTTCGTCGGGGCGTCAGAACGAACGCGTCAAAAACGACAAAGCCGGCGCACGAGGCGCCGGCTTTGTCGTTCAAGCGGGTACGCGCTGCCGGGAAGCGCAGCGCGCCGCGCTTAACCGATCTTTACCGATCGCGATTCCACAATGCGCCCAGCAGGAACCCGACAGCCGCGGCGATCAGCACCCCGTTGATCGGCTGATCGGAAACGACGTTGCGGACGTTGTCGAGCGTCTGCCCGTACGTCTGCTGCAGCGAGCCGAGCGCCTGACGCGCCTTGCCCTCGACCTGCGTGCCCGAATCGCCCGTCAGCGCGCCGACCGCGTCCTGCACCTTGCCGACCACGTTTTGAGCCGTGCCTTCCACTTGATCTTGCACCATGGTGCCTCCCATTCTCGTTGAAGCGGTTTGCGTTGGTCTTGCCTCGATACTGCTTCGATTCAACCGGCAGCGCCGGAACGGACGTTAGAGCACGGTTCGTGCCCACCGCGCGGCGCGCTCAGCCGCGGCTGACGAGATGCGCCACCAGCGCGAGCAAATCGTCGATGGAAAGCGGCTTCCTGCGAAACCGCGCGTCCGGGTGGTCCAGCTCCGGCGCGTGCGCGGCGGCGCTCATGAGAATTACGGGCACCTTGTTGAGCGTATCGCTCGCCGCGAGACTGCGGATCAGCTCGACGCCGTTCATGTGCGGCATCATCCAGTCCGTGATGATGACGTCCGGCGCGTTCATGTTCGCGGCGTCGAGCGCGATGCGCCCGTTCGAGGCCGTCGTCACCTCGTAGCCTTCCATCTCCAGCACGAGCCGCCAGGTGGTCAGAATGTCGAATTCGTCGTCGACGACAAGGATCTTTTTCATGTGCGCGGGCCGGGATCCGACACGGACAGCGCAGGCGAGAGCGACGTATGGCCGGACAGGATGCCCGTCGGCCCGATGAAGCTCTCCGTGATGTGCAGGCCGCGCGCATCGATCGTCAGCCGGCGGATCGTGGAATCGTGCGCGCTGTCGCGCTGCTTCACGACCGTTACCATGCGATACAGCGCCGAATTCGCTTCCACATAGCGCATCAGCACGATGTTCTCGGTCATCGCCGAGGCGCGCATGGTCGCGGGCGGCGCGGATTCGCCGTACAGCGTCAGTTCCTCGGTGAGAATCGTCGTGACGCCGGCATCGCGCAGCCGCAGCGTGAGCGCGTTCAGAAAAAGACCGAAACGTTCGACGCGGTTCGCCGACAGACGAAAGCCGTCTATGCCATCCACGACGAGCCGCGACGCATTCGTGCGTCCGACCACCGTGAGCAGTTGCGCGGCGAGTTCGTCGATGGACAGCTCGACCGCCGAATGCCAGTCGATCAAGAGGCGCCCGTCATTCACCGCATCGCTCAGATCGATGTTCACCGAGCGCGCCTTCGCGATCAGCCGGTCCGGCGATTCATAGAGGCCGAAATAAACGCAACGCTCGCCGCGGTCGACGCCCGCCTGCAGAAACTTGAGCCCGAGCAGCGTCTTGCCGACGCCCGACGGGCCGACGAGCGTGGTCGTCGAGCCGCGCGCCACGCCGCCGCCCATCATGCGGTCGAAATCCGGAAATCCGAACGCGAGCTTGGAATCGAAGTGACGCGGCGCGTGCTGGTTGGCGGGCGACGCCTCTAACCGCGGAAAGACGACAAGGCCGTTCGTCGAAATATTGAAAAAATGCTTGCCGAGCAGATGATCGCGGGCGCGCAGCTTGTGCACTTCGATCTCCCGCGAGCGGCGCATGCCGGTGCTGAATCGGTTCAGTTCGATCAGCCCGTCGACGAGCGTGTGTTCCGGATGCGGCTCGTTGCCCGAGAGCGGCGCGAGAATCAGCGTCGTGCAGCGCGCCGCGCTCACGAACGCCGATAGTTCATGGATGAACTGCGAGAGTTCGAGTTCCGTTGCACTGAACTCGCGTGCGCTGCGAAAGCCGTCGATGACCATGAAGCGCGGGCGGCTCGACTTGATCGTGGAGGCGATCAGCGCGAGGAAACCGGAGAGCCCGTCGCGCATCAGTTCGTGATAGCCGCTCACGAAGAGCATGCGGTCCGAGATGGCGTCGGCGTCGTAGAACGACAGCGCCCGCAAATGCGACAGCAGCTTCGTGTGCGATTCGGCGATGAGCGTGATGTAGAGCACCTTGTCGCCCTGCGCGACACGGTGAAAGCCGATCTGCGACGACAAGATCGTCTTGCCCGCGCCCGCCATGCCTTCGATCAGATAGAGCCCGCCTCCGACAAGGCCGCCGCCGAGTATGTCGTCCAGGCCCGGGACGCCGGTGGTGACGTTGTCGTCGTTCGCGGCGCGCTCGGGCGTTGGGTCGGGCGGGAGATTGTCGTCTTGGCTCATGAAATTTTCGTTTTTACGCGGCGAAACGTCTCGTACAGAACGCGAATTATGGCTGACTATCGGCAGTGTGTCGCCGTTTGAATCGCTCGCATTCGCGCGTGACACTTGGCGCGGCGGCCCCTGACGCGGCCGCCCTGCGGCGCACGGCTGATTCTGCAAGCGCACCCGCGTTTGCCCGCCGCATAATCCGAGCCCGTGACGATTCGGCGTCCGTTTGTCGCGGACAAGAGGATTTTGAGAGCCGTCTCATGGGCGGCGGGCGACGTCGCTGGTCAAATAGCCTTCGTCCTGGATGCCGTGCGTTTTTCGGCTCCGCTTCCGGCGCGCAGCGCCCGTCTTCGCTTTCCACGTCATGAACCGTTCGCACTCGATCTGGAGCGCCGTCGCGCTCGCCGCTTGTCTGGCTTCCTATCTCGTTTCGTCGTCCGCCGCGCCGCGAGCGGCCGCGCCGTTGCCCGACCCGCATATTCTTTCCGCCGCGCCATTCGAATTCCGCGCCGACAGCGGCATTTTCTTGCCGATGACCGTTTCACCGACGGATTCGCGCATATTCTCTCCGCTTCAAACGCCGGCCGGCAGTGAAGCGATGAAATCGTCGCAAGCGCATTTCAAGCGTCAGCAAATGGCGTAAAGCGCCGCTTATACCGTCTGGCATTAATCGCCGCGTCTCGCCATAATCCCATGCGAATCCCATCGTTGACGGCGCGGGAAAATGGCAATAAACAGCGTGCGTGTTTCGAAACTGGCGCTCATCGCGGGCTTTTGCACGCTATCTTTGAGCGTTTGCGCCGCGGCGAGCGAACCGCAATGCGCCCCCGCGCCTGACAGGCCAGACAGTGCGGCTTCCGCAAACGGCGACGTCGCGGAACTGGAAGCGCTGATTCGCGACGGCAAAATCACCATTTTGCGCAGAACCCTGAACGGCAGTTACGGTGCGACGCTCGCGTATCATCGCGAGCAAATGACGTATTACGCGGCGTTGTTTCAACTCGATAAATTCTGGCGCGTATTGAAAACGCAGAATGAGGCGCGCGCCGAATCGGTATATTCGGATTTCGCGAAGTCGTCGGTAACGCTGGCCGATGCGGAGATTCGCCGCATCAAGCTCGAAGCGGAAACGGCCTACGCTGAGCGGCAAATCGCGGCGCAGCAGGAGCGCGCGAATCGCCTGCAGGCAGATCTGGATGTCGCTCACGCGCAGCAAAGCGAAGTGGCGAGTCATCAGCAAGCAGAGCAGGACGCCATCCGGCAATTGCGCACGGAACAGGCGGCGGCACAGGCGCAGCTTCGCGCGCTGCAACTGCGCGTGCAGCAATTGCAAAAGCAGGCCGATGGCGATCTTCCCGCAGCGGGGAAATAAGCGCCTCATTCGCGACCTCGGAAAAGTTCGGAAATTGGGATTTATCCCTGCGGGAGATTCCATACGCGTTGCTAGAATCGCAACGCTTCAAAACGCCCGCTCCGTTCAAACCGGGTGAAATTCAGGCGCCATGCCGTATTACAAAGCGCGGCTGTTTCCGGTCTCGCGTTCTCCAGTCGAATCAAAGATGCTTAAAAAAACCGTTGCCATCGTTCTCGCTGCCGCCGCTGTGCTCGCCGGTTGCTCCAGTACTACCGGACCCACGTTCAATATCAACGAAATTCAAACCTCGAGCGGGCAAAAGGCGTTCCGTTCCGAATGCCACGGCGTATTCCAGAACGGCAGTTCATGCATGGAAGCCGCGCAGAAAATGTGCGGAAATCAGCCGGTCAACGTGCTGCAAAACGTCGAAGGCACGAACACGCCGGGCAACGCGGGCGAAGTTGTCTTCACGTGCGGCATGCCGCAGCAAGCCGTGGCCGTGCAGACGCCCGTGCCGCAAGCCGAGCCGCAGCCCGTCATTTCTGCCGCGCCCGTGATTGCGCCCGCTATTGCGCCGGTGCGCAAGGTCACGCTCGACGAGAAAACGAACTTCGCGTTCGATAGCGCGCAACTGACGCCGAAAGCCCGAGCCATTCTCGATAAGCTCATCGCCGACGGCCGTGGCGTGACGTTCTCGTCCGTGGTCGTGCAGGGCTTTACCGATTCGATCGGTTCCGCGTCATATAACGTGGCGTTGTCCGAGCGTCGCGCGCGCGCCGTCCTCGAGTATCTGAAGAGCCACGGCCTGCAAGCGCAGGACTACGCGACGAAGGCCTACGGCGAATCGCATCCGGTCGCATCCAATGCGACGCGCGTCGGCCGCGCCGAGAACCGTCGCGTGGAAGTCGTGCTCACGCAATAACGCGTTCAGTAGTCGCCATGAAAAAGCTCGCGGACCGCACAGTCCGCGAGCTTTTTTTTTCGACGCCGCGCCGCTCAAAAGAGCGCCAGTTGCTCGCGTCCCCGGCCGCCTTCGAGCGTCAGCAGCCAGCGTTTGCGATCGACGCCGCCCGCATAGCCCGTCAACTCGCCGTCGCCGCCGATCACGCGATGACACGGCACGATGATCGCCACAGGATTGCGCCCGTTCGCGCCGCCCACCGCCCGCGATGCCCCCGGCGGCAAGCCGAGCCGCCGCGCGAGGTCGCCATACGTCCAGGCATCGCCGAAAGGAATCTGGCGCAGAAGATCCCAGACCTGCTGCTGAAACGGCGTGCCGCGCAGCTTGACCGGCACCGAGAAAGTCGGCCGCGCGCCGGCGAAGTATTCGGCGATTTCATCGCATGCGGCTTCGATCACGCGCGGCGCGGCTCGGTTGTCCTGGCAAACCGCGTGCGGCGGCAGGCCGGGCGGGAAGTGCTTCTGCCCGACGAAGAAGAGGCCGGTCAGACACGCGTCCTCGGCGCGATACAGGATCGGGCCGAGCGGACTCGGGCGCACGTGGCATTCGATCACGCTGCGTTCTCCGCGCTTCGGGCCGATGCCGTCAGATAAACGGATTCTCGGCCGTGCCGGTGGGCGCGGCGGGTTCGTCCGGCAGCTTCGCCGGAAGATGCGCGTCCTTGGCGAGCGCCTCGACGATGGCGCCGAGCGCGTCGTGCAGCGCCTTCGCGGCGGCGAGCCCGGTCTGGTCCCGCGCGATGGTCAGGTCGCCGCTGATCGTCACGCGCGTCTTGCCGTTGACGATGTTGATGGCGTCGCCCGCGATGTTCATCGCGTCGGTATCGTTGGCAAAGGGTTTAAACACCTCTCAATCCTCCAAGTCGTTTGTCTTTGAGCGCGTCCGGGATGCCGGGGAACGCGAGACCGCTCATTGCTTCCAGTTCGCGCACGGTTTTCATCGTATAGGTATCTGTCGGCGTGTTCTCGACGACCACCGCGAACGCAATCTGCCGCTGCGGCAAATACACGACTTTGTACAACTGCGTCGGCACGAACACGCGCGATTCGCCGATCGTCTGCAATTGCCGGCCCGAGAACAGCGGCCCGGTGACGACATACGCCTCGCCCGATTCCTCCGTGAGCCGACGCACCGCCTGCTCGATGCGCGACCAGATGCGCCGGTTGTTCGACGGATCTTGCGGCACGATGTTCGCGAGCGAGAACGATTCGGCCATGCCCTTTTTGCTCGCGCGGTCGCCCGCCGGGCTCATGTGGCCGCGGTCGTAGCCGCTGCGCTTGTAGTCGTCGAGTTGCGCGCTTTCGCCGCGCGGCAGCCGCTTGTCGACGAAAAAGCGGTTGGTGCGCGTGTTGTCCTTCGCGTCATCGACGCTCTGCGCCGTGAGATGTTCCGCCGACCACAGCGGCCCGTGCGTGATGCCCGAGTGAAGGAGCGCGAAGTCCGAATAGCAGATTTCCTGCGTGGCCGCGCGCATCTTCGCGTTGGTCACGACGGGTTCGCGCCCGGACGGGCTGAACTGCGGGCAGTCGTTGGCGACCGCGCTGATGCACACGGCGCCGAAAAGCGCGGCCACGAGTGCCTTAAACCTTGCTTGCATGCTTGAGAATCCCGACTGAATGCGATGCCTCGAAACGCCCGCAGCCGCGCTGCAATTCGAAACGCGGCCAGCGAGGGCGGCACAGTATAAGGGCTTGCCGCGCGCTAGAATCGCTCGGGCCATTCATCTCGATAAAAACAGCCATGAAATCGATGCCTCGCTTCGCGCGATCCTTGCTGCTGGCTCTGACTTCCTGCGTCTCGTTGATGACCGCAGCGCCCGCACACGCCGACGAACCCGCCTACGGCCCGGAGTTGCAGGGCTTCGACTATCCGTATCCGGTGGCGCGCTTCGCGTTCACGTCGCAGCGGCAGGTGCTGCGCATGGCGTACATGGACGTTTATCCGGCGCATCCGAACGGGCGCACGGCGGTGCTGCTGCACGGGAAGAACTTCTGCGCGGCGACGTGGAAAGAGACTATCGACACGTTGAGCAGCGCAGGGTATCGCGTGATCGCGCCGGATCAGATCGGCTTTTGCAAGTCGACCAAGCCCGAGCGTTATCAGTACAGCTTCCAGCAACTCGCGCGCAACACGCACGCCCTGCTCGGCGCGTTGGGCGTGAGTCGCGCGACGCTGATCGCGCATTCGACTGGCGGCATGATCGCGGTCCGCTACGCGCTCATGTATCCGCAGGAGACCGAGCAACTGGTGCTCGTCAATCCGATCGGGCTGGAGGACTGGAAGGCGAAGGGCGTGCCGTCCATTTCCATCGACGACTGGTATGCGCGCGAACTGAAGACGAGCGCCGAGGGCATCCGCAATTACGAAAAGAACACCTATTACGCGGGCCAATGGCGCGACGACTACGAACCGTGGGTGCAGATGCTGGCGGGCATGTATCGCGGGCCGGGGAAGGATGTCGTCGCGTGGAATTCGGCGCTGCTGTACGACATGATTTACACCCAGCCCGTCGTCTACGAATTCGACCGCATCAAGCCGCCGACGCTGCTTCTGATCGGCGACAAGGACACGACGGCCATCGGCAAGGATCTTGCGCCGCCGGAGATTCGGCCGACGCTGGGGCGCTATCCCGAACTGGCGAGGCTGGCGAAGGAGCGGATTCCGAATTCGACGCTCGTCGAGTTTCCGGACGCGGGCCACGCGCCGCAGATGCAGGAGCCGGCGGTGTTCCACAAGGCGCTGCTCGAAGGGCTTTCGGCGTTGCATCCGAAAGCCGAATGACGTTCTACCTCGATTCGCCCGCGCACGACGCCCGCTCGACCGAAGGCAGCTGAACCAGCAGCGTGACGCCCCGCGCAATCATGAAAACGGTGAGCGCGAGCCAGAGTCCGTGGTTGCCGAACGCGCCCGCGAACGCCCACGCCGCGAGCAGGAAGACCGCGAGCGATGCGGCCATCGCCTGCATCAGCTCGCGCGTGCGCGTCGCGCCGATGAACACGCCGTCGAACTGAAAGCCGGCAACGGACGCGAGCGGCAGGATCGCCGCCCACGGCAGATAGCGCAGCGCCGCCGCGCGCACGGCGGCCTGATCCGTCAGCCGCCCGATGATCCATTCGCCGCCCAGCCAGTAGACGACGGAAAAGCCCGCCGCGCCGATGGCCGACCACAGCATCGTCACCTTGACGGCCTGACGGAACGCGTGGCGGTCGCGCGCACCGGCGGCCGCGCCGACCAGCGCTTCGGCGGCGTGCGCGAAGCCGTCGAGCCCGAACGCCATGAAGGTCTGGAAATTCAGAAGAAGCGCATTGGCGGCGAGAATCGTGTCGCCCTGACGCGCGCCCACGTGCGCGAACCAGCCGAACGAAGCCAGCAGACACAGCGTCCGCACGAAAATATCGCGATTGATGGCGATGAGGCGTTGGATCGCGCGGGCATCGATCAGGCTGCGGATCGCGAGCGGCGGCAAGCCGCGCTCGCCCAGACGCCAGAGCAGCGCGAGCCCGAACGCGAAGCCGCAGAAATCCGCGAAAGCCGTCGCCGCGCCCATGCCCGCGATGCCCCAGCCGAAGCGGTACACGAAAAGCAGCACCGCGACGATGTTCACCGCGTTGATGAGCACCTGCGTCGCGAGCGCGAGCCGCACGCGCTGGCAGCCGAGTAGATAGCCGAGCACCGCGTAGTTGCCGAGCGCGAACGGCGCGGCCCAGATGCGCGCGTGACAATACGCGCTGGCTGTCTGCTGCACGGCCGCGCTGCCGCCGAGCGCGCCGAGCGCATAGCGGATGATCGGCACTTGCAAGACGAGCACCGCCACGCCGATCGCGAGCGCGAGCATCAGCGCACGCAGCACGTGTGCGCGCAGCGCGGCGGCATCGCGGGCGCCGAACGCCTGCGCCACCAGCCCGGTCGTGCCCATCCGCAAAAAGCCGAAGCCCCAGAAGACGAAGCTGAAGACGAGCCCGCCGAGCGCGACGCCGCCCAAGTATTGCGGGCCGTCGAGATGGCCGGCGACGGCGGTGTCGACGGCGCCGAGAATCGGCTGCGTCAGATTCGCGAGGACGATGGGGAAGGCGAGCGTCAGGACGCGGCGGTGCCAGTGCGTCGGCAGGGCGGCGGGTTGGGAGGAATCGTCGGGAGCGGTCAAGTGCGGTTCGGGGCGCGTCGATGGAAGACGCGACATTGTCGTCACCGCGCGGCGGCGGCGCAACGTCCCGCGCGCAGCCGATAATGCGGCTCTCGTCAGCCCGTTCGCCTCCATGACCACTTTTCTGCTGTATGTCGTGACCGCCGTCGCTGAAATCGCGGGCTGCTATTTCCCGTATCGATGGCTCAAGGGCGGCGGATCGCCGTGGCTCGTCGTGCCGGGCGCGCTGTCGCTCGCGCTGTTCGCGTGGCTCCTGACCTTGCACGATACCGCCGCCGGACGCGTTTATGCGGCGTATGGCGGCGTCTATATCGGCGTGGCGATCGCGTGGCTGTGGGCCGTCGAGCGCATCCGGCCGAGCGCGTGGGATGTGGCGGGCGCGGCGATCGCGCTCGTCGGCATGTGCGTGATCGCCTTTCAGCCGCGTTGACGCACCACGGTGACGATCACGCCTCCAGCGCGAGCAGCGCGAAGGTCGCGAGCCAGTGTTCGCCCATGTAATCGCCCGCGACGTGTTCGATGCCCGATGCGAGATGCTCGCCGGCGCTCGTCTCCAGCACGGCGACGCGCGCATCGCCCGCCGGCAGCGCCCGCGCGATCGTGCGCTGGCACCACGCGCGGCTCAGGTTCAGCCCATCCAGATGCGCGAGCTTGCCGTCGCTGCGATCGGTGACGGTGGCGGGCACGAAGAGCGTCGCAGGCTTGCGGTCGGCGAGACGCGGCAGGAAGGCATCGAGCCAGCCGGCGAAGCGTTCTTCGGGCAGCACATGGCGCATGAGCACGGCTTCCATCAACGAGGGCGAAAGGAATTCGTCGCCCGCAGGCTCCCACGCCTGACACGCCGCGTCGTTTTCGAACCAGCGCATCGCGGTTTCCGCGAGCAGGCGTTCGAACGGCGCATTGCGGACGGTGCGCGCATAGCCGAGCGAGAGCGTCAGCGCGAACGCCATGTTGAAATGCGTGCCTACGCGCAGCGGATACGTCGATTTAGGCAGGAACTCGGTGAATCGATCGACGAAGGCATCCGCGAGCGGTTGCAGCGTGCGCGCCCAACGCGCGCCGTCTTCCGATTGCATCGCGTGCAACTGGCCCGCCAGCGCGAGCAGCCACGCCCAGCCGTAGGGCCGCTCGAAGCCGCGCGAGGCGGGACGCTGCAGATAGGCGACTTCCGCGGCGACGTTCGCCTCCGTGAAATGCTCGTCGATGACCGCCCGAATGCGCCCGGCTTCGGCCAGGCCGGGGAAGCGATCGACGAGACGCGCGATAAGCCAGTAGCCGTGCACGCACGAATGCCAGTCGAAGCTGCCGTAGAAGATCGGATGCAGCGCGCGCGGGCTTTGCGCGTCGGCGTCGCTCGCCAGCACGTGATCGAGCTTGTTGGGATACTCGCGCGTCAAATGGCCGAGCGCCACTTGCGCGAACTTCGACGCGAGCGCGGCGTCGAGCGTGACCGGTTTCTGCTTGTCCATGCAAACCCTCGCGTTTCCGTTGTCCGATGCAACCCGAAACCGAGACTTTATCGATAAAGTCTCTCATGCGGGAAATCACCTAGTCGTCGTTGAAAAGAAGGCCGATCGTCCGCCGTCCGCGGTGCTTAAACTCGTTGCAAGGCGCGTGAAAGGGCGTCGCGCCGATCCGGCGACACGCGCTTTGCACGCCGCGCGCGCCGGCACGTCGTTTAAACTTGCGCCCGCACGCCTACAGAGCGCGCCGTCCCGGCCCATGCGCCGGGCTTGCCATTTCGACAGAGACAAAAGAGTTCATCACACATGACCGATCTTCCCCAATACACCGCAGAGGACACCCGGCGACGCGTTTTCGCGATTGTCGGCGCATCGTCGGGCAACCTCGTCGAATGGTTCGACTTCTACATCTATTCGTTCCTCGCGCTGTACTTTTCGGCCGCGTTCTTTCCGGGCAGCAATCCGACGGTGCAGCTTCTGAACACGGCGGGCGTGTTCGCGGCAGGCTTCCTGATGCGCCCGATCGGCGGCTGGCTTTTCGGCCGGATCGCCGACAAGCACGGCCGCCGCAACGCGATGATGATCTCCGTGCTCATGATGTGCGGCGGCTCGCTCGTCATCACGTTCCTGCCGACCTACGCGAGCATCGGCGCATGGGCGCCGTTTCTGCTCCTGGTCGCGCGGTTGTTCCAGGGATTGTCGGTGGGCGGCGAGTACGGCACCAGCGCCACTTATATGAGCGAAGTCGCGCTGCGCGGCCGGCGCGGCTTCTTCGCGTCGTTCCAGTACGTCACGCTGATCGGCGGGCAGCTTGCCGCGCTGCTCGTGCTCGTCGTCCTCCAGCTTTTCCTGTCGACGGAAGAACTCAAGGCGTGGGGCTGGCGCATTCCGTTTTTCATCGGCGCATGCGCGGCGCTCGTTTCGCTGTATCTGCGCCGCTCGCTGAATGAAACCACGACCGCCGAAACCCGCGAACGCAAGGAAGCCGGCACGCTCGCGGGCCTGATGCAGCACAAGGCCGCGTTCATGACCGTGGTCGGATTCACGGCGGGCGGCTCGCTCATCTTCTACACGTTCACGACCTACATGCAGAAGTATCTTGTCAACACGGCGGGCATGCACGCGAAGACCGCGAGCAACGTGATGACGGTCGCGCTGCTCGTCTATATGCTGTTGCAACCGGTGTTCGGCGCGCTGTCCGACCGGATCGGCCGCCGCCAGTCGATGCTCTGGTTCGGCGCGCTCGCCACGATCTTCACCGTGCCGCTGCTGCACGCGCTGCGCGACGTGACGAGCCCGGTGATGGCGTTCGTGCTCGTCGTGGCCGCGTTGGCCATCGTGAGCTTCTATACGTCGATCAGCGGTCTCATCAAGGCCGAAATGTTTCCGCCGGAAGTGCGTGCGCTCGGCGTGGGTCTGTCGTATGCGGTGGCGAACGCCGTGTTCGGCGGGTCCGCGGAATACGTCGCGCTCAAGTTCAAGACGGAGGGCATGGAATCCGGCTTCTACTGGTACGTCACGGTGATGTGCGCGATCTCGCTTCTGGTCTCGTGGAGAATGATGGACCCGAGCAAGGAAGGGTATCTGCGTAACGAACCGTAAGCTTTCCACCGCGCCCGCCCGGCGCGGCAACTTCAATCCGGCGTGGCCGGCGCGGACAGCGAAGTCCGTCCGGCTTGCCGATGACGGTAGTATGGTGTTTTATGCGGTATGTATCGGTAGACGACGCGCCGGGCCCGGCGCGCGGTGGCAATCGGAAACAGGATAAGCATGCGCGCGGCCGGATTGCGCGCTACAGCGAGGAGCGGCGTGCCGCGCCCCGGTCTGCAGGGAGCCTGTCCATGGAAGATTTCGACGAAACGTTGTTTGTCGTCTGGCGATCGAACCTGAACGTTCTGGTCGGTTCGCCAGGCGGCGCGGCGCGTCTCGCGCGCATGATGAATTTTTCCCCGTCGTTCATGAAGCTCATCGTGGCGGGGCAGCGGAATTTCAACGAGGAGTTCGTGCGCGGCATCGAACTGGTGTCCGGCCTGCCGCCGCACTGGATGGACGAGCGCCGCAGCGCCGCCGACGTGCCCGCCGAGGTCAAGCGCGCGCTCGACGAGGAAAGGCCGTTCGCCGTGTTTCGCGGCACGGCGCACCCCGCGCCGAAGCGTTCGGTGCTGCGCGGCCCGGAGCCGCTTCTCTCGCAGACGGAAGCCACGCGGCGCGTCGCCGATCTCGCGCAGCAGCAGGCCGAGGTCAACCGGCGCGATCTGCTTTTCAGAAAGAATCGGGAACTGTTGTCACAGGATCTGCGCCGGCTGGAGCGTCAACTGGGGCTGTTGCAAGTGGAACCGATGCTGCCGCGAGCCGACGAGCTGATCGCCTCCGACCGCATGAGCGAAGCGGCGAAGGCCGACCTGTCCGGGCGGCTCGAACAGATCGACAAGCACGTGAAGCTCTTGCATCAGCACGTGGAGAAACTCGTCGCGCTCCTTTCGACGCCGGACGAGCCGGGCCCGAACGACAGCTAATTTACTTCTTCGCTCGCTTGTCTTCGGCTTGCGATTCAGGCTCAGGATGCACCGCGATCGGGTCGCTTGCCGGAAAGGTCTCTTCGAGGGCTTCGTCGAGCAAGTCCTCTTCGTTTGCCGGATTCTGCTCCTTCGTCACTTCGGTCTGACGTGGCTGGTTCATGATGCGCTCCGCGATGTGAATCGAACGTCTCAATATAGCAGCCATGCCATCAGCGCGCCCACCGGTAATCCGCCGGGCGCACGCCCGTCCATTTGCGAAACGCGCGCCGAAACGCGCTCGGTTCCGAAAAGCCGAGCGCAGCGGCGATCTCGGGGATGGTCTCGTTCGTGTCCGCGAGACGCGAGATCGCGAGGTCGCGCCGCAGCGCGTCCTTGATTGCCTGAAGCGTCAGCCCTTCCTGTTTCAGACGCCGCCGCAGCGTCGCTTCAGCCATGTTGAGCGATACCGCCACGCGGTCCGCGTCGGGCCAGTCGGCGGGCGCGGTCTCTCGCAGCCGCTTGCGGATGCGCGCCGCGAGCGATTCGGGATTGCGATATTTCACGATGAAATTCGCGGGCGCGTCGCGCAAAAAGGTCTTGAGCGTCGATGCCGTCTGCACCACGGGAAGCGCCGCGCACTCGGGCGCCAGATCGACGTACGTGTGCGGCTGATCGAAGCGGATCGAGTCGCAGAACATCGCGCGGTATTCGTCGCTGTCGTGCGGCTCTGCGCAGCGCAGGTTCGCGGCGAGCACCGGAATGCGCCGCCCGACCAGCCAGCACAGCAGCCCGTACACGAGAATGAAGCCCGTCGCGTAGGCGAACATGGTCTTCGGCGCGTGCGCGTCGCGCAGCATGATCCGCACGCGCGTCTCATCGATGTGCGGCTCGAAGGCCAACTCGTCCAGCACGAGCCGCATGAAAGCCGCGATCCGTCCCAGCGCCTGCGCGCCGTCGCGTGCGCCGAGCGCCGCCTGCGACATCAGCACGAAGCTGCCGCGCCGCATCGGGTGCGTGTCCTGACCGAAGAATTCGTCGTCGAGCGCGTCGGCTATCGCGTGCCACAGCCGGCCGTACTGCGCGGGCGAGACGCGGGCGCGCGGCGAGTCCAGCGTCGCCCGCGCGATGCCCGCGGCGTCCAGCAGCGCGGTGCGCGCAACGCCGCGCACTTCTGCGCACCGCAGCGCCGCGTCGACGAGACTGACGGCGATCGAATCGCGCTCGAACTGTCTTCTGCGGATTGGGGTTGTCACTAGGTGGCGAAAGCGTTCAGTTAGCGTGATCGTTCTGGTCATCGGCCGGGCGCGGACGATTGCCTAGACTGGCGAAGCGCCCGCCGCTGCCCAGCCGCGCATCGGCGAGCAAGTGTATCCGAACGACTTTCGAGGCCACCGCGGGTTCAGACATGATCGACAGTTTTCTCACCGAAGAGCAGCGCATGATCCGCGACGCGGCGCGCCAGTTTTCCGCCGAGGTACTCGCGCCGAACGCGGGCCAGTGGGACCGCGACGGCGCGATTCCCGACGCCGTCGTGCGCCAGTTGGGTGAACTCGGCCTGCTCGGCATGATCGTGCCGGCGGAACTGGGCGGCACCTACAGCGACTACTCCGCCTACGCGCTCGCGATGGAAGAAATCGCCGCCGGCTGCGCGTCGTGCGCGACGATGATGAGCGTGCACAATTCCGTCGGCTGCGGGCCGATTCTCGCGTACGGCACCGACGCACAAAAGGCCGAATGGCTGCCGAAGCTCGCGAGCGGCGAAGTGATCGGCGCGTTCTGTCTGACGGAGCCGCAAGCGGGCTCCGAGGCGAACAACCTGCGCGTGCGCGCCGTCGAGCGCGACGGCCAGTGGATCATCTCGGGCAGCAAGCAGTTCGTGACGAACGGGCGGCGTGCGGGCGTCGCGGTTGTGTTCGCCGTAACGGACCCCGAAGGGGGCAAGCGCGGGATTTCGGCGTTCATCGTGCCGACCAACACGCCGGGTTTCAACGTCGGGCCGCAGGAGCACAAGCTCGGCATTCGCGCGTCGGATACGTGTCCGATCACCTTCGACGACTGCGCGATTCCCGCCGCGAATCTGCTCGGCGCGCGCGGCGAAGGGCTCAAGATCGCGCTCTCGAATCTGGAGGGCGGGCGCATCGGCATTGCGGCGCAGGCGCTCGGCATCGCCCGCGCGGCCTTCGATGCGGCGCGCGCCTACGCACGCGATCGCGTGCAGTTCGGCAAGCCGATCCGCGAGCATCAGTCGGTCGCGAACATGCTCGCCGACATGCAGACGCAGATCAACGCCGCGCGGCTTCTGGTGCTGCACGCGGCGCGCATGCGAACGGAAGGCGTGCCGTGTCTGTCCGAGGCGTCGCAGGCGAAGCTTTTCGCATCCGAAATGGCCGAGCGCGTGTGTTCGGACGCGATTCAGATTCACGGCGGCTACGGCTATCTTCAGGACTACCCGGTGGAGCGGCATTATCGCGATGCGCGCATCACGCAGATCTACGAAGGCACGAGCGAAGTCCAGCGCATGGTGATTGCGCGCAACGTCTAGCGGCATACAGAGAGGAGACGCCATGAATCGAGCCGGGCCTTTCATCGAAGCGAGAGATTTTCTGCTGCGTCATCGCACGGACTACGAGACCGCGTATCGCGAGTTCGCGTGGCCCGTGCTCGACCGCTTCAACTGGGCGCTCGATTATTTCGATCCGATGGCGCGCGGCAACGACGCGCCCGCGCTGTTCATCGTCGATGAAAGCGGCGACGAAACGCGCCTCACGTTCGCCGAGATGAGCGAGCGGTCGGCGCGCGTGGCGAACCACCTGCGCGCGCTCGGCGTGAAGCGCGGCGAACGCATTTTGCTGATGCTGCCGAACCGCGTCGAACTGTGGGAAACGATGCTCGCCGCGATGAAGCTCGGCGCAATCGTGCTGCCCGCGACGACGCAGCTGGCAAGCGGCGACCTGTGCGAGCGCATCGCGCTCGGGCGCGTGCATCACGTCATCGTGGACGCGAACGAGACGCACAAGTTCGATGGCATCGGCTTCGCCGGATTGCGGCTGTCGGTCGGCGGTGCGTGCGACGGCTGGCTCGGTTACGACGCGGCGTACGATGCCTCGCCCGAATTCGATGCGGACGGCGAAACAAAAGCCAGCGATCCGTATCTTTTGTACTTCACATCGGGCACCACGTCGAAGCCGAAGCTCGTCGCGCACACGCACGAGAGTTATCCGGTCGGGCATCTGTCGACGATGTACTGGATCGGCCTGCAACCCGGCGACGTTCATTGGAACATCAGCTCGCCGGGCTGGGCGAAGCACGCGTGGAGCTGCTTCTTCGCGCCGTGGAATGCGCAGGCGTGCGTGTTCATTTACAACTTCAGCAGATTCGACGCCGCGCGCACGCTGAACGTGCTGGTGACGCACGACGTCACGACGCTCTGCGCGCCGCCGACCGTGTGGCGCATGCTCGTGCAGGAACCGCTGGCGTCGTACGAGGTGAAGCTGCGCGAGGTCGTCGGGGCGGGCGAGCCGTTGAATCGGGAGGTCGTCGAGCGCGTGCAGGCGGCGTGGAGCGTGCCCATTCGCGACGGCTACGGGCAGACCGAGACCACCGCGCAGATCGCCAATTCGCCGGGCCAGCGGCTCGTGCCCGGCTCGATGGGCCGCCCGCTGCCGGGTTATCGCGTGGTGCTGCTCGATCCGGAGGGCAATCGCGCCGAGGAAGGCGAGATTGCGCTCGCGCTCGATCCGCCGCCGCTCGGCCTGATGACCGGTTACGCCGACAACCCCGCCGCCACGGAAAATGCGATGCGCGGCGGCTTCTATCGCACGTCGGACGTAGCGGCGTGCGGCGCGGACGGCTATTTCACGTACGTCGGCCGCGCCGACGATGTCTTTAAGTCTTCCGATTACCGTCTGAGCCCGTTCGAACTGGAGAGCGTGCTGATCGAACACGAAGCGATTGCCGAGGCCGCCGTCGTCCCGAGTCCCGATCCGTTGCGGCTTTCGGTGCCCAAGGCGTTCGTCACGCTGCGGCACGGCTTCACGATCGGTCCGGACCTCGCGCGCAGCGTGTTCGCGTTCTCGCGCGAGCGGCTTGCGCCGTACAAGCGCATCCGCCGTATCGAATTCGCCGAATTGCCGAAGACGATTTCAGGAAAGATCCGCCGCGTCGATCTGCGCCGACAGGAAGCGGCGCGCGCGCAGAACGGCGCGCGCGGTGAATTCGAGTTCTGGGAGGACGATTTCCCCGATCTGCGTCAGTCAGGCGCGGCCGATGCCGCGAAATGATCCGGCGGAGCGTTGCATCGTCGGAGGAATTGGCAAGCAAATGTAACGCGGGGCCGTGCGCCGCGAACCGTCTGGATGGCCGTTGGTCGAAACGGCTCATTCACGTCGGAACATTTGAAGGAGGAACCCGATCATGTCGAATCGGTCGCTACGGATCGCGCTTGTCACGGCAACCCTCGCAGGCGCGCTCGCGACGCCGGCCGCGTCTTACGCACAAATCAATCTCCAGCAGTTCGGCTTCGGCAACAAGTCGGAGTCGTCGGGCCAGAGCGGCGATAGCGCGGCGCAGCCGTCCGCGCTCGGCTCGCTCGTGCAGAACTACCTCGGTGCGAATCAGCAGGTATTGAGCGGACAGTCCAGTCTCGCATCGGCGATGGGCATGTCGAGCGTCGCGAGCCAGGCGCAGTCGGCGGCGGGTATGTTGTCGAGCGCGACGAGCGGCGGCGCGCCGAGCACGAGCATGTTGTCGCAGCTCGGCGGCACGCAGCAGAGCGTGTCGCAATCGCTGATGCAGGCGTTCGCCAATAAGTCCGCGACGCCGCCCACTGCCGCGAGCAAGCAGACGTTCACGGACGGACTTGCGTCGCTCGGGCAGGGCGTCAAGCAGTACGCGGGTCTTCAGTCGGACCTGGGCGCGGTGAAGAACACGATGAATGTGTCGTCGCTGTTGCAGGCGGGATCGAATCCGGCAACTGCCCAGGCGGCGACTTACATCGCGCAATCGGCGCCGGGACAATTGCAATCGCTCGTGCAGACGTTGACGCAAGCCGTGCAGTACGCCAAGACGAACGGCATTTCGGTGCCGTCCATTGCGACGTCCGCGCTGCGCATGGGCAAGTAAGCGGCGGGTATCGCGGGCGTGAAAAAGGCGAGGCACCGGGCCTCGCCTTTTTTGTCACATGGACCCGCTCAGGTCGACGCTTACATCGAAGCGGAGCGCCGCAGCGACAGCCGCGTGAGGATGGGCAGCGTATGCGCGCGACGCTGCTGCGAAATCAGCGGCGGCAAAAAAGAAATGTCGGCGCTTTCCGCCAGATGCATGCGCGGCTCGGGGTCCAGCACTTCGAGCGCGGGCGGTTCGACCAGTTCCTCGACTTCTTTCACGACCACGGCTTGCGCCGGTTCTTCCGCTTTGATTCCCAGCGAACGGCGCACGTCGACGCCGCGCGTGCGCACGGTGAAACCGGCGTTGCGGATAAGGCTTTCGCGCGTTCTCCAGAACGCGGCGGCGGACGGAGGCATGGCGTGCATCGAAACGTATTCGATCACGATTTCATAACCTCGCACTTTCGGATAATTCAGCAGCAATTTACCCGAGCGGATATATCGGGTGTAGCGGTCGATTTTCTTCGTCAGTAATTCTTGATGCAATTGTTCGTCTTGCCAGTCGAAGTCATCGAAAAGCCCGACATACACTTGCTTGAACAGAATATTGATTCCGATGTAATCGATGGCGTCCACGTCGCGCAGAGACATGGTCATTCCCCTACGCCCTTCAGCGGGCAAGTATCAAAGACCCGCATTGTAACGGATGTGTGCCGTCGAATTCGCGCGAAACGCCGTGTGCTGTAAGGCGCAACAGCGATTTTAGTCACACTCCTAGTACACATTTGGAATTAATCCGACAGATCTGCTCGATTCTGTAAAAACTCATTTCGAGATAAATCACGGACGCGGTCGCGACGCATCCGCCAAACCCTTTTCCGGCGCGGCGCGAGCAATATCTTCGTTGGCGATTGCGTCGACTTGGGGCATGGACGGCTGCTCGTTAATCCACGCATTCAGAATGGTGGAAGTGACGGCGAGAATAACGGGCCCGATGAATAATCCGACTATTCCGAATGCGAACATGCCGCCGAGTACGCCCGACAAGATCAACAGCATCGACAGATTGACGCCCCGCTGAATCAGCAGCGGGCGCAGAAAATTGTCGAGCATCGCAATCATCAGCGACCACACCAGCAGCAAAGCCGCCGCGACGTGCGAACCGTGCCAGAAGAGCCATGCCACGCCGCCGAGCAGCGGCAGAAGCGGGCCGATCTGCGCGAGGCACAGCATGAGCATGACCGCCGTGATGACGCCCGCGGCCGGCACGCCCGCGATCCACAGACCGATTCCGCCGAGCGCCGACTGCGTGACCGCCGTCACGACGATGCCGAGCGCCACCGCGCGCACGGCCAGCCCGGCGAGCTTGACGGCTTCGGCGCCGCGCTGCGCCGCGACGCGCGTCGCGAAGCGGACGACGAAGCTGCCCGCCGCTTCGCCGCGCGTGTACAGAATGCCCGCGATGATGATGGTGATGACCATGTGCATCACGAAAACGCCGACGACTGCCGCGTGCGAGAGCATCCAGCGCGCCGCGATGGTCACGTACGGTTCGAGCTTCGCGAGCATGCCGCCGGGGCCGGCGTCGGAAAGCGATTGCCATTCGGCCGACGCGCGCTGACCGACCACCGGAACGTCGTGGACCCAGCTCGGTGGCGGCGGCAGCGCATACGTCGGCAGGCTCTTGATCGCGGACATGATCTCGCCGCCGTGCAGCGCGAGCGTGCTGATCGCCTGATAGAGCGGCAGCACGATCACGATGAGCAGTCCGAGCAGCATGACGGTGGTCGCCATCCAGCGGCGATTGCCGCAGCGGCGCTGCACGGCGAGCATGAGCGGCCACGTCGCGACGACGATGGTCGTCGCCCAGATGAGACCCGGAATAAACGGGCGCAGGATGAAAAGGCTGCCCGCCGCCAGCGCCGACAGAATGGCGATGACGAGCAAAATGCGGGCAATGTCGACCGGCTGACGCGGATTCAGGTTCGGCTGCCCGTTGGAGGAGATTGGCATGATGCGTGGTCTCGGAAGAGGTCGGTGGTCGCGGCGCGCGGGCGCGCCCGCCAAGCGATAAACCAAGGCAGGCGCGCAAGGAAGCGTCTTGCAGAAAATGACCGCGATCATACGGTATCCGATGCATGATACTGCGCTGCCCGACCGTTTAATCGTACCGGTACACCCCGCGTTTGGTCTTGCGTCCGAGATGCCCGGCCGCGACGAGTTCGCGCAGCAGCGGGCACGCGCGGTACTTCGAATCGCCGAAGTCCTTCAGGAACACATCCATGACGGAAAGACACACGTCGAGGCCAATCAGATCCGCGAGCGCGAGCGGCCCGATCGGGTGATTCGCGCCGAGCTTCATGCCCGTGTCGATTTCCTCGGCCGTCGCGACGCCTTCGTACAGCACGAAAAACGCCTCGTTGATCATCGGCACGAGCACGCGGTTGACGACGAAGCCCGGCGAATTGCGCACGCCGATTGGCGACTTGTCGAGCTTCCCGGTGAGCTCGCGCACGGCGGTCACTGTTTCGTCGCTCGTCTGCACCCCGCGAATGACTTCCACCAGTTGCAAAAGCGGCACCGGATTGAAGAAGTGCATGCCGATGAACCGCTCGGGGTGGGCGAGCGTCGCGGCGAGCGCGGTAATCGAAATGGACGACGTATTCGACGCGAGGATCGCGTCCGCTCGCGCCGCCGCCTCCATCTGCCCGAGAATGCGATGCTTGAGTTCGACGTTCTCGGTCGCTGCCTCGATGACGATGTCCGCCGCCGATAGCCGCGCGTAGTCAGTGGACGTCCCGATGCGCGCGATGGCCGCGTCGCGCGTGGCGGCGTCGAGCTTGTCCTTCGCCACGAGCCGCTCGAGGCTCGCCGTCAGCGTGGCGACGCCCTTGGCGAGCGCGGCGTCCGTGACGTCGATCAGCACGACCTTGAAGCCCGCGACCGCCGCGACCTGCGCGATGCCGTTGCCCATCGTTCCCGCCCCAACGATACCGACGGTCTGAATGTTCATGCTCCGTTCCTCCTGTTTTGTGATGCGTTGAGATTTCGTGGCGCGTGCCCACGCTGATTCTAAACAGCAGCGCCGTGCCGCGCCTTGGCGATGCGATATTTCCTAATCTTTGACCTACACTCAGTTCATCGAACGACGGCCGGCGAGCAGTTGATAGAATGCGCGGCCCTTGATTCGCCCGTCATTGCATCCGATGCCGCGTGGACATCACGCGGTTCCCGTTTCGACGCAAACGCCGCTTCGCGTTCGAACCACCGCAGCATGATTGTTTCGAGCGTCGCTTCGATTCCGTTCGTTTCGCGCTTCGGTCATTGTCCTGGATCAACTTTCGGAGGCGCGCCGCTCTTGAACGGCGCTGCGCCGTGCCCACGCCGCGTGTCCGGCAGCGTCTTTTCGGAGTATTGAAAGTGGTGTCAATGAGAATCGGCATTTCGATGGCGAGCTACGAAGGACATAGCATCTGGTCCAACGGAATGGGTCAGAACATCGTCTTTCTTGCGGAACTGTTTCAGCGGCTGCCGTTCGTTTCGTCGGTCGTCTTGATCGATGTCGGCGCGCTCGCTGCCATGCCGCAGGATGTCGACGTCGCCGGAAAGAAGCTGCGCGTGATCGACATGCGCGAGGCGACCGATGCCGTGGACGTGGTGATCGAACTGGGCGGCGCGCTCGACGTCGGCTGGCTCGACCTGATGCGCGCACGCGGGCGAAAGGTGGTGTTCTATGTGGTGGGCCAGCCGTATCTCGGACTCGTGGAGCCTGCGGTGTTCGGGAAGCCGAGCCACATGTCGCGCCCGGACCGCTGCGACGAAGTCTGGCTGCTTTCCAAGGACGCGCCATCGACGCCGATCATGCGCACGCTGCATCGCTGCGACGTGTTCGAAGTGCCGTATATCTGGCACCCGCAATTCCTGCAGGCGCGCATTGCGCATGTCGCGCAACACGGCTACCACTACGGCTATCGGACGCGAGCGGAGGCGGGCGCGCAGGGACTGCGCGTCGGATTGCTGGAGCCGAACATTTCGGTGCAGGAAACCTCGGCCATTCCGATGCTCATCTGCGAAGAAGCGTATCGCGCCGATAGCGGCAGCGTCGCGTCCATGGTCGCGCTGAACACGCTCCACATGAAGGAGCATCCGACGCTCCTGCATATGGCGAACGCGCTCGACCTCGTGCGCGACCACCGCGCGCTGTTCGAAGGGCGGCATGACGTGGTGAGCTTCATGGCGATGCACGGCGACGCGATCGTGTCGCATCAATGGGCCAACGATCAAAATTATCTCTACCTGGACGCGCTCTACGGCGGCTATCCGCTGGTCCACAACTCGCCGTGGCTTGCAGACGCCGGCTACTACTATCCGGACTTCGACGTGCAGGAGGGCGCGCGCCAACTGCTGCGCGCGCTGCGTGAGCACGACGCCGCGCTCGACGACTACCGCGCACGCGCGGCGCGCGTGATCGAAGCCGTCGATCCGTTCAATCCGGCCAATCTGGACGCTTACGCGCATCGCCTGATGCATCTATGGAACCGACCCAACCGGAGCGCCGCACGATGAGCTCCCTCCACACTGCCAGCAAGAAAGCCCCGCGCCGCCTGCGCGTGGGCGTGTCCGTGTATGTCCGCGCGGGCGGACAGTCGATGTTCGAAAGCGGCATTGCGCAGAATGCCTTGTTCCTTATTCAACTGCTGGCACGCTCGCCGCGCGTGGACGCGGTCTATATCGTCGCGAGCGGCGACGGCACGCGCGAGGACGCGAAACGCTTCATGGCCGATGCGCCCGCGCCGATCATCGAGCCGGAATCCGCGCTCGGCCGTCTCGACGTGATGATCGAACTGCACGCGCAGCTTCAGCGCGAGTGGGTGCTCAAGTTCCGCGAACGCGGCGGGAAGATCGTCTCGATGCGCGTCGGCAATGACTACGTGCTCGATATCGAGCGCATGATTTTTTCGCTGCCGCCGGCGGGACTCGTGCCGCAAGTGCCTTACGATGCCGTGTGGACGCTGCCCGAGTACGAGCGGTCGTGCAAACCGTACTTTCAGGCGCTCGGCCGCGCGCCCGTCACCATCGTGCCGCACATCTGGAGCCCCATGCTCCTCGAACAGGACGCGCGCAATCTGCCCGACGGCCTCACGTTCGGCTATCAGCCGGGCAAGCTGCGCTGGCGTGTCGGCATTTTCGAACCGAACGTCTCGATGGTGAAGACGAGCTACGTGCCGCTGCTCAGTTGCGAATGCGCGCATCGCGCGGACCCGAACGTGATCGACGCGGTGCGCGTCTACGGCACCGCCAAGCTGAAAGAGCAGCCGACGTTCGTCGAATTCGCGCGCAGTCTGGATGTAGTCAGACATAGCCTCGCGTCTTTCGAAGCGCGCTTTCCATTTGCGCAGATCGTGCCGCGCGAGGTCGATGCAGTCGTCAGTCATCACTGGGAAAATGCGCAAAACTATCTGTATTACGAGGCGCTTCACGGCGGCTACCCGCTCGTCCACAACTCGCATCTGATCGGGGCGTGCGGCTACCGCTATCACGGTTTCGACTGCGAAGACGGCGGCCGCGCGCTGCGCACGGCGTTCAAGGAGCACGACGCGAATCTCGACGCCTACCGTGCGACCGCGCAGGCGTTTCTGCGCACGCTCGATCCGCTGCACGAGTCCAACGTACGCGCTTATACAGACGCGCTCGACGCGCTTTTCATCAAGGCTTGATGCAAGCGCCCGCGCGCTAGCCGAACGCCGTCAGGTCTTTTGGCGTAAGGCCGTGCGCGCGGCAGTAGCCCGCGTATCGGTCCCAGCCGCTGCGCCAGTTTTCCGTGGCGAGCGTGCGGCCATGGTCGTCGACGAACACGAGTTCGCCGTGAATGATGTTCAGCGTGACGATGTCCGGCGCGCCCGGCTGCGGCGCGACTGCCTCGGGCGTGTGACTCGACCCGGCGGTTTCATACACGATACTGCCCGTCTCGGCGATCCAGTCGTGCTCGCGATACTTCCAGCGTCCTTGCACCGTATAGACGATGACCGTGCCCGTATGCCGGTGCCGCGGCATCTCGCCTTTGGCGGGCGCTTTCAATAGCGCGATGGTCTCGCCGCGGATCGGATCGAGCTTGAAGTACTTCACCATCACCTGTTCGCTGTAGGGCGTGAAGGGCACCCACGGCAAGTCCGCGTCGTTGAGGCACGCGGTCTGAATCTGTTCGAAAAGCATGTCGGCTCCTTGACTCTGGCCGACACATTGTAGGCACCGCATCGCGCGCCGAACATCGGCCATTCGGACTACCCCCTTCGTCCATGCCGAATCGCGCGGTATCTGCTATCGTCCACGCCATGCCGAATATCATCACTATTTCCAATCTCTCCAAGACGTATGCGTCGGGGTTTTCCGCGCTCAAGGACGTGAACCTGGAGATCCGGCGCGGCGAGATTTTCGCGCTGCTCGGGCCGAACGGAGCGGGCAAGACGACGCTCATCTCCACCGTCTGCGGCATCGTGCGGGCGAGCGAGGGGCGCATCACCGTCGCAGGTTACGATATCGTCACCGACTATCGCGCCGCCCGCGCGATGATCGGACTCGTGCCGCAGGAACTCACGACCGACGCCTTCGAAACCGTCTGGGCCACCGTGTCGTTCAGCCGTGGTTTGTTCGGGCGCGCGCCGAATCCCGCGCACATCGAGAACGTGCTGAAGTCGCTGTCGCTGTGGAGCAAGAAGGACAACAAGATCATGACGCTTTCGGGCGGCATGAAGCGGCGTGTGCTGATTGCAAAGGCGCTTGCCCACGAGCCCGACATTCTCTTTCTCGACGAGCCGACAGCCGGCGTCGATGTCGAATTGCGCCGCGATATGTGGAACCTCGTGCGCGCGCTGAAGGAGAAGGGCGTCACGATCATCCTGACGACGCATTACATCGAGGAAGCCGAGGAGATGGCCGATCGCATCGGCGTCATCAATCGCGGGGAGATCGTGCTCGTCGAAGAGAAAGCCGAACTCATGCGCAAGCTCGGGCAGAAGAATCTCACGCTGCAACTGGAGCAACCGCTCGCCGCGATTCCCGCGCCGCTCGTGCCGTACGGTCTTGCGCTGTCGGCGAGCGGCACGGAACTCACCTATACGTATGACGCGCACGACGAGCCGGGCCGCATCATCGCGCTCTTGCGCCATGTCGACGAAGCCGGCGTGCGCTTCAAGGATCTGCAAACGACGCAAAGCTCGCTGGAAGACATCTTCGTGAGCCTCGTCAGGGAAACCAAATGAATCTACACGCCGTTCGTGCAATCTACCGCTTCGAGATGGCGCGCGCCGGCCGCACGCTGATGCAAAGCATCGTCTCGCCGGTCATCTCCACATCGCTCTACTTCGTCGTGTTCGGGGCGGCCATCGGCACGCGCATTCCGCAGGTCGACGGCATCAGCTACGGCGCGTTCATCGTGCCGGGGCTCGTGATGTTGTCTTTGCTCACACAAAGCATCGCGAATGCGTCTTTCGGCATCTACTTTCCGCGCTTCACCGGCACTATCTACGAGTTGCTGTCCGCGCCGGTGTCGTATCTGGAACTCGTCATCAGCTACGTCGGCGCGGCGGCCACGAAGTCGATTCTCCTCGGCCTCATCATCCTCGCGACGGCGCGGCTGTTCGTGCCGCTGCGCATCGATCATCCGGTGTGGATGATTCTGTTCTTGCTGCTGACATCGGTCACGTTCAGCTTGCTCGGTTTCATCATCGGAATATGGGCGGACGGTTTTGAGAAGCTTCAGATCATTCCGCTCCTGATCGTGACGCCGCTGACGTTTCTCGGCGGCAGCTTCTATTCGATCAACATCCTGCCGCCGTTCTGGAAGACGGTCGCGCTGTTCAATCCGGTCGTCTATCTCATCAGCGGATTCCGCTGGAGCTTCTACGGTTTGGCGGACGTGCAAGTCGGCACAAGCCTTGCGATGACGCTCGTGTTCCTTGCGATCTTTGTCGCTATCGTCGCGTGGATTTTCAAGACCGGGTATCGGCTGAAGGCATAGCACAGAGCTGCATCGCGCGACGGGAAACAAGAGGGCGTTCATCGGATGAAAATCATCAGACGCACGAAACGAAATTTTCTCGGCGCGATGGCGGCGACGCTAGCGGGCGGCATGGCGCCGTGGCGTCAAGCAATGGCCGGAACACGGCCCGCCGCGCTTTCTGAATTCGAAGTCGAGCACGGCCGCACGCACTGGCGCCGGCGGTTGTCGGCGCAGCAGTATCGCGTGCTGCGTCGTGGCGCGACGGAGCCGCCGTTCACGAGTCCGCTCCTCGACGAGCGCCGCCAAGGGCACTTTGCCTGCGCCGGTTGCGGACTGCCGCTGTTTTCGTCGGACACGAAGTTCGACAGCGGCACCGGCTGGCCGAGCTTCTGGGTGCCGATGGACGGCGCAGTCGCGACACATGTGAACGAAGCGTCGGTGCCGTTGCCGAACGAAGTGCATTGCAGGCGCTGCGGCGGTCATCTGGGCCATGTATTCGACGATGGGCCCCATCCGACGGGCCTGCGATACTGCATAAACGGCGCGGCGCTCGTGTTCAGACAGACGTGAGACGCAAGCGGCCATGAACGCATCGGAACTGCGGCTCGATGCGCGCCACACCGCGCTCGTGCTGATCGACCTTCAAAGCGGTATTGCAGCCATGCCCGTGCAGCCGCGTAGCGCGGCGAGCGTGCTGGCGAACGCGCGCTTGCTCGCGGACCGGTTTCGCGCGATGGATGCGCTCGTCGTGCTGGTCAAAGTGGCGTTTCCCGGCGGTCCGGGCGCGCTGCGGCCGGTGACGGATGCGGGCCGCGCTCAACCATCAACCGAGCCGGCGGGCTGGAGCGAGCTTTGCCCGGAACTCGGCGCGCAGGCATCCGATCTCGTCATCGTCAAGCGGCAGTGGGGCGCGTTCTACGGCACGGAGCTCGATCTGCAATTGCGGCGGCGGGGCATCGAGACCATCGTGCTCGGCGGCATCGCGACGCACATCGGCGTCGAGTCGACCGCGCGCGACGCGTTCGAGCGCGGCTACCAGCAAATCTTCGTCGAAGACGCGATGAGCGACTTGCACGCGGAAACGCATGCAATCACGTGCCGCACCATCTTTCCGCGCATTGGAAGGATCCGGTCGACCGAGCAGGTTTTGGCGGCGCTGACGTAGCGCCAGGCTAAAAAAGTTCGTACTCCCTGACAATCGACAAAAGCCGCTGCGCGCCGCCCGGGATATTCGGAAATATCTGGTGGCCGATGATCCGGCACTTCTTTAATTTGTCGATGCTTCGTTGGCAGAGATCCCGCTCGCCAGCGAAGGGCGTCCGTTCATTCCCGTGTCCGGACGTCGCGCTTTGCCCTGAGCGCAGGACGCGCGTCATCGACGCGCGTCCACTTCCTTTGCTATTTCACGCGCCCCCGGCAACCAACCGCACGCGCGTGATCTCGGACGGCGCGCCGAGGCGTTTCGGCGGCCCCCAATATCCCGTGCCGCGACTCGTATAGACCCAGAGGCCGTTGAACTTCACCAGCCCCGCGACGAACGGCTGCTGTAGACGCACGAAGAAATTCCACGGCAGGAACTGCCCGCCGTGCGTGTGTCCGGAGAGCTGCAACGTGAAGCCCGCTTCTGCCGCCGCCGTGGCGCTGCGCGGCTGATGCGCGAGCAGCACGCGCACGATCGCATCGGCGGGCGCGCCGTCGATCGCTTTCGCCGGATCACTGCGGTGCGCCGGATCGAAGCTGCCTGCGCCGTAATCGGTGACGCCGGCAATTACGGCCTGCGCGCCGTCGTGATTCACGACCACGTGCTGATTCAGCAGCACGGTCAGCCCCAATCGCCGAAACTCCGCGATCCACTTTTCCGCGCCCGAGTAGTACTCGTGATTGCCTGTCACGAGGAATGCGCCGTGCCGCGCGCTCAAGCCGGCGAGCGGGCGCGTGTGGTCCGCGAGGTGCGGCACCGCGCCGTCCACGACGTCGCCCGTGACCGCGATCACGTCCGGCGCGAGGCCGTTGACCGCCGCGACGATGCGCTCCACGTAGGGCCGCTTGATCGTCGGGCCGACGTGAATGTCGCTGATCTGGACGATGGTGAAGCCGTCGAGCGCGACCGGCAGGTTCGGAATCGGCACGTCGACGGTCACGACCGGCGCGCGTTTGCGCGCGTTGTAGAAGCCGATGGCCGACAGCAGCACAGCGAGAACCGGCACGGCGAGCGCGCTATCCGCGACGAGTGCCGGTGAACCGACCGGCGCGGCGCGCAACCAGTCGGCGAGATGCACGCAGAGAAGCAAGACATCGCGGGCAAACGTCAGCAAAAGCAGCGATGAGAAGAAGCCGAGCGCGGTGAGGCCGAACCACGCGAGCCGGTCGGAAAGCGGCTGCGCCTCGATATTGCGCGCCATCATCCCCAGCGGAATCAGGATGAGCGATGCGACCAGCCACGCCGCGCCGAGCACCTTGAGCGGCATGCCGACGGGCGCGGCGGGAATGAGCCGCAAGCCGACGTAGACATGGAACAGCACACCGATACCGATGAACCGGATGAAGAATGCGGACCGTCGCATAGCGCCCCTGTCGGGCCGGGTCGGCGCTTTTTGCGCTGCGCTCCGCCCATGGAAGATGGTTGCTGTGGAATCGACAAGACGCGACGCAGACAGTCGGCGTCAGGCAGCCGATTCTACCGGTTCGACGAAAATCGCGCCTTGAGCGGCGCTCCTCCGCGCAGATGACGCCAGAATCCACGATCTTTCACAGTCGATTAGACGATTCTTTCGAGCCTCGGGAACGCATAGGGCGATTCGATTTTCAGCGCCGTGGCAACATGATATTGAATGCCAGGCACTGCACACATCGGCAAGGAGCCACGAACATGACATCGAAACGGCGCGCGATTTCATTTCTCACGGCGACGGCGACAGCCGCGGTCGCGATCATCGTTGCAACGCCAGGCGCGGTATCGGCGCAAGGGAACGACGAGTTGAACAAGCAAGCGCAGGAAGTCATTGCCTCGACGCAGCCGATCCACATACAGGCGACGATCACCGGCATCGATCCCGCGAGCCGCATGGTGACGGTTCACGGACCGCGCGGCGACGCGTCGCTGATCGTGAGCAAGGACGTGACGAATTTCGATCAGCTCCACGTCGGCGACAAGGTGGACGTGCTCTACAAAAATGCGCTGCTCGTGACCGCCGAAAAAGTGAACGGGAAGGGCAAGGGCGTGCGTACGCGCATCGATACGCAGTCGCTCACACCCGCGTCCGGGCCGGGCGGGACGAGTGGATTCGAATCGTCGCGCCGGGTGGAAATCCTCGCGACGGTCGAAAAGATCGACAACAAGCGCCACACCATCACGCTGCGCGGCCCGTGGCGCACCGAGACGCTGGACATCGGGCCGGCGCTGGAAGCGCAGAAGTTGAAAAAGGGCGATACGGTTCAGGCCGTGTTCGTATCGGCTGCGGCCGTCAAGGTGACGCCTGCCAGCGAAGCGAAGGCCACACAATAGCCGTAACCGCGCTCACACGGCCATGCACAGATATTTGATGACGAGGTAATCGTCAATGCCGTAATGCGACCCTTCGCGGCCGAGCCCCGACTGCTTGACGCCGCCGAAGGGCGCGACTTCGTTCGAGATGAGTCCGGTGTTGATGCCGACCATGCCGTATTCCAGCGCCTCCGCCACGCGCCACACGCGGCCAATGTCGCGGCTGTAGAAATACGCCGCGAGCCCGAACTCGGTGTCGTTCGCGAGGCGAATGACTTCTTCGTCGGACGAAAAGCGGAATAGCGGCGCCAGCGGCCCAAAGGTTTCTTCATTCGCGATTCGCATGTCCGGCGTCACGCCGGTGAGCACCGTCGGTTCGAAGAAGCCGTGACCGAGCGCGTGGCGTTTGCCGCCCGTGGCGACGCTCGCGCCCTTGGCGAGCGCGTCGTCGATATGCGATTCCACCTTTCGCACCGCCGCTTCGTTGATGAGCGGCCCCAACGCCACGCCGTTTTCGGTGCCGCGCCCGACTTTGAGCGCGCCGACCGCATCGGCCATCTTGCGGGCAAAGGCGTCGTAGACGCGTTCGTGCACATAGAAGCGGTTCGTGCACACGCACGTCTGGCCGCTATTCCGATACTTCGACGCAATCGCGCCTTCTACGGCTGCGTCCAGATCGGCGTCGTCGAACACGATGAACGGCGCGTTGCCGCCCAGTTCGAGCGTCACTTTCTTGATGGTGGGCGCGCTCTGCGCCATCAAGAGACGGCCAACCGCCGTCGATCCGGTAAAGGACAGCTTGCGCACGATCGGATTGCCTGTCATTTCGCCGCCGATCGCCTTCGGGTCGCCGGTGACGACGCTCAGCACGCCCTTCGGCACGCCCGCGCGCTCGGCCAGCACCGCGAGCGCGAGCGCCGAGCAGGGCGTCGCTTCCGCCGGCTTCACGACGATCGGACAGCCCGCCGCGAGCGCCGGTCCGACTTTGCGCGTGATCATCGCGGCCGGAAAATTCCACGGCGTGATGGCGGCGCACACGCCGATCGGCTCCTTCGTCACGACGATGCGTTTGTCGGCGGCGGGCGTGGCGAGCGTATCGCCGGCCACGCGCTTGCCTTCCTCGGCGAACCATTCGATGAACGACGCCGCATACGCGATCTCGCCGCGCGCTTCGGCGAGCGGCTTGCCTTGCTCGGTCGTGAGAATGAGCGCGAGGTCGTCGGCGTGGGCCGTCATCAGATCGAACCAGCGCCGCATGATGGCCGCGCGTTCCTTCGCGGTCTTCGCGCGCCACGCAGGCCACGCGGCGTTCGCGGCCTCGATTGCGCGGCGCGTTTCGCCCGCGCCCATGTGCGGGACGCGCCCGAGAAGCTCGCCATTGGACGGATCGCGCACGTCGAACGTCGCGCGGTCATCGGCAGATTGCCATTCGCCGTCGATATAGGCGTCGTGACGCAAAAGCGTCGGGTCTTTCAGTTGATCGCGCAGGGTCATGGTGCGTCCTCAGGCGGTCGCGACGACGGTTTCCGTGAGCACGTCTTCGAGAATGCTCAGGGCTTCGTCGAAAACGTCTTGCTGGATGGTGAGCGGAAAGAGGAATCGCACGACGTTGCCGTACACGCCGCACACGAGCAGCAACAGGCCGCGTTCGAGGGCGCGCGCCTGCACGCGCTTGGCGTAGTCGGCGTCCGCTTCGCGCGTGCCGGGCTTGCAGAACTCGACCGCCACCATGCCGCCGGGACCGCGCACGTCCGCGATCTGCGGCACGTCGCGCTTCAACGCATCCAGCTTGGCCTTCAGCGCGTCGCCGAGCGTGACGGCGCGCTCGCAGAGCCGCTCCTCGTCGATGACGTCGAGCACCGCGTGCGCCGCCGCCACCGCCAGCGGATTGCCCGCGTACGTGCCGCCGAGCCCGCCGGGCGCGGCGGCGTCCATCACGTCGGCGCGGCCCACGACGCCCGACAGCGGCATGCCGCCCGCGAGAGACTTCGCGATGGTCATGAGGTCCGGCACGACGCCGTAGTGTTCCATCGCGAACAGCTTGCCGGTGCGCGCGAAGCCGGTCTGCACTTCGTCGGCGATCAGCAGGACGCCGTGCTCGTCGCAGATCGCGCGCAGCCCGCGCACGAATTCCACTGGCGCGGGATTGAAGCCGCCTTCGCCTTGCACCGGCTCGAAAATGATGGCCGCGACGCGGCTCGCTTCGATATCCGCCTTGAACAGATGCCCGATGGCGGAGAGCGAGTCATCGACCGATACGCCGTGCAGCGGGTTCGGAAACGGCGCGTGATAGACATCCGACGGAAACGGCCCGAAGCCGATCTTGTACGGCGCGACCTTGCCGGTCAGCGCCATGCCCATCATCGTGCGGCCATGAAAGCCGCCCGTGAACGCGATCACGCCCGGCCGGCCGGTCGCCGCGCGCGCGATCTTCACGGCGTTCTCGACCGCTTCCGCGCCGGTCGTGAAAAACGCGGTCTTCTTCGCGTGCTGGCCCGGCGCGCGCGCGCTGATCTTCTCGGCGAGCGACACATAAGATTCGTACGGCACGACCTGATATGCGGTGTGCGTGAAGCAGTCGAGCTGCGCGCGAATGGCGGCGACGATCTTCGGATGCCGATGCCCCGTGTTGCACACCGCGATGCCCGCCGCGAAGTCGATGAAGCGCCGGCCTTCCACGTCCCACAACTCGGCGTTCTTCGCGCGCGCCGCGTAGAAATCGCACATCACCCCGACGCCGCGCGGCGTCGCGGCATTCTTGCGGGCTTGCAGGTCGGCGTTGTTGAGAGAGGCGTTCACAGCGAGATCTCCTTATGTCCGCGTCGGCGCGGCGATTCTGTCGGGAAGTCGGTCGCGGGCGGCGCCGCGAGGACAGAGCCGACTATAGTGAGATTTGGCCCTTCGGTTCAGAGCCATTTCATTAAGTCCCGAGGAGCCATTCGCGCGGCACGCGCCGAGCCGCCGTGAAAAAAACGCACAGCGCGTCACGCGGAACTGGCAAGCGGCGCGCGACTGGAGGAAGATGTGCGCCTTTCAGCTTTGCAGCGCGCGATCATGCCGGCGCGCGGCCAGACTCATCTCAGCAAGGGCTTTCTTCCATGACGACCGTTTCGTCCGACCACCGCTATACCGAAATCGCCGATCTCGCCGACGACGCGCGCTCGCTGCGCGAGATTCGCCACGACATCCACCGTCATCCGGAGCTGTCCTACGAAGAAACGCGCACCGCCGCGCTCGTCGCCGGGAAGCTGGAAGCGTGGGGCTGGCAGGTGACGCGCGGTGTCGGCGGCACGGGCGTCGTCGGCACGCTGAAGGCAGGCGACGGAACGAAGAGCATCGGCCTGCGCGCGGACATGGACGCGCTGCCGATCCTCGAGCAGTCCGGCAAGCCCTATGCGAGCGAAACGCCCGGCAAGATGCACGCGTGCGGTCACGACGGCCACACGACCATGCTGCTCGGCGCGGCCCGCCATCTCGCGCGCACGCGGCGCTTCAACGGCACGGTGCATCTGTACTTTCAGCCGGCGGAGGAGCACGGCGTGCCGAGCGGCGCGCAGAAGATGATCGGAGAGGGCCTTTTCGACCGTTTTCATTGCGACGCGGTGTTCGGCGTGCACAACCATCCGGGCGCGCAGCCGGGCACGTTCCTGTTCCGCAAGGGGCCGTTCATGGCGGCGGGCGATCAGGTGTCGATCGCCATCGAAGGAGTCGGCGGTCACGCGGCGCGGCCGCATCTGTCGGTCGATCCGGTGGTCGTCGCGGCGAGCATCGTGATGGCGCTGCAGACGATCGTCGCGCGCAACGTCGATCCGGCGCAGCCCGCCGTCGTGACGGTCGGCTCGATGCACGCGGGAACGGTCAACAACGTCATTCCGAACCGCGCGACGCTCGAACTGTCGGTGCGCTCGTTCAGCCCGCAAGTGCGCGAGCTGCTCAAGCGCCGCATTCAGGAACTGGTGGAATCGCAGGCGGCGAGCTACGGCGCGAAGGCGACGGTGAAGTATCTCGAAGGCTATCCGGTCGTCGTCAATTCGGACGCTCAGACCGAGTTCGCGACGCAGGTGGCGCGCGAACTGGTCGGCGAGGAGAACGTCGTGGCGCACGCGGATCTGCTGATGGGCAGCGAGGATTTCGCGTTCATGCTTCAGGAGCGGCCGGGCACGTTCCTGCGCATCGGCAACGGTGCGGGCGAGGACGGCTGCATGGTCCACAACCCGCATTACGACTTCAACGACAAGAACCTGCCGGTCGGCGCGGCGTACTGGGCGCGCCTCGTGGAGCGTTTTCTGGAAGCGTGAGCAGCCCGGCGTGTTGAAAGCTGCGCGGGCAGCTTGAAACTCTGTCGATCGCCTCGCACAGCACGTCCACCTGATGTTTCAGCGAATGCGCGACGGCGGCTTGCTCGACCAATGCCGCATTACGACTCCGACGACAAGAACCTGCTGGTCGGCGCCGCGCCTCGCAAAGCGGTAGCTGGCGCAGTCAGCGCGCGGCGCTCGCCGCCAGGCTGCTCGAAAAAAGCTACGCCGGCAACTTGAAACTGCCGATCGCCTCGCGCAGCACGTCCACCTTATCCATCAGCGAATGCGCGGCGGCGGCTTGCTCGACGATCGCTGCTTACGACTTCAACGGCAAGAACCTGCCGGTCGGCGCGGCGCCTCGCAAAGCGGTAGCTGGCGCCGTCACCGCGCGGCGCTCGCCGCCCGGCTGGTTGAAAAGAGCTACGCCGGCAGCTTGAAACTGCCGATCGCCTCGCGCAGCACGTCGACCTGATCCTTCAGCGAATGCGCGGCGGCGGCGGCCTGCTCGACGAGCGCCGCGTTCTGCTGCGTCACCTGATCCATCTCGACGACCGCGCGATTCACCTGCTCGATGCCCGCGCTCTGCTCGCGTGAGGCATCGCTGATTTCGTCGAGAATCTCGTTCACGCGCCGCACCGACTGCACGATCTCGCCCATCGTCGCGCCCGCGTTCGACACCAGCGACGCGCCTTGGCTCACCGTCTGCGTCGACGTCTCGATCAGCGCCTTGATTTCCTTCGCCGCCGTCGCCGAACGTTGCGCAAGGCTGCGCACTTCCGCCGCGACCACCGCGAAGCCGCGGCCCTGTTCGCCGGCGCGCGCCGCTTCGACCGCCGCGTTCAGGGCGAGAATGTTCGTCTGGAACGCGATGCCGTCGATCACGCCGATGATGTCGCCGATCTGCTGCGAACTCGCCGTGATGCGCGTCATCGTGTCGATCACTTCGTTCACCACGCCGCTGCCGCGCGTCGCCACGTCCGCCGCCTGTTCCGCGAGCCGCGCGGCCTGCGCGGCGCTTTGCGCGTTGTTCTTCACGTTGGCGGTCATTTCGTCCATGCTCGACGCGGTCTGCACCAGCGCCGCCGCCTGTTCCTCGGTGCGCTGCGAGAGGTCGGTGTTGCCCGCCGCGATTTCCGACGCGCCCACGTTGATGTTTTCAGTGCCGTTGCGCACGCGCGAAACGGTCTCGACGAGCCCGCGCTGCATCGTGGAAAGCGCGTGCAGGAGGCTTGTCTTGTCGTCCGGATGCACTTTCACGGCGGTCGTCAGATCGCCCTGCGCGATGCGGTGCGCCGCGCCCACCGCCCACTCCAGCTCGCCGCCGAGATTGCGCTTGATGCTGCGCAAGACCACGAGCATGGCCACGGTCGCCGCCGCGCCCAGAAGCGCCGTGACCAGAAGCCAGCGCAGCGCGCTCGCATAGAACGCGCTCTGCACGTCGTCCATGTACATGCCGGTCACTATGTACCAGTCCCACGGCGCAAACCGTTGCGAATACGAGAGCTTCGCCACCGGCTTGTCGCTGCCCGGCTTCGACCACAGATAGCTGACGAAACCGCCGCCCGGCTGGTCGCCCGCCTTGACGATATCGACGAAAAGCCGCGTGCCCGCCGGATCGGCATAGGTCGACAGGTCTTTGCCGACCATCGCTGGCTTGATCGGGTGCATGACCATGGTCGGGTGCGAATCGTTGATCGACAGATAACCGTCCGTGCCGTAGCGGATCGCGCCGACGGCGTCGAGCGCCTGTTTTTTCGCTTCTTCGTCCGTCAGCGTCTTGTTGGCGGCGAGCGCGGCGTAGTGCGAAACCAGCGCATGCGCTTCGCCGACGAGCGACTTCAGCTGCTCCTTGCGGTCGTCGACCATCGACGCGCGGTTTTGCCACGCGCCGATCACGCCGATGGCGATCAGCCCGATCCACAGCACGGCGATCAGCGAGCCGAGCTTCTTGTTCAATGTCATTCTGTTCATAGGTGCGCCCGCAATGTCTTCGTTGGATTCACGTGTCTCCACGAAGCGACGGCGCGCGCCGCCGCTTGCCTGCTTTACGGCAGGCGCTGCGGCGGTTGTAGGGCGGGGATACCCGTAAAGCGAGGTCCGCGCGGCGGCTCAGAGGCGCCGGATCGGGTCCTTGTCGGGCGGCGCGTCCGGATGCTGCGGCTCGTCCGGACGATGTCCGGGCGACGGCGGCGTGAGCGGGTCGGCTTCCGGATCGCGGTTCGGGTCCGCGATCGGGTCCGGAACGGGACTGGTCTGCATGTCGAATTTCATCGCGGTCTCCGAAGGAAAGTCACAGGGCGTCGTGCACGGCCGGCATATGCAGCGTGAACGGACGGCCCGGATGCGCGTCTTCGACATGGGACAACTCGGCGCGGGCGCGGCGCGTGATCGCGTCGCTGCCGACGCCGCGCGGCTGCTCTGCCAGCACGATATGCGGCGTGCCGAGCGCGCGGGCGACGGCGACGGGCGAGGGCGCGGCGGCGTCGTCGGAAACGAGAAGCTGCGCATCGGCGATGAGGCGCGGCAGCGTGCGCGGCCCGACCGCGCCGGCCAGAAAGAGCGCCGCCGTCTGCATCGCGCCGAGCACGCCGGCGGTGCGCTCGGGGTCGGGCGCGTCGCCGACGATCGCGATCTGCCAGCCATCGGCGGCGAGCTGGTCGGCGACATCGGCGTATTGCTCGGCGCCCCACGCGGGCGTGGACTTGTGGCTGCCCGGATGAATCAGCACGAGCCGCTCGCGCTCGATGCCATGAAACGCGACGAGTTCGTCGTATTGCGCGTCCGACATGTCGCCGGACGAGCTCCGGGGCGCGGCGGTCGGCGCATCGGGGACGAGCGCGAGATCCGGGGAGAGCACGTCAGTCAGCTGTGAAAAGGGATGGGCTCGCATTCTGGCTCCTGCAAATGGCGTGGCCGCGTGAGCGGATTGCCGCGATGGACGCGGACGGCGGCGAGTGACGGGAGTGGATGCAGCATGTCCCATGCCCAGTTTGTCGTGCGAGGAGGCGCGAAAGCGAAATGAAACCGCCGCTTTGCGGGAAGCGGGAGCGGCGGTTCTCGATGCTTTCGTCGTGCGACGAGGTGCGAGAGCAAAGCAAAACCGCCGCTTTGCGGGAAGCGAAGGCGGCGGTCCTCGATGCTTTCGTCGTGCGACGAGGCGCGAGAGCAAAGCAAAACCGCCGCCCTGCGTGAAGGGAGAGCGACGGTTTCATGATGCTTTCGTCGTTCAACTAGGCGCGAAAGCGAAAAAGAACGAAGCGGCCGCCTAGCAGGAAGCGAGAGCGGCGGCTTTCGATGCGTTCGTCGTGCGACGAGGCGCGAAAGCAAAACCGCCGCCTCGCGGGGGCGCGAGCGATAGCGGCGGTTTCGTGATGCGCGCCCGATGCCGAAAGCCGCTCAGGTCTCGGTGTTGCCGTCGTCGGCGGGCAAAGTCTGCGGCGTGAAGGCGTCGGCGCGGCGCCGGATGCCATCGATTTCGCCGGTCACGAAAGTGCGGTTCTCGATGCTTTCGTCGTGCAACGAGGCGCCAAAGCAAAACCGCCGCCTCGCGGGAGCGAGAGCGGCGGTTTTCGATGCGCGCCCGATGCAGAAAGCCGCTCAGGTTTCGGTATGGCCGTCCTCGGCGGGCAAAGTCTGCGGCGTGAAGGCGTCGGCGCGCCGCCGGATGCCGTCGATTTCGCCGGTCACGAAAGTGCGGTTGTCGGCGGCGAGCGCCTGCTGATACGACGCGCCTTCCGGCACGCGATGCAGCAGCGCCCGCAATTCGCCCTGCGTCGTCTGCTCGACCGGTTCGTAGTCGTAGAGACCGAGCATGAGTTCGGCGCGCTCGTGCAGCAGGAACAGGCACGACGCGAACGCCGCGACAGCCAGCACTTCCTGCGCGCCGAAGCGGATTTCGCGCGGCAGCGGCGAAAACGGCAGCCACGCGACGAGGGCCGCGCCGACGAGCGCCAGCGCGATGGTCGCATGCAGCAGCCAGCCGGCGCGGGCGACGATGCGCTCGCGTTCGGTCCGCAACTGGCGCGCCGACTTCGGCACGAGCGCGGTCACGGAGAGTTGCTGCTGAAGAGCGTCGAGCGGGAGAGCGGCCATGAACGTGTCTGGAAAAGCGCCAAAGCGGCGCGACACCGGTATAACGCCCTGCTTACAAGACCGTTGACGATGCTTTCGTCTTGTTGCGCTCTGTTTCCTGTTGTTGCATTTTCGCCGGCGAAACGGCCGCGTTCAGCGCGTCGGATCCTTTACCGGCGTGCGTACCGTGGCGGTGCCGTCGGCGATCTGCTGCGCGAACACGAGCGCCTCGACGATCGTTCCGAACACTTCCTCGCGGATTTTGTCGTCCGTCAGGCGCAGCAGATACGACGGATGATAGGTCGGCACGACGATGCGCCCCTTGTGCTCGATCGTCTTGCCGAGATACTCGGAAAGCGCCGTGCGATGCCCGGTGAGCGCCTTCAGCGCCGTGGCCCCGAGCGCGACGACCACTTTCGGCCCGATGCGCGTCAGTTCTTCTTCGAGCCAGTGGCGGCAAGCTTCGCGCTCGCGCTGCGACGGCGTGACGTGCAGCCGCTCGCTGTCCTGTCCGTGCGCGTCCCACTTGAAATGCTTCACCGCGTTGGTCAGATACAGCGACTCGCGTTCGAGCTGCGCCTCGCGGATGGCGTCGTCGAGCAGTTTCCCCGCCGGACCGACGAACGGCTTGCCCTCGCGGTCTTCGTGATCGCCCGGCTGCTCGCCGACCAGCATCACGCGCGCGCCCGCCGGGCCCGCGCCCGGCACGGCCTGCGTCGCGTTGCGCCAGAGCGAGCAGCGTTTGCACGCGTCGAGCGAAGGCGGCTCCTTCAGCGACGTGCCGTTGAGCGGCTCCAGGTCCGTATTGAGCGCGACTTCCATGTCCGCCGGCACGTTGCGCGGATGGCGGTCGCGCCGCGTGTAGGGATCGGCGCGGGCGATCAGCGCGGGATCGGCGCGCTCGTTTTCCGGGCTTTTCCAGTAGCGCACCGGCATGTGCGACGCCATTTCGGCGGCATTTTCCTGCGCCGGCGTGAACGTGCTCTCGTAATACGCGAGCCACAACGCCTCGATGGCGTCGCCGCTCACGGCCTCGCCGCTCATGGCGTCCGGACCCACGCCGAAGTCCATCGGCTTTTCCTCCGGCTCGCTCGTGCGGTCCACGCGCAACAGCGCGCCGTCCCAGAAAGCCGCGCCGTGCGGCGTGGCGATCATCCACGTGGCGCTGCCCATGCGCGTGGCGAAATACATGGCGGCGTGCTCCAGCAGGTCGTGCACCGGCTCGCACCAACTGATGAACTCCGGCGGCCCGAGCGACGAATCCCGATGCCTGAAGCGCAACGTCTTGCGCATTCGGGTTTCCTCGGCCTCCACGATTTCGATCATTCGACACAGGCGCTGCCCGTCTTCGTCTTCCGGCGAGGCCACTGCGCGGTCCCCCTGCGTCCAGCGCCACAGCACCTTGTAGAGAAACGGCCAGCGGTCCGGCGCGCGGTAACACGCCGCCGTTCCCAGCATGGCGAGAAATTCGCGGGCGATTTTCACGGGCTTGGGCGCATTCGGGTTCGCCGGGCCGCACGGCGAACCAACCGTGCCGAACACGGTGGCCGATGCGCTCGACTCCCGCCACAGCACGTCTTCCGGCGGCACGCCCTCCATGACGAGCGAGCGCGCGACGGTGCGCCATGCAGCGAACGACGGATCAAGAGTGACGCTTTTCATCGGAAACCGGAACCAGAAAATGCCGAAAAGTACTGTATATCCATACAGTGATTCTAGCGATGGCTCCGGCTTCTAGGCAATCTTTTTAAGATGATCGCGCCCTTTTGACGCTGCGGCCCGCGTGCAATCAGCCTTGCTGCAAATCGCCCGGCTGATCGACGTCGCGCAGCACGTTCGGGTCATCGACTTCGATGAGGAGCGGCGCGGCTGTCGCGAAAATGGCGCGCGCCCCGGCGTCGCCGTCGAGCGCGGCGAGCGTCGCCCGATGCGCCATGCCGAATCCCACCGGATGCCCGCGCTGTCCGCGATACGACGGCGCGACGAGCGCCGCGCCGGCATCCAGCGGCCGCGCGACGGCTTCGATGGTCGCCGGCTCGATCCACGGCATGTCGCCGAGCGCGACGATCCATCCATCCGCCTCGGCAGTCGCGCGCACGGCCGCGGCGAGCGTCGCGCCCATGCCGCGCGCGGCGTCCGCGCTGAAAATCACGTCGCAGCCGGCTTCGTTGAGCACGTCCGCGAGCTTGTCCGCGCCCGGCCGCACGACCGCGATCACGTCGGATACGACCGAAAGCAGCCGCCGCGCGGACTGGAACACGACCGGCGTGCCGCCCGGCAGCGTCGCGAGCAGCTTGTTGTGCAGGCCGGAAGGATCGAAGCGGGTGCCGAGGCCCGCCGCCAGCAGGATGCCGGTCGCAGTGGACGAATAGGTCATCGCGCGGCTCGTGGGAGAAAGAGACATCGATTGTGCAGTGCGTCGAGAAGCGGGGCAAGCGCGAAGAATGCCGCGCTTGGCCCCTTGCATCGCAGCTTTAGACGGTGCGCGGCATCACCTTGTCGAGCGTGATCGGCAAATCCCGCACGCGCACGCCCGTCGCGTGATACACCGCATTGCCGAGCGCCCCGGCCACGCCCGTGTTGCCGATCTCGCCGATTCCCCGCACGCCCAGCGGATTGATGAACGGATCCGGCCTGCCGACGAACGCGATGTCGAGCTGCCCGATGTCCGCGTTCACCGGCACGTGATACTCCGCCAGATTGGCGTTCGTGTAGCGGCCGTAGCGCGGGTCGAGATCGCTCTTTTCCATGAGCGCGGAGCCGACGCCCCACACGATTCCGCCCATCAACTGGCTATGCGCGGTCTTTTCGTTGAGCAGGTTGCCGACGTCGTACACGCCGACGATGCGCGGCACGCGGATCGTGCCGAGGTCCGCATCGACATGCACTTCCGCGAATACCGCGCCGAACGAATGGAACGCGTATTCCTTCTTCTCGTCGCCGGGTTTGGTCGTCGCGGCCGCTTCGATCGGCTTGCCGCCGTTGCGCGCGATGACGGCCGCCGCCGGATCGCGCTTGTCCGGGTTCGAGCGGCTCACGACCCAGCCGTTCGCGACGGTCACGTCGTCGCGCGGCAATCCCGCGACGGGCGAGCCGCGATCGGCGATCGCCATCGCGATGAGCTGATCGCGCGCCTGTCTCGACGCCGCCTGCACCGCCGGGGACACGCTCGCGACCGATCGCGAGCCGCCCGAGCCGGGCGCCTTCGGCAGCGACGAATCGCCGAGCGCGAAATTGACGTAGCCGGGCGGAAAGCCGAGCGCGTCCGCCGCGACCTGCGTCATGACCGTGTACGTGCCCGTGCCGAGATCTTGCGTGCCGGCAGCGACCATCGCGGTGCCGTCGGGGAGAATGCGCGCGATCGCGGACGACTCGCTGCGATTGGCGGGATACGTCGCGGTCGCCACGCCCCAGCCGACGAGCGTATTGCCGTCACGCATCGAGCGCGGCGCGGCGCTGCGCCTCGACCAGCCGAATGTGCGCGCGCCTTCCTGGTAGCAGTCCATCAGCGCCTTGCTCGACCACGGCTTCTTTTCCTGCGGCTCCATGTTCGCGTAATTCTTGATGCGGAACGCGAGCGGGTCCATGGCGAGTTGATACGCCATTTCGTCCATCGCCGTTTCGAGCGCGAACGAGCCGCTCATTTCGCCGGGCGCGCGCATGAAGGTCGGCGTGCCGACATCCAGCTTCACGAGCTTGTGCGACGTCGACAGATTCGGCACCGCGTACGCCATGCGCGTGACGATCGCGGCGCTTTCGCTCCAGTCCTCGAACGTCGACGTGGTCGACACGACATCGTGCCGCATGCCGGTCAGCGTGCCGTCCTCGCGCGCGCTGACCGCGATGCGCTGCTCGGTGAACGGCCGATTGCCGACCATGCCGAACATCTGCGTCCGGTCCAGCACGAGCTTGACGGGCCGGCCGGTCTGCTTCGACGCCATCGCCGCGAGCACGACATGCGACCACACCGAGCCCTTGCAGCCGAAGCCGCCGCCGACGAACGGGCAGATCACGCGCACATCGTCTTCCGGAATGCCGAAGAACTTCGCCACTGAACTGCGCGCGCCGGAAACGCCTTGCGTCGTGTCGTAGAGCGTGAGCTTCGGGCCGTCCCAGCGCGCGAGCGTCGCGTGCGGCTCCATCGGATTGTGATGCTCGTTGGGCGTCGTATAGACCGCGTTCAGGCGCGTCGGGCCTTGGCGCAGGCCGGCGTCGACGTCGCCGCGCCGGGTCGTGATCGCGCGGCCCATCATCTTCTCCGGCTGATACGCCGTGTGCCGCGCGCGCTCGAAATCCGCGTTCGGCGTCGCGGCGTCGTAGCGGATATCGACGAAGCGCGCCGCGCCCTGTGCATGTTCGAGCGTGTCCGCGACGACGACCGCCACCGGCTCGTTGCTATAGCGCACCTCGTTGGTTTGCAAGAGCGAGAGGCCGCGCACCGCAGGCGGTTCGGTGTCGGGAACGCCGCTGCGCGGCAGGCGCATCGCGTTCCGGTGCGTCATCACGAAAAGCACGCCGGGCATCGACTGCGCGCGGCTGGCGTCGATCGACGCGATGCGGCCTTTCGCGACCGTGCTCGTGATGAGCACCGCGTGCGCGAGCTTGGCGTCGCTGTTGTCGCCGCTATAACGCGCCTGGCCCGTGACCTTCAGCACGCCGTCGGTGCGATCCATCGGTTGACCGATGACACTCATGCGACACCTCCTGACACGGTTCCGGCTTGTTGAACGGCCCGTACGATCGCCCGCTCTGCGAGCATCACCTTGAACGCGTTGTCGCGGCGCGGCGCGGCGCCCTGCACCGCGAGCGCGGCGGCGCTTTGCAGCGTGGCCCGATCGAGCGTCTTGCCGACGAGCGCCGCTTCCGTCGCACTCGCGCGCCACGGCTTATGCGCGACGCCGCCAAGCGCGATGCGCGCGGTTCTGACCGTGTTGCCGTCCATCTGCAACGCCGCTGCGACGGAGACGAGCGCGAACGCGTAGCTCGCCCGGTCGCGGATTTTCAGATACTTCGAATGCTCGGCGAAAAGCGGCGGCGGCAGATCGACGGCGGTGATCAGTTCGCCCGGTTTCAGCGTCGTATCGAGATCGGGCCGGTCGCCCGGCAGCCGATGAAACTCCGCGAACGGAATCGCCCGCTCGCCGTTCGGACCGGTCACGCGCACGACGGCATCGAGCGCGGCGAGCGCCACGCTCATGTCCGACGGATTCGTCGCGATGCACTGGCTGCTCGCGCCGAGAATCGCGTGGATGCGCGTGTTGCCGTCGAGCGCCGCGCACCCGCTGCCGGGCGCGCGCTTGTTGCACTGGGGAAAGCCGGTGTCGTAGAAGTAGTAGCAGCGCGTGCGCTGCATCAGATTGCCGCCGACGGTCGCCATGTTGCGCAGTTGCGCCGATGCGCCCGCCAGCAGCGCCTGCGACAGCAGCGGATAACGCTCGCGGACCCAGGTGTGATTGGCGGCGTCGCTGTTACGCACGAGCGCGCCGATGCGCAAGCCGCCATCGGCCAACGGCGTGACGCCGTTGAGACCGTCGATATGCGTGATGTCGACGAGCCGCGCCGGGCGCGCCACGCCGTTTTTCATCAGATCGAGCAGGTTGGTGCCGCCGCCGATGAACACCGTGCCCGGCTGCCCGCCCGCCTGCACCGCCGAGCCGATGTCGGCGGCGCGCTGATAGGAGATCGCGTCCATGTCGTCTCCCTCAGCCGCGCGTCGAAGCGACGGTTTTCACCGCCGCGACGATATTCGGATACGCGCCGCAGCGGCAGATGTTGCCGCTCATGCGCTCGCGGATTTCGTCGTCGGAAAGCTGCGGCGGGCGAAAGCGGACGTCGGCGGTCGCGGCGCTCGCGTCGCCATTGCGGTATTCGTCGATGAGCGCCGTCGCCGAGCACAACTGGCCCGGCGTGCAGTAGCCGCACTGAAACGCGTCCTTCTCGATGAACGCCTGTTGCAGCGGGCTGAGCGCATTGGCGGCGGGCGCGAGGCCCTCGACGGTCGTCACGCTTTCGCCCTCGTGCATGACGGCGAGCGTCAGACACGAATTGATGCGCCTGCCCGCGACGATGACCGTGCACGCGCCGCACTGGCCGCGGTCGCAGCCTTTCTTCGTGCCGGTGAGACCGGCGTATTCGCGCAAGGCATCGAGGAGCGTGGTGCGCGCTTCGACCTGCAATTCGTACGGATGGCCGTTGATGGTGAGCCTCACTGGCATGACCGGCGCGGCGGAGGGCGGCATCGGCGTGGAAGCCTGCGCGTCCGCTTGTTGCGGGCCGGCTTGCTGCGCGTGCGCGAGCGGCGTCGCGGTCACGGCCGCCGCCGCCGCGGCCGATTGAAGAAAGCGCCTGCGCGACGGCTTTTGCGCCGCGTCGTCGACGTGAGATGACGGTTTATTGACTGGGGACATGGCGAAAGCAAGCTCCTCGCTCGTTCGGAAGGGCGCCGTCCGGCTCGGGTCTTCGTGGGCTTATCGCTCGCGACCGACGCGACTTTCGGTCGATGAGCGCCAATGTCCGGGTCCACGCGGCGCAAGGTGTCTGCGAGGCGGAACAGCGCCAACTGTAAGGCGACCGAACGTTCGGCAACTCGCGACGGTCTGTCTAAGCAAGTCGGGTGCCACGGTGCGCGGCGCGGGCGTCCGGCCACGGGCGTGCCGAACGTTGCACGTAAATACTGCATAGGCGGGTAATTCCGCGTTCTCTCCGGCGTGCGATCGTTTCGCTATTTGTCAGGGACGAAGCCGCACTTTGTGACGTTCTCGCGGCGGCCCGCGACGCACAATCGCATTCAATCCGCTCCGAATTTCGTCCATGACAGCCGACGCCGATCGCTACCACGCCGCCTTTTCCCACTACTCGAACGCCCGCTTCGACGATGCGCTAGCGGTGCTCGCGCCGCTGCTCGCGAGCCGGGCCGCGACGAGCGACGTGCTGAACCTCGCGGCGATGTGCGCGTTCCGTGCGGATCGGCAAGAACTGGCCGATGTTTGTTGGCGGCGCGCAATGAACGAGCATCCGGACGACGCTGGGCTGTACAGCAACTTCGCCAGCGCGCTGACCGCCCGTGGGCGCCTGAACGAAGCGCAGACCCTGTATCGCCGGGCCGTCGAACTGCGGCCGGATTTCGCCGAGGCGCACTACAACCTGGCGAACGTGCTGGAGAAGCTCGGCCATCCCGAGGAAGCGGAAGCAACCTTGCGGCAGGCGCTGCGCCTGAAACCGGACTTCGCGGAAGCGCACCTGAACCTCGCGAAGCTGCTCGCGCACGCGCGCCGCCTGCCCGAAGCCGAAGCGGCGTACCGGCAGGCGCTGGCCGCGCGGCCCGGCTATCCGGAAGCGCACAACAATTTCGGCAATCTGCTGAAAGACGCCGGCCGGTTCGATGAAGCCGTGGCGCAGCTTCGGCAGGCCGTCGCCGCTCGCCCGGACTGGGCGGACGCGCATTTCAATCTCGGCAACGCGCAGCACGCGCAGGGATCGCTCGGGGATGCCGGGCGCGCGTACCGGACCGCCGTCGCGCTGCGTCCGGATTTTGCCGGGGCGCTGAACAATCTCGGCGGCGTGCTGGACGCGCTCGGCTGCCTGAAGGACGCGGAAGAGGTGTATCGGCGCGTGCTTGGCATCGAGCCCGATTCGGCGGACGCGCACTTCAATCTCGCCAACGTGATTTATCGCGATGTCGCGCTCGGACGCCGCGCGCGGCTTGGGCAAGCGGAAGCGTTGTATCGCCGCGCGCTCGCGCTTCGGCCGGGCTTTGCCGCTGCGTTGATGAACCTCGGCAATCTGCTCAGAGAGGACAACGCGCGTTCGGCCGAGGCTCAGGCCGTCTTTCGCGAGGCGCTGCGCGTCGATCCCGAATCCGCCGATGCGCGGCTCAATCTCGCGACGGCGCTCCTGCGCGCGGGCGACTTCGCGCAAGGATGGGCCTGTTTCGAAGCCCGCTACGACGCGCGCCTCTCGCAGCGTTCGGTCTTCCCGCCGGACGTGGCCTATCCGCAGTGGCGCGGCGAACCGCTCGCGGGCAAGTCGCTGCTCGTCGTGACGGAGCAGGGCTTCGGCGACAGCATCCAGTTCATTCGCTATCTGCCGATGCTCAAGGCCCAAGGCGCGTCAAAGTTGACGGTCGTGTGTCCGCCGGCGCTGGTCGCGCTGCTCGAATCGGTCGATGGCGTCGCGCAATGCATCACGCCCGACGCGCTTCCCGCGTTGCCGCCGCAGGATTACTGGTGCTTTCTGATGAGCCTGCCCGCGCTCGCCGGCACGACGCTCGACACCATTCCCCGCGCCGCGCCTTATTTGCACGCGAGCGCATCGCGCATCGACTATTGGCGCGGCCGCCTGGCCGGCACGCTCAAAATCGGCATTGCGTGGTCGGGCGAGCCGCGCCCGTGGATGCCCGATTCGTTCGGCGCGTTCAGCCGCCGCTGGCTCGATGCGCGCCTGTGCGAGCCGCTTCTCGCCACGCCCAACGTGACCTTCGTCAGTCTGCAAAAGGGGCCGATGGCGCGCGCCCAGATCGCCACGCTGCCCGAGCGGCTGCGCCCGCTCGATCCCATGAACGATGTCGCGGATTTCGCCGATACGGCGGCGATCATCGCGTCGCTGGACCTCGTGATTTCGGTGGATACGGCGGTCGCGCATCTGGCGGGCGCGCTCGGCAAGCCCGTGTGGATACTGCTGTGCGCGAACGCCTGCTGGCGCTGGCTGGATGCCGCCGACGCCCCCGACGACTCGCCCTGGTATCCCGGCGCGCGTCTGTTCCGGCAGCGCGCGCCCGGTCAGTGGGACGAGGTGATCGAGCGCGTCGTGGCTGCGCTCGCCGCGTGGCGTCGCATGACGCGCGTCACGCCTCGCTTTCCATGATGCGGTCGATCCATCGCGCGTTTTCGCCCGCCGATCCGATGCCCGCGTGCTTCGCCATCGGCACGAAGAAATGCGTGGCGATCGGCAGCTTCGAATGGTCGAGCCAGTTCGTCAGATGCGCTTCCAGCCGCCGCGCGGGCGCGCGCAGTTCTTCGCGCAGAACAGGCGGCAGTTGTTCGAAGTGACGCATGTCCGTCTGGTACGGCTCGGGCGCGACGCACAGCGCGTTCGGGCGGCCTTCGACATCGGCGGGAAGGCGTTCCAGCGCCTGATGCAGGAGCGCCACGCCGAGTCCTTCGCCGCGCCACGGCTTGCGCACTTCCCATTGGCTGATGTAGATCACGCGATGCGTGCTGAAGACTTCGCACAGCCGCTCGTGTCCGAGCGCCTCCGTCGATGCCAGCGCGAGCGAAAGCATCTCGCCGGAGTAGGTGTCGAGCGTATAGACGAGATCGGCGCTTTTCGTGAGCGACGGCACCTTGACGAGCTTCAGTTCGACCGCCGCCGCGACAATATCGCTGCCCGCCTCGTGGAACACGGCGAACGCCGTGCCGAGCCGCTCGTCGTCGACTTGCGGATACTCGTGGCGGTAGGTCATCGTGAAAAGCAGCGGACCGATTTTCTCGCGATACGCGAGCGGCCGGTCCACGTCGTAGTCGTCGGTGCCTTGCAGGCCGTACGGGTCGTAGTCGCGCTTCTCGCGGCGCTCGCCGTTGTCCACGGCAGAGGCGAGCGCCGCGAGCGGCCGGCGCGATTCCGGCACGAGATCTTCCGGCAGCCCTTCCCACGACAGACGCAGGAACTCGCGTCCGCCGCGATAGTGCGCCTCGAATAGCGACGCGACCGGCGCGCCCGCCACGGGATCGAGAATGCGCTGCGCGCATTCCAGCGCGCGGTCGAGCAACTGATCGGCTTCGGCGGGATCGGGGGCGAGCGGCGGTTCGTCGGCTTGCGGCGCGGCGGGCAGCCCTTGCGCCACGCGCGCTTTGTGCGCCAGTTCGAGCCATTCGTCGGCGGCGCGCTCGGCGATGAAACCCGCCGCGATCCGGTAGCCGGTCAGCACCACCGACTGGCCCGTGTCGCCGAGCGGGAACACGTATTCGTCGGACATGGCTTCATCGACGGTGACGGAGGCGAACGTTTCGCGCGGCAGCGCCGCGTTCGCCACGGAGTCGAAACGGGCGTGGGACAGGACATGCGCGGCGAGGTCGGACGCGGCGGGACCGAATTCCGAACCCGGTCCGGGAAGCAGCTTCAGAAGGGGTAAGGCGATGGCGTTGCCGAGGGTGCCGATGGTGCCAGAGGTGCTCATGGGTGCCGTCTCCGATCGTGAACGGCTATCGTAACAAACCGTGCCACTTCAGGAGAGCGGGCGCACGACGTGCTTCATGCTCGACAATTCGACTCGGCTGCGGAGAAGCGCGATGAACAGCGACATTCACGAAGGCGGCTGCGCGTGCGGCGCGTTTCGCTTTCGCGCGAGGGGCACGCCGCGGCGCGTGGCGCTGTGTCACTGCATGACGTGCCGGCGCGTGCACGGTTCTGTGTTCGGCGCCTACGCGATCTTCGCCCGCGACGACGTCGACATGAGCGGCGAGCTCAAAACGTGGGAGAGTTCGGAAGATGGGCGGCGGCATTTCTGCCCGGTCTGCGGATCGGTGGCGTACATGGAGTTCGTGAGCCGCCCGGAAGTGGACTTGCCGCTCGGCGCGTTCGATGAGACCGGCATCTTCGAGCCGACCTACGAACTCTGGTGCGTGCACCGGGAACCGTGGCTGCCCGCTGGCGCGCGCCCCGAGTACGCCGGGGAGCGGCCGGCATGAACGCATGTCGCCGACGCTTCCGTCCCAAAAGGTGAGCGCCATGCCGGAGCGCGAAGGGGGAAAGGGGCACATTCGCATCGGCATTTCGGGCTGGCGTTATGCCGGCTGGCGCGGCGTGTTCTATCCGAAGAAGCTCGCGCAGGCGCGCGAACTCGAATTCGCGTCGCGCGCAGTGCAGACGGTCGAGATCAACGGGTCCCACTATTCGCTGCAACGTCTTTCCAGCTGGCGAGCCTGGCACGAAGCCACGCCCGAGGGCTTCGTGTTCAGCGTCAAAGGGCCGCGCTATCTGACCCACATGCTGCGCTTTCGCGACGAAACGGCGATTCCCGCCATCGCCAATTTCTTCGCCTCGGGCGTGCTCGCGCTCGGCGGGAAGCTCGGGCCTTTCCTGTGGCAGTTTCCGCCGAACTTCAGTTTCAAGCCCGAATCGTTCGAACGCTTTCTCGAACTCTTGCCGAAGGACACGGAAGCCGCCGCCGCGCTCGCGCAGCAGCACGACACGCGCGTGAAGGAGCCGTGGTTCGAGGCGCGGCGCAAGCGGGCGCTGCGTCATGCAATCGAAATCCGTCATCCGAGCTTTTGCACCGATGCCTTCGTGCGGCTCCTGCGCAAGCACGGCGCGGCGCTCGTCGTGTCCGATTCGGTCGCGGACTGGCCGTATGCCGAGGACTTGACGTCGGACTTCGTGTATCTGCGGCTGCACGGCACCGAAACGCTCTACGGCGGCGCGTATTCGGACGACGCGCTCGACGGCTGGACGCGGCGCATCGAGCGATGGGCCGCGGGCGGGCAGATCGAGGACGCGCGGCTCATTTCGACGGCGGCGGCGCGCCGCCGCGCATCGCGCGATGTGTACTGCTACTTCGATAACGACCAGAAAGTGCAAGCGCCTTTCGATGCCCGCCGCCTGATGGAACGCCTCGGCGTGAGCCCGGAAAGCAGCGGCTGAACGGGCGGCATCGGGTCGGTTCGTGTCCGGATCGAACGGGACACGGATTGTCCCGCCGGAACTGCATCCTTCACTCAACGGTCCGACCGATTGCATTCGCGTCAGGAAAATAAGACGATAAGCGGCGTGCTTCGCGCGGAGAAAAACGCGGTCAACATAACGCGAGCGAGGCACGCGCGCCGGATGCGCATCAAGCGGCAGGATCGAGAAGTCTGACCTCCAATGCTTACGAGGAGCATCGATACCATGGCGAAGCAACCGGTTAGCGGCAGCGACAGGACCCATCCCGAGGGCGCGAAGTGCATCGGCGCGTGCGATCTGCACGAGCAGATCGAAGTGATCGTCATGCTGCGGCGCAAGGACGAAGCGGGCTTTCGCCAGATGATGGCGCGCATCGACGCGGGCGACGCGCCCGCGCAATCCGTCACGCGCGAGGAATTCGACAGGCGCTTCGGCGCATCCGAGCACGATGTCGAGAAGATCAAGAAGTTCGCGGCGCAAAACGGCCTGACCGTCGTGCGCGCCCAGCCGAGCACGCGCAGCGTCGTGCTGAAGGGCAGCATCGACCAGTTTCAGAAGGCCTTCGACGTGAAGCTCGAACGTTTCCAGCATCACAACATCGGCGAGTATCGCGGGCGCAGCGGCCCCGTGAGCGTGCCGGACGACATCCACGACGCCGTCACCGCCGTGCTCGGCCTCGACAGCCGGCCGCAGGCGCGTCCGCATTTTCGCTTCCGGCCGCCGTTCAAGCCGGCGCGCGGCCTTACGCCGTCTTCGTTCTCGCCGGTCGATCTCGCGCGTCTCTACGACTTTCCCGATGGCGACGGCGCGGGCGAGTGCATCGGCATCGTCGAACTCGGCGGCGGCTATCGCGATGCCGACCTCTCCGCGTACTTCTCGAAGCTCGGCGTCAAATCGCCGACCGTCGTGCCGGTGAGCGTGGACAACGCGAAGAACGCGCCGACCGGCAATGCGAACGGCCCCGACGGCGAAGTGACGCTCGATATCGAGATCGCGGGCGCGGTCGCGCCGGGCGCTCGCATCGCGGTGTACTTCGCGCCGAACAGCGACGCCGGTTTTGTCGATGCGGTGAATCGCGCTATTCACGACAACACGAACAAGCCGTCCGTGGTGTCAATCAGCTGGGGCGGACCGGAAGCGAACTGGACCGCGCAGTCCATCAACGCGTTCAACGACGTGCTGCAAAGCGCCGCCGCGCTCGGCGTGACGGTGTGCGCGGCGGCGGGCGACAGCGGTTCGTCGGACGGCGCGGGCGACGGCACGGATCACGTCGATTTTCCGGCCTCGAGTCCGTATGTGCTCGGCTGCGGCGGCACGAGCCTCTCGGCGTCGGCGCAGTCCATCACGCATGAAGTCGTCTGGAACGACGGCGATCAGGGCGGCTCGGGCGGCGGCGGGGTCAGCGCGGTGTTCGCGCTGCCCGCATGGCAGAAGGGCCTGAGCGTGGCGCACACGGGCGGCAAGCGCACGCCGCTTTCGAAGCGCGGCGTGCCGGACGTCGCCGCGGACGCATCGCCGCAGACCGGCTACGAAGTCGTGATCGACGGCGAGGAAACGGTCGTCGGCGGCACGAGCGCGGTGGCGCCGCTGTGGGCCGCGCTGATCGCGCGCATCAACGCGATCAACGGGGCGCCGTGCGGCTTCGTCAACCCGAAGCTGTACAAGGCGCAAACCGCGTTTCACGACATCACGCAGGGCAACAACGGCAGCTTCGCGGCATCGGCGGGATGGGACGCGTGCACGGGCCTCGGCAGCCCGGACGGCGGCAAGATCGCCGCCGCGCTCACCCCCGCGAGCAGCCGGGCACGGCAGTCGAGCACAAGTTGAGGCACAACAGTGAACAACAACCACGACGACGATTCTGGAGCGACCACGATGAACTCCGATCCACTGGCAACGAAGACGATTCATGGCAATGCCGGCACGGGCGTCGCGCCCGAGGCGGGCGCGGTCGCGCCCCGGCCGCCCGAGGCGAGCGACGAACCTGCGGCGCGCGAACGCGCGGCGAAGGCGCCGGCCAAAACCACGGGCAAGAAGGACCAGCCCTACTTCGATCCGGTCGCCTACGGCAACGGTCCCGACGACTCGGTGGAACCCACCGAAGCCGACGAGAACGCCGCGATCACCCATCACACCGCGAATATTGGCGGCGAGAAGATCGCGTACACCGCGACTGTCGGCCATCTGGTGACGGTGGACCCGAGCAGTTCCAAGCCGGACGCGAAGATGTTCTACGTCGCGTTCACCAAGGACGGCGCGAAGGAGGAAGCGCGCCCGCTCACGTTCTTCTACAACGGCGGGCCGGGCTCCTCGTCGGTCTTCGTGCTGCTCGGCTCGTTCGCGCCGCGCCGCATCAGGACGGCCATGCCGAGCTTCACGCCGCCCGCGCCGTACGAGATGGAAGACAACCCGGACAGCCTGCTCGACAAGAGCGACCTGATCTTCATCAATCCGGTCGGCACGGGCTATTCGGCGGCGATCGCGCCGAACAAGAACCGCGACTTCTGGGGTGTCGATCAGGATGCGAATTCGATCAAGCAGTTCATCAAGCGTTATCTGACGAAGAACAACCGCTGGAATTCGCCGAAGTTCCTGTTCGGCGAATCGTATGGCACGGCGCGCAGTTGCGTGCTCGCGTACCGGCTGCACGAGGACGGCGTCGATCTGAACGGCATCACGCTGCAATCGTCGATCCTCGACTACCGGCAGGCGGGCAATCCGGTGGGCGCGCTGCCGACCGCCGCCGCCGATGCGTGGTATCACAAGAAGCTCGGCGTGCATCCGACGCCCACGAACCTGCTGAATTTCATGGAGGAAGTCGCGGAATTCGCGCGCACGGACTACCTGAACGCGCTGCGCAAGTTCCCGCAGACGGACGACGAAGTGGTCGAAAAGCTCGCGGAATACACGGGCATCGACAAGGTGACGCTGCTCGCGTGGAGCCTCGACATCGCCGCTTACGACAGTCGCGGCAACTCGCTTTTCCTGACGACGCTGCTCAAGTCGAAAGGCGAATCGCTCGGCTCTTACGATGGCCGCGTGACCGCGATTTCGACGGGCATCGCGGGCAAGATCGACCCGAACTCCGGCGGCAACGACCCGACCATGACGGCGGTGAGCGGCGTGTACACGTCGATGTGGAACACGTATCTCAACGAGCAATTGAAGTTCACGTCGACCTCCTCGTTCACGGATCTCAACGACCAGGCTTTCCTCAACTGGGACTTCAAGCACACCGATCCGACCGGCAAGGAAAAGGGCGTCGATGCGAAGGGCAACATCGTGCTCTACACGGCGGGCGATCTGGCCGCGGTGATGGCGCTGAACGTCGATCTGAAGGTGCTGTCCGCGAACGGCATGTACGACTTCGTGACGCCGTTCTACCAGACCATCCTCGATCTTCAGCAGATGCCGCTCATCGACAAAACGGTGCGGCAGAACCTCTCGGCGACGTTCTATCCGTCGGGGCACATGGTCTATCTCGACGGCGGTTCGCGCACGCAACTGAAGGCGGATCTCGCGAAGATGTACAGCGAGGCGACGTCGAACCACGAGGCCATGAGCCGGATCATCACGCTGCAGAAGATCACGGCGGACAAGGCGGGGAAGGCGCTTTCACCGGAGAACGCGCAGTAAGGCAGCGCGTGCCGTTTCAGCTTTCGCAACGGCACGCGCGAACGTGTCACAGGTCCGTCCGCTGTCCGATTGGCGCGTCCTGCGCTTTCTGACACACTAGCTGCACCGCTCGATTGGGGGTGCAGCTTGTCTCATTCCTCATGGCCGCAACGCGCGTTGCGCTTTCTGCTCGCGATCGCCTGGCTAATCGCAAGCATCGCGGGCGTCGCGGCCACCGATCTGCACGCGGCCGCGCCACTCGTGATCGGCTCGGTGCCCGGCATGGTCCCGCCGCTCGATGTCGCCACTGGCACGGCGGCGAACGCCGCGCCGCGCGGCGTCTCCGTCGAGTTCGGGCAGGCCGTCGCCGATTCGCTCGGCATGAAGCCGCAATGGCGAAGCTATCCTGATCGCGCGACGCTCATCGACGCGCTCTCGCGCGGTGAAATGGACATGGCGACCGGCGCGACCGGCGACGATCCCGGCGTCCCGCTCTTGCTCTCGCGGCCCTACTTGCCCATCAAGACGGTGATCGTGGAGCCGCTCACGAAGCGCGCGCCGACGCATCGCATCGCGTATGTCGAGACGCAGACGTCGCTGCCGCGCCTTGCAGCCGCGTATCCGTCGATGACGCCCGCCGCTTATCCGGACACGGTGTCGGCGCTGCTCGCGGTATCGCTCGGTCAGGCCGATGTCTTCGCGGGCGACGTCACCGCCGCCGCTTACTCGATCGGGCATCTGGAACTGCCGGGTCTCGCGGTCACGGGCTTTGCGCCATTCGACGAGGGCGGCTACAGCTTCGCGTTCGCCGCGCGCCGGCCGGGCGCCGAGGCGTTGGCGCAACGGGTCGATGCCGCGCTGGAACGCCTGCCGCCGCGCTTCGTGATCGTGGCCCGCGCGCGCTGGGAAGTGGCGATGACGGCGGTATCGGCGCACGGCACGCTGGAACTGACGCCGGAAGAGAAGGCGTGGATCGCGGCGCATCCGGTCGTCTATTACTCGATGCTCTCGCACGCTCCGCCCCTCATGTTCCGCGACGCGGACGGCCAGCCCGCCGGTCTCGCGCCGGACCTGCTCGCGGCGATTTCGCGGATCACGGGACTGCGTTTCGAAGGCCGTTTGCGCCGCGATATCGCGCGGATCGAGCGCGACGTGAAAACCGGCGAGTCCGCCTTCTTGCCGATCAGCGTGCCGCGCGATCCGGACGATCCGGACCTCGTCGCGTCCGTGCCGTTCGGCGAGGGCCTCGTCGCCATCGTGACGCGCAAAGGCGCGCCGCCGCTCGCCGATGCCGCGGCGCTCGCGGGCAAGCGTGTCGCGCTGCCGTCCGGCTATCCGGCGGGGCCGATGTTGAACGAAGAAGCGCCGGCGGCGCGCATCGTCGATGCGCGTCCGGGCGACAGTCAGCTCGCCGCCGTCGCGAACGGCAAGGCCGATGCGACTGTGCTCGACATGAAGCTCGCGAATTACGCGATCGGCAATCCGTATCGCGGCAGGCTCGTCATCAGCGGCGTGCTGTCCTCGCAGCCGTCGCCGCACGTGTTTCTCGTCGCGCGTAATCAGCCGGTGCTGCTCGGCATTCTGAATCGCGCGATCACGGCGCTGCCGCCTCACGAACTGGAGGCGATTCGTGCGCGCTGGCAACTTGCCGAGCATCCCGAAACGTTGTGGGAAAAGCGGCGCCCGCGCGTGGAAGCGGGCGCGGCGCTGGGCGGCGCGCTCGTGCTCGTGCTGGGCGCGTGGGCCGTGTCGCTGCGCGCGCAGATCCGGCGACGCATCGCGGCTGAAAGCGCGATGCGCGCCGCCAAGGAGGAAGCGGAGACCGCGAACCGCGCGAAGTCCACTTTTCTCGCGACGATGAGCCACGAAATCCGCACGCCGATGAACGCCGTGCTCGGATTGCTCGAACTCGAACTGCGGGCGCCCGGCAACCGCGACGCAACGGAGCGGTCGCTGCTCACGGCGCATCATGCTGCACGCGATCTGCTCGGCATGATCGACGACCTGCTCGATGTCGCCAAGATCGAAGCCGAGCGGCTCGTGCTGTCGCCGTCGCCGGTGGAGGTCTTCGCGTGGATCGCGAGCGTTGCTGCGATCTACGAGCCGGCGGCGCGGGCGAAGGGCATCGCGCTCGTCGTCGAGCGGCACGGCGAGGGCGGCGGCCCCGCGTGGATCGTGGCCGACGCGCAGCGCCTGCGGCAGATCGTCGGCAATCTGCTGTCGAACGCGATCAAGTTCACCGATAGAGGCGCGGTCACGCTGTCGTGCGATGTCGCGCCGGCTCGCGATGGCAGGCGCGAGGTCACGTTCGCCGTGTCGGATACGGGCGTGGGGATTCCGCCCGAGCGGCAAGCGTCGCTTTTCACGCCGTTCGTGCAGGCCCACGACGGCGGCGCGCGGCATTTCGGCGGCACGGGGCTCGGGCTCACCATCTGCAAGCGGCTCGTGTCGATGATGGGCGGCAGCATCGCGCTGTCGAGCGCGCCGGGGCGCGGCACGCGCTTCACCGTGCGCGCGGCGTTTCCGGAAGCGCACGAGACGATGCAGCCAGAGGCTAGCCGGACGCGCGATCCGGCGCCCGAGGTTGCGCGCTCGCTCAGGGGCTTGCGCGTCCTCATCGTGGACGATCATCCGGCGAATCGCATGGTGCTGGATGGACAGATCCGGCTTTTGGGCGGCGCGACGGAGCTTGCCGTCGACGGCCGCAGCGCGCTCACGCGCTGGCGCGACCATCCGGGCGCGTTCGACGTGATCCTCACGGACTGCTCGATGCCGCAGATGAGCGGCGAGGAACTAGCTGCGGCCATCCGCGCCGACGAAGCGACGCATGGGTTCGCAGCGCGCGCCATGCCCATCGTCGGCCTGACGGCGAATGCGCAGCCCGAGGCCGCCGAGCGGGCCGTCGCGGCGGGGATGACCATGTGCCTCGTGAAGCCGATCGGCCTCGATGCGTTGCGAGATGCGCTGGTGNGGGGTACCGTCAGACCCAAGCGCTCAGCGGCGCGTCCGGGCTTCAAACCCGTCTCGACAAGCGCTTCGATAACCTTCAGTCTGTCCCATTCGCGCATGGTCAAGCTCACAGGTGGGTTCGGTGACATGGCTGAGCTCCCGCTGGATGACCAACTGCCAGCTTGCCACCGGTTGAAACCCGACATCTGTAAATAGCCAGAACACGACATTAGGATATAGCCGCTACATCACAAAAATGCGCTAATTTTTCTTATGTCAAATGACATAAACGACATCAGCGGCCTAACCAACCTCCCGACCCCGCCGCAACAAAAACTCCCGCTCCCGCGCATTCCTCGCCAATTCCGCCGCCCGCGCGAACTCCTCCCGCGCCTCATCCACGCGCCCGAGCCGCGCGAGCAAATCCGCCCGCACGCCCGGCAGCCAGTGATAGCGCTTCAGCGCGGCCTCATCCCGTAGCCGGTCCACGATCGCGAGCGCCGCTTCCGGCCCGGACGCCATGCTCACCGCGACCGCGCGATTGAGCTCGACCACCGGCGTCGGCGCGACCTTCATCAGCGCATCGTAGAGCGAGACGATCATCGGCCAGTCGGTGTCGGCGGCGCTCGGCGCCCGCGCGTGGCACGCTGCGAGCGCCGCCTGCAACGCATACACGCCGCGCGCACCGCCCAACGCCTCCGAACGCCGCAGCGCCGCGAACCCGCGTTGAATCAGCAACGGGTCCCATCGGCTGCGGTCCTGATCCGGCAACAGCACGGGACGGCCTTCCCGGTCCACCCGCGCCCTAGTGCGCGACGCCTGAATCTCCATCAGCGCGACGAGCCCGTGCACCTCGCTTTCCAGCGGCATCAACTCGGCAAGGATGCGCCCGAGCCGCAACGCGTCCTCGCAGAGGGCGGGACGCATCCAGTCGTCGCCGGCGGTCGCCGAGTAGCCTTCGTTGAAAATCAAATAGATGACTTCGAGCACGGATGTCAGCCGCGCCGTGCGTTCGTCGCCCTTCGGCACCTCGAACGGCACGCGGGCCGCCGACAGCGCGCGTTTCGCCCGCACGATGCGCTGTGCGATGGTCGGTTCCGGCGCGAGAAAGGCGCGCGCGATCTCGTCGGTCGTCAGGCCGCCGAGCAGCCGCAAGGTCAGCGCGACGCGCGCATCGAGCGACAGCACCGGATGGCATGCCGTGAACACGAGCCGAAGCAGATCATCGCCGATGTCGTCTTCGCGGGCGGCATCGAGCGCATCGACGAAATCGGGCGTGACGTGCATTTCCTGCGCGTCCAGATCGCGGCCGAGTTCCTCGTGCTTGCGCGCGTGCAGCGCGTGCTGACGCAGGCGGTCGAGCGCCTTGTTCTTCGCAGTCGTCATGAGCCACGCTCCCGGTTTCTCGGGCGTGCCCGCGCGGCTCCAGTGCTCGAGCGCCGCGACGAACGCGTCCTGCGCCAGCTCTTCTGCGAGCGCGACGTCATGCACGACACGCGCCACGCTCGCAATCACTTTCGCCGATTCCATCCGCCAGATTGCGTCGATGGTCCGCCGTGTCGCTGCTTCGCGCTCGTCCGACGACGCGCTCACGCCGCTTCCGGGTCCATGTGCACGAGTTCCCACATGTGGCCGTCGAGATCCTCGAACGCATGGCCGTACATGGCGCCGTGGTCCTGCGGCGGTCGCGGCGTGCGCCCGCCCGCGGCCACGGCTTTCGCGATGAGTTCGTCCACTTCCGCCCTGCTCTCGCACGACAGGCACAGCAGCGCCTCCACGCTTTCGCGGGCATCGACGAGCGTCTTGTCGGTGAAGGTCTTGAAGAACGGCTCGGTGAGGAGCATCGCGTAAATGTTCTCGCCGAGGATGAGGCATGCGGCGGCGTCGTTCGTGAAAGCCGGATTGAAGTGAAGGCCGAGCGCCTTGAAGAACGTCATCGATTGCTTGAGGTCGCGAACCGCCAGGTTCACGAAAATCTGCCTGTGCATGGCGCGGGGCTCCGTTTGGATTGGTTGCTTTTCAGACGACGATCGAGCGACGCGGAAATCGACACGGCGTCACAGATAACACGGCCCGAGCTTGCGAACTTCGACCGTGCACCAGGCCGCCGCCGGGCATTGCGCCGCGATGCTCACCGCTTCGGCGTGCGTCTCGCAATCGAGCAGGAAAAAGCCGCCGATCATTTCCTTCGCTTCCGCGAAGGGTCCGTCGATGATGCGCGCGTCGCCTTTCACGGTCGACACGCGCGACGCATCCGCGAGCGATGTCAGCGACTCGCACGCGCGCAGGACGCCGCGCGCTTTCAGCTGGTCGGCGAACTCGACCATCTGCCGATACGCCTCCTGTCCTTCCTCCGCCGTGCGCTGCGCGCGCTGCCCGACGGGTTCCACGATGAGCAACAGAAAAGCCACGGCGGTCTCCTCGAAAGTCAAGTGACCACAAGTTAAACCGGCGCCGCCCGGACGGCAACCCGCAAGGCTGCCGATTAATGTGAAGAAAGAGGGTATTTGTAGTATGTTACAAGCCGTTACGAGCCGTTGCGTGCCATTGTCTGATTTATGCCGTAGCATTTGCCTCCGTCGTCTGGTCGCGGTGCGCGGGTCAGCAATTACTACCGCGCGCGGCCGTTCGACGTCGCTTGCCCTCACTTGGGCGTCGTGATGGCGGTGGCCACCGCCGCGCGTCCGCTTGTCCTGAACGACGGCGCAATCGTTTGTCTCTTCGAAGTTCGGCTCTCGGGCCGAAAGAGACGAGCGGCCCGGTTCCCCTGCCCGTCCCGAACCCGATGCCGAAGGCGTCGCCGGTTGCCTTTGCGCGTCCGGTCCATGCATATGAATCCATGAAGAAGAATACTTTCCTGCTTCCGACGCTCGTTCTCGCTCTCGCCGGCTGCGGCGGCAGCGACGACGCCTCCTCGCCCGCGTCCGTCACGAACGCGGCCAACGCAACGACAGACGGCTCCACAGCCGCCGACACGAACGCCGTCGCGAAGGCGGCGACGGGCCTTGCGATGACATGCGGCACGCCCACGGCAGCGGCGGCATCGGGCGGCAGCGGGCAAATCACGGCGGATACGCCGAGCAGCGACGGCTCGCGCATGTTCCCCGCCGGCTCGAAATTCCAGGTGGCGATCACGACGCGCCCCGGTTCCGCCGACACGCTCAAATGGGCGATTGCCGATGCGCTCGGCAAGACCGTCGCGACCGGCAGCTTCGGGGCCCCCGCGGCGGCCACCAAGACCACGCTCACCTGCTCGTCGACGCTCGCCGGCTATTTCGCCGTGTCCGCGACACTCGCCAATCACGGCGGGCAAGTGCAGACCGCCGGCACGCGCCCGAACGGCATCGCCACGTTCGGCGTCATTCCGAACCTCGGCGGCGTGATTCCCGCCGTCACGTACACGAAGCAGGAGCAGCATCGCTTCGGCATGCAGGGCTTCAACGGCAACAGCACGATGCTCGACGCGCTCGGCATTTCGTCGACCATCGACGACCGCCAGATGTCCGTCATGGAGCCGAACGGCCGCTTCACGTTCAACCCGAACGCGAACAACCTCGACCCGTTCTACACGTCCGGCAAGATCATGCGGCTCGTGCGCCTGGACGGGCTTCCCGGCGGCGCGAGCGCGCACGGTCTGAACCCCGACTACAGCTATATTCCGAACGACCTGACGTACTACGCGAACTACATGGGCCGCGTCGGCCAGGAAACCGAGGCGATCCGCGCACGGTATTTCCCGACGATGTCGGCGAACTACTATCAGGTCACGTGGGAGCCGGTCGTCCAGTGGAAGGACTCGGACGTGAACTTCGTCGCGCTCTACAAGGCGGCGTATCAGGGCCTGCATTCGAAGGACCCGCACGCGGTCGTCATGGGACCGGCGGAGCCGTTCCCGTCGCTGACCACGGATCGCCTGAAGCGCCTCGCGCCGCTCGGCCTCGCGCAGTATCTCGACGGCATCGCGACGCATGGCTATTACGACGCGGGCACGTCGCCGTCGCATCCGCCGGAGCGCCATCACACGGACGCGGATCCCGCCGATGCCGCGAACTCGCTGCTCAACGAGATGCGCAATCTGCGCGCGGAAATGACGAAGGACTACAAGCCGAACATGAAGCTCTTCGTCACCGAGACGGGCATCAGCTATGACCTCGGCGCGAACTACGGTCCGAACTATCCGTCGCCGAACATCCTGTTCGCGCACGGCGCGGTGGTCGCGCGCGCGCATATCATCCTGCTCGGCGAAGGCGCGGATCAGACCTACGTGTTCTTCGGGCCGGACTTCCCCGGCGAGCCGGGCTACGGCACGTTCTTCGACCTCGACCATCCGCAGGCCGAGTTCGGCACGGGGAACATCAGCCCGAAGCCGGCCGCGATGGAAGTCGCCGCGATGACCCGCGTGCTCGACGGCACCACCACGCTCGGTCCCGTGAACAACCTGCCCTCGGGCGTCTACGCCTACGCGTTCCAGCAACTCGGCAACGGCAAGGTCATTACCGCGCTCTGGACGCACAACAACGCCGTGTGGCCGGCGTCAAACGGCACGTTCAGCACGACGTACAGCACGGCCTACAAGCTCAATGTCGATGCAGCCGGCACGAGCGGCACGGTCAAGCTGATCGATGCGATGGGCAATGTGTCGAGCGCGCCGTACACGAACGGCGTGGTGACGCTCACGCTCACGGAATCGCCGCAATACGTCGTTTCGACGAACGCGGATGTCGCGAAGAAGAACGCGACGAAGCCGCAGGGTTACACGGGCATGTGACGTCCGCGCAGTGAAAATGCGAATGCGCCCGCTGTCTCGATATTGACAGCGCCGCGCGTTCGCATCGATACTGCGTTTCATGCACGCAATCCTTCTCCTCGCCATCGCCGCGATTAAAAACCCAGTGAACGCCATCATCGGCGGGTCATCGGGAGAACGCGTGCGCTAGCGAGACAGGCAAGCAAGTCGATTCCGAAGGCCCCGCCGCAAGACGGGGCCTTTTTTGTTTCATGCGTGCCTGGCCTTCCGTCTTCGGCTCACAGTTCTGCTCACACAAGGAGAGCGAGGATGGAAGAGCTATCGCAAGTGCTGGAAGGGCGTGGCGCGCGCCACGGCGTCGCGTCGGGCACGCTCAACGCGTCGGGTGCGCGCGTGGTCGTGTATGTCGAGGTGCTTGCACATCAGACGGTCTCGTGGCGGCTTTCGCGCGATGCCGAATTGCGCGCGGACGCCTCGATATGGCTCACGCGTCATCAGGATTCCTACGACTACTGGCTCGAGCCCGGCGATGTCGTGCGTCTCACGCGCGGCGAACGCGTGTGGCTGTCGTCGGAGTCGGAGCGCGCCGTCGAAGTGTCGCTGACGTCGTATCGCGCGAAGCAGCCGAGGCCCGCGTGGTCGCGCTTTTTCGCTCGCTTCTTGCCGCGTGCGGTGAACGCGTTCTGAGGGTGTAGTGAAGGCGCTGGGAGACGCTGTGAAGGCTCGCAAACGCGCTTCGAACGCGCGACCAAGGCCGGCGAACGCGTTTTGAAGGCGCATTGAAGGCGCTGGAAGACGCTGTGGAGGGCCTTTGAACGCGCTTCGACCGCGCACAATCAAGGCCGGCGAACGCGCTTCGAACGCCGCCGCGCTCACGGCGCGGCGCAACGGAAGCTCGCCGCCAGGTTCACCCTTCCCTTGCCGATATAACGCGGATAACCGGGATACCGGCAGATGGGACGCGTGCGCCCGTTGGTGGCGGGCGCGATGTCCGTGCCGATGAGCGTCTCCGGCGCCACGCCGTTCGTCACCCATTCGTCGAGCGCGCCGAGTTCGTCCCACGCGGGAATGAACACGCCGTTGCCGTGCTGGAAGCCGGGCACCATGTAGAGCCGCATGAAGGAATCGACGGTCTCCTGACCATAACGCTCCGCGAGCCCGCGATAAAACGCGATGGTCTGGTTCGGGCTGATGACTTCGTCGGCGAGGCCGTGCATCGCGACGAGCTTGCCGCCGTGCGCGATGAATGCGGAAAAATCCGGATTCATCGCGCCGACCGTGTATGCGAGCGTCATGAGCCGCTGCCTGAAGCGGCCGGGGTTGTCGAGATCGAAGGAGAGCGCGCTGAAGGCCGCGTCGCGCGTGACGAAGTGGCGGATATACGCGTCGCCCTGAGCGAAGAGATAGCCGTTGGCCGCGAACGTCGGCGGATTCACGAGCGTCGGCGAGTCGCCCAAGCCGAGCACGCCCGAGAAGTCCACGCCCTGAAACACGTTGTAGCCGGGATAGTCCGCGACGCCGTAGGCGAGCGGATAGCGCATCGAAAGGCCGTCGCGCAGCAGTTCGAGCGTGTCGAGCTGGGCATCGGAGAGGCAACTGTCGCGCAGCGAAGGACGTTGGCCGTTCGCGCAGCGCAAGGAGGCTACGATCTGCGGTTCGAGCTGCCGGCACGCTTCCACGTTGCCGACGATGCCGTCGGCCAAGCCGTCGAGCCGGTCGCATTCGTGTATCACCGTCTCGTACACGCGCCGCTGCTGCGCCAGCCCGACGAAGCCGCCCGGCTTCGCATACGACGCCTGCCCGACTTTCACGCCGAGCAGCCGCACGCCCGAGAAGTTGATCGCGGGCGCATTGGCGATCACGCCGTCGTAGTCGTCCGGAAAGCGTTCGATGACGGTGAAGCCTTCGCGTCCGCCGGTCGAGCCGCCCGCGAAGTAGATCTTGTCGGGCATGCGCCCGTAGCCCATTTCGATGAGCGCGAGCGCGACATCGCGCGTTTTCTTCAGATGCGCGAAGCCGAAATTGACGATGGCTTCGTCGTTCACCGCGAAATCCGCGCGGCCCGAGTTGCCGACATGGCCGGAGTCCGAGCCGAAGGTCGCGTAGCCGCGTGCGAGCGGCGTCGAGTCGGGCGCGAAGGGCATCGGCTCCGTGCCGGAAACGAGCACGCCGTTATAGCCGCCGCCGCCCATTTGCAGCGCGCGGCCGTTCCAGCGGCTTGGCAGATTCACTTCGAAGCGAATGTCGGGCGTCGTCTCCTGAATGGCGCGGATCAGGCCGGTGACGCGGCAATACTCGCCGTTCCGATTACCCGGCGCGGCCGCCTTGATGGCCGATGCCGTGACGATCAACGCGCCGCGCGTCGGCAGACCGATGATCGACGCGGGCACCGTCTTGCCGGCGAGGTCGTCGCAATGCCGGGTCACGTAGGCCGCCGCGTGCGCGCACGCGAGCGGCATCAGCGCGAGCGCGGCGACGAGCGACGCCCAGCACGCGCGGCGACAGGCATCGGCGAGGAAGAGACGACAGAATGAAGGCACGAGCTGGAGTGGATACTTCAATGGCCGCTCAATATATAAGAAGCGTTTGCGCTTAGCCATTCGGGGCCGCCGCCCGGCGTTGCGGCGGCACAACCGGCAGCGGCGGGCGGGACCGGTACGACGGACACGACCGACGACCGGCACGACCGGCACCGCCGTCAGCAAGTGAACAAAGCGCACGAAGCGCACGAAGCGCACGACCAAGGACGACCGGACTGACCAACACTAGCTCACAACCCACACAACCCACACAACCCATACGATCGGGCACGACCGGCAGCAAGCGCACAAAGCGGACGATCAAGGGCGATCCGCACAACCCGCGCGACCCCCACAGCACGCCGCGTTCCCTACTCCCCGTCCCACTCCCCGCGCAGATCACTGTCCTGAAGAAGCTGAAGCAGCGTCTCCGCCGGCCGGCTCGGATGCTTCGCGCCGAACGCGATGAACTCCACTTCCGGCAACTCGGGCAACTCCGCGCGATTGACCGGCGGCGCGAGCCCGCGGCCGCCCAGAAAATGCGAGCGCACGGTGAGCCCGAGCCCGCCGCGCGCCGCCGCGATGCAGCCTGCATGACTGCTGCTTGTACACACCATCTGCCAGCGCGCGCCGGTCAGCGCGAGCGAATCGAGCACGACGGCGCGCGTGACGCTCGGCTCCGCGACGAGAATCAACGGCAGCGGCAAGCTCGTATCGACGACGGTCCCGGGCTTCGCGAGCCATTCGAGCCGCCCGCTGAAAAGCCGCGTGCCGCGCGCATCGCCCAGACGGCGCTTGCCGACCGCGAGATCGAGTTCGCCCGCGTCGACCAGTTGATACAGCCGCCCGGTCATGCCGATGGTGATTTCCAGCTCGACATCCGGATGCGTGTCGCGAAACGCGGCGAGCACGCTCGGCAGCGGCCCGAGCGCGAGATCGTCCGATGAGCCGAGCCGCACGCGTCCGCGCAGCCGCGGCGAACTGAACTGCGATTCGGCGTGCGCCATCGCCTCGAGAATGACGCGGGCGTGGACGAGCATCGCTTCGCCGTCGGCGGTCAGTGCGAGCGAATGCGTGTCGCGCAGCAAGAGCCGCCGCCCGACGCTCTCTTCCAGGCGCCGGATATGCTCCGAGACACTGGACTGGCGCAGGCCGAGCTGGCGCCCGGCGTCGGTAAAGCTGTGCGACGCGGCCACCGTCGCGAAGGTAGTCAGCCAGAGCGGATTCAGCATGCGGCATTGTGATCGGCAAAACCGATGGCAGTCAATGCGGCTAGCGGTCTTCCCGATAACGCCCGCAGTCACTACTATTTCACGGATGCGCTGAAAACGGTTCCAGCGCGAGGCCCAACTCTTCTTCCATGACCAGACAGTCTTCGCACACGGCGCTTCTGTGGATCGTCGCCGTGGGCTTTTTCATGCAGGCGCTCGACACGACGATCGTCAACACGGCGCTGCCTTCCATCGCGCGGGATCTGCACGCCGCGCCGCTCGCGATGCAGTCCATCGTCGTCGCCTACACGCTCACCATGGCGCTTCTCACGCCGGCGTCCGGCTGGCTCGCCGACCGCTTCGGCACGCGCGGCGTGTATTTCGTCTCGATCAGCCTGTTCGTGATCGGATCGCTCGCCTGCGCGGGCGCGCATTCGCTGAACCAACTCGTCTTTGCGCGCGTGCTGCAAGGCATCGGCGGCTCGATGCTGCTGCCGATCGGCCGACTCGCGGTCCTGCGCGCCGTCAGCGGCGAAGCGTACGTCTCCGCGCTCGCGATGATTTCGGTCGCCGGACAGGTCGGCCCCATTCTCGGCCCGACGCTCGGCGGCTGGTTCGTCCAGTCCTTCACCTGGCACTGGATCTTCCTCATCAACGTGCCGATCGGCGCGGCCGGCCTGTACGCGGTGCGGCGCTTTCTGCCGCACGACACGCTGCACGATGCGCCGCCCTTCGATTTCATCGGCTGCGGATTGCTGTCGCTGTGCATGGTCGCGTTCTCACTCGCGCTCGATCCGCCCGTTCAGACGCATCGCGGCGCGGTGTCGGCGGCGCTCTTCGCGCTCGCGGTGGTCTCGGCGTTCGCCTACGTTCCGTATGCGCGTTACCGGCGCAATCCGCTCTTCAAGCTCGCGCTCTTTCGCGAGCCGAACTTTAGTGTCGGCTTGATCGGCAATCTGCTCTGCCGCATTGGGTCGAGCGCGGTGCCCTTCCTCTTGCCGCTTCTGATGCAGCTCGAACTCGGCTACAGCCCGCTGCATTCGGGGCTCATGATGCTGCCCATCGCCATCGCGGGCACCGTGTCGAAACGATGGATCGCGCGGCTCGTCACGCGTTACGGCTACGAGACGTTCCTGCTCGTGAACACGGCGCTCGTCGGCGCGTCGATCGTCGCGTTTGCGGCTTTCTCGCCGTCGCTGCCGCTCGCCGCCGAGATCGGGATTCTCGCGCTCTTCGGCGCGTGCAACTCGATGCAGTTCGCCGCGATGAACAGCGTCACGCTCAAGGGCTTGTCGAAGCAGGATGCGGGCAGCGGCAACAGCCTGTTCTCGATGGTGCAGATGCTCGCCATCGGTCTCGGCGTGTCGATCGGCGGCTCGCTCGTGCAGGTCTTCGAAGGACAGTTCGGGTCGGCATCGCTCGGCTTCAAACTGAGCTTCGCGTGCATGGGCGTGGTCACGCTGCTGTCGGGCGTCGTGTTCCGCCGGCTCGATTCCGCGCCACGCACGTCCGCGCCCGCGCCTGCGGCCCGCTAGCGAGCCAATAAGCAGCCGCGCACCATACGGGCTATCCTGCCCGTTGCCGCACGTCCTTATCCCTCTTCCCGGAGCGCAATCGTGCAATACCGCAAATTCGGCAACACCGGACTCACCGTTTCGCGTCTCACCCTCGGCACGATGACCTTTGGTCTCCAGACCGACGAAAACGTGTCGCGCAGCATCATGGACCGGGCGAGCGAAGCGGGCGTCAATTTCATCGATACCGCCGACGTCTATCCGCTCGGCGGCACGCACGATATCGTCGGCCGCACGGAGGAGATCGTCGGGCGATGGCTCGCGGGCAAGCGCGATCAGTTCATCCTCGCGACGAAGGCAGTCGGCGTGATGGGGCCGCTCGCGTGGAACAAGGGCGCGTCGCGCAAGCACCTGCTCGATGCCATCGACGCGTCGCTCAGGCGGCTGAACACCGATTACGTCGATCTGTATCAGCTCCATATGGACGACCGCGACACGCCGCTCGACGAGACGCTCGAGGCGCTCGACGTGATCGTGCGGCACGGCAAGGCGCGCTATATCGGCGTGTCGAACTTCCTCGCGTACCGGCTCGCGCGGGCGCTGGGCCGCGCCGACGTGCTGCGCGCCGCGCGCTTCGTGTCGGTGCAGCCGCGCTACAACCTGCTGTTCCGTCAGATCGAGCGCGAGTTGCTGCCGCTCGCGACCGAAGAAGGGCTCGCCGTCATTCCGTACAACCCGCTCGCGGGCGGCTTGCTGACGGGCAAGCATCGGCACGACGCGGCGCCTTCCGAGGGCCGCTTCACCGCGACGGTCGGCAAGGCGGGCGAGATGTATCAGGAGCGGTACTGGCACGAGCGCGAGTTCCAGACCATCGAGAAACTCAAGGAGATCGTCGCGCCAACGGGACGGTCGCTTGCCAGCACGTCGCTCGCGTGGGTGCTTGAAAATCCTGCCGTGACATCGGCGATCATCGGCGCGAGCCGCCCCGAGCAACTGGACGACACGCTCGCCGCCGCCGATCAACCGCTCGATCCGGACATCAAGGCGAAGCTCGACGATGCGACCGTTGAATACCGCTGGGGCGATGCGTCGCGCTAACGGGCATCACCCGGCTCAGGCTGCCCGCGCCCGTCGCGCCCGATAGACGCCTTCAAGCGAATACAGCGCGAGCGCGCACCAGATCGCGCCGTAGCCGATTAGCTGATCGTGCCCGAACGCCTCGCGATAGATCGCCACGCCGATCAGCAATTGCAGCGACGGCGTGATGTACTGGATGAGTCCGAGCATCGACAGCGGAATGCGCCGCGCGCCGGCGGCGAAAAGCAGCAGCGGCACGGCCGTCACCGGGCCGGCCGCCGCGAGCAGCAGCTTGACGCCGAGCGTGGCGTGTTCGAAGCCGCTTCCCCCGTGCGAGCCGAGCACGAAGAGATAAAGCAGCGCGACCGGGCACAGCAGCATGGTTTCGAGCGTCAGCCCTTCCAGCGCGCCGAGCGAAGCGGTCTTGCGCAGCAAGCCGTAGCCGCCGAACGTGAGCGCGAGCGCGAAGCTGATCCACGGCGGCGCGCCGTTGGCCCACGTGAGCCACGCGACGCCCAGCGCGGCGACCGTCACGGCGATCCACTGCACCGGCCGCAGGCGTTCGTGCAGGAACGCCATGCCGAACAGCACGTTGACGAGCGGATTGATGAAGTAGCCGAGACTCGCCTCGACGATGCGGCCGTCGTTGACTGCCCAGATATAGAGGCCCCAGTTCGCCGAAAGCAGCGCCGCGCTCGCCGCGAAGCGCGCAAGCAGCCGCTTGTCGCGCAGCACCGGTCGGAGCCATTGCCAGTGCCGCCGTGCGGTCAGCACGATCAGCAGGAAGGCCATCGACCACGCCATGCGGTGCGCGAGCATTTCGATCGCGCCGATCGAATGGAGCGCCTTGAAGTAGATCGGAAAAAGGCCCCAGATGACAAAGGCCGCGAATGCGTAGACGACGCCTGGATTCATGGTTCGATGCGTGAGGCAGAGGCAAGCCGTCGGAACCTTTTCGGAAGCCGTCTGCAAGAAATGGATGCCGGATTTTAGTCGACGCGGCTGCGCGCGCCGCGATTCGGGCGAACGGCAGGCGAGTTTCATGCTCGAACCCCTGCGTGAAAGCTCGCCGACAGCGCGTGCTAGCATGGCCCGCTAACGACTGCCCGCCCCACTCTCCTAATGAACAACAACCAGTCCGTCCATCAAGGCTTCTTTCATATCCTGCTGTTCGTCGTGACCGTTGCGCTCGGCTGGGTGCTGCTGCCGTTTTTCGGCGCCATCTTCTGGGGCGTGATTCTCGCGCTGATCTTTCAGCCGATGCAGCGTTGGCTCACCGTGCGCTTCGGCAAGCGCCGCAACCTCGCCGCGCTCACGACGCTCGCCGCCGCGATACTCATCGTCATCATTCCGGTTTCAGTGGTCGCGGTGACGCTCGTGCAGGAAGTCGCGCTCGTCTACACGCGCATCAAGAGCGGCGATCTGAACTTCGGCATGTACTTTCAGCATGTGCTTCATGCGCTGCCGGTGTCCGTGCAGCAACTGCTCGGGCGCTACGGCCTCGACGACATCCCCGGCGTGCAAAGCAAGTTGATGGAAGGCGCCTCGCGCATCAGCCAGTTCGCGGCGGCGCAGGCGCTCTTGATCGGACAGAACACGTTTCAGTTCATCGTGAGCTTCGGCGTCATGCTTTACCTCGTGTTCTTTCTGCTGCGCGATGGCGGCGAGATTGCACGGCGCATCCGACGCGCGCTGCCACTCGATCCGGCGCCGAAGCAACATCTGATCGCGAAGTTCACGACCGTCGTGCGCGCGACGGTCAAGGGCAACATCGCGGTGGCCGCCGTGCAGGGCTTCCTGGGCGGCCTGATCTTCTGGATTCTCGGCATCAACGGCTCGCTGCTGTGGGGCGTGCTGATGGCGTTTCTCTCGCTCTTGCCGGCGGTCGGTGCGGCGCTGGTGTGGGCGCCGGCCGCGCTCTACTTCTTCATGACCGGCGAAATCTGGCGCGGACTGATTCTGGTCGCGTTCTGCGTGATCGTGATCGGTCTCGTGGACAACGTGCTGCGTCCGATTCTCGTCGGCAAGGACACGAAGATGCCCGACTGGGTCGTGCTGATCTCGACGCTCGGCGGCATGGCATTGTTCGGCATCAACGGCTTCGTGATCGGGCCGCTCGTGGCCGCGCTGTTCATGGCGAGCTGGGATATTTTTTCGCAGGACGAAGACCCGCAATAGCAAAGAAAAACGGCTCCGCGAAGGAGCCGTTTCTCATTGCAAACAAGACCCGAATCAGCGCGAATTCGGCGCTGTGTACCGGCAGTCGAAGCGTTTTCTCACCGTGCCGTTTTCATCGACGCTTTCGAGATACACGTCGAACTGCCACAAACGCGCCATGTGCTTGAGCACTTCGTCGCTGTCGTTCGACAGATGGCGGTTGTCAGTCATGAAGTGACGCAGCGTGAGACTGCGGTCGCCGCGCGTGTTGACCGAATACACCTGAATATTCGGCTCGCGGTGATGAATGTCGTACTGCCGCGACAACGCCTGCCGCACGTAACGATAGCCGCTTTCGTCGTGAATCGCCGACACTTCGAGCGCGTCGCGCATGTCGTCGTCGAGAATCGAAAAGAGGCGCATCTCGCGGATCAGATGCGGAGACAAATACTGCGCGATGAAGCTCTCGTCCTTGAAGTTGCGCATCGCGTAGTGCAGCGATTCCAGCCAGTCGCTGCCCGCGAGATCGGGGAACCACTCGCGGTCTTCGTCCGTCGGGCTTTCGCAGATGCGGCGAATGTCGCTCATCATCGAAAAACCCAGCGCATACGGGTTGATGCCGCTGTAATACGGCTTCGTCACCGGCGGCTGATACACGACGTTCGAATGCGAATGCAGGAACTCCATCATGAAGCCGTCTTCGAGCCGGCCTTCGTTGTAGAGCGTGTTGAGCAGCGTGTAGTGCCAGAACGTGGCCCAGCCTTCGTTCATCACCTGCGTCTGCCGCTGCGGATAGAAATACTGTCCGACCTTGCGCACGATGCGAATGACTTCGCGCTCCCACGGCTCCAGAAGCGGCGCGTTTTTCTCCGCGAAGTACAGCAGGTTTTCCTGCGGCTCCGGCGGATAGCGGCTTTCAGTTTCCTCGGCGGACGGCGCCTTCTTGTTCGGCAGCGTGCGCCACAATTCATTGACCTGCGATTGCAGATACGCCTCGCGCTCGCGGCGCATCGCGGCTTCCTTCGCGAGCGACAGCTTTTGCGGGCGCTTGTAACGGTCCACGCCGTAGTTCATCAGCGCATGGCACGAGTCGAGCAACTCCTCGACGCGATCCAGCCCGTGCCGCTCCTCGCATTCGGCGATGTAGTTCTTCGCGTAGACGAGGTAGTCGATGATCGCGTGGGCATCCGTCCACAGCCGGAACAGATAGTTGCCCTTGAAGAAGGAGTTATGCCCGTAAGCGGCATGGGCGATGACGAGCGCCTGCATCGTCATCGTGTTTTCTTCCATCAGATACGCGATGCAGGGGTTCGAGTTGATGACAATTTCGTACGCGAGGCCCATTTGCCCGCGCCGATAGCTCTTCTCCGTCGAGAGAAAGTGCTTGCCGAACGACCAGTGCCGATAGTTCACCGGCATGCCGACGGATGCGTACGCATCCATCATCTGCTCGGCGCTGATGATTTCGAGCTGGATGGGATAGACGTCGAGGCCGTAGCGATTCGCGACGCGCGAAATCTCGGCGTCGTACTCTTCGATCAGCTCGACGCTCCAGTCCGATGGGCATGGCAGCGGCCGCCTTTTTTCTGCAACGTTCATGCTTACCTCGTGCGTCCTGGCGGACGCATTGCGTTGCCCCGCTTCCGGTCCGAGTTTCGACGGAGCACGATCGTCCGTGCCGTCGAGATGATATCCACGCGTTTCGTTGTTCACGTGCCTCGTCGTCATGCGGCCGCCTGCTGTTTCTCGAAGAGTTCGCGGAAAACGGGGTAGATGTCCGAGGCCGAATCGACCTTTTTCATCGCCAGTTCAGGCGCGCCGGCTGCAAGCTGAGCATACTCCAACCAGAGATTCTGCTCCTCTGGCGCAACTTGAATATAAGCAAAATACCGCACCTTCGGCAGGATGTCCTCGGCGAGCAGCTTGCGGCACTTGGGCGAATCGTCGGTCCAGTTGTCGCCGTCCGAAGCCTGTGCGCCGTAAATATTCCATTCAGTCGGAGAGTAGCGTTCGTCCATGATCTTCTTCATGAGTTCGAGCGCGCTCGACACCACCGTGCCGCCGCTTTCCGTCGAATGAAAGAAGGTGTCTTCATCGACTTCTTCCGCACGCGTATGGTGACGGATGAACACGACCTCGATCTTCTCGTAGTTCCGCTGCAGGAAGAGATACAGCAGGATGAAGAACCGCTTCGACAGGTCCTTGCGCTGCTCGTCCATGGAACCCGACACGTCCATCAGGCAGAACATCACGGCCTTGCTGGAAGGCGTGGGCTGCTTCACGCGGTTGATATAACGCAGATCGAACGGATCGATGAACGGAATGCGCGTGATCCGTCCCTGCATCATGACGATATCCGCTTCCAGCCGCGCGATGTCGTCGGGATTGCCGTCTTCTTCCTTCAGTTGTTCGAGCTGGCGTTCCATCTCGCGCAACTGCGCCGAAAGCGGCCAGCCGAGCGCGATGCGCCGCCCGAGCGCGCTGCGCAGCGACCGCACCACGTCGATGTTGTTCGGCGTGCCTTCCGCCGCCCAGCCCGCGCGCACGTTCTTCCATGTCGGCACGGCGAGCAGTTGCGTCTTCACGAGGCGCGGCAGTTCGAGATCGTCGAAGAAGTACTGCATGAATTCTTCGCGCGACAGTTCGAAGACGAAGTCGTCCTGGCCTTCGCCCTCGTTGCTCGCGCTCTTGCCGCCGCCGCCCGAGCCGCCCTGCGGACGTGGAATCTTGTCGCCGCGCACGTAGTCGGCGTTGCCCGGATGCACGTATTCACGCTTGCCGCCCGGCCCATGCCGGAACGACGGCTCCGCGATGTCCTTCTTCGGAATCGTGATGCTCTGCGTGCTTTGAATGTCCTTGATGCTGCGATCGCGCACCGCGTCGGAAACCGCGCGGCGAATGTAGTTCTTGACGCGTCGCAGAAAGCGTTCGCGGTTCGCGATGCTCTTGTTCTTGCCGGCTAACCTGCGGTCGATGATTTGGTGCAGCACATCCAGTCTCCCGCTTAATGGGCGAGTGTGCGAGGCGCCGCATGTTTGCGCCGAAAGCCGGCGCCTCTCGCTCGCAATCTGCCCGCTTCGCCATCCGGATGCAAGCATCGAACCCGGACGGCGCGGACCTGCACTGCCTGACTGCTACTGACCCTTCGGTAAAGCGCGCCTCTTACGACGACTTGCGCACGCGCAGGTACCAGTCGCACAGGAGACGCACCTGCTTCGGCGTATAACCCTTCGCGACCATGCGATTCACGAAGTCCTCGTGCTTGCGTTGCTCTTCGGCCGATCCCTTCGCGTTGAAGGAGATGACCGGCAGAAGTTCCTCGGTATTCGAGAACATCTTCTTCTCGATCACGACGCGCAACTTCTCATAGCTGATCCACGCGGGATTCTTGCCGCCGTTGTTCGCACGCGCGCGCAGCACGAAATTCACGATCTCGTTGCGGAAGTCCTTCGGGTTGCTGATGCCCGCCGGCTTTTCGATCTTCTCCAGTTCCGCGTTGAGCGCGGCGCGGTCGAAGCTCTCGCCGGTGTCGTGATCGCGGAATTCCTGATCCTGAATCCAGAAGTCCGCATACGTCACGTAGCGATCGAAGATGTTTTGTCCATACTCCGAATACGACTCCAGATAAGCCGTCTGAATCTCCTTCCCGATGAATTCGGCGTAGCGCGAAGCCAGTACGTCCTTGATGAACGACAGGTACTTCTGCTCCGTCTCCGGCGGGAACTGCTCGCGCTCGATCTGCTGTTCGAGCACGTACATGAGATGCACCGGGTTGGCCGCGACCTCGGTCGAATCGAAGTTGAACACGCGCGACAGAATCTTGAACGCGAAACGGGTGGACACGCCCGTCATGCCTTCATCGACGCCCGCGAAATCGCGATACTCCTGATACGACTTCGCCTTGGGATCGGTGTCCTTGAGATTCTCGCCGTCATACACCTGCATCTTCGAGAAGAGGCTCGAATTCTCCGGCTCGTGCAGACGCGTGAGCACGGCCATTTGCGCCATCATCTTGAGCGTGCCCGGCGCGCACACCGCTTCGGCGAGCGACGAATTGCGCAGAAGCTTCTCGTAGATCTTCACCTCTTCGCTATAGCGCAGGCAGTACGGCACCTTGACCACGAAGATACGATCGAGCAGCGCCTCGTTGTTCTTGTTGTTGCGGAAAGCCTTCCATTCCGATTCGTTCGAGTGCGCGAGAATCACGCCGTCGAACGGGATCGCGCCGAAACCTTCCGTGCCCTTGAAGTTGCCTTCCTGCGTGGCAGTCAAAAGCGGGTGCAGCACCTTGATCGGCGCCTTGAACATTTCGACGAATTCCAGCAAGCCCTGATTCGCGAGGCACAGGCCGCCGGAATAGCTGTAGGCATCGGCGTCGTCCTGCGAATAGGTTTCGAGCTTGCGAATGTCCACCTTGCCGACGAGGGAGGAGATGTCCTGATTGTTTTCGTCGCCCGGTTCCGTCTTCGCAATGCCGATTTGCCGAAGTATCGACGGATAGCGGCGCACGACACGGAACTTGCGGATATCGCCGTTGTACTCATGCAGGCGCTTGACGGCCCACGGCGACAGAATGCTCTTCAGGTAACGGCGCGGAATGCCGTACTGTTCCTCGAGCACCGGACCGTCCTCGTCGTAATCGAAGAGACCGAGCGGTGATTCGTTCACGGGCGAGCCCTTGAGCGAATAGAACGGTACGCGCTCCATGAGTTGCTTGAGCCGTTCAGCAATGGACGACTTGCCGCCGCCCACCGGACCGAGCAGATACAGGATCTGCTTCTTTTCTTCCAGACCCTGCGCGGCGTGCCTGAAGTAAGACACGACGTTCTCGATCACTTCCTCCATTCCGTAGAACTCGCGGAACGCCGGATACACCTTGATGACCTTGTTTGCAAACACACGCGATAAACGCGGATCGAGGCGAGTGTCGACCATTTCCGGTTCCCCGATGGCCGTCAGCATGCGTTCGCCCGCTGTTGCATATGTGGCAGGATCTTCCTTGCAGAGCGCGAGATACTCTTCGAGCGAGAATTCCTCCTCGCGGGTTTTTTCGAAGCGGGTCGCGAAACTGCTGTAGATATCCATGCTACCTCCTCGCCGAAGTCAGAAAGCCTTGTCGTGCGCAACGCGCGTAATCGAAACGACATCGCTTCAATTCATCCTAAACCCTTTCGAATTTTTTTTCACGCACTTGGTTGGATGATTTGCTTAGAAGCTGCTCGGAACAATCACTAGCTTGGTAGGTTATTTTCGTTCACCTACAATCCTCAGTCCCAAGATGTTTTTCGTCACCGTTCACACAGGTCACACAGGTCACGCATGATTGCAGCCTGCGCTAGATGACCGCTTCGTCATGTTCGCTGCGCCGCGCTCATATCATCGCTTCACCGCGACCTTCCGCCAAAGCATTGGCGTGAGCGCATGTCATCACGTCAGCATCAGGTCAGCACCAGCTCCAGTTCGCCGATGCGGTCGATCGCGCCATGCACCATCGCCGGCCCTTCCACACGATACGCGCCGGTGTAAGAGCCCGTCGTGATGGTCCAGAACGGCTCGACCGTCAAACCCATGCGCGAACAATGGTTGACGAGCCAGGGCAGCAGCTCGCGCGGATCGCCCGCCGGATTGCCGAGCGTGGCCGGAGCAATCCCCACGCCATCGAGCGTCAGTTCGATGCGCGGCGCAAGAAAGTCGAAGCCAGGCGCCACGACCTCGTAAGGTTCCATGCCGCTCGTGATGAGCGCGCCGTTGTTCTGCGAATCGGCAAGCTGCGCGAGCGGATCGAGATTGGGCCACTGCGCGAAACGGCTATCGACGACTTCGAGCGCGACTGCAATGCCGCCGATCGCCGCGAGCACTTCCGCGCGCGTGTAAGCCTCGTTTTTGGGGGGCAAGGCATACGCGAAGCGAAACGCGATCTCCAGTTCCACCAGCACGTGAAAGAAGCCGTCGAACGGCAGGCGCGCGGGCGAAACATAGACACATTCGGCATCGATGGGCGCGCCCGCCGCGAGCGCATCGGGCGCGCGCGAGCCGATCTTCCATGCGCCGATGCGCGCTTTGGCGTCGCGCAGGACTTCGTGCTGGATGGCGTAGGCGGTGGGTGCATCGGCGGGAAGATCGCGAGGCTCCAGCGTTTCGATCAGTCGATGCTGACGCCGGGCCGCGACGAGCTTGGCGGCGAGTGTCGATCCGGTCATGTCGATACCCTCGTGTAGATGGTGACGCGCAGTGTCGTCAGTGTACGGGTTGCCGGACCGAAGGTGCTTCACGTTGCCCGCATCAGGTTCACGCGCGATGCGGGCAACGGCATGACAGCGTCAGAACGTTTCCCAGTCGCCGCCCGCCGTCGACAGCGCGGCGGGCTTCGCGGCCGGCGCGGGAGCGACACGCGCCACGGGTCTCGCCGTCGGCTGCGCGACGTGCTTCGGCTTGGAAGATACAGTGGCGCGCGTCGCTGCAACAGGAGACGCAGCAAGCGCCGCGCCTTCGGTCACCTGAAACACCGCGACTGCCTGACGCAGGCGCGCCGCTTGATCTTCGAGCGACTGGGCAGCCGCCGCCGCTTCTTCGACGAGCGCCGCGTTCTGCTGCGTGACTTCGTCCATCTGCGTGACGGCGCGCGAAACCTGCTCGATGCCGCTCGTCTGCTCCGCCGATGCCGCCGCGATCTCGCCCATGATGTCGGTCACGCGCTGCACCGCGCCGATGATTTCGTTCATCGTGCGGCCCGCTTCGTCGACGAGCGTGGTGCCCGACTGTACGCGCGCCACGGAATTGTCGATCAACTCCTTGATTTCCTTGGCCGCCGTCGAGGAACGCTGCGCGAGATTGCGTACTTCGCCCGCGACGACCGCGAAGCCGCGCCCTTCTTCGCCGGCTCGCGCCGCTTCGACGGCCGCATTGAGCGCAAGGATGTTGGTCTGGAACGCGATGCCTTCGATGATCGTGATGATGTCGGCGATCTTGGCCGAGCTGCGGCTGATGTCGCCCATCGTATCGACCACTTGCGTGACGACGGCGCTGCCCTTGCCCGCGATCTCCGACGCGTTCGCGGCAAGCGTGCTCGCCTGGCGCGCGTTGTCCGCGTTCTGACGCACCGTGCTCGTCAGTTCTTCCATGCTCGATGCCGTCTCCTGCAACGCCGACGCCTGCTCTTCGGTGCGCGACGACAGATCCGTGTTGCCCGCCGCGATCTGCTGCGTGGCCGAGGCAATCGATTCGCTGCCCGAGCGCACCGTGCGGACCGTTGTGAGCAGGCTCGACCGCATCTTCGCGACCCCTTCGAGCAGCAGACCCATTTCGTCGCGCGAGGTCACGATGACGTCGCGACGCAGATCGCCGGCTGCGATGGCTTCGAAGTGCGCGAGCGCGGCTTCGAGCGGCCGCGCGATGGCGCGCCGCAACGCGAACCACGCGAACGCCGCCGCCGCGAGGCCGAGCGCGATGGCCGAAAGACTCAGCGCGCGGAACCACGTATAGCGGCTTTGCGCGTCTTCGTAGCTCTGCTTCGAGGCGTCGGTGAGAAACGCGCGCAGCGCGTCGTTCGCGTTGGCGAGTTCGTTATAGGCGGCCTGCATCGCCTTGGCCGCTTCGATCATGCCCGCGTGGTCGTCCGCCGTGACGGCCACGAGGCCCTTGTCAATGACGCGCTGAAGCGCGAGCCGCTTTTCCTGCGATGCGTCAGCAAGACGGCGTTCGTCCGGCGTCTGCGGCAGCGACATATAGCTCTTCCAGAACGTGTCGGCGCGCTCGCGCATCATGCGTGAACGCGCGATGGTCGCAGCCGCCTCGGAGGTGCCCGCGAGCAGCGCCGCGCGGTCGAACACGAGCCGCTCGCGGGCCGCGTACATTTCGCTGTTGCCGACCGCGATGGCGCCCGGCATCTGCACGGAGTAAGTACTGAGGAACGCCTCGTTCGTGCGGCCCATGCCCGCGAGTCCCAGTGCGCCGATTGCGATGAGGAGCGCGCCGAGAAACGCCATCGAGATGCCGAGGCGCGCCTTGATCGTCAAAGCCTTATTCATTATGTGTCCCTGATGCCGGTTCGGTTTCGCGCGGGCGTTGCGTCGCGTACGGCCGCGATCGGGCGGATACGCACACGCGCATCCGCTGACCGTGTAAACGGCATGCAAGCTAGGGGACTTGAGAAGGTTCTTTCCCTGATAGGGAAAACGACGCGTTGGGCACATCGCTTTTCAGCGGATGATGAAAACCTATGCTGTGACTTCGCTGCGACGCGGAATGGACGGTTGCGCGCCCTCGCGCGTGACGGCGAGCGCGGCGGCGCGCTGCCCGAAGGCGATCGCGTCGGCGACGGCGCTGCCGCGCGCGAGTTCCGCCGCGAATCCGCCGATGAAGGTATCGCCGGCGGCGGTGGTATCGACCGCCTCCACTTTGGGCGATGGCAGGTGCTGGCCCGCGCCGTCGTCTCCCAGCAGCGCGAAGACGCCCTGCGCGCCGAGCGTCACGATCACATTGCGCGCGCCTTTCGCCTTGAGAGCATGGGCGGCGCGGCGGGCATCGTCGGGCGTCGCGATGGCAATGCCGGAAAGCGTCGCGGCTTCCAGTTCGTTCGGAATCAGATAGTCGATGAGCGCAAACCAGTCGGCGGGCAAGGCGCTCGCCGCGGGCGCGGGATTGAGAATCGTCGTGCGGCCGAGCCGGCGGCCGGCGGCCAGCGCCGCGCGCACGGTTTGAGGCGGCGTTTCGAGCTGGCAGACGATGACATCGGCGCGGGCGAGCAGCGCCTCCTGCGCGTCGATGGCCGCCGGCGTGACCTGCGCGTTGCTGCCCGCGACGATCACGATCGCGTTCTGGCTGGCGTCATCCACGATGATGAGCGCCACGCCCGTGGGCGCCTCCGCGCTGGTCGCGAGCGCCGCGCAGTCGATGCCTTCCGCTTCGAGGCCCGCGCGCAGCGTCGCGCCGTTCGCGTCGCTGCCGACGCAGCCGATCATCGCGACCTGCGCGCCCAGACGCGCCGCCGCCACTGCCTGATTCGCGCCCTTGCCGCCGGGCGCCTGCACGAACGCCGAGCCGGCAAGCGTCTCGCCGGGCATCGGCAAACGCGGCGCGCGCGTGACGAGATCCATGTTGAGACTGCCGACCACGGCCACGCGCCCGCGCGTGACGGCTTCAGAAGTTGCGTTGTCGCTCATCGCGATACATTCCGCTCCGGTTGATTACTGTGCTTTCGCGTCGGCCACGGCACCGCTTTCGGCACAGTGCGATTCAGGCACGACCGCGGTCGATTCCCGCAGCACCAGACGCGGCGCCACCACGCGGCGGCGCGTCGTGCCGCCGAGCTTGCCGACGATGCGCTCGATCAGCGTCTGCGCGGCCATTTCGCCGAGCGCGCGCACCGACTGGCCGACCGTCGAAAGCGCGGGATACGTGTAGCGCGACAGCTCGACATCGTCGAAGCCGATGATCGAGCAATCGTCCGGCACGCGAATCTTGCGCTCCGCCGCCGCCCGCAGCGCGCCGATGCCCATCATGTCGTTGCAGGCGAAGATCGCCGTCGGCTTCATCGCGTCGAAAAGCTGCGAGGCTGCCGCATAGCCGCCCGTCGCTGAAAAGTCGCTCTGGACGATCGCGTTCGGCTCGATCTCGACGCCGCGCTCGGCCATCGCGCGAATGAAGCCGTGCAGACGCATGGCGCTGACCGCCGTCGCCACCGGCCCGGTGATGCAGCCGATCTCCGAATGCCCCATTTGCAGCAGATGCTTCGTCGCGAGATAGGCGCCCTTTTCGTGGTCGATCTGCACGAGATCCGCCGAAACGCCTTCGATGTTGCGGTCCAAGATCACGAGCGGCTCACGCGCGCCCGCGAGACACTGCGCGAGCACCGCGTCTTCGCCCGCCGATGCGATCACGAGGCCGTCGATGCGCTTTTCCTGCAAGACGCGCAGATAGTTGCGCTGCTTGGCGGGATCGTCGTCCGAGTTGCAGAAGAACACGCAGTAGCCGTTCTTCGCGCAGCCGTCCTCGACGCCGCGCGCCAGTTCGGCGAAGTACGGATTCGTGGCGTTCGGCACGAGCAGCCCGATGGTCGCGGTGGACTTCGCCTTGAGCGAGCGCGCGACCGCCGACGGCACGTAGTCCAGCTCGCGGATCGCGCGCTCGACTTTCGCCCGCACGTCGGCCGACACCGGCCTTGAATTGTTCACTACGTGGGACACCGTCGTAAACGACACCCCGGCAATGGCTGCCACGTCTTTGATCGTCGCCATACATCGTCCTTCGCTTTGCTTTGGTCCAACTTCTTTTATCGACCGGCAGGCGAGCCGCGCGCGGCCCTCCCGCGCCCAGCCTTTCCCCTCCGTTCGCCGCTCTGGACGGCCAACGGACTGCCGGTCATCTATTTGATTTCACTGCTTTTAACGTCGCCGCCCCACCCCGTGCGGGGCACCGACGTGCTGCCTTGCTGCCTCAACCGCGCCTGCGTCTGCTCCGGTACGTATCGAGCACCACCGCGACCACGATCACCGCGCCCGTGATGATGCGCTTGGTCGGCTCGTTCGCGCCGATCTGCGCGAGCCCCGCCGCCAGCACCGAAATGATGAGAACGCCGAAGAACGTGCTGATGACCGAGCCGCGCCCGCCCATCAGACTCGTTCCGCCGATCACCACCGCCGCGATCACCTGAAGCTCCACGCCCGCGCCCGCGTTCGGATCCGCGGCTTCCAGACGTGAAATCTGGAACAGCGCGGCCAGTCCGGAGAGCGCGCCCATCAGCGCGAACACGATGACCTTGTACGGCCTCGGATCGACACCCGCGAGCCGCACCGCTTCCTCGTTCGTGCCGATGCCTACGAGATAACGGCCGAAAATCGTCCGGGTCAAGACCCAATGTGCAACGATCATCACCGCGACCGCAATGAGAAAGGCCGGCGAGATGCCGAACGCGATCGGATTCGAGAGGAAATCGAAGGCATCGCCGATATACGCGGTGCGCGAGTTCGTCATCTGATACGCGAGCCCGCGCGCCGCTTCCAGCACGCCGAGCGACACGATGAACGACGGAATGCGCCATGCCACCGTCACGAGGCCCGTCACCGTGCCCGTCAGCGCGGCGGCGGCGAGGCCGATGAGCGCCGCCGGCAGCGCCGGCCAGTGCCATTTCAGCGCCGCCACGCTCACCACTGACGCGCCGAGCGCGAGCACCGAGCCCACCGACAAGTCGATGCCCGCGATGATGAGCACGAAGGTCATGCCGACCGACATCACGACGAGATCCGGTATCTGGTTCGCAATCGTGCTGAACGTGTCGTACGTCAGGAAGTGCGAACTGAGCACGGAAAAGAGCGCGATCATCGCGGCGAGCGCGCCGGCGAGTCCCAGATAGTTCGAAAAGCCCAGGCGCGTGCCGGCGCCCTTCGCGGGCTTGCCGCTTTTCGGTGCATCGGCCGGCAGATTGGCTTCGGTCTGACCTGTCATTCAATGCTCCAGCAGATTGTCTTGTTCGGGCGGCTTCGCGTCCGGCGCGAGCGGCTCGTGCAGAATCGCCTCGCGCTTCGCGTAGCCCGCGAAGGCGGCGGCGAGCAGCGCGTCCTGCGTCCAGTTCGCGCGCTCGAACACGCCGGTCATGCGCCCCGCCGACATCACGCCGATCCGGTCGCAGATCAACATCAGTTCGCGCAGATCGCTGGATACGACCACGAGCGCGCGGCCTTCGCGGGCGAGCGCGCCCATCAGCCCGTAAATGTCGAACTTCGCGCCGACGTCAATGCCGCGCGTCGGTTCGTCGAAAAGCAGTACCGCGCAGTCGCGTGCGAGCCAGCGACCGATCACCACTTTCTGCTGATTGCCGCCCGACAGTTCGGACACCGCCTGCGCGGGCCCCGACGTGCGAATGCGCATGGCGTCGATCTGGCGTTCGGCGAGCGCGGCTTCGCGGCGCGTGTCGATCACGCCGTGACGCGCCACCGCGCCGACATTGCCCAGTGAAACGTTCGCGGCGATGGGCAGGCCGAGAAGCAGGCCCTCGCCCTTGCGGTCCTCCGTGATGAGCGCGATGCCGTTTCTCACGGCATCCGACGGCGACTGGATGTTCACCGCGCGCAGTCCTTCGCCGCCGCGCGCGACCGACACCGTGCCGGCATCCGCGCGATCCGCGCCGTAAATGAGGCGCATGAGTTCGGTGCGGCCCGCGCCGATCAGCCCGCTGATGCCGAAAATCTCGCCCGCTCGCACGTCGAAGGACACGTCGCGCACGGCCTGCCCGCGCGTCATGCCGTCCACTTTCAGCGCGACGCCGCCGAGCCTGCGCTCGCCCAGATCGATGCGTTCGCCCAGTTCGCGGCCCACCATCAGCGTGACGAGCTGGTCGCTCGTCAGCGCGCTCATGGGGCCGACGTGGACGAGACGGCCGTCGCGCAGCACCGCCGCCCGCTCCGCGATGCGCCGCAACTCTTCCAGACGGTGCGAGATATAGACGAGCGCCACGCCGCGCGCCTTCAGCCGCGCGATCTGCTCGAAGAGGAGATCGACTTCGCGCGCGGTGAGCATCGCGGTGGGTTCGTCGAGAATCAGCACGCGGCAATCGCCGATCAGATTGCGCGCGATTTCGACCATCTGCTGATGCCCGATGCCGAGATCGCCGACGAGCGTGTCCGGGTCGATCGCGTCGAGCCCGACTTGCGCCATCGCGTGCCGCGCGTCGTCCGCGAGCCGCTTGCGGTCGATCCAGCCGATTTTCACGCGCCCTTTCTGCGGCAGGCGGTTCAGGAACAGGTTTTCCGCGACCGACAGCGTCGGCAGCAGATTCAGCTCCTGCATCACCATTCGCACGCCGAGCGATTCCGCGTCCGTGCGGCTTTGCGGCGCGTACGGTTGCCCCGCGAGCGTCATCGTGCCCGCGCTCGGATTCGTGAGTCCGCCGATGATCTTCGAGAGCGTGCTCTTGCCCGCGCCGTTTTCGCCGGTCAACGCCAGCACCTCGCCCGGCGAAAGTCCGAGCGATACGTCGGCCAGCACCGGCTCGACATAGGTCTTGCCGATGCCCGTGACGGTCAGCACGCTGGCGTCGTGCGCGTCTTTCATAGTGGCGTAGGGTCGCTCAAGGCGGTCGGTGCATCCTCGGCAGGTGGGTCATGCGCTGCGGCGGGCCGGCGGCCGGTGTGCTCCGCCGCCGTCCGTCAACCCGCGCTCGTGCGTGTCTTAACGGCATGATGACCGCGAACTTGAGAACGAACGGTTCGCGGCGCAACGCTCGCAGCTGCTTACTTCGTCACGAGATCGACAGGCGTTTCCACCACGGTCGAGAGCTCGGACTGCTTCTTGTGCCCGGCGATGGCCTTCAGCGCCACGTCGATGCCGAACACGGCCTGCTTCGCCGCGTACTGGTCGGCGGTGGCGAGCACGCGGCCGTCCTTCAGCATCGGCTTGATCGCGCCGATGTTGTCGTAGCCGACCACCTGCACCTTACCCGTCTTGCCCGCCGCGCGCACGGCCGAGACCGCGCCGATCGCCATGTTGTCGTTGCCGCACAGGAGCGCCTTGACGTTCGGGTTCGCGTTGAGAATCTGCGACGCGACCGCGTTGCCCTTGTCGATTTCCCAGTCGCCCGACTGGAGCGCGACGACCTTCATGCCGGCTGCGTCCATTGCGTCCTTGAAGCCGGCGGTGCGCTGCTGCGCGTTCGTGGTCGTCGAGACGCCCTCGATGATGCCCACTTCATCGCCCTTCTTCAGATGCTTGGCGAGATAGTCGCCGACCTTGCGCGCGCCCTTGCGGTTGTCCGGGCCGACGAACGGCACGTTCAGGTCCTTCGACTTGAGCACGTCCTGATCGAGCCGGTTGTCGATATTCACGACGATGATGCCCGCGTCCGCCGCCTTCTTGATCACCGGCACGAGCGCCTTCGAATCGGCCGGCGCGATGACGATCGCATCCACCTTCGAGACGATCATCTGCTCGACGATGCGGATCTGCGCGGCGGTATCGGTTTCGTCCTTGATGCCGTTGGTGATGAGGTCGAACTTGTCGGTGTTGTGCTGCTGGTAGTCCTTCGCGCCGTTTTCCATCGTGAGGAAGAACTCGTTGGCGAGCGATTTCATCACGAGCGCGACCTTCGGCTTGCCGGCGTTCTGCGCGAACGCGGGCGATGCGGCAAAAGGCAGCGCCGTGCACGCGGCGAGCGCGACGGCGGCTGACAGGACGCGACGGCGAATGGCTGACTTCATGCGGTTCTCCTCCAGTGTTTTCATTTGATGTTGTCTGCTTGGCTTAGCTGGGCTTCGCTTGGCATGCGAGCGTGGCGGTTCAACGTTTGCCGCCGTCGATTCTCGTTCGTGCCACGCGCGCGGTCAATCGGGCTAACGTGAAGTGGGCGGTTCGGACGCACGCCGAATGTGGTGCCGCGCGCGTTCCACCGTTGCGGCGGGCGCTCAAAGCTCCGCGACCGATTCGCCCTCGATCTCGTTGTCGATGATCTTGCGCCCATATTCGATGCCGGCGCGGGTCGCTTCGATCGGGCTTTCGAACGGTTCCTGCTCGGGCACGCCGAACATGATGGAGCGGCCGCTTTCCCCGGCGGCGCTGCGCGAAATGGTCACGAAAATGTCGAAGTGGCGCGGGCCGTCGTCCGGCTCGTCGCGCTCTTTCGCGCGGCGCATGGCCTGCACCTGAATGGCATAGCCCTTGTAGTGATCGGCGAGCGGTGTGGACATGAAGCGGCTCCTGTCGGGGAAACGTGAAAACGCGTCGTTGATGGAAGGATCAAGGCAACCGGATAACCAAACACTGCGTCCGCTCGCCGGCGAAAGCGCGTTGCAAGCCTGCTGCTTGGCTGCTGCGAGCCCCGCGCGCGGCGTTCGAGAGATTCGACTTATCGCACACTCAGTTGAAATCTGCTTTGCCATAATGCGCGGGCGAGACGTCGAAACTCGCTCATTCCAGAAGAATCGTCAATCACTCAGGGAGCATCACATGACTATCCGAGCCACTGCCCTCATCGCTGCGTTGAGTCTCACGCTGGGCGCGCATACGGCGTTTGCAGCGAATACTCAGCAAAACAGCCAGCAGTCGAAGATGAGCGACTGCAACAAGCAGGCAGGCGACAAAAAAGGCGACGACCGCAAGGCGTTCATGAAGAGTTGCCTGTCAGCCACGCCCGCCGCGCCCGCCGCCGCTTCCGCGCCGATGACCCAGCAGCAGCGCATGACGGCATGCAACAGCCAGGCGTCCGGCAAGAAAGGCGACGACCGCAAGGCATTCATGAAGAGCTGTCTGAGCAGCAAGAGCTGATCGCCAGCGCGCGCCGCGTTCTGTACATCGCGGCGCGCTGTTTCCTTCCTTCTCGCGATATTGCACTGCACCCAAGCAAGTCATTCGCACAGCCGTCGTTTTCTCATAAGATGGCGCGAAGGCGGCCTTTCACGAATACAAGAATCACGCCATCGGCCGCCGCTCGTCTAGCGTGGCGACAAGCCTCGCATGGAGGCAACGGATGGCATGGAGACACAAGAACCGCTGGTTCCGCCGGTGGCTCGTGACGATCACCTTCTGGGCCGTGCCCGTGATGATCGTCGCGGTCAACGAGGTGCGCGAAGAAATGGCCTACAACACGGTCGATCTTCAGAAGGCGCTCTCCACCTGGGAACTGACCGATGCTCAGCGGTCCGCCGGGGCAGGCGCTCGCTGTCACGGCGCGCCGGACGAAGCGCGCGCCGCCGGCTGCCCCGCCGAGGTTCTCCGCGCCAACGCCGCGCGTCATCAGGACGCGCTCGATGAATACGCGCATCGCAAGGCGACGCTCGCCGATTATCTCTGGCACGCGTTCGTCGGCTATTGGATCGTGCCGGCGGCGTTTCTGTTCGCACTGGGGCTCGTGATCGGCGGCATCAGGCGTGCATTGCGCCGGCCGGTCCGCGCACCGGAACCGACTCCTCCGACCAAAGTAAAAACGACGAGCCAGTGACGCCGCCGCGTCGGGTACGGTCGTTGCTACTCGCTACGCGGCGTTCCTGCCAGAACCGTGAACGGTGCGGCGAAATTAATACAGGGCTTCAGGCGGCAGAGCGGGCGAATTGGCCAGCATGAGCGTCGAATCGATTCGACGGCTTGCGGACTGCAACGCGAGGCTTGCGCGGCACGGCTGGATGGCGGTATCAGTGTCCGGTGCGAGCGTCGCGTTTTCTCGTCGCTGTGCTATAACTTGGCGTGCCTCACCCTCCCGCACTATGGGGTTTCCTAAATTCCACGATGGAGAACAATGATGCAAAGACGAAACTTCATGCTCAAGTCGACGGCCGTGTTGGCGCTGGGAGGCCTCGCGCTTGCCGGTTGCACGACGAATTCGAACACCGGCGCTGAAAAGGCCGCAGGCACCGCCGACGACCGCCGCAGCATCGACGCGGACGTCGACAGCACCATCCAGCGGCTGTATGCAACGGTCCCCGGCTCGCGCGAACTGGTCGCGAAGTCGCGTGGCGTGCTCGTGTTCCCGTCCGTGATCCAGGCGGGCTTCATCGTCGGCGCGCAGTACGGCAAGGGCTCGCTGCGCGTGGGCGGCAGCACGGTCGGCTACTACAGCACGACCTCCGGCTCCTTCGGCCTGCAGGCCGGCGCGCAGTCGAAGTCGATCATTTTCCTGTTCATGACGCAGGACGCGCTCGACAAGTTCCGCAACTCGGACGGCTGGTCGGCAGGCGCGGATGCGTCAGTGGCGCTCGTCAAGATGGGCGCGAACGGCGCGGTCGATACCACCACCGCCACGAACCCGGTCGAAGCATTCGTGCTGACCAACGCGGGCCTGATGGCGGACGTGTCGCTTCAGGGCACGAAGGTCACGCGCCTGAAGATGTAACGCGGCGCATACCGTCTCACTGTCTCGGCGGAAAAGCATGACCGCCGTGTGGCGCGACTCAGGTCGCGCCACACGGCGGTTTTTTTCTTGCCGACGCAAAAAGTCAGGTCGCCGCGCGATCGATCAGCTTGAAGCGCGAGCGTTTCTGCGCGCGCACCACGGCTTGATAGGCTTCGAGATACTGCCGCGCCATGCGGTGCGACGTGAAACGCTCCTCGAAGCGCCTGCGCACGCCTTCGCGCGAGAGCGTGTGCAGCCGGTTGACCGCGGCGACCGCGCCGATCTCGTCCTCGACGACGAACCCCGACACGCCCTCGTCCACCACTTCCGGCACCGCGCCTCGATTGAACGCGATGACCGGCGTGCCGCAGGCCATCGCCTCGATCATCGCGAGTCCGAAAGGCTCTGGCCAATCCACCGGGAACACGAGCGCGTGCGCGCCCGACAGAAAATCCGCCTTCTGCGCGTCGCTGATTTCGCCGATGAATTCGACGTACGGCAACTCCAGAAGCGGCGCGATTTCGCGCTCGAAGTACTCGTGGTCGGCTGCATCGACCTTGGCGGCGATCTTGATCGGCAGCCCGCAGCGCCCCGCGATGCGAATGGCGGTATCCACGCGCTTTTCCGGCGAGATGCGCCCGAGAAACGCCAGATATTTCTGCTCGACCGGCTGCGGCATGTAGCGCGTTTCCGGCAAGCCGTGATAGACCGTCGAGATCCACTTCGCCTGCGGCAACGGATGACGCTGGGAATCCGAGATCGAAACGACAGGCGCCGTGTTGAACGTGTCGAACACCGGCTGCTGCTCCGGCAGATCGAGCCGCCCGTGCAGCGTCGTGACGAACGGCGTGTCCTGTCGGTTAAAGAGCGAGAAGGAGTAATAGTCCATGTGGAAATGCAGGACGTCGAACTCCTCGGCGCGGCGGCGCACCAGTTCCATCAGCAGCATATGCGGCGCGATGCGGTCGCGAATCGCCGGGTCGAGCCGCAGCGCGCGCGGCCAGACGGCTTCGAGCTTCGCGCTCGTCTGCGAATCGCCGGTTGCGAACAGCGTGACATCGTGGCCGAGTTCGACAAGCGCCTCCGTGAGGTAGGACACGACGCGCTCCGTGCCGCCATAGAGCTTGGGCGGGACCGATTCGGTCAACGGGGCAATCTGGGCAATTCTCATCGTTCTCGTCTCCATGCGGACTTCGACGTTCGAGCGTGTGCTCGTATTCGTAATGAGTCGCGCGAGACCGAGTATGACAGCAGACTGTCAGCCGGCTAACGAGGGTTTCCCTCGATCGCCGGACAAGAGCGCGGCGGACGGCTGCGCGACGATTCATTATCGACCGCGAGATGCGGCGCGCCCGCGTTCCCTTGCACTTTCATCGCTCTGTTACAGAGCGGAAACAACCGTTTCGAGGCCGTGTTACTTCCGGCGCACGCCGCGCAGATCGGCGAGGAAGTCGTCGCGCCAGACGCCCAGATTGTGCTTGCGAAGCGCCGCCATGTTGGTCTCGTAACGCTGCTGGCGCTCGGCGAGCGGCATGGCGAGCGAACGGGCGAGCGCGTCGCTCATGCCGACCACATCGTGCGGATTCACCATCACCGCGCCCGTCATTTCGCCCGCCGCGCCCGCGAACTGCGACAGCACGAGCACGCCGGGATCGTCCGGATTCTGCGCGGCGACGTATTCCTTGGCGACGAGATTCATGCCGTCGCGCAAGGGCGTGACGAGCCCGATCTGCGATTCGCGGAACAGCGACATCAGCTTCCAGCGGTCATAACGCTGGTTCAGATAGCGGATCGGCGTGTAATCGAGGCCGGAATAGCGCCCGTTGATGCGCCCTGCCTCGTACTCCAGATTCTGGCGGATTTGCTGATACGTTTCGACATCGGAGCGCGTAGGCGGCGCGATCTGCACGAGCGTGACGTTGCCGCGCCATTCGGGCGATTTCTCCAGAAAATGCTCGAACGCGCGAAATCGTTCGACGAGCCCCTTCGAATAATCCAGCCGGTCCACGCTCATGATGAGCTTGCGGCCTTCGAGACTCTGCTTCAGATCCATCACGTCCTGCCGCGCCTCGCCGCGCTGCGCCTGTTCCGCGATTTCGTCCGGAAACACGCCGATGCGGTACACGCCCGTCTTCAGCGTGCGGCCGAACGCCTCGATGTGGCCGTCTTCGGTCGCGGTGCCGTGGGCGTGCCGCACGATGTAATCGTGAAACGCGGTCTGATCGCCCTCGGTCTGAAAGCCGACGACGTCGTAGCAACAGAGCGAGCGCACCAGTTCCTCATGCGGCGGAATGTTGAGGAGAATCTGCGGCGACGGAAACGGAATGTGCAGAAAGAAGCCGATGCGATTCGTGATGCCCGCGCTACGCAATGCCTCGGCGAACGGAATCAGATGGTAGTCGTGGACCCAGATGACGTCGTCGGGTTGGAGCAGCTTGATGAGCTTGTGCGCGAGCCACGAATTCACGCGGCGGTAGCCGGCGTATTCGTCGCGGTCGTAGACGGCCAGGTCGTTGCGATAGTGGAACACGGGCCACAGCATCGCGTTCGAAAAGCCGCGGTAGTACTGGTCGTAGTCCTTCTTCGGCAGGCCGACGGTGGCGAAGGTCACGGCGCCGTCCTGCTCGAGCGTCGGTCCCTGGTTCGCGACCGTCTCGCTCACGACGTCCCCGCTCCAGCCGAACCAGACGCCGCCGCTGTCTTTCAGCGCGCCGAACACGCCGACGGCGAGCCCGCCGGCCGAGCCCTTCGTTTCGGTCGGCGTGGCGACCCGGTTGGATACGACGACGAGACGGCTCATATGCGTTCCTCTTGCGTGTTTTTTGTGTGATATGCGGTGATCGCTGTCTGAAGTTCGACTAGCAAACGGCGTGCGGGTTTCCGCGCCGCGTCCGATCACCCGAGCCGCTGCAAGAGGCGCGATAAAGCGCGCCGTGACGGACTCACGGCACGCACCGGCGTTCGTTCAACGTTCCGCTTTGCAGGGAAACGCCTTGCCGAGCCCGAGCGACACCATCGTCGTGGCGTTGAAATTTGCCTTGTCGGGATTGTCCGCGATGTACTTGCGCACCGCGTCGGTCAATTGCTGCGGCTTCACGTCGGCCGGCAGGCAGAAGTATTGGCCGACCTGCGGCCCCGTCGTGCCGCCGATGGCTTCTATCGTGTTGTAGACGCCGTCGGCCGCGCCTTCGATATAGGCGGCGCACGCGGTACGCGAGTTCGGGTCGGTCTTGATGCAGAGCTTGTTGAGATCGTTGCCGGTGAATGCGAACGCGCACACGGGCGTCGCGAGAGCACAGGCGATGGCGAATTCCCGCAGCATGGTCTTCCTTTTGTGTTGAGCGGCGGCGTATTCGGGCGAGGCGGCCGCGCCTGACCGCGCTCGCCCGGTTTCAGGCGTAGCGGTGCTATTTTGACCCATTTGCGCCGCTTTGAGCAGCGCCGCCTTGCATCGCGTCGAGGCGCGCCTGCAAGCCTTCGGCGACGTCCTTCTCGTTGTATTTGCGGGCGAAATCCACGGCCGTCATGCCGATCTGGTTTTTCACGCGCAGGTCGGCGCCCTGGTCGAGCAGCAGCTTGCAGGTCGACAAGTGGCCGCCGCGCGCCGCCATCATGAGCGGCGTCGTGCCGTTCGGCGATCCCGCGTCGATGTAGGCGGAATGGTCGAGCAGAATCTTCACGATGTCGTCGTGGCCGTTGGTCGCCGCGTAGTGCAGCGGCGTCCAGCCCTTCTTGTTCACTTCGGCGTCCTTCGCGATCAGCAGGTTCACGAACGTGGCGTCGCCGTTGAGCGCGGCGAGCATCATCGCGTTTTCGCCGGCGGGATCCAGCTTCTCGAGGTCCGTGTTCGGATTGTCGGCGAGCAGCTTGCCGACCTTGTCGGACTTTTCGCGCGCGGCGATCACGAGGAGCGGCGCGCCGGTGTTATCGACCGTATTCGGGTCTGCGCCCTGTGCGAGCTGTTTCTTGACCTCGGATACGTCGTCGAACTTGACCGCCTTGATGAGCGAGTCCACGGAGGCGGCCCAGACCGGCTGCGCGACCGCGCACGCCGCGATGAGCGCGCCCGCGAAAAGCCCGCGCACGGCCGCGCGCCGGCCCCCGCGCGAGGCGGCCGGTTGCGTGTGTGCGTGCGTGGCGGACTGAGTGGAAACCATCGGGGATGTGTTCATAGTGGACCTTCGAATTGCGATGAAACGGTGAACCGCGCCGCTTGCCTGACTCATGGCTCAGGCAGCCGGACGCGCGATCTTGAAAAGCCGGAAGAAGTTGTCGGTGGTCGCTTGGGCCACCGCTTCGTCCGTCTGCTCGCGCAATTGCGCGATGAAACGTCCGACATAACTTACGTACGCGGGTTCATTCGGCTTGCCGCGATACGGCACCGGCGCGAGATACGGCGAGTCGGTTTCGATCAAGAGACGCTCGAGCGGCACGCGCCGCGCGACGTCCTGCACGTCCGTCGCCTTCTTGAACGTGACGATGCCGGACAGCGAGATGTAGAAGTTCTGCGCGAGCGCCGCTTCGGCCACGTGCCACGGCTCGGTGAAACAGTGCATGACGCCGCCCGGCACGCTCGCGCGCTCCTCTTCCATGATGCGCAGCGTGTCTTCCGACGACGACCGCGTGTGGATGATGAGCGGCTTGCCCGTCGCGTGCGCCGCGCGAATGTGCGTGCGGAACCGCTCGCGCTGCCATTCCATCTCGGCGATGCCGCGGCCTTCGAGCCGATAGTAGTCGAGTCCCGTCTCGCCGATCGCGCACACTTTCGGATGCGCCGCCAGTTCGACCAGTTCCGCGACGCTCGGCTCCTTCGCGTCCTCGTGGTCCGGATGCACGCCGACCGACGCATAGACGTTTTCGCATCGCTCGGCGATGTCGAGCACCGAGGGCAGCGTCTCCAGGTCGACCGACACGCACAGCGCATGCGTGACCGCGTGCGCGCGCATCTTGTCGAGCACGTCCGGCAGACGGTCGGCCAAGCCTTCGAAATTGATGTGACAGTGCGAATCGACGAACATCCCGTGCTCCTTGCTGCTGTTTCTGATTCAGGCCGCCGTTCGCGGCTTCGGCGCACTATTCAGCCGCAAGCCGAGAATGACGAGATCGCGTTCCACGCCATCCAGCACCGCGACGCGCGGCAGCGTGCCCCACGCTTCGAAGCCGAAGCTCGTGAAGAGCTTAATGCTCGGCTCGTTGTGCCCGAAGACGAAGCCGAGCACCGTATCGACCTTAAGCGACGGCGCTTGATCGAGTGCCTCGCGCAGCAACTGCCTGCCGAGGCCCTTGCCGCGCGCGCGCTCGTCCAGATAAATGCTGACTTCGACGGTGCGCGCATACGCCGGGCGGCCGTAGAAATCCGAAAAACTCAGCCACGCGATCACCGCGCCGCCCTCTTCCACTACCCACAGCGGCCGCGCGTGCGGGCCGTGCGAATGGAACCAGGCGAGACGGCTTTCGATGCTGACCGGATCGAGGTCCGCGGTCACCTGTCGCGAGGCGATCGTCGAATTGTAGATGGCGACGATGGCGGGCAGGTCGTCGAGGGTGGCGTCGCGATACGTGAGACTCATGGGCGATGGCGTGGGAGACGAGGCAAAAATCAGGCGGTGAAAATCCCGCGATACGCGAGAAACAGTTCTTCGAACACGAGCCGCGCGTTCAGCGGATGATTTTCCACCGCGCGCTGGCGCGTGACGGCCTTGATGCAGCGGGCCAGCGCGGCGGGATCGGCGCTTTGCGCGCAGCGCGCGAGCGCCTTGCCCGCGCCGGGGAAATAGCGCGGGCGGCCGGCCGCGCGTTGCGCGAGCACGTCGTAGAGCCAGCGTTGCAGCCAGCCGAGGACCATCGGCACCGGCAGCTTCTGAAGGTTTTCGCCGCACGCGAACGCATCGCAGTTCGGGCCTGCGGCCAGTTGCGCGAGCGTGAAGTCGCGCAGCGCGCGGTTTTCGTCGTGCGAAAGCGAAAGCGCGGCGAGCGGCGCGCCGCCCGCTTCGGCGAGCAGGTGGGCAGCATCGTCCACGCCTTGCGACGCGAGCCATGCGCGCGCCTCGCCGGCGTCGGGCAGGCTCATCGGCCATTGACGGCAGCGGCTGATGATGGTCGGCAGCAGCCGGTCGATTCTTGCCGACACCAGCAGGAACACGACGCCCGACGGCGGTTCTTCGAGCGTCTTCAAAAGCGCATTCGACGCCGCGACGTTGAGCGCCTCGGCCGGATACAGGAGCACGACGCGCAACCCGCCGCGATGCGAGCCGAGGCTGCAAAAATCCAGCAGCGCGCGCACCTGCTCGATCTTGATTTCCTTGCTGGGCGCGCGGGACTTTTTGCCTTCGCCGTCGTCGGCTTTGTCGGCGGACGCGTCGTCCGCCGCAGCCGGTCCGGCGAGTCCCGCGAGCGCCTCGGGCAGCACGGCGCGAAAATCCGGGTGATTGCCTTGCGAGAACCACAGACACGCGGGGCATGTGCCGCACGGCTCGCCGTTGCCGGCGGGCGTCTCGCACAAGAGCCCCTGCGCGAGATGCTGCGCGAAGGCCAGCTTGCCGATGCCCGCTTCTCCGTGCAGCAACAGCGCGTGCGGCCAGTGCGCGCGCAGTTGCTGCAGGCGTTGCCAGTCGTCGGTTTGCCAGGGGTAGATCATCGGTTTCACGGGGTGAGGATTCAGAGGCCCGCGATCACGTCTGTCAGACGCTCGCGGATCGTGTCGATCGGCTGGGTCGAATCGACGATGACGAAACGCTCCGGCGATTCCGCCGCGCGGCGCAGATATTCGGCCCGCGTGCGCTCGAAGAACGCGTCCGACTCGCTTTCGAACTTGTCCGGCGCCCGCGCGGCGGAACGGCGGTCGCTCGCAGTCTCCGTCGGCACGTCGAAAAGCACGGTCAGGTCCGGCTGAAAGCCGCCCTGCACCCACCGCTCCAGCGCCTCCAGCTTGTCGCGCGGCAGACCGCGCCCGCCGCCCTGATAGGCGAACGTGGCGTCCGAGAAACGGTCCGACAGCACCCAGTCGCCGCGCGCGAGCGCCGGCTCGATCACCTGCGCGAGATGCTCGCGGCGCGCCGCGAACATCAGAAGCGCCTCGGTTTCGAGGTCCATCGGCTGATTGAGCAGAATGCCGCGCAGCGTTTCGCCGAGCGCGGTGCCGCCGGGTTCGCGCGTCATCACGACATGGTGGCCGCTTTGCGCGATCTTCGCGTCGAGTTGCTGGCGGAACCAGTCGAGATGCGTGGTCTTGCCCGCGCCGTCGATGCCTTCGAACGTGATGAATGTGCCGCGCGCCATCATTGACCCCGGATGTACTTGTCGACGGCCCTGTTGTGGTCGCCCAAATTGTCGGAAAAGATGCTGCTGCCGTCGCCGCGCGCCACGAAGTAGAGCGCGCTGCTCGGCGCGGGGTTCAGCGTGGCGTTGAGCGCGGCCACGCCCGGCAGCGCGATCGGCGTCGGCGGCAGGCCCATGCGCGTGTAGGTATTGTACGGAGTGTCCGTCTGCAGATCCTTTTTCTTCAGATGACCCTCGTACGTCGAGCCGAGTCCGTAAATCACGCTCGGGTCCGTCTGGAGCGGCATGCCGATCCGCAGGCGGTTCGCGAACACCGCCGCCACGAGCGGCCGGTCCGACGCCCGCCCCGTTTCCTTCTCGACGATCGACGCCATGATGAGCGCCTCGTACGGCGTCTTGTACGGCAGATTCGGCGCGCGCGTCGCCCACGCTTCGGCGAGGCGCTTTTGCATCGTGCGGTACGCCCGCTTGTAGACGGCGAGGTCGCTCGTGCCCTTGTCGAAGAGATAGGTGTCGGGAAAGAAGAGGCCCTCCGCCGATGCCTTGTCCGTTTCCGTCCCGCCGATGGCTTTCAGCAGGTCGGTGTCGTTCATGCCGGCCGTGTCGTGCGTGAGCGCGGGATTGCCGTCGAGTTCGCTGCGCATCTTCTGCAGCGTCCATCCTTCGATGACGGTCGCGACGTATTCGTTCACGTCGCCGCGCGCGATTTTTTGCAGCACCTCGTAGGGCGTGATGCCGCTCTTGAACGCGTAATTGCCGGATTTGAGCTGCGCGGACAGGCCGAGCACGCGCGTCATCAGCACGAACAGCTCGGGCTCGACGGGTACGCCGCCGCGATTCAACTGGGCGCTCACGCTGCGCAGGCTGCTGTGAGGCTTGATGGTGACATCGAGTTCGGCGGGGGAAAGCGTCATCGGCCGATTGGCCCAGTAATAGACGCCGCCCGCGACGGCCGCTGCGAGTATCGCGACGAGCAGCGCGGCCACGACGCATTTCTTCAGAAAAGACACGACGATTAGAGGCAGTAGTGAGATGTTGACGGAGACGCAGCTGCGACTCCGCCGCTTTGCAGCCGTTCGGCTGATTTCGACCCGTATTGTATAGATGCGGCCATGCTTCGGTCAGAGCGTGCCGCCGGGCGCTGCCAGAACGCGGCACGGCACTTGCGACTCATTTCGCTGAGCAGGCGTGAGCGTCTGCCTCTAGTTCTGGAGAACGATCAAGGAGGAAGAGATCATGAGCAAGGCAATGAGCACATTGATCGCGGCGGTCGCCGCACTGACGCTGTCTGGCGGCGCGTTCGCACAGGCGGGCGGCGGCGGATCGGCGGGCGGTTCGAACGGCGGTTCGACGGGCAGCACGGCCAGCCCGGCGAATCAGGTCAACGGCGCGACGGGCGGCTACGGCTCGCCGGGCGCGACCGGCTCCGACAGCGGCATGTCCACCCGGGCGCCGAACTCGGGCCTGCCGAGCAGCACGAGCGGCAACGCGACCACCGCCGCTCCGACGAGCAACAACACGCTTGCGACGCCGAGTGTGAAGTCGCCGGCCGCGCAGTAGGGGTTGAGGGCGGCCAGTTGCCGGGAGTGATGGCTCCTTCGGGGTAGACCGGGGCTCGAAAGGTGCGCGTCGGCGAGTCGCGGGCCGGCGCGTCGTCGGTTGGGCGGCTCGGCGCGCTGCGGTGTGCGGCGGCGGGGATCGGACGCAGGCTCGGCGGCTTTTCGCTGCGGGCGGGTCAGTGGCGCTGGCGTCGCTAGTTGCCACGAACGACGAGTGCTTCGCTGACGTACGCGTGATCTGCGACCGGCGCGGGGTCGTTGCCCCATGAAAACAGCGGCTCGTTTCGCGACGGCTACGCGCCGGTTTGCTCCGCGCCCATAGGTTGCTTTCTTCGTCGATTGCCGCAGACACGAGCCGCGCCCACGTCGACATGCGGGTCGCGCGGCGTTGGCGCCGTTGTGCACGAAAGCAACGGCGCATTCCACGACGGCTAAGCTCGCCCTCTGGCCCTGGGCCAGTCAGCCCCGCTCGCACCATCGACCTTGACGAACGAGCGTATCGCCGACGGACACGTGACCGGCGAGCGGCGCGGGTGTGCTCGTTGATGGAAACAACGGCTCAATGCCCGACGGTTACGCGCCGGTCGATCCGTTTTTCCCGTCGATTGCCGCAAACAGGCGGCGCGCACGTCGAAGTGATGGTCGCGGCGCGGGCGTCGTTGTGCATGACAGCAGCGGCGCATCACGCGACGGCTTGACCCGCCCCTTTAGCCCGCGCCAGCCACCCCGCTCGCCCCGTTGAGCGTCACGAACGAGCACCTCGCCGACGTATCTGTAACCATCGCGCGGCGCGGGCGTTGTCGACAGAAAACTGCGGCGCATTCCGCGAAAGCCGCACTCGCCAACAAACCGAAACCGCGCGCATCCCCCATCCCGCCGCCCGCGCAAAAACACGCCCCGCCCAACATCAATATAATGACTTGCCCACCTGCGCGGGGCCGGATGCACCGGCCGCGTCCCTAGCATCGACCCATCGTCCTTATGAATTCCCAGACCAGTTCCCTCGCCGCCGCCGATTTCGAAGCCCTCAGAAGCGCGGGCGTCCACATGCCGCTCACGCAGTTCGGCGTGATCGACGTGAAGGGCGAAGACGCCGTCGCCTTCCTGCATAACCAGCTCACCAACGACGTCCAGCATCTCGATGCCTCCACCGCGCGCCTCGCGGGCTATTGCTCGGCGAAGGGCCGGCTGCTCGGCTCGTTCCTGATGTGGCGTACATCGGACGCCGTGCGTCTGCTGATCGCGCAGGACATTCAGGCGCCTGTCCAAAAGCGCCTGTCGATGTTCGTGCTGCGCTCGAAGGCGAAGCTCTCCGACGCGACGCCCGAAGTCGCCGCCGTCGGCTTCGCGGGCGATGTGCGCGCGGCGCTCTCCGGCATCTTCGATGCGCTGCCCGACGGCATCCACGTCAAGGTGGAAGGTCCGCACGGCTCACTGATCCGCGTGCCGGACGCGGCAGGCCGTCCGCGCTTTCTGTGGGTCGGCCCGAAGGCGGCCATCGAGGCGCAACTGCCGACGCTCGACGAGAAACTGCGGCGCGCGCCCGCCGAACTGTGGGACTGGCTCGACATCCACGCGGGCGAGCCGCGCATCACGCAGCCGACGGTCGAGCAATTCGTCCCGCAGATGGTCAACTTCGACGTGCTCGGCGGCGTCAACTTCAAGAAAGGCTGCTATCCGGGGCAGGAAGTGGTCGCGCGCAGTCAGTATCGCGGGACCATCAAGCGGCGCACGGCGCTCGCGCATTGCGAAGCGGCGACGCCCGGCGCGGCGCTTTTTCACGCCGACGACCCCGGCCAGCCGTGCGGCATGGTCGTCAATGCCGCGCCCGCCGAAAGTGGCGGCGTCGACTGTCTCGTCGAAATCAAGCTCGCCGCGCTGGATAACGGCTCGGTGCACGTCGGTTCCGTCGACGGCCCGCGCCTCGACTTTCTGCCGCTGCCCTATGCGTTTCCTTCGGACGTCTGAGCGCCCATGTGCCTGATCGTCCTCGACTGGCAACCCGACGCGCGCCCCGGAGAGGATCGCGCGCTGCTGACGCTTTCCGCGAACCGCGATGAGTTCTTTCGCCGCGACGCCGAGCCGATGCACTGGTGGACCGACGCGCCCGGCGTGCTGGCCGGCCGCGATCTGACGGGCGGCGGCACGTGGCTCGGCGTGAGCCGCGACGGCCGCTTCGCCGCGCTCACGAACTATCGCGCGCCGGACGAGATGCGCCCGGATGCCCCGACGCGCGGCACGCTCGTGAGCGCGTTCCTCGCGGGCCAGCGCGAAACGCCGCTGAATTATCTGCGGCGGGTGGCCGAGCAAGGGCATCGCTATAACGGCTTCAATCTGCTGTGCGGCGATTTCACGCGACGCGAGCTCGGCTGGTACGGCAATCGCGCCGACGCGCCGCCCACGCTGCTCGAAGCCGGCGTGCACGGTCTCTCGAACAGTCTTCTGAACACGCCGTGGCCGAAGCTCGTCGCGCAACGGCAGGCGCTCAGCGATCTGATCGATGCGGACGAACATCCGACGCTCGATGCGCTGATCGAAACACTGCGCGATCCGCGCATCGCCGACGACGCGCATCTGCCGTCCACCGGCATTTCGATCGAGCGGGAGCGCGTGCTGTCGGCGGCGTTCATCGAGACGCCCGAATACGGCACGCGCAGCACGACCGCGCTGCGCGTGATGCCGGCTGCAAGCGGCGTTTCACTGGCGATCAAGGAGCGCAGCGATGACGACGGTTCGCATCGCGTCGTCAGGCCGGGAAATGTGGAGCGCGCGTTTTCGTTCGAGGTTACTTGAGCGGCAGCTTTGGAGCGCGGCTGTCGGAGCCTGCGCCGCATCGGCGTGTGCCGCTTCCGGCGCGACTCGAGGATCGTGCAACGCAGCGACGACGGTTCGCATCTTCGGCACGCGAAACATCGAGCGCGCGTTCGATGAACTAAGGATGAGCGTCAGCTTCCCAGCGCCCGCGAACCGCATCGAGATGCGTCCCTTTCGGCACCAGGCCGCCCATCTCGATTAACTTGTAGACCATGCAACGCAGCGACGACGGACAGTTCGCTTTCCCAGGCCGTGAGACGTTCGATATGCCAAGCATCAGCTTCCAAACGCGCCCTTCAACGCCCGCACCGCATCCGCGTGCGCCCGCGCCACTTCCGGCACGAAGCCGCCCATCTTGAAGAACTCGTGGATCATGCCTTCATAGCGCGCGAGCGTGACGCGCACGCCCGCGGCTTCGAGTTTCGCCGCATACGCAACGTCTTCGTCATATAGCGGATCATGGTCCGCCGCCGCGATCCACGCCGGCGCCACGCCCGCGAAATCCGGCTGGCCGCCTGCCGCATCGAGCGGCGCGAAGCGCCAGTCGTCGCGATCGCGGTCATCGCGCAGGTATTGGGCGAAAAACCACTGAATCGTCTCGCCCGACAGCAAATAGCCCTCGGCGAGCCGCGCATGAGAATCGCTCTGTTGCCGCGCGCTCGTGCCCGGATAGATCAGCAGTTGCAGCCGCAATGCGATGCCCGCGTCGCGCGCAAGCACCGCGCAGACCGTGGCGAGCGTGCCGCCCGCGCTGTCGCCGCCGATCGCGAGCCGCGCCGGATCGATGCCGAGCGTCGGCGCTTCGCGCGCGAGCCATTGCAGCGCGTCGAACGCGTCGTTCACGGCGACGGGAAATTTGTGCTCCGGCGCGAGCCGGTAATCGACGGATACCACCGCGCAGGGCGCGTCGTGCGCGAACTTGCGGCAGAGCGCATCGTGCGTCGCGATGCTGCCGACCGTGAAGCCGCCGCCATGCAGATACATGAGCGCCGGCGCGGGCTCGGCCCAACTCGGCGCGGCGGGATGATAGACGCGCACGCCGATCTCGCCGCCATCGCGCGTGGCGAGGCGCATGTCCTCGACGCTGTAGAGCGGCAACGGCGCGATATCGAGGATGGGCGCGCTCATCGCATACGCGGCGCGCGCCTCGTCGGGCGTCAACGTGTGATACGGCGGACGGTTCGCACGCGCGACCATGTCGAGGATCTGCGCGATCTTGGGATTGAGCGGCATGAGGCAAGCAGGAAGCGGATACGAAGGCTCACGATGATGCCACGATCGTCACGAGCCGCGCTTGGTTTCGGCCTTGTTGGACATCGGATCGCTCGGATTGCGCAGTTGCGCGATATCGTCGAGGCGCAGCCGAATCGACGCCATGATGGCCGGATGCGTGATCACGTAGAAGCGGCGGTCGCGCACCGCGTCGAACGTCATCTCGGCGATGTCGCGCGCCGAGAGCCGGCCGCTTTCCACTGCGCGCGTCAACTGCCTCGCGGCCATTTTTTGCGATGCCGTCAGCGGCGCGTCGTTGAGAAGCGCGTCGGGCCGCGACCGCTCGGCATCGGCGATGCCCGTCGGCACGAACGCCGGGCATAACAGCGACACGCCGATGGACGCGCCCGCGAGCCGCAAGTCGTGATGAAGGGTCTCGGTGAGCGCGACGACCGCGTGCTTCGATGCGTTGTAGACGCCCATCGCGGGCGCGGCCAGCAGCCCCGCGACCGACGCCGTGTTCACGATATGCGCCGGCTCCGCCTGCCTGAGCATGATCGGCGTGAACACGCGCACGCCGTTCGCCACGCCCATCACGTTGACGCCGAAGACCCACTGCCAGTCGTTCGCGCTGTTCTCCCAGATGAAGCCGCCCGCGCCCACGCCCGCGTTGTTGAAGAGCAGATGCACGCCGCCGTATGCATCGAGCGCGGCGCGTGCGAGCGCATCGACTTGCGCCGCATCCGATACGTCCGTGCGCACGCCGAGCGCGTCGCAACCTTGCGCGCGCACGGCGTCGACGGTGGCGGCGAGCGCGGCGGCGTCGATATCGGCGAGCACGAGCTTCATGCCGAGCGACGCGGCCTTGTGGGCGAACTCGCGGCCAAAACCGCTGCCCGCGCCGGTGATGACGGCGACCTTCCCTTCGAAGCTGTCCACGCGAAATCCTTTGCTGTCGTTAGCTCAGCTTCACCAGTTGCTTGCCGAAGTTCTTGCCGCGCAACAGGCCGAGAAACGCTTCCGGCGCGCTTTCGATGCCTTCTGCGATCGTCTCGCGATATTTGAGTTTTCCGGTCGCGACCGCAACGCCCAGTTCTTTCAACGCGTGCGGCCACACGTCCATGTGCTCGCTGACGATGAAGCCTTGCAGCTTCAGCCGCTGCGTGAGCAAGAGCGCGGGCGCTTTCATCGGCAAAGGCTTGCCGTCGTAGCCGGAAATCATGCCGCACAGCGCGATGCGTCCGAACGCGTTCATGCGCGCGAGCACCGCGTCGAGCACTTCGCCGCCGACGTTCTCGAAGTAGCCATCGACGCCATTCGGCGCGGCGGCTTTCAGATCGTCGCGCAGATTGCCCGCCTTGTAGTCGACGCAGGCATCGAAGCCGAGCGTCTCCACCACATAGCGGCACTTCTGCTCGCCGCCCGCGATGCCGACCGCGCGGCAGCCCACCGCCTTCGCGAGCTGGCCGACCACGCTGCCCACCGCCCCGCTCGCCGCCGACACGACGACCGTCTCGCCCGCCTCAGGCTCGATGATGCGGTTGAGCCCGTACCACGCCGTCACGCCCGGCATGCCGACGGGCCCGAGATACGCAGAAAGCGGCACGTGTGTCGTATCGACGATCTGCATCCCCTTTCCATCGGACGTGCCGTATTCCTGCCAGCCGAACATGCCGACGACCTTGTCGCCGGGCTTGAACGCCGGATTGCGCGATTCCACGACCTCGCCGACCGTCCCGCCGATCATCACTTCGTTAAGCGGTTGCGGCGGCGCATACGACTTCGTGTCGTTCATCCGTCCGCGCATGTACGGATCGAGCGAGAGATAGTGATTGCGCACGCGCACCCGGCCTTCGCCGAGCGGCGCGAGCGGCGTCTCCACCAGCCTGAAGTTGTCCGCCGACGCTTCGCCTTGCGGACGCGAAACGAGAAGAATCTGACGGTTGATCTGTGCTTCTGCCATGGAAAGTCTCCTGATCAGGCGTCGCTCGGGCCGGGCGTGGCCTCGGGATCGGAACGCAGCTTCTGGCGCACCACGTCGCGGCCCACCGCGAGCCGTTTCATGTATTTGAACGTGCCGAGCGCCTTCGCGACGAAGTGTCCTTCGCTGTCGCGGATTTCGCCTTCGCAATAGGCCATCGTCGTCGAGCGATGCAGCACGCGGCCGTAGCCGCGCAACTCGCCGCGCCCCGGCTGCATGAAGTTCACCTTCATTTCGACGGTGACGACGCCGACGCCATCGCCAGCGACACTGCGCGCCGCAAGGGCCAGCGCCGCGTCGAGCAGGGTCATCGTTACGCCGCCGTGCGCGATGCCCCACGTGTTCAGATGCGCGTCACCGAGCGGCAGGCGCACTTCGCCTTCGCCATCGCCGGCTTTCACGAGCTGCACGCCGAGCGCGTCGATGAACGGGCTTTCTATCGCGGTGCCGCGGTTCGGGGACTTGTCTTGCGTATCGGTCATCGCGGTCACACTTCGTAGTCGAGACATTGACGCGCTTCGCGTATGGCCGCCACGAAGTCCTTCACCGCGAGATGCTTCGGATGAACCTGATAGGCGGCAAGCGACGCAGTGTCGTCGAAGTCGGAGACGAGCACGACGTCGTAGGTGCAGTCGAAGCCCGGCTGCGCGATGCCGACCTCGAAGTGTCCCTGCCCCTTCACGAGGCTGCGGCAGGTTTCGAGCCTGGCCTTCAGCTTTTGCGCGTTTTCCGCGCGACTCGCGCCCTCGGCGAACTCCTTCAGCTTCCACATGACGATGTGACGTAGCACGGCGGCTCCTCTTATGCGAATAAACGAACGAAGCGCCAAGCGTAGCAAAAATCGCGATCAGCCTTGTCGTAGCACATCGTCCGACCGCACGCGCGCGACGCCCGCCGCGCGCATGTCGGACCACGCGCGCTCGAGCGAGCCGTTCAGGTCGATGGCGCGGCACGCATCCTCGATCACGCTCGCTTCGAAGCCCGCCGCGCGCGCATCGATCGCGGACCACGCGACGCAATAATCGGTCGCAAGACCCGCGAGCCACACGCGCTTCGCGCCCACTTCGCGCAGATAGCCGGCGAGGCCCGTGGGCGTCGCGCGATCCGCCTCGACAAAGGCCGAATAGCTGTCGACGCGCTCGTGATGGCCTTTGCGCACGACGAGCCGCGCATGTGGCACGTCCAGGTCGCGATGCAGCGCCGCGCCCGGCGAGCCCTGCACGCAATGCGGCGGCCAGAGCACCTGTTCGCCGTAAGGCATCGCGATGGTCTCGAACGGCGCGCGTCCCGCATGGTTCGTCGCGAACGACACGTGCGACGCCGGATGCCAGTCCTGCGTCAGCACGACATGCGAAAACGCCTTCGCGAGCCGGTTGATGACGGGCACGACTTCATCGCCCCGCGCGACCGCGAGTGCGCCGCCGGGCATGAAGTCGTATTGCACATCGACGACAAGCAGCACTTCTTCCGCTGATTTCATCTCTCAGATTCACGCATTGAAGCGCCCGTTGCTGGCCGCCAGTTCAGTCACGCGCGCCGCCGGCTGCCACGCTTCGCCGTTGCACTGCGCTGCGTACTTGCGCATGGCGCGCTCGACGTTCGGCAGGCCGAGCGTGTCGGCGTGAAACATCGGCCCGCCGCGCCAGAGCGGAAAGCCGTAGCCCGTCAGATACACCATGTCGATGTCCGATGCCTTCGCCGCGATGCCTTCCTCCAGAATCTTCGCGCCTTCGTTCACGAGCGACAGCACGAGCCGCTCGACGATCTCGTCGTCGCCGATGTCGCGCCGCGCGATGCCTGCTTCCTGCGAATAAGCGACGATCATGTCGTTCACCGCTTGCGACGGCTTCGCTTCGCGCGAGCCCGCCTCGTAGTCGTACCAGCCCGCGCCCGTCTTTTGTCCGAAGCGGCCCATTTCGCACAGCCGGTCCGCCACGGCCGGATAACGCATCTGCGGCTGCTCGCGATAGCGGCGCTTGCGGATCGCCCAGCCGATGTCGTTGCCCGCGAGATCGCTCATGCGAAACGGGCCCATCGCGAAGCCGAAGTTTTCGATGGCGCGGTCGATCTGCGCCGACAACGCGCCTTCTTCGAGCATGAAAAGCGCCTGCCGCACATACTGCTCGATCATGCGGTTGCCGATGAAGCCGTCGCATACGCGCGCCACCACCGCTGTCTTGCCGATCTTTCTCGCGAGCTGCATGACGGTCGCGAGCACGTCCTTGTCCGTCTTCTCGCCGCGCACCACTTCGAGCAGCTTCATGACGTTGGCGGGACTGAAGAAGTGCATGCCGATGACATCGCCGGGACGCCCGGTGAACGCCGCGATCTTGTCGAGATCGAGTGTCGACGTGTTCGACGCGAGGATCGCGCCCGGCTTCGCGATCGCATCCAATTGACGGAACACCTGCGCTTTCACGTCGAGGTCTTCGAACACCGCTTCGACGATCAGATCGGCTTGCGCGAGATCGGCGTAGGCGAGCGTCGGCTGAAGAAGCCGCATACGCGCGTCGAGCTGTTCCGGCGTGAGCTTGCCCTTCTTGACCTGCGCTTCGTAGTTGCGCCGCACGGTGGCGAGGCCGCGGTCGAGCGCGTCCTGTTTCGTTTCCAGCAGCACGACCGGCAAGCCCGCGTTGACGAAGTTCATCGCGATGCCGCCGCCCATCGTGCCCGCGCCGATCACGCCGATGCGCTCGATTCTCCTGAGCGGCGTGTTCGACGGCACGTCGGCGATCTTGCTGGCCGCGCGCTCGGCGAAGAACGCGTGCCGCAGCGCGCGGCTTTCGGGCGTCTGCACGAGAAAAAGAAAGCATTCGCGCTCGAAGGCGAGACCGCGATCGAAACCTTCCTTCGCGCCCATCTCGATTGCGTCGATACACTTGTGCGGCGCGGGAAAGTGCTTTGCCTTCACCGCAATGGCTTGACGCGCCGACTCGAAGCAACGCGCGGCGTCAACGTGCGCAATCGGGCGATCGCGCACTTTCGGATGCGGGCCTCTTCGATCGGCAACGCGGCGCGCGAAGCCAATGGCGGCATCGAGCAGATCGCCTTGCGCCATTTCGTCGAAAAGCGCGGTGTCCGCGAGTGTCTCCGAACGCACCGGCGTCCCCGACACGATCATGTCGAGCGCCCGCTCCAGTCCGACCACGCGCGGCAGACGCTGCGTGCCGCCCGCGCCGGGCAAGAGGCCGAGCTTCACTTCGGGCAGCGCGATCTGCGCGCCCGGCGACGCGACGCGGTAATGCGCGCCGAGCGCGAGTTCGAGCCCGCCGCCCATCGCGACCGCGTGAATCGCCGCGACGACCGGCTTCCCGCTGCCCTCGATGGTCTTGATGACAGTGGCGAGCGTCGGCTCTTGCGTTGCTTTCGGCGTGTTGAATTCGGTGATGTCCGCGCCGCCCGAAAACGCCTTGCCCGCGCCGATCAGGACAACCGCGCACACCGACGCATCGCCCTGCGCACGCTCGATGCCCTCGACGATGCCAAGCCGCGTCGAATGTCCGAGGCCGTTGACCGGCGGGTTGTCGAGCGTGATGACGGCCACGCCTTCGCGGATCATGTAGTTCACTGCCATGAATGCTTCTCCTGTCGCGCGATAGCTCATTGTGGCTGATCGGCCAAGGATAACGAAAGATGAACGGCCGTTCAATTCGGCGATGCGCTTATCTCTGAACGCAAAACGCCCCGCAGTGCGGGGCGTATCAGACGAGCGCCGCCGAGGACAGCGGCAACGCGCTCACATTGCCTTTTCCGCCGCGACGGGCAACACGTGATCGCGATACTGCTCGCGCAGCCGCACTTTCTGGAGCTTGCCCGTGGCGGTATGCGGCAGCTCGTCGGCGAACACGACGTCATCCGGAATCCACCACTTTGCGACCTTGCCTTCGTAGTGCGCGATCAGTTCCTCGCGCGTGAGCGTCGCGCCGGGCCGCAGCACGGCGACGATCATCGGCCGCTCGGTCCACTTCGGATGCGAACACGCGATGCACGCCGCCTCCGCGACTTGCGGATGCGACATCGCGATGTTTTCCAGATCGATCGAGCTGATCCATTCGCCGCCCGACTTGATCACGTCCTTGCTGCGGTCGGTGATGTGCATGAAGCCGTCCGCGTCGATGGTCGCGACGTCGCCGGTGGGGAACCAGCCGTCGATAAGCGGCGATTCATCGCGCCGGTAATAGCGGTCGATGACCCACGGCCCGCGCACGTGCAGATCGCCGAACGACTCGCCGTCCCACGGCAGTTCGCGGCCGTCGTCGCCGACCACTTTCATGTCCACGCCGAAGAGCGCGTGGCCCTGCTTTTCGCGCGATGCCCGCTGTTGCTCCGGCGTGCGCTGCTTCTGGCGAAACGAGAGGCGCGCCAGCGTGCCAAGCGGCGACATCTCCGTCATGCCCCACGCATGAATCACTTCGACGCCGTATTCGTCCTCGAACGCGCGCAGCATCGCGGGCGGACACGCCGAGCCGCCGATCACGGTGCGCTTGAGCGTCGAGAAACGCTTGTCCGACTGCTTCAGATAATTCAGCAGTCCGAGCCATACCGTCGGCACGCCCGCCGAATACGTGACGCCTTCCGCTTCCATGAGTTCGTAGAGCGACTTGCCGTCGAGGTCCTTGCCGGGGAACACGAGCTTCGCGCCGACGAGCGGCCCCGCGTGCGGAATGCCCCAGGCATTGACGTGGAACATCGGCACGACGGGCAGAATGGCATCGCTCGATGAAGCGCCCATTGCATCGGGCAGCGCGGCGGCGTACGCATGCAGCACGGTCGAACGATGCGAATACAGCGCGCCCTTCGGGTTGCCTGTCGTGCCCGACGTGTAGCAGAGAAACGAAGCCTGACGCTCGTCGAGCACCGGCCATTCGAAGGCGCCGTCCTGCGGCGCGATGAGGCTTTCATAGCTCAAGACGGGCACGCTCATGTCGCTGAGATGTTCGGCGATGCACGCGGCGTCGCCGAGCGCGATCCAGCCCTTCACGTTCGGACAATGCGGCGCGATGCGTTCCACGAGCGGGCCGAACGTCATGTCGAAGAAGACGTATGAATCGTCCGCGTGGTCGATGATGAACGCGATCTGATCCGGAAAGAGCCGCGGGTTGATGGTGTGGCACACGGCGCCCATGCCGCTGACGCCGTAGTAGCACTCCAGATGCCGGTAGCCGTTCCACGCAAGCGTGCCGACGCGCTCGCCCTGCTCCACGCCGAGCGCGATCAGCGCCTGCGCGAGTTGCTTCGCGCGCTTTTCGCAATCGCGATACGTGTAGCGATGGATGTCGCCCTCGATGCGCTTCGACACGATTTCCGTATCGCCGAAGTGGCGCGCCGCATGCGAGAGCAACGACGACGCGAGCAGCGGAATGTCCATCATCTGACCGTAAAGCGGTGCCGCCATGTGTGAAGTCCTCGACGAGTGGATGATCCCGACACCTGCCCGCGTGCCGCCCTGCAGGCCCGCGGGCGCGGAATTACAATATCGTTTAACTCTGAGGCGCTCAATATGTCGTTTTCCCCAAGCAATGCCGTGCGCGCAACGACCGAACTCGATGCCCCCGAGTCCCTCGCGCAGTCCATGCAGACGGTCGCCGATGCCATCCAGAGCCAACGCCCCGGTTCGTTCGCGGCGCTCGGTCCCGCGTTCCTGACTCGCCTTCCCGCCACGCCCGTTCCCAATCCGTACGTCGTCGCCGTCTCGCGCGAGGCGGCGGAACTGCTCGGCTTCGACGCCCGCATCGCGGACGATGAACACGCCGCGTTCGCCGATTACTTCGCGGGCAATCCGACGCGCGAGTGGCCGCCCGAGGCGCTGCCCTACGCGGCGGTCTATTCGGGGCATCAGTTCGGCGTGTGGGCCGGTCAACTGGGCGATGGCCGCGCGCTCACGCTGGGCGAAGTCGACGGTCCCGGCGCGCGCCTCGAAGTGCAGCTGAAAGGCGCGGGCCGCACGCCGTATTCGCGCATGGGCGATGGCCGCGCGGTGCTGCGCTCGTCCATCCGCGAATTCCTGTGTTCGGAAGCGATGCATCATCTCGGCATTCCGACGACGCGCGCGCTCGCCGTCATCGGCTCGGACTTGCCGGTGCGCCGCGAGACCATCGAGACGGCGGCGATCGCGACGCGCATCGCGCCGAGCTTCGTGCGCTTCGGCAACTTCGAGCACTTCTATGCGAACGAGCGCGTCGACGATCTGAAGACGCTGGCCGATCACGTGATCGAGCGTTTTTATCCGCAGTGCCGCGACGCGGACGATCCCTACCTCGCGCTTCTCGACGAAGTGGTGCGCCGCACGGCGGACCTCATGGCGCAGTGGCAAGGCGTGGGCTTCTGCCACGGCGTGATGAACACCGACAACATGTCGATCCTCGGCCTCACGATCGACTACGGTCCGTTCGGCTTCATGGACGGCTTCAACGCGCATCACATCTGCAATCACTCCGATACGCAGGGCCGCTATTCGTATAGCCGGCAGCCGCAGGTCGGGTACTGGAACCTCTTCTGTCTCGCGCAGGCGCTCGTGCCGCTTTTCGGCGCGAAGCTGCCGGAAGAAGGCCGCGCGGAACGTGTGGTCGAACAAGCGCAGAAGGTGCTCGAACGCTATAAGACGTATTTCGCGCCGGCGCTGGAAGCGAAGATGCGCGCGAAGCTGGGCCTCGAGACGGCGCGCGAAGGCGACGACACACTCGCCAACGGCCTGCTCGAAATCATGCACGGCAACCGCGCGGACTTCACGCTGACGTTCCGCAATCTGTCGAAGCTCGCGAAAGCGGATGCTTCGGGCGACGCGCCCGTGCGCGATCTGTTCCTCGATCGCGCGGCCTTCGACGCGTGGGCGGTGCAGTATCGCGAGCGTCTCGCGCACGAAACGCGCGACGACGCGGCCCGCGCGGCGGCGATGAATCGCGTGAATCCGAAATTCGTGCTGCGCAATCATCTAGCCGAGCAGGCCATCCGTCAGGCAAACGAGAAAGACTTCTCGGAAGTCGCGCGCCTGCTCGACGTGCTGCGCCGCCCCTTCGACGAACAACCGGAAAACGAGGCTTACGCCGGCCTGCCGCCGGACTGGGCGAGCGATCTCGAAGTGAGTTGTTCTTCCTGAGCCCGCCCCCAACTACATCGCCACAAGCACCGAAAGGAAGACCATGAACCGAGACGACACCCCCGGCGCCACCGAGCATCCGCTGCAAAAAGACGACGCGGCCTACCGCCGCGAACTCAACGACATGCAATATCAGGTCACGCGCCACGCGGCGACCGAACGGCCGTTCACCGGCGAATACTGGGATCACTTCGAGCGCGGCGTGTACGACTGCGTGTGTTGCGGCACGCCGCTCTTCGAATCCGACACCAAGTTCGACGCCGGCTGCGGCTGGCCGAGCTACTTCAAGCCGATCAACGGCGAAGTGATCCAGGAAAAGACCGACCGCTCGCACGGCATGCTGCGCATCGAAGTGCAGTGCAAGAACTGCGGCGCGCACCTCGGCCACGTGTTCGAGGACGGCCCCGCGCCCACGGGCCTGCGGTATTGCATCAACTCGGCTGCGCTACAATTCGAACCCAAGTAACCGGGTTCGATGCCTGTGGCGAGACGGTCCAGCACGCTCGCTGGAAGCCGCCGCCCGGCCCGCGCCCGCTCTCCCGAGCGGGCGTTCGTTTAGCGGTATCGCGCGCCCCGCACCCCACGATTCGCCTCACTTCCGGACGCCAATGAAATTCCTGTTCGATCTGTTTCCGATCATCCTCTTTTTCGTCGCTTTCAAGATCTGGGGCATCTATACGGCGACGGCCGTGGCAATCGCGGCGACGCTCGTGCAAATTGCCTGGGTCGCGTTCCGGCACCGCAAGGTCGATCCGATGCTGTGGGTGAGCCTCGGCGTCGTCGTCGTGTTCGGCGGCGCGACGCTCGTGCTGCACAACGACACGTTCATCAAGTGGAAGCCCACGGCGCTCTACTGGCTGTTCGCTTTCGCGCTGATCGTCGCGCAACTCGGCTTCAAGAAGAACCTGATCGAAGCGATGATGGGCAAGCAGATCGTTCTGCCGCATCGCGTATGGGGACAGTTGAACGTCGCGTGGGCGGTGTTCTTCGCGCTGCTCGGCATCGTGAATCTCTTCGTCGCCTATCACTTCACGACCGATCAGTGGGTCAACTTCAAGCTCTTCGGCGCGACCGGCTGCCTCGTGCTCTTCATCGTCGCGCAGAGTTTCTGGCTCGCCAAGTACATGAAGGAGGACAACCAGTGACCGCGCCTTTCGATTTCATGGCCGCAAGCGCCCAGGAAAAAATCGCGCACCTCGAAGCGCGTCTGAATGTCTCGCTCGATCCGCAGTCGGTCCATATCGAGGACGACAGCGCCGCGCACGCGGGGCACGCGGGCGCGGCGTCGGGCAGTCATTACACGGTGACGATCGTCGCGGAACGCTTCGCCGGCAAGGCCCGCGTGGCGCGGCATCGGCTGGTGTATGATGCGCTGGCCGAGGAAATGCGGCGCGGCGTGCATGCGCTCGCCATCCGGGCTTATACGCCGCAAGAATTCGCAGAACAATTCGAATAGATCGCGGTTCGCCCGTTCGCGCCAGTCCGCCGCGGCCGGCGCCTGGCTTCAATCTCGCTAAACCCGCCTGCGAAGGCGTCTGTTTGTTCAGTTAGGAACCTCCGATGACTTTGAAAAAAACCCGCGTCTGGGTGTTGCTGGCTGCGTTCGCGGCGGCTCCCGCGTTTGCGCAGAACATTGCTGTGGTCAACGGCACGCCGATTCCCACCGCGCGCGCCGATGCGCTCGTGAAGCAACTCGTCCAGCAGGGTCAGCAGGATTCGCCGCAACTGCAACAGGCCGTGCGCGAAGAACTCATCAACCGCGAAATTCTGATGCAGGAAGCGGCCCGCGAAGGTGTCGCGAACCGGCCGGACGTGAAGGCGCAACTGGCGGTCGCGCAGCAGACCGTCGTGCTGCGCGCGATGATCGAAGACTTCGTCGCCAAGAACAAGCCGACCGATGCCGAGCTCAAGGCGCGCTACGACCAGCTCGTGAAGCAGCAAGGCGGCGGCAAGGAACTGCATCTGCATCACATCCTCGTGGATAACGAGGCGCAGGCGAAGGATCTGATCGCGAAGATCAAGGGCGGCGCGAGCTTCGAAGACCTCGCGAAGCAGTATTCGAAGGACCCGGGATCGGGCAAGAACGGCGGCGATCTCGACTGGTCGGCGCCGTCGGCGTATGTGCCGGAGTTCGGCGCAGCGGCGGAGCAGCTCAAGAAGGGCGAAGTCACGCCCGCGCCGGTGAAGACGCAATTTGGCTGGCACGTCATCCGTCTGGACGACAGCCGCGAGGTCGCGCCGCCGCCGTTCGAGCAGGTCAAGCCGCAGATCGCGCAGCAGATGCAGCAGGAAAAGCTGCAGGCGTTCGAAGAGAATCTGCGCAAGAAAGCGGTGATCAAGTAAGCGGCTCGTTCGCCGCGACGCGCGTAATAAGCGACAAAGCCGCCTTCGGGCGGCTTTGTCGTTTGTCGTTTCGAAGCCGCGGAGTCCGAAAAAACGCCCCGAAAGCCAAGGCTCCGGGGCGTTTCTCCACGCTCAAGCCCGATCAGCCGAGAAACCGTCGCGCGTTTTGGAACACGCGCAGCCACGGGCTTGCGTCGGTGGTCCAGTCGGCGGGCGTCCAGCTCATCTGCACATTGCGATGCACGCGCTCCATGTGCGGCATCAGCACCGTGAAGCGGCCGTCGGGCGTCGTGACGGACGTGATGCCCTGCGGCGAACCGTTCGGATTGAACGGATACTGCTCCGTCGCGTTGCCGCGATGATCGACGAAACGCATCGCGACGAGCGCGCGCGCCGCATCGCCCTGTTGCGAAAAGTCCGCGAAACCTTCGCCGTGCGCGACCGCCACCGGAATGCGCGAGCCTTCCATGCCGGCGAAGAAGATCGACGGCGAGCTCTGCACTTCCACCAGCGAGAAGCGCGCCTCGAACTGCTCCGACTTGTTGCGCGTGAACTTCGGCCAGGCTTCGGCGCCCGGAATGATCGACGCCAGGCTCGACATCATCTGGCAGCCGTTGCAGATGCCGAGCGCGAACGTATCCTGGCGCGCGAAGAACGCCGCGAACATGTCCGCGAGGCGCGGATTGAAGCGGATGGTCTTCGCCCAGCCCTCGCCCGCGCCGAGCACGTCGCCGTACGAGAAGCCGCCGCATGCCACCGCGCCCGCGAAATCGGCGAGCGTCGCGCGGCCTTCGAGCAGGTCGCTCATGTGGACGTCGTGCGCGTCGAAGCCGGCGCGGTCGAACGCGTAAGCCGTTTCCAGATGCGAGTTCACGCCCTGCTCGCGCAGAATCGCCACGCGCGGACGCTTGTTCGTCGCGATGAAGGGCGCGGCCACGTCTTCCGCCGGATCGAACGTGAGCGCGGGCGAGAGGCCCGGATCGCTCGCGTCGAGCAGCGCGTCGTATTCAGCGTCGGCGCAGGCCGGGTTGTCGCGCAGGCGCGCGATGCGCCAGCTCACCTCGCTCCACGCGCGATGCAGTTCCACGCGCGGCGCGTCGAAAATCTTCTTGGCGTCGCGATAGATTTCGACGGCATCGCGCTCGTTCGGCTTGCCGATCACATGTGAGCACGCCGACAAACCGTGCTCGCGCAGCGCGGCGAACACCGCGTCGCGGTCCGCTGCACGCACCTGCACGACGGCGCCGAGTTCTTCGGCGAAGAGCGCGCGAATGGTGCGGTCGTCGCGCCGGCCGCTCGTCTGCTTCGCCCAGTCCTTCGCGTCGCCGTAGTCGGATTCGTGCTCGGCGTCGAGCGTCAGCATGTCCACGTTCAGCGACACGCCCACGTGGCCCGCGAACGCCATTTCGCAGACCGTCGCCCAAAGGCCGCCGTCGGAGCGGTCGTGGTACGCGAGCAGCTTGCCGCTGGCATTGAGCGACTGGATCGCGGCGAAGAAGCGTTTCAGGTCTTCCGCGTCGTCCACGTCGGGCACGGCGTCGCCGACCTGCTGCGTCACCTGCGCCAGAATGCTGCCGCCGAGGCGATTGCGCCCGCGCCCGAGATCGATTGCGATCAGCACGGTGTTCGTATCGGCGACGAGTTGCGGCGTGAGTTGGCGGCGCACGTCTTCGACCGGCGCGAACGCCGAGATGATGAGCGACACCGGCGACACGACTTCCTTCTCGAAGCCCCGCGCATCCTGCCACTTGGTTCGCATGGACAGTGAATCCTTGCCGACCGGGATGCTGATGCCGAGCGCCGGGCACAGTTCCATGCCGATGGCCTTCACCGTCGCGTAGAGCGCGGCGTCTTCGCCCGCGCTGCCGCACGCGGCCATCCAGTTCGCGGAGAGCTTGAGCTTGTTGAGCGATTCGATCGGCGCGGACGCGATGTTCGTCACCGCTTCGCCGACGGCCATGCGGCCCGACGCGGGCGCGTCGATGACGGCGAGCGGCGTGCGCTCGGCCATCGTCATCGCTTCGCCGCGAAAGCCCGCGTAGTCCATCGTCGTGATCGCGCAGTCGGCGACGGGCACCTGCCACGGACCCACGAACTGGTCGCGTGCGGTCGTGCCGCCCACCGAGCGGTCGCCGATGGTGATGAGAAACGACTTGCTTGCAACCGTCGGATGCTTGAGCACGTCGAGCGCGACCTCCGACAGCACGAGGCCCGTGACATCGACCGGCTCGAACTGCGCGCGCTCGCGCTTCACGTCGCGATGCATCTTCGGCGGCTTGCCGAGCAGCACGTCCATCGGCATATCGACCGGCGGCTGCCCTTCATTCTCGTCGTCGATCAGCTTGAGCTGGCGCTCTTGCGTCGCCACGCCGACGACCGCGACCGGGCAACGCTCGCGCGCGCAGATCGCTTCGAACGCGGACAGATCGGCGGGCGCAATCGCCAGCACGTAACGCTCTTGCGCCTCGTTCGACCAGATTTCGCGCGGCGACAGGCCGCTTTCTTCGAGCTGCACCCGGCGCAACTCGAAGCGCGCGCCCTTGCCCGCGCCGTCGACGAGTTCGGGGAACGCATTCGAGATGCCGCCCGCGCCGACGTCGTGGATCGACAGAATCGGATTGCGCTCGCCCATCTGCCAGCACGCGTTGATCACTTCCTGCGCGCGGCGCTGAATTTCGGGATTGCCGCGCTGGACGGAATCGAAGTCGAGCTCGGCGGTGTTCGCGCCGGTCGCCATCGAAGAAGCCGCGCCGCCGCCCATGCCGATGCGCATGCCCGGCCCGCCGATCTGAATTAGCAGCGTGCCGGCCGGCAGATCGTGCTTGTGCGTGTGCTGGTCCGAGATATTGCCGATGCCGCCCGCGATCATGATCGGCTTGTGATAGCCGCGCACGCGGCCTGCGACGTTCTGCTCGTAGGCGCGGAAATAGCCGCCGAGATTCGGCCGGCCGAATTCGTTGTTGAACGCCGCCGCGCCGATCGGGCCGTCGATCATGATCTGCAACGGCGAGGCGATGCGGTTCGGGCGGCCATACGGCTCGTGCGCGTCGGCGGGATTGCGCGCGGCCGGCGGCGTGGCGCTGTCGCGGGCGTTCTCCCATTTCTGGCGCGCGTCGGGGAGATCCAGATTCGACACCGTGAAGCCCGCGAGACCTGCTTTCGGACGCGCGCCGCGGCCGGTTGCGCCTTCGTCGCGGATTTCGCCGCCCGAGCCCGTCGCCGCGCCCGCGAACGGCGAGATGGCGGTCGGGTGGTTGTGCGTCTCGACCTTCATCAGCGTGTGCGTCAGCTCGACGTGCCGCCCGTAGTGCTCGCTCTCGCCGCGAGGGAACCAGCGTTCCGCCATGCCGCCCTGCATGATCGCGGAGTTGTCCGAATACGCGACGATGGTCCCTTCGTGATTCAGCTTCTCGGTATTGCGGATCATCTGGAACAGCGACATGTCCTGCTTTTCGCCGTCGATGGTCCATTCGCCATTGAAAATCTTGTGGCGGCAGTGCTCGCTGTTCGCCTGCGCGAACATCATCAGTGCGACATCGGTCGGATTGCGCTCGAGGCTCTGGAACGCGTTCACCAGATAGTCGATCTCGTCGTCCGCCAGCGCGAGTCCCAGTTCGACGTTCGCGGCTTCGAGCGCGGCGCGTCCCGTGCCGATGATATCGACCGTCTGCAGCGGCTTCGCGGGCAGTTCATCGAAGAGATGCAGTGCCTGATCGCGCGATGCCGCGACGCTCTCTGTCATGCGGTCGTGCAGCGCGGCGGCAACCTGCGCGCGCGCCTCGTCCGACAGCGCCTTCTTGCCGCCGAGCAGACCGCTTTTCATGACGACGGAATACTCGACGCCACGCTCGATGCGCCGCACCTGCGTCAAACCGCAGTGATGCGCGATGTCGGTGGCCTTGCTCGCCCACGGCGACACGGTGCCGAAGCGCGGCACGACGAGGAACGTCTCGACGTGGCCACGCTCTTTCTGGTCCTCGAACGGCGTGCCGTAGTGCATCAGCGCGTGGATGCGGTTCGTGTCCTCGTCGCTGAGCGGCTCGGACGCGTTGACGAAATGCAGGAATTGTCCGCGCACGCTGACGATGTTCGCGTCGATGCGGACGAGCGTTTCGAGAAGGCGGGTCTGACGGAAATCGGAGAGGGCCGAAGCGCCGGGGAAACACGAGAAGTGGGCCATTGTGACGGTGCGTCGATGACGTCTGTGAGCCGCTCGATGGCACTCGGCGCGCCGAGTGCGCGAAAGCGGCGTGAGGCGGAGTGAAGACCGCGATTATAACCCGGATGCGTCTCGAAATCGGCCAGGAATGGGCGGGCAGCGCCGCCGCGCTCGCGCCTGGCGGAACGGGGCGTTACGTCGCTTATCCTGAAAACTCGCTGAAAATTCGTCGCGCCGTTGCGGCGCTGCGCGACACATATTTTTGCAGGCGAGCGGATCGGAAACGGCCATCCCCGGACGGCGCGTTTGGCGCTATCATGGCGCGCTTTCTTCGGGCGCGGCATGCCGCCGCGCCCGCCGTCTTACCGTCAGGACACGCGGCTTTGCGGGGCGCTCGATGCGTCGCGCCGCGCGTGCTTTCTCCCGCCTTCGGGCACAAAAAGTCATGGATGTCATCGTCATCGGCGGAGGAATCGCCGGCATCGCCACCGCGTATCAATTGCATGCGGCCGGGCATCGGGTGTGCGTCATCGAGCGCCACGCGACCGTCGCGCAGGGCGCGACCTACGGCCAGGGCGGCGCGCTCCTGCCCTCGCCGCTCGATGTCTGGTTCGGACCGACGTTCATGGCGTCGAGCCGCGCGAAGCAAAGCGGCATGGTCGTGAAGACCGGCTTCGACGGCGCCGCACGCGATTTCCTGAAACGGCTCGGCCAGTTGCGCAATCCGCAGGCGTTCGCGGCGCAATACGCGCTCTTGCAGCCGCTCGTCGAATTGTCGCGGCGCGCGCTCGCCGATATCGAAGCGCGGTTCGAGCTCGACTTCGAACAGCGCGTCGGCATGCTGCACGTGTTCCGGCACGCCCGCGAACTCGACGACGCCCAAGCAGCCATTGAGCTTCTCAAGCGCTTCGGCGTGCCGCACCGGCGGCTGGAACCCGACGAATGCGTGCGGGCCGAGCCTTCGGTGCCGGACGACCCGGCGTTTGCGGGCGGCGTGCTGCTGCCCGACGCGCGCACGGCCAATTGCCCGCTTCTCACGAAGCAGCTCAAGCAGTTGCTTGAAGAGGCTGGCGTGGAATTCCGCATGAACTGCGAAGTCGCGTCGCTGCGCCTGGAAGACCGGCGTGCCGCGGTCGAACTCGCCCGCGCGAAGGACGACAAGACAACCCGCGCCGACGCCGCAGTAGTGTCCGCCGATGCGCTCGTCGTCGCGGCGGGCGCGGATACGCCCGCGCTCGTCGGCGGCTACCGTTCGACGCCCTCGCTCTACCCGCTGCGCGTGCATACGCTGACGGCGCCCGTCGCCTACGAGGAGCGCGCGCCGCACATCACCGTGGTCGATTCGGTGAAGCGCATTGCGATGTCGCGGGTGAATCAGCGGCTGCGCGTCGGTGGCGCGGGTATTTTTCAGAGCTTCGCGAAAGCGGATAAACCGACGGACTCCGGGCTCGCGCGCCGCGCCTTCGATCTGCTCGGCCAAGGCACCCACGACTGGATTCCCGGTGCTGCGCGTGTGTCGGCGGCGCGTTCGTGGGACGGCCTGCGCCTGCTTTCTGCCGACGGACTGCCGGTGGTCGGCGCGACGCGGCATCCGCGCCTTTTCGTCAACGCGGCGCACGGTCCGGCGGGCTGGGGCCTCGCGTGCGGGTCTGCTAAAGTGGTCGCGGATCTCGTCTCCGGTTCCACGCCCGATCTTCCCGCCGAGACGCTCGCGGCCATCGGCGTCGAACGTTTTTGACGCGCGAATCGCCGTGCCGGTGCGGCGTGGCATGAACGGTGCGAGCCGACCTTTCGCCGACCGTTCCTGCGCCGCCATGACCGCATCCGCTTGCACATCCGCTTCCTACTTCATGCCCGACGACGACGCGCTCCCGCTTCTCACGCTCGCGGAGTTGCGCAGTCTCGAGGCGCGTGCCGCCGCCGCGCTGCCCCCGCATACGCTGATGGCCCGAGCGGGCGCAGCCGCCGCGCAGTATCTTCTCGACGCCCTCTCCCGCGATCCCGACGCCCGCGCGCTGCCCGTGTGGATTGCCGCCGGTCCGGGCAACAACGGCGGAGATGCGCTCGTCGTCGCGGAACATCTGCATCGCGAGGGCGTGGCCGTGAAGGTCTGCATGCCGATAGCCGTCAAACCCGACGACGCGCGCTGGGCGCTCGATGCGGCAAAAGCGGCGGGCGTGCTAATGGAAAGCGACCCGCCCGCCTCGTTTGACGGTTTCGGCTGGCTCGTCGACGGCATGTTCGGCATCGGCCTCACGCGCCCGCTCGATGGCGTCTTCGCGACGCTCGCCGCGCGCATGTCGCGTCGCGCGCAGCAGTCCGGCCGCGTGCTCGCGCTCGACGTGCCGAGCGGCCTCGACAGCGATACCGGCGCGCCTGTCGGTGGCGGCGAGGCGCTGCGCGCGAACGCGACGATCACGTTCATCGGCGGGAAGCCGGGTCTCATCACGGCGCAAGGCCGCGATCTGTGCGGCAGGCTGCACGTCGCGACGCTGGAAGTCGAGCCGCCCGCCGCGCCTTCGGTCGTGCTCAACGCCACATCGCTCTTTCGGGCGAGCCTGCCGCCGCGCGACTTCGCGACCAACAAGGGCACGTTCGGCACGCTGGCCGTCGTCGGGGGCGACACGGGCATGTGCGGCGCGCCGATCCTCGCGGCGCGCATGGCGCTCTATGCGGGCGCGGGCAAGGTCAACGTCGCGTTTCTGGGCGAAGGCGGCCCGCCCTACGATCCGCCGCATCCGGAACTGATGCTGCATCACGTCGACGGCTTCGCGCTCGACAAGATGGACGCGCTCTCCATCGGCTGCGGCATGGGCAAGAGCGAGCGCGCGAAGCGCGTGCTCGCCGATGTGCTGAAGCTCGACATGCCGAAGCTCTTCGATGCCGACGCGCTGAATCTCGTCGCGAAGGACGACGCGCTGGCGGGCGAAGTCGCGGCGCGCGGCCGTGCGGGCGACCCGTGCGTTCTGACGCCGCATCCGCTGGAAGCCGCGCGCCTTCTTGCGACCGACGCGAAAGCCGTGCAGGGGGACCGCATCGCCGCCGCGCGGCAGCTTTCGGCGCGCTATGTGGCCGTCGTCGTGCTGAAAGGATCCGGCACCGTGATCGCGTCGCCGGATGGCCGCGTCGCCGTGAACCCGACGGGCAACGCGGGACTCGCCACAGGCGGCACCGGCGACGTGCTCGGCGGCCTGATCGGCGCATTGCTCGCACAAAAGCTGCCGCAGTACGAGGCGGCGCTCGCGGGCGTCTATCTGCACGGACTCGCGGCGCAGACGCTGACCGGTCGCGGCATCGGACCGGCGGGACTCACGGCGGGCGAACTCGCGCCCGAGGTGCGCGGTCTCATCAACCGCCTGTTTTATCCGCCGAACGCATAGCGCAGGATAGCGCGGCCGGGCTTGTGACGGCTTGCAAGCATCCATTCACGCATCGTCGCTATACTCCTCTTGATTCGTTGCTTCGATTCGGGCATCCGCGGCGGCACGCACCGCGTTCACGAACCTTCGATGGTCGCAGTACGCAGCCTCGGCAAACCGCATCCGCACGGACGTTTCCCACTGTCACTCTGGACTATCAGACCGCTATGACGCTCAAATCGCACCCTGCCTGGTCGGCGCTCCAATCGCACTACGATGCCATCTCCGGAGAGCGCCTGCGCGACTGGTTCGCGCCGCAAAACGACACGGCGCCGACGCGCGCCGAGCGCCTGACGTTCGAAGGCGGCGGCCTCACGATCGATTTCTCGAAGAACCGCATCACCGACGCCACGCTCGAACTGCTCGTGCAACTCGCTGAAGAAACCGGCGTCACGAAGCGCCGCGACGCGATGTTCGCCGGCGAAACCGTGAACGTCACGGAAGGCCGCGCCGCGCTGCACACCGCGCTGCGCGCGCAGTCGCCGGACGCGCCCTTTCACGAACAAGTGCAGAAAGAGAAGGCGAAGATGGCCGCGTTCGCCGACAAGGTGCGCGACGGTTCGTGGACCGGCTATACCGGCAAGCGCATCCGCCATGTGGTGAACATCGGCATCGGCGGCTCGGACCTCGGACCGAAGATGGTCGTGCATGCGCTGCATCATCTCGCGTCGAAGGAACTGGATACGCACTTCGTCTCCAACGTCGATGGCGCCGATCTCTACAGCGTCCTTCAGCAGATCGACGCCGAAGAGACGCTCGCCATCGTCGTCTCGAAGACCTTTACCACGCTCGAAACCATGACCAACGCGCACTCCATGCGCGACTGGTTCTCAAGCCAAGGCTGCCCGGAAGACCAGCTGTCGAAGCACTTCGTCGGCGTGTCGGCGAATACGGCGGAGGTCGTGAAGTTCGGCATCGCGAAGGAAAACGTCTTCGAGATGTGGGACTGGGTCGGCGGGCGCTATTCGCTATGGTCGGCGGTTGGGCTGTCGATCATGCTGTCGGTCGGGCCGCAGATTTTCGAGTCGCTGCTGCAAGGCGCCGACGCAATGGACCAGCACTTCCGCACCGCTCCGCTCGCACAAAACCTGCCGGTGCTGATGGGCATGATCGGCATCTGGTATCGCAACTTCTTCGGTTCGCAAAGCGATCTCGTCGCGCCGTATTCGCAGGCGCTGGAGTATCTGCCGTCGTATCTTCAGCAACTGGAGATGGAGAGCAACGGCAAATCCGCGACGCTCGACGGCGGCATGGTCGACTACCCGACCGCCGCCGTGATCTGGGGCGAGCCGGGCACGAACGGCCAGCACGCGTTTTTCCAGATGCTGCATCAAGGGCCGACCATCATTCCGATCGACTTCATCGCCTTGCTGACGCCGGAGCACCCGCTCGTCGATCATCACGCGAAGCTGCTTGCCAACTGCTTCGCGCAGAGCGAGGCGCTGATGCTCGGCCGCACGCTCGAAGAAGCGAAGAAGGTCGCGGGGCCGGGCAAGGAAGAACTCGCCACGCACCTGAGCTTCCCCGGCAACCGGCCGACCACGACGATCCTGCTCGACGCGCTCACGCCGCAGTCGCTCGGCGCGCTGATCGCGCTTTACGAGCACAAGGTGCTGGTACAGGGAACGGTGTGGGACATCAATTCGTTCGACCAGTGGGGCGTCGAACTGGGCAAGATTCTCGGCAAGGTCGTCGAGGCGGATATCACGGCGGCAAGCGCCGATCCGGCGAAGCACGATTCGTCGACGTCCGCGTTGATCGAGCGCGCGCGCAAGGCGCTCAAACGCTGAAGCGTCGCGCGACATTGCCGTTAGCGATGACGCCCGCATCGTTGCCGATGCGGGCGTTTTCGCGTCTAGACGGCGAGGCCGTTGACGAGCCGTCCGGCTTCGATCGTCACGGTCGCGTCGCAGCGTTGCGCCAGTTCGGCGTCGTGCGTGACGAGCACGAGCGTCGCGCCGTTGCGCTCGTTCATCGCGAACATAAGGTCGATGATCGCGTAGCCGGTCGCGGCGTCGAGGCTGCCGGTGGGTTCATCGGCGAAAAGAATCGCGGGATGCGTGACGAAGGCGCGTGCAAGCGCGACGCGCTGTTGTTCGCCGCCCGACAGCAGCTTCGGATAATGCCCGGTGCGCTGCGAGAGCCCGACTTGATCGAGGAGCGACCGCGCGCGTTGCGCAATCTGATCGTGCGGCACCTCGGCGCGCAACTCGAGCGGCAGCATCACGTTTTCGAGCGCGGTCAGATGCGGCATCAACTGGAACGACTGGAACACGAACCCGACCGCGCCGCTTCTCAGCGCGGCGCGCTCGTCTTCATTCAGCGCCGACAGCTCCTCGCCGAGCAGGCGAACCGAGCCGTCGCTCGCGCTGTCCAAACCCGCGAGCAGGCCGAGCAACGTCGACTTGCCCGACCCCGATGCCCCGACGATCGCCACGCTGCTACCCTTCGCGATGGACAAATCGATGTTGTCCAGAATCGTCAGCTCGCCCGTGGCGTCCTTCACCCGTTTGCTCAATCCCCGAACTTCGATGACCGGCTCGATATTGTTTTGCATGGACACCTTGAATAAGAACTGGAGCGCGCGCGGTTTCGTGAGGGCCGCGATGGCGAGCATGATGCTGTGCTCTGTGGCCGCCTTGTCGCCTGCCGACGCAGCGGATGCGCAGACCAAGCCAGCCATCGTCGTGCTCGGCGACAGTCTTTCCGCGGAATACGGCCTGCCGCGCGATACCGGCTGGGTCGCGCTGCTGCGCGAGCGGCTGGCCAAAGAGCGTCTCGATTATAGCGTCGCCAATTCGAGCATTAGCGGCGACACGACGAGCGGCGGACGCGCCCGGCTCACCGCCGTGCTCGCGCGCATCAAGCCGGCGGTCGTCGTCGTCGAACTGGGCGCCAACGACGCGCTGCGCGGCGTGCCGCTCGCGACCACGGAAGCGAACCTTCGCGGCATTGTCGATGCGTCGCAGGCCGCGCATGCAAAAGTGCTGCTTATCGGCATGTATGTGCCGCCCAACTACGGCCCCGACTACTCGCAAAAGTTCCATACGGTGTACGAGCGCATCGCGAAGGACAAGCACGTGGCGCTCGTGCCGTTTCTGCTCGCAGGCATCGAAGACAAGCCGTCGATGTTTCAGTCGGACCAGATTCATCCGACGGTGCAGGCCCAGCCTTTGCTGTTGAACAACGTCTGGCCAACGTTGAAACCCTTGCTGGGCGCAAGCGTGTCGCAGTAGCCGCGATGCAACCGCGACAGCACGACGAAAAACGCGAAACGCGGCCACGATTCCCGTATCCGAGACTCTCGCGTCACTCTTATAACCCGCTCGACATCGAGCGACTCTACAAGGAGGTCACGTGAAATACTTCCCCTTGCTCGCATTGACCGTTGCGATTTCTGCCTGTGCCGCTCAGCCGCCTGCCGGCATGCAACAAGTCGGCACGAGCCAGAAGGCGCCGAAGGTGGTCGCGCAATGCATCTCTCAGCAGTGGGCCACGAAGTCGCAGCAGCAAGTGATTTCGCAGGACACGCTCGCGAACGATCAGGCCGTCGACGTGTTCGTTCCGGGCCAGCAACCGCCTAACGGCGCAGCGGCCGTGGTGCGTCCGTCCCCGTCGGGTCCGGGTTCGTGGGTGGGCTTCCGCGCCGCGGGCGCAGCGGGCAGCGACACGACCGGCGACATTCAAGGCTGCCTGTAATTGCGCTTTCGCCCAGCGATGTGCCGAGACATCGCAGAGAGCTGAATGCAGGATTGTGCCAAAACAAAGCCCCCGCTCCTTTCGGACGCGGGGGCTTTTCGTTATCGACGCGCTATGTTGCTTATTCGTTGGCCGACGGCGCAGGCGCCGCGCTGAGTTTGACCTTCGAACGCGCCTTGAGGGAGTCGATATAGGCTTCCATCTCGGCCTGCCCATACACTTGCGCGATCTGCTGCTGCGCGCCCGCGAGGCGGTCCGCTGCGGCAGGCGCGGCCTTCTCGATTCCATTCACGCGGTAGATCGCGTAACCGTCCGCGCCCAGATCGACGCCGACATACGCCGGCAGTTTCGATGCATCTGCCTTGAAGATCGCGGCGAGCGCAGTGGGCGGCAAGCCTTGCGCGTCGTTACGCGACACGGTGATTGCCGACGTGAAGCCTTCCGCCGACTTCGACTTCTGCAACTCAGCAAGCTTCGCCTCGCCTTCCTTGTGCGCGAGCGCCGCAGCCTGCTCTGCGACAACCTTCGTCCGCACGGCATCCTTGACGGCGTCGAACGCGGGCACGGTGGGCGCCTTGTAGTCGGTCACGCGAGCCGCGATCAGCGTATTGTTGCCGGCATCGACCGCCTGCGTGTTGTAGTGCTGCTTCACCGAATCCGGCGCGAACACGGCCGCGAGGAACTTCGCGTTGTTGAGCGGATTGTCGGGCGGCAACTGCGGATTCGGCTTCGGCCCGACCGTGGCCGTCTGAATGGTCAGCTTGTACTTGTCGGCAGCCGGTTGCAGCGACTTCTCTTTCTCATAGACGAGATCGGTGAAGCCTTGCGCACTGTCCGCGAAGCCCTTCGAGCCCTGCTGCGCCGCGTAGTCCTTCGCGACGGCGTCCTTCACCTGATCGAACGGCTTCGTGACGGCCGGCTTGACATCTGTCGCCTGAATGATGTGATAGCCGAAGTCCGACTCGACGATGTTGCTTACCTCGCCCTTCTTCAGGCTGAAGGCGGCGTCGTCGAATGCCTTGCCGCCCGCGATCTGGCCGGGCGCGAAGTAACCGAGATCGCCGCCCTTTTCCGACGAGCCCTGATCATCCGAATTCTTCTTCGCGATTTCCGCGAACTGGTCCGGGTGCGCCTTGACTTGCGCCAGCACGGCTTCGGCTTTCTGCCTGGCTTTGGCCTTGTCAGCGGCGCTGGCGTCCTTCGGCGCGTTGGTCAGGATGTGGCTCGCGCGCACTTCGCCCTGCGTGCGGTAACGCTGGATGTTGTCGTCGTAGAACTTCTTGAGATCGGCGTCGCTCGGCTTCGACGCGGCCGCGAGCGTGGCCGGCGACAGCACGAGATACTGGATCGTCGCGGTCTCGGGCGTCGCGAATTCATTGCGATGCGCGTCGTAGTAGGCGTGCAGTTGCGCGTCCGTCGGCTGCACCTTCGCCGTGAAGTCCGCGGTGCGCAGCGCCAGGCCCTGCACGGAGCGGCGCTGCTCGGCCAGTTCCGTCAGGTTCTGCGCGAGCGATTTCGACGTGAACGCGCTCTGCTGGATGCTCGACGGAATCTGGTCGTTGGCGATCGTGTAGCGCATGCGTTCGTCGTATTGCGCGGGCGTCATGCCCTGCATCGCGAGAAGCTGCTTGTAACGGTCGAGGTCGATCGTGCCGTCCGGCTTGCGCAGCGACGCGATGCCGGGATCGGACAAGAGCGCGCGGCGCACGGCGTCGTCGGAGGCCGTGAGGTGCAGGCGCTGCGTTTCGTCGGCCATCGCGCGCTGCTGCACGAGGCTGTTGACCATCGCGCTGCGCGTCTCGGGCGAATCGAACATCTTGGGATCGAACTGCGCGCCGAGCATGGCGCGGGCGCGGTCGACCTGCTGCCTGAAGGCGCTCTCGTACTCGGCACGCGTGATCTTGTGACCATTCACGCTGGCGACGTACGCGCTTTCGTCGAAAAAGTTGCTGAAGCCCTGGATCCCGACGATACCCAGTCCGGGCACGATGATGAGGATCAACAGGGCCATCATCAGGCGCTGGTGGTTGCGAAAGAAGTCGAGCATGCGTTGCGCTGCGTGGATAGACAAAACGCTCGATATTACAACAGCGGGAGGGGAAAAGGCGAAAGCCGACGGCGTTTTGCGCTTTTTGATGCGGCCGGGGGCTTCGGTGACGGCTTCGAGATTACCCGAGACGCGCTGTACTTATCGTCGAGCGGATCGTTGCATTGCCTGCAATACTAAGGACACTTAATGAACGACGCCAAAAACAAAAATCCCGCAAGCCGCGAAGCTTACGGGATTCTCAATTGTTCTTGGCGGAGCGGACGGGACTCGAACCCGCGACCCCCGGCGTGACAGGCCGGTATTCTAACCAACTGAACTACCGCTCCAAGATGCTGCTGGATTACTGCATGACGCCGCTGGAAGTGGTGGGTGCTGAGAGGCTCGAACTCCCGACCTACGCCTTGTAAGGGCGCCGCTCTACCAACTGAGCTAAGCACCCGAATCCCTGCCTGAAGCAGCGGAGCCGGTGATGCACCGTTCCCAGCGAGTCCGCTAGTTTAGCGCATCCTTCAGGGCTTTGCCAGCACGGAACTTGGGAATTTTTGCCGCTTCGATGGTGATCGCCGCGCCCGTGCGCGGATCGCGGCCCGTGCGGGCGATGCGCTCGCCCACCGCGAACGTCCCGAAGCCGACGAGCGTCACCGAATCGCCCTTTTCGAGCGTCGCGCGCACGCCGCCGATCACGGCTTCGAGCGCCCGTGCGGCTGCAGTCTTGGAAATATCGGCTTGCTGCGCGATATGGTCGATCAATTCCGTCTTGTTCATTGTGTTCCCCGAATCCGTGTTGGCACGTTGTAATCGATGCTTCCCGTTCGCAGGTGGCGAACCGCATCGCACTCAAGTCGATGCGCGGCCATTAAACGCAGCCGAAACCGCCATGTCAACGAGGGTTGCGCCTGATCCGGCGCCGTTCCGAGGCAATTTAGAAGTGGCCGTCGAAAAAAAACCCGCGGACTAAGCCGCGGGTTTTCCTTTTATGCCTTGAAACGCGTCAGTGCTTCACGACGTCGCCCGTGGCGGGCTGGTCTTTCTGCGCTTCCGCCGCGACCGGAGTTGCTTTCGCTTCCTCTTCCGGCAACGGCTCCGGCAGACGTTCCAGCGCCAGTTCCAGCACGCGATCGATCCAGCGTACCGGCACGATCTCGATGGCGTTCTTCACGTTGTCGGGAATGTCGGCCAGATCCTTCGTGTTTTCCTCCGGGATCAGCACGAGCTTGATGCCGCCGCGATGCGCCGCCAGCAGCTTCTCCTTCAACCCGCCGATCGGCAGCACTTCGCCGCGCAGCGTGATTTCGCCGGTCATCGCCACGTCCGCGCGCACCGGGATGCCGGTCAGCACGGACACGAGCGCCGTCGTCATCGCGATACCGGCGGACGGACCGTCCTTCGGTGTGGCGCCTTCGGGCACGTGGATGTGAATGTCCTTCTTCTCGAACGACTCATCCGTGATGCCCAGACGCCGCGAACGCGACCGCACAACCGAGCGCGCCGCCTCGACGGATTCCTTCATCACGTCGCCGAGCGAACCCGTGCGGATCACGCCGCCCTTGCCCGGCATGACCGCCGCTTCGATCGTGAGCAGATCGCCGCCGACTTCCGTCCACGCGAGTCCCGTCACCTGACCGATCTGGTTTTCCTTCGCGGCAAGACCGAAGTCGTACTTGCGCACGCCGAGGAACGTGTCGAGGTTGGAACCGTCGACCTTCACCGCGCCTTCCGCCTTCTTCAGCAGCAGCATCTTCACGACCTTGCGGCAGATCTTCGACACTTCACGCTCGAGCGAACGCACGCCCGCTTCCCGCGTGTAGTAGCGAATGATGTCGCGAATGGCTTGCTCCGCCACGTCGATCTCGCCTTCCTTCAGGCCGTTATTGCGCTTTTGCTTCGGCAACAGGTAACGCTGCGCGATGCTGACCTTCTCGTCCTCGGTGTAACCCGACAGGCGAATCACTTCCATCCGGTCGAGCAGCGGCGGCGGAATGTTCAGCGAATTGGACGTCGCGACGAACATCACGTCCGACAGGTCGAAGTCCACTTCGATGTAGTGGTCAGCGAACGTGTGGTTCTGTTCCGGGTCGAGCACTTCGAGCAGCGCGGAGGCCGGATCGCCGCGGAAATCCATGCCCATCTTGTCGACTTCATCGAGCAAAAAGAGCGGATTGCGCACGCCGACTTTCGCCAGGCTTTGCAGGATCTTGCCCGGCATGGAGCCGATATACGTGCGACGGTGGCCGCGAATCTCGGACTCGTCATGCACGCCGCCCAGCGCCATACGCACGAACTTGCGGTTCGTCGCGCGGGCGATGGACTGCCCGAGCGAGGTCTTGCCGACGCCCGGAGGCCCGACGAGGCACAGGATCGGCGCCTTCACCTTCTCGACGCGTTGCTGAACCGCGAGATATTCGAGAATGCGCTCCTTGACCTTTTCGAGGCCGAAGTGGTCTTCATCCAGCACGCGTTCCGCGTTCGAGAGGTCGTTGTTGACCTTGCTCTTCTTGCGCCACGGCAAGCCGATCAGCGTGTCGATGTAATTGCGCACGACGGTCGCTTCCGCCGACATCGGCGACATCAGCTTCAGCTTCTTAAGCTCGGCGTCGGCCTTCTTCTTGGCTTCCTTCGGCATGCGCGCGGCGGCGATGCGCTTCTCGAGTTCTTCGAGATCCGCGCCCTCTTCGCCTTCGCCCAGTTCCTTCTGGATGGCCTTGACCTGTTCGTTCAGGTAATACTCGCGCTGGCTCTTTTCCATCTGACGCTTGACGCGCCCACGGATGCGCTTCTCGACCTGAAGAATGTCGATTTCCGCTTCGAGCTGGGCGAGCAGGTGCTCCAGCCGCTCGATGACCGGGAACATCTCAAGAATGTGCTGCTTCTGGTCGAGCTTGAGCGGCAGATGCGCGGCGATGGTGTCCGCCAGGCGACCCGCCTCGTCGATGCCCGACAGCGAGGTCAGGATCTCAGGCGGAATCTTCTTGTTGAGCTTCACGTACTGATCGAACTGCGAGACGATCGCGCGGCGCAGGGCTTCCGTCTCGGCGCTGTCGGCGTGGTCCGGTTCGAGCGGCATCACGTCGCACGAGAACTGGGTTTCCTGCTCTTCGATGGAGAGCGTTTTCGCGCGCTGCAAGCCTTCGACGAGCACCTTCACGGTGCCGTCCGGCAGCTTCAGCATTTGCAGGATGTTGGCGACACATCCCACTTCGTACATGTCTTTTTCGGTCGGCTCGTCCTTCGCCGCCGTTTTCTGGGCGACGAGCATGATGTGCTTGCCGCCTTCCATCGCGGCTTCGAGTGCCTTGATCGACTTGGGCCGCCCAACGAAGAGCGGAATCACCATGTGCGGGAACACGACCACGTCGCGCAGCGGGAGCAGCGGCAGCGTGATGCGTTCCTGCGGGAGGAGTTGGGTTCCTGACATTTCATTTCCCCATTAATGGAATCGGTTCGTTCGTAAGTAAGGCCGTTAAGAGCTATTGCAAGCCTTTATCGGAAGGGAAAAGTCGGTAGTCCAAGTTCGTCAGTAACGTCCACAAGATAAACCGAAAAATAAAAACAAAGGCCGTTCACGTTGCCATGAACGGCCTCTCGCCGACACACAGCCCGATTTAATTCGATCCTGCTACTTTCGGCGCGTCTTCATAGATGAGCAACGGCTTGCCGTCGCCGTCGATGGTGTTGTCATCGACGATCACCTTGGAGACGCCCTTCATCGTCGGCAGTTCGTACATCACGTCGAGCAACGCCTGTTCCAGAATCGAGCGAAGCCCGCGCGCGCCGGTCTTGCGGCGAATCGCTTTCTGCGCGATGGCCTGAAGCGCGGCGGGACGAATCTCCAGTTCCACGCGCTCCATGGCGAAGAGCTTGTGATACTGCTTCACCAGCGCGTTCTTCGGCTCGATCAGAATCTTCACGAGCGCGGCTTCGTCCAGCTTGCCGAGCGTCGCCACGACGGGCAGGCGGCCGATCAGTTCCGGAATCAGGCCAAACTTGATCAGATCTTCCGGCTCGACTTCGCGCAGCACTTCGCCCGCGTCGCGATCTTGCTTGCTCTTCACGCTCGCGCCGAAACCGATGCCGGTCTTTTCCGTGCGGTCCGTAATGACCTTCTCCAGACCGTCGAACGCGCCGCCGCAGATAAACAGGATGTTGGTCGTGTCGACCTGGATGAAGTCCTGGTTCGGATGCTTGCGCCCGCCCTGCGGCGGCACCGATGCCATCGTGCCTTCGACCAGCTTCAGCAGCGCCTGCTGCACGCCCTCGCCCGACACGTCGCGCGTGATGGACGGGTTGTCCGACTTGCGGCTGATCTTGTCGATTTCATCGATATAGACGATGCCGCGCTGCGCCTTGTCGACTTCGTAGTTGCAGTTCTGCAGCAGCTTCTGAATGATGTTCTCGACGTCTTCGCCGACATAACCCGCTTCGGTGAGCGTGGTGGCGTCCGCGATCACGAACGGCACGTTCAGCATGCGGGCGAGCGTCTGCGCGAGCAGCGTCTTGCCCGAGCCGGTCGGCCCGATCAGCAGGATGTTGCTCTTCGACAGCTCGATGTCGTCTTTCTTGTCGAGGTGCTTGAGCCGCTTGTAATGGTTGTAGACGGCCACCGCGAGAATTTTCTTCGCGCGTTCCTGGCCGATGACGTACTGATTCAGGATGTCGCTGATTTCCTGCGGGCTTGGCAGGTCGGACTTGGTCAGCCCAGCCTCTTCCGCCGCGCCGGCCGCTTCATCGCGAATGATCTCGTTGCACAGATCGATACATTCATCGCAGATGAACACCGACGGGCCGGCAATGAGCTTCTTCACCTCATGCTGGCTCTTTCCGCAGAACGAGCAGTACAGCAGCTTCTCGCTGCTGGAACTTTTTTTGTCCGCCATAAGTGTGTAAGCCTCCGGACACTCTTGTTACATGATACGCCCTTCGATCCGGCCACGCAGATTCAGGCCTGCGCGCCTGCCACGAAGGGCGTTTTGGCGTTGCGCCGCATGCGCCATCCGCATTGCCCGGCTTTCGTTTCAAAGAGCCGGTGCGGCGCCGCTCCGGACGCCTTCAGGGACGCTTGTGCAGCACCTGGTCGACGATGCCGTAGGCTTGCGCGTCGTCGCCCGACATGAAATTGTCGCGATCCGTGTCGCGCGCGATGCGCTCGACCGGCTGACCCGTGTGATGCGACAGCAACTGGTTGAGACGTTCCTTCAGGTACAGAATTTCCCGCGCCTGAATTTCGATGTCCGACGCCTGGCCGCGTGCGCCGCCGAGCGGCTGGTGAATCATCACGCGGGCGTTGGGCAGCGCGACGCGTTTGCCCTTCGCGCCCGAAGCCAGCAGGAACGCGCCCATGCTGGCAGCAAGCCCCATGCACAGCGTGGAGACGTCCGGCTTCACGAACTGCATGGTGTCGTAGATCGCCATGCCGGCCGAAACCGATCCGCCCGGGCTGTTGATGTACAGACTGATGTCCTTGTCGGGATTCTCGCTTTCAAGGAACAGCAACTGGGCGACGACGAGATTCGCCGACTGGTCGTTGACCTCGCCGACGAGGAACACCACGCGCTCCTTCAGGAGCCGGGAGTAGATGTCATAGGCACGTTCGCCACGGCCGCTCGTTTCCACGACCATCGGGACGAGGCCGAGCGCCTGGGCTTCGAAGTCCCGCGGAGCGTGGGACGCCAACGTATCGAGCAATTCAGCGCGAAAGGTCATGCAATTTCCTTGTTCGGAATAGGGGTACTGAACGACGAAGGAACATCCATTAGAACGGCGTGTGCATGGACAACTTTAATGCAAAAAAGGCGTGCGGGCCGCCATCGACGACCCCGCACGCCCCTTGCCCACCGCGTCAGGCTTGCGCCGTTGCGCTGGCCAGTTCCTCGAAGCTGACTTCCTTGTCGGTCACCTTGGCCTTGCCGAGCACGAATTCGACGACGTTGCTTTCCACGACGTACGCTTCCATTTCAGCGAGGCGCTGCTGGTTCGAATAATACCAGCGGACGACTTCCTTCGGGTCTTCGTAGCTTTTCGCGAATTCGTCCACTTCAGCGCGGATCTGTTCGGGCTTCGCCTGCAGTTCGTTGGCCTTCACCAGTTCGGCCAGCACGAGGCCCAGCTTCACGCGGCGCTCGGCCTGCTCGGCGAACATTTCGGCCGGAATCGGCGCGTCGGCTGCGTTCGGCACGCCACGCTGCTGCAGGTCCTGACGGGCCATTTCCACGAGACGCTGCTGGTCCTGCTCGATCAGCGCCTTCGGCACGTCCAGCTCCGAAATCTTCAGAAGCGCATCCATGACCTGATTCTTCACGATCTGCTGCGTGCGGCGCTTGGCTTCGCGTTCCAGGTTGTCCTTGATCTCGGCACGCATCTTCGTGAGGTCGCCGTCTTCGATACCGAGCGACTTCGCGAATTCCGCGTCCACTGCGGGCATATGGGGCCATTCGATCTTTTTCACAGTGATCGCGAATTGCGCCGTCTTGCCCGCCACGTCCTTGCCGTGGTAGTCCTCGGGGAACTTCAGGTCGAATTCGCGCGTTTCGCCGACCTTCAGGCCGGTCGCCGCCTGCTCGAACTCGGGCAGCATGCGGCCTTCGCCCAGCACGAACGCGAAGTCCTGGGCACTGCCGCCTTCGAATTCCACGCCGTCCAGCTTGCCGACGAAGTCGAGCGTCACGCGGTCGCCGTTTTGCGCCGCCGTGTCCGCGCCGCCGTCGCCGTGCTCGCCGCCTTCGCCGCGCGCGTGGAAATGCACGCGCTGCTTGCGCAGGATTTCGAGCGTGCGGTCCACTTCGGCTTCCGAGATGGTGGTCACGGTGCGCTCGATCTCAGCGGTGGCGACGTCGCCCAGCTTCACTTCCGGGTACACCTCGAAGGTCGCGTCGAACGCGTAGGCGTCGGCAGCCGGCTCGGCCTTCGGCGCGAAGCTCGGCTGGCCCGCGACGCGCAGGTTTTCGGCGCGCGTGACATCGAAGAACTCCTTGCCGACCTTGTCGCTCAGCACTTCGGCCTCGACCTGGCCGGCGTACTGCTGCGTCACCATCTTGAGCGGCACCTTGCCCGGGCGGAAGCCCGGCATGCGCACGTTCTTGGCCAACTGACGGATGCGCGAATCCACTTCCTTCTGGATCGAGTCTTTCGGCAGGGAAATGGTCAGGCGGCGTTCGAGCTTGCCGAGGTTTTCAACTACGTTAGCCATGGCTTCAATCGTCCTAGAGTAATTCGGTGTTCGTTCGGTGGTCGGTTCTTCCGCGGTTCTAAAGGCGCGGGTCCGTTGAGCTTGCCGGCGCTCGCCACGCTGCGACGCCCGATTCACGAAAGCGCAACTGTCGCGCATTCCGAAGACGCTCGGACCGTCGCCGAGCAAGTCAGCCAACAGAGCCCAGCATTTTAGCAAACAAATGGCGCCGCCCTGTTCGCGGGAACAGGCATGCAGCGTTTCTCGGCGGTTTTGGCGGATTTAGGGCCCGGATACGGCGTAAATCCCCGTTTTCCGGACGGTCGCGCCCGCGCACAATTCCCGCTATCGCATCCGGGCTATTTTGCTGCTCGCGGCGCGCTGCTAAGCTTGCCGCGCGTCGTCGACCAATCCGGCGCGCGGCCTGTCCGGCGGCATCCTGCGCAAAGCCGGCGCGCCGCCGCCGCTTTCCGATGCCCTTTTCAAACAGAACATTCGAGACACCATGCCAAACGCCACGCCCGCTCCCGTCGTCGTCATCGCGCCCGATTCGTTCAAGGGATCGCTCTCCGCGGAAGGCGTCGCGAACGCCATCGCGGAAGGAATCAGGCGGGTTCGGCCCGACGCGGAGATTCGGATTCGCCCGATGGCCGATGGCGGCGAAGGCACGCTCGACGCGATGCTCGCGGCTGGCGGCGAGCGCCGCATGCTCAACGTGCGCGGCGCGGCGGCGGCACGGCGCGACGCCGCGACCGGACTGCTCGCAGACGGCAGCGCGATGATCGAGACGGCGGAGGTCGTCGGCATCACGGACCCGGACGGCATGGCCGTGCCCGTCACGGAACGCAGCACGCTCGGGATGGGCGAGGCGATTCGCGCGCTGCTCGACTCCGGCGCGCGCCGGTTCTTCGTCGCGCTTGGCGGCAGCAGCACGAACGACGGCGGCGCGGGGCTGCTCGTCGGGCTCGGCGTGAAGCTCTTCGATGCCGACGGCAACGAGCTGGAGCCGGTGCCCTCGGCGCTGGCGAAGATCGCGCGTGTCGATGCGTCGGGGCTCGATCCGCGCGTGAAGGAAGCGGAGTTCGTCGGCATGTCGGACGTGGACAATCCGCTTACCGGCGAGCACGGCGCGACCGCCGTCTTCGGGCCGCAGAAAGGCGTGACGCCGGAGCAGATCGCCACGGTTGATGCCGCCCTCGCCCATTTCGCGGACCGGATCGAACCGGCGATGGGCCTCGCAAAACGAAACGAACCGGGCGCGGGCGCGGCAGGCGGCCTCGGCTTCGCGCTGCACATGCTGGGCGCGCGCTTCGAAACCGGCGCGGAAGTCGTCGCGCGGGAAATCGGTCTGGATGCCGCGCTGGAAGGCGCGAACTGGCTTATCACGGGCGAAGGCCGCTCCGACGTGCAGACGCTGCACGGCAAGGCGCCGTTCATCGCCTGTAAGCACGCGCGGGCGGCGGGCGTGCCGGCGACGCTGCTTTCCGGCGCGGTCGATCCGGCGGCGCTGCCGCGCCTCTCCGAATACTTCAGCGGATGCTTCTCGCCCGCGCCCGGCCCAATTACGCTCGATGTCGCCATTCGCGACGCCACGCGTTTGCTTGCGAACGAAGCAGCGCAACTGACGCGCTTGAAGTTCGGCGTCGCGTGAGAAAGAGGTGGCGGGAGGTTCGCGCCTATGACCGCGCCGCGCTTCGCTCCCGATGATGCTCGATGTCGCCATCCGCGGCGTCGCACAAATGCGTCAGGTCTGCGCTTGCGCCCGTGCGCGAAACGTGATGCGGTCGAGGCACCAGACAGCGAGCATCGTCAGGCCCATCAGCGGAAAAACCGCGCCGACGAGCGCGAGGCCGGTGCGCCACGCACGCATCGGCGGGCGCTTAGCGGGCCGCGACGGTGCGCCGAGCGCGCGCGACGGACGCCGCTTAAGCCACATCACGAAGCCGGTCACGGAAAGCGCGGCCAGTCCTAGCGAGATCGCTGAACACACCAGCTGATTCGCGAGCCCAAAATATCGCCCCATGTGCAAGGACGTGCCATACGAGATGACGCGGGCGACTGTGCCGTACGTGCCATAGGAGATATCGGAGAGCACGCGTCCGCTGTACTGGTCGATATGCAGCGTGCGTTCCGCGCGCGGATCGGCGGGAAAATACGAGACCGTGTAGACGCCCGTCGGCGATGTGGGCTGCGCGATGCCGTAGTCGCTCGTCACGCCGTGTTTCGCGGCAAGCGCGATCACATCGTCGAGCGAAAGGCGCGACGGCGTCGCCGCGTCCGCGCTCTGGGGGACGTTCGTCGCGCCGACCGCCCACGGCGTCTGGTGCAGCGGAAGATCGTCCATTTTCATCGACATGCCGTGCATCGCGTGATCGACTGGCGCGCTCGAATGCACATGCGCCTCGCCCCATGCGCCTTTCGGATAGCCGAGCGATGCCGAAGTCGCCAGCGCCTTGAACTGCGTGCCCCACGACCCGGACCACGGCAATCCGCTCAGCACGAAAAAAAGCGCGCCGACGGCGAGCCAGAGACCGCCGACTGCGTGCAGATCGCGCCACCATGCGCGCCCTTTCAGCGTGAGACGCGGCAGCCATACGCCGCCCGCGCGACGGCTCGCCCCGCCCCACGGCCACCACAGCGCGACGCCCGTGCCGATCATCACGAGCGTCCAGCATCCGGCGAGTTCCATCGCGAGTTCGCCCGTCTTGCCGAGCATGAGCCCGCGATGCAGATTGCGAATCTGCTTCATCAGCCGATGCTCGACCGAGAGCGTGCCGAGCACCGCGCCGTTGTACGGATCGACATACACGCTTTCGCTTTCGCCCGAAGGCAGTCGGAACACGAACTCGGCGCTGCGCGTGCGACGCGTGTCGATCTGCGCGAGCGTCGGCACCGCGCCGCGCGGCTCGCTGGCGACGGCTTTCGCAAGAAGCGCATCGGTGGAAAGACGCGGGCCGTGTGTATCCGCGACGACCATGCGGTCGCGATACAGCATCGGCTCGATCTGCGGCTGAAAGCAATACAGCGTGCCGGTGATGGCGAGCACGACGAGCAGCGGCATCACGAAGAGGCCGGCGTAGAAGTGCCAGCGCCACAGCGTGCGGCGCTCGGCGATGGCGTCGCCTTCCGTCGAGGCCGGCGGGAATGGTTGTGCGTTCATTAGGTGCCCTGATGATTTGAATGATTGAGGATCAGATGCCGATGCGTCCTTCGACATAGAACGTGCGCCCCGCATACGGGTGAAACACGTAGTAGCGGCGATCGAACAGGTTGTCGACGCCCACGCCCAGCTCGCTGCGCTTCGTGGGCTTGTAGGTGAATCTGGCATCGACGACGGCGTACGTGCTCGTGCCGCCATACGTGTCGGGATTGACGTCCGTGTTGGTGAGCGTGTTGTACTGGCGCCCTGAATAGCGCACGGCGAGCGTCGCCGCGCTTTTCGCGTTCGCGCGATACGTCGCCACCGCGTTCGCTCGCCACAGCGGAATCCGATAGAAGTACTTGCCCACGGACGCCGGATTGCCGCTGTTCGCGAGGATCTTCGACTGCGTGTACGCGACGTTCGCCGCCAGATCGAGCCCGCGCAGCAACACGTCCTGCCCTTCGTAGCTCGCTTCGGCGCCGCGCGAACGCACCTTGTCGATGTTCTGAAAGTTCGTGACGTTCGGAATCACAGTCGTGTTGGTCTGGCTCAGGATCGTGTTCTTGACGTCATCCTGAAAGAGCGTGAAGCGGTACAGGTCGTTGCCGTGCGCCCATTCCGCGGTCAGCTCTTTCGAGAGATCGTCTTCCGGCCGCAGGTTCGGATTGCTATTGACGATCGACACCCCGTTAATTTGCCCCTGGAACAGCTCGCCGACAGTCGGAAATCGATACGCCCGCCCGATCGATGCGCGCAGCGTGAGGTCGTTCGTGGCGTCGAACGAGAGCGACGCCTTGGGCGACCAGTGACTCTGGCTGGCACCGCTGTATTGGAGCGATGTCGCGCCTACCGCCCGCGTGCCGTCGTAGGCGTTCCAATCCTCGTAACGCATGCCGTAGGTGAACGCCCAGCGCGGCAAAAAGCGCCACGCGTCCTGCGCGTAGACGGCTTGCGTGCGCGTGCGCCCGCCGAACGCATTGGCGAAGGAGACGCCCGCTCCATCGCGCCAGGCCGCCGTGTTCGAGGTGACGTTATCGAGAAAATAGTTGTCGTAGTGGTAGCCGAACGACAGCGCATGCGCGGCAAGTCCCGAGCGCGCCGTCGGCGTCCAGCTCGTGCGCAGGTCGAGCGACTTCCATCCGGATCCGGAGCCGTCGGTGAGCGTACCGGGGCCGTCGCCCGGCACGCCGGAATTCGCCGTGCGCGCGATGCTCTGCGTGATGTCGAAGTATGAAGCAACGGCCTCCGCGTTCCAGCCGGTGTCGTTGTGCGTGCGCAGCGAGAGGCCGTAGAGGACGTTCTCGCTCGATCCCATGCTCGGCGCGAACGTCGCGTCGGGAATGGCGTATTCGAAGCCGCCGATGTTCACGCGCCCGCTATAAATGGGATTGCCCGCTGCGTCGCGCAGGAAGGTCGTTGTATCGCTGTTGTACTTCTGGTGCCAGTAGCCGAGCGTGAAGCCCGCCTGCAGCGTGTTCGTGATGTCGTAGGCCAGCTTCACGCGCAACTGATCCTGAAAGGTGCGCTCGATGCCCTCGGCCGACGTGCCGAGCACCGCCGTGCGCGCGTTGTTCTGGTCGTTGTAGAAGAACGCGCCGGTCACGGGCCGGTCGGCCGCGGTGGCGGGCGTTTGCGACTGCGCGAGCGTGGCGAATTGCAGCGGCTGCCCCGTGTTCTCGAGATGATCGACGCCGATGAGAAAGGACAGCTTGCCGATGCGGTCGCCCACGGTCGCGGTCGTATTCGTGCCGTTGAAGCTCCGGTTGATGCCGAAGAGATCGAAGTGCTGCGTGAAAGCCTGCACCTTGGCGTCGGATTGAAACTGTGTCGGCATGCGCGTCGTGATCGCGACGGTCGCGCCGATCGAATTGCCCGGATAGAGCGCCGAATACGGCCCGTAGATGACGTCCGTGCGCGCGATGTCGTCGGCGAACACCATCGACCAGCGCGGCGCGAACGTGAACGTGTTGCCGAGAAAATTGCTGAGCAGCAGGCCGTCGGCGTACACCAGGCCGCGCGCCGTCTGCGCGTTGCTCGTGCCGCGCACGGCGATCGGCGCATTTACGTCGCCGATGAAACGCTTGCGCACGGCCATGTTGGGCGCGTACTTCAGCACGTCCTCGGGCGTGATCACGTTCCAGTACTGGGACTCGTCCGCGGTCACGGTGGAGACGCTCGCGGGCAAGTTCGGATCGAGCGGCGAGCGCGCGGGCGATGACTGCGCGGTCACTATCACCGGCGCGAGCGTGGTTTCGGCGTCGGACGCGGGCGATGCAGCGGCGACGACGGGCGTGGCGGACCACGCGGCATGAGCGAAGAACGACAGCGGCAATATGGCGTGCAAAAACGCGCGCGAAGACGCGGCGGCGCGCCGGCGCGAATGCCGTCGCGCTCGGGTGAGGAGCGTGAACATGGTGAGTTCCTGAACGAGCTGACGAGCGACCGCGCGCGTCGCCGGGCGCTCAGGCGCCGGGCGAACGTCGATGCGATCGGACGGGAAACGGCTTCAGGAAACGACGGGCGGCGCGCGCGGACACGCGGCATTGAAGGACTTCGTGCAGGCGGCGTCGACGGCCGCGATCGACGCCACACGCGTGACACGCTCGATCTGCGTGACCGAGTGCGCCGCCGTGGGAGCAACCGGCAGATGATGCGCGAGCAGCCCGCAATACGCGCAGGCGTCCAGATGGCCGGCGGTGTCATGATGGGCGGCGCGGGCGTCATGTAGGCCTACGTGTTCGTCGGTGTCCGCGTGCGAAGCGTGGTGAGATACGTGCCCACCGCCTGGCGCGAGAACGGTGGCGAGCGTATCGACGGTGCAGAGCGCGGCCTCGGGATCGAGCGCCTCGTTGCGCGCCGCGATGCTCTGGCTGATGACCGGCGCGACAATGGCGAGCCACATGGCGGCGATGCCGAGCCATGCGACGAAGCGATTGCGCGCGTTGCGAGTCATTGGGAAATGGGAGAGCGGATCGGAGAAGTTGACGGGAATTCTAGGCAGACGCCGCCCTCACCGCAACGTGCGCGCGCATATCGCGTGTATGGCGCGCGGCGTCATGTCGCGTCACCGGGCGACGATTGCCAAAGGCACGCAAATTCCCAGACATCGCCTGACGAATGCGTTAGAATGCGCGGCTTGGCACTGTGGACCGGTGCCGGACACGGGGATGTGTCAGTTGCGGCAGGGTTGAACCGCTGTCTCGCGAAGCCCCCCGTGCTGCGAGGATGGCGAAATTGGTAGACGCACCAGGTTTAGGTCCTGACGCCCGCAAGGGTGTGGGGGTTCGAGTCCCCCTCCTCGCACCACTTCAACACCGCTGATTCACAGCGGCTACAGCGCGATGTCGCTGAGTTCGACCATCATCACTTCGCCTTTCTCCTGCGATCGTCCCGCGAAATCCACGCCCGTCTGACTCATCAGTTTCCTGATCTCTTCCTGCACGCGATCGCTCGCACGCGCGGCGGCAATTGGCCGGTCGAGATTCGACAGCAACTGGCGCACGCTCGACGGCGGCAAGTGCACGAACACGTTGAGCGGATACGACAGCTTCGCGTTAGCACTACGCGCCGCCGTGATGTGCAGTCCGAGCGTCGGCGACACACTCATCTGTCGCGGGCATACCCGAAAGTCGAAGCCGAAGCCGGTCGCGACGCTTTTCACGAGCAGCGGCAGGCACTTGTCGCCGAACTGTCTGTTTTCCGTTTTGCTGAGCGGCATGGCTGCGGTCTCCGTTGGTCTCGCGTCGTTTTGCGTGTTTTGCGCAGTGTTGCGCGCGATGCTCGCGGTGTCGGTGGTTCGGCGCACATGCGAATGCAGCGCGCGGCGCTCCGGCTGCGAAGCATGCGCCGGGCGGATAAAATGAGCGCCCGCCGCGCTCGACTTGCGAAACCCGGGCCCAGCACAATCCATCCGCGTCTTCGTCATCCCACTCAAAGCCCCGTCCGTGAATTTCGACGACTATTGCCAGCAAAAGGCCGCCCCCGAAGGCTCCGGCACGTATTACGCGCTGCGCCGCGCCCCGGCTGCGCGTCAGCCGCTTCTCACCGCGCTCTACGCGCTCTATCGCGAGCTCGAGCAAACGGTGAAGGAGACGAGCGATCCGACCATCGGCCGCACCAAGCATGTGTGGTGGCAGAGCGAGCTGGAGCGGCTGTATCGCGGTCAGTCGACGCATCCGGTCACCAAGGCGCTGCAAGCCCATGCCGACGAAAGCGGCGTGCTGGACCAGGAAGGTCGCGCATCGCTCGCGATGCTCGTCGACGGTTTCGCGATGGACCTGGATCAGGCGCGCTATCTCGACTGGCCGGGCCTGCGGCGTTATCTGGACCAGACGGGCGGCGCGTTCGCGACCGCCGTCGCCCGAGCGAGCGCCCGACATCTAGCGGACGTGTCGCCGTGGGCCGCGCCGCTCGGCTCCGCGCTGCTGCTTGCCGAACGCGTGCAAGAGATTGGCGACGACGCGCGCAACGGCCGCGTCTACGTGCCCATCGACGAATTGCAGCGGTTCAATGTCACGGCGGCGGACATCATCAACCGCAAGTACAGCGACGCCTTCACCGACCTCATGCGCTTCCAGACCGAGCGCGCGCGCCGCTCGCTTGACGAAGCTGTTGCCGCGATTCCAGCCGCCGAGCGCGGCTCGCAGCGCGTGTTGCGGGCGCAGGCGGCGCTATCGCTCGCGCGCTTCGATGAAATCGAGCGCGAAGGGTTTCGGGTGCTGCACCAGCGCATCTCGCTCACGCCGATTCGCAAGCTGTGGATTACGTGGCGCACGCGGTGAGCACGCATATCGGGCGTGGATGATCGGCAGGGGCGCAAACGGTCGCGCGAGAACCGTGGCGCACGCGGTGAGCACGCATCTCTGACGCGGATGATGAGCAAAAGCGCAAACGCCACCGGAGAACGGTGACGCACGCGGTGAGCACGCGTCTCAGCGCGGATGATCGGCAGCATCGCAAGCGACCGCCCGAAAACCGCAGCTCACGCGCGGATAACCGGCAGCGCCTCGAACCGCCGCCCGAGAACCGCGGCACAGTCTACGGCCCAGCACGCATCGAGTACCGTGGCGCAGAGCCGTCTGAAATCGACGGCAGCCGCCAGCCCGCCCTCGCCGTCCAGCCGGTCCAGTCTCGGCGCCTCACCGAAAAGGCCGCCGCGCACCGCCCCGCCCAACATGAACTGCGGCGCGGCCGCGCCATGGTCGGTACCGCGCGTGTCGTTCTCGCGCGCCGATCTTCCGAACTCCGAACGAGTTGTCACGAGCGTGCTGCGCCAGTCACCCGTGGCGAGCAACGCGCTTCGCAGCGAAGCGACGCCATCAGCAAACTGCGCAAGCAGCGCCGCGTGACGCGCCGCCTGGTGCTCGTGCGTATCGAAACCTTCGAGCGTGAGCCGTATCACTGTGACGCCGCTTTGCGCGCGGTTGGCCGCGATGACGCGCGCCGCCGCCTCGCACGATGCAGTAAAAGACCGCGTATCGAAAGGCGTACTCGCCGGATGAATCAGAGCGGACCGCGACACAAGCACGCGCGCCAGCCACGCGTCACGACGATATTCGTTCGCATCCGACGCGGTATGCCAGATCTGCTGCGCGCGGTAATGCGAGCGGTTGGGCTCTGCGTAACCGACACCCTGCACGATCGCGCATTCGCCGGCATGCCACGCGGGCATCAGCTGTCGCAGCGACGGATGCAGGCCCGTGCGCGCGTCGATAGGCAGAGCGTCATGGCGGGAAATGGCGAGCGTGGGCCGCAGCGCGTGATAGCGGGCATCGGCAATGGGGATGACGGTGTTCAGGCCGTCGTTGCCGCCGTTGAAATCGATGAGAACGAGCGCCTTCATCGGACGACGCGCTTCCGAAGCCAAGCAAAAGGAAGCAGGCTGAATAGCGACGACGCTTGCGATCGACAGGAACTCACGTCTGTTCATCGCACTCGTCCCCGTGTGTGGATCAGCGTTTGTAGAGATCCCGCACGGCCTCTTCGATGTGCTGACGCAAGAGGCGCCGCTCGTCGGCGGTCATGACGGTGTGGCGCGGCGGGCGCGCGGGCGGTGTGTCGTCGACCTGCTGCACGGGTTGCAGCGCGGGGGACCGGGTGTCGCGATCGCGCTTGTTCGAGCCTTTGCTCGTGCGTTCCTGCGCACGAATCATGCGGCCGTCGAAGCGGCTGGCGGGCATATGGACGGAACGGTCAAACTCGTTGGACGACGGAGACGGCGCGAAGCGGGAAGATTGAGCATAGGCATGCTGTGCGCTCAGTACGGCGTACAGCGCACTTGCCACTAACGTCTTTGTGAGAATGCGCTCGGTGCGCACAGGTCCGCGCCGCCGCGCTCCCTTCATGTTGTTCCCTTCGTTGCTCGACAACCGGACAGCCTCGTTCTTTTCACGCGTCTCGCGCGGCCTGGTCGCGCCACGCAAGCCACTGGTCTAATGGAGTATCTACCGAATGGCGGGCTTAGGTAAAGCAGTGTACGCAGAGAACTTAAGACCCGTGCCACAGGCTCCGTAAATTTTGTAACTAACTGTTACACTCGCTTTTGTTACAAACTCGGCGTTTGACCAAACGCGCTAAGATGCCGCCATGGAAACCAAAAATCCTTCAAAAATACTGGTAGTCGACGACGATCCGCGCCTGCGCGATCTGCTTCGGCGTTATCTCGGCGAGCAGGGCTTCAACGTGTATGTCGCGGAAAACGCCCCGTCGATGAACAAGCTATGGGTGCGCGAGCGTTTCGACCTGCTCGTGCTCGACCTCATGCTTCCCGGCGAAGACGGCCTTTCCATCTGCCGGCGCCTGCGCGGCAGCAATGACCGCACGCCCATCATCATGCTCACGGCGAAGGGCGAGGACGTGGACCGCATCGTCGGCCTCGAAATGGGCGCGGACGACTATCTGCCGAAGCCGTTCAATCCGCGCGAACTCGTCGCGCGCATTCACGCGGTGCTGCGGCGTCAGACGCCGTCGGAACTGCCCGGCGCGCCCTCCGAAACCACGGAAGTCTTCGAGTTCGGCGAATTCGCGCTGAATCTGGCCACGCGCACGCTGACCAAGAACGGTCAGGAAATCCCGCTGACCACCGGCGAATTCTCGGTGCTCAAGGTGTTCGCGCGTCATCCGCGCCAGCCGCTTTCGCGCGAAAAGCTGATGGAACTCGCACGCGGCCGTGAATACGAAGTGTTCGACCGCAGTCTCGACGTGCAGATTTCGCGTCTGCGCAAGCTGATCGAGCCGGATCCGAGCAGCCCGCGCTTCATTCAGACGGTGTGGGGCCTCGGCTACGTCTTCATTCCCGACGGCGCGGCATAAGCATTCTGCGCCGCTCCGTCATACGCACTTCAAGCGAGTCCGATACGCTTTATCCCCTTCACCGAGCGGAACCCGATAGACCCATGCGAATCGACAGGCGGCTACTGGCGCTTGCGTTCGGCGGCCTGTTCTGGCGAACTTTCGCGCTGATCGCGCTGCTCATCGCGGTCAGCCTCACCGCCTGGTTTCAGAGCTTTCGCGTGATCGAACGCGAGCCGCGCGCCCAGCGCGTGGCGCTTCAGCTCGTCGCCGTCGTCAAGCTCACGCGCACCGCCCTTCTCTATTCCGATCCCGATCTGCGCCGCGCGCTGCTTCAGGATCTGGAAAGCAACGAAGGCGTTCGTGTGTATCCGCGCGAGACCACGGACAAGTACAAGCTCCAGCCGGACGAATCGCTCAACCGGCTGATCGAGCGCGACGTGCGCGGGCGGCTCGGCAACGACACGATCATCGCGCAGTCGGTGAACGACATCCCCGGAGTCTGGATCAGCTTCAAGATCGACGATGACGACTACTGGGTCGCGCTCGACCGCGACCAGCTGGACACCGTCACCGGCCTGCAATGGGCCGGCTGGGGCGTGTTCGCGCTCGCGCTGTCGCTGTTCGGCGCGGCGTTCATCACGAGCCTCGTGAACCGGCCGTTCGCGCGGCTGGCGCTCGCGGCGCGCAAGGTGGGCTCCGGGCAGTCGCCGGAACCGCTGCCCGAACGCGGCATGGGCGTCGCGGCCGAAACCAACCGCAGTTTCAACCAGATGGTGCAGGACCTGGAGCAACTGGAAGCCGACCGCGCGCTGATGCTGGCCGGCATCTCGCACGATCTGCGCACGCCGCTCGCGCGCCTGCGGCTCGAAACGGAAATGAGTCCATCGGACGAAGCGACCAAGCTCGCGATGATCGACGACATCGAGCAGATGGACATGATCATCGGGCGCTTTCTCGATTACGCGCGGCCGATGCAGCGCATGCCCGAAGCCGTCGATCTCTCGATGATCGCGAGCGAACTGGCCGCGCGCTTCCAGGCCGACGAAGGCGTCGTGATGCGAACGGACCTCGCGCCCGGCGCGGTCATCGAGGGCGATCCGACCGATGCGCGGCGCGTCGTCGGCAATCTGCTCGAAAACGCGCGCAAGTACGGCCGCAGCGAACGCGACGACATCGCACGCATCACGCTGCAAACGCGCGTCACGCATGGGCGCGTCGAACTATCCGTGATGGACGAAGGGCTCGGCATCCCCGACGACCAGGTGGCGCTGATCACCCGGCCCTTCTATCGCGTGAACGCCGCGCGCACGCAGGCGAACGGCACGGGCCTCGGCATGGCGATCGTGCAGCGGCTCGTCACCCGCCAACGCGGTGCGCTGCGGCTGCGCAATCGCACGCCGCTGCCCGGCTTCGAAGTCACCATCGACTTCCCACAGATGAAGGGCGCGCGCTTCGACGGCCCGCGCGACTAGCCGGCAACCAGCCCGCAACCAGCCCGCACGTTCGAAAAAAGCTATCCGCGCGATTGGGCAAACCTTTTGAACGGGTTCCACCATGGGGTTATGATGGTCCGGTTTCACGCGCGGCATGGGCGGCCAAGCTGTCATGCGCGCGTTACCGCTTTCCGATAGTTTGGTCTGAGTTGTCCTTTCAACGAACACAGGAGCGTTGCATGAAGACCGTTGGCGATAAAGTCGAAGCATTCACCGTCACCGCTGCAAAACCCGGCTTCAACAACCACGAGGAAAACGGCCAGTCCGCCTTTGAGGAAATCACCGAGCAGTCGTTTCCGGGCAAGTGGAAAATCATCTACTTCTATCCGAAGGACTTCACGTTCGTGTGCCCGACGGAAATCGTCGAGTTCGGCAAGCTCGCGCAAGATTTCGAGGACCGCGATGCCGTGCTGATGGGCGGCAGCGTCGACAACGAATTCGTCAAGCTCGCGTGGCGCCGCGAGCATAAGGATTTGAACAAGCTGAACCACTATTCGTTCGGCGACGTGAAGGGCGAACTGATCGACCAGCTCGGCGTGCGCGACAAGGAAGCGGGCGTCGCGTTGCGCGCCACGTTCATCGTCGATCCGGACAACGTCATTCAGCACGTGTCGGTCAATAACCTGAACGTGGGCCGCAATCCCGAAGAAGTGCTACGCATTCTGGACGGACTGCAAACCGACGAACTGTGCCCATGCAACCGCGCGGTCGGCGGCGCGACGCTCTAAGCCCTGAGGCCGAGGCGCTCGAGCGCATGCGTGAGCCCGCCTTCTTTCGAGTGCATGGCCGGGAGCCGGCGGGCTTTTTCAACGCCATCGAATAGGAGAAATCAATGGAATTCCTGTCTTCGATCAAGGAGCTGGTTCCCGACTACGCGAAAGACATTCGCCTGAACGTCGACGGCACGATCGCCCGTTCGTCGCTCGAAGGCAATGACGCGGTGGGCGTCGCGCTCGCCGCCGCTTACGCGGCCAAGGCGACGAAGCTCGTGTCGATCATCCGCAATGCCGGCGTGCTCTCGCCCGAGGAAACGAACGCGGCGCTCACGGCCGCCGCGCTGATGGGCATGAACAACGTCTGGTATCCGTATCTGGAGATGGCCGACAACGCCGACCTGAAGACGCAGCCTGCGGGACTTCGCATGAACGCGTACGCGTCGCATGGCGGCGTGGACAAGCGGCGCTTCGAGATGTATGCGCTCGCGGCGTCGATCATCGGCAAGTGCCATTTCTGCGTGAAGTCGCACTACGAGAATCTCGTGACCGAGGGCATGTCGACGACGCAGCTGCGCGATGTCGGCCGCATTGCCGCGGTGATCGGCGCGGTGGCGCTCACGATCGAAGCCGAAGGCAAGTAATTTAGCCGAAGACGCCACCGCGTTCGCGCGTGGCGTCGCTCGCTCAATGGTCGATGGACGTGCGCCGCAAGAGCACGGCCGCCTGCGCCTCGATGCCTTCCTTGCGGCCGAGATAGCCGAGCTTCTCGTTGGTCTTCGCTTTCACGTTGACGCGATCGACCGGAAGATCCAGATCAGCGGCGATGTTCTCGCGCATCGCCTCGATATGCGGGCTCAGCTTCGGCGCCTGCGCGATCACGGTGCTGTCGACGTTCGCAATCGCAAAGCCCGCTTCCGACACGCGCTTGACCGCCTCGCGCAGCAGCACGCGGCTGTTCGCGCCGGCGAACTCGGTGGCCGTATCCGGAAAATGCCGGCCGATATCGCCGAGCGCCGCCGCGCCGAACAACGCGTCGGTGATCGCGTGCAGCAGCACGTCGGCATCCGAATGGCCGAGCAGGCCGCGTTCGTAGGGAATCGTCACGCCGCCGATGATGAGCTCGCGCCCTTCGACGAGCTGATGAACGTCGTACCCTTGTCCGATTCTGAAATCCATCGATGCCACCTAGCAGTAGAGAGTGAGCGGTCCGTCAGGCGCGCGCCGAGAGGATGGCGCTGGCGAGACCGAAGTCTTCCGGATAAGTCACCTTGAAGTTGCGCAGGCTGCCCTGCACGAGCTTCGGCGAGTGGCCGAGCCACTCGATGGCGCTGGCTTCGTCCGTGAGATCATGGCCGTCATGGCGCGCACGATCGATCGCTTCGCGCAACATGCCGAGGCGGAACATCTGCGGCGTCTGCGCCTGCCACAAGCCGTCGCGCGATTCGGTCCGCGCGATGCGCGCCCCGCCTGCCGCCGCATCGGGCATGGTCGGTGCGACGCGCTTGAGCGTATCCGCGACCGGCAGCGCGAGAATGCCGCCGACCGGATCGTCGCGCAATTCGGCGACGAGCTTGCGAATCAGCTCGGGCGTGATGCCGGGGCGCGCGGCGTCGTGCACGAGCACCCAGTCGTCGTCGCGTGCGCCAAATTCGGCCAGCGCGACGAGGCCGTTATAGACCGACGCCTGCCGCGACGCCCCGCCACGCCGCTGCACCACGAAACGCAGGCCGGCAAAGCGGCGCGCGTCGAAGTGATGATCGTCCGGTGCGAGGACGACGAGTGTCTGAGAGAATTCGGAGCACGCGTCGAATGCGGCGAGCGTGTAGCCGAGCATCGGCCGTCCCGCGACCGTCTGATATTGCTTGGGCATCGGCGCGCCGGAGCGGCTGCCGGTTCCGGCGCAGGGAATGAGCGCGAAAAGACGCGCAGCGGTAGACGGGGCGGCGGGCGAAGTCACGAGAGAATCATGTGGCCAAGTCAAAGTGAAGCCCGGATTTTATAATAGGTCCTTCGCGACCACGTCCGGCGCGCGGCTATCCAGCGGCAGCGCGGGCGGTTCAATGCACACCTTATGTCTTCGAAAGCCGTCAACGCGCAGTCCACTTCCCCCATCGCGCTCGTCAAGGCAGCTCAGCGTTTCGTCTTCGACGGCGCTTCCTGCTCCGCCGATGCGCTCGCCATCGCGCGCTATCTCGCCGCGCATCGCGAGGCCGTGCCGCTTCTGACGGTAGTCTGCGCGAGCGCTGTCGATGCGCAGCGCCTCGCGGTCGAACTGCCCTACTTCGCGCCGGACGCCCGCGTGCGGCTCTTGCCGGACTGGGAAACGCTGCCTTACGACACGTTTTCGCCGCACCAGGATCTCGTGTCGGAGCGGCTCGCGACGCTGCACGATCTCGGCGAAGGACGCTGCGACATTCTCATCGTGCCGGCGACGACGGCGCTCTATCGCATGCCGCCCGCGTCGTTTCTCGCGGCCTATACGTTCTCCTTCACGCAAGGCGAGCGTCTTGACGAAGCCAAGCTGAAAGCACAGTTGACGCTCGCGGGCTACGAGCACGTGAGCCAGGTCGTTCGGCCGGGCGAATACTGCGTGCGCGGCTCTCTGATCGACCTGTATCCGATGGGCTCGCCGCTGCCGTATCGCATCGACCTGTTCGACGATCAGGTGGATTCGATCCGCGCGTTCGACCCCGACACGCAGCGCAGCCTCTATCCGGTGCGCGACGTGCGCTTGCTGCCGGGCCGCGAGTTCCCGTTCGACGAAGCCGCGCGCACCGCGTTTCGTAGCCGCTGGCGTGAAGTCTTCGAAGGCGATCCGAGCCGCTCACAGATTTACAAGGACATCGGCAACGGCGTGCCGTCGGCGGGCATCGAATACTATCTGCCGCTTTTTTTCGATGAAACCGCGACGCTCTTCCACTATCTGCCGCAAGGCTCGCAGCTCGCGTTCATTGGCGACCTGGACGCCGCGATCAAGCGGTTCACGCACGACACGAAGCAGCGTTACGAATTCCTCTCGCACGACCGCGAGCGTCCGCTGCTGGAGCCGCGCCGTCTTTTCCTGACGGACGACGACTTCTTCACGTTCGCCAAACCGTTCGCGCAACTGAAGTTTCCCGCGACGCCCGAAGGCGGCTGGGCCGTGCCGCTGCCGGGACTCGCCATCGACCGTCACGCGGAAGAACCGCTGCTCGCGTTGCGTCACTATCTGGAGCAGACGCAAAACCGCGTGATGCTCGTCGCGGAATCGGCGGGGCGGCGCGAGACCATTCAGCAATTGCTCGCGGATAACGGCTTGCGCGGCGAATTGCACGACACGTTCCAGGAATGGCTCACGACCGATGCCAAGTTCACGCTCGGCATCGCGCCGCTCGCGAACGGCTTTGCGCTGCCCGCCGAACAACTCGCGATCATCACGGAAACCGAGTTGTATGGGCCGCTCGCCCGCCGCGCCGGCCGGCGGCGTCAGGAACAGGCGAGCAACGTCGATTCGATGGTGCGCGATCTCGCCGAGCTGAAGGTCGGCGATCCGGTTGTGCACGCGCAGCACGGCATCGGCCGGTATATGGGTCTGGTGTCGATGGACCTCGGCGAAGGCGAAACCGAGTTCCTTCACCTCGAATACCAGAACGAATCGAAGCTGTACGTGCCCGTCGCACAGTTGCACGTGATTTCGCGCTACAGCGGCGCGGACCCCGAAAGCGCGCCGCTTCACACGCTCGGCTCGGGTCAGTGGGAAAAGGCCAAGCGCAAGGCCGCGCAGCAGATTCGCGATACGGCCGCCGAGCTGCTGAATCTCTACGCTCGCCGCGCCGCGCGCGAAGGCTTTGCGTTCAAGCTCGATCCGCGCGACTACACGAAGTTCGCGGAGAGCTTTGGCTTCGAGGAAACGCCGGATCAGGCGGCGGCGATTGCCTCGGTCATTGCAGACATGACGAGCGGCAAGCCGATGGACCGCCTCGTGTGCGGCGATGTCGGCTTCGGCAAGACGGAAGTCGCGCTGCGCGCCGCGTTCATCGCGGTGATGGCGGGCAAGCAGGTGGCGATTCTCTCGCCGACGACGCTTCTCGCCGAACAGCACACGCAGACCTTCACGGACCGCTTCGCGGACTGGCCGGTGCGAATCGCGGAGCTGTCGCGGTTCAAGAGCACGAAGGAAGTGTCGCAGTCCGTGCAGCAGATCAACGAAGGCACCGTCGATATCGTGATCGGCACGCACAAGCTGTTGTCGAGCGATGTGAAGTTCAAGCGGCTCGGGCTCGTCATCATCGACGAGGAACACCGCTTCGGCGTGCGGCAGAAAGAGGCGCTTAAAGCGTTGCGTGCGGAAGTCGACGTCCTCACGCTGACCGCGACGCCGATTCCGCGCACGCTCGGCATGGCGCTCGAAGGTCTGCGCGATTTCTCCGTGATCGCGACCGCGCCGCAGAAGCGCCTCGCGATCAAGACTTTCGTGCGCCGGGAGGAAGACGGCGTGATCCGCGAGGCGATGCTGCGCGAACTCAAGCGCGGCGGCCAGGTGTACTTTCTGCACAACGAAGTGGAGACCATCGAGAACCGCCGCGCGATGCTCGAGGCGCTCGTGCCCGAGGCGCGCATCGCGGTCGCGCACGGGCAGATGCATGAGCGTGAACTGGAGCGCGTGATGCGCGATTTCGTCGGCCAGCGCGCGAACGTGCTGCTGTGCACGACGATCATCGAGACCGGCATCGACGTGCCGAGCGCGAACACCATCATCATGCATCGCGCGGACAAGTTCGGGCTCGCGCAATTGCATCAACTGCGCGGGCGCGTCGGGCGCTCGCATCATCAGGCGTACGCGTATTTGCTCGTGCATGATCCGCAGTCGCTGACGAAGCAGGCGCAGCGCCGGCTCGAAGCGATCCAGCAGATGGAGGAACTCGGCTCCGGCTTCTATCTCGCGATGCACGACCTCGAGATTCGCGGCACGGGCGAAGTGCTCGGCGACAAGCAGTCGGGCGAGATTCACGAGATCGGCTTTCAGCTCTACACCGACATGCTGAACGACGCGGTGCGCGCGCTGAAAGATGGCCGCGAGCCGGATCTTAACGCGCCGCTCGCCGCGACGACCGAGATCAATCTGCACGCGCCCGCCATTCTTCCCGCCGATTATTGCGGCGACGTGCAGGAGCGTTTATCGCTCTACAAGCGGCTCGCGAACTGCGAATCGAGCGATGCGATCGACGGCATTCTCGAAGAACTCGTCGACCGCTTTGGCAAGCTGCCGCCGCAGGCGCATGCGCTTGTGGAGACGCATCGACTGCGTCTCGCCGCCAAGCCGCTCGGCATTTCGAAGATCGACGCGGCCGAGCTTTCCATCGCGTTGCAGTTCGTGCCGAATCCGCCTGTGGATGCGATGAAGATCATCGAGATGGTGCAGAAGAACAAGCACATCAAGCTCGCGGGACAGGACAAGCTGCGCATCGAGACGCGCAGTCCGGATTTGGCGGTGCGGATTGCTACGGTTAAGGAGACTTTGAGGGCGCTTGGGGGGCCGGTGCGGCAGGGGGTTGCGACTGCTGGTGTGCGCTAGTGACGGTTTTTTGAGTGACGCTCGCTCTCGTGTTGGTTTTTCTAGCGTAGCCCTTCCGGGGGCAGTGTCGCTCTTGCCCTAACGCTCGGGTGTACGGCTTCCTTCGTGAAACGTGTACCAAGTCCGTCTATTGGCGTTACCGGTTCCCGAGCGGAAGGCACTTTTTTGCCATCGTGTGAGGAATCGGTGTTGAGTGGCGTCGCTGCGCTGGGAGCAACCGAATCCATTGGCCAATTCCGCCTCTACCGATTGCACGAGCGGCTATCAACTGACCGTTAATTAGTCGTTGCCTTACATCGTTCAGCTTCATGTCACTGCTGTGACCTGCCCTGGAATTTTCGGACCAGCTGAAACTTGAGAGAATGGCTTCCTACGGAGAGAAGGAAGTCATGAAGAAGAGCCGGTTTACCGAAGAGCAGATGGTCACGATCCTGCGGGAGGCGGACAAGGCGCCGATTGCCGATGTCGCGAAGAAGTACGGGATCAGCGACCAGACCATATACAACTGGCGACAGCATTTCGGCGGGCTCGAGGCGACCGACGTGAAGCGGCTCAGGCGACTCGAGCAGGAGAACGCGCGGCTGAAGAAGATGCTGGCCGAGCGCGATCTCGAACTGGATGTAATGAAAGAGATCAACGCAAAAAAGTGGTGAGCGCGCCCGCCCGACGCCAGCAGGTCGCGTACGCACAAGCGCGGGGCCTGTCGCAGCGGCGTGCGTGCGCGCTGATGTCGATCGCCAGATCGGCGTTGCATTACGAGTCGACGCTCGCGGTGCGGGACGCGCCGGTGCTTGCAGCAATGAGCATCCTGTCGGCGCAATATCCGCGTTATGGTTATCGTCGCATCCAGATCTTTCTGGAGCGGCAAGGTCATCCGATGAGCGCTGACCGGGCATGGCGGCTGTGGCGTCTTGCTGGCCTGCAGGTGCCACGCAAACGCCCGCGCCGTCGCGTGTCGGTGTGATCGAGCAGTGGCGGCGTCACTACAATGCCATCCGGCCGCATTCAAGCCTGGCCTACCTGACGCCCGACGAGTTCAAGCAGCGGTATTGTTCAACTGAAGCAATCGAGGCCGTTCTCCAAGATTAAAACGGTCCGAAGAACTCAGGCAGGTCAGCTGATCCAGCCTGGCAAACCGTCTGCAACTCCGGCAGCATGCTGTTCCCGTCTTCTAGATACTTTCTGCCCAGAATGGTACAGGGACCACCGTCCGTTTCCTCTGCACTCGAGAAGATCGCTCTGATCTTTTTCCGAGTCGGCGACGGTTGTGTTTTAGCATTGTTGAACTATCATCCCCCATCTAGCTTGGCAAGCCAAGCGACTATGTTCGGTCGAAAGTATCCGCTCTCGGAAGGTGTAGGGATTCGGTGGTCTCGACAGCGCTGCCAAAGTTATTCCTCCGCGACAATAAGCATCGCTATCTTAAGGAGATTGTTCATTCGGCATAACCTACGGGATGCGCATTGGGATAGAGATCGTTAAGAGTGCACATCGAGTCTCTGACTTTCAATTTCCACTTTCTACGAAGCGGCCGTTAGCCATCTTGTACAGCCCGGTCCGCTTAACTCCCTTCCGATCTCTTGCCCACGAGACCGAAACACCAGCCGGACTGCCTACCCATCTAATTGACGAGTAGGGGGAATCTACCCCATTGTCCTCCAGTTCGATATTGTCGAGGCAGCTACTGACCTTAGCCGACAGCCCTATCTTTGCGGTGCGGCCATCTATATCCAAAACGTAGAGTTCGTCCTCAGTTCCGGCGCCACAATAGCTGCCTGGCGAGTTAGACGACGGAGATTTCAAGACGACAAGTATAAAGTCCCTCCCACCCATGCGACGCGACAACGCTTCGGGAAAAACGATCTCCGCTGAAGTTCGCAACGCTCGCTGGAGGGAAGGCGGCAACTTGAGAATCCGTTTGTCACCCGGTGCAGCGACGACAACTCTCCCATCGCTTACTGTGAGTCTCTTTCCGTCAGAGACCATCACGCTGGCCGGTGACTGCTGCGCACCAAACGAATCATGCGCGAGTGCCACAGCGGCAACGAGACACAGCGATTTACTCGCTTCCTTCAACATGATCCGCATAACAAACTCCGCTGTATTTCCAAGGATGGTCCGCTGTTTGGCCCGCTCTCATCTTTCCATACTCACCTTTGTCTCGCTGATGAAGTTCGCCCGTGGATTTATTCTGATTCGCAGGCACGCCCGTGTCCCATCCCATATTCCCCGTCTGTGGGTCACAAAGCATCTCGGGAGTTCTTACCCACGTCTGCGTATGCTCGTCCCACTTGTGATAACTTCCGCCGTTCCAACGACTGATCGTTTCATGAGCCAATTGGACGTCCGTATAGCGCCTACCTTGTTGGCCAAGGTACGCCTTTGCGCTGGCTTGTTTTTGTTGATAGAGCGCTGCACCGCCACGAACGTTTGCTTTCCAATTCCACGCTTGTTCGTAAGTCGGTGAAGGGTGCGTTAACTGCGTCATTCCGTAGCCGGCGTCTCCCGCCACCACAGGTTCGTTGTCCGCATTCATAAAGTTCTTGAACCTGCTCTCCTGTGCAAGCAACTTGTCGAAGCCAGTAACGTTCGGAATTCCAGCGAGGAACCCTCTCACTTGGTCTTCGCTCGGATTTCTTCCGAGAATTACGACGGTCCGTTTGAACGTATCGCTTGCCACATTCACCGTCACAGTAAGCTTCCCTCCAAGCACCTTAGAATTGAGACCAACTTTCCATGTTTTATCATGCGAAGAAAAATTGCCAGACTCCACGAAACTTCTCAACTTCTTGCCAGTGCGAACGCCCTCCTTCAGTCCGCTAACATGCGCGTTCCATTCGATCGTCCACTGCCATTGGTATGGGGGCGCTGAGTCGGACCTTAGTTCGAAAAAAACCTCTGGGAAAGTAGCTTCCTCGTCAATATAGAATTTTTCGCCGGAGTTCGGTCTAACCCATTCACCCGAGTCGTTCGTCACCACGACTTTCACTAACGAGTCAGCATTGCCGTTTGTTCTGCCGGGCTTGGCCCGATGATGTGATCTATGAGGCTTCGTCATCGTCTTCGTGCTCTAAAATTTCAGTGTCAGTGTCTCGGGTTGATCGGTAAATACTCGCTCGGTCAATCCTTGATTATCGGTGTACCCCGACCACACCGCTCCCGACTCGCCATGTATCTCGTAATATCGACGTACCAGAGGCGTTTCCCCATCCTCGTCTAGCAGGCGGAACTGCTCGTGGAACACATCACCATTCGGCAGGGTGGGAGTAAACAAGCGCACTGCATCGGCAGTGTCTTTGCTCCACGACGCGCCTTTCTCCAGAATCGCCCCCGGCGACCCGTTGGTGATCCCGCTACCGTTGATCTGGACATACGATCCCCCCGCGCCAATCCACACTTCCTTGGACGCGGTAATGACGATCTTCCCGTCCGTGCTGCTGACGGTGATGTCCTTCAACGCTTGGAGCGCCATCTGGTCGCTCTGCGCCTGAATCTCGACCTTGCCTTTCGCCGCGATCAACTTAAGCCCAAGCTGATAAGCAAACATCGAAATGGCCCCGCGCACCGAGGCAAACAACGACCGCCCGAGCGACAGACTCATATCGCGTGCGGCGGTGATGGCATGGTCCTCACCGCTCGCCTGATGCGTGCTCTCGGCCGCAGTGGTGGCGATCCCCGCGCTGCTCGCCAGCACCGCGTCCGGCCGCGTCATCTCCGGCGACGGGTTGTCGTGTGCCTTCGCCCCGCCCTTGATCGCCTCGTTTTGCGTCTTGATGGCTTGCGCCGCGTCGGCCTGGCTCATGTCGACGGTCTGCGCCAGATGCTGCTGCGCGAGCCGCCCGAGCTCCTCATGCTGCCCGCGCGCCTGCGTGAGCCGCGCCACGGTCTCGCCCATGTCCTTGACGGGCGCGGTCGCACCGGTGCGCGCCTCCGTCGTCATTAGCAGCCCAGCGTTCGCCCGAAGCACGCCATGCGCCTCGGTCGCCAGCTCAAATCCAACGCCGCGCGCCTCGCTGCGTCCCTTATGCCCGTCGATGCGCGTATTGGACCCCAGCACCAGCCGCGACTGCGCGTGATCGCTCGCCACCTGCACTTGCAGCTTGCCGGGCGTGTCGTCGGTGAGCACGCTGTTAGCCGACTGCCCTTGCAAATCCCTGCTACGCCAGCCCGACAGCACGCTATTGCGCGGCAACTCCCACGGCAACTGATGGTTCTCCGTGCTGTGCGCGGCAACCACGAAAGGCCGGTCCGGATCGCTATCGAAGTAACCGATCTGCACCATCTGGCCCACGCGCGGCGTCCACAGCGCGCCATAGCCCGGCCCTTGCCAGGGCGACGCCACCTGTAGCCAGCAACTGGCCGTGTCGTTGAGCGGACTCACGCGGTCCCAGACGAAATGCACTTTTACGCGCCCATACGGATCGGTGAGAATCTTGTCCTGATCGTCGAAGCCGACCACCACCGCCATCTCGCCGTGAGCGCGCGGCTTCACCGCCGTCTGCGGCGTGCGGTAGAACGTGTCGGCGGGCACCGCCGTGAAGTGCGTCTCGCACTGATAGCGACGCTCGAGCGTGCCGCGGTTCGTGACCGTGTCGTTGTTGACGATTTCCAACTCCGTCGAGACGACCAGATGCTCGCCGTCGCCCGGCGTGAGCGGATAGCCTTCGAGCCGGAACGTGTGGCCGGTCATCAATCCGCGCAAGTTGCCCGAGCCGCTTGCGAGCCGACTTTGCGCGCGGTGCGCCTCCACCTTCACCTGCGCCAGATGCTCGGCTTCGAACTTCGCGTCGTTGGGGCGGCCCGAGACGCCAAGCGGCGTCGCCAGCGGCTGCGCGTAGTCGCCCCACGCGTACTCTTCGGCGTTGTCCTGCGTGCTCTCGCTGTGCTGCGTGCGCTGCGCGGTGAGCTTCGCGACCGACTGCGTGTAGTCGTAGTCCACCAGCGACACCTTGCCGGTCGTGATGCGGCGCGTCACATTGAACGCGTGGACATGCTCCTCGTCGATGCGCTGGCCGCCGCGGTCCAGATAGCGCACCGTCCGATACGCCGGGCCGTGCTGCTTGAAGGAGCCTGGCGAGTCGCACAGCACGAGCGTCGCGTCGTCGTAGAAATACGTGATGCCCCATTCCTGCCAGAGCCGGTCAAGCAATTCATAATCCGACTCCCACCACTGACGCTGATAGTCGCGTGCCGGATAGCCGCGCTTGCCGAGAAATGGCCCGGTCAGACGAAACTCGAACGGGATGCTCAGCCGGTTCAGAATTTCCGACGAAATCTGCTTGATATCTCGATTTTGGTACGTTCGGCTATCGCGGTTGAGCGTCGCAATCCACAGGCGCGGGCGCAGCCTGAAGCGATAGAACGCGCGCCGGTCGTCCGCACCGATGGCTTGCGCCTCGGCAATCACGCCGGTGATCTTGCGCACATCCGCGCCGACGTTGAGCATCGAGGCGCTCGTTGCGCCTTGTACCCAGGTGCCGTTGCCCTCTATGGCAATGGATAGCGTGACTTCCTTACCGGCGAGTCTGTCCAGATCGACCAGCGCCTGCGCCGCGTGCACGCTCAGGTGAGCATCGTCGAGCGTGCTGAGCTCGACGTCGTACTGGTAGAGCTTCCCCAGTTCTTCCGTGCCCTTGACGCGCGAGACGACGAGCAACGGCTCATCGAGCCATTGCGGCAGCGCACTGCCTGATAAGGCCAGCGTGCGCGGCTGATCGAACCAACTCATGCTGCAATTCCTTTCTTTTTGTTTTTGCTTGGTGAAACTCAAGCGATGCCTCGCGTACCCATACGTGGCTGCCATTGCGTGACCAGTCCCCGCTGCACGGAGCTGAGCGCCGTGGTCGTGTAGCTGTGCGTGGACACGTGCCGCGCGACATAACGCTCCAACGCCAAGGCGAGCGCGTACGGACTGACGCCGTCCATCCGCGTTTCATCGAAGGTGAGCGCGCATTCGATCGCGCGTCCGTACGGCTGATCCAGTTCGGGCGACAGCAGGCAGGCCACCGGTTGCGTGTGCGCCCCGACGAGGGCATCGACCTGACGGCGCTGCGTTGGCGAGTCGTCGTTAAAGTACAGCCGCAAGAGGCGGCGCAAGCCTTCGCCTGACGTCTCACCAGGCGACGATGTATTGAGCGTGTGATAGCTCAGGTTCAGTTGCCCGTACAACTCCCACGCCCGCTTGCCGATCGCCATGGCCGGCTTCGGCGCGGTGGGCGCGCGAATCAGCCCGATGCCCGTGACCGGCAGCGTGCGGTCGGCCGCGACATCGTGATGCCCGTTGCATGCAATCAGACACGGCAGATCGCGATTGGTGAGCCACGCGTCGAGTGTCAGATAGCCGGTGACTTCGGCGAGCGGCTGGCCTTCTTTGTCCATCAGGGCGAGCAGCGTGCGCGTCTCGGTGAAAGGGCGGCGGGTTTTGTACTGGCGCTCGTCGTAATCGGTCTGGTTGAGCACGCGGCGCAGCGCGTAGTAGCGCGCATCGCGCAGGCGGTCGTCCCGATAAGCGGCGTGGTAATCGTGAAAGGCAACCGGCGGCGAGTCTCGCCCGGCTTGGCCGCGCACCGCTTGCACTGAATGCACTTCGTAGTCGCGCGGGGCGTCGGGCACCGGCGTCAGAACATGCTCACGGGCGGCAGAATCGATCTTGAGCGGCCCGACCGTCCGCGCAAACAGGTTGACGAGCGGCGTGCAGTGAAGCGCGAAGTCCGCCGCGCTGATCCGCTCCGCAAGCGCCCCCAACGGCCGATCGAGCAAAATGACGATCTCGGCCTCGGGGCCATGAATCGACGCGAGCGCCTTGCCCAATCCGGTCAGCGTGAAGAAGCCGAAGCGCGCCGGGAAGCAAAACCACTCGTGCAACAGATTGTGGCCGTGGAAGCGGTCCGGCACACGCGGCAAGAGGCTCTGCTCAGGCTCCAGCCCTTCATGAACGACGGCATCGCGCGTGACGCAGTGCAGCCTGCCATTGGCGAACGCGCCGGGCGCGGCGATGACCGTTGAGATACTGGCAGTATGCAGCAGTTCGAACAGGTGTGAGGCCGTGGTCTGATCGCCTGCCAGATACACCGGCAAGCGGTCTAGGCCGCTCAGACCGGAAATCGGCATGCCGTTGACCGTATGCAGCGTGATGCGCAGTGCCCCGACCACTGCCTGGTCTGCCGGCGCGTATCGATAGAGCATCGGGATGTCGGGCGGCGGGGCGTTGATCGCCCGAACCCGCGCGATGTCCAGCGGGAAAATCCTCACGTCCTGACTGCTGCGGAATTCGCAGGCGGTCTGCCCATCCTCGAACACCGAGGAACTGAACACGGTGCCGCGCGGCAAAAGGAGGCCGTCGTGACGATGACCGTCGCCATCCTTAGGGAACGCACGCGCTATGGCCATCGAAGGAATGGGCGTGACGTAGTTCGGATACGTCACCGCCAACAAAGGCTGAATGAATGCAGGGAACGCGTCCTCAATGCGCTGCGCGCCACGCGCCATGACGAAGGCGAATGACTGAAGCAACCGTTGCACGAAGGGATCGGCGATTTCATTCTCGTTGATGCCGAGCCGTCGGCCGATCTTGAGATGGTCTTTGCCAAACTCATGCGCGCCTGCTTCGATATAGCGCAACTGCTCCAGATACTGCTCGAGAAAGCGCGGGTCCATGGCTATCGACTCTCGCCAAAGCGACCGAACGCTACAGTGATGCTCGGGACTGGGGATCGGAGTGGCATGGGATCGAGCGGGGACGGATGTAAAGCAGTTTGCCATCCTAAACGCTCGCTTGTCCCTTGCTGCAATAAAACGTGACAAACATGGGTGGTGTTTAAGCACGCGGTCTGCAAAGGCGTGCGCACCGTACGTTTGGGGTGATCCCGGTCAACGATTGGACCGGCAGCGCGACGCTGCATTCGAGCAGCCACCGCTCTTGTCCTTCGAGGCAACTCTTGCTGCTATCGGCGAGCGCAGACGACAATGAAGATCGGACCGGAAATGCTCACTGCGGTGGGCGAAAGTCGGTCGAACGAAAGTCTTTTCTTGGTATTCGGAGCTACTCAGAAGAGTTGTGTACACCGAAGACATGCGTGACACGTAGAACGCTTGCTGGGCGCTCTTCAGGTTCTTGAAGCGTCGGCCCGCGAGCAGTTCGGCCTTGAGCGTGCGATGAAACCGTTCGTCCTTACCGTTGGTCTGCGGATGCCGAGGCCGGCTATACGAAATCCGGATGCCCAGGCGAATCAGCCAGATCGCCAGCGCCGTCAACTGGCCCGATCGCGCCGGGCTGCCCCAGGGCGGACCGTTGTCCGCATTGATGCGCAGCGGCAAGCCATAGCGGCGAAACACCGCGCGCAAGTGCTCGCGCACGACCCGCGTGGGCGTGCTGCCACACGCATCGAGCGCCAGATCGAAGCGCGAGTGATCGTCCAGCACGGTGAACGGCGCGCAGCGTGCGCCACTGTCCAGTTCGATGCCGCCCTTGAAGTCCATCTGCCACAGATCGTTGGGATGCGCGTGTTCGAAGCGCTGCCACGGCAAGGCCGCGGTGCTGCTCTCGGCGCTGATCAGGCCGTGCCGATGCAGGATGCGCGTCACGGTGCTGGGCGACGGGGTTCGATCGCAACCGAGATCGCTGATGCGACGGGCAATCTTGGGCGCGCCCCAGGCAGGCCGCGCTTGACGCAGCTCGACCACGCGCGCCTCGACCTCGGCCGCGGTGCGCGACGGGCTATGCATGGGCCGCCGGCATCGATCGACCAGCGCGGTGTCGCCTTGCTCGTAGCGCCTGATCCACTTGTAGCCGGTCTTCGCGCTAATGCCGTATTGGCGACACAAGGCGCGTCGATTGGCCCCTTGTTGGGTGGCGAACGTCACGAATTCAAGCCGCAGTTCCATGATGTTTTTACTATCCCAGGTCATGATCGACTCCGGACGAACCATTCGTCCGAAGTGTTACCCATGTCCTGGAGAAGGTGTTACCCATGTCTCCGGTCTATACACATGGGGCCAGAGTACGGCGCCAAAGCGCCTACTCTGGTCGACAGCCAAGAAAGTGACCCCCGCCCCGAGGAGGAGCAACGCTAATAGACCGACACGAAACAAGTTTTCGCGACGAGCCGAGCTGACCTACCGGGAACGCTGAGAGAAGAATATATGCCCGCCCCGGGAAGGAGACAACACCAACAGACCGACAAGACGACGAATCTCCCGACGAGGCAAACCGAAGGATCGGAAACTCCGAGAGAACGACCTATGCCCGCTTCAGCAACGGGCAAGCCAACAGACCGATCCAAAAACAAGCCCCACGACAAAACCCGCTGCAGACAAAAATCCCCTTCCGACCTGACCAATTCTTTTCAGCTATGATCGAAACCTACCCGCAGGAGAGAGAACATGTCACAGGTCACTGACCCGGCGCATCGGCAACAGGAAGCCGCATCTTCGTCGAGCAGTCCGAAATCCCTGCCGTGGATCGAACGGCTCATGTCCTTCGATACGGTAAGCCGCAATCCGAACCTGGGCCTGATCGAAACCGTCCGCGACGAACTGCGCAAATCGGGCATCGAAGCGGTCATCACGAACGATCCGCGCGGCCAGTGGGCGAATCTCTTCGCGACCGTGCCCGCGCATGACGGCGAAACCAACGGCGGCATCGTGCTGTCAGGTCATACGGATGTCGTGCCGGTCGACGGCCAGGACTGGGCGAGCGATCCGTTCAAGCCGGAAGTCCGCGACGGCCTGCTCTACGGCCGCGGCGCGTGCGACATGAAAGGCTTCATCGGCGCGGCGCTTTCGATGCTGCCCGCCATGCAGGCGACCCGGCTCGCCAAGCCCATCCACTTCGCGCTTTCCTACGACGAAGAAGTCGGCTGCGCGGGCGCTCCGCTCATGATCGAGGATCTCAAGAAGCGCGGCGTGCGCCCGGACGGCTGCATCGTCGGCGAACCGACCTCCATGCGCCCGATCATCGCGCACAAGGGCATCAACGCGTTCCGCTGCTGCGTGCGCGGCGCGGCGGCGCATTCGTCGCTGACGCCGAAGGGCCTGAACGCCATCGAATATGCGGCGCGCCTGATTTGCTTCATTCGCGATGTCGCCGATGAATTCCGCGCCAAAGGCCCGTTCGACGAACTCTACGACGTGCCCTTCACCACCGCGCAGACGAGCACCATCAAGGGCGGCAACGCGCTGAACACGGTGCCCGCGGAATGTTCGTTCGACTTCGAATTCCGCAATCTCCCGACGATGGACCCCGAAGCCATCTTCGCGCGCATCGAGTCGTACACGCGCGAGACGCTCGTGCCGAAGATGCAGAAGGAGCACGCGAACGGCGCCATCGAGTTTTCCAAGATCGCGTCCGCGCCGGGGCTCGACGCCACCGAGCAGGCCGCCATCACGCAGCTCGTGCGCGCGCTCACCGGCAACCAGGAGAAGCGCAAGGTCGCCTACGGCACCGAGGCGGGACTGTTCGCGCTCGCGGGCGTGCCGAGCATCGTGTGCGGGCCGGGCAACATCGAGCAGGCGCACAAGGCGAACGAGTACGTGTCGCTGGAACAGCTCGCGGCCTGCGAAGCCTTCCTCGGCAAGTTCATCCACAGCATGTCGGTCGACGCGCAGGCGCGCTGATCGCTCCATCGAACAAAACGCATTGCACGCCATGTCCAGCGCGATACAGCCAACCGACAACACGATCGACGGCACGCCGATCCCGACGCTCGACGAGATCGCCGAGCAGCATATGGCGCTGACGCCGTGGGTCGCGCGCACGCCGGTTTTCGAGCGGCACGACTTCCCGAAGCTGGAAGGCACGCCCGTCACGTTCAAGTTCGAGTTGTTGCAGGCGAGCGGCACGTTCAAGGCGCGCGGCGCGTTCTCGAACTTGCTGGCGCTGACCGAGAGCGAGCGCGCGGCGGGCGTCACCTGCGTGTCGGCGGGCAATCATGCGGTGGCGGTCGCGTACGCGGCGCAGCGCATGGGCGTCGGCGCGAAGGTCGTCATCATCAAGACGGCGAATCCGGCGCGCGTCGAATTGTGCCGGCGCTTCGGCGCGGAGATCGTGTTCGCGGAGAACGTCGCCGAGGCGTTCGATGTCGTGCGGCGCGTCGAGGCGGAAGAAGGACGCGTATTCATCCATCCGTTCAACGGCTACCGCACGGTGCTCGGCACGGCCACGCTCGGCTACGAATGGACCTCGCAGGCGCCCGATCTCGATGCGGTCATCGTGCCGATCGGCGGCGGCGGGCTCGCGGCGGGTGTATCGACCGCGATGCGCCTCGCGAATCCCTCGCTGCACGTGTACGGCGTCGAGCCGGAAGGATCGGATGCAATGAGCCGCAGCTTCGCGGCGAACCATACGGTGAAAATGGGCGCGATGCACAGCATCGCCGATTCGCTGATGGCTCCGCATACCGAGCAGTACAGCTACGAACTGTGCCGCCGTCATATCGACGCGGTCGTGACCGTCTCGGACAGCGAGTTGCGCAACGGCATGCGGCAGTTGTTCAACGAGCTGAAGCTCGCGGTCGAGCCGGCGTGCGCGGCTGCCACCGCCGCCCTGCTCGGGCCGTTGCGTGAGCCCCTGCAAGGCAAGCGCGTCGGCGTGCTGCTCTGCGGGACGAACACCGACGCCGATACGTTCGCCAAGCACATGGCGACGCCCTGATGTGCAAGCGGCCCGTTCCGGGGCCGTTTTCGTTTCATGGCGCAGAACGGTCAAGTCACGGCAGCGAGCCGCCGCCGCTCACTGCGCTGCATGAAGACATTCGCCGCGATCACCCCCACCGTCACCAGCGCGATAAAGAGCGTCGCCAGCGCGTTCATCTCCGGATTCAGCCCGAGGCGCACGCGCGAGAACACGACGAGCGGCAGCGTCGTCGATCCCGGTCCCGACAGGAACGCCGACAACACGAGATCGTCGATGGACAGCGTGAACGACAGCAGCCAGCCCGCGACGAGCGCCTGTGAAATGAGCGGCAGCGTGATCGAGAAGAACACGCGCAGCGGCGTCGCGCCGAGGTCTAGCGCGGCTTCTTCCAGCGACGGATTCAGCTCCCGCACGCGCGACTCCACGATGATCGCGACATACGAAATGCACAGCATCACGTGCCCGATCCAGATCGTGAAAAGCCCGCGCCCCGCCGGCCAGCCGATCAGCTTCGCCATCTCGACGAACAAGAGCAGCAGCGAAATGCCCTGAATGACTTCGGGAATCACGAGCGGCGCGTTGATCATGCCGGTGTAGAGCGTGAAGCCCCGAAAGCGCCCCATGCGCGCGAGCACGAAGCCCGCCCACGTGCCGATCACGACCGACGCGCACGCCGTCAGGAACGCGATGCGAAGCGAGAGCCACGCGGCGTTGATCAGTTCGTCGTCGGACCAGAGCGCGCGATACCACTTCAGCGAAAACTCGGTCCACACGGTAACGAGCGGCGAGTCGTTGAACGAGTACACGATGAGGCTGATGATCGGGATATACAGGAACGCGAACCCGATGCCCAACGACGTGATCTGCAGTGAACGGCTCGGCTTGATCATCGCTTTTCCTCCAGTTGCTTCGCCTGGAAGTGCTGGAAGAGCGCCATCGGCACGAGCAGCAGCAGGACCATCGCGCAGGTCACGGCCGAAGCCATCGGCCAGTCGGCGTTATCGAAGAACTCGTTCCACATGACGCGGCCGATCATCAAGGTGTCCGCGCCGCCGAGCAGTTCGGGAATCACGTACTCGCCCACCGCCGGAATGAACACGAGCAGGCATCCCGCGATGATGCCGTTCTTCGACAGCGGCAGCGTGATCTGCACGAACGCCTTCCACGGCTTCGCGCCGAGGTCGTAGGCGGCTTCGAGCAAGGTCAGGTCCATCTTCACCAGATGCGCGTAGAGCGGCATCACGAGAAACGGGAGATACGAATACACCATGCCGATATACACGGCGATATTCGTGTGATACAGCTCGATCGGCGTATGAATCAAGCCAATGGATATCAGGAAATTGTTCAGAAGTCCGTTGTTCTTCAGTATGCCGATCCACGCGTACACGCGAATCAGGAACGACGTCCAGAACGGCAGCATCACGGCCATCATCAGCACGTTGCGCGTGGCGGGATTCGAGCGCGCGATGTAATACGCCATCGGATAGCCGATCACGAGGCACAGCACCGTCGAGACCGCCGCGACCAGCAGCGAATTTATGTAGGTCGCGAAGTACAGGCTGTCGGTCAACAGAAACGCATAATGCGAGAAATCCAGCGCGATGTTCATCACGCCGTCTTTCATCGCCACGAGTTGCGTGTACGGCGGAATGCCGAGTTCGCTGTCCGCGAAGCTGATCTTCACGACCAGCAGAAACGGCACGAAGAACAGCATCAACAGCCACAGATACGGCCCGGCGATGACCGCGGTGCGCCCGCTCACGCCGATGCGCTTGAGCACGTTCGTCATCATGACGTCAGCACCACGCCCGCCGACGCGCTCCACCGCACGTAGACCTCGTCGTCGAAAGTCGGCGATTCGATCTCACCGATCGCGAGGCTCGACAGGTTCGCGACCACGGTCTTGCCGCTGTCGAGCGTCACGTGATAGAGCGTGTAGCCGCCCATGTACGCGATGTTGCTGACCTTGCCGCGCCCCCAGTTGAACGCGCCTTCAGGCGGCTTACGCGTAAGCGCGATGCGCTCCGGGCGCACGGAGATCGTCACCGGCATGCCGAGCGGCCCGGTGATGCCGTGGCTCACGTAAAGGCGCACCGGCAGCTCGGAAGACTCGACAAAAATGTGGTCCGGCTCGTCTTCGACGACATTGCCGTCGAAGAGATTCGTCGATCCGATGAACTGCGCCGAGAAGCGCGTGTTCGGATATTCGTAGACCTCGTGCGGCGTGCCGAGCTGCACGATCCGCCCTTCGCTCATCACGGCGAGCCGATTGGCCATCGTCATGGCTTCTTCCTGATCGTGCGTGACCATGATGCAGGTGACGCCCACCTGATCGAGAATGTTCACGAGCTCGATCTGCGTGCGCTGGCGGATCTGCTTGTCGAGCGCGGACATCGGCTCGTCGAGCAAGAGCAGTTTCGGGCGCTTGACGAGACTGCGCGCGAGCGCCACACGCTGCTGCTGGCCGCCCGAAAGCTGATGCGGCTTGCGCTTCGCGTACTGCGCCATCTGCACGAGTTGCAGCGCGTTATGCACGCGGTCCTTCAACTCGCCGCCCTTCACGCCCTCCTGCTTCAATCCGAACCCGACGTTCGACTCCACGCTCATATGCGGAAAGAGCGCGTACGACTGAAACATCATGTTGACCGGCCGGCGATACGGCGGCATCTTCGCGAGGTCTTCGCCGTCGATCAGGATCTGCCCTTCCGTCACGGATTCGAGGCCCGCGAGCATCCGCAGCAGCGTGGATTTCCCGCAGCCGGAACTGCCGAGCAGCGCGAAAAGCTCGCCCTTCTTCACCGACAGATCGACGCCCCGAACGGCCACCGTCTCGCCGAATTTCTTGACGACGTTCACGATCTGCACGAAGTTGTCGTCCGTGCCCGGACCCGATGCCGCACTTCCCGGCTGCGGCCGGCCCGATTCTGGCGCTGGCTTCAACGCGCTCGACTGCTCACTCATGATTGCCTGTTCGACTCCTGCGTCTATGTTCGCGGCTCCATCTACGCCGACGGATCACGAACAAAGCCCCCGGAGGTCCGAGGGCTTCGTCATTTCAATGAATAACCGGTTCTCTCGACTTATCGGCCGGACTTGAACTCGGTCCACAGCCGCGTCTGCAAACGCTGAATCTCGGGCGGCAGCGGCTTCAGCAGGAACAAGGTCTTGATGACGTCCTGCGGCGGATACACCGCCGGGTCGTTGGCCACGTCCTTGTCCACGTACTTGCGCGCTTCGAGATTCGCGCTCGGGTAGTAGACCGCGTTCGTGATCGCGGCATGCACCTGCGGAGTCTCGATGTAGTTGATCCACTCGTGCGCGGCTTCCTTGTTCTTCGCGTCCTTCGGAATCGCCATCACGTCGAACCACACGGGCGCGCCGCCCTTCGGAATGTAGTACTCGATCTTGAACGGCTTCTTCGCCTCGACGGCGCGGTGCTTAGCGATCACCACGTCGCCCGACCAGCCGTACGTGAAGCAGATGTCGCCGCCGACCATGTCGTTGATATAGCCCGACGAATTGAACTGCGTGATGTACGGGCGGATCTTCTTCAACATCGCGAGTGCTTCGCGATAGTCCGCCGGGTTCGTGCTCATCGGATCCTTGCCGATGTAATGCAGCGCGGCGGCGAACATCTGGTCGGGCGCATCCAGCACGGATACGCCGCACGCCTTGAGCTTCGAGATGTTTTCGGGCTTGAAGAGAATGTCCCAGTTATTGAGTTCGGCGTTCGCGCCGAGAATCTGCCTGGCCTTGTCGACGTTATAGCCGAGGCCCGTCGTGCCGTACGCCCACGGCACCACGTATTTGTTGCCGGGATCCGCGCCCGCGACGAGTTGCATCAGCGCGGGATCGAGATACTTCAGGTTCGGCAGCTTCGACTTGTCGAGCGGCGAAAAGATGTTCGCGGCGATCTGCTTGCCCGCGTAGTTGCTCGTCGGCACCACGATGTCGTAGCCGGAGTTGCCCGTGAGCAGCTTGGCTTGCAGGGTGTCGTCGCTGTCGTAGTTGTCGTACTTCACCTTGATGCCGGTCTGTTTGGTGAAGTTCGGGATCGTGTCCTTGGCGATGTAATCCGACCAGTTGTACACGTTGAGTTGCGTATCTTTCGCCGATGCCGCGAACGGAAGCAGCATCGTCGCGCATCCGAGCGCGCCCGCGAGCCTCGCCAGTTTCTTGTTCATCTCGATTCTCCCTTGTTCCGACTTCTCGATGCGTCGCGCCACGCGGGTCGCCTTTTCCGGTCGAACGACCCGCGACTGCCTGTAAAACCCCGAAAACTACCACTAAACCGAAGTGCGACAAAAAATAATCGGCCGCTTGTCGCGCAAAGCACACGGGGGACGGCGCCGACGGCCTCCGCCCGCAAAAGTGCGCGCATTTTAGCCCCTAATCGCCCCGGGCGACACCGGATAAAACCACGCGCTCCGGTGCGACGCCGCGCCGAAAGCCCGCGGTAATGTGATTATTCGTGATGGTCGTTCGGTCGCCGTCGGGCGCCTCTTTTGCCCCATCGCACAAGGAGCCGCGCGGCGCTGCCAGGCTTGAAGGACAGCCAGCGGAACAGTCGTTGCTAACTCTCTTGCCGCGTGCGTCGCGGGAAAGCGTCGCCGTCGTGGCATCCGTCACGCTTATCCGTCACGCACGCTGAAACGGCGGCCTCGGGAGCCGCCCGAGCGCGCCGTTGCACCGCACTCCGAGGCCAACGTCTGCATGAACACCAACCCGTCCGCGCTTGCCCAGCTCTCCGCCTCGAAGTCCGGCGCACCTTCCCGCCCCGGCATGCGCGACATTCCGCCCCGGCGGCCTCGCGGCCGCTGGTACTCGTTCGCCGGAGCGGGCGCGCTCGTCGCCGTCGGCTACATGGACCCGGGCAACTGGGCGACGGCGTTGGCGAGCGGCGCGCGCTACGGTTATCAATTGCTCTTCGTCGTGCTGCTCGCGAGCCTGATGGGCATGCTGCTCCAGTGGGTCGCGTCCCGCGTGGGCGTCGTCACCGGGCGCGACCTCGCGCAACTCTGCCGCGAACGCTACAGCCGCCGCACGACCATCGTGCTCTGGCTCGCGTGCGAAGTCGCGATCATCGCCTGCGACGTCGCGGAAGTCGTCGGCAGCGCGGTCGCATTGCAGATGCTCTTCGGCGTCTCCCTGACGGCGGGCGTGCTCATGTCGGCGGTCGGCACCTTCGCGATGCTCGCGCTGCAAAGCCGCGGCAAGCGGCCCTTGCAGCGCGCCGTGACCGCACTGATCCTGTTCGTGAGCTTTTGCTTCGTGATCCAGCTCGCGCTTGCGCATCCGGCCTGGGGCGAGGCGCTCGCGGGCTTCACGCCGCCGCGCGCCCTTCTGTGCGATGCCGGCATGCTTTGGCTCGCGGCCGGCGTGCTCGGCGCGACGGTGATGCCGCATAACCTCTATCTGCACTCCTCGCTCGTGCGCGATCACGCGCGGTCCGGCGACGACGAAGCCATCGGCGACGCCCTCAATGGCGTGAACATCGACACCTTCGCCTCGCTCGCGATCGCGTTCATCGTCAATGCGTCGCTGCTGGTGGTGGCCGCCGCCGTCTTTCACGCGGCGGGCCACGCCGAAGTCAACGATCTCGCTGACGCGCATCGGCTCATCGCGCCGCTCGTCGGCAGTCACTGGGCGGGCATCACGTTCGCGACGGCGCTGCTCGCGTGCGGCCTGAACGCCACGGTCACGGGCACCCTCGCCGGCCAGGCGGTGATGGAAGGCTTCCTGAACCTGAAAGTGGCGCGCTGGGCGCGGGCGCTGCTCACGCGCGGCCTCGCGATCGGCCCCGCGCTCGCGGCGGTCGCGAGTTTCGGTCAGCACGGCTCGAACGCGCTGCTGGTCGCCACGCAGGTCGTGCTGAGCCTGCAATTGCCGCTCGCGGTGATCCCGCTCGTGCGCTTCGCTTCCGACGCGGGGCTCATGGGGCGCTGGCGCGTCGCGCGCGTGCCGCTCGCGCTCGCTTGGGGCTGCGCGGGGGTCATCGTCGCGCTCAATGCCGCGATGCTCTGGCAGGCCGCGACGGGCCATTGACGGCGGCCGCCGCGCCTGAGCCCTGCGCGACGCGCCGGTGTGCCGACGCGCCGGCGTGCGGGCACGATCGGCGTCATCCGTTTAGGATCGAAGGTTCGTGCTCTTTGCTCGGACGCTGTCTCACCGCCGTCCGACACTCCCCTTTTGCGAAACAGGATGCCGACTACATGGCTCTAGGCCCACGACCGCTTGCGATCTGCATCAACGTCGAAACGCGCCGCCGCGCTCTGCGGTGGTCCTGCCTTGCTGCCGGCCTGCTGATCGTCAGCGCCGCACACGCGACCGTCGCCGTGCTGCAACCGGCCCGCGAAGCGGCGGCCATTGAGCCGCTCGAACTGACGCTGCTGTACATCGACGACGACACCACGCCGCTGACCGTGGATGTGCCGAAGCAACTCACCGTGCGCCTGACCAACGGCGACTTGCCGCCCGCGCCGCTCGCACTCGTCCGCGATCCGAAGACACCGGACCGCCTGCGGCTCGCGCCAGGACAGTATCGGCGCGTGCGCTTTTCGGCGCCGTGGCCCGATTCGGCGCGCGGCACCATCAAGATCGATCCGGTGGGCTTCGATGCCTCGCCGATGCTCGTCACGCTCAATCGCGGCGCGGAACAGACGCAGGTGGTTGCCGCCGAGCAGCGCGAGACGCAAGCCGCGACGCCGGCGCAGCTGGCGAGCGCGACCGCCGTTGCCAACACGACGGACGTGCCGACCACGACGAGCGACACCATGCTGTCGGGCCGCTTTTCGACCTTCGAGCCGATCTACTTCGCCGACGGCCGCAACGGCGACAATCTCGCCAAATTCCAGTTCAGCTTCAAATACCGGCTGCATCTGCCCGACGATCCGCGCTCGCGCGGCTTTCTGGACAACCTGTATTTCGCGTACACGCAGACGTCCATCTGGAATCTTTCCGCGCCCTCCGCGCCTTTTCGCGACACGAGCTATCAGCCGCAGCTTTTCTACTACGTGCAGGATACCGGCTGGAAGAGCCCGCTTTTCACGCGCATGGGCGTCGAGGCGGGCATCGGGCACGAATCGAACGGGCGAAGCGGTCCGGAGTCACGCGCGATCAACATCGCGTTCGTGCGCCCGACGTGGGATTTCGGCGACATCACGCGCAATCATTTGACGCTCTCGCCGAAGTTCTACTACTACCTGTCGAAGAGCGGCAACGAAGATATCGCGGATTACCGCGGTTACGTGGATTTCCTCGTGAAGTACGGCAGCCCGGATAGCTGGCAACTCGCGACGACGCTGCGCAAAGGCACGAAGCACTGGTACGGCAGCGTCGATTCGCAACTGACGTATCCGCTCGCGAAGCTGATTGGCAGTGCGTGGGGCGGCTATGTGTTCGTGAGCTACTTCAACGGCTACGGCGAGGACATTCTGGATTACAACCAGCGGCATCACTGGATTGCGCGGATAGGCTACAGTATTGCCCGCTGATTCTTTTCCCGACGATCCCGCTCATGTCTTCGATTCTCCACGACCTTCCCGACAGCCCTTGCATCGGCGTGTGCTCCACGCTTTTCGACGAAGTCTGCAAAGGCTGCGGCCGCACGGCGGGCGAAGTGTCGAATTGGGTATTTCTGAGCGACGAGGAGAAGCGCGCGATCTGGGAGCGGATCACGCGCGAGGGAACGGCCATGCGGTTTCGGAACGACAAGCTGTGAGCGTTGGCCTGATTGATCGCGCCGGCAGCGCCGCTTGCCATGCTGCGGACCCAGAAAGCGACACCCGCGTGCATCATGGCGAAACCTGAGACGGGCAGCCGATGCGAAGTTTGCCGGTTTCCTGACTCAACAAAATCGGCGCCTGCAAACGAAAAAAGCCGCAAACGCGGCTTTTTTCCGTTCTGCGGCGAAAACCGCGGACTTACTGAATCCCCTGGCTCGCCAGGAAATCCTCGTAATTCCCGCCGAAGTCCCGCAGCGTGCCATCCGTGCGCACTTCGATGATCCGGTTCGCCAGCCCGCTCACGAATTCGCGGTCGTGCGACACGAAAATGAGCGTGCCTTCGTACTTGTCCAGCGCGATCTGCAGCGACTCGATCGACTCCATGTCCATGTGGTTGGTCGGCTCGTCCATGAGCAGCACGTTGTGGCGGCCGAGCATCAGCTTGCCCCAGATCATGCGACCCTTCTCGCCGCCCGACAGCACTTTCACGTTCTTTCTGATGTCGTCTGCATTGAAGAGCAGACGGCCGAGCGTGCCGCGCACCATCTGGTCGTCGTCGCCTTCCTGACGATACTGGTCGACCCATTCGGTCAGCGTCTCGTCCTTCGGAAACTCCTCGTACGTGTCCTGCGGCATGTAGCCGACGTTTGCGTTTTCCGCCCACTTGACCGTGCCGCCGTCGAGTTCTAGCGCGCCCTTCACCGCCTTGAGCAGCGTGGTCTTGCCCGCGCCGTTCTCGCCGATGATCGCGATGCGTTCGCCCGGCTGCACGCTCAGACTGAAATTCTGGAAGATGGTGCGGTCGTACTTCTTCGTGATGCTTTCCGCCACCACCGCGATGTTATGCAGCTTCTTCTCGAAGTCGAAGCGGATGAACGGATTCTGCCGCGACGACGGCTTGAATTCCTCGATCTTGATCTTGTCGATCATCTTCAGGCGGCTCGTGGCCTGGCGCGCCTTCGACTTGTTGGCCGAGAAGCGGCGCACGAAGTCCTGCAGGTCGGCCACACGCTCCTTCGCCTTGGCGTTCGCGGCCTGCTGGCGCTCGCGCGCCTGCGTGCTCGCGAGCATGTAGTCGTCGTAATTGCCGGGCCAGATCTTCAGCGTACCGTAGTCCATGTCCGCCATGTGCGTGCAGACCTGGTTCAGGAAGTGCCGATCGTGCGAGATGATGATCATCGTCGAGTTGTACTGGTTGAGCACGTCTTCCAGCCAACGGATCGAGTTGATGTCGAGGTTGTTGGTCGGCTCGTCCAGCAGCAGCACGTCGGGCTTCGAAAAGAGCGCCTGCGCGAGCAGCACGCGCAGCTTCCAACCCGGCGCGATGTTGCTCATCGGCCCGTTATGGTCGGCAATGTTGATGCCGATGCCGAGCAGCAGTTCGCCTGCGCGCGCTTCGGCGGTGTAGCCGTCGTATTCCGCGAACTTCGCTTCGAGTTCGGCGGCGCGCATGTAGTCGTCGTCCGTCGCGTCGGGGTTCGCGTAGATCGCGTCGCGCTCGGTCATCGCGGCCCACATTTCGGTGTGGCCCATCATGACGACGTCGAGCACGCGCATGTCTTCGTACGCGAACTGGTCCTGACGCAATTTGCCGAGACGGACATTCGGTTCCAGCATGACGTTGCCGGAACTCGGTTCCAGGTCGCCGCCCAGAATCTTCATGAACGTCGACTTGCCGCAGCCGTTCGCCCCGATCAGTCCATAGCGGTTGCCTTCGCCGAACTTGACCGAGATGTTCTCGAAGAGGGGCTTGGGCCCGAATTGCATGGTGATATTGGCGGTAGACAGCACGGCGCGTCCTTTCGAATGGAGTACGGCGAAAAACCTGAGATTTTAGCAGCTTTTGACGGCTTTTTCGCCGTCTGAAGCCTTTCTGAGCGCAAACGGCCGGCGAGGTGTCCGGCAAAATGCCCGCGATGATGCGACATTGCCGCGGTTCACGCGCTGAAAGCAGCGCGGGGGCGCGGCCCTCGTCCAGGCCGCGCCCCCGCGCGTCGTGTCGCTCTCGAACCCTCAGGTCCGCTCGGCGATATAAGCCTTCACGACAGCCGCATCGGCAGGAAGGATATCGAACCTTTGTGGCAGTTTTTCAAGGCCCACGAACGCCGCCGGCCGCTCGGGCTCGCGATCGAGCGCCTCGCGGATGGTTTCGCCGAATTTGATCGGCTGCGCGGTTTCCAGGACGATCATCGGCACGCCCGGTTTCAGGTTTTCGCGCGCCACCTTCACGCCGTCCGCCGTGTGGGTGTCGATCATCGTGTCATAACGCTGGAACACGTCGCGGATGGTCTGCACGCGGTCGTCGTGGCTGCTGCGGCCCGACACGAAGCCGAACTCCTTCACGCGCGCGAAGTCGCCGCTCGCCGCGAGATCGAAGCCGCCCTGCTCCTCGACGTCGCGGAAAAGCTGCACGACACGCGCCGGATCGCGGCCGAGCAGGTCGTACACGAAACGCTCGAAGTTCGACGCCTTCGAAATGTCCATGCTCGGCGACGTGGTGTGATACGTTTCCGCCGCGCCGCGCACCCGATACACGCCCGTCCTGAAGAACTCGTCGAGCACGTCGTTTTCATTGGTCGCGACGACGAGCTGATCGATCGGCAGGCCCATCATGCGCGCGATGTGCCCCGCGCAGACGTTGCCGAAGTTGCCGGACGGCACGGTGAACGACACGCGCTCGTCGTTGCTCTGCGTCGCGGCGAAATAGCCCTTGAAGTAATAGACGACCTGCGCCACGACGCGCGCCCAGTTGATCGAGTTGACCGTGCCGATCTTGTGCGCAGCCTTGAACGCGTGATCGTTCGATACGGCCTTCACAATGTCCTGGCAGTGGTCGAAGTTGCCTTCCACAGCCAGATTGAAGATGTTCGGGTCTTGCAGCGAAAACATCTGCGCGGTCTGGAACGCGCTCATTTTCTTGTGCGGCGACAGCATGAACACGCGCACGCCAGTCTTGCCGCGCATCGCGTATTCGGCGGCGCTGCCGGTATCGCCCGAAGTCGCGCCGAGAATGTTGAGCGTCTCGCCGTGCTTGGCCAATGCGTACTCGAAGAGATTGCCGAGCAGTTGCATCGCCATGTCCTTGAACGCGAGCGTCGGACCGTTGGAGAGTTCCAGCAATGAGAGCGGCGCGCCGTTCTCCACGCCGAGCGTCTTGAGCGGCGTGATCTGCGTGGCGCTCTCTTCGTGGCGCACGTTGCTGTACACCTGCGCCGTGTACGTCTTGCGCGTGAGCGAGCGCAGGTCGTCCGCGGGAATGTCGTCGCTGAATTTCGACAGCACTTCGAACGCGAGATCCGCGTACGACAGCGTGCGCCAGCGCGCGAGTTCATCGGCCGATACGCGCGGGTACTGCGCCGGCAGGTACAAGCCGCCGTCTTTCGCGAGACCGCCGAGCAGAATGTCGGAGAACGTGTGGCGCTCGCCTGTGCCGGCGCCGCGCGTCGAGATGTAGTTCATGTCGCGTTCCTGCGCTTAGTTGAGGGCTGCCATGCGCAGCTTCGTCACCTTCGAGACCACGGTCGCGAGCGCCTCGATCTCCGCGATCGCGGCGTTCGCGTTCTTCTCCACCGTCTCGTGGGTGATGAGAATGATGTCCGTCTCGCCTTCGTGCGCGCCGTCGACCTGTTGCGACTCCTTCTGCAAGAGCGCGTCGATGGAAATGCCCTTGTCCGCGAGAATGCGCGTGATGTCGGCGAGCACGCCCGTGACATCCGCCACGCGCAACCGCAGGTAGTAGCCGCTCGTGATTTCGTCGATCGGCAGGATTGGCGTGTTCGACAGGCTATCCGGCTGGAAGGCCAGATGCGGCACGCGATGCTCCGGGTCGGCGGTATGCAGCCGCGTCACGTCGACGAGATCGGCGACCACGGCGGAAGCCGTCGGCTCCGCGCCCGCGCCCTTGCCGTAGTAGAGCGTCATGCCGACCGCGTCGCCGTGCACCACGACCGCGTTCATTGCGCCTTCGACGTTGGCGAGCAAACGCTTTTCCGGCACGAGCGTCGGATGCGTGCGCAACTCGATGCCCTTTTCCGTGCGCCGCGCGATGCCGAGCAGCTTGATGCGATAGCCGAGATCTTCCGCGTAGCGAATGTCGATGGCCGCGAGCTTGCTGATTCCCTCCACGTACGCGCGGTCGAACTGCACCGGCACGCCGAACGCAATCGCGCTCATGATCGTGATCTTGTGCGCGGCGTCCACGCCTTCGATATCGAAGGTCGGATCGGCTTCCGCATAGCCCAGCTCCTGCGCGGCCGAAAGCGCGGTCGCGAAGTCGATGCCGCGGTCGCGCATCTCCGAAAGTATGTAATTCGTCGTCCCGTTGATGATGCCCGCGATGGCCTCGATGCGGTTCGCGGTCAGCCCTTCGCGCAGCGCCTTGATGATCGGAATGCCGCCCGCGACCGCCGCCTCGAACGCGACCATCACGCCCTTGGCGCGCGCCGCTTCGAAAATCTCGGTGCCGTGGACCGCGAGCAGCGCCTTGTTCGCGGTCACGACATGCTTGCCGTTGGCGATCGCGCGCAGCACCAGTTCACGCGCGAAGCCCGTTCCGCCGATCATTTCGCACACGATATCGATGGCAGGATCGTCGACGACCGCGTGGAAGTCGTCGGTAATCGCGACGCCCTCCGCGGCCTTCGCCTTGGCCGGCGTCCGAACCGCGATACGCGCGATCTCGATGCCGCGGCCCGCGCGTCGTTTGATTTCTTCCTGGTTGCGTTGCAGTACCGTGAAGGTGCCGCTGCCCACCGTGCCGAAGCCCAAGAGTCCTACTTTGATCGGTTCCATACTGCGCGAGTCTTATAAAGGGAAATTAAGCGGAGTGCCGTTTGCGATAGCCGTCGAGGAAGCGCGCGATGCGGTTGATCGAATCGGCCAGATCGTCGATGTTCGGCAGGAAGACCACGCGGAAATGGTCCGGCGTCGGCCAGTTGAAGCCGGTGCCTTGCACGAGCAGCACGCGTTCTTCGAGCAGCAGGTCCGTGATGAATTGCTGATCGTCGGCAATCGGGTACATCTTCGGATCGAGCTTCGGGAACATGTAGAGCGCCGCCTGCGGCTTGACGCAGCTCACGCCCGGAATGGCCGTGAGCATGTCGTACGCGAGATCGCGCTGCTTGAAGAGCCGCCCGCCGGGCACGATCAGGTCGTTGATGCTCTGGTAGCCGCCGAGCGCCGTCTGAATGGCGTACTGGCCGGGCACGTTCGGGCACAGGCGCATCGACGCGAGAATGCCGAGCCCTTCCAGATAGTCTTTCGCGCGGCGACGGTTCTCCTCGATGAGCCCGGAAATCGCCATCCACCCCGCGCGATAGCCGCACGAGCGATAGCTCTTCGACAAGCTGTTGAACGTGACCGTGATCACGTCTTCGGACAGCGCGGCCATCGACGTATGCGTCTTGCCGTCGTAGACGATCTTGTCGTAGACCTCGTCCGCGAAAATGATGAGACCGTGCTCGCGCGCAATGCCGATCAGTTCGAGCAGCAGTTCGTCTGAATACAGCGCGCCCGTCGGGTTGTTCGGATTGATGACGACGAGCGCCTTCGTGTTCGGCGTGATCTTCGCGCGGATATCGTCGAGATCGGGCATCCAGCCGTTGCCTTCGTCGCACATGTAATGGCGCGGCGTGCCTGCGGAGAGGCTCACGGCCGCGGTCCACAGCGGATAGTCGGGCGCGGGCAGAAGCACTTCGTCGCCGTCGTTCAAGAGCGCCTGCATGGCCATCACGATCAGCTCGGACGCGCCGTTGCCGATGAAGATGTCGTCCAGTTCGACGCCCGTCACGCCCTTTTGCTGCGTGTAGTGCATGATCGCCTTGCGCGCGGCGAACACGCCTTTCGAGTCCGAATAGCCCGACGATCCGGGCAGATTGCGGATCATGTCCTGAATTATCTCGTCCGGCGCCTCGAAGCCGAACGGCGCCAGATTCCCGATGTTCAGCTTGATGATGCGATGCCCTTCTTCCTCGAGACGCTTCGCGTGTTCGAGCACGGGCCCGCGAATGTCGTAGCAGACGTTTTGCAGCTTGTTGGATTTAAGAATCGGTTTCACGGCTAGCGGCTCTGGTGATGAACGGACTGTCGGGTGCGCTGATTTGCGACTGCTGATGCGGGCGCCGATGCGGCCACCGCACATTGCCTTCCGGGCGCGCGGCACGGCTTCGAAAGCATCGGCGAAGTATGGACGAAAAGGCAGCGATCGAGCAAAACGGGGTGTTGCGGCGTGGTGCGGCCGACCAAGGCGTTCGACTGCACGCATGGCCGGCGCCGCGAATGACGCCGGGCCGGATAGGGCGAGGGCGCTGCCGGCCGGATGGCGAGTCGATGGCGGCTTGTGGCGGCACGCGAAACGCAACGGGCGCCGCAAGCGAAGCCGGCGGCCGGAAAGTTATAATTTACTGATTATGGATCAGTTCCGCAATGCACCAACGGCGGCAACGACCCGCCGTCTGATAGCGCGGCGCCGGATCGGCCGCTCTTCGCCAGCCGGAACCGGGTCTGCCTCCTCTTCCCTTGCCGGATCATCGTTTTGAAACTTCATCAGGAATCCAGCGGCGCCCTCAACACCATCACGAGCTACGGCGAAGGTTTCGTGGCCGTCAATCTCCAGCGCCACGAAGGCAGCGTGATCGTGGTGCCGGATGCGCCCGTGCAAAGCTGGCCCGTCGCCGCGTTCGACTCGCTCACTCCCGAAAATTTCGATGCCCTCGTCGCCGCCGCGCCGGAGGTCGTGATTTTTGGCAGCGGCTCGAAGCTGCGCTTTCCGCATCCGCGCCTCATCGCGAAGCTGGCGAAGCATCACATCGGCGTCGAGACGATGGACTTCGGCGCGGCCTGCCGGACCTACAACATTCTGATGTCCGAGGGCCGGCGCGTGGCTGCGGCGCTGCTGATCGAAGCCTGAACGCGGATTAAGCGTCCGATAAGCCCGCGTGAGGCACACTCGCGCGGCGTCGACGGGCGGCGCGCACGCCTTTCCGTGCGCCAAATTGACGAATCGCGGCTGTCCGTGCGATACACTCCCGCCCGGCGCGCGTCGCGCGGCCAGCCTTGGCGCGGCGGGCGCGACACCGCTTCCCGCACGCGCTTGCCCGTCGAGAACGAACTCGCACGGCGAATACGTGCCTGAGCACGCGAGGGGTCAACATCGCGCCTCGGTATGCCCCAAGCCATTTCGTTTCACTAGCGCCGCAGATAGCGGCATCGGACAGGTCGACTTCATGAACGATACGCCTTCGCGGCTACCGCTCACACGTCTTTCGCTCATTCTTCTCGTACTCGCGCTCGCGATCGTCTGGTTCGCGCCGCTCGGCTTGCGTCATCTGGTGCCGAGCGACGAAGGCCGCTACGCCGAAATGGCGCGCGAGATGTTCGTGACCGGCGACTGGATCACGCCGCGCTACAACGGCTACAAATACTTCGAAAAGCCGCCGCTCCAGACCTGGGCGAACGCGCTGACCTTCGCGTGCTTCGGCATCGGCGAATGGCAGGCGCGGCTCTATACGGCGCTCACCGGGTTCGCGGGCGTGCTGCTCGTCGGCTACACGGGCACGCGCGTCTTCAACGCGATGACCGGTTTCGCCGCCGCCGTGATCCTCGCGACGTGCCCGTACTGGAACCTGATGGGCCACTTCAACACGCTCGACATGGGCCTATCGTTCTGGATGGAAGTGACGCTCTGCGCGCTGCTGCTCGCGCAGCGTCCCGGTCTGCCGACGCGGCAGGTGCGCCTGTGGATGTGGCTCTGCTGGGCCGCGATGGCCGCCGCCGTGCTCTCGAAGGGTCTCGTCGGCCTGATTCTGCCGGGCGCGGTGCTGGTTCTCTACTCGCCGGTTTCGCGGGACTGGGCGCTATGGAAGCGGCTTTACATCGGCAGCGGGCTGATCGTGTTTCTCGTCGTCGCCGCGCCGTGGTTCGTGCTCGTGCAGATGAGAAATCCCGAATTCTTCAATTTCTTCTTCATCGTTCAGCAGTTCCAGCGTTATTTGACGCCCGAGCAGAACCGCCCCGGCGCGTTCTATTACTTCGTGCCGGTGCTGATCGTCGGCTTCCTGCCGTGGCTGTCCATCGCGTTTCAAAGCGTGCGGCACGGCATCCAGACGCCGCGCCAGCCGAACGGCTTCGCGCCGGTGACACTGCTGCTCATCTGGTCGGCGTTCATTTTCGTGTTCTTCAGCGCGTCGCATTCGAAGCTGATTTCCTATGTGCTGCCCATCGCGCCGGCCCTCGCGCTCGTGCTCGGTCTCTATCTGCCGTCGCTCACGCGCAGCCAGTATCGCCGGCATCTGATCGGCTACGCGGTGTTCCTGATCGCCGCGGCGTTCGGCGCGATCTTCATCGGCCGGGCCGGCAGCGCCAATACGCCGAACGCGCTATATCGCGCGTTTCAGGTGTGGGTATATGCGGGGCTCGCGGTCGCGTTCGTCGTGACGCTCGTCGCGGTGTGGCTGAACCGGCGCGGCGTGCTCGCGGGCGCGGCGGGACTCGGCGCGGCGTGGCTGCTGCTCGGCACGATCGCCGGCACGGGGCACGACGTCTTCGGCACCGACAGCTCGGGCGTGAAGCTCGTTCCCGCCGTGAAGGCCGCGATGGCGAAACTGCCGCCCGACACGCCGTTCTATTCGGTCGCGAAGCTCGATCACACGATGCCCTTCTACCTCGGCCATACGATGATCATGGTCCAGGAAGCCGACGAGCTGAATTTCGGCGTTCATGCCGAGCCGCAGAAGTGGCTGCCGACGCTCGACGACTGGGTCCGGCAATGGGACGCGCACCGCTACGCGCTTGCGCTTCTGCCGCCGTCGCGCTATGACGAAATGGTCGCGCGCCACGTGCCGATGCAGGTCATCGCCCGCGACGCGCGCCGCGTGATTGTCGAAAAGCCGCAGCCTTGATGGCGCGGCGCCTTTCCGCCACGATGCCGCCGGCGCACGGCCGTTCGGCATCCGGCGGCGAACCGAGTATCCTTATTCTTCATCGATGAACCCGATTTCCCTCACTTGCATCGTCATCGGCGTATTGTTGAACGCGTGCGCCCAGTTGCTGCTCAAGGCGGGCGTCAATGCCGTCGGCCATTTCGACATGACGCCGGCGAACATTCTGCCCGTTGGTTTCAAGATCGCGACGCAGTGGCCTATCATCGGCGGCCTCGCGTGCTATGTCGTGAGCGTCGTCGTGTGGATCGTCGGCCTGTCGCGCGTGGACGTGTCGATCGCCTATCCGATGCTCTCGCTCGGCTACGTCGTCAACGCGTTCGCGGCATGGTATTTGTTCGGCGAAGTGCTGTCGGTGCAGCGGCTCGTCGGCATCGGCATCATCCTCGTCGGCGTGGCCGTGCTGGCGCGCGGCTGACCCCGGATTCTCTCCACCATCTTTAAGCAAACACTCCATGACTCAGACCTCGCGGCCGTTCCTGCCCTTCGTCAAGCCGGAGATCGACGAAGAGACCATTCAGGGCGTCGTCGACGTGCTGCGCTCCGGCTGGATCACCACCGGCCCGCAGAATCAGCAGTTCGAAGCGGAGTTGTCGGCCTACTTCGGCGGCCGCCCGGTACGCGCGTTCAATTCCGGCACCTGCACCATGGAAATCGCCCTGCGCATCGCGGGCGTCGGTCCGGGCGACGAAGTCATCACGACGCCGATGACCTGGGTCTCGACCGCGAACGTCATTCTGGAAGTGGGCGCGACGCCCGTGTTCGTCGATATCGACCCGGTCACGCGCAACGTGGACCTGAACTTGCTGGAACGCGCGATCACGCCGCGCACGAAGGCGCTCATTCCGGTGTATCTGGCCGGCCTGCCGGTCGACATGGACCGGCTGTACGAGATCGCGCGCGCGCATAAGCTGCGCGTGATCGAGGACGCGGCGCAGGCCGTCGGCGCAAGCTGGGGCGGCAAGCGCATCGGCTCGTTCGGCGATCTGATTTCGATCAGCTTTCACGCGAACAAGAACGTGACGTCGATTGAAGGCGGCGCGCTCGTGATGAACAACGAGGACGAAGCGGAGCTCGCGCGCAAATACCGGCTGCAAGGCATCACGCGCACCGGCTTCGACGGCATGGACTGCGACGTGCTGGGCGGCAAATACAATCTGACGGACGTCGCGGCGCGCGTCGGTCTCGGTTCGCTGCGCCAGATCGAATCGATCACGGAGCGGCGCCGCGAACTCGCGCGTCTCTACTTCGACGCGTTCGAAGGCGGCGCGGCAGTGCGGCTCGGCGTCGGGCTGCCGGTGAAGAACTTCGCTGACAGCAACTGGCATATGTTCCAGATCGCGCTGCCGCTCGAGAACCTGAGCCTCACGCGCGCGGAATTCATGGCGCAGTTGAAGGAGCGCAGCATCGGCAGCGGCGTGCATTATCCGGCGCTGCATCTGTTCACGCTGTATCGTGAGCGCGGGTTCAGGGAAGGCATGTTCCCGCACGCGGAACGCTTCGGTGCGAGCACCGTGACCTTGCCGCTCTTCCCCGGCATGAGCGCGGACGATGTCGCGCATGTCGCGAAGTCCGTCGACGAAATCTGCGAGCAGTATGGACACAATCGTTAAGGAAACGCACAGCCACATGAGTCATACGGATTTTCCGGCGAATTCGCCCGAGGTCTCGGTCATCATCCCGGTGTACAACGAGGAGGCCGGTCTCGCCGCCCTTTTCGAGCGTCTGTACCCGGCACTGGATGCGCTCGGCGCGTCGTATGAAGTCATCTTCATCAACGACGGCAGCCGCGACAAATCGGCGGCGCTCCTCGCGCAGCAGTTCCATGCGCGCCCCGACACGACGCGCGTCATCCTGCTCAACGGCAACTACGGCCAGCACATGGCGATTCTCGCGGGCTTCGAGCAGTCGCGCGGCGAGATTGTCGTGACGCTCGACGCCGATTTGCAGAATCCGCCGGAGGAAATCGGCAAGCTCGTCACGAAGATGCGCGAGGGCTACGACTACGTCGGCACGATTCGCCAGCAGCGCCAGGACAGCCTGTGGCGCAAGAAGGCGTCGCGCGCGATGAACCGTCTGCGCGAGCGCATCACGAAGATTCGCATGACCGATCAGGGCTGCATGCTGCGCGCGTACAGCCGGCACATCATCGATACGATCAACCGCTGCGGCGAGATCAACACGTTCATTCCGGCGCTCGCGTACACGTTCGCGCAAAATCCGATCGAAGTGGACGTCGCGCACGAGGAACGCTTCGCGGGCGAATCGAAGTATTCGCTCTATAGCCTCATCCGCCTGAATTTCGACCTCGTCACCGGCTTTTCGGTGGTGCCGCTGCAATGGCTGTCGTTCATCGGCGTCATTCTGTCGGTCGGATCGGCTGGCCTCTTCGTGCTGCTCCTGATCCGCCGCTTCATGTTCGGCGCGGAAGTTCAGGGTGTGTTCACGCTGTTCGCCATCACGTTCTTCATGCTGGGCGTCATCATTTTCGCGCTCGGGCTGCTCGGCGAATACATCGGCCGCATCTATCAGCAGGTGCGCGCCCGCCCGCGCTATCTCGTGCAGACGATCCTCGAACAACGCGATGGGCTTTCCATCGCCAACAAGCCGATGCAGGAAGCGGTGCAGCCGGTCGCCGCCGCCGTCATCGGCCGCGAGGAACAGGCGCGATGAAGCCGCGCGCCGTCGTCTTCGCATATCACAACGTCGGCGTGCGTTGTCTGCAAGTGCTGCTCGCGCGCGGCGTGGATGTCGCGCTCGTCGTCACGCACGTGGACAGCGCGAGCGAGAACATCTGGTTCGGCAGCGTCGCGCAGATTGCGGCGGAACGCGGGATCGAGGTCATCACGCCCGCCGATCCGAAAGCGTCCGACGTGCAGGAAGCCGTGGCGAAAGCCGCGCCCGATTTCATCTTCTCGTTCTATTACCGGCACATGCTGCCCGTCGCGCTCCTCGCGCTCGCGAAGCGCGGCGCGTACAACATGCACGGCTCGCTGCTGCCGAAGTACCGCGGCCGTGTGCCGACGAACTGGGCAGTGCTCAACGGCGAGACCGAAACCGGCGCGACGCTGCACGAAATGGCGGAAAAGCCCGACGCCGGCGCGATCGTGGCTCAAACGCCCGTGCCGATCCTGCCCGACGATACAGCCGCGCAGGTCTTCGACAAAACCGTCGTCGCCGCCGAGCAGACGCTCTGGCGCGTGCTGCCCGCCCTGCTCGCGGGCGACGCGCCGCGTCTGCCGAACGACCTCGCGGCCGGCAGCTATTACGGCGGACGCAAGCCGGAAGACGGCCGCATCGACTGGACGCAGCCGGGGCAGCGGGTCTACAACCTGATCCGCGCGGTCGCGCCGCCTTATCCCGGCGCCTTCACCGATATAGGCGAGCATCGCTTCATCGTGGCGCGCGCGCGGCTCGTCCCGCAAACCGGCGCGCCCGGTCTGCCGCACGCGCGGCTCGCGGCAATGGCCAGTTTGCCGCCGGGGCTGACGGTGACGGATAATGCGCTGTTTGGCGTCTGCGGCGATGGCCGCGTGATCGCCGTGTACGAGCTGCGGCATCGGCTGCTCGACAGCGCGTCCCAACCCGTGGGCGAAGAACGCACCGTTGACACCGCCGAATTCGGCCGACTCATTCAATCCTCTCGTCATTCATGAAAAAAGTTCTCATCCTGGGCGTCAACGGCTTTATCGGCCATCACCTGTCCAAGCGCATCCTCGAAACCACCGACTGGGAAGTCTTCGGGATGGACATGCAAACCGATCGCCTGGGCGACCTCGCGAATCACGAGCGGATGCATTTCTTCGAAGGCGACATCACGATCAACAAGGAGTGGGTCGAGTATCACGTGAAGAAGTGCGACGTGATCCTGCCGCTCGTCGCCATCGCCACGCCCGCGACCTACGTGAAGCAGCCGCTGCGCGTGTTCGAACTGGACTTCGAGGCGAACCTGCCGATCGTGCGTTCGGCCGTGAAGTACGGCAAGCATCTGGTGTTTCCGTCGACCTCCGAGGTCTACGGCATGTGCACCGACGAGCAGTTCGATCCGGAAGAATCCGTGCTCTCGTACGGTCCCATCAACAAGCCGCGCTGGATCTACGCGTGCTCGAAGCAGCTGATGGACCGCGTGATCTGGGGCTACGGCATGGAGGGGCTGAACTTCACCCTCTTCCGCCCGTTCAACTGGATCGGCCCGGGCCTCGACTCCATCTACACGCCGAAGGAAGGGTCGTCGCGCGTGGTGACGCAGTTCCTCGGCCATATCGTGCGCGGCGAAAACATCAGTCTCGTGGATGGCGGCGCGCAGAAGCGCGCGTTCACGGATATCGACGACGGCATCGGCGCGCTGATGAAGATCATCGAAAACAAGAGCGGCGTGGCGACGGGCAAGATCTACAACATCGGCAATCCGAAGAACAACTTCTCGGTACGCGAACTGGCGCACAAGATGCTCGCGCTCGCGGGCGAGTTCGCCGAGTATGCGGACACGGCGAAGCAGGTGCAGCTCGTCGAAACCTCGTCAGGCGCGTATTACGGCGCGGGCTATCAGGACGTGCAGAACCGCGTGCCGAAGATCGACAACACCATGCAGGAGCTTGGCTGGGCGCCGCAAGCCACCATGGACGACGCGCTGCGCAAGATTTTCGAGGCGTATCGCGCACATGTGGGCGAAGCCCGCAAGCTGGTCGAACAGGCGTAAGACAGCGCGTGGCCCGCATCGTCCTCAAGATCGACGTCGATACGCTGCGCGGCACGCGCGAAGGCGTGCCGAACCTCGGGCGTCTGCTCGACAAGTACAACGCCCGCGCGACGTTCCTCTTCAGCCTCGGACCCGATCACACGGGCTGGGCGCTGCGGCGCGTCTTCCGGCCCGGCTTCCTGCAGAAAGTGTCGCGCACGTCGGTGGTGGAGCACTACGGCATCAAGACGCTGATGTACGGCGTGCTGCTGCCGGGGCCGGACATCGGCCGGCGCGCGGTATCGGAGATGCGCGCGATCCACGAAGCCGGCTTCGAGTGCGGCATCCATACGTGGGACCACGTGTACTGGCAGGACAACGTGCGCTCGCGCGACCGCGCGTGGACCGTCGGCCAGATGCAGCAGAGTCACGCGCGCTTCGTCGAGATTTTCGGGGCGCCGCCCGTCACGCACGGCGCGGCCGGCTGGCAGATGAACGGTCATGCGTTCGAGCAGATCGACGCGTGGGGCATGCGGTATGCCTCCGATGGACGCGGACACACGCCGTACATTCCCGTGCTCGACGGCCGCGCGCTCGCTCACATTCAGATGCCGACCACGCTGCCGACGCTCGACGAAGTGCTCGGCGTCGACGGCGTCGACGAGCGCAACGTCGCCGCGCATGTCTTGCGTCATACGGCGAACAATCCGCACGATCAGGTGTTCACGCTGCACGCCGAACTCGAAGGGCAAAAACTCGCGCCGGTGTTCGAGCAGTTGCTTGCGGGCTGGCGCGCGCAGGGACACGGCTTCGCCACGATGGGCGACTATCATGCGACCCTGGACCGCGCGAGCTTGCCGTCTTATCCCGTGACGTGGGGCGAGATCCCGGGCCGCGCGGGCGAGCTGATCGTGCAGCCGGGCTGACGCGCCTCTCGAAGACCGCACGCGCCGCCAATCCAGAAGAAACACACGAGCCAACAACAGGAGAAACCTTCGTGCCAGTCGCAGTCGACCAGCCCGTTCCCGACTTCACCGCGCCCGCCACCGGCGGCGAGTTCACGCTTTCGAGCCTGCGCGGCACGAAAGTCGTGCTCTTCTTCTATCCGAAGGACAACACGCCGGGCTGCACCACGGAGAGCCTGCAATTTCGCGACCACTACGAGCAGTTCAAGGCCGCGGGCGCGGAAATCGTCGGCATCTCGCGTGACAGCGTGAAGTCGCACGACAACTTCAAGGCGAAGCTGGAACTGCCCTATACGCTCGTCTCCGATTCCGACGAAGCCATCTGCGCGCTTTTCGATGTCATCAAGATGAAGAAGATGTACGGCAAGGAAGTGCGCGGCATCGAGCGATCGACCTTTCTGCTCGACGCCGACGGCGTGCTGCGGCGCGAGTTTCGCGGCATCAAGGTGCCAGGGCACGTAGAGGCTATCGTCGAGGCTGTACAAGCCATTTGAGGCACGCTATATTGGTTCGCAATGAGCGCCTGTCCACCCCATTCCTCAAGCCTTTGCGCGAGCCGCCGTGCGCCTTTCGGCGCGGTCGGCATGGACCCGGGCTACGTGGAACGGGCACGGCGCAGGCGCTCTGAAAGAGAAGTCAGCCGCTGGTTCCGGTAGCCGGAACGGCGGCTTTTTTATTGGTGTCGCGCGTTTTCGCCGCTTGTGCGGCGCGCGCGACGCGACGGACGCAACCTCAAGGAGCAGATCGAAACCTAGGCGAACCGGCGTTTTCGACAACGAAGCGCGCCACCGGGCGCAAACTGCGGCACACGTAGCTTACGGGCGGACGAGCAGGATGCGACAGGCGGCGCACGATACACGACCCGATTCCTTTCGAGGGAACACCATGCCTTTGCCTACCGCCCCGGCCAAGCTCGGCCATCTCCTTCCGGCCGAAGAGTACAAGGCCAAAGCCCGGCCTTCGAAGCAGCCGAAGAAACAGGCTGCGGCGAGCGACGACGACGCGATCGGCTCCGTCGAGACCGTCGCAGCCGAGCGTCCTGCCGCCGCAAATTCCGCGAACGCCGCGAACATGCTGCGCTCCATCGCGAGCGACGTGCTGGCGCAGGCGCCGCAGGACGCATCGGCCGAGACGCCCGCCCCTGCCGCGCCCGCTGCGCGCGGCAGGCGCACGAAGCAGACCGCCGCACTGCTGCAACCGGTGCCGGCTGCGCGTCAGAACGACGAAGAAACGCGCGAAGAAGCCCGCCCCGCCAAACGCGAAGCGCGCAGCGACGCCCCCGCCGCCACGCCGGCCCCGAGCGCCGCGCCCGCCAACGACGCGCGCACGCAAAACAAACGCCGTCAGCGCGGCGCGGTGGAGGACGAATTGCGCAAGCTTTTCGTGCTCGACACCAATGTGCTGATGCACGATCCGAGCTCGCTCTTCCGCTTCGAGGAACACGACGTCTATCTGCCGATGATGACGTTGGAAGAACTCGACAATCACAAGAAAGGCATGTCGGAAGTCGCGCGCAATGCGCGTCAGGTGAGCCGCACGCTGGACGCGCTCGTTGCGCACGCGGGCCAGATGTCGGAGGGCATTCCGCTCGCCGCGCAGGGCAACCGCGACGCGCTCGGCCGCCTGTACTTCCAGACGACGCTGACCGATATCGAGCCGGTCGAAGGGCTGCCCGTCGGCAAGGCGGACAACCAGATTCTCGGCGTCGTGCGCGCGCTTCAGAAGGAGCGGCCGGATCGCCAGGTCGTGCTGGTGTCGAAAGACATCAACATGCGTATCAAGGCGCACGCGCTGGGGCTGCCCGCCGAGGACTACTTCAACGATCAGGTGCTGGAAGACAAGGACCTGCTCTATTCGGGCGTGCGCGCGCTGCCTCAGGACTTCTGGACGAAGCACGCGAAGGGCATGGAAAGCTGGCAGGACACGAAAACCGGCACCACGTATTACCGCGTGACCGGACCGCTCTGCTCGTCCATGCTCGTCAACGAGTTCGTCTATCTGGAGCCGCAAAACGGCGAGCCGTCGTTCCATGCGGTCGTGCGCGAACTGAACGGCAAGACTGCGCTGCTGCAAACGCTGCGCGACTACGGGCATCACAAGAACAACGTGTGGGGCATCACGGCGCGTAATCGCGAGCAGAATTTCGCGCTGAATCTGCTGATGAATCCGGAAGTCGATTTCGTCACGCTGCTCGGTCAGGCGGGCACCGGCAAGACGCTGATGGCGCTCGCCGCCGGCCTCGCGCAAGTGCTCGACGACAAGCGGTACAACGAGATCATCGTGACGCGCGCGACGGTGCCTGTGGGCGAGGACATCGGCTTTCTGCCGGGCACCGAGGAAGAGAAGATGCAGCCGTGGATGGGCGCGTTCGACGACAACCTTGAGGTCCTGCAGAAGACCGACGATGCGGCCGGCGAATGGGGCCGCGCGGCCACGCAGGAACTGATTCGCTCGCGCCTCAAAGTGAAGAGCATGAACTTCATGCGCGGGCGGACCTTCGTCGACAAGTACGTGATCATCGACGAAGCGCAGAACCTGACGCCCAAGCAGATGAAGACGCTCGTCACGCGCGCCGGTCCGGGCACGAAGATCGTGTGCCTCGGCAATATCGCGCAGATCGACACGCCTTATCTGACCGAAGGCAGTTCCGGGCTGACGTACGTGGTCGATCGCTTCAAGGGCTGGTCGCATAGCGGCCACGTGACGCTTGCGCGCGGCGAGCGTTCGCGGCTGGCGGACTACGCTTCCGACATCTTGTAACAACATCCACGTTTTGATAGGACGGCCCGGCGGAGCGATCCGCCGGGTTTTTTGTTGTCCGCGCGTTCCGCAGCTGCAACACTTATCGCACAATCTTAAAGTGGAACCTCACGATGTCTTGCCGCACGGCCGTGCGGCGGGCTAGTATCGGCGGACTGTCTGCTCTTCGGCGAGCGCGTTCGCCGGTCTTCTCATGCGTCGAATCTGGCTACCGCTTGTCGTGTCCGTCCTGCTTGCCGCGTGTGGAAGCGCGCCGCAGCAGGCGGCGCGCAAACCTGCGGTCTCGGCCAGCACGACGCCGCGCGCCTATAAGCCGCCGCCGGGCTTTCCAAATTTTGTCGACCACAGTGTCGGACGCGAAGAAATCTCCATTCAGGCGATGTCGCTCGTCGGCGTGCCCTACCGCTGGGGCGGCAACACGCCTGAGGCGGGCTTTGATTGCAGCGGGCTCGTGCGCTATGTCGTGGATCGCGCGGCGTCCGTGAATCTGCCGCGCACGACCGCCGAGATGAGCGGACGCGGCGAGTCCGTCGAGCCGGACGAAGTCGCGCCCGGCGATCTGATTTTCTTCAACACGACCGGGCGGCCGCATTCGCATGTTGGCATTTATGTGGGGAAGCTGCGTTTCGTGAACGCGCCGTCGACGGGCGGCACGGTGCGACTCGACTACCTGACGAATCCGTATTGGGCGAAGCGGTTCGATGGCATCCGCCGCGTCGCGCCGCCGAAGGCCGCGCCGACGCCGTTCGATGCGCCGACTTACTTGGCGTCGCCTGGGACGAGCGGGGATTGGGGTGAGGCGGGGGAGCGGTCGTCCACGGCGGTGGGCGCGGTGCAGCGGGAATCGTCGGGTGCGGTTTCGGCTTACGCGCGGCAAGCGCCTGGTCGTGTGGCTAGCGCAGACGCGTTTGAGCCGCCGGCCGCGTCGATTAGCGCCGCGCAGCGGCAATTGCCGGCTGCGGTTTCGGCTTACACGCGCCGATCTACCGCGACGGCAGCCAGCGCCGACGCCTTCGAGCCGCCGCCGGCATCGGTTAGCGCCGCGCGGCGGCAATCGTCGGCTTCGGCTTACGCGGGCCGAGTGCCCGCCGCTGCGGCCCGTGGGGACGCGTTCGAACCGCCGCCCGCATCATTGAGCGCCGCGCAGCGCCAATCGTCGGCTGGGACTTACTCGGGCGAATCGACTGCAACGGCAGCCAACGCGGACGCGTTCGAGCCGCCGCCGGCTTCGGTTAGCACCGCGCAGCGGCAATCGTCGGCGTCGGCTTACGCGGGCCGAGTGCCCGCCGCTGCGGCCCGTGGAGACGCCTTCGAACCACCGCCCGCATCGATCAGCGCCGCGCATCGCCAATCGTCCGCTTCGGCTTCGGCTTACGCCCGCCAAACGCCAACGGCAGCCGCCAACGCAGACGCCTTCGCACCGCCGCCCGCATCGATTAGCGCGGCGCAGCGCCAATCGTCGGCTTCGGCTTACGCGCGCCAGACGCCAACCGCAACCGCCGGCGCAGACGCCTTCGAACCACCGCCCGCATCGATCAGCGCCGCAGAGCGTCAGTCCCAGCGAGCCGGCGCGAGAACAGCCGCCTCCACGAGCGAAGCTCCCGATCCGATTCAGGCCGCCGCCGATGCCTACGAGCCTCCCCCGCCGCTGGCGCACGCCGCGCGACAACAAGCGCAGGCTGCGCACGCCGCCATGTCGCCCGAGACCGCCGAAGCACCAGTCCGCGTAATGCGGGCGTCCACGGGCTCGCTCGCCGCGCCTCGCGCCGCACCGAACGACGACCCCATCGCCCGGTTCGCTGCGGGCATCAACTGACGCGCCACCAAGCGCGTGAACGCTCCGAACCACACCCCGCGTCCCCGCTCTGCTATCGTGTCCGATACATCTCGACAGCGGCATCAAAGAACCGATAGGAGCGCAAGATCATGGATTTGGGACTGGCCGGCAAGATTGTGCTGATCACGGGCGGCAGCAAGGGAATCGGCTTTGCATGCGCGAAGGCGTTCGCGAGCGAAGGCGCGAAAGTCGCGATCGTCTCGCGCGATGCCGCGAATCTCGCCCGTGCCCGCGAACAGCTCGCCGCCGACGGTCATCACGTTCACCTCGCCCGCGCGGACCTGCACGAGGCGCACAGCGCGGAAGACGTCGTCGAAGAAGCGAGCGCGGCGCTCGGCCCCATCGATATCCTGATCAACAGCGCAGGCGCCGCTCGCCGCTACGATCCCGATACGCTCGACGCCGCCGCCTACAAAGCCGCGATGGACGCGAAGTACTTCTCGTACGTCTATCCGCAACAGGTCGTGCTCAAGCGCATGGCCGAACGCCTGCGCAACGATCCCGGCGCGGAGCCGGGCGCGATCGTGAACATCGTGGGCATGGGCGGCAAGATTGCGACGGACATCCATATCGCGGGCGGCGCGGCCAACGCGGCGCTGATGCTCAACACCGTCGGCCTCGCGCATCACTACGCGAAGCTCGGCATTCGCATCAACGCGATCAATCCGGGCGCGACGCTCACCGAGCGCGTCGAGGAAGCCCTGCAACTGGAGGCACAGCGGCAAGGCGTCACGCGCGATCAGGTGCTTGCCGAGAGTCAGGCCAAAGTGCCGCTCGGGCGCTACGCAAAACCGGAGGAAATCGCCGACGTCGCCCTCTTTCTGGCGAGCCGCCGCGCGAGTTATGTGTCGGGCGCGATCGTCCCGATGGACGGGGTGTCGTCGCCGATTATCTGATGCGCCGCGGCCCGCGTTCTCACGCGGGCCGCAGGCCAAACGCACTGCTTACAGGAAGCGGTGTCCGAGCCACCAGCCTGCGGCGGCGAGCGCCGACGAAGCCGGAATCGTCAGAATCCACGCCCACACGATGTTGCCCGCGACGCCCCAGCGCACCGCGCTGAACTTCTGCGTCGCGCCAACGCCCACGATCGCGCCGGTGATCGTGTGCGTCGTCGAAACCGGGATGCCCAGGAACGACGCGACGAAAAGCGTGATCGCCCCGCCCGTCTCCGCGCAGAAGCCGCCTACCGGCTTGAGCTTCGTGATCTTCTGGCCCATCGTGCGTACGATGCGCCATCCGCCGAACAGCGTGCCGAGGCCCATCGACAGATAACACAGCCCGATGACCCAGATGGGCGGCGCGTCCGAGCCGACGGAGGCGTAGCCCGTCGCGATCAGCAGCATCCAGATGATGCCGATGGTCTTTTGCGCGTCGTTGCCGCCGTGTCCGAGCGAATACAGCCCCGCCGAAACGAGTTGCAGCCGCCGAAAACGCCGGTCCACCTTCGATGGCGGCGTGCGGAAATACAGCCACGACACGAGCAGCATGAAGAACGAGCCGAGGACGAAGCCGAGCAGCGGCGAGATAAAGATGAACGCGACGGTCTTCAGTAGTCCGTCCCAGTTGAGCGAGCCCCAGCCGGACTTGGCGAGCGCCGCGCCCACCAGCCCGCCGATCAGCGCATGCGACGAACTCGACGGAATGCCGTACACCCACGTGACGATGTTCCAGCCGATCGCGCCGACGAGCGCCCCGAAGATGACGTAGTGATCGACGATATCCGGGTCGATCGTTCCCTTGCCGACGGTCGCGGCGACCTTCAGGTGGAAGATGAAATACGCAATGACGTTGAACGCGGCCGCGAACGCGACGGCTTGCTGCGGCTTGAGCACGCCGGTCGAAACGACCGTCGCGATGGAGTTGGCGGCGTCGTGGAAGCCGTTCATGAAGTCGAACACGAGTGCGACTATGACGAGCGTGGCGACTGCCCAGATAGCGAGTTGAATCGAATGCATCAGTTGGTGTTGTTTTGACCGGCGCTGCACGGCAAACCGGTCTGTGTCGTCATCGCCCGCCGCGCGAGCTGCCCTGCGCGAGCGGGCTCGGGCGGCATGATCAGGCGTTTTCCAGCACGATGCCTTCGATGATGTTGGCGACGTCCTCGCACTTGTCGGTGATCGTCTCCAGAAGCTCGTAGATCGCCTTGAGCTTGATGAGCGTCTTCACGTCGTCTTCCTCGCGAAAGAGCTTCGACATCGCCGAGCGCAGCACGCGGTCCGCGTCCGACTCCAGGCGGTCGATTTCTTCGCAGATTTTCAGGATTTCGCTCGCGCGCTTCATGTCTTCGAGCAGACCCACGGCCTGCTGCACGCGCAGACAGGTGGCCGTGCAGATATGCGCGAGCTGGCTCGCCTCTGATGTCACCGCGCGTACATCGTAAAGCGAAATGGCGGTGGCGACGTCCTCCATGAGATCGAGGATGTCGTCCATCGTGGTGATGAGCTTGTGGATTTCGTCGCGATCGAGCGGCGTGATGAACGTCTTGTGCAACAGATCGATGGTTTCGTGCGTGAGCTTGTCAGCACGCTTTTCGTTCGTCTGGACGTTCTGCTTGTGGACCTCGGCTTCGTCGAGGTTATCGATCAGCAGTTCGAGCTCGCGGCTGGCATCGACCATGCATTTCGCGTGCGCGTTGAAAATCTCGAAGAATTTGCCCTCGGTGGGCATGAAACGACCGAACATGAAAGTCCCGATAGATGGGTCAATGAGGCTGACATCAAACCGACATATTGTACCTGTGCGCAGCAGCCGGCGCACCGCGCTCGGACGCCGCGCGCTCGCTGACACCAGCAGGCTTGACAGGGCTGCGCTAAAAAGGGCTATTCGCCGCCGTAGAAACTCTGGACGCCGGCGAAGTTGTCGAACTTCGTGTATTGGCCGTGGAATGTCAGGCGAACCGGCCCGATAGGACCGTTACGCTGCTTGCCGATGATGATTTCCGCCGTGCCCTTGTCCGGGCTGTCCGGGTTGTAGACTTCATCGCGGTAGATGAAGAGGATCACGTCCGCGTCCTGCTCGATTGCACCGGATTCGCGCAGGTCGGACATGATTGGGCGCTTGTTCGGACGCTGCTCCAAACCGCGATTGAGCTGCGAGAGCGCGATCACCGGCACGTCCAGCTCCTTCGCGAGCCCCTTCAGCGAGCGCGAGATTTCGGAAATTTCGGTCGCGCGGTTTTCGCCGCCGCCGGAGCCGGACATCAGCTGCAAATAGTCGACGATGATCAGCCCGAGCTTGCCGCACTGGCGCGACAGGCGCCGCGCCCGCGAGCGCAGTTCCATCGGATTGAGACCACCGGTTTCGTCGATGAAAAGCTGCGCCTCGCTCATTTTCTGCACCGCGTGCGTGAGCTTCGGCCAGTCTTCGTCGGTCAGGCGGCCCGTGCGCATCCGGTGCTGATCCAGCCGTCCGACCGAACCGAGCATACGCATGGTCAGTTGCGTGCCGGGCATTTCCATCGAAAAGACCGCGACAGGCAGCCCGTACTCCACGGCCACGTATTCGCCGATGTTCATCGAAAACGCCGTCTTACCCATCGACGGACGCCCCGCCACGATGATCAGCTCGCCGCCGTGCATGCCCGACGTCATGCGGTCGAGGTCGACGAAGCCGGTCGGCGTGCCGGTGACATCGCTCGGATTGGCCGTGTGATAAAGCGTGTCGATGCGCTCGACCACCTGCGTCAGCAGCGGACCGATTTCGAGAAAGCCTTGCGTGCCGCGCGCACCGTCTTCGGCGATGGAGAACACGCGCGCTTCCGCTTCGTCCAGAATCTGCCGGACTTCCTTGCCTTGCGGATTGAATGCGTCGGCGGAAATCTCGTCGGCCACCGATACGAGACGGCGCAGCACCGCGCGGTCGCGCACGATTTCGGCGTAGCGGCGGATGTTCGCCGCGCTCGGCGTGTTCTGCGCGAGCGCGTTCAGGTACGCGAGACCGCCGACTTCCTCGGCCTTGCCGGCCATCGTGAGGGCTTCGTAGACCGTGATCACGTCGGCGGGCCGCGTCGACGCGATCAGCTTGCCGATGTGCTCGTAAATGATGCGATGGTCGTAGCGATAGAAGTCGCTCTGCGACATGACATCGGCGATGCGGTCCCATGCCGCGTTGTCCAGCAGCAAGCCGCCGATCACCGATTGCTCGGCTTCGATCGAATGCGGCGGGACCTTCAGCGCGTCGAGTTGCGGATCTTTGGACGGTGCGTTCATGGGGTGGAATTATCGACGAAATCGGGTAGGCGGTGTATTGATCGGACAAACAAAAAAGGCAGGAACCCGCGAAGGTTCCTGCCCTTTCTTACTGCTCGCGGAGCCTGAACTCCGCGTGAAACTTAGGCGTGTTCGCCGAGCACCGACACGGTGACGTCGACGAGGACGTCCGTGTGCAGCGCCACTTGAACCGGATGGTCGCCGACCGTCTTCAGCGGGCCTTGCGGCAGACGCACTTGCGCCTTTTCCACTTCCGCGAAGCCTTGCGACTTCAGGGCTTCAGCGATGTCCGCGTTCGTGACCGAGCCGAACAGACGGCCGTCCACGCCAGCCTTCTGCGAGATCTGAACCGTGAAGCCGTTCAGCTTGTCGCCTTGTGCCTGCGCTGCCGCCAGCTTTTCAGCGGCGTTCTTTTCGAGTTCGGCGCGGCGAACTTCGAATTCGGCGATGGCGTCCTTGGTCGCGCGGCGAGCCTTCTTGCCGGGGATCAGGAAGTTACGTGCGTAGCCGTCCTTGACGCGGACGATGTCGCCCAGGTTGCCCAGATTGACGACTTTTTCCAAAAGAATGATTTGCATTTTTGGCTATTCCCTATGCGTCGTCTGATTAGGCCTTGTGCAGGTCGGTGTACGGCAGGAGCGCGAGGAAACGCGCACGCTTGATTGCCGTGTCGAGCTGGCGCTGATAGTGCGCCTTCGTGCCAGTCAGACGAGCCGGCGTGATCTTGCCGTTTTCGCCGATGAAGTCCTTCAGCGTTTCCGTGTCCTTGTAGTCGATGTACTCGACGCCGGCTGCCGTGAAACGGCAGAACTTCTTGCGCTTGAAGAGCGGGTTTTGTTGCTGACGACGCTTGTCGAATTTCTTACCAGTCGGGCGGGGCATGTTCAGTCCTTTCCAATGTCCTGCAATTCTGTGATGTGAAACACCAGGGTTCGGGAATTACGGCCTTTTTTCGCCAGAAAGCCGGTGAAGCGCGTTTCGACGCCCATCGGACAGCTTTCCAGCCTGCCGCTCGCTTCTCCGGCGGCGACGGCGGGCAGTGTCAGCTCGATCTTCCGGGCGATGCCCGCTTCGACGACTTCTGCCGCGTGTTGCAACGTGCAGCTTGCGATCGGAATGCCGGCGGGCGTGTATCGCACCGGTTCGCGTTCCACGACGCTCGCTGTCAGTTGCAGCCGGTTCACGAGTAAGTTTCGGTTCCCTGGTGGCTTGACAGTGTTGAACTGTCCTTAAGCCTGCGCTTCGGACGGCTGGCTGGCCGCCTTCTTGGCTTCTTCGCGCTGCACTTCCTTCATCATCGGCGACGGGCCGGTTTCGGCCTTCTTCATCTTGACGATGAGGTGGCGCAGAACGGCGTCGTTGAACTTGAACGCGTGTTCCAGTTCTTCGAGCGTCGCCTGGTCGCATTCGATGTTCATGCAGACGTAGTGAGCCTTCGCGAGTTTCTCGATCATGTAGGCCAGTTGGCGGCGGCCCCAGTCTTCGATACGGTGGATCTGGCCACCGTGCGACGTGATCGTGCTCTTGTAACGCTCGATCATCGCGGGCACTTGCTCGCTTTGATCGGGATGCACGATAAAGACGATTTCGTAATGACGCATGTTCACTCCTTGTGTGACTTTTGGATATAAGCCGCCCGGGCGTCGGACCGGTGCGGCAAGTGAGAAGCCAGCGAGTATATACCGCTTGGCCGTCAGACAGCAAGCCAAACCGGAGTTTTCCGACTGACTTTCGCCGTTTTTTCAATCATTTAGCGCGCGTGCGGCTGTTTCCCGATGCGTTTCGCCGGGCGGTTCGACCGGACGGCTCCAATAACCCGGCTGCGCGTAGATTTCCTTCAGATAATCAATGAAGTAGCGCACGCGCGCCGGCACGTAGCGTTGCTGCGGGTAGACGGCGAGGATGTCGTAGTCGGGCAGTTCGTATTCGTCCAGCACGGTTTCGAGTTCGCCCGCCGCCAGTTGCCGCTGAATCTCCCACGTCGAGCGCCAGCCGAGCCCGAGCCCTTCGGACACCCAGCGGTGCAGCAGTTCGCCGTCGTTGCAGTCGAGATTGCCGCTCACGCGCACAGTCGCGAGCTTGCCGTTGCGCCGGAAGTACCAGCCGCGGTTCTGCCCGCCCTGCAGGTTGAACGCGAGACAGTTGTGATTCGGGAGATCGTCGAGCGATCTCGGCTTGCCGTGCTTGCGAAAATACGCGGGCGTGCCGCAGACCACGCGCCGGTTGCTCGCCAGTTTCACAGCGACGAAGTTGGGATCGACCGTTCCGCCGATGCGAATCGACAGATCGTAGCCCTCGCGCACCAGATCCACGACGCGGTCGGTCAGATTGAACGACATCTGCAATTCGGGCTTGTCCTTGACGAACGCCGGCGCGTGCGGCGCGACGTGCATGCGCCCGAATGCCGCCGGCGCCGACACGATCAGATGCCCGCCGACCGCGCGCCGGCCCGCCGCGAGCTCGTTTTCCGCCTGATCCCACTCGGCGAGCAGATTCTTGCAGCGGTCGAGAAATGCCGCGCCCTCTTCGCTGACGACGAGCCGCCGCGTCGAGCGATACATCAGCTTGACGCCGAGGCGCTTCTCCAGCGCGTCGATGCGTCGCCCCAGGATGACCGGCGACACGCCCTCCTCCAGCGCCGCCGCCGCGAGACTGCCGGCTTCCGCCACGCGCACGAACGTCTCTATCTGCTTGAAGCGGTCCATCTTCGTCTCCATCCGCGAAGCCGCGCGTTACGTGAATTCGAAACTTTTTGTTTGGGAAAAAACGACTCCGACTGATCTTATCAAACCTTTTTCACAATCTTAAAGTGCGATGGAACCCTGCTTCGATGCAGACAGCGATAAACGAATAGAGACTGAAGGAAGGAGACAATCATGGCCAAGATGAGAGCCGTCGACGCAGCCGTCCTCGTGCTGGAAAAGGAAGGTATCGACACCGCGTTCGGCGTGCCGGGCGCCGCCATCAACCCGTTCTACTCGGCGATGAAGAAGTCGGGCGGCATCAGCCACGTGCTCGCGCGCCACGTCGAAGGCGCATCGCATATGGCCGAAGGGTATACGCGCGCCGCGCCCGGCAACATCGGGGTATGCATCGGCACATCGGGGCCGGCGGGCACGGACATGATCACGGGCCTTTACTCGGCCCAAGCGGATTCGATTCCGATTCTCGCCATCACCGGGCAGGCGCCGCGCGCGCGGCTGTACAAGGAAGACTTCCAGGCGGTCGACATCGAGTCGATTGCCAAGCCCGTCACCAAGTGGGCCGTGACCGTGCGCGAACCGGCGCTCGTGCCGCGCGTGTTCCAGCAGGCGTTCCATCTGATGCGCTCGGGCCGCCCCGGTCCCGTGCTGGTCGACTTGCCGATCGACGTGCAACTCGCCGAGATCGAATTCGACATCGACACGTACGAGCCGCTGCCGGTGTACAAGCCGAAGGCGACGCGCGCGCAGATCGAAAAGGCGCTGGCGATGCTCAACGACGCCGAGAAGCCGCTCATCGTCTCCGGCGGCGGCGTGCTGAACGCGGCGGCGGAAGACCTGCTCGTGCAGTTCGCGGAAACGCTGGGCGTGCCCGTCATTCCGACGCTCATGTCCTGGGGCGCGATTCCCGACGATCATCCGCTCATGGCCGGCATGGTCGGCTTGCAGACGTCGCATCGCTACGGCAACGCGACGATGCTCGCGTCGGACTTCGTGCTCGGCATCGGCAATCGCTGGGCGAACCGCCACACGGGCAGCGTCGAGGTCTACACGAAGGGCCGCAAGTTCGTGCACGTCGATATCGAGCCGACGCAAATCGGGCGCGTTTTCGGACCGGACCTCGGCATCGTGTCGGATGCGAAGGCGGCGCTCGAACTGTTCGTCGAAGTGGCGAAGGAATGGAAGGCCGCGGGCCGGCTTAAGGATCGCGGCGCGTGGGTCGCAGACTGCCAGCAGCGCAAGCGCACGATGCTGCGCAAGACGCACTTCGACAACGTGCCGATGAAGCCGCAGCGCGTCTACGAAGAGATGAACCTCGCGTTCGACCGCGATACCTGCTTCGTGACGACGATCGGTCTGTCGCAGATCGCCGGCGCGCAGTTCCTGCACGTGTTCAAGGCGCGCAACTGGATCAACTGCGGTCAGGCCGGCCCGCTCGGCTGGACGATTCCCGCCGCGCTCGGCGTGCGTGCGGCGGACCCGCAGCGCAAGATCGTCGCGCTCTCGGGCGACTATGACTTCCAGTTCATGATCGAAGAGCTCGCGGTCGGCGCGCAATTCAAGCTGCCCTACGTGCACGTGGTCGTGAACAACTCGTATCTCGGCCTGATCCGTCAGGCGCAGCGCGGCTTCGACATGGACTACTGCGTGCAGCTCGCGTTCGACAACATCAACGCGCCGGAACTGGAAGGCTACGGCGTGGATCACGTCGCGGTGGCAGAAGGTCTCGGCTGCAAGGCGCTGCGCGTGCACAAGCCCGAAGACGTCGCCGGTGCGCTCAAGCAGGCCCAAGCGCTCGCGGCGGAGCATCAGGTGCCGGTCGTCGTCGAGATGATTCTCGAACGCGTGACCAACATCGCGATGGGCACCGAGATCGACGCCATCAACGAATTCGAGGAACTCGCCGAGACCCGTGCCGACGCGCCGACCGCCGTCACGCCGCTCGACTGAAGCATCAGCTAACGACTCACTGACCGACCATCAGGAAAAAAACAATGCCAAAATTTGCCGCAAATCTGACGATGCTTTTCAACGAAGTCCCGTTCCTCGACCGCTTCGCGGCGGCGGCGAATGCGGGCTTCGAGGCAGTCGAATTTTTGTTCCCGTATCCGTTTTCGATCAACGATCTGAAAGCGCGCGTGCAGGACAACGGCCTGCAAATCGTCTTGCATAACCTGCCCGCCGGTAATTGGGAAGCGGGCGAGCGCGGAATCGCGTGTCTGCCGGACCGCGTCGCCGAGTTTCGAGACGGCGTGCCGCGCGCGATCGAGTATGCGAAGGCGCTGAATGTGCCGCAACTGAACTGCCTCGTCGGCATTCCGACGGCGGGCGTCTCGGCGCAACAGGCGCGCGAAACGATCATCGAGAATCTTCGCTTCGCCGCCGATGCACTGAAGCAGGAAGGCATCCGGCTGCTCGTCGAACCGTGCAACTCGTACGACATTCCCGGCTTTGCGCTGAACCGTTCGCACGAAGGGCTCGACGTGATTCGCGCGGTCGGTTCCGACAATCTCTTCCTGCAGTACGACATCTATCACATGCAGCGCATGGAAGGCGAGCTGGCCGCGACCATCAAGAAGAACCTGCCGTCGATCGCGCACATTCAACTGGCCGACAACCCCGGCCGCAACGAGCCCGGCACCGGCGAAATCAACTACGCGTTTCTGTTCGACCTGCTCGATTCGATCGGCTATGACGGCTGGATCGGTTGCGAGTACAAGCCGCTCGCGGGCACCGAAGCGGGCCTCGGCTGGCTTCGCTCGATTGTATCGGACAAGGCGCGCGCCGCTGCGTGAACACAGCACACAAAGGAGGAGCACACAGTATGGCAACGATCGGTTTCATCGGCCTCGGCATCATGGGCGCGCATATGGCGCGCAACCTCATCAAGGGCGGTCACGCGCTCGTCGTGAACGGCAAGTATCCGGTGCCGGACGATATCCGTGCGCACACGAAAGTCGTCGCGGACTCGACGGCAGTCGCGCAGGCAAGCGAGATCGTCATCACGATGGTGCCGGACACGCCCGATGTCGCCAACGTATTGTTCGCCGATGACGGCGTGGCCAACGGCTTGAGCCAGGGCAAGCTCGTGATCGACATGAGTTCGATCAATCCGCTCGACACGCAGGACTTCGCGAAGCAGATCAACGCGCTCGGCTGCGATTACCTCGATGCGCCCGTGTCCGGCGGCGAAGTCGGCGCGCGCGAAGCGACGCTCACGATCATGGTCGGCGGTCCGGAGAAGTCGTTCAACATCGCCAAGCCGCTCTTCGAACTGATGGGCAAGAACATTTCGCATATCGGCGATAACGGCGCGGGCCAGACGTGCAAGGTCGCGAATCAGATCATCGTGGCGCTGAATATCGAAGCGGTCGCCGAAGCGTTGTTATTCGCGGCGCGTTCCGGCGCGGACCCGGAGCGTGTGCGCAAGGCGCTGATGGGCGGTTTCGCGGCATCGCGCATTCTCGAATTGCACGGCGAACGCATGACCAAGCGCACGTTCAACCCCGGCTTCCGGATCGAACTGCATCAGAAGGACCTGAATCTGGCGCTCGACGGCGCGCGCAAGATGGGCCTCGCCCTGCCTCACACCGCGAGCGCGCAGCAGTTGTTCAGCGTGTGCGCGGCCAATGGCGGTAAAGCGTGGGATCACTCGGCGCTCGTGCGCGCGCTGGAGATCATGTCGAACTTCCAGGTGGCGGAAGAACCGCAGCAAGCCAAGGCTGCCGCGTAAGCTCGCACCTGAACCGTGGGGCGTCCCGCGTATGGGCACGCGGGACAAATGCCGCTCTGGGCTGAGGGCGGCAAGTGGGGTCCGAGAGCGGCATCCGGCGGCGCGCCGGGTTAGCCTTGGTCGGTCAGACGGTTTGCCGTCGGGTGTCCGCGTCGGATTTGACGTTCAGTAGGTATCGAACAGGCGTTGCATCGCCGTTGCGTTTTTCACGCCGGCAGACAACGCCAGCGCGAGCAACACGCGCGCCTTGTACGGATTCAGCGTGCCCGCGCTCACCGTGCCGAGCGCATCGTCGCAGGCCGCGCCGTTGCGCATCACATGTCCCGACCCGACGCGCGATGCCCGCACCACCGCGACGCCCGCCTTCAACGCATCGCTGACGGCTTCCGTGATGCTCGCATGCATCGAGCCGTTGCCCGTCCCCGCGACCACGATCCCCTTCACGCCCGCCGCGACGAGCGCATCGACTGCCACGCGCGAAGCGCCTGCATAGCTTGCGACGATCTCGACCACCGGCCAGTGTTGCGCCACCGAGAATTCGCTTGCCGTCGTATGCGGCTTCAACACCGCGCGCTGGAATTCCACGCGCCCGTCCTGCACGAAACCGAGCACGCCTGTTTCGGGCGAGCGGAACGCATCGACGGCATAGGTGCTCGTCTTCGTCACATCGCGGGCGCTGTGAATCTGGTTATTGAACGCGACGAGAACGCCCCGCCCCGCTGCTTGTTCCGAAGCCGCGACCGTCAACGCGTTCAGCAGATTCAGCGGGCCGTCGGCGGAAAGCGCGGTCGATGGCCGCATGGCGGCCGTCAGCACGATCGGCTTCGCGCTCTTCACCGTGAGATGCAGCAGATACGCCGTTTCTTCCAGCGTGTCCGTGCCATGCGTGATGACGATCCCGTCGATATCGTCCTGCGCGGCGAGTTGATCGATGCGCGTGGCGAGCGTCGTCCATAGCGCAAGGCTCATATCCTTGCTGTCGATGCTCGCGATCTGTTCAGCATGGATCCGCGCGACGGAAGCGAGCGCAGGCACGGCCTCCAGCAGCTTGTCGACGCCGACGACGCCTGCCTGATAACCGGCCGTGGAAGAAGCATCGCCGGCCTGTCCGGCAATCGTGCCGCCCGTTGCAAGGACGGCGACGCGAGGAAGAGTCTGTGTGTTCATGCCGGCGATTGTAAATCAGCCGGCACGCGTGCTTCAGGCTGCTTCGCGCAGTTGCGCGGCGATCTGCGCTTCTTCGAGTTGCGGCGCGAACATTTCGATGAGCCGGTACGCGTAAGCGCGCAGGAACGCGCCTTTGCGCAAGCCGACGCGCGTGGTGCTCGCCTCGAAAAGATGCTGCGTATCGAGCGCGACGAGTTCGGTGTCGCGCTTCGCGTCATAGGCCATCGCCGCGACGATGCCGATGCCCATGCCCAATTCGACATACGTCTTGATCACGTCCGCGTCGATGGCGGTGAGCACGATATCGGGCATCGCGCCCGCGCTCGTGAAGGCTTGGTCGATGTGCGAACGTCCCGTGAAGTCCTGATCGTAAGTGACGATCGGATATTCGGCGATCTGCTCCAGCGTGATGTCGTGACGCCCGACGAGCGGATGATCTTTCGGCACGACCACCGTGTGATGCCACGAATAGCACGGAAACGTGACGATGTCGGGATAGCGGTCGAGTGCTTCCGTCGAGATGCCGATATCGGCTTCGCCGTTCACGATCATCTGTGCGATCTGTTGCGGACTGCCCTGCCGCAGCGCGAGATGCACCTTCGGGAATACTTCGGTGAACTGACGGATTACCTTCGGCAGCGCATAGCGAGCCTGCGTGTGCGTCGTGGCGACGACGAGATGCCCGTTGTCCTGATCCGCGAACTGGCGCGCGACGCGGCGCAGGTTCTCGGCATCGAGCAGCATCCGTTCGATCAGCTGATGCACCTGCTTGCCCGGCTCCGTGAGACCCGTCAGCCGCTTGCCGCGACGAATGAAGATATCGACGCCGAGTTCGTCTTCGAGATCCTTGATCTGCTTCGACACGCCCGACTGCGACGTATACAGCACGTTCGCCACTTCCGTCAGGTTCATGTTCTGACGCACGGCCTCGCGCACGAAGCGCAGTTGCTGGAAGTTCATGGTCCGCCTCTCTTGTCTTGCTGCCGTTTTATGAATGTCTCATTGCGCCGGAAAGACGCGCAGCGCGCGCGGCACGGCGCGCACGCCATCGCCGATATCGAGCTTCAGCGCGCGCCAGGCTTCGCGGTCCAGTTCGGCTTCGAGCACGCCGCCCGCGTCGCCTTGCAGTTCCACACGCACTGAACCGCCGAGCGTCACCACGCGCCGCACGCCGACCACGATGCCGTCGCGATGCGCCAAGCCCTCGGCATCGTCGGCGCGGTACAGCGCGAGGTCATGCGGCCGCACATAAGCGAGCGCGCGACCGCTGAAATGCGCCTGCGCGGCGATGGCTTGCGCCGCGCCATCGGCGACGAAACCGCCGGCATCGACATGTCCCTGAAGGCGGTTCGCCGCGCCGAGGAACTCGTACACGAACGATGTCTGCGGATGATCGTACACATCCTGCGGGCTGCCGACCTGTTCCACGCGCCCATGATTCATCACGACAATGCGATCCGCCACTTCGAGCGCCTCTTCCTGATCGTGCGTGACGAAAAGCGTCGAGATATGCAGGTCGTCGTGCAGGCGGCGCAGCCAGCTACGCAGTTCCTTGCGCACCTTCGCGTCGAGCGCGCCGAACGGCTCGTCGAGCAGCAGCACTTTCGGTTCGACGGCGAGTGCGCGCGCGAGCGCAATGCGTTGCCGTTGTCCGCCCGACAGCTCCGAAGGAAATCGCTGCGCGAGCCAGTCGAGTTGCACGAGCTTCAGCAATTCATGCACTTTCTCGCGGATGACCGCGTCCGAGGGACGCTCGCGGCGCGGCTTCACGCGCAGCCCGAACGCGACATTCTCGAACACGGTCATGTGCCTGAAGAGCGCGTAATGCTGGAAGACGAAGCCAACTTGCCGGTCGCGTGCGCCGACTTGCGCCACGTCCTCGCCGTTCAGCACGACCTGGCCGGCATCGGCATATTCGAGGCCCGCGATCACGCGCAGCAACGTGGTCTTGCCGCATCCCGACGGCCCGAGCAGCGCGACGAGTTCGCCCGCGGGAAAGTCGAGCGAGACGTTGTCGAGCGCCGTGAAATCGCCGAAACGCTTTTGCAGATTGCGAACGATGATGCTCATGATTTTTCGTGTCCCTTAGTTCTTTGCGCCGCTATCGGCGAGCGTTCGCGACATGCGCCGTTCCGCGACGAGCTTCAAGCCGAGCGTCACGAGCGCGAGCAACGCGAGCAGCGAGGCCACCGCGAAGGCGGCCGAGAAGTTGTATTCGTTGTAGAGGATCTCGACGTGCAGCGGCATGGTGTCGGTTTGTCCGCGAATATGGCCCGATACGACCGACACCGCGCCGAATTCGCCCATCGCGCGCGCGTTGCAGAGAATCACGCCGTACAGCAGGCCCCACTTCACGTTCGGCAATGTCACGCGACGAAAGATCTGCCAGCCCGAGGCGCCGAGCACGTGCGCGGCTTCTTCCTCGTCGTTGCCTTGCGCCTGCATCAGCGGAATCAGCTCGCGCGCGACGAACGGAAACGTCACGAAGATGGTCGCGAGCACGATGCCCGGCACCGCGAAGATGATCTGGACGTCATGCGCCGCGAGCCACGGACCGAACCAGCCCTGCGCGCCGAACATCAAGACGTAGATCAGGCCGGAAATCACGGGTGAAACGGAAAACGGCAAGTCGATGAGCGTGGTCAGCAGCGCCTTGCCGCGAAACTCGAACTTCGCGATGGCCCACGACGCCGCGAGCCCGAACACGACATTGAGCGGCACGGCAATCGCCGCCGTCATCAGCGTGAGCTTGATGGCGGACCATGCGTCCGGGTCCTTCAGCGACTCGAAGTAATAGTCGATGCCCTTGGCGAACGCCTGCGCGAACACCGCGACGAGCGGCACCACGAGAAAGAGCGCGAGGAAAAGGAGCGCGATGCCCGTGAGCAGCCAGCGCACCGCGCGGGACTCCGTCACCGGATCGAGAGTGCGCGCGTCGCGCGGCGCGGCGGTGTTGATCGCGATGGCTTTGGTGTCGGGCGTGCTCATGCGTGGCTCCCTTGCGCGGAAGCGACGTGCGCAGCGTGCGCGGGGATGGCGCCCGTGCGGCTCGTGCGCCGTTGCAGGAACCATTGCAGCGTGTTGATGAGCAGCAGCATCAGAAAGGACACGCACAGCATGACGACAGCGAGCGCGGTCGCGCCTGCATAGTCGTATTGTTCGAGCTTCGTGATGATGAGAAGCGACGTGATTTCCGATTTCATCGGCACGTTGCCCGCGATGAAAATCACCGAGCCATATTCGCCGAGCGCACGCGCAAAAGCGAGCGCGAAGCCAGTCAGAAGCGCGGGAAAGAGCGACGGCAAGACGACGCGGCGAAACGTCAGCCAGCGCGTCGCGCCGAGGCACGCGGCGGCTTCTTCCTGCTCGCGCTCAAAGTCCTCCAGCACCGGCTGCACCGTTCGGACCACGAACGGCAAGCCGATGAAGGTCAGCGCGACCAGCACGCCCAGCGGCGTGAACGCAACCTTGATGCCGAGCGGCGCGAGATATTGCCCGATCCAGCCATTGCCCGCGTACACGGCCGCGAGCGAGATGCCCGCGACGGACGTCGGCAGCGCGAACGGAAGATCGACGATGGCATCGACGATGCGTTTCATCGGAAACGTATAGCGCACGAGCACCCACGCGACGAGAAAGCCGAATACCGCGTTGATGAGCGCCCCGCCGAGCGCCGCGCTGAAGGTCAGCCGATACGACGCCAGCACGCGCGGCGCTGTCACCGCGCGCACGAACTGCGTCCAGTCGAGCGTCGCCGTCTTCGCGAACGTGGCGGCAAGCGGAATGAGCACCACGAGGCTCAAATACGCGAGCGTGATGCCGAGCGTCAGGCCGAAGCCCGGTAGCGCGCTCGGCTTGCGCAGAGTGAAAGTCGTCATCCTTGCTTTCGTCCTGTTCCAGTGCGCCGGGGAGCGCGTGTCATCGAATGCTTGTGTGACCGGCGGCGTCATGGCGCGCCGCTTCGGTTTGCTTACGTTTTGCGCTTATTGCGGCTGATAGATCGAATCGAACACACCGCCATCGGCGAAATGCCTCTTCTGCGCCTTGGCCCAGCCGCCGAAGGTGTCGTCGATGGTATAGAGCTTGATCTTCGGGAACTGCTTCGTGAGGTCGGCAGGCACCTTGTCCGAGCGCGGACGATAGAAGTTGCGCGCGGCGATCTGCTGGCCTTCGTCGCTATACAGATATTTCAGGTACGCGTCGGCGAGCTTGCGCGTGCCGTGCTTGTCGACCACCTTGTCCACCACGGCGACGGGCGGCTCGGCCAGGATGCTCGCCGACGGCACCACGATCTCGAACTTCTCGGGTCCGAACTCCTTCAGCGAGAGAAACGCCTCGTTCTCCCACGCGATCAGCACATCGCCCTGGCCGCGCTGCACGAAGCTCGTCGTGGCTCCCCGTGCGCCGGAGTCGAGCACGCCCGCGTTCTTGTACAGCTTCGCGACGAAGTCCTTCGCGGTCTGCTCGTTGCCGCCCGGCTTGTGCTGCGCGTAGGCCCATGCGGCGAGATAGTTCCAGCGCGCCCCGCCCGAGGTTTTCGGGTTCGGCGTCACGATCGAAACGCCCGGCTTCGCGAGATCGTCCCAGTCCTTGATGTGCTTCGGGTTGCCCTTGCGCACGAGAAACACGATCGTCGACGTGTACGGCGAGGCGTTGTCGGGCAGACGCTTTTGCCAGTCGGCGGCGACGAGTCCCTTGCCCGCGAGCGCGTCGATGTCGTAGGCGAGCGCGAGTGTCACGACGTCGGCCTGCAAGCCGTCGAGCACCGCGCGCGCCTGTCCGCCCGAGCCGCCGTGCGACTGTTTGAACGTGACGGTTTCGCCCGTCTGCGCTTTCCACTTCTTGGCGAACGCCTGGTTGAAGTCCTGATACAACTCGCGCGTCGGGTCGTACGACACATTCAGAAACGATGTCTGGGCTTGCGTCGGCGCGCTCGTCGCGGCGAGTGCGCCGATGCCGGCAGCCGTCAGCGCGAGCGCCGTCAAGGCCCTTCGTAAGCTGGTCCCCAATCCCGCCTTGATGCTTTGCATTCCCCGTTCTCCGTCTTATCCAATTGACGGAATCAGTCTATCGACGCTCCTATATGAATAGAAATAATCGTTTTTCAGTCTTTTATATTCAAAGCTGCTAAAGCGTCGTCGCGACGCGCGCGCAACCCGGAACGCTTCTGACCGGGGACGTTTCGAGTAGAACTTAAAGTAATGCTTGAAAAGCGCGGAATACTGTATAAAAATACAGTCATCTGTTGATCCATACAGTGCATGAGAGGCCCGAGCCAGTGACCAGAACCTCAAAACTTACCGCGCGTCAGCAGCAGGTCTTCGAACTGCTCCAGCGCGCAATCGAGCGCACCGGCTTTCCACCGACACGCGCGGAGATTGCCGCCGAGCTTGGCTTCAGCTCTGCCAACTCGGCGGAAGAACATCTGCGGGCGCTGGCGCGCAAGGGTGTGATCGAACTGGCGGCGGGTTCCTCGCGCGGCATCCGCCTGATCGGGGACGCGGGCCGCTCTGAAGACGTTCCGCACCAGTTCACACTGCCCCACGCGAGCATCATGCAGCTTTCGTTGCCGCTCGTCGGGCGCGTGGCGGCGGGCAGTCCAATCCTCGCGCAAGAGCACATCTCTCAACATTACGCGTGCGATCCGGCGCTGTTCTCGAGCAAGCCCGACTACCTGCTGAAAGTGCGCGGCCTATCCATGCGCGACGCCGGCATTCTGGACGGCGACCTGCTTGCGGTTCAGAAGCGCACGGAAGCGAAAGACGGGCAAATCGTCGTTGCGCGGCTCGGCGACGACGTCACGGTCAAGCGTTGGAAGCGACGCCCGGACGGCGTCGAATTGATCGCGGAGAATCCGGACTACGAGAATATCTTCGTGCGCTCGGGCAGCGGGGAATTCGCGCTCGAAGGCATTGCGGTCGGCCTGATCCGCTCGGGCGAATTCTAGTCAGGGGCGGCAGCGGCTACGAATCGTCGCTTACGCCTATTCCACGCCACGCAAGACGCGGCGCGTTTCGAGTACATCTAGCACGAACGGCAGCCGCTCGCGGCATGCCGCGGTGCGTCCTATCGTCTGGAGAGTCATGATGGAACGTTTTGCCCGTTTGCTGCCCTTTCGTCAATTCGGCCGTCTGCGCCATCTGCGTGCGTTGATCTCCTGCGGGAGCGCCGCGTCTTCGCGGGCGGAAGCCGCGCCGGATCTCTTCGATTCCATGCCCGCGCTGCCGTCGCGTCAGCCCGCTTTCGCACGGGTGTCGCTTACGCAGACGGTCCACGTGGAGCCGGCACGGCCCGCGCCGGTGCGGGTCTATCGAAGCGAGTCGCGGCTCATCATGGTTGGCAACATTGGCGAAGTGTCGCGCATGATCGACCGCTGCATCGACGAAGAGCGCGCCGGCCTCGCGGGCGGAACCCTCGCCTGAGCTTGCGGCGCTCAGTTGGCGTTGCGGTCGCGGAATCTATCGGGCGTCGGCATGGTCAATTCTGCATCGAGTTCCGATAGAGGCTTGTCCTTCGCATGTCCCGCACCGCTCGCTTCATTGCCAGTACGCTCGCTGTTGTCCTCGTCGTCGCGGCGCTCGGTTTCGTGTACGCGTCGCCGTATATCGCACTGGATCGCGTCAAGCGCGCCGCCGACGCGCGAGACGCCCAAGCAGTGAACGAATACGTCGATTTCCCGGCGCTGCGCGCAAGCCTGAAGGATCAGATCGCCGCGCTGCTCACCCGGCGCATCGATGTGCAGAAGAGCGGCAACCCGCTCGCGATGATCGGCGCGATGATCGGTGCGGCGCTGGTCGGCCCGTTCGTGGATTCGTATGCGACGCCGGACGGGGTCGCAGCAATCCTCAACGGCATACCGCCGCGCGGCAATCCCGGTGAACGTCCGCCCGCGCCCCGGCAAGCCGATGCGCATGTGCCCGTGCCCGCGCCCATGCCCGCGAGCGCGCCCGCGCCGGACGTGTCCCGGCAACCGCCGCAGACAACGGCTGGCTATCGCGACATCAACACGTTCGTCGTGACCTACCAGCACGGCGCCGGCGATGCCCGCTATTCCGCCATCTTCCACCGCTGCGGCCTGGTGTCGTGGAAGCTCGTCGCCGTCGATCTCAACGGCTGACGCGCCTTCACGGACCGTCGAGTCGGACGCTCAGGCGCCCGCTTCGGCCTTCACTGGCTTGGCGGCATACGCGGCGGCGTCTTCTGCTTCGGCCGATTCGCCCGCCTGACACACGGCGACGAGAATGCTGCACGACACGCGATCGAGCAACGGCGTGTTGCCCGCGCCCATCCACCATCGTGCGAGCCCGCTGCGGCAACGGTGTCCGACCACGACGAGATCGACTTTGAGGCTGTCGGCCAGCGCGGCAATCTCGTCGATCGGATGGCCGAACGCGAAATGTCCCTGCGCGGGCACGCCGCGCTCGCGAAGCCAGTCGACGCCTTCTTGCAGAATGTCGCGCGCCGCATCTTCGAAGCGCCCGCACGCCATGTCGGTGAGCAATCCGGCGCTCTGCGCGATGCTCGATCGCATGTCCACCACGGCGAGCACGTGCGTTTCGGCGTTGAGATCGAGCGCCAGATTCGCGCCCTGGCGCAGCGCCTTGCGGCCTTCTCTGGAACCGTCGTAGCACAGCAGAATTTTTCTGTAACTTGTCATCATGCCTCCCTGCCGCAGCGCAGATTGACTGCGGCTTAACTTCATGATCCTGTGCCGCGACGGACGTGGCAACGATGGAAAACGCTAACTTCCTGCAGCGGCGCGCCGACGCGCACTTTGCCCGACAAATCGCTAGCTGGCTCCGTGCCAGACGCCCGCAACGCCCGCCGTATAAGGATTCCCCGACATCGGCCAATTCTCGTCACGAATGAGAAGCACCGCTTCGGCTCGACTCAAGCGCCGCACTGGTGCATTCGATTACACTAGCTCGCTGGATTTCCCCCGCAGGAAACGCATGACACAGCGCACATCGCTCGAGCGCGAGGCCGAATCGGACGGCGCGCCCGCAATCGAATTCAGCGAAGTCGTAAAACGCTACGGCGCGAAAAACGTCGTCGACGGCCTGTCCTTCGACGTGCGCCCAGGCGAATGCTTCGGCCTGCTCGGCCCGAACGGCGCGGGCAAGACGACGACGCTCAAGATGCTGCTCGGCATGACATCGCCCGATCACGGAACGATCCGGCTCGTCGGAGAACCGGTGCCGTCGCGTGCGCGTTTCGCCCGCGAGCGCGTCGGCGTCGTGCCGCAGTTCGATAACCTCGATCCCGACTTCAGCGTGCGCGAGAACCTCGTCGTCTTCGGCCGCTACTTCGGCATCGCGGGCGCGCGCATGGACGCGCTCGTGCCGTCGCTGCTCGAATTCGCGCGGCTCGAAAACAAGGCGGATGCGCGCGTCGGCGAATTGTCCGGCGGCATGAAGCGGCGCCTCACGCTGGCGCGCGCCCTCGTCAACGATCCCGACGTCCTGATCATGGACGAGCCCACGACCGGCCTCGATCCCCAAGCGCGCCATCTGATCTGGGAGCGGCTGCGCTCGCTGCTCGCGCGCGGCAAGACCATGCTGCTCACGACGCATTTCATGGAAGAAGCCGAGCGCCTGTGCGACCGCGTCTGCGTCATCGAAGAAGGCCGAAAGATCACGGAAGGACGGCCGCGCGACCTGATCGCGTCGGTGATCGGCTCAGACGTGATCGAGATTTACGGCCCCGATCCGCAGGCGCTCGCCGCGGAATTGGCGCCGCTCGTCGAGCGCATGGAAGTGAGCGGTGAGACGCTCTTTTGCTACGTCGACGATCCGCAAGCCGTGCATGCGCGCGTCAAGGGGCGCGAAGGCGTGCGTTATCTGCATCGTCCGGCGAATCTGGAAGACGTCTTTCTGCGCCTGACCGGGCGCGAAATGGTGGATTGAAACGCGATGGAAACCTACGATCAACCGCGCGTCGCAACCCGGAACGCCAGCGCGCGCCCGCGCGAGGTCGCGCCGTTCACCAACGCGCTGCCCGCCAACGCGACGCACTGGATGTCGGTCTGGCGGCGCAACTACCTCGTCTGGAAGAAACTCGCTGTCGCCTCGATGATCGGCAATCTCGCCGACCCGATGATCTATCTGTTCGGCCTCGGACTCGGTCTCGGGCTGATGGTCGGGCACGTCGAGGGCGTGTCGTATATCGCGTTTCTCGCAGCCGGCACCGTTGCGTCGAGCGTGATGATGTCCGCGAGTTTCGAGGCGATGTACTCCGGCTTCTCGCGCATGCACGTGCAGCGCACGTGGGAGGCGATCATGCACACGCCGCTCACGCTAGGCGATATCGTGCTTGGCGAAGTGGTCTGGGCCGCGAGCAAGTCCGTGCTGTCGGGCGTCGCGATCATGCTGGTCGCGGGCGCGCTCGGCTACGCCCGTTTTCCGTCGATGCTCATCGCGCTGCCCGTCATCGTGCTGACGGGGCTCGCCTTCGCGAGCACCGCGATGATCGTCACCGCGCTCGCGCCGAGCTACGACTTCTTCATGTTCTATCAGACGCTCGCGCTCACGCCGATGCTGCTGCTTTCCGGCGTGTTCTTTCCCGTGGCGCAGTTGCCCGCGCTCGCGCAGCACGTGACGCAGGCGCTGCCGCTCGTCCACGCCGTCGAACTGATTCGCCCCGCGATGCTCGGCCGTCCGCTCGATGGCTTCGCGCTGCATGCGGGCGTGCTGACCGCGTATGCCGTGCTGCCGTTCTTCGCCTGCGCATGGCTGTTCCGGCGACGCATGATGAAATAAGAAACGGCGATGGACCGTCGCGGTCCATCGCCGTGTCATGAAGCGCAGCGCGTCACTTCACCGGAAACTCCTTGTGGCCGCCGAAGCCGAAACGCATCGCGGAAAGCATGCGCTCGGGGAACAGTTCGGCGTCGCGCGAACGGAAGCGCGTGTACAGCGCCGCCGACAGCACCTGCGCGGGCACGGCCTCCTCGATGGCCGCTTCGATCGTCCAGCGCCCTTCGCCGCTGTCGGCCACTTCGACCGAGAAGCGTTCGAGCTCGCCGTCGCTGGCGAGCGCGCCCGCCGTCAGGTCCAGGAGCCACGACGACACCACGCTGCCGCGCCGCCAGACTTCCGCGATATCCGCGAGGTCGAGCGAATAGCGTTCGTTCTTCGGAAGATCGGGCGATTCCTTGTGCTTCAGGATGTGGAAGCCTTCCGCGTACGCCTGCATCAGCCCGTATTCGATGCCGTTGTGCACCATCTTCACGAAGTGCCCCGACCCGACCGGCCCGCAATACATGTAGCCGTTCTCGACGCGCGGATCGCGTCCTTCACGGCCGGGCGTCGCGGGAATGTCGCCGCGTCCGGGCGCGAGCGTCGCGAAGATCGGATCGAGCCGCCGCACGACGGCCTCGTCGCCGCCGATCATCATGCAGTAGCCGCGCTCCAGCCCCCAGATGCCGCCCGACGTGCCGACATCCACGTAATGCACGCCCTGTTCCCTGAACTGCGCCGCGCGGCGGATATCGTCCTTGTAGAAGCTGTTGCCGCCGTCGATCACCACGTCGTCGGCTTGCAGGATCTTGTGCAGATCGGCAAGCGTGTCCTCGGTGATCTTGCCGGCAGGCAGCATCAGCCAGATCACGCGGGGCGCGGCGAGTTTCGACACGAGATCGCCCAGATCCTTCGCGCCGGTCGCGCCTTCGCTCGCGAGCGCGTCGGTGGCCTGCGGATTGTGGTCGTACACGACGCACTCATGTGCGTCCCGCATGAGGCGGCGGCCGATGTTGCCGCCCATGCGTCCCAAACCTACGATGCCAATTTGCATGTCGATCACTCCCCGGCCACGGATTTGACGCGCTCGATCTGCTTTTTCGCCGCTTCGTAGACGCCTTCGAGCGTGAAGCCGAACTTCGTCTTCAGCGCCTTCAACGGCGCCGACGCGCCGAACGTATGCATCACGATGGTCGCGCCGAAGCGCCCCACGTAGCGGTCCCAGCCGAGCGTCGCGGCCTGCTCGACGGCGACGCGCGCATGCACGTCCGGCGGCAGCACCGAATCCTTGTACGCCTGATCTTGCTTCTCGAAGATGTCCCACGACGGCATCGACACGACGCGCGCCGCGATGCCTTCGCCCGTGAGCTTCTCCCACGCTTCGACGCACAGCGACACTTCGCTGCCCGTCGCGAGCAGCAGGACTTCCGGCTTCTTGCCGCCGTCGGCGTCCGCGAGCACGTAGGCGCCGCGCCGCACGCCTTCGGCCGACGCGAATTTCGTGCGGTCGAACGTCGGCAGCGGCTGGCGCGTGACGACGATGCACGACGGCTCCTTCGGAAACGACAGCGCAACGCGCCACGCCTCGCTCACTTCGTTCGCATCGGCCGGGCGCAGCGTGCAGAGGCCCGGCACGCCGCGCAGCGACGCGAGCTGCTCGATCGGCTGATGCGTCGGGCCGTCCTCGCCGACGCCGATGGAATCGTGCGTGAACACGTAGATCACCGGCACTTCCATGATCGCGGACAGGCGGATCGGCGGCTTCATGTAGTCGCTGAAAATGAGGAACGTGGACGCGAACGGCCGCATGTTCGAGAGCGCGAGCCCGTTGGCGACCGAGCCCATGCCGTGCTCGCGAATGCCGAAGTGCAGATTGCGCCCGGCGTAGTTGTCGTGCTCGAAGCTGCCCGCGCCTTCGAACTTGAGATTCGTCTTGGTCGACGGCGAAAGGTCCGCCGCGCCGCCGATCATCCACGGCACCCGCTGCGCGATCGCGTTCAGCACCTTGCCCGACGATTCGCGCGTCGCGATGCCCTTTGCGTCCGGCTCGAACGTGGGAATGTCGGCGTCCCAGTTGTCAGGCAGCTTCGATTCGAGCATCTGCCAGAGCTGTTTCGCCAGATCCGGGTTCTGCTTCTCGTAATCGTCGAAGCGTTGCTTCCATTGCGCGTGCGCCGCCTTGCCGCGCGCGCCCATGCCTTCGGCGAAGTGCTGCATGACGCCGTCGGGCACGAGAAATTGCGCGTCTTCCGGCCAGCCGTAGAACTTCTTCGCGAGCTTGATTTCCTCTTCGCCGAGCGCCTCGCCGTGCGCCGCCGCCGTGTCCTGCTTGTTCGGCGCGCCCCAGCCGATGATGCTCTTCACCACGATCAGCGTCGGCCTGTCGGTCGTCGCTTTCGCCTCCTTGAGCGCGGCTTCGAGCGCGTTCGCGTCGTTGGCGTCGTCGACGTGCAGCGTGTTCCAGTTGTAGCCGCGAAAGCGCGATTCCACGTCGTCGCTATACGCGAGGTCCGTGTGGCCCTCGATGGTCACGCGGTTGCTGTCGTAGATCCAGATCAGATTCGAGAGCTTCAGATGCCCCGCGAGCGATGCCGCCTCGTGCGAGACGCCCTCCATCATGTCGCCGTCGCCGCAGAGCGCGTAGACGCGATAGTCGAAGAGCGGCGCGCCCGACTTGTTGAAGTGCGCTTCCTTCCAGCGTGCCGCCATCGCCATGCCGACGCTGTTGCCGAGGCCCTGCCCGAGCGGCCCGGTCGTCGTCTCGACGCCGGTTGTCATGCGAAATTCCGGGTGCCCGGGCGTCTTGCTGTCGAGCTGACGGAACTGCTTGATGTCGTCGAGCGACACGGCGGGCTTGCCGGTCGGCTTGCCGCTCTCGTCCACTTCCTTCACGCCCGCGAGATGCAGCAGCGAATACAGCAGCATCGACGCGTGCCCGACGGAGAGCACGAAGCGGTCGCGGTTCGGCCAGAGCGGCGCGTCCGGGTCATAGCGCAGATGGTATTGCCAGAGATGGAACGCGACGGGGGCGAGCGCCATCGGCGTGCCGGGGTGGCCGGAATTGGCCTTCTGCACGGCGTCCATCGACAGCGTGCGGATCGTGTCGATCGTGAGGCGATCCAGATCTTGGGACTGAGGTGTTGCTTGAGACATGAGCGACGACTCCTTTCTCGAAGAGCGCGCTGAGGCACGAGGGGCGCCTCAGCGGCAACCAGGACCATCGAGCAAGCGCAGTGCCTTGGCAACAGGCGCCGCGCCCGAGTGCGAGCGGTCGCGCGCAGCCGTTTCATGCTGGCGCGGCGGCTTTCGGCAGGACGCGAACGCGCGGCCTTCGCTGCGCGTCCGGTGTTTCAGCCGGGCGAGGCTTCATCGCGTGATGCGATCAAGCCTCGCCCGGATCGTGCAAGCGGCTTCAAGAGCCGCGAAAGCATGGGAACGTCAATGCTGACACATTCGCGGCGCGGTGGCCGGATTTACGGCGCGGGGTTCGGCTGGCGTTCGTGCTGCGCCTCGATCTCCGCGAGAATTTCATCGGACAGTTCGATGTCCACGCTCGCGATATTCTCCTTCAACTGCGCCATCGACGTCGCGCCGATGAGCGTGCTCGTCGTGAACGGCCGCGAGTTGACGAACGCGAGCGCGAGCTGCGCCGGGCTCATACCGTGGCGCTTCGCCAGTTCGACGTAGGACGTCGTCGCGGCGATCGCCTGCGGCTTGCTGTAACGCTGGAACCGCTCGAAAAGCGTGATGCGCGCGCCCGCCGGACGCGCCCCGCCCTCGTACTTGCCCGACAGCCAGCCGAACGCGAGCGGCGAATATGCGAGCAACCCGATGCCTTCCTTGTGCGTGAACTCGGACAGGCCCAGTTCGAACGTGCGATTCACGAGACTGTACGGATTCTGAATGCTGACGATGCGCGGCAGCCCGGCCTTCTCCGCTGCGCGCAGGAATTGCGAGACGCCCCACGGCGTTTCGTTCGACACGCCGATGGAGCGAATCTTTCCCGCCTTCACCAGATCGCCGAGCGCGGCGAGCGTTTCCTCGATCGGCACCGTGTATTCGTCGTCGATGTACGGATACGCCGGACGGCCGAACGTCATCGTGCTGCGGTCCGGCCAGTGCAATTGATACAGATCGACGTAATCCGTCTGCAGGCGCTCGAGGCTGCTGTCGATCGCCTCGTTGATGTTCTTGCGGTCGAACTGGTTGCCCGCGCCGCGAATGTGACGCGGATTGTGCGGCTGTCGCGCGGGCCCGGCGATCTTGGTGGCGAGCACGATGTCGCCGCGTTTGCCCGCGTTCTTCGCGAGCCACGTGCCGATGGCCTCTTCGGTGCGCCCCTGCGTTTCCGGGCGCGGCGGGACCGGGTACATCTCGGCGGCGTCGATCAGGTTCACGCCTTGCGCGAGCGCATAGTCGATCTGCTCGTGCGCCTCGCTTTCGGTGTTCTGCTCGCCCCAGGTCATGGTGCCGAGCCCGATGAGGCTCACGTCGACGCCCGAATCGCCCAGTTTCCGATACTTCATCGCTTGGTTCCTTTTTGTTGGTGCCTGCTGGCGAAAATCCACGGCGGCATGGCCGACAACCGCAGAAACTACCATAGGCGCGCAAGGTCTGCTCCGCCGCTAGAATGCAAGGCTTCGCGATGCCGCAGGACCGGTCGTCAAGCTTGCAATTCGCTTGATGCGGCTCGCGGATATCGCCCTCCAACGACGAAACCGACGCAGCCGATGTCATCCTCCACGACGCCCAGCCAGTCCGACGACGCGAAACCCGGTTCGTCGCTGATCGTTTCCCTCGTCGCCGCGACTTTCTTCATGGAGAACCTGGACGGCACGATCATCGCGACGGCCATGCCGCAGATGGCGCACTCGTTCGGCGTGCATCCGGCCGACATGAGCCTCGGCATTACCGCCTATCTCCTGACGCTGGCGGTGTTCATTCCGATCAGCGGCTGGGCGGCCGACCGCTTCGGCCTGCGCACCGTATTCGGCAGCGCGATCGCCGTCTTCACGGCGGCCTCCGTGCTGTGCGGCGCGACGTCCACCTTGCCGGCGTTCGCGGCGGCGCGCGTGCTGCAGGGCATCGGCGGCGCGATGATGGTGCCCGTCGGACGCCTGGCCGTGCTGCGCGCGACGCCGAAAGACGGACTGATGCGCGCGATTGCCATCATCACATGGCCGGGGCTCGTCGCGCCGGTCATCGGGCCGCCGCTCGGCGGGTTCATCACCACGTACTCGTCCTGGCGCTGGATTTTCTATCTGAACGTGCCGCTCGGCGTGATCGGCTTGCTGCTGACGCTGCGCCATATCGGCAACGTGCGCGAAGACGCCAGCCGCCGCTTCGATTTCCCGGGCTTCGCGCTCTGCGGCATCGCCTGCACGACGCTGCTCTATGCGATGGAACTCGTCGGCCGCAACGACGCGCCGTGGACGCTCGTCGGCGCCCTTGTCGCGGTGGGCGCTGTGGCGGGCTTCGCATCGTGGCGCTATCTCGCGCAGGCGAAACAGCCGGTCGTCGATCTGTCGGCGCTGAAGGTGCACACCTTCGCAGTGGCGATGGGCGGCGGGTCGCTCTTTCGGATCGCGATCAGCGCCGCGCCGTTTTTGCTGCCGCTCATGTTTCAGGTCGGCTTCGGCATGAACGCGTTCGAGTCGGGCCTTCTCACGCTCGCCGTCTTCGCCGGCAATCTCGCGATGAAAGTCGTCACCACGCCCGTCATGCGGCGCTTCGGCTTCAGGCCGGTGCTGGTCGTCAACGGCCTGATTGCCGCGCTCTCGCTCGCCGCGATGAGCCTGCTCGCGCCCTCCACGCCCCGGCTCGTGATTGTCGCCGTGCTGTTCGCGAGCGGCTTGTCGCGCTCGTTGCAGTTCACCGCGCTGAATACGCTCAGTTTCGCGGATGTGCCGAAGACGCAGATGAGCGGCGCGTCGGCGTTATCGAGCACGCTGTTTCAGATGTCGATGGGCGTGGGCGTCGCGGTCGGCGCGATTGCTCTGCGTATCGGCGAATGGCTGCACGGGCACGACGCGCATTCCATCGGGCCAGAGGATTTTGGCGTGGCGTTTTTGATCGTGGCGCTTGTCGGGGCGCTGGGCGTGATCGATCTGCGCCGTCTTCCGAAGGACGCCGGTGCACTGGTTTCGGGGCATGGGAAGGGAAAGGCTGGGAGCGGTGAGGCGCGTGAGGGATAGGAGGCGCAAGCGCGCGGAGAGCTCGATCGGTCCTGAGCGATTGGGGGCTGCGAGGCTTGGAAAGCTTGCAGCGCATGAGGGCTTGAAACGCTTGGAAGGCTTGCACGGTTTAAGAGGCTTCCAGGGCCGGGAACGGTCGTTCGGACCGCCCAGACGCCGCTAAAGGTTTGCGCCCTTCCGCCGTAAACGCGCGTATGAACCTGCAAAGCCTCGAATCCCTGGCCGCTCTGAGCGAAGCGGTCGCCGTTATCCGCCATGCGCGCGAGCTGAAGAATCCCGACGAGCTGCCGACCGGCACGCCCGAATGGCACACCGCCACCGACGCCTTCGCGGACGACTTCCTCCGCGCGCTCGACGGCGAGCCGAGCGCGCGCGCGTGGTGGACGATCTAGGCTTCGCAGGCGTCTAGCGTCTCAGTCCGTCGAGCCACCCGAGCGCAATCGCCATGTTGACGATGACGCCGGCGGCGGCCGCCAGCGCCGCGATCATCGTCCAGAACGCCGAACGGCGCGAGGCTTCCGCGGATTCGCGGGCGAGCTGCGCGGCGTCGTTCGCGGATGACACCGACGCGAACATCGCCCGAAACTGTTCGTCGTGGCGCGCGGCGTCCTTCGCGTGCAGCCATGCCCGCTTGTCCGCGGTTTCAGAGTCGGCGTGCGCGGCTTCTTCCAGATCTGCGCGGATCGACGCTTCCCCGGCCGCTTCGTAGCGGCGAAAACGCGCTTGCCGCGCTTCGGCGGCGTCTTGCTTTCGATCCTCGGTCATGCCTCGTCGCTGTCCACGCTCAACGCATTAACGGTCGCTTGACATCGCCTTCAGGCGATCGTTGCCCGCATCGCGCGCGGCGTCGGCGGTCGCGAAATTGTCTTCCGACACCATCGCGCGTTTGACTTCGCCCGCCGCGAAATCGACGAGCGTGATGACCCACACGAAGCCGCCCGCCTGTTCCGCCGTTTGCACGAATGCACGCAGCTTGCCTTCATTCGACGATGCCATCTCATCCTCCACGTTCGCGTAAGTGATTCCGGCAAGCACGGCGCGAGCGATCTCGACGGTCACGCCTCAAAGTCGAGACCGCCGAGCAGCACCGACGGCTCCGCTTGCGAGCGCGTCGGAACATCGACTTCGCGTGCGTCCTGCCATGCGCGCAGCTTGTCGCCGAGCGCATCGAGATAACGTTGCAGGCGCGCGTCGCCGCCGGGACGCAGCAATCGCGCGATCTCTTCGTCGTCCCAGGTCAGGATGACGTTCATATCGAAAGGATAACGGCGCGTGCGCGCGTCGAGGTCCGACGGAGGCGCGCTCACGCGCAGCCGCGCCGGTTCGTGCGGGTTGCCGCCGGGCATGATTTCCACGCGTAGTTTCTGATCGACCACGCGGGCCACGCCCTCGGCGATGCGCGGCAAGATGTCGGTTTCGAACCTGTGCGCCTGTTCGGGATTCAACGCCTTCCTCTCAAACCGGACTCAGACGGGCGGCAGGTCTTCCAGCGACTTCTCGATCTGCCCTTCCTGCACGCGCGCCTCGATGCCGACGTGGCCGTTCGAGTACGGCAGCGCGGTCACTTTGGGTCCGAGAAACGTGCGCCCGCCCAGCCTGAAAAGTGTGCGCACTTCCTTGCCGCTTTTGATGGCGTCCACGACTTGATGGACATCCACGATGGTGGTCGGCGCCGCCCAGTCGTTCGTGGCGGAATCGAAGCTGCCCCAGCGCACGTTGGTCACGCGGTCGTTGACCCAACGCACGCCGTCGATCGCCAAAGTAGCCATAGCTGCCTCCATGGTCGTCGTTCGGGGTGGTGGTCTGTTGATGCTAGCACGATGAACGTTGAACGCGTGTGCTGTGTTGGAGGCCGGAAAAGCAAAAAGCCCAGTCGCGATGACTGGGCTTTTCGTATGAATTCTTTTGGGGTGGCTGATGGGACTCGAACCCACGACGACAGGAATCACAATCCTGGACTCTACCAACTGAGCTACAGCCACCGCTGACTAATGCTGACTACTGCTTCACGCTTTCTCGCATCGGCAAGATTGCCTGCCAATCGAGAAGCGAGATTATACGAACAAAGTTTTCGCTTGCCTAGCCCCGCCGAGCATTCTTTTGCGACGAAGCGTGCGGCTACTGCTCGACCGCTTCCGCGGCTTCGCGCAAGTGAGCGCGCGCCTCGTCGAAAATGGTCAGATCGCCCTTCGCGAGCCGGCGATTGTCCGACAGCGTGCGCCGCCATCCGCGCGCGCCCGCGACACCGCGATAAAGACCGAGCGCATGCCGCGTCACCGCGCCGAGATACGTACCGCGCGCGAGTTCGGTGCGCGCATAGTCGATCAACTGCGCCTCGATTTCCTCGCGCGTCGGCACGGGCGTCGTCGCGCCGTAAAAACGCGTATCGACGCCCGCCAGCACATAAGGATTGTGATACGCCTCGCGCCCGAGCATCACGCCATCGACATGCTTCAGGTGCTCGTCTACTTCGTCGAGCGTCGTGATGCCGCCGTTGATCGAAATCTCCAGGTGCGGGAAGTCGCGCTTCAACTGGTACGCGTATTCGTACTTGAGCGGCGGAATCTCGCGGTTCTCCTTCGGGCTCAGGCCCTTGAGAATCGCGTTGCGCGCATGGACGATGAACACCTCGCAGCCCGCTTGCGCCACCGTGCCGACGAAATCGCGCACGAACGCGTAGTCCTCGACCGCATCGACGCCGATGCGATGTTTGACCGTCACCGGAATCGACACCGCATCGCGCATGGCCTTGACGCCAGCCGCGACCAGTTGCGGCTCCTTCATCAGGCACGCGCCGAACGCGCCGCGCTGCACGCGCTCCGACGGACAGCCGCAGTTCAGGTTGATCTCGTCGTAGCCCCACTGTTCGCCGAGCTTCGCGCTCTTCGCCAGATCAGCCGGTTCGCTGCCGCCGAGTTGCAGCGCGACGGGCGCTTCATCTGGCGTGAACGCGAGATGCCGGGCGACATCGCCGTGAAGCAGCGCGCCTGTCGTCACCATCTCGGTGTACAGCCACGCGTGCCGCGAGATGGCCCGGTGCAGCGAGCGACAGTGGCGATCAGTCCAGTCCATCATCGGTGCAACGGATACTCGGCGGGGACTGGTTTTGAGAGCGGCGGGCATGGCAGACGTCGGTTTCGGCTAATCGGCGATTTTACCGCAGTGCGACACGCGTGTTTCGTCGGGCCCCTGCCAGAATCTTTCGCGCGCACGGCTGTCACACGAACATACGACGCCTGTGTGCGTCGGCCCTCGCGGAGACTCACATGACGAAGCTATGGATCGCGGCGAGCGCGCTGCTCTGCGCGGCGCTGGCCGCACACGCGCAAACCGCGCGGCCGGACGAAGGCGCATCGATGGTCAAGCCGCCGAGCGCGCCCGGTTCGCCCGCAGCGAGCGCCGCGCGCCCCGACAATCCCGACAACATGCCGGTCAAGCGCCCCGCCGCGCCGCCGAACAGCGACCGCATGCTGCATCACAGTCCCGCGAGCGACGCCATCGCGAAATAAGCGCCGGCACCGGCTGGCGGGCGTGCGCCCCTATAATGGCGCTCGTCCCGATCATCGCGCGAACCGCGTTCTCGCCCGCCAGCGGTCCAGCCAATGCAAAAACTCATTCTGCCGTTCGTCTCCGGTTTTCTCGCCGCACTCTTCTTTCGCGAATCGACGCTCGCGCTGCTGCATGCGGCCGGGCTGATCGACGCCGCCGGTTTTTCAACCGCACCGTTTCTGCCGCTCGGCATTCCCGAGTTCATCGCCAATGCGCTGTGGAGCGCGGTCTTCGGCGTGGTGATGGCGTGGCTGCTGCGCGTTGCGCCGGAACACCGCGCGCCGTGGATCGGCGCGCTCGTGTTCGGCGGCATCGTTCTCACGGCGGTGAGCGTGTTCGTGATCGATCCGGCGCGCGGCATCTGGCCGAGCGGCAACATGCTGCCGCGTCTCGCGCCCGGTTTCATCGCAAATGCCATCTGGGGCTGGGGCGCGCTCGTCTTCATGCGCGCATTCATGGCGGGCAGCGAAGCGCGCTGAGCCGCACACGCAGGCGGCCACGAAGGGCCGCCCGACGCTTCAGTCTTTCAGTGAGCGCAGCGGGTGCGTCGCCGGCGTCCACGCGCTGTCGAACATGCGGTCGACCTGTTGCGCCTGCACGTCCTCGGCGCGCGCCACTTTCCATTGCGGCTGATCGTCCTTGTCGACGATGCGCGCGCGGATGCCTTCGAGCACGTCGCCCCGCTCGAACACCGAACGCGTGAGATCCAGATCGCGGCGCAGCGTTTCGGCCATCGTCGAGAAACGCGCACGGTCCACTTGCTGAAGCGAAACGTCTACCGACAGCGGCGAACGCTCGCGCAATGCCGCCGCCGTCGCGCGGACCCATTCGTTGCCGGACGCATCCGCGTCGCGCTCCAGCGACGCCAGAATGGCCGCGCCGTTGCCCGCCGCGAAATGCTTGTCGATGAGCGCGCGCGCCTGCGCGAGGGCGCTCGTGTCCGGAATCGGCGAGACCTTGTACTTCGTGGTCTCGTTCTCGACGAAGCGCACGATCGCGACGCCATCCAGAAAACGCTGATGCCGCAGCGATTCGATCAGGCCGGGCAGCGCGCCGTCGTCGAGATACGCGTCGGCCAGGCGGGCGTAAAGCGCGTCGGCGGGGCCGATGCTCGCGCCCGTCGCGGCAAGGTAGCGGCCGATCGCGCCGAGCGCACGCGCGAGGAACCAGCTCACGCCGACATCCGGAAAGAGTCCGATGCGTGTTTCCGGCATCGCCATCTTCGTGGACTGCGTGACGATGCGCAGTCCGCCCGTGTGATGCGCGCCTTGCGAAATGCCCATGCCGCCGCCCATCACGACGCCGTTCACCACCGCGATATACGGCTTCGGGAACGTGAAAATGGCGTGATTGAGCTTGTACTCTTCCGTGAAGAACGCGTCGATGGAATCGCGGTCGCCGGTTTTCGCGGCTTCATAGAGGAAACGGATGTCGCCGCCCGCGCAAAACGCGCGCAGGTGCGGGCTGTAGACGACGACAGCGCGAATCGCCTGATCGTGACGCCACGCCCGCAGCGCCTCGCCGATCGCGTGCAGCATCGAGGGCGTCAGCGCGTTTAGAGCTTTCGGACGATCGAGCGTAATGAAGCCGATGCCGTTGGCTGTGTCAATACGAATGTCTTCGGTGGTCATCGTGTCGTGAGGTCGAAACGGTCCGTACGGTCACTTCACTCAGCAGGCGGCGAGCCACGCATCGAGCGACAATTCGACAAGCTCTGCCGCCGCGACGCCGGCGCTCGCCGCGCCGTTCAATTGTAGCGCGGTGATGCCGTGCAGGTTGGCCCAGAAAGCCCGCGCGCATGCGGCGGGCGCTGCGCTGGACGGCAGCCTGACAAGCCGGTTCGCCGCGCGCATTTCGACGAACGCGTCCGCGATCAGCGCGAGCATCGCGGCGTTGTCATCGGTCGTTTGCGAGCCGTCCATGAACATCAGGCGATACGTTTGCGGCTCCGCGAGCCCGAAGTCCACGTAGGCGCGCGCCATCGCTTTCAGACGCGCGGCGGCGTCCGTGGTGCCCGCGTGAGGCGCGAAAGCCGCGCGCAGTTGCGCGTACCCTTCATCGCGTAACGCCCGGGCAATCTCGCCTCGGCTTCGGAAATGCAGATACAAGGCCGCGGGCGAGTAGTCGATCGCCTCCGCGAGCCTGCGCATGGAGAGCGACGCGAGCCCTTCGCTTTTGACGATGCCGCGCGAAACGTCGAGTATGCGCTCACGAAGCGCGTTGCGCTGCTGCTGCTTCTGCTGCCGTAACTGGCGCGCGCGTGCGTCGTCGAGACTCATGCCTTTGTGGATTCGCGGTGGAAGTGACGGTGGCGTGACGGTCGTGAGTCTCTGCACCCGCGCCCGTTAGACCATCATCTGGCCGTCGTCGTCGCGGCGCGATGCGGATGCCGCGCGATAGAGCGGCTCGTCCGAATCGCCGAGCACGACCGACGCGAACACGACCGACGCGAACACGATGCAGAAACCGAGAATCAGGACACCGACTGCCGCCCAGATGAGCCAAAGTGCATTGGACTCGACGAGCGAGTGCAGGAAAGAAAGAAGCATGACGACCCCGCGCGATTTTTATAATGGCTGCTCTCGTGAAGCGAATGCCTCGGAGCAAGTTACGTGCCGCGCGAATCGCATCGCATGCGGCACATTGACGCGATGTTACTCCGTTGATGCGCCGCGCGAAAGCGTTGGCCGGCGGTAATTCGCGGGTGTGGCGGCCGGCTCACGCGTCGCGCGGATCAGCGCCTCACGCGGCGATCACGCGCCCGGGGGGAAAATGACCGCTCTTCAGCAGCACCGGCATGCCGTTCGTGACTTGCAGATGTTCACGCGCCACCGCTTCAATGCGCGCGCGACCTGCATCGAATGCGTCGATCCAGCCCGTGCTGTCGCACGTTTTCGCGCCGAAGTGGTCTTCGAGCGCCTCGACCGAAATCGCGCACGGCACGCGCCGGCCATCGACCAGCGCGGCGAATTCGATCGTGAGATTGGAGTCGCGGTAATCGGGCGCGTCGGAAAGAAAACGAATGTTCATGAGACTCTCGTGGATCGGGCGCGGCGGGCGGCGCAAGGCCCCGCACGCGATGAGGTTCAGGCACTCGCCGGCGTACGCAAAGCGCCGTTTCCCTGCCGTTTGGTTGTCGTTCCGCTGCCGTGCGCAAGAATCGATTCGCGGACTATGGTACTCGCGCTCGCGCAGCGCGGTCCAGCGGCGCGGCGCGCAGGCGAGTTCAGGCGTCCAGCACGTCGTCGTTCACATCGACGACGAGCAGCGAGCTTGCGAGCGGGTCCGCGTAATTGAAGACGAGCGAACGGGTCATGTCCCGCACGCGCTCGCAGACGCGCAGCCGGGCGTCATCGGACAGATGCGGATAGTCGCGCAGCACCCGCGCGTCGAAGCGGTAATGCACGCCCCAGCCGATATTGCCCGCGTGATTCGCCACCCCGCCCGTGCGCCAGCTCACGAAGAGCGCAGGCGTGACGTCGGCTCCGATCTCGATGATGTCCGCGCCGTTCGGAAACAGGTCGACGAGACAGTTCGCGATATCGTAGAGCACCGCGTGGCGCAGATGGATCGGACGCATCATGTCGGTTGCAGCAATCGGTCGATGTAGTCGCGCGCCGCTTGTTCGACGTGCGCGAGCGCCTCGTCTTCGCTGGCGAAACGCCGCTCGGGTCCGAGATCGACGAGCGCCTCGAAGTGGCGCGGCGCGTCCGGGCCGTTCTGGGCGAAACTCACCGAACCGACGTAAATGGGCGTGCCGGCGTGACCGTCCTTCTCGTCATGCGTGGAACCGAGCCGCGCCGACGCGCTGATGTAATACCCTCGATACGGGCCCGTCACTCTTTCGACCATTGTTGTTGCCTCCGTATGTGTTCTGGCTGGCGCGTGCGCTCGACGGCAAATCCAACCGATGCCTCAGCATTAAGGCGCGTGACCCGGCAAATAGTTCACGGCCTTATGACGGGAATGCGGGGCGCGAGTTCTCGACACACTCTTCGCAAGGCTTGCGCCCGCGCTGCCTCGCGCGGCGGCGCGTTCTCGCGTGGCGCAGGCGCCGTATGGGACAATGCTCATCCCAAAAATACGGCGGCAGATCGTTGGATTCTGCCGGCGTCCTGTGTCACCCAATCTGCTTCAACGAGGGAAAGATGAATCGAAACGATCGGCCGATGCGCCGGCTCTCGACGCGCGCAAGCGCGATGCCGAATGCGTTGCGCGCGGCCGCTCTCGGCGCGGCCGTGCTCGTGATGGCGAGCCTGGGCGCGTGCGCGTCGTCAAATGAGGCGTCGCTCATCAATTTGCCGGATGGCCAGACGGGCTATGCCGTCAATTGCAGCGGCGCCGACGCCGGTTCGAGCTGGGCGAGCTGCTATGTGCTCGCGGGCAAGGCGTGCGGCGCGACGGGCTACGACATCGTCTCGAAGGACAACGAGGAAGGTGGACCGACGGGCGGCGGGATCACCAATGTGATCTCGGCGAACGTGAAAAACCGGTCGATGATCGTTCGGTGTAAGTAGAGGGCTTTGGCTTTGCGCGAGCCTTTGACCATGCGGTATCCGTTTGAGCGCGGGCGCGAGAAGCCGCATGCGCTCGCCATCCTGCGCGATATCCACCGGCGGCGCGAGCAGCGTCGACGTCGAGAGGTGGAGCGAAACGCCGCATCCGCCACGACTGGCCCGGTCAGCACGCGCGTGAAGCCATCGCGATGACGCTTTGGACGTGCCGATGGCGGGCATGACCTCTGGGACGCAGCGTTGCTTAACCCCTAGCTGCGACCCAGCGACAGCGCGGCAAAGCTCTCACCGAGCACGGCGCACACCGCTTCGACGACCATCTGATGATCGCTGCGCTGCGGCAGCCCCGACACGGTCACCGAGCCGATGACACCCGCGCTCGCCACGCGGATCGGAAATCCGCCGCCGTGCGCCGCGTACTGCGCGGGATCGAGGCCGAACTTGTCCGCGAGCGTGGTGCCCGCCTGTTGCAGCGTCAACCCGATGGCATAGGAGCTGCGACGAAAATGCTCGACCGTCTTCGATTTGCGCTCGGCCCAGCGGGCGTTGTCGGGCGTCGCGCCATCGAGCGCGGCAAAGAAAAGCCGCTGCCCGAACGTGCGCACATCGATGACAACTGCTGCATCCCGCGCAAGCGCCATCTCCCGCAACTGCGTGCCGAGCTGCCACGCCTGCTCGGCGTGAAACTGCGGAAAGACGAGGGTTTTTTCCTGATGCGCGATGGTTTGCAAGTCGTGCGGGATGTCCATGGGCGACGCCTCTTGGTTAGCGTTGTGTCTGATGTGGATGTGTGATTTTGACACGGGCTTGTGGGGTGCGCGTTTGCGCGTGGCCGGCGGTAGCCGCTTCGGTAGGAATACTGACGTTCGTAGAACCAAACGGATCTTCGCTTTGTTCTAGTGACGGCTGAAAAAACAGAAAGGGGTTACAGGCCGAAGCACTGTAACCCCTTGAATGTGGTTGCGGGGGTAGGATTTGAACCTACGACCTTCGGGTTATGAGCCCGACGAGCTGCCAGACTGCTCCACCCCGCGTCCGTCGAAGAAAAGATTATAGGGCATTGCTTATGGAAAAGCAATCGCCGATTTCAATCAACGCAAGATAAGAGCGCATCGCACTGCGTCGATTCGACTCTTCGTTGATGACGCACATCACGAAGGCCGCGCTTTAGCGCATGGCATAATCGTCCGCTCAGCGTATCGGTCATCGGGTTCGACACACGGCATGCATCTCTTGCGGCGCGGCATCACGGGAAAGATCGGCGGCATGGCGGCGGTGTGCGCGATGCTGCTTCTCTCGCTCGCGCCCATTGCATCGCAGATGCTCAAAGCCGAACGCTTCGACGCCCTGCTCGCTTCTATCTGCGCATCGGGCACAGATACGCAGGACGGCGACGCGGTGCGCCATGCCGGCCACACCGCCGTCAGCCATCTCGACGCCTGCGGATATTGCGACCTCGTCGCGCACGCACCGGCGCCCCCGACGTTCCCTCGCACGACTCCATTGGCGAGCTTGCCGCGCGCATTGTTCGCCGCGGCCCGCGCCATCGGCGGGCCCTATCATCGGCGGTTCGCGGACGCCCAGCCGCGCGCACCGCCCGCCTTCGGCTGATTCGCACATCACCCGCACGCCTGCGCGCCACATCCGAAGGCGAGCCAGCGTCGCGACATCATGCTTTCGACGGGACACACCATGACGTTTAGATCCGCGTTGCGCGGCGCGCTCGCGTTCGCGCTCGCCGCCGCCGCACCACTCGCGCTCGCTCACGCGCTGCCGAAGCTTCAGCAGCCCGGCCCCGGCGCGACAGTCAGCGCGCCGCACGAAGTCTCCATCGAGTTCGGCGAACGGCTGGAGCCGACTTTCAGTTCGATGCTCGTCACGAACGCGCACGGCACGCAGGTCAACACCGAGAAATCGGCCGTCGATGCCAACGACAAGAAGCACATGAGCGTCGCCCTCGGCAATCTCGCGCCGGGCGTCTATACGGTGCAGTGGACGGCGGTCGCAGCCGACGGTCATCGCACGCAAGGTCACTACAACTTTACGGTCAAGTGAGGCCGCTATGAAAAAAAACACACTTCTCTCGGGCGCGCTCGCTTGCGCGTCGTTCGCCACCTTGGTCAGCGCCGCGCACGCGGCGGCGCTCGAAGCGCATGATTGCTGGGTCCGCGCGATGCCGCCGAGCCTGCCGTCGTCGGGCTACTTCGTCGTCTCGAACAACGGCGACACGCCCGCGACGCTCACCGCGGCGAACAGCCCCGCGTTCGGCATGACGATGATGCACAAGTCGGAGAACAAGGGCGGCACGGCCACGATGGCGCCCGTCGATACCGTCGACGTCCCCGCGCACGGCGCGCTGCAATTCGCGCCGAAGGGTTATCACCTGATGATGGAAGAGCCGGCCAAGCCGCTCAAGATCGGCTCGACGATTCCGCTTACCCTCACCTTCGCCGACAAGAGCACGCTCAACGTCGACTGCGCCGTGAAGTCGGCCGCGACGGTCGGGAAGTAGTCGTCACAGAGCGGAAATAAAAAAACGCGCCAGCCACGGCGCGTTTTTTTTCATGAAGCCGAGCCGAAGCCCGGTCAAGGCCGGTTGAACATGTCCATGATCTGCTTGCGCTCGTCGGTCGTGACTTGCGGCACCGGCGGCGCCTGCATGCCGGCCGGACCGACGCCGCCGGCGGTCGTCGAATCGCCCGCCATCGGATTCGTATTGTCGAGACCGATGCTCGCGACGAAGCCCGCGCCCGGCGTGCGGTCCGCATAGAAGAGTTCGCCGTCGATGGTCGTCACGCCATCGGGCATCGGCATCTGTTGTTGCGGGATGCCGCGCAGCGCGCGCCCCATGTACTCGACCCAGATCGGCAACGCGAGCTGTGCGCCGAACTCCTTCGTGCCGAGCGACTTCGGCTGGTCGTAGCCCATCCACGCCACCGCGACGAGCTGATGCTGGTACCCCGCGAACCAACCGTCCTTCGCGTCGTTGGTCGTGCCGGTCTTGCCCTGCAAGTCGTTGCGCTTGAGCACGTTCGTGCCCGAGCCCGTGCCCGAAGTCGCGACCGTATGCAACAGGCTGTTCATCACGAACGCGTTACGCGGTTCGAGCGTTTGCGGGGCATTCGCGCCCGCGGTCAGCGGATCGGCGCGCGAGATCACGGTGCCGCGCGCATCCGCGACTTGCGCGATCAGATACGGATTGATGCGATAGCCGCCGTTCGCGAAGACCGAATACGCGCCGCTCAATTGCAGCGGCGTGACGAGCCCGGCGCCGAGCGCGAGCGGCAGATACGGCGGCGTCTTGTCCTTATCGAAGCCGAATTTTTGCGTGACGAAGTCCTGCGCGTAGCCGGTGCCGATATACGACAGGATGCGGATCGACACCAGGTTCTTCGACTTCTGCAAGCCGGCGCGCATCGACATCGGGCCGTCGGGCTGATCGTCGTCCTTCGGCTCCCACGGTTCGCCGCCTGCGGGTGCCGGGAAGTACAGCGGCGCATCGTTGATGATGGTCGCCGGCCCGAGACCCTTGTCGAGCGCCGCCGAGTAGATGAACGGCTTGAAGCTCGAACCCGGCTGCCGCCACGCCTGCGTGACGTGATTGAACTTGTTCTTGTTGAAGTCGAAGCCGCCGATGAGCGCGCGAATCGCACCATCTTGCGGCACCATCGAGACGAGCGCGCCTTCGACCTGCGGCAACTGCGTGATCTGCCAGTTGTCCTTGGCGTCCTTCGTCAGCCGGATGATCGAGCCCGGCCTGATCGCGAGTGCCTTCGACGCATTGCTGCGCAGCGCCGCCGCCACGAAGCGCAAGCCTTCGCCCGAGATCGTCGCCGTATCGCCGCCGACGAATTGCGCGCTCACCTGCTTCGGGCTTGCCGCCGTGACCACCGCCGCGACGAGATCGCCATTGTCCGGATGATCGACGAGCGCATCTTCGATGGCTTCGGCGCGGTCATCGGCCGCCGGCGGCAGCGCGATGTTGCCCTCGGGCCCGCGATAGCCGTGGCGCCGCTCGTAGTCCATCACGCCCTTGCGCACGGCGCGGTAGGCGGCGTCCTGATCGGCGGAATCGATGGTCGTCGTGACTGTCAGGCCGCGCGTGTAGGTCTCTTCCTTGTACTGCGCGTACATCATCTGCCGCACCATTTCCGCGACGTATTCCGCATGCACGCCGTACTCGGTGCCGGATGACTTCGTGTGGATGTCCTCGGCGACGGCCTGGTCGTACTGTTCGCGCGTGATGAAGTTCAGGTCCAGCATGCGCTTCAGAATGTACTGCTGGCGCACCTTCGCGCGTTTCGGATTGACGACCGGGTTATACGCGGACGGCGCCTTGGGTAAGCCCGCCAGCATCGCGGCTTCGGCGAGCGTGATGTCCTTCAGATCCTTGCCGAAGTAGACGCGCGCGGCGGCGGAAAAACCGTACGCGCGCTCGCCGAGATAAATCTGGTTCATGTACAGCTCGAGAATCTGGTCTTTCGTGAGCGCGCGCTCGATCTTGTACGCAAGCAGCATTTCGTAGACCTTGCGCGTGTACGTCTTCTCGCTGGAGAGGAAGAAGTTGCGCGCGACCTGCATCGTGATCGTGCTTGCGCCCTGCGATGCGCCGCCGTGCATCAGGTCGGTCACGCCCGCGCGCAGGATGCCGACGAAATCGACGCCGCCGTGATCGTAGAAACGGTAGTCCTCGATCGCGAGGACCGCTTTTTTCATCTGGTCCGGAATGTCCTGGAAGCGCACGAGGCTGCGCCGCTCTTCGCCGAATTCGCCGATCAGCACGTGATCCGCCGTGTAGACGCGCAGCGGCACCTTCGGCCGATAGTCGATGAGCGCATTGAGCGATGGCAGGTTCGGCTCCATCACGACGAGCGCATAGCCCACGATGAGCGCGCCGACCACCGCCGCCACCGCCGCGAGACCCGCGAACCACAGCGCGATGCGCGCGAACACCGAACGGCCGCCATTGCGCCCGCCGCGATTCTCGCCGTCGTTACGGCCGTTGCGTCCATTACGGCCATTGCCACCGTTGCGGCCATTGCCGCCGCCGTCGCGGCCTGCGCCCGAGTCGTTACGTGAGTCGTTCCAGCGGGGCTCGCGATCGTGTCGCGATGAATTCGAAGAGTCGGGGCGTTTGATAATAGGCATGACTGGGATGGTTCGGCGCGCTTTGCAGCGCGCACGGCGCGGCGTATCGCTACAAGCGGATGAAAGCGCGCGCGGAAGGACGCAGGCGCGGCAAAGACCGGCGAGCGAATGCGCTAGCCGGTCCGACCGAAGGGTAACGGCACATTTTAAAGAATTCGGGCGAGCCGCTACACAACGCTCAAGCATTTTTTGTAAGCAAATGCCGCCGCGACGCGCGCATCGCCCGCCTCGGGCACCGTGCGCTTACCCACAGAAAGTGTTGAGAGCCTTGTGGACAACCAGAAAATAGGCAAGCCGTTGATCCGACGTCCTTTTTCGGGCACGCTCATACGCTGGTCGCAGACGCGGGATCCGGCGGCGATGCGGGTCAGCCAGCACGCACAGCGGCCCCGCGAACCGATATGATGGATACGCGCATTGCCGGGCTTTTTCACCGGCGAACGACCTGCGGTAACGAAGTGACGCGGCCCCGCGCCGGGACCGCGCATGCGATGTTTGCAATCGCCTTACTGTCTGCGAGCCGCTCATGACCACCAAGCCTACCGAACGCATCGTTGTTTTCGTGACCCCCGCGCAAAAGCTCGCCATCAGCAAGACCGCGGACGACCTGGGCATCAGCGTGAGCGAACTCATGCGGCGGGCGGTGCTCAACTTCAACGCGACGAGCGAGCAGATCAAGGTTGCGGGTATCGTCGACCGTCTGCGCGCACCGAAGGCCCCTGATGCGCTCGATGTCGCGCTACGCAGCGTCGCCGCGAAGGCAGCAGCCCGCGAAGCGCGCGAAGCCGCCGCGAGCGCGGGCAAGAGCCTCGCGCGGACGCAGGCCGCGGCTGCGGCCGCCGCGGCATCGACAGCGGCAACGGCCAGCGTGCCTGTCAGCCGCGACGACGCCGAAAGCGCCGGCGAGGACGCCTCGCTGACCGGAGACGGACGCCTCGGCGGCTGAGCCTGTCCTTCCTTCTCTTCTTCACGGCGCGCGCCCGCTTCGCCGTTACATTCCTTCACCTTGCTTAAGTCCACATTAAGTCGCGCCGTGCTCTAATAAGCGGGTAAACCCGCGCATGAATGCAGCGCCGCTTCGCTTGCATTCGCGGCGCGGCGCCTCACATTCGATGCGCGGCGCGCCCGCCGTGGTCATCACCCAGGAGAAGATATATGTCGCTTTTCGATTCCATCACGCGCACCGTCAAAGGTCTTCTGAACGATGCCGCCGATACCATGCAGGATCCCTCGCGCGATGCTCGCCAGATCGTGCGCGAGCTCGACGACAGCATCGGGAAGGCGGAGAACTCGCTGATCGAGATCGAGGCGCAAGTCGCCACGCAGCAAAGCAAGCGCGACGCCGCCGCCGAAAAGGCGAAGAAGTACGAAGACGGCGCGAAACGCGCGCTGCAAGGCGGCGACGAAAGTCTCGCGCGCGAGGCGCTCGCAGCGCAAGCCAACGCCGAGACCGAACGCGACGCGCTCGCGGCCGAACTGCTTACGCTCGTGCCGTCGGTCGATCATCTGAAGCAGCAAATCGCCGACATGCGCCAGCGCCGCAACGACCTCAATGCCCGCTCGAACATTCTTCAGGCGAAGCAGCAAATCGCGCAGGCGAAGGACACGGCGGCGACGGCGCTCGGCGGCATCGGCGGAAAGAATCTGTCGGAAGATTTTCAGAAGCTCGAGGACAAGGTCCAGCTCTCGAACGCCCGCTCCGACGCGCGTCTGAATTCGGCCGATCAGAAGTCCGGCAAGGCGCTCGACGACAAGCTCGCGGCGCTCAATCGCGGGCCGTCGGTGGACGACCGTCTGGAAGCTCTGAAAAAGCAGCTAGATACGCCGGCGCAGTAATCACGGTGCATGCCGCCGGAGCAGGCGGAACATGTCTTTCAGGTATCCGCCTTGCGACGTCCTGGCAATCACCGATCGCAGCTTCGAATGGAGACGGGCGTCGCAACGCCCGGCCCGCACATGAAAAAGACCTTCACGGCTCTTGCCTTATCGCTGTCCCTTGCGCTGTCCCTTGCGCTGTCGGTCGCTTCTCCGCTCGCGCTGGCCGCCGTGCCGACCGCGCAGCAGGTCGAGCAGTCGATGACGCAGGGCAACTGGCAGCAAGCCGACGCGCAACTGAGCGAAGTGCTCGACGCGCATCCGAAGAACGCGCACGCGCACTATCTCTACGCGCAGGTGCTGGACCGCGAAGGCCGCTATAGCGACGCGCTCTCGCAACTCCAGCAGGCGAAGTCGCTCGATCCGTCGTTGAGCTTCACGGACGCGTCGCGCTTCGCGTCCACGGAAGCGCGGATTCGCAACGACGCGAGCCGCACGAACGCGACGACCAATCGCGGCTCGAACGGCGCGGTATCGCTGAATCCGTTCAATCAGGAGCAGGCCGCCGCGCCGCAGAAACACGGTCCGTCGATGGGCATGTGGATCGGCCTCGCGGTGCTGATCGCGGCGATTGCGCTCGTGCTGCGCTGGGGCCTGCGACGCGCCCGCGCGCGTGACGACGGCCGCAGCGAAGACGATCGTCGCGGGCAGCTCAAGCGCGCCACCGAGTTGCTCAACGACGTGCGCACGCTGAAGCTCGACGTGCGGCTGTCGACCGCGCCCGGCCATGAGGCGCTTCTGCGCGATGTCGAAGGCACAGAAACGCAGCTGCGCGAGATGGTCGAGGCGCTCTCGAACTCGAAGAATCCGGTGCCGCCCTACGCCATCGACGATCTCGAGAATCAGGTGGCGAGCCTGAAGGCGCGCGCCGAAGGACGTCCTGATCCGAATGCGGCGAATGCGGGCCAGCCCGGTGCGTCCGGCCAGTCTCCGTTTGCGCAGGAAGCCGAACGCTTTGGGCGCGGCCAGCCGCCTTATGGTCAACAAGGGCCGTATCCGCAGCAGGGACCGTATCCGCCGCAGCAAGGGCAGCAGCCGCCCGTCATTATCCAGCAAGGCGGCGGCGGGTTCGGCGGCGGCATGGGCGGTCTTCTGACCGGCGTGCTGCTCGGCGAAGCGATGTCGCACGGACGCGACCGCGTGATCGAGCGCGAAGTGCCGGTCGAACGCCGCAACGACGGCAATGACAATGGCGGGCTTGACTTCGGCAACAATAACAACAACGGCGGCGGCCTGGACTTCGGCAACGGATCGAACGACTGGGACGACGGCAGCGGCGGCGGCGGCGGCGGTCTCGACCTCGGCAGCAACGACGACAACTGGCGCGATACCTGACCAGTCACTTCAAGCGACCAGCAAGGCCCCGCTCGCGGGGCCTTTTGCATGGGCGCGCGCTTTAGCCACCGCCCAGGAAACGCAGCAGCGCCCACAAGAACTTGAAGAAGCCGATGACGAATTCCCAGATGCGTTCGAGCTGATCCCACGTCGCCACCCACAAGAGTGCGTGCAGGATCATGCGAAAGGGTTTGAAAAAGGCATCGTGGAAAAGAAAAAAGACGGCTTGCGCCGCCTTTGCGATGGCAAAGATCGCATGATAACCAATCGACGCGGGCTCCCGCTTTATCGGCGGGAGCGCCATGCGTCAACCGGCGGACGGTGTGTCGCCCTGCTCCGGCGGCACTTCGTCCGTGAGCGCCTCCTCCAGCCGCTCGAACACGCGCCGCGTCGCGCCGCGCGCCTGCAGCGCGAAGAGCAGCAGCGAGCGGCCCGTGACCTGATAGACATCGCCCGAATCGAACTGCGGCAATTCCTCGCGGACCGGCGCGTTCGTGTCGATCAGACAACTCCACTGATCGGGGCCGGGAATGTCCGGCAACGTGAAATCGACGACATCGTGATAGGCGTTCACGATCAGCAAAAGCGTCGCGTCGGACGCAGGCTTGCGAATGCCCGTGGCCTGCGCGCGGCCGTCGATCACGAGACCGAAGCAGTGCATGCCAGGATCGTCCCACTGCTCGGGCGTGAGCGCGTCGCCGCTCGGGCTCAGCCATTTGACGTCGGCCACGTCCATATCCTGGCGGACTTCGCCGGTCAGGAACCGCTGGCGTCGAAGCACCGGCAGCGTGTGACGCAGCGTCGTCAGCTTGCGCACGAACTCGGTCAGCGCGCGGCCGTCGTCGTCGATGCCTTCCCAGTCCAGCCAGCTAATCTCGTTGTCCTGACAATACGCATTGTTGTTGCCCTGCTGCGTGCGGCCGAATTCGTCGCCCGCGAGGACCATCGGCGTGCCTTGCGAGAACAGGAGCGTGGCGAGCAGATTGCGCTTCTGGCGCTCGCGCAGCGTGCGGATCTCGGCGTCGTCCGTCGGCCCTTCGACGCCGCAGTTCCACGATTTGTTGTCGGAATGACCGTCCTTGTTGTCCTCGCCGTTCGCCTCGTTGTGCTTGTCGTTGTAGGAAACGAGATCGTTGAGCGTGAAGCCGTCGTGCGCCGTGATGAAATTTACGCTCGCCCACGGACGACGCCCGCGTTTGTTGAACTTGTCGCCCGACGCGGTGATGCGCTTCGCCAGTTCCGCGGATTCGCCTTCGTCGCCCTTCCAGAACCCGCGTACGGTATCGCGATAGCGGTCGTTCCATTCTGCCCAGCCCGGGGGGAAGCCGCCGACCTGATAGCCGCCCGGACCGCAATCCCACGGTTCCGCGATGAGCTTCACGCTGGAGAGAATCGGGTCTTGCCGGCAACTGTCGAGGAAGCCGCCGCCTTCGTCGAAACCATACGGTTCACGGCCGAGAATCGTCGCGAGATCGAAACGGAAGCCGTCGACGTTCATCTCCGTCACCCAGTAGCGCAGGCTGTCGGTGACCATTTGCAGCACGCGCGGATGCGAGAGATTCAGCGTGTTGCCGGTGCCCGTGTCGTTGATGTAGTAGCGCGTCTGGTCAGGCATCAGCCGGTAGTACGACGCGTTGTCGATGCCGCGGAACGACAGCGTCGGCCCGCGTTCGTTGCCCTCGGCGGTGTGGTTGTAGACCACGTCGAGAATGACTTCGAGGCCGGCTTCGTGCAGCCGGTCGACCATCTCCTTGAACTCCGCGACGACGCCCGCCCCGCGCGAAAAATAGCGCGGATCGGCCGCGAAAAAGCCGATGGTGTTGTAGCCCCAGTAGTTCGTCAGGCCCTTGTCGAGCAGATAGCTGTCGTTCACGAACGCGTGGATCGGCAGCAGTTCCACGGACGTCACGCCGAGGCTCTTGATGTAATCGACCACTTCCTTCTGCCCGAGCCCTTCGAAGGTACCGCGCATGTTTTCGGGAACCGCCGGATGCCGCTTCGTGAAGCCGCGCACATGCGTTTCGTAGAAGATCGTGTGTTCCCAGGGCACGCGCACGCGCGTGGCGTGCGTCCACGTGAAGCTCTGGTCGATGACCTGACACTTCTGCATGAACGGCGCGCTGTCGCGTTCGTCGAACGTGAGGTCGTCGCCTTCGGCGTTGAGCGTGTAGCCGAAGAGCGCCGGGTCAAACTTCATTTCGCCGACGTGCGCCTTCGCGTACGGATCGAGCAGCAGCTTGTTCGGATTGAAGCGATGCCCGTTTTCCGGCTCGTACGGTCCGTGCACGCGATAGCCGTACACGGCGCCGGGCGCGAGGCCATGCAGATAGACGTGCCACACCTCGTCGGTGTATTCGGGCAACTCGATGCGCTGCGTTTCTTTTTCGCCCTTCTCGTCGAAGAGGCACAGCTCGACTTTCGTCGCGTTCGCGGAAAACAGGGCGAAGTTGACGCCGTTTCCGTCCCACGTCGCGCCAAGCGGAAACGGGGATCCTTCGGCAATGCGGAATTGGTTCGGCATGAGATGTTCGGCAGAGAGTGACGCGCGTTGCGCGGGGTAAGGGTGCCGCATTGCACGGCATAAGCGGATTCGGATTGAGCAAGGCCCGTGCCCGGCGACGACGCGTGACGGTCAACTGCTTATGTAACTACCTCCACATGACTGGCTGGCTCGTCATGCCGCACGCCATGGCCGGCGCGATCGAGAAGCCCAAAACAGCGCGCGAACTGCTGTATGCTGGCCAGTCATCGCACCCGCAGCAATCGCTCGCCGAAAGGAGATCCGCTTGTCCACGCGCCCCAGCTCCATTCCGACGACATCGCAAGCCAACGGCACGGCCGAGGAAAGCCGCGCCGCCGGCCGCGCGCTGCGCGACGCCATCCCCTTCGACGCGCACGCGAACTGGAAGCCGGAGCCGGACCGGCCCGATCCCGTCGAGCGCGTGCTCGCGGTCAATGCAGGACGCCAGGAGCGGCTCGTGCCGCTGCGCATGTCGCGCATGGCCGAATCGCCGTTCGCGTTCCTGCGCGGCGCCGCGACCGTCATGGCGTGGGATCTCGCGAGGTCGCCATCGATCGGGCACAACGTGATGATCGACGGCGACGCGCACATCAACAATTTCGGCCTCTTTCGCACGCCGCGTCAGGACGTCGTGTTCGATCTCAACGATTTCGACGAGACGCTCGTCGCTCCCTGGGAGTGGGACCTGAAGCGCCTGACCGCGAGCATCAACGTCGCCGCCCGCGAAAACGGCGTGGATGCAGAAGGCCGCGAGCGCGCGGTGCGTTCGGCCTGCGAGGCGTACCGCACGACGATGAACGCGCTGCGCCAAGTGAGCCCGTACGACCTGTGGCAGATGCGTTCCTACGCGAGCGCGCTGCACATCGACGCGCCCACGCGCCTCACCGCCGACGAGAAATGCACCATCGAACGCACGGTCGAGCGCGCCATGAAACGCTCGCACGCGACGATGCTCGCGAAGGTCGCGGAGCCCGCCGGCAAGAGCTGGCGCTTCAAGGTCGATCCGCCGATCCTGACGGAACTCGACGCCGCCGAAAAGAACCACGTGATCGACGGCTTCAAGGCGTACTTGCAGACCATCGCGGGCGAGTGGCGCATGATGCTCGAACGCTACGATGTGGTGGATGTCGCGCATCGCGTGGTGGGTGTCGGAAGCGTCGGCACGCGCGCCTATCTGGTGCTGATGATCGGCCGCGCGCTCGGCGACCCGATCTTCATGCAGGTGAAGGAAGGCATCGTGCCGGCCGCCGCGCCGTTCGTGCCGCCGCTCGACGAACCGTTTCGTCATCAGGGCAGGCGCGTCGTGCATGGCCAGCGCCTCCTGCAGAGTTCATCCGATGCGTTGCTCGGCTGGACGACCATCGCCGGGCGCGATTTCTACGTGCGGCAGATGAAGCAGATTCGCGGCTCCGTTCCCGTCGACTGGCTTCACGGCGCGACCTTCGACTTCTACGCGTGGTGTCTCGGCCTGCTGCTCGCCCGCGCGCACGCCCGCACCGGCGACGCCGCGCTCATTGCCGGCTACTGCGGCACGTCCGACAAGCTCGACGCCGCCTACGCAGTCTGGGCCGAGCGGTACGGCGCGCAGACCGTGGCCGATCACGCGGCGTTCTGCGCGGCGATCAGCGTCGGGCGCGTGCAGGCCGCCTAGCCGTGCGTGTCGTCTGACGAGTCACCCGCTGCGCGGCGCGCGAACGGATTGTCTATCATTGCCTTGCCCGCGAGCGAAACGCGCTTCACGCGTCGTTTCGCTTGTACATATGGAGCAGCGTGCAATGGCGTTTCGCTGCACGCTCAGAACAATCGTTTCGCACCTGAAAAGGAGGAATCCCCGCATGAGCATGATCGACGAATTCAAGAACTTCGCGCTGAAGGGCAACGTCATGGACCTCGCGGTCGGCGTCATCATCGGTGGCGCGTTTTCGACCATCGTCAATTCCATCGTCAAGGATTTGATCATGCCGGTCGTCGGCCTCGCGACGGGCGGCCTCGATTTCTCCAATCTTTTCATCCGGCTCGGCCACATACCGCCGACCTTCAAAGGCAACCCCGATTCGTACAAGGATCTGCAGACGGCGGGCGTGGCGGTTTTCGGCTACGGCTCGTTCATCACGGTGCTGATCAACTTCCTGATCCTCGCATTCATCATTTTTCTGATGGTCAAGTTCATCAACAATCTGCGCAAGCCCACGGAGACGCCGGCCCCCGCCGCACCGCCCGAAGACGTGCTGCTGCTGCGCGACATCCGCGATGAACTCAGAAAGACGCCGCGCGTCTAGACGAATGAGCGCAGCGGAAGGGGCGAGAGCCCCGCTTTAGGGCACGCCATCCGCCTTTAGTTAGCGTGGCCGCTTTTTTTTCTTCGTCCAGGCTGTTCGCGCGGCTAGGAGCAGGACTATTATTGAGACAGATGTCAGATAGATGCCCATAGGGGAATGCCGAGGGGATGCCAGCGGGCCGCCAACAGGTCATCGGCATGATTCGTGCGCTTTTGACGCCTATCGGCAATGTGCCGGTCGCGCGTTCCGGAGGCTCGAATCACCGTGACCTGATCACATCGATGCGCTATAAAAGATCGACGTGCGGCACGCAAGACGGGAGTGGCCGCATGAGGACGCTGCGTTTCTTGCAATTCTTTTTCAGGCGAGTTTTTATGTCCTTCCCGAAAAAGCGTAGACGCGTGAAGGCTGATGGCGACGAGTCTTTTCTCGCCGTGCTGCGGCATTTCAAGCCGTTCGGCCAGCTCGACACCAAGATTGCACGCGCTCGCGCGCAGGACGAACCGGTGCTGTATACACATGCGCTGCCAGGACTCGATGTCCTGCTGTGCAGCGTGCGCGGCGCCCAGCCGCCCTACCCGGCCATCGACGAGCTGCATCGGCGCTGCGTCGAATCCATCACGAATGCACTGGAGCAGCCGCTCGACGGGCTCGAGAACGGCGGCTACTGGTACGAGGCCAATGGCTTCGGCTTCCTGGTATTCGCAAGCCGCGCCCGCACGCAGATTCTGAGCGAGTTCGGTGCGACCGTTTCCGCGCGCCGGCGTCGCGGCACGCGCCGTCAGGACGCGGGCGACGCCGCTTCACGTCCGCTGCGTTGAGCCTCGTCGCGTCGTGGCTGTCTGTCGGGACGCGTTAATGCCTTCTCGTGACGCGGCGGCCGTTCCTTAGCGCCGTGGCGCGCGCCTTGCTGGAATCGCATTCCGAGCACACCACAAGGAGAACACCATGTCGGAACACGTCTATAAGCAGATCGAACTTACCGGCTCGTCGACTCAATCCAGCGATGACGCGGTGCGCGTCGCGCTCGCCAAGGCGTCGAAGACCCTGCGCAACATGCACTGGTTCGAAGTGACGGAAACGCGCGGGCATATCGAAAACGGCGAAGTCCTGCACTGGCAGGTGACGATCAAGGTGGGGCTGCGCATCGACGATTGAGGATTGAAGATGGCGTTTTGAATGCCATCAGTAGAAACCGCGCCCGAGGGCGCGGTTTTCGTTTCAGGTAACGACGACGCCCACTCACTTCGGCAGCGACCCGTCCACCCCTTCCACATACCAGTTGAGACGCTGCAGTTCCGGATCCGACAGCGTCTTGCCTGCCGGCACCTTGTCCGCACCGGACTGGTCCTTGATCGGGCCGCTGAATACATCCCACTTGCCGAAATGCAGTTCGTCCCGCTTCGCGGCGACAGCCTGCACCGCCTTCGCGGGAATGGCCGTCGTGTTCAGGTCTTCGAGGTCCACGGCCTTCTGCGGAATCCCGAGCCAGACCGGATCGTTCTTCCACTTGCCGTCGAGCACCTTCTGGATCACGTCGTCGTAATACACGCCCCAGTGCGCGACGACCGAGCCCAGATGCGCGTCCGGACCGAACTTCTTCATGTTCGAATCCCAGCCGAACGCGTGAACGTGCTTCTCGTTCGCGGTGTTGAGCGTCGCGTTCGAATCGGTGTTCTGCAACAGCACGTCCGCGCCCTGCCCGATCAGCGTTTCGGCCGCCTGCTTTTCCTTGCCCGGATCGAACCAGCTATTGATCCAGATGACCTTCGTATGAATCTTCGGGTTCACCGACCGCGCGCCCAAGGTATAGGCGTTGATGTTGCGGACCACTTCGGGAATCGGCACCGAAGCGACGAAGCCCAGCGTGTTCGTCTTCGTCACGTAAGCCGCCGCGACGCCCGCGAGATACGCGCCCTGATACATCCGAACGTCATATGTGCCGAAGTTCTTCGCCTTCTTGAAGCCCGTCGCGGTCAGGAAAATGGTGTCCGGAAAGTCTTTTGCGACCTTCAGCTGGAAGTCCTGATAGCCGAAGCTCGTGCCGAAGATGATCTTGTTGCCCTTGTTCGCCAGATCGCGGAACACGCGTTCCGAGTCCGCGGATTCCGGCACGTTCTCCACGCGCGTGATCTTGATCTTGTTGCCGAACTTCGCTTCGGCTTCCTTGCTGCCGGCGTCGTGCGCGAAGGTCCAGCCGGCATCGCCCGGATTGCCGAGATAGACGAACGCGACGCCTGGAGCGTCCGCGGCTTGCGCACTCGCGGCGGCGAGCGTCGCGGACAGCGCGACAGTGGCCGTGATCGCCTTCAGCCAGGTTTTCTGCATTGTGATTCTCCTCTTTGGATGTTGTATGCAAAAACGAAAAACGCCACGCCTGAAGTTTCGTCTGCCAAAAAAGGCGGCGGGGACATCAGGCGCGCGCGGTGCGGTAGCGGAACAACACACCGCCCGACCGCGCACGATTGAATGCGGCACTTTGCATGCGGCACCGCGAATGCAAAATGCCAGCGCGCTGCATGCGGCACCGCGAATGCAGAATGCCAACGCTCTGCATGCGGCACCGCGAATGCAAAATGCCGGCGCGCTGCATGAATCAGCTCGCCGCGAAAAACGGCTTGCCAAGCGATGCCGGCGCGTTGAGCTTGATCGTGTTCGGGTTGCGCGAGATCAGCACGAGCACGACGATGGTCGCGATATACGGCAGCATCGCGAGAAACTGCGTCGGCACCGGCACGCCGATGGCCTGCGCGTAGAACTGCAACGCCATGACCGCGCCGAACAGTAGCGCGCCGATCAAAAGACGCCCCGGCCGCCACGTTGCGAACACGACGAGCGCGAGCGCAATCCAGCCACGGCCCGAGGTGAGCTGTTCCTGCCAGACGTGCAGATAGACGATGGAGTAATAACCGCCCGCGATGCCCGCCATTGCGCCGCCGAAAAGCGTCGCGCCATAGCGCACCCCGACCACCGGAAAGCCGACCGAATGCGCCACCGCTGGCGATTCGCCGACCGAACGCAGCACGAGCCCCGCGCGGGTCTTGTACAGGAACCAGCCGATCACGGCGAACATCACGAAGGCCAGATAGCCGAGCGGCGTCAGCGAAAAGATCGCGGGCCCGAGGACGGGAATCGACGCCAGGCCGGGAATCGGCATCACATCGATGGTCGCGCGCACTGCCGCCGACGTGTACGGCTTGCCGACGTACGCCGAGAAACCGATGCCGAAGATGGTCAGCGAAAGGCCCGTGGCGACCTGGTTGGCGAGCATCGTGATGGTGAGAAAGCCGAAGAGCAGCGCCATCGCGAGTCCGGCGAACACCGACGCCACAATGCCGAGCCACGGACTGCCGGTGATCGACGTGACCGCGTAGCCCGTGACGGCGCCCATCAGCATCATGCCTTCGACGCCCAGGTTGAGCACGCCGGACTTCTCCGCGACGAGTTCCCCCGCGCCCGCGAACATCAGCGGGATCGCCGCGATGACCGCGCTCGAGGCGAGATTGCTGGCTTGATTGATATCCATTTTCGATTTCTCTTAAGCTCTTATGCGGTCTTTAAGCGGCGCGGTGCGCCGGCGTCCTGCGCCTAATGCGGTAATTGACAAACAGATCGCAGCCGAGCAGACAAAAAAGCAGCAGCCCCTGAAACACGCCTGCGAGCGCCTGCGGCAATTGCAGCGACGTTTGCACCGCCTCGCCGCCGAGATACAGCAGCGCCATCAGGAGACTCGCGAGCACGATCCCCACCGGATGCAACCGTCCGACAAACACGACGATGATCGCGGTGAAGCCGTAGCCCGGCGACCATCCTGCCTGAAGCTGCCCGATCGGACCCGCCACTTCGCCCATGCCCGCGAGTCCCGCGAGCCCGCCCGAAAGCAGCAGCGAGGTCCAGATGGTCTTCTTGTCCGAGAAGCCCGCGTAGCGCGCGGCGAGCGGCGCGAGACCGCCCACGTTCATGCGAAAGCCCGCGAAACTCTTGCGCATGAAGAGCCAGACGAGCGGAATCGCGATCACCGTCAGAAACACCGACGCGTTGATGCGCGTGCCCTTCAGGAAACTCCAGTGCCAGTCGCCGTAGAGACGCGGAAACAGCGCATCGTCGACGAACATCGCGGAAATCGGGAAGTTCATGCCCTCCGGATCGCGCCACGGGCCGCTCACGAGATAGATCAGCAGCTGCGTCGCGACGTAGGTGAGCATCAGGCTCGTGAGAATCTCGTTGGTGTTGAAGCGGCTCTTGAGCAGTGCCGGAATCGCGGCCCACAGCATGCCGCCCGCGATACCGCCGATCACCATGAGCGGCAGCGTCCACCAGCCGGACGCATCGCCGGCGTGGATCGCGATGCCGCCCGCGACGATGCCGCCGAGCAGCATCTGCCCTTCCGCGCCGATGTTCCACACGTTCGCGCGGTAGCCGACCGCGAGCCCCAGCCCGATCAGGCACAGCGGCGACGCCTTCAGCACGAGTTCGGACCAGCCGTTCACGGTCGAGAGCGGCTCGATGAAGAACGCGTGCATCGCGCGCAACGGGTCCTGGCCGACGACGCTGAAAATCAGAAAGCCGATGACGAGCGTCGCCACGGCGGCCACGACCGGCACTGCAAGCTGCATGGCGCGCGAGGGCGTCGGGCGCGCTTCGAGTCGATAGGGAAAGATCATGCTTATTTGCTCAAAGAATCGAGTTCGGCCGCGGGCGTGCGCTTGCCGTCGAAAAGCCCCGCCATGAAGAGGCCGATTTCCTCGGCGTTCGTCTCGCCCGTGGCGCGCACCGGCGAGAGTTTGCCGCGCGCGAGCACTGCGAGCCGGTCGCAAATGTCGAACAGTTCTTCGAGTTCTTCCGAGATCACCAGAATGGCGACGCCGCGCGACGCCAGATCGAGCAGTTGCTGGCGGATGAAACCGGCCGCGCCGACATCGACGCCCCAGGTCGGCTGCGCGACGACGAGCACCTTCGGCGCCTGCAGAATCTCGCGTCCGACGATGAACTTCTGCAGATTGCCGCCCGACAGGCTTTGCGCGAGCGCGCCGCTGCCGCCACACCGCACGTCGAATGCCTCGATGCAGCGGTCCGCGAAGCCGCGCACCGCGCCCGCGCGTATCCAGCCGCCGCGCACCATCTGCTGCCGATGCGCGGTCAGCAGGCCGTTCTCCGCGAGCGACATGGCCGGCACCGCGCCGCGCCCGAGCCGTTCTTCCGGCACGAACGCGAAGCCGAGCCGCCGCCGCGCGCCGGCCGTGAGCCGCGCGGCAGGCGTCCCGCAGATCGACACCGCGTCCGGCGCGACGTGGCGATCGCGAATCTCGCCCGAGAGCGCGGCAAGCAGTTCCGCCTGGCCGTTGCCCGACACGCCCGCGATGCCGAATATCTCGCCTGCGCGCACTTCGAACGACACGTGGTCGAGCGACGTGCCAAACGGGTCCGGACTCGCCACCGAGAGATTCCTGACCGCGAGCAAGGCATCGCCCGGCGTGTGGGCGCGGCGCGTGTAGTCCGGCAGCGAGTGGCCGACCATCAACTGCGCGAGCGACGCGTGCGTTTCCTTGCGCGGATCGACGTTGCCCGTCACGCGGCCGCCGCGCATCACCGTGGCGTTTTCGCAGAGCGCCTGGATTTCGTCGAGTTTGTGGCTGATATAGAGAATGCTGCACCCTTCGGCCGCGAGCCGGCGCAGCACCGTGAAGAGCTTCTGGACCGCCTGCGGCGTGAGCACGGAAGTCGGCTCGTCCATGATGAGGAGCCGCGGGTTCTGCAACAGGCACCGCACGATCTCCACGCGCTGGCGCTCGCCGACCGTCAGGCTATGAACGTGCCGCTGCGGATCGACATCGAGCCCGTAGTCTTTCGACACGTCGCGGATGCGCTTCGAGAGCGCCTTCATGTCGAACTTCTCGTCGAGCGCGAGCGCGATGTTTTCGGCGACCGTCAGCGTCTCGAACAGCGAGAAGTGCTGAAACACCATGCCGATGCCGAGCTTGCGCGCCGCCGCCGGACTGCCGATCTCGACGGTCTCGCCCTGCCAGCGAATCTCGCCTTCGTCCGGGCGCACCGCGCCGTAGATGATCTTCATCAGCGTGGACTTGCCCGCGCCGTTCTCGCCGAGAACCGCGTGGATCTCGCCCGGCATGACGACGAGATTCACGCCGTCGTTCGCCTTGACGGACGGGTACTGCTTGCTGATGCCGGACAACGCCAGGCGCGGTGGCATTGTCGACTCTTGAATGGCGTCGCCCATTGAGTTCTGAATATGCGCCCGGCCACCGAGCAGGCCGGACTGGGGAAAATTACCGCGACAGCGCGCGCAGGACACCGTTTGTCGCACGAACTCATATCGCGGCCAGAATTTACAGAATTCGAGACACTAAGTCGATCACTCAAAATTCGCGCGCTCGCCCGCAGTGCCGCGATTTCCGGGTAAGCCACACCTTGACGCCACCTCCATGTCATATTAAAAATGATATGTTGTACCCCTGCATCGATCAGCCAGAACATATAGTGGAGATAACATGAGTCAGCAACGCGAGGCGATCGATACGTACTTATTGCGCGTCTTGCATACCTTGCTGATGGAACGCAGCGTCACCCGTGCGGCCGTCAAGCTCAATCAGTCCCAACCCGCGATCAGCGCCGCGCTGCGCCGCCTGCGCGACATCACCGGCGACCCGCTGCTCGTGCGCGGCAAATCCGGCATGGTGCCGACCGAATACGGCCTGCGCCTGCTCGAACCGACGCAGAACGCGCTGCGCGAGATCGAGCGGATCAAGGTCCAGCAGCACAACTTCGACCCTTCGACGTCCGTGCGGTGCTATCGCATCGGCTGTCCGGACTACCTGAACGTGCTCTTCGTGCCGACCGTCGTCGAGCGTTTCCGGCAGGCCGCGCCCGACGCGACGCTCGAATTTCATTCGCTCGGCCCCGCGTTCGATTACGAACTGGCGCTCGAAGACGGCAAGCTCGATATCGTCGTCGGCAACTGGCCGGAACCGCCCGAGCAACTGCATCTGTCCAATCTCTTCGTTGACAAGATCGTGTGTCTCGTCAGCAACACGCACCCGTTCGCCAAGCGCGGCGGGCTCACGCTCGACCAGTACCTGAACGCGCCGCACCTCGCGCCGACGCCCTATTCCGTCGGTCAGCGCGGAGCAATCGACGTGCATCTGGCGCGCGAGCGCCTGAAACGCCATGTCGTCGTGACGCTGCCGTACTTCAATCTTGCGCCTTACGTGCTCATCAAGTCGGATCTCGTCTTCACGACCACGCGCCTCTTTGCCGCCCATTACGCGAAGTTTCTGCCGCTCGCGGTGGTGCCCGCGCCGCTCGACTTCCCGCCCATGCAGTATTACCAGCTCTGGCATGAGCGGTGCCACTACTCCGACGAAGTGCGCTGGCTGCGCAGTCTCGTCGCCGAGGCGACGCGCTCGCTGATCGATCAGCCCTGACAGCATCGCGCGCCTCGTGCGGGGCGCGCTGTCAGCGTGCGGCGTTGGCCAGTTCGCGCGCCAGCGTGTTGTGCCGCTCGACGACCGCGCCGAGATTTACGGTCTCCAGCCGCCCTTCCTTCACGACCACTTTCCCGCCGATCACGCTCGTCGCCACCTGCGACGGCGCGCAGAACACGAGCGCCGCCACCGGATCGTGCAGCGCGCCCGCGAACGCCGGCTGCGACAAATCGAACGAGACGAAATCGGCCGCCATGCCGGGCGCGAGCGCGCCGATGTCGTCGCGGTTCAGCACTTTCGCCCCGCCGAGCGTCGCGATTTCGAGGGCTTCTCGCGCGGTCATCGCGTCCGGTCCGAAGCCGACGCGCTGAAGCAGCAGCGCCTGCCGCACTTCGGCGACCATCTGCGCGCCGTCGTTCGATGCGGAGCCGTCCACGCCCAGCCCGACCGGCACGCCCGCGTCGCGCATCGCGCGGATCGGCGCGATGCCGGACGCGAGCCGCATGTTCGAACACGGACAATGCGCGACGCCCGTTCCCGTGCGCGCGAAAAGCTCGATGCCCGGCTTGTCGAGCTGAACACAGTGTGCGTGCCAGACGTCGTGGCCGACCCAGCCCAGGTCTTCGGCATATTCGGCGGGCGTCATGCCGAACTTTTCGCGGCTGTACGCGACATCGTTCACGTTTTCCGCCAGATGCGTGTGCAGCGACACGCCGTACTGACGGGCGAGCGCGGCGGAATCGCGCATCAGCTCGCGGCTCACCGAAAACGGCGAACACGGCGCGACGACCACGCGCAGCATCGCGTAACGGCCTTCGTCGTGGTAGGTCTCGATGAGGCGCTGCGAGTCCTTCAGGATCGCGTCTTCTTTCTCGACGACCGAATCCGGCGGCAGCCCGCCATCTTTCTGGCCGACGCTCATGCTGCCGCGCGCCGCGTGAAAGCGCATGCCGATCTCGCGCGCCGCCGCGATGCTGTCGTCGAGACGGCTGCCGTTCGGATAGATGTAGAGATGATCGCTCGACGTCGTGCAGCCGGAGAGCAGCAATTCGGCCATCGCGGTCGTCGTAGAGACGGAGATCATCTCGGGCGTCAGATGCGCCCAGATCTTGTACAGGTTCGTGAGCCAGCCGAAAAGCTCGGCGTTCTGCGCGGCCGGAACCGCCCGCGTCAGGCTCTGATACATGTGGTGATGCGTGTTCACGAGGCCGGGAATGACGAGATGCCCGCGCATGTCGAGCACGTCGTCCGCCGTCTGCGGAAGCTCGCTCGTCGGTCCGGCCGCGACGATGCGGTTGCCTTCGATATACAGGCCGCCATCGGCGATTTCGCGGCGTTGCGCGTCCATCGTGACGAGCATGTGGGCGTTCTTGACGAGCAGGCTGCGGGGTGTCGCATTCATCGAATGTTCTCCGAAACGGGTTGCATCAGGGTAAAAGGACCAGTGACAGCCCCGGTTACCCAGCGTGGAACGCCGTCTTCGGGACGCGCCTCGATTGCGCGCCGTGTCACTGTCGGTAGCCAAAAACACGGCGGCAATCATGGGGCCGTCATAGTCGCATTCAGCCCGGCGATATATTCCCGAATTTTGGCGCAGGTAGCATCGCACCGAAAGCCGCGCGGATGCCCGCGTGCCCTGGTCTTGCACCAACGGCGGCGCTCATGCGTCCGGCATTATCTTTCCTATCGCGGGCGCACAGCGCGTCTCGAATTTCTACAATGCTGTACACGGCGCGCATCTGAAACGCCGACGGGTATGTAGCCACTGACGTGGAGCCTCGATCCGCCGCCGCCGCACGGTTCCCCAGTGCGGATTTCGGATCGATGCGCGAGCCGGACATCGCACAACACAAGGAACATGCGAATGGGCAAGCTCACCACCCACGTCCTCGACACCGCGCACGGCCGCCCGGGCGCGAACATCCAAGTCGAGCTCTTCGCGCTCGCGGGCGACACCCGGCGCGCAATCAAGACCACGCTCACCAACGACGACGGCCGCTGCGATGCGCCGCTGCTCGAAGGCGCGGAACTCGAAACCGGCGAGTACGAACTCGTCTTTCACGCGGGCGACTATTTCGCCGCGCTCGGCGTGAAGGTGCCCGAGCCGCGCTTCGTCGATCGCGTCGTGCTGCGCTTTGGCATCGCGGATACGGCTGCGCACTATCACGTGCCGCTTTTGGTGTCGCCTTGGGCGTACAGCACGTATCGCGGCAGCTAGAACCAGGCAAATGGAAACGATCAGCACGCCGTCAACGCGCGGCGTGCACATAACGAATCGGTAGTGGAGGAGTTCATGGAAGGCTTTATCACCGACTGGCTCAACCTGGCCTTGCGCTGTCTGCACGTGATCGTCGCGATCGCGTGGATCGGCGAGTCGTTCTACTTCGTCGCGCTCGACAATAGCCTGAAACCGCCGCAGGACCCGAATGCGCGCCGGCGCGGCGTGTTCGGCGACTTCTGGCACGTTCACGGCGGCGGCTTCTATCACATGCAGAAGTATTCGGTCGCGCCGCAAGACATGCCGGAGAATCTGCACTGGTCGTTCTGGCCGTCTTACACCACGTGGATGTCCGGCTTCGGCCTCTTCTTCGTGCTGTATCTGCTGTCACCGAGCACGTATCTAATCGACAAGAACGTGCTCGACATGGGACCGGTCGTCGCGGTCTCCGCCGCGCTCGGCTTTCTGATGGCCGGCTGGATCGTCTACGACTCGCTCTGCCGCCTGCTCGGCAACAACGACCGTCTGCTCGGCATTTGCGTGGGCATCTACGTGCTGGTGGCGGCGTTCGTGGCGTGCCACGTGTTCTCGGGCCGCGCTGCGTATCTGATCACGGGCGCCATGATCGCGACGATCATGTCGGCGAACGTGTTCTTCGTCATCATTCCGGGACAGCGCAAGATGGTCGCCGCGATGCTCAAGGGCGAAACGCCGAATGCGATCTACGGCAAGCGCGGCAAGCAGCGTTCGGTGCACAACACGTATTTCACGCTGCCGGTCGTCTTCGCGATGCTGTCCAACCACTACGCGATGACCTACACGCACCGCTACAACTGGGTGATCCTCGTGCTCATCATGCTGGCCGGCGCGCTGATCCGTCAGTTCTTCGTGATGCGTCACCGCGGACAAGTGCTGTGGTACATGCCGCTCGCCGGTCTCGTGCTCGTGCTCGGCGCCTTCGCCTGGACGATGCCCGCGCCGACGGTGCCGGTCGCGCAGGCGGCAGGCACGCCGGCGATCAAGGTCGCCGATATCCAGCCGATCATTCAGCAGCGTTGCGCGGTCTGCCACTCCGCGCATCCGACGATGATGGGCAGCGCGCCCGCCGGCGTCCTGCTCGACACGCCCGCCGAGATCCGCCAGAACGCACAGCGCGTGCATCAGCAGGCGGTCACGCTCAAAGCGATGCCCCTTGGCAACGTCACGCAAATGACGGATGCCGAGCGTCAGAAGATTGCCGCGTGGTTCGATGGAGGCGCGGTGCAGTAACGCCGCGCCGATGCGAAACGGCCCGATTGGCTTTCCCAATCGGGCCGTTTTTCATTGCGCGGCGAAGTAGGCTTTGACTGCGTGCAGGACGGTATCGATATCCTCGCGCGACACGTCGCGATGCGTCACGAAGCGCGATGCGTACAACATCTGCGTGAGAATGCCCCGCTCCTTGAGCCACGCTTCGAGCGGCGCGCAATGCTTCTCGGGAATCTGCGCGAACACCATGTTCGTGGCTTGCGACTGAATCACGATTCCGTCGATTTCGGCGAGCCCCGCCGCGAGCCGCGCCGCGTTCTCGTGATCCTGCGCAAGCCCGTCGACGTGATGATCGAGCGCATGGAGGCACGCCGCCGCGAGCACGCCCGCCTGCCGCATGCCGCCTCCGAGCACCTTGCGCCAGCGGTGCGCGACAGCCACGAGCGCCTTGCTGCCGACCAGCACCGAACCGACCGGCGCACCGAGCCCTTTCGAAAAGCAGATGGAGACGGTATCGAACGGCGCGCACAGTTCGCTTACCGGCCGGTCCGACGCCACCACTGCGTTGAAGATGCGCGCGCCGTCCAGATGCGTCGAGAGGCCGCGATCGCGCGCGAGTTTCGTCGCCTGCGCCACGTAATCCGCCGGCAGCACTTTCCCGCCGATGGTGTTTTCGAGCGCGAGCAAGCGCGTGCGCGCGAAGTGATCGTCGATCGGCTTGATCGCCGCCGCGATCTTTTCGAGCGGCAGCGAGCCGTCCGGCGCGTTTTCGATCGGCTGCGGCTGAATGCTGCCGAGCACCGCCGCGCCGCCGCCCTCGTACTTGTACGTGTGCGCCGCCTGCCCGACGATGTACTCGTCGCCGCGCGCGCAGTGCGCCATCAGCGCGGCGAGATTGCTTTGCGTGCCACTCGGAAAGAACAGGCCCGCTTCCTTGCCGGTGCGGGCGGCGAGCGCGGACTGGAGTTCGATGACAGTGGGATCGTCGCCCCAGACGTCGTCGCCGACTTCGGCGGCGGACATGGCGGCGAGCATCGCTGGGCTCGGGCGGGTGACGGTATCGCTGCGTAGGTCGATCAGGCGTGCTGGCATCGTGAGTCGCTCGTCGGGAATGAGCGGCATAGTGTAGCGCGCAATGAAAAAGACCGGCCATGCTGCGCCGGTCTCTCCCGTGACTGCGAGAAGCGATTCACGCAATGCTTAAGCGCAACGCCTCTTCGTTCAGCCACAACGACTCTCTCAGGTCCTGCTCGTTCAGATTCAGCCCGTCCCCGCCGCGATCGACGATGATGAAATCGCTGACCTTGCCGAGCGCGATCAGCGGATGGTGCCAGACGCCCTTCGCGTAGTTCACGCCCTGCCAGCCGCGCGTGACGAACGCCCGAATCTTCGACTCGTCGAGTTCGCCCGCCGGCGCGACCACGACGAGATACGGCCGCTCGTCGAGCGGAATGAACGCCTGCGAGCCGAGCGGGTGACGCTCCATCATCTTCACTTCGAACGGCAGCACGCGCGGCTGTCCGCGAAAGAGATTGACGAGCGTGCGGCCACCCTCGTCCGTCACGTCCACCTTGCAGAGATCGTGGAAGCGGATCGTCGTGCCGAGGTTGATCGGGATCTGCTTCGCGCCTTCGAGCTCGATCACATCGCCGAAAGGTTCGAACGCCGTGCGCGTCAACGGTTCGATCGCGAGCGTCTTCATCATGCAAGCGTTCCGAGAAGACGCAGGCGCGACACGCCGCCGTCCGGATAGATATTGAAGCGCACGTGCGTCACCGGTCCGAGCGCCGCGAGTTCCGATTCGAAGAAGTGCTGCTTGTCCATCTGCAGCTTCTGCTCCGACAGCAGCACCGGCCAGAACATGGCCTGCGTGACGAGCGAGCTGTCCGTGCCGCCCTTCACATACGCCGCCTGCAACGAGCAGCGATCGGGGAAATTGCCCTTGAAGTGCGCCGTATCGACTTCGACTTTCTTGATGATGCCCGGCTGCGCGAGCGCGACGATACACCAGTCGTTGCCCGGCTCCCGGCGGCGGCGCGTTTCCCAGCCGTCGCCCATGTTGACGCCGCGGCCCGGCATCAGAAGCGTGGACGCGAGACCGAAGTGCTGGTTGTTCGTGCCGACCAGGTACGCGCCATTTTCCATCGCGGCGAGGTCGAACAGTTCGTTGCGATCCGCGTTGCGCCAGTCGAGTTGCGGCTGACCATACACCCGCAAACGCGCGATGCCGCCGTCCGGATAGATGTTCACGCGCAAGTGCGTGAACGGCTCGGTCGATGCGACATCCAGATAGTGGTGGCTATTGCCTTGCAGCGTCGTCGACGGCACGACTTCCGTCCATTGCGTGGACTGGCTCGGCGCGCCCTGCGCGACATGCGCGCCTTCGATTGACGCCGCCGGCGGGAAGTTGCCGGTGAAGTGGCTCGTATCCAGATCGATGCCCTTGATGACGCCCGGCCGCGCCAGCTTGACGACGCACCAGTCGTAGCCGGTCGTGCGCTTGCGGCGCGTTTCCCAGCCGTCCATCCACTTGCCATGCTCGTCGTATTTGCCGGGAATGAACACGGCCGGCTCGGGGTTCAGCATGCGTTCCTTCGGCGCGAAGAAATCGTCGCTCGCCTCGAGTGCCTGCGCGCCCAGACGCGGGTCCGCGAGGTTCACATAGCGGCGCGTGAAGTCGGGCGCGTTGGGATCGAGTGTCGGAATTGCCATTGTCTTCGTCCTTGTCTATACGGGGAAATGCGGTTCACTGCGTAATCAGGTCGTCGAGCCTGAAGCGCGCGATCCGGTAAATCTGGTCGAGACTCGTGCGAAGCTCTTCGGCGCGGTCGTGGTTCACGCGCGCCTCGAAGTTCGCGATGATGCCGTGACGGTCATACCCGCGCACCGCGAGAATGAACGGAAAGCCGAACTTCTCGCGGTAAGCCGCGTTCAGCGACTGGAGCTTGTCGAATTCTTCCTGCGTGCAGAGGTTGAGACCGGCGCCGCTTTGCTCGCGGGTCGATTCGGCCGTCAGTTCGCCGCGCACCGCCGCCTTGCCCGCGAGTTCCGGGTGCGCGTTGATGAGCGCGAGTTGCTTGTCCGCGCCCGCCGTTTCGACCGCCTGCGACATCGTCGCGTGCAGCGCGTCGATGCTCGCGAACGGGCGCCTGGCCGCCGCGATCTCCGCGACCCACGGCGAATGCTCAAAGATGCCGGCGAGCACGGTCACGAACGCGTCGGCGGGCATGGTGTTGAGTTGATCGAGTGTGGTTTGCATCGCCTTCATGCCGCCGTCCCGTTGTCTTCTTGCGTTCGTTCGTAGGGGTGATGTTCGCGCCAGTGCCGCGCGATATCGACACGCCGCGTCACCCACACGCGGTCGTGCTTTTCGATGTGATCGAGAAACTTTTGCAGGCCGCGAAAGCGCCCCGGCCGGCCGAGCAGCCGGCAGTGCATGCCGATGGACAGCATCTTCGGCGCTTCGTCGCCTTCTTCGTAGAGCACGTCGAAAGCGTCGCGCAAGTACGTGAAAAAGTGGTCGCCCGTATTGAAGCCCTGCGGCGTGGCGAAGCGCATGTCGTTGGTGTCGAGCGTGTACGGCACAATCAGTTGCGACGTGGTCTTGCCTCCGCCCAAGTCGACGTCCATCCAGAACGGCAGGTCGTCGCCGTAGTAATCGGAGTCATAGAGGAAGCCGCCGTATTCCGCCACCAGCCGATGCGTGTTCGGACTGTCGCGGCCCGTGTACCAGCCGAGCGGACGCACGCCCGTCACGCGTTCGATGGCTTCCATGCCGAGGCGCATGTGCTCCGCTTCGCGCTCCGGCGACATATCCTGATAGTGAATCCAGCGATAACCGTGGCACGCAATCTCATGCCCCAGTTCCACGAACGCCCGCGAAAGCTCCGGATGCCGCTCCATCGCCATGCCGACGCCGAACACCGTGAGCGGCAAGCCGCGCTTCTCGAATTCGCGCAAGATGCGCCAGACGCCTGCGCGCGAGCCGTATTCGTAGATGGACTCCATGCTCATGTGACGCGACGGATACGACGCCGCGCCGACGATCTCCGACAAGAACTGCTCGGAGCCGGGATCGCCATGCAGCACGCAGTTTTCGCCGCCTTCTTCGTAATTGAGCACGAATTGCACGGCGACGCGCGCACGCCCCGGCCAGTTCGCCTGCACGGGATGGCGGCCGTAGCCGATCAGGTCGCGTGGATAGTTCGGATCTAGAGACATGGCTGGGTCAGGAAACGGGGCGTTGGGGAACGGAATGTCGACGATTCAGTGTAGCGAAAACGCCCCGACGCGCCCATACAGCGGCGCAGATATTGCGGGTCACGTCGCCGGTATGTGTTTCGCGGTTTCGCGCGGCTAGCGCGGGCCGAAATCCGACAGCACGCCGTCGTATCGTTTCGCAAGCGGCCGCGCGAAGTCGCCGCGTTTGGCCGTATGCAGCTTCAGCGCGATCAGCGCCTCCGCCCACTTGACGGCGGCCGTCACGCCCTCCACGACCGGCGCGCCGATGGCGTCCTCCACTTCCCGGCAGAACTCCGCCATGCCCGCGCAGCCGAGCACGATCGCGTCCGAGCCGTCCTCGTCGAGCGCGCGCCGGCATTCCTCGATGATTGTCTGCCGCGCCGCCGATCCCGGTTCGTCCAGTTCGAGCACCGCGACGTCGGTCGCACGCACGTTCTTGCAGAAACGCGTCATACCGTAACGTTCGGCGAGATGCCACGCCATGCCGCAGGTGCGCCGCAGCGTCGTCACGACCGAGAATCCCGGCGCGATGACGCTCGCCGCATGCATCGCCGCTTCTGCGATGCCGATGACCGGCCCGCGCGCCAGTTCGCGCGCAGCATAAAGCGCCGGGTCGCCGAAGCAAGCGATCACGTACCCGTCGAAGCCCTGCCGCTCGCCCGCCTCGACTTCGGCGAGCAGCCCGAGCGACGCAACCGCTTCGTCGTAATAGCCTTCGATGGACGGCGGCCCCATCGTCGGGCTGACCGCGACGATTTCCGTGCCCGGCGCGGCGACTTCACGCGCGCAGCGCGCCATCGATTCGGTCATGCGCTGCGTGGTGTTCGGGTTGATCAGTTTGATGCGCATTGCTGTCTCCTGCTTATTCCGTCCGCCGCGACGCGTCGCGGCGGCTCAGGTTCCGATTGGTTCAGGCGGCGTGCTTGCGATCCGCCAGTACCCAGTAAAACAACGCACCAAGGCCCGCGCCGATGAACCACGAGAAGTTCGCGGCGCCTGCAAGCGACGGCAGCATCACGCACAGAATCGCGATGACCGCGGCGGGCAACAACGCAATCACCGCGCGGCGATTCACGCCCTTCGTGTACCAGTACTTGCCGGTGTCGGAGGTCGTGTAGAGATCGTTCACCGCCAGCTTGCCGCGCTTCAGCAGATAGAAGTCGACGATCAGCACGCCGTACAACGGTCCGATGAAGCTGCCGAGAATGTCCAGCGTGTAGTGAATCACGGCCGGATTGTTGAAGAGATTCCACGGCGTGATGAAGATCGACGCGGTCGCGGCCATCATCCCGCCCATGCGCCAGCTAATCAGACGCGGCGCGACGTTGGAGAAGTCGAAGGCCGGCGACACGAAGTTCGCCACGATATTGATGCCGATGGTCGCAATCGTGAACGTCAGCGCGCCGAGAATCACGGCCGTCGGATGATCGATGCGGCCCACCGTCTCGACCGGATCGGTAATCAGTTGTCCGAACACCGGCAAGGTCGCGGCCGTCGTGATGACCGTCACGAGCGAGAACGCGAGGAAGTTCACCGGCAAACCCCAGAAATTGCCGCGCTTCACGCTGCGAAAGCTCTTGCAATAGCGCGAGAAGTCGCCGAAGTTCAGCATCGGTCCGGAGAAGTAAGACACGACGAGCGAGATCGCGGTAATCATCACCGGCACGACTTCCATGCCGTGATACTTCACGCCGCCCAGATTCAGCCCGATATTGCGGATGCCCGCGCGCCACACCATGTATCCGGCGAGCGCGAACATCACGACATACACGGCGGGGCCGGCGAAGTCGATGAACTTCTTGATCATCTCCATGCCGCGCCAGAACACGACCGCCTGAAGCACCCACAGCAGCATGAATCCCGCCCAGCCGAGCGCGGACAGCCCGACGAAACCATAGCGATGCACGTCCGCATAGGGCATCAGCGAGGGCACGAATTTGAGCACGACGATCACGAGCGCGCTCGACGCCAGATAGGTCTGAATGCCGTACCACGCGACCGCGATCAGCCCGCGAATGACGGCGGGAATATTCGCGCCGAGCACGCCGAAGGTCGCGCGGCACGCGACGGGATACGGCACGCCCGCGACCTGGCTCGGCTTCGCGATAAGATTGCACAGCAGATTCACGAGCCCGATGCCGATCAAGAGCGACACGAGCACCTGCCAGCTCGTCAGGCCGAGCGCGAAGAGACTGCCCGCAAACACATATCCGCCGACGCTGTGCACGTCCGACATCCAGAACGCGAAGATGTTGTACGCGCCCCAGGTCTGATTCTTCAGCGGCGCGAGATCTTCGTTGTACAGACGATCGCTGTAGCCGGCAGGCAAGCCGGACTCATGCTCTGAAGATTCGTATCCTGCTTCATACGGCGGCAATGCTGAACTGCCGGGCGTTGCACTGAACTGAGCCATGACCTCTCCTTGGATGGGCGGCTTGCGTCATGAAAAAGCGGCAATTGCTTGGGGGCCAAGCGTCGTCGGATACCTTCGCGAGCGTGCTGATCCCCACGCCTCGCGCGGTATTCTTCAGATTTGCTTTATCGCCTGCGGCGTGTTGCCGAGAGCGAACGGGCTTCAGCCCGCTCGCTCGCCGTCAGGCGTTTTTCATTGCACGCTCTTCGATGAGCGTCTCGTTCAGTGCGGCGCCTGCTGCGGTCTTTTTCGCGCGTGCGTCTCGCTACGCGCCCGCCGCATGCGCGCGGGCGCAGTCTCCAATTTTGTGTCCGTCCTACGGCTTGTTCATGCGCCGAACGCCTTCTCGCGTTCGGTCGATCGTGCAAACACTTCCTTCAGGTCGACCGCGCCACGGGCGGGCCGCTCCAGCATCTTCAGTTCGACATCGCGCAGATGTTGCGCCATCAGGTCCGCGGCTTTCGCGGCGTCGCCGGCATCGAGCGCGGCGAGGATCGCTTCGTGACCCTCGAACGAGCACGAGCTCTTGCCGAGCGATTCGTACAGCGCCGAAATCAGCGTCGAGCGCGCGACCAGTCCGGACAGGCAATCGCACAAAACGGTGTTGCCGGTGAGCGCGGCCAGTTCGGTGTGAAACTCGCCCGACAGACGAATCCACGCCGAAAAGTCGCGGTTCTCGAACGCCCGCTTCTCCCGCCCGATGGTCGCGCCGATCGACTTTAGGCGCCGCGTGCCATGCCCTTTACAGATGCGCTCGACGACAGCCAGCTCGACGATGCGCCGCATCTCGAAGACGTCATGCACTTCCTGCAGCGACGGACTCGCGACGAAGGCGCCGCGATTCGGTTCGAGATCGACGAGCCGCTCGCTCGCCAGTTGCGAGAGCGCCTGGCGCACGGCGCCGCGCTTCACGTCGAACACTTCGCACAGTTGCGCTTCGGTCAGCTTCGCGCCGGGCGCGAGCCGATGCTCGAGGATCGCGGCGCGGATGTTCTCGGCGATCGACTCGGGGCTCGCCGCCGTGGCTCCAGCTGGCGAAGCGGCGGAAGCGTTCAATGCAGCACTCGATTTACGGTCGGACATGATGTGCTCGCTTGCATGTTGACCATCTTAGAATCGACATAAAGATTGTCAACAATCCAAAATAAAAATCTTGCGGAATCGGGGTCGGTCGCGGGACGTTGCCGGCCCGGAAGTCAATGAGGGTGCGGGTCAGGGACAAATACGCTACTTTTTGTCGGCATTGTCGGCTGATTTTTGTCGACAATCTGAGGCGCTCAATTGGTGCACGGCAACTCGCGGTGTGCCGAAAAACCGACCGTTAGTTGCAAGCGTGATCGAACATAAAGGCGCTGACTTAGAGCGCCTTTTGCCGCAAACTCAAGCCAGATGCGGATAGTCCGACAGCGCAAGCGTGAAGCCGCGTTCGTTCGCGATCAGATGTGCAGTCGCACCAAAAGGCAGCGTCAGCAGATTGTCGACGTGTCCGAACTGCAAGCCGGTCACGAACGGCACGCCGGTCGCCGCCCTCATCTGCTCGATCACCGCGTCGAGCGAATAGCCGTTGTCGTAATCGGACAGACGACCGCCCGAGAACTCGCCCATCACAACCGCCTGCTGACGCCCGAGCACGCCCGCCTGATGCAGCTGATAAATCATCCGCTCGATCCGAAACGGGTGCTCGTTCACGTCTTCGATGAACAGAATCCCGCCGTCGACAGGCGGCAGATACGGCGTGCCGACGAGCGCGGCCAGTATCGCGAGATTGCCGCCCCACAGCATGCCGGTGACATCCACGGACTGTCGCTGCGGCGTGTGACTCGTCACGGTGAAGCTCGGATGAGAGACGGCCTGCCAAAAGTGATGCATCGTGAAGGCGCTCAGGTGCTCCGCGCCGAAATTCCCCGCGAACATCGGGCCGCCGAAGCTCTTCACCGCCGAACGCGCGTACAACGCGCATTGAATCGCCGTGAAATCGCTATGCCCGACGAGCGCGACCGGTTCGTCGGCCAGGCGCCGCAGGCCGTCGTAGTCCAGTCCGTGCAGGATGCGCGACGCGCCGTAGCCGCCGCGCACCGCCAGCACGATATCCGGCAGCGGCCGCGACGGATCGGCGAGGCGGTTCAGATCGGCGGCGCGTTCGCTGTCGGTGCCGCCGAATCGCTGGTAGCGCCGGCGCGTCGCATCGAGATTTTCGAGCCGATGACCCTGCGCCCGCAATCGCCCGATGCCCCGCTCGACGGCGGCGGGATCGCTCGGATAGCCGGAAGGCGCAATGAGGTCGATGGTGCGTGATTTCACGATGTTCAGTTCGTTTTGGTGATGGAATCGGTGACGGCGTGCGCGTGCTGTCGTGCCTCCCGCGCGGCCCGTTCCTCGCGCGCGAGCCGCCGGCGCTCGGCGAAGAAATTCTTGAGCGCGTGGCCGCATTCGTCGGCGAGCACGCCGCCCGTCACGGCCGTGTGATGGTTCAGGCGCTCGTTCGCGAACATGTCGACGACACTGCCGCACGCGCCGGTCTTCGGATCGGCTGCGCCGTACACGACCCGCGCGATGCGCGCGTGCATGATCGCGCCGGCGCACATCAGGCACGGCTCCAGCGTCACATACAGCTCGCAGCCCGGCAGCCGGTAGTTTTGCAACGTCTGCGCCGCAGCCCGCAGCGCGGCCATTTCCGCGTGCGCGGACGGATCGTGCCCGCGGATCGGATGATTGAAACCCGTGGCGATCACGTCATCGCCCAGCACGACGACAGCGCCCACCGGCACCTCGCCCGCGCGGCGCGCTTCGTCGGCGGCGCGCTGCGCGAGCGCCATGAAGCGGCGATCGCGCTCGCTCGCGGGATCGGTATCTTCGAATTCGGGAATCGCGCGGGGCGGCGGCTCGTTGAGCGTCAAGGCTGCTCCGGCTCGGTGTCGCCCCGCGCCGCGACGCGCTCCGAGAGCCGCTCGGCGATGCGGCGACGGTATTCGTGCGGCACGCAGCCGCCGCCGCGCAGCGATTCGAGCGCCATGTCGAGCGCGAGCATTTTCACCTGGATGCGGCAGCGCGCGGCGGGATCCGTGACCTTGTCGAGTTCGTCCTGCAGGCCACGCAGCGCGCGAAGCTGCTCGACGGCGGGCGGGACGAAGCCCGCGTTCTTGAGAATTCGATTGGCGACGCGCACTTCCTCGGGAACGAGGAGATCGTCGTCTAACTGGAGCGGCGCGCCTGCGCCGGGCAAGTTGTTCAATTCGCCGCGAGACACGGCTTCGTTGATCCGCTGTTCGACCAGAGCATCTAGCAATTTCATCGGGGATTACGACCGGCTTTCATATGACGCCGAAGCGGTCTGTCACGATTTGCGGGGTTAGCGTGAAGTCGAAGCAGCCGGAAAAACGCGCTCGCGCGTGGTTCGGTCCGTCTCGACAATCCATCTCGTATTCTATCAGCGGCGGCGCCACGCGATCGGCCAGCGCACGGCCGTTCGCAGCCGTCGCGCGTATGAGCAGAATAGGCGCGGTTTTCGCGACATCGCTTGCCGCAGCGCGGGTGGTTGCGCTCACGGGTTCACTGGCTCGCGCGTGTAGCCTTGTGTCGCGAGCAGCAACCGCCTCGTGTACTCGTGCTTAACGTCGCGCGCCCTCACCGCTTCGACGCCGAGTTGCTCGACCACTTCGCCATTGCGCATGACCGCGACGCGCTGACAGAGGAAGCCCACGACCGCGAGATTGTGGCTCACGAGGATCATCGTGAGCTTGCGTTCGCGATGCAGACGCCGCAGCAGGTTCAGAATCTCCGCCTGCACGGAGACGTCGAGCGCGGAGGTCGGCTCGTCCAGCAACAGCACGCGCGGCTCGACGATCAACGCACGCGCGATGGATACGCGCTGCCGCTGCCCGCCCGACAACTGGTGCGGATAGCGAAAGCGGAACGCGGCCCCGAGCCCGACTTCGGCGAGCGCGTCCAGAATGCGCGCGTCCTGATTCCCGATGCCGTTGATCGCGAGCGGTTCGCGCAATGTTTTGTCGACGGTGAAGCGCGGATGCAGCGAACCGTACGGGTCCTGAAACACCATCTGCACGTCGCGCTGCGGCCGATGCGCGACGCCCTGCCCGTCGATGCTTATCGCGCCCCCGGCGAGCGGCACGAGGCTCGCGAGCGCGCGCAAGAGCGTCGACTTGCCGCTGCCCGATTCGCCGACGAGGCCGAACACTTCGCCATCCTCGACGCGCAGCGAGACGTCGCGCACCGCATCGACATAGCCGGTCTTGGTCTTGAAGCGGATGTGCGCGCGGTCGATTTTGATCATCGCGCGGCTTCCTCCAACGTATCCGCGAGCCAAGTGGGATCGCGCCGCAGCGTCGGCAGTTCGTCGGGCGGATTCGTCAACGGCGGGCTGGCCGCGAGCAACCCGCGCGTGTACGGATGCCGCGCTTGTCCAAGCTCACGCGCCGGGCACGTTTCCACGACGCGGCCGCCGTACATCACCGCGACGCGGTCGCAGAACGACATCACGAGCGGCAAGTCGTGGCTGATGAACACGAGCCCCGTGCGATGGCGTTCGATCATCTCGTCGAGCACGGCGAGCACCTGCATCGACACGAGCACATCGAGCGCGCTCGTCGGTTCGTCGGCGATCAGGAGGCGCGGGCCGGCGCTCACCATCATCGCGATCATCACGCGCTGGCCCATGCCGCCCGACAGTTCATGCGGATACGCGTCGGCGACGCGCTCCGGATCGCGGATATGCACGGCCGCGAGCGCATCCACGATGCGCGCACGCATCGCGCGCCGGCTCAACCCGCGGTCTTGCCGCGCGAGCGGCTCGCGCATTTGCTGCGCGACCGTCATCACCGGATTGAGCGAGTACTTCGGGTCTTGCAGGATCATGCTCATCTGCGTGCCGCAGAGCCGGCGGCGCACTGCCGGTTTCATCGCGAGCAGGTCGTGGCCGTCGAAGCGCAAACCGTTCGCGGACCATCGCGCTTCCGGCGGCAGGAGTCCGAGCAGCGCGCGCCCGGTCAGCGACTTCCCGGAGCCGGATTCCCCGACGATCCCGAGCCGCTCGCCGCGCCGTACCGTCAGCGAGACGCCGCGCACGGCGGGCATCGCCACGCCATCGTGACCCGCGAAGGCGATTTGCAGATCGTCGATTTCGGCAAGCGGCGCGCGGGTATCGACTTCCATGTCAGCCTCCATGACGCGGATCGAAGACATCGCGCAGACCGTCGCCGAGCAGATTGAACGCGAGGCTCACCGCGAGAATCGCGAGACCGGGAATGGTCGCGACCCACCAGGCGTCGAGCAGCACGTTGCGGCCCGACGCGACCATGTAGCCCCATTCCGGGCTCGGCGGCTGCGCGCCCAGCCCGAGAAAGCCGAGCCCCGCGACCGCGAGAATGATGCCGGCCATATCGAGCGTCGCGCGCACGATCACCGACGACGAACACAGCGGCACGATATAGCGCAGCAAAATGCGCGTGTGCGATGCGCCCGCCAGCCGCGCCGCGTGGATGAAATCCGCCTGCGCGAGCCGCAGCGATTCGGCCCGCGCGAGCCGCGCATAAGGCGGCCACGCGGTAATGGAAATGGCAATGACGGCATTCAGCACGCCCGGCCCGAGCGCCGCGGCGAACGCGAGCGCCAGCACGATCTTCGGGAACGCGAGCGCGACATCGGTCACGCGCATGAGCGCCGCATCGACGAAGCCGCCGCAATAGCCCGCCACCGTGCCGATCAGAAGCCCGACCGGCACGACGAGCACGACGACGAGCATCGCGATGGATAGCGTGAGACGCGAGCCGTGCACGAGTCTCGAGAGAATGTCGCGGCCCAGTTGATCCGTGCCGAACCAGTGCATCGCGCCCGGCGGCGCCAGACGGTCGGCGAGCACCTGGCGCAGCGGGTCCTGCGCGACCAGGAGCGGCCCGACTGCCGCCGCCACCACGAGCAGCACCAGAATGGCGAGGCCCAGCATGCTGAGCGGATTCGATGAAAACCGCCGCCAGCGCCGGTACGCCCGCCCGAGCGCGGCCTGTCGCGGGGACGCGGGCGTGTCGGTCAAGAGCCACGCGCGCCACGTGGCCGGCGCGGGTGTCATCGACGTGCGCTTGGCGGGCGAATGCATGCGGCGAAGTCCTCCCCGGTCAACGCTCAGCGAGCGCGCGGATCGAACACGCGATAGAGCGCATCCGTCAGCAGGTTGAGCGCGATAAACGTCGCGCCGATCACGAGCGTGCTGCCGAGCACCGCGTTCATGTCGGCGTTCAGAAGCGCGCCGGTCAAGTACGAGCCGATGCCCGGCCACGCGAACACGATCTCCGTCAGCACGGAGCCTTCCAGCAGATAGCTGTACGCGAGCGCGACGACCGTGAGCAGCGGCACCGCGATATTGCCGAACGCATGACGCCAGATCACGCGGCGCTCCGGCAGGCCCTTCGCGCGCGCGGTCGTCACGTATTCCTGGCTGAGTTGTTCGAGCATGAACGAGCGCGTCATGCGCGAAAGATACGCGATGGAGTAGAACGCGAGCACCCCCGCCGGCAGCGCGATATGCGAGAACGCGTTGGCGAACACGTCCCACTCGCGGGCGATCAGCGCATCGAGCAGCAGACTGCCGGTGCGCGTATCGACCATGCCGTCGTACATCGGATCGATGCGGCCGGGCCCCGACACCCAATGCAGCCGCGCGTAGAACAAGAGCAGCCCCATCAGCGCGAGCCAGAACACCGGCACGGAACTGCCCGCGAGACCGATCACGCGCGCGACGTGATCGACCATGCGGTTGTGCCGCACCGCCGCGATCACGCCGAGCGGCACACCGATCATGACGCCGATGAAGGTCGAGAGCGTCGCGAGTTCGAGCGTCGCGGGAAACACGCGCCGGATGTCGTCGATGACGGGATTGGCCGTCAGCAGCGACACGCCGAGATTGCCGTGCAGCACGTCGCGCGCGTAGATCAGGAATTGATCGACGAGCGGCTTGTCGAGCCCGAGCTGCACGCGCGCCGCGGCATACGCGCTCGCCGATGCGCGGTCGCCGAGAATCGCGAGCACCGGGTCGATCGGAATCTTGCGCCCGATGAAGAACGTGATCGCGAGCAGGCCGGTGAACGTGACGGCGAGCATCGCGATCCAGCGCGCGAACGCGAGCGCGATCCGCGCGCCGCCGCGATTGCCGTTCGCGGCGCGCAGGCGATCGAGCACGGTCGGATGCGGCGTCATTGCGTCACTGCTTCTTGATGTTGCGATAGGACACGAGATCGTTGATCGGCCCGACTTCGAGGCCGGTCACGCCCGGACGCGCGGCCACCTGCGACACCTTCTGGAACATGATGACGAACGGCGACTTCGCGAGCATGTCGCGCTGCATCTTCTCGTACATCTGCGCGCGTTTCGCGGTGGAGCTTTCCGCGAGCGCCGCGTTCGTTTCCTTCGTCAGATCTGGAATATTCCACGCGTTGCGCCACGCGAGCATCTTGAAGCTCGACGCGTCCGAGTTGTCCGGATTCCACGCGAAGCCCTGCGCGTTGCTGTGCGGATCGATATAGTCCGCCGACCATTCGCCGATGTAGATGTCATGCGCGCGCGCGCGATAGCGGCCGAGCGTCTGCTTGTTGTCGCTCGGAATGAGCTGCACCTTGATGTTCGCGAGCGCGAGATTGGCCTGCACCGCCTGCGCGATTTCGCTGTACGGATAGTCGTTGCGCACATCCATTTTCACGGTGAAGCCATCCGCGAGCCCGGCTTTCGCAAGCAGCGCCTTCGCCTTCGCGACATCCTGGTGATACGGATTCTCGTTGAGCGCGCCGAGAAAGCCTTCGGGCAGAAACGTCTCGTGGACTTTGTACGTCGTGCGAATCACGTTCTTCTGGATGCCCTGATAGTCGATCAGCCATTTCATCGCTTCCCAGACTTCGGGCTTCGCCAGATACGGATTCTTGTTGTTCAGGCCGAGATACATGAGCGTCGCCTGCGGCACGGCGGTCGCCTTGATGACGCCGTTCTTCGAGAGCGTGTCGAGGTCGTCGGGGCTGAGATCCCGCGCCACGTCGATATCGCCGTTCTGGATCATCAGCCGCTGGCTCGCGGCCTCGGTCACGTGGCGCAGCACGATGCGCTTCATGGCGAGCGGCATACGATAACCGTCGAAACGTTGCAGCACGATGCTGTCGTTCGCCGTCCACTTGACGAGCTTGTACGCGCCCGAGCCGGCCTCGTTGGTCTTGAGCCAGTCGTTGCCGTAGTCGTTACCCTTGGCATGCGATTCCAGCAGCTTGCGATCCACCACCGACGCCGGCCACGCGCCGAGCACGTTCAGCACGAAGGTCGGCGCGTAGCGTTGATCCGTCGTGACGGACACCGTGCTGTCGTCGATCTTCTTCACGTTCTGGAGCGCGTTGGCCTTCGTGATGCCGATGCCCGCGAGCACCGCCGCCGCGCCCTTGTCGATGAGCGCCGTGCGCTGGATGGACCACGCGACGTCATCGGCCGTGAGCGGATTGCCCGAATGGAACTTGAGGCCGGAGCGGATCTTGAACGTGAACGTGAGCCCGTCCGGGCTGACCGTCCACGACTGCGCGACGTCGCCGTTGAACTTCGACGGGTCTTTCAGATCGACGCGCACGAGCCGGTCGTACGTGTTCGCGACGTATTCTTCCGGCACGAGTTCATAGACTTCGCCGGGATCGAGCGTGGTGAATTCGTCGAGCAGCGTCGCCATCACGAACATGTCTTTCGGAGTCGCCGCGTGCGCTGCGCCGGTGCAGCTCAACGCCAGCGTGATCGCGACAAGTGCCTTTCGTGCGGTGAGTGTCATGGTCGATATCCCGTCACATCAGCCGCAGAGGGCCGCTTTCTTCGCTGTCGATGAGCGCGAGTTCGCGCGATCCCGGCAATTCGTAATGCCACCATTCGCTCGGAATATGCGCGAAGCCCGCGCCGTGCATCACGCCGAGCAAGAGCGTGCGATTGCGCTGCACGTGCGCCGGCAGACCCGTGTGGAAGTGGCCCGACTCCGGCACCATCGCGTCGAAGCCGGTGCCCATGTCGAACTCGATGCCGTCGCTATCCACGAGCGTGAGGTCCACGGCCGTGCCGCGACTGTGATTCGAGCCGCGACCGAGATCGGCGATAAAGTTGGGATCGGGCAGGAAATTCCACAGCACTTCCTGCGCTTGCGGTGGGCGGTAGGCGTCGAAGATCTTGAGCGTCGCGCCGAAACTCCGTGCGATGCCGACGGCCTTGCGCAGCGCCGCTTCGGCGGGTTCGAGCAGCAGGCAGTGCTGCGCCTTGTAGATGGGCTTGCCGGTGAGATTGCGATCGGTCGCGTAGACGAGGTCGATCTGGACGTGATGCGTTTCGGGCGTGACGGGCAGCAGACGGGATCGAGTCATGTAATCGGAATCCTTGGGTCGAACCCATCAACCTTAACCCGGACGAAAAATCCGCGAAACAGTTTATTCCCGATATTCCGATGGTGCGGGCTCTGACGCGTCGAGCGGCCAGCGTTCGATGACGTGGTGCTCCGAGCGCCCGAGCAGACTGCGCACCAGCGCGAACTCGCGCACCGTCCATGTGATCGGCTCGATGGCTTGCGGAGCGACGCGCGGCTCACCATAGAGCAACGTCACGTGCGGAATGAAGCGCGGATGCGATTTGACGAAGATGCCGACCGATTGCAGCGACTTGTCGAGTCGATCGACGAAGGCGGAAAACGCGTCGCCCGGCTCGCCCGCTATGACGAGCGGCCGCTTCGGACGGCGCGTGGCGAACGTTTCGACGCGGTCGAGCGTCACGTCGAACGACGGCATGTGAACCGATGACGCCGCCGCGCGCGCTGCGGCGAGCGTATCGGCAGGCACGCCCGCGAAGGCGCCGAGATAGTGAAGCGTGATGTGCAGGCGCTCGGGAGGAATGGGCCGCGCTTTGAGCGCGAGCTCGGCGCGAAGCCGCCCCGCCCGCTCGCCGATGCGCGCGACGGCCGCGGCATCGGGGTAGACGGCGAAGAAGAGGGAGTCGGTGGGGCGATCAGGGCGAGGGGTGGCCAAACGCCCGGCTCCCGTTCAGTGCTGCGCGACCGCCCTCACTCCCACTCAATCGTCGCAGGCGGCTTCCCCGAAATGTCATACACCACCCGATTGATCCCGCGCACTTCGTTGATGATGCGGTTGCTCACGTGCCCGAGCAGTTCATGCGGCAGATGCGCCCAGTGCGCGGTCATGAAGTCCATCGTCTGCACGGCGCGCAGCGCGACGACGTAATCGTACGTCCGGCCATCGCCCATCACGCCGACGCTCTTCACCGGCAGGAACACTGCGAACGCCTGACTCGTCAGGTCGTACCACGACTTGCCCGTTTCCGTGTCGATGGTATTGCGCAGCGTCTCGATGAAAATGGCGTCCGCGCGGCGCAGCAGATCCGCGAACTCGCGCTTCACCTCGCCGAGAATACGCACGCCGAGGCCCGGGCCGGGGAACGGATGGCGATACACCATCGCGGGCGGCAGGCCGAGCTTCACGCCGAGTTCGCGTACCTCGTCCTTGAACAGCTCGCGCAGCGGTTCGAGCAGCTTCAGCTTCAGCGTCTCGGGCAGCCCGCCGACGTTGTGATGGCTCTTGATCGTATGCGCGCCCTTCTTGCCCTTGCCCGCCGATTCGATCACGTCCGGATAAATGGTGCCCTGCGCCAGCCATTTCGCGTCGGTGAGCTTGTGCGATTCGGCGTCGAACACTTCGATGAACTCCGCGCCGATGATCTTGCGCTTCGCCTCCGGATCGGTCACGCCGGCGAGCTTCTCAAGAAACGCTTCGCTTGCATCGACATGGATGACCTTCACGCCCAGATGATCCGCGAAGGTCGACATGACCTGCTCGGCTTCGTTCTCGCGCAAGAGGCCGTGATCGACGAACACGCACGTCAGCTGATTGCCGATCGCGCGATGCAAAAGCGCCGCCGCCACCGACGAATCCACGCCGCCGGACAAGCCGAGAATGACGTGCTCATCGCCGACTTGCGCGCGAATCTTCGCGACGGCTTCATCGATGTAGTGGCCCATCTCCCAGTCGGCCTTCGCGCCGCACAGTTCCAGCACGAAGCGGTCGAGCATCGCGCGGCCCTGCTCCGTGTGCGTGACTTCCGGGTGCCACTGCACGCCGTAGAAGCGGCGGTCGTCGTCGGCCATCGCGGCGATCGGGCACGCGGGCGTCGAGGCCATCAGCTTGAAGCCGGCCGGCAGGTCGGCCACCTTGTCGCCGTGACTCATCCAGACCTTCAGCATCGACTCACCCGCAGCGTTCCTGAAGTCTTCGATGCCTTCCAGAAAGCCGGTGTGATTCAACGCCTGCACTTCCGCGTAGCCGAACTCGCGCACCTTGCCGAGCTCGACCTTGCCGCCGAGCTGGTCGGCCATGGTCTGCATGCCGTAGCAGATGCCGAGCACCGGCACGCCGAGATCGAACACGATCTGCGGCGCGCGCGGCGACTTCGCCTCGGTGACCGAATTCGGGCCGCCCGACAGGATGATGCCCTTCGGCGCGAACTCGCGGATGAACGTCTCGTCGACGTCGTACGGATGGATTTCCGAGTAGACGTGCGACTCGCGGATGCGACGGGCGATCAGCTGGGTGACTTGGGAGCCGAAATCGAGAATCAGGATTTTGTCGTGCATGGCTGCGGCCAAAGGCTAAGTGAACGAATGGTGTGGGCGGCCGGTCCCGGTGCTGCCGGGTTCGTCCGCCAATAAATTGACGGCCGGCGCGAAGGCCGACCGTCCTTGTGTTTGCTGCTTGCGCACGCCGCCGCGCTGACCTCGCGCATGTGGGCGGCGCTTCAGCGTGGCGCCCCGCTCGCCGGGTCCGGGACGACGCGCCCCGTCAGCGGATCGACGCGCCGGCCCGTCGCCGGATCGATGTCACCGCCGATCACCGGGTCGATGCGTCTGCCCGTGGCCGGATCAATTTCGCGGCCCGTCTGCGGATCGAGCGTGCGGCCCGTGACCGGATCGACGACGCCGGCTTCGGTGCGCGTACGGGCTGGCGATGACGCGGTATCAGTCGGACGCCCCGCCGGGTCGACCGCGCGGCCCGTGACGGGATCGATGGCCGTCGCTTCCGGCGCGCGCGCCGCTGGACGAGCCGCCATATCCGACGGCGGCACGGCGGTAGTCGCGGGCGGCCGCGTTTCATCACGCTTCTGCGCCGCCTTCTTCTCCGCGCGCTCCGCCGACGCCGCGCCCGCCAGCGCCGCGCGTTCCCGCCGCCGCACCGCGCCCGCGAGCCTCACGCTTCCGAGCCCCAACACCAGCAGCACGATGCCGACGAGCGCCGCGCCGACCTGCCCGAGGCCGTCGACCTCCGGCGTGCGCAGCCCGAGCAGCCAGACCAGCACGACGATGCCCGACAGCCACTCGACATGGCCCGATGCCCTCGCCGCCGCCGCGGTCAGCGCACCGTCGATGGCCGCGTGCAGCGACAGCCACGCGAAGCCCAAGAGTGCGATGCCGAGCACCTGCCCGGCGAACGCCGGTTCGACTCGCATCGCGTCCAGCTGCAACGCGTCGTACAGGCCGCCCCACGGTGTCAGCAGAAACAGCACGCCGAACACCAGAAAAATGAGGGCATTGACGATCAGCACGACGCGCAGCAACGGTTTCATGATCGGTCCACGAGGTTATCGGCGGAAATGTCGAAAAACGGCGCAGGCAAGCGGTCAGTCGACGTGGTAGTTCGGCGCTTCCTTCGTGATCTGCACGTCATGCACGTGCGATTCGCGCATGCCGGCCGCCGTGATCTGCACGAATTCCGCCTTGTCGTGCAGTTCCGCGATCGTGCGGCAGCCGCAATAGCCCATGCTCGCGCGCACGCCGCCGACGACCTGGAACAGGATGGCGTTGACCGAGCCCTTGTAGGCCACGCGGCCTTCGATGCCTTCCGGCACGAGTTTGTCGATGTTCGCCGAGTTGTCCTGGAAGTAGCGGTCCGCCGCGCCGTCCTTCATCGCGCCGACCGAACCCATGCCGCGATACGCCTTGTACTGGCGGCCCTGGAACAGGAACACGTCGCCCGGCGATTCTTCGGTGCCCGCGAGCATGCTGCCCATCATGACGACGTTCGCGCCTGCCGCGAGCGCCTTCGAGACATCGCCGGAGAAGCGCACGCCGCCGTCCGCGATCACCGGCACGCCGCTGCCGCGCAGCGCCTCGGACACGTTCGCGATGGCCGTGATCTGCGGCACGCCCACGCCCGCGACGATACGCGTCGTGCAGATGGAGCCCGGGCCGATGCCGACCTTCACCGCGTCCGCGCCGTACTCGACGAGCGCCTTGGCCGCCGCCGCCGTCGCGATGTTTCCGCCGATCACCTGCACGCGCGGGTAATTCTGCTTGACCCAGCGCACGCGCTCCAGCACGCCCTGGCTATGACCGTGCGCGGTATCCACGACGATCACGTCGACACCCGCCTGCGCCAGCAGATCGACACGCTCTTCGTTGTCCGGGCCCACGCCGACCGCCGCGCCCACGCGCAGTTTGCCGTCCTCGTCCTTGCAGGCGTCGGGGTTCTCGGTCTGCTTCGTGATGTCCTTCACCGTCATCAGCCCGCGCAATTCGAAGGCGTCGTTGACCACCAGCACGCGTTCCAGGCGATGGCTGTGCATCAGCGCCTTGGCTTCGGCGAGCGATGTGCCTTCCTTGACCGTCACGAGGCGCTCGCGAGGCGTCATGATGTTGCGCACCGGCTCGTCCAGCCGCTCTTCGAAACGCAGGTCGCGGTTGGTGACGATGCCGATCAGTTGCGCGCCTTCCACCACCGGGAAACCGGAAATGCCGTGCTGCTGCGTGAGCGCGATCACGTCGCGCACGCGCATTTGCGGCGGCACGGTGATCGGGTCGCGCACGACGCCGGACTCGAACCGCTTGACCTTCGCGACTTCGCGCGCCTGTTCCTTCGCGGTGAGATTCTTGTGGACGATGCCGATGCCGCCCATCTGCGCCATCGCGATGGCGAGCCGGCCTTCGGTGACCGTGTCCATGGCGGCGGACACGAGGGGCATGTTCAGGGAAATGTTGCGAGTCAGCTGGGATTTCAGGCTGGTGTCGCGCGGAAGAACGCTGGAGAACGCGGGCACGAGGAGCACGTCATCGAACGTGAGTGCTTTCTGGATCAGACGCATGGCAAATCCTATGGGCGCAAAAGCAGATTATACCGATAGTTCCCCGCATTTTCACTGCCCGAACAGCAGGTTACGGCGGCTTGCCGCAAAATCCGGACTCTCGGCGGCGCGCTTCGCGGTGCAGGTTTGAACAAGACGCGGGCGGCGCGCCGCGCTACGCTCTCGCGTCAATCGAATGTAAGTCGGGAGTCGGGCAATGCAGCGCGGTGTGATGTACGGAATGCTGGCGGGAGCGATCTGGGGCTTCATTTTTCTCGCGCCGCGCCTCCTGCCGGATTTTTCGCCGCTCATGCTCAGCATCGGGCGCTATGTAATGTATGGTGCCGTTTCGCTGGCCGTCGCGCTGCCGTTTGCGCGACGGCTCGCCGCGAAGCTCACGCGCGCCGACGTGATCGCGCTCGTGAAGCTCGCGCTCGTCGGCAACCTGCTCTACTACATGCTGCTGGCAAGCGCGGTGCAACTCGTCGGCGTGGCGCCGTCCTCGCTGATCGTCGGCATCCTGCCCGTGACGGTGACGCTTGCGGGCCGGCGCGATCACGGCGCAGTCGAACTGAAGCGCCTCGCCGCGCCGCTCTTGCTGGTGCTCGCGGGCATCGCATGCATCAATCTGGACGTTTTCAGCGACGTCCTCGCGCATCATGGCGACGCGGCCGCCGGCAGTGTGCTCACGCGCGTCGCCGGGCTTGCGTGCGCGGTGGGCGCGCTCGCGACGTGGACGTGGTATGCGGTCGTCAACGCCCGCTATCTCCAGGCCAACCGTCACTTCGACGGCAACGAATGGTCCGTGCTCTGGGGCATCGTGACCGGCGTACTCGGCGCGGCGCTCGGGGCGATCGTGTGGATGCTGCCTGCGGGAACCGTGCAGTCGGCCGTGCCGGACACGCGCTGGCATTTGTTCTGGATCGTGTGCTTTGCGCTGGCGACGGGCGGTTCGTGGCTCGGCAACATGCTGTGGAACGCGGCGGCGAAACGCCTGCCGCTGACGCTCTCCGGGCAGATGATCGCGTTTGAAACGCTCTTCGCCCTGCTCTACGCGTTCGTCTACGACGGCCGCTGGCCGCGCGTGCCGGAGATGCTGGCTATCGTGCTGCTGCTCGCGGGCGTGAGCTGGTCGGTGCGGCAGCATACGGTCGAGCCGGCCGCGGCATCGAAGGAAGCGCCCGCGCATTGATGCGCCCGGCCGGTCAGCGCGAATCCTTCGACTGCCACTTGCGTCCCTCGATGGAACCTGCTTTGCGCGCCTTGTCGACCCGGCGCTGGCGCGCCGTCTTCGGATCGACCTTCAGCGGCCGATAAATCTCGACGCGGTCCAGATCGGCGAGCGCCGCATCGAGCGGTTGCAGCTTGCCGAACACGCCGACCTTCCGCGTCGCCAGATCGATCTCCGGATGCGCCACTAGAACGCCGCTCGCCTCGATCGCTTCGCGCACGGTCGCGCCGTCGCGCAGATCGACGCGCGCGAGAAAGCTCTTGCCGTCCGGGAGACCGTAGCAGACATCGATATGCAGATTCATTTCTTGCCGTATCGCTGATCCGCGCGCTTCACGAAGGAATCGACGAAGGTGTTCGCGATGTGACTGAACACCGGCCCGATGATCTTCTCGAGAATCAGGTTCGAGAACTCGTAGTGCAGCGCGAACTCGATCTTGCACGCGTCCGCGCGCAGCGGCGTGAAGCGCCAGTAGCCCGTGAACTTCTTGAACGGACCGCTCAGGAACTCCATATCGATGTTCGTCGGGCGCTTCTGGACATTGCGCGTCGCGAAATGCTGCTTGATGCCCTTGAAATTGATGTCGATCTTCGCTTCCATGCCGTTCTCGTCCTGGCGGCCGAGTTCGACGCCGCCGCACCACGGCAGGAAATTGGGGTAGTCGGCGACATCGGTGACGAGGTCGAACATTTCTTCCGCTGAATGGCGGATCAATACGGTTTTCTGGACGTCGGCCATAAAGGGCGCAGCGGGTGACGGGATCGGGTGGCAGCGCGTGCGGCCCGGATGATGAGCTTCGTTTGCCCATCGTCTGACAAGCGGCGCGCTGCTAAAATCGTGATTTTAAACGAGTTGGGCACTTTCCATTCATGAGCATCATTGACAACAGAAAAGCCTTCTTCGATTACTTCATCGAAGAACGCTACGAGGCCGGTCTCGTGCTCGAAGGCTGGGAAGTCAAGGCGCTGCGCGCGGGCCGCGGGCAGATCAAGGAAGGCTATGTCGTCATCAAGAACGGCGAACTGTTCCTGATCGGCACGCATATCAGCCCGCTGCCCGAAGCGTCGAAGTTCGCCAATCTGGACCCGGTGCGTACGCGCAAGCTGTTGCTGCATCGCGAGCAGATCGACAAACTGATCGGCAAGGTGGAGCAGCGCGGCCATACGCTCGTGCCGCTCAACTTCCATTACAAGGAAGGCCGCGTGAAGTGCGAAATCGGCCTGGCAAAGGGCAAGAAGCTGCACGACAAGCGCGAGACCGAGAAGAAGCGCGACTGGGAACGCGAGCGGGCCCGTCTGATGCGCACCGCCGCGCGCTGATCGTTCGAGGTGGCAGACAACAAGGGGCGCTCGCAGGCGCCCCTTGTTGCATCAACTCTTTCTGATGACGCCGCCGCCCTCGCCCTTCACGATGGCGAGCGCAGAAGCGATCATCGAACTCATGTCCGACATGTTGCCCGGCACGATCAGCGTGTTGCCGGTCTTCGCGATGTTCGCGAATGCGCCGACATATTGTTCAGCGACCTTGAGGTTCACGGCGTCCATGCCGCCCGCCGACTGAATGGCCGCGCCGACTTTCTCGATGGCCTGCGCGTTGGCCTCGGCCACCGCGAGAATCGCCGACGCCTCACCCTGCGCCTGATTGATCGCCGCCTGGCGCTCGCCCTCGGACTTCTGGATGGCCGCTTCGCGCGCGCCCGACGCGAGGTTGATCTGCTCCTGCTTGCGCCCTTCCGACGCCGCAATCAGCGCGCGCTTTTCGCGCTCGGCGGTGATCTGCGCCTGCATCGCGTGGAGAATCTCTTTCGGCGGCGTCAAGTCTTTGATTTCATAGCGCAGCACCTTGACGCCCCAGTTCGACGCGGCCTCGTCGAGCGAATTCACGATGCTGTGATTGATGAATTCCCGTTCCTCGAAGGTCTTGTCGAGTTCCAGCTTGCCGATGACGGAACGCAGCGTCGTCTGCGAAAGTTGCGTGATGGCGAGCACGAAGTTGCTCGAACCGTACGACGCCTTCATCGGGTCGGTGACCTGGAAATACAGCACGCCGTCCACCTGAAGCTGCGTGTTGTCCCGCGTGATGCAGACCTGGCTCGGCACGTCGAGCGGAATTTCCTTGAGCACATGCTTGTAAGCGATGCGGTCGACGAACGGCAACACGATGTTCAGGCCCGGCGTGAGCGTTGCGTGATAGCGGCCGAGGCGTTCCAGCACCCACGCGTGCTGTTGCGGAACGATCTTGACCGTGTTGACCACGATCACGATTGCGATAACGAGCAGGACGGCAGCGAAAATCATTGTGTGACTCCTTCAGTACTTGTTCAGCGTGTGCGTGCTTCAGCGTTTGGCGGCGACCACCAGCCGGTTTCCATCGAGCGCGGTAATGCGATACCAGCGTGCGCCCTCCGATTCCCCCGGTGCAAGCTCGACGTCCCACTGCGCGCCGCGATACATCGCGCGGGCGCGGCCGTCGCGCCATTCCGCGACTTCCAGCGTCGCGCCGATGTCCAGATTCACGGCGGCATCGCGCGAGGCGTCGCGCCGCTTCCAGCTTCCGAAGCGCGAACGCCGCAACGCCGCGACCGCGACCAGCGCGACGAGCGCCGCGACGCCCAACTGCAGATGCAGCGCAAGCCCGACCGCGAACGCGATGCCGCCCGCGATCATGCCGAGCGCGATCATCAACAGATAGAACGTGCCGGTGAAAAGCTCGGTGACGATGAGCGCGCCGGCTGCCATCCACCAGATGAGTCCATGGGTCGCCATGCCAGTCTCCAAACGAAAACACCCCGGAACGTCCGGGGTGTTTTTTATAGCACGCAGCGCCTTCCCGAAAGCATCCGGAAAGGCGTGACCGACTTATTTTGACAATGTGGTCGCGAGCTTCTGCCACGTTTCGATGATCGTGTCCGGATTCAGCGACATCGAGCCGATGCCCTGCTTCGCCAGCCACTCGGCCAGATCCGGATGATCCGACGGCCCCTGACCGCAAATGCCCACGTACTTGTTCAGTCGCAGGCACGTTTCGATGGCGCGCTTCAGCATGAACTGGACCGCTTCGTCGCGCTCGTCGAAGTCCGCCGCGAGCAGCTCCATGCCGGAGTCGCGGTCGAGGCCGAGCGTCAACTGCGTCAGGTCGTTCGAGCCGATCGAGAAACCGTCGAAGTATTCCAGGAACTGTTCGGCAAGAATCGCGTTGCTCGGCACTTCGCACATCATCACGAGCTTGAGGCCGTTGACGCCGCGCTTCAGGCCGAACTTCTCCAGCAGCCCGACCACGCGTTCCGCCTGCTTCAGCGTACGCACGAACGGCACCATGATTTCGACGTTGTCGAGACCCATTTCCTCGCGCACCTTCTTGAGCGCGATGCATTCCATGTGGAACGCCTCGGCGAAGTCTTCCGCGATATAACGCGATGCGCCGCGGAAACCGAGCATCGGGTTTTCTTCATCCGGCTCGTAGCGCGAACCGCCGATCAGCTTCTTGTACTCGTTCGACTTGAAGTCCGACAGACGCACGATGACGGGCTTCGGATAGAACGCCGCCGCGATCGTGGCGATGCCTTCCGTCAGCTTGTCGACGTAGAACGCGCGCGGCGACGCATGACCACGCGCGACGCTTTCGACCGCCTTCTTCAGGTCCGCGTCGACGTTCGGGTACTCGAGAATGGCCTTCGGGTGAACGCCGATGTTGTTGTTGATGATGAACTCGAGCCGCGCGAGGCCGACGCCTGCGTTCGGCAGTTGCGCGAAGTCGAACGCCAACTGCGGATTGCCGACGTTCATCATGATCTTGACCGGAATCTGCGGCAGCTCGCCGCGCTGCACTTCGGTCACTTCGGTTTCGAGCAGGCCGTCGTAGATCTTGCCTTCGTCGCCTTCCGCGCAGGACACGGTGACGAGCGCGCCGTCCTTCAGCACGTCGGTCGCGTCGCCGCAGCCGACCACCGCCGGCACGCCCAGCTCACGCGCGATGATCGCCGCGTGGCAGGTGCGCCCGCCGCGATTCGTCACGATGGCCGATGCGCGCTTCATCACCGGCTCCCAGTTCGGGTCGGTCATGTCGGCGACGAGCACGTCGCCCGGCTGCACGCGCTCCATTTCCGACGGATCGTAGATCACGCGCACGGGGCCCGCGCCGATCTTCTGGCCGATCGCGCGGCCGGTGGCGATCACGTTCGACTGACCCTTCAACTTGAAGCGCATTTCGGCCTTGCCCGCGGCCTGGCTCTTCACCGTTTCGGGACGCGCCTGGAGGATGAACAGCTTGCCGTCGCGGCCGTCCTTGCCCCACTCGATATCCATCGGACGCTGATAGTGCTGCTCAATGATGACCGCGAATTTCGCGAGTTCGATCACGTCTTCGTCCGTGATCGAGAAACGGTTGCGCTGCTCGTGCGACACGTCCACGGTGTTCACGCGGCCCGGCTCGCCCGGCTGCGTGAATTCCATCTTGATGAGCTTCGAGCCGATGGACCGGCGGATGATCGGATACTTGCCCTGTGCGAGCGTGGTCTTGAAGACGTGGAATTCGTCCGGATTCACCGCGCCCTGCACCACCGTTTCGCCGAGGCCATAGCTCGACGTGATGAAGACCGTGTCCTTGAAGCCGGATTCGGTGTCGATGGTGAACATCACGCCCGCGGCGCCGACGTCCGAGCGCACCATGCGCTGCACGCCAGCCGACAGCGCGACTTCGGCATGCGTGAAGCCCTTGTGGACGCGATAGGAGATGGCGCGGTCGTTATAGAGCGACGCGAACACGTGCTTCATGCGATCGAGCACGTCTTCGATGCCGACCACGTTCAGATAGCTTTCCTGCTGCCCCGCGAACGATGCGTCGGGCAGGTCTTCGGCCGTCGCGGACGAGCGCACGGCGAACGAAAGCTCTTCGGGCGAGCCTTTTTGCAGGACTTCGAATTGGCGGCGGATTTCGTCTTCAAGACGCGGCTGCAGCGGCGCGTCGACGATCCACTGACGGATTTCCTTGCCCGCCTCGGCAAGCGCCTTCACGTCGTCGACGTCGAGCGTTTCGAGACGTTTGGCGATGCGGTCCGTCAGTTCGTTGTGATGGAGGAAGTCGCGGAATGCGAGCGCGGTCGTGGCGAAGCCCGTCGGCACGCTGACGCCGGCTTCGGAAAGCTGGCTGATCATTTCGCCGAGCGACGCGTTCTTGCCACCGACGATTTCCACGTCGGTCATTCGCAACTGCTCGAATGGAACTACATACGCCTGATCCTTTGCGACATCGTTCGCGACATTGACTGCGTTGGTCATACAAGCCCCTAAGGTGGATGGAATTCACGATCGCACGAGTGGGCTCGCATGCGGCGGCGCTCATTGGAAGCACCGGCGCATCTCGTACAACCTGTTTGATAAGCCTTCGCGGCAGTGAAGGAACCGCACTCCGATTCGCCGATAACGATGCGTTTATGCGGCGAAAACGCACGAACTACCAGTCAATTGAGGAAGAACAGGCTCAATTTCGACGCAATTGCTTATCGAACAGGTTGCCGCTATTCTACCGTGCCGATTCTCGAATTTGTCCGGGCACGGACAGTAAATCCACGGCAAAATCGAGGTCTTTCACGCCTCTTGGTTCGCCCGCGCACACGCATTGGGCTGCTCAATGTAACACAGGCTAAAGCGTTACTGCCTGACTGCGGGCGCTACCGTTTGAGCGCGCTCTTTCCAACTCGTTCCACTGGTTCACCGCCGATGCCGCCTTCCGTATTCATTGTTTCCGACGGTACCGGGATCACCGCCGAAACGTTCGCGCATTCGATCCTCGCCCAGTTCGACCAGAAATTCCGGCTCGTGCGCGTGCCGTTCGTCGATTCGATCGATAAGGCGCATGCCACCGTCGAGAAGATCAACGAGGCGGTATCGCTCGACGGACGCCGCCCGATCGTGTTCACGACGCTCGTGGACAGCGCATCGAACGAAATCGTCAAACGCTGCAACGCGCTCGTGCTGGACATGTTCCAGACGTTCATCGAGCCGCTCGAACACGAATTCGAGATCAAGTCGACGCACGCGATGGGCCGCGTCCATCAGAACGCGGACACCGAGGAGTACAAGAACCGGATCGAGGCGATCAACTTCTCGCTCGCTCACGACGACGGCCAGTCCAACCGCAACCTGACCGAGGCAGACGTGATTCTGGTCGGCGTGTCGCGTAGCGGAAAGACGCCCACGAGCCTCTATCTGGCGATGCAATACGGCGTGAAAGCGGCGAACTATCCGCTGATTCCGGAAGACTTCGAGCGCGGCAAGCTGCCGACGCCGCTCCTGGATCATCGCGACAAGATGTTCGGCCTTTCTATCGATCCGCAGCGCCTCGCGGAGATTCGCAACGAGCGCCGGCCCGGCAGCAAGTACGCGGCGCTCGAAAATTGCCGCTACGAGATCAACGAAGCCGAAAGCATGATGAAGCGCGAAGGCATCAAGTGGCTGTCCTCGACGCACAAATCGATCGAGGAAATCGCGACGACGATTCTTCAGGAAGTCAAGCCGGAACGGCCGTCCTACTACTGATTCAACGCTGCTGGCGGCATTGCTCGAAAAGACAGATGGCCGCCGCAGCCGCGACGTTGAGCGATTCCATGCCGCCGGCTTGCGGAATGGTCACGCGATGCGTGACCGCATCGCGCCAGACCTGCGACACGCCCGCGCCCTCGTTGCCGAAAACCCACGCGAGCGGCGCCGACAGATCGCAATCGTAGAGAGCGACGGCGCCGTGCGAATCCGTGATCGCGACCGGCACGTCAAGCCGCGCGATGAGTGTGGACGGCTCGACGTCTTCAAAGATATCGAGCAGAAAATGCCCGCCCATGCCCGAGCGCAGCACTTTCGACGACCACGCGTACGCCGTGCCCGGCGCGCAGAACACGCGTCCGATGCCCGCCGCCGCCGCGCTGCGCAGAATCGAGCCGACATTGCCCGCGTCCTGAATGCCGTCGAGAACCACGCACGTCTCGCCGACGCGTTCGGGCATCGCCGCTTCGATCTTCTCGACGAGCAGCAGCATGCCCACGCCGTGCACGACGCTCGATAACTGTCCGAAAAGCGCATCCGGCAGCACGACCACGCGTTTTTCTTCGATACGCGCGACGATTTCGCGTGCTTCCGCGTGCGTCAGCGCGCCCTCGGTGACGACGCACGTATCCGGCTGACCGGCGGCGTCGAGATAAGCTGCGGCGAGATGCAGACCTTCGAGCAGCGCGTGACCGCTACGGCGCTGCTGCGCGGTCGAGCCGGCAAGCGCCTTCAGGCGCTTGTAGAGCGGGTTGTCCCGCGAAGTGACGGATTTCACGTTGGAATGGAGCAGCGAGGCCGCTCAGAACGGATGTGCTTCGGGATCGGCGTCGAGCGCCGCGGTGGCCTGAATGACCTCGGGCGCGATGTGCGGCAGCACGGAGCCGAAGCGAAGATGCGCCTCGCGCACCGGCGCGAACGAGCGCCGGTGATGCTCGCAAGGCCCGTGCTCGCGCAGCGCCGCGAGATGTTGCGGCGTGCCGTAGCCCGCATGCACGTTGAAGCCGTACACGGGATGCGTCTCGTGCAGCTCGCAGAGCAGGCGGTCGCGCGTGACTTTCGCGAGAATCGACGCCGCCGAAATTTGCTTGACGAGCGCATCGCCGCCGATCACGGCTTCCGAGCGTATCGACAGCACCGGGCAGCGATTACCATCCACTTTCACGAGCGTCGGCGCAACCGACAAGCCTTCGACCGCGCGCTTCATCGCGAGCATCGACGCGTGCAGGATGTTGATGGTGTCGATTTCCTCGACGCTCGCCGACGCGATGCAATACGCGAGCGCGCGATCCACGATCTTCTCGTAGAGTTCCTCGCGCTTTTTCGCGGAAAGGGCCTTGGAATCGTCCAGCCCGTTGATGCGCGGCTTCGCCGGATCGAAGATGACCGCGGCCGCCACGACCGGTCCCGCGAGCGGGCCGCGCCCGGCTTCGTCGACGCCGCAGACGATGTCGAACGGCGAGCTGAAGTCGAGTCCGCCTTGCGCCGACCGGTTCGCAGCCTTCATTGCGGCCTCCGCGTATCGAGCACCCGCGCCACGGCTTCGGCCGCCCGCTGCGACGTGTTCTGGCGCAGCGCGATGTGCATCTCGGTGAAAATCTCGGTCAGGGTACGGCGGTTTGCGTCGTCGTTCAACTGTTTCAGCGTGGCGTCGGCGAGGGCTTCGGGCGTCGCGAAATGCTGCAAAATCTCCGGCACGACGAAGCGCCCCGCGAGAATGTTCGGCAAGCCCACGTACGGCAAATAGCCCTGCCGCTTCATGATCTGGCCCGTGAGCCAAGGCACCTTGTACGAGATGACCATCGGCTTCTTGAGGAGCGCCGCTTCCAGCGTGACGGTGCCGCTTTTGACGAGAATGGCGTCGGCGGCGGTCATCGCGGTTTGCGCGCGGCCGTCCGTGATGGTCAGCGACAGATTCGGATGCGCCTCCACGAGCGGCTGCAGCAACTCGCGCAGCGCCGGGTTCGCGGCCGGCATCAGGAAGCGCACGCCCGGCTCGCGAAGTTGCATCAGCTCCATCGCGTCGAAGAACGTCGGACCGATCAGCGCAATTTCCGAGCGGCGGCTGCCGGGCAGCACCGCGATGACCGGCCCGCCTTGCGCGATACCCAGCTCGCGGCGCGCGCCCGCCGTATCGGGCTCGAGCGGGATTTCATCGGCAAGCGGATGGCCAACATAGCTCGCCGCGACGCCCGCTTTCGCCAGCAGCGCGGTCTCGAACGGAAACACGCAGAGCATGTGATCGACGGCCTTCGCGATCTTCTTGATGCGCCCGCCGCGCCACGCCCAGATCGACGGACACACGAAATGCACAGTCGGAATGCCGGCCTCGCGCAACGGCTGCTCGAGCCCGAAGTTGAAGTCCGGCGCATCGACGCCAATGAATACCGACGGCGGATCGGCCAGCAACTGCCGCTTCAGCTCGTTGCGAATGCCGAGAATCTCGGGGATATGCCGCAGCGCCTCGACGTAGCCGCGCACGGTCAGCTTGTCCATCGGCCAATGCGCCTCGAAGCCCGTGGCGGTCATGCGCGGGCCTCCGATGCCGCTATAGCGCGTGGCGGCCGGCAGGCGTTCCTGCAAGCCCTTGAGCAGCGAGGCCGCGAGCAGGTCTCCGGACGGCTCGCCCGCGACCATCGCGATACGCGGTGCAGTGGTGATGAGCGTCATTGATCGCGCGTTCAGCGAATGATGCCGCGCTGCGACGCCGCGATGAAGTCGGTGAATGCCTTGACGGGCGCGTCGCCGTCGCCGCCTGCCGCGCCCAATTCCTTCAGTTGCGCCTTCGCTTCTTCGAGCGACAGACCGCTCTTGTAGACGATGCGGTATGCCTGGCGCAGCGCGGAAATGGCGTCGGGCGTGAAGCCGCGGCGGCGCAGACCTTCGACGTTGATGCCGTGCGGCTCCGCCTTGTTGCCGGCGGCGATCACGAACGGCGGCACGTCCTGCACGAGCGCCGACGCACCGCCGAGCATCGAATGCGCGCCGATTCGCACGAACTGGTGCACGCCCGACATGCCGCCGACGATCGCGTGGTCGCCGACCGTCACGTGTCCGGCGAGTTGCGCGTTGCTCGACATGATGACGTGGTTGCCCAGCCGGCAGTCGTGACCGACGTGGACGTACGCCATGATCCAGCAATCGTCGCCGATCGACGTCAGGCCCTGATCCTGCACCGTGCCCGTGTGCAGCGTGGTGAATTCGCGAATGGTGTTGCGGTCGCCGATTTCGAGACGCGTCGGCTCGTCGCGGTACTTCATGTCCTGCGGCCGTCCGCCGATCGACGCGTAATGGCCGATACGGTTTTCGCGGCCGATGGTCGTGTGACCTTCGATCACGCTATGCGAGCCGATGGTCGTGCCCGCGCCGATGACGACATGCGCGCCGACGACCGCGTACGGCCCGATCTCGACGGAATCGTCCAGTTGCGCACCCGGCTCGATGATCGCGGTGGGGTGAATGATGGTCATGCGCCTCGCCTCTGTATGCTGTGTTTCTGCCGTTATGCGCTGGCGTCCGTGTTCTTCACGGTGCACATGAGCTCGGCTTCGGCGGCGGTCACGCCGTCCACTTCGGCGCGCGCCTTGAACTTCCAGATGCCCCGCATGTACCGCTCGAAGTTGACGTTAAGGATCAGCTGATCGCCGGGTTCCACCACGCGCTTGAAGCGCGCGCCGTCGATGCCGACGAAGTAGTACAGCGTGGTCGTCGGGTCATGCGGCTCTTCGGCGAACGTCAGCAATGCCGCGGTTTGCGCGAGCGCCTCGAGGATGAGTACACCGGGCATGACGGGCCGCGTCGGGAAGTGCCCCTGAAAATACGGTTCGTTGATCGACACGTTTTTCAGCGCCTTGATGCTCTTGTGCGGCTCCAGTTCCAGCACGCGATCCACGAGCAGGATCGGATACCGATGCGGCAGCAGCGTGAGGATCTTATGGATATCGAGGTTGATTTTTTCTGTGCTCATGGTGGTTCTGCTCGCGCGCATCGCCTGCGCGGAAATTGACTGCGGGCGTCCTGCGCCCGCTCGTGAATCTTGCTGTGTTGCCGGTGTTCGCCTGCGCGCTCATCCGGCAGCCCTGCGCTTATGCTTCGTCGCCCTGCTTGCCGCCTGTCTGGTGGCCATTCGTGTCGCTGTTCTTCTGGTCCAAAGCCGCTTCGAGCGCCTTGATGCGATCGCGCAGTTTGTCCAGATTGCGAACGAGCGCGGCGCTCTTGTTCCAGTCCGCGTGATTCACAGCCGGGAATGCGCTCGTGTACATGCCAGCCCGCGTGAGCGACTTCGAGACGCCCGACTGCGCGGTGACGATCACGTGATCCGCCAGCGTCACGTGGCCCGCGATGCCCACCGCGCCGCCGATCATGCAATGCCGCCCGATGTTCGTGCTGCCCGCGATGCCCGCGCAGCCTGCAATCACGGTGTAGGCGCCGATGCGGCAGTTGTGGCCGATCTGCACCAGATTATCGATCTTCACGCACGCTTCGATGACCGTGTCCGCCATGGCGCCGCGGTCGATGGTCGTGTTCGCGCCGATCTCCACGTCGTCAGCGATATCCACCGCGCCGACCTGCGGAATCTTCACCCAGCTTCCGGTGCGCGCCTCGCCCTCGCCGACGAAATCCGGCGCGAACCCGAAGCCGTCCGCGCCGATCACCGCGCCCGCATGCACGATCACGCGCGCGCCGAGCTTGCACCCATGATAGACGGTGACGTTGGGATACAGATGAACGTCGTCGCCGAGGGTGACGCCGCGCCCGATCGACACGCCCGCATCCAGCCGCACGCGCTCACCGACGACCGCGCCCGCTTCCACCGTGACGTGCGGGCCGATGATGGCGCTCGCGGCCACTTTTGCGGCGGGGTCGATCCACGCGTTCGGATGCACGCCCGGCGCCGCCTTCGGCGAGGTCAGTTCGATGAACGCCTGCGCCACGCGGGCGAAATACGCGTAGGGATTCGGCGTGACAATGAAATTGCTGCCTTCGCGCGGCGCGGAGAGCTTGTCGAGATCCGCGCGGGAAATCAGCACCGCGCCGGCGCGCGTGGTCTCGACCTGCGGCAGGTACTTTTGGTTCGCCAGAAACGCGAGTTGCGCCGGCCCCGCCTTGTCGAGCGGCGCGAGCCCTTCGACGCGATGCGTTCCCTGGCCGACCACCTCGCCGCCGAAGCGCCGGACCAGTTCGTCGAGCGTGATCGCCATGCCTGATGCCATGCCTGTGAAAACTCCTCGTCAGTTCGGGCTCGTGCCGCCGTTCTGGCTCGTCGCCGCCAGCGCCTTCAGCACCTGATCCGTAATGTCGATGCGCGGGCTCACATACACCGCTTCCTGCACGATCAGGTCGTAGTGCTGCTGCTCGGCGATCTGCTTGATGACCTTGTTCGCACGATCCAGCACCGCCGCCAGTTCCTCGTTGCGGCGCTGGTTCAGGTCTTCGCGGAATTCGCGCTGCTTGCGCTGGAAGTCCGCGTCGAGCTGCGCGAGATCGCGCTGACGCGCGGCGCGGTCGATCGGCGACATGGACGCACCGTTCTTGTCGATGTTGTCCGACATCGCCTTGAGCCGCTGCGCCATGTCCTGCAGCGCCTTGTCGCGCTTGGAGAATTCCTGCTCCAGCTTCGACTGCGCAGCCTTGGCCGCCGACGATTCCCGCAGTATGCGGTCGGAATTCACGGCTGCGATGCGCGCTTCCTGAGCGTCCGCTTTCGCGACGGCGCCGAGGCCGAGGACCATAGACAACGCCAGCGCCAGCGCCGCATGTTTCGAAAGCTTACCGGTTCGCAAAGTGTTCCTCACGTCACGTCGATTTGAATGAAGTCCGCGTTCGTTCACGTCGCGCCGTCTCTTAGAAGGCCGTACCGATCTGGAACTGGAACTTCTGATACTGGTCGCCCGTGTGCTTCTGCAGCGGGAAGCCGAGGCTCAGCTTGAGCGGGCCGATCGGCGAAATCCACGCGAGACCCACACCGTAGCCGTAGCGCAGACCGTTCGCGCCCGAGCTCGTGCCGCCCTGGTTCGGATCGCCCCACACGTTACCGGCATCGAGGAAGGTGAACACGCGCAGCGTGCGGTCGTAGCCCGTGCCCGGCAGCGGGAACGTCAGCTCGATATTGCCGACCGCCATGCGCGAGCCGCCGATCGGGTCGTTCGTCTTCGCGTCGCGCGGACCCAGCGAGCTCGGCGAGTAGCCGCGCACCGAGCCGATACCGCCCGCGTAGTAGTTCTTGAAGATCGGATACGTCTGGCCGTCGAAGCCCTTGCCGTAGCCGCCCTGCAGGTTAAAGCCCAGCACGAAGCCGCGTGCGAACGAGTAGTAATACTGGAACTGCGCGTCGAACTTGGCGTACGTCGTGTTGCCGAGCGGCGTGCCGTATTCCGCGTTCGACTGGATGTAGTAGCCGCGGCTCGGCACGAGCGCGCTGTCGCGGTTATCACGCGACCAGCCGATCGTCAGCGGATAGTTGTTCACCACGCGGCCGAAGTCCTGCACGTACTTCTGGTAGGACGCCGGCGTGCTGCTGTCCACGTCCATCGTGTTCTGTTCGGCGCCGACGCCGAAGAACACGGTGTCCTGCTCGGAGAACGGAATGCCGAACTTCGTGTCCGCGCCCATCGTCACGATCTTGAAGCTCGAATCGGTCGAGTAATACAGCGGCTCGTACGTGCGGTAGTACGCGTCCGTGATGCGCTTGATGCCGTCGATGGTGAAGTACGGATCGACCTGCGTGACGGTCAGCGTGCGGTAGGTCTTCGCGGTGTTCACGTTGACCGCGAGACTCGTGCCCGAGCCGAAGACGTTGTCCTGCGAAACACCCGCCGAGAGCACCACCTTGTCCGTCGACGAGAAGCCCGCGCCCAGCGTGATGGCGCCGGTCGGCTTTTCGGCCACCTTGACGTCGACATCGACCTGGTCGTTGGTGCCTTCGACCGGCGTCGTGGTCACGTCGACGTCCGTGAAATAGCCGAGGCGATTGACACGATCCTTCGACAGCGCGAGGCGGCTCGAATCGAACCACGAGCTTTCGAGCTGGCGCATTTCGCGGCGCACGACTTCGTCGCGCGTGCGCGTGTTGCCGACGATGTTCACGCGGCGCACATAGACGCGGCGGCTCGGATCGACCTGCAGCGTGAGCGCGACCGTGTGATGCGCCTGATCGATCTCCGGCTGCGCGTTGACCTGCGCGAACGCATAACCGTACTGACCGAGCTTGTCGACGATCGCCTTGGTGGTCGCCTGCAGTTTCTCCGCCGAGAAAAGCTGGCCTGGCTTCACGGTGATGAGCTTGTTCAGCTCGGCCTCGCGGTCGAGCAGATTGCCGGCGAGCTTGACGCTCGCGACCTTGTACGGCTCGCCTTCATGCACCGCGATGGTCAGGTACATGTCCTTCTTGTCCGGCGAGATCGACACCTGCGTGGAGTCGATGCTGAACTCGAGGTACCCGTGGTTCAGGTAGTACGAACGCACGTTCTCCAGGTCGCCCGTCAGCTTTTCCTTCGCGTACAAGTCGCTCTTCGTGTACCACGAGAACCAGTTCGGCGTGGACAGCTGCATTTCGCTCAATAGCGTGCCGCTGCTGACCGCCTTGTTGCCGACGAAGTTGATCTGGCGGATCTTCGCGCTCGGGCCTTCGGCCACCGAGAAGAGGATCGACACGCGATTGCGGTCCACCGGCGTCACGGTGGTGGTCACTTCGGCCGCGTAGTAGCCGCGCGTCAGATATTGGCGCTTCAGTTCCTGCTCGGCCTTGTCGAGCAGCGACTTGTCGTAGGAGCGGCCTTGCGACAGGCCGACCGAGCGCAGCGCCTTGTTGATCGTGTCCTTGTCGAATTCGTGCAGGCCCGTGAATTCGATATTCGAAATGGCCGGCCGCTCCTGCACCTGCACGACGACCACGTTGCCTTCGGTCGCGATCTGTACGTCGTTGAAGAAGCCGGTTGCATACAGCGCGCGAATCGCTTCGGAGGCCTTGTCGTCGGTGAACGTGTCGCCTTGCTTGATCGGCAGATAGGCGAACACGGAGCCGGGCTCGATGCGTTGAAGACCTTCGATCCGGATATCCTGCACGACGAACGGCGTGGTGGCGTGTGCCGCCATGCCCGTTGCGGCGAGCGCCGCGGCCACAGCCGACTTAGGAACAAAGCGATGAGGTTTGAACAACGTGCTTCCCCAGTATTTAAAGCTGCATTCGTTCCGGCGGGCGCTTCTTGAGCGCCGCCAGAAATTATCAAAATGGATCAGAAACGGATCAGGCGAGTCAGGTCGTTGAAGAGCGCGATCATCGACAGAGCGACGATGCAGACCAGCCCCGCCCGCTGCAGAACCAGCTGCCAGCGATCGGACACGGCTTTGCCGGTAACGGCTTCAACCAAATAATATAACAGATGCCCACCGTCCAAAACCGGAATCGGTAACAAGTTCAACACACCCAGGCTGATGCTGACGAGCGCGAGGAAAGACACGAACGCGGCAAGACCGAGCCTCGCGCTCTTCCCCGCATAGTCCGCGATGGTGACCGGTCCGGACAGGTTTTTCAGCGACGCCTCGCCGACAATCATGCGGCCGAACATGCGCAGCGAATACACGCTGATGTCCCACGTGCGATTGACGCCGAGACGCAGGCTTTCGAGCGGGCCGTAACGCACGTCGACGGTCGGCAATTGATTCGCGAGCGCAGCGCCGATGCGCCCGACGTCCTTGCCCGTCGCCGCGTCGCGCTTCACGTCGGGCACGATCTGCACGGACGCGCGCTGCGCATTGCTGCCCTCCCCGCGCTCGATCACGAGCGTCACGGGCTTGCCGCCATGCGCCTTCACGTAGTCGATGAAGCGCGTCGCGTTGTCGACCGGCTGGCCGTCGATGGCGCGCAGCCTGTCGCCGGCGGCGAGACCGCTCTTCTGGGCCGCGCTGCCCGGCTCGACGCCCGCGACCGTCAGCGTGCCGCCGCCCGGCGTGAAGCCGAGCTTGTCCATGAAATCCTGATCGGCGTCCGCGTCCGTGATGCCCGCCACGCTCACCGGAAAGTCGAACGTGCCGTCGTGCGTCTTCGCCATCAGCACGATGCGCCGGTGGTCGAACGAGGCGTCGAGCAGCTTCCACCGCAGGTCGGACCACGAGCGGATCGGCTGCGTCTCGCCGCCTTGCGCGTCGCGCATCGACACGATCTTCTCGCCGCCTTCGAAGCCGGCGCGCGCGGCCGCCGTCGCGGGCGCGGGCGTGGAAACGATCGCCTGCGGCTCGGTCACGCCGCCCGCGAAGACCGCGGCGAACAACGCGATCGCCAGCAGAAAGTTCGCGATTGGCCCGGCGGCCACGATGGCGATGCGCTTGATCACCGGCTGCCGGTTGAACGCGCGCGGCAAGTCCTCGGACGGGATGCTGTCTTCCGTCTCGCGCTCGTCCAGCATTTTCACGTAGCCGCCGAGCGGCAGCGCCGAAATGGTCCACTCGACGCCGGTCTTCTTGCTGACCCAGCGTACGAGCGGCTTGCCGAAGCCGACCGAGAACCGCAGAACTTTCACGCCGCACATTCGCGCGACGCTGTAGTGACCGAATTCGTGGACGACGACAAGCACGCCAATCGCAACGACGAAGGCGACGATTTCGGTCAGGAAGTTCATGACGGCCTCAATGGGCGATGGGTTCCGCGCCTGGCGCGCTCGCAGTGAGCTCTGCGACGAAACCGGACGCGAGACGGCGCGCGCTGGCATCGGCGGCGAGCACGTCGTCGAGCGATGCGGCACTCGTGTTCGGCAAGGCATTCAGCACGCGCTCGACCACGCCGCCGATCGACATGAAGCCGATGCGGCGCGCGAGGAACGCTTCGACGGCAATCTCGTTCGCGGCGTTCAGCGCCGCGCTCGCGATGCCGCCTGCTTCGAGCGCGTCGATGGCGAGCGCGAGACACGGAAAGCGCGCGAAGTCGGGCTTCTCGAAGGTCAGCGACGCGATCTGCGCCAGATCCAGCGGCGCGACGCCCGAATCCACGCGATCCGGGAACGCCAGCGCATGCGCGATCGGCGTACGCATGTCCGGATTGCCGAGCTGCGCGAGCACGGAGCCGTCGGCGTAGGACACCATCGAGTGAATCACGCTTTGCGGATGTATCAGCACTTCGATGCGCGAGCCGGGCAGATCGAACAGCCAATGGGCTTCGATGACTTCGAGGCCCTTGTTCATCATCGTCGCGGAGTCGACCGAGATCTTGCGGCCCATGGCCCAGTTCGGATGCTTGCAGGCTTCGTCGGGCGTCACGTCGACGAGCGTGGAAGGCTCGCGCGTCCGGAACGGGCCGCCGGATGCCGTCAAGATGATTTTCGACACGCCGCCGTGCAGTCGCGCCTCGCTGTCGGCGCAAGGCGGCAGACACTGGAAGACGGCGTTGTGCTCGCTGTCGACGGGCAGCAGGACGGCGCCGTTGTCGCGCACCGCGTCCATGAAGATCTGGCCGGACATCACCAGGGCTTCCTTGTTCGCGAGCAAGATGCGCTTGCCCGCGCGCGCGGCGGCGAGCGTGGGCGCGAGGCCCGCTGCGCCGACGATCGCCGCGACCACGGTATCGCACTGCCCGGCGCGCGCCACGTCGACGAGCGCGTCGGGGCCGTGCGTCACTTCGGTCGTGCTGCCGGTGGCGCGCAAGGCCGCGGCGACACGCGCGGCGGTTTCGGCGTCGCCGACGACCGCCACTTCCGGCCGAAAGCGCAAGCACTGCGCGACGAGCTTGTCGCCGTTGCGGTGAGCGGTGAGCGCGTAGACCGAGAACCGGTCCGGATGCCGCTCCACGACGTCGAGCGTGCTGTCGCCGATCGAGCCCGTGGAGCCGAGCAATGTGAGACGTTTTTGCATGAAATCTTCTCTGGCCGATCTATCCGAGCATGAGCAATGCGATCGGCAATACAGGCAACAAAGCGTCGATGCGGTCGAGCACGCCGCCGTGCCCCGGCAGCAGACCGCTCGAGTCCTTGACGCCCGCCTGGCGTTTCAGGAGCGATTCGAACAGATCGCCGACCACGCTGAACGCCACCAGCACGGTGAGCGCGACGAGCGCACGCGGCCAGCCGAGATGTCCGACGAAAGCCGAAAACACAGTCGGCGCATACGCGCCGGTGGCCGCTGCCAGCGAGCCGATCACCATCACGGCCAGCCAGCCGCCGATGGCGCCTTCCCACGTCTTGCCCGGGCTGATCGACGGCGCGAGCTTGTGGCGGCCCAATGCTTTTCCGGCGAAGTATGCGCCTATGTCAGCCAGCCAGACGACTAGGAGAAGCGATAGCACGAATGCCACGCCCACGGTGCGCGCCGCGACGACCGCATGCCAGCAGGCGACCAACACGATAATGCCGGCGAAGAGCAGGAACGCGCGCCACACGCTGGCCGCCAGAACCGGCTTGCGCAACAGCGCGTAAGGGCCCGCGAGCACCCAGAAGATCACCGCCATCTGGAAAAGCGCCTTCGGTGCGACGCCGAGGTAGGTGCTGAAAATGAGCGCGAGCCCCGCGACCAGCGCGTACGCCACCGGCCCCGCGCCGTTCAGCTTCAGCAACCGCCCCCACTCCCACGCGGCGAACACGACGACGAACCCGATCAGCGCGCCGAATGCGCCGATCGGCGCGAACAGCGTGACCGGCACCAGAACCGCCAGCAGCACGATGGCCGTGATGACCCGGGTCTTTAGCATGAAAGGGTGTCGGCCTTCTGCGATTGTGACGCGAGTTGAGCGCTGGTGCGCCCGAAACGCCGCTCGCGGCCGCCATACGACGCGATCGCGCGGTCGAGGGCGTCGGCATCGAAATCGGGCCAATAGGTGTCGGTGAAATAGAACTCGGTGTACGCCAGCTGCCACAGCAGGAAATTGCTGATGCGCTGCTCGCCGCCCGTCCGAATGAAGAGGTCGGGCTCCGGCGCGTAAGCCATGGCGAGATGCTCGGCGAAGGACTCGTCGTCCACGCGGGCCGGCGTGCCCTGTTCGAGCGATTGCGCGATGAGCTTCTTCGTCGCCTGCATGATGTCCCAGCGGCCGCCGTAATTCGCCGCGATGGTCAGCGTGAGGCGCGTGTTGCGCGCCGTCTTGGTTTCGGCGCGCTGGATCAACGCACGGATGCGGTCGTCGAACATGGCAATATCGCCGACTACGCGCAGACGAATGCCGTTCGCGTGCAGCTTGCCGATCTCGCGTTCGAGCGCGGTAACGAACAGCCGCATGAGAAACGATACTTCTTCCGTCGGACGACGCCAGTTTTCGGAACTGAACGCGAACAGCGTGACGAATTCGACGCCACGCTTCGCGCAGCTTTCGACGGTCGCGCGCACCGCATCGACGCCGCGCGTATGACCGGCGACACGCGGCAAACGCCGCTCGGTCGCCCAACGGCCGTTGCCGTCCATGATGATCGCGACGTGGCGCGGGACAGCCGCGACATCGGGCACGCGAACGGTAGAGCTGGTATAGGTCATGGCCGCTGAATCTTGTAATCGACGGGAAGTGAAACGCCAGCCCGAGTGTCTGTCACCGAGGCTGGCAGGACCGGCTTTCGGCCTCACACCGTCATGATTTCGGCTTCTTTCGTCTGAACGAGCTTGTCGATTTCTGCCACGAATTTATCGGTGAGCTTCTGGACGTCGTCGCTTGCGCGGCGCTCGTCGTCTTCCGAAATTTCCTTGTCTTTCACGAGCTTCTTCAGTTGCTCGTTCGCATCGCGGCGCAGGTTGCGCACAGCGATCTTAGCCGTTTCGCCTTCGCTCTTCACGACCTTGGTCAGCTCGCGGCGGCGCTCTTCGGTGAGCGCGGGCATCGGCACGCGGATCAAATCGCCTTGCGTGGCGGGATTGAGGCCGAGATCCGATTCGCGGATCGCCTTTTCGACGACGGCGACCATCTTCTTTTCCCACGGCTGCACGCCGATCGTGCGGGCGTCGACGAGCGTCATGTTCGCCACTTGCGAGATGGGCACGTTGGAGCCGTAGTAGTCAACCTGGATGTGATCCAGCAGGCCGGTGTGCGCGCGGCCCGTGCGGATCTTGGCGAGATCGGCCTTGAATGCTTCGATCGATCGCTGCATCTTCTGATCGACGCCCTTTTTGATGTCAGCCACACTCATTTGAACCTCCAAAACCTGATTTACTGGCGATGCAGGCGCCCGCTTCGCCCTCTCCCGGCGCGGTTCACGCCGGGGTGCGCGCGGCGCCCGATTACGCGAGAGTTTACACGTGGACGAGCGTCCCTTCGTCGTCGCCTTGCACGATGCGCTTGAGCGCGCCGGCTTTGGTGATCGAGAACACGCGGATCGGCAGTTTCTGGTCGCGGCACAGGGCGAAAGCCGTGGCGTCCATCACCTGCAGATTGCGGCCGATCGCCTCGTCGAAGCTGATCGTGCTGTAGCGCGTGGCGCTCGGGTCTTTCTTCGGGTCGGCGGAGTATACGCCATCGACCTTCGTCGCCTTCAACACCACTTCGGCGCCGACTTCTGAGCCGCGCAGCGCGGCGGCCGTATCCGTCGTGAAGAACGGATTGCCCGTGCCGGCCGCGAAAATCACGACCTTGCCCTCCTCCAACTGGCGGATGGCGCGCGGGCGAATGTACGGCTCGACCACCTGGTCCATGCGCAGCGCCGACTGCACGCGCGCCTCGATGCCCGCGTGGCGCATGGCGTCTTGCAGCGCGAGTGCGTTCATCATCGTGGCGAGCATGCCCATGTAGTCGGCCGTCGCACGGTCCATGCCGGCGGCGCCGCCCGCGACGCCGCGGAAAATGTTGCCGCCGCCGATCACGACGGCCAGCTGCGTTCCCATGCGCACCACTTCAGCGACGTCCGCCACCATCCTTTCGATTGTTGCGCGATTGATGCCGAACGCATCGTCGCCCATGAGGGCTTCGCCGGAGAGTTTGAGGAGTACGCGTTTGTAGGCTGTGGGCATATGAGGTTCCGATCGCGCCGAGGAGGGTTGCAACAACGTAGAACTGTAGGGGTGAAACAATACTTACCGCAAGCGGACCGGATCGGAACGACGGGCGCGGCACGCACGGGTTAACCCGAACCCACCGCGCCCGCCACGGAATGCGAACCGGAAACGCCTTGAATCTTGCGGCAGATGCGATCAGGACGCGATCCGCCGCGGGTGTTCGCTTCGACGCGGCGCCGCGCCATTCAGGCGCAGGCGCCGCGGATACTGCTTACGACTGCTTGGCCGCCGCGACTTGCGCTGCCACTTCGGCTGCGAAGTCGTCCTGGCGCTTCTCGATGCCCTCGCCCACCACGAACAGCGCGAACTTCTGCACCGACGCGTTGGCTGCCTTCAGCATCTGTTCGATCGTCTGCTTGTCGTTCTTCACGAACGGCTGGTTCAGCAGCGAGACTTCCTTCAGATACTTCTGGATGCTGCCGTCGACCATCTTCGCAACGATCTCAGCCGGCTTGCCCGATTCAGCGGCCTTCTGCTCGGCGATGCTGCGTTCCTTGGCGATCAGATCGGCTGGCACTTCGTCCGACGACAGCGATACCGGCTTCATCGCGGCGATGTGCATCGCGACGTCCTTGCCGACTTGTTCGTCCGCGCCGGTGAATTCGACCAGCACGCCGATGCGCGTGCCGTGCAGGTAGGACGCCAACTTGTTCGTGGTTTCGAAACGCACGAAACGGCGGATCGACAGGTTTTCGCCGATCTTGCCGACGAGCGCGAGGCGCACGGCGTCAACCGTGTTGCTTTCGAACGGCATGGCCGACAGCGCGGCGACGTCAGCCGGGTTGCTCTTCGCGACGAGCGCGGCGATGCCCTTGCCGAACGCCATGAAGTCGTCGTTCTTCGCGACGAAGTCGGTTTCGCAGTTCAGCTCGACGAGCGCGCCCACGCCGCCTTCGACGTGCGCCACGACGATGCCTTCAGCCGTCACGCGCGATGCCGCCTTGCTCGCCTTGTTGCCGAGCTTCACGCGCAGGAGCTCTTCGGCGCGCGCCATGTCGCCGTCGGCTTCGGTCAGCGCCTTCTTGCATTCCATCATCGGCGCATCGGTCTTCGCGCGCAGTTCTGCCACCATGCTTGCGGTAATTGCCGCCATCATTCGCTCCTTGAGTCTGTTTGATACGTGCCGCCGGCAACTGCACCCACGGCAAAAATTGGTTGAGCCATCGCGCCGACTAAAAAAAAGGGGCCTTTCGCAAAGCCCCCTTTTTTGTCGGCCACAGGGCTCGATTACGCCTCTGCGTTGACCTCGACGAACTCGTCGCCTTCGCCGTTGCGCACGGCCTGAACGACGTCGTTCACCGCGTTCGCGCGGCCTTCGAGGATCGCGTCCGCGACGCCTTCGGCGTAGAGAGCCACGGCCTTCGACGCGTCGTCGTTACCCGGGATCACGTAGTCGATGCCTTCCGGCGAGTGGTTCGTGTCGACCACGGCGATGACCGGAATGCCGAGCTTCTTCGCTTCGGTCACGGCAATCTTGTGGTAGCCGACGTCGATGACGAACATCGCGTCCGGAATGCCGCCCATGTCCTTCACGCCGCCGATCGACTTTTGCAGCTTGACCATTTCGCGTTCGAACAGAAGCGCTTCCTTCTTGCTCATGCGCTCGGTTTCACCCGATTCCAGCGCCGCTTCCATGTCCTTCAGGCGCTTGATCGAAACCTTCAGCGTCTTGAAGTTGGTCATCATGCCGCCGAGCCAGCGCGCGTTGACATACGGCATACCGGCGCGCGCCGCTTCTTGCGCGATGGTGTCGCGCGACTGGCGCTTCGTGCCGACGAAAAGGATCGTGCCGCGATTCGCTGCCAACTGGCGCACGTACTTCAGCGCGTCGTTGTAGAGCGGCAGCGTCTTTTCGAGGTTGATGATGTGAATCTTGTTGCGATGACCGAAGATATACGGGGCCATCTTGGGGTTCCAGAAGCGCGTTTGGTGACCGAAGTGGACACCGGCTTCCAGCATTTGACGCATCGTGACTGCCATGAAAATTCTCCGCGAGGGTTGGGTCTTAAGCCGGCTGCCGCATCCCGCGCCCGGTTTTGAGCGATTCCTCGCTTTCCGGACGCCGGACACCCTGGGTGCGCCGGCTTGAGTTTCGAAACAAGCGCCGCTCGATGAACCGCGAACGCCCCTAAGTCTTGCCACATCCTCTTGCCATACCGAGCGGACTAAGACTTAGCCCATGAGTATAGCATGTTACGATTACACGGCTCAAGCCGCCCGATGGCCGCGAGACCGGCGCGGAAACCGGCGCGCGCGTTCTCGCCGCCGCAGAATCGCGCTGCGGCGCGTTTCCTAAGGTGCGATAATGCCGGCTTTCGCGGCTCACGCCCGCCTTCCCGCCAAAACCGCGCATTCAGAGCCAGTCATGTCCATCACGCTGAAAAACGAACACGATATCGCGCAGATGCGCGTCGCCTGCCGGCTCGCGAGCGAAGTGCTCGACTTCATCACGCCGCATATCGTACCCGGCGTGACCACGGAAGAACTCGACCGCCTTTGTCACGATTACATGGTGAAGGAACAGGGCACGGTTCCCGCACCGCTCAATTACCAGCCGCCGGGCTACCCGCCGTATCCGAAGGCGACCTGCATCTCGGTCAACGACGTGATCTGCCACGGCATTCCCGGCGAAAAGGTGTTGAAGAACGGCGACGCGCTGAATATCGACATCACGGTGATCAAGGACGGTTATTTCGGCGACACGAGCCGCATGTTCATCGTCGGCGAAGGTTCGATTCTCGCCAGGCGCCTCGTGCAGACGACCTTCGACTGCATGTGGCTCGGCATCGATCAGGTGCGTCCGGGCGCGCATCTGGGCGACATCGGCCACGCCATTCAAAAGCACGCCGAGGCGCAAGGCTACAGCGTCGTGCGCGAATACTGCGGCCACGGCATCGGGACGGTGTTCCATGAGGAGCCGCAAGTGCTGCACTATGGGCGGCCGGGCACGGGCATCGAGTTGCAGCCGGGCATGATTTTCACCGTCGAGCCGATGATCAACGCCGGCCGCCGCGACATCCGCACAATGCCGGACCAGTGGACCGTCAAGACGCGCGACCGCAGTCTGTCCGCGCAATGGGAGCACACGGTGCTCGTGACGCCGACCGGCTACGACGTGCTGACGGTGTCCGCCGGCACGCAGGCGCCGTCGCAACTCATCGCGGCCACGGCCTGAGCGGCGCGCCCAAGGGCTGCGCATGCCGCGCGCAGCCGCTTCTCCGATCCGTCTTCCGCCGTTCTTTTTAACTCTCGCCGATCCGTCCCATGAGCGTCACTGCCGCCGTCGCCTCGCCCTGCGAAACGCTGCGCGCCGCCTACAAGGCGGCGAAGGCGGCACTCATCGAACGCTTCGAGACGGCATCGAACGTCGAATTGCTGATGCAGGCGCTTGCCCGCATCACCGACGACGCCCTCAAAGGCGCCTGGTCAGCCTCCGACATGCCCGCGAATGCCACGCTCGTCGCGGTCGGCGGCTACGGGCGCGGCGAACTCGCGCCCTACTCCGACGTCGACATTCTCGTGCTCCTGCCGGACGCCGCGCCGGAGCCGGACCGGGACGACAGCGGACTAAACGAACGCGTCGAGCGTTTCATCGGCATGGCGTGGGATCTCGGGCTCGATATCGGCAGCAGCGTGCGCTCCGTCGAGCAATGCATCGCGGAAGCGAGCAACGACGTGACCGTGCTGACATCGCTGCTGGAAGCCCGGCGCCTGTGCGGCGACGCCGCGCTGTTCTCGCGCTTCATGGAACGCTACCGTGAGACGCTCGATCCGCGCGCCTTCTTCCAGGCCAAAGTGCTGGAGATGCGCCAGCGTCACGCCAAATTCCAGGACACGCCGTACAGCCTGGAGCCAAACATCAAGGAAAGCCCGGGCGGGCTGCGCGACCTGCAACTGATTCTATGGATCACGCGAGCGGCGGGGTTCGGCTCGAGCTGGCGCGAACTGGAAGCGCGCGATCTCATTACCGAGCGGGAGGCGCGCGAACTGCGCCGCAACGAAGGTTTCCTGAAGACGCTGCGCGCTCGCCTGCATGTGATTGCGAAGCGGCGACAAGATATTCTCGTTTTCGATCTTCAGACGCCGCTCGCCGAGAGCTTCGGCTTCGAGGCGACCGCCGCCAAGCGCGCGAGCGAACAGCTGATGCGCCGCTATTACTGGGCGGCCAAGGCCGTCACGCAGCTCGCGACCATTCTGATCCAGAACGTCGAAGCGCAGCTTTTCCCGTCGACGTCGGGCATCACGCGCGTGCTGTCGGACCGTTTCGTCGAGAAGCAAGGCATGCTGGAAATCGCCCGCGACGACGTCTTCGAACGCGAGCCGCACGCCATTCTCGAAGCGTTCCTGCTTTACGAGCAGACGCGCGGCGTCAAGGGCTTGTCTGCGCGGACGCTGCGGGCCATCTACAACGCACGCGAACTGATGGACCGCAACTGGCGGCGCGACCCGGAAAACCGGCGTCTTTTCATGGAGATCCTGAAGCAGCCCGAAGGCATCACGCACGCGCTGAGACTCATGAACCAGACGAGCGTGCTCGGGCGCTACTTGGTGAATTTCCGGCGCATCGTCGGACAGATGCAGCATGACCTTTATCACGTCTACACGGTCGATCAGCACATCCTGATGGTGCTGCGCGATCTGCGCCGCTTCGCAATTGCCGAACACGCGCACGAGTATCCGTTCTGCAGCCAGTTGATGGGCAATTTCGAGCGGCCGTGGGTGCTTTACGTCGCCGCACTGTTTCACGATATCGCGAAGGGACGCGGCGGCGATCATTCGACGCTCGGCATGGTCGACGCGCGCCGCTTTTGCCGCGAGCACGAGATCGGCGCGGACGACACCGAACTCGTCGTGTGGCTGGTGCAGCAGCATCTGACGATGAGCCACGTCGCGCAGAAGCAGGACACGAGCGATCCTGAAGTCATCAAGCAGTTCGCGTCGGTGGTGCAAACCGAGCGGCGGCTGACCGCGCTCTATCTGCTGACCGTCGCCGACATTCGCGGCACGAGCCCGAAGGTCTGGAACAACTGGAAGGGCAAGCTGCTGGAAGACCTGTTCCGCGCGACGCTCGCCGTGCTCGGCGGCGCGCGGCCCGACGCGCATTCCGAACTCAAGTCGCGGCGCGAGTCCGCGCTCGCGCTGCTGCGCCTCGAAACCGTGCCGGAAGGCGCGGAAAAGCGGCTGTGGGATCAACTCGATGTCGGCTATTTCCTGCGCCACGATCCGGCGGATATCGCCTGGCAGACGCGCGTGCTGTACCGGCACGTGGAAAGCGACGCGCCGATCGTGCGCGCGCGCCCCTCGCCTATTGGCGCGGCGCTGCAGGTGCTCGTCTATCTGCGCGACCGGCCGGATCTCTTCGCCGGCATCTGCGCGTACTTCGACAAAAACGGCTTGTCCGTGCTCGATGCGCGCATCACGACGACGCGCCACGGCTACGCGCTCGACAACTTCCTGGTCGCGCATCCCGATCACGACGGGAGTTATCGCGATATCGCGAATCTGGTCGAGCAGCAATTGAGCGCGCGCCTGACGGACGAAAGCATTCTGCCGGAGCCGTCGAAGGGCCGCGTCTCGCGGCTCGTGCGCAGTTTCCCGGTCACGCCGCGCGTGGATTTGCGCCCCGACGAGCGTGGCCAGTACTACATCCTGTCCGTGTCGGCGAACGACCGGCAGGGCCTTCTTTATTCGATCGCGCGCGTGCTGGCGCAACACCGGATCGGCGTGCAGGCGGCGCGCATCAACACGCTCGGCGAACGCGTCGAAGACGTGTTTCTGCTCGATGGCAAAGGCCTGTCGTCGAACCGCACCCAGATCCAGGTCGAAACCGAACTGCTGCGCGCGATCGCAGCCTGAGACTTTATGCGCGTCAAACTGACAGCCAAACATCCGCGTCCCACGTCGGCGACGCGATCGCCGGTTCGCTCCGGAACGACCACCGGGCGCAAGCCTTCGCGCGACGCTGCGCCCGACAAGGCGCTCGTCAAGCGCGGCAAGCCCGCTGACGCGCGGGCGGCTTCAACTGGACGCGGCGATGCGTCGGGCGAGCGGCGTGCGTTCAAACCGCGAGGCGACGACTCACGCCCTGCGTTCGGTGATCGCGGTCCGCGTCGGACGACCGAAGGACGCGGCGAGCGCGATCCCCGTAGCGACGAGCGGCGTGCGTTCAAACCACGCGGCGACGACTCGCGCCCTGCGTTCGGTGATCGCGGTCCGCGTCGTGCGCCTGAAGGACGCGGAGAGCGCGGTCCTGGTGGAGACGAGCGGCGCGCGTTTAAACCGCGAGGTGATGATTCGCGCCCTGCGTTCGGTGATCGCGGTCCGCGTCGTGCGCCTGAAGGACGCGGAGAGCGCGGTCCTGGTGGAGACGAGCGGCGCGCGTTCAAACCGCGAGGTGATGATTCGCGCCCTGCGTTCGGTGATCGCGGTCCGCGTCGTGCGCCTGAAGGACGCGGAGAGCGCGGTCCTGGTGGAGACGAGCGGCGCGCGTTCAAACCGCGAGGCGACGACTCGCGCCCTTCGTTCGGCGATCGTGGTCCGCGTCGTGCGCCTGAAGGACGCGGAGAGCGCGGTCCCGGTGGCGACGAGCGGCGTGCGTTCAAACCACGCGGCGACGACTCGCGCCCTGCGTTCGGTGATCGCGGTCCGCGTCGGGCGGCGGAAGCACGCGGCGAGCGCAGTCCCGGTGGCGACGAGCGGCGCGCATTCAAACCACGCGGCGACGACTCGCGCCCTGCGTTCGGTGATCGCGGTCCGCGTCGTGCGCCTGAAGGACGCGGAGAGCGCGGTCCCGGTGGCGACGAGCGGCGCGCATTCAAACCACGCGGCGACGACTCGCGCCCTGCGTTTGGCGATCGGGGTCCGCGTCGGGCGCCTGAAGCGCACGGCGAGCGCGATTCCCGCACCGACCAGCGGCGTGCATTCAAACCAAGCGGCGACGACTCACGCCCTGCGTTCGGTGATCGCGGTCCGCGTCGGACGACCGAAGCACGCGGCGAGCACGACTCCCGCCCCGACGACCGTCGCCCATCCAAACCGAGGAGCGATGCTCCCCGAGCCGCGTCCAGCGAACGCGCCCCACGCAAGCCATCCGAAGCACGCTCGGCCGAAAGCCCGAGCCGCAGCCCGCGCGCTTCCGCACCCGAGCGCCGCGATCCCGGACACGCCGGGCATCGCGCGGAAGACGACCGCGCTTCAGCGAGCCCCGACGCGCACAAGAAACCCCACGCCCACGGCGACAACCTCGTGCGCCTGTCGAAAGTCATGTCGGAGCTCGGCCTGTGTTCGCGCCGCGAAGCCGACGAGTGGATCGAGAAGGGCTGGGTGCTCGTCGATGGCGAAGTGATCGACACGCTCGGTTCCCGCATCCGTCCAGATCAGAACATCGAAGTCCTGCCCGCCGCGCGCTCGGCGCAGTCGCAACTGGTCACGATCCTTCTGCACAAGCCGGTGGGCTATGTCTCGGGTCAGGCCGAAGACGGCTACGAGCCCGCCGTGACCCTCATCAATCCGTCGAATCACTGGGACGAGGATCGTTCGGGAATTCGCTTTTCGCCCGGACATCTGCGCACGCTCGCGCCGGCCGGCCGTCTGGATATCGACTCGACCGGCCTGCTCGTGTTGACGCAGGACGGCCGCATCGCGAAGCAACTGATTGGCGGACATTCCGAAGTCGACAAGGAGTATCTCGTGCGCGTGCGTTACGGCGAGCACGCCGTCGATGTCGACCAGCACCTGCCCGAGGAGAAGCTCGCGCTGCTGCGTCACGGCCTGGAACTCGACGGCGTGCCGCTCAAAACGGCGCAGGTCAGCTGGCAAAACGGCGAGCAGCTTCGCTTTGTGCTGCGCGAAGGCAAGAAGCGCCAGATCCGTCGCATGTGCGAACTCGTCGGGCTGGAGGTCGTCGGCCTGAAGCGCATTCGCATGGGACACGTGACGCTCGGCGCGCTGCCGCCGGGCCAGTGGCGCTATCTCGCACCCAACGAGAACTTCTGATTCAGCAGACGTCGCGAAAACGCGACATTCGAAGCACGAATAACGGCGCGATCGCTCATCGATCGCGCCGTTTTTTTTGTCCGCATTTAGGCTAAAGAAAATCGGTCAAATGTCCGTTAGATACGGAATGTCCGAGAACTTTTGACATACGGCGACGCGTGCGGCTCGCGGGCGCTGGGACATCGGAATAACGGCAATCAGCAATCAACGGCTTCGAGGAGAAATGGCCATGTCAGTTGAGATCATTGTTCGTGCGACCCAAACAGGTCTTGAAATCGTGAGCGGCCGACGACGGCTCGAAGCCCTGCTCGCCCTGCGCGATGAAGTCGTCGTGACGAGCCCCGGCATCGGCGAAATGGTGTTTGCACGGTTGCCCGACGGACGTCTCCAAGGCTCGGCCAATCCCAGGCACGTCGCGCTCTTTCGCCAGTCCGATACGACCCGCGACCCGGAAACGTTCGCTTGAACAAGAAAACCCGCGTCTACCAGCACGCGGGTTTTCTCCTTCAGCGCGCCTTCGTCGCCTGAGTCAGTCGTCGCACGCCGGATCGAGTCCGGGAAAGAGCACGTCGGTGAAGCCGAACTTCGAAAAGTCGGTGATGCGCATCGGATAGAGCTTGCCGATCAGATGATCGCACTCGTGCTGCACGACGCGCGCATGAAAGCCCTCCGCGAGCCGTTCGATCGCGTTGCCGTACTGATCGAAGCCCTGGTAGCGGATCATCGAAAACCGCTGCACCGCGCCGCGCAGTCCCGGCACGGAGAGACACCCTTCCCAGCCCTCCTCCATGTCATGTCCGTTGGGCGTGATGATCGGATTGATGAGCACGGTCTCCGGCACGGGCGGCGCGTCCGGATAACGCTCGTTGTGTCCGAACCCGAAGATGACCACCTGCAGATCGACGCCGATCTGCGGCGCGGCGAGCCCCGCGCCGTTCGCATCGCGCATGGTGTCGAACATGTCCTGCACGAGCGTGTGCAGTTCCGGCGTGTCGAAATGTTCGACAGGCTGGGCGATGCGCAGAAGACGCGGATCGCCCATCTTGAGAATTTCCCGGATCATGGCGTGACTCCTTCCAAAAGCTTCTTCATGCCGTCTTCGTCGACGACGGGAACCCCGAGTTCCTCCGCCTTCGCGAGTTTGCTGCCCGCTTCGGCGCCCGCCACCACGTAGTCGGTCTTTTTCGAGACGGAACCGGCCACTTTCGCGCCGGCCGCCTCCAACATTTCCTTCGCTTCCTCGCGGGAGAGCGTCGGCAGCGTGCCGGTCAGCACCACGGTCTTGCCGGCGAGCGCGCCTTGCGGCGCTTTCGGCGCGGGCGGCCCTTCCGGCCACGACACCTTGACGCGCAACTGTTCGATCACATGCTGGTTATGCGCTTCGCTGAAGAAGTTGTGAATGGCCTCGGCGACGACCGGGCCGACGTCATTGACTTCCAGCAACTCTTCGACCGATGCCGCCATGATTGGGTCCAGCGAGCCGAAATGCTTCGCCAGATCTTTCGCGGTCGATTCCCCCACGTGCCGGATGCCGAGCGCATAAATGAAACGCGGCAGCGTCGTGTGACGCGCCTTTTCGAGCGAATCCAGCAGGTTCTGCGCCGATTTGTCGGCGAAGCGGTCGAGCGCCGCGAGCGTCGAAAAACCGAGATTAAACAGGTCTGCGGGCGTGCGAACGAGATTCTGTTCGACCAACTGGTCGATGATCTTCTCGCCGAGACCGTCGATGTCGAGCGCGCGGCGCTGCGCGAAATGCCACAGCGCCTGCTTGCGCTGCGCGGGACAGAAGAGCCCGCCCGTGCAGCGCGCTACGGCTTCGTCCGGCAGGCGTTCGATCTTCGAGCCGCAGACCGGGCATTGCGTCGGCATGACGAATTCGCGGGCGTCGGGGGGACGGCGTTCGAGTATCGCCCCGACGACTTCGGGAATCACGTCGCCCGCGCGGCGCACCGTCACCGTATCGCCGATGCGAATGTCCTTGCGCCGCACTTCGTCTTCGTTATGCAGCGTCGCGTTCGTGACCGTCGCGCCGCCGACGAACACCGGCGCGAGCCGCGCGACCGGCGTGATCGCACCCGTTCTGCCGACCTGCACGTCGATGGCCAGGAGCTGCGTGAGCGCCTCCTGCGCCGGGAACTTGTGCGCGAGCGCGAAACGCGGCGCACGGGAAACGAAGCCGAGCTTGTCCTGTTCCTCGCGGCGGTTGACCTTGTAGACGACGCCGTCGATGTCGTACGGCAGCTTCTCGCGCTTCTCGCCGGTCTTGCGGAAGAACCCGAGCAAGCCTTCCGCGCCTTCGACCACGCCGCGCTCCGCGTTCACCGGCAGCCCCATGTCCCGATACCAGTCGAGCAACGCCGCGTGCGTGTCGGGCATGTCCGCGCCTTCCAGCACGCCGATGCCATACGCGAAGAACGACAGCGGCCGCTGAGCCGTCATCTTCGGATCGAGCTGGCGCAGGCTGCCCGCCGCCGCGTTGCGCGGATTCGCGAACTCGCGCTGGCCGGCGTCGCGCTGGCGGGCGTTCAGGCGCTCGAAGTCGCGCTTGAACATCAGCACTTCGCCGCGCACGTCGAGACGCTTCGGCACGTGCGCGCCTTTCAGCGTGAGCGGAATCGAGCGGATGGTCCGCACGTTGGCCGTCACGTCCTCGCCCGTCGCGCCGTCGCCGCGCGTCGAGGCCTGCACGAAGCGGCCGTCGTCGTAGCGCAGCGAAATCGCGAGGCCGTCGAATTTGAGTTCGCACGCGTACTGCACCGGCGCGTGGCCGAGCGCGTCGGACACGCGTTTGTCGAACGCGGCGATGTCTTCGTCCGCGAAGCCGTTGTTGAGCGAAAGCATCGGCACGTCATGCACGACCGGCGCAAAGCCTTCTGCCGCCTGCCCGCCCACGCGCTGCGTCGGCGAATCCGGCGTCACGAGTTCGGGATGCGCAGCCTCGATGCGCTCCAATTCCTTGAACAGCGTGTCGTACTCGGCATCGGGCAAATCCGGCTGATCGAGCACGTAGTACGCGTAGTTCGCGCGTTCCAGTTCCGTGCGAAGCCAGGCGGCGCGCTCCTCCGGCCGGTCGGCGCTGGGCACGGGCGCGAACGACTTGGCGGTAGCGGCGGATTCGGCTTTAGTTTTTGCGGACATGCGGCTTTCGAGAAATGAGATGAGTCAGTTCAACCGGTCGTTCGATTGTCTCAGAAGATCGGTCATCGCGGCATCGGCCGAACGGTCTAGGCCAGATGGCCATGTGGCGGCGCGCACCAACGGAAAGCGCCCCGGTAAGGGGCGCGATCGAAGCATCGAATTCAGGCTAGAAGCGAAGGCGTTACTGGCTGAACAACCTGCGCGTGGCGGGCGAGCCGGCCGGCATGCCCGCCTGCTCCAGCTTTGCATACAGCGTCATCAACTGCTTTTCGATGGCGAGCAGCGCCGATTCAGGCAACGGCCGGCGCTGATCGTCGACCACGCGCGCCCCGATGCGCTCGGACAGCGACTTCGCGTAATCGCACATCAAGCGGAACGGCAGGATGTCTTCGTCGGCGACGGGCACGTCCAGCACCAGCGTGATCATCTGGCCGCCCTTGTACGTGAGGTCGTCGCGCAGGAAATTCGTGTCGCCGAACTGGAGCATGAACACCGGGTTCTGCTTCGCGTCGAGCTTGACGAAGCGCGTGCCGTCGCGCGAGAGCAGCAGGCCGTCCTGCGACGCGACCGCCTGCACGTAGTTCGCGGACCACGGCGCGCCGTCGGAGAGAATGTTGATGGACAACTGCGCGTCGCACTGGGCGGCAAACGCGTCGAGCTCGCGCGCCATGCCCACGGTTTCCATCATGTCGGGGAATTCCGGCGCGCCGTCGATGGCGTCCGCCAGGCGCTGCACGCCCGTCACGAATTCCGAGAATTCGAGTTCGTTGAGCGGGCCGCTGCGATTCGCGAGCTGGGCGGCCGCGCGCAGTTCTTCGTAGCGCACGCCGTGGCGCAGCAGCTCCCACGTGTTCTCGCCTTCCGCCTTGCCCTCGATGGTCACGGGCTTCGTGCCCGCGCGGCGCAGCCGCTGTGCGAGCGGAATCACGCGGTCGCCCGCCACCGGCGCGGCGAGCCGGATCGGCACGACGCAGTCGATGCGCCGGTCGACGACCGCGGGCGGCGTCGAAGAAATGGTCGTGGCGGCGGGCATGACCGGCTCGCTGCGCTCGTCTTCCTCGATGAGCGCGGGTTCGTCGGCGACGCCGTTCGCGGATGTCGCTTCCGCCTGCAGATCGACGGGCGTATCCGCAGGCGCGATGGCTGGCGCTACCGCCGCAGGTTCGGTCGATACAGGGACACCGCCGAAGCTGGGTTCGACGCGTGCATCTTCCTGCGCATCGCCCGCGACCGGCTCGCGCCGCGCCGGGCGCACCGGCTCAATGAACGGCTGCTCGTCGTCGGTTTCCTGGCGCGCGAGCGCATCGGCGGCTTCGTCGGGCATCGGGCGCGGCATCCTGCGCCGCACTTTGGCGCTCTGCCACGCGTTGTACACCACCACGCCGCCCACCACGACAGCTCCCGCTCCGATCAATCCGAGTGTCAACTCGTCCATGCACGCTCCATCATTCTTTTGAGTTACGAAGCGCCGCGCGATCTGTCGCGCGCATCCGAGGCGTTCGGGCGTTCCCGCCGCCTCGCCGATGCGCGCCACTCCGCGCCTGCGCGCCTGGCCGGCTCCACGTCCGGCCTCCATTCATCTAAAACCGGCTTCTAAAACCGCGTCAGCCGTTTTGGGCGAAGCCCGCGGCGGCTTCCATATCCACCGCGACGATGCGCGACACGCCCTGCTCCTGCATGGTGACGCCGATCAGTTGCTGCGCCATCTCCATCGCGATCTTGTTGTGCGAGATGAAGAGGAACTGCGTCTTGCTCGACATGGCTCGCACGAGATTGGTGAAGCGTTCCGTGTTCGCGTCGTCGAGCGGCGCGTCCACTTCGTCCAGCAGGCAAAACGGCGCGGGATTGAGCTGGAACATCGCGAAGACGAGCGCCGTCGCGGTGAGCGCCTTTTCGCCGCCCGAAAGTAGGTGAATCGTCGAATTCTTCTTGCCGGGCGGCTGGGCCATGACCTGCACGCCGGCATCCAGAATTTCGTCGCCGGTCATGATGAGCTTCGCCTGGCCGCCGCCGAACAGGCGCGGGAACAGTTCGCCGAAATGGCGATTCACTTCGTCGAACGTGCCTTGCAACAGGGCGCGCGTTTCCTGATCGATTTTCTGGATCGCGTCTTCCAGCGTGCCGATGGCGTCGTTCAGATCGGCCGATTGCGCGTCGAGGAAGTGCTTGCGCTCGGTCGCCGCCGCGAGTTCTTCGAGCGCGGCCATGTTGACCGGCCCGAGCGCGATCACGGCGTTGTTCAGGCGCGTGACTTCGCCCTGCAGATACGACGGCTTCATGTCGGGCGTGAGCTTCGCCTGCAACTCGGCTTCATCGACGCCCGCCGCCTGCAACTGCTCGACGAACTGTTCGCCGCTGATGCGCGCGGCCTGTTCCTTCAACTGCAATTCGTTGATCTTGTCGCGCAGCGGCTGGAGCGACCGCTCGGTCTGAAGACGCTGCTCGTCGGCCTGACGCAGCCGCGCGGTGAGATCGTCCAGTTCGACGCGCGCCGCGTGCAGCGCCTCTTCGCGCGCCGCGCGCACTTCGAGCGCGTCCTGCAAGCCGGTCTGCGCCGTCTGCGCGTTGATGGTTTCGAGTTCGGCCCGCGCATCTTCGAGCGCGCCTTCGACGCGTTCGCTCTGCTCGTGCGCCGTGTCGATGCTGCGCCTGTATTCCTCGATCTTGGCCGCGAGACCGCGCGCCGCGAAGTTCGCGTCGCTGGCCGCGCGCTCCAGTTCGCGCAGTTCGTGGCGCGCGTTCGTGAGGGCTTCGTCGAGCGATTCGAACGCAAGCTGGTTCTCTTCGAAGCGCGCCTGCAATTGCGCGATTTCGGCGTCGTGCTGCTCGAACGCGGCTTCGGATTCGGCCCGCAGCGCGCGCTGTTCGTCGATCTGAGCGGCGATTTCTTCGAGTTCCTCGCCGATCTGCGTGCTGCGCTGGGTGTATCGCTCGTGCGCCTGCGTGAGCTTCAGCACGTCCATCTGTAACGCGTGAACGCGCTGCGTCGCCCGCTCGGCGGCGGAACGCGCGTCCGCAAGAAGCTGCGATGCCTGCGTGTGAGCCGCGTCGGCGCGCACGGCGTTGGCCTTCGCTTCGTCGGCGAGCAGCGCCTGCGCGCGCACTTGCCGCGCAAGGTTCTCGATTTCCTGCGCGCGAGCCAGCATGCCTGACTGCTCGGAATCGGACGCATAGAGCTGCACGCCGACGCGCGTGACCGTATGACCCGCCTTCACGACGAACGCGCCGCCTTCGGGCAACTGGTTGCGCATGGCGAGCGCCTGCGCGATGTCGTCGGCGATGAACGTGTTGCCGAGCCATTCGTTGAGCACCGCGCGGATGCCAGGGTCGTCGATGCGCAGAAGCGAAGTCAACGGCCGCAAGCCCTGCGGCGCGTCCAGCGGCTTGCCTGCGGCGGGCGCGAAGAACGCAAGCTTCGCGGGCGGCGCGTCGCTCGCGAACGCCTTGATCCAGTCGAGATTCGAGACTTCGAGCGCGGCAAGACGCTCGCGCAGCACGGCTTCGAGCGCCGGCTCCCAGCCGGCCTCGACGTGCAGCTTTTTCCACAGACGCGGCAGTCCGCCGAGTTCGTGCTTGTCGAGCCACGGCTGAATCTTGCCTTCGGTCTGCACGCTGTCCTGCAACGCCTTCAGCGCGGCGAGGCGCGCTTCAAGCTGGTGAATCTGCGCGCTTTCCGCCTGCACGCGCTCTTGCGCGGCGCGGCGCTCGGCGTCGAGGCGCGGCACCGTTTCCTGCGCCTCGGCGAGACGCGCCTGCGCTTCGGCGAGAATCTCTTCGTTCTCGGCAAGCTGCATGCGCAGTTCTTCGAGTTGCGCTTCGTCGGGGGCATCGAGGCCGCCGGCTTCGTTCTTCAGGCGTTCCTGACGCTGCTGCAATTGCTGAAGCTGCTGATCCGCGTTGCGCTGATGCGCCGCTTCGAGCTTCAGCGCCTGTTCCGCCCGCGCGATGCCCGCGCGTTCTTCGTTCAGCTTCGCCTGCGCGTCGCGCCAGCGGGCTTCGAGCGCGGGCAACGCGTCGTGCTTCGCGGCGGCGTTCTCTTGCGCGATCGCGGCCTTCTCCTCGCCCTCGGCCAATGCTTCGGACGCCGTTTCGATTTCGTCGCGCGCCTTCTGCGCCTGCATCTGCCATTGCTCGCGCTGCGCGGCGAGTGCGGCGATCTGCGCCTGCACGCGATTGCGCGACTCGACGATGAAGCGGATCTCCGCTTCGAGCCGGCTCACTTCGGCATTCGCTTCGTAGAGCGCGCCCTGTGCGCCCTGCATCGCGTCGCTTGCGCTGTAGTGCGCGACGCGCAGCGTTTCCAGTTGCGCTTCCACTTCGCGCAGACGCGCCGTTTGCGCTTCGAGCTCGATTTGCGCGTCGCGAATGGCGCGCTGCTGGCGCTCGGCTTCGTTACCCGCTTCGTTCTTGCGCAAGAGCCACAGCAGACGCTGCTTCTCTTCGCCTTCAGCCTGCAATGCCTTGTATTTCGTCGCGACGATGGCCTGCGCTTCCAGCTTTTCCAGATTGGCCGTCAACTCGCGCACGATATCTTCCACGCGCGTGAGATTCTCGCGCGTATCGTGCAGACGATTCTCCGTCTCGCGCCGGCGCTCCTTGTACTTCGACACGCCCGCGGCTTCTTCGAGAAATACGCGCAGATCTTCGGGCTTCGCCTCGATGATGCGCGCGATCATGCCTTGTCCGATGATCGCGTAGGCGCGCGGGCCGAGACCCGTGCCGAGAAAGATGTCCTGAATGTCGCGGCGTCGCGCGGGCAGGTTGTTGATGTAGTAACTGGAGGTGCCGTCGCGCGTGAGTACGCGCTTGACGGCGATCTCGCCGTAGGCGCTCCATTGACCGGCGGCGCGGCCGTCGCCGTTATCGAAAATCAGTTCGACGCTCGCGCGGCTGCCCGGCTTGCGCGCGGTGGATCCGTTGAAGATCACGTCCTGCATGGACTCGCCGCGCAATTCGGACGCGCGCGATTCGCCGAGCACCCAGCGCACGGCGTCGATGATGTTGGACTTGCCGCAGCCATTCGGCCCGACGACGCCGACGAGTTGGCCGGGTACCTGGAAATGCGTGGGATCGACGAAGGACTTGAAACCAGCGAGTTTGATCGAAGTCAGACGCACGGCGATATCGCTGTTTGAAGTGAATAACGGAGGATGAACGGCAGACAAGCCGCAGCGCGGCCGGTCGCGGATGAGCGTCTCATGCGCGCCTGAAGCCGCCTGCCGCGGCGCGAGCGGACACCATCATACCATCGCGCGTGTCGATTTCTTTCCGGGTTCGGCCTCGTCCGGCGGGCTTTGCGGTGCTTCGCGGCCCTGCCTGTGCGCCCATGCGGACAGCACGCACGCGGCCACGATGCACGCGCCGCCCGCCCACTCGCGCGGCCCCGGCACCTCGTTCGCGATGAGCCACGACGACAGCGCCGTGACGACCAGTTCGAACAGCATGATGATGGACGCGCGATTGGCCGGCACGCGCGCGAGCCCGATCTGCACGATCACGTTGTTCACCGCGAGCACCACGCCCAGCGCGATTACGATGAACGCGACCGTGCCCATTTGCGACGCGGCGGGCGGCGCGGGCATCGGCTCGAAGAACGTGGCGAGCGACGCGACGATCGCCGCGCCGCCGAAGATCACGGCCGTGCGCATCTCGGGCTTCATGGCGGGCATGACACGCGTGATCTTGACGACGAGCACGTTACTCATCGCGAAGCCCATGCCGCCCATGAGCCCGGCCCATTCGGCGAGATTCGCGGGCAGCGGCACGCCGAGTTCGGGCGACCAGAGCATCGTGACCGCGCCCGCGAGCGACAGCAGCGACAGCGCGGCGTCGGCGCGCGTGAGGCGGTCACGCAAAATGAAATGCGCGAACCCGGCGGTCCACGCGGGCGTCAGATAGAAGAGCAGCAGCACGCGCATGACCTGCCCGTGTATCGCGCCCCAGACGAAGCCCACGCTCGTCATGCCCGCCGCGAGGCCCAAGCCCACGAGCAACCAGTGCCAGGACACCGTGCGGATCGAGCGGCGCTTGAGCAGCAGCACGAAGAGACACGCGGCACCGCTCGTCGTCGCGCTCGCGGCCGTGCCGGTGAGTCCCATCGACGCCAGCAGGCGCATCGGATACCAGACGAAGCCCCAGACGGACGCGCCGATCATGATGGCGAGCGTGGGCAGCGCGTCGTGCAGGCGGCGCGTCATCGCGGCGCTCCGGCGCGGGTTCCGCGGTTTTGTTCGGATGCTGTTTCGCTACGTGTCATGCGTCTGTTGTCCTTGCCGCCGCGCGCCGTGGAGCGCAAAGGCGCGCGGTATAATCGCCCGTTTTCTGATGTCTTTCTCATGCCGCCGCGCAAGTCGCTGCGGCCGCATGGCGCTTGCCGCCGCCCGACGTTCATCGCCCAATCGACACGCCGTGAATCCACTTCTTCAGAAACTCCAGCCCTATCCCTTCGAAAAGCTGCGCGTGCTGTTCAAGGGCATCGAGCCGCGCGCCGGATTCACGCCGATCAGCTTCGGCATCGGCGAGCCGAAACATGCTACGCCTGCGCTGATCCGCGACGCGGTGATCGACGCGCTCGGCGGGCTCGCCGCTTATCCGGCGACGCTCGGCAGCGAGCCGCTGCGCGAAGCCATCGCCGCGTGGGCGAAGGCGCGCTACGGCCTCGCGTCTATCGACGCGGCCACCGAAGTGCTGCCGGTCGCCGGCTCGCGCGAAGCGTTGTTCGCGCTCGCGCAGACGGTCATCGACAGCCGCAGCACGGCGGAACTGGCGGGCGCGAAACCGCCGATCGTACTCTGCCCGAACCCGTTCTATCAAATCTACGAAGGCGCGGCGCTCCTCGCGGGCGCGGAGCCGTACTTCGTGAACAGTGACCCGGCGCGCAACTTCGCGTGCGATTACTGGGCCGTGCCCGACGACATCTGGGCGCGCACGCAACTGCTCTACGTCTGCTCGCCCGGTAATCCGACGGGCGCGGTGCTCACGCTCGACAACTGGCGCGAACTCTTCGCGCTGTCGGACAAGCACGGCTTCGTGATCGCCTCCGACGAATGCTATTCCGAGATCTACTTCGATGAAGCCGAGCCGCCGCTCGGCGGTCTCGAAGCCGCGCGCCTGCTGGGCCGCGGCTTCGAGCGCCTCGTGATGCTGTCGAGTCTGTCGAAGCGATCGAACGTGCCGGGCATGCGCTCGGGCTTCGTCGCCGGCGACGCTTCCGTGCTCAAGAGCTTCCTCTTGTATCGCACGTATCACGGCGCGGCGCTGTCGACCGTGTTCCAGCGCGCGAGCATCGCCGCGTGGCAGGACGAAGCGCACGTGCGCGAGAACCGCGCGCTCTACGTGAGCAAATTCCGCACGGTCACGCCGATGCTCGCCGAGGTGCTCGATGTGCGTCTGCCCGACGCCGCGTTCTATCTCTGGGCGAACGTTTCGCGCACCGGACTCACGGACACCGAGTTCGCCGCGCGCCTGTACGCCGACTATAATGTGACGGTTCTGCCGGGCTCCTATCTCGCTCGTCCCGCGCATGGCACGAATCCCGGCGAAGGGTTCGTGCGTATCGCGCTCGTTGCCGGGACCGAGGAATGTATCGAAGGCGCCCGCCGCATCGTCGAATTCTGCCGCACGCTTGCGGCCTGAACGGTCCTGAAACGCGCTGCCGGTCCCTTTCTCCATTCTTGATATCACTATGTCGGAACAACTTCAGAGCATCATCGACAACGCCTGGGAAAACCGCGCCGAGCTGTCGGCGAAAGCCGCGCCCGCGGAAGTCCGCGAAGCCGTCGCGCACGCGATCGAGCAACTGGACCGCGGCGCCCTGCGCGTCGCGGAAAAACGCGACGGCGACTGGGTCGTGAATCAGTGGCTGAAGAAAGCGGTGCTGCTGTCGTTCCGTCTGGAAGACAACGTGCCGATGCCCGCGGGCGGCTACAGCCAGTTCTACGACAAGGTTCCCTCGAAGTTCGCCGGCTATACCGCCGAAGATTTCGCGGCGGGCGGCTTTCGCGTGGTGCCGCCGGCCATCGCGCGCCGTGGCTCGTTCATCGCGAAGAACGTGGTGCTGATGCCGTCGTACACGAACATCGGCGCGTATGTCGACGAAGGCACGATGGTCGATACGTGGGCCACCGTCGGCTCGTGCGCGCAGATCGGCAAGAACGTGCATCTGTCGGGCGGCGTGGGCATCGGCGGCGTGCTGGAGCCGTTGCAGGCGAACCCGGTCATCATCGAGGACAACTGCTTCATCGGCGCGCGTTCGGAAGTGGTGGAAGGCGTGATCGTCGAGGAAAACTCGGTCATCTCGATGGGCGTCTACCTCGGCCAGAGCACGAAGATTTATGACCGCGAAACCGGTCAGGTGAGCTACGGCCGCATTCCGGCGGGCTCGGTCGTCGTCGCGGGCAACCTGCCTTCGAAGGACGGCTCGCACAGCCTGTACTGCGCGGTGATCGTGAAGAAGGTCGATGCGAAGACCCGCGCGAAGGTCGGCCTGAACGAACTGCTGCGAGGCGACTGATCGTGGCGCGCGGCTCTGTTGCCACGACCGTCGTCTACGGCATTCCGAATTGCGACACGGTGAAAAAAGCGCGCGTGTGGCTGGAAGAGCACGGCGTGCCGTTCGAATTCCACGACTTCAAGAAGGCCGGCGTGAACGAGAAGCTGGTCGAGGACTGGCTGAAGGACGTGCCGCTCGACCAGCTCATCAACAAGCGCGGCACGACCTGGCGCGGCCTCTCGGACGTGCACAAGGCCGAAGCCGACACGACTTCCGGCGCCATCGCGCTGATGATCCACAAGCCGTCGATCATCAAGCGGCCGGTCGTCGTCGTGAATGGCCGCGTGAAGACGCTCGGCTTCTCGGCCGAGCAATACGAGACGCTGTTCGCGTGACGTCCGTGCGATGGCTGCGAACCTCACGCCGTCGCATCACGCCAAACCGCTTGCCGGCCCCGCGCCGGCATTTTTTATCGCTGTCGAAAAGAAAAGCAGGCTGAAACCATGTCCGGCACCCTGTCCCTTACCGAAGCCCTGATCGAGCGCGCGTCCGTCACGCCCGACGACCGCCATTGCCAGGCGCTGATGATCGAGCGTCTGTCGGCCGTCGGCTTCGAGTGCGAAACCATCGAGTCGGGCGGCGTGACGAATCTGTGGGCGCTCAGGCGCGGAACGGACGGCGCGTCGGGCAAGCTGCTCGCGTTCGCCGGACATACCGATGTCGTGCCCACCGGCCCGCTCGATCAGTGGACCTCGCCGCCCTTCACGCCGACACATCGCGACGGCAAGCTCTACGGGCGCGGCGCCGCCGACATGAAGACGTCGCTCGCGGCGTTCGTCGTGTCGAGCGAAGAGTTCATCGCGAAGTATCCGGAGCATCGCGGCTCGCTCGCCCTGCTCATCACGAGCGACGAGGAAGGCCCCGCCACCGACGGCACCGTGAAGGTGGTCGAAGCGTTGAAGGCGCGCGGCGAGCGGCTCGATTACTGCATCGTCGGCGAGCCGACGTCGAACGAAACGCTCGGCGACATGGTCAAGAACGGGCGGCGCGGCTCCATGTCCGGCAAGCTCGTCGTCAAGGGCGTGCAGGGGCATATCGCGTATCCGCATCTCGCGAGCAATCCGATCCACCTGCTCGCGCCCGCGCTCGCCGAACTCGTGGCGCAACGCTGGGACGACGGCAACGAGTATTTCCCGCCGACGACCTGGCAAGTGTCCAACCTGCGCTCGGGCACCGGCGCGACCAACGTCATTCCGGGCCACGCCGAGCTCATGTTCAACTTCCGTTTCTCGACGGCGAGCACGGTGGAAGGCTTGCAAAGCCGCGTCCACGCGATTCTCGACGAACACGCGCTCGATTACGATCTCACGTGGACGGTGAGCGGCCTGCCGTTTCTCACGCCGCGCGGCGCGCTGTCGGACGCGCTCGAACAAGCCATTCACGACGAAACCGGCGTGCGTCCCGAATTGTCCACCACGGGTGGGACGTCGGACGGCCGCTTCATCGCGCGCATCTGCGAGCAGGTCGTCGAATTCGGTCCGCCGAACGGCAGCATCCACAAGATCGACGAACATGTCGAAGTGCGCTTCATCGAGCCGCTCAAGAACGTCTACCGGCGCGTGCTCGAAGAACTGATCGCATAAATCTTTACCCGTAAAAAACAAGGAGCCTTCGATGGCGCTACCCTTCACCACCGTCCGCGACCTGCTGCGCTTCGGCGTTTCGCGCTTCACCGAAGCCGGCCTGTCGTTCGGTCACGGCTCGACCAACGCTTACGACGAAGCCGCGTATCTCATTTTGCATACGCTGCACTTGCCGCTCGACACGCTCGAACCGTTCTTGGACGCCCGCCTGCTCGACACCGAAATCGACGCCGTCATGCAGGTGATCGAGCGACGCGCCAAGGAACGCGTGCCGGCGGCGTACATCACGCAGGAAGCGTGGATGCACGGCCGGCGTTTCTATGTGGACGAGCGCGTGATCGTGCCGCGCTCGTTCATCGGCGAGTTGTTGCAGGACGGCCTGCAACCGTACGTGCCTGATCCCGATCACGTCACGCGCGTGCTCGAACTCTGCACTGGCTCCGGCTGCCTCGCGATTCTCGCCGCGCAAGCCTTCGAAAACGCGGATGTCGATGCCGTCGACATTTCCGCCGATGCGCTCGCGGTCGCGCGCCGCAACGTCGACGACTACGGGCTGCAGGAGCGCATCACGCTCCACGAAGGCGACCTGTACGCGCCGCTTGGCGCCGCCCGCTACGAGGTCATCATCACCAACCCGCCCTACGTGAACGCCGCCGCGATGCAGGCGCTGCCGGAGGAATACCGTCACGAGCCGGAACTCGCGCTCGCGGGCGGGACCGACGGCATGGACGTCGTGCGGCGCATCGTGCGCGATGCAGGCAAGTGGCTGACCGAAGACGGCGTGCTCGTCGTCGAGATCGGCAACGAGCGGGCAAACGTCGAGGCCGCGCTCGGCGGGCTCGATCTCGTCTGGCTGTCGACCAGCGCCGGCGACGACAACGTGTTCCTGATTCAGGCCGCCGATCTTCCCGCCTGAATCGCACGAGGAGAGCACGAGGCGCGCACAGACGTCGCACGGGACGCGACGCCGCGCAGGTAAGATGACGCATCGCCGCCGCTCGCGGTGGCGTTCGTCGTCTGGCTTCGCGTGCCGATCACGCGCGAAACGCTCCGAACCGAACGCATCTCTATGCAAGCAGCAGACTGGCTCCACGTCGGCACGCTCGTGATGGCCGCGCATGTGCTCGGCGTGATCGCAGCCGTGCACGCCATCATCAATACACGCACCTCGCAAGGCGCGGTCGCGTGGGCGGTTTCGCTCGTCGCGATGCCCTATCTCACGCTCATTCCGTACCTCTTCCTCGGGCGCAGCAAATTTGCCGGCTATATCGACGAACGCCGGCTGGAAACCGAAATCCTGCGCAACCGCTCGAAGCCGATGGAGTGGGACTCGACCGACCGCAGCGACGCATCGCCGGCCAACACGGCGCTTGTCGATGCTGCCGGCGCGCGCGGCGAACTCGACACCGGACCCGCGCGATACCTCGGCAATCCGACCATCCGCACGCTGCAACGGCTCTCCGGCATGCCGTTTCTGCGTGGCAACGCGGTGCGCGTGCTCGTCAACGGCGACGCGACGTTCTCCGCCATTCTCGAAGCCATCGAATCCGCCGAACAGTATGTCGTCGTGCAATTCTTCATCGTGCGCGCCGACGCGCTCGGCGAGATGCTGAAGGACGCGCTCATCGCCCGAGCGAAAGCCGGCGTGCGCGTCTATTTCCTGTACGACAGCATCGGCAGCTTCGACCTGCCGCATCGCTACGTGCACGCGCTGCGCGCGGGCGGCGTCGAGGCGCATCCTTTCGCGACCAAGCGCAAGTTCGTGCACCGCTTTCAGATCAACTTCCGCAATCATCGGAAGATCGTGGTCGTGGACGGCAAGCGCGCGTTCGTCGGCGGGCACAACGTGGGCGTCGAGTATCTCGGCGGCAATCCGCGGCTCTCGCCGTGGCGCGACACGCATGTCGAAGTGCGCGGGCCGGCGATCGCGAGCATCCAGTTCGTCTTCACCGAAGACTGGTACTGGGCGACGCAGCGCCTGCCCGAACTCGGCCCGGCGCCGCACACGGACGAGAACATGCACTGCATGGTGCTCTCGAGCGGCCCCGCCGACAAACAGGAGACCTGCTCGCTCTTCTTTGTCGAGGCGATCAACGCGGCGCGCGAGCGGATCTGGATCACCTCGCCGTATCTGATTCCCGACGAAGCGGTGTTCTCCGCGCTCAGGCTCGCCGTGATGCGCGGCGTGGACGTGCGCATTCTCATTCCGAGCCGGCGCGATCACCGCGTGGTGTTCGCGGCTTCGAAGCTGTACGCGTACGACCTGGTGCAGGCGGGCGTGCGCATCTTCCGCTACAAGCCGGGCTTTTTGCATCAGAAAGTCGTGCTCGTCGACGACATCGCCGCGTCGGTGGGCAGCGCAAATCTCGACAACCGCTCGTTCCGGCTGAACTTCGAGATCACGGTGCTGACCGTCGACCACGACTTTGCCCGCGAAGTGGAAAGCATGCTGCTCGTGGACTTCGCGCATGCCTATGAAATCGACGGCGACGACTATCGCGGCGCCGCGTTCTGGCGTCGCATGGCGATGCACGTCGCCCGGCTGTTTTCCCCGATCCTCTGAGCGCGTCAGAGCAGCTTTTCGATGTCGTCCGCGATGGACTCCGGCTTCGTGATCGGCGCGTAGCGTTTCACGATGTTCCCGTTGCGGTCGATCAGGAACTTCGTGAAGTTCCATTTGATGGCCTCCAGCCCGAGCACGCCCGGCTCCTTTTCGGTCAGGTACTTGAAGAGCGGATGCGCGTTCGGCCCGTTGACGTCGATCTTCGCGAACATCGGAAAGGTAACGCCGTAGTTCGTCTCGCAGAAGCTGCCGATCTGCGCCGCGTCGCCGGGCTCCTGCTTGCCGAACTGGTTGCACGGAAAACCGAGCACCTCGAAGCCGCGCCCCGCGTAGAGCGTGTAGAGCTCTTGCAAGCCCTTGTATTGCGGCGTGAAACCGCATTCGCTAGCAGTGTTCACGATCAGCAGCACCTTGCCGCGGTAGGTGTCGAGGCTGACGGTCGTGCCGTCGAGCCGCGCTGCCGTGAAGCCGTAGATGCTGTCGGTGGTCGAATTCATGCCGTGCTCCGCGCATTGAAGTGGTGAAAGTCAGGCGATGCTACTCCCCCGCGCGTTTGCCCGCCATTAGCCAAACGGACGACCCCTTGCCGGGTGCGCGCCCGGTCTAAAATAGCGGTTTCCTCCAGTCCGCGCTCTGCCGCCGCCCTCCGACGTGATTCGCTTCAACCAGTTCAGCCTGTCCCGTGGCACCAAGCCGCTCTTCGAAGAGACGAGCTTCACGCTCAATCCGGGCGAGAAAGCCGGTCTTGTCGGCGCGAACGGCGCGGGCAAGTCCACGCTCTTCGCCGTGCTGCGCGGCGAGCTTCACGCGGACGGCGGCGACTTCTCCATGCCGCCATCGTGGCGCATCGCGCATGTCGCGCAGGAAACGCCCGCCGTGGATCGCACTGCGCTCGACTACACGCTCGACGGCGACACGCACTTGCGCGCCATCGAAGCGCGCATCGCGTCGGCCTCCGCCGCACACGACGGCGCGGCCGAAGCCGAGGCCCACGCCGCATTCGCCGATGCGGACGGCTACACCGCGCCCGCGCGTGCCGAAACTCTCCTGCTCGGGCTCGGCTTCACGCTCGAACAGACGCGCGAGCCGGTCGCGAGCTTTTCGGGCGGCTGGCGCATGCGCCTGAATCTGGCGCAGGCGCTGATGTGTCCGTCCGACCTGCTGCTGCTCGACGAACCGACCAACCACCTCGACCTCGACGCGATCGTCTGGCTCGAAGACTGGCTCGGCCGTTATCCGGGCACGCTCGTCGTGATCTCGCACGACCGCGAATTCCTCGATGCGGTCTGCAACGTCACGCTGCATCTGGAGAACCGGCAGGTGAAGCGTTACGGCGGCAACTACAGCCAGTTCGAAGTGCTGCGCGCGCAACAACTCGCGTTGCAGCAAAGCGCCTATGAGAAGCAGCAGAGGACGATGCAGCATCTGCAAAGCTTCATCGACCGCTTCAAGGCCAAGGCGACCAAGGCCAAGCAGGCGCAAAGCCGCGTGAAGGCGCTCGAAAAGATGGAGCTGATCGCGCCCGCGCATGCCAGCTCGCCGTTCACCTTCGAGTTTCGCACGCCGGATGCCGCGCCCAATCCGATGATGGTGATGGAAGACGTGCGCTGCGGCTACACGACCGACGAGGGCGTCGAGATACCGATTGTCGAAGGCGTGACGCTGTCCATCCAGAACGGGCAGCGCATCGGACTGCTTGGCGCGAACGGTCAGGGCAAGTCCACGCTCATCAAGACGCTCGCCGGCACGCTCGAACCGCTGTCGGGTCAGGCGCGGCAAGGCAAGGGCTTGCAGATCGGCTATTTCGCGCAGCATCAACTGGAAACGCTGCGCCCCGACGATTCCGCGCTCGCCCATCTCGCGCGCCTCGCGCCGGATACGCGCGAGCAGGAACTGCGCGACTTTCTCGGCAGCTTCAACTTCTCGGGCGACATGGCCACCGCGAAGATCGCGCCGTTCTCAGGCGGCGAGAAGGCCCGGCTCGCGCTCGCCCTCATCATCTGGCAGAAGCCGAATCTGCTGCTGCTCGACGAACCGACCAACCACCTCGACCTCGAAACCCGCCACGCGCTGACCATGGCGCTCGCGCAATTCGAAGGCACGCTCATTCTCGTGTCGCACGACCGGCATCTGCTGCGCGCCACCACCGACACGTTCATGCTCGTGGCGAAGCACCGGCTAAGTCCATTCGACGGCGATCTCGACGATTACCGCGACTGGCTCCTGCAACATGCCGCCGACACGCGGGCGGCGGCGAAGGAGGCGAACGGCGCCGCGTCGGCTGACGGCAACGCTCCGGACAGCGCGCTCAATCGCAAGGAGCAGCGCAGGCAGGAGGCGCAGGAACGGCAAAAGCTCTCGCATCTGCGCAAGCCGCTGCAATCGCGCATCGCGAAGATCGAGAAGGAAATGGACGCGCTGAACGCCGAGAAATCGACGCTCGATGCGTTCGTCGCTGATCCCGCAAGCTATGACGCCGCGCTGAAGGCGAAGCTCACCGACACGATCCGCCGTCAGGGCGAAGTCAACGCGCGGCTCGAGACGCTGGAACTGGAGTGGCTCGACGCGCACGAGGAACTGGAGCAACTCGGCTCCTAACCCGGCTTGTAACAACTCACGGAGACCGACGACTTGACGACACCCCCCGCTCTCGCCGGTCTTCGCGTCCTCGATCTGACGCGGCTCTTGCCCGGTCCGGTCGCCACGCTGCGCCTCGCCGAACTCGGCGCGGACGTGTTGAAGATCGAGCCGCCCGGCGTTGGCGACTACGCCCGCTCGATGCTGCAAAGCGACGCGGACCGCGCGAGCGGCACGCCGAGCGCCTTCTATCGGATCGTGAATCGCGGCAAGCGGTCGCTGACGCTCGACCTGAAGACCGAAGCGGACCGCGCGCAACTGATCGAACTCGCGCGCGATGTGGACGTGCTCGTCGAGAGCTTCCGGCCATCGGTGATGACGCGGCTCGGCGTCGGTTACGACGTGCTTCGGCAGGCTAATCCGAAGCTCGTCTACTGCGCGATCACGGGCTTCGGCAGTGAAGGCGCGTTCGCCGACAAGGCGGGGCACGACCTGAATTACGTCGCGTATGCGGGCGTGCTGAATCAGCTTGCCGCTGCGGACGGTACGCCGATCGTGCCCAACTTTCAGCTCGCGGACCTGCTCGGCGGCGCACTCGCTGCCGTCACGCACATGCTCGCGGCGCTGTGGCACGTTGCGCGCGGCGGCGAAGGCCGGTTTCTCGATGTCTCCATGACGCACGCCGTTCATGACCACAACGTGATGGCGCATGTCGCGCTCGCCAATTCGGCCGATGCGACCACGCGCGCGGGCGCGGGCCTGCTCAACGGCGGCGTGCCCTGCTACAACGTGTACCGCACACTGGACGACAAGTTCGTGGCCGTCGGCGCGCTGGAATTGAAGTTCTGGCAGACGCTGTGCACCGCGCTCGGACGCCCGGACTGGGCCGCTCGGCACTGGAGTCTCGGGCAGGCAATCGGCGGCGCGGACGCGAAGGAACTCACGGCGCACCTCGCCGCGTGCTTGCGCGAGCGCACGCGCGACGAATGGATGGCGCTCTTCGAACCGCTCGATTGTTGCGTCGCGCCGGTGCTCACGCCGGCGGAAGCGGCGGTGCATCCGCTCTTTCGCGGCGAGGGAAACTAGCGTCGTGGCAAGGTCTGGCGCGGCTGCCGTTCGTCGTCGATAAGCACGTGTTTGCGGCCTGTGACGTGACGGCGAATGGTGGCGACGACTTCCGCCTCCGTCACATCCGCGGATACGACGCGCCGCGAAATCTGCCCTTCGCCATCGATCCATTCGACAATCCGGCATCCGCTGCCAAAAGGCTGCTGCAGGGGCGCCGAAACGCGGCAGCCGCGCAGGTGAAACGCAGGCGCGGGCCGGGCTGTTTTGAGATGTTTCAAAGCGTGATCCTCTTGATCCTTCAGTCACTTCGGCGCGGCGGCGCGTGATAGCGCGTGATAGCACCTCATGGCGCATCCGCCGGTCCTGGGTCCCGAAAGGATATGAAAACCGCGCCCGCGCCAGGTTACAGCGGCGCGCGACATTCTTACGGTCCGTTACCGAGGGTCCGATCCGTTCATTCGAGATCCCGCACGCGGTCGATCGCTTCCTCGATGCGGTCGACGGCAATCACCTTGAGACCATCCACCGCTTGCTTCGGCGCATTGGCCTTCGGAATCAGCGCGACGGAGAAGCCGAGCTTGGCCGCCTCCTTCAGGCGGTCCTGCCCGCGCGGCGACGGCCGGATTTCGCCCGCGAGCCCTACTTCGCCGAACGTGATCAAGCCCTTGGGCAGCGGTTTGTTGCGCATCGACGAGTGAATGGCGAGCAGCACCGCGAGATCGGCGGCAGGTTCGGTGATCTTCACGCCGCCTACCGCGTTCAGGAACACGTCCTGATCGAAACACGCGATGCCCGCGTGCCGGTGCAGCACCGCGAGCAGCAGCGCAAGCCGGTTTTGTTCGAGCCCGACCGCGAGCCGGCGCGGATTCGGCACGTGCGCCGTATCCACGAGCGCCTGGACTTCGACGAGCAGCGGCCGCGAACCCTCCTGCGTCACGAGCACGCACGAGCCCGCGACGCTCTGCTCATGCTGCGACAGAAAAAGCGCCGACGGATTCGCCACGCCGCGCAAGCCCTTCTCGGTCATCGCGAAGACGCCCAGTTCGTTCACCGCGCCGAAGCGGTTCTTGAACGCGCGCACGAGCCGGAACGACGAGTGGGTATCGCCCTCGAAGTACAGCACCGTGTCGACGATATGCTCGAGCACGCGCGGGCCGGCGAGGCTGCCTTCCTTCGTCACGTGACCGACCATGATGATCGACGTGCCCGTCTGCTTGGCGATGCGCGTCAGTTGCGCCGCGCATTCGCGGACCTGCGCGACCGAACCCGGCGCGGACGTGAGCGCCTCGGAATAGACGGTCTGGATGGAATCGATGACGGCGACTTCCGGACGTTGCTCGTCGATGGCCGCCTGAATCTTTTCGAGCTGGATTTCGGCGAGCAGCGCGAGGTCCGCCGCCGCGCTCGCGGAGCCGCCGAGCAGCCCGAGCCGCTGCGCCCGCAGCGCGATCTGCGCGCCGGATTCCTCGCCGCTCACGTACAGCGACGGCCGCTCGCGCGCGATTTCCGCAAGCGATTGCAAGAGGAGCGTCGATTTGCCGATGCCCGGATCACCGCCGATCAGCACCACGCCGCCCGGCACGAGGCCGCCGCCCAGCACGCGATCGAACTCGCCGACGCCGGTCGTGAAGCGCGGCACGTCCGCCGCTTCAATGTCGGCGAGGCGCTGTACCGGCGAGCTCTTGGCGAGCGCCTGAAAACGATGCGCCGACGGCGCCTGCTCCACCGATTCCACCAGCGTGTTCCACGCCCCGCACGCCGCACACTGCCCGGTCCACTTCGGCGCTTGTCCGCCGCATTCGCTACAGATGTAAAGCGTCTTTGCCTTCGCTGCTTTTGCCACGTATTGCCTTTCAAGATTCATTGCTTCTCGCGCGATGCCGGCGCGATTCCGATGCGCTCATTCCGCGCGGACCGGCACGCGCTGCGCGATCGCGCACATCAGCTCATAGCCCATGGTGCCGCACGCGGCCGCCACGTCGTCGATCGGCAGGTTCGGGCCCCACAATTCGACGCGCGAGCCGACGCCCGCGTTGGGGCACGGCGTCAGATCGACGGTGAGCATGTCCATCGAGACGCGGCCGACGAGCGCCGTTCGCACGCCATCGACGATGACCTGCGTGCCCTCGGGCGCGACACGCGGATAGCCGTCCGCGTAGCCGCACGCGACCACGCCGATGCGCATCGGCCGGCCCGCCGTGTAAGTCGAGCCGTAGCCGATGCTGTCGCCCGGCTGGACCGTCTGGACGGCGATCAGTTCCGACGAAAGCGTCATCGCGGGTTTCAGGCCGGTATCGGCGATATCGGCCGTCACGCCTGACGGCGACGCGCCGTAGAGAATGATGCCCGGGCGCACCCAGTCGAAATGCGCGTTTGGATGCCACAACACCGCCGCCGAGTTCGACAGACTGCGCGCGCCCGCGATGCCTTCCGCCCCGCGCTCGAACGCCTCGAGTTGATGCGCGATGCCGCGTTCGCTGTCGGCGTCGGAGAAATGGGTCATGAGCGTGATCTGCCCGATGCCCTGACAGGCGCGCGCCCGCTCCCACGCCGCGCGGAACCGCTCCGGCGTGTAGCCGAGCCGGTTCATGCCGCTATTCATCTTCAACTGCACGTTGACCGGCTTCGAGAGCCGCGCCATTTCCAGCATACGCAACTGCTCGTCGCAGTGGATCGCCGTGGTCAGGCTGTAGCGGTCGATCACGTCGATGTCCGTCGGACGAAAGAAGCCTTCGAGCAGCAGAATGGGACCCGCCCAGCCGAGTTCGCGCAACTTCGCCGCTTCTTCGAGGTCCAGAAGACCGAAACCGTCCGTTGCGCGAAGTCCGGGGAACGCTCGCGCGAGACCGTGGCCATACGCATTGGCCTTCACGACGGCCCAGATCTTGGATTTCGGCGCGTACTTGCGCGCAATGGCAAGGTTGTTGGCGAGAGCGGCGGTGTGAATCGTTGCGGAAAGGGGGCGCGGCATGAGTTTTGGTCAGAAATGCGGTTCAGGCGGAAAGGCAAGCATACGCCAACGGGGCGAGCAGCCGGTTCGCCGGTCGAGACACCTTGCGAATCAGTACCTTATGACGAATCACGCATGCGGACGTGGTGTCGCGCGCGTAATCGAGATTACTGCTAGTCAGAATGTGCCTATTTTCGTGTTATAAAGCCGTGCGCACAACCCATTTCGAACGGCATAAGCCCGAACGCGCGACCGGCAGCACCGGCGGCGGCGGGGGCGGATTCCCGGCAGTGAGGAAAGCTTCGGATCAGATGAAAAAAGGTTTTTACACCATCATGGCCGCGCAGTTTTTCTCATCGCTGGCCGATAACGCATTACTGATCGCTGCCATCGCATTGCTGAAAGACCTCCACGCGCCGAACTGGATGACGCCGCTGCTCAAGCTGTTCTTCGTGCTCTCCTATGTGGTTCTCGCGGCGTTCGTCGGTGCTTTCGCGGATTCGCGGCCCAAGGGCCGCGTGATGTTCGTGACCAATTCCATCAAGGTGGTCGGCTGCGTGACCATGCTGGTCGGCGCGCATCCGCTGCTCGCATACGGCATCGTCGGCTTCGGCGCGGCGGCGTATTCGCCCGCGAAGTACGGCATTCTCACCGAGCTGCTGCCGCCCGACCGGCTCGTCGCGGCGAACGGCTGGATCGAAGGCACGACGGTCGGCTCCATCATTCTCGGCACGGTCATGGGCGGCGCGCTCATCAGCCCGCATATCGCGAGCCACCTGCTGACGCTGCACATACCGCGCATCCACACGGCCGCCGAAGCCGCGATGCTTGTCATCATGCTGATGTACGTGATCGCCGCGATCTTCAACCTGCGCATTCCCGATACCGGCGCGCGCTATCCGAAGCAGGAACACCGGCCCGTCAAGCTCATCACCGATTTCGCCGACTGCTTTCTCACGCTGTGGCGCGACAAGCTCGGCCAGATTTCGCTCGCGGTCACGACGCTCTTCTGGGGCGCGGGCGCGACGCTGCAGTTCATCGTGCTCAAGTGGGCCGAAGTGTCGCTCGGCATGACGCTTTCGCAGGCCGCGATTCTGCAGGCGGTGATCGCGGTGGGCGTCGCGGTCGGCGCGGTGCTCGCGGCGGCGCGCGTGCCGCTCAAGCGCTCGCTCTCGGTGCTGCCGGTGGGCATCGCGATGGGGCTCGCCGTCATGCTGATGGCGTTCTACACGCGGCATCTCTTTCCCGCGCACTGGGGCGTCTACTTCGGCAGGATGCACTTTCCGGGCTATTTGCTGATCGCGTATCTGTTCCTGATGGTCGTGGGCGGTCTCTCGGGCTTTTTCGTCGTGCCGATGAACGCGCTTTTGCAGCATCGCGGGCACGTGCTGCTCTCGGCCGGGCACTCGATCGCCGTGCAGAACTTCAACGAGAATCTGTCCGTGCTCATCATGCTCTGCCTGTACGCCGTGCTCGTCTGGCTCGACATGCCGATCCAGTTCGTCATCGTGATGTTCGGCTCGTTCGTGTGTCTGATGATGTACTTCGTCATGCGCCGCCATCAGGCGAACCAGCGCGCGTTCGATTCGGTTGCGCTGATCGGCGAAGCGCGGCACTGACGCTGCCGTTTTGGCTTCCGTTTCGGCTGCGCTCATTGGCCGATCGGGCTAATCTTTCTTCATCATGCTTGCTGCCGATCTTTTCTCGTTCGTCACGCGCGTGCGCGAGCGCGCGCCGCTCGTTCACTGCCTGACGAATCTCGTCGTCACCAATTTCACGGCCAACGTGCTGCTCGCCATCGGCGCGGCTCCGGCGATGGTCGTCGCGCGCGAGGAAGTCGCGCAATTCGCGCCGCTCGCCAATGCGCTCCTCGTCAATCTCGGCACGCTCGACGTGCCGCAGATGCGCGCCATGCGCGCCGCCGTGGATGCCGCCAACGACGCGGGCACGCCGTGGGTGCTCGATCCGGTCGCGGTCGGCCCGCTCACGTTTCGCACTGAATTCGCCCTCGATCTGCTCGACGCGAAGCCCGCCGTGATTCGCGGCAACGCGTCGGAGATCATCAGCCTGTCGGGCGGCGCGGCAAGCGGGCGCGGCGTCGACAGCACCGCCGCCACCGACGCCGCGCTCGACGCCGCGCAGATCCTCGCGCTGCAAACGGGGGCCGTGGTCGCCGTCACCGGCGCGACCGACTACATCACCGACGGCCGCCGCGTCGTCGCGCTGTCCAACGGCTCGCCGCTCATGACCCGCGTGACAGGCGTCGGCTGCGCGCTCTCGGCGACGGTCGCGGCGTTCGTCGGCGCGGCCGCATCGCGCGATGAACACTGGGCCGCGACGATCGCCGCGATCGCGTATTCGACCGTGGCCGGCGAACTCGCCGCCCGCGACGGTGCGTGGCCGGGGAGCTTCGCCGTCGCGTATTTGGACCGCCTCGCGTCGGTCGATTCGCACGCGTTCGACGCGACGCTCGTGCAGCGCGACGTCGCGCTCTCCTGACCATGCGGCGCGCCTTCGATCTTTCGCTCTACCTCGTGCTCGATCCCGTGCAGTGCGGCGGCCATGACGCGGCGCTTGCCGTCGCACGCGCGGCGCTGGACGGCGGCGTGACGCTGCTGCAACTGCGCGCGCCCGAGTGGCACAAGCGAGCGTGGCTCGCGCTCGCCCTTGACTTGCTGCCGCTGACGCGTGCGCGCGGCGTTCCGCTCGTCATCAACGATCATGTCGATGTCGCGCTCGCGGCCGGCGCGGACGGCGTTCACGTCGGCCAGCGCGATCTGCCGGCGCAGCACGCGCGGCGGCTGCTTGGGCCGGATGCGCTGATCGGCCTGTCGGTGTCCGATCTCGCGGAAGTCGCCGACGCGAACCGGCTTGTCGGCGTCATCGACTATGTCGGCGCGGGACCGGTCTACGCGACGCCGACCAAGACGGACGCCTCCGCGCCCTGCGGCATCGACGGTCTCGCGGCGATGTGCGCGAGCGCGCGCTTCCCGACCGTGGCGATAGGCGGCATCCAGGCGCATAACGCCGCCGACGTCATGCGCGCGAAACCTGCGGGACTCGCGGTCGTCTCGGCGATCTGCAAGGCTGCGAATCCGCGCGACGCGTCAGCCGCGCTGCGCGAGACTCTCACCCGCGCTCAATCCTGACTTTTCTCATGCCTTTGACGAAACCCATTCCCAACGTGCTCACGATCGCCGGTTCCGACTCGGGCGGCGGCGCGGGCATTCAGGCCGATCTCAAGGCGTTTTCCGCGCTCGGTGCCTACGGCGCGAGCGTCATCACGGCGCTGACGGCGCAGAACACGCGCGGCGTCACGGCCGTGCATGCGCCGGAGCCCGCGTTCGTCGCGGCGCAGCTCGACGCCGTGTTCGACGACATCCGCATCGACGCGGTGAAGATCGGGATGCTGGCCAACGCGGGCATCGTGCGCGCCGTCGCCGACGCGCTCAGGCGGCATCGCCCGGCGCATGTCGTGCTCGATACCGTGATGATTTCGAAGAGCAACCACGCGCTTCTCGCGCCGGAAGCGGTGGCCGCGCTGCGCGACGAACTGCTGCCGCTCGCCACGCTCGTCACGCCGAATCTGCCTGAAGCCGCGGCGCTGCTCGGCACGCAGCCTGCCGCCGATGAAGACGCGATGGTGCGTCAGGGCGAAGCCTTGCTCGCGTCGGGCGCTCGCGCCGTGCTGATGAAGGGCGGGCATTTGGCCTCCTCGGACAGTCCTGACTGGCTGATCGAAACGACGGGCGCGCTGCGGCTGTCGGGTGCGCGCGTGGCGCTGAAGAATACGCACGGCACGGGCTGCACGCTGTCGGCGGCGATTGCCGCGCTGATCCCCCAGAGCGGGGACCTCGCGAGCGCCACCGCCGAAGCGAAGCGGTATCTCACCGGGGCGATCGAGGCGAGCGCGCGCCTGGAAGTCGGCCACGGCGTCGGGCCGGTGCATCACTTCTATCGCTGGTGGTAGTCACGCGGGGGTGGGAAGCGCCGGAAGCGCGGAAGCGGCGAACGCCCTTGCCCGCTCGGGCCAGTCGTCCGGAACGATGAAGCCGCGCGATTCCTCCGTCCAACCGCCCGCCGCATCGCGCACGTAGGCGGCGACCATCGTCGGCGCGGTGATGGCCGCAAGACGCGTATGAATGGCGGCGGCTTCGGACATCAGCGATTGCGCATCCGATGCGCTCAGGCGGCGCGGCGCGAGCCACGCGAGCCGGGGCTGGATGACCCATGCGCGAGTATCGTGGGTTTCGTGCTGCCCTTTCCCTCCGTGCCGCTCGCGCCATCCCGTCGCCGTCAGCCACCAGCCGCGCATGTGCGCTTCGCCCACTTCCGGCGCGGGCACGATGCCTTCGTCGTGGTAAAAGAGCCGCCCCTTGATGAACACCTGCGGATGCCACGGCCCCTCCAGCCCGAGCGCGGCGAACTCCGGTCGCGACGTCAGGCCGAGCTGATGCGTCAGGAGGCGCGCGTGCTTCAGATCGAAGCGGTCTTGCAGATTCGGCCCGACGTAATCCGACAGACGCGCCGCCCGCTCCACGCCATCGCCGATGTGCAAATAAAACTTCACCGCCAGTTCCCAGTGGAGCCGCGCGCCGGTCGCCGTCTCTAGCAGAAAATCGCACTCTCCGATGGTGCGGCGCTGATGCCGCAGCGGGACGTTCGCCGCGATGAGCCGCGCCGCCGGCCCGTGCGCGAGAAAGAATTCGAGCAGGCTTTCGGCGTAAATGCCGAGGCGCGTCGATTTGGGATTGCGTGAGCGGACATGCAGCGCGTCCGGCGCGGCGTCGAGCGCGGCGAGCCAGGCGAGCGTGGCATCGCGCGCATCGGCGGATTCGAACGGCTGGGCAAGCGGCGCGCCGGCCGCGCGCTCACGCAGAAGATCGGGCGAGAAAAGCAGCCACGCCAGATCCCGCACGGTCGCGTCCTCGAAACGATCGACGAGGCGCGACAGGGCGGTCATCCGCGCGCGCCCTTCCCGGCTCCCGGCTGGACCCCGAGCGCGGCGAGCGCATCGGCGTGCGTCTTGCGCGCGAGGCAGAGATCGGCCCAGGCCTTCGCCTTGTCGGGCAGGCTGCGCAACAGATACGCCGGGTGATACGTGACGACGACCGGCACCCCGCGATATTCGTGCACGCGCCCGCGCAACGCCGCGATGCTCGCTTCGCTCTTCAGCAGACTCTGCGCGGCGAAGCGCCCGAGCGCGACGATGATCTTCGGCTTCACCAGTTCGACCTGACGCTGCAAATACGGCTCGCAACGCGCGACTTCGTCGAGTTCGGGATTGCGGTTGCCGGGCGGCCGGCACTTGATGACGTTCGCGATGTAGACGTTCGATTCGCGCGAGAGGCCGAGCGCGTGCAGCATGTTGTCGAGCAGTTTGCCCGCCTGCCCGACGAACGGCTCGCCCTGCTTGTCCTCGTTCTCGCCGGGCGCTTCGCCGATCAGCATCCAGTCGGCCTCGCGATCGCCGACGCCGAAGACCGCGTTCGTCCGGCGCTCGCACAGGCGACACAGCTCGCAAGCCGAAACGCGGTCGGCCAGCGTCGTCCAGTCGAGCGTGCCGACGTCGTCGGGGACGGCCGGCGCGACGGGCGTTGCGGGCGATGGCGCGTCGTCGGTCCACGGGAGGTCGTCGTAGGCATCGAACGGCACGGTATCGAAAGGCTGCGTATCGGCTGGCGACGGCGGCGCGGTGCGTGCTTTCGCGGATGCGGCTGCGGGCTCCGGCTGCGCGCGAGCGGCGTCGAACGGCGAGGCCGATGATTGTGGGCGGCTCGCCGGCTCGGCGTGCAGTGCCATATTTGCGGCATCTGGCGCCGCTGGGCGAGAGGCGTCGAGCGGCGGCGTCGATGACTGTGGGCGGCTCGCCTGTTCTGCGTAAGGCGCCGAATTCGCGGCATCCGGCGCCGCCGCGTGAGAGGCGTCGAGCGGCGGCATCGATGACTGTGGGCGGCTCGCCTGTTCTGCGTACGGTGCCAGATTCGCGGCATCCGGCGCCGCTGGGCGAGAGGCGTCGAACGGCGGCATCGATGACTGTGGGCGGCTCACCTGTTCTGCGTACGGTGCCAAATTCGCGGCATCCGGCGTCGCCGGGCGAGAGGCGTCGAACGGCGGCGTCGATGATTGTGGGCGCCTTCCGACACGGGCCGCGTCGGCATCCGGCGCCGCCGTGTGAGACGCGTCGAACGGCGGCATCGGCGCTTGCAAGCTGCTCGCGGCGACTGCCGGGTCAGCGTGCGGCGTCGTATCCACGGCATCCGGCGCCACCGCTTGAGACGCGTCAACTTGCGGCGCGGTCGCGGCACGTGCTGTCGCCTCCACCGCATCCGGCGCCGGCGCGCTCGTCTTTCTCCTCACCCAACGAAGCCCGAGTCCGAGTTCCTCGATCAGCGATTCATCGAGCGCCATGCGCACTCTCCTTGAACGACAGACGCATGACGATTGCGTCCTCGCGCGACCGATGCCGCGCGGGGTAATAATTCTTGCGGCGCCCGATGGCCGTGAAGCCGAACCGCTCGTAGAGCTGAATCGCGCGCGGATTCGACGGCCGCACTTCAAGCAGCATGCCTTCGAGCTTCTCCGCACGCGCGACGCGCACGGCTTCGCGCAGCAGCGTCAGACCCGCGCCCGCACGCTGCGCGGACGGCGCGACGCACAGATTCAGCAGATGCATCTCATCGACAACCGGCATCAGCACGCAATAGCCGATCAGCGTGCCGGTCACATGACGCAGGCACACGCCGTAATAGCCGTTGCGCAGCGAATCCTGAAAATTGCCGCGGCTCCACGGAAACTCGTAGGCGAGCTTCTCGACGGTGGCGACTTCGTCGAGGTCGGCTTCGGTCATCGGCGTCAGATACCGATCCGCAAGCAATACGCCGCTCACCGAAGCGCCTCCGCGCTGGCCGAATCGACGGCGGATCGGGCGCCGGCGGCGCGGGCTTCGGTGCGCTCGGCCGTGGTCTGCGCGACCTTGTTGCGCACGTAGTCCGGCGCGGCAAGCTCAGGCGCGACCGCGCGCCCCGCCCGCCACGCGCGCAAGCCGAGCAGCGCGACAGGCAGCGCGTGCGGCAGCGCAGCGCGATCCACATGCGCGGCGGCTGCGAGCGCCGGCAGCCGATCGCCGAACGCCGCCGCCGCGTTGCCCGCGAGCGCGAACAGCGCAGCAGGAAGCGGCAGCGCGGCGGGCACATCGAGCGATGCGGCGTGGAGTTCGCGCCAGTCGCCGGGTCGGGCTGCGTTGGCGTTGGCATCGGCGTTGGCGTTGGCATCGGCGTTGGCGTTGGCGTTGGCGTTGGCGTTGGCGTTGGCGTTGGCGTTGGCGTTGGCGTTGGCGTTGGCGTTGGCGTTTGCGTTTGCGTTGGCGTTTGCGTCTGCGTTGGCGTCTGCGTTTGCGTCTGCGTTGGCGTCTGCGTCTGCGTTTGCGTCTGCGTTGGTGTCGGCCTTTGCGTCGGCGTCGGCCTTTGCGTCGGCGTTGGCGCTGGCGTCTGCGTCTGCGTCTGCGTCTGCGTCTGCACCGAGCGTCGCGTCATACTCATACTCGGCCCAATAAACTTCGTCCATGCGCGCATCGAGCGCGACGAGCACGCGGGCCGGCATTGACTCATCGTTGAGCCGCGCCGCTTCGGCGCAGGCGAGCAGCGTGCTCACCGGCACCACCGGCACGTTCAGGCCGAACGCGAGTCCTTGCGCGACGCCGGTCGCGGTCCGCAGGCCCGTGAACGACCCCGGCCCTGCGCCGAACGCAATCGCGTCGCAGTCGGCGAGCGCGAGCCCGGCTTCGTCGAACAGTTCGCGCACCGCCGGCAAGAGGCGCGTGCTCGACACCGCGCCCGTTGCTTCGTGGCGAAACCAGACCGATGTATCGCCGCTCACATAAGCAGGCGCGGCAGCAGACGACGGCTTCGTCGCGGAATCGTCGAGCAGGAGCGCGACGGAGCAGAATTCCGTCGAGGTATCGAGAGCGAGCAGTACGGTGCGTGTCATAGCCGGTATTGTAATGCGGGACTGCGCCGGCTTTTGCGGCTCGCGTGACATCCGGCGTTCGTCGGCGGACTTCTCTTCGCGATCATGCGCCGCGTTCGTCGCGGCTTGCGATTCGAAGAATGCTTCCACGGGCCGCCCCTGTCGGCTTGCTAAGATCGCCCGCATCTCAAAAAGCAAAGGACGCCCCGCATGACCGACATCGACCAGCAATTCGCCCAGGCGCAAGCCGACGCCACGCAGTTGCCCGAGCGCCCCGGCAATCTCACGCTCCTGCGTCTCTACGCACTCTACAAACAGGCGAGCGTCGGCGATGTGCAAGACGACGCGCCCGGTTTCACGGACATCGCCGGCAAGTACAAGCACGAAGCCTGGGCCGCGCTGAAAGGCACACCGGGCGACACCGCCAAAGCCCGTTATGTCGAGCTCGTCGAATCGCTCAAACGCGGCGAAGCGGGGTGATCGACGCTGCACCTGCCGCGCGCCGTCGATGCTCTCTGATGGCGCGCGCATGCGTCAAAGTGTGGCGCGGTGCAGCAAATTCCGATATACTGCTCGCCAAGCAGCTATCAAAGTGCTTCGTAGCGTTTCGCTCCAATCCAGTTTAGAAACTGTCCCTTCCCTGCCAGGCCGTAGCGCATCGTTTGTGCGCTAATCATTTCGCGGCCCGTCATCCAGGCTGACGTCAGTGCTTAAGCGCCCTGACGTATCCGATACAGCTTCTAACAACGATGCTCGCCGTCTGTTTGCGCGAGTTGCCCCCGTTTTTCGATTTGCTCGCTGTTTCTTCGCTCGCTGAATCCAACGACTTGGGTATGCCGATTGGCGCCGACGCCTTATTTCCCGTTTCAAGGATCGACATGACTTCGAGCTTCACCCCCAGCCCGTTGGACAACATCGCAGCACAAACGCTTGGCATTTCCCCCGACGCTGACACGGCCGCACCCGCAGCCGAGACGGCACCGGCCGCAGCCGCAGCACCCGCCGCACCCGCCGGCCCCAGTTTCGAATCCCTCGGCCTCTCCGCCGATATCGTCTCCGCATTGACCGACGCCGGCTACCAGTCGCCGACGCCCGTGCAGCAGCGCGCGATTCCCGCCGCGCTCGCCGGCCGCGACCTGCTGGTTTCGAGCCCGACCGGCTCCGGCAAGACGGCGGCGTTCATGCTGCCGGCCATCGAAAAATTCGCGCAGCTCGAGAAGCTGCAAGCGCAGCAGCCGCGTCAGCCGCGTGATCCGAACGCGCGTCCCGGCCGCCGTCCGCAGCCCATCGCGCGCCCGCAGTTGCTCGTGCTCACGCCGACGCGCGAACTCGCGATGCAAGTCTCCGCCGCCGCGACCACGTACGGCCGCCATCTGCGCCGCCTGCGCACGGTCAGCATTCTCGGTGGCGTCGCGTACGGCCAGCAATTGATGCTGCTCGCGAAGAACCCTGAAATCCTCGTCGCGACGCCGGGCCGTCTGATCGACCATCTGGAGCGCGGCCGCATCGACCTGTCGAACCTTAACATGCTCGTGCTCGACGAAGCCGACCGCATGCTCGACATGGGCTTCATCGAAGACATCGAGACGATCGTCGCCGCCACGCCGGCCACGCGCCAGACGCTGCTGTTCTCGGCCACCATCGACGGCAAGATCGCGTCGCTGACCGGTCGCCTGCTGAGGGATCCGGAGCGTATCGAGATCGTGCAGAAGCTGGAAGCGCGCAGCAACATCGCGCAGACCGTGCATTACGTCGATGACCGCGATCATAAGGATCGCCTGCTCGATCACCTGCTGCGCGATACCGATCTGGATCAGGCCATCGTGTTCACGGCCACGAAGAGCGACGCCGATCTGATCGCGAATCGTCTGTCGGATGCGGGCTTCGAATCGGCCGCGCTGCACGGCGACCTGCCGCAAGGCGCGCGCAACCGCACGATCCGCGCGCTGCGCGAGCGCCGCGTGCGCGTGCTGGTGGCAACGGACGTCGCGGCACGCGGTATCGACATCCCGGGCATCACACACGTGTTCAACTACGACCTGCCGAAGTTCGCCGAAGACTACGTGCACCGTATCGGCCGCACGGGCCGCGCGGGACGCAGCGGCACGGCTGTGAGCCTCGTGCATCATGCCGAAATGGGCGCGCTCAAGCGCATCGAGCGTTTCGTGCACGCACCGCTGCCGGTGAACGTCGTCGTCGGCTTCGAGCCGCGCAAGGCGCCGCCCAAGGGTGGCTTCGGCGGCCGCGGCCGTCCGGGCGGCAGTAACGGCGGCCGGCGCTTCGGCAGCGGCAATGGCGGCGGACGCGGCTACGGCGCGGCCAACGCCAGCGGCTACGGCAACAAGCCGAGCGCCGGCGCGCGTGAAGGCGGCTATCGCGAAGGCGGTTATCGCGGCGGCAACGCCGGCAGCGGCGATCGCGAAGGCGGCTATCGTGGCGGCAATCGCGACGGCGGTTTCGGCCAACGTGACGGCTACAGCGCACGCCGCAACGACGGCCCGCGCGCACCGCGTCGCGGCAACTGATGTAAGTGCATGAGCGGCGTGTCTATGCCGCCTTTCGCCGAAGGACAAGAAAACCGATGCCGCGTGCATCGGTTTTTTTTCGCCCATCGCTGCATTTCATAATGTGCAACGGTCTTGCGCGTCGCAAAAGCCTTGCTGCGCGGCACAACGAAACCGATTGCAGCATGGAAAAGCACCTTCCGCTTTATGAAATATCGCTGATACACTATTGATTTTGCACAGAATTCTCTATCGTTAAAACTGCTTGCGACGGCTTCTACTCCGAAACCGACCGGCCTACACTCTTATATAAGAGTTGCGCACTGCTCGCACCGCGACCAAAACCAGCCATCGTTTCGTCGTACAGCCCGATCTCAAGGAGAAACGCCATGACGTCACGTCAACAACAAGCCCAGCAACTCCGTCAGCAATGGGAAACGGATCCGCGCTGGAAAGGCATCAAGCGCGGCTACTCGGCCGAAGACGTCGTGCGTCTGCGCGGCTCGGTGCCCGTCGAGCACACGCTCGCGCGGCGCGGCGCGGAGAAGCTCTGGTCGCTAATTCAGGAAGAGCCGTTCGTCAACGCGCTCGGGGCGCTGACCGGCAATCAGGCGATGCAGCAGGTGAAGGCCGGCCTGAAGGCCATCTACCTGTCCGGATGGCAAGTGGCGGGCGACGCGAACATCGCGGGCGAAATGTATCCGGACCAGTCGCTGTATCCGGCGAACTCGGTGCCGCTCGTCGTGAAGCGCATCAACAACACGTTCACGCGCGCGGACCAGATCCAGTGGTCCGAAGGCAAGAATCCGGGCGATGAAGGCTATATCGACTATTTCGCGCCGATCGTCGCGGACGCGGAAGCCGGCTTCGGCGGCGTGCTCAACGCGTTCGAGCTGATGAAGGCGATGATCGAAGCCGGCGCGGCGGGCGTTCACTTCGAGGACCAGCTCGCCTCCGTGAAGAAGTGCGGCCACATGGGCGGCAAAGTGCTCGTGCCGACGCGCGAGAACGTCGCGAAACTGGTCGCCGCGCGTCTGGCCGCAGACGTCTGCGGCACGCCGACGCTGCTCGTCGCGCGCACCGACGCCGAAGCCGCCGATCTCGTGACCTCCGACGTGGACGACAACGACAAGCCGTTCCTCACCGGCGAGCGCACCGTCGAAGGCTTCTACCGCACGCGGCCCGGTCTCGATCAGGCCGTCTCGCGCGGCCTCGCTTACGCGCCCTACGCCGATCTCGTCTGGTGCGAAACCGGCAAGCCGGACCTCGAATACGCGAAGAAATTCGCCGAGGCCATCCACAAGGTGTTCCCCGGCAAGCTGCTCTCGTACAACTGCTCGCCGTCGTTCAACTGGAAGAAGAATCTCGACGACGCGACCATCGCCAAGTTCCAGCGCGAACTGGGCGCGATGGGCTACAAGTTCCAGTTCATCACGCTCGCGGGCTTCCACGCGCTGAACTACTCGATGTTCAACCTCGCGCACGGCTACGCGCGCACGCAGATGAGCGCGTTCGTCGAGTTGCAGCAGGCGGAGTTCGCCGCCGCCGACAAGGGCTTCACGGCCGTCAAGCATCAGCGCGAAGTCGGCACGGGCTATTTCGATGCTGTCACGCAGACGGTCGAGCGCGAAGCGTCGACGACCGCGCTGCACGGATCGACCGAAGACGAGCAGTTCTTCGACAAGAAAGTGGCGTGACGAACGCCCGAGGGCAGGCTGAATCAGGGAGAGCGGTGAAAAGAGCGGCGGCCGTGGCGCGCATTCCAAGCGCGTCGCGGCCGCCGCGATTCTCACCGATAAACGATGACCGGAATGCGCGTATGCGTGAGCACGCGCTGTGTTTCGCTGCCGATAAGCAGGCTTCCAAGCCCGCGACGGCCGTGCGAGGCCATCAGGATGACGTCGCAGCCGTTCTGCTCCGCCGCGTCGATGATGCCGATATACGGTGCCGCTTCGATGCTCGTCACGCTGTCGCACGGCACGCCCGCCTCCTCGGCGGCTCGCTCGACCGCCCGCAGATGTTCGCGCGCCTCGCGTTCGGCGCGGGCGTGAAAGTCGTCGGGCGGCTCCACGGCGACATCCGCGAACGGCGAGTACGGATACTGCGGCAGGCACGCATAAGCGGTGATGCGCGCGCCGACGGACTGCGCGAGATCGATGGCGCCGTCGATGGCTTTCTGCGACAGCTCGGAGCCGTCGGTGGGTACCAGGATGTGCTTGAACATCGCGTCCTCCTTTGAACGGCGGGGCACGCATTCATTGTAGTCAGTACGCGGGCGGCGGCTCGGACGATTCGTCGCTGACTGTTAAGTAGGATTCCATAGCGAGTCTTCTCAGGGCGCGAGCGCCTCCCAGTAACCCGGAGCGGCATAGGTATGCTTCAGCAGATCGAGAAACAGCCGCACCCGCAACGGCAAGTGCCGGCGCTGCGGGAACACGGCGTGAATGCCGATCGGCGGCGCGGCGAAAACGTCGAGCACGCTCACGAGCCGTCCCGCGCCGATATCCGCGCCCACTTCCCACCACGACCGCCAGGCGAGGCCGCGTCCTTCGAGACACCATTCATGAAGCACGGCGCCGTCCGAGCATTCCATCGTGCCGGAAACCTTGATGGTGACGACCTTGCCGTCCTGCTGAAAGACCCAGCCGCGCTGCTGATTGGCGGACGCGCCGAGCGCGAGACAGTTGTGATCGGCGAGCGCGCTCAGCGTGGCCGGTTTGCCGCGCTTCTCCAGATACGCGGGCGACGCCACGCACACGCGCCGGTTTTCGCCGAGCTTGAGCGACACCAGCGACGAATCCGGCAACTCGCCGAGCCGCACTGCGCAGTCGAATCCCTCGTTGACGAGATCGACCATGCGGTCGGTGAGATCGAGACTCACGGAGACATCCGGGTGCAGCGTGGTGAACGCCGGCAGAAGCGGCGCGACGTGACGCCGGCCAAAGCCCGCGGGCGCCGACACGCGCAAATGTCCGCTCGCCTTCACGCCGCCTGCCGACACGCTCGCCTCCGCGTTCTGCATGTCGTTGATGATGCGCTGACAGTCCTCGAGGAACGCGGAGCCTTCGAACGTGAGCGTGATCTTGCGCGTCGTGCGTACGAGCAGCTTGACGCCGAGGCGCTCTTCCAGCGCGTCGAGCCTTCTGCCGATGACCGCCGGCGCGATGCCCTCCGCTTGCGCCGCCGCCGAAAGACTGCCTTTCGCCGCGACGGACGCGAACGTCTCTATCTGCTTGAACCGATCCATGCGCTTTGCTCGTCAATGCCGGGAACTGCCGCACAGATTAGGTACGAAAAAGTAAAAGATCAAGTGATCGAGCGAGGCTTTTTCCATCAGTTCGATCAACAATAGAATCGACCCCGACCTCTACCTGGAGCGCACGGCTATGTCGGCCATAACGACACACGCATCGTCCACACCCTCGCTCGTTCCCCGCGCAGTCATCTTCGACGCTTATGGCACGCTCTTCGACGTTCACTCGGTGATCGCCGCAGCCGAGCAGCTTTTCCCCGGCAACGGGCAGGCGCTGTCTCAACTATGGCGCCAAAAGCAGATCGAATACACGCAGTTGCGCACGCTCGCCGATCCATCCGGCAGCCATTACACGCCCTTTTGGGATATCACGATCGATGCGCTGCGCCACGCTGCCGCGCGCCTCGGTCTGACCGACGCGCTGACAGCCGCCGCCGAAAAGCGTCTGATGGACGAATACGCCTGCCTCTCCGCGTTCCCCGACACGCTTCCCGCGCTGCGAGCACTGCGCGAACGCCACAGTGTGCCGCTCGCGATTCTTTCGAACGGCAATCCGCCGATGCTCGATATCGCCGTGAAAAGCGCCGGCATGACCGGCCTCTTCGATCACGTGCTGTCGGTCGATGCCGTGCGCGCTTACAAGCCGGCCGCCGCCGCGTACGAACTCGGCCCGCGCGCGTTCGGCGCGGCGGCGCGCGAGATCGTATTCGTGTCGTCGAACGGATGGGACGTCGCGGGCGCGACGTGGTTCGGCTACGCGACGTTCTGGCTCGATCGCGCGGGCCTGCCGGTTGAGGAACTCGGCGTCGCGCCGCGCGCGGTGGGGCGCGGCATGAGCGAACTCGTCGCGTTCATCGAAGGCGGATGCGCTCAGCAGCCCATTGCGCTCGCGGCCGATCGCGCACGTTCCGCACGCCGCCGCGCGGGCGCGTGAACACGGCCGTCAGCGCACGAACACAATTCAACCCCAAAAGCAAAACCGTCTGACCGACCAAGGAGAAAACACATGACGCACCCTTCGAACCCGATCGCGCTGCCCGAGGGCATGGCCATTTCGGCCGAGATCAAGCCCGGCTTCGAAGCCATCCTGACGCCCGAGGCGCTCGCGCTCGTCGCCGCGCTGCATCGCCGGTTCGAGCCGCGCCGCCAGGAATTGCTCGCCGCGCGCGTCGAGCGCACCAAGCGTCTGGACGCGGGCGAGCGACCCGGATTTCTGAACGAAACGAAGGCGATCCGCGAAGGCGACTGGACCGTCGCGCCGCTGCCGAAAGACCTGCAGCGCCGGCGCGTCGAAATCACCGGCCCGGTCGAGCGCAAGATGATCATCAACGCGCTGAATTCGGGCGCGGATTCCTACATGACCGACTTCGAGGATTCGAATGCGCCCGTGTGGGAAAACCAGATCGTCGGCCAGATCAACCTGAAAGAAGCCGTGCGCCGCACCATTGCGCTCGAGCAGAACGGCAAGTCGTACACGCTCAACGACACGATCGCGACGCTGATCGTGCGTCCGCGCGGTTGGCATCTCGACGAGAAGCACGTCACCGTCGACGGACAGCGCGTGTCGGGCGGCATCTTCGACTTCGCGCTCTATCTCTTTCACAACGCGAAGGAACTGATCGCTCGCGGCAGCGGCCCGTACTTCTATCTGCCGAAGATGGAAAGCCATCTCGAAGCGCGTCTGTGGAACGATGTCTTCATCGCGGCGCAGGAAGGCGTCGGCATCGCGCGCGGCACGATTCGCGCGACCGTGCTCGTCGAGACGATTCTCGCCGCCTTCGAGATGGACGAGATTCTCTACGAGCTGCGCGAACATAGTTCCGGTCTGAACGCCGGCCGCTGGGACTACATCTTCTCCGCGATCAAGAAGTTCAAGAACGATCCGGACTTCTGCCTCGCGGACCGTTCGCAGATCACGATGACCGTGCCGTTCATGCGCGCCTACGCGCTCGAATTGCTGAAGACGTGCCACAAGCGCAACGCGCCCGCCATCGGCGGCATGTCCGCGCTGATTCCGATCAAGAACGATCCCGCCGCGAACGACAAAGCGATGGGCGGCGTGCGCTCCGACAAGGCGCGCGACGCCACCGACGGCTACGACGGCGGCTGGGTCGCGCATCCGGGGCTCGTGCCGGTCGCGATGGAAGAGTTCGTCAAGGTGCTCGGCGACAAGCCGAATCAGATCGACAAGCAGCGCCCCGACGTGCAAGTGACCGCGCACGATCTGCTCGACTTCCGCCCCGAAGCGCCGATCACGGAAGCGGGTCTGCGCAACAACGTGAACGTCGGCATCCATTACCTCGGATCGTGGCTTGCGGGCAATGGCTGCGTGCCGATCCACAACCTGATGGAAGACGCCGCCACCGCGGAAATCTCGCGTTCGCAAGTCTGGCAATGGATTCGCTCGCCGAAGGGCAAGCTCGAAGACGGCCGCAAGGTCACCGCCGCGATGGTGCGCGAGATCATCATCGACGAACTGGAGAAGGTGAAGAAAAGCGTTGGCGGCGCGGGCGGCGATACGAAGCCGTATGAACGCGCGGCGAAGATCTTCGAAACGATGTCGACGTCCGAGCAATTCACCGAATTTCTCACGCTGCCGCTGTACGAAGAAATCTGATTTGCGTCGTTGATCGCGGTATGAAGAACGGCTCGCGGGTTCACGCCCGCGGGCCGTTCTCGCATTGCAGGCGCATCTCGGGGAACGCATGGCGTGTGCTACATTGCGCATCGTCTTTTTCAACGATTCAACCGTGGAGCGCACTCCGGTGCGAACGACAGCATGAGCAATATCCAACTCGATATCGAATGGACGGACGCGGCATCGCGCAAGATCGAGAAACTAATGCCGCGCAATGCCAACAAGGACGCGTTTCTGGCGCTGCCGCCGGTCGAATGCCTGCCGATGGAAGGCGATGTGCTGTTCCTCGGGCCGGCAGGCAAGCAACAGCCGTTTATCGTTGCGGAACGTCAGTATCACCATGACGGCGAAGCGGACTGGACCATCATTCTCATTCTGGATGTCCCGCACGAAACGCATTGATGCCCGCCGCCGCACGTGAGCCTGGCTAAACCAGCTTGCTTGCCACGTGCACGTCGCCGTGCTCGCACAGTTCCGGCGACTTGGCCCTGAAGGCCTGAATGTGCGGCGTCTTGCCGTGTTCCGCGAGCGCCGCTTCGCTTTCCCACCGTTCGACAAAGATGAAGCGGCGCGGCTCCTTGATGTCGCGATGCAGGTCGTACTGCAGCGCGCCGGGTTCCTGGCGCGTCGGTCCGACGTTGGCTTCCAGCACATGCCTCAGTTCTTCTTCCTTGCCCGGCTTGGCGACGAAAATAGCGACGACGGCGACTTCTGACATACGCGTACTCTCCTGACTTCAATAAACGATTAAAAGCGAAGCATAAACGCACGCCGAAAATCGCGCCGGTGACGAATCAATCGCGCAAAGAAAAAACCCGCGATCCGGGTGGAACGCGGGCAAAAGCCGTCGCCCTACGAGGATAGGCGACGGGGCCATCGGGGCTCGCGTGCCGCGAGCCGTTATCTGTTGTCTTGTTGCGGGCGCTTTGCTGCTTTGGCTGACCGGCGCGGTGTGTCAATCGCGCCATGAACGCAATGTACTGTCCCCGCGCATTCTTTTATAAGCTATTGCGCACATTGCGCGATGAAAAGAATCCTCTGCGCAATATAAGCGTGTATTTCGCACGCGATTCGTCTGGCGGCGCACTTTTCATCGCGTCGCGGAGTTCGCGCGGCGCGGCTTGAACGGCGAAAAAAAACCGCCTCGTGAAGAGGCGGTTTGCATCGCGTGAAATGCGGTCGCGCGGTTGATGCCGGTTAGCTGATCTGACCCGCCAGCAGCGCCATGATCTGCCGCGCTTGCGGAGATGAATCGACCTGGCCTTTGTCGTCGAGGATCGCCACGCGCGTCTCGCCTTCCGTGATCGCGCGCACGTTGACCTGATACTGCTTCACGGCAATTTCCTTGCGGCCGTGGAAGACCTGGCTCCAGAAGCCTTGTTCGCGCGCCGACTTGTCGTTCGGATCGACATAACGCACGAAGTACACGCCGCGCGCCCGGTCGCGATCGTCCACCGTGAAGTTCGCCCGGTCGAGCGCGATGCCCACGCGCAACCACGCGCGGTCGTACGCCTCGGGCAACGTCAGTTGCGCGGACTCAGCTTGCGGCACGGTCTCGTTGCGAATCGGGCTGTTGCCCGCGTTCGCCACGTTTTGCGCGGCGGCCGCAGCCGCCTTCGTATCGCCGCCCTTCGCAGGCTGCGTGTTCGCGGAGGGAGCGGTATCAGCCGCGCCGGCGACGCCTGCCGTCTGACGCGAATCGGCCAGCGCGAGCGACGACATCAGCCGCTTCAGATATTCGTTTTCGAGCGCCGGATCGTTCGGGCGGGCCTGCCACTGGCTCGTGTCGTTGTTGATGCCGGTCAGCGCCTCGCGCATGCCCTTCTGGCTGATGAACACGTACGTGCCGCCGTTCGATGCGCCTTCGAGACGCGTGCGGTACTTGTTGCGCTCGGCCGTGACATACGAGTTGCCGGTGGCCTTGGCGAGCGTGTCGCGGATCAGGCCGTCGGAAATCTGCGGATGGGTTTCGTTCCAGTCGGTTTCCATCACGCCCTTGTCGCGCGAATCGACGACGAGCAGAAAGCCCTGCTCTTGCCAGAAGCGGCGGATTTGCGGCCAGACCTGATCGGGCGATTTGTTGTCGATGACGAGCCAACGCTCCGCGCCGTCGCGCTGGATATGCATGCCGGAGACCGGCGGCACCACCGTGGGGGCGCTCGGCGCGACTTTCTGAACCTGCTGGAGATCCGAGAGCGACGCCTGGCCGCCTTGCGGCGGCAGCGACCGCTGGTCGACGGCTTCGTCGAGAAGGTTCGGCGGAACGGCGAGCGACGATTGCTTCGAGCGTTGATCGCTCTTGTAGTTGATCGCGGTGGGCGAAGAAGTGCCGCAACCCGCCACGATTCCGGCCACCGCCAAAAGCGCAGCCATCCGCTTCGTTACACGAAAATCTGTCATGTCTGGAAAGTCCTTCCGCTACGCCACGGGGTCGTCCGTGGATCAACCCAGCATTTTACCGGTCCGGCGCAGCCCCGTGCAAAAACAGGCGTGAGCGGCCCGTCGGGGACGCTCGGTGGTCGCTGCGCACCGTCCGCATTCCGCATCGCATTGCGGACCGCCGTCCAAGAAAATGCCGCGCGAAAATCGCGTCGAGCGCCATGACTGTTAGACCGCTCCGGCCCACATTTGACAATTTATGACACTCGCGCAATTCGTCAATGCGCCTTGACGGTTTTCGCAACCTCTTGTTTCTGCGGCGCTAATCGCCTTTCTTCGGCGCTCTTACGGGCTGCCCCGCTCCCATATCGCCCGCGTTCGCATTCATCTTAAAATTCGGTCTCAAAAATAGGACTGCTCCTATACCAATCGAGAGAACGATGCGAAACATAAGACATCCTCAGTACCTCGCCGCCGCGATATTTCTCGCGCTCGGCGTCAGCACGCTCTGCCACGCGCAACTCGGCGCCACCAAACGCGCGCCGGATGCTTCGGACGGCGCGGTGATCCATCGGGCGCAAAGCGGGCTGTTGACCTATCGCGAAACAACCGACGCGCACGGGATCGTGCTGCGCGAATACGTCGATCCGGCGGGCACCGTCTACGCCGTGTCGTGGCGCGGGCCCGCGATGCCGAACGTCGAGGCGCTGCTCGGCGCGTACTTTCCGCGCTTTCGCGAGGGCGCGAGCGCGACGGCGGGCGATGCCGGCCTGCACACCGCGCGCGTCTCGGACGGGGACCTGATCGTCGAGAATCGCACCCGGCTGCGCGAATTCAGCGGGCGCGCGTGGCTCGCGAGCGCATTGCCGGCGGGCGTGTCGGCGGCGGATATCCAATAAAGCGCGAGAGACCCGCCATGACCATTCGCACGTTCTTTCGTCTACCCGTGCTCGCACTCTGCGTGCTGCTTCATGCATGCGGCGGCGGTGGCTCCGCAAGCACCACCGCTTCGCCGCCTGCGCCCGCGCCATCGGCCGCGAGCACGCCGACACCGGCGAGCGCCCCGGTCGCCGCGAGTTCACCGGGCGCGGCGAGCAACGTCGTCGTCCCATCCACGACGCCCAACGTGCAGCCGATTCAGGTCACGCGAACCGCCACCGGCACGCGCAACATGCTGCGAACGAGCGTCACGCTGTGCGTGCCCGGCACGAACACGTGTCAGACCATCGACAACATTCAGGTCGATACGGGATCGCAAGGGCTGCGGGTGCTCGCGTCCGCGCTCGATCCGTCCATTGCGCTGCCGCTCGTCGGAGGCAACGCGGGCAATTCCGTGGTCGCGGAATGCGCGGTCTTGGGGTCCGGCTACACGTGGGGCGCGGTGCGCCAGGCCGACGTGCGGCTCGCCGGACAGGTGGCGAGCACGACGTCCGTCCAGTTGATCGCGGATTCCGCCGTCCCGGCCGCAGCCACGGATTGCACGCAGTCCGGCCTGCCGATGCTCACCGCAGCCAACCTGCGCGGCAACGGCATTCTGGGCGTCGGACCGTTCACCGCCGATTGCGGCGGCGGCTGCGCCGTGTCCGCGATGCCGCGCTGGTACTACAACTGCACGCCGACGGCGTGTTCGGCGAGCACGGTCGCGGTCGCGCAGCAGGTGACGAATCCCATCGCGCGCTTTTCCACCGACAACAACGGCGTGCTGATCGAACTGCCGGCGGTGCCGCCCGAAGGCGCATCCACGGTCGCGGGAACGATGACGTTCGGCATCGGATCGCAGGCGAATAATGGCCTTGGTGCAGCGACGGTGCTCAAATCCAACTCCATCACAGGCTACGTCTCGACGAATTTCGGCGGCAGCGACTACGGCTCGAGCTTCATCGACAGCGGATCGAACGGCCTCTTCTTTCCATCGACGACGCTCACGTCCTGCGGCGTGTGGTACTGCCCGGCGACGACGCAATCGCTGAGCGCGACGCTCAGTTCCACGACGGGCGCGTCGGCGGGCGTGTCGTTTTCCGTCGGCAAGTCGACGACGCTTTTGTCCAGCGGCAACTACGCATTCAGCGATCTGGCCGGACCCGCGAGCGGTTTCTTCGACTGGGGCTTGCCGTTCTTCTACGGCCGCCGCGTGTTCACCGCGCTGGAAGCCCGCCCGACGCCGGCGGGTAACGGGCCGTACTACGCGTTCTAGAAACGCAAAAGCCGTCTCCGGCAGATCGGAGACGGCGTTATCGAAGGTCGCGCGATTACTGCCCGCCCGCGCGCGCCTCCTCCTCGAAAATCTTCTGCGCGAGGTGGAACGCCGAGTTGGCTGCCGGCACGCCGCAATACACCGCGGTCTGCAACAGCACTTCCTTGATCTGATCCTGCGTCACGCCGTTGTTTTTCGCGGCGCGCAGGTGCAGCGCGAGTTCCTCGCTGCGGTTGAGCGCCACCATCATCGCGATGGTGATGAGACTGCGCGTGTGACGCGGCAAGCCTTCGCGCGTCCAGATTTCGCCCCACGCGTAGCGCGTGATGAAGTTCTGGAATTCGGCCGTGAGCTCGGTGCGGTTCGCGAGCGAGCGGTCCACGTGCGCGTCGGACAGCACCGCGCGGCGCACCTGCAAGCCCGCTTCGTAGCGTTCGTCGTCGGTCATTGCTGTTCTCCGAGGAAGTCGAGCACGGCGTGCGTGTAGTCGTCGTGCTTCTCGATATTCGACAGATGCGCGGCATCCAGTTCGAGGTAACGCGAACCGCCGATCGCGCCCGCCAGTTCGCGGCCCTGCTCGGCGGTCGTCGACATGTCGTGCGTGCCCGCGATCACGAGCACCGGCAACGCGATGGTCTTCGCTTCTTCGCGCAGATCGGCGTCGCGGATCGCCTCGCAATTCGACGCGTAGCCGTCGCCCGACGTATGGCGGAACACATCGCGGATCGCGGCGAGCACGAGCCGCTCGCGGTCGATGAACGGCGCCGTGAACCAGCGCGCGATGACGCTATCGGTGAGCGCGGCCATGCCGTTCGTCTCGCGCGCTTTCGCGGCGCGCGGCGTCCAGACGGCGTCCGAGCCGATCTTCGCGGCCGTGTTCGACAACACGACGCGCGAAAACCGCTCCGGGTGACGCGCGGCGAGGCCGATGCCGGTGAGCCCGCCCATCGAGAGGCCGCAGTAGCTGGCGCGCTCGATACCGAGATGATCCATCAGCGCGATGACATCGCCGATCAGTTGATCGACGGTGTACGGACCGGCGGGCACGTCCGAATGGCCGTGACCGCGCGTGTCGTAGCGCAGCACGCGGTAGTGCTTCGCGAACGCCTCGATTTGCGGCGTCCACATCGACACGTCCGCGCCGAGCGAATTCGAGAGCACGAGCCACGGCGCGTCGTTGCCGGCGGTGGCGTCGATCCGGTAGTGAATGCGGGTCTGGTTGATAGCGGCGAAAGGCATGCTGTTAGTGCTCCGTGTCTTGATACTTTCGATGCTGCGTGAGCGCGGCATCGACGAACGCCTGCGCCTGACCGACGTAGTTCGCCGGATCGAGCAACTGCTCGAGGCGCTCTGGCGAGAGATGCGCGCTGACCGTTTTGTTCGCGGAGAGCACGTTAAAGAGCGATTGACCGCTCGCGACCGCCGCCTTCGACGCGCCTTCGACCAGCTTGTGCGCGTCGAGCCGGCCGATCGCGTCGCCGAGCGCGAGCATCACGGCTTCGCCGAGCACGAGACCGTTCGTCGCGTTGAGATTCGCCGAGAGCCGCCCGACGTTCACTTCGAGCCCCGGCACGATGTCCTTCACGTTCGCGAGCGCGCCCGCCGTCAGCCGCGCGAGGTCCGGAAACGCTTCCCATTCGGCCTGCCAGCCGCCGAGCGCGCGCTCGTGCTCCTGCACCATGCCCGCGAAGATCGTCGCGACGAGATTCGGCGCGCGCGTGGCCGCCGTGAGCACGGCCGCGCAGCCGACCGGATTGCGCTTGTGCGGCATCGTCGACGAGCCGCCCTTGCCCGCCGCCGACGGCTCGGCCACTTCGCCGAGTTCCGTCTGCATCATCAGCGAGATGTCCCGCGCGATCTTGCCGAGCGTGCCCGTCAGCATGCCGAGGAACGACGCCGCTTCCGCGATCCGATCGCGCTGCGTATGCCACGGCAGCGCGGGCAGCGCGAGGCGCAGGTCGTCGGCGAGCGCGCGCGCCGTCGGCAGTGCCTCGTCGCGCAGGCTCGCGAGCGTGCCCGCCGCGCCGCCGAATTGCAGCACGAGCGCACGTTCGCGCAGATCGGCAAGACGCGCGCGATGACGCGTCACCGCATCGAGCCATTGCGCGAACTTGAGGCCGAGGGTGATCGGCAGCGCCTGCTGGAGCCACGTGCGGCCGATCATCGGCGTCGCGCGATGCTTGTCCGCCTGATCCGCGAGCGCGTGGGCGAGCGTCTGCAAATCGGCGTCGAGCAGATCGAGCGCCGCGCGCAATTGCAGCACCACGCCCGTGTCGATCACGTCCTGGCTCGTCGCGCCCCAATGCACGTACTTCGCGGCTTCGGCATCGCGCGCCTTGACGACGGCGGTGAGCTGCTTGACGAGCGGAATCGCGAGATTGCCGCCGGCTGCCGCGCCCGCCATCAGCGCGGCGGCGTCGATGTTGTCGGCGTCGCACGCGGCGACGATTGCATCGACGGCGCTCGCCGGGATCACGCCCGTTTGCGCCGACGCGCGCGCGAGCGCGGCTTCCACATCGAGCATGGCCTGCACGGTGGCGCGCGGCGACCACACCGCGTTGGCCGCTTCGTTGCCGCAGATGAGGTCGGTCAGGCGTCCGAACATGTCGTCAGACGCGCTCGATGACCATCGCGATGCCCTGCCCCACGCCGATGCACATCGTGCAGAGCGCGAAGCGGCCGCCGGTGCGTTCCAGTTGATAGGTCGCCGCCGTGACGAGCCGCGCGCCGCTCGCGCCGAGCGGATGGCCAAGCGCGATCGCGCCGCCGTTCGGATTGACGCGCGGATCGTCGTCGCCGACGCCGAGCATGCGCAGCACCGCGAGCCCTTGCGAGGCGAACGCCTCGTTCAGTTCGATCACGTCCATCTGGTCGATGGTCATGCCAAGACGCGCGAGCAGCTTCTGCGACGCGGGGCCGGGACCGATGCCCATCACGCGCGGCGGCACGCCGGCCGTCGCCATGCCGAGAATGCGCGCACGCGGCGTCAGGCCGTGGCGTTTCGCGCTCTCTTCATCGGCGATGAGGAGCGCGCAGGCGCCGTCGTTCACGCCCGACGCGTTGCCGGCCGTCACGCTGCCCTCCGGCCGCACGACGCCCTTGAGCTTCGCCAGGGCTTCGAGGCTCGTTTCGCGCGGATGCTCGTCGCGATCGACGACGATGGCGTCGCCCTTCTTCTGCGCAATCGTGACCGGCGTGATTTCCTGCGCGAGCGAGCCGTCCTTCTGGGCGCGCGCCGCCTTTTGCTGGCTGCGCAGCGCGAACGCGTCCTGATCTTCGCGGCTCACCTTGTAGTCGTCCGCGACGTTCTCGGCGGTCTCGGGCATCGAGTCGACGCCGTACTGCTTCTTCATCAGCGGGTTCACGAAACGCCAGCCGATGGTCGTATCGTGGATCTCGGCCTGACGCGAGAACGCGCTCGTCGCCTTGCCCATCACGAACGGCGCGCGGCTCATGCTTTCGACGCCGCCCGCGACGAGCAGCCCCGCCTCGCCCGACTTGATGGCGCGCGCCGCGATGCCGATGGCGTCCATGCCCGAGCCGCACAGGCGATTCACCGTCGAGCCCGGCACGCCGACCGGCAGGCCCGCGAGCAGCGCCGACATGCGCGCGACGTTGCGATTGTCCTCGCCCGCCTGATTCGCGCAGCCGTAGATGACTTCCTCGACCGCGTCCCAGTCCACTTCCTTGTTGCGCTCCATCAGCGCGCGCAGCGGCACGGCGCCCAGATCGTCCGCGCGCACCGACGACAGCGAGCCGGCATAGCGGCCGAACGGCGTGCGGATCGCGTCACATACGAATGCATCTTTCATCGCTTGCTCCAATGCTGTTTAGGTCTCTCAGGCTGCCTCGGAAACGGGCGCGTACTGAAGCGGCACGTTGGCCAGCTTCTGCAATTCCTCGAACGACAGGCCGTCGACGATCTCGCGCACGACGAAGCCATTCGGCGTCACGTCGAACACGGCGAGGTCCGTGTAGACGCGGTCCACGCACTGCACGCCCGTCACCGGATACGAACACTCGGCCACGAGCTTGCTTTCGCCTTGCTTCGTGAGCAGTTCCATCATCACGTAGACCTGTTTTGCGCCGATGGCGAGGTCCATCGCGCCGCCGACAGCCGGAATCGCGTCGGGCGCGCCGGTGTGCCAGTTCGCGAGATCGCCTTTCGCCGAAACCTGGAACGCGCCGAGCACGCAGAAGTCGAGATGGCCGCCGCGCATCATCGCGAATGAATCCGCATGATGGAAGAACGCGCCGCCCGTCAGCAGCGTCACGTGCTGCTTGCCGGCGTTGATGAGTTCGTCGTCTTCGCAGCCCTTCTCCGGCGCCGGGCCCATGCCGAGCAGTCCGTTTTCACTGTGCAGGAAGATTTCGCGGTCCGCCGCGAGATGGTTGGCGACGAGCGTCGGCACGCCGATGCCCAGATTCACGTACGCGCCTTCGGGAATGTCCGCGGCCACGCGCTTGGCCATTTCGTCGCGAGTCAGTTTCTTCATGGCTTGGTGTCCTTTATGGAGCTTCGGCGGCGAGTTCGGCGGCATGCACCGCTTGCGGCACTTCCACGACGCGCTGCACGAAGATGCCAGGCGTCACGATGTTTTCCGGGTCCAGTTCGCCGAGCGGCACGACCTTCGACACCTGCACGATGGCCGTCTTCGCGGCGCTCGCCATGATCGGCCCGAAGTTGCGCGCCGTCTTACGATAGACCAGATTGCCCCAGCGGTCGCCCTTGAACGCCTTGATGAGCGCGAAATCCGCGTGCAGCGGCGCTTCGAGCACGTAATGCCTGCCGTCGATTTCGCGCGTTTCCTTGCCTTCCGCCAGTTTCGTGCCGTAGCCGGTCGGCGTGAAAAAACCGCCGATGCCCGCGCCCGCCGCGCGGATGCGCTCCGCGAGGTTGCCCTGCGGCACGAGTTCCAGTTCGATTTCGCCCGCGCGGTAGAGCGCGTCGAACACATGCGAATCCGTCTGGCGCGGGAACGAGCAGATGATCTTGCGCACGCGCTTCGCCTTCAGGAGCGCGGCCAGCCCGGTGTCGCCGTTGCCCGCGTTATTGTTCACGATGGTGAGTTCGCGCGCGCCCTGCTCGATGAGCGCGTCGATCAGTTCGGACGGCATGCCCGCCGTGCCGAATCCGCCGATCATGATGGTCGCTCCGTCGTGAACATCCGCGACTGCGGGCGCGAGCGATTCGAAAATCTTGTTGATCATTGCCGTTCTTCTCCGGTCCCGTCCGAGCGGGCAAACGCTGCGCCTGCTGTCGAACTTCGGGTTTACCTGCGTCGGTGACGCTTGCGTGAGCATGTTCGATATGCGAACATGGATTCGTTTAGCGAACAGCCGAATGGTAGTCCCGCGTTCGTTGCAGTGTCAACGAAGCCTGTGCAATTCGCGGGTTTGTACGGAGCCCGCGTCCGTTTTCGAAACGCCATGAAGAATCTTCCAGTGTCCTCCTCCGACACCGATGTGCAGGACGCGCCGTCGCGTCCCGGCGACGCCTACGTGCAATCGTTCGCTCGCGGCCTGGCCGTCATCCGTTCGTTCGACGCGAACCGCCCGGCGCAGACGCTGACCGATGTCGCCGCCGCGACCGGCCTCACGCGCGCCGGGGCGCGGCGCATTCTGCTTACGCTGCAGTCGCTCGGCTATGTGGAAGCCGACGGCCGGCTCTTTCAACTGACGCCGAAGATTCTCGATCTCGGATTCGCGTATCTCACTTCGATGCCCTTCTGGAATCTGGCGGAGCCGGTGATGGAAGACCTCGTCGAACAGGTCCACGAAAGCTGCTCGGCCGCCGTGCTGAACGGCGCGGAGATCGTCTACGTGCTGCGCGTGCCGACGCACAAGATCATCACGCAGAATCTGTCGATCGGCAGCCGCCTGCCCGCGTTCTGCACGTCGATGGGCCGCGTGCTGCTCGCCGCGCTCGACGACGCGCAGCTCGACGCGGCGCTCGACGCCAGCGACATCGTCGCGAGGACGCCGCATACGATCACCGACCGCGACGCCTTGAAGGACGCCATCGCGCTCGTGCGCCGTCAGGGCTGGGCCATCGTCGATCAGGAACTGGAGGAAGGTCTGATTTCCATGTCCGCGCCGATTCGCGACCGGCAGGGCCGCGTGATCGCCGCGCTCAATATCAGCGGCAACGCGCAGCGCAAGAACGCGAAGCAAATGGCGAAGGCGTTTCTCGACCCATTGCAAAGGGCGGCGCAGCGCGTGTCCGAGATGGTCGCGCGACGCGGCTGACGGCGGACGCCGGTCACATCCATGAACGACCTCGACCTGAACCTCATCCCGTTTCTCGTCGCCATCGAGGAGACGCGCAATGTGAGCCGCGCGGCCGAACGGCTCGGCGTGAGCCAGCCGCGCGTTTCGACGGCGCTCGGGCGGCTGCGCGAGTACTTCAACGACCCGCTTTTCGTGCGCACGTCGCGCGGCATGGAACCGACGCCGCGTGCGCTCGCGCTCGTGCCCGCCGCGCGCGAGGCGCTGAGCCGCATCGAGCGCGGCCTGCTGGATACGCAGCATTTCGATCCGTCCTCCAGCACCGATACCTTCGCCATCGCCCTCTCGGATGTCGGCGAGATCGTGTTCTTGCCGCGTCTGTTGCAGGCTTTCGCGAAGGAGGCGCCGCACGCGAATCTGCGCTCGGTGTCGGCATCGCACGGCGAAGTCGAACGCGGGCTCACGTCCGGCGACATCGATCTGGCGGTCGGCTATTTCCCCGATCTGCACGGCAACAATTTTTTCCAGCAGCGGCTTTTCTCGCATCGCTTCATCTGTCTCATGCGGCGCGATCATCCGTTTGCAAACGCGCCGCTCACGCTGGAACGCTTCATCGAATGCGGCCATGCGGTCGTGCGCGCCGAAGGGCGCAGCCAGGAGATCCTTGAGAATTATCTCGACAAGGAGCGCGTGCGGCGGCGCGCCGTGCTGGAGACGCCGCACTTCATGAGCCTGCCGTTCATCCTGTCGCGCACCGATCTCATCGCGACCGTGCCGCACGCGATCGGCTTCGCGTATGTCGCCGAACACGCGTCGATCACGCTCGCCGAGCCGCCGCTTGCGCTGCCGCGCTTCGATCTCAGGCAGCACTGGCATCGCAAATATCACAACGATCCGCGCACGACGTGGCTGCGCGGCGTCGTCGCCTCGCTTTTCAACGACGCGCTCGATGAATGGCCGAAGTGATCGGGCTAAGATCGCGCTTTTGCTTTCCCGCGGAATCTGACCGATGGATGCGCTCACCAGCCTGCGCGTGTTTCGTGAAGTGGTCGAAGCTGGCAGCTTCGTGAAGGCCGCCGAGCGCCTCGACATTTCGACGGCGATGACGAGCAAGCACGTCGCCAATCTCGAACGTCAACTCGGCGTGCGGCTGCTCAATCGTACAACCCGGCACCTGAGCCTGACCGAAGCTGGCAGCGTGTATTACGAACAGTGCCGCGAGGCGCTCGACATATTGCAGGCGGCCGAGGCGGCGGTCGGCGCGCAGCGCGGCGAGCCGCAGGGCGTGCTGAAAGTGACGGCGCCCGGCTGGTTCGCGAATCGCCGGTTTGCGGATTTGCTCGTCGCTTATCAGGCGCGCTATCCCGGCGTGCTGGTGGACTTGCGGCTCGAGAACCGCTTCGTCGATCTGGTCGAGGAAGGCTACGACATGGCGTTGCGCGCGACCTCGGAGCCGTCGCCTTCGCTGATCGTGCGGCCGCTGTGCACGATGCCGTTCGTGCTGGCGGGCTCACCCGCTTATCTGGAACGTCACGGCGAGCCGCGCCGCCCGGACGATATCGCGCGGCATCGCATCGTCTTGCCGACCTATACGAACATCGAGTCCGTCACGCTGACCGGACCGGACGGCGCGTTCACCGTCAAAAATCAAGCCGTGTTGAAAACAAACGACACGTCGATGGCGCTTCAGCTCGTGAAGGCGGGCATCGGGCTCGCGTATTTTCCGGTGTGGATCGTCGAACCGGAACTGGCTTCCGGCGCGCTCGTGCGCGTGCTGCCGAACTACGCGGCCTTTGCGCCAGCGGTCTACGCGGTCTACACGAGCCGCAAGTACATGACGACGAAGGTCCGCACGTTCATCGATTTTGTCTCCGAGTCGCTGGCGGATCGGCCAAACTGATTAGGAATACTCTTATTCAAGCGAAACAGGGCTGCGTGTGAAGATCGCGCCGGCGTCCGGTAGGCGGACCGTCGATTACTTCAGCGCATGAGGCATCCCGCACATGGACTTCCCCTGGATTCCGTTGTTTTTCAATCTGTTATTGATGGGCGTCGTGCTCTTCGCGTGCCGCACGGCCAATGCTGCGATTGGCGAAGCGGTCTGGAACGGCGCACTGATCTACTTCGTCTTTTGCCTGTTGGCAATGGTGCTCGACTTCACCTTGACGATGGTGTTTGCATCCGCGAGCTTCCATGCGCATACGCAGTACGAGGCCGTCGGGTCGCGCACGGCATGGAGCACGCGGCTGCTGAGTTATGTCGTGCCGTGCGCGGTGTCGTTGGTGCTGGCGCTGCGCTTCCGCCGGCGGCAACGCAGCGCCAATTCGCGCGTTGCGGCGACGGAAATGTCGAGCGCCGAGGGATCGACGGCTGCGGCGTCGTGAGACCTTGAGCGGCAGAAGTGGATTCTTCGATGTTTGCCGTAAAAATCGCTGAAGCAGTTCTACTATTCGTTTCGCTCTGATATACTTTCGCTCTTTCGGGGCGTAGCGCAGCCTGGTAGCGTACCTGCATGGGGTGCAGGTGGTCGGAGGTTCAAATCCTCTCGCCCCGACCAAAGAATTAAAGGACTTAGCTCTTAACCGGGCTAAGTCCTTTTTCGCATTCAAGGCCATGACCCTCACAGCGCCCTCACAAGGCGTTGCGCGCGTGGTCAAGGACGGAGAGCGCTACCGGAGCCGCGCGCACCAACCTTGCGTTCCCTTATGGAGCGACGAACGAAGGTTGTGATCGCTGCACATTCCCACTTGGGTCTTTCGTGCTGGCCCTTCTTTTTGTCCGAATCTTTCTTATCTGCGCTGGCGCGTTGTTCGATCTGCCACCGCCGCTCGTCTTGTAGCGCTCCGTGTCCTTCAGGTCAAGTCAGGATCGAGATCGATTCACACAGCACCGCCATTTCCGCGCCACACGAAGGGTCGAGAATGAAGAGCGCTTTGCGTCCGTCTATAACGTCCCGATGAAATTGCTCGATGATTGCGCGACTCGGTTCTGGTGCCTTGGCGTCGTCCCGGCTGTACATCCAGCGAACCCACACAGATAAATCATCAATGGAGAAGTTACGCATCGGAGAAATCAATAGCCGAGAGGCGACATTCTGATCCGCAAAGTCAATCATTCGTTGGGCAACAACTCCAGAGAACAATAGCGTTTCGACCGGACCAGACGCTCTTTTCAATCGAAGAACAAGAGACCTTGCGCCCGGATCGTGTTCTAGCGAGATGAGTTCGGCATCGTGGAAGCTAGGAAGCACAGCGCCATCTTTAACGCATGCGTAATTGGGAGTTTTCATCTTGAAGCCTATGGAAGAATCGAGAACGGAACGCCCGAGCCGCGATTATTTTTTCCTGTGAGCGGGTTAACGCTCCAATTGTGGGCGTGCGGTACGCCTTGCCCATGATCGTGATCGAAGTCGAAATCCACAACAGGCTGACCGTCGCTTCTGTACAATCGCATCTGGCCACTGCCCGAATTCGTGTACCAAGTTCCCGACTCACCGTCATTTGGCGTCTTGGCAATGTCGAATACATTACCGTCTGGCATGTCCGGCTGATACTCGAACGGCTGCGCATCACCAAGCAACGAGCCGTCGTCATCGGATTCGCACAAGCTCTTGAGCATCGAATCACCGCCGCTATCGTCTCTCGAATCTTCGCCGCCGAATACCGCTCCGGCAACCGATTTCGCAGCGCCAAGCCAGTCGAATCCGCCACTACCGCTACCGCCGGCTCCCGCGCCGCTAAAGACGCGACTGGTGCCGGGGAGTCTGCTATTCATCACTGTGTCTGCCGCGTGCATGGCGGCTGCGAACGGGCCAGTGAACCGACCTGTCGGCGCATTCGCCCCGCCGGTGCTAGCGAAAAATGAAACACCGCTGCCGTCGCGCGACTAATCTTGCGGAGCGTAGTGCCTAAACACCCGCTGGCTGCCGTACCACGCGCGATTAATCACGGGGATGATACGGCCGTCACGCGCGGCATTGCGCAGCACGCGCGTGATGCCGTCGCCATCGCGCAAGCCTCCATCCGACGCCCGTCGCGTGTCGCGGATGAAGTCCGCGTAGTGTCTGACTTCGAAAGAGCCTGCTGCGTCGCGTGGATCGATATCCACCCTGAACAGTCGAATAAAGTCTTCCTTATCCTGCCCCATCTGCTTCTTCCGTTCTCTCCGCTTCTTCTCGCGCTCGTCGAACGACAGTGATCCGTTGAAGCTGCTTTTTTCTTTCACTTCACACGCTGGCATTAGCGCGCATTGCCAACCCCATTGCCGCAACGGCACATAAAGCGCGTTGGTTGAATGCCCCCATTCGGGAAACGACATGTCACCTCCGTCTTTGACTGGAGTGCAAATCGTAGCGGGTTGGAAACTCTGCACCGGAGAGTCATCTCAATAATGACAGGCACCCCTCATTACCTCGCTTCACCGATTCCATTCCCCAACACGAGCCGATCTCGCCCAAGCACGAGCGACAAACGCGAGAAGGAAAATACGGCATAAGTAACCGACATTTCATGCCGCTTCATGGAACGCACGAGAAGCAACAAAGAATGTGGGACAAAGCTCGCGAATTTGCATGGAATGCAGGTGGTCGGAGGTTCAAATCCTCTCGCCCCGACCAAAATTCAAAAGGCTCTCCGGCTTCTGGCCGGAGAGCCTTTTGTCTTTCTGGCGGTTCAGAACTCAACCGCCCGAGGCTACGCCGCCGCTCGGCCAAGGCCACGTCCCAACCGTTGCCGTGCGCAGAATTCACTTGCGTAACAGCGACTTAAGCTCTAATGTTCACCTGACACTTAAGGAGCGGCACCGCAATGCCTCTGTCCGCTTGCACGCCCGTCCATGCACGGCGCGCCCGGCCCGGTTACACCCCATCCTCGTTGCGCACTGAGATCGCCAGAAGGTTCGATGCGAGAAGTGCTGCGCGCGTCACGCGCTTCGGCCGCATCTATTTCGGCGGAAGCCGCTACGTCTGCGTGAGCGCGCCGGACATCGAGCGCGGCGGCTTCTATGCGCTCTACTTCTTCCACCACGGCGCGAACGACTGGCGCATCTATCCGCCACCCGGAATCGGGCCAAGCATCGTGTATTCGTCCGTCGCGGCCTCGTCGAAAAGCGTCGAGGCCGCACCGGGCTGACACCGCTCATCCTTTGGCGGCGAGCAGCACTTGTCCGGTCATCGGTTCGTCGATCGTGCGCTTGTACGCCCTCGCCACATCCGCAGCCGGGATGCCGCCAGACGGATCTTTGCCCATCGATTGAAGCGTCTCGGCGACCCATCCCGGGCTCACCACGTTGACGCGCATCTTCCCCTGCAATTCCAACGCCGCCGCACGCGCGAATCCTTCGACGCCCGCATTGACGATACTCACGGCCGCGCTGCCGACCATCGGCTGTTGAGCGAGCGTGCCGCTCGTCAGCGTGATGCAGCCGCCCTCGCCCACGTGTCCGATCGCGCAGCGCACGAGGTTGACCTGCCCCATCAGCTTGTGGGCGAGACTGAACGCGTAGTCGTCGTCGGAAAGGGAGTCGAGGGGCGCGAACTTCGCCGTCCCGCCAACGCATAGCACCGCGCCCACATTGCCCAGCTTCGCGTACATCGCCGCGATGCTCGCCTTGTCCGACACATCCACGGCGACCTCCGAGCCCTTGCGGCTCGCCGTGATGATTTCGTGCTCGGGCGCCAAAATCCGCGCGATCTCCGAGCCCAGCAATCCCGTCGCGCCCACGATCAACACTCGCATAAGCCCTCCTGGAAGAGAACGAGAAAGAGACGCGACTATCGTACAGCCGGCGTTGAGCGCACGCTCGATACAAAAGAAAAAGCCGCGATACGCGATCGCGGCTTTTTTCGTGTCCGAGAGACGGGCGCTCACTCGCCGAGCAGATCGATCACCTGCATGATCTCCTTGCGAAGCTGATCCACATCGACCGCCGGCTGTTGTGCTTCTCCCGCCGCGGACGACTCGGCGGACAGGGCGTCGTCGCCATTGGCGCGTCCTTGCGCATCGAGCCGATTGCGCGCGCCGTTGATCGTGAAGCCCTGCTCGTACAACAGCTCCCGAATGCGCCGGATCAGCAAGACTTCGTGATGCTGATAATACCGGCGATTGCCGCGCCGCTTGACCGGCCTCAGCTGCGTGAACTCCTGTTCCCAATAGCGCAGCACGTGCGGCTTGACACCGCACAGCTCGCTGACTTCGCCAATCGTGAAATAACGCTTGGCCGGGATCGGAGGCAAGACGACTTTTTCCATCGTCGATCAACCATCGTGGTGAGTGATGTCGATGAAGCGCGGCGGTCGGACAGCGGGATGCGCCTATCGGCGCGAGATAAGCGTCAGCGAGTCAGACTCGTCTCCGCTCCTGTTTCGACCAGCGCCTTCAGTTTCTGACTTGCATGAAAAGTGACGACGCGCCGCGCTGCAATGGGAATGGCTTCGCCCGTCTTCGGGTTGCGCCCCGGGCGCTGCGGCTTGTCGCGCAACTGGAAGTTGCCGAAGCCCGACAGCTTGACGCTGTCGCCGCTTTCGAGCGCGTCGCGGATGACCTCGAAGAACGCTTCGACCATGTCCTTCGCTTCGCGCTTGTTCAGACCGACGTGGTCGAACAGCATTTCCGCCAGTTCGGCCTTGGTGAGCGTCGGCGTGTCATTCGACAACGCGCCCGAAGTGGTGTTGTCTCGGGTCATGGCGCTACGCTGCGCCGAAAGAAGGGCTTCGAAATCACTCGAGTTCATTTGGTTCATATCGGTAAAACGGCAAATGCAATTGAGACGGAGGGGCCAACTGCGGGCTATCCGCGCAACCGCGCGCCGTGTACTCGAGCCAGGCGATCCACCAGCGTTTTGATGGCCGTGTCGACCGTTTCGTCCTGAAGCGTGCCGCCAGTATCTTGCAACGTTACACGGAAGGCAAGACTTTTCTCATGCGCTCCCAAACCGCCGGAAGTGTTTGATTTTGGACGGAATTCGTCGAAAAGCGCAACCCTCGTGACGTGCTTGCAGGGGGGCTCGGAACGGGCGTTTTCCAGCTCGTCGAGCAGCGCCTGCACGGGCACCGCCTGATCCACGACGATGGCAATATCACGGCGCACCGGCGGGAATTTCGATACGTCGGACGGCGTCGGCAACGCGCGGTCCATCAGTGCTTCGGCGTCGATCTCGAAGAGAATCGGCGCGTGCGGCAGGTCATACTTTTGCAGCCAGCGCGGGTGCAGTTCGCCGATCCAGCCGACCGCGCGCCCCGCCACGTCGATGCGCGCGCTGCGCCCCGGATGCAGCGCCGGATGCTCGGCCTTGACGAAGCGCGGCACGACCGGCGCGAACAACGCCTCGACATCGCCCTTCACGTCGAAGAAATCGACCTGGCGCGACGCCACGCCCCACTGCTCGTCGAGCGCGGGACCGTACGCGAGACCGCCGATGCGCTTGGGCTGCGCGAATCCCTCGACCGTGAGTTCGCCCGCCTTCACCGACGCGTCGCGCAGGAACACGCGCCCCGCTTCGAACACGCGAATACGGTCTGCGCGGCGGTTCAGGTTGTAGCGCAGCACGTCGATCAGGCTGCCGAACAACGTCGTGCGCATGACCGAAAGCTGGCTCGCGATCGGGTTGATGAGCCGCACCGGATTCTCATTGCCGGCGAAGTCCTTCTCCCACTCGGCGTCCACGAAACTGAAGTTGACCGTCTCGGAATAATCGCGTGCGGCAACGGCATGACGCAGCACGTGAATGGAGCGGCTCGTCTCGTTCGTGCGCCGCATTTCGCTTGCCGCGACGGGCGGCCGCGCCGGAATCTTCTCAAAGCCGTAGATGCGCGCGACTTCCTCGATCAGGTCTTCCTCGATCTCGATATCGAAGCGATACGGCGGCGGCGTGACCTTGAAGGTGTCGCCGTCACGTTCGAACGCGAGGTTCAGGCGCGTGAAAATCTGTGCGATCTCTTCCGCGCCGATCTTCACGCCAATGATGCGATGCGCGCGTTCGACGCGCATCGTCACCGGACGACGCTCTGGCACGTTGAGAATCTGATCGTCGACCGGACCGGCCTCGCCGCCGCAAATATCGAGAATCAGTTGCGAGATGCGTTCGATGTGCTCGACCGTCGTCGAGTAATCGACGCCGCGCTCGAAGCGGTGCGCCGCGTCCGTCGAAAAGTTGTACTTGCGCGCACGGCCGCGGATGGCGTCGGGCCACCAGAACGCGGCTTCGAGATAGATGTTCGTGGTATCGAGCGAGACGGCCGTGCTGTCGCCGCCCATGATGCCCGCGAGACTCTCAACGTGGCGATCGTCCGCGATCACGCCGACGGTTTCATCCAGTTCGACGGTGTTGCCGTTCAGAAGCTTGAGCGATTCGCCCTTCTTGCCCCAGCGCACTTCGATGCCGCCGTGAATCTTGTCGAGGTCGAACACGTGCGTCGGGCGGCCGAGTTCCAGCATCACGTAATTCGAGATATCGACGAGCGCGGAAATGCTGCGCTGGCCCGCGCGCTCAAGGCGCTCGACCATCCATTGCGGCGTCTTCGCGTGCGCGTTCACGCCGCGAATCACGCGGCCCGAGAAGCGGCCGCACAAGTCCGGCGCCAGCACCTTGACCGGCAGCTTTTCGTCGAGCGTCGTCTTGACGGGCGGCATGTCGAGCGTCTTGAGCGGCGCGCCGGTGATGGCAGCGGTTTCGCGGGCGACGCCGAACACCGAGAGGCAATCCGCCTTGTTCGGCGTGAGCTTGATTTCGAAGACGGTGTCGTCGAGATTCAACGCTTCGCGGATGTCCTGGCCGACTTGCGCGTCCGCCGGGAGAATCAGCAGACCGCTGTGATCTTCCGACAGCTTCAGTTCGCGCGCCGAGCACAGCATGCCCTGACTGTCGATGCCGCGCAGTTTCGTCGGCTTGATGGCGAACGGCTCGCCGCCCGCTTCCACCGGCGGCAACACCGCGCCGATCAGCGCGACCGGCACCTTGATGCCCGGCGACACATTCGGCGCGCCGCAGACAATGTTCAACTGCTCGCCCGTGCCAGCATCGACCTGACAGACGTTGAGCTTGTCGGCGTTCGGATGCTTCGCCACTTCCAGCACTTGCCCGACAACGATCTTCGCGGTCGGCGGCGCGACCGGGCGCAGGTCTTCGACTTCGAGACCGGCCATCGTCAGCGCGTGAGCGAGTTCGTCGGTGGAGAGCTTGGGATCGACGAAGCTACGGAGCCATGATTCGGGGAATTGCATGTGTGTCTACGTTCGAATGAGGGGGTGTCTCTCGCCCGATGTTCCGTGAAGACCGGGCGTCGCGGGCTGTGCGGCGTCAGGCGAACTGGCGCAGAAAACGCAGGTCGTTTTCGAAGAAGAGGCGCAAGTCCTGCACGCCGTAACGCAGCATGGTCAGACGCTCGAGGCCGCTGCCAAATGCGAAGCCGATATACCGCTCCGGGTCCAGACCCATGTTGCGGATGACGGTCGGATGCACCTGACCCGAGCCGGAGATTTCCAGCCACTTGCCCGCGTTCTTGCCGTGTTCGAACATCATGTCGATTTCGGCGGACGGCTCGGTGAACGGAAAATACGACGGGCGGAAGCGCACGAGGATGTCGTCGCGCTCGAAGAACTTCTTGAGGAAATCGGTATAGACGCCCTTGAGGTCCGCGAAGCTGATGTTCTCTTCGATCCACAGACCCTCGACCTGATTGAACATGGGCGAGTGCGTGGCGTCGCTGTCCACGCGATACGTGCGGCCCGGCACGATCACCTTGATCGGCGGTTTGTTCATGCGCGCGTAGCGCACCTGCATCGGGCTCGTATGCGTGCGAAGCAAGAGCGGGCGTCCTTCGGCGTCCTTGCCATCGACGTAAAACGTGTCTTGCATCGAGCGCGCCGGATGGTTCTCCGGGCTGTTCAGCGCGGTGAAGTTATACCAGTCGGTCTCGATCTCGGGACCGTCGGCCACGTCGAAACCGATCGAGCCGAAAATCTGCTCGACGCGTTCCCACGTGCGCATCACCGGATGCAGCGTGCCCGCGCCCGCGCCGCGCCCGGGAAGCGTGACGTCGATCGCTTCAGCGGCGAGGCGCTGGTTCAACAGCGCATCGGCCAGCGCCTGACGGCGCGCGTTAAGCGCGGCCTCGACCTGCTGCTTGGCGAGATTGATGCGCGCGCCTTCAGTTTTCTTCGCCTCGGGATCGAGCTTGCCCAGGCCCTTCAGCAGTTCCGTCAGCGCGCCGGACTTGCCGAGAAAGCGGGCCTTCTCGTTTTCGAGCGTCGTGGCATCGGTGGCGTTTTCAAAGGCGCTTTTCGCGTCGGCGACAATCTGGTCCAGATCCATTGATCCCATCTTTTCAACGTCGAAAGTTCTATTCTGATTAACGGTTTTGGGCGTGACCTGCGAACAATCAAGTCATGCGCAAAACCGTCCGGCCAACAAAAACGGGGCTCGGTGAGAGCCCCGTTTTCTGCCTTTGCGCAGCCGTCTACGTCACGGCAACGCTCAGGCGAACCACGCAGTACTAATTTTGCAATTAGGCTGCAACGGCGGCTTTCACCTGCTTGACGATCGCAGCAAAAGCAGCCTTGTCGAACACAGCCATGTCAGCCAGAACCTTGCGGTCGAGTTCGATCGAAGCCTTCTTCAGGCCGTTGATGAACACGCTGTAGGTCATGTCGTGCTGACGCACCGCCGCGTTGATACGCGTGATCCACAATGCGCGGAACACACGCTTCTTGTTGCGGCGATCGCGATAGGCGTATTGCCCAGCGCGCATGACCGCCTGCTTGGCGATGCGATAGACGTTATTGCGACGGCCGCGGTAACCCTTGGCCAGACGAATGATTTTCTTGTGACGGGCCCGTGCGGTAACCCCACGTTTTACTCGAGGCATGTTGCGCTCCTTAAGTTAGATGAGGTTAGGCGAACGGCAGCATTGCGCGGACGGAGTTCAGATCGGAATCATGAACGGCCGTGGCGCCACGCAGATGGCGTTTGTTCTTGGTGGTTTTCTTGGTAAGAATGTGGCGCTTGAAGGCCTGACCGCGCTTGACGGTACCGCCCGGACGCACCACGAAGCGCTTCGCAGCACTCTTCTTGGTCTTCATCTTCGGCATGAAACTACTCCAGTTTATTAGATGGTCATGGGTGTGCGGCTGATCCGCCCGTACTGGCCAAGATCCCTTCCCGCCCTTCGAAACCCACGCGCCACTTGTATGCGAACGGTCTTCGAGACCGCCGCTTTTCATGAACCGCGCCACTCAACCGGCGCGCTTCTGAAACCACCGGCAATGCCGCGCTGGCCGCCCTGTTCACAGACCGGGCGGCGCGCGATCCATCGCCTGACTACCTATGCTTGCTTCGCCTTCTTTTTCGGCGCCAGAACCATGATCATCTGGCGGCCTTCCATCTTCGGCATCTGCTCGACCTGGCCGACTTCATCCAGATCGGCCTTCAGGCGTTCGAGCATGCGCATGCCGATTTCCTGGTGCGCCATTTCGCGTCCGCGGAAACGCAACGTGATTTTCGTCTTGTCGCCGTCTTCGAGGAAGCGCGTGAGGTTGCGCAGCTTGACGTTGTAGTCACCGTCATCCGTGCCGGGGCGGAATTTGACTTCCTTCACCTGCACGATCTTCTGCTTCAGTTTTGCCTCGTGCTGCTTCTTCGCTTCCGAGTACTTGAACTTGCCGTAATCCATCAAACGGCAGACAGGCGGCGAGGCCTGCGGCGCGATTTCGACGAGATCCACGTCGAGCTGTTCCGATTGACGGAACGCCTCGGCCAGTTTCACGATTCCGAGCGGCTCGTTGTCCACTCCGACCAAGCGCACTTCCGGTGCAGTGATTTCACCGTTGATGCGATGTGACGACTTATCAGTAGCGATGTTACGTTTCCTCTAAAAGTGAAAAAACAAGCCGCGCTGCGAGTGACTTACTTGAACGCCCGCACTTCCTGCTGCAGACGTTCGAGGAATGCGTCGACCGGCATGACGCCGAGATCGACACCGCCACGAGCACGCACGGCCACGGTTTGCGCTTCACGCTCCTTGTCCCCGACGACCAGCAAATACGGAACCTTTTGCAGCGTGTGCTCGCGTATTTTATAGCTAATCTTCTCGTTGCGCAAATCGACCTCTACTCTAAGCCCTTGTTTTTGCAACGATTGGACAAGAGATGCAGCGTATTCGGCCTGACTTTCAGCAATATTCAGCACGACTGCCTGCACGGGCGCGAGCCACGGCGGCATTGCACCGGCATGGTGCTCGATCAGAATACCGAGGAACCGCTCCATCGAACCGACGATCGCGCGGTGAAGCATGACCGGGCGGCGTCGGCTGTTGTCCTCTCCGACGTACTCCGCGCCGAGACGCTCCGGCAGCACCATGTCGAGCTGCAGCGTGCCGCACTGCCAGGACCGGCCGAGTGCGTCCTTGATGTGATATTCGATCTTAGGACCGTAGAACGCACCCTCGCCCGCGAGTTCTTCCCACTTCGGACCGCAGGCGGTCAATGCTTCACGCAGCCCCTGCTCCGCGCGATCCCAGGTCTCGTCGGTGCCCGCCCGCTGCTCGGGACGCAGCGAAAGCTTGATGTCGATGTGCTCGAAGCCGAAATCCTTATACACGCTCATGGCGAGCGTGTTGAAGGCGATCGACTCGGCGATGAACTGGTCTTCGGTGCAGAAAATATGGGCATCGTCCTGAACAAACCCGCGCACGCGCATGAGACCGTGCAGCGCGCCCGACGGCTCGTTGCGGTGGCACGAGCCGAACTCCGCGTAGCGCAACGGCAGGTCACGGTACGAGCGCAGGCCGTGGTTGAACACCTGCACGTGCCCCGGGCAGTTCATCGGCTTGATCGCGTAGTCGCGCTTTTCCGATTCGGTCGTGAACATGTTTTCACGATAGTTCTGCCAGTGACCGGAGGCTTCCCAGAGCGAACGGTCCATGACCATCGGAGTCTTGATCTCCAGATAGCCGGCTTCGTTCACGCGACGGCGCATGTACTGCTCGACCTGCTGCCACAGCGACCAGCCCTTCGGATGCCAGAACACCATGCCCGGCGCCTCGTCCTGCAGGTGGAACAGATCGAGTTGCTTGCCGAGCTTGCGATGGTCGCGCTTTTCCGCTTCCTCCAGCATATGCAGGTACTGGTCCTGATCTTCCTTCTTGGTCCAGGCGGTACCGTAAATGCGCTGCAACTGCTCGTTCTTCGAATCGCCGCGCCAATACGCACCCGCGACCTTCATCAACTTGAAGACTTTGAGCTTGCCGGTGGACGGCACGTGCGGGCCACGGCACAGGTCGATGAAATTGCCGTGCGAGTAGAGCCGAATCTCGTCGGATTGCGGAATCGACGAGATGATTTCGGCCTTGTACTCTTCGCCGATGCTCTTGAAGTACTCCACCGCTTCGTCACGCGAGACCACGCGCCGCGACACCGGCTCGTCCTTCTTCGCGATCTCCTGCATGCGCTTCTCGATCTTCTCGAGGTCTTCGGGCGTGAAGGGGCGGCTGTAGGAGAAGTCGTAGTAGAAGCCGTTGTCGATGACCGGCCCGATGGTTACCTGCGCTTCCGGGAACAGGTCCTTGACCGCGTAGGCGAGCAGGTGCGCGGTGGAGTGGCGAACGACATCGACGCCTTCCGGGTCTTTGTCGGTGACGATGGCCAGCGACGAATCGTGGTCGATCAAGAACGACGTATCGACGAGTTCGCCGTTCAGCTTGCCGGCGAGCGCCGCCTTGGCGAGGCCCGCGCCGATCGATGCCGCGACTTCCGCGACGGTCACCGGGTGGTCGTATTGACGGACCGACCCATCAGGCAAACGTACCGAAACCATTTCGTTCTCCAGGACGCCGGCGCACGCCGAGCGAGTTCGAATAAAGCACTGTCTCGCGGTATCGACAAGCAGAAACCGAGGGACGAAAAAAATGCGGCCCCGCTTTCGAGGGGCCGCATTCACTTTTCACACATACCGCGAAACAAAAGGGCAGAAGGCGAAAGAGGTCCTCGACTAGCGTCGCTCCGAATGTGTTTCGGTCAACGTTCGAAGTGCCATTTCTTTGTTCGCCTTTTGCGCCTTCGCGCTTCTTGCGGAGTGAAACTCCGTGAACCGATGATTCGCCGAAGTCTCGTTTTCGTTGGTAGGCTCGATTGGACTCGAACCAACGACCCCCACCATGTCAAGGTGGTGCTCTAACCAGCTGAGCTACGAGCCTGAAAGAAGTGAGATTATATGGAGCGTTTCGGATCTTGGCAAGTGTTTCTGTACATGAATCGCGAAATTCTTCGCCGATCCATTCAAATTCTCGCGCAGCGAGCCTTACGCGCGCCGCGATGCCCGGATGACGCCCGGGACTTCGCCGAGCAGCGTGCACGCACGCTGGACCTGCGCCGCGTTCGACACCTCGACTGTGAACTGCATGAACGCGACGTTCCGCCGGCTCTGACTCTTGACGCCGATCACGTTCATCTTCTCGCGCGCGAACACCTCCGAAATATCACGCAGAAGCCCCTGCCTGTCCGCCGACTCGACAGACAGATCGACTGGATACACCGACGACCCGCGCCCGTTCATGACCTCGGCGGACCACGTCGTATGCAGCACGCGCTCCGGCGAACGTTGCGCCATGCGCTGGAACGTCGCGCAGTCGGTGCGATGGATCGACATACCCTTGCCTCGCGTGACGAAACCCGCGATGGGATCGGGCGGCGCGGGACGGCAGCAGCGCGCGAGCTGCGTGAGCAAGGCGTCGACGCCGACCACCAGCACGCCCGTCGAAGCGCCGTGCGCGACGCTTTGCCCGCTGCTGCGCTTTTCGAAGTGCGCGGGCGCCTCGGGCTCCGGCTCCGGCGGCGGCGCGTCCGAGAGCGCCTGCTCGATGTTCCGAAGGCTGAACTCGTCCTTCGCGACGACCGCGTACAAGTCCTCCGGCGCCTTGAAGCCGAGCTTGGCCGCCAGTTGATCCAGATTGACAGATGTCTTGCCTTCGCGCTGCAACGTCTTCTCGACGATCGCGCGGCCCTGCGCGACATTCTCGGCGGCGTCGATCGCGTTGAACCACGCGCGCACTTTCTGCCGTGCCCGCGGGCTATGCAGATAACCGAGCTGCGGATTGAGCCAATCGCGCGACGGCCCGCCCTCCTTCACCGCGACGATCTCAACCGTCTGCCCGTTCTGGAGCGGCGTGTTGAGCGGCACCATCGCGCCATCGACTCGCGCGCCCCGGCAGCGATGCCCCAGTTCGCTATGCAGGTGATACGCGAAATCGACCGCCGTCGAACCGTGCGGCAGCGCGATCACGCGCGCCTGCGGCGTCAGCACGTAGATGTGGTCGTCGTCGAGCGTGGCGTCGCGCAGTTGCTGCCAGCCGGGGCGATCGCCTTCCACGTCGTCCTTCCAGGCGAGAAGCTGGCGCAGCCACGCGATCTTTTCGTCGTACTTCTCGCTTGCCATCACCTGGCCCGCATAGCCGCGCGCACCCGCTTCCTTGTAGCGCCAGTGCGCCGCCACGCCGTACTCCGCGAACTGATGCATGTCGTGCGTGCGAATCTGCACTTCGAACGCGCGCCCGTCGTCGCCCACGACCACCGTATGCAGCGACTTGTAGCCGTTCGGCTTCGGCCGCGAGATGTAGTCGTCGAATTCGCGCGGCACCGGCTGCCACAGGTTATGCACGATGCCAAGCACCGTGTAGCAATCCTTGATATCGCCGACGATCACGCGAAACGCGCGCACGTCGTTCAGTTCCGAGAAGTCGAGATGCTTGCCGCGCATCTTCTTCCAGATGCTGTAGATATGCTTCGGCCGGCCGCTCACTTCCGCCGCGATGTGGGCCGTGTCCAGTTCCTTTCGCAGCCGCGCGATAGCCTCGGTCACATACGATTCGCGCTCGATACGCTTCTCGTCGAGCAGCTTGGCGATGCGCTTGTAAGTGGCGGGATCTTCGAAGCGGAACGACAGGTCTTCCAGTTCCCACTTCACTTGCCAGATGCCGAGGCGGTTCGCGAGCGGCGCGTAGATGTCGAGCGTCTCGCGCGGCACGTCGGGCGACGGATCGATCTTCTGCGCGGCGTGATAGCGCAGCGTCTGCAATCGCGAAGCGAGCCGGATCAGCACGACGCGAATGTCCTGCGCGAACGCGAGCAGCATCTTGCGCAGCGATTCGACTTGCGCCCGCCGCGCCGCCTGCGCATCGCGCGTGTTGTCGGGCAAGGCGGCGAGCGTCGCACGCGAACTGACCGAGCCGAGCCGCAACAGTTTGCGCACATCGCTCACGAGCCGCTGCACTTCGGGCCCGAAGTGTTCGGCGATCAAAGTCTCGGGATCATCCAGATGCGGCGCGAGCGCAAACAGCGCGGCGGCGGCGACCGCGTGCGGGTCGACGTTGAGCGTCTGCACGATGCGCGCCGTGCCCGCCGCGTGATCCGCGAGCAGTTCGCCCGTCGAGAGCCGCGCGTCCTTCGCGTGCTCGCGCACGAAGGCGAGCGCGTCGTCGAAGGACGGCTCGGGCAGCGTGTCAGCGGGGACGGTGCTCTCGGTCATACGTTAAAGCCGCGACAGACGCGCGGCTGGTCAGATCAACTGCGCTGCGCGGCCACCACGACGACTTCGACGAGGCAGGCCGCATTCGCGAGCTTCGCTTCGACCGTGGCGCGCGGCGGCGTGTGACCCGGCGCGACCCACGCGTCCCAGACGGCGTTCATGCCGGCGAAGTGCACCATGTCCGAGATGTAGATCTGCACGGACAGCAGGTGCGACTTGTCGCTGTTCGCCTCTTCCAGCAAACGGTCGATGTGGCCCAGCACTTCGCGCGTCTGGCCGGTGATGTCCTGCTCCGTGTCTTCCGCGATCTGCCCGGCGAGATACACGGTGCCGTTATGAATGGCGATCTCGGAAAGGCGTGCGCCGACGTGATGACGAGTAACTGCCATGTGCTTATCCAGTCCTGTGAAGGGTTCAAAAACGAGACAGAGCGTCACGCGCTCAGCCCGATATTATGCCCCGCGAGCCTCGTTTTCGAGAAAGAAGCGTCGCGCGACGGCGATCTGCTCGCCGTCGAGAAACGCGGGCGCATGGCCGGCATTGGGCACTTCCACGCTCGATACCGCCTGTCCCTTTTCCACCATCTGCGCCACGGTCGCGCGCGACAGCAAGTCCGAGCTCTCGCCGCGCACCACGAGCACCGGCGTGGCGATCGACGCGAACGAGTGCCACAGAAACGCTTCGGCAGCGGCGTTCTGCTCGTCCGTGGCCGCAGCGAATGGCGCGGCGATGCCGGGGTCGTAGCGGAACGTCCACGCGCCGTCGCGCTCGTGCAGGAGCGGCGCGTTGATGCTCGCCCACTCCTCGTCGGTGAGCTGCCCGAACGACGCCGCTAGCGCCGCCGCCTGCCGGATGCCTTCATCGAGCGACGCAAAACGCGCGGGCTTGCCGAGGTAGCTGCGGATACGCTCGAGCGCCACGGGCTCGATGTGAGGGCCGACGTCGTTCAACAGCAGCTTGCGGATCGGCGTATGGCGCATTCCGCCGAGCACCATGCCGATCAGCCCGCCCATCGAGGTGCCGAACCAGTCGACCGATTCCACGTTGAGCCGCGCGATCAGCGTGACCATGTCCGCGACGTACTGCGGCACGCCGTAGTACCGGGAATCCGCGAGCCAGTCCGACAGTCCCCGGCCGACCACATCCGGACACACCACGCGATAGTCGCTCGCGAACGCCTCTGCGACCTGATCGAAATCGCGGCCCGAGCGCGTCAGGCCGTGTACGCACAGCAGCACGCGCGGATTGGCCGGATCGCCCCACTCCGTGTAGGCCATGCGATGCAGCCCCGCCGGACTTGCGCACTGCACGAAACGCTGGCGCGGCGCGGTGAGCGTGGAATGCGATGCTTCGACGACGATGGATGCGCTCATTGATAGTCCTCGTGGAAGATGTCCGAACGATTCTAAAGCGTTCGGCGCGCGGCCGAGCGCCGTTAGCCGAACGGACGATGCTTCGCGCGATCCAAAAGCAAAGCGGGCGAAGCCTTCCGCCCCGCCCGCTTTCGGACCGCCGTCTACCGCTTGTTTACTTCACGCCGCTGACGTCGAGCGACGCGCCGGTTTTTTGCTGAATCTCCTCGACCGTCACGCCATCGGCCAGTTCGACGAGTTTCAGGCCGTTTTCGGTGACGTCGATCACGCCGAGATCCGTGATGATGCGGTCCACGACGCCCACGCCCGTCAGCGGCAGCGTGCATTCTTCAAGAATCTTGTGCTGGTCGCCCTTCGCGACGTGCTCCATCAGCACGACGACGCGCTTCACGCCCGCGACGAGGTCCATCGCGCCGCCCATGCCCTTGATCATCTTGCCGGGGATCATCCAGTTGGCCAGGTCGCCGCTCTTGCTGATCTGCATCGCGCCGAGAATCGCGAGGTTGATGTGACCGCCGCGGATCATCGCGAACGAATCCGCCGACGAAAAGATCGACGAGCCCGGCAGCGTCGTCACGGTCTGCTTGCCGGCGTTGATGAGATCGGCGTCGACTTCTTCCTCGGTCGGCGACGGCCCGATGCCGAGCAACCCGTTTTCCGATTGCAGCCACACTTCGACGCCCGGCGGCACGTGGTTGGCGACAAGCGTCGGCAAGCCGATGCCGAGGTTCACATAGAAGCCGTCCTGCAATTCCTTCGCCGCGCGGGCGGCCATCTGGTCACGAGTCCAAGCCATGGTCATTCTCCTTTCGCGCGGACGATGCGTTGTTCGATGCGCTTTTCCGGCTGCGCATTCAGGACGAGCCGTTGCACGAAAATGCCCGGCGTGTGGATCGCGTCCGGATCGAGTTCGCCGACTTCGACGATCTCTTCCACTTCCGCGACGGTGATCTTGCCGGCCATCGCGCACATCGGATTGAAGTTGCGCGCGGTGCGGCGATAGATCAGATTGCCCGACTTGTCGGCTTTCCACGCCTTGACGAGCCCGACGTCCGCCGTCAGCGAATGCTCCAGCACGTAGTGATTTTCGCCGAACTGACGCGTTTCCTTGCCTTCCGCGATGATCGTGCCGTAGCCGGTGTTCGTGAAGAACGCCGGAATGCCCGCGCCGCCCGCCCGCAGCTTTTCGGCGAGCGTGCCTTGCGGCGTGAATTCGAGTTCGAGTTCGCCGGCCAGATACTGCCGCTCGAATTCCTTGTTCTCGCCCACGTAGGACGAAATCATCTTCTTGATCTGGCGCGTCTCGAGCAGCAGCCCGAGGCCGAAGCCATCGACGCCCGCGTTATTGCTGATGCACGTGATGTCCTTCACGCCCGAATCGCGCAGCGCGGCGATCAGCGCCTCCGGAATGCCGCACAACCCGAATCCGCCGACGGCGAACGTCTGGCCGTCCTTGACGATGTCATCGAGCGCCGCCTTCGCGCTGGGATAGACCTTGTTCATCTGTTTGTCCCTTCCATGTGTAAACCCGACTGAGAACCGTTTTTCGCGCCGCCGGACAGCGTGCAGCGGCGTTTTGATCTGGGCAAAAGCGTACGCTGGGCGGTCCATCCTGCACAATACGCAAAAATACATAAGTCATTGCCCGCGCCCGGTCGTTGCCTGCGACGCCCGGCCGGGCGCCCGAGTCGACATGCGTGAACTGGACTATCAAACCGCGTTTCATCTCGCGCCCGTCGGGCTCGTGCTGTCGCGAGAACGCACCATCGAGGACTGCAACGAGCAGCTTTGCGCGATTTTCGGCGCCGCGCGCGAGACGCTCATCGGCCGGTCGTTCGAGGTGCTGTATCCGACGCCGGATGAATTCGCGCGCATCGGCGAACGCATCGCGGCACATATCAGCAGCCGCGGCACCTATAGCGACGACCGCATCATGAAACGCGCGAACGGCGAACTCTTCTGGTGCCACGTGACCGGCCGCGCGCTCGACCGTGACGCGCCCCATGCGGCGGGCGTCTGGACCTTCGAGGACCTGAGCGCGACGAGACGCGTCGCGATCGAACTGACGCCGCGCGAGCGGGAAATCGCCGCGCAGCTCGTCACGGGAAAAACGAGCAAGCAGATCGGCCGCGTGCTCGATATCAGCCCGCGCACCGTGGACATTTACCGCGCGCGGCTCATGCGCAAATACGACACCGGCAACGCGACGGAGCTTCTGCAGCGGCTGCTCGGCAATTGACCCGCGCTGTCAGGACGCGACGGGCGCAGCCGTTTCGATGATCTGGCGCAGCAAATCGGGAATCGGCATCGACTTACCCGCCGCGTAGTCCACCCACACGACTTTCGCCGCGCCCCGCGCGTACAGCGTGCCCGGCGCGTCGGCGCGATACAGCTCGAAGCGCGTGTCGAAACTGCTGCGCCCCGGCTTGCCGACCGACATCCGCGCGATCACGTCGCCGGGATAGTGAAGCTGCTTCAAAAATTCCATCGACGCATTGACGATGACCGGCCCCTGGCCTTCGCCATTACCGCCCGCCGCGCCGATCTGCTCGAACCACGAAATGCGGACCTGCTCCATGTAACGGAAGTACACCGTGTTGTTGACATGCCCGAAGGCGTCCATGTCGCCCCAGCGGATCGGCATGGACATTTCGAAAACGGTGTGAAACTCAGGGTTTGCGTTCGTGGGCGTATTGGTGTCGCTCATTCATCCTTCCAGTGTCTGAAAACATCGCACCGCGCGCGGCAAAAGCTCGTGCGCGCGATTCTCACAGTGCAAAACCGTCGTCCGCTGAAATGACCGAGCCGTTCATGAACTGCGATTCGTCCGCCGCGAGCAGCAGCAAGAGGCCGTCGAGGTCCTCGGGCGCGCCGACGCGCCGGCGCGGCAGCATCGACACGAGTTTCTGGCCCTGCTCGGTCTTCCAGTGGTGGTGATTGATCTCGGTATCGATATAACCCGGACAGATGGCGTTGACGTTGATGCCGTGGCGGCCCCATTCCATCGCCATGGCCTTGGTCATTTGCACGACGGCGGCCTTGCTCATGGAGTAGAGGCCGATTTGCGGAAACACGCGCAGTCCTGCCACCGAAGCCACGTTGATGATGCGGTACGCCGGCTTCGACGCGCCGTTGCCGCGCATGATCATGCGCTTGGCGACTTCCTGCGCGACGAAGAACGCGCCGCGCACGTTCGTGCCGAAGACGAATTCGAAGTCGGCCGGCGTCGCTTCGGTCAGCTTCTGCGTGGTCGAGACGCCCGAGTTATTGACGAGAATATCGATGGTACCGGCTTCCGTCTCCGCGTGCGCAACCGCCGCCTTCACGCTCAGGTAGTCCGTCACGTCGAGCGATACGACATGCGCTGCGCCGCCCGACGCCTCGATTTCGGCGCGCAATTCCTTCAGCCGCTCGATGCGGCGGCTCGCGAGCACGACTTTCGCGCCCGCCTGCGACAGCACCTGCGCAAAACGCTTTCCGAGTCCACTGGACGCGCCGGTGATCAGCGCGACCTTGCCTTCCAGGTTGATCGAACGGCCCATTGTGCTTCCTTCTTGTACGGTTGATTCAGCCTTGCGAGGGACGCGGGCAGCGCGAGGCGCACGGTCGCGCCACTTGGCGTAGACACCAATACCACGGTATCACGAAAAATAGTACGATCGTGCGGATCAAGACACCTTCGGTTGCAGCCCGCCTGACGTTCGCTGACAATACGCGATCTTAGAAGGCCATTCTAACGGTAGAGAGGAGCATTGATGACCCCGGCGAGCCTTATCGAGCAATACGGTCCCCGCGAATCGATGGAATACGACGTCGTGATCGTCGGCGGCGGCCCAGCCGGTTTGTCGGCCGCGATTCGCCTGAAGCAGCTGGCGGCGGAAAAAAGCGTCGAAATTGGCGTCTGCGTGCTGGAAAAAGGCTCCGAGGTCGGCGCGCACATCCTGTCGGGCGCGGTGATGGACCCGCGCGGCCTCTCCGAACTCATCCCTGACTGGAAGGAAAAAGGCGCGCCGGTCGATGTCGAAGTGACCGAGGACCGCTTCCTGTTCCTTTCGCCGACGGGCGCGAAGCAGGTGCCGAACTGGCTGCTTCCTGACAACTTCAAGAATCACGGCAACTACGTCGTCAGCCTGGGCAACGTCACGCGCTGGCTGGGGCAGCAAGCCGAAGCACTCGGCGTCGAGATTTTCCCTGGCTTTCCGGCAGCGGAAGTGCTGTATGCGGACGACGGCTCGGTGCGCGGCGTCGTGACGGGCAACATGGGCGTCGGCAAGGACGGGCAACCGACCGAGAACTTCCAGCTCGGCATGGAACTGCACGCGAAATACACGCTTTTCTGCGAAGGCGCGCGCGGCCACCTCGGGCGTCAGTTGATCGACAAGTTCAAGCTCAATCAGAATGCCGATCCGCAGGTGTATGGCATCGGCATCAAGGAATTGTGGGAAATCGATCCCGTCAAGCATAAGCCGGGGCTCGTGATTCACACCGCCGGCTGGCCGCTGGAACCGGATACGTACGGCGGGTCGTTCCTGTACCACATGGACAATAACCAGGTCGTCGTCGGCTTCGTGGTCGGGCTCGGGTACTCGAATCCGTATCTGTCGCCGTTCGAGGAGTTTCAGCGTTACAAGACGCATCCGTCGATCCGGGCGTTTCTGGAAGGCGGCAAGCGCCTGTCGTACGGCGCGCGCGCGATCACCGCGGGCGGCCTGATGTCGCTGCCGAAGCTGACGTTCCCGGGCGGCGCGCTCGCCGGCGATGACGCCGGTTTCCTGAACGCTTCGCGCATCAAGGGCAGCCACGCGGCGATCAAGACCGGCAAGATGGCCGCCGAAGCCGCGTTCGACGCCGTGCAAGCCGGACGTCAAGGCGACGAGCTGACGACCTATCCGGAAGCATTCGAAAACTCCTGGCTCAAGACGGAGCTTCACCGGGCGCGCAACTTCAAGCAGTGGATGAGCAAGGGCCTGTACCTCGGCTCGTTCATGGTCGGGCTGGAGCAAAAGGTGATGGGCGGCAACGTGCCGTGGACGCTGCATCATCAGCATTGGGACCACGAGATGCTGAAGCCCGCGTCGCAATGCAAGCCGATCGTTTATCCGAAGCCCGACGGCAAGCTCACGTTCGACCGCCTTTCGTCCGTGTTCATTTCGAACACGAATCACGAAGAGAATCAGCCGGCGCATCTGACGCTGAGAGACGCGAGCGTGCCGGTCAACGTGAATCTGCGGACTTACGCCGGTCCCGAAAGCCGCTATTGCCCCGCCGCCGTCTATGAGTTCGTGAAATCTGACGACGGCAGCGACCGCTTGCAGATCAACGCGCAAAACTGCGTCCACTGCAAGACGTGCGATATCAAGGATCCGACGCAGAACATCGTCTGGGTGACGCCGGAGGGCGGCGGCGGGCCGAACTATCCGAACATGTGACGCCTGCGCGGTAAACGACAAAGGGCGCCGGTCGAAAGCACCGGCGCCCTTTTTCATGCGGCGTTACTTGCCCGGAACGTGCGCGGGGATCTTCGGCGTGGAGACGGCCACATCGCCGCATTGCGCGCGGTGCCGCAACGCATGATCCATCAGCACGAGCGCGAGCAGTGCCTCCGCGATGGGCGTCGCGCGGATGCCGACGCACGGATCATGGCGCCCGAACGTCTCGACGGTCGCGGGCGCGCCCGTCTTGTCGACGGACTGACGCGGCGTGCGAATGCTCGACGTCGGCTTGATGGCGATGGACACCGTGATGTCCTGCCCGCTCGAAATGCCGCCCAGGATGCCGCCCGCGTGGTTGGTGGCGAAGCCTTCGGGCGTCATCTCGTCGCCGTGCTGCGAGCCGCGTTGCGCGACGCTCGCGAAACCCGCGCCGATCTCCACGCCCTTCACGGCGTTGATGCCCATCATCGCGTGGGCGATGTCGGCATCCAGCCGGTCATACAGCGGTTCGCCGAGACCGACCGGCACGCCGCTCGCCACCACGTCGATGCGCGCGCCTACCGAATCGCCGTCGCGGCGCAGTCCGTCCATGTAAGCCTCGAGTTGCGGCACGACATCCGCGTTCGGCGCGAAGAACGGATTTTCGCGCACGTGCTTCCAGTCGACGAACGGAATAGGCACCTCGCCGAGCGCGCTCATGTAACCGCGCGTCTCGATGCCGAATTTCTCGCGCAGCCATTTCTTCGCGACCGCGCCCGCCGCGACCGTCGGCGCAGTCAGCCGCGCCGACGACCGCCCCCCGCCGCGATAGTCGCGCACGCCGTACTTCTGCCAGTAGGTGTAATCGGCATGACCGGGACGGAACGTTTCGGCGATGTTGCCGTAGTCCTTGCTGCGCTGATCCGTATTGCGGATGAGAAGCGCGATGGGCGTGCCGGTGGTGACGCCCTCGAACACGCCCGACAGAATCTCGACCTGATCGGCTTCCTGCCGCTGCGTCACGTGGCGCGACGTGCCCGGACGGCGCCGGTCCAGTTCCACCTGGATGTCGGCCTCGGTCAGCGCCATGCCGGGCGGGCAGCCGTCGATCACGCAGCCGATCGCCGGTCCATGCGATTCGCCAAAATTCGTGACGGTGAAGAGCGTGCCAAGGGTGTTGCCGGACATGAGCGTCGACCTGAAGAGAGTGTCGGGGGGAGACCGCTATTATGCCAGCGCCGTCTATCGTCGCGCGCCGCGCAGCGCCGTCACGCGGTCCTGAAGGTGCTGCGGCGTCGCGTCTTCCGGCGCGATGGGCTCGCCGACGGCGAGCGTGAGGCGCGTCATCACGCCCCGCCGAATGGGACGCGGCCACTGCGCATTCCGATCGCGCGAAAAAACGCTGCCCCACAGCCCGCGCAGCGCCATCGGGACGACCGGCGCCGGATGCCGCCGCAGAATCTCCGAGATTCCGTGCCGGAACGGGTTCATCTCGCCCGTGCGCGTGAGTTTGCCCTCGGGAAAGATACAGATGAGATCGCCGTCGTCGAGCGCGCGCTGGCACGACTCATACGCGCGTTCCAGCAGCTCCGCGTCCTCGTGCGCGGGCGCAATCGGAATCGCCTTCACGTGACGGAACAGCCAGCCGACGAACGGCGTGCGAAAGATGCGGTGATCCATCACGAAGCGGATCGGACGCGGACTTTCGGCCATGATGACGACCGCATCCACGAAACTGACGTGATTGCACACGAGGACCGCCGCGCCGTGCGAGGGAATGCGCGCGGCATCGACCAGGCGAATGCGATAGAACGTGTGCACCAGAATCCACGCGATGAAACGCAGCAGGAACTCGGGCACGAGCGAGTAGATATAGACGGCGACGAGCACGTTCAGCAGCGCCGTCACGAGAAAGAGGCCGGGAATGCCGACGCCCATCGACGTGAGCGCGAGCGCCATCAGCGCCGAGACGATCATGAAGAACGAATTGAGAATGTTGTTGGCGGCAATGATGCGTGCCCGGTGCGTCGGCTGACTGCGCGCCTGGATCAGCGCGTAGAGCGGCACGCTGTAGAAGCCGCCGAACATCGCGAGCAGAAACAGGTCGGCGAGAATGCGCCAGTGCCGCAGCACGAGCAGGAATTCGCTGACGTTCAGCAGATGCGTAGCCGGCGCGATGCGGTGGCTCGCGAAGAAGAGATCGATTGCAAAGACGCTGATGCCGATGGATCCGAGCGGCACCAGCCCGATTTCGACGCGGCGCTTCGAGAGCCGTTCGCACAGCAGCGACCCGGTGCCGATGCCGAGCGAGAACGTCGCAAGCAGGATGGTGACGACATCGGGATTCGCGGACAGCACGTCTTTCGCGAAATTAAAAAAGGACGTGAGAAACGTCGCGCCGACGAACCAGAGCCACGAAATGCCGAGCAGGCTCAGAAAGACCGTGCGGTCCGAGCGGGCGAGCTTGAGATTGCGCCACGTCTCCGACACCGGATTCCAGTTGATGCGCAAGTCGCGCTGGGAGGCTTCGGACGTCGGCACGAAGCCCGACACGATGCGCCCGACGACCGCGAACGCGAGACACGCCGCCGCGAGCAACAGCGCACTGCGGTTCGCCGCCCCGGCCGCCGCCCCGCCGATGATCGTGCCGATCAGAATGGCGACGAACGTGCCCATTTCGACGAGTCCGTTGCCGCCGACGAGCTCGGTTGCGTTCAGATGCTGCGGCAGATAAGCGTATTTGACCGGCCCGAAGACCGTCGAATGCACGCCCATCAGAAAGGTGCAGAGGTACAGCAACGGCGCGCTGTGCAGCAGAAATCCCGCGCCGCCGATCAGCATCACGACGATCTCGAAAGTCTTCACGAGACGCGCGAGCACGGCCTTGTCGTATTTGTCGGCGATCTGCCCGGAAGTCGCCGAAAACAGCACGAACGGCACGATGAAGACGGCGGAAATCAGGAACGCCGCCGTCTTCGGATCGACGCCCGAGAAACGCGCGGCCTGGAACGTCACCAGCGACGTGAAGCCGACCTTGAAGACGTTGTCGTTCATGGCACCGAGAAACTGCGTCCAGAAGAACGGCGCGAAGCGGCGTTCCCGCAGCAAACCGAACTGGCTTTCACCAGCGGCATGCGAGCCGCGCGAAGCACGCGCGCCAGCGTCGTTCTCGGCGCCCAACGGATTGTCACTCATGTGTTCTCGGCAAGAATTGTGTCTTTGTGTGCTCAAGCGCCGGGCGAAAAAAAACGCGCCCTTCGGCGCGCTGCGTTGGTCCGGCGAGACTTCGTTAATTCGATCTCACTTAGTTCGGCTACCGCACGACGACGCGCGCGGCACGGCACTAAAAATTCAGCGAACGTTCTGCTGCTCCTGCTGGCCCTGCGGTTCCTCCGGCCAGTCGCGGATATACGCTTTCAGCATGCGATTCTCGAAGCCCTGCTCCTCGACGACGGCCTTCGCCACGTCGTAGAAGGAGATGACGCCCATGAGCGCGCGGTTTTCCATGACCGGCAGATAACGCACGTGATGCTCCAGCATCATGCGGCGAATTTCGTTCACGTCGGTTTCCGGCGTGCAGGTGAGCGGATGGTCGTCCATGACCTTGCGGATGGTCGTGGTGCCCACGCCCCCGCCGTTGTCGCGCAGCGTCACAATGATTTCGCGGAAAGTCAGCATGCCGACCAGATCGCCGTATTCCATGACGACGAGCGAGCCGATATCGTGCGCCGCCATCACGTTGATCGCGTCGGAGAGCGGCGTATCGGGCGTAACGGTGAATAGCGCATTGCCCTTCACCTTCAAGATGTCGCTCACTCGCATGACTTTCTCCTCGCGAAATGCCTGTTCAGATGCCGAAGCGTTTGTGAAACCATGGGTCGATGCTATCGGAAAGGCCTGCAAAAGGAAAGCGAACGAGGCCCGCGTTAGCCTTTCGGATAAGGCTTCGCGGCAAGACCGCAGGCGTTCGCCCTAGGTTTGCGCGAGCCGCCGCGATGATAGGATGACCGACCGACATTTTCGCCGGACGCATGCCGCGCCGGCCGCCGACGATGCCCGCCAACCGCTTCGATACGCTCGCGCTGCACGCGGGCGCCGCGCCCGATCCCGCCACCGGCGCGCGGGCCACGCCCATCTATCAGACCACTTCGTTCTCCTTTCGCGATACCGATCACGCCGCCGCGCTCTTCAACATGGAACGCTCGGGCCATGTGTATTCGCGCATTTCGAATCCGACGGTCGCGGTCTTCGAGGAGCGCGTCGCGGCGCTGGAGAACGGCGTCGGCGCGATCGGCACGGCGAGCGGTCAGGCGGCGCTGCATCTGGCGATCGCCACGTTGATGGGCGCGGGTTCGCATATCGTCGCGTCGGCCGCGCTGTACGGCGGGTCGCACAACCTGCTGCATTACACGCTGCGGCGCTTCGGCATCGAGACGACGTTCGTGCCGCCGCACGATCTGGACGCGTGGCGCGCGGCCGCCCGGCCGAACACGCGGCTTTTCTTCGGCGAAACGCTCGGCAATCCGGGGCTGGACGTGCTGGATATTGCGAGCGTCGCGGAAATCGCCCACGCCCACGGCGCGCCGCTGCTCGTCGATTCCACTTTCACGACGCCCTACCTCCTGCGGCCGTTCGAGCACGGCGCGGACCTCGTGTATCACTCCGCGACGAAGTTTCTCGGCGGCCACGGCACGACCATCGGCGGCGTGCTGGCGGACGGCGGCACTTTCGACTTCGCCGAAAGCGGCCGTTTCCCCGAGTTCACCGAGCCTTACGACGGCTTTCACGGCATGGTCTTCGCCGAGGAAAGCACGGTCGCGCCGTTCCTGCTGCGCGCCCGGCGCGAGGGGCTGCGCGACTTCGGCGCGTGTTTGCATCCGCAGGCCGCGTGGCAACTGCTTCAAGGCATCGAAACCTTGCCGTTGCGCATGGACCGGCATGTGGCCAACACGCGCAAGGTGATCGACTTCCTGCTGAGTTCGCCGGCGGTCGAGGGCGTTGCCTATCCCGAACTGCCGACGCATCGCGATCATGCACTCGCCGAGCGGCTGCTGCCGCGCGGCGCGGGCGCGGTGTTCAGCTTCGATGTGCGCGGCGGCGTGCCGGCGGCGCGCACGTTCATCGAATCGCTGACGCTGTTCTCGCATCTGGCGAACGTCGGCGACGCGCGCTCGCTCGTGATCCATCCGGCTTCCACGACGCACTTTCGCATGGACGCCGCCGCGCTCGCCGCCGCGGGCATCGGGCCGGGACGGATTCGCCTGTCGATCGGGCTGGAAGATCCGGACGACCTGATCGACGACTTGAAGCGCGGCCTGAAGGCGGCGCAAAAGGCCGCCGAGAGGGGCGGCGACGGCGCGAACACGACGCCGCTCGGGGGCCGCGCATGATCCTCGATCTCGACGGCCACCGCGCTTACGCCTACACCGGCGGCAAGCCGTTCGATCCGGCGCGCCCTGCCATCGTCTTCCTTCACGGCGCGGAGCACGACCACAGCGTCTGGGCGCTGCAAACGCGCTACTTTGCGCATCACGGCTTCGGCGTGCTGGCGCTCGATCTGCCCGGCCACGGCCGCAGCGACGGCCCCGCGCGACGCGACATCGCATCGCTCGCCGACTGGGTGATGCGCGTGCTCGACGCCGCCGCCGTGCGCCGTGCCATCTTCGTCGGCCACAGCATGGGCTCGCTGATCGCACTGGACGCCGCCGCGCGCTATCCGGACCGCGCCGCCGGGCTCGCGCTGATCGCGACCGCCGCGCCGATGACCGTCTCCGACGCCCTTCTCGACGCCGCCCGCGAGCACGAGCCGCAGGCCATCGGCATGGTGAATCAATGGTCGCATTCGACCATCGCGGCCAAGCCTTCCAGTCCCGCGCCCGGGTTCTGGCTGCAAGGCGTGAATCAACGGCTGATGGAACGCGTCAGCGCGTTGGGCGAAGCGCAGCTTTTCCACACCGATTTCAGCGCCTGCAACGGTTACACGGAGGCGCTCGACCGCGCCGCGTCCGTGCGTTGCCCCGTCTGCGTGCTCTACGGCAAGCGCGACGTGATGACGCCGCCGCGCGCCGCCCGCGCCCTTGTTGATGCCTTGCGAAAACACGGCGCGCGGGTACGCACGGTAGAACTGGACGGCGGCCACGCGCTGATGTCGGAACAGCCGGACGCCGTGCTCGATGCGCTCTTCGCGTTTGCGCTGGAGTGCGCCGAAAGCCGCTGAAAGGCGGCTTGCATGCTCGCCCTGCCGGTCGCAGAATCAATGTTGCCGACGCGATCGTCGGAAAACCGGAGGCCATCATGGCGCACACGGCACACGGGGAACATTTCGCGAGCTTCGCCGAGTTCTATCCGTACTACCTCGAAGAGCATCGCAACCTGGTCTCGCGCAGGCTGCATTTCATCGGCTCGCTCGGCGTGATCGGCTGTCTTGCGATGGCGCTCGCCACCGGCGACTGGCTCTGGCTCCCGGCGGCCGTCGTATGCGGATACGGCTTCGCGTGGATCGGACACTTCTTCTTCGAGAAGAACCGCCCCGCCACCTTTCGCCATCCGCTCTACAGCCTGATGGGCGACTGGGTGATGTTCAAGGACATCTGCATCGGCAGAATCTCGCTTTGAGCGGCGATCACGCCGTTTGTCGCGGCATCGGCGAACGCGCAGGCTCGCGCATCGGCGCGCTCGCTTGCGCCTGCGTGCGCGCCGCGATCAGCGCGCCGAGCGTCGCTTCCAGCTTTTCGTTGTCGAGCGCGTTGACGAGCACATCGCGCTCGATCCGCGCTGCATCGAGACGCAGCTGGTAATCCAGCTCTTCGCGGTCGATCACGAATTCCTGAAACAGCATGGTGAGCGTAATCTGGTTCGGATTGGCGATCATCACATAGCGCGGCATGCGCGCGTCCTCCAGCCTGCCGATCCAGCCGAGCGTGTCGAGCCGCGCGATGATGCGCGTGGACGTATCGAGATCGCACCGCACCATCTTCGACAGTTCGAGCGCGGTGTAGCCGGGCTTGCCCTCCTCGCGCGCCTCGACGAGCCGCGCGAGAATTTCGAGCGCATCGAGCAGGTCGCTGCCCGGAAACGCGCGCCGATGATATTGCCCGATGCGAATAGCGGGCAGCGCGGAGGTCAGCATCGCGCCGACGAGCGCGATCATCCAGCATAGATAAACCCACAGCAGAAACACGGGCAGCGAGGCGAACGCGCCGTAGACGGCCGTGTAAGTAGGAATGCTGCGCACGTAGAGCCCGAAGGCGCGCTTGCCGATCTCGAAGGCGACCGCCGCGATCAGCCCGCCCACGACGGCATCGCGCCATTCGACCTTGCAGTTCGGCATATACACGTAGGTGATCGTGAAGCCGAACACCGTGAGCGGCAGGGAAACGCCGGTGAGCAGCCATTCGACGACGGGCGGCATCAGATTGTGCGAGCCCGCGTAAGCGACCGAATGCGCGAAGACGTACGAGGAAATCGACAGACTGCAGCCGAAGAGAATCGGCCCGAGCGTGATGATCGACCAGTAGACGAGCACGCGCTGCGCGAGCGGACGCGCCTTTTTCACCCGCCAGATGACGTTGAACGCGGATTCGACGGTCATCATGGTCATGACGGACGTGACCAGAAGGATGATCATCCCGACCGTCGTGAGTCCTTTGGCCTTCGAAGCGAATTCGTTCAGGTACTTGAAGATCTGGCTGTTGATCTGCGCGGGCATCAGGTGATCCGCGAGGAAGTCCTGCAACGAAGCCTGAAACGACCCGAAGATCGGAAACGCCGTAAACAGCGCGAAAGCCACGGTGGCGAGCGGCACGAGCGAGAGCACGCTCGTGAACGTGAGGCTGCCCGCGACTTGCGCGACGCGATCCTCGCCGATGCGCCGCGCGACGAAACCGGCGAGGCGCTTCACTGCCGCGAGATCGATTGAAAGACGCTGCAAACCTTTTCTCCTATGCGGCCGACCGTAGTCGCTTTGCCCGAAGCCATCACCGCGAACCAGCACCATCCACCAAGCCGCCTCACCCACGGACGGCGACCCAATCCCTATAATAGCCGTTCACCAAAAAGCTCATATGAACGACATCCTCGTGCTTTACTACAGCCGCCACGGCGCGACACGCGAGCTGGCGCTCGCCATCGCGCAGGGCGTCGACAGCGTGCCCGGCATGCAGGCTCGCGTGCGGACGGTGCCGCCAGTTTCCACTGTCTGCGAAGCCACCCAGCCCGACATTCCCGCAGAAGGGCCGCCCTACGCCGAACTGCGCGACCTCGAGGAATGCGCGGGCCTCGCGCTCGGCTCGCCGACGCGCTTCGGCAACATGGCCGCATCGCTCAAATACTTCCTCGACGGCACCACGCCGCAATGGCTCTCCGGCGCGCTCGCCGGCAAGCCCGCGAGCGTCTTCACATCGACCGGCAGTCTCCACGGCGGCCAGGAAAGCACCCTGCTTTCGATGATGCTGCCGCTCCTGCATCACGGCATGATGATCGTCGGCATTCCGTACACCGAGTCGCGGCTCACCACGACGCAAACCGGCGGCACGCCCTACGGCGCGTCGCATCATGCGCGCACCGGCGACGAGGCGGCGCGGCAAGGCATTTCCGCCGACGAAAAGGCGCTCGCCATTGCGCTCGGCGCCCGGCTTGCCCGCACGGCGCGCGACCTCGCCCGCGGCGCACAGGCGAACTGAGCCCGCCATGCACGCGCCTTCCGCCGACGAAAACCGAAACCACGGCGCGTTCGCACTCGGCGCCGCCGCGAGCCTCGGCGCGCTGATCGTCCTCGCCTTGCTCTGGGAGCTGTGGCTCGCGCCGCTGCGCCCCGGCGCGTGGGTGCTCGCGTTGAAGGCGCTGCCGCTCGCGTGCGCGCTGCCCGGCGTCGCGAAGCGCAACGTCTACACGCTGCAATGGTCGTCCATGCTCGTGTTGCTCTACCTCGCTGAAGGCATCGTGCGCGGCATGACCGACGCCGGCCTCTCAGCGCGGCTCGCCTGGCTCGAAGCGTTGCTTGCGCTCGCATTCTTCGGCTGCGCGATGGCGTACGTCGCGCCTTTCAAGCGCGCCGCCCGAGCGCAGGCGCGTGAAAGGAAACGCCAGGCATGACCGCTGTCGCGCCGCTTCGTGCTTGCGGTTGAGGCTTTGTAGCACGAAACCCGGCGCGAAGCGCAGCGAAGGCGCGTGCCTATGCCATTTGGCCGATGGTTCGCACATCGCCCGGCTGCGCGATACTGTCGCTTCATTCCAGCCCATCCCTCTCGCCCATGACCGCTTCTGCCGCAACTTTCATCGACGCCTGCGTACAACTGATCGGCGCGTCGCACGTCCTGACGGATGACCATGACACCGAGCCGTATCGCGTCGACTGGCGCAAGCGGTATCGCGGCGACGCCTGCGCCGTGCTGCTGCCCGGCGACACGGAACAGGTCGCCGGCGTCGTGCGGCTCGCGCGCGAACATGGCGTCGCCATCGTGCCGCAAGGCGGCAACACGGGACTCGCGGGCGGCGCGACTCCGGATGCGAGCGGCGCGCAGGCCGTCGTGAGTCTGAGGCGGCTGAATCGCATTCGCGGCGTGGATCCGCATAACAACACGATCACCGTCGAAGCGGGCGTCGTGCTCGCCGAAATCCAGGCGCGCGCCGAAAGCGCGCAACGTCTCTTTCCGTTGAGTCTCGCGGCGGAAGGCAGCTGCACGATCGGCGGCAATTTGTCGACGAACGCGGGCGGCACCGGCGTGCTGCGCTACGGCAACACGCGCGAGCTGTGCCTCGGGCTCGAAGTCGTGACACCGCAAGGCGAAATCTGGGACGGCCTGCGCGGACTGCGCAAGGACAACACGGGCTACGATCTGCGCGATCTGTTCATCGGCGCGGAAGGCACGCTCGGCATCATCACCGCGGCCGTGATGAAGCTCCATCCCGCGCCCGTCGCCAAGGTCACGGCGCTCGCCGGTCTCGCGTCGCCGCATGCCGCGCTCGACTTTCTCGCGATGGCGCAGCAGCACGCCGGCCCGCTTCTGACCGGCTTCGAGCTGATGTCCGACTTCTCCATGCGTCTCGTCGGACGGCATTTTCCGCAATTGCGCTACCCGTTTGGCGAGCCGCACGCGCAGACCGTGCTTCTGGAACTTTCCGACAGCGAAAGCGACGAGCACGCCCGCGCGCTTTTCGAACGCCTGATGGAACAGGCGATCGAAGAAGGCATCGTCGAAGACGCGGTCGTGGCGGAAAATCTCGCGCAGTCGCAGGCGTTCTGGGACTTGCGCGAGCATATTCCGCTCGCGCAGGCTCAGGAAGGGCTGAACATCAAGCACGATATCGCGGTGCCCATTTCGAGCATCGGCCGCTTCATCGACGAAACCGATGCGATCATCGCGAGAGCGGTGCCGGGCGCGCGCATGGTCACGTTCGGGCACCTTGGCGACGGCAATCTGCATTACAACGTGCAGGCGCCCGAAGGCGTCGATCAGAAGGCGTTCCTCACCGAGTTCCAGACGCCGATCAACGCGCTCGTGTACGAACAGGTGCACAGGCATCGCGGCAGCATCAGCGCGGAACACGGGCTCGGGCAACTGAAAGTGGACGAAGCCATGCGCCTGAAATCGCCCGTGGAAGTGCGGCTGATGCAGACCATCAAGGCCGCGCTCGATCCCGACAATCTGATGAACCCCGGCAAGGTCGTGCGCTGGAATGCGGACGCACGCAAGGAGAACATCGCATGAAGATTCGTGTGCTGTCGGACCTGCATCTGGAGTGCGACGAGCCGCTCGCCATTCCGTATGCGGAGGCCGATCTCGTCGTGCTCGCGGGCGACATTCACAACCACGCCGAAGGCTTGCGTTGGGCAGCGGAGAACTTTGACAACGGCGCGCCCGTCGTCTACGTGCCCGGCAATCACGAGTATTACGACTGCGAATTCGGCGCGATGGAAGCCGCGATGCACGATGCCGCGCGCAGTGTCGACAACGTGCACTATCTGAACAACGCGGCGCTCGTCGACCGCAAAGGCGCGTGGCGCGTGCTCGGCACGACGCTCTGGACCGATTTCGCGCTGTTCGGCGCGGGCGCGGACGAGATCGAGAAAGCGAAGCACGCCTGCACGAAGGCGATGCTCGACTATCGCGGATTGATTCAACTGGCCTGGCCCGAACCCGACGGCGAGCCACACGCGTTCACGCCTGACGATTCGGTCGCGCTGCACGTGCAGGCGCGCGCGTGGCTGGAAAGCGAACTGGCGAAGCCGTTCGCGGGGCAGACGATCGTCGTCACGCATCACGCGCCGATGCGCGAAAGCCTCGCGCCGCGCTACGCGGAAGACATCGTGTCGGCCGGCTTCATCAACCACATGCCGACGCTCGCCCGCGCGCCCGTCGCGCTCTGGATTCACGGCCACACGCATACTGCCTTCGACTACACGGTGAACGGCACGCACGTTGTGTGCAATCCGCGCGGCTACTTCGACAAGCGCACGCAGCGATGGGAGAACCCGGAATTCACGTGGGACAAGGTCGTCGAAATCTGACGCCGAAGCGGAGGAACGCCATGTGCGGCCGAATCAGCCAGTACCGACTGCCGATGCATTACGCGGAGCGTCTGCATCTGAAGAATCCGTTCGTCCTCGTGGATGCCGCCGACCGCCGCCCCGGCTATAACCTCTCGCCCGGCACGCATCCGCTCGCGGTGTATCCCGACGAAACCATTCGCGCCGTGCATTGGGGCTACTGCCCGCCGTGGGCTAGAGAAAAGAAGCTGCCGCAGACGATCAACGCGCGCGTCGAGACGGCATCGACCAGCGCGTATTTCCGGGACTTGTGGCGCAACGCGCGCATCCTCGTGCCCGCGGACGGCTGGTTCGAGTGGCGCGTGGAGCGGCGCCCGGGCGACCGCGCGGACATGCCCTTCCCGCAGCCCTACTTCATCCGCCGCGCGGATGGCGAGCCGATGTTCCTCGCCGCGCTGACGAGCATCGTTCGCGACGTGGACGCCGCCATGCCAGGCGCGGGCTTCGTGATCGTGACGTCGAAGGCGGACGAAGGCCTCGTCGATGTCCACGACCGCCGCCCGCTCGTCTTCTCGCCCTCGGCGGGCAGACGCTGGCTGGACGCCACGGCGACGCCCGCGGATCTTCATTCGCTCGTGAAAACCGATGGCGTGCCTGCCGCGCACTTCGCCTGGCATCGCGTGACGACCGACGTCAACCGCACGGTAAACGACGAACCGCGGCTCATCGAGCCGCTGGAAGCGGCCTAGCGGCGGTAACGCTCGCGCTCGTCGTCCATGCGAACGGGCACGAGGCGGCGCTTCGCTTCCCGCTCCGACTGGGCGCGCATCGCCTGAAAGAGATCGCGCGAGGCAGGCACGGCGATCAACACCAGAAGCGCGGCAAGGGCGAATAAAAGAGGCGTGCTCATTCGACGGTTTTCCCGAAAAGAGGCGTTGAGGGGAGCTGTGACCTTAGCAAGCTGCGGGCGTTCCGGGAGTAAGCAAGTGTTGCACCGCGCTTTATTCGGTAACTGAAAGACGCGCAGCGTTCCATCAAGTCACCACGAACTCCTTGAGCGACTCTTCGTCGGCGGAAAGCGTCGCGGGGAGCGCCTCGCGCAGGAACTCGACCCACGTGCGAATCTTCGCGTCCAGATACTGACGCGACGGATAGAGCGCATACACGCTCAACTCCTGCATCGTGTAGTGCGGCAGCACCCGCACCAGCATGCCGGCGCGCAGCGCGGGCAGCGCGGAGGAAGTCGGCAGCACGCCGATTCCCATGCTCTCGCGAATCGCAACGACCATCGCCTCGGCGACGTTCACCGTGAAGGTGGACGGCCCGAGCGTCACGGTCTCCTGCCCGTTCGGGCCGTCGAAGACCCAGCGGCCCGGCGGAAACACCGGCGTGATCAGGTGCAGACAGGTGTGGTTCACGAGATCGGACAAGACGTGCGGCGCGCCGTGTTTTTCGATGTACGCCGGCGACGCGCACGCGATGCTGAACACCGTGCCGAGCCGCGCCGACACGAGGCCCGAGTCGGGCAACTCGGAGGCAAGCACGAGCGAAACGTCGTAGCCTTCGTCGAGCAGATCGGGCATGCGTTGCGAGAGCGTCAGATCGACCTGCACCGACGGATGCCGCTCCTGATAGCGCGAAATCATCGGCACGACGTAATGCTGGCCGAAGCTCGTCATCGAATGCACTTTCAGGCGGCCGGCCGGGCGCGCGTGAGCATCGCTCGCTTCGGCTTCGGCCTGATCGACGTAAGCCAGAATCTGCTCGCAACGTTGCAGATAACGCTCGCCCGCCTCCGTCAGCGCGATGCGGCGCGTCGTGCGATTCAAGAGCCGCGTGCGCAGATGCGCTTCCAGATCCGATACCGCCCGCGACGCGTAAGCCGTCGTCGTATTGAGATGTTGCGCGGCGCCGGTGAAGCTGCCTGCCTCGACCACGCGCACGAAAACGCGCATGTTTTGGAGCGTGTCCATAACGTTGTTCAACCCTGAACTGTGCTTGTCCGTCGTGTCTGATTTGTCCGACCGTCTAAGCATTGTTGCATGCGCTGCAAGATTGCACTTTCTCACGGATTGCAAGAATGCTTTGCGTTAGCGCCGGTTATTCGCGGATCGTTGCAAAAATATAATCGCCGCTTGATCGACTCGAGGGTTGGGAGCGAAACGTGGAAGGCCGGGGGTTCAGAAGCGCGAGTTGCGCCGCGTTGCTTACAACAATACTAACGATGGCCGGCTGCGCAAGCACCGGCAAGATCGCGCCGCAGGACTCGCTGAAAGACGCTTCGACGCTCGACGCCGGCCGCGCGATCGAGGCCGCCACGCGCGCCGCCGACGCCGATGCCGCGTGGCCCGACGCGCAATGGTGGCGCGCTTATCGCGACCCGCAACTGGACGCATGGATCGCCCGCGCGACGGCCGGTAATCCGACGCTGGCGATGGCCGCGGCGCGCGTGCGCGAGGCGCGCGAACAGGCGGGCGTCGCGCACTCGGCGCTCGTTCCGCATGTCGACGGCAACATGAGCGTCACGCGCAAGAACTGGCCGGACAACGCGTTCTACGGCCCCGGCCCTTATGCCGATACGACCACCTGGGACAACACCGCCGGTCTCACGCTCTCCTACAACCTCGACCTCTGGGGCCGCGACGAGCACGCCGCCGACCGCGCGCTGGATGTCGCCCACGTGCGCGCCGCCGACGCGCGGGCCGCGCAACTGGAACTCGAAACGAACGTCGTGCGCGCCTACATCGGCTTTTCGCAGTCGTTCGCGCTGCTCGACATCGCGCAGCAAACGTACGCGCAGCAGGAGCGCATTGCCGAACTGGCGCGGCGTCGGCTCAAAGGCGGCCTCGGCACGCAGCTCGAAGTGAGTCAGGCGGAAGCGCCGTTGCCCGAGTACGAACGCCAGGTCGATCTGTACAAGGAAGCGATTCAGCTCGCGCGCCATCAGTTGGCCGCGCTCGCAGGCGAAGGCCCCGGCGCGGGCGAAGCCCTCACGCGCCCGGCGCTGTCGCTCGCGACGCCGCTGCCGCTGCCCTCCTCCTTGCCGGCCGAACTGGTCGGGCACCGGCCGGATATTGTCGCGGCGCGCTGGATGGTCGCGGCGCAGGCGCGCGGCATCGACGTCGCGAAGGCGCAGTTCTATCCGAACATCAATCTGGCGGCGTCCGTCACGCAGATGTTCGCGGGCGGCGCGCTCCTCAGCTTCCTGACGAGCAAGGCGACGGGCTACGCGTTCGGCCCGGCGCTTTCGCTGCCGATCTTCGAAGGCGGCCGGCTGCGCGCGCAACTGGGCGCGGCGTCGGCGCAATACGATCAGGCGGTCGATCACTACAACGCGACGCTCGTCGCGGCGCTCAAGGACATCGCCGATCAGGTCGTGCGCGTGCAATCGCTCGATACGCAACTGGACGCGTCGGGCCGCTCGGTCGCCGCCGCGCGCAAGAACTACGACCTCGCCAACGAAGGCTACAAACGCGGCCTGACCGACTACGTCAACGTGCTGATCGCTCAGGCGCAACTGCTGCGCGCGCAGGACGGCGAGGCGCGCGTGCGGGCAGCGCGGCTCGCCGCCTACGCGACGCTCACGGCGGCGCTCGGCGGCGGCATCGATGATCCCGCCAACGGGCCAGAAGAAGCGAAGCTCGCGCCGTCGAAGCACATCGGGCCGTTCGCCCGCGCCGGCGAGAAGTAGAGAGAAACGCCCATGTCATCCTCAATTGCCAAACCCGCGCACGGATCGCCGATGGAAGCCTTCGCCGCCTGGGCGCGCACTGACGGCCTCGCGTGGATCTACATCTTCAAGGCCGTGCTCGCGGCGCTGCTCGCGCTCTGGATCGCCATGCGGCTCGACATGCAGCAGCCGCGCACCGCGATGACCACGGTCTTCGTCGTGATGCAGCCGCAAAGCGGCATGGTGCTCGCGAAGAGCTTCTATCGCTTCTGCGGCACGATGGTCGGTCTCGTCGTCATGCTCGCGCTGATCGGCCTCTTCGCGCAGCAGCCGGTGCTCTTCCTGTCGGCGACGGCGCTGTGGGTCGGCGTCTGCACCGCGGGCGCGGCGCGCAACCGCAATTTCCGCTCGTATGGCTTCGTGCTCGCGGGCTACACGGCGGCGCTGATCGGCATTCCGGCCGCGCAGCATCCGGACGGCGCATATCTGTCGGCGCTCACACGCGTGGGCGAAGTGACGCTCGGCATCGTCTGCGCGGGCACGGTGAGCGCGCTCGTCTTTCCGCAGCACGCGGGCGAGCAGATTCGCGCGACCGTGCGCCGCCGCTTCACGCAATTCGTCGATTACGTCTGCCGCGCGATGTCCGGCCAGATGGAGCCCGCGCAGATCGAGCGGGCGAATCTCGGCTTCGTCGCGGATATCGTCGGCTTCGAGGCGGCGCGCAGTGTCGCGATGTTCGAGCATCCGGAATCGCGGCGGCGCGGCGGGCGGCTCGCGCGCCTCAACAGCGAATTCATGACCGCGTCGACGCGCTTTCACGCGCTGCATCAGTTGATGAATCGCCTGCGCGACAGCGCCTCCGCGACGACGATCGCCGCGCTGACGCCGTTCATCCACGAAGTCCCGCCGCTGTTTCTCGACGCCGGTGAGCCCGTGCGCAATGCCGCCGATGCCGCGCACGCCGCCGCGCGCTTGCGCGACTTCAAAGCCGCGCTGCCGAAGCGCGTGCGCTCGGTGCGCGAGACGCTCGCGAGCGATCCGGCGTTCGCGCCGCTCGAATTCGATACCGCGACGGAACTGCTGTACCGCTTCATCGACGACATGCTGGCCTACGCGGAGACGTACGCATCGCTGGCGTCGCCGTCGCATGAACGCGAACGCTGGGCCGCGCGCTACGTGCCGAAGACCAACCTCGTCGCCGCCGCGATCTCCGGCGTGCGCGGCGCGATCGTGATGTTCGTGCTGAGCGCGTTCTGGATCGCGACCGCGTGGCCGAGCGGCGGCACGATGGTGCTGAACGCGGCGGCCGTCTGCGCGCTCGCGTCGTCCTCGCCGCGCCCGACGCTCATGTCGGCGCAAATGGCCATCGGCACGGCGCTCGCCGCGGTGGTCGGGATGATCGTCGTGTTCGGCGTCTTTCCGCACATGGACGGCTTCGTGCTGATGTGCGTCGCGCTCGTGCCCGCGCTCCTGCTCGGCACGTTTCTCAGCACGCGGCGCGCGGTCGCGGGCGTGGGCATCGGCTACTGCATCTTCTTCTGCTTTCTCGCGGGGCCGGACAACCTCGTTCACTACAACCCGGCCGGCCTGATGAACGACGCCATCGCGCTCGTGCTGTCGATGATCGTCTCGGCCGTCGCCTTCGCGACCATTCTGCCGACCGATGCGCCGTGGCTGCGGCGTCTCCTGCTCGGCGACCTGCGCCGCGAAGTCGTGCTCGCGCGGCGCGGCCGCCTGACGAGCGTGGCGACGCGCTTCGAGAGCCGCACGCGCGACGTGCTCTCGCAGATCGACGCGCTCGCCGCCGGCCGGCCCGCGCTGCAACGCGAGGCGCTGCAATGGCTCTTCGCGGTGCTGGAAGTCGGCCGCGCGGTCATCGACTTGCGGCGGGAAATCGCCGCGCTCACCGACTCGCCGGAGTACGCGCCCTCGCTGCCGTGGCGGCGCGCGATCGATGCCACGCTCGACGCCGTCGCGCGTCTTTTCGATCGCCCGGACGCGCAACGCTTCGATGCCGCGCTGGACTGCGCGGGAACGGCCATCGGCGAAGTGCAGCGCCTGATCGCCGCGTCGGAGCGGCCGCGCGAGGAGCGGCATCGGCTAGAGCGCATCGCGAGTCATCTGCATTTCATCCGCACGGCGCTGCTCGATCGCCAGTCGCCGTTCGCCACGCTCGAATCTCATTCGCCCAAAGGAGCGCCCCATGCCGCGTGACACCGCCATTCTCGAAGCCTATGTGCCGACGCTGCTGCTCATCTTCGTGGCGGGCGCGCTCATCACATGGGCGATCGACCGCGCGCTCGGGCTGACGGGCATTTATCGCGTGGTGTGGCATCCGGCGCTGTTTCGCGCGAGCCTGCTCGTCTGCGTCTGCGGCGCGCTCGGGCTCGCGGTGTATCGCTGAAAGCAGGCATTCGCTCACTCACGCCCACACACGCTCACACACGTTCATAAGAGTTGCATCATGGTTCTCAGAAAAATCATCGGCTTCGTCATGACGATCGTCATTTTCGCGGCTGCGCTCGTCATCGGCCGCATGCTGTGGGTTCACTACATGGACGAGCCGTGGACGCGCGATGGCCGCGTGCGCGCCGATGTCGTCAACGTCGCGCCGGATGTGTCGGGCGCGGTCGTGCAGATGCCGGTGCGCGACAACCAGTTCGTGAAGAAAGGCGATCTGCTGATGGAGATCGATCCGTCGCATTACCGGATCGCGGTCGAGCAGGCCGAGGCCAATGTCGCGGCGCGCGCCGCCGAATTGCGCATGCGCCGCTCCGACGCGGCGCGGCGCGCGGACATGGACAGCCTCGTCGTCTCGAAGGAAGCGCAGGAAAACGCGATGCAGACCGCATCGACGGCGGCGGCGCAGCTTCAGCAGGCGCAGGCCGCGCTCGATGCGGCCAAGCTCAATCTGGAGCGCACGAAGGTCTATTCGCCGGTGGACGGCTACGTGACGAACCTGAACGTGTATCGCGGCGACTACGCGATGGCGGGCACGGCGAAACTCGCCATCGTCGATAGCCATTCGTTCTGGGTCTACGGCTACTTCGAGGAGACGAAGCTGCCGCACGTGCGCGTGGGCGACCGCGCGCAGATTCGCCTGATGAGCGGCGGCGAGCTGACGGGACACGTCGAGAGCATTTCGCGCGGCATCTATGACCGCGACAATCCGCAAAGCCGCGAACTCCTCGCCGATGTGAACCCGACGTTCAACTGGGTGCGGCTCGCGCAGCGCGTGCCGGTGCGTGTGCGAATCGACGACGTGCCGCAAGGCGTCATGCTCGCGGCCGGGACGACGTGCACGGTGGTGATCGCGCCGTCGATGTGATCGATTGGAAGACGCAGAAAAGCCCGCTCCGGCCGCGACCGGAGCGGGCTGTGCGTGAGCGCCGACGTTACTTCAGCACCACCTTCACATCGAAGTACTTCGCGGCGAGCCGGTCGATCGAGCCGTCGTCCTTCAGCTCCTTCAGCGCGCGGTTGAGCGCGTCCTTCAGCGCGTGGTCGTTCTTGCGCACGCCGAAGCCCACGCCCGAGCCGAGCAGCTTGTCATCGCTCACTGCCGGACCGGCGAAGGCGAAACCCGCGCCTTGCGGCTGCTTCAGAAAGCCCTTCGACGCCGCCTCGGCATCCTGGAACGCCGCATCCAGACGCCCCGACGCGAGGTCCGCGTAAATCTGGTCCTGCGCCTGATACGACTCGACGTCGATGCCCGCGGGGGCCCACTTCGCCTTCGCGTACGTCTCCTGAATCGAACCCTGCAGCACGCCGACGCGCTTGCCCTTCAGGCCATCGACGGTCGGGAGAATCGCGCTGCCTTTCTTCGCGATGAGCTGGTTCGGGATCGAGTAGATGGGATCGGTGAAATCGATCGCGACCTTGCGCTTGTCGGTGATCGTCATGTCCGAATTGATGCCGTCGAACTTGCGCGCCTGCAAGGCCGGAATCAGCCCGTCGAACGAATTCTCGACCCATACGCACTTCATCTTGAGCTTCGCGCAGACCGCGTTGCCGATGTCGATGTCGAAGCCCGTCAGCGCGCCGGCCGGCGTCTTCGATTCGAACGGCGCGTACGACGCCTCCACGCCGAAGCGCAGTTCCCTCATGTTATCGGCGGCCTGCGCGTCAAGCGACGCGGCGCCCGCGGCGGTCATGGCGCCGAGCACGGCGAGCGCGGCGAGCTTGCGGTTGATCCATTGCGATTTCATCTACTGCCATCTCCTTCCAGTATGTTTCGTGATCTGTCGTCCGATGCGGCACAACGCCGGCCATTCCAGCATCGCGGCGTCAATAAAAACGCTCAAACCATGCGCAGAGTTTTGATGCGCCGCATCATGCACAGGGCCGCGATTGTAGCGCGCGCCCGCGCGGTGTTTCCGGGAAGAGCGGAATGAAAACAGGCAAGCGGATGTCGCGCTCATGCAAGTTCGAGCGCGACGAGAAAGCTCATTCGAGCGATGCGAGCGTCGCGTCGGTGGTATCGACGACCATGAGGCCGGCGCGCAGTCCGGGCTTCACCTTCGGATTCGGAAACACGATGCGCTCTTCGTCGTGCGTCACTCGATAGGTGTAATCGCCGTCGCGCGCGAGCTCCGCGCCTTGAGGGAACGCGGTGAAGTTCGGCACGTCGGCGGCCACGTTCAGCGCGAATGCTTCGCTATGCTTATCGATCTGCGCGACGACGGTGAACACGCGCAGCGGTCCTCGCTCAGCCGGCGCGCGGCCTGCGACGAGCCGCCGCAAAGCGGCATCCGATGCCGCAAAACGCGCGAGATCGTTCGCACCGAACGGCCGTACCTTTCCGAGCTCCAGCGTGCACGCGAGCGCGCCGCACTGCTCGGCGGTGAAGTGCGTGAACGTATTGCCCTTCTCCCGATGCAAAAGCACCGCTTGCAGACGCGCATCGCGCAGCCAGTCGAACATCGCGCGGGAAAGCGGCGCGCCGGTGTGCGGCAACAGCGCGAATTGCTCGAAGACGGACGCGCGAATGGCCGTGTGCATGTCGATATGCCACTTCGGATGCGCGACGCTATCGAAGAACCCGGTTGCCGCGCGTTCCAGTTCGGCGGCGCGCGGCGCTTCGACGCTCGAAGGCAGGCTCGCGTGACGGCCGCTGAAGAGGCGATTGAGGTCGTCGTCGGCATAGCGCACGCCTGCGCGCATCGCGCCGATGTTGCCGAGAATCACCAGCACGCGGACTGCAAGCGCGGCCTTCCCGCTCGCGGTATCGGCGACAAGGCGCGACAGCATTTCGATCGGCGCGGTCTCGTCGCCGTGAATGCCGGCAGACGCAATCACGCTGTGCGTCGCGGGTTGCGTGGCGGGTTCCAACAGCAAGACGCCTTCGCCTTGCCACGTCCAGCGCACGCCGGATACCGCCGTGCCGGACCGGACCGGCGGCTCCTTGCCCGCGAGACAGAACGCGAGAAAGTCGTCGAGAAGCTCAGTGCTGGAAGTCATAGATCGCGCCCAGTCCGAGAAGCGTCGTCAGTTCGTCGAGCGCCGTGCGCGACTGATCCAGCAGTTGCGGATCGCCGAGATCGGCGGGTGCGAGCCGATCGCGATAATGCGTGTCGATCCATGCGTCGAGGCGCGTGAAAAGCGCGTCGTTCATCCATACGCCGGGGTTCACGGCCGCGCGCTCCGCAACGTTGAGCACGACGCGCAGGCGCAGGCACGCCGGACCGCCGCCGTTCTTCATGCTCTCGCGCAGATCGAAGACCAGCACTTCGTCGATGGGCGTCGCGCGCGTGGCGAGCGAATCCAGATACGCCGCGACGCGCTCGTTCTCGCGGCATTCCTGCGGCACGACGAGAACCTGCGTGCCGTCGGCGCGCGACAGCAACTGGCTGTTGAACAGATACGACGAGACCGCATCCGCCACGCTCACTTCGCTCTGCGGCACTTCGAGCGCCGCGAACGTCGCGCCGTGTGCGGCGAGCTTCGCGGCGAGTTCGTCGTAGACCTTGTGCTGCTCGACGAACGCGCGCTCGTGGCAGAAAAGCGTCGTGCGATTGCCGACCGCGATCACGTCGTTATGGAACACGCCGGCGTCGATCACATCGGGCGATTGCTGCGCGAACACGGTCGCGGCATCCGACAGTCCGTGCAGGCGCGCAACCGCGCGGCTGGCTTCGAGCGTCTGCCGCGCGGGAAAACGCTGCGGCTGCGGGCCCTGGGCGTATTCGCTGCGGCCATATACGAAGAATTCGACGCCCTTCTCGCCATATTCCCGCGCGAACCGCGTGTGATTGGCCGCGCCTTCGTCGCCGAGCGCGGGCGTGCCCGGCAGCGCGTGGTGAATGCGAAAACGCGCTTCGTCCGGGAAGATCGCGGAAAGGGAGCGGCGCGTTTCGCCATGCTCGATCGCGCGATGCAGCTTGGCGGCAAGATTCGCGGGCGTGAAGTGGACGCGGCCATCGGCGGTATCGGCCGACGGGCTCACGGTCGCGGCGTTGGCGGTCCACATCGCCGAAGCGGAACTCGCGGCGGCGAGCAGTTCCGGCGCTTCGCGGGCGGCGCGCTCGATCACGGCGGCGTCCGAGCCCGTGAAGCCGAGACTCTTCAAGAGCCGGATGGACGGACGTTCGAGCGGCGGCAGCACGCCCTGATGAAAGCCCAGGTCCGCGAGCCGCTTCATCTTGCGCAAGCCCTGCTTCGCCGCCGCCTTCGGATTCGCGACGGATTTCTCGTTGTTGCGCGACGCGACGTTGCCGAACGACAGCCCCGCATAGTTGTGCGTCGGTCCGACGAGGCCGTCGAAATTCGCTTCGCTCGCCGCGCGCGCGTCCTGGGTCTGATTGGCTTGCTGTGCCTGCATGTCGGATTCCGGTGCTTAAAACGTGAGACCCGGCGATATGCTCGCGGGCATCTGCAATTGCGCGCTTTCGACCGACGCCATCGGATACGAGCAGTAGTCGGCCGCGTAGTACGCGCTCGGCCGCTGATTGCCCGAGCGCCCGACGCCGCCGAACGGCGCCGCCGACGACGCGCCGTTGGTCGGCCGGTTCCAGTTGACGATGCCCGCGCGAATCGTGCGCTGAAAGTGCGTCCAGGCGGCTTCGTCGTCGGCGAGCAGGCCGGCGGAAAGGCCGTAGGCCGTATCGTTCGCGCGCTCGATCGCTTCATCGAAGCTCGTGTAGCGCGTGAGCTGCACCATCGGGCCGAAGTGCTCCTCGTCGGGAACGTCGCGGGCGTCGGTCACATCCAGGATCGCGGGCGTGACGAAACCGAGATTCGCCGCGCGTTGCGTCATCTCCAGCAAGGGACGTGCGCCCGCTTCGATCAACTGCGTTTGCGCCGCGACGAGGCGCGCCGCCGCCCGCGCCGAAATCACCGCGCCCATGAACGGCTGCGGCTCGTCGTCGTAGGCGCCGATGCGAATCGCCGCGCTCACTTCCGTGAAGCGCCGCAGGTAACGCTCGCCGAACGCATCGTCCGGAATGAAAAGACGGCGCGCGCACGTGCAACGCTGGCCGGCCGAGAGAAACGCGGATTGAATCGTGTGATGCACGGCCGCGTCGATGTCCGCGACGGGCGCGACGACGAGCGGATTGTTGCCGCCCATCTCCAGCGCCAGCACGATTTCCGGCCGCCCGCCGAACTGGCGATGCAACAGCGTGCCCGTGTCGGAACTGCCGGTGAAGAACAGGCCGTCGATCTGCCGGTGATTGGCGAGCGCGATGCCCGTGTCCTTCTCGCCCTGCACGAGATTGAGCACGCCCGCTGGCAGCCCTGCCTCGATCCACAGCGCGACGGTCGCCGCCGCGACGCCCGGCGCAAGTTCGGAAGGTTTGAACACGACCGCGTTACCCGCGATCAGCGCGGGCACGATATGGCCGTTCGGCAAGTGTCCCGGAAAGTTGTATGGCCCGAACACCGCGACGACGCCATGCGGCCGGTGACGCAGCACCGCGACGCCCTCGGCCATTGGCGCGCGCTTTTCGCCAGTGCGCTCGTGATAGGCCTGCACCGAGATGTCGACCTTCGCGGCCATCGACGCTACTTCGGTCCGCGCTTCCCACAGCGGCTTGCCGGTTTCCCGTCCGATGGCGTGCGCGAGCGATTCCTTGTCCTCGTTCAAGAGCGCCGCGAAACGCTTGGCGACCGCGACGCGCTCATCGAAGCTCACGGCGGACCACGTCGCGAACGCGCGCCGCGCCGACGACACCGCGCGATCCACGTCGTCGGCGGATGCGCTTGCGCCTTGCCATACGGTTGCATCGCTTGCCGGGTTGCGCGATGCGAACGCCGCGCCCCGCCCGTCCTGCCACTCACCACCGATATACAACTGGTTTCGGATATCCATGACGTCTCTCGATTATCTGGCGCGCTGCGATGTCAGCACGCGCACGGTGTCGCCGTCCTTCACGCGCAATGCGGCGGCTTCGTCAGCGCTCAGCAGGAACGTGCCGTCTTCGACCGCGCCGGTGGTTGCGCCGGTGATTGCGCCGGTGGTTGCGCCGGTGATTGCGCCGCAGCGGAAGTCGCCAAGCGAAGTGTTCGACACGAGGCTCTTCGCATCGCTCTGCGCGTCGTCGCGCTCGCCGATGCGCACGGTCGCGAGCACGCTCTCGCGCACCGTGCGCAAGTCCGCGACGTGGCATTCGAGCACCGGACCGGCGTCGAAAATATCGACGTGATTCTCATAGCGCAGCCCTTCGGCTTCGAGCATCTTGCGCGCGGGCGCAGTGTCCCGGTGCGTGACGCCGACCGTCCGCTGCGCGGACTCCGGCAGCAAGTCGAGATACACCGGAAAGCGCGGCATCAGTTCCGCAAGAAACGACTTCTTGCCGTGCGAGCTGAGGTAATCCGCTTCGTTGAAATCGATCTGATAAAAGTGCGAGCCGACCGCGTTCCAGAACGGCGATTCGCCGTTGTCGTCGAAGTGGCCGCGCAATTCTGCACAGAGCCGCTGCGGAAAGCGTTCGCGGAATTGCGCCATGAACATGAAGCGCGAGCGCGACAGCAGCCCGCCCACGCCCGCCGTGCGATAACGCGGGCTCAAAAAGAGCGAACAGACTTCCGCGTAACCCGTGAGATCGTGCGATATGTTAAGCAGCGACATACGCGTCCACACGCCCATGTCCTTGCTCGCATGGACGACCGTCGAGACGCGATAGTTGTAGAACGGCTGCTCCAGCCCGACTTCCGTTTCGATGCCGCACACGCCCGCGACATCGCCGGTGGCGGTGTCTTCCATCACGAAGAAGTAGCCGGCTTCGAACGGCTCGACCTCGCCTGCAAGCGTACGGCGCGCACGCTCGACGCGCCCGGCGAGCGCGGCCCGATCCGGCTTGAACGTGGTGAGCCCCGGGCCCGTTTCCAGCGCGAGCGCGACGAGCGCGTCCACATCTCCAGGCTGCACGCAGCGCACGACGATCATTGCAATTCTCCCGAAGCCTGATGCAGCGGCACGCAGCGCACCGTGTCTTTTTCCGCGACGCCGAGCGCACCGCACGCCTGCGCGCTCAATGCGGCGCCGTCGGCGCGCGTGCCCGTCAATTCCGCGACGACGCAGCGAAACTCGTGCGCCCCGCCCGCCGCGATCAGATACGCCGCGCCCTTCGTGTCCGCGCCCTCGCGCACCGGGCGCAATTCGCCCGAAGTCGCTGATGCGCTCTTGTCCACTGCGAGGGTCAGCACCGGACCGGCGTCGAAGATATCGACGAAACGGTCCGGCTCGAAGCCTTCTTCCAGGTGAATGTCGTAGGCGAGCAGCGTGCTCGCGTTCGGCTCGCCCAGCACCCGCTGCGCCTCGCCGGGCAGAAGCGGCACGTAGAGCGGATACGTCGGCATGACTTCCGCGATGAACGTGCGGCTGCGCCCGCCCGATTCCAGTTCGACCTGCTCGAAGTCGCGGCCGAAAAACTTGCGGCCGACGGCTTCCCAGAACGGCGACACGCCGGCGTCGTCGGTGACGCCGAGCATCAGCGAGAACACTTCGCTCGAAAAACGCTTGCGGTTCGCCGCGATGTACATCATGCGGGCGCGCGACAGCAGATGCGCCGTGGCTTCGCCTTCCGGCGTGCGCAGCGACGGATCGATATAAAAGCCCGTCAGCCGGCTCTTGCCCGTGAGTTCGTGCGACATGGTGAGCGCGTGAATCTTGCGGTTCACCTTGAGTTCGCGCGACGCGTGAATCAGCGCGTCGTTGCGAAACGTGTAGAACGGCTCGGAGTATCCCGCCGACGCGACGATGCTCGACGTGCCGTGGAGCTTGCCCGTCTGCGCGTCTTCCAGCACGAAGAGATAGAACTCCTCGCCGGGAAAGTCGACTTCGGCGCGAAACGAGTCTTCGGAGAGCGCGACGCGCGTCTCCAGTGCGCGCCGGTCGCGCGGCAACGAGTGCAGCACGGGCAGCGCCGAGCGCGCCATGCGTTCCAGCTCGTCGAGATCGGAGAGTCTTGCCGGACGAACGAATAGCATCGCCGTTTCCTGTAAAGCGGTGGTCAACGATGAACTCAGCGTGCGACGGCCGTCGCGCCCGCGACCTGCTCGATCGCCTTCTCGATGCGCGCGAAGCCTTCGTCGAGATCGGCCATCGGCATGATGAGCGACGGCGCAAAGCGCAGCACGTTCGGCCCCGCGATCAACATGATGACGCCGTTGGCCGCCGCCGCGTTGAGCACGTCTTTCGCGCGGTCCTTGTAGGCGTCGGTGAGTTCCGCGCCGATGAGCAAACCACGGCCGCGAATCTCCGTGAACATGCCGAACCGCTCGTTGATGCGCGCGAGATGCGTCTTGATCGCCTCGCTGCGCACGCCGACGCCTTCCAGCACTTTCGGATCGCTAATCAGTTCGACCACTTTCTCCGCGATGGACGCGCCGAGCGGATTGCCGCCGTACGTCGTGCCGTGAACGCCGACCTTGAAGTGCTGCGCGATGTCATCGGTGGTCAGCATCGCGCCGATGGGAAAGCCGTTGCCGAGCGCCTTCGCGGTCGTGAGAATGTCGGGCGTCACGCCGTACTGCATGTACGCGTAGAAGGTGCCGGTGCGGCCAACGCCGGTTTGCACTTCGTCGAAAATCAGGAGCGCGCCGTGTTTGTCGCAGGCTTCGCGCAAGCCCTTCAGGAACGCGGGATCGGCGGGCAGCACGCCGCCTTCGCCCTGCACCGGCTCGACGATGACCGCGCACGTCTTCTCGCCGATGGCTTCCAGCGCCTGCGCGAGATCGTTGTACGGCAGATGGCGGATGCCTTGCGGTTGCGGCCCGAAGCCTTCCGCGTATTTCGGCTGGCCGCCGACGCTCACCGTGAAGAAGGTGCGGCCATGAAACGACTGCGTGAACGAGATGATTTCGATCTTCTCCGGACCGAACTTGTCGATGGCATAACGGCGCGCGAGCTTCAATGCCGCTTCGTTCGCCTCGGCGCCCGAATTCGCGAAGAACGCGCGGTCCGCGAAAGTCAGGTCGGTCAGGCGTTTCGCGAGACGCAATACCGGCGCATTCGTGTAGCCGTTGCCGATGTGCCAGAGCTTCTCGCCCTGCTCGTGCAGCACCTTGAGCAATTCCGGGTGTCCGTGGCCCAGCGCCGTCACCGCGATGCCGCCGGCGAAATCGATGTAATCGCGCCCTTCGGTGTCCCACACGCGCGAGCCGCGGCCCTTCTCCGGGACGAAATCGGCGGGCGAGAAAACCGGAACCATTACTTCGTCGAACGTACCGCGATTCACATTGATGTCGGTCATGTGCCACTCCTCTACGGGTTCTTGCTGCAGTCGTATTGCAATGCTTTCGATATTAGGCAATTGCGTGCGTTCCGTCTTGCGCGTTCGCGACATGCTTTCATGCGCTTTCACGCGCCGATTCAGCGAGACTTAGCGCCCTTCCGGCGGCTCGATCAATGCGCCGCCGCGCGGTTCGTCGAGCGCGCCGCGCTGCTTTTCGATCCAGTTGCGCCGCTCCTCGCGCGGCGTCACGCCAAAGCGGTCGCGATACGCGTTGGAAAAGTGCGCCGCCGATGAAAACCCGCACGCGAGACTGATCTGCACCACGGACTTGCTCGTGCGCTGCAACTGCGTGCGCGCCTTGGTCAGACGGAGATTGAGGTAGTACTTCGACGGCATCGCGCCCAGATACTGACGAAAGAGCCGCTCCAGTTGCCGGCGCGAAATATCGACGAGCGTGGCGATTTCATCTGTGGACAGCGGGTCTTCGATATTCGCTTCCATCAGTTGCAGCGCGTCGTTCAGGCGCGGATGCCGCTCGCCCGGCGCGGTCACGAACGGAATGCGCTGCCGCTCGGTGCCCGCGCGCAACGCGCCGACGCCGAGCGAATCCGCGATGCGCTCCGCGAGATCCTGACCGTGATCGCGCGCGATCATCGCGAGCATGAAGTCGATGCTCGCCTGGCCGCCCGCGCACGTCGCGCGATCGCGGTCGATTTCGAAGATCTGCTGCGAGACGATGGCGCGCTCGAACTGCTCGGTGAACTGCTGATACGTCTCCCAGTTCACGGCCACGCGATACTGCGCGAGTTGCCCGGCCATCGCGAGCCACCATACGCCGTGATGAATGCCCGAGACGAGCGGCGTGCGCGGCGCGACGCGCGCAAGACTCGCGAGAAAGAGCCGGTAGTCGGCGAACTGCTGGTAGCGTTCGGAAAGGACGATCAGCCAGTCGCAATGGACGGCGTCGTTGAAAGCGCAATCGGCGGGAAGCTGCGCGCCGCCCGAAAGCGGCACCGGACGGCCGTCCCACGAACAGATGCGCCAGTCGTAGAGACGATGCCCGTCGATGTCGTTGGCGAGCGCGAGACTGTCGATGATCGGCGCGATGCCGCTCATCGACACCGGCGGGAGCGCGACGATCGCCACTTGCAGCGGCCCGCGCGCCGGGCCCGAAGCACTCGCCACGTTACTTGAGACTGCCCGACAGGAACTGCTTCAGGCGCTCGCTTTTCGGCGCGCTCAGCACGTCCGACGGCGCGCCCTCTTCTTCCGTGCGTCCCTGATGCAGAAACATCACGTGGTTCGACACATTGCGCGCGAAGCCCATCTCGTGCGTCACGACGATCATCGTGCGGCCTTCTTCGGCGAGCCGCTGCATGACCTTGAGCACTTCGCCGACGAGTTCGGGATCGAGCGCGGACGTGGGTTCGTCGAAGAGCATGACGTCCGGGTGCATGGCGAGCGCGCGTGCAATCGCGACGCGCTGCTGCTGCCCGCCCGACAGATGCGACGGATACTGCTTCTCGACACGCGGCGCGAGGCCGACTTTCTCCAGATACTCGCGTGCGCGTTCCTCGGCTTCCTTCTTCGAGATGCCGAGCACATGGATGGGCGCTTCCATCACGTTCTCGATGGCCGTCATGTGCGACCAGAGATTGAAGTGCTGAAAGACCATCGCGAGCTTCGTTCGCACGCGCTGAAGCTGCTTGTGATCGGCGACTTCGAGCGCGCCGTTGCGGTCGGTTTTCGTCCGCACGGCTTCGCCATCCACGACGATCTGCCCCGCGTTCGGCTTCTCCAGGAAGTTGATGCAGCGCAGAAACGTGCTCTTGCCGGAGCCGCTCGCGCCGATGATGCTGATGACATCGCCCGCACGCGCCGCGAGCGACACGCCTTTGAGCACTTCGTTATCGCCGTAGCGTTTGTGAATGTCCTCGGCGACGAGCTTCGTCGCGACGTCTTTGGCTTTCGGCTCCAACGCATTCTCCTCGGGTGATGACATGATGCTCCGCACGCTTCGAATTTTACCGCTCGTCAGCCGCGCACCGGGCTCAGATACGCGAGCCAGCGACGTTCCGCGCGCCGAAACGCCGCGACAAGCGCGAACGAAATCGCCAGATATAAAAGCGCCGCGATGCCGAACGAGCCGAACGATTCATACGTGGCGGAATTCGCATCGCGCGCCACTTTGAGTATGTCCGGCACGGTCGCCGTGAACGCGACGGTGGTCGCGTGCAGCATCAGGATCACTTCGTTGCTGTACAAAGGCAAGGCGCGGCGCAGCGCGGACGGCAGGATCACGCGGCGATACATCGTGAAGGTGCCCATGCCGTAGGCGCGCGCGGCTTCGACTTCGCCGTGCGGTATCGCGCGGATCGCGCCCGCGAAGATTTCTGTCGTGTAGGCGCACGTATTCAGCGCGAACGCGAGCACCGCGCAATTGAAGCCGCTGCGAAAGAATGCTTCCAGCAAGGACTGCGTACGCACGAATTCCAGGCTGTACATGCCCGTGTAGAGCAGCAGCAACTGCACGTAGAGCGGCGTGCCGCGAAAGACGTACGTGTAGAGCCGCACGGGCGTCGAGAGCCAGCGGCGCTTCGAGACGCGCGCGCACGCGAGCGGCACGGCGGCGCAAAAGCCGATCGCAATCGACGCCGCGAGCAGCCACAGCGTCACGACGAGGCCCGAGGCGCGCATGCCGTCGGAATACAGAAAGGGACGCCAGTATTCGGCGAAGATCGAGATCATGGTCGGGCTCCGGGTCAGAGATCGGCGTGGTGCACGCCGCTGGAATAGCGTTGCTCCAGCGCCATCAGCACGACGTTAGACGCGGTCGTGATCGCGAGATAGATCAGCGCGGCGACCAGAATGAAGAAGAACATGTTGAACGTGCTCTTGCCCGCGTCCTGCGCGGCCTTGACGACATCCGCGAGGCCGATGATCGACACGAGCGCCGTCGCCTTCACGAGCACCTGCCAGTTGTTGCCGATGCCCGGCAGCGCGAAGCGCATCATCTGCGGGAACATGATGCGGCCGAACACGCGCATGCCGCTCATGCCGTACGCGCTGCCCGCCTCCAGCTGACCGCGCGGCACCGCGAGAAACGCGCCGCGAAACGTTTCGGTGAAATACGCGCCGTAGATGAAGCCGAGCGTCAGCACGCCCGCTGTGAACGGGTCCATGTCGAACTGCTCCCAGCCGAAGCTGTCCGTGACGTGGTTGATCGCGATCTGGATGCTGTAAAACAGCAGCAGCATCAGCACGAGATCGGGCACGGAACGGATGAGCGTCGTGTAGGCGGTCGCGATGCCGCGCAAAAGAGCGTGCCGCGAGAGCTTCGCCGATGCGCCGATCAGCCCGAGCACGACGGACACCGCGAGCGAGAGCATCGCGAGCGCGAGCGTTTCCTTTGCGCCCGCCCAAAGCAGCGGGCCGAAGCCGTACAGCGACATGAGCGCCTCCTGTCGTTTCGTCGATGAGAGGCGGCGTGTCCTGCCGATGCGCGCGCCTCCTGGAATGGCGCGGATAGTCGCAAGCGAAAATCAATCGCTCAAAGAAGATGGCTTGTTTTGCTGCGACGCACCATTCGTCGCTGCGATGAAGCGCGCGGTCCGTGCGCCCGCGTGGCCACGTCGCGCCCGCGCGACAGCCGTGAAAACCCGCATGGGCGCGTCGTGCGGAATTCGTGTTTTTGCGTCGCTTTTTCGATAGCGGACGACACGGCGGCGTCAGGCCGAAGACACCGCACGGACCACCTGCACGACATGGCCGTTGGCCACCGCGATCTCCGGGCTTTCCTGCAAGAGCGGCAGGAAGCGTTCGGCGAAGGCGGCATCGCGTGTTTCGGCGCGGAACATGGCGATGACCGCCTTCGCGTGCGCGACCCGCGCATCGGGCGTGGCTTCGTCGTCCTCGAGCACGTCGTCGAGGGCGGCAATGAGCGTCGAAAGCGGCGAAAGCCAGCGATACCCGCTGCCGTTGATCACGATCTGCAGGAATTCGCCGGGCGATACCGGCCCGAATTCGGCCTCGTGCGCGTGACGCAAATGCGCGAGCACCGCGCGATGCAGCGCAAGCAGCGGATGCCGCACATCGCGGAGAAAGGAAACGGCGGTCTGATCGTCCATGGAGAGATCCGGTTGCGGCTTTAGCGGGCGCGTGTCGTGCCCGCGTAGCGGATGAATTCGGCGGCCGTGAGCGGCGGCGAAAAGAGCCAGCCTTGCCCGAACTGCGCGCCGCGCGCATGCAGATACGCCGCCTGCTCTTCGCGCTCGATGCCTTCGGCAATCACCTGCACGCCGAGCGTCGCGGCCATCTCGATGATATGCGAAGCGACGCTGCTCGATGCGGCGTCCTGTCCGACCGTATCGACGAAGGACTTGTCGATCTTCAGACCGTCCACGCGAAAGCTCTGCAAATGCGACAGACTCGAATAGCCCGTGCCGAAATCGTCCAGATACACGGCATGGCCCGCCGCGCGAAACGCGCTGATGACGTCCTTCGCGGCATCGGCGTCGAGAAAGCCGCGCTCGGTCGCCTCGATGCGAATCTGCTGCGGCCGCACGCCGTGCCGGGCGAGCGCGGGACTGAGCACGCCGAGAAAGCGATGCGTCGTCAGATCCGGCGCGGACAGATTCACGGAGATGTAATAGTCGGCGTAGCGCCGGAGAAAGTCGCCGAGTTCGAGCAGCACGGTGTCGAGCACCTGATCGGTGATCGCCTGAATGAGGCCGCGATGCTCGGCGAGCGGAATGAAGTGGTCCGGCCGCACGATGCGGTCGTGATGCTTCCAGCGCACCAGCGCCTCCGCGCCCACACACCGGCGCGTGGCCAGATCGACGATCGGCTGATACGCGACGATGAACTGGTGGCGGCGCACGGCGTCGCTCAACTGCCCGCGCGGCGACAGCCTGCGCACGATGAAGTACGCCGCCCAGCCCGCGCACACGAGGCCGGTCGCGATGCCCGCGAGCAGCCACGCCCACGGCAGCGTGCGGGCGCGCGCGCGCCACGTCTCGCGCGGCGTGCTGACGACGACGGCGAGCGGCATCGTCGCCGAGCGGCGCACGGCCACCGACGCGCAGTCGAGCACCGACGGCGACGTGCGATAGGCGGCGAGGACCGCGGACGCATCGGTGGCGGGCGTGCCGGCGATCACGCGCCGCGCTTCGGTGTTGATGACGGCGACATCGCCCGCGCGCGCAATCTCGGCGCCGATGCCCTCCACATAGAGCGACGGATCGGCGGCGATGTACACGCCGTCGCGCCCCATCACGAGCGAGTCCTTGCCGCCGGGCAGCCGCGCGAGGCCGTACCACGCGCTGACGCCATCGCCTGAGCGCCAGTCGGGCGGCGGCAACGTGAGGCCGTCGGGCGCTCCCGCCGACACCGCGCCGAGCAGCGACGAGCACTGCCAACGGCCGTCGCGGTCGTAGGCGCCGGCGTCGCGCAGTTGCGCATGGGCGAGCGCGATGCGCCGCAGCGCGCGAAGGTAGGTCGTCGAACATGGCGCGTCGCTCACCTGGCCGATCTCGCCGAGCGCGCCCGACAGACGGCGCGTCAAATCCTCCGCGCGAACGAGCGCCGCGTCGGCGACGCTGCCGAGCCGCTCGACGCGCGCCTGCCGCTCGTTGCGAGCCGCCAGCGTCAAGCCGATTCCCGCCGGCGCGAGCGCCGCAATCATCACGATGACGATCAGGAGCGCCGCCAGCGCCCCGCGTTGGAGTTTGTTCATTTCGTGTTGTGGTCGCGCGCCGCGAGGCGAAAAGCTCGGGCGCGTTGCTGGCCAGGGTTGCGCTCGTTCGCGCTGACGTCATTGCGTTGCGACGGCTGATCGCAAAAGCGGCGAACCGGGCCGTGAGAAGCAATCATCGCGCGTGCCGGCGCAAACGGCGCGCGAACGCCGCTCGCTCGACAGGCGCCTAGTGTAGAGGGCGCCCATGACGCGACTCAACGTTTATTTAGGCTAAAACTCGCAGGTTGAGTGGGCTGGCGCACGGGCCGAATGCGATTTTTCCGCCTCGGCGCGACGTGCGAAAATCCCCGCTTCGAAGCACGCGCGTGCGGGCTTCCATCGTCCCGCCTTCCGGAACCGACATGACCGCCAGCAGCACGTTAGCGCCTATCATCCGCGACGCCGCGCCCGGCGACTTCGACGCCCTTGCGCGCATCTATTCGCACTACGTGCTTCATGCGCTCGCCACATTCGAAGAAGCGCCGCCCACAGTCGCCGGGATGCGTGCGCGCCATGCCGCGATCGTCGCGGCGGGCCTGCCTTATCTCGTCGCGGAACTGGATGGCGAGGTCGCGGGCTACGCGTATGCCTCGGTGTATCGCACGCGCTCGGCGTATCGGCATACGATCGAAGATTCCGTCTATGTCGCCGATGGCTTCGGCGGACGCGGCATCGGACTCGCGCTGCTCTCGGCACTCGTCGAGCGATGCGAGCGCGGCCCGTGGCGGCAAATGATCGCGGTGATCGGCAATAGCGGCAACGCCGGATCGATCGCGCTGCACGCACGGCTCGGCTTCGAACATGTCGGCGTGCTGCGCGACGTCGGCTTCAAGTTCGGCCAATGGGTCGATACCGTGCTGATGCAGCGCGCCCTTCGCGCGTCAGCCTGACTTCTTTTCGTCTTTTTTCGAAGCGCCTGCCTTGCCCACTTACACGCTCGCCTCTTCCGTCCGCGCCGAAATCGACGTGCGCAAAAGCCGCTTCATCGCGCTCGCCATTCCGGTTTCCGACCGCGACGCCGCCATGCGGGAACTCGAACGCCTGCGCGCCGAGCACCCGACGGCCACGCACGTGTGCTGGGCGCTGCTCGCGGGCGGCCAGTCGGGCATGTCGGACGACGGCGAGCCTTCCGGCACCGCGGGCCGCCCGATTCTCGAAGTGCTGCGCCATCACGAGGTGGACGGCGTGCTGGCGGCGGTCGTGCGCTACTACGGCGGCATCAAGCTGGGCGCGGGCGGACTCGTGCGCGCATACACCGACGCCATCGCCACCGCGATGCAGTCGGCCGAGCGCGTCGAGCGCATCGAGCGCGCCCTGCTCGGCATCGAGATCGACTACGCCGACGAAGCGCGCGTGCGCCGGTGGATCGAGCAGCACGAAGCCGAACTCGTCGACAGCGCGTATGGGATGACGGTGCGGCTCGTCGTGCGCATCGCCGCCGCCGCGCGAGAATCGGCCGCCGCCGAACTGCGCGATCTCACGCACGGGCGCGCGAACGCGGAGGTGCGAACGTGAGCGAGCCGCGTGTTTTCACGATGACGGTCGAGCCTGGCGGCGATGTCGTCGAGGTTCAGCCGGGTGCGACCCTGCTCGAAGCGGCATGGCGCGCGGGGCTGTCGCTGCCGCGCTCATGCCGCAACGGAACGTGCCGCACGTGCATGTGCCGGTTGCGGTCCGGTGAAGTGGCATATCGCATCGACTGGCCGGGGCTCACGGCGGAGGAAAAGGCGGACGGCTGGATTCTGCCGTGCGTGGCCGTCGCGCGCTCGGATGTGGTCATCCATCAGCCGGAAGCAAAACCGCGCGAGCCAGAGAATCGCCCGGCGCGATCGCGCGGGTTCTAGGGATGAGGGAGGCCGGGTAAGTCAGGATTTGTCGTCTCGATTCAACGACCTAGGATGTGAATCCCGAGCCGCGCCGCACAGATTCGCGTGGAAAGATGATGCAGCGCGCCTCTCAGAAAGTGTACAATTGCGCTTTGCCCCAAATTCTGGCAGGGCCAGATCAACCGAGATTTCAATGACTAAAGTACTGTTGAAAGAGAATGAGCCTTTCGACGTCGCCATGCGACGTTTTCGCCGTACCGTCGAACGCACGGGCCTGATTCAAGAACTGAAGTCGCGCATGGCCTACGAAAAGCCGACGACCGAGCGCAAGCGCAAGAAAGCTGCTGCTGTCGCCCGTCTTCGCAAGCAGATCCGCCGCGCGCAATTGCCGAAGAAATTCTATTGATCGACGCAAGAAGCTATCGGCGTAGGGTTTGATGCCCTCGTCGTTCGGCATTGCGTGGCGGTCGGCAATCTGAGTTCAAGCGGGTCGCGGTTTCGCTGAATCGGCGCTCGATGCGCCAAGCGCGAAAGCTCGCGGATAGCACGTCTAGCGCGTGCGCCCCATCGGACGATGATTGAGGGATTCGCAGAAAGCCTGCATGAGTTGGTGCTCATGCAGGCTTTTCGTGTTTGGGGAGTGGGCTGTTGACGTAACTGTCGATGCTTTTGCGGAGACGACGCGCGCGAGCAATGGACAAGTATTCGCGATCAAAGACGAACGGCTTCGACTCGGGAAGGCGGGCTGACGGATGAAGGTTCGTTGCGTTCAAGGCGCTCACGCCGAGCCGAGCCGACTGGGCTGATCGAGCGGCTTCACTAAGCGTGAGCTAGACGCGCTTCTCACGTTATAACAGACGACAACTTGGCTAAAGCCACGCTGCGCGACATGCGTCGGAACACCGGGAAACGAGGAGAACTGCTAAGAAGTACTATCGAAGAAGCAAGGATGATTGTTGCTGCCTTGTCTGGACGCGCGAAGGCCCGAGAATTAGATACGGCTTGCGCCGCAGAAGACAGCGTTCCCAAGCGGCTTATTACGGTTGCCGCTGGAAACGTGCTTGAATCTGGTTGCGGGGGTAGGATTTGAACCTACGACCTTCGGGTTATGAGCCCGACGAGCTGCCAGACTGCTCCACCCCGCGTCTGAAGAAAAAGATTATAGACCGGACTGCTCTACGTAGTCAAACACTCTTTCGATCACAATGTCACGATGCCGAAACCGGCTGCATCTGCGCGGCATCGGCGCTGGTGCCTGCCCGTGCCGCCCGATGATGCGCCCGCGACAGCCTGCCGAGCAGCGGCAACAGCACGAGTGCGATCACCGCCCCGCCCGTCGCGAGCCAGCCGAGCGATACGAAAAGATGCGTGTACAGCGGCAACGACTGCATCGGATCGAGATGGCCGGGCGGCACCCGCGCGAAGTTCGCCACGACAGTGCCGAGATATTGCGAAACGCCCGTCGCAACGAAGTACGCGCCCATCATGAAGCCGCTCATGCGCGCTGGTACGTAGCGCGCGATCATCGCGAGCCCGAGTCCGGAAACCAGCAGTTCACCGAGCGAATACAGGCCGTATCCCGCCACCATGAACCACGACGACACACGGCCCTCCACCGCGTAGCGTCCGCTCACGCCGAACACGAAGAAGCCCACCGCGACGACCACGAAGCCGAGCGCGTACTTTGCCGCCACCGACACGTCGCGGCCGCGCCGCGCGAGGCCCGCATACGCGACGGCGAGCAGCGGACTCAAGATCATGATCCAGATCGGATTGAGCGCCTGAAACTGCGCCGCGCTCCATGTGAAAAGTTGCGCGCCGGCAATGGAAAATGCGGGATCGACATTGCGCAGCGCGAACAGCGTGAGCGACGTCGACATCTGCTGATAGAACACGAAGAAGAGGATCACCTGCAGCGTCAGGATCAGCGCGGCGAGCAGGCCGGCGCGCTCACTGCGATCGCATCGGACGAGCATGTAGCCGAAGATCGCGAGAATGCCGAGCGCGGCGGCCCAGACGCAGGCTCTCGCCACCGCCTGATGCTGAAGGATAAAAACCGTCGCCGCCGCGAGCGCGATGCCGCCGGCCACCACGGCGAGGAAGCGGCCCCAACGGATCGGCTGATCGTCCGGTGCGGAGCCCACATGCGCGAGCGTGCGGCGCATCAGCGCGAAATTGACGATGCCTAGCACCATGCCGCCGCAACACACCGCGAACGCCGCATGCCAGCCCCAGTGGTCTTTGATCCACGGCGTCGCGAGCATCGAAAAAGTCGACCCGATGTTCACCGCCATGTAATAAATCGTGAATGCGCTGTCGATGCGCGCGTCGTCGCCTTCGTAAATGCGCCGCACGAGATTTGCCGCGTTCGACTTGAAAAGCCCGTTGCCCACCACGATCACGCCGAGCGACGCATACATGAAGCCGAGCGCGTCGTACGGAAGCGCGAGCATGAAGTAACCAAGCGACAACACGATTGCGCCGAAAGTCATCGTGCGGCGCGCACCGAGCACTTTGTCGCCGATCCAGCCGCCAATCGAAGGCGCCGAGAACACGAGCGCGGAAAACGCGCCCCATGTGAGATTGGCGTAATCGTCGGGAAAGCCGACTTTATCGATCATGAACAGCACGAGCAGCGCGGCCATACCGTAATAACCGAAACGCTCCCACATTTCGATCAGGAAGACGGTCGCAAACGCGCGCGTCTGCGACGCGGCGGGCGATTGATTATTCATGGGACTATCCTTCAACCACAAAAGCGGTACCGCGCTTTCAAAAACGCATGGAGATTGAAACGAACTCGTCCTAAAAGGACGGCGACTGTGCAAAAAGCACGTGATTATCGCTTATCGCTGCCCGAGGAAGCGTGCATAAGCTGCAACGACTTATTCCGAATCAAGGCGCGCGGCTTTTTAGTGAGCCCGTCAGGCGCGAGTAGAAAAGACCGTCGGAATCAGAATGACGAGAACGCGCGCATGCAGACCGGCTCTGCCCGGAACAGCCGCGTTTCAGGCCGCCGGACGCCGCACCAACGCGAGCATCACGCCGAAGCCGACCATCAGCGCGCCACTCACGCGATTAAACCACTTGAAGCCGCGAGCGCCGCGTGAAAGCGACCCGACTCGCGCGCCGAGCGCCGCGTAAATGACGATAGCGACGAGTTCCAGCAGCAGAAATATCGCGCCCAGCATCGCGAAGCTCGTCGCATAGGCGCTGCGGTCGACGAATTGCGGAAAGAAAGCCGTGAAGACGAGAATCGCCTTCGGATTGCCGGCCGCGACGAGAAACTCCTGCTTCGTCAGCCGCGCGAGTCCCGCGGGCGCCGCGCCCTCCTCGCGCGTGGCCGATTGCGGCCCCGAGCGAATCAGCTTGATTCCGATCCACACGAGATAAGCCGCGCCGACCAGCTTGAGCGCCGTGAAAAGCGTCTGCGAGGCGAGCAGCAACGCGCCGAGGCCGAGACCCGCTATCGCGATCATGATGGCGAACGCGGCGAGCCGTCCAGACGACGCGAGCACCGACGCGCGCACGCCCTGGCGCGCGCCGTTCGAAAGCGAAAGCATATTGTTCGGCCCGAACGCCATGTTGATGGCAAAGCAAGCCGGCACGAACAACGAAAACGTCTGAATCGACATGGGACACCTTCCAGGCGAGCGTGCAGATATTGCCAACTTAGCAGACTCAGAAGCGGTGACGAATCCCCGTCGTGAACATCAACTGATTGCGGCCGCTCGACGGGTCGTTCGTATTGATGACCGCCGGCGCGTCGGACGACGCCCGCTGATAGATCGACTCGATATACACATCCGTGCGCTTGCCCAACAGGTAATCGACCTGCAACGCGCCTTCGTGCCAGTGCGCGCCGCCGCCGTTCGTGTAGACGTACATGCCGGCGAGCAAAATGGCGGGCGTCAGCTTGTAGATGCCGTTGATCTCGTAGTTGTTGAGCGCGAGCGATGACAGGGCATCGCCGGTATCGGCATCGCTCACGCCCGAATTGATCGAGCGGGAGAACGCGCCGGCAAGCTGAAAATCGCCGATGCCGTAGCTCATCGCGACGCCGAACGTGTTCTGCCGCTGCACATTGGCCGCGACGACGGCGCCCGGCGCGTTGCCGGGCAGCGCGAGCGCGTCGTACGCGCCGCCGGTCGTGTTGCCGCGTCCGTCGTTGTGCAGATACGCCGCGCCCGCACTGAACGAGCCGAGCGTGTAGTTCGCGCCGACGCTGTACGCGCGGTTGTCGGCGAACCCGCCCGCCGCGTTCGAGAACGCGTAAAGGCCGCCGAAGCTGAAGCCGCCGTAGGTCGCGCTCGTGTACTTGACTGAGTTCGCCGCGAGGAACGAATTGTTCGCGTTGTCGTTGTCGAGCACATGCGCGAAGGCCGTGCCGCCCGTGCCGCCCGTCAGCGTGAACGGCGCGAAGTAGTCGTGGATCGAATCGTACTGACGGCCGAGGGTGATCGTGCCGAGCGCGTCGGTGCCGAGGCCGACGTACATCGGGTGATCGTTGAGGCCCTGCCCGGTCGACACCGCATAGCCGTGTTCGAGCCGGAAAATCGCCCGCGCACCACCGCCCAGGTCTTCGGTGCCTTGCAGTCCCCAGTAGCTGCCGTCGATGGTGCCGGTCGTCAGCCGGTACTGCGCATGGCCGCCGACGTTACTGACATACGCGAGGCCGGCATCGAGCTCGCCGTAAAGCTGGACCGAGCTCTGCGCCCACGCCGCGCCCGGCACGCCGATGAATCCGATGCACGCCGCGAGCGCCGCCGCCAGGTTCGGCCGCGCGGCGGCGGGCGGCCTCAAGCGCGCGGCCTTGGCGGCGGAGGGCGCGACGGTGCGTGCGGTTGGACGGATGCGCATGGGAAAACTCCAGATTCGATTCGCGGCTGACGATTGTCGATTTTGCGGCCCATCTTGTCAGGTAAAAAAGCGGTCCGTTCGTGTGCGCGACCCCGTGTGTGACCCATTTCCAACGGATGCGTGTTACCCCTTCCCATTTCCGCTTTTCGGCGCTATTGGGATGCGAGAGACGCCATGCGGCGCGGGCCGATAGAATCAGAGCGCATCGACTCCTTCACGCACCGGACATCTCCATGCCACACAAGACTCTCGCCATCGTCACCGGTCATACGCGCGGCCTCGGCGCGGCGCTAACCGACACGCTACTGTCGCGCGACGCCGACGTTCTGGCGATCTCGCGCCAACGCAACGTTGGGCTCGCGGCACGGTATCCCGGCCGGCTGCACGAGGTGGAACTCGATCTCGCCGATTTGCCCGCTCTCGGCGCATGGCTCGCGGACGGCGCGCTCGGCCGTTTTCTGGCTGGCGCGGAGCGCGCGCTGCTCATCAACAATGCGGGGATGCTCGCGCCGGTCGGACCGCTCGCGGATCAGGATGCCGGTGCGGTCGCCCGCGCAGTCAGCGTGAACGTGGCGGCGCCGCTGATGCTCGCCGCCGCTTTCGCCGCCGCGAGCGCGCATGCGGCAGACCGGCGCGTCCTCCATGTTTCTAGCGGCGCGGCGCGCAACGCGTACCCCGGCTGGAGCATCTACTGCGCGACGAAAGCCGCGCTCGATCACCACGCGCGTGCCGTCGCGCTCGACGACAACGGCGGCTTGCGCATCTGCAGCGTCGCGCCGGGCGTCGTCGATACCGATATGCAAGCCGAAATCCGCGGTACGGAGCTGGGCCGCTTCCCGCTGCGCGAGCGTTTCGACGCGCTCAAACGCGAAGGCCACCTCGCGACGCCGGAGCAGTCGGCGGGCAAGCTCGTCGATTATCTGCTGAGCGATGCTTTCGGCGGCGTGCCGACCGCGGATGTCCGCAAACTGGGCTGAACGTCAGGCCGCCGATACCGCGCAGTCCGGCGCAGCGGCGACCGTAAGCGCCTGCCGCGATAGCCGGTCGGCGTGAGCGTTGCGGGCGCGCGGGATCCATTGCAGGCGGACATCGCCGATTTGCGCGATGAGCGCGCGCACGCGCGCCGCATGGCCCGCGAGCGAGCGGACCCCTGTGCCTTCGCTAGTGAGAACGTCGTCGATGACGACGCGGCTGTCGCCATAAATCGCAAGCTTGGCGGCGCCTTCGCGCTGCGCCGCCTCGAGCAGCGCCGTCAGCGCGAGATACTCGGCCATGCTGCTGTCGCCGTGTCCGGCCGTCGTGCTGATCTCGATCGAGCCGCCGTGCGGACGCTTCAGCACCGCGCCTATGCCGATGCGGCCAGGATTCGGCAGCGCGGAGCCGTCGAACCAGCCGATCCACGCGTCGTCATCGTCGGGACGCGGCTCTGACGCCGGTCGCTGCGCCGGCCGGTTCGCGCGTTCCAGCTTGCGCACGCGCAGCGCATGGGCGGCTCTCGCATGGGCGGCGCGCCGAGCATCCACCAATTCGCGCAAGGACTGCGCGCCCGCCGCTTTCTCCAGCGTCTTCACCAACGCGGCATGCTCGGAAAACGCCGCGCTCCTCACGAGGCGGCGGCTCTGCATGCGCTCCTTCTTGTAAGCGACGGCGAGCAGTTCCTCGAATTCGATCATGGGCCGTGTGGAGAATGAACGAACCGGCAGCTTAGCAGAACCGGGCGCGGTCACGGGTACGCGAATTGCTCGCACAGAAGAGCCCGGACAAGAGCAGACGCAGTCAATCAGGCGTTCGTCCGCTGCCTGCCATGCAGTCGATCAAACCGTCAGCCAGACAGACGCCTGTCACCATCAAGGAGCAGATCATGAACCGACCGATGGAGTCATCTTCCGGTGGCGCAACGATTATCGGCAAGGGTGCGGCGACGGCCGCGGGCCCGGGCCCGGACGTCATGGCGGCAAGCACGCTGGACGGCAATTCGGTGTTGAGCAGCGACGGACATGACGTCGGCTCGCTCAAGGAAATCATGCTGGATGTGACCAGCGGACGCGTGGCGTACGCGGTGCTGTCGAGCGGCGGTTTTCTCGGCATCGGCGACAAGCTGTTGGCCGTGCCGTGGAGCGCGCTCACGCTCGACACGGACAACCGGTGCTTTCGCCTCGCCGCGACGGCCGATCAGGTGCGCAATTCGCCGGGATTCGATAAGGACGCGTGGCCGTCGATGGCCGATCGCGTCTGGGCGACGACGGTGCATCAGCACTACGGCCGCGAGCCCTACTGGTCCAGCGCCGCGACGAGCAACGACGTCACCGGCACCGGCGCGATTCCGCCCGGCGGCGTCGACGCCCCGGAATCCGGCGGCGTGAAGCTGTAGCACTTAAGCGCCGGACGCGCCCGCGTAGCGGATCTCAGTCGAGCGGGCGCTCGCCGAGCGGCAGATCGACATCTTGCGCGTCGTCGTCGCCCATCAGCACGCGCAGGACATCGGTCGCGAACTCTTCGACGGCGAAATGCCATTCGAGCGATCCGACCGGAAAGTCGTTGGGACTGCACTTGCCCTGCGCGCGGCGGATCGCGCCGACGGACAGACTCAGCGCGCGCGCGTGCTGGAAGTGCGGATCATTCGAATCGAGAAACGGCAGTTGTTCTTTATCCATGACACCCTTCTGGCCCCGGCCGCTGATACATGACAACGATATCGGCCGGGATCGAGAAATCTTTAGTACCGGCTTTGTTTGAATTCGTGCCGCCCGCCCCTGCGGCAGGAACGTGCGGAGAAACGCTTATGCAGCCATATCGGAACGTCGCGGGTAATTCCGGCGTGACGGCATTCGAGATCCTGCGCGACGGCATTCGCGTACGCTTCGCCGATGGGCGGACGTATCTCTACACCTATCGCGAGTCCGGACGCACTCACGTCGAGCAAATGAAACAACGCGCCCGCGCCGGCCGCGGGCTCAGCAGCTACATTTCGCAAACTCACGTCCCGTACGCCGACAAGACCGACCGACGGCACGATTGACGGACGATCGCTGAACGTCCGACGGCGCGAGAGCGCCCGAGATTCTGCCTCAACGCCCCGATGGCAGATGTGGCACGGTTTCGTTGCTGGTCGCGGTGAGCTGGTGCATTTGTCGTTGCAGCTTGTTCAGTTGCGCCTGCGCCGCGACGCGGCGGGCTTCCAGTTGCGCGAGATCCTTGCGCACCTCTTGCTGCCTGAGCGCGACTTCCTGATCCTGCATGCTGCCGCGCTGCAGATCGACGCGTGATCGCTCCACCTGCGCTTCCGACTCGGCAATCAGCCGTGCGAACTGCTCGTTTTGCGCCTGCAAGTGCGCGCGCCGCAATTCCGCTTCCGCAAGCCGCCCGGCTTGCTCGACAAAATGACGGAACGCGGGCTCCGCAGCGTCGATATCGCCCGCTTTCAGCACGCGCCATACGGCGTCCTCGTGATAGAGCACGGCATAGTAAGTGAGATCGCGCGGATAGAAAAGCAGGCTCGCACTATACGCGAAACTTTGGAAAGTCCGGAAAACGGCGAGCGAGGACTGCTGAATGAGCCACTCGACTTCCGCGATCTGTGCCGCCTGCAAGGCGTGCGTGGCCGATGGCGTCGACGCGCCTATCGGACGCAGCGGCGTGACACGCGTCGCGGGCGAAGCCGTCGCGACGGCTGCGGGATTCTCGGACGACTCCTGTTCGTCAGACTGATTTTGGGCAGCGAAGCGAACCGGAGCATTCGCCTTCTGGCGGAGAAGAAACGACGGCGCGTTATCGAGCAATGTGCCTCGTCTGCTCAGCAGGCTTTTCACGATGACTCCAAGGTTGACTGACCGCTACGTTTCGATGTCCCCGAAAGCGCGAGTGTCCGTTAATCGCGTTCAGTTTTCTCAATGCCGGCACCGATTATTGTGGATGGCGAACGAGCGGTTAATGACAATCTAACGAATTTCGGCTGACGAAATCCAGTATAGCCGAGCGATTTTCAGATGCAATCGCAGCCGTGCAAAGAACAAAGTCCGAAGCACATCTATTAGCCAAATCGTGCGTGACGTCGTCTTTCGTTTTATGCACGACAAAAAATTACGTATGCCGGTAGATAGCCTGAATACCACTGATGCGGAGATTGGCGACTTGCGCGGAACGTGCTTTCGACATCAACGCCACCATCCGCATGATTCGGATACCTTGAATCCCGCATGCGATGCCGGGCGTATCGGCGAGCCGCGCCTCCAGATTCTTCATCCGCCCGTACAAGTTGACGATGGGCTCAACTGGCGAAGTTTGGGTGATAGCATAATTCGCGTCGCCGTTCGTCATCGCGGGCGCGCACAGCCGGTCGGGGCCTGCCTCGCCGTCGATGGACGAATCGGCGAGAATCTCGCGCGCTTCGAAATGCAAACGCCCTTCATTGCGATCGCAAAAATAGTCGAAAACCGCTTCGAGATGCGCGGTCGAAGTTCGTTCGACGCGCCGCGCCGTAGCCGCACATCGATGCAGCTTCCAGTTTTCCCGCTGACTCACGGCCGCGATCAGATCGGCGATGCGCGAACGCAATTCGGTTTCGCGTTTTTCAATAAGCGCGGCGAGTACCTTGGCTTCGTCGCTATTGCGATCGGGCAAGCTTTCGCTCCATGCCAATAAATCGTTCAGTGTGATCGACATGAAACACTCCGTTGCATTGGGCCCATTGAATCGAATCCGGGCGGCTCAAGTTCATTTGGAGCGCGAATTGTAATGAATCGGCATCCGGCATCCAATCGGCGGCACCAATATTTATCGTAGACCGTTTTCAGACACAAGCGCCATGTCCGCTTTGAGCGCGCGGCACAGCCGATGCTAGATCGATAGCAGCGGCGCAACTCGCGCCCGATACCAGGAGACAGCCATGAAAGCGACCGCAGCGATCGCAGGCGCCATTCTCGCGCTTGCCAGCACCGCCTCCTTCGCGCAGGACATGACGCGCGACCAGTTGAACCAGCGCCCGCAGACGCAGCAGCAAGGACAAAGCGCCTCGCCGGGCGGCGCGAACGATGCGTCGCAAGGCGGCACGCCTTCAGGAACTTCCGGCAGCGGGACGCTCATGCAAAAGCGCGAACAAGGCATGTCGCCCGATACGTCGCAACCGCCGGCGCACGGTTCGAAGTCGACTGGAACGATGAAGCAGTAACGCGCTTCGCGCCTGGCAAGGCTGCGACGCGACGCCGGATGACAGGCCGGCGTCGCTGCTCGCGCCTGTCTCAAACCGGTTCTTTGACGCATCGACGGGAAACGTAAAGGATCGTTGCCGACTGCACGAATAGGAATAGTCCGGCTGTATTTTGGCCGGCGAACCGATTAAATGCCGCGTTCTCCCGCATTTTCCTATTCACACGAGGCTCATAACATGAAAGACCTGCACATTTCCGTCGACGCGAACGGTCGCGCCACGATGTCGCATTCGCTGCACATCAAGGAGCATTGCGTGAACCGCGCGCGCCTGCTGACGTCGCTCGTCAATATCGTGGCGGCGCCCGGCGGCTTCGAACACTTCTGCTCGTATCCCGAATCCATGCGTCGGGACATTTTGAGCCTGTTGCACTCGGTCGCCGAAGAACAGATGCCGCTGATCGCGGCGCTGGAAGAGCACACCGCGCGGGCGTCGTACGATCGCGGCATGCAGGCCGCACGCGAGTTCCTCGTGCAGGAACAGGCAGCCAATTCCGCGCTGCACTTCGACGCCGAACATCACCAGCCGGAACAGATGGTTATCGCGCACTGAGCGACGGTTTGCCGCGTCGAACGCGCATTTCCCATCGGGGATACTCACGCCGCAATGGCGACGCGCGGAAAACGCACGCGGCGTCGCCATTGCGGTCCCGCGTTTTAAATCCATAACGACAAAAAGAAATGATGGTCGTACGAAACGCCTGTTTTGCATTTGTGCTTCTGCTCACGCTCTCGACCCTGACCACGCCTGCCGTTGCGAAGTACACCGAAGAGTGGCTGGGAAGCGCCAACGTCGCGCGCGCGCAGGCGGCGCCGCGCGCGAGCGAGAAGGCAAGCGCGACGGCGGACGCGGCGGTCACGCGAGCGGGTTCGCAGCCGAGCCGTGGGAAATCGTCGTTGACCGCTTCGCCGTTCGATGCCGACCCGATCGCCGCGTTCGCCGACGATCCGATTGCCGAGTTCGCGCGTCCTCGACCCAAGCGGAACCGTCTATGAAGCGTTTCGAAGCGCGCCGCAGCGAGAAACCAAGCCTCGCGCACTGAGGATTCTCGCGTGCGGTCGCACATGTGCACGATGCATTGCGCCCTCGATACGTGCAAAAGAAAATGCCCGCGACCAGCGATGAACTGCTGGTCGCGGGCTCTTTCTTTCTTGCGCGCTTAGTCGACGAGGTCGGCGGGCAACTTGCCGCCGTTTGCGGCGAGCGCCTGCATCAGTTGCTTGTGCAGCCAGATGTTCATCGACGCCGAGTCGTTCATATCGCCGCTGTACTTGAGTTCAGTGGCGAGCTGCTTGCGGTGCTCGAGACTGCTGTCCACGGCGAGCAGCTTCATCATGTCGACGATGGAGACGCGCCAGTTCAGCTGCTGGCTGCTTTCGCTCGCGAGCTGATCCATCACGGCGGCCACGTCAATGTCGGACAGCGGCGCGGGCGCGGCAGCCGCCACGTCGACGGCAGCGGCCGGCGCCGGGTCAGGCTGGGCGACGGGAGCCGGGTCGGCGGGTTTAGCTTTGTGGAAGATCTTGCCCACGATGTCACCGAAGATGCTCATGTTTGTGTCCTTTTGCGAGTTGGGCTACTGGAGGTGCTGGCCGCTTGTCGGTGAGGGACCGAAGGCGGCGATGAATGTCGGACTTTAACGTGAGGTGGCTCCTAAGTTGACCGATTGAGACAAAACGGGGCGGATTTGGATGAATGTTTGCATGTGCGTTAGGTAACGCAGACCGCTGATCGGTTCGCCATCGCGATGTACACGCTCATGCAATGGTCACGAGCGCACTAACCCGCTCTTCTTTCGTAACAAATCGATGCGCCTCCGCTAACAATGTCTCGCCGCGCTCTAAGATCAGCAGTCCTATTCAATAAGAGGAGGTGGCATGGCATTTCCCGAATGGGAGACTCCTATAATGCGCTGTATGTTCCGTTGGCGGGAGGATGGCATAGCGCGCTGATGCCCGCGCGGGAAGTTCAACAAGTTGACCGCACTTGGCAATTGACGTTTGAGGAGCGACAAAGGAAGAGGAAGGAACAAAAGGAACTGATCGAGCAGGATCGCCAAGACTTCGACCGGCTGTTTCGAATGCGTATCGACTCGCGGGGTGCGCGCGCGTGCAGTGAGTTTCGCCATTATGTTGAGTTCATCAGCCGTCATTTGCGTGCATCGAACTGGGATTTGCTCAACGGCGAAGGCGTCACACGAGTGCAGCGCGCCGCCGTTCGAGACGGCTCTATCACCCCTGTGATTGCGCGGAGCTGGCACGGTGGACAGCGCGTTTCCAAGCTTTACGCGCCGCAACAGTGGCCGGCCACGGACGGCGGAGCGCGAGCATCGCGGGATGTTCTCACTTGGCGAGAGTTCGCGGCGCTCAAAATGGCCAACGGCGAGACAAGTCTCCGCACTCACCTGCTTGACAAGCCCGAATCAAGCGACGTGGGGAATCTCACTTCTCGCGTCAGCGATGGCGGTAGTTTCGAGTGGTTGAGCGTCATTGACGCGGTTGGCGGCGCGCTCGCCGGGGCTGCGCTAGGCAGCACGGACGCCGAAAGCAGTTCTGTGCTTGAGAGCTTCGGAGATTCAGGAAACGACGGATCGCTATTTAGTGACGCGCAGCCATTCGATTATGTTCCTGACGATCTTGGCGGGAGCCGTTGATCTCTTGGCTGGCGGCGAAGGGACGCCGGGCAATAATCAAGCACAGAACAAACAGTCCAAAGCAGTAGTGAAGGCGTTGGGACTCAATAAAGATCAAGCTCAGGAACTTCACATGGAAATCAGCAGGCAAGGGCTCGGGTATCACGAAATCATGGAGCGCGCGCTCGACATGTTTGGAGATTGAATGACTGATACGAAAGCAGAGATTATTCGGCGCCTCTCAGTTCTTATTGGACTTGATGTGAGCGGAGTCAGCCATGCGGCAGATATGCTTACCTTGCATTTCGGCCCCCAAAAGCACTTCAGATCGCGCCGAGGCACCGTGTTAGAAGGCGGTGCATGGGCTTTACATGTCCAGTGTCCTTGGCAGCTCAAGCAAGAAGAATCAATCGTAGCGACTCAATTCATGCTTAGTCAACCTGACGATGATGCCCATCAAGCTGCGGACTGGCTTAACGCGCAGTTGGTGACAAATGGGCCGACGATTGTGAGCAGCATATCCGCAAGTGGTTCCGGAGCCGTACAACTTGCAATGTCGAACCACTTCTGCTTAGACATCATCTCGGGATGCGTGCCAGATGAAGAAGACTGGCGCTTCTTTGAGCCGGGCACTGATACCAAGCATTTCGTCATCGAAGGAGGGAAGATTGACCCGTGGTGCCTGTCTTAGTGTCACGGCATCAATGATTGTGCTGCCCTGCGGCGGCTACCGAGCAGGCACGATTTGTCATGCTCCTGCAGTCCAGCCCGTGGTTGCGTGGGAAAGGGGCTTTGGCTTGACCCGCGCAGTACGTTGCCAACGCAGCGCGCGTAATCGAAACAGGCGAGACTGGCCCGCCTCGCCCGCTACGGCTGATCTTTGAAATAAAAACGACAAAGCCCCGTAAGTCCTTGAACTCACGAGGCTTCATATTGGGCTTTCCTGGCGGAGAGAGGGGGATTCGAACCCCCGATAGGTTTTACCCTATACACGCTTTCCAGGCGTGCGACTTAAACCGCTCATCCATCTCTCCGGAAGACTGCGATTATACCAAGTTCCCGCCGCCCGCCTAGTCCCTACGGGTGACGAATGTAATCGACGAGCGCGCGCGTGTACTCGTCCGGCTTGCGATCGAAGAGGCTCACCGCGATCGCCACCGCGAACCCCGCCGGCACGCCGAACACGCCCGAGCTGATCGGTTCGATGCCGAACCAGCGCCGCCCGTCGAATCCGGTCAGATGCGTGAAAAACGGATACGTCGACACGATGTAGTACACGCACACGAGCAAGCCCGCGATCATCCCCGCGACGACGCCCCGCTGCGTCGTGCGCTTCCAGAACACGCCGAGCACGAGCGCCGGGAACAGGCTCGACGCCGCCAGCGAGAACGCCGCGCCCACCAGAAAAAGGATGTTGCCCGCATTGAGCGACGCGACGTAGGACGCGAGCAGCGCAACGCCGAGCAGCACTATTTTGGAAATGGTGACGCGGCGCTGGCTCGTCGCGCGGCGATCCACCATGCAGTAGTACACGTCGTGCGACAGCGCGTTGGCGATCGTGAGCAAGAGGCCGTCGGCCGTCGAAAGCGCCGCGGCCAGCGCGCCCGCCGCGATCAAGCCGGAAATCACGTACGGCAAGCCCGCGATCTCTGGCGCCGCAAGCACCACCATGTCCGGCTGCATCTGGATGCCGGCCCAGCGCACCACGCCATCGCCGTTGATATCGCCGATCCGGATCAGATACGGCTCGATGCGCCGCCACTGCGTCACCCATTGCGGCAAATCCGCGAAACGATGTCCGACCAACCCCGTCAAGATCTCGTGCTTGATCAGCACCGCAAGCACCGGCACCGTCAGATAGAAGAGCGCGACGAAAAAGAGCGTCCAGCCGACCGAGCGCCGCGCCGAAGCCACCGAGGTCGTCGTGTTATAGCGCGTGAGAATGTGCGGCAGGCTCGCCGTGCCGATCGACAAGCAAAGAATCAGCGAGAGAAAGTTCAGCCGATGCGCGCGCGCGTTGCTATCGCCGGGCTTGGGCGCGAACGCGTCGGTCATCGGCACGGGCGCGGCGACGCGCTCGCTCAAGGCATCGCGTTCGCGCGACCACTGGGCCTGCGCATCGGCGGGATCGCGCGGAAACGACGCGAGCTCGCGTTCGCGTTCGCTGATCTCGCGCAGCGGGCCGTTGTGCCGCCGCAGATCGGCGATCTCGGCGACAAGACGCGCGTGCTCATCGAAGAACGACTGCGGCAGCGCATCGATACGCTGCTGCGCGCGCGCCGCCTGCCGCGCAAGATCGGCGCGGGCGCGGGCTTCTTCGGGCGAGACGGCGAGCGCGCGTTCGAGCGTCTCCACACGCTGCGTCACGCGGCCATAGTCGAACTGCGGGAACCAGCCGAGCCCTTCGCGATGCGCGATCATCGACACCGGAATCAGCATCGCGCTGATCAGGATGATGTACTGCGCAACCTGCGTCCACGTCACCGCGCGCATGCCGCCGAGGAAGGAGCACACGAGAATGCCCGCCAGCCCGCAGAAGATGCCGATCGAAAACTCGATGCCGATGAAGCGCGACGCGATCAGCCCGATGCCCTGGATCTGCGCGACGAGATAGACGAACGAACAGAGAATTGCCGCGATGGCCGCGAGTCCGCGCACGAGGTTGCTGGAGAAGCGCGTGCCGAGAAAGTCGGGAATGGTGTAGCGCGCGAGCTTGCGCACGTACGGCGCAAGCAGGAACGCGACGAGACAATAGCCGCCGGTCCAGCCCATCATGTAGGCCAGGCCGTCGTAGCCGCTCGCGTAAATGGAGCCCGCGAGTCCGATGAAGGACGCCGCCGACAGCCAGTCCGCCGCCGTCGCCATGCCGTTGAACGCGGACGGCACGCGCCGCCCGGCGACGTAGTATTCGACGAGATCCGACGTGCGCGACAGCAGACCGATGACCGCATACACCGCGATCGGCACGAACAGGAAGACATAGCCGACCCACATGCCCGCGCCGGCCGTGCGCTCGATGCGCTCCATCACGAAGATGAACAGCAGGAACCCGAGCGTATAGAGCGCGTAGCTGACGATCAGCCGGTTGGTGAGCTTCATCGCGGCGCGTCGTCGGGCGGGCCATCGGCCGCGCTCGCCTCGCCGACGGCGCGCAGCAGGCGCGCATCGGCAAGCTGCATCAACACGATATAGACGGCGATCAGCGTCACGTAGACGAGGATCGCGCCCTGCGCGCCGAAGAAGAACGGCAGCGGAAAGCCAACGATGCGCGCGTGCTGCAGCCGTTGCGCGAAAAGCGGCACGCAGAACGAGACCACGAATCCGACGGCAAGCAGCACCGCGATCAGCGCGACATTGAAGCGCCAGTACGCGCGATGCGCGCGCGCGGCTGCCGCCGACACGCGCGGCGGCGAGGCAAGCGTGGAAGTGAGCGGATCGGCGGGCGGCGTGACCATGCGGTTATGTACCAAAACCGCGTGGCATCGGCAATCGGGATCGACCGCCGGGGATCGACCGCCGCCTATCTGGCGGCGGTCGCGTGCGGCAGGCTCAGCGCGCCTCGCCCAGTTGATCGAGAATCGCGGGATTCTCGAGCGTGGACACGTCCTGCGTGATCTCCTCGCCCTTCGCGAGCGAGCGCAAGAGACGGCGCATGATCTTGCCCGAGCGCGTCTTCGGCAGGTTCTCGCCGAAGCGGATGTCCTTCGGCTTCGCAATCGGCCCGATCTCCTTGCCGACCCACGCGCGCAGATCGTTGGCCACCTGCTTCGCTTCGTCGCCCTCCGGACGCGCGCGCTTCAGCACGACGAACGCGACCACGGCTTCGCCCGTCGTGTCGTCGGGGCGTCCGACCACGGCCGCTTCCGCGACCATCGGATTGGCGACCAGCGCCGACTCGATCTCCATCGTGCCCAGACGATGGCCGGACACGTTGAGCACGTCGTCGATGCGGCCCATGATCGTGAAGTAGCCGGTCTCCTTGTCGCGGACCGCGCCGTCGCCGGCGAGATACAGCTTGCCGCCGAGTTCTTCCGGGAAGTAGCTCGTCTTGTAGCGGTTCGGATCGCCCCAGACGTTGCGCAGCATCGACGGCCACGGCCGCTTCACGACCAGAATGCCGCCCTGCCCGTTCGGCACGTCCTGGCCGGTTTCATCGACGATCGCCGCCATGATGCCCGGCAGCGGCAGCGTGCACGAGCCCGGCACGAGCGGCGTGGCGCCCGGCAGCGGCGTGATCATGTGGCCGCCCGTTTCCGTCTGCCACCACGTATCGACGATCGGGCACTGCCCGCCGCCGACATTCTCGTGATACCACATCCACGCTTCCGGATTGATCGGCTCGCCAACCGTGCCGAGAATGCGCAGCGTCGACAGGTCGTAGCTCTTCGGATGCACCTTCGCGTCCGCCTCCGACACCTTGATGAGCGAGCGGATGGCCGTCGGCGCGGTGTAGAAGATCGTGACCTTGTGGCGCTGGATCATGTCCCAGAAGCGGCCCGCGTTCGGATACGTCGGCACGCCTTCGAACATGACCTGCGTCGCGCCGATCGCGAGCGGCCCATAGGCGATATAGCTGTGCCCCGTGACCCAGCCGATGTCGGCGGTGCACCAGAAGACGTCGCCCGCCTTCATGTCGAAGGTCCACTTCATCGTCTGCGCCGCCCACAGCAGGAAGCCCCCCGTGCTGTGCTGCACGCCCTTGGGCTTGCCGGTGGAACCCGACGTGTACAGGATGAAAAGCGGGTGCTCCGCGCTCACCCATTCGGGCTCGCATTGCGTCGCTTCGTTCTCGACGATCTCGTGCAGCCACACGTCGCGCCCTTCGTTCCACGCGATGTTGCCGCCCGTGCGGCGATACACGATGACATCCTTCACCGCGTCGCAGCCGCCCGCCGCGAGGGCTTCGTCTGCGATGCTCTTCAACGGCAGCGCCTTGCCACCGCGCATCTGCTCGTCGGCTGTGATGAGCGCGACCGCGCCGACATCGACGAGCCGCTCGTTGAGCGACTTCGACGAGAAGCCGCCGAACACGACCGAATGCGTCGCGCCGATGCGCGCGCAAGCCTGCATGGCCACGACGCCTTCGACGGACATCGGCAGATAGATCACGACGCGATCGCCCTTCTTCACGCCGCGCTTCTTGAGCGCGTTGGCGAGGCGGCACACGCGCTCGAGCAGGTCCTGATACGTGACGTTCGTCACGGTGCCGTCGTCGGCTTCGAAGATGATCGCGTTCTCGTTGCCGCGCCCCGCTTCCACGTGCCGGTCGAGGCAGTTGTACGACGCGTTCAGCTCGCCGTCCGCGAACCACGTATAGAACGGCGCGTTGGTTTCATCGAGCACGCTGGAAAACGGCTTGTGCCACGAGAGCGTCTCGCGTGCGAGCCGCGCCCAGAAGCCTTCGTAGTCACGTTCGGCTTCGGCGGCGAGCGCCTTGTACGCGTCCATGCCCGAAATCGCCGCGCCGGACGAAGCCCTGGCTGACGGCGCAAACACACGCTTTTCATGAAGAACCGATTCGATCGCAGACATCGACAACCCCTCCGATGGTGATTCCAAAAGCCGGCGGCGCGCTTGACGCTCGAGGCGGGCACGCCGCATGTTATTGAGGTTCGAAAGCGCAACGCGCGAAGCGTTTTTCGCCGAACCCTGTCTCCTTTCACCGGACCCGCTACGCGGCGGAACTCCGGTCCTTCATACTTGCCAGCGCGCTTCGTTGGAAGACCGCGCTCGCCGACCCATTGCAGCCCGCATGAATATCAAGATATGCCGCTCAACTTACCCGCTTCTTACGCGGCCGCGTGCTGCGGCACGGGGTATACACGGAGTCGGCACGGCTTCTACAATGCGTCCCCACAATCCTAACTGAACTCGCCGCGCGCTTGTCGTGCGTCCGCCGACGAAATCACAGCTTGAATCGCTACGCCCTCTATCTCATCGCGTCGATGCTGCTCGTCGGAAGCAACGTCGGCATTGGCAAGTCGATCGTCGCGTCGGTGCCGGTACCGCTCTTCGCGCTGCTGCGCTTCGTCATCGCGCTCGCGGTGCTCTGGCCGCTCTTGCGTCCGTCGAAGATGAAGCGCGTGGCGCGCGCCGAGTGGATCAACCTCTTCCTGCAGGCGCTCTTCGGCACCTTCGGCTTCACGCTCCTGATGCTCAACGGCGTCGCGCGCACGAGCGCGGTCGCGGCCGGCGTCATCACGAGCACCATGCCCGCCGTCGTCGCGCTCTTCGCGTGGGTCTTCCTCAAAGAAAAGCCGGGCGGACGGGCGTTCGTTTCGATCGCGCTGGCGGTGGCCGGCGTCGTCGTCATCAACGTCGCGCAAAGCGGCGGCGGCGCGGATCGTGGCGGCGCGTCGCTCTCGGGCAATCTGATGGTGGTCGGCGCGGTGTGCTGCGAATCGCTCTACGTGATCCTGTCGCGGCGGCTCACGCAGACGCTGCCCGCCATCGACATCTGCGCGTACACGCACGGCCTGGGCTTTCTTCTGATGCTGCCGCTCGGGCTGCCGTCCGCACTGGCGTTCGACTGGCGCGGCGTCGGCTGGGTGACGTGGGCACTCGTCGGCTGGTATGCGCTTTCGGCGAGCGTGTTCTCGTTCTGGCTCTGGATGAAGGGCATCCGCCACGTGGCCGGCAGCCTGGCGGGCGTCTTCTCCGCCGTCCTGCCGATCGCGGCGGCGCTCTACGGCATCGCGTTCCTCGGAGAACGGCCGACGATCGCGCATGGCGTGGCGCTCGCGTGCGTGATGGCCGGCATCGTTCTGGCGAGCCTGAAGCGCCGGACGCCCGCGAGCCGCGACAAGCGCGAGAAGCACGACGCACGCGAGAGTCGCGAAAGCGGCGTGTAGCCGCGCGCATTGGCCGTCGCTGCGTTCGGGCAGCGGCACCCCGCGACGCGCTACAATACCGGGCTTTCCCGCACGAGCACGGTGTCCGCGCCTATCAAGCGCCCGTCAAGCGCCGGGAACAGCCAGCAGCCCGTAACAGCCCGTTGCACGCTCACAAGACCCGATTCATAGCCGACCGTTCGACCGACACGCTGCCCATGTCCGCTCCCAAGCACTTCCCCGATTCGCCCGCGCAATCCGGCACGATGAAGGCGCTGTCGAGATTCATCTTCATGAGCCGCTGGTTGCCGGTGCCGCCGTATTTCGGTCTGAGCGTCGCGCAGAACGTCTTGCCCCGAAACGCCATACCCAGAAGCGCACTCCACTAGAGCGTCAAAGAGAACGCAGGCAGTCTTTCGTCCCCCAGAGCCCAAGCCATGACCGTCATCAAGCAAGAAGACCTGATTCAGAGCATCGCCGATTCTCTGCAGTACATCAGCTACTACCATCCGCTCGACTATATTCAGGCGCTCGGCCGCGCGTACGAGCTGGAAGAAAGCCCCGCCGCGAAGGATGCGATCGCGCAGATCCTGACCAACAGCCGCATGTGCGCCGAAGGCAAGCGGCCGATCTGTCAGGACACGGGCATCGTCACGGTGTTCGTGAAGGTGGGCATGGACGTGCGATGGGACGGTGCGACGATGAGCGTCACCGACATGATCAACGAGGGCGTGCGCCGCGGGTATCTGAACCCGGACAACGTGCTGCGCGCGTCGATCGTGAGCCCGCCCGAAGGCGCGCGCAAGAACACGAAGGACAACACGCCGGCCGTGATCCATTACGAGATCGTGCCGGGCGACAAGGTCGACGTGCAGGTCGCGGCGAAGGGCGGCGGCTCCGAGAACAAATCCAAGTTCGCGATGCTGAATCCGTCGGATTCGATCGTCGACTGGATTCTCAAGACCGTGCCGACGATGGGCGCGGGCTGGTGTCCGCCCGGCATGCTCGGAATCGGCATCGGCGGCACGGCTGAAAAGGCGATGGTGATGGCGAAGGAATCGCTGATGGACCCCATCGACATTCAGGACATCATCGCGCGCGGGCCGCAGGACTGGATCGAGGAACTGCGCGTGGAACTGCACGAGAAAGTGAACGCGCTCGGCATCGGCGCGCAGGGTCTCGGCGGCTTGTCCACCGTGCTCGACGTCAAGATCATGGCCGCACCGACGCACGCGGCGAGCAAGCCCATCGCGATCATCCCGAACTGCGCCGCGACGCGCCACGCGCACTTCACGCTCGACGGCTCCGGGGCAGCCAAGCTCGACGCGCCGCCGCTCGACGCATGGCCGAAGGTCACGTGGCAGCCGAACACGGAGACGAGCAAGCGCGTCGACCTGAACACGCTGACGCCGGAAGAAGTCGCGTCGTGGAAGCCGGGCCAGACGCTGCTGCTGTCGGGCAAGATGCTGACGGGGCGCGACGCGGCGCACAAGCGCATCGCCGACATGCTCGCCAAGGGCGAAAAGCTGCCGGTCGATTTCACGAACCGCGTGATCTTCTACGTCGGCCCGGTCGATCCGGTGCGCGACGAAGCCGTCGGCCCCGCAGGCCCGACCACGGCCACGCGCATGGACAAGTTCACCGAGACGATGCTCGCGCAGACCGGCCTCATCTCGATGATCGGCAAAGCGGAGCGCGGCCCGGTCGCCATCGAGGCGATCAAGAAGCACAAGGCCGCGTACCTGATGGCCGTGGGCGGCGCGGCGTATCTCGTGTCGAAGGCGATCCGCGGGGCGAAGGTGCTCGCGTTCGAAGACCTCGGCATGGAAGCGATCTACGAGTTCGACGTGAAGGACATGCCGGTGACGGTCGCCGTCGATTCGAACGGCACGTCGGTTCACAAGACCGGCCCCGCTGAATGGCAGGCGAAGATCGGCAAGATTCCGGTCGCCACGGCGTAGGCATCGGACGCGGACCGCATGGCGCGTGATCGGCGCGTGCTCGGCCCGTGATCGGCGCCGTGCGGTCGGAAAGCCGGGCCGCGCCCGGCTTTTTCTTTGCAACGCCGCGCTCGGAGAAAGCGTTTCACGCTCGCTTTCGGGCGGAACAAAAATTTCCTCTCAACCTTGGCAGGCCGATGCCCAAGGTTTATCTTTCCCCCATGCTCACACGCCCGGAACAAGGACACTCATGCAAGGCGACGCGAAAGTCATCGAATATCTGAACACGCAGTTGAAGAACGAGCTGACTGCGATCAATCAATACTTCCTGCACGCCCGGATGTACAAGCATTGGGGCCTCGAGCAACTGAACAAGCACGAATACGACGAGTCCATCGGCGAGATGAAGCATGCCGACTGGCTCATCCAGCGCGTGTTCATGCTCGACGGCCTGCCAAACCTGCAAGACCTGCACAAGCTGCTGATCGGCGAAGAAACCAAGGAAATCATGGAGTGCGATCTGAAGCTGGAGCAGATTTCGCAGTCCACGTGCAAGGAAGCCATCGCGTATTGCGAGTCGGTGCGCGACTACGTTTCGCGCGATATCTTCGACAAGATCCTGAACGACACGGAAGAGCACATCGACTGGCTGGAAACGCAGCTGGACCTGATCGAGAAGGTCGGCATCCAGAACTATCAGCAAAGCATGATGGGCGAGCAATAAGCCGCCAGTAACCGATGTCCGCTGTCGTCGCATCCCCTATTGCCTCGCCCGTGCGCGCGCCGGCTCGCGCCAGCGCCCCGGTCGGCATCTTCGATTCCGGTCTGGGCGGTCTGTCCGTGCTGCGCGCGGTGCGCGCCGTGCTGCCGCACGAGCGGCTGATCTACGTGGCCGACTCGCTGCACGCGCCCTACGGCGAGCGCGACGACGCGTTCATCACCGGGCGCACGACCGCCATCGGCGAATGGCTCGTCGGGCAAGGCGCGAAGGCGCTCGTCGTCGCGTGCAACACGGCGACGGCGCAATCCATCGCGCACGTGCGCGAGCGGCTCTCGATCCCGCTCGTCGGCGTCGAGCCGGGCGTGAAGCCGGCGGCGGCGGTGTCGAAAACCGGCGTGGTCGGCGTGCTCGCCACGCAGGTGACGCTGCGCAGCGCGCGCTTCCAGTCCCTGTTGGACCGCTATGCCGGCAATTGCCGCTTCATCTGCCAGCCGGGGCACGGACTGGTGCAGGCGGTCGAACGGTGCGACACGTCGTCGCCCGAACTCATGGCGCTGCTCGAAAGCTATGTGAAGCCCATGCTCGACGCGGGCGCCGACACGCTCGTGCTCGGCTGCACGCACTACCCGTTTCTCGACCGCGCGATCCGCGAAATCGCCGGCGAGCGCCTCCATATCGTCGATACGAGCGTTGCCGTGGCGCGGCAGCTTGAACGTCTGCTCGACGCCAGCGGGCTGCGCAACGCTGATCCGTCATTGGAAACGGCTCCGCGCTTCTATTCGACCGCCGACGGCGAATCCCAGCGGCAGCTCGCGGCCTCGCTGCTGCAAATCGACGCGAAGGTGCGGCACGTCGACATCGCGTCGGCGTAACTCGCTCGTCCAAAAACCACAGCGCGCCAGGGGTTCTTCCATTGCCTGCGGTCCCGAAACGCCGCATTGCCCCGCCCAGCAAGGCTCGGAAGAACGAACCGGCTAACTGCCGCATCCAGTTACAAAAAACACCGACCTCCACTTGCCAAGCGCGCTTCCGCGAATGATAATAATTCGCATTAACGGAAGCTATCGCGAGAAATCATGATCGTCTGTGTCTGCAAGTCAGTGTCCGACCGGAAGATTCGCGCCGCCATCGCGGACGGCGTCGATACTTTCGACGAACTGCAGTTCGAACTCGGCGTCGCCATGTGCTGCGGGAAATGCCAAGAAACGGTGCGCGATGTCATGGCGCAAAGCGGCGTCTGCGCCTCGCATTGCGGCGTGCAGGCGGCGCCGGTCACGTTCTACGAGCGGCAAGCGGCCTGACGCATCCGCGCCATTGGGCCGCGCCGCGCCGGTAGCCAACTGGAGTACCGTCTGTCAGCCATCGAACGTTGTCGCAAGGGGAATGAGATGGCGCGGCTCCCCTGTTCATTGCGCTCTTGATTTCTTCGTAAATGACTTCGCCCGCCGCCTTCCCGGCTCAGCCCATGCTCGGGATGTCAGCGAAACGGGCCGTCAGGCAAGCAGATTCTCAAATAACGTCCAAGAATGCAGTCCCCGACCACGTCTCCCGCCGCTTTTCCGCCCACGCCGTCATCGAGCGTGAATCCCCGCGTGGCGGCCGCGTGCGCGGTTGTAATCGCGATTCATGCGGGGCTGCTCGGCGTCGCGCTGACGATGCGCCACGAACCGCCGCCGCGTCCCGTCGAAGCCAGGGCGATCACCGCCCAGTTGATCAGCGAGACGCCGCAGCCCGCGCCGCAGCCGGTCGCGGTTCAATCGCCGCCGACGCCGCAGCCCGTGTCGAAGCCTAAGCCGCAGCCGCAGCCGCAGCCGAAGGTCAAACCCAAAATCGAGCCGAAGCCCGCGCCGATGCCGGTGACGCAAGCGCCGTCGCCAATCGCCGCGCCCGCGCCCGAGCCCACGCAGAACGCTGCTTCGGCGCCCGCTCAGACCGCTGCATCAGCACCCGCGCAGACCGCCGCACAACCCGCCGCGCCCTCGAACGAATGCCCGCGTTATCGCCGATAGCCGCGATCAGGCGACCGGCGAGCGTCTCGACAACCTGGAAGACCCGTATCGCCTGTTCCGCTGCCACACGATCATGAACTGCGTCGATGTGTGCCCGAAGGGTCTCAACCCGACCAAGGCCATCGGCAAGATCAGGGAAATGCTGGTGCGGCGGGCGGTTTGACAAGGGACGATGACATGGTCGACAAGCAAGACGACTCGCATCAGTCCGACCCTCTTCGCCGTGCGCGTCTTCGCTGGCGCGCGCGGCGCGGCTTGCTGGAAAACGATCTGATCTTCGAGCGTTTTTTCAGCCGATATGAGCATGACCTCAGCGACGCCGACGTGGCCGCTTTGACCCGCCTGCTGGAGCTGAGCGACAACGAACTGATGGACCTGCTGCTCGCGCGCACCGAACCGGAAGGCGATCTCGCCACGCCGGACGTGCTGCGCCTGCTGCAGTGGCTGCGCTCGGCGTGATTTCGGCAAAGATCCGGGGAGTTTTGCACAATACGCGTACGAACCGGGCCGGAACCCACGCGACGAACTAGCCAAAGCACCCGCGGCGCTACTTAAGCGTGCCGCGCAGCTTCCGTCGTGCAAATTATCGAAAACCTGTATCCATACTTCGATTGAGGATCTGCTATGACCCCGTCAGATGTTAAAGCCACGCTATCGTTCAGCGACAACTCGCCGAGCGTCGAAATGCCGATCTACAAGGGCACGATGGGCCCGGACGTGATCGACATCCGCAAGCTGTACGGTCAGACCGGCAAGTTCACGTATGACCCGGGCTTCATGTCGACGGCGGCGTGTAATTCCGCTATCACGTATATCGACGGTGACAAGGGCGAGCTGCTGTATCGCGGCTACCCGATCGAACAGCTGGCCGTGAACGCCGACTTCCTCGAAACCTGCTACTTGCTGCTGAAGGGCGAACTGCCGAACGCCGCGCAAAACAAGGAATTCGTGGACACCGTCACGCGTCACACGATGGTGCACGAGCAGATGCACTTCTTCTTCCGCGGATTCCGTCGCGACGCGCATCCGATGGCCGTGCTGACGGCGGCGGTCGGCGCGTTGTCGGCGTTCTATCACGATTCGCTCAACATCAACGACCCGCGTCACCGCGAAGTCTCCGCGATCCGCATGATCGCGAAGCTGCCGACGCTCGTCGCGATGGCGTACAAGTTCAGCATCGGCCAGCCGTTCGTGTATCCGCGCAACGAGCTTTCGTACAGCGCGAACTTCATGCACATGATGTTCTCGAACCCGTGCGAAGAGTACAAGGTCAACGACGTGCTGGTGCGCGCGCTCGACCGCATCCTGATCCTGCACGCGGACCACGAGCAGAACGCGTCGACGTCCACGGTGCGGCTCGCGGGCTCGTCGGGCGCGAATCCGTTTGCGTGTATCGCGGCGGGTATCGCGTGTTTGTGGGGCCCGGCGCACGGCGGCGCGAACGAAGCCGCGCTGAACATGCTGGAAGAGATCGGCTCGGTCGACAACATTCCCGAGTTCATCAAGCAGGTGAAGGACAAGAATTCGGGCGTGAAGCTGATGGGCTTCGGCCACCGCGTGTATAAGAACTACGATCCGCGCGCCAAGCTCATGCGCGAGACGTGCCACGAAGTGCTGAACGAACTCGGCCTGCACGACGACCCGCTCTTCAAGCTCGCGATGGAACTGGAAAAGATCGCGTTGGAAGACGAATACTTCGTGTCGCGCAAGCTGTATCCGAACGTCGATTTCTACTCGGGCATCGTGCAGCGCGCGCTGGGCATTCCGACGTCCATGTTCACCTGCATCTTCGCGATGGCGCGTACCGTCGGCTGGATCGCGCAGTGGAACGAGATGATTGCCGATCCCGAGCAGAAGATTGGCCGTCCGCGTCAGTTGTTTATCGGCCAGACGCCGCGTGAGGCAAAGCCGCTCGATCAGCGGTAAGTCGATTCACGGTTGCAGGTCGCTTCGAAGGCCCCGGCGGGTGACTGCCGGGGCTTTTTGCATTTGGGGAGAGCGCATGTGAGGCATCAAATCAGGCATCGTTTGATGCTAAAATTAATGCGTCAACCAAAGAGGAATCATGATATGCGTACGACTATTGCGCTCGATGACGATTTGCTGGAGAAAGCCCAAGCCTATACCGGCCTGACGGAAAAATCGGCGCTCGTTCGCGAGGCACTGAAGGCGCTTGTGCAACGCGAAGCAGCTCGTCGACTCGCGAATCTCGGCGGCAGTCAGCCGGGCATCGAAGGCGCTTCCCGTCGTCGCCAGGAAAGCGAATGATTCTTGTCGATACCTCGGTGTGGATCGACCACATCAACGCATCGGAACCTTTGCTGGTAAATCTGCTCGGCGAGGACCGCGTACTGGCTCACCCATTCGTCATTGCGGAAATCTCGCTCGGCAGTCTCCGCGATCGGACTGGTGTGCTGGGCGCGCTGAACGATCTGCCGCTTGCGCCTGTGGCGACACCGGAAGAAGTGTCCTTCCTGATCGAGCGGCAACGGCTCTTCAATCGCGGAATCGGGTATGTCGATACGTCGCTTTTGGCGTCGGCTCATTTGCGGTCTGGCGTAAAGATCTGGACGCGTGATAAACGCTTGCACAAAGTCGCCGAAGAACTCGGTGTCAATGCGATGCTTCAGCATTGAAGGCGCCAAGACGGTCAGGCTGGTAGTGCGCATCCGGGTACTGGCGCCACTACCCTAAGCCTATGTTTTCACAAGGTTTTTTGTGTCTGGGTAGTACCCCGCGCGGCTGCGGAGGTGGCATAATCGTCGAACAAGCTGCCGACGAAGCGAAGCAGCACCACCCCGCAGTCATCTGAGAAGCGTTCACCATGTCCCAGACTCTCTACGACAAGTTGTGGAACTCGCACGTCATCCACACCGAAGAGGACGGCACCTCGATCCTCTACATCGACCGTCATCTGCTGCATGAAGTGACGAGCCCGCAAGCCTTCGAAGGTCTGAAGCTGCATCAGCGTCCCGTCTGGCGCATCAGCGCGAATCTGGCCGTGTCCGACCATAACGTGCCGACGACCGACCGCTCGCACGGCATCGCCGATCCGGTGTCGAAGCTGCAAGTCGACACGCTCGACGCCAATTGCGACGAATTCGGCATCACGCAATTCAAGATGAACGACGTGCGCCAGGGCATCGTGCATATCATCGGGCCGGAGCAAGGCGCGACGCTGCCGGGCATGACCATCGTCTGCGGCGATTCGCACACGTCCACGCACGGCGCGTTCGGCGCGCTCGCGCACGGCATCGGCACGTCGGAGGTCGAGCACGTGCTCGCCACGCAAACGCTCTTGCAAAAGAAGAGCAAGAACATGCTCGTCAAGGTGGAAGGTCCGCTGCCACGCGGTTGCACGGGCAAGGACATCGCGCTTGCGATCATCGGCAAGATCGGCACGGCGGGCGGCACCGGCTACGCGATCGAGTTCGGCGGGTCCACCATTCGCGCGCTCACCATGGAAGGCCGCATGACCGTGTGCAACATGGCGATCGAAGCGGGCGCGCGCGCGGGCATGGTCGCCGTCGACGACACCACCATCAACTATCTGAAGGATCGCCCGTACTCGCCGCAGGGCGTCGAGTGGAACCAGGCGGTCGAGTACTGGCGTCAGTTGAAGTCGGACCCGGACGCGCACTTCGATCGCGTCGTCGAAATCAAGGCGGCGGACATCGTGCCGCAGGTGACGTGGGGCACGTCGCCGGAAATGGTGACGTCCATCGACGGCCGCGTGCCGGATCCCGAGCGCGAAAAAGACCCCGTGAAGCGCGATGCGATGGAGCGCGCGCTGCATTACATGGCGCTTCAGCCAAACACGCCCATCGAATCGATCAAGCCGGACAAGATTTTCATCGGCTCGTGCACGAACGCGCGCATCGAAGACCTGCGCGCCGCCGCGTACGTGGTGAAGTCGCTCGGCAAGCGGGTGGCGTCGAATATCCGCAAGGCGATGGTCGTGCCGGGTTCGGGTCTCGTGAAGGCGCAGGCCGAGCGCGAAGGGCTCGACAAGATCTTCACCAACGCTGGTTTCGAATGGCGCGAGCCGGGCTGCTCCATGTGCCTCGCGATGAACGCGGACCGTCTGGAGCCGGGCGAACGCTGCGCATCGACGTCGAACCGCAATTTTGAAGGGCGTCAGGGCGCGGGCGGCCGCACGCACCTCGTCAGCCCCGCGATGGCGGCGGCGGCGGCCATCGAAGGTCATTTCGTCGACGTGCGAAAGCTCGCGTAATCCAACGGGACACAGAGACAGATCATGGAAAAATTCACCGTGCATAGCGGCCTCGTCGCGCCGCTGGACCGCGAGAACGTCGATACCGACGCGATCATCCCGAAGCAGTTCCTGAAGTCGATCAAGCGCACGGGCTTCGGCCCGAACGCGTTCGACGAATGGCGTTATCTCGATGTCGGCCAGCCCGGTCAGGACAACAGCAACCGTCCGCTGAATCCGGACTTCGTGCTGAACCAGACGCGTTATCAGGGCGCGTCGATTCTGCTCACGCGCAAGAACTTCGGCTGCGGCAGCTCGCGCGAGCATGCGCCGTGGGCGCTGGAGCAGTACGGCTTTCGCGCGATCATCGCGCCGAGCTTCGCGGACATCTTCTATAACAACTGCTTCAAGAACGGCTTGCTGCCGGTCGTGCTCTCGGAGCAACAGGTCGACAAGCTCTTCAACGAGACGTACGCGTTCGTCGGCTTCACGCTCACGGTCGATCTGGAAGCGCAAGTCGTTCGCACGGGCGACGGCACCGAGTACGCGTTCGACGTACCCGGCTTTCGCAAGTATTGCCTGCTGAACGGATTCGACGACATCGGTCTCACGCTGCGCCACGCGGACAAGATCAGGCAGTTCGAAGCGGAGCGGCTCGCGAAGCAGCCGTGGCTGAACAATCGCGTCATCGGATAAACGAAACACGCACACGTAGAAGGAAGCGACATGAAGATTGCAGTGCTCCCCGGCGACGGGATCGGTCCGGAAATCACGGCTGAAGCGGTCAAGGTGCTGAACGCGCTCGGCGAGAAGTTCGAGCTGGAAGAGGCGCCTGTCGGCGGCGCGGGTTACGAGGCGAAGGGGCATCCGCTGCCCGATGAGACGCTCGCGCTCGCGAAAGAGGCGGACGCGATTCTGTTCGGCGCGGTCGGCGACTGGAAATACGACTCGCTCGAACGCGCGCTGCGTCCGGAACAGGCCATTCTCGGCCTGCGCAAGCATCTGCAACTCTTCGCGAACTTCCGCCCGGCGATCTGCTATCCGCAATTGACGGCCGCTTCGTCGCTGAAGGCGGAGATCGTGTCGGGGCTCGACATTCTGATCGTGCGCGAATTGAACGGCGACATCTATTTCGGCCAGCCGCGCGGCGTGCGGCAAGCGCCGGACGGCCCGTTCGAAGGCGCGCGCGAGGGCTTCGACACCATGCGCTATTCGGAGCCCGAAGTGCGCCGTATCGCGCACGTCGCGTTTCAGGCCGCGCAAAAGCGCCAGAAGAAGCTCACGAGCGTCGACAAGGCCAACGTGCTGGAAACGTCGCAGCTGTGGCGCGACACGATGATCGACGTCGCCAAGGAATACGCGGATGTCGAGCTGTCGCACATGTACGTCGACAACGCGGCGATGCAGCTCGTCAAGGCGCCGAAAGCGTTCGACGTGGTCGTGACCGGCAACATGTTCGGCGACATTCTCTCGGACGAAGCCGCGATGCTGACCGGCTCCATCGGCATGTTGCCCTCGGCGTCGCTCGACAAGAACAACAAGGGTCTGTACGAGCCGTCGCACGGTTCCGCGCCGGATATCGCGGGCAAGGGCGTGGCCAATCCGCTCGCGACCATTCTTTCCGCCGCGATGATGCTGCGTTATTCGCTCGGCAAGACGGAGCAGGCGGATCGCATCGAGATTGCGGTCAAGAAGGTGCTCGAACAGGGCTACCGCACGGGCGATATCGCGACGCAGGACGGCAAGACCGTCGGCACGAAGGACATGGGCGACGCGGTGCTCGCGGCGCTTTAGTACTCATCTCGGGATCGGGATCGCCCGAGTCGGTACGGTTGACGCGCAGTTCGCGGCGATTTCGCCGGAAAGACGGTACTTCCGACGAAAACGCCGCAATTCGTGTATATTCTTTGGTCATGGCGAAGAACTTCCAATTCTCTACGGATTGCATCGGCCGCGGCATCGACGCTCGCGCGACCGGTCTCGCCATCGTCACGCGCATCGACGGCATCGCCACCCCGGGCGTTATCCGCACGTCGAAAACGCGCATTACGAAAATCTCCATCAAAGCGATCACGATTCGCTGATCGTCCCTCGTGTCCGAGCGTCTTCCCCGCGCGGCCACGCCGGGTAAGGATGCGGGGAAGCCTCAACAAATAAGGTTAGTCATGAACGTAGGTCTCGTGGGTTGGCGCGGCATGGTCGGCAGCGTGCTGATGCAGCGCATGCAGCAGGAAGGCGATTTCGACCTGATCGAACCGGTGTTTTTCAGCACCAGCAATGCGGGCGGCAACGCGCCGTCGTTCGCCAAAAACGAGACGAAGCTCAAAGACGCGACGAGCATCGACGACCTGAAGAAGTGCGACGCCATCATCACCTGCCAGGGCGGCGACTACACGAACGACGTGTATCCGAAGCTGCGCGCGGCGGGCTGGAAGGGCTACTGGATCGACGCGGCCTCGGCGCTGCGCATGAAGGACGACGCGGTCATCGTTCTCGATCCGGTGAATCTCGATGTCATCAAGGATTCGCTCGTCAAGGGCGGGCGCGACTTCATCGGCGGAAACTGCACTGTGAGCCTCATGCTGATGGCGCTCGGCGGCCTCTTCCGCGAAAACCTCGTCGACTGGATGACGGCCATGACGTATCAGGCCGCATCGGGCGCGGGCGCGCAGAACATGCGCGAGCTGCTGTCGCAAATGGGCGCGCTCAACGCGTCGGTGGCGGGCGATCTGGCGAATCCGTCGTCGGCCATTCTGGATATCGACCGCAAGGTGCTCGCGACAATGAACAGCGACGCCATGCCGACCGACCATTTCGGCGTGCCGCTCGCCGGCTCGCTAATTCCGTGGATCGACAAGGATCTCGGCAACGGCATGTCGAAGGAAGAATGGAAGGGCGGCGCGGAAACCAACAAGATTCTCGGCAAGCCAGCGATGGGCGAGCCGGGTTCCATTCCGGTCGATGGCCTGTGCGTGCGTATCGGCGCAATGCGCTGCCACTCGCAGGCGCTGACCATCAAGCTGAACAAGGACGTGCCGCTCGACGAGATCAACGGCATTCTGGCTTCGGCGAACGACTGGGTGAAGGTCGTGCCGAACGAACGCGAAGCGTCGATGCGCGATCTGTCGCCGGCGGTCGTTACCGGCACGCTGACGGTGCCGGTCGGCCGTCTGCGCAAACTCGCGATGGGCGGTGAATATCTGTCGGCGTTCACCGTCGGCGACCAGTTGCTGTGGGGCGCGGCCGAGCCGTTGCGCCGCATGCTTCGCATTCTGCTGGACAAGTAAAGTAAACTACGCGCCTGAGAGCGCGCACCTCGCCCAGAAAGCGTCGCGTTATCGCGGCGCTTTTTGTTTATGGGGCCGCTTTTTTGGGACTGCGAGCGAATCGGCCGGTCATACGATCGCCGGCGCGCACCAGTCTTGGTATCTGTTTCAACCTTCGCCGTACTCTGGAGCTTCAATGATTCGACGACCCCGCCGGTCCTTCATCCCGTCATCGCGTGCGGCCTTGGCCGTGGCAAGCGTCGCCCTGTGCGCGGCGCTCTGGACGAACTCCGGCGCGGCGCTCGCGCAGGCCAGCGGCGCGACAGCCGATGCCGCCGCCACCACGACATCCACCGACGCGCCGGCGCAGCGATACGCTGTGAAGCCGGGGCAGTCCCTGAGCGACATCGCGGGCGAGCTCACCGGCTCCAAAGAACGCGCCGTCAAGGAGAAGATGGCGCGCGCCCTGTTCGATGCAAATCCGAACGCATTCGCGGGCCACGACATCAACCGGCTGAAGTTGGGGGCGGTGCTGAACGTGCCGGGCGCCGATACGGGCGCTTCGCCCGACGCTGCGCCGGCTTCCGCGCCTGCGCCGCAGGCTGCACAGCCGAGCGCGCCGGCGGCGAATGCCGCAAGTTCGGCACAGTCGGCGCCGGGCGCTGAAACGACGCCGGTTCAGCCGGGCGCGTCCGCCGTCGAACCGGCCGCGAGCGACGCGGCTACGGCTTCGGGGGCATCGCAAGCGGCACCGGAGGCCACGCCCGCTGTCGCGCCCGTGGCCAGCGCGCCCACGACCGGGACCGCACCGCGAGCCCGCGCCGGCGTCGATCCGATGCTGATCGCGCTGGTCGCCGCGGTTATCGTCGTGCTGCTGCTTCTCATGCTCCGCCGCCGCAGCAAGCGCCGGCGCGCCGAGGCCGACACTGAAACGCAAGCCGACCAGCATCCCCGCGCGCCGTATCCAGCGCCGGTCGCGCCGAGTCCCGAATCCGCTGCCAATCTCGAAGGCAACGCGGTCGAGCGCGATCAGTCCGAATTGAACGCCGTCGCCGCGAGCCTCGAAAGCTACGAGGCGGCGCAGTCGTTCGCCACGCCGTCCGATGACGACACGCCCCAGTCGGTCGAAGCGCGCGAGACGCACGCTGACCATCCGAATCGGACGGAACCCAACGCGCCATTGATGCCGAATCCGCCGGCAGCGGCCCACGCCGCGTTCGTTCCGCCGCTCTCCCATGCGGGAACGGCCGAAGCGCAAGCACACGAGACGCAGGAGGCCCACGCGCGCGAAATCGCCGCCCGCGAAGCCGCAGCACGTGAAGCCGAAAAATGGGAAGCCGAGGAGCGCGAAGCCGCCGCGCGGCAGGCCGCCGCGCGAGAAGCGGAGGAGCGCGAAGTCCGCGCACGCGAAGCGGCGGCGCGCGAAGCTTTGGAACGCGAATTGGCCGGACGCGACGAGGCGTCGAGGGAAGCCGCGCAACAGGAAGCGCAGGCGCATCAGGCCCGCGAGGCGGCGGCGCGCGAGATCATCGCCCGTGAAGCCGAGTTGCGCGAAGCGCAGGCGCTGGCTGCCCAGCAGGAAGCATCGGAGCAGCGCGCAGCGGAACAGCGGGCCGTTGAAGAGCAAGCCGCGCGCGACGCGCAGCAGCCGCACGACGCAGCCGCCCAGGAGGACGAACCGACGTCCACGCATCGCTTTCCGATGCCGAAATTCCCGACCGAAGCCGTTCAGGCGCTGGATTCGCTGGACATGGGCCTGCCGCCGCGCATGGAACTGACGCTCACGCCGCCTTCCGATGACCATGCCGCCCAGCACGAAGCGCCGGCATCGGTCGGGCAGGCGCCTTTCGTCCCGCAGCCGATTGCCGAGACGGATATTGCGCACGAGGCGCAAGCGTTCGCGCTGCCGTCAGTCGCCGACGAGAACCAGTCGTCCGCTGCGGCGCGAATCGAAGCCGGGACGGCAGGCGCACCGTCGGTCGCGGGGCTGGGCGCAACGCAGTTCGGGCCGCTAAGCCTCGACTTCAATCTCGACCTGCCGTCGAGCCAAACCGAGCCGTTGCCCGCGCTAACGGCCGCGCAACTCGCGACGATCGCGCGAAATAAGCTGGAGTTGGCCGTCGAATACATCGAGTTGGGCGATCTTGGGGGCGCGCGCACCTTGCTGCAGGAAGTGATTGCATCGAACGATCAGGCGACGCGCCAGCAAGCGGCCGGATTGCTGTCGACGCTCGCGCCGCATTCCTGATATGCGGATTGCGCTAGGCGTTCAGTACGACGGAGCCGCGTTTTGCGGCTGGCAATCGCAGCCGCACGGCAATACGGTGCAGAACGAACTGGAGCGGGCGCTCGCGGAATTCGCGCAGACGCCGCTTCAGACGGTGGTCGCCGGGCGCACCGATACGGGCGTTCATGGCCTCGGGCAAGTCGTGCATTTCGACACGGCGCTCGACCGCACGGATTTCTCATGGGTGCGCGGGACGAACGCCTTCTTGCCGAATTCCGTCGCCGTGCAGTGGGCGAAGGCGATGCCCGACGACTTCCACGCCCGTTTTGCGGCCTTCGAACGGACTTATTTCTACGTTTTGTACGTTAATCCGGTACGTTCACCCATGCTGGCGAAACGCGCGGGCTGGGTGCACACGCCGCTCGACGTCGCCGCCATGCGCGATTCCGCCGCCTGCCTCATCGGCGAGCACGACTTTTCGTCGTTTCGCGCGGCCGATTGCCAGTCGAAGACGCCGGTCAAGCATCTCCATCAGATCGACGTGCGCGAGCAGGGCGATTTCGTCCACTTCCGCTTTCGGGCGAATGCGTTTCTGCATCACATGGTGCGCAATCTGATGGGTTGCTTCGTCGCGATCGGGCGCGGCCGGCATCCCGCATCGTGGATGGCCGAGGTGCTCGACGCGCGCGACCGTCGCGCCGCCGCGCCGACCTTCATGCCCGATGGGCTCTATCTTGCGCAAGTCGGTTATCCGGAGCGTTTCGCGGTCCCGCCGCCGCATATCGCCAGCATGCCGTGGAGCGCCGTTTGGGCCGATCAGCCATGAACCATTCCGATTTGCATCGAACCAGAATCAAGCTGTGCGGGCTGTCGACCGCTGAGCATGTCAAGCACGCCGTCGCGCTGGGCGCGGACGCCGTGGGTTTCGTCTTCTATCCGCCGAGCCCGCGCTCGCTGACGGTATCCGAAGCCGTGGAACTCTCGCGGTACGTGCCGCCGCTTGTCTCGGCAGTCGGCCTGTTCGTCAACGCGACGCCGGAATGGGTGCGCGAAGTGACGTCGAACGTGCCGCTGTCGCTCCTGCAATTTCACGGCGACGAAACGCCCGAGCAATGCGCCGAACTCGCCGCGATTGCGGGTTTGCCCTGGTGGCGCGCGGTGCGCGTAGGGCCTGATGCGGCTGCAAGCGATTTGGTAGAATCGTCGCTTAACTATGCGGCTGCGGGCGGTATTTTGCTCGACGCACTCGTCGAGGGCTTCGGCGGCGGTGGAAAGGTATTCGATTGGTCACTTATTCCAACAGATCTCGGGCATCGGGCCGTTTTGAGTGGTGGGTTGAACGCGCAAAACGTCAGTGACGCCATCCGGCGCGTGCGCCCGTTCGCGGTCGATGTCTCTAGCGGCATCGAGGTGCCGGGCGCGAAGGGCGTGAAAGATCCTGCCCGAATGGCCGCGTTCGTGCGCGCAGTGCGCGAAGCGGACGCCGGCTGATTCAGAACTGATTCCGACCGCAGGCCCGAAAGCGGCCTGCCACCGAGAGAGTGACGCAATGTACAACTTGCCTGACGAAAGAGGCCACTTCGGCCAATATGGCGGCGTGTTCGTCTCCGAAACGCTTATTCACGCGCTCGACGAACTGCGCCGCGCCTACGACGCGGCCCGCCAGGACCCCGCATTCCAGGCCGAATACGACTACGAACTGAAGCATTACGTCGGCCGTCCTTCCCCGATTTATCACGCGAAACGCTGGAGCGAGATGCTCGGCGGCGCGCAGCTTTATCTGAAGCGCGAAGACCTGAATCACACCGGTGCGCACAAGGTCAACAACGTTATCGGGCAGGCGCTGCTCGCGCGCAAGATGGGCAAGCCGCGCGTGATCGCTGAAACCGGCGCGGGACAGCACGGCGTGGCGACCGCGACCATCGCGGCGCGCTTCGGCATGGAGTGCGTCGTCTACATGGGCGCGGAAGACGTCAAGCGGCAGGCGGCGAACGTTTACCGCATGAAGCTGCTGGGCGCGACCGTCGTGCCGGTGGAATCCGGCTCCCGCACGCTGAAGGACGCGCTCAACGAGGCCATGCGCGACTGGGTGACGAACGTCGAAAACACGTTCTACATCATCGGGACCGTGGCCGGGCCGCATCCTTACCCGATGATGGTGCGCGACTTCCAGCGCGTGATCGGCGACGAATGCCGCGTGCAGATGCCCGAAATGACGGGCCGCCAGCCCGATGCCGTCATCGCGTGCGTGGGCGGCGGTTCGAATGCGATGGGCATCTTTTATCCGTACATCGAAGATGAAGCCGTGCGTTTGATCGGCGTCGAGGCTGCGGGCGACGGCATCGAAACAGGACGCCACGCGGCTTCGCTGATGGGCGGAAGCCCCGGCGTGCTGCACGGGAATCGTACGTATCTCTTGCAGGACGACAACGGCCAGATCATCGAGACGCATTCGGTGTCCGCGGGGCTCGACTATCCGGGCGTCGGTCCGGAGCATGCGTGGCTGAAGGACGCCGGCCGCGCGGAGTACGTGGGCATTACCGACGACGAGGCGCTGAAAGCTTTCCACGACTGCTGCCGCATCGAAGGCATCATTCCGGCGCTGGAATCGAGTCACGCGCTGGCGTTCGGCGCGAAGCTCGCGAAGACGCTGCCGCGCGACAAGGTGCTGCTCGTCAACCTGTCGGGCCGGGGCGACAAGGACATGCACACGGTCGCCGAGCGATCGGGTATCCAGTTCTAAGCCGCCGATGCGCACCGTTATCGACGAACCGATGTCCGCCGGCGCGCTGCAAGGCGCTGGCATAAATATTCGGAACCGCGATTTTCTCGCCGATGCCGCTTCCGTTCCCGATGCGTCGATCGATCTGATCGTCGCGGACCCGCCGTATGGACTCGGCAAGGACTACGGGAACGACTCGGACATGCTGTCCGGCGAGGCGTTTCTTGAGTGGACGTATCGCTGGCTGGACATCGCGATTCCGAAGCTCAAGAGAAGCGGGTCGATGTACATCTTCTGCACCTGGCAGTATTCGCCCGAACTGTTCGTGTTCCTGAAGCGCCGGATGACGATGGTCAACGAGATCGTCTGGGACCGGCGCGTGCCGAGCATGGGCGGAACGACGCGTAAATTCACCTCGGTGCACGACAACATCGGCTATTTCGCGGTATCAAAGGACTATTACTTCGATCTCGATCCGGTGCGCATTCCCTACGACGCAGCGACGAAAAAGGCGCGCTCGCGCAAGATTTTCGAAGGCAGCAAGTGGCTCGAGATGGGCTACAACCCGAAAGATGTCTGGTCCGTCTCGCGGTTGCACCGGCAGCACGCGGAGCGCGTCGATCATCCGACACAAAAGCCGCTGGAAATCGTCGAGCGCATGGTGTTGGCGAGCTGTCCGCCGGGCGGCCGCGTGCTCGATCCGTTCATGGGCAGCGGGACGACCGCTGTCGCCTGCGCGCGCCACGGTCGATCTTTCACGGGCTTCGAAATCAACGCGGACTATTGCGCCATCGCGGAAAACCGCCTCGCGAAGCTGGATGCGCCGCTGACCGCCGAAACCGAAACCGCCGAATAACGCGCGAGTCCTGTTTCGTCGCTGATTGCGTCGAATGATCGACGCTAACGAATACGCTTACGAGAATTCTCATGTCCCGTATCAAGAACACTTTCGCGACGCTCGCCGCGCAAGGCCGCAAAGGGCTAATCCCGTTCATCACGGCGGGCGATCCGAACCCCGAGCAGACCGTCGAATTCATGCATGCGCTCGCCAAGGGCGGCGCCGACGTCATCGAGCTGGGTGTGCCGTTTTCCGATCCGATGGCCGATGGCCCGGTCATTCAGCGTTCGTCGGAGCGCGCGCTCGCACGCGGCGTCACGCTCAAGCGCGTGCTCGCCGATGTCGCGCGCTTTCGCGAAACGGACGCCGACACGCCCGTGGTGCTGATGGGCTACGCCAATCCGATCGAGCGCATGGGCGCGGACGCGTTCGCGCAAGCCGCGAAGCAGGCGGGCCTGGACGGCGTGCTCGTCGTCGATTACCCGCCCGAGGAAGCCGGCGATTTCGGCGCGTCGATGCGCGCGGCCGGCATCGATCCGATTTTCTTGCTCGCGCCGACATCGACCGATGAGCGCGTGGCGGCGGTCGGCGAGATCGCGAGCGGTTACGTGTACTACGTGTCGCTCAAGGGCGTGACGGGCGCGGCAAATCTGGACGTTTCCAGCATCGCGAGTAAAATCCCGGCCATCAAGTCGCATGTGCCCCTGCCGGTCGGCGTCGGTTTCGGCATTCGCGACGCAGAGACGGCCCGCGCCGTCGCGGAAGTCGCAGACGCGGTCGTCATCGGAAGCCGGCTCGTGCAGTTGCTCGAAGAGGCGCCGCCGGAAACGGCCGCCGCGTCGCTCACGAGCTTCATCGCGGAGATTCGCGCGGCGCTCGATTCCGTCAAATAACATTCGCCGCCGCCGCCGTCGTCGACGGTGCGCGGCGCTGCCCCGATCAGTCAAGGAACAACGATGAGCTGGCTCGACAAACTGCTGCCGCCCAAGATCAAGCAAACCGATCCCAAGAACCGCAAGGGCATCCCGGAAGGGCTGTGGGTGAAGTGTCCGTCGTGCGAGGCGGTGCTGTACCGCAACGACGTCGAGGCGAATCTGCATGTTTGCCCGAAGTGCAGCCACCATATGCGCATCGGCGCGCGCGAACGGCTCGACCGCCTGCTCGACCCGGAAGGCCGCTATGAGATCGGCCAGGAAATCGTGCCGGTCGACGCGCTCAAGTTCAAGGACAGCCGCAAGTATCCGGACCGCCTGAAAGAAGCGATGGAAGACACCGACGAGACCGACGCAATGGTCGTCATGGGCGGCGCGATCCATACGCTGCCGTGCGTGGTCGCGTGCTTCGAGTTCTCGTTCATGGGCGGCTCGATGGGCTCGGTGGTCGGCGAACGCTTCGCTCGCGGCGCGCGCAACGCGCTCGAACAGAACGTGCCGTTCATCTGCTTCACGGCGTCGGGCGGCGCGCGCATGCAGGAAAGCCTGCTTTCGCTGATGCAGATGGCCAAGACCACGGCCATGCTGACGAAGCTCGCCGACGCGAAACTGCCGTTCATTTCCGTGCTCACCGACCCGACGATGGGCGGCGTGTCCGCGAGCTTCGCGTTTCTCGGCGACGTCGTGATTGCCGAGCCGAAGGCGCTGATCGGCTTCGCCGGCCCGCGCGTGATCGAGCAGACGGTGCGCGAGAAGCTGCCCGAAGGCTTCCAGCGCGCGGAATTCCTGATGCAAAAGGGCGCGGTCGACATGATCGTGGATCGCCGCAAGATGCGCGAGGAAATTGCCCAACTGATGGCGCTGATGACGCGACAGCCGGCCGATTCGGTGGCTTGACGCCGCTTTTGCCCGCGCCGCGCCGCGCGTGAACCGCGAGGTTCCGCGCGGCGTTTTTGCTTTTCCGACTACCGAACATGACCACATTTCCCACTCTCGACGCGTGGCTCGCCCATCTGGAAGCGGCGCATCCGGTTGGCATCGACATGGGCCTGGCGCGCATCGGCCGCGTGAAGGACGCGCTCGGCCTGCGCTTCGACTGCCCGGTGATCACCGTCGGCGGCACGAACGGCAAGGGCTCGACGTGCGCGATCCTCGAAAGCATTCTGCTGCGCGCGGGCTATCGCGTGGGCTGTCATACGTCGCCGCATCTGCTGTCGTTCAACGAGCGCGCTCGCATCGATGGCGAGGACGCCGCCGATGCCGATCTGCTCGAACACTTCGAAGCCGTGGAGAAGGCGCGCGCCAGCTTGCCCGATCCCGTTTCGCTGACGTACTTCGAGTTCACGACGCTCGCCATCCTGCATCTGTTCGCGTCGCGCGGACTGGATGCCGTGATTCTGGAAGTGGGTCTCGGCGGGCGGCTGGACGCCGTCAATATCGTCGATACGGACTGCGCCGTGGTGACGAGCATCGACATCGACCATACGGATTTTTTGGGCGACACGCGCGAGAAAATTGGCTTCGAGAAGGCGGGCATCTTCCGTCCCGGCAAGCCGGCCGTGTGCGGCGATCCTTCGCCGCCGCAAAGTCTGATCGATCACGCCGAGGCCGTGGGCGCGGACCTGTGGCTCGTCGGCCGCGATTTTCGCTACGAAGCGCAACCGGGCAACGAACGTCAGCAGTGGAGCTATATCGGCCGCACGCAGCGGCGCGCGGCGCTCGCGTATCCGGCGCTGCGCGGAGCGAACCAGCTCATCAATACGTCGGCGGCGCTGGCCGCGCTGGAGGCGCTGCGCGACCGGCTGCCGGTTTCCGCGCAGGACATTCGTCTCGGGCTCGCGAACGTGGAATTGGCCGGACGCTTCCAGGTGCTGCCGGGCAAGCCGCAAATCATCCTCGATGTCGCGCACAATCCGCACGCCGCCGCCGTGCTCGCGCAAAACCTCGGCAACATGGGCTATTTCCCGTACACCTACGCGGTTTTCGGCGCGATGGGCGATAAGGACATCGAGGGCATCGTGAAGCAGCTCGCGGGCGAAATCGACCACTGGAACGTGACCGCGCTGCCGACGCCGCGTGCGGCCGCAGCCGACCGTCTTCAAGCCGTTCTGCGCGATGCCGGTGTCAACGACGGCCCCGACAGCAGCGTTGCACGATTCGACACCCCGGCCGATGCATTTCGAGATGCGTTAAGCCGGGCGTCCGAAAATGATAGAATCGTGGTTTTCGGTAGTTTCTATACGGTGGCTGGCGTCATGGCCTACCGCAAATCGCAGCATCACTGAGACGGCTGGCCGTCTGAGCTTTTCGCATTAAGCCATACATGGGACTTTTCTCGTTGGGCAAGAAAGACGACGCACGCGCCGCGAGCGACGCATACTCGGATTCCCCGCGCGGCTCGCGTCATACCGTTCGCACTGAGCGCCGCACGCGCCGTACCGAGCGTCCCGATGCCGACGCCATGATGCTCGACCCCACGCTTCCCGAGAAGCAGCGCGCACGCCGCAGGCTGGTTGGCGCCATCGCGCTGGTGCTGGCGGCGGTCATTGTTCTGCCGATGGTGCTGGATTCGCGTCCGAAGCCGGTCGCCGACGATATTTCCATCGATATTCCGAGCCGCGCCACGCCCAGCGCGAAGCCATCGCGCGAGGCCAACGACGCCGACACGCAAGCAGGCGTCGCGCATGACGCGCCCGCTGCCGCGGCTGCCGACACCGGCAACGTGGCCGCAGGCGTGACGCAGCCGACACCGTCGGCCTCGACGCCCGCTACGGCGGCGCAGGCTAAGCCCGCAGCGCGGGCAGAAGCGAAGCCCGAAGCGAAGGCAGAAGCGAAGCCCGAAGCGAAGCCGGACAGCAAACCGGCGGCGGTCGCCAGGCAAACCGCCAGGCCGCAGACTCAACCGGCGCCGGAAACGGACAGCACGGCAAGCCCGGCATCGAGCGCGGCGAACACGCCCGCGTCGCCCGCAGGAAGTCGTTTCGTGCTCCAGATCGGCACGTTCGACGACGACACCGCCGCGCAGAACTGGGTCAACAAGTTGAAAGCCGCGGGCGTGCCCGCATATCTCGAACATCGTCAGCAGTCGGATGGTTCCTCCCGCGCGCTGTTGCGTGCGGGGCCGTTCCCGGATCGCGCGTCGGCGTCCGCCGCGCTCGTCAAGGTGCGGCAGGCGGGTCTTGCCGGCGGCAAGCGGTCGGCGTCGAACTAAGCGCCGATGTTCACGAGTTTCGACTACGCCGTGATGGCCGTGATCGGCCTGTCAGCATTGCGCGGCATGTGGCGCGGACTGCTCGCCGAGGCGTTCGGGCTGGTCGGATGGATCGCCGCCATTCTGGTCGCGGGCCGCTTCGTGGGCGTGGTGGTGCCATATATCCCGGCAAGCTGGCCAGGCGGCGCGCTGACTCAATGGCTCGTCGCGTTTTTGCTGGTGGTCGGCGCGGTGCTGCTGCTGTCGAGCGTGCTGTCGGCGCTGCTCACGCGCATCACGGAAGTGACCGGCCTGCGCGGCGTGGATCGCTCGCTGGGCTTGCTGTTCGGCCTCGTCCGAGGCGCTATATTGGTGGTGATTCTGGTCGCGCTCGCAGGTCTGACTGAATTGCCGCAGAAGGATTTTTGGCGTAACGCGCTGCTGCGGCCCACGGCCGAGCAAGGCGTGCGCGAATTGAAACCGCTCCTCCCCGATACGCTCGCCGCGTATGTGCACGTCGCACCGCAATCAGGCGACACGGCGCCAAGCGCCGCACAATAGACGAACGGCAGGCTACACGAGGAACGCGCGACGGCCAGTCGCCGCCGAACGCGCCCGTTCGCGGGTCTCGTTCGACACGGCGTGAATGCCGGCACGCCTTTCTACCGTTTCGACTCTTTGAAGGACCATGCCATGTGCGGCATCGTAGGTGTAGTTTCCCAAAGCCCCGTCAATCAGCTGATCTATGACAGCCTGCTGTTGCTGCAGCATCGCGGGCAGGATGCGGCGGGAATCGCGACAGCGAACGGCAACAACTTCCACATGCACAAGGCCAACGGTATGGTGCGCGACGTGTTCCGCACGCGCAACATGCGCAGCCTGCCGGGCACCGTCGGCATCGGCCAGGTGCGTTATCCGACGGCGGGTTCCGCGTCGAACGAGGAAGAAGCGCAGCCGTTCTACGTGAACGCGCCGTTCGGCATCATCCTCGCGCACAACGGCAATCTCACGAACTGGATGCAGTTGAAGGACGAGATGTTCCGCATCGATCGCCGGCACATCAATACCGCTTCCGACACCGAAGTGCTGCTCAACGTCTTCGCGCACGAACTGCAACTGGCCAGCTCCGGGCTGGAACTGGACGAAGCCGCGCTGTGGAAGGCGGTCGCGGGCGTGCATCGGCGCGTGAAGGGGTCGTACGCGATCGTTTCGCTGATCGCGGGCTACGGGCTGGTCGCGTTCCGTGATCCGTTCGGCATCCGCCCGCTCGTGCTCGGCAAGCTCGAAACATCAACGGGCGTCGAGTGGATGGTGGCGTCGGAATCGGTGGCGATCGAAGGCATCGGGTTCGAATTCGTGCGCGACATCGAGCCGGGCGAAGCCATTTTCATCGACGCCGACGGCAATCTGCACAGTCATCAATGCGCCGAAAAGCCGGTGCTCAATCCGTGCATTTTCGAGCTCGTGTATCTGGCGCGTCCGGATTCGTGCCTCGACGGCGTGCCGGTCTACAACGCGCGTTTGCGCATGGGCGACTATCTCGCCGAGAAGATCAAGCGCGTGCTGCCGGACGTGCCGATCGACGTCGTGATGCCGATTCCCGATTCGTCGCGCCCCGCCGCGATGCAGGTGGCCGCGAAGCTCGGCGTCGAATACCGCGAAGGGTTCTTCAAGAACCGCTACGTGGGCCGCACGTTCATCATGCCGGGCCAGGCGGTGCGCAAGAAATCCGTGCGCCAGAAGCTGAACGCAATGGGCATCGAGTTCAAGGGCAAGAACGTGCTGATCGTGGACGATTCCATCGTGCGCGGCACGACTTCGCACGAAATCGTGCAGATGGCGCGCGACGCGGGCGCGAACAAGGTCATTTTCGCGTCCGCTGCGCCGCCGGTGAAGTTTCCGAACGTGTACGGCATCGACATGCCGACGCGCGGCGAACTCGTCGCGCATGGCCGCAGCGACGAGGAAGTGGCGCGCATGATCGGCGCGGACTATCTGGTGTATCAGGACGTCGAAGACCTCAAGAGCGCGATCCGCGACATCAATCCGGCGCTGAAGGATTTCGAGGCGTCGTGCTTCGACGGTAACTACATCACCGGCGACGTCACCACGGACTATCTCGACCGCATCGAGACCGCGCGTCTCGCGCCGCAAGAGCAGACGGACCGCGACATCGCGGGCGAGGCGCTGGAGGGCGGTCCCGCGCGTTCGCAATTGCACCTGCAACTGTCGGTGGAATAAGCCTTCGCGGTTGGCTGGAAGAAGCCCGCTCGGTCGATCAGACGAGCGGGCTTTTTTGCGTCTGTTGCTCGCGCATGGAACCGCCGCTTCGCCATTGTCCCGGCGCGATGCCGAAGCGTTTCGAGAACGCATGCGTGAACGCGCTCTGGTCCGCGAAACCGACTTCGAGCGCGACATGCGTGAGCGACGCACGCGGATCGGCGAGCAAGGTCAGCGCGGCGTCGAGGCGCAAGCGCAGCAGATAGCGATGCGGCGTCTCGCCGAACGCTTCGCTGAACAACTGGTGAAAGCGCCGCATGCCGAAGCCGCAATGCGCGGCGAGGTCCGCGATGCGCAGCGGCTCGCCGAGATGCGCGCGCAGCCATCGGTCGATGCGCGCGAAGTCGAGGCCGCGCCAGTCCGCAGTCAGCGATGCTCCCGCGTCGGCCATCAACGCGCCGCACAGATGCGTGGCCGCCTGCCATCCGAGGTGCGCGGGCAGGGCGCTATCGCCGCTATCGAGACGCACTGCGACGCTCGCGACCAGCTGCGTGAGTGATGGATCGAGATCGACGGTGCGCGCACGCTCGAAAAAGCGCGCCGGCACCGCGACGGATGAAGCGGGGAGATCGAGCACGAGCTGGCGGTTCAAGCCTTCGGCCCAGTACTCGTGACGCGCGCCGGCGGGAATGATCCACGCGCGATGACGGTCGATATGCGATTCATCGCCCTCGACCGCCATGCCCATCGCGCCATCGAAACCGAGCACGATCTGATGAAAGTCGTGCTCGTCGGACGCCTGCACCGCTTCATAGCGGCGCAGCGAGACGGTAGGGCGATGGACCGGCGCGTTCATGCGCGATGCTCAGACGTCGAGCAATTCCACTTCGAAGACGAGCGTGGCGTTCGGCGGAATCACGCCGCCCGCGCCGCGCGCGCCGTAACCGAGTTGCGGCGGAATGGTGAGACGGCGCACGCCGCCGACCTTCATGCCTTGCACGCCTTCGTCCCAGCCCTTGATGACCATGCCGCCGCCGAGCACGAAGGCGAAAGGATCGTTGCGGTCCTTGCTGGAATCGAACTTCTGGCCGTCCGTCAGCCAGCCGGTGTAATGCACGCTGACGGTCTTGCCCGCGACGGCTTCGGCGCCTTCGCCGACGGTGACGTCTTCATACTTGAGACCGGAATCGGTCGTGACTGTCGACATTGCTTGCTCCTGGTTGCACGGCTCTACGCCGATGGTCGAAACCACCATTGTAGAGCGTGGCAACGAAGCGAGTCACGGCGATCAGGTGTGACGGCCGGGCGGATTCATGCGGCTGCGGATGCGCGGCCGCTTCGCGCTCATCGGCGAACCGAGCCGCGCGCCGGCATTCGGACTCACGCTGACGCCGAAGTCGGTGCTGATATACGAGGACTCCATCGCATTGCCCGGCACGGCCTCGCGCGTGTCCTTTCTGGCGAGCTTGAGCGCGCGCACGCGAACGTACGCCATGGCGATGAACGTCCACGGCGCGAGATACGCGAACTCGGGCACCGACACCATCATCATGGTCCAGGTGGCCACGCAGCACTGGCGCAGCGCCATGCCGCGCGCGTCCCAGTCGAGCTTAAACGCGGGGTAGAGCATGAGCACGCTGATGCCGACGAGACCGACGACGCCCGTGTTGACGAGCAATGTCGAGAAAAGGTCAGTGGAGCGGATATAGCCGAAGCCGATGCCGAATAGCTGGTTGAGCGGCGAGGCATGCACCCACAAGCGCAAGGATTCGAAGAACAGCATGGCGCGGTCCGAGCCGGACTCGTTCTTCCCTTCGAGCTTGTCCATCACCATCTGCTGGAACAGGTCGGCGATGTAGTCCTGCAAAACGAACGCGACCACCGCGAGCAGAAACACGCCGATGAGCGCCTTGATCGGATTGATGCCGAGCTTGCGCATGCGGATGAGCGCGAAGACCGCATAGCCGATCAGCACCGTCGACGACGTACTCATGAGGAGCGACAGCCCGATGATCCACACTGGCCAGCGCACGCGCGCCGTCGCGTTGAAGTAGATCCAGAAGGGGAAGATGGACATGGCGTACATCGACGGTTCGCCGGTCAGCGCCTTGAGACGCTGTATCGACAGGCCGCCCGCGCTCACGGTCTGGAACGAACTGCCGTTCACCGTGCCGTCCGAACGCACGATGCCTCGGCCGAACTGGTCGCCGAACGCGCGGTTCGAGATGAAGTCGCCGGGCGAGCCCGTCAGCACGTAGAAGACGACTTCATAGATGCCGTAGAGGGCGAAGAGCGTCACCGCCGCGAAGATCCACTGATCCCACGTCGGCCGATAGTAGTAGTACACGTAAGCCGCATACAGCACGACCGCCGCCACGTAAATGGACTGCGTGAACATGCTCTTGCGCAGGATGAACGTGAGCGGGTCCTTGTCGTCAACGAGCGCGATCTTGCTGAAGTCGGGATCGAACGGGGCCATCACGTCCGCAAGCTGCGTCGTGCACAGCATCAGCAGCCAGACGAAGATGGCCGCGCCCACGAAGTGCATCCAGCTCTTGCGCGACCGTCCGCCGAACAGCAGCACGAGCGGCACGGACAGGAAGCACATGAGATAGCCGATCGTCGTGCCCTGAATGGAAGGAATCACGAGGAACGACGTGACCGGCATCGCGAAGGCCCAGATGCGGTAGTACGAGTCGATCAGCGTTGCTTTGTCTTTCATCGTAGAGAGTGGTTGCTGCGTCTTTTGTTTTGCGTGGCTGTCGCATCGCGCGAACGTGCCGGCGACGATGATTGCGATGCCGCGAAAAGCCGTACCCTGAAACGAAGCGCCGCGTGACAGGCACGCGGCGCTTCGCTCAGGCAATCATGCCGGGTGCTTCGAGACGTGCATCAGTTCACCGACTTGAAGGTGCTCGTGTAGGCCGCCGCATAGCCGTACGTGCGGCGGTTGCTGCGGCGCTTCGGAATGGCGTTGAACACCGAGCCGACCAGACGTCCGCCCGCGCGATGCACCTTCTTGACGGTCTCTTCGATCTCCTCTTCGCTCTGGATGCCCGAGCGCAGGACCAGAACCGTCGAGCCCGCATCGCTTGCGACGATGGCCGCATCCGTGACGGCGAGGAAGGGCGGGGTATCGATGATGACGAGATCGTACTGGTCGCTCAGGCGCGCGAGCATGTCGCGGAAGCCCGGCATCATCAGCAGTTCGGAAGGATTCTCCGGATAGCTGCCGCACGACATGAACGACAGCCCCGGCACGCCGACCTGACGGATCGCGTCGGCCGTGCTCACCTGGCCCTTCAGCACTTCGGCGAGACCGCCCGGATTCGATTGCTTGAAGAACGACGCGATATGGCCGCGGCGCAAGTCGCCGTCGATCAAGAGCACGCGCAGGCCGATTTCCGCAAGCAGCACGGACAGATTAGCCGCGACGAAGCTCTTGCCCGCCGACGGAATCGGACCGGTCAGCATCACGATGTTGTTCGGCGCATTCACGAGATCGCGATACAGCTCCGTGCGCACCGCGCGCAGTGCTTCGACGGCCGGATCGTGCGGATAGCGCGTCGCGAGCACGAAGGCGTCGCGGTCGGTATCGCCGAGATTCGGCATCGTGATGTCGTCGTGCGCTTCCCGCTTGATGTGCGGCAACGCCTTCGGCGCGTTGCCCGCTTGCGTGCCCGAGTGACCGAGCGCGTGTCCGACCGGCGAAACCGAGATTTCGTGATCGAGCAACTGCTGCTGGCGGCTGAACAGCACCTCGCCGAGCACCGGCACCGAGAGGGTACGTTCGACGAACATCGGATCGGTGACGCCGATCATCGCGTGACGACGCAGGAAGATGAAGAACGTGCCGACGAAGAAGCCCAGCGCCGTGCCCGCGACGATCACGAGCGGCTTGTTCGGCTTCACCGGACGATGCGGACGCAGCGCGTTATCGACGATATGCGCGCCGCCGCTCGTGCTCGCGCGACGGATCGACAGCTCTTCGGCCTTGTTCATCATGCCGAGGTAGACCGTTTCCGCGACGCGCGCATCGCGCGTGAGTTCGGCGCTCTGGCGTTCGGAAGCGGGCATGCTGTCGAAGCGCGATTGAATCTGCTTGTTGGTCTGCTCGTATTGCGAGATCTGCTGGTCGAGGTTGCGAACTTGCGGGCTGTCCGGCGTGAAGCGCTGCAACGCTTGCGTGCGCTGCAACTGGAGCATCGCGAGCTGCTGCATCGACGTGATGCTGCCTTGCAGATACGCCTGCGCTTCGTTGATCGGCTGCACCGACTGCGACTTCGCGCGGAAGGCGCTCAGGCGGCCCTCGGCGTCCTTCAGGTCGCGTTCGAGGCGCGGCAGTTCCGAGCGAATGAATTCGAGCGTCTTCGTGTCGTTGGCCTGACGGCTTGCGACAGCCGCCGCGAGATAAGCCTGGCCCAGCGCGTTCGCGACATCGGCGGTTTGATCGGGATCGTCGCCGTTATACGAAATCTCCACGATGCCCGTGTCCTTCGTGGACTCCGCGACCTTGATGGACTTGAGCAGCAGATCGATGGCGTCGAGCGTGTTGTAGCGCGTCACCGCGAAGTGCACGCCCGGATGACCGACGGCGCCATCCACGAGCATCGACACGCCGTGCGCCGATGCGGGTTTGCCGATCGTGCCGCGCAACAGGACGTTGCCGTCCGGGTCTTCGAGCTGATACTGATTGTTGTCGAGCAGCGTGAAGTCGAGCTTCGCGTCTTCGAGCGAGGGCGGAACGTCGAGACGCGTGATGCGCAGGTCTTCGCCGCCCCACGCGTACGAGTTCATGCCGAACCATGCGGGCGCGAGCTGGCCGCGCTTGGCGAACATGCCCGCGATCCAGCCGAGCACCGGCATCGTATGCGGCTTGACCTTGACGTCGAAATGGAACTGGTTGACGACAGGCTCCAGCACCGAGCGGCTCTTCATCACCGAGATTTCGGCGGGCGCGAGCTGAGTGGGCGACACTTGCTCCTGTTGTCCCTGCATCTGATTCTGCGGCGCGATGCCGAGTGCGTTGGGATCGGGAGGATCGACGCGCACGACGACGTCGGCCGAATAGATCGGTTCCGCGAGGAACGCATAGGCGGCGGCAAGCGCGGCGGCTGCGGCGATGAACATCAGCAACATGCCGATGTGATCGCGCAGCAGCTTGATCATGTCGCCCGCAGTGAATTCATTGTCGTCCTTGCCAGGACGCGAAGATCCAGAGTTGACGTATAGCGTGTTCAAAGGCGGCATCCTCTGTTCGAATGTTGAGCGTGGTTTTCCGGGCCAGACAGGAACGCAAAGCCCGCGCGGTTGGCCGCGTTACGTCGTTCGTGTTGTGTGTCCGGCGTGGCCGGGAGACCCAAGGCTTCAGGCGGTGTGGCTCGTCGAGTTGCGCTCGAACGAGGAGAGCGCGAATCGGCGCGGCGCTCTATCGATCTGCAACGGAAGGGTGTTCGCCCCACGTGCGTGTGCGAATCGACACCATACGCCCAAAAATTATTTAGCGTCAGACTAATCTTCCAGCCTCGAAGTGCTTACGTCTGTTAAGTAGCGAACGAAATACACTGCGAAGTGGCGGTTATGGCACTTGCACGAAAGGCGTTTGAAGCGATAATTACTGATTCGGCTCGAACGCCATTCCTCATACCTAACCTTTTTTCCGCTACGGCATCGGATTTGCTTTGATGAAGTCGCGCACGACACCGAAGCGCGGCTTGCGCGTCTGCCCGTCGTCGTGAATCACGCCGTAATTCCCGTCGCCGCCGAAGCGTTCGTCGTCGTAGAGTTCGTAAAGCGTGACGTTCTGAATGTCGTACGTTTTAGCCGCCTTGACGAAGCCGGCAAGCGCATCCTTGCCGGTCAAATAGCCGCCGGGGTCCGCGTGATCCGGGCGCACGCCGAATTCCGTGATCCAGATCGGCTTGCCGTAGCTGTCGCGCAGGCGTTCGAGCACATTGACCTTTTGCGGGCCTGCCGCCGTGATCGAGCCCATGTTCGAATACCAGTGCCACGCGGTGATGTCCCAGCGCGGAATGGGATGACCCTTGGTGCCGTCCGGCTGCGTGCCGGCAAAGAGCATGTCCGTGAAGCCGTAATGCAGCCATCCGAAGGACGTGAGCAGAATCTTCGCGTCCGGGTTAGTTTCGCGTATGCCCTTGATCAGACCCAGTATCGACCCGCGCGCTTTCATGAACCGCGCGTTGTCATAGTCCGAGGGATGCTCACCGCTGCGGTCGGAGCCCAGGATGGTCCAGTTGTCGTACTCATTGCCGACCTGGTAGTACGTGACGAGACCCTTCAGCACGCGGCCCGCCGTCTTGCCGAGCGCATAGCCGCGCTCGAAAGTTTCCTGCTCGTTCGCGCGCTTCTGCGGTTCGAACGGCGTCACGAGCGCCAGCACGCCAATGCAGGATTTCGCGGCCCGCCGCGCGAAATCGGCGACGAGATGCGCGCTGTCTTCACTCGATACGTCCTGCGCGTACATCGTCACGCCGAGATCGCGCAGTTGCGAAATCTGCAGATCGAAGTCGGTCGTGCGATACGCGCCGCGATGTTCGAGATGGCCGACAACGCCGTAAAACACGCCCTTCGTGCGGTCGCCGCATTGCACTTTCGGCGCATCGGATGGTGCGGACTGCACCGCGCCGGTTCGCGCCTGCACCACCGACGAGCCGCACAACAGCACGCCGACAAACGAGATCGCCACCCACAGCCTTCGCTTCAACATTCATCCCTCACGAGAAAGCCTGATCAGCCCGGAACATCGGAGCGTTGCGGCGATGCCGGTTCGAATGCGCCGCGGCACGGCATTGCGGGCATCATCACGTTTTGCGCCTGAGCATCGAACGCTTCGCGCGAGAAGCGGCGGCGGAAGCTGCTGGCAAGCGCGGTCATCGGGACATCGCGTGCGGCGAAGATGCGCTCGACGAACGCGCCGTGGTCGCCAGGACGGAAGAGGAGCGTATTGGGCAGGTACGAATCGAGACCCGAAATACGCGACACGACGATAGGCCGCTCCGCGAGCACCGCTTCGATCATCACGAGCGGCACGCCTTCGAAGGCCGACGGCAACACGAGCGTATCGCTCGCGACGATGTAGGGCAGCACGTCGTTCTTCGGCCCGACAATCCGCACGCATGCCGACAGCACCGGACTTGCATCGACCATCCGGGCGAGGCGCGCCGCATCCGGTCCTTCGCCGACGATCAGGACGATCGTGTGTTTGAACGCGTCCGCATGCCGCTCGATGGCTTCCATCAGGAAGTCCTGACGCTTCTGCTTGAAGTTGATGCGGCCGATATGCGCGATGATCGTGGTTCCATCGTCCGGCAAACCGAGCGCGGCGCGGGCCTCGGGCTTGGTCAGCATCGTACGGCTGAAGCGGTCGTCGACATAGTTCTCGAGAATCATCGTGCGCGCCTGCGGCGCGAGCGCGCGCAACTTGCCGCGCAGATGTTCGTTGAGCGTGACGAATTCATCGGGCATGCGGTGCAGCACGCGCTTGATGAGCCATTTGATCTTGCCGGTAACGCCTGGGTTCTCGGGCACTTCGTCCACGAGCGGCAGATAGCTCAGCGTCGGCACGCGCGCATAACGCGCCGCCAGAAGCCCGGCGATACCCGACGCAATCGTGCCTTGCGCAATCAGCAGCTTTGAAAGATGCAGCGTGCGCAGCGTCGCCGCCGTCGATCGAATCGCGCGCAGCAGCGCGAAGAGGTCGCCACGAATCGATTCCGCCGTGTAAGCGAGGCCGATCGTGCGGACCTTCGCATTCTGGCGGCTCAGATCGCTCACGTAGCGATAAAGCGCCGCGTTGCCCTTCGGCACGAGTATCTGGATCGTATCGACGTTACCGCTCGAAATGAGCGCGAGCATGAAACGCTTGAGCATCTCCTCGTGCCCACCGTTGATGCCTGAGTCGCAATAAATTCCAACGTTCACTGTCTTTCCCCTGTCGCACGCGTTTGCGGGCTTCATCGTCTATTTATGAACTGCATCAGCATTCGCGCGCTTTCGGTCCAGCGGTACCGCTCTGCATGCGCGAGTCCCCGGCGTCTGAGTTCGTCGCTCAGTTGCGGCGAGTCCAGCAGTTCGCGCAGCTTCGCGGCGATGTCTTCGACCGAGAAAGGATCGCAGTAAACGGACGCATCGCCGCACGTTTCCGGCAGCGCGGCTGCGCGTCCCACCAGCGTGGGGCAGCCGTTGCGCATGGCTTCCAGAGGCGGAATGCCGAAGCCTTCGTAAATCGAAGGGTAGAGAAAGCAGGCGGCATGCTGATAGAGCGCCTTGAGCTTTTCATCGCTCACGTAGCCCGCCTGCTTGATATTCGGCGCGCTCGACAAGTCCTGCGCCTTGCCGAAGATCGTCGCGTTCTTCATGCCGACGATGACGAGATCGATGGACGGATCGTTCAGTCGCATGAACGCTTCGACGAGGCGCTTGAAGTTCTTCGTCGGATTCATGCTGCTGACAGCGAGAACGTAGCGGTTCGGCGTGAGCTTCAGATCGCCGATGACCGATGTATCCGGCACGATGTGATCGAGATGATCCGCCGCGAGCGGCACCACGCCGATACGCCGCGGATCGACGCCGACATGATGCGCAAGACGGTCACGCGAGAACTCGGAGTTCGTCATCACGCAGCTCGACGTGCGCGCGAGAATCCAGAACATCACGCGATACCACATGCGGAACTTCCACGAGAAATGCGCGGGGGTGTCGAACACCGCGGCATCGTGCATGTAGATGATCTGGTTCGGCCGGAAGATCGAGCCTGAGTTGCTGAGATTGACGATGCGCGAACGCCCTGCGAAAAGCGGCAGTACGATCTGCTCCCAGAACACGCCCTTGCCGAAACCGAGTTCGACGGTCGGGACGCCGTCCACCGGCACGAGGCCGGCTTGCGGCGGCACGGCCAGCGTCACGTGCGAGCCTTCGGGCAGCTTCATCAACGCGGCAACGAGCTCGCGCGCGACGCGCTGCACGCCGGTGGTTTTCTGGCTCGTGAAGCGGCCGTTGTAGACAAGCTTGTTGGGGGCGAAGGAAGTATCCATGTCTTACGCGTCAGAACTGTGAATCGGAGCTGGTCTCATACGATGCGACTTCGTTCGTGCCGAGCGGTTCGCGCGAATGTCGGTCGGAGCCGAACTCATACATCGAAAGCCATTGGCGAAAGATCGCGTCCATCGAAAACCGTTTGCATGCCGACGCTCGCGCGACGGCGCCCATGCGCTTGCGCAACTCGGCATCATCCCGCAGACGCACGATATAGCCTTCCATCTCTTCGGCGCTCTTCGCGACGAAGCCCGTCACGCCGTGCTGCACGACATCGCGATTGCCGACCACATCGGTGACGACGGCCGGGATGCCGGCCACCTGCGCTTCGATCAGCGCGATGGGCATGCCTTCCCAGCGCGATGTCTGCACATAGATGTCGAGTTCCGATGTCAGTTCCAGCGCGCGCTCGCGCGTCACCCATCCGCTGCATGTCACGTCGCCGCGCGACTGGCCCGGCAGTTCTTCGACATTGCCGCCTATCCACAAGAACTTAACCGAAGGCGCGTGCAAGTCTGTGGCCAGCTTCACAAATGCTTCATGATTCTTCTGGTACGAGGCGCGCCCGCTCATGCCGATGACGAGCTCGCCGCCCGTCTTCTCGATGCGAGGCGGAATCTCGGCCACGTTCACGCCGTTCTCGATCATTCGCGCGTCAGGCGGGTTGACCTTCGTTTCGATCTCGCGCAACTCGCTCGTCGAACACGCGACGATGGTTCCGCCCATGCGCGCCGCGATGCGCTCGAACGTGAGATACGCGAATTGCTTGGTGGGCGAGACATCGCGACGCAAGAACGAGAGACCATGCGGCGAATAGAAGACGCGCGCTTTCGGCGCGGCAATGCGCGCGGCGACGCGTCCGAGCACGCCGGCCTTCGACGAATGCAGATGCACGACCGACGGATCGCATTCGCGCAGCGCGCGGGACAGATCGCGCACGCCGATCCAGTCGTTCTTCGGATGCACTTCGCGGCACATGCTGACGTGCCGGAGTCTGACCGCCGGGTGGAACAGCTTCTCGAAGTTTTCTGGGGTTTCCTGCCTGATGGAATGAAGGATCGTTACGCCGACTCCTGCGGCCGCTGCGCGATTCGAAAGCTGGGTGAGCATCGAGAGAACCCCGCCTCCGAACGCTTCTGTTATATGGACGATCTCTTTCATATTTGACTCTTCGAATAGCGTATTGCCGTGCGCCCCGCGGCAATCGCAATGGAGAAGAACAGCGGTCTTGTCGTTATCAATGGTCGGTAACCCACATATCGCCATGTGCAGCATGCTCAGACGGCAAGGGCGCATCCACGTTCAAAGGAAAACACAAAAAACGGAACTAGGCGCGCAGCATCGCTAACCGAGTGTGGCATCGACCACTCGGTCGTCATGCATCGCCTATACACCCCGTACACCCCGTACACCCCGTTTGCGAATAGAGAGCCTTCGCCGTGTCTTGCGTCATTCCCCGAACAGACGCCAATGCGTGTTACCGGCCGGGACTTGCCTGTTTGTCCGCACCGGCGCGCCCCGTCAAGCCCCAACAGACTTTTTTCCGGCGGAGCTCAGGCAGGCCGTGAGCGCAAACGCACTGCCGCGCGACTGAACGCTTCGGCGCTGCCTGAAAAAAAAATCCGCATGGAACGTAAAGCCTATTGGTCATTCATTTATTGGCCGCAGTGAGTTATCGACGCGCACGCTGACACGCCCGGGCATGTCATGCATTCCCGTACTCGGCCAATCCAAACGGACTTTACTAATGATGGCGAAGTCAATTGACTTCGGGTTCTGTCTTGATGTCGGACATGGTCCGTTGCGCAAACGCTATTTCGCATACGTCCAGCAGGATACGGAGATCCTTGACCGGCACCGCAGCGGATTGCATACGCAGGTTTTCAGCGCGCTCGACCAGCCTCTGCACGCGCTCGAACGATAGGTCGTCTTGTTTCATGCTGCCGCTCACAATAAGGATAGATACCGAGTACCTTAAGCCCCGAAATGTCGTCCGTCCGTGCGCTAGCCCACATACATCGGTGCAACTTTCAGAGTAGCGCGCAAGCAAGCGACAAAAGCTTTATCAGCCGACGTGCAGCTTTGGCACGTCGACCATGAAACTTTTATAGCAGGACAGTCCGGGCGAATCCGGGGTGCGAAGGAAAACCGGGGCGATCAGGAAGAACAGCCCACGTGAAGACGCAGGAAACGGGCCAGCCCTCTCAACCCGCGCCTCCAGGCGTCATGGGGCGCTTGAGCAAGGGCACGCCTTCGAGATGCAGTGTGAACGCCATGGCTGCGGCAATGGCAGTCTCGACAACAAGGACCGTTGCCGCCGCGCCCTGTTCGCCGAACAGCTTGGCGAGCACCGCAAGCAGGCTAAAGTTCAGTATTGCCGAACCGATCAACACGCGGCTGAAATGCGTCTTCATGCCGAGCGGGAGCATGGTCTGAACGCCAAAGAGATCGGTCAGGCCGGACATCAGCGGAACGAAGGCCATCCAGCGCAGCACGTCGACCGTCGGCGCGAACTGCGGGCCGTACAGGAGCTTCACGGCCATCGGCGCGCCGAAGAAAATGCCGACGGAAATGAGCGAAACGATCGTGCCTTGCACCACGAACATCTTGCGCAGGAACGCGAATGCATCTTCGCGTGCATGGTGCATCAGGAAGCTCACGCGCGGATAAGCCGCCGTCTTGAGCGGCCTCAGCATGTTGAGCGCCGCGCGTATCAGCTTGTCCGCTGCCGCGAAGTAACCGCCTGCGACGTTGCCCGAGATGAAGGTCAAGAGCACGATGTTGCTCGATGCATAGATATCGACGAGCGATGTCGCCATGAACACGCTCCAGCCGTCCTTCAGGCGATCGATGACTGTCTTGAGCGAGACGTGAACGAAGTCGATGTCACGTCGAAAATACAAATAGATGCAAATGGCGACGCCCGAGCCGAGCGGCACGAGCGTGTTGACCAGCATGGCGTTGTTGACGTCGTCGTGATGGCGCACGAAGAGATACATCGCGGGGATGCTGAGCGCGCGTCCCACGAACACGAGCGCACTGATCACACCGAGGTCTTCCACGCCCTGGAAGTACCAGGTGGGAATGAGCATCGAGCCGATGGCCATGCCGAAACCGACGAGCAGCAGCTGTCGGTTTTCCGCAAGCGTCGGCACGGCGAACGTGAGCACGAGCAGCACGAGAAAGCCCAGAGCGGACAGCGCAATTTGCGCATACATGGTTTCCCAGAAAATCTGGGAACGCACCGCGCGATTTTCTCGATTGATGGATATCTTGGGTGTTGCTGTCAGAGAAAAGCTGAAGTTGGTCAGGGTGATGAAATACGCCGTGAAAGCCATGGCGAAGGAAAGCCGTCCATATTCGCTCGGCCCGAGAACGCGTGCGAGCCACGGCAGCGTCAGGAGCGGTGCGAGGTAGGTCGATACCTGCAACGTCATCAGAATCGTGAAGTTCTTTCGAAAAGATGCCATTGAGCGATTTTTCCCGGCTTGAGTGCTGTGCTTGATTTCGATGACGCAAAAAATGCTGACTCACACATGACTAAAGCATATGCGCCCCTCGGAGGGCCATTGCCAGACAACGCATCGGACGAATAGTTTCGTCGAACGCGTGGTTTGCAACGGCAGGGCGCAAGGCCAAAGGGGGTGAGGCACCCGCGTCTTGGCCTGACAGCGAGTGAGCGAAGAGTCATGCGCGAGATAACGATGCGACCTCATGACGGCTGCGCGCCCGTATCGCACTATGAAGCACGAGTATGACGCGGACACACGTAACGCGCATTTAACAGGAAAAAAAAGAATTCTTCAGTGGGTTGGCACACGCACGATTCGGCGCGCGTGTGCTTGCACGGCTCAGGAGGGAAGCGCGATGGTCGAGCGACTCAAGCGGAGGCGTTGTCGAGACTATCGTGCGTGGGGTCGGTTGCTTCGTCGATCAGTACATCATGGCGGGCGATGCAATGCGGCGGCAAGCCGATGAACCTGCGCACGACATTGCGCGTGATCTGATCGACGACCGTCCGGCTCTCTGCGTTCGGGTCCATGAGCACACGCGCCCAGTCCGTCGTGCCGCCGTTGAACACGAGTCCCCGTGCGAGGCCGCCGTGAACGTGCGGCTGAAAGACGCCCATTGCACCGGCGCCGCCCATGTCCCAGCCTTCGAGCTTCACGGTATCGGCAAGCTTCACGAATCCGTTCGGTTCGCGCGGCACGCCATCCACTTCATAGCCGACGAGCCGGTCCGCTGCACCGAAAGTTTGTCCGTCACGCAGTCCCGTGCCCGCAAAGGCCCAATGATCCACGCGACGCACCGTGAAGCCGATTGCTTCACGCTCGCGCCTGATCCATCCGCCGCGCAGGCGCTTCCATACGCCATACTTGCCGCCGCCGTAGCCGTAGCTCAAGCCGATGAGGTTTGACTCATCGTAACCCGGCCACTGGCCGGCCAGGCGATTCATGATCGAAAAAACGCCTTCGTTTGGAGCATCGCCGAAATCGACCGGCCGAAAGCACGTATTGCCGCTGAAGATCGCGACGTTGCCGCCCTGCGCGATGAAACGCGCGACGCGCTCGCGCATCTCGCTCGACCAGTACTCATGATGCCCGACGCTCAGCATGCAGCGATATTCATCCAGCTTCAGATGTGTGCTGCGATGCAGGTCGTGATCGGTATAGAAGTCGCATGACATGCCTTCGTTGCGCAGCCAGCGAATGAACTTCGCGTCCCAATGCGTGAACTGTTGACGCGGCGACCGGGGATCATAAGGATCGATCGGTTCGCCGAGCTGCGCGCCGAGACCGCCGCCCGGACGCAAGAGGCTCACGCGCGTTTGCTGCTGCGTGCGATGAATCGGATCGCCGTAATAGCATCCGCCGCCCATCGAGTTGTACGCGTGGTACGTGTTGATCGGCACGATATACGCGAGATCGGCCGAGGGCTTGCGCGGCCTTGCGATGACGAGCGCCATGCTGTCGCTGTCGGGCGGTCCCGCGAAGATGGGCTTGTGCGCGGCGGCGCGGCGTCCGAGGTCGGTCAGCGGTTCACCGTTCGCATCGACTTCATAGGCGATGGCGGCATACGCGCCGCTCTCCAGGGTGGCCGTGTTCGGCCTGATCGCGATGACGGGCCAGCCCCAGTCCTCGTCGAAGCGCATGGGTCTTGCCTTTCCCGGCGACTGAAACACGACCCTGCCGCTCTTCACTTCGGCACGCACGCTGCCGCCGGACTTCACGGCCACGCCGCCGACGCTCTCCATGTTCTCGCCGCCACGCTGCTGATAGATGGCGATGCAAAAGCGGGAACCCGGCTGCACTGCGAGGTCGAACCAGTCGCCGGCGGTGAAGCCCGGTCTTAGCGGATAGATCTGCATGCGTGCGTTCGATTGTCGTCGTTATTGATGCGCGGCAGTGTTGCCGGCGAGATCGCTTGCGGCGAGCGCACGCGCCGTTGCGACCGGCGCGCGCAATTCCATGCCGAGCGCGCGCTTCACGATGCGCTTCGTCTGAAACCAGCGCCGGTCCGCGACGATGCTCTTATGAAAGCGCAAGTCCCTCGGCGTGTCCGTGCGGTGCGAAGCAAAGAGCCGATACCGCGCGGCGGTGGCCTCGACGATACGCATCGATTCTTCGAAGGCTTCGCCATCGACGCGTGCCGCCTGAAAGCAAGCATACGCGAAGACCTTCTGAAACATCGCAAGCCAAAATGGATCGTGCGGGCCGCCGTTGCAGCGCGCGAGCGTTTCCTCCGCGCACGTGGCAAGACTCGTCACCGTGTACGGCGTCGCGCGGGTCGTGATGCTGCCCGCGCGGCGGCGATAAGAATATAGCTCGTCCGCAAGACGATGCAATGTCTTCGCGCGGGCATAGACCAGCGGAATCGCGGAGGCGTCTTCATAGACGCGCCCGGCCGGAAAGCGGATGCCGTCCCACAGTTCGCGCTTGTACACGCGAGCCGCCGGAAACACCTGATACACGCGCGCAAAGTCGAGCAGCGCGAAGAGATCACAAGGACGCGGCCCGACCGTCGCGGGATCGATCAGTCGCACGTGGTCGATCGCCTTTCCCTGCGAATTGATGATGCCGACGTTGAATTCGATGATGTCGGCGGCCGATGTGTCGAGCAAGGGCAGAATCTTCGCGGTGAAGTCCGCGGACCACACGTCGTCGGCATCGAGGAAACCGATATACGGCGACGACGCATGCTCGATCGCGCGATTGCGGGCCGCCGACACGCCCCGGTTCTCCTGGTGAATGACCCGGATATGCGCGCCGCGCTGCGTGCGCTGGACGGCGCGAATGCGGTCGAGCGTGCGGTCGGTGGAACCGTCGTCGATCACGATGATTTCGAGCTCGCCGGATCGGGGCTGAGAAAGGGCCGATTCGAGCGAGTCGGCAATATAGTGCTCGACATTATAGGCCGGGATGATTACCGACAGCAGGGTCGGCGCGTCGCTGCGGGCGCGTGTCATAGGCTCGTGTCACCGGTTGAGGTTTTTTAATTGAGATTACCGTGGCCGAGAGCGGCGTTGTCGGACCGGTGTCCATTCGAATTCCCCGTTCATGGCCATGACTTCCCAAGCGGCTCATGAGGCCAACCGATCCGTGCGCTATCTTCGGAACGCAGCATATAGCTTTTTGTAAGGCGCTAACGTTCGACGACGCACGCATGCCGCACGGCCATGCGGAAGCGAGCCTGAGCGTGGCGGCCACGCACGCCGCTTGCTCAATTGCATAGCGGATGGCCGCGAGCCGATGCAAGCAGGGCTTCGTCGCGCGGCAGGCGCGTTCGGCGCTCCCCTATAATGGGCTGACGAAACCGCCGTACCCGAGGTGGCAGCTAAAAGGCCGCACGGCTTGCATCGCGCACGGCGCTCATCCCGCGACCGGCACGCATCTGCTCCAGCGTCATCAACTGCAACATGGATACATGCAAGGACTAACAACCGTGACCACGTCTTTCTCAAGTTCGGTCGAACGCGGAGGCGCGCAATCCGGCGATCCGGTCGGCGCAGGAAATGACGGCGTGCTGGTGGTGGACGCAGCCCTGCGCTGCGTCTCGGCCGACGCCACGTTCGCCCATCTCTTCGAACTCGATGCCGCTGCCCTCGGCAATCGCGCGCTCGACGACACGCCGCTGCCCAAGCCGCTCGCCGCCGCGCTCGCCGAAGCCGCGGATGCCGCGCTCGCGGGCAACGGCATACGCCGCGCCCATGTCGCTTTCGATGACGACGACGCCACGCGCAGCTTCGCCATTCTCGCGCTGCCGTCCGCGGACACCGTGACGCTCGTCGTCTCGCCGTCCGCGAACGCATCCGAGGAGGCGACCGTCGGCCGCGTCGCGCATCTGCGGGCGGAGGCGGCGCTTTTCATGCGCGATCACGTGCTGTCCATCGTCTCGCATGACCTGCGCGGCCCGCTCAATGCCATTCACAGCTGGGGCTACGTGCTCGAACGCAAGGTCGACGCGAAAGATCCCGCCGCGCAACGCGCGCTGACGGGCATCCGTTCGGGCGTGGAGCAGCAGGTCAAGCTGATCGAGCAATCCGTCGATACGACGCGCGCCGAAACGCGGGCCGTCTCGCTGTCGCTGGCGCCGGTGGCCGTGCGTCCGCTGCTCGACAAGAGCGTGGCGCTCGCGCGGGCGAGTAGTGCGCGCTCGCGCGGCGTCACGTTTGCAGTGGAATCGCCGTTGGCCGAAGAGCAGGTCGAAGGCGATCCCGAGCGTCTCACGCAAATGCTCTGGCTGATGCTCGCCTTCGCTGCCGAAGCCAGCCCGCGCGATGCGACCGTGCAGGTGTCGAGCGTCGTGGAAGGCGGCATGTGGCGCACGGACGTGCGCTTCACGACATCGGCGCAGGCGCTCACCGATGCGTCGGCGCCGCACGCGCTCGAAGCGTTCGCGCGCCGGCAGGCGCTGGAGCCGCGCGAAGCCGGACGCATCGCGTGGGGGCTCGCGCTCTGCAAGCGCGTGGCCGAGGCGCATGGCGGCGGCTTCGAGCACGCGAATATCGTCGATGGCGAGGAGGCCGTGCTATCGGCGCGTATCGCGGTCGCGGGAATGTGATTTGACTTTCGATTGCCTGTCGCCCATATACTGACGCTTTCCATTTTCGAAGAGAGTTGCTTTGGCTCAGGTTGTCGCGCTGGTCGGCGCATTGTTGCTGGTCGCCCTCAACGGTTTTTTCGTTGCGGCGGAATTCGGCCTCGTCAAACTGAGGGCGACGCGCGTCAAGGCCCTCGCGCGGACCAATGGCTTGCCCGGCCAGCTGCTCGCCAAAGTCCACGGGCAGCTCGACGCCTATCTCTCCGCTTGCCAGCTCGGCATCACGCTGGCGTCGCTCGGGCTGGGCTGGGTCGGCGAGCCCGCGTTCGCCACGCTGCTGCATCCGCTTTTTGCGCTCGTCGGCGTGCAGTCCGAGAAGGTGGTCGAGTCCGTCTCGCTCTTCTTCGCGTTCTCCGTCATTTCGTTCCTGCATATCGTCGTCGGCGAACTCGCGCCGAAGTCGTGGGCCATTCGCCGCGCGGAACAGGTGGGCTTGTGGCTCGCCACGCCGCTCTACGGTTTCTACTGGCTGATGTACCCGTTCATCTGGGTGCTCAACACGAGCGCGAACCTCGTGCTGCGGCTCTTCGGCATGTCCGGCGAGCATGGTCACGACGCGCACTATTCCACCGATGAACTCAAGCTGATCCTGCGCGGCCGGCGTCATGGCGGCGCGTCGTCGTATAACGCGGACGAGTGGAACACCATCGCGCATTCGCTCGATTTCAGCCGCATGACGGTCTCGGACCTGATGCGGCCGGCGCACGAGCTCGTCGGCCTGCGCAACGACTTGCCGGCCCGCGACAACCTGGCGGTGATCTCGCGGCATCGCTTCAGCCGGTATCCGCTGTATGCGGACGCCTCGGGCGAGCGCGTGATCGGCATGGTCCATCTCAAGGACTTGCTGCTGGAACGCGGGCCCGCGAGCCGCACGTTCAGCTTCAGCATCACGAAGGACGCGAGCAAGCTGGAGAAGCTCGCGCGCCACGCGAGGCCGGTGCAATATGTCGCGCCGAACCTGTCCGCGCTCGAACTTTTCCGGCAGTTCCGCAAGGGCGCGCCGCATCTCGCCATCGTCGGAAGGAAGGGCGCGAAGCCGATCGGCTTCATCACGCTCGATAACCTGCTCGGCGCGCTCGTCGGCCAGATTCACGATGAATTCCGCCAGGGCGACGCAGACTGGTCGCGCATGGACGACGGCACGCTGATGGGCAAGGGCTCGCTGCCCGTGGTGTCGCTCGAGCGTGCGCTCGGTATCGATATCGACGAGGGCCGCGCTGAGTCGGTCGGTGGGCTCGTCATCAACGCGCTGGGCGATCTGCCATCGGAAGGGCAGCGCGTAGGCTTCGACCGCTTCGATATCGTCGTGAAGAAGATGAACGGGCCGAGAATCGTGCTCGTTCGCGTCTATCCCCGCGAAGAGGCGCTCGAAGGAGCCGAATAGCGGTCGCCGCGAGCGTGCGCTCGCGGCTTCGAAGCCTCAACCGCCCGGAACGCCTTCCTCCACGAGCAGTGCCACCGGCATCGCGCCCAGCACGTCGCGCACGAACAACCGTTCGCCGTTGGCCTTCGGCGCGTTGGGACTGAGCCAGTCGAACAACGCCCGCGAATGCAAAGCTTCGGGCAGCACGACCGACGTATCGCCCCAAACCGAAGGCTCGACGAGCGGCACGTCGCGCCTGTCGCCGAGCAACGGCGCGGCGTGCCGCGTGGCGACGACGATCGCATAGGCGCTGCCCGCATGCCGCGCATACGCGATCACATGCTTCGCGTGTTCGCCCTGCACGGTCAAAGGCACATAGTCGCCCTGCGCGAACAGCGACTCGCAGTGCTTCCTCAGCGCCAGCGCGCGCCGCACCAGCCCGAGCTTCACGCGGCCATCGCGCCAGTTCTCCATCTGCTCGGAGGGGGGCCCTTTCTCGTCGATTTCTTCGAGCCACTTGCGGCGCAGCGCATAATCCACCGGGCGACGATTGTCCGGATCGACGAGACTGAAATCCCACAGCTCGGTGCCTTGATACAGGTCCGGCACGCCCGGCGACGTGAGCCGCAAGAGCGTCTGCTGGAAGCTGCCGATGGCGCCCAGCGGCCCGATCCGCTCGACGAACTTCGACAGTTCCTGCAAGAAGCCGCTGCGGCGCTGCGGCGCGACGATATCGAACAGGAAGTCGCGGCATGCCTGCTCGTAAGCCTCGTCGGGCGCGAACCAGCTCGTGCGCAGCTTGCCTTCGCGCAATGCCTTCCGTTGCCATTGCGCGACGCGCTCGGCGAGTTCCTGCACGCCCGCTTCGTCGTCGGGAGAAAGCGTGAGCGGCCAGCAGCCGACGAGCGTCTGATACAGCATCGCTTCGGCGGCGGGACCGGGCGCCCATTCGTGGCTGTCGCTGGTTTCGTTGTGGCCGCCGTTCGGGCCGCGCCGCAACGGTGCGTTCAGCGTGGACCACGCCTTGAGCGTCGCGGCCCATTCGTCTGGAATCTCGCTCAACGCGGCGATGCGCGCGCGCACGTCCTCGCCGCGTTTGTGATCGTGCGTGGCGGTGCAGAGCATCGCGTGCGGGAAGCTGGCGAGGCGTTCGCGATTGGCCTTGTGAAACTCGTCGAGCGAGAGCGAAAACTCGCCCGGATCGGCGCCCACTTCATTGCGCGAGATGAGCCGGCCATAGCGATAACACGCCGTATCCTCGACCGCCTTCGCCGCCACCGGCGAGGTCAGCTGCGAGAACAGGGTCTGCGCCGCGCGGCGTTGCGATCCCGTAGTTGCCTGCTGATTCTGATTCGCCTGCGCCTGCGCCTGATTGCGGTCGCGGTCGCGATTGCGTTCGGCAGCGCGGTCGCGCGGACGGTCGTTCTTCTCGTTGCGCTCGTGCGGCGCGCCGTCGTCGGGGAGCTTGCCGCCGAGCCATTGCGCGACCTGATCGAGTATCAAGTGGTCCGCGCGGGCGAGCGACGCGCGCGCGGCGTCCAGTGCCTGCGAGAAGTAACGATCGTCCTCGGCACTGCGCACGCCGCCGACCGGATAAATGCGATACACCGGGAAATGCACGACGAGTTCCGCCACCACGCGCCGAATCGACGTGAACGTGTAATCGCGCGTGGTCTGTGCATCGCGTGCAATGCGATGCAGCGCCCGCGTCACCCGATCCAGTTCCGCCGACAGATTTTCCGCGAGAATCTTGCGGCGCGCGATCAACGCCTCCTCCGCGAACTCGCTGCTCTTGCCCGTGATTTCCGCCCACAGCGCGGCGAGCGGCTCAGCACCCGCCGGATCGTGCAGCAGCGCGCCGACGTCGTTCATGAAGTCATAGCCCGTCGTGCCGTCCACTTGCCAGTCGCGTCGCAAGGGCTCGCCGCGCGCCAGAATCTTCTCGACGACGAAATAGGTGTGGCCATTGCCGTGGCGCAGCGCCTCGGGCCGCTCAGCCGACAGTTCTTCGAGCCGCGCGCGCAGGCGCTGGCAATATTCGCGCGGTTCCGCGAGTCCGTCGACGTGATCGATCCGCACGCCGTCGATCAGCCCTTCGGTGAAGAGCCGGAAAATCAGCGCATGCGATGCCTCGAACACTTCGGGCCGCTCGACACGCACGCCGCCGAGCGTGCTGACGTCGAAGAAGCGCCGCCAGTTCACTTCGTCGGCCGCCGTGCGCCACCACGCGAGACGGTAATGCTGGCGCTCCAGCAGCCGGTGCAGACGCTCGCGGCCCGCCGCCGTTTGCGGCGAATGCGCGGCCAGCACCGCTTCGATCGCGGCGCGACCGCCCTCGGTGCCCGCGATGGTCACGAGCGCGGTTCGCGCATCGGCGGCGCGCGGCTGATCGGCCGGCTGCGTCGTCAGGCCGGCGAAGCGTTGTGCAAGCTCCGGCGCTTCCTGAAGCACGGCGGGGTAATCGACCGGACAGACCGGAAACACATGAGAGTAGTACTCGATGACAAAGCGCCCTTCCTCCGGCCGATACGCGAGCTTGATCTTGCCGCCTTGCAGCTCGTCGCCATAGGCCGCGCCGAGAAAAGGCGCGAGCACCTTGCCGCGCAGCGCGGGATCGGGCGAGTGCCAGTCGACATCGAAAAAGCGCGCATGGGCCGCGTGGCGTCCCCATTCGAGGATGTCCTGCCACCACGCGTTCTCCGATCCGCCGACGCCCATGTGGTTCGGCACCACATCGACGATCAGTCCCATCTCGTGCGCGCGCAGCTTCTCGACGAAGCGGCGCAAGCCTTCTTCGCCGCCGAGCTCGGGGTTGACCTTCGTGTAGTCGACGGTGTCGTAGCCGTGCGTGGAGCCGGAGGTCGCGGTCGTGATCGGCGACGCATACGCGTGGCTCACGCCGAGCGACGCGAAGTAGTCCACTTGCGCGGCGGCGTCGTCGAAAGTGAAGCCCTTGTGAAGCTGGAGCCTGAGCGTGGAGCGCGGTACGGTCATGGTGTTTCGGATTTGGGGGTGTCTGAGTTGTCAGGGCGCACGGCGCGCTTGCGGGCTGATTCGACGGCGAGCAGACGGTCGCTGAAGGCATCGTCGTTCACCATCTCGTCCACCGGCAGCGCGAGACGCCGCCGCCAGTTCGGGTGTTCGTCGATGGAGCCGGGCAGATTCGGCTGCTCCACGAGACCGAGCAGATCTTCGAGCGGATACGTGACGAGCGGCGCGGGCGTCATGCCGACGAAGGCCAGCGCCTCGTCCACGGGCGCGTTGTCGATCGACGGCGGTTCGACGTCCTTTGGCGCAATGCCCGCTTCCTGAAACGCCTGCCACAGGTGTCCGCGATCGACGCCGCGCTCTTCCATCGCCGCTTCGACCGGATCGCGGCCGTCCGCGCGCGCCATCGTCTGGCCGATCTTCGAGCGCCATTCGATGTCTTCGCCGCGCCACCATCCGTTGACGGTCGGCAGGTCGTGTGTCGTCGTCGTTGCAGTCACGCCGTTGCTCCACTCGCCCGGCGGCTTGAATCCTTCGCCATCCTGAGCACGTTCGAACCAGAGTACCCGGATACCTAGCAAACCCTGCTCCTGCAAACGCTCGCTGAAGCCCGGCGGCACGGTGCCGAGGTCTTCGCCGACCACGATCGCGCGATGCCGCCACGATTCCAGCGCAATCAGCCGCAGCAGGTCTTCGAACGGATAGCGCAGATACGCGCCGTCTTTCGCGCTTTCGCCTTCGGGCACGAGCCACAGCCGGCGCAGCCCGAGAATATGGTCGATGCGGATGCCGCCTGCGTGCGCGAACGCGGCGCGCAGCATGTCGATGAACGCGGCGAAGCCCTGCATCCGCATGGCGCGCGGCGAGAACGTCGTGAGGCCCCACGATTGCCCGGCCTGATTGAAGAGGTCGGGCGGCGCGCCGACGGATACGCCCGTCAGCATGTCATCGCGATACGACCACGCGTGGCTGCCCGCGCTGTCGCAGCCCACCGCGAGATCCGCCACGAGACCGACGGCCATGCCTGCATCGCGTGCGGCGTGCTGGGCGTGCATGAGTCCTTTCGCCGCGAGCCATTGCGTGAAGAGATAGAAGTCCACTTCCCGCCGATGCGCCTCGGCGAACGCGGCCACCGCTTCGCTGCGCGGATCGCGCAGCGCGTCGGGCCAGTTGCGCCAGTGGCCTTCGCCGTTCTGCGCGATCTGTTCGGCTTGCAGCGCTTCGAAGCGCGCGTGGTCCTCGAGCGCCCGGCCGCCTTGCTCGACGAACGAAGCGAAGTCCTTCGCGAACGGCGAACCGTCGTCTCGCGAGAAGCCGTCGAAGAGGGCGCGCAGCACGGCGACACGCGCCTTCATGGCGCGCGGCCAGTCGATCAGCGGCAGGCTTTCGAGCGCGGTGAGCTCGTCGGCGACGCCGGCTTTTTCGATCGCGGCGCGCGCGGCTGGCGCACCGAGCACGGCCGCCGGATCGATATGCGCGATGTTCAAAAAGAGCCGCGACGATGGCGAGTACGGACTGCACTTGTTCGGCTCGGCGGTGAACATGGCGTGCATCGGGCTGATGGCGAGCGCATGGCTGCCGCGCTTCGCTGCCTGTGTCCCGAGCGATGCCAGCGCGGTGAAGTCGCCAACGCCGCCGTCGCCGTTGCGGCGCAGCCCATACACCTGCGCGGCGATGCCCCAGAGCGGCGGCGCTTCGTCCGCGTTGTCTGTTGCGTCCCGCAACGCGCGCCACGCGTCATCGACGGTATAGCAGCGCGTGGGCGCGACGGCGAGCGTCGTCCGATGATCGTTGATGACGAGCGTGTGATAGCCCGGCTCGGCAATCGGCGCGAGCAGCGCGGTCTCGCCCTTGGGCGACGTGAAGCGCCCGTCGATGATCTCGCCGTTCTCCAGTTCGACGCGATAACGCGCGCCCGATTTCGCCGCGGACACCGGTAGCGCGATCCCGCGATCCACTTCCGCCGTGATGAGCGGCGGCAGCTTGCGGCCGCTCATTTCGGCATCGACGGCGGCCATGCTCTGCTTGATCTGCGTGGCGTTGCCGCACGGCAGCCCGAGCTTTTCCAGCAGGATGCGCAGCGTGTTCTCGGGCACGCGCTGCGTCTTCTTGTGCGCGTCCTGCCATTCGACTTCGAAGCCCGCGCGCTCGGCGAGGGTTTCGATCGACGAGCGCGGCCGCTCACTTTTGGCTTGATTCGCGGCGGTCACGAGCGTTGTCCTTCAGTCGGTTCGAAGCGGCGCGCGTCGTGCGCGGTCGCGTATTCGTTCACTTCGCCGGTCAGCCACGCGACGAACGTGCGGCCGCTGAGTTCACCCTCGGCCGTGCGATCCTGCGCGCGCGGCGGCGTCTCGAAGATCACCTTGCCTTGCGGCGCATCGGAAAGCGCGACGGGCGCATCGGCCAGATTCAGCGCGATGGAGAGCGTTTCGCCGTCGCCGAGTTTCCAGCGCGCGACGAGCGCCTTTTCGCCGAGCACGTTCGCGCCGAGCGCCTTCGCGCCCTTCAGACGCGGCGTGATGAGCTTCGCGCGCACGGTCAGCCCCGAGCGATAGAAGTGCAGCCATTCGAGCCGATCTAGCTCGTCTTCCTTGTTCGCGATGTTCGGCGACGACATCTCGAACGTGCGCTTGTCGTTCGGATCGGGAATCTGCGCGCGGCGCTTTTCGTCGGTAAATGCGGAGAACTTCGCGAATTCCTTGCGGCGGCCTTCGCGCACGGCGTCGGCGAGTTCGTCGTGATAGTCGGTGAAGAATAGGAACGGCTGCTTGGAGCCGTATTGCTCTTCCATGAAAAGCATCGGAATCTGCGGCGAGAGCAGCAAGAGTCCGGTCGCCGCGTAGAGCGATTCGTCGTCGGTCAGCGCGCGCAGGCGATCGCCCATCGCGCGATTGCCGACCTGATCGTGATTCTGCAGGAACATGACGAAGGCCGTGGGCGGCAAGTGTCCGCTCGGCTCGCCGCGCGGCGCGCCGTCGTGGATCGGCGACGGATCGCCCTGATACACGAAGCCTTCGGACAGCACACGCGCGAGCTTGTCGATGGGCTTGTCCGCATATGCGTCGTAGTAGCTTTCGTTCTCGCCCGTGAGCAGCACGTGCAGCGTGTTGTGCGCGTCGTCGCTCCATTGCGCGTTGAAGTGGCTTTCCAGCAGGCTCGCCGTGTTGTGCTCGTTTTCCAGCACGAGATGCACATGACGCCCGGCTTCGACCGAACTGCGCACGCGGTCGGCGAGTTCGCGCAGCCATTCGTCGTCGTTGATCGCGTGCACCGCGTCGAGGCGCAGGCCGTCGAAACGGTATTCGTTGAGCCAATACAGTGCGTTGTCGAAAAAGAAGTCGCGCACTTGCGGACGTTCGAAGTCAATCGCCGGGCCCCACGGCGTGTTCACGCCTTCCCGAAAGAAGGTCTTCGCGTAGGCGTGCAGATAGTTTCCGTCCGGGCCGAAGTGGTTGTAGACGACATCGAGGAACACCATGAGGCCGAGGCCGTGCGCGGTGTCGATCAGTTGCTTCAAGTCTTCCGGGCGGCCATACGCCGAATCCGGCGCATAGGGCAGCACGCCGTCATAGCCCCAGTTGCGCGTGCCGGAGAAGTCGTTGAGCGGCATCAGTTCGATGGCTGTGACGCCGAGCTGCGCGAGTTCCGGCAGGCGCGCGGTGACGCCCGCGTAGCCGCCCATCGCGCCGACGTGCAGTTCGTAGAGCACGGTCTCTTCCCACGGCCGGCCATGCCAGTTGGTGTTGGTCCAGCGATAGGCGCGCGGATCGACGACTTCGCTCGGACCGTGCACGTCCTGCGGCTGAAAACGCGAAGCCGGATCGGGCACGGCGAGGTCTGCATCGAAACGATAGCGATACAGGGTGCCCGCGCCGCCATCGGCTTCGGCTTCGAACCATCCGTCGCCGGTTGCCTGCATATCGACGAGCTCGGGCGTCGTGCTGCCGGAGCGTTGAATCTCCACTTGCACGCGGTCGCGAGAAGGCGCCCAGAAACGAAAGCGCGTGCGGGGTTTGTCGCCCGCCGCGCCGGTGAGATGCGCGCCGAAAGGAAGGCAATACGCGTGTTGATGCTGATGAGGATCGATCGGACGTTCGGACATGATTGAGTGCCAGGGTTGCTTGTCGCATTGCCTACGGTGATGCGTGCCGCGCGAGCCTCGACGCCTTGCGTCCCGATGTTGCGCTACTGCGCCGGATCGATCTCGGATGGCCGGTTCGATGGCAACGTGCCGGGGTCCGGCGGCAGCGCGGTCAGAAGACGCGGGCCCTGATGCGCGCCCGACATCCATACGGCCTGCCAGTCGGCTTTGCCGGACGGCTGCGCGAGGAGCACGACGATGCTGTGCGCTTCCAGTTGCAAATCGCTGCCGACGAGCGGCCGTTCGACGGCGTCAGGCTCCGCGCTGTCTAGCAGCACGTTCCATTCCAAGTGCGGCGCGGGCGGCGCGAACGTGAGCGTGTTCGCGGAGCCGTTGATCATGATGAGGATGACGTCGATTTCGCTGTCGATGCCCGGTCCCGCGCGACGCAATGTCAGCGCGCGACCTTCCGGGTCCTGCCACGCTTCGATGGCGAGCGCGTTGCCGCGTTCGTCGAACCAGCTCACGTCGTAGAGGCCCGGCAGCACCTCGCGGTCGCCATAGAGAAAGCGCGTTTCCCTAAGCACCGGGTATTTTTTGCGCAGCGCGATGACACGCGCGACGAACTCCGTCATTTCGACGCCGCGCGGGCTGTGCGCCGCGTTCCAGTCCATCCACGACAACTCGTTGTCCTGGCAGTACGCGTTGTTGTTGCCGTGCTGCGTGCGCAGGAATTCGTCGCCGCCGAGGATCATCGGCGTGCCGAGCGAGAGCAGCGTCGTCGCGATCATGGAGCGGGCGAGACGCGCGCGAACGTCGATGATCGCGGGGTCGTCGCTCGGTCCTTCGACGCCCCAGTTCGCGCTGCAATTCTCGTTGTGGCCGTCGTTGTTGCCTTCCTGATTCGATTCGTTGTGCTTGTGCGAATACGCGGTGACGTCCGCGAGCGTGAAGCCGTCATGCGACGCGACGAAGTTGACCGACGCCCAGGGCTTCCGAAAGCGCCGGTTGAAGAGTTCCGCCGAGCCCGTGAGACGCGCGGCGAGATCGGGGCGCATGCCTGCATCGCCGCGCCAGAAGCGCCGCACGCCATCGCGGAACTTGTCGTTCCATTCCGCGAAGCCGGGCGGATGATTGCCGACCTGATAGCCGTCGGGCCCGATATCCCACGGCTCGGAAATGAGCTTGCGCGTGGAGAGAATCGGGTCTTGCCGAATGGCGTCGAAGAAGCCGGAGCCCGGATCGAAGCCGTGGCCTTCGCGCCCGAGCGTGACGCCGAGATCGAAACGAAAGCCGTCGATGTTGAACGCGGTGCACCAGTAGCGCAGCGAATCCATCACCATTTGCAGCACGCGCGGATGCGAGAGGTTCACCGTGTTGCCGCAGCCGGTCTCGTTGATGTAGTGCCGTTCGTCGCCCGGAATCAGGCGATAGTAGCTGGCGTTGTCGAGACCGCGCCACGAGAGTGTCGGCCCAAGCTGATTGCCTTCGCATGTGTGGTTGTAGACGACATCGAGTATCACTTCGATGCCTGCCGCGTGCAGTTGGCGCACGGCGATTCGCATTTCATTGAGCCGATGCGTCGACAGATACGTAGGCTCGGGCGCGAAGAACGCGGCGGTGTTATAGCCCCAGTAATTGCGCAGGCCGCGCTCGATCAGGAAGCGGTCGTTCAGAAAGGCGTGCACCGGCAGGAACTCGACGGCGGTGATGCCGAGCTTCTGCAAATGTTCAATGAACCACGGCGAGGAGAGCGCGGCGAACGTGCCGCGTTCGTGCTGTCGGATATCGTTGCGCAGCATGGATGCGCCGCGCACGTGCGTTTCGTAGATGATGGTTTCGCCCCACGGCGTATCGGGGCGCACGTCGCGAGACCAGTCGAAGGCGTCGTCGGTGACGATGCACTTGGGCATCGCGGGCGCGGAGTCGCGGCGGTCCATCGACATGTCGAGCCGGTTCGAATGCACGCGATAACCGAAGAGCGCATCGGACCATCGCCACGGGCCGACGAGCTTCTTCGCGTACGGATCGAGCAGCAGCTTGTGCGGATTGAAGCGATGTCCTTGCTGCGGCTGATACGGCCCGTGCGCGCGAAAGCCGTACACGGTGCCGGGATGCGCGCCCGGCAGATAGCCGTGCCAGATTTCGTCGGTGCATTCGGGCAGGTCGAAGCGCATCAGCTCCTTGCGGCCGGTGCTGTCGAAGAGACACACCTCGATGCGGTGTGCGTTCGACGAGAACACGGCGAAGTTGACGCCCAAACCGTCCCAGTTGGCTCCGAGCGGGTACGGAGCGCCCGGGAGCAACTTTTCGGGGAGTGCGTTTGGCATGTTCTTTTTTGAGCTTCGCTCGGGTTGCGGTGGTTGTGGTTGTTTGCGGTTGTTTCGGTGAACTTGTGGTCGTGGCGGTCTATTGGCGTTGCCCTCTCTCCAGGGCGGGTCACTTTCTTCGGTGAATCACTGCCGGTCGCTTTGTTCTCCGTGAAGCTTGTGTTCGTGCCGGTCTATTAGCGTTGCCCCTCCCCGGGGCGGGGGTCACTTTCTTTGCTGCTGCAAAGAAAGTAACCAAAGAAAGCAGCTTTTTTTGGCCCGCAGCAGCAAGAGTGTCGTCACTCCGCAGTAAGACAGTGGCACTCAGTCAATAAACAGCCTTGAATCACTCCCCGCGCCCACTGAGCGCCACGTCCTCCGAGCCCCTTGGCTCGACAAAACCGGCAGGAATTGTCGGCGTTGCCATGCTTCCGTGAACGCGCCGTAAGCAAGAGTGCACTTGCTTCGGACACGCCTACCGCCTTGCGCAGCCACGAGCAAGAGCGCCATGTAGTTCGGACACGCTACTACTTTCCTCGATGCGCGAAACAAGCGTTAGTGTTATCGAGCCCAGGGGCTCGGAGGGCGTGGTGCTCAGCGGGCGCGGGGGGTGATTCAAGGCTGCCTATTCACGAATGCCACGGTCATTCTGCGAAGTGATCACCTGTTCTGTGCTTCGAGCGGTTCAGAAAAAGCTGCTTTCTTTGGTTACTTTCTTTGCAGCAGCAAAGAAAGTAACCCCCGCCCCGGGGAGGGGCAACGCTAATAAACCGACACGAAAGCAAGCTCCCCGACCAATAATCCCCATCCGCCCCGAGCGCCGCCAAGCAAAGCCCCCGAAAAGCCAAAGCTCAATCAGCCTGAAGCACAATCGCGGCCAACGGCGGCAAAGTCAGCGCAGCAGAATGCTGCTTCCCATGACTAACATGCTCATCAGCCTGAATGACGCCACCATTCCCCAAATTCGACCCGCCATAAATAGAAGCATCGGAATTGAGAATCTCACTCCAGCGCCCGCCACGCGGCAGCCCCACGCGATAGCCATGCCGGGGAACCGGCGTCATATTGCATATGACCACCAGTTCGCGCCCCTCGGCATCCGTACGCCGGTACGCAAAGACGCTGTTCCCATTGTCGTCACCGACGATCCACTCGAACCCGCGCGGATCGCTATCCAGCTTGTGCAGCGCTGGCTCACGCGCATACAGCATGTTCAGATCGCGCACGAGCTTTTGCAAGCCGCCGTGCATCGCGTCATCGAGCAAATGCCAGTGCGGCGACTGATCGTGATTGAACTCCGCGACCTGACCGAACTCGCCGCCCATGAACAGCAGCTTCTTGCCCGGATGCGTCCACATGAAGCTCAAATACGCGCGCAGATTCGCGAACTTCTGCCAGCGGTCGCCCGGCATCTTGCCGATCAGCGATCCCTTGCCATGCACCACTTCATCGTGCGAAAGCGGCAGCACGAAACGCTCGGAATACGCGTACACCATGCCGAACGTGAACAGGTGATGGTGATACTGCCGATACACCGGATTTTCCTGCATGTAGTGCAGCGTGTCGTGCATCCAGCCCATGTTCCACTTGAAGTCGAAACCGAGCCCGCCGCTATCGACACTCGCCGTGACGCCCGGCCATGCCGTCGATTCCTCCGCAATCGTGATCGCGCCCGGAATGTGCCGGACTTCCTGATTCAGCCGCTTGAGGAACGCAATCGATTCGAGATTCTCGCGGCCGCCATAGATGTTCGGCACCCATTCGCCCGCCTTGCGTGAATAGTCGCGATACAGCATCGACGCCACCGCATCGACACGCAGGCCATCCACGTGATAACGCTTCAGCCACGCGAGCCCCGATGCGATCAGGAACGCGCTCACCTCGTTGCGGCCGAGGTTGTAGATCATCGTGTTCCAGTCCTGGTGATACCCTTCGCGCGGATCGGCATGCTCGTAGAGCGGCGTGCCGTCGAACTGGATGAGACCGTGCGCGTCGTTCGGAAAGTGCGCGGGCACCCAGTCGATGATGACGCCAAGCCCCGCTTCATGGGCGCGATTCACGAACTCCGCGAACTGCTCGGGCGTGCCGAAGCGCGCGGACGGCGCGAACTGACCGAGCGGCTGATAACCCCACGATCCGCCGAACGGATGCTCCGCCACCGGCATGAACTCGATATGCGTGAAGCCCATGCCCTTCGCATACGGAATGAGGCGCTCGGCGAGCTCGTGCCAGTTCATGCCGCGATTGCCTTCCTCCGGCACGCGCAGCCACGATTCCGCATGCGCTTCGTAAATGGCGATCGGCGCTTGCGGCGTCTGCTTGCCGGCGCGCGAGTCCATCCATTCGGTGTCGGTCCAGGCGTAATGGTCGATGGCGTCCGCGTCCGCCACGACCGATGCCGTCGAAGGCGGTTTCTCGCTTTGCATCGCGCAAGGGTCGGCCTTCAGCGGCAGCGTGTGACCTTCGCGCGCGACGATCTCGTACTTGTAGCGCGTGCCCGCGCCGATGCCCGGAATGAACAGCTCCCACACGCCCGCGTTATGACGCAGACGCATCGGATGACGGCGTCCGTCCCACGTATTGAAGTCGCCGACCACCGAGACGCGCCGCGCATTCGGCGCCCATACCGCGAAGCGCACGCCTGCCACGCCGCCGTGCGTGATGGGCCGGGAGCCGAGACATTCGAGCACCGCGTACGGATCGGCTTGCGAGAGGCGGTGCAGCCAGTCATCGGAGAGCACGGGGCCGAACGAATACGTATCGTGCGTTTCCTGCGGCGTGCCGTGCCAGTCGATCAGAAGACGGTAAGCAGCCGGCCGCGCGATGAACCCCGCGAAAAGACCCGCATCGTGAATGCGCGTGAGCGTGCCGAGCGGCTCGCCGCTTCCGGCATCGACCACGCTCACGCCCGCCGCGTTCGGCAGAAAGACGCGCACGACATGACCGTGCTCGGTCTCATGCAGGCCGAGCATCGAGAACGGATCGGGATGCCGCGCCTCGACGAGCGCATCGATGTCGAGCGGATTCAGGCCGTGTGCCGGATTCCTCGTATCCGCTCCCGGATCGCTACGGTTATTCATGGTGGGTTCCATCCGGATTGTCCTTGGTTGCATCGACCACGTGGCGCGTGCCGGGCGCGGGCGGCTCGCCCGTGTCGCCGAGCAGGCGGCTCGCGAGCGATGCGAGGCCGCGCAGCGGAAGACCGATCCACGTCGGCCGGTTCGCCGCTTCGTAGCGGATTTCGTAGGCGGCTTTCTCGATCAGGAAGAGATCGAGCAGGGCAGGCAACACATCCTCGCCCGCAATCGGTTCGGGCGACGACGCAATCGCTTCCCGGTACTGCCGCATGAAGCTTTCTTCGGCGACGGCGCGCATGCGTTCGAACAGCGCGCGCTTGCGGTCGGCCGTCTGCGCGGGCGCGGCTTCGGTGGTCGGCTGCGCTGCCGCACTCGCATACGACAGCGAACGCAGAAGACCGGCGACATCGCGCAGCGGGCTCGTCTTCCTGCGGCGCTCGTCGAGCGTGCGCGCGGGCTCGCCTTCGAAGTCGATCAGATACGCGTCGCCCTGCGCCATCAGCACCTGACCGAGATGGAAGTCGCCGTGAATGCGGATGCACAGCGCATCGGCGTTCGACGTCACGAGCTGCTTCACCGCTTCGATGAGCTTCTCGCGGCGGTCAAGCAGGCTCTGCGCGAGGAAGCGGTCATGCTCGTTGAAGCCGCCGATCTTCTGCGCGAGGATATCGAGCGCGCTCGTCAGCAGTTGCAGCGTGCCGTCGATCCAGCCTTGCACGTCGTCGGCGGTCGCACGGCGCGGCGCGAACGCTTCGTCGTCCGTCGGCGTGGCGAGCGCGACGTGCAGTTCGCCGAGCCGCTTGCCGATGATGCCGATGATATTGCCGTAGCCTTCGAAGCCGTTCAACTGCGCGTTGTGATCCGCCTTGCCGTCTTCGGTATCGACGGTGACGGCCAGTTCATCCACCACGCGGCGCAGATAATCGAGCGCGTAGTTCCAGGCATCGCCCTGGTTGTCGACGAAGCCTTGCAAGATCACGAGCGTATGCGGCACGCCCTGCGGATCGACGCGCACAACTTCGCCATAGAGCGGGCCGGTGTTCGCATAGCCGAGCTTCGTGAGATAGCGGCTCATTTCCGCTTCCGGATGGATGCCGCCAACCACGCGCCGCACGAGCTTCAGCACGATCTTGTCGCCGATCACGAGCGAGCTGTTGCTCTGTTCCGCCGCGAGCCAGCGAATCTCGGGCGGCGACGTGGGATTCATGTCGAGCGTATCGAAGCGGTCTGTCGGCAGGAAGCGTATCTCGCTCTTCTGCACGGTCGTCACGACGGCGCGCTGCTTGAGCTTGTGCAAGATGCCGTAGGTGAATTGCGGCACCGCGAACGCATCCGTGATATGCCCGATCGTGCGACCGCGCCGCACCCGCGCGAGCGCGAGCTGCATGTAGAGCGGCGATGTCGTCTCCGTGCCCCACGCGATGGAAAGCGGCAGCACATAGCGTTCGGTGTGATCGCCGACGTCGGCTTCGATTTCAGTGAACGCGAAGCCCGCGCCTTCTATCGTCGTGAGCGCGGCGAGGCGCGCCGCATGCAGCGTCTGATCCTTCGATGCGAACCAGCGGCGCTTGCTGAGATAGCTCGGCAGCACTTCCGATTCGAGCAGACGCACGTTTTCCGGCGTCGGTCCCGTTTGGCCTGCGCGAATCACCATGGTGACGAACTCCGGTAACTGCTCCGACGGCGCCTGCGACCAGGCAGGGCGCATGTTGCCGGGGCAAAGCTGGAACCACAAGAAGCCGTAAGGCGGGAAAGTCAGCAGATAAGTGAGTTGACCGATGGCGGGGAATGGCTGGTCCGCCGTCATTTCGAGCGGCACGGAGCCCGCGAATTCCGACAGATCGAGTTCCACCGCTTGCGGCGCACGCGAGAGATTCGCCACGCAGAGAATCGGCGGCTCGCCTTTCAGTTCGCGCAGATACGCGAGAATCTTGCGATTGCTCGGCTTCAGGAAGCGAATCGTGCCGCGTCCGAACGCATGCTTCGAGCGGCGCACCGCGAGCATCTTGCGCGTCCAGTTCAAGAGCGAATGCGGATCGCGGCTTTGCGCTTCGACGTTGATCGCGTCGTAGCCGTAAAGCGAGCCCATCACGGGCGGCAGCACGAGTTGTTCAGGATCCGCGCGCGAGAAGCCGCCGTTGCGGTCGGACGACCATTGCATCGGCGTGCGGACGCCGTCGCGGTCGCCCAAGTGAATGTTGTCGCCCATGCCGAGTTCGTCGCCGTAATAGATGACGGGCGTGCCCGGCATCGAAAAGAGCAGCGAATTGATGAGCTCGATGCGACGGCGGTCGCGCTCCATCAGCGGCGCGAGACGCCGGCGAATGCCGAGGTTCAGGCGCGCGCGGCGGTCGCTTGCGTACGTGTTCCACAAGTAGTCGCGCTCGGAGTCCGTGACCATTTCGAGCGTGAGTTCGTCGTGATTGCGCAGGAAGATCGCCCATTGATTCGATTCGGCGAGGTCCGGCGTCTGCCGCATGATGTCGGTGATCGGAAAGCGGTCCTCGCTTGCAATCGACATGTAGATGCGCGGCATCAGCGGGAAGTGGAACGCCATGTGGCATTCGTCTTCGTCGCCGAAGTACTCCTTCACGTCTTCCGGCCACTGGTTCGCTTCCGCGAGCAGCATGCGGTTCGGATACTCGGCGTCGATGGTCGCGCGAATCTGCTTGAGAATGGCGTGCGTCTCGGGCAGGTTCTCGTTGTTGGTGCCTTCGCGTTCGACGAGATACGGCACCGCGTCCAGACGCAGACCGTCGATGCCCATGTCGAGCCAGAAGCGCATGACCTGCAGCACTTCCTTCATCACGGCCGGGTTGTCGAAGTTCAGATCCGGCTGGTGCGAATAGAAGCGGTGCCAGTAGTACTGTCCCGCGACGGGATCATGCGTCCAGTTCGAAGGCTCCGTGTCGATGAAGATGATGCGCGTCTCTTCGTATTTCTTGTCCGTATCGGACCATACGTAGTAGTTACGATGATTCGATCCCGGCTTCGCGCGACGCGCGCGCTGAAACCACGGATGCTGGTCCGACGTGTGATTGATGACCAGTTCCGTGACCACGCGAATGCCGCGGGCGTGCGCTTCCTGGATGAAGCGTTTGACATCGGCGAGCGTGCCGTAGTCCGGATGCACGTTGCGATAGTCGGCGATGTCGTAACCGTCGTCACGGCGCGGCGAGGGATAGAACGGCAGCAGCCAGATGGTATCGACGCCCAGTTCCGCGATGTAATCCAGCTTCGCGAGCAAGCCCGGGAAGTCGCCGATGCCGTCGTTGTTCGCATCGAAGAACGACTTGATGTGCACCTGATAGATGATCGCGTCCTTGTACCACAGCGGATCGTCGCTGAGTGCCGACGTCTTCTTGCTGCGCTTCACCCTTGTATCCACGGTTTGCTCCAGTGCTCTTGCAGGCGAGCTTCTGCCCTGTTATCGGTTCGCTGTCGTCGCGCTTGTCGCTGACGTTCGCTGCTTGTTCGTACCGTGACGCAATTAACGTTCTCCGTCGGGCAGAGGCTTCGGCAAACCCCACGTGGGCGAGATGCGCCAGATCGCGAAAGGCAGCGAGTGCGGATTGAGGCGCACATGCTGACGCCGTCCGCGCCACTCGAAACGCTCGCCCGTCATCTGGTCTTCGACGGCAATCGCGTCCCATTCCCGCACGCCCCAGCTCTCCAGCGTCTGCCACGGCAACTCGATATCCGCGCCTTGCTCGTTGAACGGATCGAGATTGATCGCGACGAGCACGACGTTGTCGCGCGATGCGTTGGCCTTCTCGAAGAACAGGATGTGGTCGTTATGCGCCGGCAGGAAGTTCACGCCGAGATGCGTCTGCAACGCGGGATTCGCGCGGCGGATGCGGTTGAGCGCCGTCACTTCCCCGACGATATTGCCTGGCCGGTTCCAGTCCCACGCCTTCAACTGATACTTCTCGGAATCCAGATACTCCTCGCTATTCGGAAGCGCCGCCGACTCGCACAACTCGAACCCACTGTACACGCCCCATAGCCCGGAAAGCGTCGCCGCGAGCGCGGCGCGAATCACGAAGCCGGGACGTCCCGAGCTTTGCAGAAAGCGCGGATTGATGTCCGGTGTATTGACGAAGAAGTTCGGCCGGAAGTAATCCTTCGCATCCGTCTGCGTCAGGTCGTGCATGTATTCGAGGAAGTCGCGCTTGGTTTCGCGCCACGTGAAGTACGTGTACGACTGGGAGAAGCCGAGCTTCGCGAGCCGGTTCATCACGCGCGGCCGCGTGAACGCTTCGGCGAGGAACATCACATCCGGATGACGCGCGCGCACGTCGCCGATCACCCATTCCCAGAACGGAAACGGCTTCGTATGCGGGTTATCGACGCGGAAAATCCGCACGCCCGCCGCGATCCAGTGCAGGAACACGTCGCGCAAGGCGATCCACAAGTCGGGCTTCGCGTCCTGCGCATAGAAGTCCGGATTCACGATGTCCTGATATTTCTTCGGCGGATTCTCCGCGTAACGCAGCGTGCCGTCGGGTCGCCACGCGAACCACGTCGGATGCTCCTTCAGCCACGGATGATCCGGCGAGCATTGCACCGCGAAGTCCAGCGCGATCTCCAGCCCGTGTTCGTGCGCGGCGTCGAGCATGCGCTTGAAGTCGTCGAGGTTGCCGAGTTCCGGATGCACCGCGTCATGGCCGCCTTCCTTCGCGCCGATCGCATACGGGCTGCCCACGTCGCCCGGCTCGGCCGTCAGCGAGTTGTTCTTGCCCTTGCGGTTCGCCATGCCGATAGGATGGATCGGCGGGAAATACAGCACGTCGAAGCCCATCTCGCGAATGCGCGGCATCTTGCCGATCACGTCGATGAACGTGCCGTGACGGTTCTCGTCGTCGCTCATCGAACGCGGAAAGATCTCGTACCAGCTTGCGAAGCGCGCAGCCGCGCGTTCCGAGTCGATGCGATACACGACCGGATCGCGCGACAGGAACGGACGATGCCGCGCCGCCGCGACCGCCTTCGCCATCGCGGACGACAGCACGAGTTCGAGCTTGCGCTCAGGCTCCGCCTTCGTGAATTCCTTGACGATGGCTTCGAGCGGCGCGCTGTCGGAATCTTCGACGGTTTTCACTTCCGCGAGAATCAGCGCGAACAGGTGCTTGGCTTCTTCGAGTTCCAGTTCGACTGTTTGTCCGGCCTTCAGCTTCTTCTGCATGTGATCGACGAGCGACGCGAAGTCATCGCGCCACGCCATCACCACGAATTCGTGCCGTCCCACGCGTTCGAGCGGAATGCGCGTGGTCCACAAGTCGTTGCCGAGCGGAAGCACGAGCGACATCGGCGTTTCGTGCCACTCGGTCTCGTCGGCGGCGCGCCATTGCACGGCTGCCGCGAGCTTGTCGTGACCTTCGGCGAAGATCGCGGCCTGAATCTCGACCGCTTCGCCGACGATGCGCTTCGCCGGAAAGCGCCCGTGATCGACGGAAGGCGTGACGCTTTCGATCGACACGCGCGGCGCGGCAATCGCTTCGGCCACGGACTTCTTGTCGGCGGTCTTCGCGCCGCGCTTAACCTGCGGCTGCGCGAGCAGGATGAACGGCTCGGCTTCCGCGCGGAACAGGCGCACTTCGCCTGCCTTCAATGTCAACGCCGCGAGGCGCTGAGCCTGCGCGCTCGCATCGTCGAGCGGCGCGAAGCGCGTGTAATTGCCCGGCACGCCTTCCAGCAGATGCCGGGTGTCCACATGAACAGGCGCAACCAGATCCGGATTGACGACGACGAGCACCGCCGAACCGCTGTCGCGCAAGTCGCCGCCAGCGGCGCGAATGAGCGCGGCGTAGGGCGTGCCCGCGCCCGTCAGCGAGCGCAGTTCGCCGACGTCCGAAAGCGTGGCGGTATCGCGCTGCAAGGCGTTCGCGCGCTTGATCTGCTCGCGCAGGTCGATGCGCGCTTCGCTTGTCGCGCGCTGGTATTCGGCGGCGACGCCGTACTGCTGCGACATCGGCAAGCCGACGCCGTATTCGAAGCCCATCGGCACGAGGATGCCCGTGCCGAGCGCCGTCGCTGTGTAGAGCGCGCGGCAGTACGCGCGTTCGATGAGCGCGGTATCGCTCGTATCGCTCAGGTCCGCAATTAGACGCGTGCCGAACGGCTCTTCCGGGAAGGCGACCGGCGGCGCGATGCGCGAGAGCGCCGCGTGCTCGTCCACGAGCCACGCGCCCTTGAAGTCCCACCAGCGCGTCGAGGCGAAGACGGCATCGAACTCGGCATCGGCGAGCGCGCGCAGGTCATCGCGCGAGACGCCGACGGTCCACGCCAGCCAGCGCGTCTGCGGATGCTTCTCGCGCACGGCGGCCCCCAGCCGCCGCCACACATGCGCCGGCACCGCGTGCGGCGAGTCGAAGCGAAAGCCGCCGATGCCCGCCTCCGCGATCGCGCTCAACTCGCGCGCCCACCACTGCGTCAGCTGATGCGCGGCTTCGCCATCGGCGAAATTGGCGAACGCGACATCGCGCTGCTGGGGCGGACGGCGCGGGTCGAGCCGCGCGTCCGCGCTCTCGAACGGCTGGAACCAGTGCTTGTTGTCCTGATACAAGCCGCCTTCCGCGCTCACGCGGTTGATCACGATGTCGACGAGGAGCGTCAGGCCGTGCGCCCGCGCGGCGTCGGCGAGCTGGCGCAGGCCATCCGCGGCGCTCGTGTTGCATTCGAAGACAGGGTGCAGGCGATGATGATCGGCGACGGCTTCGCGATGCCCATTGCTGCCGGGCACGAAAGGCGAGCCGATCAGGACATGGTCGAAGCCGAGCGCCGCCGCGTGTGCGAACTGGGCAGGCCAGTTGGCGAGCGGGCCGACGAGCAGGGGATCGATGAAGTAGATACGGGGCGCGTACGCATGATGAGCTTGATGGTTTTCCATCGTTCGTCTTTTCCAGAGTCGTCCTGCGGTGGCGGGGATGCGGGCAACGAATCGCGATCACGCTCACGGGTCAAACTGGCTGAAGAGCCGGTCCGCACGTTACGCCGCATCGTGCGTCGCGAACCGTGGGACACCGCCGCGCCGTCAAACGGCGCAGGCCCCGGGTCGCGTCTCGCGAGCACCATGCATCGAGCGCAGCTGCCGCTTCGTCGCGCTCGCCGGTGGGCGCCACGGTCCCAAACGGGATTTCCTGCGGGCATTGCACGGGCTTGGGAGCACGTTGCGTGCCGCGCCCGGGCGGACCGGGGCGGCACTCTGCTCATTTCGCTGCCATGGGACAAGGCGGGCGGACGCGCGTCGTCGATCACGCCGCGTTCAGGCGGTCTTCGCGACGAGCGGCTTGCCGCTCTCGTGCGCGCGGTGGTCGAGCGCGTGCTCGGCGCTGTCGGCGGCGCGGCGCAGACGGACGGCCGTGCGGCTCGGGCGCATGCCGGTGAGATCGCTGTACAGCGTGACCATCTTCGCGACCGCTTCGCCCCAGCCGAAATCGCGCGACATCGCGTTGCGCTGCATGGCGCGCCACACGGGCGGGCGCATGTAGGCGTCGAGCGCGCGGCTCGCGGCGGCGATCACGTCGTCAGGCGTTTCGCCGTCGAAGAGAAAGCCCGTGGGGCCGCGCGTCGTGTCGTGCGCGTCGTCGGCGTCGTGGATGGCGATGGGCGCGTCATGCGTGCCGTCGCGGACATAGATCGTCTCGCGCGAGGCCATTTCGGCGCGGTGTCCCGCATCGACGATGGTATCGGCGAGGCCGCCCACGCGCGACGCCACCGGCAGCGTGCCGTAGCGCATCGCGTACATTTGCGTGAGACCGCACGGCTCGAAGCGGCTGCCGTGCAGAAGAATGTCCGCGCCCGCATGCAGCGCGTGCGCGCGGCGCTCGTCATAGCCGATGTGCACGCCGACGCGATCCGGCCACTGCTGCGCGAGCTTCCTGAAGCCGCGCTCGATGTACGCCTCGCCCTGGCCGATCACGGCCAGTTGCAGACGCGGATGCCTTTCGAGCAGGCGCGGCAACGCTTCGATCACCACGTCGGCGAGCTTTTGCCCGGTCATGCGGCTGCCAATTGCCATGAGCGGCGCGAACGGATCGGCCGGCAGTCCAAACATGCGCTGAAGGCGGCGCTTGCAGGCGTGCTTGCCGCGCATGTCGTCGAAGGAATAGGTGCGCTCGATCAGCGGGTCGGCGGCAGGATTCCACGCCTCGTCGTCGATACCGTTCACCACGCCCGACAGCTTGTCTGCGCAGCTTCGCAGCACGCCTTCCATCAGATGCCCGAAGCGCGGCGTCAGAATCTCCCGCGCATAGGTTTCGCTGACGGTCGTCACGCGGTCGCCATGGACGATGCCTGCTTTCATCAGGCTCAGTGCGCCGTAGAACTCGATGCTCTGCGGATTGCTCAACGCATGCACGAGCCACTTTTCCGGCACGCCCAGCGACGCGCCCAGCGAGAGCGCGTAATTGCCTTGGAACGCCAGATTGTGGATGGTGTAGACGCTCTTCGCCTGCACGCCCGCGTCTTTCATCAGAAGCGGCGTGAGGCCGGTGTGCCAGTCGTGCGCGTGAACGATGTCCGGCTTTCTGACGCCGCGCACGCCCTGCGCGATCCGCACGGCGGCGGCCGAAAGGGTCGCGAAACGCACCGCGTTGTCCGGATAGTCGCGGCCCTGCGCATCCTGATAGAGCCCGGTGCGCGCATAGAGTGCATCGCAGCGCAGCAAAAGGACGGGCACGCCGGTGTCCGGCATGCGGGCGCGCAGCAGATCGGCGTCGCCGCCGGGCAGGCCGCGCAGCGTGCAGAGCTTGGTGACGCCCTCGGCCTGGGCGATCGCCTTCGGATAGGCGGGCAGAAGGATGGTCGCATCGACGCCTGCGGCGCGCAGGGCGGCGGCGTAGGCGCTGACCATGTCGCCGAGGCCGCCGGTCTTGGCGAGCGGGACGGCCTCGGAGGCGACCAGCAGTACGTTCAAAGGCAAAATGGGCTCCTGTGCGGGCAGACGCGGGACGATGGCCATGCGCCTCGTTGACGCCTCGACGTGCGTGTTCGGGGAGACGAGGAACAGCCGGGCCGCGCGATCCGGGTACTGATCGGGTTTTTATTCGGTGTTGTGTGTTACTGGCGCAGTGCAGCAATCTACGTGCCACTGCATGTTCAGGTATGTGCGCTGGCCCACGATCATTTCGGACTGATGTTCGATGAGGGTCCGCTTGCGCTCAAACGAAAAGCCGAAATGCACGCAAACTTTGCGCATGTAAAAGTGACAGCGGCACGCGCCGCGTTTTTACATGCGCGTTTCACCGAGCGCCCTTGTGAGAGCTTATGGACGACGTGTGACAGGCGCGTTGCGCGCCACGTCGAAGGAAAAAAGCAGGGAGGACCGAACGTTCGGCTTCAGCCGCCAACGAGGCTCGCGGCAATGTTCACGGACAGACCGAGCACCGCGAGGTTGAAGAAGAACGACAACACCGATTGCGCGAGCGCGGTGCGGCGCGCGCTGGTCGAGCAGAGCACGACATCGGACGTTTGCGAAGCGACGGCGATGGTAAACGAGAAGTAGAGGAAATCCCAATAATCGGGTTTCAGATGCCGGTCGGGAAACCGGAGCGCCGGATCGCCCGACGGCGAGCGATAGTAATACCGCGCGTAGTGCAGCGTGAACATCGTCGGGATGAGGAACCAGGCGCCGAGCATCGTCGCGCCGGTCAGGACATAGTTGGGAAACGCGCGAAAGCCGAGGCTCTTGGCCGCCGACAGCTCGACGACGATCGCCACGAGGCTCGCCATGGCCGCGAAGCTCACGATCAGGAGCACGGCGGCGGCGTTCTCGTCCTCGCGTTCGGCGAGCGCCTGGACGTTGCTCTGGCGCGCCGTGGCCATTTGCAGCCAGATCAGCGCGAGATAGAGCCACACGGCCGAGTCCCAGCCGATCAGCGCGCGGGCCGTCGGCCTCACGTGCGCCGGAACCAAAGCGGCGACGACGAAACCAACCAGCAAGCCGATCATGGCTCGCGGACGAGTGCGCAAAACGGGCGGGAGAGGATTCATCGTTCGGGCAGGGCTCGGTTTTGTCGACGCGAGCGATTATTGCCGATGCACCTTACATCGACACGAGGACGATGAGGACGACCGATGGCTGAACGTAAGCGTGTGTCCTTCACGATGCGTCGCGGAGTGCTGACGGGTGCGGCAGCGTCGGCTGCGCTCGCGTTCGCGCCGTCGCGGGCGGCTCCCGCAGCGGGCGCGGACGTCGATACGTTCGTCGCCGTGTCGATGAAGCTGACCGGCCGCGCGAGCTTCGATCCGCTCGTCGCTGGGCGCATCCACACGGCACTGGCTCGCGCCGATGCCGGTTTCGCCGACAAGATGACGCGGCTCGATCACTGGCTCTCGACCCACGGCGGCACGCCGAGCGACGTCGTCACCGCCGCGCTTCAGGCGACGCAGCCCGATCTCGCGAAGGCGGTCGGCAGCGTGGTGCGCGCGTGGTATCTGGGCGTCGTCGGGGAAGACGAGCGCGCCGAAGTCGTTGCGTTCGAACGCGCACTGATGTTCGATCCCGTCCGCGACATGCTCACGGTTCCCTCGTACTGCCGCGGCGCGCCCGCCGACTGGGCGAAAAAGCCGTAACGACCTCCCGACCTCCCAAGCGACGAACATAACGACGAACAGAGGCAAGCGCATGACGGGATCGACAGCGGCGGACGTGGTCATCGTCGGGTCGGGGGTGGCGGGCAGTCTCGTCGCGTACCGGCTGGCGAAAGCGGGCGCGTCGGTCATTTTGCTCGAAGCGGGGCCGCGTCTCGCGCGCTGGCAGATCGTCGAGAACTTCCGGCGCGCGCCCGAAAAGCGCGATCTGTGCGCGCCCTATCCGCTCGTGCGCCACGCGCCGCGTCCGGAGCCGACGAATCCGGGCAGCTATCTCGTCAATCGCGGGGCGAAGGCGTATGAGCCGCAATATCTGCGGCTCGTCGGCGGCACGACGTGGCACTGGGCGGGCGCGGCGTGGCGTCTCTTGCCGGCGGATTTTCGGCTGCGCACGCTGCATGGCGTCGGGCGCGACTGGCCGTTTCCCTACGAGACGCTCGAACCGTGGTACGGCCAGGCCGAAGCCGAACTGGGCGTCGCGGGGCCGGACGTGGATCTCGGCTCGCCGCGCTCGACGCCGTATCCGATGCCGCCCTTGCCGCTTTCGTATCTGGATCAGCGGTTCGCACAGGTGCTCGCCGCGCAGTCGCTGCGCGCCGTTCCCGAGCCGATGGCGCGCAACAGCCGCGCGTACGACGCCCGGCCGCCGTGCTGCGGCGCGAACAACTGCATGCCCGTGTGCCCGATCGGCGCGCTGTATCACGGCGCGACGCACGCCGACAAGGCCGAGCGCGCCGGCGCGACGCTGATCGCGCAGGCGGTCGCGTATCGCATCGAAGCGAACGACAAGGGCGAGATCGCCGCGATCCATTACATGGACCCGAACGGCGCGAGCACGCGCGTCACCGGCAGGCGCTTCGTGATCGCGGCGAACGGCATCGAAACGCCAAAGCTCTTGCTGATGTCGGCGTCGGCGCGTTTTCCGAAGGGCATCGCGAACGCTTCCGATCAGGTCGGGCGCAATCTGATGGATCATCCCGGCGTGGCCGTGAGCTTTCTCGCGAACGAAGCGCTCTGGCCGGGGCGCGGGCCGGTGGAAATGAGCTCGGTCGTCGATTTCCGCGATGGCCCGTTCCGCGCGCAGCAGGCGGCGAAGAAGCTGCATCTGTCGAATGCGTCGCCGACGCTCGTCGTCACGTCGAACCTGATCGAAGCCGGTTTGACCGGCGGCGAACTCGACCGGCAAATCCGCGAGCAATCCGCGCGACGGCTGACGCTCGGCAGCTTCCACGAACAGTTGGCGTCGCCCGACAACCGCGTGACGCTGTCGGCGCAGAAGGACGCGCTCGGCCTGCCGCGCCCGGAAATACGCTACGCCATCGACGATTACGTGCGCCGCAGCGCCGCCGATACGCGCTCGCTCTTCGAGCGGATCGCGCAATGGTTCGGCGGCGAGCGGATCGAGCACGACGACGGTCTCGAGCCGAGCAGCCATATCATGGGGACCGCGATCATGGGCCGCGACGCGAGCGATTCCGTCGTCGATGCCGATTGCCGCGCGCACGATCACCCGAATCTCTTTGTCGCGGGCAGCGCCGTGATGCCGGCGGGCGGCTCGGTCAACTGCACGCTGACGATCGCGGCGCTCGCGCTGCGGCTCGCGGGCGCCATCGAAGCGTCGCTGCGATGACGCGGCGGCGCGCGCTCGTCGTGCCGGCGATGCTCGCGTTCGCGGCCGCTTTCGTGTTCGCTTTCGGCCGCCTCGAGGCGGAGACCGGACACAGCGAGACAACTGCGCCCGCGCGCGCGGCGAACGTCGCGCGCGGCGAATATCTGGTGCGCGCGGGCGGCTGCATGGCGTGCCACACGGCGGACGCGGCGCGGCCGTTCGCGGGCGGCCGCGCGATGCCGACGCGCTTCGGCATCTTCTATACGCCGAACATCACGAGCGACCGCGCGACGGGCATCGGCGCGTGGACCGACGCGCAGTTCGTCCGCGCGATGCGCGAGGGCATCGGCAGGAACGGCGAGCATCTTTATCCCACGTTTCCGTACACGGCCTATACGCGGCTCTCGGACGGCGACGTGCTCGCCATGCGCGCCTATCTCGCGACCGTGCCGCCGGTTCGCTACGCGCCGCCGCCGCACGCCTTGCGCTTCCCGTTCAACTGGCGCTGGCTGATGATCGCGTGGAATGCGTTCAACTTCTCGCCCGGGCGGTTCGTGCCGGATCCGGGCAAGCGCGCGGAGTGGAATCGCGGGGCGTATCTCGTCGAAGCACTCGCGCATTGCGGGCAGTGCCACACGCCGCGCAACGTGCTCGGCGGACTGAAGAACGGCGAGCGGCTCGGCGGCGCGACGGTGGCGGGCTGGCGCGCGGGCAATCTGACGCCCGAGCGGGTGGCGGGCATTGGCGCATGGCGCGACGACGAACTGCTGCGCTACCTCGCGAGCGGCGCGGCGCCGGGACGCGCGTATGCGATCGGGCCGATGGCGGAAGTCGTCGCGAGCGGCACGCAGTTTCTGACCGGCGACGATCTTCGGGCGATGGTGACGTATTTGCGGTCGATGCCGGTGGTCGGAGCGCAGAGCGGCGCGCGTTCGCGATGGGGCTTCGGCGCTGCGGCGCAAACGGACATCACGACGCTGGATGCGGTGGGCGCGTTCGAACGTCGGAGCGGAGGGAGCGGGAACACGGCGGACAAGGCGACGAGTTCGGGCCGCGACAGGGCTGGAGCCGAGAAAGCGCCGGATAGCGCGACGAGTTCGGAGCGCGACGGGGCAGGCGCCGAAAACACGCCGGACAGTGCGAAGAATCCGGACCGCGCCAAAACAAGCGCCGTAGCAACGCCCGACGTCGCGAGCACTTCACATCGCGACACGGCGGGCGCCGCGAAGACCCGCCAAACCGCGACGACTGCGGATCCCGGCGCAGCAAGCTCCGCCAACCCCGAAGGCGCTCGCCTCTACGCCGCGGCGTGCGCCAGTTGCCACGGCGCGACGGGCGAAAGCACCGGCGGGCCGTTTCCGTCGCTCGTGCATGACGGCGTGACGGCCGCGCTCGGCTCGATGGACACGAGCAATCTCGTCCTCGTGATCCTGCACGGCGTGGACCGCGAAACCCGCGATGCGCCCGCGCTGATGCCCGCGTTCGGCGCGTCTTTATCCGATGCGAACATCGCCGCGCTCAGCAATTACCTGACACGGCAGTTCGGCGATCCGCGCGCGACGACTCGCGCGGAAGACGTCGCGCGGCTGCGTGCGATCGCGCAGTAATGGGTTCGCGCGACCCAATTGCTGACCAAAGCCAATGAACACGCGTGGTGTCCGGTTTGCGAAACGCCACGCGCACACATGACAAAATCCGCATTAAAAGCGACCCAACACGCACACGTTCGATCCACCCGGCGCTAAGATCGACGCATGAATGATCCGACCTATTCCGCCGTCTGCAGGCATCCCGCCAACGATATCGGCCGCGACTTCGTGGTCGGCGATCTGCATGGCTGCGTCGATGCGCTGCGCTATCTGCTGAGCGAAATCCGTTTCGACGGCTCGCGCGACCGCCTTTTCTCGGTCGGCGATCTGGTCGATCGCGGCACGGATTCGCTCGCGGCGGTGGAGCTCATCGACAAGCCGTGGTTCTACCCGGTGCTCGGCAATCACGAGGATTCGCTGATCGCGGTGGCCGCAGGCCAGATGCGACGGCAGTCGTGGTATGCCATCGGCGGCGCGTGGGCCGAGACGGTCCCCGACGACCAGCTTGCCGCGCTCGCCACGCGGCTTTCGACGCTGCCGCTCGTGCGCGTCGTCGGCGAGGGCGAGCGGCGCTTCAACGTGCTGCATGCCGAGTTCTTCGGCAGCGACGCCGATCTGGACGCCGCCGCGTTCTCGGAAGACACGCGCAGCCAGATGCTGTGGGGCCGCAGTCTCGCGCTCGGCAACGCGGACCCTTCGGTGCAGCGCGGGCTCTCGCCAACCTACTGCGGCCACACGCCGATGCGCGCGGTGCGGCAGATCGGCTCGCAGATTTATGTCGATACCGGCGCGTTCGCGGCGGAAGGGCGGCTCACGATCGTCGAAGTCGGCAGCGACGAAATCTGGTCGGTCAAGGAACGCTGGGCCGCGTCCGAAGGCGCGCGCGAACTCGCATTGCCCTGAACGTCGCCGGGCGTCGTCTCGTTTGCTTGTCGCGAAAAGAGGCCGAGGCACAACCGTTGCTCGGAATCTCGCCACGAACCAAAAGCAACGAGTCGAGGCACGCAGTGGCGAGGATCGGACGCAACGCTGGACAGAACGCCGCACGCCGGAGCGGCAACGGAGCCGCGGAAGCATCGCGCGACGCGCAGAACGCGCTTGCACAATCGCTCACGGAAGACCTTCCGCCCGGCCTGCGCTACGTGGACGATTCCCGTCGCGGCTACACGCGCGAATGGATCGACGGCGCGTTCGCCTATTTCAACACGCAGGGCAAACGTATCGAGGACGAAGCGGAAATCCGGCGCATCAACGCGCTCGCGATTCCGCCCGCTTATTCCAACGTCTGGATCTGTCCCGACTCGCACGGTCATCTTCAGGCGACGGGCCGCGACGCGCGTGGCCGCAAGCAGTATCGCTATCACCCGCAATGGCGCGAGACGCGCGACGCCAACAAGTACGAGCGCATGTTGGCGTTCGGCGCGGTTCTGCCGAAGCTGCGCGCCCGCGTATCGCGCGATCTGACGCTCGACGGCATGCCGCGCGACAAGGTGCTCGCCACGGTCGTCCGGCTGCTGGATACGACGCTGATCCGCATCGGCAGCGAGGAATACGCGCGGGAGAATCGCTCGTACGGACTGACGACGCTCAGAAAGCGCCATCTGAAGGTGTCGTCGGGGACGCTGCGCTTCAAGTTTCGCGGCAAGAGCGGCATCGAACATGACGTTGCCGTGAGCGATGCGCGCGTCGCCCGGATCGTGAAGCGGTGCATGGATTTGCCGGGGCAAGACCTCTTCCAGTATCTCGATGCCGACGGCGAGCGGCATTCGGTCAGCTCGTCCGACATCAACGATTATCTGCGCGAGATCACCGGCGCGGATTTCACCGCGAAGGACTACCGCACGTGGGCCGGCAGCGTGTTCGCGCTCGCGGCGCTTCGCAAGCTGCAATGGGAGACGGTGACGGAAGCGCGCAAGCATGTCGTCGGAACCATCAAGGAAGTGTCGCAACTGCTGCGCAATACGCCGGCGGTCTGCCGCAAGTGCTATGTGCACCCGGCCGTGATCGAGGCGTTCGAGGCGGGCGAGCTCGCCGAGGCGCTGCCGGCATCGCGCCGGCACGGACTCAAGACGGACGAGGCCGCGCTCGTCATCTTTTTGGAGAAGGATGCGAAGCGCCGCGCACGCGAAGCGGCGCGCGCCAACCGCAAGGGCGCCGCTGCCAGCGACGCGCGGCTCACCGGCCTGCTCGCGGAATCGAGCCAGAAGGCCCGCGCGGGCGCGTTGAAGGGAAGCGCCAAGAACGCGGCGGCGCAGGCGCTTCAGACGGTGGCGCGCAAGACGTCGCCGAAGGCCGCGCGGCCCGCGACGAAGAAGCTGTCGCGCACGCGCAGTTCGACGGCCGTCGCCATCAGCTAGTCCGCGCTAGCCGACCTGATTCAGTTCGAACACGCAATCGATTGCGCGACCGTTCCAGTTGTATTCGAGATAGGCGGCGTGATGACAGTCGCGCAGCAGCGTCGTGCGCAGGGCGGCGAGACATTCGCCTTGCGGATCGCGCACTGACGGATAAACGATGCCCGGCGCGCCCGCCGCCCGCACCGCGCGCCCGAGCGCCATGCCGGGCGCGTAGTCGTCCGGCGCGAGAATGCCTGCATTGAGTTCCGCCTGCGCGATGCGATCGCCCCGCAGATCCACGACTTCGCCGCGCGCCGTCACGCGGTACAGCCGCATTTGCTGGCGCAGCGGCGCTTCCTGCGTTGCCGCGAGAAAGAGACCGGCGTGATAGCGCGTCTCCGCGATGGCGGTCTGCCGCTCGCGTGCGCAATAGAACACGCCGTAGCTGCCATCTGAGAAGCGGCTGCCGTTTGGGTTCAGATGCGTGAAAGCAGCCATGATCGGGCCGCAGCCGGGACCGAAGCAGCGTTCTTCGCGCGGCACGAGATCGAGTTCGCCGACTTCCGTGCGCAGGCGGTCGTTGGTCATCGCTTCGAGCGCGTACAGGGCGTCGAAATCTTGCGGCGACGCGACTCGGTCGAAGAGATTCACGGCGGGAAAGCGCGTGGGAATCACGCGATATGCCGGGGACCAGTCCAGTTCGCCATGCGGCCAGCGGTCCCGCCAGCTCGATACAGCCTGATTGCCCGTCACGCCCAGCCGCCTCGCATTGCGTCGAGATACTGCCGAACGGCGACGAGATCGCTGACGTTGCCCGCGAGCATGCGTTCGAGCGCGGGCCGTCCGCCGAAAGCGGGCGCGGTGTTCGGGCGTTTGATCCACGTATCGGCGGCTTGCGGGTCCGGCAAGAGGATTTGCAGCGCCTTGTAGATGCCGAGAATCAGCGAGAGGCGTTCGAGCGTATCGCGTCCGACCCGTGCGGCTTGCGGCGCGTTCTTCCACTTGAAGAAGGTCGAGCGTCCGGGCTTGCCGAGCAGGACGATTTGCTCGTCGGCGGAAAGCGCCCAGGCTTCCGCGATCTTGAAAAAGGCGCGCAGGCCGGCAGCGGACAGGTCGCCGAGGTCCGGCGCGGGGCGCGGCGCCGGATGGCCGGTCGCCGCAGAAGCAGCATGGGCGGCGTGGGGCATGTCGTTAAGTCTCCAAAGGAACCTTTAACGCATGTTAGTCTATGTGTGGATTTGTACAAGATAAATGTAGCGTTGCGACGCGGTTTGCGGCCTAGTCCGGCGCAATCGACGTCATCGGAGGGCCCGTAGCGGAGGCGTACGCTTGCAGCGCGCTCGCGGTATCAAATGCCGTGCAGTCGCCGCGTAGAACTCATCGCCGCACGCGCGGGTTCATTCAAGTAAATCTAGCTTCATCGCGCGGTTCAAGCGTCAGTCGTCGTCGTCGGTCGGCCCGTAGCGACGACCGGGCGTATGCGCTTGCAGCGCGTCCGCGATATCAGACGCCGTGCAATCGGCGCGCAGCACGCATCGCTGCACGCGCGGGTCGCTCTTGAGCGTCCATTCGACGGTGCGGTACGGCTCGCCCCACGGCCGCTCGATCGGCGCGGACAGGCGACAGCGGCTCAACTTAAGCGCGGTGTGGCGGCGCATGGCGCGCGCAAGATTGGCGAAGGCCGGGCGCGCGGCGGTGTTGACGGACATGGCACATTCCTCACGTTGATGCCCGGCTGTCGGCGGCCGGGCGTGATCGCGCGTCGAGTGTGTGCGTGGAGAATTAAGCCCGGCTTAATCGATGTCCTACGGGCCGGGATATGCGGCAAAAAGTCGCTCGCAGCCGTCTGCGACGCCCGGTGCGCCCGGTCAATAGCCGCTTCGGCATTTTCGCCACGGCGTACGCCGCGTGTTTGCTGCGCGGTCGCATTACTGTATATTCGTACAGCTTGTCCGCAACAAGGAGCTTGCCGATGATTTCCCGCAACGATTCGCTCGAAGCCGCCGCACTCGAACGCTTCATGCGCGCGAGCCGCGCGGTGAACGCAGCGTTCGACGCCACGCGAGGCGAACCGCACGGCGAGGAAAGCACGCAGTCCGTCGCGCGCTCGATGGCACGCCTCGACGCCGCGCTGTGCGAACTGGAAACCTCCGAACGCTCGCTCGACGCGATTCTGTCGCGCAGCGCGCGTCAGGGTCACTGAGTCGCAACCGAATCTCAACCGATGCTCAACCGATGGAGCGAAACGACTTGAAGCTCGCATTCCTGACGATGGCCTTCGTGCTCGGAACGTCGCCGGTGCTGGCGGCGCAGCGGTATACGGAAGTCTGGAATCCGCCGGAAGTGCAGTCGCAACCGGCGAAGGGCAAGGCGAAGGCGCACGCCGCGTCCCGCACAGCGGCAAAAAAGAAACCGAGAAGCGCGGCGGCGGTGAAGCAGATCGCCGACAAGGCCGCCATTGAACAACCGGCGGTCGCGCCGCGCGCAAAGGCGGCATCGCCCAGGCAGACGGAGCCTGTCATTCCCCGCAAGATCGAGCCGAACGGTCAAGTCATGCGGGTGTGAACCGGCGAATTGGGCATCGAATGAAAGAAGGGCGCTCCATCGAGCGCCCTTCTTTTTTCCGGCGAGCGGCGGACGCGTGCGGCGCCCGCCAGATGTCATATACGGCCCATCAGCAACAGAACGATCACGACGATCAACACGACGCCGAGAATGCCGCTGGGTCCATAACCCCAGCTACGGCTGTGCGGCCAGGACGGGATGGCGCCAATCAACAGCAAGATCAGGATGATAAGCAGGATGGTTCCGATCGTCATTTGACTTCTCCTTATAAAAGACCGCGCGACCATCCGGCTCGACGTGGACCCTCCCCAACAGCTACACGTCTATGCGCAGCGGCAAGGAAACCGCTGGCCGTCCGGTGTTGCGATCGACGAGCAGCAAGGAGCAACCTCCGTGCCACGCTGCGCGCATCGACGGCAGCACGGCGCCGCACGCATCGACGACGGCGCGCGCGGCAAAGGCATTTGTCAAAATGAAAGACCGGCTATCAGCGCGCGCAAAATTTGCAATGTCACGCGCCCGGTCGTGCGTCAGAAGAGTCCGCGGAAGGCCCAGAACAGCACACCGGAGAGCGCGATGGAAACCGGCAGCGTCAGCAGCCACGCGAGCGCGAGACTGCGCACCGTGCGCCATTGCAGGCCGGAGCCGTTGGCCGCCATCGTGCCCGCGACGCCGGACGACAGGACGTGCGTCGTGCTGACCGGCAGGCCGTAGACGTCGGCGGCGCCGATGGTCAGCATCGCGACGAGTTCGGCCGACGCGCCTTGTCCATACGTCAGATGCGTCTTGCCGATGCGTTCGCCGACCGTCACGACGATGCGCTTCCAGCCGACCATCGTCCCGAGGCCGAGCGCCACGGCGACGGCCACCTTTACCCACGTCGGGATGAACTTCGTCGCGTGGTCGAGCTGGTGCTTGTAGTTGTCGAGCACGGCGGCATCCGCGGACGCGAACGCGGGCGATTTCTGCTTCTCCATCACGCGCAAGGCTTCGGACGCGATGTACATCTCGTTGCGCACGTTGCGGACGTTGCCTTGCGGCACCGAGGCGATCGTCTCGCTCGGGCGGATCTGCGACTCGATCGAGCCGATGAGCGCCTTCAACGAAGCAATGGTATCGGGCGCGAGCGTCTTGGTCTGCACGTATCTTTCGACCTGAGCGCGTGCATCCGGCGCCGGGGACGCGCCGCCGCTGTAACGTTGGAGCGTCTCCGTCGCGCTGTGGCTCACCGCGAGAAACGTCTGCGTCTCGGCCGGCGTGACGGCCTTGTTGAGCGCGTAGGCGGTCGGCACGGTGCCGATCAAGATCAGCATGATGAGGCCCATGCCCTTCTGGCCGTCGTTGGAGCCGTGCGCGAACGACACGCCGGTACACGTGAGAATCAGCAGGCAGCGAATCCAGAACGGCGGCGGCGTGTTTTTCTTCGGCTCCTGATAGAGCGCCGGCACGCGCACGACCAGCTTCAGCACATATAGCAGAAAGCCCGCGAGCACGAAGCCGACGATCGGCGAAAAGAGCAGCGACTTGCCGACCGACACCGCCTGGCTCCAGTCGACGCCCGATGTGCCGTTGCTTCCGTGCAGCATCTGATTCATGAGGCCGACCCCGATCACGGAGCCGATCAACGTATGCGAACTCGACGACGGCAGACCGAGCGCCCACGTGCCGAGGTTCCAGATGATCGCCGCGATGAGCAGCGCGAAGACCATCGCGAAGCCCTGCGAACTGCCCACGCCGATGATCAGTTCCACCGGCAGCAGTTGCAGGATCCCGAACGCGACCGCGCCGCTCGAGATCAGCACGCCGATGAAATTCCACGTGCCGGACCAGACCACGGCCAGATTCGGCGCCAGCGAGTGTGTGTAGATGACGGTCGCGACCGCGTTGGCCGTATCGTGGAAGCCGTTCACGAACTCGAAGCCGAGTGCGATCACGAGCGCAATGCCGAGCAGAATGTAGGGGAACGCCGACGATTCGCGCACCGGCGAGAGATCCTCGAACAGGTGCAGGATGCAGTACACGACGCCCGCGCCGATGGCGAGCAGAAAGACCAGAAACGCGAAACGCTGTCCTGGCGTGCGGCCTTGCGTCTGGGGGAAGACAACCTGATTCATGATGCGTCCTTGGGGCGAAGGCCGGCGAAGGGAAAAGGTCATGTTTCACGGGGCATGTGTCGCTTTCATGACTTCGTGAACAATTCCTATTTCCTCTGATGTGATGCGCGCGCGAGCCAGTGCGCGCCATCGGAGGCCGTCGCTATAATGCGCCGGCACGTTTCGCGTCTCGCGCATTCCACGATTGAAAGGCGACCGATGATCAAGACGACACCGCCCGCCGCCGCCGAACCGCTGGCGTTCGGCGGCTCGGTCTGGGTAAAGAGCGGCGGCGAAACGCTCGGCGGCGCGGCGCGCGTCGCGCTCCTGGCGGCAATCCGCGACACCGGATCGATCACGGCAGCCGCGAAGCGCGTCGGCATGAGCTACAAGGCGGCATGGGATGCCGTCGACACGATGAACAATCTCGCCGGCGAGCCGCTCGTGATCACCGCGTCCGGCGGGCGGGGCGGCGGCGGTACGAGACTGACGGCGTCGGCGCTGCGCCTGATCGAGACGTATCGCGCGGTCGAACGCGAGCATCGCAAGTTTCTTCAACACGTGGGCGAGGCCATCGAGGGCTTCGAACGCGACTGGCAACTCATCGGGAGATTGGGAATGAAAACGAGCGCGCGGAACCAGCTTGCGGGAAAAATCGCGAAAATCACGCGGGGCGCGGTGAACGACGAAGTCGAGCTCGGCTTGCCGGGCGGTCAGAACATCGTCGCGGTCGTCACGCACGAGAGCACCGAGGCACTCGGCCTCCAGGAAGGCGGCGACGCATTCGCGCTCATCAAGGCGTCGTGGGTCATGCTGATGGAAGATTCGCCGGCCAAGCTGTCGGCGCGCAATCAGTTGCGCGGAACGATTGCGAGCGTGACGCGCGGTGCGGTCAACGCCGAAGTGACGCTCTCACTCGACGATTCGACCACCATCACCGCGATCATCACGAACCAGAGCGTGGACACGCTCGGGCTGGCCGAAGGTCAGAAGGCCGTCGCGGTAATCAAGGCGTCGAGCGTGATCATCGGCGTGAACGACTGACGCGAATCGCTTTTTTCTACGCGGCGGCGCGATAGCGCGGCGCGTACAGATCGGCGCGCCGCTCGGGCGCGCGATAGATTTTCGCCTTCCAGCGCGCTCGCACATACGGGCGCCCGTGGCCAGACAGTCCGAGCGCGATTTCCGTGATCCAGTGCTGCGTCGGCACGGGCACGCCGTGCAGCGCCACGACGACTGCGCAGAGGCTCGCCGTCACGGGCGTCGGCGAGAGCTTCCCCGGCTCTGCCCTCCACGCAATCGACACGAACGCAATCGCGACCGCGCCGCCGAGCGCGCATCCCGTGACGACTTCCGAGACCGAATGCGCGTTCACCACGACGCGCGACCCGCCGACCACGACGCCCAGCAGCAGTCCCAACGCGACACCGCCCGCCCGGACGGCCCCGCGCGCCGGCAACAGCGCCACGAAGCACGCGACCGGAAGCACCGCCGTCGCCATGAACGCGTGCCCGCTGATGCCGGTGAAGTCGATGTTTCGCATGCCGACTCCCCAGCCGATGAACGCAATTTTGCTGAGCGCGACGCATCCGCTACCCGCGCCCAGCAGCGCGAGCCACTGAATCGTGTACTTCCAGCCGTAGCCGAGGGCGAGCCACGCGGCGGCGGCAAGCCCCACCGGCAACATGACGCCGATGCTGCCAAGCGCGGTAATGCTCATCCAGAGGGAAGCGGGTAGATCGACGTTCATCACACTTATTGGGAATAGCAGTTGCTGCATTGCGGCAGCAACGGGGTGATCGGTGCGGGCGAGGCGAAAGTATAGCTGCTCGGAGCAGTACGAAACTTGGACCTCATTTCCCGCGATAAATGCCTGCAAAAGCATCGAACAGCGGTTTATCTATGTGAATTGACGGAAACGCTCTCGAACGGCGAAAAGTACGAGCAAGCCAAACGGCGAATTTGATGGTATTGTGCAGTGCAACACGGCGCCGAGAATTGCGCGTCATCTGAATACGCTTTAGGAGAACCAGCCGAATGTCGAAGAGCCTGACGAAGCTTTGGTTGCGTGGCTTGAGACGCCTGGTCGCTGGCCAAGTCGAAACCATTCGCCCGCCCAAGCCGCGCCCCGCCGCGAAGCCAGCGCGCCCGAAAACTGTCCGCTCGAAACTGAAATCCGGCGCCGCCAAAAAGGCCGCGACTGCGCCGCGTCCCACGGCGCGCCCGGACATGCGCGAGTCGCGCGTCAGGCCACGCGCGTCAGCCTGGGCGCGCGGCAAGTGGGACCGCTCGTACCATTCGGCCCCGCCAGCGGCGGGCCGATTCGTCAACCATCTGGCCTACGCGCTGTACGTTCCGCCCAGGACCAGCCTCGGCCGCTTGCCGCTCGTGGTCATGCTGCACGGCTGCCAGCAAAGCGCCGACGAGTTCGCGCAGGGCACGCGAATGAACCTGCTCGCCGACAGATACGGCTTCGCGGTGCTGTATCCCGAGCAATCGAAACACGACCACCCGCATCGCTGCTGGAACTGGTACGACGATTCGACGAGCGGGGGCGGCGGCGAGGCGGCGTCCATCGTGTCGCTGATTCGCGCGATGCTCGCCGAGCATCAATTCGACGCCGAGCGCGTCTATCTTGCGGGGATGTCGGCGGGAGCGGGCCTGTCCGCGCTGCTTGCGATCCGCTATCCCGACTTGTTCGCTGCCGTCGGCCTGCACTCGGGCGTCGTCTTCGGTGAGGCGAACTCGGCGATCGGCGCGATGGACGTCATGCGTCGCGGCAGCCGGACCGACCCGATCACGCTCATCGACGCCGCGCTCGACGTGCGCGACTATCCGGGCATGCCGGCGGTCATTCTTCACGGCGAGCTCGATTCGGTTGTGACCGCCAAGAATGCCGAGCAACTGACGCAACAGTTTCTTCGGCTGAACGGCTTCGTCGACGCAGCGGGCAAGCCCCGCGCGGGCGAAGTGCGGGAGGAAACGCATCCCGATGGCGTCGTGTGCGACTACTTCAAGAACGGGCGGCGCGTGGTGAAGACCTCGGTGGTCCGCGGTCTCGGCCACTCATGGGCGGGCGGCGACGACACGGTCGCGTTCCATTCGTCGAAAGGGCCGGATTCGTCCGCCGTGCTGTGGGAGTTCTTCAAGCATCAGCGCCGCTCGAGCGAAGCGACGCGCGCCGCGTTCGTCGCGTAAGGCGGCGGAGCATTGTTTCGGGTGTTGCAATTTCGTCTTTAGTATCAGCGTTCTAGCAGTAAAGGCTGGCGTTGGATCAGGGATTACCCTATAATCACGTTCATAGGTAGTTACCCCAGTATCCCAGCGAGGCCAATCATGTTCCTGCTTTCCCGCATTTTCCTTTTCCTGACCAAGACCGCTGAAGAGCGCAACCGCGAGCGTGACGACGCATACCTCGCTGAAGCCACTGACATCTACGATCTCGAATATCGCATGAAGAAGCTGGATCAGCGCGCGGCCGCCCGTCATCCGTCGTGGATGACGCACTAAGTCGTCTGACAGCGAAGTTTGAGTTGAAGTGAAAAAGCCGGCAGTCCGCCGGCTTTTTTGTTGCTTGCTCGCCGCCTTCGCGCGGCACGACTAGCGTCCGGGCGCGCCCGACGCATTAGGCAGATCCGGCGCGTCCGGCGTCTGCACGCCGAAGCAGCCGCGATACGTCGCGTAGAAAGAACAGTAGAGCGCGGTGGTGACGAGGATCGACGCCGGCATCAGCACCGCGAACGCCATCTCCTGCCCGACGCCGAGCGCCTGCATCAGCGCGGTCAATCCGAACGATACTGCTAGCGCCACCGCAATCCATAGGACGCCGTACAGGATGAACGCCCCGCGATTGCGCCAGCACGAGACGAGGCTGAAAAAGAGCGCCTTCGCGGTCGGCACCTCGTGCCATGCGATCAGAATCGGCGAGAACCAGAACAGCATCGCGACCGGCAGATAACACGCCATGGCCACCAGCACCGCCAGCGGGCTGAAGCTCGCCGCGACGGTTTCGGGATCGCCCGATGGCGTGTTGCCCAGCATCAGATTGAGGAGCGTGCCGCCGTCGACCAGGGCGGAGATGCCGAAAATCACGGCCATCGCCAGCACATACAGCGCACCGAGCACCAGCAACCGACGCGCGACCGCGCTGCCATACGAGCGAAAGCCGTCGACGAGGATGGTCGGCCAGACCGGCTTGCCGGCGATCGTGTTTCTGCACGCCGCCATGAAACCCACGGCGACGCCCGGAATGAACAGCAGCGGCAGCAACGGGCCGACGACCGGCACGCGCGAAATCAGCGTCATCACGAACAAATAGGCGAAGAACACCGTGAGGAACGCAAACGGGTTGCGGCGGAACAGCCAGATGCCCTGGCGGAACCACACGTAGCCGGTTTTGGCGGGAACTTCGATCAGTTGCATGAGGGAGTCGCTGAGTTACCGTTTGGCGGAAGAGGACGCGGCTTGAACGCGTTCGCGCAAAATGCGCTCGAAATGGCCGGGATCGTGCGCCTTCAGGATCTGCGCTTCTCGCGGACGATGAAAGTCGTACAGCCGCGACACCCAGAAGCGCATCGCGCCCGCGCGCAGCATGTCGTTCCAGTGACGCTCCTCGGCCGGCGTGAAAGGACGCACGGTCTGATAGGCGCGCACGAGCGCATCGACGCGGGCGGCATCGAGCGCACCCGTCGAGAGGTCGACGCACCAGTCGTTCACGGTCACGGCCACGTCGAACAGCCACTTGTCCACGCCCGCGAAGTAGAAATCGAAGAAGCCGCCCAGCCGCGCGTGCTCACGCCCATGCGCGAACAGCACGTTGTCGCGAAACAGGTCGCAGTGGCACGGGCCGGCGGGCAGCGCGGCGTAATCGGCCGAGGCGAAAAACGCCGTCTGATGCGCGAGTTCGGCTTCGATCAGTTCGCGCTGGCTGTCGCTCAGGAAGCCGGCGATGGCCGGCACATTCTCTTGCCACCATGGCAGGCTGCGCAAATTCGGTTGATGGCGCGCGAAATCGCGCCCCGCGAGATGCATGCGCGCGAGCATATTGCCGACTTCGATACAGTGCGCGGGCGTTGGCGTCAGTTCGGGCGCGCCTTCGAGTTTCGTGACGATGGCAGCCGGTTTGCCGCGCAGCATGCCGAAGAGCGAGCCGTCGCAGCGCGGCATCGGGTCGGGAACCGGCACGCGATGCGAGGCCAGATGCCGCATCAGGTCGAGATAGAACGGAAGCTGCGTGGCCGTGAGATTCTCGAAGATCGTCAGCACGTACTCGCCGTGCGTCGTCGTGAGGAAGAAGTTGCTGTTTTCGATGCCCGATTGAATGCCGCGAAATTCGACGACATCGCCGAGATCGTAGTGTTGCAGCCAGTCGCCGAGCTCGGCGTCAGAGACGGGAGTGAATACGGCCATGCAGGAAACGTCGGTCTGGTTGGATTGGCCCGTGCGGGCCGAATGACGAAGCCCGCTGACGGACAGCGGGCTCGAAGCTATGTTACCTGGCTCAATAACGCAGATTGACGGACGGCAGGCGCGTGCTGGCGCGGCCGCTGTCGCGCACTTGCGGCGACGTATCCGCAGGCGCGCTCATCTGATAATGCGTGCCGAAATTCGAATGCACGTTGATTTCGACGGGCTTGCCCTTGTCGCGGTACTCGGTGATTTCGGTCCCGTTCGGACTCAATTCGTGGAAGCTCGGCGTGCGCGGCGGCGAAATTTCGACCTTGGAGCTGACATTGGCAGGCGGACGGTTGATCGCCTTCAGATCGGGAAGGCCCGCGGCTTCTTCCGCCGACATGGTGTGCTGAGCCGGTTGCGCCGCCGGCGGATTCGCGTTGGATATCGGCTGCGCGAACGCGCCAACGCTTGCGGCGGCGAGGACTGCCGCCGTGGCGACAGAAAGAAGCGGCTTCATGATAATTCTCCAGGGATGGCCGGATTCTAACAAACCCTATCGAAGCGCAACGGACCGCGTGCGTCGCCGGCAATCGGGCGTTGCAATGAGACGCGCGGTAGGGGCTTCATGGTCCGTGCATTCTTCCGTGTTAATGTCGATTCATCCGAGACGGCATTGACGCACACGCACACAAGACCATGACAAACGACCGCACTCAAACCACTCAGGGCACGCCGGCCAACGATTTTCCGACCGAATCCTTCGATGACCCGGTCGCCGCCGTCACGCGCCTGTCCGCCATTTATGAAGCGAACACCGCGTTCCTGCGCGATGCCTTCGCGCGATACCGGCGCCAGGAGCAGTTCACGCATCGCGTGCGCGCGTGCTATCCGTTCGTGCGCGTTCGCACGGAGCTGAACACGCACATCGATTCGCGCCGCTCGTACGGCTTCGTCGCGGGGCCGGGCATCTTCGAGACGACGCTCACGCGTCCCGATCTCTTCGGCGATTACTACCGCGAGCAGTTGCGGCTGCTCTCGAAGAATCACCACGTGGGCATCGAAGTGGGCGTATCGGCGCAGCCCATTCCCATTCACTTCGCGTTCGCCGAAGGCATTCATCTGGAAGGCGATCTCGACCGCGACCGCCTGCTCGCAATGCGCAATGTCTTCGATACGCCGGACCTCGCGCTGCTCGATGACCGCATCGTCAACGGCACGTACGAGCCGGGGCCGGGCGAGCCGCATCCGCTTGCGCTGTTCACGGCGGCGCGCGTGGACTTTTCGCTGCATCGGCTGCGCCATTACACGGCGACTTCGCCGACGCATTTTCAGAATTACGTGTTGTACACGAACTATCAGTTCTACATAGACGAGTTCGTGAAGTTGGGACGCACGCTGATGTCGCGCGCCGACGACGAAGAGACGCGCGCGTATCGCAGCGAGTATTCGTCGTTTGTCGAGCCGGGCGATGTCATCACGTACAACGCGAATCTCGGCGAGCAGCCCGACGAAGGCACGGCGCTCGCGCGTCTGCCGCAGATGCCGGCGTACCACCTGAAGCGCGCGGACGGCAGCGGCATCACGATGGTGAATATCGGCGTGGGGCCGTCGAACGCGAAGACGATCACGGATCACATCGCGGTGCTGCGTCCCCATGCGTGGGTCATGCTCGGCCACTGCGCGGGTCTGCGCAACACGCAGCGTCTGGGCGACTACGTGCTCGCGCATGGCTATGTGCGCGAGGACCATGTGCTCGATGCCGATTTGCCGCTCTGGGTGCCCGTGCCGGCGCTCGCGGAAGTGCAGGTCGCGCTGGAAAAAGCGGTGGCGCAGGTGACGCAACTGGAAGGCGTCGAATTGAAGCGCGTCATGCGAACGGGGACGGTCGCAAGCGTCGATAACCGCAACTGGGAACTGCGCGATCATCGCGAGCCGGTGCAGCGGCTGTCGCAAAGCCGCGCGATCGCGCTGGACATGGAGAGCGCGACCATCGCCGCGAACGGCTTCCGCTTTCGCGTGCCGTACGGGACGCTGCTATGCGTATCGGACAAGCCGCTGCATGGCGAACTGAAGCTGCCGGGCATGGCGGATCAGTTTTATCGCGTGCAGGTTGATCAGCACTTGCAGATCGGCGTAAAGGCGATGGAACTGCTGCGCATGAACGGCTTGTCGAGGCTGCACTCGCGGAAGTTGCGGAGTTTTGCGGAGGTGGCGTTTCAGTAAGGCGATCCAGCGCGTAGCGGGCGGCGTGGGCCGCCGCCCGCGATGCAGTGGTTTATTGCTGCGGACGCGGCGCGCTCATCAAGCGCGTGTAGTTCATCCAGCCGGTCACGGGCGCCTCCGTGCCGTGGGAGGGCGTGCAGCCGGTTTGCTGATCCAGTTCTTCCGGCATGCAATACGCGCCTTCATAGGTCACACGTACCCACGGCGTATTCGTTCCCGATGACTCGGTGACGTTGCGCATCGTGGATGTATCCACGCTGACTTTCGAATCCTTCGGCACGATGAGGAGCGCGGCGCAAGTCGAACCGGGACAGGAGCGCATGTTCATGTCGATGCCGCCAAGATACATATCGACAATGCCGCGGTCGCTTGTGGCATTCGGCTGCGGCTGGTCGGCGGCGGGAGCTAACGGCGCGACTTGCGTAGACAGCGCGCCGATGCGATTCAGGTCGTCCTGGCTGACTTTGCGGATGAAGCTGTAATCGCGCTGGGTACCGTCGGCGGCGGTGATGGTGATTGCGCCGGTTCCGTCGCATTCTCCGCATTTCGTCGGGGTGATGGTGCGCACTTCCTGCTTGCCGCTCTTCCAGAAGATCTTGACGTTGACCGTGCTGTTGTCGACGTCCACGTCGCCGAGCGCGGCGGGCAGTAGCGTGTCGCCTTGTGCTATCTGGATGTCGTTGCCCGATGCCGAAATGACCGTCAGGCCCGCGCCGGTAGCCGGCTTCCAGACGCCCGAGATGCTATCGAGCAATGAGTTGCGCTCTTGTTTCATGCGATCGGCTTGGGATGGGAGGGCTGCGCTGGGCGCGGCAGCAGGCGCGCTCGCCGACGCCGGAACCGATGCGTCGTTTCGCTGCTTGTCATGGCATCCTGCAAGCAGGGCCATCACGGCCGCGACTGTGCCAGCGAGCTTCAAAAGGGTGCTTGATGCGTGCTTCATGTTGCTTGTATCGCCTTTGGATCATGCGGAGACAGGCGCACGTTGATTGTCGCCTTATCTCAAAAACCGCATTTCAATTAATAGAAACTATCGAGGGGCCGTAAAAATAGCCGCATACGCCATTGACGCTGCGGCTGCTGCCCGTTGCGGGCGATATTAGCGATTCAACGCGAGTCCATCAAGTCCGTCCGTTGATTAGTACGCCTATGGGTGGTTGGCGAAAAACGGACGCCTCCGACTGCGAGGCGTCCGTGCGTAGCTCGATCAAAGATAAAACATCCGATCCTCGTCCGACTTGCCCTCAGCCGGCTCTTCGGCCTTCTCTTCGCGGTCTTCGTAAAAGCGCAGCACGGCATCGAGCACCTGATCCGGCTCGTCGATGACCTGCATCAAGTCCAGGTCTTTCTCGCTGATCACGCCGTTGGTCAGGAGCGTCTTCTTGAACCAGTCGAGCAGTCCTGCCCAGAACTCCGCGCCCACCAGCACGATCGGCACATGACGCGACTTTTTGGTCTGGATGAGCGTGAGCACTTCGGCGAGTTCGTCGAGCGTGCCGAAGCCGCCCGGCATCACCACGACGGCATCCGAATTCTTCACGAACGTGACCTTGCGCGTGAAGAAGTGACGGAAGCGCAGCGAGATGTCCTGCCACTGATTGCCCGACTGCTCGTGCGGCAATTCGATGTTCAAGCCCACCGACGGCGACTTGCCCGCATGTGCGCCCTTGTTGGCCGCTTCCATGATGCCCGGCCCGCCGCCCGAGATGACGGCGAAGCCCGCGTCCGAGAATTTCTGCGCGATTTCGATGGTGCGCTGATAGTACGGCGACTCCGGTTTCAGACGGGCCGAACCGTAGATGCTGATGGCAGGACGGATCTCCGAGAGGTACTCGGTCGCCTCGATAAACTCTGCCATAATCGTGAACATCTGCCACGACGCGCGGGCCTTCTTGGCTGTCGCGCGCTCTTGATCTGCGAGTGATCGCAGACTCGGAATCACTTTTCTCTTGTTCATAATGCCTGAAGAACTCAGTCTTGAAGGTAAGACCCTGCTATTGGTCGACGGTTCTAGCTACTTGTACCGGGCCTACCATGCGATGCCTGACCTGCGTGGTCCCGACGGCGGTCCCACCGGCGCACTGTATGGGATGGTGAACATGCTGCGGCGCTTGCGCCGCGAAATCAATGCAGAGTATAGCGCGTGCATCTTCGACGCAAAGGGCAAGACCTTTCGCGACGACTGGTACGCCGAGTACAAAGCCAACCGTCCTTCGATGCCCGAAGACCTCAGCAAGCAGATCGAGCCCATCCATGTCGCGGTGCGCGCGCTCGGCTGGCCGCTCGTGATGATCGAAGGCGTCGAGGCCGACGACGTCATCGGCACGCTCGCCGTGCAGGCCGAAAAGCGCGGCATGAAGGTAATCGTCTCGACGGGCGACAAGGATCTGGCTCAACTCGTGACGGATCATGTCACCCTCATCAATACGATGACCAACGAAACGCTCGATCGCACAGGCGTCGTGAACAAGTTCGGCGTGCCCCCGGAGCGCATCGTCGATTATTTATCGCTCATTGGCGATACCGTCGACAACGTGCCGGGCGTCGAAAAATGCGGACCCAAGACCGCGCTCAAGTGGCTCACGCAATACGAAACGCTCGATGGCATCGTCGCACACGCAAGCGAGATCAAAGGTGCGGTAGGAGACAATCTGCGCAAGGCTCTGGACTTCCTGCCGATGGCCAGAAAGCTCGTCACCGTGCACACGGAATGCGACCTCGCTTCGCAGATCGACTCCATCGACGAGACGCTGCAAACGCGTCCCGAATCACGCGATGAGTTGCGCGATGTCTTCCTGCGTCACGGCTTCAAGACCTGGCTGCGCGAGATCGAAATCGCGGACGCGGTCGAAGGCCCGACCGATACGCCGCCCGCCGAAGTCACCGAGATCGTTCACCACTACGAGACCGTGCAGACGTGGGAACAGTTCGATGCATGGCTCGCGCGCATCGAGGCCGCCGAGATCACGTCGTTCGACACGGAAACCACGTCGCTCGATCCGATGGTCGCGCAGATCGTCGGCTTATCGGTGGCCGTCGAGGCGGGGCATGCCGCCTACATTCCGGTCGCGCATCGCGGGCCGGACGCGCCCGTGCAATTGCCGCGCGATGAAGTGCTCGCGAAGCTCAAGCCCTGGCTCGAAAGTGCATCGAAGAAGAAAGTCGGCCAGCATCTCAAATACGACGAGCAGGTGCTCGCGAATCACGGCATCGCATTGAACGGCGTCGAGCATGACACCTTGCTGCAATCGTACGTGCTGGAGTCGCATCGGCCGCATGACATGGACAACCTCGCGTTGCGGCATTTAGGCGTGAAGACCATCAAGTACGAAGACGTGGCCGGAAAAGGCGCGGCGCAGATCGGCTTCGATGAAGTGGCGCTCGACAAGGCCGCCGAATATGCAGCGGAGGACGCGGACGTCACGCTGCGCCTGCATCAGGCGCTTTATCCGCAGGTCGCGGACGAAGAGGGCCTGCTGCGCGTGTACCGCGATATCGAAATGCCGACGTCGCGCGTGCTGCGCAAGATCGAGCGCAACGGCGTGCTGATCGACCGCGCGAAGCTCGACGCGCAGAGCAACGAGATCGCCAAGCGCCTGATCGAATTGCAGACGCAGGCGTATGAGCACGCGGGCGGCGAGTTCAATCTCGGATCGCCGAAGCAGATCGGCCAGATCTTCTTCGAGAAGCTGCAACTGCCCGTCGTCAAGAAGACGCCGAGCGGCGCGCCTTCCACCGACGAAGAAGTGCTGCAAAAGCTCGCCGAAGACTATCCGTTGCCGAAGGTGCTGCTCGAACATCGCGCGCTGTCCAAGCTCAAATCGACGTACACGGACAAGCTTCCGCGCATGGTCAATCCATCCACGGGGCGCGTGCACACGAACTACGCGCAGGCCGTCGCCGTGACCGGGCGCTTGTCGTCGAACGAGCCGAATCTGCAAAACATCCCGGTGCGAACCGGCGAAGGCCGGCGCATTCGTGAGGCGTTCATCGCGCCGCCGGGCAGCAAGATCGTGTCGGCGGATTATTCGCAGATCGAACTCCGCATCATGGCGCACATTTCCGGCGATGCATCGCTCATGCGCGCGTTCAAGGAAGGCGAGGACGTGCACCGCGCGACCGCATCCGAGGTGTTCAGCGTGACGCCGCTCGAAGTCGACAACGACCAGCGGCGCATCGCCAAGGTCATCAACTTCGGCCTGATCTATGGCATGAGTTCATTCGGCCTCGCGTCGAATCTCGGCATCACGCGCGACGCGGCGAAGCTCTATATCGACCGCTATTTCGCGCGCTATCCGGGCGTGGCCGCCTACATGGAAAACACGCGCGTCACGGCGAAGATGAACGGCTTCGTCGAAACCGTGTTCGGGCGGCGCCTGTGGCTGCCCGAGATCAACGGCGGCAGCGGCCCGCGTCGTCAGGCGGCGGAGCGCGCCGCGATCAACGCGCCGATGCAGGGCACCGCCGCCGACCTCATCAAGATGTCGATGATCGCGGTGCAGGACTGGATCGAAAACGCGGGCTTGCGAACCAAGATGATCATGCAGGTTCACGACGAACTCGTGCTCGAAGTGCCCGAAGAAGAACTGCCCGACGTGCGCAAGCGTCTGCCCGAGCTCATGTGCGGCGTCGCTGCGCTGCAAGTGCCGCTGGTCGCGGAAGTGGGCGTCGGCAACAACTGGGAGGAAGCACACTGAGGGCGCACTGAGCGGCCGGCAGCGAGCATATGCCGGACATGCGACGGCGGCGCTTGTGAATGCCGCGTCGCATCACGCACAATGAGGCAGCGAGGCGAGCGGATAGCGCCGTGCATTCCATCAGGCAAACGGAGAGGTTTTCATGCATCGCTTCATTATCGTCGGCGGCGGGGCCGGCGGTCTCGAACTCGCGACGCGTCTCGGCGACCGCTATGGTTCGGGCGAAGGCAAGGCGGACGCCAAGGCGGCGCGCGCGCAGATCACGCTCGTCGATCGCAATCCGACGCACATCTGGAAGCCGCTGTTGCACGAAGTCGCGGCGGGCAGCATGGACCCGTTCACGCAGGAACTCGAATACGCGGCGCAGGCGCTGTGGCACGGTTTCGAGTTTCAGCAAGGCGAGCTCATCGGCCTGAACCGCGCGGCGAAGCGCATTACGATCGGCGCGCTGCGCGACGACGAAGCCGGTGAATTGCTGCCCGAGCGAGAGCTGGAATACGACACGCTCGTAATCGCCATTGGCAGCACGACGCATTTCTTCGGCGTCGAGGGCGCGCAGCAGTACTCGATTGCGCTCGATACGGTCGGTCAGGCGGAGCTTTTTCGCAAACGGCTGATCGCCGCGTGCATGCGCGCCGAGCACGTCGTGCCGGAACTCGCCGTGGAAGGGGCCGCGCAAGCGCAAGAGCCCGTCATCGTGGAAGCGGCGCCGCGCATTCAGATCGCGATCGTCGGCGCGGGCGCGACGGGCGTCGAATTGTCGGCGGAACTGCGCAACACCGCGCAAGTGCTGTCGGCGTACGGCTTGCACAAGCTCGATCCGAAGCATGACATCGGCATCGTGCTGATCGAAGCGGGGCCGCGCATTCTGCCGGCGTTGCAGGAGCGCGTATCGACCGCGACGGCGGAACTGCTCACGAAGCTCGGCGTGAAGCTGATGACGGGCGAGACGGTCGCGCAAGTCACGCGCGACACGATCCGCACCGCGAGCGGCAAGATGATCCGCGCTGATCTGACGGTGTGGGCGGCGGGCATCAAGGCGCCCGCGGTGCTCGCGCAACTCGACGGCCTGCCGACCAATCGCCTCGGCCAGTTGATCGTGCGCCGCACGCTGCAGACCGAGATCGACGACAACGTCTTCGCGCTCGGCGATTGCGCGGCGTGTCCGTGGCCGGGCAACGAACGCAACGTGCCGCCGCGCGCGCAGGCGGCGCATCAGCAGGCGAGTTTCCTGTTCAAGGCATTCACGCGCCGCATGGACGGCAAGCCGCTGCCCGAATACACCTATCACGATTTCGGCTCGCTGGTTTCGCTCGGGCATTACAGCGCGGTCGGCAATCTGATGGGCGGGCTGATCGGCGGGAACATGCTGATCGAAGGGCTCTTCGCGCGCTTCATGTACATGTCGCTGTACCGGCTGCACGTCGCGGCGCTGCACGGCTACGCGCGCATGGTGCTCGATACGTTCGCGCACTGGCTGCGCCGGTCCACCGCGCCGCGCGTGAAGCTGCACTGACGCGCACGCCTTCGCGACAAAGCTGTTTAGAATGAGCGGCGCGCCATGTCGGGCGCTGCGGGCGATGCGGCTTGCCGCCCGAAACCAGTCGTGTAGCGCCGCGCTGTTTCCTTCGGAGACGCCAGCGCGGTTTCCGGTTCAGTGCCATCGGTGCGGCTGTGGCTCGACGACGCGAGCGCCCGCATCGCGGCGCGTTGGCGGCGCATGCCGCAGGAGCTTCCAATGCTGACTCCCGAAGTCGACAGCCTCATTCCGCACGTTCCGTTCGACCGACGCACGTTCATCAAGGCCGCTTTCGGCACCGGCTTCGCGGCGGCCGTGCTGCCCGTCTCCGCGCAGACCATTCATACCGATGCCGACGGCCTGGAAGCCGGCGCGATAGGCGTTCGCGGCGCGGACGGCACGCTGATTCCCGCGTATCGCGCGCAGCCGTTGGGCAAGACGCATCTGCCGGTCATCATCGTGATTCACGAGATTTTCGGCGTGCACGAACATATCGCCGATGTCTGCCGCCGCTTCGCCAAGCTCGGCTATCTGGCCATCGCGCCGGACCTTTACACGCGGCAAGGCGATGCGTCGGTGTATCCGTCGATCCAGCAACTCAACGATCAGCTCGTCTCGAAAGTGCCGGATTCGCAGGTGCTTTCCGATATCGACGAGACCGTGAAGTGGGCGGGCGAGCACGGCGGCGACCTGAAGCGGCTCGGTATCACCGGGTTCTGCTGGGGCGGGCGCATCACGTGGCTGTACGCGGAGCACAATCCGCGCGTGAAGGCGGCGGTTGCGTGGTACGGGCGGCTCGCCGGCAACAAGACGGCGAATTCGCCGAGCAATCCCATCGACAATGCCGCCGAACTGAAAGTGCCCGTGCTCGGCTTGTATGGGCGGCAGGATCCGAGCATCCCGCAGGACACCATCGAGCAGATGAAACAGGCCATCGCGAACGGGCCGCCGAGCGCGCGCGGCTCGCAGTTCGTCGTCTACGACGACGCGCCGCACGCGTTCTTCGCGGATTATCGTCCGAGCTACCGCAAGGCCGACGCCGAAGACGGCTGGAAGCGCGCGCTCGCGTGGTTCCGCGAGCGCGGCGTCAAGTAAGACGGATCAGGGGTTCGCGCCGGTGGCGACGGGGCGGCCAGGATCGGCGCTCCATTCGCTCCATGAGCCGGGGTACAGCGCCGCGCCGTGCAGCCCGGCGATTTCCATCGCGAGCGCGTTATGGCACGCCGTCACGCCCGATCCGCATTGCAGCACGACGCGATCCGTCGGCGTCTCGCCGATCAGCGAGCCGAACGCTTCGCGCAGTTCGTGCGCGGTTTTGAAGCGGCCTTCCTGCGTCAGATTGTTCTTGAAGAAGTGATTGAGCGCGCCGGGAATATGGCCGCCGACCGGATCGATCGTTTCGTTCTCGCCGCGATAGCGGTCGGCGGCGCGCGCATCGATCAGCAGATGATCGCGCGTGCCGATGCTGCGCTCGATCGCCCGTGCATCGACGGTGACTTGCAGCGGCTGGCCGGCCTTGAAGGTGCCCTGCGTCGTCGGCGGCACGGCGGTGTCGAGTGGCTTGCCTGCGGTCTCCCACGCCTGCAGGCCGCCGTCGAGCAAGGCGACGGAATCATGCCCGAGCCAGCGCAGAAGCCACCAGAGACGCGCGGCGTACATGCCGCCTTGCGCGTCGTAGGCGACAACCTGCTGACCTTCGTTCAAGCCGAAACTCGCGAGCCGGGCGACGAGCGCCGCCCGCTCCGGCAGCGGATGCCGGCCGTTCGTGCCGGTTTTCGCGCCGGAGAGGTCGCGGTCCAGATGCAGGTAATGCGCGCCGGGAATGTGGCCAGCGGCGTAGGCGGTCTCGCCCGCTTCCGGGGCGGCCAGATCGAACCGGCAGTCGAAGACGAGCACGCTGCCGGGCGCGTCGGCGAGCCGTTCGGCGAGATTGGCCGCGGAAATGAGCGTGGTGTAGTGAGTGTGCGGCATGGCGGCTCCTGATGGTCTTCGACACGGACTTCGAAGTGGATGAACGCCTAGTGTAAACAAGAAAACGGGCCCGAAAGCCCGTCTCTTGTAATCATGCCGCCGCGCTCAAATGCTGCCGAGCTGATGCCGCAAAAACTCGTGGAAGTGCTGCATGCCGGATTCCATCGGACTTTGATAGGGCCCGACCTGATTCTCGCCGCGCGACATGAGCGCGCGACGGCCCGCGTCCATGCGCTCGGCGATTTCGTCGTCCTCGCGGGCGGTTTCCATGTACGCGGCGCGTTCGGCCTCGATGAACTCGCGCTCGAACAGCGCGATCTCCTCGGGGTAATAGAACTCGACGATGTTTGTCGTCTTCTGCGTGCCGCGCGGAATGAGCCACGACACGACGAGCACGTGCGGATACCACTCGATCATGAGACCGGGGTAATACACCATCCAGATGGCGCCGAACTCCGGCGGCGCGCCGTTGCGAAAGCGCAGGACCTGATCGTGCCACTTGCGGTACGTGGGGCTGCCGGGCTTTTCCAGATTCTTGTGGACGCCGACCGTCTGCACGCTGTACCAGTCGCCGAATTCCCATTCAAGGTTGTCGCACGACACGAAACTGCCGAGGCCGGGATGGAAAGGCGCGACGTGGTAGTCCTCCAGATAGACCTCGATGAAGGTCTTCCAGTTGTAGTTGCACTCGTGGACTTCGACGTGATCGAACATGAAGCCCGAGAAATCGAAGTGACGCGCCGTGCCGAGTTTGGCGAGATCGGCCGCGACGTTGCGGCCTTCGGCCTCGAAGAGCAGCCCTTGCCAGTTCTGCAGCGGCGTTGCGCCGAGATTCAGGCACGGTTTGTCCGCGAAATGCGGTGCGCCGAGTAACTGGCCGCTCAGATCATACGTCCAGCGATGCAGCGGGCAGACGATGTTGTCCGCGCTGCCGCGCCCGTTCAGCATGATGGCCTGACGGTGGCGGCACACGTTGGAAAGCAGTTCGATGCTGTTTTGCTGATTGCGGACGAGCACGCGCCCTTCGCCCTCGCCGGGAAGCGCGAAATAGTTCCCCGCCTCGGGGACCATGAGTTCGTGCCCGATATAGCGTGGACCTTGCTTGAAAAGTACGTCGAGTTCGCGCGTTAGAAGCGCATCGTCAAAGTAAGCCGTGACTGGCAGTTGACTATGGACAGCCTTCAACTGCAATGCATTGCTCAGATTGGACATTCCCACTCCCGTTAAGACGTGAAAGCAGTGAACAACCCAACCATCGAAGATTCGATTTAGGGAGCCCGCGATTATACCGAAATCCGCCTCGCTGGGGCGCATAAGGTCTTGATTTGGGTATAAATTGTCGCGAGAGTTCCGACGAAAACGCATTTCGCTGACATTGCGCAAGCGTTGTTCCGCGCGCCTGCCGGGGGATGCCCCGTCGCACGTCGTGCGCCTCGCTGCCGTAGCGCGCGCACGGGATGCGGGTCGAAAAACTGGCTTTTGCCGTAGAATGTGCGACTTGGTTCCAATTTTTTCACCGCACATCCACGATTCATGGCGAAGACCGCAGAAGACGCAACAAGCGAAGAAGCCCGCGCCGATGCGCCGGGCGCGGACGCCTCGCCGCTTCCGCAGAATTACGAAGCGGCGCTGGCCGAACTCGAATCGCTCGTGGCGCGCATGGAAGAAGGCGCGCTGAGCCTCGAGGAATCGCTTGCGGCGTACCGCCGGGGAGCGGCGCTCGTAGGCTTTTGCCAGCAGCAGCTCGAAAAGGTCGAGCAGCAGGTTCGCGTGCTCGACGGCGAGACGCTCAAACCGCTGCCCGCCGAAGTCCAGCGCGCCGCCCAGGGTACGGGAGCTACGAACGACAACGGGGACGACGACCTATGACCTTCGAACAATGGATGCGCGCCACGCTCGACCGCGTCGAAACGGCGCTCGAGCACTGTCTTCCCGGCACGGACGTCGCGCCGGCGCGTCTGCATGAAGCCATGCGCTACGCGGTGCTCGGCGGCGGCAAGCGCGTGCGTCCGCTGCTCGTTCACGCAGCCGGCGAACTCACCGGCGCGAGCGCACACGCGGTCGAGGCCGCGAGCGCCGCGCTGGAAATGATCCACGTTTATTCGCTCGTGCATGACGACATGCCCGCGATGGACGACGACGCGCTTCGTCGCGGCAAGCCTACGGTACACATTCAATATGACGAAGCGACGGCGCTGCTCGTCGGCGACGCGCTTCAGTCTCAGGCGTTCATCGCGCTGACGGCCGAGGGCAATGGTCTGTCGGACCGTCAGCAGGCCGCGCTCGTGCGCGAACTGGCGGTCGCGAGCGGCTCGGTCGGCATGGCGGGCGGGCAGGCCATCGACCTCGAAAGCGTCGGGCGCAAGCTGTCGCGGCCGGAACTCGAAACGATGCATCGCAAGAAGACGGGCGCGTTGTTGCGTGCGTCGGTGCGCATGGGCGCGCTTGCCGGCGACGAGCCGGGCGCGGACGCGCTCGCCGCGCTCGATCAGTATGCTGCCGCGGTCGGGCTCGCGTTCCAGGTCGTCGACGATATTCTCGATGTCACCGCGGACTCCGCGACGCTCGGCAAAACCGCCGGCAAGGACGCGCAGCACGACAAGCCGACTTACGTGTCGATCATCGGACTCGACGCGTCGCGCGAACTCGCGGCGCAGCTCGGCCGCGACGCGCACGCCGCCATCCAGCCGTTCGGCGGGCGCGCGCAGCGTCTTGCCGAACTTGCCGACCTGGTCGTGAACCGGGCGCATTAATTGTTGAACGCGTGACGAGGCCCACGGCGCGAACGTCATCGTCGCGCTGAACGAATCACGCCAGTTTTCCTAAATGGGACGACGATGTACGACTTGCTGAAAACCATCGACGATCCGGCCGATTTGCGTGCCCTCGATCGACGTCAACTGCAGCCGCTTGCCGACGAACTGCGGGCCTACGTGCTCGACAGCGTGTCGCAGACGGGTGGCCATCTGTCGTCCAACCTCGGCACGGTCGAGCTGACGATCGCGCTGCATTATGTGTTCGATACGCCGGGCGACCGCATCGTCTGGGACGTCGGTCATCAGACGTATCCGCACAAGATTCTGACCGGACGCCGCGACAAGATGCCGACGCTGCGCCAGCTCAACGGCATTTCCGGCTTTCCGCGCCGCAGCGAATCCGAATACGACACGTTCGGCACTGCGCATTCGAGCACGTCGATTTCGGCGGCGCTCGGCATGGCGGTCGCGAACAAGCTGCAAGGCGACAACCAATATTCGATCGCCGTGATCGGCGACGGCGCGATGACCGCGGGCATGGCGTTCGAGGCGATGAATAACGCGGGCGTCGCCGACGACCTGCCGCTGCTCGTCATCCTGAACGACAACGACATGTCGATTTCGCCGCCGGTCGGCGCGCTGAACCGCCATCTCGCGCGCCTGATGTCGGGCCGTTTCTATGCCGCCGCCCGCGCGGGCGTCGAGCGCGTGCTGCGCGCCGCGCCGCCGGTGCTCGACCTCGCGCGCAAGCTCGAAGAACACGCGAAAGGCATGATCGTGCCGGCCACGCTCTTCGAAGAGTTCGGCTTCAACTACATCGGCCCGATCGACGGGCACGATCTCGACTCGCTCATCCCGACGCTGCAGAACATCAAGGAATTGCGCGGTCCGCAGTTCCTGCACGTTGTCACGAAGAAAGGCCAGGGCTACAAGCTCGCCGAAGCCGATCCGGTGCTCTATCATGGCCCCGGCAAGTTCAATCCGGCCGAAGGCATCAAGCCGTCGACGGCGCCGTCGAAAAAGACCTATACGCAGGTGTTCGGCGAATGGCTCTGCGACGCCGCCGCGCAGGATTCGCGCGTCGTCGGCATCACGCCGGCCATGCGCGAAGGCTCGGGCATGGTCGAATTCGAGAAGCGTTTCCCGGACCGTTATTTCGATGTCGGCATCGCCGAGCAGCACGCGGTCACGTTCGCGGGCGGGCTGGCTGCGGACGGCATGAAGCCGGTCGTCGCCATTTACTCGACATTCCTGCAGCGCGCCTACGACCAGTTGATCCACGACGTCGCGTTGCAGAATCTGCCGGTGGTCTTCGCAATCGACCGCGCGGGCCTGGTCGGTGCGGACGGCGCGACGCACGCGGGCAATTACGACCTCGCGTTCCTGCGCTGCATCCCGAACATGACGGTGATGGCCGCCTCCGACGAAAACGAGTGCCGCCAGATGCTGTACACGGCGCTTCAGCAGCCGAATCCGACGGCCGTGCGCTATCCGCGCGGCGCGGGGGCGGGCGTCGCGACCGTCAAGCAGATGACCGCGATTCCGCTCGGCAAGGGCGAAATCCGCCGTCAGTCTGCGCAGAAGATGGGTTCCGGCAAGCGCATCGCGATTCTCGCGTTCGGCACGATGGTCGCGCCGTCGCTCGCGGCCGCCGAGGAACTCGACGCCACCGTCGCGAACATGCGCTTCGTGAAGCCCGTCGACGCGGACTTGCTGCGCGAACTCGCCGCGACGCACGACGCGCTCGTGACCGTCGAGGAAGGCACCATTATGGGCGGCGCGGGTTCCGCGTGCGTCGAGGCGCTGCTTGCGAGCGGCGTCGTGAAGCCGGTGCTGCAACTCGGCCTGCCCGATGTTTTCATCGACCACGGCGATCCCGCCAAGCTGCTCGCGAGCGTCGGACTCGATGCGGCCGGCATCGCGCGCTCCATCCGCGAGCGTTTCCTGTCCGCCGTCGAAGCCGCGGGCAAGCTGACCAAGCGCGTCGCCTGACGCGAGAGCGGCCACGGGCGCTCGGGGCGCGCCGTTCATCGGCAATGGCCGCAGTGTGTTGGCTGACGGCGCGGGCAAAGTCCCGCGCCGTTTGCGTTTCACCGAACAGCGCCGCGCGGCGTGCGCGTCGGTGCCAAAAGGACATAACAAATGAATCAGATGAATCCCGCCTTCGTGATGCCCGATGTTCAGAGCACGCCCGACACGCGCCAGATCGCGATTCAGCGCGTCGGCGTGAAAGGCGTGCGGCATCCATTGACGGTGCGTACCGAAAGCGGCGTGCAGCCGAGCGTGGGCGTGTGGAATCTCGACGTGCATTTGCCGGCGGATCAGAAGGGCACGCACATGTCGCGCTTTGTCGCGCTGCTGGAAGAGCATCGGGAGCCGCTCGATCAGGCCGCGCTGCGCGCCATGCTCGCCTCGATGCTGGCGAAACTCGAAGCGCATTCCGGCCGCATCGAAGTGACCCTGCCGTATTTCGTGATGAAGACCGCGCCCGTGTCCGGCGTGCAGAGCCTGCTGGACTATGAGGCGACGTTCATCGCCGAGAAGCGCGACGGCGAGACGCGTCTGTCGCTCAAAGTGCTCGTGCCGGTGACGAGCCTGTGCCCCTGCTCGAAGAAGATTTCGCAGTACGGCGCGCACAATCAGCGGTCGCACGTGACCATCACGGCGGAGTTGACGGGCTACGTGGCGGTGGAAGAACTGGTGCGCATCGCTGAAGAAGAAGCGTCGTCCGAGCTGTGGGGGTTGCTCAAGCGCCCCGACGAAAAGTTCGTGACCGAGCGCGCGTATGAGAATCCCAAGTTCGTGGAAGACCTCGTGCGCGATATCGCGACGCGGCTGAACGCGGACGAGCGCATCCTCCGGTATGTGCTGGAAGCGGAGAACTTCGAGTCGATTCACAACCACAGCGCGTATGCGGTGATCGAGCGGGACAAACGCTGATTGCGTGCGTGCGTGCGTGCGTGCGTGCGGGAGGCGAGTCGAGCGGAAGCCGGTCCTTGTGGCCGGCTTTTCTTCATGCGGATTCGGTTGGCGTTGGCGCGGGGCGCGCGTGCTGTCGATGCAGCGGATGGCGGGCGGCCTCGACGCGCTTGCTTTGCCTCTCTGGCGGCGGCGCCCGCATTCGGCGTCGCGAGCACGCACGTCGGCGCTGCTGACGGCGATGCTCGTTTCTGCGGACGTATTCGGTCAGGCATCGCCCAGTGTCGCGCACACCGGACCCTGGACGCGACCGCCACCGCACTCGCCATGGCGAACGCGGCGCTGCCTCGCCTTCTTCTGACGCCGCTCCTTCGTAGGCCCCGACCGATATCCGTGTGCTTCGCGCTGCCGTTGTTTGCCTAACGCGCCCAGCCGTAGAATGCTCTTCCGTCCCTCTCACGGAGCGCATCGTGATCCTGATCGGCCAATACGACTCTCCGTTCGTGCGGCGCGTCGCCATCGCGTTGAAGCTGTACGACATGGCGTATGAGCATCGCCCGTGGTCCGTGTTCGGCGATGCCGACAAGATCGCGCCGTTCAATCCGCTGATTCGCGTGCCGACGCTCGTGCTCGATTCCGGCGACGTGCTGATCGAAAGCGCGATGATTCTCGACTATCTCGACGAGCAGGCGGGCCGCGAGCGCGCGCTGATCGCGCCGGCCGGCGCTGCACGGCGTCACGCGCTAAGGGTCTGCGCGCTCGCCACGGGTCTCGCCGACAAAGCCGTCGCGCTCGTGTACGAACGCGTGCTGCACAAGGAGAAGTCTCAGGCGTGGGTGGATCGCTGCACGGGGCAGGTCGAGCGCGTTCTAGGCGTGCTCGAAGCCGACCGCGCCGCGCGCCCGACGCCGTTCTGGTTCGGCGATGCGATCGGGCATTCAGACATCGCGGTAGCGTGCGCGCTGCGCTTCGCGCGCGAAGCGCATCCGAAGCTTTTCGCGGACACGCGCTGGCCGTCGCTCATCGCTCATGCGGACCGCTGCGAGACGCTGCCGGTGTTCAACGCCATCGTGCAGCCGTTCGATCCGCCGAAATGACGCGATCAGGTCCGCGCGAGCGAAGTGAGATCCCAGCGCGGCTTCACGGTGAACGCGTAGTCGCGCACGGCCTGCTCCGGCCAGCGGGCGAGCCGCAGCGCGCCCGCCAGCGCGATCATCGCGCCGTTGTCGGTGCAGAGTGACAAGTCGGGATAGTGCACATCGAAGCGCCGCTTTTTCGCCGCCGCCGACAGTGCTTCGCGCAACTGCCGGTTCGCGCCGACGCCGCCTGCCACCACGAGCCGCTTGAGGCCGGTCTTCTTCAGCGCCGCGAGCGATTTCGCGACCAGCACGTCGACGGCGGCATCGACGAAACCGCGCGCCAGATCCGCTTTCGCCTGTTCGCAGACGTTGCCGCCCGACGCGCCGAGCTTGCGGCTCTGCGTCAGCACGGCGGTCTTCAGGCCGCTGAAGCTGAAGTCGAGATCGCCGGAATGCAGCATGGGGCGCGGCAGCGTGACTGCGCCCGGCGTGCCGAATTCGGCGAGCCGCGACACTTCCGGGCCGCCCGGATAGCCGAGGCCCAGCAGCTTCGCGGTCTTGTCGAAGGCTTCGCCGGCGGCGTCGTCGAGCGTTTCGCCGAGCGTCTCGTAGACGCCCACGTCCGTGACGCGCATCAGTTGCGTATGGCCGCCCGACACCAGCAGCGCGACGAACGGAAAGGGCGGCGGCGAATCGACCAGCAGCGGCGAGAGCAGATGCCCCTCGAGATGGTGGATGCCAACAGTCGGCTTGTCCCAGGCCATCGCGAGCGCATTGGCGATGCTCGCGCCGACGAGCAGCGCGCCCGCGAGCCCCGGTCCCTGCGTGAACGCGATGGCGTTGATGCTTTGACGCTCCACTTGCGCCTCGCTCATCACCTGTTCGAGCAGCGGCAACGCGCGGCGAATGTGATCGCGCGAAGCGAGTTCCGGCACGACGCCGCCGTACTCCCGATGCATGGCGATCTGCGAGTGAAGGGCGTGCGCAAGCAGGCCGCGCTCGGTGTCGTAGAGCGCGAGGCCGGTTTCGTCGCAGGAACTTTCGATGCCGAGAACGAGCATGGCGGTGACATCCATTGGGTGCATCAAAGTGAACCAAAAAGTATAGCAGCGGGTCGCAAGGCGCGTTTCACGGCGGCAGTTACAATGCGCGGCATGGAATCCTTCGATATCGCCGTTATCGGCGCGGGCGCGGCCGGCATGATGTGCGCGGCCGTTGCCGCTCAGGCGGGCCGGCGCGTCGTGCTGATCGACCACGCCGAGCGTCTCGCCGAAAAAATCCGCATTTCGGGCGGCGGGCGCTGCAACTTCACGAACGTCAACACGCAGCCGGTCAATTTCCTGTCGGCGAATCCGCATTTCTGCCGTTCGGCGCTCGCCCGCTACACGCCGCGCGATTTTCTCGCGCTGCTGAAGCAGCATCGCGTGAAGTGGCACGAGAAGCATAAGGGCCAGCTCTTTTGCGACGATTCCAGCGAAACGATCATCGACGTCTTGCGTCGCGAATGCGACGCGGGCGGCGTCGCGTGGCGCCGGCCGGTGAGCGTGCACGCGATCCGTCAGGACGGCGCGCGCTTCGCACTCGATACAACCGCTGGCGCCATCGGCGCGGCGGCCTTGGTCATCGCGACGGGCGGCCTGTCGATCCCGAAGATCGGCGCGACCGACTTCGGCTATCGCATTGCCAGGCAGTTCGGGCACAAGCTCGTCGATACGCGGCCCGCGCTCGTGCCGCTGACGTTCACCTCCGCCGACTGGGCGCCGTTCGCCGCGCTGTCGGGGCTTTCGCTGCCGGTCCGCATCAGCACCGGAAACGGCAAGACGCGCGGCGAATTCGACGAAGACCTGCTGCTCACGCATCGCGGGCTGTCGGGGCCGGGCGTGCTGCAGATTTCGAGCTACTGGAACACGTCGGAGCCGATTCGCGTCGATCTGCTTCCCGAACTCGATGCCACCGAACTGATGCTGGAAGCGAAAGCCGGATCGCGCAAGCAGATCGGCAACTTTCTGGCTGAATACGTCCCCGCGCGCCTCGCGCACGCGTGGCTCGACGCGCAGCGTGTGCCGGTCGATGCGCGCCTCGCCGATCTCCCCGACCGCACGCTGAAGGCGATCGGCGCGTCGCTGTCAGGCTGGACGCTCACGCCGAGCGGCACCGAGGGCTATCGCAAGGCCGAAGTCACGCGCGGCGGCGTCGATACACGCGAACTTTCGTCAGCCACGATGATGAGCGAGCGCGCGCCCGGCCTGTTCTTCATCGGCGAGGCGGTGGACGTCACCGGCTGGCTCGGCGGCTACAACTTCCAGTGGGCCTGGGCGTCCGGCGTGGCGGCGGGAAAGGCAGCGGCGGAGTACGCGCACGGCGCCGCGAAAGTCGCCTGAAACGTCCTCGCGGCAGGTGTTTCACGGGTCTCGGATGGCAGACCCGTTTGCTATACTCGGACGGTCATCGGAGGAGTCCCGCGCGCCCTTTGCCGCGCTTCTTCGCTCTGGCTGACGCGACCAGCGGCGCATATCGCTGCACGCTCCAGACGGCCCGCTTACAGTCCCGCTTGAGGAACGTCCCCAAGCGGGTTTTTGCTTTCGCGGCGCAGGCAGTCAGCCGGAATTTTTTCTTCGCAATTGCACCGGGTGAAAGATGAGCCTCAAGGACCAGATCAACGACGACATGAAGACTGCCATGCGCGCACGCGAAACCGAGCGCCTCGGCACGATCCGCCTGCTGCTCGCGGCCATCAAGCAGCGCGAAGTCGACGATCGCGTGACGCTCGACGACGCGGGCGTGACCGCCGTCATCGACAAAATGATCAAGCAGCGCAAGGATTCGGTGAGCCAGTTCCAGGCCGCGGGCCGCGATGATCTCGTCGCTAAGGAAAACGCCGAACTCGCCGTGCTCGCCGCGTATATGCCGGAGCAGCTTTCGGCCGACGCCATCGCCGCCGAAGTGCAGGCCGCCGTCGCCGCGACGGGCGCGGCCGGCCCGCAGGACATGGGCAAGGTCATGGGCGTGCTCAAGCCAAAGCTTGCGGGCAAGGCGGACATGACTGCCGTTTCCGCGCAGGTGAAAGCGGCACTCGCGAAATAACGCACGCCGCGCTCGCATCAGGTGATCCCTCACGCATTTCTGCAGGATTTACTCAACCGCGTCGATATCGTCGACGTGGTGGGCCGCTACGTCCAGCTCAAGAAGGGCGGCGCGAACTTCATGGGCCTGTGCCCGTTTCATAACGAGAAAAGCCCGTCGTTCACGGTCAGTCCGACGAAGCAGTTCTACCATTGCTTCGGCTGCGGCGCGCACGGCACGGCCATCGGCTTTCTCATGGAGCACACGGGGCTCACGTTCCCCGAGGCCGTCAAGGACCTGGCGCAAGGCGCGGGGTTGACGGTGCCGCAGGAACCCTCGAATTCTTTCCGGGGCGGCGGCTATAACAACGAGAACGCGCCCAGCAAGGCGGTGAGCGTCGCGTTGACGGAAGTCATGCAGACGGCTTGCGATTTCTACAGGAAGCAATTGCGCGCGGCGCCCGATGCCATTGCGTATCTAAAAAAGCGCGGGCTGACCGGCGAGATCGCGGCGCGCTTCGGCTTAGGCTACTCGCCGGACGGCTGGCAGAATCTGGAGGCCGCGTTCCCCGATTATCGCAACGACAATCTGGTCGAAGCGGGCCTCGTCATCGTCAGCGAAAAGACCGACGCGCAAGGCCAGCCGCGCCGCTACGACCGCTTCCGCGAACGCGTGATGTTCCCCATCCGCAACGTGAAGGGCAATGTCATCGGCTTCGGCGGGCGCGTGCTCGACGGCGGCGAGCCGAAGTATTTGAATTCCCCCGAAACGCCTTTATTTAGCAAAGGCAGCGAGCTTTACGGCCTCTTCGAAGCGCGTCTCGCGATCCGGGAATTGGGCTACGCGCTCGTCGTCGAAGGGTATATGGATGTCGTCGCACTCGCGCAGCTCGGTTTTGCGAACGCGGTCGCCACGCTCGGCACGGCCTGCACGCCCATCCACGTGCAGAAGCTGTTCCGGCAGACCGACACCGTGGTGTTCAGCTTCGACGGCGATTCGGCCGGCCGGCGCGCTGCCCGCCGGGCGCTCGAAGCGGCGCTGCCGCACGCCGCCGACAACCGGACCATCAAGTTCCTCTTTCTGCCGAAAGAGCACGATCCGGACAGCTACGTGCGCGAGTTCGGCACGGACGGTTTCGGCGAACAGGTCGATCGCGCGATGCCGCTGTCGCAATTCCTGCTGAACGAAGTTCTGAACGACAAGGAACTGGAGCAGCCGGAGGGCCGCGCGAAGGCGCTTTTCGACGCGAAGCCGCTTCTGCAGGCGCTGCCGGCGAACGCGTTGCGGGTGCAGATCCTGCATATGCTTGCGGACCGGCTCGACACGCCGTTCACGGAAATTGCGGCGCTGTGCGATATCGATTCCCGCGCGGCTGCCGTCGCCCGCGCATCGGTGCCGAAAAGCGAGCGCCGCCGCGTGACGGGCCAGGAGCAGCGGGCGCTGCGCAATCTGGTGATGTATCCGGGCATCGCGGCATCGCTCGATGAAGAGAGCGAACGCACGCTCGTGACCATGACCGAACACGGCGAACTGTTCAGCGAAGTGCTCGGTCATGTACGCGAACTCGGTGGCGCGGCGGAATTTCAGATGTTGTCGGACGTTTTAAGAAATGCAGCAAATGCACCGACCTACGAGGATATCTTCCAGGAAATTCTCGCCTATGATGAAAACGTGCGTGATTTGCTGTTGCGCGACCCATCCGACGAAGACGCCGCGCAGCGCGTCGACGAGCAAAAGCGTCTGCTGACGGAAGAGTTGCTGGCTACTGTCGTCAAGCTGCGGCACGACAGTTACCGGGCACGGCTCGACCAACTCGCGCGGCAGGCGAGCCTCTCGGCGGAGGAGGTGGCGGAATTCTCGGATCTGTCGGCGAAAGTCGCGCAGATCAAGGCGGGGCGGGGCGCAAGCCCGGATCGCGGAAGGTGAACTGCTATAATAAAAAGTTGAAAATTCGTTGCTTTTTTTCAACGAGTTGTACCGTTTTGCCGGTTAGCAGGATTGGGAGCGGCGGGACGTACGGAAGGTTTCGAGGAATTTGCGAGAGTGGCAGGGCGCTGGCTGAATCGGCTGTCGCGATCCGCAGAACCGGCGATTTCCCCGGTTAAGCGAGGGGCGGCACGAAGAACAGGCGGGTAAGCACGCCGACGAACAGACGGGCGCAAGGGAAGCGGCTGCTATTGCGGGTAGGAGCGATTCACGTTCGAGCGCATCGCTCGAACCGCGATAGAGCCCCGGGCAGGGCACGCAGCCACGCAGGTTGAGGCACGTGCGCATTGGGTATTCACGGTTCCATCGGTTGCCGTCCGGCAGCCGCGAGTCGAGACTAGAGCCTGTATGGCGAACTCCATGACGAAAAAGCTGAACGATGTACCCGTCGAAGACGACGCAACGCAAACCGCAGAGCCTGCCGCGGCACCCGTGGCGAAGGTCGAAAAGGCCAAGGCACGCGACCGCCGCGCCAAGGAGAAGGCGCTGCTGAAAGACGCGTTCGCTTCGAGCGCGCCTGGCACGGTCGAAGAACTGGAGGAGCGCCGCTCGAAGCTGCGCGCGCTCATCAAGCTCGGCAAGGAGCGCGGTTTTCTCACGTACGCCGAAATCAACGATCACCTTCCGGACAACTTCACGGAAACCGAGGCGATCGAAGGCATCATCAGCACGTTCAACGACATGGGCGTGGCGGTGTACGAGCAGGCGCCCGACGCTGAAACGCTGCTTCTGAACGATAACGCACCGAACGCTTCGGCCGACGACGAAGTCGAGGAAGAAGCCGAAGTCGCGCTTTCCACGGTCGATTCCGAGTTCGGCCGCACGACCGACCCCGTGCGCATGTACATGCGCGAAATGGGCACGGTCGAGCTGCTCACCCGCGAAGGCGAAATCGAGATCGCGAAGCGCATCGAGGACGGCCTTAAGCACATGGTCATGGCGATTTCCGCCTGCCCGACGACCATCGCCGACATTCTCGCAATGGCCGAGCGCGTGCAGAACGAGGAAACGCGCGTCGATGAACTCGTCGACGGCCTGATCGACCCGAACGCGGAAGACACCGACGGCTTCTCCGAACAGGAAGCCGAGGCGATCGAATCCGAGGACGAGGAAGCCGACGAGGAAAGCGACGAAGAAGAGGACGACGATGACGGCGCCGCGCAAGCCAGCGCGAACGCCGCCCAGCTTGAGGCGCTCAAGCGCCAGTCGCTCGAGAAGTTCTCGCTCATCAGCGAGTGGTTCGACAAAATGCGCCGCGCCTACGAGAAAGAAGGCTACAAGTCGAAGGCGTATCTGAAGGCGCAGGAAGCCATTCAGACCGAGCTGATGTCGATCCGCTTCACGGCCCGCACCGTCGAGCGCCTGTGCGACACGCTGCGCGCGCAGGTGGACGAAGTGCGTCAGGTCGAGCGTCAGATTCTGCATACGGTCGTGGACAAGTGCGGCATGCCGCGCGCCGAATTCATCACCCGCTTCCCGGGCAACGAGACGGACCTCGACTGGGCCGACAAAGTCGTCGCGGAAGGACACGATTACAGCGCGGTGCTCGAGCGCAATATTCCGGCGATCCGCGAACAGCAGCAGCGTCTTCTGGATTTGCAGGCGCGCGTCGTGTTGCCGCTGAAGGATTTGAAGGAAACGAACCGCCAGATGGCGGCGGGCGAACTGAAGGCGCGTCAGGCCAAGCGCGAAATGACAGAGGCGAATCTGCGTCTCGTGATTTCGATTGCGAAGAAATACACGAATCGCGGACTGCAGTTCCTCGATCTGATTCAGGAAGGCAATATCGGCCTGATGAAGGCGGTGGACAAGTTCGAATATCGTCGCGGCTACAAGTTCTCGACTTACGCGACGTGGTGGATTCGCCAGGCTATTACGCGGTCGATTGCGGACCAGGCGCGCACCATTCGCATTCCGGTTCACATGATCGAGACGATCAACAAGATGAACCGTATCTCGCGGCAGATTTTGCAGGAGACCGGCCTGGAACCGGACCCGGCGACGCTTGCCGAAAAGATGGAAATGCCCGAGGACAAGATTCGCAAGATCATGAAGATCGCGAAGGAGCCGATTTCGATGGAAACGCCGATCGGCGATGACGACGATTCGCATCTCGGCGATTTCATCGAAGATACGAACACGGTGGCGCCTTCGGATGCCGCGTTGCACGCGAGTATGCGCGATGTCGTGAAGGACGTGCTCGATTCGCTGACGCCGCGTGAGGCGAAGGTGCTGCGCATGCGTTTCGGCATCGAGATGAGCACGGATCACACGCTGGAAGAGGTTGGCAAGCAGTTCGACGTGACGCGCGAGCGGATTCGCCAGATCGAGGCGAAGGCGCTGCGCAAGCTCCGCCATCCGAGCCGTTCGGACAAGTTGAAATCGTTCCTCGAAGGCAATTGAAGCGCGTCTCGGGCTTGTATTGAGAGACGTTGTAAGGCAAACTCGCAGACCTTCGAGTGTCGCCTTTGGCATCCTTCTGAAGCATCAGAAAGCGCCGCACGGCGCTTTCTTTTTGCCCTCCGTTTGCGCAGGGGCCGGAAGCTTAACTGGTATAAGCTGTCGACTCATAATCGACCGACAGTGGGTTCGAGTCCCACCCGGCCCACCAGCACTTACTTCAAAATATCAAAGGGTTAGCGGCGTTTGCGTCCCTGACGGTTGCCTTCAGGGACACTCTGGGGACAATTCGGGGACGCTGGTGGGTTACGTGACCCACTGGGCTACAGAACTTATACGTTGCGCAGCGGGGGCTTCCGCCAGTTGTGTGCGTCAAGCTGTGCAGAAACCGGATGCCAGTGGTTTCAGTTGATCCTTCTGTGCGACGTTCGGTGCGAAGGGCGTAGCCCGCAGCGCCGAACGCCGCACGCCGCTATGCAGCAGCGCGCAAGAACTCCTTCTTCTGCTCGGCCAGCAGGGCCATGTTCAGATAGCGGCTGTCCTCCAGCCACGTTTCATGGGTTTCACTGCAGAGCGCCCTGACTAAGCNTCGTCGGCTTAGCCGTGGCTGGCGCGCCGGCCGCAGCCGCCGCGCCAGCCACGGCTAAGCCGACGATGGACCTCGCCGCGCCGAAGAACGTCGCGCGTCTGTCGTGCAATATCGCGCAGCCGGACTATCCCGCCATGTCGCGCCGCCGTGGCGAAACCGGCACGACGCTCGTCAAGCTGACAGTCGGCGTCTCGGGCAAGATCGAAAGCGTGGCGCTGCAAAAAAGCAGCGGCTCGTCGCGCCTCGACGACGCCGCCCTCGACGCCGTTCGTTCGAGCGCGTGCACGCCGTACAAGGAAAACGGCGAGGCGATCCGCGCCACGGCCACCGTACCGTTCGTATTCAGCCTGAACGACTGACCGCTTTTGGGAAACAAGGGAACAAGGAAACAGCCATGCAAAACTACGGAATTGCGCACGTCTGGGCGCAAGGCGACTTCGTGACGCGCGGCATCGCGCTCGCGCTCGTCATCATGTCGGTGCTTTCGTGGACGGTGATCGTCGTCAAGGGGTGGAACGTCGTGCGGCTCAAGCGTCTCACGAAGAACGCCGAGCAGGCGTTCTGGCACTCCGACGACTTCAACGACGGCATCGAGAAGCTGGGCGCTCAGTCGTCGAGCGCGGCCGACAACCCGTTCCTCGCGCTCGCGCTCGCCGGCCAGGAAGCGGCGGACCATCATCACCAGACGCAGCCGCATCTGCACGACCGCATGGATGTCTCCGACTGGATCACGCGCTGCCTGAAAGACGTCATGGACGAAAGCGTCGGCCGCATGCAGGCGGGGCTGGCCGTGCTCGCGTCGATCGGCAGCACGTCGCCGTTCGTCGGACTGTTCGGCACGGTGTGGGGCATTTATCACGCGCTCCTGACCATCGGCGCGACCGGGCAGACGTCGATCGATCAGGTCGCGGGGCCGGTCGGCGAATCGCTCATCATGACCGCGTTCGGCCTTTTCGTCGCGATCCCCGCGGTGCTCGGCTACAACGCGCTGACCCGCGCGAACAAGAGCATCGTGACGAAGCTGAACCGCTTCGCGCACGGCCTGCACGCGTTCTTCGTGACGGGCTCGAAGCTGTCGTCGAGCAAGCGCGCGACGAATGCGCAATCCGACAGCCTGCGTCTCGCGACGCGCGCGAGCTAAGCGGAGGTTCGCATGGCCATGAGCCCATTCGCCGGCGACGAAGACGACGGCATGATGAGCGAGATCAACATGACGCCGCTCGTCGACGTCATGCTCGTTCTCCTCATCATTTTTCTCGTGACGATTCCCGCGATGCATCACGCGGTCAAGATCGACTTGCCGCACGCGAGCAGCCAGCCGCAGGACGAAAAGCCCGCGCACGTGGACGTCGCGATTCAGGCCGACGGCACGATTCTCTGGAACGACCAGAAGATCGACGACGCGGCGCTCGACGCGCGCATCGCGCAGGCCGCGCGCGAGACGCCGCAGCCGGAATTGCACTTGCGTGCGGATCGCAAGGTGCCGTATGAGCGCGTGGCCGACGTGATGTCGGCGGCGCAGGCGGGCGGCTTGTCGAAGATCGGTTTCGTGACGCAGCCGAAGAGGGGCAAATAGCCTTCGAAGGAGCATCAAAGTAAAAGGCCTTCATCGTCGGATGAAGGCCTGTTTCGTGCGCGCTCAGCGCATTCGGGCGAGGCGATTACTTGGGGCTCGAATAGCCGGAGCCGCCAGAACCGTCACATGCGGCAGCCGTGGTCGACACGGACAGCGCGATCAGCCCTATCAGGCTAACTATCAGAGTAGCCGTCAGTTTTCGCATAAGAAGCTCCTTAGCGAAAGGAACCCCAATATAACCCCGCCGATTTCGCCGTACAAGATTGGCGCCGATTGAATCTCTCCATCACAAGCGCACGCTTCAATGTCTTAGGCGATGCACCGCTTCCACGCCATCAAACCGTTTCTTGCTCCGGATGCTCGATGACAGGACATTCGCCCGGAAAGCGTTTGCCGTCGTCGATGCATTCGACCAGAAAATCGACGAACGCGCGAATGGCCGGCACCATGCCCTGTCGCGAGAGGAACACCGCGTACAGCTGCGGCGTCGGGAACGTCCAGCCGGGCATGACCGGCGACAATTGGCCCGTTCTGAGCGGCGCGCCGTACATCATCTCCGGCAACGCGGCGATGCCGACGCCGCGCATCACGGCTTCGCGGATCATCGAAAGATCGGCGGTGACGAGCCGCGGCTCGTGCTCGAATTCGTGGCGCGTGCCGTCCGGCGCGATCAGGCGATACACGTGCCGGCCGTCCGCCGACGGCATGTCCAGCGTGTCGTATTGCGCGAGATCGGCGACGGTCATCGGCGGCGCGTTGGGCTTGAGCAGCGAAGGCGCGGCGACGAGCATCTGCTGCGTGCGCCAGAGCGGCCGCGCGACGACGTTGGAACTCGCGGGCGGTTCGGAGCGCACGCGCAGCGCGACGTCGATCGCATCTTCGAAGAGGTCCACGACGCGGTTCGTCACGCGCAGCACGACGCGCACTTCCGGGTAGCGATGCATAAAATCCGGTATCACGGCGGCGAGAAACGTCTGCGCGATGGTCACCGGCACGCTCACGCGCACGGTGCCGCGCGGCGAATCGCGCAGGCTTTGCACGACGTTGACGGCGGCCTGCGCCTCGGCGAGCATCGCCTGGCAATGCTGGTAGAACAACTGCCCCGCCTCGGTCAGCGCGAGCTTGCGCGTGGAACGCTGCAAGAGCCGCACGCCGAGCGATGCCTCCAGTTCGGACACGCGCCGCGACAGGCGCGACTTCGAAATGCCCAGCACGCGCTCGGCTGCGGAAAACCCGCCGTGTTCGACGACGTGCGAGAAGTACATCAGATCGTTGAGATCGTGCGAGTCGGGAGTCATGTCGTGTTCGGCATTGGCCGTTGTCGCCGGCGCGAGGCCGGTTTGTTTATCGCAGCAGGACAATCCATTGCGCGGGGGCGTCTTTTCCCGCGAAATACGGCCCATATAATAGCTTCGTGTTTCACATTTATCGCTATTCCCCTAATGGCGACGCGAGGCAAAACTTCATGAGCCGGACCATTTCCAGCATCATTCCCGCAATGCGCACCGTCGAAGGCGGCGGCTTCGTCGTGCATCGCCCGTTTCCGACCCGTCTTCTGATGGACTTCGATCCGTTCCTGCTGCTCGACGAAATGGGCCCGGTCGACTACGCGCCCGGCGAGGCGAAAGGCGCGCCGGATCATCCGCATCGCGGCTTCGAAACGGTGACGTACATGCTGGAAGGCGAATTCGGCCATAAGGATTCGGCCGGGCATTCCGGCACGCTGCGTCCGGGCGACGTGCAATGGATGACCGCCGGCGCGGGCGTCGTGCATAGCGAAATGCCGGGCGAGGCGTTCACGCAGCGCGGCGGCCGAGTGCATGGCCTGCAACTGTGGGTGAACCTGCCGCAGCGCGACAAGATGATCGCGCCGCACTATCAGGAGATTCCGTCGGAGCGCATCCCGGTCGCGACGAGCGAAGACGGCAAGGTGCGCGTGAAGGTGATCGCGGGTGAAGCCCTCGGCGTGAAGGCCGCGATCGAAACGCGCACGCCCATTCTCTATCAGCATTTCTCGCTGAAGCCGGGCGCGAAGGTCGAGCATCGCGTGCCGCGCGATTTCCGCGTCTTCGCGTACGGGCTGTCCGGCACCGCGCTGTACGGCCCGCAGAGCCAGCCGGTCCGCGCGCAGCAGATGGTCATCTTCCGCGACGATGCCGACACCATCACGCTCGCCGCCGGAGATGAACCCGTCGAAGTTTTGCTGTTCGGCGGCGTGCCGCTGAAGGAGCCGGTCGTGCGCTACGGCCCGTTCGTGATGAACACGGAAGACGAGATCCGGCAGGCTGTCATCGACTATCAGACGGGAAAGATGGGCGCGATCGCGCACTGAGCGCGGCCTGCCCGCATATCGTCGGGTTGAAATAAAGCGAAACGGCGCGGCAAGAACGGGGACATTGCGTCACAATGACCGTTCGGCCGGCGCCGTTTTTCGCGCTTGTCCGTCGTCGAGTTCGACCTGTCATCGACTGAAATTGAGGAAACGCGCATGTCCGCTCCTGTCGTGATCGCCACTATCGGCCGCGCCGATTACGAAACCCGCCTGGAAGACGGCACGCACACGTGGTTCGCCGACGAGCCCGCCAGCCTCGGCGGCGCGGACACGGCGCCGCAGCCTTCTTCGCTCCTGCTGTCGAGCCTCGGCGCCTGCACGTCCATCACGCTGCGCATGTACGCGAAGCGCAAGGGCTGGCCGCTGGAATCGCTGCGCGTCGAGCTGTCGATGACAAGCACGGCGGACGGCACCGTGATCGATCGCCGTATCTCACTCGACGGCCCGCTCGACGAAACGCAACGGGAACGTCTCTTGCAAATTGCCAATGCCTGCCCGATGCACAAGGTTCTGGCCGGTGCCATCCGCATCGACTCGGGACTCGTTCCCGCCGAACCGGTGTGATCGGGCGTCACGAACGTCCAAGGAAACGTCGTTTTGAATTTCGAACACCTGATCCAGATCAACGATCCGCACAACCCGCTCGTCGACTCGCTGACGCGCGAGCAGTTGTGGGAAGGTCTCGTGCTGCGCGCGGAACAGCCGCAGCTTTTCGTGCTGGGCCTCGATAGTTGCGCGATTCTGTCCCGTGATGGCGACGTGATGGAGCGCGAGCTGCATTACGGCCAGGCCGTGGTGCGCGATCGCGTGACGCTCGATCCGAACAACAGCGTGCGCTACGACATCCTGCCGACGGCGGAGCACGTCGGCGGGTCGCTGACCATGGCCATCGAGCAGCCGGACGCCATGCAGCTTTTCCTGCGCTTTACCTACAGCACGACGCTGCCGGAAAACGAGAACTCCACGCCGGACGAGCGGCAGACGCAGGAAATCGTGAAGTCGGCGTATCGCGAGTCGGATATCGACACGGTGCGGCTGATTCGTCAGTACGCGCACGGACGCACGGGCGAGAGTCCGTTGCACTGAGGCTCGCGGATGAAGCGCGGCTATCGGAAACCGCGTTTTCATCGGAAAGCCTTAGTTGCAAATAGGAATGATTATCATTTAGTATGGATCCATCGAATCAACGACGGCACTCAACACCGACATGACCGACACGCTGCGATCCACCACGCTCAGGCTGCGCCGCCCGGTTGTTCGCGACGCGGCTATCACCCGCCCGAAGGCTTCGGCTGAAACGACAGACCGCGTATCGGCGACCGATGCGAACGGCGACCGCTCGGTGCGCAGCGACGTGCTGCTGCAAGGCCGCAGCCACATCGCGATCGTGCATAACGGGGAGACGTATCAATTGCGCGCGACGCGTCTGGGCAAGCTGATCCTGACGAAGTAGCGCGAAAGAACAGCAGTACGTACCGAGTATTGTGGGGACCACCTCGCCAAGAGGTGTTTGGCCTTAGCCAGCAAGGACGACTTGCACGCGAGAATTTAGACCCCTTCGTGCAAACACCAGCCAGTCGTCGGTAGCCAGCGAAGCCGTTTTTTTGGTTCCTGCCTATGAATCGAACGGCGCAATCTCTTGCGAGAACGCGCCGTTTCTTCATCCGTGATCGAACCGCGAACTCAGACGTTCTCGAGTCCCAGCGCCGCGATGCCCGCGCGCGCGATCTGCGCATCCTGATCCGATTTCACGCCCGAGACACCCACCGCTCCGACGATATCCGTGCCGACGAAAATCGGCACGCCGCCTTCGAGCATGGCGGTCATCGGCGCGGACAGGAACGCGGTGCGCCCTTGCTTGATGGTGTCTTCGTAGACCTTGGTTTCGCGGCGGCCCAGCACGGCCGTGCGCGCCTTGCCCGTTGCCATGTCGGCGGTGCTCGCGCCCGCCCCTTCCAGCCGATGCAGATACAGCAGATGCCCGCCGTCATCGACGATGGCGATGGTCACGTTCCAGTTGTGCGACTTCGCGTGCGCCTCGGCGGCGGCGCTCATGGCTAACACGTCCTCGTCGGTCAGTGCGGGTTTCGTTCTCACTTGGCGCGCCCTCGTGTGCTGGCGTTATCGGGAAAAGCCCCAGAACATCAGGTACCAGGCGCTGTCCACCACGGCCAGCGCAGCGATCAACCATAACATCGAAAGAAGCCGCGGAACAGTCGTGGACGCATAGCGCCCGGTCACGCGCCACGCGAGCCACGCGCTCCACACATTCGCTATAGCCAGAAGCGCGAGCCGCAGATCCGCGACCCACCACAGCGGCACGTGCTCGGCGCGCAGCAGCGAAACCGTCGTCGCCGAAAGACCGAGGAACACGCCGACGCCCGCAATCGGAATCAGCGCGAGCGTCAGATGATGCACCCGCGTCGCGTTCATTTTCCCGAGCATGCGCGCGCCCATCGCGATGAGCGCGAGCAGCGTCGTGCCATAGACCAACGCTGTCGCGAGGATATAGCCGATGACCATCGTGCCGTCGAGCCACGAGAAGACGTCGTTCTGCTCGGGATAATGCGTGAACAGGAACCACGGCGCGTTCGTGTCGAGCGGCCAGAGGATGTTGTGATCGATCAGCCAGCCTGCGAAGAACTGCTTCAGATCGACGAACCACGTGCTCACGGTCCAATGGAACGCGCCGATGGCAATCCCGAGCAGGCCGTAGAGAATCAGCGCCGTGTCCCACGGATTCGCCGCCTTGTCGCCGAGCTTCACGACTTCCTCGGCGGGCGAGCGCCACGTCAGCGCGATGGCATCGCGATGGCCGCTGCAACGGCCGCACATGTGGCAATCCGCGGCGCCCTTCATGTTGCGCAGCGGCACGAGCGGCGCGCAATTGATCGGAATGACGCGATGCCCGTGCTCGCCCTGCTTGTACGAGCGGCGCCACGCGTCTTCGCTGACCTTGTAGTGAAACGGCGCGAGGCGCGCCAGCAGCGAGAAGACGCCGTTGACCGGGCACAGATACTTGCACCACACGCGCTTTTCGCGGCCATACAACAGGCCGATGATGATCGCCGCGACCGTCGAGCCGCCGAGCACGAGCAGCACCGCCTTCGGATATTGATACACGCTGACCATCTGACCGTAGATGGTCGTCAGGCCGAATGCGACGAACGGCCAGCCCCCCCAGCGCATCCAGTGCGGAATCGCGCGCCCGCGCCCGAAGCGGCTCGCGAATTCGGTCAGCGCGCCTTCCGGACACAGCACGCCGCACCAGACGCGGCCGAGCATGACCATCGACAGAAGCACGAACGGCCACCAGATGCCCCAGAACACGAACTGCGCCGCGAGCGTCAGGTTGTTCCACAGATGCGCGGAGCCATCGGGCAGCGGCAGCACCGCCGGAACGATGATCAGAAACGCGTACACGGCAACCACGACCCACTGAATCGCGCGGATCGTGCTGCCGTGTCGTTGCATCCAGTGGCCGGCCTGCTGAAGCCGGCTCTGGCCTTCCCTGCGTGGTTGCACGCCTTGCTGCATCGAGGAGTTCATGCTGGGCGCCCGGCCGCCTTCTGTTTCTGCGCCATCCGGCTGTTCGAGCGTCGCAACAGGAGATAGATGACGATCCAGTACACCGCATACGCGACGAGATTCATGCCCGCCGGATGCGCCCGATAACCCGTGAGCGTCGCGACGAGCGAGCCGAAGGTGCTGGAGTCGTCGAGAATCGCGGAGGTATTCCACACCTGATTGACGATGACGGGCAGCACTTCCATGTCGATCAGCTTGTCGACGCCCGTCTGGAAGAGCCCCGCCGCGAGGAACAGCAACATGATCTCGGTCACGCGGAAAAACGCGCGCCACGAGAACACCTTGCCGCCGAGTTGGAGCACGTAGAACGTCAAAAGCGCGAGCCCGAAGCCGATGATGATCGCCGCATACTGCGAAGCCGCGACGTGCCCGGATTGTCCGAAGCCGACGCCGTACAGGAACACGGCCGTTTCGCTGCCCTCCCGCGCGATTGCCAGCGCGACCAGCAGCGCGATGCCCCACCAGTGGCCGTCCTGCGTGGTCTTTTGCAGCGAGGTCTCCATGTCGCGCTTGAGCGTGCGGCCGTGGCGCTTCATCCACAGCACCATCTGCACGATCAGCACGCACGCGACGAGCACCATCGCCGTCTGAAAGTAATCTTGTGCGTTACCGGACAGGACTTCGGTGAAGCCGATCAGCGCCGCGCCGAGACCGACAGCCGCGAGCAGCCCCGCCGCCACGCCGAACCACAGATAAGGCAGGCCGCGACGCGCCTGATGATCGCCGTTCTTGAGCCATGCGTACAGAATGCCGACGACCAGAAGCGCCTCGACGCTTTCCCGCCAAACGATGAAAAGTACCTGCCCCATATCGAAACCCCCTGCCCGTTCTGCCGTATGGGCCGCGCGATGCACGTGCTGAAGCGCCGCGCGGCTCAATCATCACTTCGCGACGATCACGCCCTGCGCCGTCTGATGGAAATCGTCGAAGAACTTGTACTCGCCCGGATCGAGCGGCGCGATCACCACGAACGAATCCGCGCCCGGCGCCAGCACTTTTTCCTTGCGCAACTGCACGCTTTCGAACTCGGCGGCGCCCTTGCCCACGTTATGCACTTCGATCTTGATGCGCTGTCCCGCCGGCACTTCGATGCGCGCCGGGTTCAGCTTGCCGTCGTTCATTTCGAGCTTGAACGTCGGCAGATCGGCGGCGCTCGCCGTGCCGACGCCCGCAGCGGCAAGCATCGCCAACACCGTGAGCGCGACCATCTGGATTTTCGATTTCATTCGTGCTTTCCGAAGATGCACGCGCCCGCCTGCTGCTGAAACGCCGGGCGCGCAAACCGGGCGCGCTGCTTAATAGCCGCCCTTCTTGCCGATGCCCGCGAACGGGAAGTCGTATTCGACGGTGAACGGCTTGAACCACGGACCGACGCCCGTTTCTTTGTCCGTATGACGGCCGAACGCCATGTGACCCGTCTCCGACGGCGGCGAGACATGCAGTTTCAGGTGATACTTGCCCGGTCCGAAGAGCTTGACGTTGTCGCCGTAGTGCGGGCCGTCGCTCGCGACCATCGGCATCAGGTCGCCCTTGATGGTCTGCGTCGTGCCGGCCTTGCTCAGTTCGTAGGTGACGTTGAGGTACGGCATCCAGTCGCCTTCCGCGAAACCGGTCGGGTTGTTCTTGACCGCATGGATGTCGGCTTCCAGATGGATGTCCGAATCCGACGCCTTGCGCATCATGCCTTCCGGCGCCATCGTGATCGGCTGAAGATAGACGGCCCCCGTTTCCATGCCGCCTTCGATGTGCTGCTTGCCGATCGGATATTCGGCAGCCGAGGCCGCCATCATCGCCGTGAGTCCAGCGGCGGCGACGAGGCCGCGCGTCAACGTTGAAACCATCAAACACACTCCTTCTTGTTATCGGTCGGCGCGTGCGGCGTTGCCTCGCGCTGCCATGCCACGAGACGGCCGCATCGGCGTTGCGCTTCGTCGCATTGATGCATCGGCGTAACGTTAATACGAACCATTCTCAATGTTTGTCAGTTTAGCATCGTTCGGAGCGGCCAACAATTTGAAGGAGGGAATGAGACTAACGCGGGTAAGGCTTTTCGGCCGTCGGCCGGCTTTCGGGAGGCTCGGAAAAAGCGGCGAATCCGCGTCCGCCGCCTTCCGGATGCTCATTTCCCGCCGATTCCGCTCACGTGATCGCCGACGTTCGCGCCGAAGACGCGCTGACGCAGGAGCGCCAATTGGTCGCGGGTCTGCGCCGCCTTTTCGAATTCGAGATTCTTGGCGTGATCCATCATCTGCTTTTCGAGGCGCTTGATTTCCTTCGCGATCTGCTTTTCGCTCATGTCCTCGAACTTGGCGCGCGCCTGCGCTTCCTTCAGTTCGGCGCGCGCGTCGTCGGCGCTGTAGACGCCGTCGATGATGTCCTTGATGCGCTTCTCGACGCCGCGCGGCGTGATGCCCATCGCCTGGTTATGCGCGATCTGCTTCGCGCGCCGCCGCTCGGTTTCGTCGATGGCGCGCTTCATCGAGTCGGTCATGTTGTCGGCGTAGAGAATCGCCTTGCCGTTCACGTTGCGCGCCGCCCGGCCGATGGTCTGGATCAGCGAACGCTCGGCGCGCAGGAAGCCTTCCTTGTCGGCGTCGAGAATCGCGACGAGCGACACTTCCGGAATATCCAGCCCTTCGCGCAGCAGGTTGATGCCGACCAGCACGTCGAACGTGCCGAGCCGCAAATCGCGGATGATTTCGACGCGCTCGACCGTATCGATATCGCTGTGCAGATAGCGCACCTTCACGCCGTGATCCGCGAGAAATTCGGTGAGTTGCTCCGCCATGCGCTTGGTCAGCACGGTGACGAGCACGCGCTCGTGCACCGCGACGCGCGCGTTGATTTCCGAGAGCACGTCGTCGACCTGCGAGCGCGCGGGGCGCACTTCGATTTCCGGGTCGACGAGGCCCGTCGGGCGCACGAGCTGCTCGGCGACCTGCCCCGCTTTCTTCTGCTCGTAGTCGGCGGGCGTCGCGGAAACAAAGATCGCCTGGCGCATCTTGCGCTCGAACTCGTTGAACTTGAGCGGCCGGTTGTCGAGCGCGGACGGCATGCGAAAGCCGTAATCGACGAGATTCTCCTTGCGCGCCCGGTCGCCGTTGTACATGCCGTTCAGCTGACCGATCAGCACGTGCGATTCGTCGAGCAACATCAGCGCGTCGGGCGGCAGATAATCGACGAGCGTCGGCGGCGGCTCGCCGGGCGCCGCGCCCGAGAAGTGCCGCGAGTAGTTCTCGATGCCCTTGCAGAAGCCGAGTTCCTGCAGCATTTCCAGATCGAAACGCGTGCGCTGCTCCAGCCGCTGGGCCTCGACGAGCTTGCCCTCCCGGTGGAAGAACTCGAGCCGGTCGCGCAGTTCTTCCTTGATCGTCTCGATGGCGCGCATGACGGTGTCGCGCGGCGTCACGTAATGCGACGACGGATAGACGGTGAAGCGCGGAATCTTGTTGCGCACGCGGCCCGTGAGCGGATCGAAGAGCTGCATCGACTCGATTTCGTCGTCGAAAAGCTCGACGCGCACCGCCATTTCGGCGTGTTCCGCCGGGAAGATGTCGATGGTGTCGCCGCGCACGCGAAACGTCCCGCGCTGGAAGTCGGCCTCGTTGCGCGTGTACTGCATCGCGATCAGCCGCGCGATGACGTCGCGCTGACCGAGCTTGTCGCCCGTGCGCAGCGTGAGAATCATCTTGTGATACTCGGACGGATTGCCGATACCGTAGATCGCCGACACGGTCGCGACGATCACCACGTCGCGCCGCTCTAGGAGACTCTTGGTGGCCGAGAGCCGCATCTGCTCGATGTGCTCGTTGATCGACGAATCTTTCTCGATGAAAAGATCGCGCTGCGGCACGTACGCTTCCGGCTGGTAGTAGTCGTAGTACGACACGAAGTACTCGACCGCGTTACGCGGAAAGAACTCGCGGAACTCGGCGTAAAGCTGCGCGGCGAGCGTCTTGTTCGGCGCGAACACAATGGCCGGGCGGCCCATCCGCGCGATGACGTTGGCCATCGTGAAGGTCTTGCCGGAGCCGGTCACGCCGAGCAGCGTCTGAAAGGACAGGCCGTCCTCGACGCCTTCCACGAGCGTCGCGATCGCGCTCGGCTGGTCGCCGGCGGGCGGATACGGTTGATAGAGCTGAAACGGCGAGCCGTCGAAGGTGACGAACTTCGACTCGTCCAGTGCGTCGGGCGCTTCGATGAGAGTATCGGACATGGGAAACGGAGTCTTCGCCGGGTCAAACACTTATTCTAGCGGCTGCCGCGAAACCGGCGCTGCGCCCGGACGGGTGCGAAATCGGGCGTCGGGATGACGCGCATGAGGAAACACATTGGGTTCCCCCGGACGATCTCAAGCGCGTCTTGCGTTGCGTTCGCCTCCGTTTGCACCGGAACCGGTAAAAAGCACGCGCGTTTGCGCCACTAGGCGCCGAAAACATGCGACGGATTCGATACAATGTGCGACCGGGCACAACGGCGCGCAATGGTTGTCCAACCCCACCGCGCCGCAAAAGTCCACGCGCCGCGCCGTTTTTCCTCACCGGGGCGCGACCGCGGGCCGCAACTCCGCCGTTGCGCATGTGCCGCAGCCTGTCCTTTCCACACTGCCGATAGATCATGTCCCTTTTCTCTGCCGTCGAACTCGCCCCTCGCGACCCGATTCTGGGCCTCAACGAAGCCTTCAACGCCGACCCGCGCCCGACGAAAGTCAATCTCGGCGTCGGCGTGTACACGAACGAAGAAGGCAAAATTCCGCTGCTGCGCGCCGTGCGCGAGGCGGAGAAAGCTCGCGTCGAGGCTGCGCTGCCGCGTGGTTATCTGCCGATCGACGGTATCGCCGCGTATGACGCCGCCGTGCAGTCGCTCTTGCTCGGGAAGGACTCGCCGCTGGTCGCAGACGGCCGCGTCGTCACGGCGCAGGCGCTAGGCGGCACGGGCGCGCTCAAGATCGGCGCGGATTTCCTGAAGCGCGTGAACCCGAGCGCGGTCGTCGCGATCAGCGATCCGAGCTGGGAAAACCATCGCGCGCTGTTCGAAGGCGCGGGCTTCGAGGTGGTCAACTATCCGTATTACGACGCCGCGACGCACGGCGTGAACTTCGAAGGCATGCTGGCCGCGCTGAACGGCTACGCGGCGGGCACGATCGTCGTGCTGCACGCGTGCTGCCACAACCCGACCGGCGTCGATCTGACCGATGCACAGTGGTCGCAGATCGTGGAAGTGGTGAAGGCGCGCAATCTCGTGCCGTTCCTCGACATCGCGTATCAGGGTTTCGGCGAGAACATCGACGCCGACGCTGCCGCCGTGCGCCTCTTCGCCGCGGCGGGATTGAACGTGTTCGTGTCGTCGTCGTTCTCGAAGTCGTTCTCGTTGTACGGCGAGCGCGTCGGCGCGCTGAGCATCATCACGGCGAGCAAGGAAGAATCGGCGCGCGTGCTGTCGCAACTGAAGCGCGTGATCCGCACGAACTATTCGAACCCGCCGACGCACGGCGGCTCGATCGTCGCGGCCGTGCTGGCCTCGCCCGAACTGCGCGCGACGTGGGAGCAGGAACTCGGCGAAATGCGCGACCGCATCCGCGCGATGCGCAACGGCCTCGTGCAGCGGCTGGCGGCAGCGGGCGTCGACCGTGACTTCTCGTTCGTCGACAAGCAGCGCGGCATGTTCTCGTATTCGGGCCTGACGGCCGCTCAGGTCGACCGCCTGCGCGAAGAGTTCGGCATCTATGCGGTGAGCACCGGCCGCATCTGCGTGGCCGCGCTGAACACGCGAAATCTTGATGTCGTCGCGAATGCCGTCGCCAGCGTGCTGAAGTAAGCGACCGCATCGCGCGAGAACGCTGAAAACAAAAATGGCGTCTTTCTAACGGAAGACGCCATTTTTTGTGTGCTTCTGCGGACGATCTGAAGCTATAGCGCGCGAGACGCGGGGCCCACGGCGGGCACGGCTTCGTCCGAGTCGACGAGACCGTAGGAAATGGCACGCGCCAGTTCGGCACTCACGCTCGCGACGCCCGTCTGCTTGTGACGCGCGGCGGATTCCCGCTCCTGCGCGTGCATGCAAACGGTCAGCGCCGCCAGCAACAGGACGGCGAAAGGCCAGTAGGTCGATATTTTCTTTCTCATGGGACTACCTCATTGGATGCCGGGCAAGCAGCTCACCCACTTGCCGACGCTGCGAATGGTACGGAATCGTTCATCTCAGAAAAAGCCGGCGATGAGCGAAAGTCCGTTGCGCGAAAGACAATAAGCAAGGCGTTGGCCTGACATCGCGATAAAAGTAAAACTGCGACAGCCCGTCATAAAACCTTACAAAGTTCTTGGGGACAATGACGTCGAGCTGATGTCTCATGAAACATGCTTGCAACGAAACGCTCAACGGTCATGAAAGTCGCTGGATTGCTCGTCTTCTCATCTGCGCTGCTCCTCGGTGGCTGCGCGGCCTATCCTGACGGTCCCGCCTATGGCGGCTACCCCGCGCCATACGGCGATCCCGGCTACGACGCTTATGGGTATGGCGGTCCGGTCGTGCAGCCGGGCGTCGTGATCCAGGGGGGCTATTACGGCGGCGGCGGCGGATACTACCCCGGCCCCGGACGCTATTGGGACGATGGCCCCGGCTGGCGTCACGGACCTCCGCACGGATGGAACGGCGGTGGCGGCCATCACGGCGGGCCGCCTCCGGGTCATGACGGTCAGCCCGGCGGTCCGCCGCAACACGGCGGCGGCGGCAATCCGCAGGCCGGCGGCCCGCCGCACGGCGGCGGCGGTGCGCCGTTGCCGCAAGCGGTCGGCGGCGCCCGCCCGCGGCCGCCGCAGGCAGCGCCTGCGGGCGGCCACGGCGAAGGCAGCGGTCATGGAGGGGCCGATCAACGGGGCTTTCTCGGGCGCATCGGCGGTTAGCGCGTACGCCCTGGCTTCATGTTGAATCGAAAAGGCCGCGCCGGATCACGCGATCCGGCGCGGCCTTCGCTTTCTCGCGAGCATCGCGCGATCAGTCGATCAGCCGATATGCGACCGCTGTGCCTTGTACAACTCCCGGAACGTGCGGCCGACCGGCGCCGGCATATCGCGCGTGGCCGTCCAGCCCGCGCCGAAAGGCAGCCGCGAGATCGCCTTCCGATTTCCGCCCGCGCGTTCCAGCACGCGCACCATGAGTTTCGTCAAGAGCGCGTAGGCGGCGGGACGCATCGCCAGATAGCCCCACGCCGCGAGCGCCGCGCGCTCCGTCCACGGACGCAGACGGCGCTCCATCTGCTTCTCGCGCAGTATCAGCCGATATGCGACCGCTGTGCCTTGTACAACTCCCGGAACGTGCGGCCGACCGGCGCCGGCATATCGCGCGTGGCCGTCCAGCCCGCGCCGAAAGGCAGCCGCGAGATCGCCTTCCGATTTCCGCCCGCGCGTTCCAGCACGCGCACCATGAGTTTCGTCAAGAGCGCGTAGGCGGCGGGACGCATCGCCAGATAGCCCCACGCCGCGAGCGCCGCGCGCTCCGTCCACGGACGCAGACGGCGCTCCATCTGCTTCTCGCGCAGTTTGCGAAGCAGGTCCGAGATCGGAATGCCCACCGGGCAGACGCTATTGCATTCACCGCAGAGCGTCGCGGCTTGCGGCAGATCGAGCGCCTTGTCGATTCCCACATACGCCGGCGTGAGCACCGAGCCCATCGGGCCGGGATACACCCAGCCGTACGCATGTCCGCCGATCTTCTGATACACCGGACAATGGTTCATGCACGCGCCGCAGCGGATACAACGCAGCATCTCCTGGAAGTCTCCGCCGATGAGCCCGGTGCGCCCGCCATCGACGAGCACGAAGTACATGTGCTCTGGACCGTCCGTTTCGCCGGGCGCGCGCGGGCCGGTGAGCAGCGAGAAATAGTTCGAGATGGTCTGGCCCGTTGCCGAACGCGGCAGCAAGCGCATGGCGGTGGCGAGGTCTTCGAGCGTCGGCAGAATTTTTTCGATGCCCGTCACGGCCACGTGAACGCGCGGCATGACAGTGCACATGCCTTCGTTGCCCTCGTTCGTCACGACGGCGACCGAACCCGTCTCCGCCACCAGGAAGTTGCCGCCCGTCACGCCCATGTCCGCAGTCATGAAGTGCGGACGCAAGACTTCGCGGGCCTCGCGCGTCATTGCGGGAATCTCCGTCAGGCGCGGCTTGCCGTGCGTCTTCGCGAAAAGGTCGGCGATCTCGTCCTTATCCTTATGCACAACGGGCGCGATGATGTGGCTCGGCGGCTCGTTGTCGTTGATTTGCAGGATGTACTCGCCGAGGTCCGTCTCGATGGACTGCACGCCCATCGCGCCGAGCACGCGGTTCAGCTGCATTTCCTCGGACACCATCGACTTCGTCTTGATGACCTTCTTCACGCCATGCTCGCGTGCGATGTCGGCGACAAGACGCGCCGCGTCCTGCGTCGACTCCGCGTAGAGCACCGTCGCGCCGCGCCGCGTCGCCTCGCGCTCGAAGGTTTCGAGCCACACGTCGAGGTTGTCGAGCGCGCGATTGCGCCGTTCCTTGAGCGCCGCCCGCGTGGCTTCGAAGTCGATGTCGCGCACCGCGCTCGCCCGCGCGCTGACGAACTTGGTCGATAACTTCGTGAGGTTTTGCTGGAGCCGCTCGTCGGCGAGCTTGCTGCCGGCGCGCGCCTTGAAGTGCATCGTCTGGACTTGCATGGCTTGATCTCGTTTGAGTGTCGGATGCGGATCAGGCGGAACGCTGCGCATCGCCGGCGAGCACTTGCGCGATATGCAGCACGCGCGTCGTCGTGTCGCCGGTGCGGCGCAGGCGCCCTTCGATGTTCAGCATGCAGCCCAGATCGCCGAGCACGACCGCGTCCGCCCCGCTCGCCTTGATGTTCGCGCATTTCTCGTCGACGATCGCGGTCGAGATATCGCCGTACTTCACCGCGAACGTGCCGCCGAAGCCGCAGCAGTGCTCGCAGCCAGCCATCTCCGTCACCGGCGCGCCGGCCTGCGCGAGCAGCTCGCGCGGCTGCGACTTCACGCCGAGTTCGCGCAAGCCCGAGCAAGCGTCGTGATAGGTCACGATGCCGTCGAACACGCCAGGTTCCATGCGCGCCTGTGCGACCGTGACCAGGAAATCGGTCAGTTCGAACACGCGCGGCTGCATGCGCGAGAAGCGGTTCATGAGGTCGGGATCGTCCCGGAACAGGTCGCCGTAGTGCGCGCGAATCATGCCGCCGCACGATCCCGACGGCACGACGACATAGTCGAACTGCTCGAATTCGCGCAGGGTCTTTTCAGCGAGATCGCGCGCGAGGCGCCGGTCGCCGGAGTTGTACGCCGGCTGACCGCAGCACGTCTGCGCAGGCGGCACCGTGACCTCGAAGCCGGCGCGCTCGATCAGCTTGATGACGGAGAAACCGATCTCCGGCCGCATCATGTCGATGAGACACGTCACGAATAAACCGACTCGCATGGCGTTTCCTTGTTGTGTTAGTGCGAAGCGCGTCGATTATCCGCCAAACCCCGACGGTTTCGAATATGCCGGCTTTTCACATTATGAGATACAATCGCGGTTCCGCTGTTTGACGCATCAACCGATTCGAACGATGAGCGATACGAACCCGGAATCAAAGACATCCATTCAGGTTATCGAGCGCATGATGAGCCTGCTCGACGCCCTCGCCGATCACACCGATCCGGTGAGCCTGAAGGAACTCTCGCATAACACCGGTCTGCACCCTTCCACCGCGCACCGGATCCTCAACGACATGGTGGTGTGCCGGCTGGTTGACCGCTCGGACCCGGGCACCTACCGGCTCGGCATGCGCCTGCTCGAACTCGGCAATCTCGTGAAGGCGCGGCTGTCCGTGCGCGAAGCGGCAATGTCGCCGATGCGCGAGTTGCACCGTCAGACCGGGCAGACCGTCAATCTTTCCGTGCGTCAGGGCGATGAGATCGTCTATATCGAGCGCGCGTATTCGGAACGCTCCGGCATGCAGGTCGTTCGGGCGATCGGCGGGCGCGCGCCGCTGCATCTGACATCGGTCGGCAAGCTCTTTCTCGCCGCCGACGAGGCCGCCCGCGTGCGCGCTTACGCCATGCGTACGGGTCTTTCGGGCCACACGCAGAACAGCATCACCGATCTCGCCAAGCTCGAACGCGAGCTGTCATTCGTGCGGCAGCAGTCGTGCGCTCGCGACAACGAAGAACTGGAGTTGGGCGTGCGCTGCATCGCGGCAGGCATCTACGACGACACCGGGCGCCTCGTCGCCGGTTTGTCGCTTTCAGCGCCGGCCGACCGGCTTCAGGACGCCTGGCTGAAGCAACTGAGCCATACCGCGCTGGAAATTTCGCGGTCGCTCGGGTATCACGAAGCGCAGCCGGGCGAAGCGCATCAGCCGCAGCGATAAGGGCGCTAACGGCTTAGCAAAGGAAAAAGCCGGATTCGTCGTTCGACGAATCCGGCTTTTGTTTTGCCGGTGACTGCGCTCATTGAGCCCAGGCGATCAGGGGTTCGCGCCGCCACCCATGTCCGCGCTCATGATGCGCGGCTCGCCGAGCGTATCGAGGTAGGAACGCAGGCGGGTCGCGTCGGCGAAACGCGAATACTTGCCGTACGAGTCCAGCAACACGATGATGACCGGCCGGCCATGCACGTTCGCCTGCATGACGAGGCATTCGCCCGCTTCGTTGATGAAGCCCGTCTTCTGCAAGCCGATGTCCCACGACGCGTTGCGCACCAGCGCATTCGTGCTGTTGTAGGCGAGCGTGCGCTTGCCAGTGAACACGTCGTAGCTGCGGTCCGTGGAGAACTTGCGGATCAGCGGATACTGGTACGCCGCGTTCACCATCTTGACGAGGTCACGCGCGCTCGACACGTTGAGGCTCGTCAGTCCCGTCGAATTCTCGAAGTGCGTGTCGGTCATGCCGAGCGCCTTCGCCTTCGCATTCATCGCGGCGATGAACGCCGGACGCCCGCCCGGGTAATAGCGCGAGAGCGCGGCGGCCGCGCGGTTTTCGGAAGCCATCAGCGCGATATGCAGCATGTCTTCGCGGTTCAGCACCGAACCCACGGAAAGCCGCGAGCCCGTGTACTTCTCGTAATCGCGGTCTTCGTCCGTCACCGCGATTTCGTCGGTGAGCGGCATGTGCGAATCGAGCACAACCATGGCCGTCATCAGCTTCGTGATGGACGCGATCGGCACGACGGCGCGCGAGTTCTTGTCGAAGAGCGTCTCGGACGTGTCCTGATCGATCACATAGGCCACGCTCGAACGGAGCGCGAGACTGTCCGCCGTTTCATGCAGCCCGAACGCCTGACCGACCGACGTGGCGCGCGGCTGATACGCCACCGCATGCACCGCGGCGCGGCGCGCGTGCGGGTCCATCCGATAGTTCACGCGACGCTTGTGGGAAACCTTCGGCGCGTCCTCGTCGTCGGCGCCTGCGGCAACTTTCGCCGGGCGCGCGGCTTTGCCGGACTTCGCGACGCGAGCGGGCCTCGCGCTCTTTTCTTCGGTGGAAGACTTCTTGACGTGCTTGTTGACGGTGACGGATTTGGCAAGGGCTTCAGCCGGAGCCGCTGCAAACGAAGTCGCTACAGCCAGTGATACGGCGAGGGACAAAGCCGAGCGCAATGCCACGCCGTGCACCACCTTTAGCGACGAAAACATTTCGGTTTTCATTAGTGTTTTGTTGGGCGGCTGGAGAGTACCGCCAAGTGTAGTGAAGCTGCGAAATTTAAGCAATATTAAGCACTTATCGGCACTCGTTAAACCGAGTTGTAAGCGTTGATTGCTTGTTTCTGCGTCATCGCGAATCGCGATCGGAAAAAACGATCGCTTTCCGCAGACCGATGCCGCCATGAACGCGCTTTTGTACGAGACGACTCACGCGTTGTCGGCAAAAAATTCTGAAACTTGAGTGCTGACTTGATGAATGAGCGCAGCGGCCGCCCGAAATCGCCCGATACAGGCGGAGCGTCACGGCGCTGATTGATGTGCGTCGGATCAACAGTCGAAATGTTAACGGTTCTACGACAATTTGGTGTACGGCGACGTCTTAAAAATAGGACGCTCGCAAGAATCGTCCTATCAGACGGCGCGTAGCGACTCGCACCGATGTCGATCGCGCATGTCTTTCGCGGCTTCAAAGCGGTGCAAGGGCTTTCCCGCAGCGCCGGCGCGCACGACGGCATTCATTTACTTAAGCCCATGATTACTCACATCTTCCCGCCGATGGTGCAATGCACAAAAAGTGCTTGACATCACTAGGAATATCTCTAAAATGGGCTTCATGTTGCGACGCACCAATAGAAGTAGCACCAGCTAGCAGCATTTCGCTGCATAACCAAGCCACGACCCGCCATGATGGGTCGGCTATCAGGAGCCTGAGATGACCCTGTTGACCCCCGAACAAATCGCCGCTGCACAGAAAGCCAATTTCGACGCCCTCTTCGGCCTGACGAACAAGGCGTTCGAAGGCGTGGAAAAGCTCGTTGAACTGAATCTGCAAGTCGTCAAGTCGACGCTCGCCGAAGGCCAGGAAAACGCCCAGCGCGCGCTGTCCGTGAAGGACGCGCAAGAACTGCTCGCGCTGCAGGCCAGCCTGACGCAGCCGGTCGCGGAAAAGGTGCTGTCGTACGGCCGTCACCTGTATGAAATCGCATCGGCCACGCAAGCCGAGTTCGCCCGTGTCGCTGAAGCGCAATACGAAGAGCAGAACCGCAAGGTGCAGGCACTCGTCGACAACGTCGCGAAGAACGCGCCCGCTGGTTCGGAAACGGCCGTCGCCGTGATGAAGTCGGCCATCACCGCCGCCAACACGACGTACGAGACGGTTCACAAGGCAACGAAGCAAGCTGTCGAAATCGCCGAAAGCAACTTCAACGCAGCCGCCACGGCCGCGACGAAGGCTGCCACGCAAGCGACGGAACAAGCTGCCCGCGTCGCGAAGCGTCCGACGGTTGCCTAAGTCTGAATCGACTGTCTTAAGCTGTACCGTTGTGCGAAAACCCGGCTCCGGCCGTAATGCCGTTCAGTTAAGCGACTGAACGGCATTTTTCTTTTCGGCGCAAAGTAGTTGTAAACCGGGCGCGGCGGTGTTAACTAGCATCGCCATGCTGGTTGATGATCTGCGCCTTCTGGTCGAATCACAGCCGCCGCTCGAATGGGGACGGCTGGGCCAGCATCTGCCGTACGAATGGATCGAGGCTGCCGTGCAGGCTGGTGGCAGCGCCTGAGCTTCATCCGCGCATTCCACACCATTCAGTACGAAATGACATGGGCAGCCGTGACGCGCTCGTACGGCAAACTCCCCGCGCTGCTCAAGCGCCTGCGTGAGCGGCTCAAACAGCTTCCCAATAAAAAACGGCCCGGGCGCAGTTGCGCTCGAGCCGTCAAATCGCGACCGTTTCGCTACACCGTTCGAGTCCTCAAAAGAGACCTTAACTGAACGGCATTACGGCTCCGGCCGGGTTTTTCTTTGGCCGCGCCAAAAGGCCACGCCATGTAAAAAGGCGCGTTCCCCGCCAAGGGAAACGCGCCTTTCTCACTTCTGACGGCGGACTGCCTTACTTCTTGCGCTGCGGCGGCAGATCCGTACAGACGCCTTCGTACAGCTCGGCTGCCATGCCGATCGACTCGCCAAGCGTCGGGTGCGGGTGAATCGTGCGGCCGATGTCGGTCGCGTCCGCGCCCATCTCGATCGCGAGACACACTTCGCTGATGAGATCGCCCGCGTTCAATCCGACAATGCCGCCGCCGATCACACGATGCGTCTCTTCGTCGAAGATCAGCTTGGTGAAGCCCTCGTCGCGGCCATTGGCGATCGCGCGGCCCGACGCGGCCCACGGGAACACTGCACGGCCATACTTGATGCCTTCGGCCTTGCACTGATCCTCGGTCTTGCCGGCCCACGCCACTTCCGGATCGGTATAGGCCACCGACGGAATCTGCATCGCGTCGAAGTACGCCTTCTCGCCGTGCGCCGCTTCCGCCGCGACGTGGCCTTCATGCACGGCCTTGTGCGCGAGCATCGGCTGGCCGACGAGATCGCCGATCGCGAAGATGTGCGGCACATTCGTGCGCATCTGCTTGTCGACGTTGATGAAGCCGCGCTCCGTTACCGCCACGCCCGCCTTGTCCGCGCCGATCTTGCCGCCGTTCGGCGTGCGGCCGACCGACAACAGCACGAGGTCGTAGCGTTGCGGCTCCGCCGGTGCCTTCTCGCCTTCGAAAGTCACGTAGATGCCGTCGTCTTTCGCCTCGGCCTTCGTGGTCTTCGTCTTCAGCATGACGTTGGCGAAACGCTTGGCGTTGAACTTCTCCCAGACCTTCACGAGATCGCGGTCCGCGCCCATCATGAGGCCGTCGAGCATTTCGACGACATCGATCTCTGCGCCGAGCGTCGAATAAACCGTCGCCATTTCCAGACCGATGATGCCGCCGCCCACCACCAGCATGCGCTTGGGCAGCTGACGCAGTTCGAGCGCGCCGGTCGAATCGACGACGCGCGGGTCATTCGGGAAGAACGGCAGCATCACCGACTGCGAGCCCGCCGCGATAATCGCCTTCTTGAACTTGACGACCTTCTTGCCGTCCGCGCCCTGCACTTCCATGTGATGCGGATCGACGAACGTGCCGACGCCCGTCACCACCTGCACCTTGCGCGCCTTCGCCATGCCCGCGAGGCCGCCGGTCAGCTTCTTGACGACGCCTTCCTTGAAACCGCGCAGCTTGTCGAGGTCGATGGTCGGCTTGCCGAAGCTGATGCCGTGTTCGGCGAGTTCGTGCGTTTCATCCATGACGAGCGCCGTGTGCAGAAGCGCCTTGGACGGAATGCAGCCCACATTCAGACACACGCCGCCGAGCGTCGAGTAACGTTCGACGAGCACGGTCTTCATGCCGAGGTCGGCGGAACGGAACGCCGCAGAATAACCCCCGGGACCCGCGCCGAGCACGAGCATCTCGCATTCGACATCGGCCGAGCCGGAAAAGCTGCCCGCTTGCGGCGCGGGTGCGGCGGTCGCTTTCTCGGCCGGTTGCGGCGCGGCGGCGGTCGGCTTCGTCGGGACATAGGTAGTGCCGCCGCCCTGTCCTTCGAGCGTGAGGATCAGCGTGCCTTCGGAGACGTTGTCGCCGACCTTCACCTTCAGTTCCTTCACGGTGCCGGCCGCGGGCGAAGGCACGTCCATCGTGGCCTTGTCGGATTCCAGCGTGACGAGCGACTGTTCCTTCTCGACCGTATCGCCCGCCTTCACGTGGATTTCGATAATCGGAATGTCCTTGAAGTCGCCGATATCCGGCACCTTCACGTCCTGCGTGCCGCCGCCCGACGCAGCGGGCGCCGATGCAGCGGGTTGCGCGGTCGACGCTTCCTTCGGCGCGCTGCCAGCGGGCGCGCCGGACCCGGCCGCCGCGCCTTGCGTCTCGACCATCGCGATGACCGAGCCCTGCGAAACCTTGTCGCCCTGCTTGACCTTCACTTCCTTGATGGTGCCGGCCACGTCGGCGGGCACTTCCATCGTGGCCTTGTCGGTTTCGAGCGTGATGACGCCCTGTTCCTTTTCAATGACGTCGCCGGGCTGGATATTGACTTCGATGACATCGACATCGGAGAAGTCGCCGATGTCGGGTACTTTTAGTTCGACGAGACTCATGGTGTCCCCTAAGAGAAGAGCGGATGGAACCGCACGCGCATCACGGCGCGCGCAGTTCCGCCGTCGGCTGGACAGCGCGTTCGGACCGGCAAGCCCGAACGCGCGCCACGATCAAAGAATGACGCGACGGAAATCCGCCAGAATCGCCGACAGATAAGCGTTGAAGCGCGCAGCTTCCGCACCGTCGATCACGCGATGGTCGTACGACAGCGAGAGCGGCAGCGTGAGGCGCGGCACGAACTGCTTGCCGTCCCACACCGGCTTCTGCTGGCCGCGCGACAACCCGAGGATCGCGACTTCCGGCGCGTTGATGATCGGCGTGAAGTGCGTGCCGCCGATGCCGCCCAGCGACGAGATCGAGAAGCAGCCGCCTTGCATCTGGTCCGGCTTCAGCTTGCCTTCGCGGGCGAGCTTCGACAGCTCGGCCATCTCCTTCGCGATATCGACGAGGCCCTTCTTGTCCGCATCGCGGATCACGGGAACGACGAGGCCGTTCGGCGTATCGGCTGCGAAGCCAACGTTGTAGTACTTCTTGAAGACGAGCGTGTCGCCGTCGAGGCTCGCGTTGAAGGTCGGGAACTTCTTCAGCGCCGCGACCACGGCCTTGATGACGAACGCGAGCATCGTGAACTTCACGCCCGCTTTCTCGTGCTCCTTGTTGAGCTTGACGCGCAGCTCCTCCAGCTCGGTGATGTCCGCTTCGTCGTTGTTCGTGACGTGCGGAATCATGACCCAGTTGCGATGCAGGTTCGCGCCCGAAATTTTCTTGATGCGCGACAGCGGCTTTGGATCGACCGGACCGAACTTCGTGAAATCGATCTTCGGCCACGGCAGAAGGCCCAGCTCGCCGCCGCCACCGCCTGCCGGCGCTGCTGCGGCGGCCGCCTTGCCCTGCCCCGTCATCACGCCCTTCACGAACGCGGTGACGTCCTGCTGCGTGATGCGTCCCTTCGGACCCGTGCCGCTCACGCGCGTCACATCCACGCCCAGCTCGCGTGCGAACTTGCGTACCGAAGGCGATGCGTGGCTCGACGTGCGGTTGCCGTCGCGGGCCGGCATCACCGGCGCTTGCGCGAGCGCGGACGGCGCTTCTTTCGCGGGCGCGGGCGTCGCCGGCACGTCGGACGGCGCTTCGACCGGCTTCGCGGCTCCCTGCTTCGGCGCCGCTGACGCCGGCGCCGCGCCTGCGCCACCTTCGCCGCCTTCCAGCACGAGAATCAGCGATCCTTCGGACACCGTATCGCCGATCTTCACCTTCAGTTCCTTGACCGTGCCCGCGGCGGGGCTCGGCACGTCCATCGTCGCCTTGTCGGATTCGAGCGTGACGAGCGACTGCTCCTTCTCGACTTTATCCCCGACCTTCACGGCGATCTCGATGATCGGAATGTCCGTGAAGTCGCCGATATCCGGCACCTTCACGTCGACCGAGCCGCCGCCCGATGCCTGCGCAGGCTGCGACTGCGTCTGCGTTTGCGCGGGCGCTTCTTGCTTGGCGGGCGCAGAAGGCCCTGCCGCGCCGCCGCCTTCCAGCACGACGATGAGCGTGCCTTCCGAGACGTTGTCGCCCACCTTGACCTTGACTTCCTTCACCGTGCCCGCTGACGAACTTGGCACGTCCATCGTGGCCTTGTCGGATTCCAGCGTGACGAGGGATTGTTCCTGCTCAACGACATCGCCCGGCTTGACCAGCACTTCGATCACGGGAATGTCCTTGAAATCGCCGATGTCCGGCACTTTGACTTCGATCGCTTGACTCATTATTAGTGTCTCCTGGGTTGCACGCGGCCTCTTTCCGCTTCGGAAAGAGGCTGCGTCACAACGCTCGGGGGCGATGCCTTTAGACGGTCATCGGGTTGGGTTTGGCCGGGTCGAGGTTGTACTTCTTGATCGCCTCAGCGACGACGTTACGCTCGATCGTGCCTTCGTCGGCGAGCGCGTTGAGCGCCGCCAGCGTGACCCAGTAGCGGTCGACTTCGAAGAAGTGGCGCAGCGCCTCGCGCGTATCCGAGCGGCCGTAGCCGTCGGTGCCGAGCACCACGAACTTGTTCGGCACATAGCCGCGAATCTGGTCGACGAGCGCGCGGATGTAATCCGTCGATGCGATCACCGGACCCTGCGCGCCCTTGAGCAGCTTCGTCACGTGCGGCACGCGCCTCTCTTCGGTCGGATGCAGCAGGTTGTAACGCTCGCAGTCCTGGCCTTCGCGAGCCAGTTCCGTGAAGCTCGGCACGCTCCAGAGATCGGCGGACACGCCCCAGTCGTTCTTCAGCAGATCGGCGGCGGCGATGACTTCATTGAAGATCGTGCCCGCGCCCATCAGTTGGACGTGTGCACGGCCCGCGCTCTCGGCCTTCTTGAACGAGTACATGCCCTTGATGATGTCGCCAGCAACGGCATCGCCTTGCGGAATCGCCGGATGCTCGTAGTTCTCGTTCATCACGGTGATGTAGTAGTACACGTCCTCCTGCTCCTGCACCATGCGGCGCAGGCCGTCCTGCATGATGACCGCGAGTTCGTAACCGAACGTCGGGTCGTAGCTCACGCAGTTCGGAATCGACGCCGCCCACATGAGCGAGTGGCCGTCTTCGTGCTGAAGGCCTTCGCCGTTGAGCGTCGTGCGGCCAGCCGTGCCGCCCAGCAGGAAGCCGCGCGAACGCATGTCGCCCGCGGCCCACGCCAGATCGCCGATGCGCTGGAAGCCGAACATCGAATAGAAGATGTAGAACGGGATCATGATCTCGCCGTGCGTCGAATACGACGTCGCGGCCGCGATCCAGTCACACATGCCGCCGGCTTCGTTGATGCCTTCCTGAAGGATCTGACCCGTCTCGGTTTCCTTGTAGAACATGAGCTGGTCGGAGTCTTCCGGAATGTACTTCTGGCCGTCCTGATTCCAGATGCCGATCTGGCGGAAGAGGCCTTCCATGCCGAAGGTGCGCGATTCGTCCGGCACGATCGGCACGACGCGCTTGCCGATAGCCTTGTCCTTCAGCAGGATGTTGAGCACGCGCACGAAGGCCATCGTCGTGGAGATTTCGCGGCCTTCGCCCGTGCCCTTGAGCAGCGGCTCGAATGCGGACAGCGCCGGCACCGGCAGCGATTCCGCCTTTTCGCGGCGCGCCGGCAAATAGCCGCCCAGGTCCATGCGCTTCTGGCGCATGTATTCGAGTTCCTTCGAGCCTTCTTCGAACGTGAGATAAGGCACGTCGACGATCTGCTCGTCGCTGATCGGCAGGCGGAACTGGTCGCGGAATTTCTTCAGCGTCTCGATCGGCAGCTTCTTCTGCTGGTGCGTGATGTTCATCGCCTGACCATGCTCGCCCATGCCATAGCCCTTGATGGTCTTGGCGAGGATGACGGTCGGCGCGCCCTTCGTCCGGGTGGCGGCGTCGAACGCGGCGTAGATCTTGTGCGGATCGTGACCGCCGCGGTTCAGGTTCCAGATGTCCTCATCGGACCAGTCGGCGACGAGCGCCTTCAGTTCCGGCGTGTTGAAGAAGTGCTCGCGCACGAACGCGCCCGACTCCGACTTGTACGTCTGGTATTCGCCGTCGACGACTTCCATCATGCGGCGCATCAGCGCGCCGGTCTTGTCGCGCGCGAAGAGCGCGTCCCAGCGGCTGCCCCAGATGACCTTGATGACGTTCCAGCCCGCGCCGCGGAATTCGCTTTCCAGTTCCTGGATGATCTTGCCGTTGCCGCGCACCGGGCCGTCCAGACGCTGCAGGTTGCAGTTGATGACGAACACGAGGTTGTCGAGACGCTCGCGGCCGGCCATGCCGATCGCGCCGAGCGATTCCGGCTCGTCCGTTTCGCCGTCGCCGAGGAACGCCCAGACCTTGCGGCCTTCGGTCTTCGCGATGCCGCGCGCCTGCATGTACTTCATGAAGCGCGCCTGATAGATCGCCATGATCGGGCCGAGACCCATCGACACGGTCGGGAACTGCCAGAAGTCCGGCATCAGCCACGGATGCGGATATGACGAGATGCCCTCGCCGCCCACTTCCTGACGGAAGTGATCCAGTTGCTTTTCGGTCAGGCGGCCGAGCAGGAACGCGCGCGAGTAGACGCCCGGCGACGAGTGACCCTGCACGAACACGAGATCGCCGCCGTGGTCCTTCGACGGCGCGTGCCAGAAATGATTGAAGCCGACGTCATAGAGCGTCGCGGCCGACGCGAACGATGCGATGTGACCGCCGACGTTCGTGTCCTTGCCCGCGCGCAGCACCATGGCGATGGCGTTCCAGCGCGTGTACGACCGGATGCGGTGTTCGACGTCCTGGTCGCCCGGAATCTTCGACTGCGACGCGACCGGAATCGTATTGATGTACGGGGTGTTTGCCGAAAACGGCAGATGTTCGCCGTGCACGCGAGCGAACTCGATCTGTTTCTCGATCAGGTAATGCGCGCGGTCAGGACCGACCGCGGAAATCACGCCATGCATTGCTTCGAGCCATTCGGCGGTTTCCTGCGGATCGTCGTCCTTGGCATTGGCGACATATTTGAGAACTTCGTCGGGTACAGCGGACATGCTCGTCTCCTGATGTGAGGAACGCTCTAAGAACAGCCGAAAACACACGCCCGCACGGATTCGGGCACTGGCCGCGTGCCGGCATTCTAAAGAGGGTCCAGACCTAGTAGCAAGGTATTTTTCGAATCATGGGAGTTGATCTCATGATGTGAAAAAATGCTGCAATGCACCGTCCCATATGATTTTTTTGCTCAGACGTTTCTCCTCCTTTTCCGCAAATGAGCCGTCTTTCCCGTCTTTTTACGCTAATTAACAATCGGGCGCTGCGTTACAATCGCTTCCATGTTGACTGACCGGCTGATCAAACGCTCGGCGCGAGTCGGGAAGAAACCCACTGACTCGTCGCCCTCCCGCTGGCACCACGGCCCGTGGTGGTCGAACTCCTATTTACTCACGCCGCTCATTTCGATCATCGTATTTCTGGTCGTCATGAGTCTGATTCTCTGGAGCCTGAACCGGCGCGAGCAGCAGCAGCAGGAAGACACGCTGTATCGCAATGTCGCGTGGGCGCAGCAGCAAATCCGTCTCGCCATGACGGGTGCGCAAGAACAAATCCAGGCCCTCGCGCGCGACATCGCGGCCGGCCACGGCGACTCGCAGAACTTCCAGACCGCGTCCGCCGACATCATGCAGGGGCATCCCGAGATCCTCTACATGAACTGGTATACGAGCGAGCACAAGCCGCGCTGGCCCAACACGCCGTTGCCGGTGCTCGGCTCGCGGCTCGCCAAGCCGAACGACACGCAAATGGACGAGGCCGTGCAGGCCGCATTCGACGAAGCGCGCAGCACGCGCCGCCAGGTCTACTCCCCCCTTCTTTACGATGACCTCGGCAACGGTTACATCACGCTGCAAACGCCGGTGTTCCGCGACCGCGAATATCTCGGATCGATCGCGGCGGTGTTTTCGATCGAAGGCATCCTGAAGCGCGACATTCCGAGCGAACTGTCCGCGAAGTACAAGATCTCGATCACCGATCTGAACAATCGGGAACTCGCCACCACGTCCAGCCGCCCGCGCCTGCCGCGCGACATGTTCTACGACCTTCCGCTCGACCCGCCCGGCCAAGGGCTGTCGGTGCGCGTCTATTCGTATCCGCAGCTCACGAATTTCACGAACAACACGCTCGTGTGGCTGGTGGCGGGTTTGTCGTGCTTCGTGCTGTGGAGCCTCTGGAGTCTCTGGAAGCACACGCGCCAGCGGTTCGAGGCGCAGCAGGCGCTCTACGCGGAAGCCTTTTTTCGTCGCGCGATGGAAAACTCGGTGCTGATCGGCATGCGCGTGCTCGACATGCACGGCCGCATCACGCACGTGAATCCGGCGTTCTGCCGCATGACGGGCTGGGACGAAAGCGATCTCGTCGGCAAGAACGCGCCGTTTCCGTACTGGCCGCGCGACGCGTATCCGGAAATGCAGCGCCAACTCGACATGACGCTGCGCGGCAAGGCGCCCTCGTCCGGCTTTGAATTGCGCGTGCGCCGCAAGGACGGCTCGTTCTTTCACGCGCGGCTGTACGTGTCGCCGCTGATCGACAGCTCGGGCCGGCAGACCGGCTGGATGTCGTCGATGACGGATATCACGGAGCCCAAGCGCGCCCGCGAGGAACTCGCCGCCGCGCACGAACGCTTCACGACCGTGCTCGAAAGCCTCGACGCGGCCGTCTCTGTGCTCGCCGCCGACGAAGCCGAACTGCTCTTCGCGAACCGCTATTACCGGCATCTGTTCGGCATTCGCCCGGACGGGCATTTGCAACTGGCGGGCGCGGCCTTCGACGGCAACGCGCAAAGCTCGTCGGACACGCTCGACATGATCGACACCTATGCGGGACTGCCCGCCGCCGCGCTCACCGAAAGCTCGGCGGACGCGCAAGAAGTCTACGTCGAAGGCATCCAGAAGTGGTTCGAAGTGCGCCGCCAGTACATTCAGTGGGTGGACGGCCACCTCGCGCAAATGCAGATCGCCACCGACATCACCCAGCGCAAGCAGGCGCAGGAACTCGCCCATCAGCAGGAAGAAAAGCTGCAATTCACGAGCCGCCTGATGACCATGGGCGAGATGGCGTCGTCGCTCGCGCACGAGCTGAACCAGCCGCTCGCCGCGATCAACAACTATTGCTCGGGCTGCGTCGCGCTCGTGAAGTCGGGCCGCATGACGCAGGAAACCCTGCTTCCCGTCCTGGAAAAGACCGCGCAGCAGGCCGTGCGCGCGGGCATGATCATCAAGCGCATCCGCGAGTTCGTGAAGCGCAGCGAGCCCAAGCGCCAGGCGACGCGCGTGGCGGATATCGTCGCGGACGCGGTCGGCCTCGCCGAAATCGAGGCGCGCAAACGCAAGATCCGCATCGTCACCGAAATCCGCTCGCGCATGCCGGTGATCTACGTCGATCCGGTTTTGATCGAACAAGTGTTGGTCAACCTGTTGAAAAACGCGGCGGAAGCCATGCATGATGCGAAGCCGAACGCCGTCGATCCCGTGATTCGCGTGGTCGTGCAGCGAACCGATGGCGGGTTCGTGTGCATCAGCGTGGTGGATCAGGGTCCGGGCGTCGACGAAGCCACCGCCGAGCGTCTGTTCGAGCCCTTCTACAGCACGAAATCCGACGGCATGGGCATGGGGCTGAACATTTGCCGCTCGATCATCGAATCGCATCGCGGGCGGCTGTGGGTGGTGAACAACGTCGAGGCGGATGGCCACGTGACCGGAGCGACCTTCCATTGCAGCTTGCCGATCGGCGAAGCGGACGGTTCGACGGGACCGGGCGCCGACGCGCACGACGAACATACGAATACGAGACAACATACCGTTACGGGAGAACTATGAGCAGTCCAGTCACCACTCAGGAAACCGTCTTTGTCGTCGACGATGACGAGGCCGTGCGTGATTCTTTGCGCTGGCTGCTCGAAGCGAACGGCTATCGCGTGCAGTGCTTTTCCAGCGCGGAATCGTTCCTCGACGTCTATCTGCCGATCGCGCATTCGGGCGCCATCGCATGCCTGATTCTCGACGTGCGCATGGCCGGCATGACCGGCCTGGAATTGCAGGAAAAGCTGATCGCGGACAACTCCGTGCTGCCGATCATCTTCGTCACGGGTCACGGCGACGTGCCGATGGCCGTCTCGACCATGAAGAAAGGCGCGATGGACTTCATCGAGAAGCCCTTCGACGAAGCGGAACTGCGTAAGCTGGTCGAGCGCATGCTGGAAAAGGCGCGCAGCGAGAGCACGAGCGTCCAGCAGCAGCGCGCGGCCGCCGAGCGGCTCGGCAAGCTGACGGCGCGCGAGCATCAGGTGCTCGAGCGCATCATCGCGGGGCGGCTCAACAAGCAGATCGCGGATGACCTCGGCATCAGCATCAAGACGGTGGAAGCGCATCGCGCGAACATCATGGAGAAGCTCTCGGTGAATACCGTCGCCGACCTGCTGCGTCTCGCGCTGTCCAACAAGCCTCAGCAGTAACGCGTCGTTGCTGTGTTCTATCGCGTGGCCGGCTCCAATGCCGGCCACGTCTCTTTTGGACGTCTCCGCTGGCCAACTCGGCCGCTGACCGCCGCGAAACCGAAACGTCAAATTTCGTGTTTCGCGTTGACACAAAAGAGTGCCCGCCCGTAGTTTGATCGTGCCCCAACACCGGAGTCGATCATGCGCGTCAAGGCCACCGCTGCACATTCAGGCAAACGTTTCGCCACTGGCCGCACGCGAACGTCTCCGTCCCTCGCCGCCTTCTCCCGCGGTTCCACTACGCCCCCTCGATTCCCCGCATCCGATCCGTTGACCTGGCGCTGGCCAGTGAGCGCGCCGAAGTTTCTGCGTCTTGGCAGCGAGATCGGACGCCGGGTGCCTCAACCAGGAGACTCCGCCTTGAACGAAACGCCATGTCCTTTGCTGGCGAAGCCCATGCGTCCCGTGCGCGCGCTCGCCCTCGCCGCGACGCTCGCCGCCGCGCCGCTCGCCGTGTTCCACGCGCCGAGCGCCTTCGCTCAGACACAGTCCGCCGCAGCCGCCGGCCAGAAGCTCTCGAACGAGCAGGTCGACGCGCTCGTCGCGCCCATCGCGCTGTATCCCGATGCGCTGCTCGCCCAAGTGCTGATGGCCTCGACGTATCCGCAGGACATTCAGGCCGCCGCGCAATGGTCGAAGGCGAATCCGAACATCAAGGGCGACGACGCAGTGAAGGCCGTGCAGTCGGAGCCGTGGGACCCGAGCGTGCAATCGCTCGTCGCGTTTCCGCAGGCATTGGCGACGATGGCGTCGAAGCCCGACTGGGTGACGCAGCTCGGCAACGCGTTCATCGCGCAATCCGGCGACGTGATGGATTCCGTGCAGCGGTTGCGCCGCGCGGCCCAGAGCGCCGGCAATCTCAAGAGCAGCGAGCAGCAGAAGGTGGTGGTCGAGCAAAGCACCATTCAGATCGTGCCGGCCAATCCGCAAGTGGTGTACGTGCCGACCTATAACCCGACCGTGGTGTACGGCGCGTGGCCCTATCCGGCGTATCCGCCGGTCTACGTGCCGCCGCCGCCCGGCTATGCGATTGCGTCGGGTCTCGCGGCCGGGCTCGCGTTCGGCACCGGCGTCGCGGTCGCGAATGCGCTGTGGGGCAACTGCGACTGGGGCCGCCACGACGTCAACGTCAACGTGAACCGCTACAACAACATCAACGTCAACAACCGCATCAACGCTAACAGCAACAACGTGCGCTGGAACCGCAGCGACCCGCAGTTCAACCGGAACAACATCGGCAACCGGCAGAACTTCGGGAACCAGAATCTCGGCGCGGCGAATCGCGATCAGTTCCGCGGACGCGATCAGGCACGCGCGCAGGCGGCGCAGACGTTGCAGCAGCGCACGGGGCAGAACCTGAATCAATCGGCGAATCAGCGCGTGCAGAACATCCGGCAAGGCGGCGAATCGCGCGGCGCCGGCAACAACGATCTGCATCAGCGCGCGCAGAGCGTCAACCGCGACAACGCGCTGCGCGGCGCGGGCGACGGCAACGCCGCGCGGCAGGACATCCAGCGCGGGCAAGCGAGCCGCGAATCGTTCGCGAGCGCGCACCCGAATGCCGGCGGCGGCGTGCAGCGCCAAGGCGGCGGCCTTGGCAGCGGAGGCGGCGGCGTCCAGCGCAGCGGCGGATTCCAGGGCGGCGCGGGCGGCGGCGGGGGCGGCGGCTTTCATGGCGGCGGAGGCGGTTTTCATCGCCGCTGAGCCCTTTCGCGCCACTTCCATGCCATGACTCAGGAGCCCCAGATGACCTTTATCAAAACATTCGCCGCATTGCCCCGCCCTGACCTGCGCGCCGCGCTCGCCGGCGCATCGCTGGTTCTCGCCGCCTCGCTCGCGCACGCGCAGGCCGTGTATCCGACGCCCGAAGCCGCCGCGCAAGCCCTCACCGACGCCATCGCATCGAGCGACGAAGCCGCGCTCTCCAAAGTGCTCGGCCGAGACCACGCGCGCTACGTTCCGACCGACAACATCGGCGTAGAAGACGTCTACGAGTACCTCGGCTCGTGGGCGAAGGGACACCGCATCGTCGAGGAGACGAACACGGCCACCGGCCCGAAGCGCGCTCACATCGAGACCGGCGACAGCGGCTGGATCCTGCCGATTCCCCTCGTGGAGACGGGCAAGGGCTGGCGCTTCGACATGCCCGCCGCACGCGACGAAGTGCTGACGCGGCATATCGGCCGCAACGAGCGTTCGGTGATGCGCGTCGCGCTCGCTTACGTCGATGCGCAGAACGACTATCGGAAGCTGTCGAACCACTACGCGGACCGCTTCGTGAGCACGCCCGGCAAGCACGACGGCCTCTACTGGGACTCCGCGCCCGGCGAGCCGGACAGCCCGCTCGGCCTGCTCGCGGCGGCGATGCCGAACAAGGCGACTGCGTCGGGCGGCTACTACGGCTATCACTACCGCATCCTCACCGCGCAAGGGCCGCACGCGCAAGGCGGCGCGAAGAACTACATGGAACGCGGCGCGCTTCAGAATGGCTTCGGCCTGATCGCGTGGCCCGCGAAGTACGGCGAAACCGGCGTGATGTCGTTCATGATCGATCAGGACGGGCGGCTCTATCAGAAGAACCTCGGTGCGGCGTCGGCGCGCGTGGCGGCGTCCATCAAGACGTTCGATCCCGATTCGTCCTGGCAGCCCGTCTCGCCGTAGGGAAACAGCGAGCGCGGCAAGCGCCGCGACGCCGTTCGCCGCCGGACGCCCGAAAGCGCCCGGCGGTATAATTTCGCCCTTCTTCAGCGGCGCCGCGAGCGCCCTGGCGCGCCCGGCAGCAAGTCGCATCGCCCGCGCGCGCCTCGCCACACCGCCCATTGTCCATCCCGATTCGCCATGACTGCCCAACTCATCGACGGTAACGCCCTCTCCAAGACCCTTCGCGCCGATGTCGCCGCCCGCGCGGCCGTGCTCACCGCTCGCGGACACAAGCCGGGCCTGGCCGTGGTGCTCATCGGCGACAATCCGGCGAGCGAAGTCTATGTGCGCAACAAGGTGAAGGCGTGTCAGGACAACGGGCTGCATTCGGTCTTCGACCGCTTCCCCGCGACGCTCGCCGAGAACGAATTGCTCGCGCATATCGAGAAGCTCAACGCCGATCCGTCCATCCACGGCATTCTCGTGCAACTGCCGCTGCCCGCGCATGTCGACAGCCACAAGGTCATCGAAGCCATTTCGCCAGAGAAGGATGTGGACGGCTTTCACGTCGCGAACGCGGGCGCGCTGATGACGGGCAAGCCGCTCTTTCGCCCGTGTACGCCGTATGGCGTGGTGAAGATGTTCGAGGCGCACGACATCGACCTCAAGGGCGCGAATGCGGTGGTGATCGGGCGCTCGAATATCGTCGGCAAGCCGATGGCGCTCTTGCTGCTCGAAGCCGGCGCAACCGTCACGATCTGCCACAGCAAGACGCGCGATATCGCGCACTACACGCGCGACGCGGATGTGGTCGTCGCGGCGACCGGCCGCCGCAACATTCTGACGGCGGACATGGTGAAGCCGGGCGCGACGGTGATCGACGTGGGCATGAATCGCGACGAAGCGGGCAAGCTCTGCGGCGACGTCGACTTCGCGGGCGTCAGGGAAGTCGCGGGCTACATCACGCCGGTGCCGGGCGGCGTCGGCCCGATGACCATCACCATGCTGCTCGTGAACACGCTGGAAGCCGCCGAGCGCGCGGCGCAGGCGTGAGCCGACGGGCGTGAACCGACGGGGGCGCGCCCGATCGTCCCCTTAGAAACAATCCATTGGATTTTGGCCCCGCCGCCCCAATAATGCTCCAATAGCATTCGATACGAGCGGCGCGGGCTCCGCCATGACGGTCCCGTTCCGCGTTTCAATGAACACCGAACCGGGAGAGCCATGAGCGATACCACCGCAGCCACGCCGACGACGGCAGCATCCAATCCGCTGCTCGATTTTTCCGACTTGCCGCGCTTCGGCGATATCAAGCCCGAGCATGTCACCCCGGCGCTCGACGTGCTGCTGGCGGCGGCCAAGAGCGCCGTCGATCGCGCGAGCGCGCCAAACACGCCTGCCACCTGGCAGGACGTCGTCGAAACGGTGGAGCGTGAATCGGAAAAGCTCTCGCGCGCGTGGGGCGTCGTCGGGCATCTGAACGCCGTCGCCGATACGCCCGAACTGCGCGCCGCCCATGCCGAAAACCTGCCGCGCGTCACCGAATTCTCCGCGAGCGTCGGCCAGAATCTCGCGTTGTACGAAAAGTACAAGGCCATTGCCGCAGGCAACGAGTTCGCCGGACTTTCCCCGGAGCGCAAGAAGATTCTGGAAAACGCGCTGCGCGATTTCCGCCTTTCCGGCGCTGAATTGCCCGAAGACCGCAAGCCGCGCTTCGCGCAATTGCAGGAAGAACAGGCCGCCCTCTCGAAGGCGTTTTCCGATCACGTGCTCGATTCCACGAACGCCTATTCATACGTCGTCACGCAGCCAAGCGATCTCGCCGGCCTGCCCGACGACGTGATCGAAGCCGCTCGCGAAGCCGCTCAGAAGGAAGGCAAGGACGGCTGGAAGTTCACGCTGCACTTTCCTTCGTATTTCCCGGTGCTGCAATACGCGCAGCATCGGCCGATGCGCGAGGCGATGTATCGCGCGTATGTCACGCGGGCGTCGGAACTCGGCGAAACGTACGGCAACGGCAAGGCCGAATGGGACAACACGCAGAATATCGTCGAGCACCTGAAGCTGCGTCAGGAAGAAGCGCGCACGCTCGGCTATCAGAATTTCGCGGAAGTCTCGCTCGCGCCGAAGATGGCGGAGTCGCCCGTGCAGGTCATCGCGTTTCTCGAAGACTTGGCGAAGCGCGCGCGTCCCTACGCCGAAAACGACTGGATGGAAATGCGCGCGTTCGCGGCCACTGAGCTCGGCATGCCCGAGCTCCAGCCGTGGGATGTCGCTTACGCAGCCGAGAAGCTGCGCCAGAAACGCTATTCGTTCTCCGAAAACGAGGTCAAGCAGTACTTCCCGCAGGAAGCGGTGCTCAAGGGTCTTTTCAAGGTGACCGAAACGTTGTTCAACGTCTCGATTCGCCGCGACGAAGCCGCCGTGTGGAATCCGGACGTGCGCTTCTTCCGCGTCGAGAACCAGGACGGCTCGCTCGTCGCGCAGTTCTATCTGGATCTCTACGCGCGCGAAGGCAAGCGCGGCGGCGCATGGATGGACGACGCCCGCGCCCGCCACAAGCGCACGCAGGGCGACGTGCAGACGCCGGTCGCGTACCTCACGTGCAATTTCTCCGCGCCCGTCGGCGGCAAGCCCGCCTGCTTCACGCATGACGAAGTCATCACGCTGTTCCACGAATTCGGGCACGGCCTGCATCACATGCTGACGCGCGTCGACGAACTCGGCGTCTCGGGCATCAACGGCGTCGAATGGGATGCGGTCGAACTGCCGTCGCAATTCATGGAGAACTTCTGCTGGGAGTGGGACGTGCTCACCGACATGTCCGCGCACGTCGAAACCGGCCAGCCGCTGCCGCGCGAACTCTTCGACAAGATGCTAGCCGCCAAGAACTTCCAAAGCGGGTTGGGCACGCTGCGTCAGATCGTCTTCTCGATGTTCGACATGGTGCTGCACACGTCCTACGATCCGGCCAACGGCACGCAGAACGTGAACGACGTTGCCCGCGAGATCAACGAGAAGTTCCACGTGATTCCGCAGGCGCCGTTCTCGCGCTGGCCGAATACGTTCAGCCACATCTTCGCGGGCGGTTACGCGGCGGGCTATTACAGCTACAAGTGGGCCGAAGTGCTGTCCGCCGATGCCTACGCCGCGTTCGAGGAAGCCGCGAAGGCCGCGAACGGCTCGGTGCTGAATGCGGAGACCGGCACGCGCTATCGCCGCGAGATTCTCGAAGTGGGCGGCAGCCGCCCCGCGATGGATTCGTTCAAGGCGTTCCGCGGACGCGAGCCGAGCATCGACGCGCTTCTGCGTCACAACGGCATGAGCGAGCACACGCAGACCGTTCACTGATCGACAACCCCGGCCGCCCGGCCGGGGTTTTCTTCATCAGCGTTGGATTCTGAAGTCCACTTCCGCAGGCCGTCCTTCGAGCGCGAGCGTCGCGCGCATGGCCGGGCTGCGGCTCACCACCTTCCCTCTTCGGATCACCGCCGTGCGCGCCGCGCGCAGACGGATCGCTTCGATCGGGTCGCGTGCGTCCAGCACGACGCAGTCCGCATGGCAGCCCACTTCAACGCCGTAGTCTTCGAGTCCGAGAATGCGCGCGGGCGTGCGCGTGACCGCATCGAAGCACGCCCGCATCGCGTCGACGCCGGTCATCTGCGCGACGTGCAGGCCCATGTGCGCGACTTCGAGCATGTCGCCCGAGCCTAAGCTGTACCACGGGTCCATCACGCAGTCATGGCCGAAAGCGACGTCGATGCCCGCCGCCATCAGTTCGGGCACGCGCGTCATGCCGCGCCGCTTCGGGTACGTGTCCGAGCGTCCCTGCAACGTGATATTGATGAGCGGATTCGCGATCGCCGCGACCCCCGCCTCGCGCATCAGCGGAATCAGCTTGCTGACGTAGTAGTTGTCCATCGAATGCATGGACGTGAGATGCGAGCCGGTCACGCGTCCGTGCAGTCCTAGCCGATGCGTTTCAGCCGCCAGCGTTTCGATGTGGCGCGACAGGGGATCGTCGGATTCGTCGCAGTGCATGTCGACGCGCAAACCGTGCTGCGCCGCGTATTCGCACAGCAGCGTAATGGACGCCGCGCCGTCGGCCATCGTGCGCTCGAAGTGCGGAATGCCGCCGACGACATCGACGCCGAGCGCAATCGCACGCTTCAGATTCTCGAACGCGCCCGGGCTGCGCAGCACGCCGTCCTGCGGAAACGCGACGAGTTGCAGGTCGAGATACGGCTTCACGCGGCGCTTCACTTCGACGAGCGCCTCGACGGCGAGAAGCCGCGGATCGCAGACATCGACGTGCGAGCGGATCGCCAGCAGCCCGCGCGCGACGGCCCAGTCGCAGTACTGCAGCGCGCGCTCGACGATGGCTTCCTGCGTCAGCTCGGGCTTCAGTTCACCCCATAGCGCGATGCCTTCGAGCAGCGTGCCCGACGCGTTCACGCGCGGCAGACCGTACGAGAGCGTTGCGTCCATGTGAAAGTGGGCATCGACGAAAGGCGCGGTCACGAGCGAACCGTTCGCGTCGATTTCTTCGCGCGCGCGGGCATCCAGATGCGGCTCGATGGCGGCGATGCGGCCGCCTTCCATGCCGATATCGACGAGCGAGGTCGAACGCACGAGCGCCGCGCGGCGAATGATGAGATCCATGTGCAGCCCTCTTACGTAAGCGGTTCGGACGATTGTAGCGGGACATAAAAGCGCGGACGCGGCGCCGATATGCTTATCGAAATGATCAGGAATTGCAGAGAAACGTTTGCTTTGTGACGGTGGCGGATGCGTCGGCACCTTTGGCGGCGGGCGTACGAGCGTGCGCTTACAATCGGTTTCAACTCGAGCAAAAGATACGGAGACCGATGGTGCTAACCGCAAATCTTGCCTGGCGAAAAACGCGCAGCTTGTCTCGAATGCTCTTTGGCGTCACCGGATTCGTCCTTCGCCGCAGGTCCGGCCGAATCGGGCAGACTCACCCGCCGGCGACGCTGCCGAGCGCGCAAGTGCTGGCGCTCGCGCTCGCGGCCGAAGGCGGTTTGCGGCGCCATGCATCATCGCGTGCCGGCGATCGCGCGGCCGGCAACTACTACGACCTCGCTATCTTCGAAGTGGGCATCGACACGACGTCTCGCGGCCTGACGGCTTCGAGCGGCGTGCAAGGCAAGGTGGTCATCGCCGCGACGTCGGAAGCGGGTGCGCTGAGCGTGCTGCGCGCGCAACTGCGCGGCGACGCGCGCTGCTATGAGTTCCACTGGAACGGCCGAACGATTCCCGTGCATTACCTGCTCGGCGCATCGGGGCTTTACCTGTAGTCATCTCGCGGACGGTTCAGGCCGTCTCGCATTCAGTCCGCCTCGCGCTGCTGCATCGCGCGTGTCACCCGGTCGCTGCCGTACCCTTTCATTCAACCTGCCTGCAAAGATGAACGTGACTGGCGTCGCTTCGTTGCGCCTCGCTCACGTGCTCATGACCCGCATGAGCCGGCACTCGAAGGACTCCGACACATCAATCGTTTGCGTCTCGCGACACGCAGCCCGAGTGTGCGTGCGCGCGGGCCTGCACGACCCTTGAGGCGGCCGCATCGGACACGGACGCGCGCCGCGCATCGAAGATGGCATCCGTCCGCTGCATTTCCCGCGTCGCATAGAAGAAAAACGACTGTCAAACCATGCAGAGACCTAACGATGCTTTCCTTCCGCAACCTTCTCTCGGTCCGGCGCTTGATGAGCCTCGGACTCGTGCTGAACCTGTTCGTGATGCGGCCGTCCGCGCTCGGCGAACGCTATACAGCCATCGGCGTGCTGATCGCGCCGCTATTGACCTGCCTGTATCTGTTCCATACGCATCGCCAGATCCGCTACACGACGCCGCGCCTGCGCGCCGAAACCGCCTGCCTGCTGGGACTGATGGCGGTGTACTGGATCTACGTCGCGCCCATTTCCATCGTGAACGGACGCTCGCAGCTCGAATGGACGCTGTATGAACTCGTGACGACCGGCGTGGTCGGCTTGTCGTACAGCGCGTTTCTGCTCGACGTCAACGCGAATCGTCTCTTCTTTCGCCAGCTTTGCACGGCTGTCGCACTGCTCGGTTTGTCGAGCCTCGTCACGGAACTGCTGACCTTCTGGCTCGGCAGCAAGGACAGCCTCTATCTCTTCAGTCTGCCCGTGAAAGGCTATGCCGATTACACCCAAGACCCGCGCGCCGCGACGGGCGCGATCTACTTTCCGTTCTCGATGCTCTACAGCGATTTCGCATCCGGCACCGTGAAATTCGACCGCTACTGCGCGTTCTTTCGGGAAGCGGGCATCTATCAGGCGGTCGCGTGCTTCTGCCTGATCTACGAGGCGCTCACCCGCCGCTCGAAGTTCCTGCTCGCGTGCATGGTCGGCGGCATTCTCTGCGCGTTTTCGACGCTCGGCGTCGCGTTGCTCGCCATGTCGCTCGGCCTCGTGTTCCTGCTGTCCGGCCGCTCGCGGCGGCTATTCATGCCGCGCCTGCTCGTGACCTGCGCGATCGTGCTGATGGCGTGGCCCATCGCGCTCTATACGCCGTACATTGGTCTCAAGGACAAGGCGCGCACGCACGGCGAGTCGATCAGCGACCGCTCGCGTTCCATCGACCGCGGCCTCGCGAACTTCGCGATGCGCCCGCTTGGCGTCGGTCTTTTCAGCGGCAAGGAGCAGAACGACGGTATCTCGCTGCTCGCGCAGATCGGCATGATCGGGCTGTTCGGCTTCGCGTGTCAGGTGGTCATGCTGTCCGCGTGGCGGCCGGGGACGAAGGCGAACTGGTCGAAGATCGGCGCCTGCGCGCCCTTGCTGATTACCGCGCTTTTCGCCCAGCCGATAGCGGGCGCGCCGACCATCTACGTCATTTTGCTGGCGTATCTGCCGCGTCTGCGGCATGGCTCCCGCGTCCCGCGTGCGCTCGCGGCGCCGCACGCGTCCGCATCCGCCGAATCGCTCGCTTCAGCCGCGATGTCAGCCGATCAGGTTCCCTGCCTGCAGACTGTCGCGCGAAACGCGTAGCGGCACGCCGCATGCCGCGATGACGTTGCCTTGCACGAGACAGCGCGAGACGACCGTGATGCCCTCGGCGAAGCGGTGGATCGCGTTGTTCGCGATGACGGTGTCGAGGGTTTCGGCATCGGGAATCAGAATGCCGGCGCTGCCTGACGACGCGCCGCTTCCCTCGATGTGATTCGCGCTGATGACCACCTTGCGCTTTTGCGGCGCGTCGCCGCTGACGCTCGCGCGCGTGCCGACCTGAATGCCGTTGTTGCGCGCAAGCACGGTCACGATGTTGCCGTCGATGGTGATCGCGCCGGTCGCGTCTTCGACGTGCAAGGTGCCGTTCGCGCTTGATGCGTTCGAGGCCACCGTGTTGCCGACGACCGCGATATCCGTCACATGCGCGATATTCAGCGGCAAGTCCATGTCGAGGCTGCGCGCGGTGATCGTGTTGCCCTGCACGATCACGTTGGAGCACGCGATATGCGGCGTGTTGACGCCGATGCTCGCGTCGATGCACACGTTGCCCGCGATATGAATATGCGACGACGCGCGTCCAAGCGGCGCGCGGCGCACGTCGCCTGTCATGCCGCGCTGATTATTGATCTGGACTCCGTACGAACACGACTCGAACTGATTGTTCGATACGATAAGCCCGGTGAGGCCCGTGCCCATGAACCACGCGCCGAAGATGTTCGACTGGCGGGGCGTCGCGCCGATCGTGCGTCCGACGATGCAGTTGTTCTCGAAACGCTGATTGCGCGCGTCATCGACGGCATTGAGCACGCCGTGCATGTCGGTCTTGCTCGTGTTCGACAGATCGAAGGTCACGTCGCGCACGAAGGTGCCGCTGCCGCCCCATTCGAACGCCGCGCCGCCGCGCGCGCCGTCCAGCGTTGCGATGAGCGTGGCGCCTTCGCCGTGCGTCGAGACGCCGCGCGCATAGATGCCGCGCGTCACGCGATACGTCGCGCCGCGCAGCGATACCGCCGAAATGCGCTGCTGCCGCGCGTGTTCGTAGGCGGCGTTCAGGGCGGCGGAGTCGTCGGCGCGGCCGTCGCCTTTCGCGCCGAACGCGAACGGGGTGACGGCATCGGCATTCGAACGGACCGCCGCGAACGCTGCGCGCGGAAACGCATAGACATTGAACGCGCCGAGGGCGAGTCCGGCATCGAGAAGAAAGCGTCGGCGATTGAAGGATGATTTCATGCACGAGAATCTAGCGCCGCCGCGCGTTGCCGACCGTGCGATCGCGCATGGATGTCCTGCATGCGCTCGTCATGTTCGGTGGCGAGCGGCGGCGCAAACGCGCGCAACCCGCAGTCAGCGCCGCGCAAGAGCCTCCAGAACAGGGCGATGCCAGCGACGTAAAGCAGGTCCATTTGACACATGCGAGAGTACGAGAACCGGTGTAAAGGGCGCGGAAAGAATTCGCGCGGGGAGATAAAAAGCCCGTAAACACGCGCGTTAAGGTACGCACGCGCCATGGCGTTATCATTCCGGCTTCGATCGACCGTCAAGAAACCACAGGCATTCGCCGTCACATGAAAATCGCAACGTGGAACGTCAACTCCCTCAAGGTCCGTCTTCAGCACGTCACCGACTGGCTGCAACTCTCGCAAGTCGATGTGCTCTGTCTTCAGGAACTGAAGCTGCCCGACGAGAAATTTCCCCGCGCCGAACTCGAAGCCGCCGGATACAAAAGCTGGTTCGCGGGACAGAAGACGTATAACGGCGTCGGCATTCTGGTGCGCGACGGCATCGAAGTCCACGACGCCACCGTGGTCCGCAATATTCCCGGCTTCGAAGACTTGCAGCAGCGCGTGATCGCCGCGACGGTCAACGGCGTGCGGATGGTGTCGGCGTATTTTCCGAACGGACAGGCGCCCGGTTCCGAGAAGTTCGCCTACAAGATGCGTTGGCTGGATGCGCTGCGCGAATGGCTTCGCGAAGAGATGACGCAGTATCCGAAGCTCGCGCTGCTGGGCGATTACAACATCGCGCCGGAAGACCGCGACGTGCACGATCCGAAGGCGTGGGAAGGCCAGAATCTCGTCTCGCCGGAAGAGCGCGCGCATTTCATGCAGCTCGTCGGGCTGGGCCTGACCGACGCCTTCCGCAAGTTCGAGCAGCCCGAGAAGCTCTTTTCGTGGTGGGATTACCGGATGATGGCGTTTCGCCGCAATGCGGGGCTGCGGATCGACCACATTCTGCTGTCGTCCGAGTTGTCGGCGCTCTGCACGTCATGCGAAATCGACAAGGTGCCGCGCAAGTGGGATCAGCCGTCCGACCACGCGCCAGTCGTCGCGACGGTCGGCTGCTGATCCCTCCCAACGCCAATGAAGGCGTCACGCGTCGAGATGCAGTTCCTGAATCTTGCGCGTGATCGTATTGCGCCCGATGCCGAGGCGCTCGGCCGCTTCCACCTTGCGCCCGCGCGTGAAGTCGAGCGCCTCGCGAATCACCGCGGCTTCGAAGCGGCGCGCGAGTTCATCCATGACATCGGCGGAATTCTCGCGCAACAGACGCGCGACTTCCGTGCGCAAGCCGCTCTCCCACACGCTCACCGGCACGCCGGCAGGCGGCGGTGAAGCCGGCGACGTCGCGTATGCAGCCGAGCCGTTTGGCGCGACGGCGCCATCGGTCGACACCGCGATGCTCTCCGGCGTGGCGTCCTGACGTGGCGTGAGATCCGGCGGCAAGTCCTTCTGTTCGATGACCTGCGCGGGGGCCATCACGGTAAGCCAGTTGCACAGGTTTTCGAGCTGGCGCACGTTGCCGGGAAACGGCAGCGACGCGAGATACGCGAGCGCACTGTCGGAGACGCGCTTCGGCTCGACACCCAGATCGCGCGCGCTCTTTTGCAGAAAGTGCCGCGTGAGCAGCGGGATGTCCTCGCTGCGTTCACGCAAGGCGGGCAGACGCAGGCGAATCACGTTCAGGCGATGGTACAAGTCCTCGCGAAACAGCCCCTGCCGCACGCGCGCATCCAGATTCTGATGCGTCGCCGCGATCACGCGCACGTTCGCGCGCAGCGGATTGTGCCCGCCCACGCGATAGAACTGCCCGTCCGACAGCACGCGCAAGAGCCGCGTCTGCAAGTCGAACGGCATGTCGCCGATTTCATCGAGAAAAAGCGTTCCGTTCTCGGCTTGTTCGAAGCGGCCCTGGCGCATCGCCTGCGCGCCCGTGAACGCGCCGCGCTCGTGACCGAATAGTTCGGACTCCAGCAGATCTTTCGGGATCGCGGCGGTATTGAGCGCGATGAACGGCCCGTTGGCACGCGGGCTATGCCGGTGCAACGCGCGCGCGACAAGCTCCTTTCCGGTGCCCGATTCGCCCGTGATGAGCACGGTCGCCGCCGAATGCGACAGGCGGCCGATGGCGCGGAACATGTCCTGCATCGCGGGCGCCTGTCCGAGCATCTCGGGGGTTTCGGTCACGCGCTCGTCGTACGCAGCCTCGCCGCGCATGCTTTCGTCGACGGCGCGGCGAATCAGCTCCACCGCCTTGTCGATATCGAACGGCTTGGCGAGATACTCGAACGCGCCGCCCTGAAACGCGGCGACCGCGCTATCCAGATCGGAAAACGCCGTCATGATGATGACAGGCAGACCCGGCAGCGTGTCGCGCACCGTTTGCAGCAGTTCGAGCCCCGAGCCGCCGGGCATGCGGATGTCGGAGACGAGTACTTGCGGGCTGTCGGTTTCGAGCGCGGCGAGCGCGTCGCGCACGCCCGAGAAACTGCGCGTCGTGAAGTTCTCTCGTGCGAGGGCTTTTTCGAGCACCCAACGGATGGATTGGTCGTCGTCTACTATCCAGATCGGCTTCATATCGTTCGGCGAGAAGTCTTCGTGTGGTTCGGTGTGTGCCCGTCGAAACGGTCAGGCTTCGTGGCTTCGCGCGAAATTCGCGGCCCGCAGTCTGCTGGATGTCGATAGTGTTCGATACGCGTGTCAGTTCCCGAATGGCAGCAAGATGGCGAACTCCGTGCAGCCCGGCTTGCTCTCCACTTCGATCAGTCCGTCGTGCTGCTGCACGAACGACTGCGCGAGCGTGAGGCCGAGGCCGCTCCCGTCTTCCCTGCCCGACACGAGCGGAAAGAAGATGCGGTCGCGGATATCGCCTGGAATCCCCGGACCGTTGTCGGTGATATGCAAGTCCAGTGCCAGTTTGTGCAGGCGCTTGCCGATAGTGACCTTGCGCGCGATGCGCGTGCGCAGTTCGATCTTCGCGTCGCCTTGCGAGATGCGCTCTCTCAGCGCCTCGGCCCCGTTGCGCACGATGTTGAGCAGCGCCTGAATCAGTTGCTCTTTGTCGCCGCGCAGGTCGGGCACGCTCACGTCATAGTCGCGCTCGATGGTGAGGCCGCGCGGGAACTCCGCGAGAATCACCGCGCGCACGCGCTCGCAGACTTCGTGGATGTTCACGTCGCCGACGATATGCGGATGCCGGTGCGGCTCCAGCAAGCGATCGACGAGCGTCTGCAAGCGGTCCGACTCCTTGATGATGACCTGCGTGTATTCGCGCAACTCGTCGCGTTCGCGCGCGCCGAGCTCGAATTCCAGCAGTTGCGCCGCGCCGCGAATGCCGCCAAGCGGGTTCTTGATCTCGTGCGCGAGATTGCGGATAAGCTGCTTGTTCACCGCCGTCAGATCGTGAATGCGCTCCTCGCGATCCGTGCGCAAGTGGCGCTCGTTCTCGAACAGTTCGAGCAGCACGTAATCGGACGCGGCTTCCAGATACGCGACGATCGCATGAACATGCAGCGGCTCGCGTCCCGCGCGTTCGAGCGCGGCATCGAGCCTCGTCGCGTTGAAGCGGTTCTCCGCGATGGACGCGATCGTCGTGGCGAGTTCGTCCGCATTCGCGAAGAGTTCGGACCAATGCGTCTGCATCAGTTGCTTGCGCGACATCTCCAGCATCGACTCCGCCGACGGGTTCGCATACGCGATCCTCAGATTGCGCTTGTCGAGCACGAGCACGACGGTCGGCAACGCTTCGAGGCCGGGCAAGAGGCCGGTCGCGGCGAGTTGCGTGTCGTCGGAGAGCGCGTCGGCGTGACCCTTGCGCGCCTTGATCAGATTCTTGAGCACCATCGTGCAATGATTGAGGTCGTTCGTCCTACCGATCTTCTTCTCGTTGCGTGACAACCGCGAGCGATTAAAAAAGGGACGGCGCGCCGTCCCTTTCCGTCGTTCTTCATCGCATGACATTGAGCGCGCGTCATCGAACGGAATTCAATGAAACGCGCTGCCGTCATGCTTTACAGCGAGTAGTACATCTCGAACTCGATCGGATGCACCGCCTGACGATAACGCTGGAGCTCGTTCGTCTTCAGTTCGATGTAGGCGTCGAGCATCGAATCCGTGAACACGCCGCCGCGCGTCAGGAACTCGCGATCCGCATCGAGTGCGTCGAGCGCCTGATCGAGTCCCGCGCAAACGGTCGGGATCTTCGCATCTTCTTCCGGCGGCAGGTCGTACAGATTCTTGTCCGCGGCTTCGCCCGGATGAATCTTGTTCTGCACGCCGTCGAGACCGGCCATCATCAGCGCGGAGAAGCACAGGTACGGATTCGCGAGCGGATCCGGGAAGCGCGTTTCGATACGGCGGCCCTTCGGGTTGCTCACGTGCGGAATGCGGATCGACGCCGAGCGGTTGCGAGCCGAGTACGCCAGCTTCACGGGCGCTTCGAAGTGCGGCACGAGACGCTTGTACGAGTTCGTACCCGGGTTCGTGATCGCGTTCAGCGCGCGCGCATGCTTGATGATGCCGCCGATGTAGAACAGCGCGAATTCAGACAGACCGGCGTAGCCGTTGCCCGCGAACAGGTTCTGGCCGTCCTTCCAGATGGACTGGTGAACGTGCATGCCCGAGCCGTTATCGCCGACGATCGGCTTCGGCATGAACGTCGCCGTCTTGCCGTACGTGTGCGCGACGTTGTGGATGATGTACTTCATCTGCTGCAGCCAGTCCGCGCGCTGAACCAGCGTCGAGAACTTGGTGCCGATTTCGTTCTGGCCCTGGCCCGCCACTTCGTGGTGGTGCACTTCGACCGGAATGCCGATCTGTTCGAGCAGCAGACACATTTCCGAGCGGATGTCCTGGAACGTGTCGACGGGAGCTACCGGGAAATAGCCGCCCTTCGTGCCCGGACGGTGGCCGGTGTTGCCGCCTTCGAATTCCTTCGCCGACGACCACGGCGCTTCTTCCGAGCCGATCTTCACGAACGTGCCCGACTGGTCCGTGTTCCACTGCACCGAGTCGAAAATGAAGAATTCCGGCTCCGGACCGAAGAACGCGGTGTCGCCGAGACCCGAGCTCTTCAGATACGCTTCCGCGCGCTTCGCGAGGGAACGCGGGTCGCGCTCGTAGCCCTTACCGTCGGCCGGCTCGACCACGTCGCAGCTCAGCACCAGCGTGGATTCTTCGTAGAACGGGTCGATGAACGCGGTGTCTGCGTCCGGCACGAGCAGCATGTCCGACGCTTCGATACCCTTCCAGCCGGCAATGGACGAACCGTCGAAAGCGTGGCCGCTTTCAAATTTGTCTTCGTCGAATGCCGAGACCGGCACGGAAACGTGTTGTTCTTTGCCGCGCGTGTCGGTGAAGCGAAAATCGACAAACTTGACGTCCTCGTCCTTGACGAGTTGCATGACGTCGGCCACGGATTTACTCATTACCTATCTCCTGATTAACAAAAGTCGGCGAATCGCTCCGCCGCCTCGACCAATTCTGCAGTTCCGTTTCAATCGAGGGTGGAAAAAGCAGCTTCTGTGCCAAGCGCATAATCTGCGCGGTAAATGATTGATCTTGCGCGCTTTTTCGCTTCATCGTGAGGCGCACTCCGCTGTGCCTCGCTAAGCCCGCATATGTGTCGGCACCAAAAATGTGCATTCATCGTAGCACGGTCGCTGATTCGCACCGCGCTTGTGCAGTCATGCGAATCTGCACTCCGTTAGTGCGGAAACCAACAAGGCGCGTTTCGAAGCCGCGCACATGGCGCCACGCTAAAATCAATTCTTCAAGAACACGGAGACACGCCGCCATGAGCACGCTCGACCAACTGTACGGCAAGGCCGCGAGCCGCGCCGCCGAGAACAGCCTCACGTACGCGGGCGCGCTGCTGCCCGCCGAAGCGTTCGAATTCCTGCAGCTCGAACCGCGCGCCCGGCTCGTCGACGTGCGTACCCGCGCCGAACTCGATTGGGTCGGCCGGCCCGCCATCAATGGCGAGCAGTACGCGCATATCGAATGGATCCGCTATCCGGGTTCGGTGCCGAACGCTGAGTTTATCGAACAATTAAGACAAGTCGCCACTCCCGATACGCCGGTCCTGTTTCTCTGCCGAAGCGCGGCGCGCTCGAAGCTCGCCGCCGTCGCCGCGCAGGGCCAGGGATTCACGAAAGCCTATGACCTGCTGGAAGGCTTCGAAGGCGACAAGGACGGACAAGGGCATCGCAAGACGGTGTCGGGATGGTGCTTTCGCGGATTGCCGTGGATCGGAGCTTGAGTGCGCTAGTTGCGCGCTAAGCGTCGAGCAACGCCCGCACACGGGCGACCGCGGCCTCGTCCACGGGCGCGAGCCCTTTGCCGCCGATTCGCACGCCGGAGCCGAAATGCACGGCGCGCACGCCCGTCGAACGGACAAACGGCGCGACAGCCTCCACGGTCAGGCCCGCGCCCGCGAGTATCGTGCAGCGCGTGCCTGTCGAACGCGCGACAAGCGAGGCGATCGTCTTCTCGGCCTGCAAGACCGACTGCTCGCCGCCCGACGTCAGCACATTCGTGATGGCATCGAAGCCGAGCAGCGTGTCGAATGCGGCGGGCAAATCGCGCGCCCCGTCGAACGCGCGGTGAAACGTGAGCGGCATACCGTCGGCGGCATCGACCACGCGTGACAGCCCTCCCGTATCGATGTCGCCGTTATCACGCAGCATCCCCACGACGATCGCGTTCGCACGCGTCTTCGCGATCGCGCGCACATCGCGCAGCATGACGGCGTAGTCGTCGGCATCGTAGACGAACGAGCGGCTATGCGGCCGCACGATCACGTTGACCGGTATGCCGACGGCGCCCACGACCGCCTCGATCAGCCCGATGCTCGGCGTCAGCCCGCCTTCGCCCATCGCCGTGACGAGCTCGATTCGGTTCGCCCCGCCGCGCTCGGCGGCGCGCGCATCGGCAACTGTCGTCGCGATGACTTCGAGCAGGATCACGGCGCTTCCTCCGACGGCACTTCGACCACTTCGCCGCCCAGCGCGATCACGCCCTCGCGCAGCGCCTCGAACGCAGCGTTCGCGCGCTCGGGGTCGCCCTTCACGCCCAGATCGATGTGCGAGCGCGCGTAGAGCGCGCCACGCGCCGCATCGCCGACGCTCGGCAGGCTGAACGCGCGCACGCCCGCGAAATCGCGCTCGATGGCGACCATCAGCGGTGTGATGCGCGATTCCGGCAAGCCGAAGACCAGCAACGAACGCTCGACGTAGGGCGTCGCGTGGTGCAGATGCGCGTACTTCGTGTCGAGCACCCATTCGATCATCGGCCACGCCATGACCGGAAAGCCCGGCACGAAGTGATGATCGCCGACCGAGAAGCCCGGAATCTTGTTGTAGCTATTCGGAATGATCTCGGCGCCCTTCGGAAACATACCCATGTTCAGCCGATGCAGGTTTTCCGGCGAGTCGAGATCGGCAGGCGTGTCGCCCGCCATGTCGCGGATGCGCGCGCGGATCAGCTCCGCCGCTTCCGGCTGCAATTCCAGCGGCACGCCGAGCGCCTTGGCCGCGCACTGGCGCGTGTGATCGTCGGGCGTCGCGCCGATGCCGCCCGTCGAAAACACGATATCGCCCGATGCGAACGTGCGCGCGAGCGTCGCGGTGATGCGCGCGGGATCGTCGCCGACGTATTCGGCCCAGTCCAGCGCCAGCCCGCGCGCGCCCAGCAGTTCGATGACTTTCGGCAGATGCTTGTCCGTGCGCCGCCCGGACAGGATTTCGTCGCCGATGATGATGACGCCAATGCCCATGAGTGCCTCTTCCTTTCTGATTGACCGCTCGTTCAGGACTGCGCCGTGATGGCCGGATAGCGCGGCTCGTTCGCGCGCAGCCGCTCCAGCGCGTGCAGGCAGTAATGCGCGAACCACAGCGCCGAAAACACGAGGATGAACGCGTACGCCCAGATGGTCGCCGCGGCCACCACCGGAAAAAGCGGCAACAGCCAGACCGACCACGCCCAGAGCAGCGTCGGAACGGAACTTAAAAGCCCGCTGACGATGCCGATGGCGAGCAACGGCCAGCGCGATTCGCGCACGATCGCGCGCCGTTCCTCCGGGCTCGCGTGAACGGCGAGCGCGTCGTAGGTCATCACGCGATAAGTGAGCCAGCCCCACAGGAGCGGCGGAATCAATGCGAAGAACGGCGGAATCAGCCAGAGCGGCAAGGTCACGACGAGCGCAATGAGACACACGATGGTCGTCAGGACCGAATGGCCGAGACTGCCGTACCACGAGCCGCCGCGCCGCGCTTCGAGCGTCGCGTAGTGGCCCTTCGGGCGGCGCGTGAGGAGCGCGATGACGCCCGGCATCGAAAGCGTCGCGATCAGGAGCAGCACCGTCACGACGATCAGCGGAATCGTCACGATGACGACGAGAAACGGCGCGATGACCGCATGCAGCGACGAGAAGCCGACGGCGTCGAACAGGCGGTACATCGCGGACGTGAGCGCCCAGCCGTCGAGCCAGCCGTTGGCCGCGCCAGTCAGCGTCTGCCAGAAGAACCAGAGGATCGCGCCCCAGACGGCGGTGGCGACCGCGAACGGCATCAGCGTGAGCCAGAGCATGCGCGGATGGAAGACGTTCGCCAGCGCGCGCACGAACGAACGCAGCAGGTCATTCATGCGTAGATAGTTTTTGGAAGGGTAAGCGACAGGATAAACCAGCGCGCGTGTCGCGCGCTGGCAGCCACAGAAAGCGTGAGATCAGCGCGCGGAACGCTCAGAGCGCGGCTGACCGCTTGCCAGACGCCCCCGCGCGGCGCGCGGCGAGACGCGCGCCGATCCGCCTGAACGCGAGCCAGTGCTGCTCGATAAAGCCGTCGCCGTAATTGACGGGCGCCGCGCCCGCCGTGCCGAGCTGATCGCGGATGCCGGTCGGTTCGACGGTGCGGTCGAACGATGCCGAGTGAAACAGGATGTCCCAGAACGAAAAGAGCACGCCGAAGTTGCAGCCGTACGACGTGCCTTCGTGGCCATAGCCGATGGCGTGATGACGCCGATGGAACGCCGGACTAACAATCACGCGATCGCCAAGCCAGCCGAAATGCAGGCGAATGTTCGCGTGCTGCACGCTTTGCATCAGATTCGTGATGGCGACGAGCACGACGAACTGCGACGGCTCGACGCCGATCACGAGCGCCACGACGGCGAAGAAGCTCGCTTGCAGGATGTCGTCGAGCAGGTGATTGCGGTCGTCGGACCAGAGCGACATTTTTTGCTGGCTGTGGTGAACCGCGTGCAATTCCCACCAGATGCCGAACCGGTGTTCCAGCCGGTGATACCAGTAGCCGGCGAGGTCGAGCAGAACCAGATAAATGACGAACGTGACGAGCGGCTGCGTGGTCACGCCGGGCCACAGATTGTCGATTTCCAGCGTCGGCACGCCATGAATGCGCAGCCAGCTTTGCACGGAATCGAAGATCGGCTGGAACGTGAAAAAGAAGAAGAGGTTGAGAATGCCCAGTTTCGCGATCCACGTATAAAGCACGTCCACGCGCACGCCCTTGCGGTCCTGCCATTTCTCGGCCGGGTGCAAGGCTTCGAGCGGGCGCAGGATGGCGTACATCGCGATCACTTCCAGCACGCCGACGATGACCCAGTACAGCGCGTCGTAGGTGTCTTCGTCGTAATCCATCATGCCGAGCTTGAACAGCAGCGGCTGCACGACGTCCACATACAGCGCGGTCTGCGCCGAAGAAACGAAGCTGTCGAGGGACGAGAGAATGACGTGAAACATGGTGCTCCGTGGAACTCGAAACCGGTGGTGAGGAACGGGCAAAAGCGGCCCGTGACTCAATCGTAGTACAGGGCGCCCGCGAGCGCCCTTCTCTCACCGTTCGCCGCCGCGTTCAGGCGCCGTTGGGCGCGGTGACCGGCGCGCGGTCGAGGAAAAAGATGCCGTGCGGCGAACGTCCCACCGCGATGGTCTGGATGAGCTTGCGGCTTGCAAGGTCGATCACGCCGACATGCTTCGCAAAGCGGAACGTCACCCAGAGATACTTTTTATCGGCGGAAAGTTCCATGTCGTCCGGTCCGGGCAAGAGGCCGGTGATATCGCCGACGTTCGTGAGCGTGTCTTCGTCGATGATGCTGATGGTGTTCGCCACCCGGTTCGACACGAGCACGTGCTTGCCGTCCGCCAGCGAGCGGAAGTTGTGCGCGCCCTTGCCCGTCGGGATGGTCTTCACGACCTTCTGGTTGCGCCAGTCCACCACGGCCACGTAGTCGGCGCCCGTCATGCCGACGAGCAGGAACTTGTCGCCCGGCGTCAGCCACACGCCCGCCGGCACCTTGCCGACCTTCATCTTCCACATGACCGTCTGCGTCGCCAGGTCGATGGCCGCGATCTCACCCGACACCTGAAGCGAGATGAACGCCGTCTTGCTGTCGTTCGAAAACGCGATGTGGCTCGGCATGGTCGCAAGCGGCAGACGCTTCGCGAGGGTCAGATTCTTGCCGTCGAAATGATAGATATCGAGGCGGTCGAGGCGCAGGCCCGTCGAGACGAACCACTTGCGATCCGGCGAGAAACCGATCTGATACGGATCTTCGATGTCCTGCACCCAGCGTTGCACCGCGCCCGTTTTCGGATCGACGAACAGGAGGTTGTTCGACACCGAATTCGCGACGATCAGCGACGAATTGTCGGGCGTCGGCATCAGGTGATGCGGCTCCTTGCCGGTCGGCACGGTGCCGACGACCTGGTGCGTGTTTTCGTCGATGAGGCTCAGCGTGGCTTCAGCCGAATTGAGCACGATGACGTTGTTGGCGAATGCCGCGGTGGCGGCGAATGCTGCGACCGCGGGGACCACGAAGCGCGCGGCGCTGGCGGCGGCCGCGCGGAAGCGGCCGGAGAAGAATGTGGGGAGCATGAATGTACACGTCGGAAAGCAGGCGTCATTGTAGAACGTTTGCATGCTCCGACGCGTTGACGGCGCGGCTCTTTTTGCGCAATAAGGTGCGTATGCGCAAGAAATGCCGCCTGTTCGGACTGCGTTGCGCGGCGTTAGGTCGCGTTCACGCCGGAACGCGCCGCGCGTCATCGCTGCATCGATTCCCAGACCTTGTGAAGGCGCTTCACCGATATCGGCATCGGCGTGCGCAATTCCTGCGCGAACAGCGACACGCGCAGCTCTTCCAGCAGCCAGCGATATTCCGCGAGCCGCGCATCCGCGACGCCGCCGCGCTGCGACAACGTCCGCTGATACTGCTGCGCGAGCGGCTGCAATTCCGCTGACAGTCGCGCATCGCGGGCGGCATCGGCCTTCAGCTTGTCGATGCGCAGCGCGATGCCCTTCAGATAGCGCGGGAAATGCGCAAGCTGCCCGTACGGCGTATCGATCACGAAGCGTTTGCCGATCAGTCCGCTCAACTGCGCCTGCATGTCGGCGTACGCGGCGGGAAACGGCTTGGCCTGCGCGAGCTTTTTCGTCAGCGCGCCGTATTCCGCGAGAATCGTCCCGGCGAGGCGCGCGATTTCGTTCGCCAGCAGCGTGAGGCGCCCTTTCGCGGCGTCGCGGCGCGCGTGAAAGCTGGCGTCGTCGTCGGGCAGCGGGTCTTGCAGGCACGCGCGGTCGAGCGCCGTCTCGACGATCTGATCCCGCAATTCATCGGCGGTGCCGAGCGCCATGTACTGCATCGACATTTCGCGCAGCCCCGGCAGGTTCTTTTCCAGATAGCGGATCGGCTCGCGCAACTGCAGCGCGAATAGCCGCCGCAAGCCCGCGCGATGGATGCGCGCCGCTTCCTCCGGCGAATCGAAGACCTCGACGTCGCAGTGCGTGATGCGATCCACGAGCGCCGGATAGCCGAAAAGCGTCTGCCCGCGCCGGCGGATTTCGAGCAGCTCGGGCAGCTTGCCGAAGTTCCACGTCGTCAGGTTTTCGTAGAGCGCCGTGCTTTCGGCGGGAGCGGCTTGAGCGGCCGGTACGTTCGAATCTCCCGAGAGCGCGTCGAGCGCGACGCTCGCCGCTTCCGCCGTGAGCTTCTGAAAGTGCTGCTGCGCCTGTCCGCCCAGTTCCGCGCGCAGTTGCGCGAGATTGCGGCCCATCGCGAGCTGCCGGCCGTGCTCGTCGATCACCTTGAAGTTCATGAACAGGTGCGCGGGCAGCGTTTCGAGCTTGAAATCCGCGTTTTTCACGGCGACCTGCGTTTGCTCGCGAATATCCGCGATGAGCGCGTCGACGAGCGCGAGCGCGCCGAACTTCGGCCCCGCGTGACGCTCGGCGAACGCGGCGGCGTACTCCGGCAGCGGCACGACATGGCGTCGCAGCTTCTGCGGCAGCGATTTCAGAAGCAGTTGCGTCTTTTCCTTGATCATGCCCGGCACGAGCCAATCCACGCGGCGCGCGTCGATCTGATTCAGCCCGTAGAGCGGCACCGTGAGCGTCACGCCGTCGCGCGGCGCGCCCGGCTCGAAGTGATACGACAGCGTCATTTCGATGCCCGACATCGTCATGCGCTTAGGGAACAGGTCGGTCGTGACGCCGGCGGCTTCATGGCGCATGAGGTCGTCGCGCGACAGGAAAAGCAGTTGCTGCCTGCCCTCCTTCTTCTGTTCGTCGCGATACCACCGCTCGAACGCCGCGCCCGTCCAGATGCCTTCGGGCACGAGCGAGTCGTAGAACGCGTAGATCAGTTCGTCGTCCACCAGCACGTCCTGGCGGCGCGACTTGTGCTCCAGTTGCTCGATATCCGCGACGAGCTTGCGGTTATGCGCGAAAAACGGCAGGCGGGTGTCGAGTTCCCCTTCGACGAGCGCGCCGCGAATAAAAAGCTCGCGCGCATATTTCCGGTCCTGCTGGCCGAAGCTCACGCGCCGCCGCGCGTAGACCGTGAGGCCGTAGAGCGTCGCGCGCTCGAATGCGACGACCTGCGCCGCTTTCTTTTCCCAATGCGCGTCCGAGAGCGATGTCTTCAGCAAATGCGCGCCGACCGTTTCGAGCCATTCCGGTTCGATCCTGGCGATGGTCCGCGCATACAGCCGGCTCGTTTCGACGAGTTCGCCGGCCATGATCCAACGCCCTGCTTTCTTCAGCAGCGCCGAACCCGGCCACAAATGGAACTTGATGCCGCGCGCGCCGAGATAGTGCGGTTCGTCGTCGGCTTTCACGCCGATATTGCCGAGCAAGCCCGTCAGCAGCGACAGATGCACCTGCTCGAAGGTCGCATCCGACTCGTTCAGGCGCCAGCCGTGCTCGCGCACGACGGTCAGCAGTTGCGAATGCACGTCGCGCCATTCGCGCAACCGCACGTGCGAGAGGAAATTCGCGCGGCACGCGTCGGCAAGCTGCTTGTTCGACTTCTTGTGCGCGACCGCGTCCTCGAACCACTTCCAGATGCGCGTCCATTGCAGGAATTCGGAACGCTCGTCGACGAATTGGCGATGCTTCTCGTCCGCCTGCTCCTGCGCTTCGATCGGCCGGTCGCGCGGGTCCTGCACAGAGAGCGCGGACGCGATCACGAGCACTTCGGTCAGCGCGTGGTGATCCCGCGCGGCGAGAATCATGCGGCCGACGCGCGGATCGAGCGGCAGGCGCGCGAGTTCGCGGCCGAGACTCGTCAACGCGTTGTCGTCATCGACGGCGCCGAGTTCGTTTAGCAGCTGATAGCCGTCCGCGATCGCGCGGCCCGGCGGCGGCTCGATGAACGGAAACGTTTCGATCTCCGTCAGATGCAGCGACTTCATGCGCAAGATCACGGCCGCGAGCGACGAACGCAGAATCTCCGGATCGGTGAAGCGCGGGCGCGACTCGAAATCCGCCTGGTCGTAGAGCCGGATGCACACGCCATCCGCCACGCGCCCGCAACGGCCCGCGCGCTGGTTCGCCGCCGCCTGCGACACCGGCTCGATCTGCAACTGCTCGACTTTGTTGCGATACGAATACCGCTTCACGCGCGCCATGCCCGTATCGACGACATAGCGGATGCCCGGCACCGTCAGCGACGTCTCCGCGACGTTCGTGGCCAGCACGATGCGCCGCGCGTTCGACGGCCGGAACACGCGCTCCTGCTCCGCCGCCGACAGGCGCGCGAAGAGCGGCAAAATTTCCGTGTGCGGCGGATGGTGCTTGCGCAGCGCCTCGGCGGCGTCGCGGATTTCGCGCTCGCCGGGCAGGAACACGAGCACGTCGCCCGGACCTTCGCGGCAGAGTTCATCGACGGCATCGACAATGCCTTCCATCAGATCGCGGTCGGTCTTGCGGTCGTTGCGCTTGGGCAGCGTGCCTTGCGCGTTCTTGATCGCCTCGCTTTCTTCTTCGATCGGGCGATAGCGGACTTCGACCGGATACAGCCGCCCGCTCACTTCGATCACCGGCGCGGGCTTTTCCTCGCTGCCGAAGTGGCGCGCGAAACGCGCGGCGTCGATGGTTGCCGACGTGACGATCAGCTTCAGATCCGGACGCTTCGGCAGGATTTCCTTCAGATAGCCGAGCAGGAAGTCGATGTTGAGGCTGCGCTCGTGCGCCTCGTCGATGATGATCGTGTCGTAGGCTTCGAGCAGCGGATCGGTCTGCGTTTCCGCGAGCAGAATGCCGTCGGTCATCAGCTTGACGGAGGCGCCGGGCGCGAGATTGTCCGTGAAGCGCACCTTGTAGCCGACGACTTCGCCGAACGGCGTGCCCAGTTCTTCGGCGATGCGCCGTCCTGTCGCCGATGCCGCGATGCGGCGCGGCTGCGTGTGGCCGATCAGCCCGGCGCCGCCCGCGCCGAGGCCGCGTCCGAGTGCGAGGCAGATCTTCGGAAGCTGCGTGGTTTTGCCGGAGCCGGTTTCGCCGCTGACGATGACGACCTGATTCGACTGGATCGCACGCGCGATCTCGTCGCGGCGGCCGGAGACGGGCAGCGCCTCGGGGAACGTGATCGGCGGGATGGGGTTCGGGGTGACGCGGCGCGGGTTGTGGCGGTTGCGGTCGTTGCGGGCATCGGCGCGGTGTGCGTCGTGCTGGGCGGGTGTGGGGGTTTGCGTTGCGGGTTGCGCCGGGCTCTGCGTGTCCGTGCGGCCATCGCGTGTGGCGGCGGCCGTGTGCGCGGGCGCGTGCGCTTTCGCGCGGCGGGCGTCGCGTCGGGAGGCACCGCCGTCCGGATGCGGCGCTGCCGTTGCTTCGCCGCCCGACAATATCGGCTTGTGAGTTGGGTTTGGCGTTGTCTTCCGATCGTCGCGCGTGGCGGTGGCCGTGTGCGTGCGCTCATGCGCTTGCCTGCGACGCGCGTCGCGCTCGGACGCGCCGCCGTCGACACGCGGCGTTGCAGTCGCTTGGCCGCCCGACGTTAGCGACTTTTCGGCTGAGTTTGGCGTTCTCGTCCGGTCATCGCGTGTGGCGGCGGCCGTGTGCGTGCGCTCATGCTCTTGCCTGCGACGCGCGTCGCGCTCGGATGCGCCGCCGTCGACACGCGGCGCTGCGGTCGCTTGGCCGCCCGACGTTAGCGACCTTTCGGCTGAGTTTGGCGTTCTCGTCCGATTGTCGTGCGGGGCGGCGGTCGTGTGCGTGCGCCCGTCCGCTCGCTCACGACGGGCGTCGCGCTCGGACGCGCCGCCGTCGACACGCGCCGCTGCGCTCGCTTGGCCGCGCGACGATTCGGATGCGCTTTCTCGTGACCGACCGGAAGCGGCATCGTCATTTTCGCGTCCCGGCTGCCGCTGATTCGCCTGTCCGGGCTTCGCGGCACCTTCTGCGCCGCGCACAGCGGGCGATTGGTCTGCGCGATGCGGCTTCGCCGCACCCAATCCGCGTGACTCCAATTGTGAGGACGTTGCGGGATTACCGGCTCCCGGAACAGAAGCCGTGTGCTCCGCGCGATGCGACTCGGCCGCCCCCGTTCCGCGTAGATTCGACTGCCCCGGCTTAACGGCATCTTCCAGTCTTGAACCAGCAGCCGCTCGCCCCGCGCGATGCGGCGCCGTCGCACCCGATCCACGCTCGCCGCCCGCGTCTTGCTTTCGCGGACTCGCGTCGTCTCGCTGAGCGGTGCGCGGCACACCGGACGACGTCGGCGCGCGCCCTTGCCCGGCATCACGCGATGGCTGCGTCTGCTTCGCTTCGCCAGCCGACGCTTCCGCCCCCGCGAACCGCCGCGCCGCCAGCTCCTTTTTGCTGAGCCCGCCCGTTTCGCCCGGCGCCTCACCTTGCCGCGCATGGCGCAACAGGTTCTCGCGCAGTTTCTTCAACTGCTCCTGAGTATCGAGGGTCTTATCGGCGGACTGCGGCTGGCCCGGCTGAACGGGGCGTCTGGAAACATTCGGCATAGCGTCGCATTATAATCCCGGCATGAATTCCCAAACCGACCTCACCCTGGCGTCGCAGCCGCCCGCAAGCGAAGCCGACGCGCCGACTTCCCTCGGCCAGTTCGTCGACTGGATGCGCTCCGTGGCGCCCTATATCCATGCGTTCCGGAACAAGACGTTCGTCGTCGCGTTCGGCGGGGAACTCGTGCAGGAAGGACGGCTGAACGCGCTGGTGCAGGACGTCGGTCTGCTGCACGCCATGGGCATCCAGATCGTGCTCGTGCACGGCTCGCGCCCGCAGCTCGACGAACAGTTGAGCCTGCACGGCGTCGAGTCGTCGTTTTCGCATGGACTGCGCATAACGGATGCCCGCGCGCTCGAATCCGCGAAGGAAGCCGCCGGCGAAGTGCGTCTCGACATCGAGGCCGCGATCAGTCAGGGCTTGCCGAACACGCCGATGGCGCACGCGCACATCAGCGTCGTGTCGGGCAACTTCGTGACCGCGAGGCCGGTCGGCATTCTGGATGGCGTCGATTTCCAGCATACGGGCGTCGTGCGCAAGATCGACGGCGACTCGGTGCGCCAGTCGCTCGCCAGCAACAAGATCGTGCTGCTGTCGTCGCTCGGCTTCTCGCCGACGGGCGAAGCCTTCAATCTGTCGATGGAAGATGTCGCCTCCGCCGCCGCCATCGCGCTGCGCGCCGACAAGATTATCTTCGTGACGGAAATTCCGGGTCTCGTCGATCAGGAAGTCGAACTGGTGCGCGAAATGTCGCTCGACGACGCTTACCGCCTCCACGAATCCGGCGAGTTGCAGGGCGACACCGCGTTCTATCTCAAGCACGCGATCCGCGCCTGCCGCGGCGGCGTGGCGCGCGCGCACATCATTCCGTACGCGCTCGACGGCAGCGTGCTGCTCGAACTGTTCCTGCATGACGGCGTCGGCACGATGATCTCGTACGAGAACCTCGAAAGCCTGCGCGAAGCCACGCCCGATGACGTCGGCGGCATTCTCACGCTGATCGAGCCGCTCGAAGCCGACGGCACGCTGGTGCGGCGCGGGCGGCATCAGATCGAACGGGATATCGATCACTTCTCGGTCATCGAGCACGACGGCGTGCTCTTCGGCTGCGCGGCGCTGTATCCGTACACGCAGGAGCGCATCGGCGAAATGGCCTGCCTGACGGTCGCGCCCGAAGCGCAAGGGTCCGGCGACGGCGAACGGCTTCTGAAACGCATCGAGCAGCGCGCCCGCGCGCGCGGCCTCACGCGCATTTTCGTGCTGACGACGCGCACGGAACACTGGTTCCTGAAGCGCGGCTTCGTCAAGGTGACGGTGGACGACCTGCCGGAAGACCGCCGGCGCCTCTACAACTGGCAACGCAAATCGCTCGTTTTGATGAAACAGCTATGAATGACGACGGGCGCGCTTATCGCGATCTCGCGAGCGGCGCGCCCCGCCTCCCGATTTGAACTTCCCGATTTGGAATCATGGAACCGGAAGGCAATGCCCGACACCGGTCGATACAGGAGAAAGACACGATGGCCCGAATGGTTCAATGCGCAAAGCTCGGCAAGGAAGCCGAGGGACTGGACTTCCCGCCGCTGCCGGGCGAACTCGGCAAGCGCATCTACGAGACGATCTCGAAGGAAGCGTGGCAGGGTTGGCTCAAGCAGCAGACGATGCTCATCAACGAGAATCGCCTGAACATGGCCGATCCGCGCGCGCGCCAGTATCTGCTCAAGCAGACGGAGAAGTACTTCTTCGGCGAAGGCGCCGATACGGCCTCGGGCTACGTGCCGCCGCAAAGCTGATTTTGCGCTCGCGATCATCGAAAAACCGACCCTTCGAGGTCGGTTTTTTGTTGCCCCGACGTACCGCTTAGAACACCGGAGAACTAAGACGCGATTGGGCGCAATCCTAAGCCCCATATGGGATAGCGCCGTTCGCTGACTGCCTAAAATACAGGCGGGTTTGCAGATCATCTGCCATCGTGTTATCATCTTGCTCGTTATCAACAGCAATTCACCATCATTCACGCGCGGATCGCCTGGCGTATCGTTCATCGGGTAACGCGTGGTAGTGACAGTTTTTATACAAAGAGGCTTGTCGGTTTAGCAGTACGCCGGCCTTTTTCGTTCCAAGCCTTGGTTTTTCGCCGACGTTGCGGTTCCACCCGCGGCAGCCACCTGGTTCGCCGTCCGCGCGTCAAATTCGTTTGTTTCATCCGAGTGCAATTTCGCGACTTCCGCCGCGAGGCACCGGCACCGCGCTTTTTCTTCGATCGCAGCTTCGGGCGCCCCAGTCCGACGCTCGGCGGAGCCATTTCGCTCTCGACCTGACGATTCGAACGGCTCGCGGCGCCGTCACGAACTGCACTATCCGGCCCTATGCGCTGCTTCGGCGGCGCGGCCGATGCTTTTCGCGAGCATTCGGCACTCGACACGGAGTCTTCAACGTATGACCGCCCTAAACGACGGCCTCTGGCGCAAGCGCCACACATCGAATCAAAGTACCGGCCTTTCTCTCGACGACATCACCATCGTCGATCAATCGCTCCTGAAGCGCGCAGTCGGCGCCATGGCCATCGGCAACGCGATGGAATGGTTCGACTTCGGCGTGTACAGCTACATCGCCGTCACGCTCGGCAAGGTGTTCTTCCCCTCGTCGAGCCCGACCGCGCAGCTGCTCGCGACCTTCGGCACCTTCGCGGCGGCGTTTCTCGTGCGCCCGCTCGGCGGCATGGTGTTCGGCCCGCTCGGCGACCGCATCGGCCGCAAGCGCGTGCTCGCGATGACGATGATCATGATGGCTATCGGCACGTTCTGCATCGGCCTCATTCCGAGCTATGGAAGCATCGGCGTGATGGCGCCGGTGCTGCTGCTCGTCGCGCGTCTCGTGCAGGGCTTCTCCACGGGCGGCGAGTATGGCGGCGCGGCGACGTTCATCGCCGAGTTCTCGCCGGACAAGAAGCGCGGCTTCATGGCGAGCTTTCTGGAATTCGGCACGCTCGTCGGCTACGTGCTGGGCGCGGGCGTCGTCGCGGTGCTGACCGGCGCGCTCTCGCAGGATGCGCTGTTGAGCTGGGGCTGGCGCATTCCGTTCCTGGTGGCCGGGCCGCTCGGCCTGATCGGTCTGTATATCCGCATGAAGCTCGAGGAAACGCCCGCGTTCCAGCGCGAAGCCGACAAGATGGAAGCAGCCGCGCACGAAACGACCAAGACGCAGTTTCGCGAAACGCTGCTCGCGCAGTGGAAGCCGCTTTTGCAATGCGTCGGCCTCGTGCTGATCTTCAACGTGACCGACTACATGGCGCTCTCGTATCTGCCGAGCTATCTGTCCGCGACGCTCAAGTTCAACGAGACGCACGGTCTTTTCATCGTGCTCGTCGTGATGGTCCTGATGATGCCGCTCACGCTTTTCGCCGGGCGTCTCTCCGACAAGATCGGCCGGAAGCCGGTGATGCTCGCGGGCTGCGTCGGGCTGCTGGTGCTGTCGATTCCGGCGCTCACGCTGATCCGCGTCGGCACGGTGCCGTCGATCTTCGCCGGCATGATGATCCTCGGCGCGCTTTTGTCGACGTTCACGGGCGTGATGCCGTCGTCGCTGCCCGCGCTCTTCCCGACGAAGATCCGCTACGGCGCGCTCGCGATCGGCTTCAACGTGTCGGTTTCGCTCTTCGGCGGCACGACGCCGCTCGTCACGGCCTGGCTCGTCGACAAGACCAGCAATCTGATGATGCCCGCGTACTATCTGATGGGCGCGTCGGTGATCGGCATCGTCTCGGTGCTCGCGCTGCACGAAACGGCGAAGAAGCCGCTGAAGGGCTCGCCGCCGGCGGTCGCCACGCACTCCGAAGCGCACGCGCTTCTGCGGGGCCATCGCGAGGCGGCCGAGATGGATGACGGCTTCCCCGAAGGCACGGTTCGCGCGTAAGCGACCGCTGCAAAGCGAACGAAGCGAAGCACGAAAGGCCGGCGTCCGGAAGGACGCCGGCCTTTTTCTTTATGCGACGAGCGTGACGATGCGCGCCTCGATGCCCGCATCGCCGCCGATTTCCAGCAGGCCGACGCTGATCGGCAGCTTGAAGCGGCGCGGCCCCGCGCTGCCCGGATTGACGAACAGCACGCCGCCGCGCCGCGCGATGACCGGCTTGTGCGAATGCCCGGTCACGACGACATCGACGCCATCGAGCTGGGCGGGGACATCGGCGATATCGTGTACGACGTGAATCGTCGCGCCGGCGAGTTCGATGCGTGCGTGCCCGGGCATATACGCGACGCTACCGGCGACATCGTTGTTGCCGCGCACGGCCGTGAGTGGCGCGAGTTGCGCGAGCGCGTCGAGCACCTCGCGCTTGCAGATATCGCCTGCGTGGATGATGTGCGCGCAGTCGCGCAACGCATCGAGCGCCTCGGGGCGCACGAGATTGTGCGTGTCGGAGATGAGCCCGATGCGCGTCGTCGCCAATTCAATGCTCCTGGTTGGCGACCACGCGTTCGATACGCCGGTCCGGCACGAGCCACACGGCGGCGACGAGCGCGTAAATGAACGCGGCGACCCACGGCTCCCGGAACGACACGGCGATCGCCACCAGATACAGGAGCACGGACAGCTTGCCCTTGCGGTCGGCGCCCACGGCGCGTTCGAGCGGCGAGTTCTCGCCGTGCATGGCGATGAGCACGCGCGTCAGGATGTACCACGCCACCGCCGTCATGAAGAGCACGAAGCCGTAGCAGGCGGTCGGCACGGCGCTCAGGTGGCTTTCGCCCATCCAGTTGGTCGTGAACGGAAAGAGCGACAGCCAGAAGAGCAGATGCAGATTCGCCCACAGCGCCGAGCCGTTCACGCGCCCGACGGCGTGCAGCAGGTGATGGTGATTGCTCCAGTAGATGCCGACGTAGATGAAGCTCAGCACGTACGCCGCCAGCACGGGCACGAGCGGCGCGAGCGCGGCGAGTTCGTGGCCGTGCGGCACCTTGAGTTCCAGCACCATGATCGTGATGATGATGGCGATGACGCCATCGCTGAACGCTTCGAGCCGGTTCTTGCCCATCCTGTGTCCTTGCGCGTGATCGACGGCCTGCCGTGGCGCGCGCTGGTTTCCCGCACGCCGGTCCGTCGGCGATTATGCGGGAGGTGCGCGGGGTTGTCGAATCGCTTTCACGGGCGTCGGTTTGACCGGGAATGGCGCGCCGGCCCGTTTTGGCGGGGCCCGGCGCAATGGTAGAATCGCGTCCGCCCTGCCGGGGTGATGAAATTGGTAAACATAGCGGACTTAAAATCCGCCGCCTAACGGCTTGCCGGTTCGAGTCCGGTCCCCGGCACCAGCCCTGCGCCGTGTGTTCATCACACGAACTCGAAAACAAGTACAACTGCGTTCCCACGCCACAAGGAGACTTCAGTGAGCGTCAAATCTACACTTTTCGCGACACTTTTTTACTTGGCATTCCTCACTGTCGCGCATGCGCAAGAGGCGCCGAAACCCGTGACGGCGGACAACTTCAACCGTGCGGAGACCGATCTTTATTTCCGTCAGGCGGTCGAGCGGGCCCAAGGTCTCGGCCGGTTCGACCACCGTCGCGCCCCCGCGTCCGCCGATTCGCAAGTGGTCGTGCGCACCAACCGCGATACCCTCTACTCGGCTGCGGTCTTCGATCTCGATGCAGGTCCGGTGACGATCAGCCTGCCCGATCCGGGCACGAGGTTCATGTCGCTCATGGCCATCGACCAGGATCACTACGTCGCGGGCGTTCATTATGGCGCGGGCCGCTACACCTTCGACCGTCAGCACGTGGGCACGCGTTACGTGATGCTCGGCGTGCGCGTATTCGCCGATCCCAACAGCCCGGCCGATCTCGCGAAAGCGCATGCGTTGCAGGACGCGATCCGCACCGAGCAGGCGAGCGCAGGCCAATTCGAAGTTCCCGCGTGGGACGCCGCCAGCCGGACGAAGGTGCGCGACGCCCTGCTCGCGCTCGCGACCACGCTGCCCGATACGCACGGAATGTTCGGCTCGCGTGGCGAGGTCGATCCGGTACGTCACCTGATCGGATCGGCTTCCGGCTGGGGCGGGAATCCGGACAAGGACGCGACGTATCTCACCGTCACGCCGCCCGGAAACGACGGCACGAAAGTCTTCCGGCTGACGGTCAAGGACGTACCCGTCGATGCGTTCTGGTCCATCACCATGTACAACGCGCAAGGCCGTCTGGAGAAGAACGCGTACGACGCGTACTCGGTCAACGACGTCACCGCGAAGAAGAACGCGGACGGCTCCGTGACCGTCCAGTTCGGCGGCTGCGACGGCGTGATCCCGAACTGCCTGCCGACGCCGCCGAATTGGACGTATTGGGTGCGGCTGTATCGTCCGCGCGCTGAAATACTGAGCGGCGCCTGGACGTTCCCAACCCCTCGACCGGTTCAGTAGGCGACGAATTTTTGCATTGCGTTCGCGGCCTCGCCGCTAAAGTGGAACGCGTTACACAACGACATGGAGCAGACAATGGAAACCAAGAATATCCGGCGAAAACTCGTCGCGGCCTTGCTGACGGGCGCGCTGAGCCTGAACGCCGCCGCCGCGGTCATGAACCTGCAGGTGCGGGCCATCGAGCGGCGCGGCGTCGAAGCGGTCATCTGGGGCATGTCCGCCGTCAACTACGACCTGATGGTGCAGGCGATGTCCCGTCTGCCTGGCGTCGGGACGGGCAGCAACAAGATCGTCTACTGGTCGAAGCCGGCGAGCTGGAAGAACCAGACGCTCACGCCGAACCCCGACACGATCTATGTCATGCCGTTCTTCGACACGAGCAAGGCCGGCCCCGTCGTGCTGGAAATTCCGGCGCAAGGCGGCGGCACGATCGTCGGCTCCATCGACGACGCATGGCAGACCGCGCTCGAGGACGTCGGTCCGGCAGGCGCCGACAAGGGCAAAGGCGGCCGCTATCTCATCCTGCCGCCGGGCTACACCGGCAAAGTGCCCAGCGGATACATCGTGTTGCGCTCGAGCACCTACAGCGGCTTTGCGCTGCTTCGCTCGAATTTCGCGGGCCGCAGCGCCGCCGACATCGCGAAGGCCGTCGAATACGGCAAGCGCGTGCGGCTCTATCCGTTGAAAGAAGCCGCCGCGCCTGCGGCGACGGTGTTCATCGACGCGAACGAGGCGGTTTTTGATTCCACGATTCCTTACGACGAACGCTTCTTCGAGTCGCTCAACCGCATCGTGCAAACCGAGCCGTGGCTGACGCGCGACAAGGCCATGATCGACACGCTGAAGACCATCGGCATCGAAAAAGGCCGGCCGTTCAAGCCGGACGAGGACACGCTGGCGGCCCTGCGCGCCGCCGCCAAGGAGGCGCACGACTGGCTCGACATGCAGTACGACGCGCAGTTCGCGCATCCCTACTTTCAGGGCACGCACTGGGCGCTCCCTGTTTCGCCGGCACTCGTGAAGGGGCTCGGCGACAACTTCGCCGATCCGGACCAGTATCCGGTGGACGCGCGAGGCATGACCTACACCATCGGCTTCTTTAGCGCCAAGGTGCTCGGCGCCGGTCAGTTCTATCTGGCGACGGCCCGTGACCGCGACGGGCAAGTGCTGAACGGCGCGCGCAGCTACCGCCTGCACGTGCCGGCGAACGCGCCCGTGGATCAGTACTGGTCCGCGACGGTCTACGATCGCGCGACGCACGCGCTCGTGCGCGACACCGCATGGTCGAGCCGGGCATCGAACGACGCGAGCCTGCAAAAGAACGCCGACGGCTCCGTGGACGTCTACTTCGGCCCGCAGGCGCCAGCGGGTAAGGAAGCCAACTGGATCCCGACGCGCGCCGACGTCCCATTCGAGATTCTGTTTCGCTTCTATGGACCGAGCAAGCCGCTCTACGACAAGACCTGGCAATTGCCCGATCTGGAATTAGCGTCCTGACGTCGTTGCATGGTGCGGGCGCCCGCGACGCCGCGTTTGGGAACGCCCGCCTAGCCTGAGGCGGATCTCCGACCGTCTCAGATGCGCCGTTCGAGCCCGTGGTCCGTTATGCCCGCCCCACGCCTCGCCTTGCGCGATCGCTTCTGCAACTGTCACGAACGCGCCGTGATCGCCCGTCGTTTCGCCGGAGTCCTGGCGAGCGTCGAATCGTGGAGCAGCCGTTCGTCCGGGCGCGTCACGCGCACGCAAACCGCGTAAGTTTCGCCGGACGGCGGATTCGGCCACGCGTCGAGGGCGGGCACGTGGCCCCCGACTTCGATGTCCTTTCGCATGACGGCCGCCATTCGCCTATTGTGCTACCGTGCCGGCTCGCCCAACGAGCCGCCCCGCGTTCCCGCGCGACGATCGCGCCAGGCGCACCGCCCGCGCATGTTATAAAGCTTCGCCGCACAATCACCTCACGCTCCGATGCGCGCGCCGCGCCGGGCATCGACCGACATCATCGATGAACATTCGCTCTCGCCTGCTTCTCGTCTTCTCGCTTCCGCTCGTATTGATGGCGGGCTGCACGTCCTACTACCGCAACGTCGAAACGTGCAAGGAGCGGGTGCGCGCGGAGTATCCGGATGCGGCGAGCGCGCCGCTGAAGATCACCGGTTCGGGCGCCGCGTTCCAGGGTTCGCGCGTGGTCGTGCGCGGCGTCATCGCGACGCCGCCGAAGCCGCCCGCGACGAAGAAGACGGACGTGCCCGCCGCAGCCGAATGTACGTTCAGCGAAACGACGCTCACGGGGTTCCAATGGCTCGCGCCCTCGAAACTCATCCCGAAGGCCGCAGCGGACGATAACGAGGACGAGTGACACGCGGCATGACTCGCAGGGAACGCTCGCGAGCCTGCCGGCGGCTCCAGCAAACGTCGCGCGTCTCCAGTATGATCGGCGGCTGGCCGAACGCCGCCTTCCCGCCGTCCGACGGAACGAACTCATGTCCGCGCAATCGCATCAGCCGCCTCATTCATCGTCCCACGCGCATACGCCCGAGCCGCATCCTCACTATTCGCGTGCCACGCTCTGGCTGCTCGCGACCATCGCGGGCGTATCGGTCGCCAATATCTACTTCAACCAGCCGCTGCTCGGCGACTTCCGCGCGTCGTTTCCGCAGAACGCCTATCTGATCGGCGCCGTGCCTACCGCGACGCAGTTGGGCTATGCGCTCGGCATGCTCGTGCTCGCGCCGCTCGGCGACCGCTTCGACCGGCGCATGCTGATCCTGCTGCAGCTCGCGGCGCTGGGCGTCTCGCTCGTCGTCGCGACCGCCGCGCCGACGCTCGCGGTGCTGATCGCGGCAAGTCTCGCGATCGGCGTCGTATCGACCATCGCGCAGCAGGCCGTGCCCTTCTCCGCCGAACTCGCGCCGACGGCCGAGCGCGGTCACGCAGTCGGCACGGTGATGAGCGGTCTCTTGCTCGGCATCCTGCTCGCGCGCACGGTGTCCGGATTCGTCGCGCAATACTTCGGCTGGCGCGCGGTGTTCGGCGCATCGGTGGCGGCGACGATCGCGCTCGCCATTGTCGTGATGATGCGGCTGCCGAAGAGCCGTCCGACATCGACGCTGCCTTACGGCAAGCTGCTCGTGTCGATGTGGCATCTCACCGTTGAGAATCCCGGCCTGCGCGAAGCCGCGTTGACGGGCGGCGCGCTCTTCGCTGGCTTCAGCGCGTTCTGGTCGCTGCTCACGCTGCTGCTCGCGGGCGAGCCGTTCCACATGGGGCCGCAGGCTGCCGGACTTTTCGGCATCGTCGGCGCGGCGGGCGCGCTCGCCGCGCCGCTCGCGGGGAAATCGGCGGACAAGCGCGGACCGCGTGCGGTGATTTCGCTGTCCATTGGACTCGTCGCGTTGTCGTTCGTGATATTCGCCCTGTCGGCCCACAGCATCGCGGGGCTGGTCGTCGGGGTGATCGTGTTGGATATCGGCGTGCAGGCCGCGCAGATTTCGAATCAGTCGCGCATCTACGCGCTGAAGCCCGAGGCGCGCAGCCGCGTGAACACGGTCTACATGGTCGCGTACTTCATCGGCGGCGCGGCGGGCTCGGCGCTCGCGTCGCTCGCGTGGCACGCGATGGGATGGACTGGCGTCTGTCTGATCGGGCTGGCCGCGACCGGGCTCGCCGGCTTCAGTCACTGGCGGGGCCGCGAGCGGCGGCTGGTTTCGTCTCAAGTGCGTGAGGAGTGAGGCGGGCGGCAACGGGCCCTCCGCTCATGCGGGTCGAGCGCCGGTTGGTTGCCTGTCACGTCTGCGAGGAGTGAGGCGAGCCGCGACGGGTGTGGGTTCGCTTAGGCGGGTCGAGCAGCGGCTGATTCGCTTTCACGTCCGCAAGGGACGAGCTGCAGTTGTGCGCGTACGTATAGACGTGTCGAGCAATCCTGGTTGCCTCTCAGGTTGCGAGGCGTGAAGCAAGCCGCGAACGTCGCACGACCACTTGGCGCGGGTCGAGCGCCGGCTCATTGCTTCTCAAGCCAAGCCGCCACGAGCACCCTCACACCCGCTCCCGCGCATAGTCGTACAACGCATCGAGCACGCGATCGAACTCCAGCGACTTGTCGAAGAAGTGCCGCGCGCCGTATTGCAGGCACCGCTCGCGATACGCCGGCAGCGCATGATTGGTCAGCACCACGACAAAAGCCGCATCCGCCACGCCCGACCGATCGGCGTTCTTGAGCCACGCGAGCACGTCGATACCGGAACCGCGCTTGAGTTGCAGATCGACGATGACCGCGTCGAACCGCTGCGACGACAAAAGCGCGATGGCCTCTTCGGGGGCATCGGCGAAAGCGGTCACGCGCCACGGGCCGAGCGCCTCGATCGCTTCGGTGAGACTGCGCCGGATCAGCGGCGAATCCTCGATCAGCAGCACCGCGAGCGGCCCACCGCGCGGCTCAGGCTGCTGTGTCGAATCGTCGGTGATGATGTGGTCGCCCACAGCGGGCATCCTCCGCAAGCACTATTCGATCAAGCCGTTCTTGATCGCGTAATAGGTCAGATCGGCGTTGTTCGACAGCCGCATCTTCTCCAGCACGCGCGCCCGGTACGTGCTCACCGTCTTCACCGAAAGATGCAGTTCCTGCGCGATTTCCGTCGGAATCCGGCCGCCCGCGAGCTTGCAGAAAATCTGGAATTCGCGCTCCGAGAGCATCTCGTGCGGCCGCTCGGCGGCGGGTTTGTCGAGCTTGTCGGCGAGCGCATCCGCGATGAATTCGGACAGATAGCGATGCCCGCGCGCGACCGTGCGGATGGCGCGCACGATCTCGTCCGGCGCGGCGTCCTTGTTCAAATAGCCGTTCGCGCCCGCTCTCAGCAGATTGATGGCGTACTGGCTCTCGGGAAAGCCCGACAGCATCAGCACGCCCTGCTGCGGCCGAATTTGCTTGATGACGCGCAGGGTGTCCACGCCGTTCTTGTCCGGCATGGCGATGTCGAGCAGCACCACGTCGAACGCCGTCTCGCGCACGAGCGCGATGGTTTCATCGCCCGTCGATGCTTCCGCCGCCACTTCCATGTCCGGCTCGTCGGCGACGAACTGCCTGAACCCGCTGCGCACGATCGCATGATCGTCGGCTATCAAGACTCGAATCATTCACGCCGTCCGCGCTGCTTTAAATGAAAACGGTGATTCTACCGAGGCCGGCGTGAAAGCCATGCGCGGCGGCGCTCGCACCGCGCAGGCTTGTCACGCTCAACCGTTGCGGCCTTCCAGCAGGTCGGCCATGTCGTCCGCGTGCTCTTCCTCGACGGCGAGAATCTCCTCGAAGATGCGGCGCGTCGTGACGTCCTTGTCGCCGAGATAGCGAATGATCTCGCGGTACGTGTCGATCGCGATGCGCTCGGCGATCAGGTTCTCGCGAATCATGTCGATCAGATCGGCGCCTTCCTTGTACTCCGAATGCGAGCGCGACTTCAGGCTGTCCGGCGCGAAGTCCGGCGAGCCGCCCAGCTGCACGATGCGCTCGGCGAGCATGTCGGCGTGTTCCTGCTCTTCGGTCGCGTGCTCGGCGAATTCCTTCGCGACGGCTTCCGAGTGAATGCCCTTCGCCATGAAATAGTGGCGCTTGTAACGCAGCGTGCAGACCCATTCGGTCGCGAGCGCGTCGTTGAGCAGCTTGAGCACGGTCTCGCGGTCGGCGGCGTAGGTCGCCGTGACCGGGCCTTCGTCCATGTGCTGCCGCGCGTCGTTCCGGATTTTTTCCACATCGAGGACGAAAGCGTCCGTGGACTGGCCCGGCGCGGTCGTTACAGCAGACGAATTGGACATGTAATTGCTCCTGTGAAATGGGGATTTGACGGATGTCTCGAGCGAATCCGCCCTATGGCTTCATAGCGTTCCGCTATTCGATCATCGTCTCCGATGCACGGGCCGTGCCCGCTCGCCACGCTCGTGCGCGATCAGCGAGCAAGGGCACGACGTGAAAGCGACGTCACGTCCTGAAGACACCGAGCAGCAGCGTCACGACGAACACGACGAGGAAAATATAGAACAGGATCTTCGCGATTTCAGCGGCGCCGGCTGCGATGCCGGTAAAGCCGAACACCGCCGCGATGATCGCGATGACGAAGAAAACGGCTGCGTAATGAAGCACGGGACCCTCCTCGTGATTGTTCTAAGGTCGGGCCGGGCGTGGCGGCAGGCGCTCGCCCGGCGTGGCGATCGCGCGTGGCAGGCCAGCCCCGCTAATCGACCGCTTTCTTGGTGATGACGAACCCGAGCACGAGAAACACGACGCACAAGATCAGGAACAGTACGAACAGGAACTTGGCGATGGTCGCGGCGCCCGCGGCAATGCCCGTGAAGCCCAGAAGACCGGCGATCACAGCGACGATCGCGAAAAACAAAGCCCATCTCAGCATGATCGCTCCCCGTAGGAATGGATGACGCACTCATGCTAGCCGCGCGCTGTCCCGCGCGCATTCGGGCTGGCTCCTTTTTTGCTGTGAGAATCCACCGACATTCGCTTTCAAATCGGCTGCGCGAAGCGGCCATCTGCCTCGTCGCCGCCCGAGAACCACGCCATGAGCCACCTGCCTCACGCCGCGCTGCCCGGCATCGCGCAACACGACGCCCCGCCCGCGTCCGACACCGCGACGACTCCCGCGACCCGCGCCGGCTTCGCGCGCATCAACCGCCTCAACGAATGGATGCATCGCTATAGCTGGGCCGTCGCGATGACGGTCGCCATCGTCATCACCGTCGGCGGGCTCGTGATTCTGGAGTCGGGGCGGATGCGGATCGCCGCCGAATACGAAACCGCGCTCGACGCCAAGAGTGCGACCGCCCAGCTTTCCGCGCTCGCGGCGGACATCGCGACGCTGTCGGCTCAGGGCCAAACCTTCGCGCTGAAGCCGGACGCCGCCTACAAGGCGCAGTTCGAAGGGACGGCCGCGCACGTGCGCCGCGCCCTCGCCACGCTCGACGCCTACTATCGCCGCATCGGCGACGACACCGCACTCGCGAGCTTCGCGCAGATCCGCGTGGCGGCGAACGACGCGATCGAGCGGACGGCGTCTTCCGATGCATCCGCCGCCAACGACACGACACTCGATGCCGCCCTCTCGCTGCTGCGCCTGAACGAAGAACAGCGCGCGCAGCACGCGCTCGACGCGAGCCGCGCCGACCAGCGCATCTCGACGCTGTGCGTCGCCGCCCTGTGCGCGCTCAACATCGTGTTGTTTCTGCTGCTGTTCCGCAATCTAGGCATTCAGCTCGACAAACAGGATCGCGTGCAGAAGGCGCTCATCACGCAGCAGGAAGAACTGGATCGGCTCGTTTTCGATCGCACGCGACAACTCGAGGCGCTCGCGTGGCATTTGCAATCGGTCAGCGAGGACGAGAAAACGACGCTCGCCCGCGAACTGCACGACGAACTCGGCTCGATCCTGACCGCGAGCAAGATGGACGTCGCGTGGGTGCGCGGCAAGCTGCGGGAATCCGAGCCCGCGATGGCCGAGAAACTGTCGCGCGCGATCGGCAATCTGGATCAGGGCATCGCGCTGAAGCGGCGCATCATCGAAGACATGCGGCCGACCGTGCTTGCGAACTTCGGTCTCGTGACCGCGCTGCGCTCGCTCGCCGATGAAGCCGCCCAGCGCAACGGCTGGACCGTCGAGGCCGACCTGCCGGACGACGACGTGAAGCTCGGCGAAGCCATCGAGATCGCGCTCTTTCGCGTGGCTCAGGAGACGCTGACGAACGCCGCGAAATACGCGCACGCGAGCCGCATCCGCATCGCGCTCACGCTCGATGCGGCGAACGTCGCGCTCAATATCGCCGACGACGGCATCGGCATCAGGCCGCAGGATTTGAAGCGCACGCAGACGCACGGACTCGTCGGCATGCGGCAGCGCGTGTCGGCGCGCGGCGGGCGCTTCGAGATCGAACGCGTGATGCCGCACGGGACGAGCATTCGCGTGTCGATGCCGCGCGAGCGCGTGCACGGCGATACGACAGTCGCGCCGGCGCGCGCCGCCGCGTAGGACGATGCCGACGCGAATTGCGGAGTCCGCCGACAAAAAAAACACATGCGTACCTACAGCGCGCGCTCGGGCGCTTTTTTAAGATTATTTACACCGGTGAGGCCCAACGAACGAGCAGCGGCCAATCCAGACACTTCACTTCAAGGGGATTGAACATGACTCGAATCATCGCTTTGCTGCTGATCGCGGGCACCGCTGCGCTGGCAGGCTGCAACACCGTCTCGGGCGCGGGCCAGGACATCTCGAAGGGCGGTCAGGCTATTTCGAACTCGGCGGAAGAGCATAAGTAAGCCGAAGAGCAGTCAGGAAGCAAGCGTCGTTCGTGTCGTCCCGCCGCCTTGCGCGGCGGGATTTTTTTGTGCTCGCGAACGAACCCGCCCGGTTACTCGGGCAGGTTTGTCGTTTTGTAGTTGGCGAATGTCGCTTACTGCGTACCCGGCAACTCCAGCGCCGCCGTCTGCGTGTTGCCGCCCGGCGCGATCAGCACGCGAATCTTGTCAGGCGCGACCTGCGACAGCGCATTGCCGGAAGGCAGCGTCACGCCGCGTCGCGAGGCGTCTTGCTTACGAACGGCAAGAACGGAAAACGCAGGAACCGAAGGCGATCAAACCAACCCCCGCCTTCGATAATCAAACCAAAACGAAAGCCCCACGCTCAACAAAATGACAACCGTCGCGATGACGGTCCAGCGCGTGATGACTTCGCCGAGCAAGAGCGCGCCGAGCAGCACGGCCACGACCGGATTCACGTACATGCAACTGCTCGCGATAATCGGGCTCGTATGCCGTATCAGAAAGCCGTACGCGACGTACGCGGCCATCGTTCCGACCAGCATCAAATAGAGAAACGACAGCCCCGGCACGAAGCCGATGCTCGACAGCCGCTCGCCGGACAGCAAGGCGACCGTCGTCGAAATGGAACCGCCGAGGCCGATCTGCAGCGCCGTCGACATGAAGAGGTCCGACGGCAGCTTCACGCGGCTCGCGAGATGCGCGCCGCCCGCCCAGAAGATTGCGCCGCAGAGAATGGCGATGCTGCCGGCCGTCGAGCCGGACGACGAGTCGCCGTGGTTGAGCAACACGATGCCGACGAGCCCCAGCCCGACCGCGACCCACTCGCCCTTCGCGATGCGCCGGCCCGTGAGCGCGGCAATGATCGTCGCGAAAAGCGGGACGGTGGCGACCATGACGGCGGCGGTTCCCGTCTCGACGGTCCGCATGCCGTAGGCGAGCATCCCGCTCGACAAGCCGACGAGCAGCGTGCCGACGAGCGCGGCGTTGCGCACTTCCGCCATCGTCGGCCAGACGGGTTTGCGGCGCGCCGCGAGCACGAAGAGGCCGATGCCCGCGAACAGATTGCGCAAGCCGGAGAGCAAGAGCGGCGGAAACGACGCGAGCGACAGATGCACGGCGAGATACGTCGATCCCCACACGACATAGACGACGGCCAGCGCGAGCGCGACTTGCCCCTTGTGCGAACGCGGCGCGCGAAACGGAAAACGGTCGGGGAGGGCGAACGGCAGGCGCGGCAGCCTGGGCGACAGATTAGACATGCGTTACCCGATCCTGCGGACGGCAACTGAACGGGCGAAGGACGCGTCGGGACAAACGAAACAGGACGGCATGGCAAAACGGTTGGAGTGCGAACGCGCGTGCCAACGCAGAACAGCGGGCAACGCGGGGCATCGATTGCGGCCGCGGCGCCTGATCAGGGAAAACACGCAGGCCGCGGCGAGCGACATTATGCAGTAAGCGCCCCGCGCGAACGACGAATCGCCAAACCAATTTTCGGATGGTTGCCAACACGCCACGGTGCGGTGTAATGTGGCGGCTGCTAACGCGGGGGTCCTGCGTTGCGCATCGCGATTGCGGCCGGTGTCATCGAGCGCAAGCGCCTCGTGCGGCGTGGGTGAGAAATACCCTTTGAACCTGATCTGGATAATGCCAGCGCAGGGAAGCGTTCGGGTTCGACCGGTTGCGCCGCATCAGACCACTTCTTCGAACCCGTACCTTTCCGTCTCGTTCCTCCCTGTTTAGCTCCTGAGTCAGCCGAGCGCGGCAACGCTCGCATGTCAAAACGTCCCACAGGAGAGACAGCACATGAATGCCAATCCCAAGTTTCTGTCGGAAAACGCCGTCGTCGACGCCGCCGCTATCGCGCCGCTGCCGAACTCGCGCAAGGTCTACGTGACCGGCTCGACGCCGGACATTCGCGTGCCGATGCGCGAAATCACGCAGTCGGACACGCCCGACGGCTTCGGCGGCGAGAAGAATCCGCCGGTGTATGTGTACGACACGTCGGGTCCGTACACCGATCCGGATGCGACAATCGACATTCGCTCGGGACTGCCCGCGCTGCGCGCCGGCTGGATCGAACAGCGCGGCGACACGGAAGAACTCGCGGGCCTGTCGAGCGAATTCGGCCGCGAGCGCGCCGCCGACCCGAAGACGGCCGAATTGCGCTTTCCCGGCCTGCATCGCAAGCCGCGCCGCGCCGTCGCGGGCAAGAACGTCACGCAGATGCACTACGCGCGCGCGGGCATCATCACGCCGGAGATGGAATACATCGCGATCCGCGAGAACCAGCGCCGCGCCGAATATCTCGAAAGCCTGCGAAAGAGCGGCCCGAACGGCGAAAAACTCGCGCAGATGATGGGCCGTCAGCATCCCGGCCAGGCGTTCGGCGCGGCGGCCTTCGGCAAGGACGCGCTCAAGGAAATCACGCCCGAGTTCGTGCGCGATGAAGTGGCGCGCGGCCGGGCGATCATCCCCGCGAACATCAACCACCCGGAAAGCGAGCCGATGATCATCGGACGCAACTTCCTCGTGAAGATCAACGCGAACATCGGCAATTCGGCGGTGAGCTCGTCCATCGGCGAGGAAGTCGACAAGATGACGTGGGCGATCCGCTGGGGCGGCGACACGGTGATGGACCTGTCGACCGGCAAGCACATCCACGAGACGCGCGAGTGGATCATCCGCAACTCGCCGGTGCCGATCGGCACGGTGCCGATCTATCAGGCGCTCGAAAAGGTCAACGGCAAAGCCGAGGACCTGACGTGGGAAATTTTCCGCGACACGCTGATCGAGCAGGCGGAGCAAGGCGTCGACTACTTCACGATCCACGCCGGCGTGCGCCTGCAATACGTGCCGCTGACGGCGAACCGCATGACGGGCATCGTGTCGCGCGGCGGCTCCATCATGGCGAAGTGGTGCCTCGCGCATCACAAGGAGAGCTTTATCTACGAGCACTTCGAAGACATCTGCGAAATCATGAAGCAATACGATGTCTCGTTCTCGCTCGGCGACGGCCTGCGCCCCGGCTCCATCTACGACGCCAACGACGAAGCGCAACTCGGCGAACTGAAGACGCTCGGCGAACTGACGCAAGTCGCGTGGAAGCACGACGTTCAGGTGATGATCGAAGGCCCCGGCCACGTGCCGATGCAGCTCATCAAGGAGAACATGGACCTGCAGCTGCAATGGTGCGACGAGGCGCCCTTCTACACGCTCGGGCCGCTCACCACCGACATCGCGCCGGGTTACGACCACATCACGTCGGGCATCGGCGCCGCGATGATCGGCTGGTTCGGCACCGCGATGCTCTGCTACGTCACGCCGAAGGAGCACCTGGGCTTGCCGAACAAGGACGACGTGAAGGAAGGCATCATCACGTACAAACTCGCGGCACACGCGGCGGATCTGGCGAAGGGCCATCCCGGCGCGCAGGTGCGGGACAACGCGCTTTCGAAGGCGCGCTTCGAGTTCCGCTGGGAAGACCAGTTCAACCTCGGTCTCGACCCGGACAAGGCGCGCGAATTCCACGACGAGACGCTGCCGAAGGATTCGGCCAAGGTCGCGCACTTCTGTTCGATGTGCGGCCCGCACTTCTGCTCGATGAAAATCACGCAGGACGTGCGCGACTTCGCCGCGAAGCAAGGCGTGAGCGAAACCGACGCGCTCACACACGGCATGCAGACGAAGGCCATCGAGTTCGTGAAGAAAGGCGCGGAAATCTATCAGCCGACGTGATGATGCGCTGTCTCTGACGGACTGAAAGCCTGACCCGGAACGGCCTGTCGCGCGGCAAGTGCGGCAGGCCGTTTCGCTTGTGCGCTTCGTGCTGTGAGCCTTGTCTGGCACGGCGCTCACGTCGATTCAGACGATTCGGGCATCTTTCCTGCTGCGTATCGAACGAACCGGCGAAAAAACGCGGCACGCGCGCCGGACCATGCATTTCGTCCGGAAAGTCGCGCCGCAGCCGATTCATTCCATCAACACTGGAGAGTCGACATGAAAAACATTAAACAAATCGGCGCCGCAGCAATGCTCGTAGCTTTTTTCGCCGGCCTGACCGGCTGCGACAGCATGTCGACGCGTCAGCGCGACACCGCGATCGGCGCGGGCGTCGGCGCAGCGGGCGGGGCCGTGATCGGCGGCAGCGCGCTTTCGACCTTGGGCGGCGCGGCCGTCGGCGGGGTGATCGGCAATCAGGTCGGCAAGTAAGCGGTAGCGCGTGGGCGTGCGGCGCGTGGCGCCGCGCCGCGCGGTGTTTCATGTCTGTTACAGGAAGCGATTCCGGCCATCGTCCCTCACAGGGCGCGCGCAACGCGCCATGCATCGATCGACTAAGCTCCTTTTAACGGACCCGTCCCGGTTCTGCGAGACCACTGAACCCGAAGCGTTCAGAAGGCCACGCCAAGGAGCAGCATCATGATCTGCGCACGCCTCAGCCCTGTACGGAGCGCCCTCGGCGCGCTCGCTGCGGGATTGCTCGTCAGCGGGTGTTATTACCCCTATCCCGACTATCCGGCTGGCTCCTACCCGACCGTCAGCGCCGTGTACGCGCAGCGCGAGTTCGCGTTGCCGGCGCAGGGCGCATCGGGCGCGTCGGCGGTGCCGGGGACCGGCACGATCTACTCGACTGAACAGGTGCCGTACTCGGCCGTGTGGCCTTACGCCGACTATTACGGCGCGTATCCGGCGTACGGGTATCCGTATCCCTATGCGTATCCGTACCCGGCGTACTACGGGTACGGCTATCCGAGCATCGCCGTCGGCTTCGGCTACTGGGGCGGCGGCGGATGCTGCTGGGGTCACGGATACGGCTGGCACCACGGCGGTGGCTGGCACGGCGGCGGAGGCTGGCACGGCGGCGGTACGTGGCAAGGCGGATATGGCGGCCACGGATACGGCGGCGGTCACGGGGGCGGACGCCACTAAGTCCGCAGAATGCCCCGCGCGTGTTCGTTTCCGTTACAAGAATCGGCGCGATACCGCGCCTCATTCGGCATGCCGTAACGTTCCTGAAACATTTTTCGATGCCGCGCGCTCAGCGGACGATATTGGCGCTCCGGTGCGCTATGCCACTTTCGTTTTCCGACAAGGCTTTGGCGGATTTCGCCAGACGATTGGCACGGTTCTAGCTATCCACTGTCCCTATTTGCCGCGATGCGATGGCGCGCAAGCCGTCGCTCACTTCAGTTCTCGGGGAACAGGACATGATGGCCTTTGTGTTTTTCTTGCTGTGGATGCTCGCCTCTATCGCGCTGCTCACCGTTTGGGTGTTCCGTCAGAGTCCGCCCACGAACCGCGACAGCGGCGCAACGGCGGCAACCGCCGCAGCCGTCGAAGGATGATGATCCACGGCTGACGGCTCGCGAAAAACGCCCGCGTACGCGGGCTTTCACCGCTTGACGCGGTTTGCCTGTCACATATTCTTAGTGGGCGTGTTACGCCGGCGCTTAAGACGGCGCGCGTCGTCTGCGCCGGCGACTGAACATCGAACTCTGCACGCATGGCGGCGGCGGCCGCCGCTTCGCCAACAAGAGAAAAAGGAGACTCGATGTTCCATCAGCTACTCACCCCGATCGCCAATTCGCTGGCGCTGTCGTTCATCGTCGCGGCGCTGCCGATCATCATCGTGCTGGTGCTGCTCGGCTGGGCGCGTCGCCCCGCGTGGCAGGCGTCGCTCGCCGGACTGATCGCCGGGCTCGTCATCGCGATCGCGGGCTGGCACTTCCCCGTCGGGCTCGCGCTGAATTCGGTCGCGGCGGGCGCGGTCTTCGCGCTCTGGCCGGTGATGTGGATCGTGTTCGCGGCGATCCTGCTCTATAACGTCGCGCAACGATCCGGGCGATTCGAAGCCTTTCGCCTGTGGATGGTTGATAACCTGCCGAACGACCGGCGCATCGTGCTCGTCGTCATCGGCTTTTCGTTCGGCGCGCTGCTGGAAGGCATCTCCGGGTTCGGCACGCCGATCGCCATCACGAGTTCGCTCCTGATCCTGCTCGGCTTCCCGACGCTCGAAGCCCTCACCTTCACGCTGATCTTCAACACGGCGCCGGTGGCCTTCGGCGCGCTGGGCGTGCCGATCACCGTGCTCGGCGCGGTCACGCACCTGCCGACCGACGCGCTCGCGAAGATGGTCGGCCGCCAGTTGCCGCTTTTCGCGTTCTGTCTGCCGTTCTACGTGATCGCGGTGTACGCGGGCTTTCGCAACATGCTGCGCGTGTGGCCGGTGCTGCTCGTCTCCGGCGGCGCGTTTGCGCTGACGCAGTTCGTCACGTCGAACTTCATCAGCTATGCGCTGACGGACGTGCTCTCGTCGCTGATCTCGCTGATTCTGACCATCGCGTTTCTGCGTGTCTGGAAACCCGCGCCCGACGAACGCTTCGCGGTGAACGTCGACCGCGTGAGCGGAACGCGCGCCGCGGTTTCGGGCGGGCAAGGCTGGCTGCCGTGGATCGTCGTCTCGGTCGTCGTGATCGTGTGGACGATCGCGAAAATCTTCCTGATCGGCGATGTCAAGGTCGCGTGGCCGGGGCTCGACAAGGCCGTCTACATCACGCTGTACAACCAGCCGTACGGCGCGATCTGGGACTTCCAGCCGCTCGCGACGGGCACGGCCATTCTCGTCGCGGCGATCATCACGGCCGCGCTCGTCAAGCTGCCGGCGCGTGAATTCGGCGCGGCCATCGTCGATACGTGGGTGCAGACGCGCATCGCGATTCTGACGGTGGCGACTATCGTCGGCCTCGCCTATCTGATGAATTACTCGGGCATGAACTACACGCTGGGGCTCGGCGTGGCGTCGGTGGGACCGCTGTTCCCGCTCGTGTCCGCGTTTCTCGGCTGGGTCGCGGTGTTTCTCTCGGGCAGCGATACGTCGGGCAATGCGCTATTCGGCAACCTGCAAGTGGTCGCGGCGCACCAGCTCAATCTCAATCCCGTGCTGATGGCGGGGACCAACTCGTCCGGCGGCGTGATGGGCAAGATGATCTCGCCGCAGAACATCTCGACGGGCGTCGCGACAACCGATCTCAAGGGCAAGGAAGGGCTCGTCTTCGCGCGCACCTTCAAGCATTCGATCCTGCTCACCGTCATTCTCGGCGTGCTCGTCTGGCTGCAGCAGAACGTGCTCACCTGGATGATTCCGCCGCATTGACGGACCTCGCGCCCCGCGCCGGACGCGGGGCGTGCTTTCTGCTTCTTGCCGTCTCATTCGGCGAAGGCTGCATGGCGCGCGGCGCGGTGTAACATGCGCGGACTTTCACAAGCAGGCTGAAGTCCGCAATCGTCATGTCCATCGTCAATTTGTTTCAATTAGTCGTCCTGGCCGCCATGTGGGGCGCGTCGTTCCTGTTCATCCGCGTGGGTGTCGCCGAATTCGGCGTCGCGCCGCTCATGGCCGTGCGCGTGGGCATCGGCGCGCTGTTTCTCGTCGCGATGCTGCTCGCGCGCCGCCCGTGGACCGACACGCTCTCGACGATGCGCAGGCGCGCGGTGCCGCTCTTCGTCGTCGGCATTCTTAATTCAGCGGCGCCCTTCTGCCTCTTCGCGTTCGCCGAACTGACGCTGTCGGCGGGCGCGACGTCCGTCATCAACGCGACGACGCCGCTCTGGGGCGCGCTCGTCGCCTACGTGTGGCTCAAGGACCGGCTGACGACGATGCGCACGATCGGCATGGCGATCGGCTTCGCGGGCGTGCTGCTGCTCGTGTGGAACCAGATCGCGACGCAGGGCGCGCAGGACGGAGGCGCGTCGGCGCTGCCGCTGCGCGGGCTGCTGGCTGCGGCGGCGGCGCTGGCGGCATCGGCGCTCTACGGCGTGGCGGGCAACTTCGCGAAGCAATATCTGATGGATGTCGACGCGACCACGAACGCGGCCGGCAGCATGATCGGCGCGACCATCGCGCTCGCGCCGATCGCCGCGATGACGTGGCCCGCGACGCCGATTTCGTTGCATGCCTGGGAAGCGGTGATCGCGCTCGGCGTGTGCTGCACGGGCATCGCGTATTTTCTGTACTTTGGGCTCGTGGCATCGGCGGGCCCGGCTCGCGCGATGACGGTCACTTTCGTCATTCCGCTCTTCGGCATTCTGTGGGGCGCGCTGTTTCTGGGCGAACACGTGTCGCTCGCGATGATGGAAGGCTGCGCGGTCGTGCTCGCGGGAACGGCGCTGGCGACGGGTGTCCTCAAGCGCGTGCCGTTTGTCGGGCGGAAGTCGCTGGCGCGGTAGGCTGTTCTGCTCGATCGGGTCGTTGCGCTCGCTTCGCTCGCTCTATTCGTCGCGCACGCGTCCGCGCCCCGCCTTCACCGCGCCGCGTTTCACTTTGCCTTCCACTCGCCGAACCTGCGATGCGCGCGTCGGCTTCGTCGCGACGCGTTTGCGCCGGGTGACGCTCACGCTGCGAATGAGTTCGTCGAGACGCGCCAGCGCCGCCGCGCGATTCATGTCCTGCGTGCGATGCTCCTGCGCCTTGATGACGATGACACCATCGCGCGTCACGCGGCTGTCGGTGAGCGCGAGCAGACGCGTCTTGATGTGCTCGGGCAGCGACGACGCGCGAATGTCGAAGCGCAGGTGAATGGCGCTCGACACCTTGTTGACGTTCTGGCCGCCCGCGCCCTGCGCGCGCACGGCGGTCAGCTCGACCTCGCCCGGCGCAACCGCGAGACTATCGCTCATGAGAAGAACTCCTTCGAATACTCGAGCGTCATCTAAACCCGCCGCTCACGCTCATCAACCGCGACATTCTCGCCGCGAGGCCGGAGTCGCGGCGCGTGGGCGCGCTGACCGCCTGCGCGAAGATCTCGGCCGATCCGATCACTTCGATCCGGCGCTTCGCCCGCGTGATCGCCGTGTACACCAGTTCGCGCGACAGCACGCGCACGAAGCTGCCCGGCAACACGAGCGCCGCCTGCTCGAACTCCGAACCCTGCGACTTGTGGACCGTGAGCGCAAACGCGGTATCGTGCGGCGGCAGCGCAGCGGGCGAAACGTAGCGCAGGGACCCGTCGGCCATGCGGAACGCGACGCGCAGCGCGCCGTCCGCGCCCGGCAGCGCAATGCCGATGTCGCCGTTGAAAAGCCCGAGCGCGTAGTCATTGCGCGTGACGATCACCGGCCGTCCGGCGAACCATTGTGCGCCGAGCGCAAGCGCGATGCCCGCATGCTCACGCACGTTCGCCGCGATCCGCGCGTTCAATTCATCGACGCCGCGCGGACCCTTGCGCGTCGCGCAGAGCACGCGAAAGCGGTTCAGCGCGTCGAAGAGCCGTGCTTCGTCGTCTTGCGCGCTGCCTGACGCCGCGCGCCGCGCTTCGAGCACGGTCGAGAGCGCGTCGGCGTACGGCGCGAATCCTTTCGCCAGATGCGCAAGCGTGCGTTCGGACAGCGCGGCGTGGGCGTCGTCGAAGAGCACGGCGGCGCGGGCGTCCGGCGAGTCCGCGGCGGCGTCGGTGGCGGGCGAATGCCTGATGTCGAGCGCGTCGAGTGCGGCCTGTGCATCGCCGTCGCGGATTGCGATCGACAAGCGGCCGATCGCCGAATCCAGCCCGAAGCGATAGTTGCGCGCGAGCCAGACGACGCAGTCGGTGAGGGGGGCGTGGGGCTTGTTGTGCTCGTGGTGCTTCGGCACGTTGTGCCGGTTCAGTTCGTTTTGTTCGTTCTGCTCGCTCGGCTGGTTCTGCTGGCTGGGCTCGTTCGGTTGTTTCGGTTGGTTCAACCCGCTTTGCCCGTTCCGCCCGCCCGGCCCGCTCTGCCCGCTCTGCCCGCTCTGCCCGCTCTGCCCGCTCTGCCCGCTCTGCCCGCTCTGTTCGCTCTGTTCGCTCTGTTCGCTCTGTTCGCTCTGTTCGCTCTGTTCGCTCTGTTCGCTCTGCCCGCTCAGTCCGCTTTGTCCGCTTTGTCCGCTTTGCCCGCTCGGTCCGCTCCACCCGCCCTTCCCGTCGCGCTCGTTTTCCTCATCAAGCCAACCGCCACCGCGGCGCTCGTCTTCCGAGTGCGGCTCCGAGTCGATGGTCGCGAAGAGATCTGCGTAGCCTTCGTCGTCGAAAACGACTTGTGTGCGCGACGCCGCCTCCGTGCGCAACAACGCGCCGCCCGAACCCTGCGCAGCGCGGTCCGCGCGCTCGTTACGTCGGGCGTCTTCGGGCGTGAATAGATCGCCGTCGCCTCCGCTTTGCGTCGAGGCAGGCGCCGCCGCGATGGTGTCGCCGTCGAAATCGTCGTCGGACAGCGACGCCACGGACGCGCCCAGCGGCAACACCGCCCGCAACCGCGCCTCATCCACACCCAGCGCCTCGGCGATCCGCCGCGCGCCCGCCTCGCTGAACGACGGCCGTGCGCTCAGTTCCGCGAACACCGCGCCCGCTTCGACCGCCGAAAGCTGGTCCTTGTCGCCGAGCATCACGAGCCGGCTCGACGGCGCGACCGCTTCCAGCAGATGCGCCGCGAGCGCGACATCGATCATCGACGCCTCATCGACGACGATCACGTCATACGGAAGCGGATTGTCCCGGTGATGCCGAAAGCCGCCGTCCGGCAGCACGCCCAACAGGCGCTGCAACGTGAACGACGTGCGCGGCAAGCGTTGCGCGAGTTCGGGCGGCAACGTGTCCGCGCGCTCGATCAGCGCCTCCTGCATGCGCTGCGCGGCCTTGCCGGTAGGCGCGGCGAGCGCGATGCGCAGGTGCGGATCGGCATCGAGCAGACAGGCGAGCACGCCGACCACGGTCGTCGTCTTGCCCGTGCCGGGGCCGCCGCTCACGATGGTCAGCCTTCCCGCCAGCGCGACGAGCGCGGCGACGCGCTGCCAGTCGATCTCGTCGTCCGCGCCCGATCCGAAATAACGTGCGATGCGCCCGGCGTGCGCCGACAACTCTTGCCCGGACACGGGAACGCTCGCCGCGCGCGCCCGCTCGACCAGCGCGGCCGCGAGCCGTCGTTCGTAGTCGAAATAACGGGCGAGATACAGCCGGCCGTCTTCATCGATGACAAGCGGCAGCAAATCCGCCGCCTGCATGGCCGGCTGCGTGCGCGCGAGACAAGCAACGCCGCTCGCGAGCAGCGCATCCCGTACTTCGCGCGGACGCTCGCCGTGGCGGCGCGCGAGCGCGGCGAGCGGCATGCACACGTGCCCGAGCGCCGTCGCACGGCTGATCGCGTGCGCCGCGCGTTCGGCCCACTCGACCGCATCGGCGCTCGCGCCCGAACGCCGCGACAGTTCGCCCATGCGCCGCGCGAAGCCCTCGGCGAGCGCCGCGCTTTCATCCGCGACACGCGATGCCGTCGATGCCGTCGATGCCGTCACAGTCACGTCGATCGTGCTCATGCCGCGCCTCCGAACATCAGCCGGTCGAGCGCCTCGACGAGTGCGAGCGGCGGGCGTCCCCGATGCACGCCGCTCGGCGCGTCGCCGTCGCGCCAGTCCGGGCGCACGCCGCGCACGAAGAGATACAGATAGCCGCCGACGTGGTTCTCGTAGTCGTAAGCGGCGAGCCGTGCGCGCAGATACCGGTGCAGCGCGACGACATACACGAGCGCCTGAAGGTGATACGCGTGATGCGCCATCGCGTCGGCAAGCGGCGCGGCACTGTAGTCCGCGGCGCGCTCGCCGAGATGATTCGACTTCCAGTCGATGATCCAGTAGCGCCCCTCGTGCTCCACGATCATGTCGATGAACCCCTTGATGAAGCCCCGCAACGCGCCCGCTTCCAGCGCGACGTCGGGATAGCCGTGCGCGGCCAGCAAGCGCCGCAGCGCCGTGAAATCCAGCGTCGGCGCGGGAAACAGAAACTCGAGTTCGTTCATGCGCCGCGTCGGCGGAATCTGCGAGAGCCTCAGGCCCGGCGCGATCTCGGTCGAAAGCGTATCGGCGATAAGGCGCTGCATCATCGGACGCAGGCGCTTGCCGAGCGGTTCGGGCGCGGGCATCGGATGTTCGCGCAGCGCGCGGTCGATGGCGTCGGCCCACGTCGCGGGCTGCGTGAAATCGGCGAGTTCGTACATGCGATGCAGACATTCGCCCGCCGCCGCGCCGCGCGGGAACGCGAGGATGTCATCGTCGGCGAGCACGGTTTCGTCGCGCGGCGGTGCATCCTGAAGAACCGGCGCAATCGGCACGTTCAGATCCGCGAGTTCGTCGTGATCCGGACGCGCTTCGACCGGCTGCGGCTGGTTCGCCTCGTCGCGCGCGCCCGCCGCGATCAGCGAGCTGAAGCTCGCCATGCGCCAGCGGTCCCGCAACAGACGCTGGTTGGTGCGCGCCGTCATCTCGTGCGTGCCGGCGGCATCGGCGTCGAGCGGCTCGCGCGTGCCGATGACGGGCAGCGGCGACACGCCGATTGCGCCATCGGCCTGCGCCTCCAGCGCGTGCCACGCCGCGACGATGCCCGCTTCGTCGGGCGGCTCGTCGCAGAACGCGTCGAAGTCCTGCCCCGCGCCCGCGACGAGCCAGTTGAGCACGCTTCGCCGCGACTCCTTCGTCGACTTGTTCGAGACGTTCGAGATATACACGCCCGCGACCACGTAGCAGCGATACACCGCCCGCGTCAGCGCCACGTAGACGAGCCGCGCGCGTTCCGCCGCCTGCTCGCGGGCGATGGCGGCGCTTACCTCCTTCGATTCGTCCTCGTCGATGCCATAGTGCAGCACCGCTTCGCCCGCTTCGTCGTGATACTCCTTCGCGTCCGGCAAGCCGGATTTCGCCGCGTCGCGCGATGCGCCGTCGTTGAGAAACGGGCAGAACACGACCGCGTACTCCAGCCCTTTCGACTTGTGGACCGTCACGATCTGCACGAGATTGCGGTCCGATTCCAGCCGCAGTTGCGCGTCCTCGCCGCCGCCCTGCTGCGCGCGCTGCGCGGCGAGCCAGCGCAGCGTCGGCGCGATGCCGGGCTGCTCGGCCGAGCGCGCCTGCAACAGTTCGGCGAGATGGTTGATGTTCGTGAGCCTGCGCTCGCCGTCGGGCCGCGTGACGAGGCGCGCGGCGATCGACAGTTCGCGCGTCAGCGTGCGCCACATCACCGCGAAACCGCGCTCGTGCCAGATCGTGCGATAGCGCGAGAAACGCTCGACCCAGCTCGTCGAGTCGTTCGGGCCGTCATTGGCATCCGCTGCGGAAACTGCATGTTCGAGACGCCAGAGCGCGCCGGCATCGAGACCGAACCAGTCGGTGGCGAGCGCGGCGCGCAGCCGTCGCAAGTCGCCCGGCGTGTCGATGGCGGCGAGCACGCGCTCGATCTGCTCGGCGTCGAGCGAGCCGAACACGGACGCCTGCGCCAGCTCCACGCTGCCGACGCCCCACGCGGCCAGCACGCGCTTCACCATGCTGCCCTGCCGATGCGTCTGCACGAGCACGGCGATATCGCCGGCGCGAAGCGGCGCGTCGCCGATGCGCACGTCGCCGCGTTGCGCGCCGCGCAAGAGCCGCGCGATTTCGGCGGCGCACGCCTGCGCTGCATCGCGCTGCGCGTTGGCCTTCGAGAGCGCCGACTCACCGTGCGGCAGCATCCACACGCAAAAATCCGCGGTGTCGGAATACGCGGCGGCGGGCGTGGCATCGACGAACGGCCCACGCGAACGCGTGCCCGCGCGCACCGGCTGATAGTCGAGCCCTTCCAGGATGAACGCCGACGGATTCGCGCCGAACACGCGGTTGCACGCCTCGATGATGCGCGCCGTCGACCGCTGATTAACCGCGAGCGTGTAGCGCGCGCTCGCGCCCGCGCGCGCCGCGAGATACGTGTGCAAATCGGCGGCGCGAAAGCTGTAGATGGCCTGCTTCGGGTCGCCCACGAGAAAAAGCGGCCCGTGCGGCGCGAACACCCGATTGAAAATGGCGTACTGCAACGGGTCCGTGTCCTGAAACTCGTCGATGAGCGCCGCCGGATAACGCTCGCGCAGCGCCTGCCCGAGCCACGCATGTTTGACGAGCGCGTGATGCAGGTTCGAGAGCAGGTCGTCGAAAGAGACGACGCGGCGTGCGCGCTTTCTCGCCGACAGCTCGGCCGGCGCGTACGCCAGCCATTCGCGCACGATATCGAGCCACAGCGCGCGCTGCGAGGCTTCGGCCGCCGCCGCCGCCGCGGCGAGCGTCTCCGCGTGCTCGAAGAACGGATGCGCGGGCGGCGTGTGCTTGACCTTCGTGCCCTTCGCGAGCGCCGACGCGGTGATCTTCAGCGCGTCTTTCGGCGGCGGCGCGTGACAGTCCGCATCGGCGAAATAGTCGGCCCAGGCGTCGATGGCCGCTTCGATCATCGATCGCTTGTGCGACGTTTGCTTGAGCATCGCTTCGGCGTCGAAGAGCAGCTTCGCGATCGCGTCGCGCTCGGCGTGCCATAGCGCGCAGGCTTCGTCGAAGAGCGCCTTTGCGTCGGCGGCTTCCGCGGCCAGCGCCTCGGCCGAATCGCCCCAGCGCAGCGTTGCGAGCGGCTTTTTCAGGCGGCGCGCAAGCTGCGCATCGAGCGATGCCGGCCCCGCGCCCTTCGCGACGAGCCACGCCGCGAACGAAGGCACACGCGCCGCCGCCGGCTCCACGCGCTCGCGCCAGAAATCGGCGGCAAGCTCGAAGCGCAGCGTGCTGTCGTCGGCTTCCATGTCGAACGCGAACGGCATCGCGGCGGCGAACGGCGCTTCCTGCAGCGCGCGCTGGCAGAAGGCGTGAATCGTGTGAATCGCGGCCTGATCGAAGCTATGCAGCGCGATGCGGATGCGTTGCAGCGCCTCCTCCGGGTCCAACTGGTCGAGCGTCGTTTCGAAGAGCCGCTCGATGAATAGATCGCCCGCCGCATCGCCGTTTTCGATGGCATGCGCGACGCCCGCGAGCCGCGTTCGGATGCGCTCGTGCAGTTCGGCGGTCGCGGCCTTCGTGAACGTGACGACGAGAATGCGCTCGACGCTCAACTGCTTTTCCAGCAGCAGGCGCACGTACAGCGCGCAGATGTTCCAGGTCTTGCCCGTCCCGGCGGACGCCTCGATCTGGTTGACGCCATCGAGCGGACAGTCGAAGACGTCGAGTTCCTGCACGGTTTCGTTGTTCACGGCGTGAGTAAGGGTGGTCATGCGCCGCCCCGCAGATGCTGCCGAAGCGGTTCGAACACGATGCGCGCGAGCGTCGCAAAGCGTTCGTCGAGCGTGAGCGGCTCACCGCGAAACGCGATGCGATACGCCGGATCGTCGGCTTCGGCGCGCGTGCGTTCCGACTCCCACGCGGCCTGCGCCTTGGCATCGCCTTCCGTCAGCTTGAGCCATGCGCTCTTCGGAAAGAAGCGCAGCGGCATGCGCCGTCCCGCGCGATACAGCGCCGCGAGCGTGCCGAGATGCGCGAGCGGATCGGCGACGGGCGCGAGTTCGAAATCGGCCGACTGCGCGCCGCGCCCGTGCCACACCGTGCGGCGCGGACCCTCCGGCAGCGCCGCGCAGTAGACGAGGTGCGCGAGCCACGCCGACAGGTAATCGCGGGCGCGCGGCTGATCGTAGCGGTAGATCACCTGCCCTTGCGGCGTCAGGCGATTCAGCGTGCCGGCGAGCGTGAACGGCCGCTCGTCGATGAGCGCATCGTCATACTTTGCGAAGAGTGGCACGCCTGCGGTGTCGGGCCAGCGCGGCGCGATGTCGAGCACGAACGGCAGCCGCGTCACGCCTTCCGCGACCGACACGCGAACGCGGTCCGCCAGATGCGCGAGCGCGTGCATCTCGCGCGCCTGCCAGACCGCGCCGGTCGCGCCGCCGGGCATCTCGGGGCTCGTGCGCGCGACGTGGCGGGCGCGTTCGCGGGCCCGCGCGGCGGTATCGTCCGCCGCGTCCAGCAACGACGGCAGCACGCGCGCCGCGAGCGCATCGCGGCCCGCGAAGCCGAGCTCGAACGGCTCGGTGATGTCGAGTTCGGCGTCGGCATCGACGAGCGCAATGCCCAGGCGATCGCGCAGCAGCGCGCGCGCCGGGTGCCGCCAGAAGCGCACGAAGTCGTCGAACGCGACGATGTCTTCGTCGTCTTCCGCCGGCAGCGGCGCGGCGAAAAACGGCGGGCTGCCCTGCGTGCGTCCCGCCGCGAGCGCGCGCGCGAGTTCCGCCCGCTCGGGCTCGTACGTGAAGAGCCGGCCGCCCGGCTCGAAGTACTCGGGCGCGAACGGCTGAAGCGGATGCTCGTGGACGAACAACGCGCGCGCCGCGCGCAGCGCGTCGGGCGCGGCATGCTTGCCGGCAACCGCCTGCGCCAGATAATCGAGCAGTTCGTCGATCAGCGCGGCGGGCGGCAGCACGGCATTGTCGCGAATGCTGCGGCCCGTGTACGCGATCATCAGCCGGTCGCGCGCGGCGAGCATCAAGTCGAGAAAGAGATTGCGCTCGTCGTCGCGCCGCTGGCGGTCGCCGAGCTTGCCGAAGCTCGCCATCAGGTCGAATTCGTCGGCGCGCGTGAGGCTCGGCAGCATGCCGTCGTCCATGCCGAGCAGGCACACGACGCGATACGGCAAGCCGCGCAGGCTCGTGAGCGACGAGAACGTGACGCCGCCCCACGGCACGCCGCCGCGCGCCGGATCGTCGAGCGTATCGGTGAGCGCGGTGCGGATCACGGCAGCAGGCACTTCCATGTCGCGCGCACCTTCGCCGATGGCGACGATCAGCGCGTCGATGGCGTGACGCACGTCGCCGATCGTGTCGTTGAACGCGACGCCGGCATCGAAGAAGCGCGCAAGCGCGTCGAGCAGCAAATCGCCCCATGCACGCGCGTCGCGCGGCGTTTCGATCGCTTTCGCGAAGGCGTCGATGTCGTCGATGAAGCGCGTGAGGCGCCCGAGCAACTCCGCTTCGGAGCCTTGCGGGCCTTCCACCGGCAACCAGTCCGCGACCGGCGCGCCGCCGCCGGGCAGCGCGTAGCCGAGATAGAGCCGCGTGAGCGCGTCCGCGAACGTGTGGCGCGCGGCGGGCACGTGTTCGCTCGACACCTCGCCGGGCCGCAGCCCGCGTCGCGCGCCCGCTTGCGAGAGCCATTCCTGCGCCGTTTCGAGCGATGCCGCGTCGATGCCGTAGCGCGTGGCGATGGCATCGACACGCAGCCATTCGATCAGCTCCGGCGCGCCGACGCCGCGCTCGGCGAGCGCGAGCCAGTCGAGCATCGCGCGCGCGACGGGATTCGCCTGCGACGGCGGCAAGCCCGTGATGCGATACGGAATCCGCCGCCGCTCGTTGCTGGCGCCCGCCGGCGCGGTGCCGAAGATGCCGTCGATGAGCGGGCCGGCCACCGCGAGATCCGGAAACGCGACGAGCACATCGGACGGCTCGAGCCCTTCTATCGAGTCGAACCAGTCGAGCAGGCGGTCGTGCAGCACTTCGAGTTGCCGCGAGAGGCTATGGCAGACGTGCACTTCGACGCCGGTATCGACGATCTCTTCCGGCCGAGGCGAGGCGTTGTCTTCGTCGAGCGAGAGGATGCCGTTCTGCACGCGTGCGAGCCACGTGGGCGCGGGGTTCTCCTCGAACAGTTCGCGCTCGCTGGACGCCGCGCTTTCGGTGAGTTCGTTGAGCATATGAAGCTGCGCCTGCGTCTGCCGGCCCCATTCGGCCAGCAGCGGATGGCCTACTTCCTGAAAATCCGCCTCGCCCTTCAATTGCAACTGCTCGACGCGCGCCTCGCTCACGATGTCGAACCAGAATTCGCGGCACGGATTGAGCGCGTAGATGCGCACGTCGATCCAGCGCGACAGCTCGCGCAGCAGCGCGATGTGCAGCGGCGGCATCGTCGGCAGCGCGAACACGCTGATGCGGCGCGGCCACTCGGCGCGCATCGCGGTATCGAGATCGAAGCGCGGCGCTTCCGCCAGAAAGCGGTAGGCGGGCGGCGTGGGGTCGTGCTTTGCGTCATGCTCTTCATCGGGCGATGCGAGGTCTTCCAGCAACGCGCGCCACAACGCCGCCTGCCAGTTTTCGTCCTGGCGCTGGATGTCGCTCGCGCCAACCAGATGCGGCCCGCGCGCCTCGGTGTGCGCGCCGCCGCCCGCGAGGATCGAGCCGCCCGCCTGCCAGTGCGTGAGCCATTCCGGCCGATAAGTCAGATAGTGATCGAACACCGTCGCGATGCGGCGCGCGAGTTCGTAGCGCATGGAATCGTCGGCGGCGTTCAGATACGTCGACAGGCGCGGCGCTTGCCGGAACGCGGGTTCGTCGAACAGGCGATAGCAACGCCACGCAAGCCGGTCCGGCGCGAACGGCGAATGCGCGGGCACCGGCAGCACGCGGCCGATTTGCGCCCAGAGCCACTGCGCGAGATAGCAGAACTGCACGTTCGCGCAGATGCCGAAACGCTCAGCCATGTCGAGTTCCAGCCGGCGGCGCACGGCTGCGCTCGGCACGATCACGGCCTCGCTCGCGAACGGATCGCTCTCGCGCATGGCGAAGGCGTCGAGGTCTTCGAAGAGCGCGGCGGCGAGCGTTTCGTGGCGATTCGAGTAGAAGAGTTCGAGCATGGAAGGCGGTCGGAATGCGCTTTCAAAGCCGCAAAAAGCAAAGCTTTGTCAAATCAAGCGCCAGCATAGCAAAGGGTCGTGCGTGCCGAGAACTCGGCCATTCAGCCAAGGTCCGAAGGCTCGGTGAGTTGGGTTAGACTCGACAACGCCCTTGCCCGCCCCCGAGCGTCCAGACAGGAAGTCGATGCGTTATTCGTTCGAAATCAGGAAGTTCATTTACAGCCAGTACTTCTTTGGCGGCTTGCGCTGCGCGCTCGGCATCTCGCTGCCCGCGGTGCTCATGCTCACGGTGTTTCATAACCGCGAACTAGGCTTCACCATCGCGACGGGCGCGCTCGGCGCATGCGTCGTGGATATGCCGGGGCCGCTCAAGCACAAGCACAACGAGATGCTGGCGTGCACGTTCATCGGCTTCATCTCGGCGCTCGCCACCGGCATCGCGACGGCCCATCCGCTCACGCTTTGGCTGACCGTGGTGCCGCTCACGTTCGTGCTCTCGCTGATCGTGGTCTACGGCAACCGCTGGCCGCAGATCAGCTTCGCCACGCTCTTCATGATGATCGTGACGCTGGAAGAGCACTTCACGCCGATGCAGGCGCTCATCAACGCGTCGTGGATTCTGCTGGGCGGGCTCTGGTACACGTACTGGGCAACGCTCGTCTCGCACCTGCTCGTCTATCGCATCGAGCAGCAGGCGCTCGCGCAGAGCATGTTCAGTTGCGCGGAGTATCTTCAGGCGCGCGCCGAGTTCTACGACAGCGACGCCGATCTCGACGAGTGCTACCGAAAGCTGATCGAAAAGCAGATTGCGGCGGTCGAGCAGCAGGAAGGCGCGCGGGAAATCGTGCTGCGCAATCTGCCGAAGGTGAAAAGCGGCAAGCTCGATGCCCGTCGCGCGCGGCTTTTCAATCTCTTCATCAACGTCGTGGATCTGCACGAGTTCTTTGTCGGCGCGCATACGGACTATCCGCTCGTGCGCAAGACCTTCGCGGGTTCGGACGTGCTCGTGTTCTATCGCGACCTCATGCGCAAGGCGGGCGAAGACCTGCAGGAGATCGGGCTCGCGGTGCTGCAAAATCGCCCCGCGCCGAAGCAGATCAGCACGAAGGCGGAACTACGCGCAATCGAATATGAACTGGAGTTGATGCGCAAGCACGCGCTGCCGGAGAAAAATCCCGAGGCGTATGCCGCAGCGGCGGCGGTGTTCCGGCGGCTCTGGAGCGCGACGCGTCTCATCGACAAGATGCGCCGCCGCACGCGCGACGAAAGCCCGACCGAAACGGAATTGCAGATCGACCACGCGCTCTCGCGTTTCATCTCGAGCCGGCGCGTGCCGTTCAGGCAGATTTTCTCGAATCTGACGATGGCGTCGCCGAGCTTTCGCCATGCGCTGCGCGTGACCATCGCGGTCGGCGTCGGCTTCTGGCTCGGCAGGCTCCTGCCGCTCACCAACGCGTACTGGATCGTGATGACCACCGTCATCATCCTGAAGCCCGGCTATTCGCTGACCAAGCAGCGCAACACGCAGCGGATCATCGGCACGGCGATCGGCTGCGCGGTCACCATCGCGTTGATCCTGCTCGTGAAAGACCCGCGCGTCCTGCTCGTCGCCATGTTCGCGTCGATGGTGATGAGTTACAGCCTCTTGCTTTTCAATTACGCGGGCAGCGTCGTGTTCACGTCCAGCTATGTGCTGCTGATGTTCCATCTGCTCGCGCCCGGCAGCTTGCGGCTGATCGGCGAGCGGGCCATCGACACGGTCGTCGGCTGCGCGATTGCGATTGCGGCGAGCCATCTGTTTCCGTACTGGGAATATCGGCTGATGGGCAAGCTCGTCAAGGATCTGCTCGCCGCGACGCGCAATTATCTGGAAGCAAGCTGGAGCTGGAAGGCGAAGGCAACAGCGGGCGCGGCGCGCACGACTGCCGCGTCGAGCACGTCAGGCGTGCCGAGCGCCGCCTTCGCCGACGGCCAGGCGCGCGCCGCTTTCGCCTCGTCCATGCAACCCGCCCCGGCCGCCGGCGATGCCGCCGCCGAGCTATCCGACGCCGCGCCGCAGATCGCTGTCGAAGCCGTCGCGGCAAGCGCGATCAAGACCGCGAGCGCGACGGCCGAACGGCTGTCGTCGGCAGGCATCGGCGAAAGCACGGCAGCGACCGCGAGCAAGGGCGCATCCGCCGCCGCGACCGTCGTCGCGACCGCGCTCGACCGCGATTTCCGCTATCGCCTCGCGCGCAAGAACGTGCACGTGGCGTTCGCCAATCTCGCGCAAGCGTTCCAGCGCATGATGCTCGAGCCGAAGGCGCAGCAAAAATATGTCGCCGAACTGAACGATCTGCTCGTGCAAAGTCACGTGCTCGCGTCGCAGATCACGGCGGCTGCGCCGCTCTTGCAGTCGCTCAACGATGCGGATGGCCAGTCGTTCGAGCCCGTGCAGCGCGCGTTTCGGATTGTGCGGGACAACTTGTCGGAAGCGCAGGCGGTCGTGTCCGAGGAAGACGGCGCGGCGTCGCCCGATGCGATCAAGGCACTGCGCCGCGATCTCGATGCGATGGTCGCCGCAGCGGAACGCGCGCAAAGCCTGCCCGCCGATGCGATTCAAGATCTGAAACTGCTCGCGCATCAATGCAAGCAGATGCTCACCGCGTCGGCGCTCATTCGTAAGGACGCGGCGCAGATTCATCTGCCCGCTTGAAGCGCGACGCGCTACTGCGACGCGCCGGTGGCCGGCAATGCCGGACGCGCATCGCTCGCGGCAGCCGGCGGCGCGTTGTGCTCATCGAACTCGCGCTTGTCGCGAATCGCGTTGAAGAGCAGCGTGAAGATCACCAGCAGCACGACGACCACGATGAACACGGTGATCCCCAAGGTCGGATTCTTCTTGCGCGGGGAGTGGGAGCGGTCGTGGCGAGGATCGTCGGTCATGGCGGGCGTGGCGGCTCGTTGCGGATTTCGAGATAAAGCCAGCATCGTACCCGCGCTGGTTTTCAGTTGTATTGCGGGGCGGCTCCGTCGTTTCGCCCTGCGAGCGACGCCCGCGAAATTCTCTGCTGCATCGGCCCGCTTGAACGAAGCACGCCCGATTGACCATACTCAACGCGATTCCATGCGCGTTCGATTCCGGCGAGGGCTGCAAGGGGCAAGACCGGAATACCTAGTGACCGGACGTGTTGCGCCGCCCTCCCCGGGCGGCTTTTTCTTGCGCGCCCTACGCGCTCAGGCGTCGGCGGCGGGCCGCACCGGCAGCGCCGTCGAATACTTGATCTGCTCCATCGCGAAGCTGGAACTGACGTCGTAGAGCGGCACCGCGCGAATCAGCTGCTTGTAGACGCGATCGTAATCGTCGATGTCCGTCACCACCACGCGCAGCAAGTAATCCGTCTCGCCGCTCATCCGGTAGACCTCGACCACCTCCGGGATATCGCGCACGGCGCGCGTGAAATCGTCGGCCCAGCTTTGCGTGTGCTGATTCGTGCGAACCGCGACGAAGACCGTCGTGCCGACGCCGAGCTTCTTCGGATCGCACAGTGCGACCTGCGCGCGAATCACGCCGGTCTCCTTTAGCCGCTGCACGCGCTTCCAGCACGGCGTCTGTGACAGATTGACCCGCGAAGCCAGTTCGGCGATAGGCATTGTCACGTCGCCTTGCAACAGTTCCAACAGCTTGCGGTCGATGAGGTCCATTCCCATACTGCACCCCCGATAGGAAAATTTTCTATTTTTGCTTCTCCGAGCGGAATTATATGGAAACCGTTTCTGGATGCAAGCCGGTATAAATTCATCATCGAAATCACCGCGCGCACGCATCATGAAACTGGAACTGGGCCGCCGCCCCAGCCTGCATTGCCCCGCTGACAGGAACCCTGCCGTCAACCGCCTCTGTCGCGAAATCGATGACGCGCTCGATGCGGCGCAATCCGATGGCGGCCTTTCGTTCGGCGTGCGCGTGTATGCCGCGCTTGCCCGCGCGATCGCCGATCCGGCGCTGCTGCGTGCCGATCAGCGCACCGGCAGCCCGCAGACTTACCAGCGGCACTTGCTCGCCGCCGACCCGCTCGGCCGATACGCGATCGCCGCGCTCGTCTGGGAGCCGGGGCAGTCGAGCCCCGTGCATGCGCATCGGACGTGGTGCGGCTATGCGGTCATCGACGGCGCGCTCGAAGAGACGCTGTATCGCTGGGATACGAACACGCATTGCGCCGCCGAAACGCGCCGTCATCCGCAGGAAGCCGGCGCCGTGTCGTACGCGGATGCCGGACGCGGCGCGATCCACCAACTCGCGAATCCCGCCGATGCCACGACGCGGGCCGTGTCGATTCATATCTACGGCGTGGCGGGCGAGCTTATCGCCACGCACGTCAACGATCTTCTCGCCGCCTGAGCGGCAAGTCCCGCTCAACTCTTGCCGGGCTCAGGTGCCGTCGTGATCTGCGGCGGGATTGGCACTGAAAGGTCCGTGGCGGGCGGCGCGGGCCGCGGTTCGTGCGATACGTCCACGGCCCTGGCCACCGCCGCCGGGCCGGGCTCGGCGTCGGCAAGCGGCGGCTCTTCGTCGACCCAGATGCGCTTGGCCTTCGCCGCGTGGGCCGCATCGCCCGCGCCATCGCCACCGCCGTTTCGCGACATCTGCACGTGCATTTGCGGCACGGGAATCTCCATGCCGGCGTCGTCCATCTTCCGCTTGATGCGCAGATTGAACGCGCGGGCGACGCTCCATTGCAAAAGCGGCCGCGTCTTGATCTGCCCTTTGACGACCATCCAGTTCGGATCGAACCGGTCCAGTCCCCAGACTTCGACCGGGCCCAGCATTTCGCGCCTGTAGCGCACGTCGTCCATGAGCTCGGCGCCGACTTCGCGGATCATCTCCGTCACCTTATCCACATCCGCCGAGAACGGCACGCGCACTTCGAACACCGCGTAAGCGAAATCGCGCGACAGATTCTTCACCGTCTTGATCTGCGAGAACGGAATCGCGTGGATCGCGCCCTGCCCGTCGCGCAGACGCACGGTGCGTATCGTCAGACTCTCGACGATGCCCGCGTGGCCGCCCTCCACTTCGATCGAATCGCCGACCGAAATGGTGTCCTCGATGATGATGAAAAGCCCCGTGATGAGATCCGCGACCAGCGATTGCGCACCGAAGCCGACCGCGAGCCCGATGACGCCCGCGCCGGCGAGCAATGGCGTCACGTTCAGCCCGAGATTGGCCGCCGTCACGATCGCCGCGATCAGAAAGAGCATGACGAACACGACATTGCGCAAGAGCGGCAGCATCGTGCGCGCGCGCATGCTCGGACCGCGCCCGCTGCGCCGCGCCGAATCGGGCTTGAGCGCCTCCTGAATGCCCGTGTCGATCAGAATCCACACCAGCCACACGACGAAGAACGTCAGCACGATCATGCTGACCGCGTGCGCGATGCCGCGCGCCGTCACGCTGCGCTCGACCATGTCCGCGAGCGAAAAGCCCCAGAAGCGCGACGAGAGTTCGAGAAACGCGAGCCATATGGCGACCACGATCATCGTGCCGACGAACTTGACGAGCCGCCGCACGTACGCCGATTGCCGGCGCGGCTTGCGCGACTTCGGCCGCGTGATGCGGATGACGATGGCCGAGAGGAAAAACGCGACGACGAGCAAGCCGGCGGTCGCGATCGCCATTTGCAGGACGTTCTCGGACGTGCCGATGCCCGCGAGCGTCGCCACCACCGAAGCGGACGCCAGCAGCAAGAGCGGCAATTGCCACAACGACGCGACGACTTCGAACGTTTCGGTCGCGGCCTTGCGCGTGTTGCGCTGCTCGTAAGTGCGGCTTCGTATCAGATGGGCGACGGGCCGCTGAAACGCCAGCGCGAAGTACGCGGTGAGTCCGGCCGCGCCCATGTTGGCGCACGTCGAAATGAGCGCGGACAGATTGGTGCCCAGTTGCTGCGCGACGTCGTAGTTGGCGGCGGCATCGCCGAGCGCGCCGAACGTGCCGATGGCGAACAAAAGCCGCCGCGCGTGCAGGATCAGCACGTTCACCGCGACGCGCCGGTGCGCCGAGCCGAAGAGCGAAAACATGATGAGGCAGATCGCGGAGAACACCGCGCCCGCGACGATCGCGTAGGCGGTGACCATCGCGAGCGTGCGGCCGAGCGACTGCGGCATCATGTGCGCGAACGTGAGCGCGGCGACGAACGCGAAGACGTAGGGCGCCACGCGCCGCAGGGTGAAAAGCAGCAGTTCGCGTGTCGTCGGATTCGAATGCAGCGCGGCTTCGATGCCGTAGCGCCTGTGCACGCGCCGCTGCAGCGATACGAGCAGGAAAGCACAGGCGCCCCAGCCCGCGAGCATCGCGAAGTAATTGAAGAGCGTGCGGCCGAACGGCTCGCGGCTCTGGCTCGTGACGATGGTGAACAACTCGTTGCCCGCCGCGTTGAAGCGCCCGCCCCAATAGGCGAGCGGCGTCTTGCCGCGCTTCACGTCCGCTTCGATGCTCGTCAACGCCGACGCGATCGCGCCGAGCAAACCGGCGTTCTGCGCAATCGCCGCGACCACCGATGATGCCGCGTTCGTCGTGGCGGTCGTCGTTGGGCTGCTCGTCGCGGTCGTCGACGAGCTAGCGCCGGTGACGGCGTCGGCGGATGCGGGCAGCGCGGCGGCTGCGTTCGATGGCGCGGCTGCGGCGGCTTCGGCGGCGCGCTTCGCGTCGCGCAGCTTCTTCAGTTGCGAAACGAGCGCGCTGCGCTGGCGGTCGCTGTCGAGCGTGGAAATGACGGTGTCGAGCGAGCGCACCATGTCGGCATCCGAGGGACCGGGCGCGGAAGGGCTCGACGCCGCATCCGGCGACGCCGCTGCCGGCGCGGGCGGCGCGATCAGTTCCTGAAGCGAAGGCAGATTGAGCGCCGGGGCGGCCTGTGCGGCGGGAATCGTCAGCGAAAAAAGCGCGGCGAAGATGAGCGTCGTCAGGAACGATATCGCACGGATTCCGGGGATGCCCGCCGGCTGTAGGCCGCGCCGCAGCGCGAAAGCGGAGATCCGGGATATCGCGACGAACGCCAGCGCGCCGCGATCCGCGAGCTTGCGTGGTTGCATAACGGTCTCGATTTCCGAAAGACCGCCAGTTTAGCGGCTGGCCTGCGCGCGCCGCGCAACATCGACGTAACCGAATGTTAAGCGCGCGGCTCCTGAAAACGCGCCGTTACTTGTCCATGTCCGTGCGCGTGCCGGCGGATCCGCTCGCCGAATCCGACCCCGACGCCTGCGCGCCCGATGCGCCGACGTCTGTCGCCGACCAGTTCTGCAGCTTGCGGCCAGCCGTCTGCAAGCCCGCGCCGGTCGCGCTAGCGGCATCCGCGATGGCGGCGTTCGTCAAGCGCGCCGCGCTCTGCAGATTGGCGCGCGCCGACGCGGCGACGTCGCTCGCGGACAGATCCGGCATGGAGCCGGCGCGATCGATGTTCTGCTGTGCCGACTGTTTCGCGTCATCGACCTTCTGGCCAACGTAGCTCGCCGCCTGATCGAACTTCTGCGTCGTCTGGCTGGCGAGGTTGTTCAAGGCGCTCGCGGCCTGGCCGGCGGTGGCGTCGTGTTTTTCGCACGCGGCGAGCACGGCGAGCGCCGTGAGGGCGAGCGCGATACGGGCAATCGGGGTCATCGATAGGGTCTGCATGGTCCAGCCTCCTGCTTCATGCGTGATGCGTGATACGCGTGGCTCGCTGCGTGCGCGTCGGGCGCACTCCGAAACGGCGGACATCATACGCTGTCCGCGCGCGGCGACCCGCAAAGCTTGCATCACAAGCGAACTACTGCGACGCGGCGAGGGAGTAACACAGCCAATAGAATGTTCCCTCTACATTTAGGACACTTCTGGTTCTGACATCGTTCGCGCCGGTCTATATTCGCCGCAGTCTCGCCCTCCTACCGAAGTCCCACCATGATTTACATGAATTTCGCCGTCGCCCTCGTCGCAGGGCTGATGCTGTTTGAGCCGTTCACTCGCCCGCCCGTCTCCCGTTTCACCACACACCGCATGCGCCGCATGCTCGCCAAACGCTCCTATTGTCAGGCTGCCGGCGCGTTCTTTGCCGCCCTTCTAGTCGCGACCAGCCAGCCCGCGCCGGAGCGCGTGTCGCCGCTTCTGGTGCTTTGCGTCGCGTCCGCGTTGCTCGCGGCGAGCCTCTACTGGATCGTGCGCGGCAAACTGCTGCTCAAACAGCGCCGCGTGTTCACCGAACTGCATTGACTCGCTTTGGGGCGGCGCGCTTTTGCGTTAGTTCCATAAACGCTGCATTCGGTTTTCGCGTATATTCGGGCCATACTCACAAAAACGACGGACGAAAAAAAAGGCGCCACGTTTCCGTGGCGCCTTAAAAGTTCTAGCCATTCCGAGGGCCGTGCTAGAACCTGAGAGCCTGTATTCGAAGGTTGGAGCGGTAAGCGGTCGCGCACGTCGCCCAGCCCTTTCGAAATCGGGTTCCATTTTTTCCGGGATCACTGCCCAGGTCAAGCAAAATTTCAGCGTCCGGGCATATGCCCGGAAGGTCTGTGGCGAAACAGACCCGCATTAGAGCTACATCGATCGTACGGCTTATCATCGGTGCTTGCATCGCTTGCAAGCTTCAGGCGTCGCCTGATTGGAATGTTCCACTCAGACTTCGAAACGATGTTTCACAAAAACAAATGCCCACGATGAGCGGCCGGTCGTCGAGCCGGGAAAAGATCAAAGAGAAGGATGGCGACGAAGTCATGGCTCTCGCGCGCGGACTCGACGTTCTGCGCCGTATCGCCGCCGCCGACGCGCCCGTCAGTAACCGCGAACTGACCGAATGGACCGGCATTCCGAAGCCGACCGTGTCCCGGATCACCGCGACGCTCGTCGGCGCCGGACTGCTGCTGCGTCTGCCCGACAGCGAGCGTTTCGTGCTGACCGCGTCCGTGCTGGAACTGAGCAACGGCTTTCTGCGCAACTTCGATATCCGGGCGCGGGCGCGGCCGTTCCTGATCGCGCTCGCTGAAATGACCGGGCTGAGCGTCCACCTGGCCGTGCGCGACCGGCTCGAAATGGTGGTCATCGACGCGATTCGGCCGCGCTCCGCCGTGCTGGTTTCGCGGCTGGAAGTCGGCGGCAGGATGGACCTGAGCCGCACGGCAGTCGGGCGCGCGTATCTCTCGGTGCTGTCAGACGCAGATCAACAGGCGCTGATTCGCAGTTTGCAGACCGCATCCGGCGACGACTGGCCGGCCATCTCCGGCGGATTGCAGCGCGGTCTCGACGACGCCCGCCGCCGCGGTTTCGCGATATCGCTCGGCGAATGGCATCATGGCTTGAACGCGGTCGCGGCGGGCTTCGTCGGGCCGTCGGAGGAACGCTACTCCGTCAACTGCGGCGGCGCGGCGCACCAGTGTCCGCACGACACGCTCATCACGACGGTCGTCCCTGCCCTGCTCGAATGCGTCGCGGATATCGCGCGGGAGATCGGCGGCACATCGGGCGCCGCCCCTTCCGGCGCGAACACGTAGACTGGCGCGCTCGTCGGCTACCATCTCGGGCCGGCGAGGCTTGCGTGTAACGCGCGTAATCATCCGAAAGAATGCCCGGTGGACGAGCATGGGCGCGGGACGTAGCATCATGCTTCGCGCGCACCGGGCCGCGCCGAGACTGCTGGCCGAGGCGCTGTCCAGTTCGGCTTCCTGAACGGAACGGGCGACGCCCGCCGCTACTCGACTCGACTCGACTTAACCGGCCCCGCCCTGACCGCGCCGCATCGCGAGATGCCGCCCATCCGCGCTCCGTACGACAGACTTGGAAAGACCCAGCCACCACACGATGGACGACCGAAAGAATCCCCCCGCCGAGCCGCGCCCGACGCCGGCGCGCCCCGCCG
>NZ_LR733520.1:2579-801155 GCF_902506145.1 Burkholderia sp. 8Y | reverse complement strand
ACCCGTCACCACCGCCGCGCCCCGCCGCCGCCGTCTCCTGCCGCTCGTCGTGGCCGTGTTGATTATCGCGGGAGCCGTCGCGTGGTGGCATCCGTGGAATCGCGGCGGCACGGCGGGCTCGCCGCAGCAAGCGCATCAGGGCGGACGGCGCGGCGGCGCGGACGCGATGAACCAGCCGCAGCCGGTCCATGTCGCGACCGTCTCGCAGGGCGAGATGCCGGTGGTCATCAACGCGCTCGGCACGGTCACGCCGCTCGCGAACGTCACAGTGAAGACGCAGCTCAGCGGCACGCTGATGGACGTCGCGTTCCACGAAGGCCAGATGGTCAAGAAGGGCGACGTGCTCGCGCAAATCGACCCGCGTCCTTACGAAATCTCGCTGCGTAACGCGCAAGGCACGCTGGCCCGCGATCAGGCGTTGCTGCAAACCGCGCGGCTCGACTTGCAGCGGTATCAGACGCTGCTCTCGCAGGACTCCATCGCGAAGCAGCAGGTGGACACGCAGGCATCGCTCGTCAAGCAGTACGAAGGCGCGGTGAAGTCCGACCAGGCTAATGTCGATACCTACAAGCTAGACCTCACCTATGCGCGCATCACCGCGCCGGTGTCCGGGCGCGTGGGCTTGCGCCAGGTCGATCCGGGCAACTACGTGACCACGGGCGACACGAACGGCGTCGTCGTCATCACGCAGTTGCAGCCGATCAGCGTGATCTTCACGACCTCCGAAGACAACCTCGCCGCCATCATGAAGCCGCTGCGCGCGGGCGTGAAAATGTCGGCGACGGCCTATGACCGCGCGAACACCACCGCGCTCGAATCCGGCTACCTCGAAACCGTCGACAACCAGATCGACACCGCCACGGGCACGGTCAAGCTGCGCGCCACCTTCGACAACAAGGAGAGCCTGCTCTTCCCGAATCAGTTCGTGAATACGAAGCTGCTCGTCGACGTCATCAAGAACGCGACCATCGTGCCGACCTCGGCGGTGCTCAACGGCTCGTCCGGGTCGTTCGTGTATGTCGTGAAGCCGGACAACACGGTGACGGTGCGCAACGTGAAAACCGGTCCGGTCGATGGCGAGCGCACGAGCATCAAGTCTGGCCTGCAAGTGGGCGAGCGCGTGGTCATCGACGGCTCGGACCGCCTGAAAGAAGGTGCGAAGATCACGATTCCCGCCGAACGCGCGAAGGGCGCGTCGGGCGCGTCGGCGGCGTCGGGCGCTTCCGCTGCGGCCGCGGCTTCGGGAGCATCGGGCGCGCAGCACGGCGGGCATCATCGCCGTCAGCAATAGCCACAGTGATTTCTAAGCCTCTCGCATGAATCCCTCCCGCCTTTTTATTCTGCGTCCGGTCGGCACGGCGCTGCTGATGGCGGCGATCATGCTCGTCGGCCTCGTCGCGCTGCGCTTTCTGCCGCTGTCCGCGCTGCCCGCCGTCGACTATCCGACGATTCAGGTGCAGACCTTCTACCCCGGCGCGTCGCCGGACGTGATGACCTCCAGCGTCACCGCGCCGCTCGAAAAGCAGTTCGGGCAGATGGCAAGCCTCAACCAGATGTCGTCGCAGAGTTCGGCGGGGGCATCGGTGATCACGTTGCAGTTCAGCCTCGACTTGCCGCTCGATATCGCCGAGCAGGAAGTGCAGGCCGCCATCAACGCGGCGGGCAACCTGCTGCCGTCCGACCTGCCCGCCCCGCCGATCTACGCAAAGGTCAACCCTGCCGACGCGCCGATCATGACGCTCGCGGTCAGTTCGAAGACGCTGCCGCTCACGCAGGTGCAGGATCTCGCGGACACGCGGCTCGGGCAGAAGATTTCGCAGGTCGCGGGCGTCGGCCTCGTGTCGGTGAGCGGCGGCAACCGGCCGGCAGTCCGCATTCAGGCCAACACGCGCGCGCTCGCCTCCTACGGGCTCAATATCGACGATCTGCGCACCACGATCTCTAACCTCAACGTCAACACGCCGAAGGGCAATTTTGACGGCCCGACGCGCGCCTACACCATCAACGCGAACGACCAGCTCACCGACGCCAACGCTTACAAGAGCGCGGTCGTCGCGTATCGCAACGGACGGCCAGTAATGCTGACCGACGTCGCGACCATCGTGCAGGGGCCGGAAAACACGAAGCTCGGCGCATGGGTCGATTCGACGCCCGCCATCATCCTGAACGTGCAGCGTCAGCCGGGCGCGAACGTGATTCAGGTGGTGGACGGCATCAAGAAGCTGCTGCCGCAATTGCAGCAATCGCTGCCCGCCGCGCTCGACGTGCGCGTGGTCACGGACCGCACCACGACCATTCGCGCGTCCGTGCGGGACGTGGAGTTCGAACTGGCGCTGTCCGTCGTGCTCGTCGTGCTCGTCATTTATCTGTTCCTCGCGAACGTCTACGCGACCATCATCCCGAGCCTGTCGGTGCCGCTCTCGCTCGTCGGCACGCTCGCGGCCATGTACCTGTGCGGCTTCTCGCTCGACAACCTCTCGCTGATGGCGCTGACCATCGCGACGGGCTTCGTCGTCGATGACGCCATCGTCATGATCGAGAACATCGCGCGCTACGTGGAAGAAGGCGAAGCGCCGCTCGAAGCGGCGCTGAAGGGCTCGCGGCAGATCGGCTTCACGATCATTTCGCTCACGGTATCGCTCATCGCGGTGCTGATTCCGCTGCTCTTCATGGGCGATGTGGTCGGGCGGCTCTTCCACGAGTTCGCCATCACGCTTGCCGTGACCATCGTCATTTCGGCCATCGTGTCGCTCACGCTCGTGCCGATGATGTGCGCGAAACTGCTGCGCCATACGCCGCCGAAGGACAGCCGGCGCTTCGAGGCGCGCGCGCATCGGTTCATCGATTACGTCATCGGCCGTTATGCGGTGGCGCTCGAGTGGGTGCTCGACCGGCAGCGTTCGACGCTCGTGGTCGCGCTGCTCACGCTCGTGCTGACCGGCGTGCTGTACGCGTACATTCCGAAGGGCTTCTTCCCGACCCAGGACACGGGCGTGATCCAGGCGATCACGCAGGCGCCGCAGGCGGCGTCGTATCAGGCGGTTGCGGAACAGCAACAGGCGCTCGCGGCGAAGATTCTTCAGAACCCGGACGTGGAAAGCCTCACCTCGTTCATCGGCGTGGACGGCACGAACATCACGCTCAACAGCGGGCGCATGCTCATCAACCTGAAGCCGCGCGACGACCGCAGCAATACGTCGAGCGAAATCATCCGTTCGATCCAGAACGAAGTGGCGGACATTCCGAGCATCAGGCTCTATATGCAGCCGGTGCAGGATTTGACGATCGACTCCACGGTCAGCCCGACGCAATACCAGTTCATGCTGACCGATCCGAATTCGGCCGAATTCGCGCAATGGGTGCCGAAGCTCGTCGACCGGCTGCAACACAGCTCGATCCTGACCGATGTCGCCACCGACCTTCAGCAGAACGGGCAGTCGGTGTACGTGGAAATCGACCGCGAAACGGCCGCGCGCTTCGGCATCACGCCCGCGACCGTGGACAACGCGCTCTATGACGCGTTCGGGCAACGCATTATCTCGACCATCTTCACGCAGTCGAACCAGTACCGCGTGATTCTGGAGAGCGAGCCGACCGACGCGCATTACAGCGAGACGCTCAACGGCATTTATCTGCCCTCGTCCACCGCGACGAACGGGCAAGTGCCGCTCTCGGCCATCGCCAAGTTCCATGAGCGCGCCGCGCCCTTGCTCGTCACGCACCTCGGGCAGTTTCCCGCGACCACCGTTTCGTTCAATCTGGCGAAGGGCGCGTCGCTCGGCGCGGCTGTAAAGGCGATCGAAGAAGCGAAGAACGAGATCGGCTTGCCCGCCTCGTTCCAGATTCGCTACCAGGGCGCGGCGCTCGCGTTTCAGGCATCGCTCTCGAACGAACTGTTCCTGATTCTCGCGGCGATCATCACGATGTATATCGTGCTCGGCGTGCTGTACGAGAGCTTCATCCATCCGATCACCATTCTCTCGACGCTGCCCTCGGCGGGCGTCGGCGCACTGCTCTCGCTGATGATCACCGGGCACGACCTCGATATCATCGGGATCATCGGCATCGTGCTTTTGATCGGCATCGTGAAGAAGAACGCGATCATGATGATCGACTTCGCGCTCGAAGCCGAACGCGAACAAGGCAAGCCGCCGCGCGAGGCCATTTTCCAGGCGTGTCTGCTGCGCTTTCGCCCGATTCTCATGACGACCATGGCGGCGCTCCTCGGCGCGTTGCCGCTGATGCTCGGCTGGGGCGCGGGTTCGGAGCTGCGCCATCCGCTCGGCATTGCGATCGTGGGCGGGCTGATTGTGTCGCAGTTGCTCACGCTCTTTACGACGCCGGTGATTTACCTCGGCTTCGATTCGCTCGGGCGCAAGCTGCGCTCGCGCTTCGGCGGCGACGGCATGAGCGCGCCGCGTCCGGCGGGCGACGTGGAGTAAGGCATGAACCTGTCGCGTCTTTTCATCGGCCGGCCCGTCGCGACGACGCTGCTCGCCGTCGGCATCGCGCTCGCGGGCATGTTCGCGTTCGTCAAACTGCCCGTCGCGCCGCTGCCGCAGGTCGATTTCCCGACCATCTCCGTGCAGGCGTCGCTGCCGGGCGCGAGCCCGGAAACGGTGGCGACGAGTGTCGCGAGTCCGCTCGAACGCCATCTCGGCAGCATCGCGGACGTGAGCGAAATGACGTCGATGAGCTCCGTCGGCACCACGCGCATCACGCTGCAATTCGGTCTGAACCGCGACATCGACGGTGCCGCGCGCGACGTGCAAGCCGCGATCAACGCCGCCCGCGCCGATTTGCCGACCTCCCTGCGCAGCAATCCGACCTACCACAAGGTCAATCCGGCCGACGCGCCGATTCTCGTGCTCGCGCTCTCTTCGCCGACGCGCACGGCGGGCGCGCTCTACGATTCCGCCGCGACCGTCTTGCAGCAGACGCTTTCGACGGTGCCGGGCGTCGGCGAAGTCGACGTGAGCGGCTCGGCGAATCCGGCTGTGCGCGTGGAACTGGAGCCGGGCGCGCTTTTCCACTACGGCATCGGGCTGGAGGACGTGCGGGCCGCGCTCGCATCGGCCAATGCGAACAGTCCCAAAGGTTCGATCGAGTTCCAGGGCACGCACGTCCAGCTCTACACCAACGATCAGGCGAGCAAGGCCGCGCAGTACAAGGACCTCGTGGTCGCGTACCGCAACGGATCGGCGGTGAAGCTCTCGGACGTCGGCGAAGTGGTCGATTCGGTCGAAGACCTGCGCAATCTCGGCCTTATCAACAACAAGCACGCGGTGCTCGTCATTCTGTACCGGCAGCCGGGCGCGAACATCATCGAGACGATCGACCGCGTGAAGGCGATGGTGCCGCAGTTGCAGGCCGCGCTGCCCGCCGACGTGCAGATTACGCCGACTGCCGACCGCTCGACCACCATCCGCTCGTCGCTGCACGACACCGAACTCACGCTCGTGGTCGCGGTGGCGCTTGTCGTGATGGTCGTGTTCCTGTTCCTGCGCAACTGGCGCGCGACGCTCATTCCGAGCGTCGCCGTCCCGATCTCCATCATCGGCACGTTCGCCGCGATGTACCTGCTCGGCTTCTCGCTCGACAACCTCTCGCTCATGGCGCTGACCATCGCGACCGGCTTCGTGGTCGACGACGCGATCGTCGTGCTGGAAAACATCTCGCGGCATGTCGAGAAAGGCGTGCCGCGCATGCAGGCGGCGATCATCGGCGCGCGCGAAGTCGGCTTCACGGTGCTGTCCATCAGCGTGTCGCTCGTGGCGGTGTTCCTGCCGATCCTGCTCATGGGCGGCATCGTCGGGCGGCTGTTCCGCGAATTCGCGCTGACGCTCTCGCTTGCCATCGCCGTGTCGCTCGTCGTGTCGCTCACCGTCACGCCCATGATGTGCTCGCGCCTGCTCGAAGAGGCGCACGAGAAGCGCGAAGAAGGCCGCGTCGCGCGGTGGCTCGAACGGCAATTCGAGCGCATGCAGCGCGGCTACGCGCGCACGCTCGGCTGGGCGCTCGGGCATCCGCGCACCATCCTGCTGATTCTGCTCGCGACCATCGGCCTCAACTTCTATCTATACGTGATCGTGCCGAAGGGCTTTTTCCCGCAGCAGGACACGGGACGCATCATCGGCGGCATTCAGGCGGACCAGAGCACGTCGTTTCAGGCGATGAAGGTGAAGTTCTCGGAAATGATGCGTATCGTGGAGGCGGATCCTGCCGTCGACAGCGTCGCGGGTTTCACGGGCGGCCGTTCGACCAATTCGGGCTTCATGTTCATCTCGCTCAAGCCGAAGAGCGAACGCAAGATTTCGGCGGATCAGGTCATCAACCGCTTGCGCCGCCCGCTCGCCGACGTCGCCGGCGCGCGCACGTTTCTTCAGGCGGTGCAGGACATTCGCGTGGGCGGGCGGCAGTCGAACGCGCAGTATCAGTTCACGCTGCTCTCGGACACGACTTCCGATCTGTACACCTGGGCGCCGAAGATCACCGAGGCGCTGCAACACCGGCCCGAGCTGACCGACGTGAACTCGGACCAGCAGCAAGGCGGCCTCGAAGCCATGGTCACGTTCGACCGCGCGACCGCCGCGCGCCTGAACATCAAGCCCGCGCAGATCGACAACACGCTCTACGACGCCTTCGGCCAGCGGCAGGTCTCGACCATCTATAACGCGCTGTCCCAATATCACGTGGTGATGGAAGTCGCGCCGAAGTACTGGCAAGACCCGGAAATGCTCAAGCAGATCTACGTCAGCACGTCGGGCGGCACGGCGAGCGGCGCGGCCTCGACCAATTCCACGACGACCTCCAGCGCGACCAGCACGGCATCCACTTCCGCGACCGGTTCGACCGGCGCGGGCGGCTCGTCGACCAGCACGGCCGACACCACCGCCGCGCTCGCGCTCGAATCCGTGCGCAATTCCGCGACCAACGCGATTGCGGCGAGCGGCAAGTCGGGATCGTCGTCGGGCGCGGCGGTGTCCACGTCGAAGGAAACGATGGTGCCGCTCTCGTCCATCGCGAAGTTCGGGCCGGGCAACACGCCGCTCTCCGTGAACCACCAGAGCCAGTTCGTCGCCTCGACCATTTCGTTCAACTTGCCGCCGGGCAAATCGCTGTCAGCCGCGACCGCCGCGATCTACGAAACCATGGCCGAACTGGGCGTGCCGCCGACCATTCACGGCAGCTTCCAGGGCACGGCGCAGGCGTTCCAGCAATCGCTCAACGACCAGCCGCTTCTCATTCTCGCGGCGCTCGCGGCGGTGTACATCGTGCTTGGCATCCTGTACGAGAGTTACATTCACCCGATCACGATTCTGTCGACGCTGCCGTCGGCGGGCATCGGCGCGCTGCTCGCGCTGCTGCTCTTTCATACCGAGTTCAGCATCATCGCGCTGATCGCGGTCATCTTGCTGATCGGCATCGTGAAGAAGAACGCGATCATGATGGTGGACTTCGCGATCGAAGCCACGCGCCACGGCGCAAAAACCTCGCGCGATGCGATCGAGGAAGCGTGCCTGCTGCGCTTTCGCCCGATCATGATGACGACCGCCGCCGCCTTGCTCGGCGCGCTGCCGCTCGCGTTCGGCACCGGCGAAGGCTCGGAGATGCGCGCGCCGCTCGGCATCGCGATCGTCGGCGGGCTGATCGTCAGCCAGATGCTGACGCTTTACACCACGCCTGTCGTCTATCTGTACATGGACCGCATCCGCGTGCGCTCGGAAGCGCGGCGGGCGCGTCGTAAGGGCGGCGCGAGACCGGCGAGCGCGGTGGAATGAACTTCCGCTGGCATGCGCCGCGAAAATCGCCTACGGTGTTCTGACCGTCCACGCAAGGAGCGTCTCGAATGAAGGCGATGAAAGTCCTGCTGATCGGCGCGCACGGCCGCACGGGCCGTCATGTCGCGCGGCGCTTGCATGAAGAAGGCATCCCCTTTCGCGCGCTGTTGCGCAAGTCCGCGCACAAGAGCGAGTTCGCGGCGCTCGGCGCGGAAATCGTGCTCGGCGACCTCACGCACGACTTTTCGCACGCCTTCGACGACATCACGCATGTCGTCTACGCGGCGGGCTCCGCGGAATCGGAAGGCGTGAGCGAGGAGCGCGACATCGACCGCGACGCCGTCATGCGGACCGCCGATTATGCGAAGCGCCGCCGCGTGCGGCAACTGGTCGTGGTGAGCGCGTTGTCCGCGTATCAGCCGCAGCGCAGTCCGCTGGCGCTGCGCCACTACTCACGCATGAAGCGCGAAGCCGACGACTACGTGGCGCGTCGCGGCGTGCCGTACGCGATTCTTCGGCCCGGCCCGCTTTCCGATGCGCCGGGGCGCGGCAGCATTGCGCTTGCCGACGAACGCATCGAGCAGATGCCGGCGGTCTCGCGTGAAGACGTGGCCGAAGTGGCCGTGCGATGCCTGATGCTCGGCGTGATGAACCGCACGATCGGCTTTGTCGGCGGGGAAGAAGCCATCGACGATGCGCTGGATGCGCTCGCGGCCGCCACGGCCTGAACGCATTCAGTTCGCGCCGACCAGCCGATAGCCGACGCCCGTTTCGGTGACGATGTGCTCGGGCTGGGCGGCATCGCGTTCGATGCTTCTTCCGCAAATGCGCCGTGTAGATGCGCAGGTGACGCGGACTCTCGACATGCGACGGCCCGCAAACTTCGCGCAGCAAATGCCGATGCGTCAGCATGCGCCCCGCATCGCGCACGAGCGTCGCGAGGAGGCGGTATTCGATGGGCGTCGGATGCGCGCTCTCGCCGTTCTGGTCACGCGCCGTAGCGCGAGATGGACCGCGACGTCGCCGACGCTGACCACGGGCGTTTTGCTCGCCGCCGTTCGGTTGCGCCGCCGCACATGCGCGCGGATAAGCGCCGTCAGTTCGGACACGCCGAAGTGCTTCGTCAGATAGTCGAGCGCGGCGACTTTCGCTTCTTAGTGCGTGCGCGCCGACAACACGATGACCGGCACTTCGGTCCAGCTTCGCAACTCGCGGATCACGTCGATGCCGTGCGTGTCCGGCAAGCCGAGATCAGCCCTTGCTGGCCGGTCCCGGTTTTGTGCACGGTCATGTCCTGCGCTTCGAGCCACACGCACACGAAGCGCAGCATCTGCTTTTCGTCTTCTACCAGGGCGACGGTGAAGGACGGCTCGCGCATCGCATGTTATGCGATTTTGGATACGAGCCCGCCGCCCAACGTACCCGCGTTCAGGGCAGAAAAATGGTCGAGCCGGTCGTCTTGCGCGCTTCGAGGTCTTCGTGCGCGCGCGCCGCGTCCGCGAGCGAATACCGCTGCCGCACGTTGGTCTTGACCTTGCCCGACGACACGACGTCGAACAACTCGGCGGCCATCGTATTGAGATCGCTGCGCCTGGCGATATAGCTGAAAAGCGTCGGACGCGTGAAGAACAACGAGCCGCGTCCGGCCAGCTCGGAAGAATCGATGGGCGGCAGCGGCCCCGACGAATTGCCGAAGCTCACGAAGAGACCGAGCGGCGCGAGACAATCGAGCGACGCCACGTACGTGTCCTTGCCGATGGAATCGTAGACGACGGGCACGCCCGCGCCGTTCGTGATCTCGCGCACGCGCTGCGTGAAGTTCTCGCGCGTGTAGACGATCGGGTAGTCGCAGCCGTGTTCTTTCGCGAGCGCCGCCTTCTCGTCGGACCCGACCGTGCCGATGACCCTCGCGCCGAGCGCCTTCGCCCACTGGCACGCGAGCATGCCGACGCCGCCCGCCGCCGCGTGGATCAGCACGGTGTCGCCGGCCTTCACGCGGTACGTGCGGCGCAGCAGGTATTGCGCCGTCAGCCCTTGCAGCATGATCGACGCGGCATCCTCGAAGCCGATCGCATCGGGCAGCTTGACGACGTAATCCGCCGCCATCACGCGTTCTTCCGCATACGCGCCCGGCGGACGCGACGCATACGCCACGCGATCACCCGGCTTGAATTGCGTGACGCCCTCGCCCACCGCCGTCACCTCGCCCGCGCCTTCCATGCCGAGACCGCCGGGCAGCGGCATCGGATAGAGGCCGGTGCGGAAATACACGTCGATGAAGTTGAGCCCCACCGCATGATGTTTCACGCGAATTTCGCCCTTGCCCGGCTCGCCCACGTTCACATCGACCCATTTCATCACCTCCGGGCCGCCTGGCTTGTCGAATCGGATTGCCTTGGTCATCGGTCGAACGCCTCCTTCGTTTCGTGGATGCTTCAGCGCGCCCGCACGAGCCGGGCGCGCAATTCGTCGAGAATCATGCGCGCGGTCGACACATTGGTCGCGCACGGCACGTTGTGCACGTCGCAGGCGCGCACCAGCGCGTTGATGTCGGGCTCGTGCGGCTGCGGCGTCATCGGGTCGCGCAGAAAGATCACGACGTCGACGCGCCCTTCCGCGAGCTCCCCGCCGATCTGCAAGTCGCCGCCATGCGGGCCGGACAGCTTGCGCTCGACATCGAGCCCATGCGCCGCGGCGATGCGCGCGCCCGTGGTGCCGGTCGCGACGAGCAGGCATTGCGCCAGTGTTTCGACATACTCGCCCGTGAGTGCGACGATGTCGTCCTTTTTCATATCGTGCGCAATTAGCGCGACGCGTGTGCTCATGGGCTGCTTTCGCTCCTCTTTCAATGCCGCCGGTCAGTAGGTGCCAGGATAAGCGCCGCCATCGATCAGAATGTTCTGCCCGATGATATAGCCGGCATGCACGCTGCACAGGAACGCGCACGTCCTGCCGAATTCGTCCGGATTGCCGAAGCGCCCGGCGGGCAGACTCTGCGCCCGGCGCGCGCGCGCCTCGTCGATCGAAATGTTCTGCGCCTTCGCCTGCGCCTCGAACGTGACGGCCACGCGGTCGGTGTCGAACGTGCCGGGCAGCAGGTTGTTGATCGTGACGCCGGTGGCAGCCACCTTGCGCGCCACGCCCGCGACGAAGCCCGTCAAGCCCGAGCGCGCGCCGTTCGACAGGCCGAGCACGTCGATAGGCGCCTTCACCGACGAACTCGTGATATTCACGATGCGCCCGAAGCCGCGATCGATCATGCCGTCGATGGTCCGCTTGATGAGTTCGATCGGCGTCAGCATGTTCGCTTCGAGCGCCTTGATCCACATGTCATGCGTGAAGTTGCGGAAGTCGCCCGGCGGCGGCCCGCCCGCGTTGTTCACCAGAATGTCCGGCTGCGGGCAGGCGGCGAGCGCGGCCGCGTGGCCTTCGGGCGTCGTGATATCGCACGCGACGGCCTGCACGGTCACGCCGTACTGCGCGCGAATGGTGGCCGCCGTCGCTTCGAGCGTCTCGGCCGTGCGCGCCGTGATGACGAGATTCACGCCCTCGGCGGCGAGCGCCTCCGCACAGCCGCGCCCGAGACCCTTGCTCGCCGCGCACACGAGCGCGGTGCGCCCCGCGATTCCCATATCCATCGTCCGTCCTCCATGATCGTCGTCTAGTGTTCGTATCGGCGGGTCGAAGCGCGGCATCGTTGCACGCGTCGCAACCCTCTCGCGCATTCTAGAAGAATCAGGGCGGCAACGTCGGGGGCGGCAACGTCGGCGGCCTGCATGGCCGCAGCGCGGGCGATTATTCTTAGGCAATGGCGGCCTTTTCGGTAAACTGTCGCCACTGTCGGCCCGGCGCATCAGAAGGCGCACCCCGCGCGGCCGCCCACGGCAGGACCATCACCCGAGCAGGACGCGCACTGCGCGAGACCCATGAAACAAGACAGCCGCTTTCCCAATCTCTTCATCCTCAACCACCCGCTGATCCAGCACAAGCTCACCCACATGCGGGACAAGGACACGTCGACGCGCACGTTCCGCGAGTTGCTGCGGGAAATCACGCTGCTGATGGGCTATGAAATCACGCGCAACCTGCAATTGACGACCAAGCGCGTGGAAACGCCGCTCGTCGAAATTGACGCGCCGGTGATCGCGGGCAAGAAGCTCGCGATTGTCCCGGTGCTGCGCGCGGGCATCGGCATGTCGGACGGCCTGCTCGACCTGGTGCCGTCGGCGCGCGTCGGGCATATCGGCGTGTATCGCGCGGACGACCATCGGCCGGTGGAATATCTCGTGCGCCTGCCGCCCGATCTGGAAGAGCGTGTCTTCATCCTGTGCGATCCGATGGTCGCGACCGGCTATTCGGCCGTTCACGCCGTCGACGTAATGAAGCGGCGCAACGTGCTGGACGAGAACATCATTTTCGTGGCGCTGGTGGCCGCGCCCGAGGGCGTGAAGGTGTTCCAGGACGCGCATCCGAATGTGAAGCTCTACGTCGCGTCGCTGGATTCGCATTTGAACGAGCATGCGTATATCGTCCCCGGTCTGGGCGATGCCGGCGACCGGCTCTTCGGCACGAAGAACTGATCGTTCGGTGTGTTGTGCCGTGTGACCGCCGCGCGCCTGCGCGGCGGTTTCGTTTTGGCGGAAGGCGCGCGAGCCGCCGCTGTCCGGGCGTTGCGCCATGCTAAAATTTTGGTCTGTTTCTGATCGGGTTTCGGCGCGCGTTCCAGCATGGCGCCGCGCCCACCCGGCGCCGACCCGGCAGCCGCTTAAAAGCATCAAGCGAATCGGCAGCGCAGGTCGGACAGCAGGCAATCACGCATCACAGCACACTTGGCGCACGAATTCACGCGCCGCGCGACGGAGAAAGGTAATGGCGGGTCATTCGAAATGGGCCAACATCAAGCATAAGAAAGCAGCGGCCGACGCGAAGAAAGGCAAGATCTGGACGCGCCTCATCAAGGAAATCCAGGTCGCGGCCCGCATGGGCGGCGGCGACATCGACTCGAACCCGCGCCTGCGGCTCGCCGTCGACAAGGCCTACGACGCGAACATGCCGAAGGACAACGTCAACCGCGCGATCCAGCGCGGCGTCGGCGGCGTGGATGGCGCGAACTACGAAGAAATCCGCTACGAAGGCTATGGCATCGGCGGCGCGGCGATCATCGTCGACACCATGACGGACAACCGCACGCGCACGGTCGCGGAAGTGCGCCACGCATTCTCGAAGTTCGGCGGCAACATGGGCACGGACGGCTCGGTGTCGTTCATGTTCGATCACATCGGCCAGTTCCTGTTCGCGCCGGGCACGCCCGAAGACAAGCTGATGGACGCGGCGCTCGAAGCGGGCGCCGACGACGTGGTCACGAACGAAGACGGCAGTATCGAAGTGCTGTGCCCGCCGAACGACTTCCAGAAGGTGAAGGACGCGCTGGAAGCCGCGGGCTTCAAGGCCGAACTCGCCGAAGTGACCATGAAGCCGCAGACGGAAGTCGAGTTCAGCGGCGAGGACGCCGTGAAAATGCAAAAGCTGCTCGACGCGCTCGAAAATCTCGACGACGTGCAGGAAGTCTATACAAACGCCGCAATCAACGACGAGTAGTCGGCCGTCGCGCCCCGCCGCGCTTGACGCGTTCGCCGCGCCGCGACTGGAACGGCTTTCGCTTTGCTTCGACGTTTGGAAGGCGCGTGACGCAGCCGTTGTCCGCGCGAGCCGCCTTTCCACGGTTTCGACCGCTTTCGACCGTTTTAGACCGTTTTAGACCGTGCCGCAACGGAGCGCGAGCGCCGGCCAGCGGTGACGGCGCGTGCGGGGCCACTGTTTCCATTCAAGCTTTTCGGGGATTCAAATGAAGTTACTCGTCGTCGGTTCGGGCGGTCGGGAGCATGCGCTGGCATGGAAGCTCGCGCAGTCGCCGCGCGTGCAGATCGTCTATGTGGCGCCCGGCAACGGCGGCACCGCGCAGGACGAGCGCCTGCGCAACGTCGATATCACGGACCCGGCGGCGCTCGCCGATTTCGTCGAGAAAGAGCACGTCTCGCTGACCGTCGTCGGTCCGGAAACGCCGCTCGCAGCGGGCATCGTGAATCTGTTCCGCTCGCGCGGGCTGAAAATCTTCGGGCCGACCCGGGAAGCTGCGCAGCTCGAAAGCTCGAAGGACTTCGCGAAGGCGTTCATGAAGCGCCACAACATCCCGACCGCCGAGTACGAAACCTTCACGGACGCCGCGGCCGCGCACGCGTACATCGACGCGAAAGGCGCGCCGATCGTCGTGAAAGCGGACGGACTCGCTGCCGGCAAGGGCGTGGTCGTCGCGATGAACGCGCAAGACGCGCACGCCGCCGTCGATTCCATGCTCGCCGACAACCAGTTCGGCGATGCGGGCGCGCGCGTGGTCATCGAAGAATTCCTGAGCGGCGAGGAAGCGAGCTTCATCGTGATGGTGGACGGCAAGCACGTGCTCGCGCTGGCTTCGAGCCAGGACCACAAACGCCTGCTCGACGGCGACAAGGGCCCGAACACGGGCGGCATGGGCGCGTATTCGCCCGCGCCGATCGTCACGCCGCAACTGCACGCCCGCGTGATGCGCGAAATCATCCTGCCGACGGTGCGCGGCATGGAGAACGAAGGCATCCGCTATACCGGCTTTCTCTACGCGGGCCTGATGATCGACGCGAACGGCAATCCGAAAACGCTCGAATTCAACTGCCGAATGGGCGACCCGGAAACGCAGCCGATCATGGCGCGTCTCAAAGGCGATTTCTCGAAGGTCGTGGAAATGGCCATCGACGGCAAGCTCGACGGCGCGGAACTGGAGTGGGATCGGCGCACGGCGCTCGGCGTCGTGCTGGCCGCGCATAACTACCCGGACGCGCCGCGCAAGGGCGACCGCATCAACGGCATTCCGGCCGAAACGGAGAACGCCGTGACGTTCCACGCGGGCACGACGCTGGCTGACGGCAAGCTGACAACCTCGGGTGGACGCGTGCTGTGCGTGGTCGGGCTGGCGGATTCCGTGCGCGGCGCGCAATCCGTGGTCTACGATACAGTCAATCAGATCTCGTTCGACGGCATGCAGTATCGCCGGGACATCGGCTACCGCGCGCTGAACCGCAAGCAGGGCGACCGCCACGGCTGACGCGGAACTTCGCTTCGCGGAACCCGCGCTGCCGGACCTCGTGTCCGGCAGCGCGTTTTGAAGAACCACGACTTACGCGCCAGCCGACTGGCGCAATGCATCCATCGATGAGTGAACCGACACGCAGCGCGGACCGCGAGGCACAACCAGACGCATCGCACGATATCGCGGCGGTGCGCGACTATCTGACGGGCCTGCAAACGCGCATCGCCGATACGCTCGGCGCGTTCGACGGCACCCGTTTCGCCACCGACGCCTGGACTCGCGAGCCGGGCGCGCATCTGCGCGGCGGCGGCGTGACGCGCATTCTCGAAGGCGGCGGATTTTTCGAGCGCGCCGGCATCGGTTTCTCGGACGTGGCGGGCGACGCCCTGCCGCCATCGGCGAGTGCGGCGCGTCCGCAACTCGCGGGGCGCGGCTTCGAAGCGCTCGGCGTCTCGCTCGTCATGCATCCGCGCAATCCGCACTGCCCGACCGTGCACATGAACGTCCGCATGCTGACGGCCGTTGCGCCCGGCGAAGCGCCGATCTTCTGGTTCGGCGGCGGCATGGACCTCACGCCCATCTACGGCTATGAAGAAGACGCGGTGCATTTTCATCGCGTTTGCCGGGAAGCACTGCAACCGTTCGGCGCGGACCTGTACCCGCGTTTCAAAACGTGGTGCGACGAGTACTTCTATCTCAAGCATCGAAACGAGCAGCGCGGCATCGGCGGAATCTTTTTCGATGACTTCGCAGAACCCGGCTCCGAGCGTTCATTCGCGATGATGAGAAGCGTCGGCGATGCGTTCCTGGATGCATACCTGCCGATCATCGAGCGCCGGCGCGACACGCCGTACACCGAACGCGAGCGCGAATTTCAGGCGTACCGGCGCGGGCGCTACGTCGAGTTCAACCTCGTGTTCGATCGCGGCACGCACTTCGGTCTGCAAAGCGGTGGCCGCACGGAGTCCATTCTCATGTCGATGCCGCCCGTCGCGAACTGGCGCTACGACTGGCAACCGGAGCCCGGCACGCCGGAAGCGCGGCTTTACCGGGACTTTCTGGTGCGCCGGGAATGGCTTTGAACCGCGCCGCCGCTCCGAGCGCGCCGTGCGAGAAGCGCGTCGGCCTGCTCGGCGGCACGTTCGATCCGATCCACGACGGCCATCTCGCGCTCGCCCGGCGCTTCGCCGCCCTCCTGCACCTGACCGAACTCGTGCTGCTGCCCGCGGGCCAGCCGTGGCAGAAGGCGGGCGTATCGGCGCCGCATCACCGGCTCGCGATGACACGCGCGGCGGCGCAATCGCTCGATCTCGGCGGCGCGAAGATCACCGTCGCAACCGATGAAATCGAGCGCGACGGCCCCACCTATACCGTCGATACGCTGGCTCACTGGCGCGAGCGCGAAGGCGCGAACGCGTCGCTCGCGCTTTTGATCGGCGCTGACCAGCTCGTGAAGCTCGACTCCTGGCACGACTGGAAGCGGCTCTTCGACTACGCGCACATCTGCGTCGAGACGCGGCCGGGTTTCGATCTGCGCGCGCTGCCCGATGCAGTCGCGCAGGAAGTGGCCGCGCGCAGCGCGTCGGCGGACGTGCTGTGCGCAAGCCCGTGCGGGCACGTGCTGATCGACGAGTCGCTTCTTATCGACGTCTCCGCCACGGCGATCCGCGAGCACGCTCGCGCGCAGGACGGCACGCGCGATCCGCGCGCTCAGGTTCCATCCGCCGTATGGGACTATATTGTTCAACATCACCTGTACCGGACACGGTAAAGACACAGCAACCATGGAACTTCAAAAGCTGCAACGCGCGATCATCGACGGTCTGGAAGACGTCAAGGCGCAAGACATCAAGGTGTTCAACACGAGCCACCTGACGTCGCTGTTCGACCGCGTGGTCGTGGCGAGCGGGACGTCGAACCGGCAGACCAAGGCGCTCGCCAACAGCGTGCGCGAAAAGGTCAAGGAAGCGGGTGGCGACATCATCAGCACGGAAGGCGAAGAGATCGGCGAATGGGTGCTGGTCGACTGCGGCGACGCGGTCGTTCATATCCTGCAACCGGCGCTGCGCCAGTACTACAACCTCGAGGAAGTCTGGGGCGACAAGCCCGTGCGCGTGAAGCTGCAAAAGCCGAACATGTTCGGCGGCGCGAGCGTCACCGACGACGAAGACGAGGACGACGAAGCAGACACGCCGGCCGCGAAACGCCCGGCGCGCAAGACCGCGCGCAAGCAGGCCTGAGGGCTCGCGCCTTCATGAAGCTCTATATCCTGGCCGTCGGACACAAGATGCCCGACTGGATCGGAAACGGCTTCGACGAGTACGCGAAGCGCATGCCGCCTGAGCTGCGTATCGAGCTCAAGGAAATCAAGCCCGAGCAACGCTCGTCCGGACGCAACGCCGAGAGCGTGATGACTGCCGAGCGGCAGCGAATTGAAGCCGCGTTGCCGAAGAACGCCCGCGTCGTCGCACTCGATGAACGCGGCCGCGACTGGACCACCATGCAACTCGCGAACGCCCTGCCCGGCTGGCAACAGGACGGGCGCGACGTCGCATTCGTGATCGGCGGCGCGGACGGCCTCGCGCCCGAAGTGAAGGCGCGCGCCGAACTGATGCTGCGCATCTCCAGCCTCACGCTGCCTCACGGCATGGTTCGCGTGCTGCTTGCCGAACAGCTTTACCGCGCGTGGAGCATCACGCAGAATCATCCCTACCATCGCGCGTGAGTTCGGGCCGCTGAGGTCTTCGTCAGGCTTCCTGTCGTGTCGACGTTTTGTGCCGTCCGACCGCGCGCACACGTCTTCGAGAACCTTTTCGCCGATGCCCGCTCATCCCTTCGTGTATCTCGCTTCGCAAAGCCCGCGCCGCCAGGAGTTGCTGCGGCAACTGGGCGTGCAATACGAACTGCTGCTGCCCCGCCCCGATGAAGACGCCGAAGCCCTCGAAGCCGAGCTTCCCGGTGAAGCCGCCGACGCGTATGTCGTGCGCGTCTGCGCACTGAAGGCGCACGCGGCCCGCGCGCGGCTCATTGCCGGCGGACATTCACCTGCGCCGATTCTCGTCGCCGATACAACGGTCACCATCGACGGCCTGATTCTCGGCAAGCCTTTGCATGAAGCCGATGCCGTCGCGATGCTCGAACGCCTCGCTGGCCGCGAGCATGAAGTGCTGACCGCGCTTGCCGTCGTGGATGCCGAAGGCACGCTGCTCGAAGTCGCGCTGTCGCGCTCAACGGTGCGCTTCGCCGCTGTCGGGCGTGCTGCGCTGCAACGCTATGCCGCGACCGGCGAGCCGCTCGGCAAGGCGGGCGCGTACGGTATTCAAGGCCGCGCGGCGGCGTTCATCGAGCGAATCGAGGGGTCCTATTCGGGTATCATGGGTCTGCCCCTTTTCGAAACCGCAGCACTCTTGCGCGTGGCGCGCGTCGAATTCTAAACAGGCCATGAACGAAGAAATCCTGATCAACGTCACACCGCAAGAAACCCGCGTCGCACTGGTTCAGCAAGGCGCCGTTCAGGAGCTTCACGTCGAGCGCACGCTTTCGCGCGGGCGCGTGGGCAACGTCTATCTCGGCAAGGTCGTGCGCGTGTTGCCGGGCATGCAGTCGGCGTTCATCGACATCGGTCTGGAGCGCGCCGCATTCCTTCATGTGGCCGATATCTGGCATCCGCGCATCGCGGGCGAGGCGCATGGATCGGCCGCGCATGTGCCGATCGAGAAGATCGTGTTCGAAGGTCAGGCGCTGATGGTGCAGGTCGTGAAGGACCCCATCGGCACGAAGGGCGCGCGCCTGTCGACGCAGGTGAGCATCGCGGGACGCACGCTCGTGTATCTGCCGCAGGAGCCGCATATCGGCATCTCGCAGAAGATCGAGAGCGAGGCGGAACGCGAGGCCGTTCGCGCACGTCTCACCGCCGTTTTGCCGGCCGACGAGAAAGGCGGCTATATCGTGCGGACCATCGCGGAAGATTCGTCGAGCGAAGAACTCGGCGCCGATGTCGCCTATCTTCGCAAGACATGGGCGACCATCGTGACGCAGGCGCAGCGCGTGCCGCCGACGACGCTGCTCTATCAGGACCTGAACCTCGCGCAGCGCGTGTTGCGCGACTTCGTGAACGACGAGACCACGCGCATTCAGGTCGATTCGCGTGAGACCTATCAGATGCTCGCGGACTTCGCGGCGGAATTCACGCCCGCGGTTGCGTCGCGTGTGCATCACTACACCGGTGAGCGGCCGCTCTTCGACCTGTACAACATCGAAGCGGAGATTCAGCGGGCGCTGTCGCGGCGCGTCGATCTCAAGTCGGGTGGCTATCTGATGATCGACCAGACCGAGGCGATGACGACCATCGACGTGAACACGGGCGGGTATGTCGGCGCGCGCAATTTCGACGACACCATCTTCAAGACCAATCTCGAAGCGGCGCACACCATCGCGCGGCAATTGCGTTTGAGGAACCTGGGCGGGATCATCATCATCGATTTCATCGACATGGAGAATGTCGAGCATCGCGATCAGGTGCTGGGCGAGCTGAAGAAGGCGCTGTCGCGCGATCGCACGCGCGTGACCGTGAACGGGTTCTCGCAGCTGGGGCTCGTCGAGATGACGCGCAAGCGCACGCGGGAGTCGCTCGCGCATGTGCTGTGCGAGCCATGCCCGACGTGTCAGGGCAAGGGACAGGTGAAGACGCCGCGGACCGTCTGCTACGACGTGCTGCGGGAGATCATGCGCGAATCGCGGCAGTTCAACCCGCGCGAGTTCCGCGTGGTGGCCTCGCAGCAGGTCATCGATCTGTTTCTGGAGGAAGAGTCACAGCATCTGGCGATGCTGATGGACTTCATCGGGAAACCGGTCTCGTTGCAGGTGGAGTCGAATTTGAGTCAAGAGCAGTATGACATTGTGTTGATGTAGTCGCCTGCCTCCCCGCCTCCCGCTTCGCAGGCTCGACCGCTCGAATGGCCGCCAGCACATCCTCGACCGAAGGCGGCCTGCCTTCATCCCCCACCGACAAGCACGCGCCCGGAATGTTCACGCCGAAATGCGGCCGTGACGTCGCGGTGAAAATCATGACGGTAGGCTTGCGCAACGCGGACGCGAGGTGCACAAGGCCGGTATCGGTCCCGACCACGAGTGCTGCGAGGTCTACGTGCTGGGCGATTTCCTCGATCGTGAGCCTTGGCAGGACACGTGCATTCGGCACCTCACGGGCGATCGCCTCACCCTCGGTCCGCTCTCCGTCCGTTCCCCACGGTAACAGCGGAGTCAGGCCACGCTCGACAAGGGCCTTTGCAATAGCGACCCAGTGCGTAGTGGGCCACTTCTTTTCCGCTTTCGATGTCGCGTGAAAGAGCAACGCGAAAGGCATGTCGGACACAGCCTGCGGCGGCGCCTTCGGCTTCGGAATGGCGAAGGCAGTGGGCGGGAACGGGTCGATCGAATATCCGAACGTTTCGGACAGCGTACGACGCATGCCTTCCCATGCGTTGGCGTCATTGCGCGGCGCGAAGCGGTGGGTGTAAGCGAAGGCTGCCCCGGACTCGCCGAGATTTACACGTGAATATCCGAAGCGGCGCTTCGAGCGCGTCAGAAAAGAAATGATCGCGCTCTTGTAGACGCCATGCAGATCCAGCACCAGATCGTATTTCTCGCGTCGAAGGTCGGATACCGAAGACCAGATGGCCGACAGATCGCGAAGGCTTCGCATCTTCTTGAAGCGACGAAGCGGCGCGCACAGCACACGCTCGACTCCCGGATTCCAGCGGGGAATGTCGGCGAACGCCTCGTCGACCGCCCAGTCGATGATGACGCCGGGAAACGCCCGATGCAGATCGCCCACCACTGTCTGAGCCTGAATCACATCGCCCAACGACGTGACTTTCACGACCAGGATTCGCTTCATCGCCCAGGCATCTTTCCGACGGCCAGCGTCGGGATTATGAGGAAATATCTGTTGGACATGGGAGCTAGGCCGCTTCCTGCTGATACTGCATGCGATGCAGACGTGCGTAAAGCCCGTTCTGCCGCAGCAATTCGGCGTGACTGCCCTGCTCCGCGATGCGCCCGGCGTCCATGACCAGAATGCGGTCCGCGCGCTCGATCGTGGAGAGCCGGTGCGCAATCACGAGCGTCGTCCGGCCCTTCATGAGCGTCTCCAGCGCGGACTGCACATGCCGCTCAGACTCGGAATCGAGCGCGGACGTCGCTTCGTCGAGAATCAGGATCGGCGCGTCTTTATAGAGCGCGCGCGCGATGGCGAGCCGTTGCCGCTGGCCACCTGACAGACGCATCCCGTTGCCACCGACGAGCGTATCGATGCCATCAGGCATCGACGCCACCATGTCCGCAAGGTTTGCCGCAGCGAGTGCGCGAAGCACGCGCTCGCGGTCGGGCGTCGTGCCATAGGCGACGTTAGCCGCGATACTGTCGTTGAAAAGCACGACATCCTGACTCACCATCGCCATCTGCGCGCGCAGGTCGGAAAGCGCATAGTCGCGCAGTGGAACGCCGTCCACCAGCACGTCGCCGCTCGCAGGATCGAAGAACCGTGGCAACAGATTCACGAGCGTCGTCTTGCCGCTGCCGGACGGCCCCGCCAGCGCGATCATCTCGCCCGGCGCGATCTTGAAGGACACGTGATCGAGCGTCGACCGGTCGGCGGAATAGGCGAACGAGACGTCGCGGAATTCGACTTCACCGCGCGCGCGTTCCAGGTGACGCCCGCCGCCGGCCGGCTCCGAGGGTTCGTCGATCAGCCCGAAGATCAGTTCGGCGGCGGTCATGCCGCGCTGCATCGGCTGATTGATGTCGATCAAATGCTTCAGCGGCGAAATGACCAGCAGCATCGACGTGACGAACGCCACGAAACCGCCGACCGTGGTCTGATCGTTGGCGGACTGCACCACCGCGATGGTCAGCACGACCGCCAGCGCGATCGACGCCAGGAACTGCGTGAGGGGCTGCGCGAGGCCGCCCGACACCTGCATGCGCATGGAATAACCGCGCAGGCGGTGGCTCATATCCGTGAAGCGGTCAATCTCGTAACGCTCGCCGTTGTGCACCTTGACGACCTTGTAGCCGCCCACGGTTTCCTCGACGACATACGACAGTTCGTTCGTGAGCGCCTGATGCTCGCGGTTCAGCCGCCGCAGGCGGCGATTGATCTTGCTCACGAGCCAGCCGATCAGCGGCAGGATGACCGCGACGATCAACGTGAGCCGCCAGTTGAGAATGAACAGGTAGCCGAGCAGGAAGACGACCGTGAGCGAATCGCGCACGAGCGTGACGACCACGCTCGACAGCACCGAGAGAATCTGATTGACCTCGAAGACGATCGCGTTGATGACCGTGCTCGCCGTCTCACGCTGGAAGAAACCGGCGCTGGTGTGAATCATCCGCTGGAACATTTCGAGCCGCAGTTGCAGCAAGATTTTGTTCGACACGTACGACAGGAAATAGCCCGACGCGTACTGCGCCGCACCGCGCACGAGCGCCAAACCGATGACGGCGGCAGGCACGAGCCACTTCGCATGATCGCTGCCCTTCGTGCCGAAGCCGTGATCGAGCAGCGGCTTGAGCAGCATCGGAATGCCGGCCTCGGTCGCGGCGACGATGCCCATCGTCGAGATCCCGAGAATGACCATGCCCATCAACGGGCGAATGTACGGCCAGAGCCGCTTCATGACGGCCATGGGCGACGAAGCTTCCGTGCCGCCGATGGGCTTGCGAAGTGATGGGTTCTTGCTCAAGTCGTTCCTCGGTATGCGGTGCGTGATACGCCTGCTTAACCGCGTCGGGCGGACAAGCACAAAATCCGGCTATTCTAATCCGGCGCGAAGATCGGGGCCGCAGGCCGCTCAGTCGGCGCGCGGCGCGTCGGCTGTCGCGCCGCGCGCGGGCGGCAGACGCTTCGTCAAACGCTCGGCGCGTCCGAGCATGAGGCCCGCGAAACACCAGAACGCGAGCGCGGTGGTTTGCCACATGAAGTCGTCGGTGAAATTCTTGGCGATCATCGCGCCGACGAGCGCGATGCCGCCCGCAGCCAGCCAGGGCAACTCGCGTCGCACGCGCAGGAAGCGCCGCACCAGCGCCGCCAGCAACAGAACTTGCAGCAATACACCAATCAGGCCGGTTTCGAGCCAGGTGTTCAGAAACAGATTATGTGCGTGCGTGAGCGCCTGCGACTCCGCAGCGAGCAGACGCGGTGGAATCTCGCGGCCATAGACCTGGCCCGGCAGCGGCTTGCCGAAGCCGATGCCCGTCCACTTGTGCGCCTCGCCCGCGCGCCCGTAGAACGCCCAGAGGCGCGGGCGCGTGTCGGCGGCGAGCGTATCGGCGATGCCCGGCAAAAAGGACGGCACGGGGATGCGGTCGCCTTCGATCGTCACGCCATGAGCAGGCAATTGCGGCGGAATCCTCTCGAACCGCATCCGGGCGCTGACTTCCAATACCGCGACCGCCGACACGCCGATAATCGCAAGCGCGATCAGCGCGACGGTCATGTGCTTGCGGTACAGCGGACTGAGCGCGAGCACCAGCGTGATGAAGGCCCCGATCCCGAAAAACCGGTTCAGCGTCGCGATACCGATAAAGATAGTGAGCAAGATCCCCGACACGCCGATCAGGCGCCACTTGCCTTCTAGCATCGTGCCGACGAACAGCGCAATGCCGAACAACGCGACCGTGCTCGTATGGCCGACACGGTTGTAGTAGTGCAGCATGAAGGTGTCGGCGGTCGGCGGTTGCAGCTGCCCCCAGTAGACCGCGCTGATCAAGGCCACCAGCACGCACGCCGCCCAATGGGCAAGCACGAAGCGTTCGGCACGCGCGACGCGCGCGCCGATCAGCCAGAAGCCGAAAAACCCAAGTAGCGGGTAACACACCTCGTCGAGCCACGCGTGCATGCTGACCGCGGGCAATGGCGACCACGATACGGACAGGAGCGTCCACGCGGCCCATAGCGCGATGGGCATCATCAACGGCCAGCGCAGCGGCGAAGGCGCGCCGCGCGTGAATCCGACCGCGATCGTGCCCACGCCGACGAACCCCAGCGCAATATATTCGAGTGCCGTCATGTGCGCGAACGTGACGACGAACAGGATGACCGGCGCGCCGATCCACAGTAACCAATCAGGCTGCGGAGATATTGTTTTGGTCATGAAGCTTCCGTCAGCATGTCCTCTAGCGCCTGACTCACTGCATCGAGCGAGACGAGGCCCATACATTCCGCGTGATCTCCCCGCCACGCGACACAAGTATGCTCGTTGCGGTCGCACCGCTGCACCCACGAGACATGACGACGGAATATGATCGGCTGGTCGCGGCACGGCATGCCCGCGATGGTGACGGGCTGAAAGCGCGCGTCGGACCAGAAATCTCCCGCACCGTGAATGAATGCGTTGCCCGGACCGAAGAGCGTGACCGTCGGCACGCCAACCATGCGGCCAAGGTGCGCCACGCCGGTATCTGGACAGACGAGCGCCCGCGCGCCCTTGAAGAGATGCCACAACTCGCCCAGCCCGACGCGGCCCGCGAAGCTGGCATGACGCCCTTGCGGGTCAATCGCACGGATGAGTTCGACTTCGCCGGGGCCGCCGCTCCAGACCGGCGCGTAACCGAGCGCCTCGACGCGTTCGGCCAGCGCCCGCCAGCGCGCCTGCGGCCAACGTTTGACCGTCGTGCTCGCGCCCGGATGCAGCACGACGTAAGGCCGCGCGAGCGCCTGCGCATCCGCCGGTGAAAAGGCTGCAGCCGCAGGTTCCGGCCAGTCGCCGGGGCGCGCGCGATGCGGCGCGGGGCCGTCAATCAGCATCGCCGCAATATCCGCCCACGCTGCGGGCTTCGAAGGATAGGGATGCGGTTCGTCGAGCGGCCAGTTTTTCCAGGCGGGCGTATCGCCGCCATGTCCGACGATCCACCGGCAACCCGCAGCCAGGGCGAGCCACGCAAACCGGTTCTCGCCCGCGACGATGCCGAGGTCGTAGGGGCCCGAATTCACGACAGACAGCACGCTTTTGACATCGCGCGGATCGAATGGCAGCGCGTGGGCGCCGAACGGGTGACCCGCGAACAGCGGCACGATGGCTTTCGGGCAAGTCAGCGCGATGCGTGCATCGGGATAGCGTTCGCGCAGTTTAGCGATGAGCGGGGTGAGCAGCAGCGTATCGCCGAGCAACAAGTGGTGCGCGATCAGAATACTCGACACTTCGGTCGGCGGCCGGCGGAACGCTTTTAGCGCCAGCCTGGGTATCGATCGGGCAATCACGCGAATGCGCCCGGAGAGTCGGCTCATAAATTCGAATAAAGACTGGCGGATGCGCGCGCCGCCCGACAACGCGCCGCGCGATGACCGATGGGCCGGCTAATCGGATGCTGCCGCGCCGCGAACGTTCACGAAAAGGCGATGCGGTTCGAAAGACAAGAAACGAAACCCCGTTGCGACCAAGCTGCCAACACCCCTTTGACCTTCTGCTTCGGTTAGCCATCAGGCACACTACGGGCCATGCCGAAAAACCTCTAGCGCCGCTACGACAGAAAGCGCGCGGCCCCTTCGAGTCCACACCAAAGCCAAGGCGCGCCGATCGTTGGCCTGAACCGTGGATCGTGACGCAGAACGCCGCAAAGCGGTGCATCCATTCAATAATTATACCAACTCGTACGCCTACGAAGCCTCATGTCACGCCCTACCCTCGGCATCGCCATCATCACGTACAACGCCGCCGCGCGGCTCGCGCAGTGCCTGCAAGCGGTCTCGTTCGCGGATCGTATCGTCGTCGTCGATGGCGGCAGCACGGACGCGACCGCGGACATCGCGCGGACGAACGGCGCGCTGGTGATCGAAGCGCGCGAGTGGCCCGGCTTCGGTCCGCAGAAGAACCGCGCGGTCGATGCGCTGACCACGGACTGGATCATGTCGATCGACGCGGATGAAGTCGTCTCGCCGGAACTCGCGACATCGATCCAGTCGGCGATGCGCGATCCGCGCGCCGATGTGTACGCCATTGACCGGCTATCGAGCTTTTGCGGCGTGTGGGTGCATCACAGCGGCTGGTACCCGGACTGGATTCCACGTCTGTTCAGGCGCGGCACGGCGCGGTTTTCGGCGGATCTGGTACACGAGCGCCTCGTGCTGTCGACGGACAAACCGGTTGCGCGCCTGAGTGGCAAGCTCATGCATTATTCCTACGAGGACTTCGAGGCGGTGTTGCGCAAGCTCGACGCCTATTCGACCGCCGGCGCGCGGCAGCGCCATGCGGCAGGCAAGCGCGGCAGTTTCGGTGTGGCGGTGTCGCGCGGCGCGTGGGCCTTCGTTCGCACCTATATCCTGAGGCGGGGATTTCTCGACGGGAAAACCGGCTTCATGATCGCGCTATTCAACGCGCAGACCGTTTATTACCGCTTCCTCAAACTCGCTCATCTGAACCGGATTGGCTAGCCACGTCCCGCGCCAGCGCGAGCAGCGCATCGACGTGCGCCGCGACGCTCGCGTCGTAGCGCACCGACGCGCCGGACACACGAACGCGTGGCGATGTGATGGCCGCGCTCGCCACGCGACGCAGATCGTTCACATCGCCGGGCTTGAAGATATGTTTCGCGCCGTCCGCGATGGCATCGGCGCAACCGACGCTCGCCGGAAAAATCACCGGCGTGCCGCACATCACCGATTCGATGCCGACGAGGCCGAACGGTTCGTAGCTCGACGCGAGAATCGTGAAATCCGCGGCGCGATACGCTTCTTCGATGCTCTTCACGTAACCGAGATAGCGCACGTTCGACGCCGCCCTTTCCGGCGCGCGCCCCGCCACCGCGACCGTCACCTTCATTCCAGCGAGCGCGTTCTCGATGAGCGGCAGACCTTTGCGCTCGTGACTGCTCGATGGAAACAGCAGCACGGTTTCGTCAGGCGCAAAGCCGAACTGCTCGCGCAGACGTTCGCGTTCCGTCGCATCGACGGGCGAGAAACGCGCGCCATCGACGGGTGGATACAGCACGCGGATCTTGTCGTCAGCAATGCCATAGAGCGTGCGAAGCTCCTCGCACATCATGTCCGAATGCGCGACGATGACCGACGCCTGCGCGTATTGACTCCGTTCGAGCGCAATCTGCCGCGTGTCCGAACGCTTCTCGCGCCGCCCGGTCGCGCGCAGAAAGCCGATATGCGTGCCGCCGCAGACCGCGATCTCCGAACCCTTCACGCGATTGCAACCGAACAGCACGTCGACGTTCGCGCGCCTGCGTTCGCGCTGCAACGCCCACGAGAAAAAGGCATCGCGCCACTTCCCCGGCAGGAACGACACGTTGATGCGATGCGCCTGCACCAGTTCATATTCCGGCAGCGAAGAATCGATCTTGCGCGCAAAAAACGCCGGTTTGTTCGGCGCGACGAAACCGGCTTGCGCGAAGCCGCGCACCAGATCCATCGCGTATCGTTCAAGGCCGCCGGAATGCTTCAGGGCATTGGCCGATATTCCGATGCGCATCAATAAACAATCTCAATCGCACTCCCCGCGAACTCCCCGCGCAGCGCGCTGATGAGATCATCGGTAGGCTTCACACGCCACGCGTCGCCCAGACGCACTTCGCCTTCCGCGTGCTCGCTGCGATAGACGATGCTCACGTTCAGCCCGTTCGGGATGGGCGCGGCGCTTTGACGTTGACGGCCGTTGTCCCTGACAGGCATCGGCGGCGGCGCGGCCTGCTCGCCTGCCGCATGCGCTTCGAGCACGCGGCGCAGCCGCAATGCGTCGGCGTTACCGTTCATCTCCACCTTCACCGACTGCGCGTAGCGGCTGCGTGCGCGTTCGAGGTCCATCGCGGTATCGACGGTAAAGCGGATGCCGCCCGTGAACGCGTCGTTGCGCGCCTGGCCCTGCACGACCAAGAGTTCGTCTTCCTTGAAAAGCGCCTTGTTCGCTTCGAACTGCTCGTTGAAGACGGTCACTTCGCACTGACCCGTGCCGTCGTCGAGATTCACGATCAGCATCTTGCCGCGCTGCGTCATCTGCGTGCGCATCGACGAAATCACGCCCGCGACGAGCTTCTCGCGCCCTTCCTTCAGCTCGCCGATTTTCTGGCGCACGAAGCGGCGCACTTCGCCCTTGTAGGCGTCGAAAAGATGCCCCGACAAATAGAAGCCGAGCGCCGTCTTCTCTTCCTGAAGACGCTTCTTGTCCGACCACGCCGGCTCGTCGACGAGTTCGTGCTTCTGCAGCGGCGCGTCGCCCATGTCGAAGAGGCCGGCCTGCATGGCGTTGGCGGCGGCCTGCTCGGCGGCTTCCATCGCGAGCGGCACCGAAGCCAGCAATTGCGCGCGATTGACGTGCAGCGCGTCGAACGCGCCCGCGCGGATCAGGGCTTCCACGGTGCGCCGGTTCACGATGCGCCGGTCGATGCGCTCGCAGAAATCGAAAAGATCCGTGAATGCGCCGTCCGCGCGCGCTCGCAGGATTTCCTCGATCGCGTTCTGCCCGCTGCCCTTCACCGCGCCGAGACCGTAGCGGATCGTCTTCGAACGCTTGCCGTCAGGCTCCACCACCGGCTCGAAACGATACGCCGACTGATTGATGTCGGGCGGCAGCACCGTCATGCCGTTCGTGGCGCAATCCTCGAAGAGGATCTTCACCTTGTCGGTGTCGTCCATGGCGAGCGACATGTTGGCCGCCATGAATTCCGCCGGATGATGCGCCTTGAGCCACGCCGTGTAATACGCGAGCAGCGCATACGCCGCCGCGTGCGACTTGTTGAAGCCGTAGCCCGCGAACTTCTCCATCAAGTCGAAGATTTCGTCGGACTTCTCGCGCGTGAGACCGTTTTTCGCCGCGCCTTCCGCGAAAAGCTCGCGGTGCTGGGCCATCTCCTCGGGCTTCTTCTTGCCCATCGCGCGACGCAGCAAGTCCGCGCCGCCGAGCGAGTATCCGCCGATGATCTGCGCCATCTGCATCACCTGCTCCTGATAGACCATGATCCCGTAGGTCTCTTTCAGGACAGGCTCGACGCGCGGGTCCGGGTACTCGACGATCTCGCGCCCGTGCTTGCGCGCGCAGAAGCTCGGAATCAGGTCCATCGGGCCCGGACGATACAGCGCCACCAGCGCGATGATGTCCTCGAAGCGGTCCGGCTGCGCGTCCTTCAGCATGCCCTGCATGCCGCGGCTTTCCAGCTGGAACACGGCGACGGTGTTCGCCTTCTTGAGAATGGTGAACGAAGCGGGATCGTCCAGCGGCACCTGCGCGAGGCTCCAGTCGCGCTTGCCGGGATCGAGGCGGCGGATGTATCGCTCCGCCCAATCCAGAATGGTGAGCGTGGTCAGGCCCAAAAAGTCGAACTTGACGAGGCCGACAGCTTCCACGTCGTCCTTGTCGTACTGGCTGACGACGCCGCCGTCCTCGCCCTGCGTGTAGAGCGGGCAGAAATCCGTGAGCTTGCCGGGCGCGATCAGCACGCCGCCCGCGTGCATGCCGACGTTGCGCGTCAGGCCCTCGACACGCTGCGCGAGTTCCAGCAACTGGTGCACTTCGTCTTCGGAGTCGAAACGCTCCTGGAGCGCCGGCTCTTCCTTCATCGCGTCCGCGATGGTCACGTGCTTGCCCGGCTTGAACGGAATCAGCTTCGCGATGCCGTCCGTGAACATGTAGCCGAGGTCGAGCACGCGGCCGATGTCGCGCACCGCCGCCTTCGCCGCCATCGTGCCGAAGGTCGCGATCTGCGAGACGGCGTCCGCGCCGTACTTGCCCTTCACGTACTGGATGACGCGATCGCGCCCTTCCTGACAGAAGTCGATGTCGAAGTCGGGCATCGACACGCGTTCCGGATTCAGGAAGCGTTCGAAAAGCAGGTTGTAGCGCAGCGGGTCGAGATCCGTGATGCCGAGCGCGTAGGCGACGAGCGAACCCGCGCCCGACCCGCGGCCCGGGCCGACCGGCACGCCGTTGTTCTTCGCCCACATGATGAAGTCGGCGACGATCAGGAAGTAGCCCGGGAAGCCCATCTTGATGATGGTGCCGCACTCGAAATCGAGCCGCTTGTAATACGTCTCGCGCTGCGCCGCGCGCTCGGCCTCGTCCGGGTAGAGCTGCGCGAGCCGCACTTCGAGACCTTCTTTCGACAACTGCACGAGGTAGTCGTCGAGCGACATGCCATCGGGCGTCGGGAAAAGCGGCAGCTTCGGCTTACCGAGTTCGAGCGTGAGGTTGCAGCGTTTGGCGATTTCGACCGTATTCGCGAGCGCCGACGGAATGTCCGCGAAGAGCGCGCACATCTCGTCCTGCGTGCGGAAATACTGCTCGGTCGTGAACCGCTTCTGGCGGCGCGGATTGGCGAGAATGTCGCCCTCGGAAATACACACGCGCGCTTCGTGGGCGGTGTAGTCGTCCGGGGTCATGAACTGCAGCGGGTGCGTGGCGACCACCGGCAGACGCAGCTTTGCGGCGAGCGCAACGGCCTCCAGAATGTACGCCTGCTCGCCAGGCTGACCGGCGCGCTGCAACTCGATGTAGAACGCGTTCGGAAAAAGCTTCGCCCAACGTTCGGCGTGACGCTCCGCGCTCGCGGTATTGCCCGCCGCGAACGCCATGCCGATGTCGCCGGTCTGCGCGCCCGACAGCGCGAGCAGCCCTTGCGCGAGCCCTTCTTCCAGCCACTCGACCATCACTTCCGCGCGGCCGCGATACTGGTTCGTGAGCCACGCCCGGCTCAGCAGTTCGCACAGATTCAGGTAGCCGGTCTTGTCGCGCACGAGCAGCAACAGGCGCGAAGGCTTGTCGCGGTCGGCGGGATTCGTGATCCAGACATCGCACCCGGCGATCGGTTTCACGCCCTTGCCACGCGCTTCCTTGTAGAAGCGCACGAGGCCGAACGCATTGGCGAGATCGGTCAACGCGAGCGCGCCCTGACCGTCTTCGGCGGCTGATTTGACGACGTCGTCCAGCCGCACGATGCCGTCGGCAATCGAGAATTCGGAGTGGACGCGGAGATGAACGAAGCGGGGATCTGACATGCCGATATTGTACATGCGGGCCGTCGCGAAATTGCCCGCGAGCGCCGCGTTGGCCGAACGGATAAGGCGCTCGCCGCTCTCGAAATTGAGCACGCGCAAGGGATCGCCAAAACGACGCCGCGCGCCGCGCCGGACGCGACCGCCGTTTGCGGGATAATAGCGGTTTGCGCGGCGCAATCGTGCCGCGTCGGTCCCGTTTTCACGCGTTTCACCCGTATTCGATCATGAGCATACTGAACCTTTCCGCCTACAAATTCGTCACCATCGAGGACGGCCCCACGTGGCGGCCGCTCGTCACCGAACGCTGCCATGCGCTCGGACTCAAGGGCACGATCCTGCTGGCGCCGGAGGGCATCAATCTGTTCATCGCGGGGCCGGTTCCGCAAGTGCGCGGATTCATCGACTATTTGCGTACCGATGCGCTTTTCGGCGGCCGTTTCGCCGATCTGCAATTCAAAGAGAGCTTCTCCGACGAGCAGCCGTTTCGCCGCATGCTCGTGAGGCTCAAGCGCGAAATCATCACGATGAAAAAGCCCGCCATCAAGCCGGAACTCGGCCGCGCGCCGTCGGTGGATGCGCCCACGCTGAAAGCCTGGCTCGACCGCGGTCACGACGACGCCGGCCGCCCCGTCGTGATGCTCGACACGCGCAATGCGTTCGAAGTGGATGTCGGCACGTTCGAGAACGCGCTCGACTATCGCATCACGAAGTTCAGCGAGTTTCCCGAGGTGATCGAGCAGAACCGCGCGGACCTGGAAGGCAAGACGGTGGTGTCGTTTTGCACGGGCGGAATCCGCTGCGAAAAAGCCGCCATCCACATGAAGGAAGTCGGCATCGATCACGTTTATCAGCTCGAAGGCGGCATTCTGAAGTACTTCGAGCAAGTGGGCGGCGCGCATTACACGGGCGACTGCTTCGTGTTCGATCACCGCACCGCGCTCGATCCGACTCTTCAGCCGACGGCCACCGCGCAGTGCTTCGGCTGCCGGGCGGTCGTGAGCGTCGAGGACCAGCAATCGCCGTATTACAAGGCGGGCGAAACGTGTCCCGCGTGTCATCCGGACGCGAAAGTCGGCCAGGCGGCCTAAGCACCGTTAGATGAGCTATCGCGGCCGCTTCGCGCCTTCGCCGACGGGTCCGCTGCATGCGGGATCGCTCGTCAGCGCGCTGGCGAGTTTTCTCGATGCCCGCGCGCACGGCGGAACGTGGATCGTGCGGATCGAGGATGTCGATTCGCCGCGCACGGTGCCAGGCGCCGCCGACGACATTCTCGCGACGCTCGCCCGCTTCGGCATGGAGTCGGACGAGCCGCCGGTCTGGCAGAGCCGGCGCGACGACGCGTACGCGCGCGCCTTCGAGCGGTTGCAAGCCGGCGGCCTCGTTTATCCATGCGGCTGCACGCGGCGCGAGATCGCCGATTCCCTCGTGCATGCGCACGCGCGTCACGCGACGCTCGCATATCCCGGAACCTGCCGCAACGGGCTGAACGGCCGCCCGGCGCGCGCGTGGCGGCTTCGGGTGCCGGATGGCGATGCCGCGCGCGTGACGTTTGTTGACCGCTGGCAAGGGCCGCAGTCGCAAGATCTCGCCACCGAAGTCGGCGACTTCGCGCTCAAGCGCGCGGACGGCTTGTGGGCGTATCAACTGGCGGTCGTCGTCGATGACGCCGACGCCGGCATCACGCACATCGTGCGCGGCGCGGACCTGCTGGATTCGACCGCTCGGCAAATCTACCTTCAGCAGTGCCTCCGCGCGCCGACGCCCTCTTACCTGCACGTGCCGGTCGTCACGAACGAAGCCGGCGAAAAGCTCAGCAAGCAGACCGGCGCAACGCCGCTCGATCGAAACGCTCCGCTCGATGCACTCGTGCAGGCGGCGCGGCATCTGGGCATCGATGCCTCGGCGGCGCGCTCGCTCGATGCGTTCTATGCGAGCGCGATCGCCGGCTGGGCGAAGCGATTCGTGCCCTGAGATGAAAAACGGCAGCCGTTGCAGGCTGCCGTTTCCATTGACGCGATTCAGGCGCTCACGACGTCTTGCGCGGCATGCCCAATCCGCCGAGGAGCGCCGCAAGCGGCTGCTTCGGCGCAGTCTTGCGCTCAGGCTCGACCGTTTCCTCCTGACGCTTCATCGCCGCGGGCGACGGTTCGTAGGGCTTCAAGAAGAACTCGTCCACCGGCTGCTGACGCCCGCGCGGGCGGTCATACGAACTGGACGTGCGGCGCCGCGAGCCCGACTCCTCCCGCGCGCCGTGCCGATGCTCCGAACGCTCGCCGCGCGCGGGCCGCTCGTCGCGGCGCGATGCGTCGCGCCGCACGGGCGAGGCGACTTGCAGCGTCTCGACTTCGAGCGGACGCTTGATGAGTTTCTCGATGTCCGCCAGCTGCTTGCGCTCGTTCGGGCTGCACAGCGAAAGCGCGTCCCCGGAGGCGCCCGCGCGACCCGTCCGGCCGATGCGGTGCACGTAATCTTCCGCGTTGAACGGCAGATCGAAGTTGATGACCGCCGGCAGTTCGGCGATGTCGAGACCGCGCGCCGCGACATCGGTCGCCACGAGCGCCTCGATTTCGCCGCGCTTGAACGCGTCGAGCGCCTGCATGCGCTCGCTTTGCGAACGGTCGCCGTGAATCGCGGTCGCCACGATGCCGTCGCGCTCCAGCACGCGCGCGAGCCGGCTCGCGCCGATCTTGCTGTTGCAGAACACGATCACCTGCTTGAGCCCGCGCTCGCGGATGATCTGCGCGACCGCGCCCGACTTGTCGCTCTCGTGGACTTCGTAGACGATCTGGCGCACGTTGGTCGCGGTCGAGTTGCTGCGCGCGACTTCGATGGTTTGCGGATTGCGCAGATACGTCGCCGCCAGTTTCTTGATTTCCGGCGAGAAGGTAGCCGAGAAAAGCAGCGTCTGACGTTCCTTCGGCAGCAAGTTCAGGATGCGTTGCAGGTCGGGCAGGAAGCCCATGTCCAGCATGCGGTCGGCTTCATCGAGCACGAGCATCTGCACCTGGCCGAGATTGAGCGTCTTCTGTTGCACGTGATCCAGCAGACGGCCCGGCGTGGCAATCAGAATCTCGACGCCGCGGCGCAGTGCCTCGGACTGCGGATTCATGTCCACGCCGCCGAATACGACCGTGCTGCGCAGCGGCGTGTGCTTCGAATAGGTCTGGACGTTGGCGGCGACCTGATCGGCCAGCTCGCGCGTCGGCGTGAGCATGAGCGCGCGCACGGGATGGCGCGCGGGCGATGCGCTGGTGTTGGCGTTCGGCAGCAGACGCTGGATGATCGGCAGCGAGAAGCTCGCCGTCTTGCCCGTGCCGGTCTGAGCCGCGCCCATCACGTCGCGGCCCGACAGCACGACCGGAATGGCTTGCGCCTGAATGGGCGTGGGCGTCGTATAGCCCGACTCGCGCACCGCCTTCAAGATCTCGGGAGACAAGCCGAACTGGTCGAACGTCGGTGCGGCCGCGGCTTCTTCGGTGGACGTGTTCGGTGCGACGGAATCAGACATGGTGACTATCTTGGCTTTCGCTAAAAGGCCGCTCGGTGCGGCGCGCGTGAACGATGGTTGAAACGGATCCGGCGATCACGCGTGTGTTTTGGTGGCGCGGAATGACCCGCGACGCAATTTGCTAGAAGTTGCGCGCTTCTCTTGCGCATGATGCGTGCCTTGGCGCGTCGGAACACTCGGCCGGGCGCCGGGCGTCCGGCTTCGGCGGGCGGGCGCCGGGGCTTGCTTCCCGCCGCCTTCGAACCCAGCTTGGCCCACACCTGGATGGAACACGGCTTCCGTGACGCTTTGACGACATCGGGCGCCGTGCGGCGTGCGCGTCGGCAGCAGAATGCGGTTGCTCCGGCGCGGGCAAGGCCCGCTCGCGACTGCCGCCCTTTCACTGCGGGAAAGCCGCACATTGTAGCACCGCCTGTCAAAGGGCCGGACGGCCGCCGCCACACGCTGCGCAGGCGCTTCCGGCCTACTTTTCTCGCGCCTGACAGTCCGCGAGCAGCGGCGGGGAATCTTTAGCGGCCATCTCATCGTACAGGTTGGCCTGCGGGCCCTTGGTCCACCAGACGTATTGATCGGCGGCGTATCTAGCGCCCGATCCCGCGATCACGTTGACGAACAGGAGCTTGCGCCCGTCGACGGTCAGCGCCGCGAAGCTCTGGCGATTGCGCGCGTTCGTGTATTGCACGGTGACGGTTTTGCCGTCCCGGCAGTCGTAATGCGTGGTGTGCGTCGATGCCGTCTGGATTTGCTGAACCGTCAGCGGCATTGCCCGCGCGGTTTGCGTAGTCAACGACGCGAGCGCAACCAGCGCGGCGATCAGGTAAGTGATGAGCTTGTTCATCGTTCGGTTCTTCATTCTGCGATGACGGCCGCGCGTGCCGGTCAAGGATCGATGACGTCGGCGCACGCATCGGTCGGCGCGGCGGCGACGTGACCGACGACTGGCACGATCTTCAGGCCCGCCGATGCAATCCGGCACGGCGCGGCCGCGAGGCCGCAGCCCGAAAGCCCCACGCATGCCGCGATGAGCGCGGCGAAAAATAAGCGTTTCACTGTCTTGCTCCCGTCCCTTCCAGAGCCGTCAGCCCTCGCTGACGCGCCCTCACTTCGTCGAAACCGGCCGTACCTTCGATGCCGCGAGCTTCGCGCGCTCGCGCGCCTCGTCCGTATCGACACCCGTTGCCACCGCGACACCCATCCGCCGCTTGGCGAAGCTCTCGGGCTTGCCGAAAAGCCGCAGGTCCGCGCCCGGCACGGCGAGCGCGTCGCGAACGCCTTCGAACGCGATGCCTGCTTCGTCGAGACCGCCGTAAATGACTGCCGACGCGCCCGGCGTGCTCAGCGACGTGTCCACGGGCAGCCCGAGAATCGCGCGTGCATGAAGCTCGAATTCGGAGAAACGCTGCGTCGCGAGCGTGACGAGGCCGGTATCGTGCGGACGCGGGCTGACTTCGGAGAACCACACGTCGTCGCCACGCACGAAGAGTTCCACGCCGAACAGGCCGCGTCCGCCGAGCGCCGTCGTCACCTTCGCGGCGACATCGCGTGCTTTTTGCAGCGCGCCCGCGTTCATGGCTTGCGGCTGCCACGATTCGACGTAATCGCCCGCCACCTGAAGATGCCCGATCGGCTCGCAGAAATACGTCTGCGTTTCGCCGCTCGCGGGATCGGCCGCGCGCACGGTGAGTTGCGTGATTTCGTACTCGAAGTCGATGAAGCCTTCCACGATCACGCGACCGTGATTGACGCGCCCGCCCGCCATCGCGTAATCCCACGCCGGCTCCACGTCGGCGTCGCTGCGCAGCACGGACTGCCCCTTGCCCGACGACGACATCACAGGTTTCACGACGCACGGAAAGCCGATCTTCGCGATCGCGGCTTTCATCTCGTCGAGTGATTGCGCGAACGCATAAGGCGATGTCGGCAAGCCGAGCGTTTCGGCGGCCAGCCGGCGAATGCCTTCGCGATTCATCGTGAGTTGCGTGGCCCGCGCTGTCGGAATGACCGTGGCCAAGTCCGACGCCTCGATTTCGGCGAGCGCGTCGGTCGCGATGGCCTCGATTTCCGGCACGATCAAATGCGGCTTCTCGCTTTCGACGAGCGCGCGCAACGCGGCGGCGTCCGTCATGTCGATGACGTGCGCCCGGTGAGCGACCTGATGCCCCGGCGCGTTGGCGTATCGATCGACCGCGATCACTTCGACGCCCAGACGTTGCAGCGCAATGATCACTTCCTTGCCGAGTTCGCCCGCTCCGAGCAGCATGACGCGCGTGGCGCTGGAAGAAAGCGGCGTGCCGATGCGCAAGGCGATGTCATGCGCTGCGTTCTTGCCGGGCGGGTCGGTCTGCATGCGTGCTCCAGAATCGATTCGATTGTGCGTCGGCCGCGAGCCCTTCACGAGCTGGAAACCGACTAGCTTCAATGATTGGCGGCGATGTTAACACGCATCGCCGTAAGCGAACGCTCAGCCGTTTGGCATATTGACAAGAGGTATGGACTCGTGCCCGCGCGACGAATTCCCTCACGCGTTGCCCGCGCACACCGCGACGAATGATTTGTTGCATCTCAAAGCTGGACAAACTGTACGACGCGTGCGGTACGCTTACGGCTTTCGCCAGCTTTGGGATCATCGATGTCTTCGCATTTTCGTCGCGCTTCTTCCCGCTCGATGCCGCGCTCGCGGGCATCCTTTGCGCTCAGCGCCGGCGTCGCACTCTTGATGGCGAGTCTCGGGAGCGGATGCGCCATGCCGAAGCATTCCGACGCAAGCGCGCCGCCCACGGATCCTTACAATCCCGCCGCGACGCAGTTGCTCGACGACACGCACTGGGAACTGACGAACTGGACCGAGGCGAACGGCCAGCCGCGCGCTTTACCCGGCCGCGCCGTGGGCAGTCAGCCGATCACGCTCGACTTCTCGACTGAGAGTGGCCGTCGGCGCGCGAGCGGCTTTTCTGGCTGCAACCGGTACACCGGCGCGTATGACCTCAAGGACGGCAAGCTGAGTTTCGGCCCGCTCGCCGGCACCCGCATGGCCTGCGCGTCGAGCGTGGGCGGCGCCGTGGAGCAGCCTTATCTGGACGCGCTCGCTCACGTGGCAAAGAGCGGCGTGCAGATGAATCCGCCGCAGTCGCTTCAGTTGACGCTCGACAACGGCGCCGTGCTTACCTTCGCCGAGCGCGCGCCATGACCTGTCGCGGCCGCTTCTGCCTGAGCGTGGCGCATCGCAAGTAGAGTGTTGCGCGCTTGCGCCATGCCCGTCGCGTTCAGCCGACAGCCGGTACACTGCTCAGTCGATATGCCCGGCCTGCGCGCAACTCACACGCTCTTCGAGCGCCGCGCGTCGCCGGGCGGCCATCTCATCCGTCTCATCCAACCTTGGTTCAATCCTTAGCATGCACACGGTAGTTCTCGGCTGGTTCGGTGCATCAGTCGTCTGGTTTCTCGCTCTCGTCTGGCGCGTCGTCAAATCGGTGTTGCCGGGCGGCGCGGGGCTGCGTGGTCCGGGCACGATTCGACTGTGGCTCGGCTTCTTCTGCGTGCTGCTGTCGAGCGCGACGCTCGAAGGCGCGCTTGCCGGCGCGCTAGAAGCGCAGGAGAACGTGAATCGCTGCGGCCGCGCGCTCGCGGGGGCGCTCGCCGCTCTCGCTCATGCCCCGGGCGCTATTGCGATCGCGGGCCTGGCGTTGGCAATCAGTCTGCCGTGGCTCGTCGAATTCAGCTGGCGTTCAGTGCTCGCCTGGGCCGACGAAGCGTTCGGCTTCGGCCTGCCGCAAAGCTGGCTCACGCCGCGCGAGGAATCGGAACGCGAGTCGCGCCAGCGAGAGCCTGCGCGGGCAAAGTCGAGCGCGAAGCGGAGTGCAAAGTCGGGCGAAAAGTCGACCGGCATGCGCTGGCGCGAGCGCCGCACGCGGGAAGCGCCGGCAGCGGACATGCCGCTACGAGGCATCGGCGAACGATTCGATGCGATGGGCTCGCGCACGTCGTCCGACGAGCCGACGCTCGGCATGCCTACCGGCCAGCGCAGTGGACGCTATCAGCGGCCGACGCCGTGGCGTCCGCCTGCCACGACCGCGCGCGTCCCCAAGGGCGCGGAAGCATCGGCGGCGAGCATCGCGGCGACGGCGGAAGCGTATTCACGGCGTCCCGCGTTCGAGCGCGCCGGCACGCCGGTTTCGGCGTTCGTCGAGCCGGTCGCGCCGGACGGATGGCTGAATTCGCTATCGACGGCAGCGGCGGCCCTCGGGTCGACGAACTCGCCTGTCAAATCGGCTTCAAGCACTAAGTCGGCTTCCGGCTCTGCTGCGCGCGGCGAAGCCGCCACGGCAACGTCGATGCGGTCTGTCGCGCGGTCGCCGTCTGCGGTTGCGCCTTCTACGGTCTCCTCTTCGCCTGCTCCGATTGGCGCGGGCCAGCGATCGCCTGCCATGCCCGCACGCGCCGCTGTGGCCGCGAGTGGTTCGGCGCCCGCGCCGCAGAGCGGCATCCCGACGCGCAGACCGCTTTCGTCGTCCGTCTCGACCTCGCTTCAGACATCGCGCCCTGTGTCAAGGCGCCCGCTGCCGACGGATGCGACAGGCGACGGGCGCTCGTCAGCCTTCGCGCCGCCGGTGTTTTCCCGTCCGCCTTCGCCGCCCGCGCCGCCGCCTGCGGCCGACGCGATTCAGGCGACGCTGCGTTCCATCGAGGAAAAAGCGGCGCTGTGGACGTCGCTTGCCGGGGCGAGTCTCGCGCGCCATCACGAGGCGCAGGCTGCGCCAGTGAATGACGCGGCGTCGTTGACTTCGAACCGCGCGACGACGGAGCCCGCGTCTTCGCCCGCGAGAGCTTGGGAGGCCAGCGCCTCGGGCGATCGGGCGCCCATGCCCGCTTCGCTTCGGCCGCGCGCCGAGTCCGCCGCCGCGCGCTTCAACGACGCTTCGCAGAACACGACTGCGGGCGTGGAACAGGGCCAGCGGTCGAGCGTACCTGTCGAAGCATCGCCGGTCGCTTCGGGTACTGGCGTTGGACGCGGAACGGCAGCAATCGCGGCAACGGTCTTAGCGGCGCCGCGAGCCGGCTCGGTGAGCATGCAAGAAGCGCGGCTGATGGCCCCGGACGCAGGCACTGCGGACGCTCAACGCCGCGCGAGCAACGAAACCGCCCCGGACGGACACACCGATTCAATGCCGGCCACGTCGCGAGCCAAAGGACTACACCCGGGCGAAGCCTCGCAAGCTGGCGGAGACTGCCAGCGCGATGTAAGCAGGAAAATGTCGGCAGCATCGCCTGCCGACGGGGTGTCAGCAGCGAGTCCGCGTATGTCGCAAGCTGCATCTGTCAGCACGCACGAGGCGTCGTCGGCTGCTTCTGTCGCCGCGTTTGAACGAGAAGCGAGCACGGCAGCGGCCGAAGGGGCCCACTCGGATGCAATGTCCGTGACAACGCTGCGTGCGCAGCAAACGCAACGGCTGACGGGGCGCGAAGCGTTGCGCGTCGATTCGGGAGCAGCTGCAGAAGTTGGAATGCCAGCAAGCACGGTAATGCGCGCAGTGCCGCCCGCTGGCGTCATCGCGGCGACGGCTCCGAACATGCCGCAAGCCGACTCGCGAAGCACGCAAGTAGCTTTGGCAGCAGGCATTCAGCGTGAAGAGCGCACGGGTGTGCCCGCAGTCGCCACCGCCGACGCGATGGCGGCAACCGCTTCGGAAATGCGGCAAGCAGATTTACGAGGCACGCACGTAGCTTCGGAAGCAAGTATTCAACGCGAAGAGAGCACGGGTGTGACCGCAGTCGCCGCCGCGAACGCGATGGCGGCAACCGCTTCGGAAATGCCGCAAGCAGATTTACGAGGCACGCACGTAGCTTCGGAAGCAAGTATTCAACGCGAAGAGAGCACGGGTGTGACCGCAGTCGCCGCCGCGAACGCGACCGCAGCAACCGCTCCGGAAATGCCGCAAGCAGATTCGCAAGGCACGCATGTAGCTTCGGAAGCAGGCAATCAACGCGAAGAGAGCACGGGTGCGCCGGCAGTGACCGCCGCCGACGCGACCGCAGCAACCGCTCTGGAAAGACCGCAAGCAGATGTACGAGGCACGCACGTAGCTTCGGAAGCAAGCATTCAACGCGAAGAGAGCGCGGTCGTGCCCGCAGTCCCCGCCGCCCACGCGACCGCGGCACCCGCTCCGGAAATGCCGCAAGCAGATTCGCGAGGTACGCATATAGCTTCGGAAGCAGGCATTCAACGCGAAGCAAGGACGGCAGGCGCGATGCCCGCGACGAGTCTCAAAACGCCGCAGACCGGGACGTTGACGCATGAAGCGCCGGTGACTTCAAGTTCGAGCGCAGACATTGGACGCGAAGTACGCGCGGAAACGGCTGCACAGCCATACATCGAGGCCACCTCCGCAACGTCTGCCCTCGAGCCGCAAACGAAGCCAACGAGCACGCGCGAAACTTCAGCCGTAGCTCCGACCGTCACCGAAGCGGACGCATCGCTTGCTAACGAGGCCCGCATCGAAGGACAGAGCCGAGGCATCGTCGCTTCGTCATTTGCACCGGCAACCGCATCGCACGAAGTCGTCAACGCGAACGCCGCCGTCCCAGCCGCGCCAACGCGTGGCGCGCACCGCGCATCGATCGAGCCTTCGCCTGCGCTGCCATCGCAACCGCCGATGTTTGCAACGCCAGCATCAACCACGTTCGCGGCGATCGCGGTAGTGCCCGCTGCGCAAACAGTGGCCGAAGCTCCGGCTTCAACCGGCGCGGGAATTGTGCAATCGCCGGCAGCGTTCTCGACCAACGTCACCGCAGACGCACGCGCAACTGTCGAACGCGAGCCGCACGCCCCGCCGTCGTTGATGAACGAAGCGCCGGCGACCGAGCCTGCGCTTCCCGGCATGAAAGCCATCGCCTCACCGGCAGCCGCGTCCCATCTTAAGACGTCGCGAGACGACTGGCGGCTCGATGCGCCAACGACTGCCAGCGCGCAGCCATCGCCCCCTACCGCTGACATCGCACTTGACCGACCGGACTATCCGTTCGACGCCGCTCCGATTCTGCCGCCGCCGCTGCCCCGCGCGCTGTCGGAGCCAGCCGGGCACGCGCCGTCCTTCGACGAAACACCGCCCTGGCTCGACCACGAGCCGCGGACCTTGCCCCTGACGGAAGCGCCGCCCGCGCTCGGCAACGAGACCACGCACGCATCCATCGACGCGCCCCGCCCCGCCGCCGCGCCCGAGCCGCGTCAGCCGGTACGCGGCTTCACGCCGACCGAGTTCGAGTTCCACGCGCCGCAGGCATCGGCGGTGGAGTTGCCGACGCTCGATTTGCTCGAACCCGCGTCCGACGAAGTGGAGCCGGTTTCCGAGGAGCGCCTCGCGGACACGGGCCAGCTGATCGAGCAGCGCCTGCAGGAGTTCAAGGTGCCGGTCACGGTGGTCGGCGCGTCGGCGGGTCCGGTCATCACGCGCTTCGAAGTGGAACCGGCGCTCGGCGTGCGCGGCAGCCAGATCGTCGGGCTGATGAAAGACCTGTCGCGCGGGCTCGGCCTCACGTCGATACGCGTGGTCGAGACCATTCCCGGCAAGACCTGCATGGGTCTGGAACTGCCGAACGCCCGGCGGCAGATGATCCGCCTGTCCGAGATTCTCGAAGACGACGTGTACCGCGCGTCGAAATCCAACCTGACCATCGCGATGGGCAAGGACATCGTCGGCAATCCGGTCGTGACCGACCTCGCGAAAGCGCCGCACATGCTCGTCGCGGGTACGACCGGCTCGGGCAAGTCCGTCGCCATTAACGCGATGATTCTCTCGCTGCTGTACAAAGCGAAGCCCGAGGACGTGCGCCTCATCATGATTGACCCGAAGATGCTGGAACTCTCCGTCTACGAGGGCATTCCGCATCTGCTCGCGCCTGTCGTGACCGACATGAAGCTGGCGTCGAACGCGCTCAACTGGTGCGTCGGCGAAATGGAGAAGCGTTATCGCCTGATGTCGGCGGTGGGCGTGCGCAATCTGCAAGGCTTCAATCAAAAGGTGCGCAACACGGAAGCCGCGGGCAAGAAGCTGACGAACCCGTTCTCGCTGACGCCGGACGCGCCGGAGCCGCTTTCGACGCTGCCGCTGATCGTCGTCGTCATCGACGAACTCGCGGATTTGATGATGGTGGCCGGCAAGCAGATCGAGCAGTTGATCGCGCGGCTCGCGCAAAAGGCGCGCGCCGCCGGCATTCACCTGATTCTCGCCACGCAGCGGCCGTCCGTGGATGTCATCACCGGCCTCATCAAGGCGAACATTCCGACGCGCGTGGCGTTTCAGGTGTCGTCCAAGATCGATTCGCGCACGATTCTCGACCAGATGGGCGCGGAATCGCTGCTCGGCGCGGGCGACATGCTGTTCCTACCGCCCGGCACCGGGTATCCGCAGCGCGTGCACGGCGCCTTCGTCGCGGACGACGAAGTGCATCGCGTGGTCGAGTATCTGAAGCAGTTCGGCGAGCCGGAGTACGAAGAAGGCATTCTGTCGGGGCCGACGCCCGAAGGCGGATCGCAGGATCTGTTCGGCGAAGCGCCCGACGCGGAAGCCGATCCGCTCTACGACGAAGCCGTCGCGTTCGTCGTGCGCACGCGGCGCGCGTCGATTTCGTCGGTGCAACGGCAGTTGCGCATCGGCTATAACCGCGCCGCGCGTCTCGTCGAGCAGATGGAAGCCGCCGGGCTCGTCTCGCCGATGGGCAGCAACGGCAACCGCGAGGTGCTCGCGCCGCCCGGCCCGGCGGACTGAGCGTTCAGCTCACCAGACGCGCAGCTTGCGCAGCAGGAAGATCGTGATGGCGGCGCACCCCGCCATCACGCCAATGACGATCCAGAACGACGCCGGACTGTGCGTGCCCGGCAAGCCCGCCACGTTCATGCCGAAGATGCCGGTCAGGAGCGTCGCGGGCATCAGCAGCGCCGACATGATCGCGAGCCACAGCAGCTTGCGGTTGATGTCCTCGGACAGCAGCGCCGCGATTTCGTCTTGCAAAAGTTTCGCGCGTTCGTAGAGCCCTTCCAGCCCGCCGCCCAGGCCATTGAGCACCTGAATGGCCTGCACGAGCGCCTCCATGGAACGCGGCTCGGCCCATTCCAGACGGCGCGTGACGAGCTGCGTCAGCGCGTTGCGCTCCGGGTCGATAAAACGCTTCACCTCCACCAGCCTGCGCCGCACGTCGCCCAGATGTGCGCGCCAGTTCGCCTGGCCGTTTTCGAGCACGCCCTCTTCCACGTCGTCGAGGCGGTCGCCGATGTCGTCGATGCGATCGACGAACGTCTCGTTGAGCGCGCGAATGAGGCCCGCGAAGAGATCGACGGTATCGCGGAACGTCGCGCCTTCGAGCACGGCGTGGCGCAGACGGTCGGTCGATTGCAGCGGCCGCGCCCGCACGGTGATCATACGGTGCCGGTCCACATAGAAGCGCAGCGCGCTCGTGGCGCGATTGGCCTCGCGCACGCCGGGCAAGGCGGCATCGGGCGCGGCCGCGACCAGTTCGAGGTCCGCCACCACGCCGTACACGAAGTTCGTCCCCATGTGCACGCGCGGCCGCTTGTCCTCGCCGTTCAGAAATTCGCGCGCGACATCGGGCATCGACGTGACGCCTTCGAGCCAGCTTTCGACCGTGTCGTCGTTGGCCGAAAGATGCAGCCAGGTGAAACCGTCGTTCGCCACGGCCCGGCGCGCCTCGTCCCACGAAAGCCGGAGCGCGTCGCCGCCCGCGAAGTCGAACGCGCTGATAAACCCCGGCGGCGGCGGTTGATCGTGACCGGCGTTCATGTGCTCGGCCGGTTCCTCGGTGCGGGTGGTATCCAAAATTGCTTCCCTGCTGTTGCCTTACAAATTGATCGGACACCTTTCGATTCTCGATCGGATGAACGACGCGGCCCGCGAAGCGAGCCGCCCGTCAATCGTACTAGAACTCGTAGCGTCCCCAGAAGAAGGCGACGTCGCCGTCGTTCAAACCGGGCAGGCGCGGGATGAATGTCCCCATGAGCGAAGCGCGCTTGTAGCGGATGGACCCGATCGGCAGCGCGAGCGGCAGCGGCAGATAGTGCGCCACGTCGCTGCGCGCGGTAAAGCCCGCGAAGAAGCCGCCGCCGGCCTGCAAGCCGCCCAGCACCGGCTTCGTGAACCACTGCCGCGCATAGCCGCCAATCGGCTCGAAATTGTGATGCGAGTCCGAGAAGGCGAACGCGAACAGCACGTCCTCGTTGCCGTCCGCGTCGGTCCAGTGCTTGCCCGCGCCGCCGCCCCAGGACCACGGATTCAGCTCGCTGCGATTTTGATAACCGTCGATGTGCCAGCCATAGCCCGTGACGTACATGTCCCAGGTGCCGTCGTGCGCGACGCGCATCACGCGCTCGCACGCCGACGACATCCAGTCCCGCTTGAAATCACATTGCCCCTCGTCGGCCTGCGCCGCGAACGGAGCGGTGAAGCACAGGCTCAGCAGCGGAACCACGACCGCCCTGGCCGCCATTTTTTTTGTCATTGTCGATGGACTGTGTATCGCTGCGAAGGTACGACGCCGGGGCGCCGCGCGGCCCGGACCGCGCGGCGCGCTCCGTCACGACGTCACGAAGGCGAGACGAACTTGAAATCGACCGGCGAGCCGATCGACAACTGTTTCGGGTCGGAGGCGAGTTCGCCTGTCGCGGGATCGCGGCGGAAGAAGTAGGCGCTGTCGCTGTCCTGATTGCCCACGACGAGCCAGCGCCCGGTCGGGTCGATCGCGAATTCGCGTGGCGTCTTGCCGAGCGTCGAATAGCGTTTGAGCAGCTTCAGATGGCCGTTGGCCGGATCGACGGCGAACGCGACGAGCTGGTTCACATCGCCGCGATTCGTCGCGTAGAGAAAGCGGCCGTCCGGCGACAGATGCAGCGCGCCGCCGCCGATCTTGCCCTTGAAGCCGGGCGCGGTCATCGGCACGGACTGTGTTTCGGTGAGCTTGCCGTCGGCGTAGTTAAAGACGAGCACGGAAGCGTTCAGTTCGGTCGTCAGATAGGCGTGCTTGCCGCTTGCGTCGAAGATCAGGTGGCGCGGGCCGGAGCCGGGCTTGATCGGCGTGTAGCGCGCCTCGGTTGGACCGAAGAGGCCGCGGCTGCCGTCCGGCGTGTAGCGATAGCCGAACACCTTGTCGACGCCCAGATCCTGCGCGAAGAGATACCGGCCGTCCGGCGAGAAGACCGTCGAATGCACGTGCGAGTTGTCCTGCCGCCCTTTCACCGGACCGCTGCCTTCGTGATGCACGGTCAGCACCGACGTGCCGACGTGTCCATCCGCCGAAAGCGGAAACACCGCGAAGCTGCCGCCCGGATTGGCCGCGACCGAATAGTTGGCGGTGAGCAGATACTTCCCGTCGGGCGAGATCGCGAGGTAGCAGGGATCGTTGCCGTCGGCGGACACGCGGTTCAGAAAGCTCAGCTGTCCGCTCGCGCGATCGAAGCGGAACGCGCTCACACCGCCGCGCTGCGACGCCGGGCCGTTGTCGCCGGGCAGTTCGTTCACCGCGTAGACGTAGTTGCGATCGCGACTGACGACGAGATACGACGGATTCACCGTCTGCGCCGACGCAATGCGCGTGAGTTCGCCGTTGCCGGCATCGAAGCGATACACGTAGATGCCTTCGCTTTTACCGCTGCCCGTGTAGGTGCCGATGAGCAAGTCGAAGACTTCGCCCGCGCTCGCGCTCGTTGCGCTGGTACTGCTGGCGGCACTCGCCGAGGGCGTGGCGTTGCCGGGTGTCTGCGCGAAAGACTGCGCGGCGGCAAGCGAGAGCATCAGCGCGACACGTTTGGCCCAGCGCGCGGGCCTGGCGCGCGCCGGCTCGATGAAGCGCATGGGCCACGCGCGAAGGAGCGGGCGCGGCGCTTGCAACGGCGCACGCATCGCGGCGCGGGAACGGCTCGGTTGCATGAGACCTCCTCATCGACTGGTTGCGACTTTTTCGTGTTCTGAATGCGACGCGCGACGGCGCCGCGCGCGACGGATGTGGTGCACGGCGTGGTGCGGCAGCAAGTTGCGGACCGCTCGCACGACCGCTCCGGCCACACCTGGCACCCACCCGGCGCGGGACCGTCCAGCCACAGAACTCTAACCAACAAAAGGAACTGATGCGATGAACATCCACGTAAGCCTCGGGCCGCTCGTCTCGTTGATCGCCGGCATCCTCATTCTCATCATGCCGCGCCTCCTGAACTTCATCGTCGCGATCTACCTGATCGTCATCGGGCTGATCGGGCTGTTCGGCATGGGCACGGCACACCTGTGACGTCGGATGCGCGTCCCCGGTTCCTTTTGCCAAACGCGAAAAGCGCACGCGCGGCCGTAGCCGCTAACGTGCGCATCGTGAGTTCGCATGTGAAAAACCGCGCTCTGTTACCGCGCGGACGAGCGTCAGGGTTCAGCCGTTTGCAAGCTGATCGAGACGCAGGCGCCCTTGAAGCGACAGCGCGCCGACCGACAAACCGCTCATATCGAAGCTGAAGCGGCTGAAACAGCCGCGTTCGGTGAGAAAAGCCGCCGCCGTGTCCATGGCGTTGCGCGACAGGCCGAGGCCCTTGTGATCGAGAGGAAGCAAGCTGTCGCTGTCGCGCACGCGGCTCGCAGCGGAAAGAATGGCGATGCAGTCTGCTTTCGACGGATTGAGCATGGTTATGGGTTCCTCGAAACGCAAAGCAACGAACGGTGCCGGCCGCCCCGCGATGCCGACATAGGGAAACGGAGCAGAATGCGCAGCAGCGTGCGGCCGACTCCGTTTAGCTTCCATTCTAAACATCAGCCAAAATTCATTACAACGGTTTCATCGGCGCTTGGGTAGTGCTTTTCCGCCAAGGGACGCGGCGTGCTGTCGCAGCCGTTCGTTTTCCATTGCGCGGGACTCGCCGCGCGCCGCGCATGCGCCCGCTTTTCTGCTCGCGGCGAACGAATTTGGCAGAATGCGACCACAAGGAATGGCCCGATTGCTCGGCTTCGCCGGGAGAGCATCGCCATGTCGACCGCGGCGCGTCCGCCGCCAGCACAACCACGCTTATCTATGCCCGCCCTCATTGAAGACTACGCCATGATCGGCGATGGCCACACCGCTGCCCTCGTTTCCCGCAACGGCTCCGTCGACTGGCTTTGCTGGCCGCGCTTCGATTCGGGCGCGTGCTTCGCCGCTCTGCTCGGCACGCCCGAGCACGGTCGATGGCTGCTCGCGCCTTCGACGGCGGACGGCGAAGGGCCGGTCGTACGCCGGCGCTATCGCGACGACACGCTGATTCTCGAAACGGATTTCGAAACGCCGCAGGGCGCCGTGACCGTCGTCGATTTCATGCCGTCGCGCAATGGTCACTCGGAACTGGTGCGCATCGTCATCGGCCGGCGCGGCGTCGTGCGGATGAAGATGGAGCTCGTGCTGCGCTTCGACTATGGATCGGTCGTGCCGTGGGTCAGCCGCCTGCCGAACGACAGCGGCATCCGCGCGATCGCCGGCCCCGATCTGGCGGTGCTGCGCACGCCGGTGCAACTCGTCGGCGAGAACATGCGCACGACCGCGTCTTTCGATGTGAGCGAAGGCGAGCGCGTGCCCTTCTCGCTTTGCTACTCGCAGTCGCATCTGCGGTTGCCACCCGCGCACGACCCGCACACGCAACTCGCGCGAACGGAGAACCATTGGCGCGACTGGTCCGGCAAGAGCCAGCTTGCGGGCCGCTGGGCGAGCGCGATTCGCCGCTCGCTCATCACGCTGAAGGCGCTCGCTTACGAGCCGACCGGCGGCATCGTCGCCGCGCCGACCACGTCGCTGCCCGAGCAGCTTGGCGGCGCGCGCAACTGGGACTATCGATACTGCTGGCTGCGCGACGCCACCATCACGCTGCTCGCGCTGATGCGCGGCGGCTACTACGACGAAGCCCGCGCCTGGCGCGCGTGGCTTGGCCGCGCGATGGCCGGCGCGCCGTCGCAGGTGCAGATCATGTACGGCATTGCGGGCGAGCGGCGGCTCGCGGAATGCGAAATCCCCTGGCTGCCGGGCTACGAAGGCTCGCAGCCGGTGCGCGTGGGCAACGGCGCGGTCGACCAGTTGCAACTGGACGTGTACGGCGAAGTCATGAACGCACTGCATCTCGCCCGCGTCGGCGGTTTGCAAAGCGATGAAACCGCATGGTCCATCCAGTGCACGATGCTCCAGCACCTCGAAACGATCTGGGATCAGCCCGACGAAGGCATCTGGGAAGTCCGCGGCGGCCGTCAGCATTTCACCTTCTCGAAGGTCATGGCGTGGGTCGCGTATGACAGGGCCATCCGTTCGGCGGAACAGTTCACGTTGCCGGGCCCCATCGACCATTGGCGCGACATGCGCGCACGCATTCACGCGGATGTCTGCGAGAAAGGCTGGAATCCGACGCTGAACGCGTTCACGCAGGTCTATCGCGGCGACGCGCTCGATGCGAGCCTGCTTCTGATTCCGCTGCTCGGCTTTCTGCCGCCCAGCGATCCGCGTGTGACCGCCACCGTACATGCGATCGAGACCAATCTGACGCACGATGGATTCGTCAAGCGGTATCACACGACCGAAACGGCGGACGGGCTGCCGCCCGGGGAAGGCACGTTTCTGGCTTGTAGCTTCTGGCTGGTGGACAACCTGGCATTGCAGGGCCGGATCGACGAAGCGCACGCGATGTTCGAGCGCCTGGTGGGTCTCGCCAACGATGTCGGGCTGCTCGCCGAGGAGTACGACACGGTCGCGAAGCGCATGGTCGGCAACTTTCCGCAGGCTTTCACGCATGTCGCGCTGGTGCATACGGGGATGAACCTGATGCGCCATGAGCAGGCGATGGCGAAGGCGACAGGCCAACCGTCTCGCGCGGACAGCGAGCCGGCCGGCGCGGAGCCTGCGGTCGGGATCAGCGAATAACGGCAGCGAACGGAGGATAAGGCGGTTTTTGTTTGGCACGTGCGCCGACGGACGATAGAATGGTGCAATGCACAATTCAGAGTGTTGTGTGGAAGCAAGCAGTTTTGACCGGTCGATTGTGTTAAGCACGCGTCAAGCGGAAAATGTTGCGCGCTGTATCAGTTTTTTACATGGCCGGTCGTAATCGCATGTAGCGGGCCTCGAGGCGCAAAACGCGCTTCACGCAAGAAATAGCAGCCTCGCGGCGCGGTTCAGCCGCCTAGCGAGGATTTTCGATTGCCGTTGCGTCGCATCGCCGAATCCTGGCCGCGACCAACGGGCATTACCGGTTCGTACCGAGTCCATTGGGGCCACCATGCTCTACCAAATCCACGAATTTCAGCGGGCCATGTTGTCTCCTCTCACGGCGTGGGCCCAGGCCGCCTCGAAATCGTTCGTGAATCCGGCCAGCCCGCTCGCCTATGTTCCCGGCTCCACGCGCCTCGCCGCCGGGTACGAACTGCTCTACCGGCTCGGGAAAGACTACGAGAAGCCCGAGTTCAACATCCATCAGATCGTCAAGGACGGCCACAACATTCCGATCGTCGAGCAAACGGTGATCGAAAAGCCGTTTTGCCGCCTGCTGCGCTTCAAACGCTTCGCCGATGACAGCGCCACTGTCACGAATCTGAAGGACGAGCCGATCGTGCTCGTGTGCGCGCCGCTGTCGGGGCATCATTCGACGCTCCTGCGCGATACCGTCCACACGCTGTTGCAGGACCACAAGGTCTACATCACCGACTGGCTCGACGCGCGCATGGTGCCGGTGGAAAACGGCGCATTCCATCTCGACGATTACATCGACTACATTCAGGAGTTCATCCGCCATATCGGCGCGAAGGATCTGCACGTGATCTCGGTGTGTCAGCCGACGGTGCCAGTGCTCGCCGCCATTTCGCTAATGGCGAGCCGCGGCGAAGACACGCCCCGCACGATGACCATGATGGGCGGCCCGATCGACGCGCGCCGCAGCCCGACATCGGTCAACTCGCTCGCGAACGAGCACTCGTACGAATGGTTCGAAAACAACGTCATCTACACGGTGCCGGCGAACTATCCGGGCGTGGGCCGCAAGGTGTATCCGGGCTTCCTGCAACATGCGGGCTTCGTGGCGATGAATCCCGAGCGGCATCTCACAGCCCATTGGGACTTCTATCAAAACCTGCTGCGCGGCGACGATGACGACGCCGAACAGCATCGCCGTTTCTACGACGAGTACAACGCGGTGCTCGACATGGCCGCCGAGTATTACCTCGAAACGATTCGCATCGTGTTCCAGGAGTTTCGTCTCGCCGAAGGCACGTGGGACGTGAACGGCGAGCGCGTGCGCCCGCAGGACATCACGCGCACGGCGCTCTTCACCATCGAAGGCGAGCTCGACGATATTTCCGGCGACGGCCAGACGCGCGCCGCGCATGATCTCTGCACCGGCATTGCGCAGAAACACAAGCGCCATTTCACCGCAGAGAAGGCCGGCCACTACGGCATCTTCTCAGGCCGCCGCTGGCGCACGATGGTGTATCCGCAACTGCGCGAGTTCATCCTCGAACACGACAAGTCGCCGAAGACGGAAGCCGTTCCCGCGTAAGTGTCGATTATCGAGGCGCACGGGTTCAATATGCGCTTCGGTACCGATTCCATTCGCAAAAGAAAAACGTCGCGCCCTCTGCAAGGCGCGACGTTTTTTTCTCTTCAGACGACGCTGCTTTTTAGCGGCGTGTCAAATACGCAAGCAGCAATTCCGTATTCATCTTCACCATTTGTTCGCGCTCTCCGGGTTCGCTGAAGTCGAGTCCGAAGCTCACCTGAAGCGTGAAACGATTCGATACGATGTAATAGCCCAGGCCCGAGAGCGTGATATAGAACTTGAGCGGATCGACGTCGTTGCGAAACAGTCCGGCCTTCTGTCCGCGTTCGAGGATGCTCGCCAGCGTTGCAACCACCGGCGAAATCACCTCGCGCATTCGATTCGATCCTTTGATATATCTCGCCTCGTGCAGATTTTCGTTATTGATCAAGCGCAACAATTCGGGATGGTCACGGTAGTAATCCCAAACGAAATGCGCGAGGCGCGTCATGGCTTCGATGGGGGCCAGCCCTTCGAGATCGAGCGTACTCTCGGCCTCGACGAGAGCGGACAGCGCATGTTCGAGCACTGCCGTGAACAGCTGTTCCTTGCTACCGAAGTAGTAGTACAGCATGCGCTCATTGGTCTCTGCCCGCCGGGCGATTTGATCCACACGTGCGCCAAACAGGCCGCCGGCTGCGAACTCTTCCGCGGCGGCAAGCAGAATACGGCGGCGTGTTCCTTCAGGATCTCTTTTGATTTTCGGCTGATTCATGGTGGCATGAGTCGGGAGCCGCGTTGTCCGGATATGCGTCACGCGGCCCGCATTGGGTACATGACGTGAACGGGCGCTGCCCATGGTTATGGGGAAACACCGTCCTGCGGTCAAACGATAAAGCGGTTTGATTATGCGCACATCACCGCGGCATTGGCAATTGGGATAAGGATCACCTGCGGCGGGCGTCGCGCACATCGGCGATAATCACGTCTGCCGCAATTGATCGTGCCGTTGCCGCCGCGTTCAGCGTCATGGCGCTTTGCACGCCGCGCCATGCGCCGTTTCTGCTGCTGTTTGCCCGTCTTTTTGCCCGCCTTATTTGCCACCGCGCAACCTCACGTGACCGCAACCGTTTCAAAGACGCTCGCCGAGCGCATCGAAGACCTGCTGCCGCAGACGCAATGCACCAAATGCGGCTATCCGGCCTGCCGCCCTTACGCCGACGCCATCGCCGCCGGCGAGGCCCGCTATAACCAGTGCCCGCCTGGCGGCCAGGAAGGCGTCGCGCGGCTCGCGGCGCTGCTCGGCCAGCCGGAGATCGCGCTCGACGTCACGCATGGCGTCGAGCGTGCGCGGCCGCTCGCGGTTATCGACGAGAACGTGTGCATCGGCTGCACGCTGTGCATGCAGGCATGTCCGGTCGATGCGATTGCCGGCGCGGCCAAGCAGATGCATACGGTCATCGACGCGCTGTGCACGGGCTGCGATCTGTGCGTGCCGCCCTGCCCCGTCGATTGCATCGCGATGATCCCCGTCACGGGCGACGCCACCGGCTGGGACGCGTGGAGCCAGGAGCAAGCGGACGCCGCGCGCACACGGCACGACCAGCGCGTCGCGCGCGTGGCGCGGGAGCGGCGCGAAGCCGAAGCGAAGGCGTCCGCCCGGCAGGCATCGCGGACGGCGCAGGCAAGTGTCGCAGCGGCGCCCGCCGCACCGGCCGCCTCCATCGACGACGCGGAAGCGAAAAAACGCGCCATCATCCAAGCCGCGCTCGAACGGGCGCGCAAGAAGAAAGAAGACATGGCGAAGCTCGGCGCAGGTCCGAAGAATACCGAGCATGTCAGCGCCGCCGTGCAGGCGCAGATCGATGCCGCCGAAGCGCGCCGCAAGCGCCTCGGTCTCGTGCAAGATAAAAGCGACGAGAGCGGCGATCCAAACGATAGCGATTCACACACGCCACGATGAACGCCAGGAAGCGCCGCGCCATCTTCGAGACGCTGCAAAGCATAGATCCGCATCCGAAGACGGAGCTCGAATACACGACACCGTTCGAACTGCTGATTGCCGTGATGCTATCGGCGCAGGCGACCGATGTATCGGTCAACAAGGCCATGCGCAGGATGTTTCCCGTCGCCAATACGCCAGAGCAAGTGCTCGCGCTGGGCGAAGAAGGCGTCACGGACTATATCCGTACGATCGGGCTTTATCGAACAAAAGCGAAGAACGTGATCGCGACGTGCCGCATGCTCGTCGAGCAATACGGCGGCGAAGTGCCTGACCATCGCGAGGCGCTCGAAGGGCTGCCGGGCGTCGGACGCAAGACAGCGAACGTCGTGCTGAATATTGCGTTCGGGCAGCCGACGATTGCCGTCGACACGCATATTTTTCGCCTGGCGAATCGCACGGGCATCGCGCCGGGCAAGGACGTGCGCGCGGTGGAAGCGGCGCTCGAAAAGAACGTGCCGAAGGAGTTCATTCAGGACGCGCATCACTGGCTCATTCTGCATGGCCGATACGTCTGCAAGGCGCGCGTGCCGGAATGCTGGCATTGCGCCATCGAGCCGCTTTGCGAGTATCGGCCGAAAACGCCAGCGCCAGTCGAGTGACGGTCCGCCTGCGGTCCGAGCAGCAAAAAGCCGCCGCGATCTACAATACTGGTCTGAATCCCCGAGCCGAATCAACCTCTTATGTTTAACCCTAGCCGCGACGAAGTCCGTCAGTTCTTCACCGAGACGTGGCGCAAGGAGCGCGCCGGCGAAATCCTGACGCCGCTCGAAAGCATGGCCGCCGACTGGATCGGCGAGCATCCCGAGTATCAGGCCGAACTCGCGGACCCCGACGCGCGGCAGGCGGACTATTCGCCCGACGCGGGCCGCACCAACCCGTTTCTGCACCTGTCGATGCACCTCGCCATCAGCGAGCAATTGTCGATCGATCAGCCGCCGGGCATCCGCCGCGCGCACGACCGTCTTGTCGCGCGGCTCGGCTCGCCGCACGACGCGCAGCACGCGATCATGGAATGCCTCGGCCAGGTGATCTGGGAAGCGCAGCGCAGCAACACGCCGCCGGACACGGACGCGTATCTTGCGCTCATCGAGCGCCGCGCATCGCGCGACTGAAGTTCGAAAGACGCACGCAGAAACGAAAACACCCCGCGCGAAGCGGGGTGTTTTCGTTGCGGACGATACGGCGTGCGGCAGCGCGCTTACTTCTTCAGCACGAGACTGCCATCGAGCGATTCGATGTACGCAGCGATGTCCTTCAGGTCGCTCTGCGACAGGCTCTGCACCTGCGCAGCCATGATCGCGTTGTTGCGCCCGAAGTTCGGATTGCCGTTGCCGATCTGATATTGGCGCAGCGCCCAGTAGATGTAGGTGGCGTGCTGACCGGCCAGCTTCGGATATTCGCCGCTCACCGGCTTGTTGAGACCGGGGCCGTGGCAGGCCGCGCAGTTGTGGCTTTCCGAAAGCACCTTGCCGTTGCCCGCATCCGCTGCGTGCGCCGTGCTGAACGCCGCCGAGCCGATGAGCGCCGCGGCGGCGCATGCTGCCTTGAAGCTGAATTGAAGTGCCTGAGAGGGCTTCATGAATTCTCCTGTCGACCGGCATTCAGGCTGCGGCGCCTAAATTCGGTCCCATGCAAGATGATGGCTGTCTGCGTTGCCGGATTGCCGTGTCGACGGCGCCCGGCGCCTGGCCGGCGTTCTGGCCGGTCAAGCCGCGGCAACGTGGGTTACTTGTCGGGATTGTTCTTCGACTGCGGCGTCTGGGCGGCGTAGTACGCGGCGATATCCGCGATGTCCTGATCCGAGAGCGTGACGGCGATGGCGCGCATGGTGTCGAAGTGACGGTCGCCCTTCTTGTACGCGTGCAGCGCGTTGGCGATGTACTGCGCGTTCTGACCGCCCAGCATCGGCACCTCGTAGACCTCGGGGTAAGCCGTGCGATAGCCGGGAATGCCGTGGCAGCCGATGCACATCGCGACCTTGCCCTCTGCGGCCTTTGCATTGCCCACGACGTCGGCCGACGCCTGGGTCGCGAAGCCGGCAAGACCGGACAGCACTGCAATCACGGCAAGTTTGCCGACGAAATAGTTCATAGCTTGTAACCTAGCATGAGGGAAAATCCGGCGCTCGAAAGCCGCGGCCCGCGCCGAGCGCATCACAACCTTCTCGGGACTGTTTGCTGCCTTCCACTGCTTCGCAGGCGGCGCATGCACACGGAATGCGGCCGCCTGGCCGCGCAGGCCAAAAAAATCGGGCTCATTGTACCGCGCGACCACCCTACCGTCCATTCTCCGAGATAGCGCGAAGCCGCTTCTGGCAATGGGAACCGGCTGAAAGACGCATCGCCTGCCCGCGACAATTCGCCTCTGTACACACGCCGCGTCGCGCTTTATGTCGTGCTTTACGTCGCGCGCTCCGGCGTGCTTTCAGCAAGCCGCATGCATCGCTTCCGGCGCGCGTTCCTCAGGCGTCAAAGGCGCGGTCGCAGGCGGCTGCAACGATACCGGCGGGCGGTCCATGGCAACAGGGCTTCTGACTTATACTGGGATTTTTTTCCTCACCGGAATCCTCGTCATGCGCTTCGAAGGCTCATCGCAATACGTTGCAACGGACGACCTCAAGCTCGCGGTGAACGCCGCGATGACCCTAGAGCGGCCCTTGCTCATCAAGGGCGAGCCCGGCACCGGGAAGACCATGCTCGCCGAGGAAGTGGCCGGCGCGCTCGGCATGCCGCTCTTGCAGTGGCATATCAAGTCCACGACGAAAGCGCAGCAGGGCCTCTACGAATACGACGCCGTCTCGCGCCTGCGCGATTCGCAGCTCGGCGACGAGCGCGTGAAGGACATCCGCAATTACATCGTGAAGGGCGTGCTGTGGCAGGCGTTCGAGTCTGACCGGCAATCGGTGTTGCTGATCGATGAAATCGACAAGGCCGACATCGAGTTTCCGAACGATCTGCTGCGCGAACTCGACCGCATGGAGTTCTACGTCTACGAGACGCGCGAACTCGTGAAGGCGAAGCATCGGCCGCTCGTCATCATCACGTCGAATAACGAGAAGGAGTTGCCGGACGCGTTCCTGCGCCGCTGCTTCTTCCACTACATCCGGTTCCCGGATGCATCGACGATGAAGGAAATCGTCGAAGTCCACTTTCCCGGCATCAAACAGGATCTGCTCGCTGCCGCCATGCAGAGTTTTTTCGAGCTGCGCAACGTGTCGGGGCTCAAGAAGAAGCCTTCGACGTCCGAACTGCTCGACTGGCTCAAGCTGCTGCTCGCCGAAGACATTCCGCCCGAGGCGCTCCAGTCGTCGGATCAGAAGCAGATCGTGCCGCCGCTGCATGGCGCGCTGCTCAAGAACGAACAGGACGTCGCCCTCTTCGAGCGGCTCTTGTACATGAACCGCCACAACCGCTAAGCGGCCGTCGACAACCACGCATGAGGAAACGCACGCATGAGCCGCTGGATCGAACCCGTCACGCTCGAAGGCGAGCACGTCAGGCTGGTGCCGCTCACTGTCGAGCACGAACACGCGCTCGCGTCCGCCGCCGCCGATGGCGAGCTCTGGAAGCTCTGGTACACGAGCGTGCCTTCGCCCGGCACGGCGCGCGCCTATATCGACGCGGCCATCGACATGCGCGAGCGGCTCGGCGCGCATCCGTTCGCGGTCATCGATCCGAAGACGGGCGATGTCGTCGGCTCCACGCGCTATTTCAACGTCGAAGCGGCGCACAGGCGGCTGGAAATCGGCCATACGTGGTACGCGAAGCGCGTGCAGCGCACCGCGCTCAACACCGAAGCGAAGCTCCTGCTGCTCGGCCACGCGTTCGGGCAACTGAAGGCGATCGCCGTGGAGTTCCGCACCCATTTCATGAACCATCAGTCGCGCGCCGCCATCGCGCGGCTCGGCGCCAAGCAGGACGGCATTCTGCGCAATCACCAGATCGGCCGGGACGGCGCGTATCGCGATACCGTCGTGTTCTCGATCATCGAATCGGAATGGCCGGCGGTGCGCGCGCATCTGAAGCACCGTCTCGACCGCTGATTCACGTCACGAAGGAAAGCGCGCCATGCTGATCGACTTCTTCTACTCGCTGCGCGACGCGAAGCTGCCCGTGTCGGTGAAGGAATACCTGACGCTGCTCGAAGCGTTGAAGGCGCAGGTCATCTCGCCGTCGCTCGACGAGTTCTATTTCCTCGCGCGCATGACGCTCGTGAAGGACGAGAAGTACTTCGACAAGTTCGACCGGGCGTTCGGCGCGTACTTCCACGGCGTCACGCAGCTTCCGGACGAAGCGTTCGAGATTCCGCTCGACTGGCTCAAGAAGCGGCTCGACCGCGAATTCACGGCGGAAGAGAAAAAGCGCATCGAGGCGCTCGGCGGTCTCGACAAGCTCATGGAGCGCCTCAAAGAGTTGATGGACGAGCAGAAGGCGCGCCACGAAGGTGGCAACAAGTGGATCGGCACCGGCGGCACGTCGCCGTTCGGGCATGGCGGCTACAACCCGGAAGGCATCCGCATCGGCGGGGAATCGGCGGGCAATCGCACGGCGGTGAAGGTCTGGGACGAGCGCGCGTTTCGCGATTACGACGATCAGGTGGAAATCGGCACGCGCAACATCAAGGTCGCGCTGCGGCGCTTGCGGCGTTTCGCGCGCGAAGGCGCGGCCGAAGAACTGGATCTGCCCGAAACCATCCGCAGCACCGCCGCGAACGCCGGCTGGCTCGACATCAAGATGGTGCCCGAGCGTCACAACAACGTGAAAGTGCTGATGCTGCTGGATGTCGGCGGCTCCATGGACGATCACATCAAGCGCGTGGAAGAACTGTTCTCCGCCGCGAAGGCCGAGTTCAAGCATCTGGAGTTCTACTACTTCCACAACTGCGTCTACGACTATTTGTGGAAGAACAATCGCCGCCGCCACACGGAGCGCACGCCGACCTTCGACGTGCTGCACAAGTTCACGCCCGACTACAAGCTGATCTTCGTCGGCGACGCGACAATGAGTCCCTACGAAGTGCTTCAGCCGGGCGGCTCCGTCGAATACAACAACGCGGAAGCCGGCGCCCTGTGGCTGCGGCGGCTCGCGGATCAATTCCCGCATCACGCGTGGCTCAATCCCGAGCCCGAGCGGCTATGGGAATACCGCCAGTCCATTACCGCGATCCGCCATGTGCTCGGCAACCGCATGTATGCGCTGACGATGTCCGGCCTCGAAAGCGCCATGCGCGCGCTGTCCAAATAACACGCTCCATAGAAGCAGACCCTGCATGAAAGCCACGCCGTCTGTCGCGCACGCCCCGCTGCGCCCTTTCTCCGATACATCGGTGTCCGCGGTCGTCGCCGGATTCGTCGCGATGATGACCGGCTACACGAGTTCGCTCGTGCTGATGTTCCAGGCGGGACAGGCCGCGCATCTGTCGGATGCGCAGATTTCATCGTGGATCTGGGCGCTTTCCATCGGCATGGCGCTCTGCACGATCGGGCTCTCGCTGCGCTTTCGCGCGCCGATCGTCGTCGCGTGGTCGACGCCCGGCGCGGCGCTGCTCGTCACGTCGCTGCCGAACGTGCCTTACGCCGAAGCAATCGGCGCGTTCGTCGTCTGCGCGCTGTTGCTGACGGCGGTGGGCGTCACCGGCTGGTTCGACGCGCTGATGAAGCGCATTCCGTCGGGCATCGCGGCGGCGCTGCTCGCGGGCATCCTGTTCGAAATTGGCATCGAGATCTTCCGCGCCGCCGAGCATCAGACGGCGCTCGTGCTCGCGATGTTCTTCACGTACCTGATCGTCAAGCGCGCGACGCCGCGCTATGCCATTCCGGCGACGCTCGCGGCAGGCGTGGCCGTCGCGGGCGCGCTCGGCCTGCTGGACTTTTCGCGCTTTCACGTGGCGCTCGCGCATCCCGTCTTCACGATGCCCGCGTTCTCGCTGTCCGCCATCGTCAGCATCGGCATGCCGCTTTTCGTCGTCGCGATGGCCTCGCAGAACGTGCCGGGCATCGCCGTGCTGCGCGCGGACCGCTACACGACGCCGTCCGCGCCACTCATCGCGACGACGGGCATCGCCTCGCTCGTGCTCGCGCCGTTCGGCTCGCACGGCGTGAATCTCGCGGCGATCACGGCCGCCATCTGCACCGGCCCCGAAGCGCACGAGCGCCACGACCGGCGCTATACGGCGGCGGTCTGGTGCGGCATCTTCTATCTGATCGCGGGCGTGTTCGGCGCGACCATCGCGGCGCTGTTCGCGGCGTTTCCGACGGCGCTCGTCGTGTCGGTCGCGGCGCTGGCGCTCTTCGGCTCGATCATGAGCGGCCTCGCCAACGCGATGCACGAAGCCCGCCAGCGCGAACCCGCGCTCGTCACGTTCATGGTGACGGCCTCCGGCCTCACGCTGCTCTCCATCGGACCGGCGTTCTGGGGCTTGATCGCGGGCGTGGTGACGCACGTGATCCTCAACGGCCGGCGCGCCTGACGCGGCCTACAATGCAGGAATCGGCCGGACGCGGTTTCCGGCCGGTGCATCGCAACTGCATTTTCCGCCTGTCCGACACTCCGAAGATGGCTTTACTCGACAAACTGCTGGCGCGCACCGCGCCGCCCGGCGCCCAGAAGCGCAAGACGATCGTTCGCGTGCTGCTCGACGACGCCGGCCACGTTCAGGACGTCGTCCTGAAAATGAGCTGCGGCGATTCCGAAAAGGACGCCCGCGCGCTGGAAGAAGTGCGCAACATGCGCTTCGCGCGCGGACAGCTCGGCTCCGGCACCGTGCGGCGCTGGCACGAACTCGCCTACGCCGTCGACTGACGAACGAATCGCCCTTCTCCCCTCGGCGACGGAACGCCCCGGTGCGCTTTCGGTCGAACCACCGCCGCGCACGCTCAAGCGCGAACCGCCCGCGCGGGACTAGAATGAGATATTGGCAATAGGGGCGAGCCTCGCGCCGTCAAGGCGCTTTCCGGCATCGCGATCATGGACATCCCGCGGGTTACCGCAATTTGACAAGGCGCAGTGCGCCGACGACTCGACATGACATCCGCTCTCGACCAGCTCAAGCAATACACCACCGTCGTCGCCGATACGGGCGACTTCCAGCAATTCGTTCAGTTCAAGCCGCAGGACGCGACGACCAACCCGTCGCTGATCCTGAAGGCCGTCCAGAAGGACGACTACAAGCCGCTGCTCGAGAAGACCGTCAAGGAGCACGCCGGCAAGCCGATGGGCCAGATCATCGATCATCTGCTGATCGCCTTCGGCACCGAAATTCTGAAGATCGTCCCGGGCCGCGTCTCGACCGAAGTGGACGCGCGGCTGTCGTTCGACACCAAGGCGTCCATCGACAAGGGCCGCGAAATCATCAAGCTGTACGAAGGCGCGGGCATCAACCGTGAGCGCGTGCTCATCAAGCTCGCGTCGACGTGGGAAGGCATCCGCGCGGCCGAAGTGCTGCAGAAGGAAGGCATCCGCTGCAACATGACGCTGCTTTTCTCGCTCGCGCAGGCCGCAGCGTGCGCCGAAGCAGGCGCGCAACTTATTTCGCCGTTCGTCGGCCGCATCTACGACTGGTACAAGAAGTCGGCCGGCGCCGAATGGGACGAAGTGAAGAACGGCGGCGCGAACGATCCGGGCGTGCACTCGGTGCGCCGCATCTACTCGTACTACAAGAAGTTCGGCTACAAGACAGAGGTAATGGGCGCGAGCTTCCGCACCGTGAGCCAGATCACCGAACTGGCCGGCTGCGACCTGCTGACGATCAGCCCGGACCTGCTCAAGAAACTGGCCGATAGCGACGAGAAGGTCGAGCGCAAACTGTCGCCCGAGGCAGCGGACAACGAGAACATCGAGAAGATCAGCGTCGACGAGCCGACGTTCCGCTTCGCTGTCAACGAAGACGCCATGGCGACGGAAAAGCTCGCGGAAGGCATCCGCGCGTTCGCCGCCGATGCAATCAAGCTTGAAAAGCTGATCACGGCGTTGCAGTAAGCGACACCGGAGACGCGTTCCGCGCGCCTCCGGCTTCTTCAGCGGCGACGACCTTCGGACAAGTACGGCTTCGGGCGTTGTTTGACGTAAATTGACATTCTCGGGGTCGGCGCCGTATCCGGTTGAAATAGACTTCGTGCTTTGGCGGGAGCGCCGCCTGGGCTCGGAGAAGCATTCAATGCAACTGGACACGTATCTTTTCTTCAATGGAGATTGCGCGGACGCACTCGCGCTGTATCAAGCCGCGTTTGGCGCGCAGATTCAGACGCTGATTCGCTTCCGCGACACACCCGACGCGGCGAACGTGCCGGCCGAGTGGCATGACAAGGTCATGCACGCGCTCTTTAGCGTCGGCGGCACGGCGATCATGGTATCGGACGGCCAGTTCGGCCAGCCGCCGCGCGATTACCACGGTTTCACGCTGTCGATCGGCGCAGAAGACGCCGAATCGGGCGAGCACACGTTCAATGCGCTGAGCGAAGGCGGCACCGTCCTCACGCCGTGGCAGTCCACGTTCTTCACCGCCGGCTTCGGCATGCTGAAAGACCGCTTCGGCGTGCCTTGGCTGATCAACGTCGTCAACGCGATGGAATCGGCCGAAGCGCCTCAACCGCCGCAGGACGCGGCGGCCCAGGCTTAAGCGCACGGCGCGTCAGCCGCCGAGCGGCCGCGCGCCTTCTATATTCCACTGACGCTCGATTTCGCTCAGACGCAGCCGCAAGCGATCCACCTGCTCCGCGAAACGCATCGCGAGCCAGTGCATGCCCTGCGTCGAATCATCGCCTCTTTCCGCTGGCGCGCTCGTGCCCGCATTCGCGTCGGCACGCACGTAGAGCAAGCCGACGCGCCCGAAGCGCAGTGCGCGCGCCATCTTCAGCAGCTTCTGCCGGGCCTCTTGCTCTTGCGTCGTGCAAGCGAGCGCGAAACCGTGCGGCGTATCGGGCATCGACGTGATGAGCATTTCCAGCGCGGCGAGAATCGAGCGATGCAGCCGCTGGATCTCCTCGAGCCGCGCAACCGGCACATGCGTTTCCTTGGCGACTGACTCCATCAGCGAGCGCGACTGCACGAGGCGCTGACTCATCACGAAGAAGCGGCGCGCGGTTTCTTCGGCCATCAAGGGCGTGCCGTCGAGCAATGCGCCGTAGAGACGCGCGCATTCGCGCAGATTGTCGGCGAGCCGATAGCGCCACGAATACGTCGCGTACTGCGGCAGCACGAACGAGAACGCCAGCGCGATGGCAATGCCGATCAGCACGTTCGCGGTGCGCCACAAGCCGACATCGAACGGCGAATCGCCGTGGCCCGCGACGATGACCATCGTGATGGCCGTGAGCAGCGCGACGTAGCCTGCCTTGCCGATCGCGTAATACGCGCACGCCCCGGCGATGGCGGACATCAAAACGAAGAACAGCGTGAGCGAGCCGAATATCGTCTGGACGAGAATCAGCACGAGTCCGATGGCCGCACCGAGCGCCGTGCCGAGCGCGCGCTCCGCCGCCTTCTTGCGGATATTGCCGTAGTGCTGCAAGCCGCCGACCACCACCAGCAGCGACACCGACGCCCAACTGCCGTGGGGCACGTTGATGCCCGTCGTGACGAGAAACGACGCCGCCATGCCGAGCGCGACGCGCACGGCGTGAATCGTCTTCGCATGGCGATAGCGGAAGAACGGTGACGCCAGGCCGTGCAACAGCCGCATCGCGCGGCTTTTGTGCGCTGACGCCGATGTCGATGAAAACATGAGTCGCTCGCGTCGGTAGGCGGTTTGTCGATCAGCGGGCGTCAAGGAAAACGCCCGCAACGGCCGAAGGCCATTACGGGCGTTAGCGTATCAGACGGCTGCCGCGTCATCAGACGCGGCGCGGGGTCTCAGCATTTCGTCAACTTTCGACGACGTCCAGATAATCTTCCGGCCGCGTGCGGTCATCGGACCGCTTGAGGCCGATGGCGCGCACCAGCACGCTCACGCCCACCGACACGATCAGGTTGAGGATCAGCGCCCACACCGCCGCATAGCCCGGCACCGCGTAGCCGAACATGTGCACCGTGAAGATCGAGCCCTTCAACTGAAGCGAGACGGCCATCCACGTGCCTGATGCAATCCCGACGGCCCAGCCGATCAGCAGGCCGCGATGATCCAGCACGCGCGTATAGAGGCCGAGCACGAGCGCGGGCAGCGTCTGAATGATCCAGATGCCGCCGAGCAGTTGCAGCTGGATCGCGTAGGTGAGCGGCAGCGCCAGAATGAACACGACCGCACCGACCTTCACGATCAGCGAGACGAGCTTGGCAACGTTCGTTTCCTGCTCCGGCGTCATCGAGCGGTTGAGGAACTCGCGATGCACGTTGCGCGTGTACAGATTGGCCGCTGCGATCGACATGATCGCCGCCGGAACCAGCGCGCCGATGCCGATGGCCGCGAACGCCACGCCGACGAACCACGACGGGAAGTAGTGCAGGAACAGCGCCGGAACCGCGAAGTTCGCGCCATACGCCTTGAAGTACGACGCGTATTCCGGCATGTCCTTCACGCCCGAGGCGAGCGCCATGTAGCCGAGCAACGCGAGCAGCCCGAGCACCAGCGAATACGCCGGCAAGAGCGCCATGTTGCGGCGAATGGTGTTGCCCGAATTGGACGAGAGAATCGCCGTCACCGAGTGCGGATACAGGAAGAGCGCGAGCGCCGAGCCGACCGCGAGCGTCGCGTAGGCGCTGTAGCCGTTCAGACTCGCGGTGTCCGGCGCCTTCAGCAGCAGCTTCGCGGGCGGCACCGTGCCGAAGATATGCCCGAAGCCGCCGAGTTGCGCCGGAATCACGATCATCGCGGCGATGATGGTGATGTAGATCAGCACGTCCTTGACGACAGCGATCATCGCGGGCGCCCGCAGGCCGGACGTGTACGTGTAGGCCGCAAGGATCGCGAACGCGATGATGAGCGGCAGATCGCCCACGAAGCCCTGCGTGCTGAAGCCGAGCGCGCCGATCACCACTTCGATGCCGACGAGTTGAAGCGCGATATACGGCATGGTCGCGACGATGCCCGTCACCGCGACTGCGAGCGCGAGCATGCGGCTGTTGTAGCGCGCGTGCACGAAGTCGGCGGCGGTGACATAGCCGTGACGCTTCGCGATGCTCCACAGCTTCGGAAACACGACGAACGCGAACGGATAGATCAGGATGGTGTACGGCAGCGCGAAGAAGCCCGTCGCGCCCGCGCCGAACACGAGCGCCGGCACCGCGACGAAGGTGTACGCAGTGTAGAGATCGCCGCCGAGCAGGAACCATGTCACGATGGTGCCGAAGCGCCGGCCGCCGAGACCCCACTCGTCGAGCTGGCCCAGATCGGCCTTGCGCCAGTGCGCCGCGATAAAGCCGAGAATCGTCACCCCGACGAAAAACAGAACGAATACGAAAGTTGCCGTTGCGTTCATCATCGCGCGCCTCCTTGGCCCTGCCCCGCGCGGCCGGACGACAGCGCCTTGGTTTTCTTGTAGACGAGGGCCGTGATGACCGCGCTGATCAGCACCCAGAGAAGCTGATACCAATAGAAGAACGGAAAGCCCCACAGCACGGGCTCGATCTTGTTGTAAAACGGCACCCACACCACGCCGATCCACGGGAGGATCAGAAGCCACAGCCAATGCTTGTTGCGAGGTTGTCCAGTGCGGCCCGGATCTTGAGCCATGATGGTCTCCAGTTTGTTTTTGAGCATTCGCTTCGAGCCGTGGCCCGCGGAGCCGTTCGAAGCGGCTCTCGCGCAGACGACACGCCGCAGATAGCGCCCCGAAATAACAGGAGGAGTATAGGGACCGCCAAAACACGGTCAAGCAGGGAGAATCCCGAGCATTCCCCAGATGTGAAAGGCGCTGACCGACGTCAGCGCCCTGCCCGATTCGCTTCGCTCAGATGGCGAACGAGCCGCTCAACGGCAGGTTCGCGCTTTCGGCGAGACCCTTGACCCACTTGCGCGCGGGCAAGCCGAGCTGGGCTTCGATTACCTTCGCGCGCTCGCCGAGCGCGGCGAACGGCACGTCGAGCGCGGGACCGGCGAACGCAATCGCCACGCGATTGCCGTCGTGGACTTCGGGCAGCGCGATCACGCGATGACCGAATGCTTCGTTGAGATGGCGCATGTTGCGCACGAAGCTCGGGTGATCGCCGAAGAGATTGATCGTCACGACGCCCGCTTGCGGCGTGAGACACGCGCGGCACGCCCGATAGAACGACACGCTGTCGAGCACGGGACCGCGCGCGGTGGCATCGTAAATGTCGATCTGCAATGCGCCGATCGTGCCGTGGTTCGCGCGATCGTTGACGAACTCCCACGCGTCGCCTTCGGTCACGGTGAGGCGCGCGTCGTCGTAGGGCAGTTCGAACATCGCGCGGGCGGCGATCACGACCGCCGGATTCAGTTCGACCGCTTCGACCTTCGCGCGCTCGAGATACCGATGACAGAACTTCGTGAGCGCCGCCGCGCCGAGTCCCAGTTGCACGATGCGCTCGGGCGTCTCGATGAAGAGCAGCCACGCCATCATCTGCTGCGCGTATTCCAGTTCGATGTGATCGGGCTTTCTGAGGCGCATCGCGCCTTGCACCCATTCGGTGCCGAAATGCAGATAGCGCAGGCCGCCTTCTTCGGAGAACGTCACGGGCGCGAAACGCGGCTTGCGCGGCGCGTCGATGCGCGGCGCGTTGGCGAGGTCGTCCTCGTCGTGTCGATGCTTGCTGCCTTTCTTGCGGCTGAACGCGCGCGCTTCGGCCGATGCGCGCTTGATGAGAGTCGTCATTGTGTGCTGAGAATGTCGCGCCAGATGCGCAATTTTTGATCGAACGAGAGGATAGCATTGGCCGGACTGGACGACGGCAGCACGAGCGTCGCGTAGCCGGCGGCGGCGATCACGGGCGCGAATTTGCCCGATGTCTTGCCGTTGAAGCACACCTTGCGCAGCTTCGGAAAGCGCGCGTGAAACGCGGCGAAGTCGTTCGGGGATGCGTGGCGGATCGCGCTGTCGAGGCTGCCTTCGCGCTCGCAGGCGGCGAGCACGTCCCACAAGCCGATGCCGTGTTCCATTAACCGCACGAGTCGCGCTTCATAGGCGAGCGCGTGCAACGGTTCGTCGATGACCGCGCCGACGAGCCGCCAGAACTGATTACGCGGATGCGCGTAGTACTGCGTCGCCGCGAGCGACGCGACGCCGGGAAAGCTGCCGAGAATGAGCGTGTGCGTATGCTCGTCGCCGACCGGGGCAAAGCCCGCGAGCTTCATCGCGCTTCGCCTTGCACGACGCGCTTCGCATGCGAACTCAGATGCGCGTAAGCCCGCGCATGGTCACGATGCACCGCATGCGGCGCGTGGCGCGATGCGAGCGTGCGCCATAGCGCATCGAGCAGACATTCGGTGACCATCAGCGGTGCGCCGTGGCGCAGGAACACGGACCGCCTCGCGACGAGCGCGTGACTCGCGTCCGCCTGCTTCGCCGCCAGCCGATACAACGGATGCCGCGCCGTCAGCACGCGGCTCGCGAGCATCGAACGCGACACGCTGCTGTCGCTGTACAGAAGCTCCGCGAGCGGTCGCGTGCGCAAACGCCGCATCGACTGCCACACGCCTGTGCTGTGCGACAGCGCGACGATGCTATGCGCGGCGACGAACGGCACGCCGTCCACCTTCAGCGCGACTTCGCGCGTCCAGACGGGCGTGCGCGGCGTCACGCCGAGCGCGCGCCATTCGTCGCGCCACGGCATATCGACGGCTTCGCGCGTGACTTGCACCGTCACGGCGCCGAGCGTGCGCAGGTGAGCCGTCAACGAGCCGCCGCGCGCGAGCCAGTCTTTCTGATCGTCACTGCAAACGGGATGCGGCGCGATGCGCCACTGGGCATCGACGGGATCGTTCGGAATCGGCATGGCGGCCATTATAAAACCGGCCTCATGGTTAGGATGAATCGTATGGTGCGCGCGGCGCGGGCGCGCAAGACTATGCCACCGGCGCGCCGTCGAGCGCCGGCATCCGGGCAAACATTGAGGACATCATAATGACGAACAACACGAAGCAAACGTCGCCGAAAGTCGCGCATCTCGCCGCCGTGAAACTGCACGATCCGAAGGCTTCGGCCATCGCGAAGGAACTGGCCGGGTCCGCGCTCGCGCAATCGCACTCTCCGAAGCAGACCGGCGCCCGGATGGAGCACAAAGCGAGCGAAGTGCTGCACAGCCCGAAGTATTCGCGCGAGACGAAAACGCTTGCCGCTTCCGTGCTCGCGCAGTCGACCAAGGATCGCAAGCCCAAATAAAAAACGTGCTGCCGGTTCGCCCGGCAGCACGTTTTTCTTGCGTGTTTCAGCGCGGCTTAATGCGCCAGCAACAGCGCATTCGTCCGCTTCACGAAGCTCGCCGGATCTTCCAGCATGCCGCCTTCGGCCAGCAGCGCCTGATCGAACAGCAGATGGCACCAGTCCGTGAAATTCGCGTTATCGGCATTGAGCGCCTTCACGAGCGGATGCTCCGGGTTCACTTCGAGAATCGGCTCCGCTTGCGGCGCCTTTTGCCCGGCCGCCTTCAGCATGCGCTGCAAATAGCCGCTCATGTCGCCTTCGTCCGCGACGAGGCAGCTCGGCGAATCGGTCAGGCGGAACGTGAGACGCACGTCCTTCGCCTTGCCTTCGAGCGCCTCCTTCATCTTCTCGACGAGCGGCTTCATTTCCTCGCCGACTTTCTCCTGCTGCTGCTTTTCCTCGTCGTTGAGCGCGCCGAGATCGAGGTCGCCGCGCGCCACGCTCGCAAGCGGCTTGCCGTCGAATTCGTTCAGGAACGACAGCATCCACTCGTCGACGCGATCCGTCAGCAGCAGCACTTCGACGCCCTTCTTGCGGAAGACTTCGAGATGCGGGCTGTTCTTCGCGGCCTGCCAGTTGTCCGCGGTCACGTAGTAGATCTTCGTCTGCTCGGGCTTCATGCGCGCGACGTAATCGGCGAGCGAGACGTTCTGCTCGTCGCTGTCGTTATGCGTCGATGCAAAGCGCACGAGCTTCGCGATGCGCTCGCGGTTGCCGAAATCCTCGCCGATGCCTTCCTTCAGGACCTGACCGAATTCGCGCCAGAAGGTCGCGTACTTCTCCTTTCCGGCGTCTTCGGTCGCTTCGGCCGAGGACGTCGCCAGTTCTTCGAGCACCGAGAGCACGCGCTTGGTCACGCCTTCGCGGATCGCCTTCACGTCGCGGCTTTCCTGCAGGATTTCGCGCGAGACGTTGAGCGGCAGGTCCGCCGAATCGACCACGCCCTTCACGAAGCGCAGATACGCGGGCAGCAGCTGCTCGGCGTCGTCCATGATGAACACGCGCTTCACGTAGAGCTTGAGCCCGCCGCGATGCTCGCGGTTCCACAGATCGAACGGCGCGTGCTTCGGCACATACAGCAGTTGCGTGTATTCGCTGCGGCCTTCGACGCGGTTGTGCGTCCACGCGAGCGGTTCGTCGTGATCGTGCGAAATGTGCTGGTAGAACTGCTTGTACTGCTCGTCGGTGATCTCGCTCTTCGGACGCGTCCAAAGCGCGCTCGCCTGATTGACGGTCTCGTCCTCGTCCTTCAGCACCATCTCGCTCTTCTCGGCGTCCCACTCTTCCTTCTTCATCAGGATGGGCAGCGCGACGTGATCCGAGTATTTCTGGATGATCGACTTCAGGCGATGCGACGACAGCAGATCGTCCTCGTCCGGGCGCAGATGCAGCGTGATGGTGGTGCCGCGTTGCGCGCGCTCGATGTCCTCGACTTCGAAATCGCCCTCGCCCGCGCTCGTCCAGCGCACGCCCTGGCTCGCCGGCAGACCGGCGCGGCGCGTTTCGACCGTGATCTTGTCCGCGACGATGAAGCCCGAATAGAAGCCCACGCCGAACTGGCCGATGAGCGCGGCGTCCTTCTGCTGGTCGCCGGAGAGCTTGGAGAAGAACTCCTTCGTGCCGGACCGCGCGATGGTGCCGAGATGCGAAATGGCTTCGTCGCGGCTCATGCCGATGCCGTTGTCGTCGATGGTGACGGTGCGGGCGGCCTTATCGAACGAAATGCGGATGCGCAGATCGGGATCGTTCTCGTACAGCGCGCTGTTTTCGATGCCTTCGAAGCGCAGCTTGTCCGCGGCGTCCGATGCGTTCGAGATCAGCTCGCGCAGGAAGATTTCCTTGTTGCTGTACAGGGAATGGATCATCAGGTGCAGAAGCTGCTTCACTTCCGCCTGAAAGCTCATGGTTTCTTGCGCCATGGTCGGGTCCTCTGGTTGATGTCGTCAGGTGCTGTCGGGCCGCCGGGCGATGCGGACGCTTTTCACGCTCCGCCCGGCGAATTCGTCCGATATGAGGCCAGCCCGCGCGATTTCAAGAGCGCGAGCGTGGCTTTCGCTAAGATGCGCGTCCGCCCTTTCCACAATCGCCGCACGACATGCGCTCGCCGTACACGCTTCATCGCCGCTCCCGCCCGCTCACGCCCGGCGAAATCGCGATGGCGCGCCTCGTTTTCCGCGATGCCATCGACTATTCGACGGTCCGCGTCCACGCGCGAGCGTACTTGCCCTTCGGTTTGCAGCCGCCGCATACCGCGATGGCGCCGAACGGCAGCCTCTATTTTCCGCGCGCCTGCCATCGCGACGACTTCTCGGCCGGCGGCATCGGCGATCGCATGTGGTTCATCCACGAGATGACGCACGTCTGGCAATTTCAGCTCGGCTATTGGGTGCGCGTGCGCGGCGCCATTCGCATCGGGCTCGGCTATGGCTACACGCTCGGCGCCGGGAAGCGCCTGTCCGGCTACAACATGGAAGCGCAAGGCAATCTGCTCGCGGACTACTTCGCGCTCAAGTTCTGCGACGCCCCCGGCGCGCTCTACGAACACCGCTACCGCCACGCGCCCGATGCTCTCGCGCGCTACGAAGCCGTGCTCGCGGATTTCATCGAGGCGCCCGCCGCGCGCCGCCATTTGCCCGGCGGCCGCGCCCGCTAGATGCCGCGCCGCGCGACCTTCTCCAGATGCCCCGCGATGAGCGCGGGCAGCGCCGGATCGCCGCAATTGGCGACGTTGAAGCGCATCCAGGTCGTCGGCGACTGCTGCGGAGAAAAGAGGCTGCCGGGCGTCAGCAGAAATCCGGCTTCGTGACCCGCCGCCGCGAGGCCGTCCGAATCGACGCCCGCGTCCGCCCACAGGAACATGCCCGCGTCGGGCGTCGTGAAGAGGCGAAGGCCGGTGCTTTGCAGCATGCGCGCGGTCTTGTCGCGCACGGCATCCAGCCGCGCGCGCAGCCGCTCGACGTGCCGCCGGTAATGACCTTCGGTCAGCACCTTGTAGACGACGCGCTCGTTCAGTTCCGGACTCGTCATGCCGACGAGCATCTTCTGGTCGGCGAGCGCCTTGGCCACGTCGACCGACGCCGCCACGTAACCCACGCGCAGATTCGCGGCGAGCGTCTTCGAGAAGCTGCCGAGAAAGATCACGCGCTTCAGTTGATCGAGCGATGCGAGGCGCGTGGCGGCGAATCCCGTCGGGCAGAGATCGCCGTACACGTCGTCCTCGACGACGATGAAGTCGTACTCTTGCGCCAGCTGAAGAATGCGAAACGCCTGCGCCGCCGTGAGCGACGTGCCGGTCGGATTGTGCAGCACCGAATTGACGATGAGCATCTTCGGCCGCCACGTCGCGACGAGCGTTTCAAGCGCGTCGAGATCGGGACCGTCGGGCGTGTACGGCATGCCGACGAGCCGCGCGCCCTGCGACGCGAAGCGGCCGAACATCTGGAACCACGCGGGATCGCCGACGATCACCGCATCGCCCGGCTTCACATAGATTCGCGCGATCAGGTCGATGGCCTGCGTGATGCCCGATGTCAGCACGATCTGCTGTTCGGACGCGCCGATCTCCAGTTCCGCGAGCCGCGTCTGCAATTGCTGGCGCAGCGGCAGAAAACCCTGCGGCGTGCCGAGGCCGAGCATTTGCGCGCCGGCAAGACGGCTCATGGAGCGCAGCGCGTTGGTAATCAGTTCGCCGTCGAGCCAGCGCGAGGGCAGATAGCCGAGGCCCGGCCCTTTCTCGGGGCTCGCAGTGTGCAGCATGTTGCGCAAGAGCCAGACGACGTCGATCGTGCTCTGCACCGGCTCGCGCTGCGACGCGGCGAGCGCGCCCGGCGACGACGGCGTGATGCGATCGCGCACGTAGAAGCCCGAGCCGCGCCGCGAATCCAGATAGCCGTGCGCGACGAGCCGCTCGTACGCTTCGACCACCGTGAAGCGCGACACGCCCTTGTCGATCGCGAGCTTGCGGATCGACGGCATGCGCATGCCGGGCCGGAACACGCGCTCGTCGATGCGGCGTCGGCCCCACTGCACGAGCTGGTCGACGAGCGTCAGTTGCTGCGCGTCGTGCGGGGCGGGAATCTGGTCGAGCGGAACGGACATGCGGACCTCGCGGACAAATCGGCGAAACTGTACCGAATGGGATCAGGCCGATTGTACCGTTACTGTTCTGGTGATTACCGCTACATTTTCCTTTCCGGCGACCGGTACGGAGGCCCGACAGGCCAGTATCAGCGGTTATGCTATCGGCCCCCGATTACCGCCTCACGCAAGCCATGACCGCTCATCCGCTGAAACTCGACCATCTCGTGATCGCCGCGCGCACGCTCGAAGAAGGCGCGCAGTTCGTCGCCGCGAAGTTCGGCGTCGAGACGGCGCCCGGCGGCGCGCACGCGCTGATGGGCACGCACAACCGGCTTCTTAATTTATGGGGCGGCGCGTATCTTGAAGTCATCGCCATCGATCCGGCCGCGCCGCCGCGCGAAGCGCCGCGCGCACGCCTCTTCGCGCTCGACGATCCGGCCATGCAGGCGCGCATAGCGGGCGGTCCGCAGTTCGTGCACTGGGTCGCGCGCGTCGAGCGGCCGAAGTCGCTCGGGCGCTGGCGCGAGCAGTATCCAGAGCGCATCGCGCCTGTCGTCGCAATGTCGCGCGGCGGCAATACGTGGGGCCTCACCGTTCCCGACGACGGCGCATTCCCCGCGTGGCAAGCCGCCGGAGACGGCGTGCTGCCTTCGCTGATTCAGTGGGACACGCCGCGCCATCCGAGCGGCGCGCTGCCGGAAACCGGCATCCTGCTGCGCTCGCTGACGGGTTATCACCCGAACGCGGAAGCGGTCGCGGAGCAGCTCGCATGGCTCGGCGCAGCGCATCTGATGCACGTCGAAGCAACGGCCGGCGCGCCCGTGCTCGTCGCCGAATTCGAGTTGCCGGACGGCTCGGTCGTCACGCTCGGCGAAACCGCCGAATCGTCGGATGCCGCGGGGCGCGCGCAGGAAGAAGCGCAGCAGGCGTCGAACAAGCGCCGTCGCGCGAAGACTCGCAAAACGGACGAAGACGCGCCGCAGCCCGAACTCCCGCTTTCCCGCGAAACACGCGATACACCCGACACACCGTCTGACGGATAACGAAGGAGACGCCCCACGATGAAAACCCGCGAAACCGAAGGCATGCTGCTCGGCCTGATCGGCGTCGTCATCTTCAGCCTGACGCTGCCGATGACGCGTATCGTCGTTCAGGAAGTGCATCCGCTCCTGAACGGCCTCGGGCGCGCCCTCGTCGCGGCGCTCCCGGCGGCGCTCCTGCTCGCGTGGCGGCGCGAGAAGCGCCCGACGTGGCCGCAGGTCAAGAGCCTCGCGGTCGTCTCGCTGGGCGTGATCATCGCGTTTCCGGTGTTTTCCGCCTGGGCGATGAGAACCGTGCCCGCGTCGCACGGCGCGGTGGTCAACGGCTTGCAGCCGCTGTGCGTCGCGATCTACGCGGCGTGGCTCTCGCACGAACGGCCGTCGAAGGCGTTCTGGGCGAGCGCGGTCGCGGGCAGCGCGATCGTCGTCGCGTTCGCGTTGCAGGCGGGCGGCGGCGGCTTGCAGGCGGGCGATCTGCTGATGCTCGTGGCGGTCGGCATCGGCGCGCTCGGCTACGCGGAAGGCGCGCGGCTCGCGCGTCAAATGGGCGGCTGGCAGGTCATCTGCTGGGCGCTCGTGCTCTCCGCGCCGTTTTTGCTGCTGCCGGTCGGCTGGCTCGCTTGGGCGCATCACGCCGCGCACCCCGAACCGCTCGCGCTGCGCACGTGGCTCGCGTTCGGCTACGTGACGCTCTTCTCGCAGTTCATTGGCTTCTTCGCGTGGTACGCCGGACTCGCGATGGGCGGCATCGCTCGCGTCGGACAGGTGCAACTGCTGCAGATTTTCTTCACGATGGCGCTTTCCGCGCTCTTTTTCGGCGAGCACGTGAGCGCATCGACGTGGCTCTACGCGGCTGCGGTGATCGTCACCGTCGTGATCGGCCGCAAGACCGCCGTGCGCGCCGCGCCGCTCGCGGGCAAGAGCGCGGCAACGGCGGCCGCGCCCGTCGCCGCGCATCCCGGCCACGCAAAATGACGCACGCGGGCGATAATCGCAGTCTGCGCGTCTCCCTTACCCACGCGAACGCAACAATCAAACCCCGAGACAACCGAGGCATTTCATGAATCAAGCCGATCTCCGTGCCACGCCGTGGCAACTCTCCGAACGCGCCCGCAAGCTCACCAGTTCGGCGATTCGCGAAATCCTGAAGGTGACGGAGCGGCCCGAAGTGATTTCCTTCGCGGGCGGCCTGCCCTCGCCGGCCACGTTTCCGGTCGAGCAGATGCGCGAAGCGTCGGAGCGCATTCTGCGCGATCAGCCCTCGGCGGCGTTGCAGTACAGCGCGACCGAAGGCTTCATGCCGCTGCGCGAATGGGTGGCCGCGCGCTATTCGGTGAACGGCGTGACCATCCGCCCGACGCAGGTGCTCATCACGACCGGCTCGCAACAGGCGCTCGATCTGCTCGGCAAGGTGCTGATCGATCCGGGCAGCCGCGTGCTCGTCGAAACGCCGACGTATCTGGGCGCGCTGCAATCGTTCTCGCTGTTCGAGCCGAACTACGTGCAGGTGCCGACCGACGAGTCCGGCCTGATTCCGGAGGGCCTTGACGCTGCGCTCGTCGCGAACGCGCGCCTTCTGTACGCGCAACCCAACTTCCAGAATCCGACCGGCCGACGCCTGCCGCTGGCACGCCGCCGGGCGCTCGCGGCGTTCGCGCAGAAAGCCGCGTTCCCCGTGATCGAAGACGATCCGTACGGCGCGCTCGACTACGCCGGCGCGCCGCTGCCGACGCTGCTGTCGATGGCGCCCGATCACATCGTGCATCTCGGCTCGTTCTCGAAGGTGCTGGCGCCGGGCTTGCGCGTGGGCTACATCATCGCGCCCGAGGAGTTGCACTTCAAGCTCGTGCAGTCGAAGCAGGCCACCGATCTGCACACGCCGAGCCTCACGCAGCGCATCGTGTATGAAGTCGTGAAAAACGGCTTTCTCGATACGCACGTGCCGACCATCCGCGCGCTGTATCGCGATCAGTGCGCCGCCATGCTCGCCGCGCTGGAACGTCACATGCCCGCGGGCGTCGAATGGAACCGGCCCGAAGGCGGCATGTTCGTGTGGGTGAAACTGCCGAAGCACATCGACACGATGAAGCTGCTGGAACAGTCGATCGCGCAGAACGTGGCCTTCGTGCCGGGCGGTCCGTTCTTCGCGAACCAGGCCGAGCACAATACGATGCGCCTCTCGTTCGTCACGGTCCCGCCTGCGACGATCGACGAAGGCGTCGCGAAGCTAGGCGCGCTGATTCGCGCGAGCATCTGACGGCATTCACGGGCGCGTCGCGCCCTCCACTCTTTCTCAGGAGCAACGATGGCATCCAACGTTTATGACAAGCTGAAGGAACTGGGCATCGAGCTGCCGAGCGCGGGCGCGCCTGCCGCCGCTTACGTGATGAGCGCGCAAAGCGGCAACACGGTGTATCTGTCGGGCCATATCGCGAAGAAGGACGGCAAGCCGTACGCGGGCAAGCTCGGCGACACGCTCACGACGGAAGAAGGCAAGGCCGCCGCGCGCAATGTCGCCATCGACCTGATCGCGACGCTGCACGCGCACACGGGCGATCTTTCGCGCGTGAAGCGCATCGTCAAGGTGATGAGCCTTGTGAACTCGACGTTCGATTTCACCGAGCAGCACGTCGTGACCAACGGCGCGTCGGAACTGATCGCGGAAGTGTTCGGCGATGCCGGCAAACATGCGCGCTCGGCGTTCGGCGTCGCGCAGATTCCGCTTGGCGCGTGCGTCGAGATCGAACTAATCGCCGAAGTCGATTGAGCGCAACCGAGCGCGAGCGACTGCAAACCCGGCCGTGCGAACGCGTCGGGTTTTTTTATCACCCTTTGACTTTCAAACCATGTCCGCCCGCACCGTGCGCTTCAGTCAGGTCGATGTCTTCACGCCCGTCGCATTCAAAGGCAATCCGCTTGCCGTGATCTTCGACGCCGACGATCTCTCCACCGAGCGCATGCAGGCCATCGCGCGCTGGACCAATCTCTCGGAGACCGCGTTCATCTTGCGGCCGACCGATGCTCGCGCCGACTATCGCGTGCGCATCTTCACGACGGCGACCGAGCTGCCCTTCGCCGGCCATCCGACGCTCGGCACCGCGCACGCGCTGCGGGCGAGCGGCTACGCGTCGAAAGAACTAGGGACGCTCGTGCAGGAATGCGGCGTCGGCCTGGTCACGCTTCAGCAGCGCGATGACGGACGCTGGGCGTTCGCCGCGCCGCCGGCGAGCATCGTCCCGCTCGATGACGCGCAGCGCGAACGTCTCGCCGCCGCGCTCGCGTGCGTCGAGATCGACTTTAGCGCGCCGCCCTGCGCCGTCGACAACGGCGCGCCGTGGCTGATCGTGCGTCTGCGCGATGCGGCGCAATGCCTCGCGATGTCGCTCGGCAGCGAGGCGCGGCAGGCGCTGACCGCGCTGGTCGCCGAAGTCGGCACGCACGGACTCGTGGTGTACGGCCCGCACGAAAACGCCGCGCCGGCGACCTTCGAATTGCGCGCGCTCCTGCTCGGCGCGGAGAACGTGGAAGATCCCGTGACCGGCAGCGCGAATGCGGCGCTTGCCGCGTTGCTGACGCGCCAGGGCAAGCGCCCCGGCGACGCCTACACGGTGCGCCAAGGCACCGTGCTCGATCGCGACGGGCGCGTGCACGTCACCTACGACGACCGCGCGCACGGCTCGCCAGTGTGGATCGGTGGCGACTCCGTGACAGTCATCGACGGCACAATCCGCTTGTGAAACAATGACCTGCGCGCCGCTAGCCGTAAACCCCGAGCCGCCGTGCTTTCGCTTTCTTAATCGCGGCGGCTTCAGTACTATCTGAACATTCGGGGACGGGACGGAAGGCGCGGCATCCGTTCCCGCGCGCTGCGGCGTCATGCGCGACGGTTGCATCGCAAGCACCGGCGCCCGCTTCGTCATCACGCAAACGGTTGCCCTCCGGCGGCCGAAGCGCCTCCAGCGGTATAGTCAACGGCTTTGGCCGAACGTCTCGAGACATGCATCGCCACCTCCACCACGCGCGCTTTTTCGCATGGCACGCGCTACGCGGCATGGCCGCCCTGGGCGCTCCATGATGCGTGCGCGCTCCCACGCGGCGAGCGATTCGCGCATCAACGCCCCGTCGGCACGGCGGCGTCGCGCGTTGCTGGCGATTCCGGTGCTCGGAAGCATTCTCCTCGTGCTGCTGTGGGCGGTGATTTTCGCGCGGCTCTCCGTGGAACGCGACGCGACCACGCACGAATCGACGGCCTCCGCCGCGATTCTCTCGTCCGCGCTCGAACAGCACACGATCAAGGCGATTCATCAGGTCGATCAGATCACGCGCTTCGTCAAATACGAGTACGAGAAAGCGCCCGAGCACTTCAATCTGATCGCGACGGTCGAAAAAGGCGTCGTGCAGAGCGACACGCTCGTGCAGGTGTCGCTGATCGACGAAAACGGCATTCTGATCGCGAACACGTCGGACCCGCGTCCGAAGCCGATCGACCTGTCGGACCGCGAGCACTTCAAGGTCCACCTGCATTCCAACGACGATCTGCTCTATATCAGCCGCCCGGTGCGCGGTCGCGTCTCGAACCTGTGGACGCTGCAGATCACGCGACGGCTCAACCATCCGGACGGCTCGTTCGCGGGCGTGGTCGTCGTCTCGGAAGACCCGGCGTACTTCACGAGCGACTTCTATAACGTCGCGTCCATCGGGCGCGAGGGCGTGATCGCCGTGGTGTCGGACAACGGCTCCGTGCTCGCGCGCAGCACCGGCGTCGCGCTCGCGGACAACCCCGCCGGCCACGCGGCTTCGGCAGGCGGCGCGCGCGGTCCGTCCTCGGCCGCGCGGGCGGCGTTCAGCGCGAGCGGCGTCTACCCGACTTCCGACCACGCGTCGGGCACCTATGTCGATCCGATCGACCGCGTGAAGCGCATCGTCTCGTACCGGCATATCGACGGCTATCCGCTCGGCGTGCTCGTCGGTCTGTCGGAGCGCGAGGAATTCGCCGACTACAACCACACGCGCAACGTCTATCTGCTGATGGCGAGCTTCATCTCATTCGCCATGCTCGGCTTCTTCGTGGTCGCGACGGGGCTGATCGGCAAGCTGCTCGGCCGCGAGCGCGAGATGACGCATCTCGTCGAATACGACCTGCTCACCGGCCTGCGCAATCGTTATTCGACGTTGCGCGCGTTGCGCGCGGACGTCGCGCAGACGGACAACATCGGGCGGCTCGCGCTGCTCTTCATCGACCTCGACAACTTCAAGACGGTGAACGACACGCTCGGCCACAACGCGGGCGATATCGTGCTGCAAATGACGGCGTCGCGGCTCGCGGAAACGGTCGGCCATCACGGGACGCTCGCGCGCATCGGCGGCGACGAGTTCGTCGTGATCGTCAAGGGCGACGACGTCGAGAAGCGCGCAGTCGGCCTCGCCGAAGACATCGTGACGATGTTCGCGACGCCCTTCGACGTGCGCGGCAGCGCGTTCGTGCTGCATGCGAGCATCGGCATCGCGCTGTATTCGGTGTCGAACGAAAGCGAGATCGACCTGCTGAAAAAGGCCGACCTCGCGATGTACAGCGCAAAGGACGCGGGCAAGAACTGCTATCAGTTCTATTCGCCGCAGTTGTCGCACCGCGCGGACCATCTGATGAAGTGGGAGCAGCAGCTACGCGTCGCGCTGACCGAACGCCAGCTCTTTCTCGTCTATCAGCCGAAGATCGATCTTGCGCGCCGCTGCATCACCGGATTCGAGGCGCTCGTGCGCTGGAACCATCCGCAGCACGGGCTGATTCCCGCCAATGAGTTCATTCCGGTCGCGGAATCGACGGGGCTGATCGTCGCGGTCGGCGATTTCGTGATCCACACGGCCTGCGCGCAGCTTGCGCAGTGGCAGCGCGACGGCTACACGGGCCTGTCGCTCGCCGTCAACATCTCGGCGGTGCAGTTCTGGCGCGGCGACTTGCTGGAAACCGTCGCTCGCGCGATCGAAGCGTCCGGCATTCCGGCGGGCAAGCTCGAACTGGAAATCACCGAGACCGTGATGGTCGAGTATCCGGAACTGGTGCAGGAAAAGATCGCCGCGCTCAAGCGCCTGGGCGTGCGAATCGCGCTGGACGACTTCGGCACCGGCTATTCGTCGCTGTCGTATCTGAACCGCTTCTCGGTCGATACCCTGAAGGTGGACCGCTCGTTCATTCAGGCGATTCCCGAAGACCGCAGCGTATGCGTGATGGTGTCCGCGATCATCAACCTCGCGCGCTCGCTCGGGCTGACGGTCGTCGTGGAAGGCACCGAGCGCGAGGAACAGATTGCCTGGCTCGCGGCGCTCGGCCCGGTGGAAGCGCAAGGCTTCCTGTTCTCGCGGCCCGTCCCCGCCGATGGCGTGCAGGCGCTTCTCGACCGCTTCGGCGTATGCGGCTGGGCCATCGCGCGCGGCGCGCTCGGACTCGGGACACTCGGTCAGGAGCCGTCGAGCACCGCGTTGAGCGACGAGCGCGGCAGTTGATCTGTCGATGCGCGGTCGATGCGCGGTCGATGCGCGCTTTAGATGCCGCGCGACAGCACGGCGGTTCCGATGGTCACGATACCTAGCACGAGATTGACGACGACGAGCCTTCGGACCGTGCCGACCGCCCGCGCGCCATCCGGCCAGTTCTGCGCCTGCACCGCGCGGCGGATGCGCGGAAATACCGCGAAGCGGATATGCCCGAAGATCAGCATCATCACGATGCCGAGGCCGGCCATCGCGTGAAGCGGCCATGCGGCGTGCGCGCCGCCGTATTCGACGAGCAGGAAGGCGCCGGTCAGCAGAATGACGAGCACCGAACCCGCGACCCAGTTGAAGAAGCGCGCGAACACGGTTTCCCAGAGCGGCAGGCGCAGTTGCGGCGCGAGGTCGCCGAGCGCGGGGCGCAGGCAGAAATGCGCGAAGACCATTCCGCCTATCCACACGGCCACGCCGAGCAAGTGTAAAAAGAGCGCGGCTTCGATGGCTTTCGTCATGGGTGTCGAGGGCAGAGGGTCAGTGAAGATTGGCCGTTCGACTGAAGCGCGGCGCGTCAGTTCCTGAGCGCCTCGCCTCGATCCAAAAGAAAACACCTCGCTACGATGTCGCAGCGAGGTGTCTTTTCACGCTTTGGCGCAAGCTCAGCCTTCGAACACCGGCCGCATCTCGCTCACCTTCAGCGACGTATCGGGCGTACGGCCCTTTCTCGCCCGCTTGCCGAGATGCTGTTGCAGTTGCGCGCCCCAGAGCTTTTCGTCGCGGATCTTGCCGCCGCGCCCCGCGCCGGTCAGCACGACGCCGCGTGCGTCGATGGCGAGCGCCTGACGCAGCGTTTCCTTCGGCTCGAGCGTCATCAGCGTGACGCCGCGTCCGCCGCCCGAGAGCGTCTTCATCTCGTCCATGCCGAAGACGAGCAGGCGGCCCGTATTCGACAGACACGCGACGTAGAGCGCGCCCGGCAACACCGGCATCGGCGCGAGCGGCGCCGCGCCATCGTCGATGGTCATGAACGACTTGCCCGCCTTGTTGCGGCTCACCATGTCGCCGAGCTTCGCGATGAAGCCGAAGCCATTGCTCGATGCGAGCAGCAACGGCTGCTCCGCCGGCGCAGCGAAGTAATGCAGCAGATGCGTGCCGGATTCCAGTTCGATCAGCGACGTGACCGGCACGCCGTCTCCACGCCCGCCCGGCAGCGCCGCCACCGGCACCGAGTACACGCGGCCGTTGCTGCCCCACGCGATGAGCGTGTCCGGCGTGCGCGCCTGAAACACCGCGTACAGCGAGTCGCCCGCCTTGAACGTGAAGCCCGCCGGATCGAGCCCGTGGCCCTTCAGCGCGCGCACCCAGCCCTTCTGCGACACGACGACCGTCACCGGCTCGTCGACGACGCGCACTTCCAACGTCGCGCGCTTCTCTTGCTGAATCAGCGTGCGGCGGTCGTCGCCATATTGCTTCGCGTCCGCTTCGATTTCCTTGATGAGCAGGCGCTTCATCGCGGCGTCGCTGTTGAGCAGTTCTTCGAGCTTTTTCTTCTCGTCGCGCAATTCGGACAGCTCCTGCTCGATCTTGATCGCTTCGAGCCGCGCGAGTTGCCGGAGACGGATTTCGAGAATGTCCTCGGCCTGACGGTCGGAGAGATTGAAGCGCGCAATCAGCGCCTGCTTCGGTTCCTCGGCCTCACGGATGATGCGAATGACTTCGTCGATATTCAGGAAGACGATCATCCGCCCTTCGAGAATATGGATGCGGTCGTTCACCTTGCCGAGACGATGCTGCGTCCTGCGCGTGACGGTGACGAACCGGAAGCCGACCCACTCGTGCAGGATCTCGACGATGCCCTTCTGCCTCGGACGGCCGTCCGCGCCGATCATCACGAGGTTGATGGCCGCGTTCGATTCGAGACTCGTATGCGCGAGCAGCGTGTTGACGAACTCGGTCTGGTCGATGCGGCTCGACTTCGGCTCGAACACGAGGCGCACCGGCGCGTCCTTGCCGGACTCGTCGCGCACGGTGTCGAGCAGCGCCAGCAGCGTCTGCTTGGTCTGCAATTGATCCGGCGTCAGCGTCTTCTTGCCGAGCTTGATCTTCGGGTTGGTCAGTTCCTCGATTTCTTCGAGCACCTTCTGCCCCGACGTGCTCGGCGGCAGTTCGGTGATGACGAGCTGCCACTGGCCGCGCGCGAGGTCTTCGATCTTCCAGCGCGCACGCACCTTGAGACTGCCGCGCCCGGTTTCGTACGCCGCCGAAATTTCGGCTTGCGACGAGATGATCTGCCCGCCGCCGGGAAAGTCCGGACCGTTGAGCTTTTCCATCACGCCCGCGTGACCGAGCTTCGGATCGCGAATCATCGCGACGGCGGCTTGCGCGACTTCGCGCAGATTGTGCGACGGCACTTCCGTCGCGAGACCGACCGCGATGCCCGATGCGCCGTTCAGCAGCAAAAACGGCAGGCGCGCGGGCAGGAGCTTCGGCTCTTCGAACGAGCCGTCGTAGTTGGGCATGAAATCGACCGTGCCCTGATCGATTTCATCGAGCAGCAAGCGCGCGATCGGCGTCAGACGCGCTTCGGTGTACCGCATGGCCGCCGCGCCGTCGCCGTCGCGCGAGCCGAAGTTGCCCTGGCCGTCGATGAGGGGATAGCGCATCGAAAAGTCCTGCGCGAGACGCACGAGCGCGTCGTACGCGGACTGGTCGCCGTGCGGGTGATACTTGCCGAGCACGTCGCCCACGACGCGCGCCGACTTCACGGGCTTCGCGGTGCTCGCGAGGCCCATCTCGTTCATCGCGAAGAGAATGCGGCGCTGCACGGGCTTCTGCCCATCCGACACGTCGGGCAGCGCGCGGCCCTTGACCACGCTCACCGCGTAGTCCAGATACGCGCGTTCGGCGTAATCGCCGAGCGTCAGGTGTTCTCCGTCAGGCGCCGCTTGCTGTTCGGCGAAAAGATCGTCAGTGATTCCCATCGAATATCCGTTATGCGTTTTCCGGAGCCGGCATCAGATGTCCGCTTCCACTTCGTTGCCCTTCTCTTCGAGCCAGCTTCGGCGCGACGCCGCTTCGCCCTTGCCCATCAGCATGGTCATGCGCGATACCGTGAGATCGAAGCCGAGATCGCCCAGGCGGACCGGCAAGAGGCGCCGCGTGTCGGGGTTCATCGTCGTGTCCCAGAGCTGCTCGGCGCTCATTTCGCCGAGCCCTTTGAAGCGGCTGATGCTCCATTGCGTTTCGCGCACGCCGTCCTTGCGCAGCTTGTCGAGAATCGCTTCGAGTTCGCCTTCGTCGAGCGCGTAGAGCTTTTGCGCGGGCTTCTTGCCGCGCGCCGGGGCATCCACGCGAAAGAGCGGCGGACGCGCGACGCACACGTGACCGCGTTCGATCAGTTGCGGAAAGTGTTTGAAGAAGAGCGTGAGCAGCAGCACCTGAATGTGCGCGCCGTCCACGTCCGCGTCCGACAGAATGCAGATCTTGCCGTAGCGCAGATTCGAGAGGTCGATCTGATCGTCGGGACCGTGCGGATCGACGCCGATCGCCACCGCGATGTCATGCACCTCGTTGTTGGCGAAGAGCCGGTCGCGTTCGGTTTCCCACGTGTTCAGCACCTTGCCGCGCAACGGCAGAATGGCCTGGAATTCCTTGTCGCGGCCCATTTTCGCGGAGCCGCCCGCCGAATCGCCCTCGACCAGAAAGAGTTCGTTGCGCGTGATGTCGGTCGATTCGCAGTCCGTGAGCTTGCCCGGCAGCACGGCCACGCCCGAGCTCTTGCGCTTCTCGACCTTCTGCCCGGCGCGCGTGCGCGCCTGCGCCTGGCGGATCACGAGTTCGGCGAGCTTCCTGCCGTATTCGACATGCTGATTGAGCCACAGCTCCAGCGCCGGCCGCGAGAACGACGACACGAGCTTCACGGCGTCGCGGCTATTGAGACGCTCCTTGATTTGCCCCTGGAACTGCGGATCGAGCACCTTCGCCGACAGCACGAACGACACGCGCGCGAACACGTCTTCGGCCAGAAGCTTCACGCCCTTCGGCTGAAGATTGTGAATCTCGACGAAGTTCTTGACCGCCTGAAAGAGCCCGTCGCGCAAGCCGGATTCGTGCGTGCCGCCCGCGGGCGTCGGAATCAGGTTCACGTACGATTCGCGCAGAAGCGGCCCTTCCTCGCTCCACGCGACGACCCACGACGCGCCCTCGCCTTCCGCGAAGGTTTCCTCCGTCGTGCGCGCGTTGTCCGCGTAACGCTCGCCTTCGAAAAGCGGAATCAGCAGTTCGCTGCCGCCCATGCCTTCGAGCAGGTAGCCGCGCAGACCGTCTTCGTACTTCCACGTCTGACGCTCGCCGGTCTTTTCGATGACGAGCACCACTTCGACGCCCGGCAGCAGCACGGCCTTCGAGCGCAACAGGCGCTGCAACTCGCCGAGCGGCAGATTAGGCGAATCGAAATACTTCGCGTTCGGCCAGGCGCGCACGCGCGTCCCCGTCTTCTTCTCGCCGCGTTCGGGCGATCGCGTCGTGAGCGGCTCGATGACATCGCCATTGGCGAAGGCAAGCTGCGCGACCTTGTTGTCGCGCCAGACGGTGACTTCGAGGCGCGTGGCGAGCGCGTTCGTCACCGACACGCCGACGCCGTGCAGGCCGCCCGAGAACGTGTACGCGCCGCCCGCGGCCTTGTCGAACTTGCCGCCCGCATGCAGCCGCGTGAACACGATCTCGACGACCGGCACGCCTTCTTCGGGATGCAGGCCGAACGGAATGCCGCGGCCGTCGTCTTCCACCGAGACCGAGTTGTCCGCATGGACCGTCACGATGATCTGCTTGCCGTATCCGCCGAGGGCTTCGTCGGACGCGTTGTCGATGACTTCCTGAACGATATGCAGCGGATTCTCGGTGCGCGTGTACATGCCGGGCCGCTGCTTGACCGGCTCGAGCCCCTTCAGCACCTTGATCGATGCTTCGCTGTAACCGGCCGCCTTCGCGCTCATGGCGCGCGGCCTGGCGCCCGCGGCGCGCTGTTCGATGGCTGCTTCGGCCGCACTGGATTTTTTCGTGGACATAGTTGAACGTTGATCCGGCTTCGCGACCACGCACGGGAATCGTCACCGCACGACGCCGCGATGCCGGCGAATGCTTTATCGAATGCCTTGTCGAATGCTCAAGATTGCCTGACCGGACACGCGTGAGCGAGGCGTTCGCCCCGCCAGCCGATCCGGCCGCGCTAGGAGAATAGCGGTTTTCGCCCGCCGCGCCCACCTCGGACGCGCTAAAGACAGCGTGAAACGCGCGGCGAAGAACGTCTATCCGCGCTTCGCTTCGAGCGCTTCCCAGCGTTCCAGCGCGACGAGCAACTCGTCTTCGATGGCCGCGTGCCGCTCGGACAGGCGCGCGCCTTCCTTCGCGTCGGTAGCGAAGATGGAGCCGTCTTCGAGCTGCGCGCCGATGCGCTTCTGCTCCTCTTCCAGCTCCGCGATGCGCGCGGGCAGCGCCTCCAGTTCGCGCTGCTCCTTGAACGAGAGCTTGACCGTGCGCTGCGCGTTGCGGCCCGCCGCGCTTTCCTTCGGCGCGTCTTCCTTGGGCGCTTCTTTCGCGGTTTGCCGCGCCGCTTCTTCGGCGATGCGGTCCGAACGTTCGCGCTGAATCTGCCAGTCCGAGAAGCCGCCGACATACTCGCGCCACTTCCCGCCACCTTCCGCCGCGAAGACGGACGTCACGACGTTGTCGAGAAACGCGCGGTCGTGGCTCACGAGCAGCACGGTGCCGTCGTAATCGGCGAGCAGTTCTTCGAGCAGTTCGAGCGTGGGAATGTCGAGGTCGTTGGTCGGCTCGTCGAGGACCAGCACGTTCGCCGGGCGCGCGAAGAGGCGCGCCAGCAGCAGGCGATTGCGCTCGCCGCCCGACAGCGAGCGCACGGGCGAGCGCGCGCGCTCGGGCGCGAACAGGAAGTCGCCCAGATAGCTCATGACGTGCTTTTTCACGCCGTTCACCTCGACCCACTCGCTGCCGGGACTGATGGTATCCGCGAGCGATTTGTCGAGGTCGAGCTGCGCGCGCATCTGATCGAAATACGCGGTCTGAATGTTGGTGCCGATGCGCACGCGCCCTTCGTCGGGCTGCAACTCGCCGAGGATCAGCTTGAGCAGCGTGGTCTTGCCCGCGCCGTTCGGCCCGACAAGACCGATCTTGTCGCCGCGCATGACGGTGGCCGTGAAACTGTCGACGATGGTGCGCGCGCCGTAACGCTTGGTCACGTCCGTCAGTTCCGCGACGATCTTGCCGGACTTCTCGCCCTGTCCGACATCGAGTCTGACATTGCCCTGCACGTTGCGGCGTTCGGCGCGCTCCTTGCGCATTTCGACGAGCCGCGCAATGCGCCCGACGCTGCGCGTGCGCCGCGCTTCCACGCCTTTGCGAATCCACACTTCTTCCTGCGCGAGCAGCTTGTCGAACTTCGCCTGTTCCACTTGCTCGACTTCGAGCTGCTGCGCCTTGCGAATCTGATACGCGCTGAAGTTGCCCGGATACGACAGCAAGCGCCCGCGATCCAGTTCGACGATGCGCGTGGCCACGCGATCCAGGAACGCGCGGTCGTGCGTGATGAAAAGGAGCCCGGTGCGCAGCGTGACGAGCAGTTCTTCGAGCCAGCGAATGCCTTCGAAGTCCAGATGGTTGGTCGGCTCGTCGAGCAGCAGCACGTCCGGCTGCACGACGAGCGCCCGCGCGAGCGCCACGCGCTTTCTCATGCCGCCGGAGAGCGAACCCGCGCGGGCATCGCCGTCGAGTCCGATCTGCGCGAGCGTCGTCGCGACGCGCGTGCGCCAGTTCCAGGCATCGCGCGTATCGAGCGCCGATTGCAGCGTGTTCATGCGCGCGAGCAACGCGTCGTGCTCCGCGCCTTCGGGCGTGTCCGCGAGCCGGTGCGCGACGCTGTCGTATTCGTCGAGCAGCGTGCGCGCATCGACGAGGCCGGAGGCGACGACATCGAACACGGAAGCGTCCAGATCGAATTCGGGCTCCTGCGGCACATAGACCGTCGTGAGTTCGCTCTGACGCGTGACGAGGCCGTCGTCGGGCGCGGCGAGTCCCGCGACGATCTTGAGCAGCGACGACTTGCCCGCGCCGTTGCGGCCGATCAACCCGACACGTTCGCCGGCTTCGAGCGAGAAGTCGGCGTGATCCAGCAACGCGACGTGGCCGAACGCAAGCTGTGCGTCCGTGATGGAATAAAGCGACATGGGGATGAATGCGAACGAATGGCGATACCGAGGAAGCGGTCATTGTACCGATGTTCCCCCGCGCCGAACGCCGCGTTGGCCGAACGGACGAGGCGCGCAACGCCCACGGCGCGCCCGTCTGCCGTTGCGCCTACTTGACGTGGACCTTGATCGTCTGCGCCATCTCCGGCCCGTACGAGCGATGCGCGCCGTCGCCGAGCTGCATCGTCAGCGTGTGGTCGCCGGGCGGCAGCTTCACGTCGGCTTCGGTCTGCGCCTTGCCGTAATGCAGCGACGTCTCGTTCGCGGGAATCACGGTTCCCTTGGGCAGCGGGCCGCTGTCGATCAGGAGATGGTGATGGCCCGTGCCTTCCGTCATCGTGCCGGCCGGCGCGAGCGTCATGCCCTCGACGCCGAACTTCACGTGGACAGGGCTCGTGACGGTGGCGCCGTCCTTCGGCTCGACGAAGTACACGCGCGACTGCGCATGCGCGGCGCCCGCGAAGGCCGCCGCAACGACGATGGCGCCGGCTAAAACGGTCTTGTTCAGCATGTTGTTCTCCTTGTCGGGGGAGGGAGCGTCGCGGCTGGCCGCAACGGCGACCCAGCATACACCTGCCTTACGGTTAATCGCATCGGACACGGTTTTTTGCGACGGCGCTTCGGGTAAGATGCCGGCTCGCCGTTTCCCGAGCCCTACTCTCGGGCTTGCACGGCCCTTTTCAATTTGAATCAAGAGTCTGTCGTGAGCGAAGTCATCGAATACAAAAGCTGGGTGTGTCTGATTTGCGGCTGGGTCTACAACGAGCAGGACGGCCTGCCGGGTCAGGGCATCGCGCCGGGCACCCGTTTCGCCGATATTCCCGCGAGCTGGCGCTGTCCGGAATGCGACGTCGGCAAGGAAGATTTCGTCGTCGTCGAGTTCTGATGCAACACGGCGCCGCGCTCGCGGCGTCTCTTTAGCGCGCCACCGCGATCAACTCGCGGCTCGTCTCGTCCACCGGCGCGCGGTTCCAGTCCCCATACCAGTCGGTCTGCGCGAAGCCCGCGCGCGTCAGCAGATGCGCGAGTTCGTCGCGGCTTCGAAAGCGCAGTTCGCTTTTGGCATGCAGTGTTTCGGTCTCGCCGTCGAAACGCGCGTGAGTCGTGAACGCGACGCGGCCGGTCGTCAGCGGATCGGGCCTCGCGTGCCGCTCCTGCCAGACCTCGACGGCGCGTCCGTCGGCGCTTTCGATGCGTCGCCGCGAGCGTTCGGGCGTCCAGTTCTCCCACGCGCGCGCCGCCGGATTGCGGCTCTCGAACGCGATGCGCCCGCCTGGACGCAACGCGCGCCGCGCGGCGCTGAGCGTCGCGAGGAGCGATGCATCGTCGAGAAAGACCTGCGCGACGTGGCCGGTCATCAACAGCAGATCCGCCGCGCCGACGAACGGCAGCGCGGACGAATCGCCTTCGATCCACGTCACGCGATCGCCGAACGGCCGCCCGCGCGCAATCTTCAGCATCTGCGGCGACGGATCGACGCCCGTCACGCGATAGCCCTCCTTCGCGAGCTCGCACGCGAGCAGCCCGGTGCCGCATCCGAGATCGATGACGTGCGCCTCCGAGTCGGCCAGCGCGACATAGAACGCCGTGTCGGGACCGGCGGGATTGAGGGTGTCGTAGAGCGCGACGAGGCGCGGGTCGGCGTAGAGATTCGGCGGCATCAGCGGCTCTGGTAGGCGAGCGCCTCGCGCATCGGCTGGCTGTGAACCATGATCGAGCCGGTGAACGGCGTATCGAGATCGAGAATGACGAGCACGGCGGATGCAATCGAAAGCGCGCCCAGCATGATCGTCACGAGAGAAAGCGCATTACGCGGCGCGATCAGCCCGAAGCACAAAAAGATGATGAGCAGCCAGCCGACGAGAATGCGGTCGAACGGATAGGAAATGGTGCCGTGCGCTTCCTCGATCAGCTTCCAGCGCAGCGCGATGAGCTGGTCGAAGCGCGTGGCGGTGTCGTCGGCGAGTTTGCGGTGATAGGTATCGGCGGGCTTCAGGAGCCGCACCTGACGCTGCCCGCGATCCAGCAGTTCGCCGAGCTCGCGGCTCGCGAGCTTGCCGCTCGCATGCGGCGACGGTTCCACGCGCGGATAGTAGTCGCCCGGCGGATGCGGTTCGGCCGGCCATGTGCTCGCGATGGCCGCCGCCGTGTAGCTGCGCAAGACCAAGCGCGTCGGATCGAGGTCGGCGCCGTAATCGCGCATCGCGTTGTCGAGTTCGATGATCGCGGCGGCGTAGGCGCGCACGTCGTTGTCGGTGGTATCGAACACGGTTTTCGCGGATGCCGTCAGCAGCCCGAGCACGAGCGCCGCGAACGTCACCAGCATGCCGACGACGAGCTGCACGAGTTGCACCGTCTTCTGCGCCTTGTGCTCCTCGGGCAACAGCGGCCGAATGATCGCGCCGATGCCGGTGCTGGCGAGCAGCAGAAGGAACACGAGCACCGCGGATTCGATTTCCGTCATGAGCGCATGGGCCGTGAGCAGGATGAGTGCTCGCATTATCCGGGGGAAACGGCTGGTGGTCCAATGCGGGCGGAGGCGGCGGCCGTGCGGCACTGTACAGGCGGCAGGCGACGGCGCGAGGGGAGGCTATCGTGGTCCCCCCGGCAGGAATCGAACCTGCATCTAGCGCTTAGGAGGCACTCGTTCTATCCATTGAACTACGGGGAGCGGACCGCACGTCCCGCCGGGGCCGAAGCGCACGAAGCGCACGAAACGCACGAAACGCACTAAAAGCGGCGTCCGGCCGGCGGGAGCGCAGAGTATAGCAAACGGCATCGACGGCCATGCGCACGGGCAACTAAAAAGCATCGGCGCAAAGGTTTGGCGAAAAAATCGCGGGTTTGTCCCTATCAAGTTCCACCGGACGGCGCCGCCATCGGACACATGGACCCCATTTCCGATCTCAAGCTCCAGGGCGCGTTTTCGGCGTTGCTGGCAGACCAGGACCTGGCGCACCTTCAAAAGGTGCTGCGTCGTTCGTTGTCGTGCGATCTCGGCGGTCCGTTGCTGCCGCCTTCGTACTGGCGCGGGCGGCTCGCAGTCATCACGCGCCAGGCCCATCTCTCCCCCACGCAGATTCAGACCGTGCACCGGCTGTATCTGTATATCGATGCTTTCGAAGCCGCGTCGGCCACGGGCGATGGCGAACGCCCCGCGCCCGACGGACCGCTTGCCGCAGCAGGCGGTTAGCGGCGCGCGGCTTTGTCCGCTCAGTGCCGGTGCCTGAGCCACCAATCGCGTAGCGCACGGCTCGGCATGACTTCGCGCATCGCGCCGCTCGGCCGATGCGCCCGGCGCTCGCGATACTCCTCGCGCCAGTCATGCGCGAGCAGCACGAGGCCGATCGCGGCGAGTGCCGCCACGCCGATGAGAATGTCGGAATAGTCGAGCATGGCGCCCTCCTTCTTGCCGCTGCCGTCATGCTTCAATCATAGGCGGCGTCCGGCAACCTTCCGTCGGTATCTGTACCGGTAACGGCCCTACGAAGGGTCGCATGCGCGCTGCTGCTGCGCATGCGCGGCGAGCCGCACCGCCGCGTTGGCTGCGCCGTAGCCGTCGTAGCCGCCGCGCCGCTCGATCACTTCCAGAAAGAAACGTTGATCGAGCTGCTCCGTGTACGCGTGGAAGAACTCGCCGCCGCGCTCGTCACGATCGTAGAGGATGTTGTGCTCGCGCATCGCGTCGATCTGCTCGTCGGGCAGGCCGTAGCGCGCCACGAGGTCGTCGTAGTAATTGCGCGGAATGCGCAGGAACTGGACGCCGTCCGCCGTGAGACGCGGAATGGCGTCGAAAATATCGGGCGTGCTGAACGCGACGTGATTCAGCCCCGAGCCGCGATACGTCGAGAGCGATTCGGCCACCGCCGTGAAGCGATCCATCGACGCGTTGAGCGCGATCCGCACCGAACCATCGCGGCTTCGCACCGCGCGGCTGCGCACGAGGCCGTACGGATCGGGCACGAGCACGCTCGCTTCCGTCTCGAAGCCGAACGCGCTTCGGAAGAACAGCACCCACGTATCGAGCGCCTCGGCGGGCAGCGAAAGACACACGTGGTCGATGCGCGCAAGCGGTCCGACTTCATACGGTCCGTCGATGTCGGTCAGGACGAAATCCGATTCCCACAACGTCGGGGCGCCGGGCGCTTCATCGACGAAATAGTCGAGGCTGCCGTCCGGCGACTGCACGCCCGGCACCACGCGCTCGTTCGGTCCCACGCGACCCGAAAACGGCTTTGACCCGTAAGCGGCGGCGCGCTCGAACGCGCACTTGGCGTCATCGACATGAAACGCCGACGCGCACAGCGACAAGCCATGCTGCTGGAAAAACGCGCTCGCGAAGGAGTCGGCCTCGGCGTTCAGCACGATCGATCCCGCGCCGTGCCGATACAGCGTCACGTCCTTCGACCGATGCGTGCCGGCAAGCCGAAAGCCGAGCTTGCGCAGCCAGCCCGCGACGTGCTCGCGCGTCGTGTCGTCCACGGCGAACTCGAGGAACTGGAAGCCGATATGCTCGGGCGGCGCGGGCGGATCGAACAGTGCGGCGGGCGCGCGCTCGCCCATGATCGCGCGGGTCTGCTCTTCGAGAAAGCGCAGCGAGCGATGCCCGTCCGCCGCGGTGATGGCGGTCGGCGCGGCGCGAAAGCCGTCGTTGAAGATTTCGAGCGAAAGCGGCCCCGTGTAGCCTGCCTCCAGCACGCGCGCCGTGAAGCCCGCGACATCGAACGCGCCCTGCCCCGGAAAGCAGCGATAGTGGCGGCTCCATTCGAGCACGTCCATCGAGAGCACGGGCGCATCGGCGATTTGCACGAACGCGATGCGATCGCCCGGAATCGCGGCGATTTCGTCGACGGAATCGGCGATGGACAACGTATGAAAGCTGTCGAGCACGAGGCCGAGACTCGGATGATTGACGGCATCGACGAGACGCCACGCGTGCTTGTAGGAATTCACGTGGCGGCCCCACGCGAGCGCCTCATAACCGACGATCACGCCCGCTTCCTCGGCGAGGCGCGCAAGCACGCCGAGTTGATCGACGATGAGCGCGTCGTTAGCGACGGTGTCCGGCGACACGTTGCTGCACGCGAGCATGCGATCCGCGCCCAGTTCGTGCATCAAGTCGAACTTGCGCTTCGCGCGCTCGACGTTCTTCGCGAGCCGCTCGGGACTCACGCCTTCGAAATCGCGAAACGGCTGAAACAGATAGATGGCGAGGCCCAGGTCTTCACACAGGCGGCGCACGTCGGCGGGCGTGCCGTCGAAATAGAGCAGATCGTTCTCGAAGATCTCGACGCCGTCGAAGCCCGCCGCGCGAATCGCCTTCAGCTTTTCGACGAGCGTTCCGCTGATGGAAACCGTCGCGATGGATGTCGCGATGGATGTCGCGATGGATGTCGGAGTGGATCGCGGCATCGCTGCCTCCTCTGCATGTCGGTACGTTCGTTGCGGGGTGGATCGTTAGAGTGTAGGCGCTCTGCACGCAATCCACGTCATTGTGTGCGAGGATAACAAACTAACTAGATGGTACAAAATACGTGAAAATACCGAAGGACAGGATGCGCGCGTGCCGTCACACTGCGCCTGACATCGCCGCACTGCAACATCGCGCCCCCTTTTACTGCTGTACGCTAGATGCGAGCGTCTAGCCTCTTTCGCGGGAGCACTCGCATGACCAGCAAAACGTCTTACCTCATTGGATTGATCGGCTCGGGCATCGCCGGCTCGTTGACGCCCGCCATGCACGAGCAGGAAGGCCGCGTGCTCGGCCTGAACTACGTGTATCGGCGCATCGACCTGCAGGCGCTGAAGCTCGACCCGTCCGCGCTTCCCGACTTGTTGATCGCGGCCGAACGCATGGGCTACGACGGTCTCAACATCACGTATCCGTGCAAGCAAAGCGTGATCCCATTGCTCGACGAGTTCGACCCCGACGCCCGCGCGCTCGGCGCGGTGAACACGGTCGTGCTCCGGGATGGCAAGCGCATCGGCTACAACACGGACTGGTCCGGCTTCGCGCGGGCGTTCCAGCGCGGCTTGCCGGATGCGCCGCTCGGCCGCGTCGTGCAACTGGGCGCGGGCGGCGCGGGCGCGGCGGTGGCGCATGCGGCGCTCGTCATGGGCGCGAACGCGCTGACGCTGTTCGATTCGGACGAGGCGCGCGCATCATCGCTCGCGGCGGAGCTGGCTGCGCGCTTCCCGGACCGCGAAGTGACGAGCGGCGGCGACCTGCGCGAGACATTGCGCCCGGCCAACGGTCTGATTCACGCGACGCCGACCGGCATGGCGAAGCTGCCCGGCATGCCGCTGCCGGCGGAATATCTGCACAAGGACTTGTGGGTCGCGGAAATCGTCTACTTTCCGCTCGAAACCGAGTTGCTGAAGACGGCGAAGGCGCTCGGCTGCCGCACGGTGAGCGGCGGCGGCATGGCGGTCTGTCAGGCGGTGGATGCGCTGCGCATCTTCACGGGACAGGAGCCTGACGCCGAGCGCATGTTCGCGCACTTTCAGACGTTGCTGCACGCTGACGCTTAGATGCAGCTGTTCAGGATGAAACGGCGGCCTCGCAAGAGCGCCGCCGTTTTTCAGTGTTCGCGCCGCATGTAGCACAGCACCGCTTCGATGATCATGTCGCGATGCCGCGCCCGCGAGCGCGGCCCGGACGGATCGCGCCCGAACGCCGCGCCCCACGTATGGCGATTCGCCACGCGATGAAAGCAGAACGCGCTAATCATCAGGTGCAGGTCGAGCGGTTCGACATCGTCGCGAAAGCGCCCCGCCGCCACGCCTCGCGCGATGAGATCCTCGATCGTCTTGATGACGGTGGAATTGCGCGACTTGAACGTCTTCGACTGCTCGATGTACTTCGCGCCGTGCACGTTCTCGATCGTCACGAGACGCACGAAATCGCGATGTTTGTCGTGGTAATCGAACGTGAAGCCGACCAGCTCGCGCAGCGCCTCTTCCGGGTCCATTTCCGCGAGTTCGAGTTCCTGTTCCAGCGTGCGGATGTCGCCGTAGACCTGTTCCAGCACCGCCTCGTACAGCCCTTCCTTGCTGCCGAAGTAGTAGTACAGCATGCGCTTCGTGGTGTTGGTGCGCTCCGCGATGGCATCGACGCGCGCGCCCGTGAGACCCATCGCCGAGAATTCCTGCGTGGCGATGTCGAGAATATTGCGCTTGGTCTCCTCAGGATCGTACTTGCGCCGCCCTTCCGACGCGGCCGGCGAGGACGCAGCACTGGCGGCCTTGCTCACCTCGGTGGCGGCCTTGCTTGCTTTTTTCATTTTTGCGTCTGAGAACGGCGTTGAAAGACGATTCTAGCATGGGGGTCAGCGCCTTCTTTGCCAAGGGTTTGCAAGGAAAGCCCTGCTTTCCGGGGGCTTCATCTATACTTTTTCGATGCCCGAATCCCTCATCCGATTGCATCGACTCCGCATGCCGCATCCGACCGTTCGCGCCGCATGCTTCGCGTTATTTTGCGCCACGTGCGTGGGCGCGTCGGCGCAAACGCAGCTTCCGCCCGGTCATCCTTCGAGGCCGCAACTGCTTGCCGCCGAAGGCGTCATGACGAGCGCGAACATCGCACGCGGCGCGGCCGATATCTGTCACATCGATGCCGCGAAAGTCACGCGATTCAAAGACGCCGCGCGGGCAAACTTCGCGGACGCGCCCGACTTCGACGCCGAATGGACGCTCGGTTATCAGCAGGCGCAGGCCACCGTGGACCGCTTCGACGAACTGAAGACGAGCAATCCTGCCGAGTACAAGAAGGAAATCGGCGAGGCGTGTCCGGCGCTCGATCGCGGTATCGACGAAGTGACGCAGCCGCAGTAGCGCGGGTCCGCGTAGGGCTGCGATCTTTCTGCAGTGCGCGCTGCGGCATGGATTCGAGAGGCGCGTCGCGACGCTCAATGTCATGCCCGAGCGCAGCCGATCGTTCACGTCGGGCAACTGGCCGGATGCCGCTCATGACGGTTTGCCGACGCGCGCGCCTCTGCGCGCGCGTCTTCGCAGCGGCGCGGTGCAATCGAAACAGGCTGCCGATCGCCTTCCGTGGCACTTCGTCCGGGCGTCTTCGTCGCCGGGGCGCGCTGTCATTGAAACGTCTTGTTGAGATCGCTTGCGTGGCACGTGGCACAAGCGTCGTAAAAGCGCATCGCCGGCGGCATGGCCGGGAACGGCCCATCGCTTCGGAGCCGGTCGACCGCGTCGGCGAATAAGGAGCGGTTGTGCTTGCGCGAAAACCTCGACTTAGGCGCGCTGCGATCAAAACGGCTTGCCGAGATCGCACGTGGCGCGGGCGTCCCAAAAGCGCACTGCCTGCGGCATGGCCGAGAGCGGCCCATCGCTTCGGAGCCGGTCAATCGCATCGGTAAATAAGAAGCGGTCGGTGCTTGCCGATAAGCGCATAACAGCGACGTCCGTCGGCGCAAACCACCACGAAAAACATTCAGGGGCGGATGCTACACTCGACCGGCTCCCCGCGGCGCCTGGCGCTTCATCGCGGGCACATTCGCTGCGTGGCTTCGCGCATCGGACGGGCGCCACGCGATGCGGGGCACGCTCCTAACGCTTACAAGGAGGCAAGACTCTCATGGCTGATTTCCGTATCTGGTCCGACGAATTTCCCGCGAACGGTTTCATGACCCGCGCGCAGGAACTCGACATGCAGGCGTTCGGCACGTCGGGCGACAACATTTCTCCCGCGCTCCAGTGGGAAGACCCGCCCGACGAGACTAAAAGCTTCGCGCTCACCGTCTACGACCCGGACGCGCCCACGGGCAGCGGCTTTTGGCATTGGGTCGTCGTCAACATTCCCGCCGATGTCCGCTCGCTGCCGCGCAACGCGGGCAAAGCGGACGGCAGTCTGCTGCCGGCGGGCGCATTGCAGCTTCGCAACGACTACGGCACGGTCGGTTTCGGCGGGGCCGCGCCGCCGCGCGGTGACAAGCCGCATCGCTATATCTTCCGCGTTCACGCGCTGCAGGCCGAAAAGCTGCCGCTCGACCCGGACGCGACGAACGCCGTCGCGCGCTTCATGACGCACCTGAACGAAGTCGATTCGGCGACGTACACGGGTCTCTACGAACTCAAGTAACGCGCGGGCGACGAGGCGGGGCCGCGCGACACGCGCGGCTTCGCAATCGACACAAGCGAAATGAAAACGGCGCGTCATACAATGCGCCGCCCGGCCACTGAAAGCCCATCGATGGATTCCGAACAAGGTCTTCCGCTTCCGCAACGCTACTGGGCGATTGCCGTCGTCGCGCTCGGCATCACGCTCGCCGTGCTCGACGGCGCCATCGCCAACGTCGCGCTGCCGACCATCGCGCGCAATCTGTCCGCGACGCCCGCCTCGTCCATCTGGGTCGTCAACGCGTACCAGCTCGCCGTCACCATTTCGCTGCTGCCGCTCGCCTCGCTCGGCGACCGGATCGGCTACCGCCGCGTCTATCTCGGCGGCCTCGCGCTGTTCACGATCTCGTCGCTCGGCTGCGCGCTGTCCGGATCGCTCGTCGCGCTCACGGTCACGCGCGTCGTGCAGGGCTTCGGCGCGGCGGGCATCATGAGCGTGAACACGGCCATCGTCCGCATCATCTATCCGCACAAGCAGCTCGGGCGCGGCGTGAGCATCAACGCCACCGTGGTCGCGATTTCGTCGGTGATCGGTCCGACCGTCGCTTCGGGCGTGCTGTCGGTGGCGTCGTGGCCGTGGCTCTTCGCGATCAACGTGCCGATTGGTCTCATTGCGTGCGCCATCGGCCTGAAGGCGCTGCCGCGCACGCCGGGGCACCGGCAGCCGTACGATTACCTGAGCGCGGTGCTCAACGCGCTGTTTTTCGGCATCGCGATCATCGCGGTCGATGGACTCGGCCACGGCGAGCATCGCCCGTTCGTGATCGGCGAGTTCGTCGTGACCGGCGTGATCGGCTACTTCTTCGTGCGGCGGCAATTGACGCAAAGCGCGCCGCTTTTGCCCGTCGATCTGCTGCGCATTCCGGTATTCGGGCTGTCGATCGGCACGTCGGTCTGTTCGTTCTGCGCGCAAATGCTGGCGTTCGTCTCGCTGCCGTTTCTGCTGCAGGACAGCTTCGGCATGAGTCAGGTCCAGACCGGCTTTCTGATGACGCCGTGGCCGCTCGTGATCGTGTTCGTCGCGCCGCTCGCGGGCATCCTCTCGGACCGCTATCCGGCCGGATTGCTCGGCGGCATCGGGCTGGCGGTGCTGACCGTGGGGCTCGTTCTGCTCGCAACCGTCGGCGCGCATCCGGGCGCGTTCGACATCGCGTGGCGCATGGCCATCTGCGGGCTCGGCTTTGGCCTCTTTCAGTCGCCGAACAATCGCCAGATGCTCTCGTCCGCGCCGCGTCATCGCAGCGGCGGCGCGAGCGGCATGCTCGGCACTGCGCGCTTGACCGGGCAGACGCTCGGCGCCGCGCTCGTCGCGCTGATCTTCGGTCTCGAGCCGCATCGTGGGCCGTTGATCGCGCTCGGCGTGGCGGCGGTGTTCTCGGCGGCGGCGGCTGTCGTCAGCATGCTGCGGCTGGCCGGCAAGCGCAGTGTCGAGGCGGCTTGACGGGCGCTGCGCTCGTCGCGCTGATCTTCGGGCTCGAGCCGCATCGCGGGCCGTTGATCGCGCTCGGCGTGGCGGCGGTGCTCTCGGCGGCGGCGGCTGTCGTCAGCATGGTGCGGCTGGCCGGCGAGCGCAGTTTGAGGCGGCTTGACGCGCCGCGTGCTCGATGCGTTGATTTTCTAACTCCGACTTAATCGCGGGCCGTTGATCGCGCTCGGCGTGGCGGCGGTGCTCTCGGCGGCGACTATCGTCAGCATGCTCCTGCTGGCCGGCAATGGGAGCTTCGCGACGGCTTGACGCGCGCTGATCTTCGGACTCGAACCTCATCGCGGGCCGTTCGCCGCGCTCGGCGTCGCGGCCGTGTTCTCGGCGGCGGTGGCTGTCGTCAGCATGCTGCGGCTGGCGGGCGAATGGCAGCGTCGAGACGGCGTGACACGCGCTGCGCTCATTGCACTGAACTTCGGACTTAAGCCGAATCGCGTGCCATTAATCGCGCTCAGCGTCGCGGCGGTCGTCTCGGCGGCGGCTGTCCTCAGCATGCGTGGGCTGGCCGGCAGTCGCAGCATCGCATCTCGCCGCCTAGCTCGCCGCCGATGTCCCCCGCATCTCGCCGCCGATCTCTCGCCCATCTCCCCCTTTCCGCCTTCATCGCAGACGATAAGCCAATCCAACTAGGCACATCCCTTGCTCCGATTTCGAACGTGAATCCGCGCGTGAGCCTGTCGCGCGACCGCCCGAAAACGAGCATTAAAGGAGTGTGTTCATGGCAATTTCCCTCAACGGCTTTAAGGTCGCCATCCTCGCCGTCGACGGCTTCGAGCAGGCCGAACTCGTCGAACCGCAGCGCGCGCTGAAGGAAGCCGGCGCGCAAGTCGATGTCATCTCGCAGAAAACCGGCACGATTCAGGGCTTCAAGCACGTCGACAAGGGCGACACCGTGAAAGTCGATCGCACGCTCGACGAAGCGACCGCCGCCGACTACGACGGCCTCGTGCTGCCGGGCGGCGTCGTGAACGGCGACGCCATCCGCCTCGACGCGAAAGCGCAGGCGTTCGTCAAGGAAGCCAATCAGGGGAAGAAGCCGATCGCCGTCATTTGCCACGGCGGCTGGCTGCCGATCTCCGCTGGCATCGTCGCGGGCCGCACGATGACGAGCTGGCCGAGCCTTCAGGACGACGTGCGCAACGCGGGCGGCACGTGGGTCGATCAGGAAGTGCAGATCGACGGCAATCTCATCACGAGCCGCAAGCCCGACGACCTGCCCGCCTTCAATCAGGCGTTGATCGAGGCGCTCGGCAAGGCGCGCGCCGCCTGAATGCGCCGGCTCGACCCACGAACCGGAGCCACGCCGATGTCACTCGCCAGCCGCTTCATCGCTCTTTCGCTCGCAGCCTGCGCCACGCTCGCGCAGGCCCAGACCGAAGACGCCGCGAGCGCCGCCAACGCCGCAAGCATCACGGCGACGCAGAACGCGGCGCAATCGCAGAAACTCTCGGCGACCGATCAGCAGTTCATCCAGGACGCCGGCACGGCGGGCGCGACCGAGATCGCCGCGAGCAAGCTCGCGCTCACGCGCTCGGGCGACAAAGACGTGAAGGACTTCGCACAGCGAATGATCGCGGATCACGCGAAGCTCGCGCGCAATCTCGATGTGATCGCAAAGCGCCACGGCATCACGTCGCCGCCGAGCGCGGATTCGTCCGTCACCGGCAGTCTGCAAAATCTAAAAGGGGCCGAGTTCGACAAGGCCTATATTGAGAAAGTCGCGCTGGCCGCGCATCAAAAGGCGGTCGAACTGTTCGCGAAAGAGAGTGAAAAAGGCAACGATGTCGCGTTGAAGGCGGCGGCGGCGAAGGCACTGCCGATTCTCCGTCATCACTACGCGATGGCGCAGCAACTAGCCAAGGCGAAGGCGTCATGAGCGCCGGGCACCTTCTCGACCGCGTGGACGCCCTGTCCGTCCGCGCGTGCGCCGGCCCTCGTCCGGCTTATGAGGACTCGACCATGCACATCACGTTTTCCGACGATCCCCCCGTCTTCAACGGCGACGACCTCGCGATTCATTTCACCGCGCTCGTCGACGGCGAAGCGGTAGTCTGCTCCATCAGCGCGGAGGCGCTGGAAGACCATTTCGGCGCGCCGTCGCCGCGCGAAGAAGACCTGCTGCCCGCGTTCGAAAGCGGCGCGGCGCGCATCCGCGCGGTGTGCGCGGAGGCGCTCGACGACAACGGCGGCCAGTCCGTCGTGTTGCGCAGCGGGCTCTTTCGCGTCGCGGGCATGGAGCCGGAATGAGCCCGCGTGCGTCTCTTCGAAAGGCTGCGCGCTGCGCGGGCCGCAACCGACCAACCGACACTAAAAAGGAGGAAACATGTCCCTGATCATCGCGGGCCGGTTCCAGACTTTTCCAGCCGCCGAAACGGCCGCCCAGCGGCTCTTCGAGAACGGCTTCGTGGAAGAGGACGTGACGCTCTTCTTCGTCACGCCAAGCGGGCAGCACGCGCGCTTTCCGATAGGCGGCGACGTCAGCACCGATAAAGGCGCGAGCGCCGCGCCCAAAGGCGCCGGCAAGGGCGTGACGATTGGCGCGGTCGTCGGCGCGATCATCGGCGCGGCGATTTTCGCGGTCTTCAAGGCGCCGCTGCTGGTTTCGGTCGTCGCGGCGGGCCTCGGCGCGTATATCGGCTCGCTCGCGGGCGCGATGTCGCATACGAAGAAGAAGCCCGGCACGCCCGAGCAGGCCGAGGAGCCGACGCGCCACTCCGGCGTGCTCGTTGCCGTGCACGTGTCGCCCGAGACGTACGACCGCGCCGCGACGATCCTGCGCGAAGCCGGCGGTCTCGATATCGAACGCGCATCGGGCCGCTGGAAGCAAGGCCGCTGGAGCGACTTCGATCCGCTCAAGCCGCCGCAACCGGTCGACCAGTACGCGCAGCCGCGGGCATAGACAGCGTTTTAAGTCCGCGAGCAGCAACTTGAAAGCGAAAGCGCCCGGTCCGCCGGGCGCTTTTTCGTTCTGCCGAGCAATGCGCGATTCAAACCCACCGCCCCGCGATGCGAACCGCCGGCGCGTTCGCGCTCACGCTGCAATCGGCGGGACGCAGCCGCGCTTTCGACGCGCCATGCGCGGACGGCTCGCACAGCGGCGTGTAAGCCGCGCGCACACGCGCGGAGCGGTCGATGCCGTGCTCACGAACGTGCAGCGTGATTGCCGACGCAACGATTGCAACGAATATGAAAAGCTCGCGATTCGCGAGCGCGGGGGACGGTTTTATTGTTTCTCCTGTTGCCTTGCTCGTGGCGAGCCAGCGCGGGGCAAAGCCCACGCCGATGCGTCCCCCGCTCAGGCACGCCGCATGCAACACCAAACCGGCAAGCGCGTTCCTCGACGCTCGAGACCGCGCTTTGGCAACTTCGTCACTACAAGGAGGTATACATGAGCACGAACGTCGTATCGGTACTGAATGATCTCGTCGAAACGTCGAAGGACGGAGAGAAGGGCTTTCTGAAGGCCGCCGAAGACACGCGTGACCCGAGCCTCAAGCTGTTGTTCCAGAACCGCGCGGAAGCCTGCGCGCAAGGCGCCATCGAATTGCAGAATCTCGTGCAGGGTCTGGGCGGCAAGCCGGAAACGGGCGGCTCGATCTCCGGCGCGCTGCATCGCGGCTGGGTGGATGTGAAGTCGGCCGTGACGAGCCAGAGCGATCACGCCATTCTGGCCGAATGCGAGCGCGGTGAAGACGCCGCGAAGAAGAACTATCGCCAGGCGCTCGACAAGGACCTGCCGGCCGATATCCGCGCCGTGGTCGAACGCCAGTATCAGGGCGTGGTCGAGAACCACGACCGCATCCGCGACCTGCGCGATCAGTACGCAGCCGCGAAGTCCTAAGCAATAGCACGCTGTCGCACGCAACTGCCGGGCTCGCCCGGTGGTTGCGGCGATTGGGGTGGTTGCGCCGATTGCGGCGATTGCGGCAGTAGAAAAGAAAACGGCCACTCGCGTGGCCGTTTCATCTTGCGCGAACCGCAGCGTGTTATTGCGGCTGGCCCTTGTCGTTCGTGCCGAGCGACGAAGCAGCCGCCGCCGCCGATGCGCCCTTCATCTTGTGGCTCTTGTTCTGCTGATGCAGATAGGTGCCCTTCTTCTTCGCGTGCGTGGCCGTGCCAGAGTCCGTCGTCGCGCTGGTGTCCGATGCCTGCGCGAACGCCGTCGTCGAGAACGCGAGCGCCAGCGCGCCGATCAATGCCATCTTCTTCGTCTTCATCAAGAGCTCCTTTTGCCGGGGCATTCGAGCGCCGCAATGCGACGCTTCATGGCCGCCTCTAGTGACGCCTGAACGGGCCGTCCTGTTTTTAGGGTGTCAACGATGCTGCGAGGTGATGCATCTTCTGCTTCGAGTCGCGAGCGGCGTGGCCGCCTGATGCACGAACCCGCGCCGGGAACCCGATTTGTGGCCTCTTTCGGCCACGCATCGGACTCCTGCGCGGGTCCGGTTGCTCGCGCCCTGACCCGCCGAGGCAGGCCGGGCATACGAACTATGCCATCACTTTCGTGTTAGTCGGCAGCAATTTTGAGATGGTTCTTCACGGATGCAACACCGGAGACTTCCTTGACAACCTGTTCCGCATTGGTCTTGTCTTCCGCCGACGGCACCGTGCCAGTCAGCGAGACAACGCCGCCGCGCGTCTTCACGTGGATATGCGTGGACTTCACGTTCTTCGCGCTGAGCAGTTCGGCCTTGACCTTGGTCGTCACGGCGCTGTCATCGACCTTCTTGCCGACCTGATCCATTTTCTGGCCAACGGACGATTCCGAGCCCGAGGAGGACGACGTCGAGTTGGTTTGGGCGCCCGCGTTGAGCGCGAACATCACGCACGCGATACCACCGGCTGCTTTGAGGAATTGGGTCGTCTTCATGGCAATACTCCTTGTTTTCAGTTCTGATCTTGCGCCTCCGTCTTGCCCGCGTGTGCCGCAGGACATGGATGAGGCGCCCCGTTGATGTTGCTGGTCTGCTGCTTGTCGCGTGTTGCCTGACATGCGGCCCGCGTCGCCGCGCCGACCGCAATCAAGCAACCCAGCCACCGCAACTTGCGTGCCGGGCCGCGCACAAGCGCACCCACGTTCGGCGCCGCACGCGGCTCGAAGTCAGCGCCGGGCGGCGCGCGCACGGTAATTCGGCTCCCTGCGCTTCGGACCGGCGTGCGCGGCGAAACGCCCGTCCGCCAAGCCTCGCCCGGCGCGGTGCTTTTGTCTGAGCCCGTGTAAAAACTGCGTGAAAGCGGCCTTCCGCACGCATCAATGCGGCGCTCGCCGAAAGAAAAAACTCAAGCTCAGCATGGCTTTAGCAATCGATGGCATAGCTGTTGCTTTAGGTGGTCGGCACACACATCGACCCCGTCAAGAACATCGAGGATTAGCAAGCAATGCCGCCTTCACTCGAACTCCGCACCAAGCAAAGCCTGGCGCTCACGCCGCGTCTACAGCAGTCCGTACGCCTGCTGCAGCTTTCGTCGCTCGAATTTCAGCAAGAGCTGCGTAACGCGCTCGATACCAACCCGTTCCTCGAATACGATGAGTCGCAAACCGAGGACAACGCGCTCGGCGCGGACAACGGCAACTCGATGAGCGACACCGCGCTCTCGCCCGCCACCGACAGCCCCGCGGAGGCGCCGCTCGCCACCGAAACCAGCATGGACAGCGATTCGGGCGCCGACAGCGGTTCGCGCGACGACTCCATCAGCGAATACGCGTCCGATCCGTTCGGGCGCACCGCGTCGCGCAACAACGGCGACGGCGAAGGCTCCGATCCCGCCGACTGGGTCCGCATCGAACCGTCGCTGCACGAAACGCTCCACGACGCGCTGCGTCTCTATCAGCTCAACGAACGCGATCGCGCGGTCGCGCAGCTCATCATCGAGGCGCTCGACGACGACGGCTATCTGCGCCAGGAACTGAGCGAACTGGCCGATGTGGTCGAAATCGAGCCGGCCATCAACGAAGACGAACTCAACATCGCGCTGAAACTCGTGCAGTCGCTCGACAAACCGGGCGTAGGTGCGCGCAACCTCTCCGAATGCCTGACCCTCCAACTCGACGCGATGCCCGAAGACACGCCGGGCCGCGATGTCGCGCGCGAAATCGTCGGGCATCATCTGGAGCGGCTTGCGCGCCGCGAGCAGGCCGAGTTGCAGAAGAAGATCGGCTGCAGCGCCGATGAACTGCGCATTGCGTGCGCGCTCGTGCGCCGTCTCGATCCGAAGCCGGGCGAGAACTACGGCCAGAGCGAAGACAACTACGTGGTGCCCGATGTGATCGTGCGTCAGGTCAAGAAGCAATGGGTCGTGACCATCAATCCGGCGGTGCTGCCGCGCGCGCGCATTCACCGCATGTACGCGGAACTGTTCGCGCAATCGGCGGGCGCGAGCCGTTCGCCGCTCGCCCAGCAGTTGCAGGAAGCGCGCTGGCTGATCCGCAACGCGCAGCAGCGTTTCACGACGATCCAACGCGTGGCCGAATGTATCGTCTCGCATCAGAAGGCGTTCTTCGACTACGGCGAGATTGCGCTGAAGCCGCTCGTTCTGCGCGATGTCGCCGATGAACTCGGGCTTCACGAGTCGACCATTTCGCGTGCGACGGGCAACAAGTACATGTCGACGCCGCGCGGCATTTTCGAGTTCAAGCACTTCTTCCCGCGCGAACTCAGCACCGAAAGCGGCGGCACGTGTTCGGCGGCCGCCGTGCGCGCGCTCTTGAAGGAGATGATCGCGAAGGAAAACTCGCGGGATCCGCTCTCGGACGTGAGTCTTGCGAAGATGCTCGCCGATCAGGGCGTGATCGTCGCGCGCCGCACGGTCGCGAAGTATCGGCATCTAATGAAGGTGCCGCCTGCGGAACTGCGCAGGCAGGCTTGACGGCAGAACGCCGCAAGCAGTTTCCGCGCTCCCTGCACTCAGCGAAGACCCGGTCAAGCGAATCGCAGAGCAGTACAGCAGGAAGCGCCACTGTCGGGCCGCCCCCAGTCGGGCGGCCTTTTTTTGTCAGCACCAGTAGGACTCGCGATGCGTGCGCTTTCGTCGCGCCGTCGCGGAAAGCACCGCGTGCGGCAGAAAGGCCGCCGCCGAGTAATAGAGCCGCACGACCCGCGCGACCCTTCTCGTCAACGCAGCCGGACTCGCGGTGCGTGCGATTTCATCGCGCCATCGCGGAAAGCTCGGCGTTCGGCAGAAAGACCGCCGCCGAGTAGTACAGCCGCGTGACCCGCGCGACCCTTCTCCTCACCGCCACCCCGACTCGCGGTGCGTGCGCTTTCGCGCCGCCGTCGCGGAAAGCTCCGCGCCCAGCAGAAAGACCGCCGCCGAGTAGTAGAGCCACATCAGGATGACCGCGAGCGACCCCGCCGCGCCGAACATATTGGCCGTGCCCGCATGCTGAAGATAGAGCGCGAAAAGCCGCTTGCCGCCCTCGAACAGAAGCGCGGCGGCGGCAGCGCCGAGGGCGGCGTCGCGCCAGCGCATGCGTGTCGTCGGCAAGAACTTGAGCAGCACGGAGAATGCGAGCATCAGCATCGCGATCGAAATGGCGTGGCGCGTGAGACTGGACAGCACGACGAACGGATTGCCGTCGCCGAGCGCCCAGTGACCGAGCACTTCGACGAGCGCATCCAGGAGCAGCAGCGCGACGACGAGCAGCCCCGCGCCGACCACGAGCGCGAACGACATCAGCCGCACGCGCAACAGCCCGACAATGCTCTCGCGCGTGCTCACGACGGGCGTCGGCCAGATCACGTTCAGCGCACTGTGCAGCGACGAAAACGTCGCGGACGCGCCGACCAGCACGCCCGCGATGGACAGCACCGCGGTGCTGCGCGCCATGTCCGCGTGCCACGCGTTCGCGACGATTGCTTCGAGCGTGTGCGCTGCGTCGGCGCCGACGATGCCGCTGATCTCAGCGAAGAGACGGCCCTGCACGGCGTCCGCGCCGAAGAAAATGCTCGCCACCGCGATCACGATGACGAGCGTCGGCGCGAGCGAGAACGCGGCGAAGAACGAGATGGCGGCCGAGAACATCAGGCAGTGATCCTGAACCCACTGCGTGATGGGATCGGCGACCCATGAGAGCCAGCCGAAGCGCGTCGTGCGGCCTTCGGCGAGCGGTGTCATCTGATCGGGAACGTCGCGATTCATCGGCAAGTGGCGGCGCGGGCATGCCTTTCGTGGCTCAACCGCCGATGTTAGCTTCGCCGGACAATACGCGTGCAAAAAAGGCGCGCACGGAGTGATCCGCGCGCGCCTTTCTTCTGCGGCCGGTCGGCTTGAACGGTCAGGCGCTGTCTTCGTCCGCGTCGGGATCGACGGCTTCGTCGTCGGCCATGTCGCTGATTTCGGTTTCGTCCTCCACGCCATCGGGCAGGATGTCCGCGTTCGCGAAGAGGTTGTTGTCGCCGTCGGCGGATGCGTCCTCGCCCGTGCCGGCGCGGTCGGTGTCGCTGTCCAGTTGCGCATCAGACAGGCCGAGCGCGTGGGCGTCGAGTTCATCCTCGATATCGCCCGGACGGCGCATCTCGCCCTGCACGTCAGAGCCGGAGTCCGACGAATCGCTCGGGCCGAGCGCGCCCGTGCCGTGCCCCTTGCCCCATTGCGCGCCGCCTTCTTCCGGCGGATTCAGTGTGCTTCCAGTCATCATCGATCTCCTTCGAATGTGTCGTGAACGGGATCGCAAGGACTGTTCCGCGCTCGCGTCGCGCAGAAAAAAGCCCCGCGCTTCTCGCGAAGCGCGGGGCTAATTAGTCGACAGCGGCGGATCAGGCCCGCGCCGGCCGCTTCGCTTCCGACGCGCCCTGCTTCACCGTCTTGACCGTTTTCGCTGTGACGGAGGTCGCGGTGGCGACGCTGCGCAAATCCGAGAGGAACGAATCGCGCCAGACGGACAGATTGTTCTTGCGCAAAGGCACCATCATGTCGGCATGGCGCGCCTGACGTTCGGCGAGCGGCATCGACAACGCGCGCTCCAGCGCCTCGGACATCTGCGAGAGATCGAACGGATTCACGACGAGCGCGCCCGGCAACTGATCCGCCGCGCCCGCGAATTGCGAGAGCACCAGCGCGCCCGGATCTTCCGGGTCCTGCGATGCCACGTACTCCTTCGCGACCAGATTCATGCCGTCGCGCAGCGGCGTCACATAGCCGACTTGCGACAGCCTGAACAGCGCCATCAACAGATTGCGTTCGTATTTGCGGTTCAAGTACTGAATAGGCGTCCAGTCGAGCTGCGCGAAGCGTCCGTTGATGCGCCCCGCCTCGCCTTCCAGGTTCTGGCGGATGCGCTGATACGTCTGCACGTCCGCGCGCGTCGGCGGCGCGATCTGCACGAGCGACACGCGGCCATGCCAGCCCGGCGCGTTCAGCAGGAGCCGCTCGAACGCCTGAAAACGCTCGACGAGACCCTTCGAATAATCCAGCCGGTCCACGCTCATGATGAGCTTGCGGCCACGCATGGAGTCGCGCAGGCTCTTCACCTGCTTGCGGCCCGAGTACTGTTCGGCGGCTTTCGCGATAGCGTCCGGATAGATGCCGATCGGATACGCGCCCACTTTCAGCATGCGGCCGAACGCCTGCAACATGCCGTCGTCGCTGAAGTGGCCGCGGCCGCTGCGCTCGATATAGTCGATGAACGACTGCTTGTCGCTGTCCGTCTGAAAGCCGACGACGTCGTACTGGCACAGCGACGCCATCAATTCCTCGTGCGGCGGAACCGTGCGCATCACTTCGGGCACCGGAAACGGAATGTGCAGGAAGAAGCCGATGGGATTCGTCACGCCGATCTTGCGCAGCTCCTGCGCGAACGGCAGCAGATGGTAGTCGTGGACCCAGATGATGTCGTCCGGCTGCAGCAGCGTCTTGAGCTTCGCGGCCAGCGTCGCGTTGACGCGCATATAGCCCGCGTACTCCTCGCGGTCGAAGCGCGAGAGGTCGTTGCGATAGTGGAAGGTCGGCCACAAAGTCGCGTTGGAAAAGCCGCGGTAGTACTGGTCGTAGTCGCGCCGCGTGAGCCCGACGGTGGCATAGGTCACGTTGCCGTTTTTCTCGACGACGGGCGACGCCGCCTCGCCGACGATCTCGCCGCTCCAGCCGAACCACACGCCGCCCGTCTCCTTGAGCGCGTCCAGCACGCCGATCGCGAGCCCGCCCGCGCTGGGCTTGCCTTCCTGGACCGGCGCGACGCGATTCGATACCACGATCAATCTGCTCATTACAGCGTCACTCCATCAGTTGTCGTTGCTGCTCGAATTGGCGACGGAAAACATGCAAGTCTTATGCCGTTTTGCTCCGTTATCGAGTGGGAAATTCGTATCGAGATGTTACGGGCGAACGAAATCACGCGGCGAGCGCCGCCGCGTAGAACTTTCTGCTCGTGATCGATGCGCCGTGAAAGACGCCCTCACGCATCCTGCTCGGAGCCGAGATCGCGCTGATAGTCGATGCCTTCGGAGCGCACGCCGCCCTGGTTGTGCTCGCCGTCGGGCGGAACGCCAGGCGCCGGGCGGTTCTGGCCAGCCGGATCGTGGTGCTCGGGCGGCGCGGACGAGACGGGCGCGGTGCCGTTCTTGGCGGCTTCGGCGCGCGCTTCGCGTTTGGAAGAATGACGCGCGGAGCGTCGGAGTGCGGGATGCCTCATTGATGCCTCCAGAGAGAAGGCCGTCGCGAATGGACCTCGGCGGCGTCGGACCGATGCGCTGCCACGTCTTCGGGCAGCACGTTGCAGAAAAAACGACCGGCGATACTGCGCGTCGCCGGTCATTCGTACTCCGTTCGTTGTAATCCCTACGCCCGGGATGGAAGATTGTTCAAGCTTTGCACGCGTTCGATGAAGCGCCCGCTTCTGCTACTCGACCCGTCAGCGGACGTGCGGCGTCTCGTTCGGCCCGGGCGGCGGATCGCCGATAGGCTGCGTCGGTGGCTCGGGCGGGTCGCGCGTCGGGTCGGGGTTCGTGTCGGGGGGAATCGGAGTCGGCGGCGGCTGGTCCGGCGGCGTCACAGGCGGATCGGGCGGCTGCGGAGTCTGCGCACTGATCGGCGCGCGGTCGGAGGCGAAATCGGACATAACGGGCTCCTTGCGGTCTTGTGATCGTGATTGCATCCGCTCGAAGCGCCGAGCGCCTGAATGCGGATGTCGCATGGATCGGCAGCAAGGGTTATGCCCCTCTTTTCACGTCGGCTCGCGTCCATGTATCTCATTATCGTTGCTGAAAGCGCGCCTGCCAATCAAAACGCCCGCGCTTTTTGCAAGCAGCGGGCGTTGTTTTCGTGTGAAGATAACCGACGTTCAGCGATTTTCGCTTTCCGACTCGTTCAGGTCGCCGCCTTCGCCGATAGCCGCCTTGTTCGCGTCTTCGCCGTACTCCACGAGCCGGTTATAGAGCGTTTTCAGGCTGATGCCGAGGATTTCCGCCGCGCGCGTCTTCACGCCGCCGCATTGTTCGAGCGTCGCGAGAATCAGCTGGCGATCCGCCTGCGCGAGCGACGTGCCGAACGGGATCGTCACCGCCGTGCCCGACGAAGGCCGCGACAGCGAAATCTGCAGCGGGACCGTCGCCGTGCTATCGGAATCAGCACCCGACATGATGTACGCGCGCTGCACGTAGTTCTTCAGTTCGCGCACATTGCCCGGCCAGTTGTACGAGGCCAACATGTCGCGCACGGCGGGCGGGAAGTCCTTCTTCGTGTTGTAGCGCGCGTTCAGTTCGTCGAGGAACGCCTGTCCGAGCAGTTCCACGTCCTTGCCGCGCTCGCGCAGCGGCGGCAGGTTGATCGGGAACACGTTCAGCCGGTGGTAGAGGTCGAGCCGCAGCTTGCCTTCGAGCACGGCCTGCTCCGGATCGCGGTTCGTCGCGGCAATCAGGCGCACGTCCGTCTCGATCTCCTTCGTCGTGCCGACGCGCATGAACATGCCGGTTTCCAGCACGCGAAGCAGCTTCACCTGCAACTCGATCGGCATTTCGGTGATTTCATCGAGGAACAGCGTGCCGCCGTTCGCGCGCTCGAAATAACCCTTGTGCTGACGATCCGCGCCCGTGAACGAACCGCGTTCGTGACCGAACATTTCGGACTCGATCAGATTCGGCGAGATCGCCCCGCAGTTCACCGCGATGAACGAATGCTTGCGGCGCAGGCTGAGCTCGTGCAGCGTCTGCGCGGCGACTTCCTTGCCCGTTCCCGATTCGCCGATCAGCAGCACCGACGCCGCCGTCGGCGCGACGCGTCCGACCTGGTCGTACACCGTCTGCATGGCGGGCGAATTGCCGAGCATGAGCCCGAAGCGCCCCATGCGGCGCAACTCGCCGCGCAGCGTGCCGATTTCCGCCTTCAGGTCGCCGGCGCGCGGCAGGCGCGACAGAATCGCCTTCACGCGCTGCATGTTGATGGGTTTGACGAGGTAATCGGCTGCGCCCATCTTGAGCGCGCTCACGGCCGATTCCACCGTCGCATGCCCGGTGATGACGATGAATTCCACGCCGGAGCGCGGATCGAGATCTTCGAACAGGTCGACGCCCGTTCCGTCGGGCAGCTTCAGATCGGTGAAAACGACGTCCGGCGTCTGCCGCACGAGCTGGATGCGCGCTTCGCGCAGATCGCTGGCGGTGGCCGTTGTCAGTCCGTCTTCGCCGATGATCGCGGCTAGCGCCTCGCGGGTACTGGGATCGTCATCGACAATCAATACGTGTGGCATTGCGTCTCGAATTCTTCCAAAGCGTTTCAGGGTCACACGCCGCGAGGCGGCGTGGTCTTCTCCGGGCGGCGGTGGCCGTCCGGGCCGGTGCGATTACTGCGTCAGATGCCGTGTGGGCCTGAACCTGACCGCAGAACGCAAAGATAAAATAATTTCCGAAATTTCCGCACGCTTGGGGCCTCCGCCGTAAGTTTTTCCAGTTGGCGACTTATGGCTGAGGTTCAATGATTATAAAGGCTTATCAAGATAAAAACGCACGCCATAGGGCGTGCGTCTTATCGCTTGGAAACGCTCGAATGTCGGCAGAGCCAGGCGATGCGCCCGGCTGCGCGGCATCGAGCGAAGTGCGCGGTCAGCTTTTCGGGAAATGCCAGGCGTCCGGCGTGCCGCCGACGACGTACTTTCCGCCCCTGCGCGAGCGTCCGCCCGACCAGCGGTTCGCGCCGTTCTCGATGCGCCGCCCGTTCGCGTCCTGCGACTGCATCCATTTCCAGGCGAGCACGCTGCCGACTGCGAACAGCGCGCCAAAAACTCCAATCGATGACCGTGCCATTGTTCTTCTCCCTTGTCGTTGAATGCGATACCGCGCGGCTCAGCGCGAGATCAGTGCTGCCAGCAGGAACCCCGCCGCAGCCGCCATGCCGAGCGATTGCCACGGATTCTCCCGCACGTACCGCTCCGTGCAGTCAATGCCCGACCGATAGCGGCTTTGCGCACTGGCCTGCGCGTCTTCCAGCGCGGCGCGGGCCGTGTCGGCGTGATCGCGCAGACGCGAACGCAGCGCCTCGACGCCCTCTCCCGGCAGCGCCGACGACAGCCGCAGCAACTCTTCCGAGTCGTTGAGCAGCACCTTGATGTCTTCGATGATCTTCTGCTTGCCCAACGCAAGCTGGACAGTCGTATGACTCATGAAATCAGTCCTCGCCAAGTGGGTCTTCCGCACAATCGCGGGTCATTGCGGCTAGTGCGCCTGCCGCCTATTGCGTCTTCGGCACCGTCACATTCAACGGCCGACGTGCGCTGCCCGTCGAGAGTCGCGCGCGCAGCCGCCGGATGATGCCGCTTGCCGTCAGCGCGCCGCCTGCCACGCCGAACACGAGGCTCGTCACGTTCGCGGCGCGTGCGAGCGCGGGCGTGCCGGCCGCATAGCCGAGCACCGCGCACATCAGCGCCGTCACGAGCGCGACGGCCGCCCAGTGATAGATGTCGATCGGCTCGCCTGCCGCGAGTTCCTGCCGATCGTCCGACGCCCGCGCACCCCTGCCGCGAGCCGGCCGCACCGTCGCCGAATTCCGGCGCTCGTCTGCTGGCACATCGAAATCGAAAATGTCGTCCATGACCTCTCCCGTTGCCCGTTTGTTCGCCTTCCCATCGCGGGCATTCGAATAAGGATGACCAGTCCGAGCAGCTTTCATGCCAACGTCGCGATACGGGCGCCCGTGCGCAAAAGCCGAATGCGCAGCGAATCGTCGGGTAAGTCTTACGCCGTCGACTTGTAATTTCGCGGCGCGCGCGGCGAACCTTTCCGGATCATCCGCGCGGCGCAAATCGCAATCAGACAAAATGCCATCCGACTGACGGCGCGCATTGCCGCAGGATCGTCGCGAATGGTTAAATAGCGTTTATGAGATAGAGTCACGGCGGCGAATCATTCGATTGCGCCGCGACCTCAGGACTGACGCTTTCGAGGAAAACCGGCTCACCGCCATCGAGCGCACGACAGCAGCGCCCGCGCGTCAGCATCAGGACGCCGCCGTGCCGCGCGACCGCAGGGCCGAGGGCCCGCCCGGCCGCGCCGGACGCCCAGCCGCCGACCGCGACCGCACGTGCCCGCTGGCGCGAAGCGTTCGGCGTTCGGCGGCGCTCGCTGCCCGCCCATCATATTCGCAGAACTCAGGAACTATCAGCACCTATGGCGTCAACCGATCTTGACCCGCCGCTTGTCGCAGGCGAAACACCGGCGCAGAAAAAGCGCACTGCGGGGGACGTGCCGGGTTTGAAGTCTTACGGACTACTGTACGGCTCGTCGCCTGTCATGCTGGAGCTGTACTCACAGATCGAGCGCGTCGCCGGCACGGACGCGACCGCGCTCATCATCGGCGAGTCGGGCACCGGCAAGGAGCTCGTCGCGCGGACGATTCACGATCACAGCGCGCGCAAGGACGCGCCGTTCATCGCCGTCAACTGCGGCGCGATTCCGGACAACCTGATCGAAGCCGAGCTTTTCGGCCACGAGAAAGGCAGTTTCACGGGCGCGGTGCAGGGACGCATCGGCTATTTCGAACATGCGAACGGCGGCACGCTCTTTCTCGACGAAGTGACGGAAATGTCGCCCGTTCGCCAAGTGAAGCTGCTGCGCGCGCTCGAAACCGGCACGTTCTTTCGCGTGGGCGGCAACGATCTGATCAGCTCGGACGTCCGCGTGATCGCCGCGACCAACCGCGACCCGGTCGCCGCGGTCAAGGAAAATGGGCTGCGCGAAGACCTGATGTATCGCCTCGCGGTGTTCCCGCTACGCGCGCCGCCCCTGCGCGAGCGCGATGCCGACCGCGAACTGCTCGCGCAGCATTTCCTCGCTGAAATGAACGCGCAGGAAGGCACGAACAAGGCGTTCAGCAAGCGCGCGCTCGACGTGCTGCGCACCTACTCGTGGCCCGGCAACGTGCGCGAGCTGAAAAACACGGTGTATCGCGCGTTCATTCTCGCGGAGAAGACGGTCGAGATCGCGCATCCGCATCTCGCGTCGCGGGTGAAAAAGCCCGTCACGCAAGGCGACGCGATGAACGTCTGGGTCGGCACGCCGCTCGCCGACGCGCAGAAGCAGATCATTCTCGGCACGCTCAAGCATTGCGGCGGCGACAAGCGGCGCGCGGCGAAGGCGCTCGGCGTCAGCCTGAAGACGCTGTACAACCGCCTGGGCGCCTACGAGAACGAAGACACCGACGCGAGCGACACGCCTTCAACCAGCGAAAGCTGATTCCCGGCAACACCGCCGCGAAAGGCTTTCGCAGCCTTTCGCGGCGACCTTTGCGCGGTCGCGTTACGAATTGCGCAACGCGTTCCCGCCGCTTGCAATTTCTTGCAATTTTCCCGAGGCGGTAATTAGAAGCATGCTTCAAAATGCCCGAAGCCCGCGACAAGTACCTGGATGCAGGTGCCTGCTCGAAGGAACGTCGGCGGCGGTCTCACGGAAGATCGCAGCGAGAAAAAACGGCAGACGAAGGAAAAAGCAACATGCAGATTTGTGTCCCCCGGCGCGGCAAACGCGCCGCCGCGCTCGCCGCGATCACGAGCGGCGTCATTGCGTGTCTGACTCTCAGCGGATGCAACTCCCTTTATAGCGAAGGCGCCACGGCGGGCGCGGGTATCGCGGGCGCCGCGATTGCCGGGCAAGTGACAAGCAACGCCGCAGTGGCCACCGGCATCGGCCTCGGCGCGGTGGCGGCGGCGCGCGCGGGCGTTCAGTACACGCAGCGCATCGTCCATACGGATACACAGGACAAGATTGCCGCCGTGGCAGGCCCGCTCACCGTGGGCGCCGTGGCTCCGTGGGTCGTCACGCACTCGGTCCCGCTCGAAGAAGACGAAAAAGGCCGCGTGACCGTCAGCCGCACGATCAGCAGCGGCGCGCTCGACTGCAAGGAGATCGTGTTCTCCGTCGATCGCGACGCCACCAAGGACCGCCCCGCCGACAGCGCGTTCTACGTCGCGTCCGTCTGCCGCGACGGCGCCAAGTGGAAGTGGGCGTCGGCCGAACCCGCCACGCCGCGTTGGGGCTCGCTGCAATGACGGTGCGGCTCGCAGTTCATCCCGCGCTTCGCTTCGGTCTCGCGGCGGCTATCGCAGCCGCATGTGTGACGATGAGCGGATGCGCGTCCATCGGCGCGGCGACGGGCGCAGCCGCAGGCATCGCGACCGGCGCGGTCACGACGAATCCGGCAATCGGCTTAGGCGTCGGCATCGCGGTGCAGGCCGCCACCGACGAAGCCGTGAAGCGCGTGTCGAAGTCGCTGCACACGGACCAGCAAGTCGCCATCGCGGTGGCGGCGGGCATGTCGGCGGTCGGCGAAACGCGCCCGTGGAAGGTCAAACACACGCTGCCGATCGAAAACGGCCACGGCGACGTGCGCGTGCTGCGCGAATTCGACAACGCGCTCGCAAGCTGCAAGGAGTTTGCGTTCTCCGTCGTGGACGGCGACGATGCCAACGCGCACGCCGACTGGTTCGTGGCCAGCGCATGCAAGCAGACCGAGGGCTGGAAGTGGGCGTCGGCGGAGCCTGCGGTCGAGCGTTGGGGCAATCTGCAGTAAGCATCGAGCGCCGGCGAAAACAAAAAAGCGCGGTTTCCGTCCTCGGAAACCGCGCTTTTCGTATGGGCGAGCGCCCGCGCAATCAGGCTTCGACGTCCTCCAGACTCAGCATCTCCGTCTGATCGTTATAGGAGAAGATTTCGCCGTAACGTCCCCAGTCGATGACCGCATCGAGCGTCTCCTGCGCGGCCTTGTCGGAGAGGAAGTCTTCCAGTTCCTGCTCGAAGCGCACGCGCGGCGCGCGATGCCCCGGCCGCTCGTTCAGCACCTTCTTGATTCGCGCGGCGAGCGGCACGTGACGCAGCAAGTGCTCGGCGAACATCATCTTGCGCTCCTGCGTGCCGAACTCCGCGAAGACGCGGGCCTGCGGCGTCAGGTAGATGTCGCCTTCGCGCACATCCGCGAAGCCGAGATGTTGCAGCACTTCCGCGATCGGAAAGAGTTCGTCGACTTCCAGATGCAGCGTGCGCGCGATTTCCGGCATGTCCGCGCGGCCGTGGTACGGCTCGGCGGCGAGCGTTTCGATGAGACCGGCCATCAGGTTCGTCGACACGGAAGGCAGCCAGCTTCCGAGTTCCAGTCCCTTCTTCTTCGCGTCGTCGAGCTGACGCGCGGTCATCTTCGCGTAGATGTCGTCCACCAGCCGCCGGAACGCCGGGTCCAGCCGGTTGCGCGGATGCTTGAACGGCACCTTGATCTCAGCCATCACGCGGCCCGGATTCGACGACAGCACGAGAATGCGGTCGCACATGAACACCGCTTCCTCGATGTTGTGCGTCACGATCAGCACGGACTTGATCGGCAGACGCCCCTGCGTCCAGAGATCGAGCAGATCGGTGCGCAGGTTTTCGGCGGTCAGCACGTCGAGCGCGGAGAACGGCTCGTCCATCAGCAGCAGCGTCGGATCGACGACGAGCGCCCGCGCAAAGCCCACGCGCTGGCGCATGCCGCCCGACAGTTCGCGCGGATAGGCGTTCTCAAAACCGTCGAGACCGATCAGGTCGATGGCCGCGAGCGCCCGCTCGCGGCGCTCGCGCGCACCCACGCCCTGCGCTTCGAGTCCGGCTTCGACGTTTTGCAGCACGGTCAGCCACGGAAAGAGCGCGAAGGTCTGAAACACCATCGCGACGCCCTTCGCCGGGCCGCGCAACGGCTCGTTCAGATAAGTCACTTCGCCGTCGGTCGGCTCGATCAAGCCGGCGATGATGCGCAGAAGCGTCGATTTGCCCGAGCCCGAACGCCCGAGAAGACCGACGATTTCGCCTTCGCGCAACGAGAGATTCGCGTCGTCGAGCACGAGCAGTTCGCCCTGCGTCTTGTTGAAGCCGCGGCTCACGTTCTGCACGCGCAGAATCTCCGCGCCGAGGCGCGGCGGCTTTTGCGCTGCCGCTGCCGGCGCGCCGGCGGGCGAGCCGGGCGTACGCACCGCCGCCTGCTGGGCGGGCGTCTGGGTATTTTTAAGGTTCTGCATCGGAACTCGTCCTCAATCCAGTCGAAGCCGCGCTTCGGCGTAGGCGTATAGCGGGCGCCACAACAGGCGGTTGAACAGCGTCACGAAGAGCGACATCACGGCAATGCCGAGAATGATCTTCGGATAGTCGCCGTCCGCCGTGTTCTGCGCGATATACGCGCCGAGTCCGTGAGCGACGACACTGGTTTTGCCCCACGACACCGCCTCCGCGACGATGCTCGCGTTCCACGCGCCGCCCGAAGCGGTGATCGCGCCGGTGACGTAGTACGGGAAAATGCCCGGCAGCATGACCTTCTTCCACCACTGCCAGCCGCGGATCTGAAAGTTCGTCGCAGCCTCGCGGTAATCGTTCGGATAAGCCGACGCGCCCGCGATCACGTTGAACAGGATATACCACTGCGTTCCGAGCACGATGAGCGGCGACAGCCAGATATCCGGATTCAGATGCCAGCGCACGATCACCACGACGAACACCGGAAACAGCAGATTCGCCGGGAACGCCGCGAGGAACTGCGCGAGTGGCTGGAACTTCTCGGCGAGCGCCGGGCGCAGGCCGATCAGCACGCCTATCGGCACCCAGATCACCGACGCGATCGCAATGAGCACCACCACGCGGATGAGCGTGATGAAGCCGAGAACGAAGACGTGGCCCACTTCGCCCCAGGTGACGCCCGTCGCGACGAACGACACCACCTTCCAGACGACGAACGCCGTGACGACGAGCACGACCGCGCCCCACGTGATATCGCCCGCGCGCGTCGATGACACCGGCGCGCGCAACGGCAGCCGCACGCCTTGCAGCGACGGCAGTTTGATCGGCACGCGCGCCGCCTTCGCGAGAATCCATCCGGCCGGCACGAGCAGGCGGTGAATCAGGCGCGTGCGGCGAATCAGGTCGAGCAGCCACGATTCCGGCGCATTGCCCGAACTCGTGTTCTCCATGCGGAACTTGTCCGCCCAGGCGACGAGCGGGCGGAACATCAGCTGGTCGTAGGCGAGAATCACGACGGTCATCGCGAGAATCACCCAGCCGATCGCGCCGAGGTTGCGCTCGCCGATCGCGGCAGCGAGATACGCGCCGATGCCCGGCAGGACGATACTGCGATTGCCGACCGTGATCGCTTCCGAGGCCACGACGAAGAACCAGCCGCCCGACATCGACATCATCATGTTCCAGATGAGGCCGGGCATCGAGAACGGCACTTCGAGTTTCCAGAACCGTTGCCAGTTGGTCAGGTGAAAGCCGCGCGAGACTTCGTCCAGGTCGCGTGGCACCGTGCGCAGCGACTGGTAGAAGCTGAACGTCATGTTCCACGCCTGGCTCGTGAAGATCGCGAAGATCGCAGCGCACTCCGCGCCGATCACGCGCCCCGGAAAGAGCGCAAGAAAGAACGTGACAGTGAAGGAGATGTAGCCGAGCACCGGCACCGACTGGAGGATGTCGAGAATCGGCACCAGCACGACGGACGCGCGCCGGCTCTTCGCCGCGAGCGTGCCGTAGGCGAGCGTGAAGATGAGCGACGCGACCATCGCGGCCAGCATGCGCAAGGTCGTGCGCAACGCGTATTCGGGAAGATTCGCGGGGTCGAGCGAGATCGCCTGCGTTTGCAGTGTCGAGATGGGCGCGAGCGTCTCGTGAAAGCCGACGGCGGCGAGCGCGATGATGCAGATGATCATCGGGAACGCCACGAAGTCCCAGCGGTTGGGCAGGAGTCGCCAGGCGGACGCGTTCGCCGTGCGATTCAGATTGAAACCAAATTCCATTCAGAGCCCTCCCCGTAAGGCTGTGTTACGACCGCGCAAGGCGCGGATGATGCTCGAGACGGCGAACGCCGTCGTCCGGGCGAGCCCCCTCACCGTCGCCACCGTGACGGGTTCAACGCGTGCGGCCGCCTGGCGGACGACTCGCACGGCCGCGCTCACGCTGAACCGAGCGACACTACACCACTCACGATGACAGGCACAACCTTTCCTGCCGAACTTCGGCGCGGCGCGCGGCTTCTGTTGCACAACGGCACGGCAAGGCCGAACTGAAGGGCCGGCGCGCCCCCGCGCGCCGCGCTTTTCCCTTGCATGGCGCTTTCGGTCGCTATTGCGTCGCTATTGCGTCGATACCGGGCCGATGCACGCACAAGCGTGCCGCCGCCGCAAGCGAACCGCGGCGTCGCGAGGCAATGTGTTGGGCGAACGCCGTTCGCCGCAATAAGGCGCTTGATAGACGACGAAAAACATCGTCCAATCTGGGCTTGTCACAAACAATAAATGAGCGCCGATGCAATGCGAGACGCCAAGAACGAGTCGGCAGGCCGTCCGACAGACGCGAGACACGCCTCCGGCCGCACACCCGAGCCTCGCGCGCATGCAAAGGGCGCCGCTGCCGCGACCCTGCGACGCAATGAACGCGCCCGGGCGGACCGGCTGAGCGTCCGTCCCAGGGCGGCGATTATCGCGTTTTTGGGCGGCGGCGGCGAGTCCCCGCACGAGCCGGCCCTGCGCGGCCCGCGCATGCTGCCGGCCGCGCGGCGCGCGCACGCCGAACGCCCGCTCGCCGCGGCGTGACGCCGCGACAGGCCACACCGATGAACAAGCTCCTCCTGCACCGTGCCATCGCGACGCTTTGCCTCGCGCTGCTCGCGCTCGGCTGCTGGGTCGCCGCCGGGCTGCTGTCGGACCGGATGGTACAGCAGGAGATGACGGCCACCGTGCGTACCGAGCGCCAGATGGCGGCGTCCATCGTCGACAACATGGCGCAGATCATCGCGAGCGACCTCGCCATGTCCCGCGCGATTCCCGCGACGCTCGCGCAGATGGATCTCACGCAGCGCGCGCTCGCCGAGTCGCGGCGCTATGCGTCGAACGCGAAGATCACCGAACCCGTGCGGCGCGCGCAATGGATCGCGCGGCCCGGGCTGGACAAGGTGAACCGCTTCCTGCACGACGCGCAGGGCTTCTCGGGACTCGACTCCATCTGGCTCGTGAACGAGCAGGGCTACTGCATTGCATCGAGCAACGCCAGCGACGACGACAGCTTCATCGGCTACGACATGAGCGGGCGCGGCTACGTCGTGCGCGCGCTACTCGGCGGCTTCGTGGAGGTGTACGGCGTCGGCAGGCTGTCGGGCGAACCGGGCATCTTCATCGCCGCGCCGGTCTACGAGGACGGGCTCCTGGTCGGCGCGGTGATCGCGAAGGTGAGCATCGACCGGCTGCGGCATTGGGTGTCGCGCCCGGGCACGTTCGTCACGGACGAAAACGGCGTCGTGGTGATGGCGCACGACGGCCGGCTCGAATATCAGGCGATGCCGGATGCGCCCGTCGGTCGCATGACGGCGCGCGAGCGCCTCGAGCACTATCGCCGCGACGCGTTCGCGCCGCTGCGCATCGAGCATGTCGGCGACCACATGCTGCAGTCGGCGCCCTGGCTCGCGCCCGCGCTCGCGCAGGGCTTCTATGCCGCCAACGGCGGCGCCGTGCCCTCGCTCTACGACGAACGCACGGGCCTCAATTCGGGCTTGTCGGCGCATATCGTTCACCCGCTCACGAGCTGGACGGAAATCACGCGCAACCATAGCCGCGACCGCCTGCTCGTCTTTCTGACGATGCTGGGCGTCGTGACGCTCGCTGTCGTGATCGCGACGTCGTATTCGCGCGAGCGCCGGCTGCACCGCGCGACGCGCGATCTCGCGGAGCAGTTGCAATCGGCCAACACGCTGCTGTCGGCGGAGGCGCGGCACGATGCGCTCACGGGCGCGCTGTCGCGCCGCTACTTCCTCGACACGCTGCGGCACGAAGTGGAACTGGCGCGCTCGACCGGCACGCCGCTGTCGGTCGCCATCGCGGATCTCGACCACTTCAAGCAGATCAACGACCGCTATGGACACGCGTCCGGCGACCGCGCGCTCGAGCACTTCGCGCAGGTCTGCCGCGAGCAGCTCCGTCCGAGCGATGCGATCGGGCGGCTCGGCGGCGAGGAATTCGGCATCCTCCTGCCGCAGACCACGCTTGCCGATGCGCAAGCCGTGCTGGAGCGGCTGCGCAAGCGGTTTCATCTCGAGCACTGCGCGCATCTGCCGGACGAAGCCGTGCTTTCGGTCAGCATCGGCATCACCGAACAGGCCAGCGACGACGCGCTCGAATGGATTCTCTCGCGCGCCGATCTCGCGCTCTACGAGGCGAAATCGCGCGGGCGCGACCGCAGCGAGGTGCGCCCCGCCGACCCGCCGCCCGCGCGTCACACCGAAGATTCGCTCGCGGGCAAGTAGCGCCGCCGCCATTCCCCTCGTCGCCACACGGACATGTCCGCGCAGGTATCATCGATCCTGGGTATCGACTGCGTTGCCGTTATCGGGAGGATTGCATGAAGGGAAATCTGGTCATCGTGTGCCGCGATCAGGACGCTGAAACGTTCGATCAATTGCTCGCGGAGTACGGCTCGTACCAGACGCGGCTGTCGTCCACCGCGTGGTATCTGAAGATCGACTTGGCGCCGGAAGTCATTCAGGAGGAGATCCTGTCGCGCCTCGGCAAGTACACGACGCATTACATCTTCGAGGCATCGACGGTGACATACAACACGGTGGACAGCGAGGCGGCGTCGGCACTGGAGACGCTGTTCGACTAAGCCTCATGAAAAAAGCGCGCGTCGTCAGAGCGCGCGCTCCTCGTGCTGCGGTCCGGCGCGGCGTTCCATGACCGTGCGCGTGGCGACGTCGAACGGAAAGGTCATCACGACCTGCAAGCCGCCGTCCACCTGATTGCCGATCTCGCACTCTCCGCCCGCGCGCCGCGCGAGCCGCTCGACGATGGCGAGCCCCAGTCCGCTATGCCCGCTGCCGCCGCGCGCCGGATCGAGCCGCACGAACGGGCGGCTCGCCTTGATGAGATCGTCCGGCGCGATCCCCTTGCCCTGATCCGACACGCACAGCACCCAGCCCTTCGCCTCGCGCCGCGTTTCGATGTCGATGGGCGGCGCGCCATACGCGTGGGCGTTATCGAGCAGATTCGAGAGCAGGCGATCGAGCGTCGCGGCCGGCAGCACGAACGCCGGCCCCGCTTCGAGCTTCAGGCGCACGGTGTCCGCACCCGGCGCGACCGCGCGATACGCCCGCGCGATGCGCTCGCACTGATGATCCACCGTGACGGGCTCGCTGCCGTCCGGGCGGTCGTGCGCGAAGACCAGAAATTGATCGACGATATGCGCCATGGAATCGACGTCGCGCACCACGCCGTCGCGCGTCTTGTCGTCGTCCATCATTTCGGCGCGCAGGCGCAGCCGCGCAAGCGGCGTCTTCAGATCGTGCGCGACGCCCGCGAGCATCACGGCGCGATCGTTCTCGCTTTGCGAGACTTCGCGCACCATCTGATTGAAGCCGTGCGTGAGCTGACGCAGTTCGCGCGGGCCGCGCTCCGGCACGGGCGGCGTAGGCTGGCCGCGTCCGAAACGCGCGACCGCCTGCGCGAGCGAGCGCAGCGGCGATTGCAATTGCCACGCGGCAAAAAGCGCGGCGAGCACGGCCGCCGAAAAGATGATGGCGAGCCACACGAGCATGCGGTCGCGCGAACGCGGCGGCCGTAGCGGCTGCACCGGCACGACGATCCAGCCGGCGTCCTTCGCGCCGTGAACCCAGACGCTAGGCGGCGCGCCGGGCGGACCGGGGCGCACCTCGGTGCCATCGGGAAGGCGGTCCTTCATGTCCTCGATGAAGCGCGAGAGCGGACGCGGAAGCTCGTCGCCGCTCGCGGGCTGCGGAACGTCCGCGGCCTGAAGCGGCACGATACGCACGCGCGAGGGCAACGGCTGGTCGGGACTATTGGCGATGTGCTGCCGCACCGCCTCGACGAGAAAGGCCGCTTCCTCGACGGCATAGCGCGTTTGCGAGTTGTCGCGCTCCATGCGGATCACGGCGAACCACGCGAGATGCGACAGCACCAGCACGCCGATCACCAGAATGACCAGCCGGCCGAACAGCGAATCAATGGGCCGGCGCATTTTGCTCGCCGTCCGGCACGAACACGTAGCCGCGTCCCCGCACCGTCTGGATGAAGCGCGGGGCGGACGGATCGCTCTCCAGAATGCGCCTCAGGCGCCACACCTGCACGTCGATGCCGCGGTCCGTGCCGTCGTATTCCGGGCCGTGCAGCAGTTCGAGCAGGCGCTCGCGCGTGAGCGTGCGCATCGGGTGATTCACGAAGATCTTGAGCAGCGCGAATTCGCTGCCGGACAAGGTGATCGGCTTTCCGTCGTGTTGCAGCGTGCGCGACTGGAAATCCAGCCGGAAGCGGCCAAACGAGTACGGCTCGCGCTGCTCGGGCGCGGCGGACGGAATGGTGCGGCGGCGGCGCAGCACGGCTTGCACGCGCGCCAGCAATTCGCGCGGGTTGAACGGCTTGCCGAGGTAATCGTCCGCGCCCAGTTCCAGACCGACGATGCGGTCCACGTCGTCCGCGCGCGCGGTCAGCATGATGACGGGGATGTCGTCGCCCGATGCGCGCAGCTTGCGCAACGCGGTCAGGCCGTCGACGCCCGGCATCATGAGATCGAGGACGATCAGATCGGGGCGCTCGCGCTCGAGCCGGCGTTCGAGCGAACCGGCGTCGTGCAGCACCGATACTTCGATGCCCTGCCGGACGAGATAGTCGCGCAAGAGGTCGCGCAGTTCGGCGTCGTCGTCGACGACAAGAATTTGTGTAGTCATGGAAAGAAGTTTAGCGCGTGAGTCCCGGCCGGTCGGCGGCCTGCGCGCGCCAAAGGGTTACGGGGTGTTACCGCGAAAGCAGCGCGTAAACCAGCGTAATACGAAATGGCCGGCCGGTAACACGCGCGCCGGGACGAACCTCTACGCTGTGTCTCACCGACCCGGCGCGGTCCTCGATGAACCCCGCGCATTCGGCTCCGTCAACATTCAGGGAGTCTCACGATGAACAAGCAATATCGCATTCTTGCTGCCACGGCTACCGCGCTCGCGCTGACCTTCGGCGCGGCCCACGCCGCCACCAGCGACGCGCCGAACGCGCCGCCGCCCGGCACTCCGGGCATGATGGGCGGTCCTGGCGGCCCCGGTGGTCACCACATGGAAATGCGCATGCAGAAGCAGCTCGACCAGTTGCACGGCGAGTTGAAGCTGAACGCGGATCAGGAAAAGCTCTGGCAGACGGCCATCGACACGATGAAGCAGAACCACAACGCCATGCGGGAAAGTCATCGCCAGATGCACGAGCAGTTCGAGTCGATGCAGAATCAGCCGATTCTCGACCTGAACGCGATGCACGCCGCGCATCAGAAGCTCGAGCAGCAGCAAATGCAATTGCATGAGCAGACGGCGACCGCCTGGCTCAATTTCTATAACTCGCTGAACGATCAGCAGAAGACGACGGTGAGCACGGCGCTCAAGAAGCACTTCGCCCGCATGCACGAGCACGAGCAGAAGATGCACGAACGCTGGGGCAAGCATCGCGGCGGGCCGGATGCGGCACCGGGCGCTCAGGGCGCACTTGGCGCGTCGGCGACCCCGAAGCCGTAAGCGGTTCTTTCAGGCGCAAAAAAAAAACCGCGGGCGCGAGCCCGCGGTTTCATATCAACGGCCGATCACGCCAGATCGAACAACAGCACTTCCGCCTGCTCGCCGCCGTCGATCGTGACTTTGGCGATGTCCTCGATCTTCGCGGCATCGCCGGCGGCAAGCGCCTCGCCGTTCACCGACACCGTGCCGCGCGCCACGTGAACGTACACGCGGCGGCCCGCCGGCACGTCGAACTCGGCGCGTTCACCGCCATCGAACAGGCCTGCGAAAATCCGCGCGTCGGCGCCGATCTTGACCGAACCCTCCACGCCTTCCGGCGAAGCGATCACGCGCAGGCGGCCGCGCTTTTCATCGTCAGGGAAACGCTTTTCCTCGTAGCCAGGCGCGCCGCCCGGCGCATCGGGGATGATCCAGATTTGCAGGAAATGCGCCGTCTCGGTCGGCGAGCCGTTGAACTCGCTGTGCCGCACGCCGGTGCCGGCGCTCATGCGCTGCACGTCGCCAGGGCGGATCGTCGATCCGTTGCCCATGCTGTCGCGATGCGCGAGCGCGCCTTCCAGCACGTAGCTCACGATTTCCATGTCGCGATGACCGTGCGTGCCGAAGCCCTGCCCGCCCGCGACGCGGTCTTCGTTGATCACGCGCAGCGCGCCGAAGTGGACGTGCTGCGGATCGTGATAATCGGCGAACGAGAAGCTGTGATACGAGTCCAGCCAGCCGTGGTTGGCGTGACCGCGTTCGTTGCTGCGGCGAATCTCGAACATGTTGTGCTCCCGGTGTAGACGTTGAACTGCGATGGAGACAATGTAAGGGCGGCCGCTCGACGGAACAACGAGCGCAACGGCACTACACCGTCCCGCCGATGGATGTAATCGGACTTGTCCGGCTATCGCCGCGCGCGAGCCGGGTTCGGGTAAAATACCGCGCTTTTCGGGTGGCGGCGTCGCTGCAACGCCTTCGGAAACGCCGGCGCGCGGCATCCGCGAGATTCGCGGCGTTCACGGTTTCGTGCATGCTCGCCAATTTTGGCCACCTAGAATACGGACCGCCGGCACGCAGGCCGCAAGCGGCGCCGGAAAGAAACGAGACGATCCGCAACGCGGGCCGCGCCGAATTGCGCGGCGCGGTGGCGAGCGACGGCGGCGAGCCGCTTCGTGCGCGAATGGAAATGGCGCACCTTATCAAGGAATCACCATGTTGCAAGGCTACGGTCCGCTGATCCTCGCGGGCACCTGGCAGACCGTCAAGCTCGCGGTGCTGTCGCTGGCGTTCGCCTTCGTGATCGGCCTCATCGGGGCGGCGGCGAAGCTCTCGAAGAGCCGCATCGCGTCGGGCATCGGCACGGTCTACACCACGCTGATTCGCGGCGTACCGGACCTCGTGCTGATGCTTTTGCTCTTCTACAGCATCCAGATCTGGCTGAACCTGCTCACCGACCAGCTCGGCTGGGACCAGATCGACATCGATCCGTTTCTCGCGGGCATTCTCGTGCTCGGCTTCATCTACGGCGCGTACTTCACGGAAACGTTCCGGGGCGCGTTTCTGTCCGTGCCGCGCGGCCAGCTCGAAGCCGGCGCGGCCTACGGCATGACGCCGTGGCAAACCTTCTCGCGCATCATGTTTCCGCAGATGATGCGCTTCGCGCTGCCGGGCATCGGCAATAACTGGCAGGTGATGGTGAAGGCGACGGCGCTGGTGTCGATCATCGGCTTGGCCGACGTGGTGAAGGCCGCGCAGGACGCCGGCAAGGGCACGCAGCGTTTCTTCTTCTTCACGCTGCTCGCCGGCGTCGTGTATCTCGTCATCACCACGGTGTCGAACTTCGTGCTGATCTGGCTGGAGCGGCGCTACTCCATCGGCGTGCGCAAGGCGGACCTGTAACCTGCGGCATTCAGCCATCCAGCCTTATTAGCATTCAAGAGCGGCGGACTTCATGATCGAAATCATCCAGGAATTCTGGAAGAACTACCTTTTCACCGACGGCTACCGGATTACCGGTCTCGCCATCACGATGTGGCTGCTCGTCGTTTCCATCGGCCTCGGGTTTTGTCTGTCGGTGCCGCTCGCCGTGGCGCGCGTCTCGAAGAACAAGCTGCTTTCGCGCGGCGTGTGGCTCTACACGTACGTGTTTCGCGGCACGCCGCTCTACGTTCAGTTGCTCCTCTGCTACACGGGCCTCTACAGCCTGCAGGTCGTGCGCGATCACATGCTGCTCGCCGAGTTCTTTCGCAGCGGCATGAACTGCACGCTGCTCGCGTTCACGCTCAACACCTGCGCCTATACGACGGAAATCTTCGCCGGCGCGATCAAGGCGACGCCCTATGGCGAGATCGAAGCGGCGCGCGCGTACGGCATGTCGAGCTTCACGCTGTATCGCCGTGTGATTCTGCCCTCGGCGCTGCGCCGCGCGTTGCCGTACTACAGCAACGAAGTCATCCTCATGCTGCACGCGACGACCGTCGCGTTCACTGCGACGGTGCCGGACATCCTGAAGATCGCGCGTGACGTGAACTCCGCGACGTATCAGTCGTTCCAGGCGTTCGGCATCGCCGCGCTGCTCTACCTCGTCATTTCGTTCGCGCTCGTGTGGATGTTCCGCCGCGCCGAGCATCGCTGGCTCGCGTACCTGCGGCCTCAAGGCAAATAAGCAGGCAATCGGGCTACAGGACCGCACATGAATTCCCAGAAGCACACGCTTTTCGTCGACGACATTCACAAGCAGTACGGCAGCAACGAAGTGCTGAAAGGCGTATCGCTGAAGGCGAACGCCGGCGATGTGATCAGCATCATCGGGTCGTCGGGCTCCGGCAAGAGCACGATGCTGCGCTGTATCAACTTCCTCGAGCAGCCGAACCGCGGGCGCATTTTTGTCGACGGCGCCGAAGTCCGCACGATGATGGACAAGACCGGCGCGCTGAAGGTCGCCGACGCGAAGCAGTTGCGGCAGGTTCGCTTGAAACTGTCGATGGTGTTTCAGCACTTCAACCTCTGGTCGCACATGAACGTGCTGGAGAACGTGACCGAAGCACCCGTGAACGTGCTCGGCCTGCCGAAGAAGGAAGCGGAGGACCGCGCCCGCACCTATCTGGAGAAGGTCGGGCTCGCGCCACGCCTCGAGAAGCAGTACCCGTCGCATTTGTCGGGCGGTCAGCAGCAGCGCGTCGCCATCGCGCGCGCGCTCGCGATGCACCCCGACGTGATGCTCTTCGACGAACCGACGTCCGCGCTCGATCCCGAACTCGTCGGCGAAGTGCTGAAGGTGATGCAGACGCTCGCCGAGGAAGGCCGCACGATGATCGTCGTCACGCACGAAATGGCGTTCGCGCGCAACGTGTCGAACCACGTCGTGTTCCTGCATCAGGGACGCATCGAAGAGGAGGGTCGTCCGAACGACGTCTTTGCCAATCCGAAGAGCGAGCGGCTCAAGCAGTTTCTTTCCGGCAGCCTGAAATAGCCGAAAAGCCGTCCGACCAAGAAAGCGCCCTCGAGGCGCTTTTTTCATGCCCGCGCTCCGCTGGACGCCGTTTTGAGCCCGATCCGGCCGTCTAGCGCCGAGACGCCCGCGCGTCAATAGGCGAGAAACCTGACCCCGAAACTTGCCCGCCCGCAGCGCCTTGCCGCATAAGGCTTTGCAGGCCGTTTCCCATGCTGTGGGTCGCGCGCATACCACACCGGCTTTGCGTTTTTGACACACCGCCTCTGGGAGCGTCAAATTTCTTTGGCGAGTGTGACGTAATTTGTTAAATTGGTAACTAAAGTACCAAAACGAAGTGCACAAAAAGTAGTTTTACTTCAAAACAAAGTGAGGAGACACCGATCGACGGATCGGCGTCAGATTCGCGCCCATGACGCGCGGATTGTCACGAGCACTGTCGTTACGCGTGTGTCGTTCCTCGAAAAACAATTTCCGGTCGGATGCGCTCGCATCCAGCCGCACACGGCAGCACTTGGTTCTATTTCTTGACAGGGTTGGAGGAGATGATGAAGAAAGCTTTGCTCGCGGCAGCAGCACTGCTGACGTTCAGCGCGGTGGCTCAGGCTCAAAGCAGCGTGACGCTCTATGGCCGCCTGGACGCCGGTCTGGAGTACATGAACGGCGTGCCGACCGGCGTCGGCGCCAATGGCGCGGCCACCGGCTCGTCGCACCGCTTCCGTGCGGAAAGCGGCGACTGGGGTACGAGCCTTTGGGGCATGAAGGGCGTCGAAGATCTGGGCGGCGGCTATCGCGCCGTGTTCCAGTTGGAAGGCAGCTTCAACACCATGACGGGTCAAGGCCCGGGCAACAACGGCATCTTCAATCGTTGGGCGACCGTCGGTGTCGCCAACAACCAGTTCGGTACGCTGCTCTTGGGCCGCGAACTCTTCATCGCGAACGGCGTGTGGGACTTCGATCCGTTCGGTCAGTCGAACTGGTCGTCCGCTTCGCTGGTGCGTGGCCGCAACTGGCCGCAATCGAGCAACAACATTTCGTACCAGTCGCCGAAGTTCGCGGGCTTCGACTTCTACGGTCAGTACTCGCTCTCGAACGCGACGAACTGGAACGGTAACGGCACGACGGCGCAAGGCCGCGAAGGCGGCGCGTACATCACGTACACCACGCCGCTCTTCCAGATTCGCGGCATGTACGACGAAATCCGCAACCCGGCCAACGGTCTGCTCGGCGGCGCGTACAACGCGCTCAACGGCGGCACGACCGGCACGAACAACGCGAACGGCAACGGCGTCTACGCGTACTCGCGCGAGTACACGGCGATGTTCAACCTGTTCCTCGGCCAGTTCAAGGTTCAGGGCGCTTACCAGGCGATCCGTTCTTCGGGCATGACGGGCCAGTTGCCCGGCCAGCCGACCACGCTCGACCACGAATGGGGCGGCGTGACGTGGCAAGCAACGCCGGCGGCGGCCCTGATCGGCGCGGTCTACCACGTGAACGGCAACAACGGCGCGGGTAACGCGACCATCTACACGGTCGGCGGCTCGTACAACCTGTCCAAGCGCACGCTGTTCGATCTGCAGGTCGCCACGGTGCAGAACAGCAAGACCGCCAACTACGGCCTGAACGCCAACAACTTCGGCACGGCCGCCGCGACGGACAACCCGTTCGCTGGCCACAGCCAGACGGGCGTGTACGCCGGCATTCAGCACTCGTTCTAATCGGCGAGTCTGAGGCAAGAACAGTTCTATAAGGTTTTCACGCTGCTGCGAGAGGCGCGTATCGGTGCGGTACCCGTAAGGGTGTCGCACCGTTTTTTATTGGCCCGAGCATTCGCATCGCGGCCGGGGAATGTTGCCTCACTTGTCAAATTGAATCAAAAGTACAGACGCAGCTCTCCAAAAATGTAGTTCTCCTTCAAAATTCCAGCGCCACTTGTTTCACTTTTGACACGGAGTTGGAGGAGATATGAAAAAGGCTTTGCTCGCAGCGGCTGCGCTGCTCACGTTCGGCGCGGCGGCGCATGCTCAAAGCAGCGTGACGCTATACGGACGCCTGGACGCAGGACTTGAATACATGAATGGCGTGCCGACCGGCGCGGCGTCGAACGTGACCGCGAGTCGCATCCGCGCCGAAAGCGGCGACTGGGGCACCAGCCTCTGGGGCTTAAAGGGCACTGAAGACCTGGGCGGCGGCAATCGCGCCGTGTTCCAGCTCGAAGGCAGTTTCAATACCATGACGGGCGCGGGTCCGAGCAACGGTCTCTTCAATCGCTGGGCGACGGTGGGTATCGCCAACAACAGCTTCGGTACGGTGCTGCTGGGCCGCGAACTGTTCGTGTCGAACGGCGTATGGGACTTTGATCCGTTCGGACAGTCGAACTGGTCGTCCGCTTCGCTGGTGCGTGGCCGCAACTGGCCGCAATCGAGCAATAACATCTCGTATCAATCGCCGAAGTTCGCGGGCTTCGACTTCTACGGCCAATACGCGCTCTCCAATGCGACCAACTGGAACGGTAATGGCACGACGCCGCAAGGCCGTGAAGCAGGCGCGTACGTCACGTACACGTCGCCGTATCTACAGGTGCGCGGCATGTACGACGAGATCCGCAATCCCGCCAACGGTCAGCTCGGGGGCAGCTATGGCACGACGCAGGGCGTCTATGCGTACTCCCGCGAATACTCGGCCATGGCCAACGTGTTTCTCGGCCAATTCAAGGTTCAGGCGGGTTATCAGGCCATCCGTTCGTCCGGCATGACGGGCCAGTTGCCCGGCGAGTCCACCACGCTCGATCACGAATGGGGCGGCGTGACGTGGCAAGCCTCGCCGGCTGCGGCGCTGACCGCTGCCGTCTATCACGTGAACGGCAACAACGGCGCGGGCAACGCGACCATGTACACGGTCGGCGGTTCGTACAACTTGTCGAAGCGCACGTTGTTCGACCTGCAAGTGGCGACCGTGCAGAACAGCAAGACGGCGAACTACGGCCTCAACGCGAACAGCTTCGGTTCGGCCGCTTCGACGGACAATCCGTTCCCTGGCCGCAGCCAAACGGGCGTGTACGCGGGCATTCAGCACTCGTTCTAAGCAACGCGTCTGCTTCGCTAGCGGCGCGGCTTCCGAAAGGAGCCGCGCCGTTTTTTTTTCGCGGATGACAAGACAAAGGGGCCGCCGATTCGCATCGGCGGCCCCTTTCGTTTGGACTGCTCAGGCGTTATTCCTTCGCCACGCCCGACGCGCCGTGACTCAGCCAGTCAAGCACGGCGGCGGCCTCGTCGTCGCTGGCTTCGCGCGCTTGCGCGACGGTCTCGCTGATCTTCGCGCCAGGCTGCGGCGCAGCACGGCGGATCGCCACGCCGACCGCCAGAATGTCGATGATCACGAGATGCAAAATGCGCGAGATCATCGACAACTGCGACTCGCGAATCTCGATGTGATCCGTCTCGAGCGCCACGGTCGCGCGCTTGGCGAGCGGCGTGTTGCTCGACGTGATCGCGATGACGGTCGCGCCCTGCTGCATCGCCACTTCGAGCACGCGCAGCAGTTCCGGCGCGCGTCCGGACTTCGAGACCGCCACGATCACGTCGCCCTTGCCGAGGAGCGCCGCGGACGCCGCCTGCATGTAGAGATCGCCGTAGGCAATCGTCGGGATGCCGAAGCGGAAGAACTTGTAATGCGCGTCCTGGGCGACGATGTTCGAATTGCCGAGCCCGTAGAACTCGATGCGCCGCGCGCCGTTCAGAATGTCGATCGCCCGCTCGACGTTGTCGAAGTTCAGATGCTCGCGCAACTGCAGAATGGCGGACACGGTGTTGTCCAGCACTTTCGCGCCGAAGTCCGTGGCCGTATCGCCCAGATGCACCTGACTGTGGCTGACCGGAATCGTGCCCGTCAGCCCGGTCGCGAGCTTCAGCTTGAAGTCGGACAGGCCCTGACAGCCGAGCGAGCGGCAAAAGCGGATCACCGTCGGCTGGCTCACGTCGGCCTTGCGCGCAATGTCGATGATCGGGTCGTTGATGATCGAGCGCGGATGGTTCAGCGCGAGATCGGCCACGCGCCGTTCGGCGGGCGTGAGCGCGTCGCGCATCTGCCGGATGCGCTCGAACACCGCCGACGATCCGCTGTTCGCGCGATTCGACAACTGCTCGGCCAGAATCGCGGACACGCCAAGGAACGCGGGATATTCCGCCGTGATGACGTAAGTCGGAATGCCGGACAAATACTGCTGGAAGCGCCCTTTCGACTCGAATCGCTCGCGAAACGGCGACTTGTGGAACAGTTCGCCGAGCTTCAGCACGATGCCGCCGCCGATATAGATGCCGCCCAGCGCGCCGAGCGTCACCGCGATATTGCCGGCGAACGTGCCCAAGATCGCGCAGAAGCAGTTCACGGTTTCGAGCGCGAGCGCCTCGCCTTCCAGCGCGCGCGTGGTGACGTCGGCGGCGGTGAAGGTGTCGGCGACCGCCACGTTGTCGCGCTCCGCGAACGCCCGGTAGATCAGCTCCAGCCCTTGCCCCGCGCACACGCGTTCGAACGACACGTGCGGAAACTTGCGGCGCGCATAGCGCGTGACGAGGTCTTCGCTTTCGTCGAAAGGCGAGAACGTCGCGTGACCGCCTTCACTGCCGAGCGCGATCCAGCGATCATCGGCGGGAATCAGCCCCGACACGCCCAGGCCCGTGCCCGGACCGAGCAGGCCGATCACGCTGTTCTGCCGCCGCGCGCCGCCGCCGATCTGCACGCGCTGCGCATCGGTGAGGCCGGGCAGCGCCATCGCGAGCGCGGTAAAGTCATTGACGACCAGCAGCGTATCGAAACCGAGCGCGCGGCGCGTCGCTTCGATCGAAAAGCTCCAGTCGTGATTGGTCATTTTCACGTGATCGCCGTCCACCGGATTGGCGATCGCAATCGCCGCATGGTTCACGCGGCCGACTTTCGTGTCCTTCAGATACTGCTGCATGACTTCCGCGATGCCAGGGTAATCGGACCCCGGATAGACGCGGATTTGCCCGATTTCGCCGGGCGCCGTCTCCAGCGCGAAGCGCGCGTTGGTGCCGCCGATGTCGGCGAGCAGCCTCGGTCCATCGGCGTGGCTCGCCGCCGGCGCGGCCTTATGCACACCAGTAGACATCGAGCTTCACTCCTTCGTCGTTGGCCAAGGTCGAGATGGCATTCTTCTGGCGCGCGGCAAGCGCCGCGTTCAGTACGTCGAGTTTCTTCTGGCCGGAGATGAAGAGGAAAAGCTGCTTCACCTGCTTCAACGCGGACATCGAGAGGCTCACGCGTGCATGTGGCGCGCTGCCCGGATGCACGGCGACGAAGCGGTCCTGCGTGGAAATGGCGAAGTCCCATTCGGGTGCGTCCGCGAAGATGGAGGCGGTGTGACCGTCCTCGCCCATGCCGAGCACGGCGACGTCCGGCAGGCGGCGGCGCGCGTCGGCATTCAGGGAGGCGACGTGCGCGTCCAGCGTGGCCGACGTATCGACGAGCGGCAGGAAGTACGCCGCCGCGCCCGCGTCCTGCAGAAGCGTCTCGCGCACGAGGCGCGCGTTGCTCGCGGAATCGGTTTCAGGCACCCAGCGGTCGTCGACGAGCGTCACGTCGATATGCGCCCACGCGAGCGGCTCGTGCGAGAGCGTTTGCAAGAACGGACGCGGGCTCGTGCCGCCGGACACGGCGAGCGTGGCATGAGCGGATTGTCCTGATGCCGCTGCGCTGGCATCGGCCGATGCGGCGCCTCTGGCCGCGAGCGACGCTGCGAGCGCGTCGCTGACGGCCTTCGCCAGCGCGTCCGAGTGGGCGCGCGGGTCGTCGAAAGTGCGAAGCTCGATCACTGCTCCTCCATCCTGCTTGTCTTGGTTTATCGACCCGCCTTATCTCGCGAGGCCGCGAACGGCCCGCGAAGCGGTCTTGTGTGCTGGCGCGCGCTCTCGTCTCTCTCCAGGAACCCGTCAGCGCGACGCCCTCAATTCTCTTCTTCCAGCCAGCACGTGCCATGCTGCGCGAGCATCGCGCTCGACGCCGCCGGGCCCCACGTGCCCGCCGCATACGGCTTGGGTTTGTTCGTGGACGCAGCCCACGCGTTCAGGATCGGCTCGACCCAGCGCCACGCGGCTTCCTGTTCGTCGCGGCGCACGAAGAGCGCGAGCCGCCCGTGAATCACATCCAGCAAGAGCCGCTGGTAAGCCTCCATCTGCCCTTCCTTGAAGAACTGGTCGAACGCGAGATCCAGATGCACGCTTGCGAGGTTCATGCCCTCGCCCGGCTGCTTCGCGAGGCAATATAGACGAATGGTTTCGTTCGGCTGCAGGCGGATGACGAGCCGGTTCGCGCCCGCGCGCAGCGCATTCGCGCCGAGCGCCGAATGCGGCACGGGCCGGAAGTTCACGACGATCTCAGCGACGCGGTCCGCGAGCCGCTTGCCGGTGCGCAGGAAGAACGGCACGCCCGCCCAGCGCCAGTTTTCGATTTCGACCTTCAGCGCGACGAAGGTTTCGGTGTTGCTGTCGGGGCGCACGCCCGGCTCGGTCGCGTAGGCCGGCACCGATGCGCCGCGAATCACGCCCGCGTGATACTGCCCGCGCACCGCGACGCGGCTGATGTCGCGCTCGTCGATCGGCTTCAGCGCGCGCAGCACGCGCAGCTTCTCGTCGCGCACGGAGTCGGAATCCATGGAATGCGGCGGTTCCATCGTCACGATGGAAAGCAGTTGCAGCAAGTGGTTCTGGACCATGTCGCGCAACGCGCCGGTGTTGTCGTAGAAGTCGCCGCGCGCTTCCACGCCGAGTTCCTCGGCAATGGTGATCTGAATGCTTTCGACCCACTCGCGCCGCCACAGCGGCTCGAAGAGCGCGTTGCCGAAGCGCAGCGCCAGAAGGTTCTGCACCGGCTCCTTGCCGAGGTAGTGGTCGATCCGATAGATCTGCTCTTCCTGGAAGATCTCGCCGACCGCGTCGTTGATGGCATTCGACGACTCGAGGTCGTAGCCGAGCGGCTTTTCCAGCACGATGCGCGCGTTCTGGTTCAGGCCGACCTCCGACAGCGCGCGGCAGATGGGCACGAAGAGCGACGGCCCCGTCGCCAGATAGAAGACGCGCGTGCCGTCGTATTTCGCGAGCGCGTCACGCAGCACCACGAAGTCTTCGGCGCGGCCCAGATCGAGCTGCACATATTCCATGCGGTCGAGAAAGCTGCGCCACGCGGTCTCGTCGACGCCCTTCTTCGAGACATGCGGCTTCACGTGTTCCTCGACCCACGCAAGATATTCACCGGGCGCCTGCGCGCCGCGCGCCACCGCGACGATCTTGCCCGAGGGCGCGAGCATGCCCGCGCGGTGCGCTTCAAAGAGCGCCGGAAGAATCTTGCGCATCGACAAGTCGCCGGTCCCGCCGAAGAGCACGAAAATGAAATTCGAGTCGCTTTGCATGGGTCTTTGAGGCCGCCTGTGAAGTCGGTGGGACGTCGAACGAAAGGCTATCGTAGTTCGACAAAATTTTTTTTGACACTGAATTGTAGTTTAACTACAATCCAAATCAAGAGGAAATGTCACCCGGGAAAAAAATGGCTTGTCAATCAGAAGCTGAGTGTTTTCCCTAAGGCGGCGCTCCCGTACTCATGTTAACGAAGTCCGGTCATCGCCGCTTCATGCACGGGCTTCGCATCTCATGGGTACGGCCTCGCGCCTGCGCCGCCCCGGCCGCATTGCAACTGCGGCTCGTGTGCGCGGGTAAAAATCAAAAGCAATCACTAGCATGGGCCGGCACAGGCGTTCAGCCATCGGCTCACAGAGGAGACAGTCGTTGCGATCTGACCTACTCATCTCTTGAGAGCCGTGCGGCCGACCATCGGATATCGGACTGCCGGCTTCGCACGCATGCATCACCCGCGTGCAACACGCTTCTGCGCCGACACCCCGATTTCCCGATTCCCGGTCACCCAAGCATTGCCGTTGTGTAACCACCGTTTTTTTCAACGCTTCCTGGCGACATCAGGGGCCACTCGTTACTTGTTCAGGTGCTGGAGGAGATAAACAATGAAAGTCCGTAAGCTCATGGGCGCGCTGTGCGCCGCAGGTCTTCTGTGCGGCGCGACGGCGTCGGCGGTGCAGGCTGCCGAGGCTGTTTCCGTGCTGCACTGGTGGACCTCGGGCGGCGAATCGAAAGCGGTCGGCGTGCTCAAGGACGACATGACCAAGCAGGGCTATCAGTGGAAGGACTTCGCGGTCGCCGGCGGCGCAGGCGCGGCCGCGATGACCGCGCTGAAGACCCAGGTGATCTCGGGCAACGCGCCGTCGGCGGCCCAGATCAAGGGTCCGCTGATCCAGGAATGGTCGGAGCAAGGCGTGCTCGTGCCGATCGACTCCGTCGCCGGCGACTGGAAGAAGAACCTGCCGCCCGAAATCGACAAGATCATCCACGCTGACGGCCACTACGTCGCGGCGCCCTTCTCGGTGCATCGCGTGAACTGGCTGTATATCAACAAGGCGGCGCTCGACAAGGCAGGCGGCAAGGTGCCGACGACGTGGGCCGAGTTCTTCCAGGTGGCCGACAAGATGAAGGCCGCCGGCATCATGCCGATCGCGATGGGCGGCCAGCCGTGGCAAGACCTGACGCTGTGGGAAGACGTCGTGCTGTCGCAGGGCGCGGACTTCTATAAGAAGGCCATCGTCGATCTGGACCAGAAGACGCTGACTTCCGACAAGATGGTTCAGGTGTTCGACACGGTCCGCAAGATTCAGGGTTACTTCGATAGCGGCCGCACCGGCCGCGACTGGAACCTCGCCACGGCCATGGTCATCAACGGCAAGGCCGGCATGCAGTTCATGGGCGACTGGGCGAAGGGCGAGTTCGCCGGCGCGAACAAGAAGGCGGGCACGGACTACATCTGCGCCGCGGTGCCGGGCACGGAGAAGGCTTACACCTTCAACGTCGACTCGTTCGTGTTCTTCCAGCAGAAGGGCCAGAAGACGGCCACGCCGGGCCAGCTCGCGCTCGCGAAGACCATCATGTCGCCGGATTTCCAGGAGCAGTTCAGCCTGAACAAGGGCTCGATTCCGGTGCGCCTCGGTGTAAAGATGGATAAGTTCGACGACTGCGCGAAGAAGTCCTACGCTGATGAACAGACGGCCATTAAATCGGGCGGCTATGTTCCGTCGCTCGCGCACGGCATGGCTCAGGGCGACGCCGTCGCGGGCGCCATGACCGACGTCGTGACGAAGTTCATGAACTCGTCGGAAGATTCGAAGAGCGCGGTTCAGGCGCTCGCGAACGCTGCCAAGACGAAGTAAGGACGTAGCACCGTGACGGGCGGCAGGCGGCTTCAATACGGCCGCCCGCCGCCCGAGCCACAAAAGCGTCGCCTATAAGTCGTATCAAGCGCCGGTCGTGCCGAAGTCAGCCGATCCGAGAGCACACCTTCGCACCGCGCGCGCAAGTCAGCGTCATTCAAGCGCGTCAAGGCGCATCAAAGCGCCGGCGCATCTTCCAGGAGTCGAGTTGTGACTGCCTCCCTCAGCGGTACCGCGGAAAAAAGTCCGCACCAGCCTCGCCGCGCCTCGCCCACGGCGGCGCTTGCCGATCGCTGGATTCCCAAGCTGGTGCTTGCTCCCAGCATCCTGATCGCGCTCGTGTTCGTCTATGGCTTCATCGCCGTCACAGGCTATCTGTCGCTGTCGGAATCGCGACTGATGCCGCGCTACGAGTTCGCCGGCTTCGACCGATACCGCCAGCTCTTCGCCAACGACGTCTGGTGGACCTCCGCCGCCAACCTCGGCTGGTTCGGCATTCCGTTCATCGCCATTTGCGTCGGGCTGGGCCTCTTTCTCGCGATCCTGCTCGACCAGAAGATCCGCAACGAAGGCGCGTTGCGCGCGGTCTTTCTCTACCCGATGGCGCTTTCGTTCATCGTGACGGGCACCGCGTGGCAGTGGATTTTGAACCCGGGCCTCGGCCTCGAAAAAGTGTTTCACGACTGGGGCTGGACGAGCTTCTCGTTCAACTGGCTCGGCGACCCGGACAAGGCCATTTTCTGTGTCGTGATCGCGGCGGTCTGGCAATCGAGCGGCTTCGTGATGGCGCTTTTCCTCGCGGGACTGCGCGGCGTGGACAGCGAAATCTTCAAGGCGGCGCAAGTGGACGGCGCGACGCTGCCGACCATCTACCGCAAGATCGTGATTCCGAGCATGCGCCCGGTGTTCTTCTCCGTGCTGCTGATTCTCTGCCACATCACGATCAAGACCTTCGACCTCGTCGTCGCGCTGACGGCGGGCGGCCCGGGCACGTCGTCGTCGCTGCCGGCCATCTTCATGTACACGTTCTCGTTCAACCGGGGACAACTGGGCGTCGGCGCCGCTTCGTCGATGATGATGCTCGCCACCGTCGTCGCGGTTCTCGTGCCGCTCATGTATCTGGAATCGAGGAGCACTCGCAATGCAGCCTAAGATGACGATCAGCCGCGCCGTCATTTACGCGGTGCTGATCCTTTTCGCGCTCTACTTCCTGTTCCCGATCTACGTGATGCTGTCCACGTCGTTCAAGGATCTCGACCAGCTTCGCACCGGCAACCTGCTGACGCCGCCGACGCACGTCACCTTCGCGCCGTGGGTCAAGGCGTGGCATGAAGCGTGCACCGGCGTGCGCTGCGACGGCATGGAGCCGTTCTTCATGAACTCGGTGCGCATGGTGATTCCGGCCGTGCTGATCTCGTCGATCGTCGGCGCGTTCAACGGCTATGTGCTCACGCACTGGCGCTTCCGCGGCGCGGATGCGTTCTTCACGATGCTGCTCGTCGGCTGCTTCATCCCGTTCCAGGCGATTCTCCTGCCGATGGCGCGGCTGCAAGGCTTCCTCGGACTGTCGAACACGACGAGCGGCCTCGTGCTCGTGCACGTGATCTACGGCATCGCGTTCACGACCATGTTCTTCCGCAACTTCTACGTGAGCATTCCGGCTGAACTGGTGAAGGCGGCGCGCATCGACGGCGCAGGCTTCTTCATGATCTTCACGAAGATTCTCTTGCCGGTGTCGCTGCCGATCTTCATGGTCTGCCTGATCTGGCAGTTCACGCAAATCTGGAACGACTTCCTGTTCGGCATCGTGTTCTCGGGCGTGGATTCCATGCCGATCACGGTTGCGCTGAACAATCTCGTGAATACGTCGACGGGCGTGAAGGAATACAACGTGGACATGGCGGGCGCGATCATCGCGGCCTTGCCGACGATTCTCGTCTACATGATCGCAGGACGTTACTTCGTGCGCGGCCTGACGGCGGGCGCGGTGAAGGGTTGAGCGCAACGAACGCGCTTCCCGCTGAAGAGACAACATAGAGGATTCAAGCATGGCAAGCCTTTCCATCCGTGACGTGTACAAGACCTACCCGAACGGGGTGCCGGTTCTCAAGGGCGTCAACATCGACATCGAGGACGGACAGTTCCTGATCCTCGTCGGCGGCTCGGGCTGCGGCAAGTCCACGCTGCTCAACATGATCGCGGGGCTGGAAACCGTGACGCGCGGCGACATCATGATCGACGGCAAGACGGTCAACAATCTCTCGCCGAAGGACCGCGATATCGCGATGGTGTTCCAGTCCTACGCGCTCTACCCTTCCATGAGCGTGCGCGACAACATCTCCTTCGGTCTCAACATCCGCAAGGTGCCGAAGGACGAGCAGAAGAAGATCGTCGATCGCGTGTCGGAGACGCTGCAGATCGGCCATCTGCTCGACCGCAAGCCGGGGCAGCTGTCAGGCGGTCAGCGTCAGCGCGTCGCGATGGGCCGCGCGCTCGCGCGTGATCCGGTGATGTTCCTCTTCGACGAGCCGCTCTCGAACCTCGACGCCAAGCTGCGTATCGAGATGCGCTCGGAAATCAAGCTGCTGCATCAGCGCCTCGGGACGACCATTGTCTATGTGACGCACGATCAGATCGAAGCGATGACGCTCGGCGACCGCATCGCCGTGATGAAGGATGGCATCGTGCAGCAATTCGGCGCGCCGCAGGACATCTACGATTCGCCGTCGAACCTGTTCGTCGCGGGCTTCATCGGCGCGCCGCCGATGAACTTCATCAGCGGCAAGCTCGTCGAGGCCGGCGCGGGCGTGGGCCTGCAACTGGACACGGGCGTCGCGCGCAATGTGCTGAAGCTGCCGTTCGATGCCGCGAAGCTGCGCGGGAAGATCGGTCAGGACGTGGTGCTCGGCCTGCGCCCGGAGCGCATCACCGATGCCCGCAGCGCGCACAACGTCGCTGACGCGAGCCTGCAGCCGATGGAAGTGCGCGTCGACGTGATCGAGCCGACCGGCCCGGACACGCTCGTGTTCGCGCAGGTCAACGGCAAGCGCATCGTGTCGCGCGTGCACCCGGCGAGCAACCCGCAGCCGTTGTCGAACATGACGTTGCTGTTCGATGTCTCGAAGGCCGTGCTGTTCGATCCGCAAACGGAAGAGCGGCTCGCGTAAGCGCCATCGCTGTTCTGCCACGAAGCCGCGCCCCGTGCGCGGCTTTTTCTTTTCTGGCGCGGTCACGCCGATACGGCACAATCAGCGTTCCGCTTTCGAATTGGCCGCACCATGTCTTTTCTCTCCGATCACCCGTCGCTCCTCTGGCCGCAAGCCGACAATCCCGATCCCTTCATCGGCCTCGAAGCCCTCGACGACGAGCGCGTGCAAGCCTGGGTCGATGCGCAGAATCGCCGCACCGAAGCCGCGTTCGGCGACACGTCCGACGCGCGCGCGCTCGCCGCGCGGCTCGAAAAGGCGTACACGTCGCAGGATCGCATCGTCACGTGCTCGCGCTATGGCGACTGGGCGTACAACACGTGGCAAGACGACGCGCATCCGCTTGGCATCGTGCGCCGCACGCCGTGGAGCGCGTGGCTCGCCGGCACGCCCGAGTGGGACATCGTGCTCGACGTCGACGCGCTCGATCTGAACACCAACGAGCACGGCGACACGCGCTGGGCGCTCGCCGACTTCGACATGCTCTACCCCGGCTACGACCGCGCGCTCGTCTCGCTGTCGCCGGGCGGCTCGGACGCGTGCATCGTGCGCGAGTTCGATATCGAGCAACGCCGCTTCATCGAGGATGGCTTCGTGCTGCCGGACGTGGGCAAGCACGACATCTCGTGGATCGACCGCGACACGGTGTACGTCGGCTGGGACGACAGCAAGACGAGCGCGCGGCCCGCGCTGACGACTTCCGGTTTTCCGCGTCAGGCGCGGCGCTGGAAGCGCGGCACGCCGCTCGCCGATGCACCCGTCGTGTTCGAAGGCGTGCGCCGCGACGTGTCGGCAGGCGCGGACTACGATCCGCTGGAAAAGCTGCATCTCGCGTCGCGCGCCGTCACGTTCTACGACACGCTGCACTTCTGGCTCGACGAAGCCGCAAACGAATGGCGTCAGTACGACCTGCCTCAACACGTCGAAATCGAGCACTGGAACGGCTGGCTCTTCGTCACGCCGCGCAAGCAATGGAACGTCGGCGGCCGGCGTCACGCGGCAGGTTCGCTGACCGTCATCCGGCGCGATGCGTTTCTCGGCGGCTCGCGCCATTTCACCGCGCTCTTCGCGCCGGCGGAGCGGCGCGTGCTGGCGGGCATCGACTTCACGAAGCAATGGCTGATCGTCTCGCAAATGGACGACGGCACGCCGCGCGTCGCGCTCTGGCGTCCGCCCGCCGATGACGACGGCGCATGGGAATCGCGCGAATTTGCGTTGCCGGACGCGAGCCAGTCGTATGTCGATTCCATCGACAGCGAGCGCGACGACACCGTGCTGATTCACGTCGAGCATTTTCTGACGCCGCCGTCGCTCTATCACGCCGATCTCGCCAGCGACGCCCCGTGGACCCTGCTCGCGCGTCTGCCGGCGCGCTTCGACGCGACCGGACTCGCTGCCGTGCGCCGCCACGCAATCGCGCCCGACGGCGAGCGCATTCCGTACTGGGTGATCGGCCGCGATGTCGATGCGCAACGCCCGCAGCACGCGCGCCCTTGCCTGCTGTACGGCTACGGCGGCTTCGAAGTCGCGCTCGATCCGCACTACGACGCGACGACCGGCATCGCGTGGTTGGAACGCGGCGGGCTCTACGCGGTGGCGAACATTCGCGGCGGCGGCGAGTTCGGTCCGCAATGGCATCAGGCTGCGTTGCGCGAGCACCGCCAGGTGTCGTTCGACGATTTCGTCGCGGTCGCGCAGGCGCTCGTCGAAAGCGGCGTCACGACGGCGAAGCAGCTCGCGATTCGCGGGGCGAGCAACGGCGGATTGCTCGCTGCCGTGTGCATGGTGCAGCGGCCCGAGTGCTTCGGCGCGGTGTTGTCGGAAGTGCCGCTCGTCGACATGGCGCGGTTTCGTACGCTCTTGCAAGGCGCTTCGTGGATCGACGAATACGGCGATCCGGACGACGCCGCCGATCTTCCTCATCTGATGGCTTACTCGCCGTATCAGAACGTGAAGGCGGATGCCGTCTATCCGCCGGCGCTCTTCACGTCTTCGACGAGCGACGACCGCGTGCATCCCGGCCACGCGCGCAAGATGGTCGCGAAGATGCAGGCGCAAGGCCACGCGAAGATCTGGTATCAGGAAACGGGCGAAGGCGGCCACGGCGCGGGCGTCGAGCCGGAAGCGGTCGCGCAGGCGGAAGCGGCGGCGTTCGCGTTCCTCGCGTCGGTCGTCGGGCCGCTGCCGCCGCATTAGGAATAATCTGATTGCAGCGAAACGGCGCGTTTCGGTGAAAAAGCGTCGCTCTCTTACGATTCGAATTCGTTCGATATAGCCGGGCTTACGGCGTCTCTATAGTTCAACCATTCCTTGTTGATTCGGCGAGTCGCCTTCCTGGACAGAAGCGGCCCCGCCGAAGACGAACCGGCACGTGGAGAGCACGGTTCCGCCAACGGGGAATGGTTTGACTGAGCTTTTGACCGAAACGAATCGATCGGGAACACCTTTGACCCAGGCACCCGATTCTCGACAGGAGAAGACGCCTATCGCTTCAACACCCAAACCGAATCGAGCGAGTATTCACCTTTGACCCGGACGGATACTGCCCACGAAAAACGGCCCGGCCGCACTGCCTTCTGACCCAGGGCAAGCGCGAGTCGCGCTGGAAACAGCTTTGCCCCCTATCGACCTCGCCACAACGCGAGGTTTTTTTTCGCCTGCGCGCCGCCGATTACTCAGTCTCAGACCCGCACGGGCGCGGCGTGCGAGCGCATCACCAGCGTGCGGCCGGCGAATGTCAGGACGCCGCACACGCCGATCACGATGCCCATGCCGTGCGGCGAGACATCATGAAAAAGGCCGATGGCGAGACTCGCCAGCGCGCCGAGCGCAAGCTGCATCGCGCCGAAGACGGCGGCCGCCGCGCCCGCGTTGCGCGGATAACGGTGCATGAGTTCGGTCGTGCAGTTGGCGGACAACAACCCGACGACGCCGACCACGAAGAACAGGCTCGCCACGATCGACCACAAGCCGCCCCATCCCGTCAGCGAAACGAGCGCGACCGCGATGGCCGCCACGACGCTCACGAACGCCGCGCCCGAGATCATCTTCATTGCGCCGACACGCCCGACGAGCTTCGTGTTCAGCACGTTTCCGCCGATGATCCCGACGATGTTGAGCCCGAACAGCAGCCCGTAATGCTGCGGCTTGACGTGGAAATAATCGATGTAGACGAAAGGCGTCGCGGTGATATACGCGAACATCGACGCGAACGCCATGCCGCCGCAGAGCACGTGGCCCCAGGTGACGGAATCGGTCAACAGATGCCCGTACGCCGCGAACGACGTGCCGAGCGCCGCGCCCGCGCGCTTTTCCTTCGGCCATGTCTCCGGCACGCGCAGGAACGCGGCGACCGCGCAGAGCGCGCCGAAGAGCGTGAGCACGACGAAGACGACACGCCAGCCGCCGAGCAGCAGCAATTGCCCGCCGATCAGCGGCGCGAGCAGCGGGCCGATGGACGTGACAATAGACAGCATCGACAGGACGCGGGCGGCATCGGTCGGCTCGTGGGCGTCGCGGGCGATGGCGCGCGCCAGCACCGACGCCGCGCCCGCGCCGAGCGCCTGCAGGAAGCGCACGAAGACGAGCGCGTCGATGGAGAACGCCGTCGCGCAGGCGATGCTCGCGAGCACGTACAGCGCGATGCCGCCCAGGAGAATCGGCCGTCTGCCGTAGGCGTCGGACAGTGGGCCGTACAGCAGCATGCCGAACGAGAAGCCGAACATGAAGCTCGTGAGCGTCCCCTGCGCGGCGGCGGGGCTCGTGCCGAATGCCGCCGCGAGCGACGGCAGGCTCGGCAGATACATGTCGATGGACAGCGGACCGCATGCGGCGAGCGCGCCGAGCAACAGGATCAGCCGGGCGTCGGGCCGGCGGCGGGTAGTGTCTGGCATCGGGTGTGCAAGGAAGAGGACGGCGCTCAGAAGCCCGTCGTGATGGTGGCAGCGATCGGCGGTGAACGTCTCGAAGCGAGCGGCCATTGTACGCGACACTCCGACTCATCCCGGTGCGCTAAGCTCACCGCTTCTCTCCTTCGCGCCTCGTCCGACGCCATGACCGCCTTCCTGCTGATCTGGAGCCCGAAGAAGTGGCCGTGGCCCGAATTGCCCGATATCGCGCGCCGCGTGGCCGCTGGCGAAGCCGTCGCCGATGTCTGGGGCTGCGGCACGGCGCGCGGCCTCGTGCCGGGCGACCGCGTGTTCGTGCATCGCGTGGCGCAGGAGCCGAAAGGCATTTTCGGCTCGGGCTACGTGACGCGCGCACCGTACGAAGTGCCGGACACGCAGTCGAAGCGCGGCTACCGGCTGTGCATCGACTTCGTGTATGACTGGCTCGTCGATTCGCACGAGCGCGTCGTCGTGGCGCGTGACGAACTGCGCGTGCATCCGCTCTCCGTGCAGACGTGGGATGCGCAAAGTTCCGGCACGCTCATCAAGCCGATCGCCGAAGGCGCGCTCGAAAAGCTCTGGACCGAGCGCACCGGCCGGCGCGGACGTCCGCCCGCTTCGACCACGCTTCCTGTTCCCGCGACGCCCAGCGAGGCGAGCGCCCTCGCGGCGCGCGAACCCGGCGTAACCGAGGACCCGCCGCCTGCCAAGCCCGCGCGAGCACGTCAGCCGTAAGCGGCTCGCCGCTAACGACTCCGGTACAATTTCAGCAACATGTGTCGCACCGGACGCGCATGGGCCGCGTGCTGTCATCGCGCCGCGCCGGGTCTTTCGCCCGCGGGCGAGCCGGCCACGCCGGTCGCGCGTTCTCGCATTCACTTTCAGCGCAGGCCATCTCCATGTCCAAGAATCAAGCCCTTTTCGAACGTGCTCAGCGAACCATCCCCGGCGGCGTGAATTCGCCGGTGCGGGCGTTCCGCTCGGTCGGCGGCACGCCGCGCTTCATCGAGCGCGCGCAAGGCCCGTACTTCTGGGATGCGGAAGGCAAACGCTATATCGACTACATCGGCTCGTGGGGGCCGATGATCGTCGGCCACGTGCATCCCGAAGTGCTCGAAGCGGTTCAGCGCGTGCTCGCCGACGGTTTCTCGTTCGGCGCGCCGACCGAAGCGGAGATCGAGATCGCGGAGGAAATCTGCAAGCTGGTGCCGTCGATCGAACAGGTACGCATGGTGTCGTCCGGCACGGAAGCGACGATGAGCGCGCTGCGGCTTGCGCGCGGCTTCACGAACCGCAGCCGCATCGTGAAGTTCGAGGGCTGCTATCACGGCCACGCGGACAGCCTGCTCGTGAAGGCGGGCTCGGGCCTGCTGACGTTCGGCAATCCGACATCGGCCGGCGTGCCCGCCGATATCGCCAAGCACACGACGGTGCTCGAATACAACAACGTCGAGCAGCTCAACGAAGCCTTCGCGGCGTTCGGCGCGGAAATCGCGTCGGTGATCGTGGAGCCGGTCGCGGGCAACATGAACCTCGTGCGCGCCACGCCGGAGTTTCTGAACGCGCTGCGCGAACGCTGCGACGAGTACGGCTCGGTGCTGATTTTCGACGAAGTGATGTGCGGTTTTCGCGTCGCGCTCGGCGGCGCGCAGCAGGTGTACGGCATCAAGCCGGACCTCACGTGTCTCGGTAAGGTCATCGGCGGCGGCATGCCGGCTGCGGCGTTCGGCGGACGGCGCGACATCATGGCGCATCTCGCGCCGCTCGGCGGCGTCTATCAGGCGGGCACGTTGTCGGGCAATCCGATCGCGGTCGCGGCGGGCCTGAAGACGCTGCAGATCATCCAGCGCGAAGGCTTCTACGACGACCTCGCGAACCAGACGCGCAAGCTCGTCGACGGCCTCGCCTCGGTCGCCCGCGAAGCGAAAGTGCCCTTCTGCGCGGATTCGGTCGGCGGCATGTTCGGCTTGTACTTCATGGATCAGGTGCCGGGCAGCTTCGCGCAGATCGCGCACGGCGACACGAAACGCTTCAACGCGTTCTTCCACGCGATGCTCGATGCGGGCGTCTACTTCGCGCCGTCCGCGTTCGAGGCGGGCTTCGTGTCGAGCGCCCACGACGACGCCGTGATCGACGCGACCCTCGACGCCGCGCGCGGCGCGTTCGCGTCGCTCGCGGTTTAAGGCCGCGTCGCGCAACGGGCCGCCGCGATGTTCTCGCAATCGGATTTCACCTACATGGAGCGCGCGCTCGCGCTCGCCTCGCGCGGCATGTACACGACGACGCCGAATCCGCGCGTCGGCTGCGTGCTCGTCAAGAATGGCGAAGTGATCGGCATGGGCTTCACGCAGCCGGCCGGCCAGGATCACGCCGAAGTGCGCGCGCTGAAAGACGCCCGCTCGCGCGGCAAGGACCCGCGCGGCGCCACCGCGTACGTGACGCTCGAACCGTGCAGCCATTTCGGGCGCACGCCGCCGTGCGCGCACGCGCTGATCGACGCGCGCGTCGAAAAGGTGATCGCCGCGATGGAAGACCCGAACCCGACCGTCTCGGGCCGCGGCCTCGCCATGTTGCGCGACGCGGGCATCGACGTGCGCTGCGGGCTGCTCGCGACCGAGGCGCACGAAATGAACATCGGCTTCGTCTCGCGCATGACGCGCCGTCGCCCGTGGGTGCGCCTGAAAGTGGCGGCGACGCTCGACGGGCGCACGGGCCTGCCCTCGGGCGAAAGCCAGTGGATCACCGGCGAGGACGCGCGCGCCGACGGCCACGCGTGGCGCGCCCGCGCCTGCGCGATCCTGACAGGCATCGGCACGGTGCGCGAGGACGACCCGCAACTCACCGTGCGCGCGGTTGACACGCCGCGCCAGCCGCAGCGCGTCTTGATCGACAGCCGGCTCGACGTGCCGCTGGACGCGCGCATTCTCGACGGCGCGCCGCCGTGGATCTTCCATTCCGCCGATGCCGACGCGCAGCGCGCCGACACGCTGCGCGAGAAAGGCGCGGAGCTCATCGAACTGTCGAACGAGCACGGCAAGGTGGATCTTCCCGCCATGCTGACGGCGCTCGCCGATCGCGGCATCAACGAATTGCACGTCGAAGCGGGCCACAAGCTGAACGGCTCGCTTTTGCGCGAAGGCTGCGTGGACGAACTGCTGATCTATCTCGCGCCGAGCCTGCTCGGCAGCGCGCCCGGCATGTTCGATTTCGCGCCGCCCGCCACGCTCGATGCGCGCCCGCATCTCAAGTTTCATCGCATCGACCGGCTCGGCGACGATCTACGCATTCTGGCGCGCTTCGCCGATGCGCACGTCGCCGCTCCGGTGCTCTGAACACGCCTCGATACAAAGGAACGCGCTTCATGTTTACAGGAATCGTCACGGCGGTAGGCCGCATCGAAAAAGTCACGCCGCTCGGCGCCGAGCCGCAAGCGGGCGTGCGTCTGCGAGTGGCCGCCGGCGGTCTCGATCTCGCGGATGTCGAACTCGGCGACAGCATCGCGATTCAGGGCGCGTGCATGACGGTGATCGAAAAGTCGCAGGACGCCTTCGATGTCGACGTCTCGCGCGAAAGCCTGAACAAGACGGCCGGCCTGGGCGACGCGGGCGCGGAGGTGAATCTGGAGAAGGCGCTGCGCGCGCACGACCGGCTGGGCGGGCATCTGGTGTCCGGCCACGTCGATGGTCTCGGCACGGTGTCGCGCTTCGAGCGCGTGGGCGAATCGCACGAATTGCGCATCGTCGCGCCGAAGGACATCGGCAAGTATCTGGCGTACAAGGGCTCGGTGACGGTGAACGGCGTGAGTCTCACGGTGAACGCCGTGGAGGATCGCGCGGACGGCTGCGAGTTCTCCATCAACCTGATTCCGCACACGGTGGAAGTGACGACGCTCAAGGCGCTTCGTGCGGCCGCTAAGGTGAATCTGGAGATCGATTTGATTGCGCGGTATGTGGAGCGGATGATGTCGGCGGCGTCGCCGACGAAGGGCTGATAATCCGTCGAGCCAGACGCGCTGCGCAATCACGCATTTCGAACCTTGATCATCCCGCTACTACCGCCGGCCTCCGCCATGCGTCGCACTGGTGAAGTCCGATAGGAAACCGGCGCCTGTATGTGGGCTTATAATGCGCATAAACTCCCACATCACAAGGGGCGATCATGCGGCATACCGTGACGGACGCTATTGCGCGCCGGGCGACGAACATCAGCCTGCCCGAAGACGTCTACAAGGACGCGAAGGAGCTCGGCATCAACTTCTCGCAGACATGCGAGCGAGCGATTCGACAGGCAGTACAGGTGGAGAAGGATCGCCAGTGGGCGATCAAATATGCAGATTTCATTCAGGCGTACAACGACATGATCGAGCGTGATGGCTTGCCGCTTGGACAGTACCGGACGTTCTGATGCCCCGTTTCGACGTTTTTTCCAACCCCAGCGGGCACGCCGGCACGCCTTACGTTGTCGAGGTCCAGGGAAATCATTTATCGGGGCTGGCAACGCGCGTGGTCGTTCCGCTGCGCCGATTGGACCGGCTCGCTCGGGTACCGCTTCCGCCCGATCTGATTCCGGTGTTCGTCATCGAGGGTATCGAATGCATGCTCGATACGCCGACGCTCGCCGCCATTCCGCGCAGTGCGCTGACCAAGCCAGTCAGTTCCCTCGTACATCGACAGGACGAAATCATGTCGGCGCTCGACCGATTGTTTGGCGGATGGTGAGCGTCTCGGCGCTGGCATCTGTCTGCGCGTCGCACGCGTTGCGGGCATCGCGCTTCGGCGCCGTGCTTTAAGTCCTGACGGAAGCCACACTTGCTGGCGTTGCAAGCAACATAACGCACCACCCCGCCTTGCGCGATTCCCGGCGACTGTCCATCGGCCGTGGCGTAAAATACAGGCCTTTCCCAAACGGACCTGCCGGGACGCCACCATGTCGATCGCTTCCACTCCAGAAATCATCGCCGAGCTCAAGGCCGGCCGCATGGTGATCCTCGTCGACGAAGAAGATCGCGAGAACGAAGGCGACCTGATCGTCGCCGCCGACTTCATCACGCCCGAAGCGATCAACTTCATGGCGCGCTACGGCCGCGGCCTCATCTGCCTCACGCTCACGCAGGAACGCTGCAAGCTGCTCAACCTGCCGCTCATGACCCAGCGCAACGGCACGCAGTACGGCACGGCATTCACCGTCAGCATCGAAGCCGCCGAGGGCGTGACCACCGGCATTTCCGCCGCCGACCGCTCGCGCACCATCGCCACGGCGGTCGCCGCGAGTGCGCGCGCCGAGGACATCGTCCAGCCGGGCCACGTGTTCCCGATCATGGCGCAGCCGGGCGGCGTGCTCGTGCGCGCGGGCCACACCGAAGCCGGCTGCGATCTGACCGCGCTCGCGGGACTCACGCCCGCCGCCGTCATCTGCGAAGTGATCCGCGACGACGGCGAAATGGCGCGCCTGCCCGATCTCATCGAATTCGGCGAGCAGCACGGCATCAAGATCGGCACGATCGCGGATCTGATCCACTATCGCAGCCGCACCGAATCCATCATCGAAAAAGTCAGCGAGCGCACCATGCAGACCGCGCACGGCACGTTCCGCGCGGTGCTGTATCGCGACGAACCGAGCGGCTCGCCGCATATCGCGCTCGTGCGCGGCACGCCGTCGCCGGATCGCGAAACGCCGGTGCGCGTGCACGAACCGCTGTCGGTGCTGGATCTGCTCGAAATCGACGCGTCCACGCACTCGTGGACCATCGACGCCGCCATGAAAGAAATCGCCGCGCGCGATCTCGGCGCCATCGTCATGCTCAATTGCGGCGACAGCCGCGATCATCTCGTCGACACGTTCCGCGCGCTCGACGAAACGGACAAAGCGGCCAAGCCGCAACGCCGCCCGATCGACTTCAAGACCTACGGCATCGGCGCGCAGATTCTTCGCGATCTCGGCGTCGGCAAGATGCAGGTGCTCGCCAATCCGCGGCGCCTGGGCAGCATGTCGGGCTACGGGCTCGAAGTGACCGGTTTCATTCCGATGCCCGGCTGCCCCGCGACGGCGGCGAGCGCAACGGACGGCGCCGTCGCGCACCTGCGTTCGGCCTGAACGCATTCACCCTATTCCAAACCAACGGACCTCTACATGGAAATCGGACAATACCAGCCGAACCTCGACGGTGACGGCCTGCGCATCGGCATCGTGCAGTCGCGCTTCAACGAACCGGTGTGCAACGGCCTCGCGGATGCATGCATCGAGGAGCTGGAGCGCCTCGGCGTGATCGGCGAGGACGTGCTGCTCGTGACGGTGCCGGGCGCGCTCGAAATTCCGCTCGCGCTGCAAAAACTCGCCGAATCCGGCCAGTTCGACGCCCTGATCGCGCTCGGCGCGGTCGTGCGCGGCGAGACGTACCACTTCGAGCTCGTGTCGAACGAAAGCGGCTCGGGCATTTCCCGCATCGCGCTCGATTTCGGCGTGCCGGTCGCGAACGCCGTGCTGACGACGGAAAACGATGAACAAGCCGTCGCGCGCATGACCGAAAAAGGCCGCGACGCCGCCCGCGTGGCCGTCGAAATGGCGAACCTGTCGGTGGCGCTGGAGCAGCTCGGCGGCGACGACGAAGAAGATGACGAAGACGAAGACGAGGACCGCGCATGAAGAGCGCACGACGCCGCTCGCGTGAACTCGCGACGCAAGGGCTTTACCAATGGCTGCTGTCGGGCGCGCCCGGCGGCGAGATCGACGCGCAGTTGCGCAACGCGCAGGGCTTCGACAAGGCCGACCACGAACATCTGGACGCGATCCTGCACGGCGTCATCAAGGAAGCCGATGCGCTTTCCACCGAGCTGCAACCCTGCCTCGACCGCCCGATCGAGCAGTTGTCGCCGGTCGAGCGCGCGGTACTGCTCGTTGCCGCGTTCGAATTCAAGCATCACATCGACATTCCGTATCGCGTGGTCATCAACGAGGCAGTCGAACTGACGAAGACGTTCGGCGGCTCGGACGGCTACAAGTATGTGAACGGCGTGCTGGACAAGCTCGCCGTCGCGATGCGCCCTGCCGAAGCGCAGGCGCGTGGACGCGGCTAACGGGACCGACGGCATGAATACCGCCTCTGAGCCGCTCATGCGGCTCGCCGCCCGCGTCGACGCCATCGAGCCGTTCTATGTGATGGAACTGATGAAGGACGCCCAGGCGCTCGAACGCGCGGGACGCGACATCATCCACATGGGAATCGGCGAGCCGGACTTCACCGCGCCCGCGCCCGTGACCCGCGCCGCCGCCGACGCGCTGACGCGCGGCGTCACGCAGTACACGAACGCGCTGGGCGTCACGGCGCTGCGCGAGGCAATCGCCGCGCATTACCGCGACGCGTTCGGCCTGACCGTCGATCCCGCGCGCATCGTGGTGACGGCGGGCGCCTCGGCGGCGCTCCTGCTCGCGTGCATGGCGCTCGTCGACAACGGCGACGAAGTGTTGATGCCCGACCCGTGCTATCCGTGCAACCGGCACTTCGTGTCGGCGGCGGACGGCAAGCCGGTGCTGATCGCGAGCGGCCCCGCCGAACGCTTCCAGCTCACCGCCGAACAGGTCGAGGCGCACTGGACGCCCGCGACGCGCGGCGTGCTGCTCGCGTCGCCCTCGAATCCGACGGGCACGTCCATCGAGCCGGACGAATTGCGGCGCATCGTCGGCAAGGTGCGGGAGCGCGGCGGCTTTACCATCGTCGATGAGATCTATCAGGGCCTGAGCTACGACGCGAAGCCCGTCTCCGCGCTTTCCTTCGGCGACGACGTCGTGACGGTCAACAGCTTCTCGAAGTATTTCAACATGACCGGCTGGCGGCTCGGCTGGCTCGTCGTGCCGCACGCGATGATCGGGGCAGTCGAGAAGCTTTCGCAGAATCTGTTCATCTGCGCGTCGGCGCTGGCGCAGCACGCGGCGCTCGCGTGTTTCGAGCCGGAGACGCTCGCGATCTACGAAGCGCGCCGGCTGGAGTTCAAGCGGCGGCGCGACTACATCGTGCCGGCGCTGCGTTCGCTGGGCTTCGGCGTGCCGGTCGTGCCGGACGGCGCGTTCTACGTCTATGCCGATACGACGAGCGTGCCGCACGCCGCCGCCGGCGATAGCGAACGGCTCACGCGGTCCATGCTGCACGACGCCGGCGTGGTGCTCGTGCCGGGCGCGGACTTCGGCTTTCATGCGCCGGACCGTTACATCCGGCTCTCGTATGCCACGGCTTATTCGAAGCTGGAAGAAGCCGTCTCGCGGCTCGGCGACCTTTTCAGCCGCTGAGCACGGTTCGGCCGGCCAACAAAAAGGGCACCCGCATGAGGTGCCCTTCTCTTTTGTCCGACGGTAAAACTGACGATCAGGCGCCCAGTTCAGCCGATGCGGCGTGCTTCGAATCGCCCGAATCGCCGTCGTCCTGCGCGTCGGTCTTCTTCGCTCCGTCGATCGTCGCATGCACGCGCTTAGGCGTATCCGCCGAGGCGGAGGCCAGCACCTGCTTCGGCGCGGCCTGAACCGGCGCCTGCGGCGCGTTGATCGGCACGTTGCGGCCACGAGCGACATCGCGCAGACGCGCCCGCTCGGCGAGCACCTTCGCGCCGTAACCGCCGTCGTCCTGCGACGTGGAACCCACGTAGTAGCGCAGACCGCCCGCCACCGAACCGCCGCGCGCGATGCAGTCCTTCAGCACCAGCGCGCCGACCTTGATGTTCGCGAGCGGATCGAGCGCCGCGTGCGAGCCGCCGAAGTACTCGAACTTGTCGGAATGTACTTTCGACATCACCTGCATCAGCCCCTTCGCGCCGACGCCGCTTTCCGCATACGGATTGAAGCCCGACTCGATGGCCATGACGGACAGCAGCAGCAGCGGATCGAGACCGACCTGGCGACCCGTGTCGAACGCGGCGCGCACGAGGTCGCTGACCGGCTCTTCCGCCACGCGGTAGCGCCGCGCGATGAAGTTCGCGACGAGCTTTTGCTCGCGCGCCGAGACGAGCACGCGGTCGTCGCGCGCATCGGCGACGATGCGCTGCGCCGGGATCGCGCTCGCCAGCAAGCCGACAGAAGGCATCGTGCGAGGATCGAGGCCGTTGGGCGACACAGCGAGGCTGATGCCGCCGGTCAGTTGGCGCGTGCTCGCGTCGTCGGTGGCGGCGGCGCCGAGCGACGGCACCTGTTCCGGCGGTGCCGCCGACACGGTGGGGTTCGCCGTGAGGCTGATCGGCGCGGCATCCGCCGGCTGGCGATGCACGGCCGAGAACGGCGGAAGCGGCTGGCCCGCCAGAAGCCGCGCCGGACCGGCCTGAACCGCCGCAGACACGAATGGCATGATCCGTGCGGCAAAGGTGGTGCGCCAGGAAGGCAAGAGCCACAGCGCGAGCGCCGTGACGATGGCCGCGCAACCGACCAGGCTGAAGATATAGTGACTCATACGGCTTCCACGACGCAGCGCGGTGCGCAAACCTTGCGCGACGCGAGTGTCAGGACGCCACAATAACCAAGCGTTCATCGATGCTCCCAATGTTGCATGATTCAGGCTGATGAATACCAATAAACCGGCTTTCGAAAGCGCAAATCAGACACCGCTCGCTCTTGGCAAGGCGTAAGCGGCATCGGGGAAACGGCATGTGCCGTCTGGAAAGCCGATCCGGCAAAACGCCGGCGTGCGCGGCACGAACAACATGCCCTTGGTGCGCAGATGGCTTTCCACGCGAAAAACCGGCGCTGTATAACGCCGGCAGTGACAACCAACAGCCATGAATCGCCGGGCAGGTGCGGCGCAGGCGACGCATAACGTCTGAGAAAAACCTGAGGCAGAGGTAAAAAGTTTCAAAACCTGCAATGGATGCGAAGCGATTCTAGCAGGGTTTAATGATCCGTCAATGCTATACCTTTCTGTTTCAATTACTTACAGTTATAATGAACACCGTTTAGGAGCGCCAACGCACGTCCGCAGACCTGTTTCCAGCGGAATTTCCTGAATGTCACCCAGCGCACGGACTACCACGCAGGTAAAATCGACAATCGCCTAGCGCGCAGCCGTCCCGCTCCTCCGGTTCCCTGAGCGGCCTCGAGTCCTCGTCCGACCATCGATGAAATATAAAGATCTGCGCGACTTCACCGCCCGCCTGGAGGCGCTCGGTGAACTGCGCCGCATCCGGCAGCCTGTCTCACCCGTTCTCGAAATGACCGAACTCTCCGACCGCGTGTTGCGCGCGGGCGGCCCGGCGCTGCTTTTCGAAGCGCCCACCGGACACACCATGCCGGTGCTCGCCAACCTGTTCGGCACGACGCGGCGCGTGGCGCTCGGCATGGGAATCGAAACCGAGTCGCCGGCCAGCGCCGATGCGACGCTCGGCGGCGACACCGCTGCGCTCGATTCGCTGCGCACTATCGGCCGGCTGCTATCCGCGCTCAAGGAACCCGAACCGCCGCGCGGGCTGAAGGACGCCGGCAAGCTGCTTTCGCTCGCCAAGGCGGTCTGGGACATGGCGCCCAAGTCGGTGAACGCGCCGCCTTGCCAGGAAGTCGTGTGGGATGGCAACGACGTCGATCTCGCCCGCCTGCCGATCCAGACGTGCTGGCCCGGCGATGCCGGACCGCTGCTCACGTGGGGCCTCACCGTCACGCGCGGGCCTAACAAGACGCGCCAGAATCTCGGCATCTATCGGCAGCAGTTGATCGGGCGCAACAAGCTCATCATGCGCTGGCTCGCGCATCGGGGCGGCGCGCTCGATTTCCGCGAATTCGCGCTCGCCAATCCGGGCAAGCCGTATCCGGTGGCGGTCGTGCTGGGCGCGGACCCGGCCACCATCCTCGGTGCGGTCACGCCGGTTCCCGACACGCTCTCCGAATATCAGTTCGCGGGCCTCCTGCGCGGTTCCCGCACCGAACTCGCGAAATGCCTGACGCCGGGCGTCGATACCTTGCAGGTTCCGGCACGCGCCGAAATCGTGCTCGAAGGCTTCATCTATCCGCAGGAAGGCGCTGTGCCGCCCGCACCGGCAGGCGCGCCGCCGCGTCCGTCGGCAGGCGCCGCCGCGCGTTACGAACACGCGCTCGAAGGCCCGTATGGCGATCACACCGGCTACTACAACGAGCAGGAGTGGTTTCCGGTCTTCACGGTCGAGAAAATCACGCTGCGCCGCGACGCCCTCTTCCACTCGACGTACACCGGCAAGCCGCCCGACGAACCGGCCGTGCTCGGCGTCGCGCTGAACGAAGTCTTCGTGCCGCTGCTGCAGAAGCAGTTCCCCGAAATCACGGACTTCTATCTGCCGCCGGAAGGATGCAGCTATCGCATGGCCATCGTGCAGATGAAGAAGAGCTACGCCGGCCACGCCAAGCGCGTGATGCTCGGCGTCTGGAGCTTCCTGCGGCAGTTCATGTATACGAAGTTCATCGTGGTGGTCGACGAAGACGTCAACGTGCGCGACTGGAAGGAAGTGATCTGGGCGATCACAACGCGCGTCGATCCCACGCGCGACACCGTCATGATCGACAGCACGCCGATCGACTATCTCGACTTCGCGTCGCCGGTGGCGGGTCTCGGCTCGAAGATGGGACTCGACGCGACCAACAAGTGGCCGGGCGAGACGCATCGCGAATGGGGCCGCCCCATTACGATGGATGCGGCCGTCAAGCGGCGCGTCGATGCGCTGTGGAGCGAAATCGGACTGGACGACGCGGGGAAAAACGCATGATCGCAGCGACGCTGTATCGGGGAAACGCCGTCGAGAACACGCACGCGGCGCATGTGGCCGTGGTCGATGCGCAGGGCCGTCTGCTTCATTCGTTCGGCGATCCGCACCGCGTGACGCTGCCGCGCTCGGCCGCGAAACCGGCGCAGGCGCTCGCCGTCATCGAAACGGGCGCGCTCGAACGCTTCGGTTTCGACGAGGCCGATCTCGCGCTCATGTGCGGCTCGCACAGCAGCGAGCCGCGTCACATGGAACGCGCCCGCGCGATGCTGGCGAAGTCCGGCGCGAGCGAGAGCGATCTGCGCTGCGGCAGGCATCCGCCGATTTCGGATGCCGTCTACAAGGACTGGATCCGGCGCGACTTCACGCCGACGCCCGTTTGCAGCAACTGTTCGGGCAAGCACGCCGGTATGCTCGCGGGCGCGCGGGCGATGAACGCGACGCTTGACGGCTATCACCTGCCGGAGCATCCGCTGCAGGCGCGCGTGAAACGCACGATGGCCGACGCGGTCGATCTGCCTTTCGACGACGTGCTGTGGGCCATCGACGGATGCAATCTGCCGACGCCCGCTTTCCCGCTCGACCGTCTCGCGCGGCTCTACATGAAAATCGCCGACGCGCCGGACGGCTCGCCGCTCGGCCGCATTCATCGCGCGATGACGTCGCATCCCGAACTCGTCGCGGGCGAAGGACGCTTCTGCACGCGTCTGATGCGCGCGTTCGACGGCGCGCTCGTCGGCAAGACCGGCGCGGACGCGAGCTATGCGATCGGCGTGAAGCGTCCGCAAGGCGCGCTCGGCATCGCGGTGAAAGTCGAGGACGGGAACACGAACGTGCTGCACGCGGTCGTCGCGCACGTGCTGGAGCGGCTCGACATCGGCACGCGCGAGCAACGCGCCGCGCTCGATGACTTCCGTCATTCGCCGATGGTAAACACGATGGGCGTGCCGACCGGCCATCTCGACGTGACGCTCGCGCTCACGAGGCACGCATGACGCATTCGTGGTCGTTGATGTCGGACGGCTTCTTTCTGTCGCTGTCGCTGTGTCTGGATATCGGGATCGCCAACGTCGCGATCATTTCGCTCGCGCTGTCGCACGGCTTCAAGCCCGGACTCGTGCTCGGCCTCGGCACGTGTTTCGGCGACTTGATATACGCTGCGCTCGCGCTCGCCGGCATGTCCGCGCTGCTGCAATTCCCCGCTGTGCGCTGGGTCGTGTGGATTGGCGGTGCAATCGTCCTGCTGTTTCTCACATGGAAGATGGCGCGCGAGGCGCTGAACCCTGCCTCCGCGCCGCCCGTCGAAGGCGAAGCCGATCTACGCACGCCGCGTCAGAGTCATCTGAAGAGCTTCTTGCGCGGATGCCTGCTCGCGGTGTCATCGCCGAGCGCGATTCTGTGGTTCGCGGCCGTCGGTGGCGCACTGATCGCGAAGGCCGGCGCGACCGGCCCGATGAGCGCGTCGGTATTCCTGCTCGGCTTCTTTTGCGGCGGCCTCGGCTGGACGCTCTTCGTCTGCACGCTCGCGAGCCACGGCCGCAAGCGCGCCGGCACGCGCCTCTTGCGCGCGTGCCATGTGATGTCGGCCGTGCTCTTCGCCTATTTCGCGTACAGCGTGATCGTCAACGGCTACCGCGATCTGATCGTTCACGCGGTGTCGTGACGGCCCGCTTCACGCGATGAACTGCGCGAGCCGCGCCAAGTCGACGTTGCCGCCGCTCACGATCACGCCCACGCGCTTGCCCTCGACCGGCACCACCTTCTGAAGCACCGCCGCCGCCGCGAGGCAGCCGGTCGGCTCGACGACCATCTTCATGCGCTCGGCAAAGAAGCGCAGCGTATCGACGAGCTGCGCGTCGCTCACCGTGACGATGCGGTCCACGTGCTTTTGAATGACCGGGAAGTTGTATTCGCCGACGTGCGTGGACGCCGCGCCATCCGCGATGGTGCGCGGCACCTCGATATGCACGATCTCGCCGCGTGCGAGCGACTGCTGCGCGTCGTTGCCCGCTTCCGGCTCGACGCCGATCACCTTGCACGACGGCGAAAGCGCCGCCGCCGCGAGCGCAGAGCCCGCGATCAGCCCGCCGCCGCCGAGACACACGAAAAGATAGTCGAGCGGTCCGGTTTCCTCGATCAACTCCTTCGCCGCCGTGCCCTGCCCCGCGATCACGTGCGGATGGTCATACGGCGGAATCAGCGTCATGCCGCGCTCTTCGGCCAGCACGCGGCCAATCTCCTCGCGATTCTGCGTGTAGCGGTCATACGTGATGACTTCGCCGCCATAGCCGCGTGTCGCTGCGATTTTCGCGGCCGGTGCGTCTTCCGGCATGATGATCGTCGCGCGGATACCGGCCAGCTTCGCCGACAGCGCGATGGCCTGCGCGTGATTGCCGGACGAATACGTGATGACGCCGGCGGCGCGCTGCGTGTCGTCGAAATGCGAGAGCGCGTTATAGGCGCCGCGAAACTTGAAAGCGCCCATACGCTGGAAGTTCTCGCATTTGAAATAGAGCGACGCGCCTGCAATTTCGTCCGCCGTGCGGGACGTGAGAACCGGCGTGCGATGCGCGACACCCTCTATGCGGCGGGCGGCATCGGCGACGTCTTCGAAAGTCGGGGCAGGAAGTGGAAGCATCGGATGGAAAGGGCATCAGGGAAAATGCCATTCTCGCCAGTTCCGCAGCGAATCGGAATAGCCAGTTTCATCGACACGAAAAAAACGAGCCCCTTTCGGGCCCCGTGCGGTCAAATCGCGAGGAAAGCGATTGTCAGTGCCAGTGGCCGCGACCGTACCCGTAGCCATGACCATACGGGTGGCCATAATACCCGTGCCTCCAATAAGGACGGCCATAGTATCCATAGCCATATCCGCCCACGACGACTGCCGGCGGCGGCGCATAGACGACAGGCGGAGGCGGCGCGACATAAACCGGCTGCGGCGGAGCGATATAAACCGGCGCGGGCGGCGCCTGATACACCGGATAAGCCGGCACTCCGATGCCAACCCCGATCGAAACATGAGCTTGCGCCGCGCCGACGGCACCCAGGCCGAGAGCGCCACCGATCAACACATGACCGAGCTTTTTCACTTTGTTTCTCCTCGCCGCTTCGGGCCGACCGGTCCAATCCGGTCGCGCGGCTGCGTAGTCTGAATTTAGCGAAAAAGCCGCATGATCGCACGGGCCAGTTGTTGCAAATTGCAAGGTTACGATTCGGCGATTCCCGTACTGGCTGCGGCATGGCCGGTGGAACGCGCCGGACGGCAAGGGGCAGAGCCGCTTGCTTATCGGCGCGTCCTCGACGAACGCACGCGCGAAGTAACGTATCTTTACAAATGAAATCAAAAGCCCCGCCGGACGCGCCGTCCGGCGGGGCTTCGCATGAGATGACGACTCCTTCGGGGCGGCTTCAGCCTACTTTCACATAAGCGAATTCGCGTGTGACATTAGGCGGAACATACGCCGCCCCTATGACGACACGCGGCGTCAATCGCTTCTTTTGATCCCACCAGCGACGCCTTTGGGCCTGGCTCAAGAAACGCAGATGCTTTCGATAAGAGAAAATGCTCATGCGACCTCCGAACGTAGCGTTTTGAAAACGTCGAGGAAAGCAGCCGTTAAAAGCCAGCAATGCGTTTCCGTTAATCACTCTTGTCTTTAGTATTCGCGCCCGGTTCGTTCATCAATGTTCGCAAAGGAACCAAAACACGCAAGCCGCGTGCGTTGCACCACACTTAGAGCAGAAAACATGCCACGAATTAAACGGCGCAATGCCGACAGACTCGTCGCGGCGTCTGATTCAATCGTTTTCTGTGATCCTATCCTGCCATCTTTGCGTGAAACGCGCTCGCGGGAAGCGTCGCAGGTCGGCAACATCAGGGTTTTCGGCGATGTGTCTCAGCATGCGCTATGCTTGCAGCCGCCTTTCATTGAGCCGCGGCGACAATCGCTCGTGGTTGTTCGACAACGCGCCCAAGCCGCCCCGAAGCCATGTTAAGGTGACGTCCGGCGCCCCACCGGCATTGACGGTGGGCGGGGAATGCTCGGCGCCATCCGCTCCAGGAGAAAGGAGTTGGCGCTCGCCGGCCTCGGTCTCGGCGCGACGACTACAGATGACATTCAGGCCAGAGAACGAATAATGATCAAAGTCACTCATTACGGCTCGCGCGACGCAGCATGCGCGTTCGCCGCGCCACCGCACCGTCAGTCCCGGCAGCCGGGCAGCGGCCGCTAGCGTCACCGCCCGTTCCCTTCGCTTTTCCCGACCCCGGCGCGGCCATTCCGCCGCCACGTTTTCCAAGAGGACCGAGATGTTCGGCGATATCGCCCGCTTTCTGCTCAATACTGTCTTTACCCTGTTCGGCGCGGCGCTGCTCCTGCGCGCGTGGATGCAGGTCGTACGCATGCCGCCGTACAACCCGGTGTCGAATGCCGTCATGCAGGCGACCAACTTTATCGTGCTGCCGCTGCGCAAGATCTTGCCGGGCGGCAAGATCGACTGGGCCAGCATTCTGGCCGCCTATATCGCGGCGCTCGTCTATGTGACGTTGATGGTCTATCTCGCCGGCGTCGATCCGACGGTCATGCTGCCGATGCTGCTGCTCGTCGCGGTGCTGACGGTCGTGAAGTGGGCGCTGAACCTCATCATCTGGATGACGATACTGATGGCGCTGCTTTCGTGGCTCAATCCGCAGTCGCCGGCCATGCCGCTCTTGTTTCAGATCACCGCGCCGTTTCTCGATCCGCTGCGCCGCATCCTGCCGCGCCTCGGCGGCATCGACCTGTCGCCGATCCTGCTCTTCGTGATCGTGCAGGTGCTGCTGATGGTCGTGACGCGCGTCGCGGTTTCCATGACGCTCTTCGGCATCTGACGCGGGCCGCGCCGCCCGCCACGATTGCGCGGCGGCGCGCGTTGCGCTTACAATAGTCGGCTCACGCGGGCGTCGTATAATGGCCATTACCGTAGCTTCCCAAGCTACTGACGTGGGTTCGATTCCCATCGCCCGCTCCAACACCTTCCTAAGTCGTCAATTTCACGTCAACGCCGGACCTGATGGTGTGAGTCTCCACAAGGCTTCTACAGTGGTGGTCACTGCGACGGGACATCGTGCCTCAATACCGCCGCCCTAGCGGCATCTCCGCAGTGCGTCTTGTCGTCCCAGAACGCTCGGGTGAGTTCGTTTGTCGCACAAAGAATCAACCTTCGACAGATCTGCGAAGCCTTGAAATCGAAAATGCGGCGGCGTTCAGGATTCAACTTCACTCGTGCAATCGCTTTCTGGCGATGGACGCGGAAAAAACTCAGAGATGAAAGCCCGCTACTGACTGGCGACTGACTGATTCAAGTTTCGGAGGCGGCGGGCGCTACCGGTCTCTCGCCCGGCGCACTTGCTGGCGGGCTTCTCAACGATCGGGCACAGGTATTTGAGCACGCGCAGGGGCTCTACCGCTGGACGGTCCCCGATTCGGACCCGATCGGCCATGACGCCAATGACGCTTCGGGGCGCGCGCATTACGATTGCTGCGAACGATGAGGCCATCGTTTGCGGACTACACGTTCAACGGGGACCTAGCTTGCGCAAGGAAACACTAGACTTCATTTCCGCAGTGATTGGCCATCTTGCATGGCCGACGTTGATTTTGATTTTGGCTTTGTTGTTCTATAGAACTCTTCTCGATATGCTGGCGCGGGTGAAGTCGATCAAGCATGGCGAGACCGAATTGACGTTCGCCAGGCAGAGCAAACGGAAGCTCGCTGGCGAGCTAACGCCTGCGGAAAAGGCTCAAATACAACGCGATCAGATCATCTCGAAGAATGAGCACTACACGTTGTATGCGAACGGAACATTCGTGCAGCGAATTTCAGCGACCTCGCTGCCGGGTAAGACTTCAAAGTTAATCTTCCCGATCGCGTTTCCCAACGAGGCCACCGCGGTACAGGTCATCGGCGACGTCTCGGCGCGGTTCATTGGCCTCACATCAACGGGTTGCACCATCGCTTACTCATCGGATTCTGCCCAATGCATGATTGAAATCGTTGTCACTGGTGTCTAATTCCGACCGGCGGCTTCTGCTACAATCGTCTCTCACAGGCATTGCGTGGAGTGGGCGTCGCCTGCTTGCTTCTTTCTTTTCCAAAATCAGCTACTTGGGGTTTGTCTAGTGCGTACGGTCGATTCCCATCGCCCGCTCCAGTTTCACGAGCAACAGATAAGCGAAAGCCGCCTTCCAACCTGCGAGGCGGCTTTTTAGTTTTCGCGCGACGCTTCTTTGCCTTCCGATCCCGCCATGAACGACCAATCCCACGATTCCCACGACGACGACGCGCTTGCCGCAGGTCAGCGTTCCGAGAGCGAGGCGTCGCAGCCGCTGCATCATCGCCGTATCCGCAGCTTCGTGACGCGCGCGGGACGCGTTTCGCCGGGACAGCAGCGCGCGATAGATGAACTGGGTCCGCGCTTTATCGTGCCGTACGCGCCGCACGTCGCGGACTGGGACGCGCTCTTCGGCCGGCAGGCGCCGCGCATCCTCGAAATCGGCTTCGGCATGGGCGCAACCACGGCGGAGATCGCTGCGGCGCGTCCCGACGACGACTTCATCGGCGTGGAAGTGCACGAACCGGGCGTCGGCGCGCTGCTGAAGCTGATCGGTGAGCAGCAGCTCGGCAATATCCGCATTCTTCAGCACGACGCGGTCGAAGTGCTCGAACAGATGATCGCGCCCGCGAGTCTGGACGGCGTGCACGTTTATTTCCCCGATCCGTGGCACAAGGCGCGCCACCACAAGCGCCGGCTCATTCAGCCGAAATTCGTGTCGCTCTTAAGGTCGCGCGTGAAGCCGGGCGGCTATCTGCATCTCGCAACCGACTGGCAGAACTACGCGGAACAGATGCTCGATGTGCTTTCAGCCGAACCGATGCTCGAAAACACGGCGGACGGCTACGCGCCGCGTCCGGCGTATCGGCCGGTGACGAAGTTCGAGCGTCGCGGCTTGCGGCTCGGACACGGCGTCTGGGATCTGCTGTTTCGCCGCAAGTGATTGCGCGATGAATAGCGAAACGCCACGGCAAGCCGTGGCGTTTGCGTTTTTGCGGCAGCGGTGTCGAATCAATCGGCCCAGCTCAGGCCGCCGCTATAACCGACGATCAGAATCAGCAGCCCGAAGCCGATGCGATACCACGCGAATGCCGTGAAATCGTGCGAGGCCACGTAACGGAGCAGCCATCGCACGCAGATGAAGGCGCTCACGAACGCGGACACGAGCCCGACGGCGAAGAGCCCGAGGTCGTTCACGGTGAGCGTGCGCCAATACTTGGCCATTTCGTAGAGCGTCGCGCCGAAGATGATCGGGATGGCGAGGAAGAACGAGAACTCGGTGGCCGCGCGGCGCTCCAGCCCGAACAGCATCCCGCCGATGATCGTCGCGCCCGAGCGCGATGTGCCGGGAATCAGCGCGAGGCATTGCGCGAGACCGACCTTAAACGCATCGGCATAGGAAAGATCATCGACCGAATGCACGCGCGGCGGCGTGGCGCGATCGCGCTGACGCGCCTCCGCCCACAGAATCACGATGCCGCCGACGATCAGCGCCACCGACACCGGCACCGGCGAAAACAGCACCGACTTGATCTTCTTTTCGAGCAGCAGGCCCAGCACGACGGCCGGAATCGTCGCGATGACGACGTTGATGGTGAAACGCCGCGCGTCCGGACGGCTCGCGAGACCGCCCACGACCGAGCCGATCTTCGCGCGAAATTCCCAGCAAATGGCGAGAATCGCGCCGAACTGGATGACGACGTCGAACGTCTTCGCTTGCGCGTCGGTGAAATTGAGCAGACTGCCCGCGACGATCAGGTGTCCCGTGCTCGAAACCGGCAGAAACTCCGTCAAGCCTTCCACGACGCCCAAAACGAGCGCCTTTACCATCAGAATCCAGTCCATCCGTCAGCCCTTGTTCGCTTTTTTGCTGTGGGTGTGGAGCACCGCGCGCGAAGATTTCCATTTACTTCTCGACGATCTGAACGCGTATGCCGTTTGTAAGGACTGTGATTGTACCGGGTTCGTAAGACACGCCCGCGAACTGCAATTCTTCCGGTTTGAACGCGTAGATCGGATAGCGGTCGAGCAATTGAGCAGCGAGCAGCGCGCCAGCCGCGGCGATTTGTTGGTTGTACTGCGCAGCGTCGCCGGTCAGTTGCGAATCGTCAACCGTCGGCGAGACGAGCACGACCGAGTGGGTCGGCGCATCGTAGGCCAGTTGCGTCGACAGCGTGAACGCGCCGTTCACCGGATTCGGCATGAAAGGCGTGGAAAGCCGCGCATCCACGCGCACCGTCACGCGATTGCGGTCCGCCGCCATGCCGACGACAGGATTGCTCAGCAGGACATCGAAGATTTGCCGCGCCGTGCGTTCCAGCGGAAACTTGCGCGCGACGGCTTCCTGTACCTGCTTTTGCGAGAATGTGTAGTGGTCCGGAATAAACGGAAAGATGGACGCGGCGTGCGCCGTCGAGGCAAGCGCGAGTGCCGGCAACGCGGCGAGCGCGCCCAGCAGCAACCGGCGCCTGTGCGGCGCGGCGGGTCGTGACATGCGGGAATCTCCTCTACTGAACGTCGTAACGGTGCTTGGACAGACGAACTTCATTGCGGTTGCGTGTCGATTTCGAGCCGGGTCAGCCATCGAACGGCGTAGTCGCGCGATTCTCCGCACATCTCGGCGGACGGCTGCAGGCCGCCGCAGCACGCCGGCCGGCGCGGATCGCCGAAGATCTTGCAGCGCAGATTCTCGTCAAGCTGGACGCACGGCTCGCCCGCGCGCTTGCCGTGCGGCATGCCCGGAATCGGGCTCGTGATGGACGGCGCGATGCAGCACGCGCCGCATCCTTCGCGGCAGGCATGAGGGGACGAAGACGGAATGGACATGACGAAAGCGGACGAGACAGCGGCTAATGCGCCATTGTCCCATGCCAGCCGAAGGGGACTGCGGCGTTATCACGCAACGCGCGCACGCACGCGCACACGTAAGATCGGCGCAACCCAAAGGCTGCCCATGACTCCCGCCGACTCACTCTTCCGCCCGGACCTGCTCGCCCGCTACGACGCGCACGGCCCGCGCTACACGTCGTACCCCACCGCCGTCCAGTTCACGGAATCGTTCGATCCCGCGCATTACTTCGATGCCGCCAGCCGAGGCGGCGCATCGGCGGATCTGTCGCTGTACTTTCACATTCCGTTCTGCGACACCGTCTGCTTCTATTGCGGCTGCAACAAGGTCGCGACGAAAAACCGCACGCACGCCCGCCCATATCTTGATCGCATGAAACGCGAACTCGCGATGCAGGCCGCGTGCTTCGATACGCGCCGCCCCGTCACGCAGCTTCACTGGGGCGGCGGCACGCCCACTTTCCTCTCGCACGAGGAAATGGCCGAACTCATGGCCGCCACCGCTGCGCACTTTAACCTCGTGGACGACGCGCGCGCCGAATATTCGATCGAAGTCGATCCGCGCGAAGCGTCCGCGCAAACCGTCGCGTTGCTGCGCGAGCTCGGCTTCAACCGGCTGAGTCTCGGCGTGCAGGATTTCGACGAGCGCGTGCAGCAGGCGGTCAACCGCATTCAGCCGCGCGCCATGACCGAAGACGTGATGCGTGCGGCGCGCGAACACGGCTTCAAGTCGGTGAGCGTCGATCTGATCTACGGCTTGCCGCATCAGAGCGTCGAGAGCTTCACGCGCACGCTCGACGCGATCATCGCGCTCGCGCCCGACCGCGTGTCCGTGTTCGGCTATGCCCACATGCCCGCGCTCTTCAAGATGCAGCGCCAGATCGACGAAGCCGCGCTGCCCTCGCCCGCCGTGCGCCTCGCCATTCTGGAGCGTGTGATCGAGCGAATGAGCGATGCAGGCTACGTCTACATCGGCATGGATCATTTCGCGCTGCCCGGCGACGAACTCGCCCGCGCCCACGAAGCGGGCACGCTGCAGCGCAATTTCCAGGGCTACAGCACGCATGCGGACTGCGATCTGATCGGCATCGGCGCGTCGTCGATCGGCAAGCTCGGCGACGTCTACGCACAGAACGCACGCGATCTGGCCGACTACGCGGCGGCCATCGACGCGGGGCGCTTCGCGATTCAGCGCGGCGTGCGCCTTAGCGCCGACGATCTTCTGCGCCGCGACATCATCATGCGGCTCATGTGCGGCGGCGTGCTGCGCGTGGCCGACATCGAGCGCGCGCACGGCATCGACTTCGCCGACGCTTTCGCGGCTGAACTCGCGCGCCTCGCGCCGATGGCCGGCGACGGCCTGATCGACATCACGCCCGAGGCCATCCGCGTGCTGCCCGCCGGACGCATGCTCGTGCGCAACGTCGCGTCGGTATTCGACCGCTATCTGGGACAGGCGGGCCTCCGGCGCTTCTCGCGGACCATCTGAGCGCACGATTCATCGCGGCGGCCACGCGGTGGCCGCGTATTTCTTACTGGGCTGGCTTAGAATGACAGCCACCCTGGGCGTCCGGCTTCAGTCCGCCACGACCGCCCGCCCCTTCACCGCGATGCGCCGCGCTACCGCCCGCATCGGACCGCCGCCGGCACGCGTTGAACGAAGCCCGCCGCACGCTTCGCCTGCGCCGCCGCCGGCAACGCCACTGCTCGATGCCATGCCAACCACTTCGCCGCAGTTCGCCCCGCTAGCCCTCCTCGCCGCCGAATTGAAGTGCGGCCGCACGACGAGCCGCGCGCTCGTCGAGACCGCGCTGGAACGTATCGCCGATCCCAACGGACAAGGCGCGACCGTTTTCCTTCAGGTCGATGCGGAACACGCCCGCGCCGCCGCCGACGCCCACGACGCGCTGCGCCGCGCGGGCACGGTGCTCTCGCCGCTCGCCGGCATTCCGGTGTCGGTGAAAGATCTGTTCGATGTCGAAGGCCAGGTGACGCGCGCCGGATCGCGCGTGCTGGCGAATGCGGCCCCCGCCCGAGCCGACGCCGTCACCGTCGCGCGCCTGCGCCGCGCGGGCGCGGTGATCGTCGGGCGCACGAACATGAGCGAGTTCGCGTTTTCGGGCCTCGGCCTCAATCCGCACTACGGCACGCCGCGCTCGCCGTACCGCGCGAGTGTGCCGGACGACGCGCGCATTGCAGGCGGATCGTCGTCGGGCGCGGCGGCGTCGGTGGCCGACGGCATGGCCGCCGTCGCGCTCGGCACCGATACGGGCGGGTCGCTGCGCATTCCCGCTGCGTTCTGCGGCCTCACCGGCTTCAAGCCGACCGCGAGCCGCATTCCGAAACAAGGCGGCGTGCCGCTTTCCAAGACGCTCGATTCATTCGGGCCGATCGGCACAACGGTCGCATGTTGCGCGCTCGTCGACCGCATTTTCGCGGGGCGCGAGCCGGACGTGCCCGCCACGCGCCCGCTCGACGGCGTGCGCCTCGGCGTGCTCACGAATTACGTGACGGACGGCGTGGAAGCGCCCGTCGCGCAAGCCGTGCAGGCGGCGGTCGATCATCTCGCGGCGGCGGGCGCGCTCGTCGAGGACGTGCGCTTCGCGCCGCTCGACCGTCTGCCGGAAATCAACCGTTTCGGGCTGGTGTCGATCGAAGCGTATGCGTGGCATCGCAAGCTGATGGCCGAGCACGCCGCCGAATACGATCCGCGTGTGCTCGCGCGTCTGATGCGCGCCGAAACCGCGAGCGCGGCGGATTACATCGAACTGTGCGAGGCCCGCGCCGCGATGATCGACGCCGCGCGCACGACGCTCTGGCAACGCTTCGACGCGATTCTTTGCCCGACGGTGCCTCTGCTGCCGCCGCGCTTAGCCGAGCTTCAGAGCGACGACGATCACTTCGCGCGCACCAACGCGCTCGTGCTGCGCAACCCGACCACCTTCAATTTTCTCGATGCCTGCGCGCTGTCGCTGCCGTGTCATCGGCGCGGCGAGGCGCCGGTCGGGCTGATGCTCGCGGGCGCGCCGAATGCCGACGACACGCTGCTGTCCATCGGCCGCGCGGTCGAAGCCGTGCTGGAGACGACGCGCTGAAGCGCCGCATCGTCCAGAAAACGCGGCTGTTTTTCCCGCCGGGCGATCGCGCTAGAATTCCTGCGCGATGCCCGCCCGGTCAGGTGCTTCCTTCTCGAATCGTTGCGAAATAATGAACAACCATCTACATCACTTCACGATGCACGAGGACGACCGCGCGCTGCGCCGCGAGCGGCGGCTGCTGACGCTGCTGGGTCTCGTGTGTCTCGCGCTCGTCGCCGGGGCGCTCTATCTGCAGTTTTTCCACGGCGAAGACCCGTGTCCGCTCTGCATCATCCAACGCTATTTCTTCGTGCTGATCGCCGTGTTCGCGTTTCTCGGCGCGGGCTTCAACGGCTGGCGCGGCGTCGCGCTGCTGGAGACGCTCGTCGCGCTCGCGGCGCTCGGCGGCCTCGCCACCGCCGTGCGGCACGTCTACATTCAGGCGAATCCCGGTTTCAGTTGCGGCTTCGACGCATTGCAGCCGGTTGTGGACAGCCTGCCGCCCGCGCGCTGGCTGCCGCAGGTCTTCAAGGTCGCGGGGCTGTGCGAAACGGCTTATCCGCCCATTTTCGGGCTCTCGCTGCCGCAGTGGTCGCTGGTCGCCTTCGCGATCATTTTCCTGCTGGTCGCGTTCAGCATTCGGTCGCGGCGCAAAACGCGCGCGGCGGCGCTTTAACTGCCTTCGGCGCGGGCATTCACGGCCCGCGCGTGTTAGCTTTCTCTCGCATTTCCCTTCCCCGCATTACCGCTTCCGCATAATCTGAATACGATCCCGAAAATAATTTTGGGATATTGCGGTGCTATGGTCGAGGCTGGATGGCGATCTACGTGCGCGCAGTCCGCGTAACATGCCCGATTTTCGGGATGCAGGCGGACACCGCGTAACGCGCGCCTGGTCCGCAATGTCCCTGCCCGGCTCATGACAACGCACACCATCCGCTTCCTGCACCACGGCGCCGTCCGCGAAATCGGCGACGCGCCCGCCACCCGCACGGTGCTTCAGCATCTGCGCGCGAACGACTGCACCGGCACGAAAGAAGGCTGCGCCGAAGGCGACTGCGGCGCCTGCACCGTCGTCGTCGGCGAACTCGATTCAGCCGGCGAACTCGCGCTGAAAGCCGTCAACGCGTGCATCCAGCTTCTGCCGACGCTCGATTCACGCGCGCTTTTCACCGTCGAAGACCTGCGGGGCGCAGACGGCGCGCTGCATCCGGTGCAACAGGCGCTCGTCGATTGCCACGGCTCGCAATGCGGCTTTTGCACGCCGGGCTTCGTCATGTCGCTGTGGGCGCTGTATCACGCGCATCCGCGCGTTGCCGGGCCGCCTTCCCGCGATGAAATCGCCGCTGCCATTTCCGGCAACCTGTGCCGCTGCACGGGCTATCGGCCAATCGTCGACGCCGCGGAGCGCATGTTCGACTATCCGCCGCCGGCTTTCGACCGCGATGCGATCCGCGAGACGCTTGGCCGCCTGCGCCGCGCGCAGACTTTCGAGTACCGCGCACCGGACGCGCGCGGCGAAGCCTTCGGCACGCCGGCCTTTCATGCGCCCGTCACGCGCGCCGAATTCGCGCGCCTGCGGGCAGCGAACCCGAACGCGCGGCTGCTCGCGGGCAGCACGGACATCGGTCTGTGGATCACCAAGCAGTTTCGCGATCTCGGCGACATCCTGTTCATCGGCAATGTCGAGGAACTGAAGCGCATCGAGCGCGACGCGCAGACGGTGACGATCGGCGCGGCGGCATCGCTGGAAGATGCGTACGCCGCGCTCACCGCCGATTACCCCGAATTCGCCGAACTATGGACGCGTTTCGCGTCGCGCCCGATCCGCAACGCGGGCACGCTTGGCGGCAACATCGCGAACGGTTCGCCGATCGGCGATTCCATGCCCGCGCTCATCGCGCTGAACGCGGAACTCGTGCTGCAACACGGCGGCCAGACCCGCACGATGCCGCTCGACGCCTTCTATCTCGCTTATCAGAAGACCGCGCTGGAAGCGGGCGAATTCGTCGCGGCTATTCGCGTGCCGCGCCCGGGCGCGGACCTGCGGTTCCGGACCTACAAGGTCGCGAAGCGTTACGATCAGGACATCTCCGCCGTCTGCGCCGCCTTCGCGATCCGGCTGGACGACACGCATCGCGTGACGAGCGCGCGCATTGCGTTCGGCGGCATGGCGGCGACGCCCAAGCGCGCGAGCCACACGGAAGCGGCTCTCATCGGCTCCGAATGGACGGATGACACCGTGCGCGCGGCCATGAACGCGCTCGACGCCGACTTTCAGCCGCTCACCGACATGCGCGCGTCGAGCGCGTACCGGGCGAACGTGGCGCGCAACCTGCTGCGGCGTTTCCATCTCGAGACGCGCGCAGACGCGCCGCTCGCGCTCGCCCAGGTGAACGCGTTCGCGTATGCGGCGCATGCGTCGATCTCCGAGGAGCAGCCATGAACAAGGCCAGCGAACCGATTGCACTCGATGCCGCCGATGCCGCCGGCGCCGCGCTGCCGCACGAATCGGCGGCACTGCACGTGAGCGGCGAAGCCGTCTATACCGACGACATCCGCGAGCTGCGCGGCACGCTGCACGCGGCGCTCGGGCTGTCGCGCCATGCACATGCACGCATCGTCTCGATGAATCTCGATACCGTGCGCGCCGCGCCCGGCGTCATCGCGGTGCTGACCGCCGCTGACATTCGCGGCGAAAACAACTGCGGCCCCGTGCTGCACGACGACCCGATCCTCGCCGCCGACGAAGTGCAGTATCTCGGGCAGCCGGTGTTCGCGGTCATCGCCGAGACGCACGATCTGGCGCGCCGCGCCGCCGCGCTCGCCAAAAGCGACGATGTCGTGCGCTACGAGCCGCTCGAAGCCGTGCTCACGCCGCGCGAAGCGAAGGCGCGCAAGCAGTTCGTGCTGCCGCCGCTGCATCTGAAACGCGGCGATCCGGACGCGCGCATCGCGGGCGCGAAGCATCGCCTCGCCGGGGAATTCGAGGTCGGCGGGCAGGAGCAGTTCTATCTCGAAGGCCAGGTGGCCTACGCGGTGCCGAAGGAATCGGACGGCATGCTCGTCTACAGCTCGACGCAGCATCCGAGCGAGATGCAGCAGGTCGTCGCGCACATGCTCGACTGGCCGACGCACGCGGTCGTCTGCGAATGCCGGCGCATGGGCGGCGGCTTCGGCGGCAAGGAATCGCAATCGGCGGTCTTCGCGTGCGTCGCGGCGCTCGCGGCGCACGTGCTCAAGCGCCCCGTGAAGCTGCGCGCCGATCGCGACGACGACTTCATGATTACCGGCAAGCGCCACGACGCGGTCTACGAATACGAAGCAGGCTTCGACGACGACGGCCGCATCGTCGGGGCGCGCGTCGAGATCGCGCTGCGGGCGGGCTATTCGGCGGACCTGTCGGGCGCGGTCGCGACGCGCGCCGTGTGCCACTTCGACAACGCCTATTACTTAAGCGATGTCGATATCCGCGCGTTCTGCTGCAAGACCAACACGCAGTCGAACACGGCGTTTCGCGGCTTCGGCGGCCCGCAAGGCGCGCTCGTGATGGAAGTGATGCTCGATGAAATCGCGCATCGGCTGAAGCGCGATCCGCTGGACGTGCGGCGCGCGAACTATTACGGCATCGACGAGCGCAACGTGACGCCGTACGGCCAGACGGTCGCGGACAACGTGCTCGCGCCGCTCACCGACGAATTGATCGCCTCCAGCGGCTACCACGCACGCCGCGAAGCGATCGCCGCGTTCAACGCGACCAACGATGTGCTCAAGCGCGGCATCGCGTTCACGCCGGTCAAGTTCGGCATCTCCTTCAACGTGCCGTTTCTGAATCAGGCCGGCGCGCTCGTGCACGTCTACAAGGACGGCTCGGTGCTCGTCAATCACGGCGGCACCGAAATGGGCCAGGGGCTCAATACGAAGGTCGCGCAAGTGGTGGCGAGCGTGCTCGGCATCGGACTCGCGCGCGTGCGGGTGACGGCCACCGATACATCGAAGGTCGCGAATACGTCGGCGACGGCGGCATCGACCGGAAGCGATCTGAACGGCAAGGCGGCGGAAGCGGCGGCGTTGACCATTCGCGAGCGTCTCGCGGAACTCGCCGCGAAGCAGCTCGGCGGCGCGAGCGCGGACGTGCGCTTTCACGGCGGCGTCGTGGAGGCGAACGGCGGGCAGATGCCCTTCGATCAACTCGTCGCGGCGGCGTATCTGGCGCGCGTGCAGTTGTGGTCCGACGGCTTCTACGCGACGCCCAAGGTCCACTGGGACGCGAAGACGCTGACCGGCCATCCGTTCTACTACTTCGCGTATGGCGCGGCGGTGTCCGAAGTCGTCGTCGATACGCTGACCGGCGAATGGAAGCCGCTGCGCGCGGACCTGCTGCACGACGCGGGGCGTTCGATCAATCCGGCCATCGATATCGGGCAGGTGGAAGGCGGCTTCATACAGGGCATGGGCTGGCTCACGACCGAGGAACTGTGGTGGAACCGCGACGGGCGGCTGATGACGCACGCGCCTTCCACGTACAAGATTCCCGCCGTCAACGACACGCCCGCCGCGTTTAACGTCGCGCTCTTTCGCGGCGCGGGCAACGACAACGCCGAGCCGACCGTCTTCCGCTCGAAAGCGGTCGGCGAGCCGCCGCTGTTGCTGGCGTTCTCGGTGCTGCTCGCCATTCGCGCGGCCATCGCGGGCGCTGCGCCCGACGCGCCGGACGCGCCCAAACTGCGCGCGCCCGCCACGCCCGAAGCGATTCTCGACGCGCTCGCCTTTGTCTGCGCGGAGGCCGACGCCGCCGCCCCGGTAAACTAGCGCCTGCGACGACGCAAATCCCGATCCTCTCCCGGAGCCTCATCCATGCAAGTTTGGCTGCACGACCTGCAACACCTGCTCGCGCACGGCGACGCCGTCGTGCTCGTGACGGTCGCGCGTGTCGAAGGCTCCGCGCCGCGCGAGCCGGGCACGAAGATGATCGTCACGCGCGAGGACGCCCGCTACACCATCGGCGGCGGCCATCTCGAATGGAAGGCGATCGAAACCGCCCGGCAAGTGCTGAAGGACGGCATGCGCAGCCCGCGCATGAGGCGGCTCGAGCGTTTCGCGCTCGGCCCGAGCCTCGGCCAGTGCTGCGGCGGCGCGGTCGTGCTCGCGTTCGAGCGGCTCGACGTATCGGACCTGAACTGGGTCACTTCGCTCGCCAAACGCACGGCGGCCGGGCTGTCGACGGTGCGCAGCGTTTCGTTCGCGCCGATGCCCGACGCCGTGATGCTGTCCGATCCCGAGCCGGGCGCCGACACCGCCGACTGCCTGTTGTGGGACGGCGCGGGCTTCGACGAGAGCGGCGCGCTGCTCACCGAAACCATCGCGCCGCGCGACTTCCAGGTCGTCCTGTTCGGGGCGGGTCACGTGGGCGCCGCGCTCGTGCGCGTGCTCGCTACGCTGCCCTGTCACGTGCGATGGGTCGACGAGCGCGACGCCGCTTTTCCGGCCGCGCAGTTCGTGCCGGACAACGTGACGATCGAGCCGAACGACGCACCCGACGAAGCCGTCGACCACGCGCCGGCGGGCACGTATTTCATCGTCATGACGCACAACCATGCGGTGGATCTCGTGCTCGCCGAGCGCATTCTCGCGCGCGGCGACTTCGCGTTCTTCGGCATGATCGGCTCCCACACGAAGCGCCGGCAGTTCGAACACCGGCTCGCGGCGCGCGGCATCGACCCCGCGCGCATCGCGAGAATGGTGTGTCCGATCGGCATCGACGGCATCGTCGATAAAGCGCCGGAAGTGATCGCCGTCGCAGCGGCCGCCCAGCTGCTGCAGGCGGTGGAAGCGCGTGCCGAGCTCTCCGCGTCGTCGCAACAGACCGCTTGACCCCGAGCGGAAGCCCCTAGCATCGACATAAGAACCTCTAAGCCCATGAATCCCACACTCGCCGACAAGATTGCGCGCGCACCGAAGGCGGAACTGCACATTCACATTGAAGGCTCGCTGGAGCCGGAGCTCATCTTCGCGCTGGCCGAACGCAACGGCGTGAAGCTCGCGTACGAGTCGATCGACGCGCTGCGCGCCGCGTACGCGTTCTCCGACCTGCAATCGTTTCTCGACATCTACTACGCGGGCGCGAGCGTCCTGCTCACCGAAGCCGACTTCCACGACATGACGATGGCCTACGTCGAGCGCGCGCTCGCCGATCACGTCACGCACGCGGAAATCTTCTTCGATCCGCAAACGCATACGGAGCGCGGCGTCGCCATTGAAACGGTCGTCGCGGGCATCGAAAGCGCGCTCGCCGAAGGCGAAAAACGCGGCCTCACGTCGAAGCTGATCCTGTGCTTCCTGCGCCATCTTTCCGAAGACGACGCGCTCGCCACGTATGAAAGCGCGCTGCCGCTTTTCGACCAGTACGCGCACCGGCTGATCGGCGTCGGGCTGGATTCGTCGGAACGCGGGCATCCGCCGTCGAAATTCGCGCGCGTCTTCGCGAAGGCGCGGGAACGCGGGCTGAAGCTCGTCGCGCATGCGGGCGAGGAAGGTCCGCCCGCGTACGTCTACGAGGCGCTCGATCTGCTCAAGGTGGATCGCGTCGATCACGGCGTGCGCAGCATCGAGGACGCGGCGCTCGTCGCGCGTCTCGCCGATTCGCGCGTCGCGCTGACCGTGTGTCCGCTCTCGAACATCAAGCTCTGCGTGTTCGACGACATGACCAAGCACACGCTGAAAGACCTGCTCGATCAGGGCGTCGCGGTGATGATCAATTCCGATGATCCCGCCTACTTCGGCGGCTACGTCAACGCGAATTACTTCGCTATCGTGGATGCGCTGAAGCTGTCGGACAAGGAGGTCTACACGCTGTTGAAGAACAGTCTGGAAGCCTCGTTCGTCACCGACGAGGAACGCGCCGCGATGGTCGCGCGCCTCGACGCGTACTGGAAGCAATAAATCCAAGCACTAACCGTACTGAACGCAATAAAGATGGACACCACGGCAACAACTCAACGCGACACCACGACCCTCGAACGGTTCTTCGGCATTCGCGCGGCGGGCTCGCGCACGAAGACGGAAATCGTCGCTGGCATCACGACCTTTCTCACGGCGATGTACATTATCGTCGTCAATCCGGGCATTCTCTCGCAGGCCGGCGTGCCGTTTCCGGCGGCGCTCACGGCGACCGTCATCGTCAGCTTTCTCGGCAGCTGCGCGATGGGCCTCTACGCGCGCAATCCCGTGCTCGTCGCGCCCGGCATGGGCATGAACGCGCTCTTCGCCTTCGTGATGGTCCACGGCGGCAAGATGCCGTGGCAAACCGCGCTCGGCTGCGTGTTCTGGGCCGGCGTGATCTTCACGGTGCTCGCCGTCTTCAACGCTCGCAAGCTCGTCGTGGATGCGATTCCCGCGAATCTGCGGCACGCGGTGTCGTGCGGCATCGGCTTGTTCATCAGCCTGATCGGACTCGTGAACGCGAAGTTCGTCGTCGGCGATCCGGTGACGATCGTGCATTCGGCCTCGCTCAATCCGGTCGTCATCACGTTTCTCATCGGCCTCGCCGTGACCACGATTCTCGTCGCGCGCAAAGTCACCGGCGCGCTGATGCTCGGCATCGTGTTCACGACGATCATCGCCATTCCCATCGGCCGCGTGTGGGGCGACGGCAGCGCGTACTGGCCCGCCGCCATCGCCACGAAAACGCTCGTCAACTGGAACGGCCTCTTCGCCGCGCCGGACTTTTCGGGCATCGGGAAACTGGACCTGACCGGCGCGCTGAAGGTGGTCTACTGGCCGTTCATCTTCGTGATGCTCTTCACGTCGTTCTTCGACGCGCTCTCCACCTTCATGGCAATTTCGGAAGCCGGCAAGCTCTTCGACGAGAACGGCAACCCGCGCAACATCCGCCAGTCGATGATGGTGGACGCGTTCTCCGCGCTCGTTTCCGCGCCGCTCGGCACAAGTCCGGCGAACGCGTATATCGAATCGGCGGCGGGCATTTCGGCGGGCGGGCGCACGGGGCTCGTCGCCGTGGTGGCGGGTCTGTGCTTCCTGCCGTTCCTCTTTCTCTCGCCGCTTCTGTCGCTCGTTCCGGCGATCGCCACGGCGCCCGCGCTCGTGCTCGTCGGCGTGTTCATGATGGAAGCGATCACGCAGATCGAATGGCATCGCTTCGACGAGGCCATTCCCGCGTTCCTCGCGATGATCCTGATTCCGCTGACCTACTCGATCACCGACGGCGTCGCGTATGGCTTTCTCGCGTTCGTCGTGCTCAAGTCCGCGACCGGGCGCGCGAAGGAAATCAAGCCGGCGATGTGGATCATCGCGGCCTTCTCGCTCGTATTGCTTTCGCAGTTGTAGACATCACAGAAATCGGAGACGTTGCACCATGACTCAGACCGCCTACCGCGCCCAACTGCTCACCTTCCGGGAAGACCCGGCGCTCGCCGCCGACGGCGCGGTGTATGAAGCCGATGGCCTCCTGATCGTCGAGGACGGCAAAGTGGCCGCGGCGGGCGCGTATGCGTCCCTGCGCGACACGCTCGGCGCGGACGCAACCGTCCACACCATGCGCGACAAGCTGATCGTGCCGGGCTTCATCGACTCGCATATCCACTTCCCGCAGACGGACATGATCGCGTCGCCCGCGCCGGGTCTTCTGCCGTGGCTCAACACGTACACGTTTCCCACCGAGCGCGGCTTCGAGAATCCCGCCGTCGCCCGCGAGACGGCGAGCTTTTTCCTCGATGAACTGCTCGCGTGCGGCACGACGACCGCGCTCGTCTACTGCACGGTGCACAAGCAATCGGCGGATGCGTTCTTCGCCGAAAGCGAGGCGCGCAATCTGCGCATGGTGGCGGGCAAGGTGCTGATGGACCGCAACTGCCCCGAGTTTCTGCGCGACACGGCGCAGTCCGGCTACGACGACAGCGCGGAACTCATCGCGCGCTGGCACGGCCGCGGCCGTCAGCATTACGCGCTGACGCCGCGCTTCGCGCCGACATCGACCGAAGCGCAACTGGAAGCCTGCGGCGCGCTCGCGCAGCAGCACCGCGACGTGTTTATCCAGACCCACGTCGCGGAGAATACCGACGAGATCAAGTGGGTCGAGAGCCTGTTTCCGGGGCACCGCAGCTATCTGGACGTCTACGACCACTACGGCCTGTTGCGGCGGCGCGCGGTGTACGGCCACTGCATCTATCTCGACGATACCGACCGGCAGCGCATGGCGGAAACCGGCGCGGTGGCGTCGCATTGCCCGACGTCGAACCTGTTTCTCGGCAGCGGTTTGTTCGATCTCGAGAAAGCGGGCGCGTCGAAGATGCCCGTGGCGCTCGCGACGGACGTCGGCGGCGGCACGTCGTTTTCCATGCTGCAAACGATGAACGAAGCGCACAAGGTCGCGCGTCTGACGGGGCATCACCTGAGCGCGACGCGCATGTTCTGGCTCGCGACGACGGGCGCCGCGCAAGTCCTCGAACTCGACGACACGATCGGCACGCTCGCGCCCGGCAGCGAAGCGGATTTCGTCGTGCTCGATCCGTCGGCGACGCCGCTGCTCGCCCGCCGCACGGCGCGCGTGGAGTCGCTCGAAGAACTGCTGTTCGCGTTCGCCTTGCTCGGCGATGACCGCGCGGTGTTCGAAACCTACGCGGCCGGCAAGCGCGTGCACGCGCGCGAGCGGCGCAGAACGGCGGCGCTGGAACTCGCGGCGTGAGCGTTCAAGAAGCGCCCTTCCGACGAAGGGCGTTTTTTTCGCGAGGCCGACTCAACCTGGTGATCCGAGCACAATCCTTGCACGCTCGTTAAAGTGCAAGCTTTCGTCCGTCACCGTGAAGATTCGTCATGAAGGCCGCCGCGCTTCTCTTTCGCCTCGCCGCATCCCTCGCGCTCGCCATGCTGGGCGCGCCGTCGCATGCTCGCGCAATCGAAGCGCAGCTCGACTGCCGCTCGACCGCGCACGATTTCATCGCGCCGCTTCAGCAGGACGGGTTGATCGAGAAAAAGCCGATGCGCGTCGAGCCGAACTCAGTCAACGCGTTTCGGGCGGTCAAGGGCGCCGTGCTGACGGCCTACGGCTTCAAGGTGTACGCGGTCGTGGGCTACCAGAAGGACGACCCGATCTTCAAACAGGGCAACGGTGAGCCGATTGCGGATTCGGCTTACGGCGTGGTCGTCTGGGCCAGCGACGACGCCGTGCAGGAGAAGGTTCACGCGGCGGGCAGCGACGCGGACGTGCACCACGTCGCGCCCTTCATCACGGCGATCTTCTGCAAAGGCCCCTGACGCGGCTGCAAAGACGCTTAACGAAGCAGTTCCGCGACGGACGCAACCAGCCGATCCATGTCGCTGGCATCGAGCGCGCCCATCGTCGAGATGCGGAACAGCGTCTTCGACAAGCCGCCCTGCCCCGCGTAGATCACGAAGCCCCTGGCCTTCAGCGCGTCGTGCAGCGTTTCATAGCTGACGCCCGCCGGCAGCCGGTACGCGCGCAGCACGACCGACGACTCGTCCGCCGGCAACGCGCTCTCGATGCCGAGCGCCGCGAATCCCGCGCGCACCTGCTCCGCGAGCGCCGCATAACGCGCGTGGCGCGCTCGCCAGCCGCCTTCGTCCTCGAATTCGCGCAACGCTTCGACGAGCGCGTAGTACGCATGCACCGACGGCGTGAACGGCGTGTTGCGCGCGTCCTGCAACTTCGCGAGCCGCGCGATGCCGAGGTAGTACGTGCGGCTCGCGGCCTTTTCCAGCGCGTCGCGCCGCGCGATCACGAACGCCGCGCCCGGCACGCCGTGCAGGCACTTGTTCGCGGTCGCCGCCACGGCGACGATGCCGCCGCCGTCGAAGTCGATCGCTTCCGCGCCGAAGCTGCTCACGCCATCGACCAAAAGGCCGACGCCGCGCTCGGCGCACGCCCGCGAGAGCGCGTCGAGCGGATTCAGACGGCCCGTCGTCGTTTCGTGATGGATAATCGCGACATGCGAGAACGCCTTCTCGTCGATCATCGCGACGATGGCATCGGTGTCCGGCGCCTGCATCCATTCGTACTTGAGGACTTCGTGCTCGATGCCGTACTGCGCCGCGATCTGCGCGATGCGGTCGCCATACACGCCGTTTTCCACGACGAGCAGCCGCCCGCCTTGCGGCACGAGGCCCGCGATCATGCTTTCGACCGCCGCCGTGCCGGAGCCGGTCATCAGCACCGCCGTCCACTTCGCGGGATGGAGCTCGTACGCCGCGACGAGCCGCGTTCTCGCTTCGTCCTGCAGGTCGAAGAACTCCGGCTCGCGGTGGCACAGGTCGGTCTGCAACAGGCTGTTGCGCACGCGTTCGGTCAGCGTGACGGGACCGGGATTGAGCAGCAGCATCAGCGTTCTCCGATGTGTCGTTGCAGGCGCGCGCGCACGTCTTCCGGCGTGATCTTCGGGCGCGGCAGGTCGGCGGGCGTGCCGGTGCGGATCGACAGACGCGCGAAGCGTGCGCCTTCGGGTGCTTGCGCGTCGAAGAGGCGGTCGATCACGCCGATGTCCTCGCCGTCGAGCGCCATCGCGTAGCCGCACGCCGACGCGATCGACGCGAAATCGACGCCGCGCGAGACGGTCGCCTGTCCGCCAGTCGATTCGTGCGCGCCGTTGTCGAGCAACAGATGAACGAGGTTGGACGGGCCGTACGCGCCGAGCGTCGAGAACGCGCCCATGCGCATGAGTGCGGCGCCGTCGCCGTCGAGCGCGACGACGGTCAGATCAGGACGCGACAACGCGAGCCCGAGCGCCATCGGCGTCACGCAGCCCATCGAGCCGACGAGGTACAACTGGTTCTCGCGGTCGTCGATGGCGTAGAGTTCGCGGCCGCAGAAGCCGGTCGATGCGAGCACCACGGTCGAATCCTGCGGCGTGCGTGCGATCACGCGTTCGAGGGCGTCGTGGCGCGTCACGCGCTCGCCTTCGAAACGCGCGACCGGCGCCCTTTCTGCGACAGCGCGAACGCCCGACAGACCGGTCTTCTTCAACTCGTAGGGCGCGACGCTGCCCTTCTGCATCACGAGCGCGTAGGGACGGCCGGTGCGGTCCATGTATTCCGTCGCGCGGTCGAGCGCCGGACCGATGGCGTCCGCTTCCGTCGGGAAAAGCTCCCACGGAATCTCCATCGTGTCGAGCATCTGCGGCGTGACCGGGCCCATCAGCGCGTGCTGCGGCTCGTCGGCGACGCCCGGCTGGCCGCGCCACGTCACGATCAAAAGCTGCGGCAGGCGAAACGTCCACGTGAGCGAAGTCAGCGGACTCACCGCGTTGCCGAGCCCGGAGTTCTGCATCATCGCGATGCCGCGACGTTTGCGCTCGCCGCTTCCGGCGCCGTTTCCTGCCCCAAGCGCGACGCCCGCGATCAGCGCGACCGCATCGCCTTCGTTCGCCGCCGACACGTAATGCAGCGATTCGTCCTGCAGCACGTAGTTGATGAACGGCGTGAGAAACGAGCACGGCACGCCCGCATACCAGTCGAAGCCGCGTGCGCGCGCCGCTTCGACGAACTGGGCGGCCTCAATCACGCGCGTTCTCCATGCCTTCCGAGCCGATCGGCGTTTGTCCGTGCGCGAAGTCGCCCGCGCGGCGGAAGTCGTCGAGGTCGTTCACGCCGCGCCAGTGGCCGTGCACGTATTGCACTTCGATCTTTTCGCCCGCCGCGACGAGCGCATTCAGGAGCGCCGCCATGTCGAGCGTATCGAAGTCTGGACGCGTCTGAAGCTGCGCGAGGACCGCCAGCAGGCGGTCGCGCGCGCCGCCGCGCACATTGATGAGACCCATCCAGCGGCCCTGCGGCGCGCGGCCGTCGGTCAGGGCGTGTCCCGCGCCGACCACGCTTTCGAGCCACACTTTCTGGCCGAAGAGCGCGCGGTCATCCGGTTGCGAGCAGTAAGCGAAGTCGGTCGCGGACGCGCCCGGCTGCGGCGTCTGCGACGAATCGACGACGACGCAGAAGTCGCTCGGCGATTCGACCAGATCGCGCAGGATATAGCTGCGGAACAGCAAATCGCCGTAGGAGAGCACCGTATCGCCGGTGATGTGCTTCGCGGCGCACGCGAGGGATGCCAGCTCGCCCGTCGACGCGTGCTTGTCGTTGACGACGAGGCGAACGCCCGAGGTATCGATCGCGTCGGCGCGGTAGCCGCCGACCACGGTGATGTCGTTGATGCCTTCCTTCTTGAACGCCTCGACGAGATGGCGCAAAAGCGGCTTGCCCGCGACCGGCAGCATCACTTTCGGACGATCCGCCGTCACGGCTTCGAGGCCCGCGCCGCGGCTTGCCGCCAGCACGACCGCGCTGCGCTTCTCGTTGGCCGCCGTCAGATAGAGGTTCTCGGCGGCCGAGTATTCGTCGGCGTCTTGCAGGCGGAAGATCTCGTTCACCGACGCGATGCGGTCTTCCACGTTCACGAGCGTTTCGCTGTCGTGGATTTCCTTCGCGATGGCCTGCATCGCCGAGACCGAGCCGCGAATCAGATGGTTCGCCCAGATCACGCAGCTGATGCCCGCCTGACGGAACACGTCGGTCGGCGTGCTGTAGTACTTGGTCGGCACGATCACGAGCGGACCGCGCCCCGCCCATTCGCGCGCGAAGGTCAGGATTTCGTCGGGCTTCGAGAGCTTGCTGTGAATGAGGATGGCGTCCGCGCCCGCCTGGCGATACGCCTCGGCGCGCTTGAGCGCCTCGTCCATGCCCCAGCCTGCGATCAGCGCCTCGACGCGCGCGACGATGGAGAAGTTCGGATCGCTCTGCGAATCCTTGCCGGCCTTGATCTTGCCGCAGAACTCGTCCATGTCGGCGAGCGGCTGCGCTTCACCGTTGATGAAGCTATTGGTTTTCGGGAACTGCTTGTCCTCGATGCACACGCCCGCGATGCCGCGCTGCTCCAGCTTCTTCACGAGCCGGCGAACGTTGTTGAAGTTGCCGTAGCCCGTGTCGCCGTCGAGCAGAATGGGAAGATCGCTCGCGTCGGCCATGAATTCGAGGTTATCGACGACCTGCGTCCAGCTTGCTTCATTGTTGTCGCGCACGCCGAACTGCGCGGAGATGGAGAGGCCCGAGCCCCAGATCGCCTTGAAGCCCGCTTCCCGCGCAATGCGCGCGGAAATGCCGTTGTGCGCTTCCATCAGGAATTCGAGGCGGTTGCTTTGCAGCATCTCGCGCAGACGCAGGGTGCGCGAATAGCCGACGGGAATGGTTCCGGGTGCGTTCATCGTTGTAGTGCTCCTGTTGCTCCGGCGAACTGACGCAGCGGTTGCAGTTGCGGCAGCACTTCGCCGGCTGCGCGCGTCACGTCGTTCTGAAAGTCGATTTCGATCCACGGCGCGCCGGTGACATCGGCGATATCGAACACGTGGGCTTTCTCCAGCAGCAGGTCGCGCACCGCTTCTTCATGCGGCATCTTCGCGCGGCCCGTCTCGATGTAATGCGCGACGATATCGGCAAGACGCGTGGCCGTCTTTTCGTCGAAACGGAAAAAGCCGACCGATTCGCCGATGGTGTCGTACTTCAAGCCCGCCGCGACCTGCTTGCGCAGCTCCACCGGCACGCCGTTCTCGATGCACAGCTTCACCGGCTCGTCGCCCGCTTCGAAGTCGCGGTCGATCAAGAGGCGGTTCACGGTGCCGCCCGCGACCAGCGGTTCGATGATGCGCTCGTCGTAGAGGACGTCGGCGTCCATCAGCAGCACGTCGCCGCCGCGCGTCATCGCCTCGCGCGCGGTGTGCACGGACAGCACGCTGCCGAGCGTGAATTCGTCGTTCACGACGATTTCCGTCTTCGGCTTCCAGTCGATCGACGCGAGTTCCGCCTCGATCTGTTCGTGCTTGAAGCCGGTGACGAAGACGATTTCATCGACGCCCGCGCCCTTCAGATAATGAAGATGGCGTTCGAGGAGCGACGCGTCGCCAAAGCGCAGCAGGCATTTCGGCCTTTGCTGGCCTTCCGGCTGAACGAGACGCAGTCCCATCCCGGCCGCAAGAATGATTGCGCGCATGCTTATTGTTCCCTTCGAGGGTGAATCAGTCGATATCCGGCACGCGCGCAAGACGACGGCGCTGCCAGCCTTTTTCAACGAAATGCAGATAGACGATGCCCGGCACGCCGAGCAGCAGCTCGCGGGCGCGTTTGGCGAGCGAAAGCGCGAGCGCCGTTTCCGGCGGCAGGCCGACGAGGCGCGCGAGCAGCAGATAACCGCCCTCCTGCACGCCGAGCGAACCCGGAATGGCGAAGGCCGCGCCGCGGATGGCCTGGCCGAGGCTTTCGAGCAAAAGCGCCTCGGTCCAGCCGACCGGATGCCCGAGCAGATCGAGCACGAGCCACACTTCTCCCGTGCCGACGATCCAGCCCAAGAGGCTCAGGCCGAAGCTCCCCGCCACCTTTCCGCGCTCGCGATACAGCGCGTGAACGGCGGTATCGACGGCTTCGGCGCGCGTGACGAGCGACGACCAGTCGCGCTTCTTCGAGAAACGCGCGGCGATGCCGGACGCGAAGCGCATCGCGCGGCCGAAGAGACCGCGCCGCTGCGCGATGTAGAAGCCGAAGATCATCGCGCCGATCACGCCGACGACCGCGAGAACGACCACCGACACGACCGTGGACGAACCGCCCGCCGCGTAGCCCGTCAAGAGGACGACGCCCACTAGCGCGAAGATGAGTTGCGCGACGGTTTGCATCGTCGTGCTGATGGTGATGACGGCGGCGGCGTCGCGGGCGCGCATGCCGCGCTGCGAGAGATGGCGCACCATCAGCATCGGCCCGCCGATCTGCCCGGCGGGCATCAGGCTATTGACCGATTCGCCTACCCAGCGCGCGAGCAGGGCGTCGCGCAGCGTGACATCGCGTTCGTCGCGCGAGAAGAGCACGCTGATCGCGCCGGCGTCGAGCACGAGCGGCGCGAAGTGGAACGCGGCCACCGCGAGCAGTCCCCAGCCTGCGGCGGCGAGCGTCGACGCCACCGAGCCGAAGCCTTGCCAGCCGAGCAGCGCGATGAACAACACCGCGCCGATCGACAGCAGAAACGTGCCCGCGCGACTCATGCCTGTCCGTTCTTGCCGCCTTTGCGGCGAAAGACCTGCCTGAACCCGAAGTACGCGATCGAGTCCTTCATGTTCGAGATGAAACGCTGGAACGGCCGCATTTCCGGGTTGGTCACGTACTCGAACGTGAGCGACACGCGCATCTCGTTTTCGCCGAGCGGCGTGACGCGATGCCTGAGTTTGTCGCCGTCGAAAAACACCAGCGCGCCCGGCGGATACTGCACGGAACCCGGTTCCGGCGCCACGTTCGGCGTGCGCGTGTGCAGTTCGTAGTCGAGACGGCAGGACGAATCGTCGATCACGCCGAGCAGCATGGTGTAGCGCCGGCCGTTGTAGTAGGACGTGTCGTAATGCCAGCCGATGTGATCGCCGGGGCGCGTGTAGAAATACAGCGCGTAGGCGTGCGGATCGTCTTCGGGCGAGAGTTGCAGCTTGTCGCCGCTCACCGTCTCAAGCCACTTGATGAGCGCCTCGGAGCGGTACAGGTCCGCGATGAAGGGCGCCAACTTGTCGAGCGTGTGACGGCTCACGCTGCCGCCCGCCTTGTGGCCCGGCAGGTAGTTGCGGTTCACGGCCGGCATCACGTCGTGCACGGCGGCAATCAGGCGCTCGGTGTAGTCGCGCGGAAGGAAATCGTCGAGATAGAGGAAGGAGCCCTGCTTCTCGTAATCGGCGTGCAGCCTGGACGCGGGCAGCGACGCGAGACGCGCGTTGAGCGTCGCGTCGATGTCGCGCGGTGACGGGCGGCTCGCAGCGTGCGCCTGCGCGTGCCGAGGATGCTGGTTGACCGGGGTTGCCGTATCGCTCATCTCACCGCCTGAAAATCGTTGCCGTCCTTGCGCGCAGCGTGCGCCGTCTGGGTGGCTGCGTGTACCGTCGCTTCGGCGCGCACGCGCCGCGTCACCCTCCGATAATCGAGCGCGACGTACACGGCGAACAACGGCGCGCCGATGGCCGCCGCGACCAGAAACGGCGTCATGCCGTTGAGCACCGTCACGAGCGGCAGCAGATACAGCACGTCCTCGGTTTCGAAGCCGCCCATCGAAGCCTGCTTGGTGCCGGACTTGCCGACCATCGACTCGATACGCATGCGCAGGAAGAAAATGAGCGCGACCGCGAGGCCCGCCACGCCGCCGAGCCACTGCGCGGCCGTCGCGAACGAAGGATGATGCACCGCGACGTATCCGCCGATGCCCGCGAATAGGAGCACGGTCACGAGCGCGTCGCACGCAAGGTCGTAAAAGTGTCCGATCTTGCTTGACTGACCGCTGATGCGCGCAAGCTCGCCGTCTGTGTGATCGACGAAATTCGACAGCGCGATCAGGAGCGCGCCGAGCGAGCACAACCAGAAGTCGCCGAGCGAAAGGCAATACGCGCCGCCAAGCCCGATGGCGAGGCGAACGGTCGTCAGATGGTTCGGCGTGACGGGCGTGCCGACGAGCGGCGTGACGAGGCGGCGGGCGAGCCGGGCGTCCCATGTGGCGGGCTCGGGAACGGCTTTCGGACGGGGCGGACACGGTTTTGTCATGACCGCGAATATATCGCTTATTGACCGCCGCTGCATATATTGCGGCGCGTTCGCGGCGCGGCGCAATGCCCTGTCCGGCCGCGTTCCGGCGTGCCGCGAGCGCGTTTGCCGCGCCGTGTCATTCCACCGTTTTGGGTGCGGGCGCGGCCCCGTTCGGATTCGTATCGACCGATGCCGCCGTCTCGTTGCCGATGCCGCCGTTCTTGTCCACCGGCAGCGTCACCGTGCGCACCGTGCCATTGCCGAGCGGGAAGCCGGCGAGCGCGCTACGGGCAAGATACGGCATCGCGCGATAAAGCGAGGCGTCGTCGGTCGAATTGACCGCCGTCACCTTGTAGACCTCGCGTCCCGTCGAGCGGTCGGTCATGCGGATCTGCAGCGCGTGGATATAGACCGGGTAGCTCTGGTCCACGTAGCCCGTCGGGCCCCACGGCCCGTAAGGGCCGAAGCCGCCCCACGGACCCCAGAACGGACGGCCGTAGTAGCCGTACATCGGCCAGGGATCGTAATAGACGGGCTGTCGCACGGTCACGAGGTCGCCGCGCACCGAGTACGCGAGCGCCACCTGATAGCGCGCGCCTGCTTCCGGCGCCTGTTTGAACGCGTATTTCGCCAGCTCGCTCGCGACGAGCGTTTCGTACGTCCTCTGCTCGATGCTGTTCTGCTGCTCGTCCTGGCGCGCGAAGGCATAAGTGCGCGTGCTGTCGCTGCCGGTCCAGTCGGAGAACGCGGTCACCTGCGTTTGCACGTAGGTCGTGCAGCCCGCGAGCCACAGCGCGCCGAGCAGGCAGGGGGCGCGCATCAGCCGATGTATCGAAAGATTCATGGTCATCCTCGTTTCGTGGACTGCGCTTCCCGGCGGGGAACGGCGGCCGTTCATCGCGATACTCCCCGCCGCCCGATTCACGACCGCCTAGCGTTTTGTACAATGGTTCGACCTGCCGAGCCCGCATTCGTGCCGCACGCCGTGCCGCGGGCCGCCACTCTCACCGAGAAGATCTTGCCATGTCCAACACGCCCGCACCGACCGCATCCGCTGTGATCCGCCGCGAGGACTATACGCCGCCCGCTTTCCTGATCGATTCGGTCGCGCTGGAGTTCGACCTCGTGCCGTCGCGCACGGTCGTGAAGAACACCATGCGCCTGCGCCGCAACCCCGACGCGCCCGGCGATGCGCCGCGCCTGGAACTGATCGGCGAGCAGCTCGAATTCGTGCGTGCCGCGATAAACGGCGCCGCGCACGCGGTTGTGCAGACTAGCGCGAACGGCCTGTCGATCGGCGGCCTTCCCGGCGACACGTTCGAACTGAGCATCGAGAGCATCTGCAATCCGGAGCAGAACACGACGCTCTCGGGACTCTATGTGTCGAGCGGCAACTTCTTCACGCAATGCGAGGCGGAAGGGTTCCGGCGCATCACGTACTTCCTCGACCGTCCCGACGTGATGGCCACCTACACCGTCACGCTGCGCGCCGACAAAGCGGCGTATCCGGTGCTGCTGTCGAACGGCAATCTGATCGACGAAGGCGATCTGCCCGATGGCCGCCACTTCGCCAAGTGGGAAGACCCGTTCAAGAAGCCGAGCTATCTGTTCGCGCTCGTCGCGGGCAAGCTCGTGGCGCTGGAAGAGCGCATCAAGAGCGGCTCCGGCAAGGAAAAGCTGTTGCAGGTGTGGGTCGAGAAACACGATCTCGACAAGACGCGTCACGCGATGGACTCGCTCATCCACTCGATCCGCTGGGATGAAAGGCGCTTCGGGCTGGAACTGGATCTGGACCGCTTCATGATCGTCGCGGTGAGCGACTTCAACATGGGCGCGATGGAGAACAAGGGTCTCAATATCTTTAACACGAAGTACGTGCTCGCCAACCCGGAAACGGCGACGGACACGGATTTCTCGAATATCGAGGCGGTGGTCGGCCACGAGTATTTTCACAACTGGACCGGCAACCGCGTGACGTGCCGCGACTGGTTCCAGTTGAGCCTGAAGGAAGGGCTGACCGTGTTCCGCGATCAGGAGTTCTCGGCCGACATGGCCGCCGGCGACGCCGATGGCGCGGCGAGCGCCGCCGCGCGCGCGACGAAGCGCATCGAAGACGTGCGCGTGCTGCGGCAGATGCAGTTCGCCGAGGACGCCGGCCCGATGGCGCATCCCGTGCGCCCGGAGAGCTACGTCGAGATCAACAATTTCTACACGATGACCGTCTATGAGAAAGGCTCGGAAGTCGTGCGGATGTATCAGACGCTCTTCGGACGCGACGGCTTCCGGCGCGGCATGGACCTCTACTTCCAGCGCCACGACGGCCAGGCCGTAACCTGCGACGACTTCCGTCAGGCGATGGCCGACGCGAATCATCGCGATCTTGCGCAATACGAACGCTGGTACAGCCAGGCGGGCACGCCGCGCGTCAGCGTCCGCGCGTCGTACGACGCCGCCAAGAAGACGTACACGCTGACACTCGCGCAAGGCTACGGCGAGACCTCCGAAGCCGCCCGCGCGACGCAAAAGGGACCGCTCTTGATTCCGTTCTCGGTCGGTCTGATCGGCGCGAACGGCGCGGATTTGCCGCTGCGTCTCGAAGGCGAGAAAGAGCCGAGCGGCACGACGCGCGTGCTCGAATTCACCGAGCGCGAGCAGTCGTTCACCTTCGTCGATGTCGAAGAAGCGCCCTTACCGTCGCTGTTGCGCAATTTCTCCGCGCCGGTGATCGTCGAATTCGACTACACGAACGAACAGCTCGCGTTCCTGCTCGCGCACGACAGCGATCCGTTCAACCGCTGGGAAGCCGGCCAGCGCCTCGCCACGCGCGAGCTTCTCGCCCTCGCCGGGCGCGCGGCGAAGGGCGAGACGCTTTCCATCGGCAACGAAGTCATCGCGGCGTTCGCGCAGGTGCTCGACGACACTTCGCTCACGCCCGCCTTCCGCGAACTCGCGCTGATGCTGCCGTCGGAGAGCTACCTCGCCGAGCAGATGAACGTGTCGGACCCCGCCGCCGTCCACGCGGCGCGCGTGTTCCTGAGCCGCCGGCTTGCCTCGCAGTTGCGCGACAAGTGGCTCGCCGTCTACGAGGCGAACCGCACGCCGGGCGAATATCGTCCGACGCCGGAAGACGCCGGCAAGCGCGCGCTCAAGAATCTCGCGCTCGCTTATCTCAGCCAGCTCGACGATCCGAGCGACGCCGTGCGTCTCGCGCAAAAGCAATATGACGACGCGAACAACATGACCGACCGCTCCGCCGCGCTTTCGGCGCTGCTGCTCGCGAGCGCGACCGCAGGGGCGGACGCGAGCGTCGCGGACGCCGCGCTGGCCGACTTCTATCGCCGCTTCGAGAAGGAGGCGCTCGTCGTCGACAAGTGGTTCGCGCTTCAGGCGACGCAGCGCGGCGGCGAGCAGCGCAAGGTGATCGAGGTCGTGCGCCAGTTGATGCAGCATCCCGCGTTCACGCTCAAGAACCCGAACCGCGCGCGCTCGCTCATTTTCAGCTTCTGTAGCGGCAATCCGGCGCAGTTCCATGCTGTCGACGGCTCGGGCTACGCATTCTGGGCCGAACAGGTCATCGCGCTCGACGCGCTGAATCCGCAGGTCGCCGCCCGGCTGGCGCGCGGCCTCGAGATGTGGCGGCGCTTCACCCCGGCCTTGCGCGAAAAGATGCACGCGGCGCTGAACGAAGTCGCGTCGAAGGCGAAGTCGCGCGACGTGCGTGAGGTGGTGGAAAAGGCGCTGGCGGCGTAATCGCTGTTCAGCGGCAGGCGTTGCATCCGATGGCCGTCGCGCGATGTTTCGCGCGACGGCCATTCTTGTTTATGGCGGCGACGGCCGGTGCTGTCACATGGGCGAGCAGGATCGAGCGGTTAGAATCGTGAATATTCGTCTAACGCTCACCGGAGCCCAGTATGTCCTCCATTTCAAGCCGCACCACGCTCACCAAGTACCTCATCGAGCAGCAGCGCGAACACCAGAACCTGCCGGCCGACTTGCGTCTTCTGATCGAAGTCGTCGCGCGTGCCTGCAAGCAAATCGGCTATCAGGTGAGCAAAGGCGCGCTCGGCGATGCGCTCGGCTCCGCCGGCAGCGAAAACGTTCAGGGTGAAGTGCAGAAGAAGCTCGACGTGCTCTCGAATGAAATTCTGCTCGAAGCCAACGAATGGGGCGGCAATCTGGCCGCGATGGCATCGGAAGAAATGGAAAAGATTTTCCCGATTCCGAACCGCTATCCGAAGGGCAACTATCTGCTGACGTTCGACCCGCTCGACGGCTCGTCCAATATCGACGTCAACGTGTCGATCGGCACGATCTTTTCGGTGCTGCGCTGCCCGGACGGCGCCGAGCCGTCGGAAGCGGCGTTCATGCAGCCGGGAACCGCTCAGGTGGCTGCGGGGTATGCCGTGTACGGGCCGCAGACCGTGCTCGTGCTCACCGTGGGCCACGGCGTCAACTGCTTCACGCTCGACCGCGAGCTTGGCTCGTGGGTGCTGACTCAGCGCGACATGCAGGTGCCGACCGAAACGCGCGAATACGCGATCAACGCATCGAACAGCCGCCACTGGTACGAGCCGGTGCAGCGTTACGTCAACGAGCTGAACGAGGGCAAGGACGGCCCGCGCAAGGAAGACTTCAACATGCGCTGGATTGCGTCGATGGTCGCGGATGTGCATCGCATCCTGACTCGCGGCGGCATCTTCATGTACCCCGCCGACAAGCGCACGCCGGATCGTCCCGGCAAGCTGCGCCTCATGTACGAGGCGAACCCGATGGCGTTTATCGTCGAACAGGCGGGCGGCGCCGCGACGAACGGCGAGCGGCGCATTCTCGATATCGTCCCGACGAGCCTGCACGAGCGCGTGCCGGTGTTCCTCGGCTCGAAGAACGAAGTGGATCGCGTGACCCGCTACCATCTCGAAAAGAAAGTTTGATTCAGGGTATTGCCAAATCGAGAATGAGCTCGCTATAATCTTGTTTCTCTGATGCCGGAATAGCTCAGACGGTAGAGCAGCGCATTCGTAATGCGAAGGTCGGGGGTTCGATTCCTCTTTCCGGCACCACAAGATTCAGCAGCAATCAAAACCCCGCGTTCATGCAAATGACGCGGGGTTTTGCTATTGGTCTTCCGGAACGCCTGTCTCCAGATCGCCCTCTCGCCGCGAGTGCGCTTTTGTGCATCGCGCATTCACTGCGCTTTCCGTGTGCGCTCTTTTGCGTTGCGCGGCGCGATTACGCAAAAGCGTTTCGCATTCGGACAACCGGCTTCGCTAATTCGCGCCTTATGTGCGGTTTCGTACCACAACGAACCATTTTCCGCTCCGCACCATGCAGCGTCAACGATGGTTTCCCGGTATCGTTATATCCATAGAGGAAAGGCTAAAGTTCAGCGAGCGAGGAGCGGCGCCGTGCGCCCGCGCGCCCCTGGCAGGACGGGGCTTTCCACTAGGTTGGCAGCTTGGTCCGCTGCGTAGTTTTTGCTAAAACTAAAGTGGATGAAATCAGCCGACAGCGGAATTTACCGACCGCCGCACGAACGATCATTCGCGGGATTGAAAGCCCGCGTTTGCCGTTCAAGCTGAAGCAACGCCGATCCGATAACGCATATACAAGGAACACGTTATCGGTCTTTGCGCCGCCTGCAAGAAACGCGGCAGGCGCAATCGCCAGCAATCGAATGTAGATGACACCAAGGAGAGAATCATGGACGCCAAACCGACGAAAATCCCGACGCCCGACAAGGTGCATTGTCCGGACCCGGAGCCGGTAGCGGTCGAGTTTCTCGCGACCGAACTGCCGGAGCACGTGCGCGCGTTCTTCGACGAGCAGCGCAAGCTGGCTTCGGTCAAGTAGGCGGCCGCACTGAGCCATCACGCCGCCGTCGTGAACACGACGCCCGGTGCGCGCGGCGCGCCCGGACTTCGCCGTCCGCATATGGCAGACGCCAGGATGCTTCACGCCCTCTTCTTCTGAACGGCAGCGGGCGCACGCCTCGCTCCGTTTGTCTGTTCGTCCGATTCTCAGCCCGCCCTCTATCGCGCCTGCGCTATGCTGGCGCTTTTGCGCGAGCCGCCCAGACGATGCGCCATCGATCGCCCCTCTCTTCTCTCTCGCACCTGACTATCGCCTTGGCGCTGCTGCTCGCGGCCGGCGCGCCCGCGCACGCAGACGGCGATGACACTGCCTTCACCAACCTCGTCGCGCTGGTTTCGCAACGCCTCGCGCTGGCCGAACCGGTCGCACGTTGGAAATGGGCGCGCCACGAGCCGATCACCGACGCGCCGCGCGAAGCCGCGTTGCTCAAGCAAGTCGACGAAAGAGCGCGCGCTGCAGACCTCGATCCGGAATTCGCGCAACAGTTTTTTCGCGATCAGATCGATGCGAGCAAGGACGTGCAGAACGCGTTGTTCGCGAACTGGCGCGCATTGAAGGCCGCGCCCGAAAGTTCGCCGCCCGATCTCGCCAATGACACGCGCCCGAAGCTGGATCGCCTGACCGGCGCGCTTCTGGGCGCGCTTTCGCGCGTCGAGCCGATGCGTCACGCCGACGACTGCCCGCTGCGCCTCGCGGAAAGCGTCGCGCGCTGGAAGCATGTCACGCGCTATGATTCGTCGATGAACGCGCCGCTTTCTCATGCGCTGTCGCATGTCTGCGCGGGCGGGGGCGTCGGCGCGGTTGGCTGACGCTAGGAGGTTGCGGTGGCGAACGCGTCCTGCCGCAGCGCCGTGAACGCGAGGCCGCGCGCCAGGCGCTCGCCGAGGATGCGGTAGATCGCGAGATCGAACGACGCGGGTTGGCTATTCGCGCGGAGCTCTCGCGCTTGCGGCAGCGTCTCGGCGGTGCCGAAATACTGCCAGTTGTCGATCACATGCCAGGCGCGCTGACCGGTCGCCGCATCGCGCTCCTCGATCGCGATGGCGCCCGCGTGCGGCCACGGCATGCTGCGCGCATCGCCCGCGCGCGACTTCGGCGCGCGATTGAGCGACGGACGAAGCGTCGCGATCATCTGCGCTTCGGCAAGCATCGCGCCGATTTCGCCGCCTGTCGCCCGCCATTCGACGCGCCGCACGAGCGCGGCCAAGCGCAAGTCCTTCGCCGAGCGGCGCGGTCCTGTCAGATGCGAGCGCACGCGCTGTCGCAGCCGCACGCTCCGGCCTACATGGATCGGTGCGTCGTCGTCGCCGAAAAACACATACACGCCGCAGCCCGCCGGAATGCGCTCAATGGTGTCCTCGTCAATCTGCGCCGCGAGCCGGAACCGGCGCGTCACGCGTTCCACGTGCGCGCTGAGCAATTCCGGCGCGTGCGCCCGATGCAGATGCTGCCAGAACTGCCACAGGAGATCGGCATCCGCGAGCGCGCGATGGCGTGCCGTGGGCACGAGCGCGTGACGCTCGACGAGAGCATCGAGGCCATGCCGCGTTTCGGCCGGATAAACGGCTCGCGAAAGCTGAACCGTGCATAACACGTCCGGCACGAAGCGCATGCCGATTCGCTTGAACTCGCCTTTCAGAAAGCTGTGGTCGAAGTGCGCGTTGTGCGCGACGAACAGCCGCCCGTGCATCCGGTCGAGCAAGCCGGCCGCGAGTTCGGCGAAGGTGGGCGCATGGCGGACCATCGCGTCGTCGATGCCGGTCAACTGCTGAACGAACGCGGGAATCGGCCGCTCCGGATTGACGAGCGACGTCCACTGCGACACGCCGTGCGGCCCAGCCTCCACGATTCCGATCTCGGTGATGCGATCGACGCCGAACGTACCGCCTGTCGTTTCGAGGTCGACGAAAACCAGCGGTTCAGAGGGTAACGCGAAGTCGGGAGGCGGATGAAGGTGCATCGTGGAGGAGCGGTGCGGCGGATTCAGGCCGTGCAATATGGTTGCGAATTGCCCATTCTAACGCACGCGTACTTGAAAACGCGGCAACGCCGAACGCGCGTGTATCGGCAATTCATTGATCAACTTGAGGGCGTCGGCCGTAAGTATTTTCACCGATTTACCGCGATATTATGAAGCCGCCGCGACGCAGACTTATGCTTCGCGCGCTTTATTTAGCTCACGTTCTCGCGTTTGCAATCTCGGACAAACCCCGACTCACAAGACCGCGACTCCTTTACTGCTCGGACATTTGTTGTGTTAGGGCATGGCCGCATGCATGGCAGGCAGCAGGGCCTCGGAGCGGACCCCCTCGGCCCCGCGCGGGACCGGCGCTGAATTATTTCATGTTCAATTCGGGTATTAACCGGCGTATAAAATTAACGCGGTTTCCGTTCGTTTGCCCTTTCGAATTAATCTGCGGTCAGGCAGCAAGATTCGCGACTGCTTCTCGCTCCGTCTCGGACTTAATACCGATTCTTCACATTCGAAAATACAACCGTCGTCAGCAATGTAAATCGCGCCACGAAGCCGTAAGTGTTAACTCGACTTACCCGATTCTCTATGCGAGCGCATGATCGAATCAGACTGTAATGCAAAGAGTCGGAGGGCTATCGATGAATCACTTAATGCGTCTTGCGCAATGGCTAAAATCGTTCGCCAGTTCGTCGATTGAAGCGGACGCGTCGTCGGTATCGCCTCTTGCATTCGAGCCTTCATGGCATGGCGATCACTGGCAGAACTTGTTGTCATCGCCGATGGATGCCCGCCGCTACGTCGTCGAAGACTGGGCGACGCCGCTCGACAACGACGTGGTAGCGAAGCCGCAAGAAGCCGCCGAGCTCCCCACGCCCTGACCGCAGCATCCGACCGACAAAAAAAAGCGCGACCGGAAGGCCGCGCTGACAAAGTTTGGAGATCTTTTCCGTCAACGAAAAAGTCTGCTTCGAAAAGCAGAAATGACAGTATAGCGATGGCCTTCGCAACTATTACCTTTACTGCGCGCAATCTTCTCTTGCCGATTTCTCAACAATCGATTTTCTAGACTTTTCTCATTGCGCGTTCGCCCAAATCCTGTCGCACATGCGCAACGCAGTCGTGTTGACACTTATCCACTCACCATTTTATTCCCGCATAAACCTCTGAAAACAAAAAGAAAAAGGGCTCCCCGCCGATCATTGCTGATCGGAGAATGATTTATTGCGGAAACTGGAACGTCCCTCCTGTAACACCGTCTTTACACTTCGTCTGGTCCGGAAACAAATGTGTCGCTGTCTGCGATACGTTGCTCGTCCGATCGCGCCTCTCGCAGCCGGTCGCAGCGGGGTTTCCTCAAAGCCTGGGTTCCTTAGGCCCAATCAGCTCTCGGAGTTACAAAGATGAAAAAGACTCTCATGGTCGCAGCCCTCACGGGCGTCTTCGCTACCGCAGCTCACGCGCAAAGCAGCGTCACGCTGTACGGCCTGATCGATGCGGGCATCACCTACACGAACAACAACATCGTTCCGGGCAGCGGCGGCCAAGGCCACAGCAACTGGAAGGCGACGAGCGGCTCGGTCAACGGCAGCCGTTGGGGCCTGCGTGGTTCGGAAGACCTGGGTGGCGGCCTGAAGGCAATCTTCACCTTGGAAAACGGCTTCAACATCATGAACGGCACGAACAGCCAAGGTGGTCGCGAGTTCGGCCGTCAGGCGTTCGTCGGTCTGTCGAGCAACCAGTTCGGCGCCGTTACCCTCGGCCGTCAATATGACTCCGTGGTCGACTTCCTCGGGCCTCTCGCTCTGACGGGCACGCAGTACGGCGGCACGCAGTTCGCCCACCCGTTCGATAACGACAACCTCGACAACACGTTCCGCGTCGACAACTCGGTCAAGTACACAAGCGCGAACTACGCTGGCTTCAAGTTCGGCGCGATGTACGGCTTCTCGAACCAGGCTGGCGGTTTCGCCAACAACCGCGCGTACAGCGCAGGCGTGTCGTATAACTACGGTCCGTTGAACGTCGCTGGCGCGTACTTCCAGGCGAACAACGCCGGCACGGTCAACGCACTCACGGGCGTTCAGACGGCTGGCGCGATCACGGCTGACCAGACGCCGTTCGCGTCGGGCCGTCAGCGTATCTTCGGCGGCGGCTTGAACTATGCGTTCGGCCCGGCGACGGTTGGGTTCGTGTTCACGCAGACGATGTTCGACAACGGCGTCGGTCTGACGAACGTCGGCACGCAAGGTCTGGGCGCTGTCGGCCTGGGCAACAGCGCGCGCTTCCAGAACTACGAAGTGAACGGCCGCTACAACCTGACGCCGGCTCTGTCGATCGCGGGCAACTACACGTTCACGGACAGCCACATCGGCGGCGAAAAGCCGAAGTTCCACCAGTTCGACTTGCAAACGGCATACGCGCTGTCGAAGCGTACCGACGTCTACCTGCAGGGCGAGTACCAGCACGTGACCAGCACGGGCGGCCTGAACATCGGCGCGACGATCAACGGCGTTGGCCTGTCGTCGACGGAGAACCAGGTTTCGGCAACGGTTGGCGTTCGTCACCGCTTCTAAGCCGCAACGGCAGTTCTGCTTGTCAAAAAGCCGCTCTTCGGAGCGGCTTTTTTTCGTCTATCGGCCAGCGCGACGCGCCCTTCAGCGCGGATACCGCACGTCGAGAATATCGATTTGCTGCACGCCCGCCGGCGTATGGAGCGGCACGGTATCGCCGATTCTCGCCTTCAGCAGCGCCCGCGCGACCGGCGAGACCCAGCTCACGTGCCCGCGGTCCAGGTCCACCTCGTCGACGCCGACGATGGTGACCGTATGCACGATGCCGTCGTCGCCGGCGTAGTCCACCGTCGCGCCGAAAAACACTTGGTCGACGTTCTCCTGCTTGCGCGCATCGACCACTTCGGCGAGATCGAGCCGCTTCGTCAGGAAGCGAATGCGCCGGTCGATCTCTCGCAGGCGCCGCTTCCCGTAGATGTAGTCGCCATTCTCCGAGCGGTCGCCATTCGACGCCGCCCACGACACGAGCTTGACCACTTCCGGGCGCTCGTTGTCGAGCAGTTGCAGGAGTTCGTCACGCAACCGCTGATGGCCCGCAGGCGTGATGTAATTCTTGGCGCCCGCAGGTACGTCGGGGTGCGCGAGTTCGAGATCGTCGTCGCTCTCGTCCGATTCTTTGACAAATGCCTTGTTCATGGTGCAAACCGATTCCAGATTCCGCGAATGACGCTCGTCGCGCGTGTTAGACGTTTCTAGTTGTCAAGTTACCATGACGCGCGCCAGCCGCAGCCATTTTTCGGTCAACGGCTCTTCCTTTTTCAAACAGGCTTGGCTATAATTCCGCTTCTGCGTGCGGCTGTAGCTCAGTTGGATAGAGTACTTGGCTACGAACCAAGGGGTCGTGGGTTCGAATCCTGCCAGCCGCGCCACTTATTTCGGTGTTCTGCCTCGAAGCGGAGCACCAGGCGCTTAACCAAAAGCGCGTTGAAGTCACCTGGCAGTATCGTTGTTGTACCGTTTTGCGTGCGGCTGTAGCTCAGTTGGATAGAGTACTTGGCTACGAACCAAGGGGTCGTGGGTTCGAATCCTGCCAGCCGCGCCACCTTCGAAGGGCCTTCCATCCGGAAGGCCCTTTTTGTTTTGGCCGGGCTTGTCGTGGCGCTTGTCGTCAGGGGCGTGGCGGCGATTTAATATCGCCGATGCGCGCGTTGGGCGCGGGCACGTCCTCCGCCGATGCAAACGCCGTCGGCTCGCTGATCGCTTCCGCGCGCGTGCCGAGCAAGGTCTGCGGATGCCGCAAGTAGACATCCTCGACGCACTCGCCGAACGCATGCCGCACGAACGCGCGCAGCAGCGCGATGCGTAGCGACGGCCCTCGCGCGTGCACCGGCTCGCCGTCCTTGCCGAACGTCGCCGTGCATTCCACTTCGCCGCGCCCGACGTCGCTCATTTCCAGCCGGCAGGCACGCTCCAGCACGACGGACGCTGCTTCCCACGACGTCGACGGCAAAAAACGCCCGTCCCACGCCTTGCCGCGGTCGTTGCCGCGGATCGAGAGCGTCTCGCCGCTGTCGGTGAAGTGAATTTCTCTGATGAAGTCGTGAAGGCCGCGCGCCACCCAGTAATCGAGCGTGGGGCCTTCGAGGTCGGATGTATTCATAACGGCGCTCTCCATGCTTTCGGTCAACCGACAACCGGCATGCACGCCGCGTTCCCGCGCCGGATCAGTAGTCGGCGCGTTCCCGGTCGATACGCATGCCGCCGTCCTGATTGCGATGATGCGGCTCGTCGCTCGGACGCTCGCGCGCGATACGCATTACGTCGAGATTCGTACGCACGCGACGCATCACGTTCGCGAGGTGGATGCGGTCGCTCACCTGAATCACGAAGCGCAGCAGCTTCGCTTCCTGGGAGACGTCCTCATCCATCGCGATGTGAACGATGTTCGCGTCCGCCGACGTGATATCCGCCGCCACGCGCGCGAACACGCCCTTCGTGTTCTTCACGAGCACCTTCACGGCGACATCGAACAGACGCCCCGGCTGCGGCGCCCACGCGACGTCGATCCAGCGCCCCGGATCGCGGCGGTGGATGCGCTGCGCGACGCGGCATTCGGTCGTGTGAATCGCCATGCCGAGCCCGATGCCGATATAGCCCATGATGTCGTCGCCGGGAATCGGGCGGCAGCACGCCGAGAGCTGCACCGACATGCCCTCGGTGCCCGTGATGACCACCGGCGGCGCGGTGTTGGTATTCGTGTGCTCGCGCGGCGAATGGTCGTCGTCGTCGCGGCCGTTCATCAACACTTCGATGCGCTTGGCCATGACCGCCGCCACGCGCCGGCCGAGACCGATGTCCGCGAAGATTTCCTGACGCGTCTTGTTGCCGGTCCACAGCACGAGCTTGTCCCACACTTCCGGCGTCACGTCCGACAGCGCAAGGCCGTAGCCCTTCAGACTTTGATCGACGAGCCGCTCGCCGAGCTGCACGGATTCGTTCAGGCGCATCGTCTTCAGATAGTGACGGATGGCCGAGCGCGCCTTGCCGGTACGCACGAAGCCGAGCCACGCGGGATTCGGCTTGGAATACGGCGCGGTGATCACTTCGACGATATCGCCGCTCTTCAACTCCGTGCGCAGCGGCAGCAGTTCGTTGTTGATCTTGACCGCGACGCACTGATTGCCGAGGTCGCTGTGGATGGAATACGCGAAGTCGAGCGCCGTCGCGCCGCGCGGCAGCGGCATGATCTTGGACTTTGGCGTGAACACATAGACCGCGTCCGGGAAGAGGTCGATCTTGACGTGTTCGAGGAATTCGCTGGAATCGCCCGCTTCGCTCTGAATGTCGAGCAGCGACTTGAGCCACTGATGCGCGCGCTTTTGCACGTCGTTCAGATCTGCCCCGCCGTTCTTGTACAGCCAGTGCGCCGCGACGCCGGCCTCGGCGATTTCGTGCATCTTGCGCGTGCGAATCTGGAACTCGATCGGCGCGCCGAACGGCCCGACGAGCGTGGTGTGCAACGACTGGTAGCCGTTCACCTTCGGAATCGCGATGTAATCCTTGAACTTGCCCGGCACGGGCTTGTAGAGCGCGTGCAGCGCGCCGATGCACGTATAGCACTCCAGCGCGCTTTCCACGACGACCCGAAAGCCATATACATCCAGCACTTGCGAGAACGACAACTGCTTGTCGCGCATCTTCTTGTAGATGCTGTAGATGGTCTTTTCGCGGCCGGTCACTTCCGCGCTGATTTTCGCGTCCGCGATCGTGCGTTGCACCGCTTCGAGAATCTTGCCGACGACTTCACGCCGGTTGCCGCGCGCCGCCTTGACCGCTTTTTCGAGCGTGGCGTAGCGGTTCGGGTTGAAGTTCGCGAAGCTCAGATCCTGCAGTTCGCGATAGGTGTTATTGAGGCCGAGCCGATGCGCGATCGGCGCGTAAATATCGAGCGTCTCGCGCGCCACGCGCCGGCGCTTCTCCGGCGGCACCGCGCCCAGCGTGCGCATGTTGTGCAGCCGGTCCGCGAGCTTGACCAGAATGACGCGCACGTCGCGCGCCATCGCGAGCAGCATCTTGCGGAAGTTTTCCGCCTGCGCTTCCTCGCGATTGCGGAATTCCATCTTGTCCAGCTTGGACAAGCCGTCGACCAGTTCCGCGACCTTCGCGCCGAAACGCTCGGCGATTTCGGTCTTGGTGACGCCCTGGTCTTCGATCACGTCGTGCAGGAGCGCCGCCATGATCGATTGCGCGTCCAGCTTCCAGCTCGCGCAAATTTCCGCGACCGCGACCGGATGCGTGATATACGGCTCGCCGCTCTGGCGATACTGCCCGAGGTGCGCTTCGTCGCTGAAATGGAAAGCCGACTTGACTTCCTTGATCTCGTCGGCGGAGATGTAGCTTGCCAGCGCGTTGGTCAGATTCGCGATGGAAACGACATCGTGCTTGCGCGGCTGCTCCGGCGTGGCCGTCGGCCCGAACAGATGGCGAAACGACTGTTCGAGAACCGCGTCGATGTACTTGCGCGCCGCGTGCGGCTTGTCGGCATCGAGAAGCGAATCTTGATCGATCTCGATGTCCGGGTCCACTGAAGCGGAGACGGGCAGCGGTGTCTGACTCATGTTCGCCTCCGTGTTCGTCTGACGCGCCGCTTGTCCATCAGTTGCGCCGGTTGCAAGAATTGAAACGGATGAAACGGTGAAAGGTCCGGAAAAGCCGCCGGTCAGACGGGCACTTTCTTCAGCATTTCGACGCCCACCTGCCCCGCCGCGATTTCGCGCAGCGCGACGACGGTCGGCTTGTCGCGGCTTTCGATCTTCGGGGTGTGGCCTTGCGCGAGTTGACGCGCGCGATACGTTGCCGCGAGCGCGAGCTCGAAGCGGTTCGGAATTTGTTTCAGGCAGTCTTCGACAGTGATGCGGGCCATGTTTGTATCCTTCTCGATGTGGGTTTTATTCTACCTTATGTGACCGATGCGACTCGGCCACCGCTCGCGTCATTGCGGGTGTGTGGGATGAATGCCGAGCTCGACGAAAAGCTGCGTGTGACGCGCGTATTGCGACGTGAAGCGCAGGCGCGTCGCGGCCACGAGACACCGCAGTTCGGTGAGCGCGCGATCGAAATTCTCGTTGATCACGACGTACTCCGCTTCCGACGCATGCGCCATCTCGCTGCCGGCCGCGAGCAGCCGCCGCACGATCACGTTGGGCGCGTCCTGGCCGCGCTTCTTCAGCCGGTCTTCGAGCGCATCCAGCGACGGCGGCAGAATGAAAATCTCCACCGCGTTGCGAAAGCGTTTCTTGACCTGCTGCGCGCCCTGCCAGTCGATTTCGAGCAGCACGTCGTGGCCCATTTTCATTTGGTCTTCGATCCAGAGGCGCGAGGTCGCGTAGTAGTTGCCGTGCACTTCCGCGCTTTCCAGGAACTCGCCCTTGTCGTGCCGTTCCATGAAATCATCGACGGATACGAAGTGATACTGGACGCCGTTCGTCTCGGCCGGACGCGGGTCGCGCGTGGTGTACGAAACGGACAGGCGGATGGCGGGGTCCTGCGCGAGCAGCGCATTCACGAGCGTGGACTTGCCCGCACCCGACGGCGCGACGACCATGAACAGGTTGCCGGGATAGATGCCCGTGTACGTGCTGTGCGAGCGATGCGTGGTGTTCGGCATGATCGAGCGTTACTCCAGATTCTGTACTTGTTCGCGCATCTGTTCGATGAGCAGCTTCAGCGTCATCGACGCATCCGCGAGTTCCTTCGCGGCCGCCTTCGAGCCGAGCGTGTTCGCTTCGCGATTGAGCTCCTGCATCATGAAGTCGAGCCGCTTGCCGACCTTGCCGCCCTTTTGCAGCACGTGGCGCGTTTCCGTGAGATGCGCGCTCAGGCGCTGCAACTCTTCCGCGATGTCGATGCGAATGCCGTACATCGTCACTTCCTGACGGATGCGCTCGGCGATTTCATCGCGCGGCACGCTCGTCGTCGCCGCGTTGTCCGACGTCGCGATACCGAGCGCGTCCTGGAGCCGCTCGACGATCTTCTGCTGATGCTTCGCGATCAGTTCGGGCACGAGCGGCGTGATGCGCGCGACGATCGCTTCCATTTCCGTCACGTTGTTGATGAGCACATTGCCGAGCGCCGCGCCTTCGCGTGCGCGCACGTCGATGAGATCCGCAATGGCCTGCTTGCCGCACGTGAGCACCGCTTCGCGCAGCGTGTCCGGCGAGACCGAGCTTTCTGCCAGCACGCCGGGCCAGCGCAGGATTTCGCCGGTCCGCATGCGTTCGGCATCCGGGAAAGTGTCGAGCACGGCGCGCTCGAGGGCGGCGAGTTGCGTGAGCGCCTCGCGATTGAGCGCGCCCGCATTGGCCGTCTGCTCGACGCGATTCAGGTTGATGCGGATATCGACCTTGCCGCGCGAGAGCTTGGTCATCAGCATTTCGCGCAATTGCGGCTCGGTGGCGCGCACGTCTTCGGGCATGCGGAAATTCAGGTCGAGAAAGCGCGAATTCACCGTGCGCAATTCCACCGATACACCGACGCCCGCGCCGCGCGCGCCATCGGGTCCGGCGCCATCCGCGACGACTTCGCGCGTCGCGCTGGCATAGCCTGTCATGCTGTAGATCATGGTACGTCTCGCGATGGGAGCCTTCGCCTGGCGAAGGCCGGTTCAACGAAACGCCCGGCGCGAATGAAGGTGCGCTGGGATTGGCACGCGTTTGGCCGCCGGGCGATGAAACCGCATTATCCCATTTTTACCGCGCGCCCCGTCCGCCCAGGCCCGCGCCGCGCATTCCGCCGCCCGCAACGCCGCGCCATGATTGACGATAAAATCGCACCACTTGGCGCACTGAACGCTCGAAGACGCGCCCGACACTCTCTTTCCTCCACACCATGACCGACTCTCCCCTGCTGAAGCCTTCCATTGCCCGCCCGAGCGGCCGCCGCGCGAGCCAGTTGCGCGACGTGCGGATCACGCGGCATTACACGAAGCACGCGGAAGGCTCGGTGCTCGTGGAGTTCGGCGATACCAAGGTGATTTGCACCGCGAGCATCGCCGAACGCGTGCCGGCGTTCCTAACCGGACGCGATCAAGGCTGGCTCACCGCCGAATACGGCATGCTGCCGCGCGCCACGCACACGCGCAGCGACCGCGAGGCCGCTCGCGGCAAGCAGACCGGCCGCACGCAGGAAATTCAACGCCTGATCGGCCGCGCGCTGCGCTCCGTGTTCGATCTGAACGCGCTCGGCCCGCGCACGCTGCATATCGACTGTGACGTGATCCAGGCCGACGGCGGCACGCGCACCGCGAGCATCACGGGCGCGTTCGTCGCCGCGCACGATGCGGTCACGAAACTGCTCGCGAGCGGACGCATCGCGCAATCGCCGGTGAAGGACTTCGTCGCGGCGATATCGGTCGGCATCTTCGACGGCTCGCCCGTGCTCGACCTCGACTACGAAGAAGACTCGCAGTGCGATACCGACATGAACGTCGTGATGACGGGCGCGGGCGGCTTCGTCGAAGTGCAGGGCACGGCCGAAGGCGCGCCGTTCTCGCGCGACGAAATGAACGCGCTGCTCGATCTCGCCGACAGCGGCATCAAGGCGCTGATCGCGAAGCAAAAGGCCGCGCTGGAGATCGAAGGTGTCTGACACGCATGGCATCGGGCGCGTGGTGCTGGCGTCGAACAACGCGGGCAAGCTGCGCGAATTCGCGTCGCTCTTGAACGCGGCGGGCATCGAGTTGATCGCGCAGGGCGAACTCGGTGTGCCGGAAGCCGAAGAGCCGCATCCGACGTTCGTGGAGAACGCGCTCGCGAAGGCGCGTCACGCGTCGGCATTGACGGGCCTGCCCGCGCTCGCCGACGACTCGGGGCTCTGCGTGCGCGCGCTGAACGGCGCGCCCGGCGTGCACTCGGCGCGCTACGCGATGAAGCATGGCGGCGACAAAAGCGATGCCGCGAACAACGCGCGGCTCGTCTCCGACCTCGCGAACGAAGCGGACCGCCGCGCCTATTACTTCTGCGTGCTCGTGCTGGTGCGGCACGCCGACGATCCGGAGCCGCTCATCGCTGAAGGCCGCTGGCACGGCGAAGTCATCGACACGCCGCGCGGCGCACACGGCTTCGGCTACGACCCGCACTTCTTTCTGCCAACGCTCGGCATGACCGCTGCCGAACTCGATCCCGCGCGCAAGAACGCGGTGAGCCATCGGGCGCTCGCGCTGCGTGATCTGCTGCAACGACTGAAGGAACTCGCGTGAGCAGCGGACCGAAGACGATCAATATCGTGCAGGCGTTCACGTCGCCCGGCAGCATCCGGCTGACGTCGCTGCCGCCGCTTTCGCTGTACGTGCATTTTCCGTGGTGCGTGCGCAAGTGCCCGTATTGCGACTTCAACTCGCACGAGTGGAAGGACGATACGTTCCCCGAAGAACGCTATCTCGACGCGTTGCGCGCCGATCTCGAGAGCGCGTTGCCGCTCGTCTGGGGACGGCACGTGCATAGCATTTTCATCGGCGGAGGCACGCCGTCGCTGTTGTCGGCGAAGGGGCTCGACCGGCTGCTCTCGGACGCGCGGGCGCTCTTGCCCATCGACGCCGACGCGGAAATCACGCTCGAAGCGAATCCCGGCACGTTCGAAGCGGCGAAGTTCGCGCAGTTTCGCGCGAGCGGCGTGAACCGGCTCTCGATCGGCCTTCAGAGCTTCAACGAAGCGCATCTGAAGGCGCTCGGCCGCATCCACGATGCGACGCAGGCCCGGCGCGCCGTCGAAATCGCCGCGCAGCACTTCGACAACTTCAATCTCGACCTGATGTTCGCGCTGCCGCAGCAGTCGCTCGACGAATGCCGCCGCGATATCGAAACGGCCATTGCGTTCGCGCCGCCGCATCTGTCGCTGTATCACCTGACGATGGAGCCGAACACGCTCTTCGCGAAGTATCCGCCCGCCCTGCCCGACGACGATTCCGCCGCCGACATGCAGGACTGGATTCACGAGCGCGCGCGCGACGCCGGCTATGCGCGATACGAAGTGTCGGCGTACGCGAAGCCGCATCGGCAGAGCCGCCACAATCTCAATTACTGGCGTTTCGGCGATTACCTCGGCATCGGCGCGGGCGCGCATACGAAGCTGTCGTTTCCGTCGAAGATCGTGCGGCAGGCGCGCTTCAAGCATCCGGCGACATATATGGATCACGCGTTGTTGCCCACGGAAACCGCGATTCAGGAAGAGCGCGAAGTCGGCCCGCGCGATCTGCCGTTCGAGTTCATGCTGAACACGCTGCGTCTCGTCGAAGGCTTTCCGGTGCATGCGTTCGTGGAGCGCACGGGGCTGGCGCTTTCGGCCATCGAGCCGGCGCTCGTCGAGGCGGAAAAGCGCGGTCTTATCACGCGCGATTTCGAGCGCATTGCGCCGACCGAGCGCGGCCAACGCTTTCTCAACGATTTGCAGGAGCTGTTTCTGCAGGATTCCACGCATTGAGCGCCCCGACGATGGCGCCGGGCTCGGTCATGCGGCATCGCCCGTTCGCGCTCTTCTGGACGGCGCGCGTGATGTCGTCCGTCGCGTTTCAGATGATGTCGGTCGCGATCGGCTGGCAGGTGTATTCGATCACGCACAGCGCGTTCGCGCTCGGTCTGGTCGGCCTCGCGCAGTTCCTGCCGATGTTCGTGCTGACGCTCGTCGTCGGGCACGTCGCGGATCGCTACGACCGGCGCACGATCGCGTATGTCTGTCAGACCGTCGAGAGCATCGCGGCGCTGATGCTGTGTCTTTCCGCGTGGCGCGGCTGGAACCACGCCGGCCCGATCTACGCGATCGCCGCGATCACGGGCGCGGCGCGCGCGTTCGAATCGCCGTCGATGGCGGCGCTCTTGCCGAACCTCGTCGCGAGAAACCAGTTGCAGCACGCGAGCGCCTGGTCGACGTCCGCGAACCAGACGGCGCAGATTCTCGGCCCCGCGATCGGCGGCCTGCTCTACGGCCTGGGCGCGCTGACGGTGTACGGCGCGGTGACGGTCGCGTTTCTCGTCGCGGCCTGCGCGGTCGGCGCGATCAGAATCGACAACGCGGTACGCATGCGCGCGCCGCTGTCGTTCGAGGCACTGTTCTCGGGCATCGCGTTCATTCGCAGCAAGCCGGTGATTCTCGGCGCGTTGTCGCTGGATCTCTTCGCGGTGCTGCTCGGCGGCGCGACCGCGCTCTTGCCCGTGTTCGCCCGCGACATTCTGCATACCGGGCCGTGGGGACTCGGGATTCTGCGCGCGGCGCCGGCGGTGGGCGCGCTGGCCGGGTCGATCTGGCTCGCGCATTTTCCGTTGCGCCAACGCGCGGGCACGGCGCTCTTTGCGGGCGTGATTGCGTTCGGCATCGCGACGATCGTGTTCGGGCTGTCGCGCAATGTCTATCTCTCGCTGGTTGCGCTGGCGGCGTTGGGCGCGTCCGATGTGATCAGCGTGGTCGTGCGCATGTCGCTCGTTCAGTTGCAGACGCCGGACGAGATGCGCGGCCGCGTCGGCGCGATCAATTCGCTGTTCATTGGCACGTCGAATCAGCTGGGCGAGTTCGAGTCGGGCATGACGGCGGGGCTGTTCGGCGCGGTGCCAGCGGTGCTGATCGGCGGACTGGGGACGGTCGTCGCCGCGATTGTGTGGATGCGGCTGTTTCCCGCGCTTCGGGCGACGCGCACGCTCGAAGGCTGACGTCGCTCGACGCCGGCGAGTTGCGCTACAATACGCGCCGTGCTGGAGGTGTGGCCGAGCGGTTTAAGGCACCGGTCTTGAAAACCGGCGAAGGAGCGATCCTTCCGTGAGTTCGAATCTCACCGCCTCCGCCACGTCGTCCTAAGGCGTTGATTTTTCGTATAATCCTTCTTTTTCAACGAGTTAAGAAGGCTTGGTGTGCCGGGAATGTGTGCCACCTCTCTACGAAAACAGCATGCCTCACAACGTCTATCGCCGCTCAGGCAGTCGCAACTGGTACCTGCGTATCCACGTTCCGACCGAACTCCAAAGCCTGGTCAACAACGGAGAGCCCTTCATCCGGAAGTCTCTGTTCACATCGGTCAAGCGTCTCGCCGAAGCCCGAGCAGCGCAAATGGCAGCCGACTACCGGGCAGAGTGGCTCCCGCTTCTCGAAAGTAGCAAACGAGCGGCCTCTGACCCGGCTCAGACCGTCCTTTCTCAACGTGTGATGGACCAAATCTGCGGACATCGGATGAGGTCGTGGGAAGGCACAAACAGACTGGAAGTTGTTATCTTCGGGCGCAGCGACGATGAGAGAGAAGAAGTCGAAGGCTTTTCCGCGCATTCTATAGAGACTCTCGAAAGCGTGTTATCCCAGGGAACCGGCTCTCGGCACTTCAAAGACGTAGCCAAGACTGTCATCGAGTACGCCGCGGACATGGGATACGCCATCGACGCTGTCGACGCACGATTCAACGACCTGGTTATGCAATTCGCCGAGACGGAGCAAATCGCTCAAGAGGTCATCGCAGCAAAAAGCGGTGGCAAACGGGCAAAGTTCCCTGAGATTGAAATCACCAGTGAGCGGCTCTCCGCTATGGCTGACGTTTTCAGAGAGCACCGTAAAGGCAGGGTCGACGCAAAGTCGATTTCTAAAAATATCTCCATTTGGAGAAGATTTGTCGATTTTGTGGGCGATGTCGCGTTAGATTCTGTGAAGTCTGGGGACATCTACGACTTTTTCGAAGCGCGGTTACACGACGCTAAGGACGGCTGGTCGCAAAGCTATGTCGACGGGCACGCCAAACGAGCCCTTCGTGACATGTTCGCTTTGGCTCGGACCAAGGGACTTATGACAGCCGCGAATCCCGTGCTCGGGCTGGAAGTCACGCCGGAACTTTCCGAAGAGGAGCAGGAGGCACGCAAGCGGCCGCGGTACCCCCTCACTGAACCGCAGCTGAATCTGTTGTTCGCATCTGACTGGTATGACCCCTCCGCGACCCACTGGACGGGGAAGATGAAGGCAGACTTGGCTGCCCGCTATTGGTGCCCCTTAATCTCGATGTGTCACGGATATCGTGTGCGTGAAGTCGTGCAACTCATGCGAGATGATTTCGAAGTTGTTGATGGAATCTTGTATATGACCTTGCAAACCGAGATTAGCGAAGGAGCGTCTGACAAAAAGGAAAAGAAAGGGAAGATTGACGGAAAACTGCCAGCGCGACGACTGAAGAATAAAGCAACCCGTCGTACTGTTCCCGCCCATCCCATATTGCTACAACTTGGATTTCTTGAATTCATCGACTTGGTCAAAGCAACACAACAACCGGGTACGCCTGTCTTCCCGTCGTCGATTCCGAATCCTGAAAGCAAGACGCCGATATGGGGACGTTCATACGAACAGGCTTTTCTTCGGCACGTCCGAGACCGGCTTAAATTCGGCAAGGGGTTTGGCAATCACAGCTTTCGGCACTTGCTTGAAGACCGCATTCGGGACGTACAAGTCTATGACGGCGTTTGGCCAGCGGGATTGGGCGAATTTTACTCTGGTCGAAAGCTGCCGCGGGACGCGGATAGGAAGCTCTTCCGCGAGCACAGCAGCGCCATTCTCTACGGGAACGGTTTTACGCCACAGCACCTCCTTCAAGTCATCGGTAAGGTGCGGTTTGATAAACTCAAGCTCCCTGTGCGATATCAGGAGTGGTTGAAGCAGGCTGGTTGATTCGCTGAATCATGCTGAGTTACTCACCAGACGATAACCCGTCGTGAATTGGAGGGCCACGTCACGAGGTGGCCTTTTTGCCGGGCGCCAGGGCCCATCACGCATTTGTGCACGCGTGAGGGAGCGTTGATGCGGCACTCTGGTTTTGCATGCTCTGAGTGGGTTTCGGGTGGGCAGATGCTTTGCGTCGATTGCGCATAGGACGCTAGCCAGAACCAAATCCCGCGAACGGCGGGATTTGTCGAATAAAACAGAGTAGGTCAGTCGCCGTGGGCGGGCGCGTCGCTGGCCGCATCAGTTTGACGAGAGCCTTTTTGTGACCTGAGAGCTTGCTCGACGAGCGCTTTTTGCTCTAACGTCATTTTCTTAACGAACTTGTCAAATCCGGGGTCAAGACTGCGGAACTTGACCAGCATCTCTTCTATTAGCGCGTTGCGTTGGACCGGAGTCTTGTACTCATCGATGTAGAAGAGCACGTATTGTTCAAGTGAAATGCGCGTCGACAGCTTCAACGGCAGATTGAGTCGTTCCACTGGGTCTATCGTCGTAAATTGGTCGAGTAAAGCAGCCATGTTTGAGCCTCGAGTAAGGTGTCCTTGGAATGCGTAAGCTCAGAGTCAAATTGCGCTCAGAACCAGCACACCACATATAGCTACCCTTCTGAATTGCCTTTGGCTTCGTTGGTATTCTCGGTCGAACGTCGTAACAGGCATCGACCACACAACAGGTCGAGCGGCTTTCATGAGCGAAGACTACATGCAAGCTCGTTTCCCACGACGCACGCGACCACTTTCTTGAACTCAAAGCTGACTTCGCGCTTTTATACTTCATGCGAGCCACAACTGTTGCCGCGACTATCAAAACATCCGTCTTCCGTACCGCCTCCGCCTGTTGTCGGCAGGAGTGTACGGTACGCGCAAACAACACGGCCGCCCTGTAGGACGGCCTTGGCTCACATGGTTACCTGAAGGAGGCTCACTCAGTGCCATCATCGAGCGCCGACTTGGTCACAAGCGGCGTGGGCCTGTTGTCGTATCGATAGGGCCGAAGCAGCGGCGGATAGGGGCAGTCCGGTGCGAGCGGCATCAGTTTGGTTGCGTAGGCCCTTGCCGCATCTTTATCATCGCGCACGACCGCGGCCGTGTACTGTTTTCAGTCATCCGGCCAATTGCGAGTCATGTACTCAAAGTCGCTCGGGCGGCGCATCGCCATATTAAGGTATTTCCCGAGATACACCGAACAAAACTGATAAGCCTCGTTGATGACAGGTTCAACACTTTCTTCCACACGAAGTCGCAACCCGCATCACTCAACCAGACGATTTAGGTCTGCGCGTCTGCAGGTCCAAAAACCGTTTTCCCGGACGCGTCGATTTCGTAGTCCGGGTAAAACATGTCCACCAGCGCTGCTAAATCGGAGTCGCGCGGTAGTCCGAGGAGTGGCTCGTCCTGCAGCGTTTTCAACGCCGCTGCAAATACTTTTCATCCATGAGCCAGGTCCAATTGTTGTAATAAGCCGGCACGTACGTCAACGACGCGGAAAACGGTTTCTTGACACAAAACACGCAGGAGGCAGCGGCTAGTTATCGTGCGAGCGCTCCTGTTGATACATGTTGAAATCGTGGGGCACAACGACGAATATGCCGGTGATAGTGTGAGACCCCAAAAAATTTGCGAACGCCTCGCATTCGTTGTGCGCGACTTCAATTCGAACAGTGCGCCGGTCACGTTGTGTTGCAGTCGGATAGTCGAGCAACACAGTAAACAAATTCGTCGTCGAAATCGGTCCACTCGAATCTTTCATCCGCGATAAGAGCATCTCCGCCTGCTCCCACAGCGTGAGGTCCGAGACACCGTTTATACGGGCGACGTCGACCCGCTCAAAAACATGGACGAGCGGTTCATGCATACCAGTTGCCAGAGTACACGCGCACGCGCACCGCGCCATCGCGTTCTGTGAAGGCGGCAAAGAAGTCGGTCTCAGCCGCGGCGCTTCGCTTCCGCATACGCATCAAGCACGGCCTTGAGGATTTGCGCAGCGGCGGGCTCAAGTGGCGCGGAATACCCCAACGGGCGACGTCAACCTCAGTCATGTGAGCAAAAGCGGTGCGAGCGCCCTCAGTGATTTCGGTATCAAGCCGTGTCGGCGGCGTGTCGTAATCGGGAATTGATTGAACAATGACGTTCTCGCCGGATGGCGCCAGTGTTTTACGCTCATTGAAAGCGCAAATGCGCGATGCTTCGAGAAGCATCAGAGCGGCAGCGTCGTGCACTTCAATACCTGCGTCGAGGATGCACAACAGCGACATTGGTGTTCCATCCAACCAGATGCCTTCGTAGACTCGGGTTTTGATGTCGCTCACGTCAGTCTCTTCTCGCTTCTTCCTTGTGGCAGTCCCGCCTGCGAACAGCTCGCAAACAAATTCCACCGCGTCATCGCTGGTGTCGATAGAAATCGACGAGTAACATATCAGGGCATCGTCTCGCACAAACGTGGCGCTCCGCGCGCCGTTCCTGATTTGAATATCGAAGTGAGGTTCCCTCGGTTTTTCGCCTTCCAGAGGCCTCTGGTTATGCGGCCGCGTCCTTGGTCTGCTGAGCCTTCATCCAGTCTTGCAGGAACTGAACCGGTGATACGAAGTCGAGCGACGAATGACGACGACTGCGGTTATAAAACACTTCAATGTATTCGAACAGGTCCGCCATCGCTTCCTGATGGGTGCGGTATCGCGTAGCATGCACCCGTTCGTTCTTCAGGCTGTTGAAGAAGCTCTCCGTNCTTCCCCCCCCCCGCGACATGACGCTCAAGCTCGCTATGAGGACTTGGCTCTCGCCGCTGAAGGTGTAACCGAGCTTGAGCCGTGGTCGCTGCAGATAACAAGCAATCCAGTTGCGATAGCCTTCTGAAAACGAAACTTCAGGCGACCCCGCTCGACACCATCGTCGGCGCACGAACGCTGGACTGGCAGGTTGCCGGGCTCAACGTTTTTTGACTCTACGCGATAGCTTTTTCGAACTCTACGGCTGGGCTGACCAAGCGCCGTAATGCTTATTGGTTTGAATTTATGGGTCACTTGTGTGTGCCGAGAATGTGTGCCAGTATTACGCTAACCGAAGCAGCTAAGTTGTTGATTTCATAGGCCCGGCTTTATACTAAGCGAGAATCTCACCGCCTCCGCCAGCCCGTATAGAAAGCCTCGCAAGTTTAAAGACTTGCGAGGCTTTGTCTTTTTCGGTCTTCGATTACTTTGCATAAGGCGGTGGCCTGAGCCAATTCCGCTTCGGCTCAACTACCGGTGACTGTGTTGATGCAACGGCGGGCTGCCTCTATACCTCACTGCAACGCTTCGCCTCTCCTCTGTACCTATAAGACAACACCCATTCCGCTAGCACCGTTCAGCGTTGCCCGATTCTTGAAAAAACGTCTTTGCGGAGGAGAGCGCATCGGCAAGGTATGGGAAGACGACCGCGCTATTTTGAGAATCTGGTTGCGGCAACTGCGAGACCCCACGCCAGACTTCACACAATACGACGGAATCCCGCCAACGCGATTCTACGAAGTCGTCAATCTGTCGACCCCGATAGATTGCTCAAGTCTCTCCAGCCGTCTACTTTTGGCCCGCGTTATCGGCAGAGTCCCAACTGATCGGGTTTGCGATCGTGAATTGGAAACGTTGCCGCAGTTCTGGGTTGGTATGACCTTGCATGAGCATGACCATACCGCCGAGTCTTCTTGCGTCCCCGTCCGTAATCGCCGAGTGAGGGGCGCTTGATTCAAGTGGGACAGGCATGACCAACGCTTGCTGAATCTGCGCTTCAACTTTCGAGCGTTGCACGTTACAGATTTGAATTCGCCCGTGTCCTCGTCGTAGAAGACAATCGCTGCTCTCGGTGGCTTGTTCATGCTAATACCCTCTGCATTGTTGATAACGTTGAAATGCACGCGCCTTGCATTCGATGAAGTACGCCGGACTTTGATACACAGCAGCACCTGCTGAACACATTTCCATGTCGGTTTCGTACTGCCCGAAGCAAATCGGCTTCTTCCGCCTCACTGACTCTACGCGCCGCCAATTCGGCCACGTCGCCGCCCAATGCATTCGGCAGATAATCAAACGACTGCGCGTCACTGACCAGGCTATCGCCGCCGCTATCGTCAGTATCACCGAAGCTTTTCAACATCGAATCATCGCCGTCATCGTTGGGCGTCGCGCCCCCGGATGCGGCCCCGGCGAGTGATTCCGTAGCGCCAAGCCAATCGAAGCCGCTACCGCCGCCGCTGACTTCCGCGCTGCTGAACGCGCGACTACTGCTCGCGAGTCGGCTGTTCATTACTGTGTCCGCCACGTGCATAGAGGCAGCAAATGGGCCTGTGAATCGACCTGCTGGCGCATTCGCGCCGCCATGACTACTGCCGTATCGGCTCACCCAATGCTGAGGTGCATAGTGCCTGAACACGCGGTGACCGCCGTGCCAATTTCGGGCGATCACCGGAACAAGTCGACCGTGGCGAACCGCATGGCGGAGAATGCCCGTGATTCCGTGCCCGTCAATAGGCTTATCCCAGTTCGAGACGCGCAGGCGCTTGTTGATGAATTCGGCGTACTCGCGAAACTCCGAGGATGCGCCCGCGCCGCGTCGATGAATGTCTACTCGAAACAGGCGGTCGAAGTCTTGCCGATCCTGCTCTATTTGCTTCTTCTGCTCTTTTTGCTTCTGCTCGCGTTCTTCGACGGGAAGTCGCCATGCTCTCAATCTCCCGCACTTCGTGGGCCGGCATGAGCGCGCAATGCCATCCGCCGCTCAAAGGCACGTAGAGCGCATTATAGGAGCATCCCCATTCGGGAAACGACATGTCACCTCCGCTATTTGAACAGGAGTGCTTATCCTAGCGGGCGGTTTTCCTAAGTTGTTAAGAGTGTCTCAATATTAAGGCGATGAACGGCGCGGCTGCCAACTTCCGACGAGATGCCAGCGCCTACGTTCGCGCAATCGGCGGCGCCGCTTTTGGGAAGTCAGTGCGGCGATACCCAGCCTTAATTTAACCACCGCGATTCAGGCCGCCGCTCGCTCCGAAAGGGCCGCGCGCGTAACCCTGTGAGCTTTCGATCGCCAAAGCTACTGCGAAAACCGTGCGTCGTAGCGACGCGTCCGCGTATCGCTCTTTTCCTGGACGCGACGAGGAGAGAACTCTTGATAAACGACACGCCAACGGGTATCGCGACGAAGAATACATCTTCGTCAAAACCCCCGCCGCGTTCGCCATAAAAGCTCGATGAACCAAGAAATACCCCGCACATTCAGAAAAACCGCATTGCGACACAATCGCCTGCAACGTATCGTCGAAAAGCTCCTTCACGCGTTCCCCCGTATCCGCGTGATGGGAGTCTTCAATGGTAGGTTGGCTTTGGCCTCGCCGCGCGCGAGGCTTTTTTTCGCTGCCGCCGTCTCTCTTTGCTGCAATTGAGTGAACGCCGCGTCCTCTGCGCCCTCTAACCGCGCTCATGACTGAACGCGGAGCCCGCCGATGAAGCACATTCGCAGCGTGACACTTCTTCTGGCGCTCGCCGCCTGCTGCAGCGGAGCGTCGGCTCAGGCGGACACCGTATCCAACGCCCAATGGCGCCGCACCGACACCACGCTCTTCGATCTAATCCAGAATGGCTACGCCATCGTCGCGGTGACGAGTGTCGCGGCGCGCAGTTCGGGATTGCCCGAAGACACGTACATCCTGCAAAAGACGAACAGCGTATATCGATGCGTCGAGACGCGCGCCGCCGAAACGGCCGCGACGCGCTCGACCTCACCGCTGCATTGCGCCGAACTCGTCAAGCCCTACTCCGAGTAGCCGACGCAAAACAGCGCAAAACGCCGCAATCGAGTGCTCAACCCACGGGCGCCTCGCCCTCACCGGGCTGCTTGCCCGGATGATCGTGCGGCGCCTGTTTGCGCCCTTCGTCATTACGCTCCGGCAGCTTGCTTTTCTCGTTATCGCTGTGCTCGGCAGGCTGCGCGTCATCGGGACGATTCGTTTCACCGGTCATGGCTCCCTCCTTTTACGTTCGAAGTATCTGGCTCAAGTGAGCAAAACCCGCACCCGGAAAGCGTTTCTCAGCGGGCCGCCCCATCAGCGACTACCATTTAGATATCGCCCTGCGCATCCCTCGTCCATACGAATCATGATCGCGACGCCCGCATCGCCCGTTCGGCTCACCGCCGCCTGGCTCGCCGCCGTCCTGGCGCTCGCGACGGCCGCCTGCACGTTCACGCCGCCGCCGAGCGTCGTTCAGGCGCGCGCCGCCGCGCCGTCGCCGGCGCCCGGACTGACGCTCGATCAATACAAGACGCGCATCGCCGAGAGGATCTTCGAGCGCAATTCTTCGCTCGTGCTGCACGGCACGCCGCAGGCGATGCTGCGCTCTTTCGTGCTCGTCGCGTTCACGGTGGATCGCAGCGGGCGGCTCGTGCAGTCGTCTGTGTATCGGACCAATGGTGACGACGAAGCCGAAGCCACCGCGCTCGCGTCTCTCCGACGCGCCGCGCCGCTGCCTCCGCCGCCCGCACGGCTCTTGAACGGCAAAGGTCAAGTCGAATTGTTCGAGGGATGGATGTTCAACGACAACGGTCAGTTCCAGCTTCAGACGTCGCATTCGCCGCAAGCGACGAGCATCGACTAGTGCGGATTGGCGCTCGTCGGGCACGATCGTTATAATTTTTGGCACCCCCTGCCGGTTCCGTCCGGCCTGGCCTTCGCCGCGTGCTCACCCCGCGCGCCGTGCGAAGCGCCCAAGCACCACGTCCCGCGCAGCGCGAGCCATCGCGCCCGTTTTCCCAGTCGCTCAACGTCGCGCCCTTTTCGCGCGCCCGGCCGATGCGCGCGAACAGCACGACACACTACAACGCCACACGGAGACACCATGTCATCACCCTCGCTTTCCGCCGCCAAGCCCGGCGACGGCGCCCAAAGCACTTCGCGCGTGATTTTCGCGAGTTTCATCGGCACCGCGATCGAGTTCTACGACTTCTACGTCTACGCGACCGCCGCCGCGCTGGTCATCGGGCCGGTGTTCTTCCCGCACGGCTCGCCCGCCGCGCAGGCGCTTTCGGCGTTCGTGACGTTCGGCATCGCGTTTCTCGCGCGGCCGATCGGCTCGTTCCTGTTCGGGCACTTTGGCGATCGCGTCGGCCGTAAATCGACGCTCGTCGCGTCCTTGCTGGTCATGGGCCTCTCGACGACGCTGATCGGCTTCGTTCCCGGCTACGACTCGATCGGCGGCCTCGCGCCCGTGCTGCTGTGCATCCTGCGCTTCGGGCAGGGCATCGGGCTCGGCGGCGAATGGGGCGGCGCGGCGCTGCTCGCCACGGAATACGCGCCGCAAGGCAAGCGCGGCCTGTTCGGCATGTTCCCGCAGCTCGGGCCGTCGGTCGGCTTTCTGGCGTCGAATGGCCTCTTCTTCAGTCTCGCGCTGTCGTTGTCGGACGAGCAGTTTCGCAGCTGGGGCTGGCGCGTGCCGTTCATCGTCAGCGCGGTGCTGGTGGCGCTCGGGCTCTACGTGCGCCTGAAGATTGCCGAGACGCCCGCGTTCCGTGCGGCGCTCGAACGCCACGAGCGCGTGAAGGTGCCGATCGCGACGCTCTTCAGCCGCTACCTCGCGCCGACGCTGCTCGGCGCGCTCGCGATGGTCGTCTGCTACACGCTCTTTTACATCTCGACGGTGTTTTCTTTGTCGTACGGCGTCTCGACGCTGCATTTCTCGCGCGAAAAGTTCCTCGGGCTGCTCTGCTTCGCGGTGCTCTTCATGGCGATCGCCACGCCGATTTCGGCCATCGCGAGCGACCGTTTCGGCCGCAAGCCGGTCCTCGCCGTGAGCTGCATCGCCGCGATCCTGTCCGGTTTCGCGATGTTGCCGCTGCTCGGCAGCGGCAACACGGCTTACGTGGCGCTCTTCCTCACGATCGAGCTGTTCCTGATGGGCGCGACGTTCGCCCCCATGGGCGCGCTCCTGCCCGAACTCTTTCCGACGAACGTGCGCTACACCGGCGCGGGCGTCGCGTACAACCTCGGCGGGATTCTGGGCGCATCGGTCGCGCCGTATATCGCGCAACTGCTTGCGAATCGCGGCGGGCTGGCATGGGTCGGCGGCTATGTATCGGCGGCGGCGGCGGTTAGTCTGCTCGCGGTGCTTGCCATGCGCGAAACGCGGGACATCGTGCTGGAATGAAGGCGGCCGCGCGGCGGATGACGGTTTTTGGATACGCCGTCGCGGGTTGTGGGCGGTGCGCCAAGCCGCGCAACGTCGCTGAGATGAAATAGGCCGGTCCGTCATAGCGCGTCGACGGCATGCGCAGGCCGTCGACGTGTCGCGACCGGCGCGCTAATTCGCACAACGGGGCGCTCGTAGCACAGCGGCTAACCGATCAGCGATGCACGGTTGCCGGCATGCATAGGCTGTCGCCGTCTCGTGCCGGGCGCGCTGATCCGCGCACATCCCGCTGAAAAGAAGCGGCGGCGAACCGGCGGAACCATTCAGCGATTGCCCTCGACGGCATGCGCAGGCCGTCGCTGGCCGTGGCTGGCGAGCTAAGCCGCTCAGCGTGGCGCTCGAAGGGAGGCGGTTGGCTGGGTCAGCGAGCGTGGCCGCTTCTGCCCCACGCACTGTTTCACGCGAAGTCGCACTCAAATGAAGGCGGTAGCGGCCTTCACCGATCCCGCTGACTGCCCGCATGCACAGGCACGGGCCGTCGATCGATCACGGCACGCCGCTGCCCCTTCGCGCGGCAGACACGCGCCGCCTTGCGCTCCGCCCAGAACCGCGCGAGCCAGAGCAGAAAACCGACCGCGATCGCATCCGCGACCAGTCCCGCCAACCAGTGCGACGGATAGCGCCCGAGGTTTTCGACGCCCATCGCGCGCAGCGCCGAATCCAGCACGAGCGAAACCGCCGCGCCCGCGATGAAGCACACGAGTCCCTGCTGCCCGACCGTCACGATGCCCGGCAGCCTGCGTGCGAGCTTGCCGATCCAGCCCGCATAGACTGCACGCGCGATGATCCACGCGACCGCGCCGAAGCTCACGATGCGCAGCGTCGCCAGGTTCTGCTTCATATACCCCGGCGGCGGCTGCGTTTCCAGAAAGAGCTTCGCGAACGCGAACGTCAGCGCGAGCGCGACAGCCAAACACGTCAGCACGCGAGCGGTCCGGCCCGCGTGAAAGCCGTCGCTGATCGGCTGCACCCGTGAGAGCACGCCGGTCATGAACATGAGTTGCCACGCGAACGGATTGAACGACCACGCCTGCGCATAGGAAGGCGGAAGCGCGTTCGCAAGCGGCGTCGCGGCGAGCCACACGAGCAGGCTGCCGAATATCGCGACGACCGGCCTGCGCTCGGCGAGCGGCACCGCGACCGGCACAGCGAGCGCGAAGAGCGAATACATCGGCAGGACCGACGACAGATACGGCTGCTGACGCCACAGCGCGACATCGAAGAGCAGACTGAACGGATGCGCGAGCAGCGCCGGCCACGCGGTGTACGGCAGCATCGGCGAGTCGATTCGCAGCAGCATCAGCAGCGCGCCGCCGACCAGCATGAGCGTGGCCGTCAACAGATACGCGCGGTAGATCTCCCAGCTGCGCCGGAAAAAGCGACGGCGAGCGGCCGAATCACTCCGGCGAGTCGCAAGCGCCGTGTAAGCCGCCGCCGACGCGTAACCACCAAGAAACACGAAAACTTCAGCGGAATCGCAAAACGCGTATTGATGCAGCGTGAAACGCGAGAGCACGCTTCCCGATATGTGGTCCACCGCGATGATCAACAGCACGATCCCTCGAAAGAAATCGACTTCGAGCGAACGTGTCGGCGGGGAAGTCATTGGCGAATGCTCCTCGGACTGCGGTCGGCGCGCCTGTCGGAAGCGATCGCGCGCATGCGGGGTTTGTACCTAGCGTCGAAACAAAATTCCCGTGGCAACGTAATCAGGTACGCGCATTCAAGGTAACACCGGCTGACAGTCGGCAAGCTGGCGGCGAAATGGCTTTTCCGTCCGATTCGCCGCGAGCGGTTCGACCAATTGTGGACAATAAAACTCCGTTGCATCGAGACCATCATGCGTATTCATCTGGCCAGTTCCCATCTTGTCGCGATGATCGCCATCGCGCTCTCGGTCGCGTTGCTGCTCGCGATTAGGTTTCGGCCCGCGACGTGGCGCGGCGTGGTCTGCGAGGCGCTCATCGCCAATCTCGGCGCGATCGCGGCGGTCGTCGCTTTCGAAATGCTGACCGCCTGACACTTTTTTGCGGACCACTTTCGATTCGTTTGAACTCCGGCGAGCCGGCGCGGTCCGAAGCTGTAATGCCGAGCGTGCCGTCGATTGCGGCGCGCCCGGCTCCCTTCTCCTCTCCGCTCCTGATGGACGGGAGCGTTTCATGGGCGCCTGGCGAAAGCCTCGCGCCTGTTCTTTTTTCTGCTGGGGCTTTCGTTCGAACGCTTGCGGCGCGAATTGCCTTTCTGAGATCGTCGTTATAATCGGCGCTTTGCCGATGGCCTTCGCATGATCCGCGCGCTTCGTTCTCTCTCGACCATCACCACGCGCCGAACGCGCAGTCTCTGGCGCCGCTATGGGATCTTCTGGCTAGGCGCCATTCTCGTTGGTCTCGTCGCGGTGTATTACGCGCGGCTCATCGACTGGGGATACGGTCTCTTCATGGGTTTTCGCGCGGAGCACACGTGGCTGCCGCTCATCGTGACGCCGGCGGTCGCGGCGCTCTGCGTGCTCGTCACGCGCACGTTCTTTCGCGGGTCGGAGGGCAGCGGCATTCCGCAGGTAATCGCCGTGCTGCACAGCCCGACAACGGCGGCGGGCGGCCGTCTGCTCACGCTCCGGATTCTCGCCAGCAAGATCGCCGTTTCGTTCCTCGCGATTCTTGGCGGCTTCACCATCGGTCGCGAAGGGCCGACCGTGCAGGTCGGCGCGGCGCTGATGTTCAACATGCGGCGCTTCTATCCGCGCTCGAACTCGCTGATCGAACGCCAGCTCGTGCTGGCCGGCGCGGCTGCCGGCCTGTCGGCGGCGTTCAACACGCCGCTCGCCGGTATCGTCTTCGCGATCGAGGAACTCACGCGCAGCTTCGAAGTGCGCGCGAGCGGCGTGCTGATCACGGGCATCATCATCGCGGGTATCGTCGCGCTCGGGCTCAACGGCAATTACACCTACTTCGGCACCATCGAAATCGGCGCGCATTTTCCGAAGGAACTGGCCGTCGCCGTCGTCGTGACCGCGATCGTCACCGGCATCGCGGGCGGCGTGTTCTGCTGGCTGCTGCTCAACACGAGCAAGTGGATTCCCGCGCCGCTGCGCAAGCTGCACGCGTCGCAGCCGGTCGCGTTCGCGGCGCTGTGCGGGCTCGTGATCGCGGTGGTGGGGATCGTGTCGGGCGGCAACACCTTCGGCAGCGGCTACGCGGAAGCGCGCGGCCTGCTCGAAGGACGCGAGCATCTGTCGGCGTTCTATCCGCTCCTAAAGATGATCTCGATGATCGGTTCGTATCTGCCCGGCATTCCGGGCGGCATCTTCGCGCCGTCGCTGTCCATCGGCGCGGGCTTCGGCAACGTGCTGCACATGGTCTTCGGCGACATGCAGTTGCCCATGCTGATCGCGCTCGCGATGGTCGGCTATCTCGCCGCCGTGACGCAGTCGCCGATCACCGCGTTCGTCATCGTGATGGAGATGATCAACGGCCACGCGCTCGTTATCTCGCTGATGGCCACCGCGGTCATTTCGAGCCGCGTTTCGCGCGTGTTCGCGCCGCCGCTGTACGAGGCGCTGTCCGAACGCTACATGACGCCGCTGCCGAGTCCCGCCGCGCCGTCGCCCGAAGTGCCGGACACGGGCACTGAGACCGAGACAGAAGCCGCCGCGCCGCAGAAATAGCGCGCGCAAACGATAGCGCGCCAAAGCAAAAAGCCAGGATCGCCCGATCTTGGCTTTTTATTTCGATGTCCGCGCGACATGCGCCGCGCGGACCGATGGCGGCGCTAAGCCTGTGGAATCTCGATCTTTACTTCGAGCACTTCGAGATCGTCCTGACGTTCGAGGCTCACCCGAATATCGTCATCGGAAATCTTCACGTATTTCGAAATCACGGCAACCAGTTCCCGTTGCAACGCCGGCAGATAATCGGCGGCGGCTTTGCCACCCGCGCGCTCGTGCGCAATGATCAACTGCAAGCGTTCCTTCGCGACCGTAGCGGACTTTTTCTTCTCGCCCAGCAAAAACGAAAGAATCGACATTGCGTCCCCTTACTTGGTGCCGAAGATGCGTTGCAGCAAACCAGGCTTCTGATAGTCGGTGAAACGCAGCGCCTTGTCCTCGCCGAGGAAACGCGACACCACGTCCTTGTAGGCTTCCGCGACATCCGTGCCGTCCAGATGCACGGCCGGCAAACCCTGATTCGATGCATGCAGCACCGCTTCCGATTCCGGGATCACGCCGATCAGCTCGATTCGCAGAATCTCCTGAATATCGCTGAGCGACAGCATCTCGCCCTCGGACACCCGCTTCGGGTTATAGCGCGTGATGAGCAGATGCTCTTTCACGGGCTCCTTGCCTTCCATCGCGCGCTTCGTCTTGGAAGCGAGGATGCCGAGAATGCGGTCCGAGTCGCGCACGGACGACACTTCCGGATTCGTCACGATGAGCGCCTCGTCGGCGAAGTGCATGGCCATCAGCGCGCCCGATTCGATACCGGCCGGCGAATCGCACACGATGTACTCGAAATCCATCTTGATCAGTTCGTTGATGACCTTCTCGACGCCTTCGAGCGTGAGCGCGTCCTTGTCACGAGTCTGAGACGCCGGAAGGATGAAGAGGTTCTCGCACTTCTTGTCCTTGATGAGCGCCTGATGCAGATTCGCCTCGCCCTGGATCACGTTGATGAGGTCGTACACCACACGGCGTTCGCAGCCCATGATGAGGTCGAGGTTGCGCAGACCGACGTCGAAGTCGATCACGGCGGTCTTGTGGCCGCGAACCGCGAGCGCCGATGCAAAACTCGCGCTCGTGGTCGTCTTGCCGACGCCGCCCTTCCCCGAAGTCACCACAATGATTTTTGCCATACAAGTACCTTGTGTTCGTCAAATGGGTCCGCCTGCGCTTCCTGCTCGAGCGCGCGCCAAACGCACGGGGCGCGCGGCCTCAGGTCAGCCGCAGCGGTTCGATCATGAGTTTTTCTTCGTCAAGCCAGATCTGCACGGGCTTGCTCGCCACGTCGGCGGGCAGCGGGTTCTCGGTCGTCCGGTAGATTCCCGCGATGGAGATCAGTTCCGGTTCGAGACACGTGCAGAAGATGCGCGCGTCGAGATTGCCGTGCACGCCGGCGAGCGCGCGGCCCCGCAGCGGCGCATAGACGTGGATGTTGCCTTCCGCGATGACCTCGGCCCCGTACGACACGAGCCCGAGCACGATGAGATCGCCCTTCGCGTAGACCTGCTGCCCGGAGCGCAGCGGCCGGTCGATGATGGTCGCCGGTTGCGGCGCCGCGGGCGGCGGTTCCTTGGCGACAGCCGCTTCGATGACGGCGGCGGCTTCGGTGTTGGGCTTCGCTTCGTCCACCGAAGGCTTGGGCGCGCCGCGTCGGTCGCGTGCTTCGAGAATCGGCAGGCCGCCCGCGTTCGCCCATTGCACGGCCCATGTCTGCGCGGGCAGCGCGACGACGCCCACCGGCCGCATCCGCACGCTCTTCAACAGCGTCTCGAGTTCCGCGAGCGAGATGCGTTCGCCCTCGCCGCCATTGCCCGAACCGGCGAGACGCCGCACGTCGATGGCGACGACGTCGTTAGCGAAGAATTCGGGGGTCGCCTCAAAGCGCCGCGTGAGTTCGGTGCGCAGGGCGTCGAGGTCGGGAGTTTTGACGACGAAGAGAAGCGTGTCGACGGAGCCGCTGCGCAGTTCGAAGAAGGGCGTTTTGTTGAGCGACATAGGAACGGCCAAAAATTTTGCGTATTTTACAGGCGTACACGCTCACGGCCATAGTTTTTAAGACCGAATTTCAGCCAGCGGAAACGATGAGCGCGTGCCCTGCGCACGCGAGGAGATGGGCCGGAAAGGCTTCAGGCGTCGTGCCCGGAATTCATGTGACGCACATAGAGCGATTCGGCTTCCTGCTCGCTCGGCGGCATGGCGCGGCGATCGCCCGTGGGACCGAAGCCGAGGCGTTCATAGAAGCGCATCGCGGTGCGGTTCTCGTCGGCGATCCACGCGTGCACTTCCGCTGCGCCCTGCTCGGCGAGCCATTGCGACGCGACGTTCACGAGCAATTCGCCGCCACGCAGATGACGCACTGCCGGCGCCACCCACAGCGCGCTGACGAAAGCGCGCTTGTCGCCGCTCTCTTCGATGTACGCATGCACGAGCCCTGCGGGATGACCTTCGGTGTAAAGCAGAAACGTCGCGAGCCGGGGCGAGCCGGCATGCAGCGCGGCGGTCTGATCGAACCACGAGGGATCGACGAGCAGCGCGTCTTCGAGCGTCTCGCCGAAAGCGTACGGCGCTTCGCGCAGCGACGCGGTGCGAAGCTCGCGCAGAACCGAACCCTGTTGGGCGGCAATGCGGCTGACGGTCAGTGAGGGACTCATGCGGGCAATTATCTCTCTGGCTTCCTGGCTGTGATCCGATCGCTTTGCAGCAACTCGGGCACATCGCCCATTCGCGTAGCTTCAACCGAACGGGCGAACCCGTCAATTCCTAAATCGTCGGAAAGTGCCTTACAGCGCACATCGTCCGCAGGGCAACGTCTCGCTCCGTGCGTGGCCGGCTCGGATCGCGGCTCAAGGCGCTGGATAAGCGCCCGTGCCATCCGGCCACGGCGTGAGCACCTCGTAGCCGTCTTCGGTGACGGCGATCATGTGCTCCCACTGCGCCGAGAGCGATCGGTCCTTGGTGGTCACGGTCCAGCCGTCGCGGGATTGCTGCGTGGCCGCGCGGCCCGCGTTGATCATCGGCTCGATGGTGAAGACGAGGCCGGGCTTCAGACGCAGACCCGCGCCCTTCTGACCGTAGTGCAGCACTTGCGGGTCTTCGTGATACACGCGCCCGATGCCGTGACCGCAATACTCGCGTACGACCGAGAAGCCTTCGCGATGCGCGACCGACTGAATCGCAAAGCCAATGTCGCCGAGCGTCGCGCCCGGACGCACCTCGCGGATGCCCGCGAGCATGGCTTCGTAAGTCGTTTCGGTGAGGCGGCGCGCTTCCTTGCCGGGCGTGCCCGCGTAGTACATGCGGCTCGTGTCGCCGAAGTAACCGTCCTTGATGATCGCGACGTCGATATTGATGATGTCGCCGTCCTTCAGCTCTTTCGGCCCGGGAATGCCGTGGCAGACGACGTGATTCACGGACGTGCAGACCGTCTTCGGAAAGCCCATGTAGCCGACGTTCGCCGGCACGGCCTTGAGCTCCTCGACGATGAACCGGTTGCACAGGGCGTCGAGTTCGTCCGTGGTGACGCCGGGGCGGACGTGTTCGGCGATCATCGCGAGGACTTCGGCGGCCATGCGGCCTGAGATGCGCAACTTTTCGATGTCGGCGGGTGTCTTGAGCGTGATGGACATTGAGCGATGCGGATGGATTCGTGCGGCCTGCATGCGGGCGCTGAGCCGCCGTTCGCGAACGTTCGACGCGCACCGCGCACGAGGACAATGAGGCCGATGATAGCATTCCCGGTTTCGTCGCCGGCTGCTTTGGGGCTGTGTATGGCGCCGGATCGCTGCCCTTGCGATGTGTCTTCGGGTGTGTTCAAGTGCGGCGAATCGACTTTTTGTACGGAGCGTTATGAGCTTGTATCGCTTGACCCTGGCTTGTGTTTTCGCGTCGGCTGCGGCGGCGCTGGCCGCGTGCGGATCGACGAGCGGCCCCGAATTGCGGGCGTCGAAGCCCGTAATCTATGTCTCGTCGGCGCGCTCGGCGTCGGATATATCGAGCTGCTTGCAGCGCATGCTGCCGTCCGCCCAGATGACGCGCGATCAGGGCTCGACGGAGCTTCTCGTCGGATCGAATGCGTGGCTCGTCACCCTGACGCCGTCGGGCTACGGATCGATCGTGAAAGTGCAGCACGCTGCGTCGGACGATGGCGGCGTACCGGAGCCTGAATTGCGCTTCGATGTAGCGCGCTGCGCAGTTTAAGGGCGCTCGAACGCGTCCCAAAACGAAAAACCCCGCAAGCCTGACGACTTGCGGGGTTTTGATGTCTTGGCGGAAAGGGTGGGATTCGAACCCACGGTACGGGGAAACCGTACGCCTGATTTCGAGTCAGGTACATTCGACCACTCTGCCACCTTTCCGTCTACCAGCGTGCTGCTGCCGGCCTTCGCTGAACGGGTCGTTGCTCAACGAAGACTCGAAGTATACCGAACTCTAAGAACGTTTCCAAGCACCTTTTTGCAAATAAACGTCAAGCAGCGGGCGCTTCAATCCGCTCCGCACCGCGCATATAGGGACGCAAGGCGGCCGGAATCGTCACCGAGCCGTCCGCGTTCTGGAAGTTCTCCAGCACCGCGACGAGCGTACGCCCAACCGCGAGCCCCGAGCCGTTGAGCGTGTGCACGAACTCCGGCTTGTTCTGCGCGTTGCGAAAGCGCGCCTGCATGCGCCGCGCCTGAAAAGCCTCGGTGTTCGAGCAGCTCGAAATCTCGCGATAGGTGTTCTGCGCCGGCAGCCAGACTTCCAGATCGAACGTCTTCGCGGCGGAGAAACCCATGTCGCCCGTGCAGAGCGTGATCACGCGATACGGCAGTTCCAGCTTCTGCAAGATGGCTTCGGCCTGGCCGACCATCTCGTCGAGCGCCGCGTACGAATGTTCGGGCGCGACGACCTGCACCATCTCCACCTTGTCGAACTGATGCTGGCGAATCAGGCCGCGCGTATCGCGGCCATAGGAGCCGGCCTCCGACCGGAAGCACGGCGAATGCGCGGTCAGCTTCACGGGCAGCGCGCTCGCCTCGAGAATACTGTCGCGGACCGTGTTCGTCAGCGAAATCTCGGACGTCGAGATGAGGTACTGCGTGACCGTGTGCTCATCGCCGCCCTTCTCCACGCGGAACATGTCGTCCGCGAACTTCGGCAACTGGCCCGTGCCGTACAGAATCTCCGGATTCACGATGTACGGCGTGTACGCCTCGGTGTAACCGTGCTGTTCCGTGTGCGTGTCGATCATGAACTGCGCGAGCGCGCGATGCAGCCGCGCAATCGGCCCGCGCAGCAGCGTGAAGCGTGCGCCCGAGAGCTTCGCGCCGGTCTCGAAGTCGAGGCCGAGCGGCGCGCCGACGTCCACGTGATCCTTGACCTCGAAGTCGAACGTGCGCGGCGCGCCCCAGCGCCGCACTTCGACGTTCTGCGTCTCGTCCTGGCCGACGGGCACGCTTTCATGCGGCAGGTTCGGCACGGTCAGCATGAGGTCCGACAGGCGCTTCTGGATGTCGTCGAGCTTCGCCGCCGACTCCTTCATCGTGTCGCCGATGCCGCCGACTTCCGCCATCACCGCCGAGGTGTCCTCGCCGCGGCCCTTCATCGCGCCGATCTGCTTCGACAGGCTGTTGCGGCGCGCCTGCATTTCTTCGGTGCGGGTCTGGATCTCGCGGCGCTCGGCTTCGAGCGCGGCGAAGGCGGCGACGTCGAGCGTATAGCCCCGATCGGCGAGGCGCTTCGCGACGCCGTCCAGGTCTTTGCGGAGAAGTTGAATGTCGAGCATGGCGGGGCTGCGTTTGTTAAGTATTCGGAAACGCCGATTCTAGCGCACGGGCATCGGCGTTCGCGGGCACCGGGTCATCGCTTCGCGAAATGCGCCAAGTGCCGCAGCGAAACGACGCTCAACGCTTCTTCGGCTCTCGATGCTCCCGGCGCCACGCCTCGTCCAGTTCGGAGAGCCGCGCGAGCTTTTCGCCGATCTTGCCTTCAAGTCCGCGCGGCGTCGGCTGATACCAGTGCGGATCGCGCATGCCCTCGGGCAGATAGGTTTCGCCGGCGGCGTACGCGTCCGGCTCGTCGTGCGCGTAGCGATATTCGTGACCGTAGCCGAGTTCCTTCATCAGCTTGGTCCGCGCGTTGCGCAGATGCACCGGCACGCCGCGCGACTGGTCCCGGCCGACGAAGCGCCGCGCTTCGTTGTACGCGTTGTAGCCCGCGTTCGACTTCGGCGCGACGGCGAGATAAATGAGCGCCTGCGCGATCGCCAGTTCGCCCTCCGGCGTGCCGAGGCGCTCGTACGTTTCCGCCGCATCGAGCGCGATGCGCGCGGCGCGCGGATCGGCAAGCCCGATGTCCTCCCACGCCATGCGCACGATGCGCCGGACGAGGTAACGCGGGTCCGCGCCGCCGTCGAGCATGCGGCAGAACCAGTACAGCGCGGCGTCCGGATTGCTGCCGCGCACCGACTTGTGCAGCGCGCTGATCTGGTCGTAGAACGCGTCGCCCCCCTTGTCGAAACGGCGCAGATTCTCCGCGAGCGCGCTGCCGAGAAGCGCACCGTCCACCTCGGTCTTCTTTTGCTGCGCCGCCGCCCGCGCGACGATTTCAAGATTGTTCAGCAGCTTGCGGCCATCGCCGTCGGCGGACCCGACGAGCGCATCCCGCGCTTCGTCCGTGAACGTGAGCCCGCCGAGTTCGGCGGTGGCCCGTTCGAGCAATTCCTTGAGCTCGTCGGCGTCGAGACTTTTCAGCACATACACGGCCGCACGCGACAACAACGCGCTATTCACTTCGAACGACGGATTCTCGGTCGTCGCGCCGACGAACACGAAAAGTCCCGACTCGACGTGCGGCAAGAACGCATCCTGCTGGCTCTTGTTGAAGCGATGCACTTCGTCGACGAACACGAGCGTCTGCCGCCCGTTCGCGCGATGAATCTGCGCGGTCTCGACCGCCTCGCGGATATCCTTCACGCCCGAGAGCACCGCCGACAGCGAGATGAATTCGGCGTCGAAGGCCGCCGCCATGAGGCGCGCGAGCGTGGTCTTGCCGACGCCGGGCGGGCCCCACAGAATCATCGAGTGCGCTTCGCCCGACTCGAATGCGACGCGCAGCGGCTTGCTCGGCCCGAGCAAGTGCTTCTGGCCGATGACTTCGTCGATGGTGCGGGGGCGCAGGCGCTCCGCGAGCGGAACGGTGCCACGGTTTTCTTCGAACATGTGCTGTGGACGCAATTTGAAGCGATAAAGCAAATGGATGCGGGCTGTCGCGCAAGCCGCGCACGCGGCGATAATCTTGCGCTTTTCGGGGTGCGCGCGGCATCGGCCATTCGGCCAGGTTCTCAAGCCGCACGGCGGCAGGCACAATCGCGCACGATTCGGGTGATTATGACAGCCACGCGCCGGGCGCGAATGGCGCCGCTCCAACCGACCTTACAGGAATGCCTCGATGCAAGAAGAGAACACCTCCACTTACGCGCCGCTCGTGCCGGTGCCCTCCGAGCGGCGCGCCTTCGGCACGAGGGACGCCTTCGCGCTCTGGTTCTCGCTCGGCATCGGCTTGCTGGTCGCGCAGGCGGGGGCGCTGCTGGTGCCGGGGCTTTCGCTGCCGCACGCGTTCGCCGCCATCGCCATCGGCACGGCGATCGGTGTCGTGCTGCTGGCGCTCGCGGGCGTGGTCGGCACGGATACGGGGCTCGCGGCCATGTCCTCGCTGCGCCCGACGCTCGGCGTGCGCGGCGTGTCGGTGCCCGCCGTGCTGAACGCGGTGCAACTGGTCGGCTGGGGCTCGTTCGAGATCATCGTCATGCGCGATTCCGCCGACGCGCTCGCCAATCAATCCTTCCATCTGTCGATGCCGCTCGTCTGGACGCTCCTCTTCGGCGCGCTCGCGACGCTGCTCGCGGTGAGCGGACCGCTTTCGTTCGTGCGGCGCTTTTTGCGCACATGGGGCATCTGGCTGCTGCTCGGCGGGGCCGGCTGGCTGACGTGGAATCTGCTGTCGAAGCACGATCTCGCCGCGCTGATGGCGCGCCCCGGCACCGGCGAGATGGCGTTCGGCGCGGGCATCGACCTCGTGGTGGCGATGCCGCTGTCGTGGCTGCCGCTGATCGCCGACTACACGCGCTTCGGCCGCAGCGCGGGCGGCACGTTTCGTGGCACGCTGCTCGGCTACGGCATCGCGAACCTGTGGTTCTATGCGCTCGGCGCGGTCTACGGACTCGCGGCGGGCGGCGGCGACACGCTGCTCACCGTCGCGCTCGCGCAGGCGGGCGGCGGCGTTGCGCTGCTTCTGATTCTCATCGACGAAATCGACAACGCCTTCGCCGACATCCACTCGGCGGCCGTCTCCACCGGCACGCTCTGGGCGCGCGCAAGCGTGCCGATGCTGTCGGCGGCGTACGGGGCGCTCTGCACGCTCGTCGCGCTCGTCGTGGCGATGGGCAAGTATCAAAACTTCCTGCTGCTGATCGGCTCGGTCTTCGCGCCGCTTTTCGGCGTGGTGCTGGCGGACCACTTCATCGTGAGAAAGCGCCGTGTGGACGCCGCCGAGGTAGGCCGACTCGACGGACGCTACGGATACTCGGGCGGCTGGCACGTGAGCGCGTTCATCGCGTGGGCGGTCGGCATCGCGGCCTATCACGCGATCAACGAATGGCTGCCGAATCTGGGCGCGACGCTGCCGGCGCTCGCGCTCGGCGCGCTGTGCTATCTGCTGCTGGTATCGACGCGGCGGGCGGCGGTGCCTTCGTGAGCGCAATCGCAGCGAGCGGCGATTCGGCTTGCGAATCAGCGGCCTAAGCGACTTGTCAGGCGATTTTCCACAGGGCGTTGCACAGAAGTTGTGGACAACCGCTTACGTCGCGGGCCTCACGCCTCACGCTCGCCTCTGCACCCCTGGCAACACGCACAGCAGCTCGAACGCCAGATTCGCCCCGAGCAGCGCGGTCGTCCCGAACGGATCGTACGGCGGCGCGACTTCGACCAGATCCGCTCCGACGATATTCAGCCCCCACGCGCCGCGCACGATCTCCAGCGCCTGCGGCACCGTCAGCCCCGCGATCTCGGGCGTGCCGGTGCCGGGCGCGAAGGCCGGGTCGATGCCGTCGATATCGAACGTGATGTACACCGGGCCGTCGCCCATCTGCGCGCGCACTTCGTCCATCAGCGGGACGAGCGAGCGATGCCAGCACGCCTCCGTCTGCACGACGCGAAAGCCCTGCTCGCGGCACCAGTCGAAGTCGCCCGCTTCGTAGCCCGTGCCGCGCAAGCCGATCTGTACGACGCGCTCGCAATCGAGCAGGCCCTCTTCCACCGCGCGGCGAAACGGCGTGCCGTGCGCGATCTTCTCGCCGAACATCGTGTCATTGACGTCCGCGTGGGCATCGACATGGATGAGCCCGACCTTGCCGTGCTTCGCGTGCATCGCCCGCAAGATGGGCAGCGCGATGGTGTGATCGCCGCCGAGCGTGATCGGCTTGCAGCCGTGCTCGAGAATCTCGCGGTACGCGCGCTCGATCCGGTCGATGGAATCCAGCAGGTTATACGGGTTGATCGCCACGTCGCCGATATCCGCGACGCGCAGCGAATCGAACGGCGCGGCGCGCGTCGCCATGTTGTACGGACGCAGCAGCACGGACTCGCTGCGCACCTGGCGCGGCCCGAAGCGCGCGCCCGTGCGGTTCGACGTGCCCAGATCGAACGGCACGCCGACAAAACACGCGTCCAGTCCCGCCGCGGACTCCACATACGGCAGACGCATCATCGTCGTGATGCCGCCGCAGCGCGGCATCTGGTTGCCCGACAGCGGCTGCGGGCGTTCGGCGCGGTGCTCGCGCAGGTAGGAATCGAAGTTGTCGGCGGGCGCGAAGAGAGAAGATGTATTCATGTTGATCGATGTCGAAAAAGGTGAGCCTTTCCCACTAATACGCGCTTTTCCGCCGCGATAAAATGCAGCCGATATAACCTTTACATTGATCCTGAGCGATCTATTGGCGGCACGCATGTTCACTCACCTCTCCGACCTCGATCTGCGGCTCATTCGCGTGTTTCTCGCCATCGTGGATGCGGGCGGCGTTTCGTCCGCCCAGGCGACGCTGAACGTCGGCCAGTCCACCATCAGCACGCAACTGGCGACGCTCGAAACGCGGCTTGGCTACCGTCTATGCGAGCGGGGGCGCGGCGGCTTCGCGCTGACATCGCGCGGCGAGCAATTCGTCGATGCGTGCCGCACGCTGCTCAACGCCGTCGACACGTTCGATTCGACCGCGCGCAACGTCGGCAAGAAGCTCGTCGGCACGCTGACGCTCGGCATGATCGGGAACACGCCGGTCAGCGCCAACGCACGCATCAGCGAGGCCATCGCGCGATTCAGGCAGCGCGACGAATCGGTGCGCTTCTCGGTGCTCGTACGATCGCCCGGCGAACTCGAGGAGATGCTGCTCGCCGGGCGCATTCAGATGGCGATCGGGTATTTCTGGCATCGCGTGCCGTCGCTCGACTACACGGAGATTTTCGCGGAAGACCAGCTCGCGTATTGCGGCCAGGCGCATCCCCTCTTCGAGCGGGCAGGCCGCGTGACGGTCGCGCAGACGGCCGATCATGACTGGGCCTGGCGCAGCTATCCGCTGCCCGAGGCCGCCGCGCTCACGCCGCATTCGATCACCGCCGTCGCCGACAACATGGAAGCCGTCGCGATGCTCGTCTTGTCGGGGCGGCATCTCGGCTATCTGCCGGAGCATTTCGCCGCACCGTATGTCGAACACGGCTCGCTCGCGGCATTAAATCCGAAGACGATGCGCTATCGCGTCGCGTTCCAGATGGTCACGCGTGCGGACCGGGCGCGCGGCGTGCGCGGGACAAAGAGCGATATCGTCTATGCCTTCATCGCGGATATGGCGGCGGCGCATCGGTTGCCGTCAATTGCTGCTTCTTAGCAGCGCAAACTATCTAACGCCTGCTCTTGCAGCACGCACCGCGCTTTTTTGAGCTACGCAGGCGAAAAGCCATTGCCGAATTAATCGGAGTCCTCTTATTATCGTCTGACGCATCGACGGTTCGGATAAGACCGCAGCCGCCCGTGCGCGCGGTATCGACCAACCGCGACAACACGACAAACAAGGGGAAGACGATGAGAACACTGACGCTGCGCAGCGCGGAATGTTGCCGAATCGCAATGGCAGGCGCCGCCGCGTGCGTCGCCATGTCGGCGAACGCGTACACGATGCCGGGCGGCACGATCACGTTCAGAGGCGCACTGGTTTCACCGCCGTTCGCGGTATTGGCACGATCGCCCGTGCACGCCGGCGCGGCCACCACGTTGAGCCGGAACGGACGAACCGCGACGGTCGCGTTCGACGCCTATCCGAACAGCACGCCGAACGCCGTCGTTTCGCTGATGGTGGACAACCATCGCGCAAGATCCGATGCCCTCGTCGCCGACTTCGTGGACGGCAACGGCCATCGCATCGCGGCGGCCAGCGACGGCGCGTATTTCATCGGCGCTTCCGGCGGAATGTTGTCGATGCAAAGCAAGGCGCCCTCAGCGATGCGCGTGACGCTCGTCACCGAATATCGCTAGACGAGGAGCCAAAGACGCGCGGCTCGAAAGAGCCGCGCCGTGAATCATCCGTTGATGACATCCGCGCCTTTCGGCACGCTGAATTTGAAGGTGTCGGCCTTCACCGGCGGGTTCTTCTGGATGTTCGAGAAGGTGAGCAGCGTCACGTTGCCGAACACGTCGTGCAGTTCCATCGCTTCCAGATTGCCATCCTTGAAGCCGATGCCGACGGTCTGGAACTGGGTGTCCTTCGCCTTCGGCGTGAGTTCCAGCCAGTCGATGCCGCCCTTCACGCCCGCATCGCGCAACGTGAAGTTCTTCTCCAGATCATTGCTGCCGAAGAGAATGGCCGCCGGGCTCGCGCCGAGCGCGCCGCCGAGACTGCGCACCGTCACCTGGTTCAAGTCTTTGTCGTAGACGTAGAGCTTATCGCCGTCGGCCTGCAAGAGCTGCGAATACGGCTTCTCGTACGACCAGATGAACTTGCCGGGCCGCGCGAACATGAACGTCCCGCTCGATGTCGCGCCCTTGGTCGGCGTCGTGGTCGAGCTCGCGCCGTTGTTGACCTTGCCGGGCGCCTTGACTTCCTGCTGCGTGAAGTCGCCGCGCGCCGCGTGAACTTGCGACACGAACATCTTCAACTGCTCGGTGCCGCTCGCGAATGCCTGCGATGCGAGTAGCATCGACGCCGACAGCAGCGCCGCGCCGAATGCCTTCTTCCCCGTGTACTGCTTCATGCTGTTGTTCTCCTTCCGTAGCCGTCCGCGCGTTATTCCGACTCGCGCGCGGGCGTGAGGATCTCGCGGTTGCCGTTCGACGACATGGCGGACACGAGACCCGAATTCTCCATCTGTTCCAGAAGGCGCGCGGCGCGGTTATACCCGATTCGCAAATGCCGCTGCACGAGCGAAATCGACGCCCGCCGGTTCTTGATGACGACCTCGACCGCCTGATCGTACAGAGGATCGGACTCGCCATCGGTCGAGCCGGTTCCGCCCGCGCCCGCCGCGCCTTCGTCGCCCTCGCCCGCGAGCCCGCCTTCGAGAATGCCTTCGATGTAATTCGGCTCGCCGTGCTCCTTCAGCTTCTCGACCACGCGATGCACTTCTTCGTCCGACACGAACGCGCCGTGAACGCGCACCGGCAGCCCCGAACCCGGCGGCAGATAAAGCATGTCGCCCATGCCGAGCAGCGATTCGGCGCCCTGCTGATCCAGAATCGTGCGCGAGTCGATCTTCGACGACACCTGGAACGCCATGCGCGTCGGCACGTTTGCCTTGATGAGGCCGGTGATCACGTCCACCGACGGGCGCTGCGTCGCGAGAATCAGATGGATGCCGGCCGCCCGCGCCTTCTGCGCGATCCGCGCGATCAGTTCTTCCACCTTCTTGCCGACGACCATCATCAGGTCGGCGAGTTCGTCGATCACGACGACGATGTTCGGCAGGCGCGTGAGCGGCTCGGGATCGTCGGGCGTGAGGCTGAACGGATTGGGGATTTTCTCGTCGCGCTTCTTCGCTTCGTCGATCTTCGAGTTGAAGCTCGCGAGATTGCGCACGCCCATCTTGCTCATGAGCTTGTAGCGGCGCTCCATTTCGGCGACGGCCCAGTTCAGCGCGTGACCGGCCTGCCGCATGTCGGTGACGACCGGGCACAGCAGATGAGGAATGCCTTCGTAGACGCTCATTTCGAGCATCTTCGGGTCGATCAGGATGAGACGCACCTGATCCGCGCTCGCCTTGTAGAGCAGCGAGAGAATCATCGCGTTGATGCCGACGGACTTGCCCGAACCCGTCGTGCCCGCGACGAGCAAGTGCGGCATCTTCGCGAGGTCGGCGCAGACAGGATTGCCGCCGATGTCCTTGCCGAGACCCATCGTGAGCGGCGAGGCCGCCGCCGCGTAGACTTCGGAGCCGAGAATCTCGGAGAGCTTGACCGTCTGCCGGCGCTGATTCGGCAACTCCAGCGCCATGTAGTTCTTGCCGGGAATCGTCTCCACCACGCGAACAGACACGAGCGAAAGCGAACGCGCCAGATCTTTCGCCAGCCCGACGATCTGGCTGCCCTTCACGCCCGTCGCCGGCTCGATTTCATAGCGCGTCACGACCGGGCCCGGATACGCCGCGACCACGCTCACCTCGACGCCGAAGTCCTTCAGCTTCTTTTCGATCAGGCGCGACGTGTATTCGAGCGTATCGGCGGCGATGGTTTCCTGCGTCTTCGGCGGCGGATCAAGGAGCGCGATGGCCGGCAACGTGGAATCGCCCGGCAGATCCGCGAAAAGCGGCACCTGCTTTTCCTTCTCGACGCGCTCGGAGCGCGGCGGCGTCGCGACCGGCGGCACGATGACGACCGGCTCGTGATCCTCGTGCTTCACGCGCGAGCGCACGACCTTGCCTTCGCGCTTCGATGCCGCTTCTTCGCCGAGCTTGCGGTCGCGGCCCGCTTCGCGGCGCAGTTGCGCGCCGGTGATCGCGTTGAGAATGCCCTCGCCGACTTTCTCGCACACGGACAGCCACGAGAACCGGAAGTACAGCGACAGACCGATGGCGAGCGCGATCAGCAAAAAGAGCGTCGCGCCCGTGAAGCCGAGCGCATGCGAGACGTGGCGCGCGATCAGATCGCCGACGACACCGCCCGGCGCGCGCGGCAGCGGCACCTTGAGCGACCACATGCGCAGCGCCTCGATGCCGTCAGTCGCGAGCAGCACGAGCACGAAGGCGAACGCTTCGGCAAGCCACGTGCGGTCGCGGGGCGCGTTTTCATGGTTCGTGGATGCTTGCGCGGCCGGCTCGGCGATGCGCCGGTAATTCGCGACGATGCGCCGCCCGAGCAGCACGACGAGCCAGTAGGACGACAGCCCGAATACCAGCAGCAGAATGTCCGACGTGTAGGCGCCGACGCGCCCCGCCCAGTTCGAAATGTGATCGACGCTCACCGCGTGCGTCCAGCTCGGATCTTTCCGGCTGTACGAAATGAGCGCCATGACGAGGAAAAGCCCGAGGGCGACTTGGAGAATCCAGCGAATCTCGGTGAAGAGCCGCGACATGCGGTGCGGCAACGCCTGCGGGCTCGCGGAATAGGATGCTTTGGCCATTGATTCGGTGTCGCTTGTCGCGGCCTTCGTCGGTTCGACGGGCCGCATGAACGGTGACCTATTGTAAACGCTGCATTGCGGTGAAAGGCGCAAAAACGGCCGCGTTCTTGCAACCTGTAACACTCCTCACATGCCGCCGCTCGCCCGTTTCTGCGTGAAATCTGCGACGCGCGCCTATCAAAGCGATTGAAAGGTTCACTCGGAACGCTTTCGCAGCGGCCTTTATAATTGAGCTCTCGCATCCAACTACGGGTCATCGGCGGCGCTCGTCAGGTGCCGGATTTGCTGCGCCGAGTCGAGCGCATGCACTGCCGAACCGACCATCCATAACGGACCACCATCATGTCATCACCGCAACCCGCGCCCAAACACGCCAAAGTGCTGATCCTCGGTTCCGGCCCCGCCGGCTATTCCGCCGCCGTCTACGCGGCCCGGGCGAATCTGGCGCCGCTGCTCGTCACCGGCCTCGCGCAAGGCGGCCAGCTGATGACCACGACCGATGTCGAAAACTGGCCGGGCGATCCCTCGGGCGTGCAGGGTCCGGAACTGATGCAGCGCATGGAAGAACACGCGCGCCGGTTCAACACGGAGATCGTGTTCGACCACATCCACACCGCGAAGCTCAACGAGCGGCCCCTGCGTCTTATCGGCGATGCGGGCGAATACACGTGCGATTCGCTCATCATCTCGACGGGCGCGTCGGCGCAATATCTCGGCGATCCGTCGGAACAGGCGTTCATGGGCAAGGGCGTGTCCGCCTGCGCGACCTGCGACGGCTTTTTCTATCGCAACGGCGAAGTCGCCGTGATCGGCGGCGGAAACACGGCGGTCGAAGAGGCGCTCTATCTGTCGGGCATCGCGAAGAAAGTGACGGTCATTCACCGCCGCGACAAGTTCCGCGCCGAGCCGATCCTGATCGACCGGCTGCTCGCGAAGGAAAAGGAAGGCGTGGTCGACATCAAGTGGAATCACGTACTCGACGAAGTGACCGGCGACGATTCCGGCGTCACGGGCCTGCGCATCAAGCACACGCAGACCGGCGAGACCACGGACATTGCGTTGCAGGGCGTGTTCGTCGCGATCGGCCACAAGCCGAACACCGAACTCTTCGCGGGTCAGGTGGAGATGAAGAACGGCTACATCATCACCAAGGGCGGCACGAGCGGCAACGCGACGGCCACGAGCATTCCCGGCGTGTTCGCGGCCGGCGACGTGCAGGACCACATCTACCGCCAAGCGATCACCAGCGCGGGAACCGGCTGCATGGCCGCGCTCGACGCGCAGCGTTATCTCGAAGCCATCGACGAAACGCCGACGCCGCACTCGATGAGCCACGAAAAGGATCGGTAAGAAGGAAGGCGCGGCGCGCCTAGCCGACGTTTCGTCGATGAACGGGCCCCGGTTCGCGCCGCCGGCCCGTTTTTTGTTTCCAGGATCGTCGATGCCCGTTTCGCGCCGGCGCATTCGACGATGACCGCGTCCGTGGCACAATCGGCGCGCCGCGCCGGATCGCCGCCTTCCATCCGCCGCTGCACTCGCAGCCGACCTTTCTGGCCGAACGATGCCGAAAAATCATCCGCACCCGAACGAACCGAAGGCCCGCCGTCCGCAGACGCCGCGCCCGGCCGCCGCTGACAAGCCGCCCGCCGCCGACGCTCACGACGTAGCGGACGCGGTGAAGCGCGACGGGCTCGCGGGCCTCGCGGGGCTGAAAAGCGCGTTGAAGGCCGACGCCGACAAGCGCGTCGCGGAACGCGCGGCGGCGGCGCTCGCACAGCGGGAAGCGGTCGCGCACGCGGACGAGTTTCGCCGCTCCATCGGCCAGATCGAGCCGCTCAAGACGCCGCCGCGCATCACCGTGACGCGCGTGCCCCCGCCGCCGCTTCCGCTGCAAAGCCGCCGCGACGAGGAAGCGGTGTTGCAGGAGGCGCTTTCCGACGAGTACGACCCGGAAAGCCTGCTCGATATGGACGAGACGCTCTCGTATTGCCGGCCGGGCATCAGCCAGGAAGTCGTGAGGAAACTGCGGCGCGGCGCGTGGATCGTCCAGGCGCAGCTCGACCTGCACGGCATGCGGCGCGAAGAAGCGCGCGAGGCGCTCGCGGAATTCATCCGTGAATCGGTGAAACGCGGACTGCGCTGCCTGCGCGTGATTCACGGCAAGGGACTCGGCTCCATCGGCAAGGAGCCGATTCTCAAAGGCAAAGTGCGCGCGTGGCTCACGCAAAAGGCGGAAGTGATTGCCTTTTGTCAGGCGCGTCCGCACGACGGCGGCGCAGGCGCCGTGCTCGTGCTGCTGCAACCGGGCGGCACGCCGCGGCATCACAACCATCCCCAAGACAAGACCCGCTGAACGGACGAACGTGCATCCCAGACTCACCCTCGCCATTTCCGTCATGGAGGCGTTCGCGATCTTCGCGTATGCGCTCTCCGGCCTCATCGAAGCGAGAAAGCGGCGGCTCGACGCCGTCGGCGCCTTTCTCGTCGCGCTCGCCACCGCGTTCGGCGGCGGCACGGTGCGCGACGTGCTGCTCTCGCGCCGCCCGTTCTACTGGGTGGAGCATCAGGACTACGTGCTCGCGATCTTCGCGATGGCGATCTTCGCGCCGCTCTTTCTGCGCCTGACTTCGCGCGTGTTCGATCAGCGCGCGCTGCTCGTCACCGACGCGATCGGGCTCGGCCTTTTTAGCGTGTCGGGGACGTCCATCGCGCTCGATGCGCAGATGCCCGCGTTCACCGCGACGATGATGGGCGTGACGACCGGCGTCTTCGGCGGCATCATGCGCGACGTGCTATGCAACGAAATTCCGCTGATTCTGCGCGATTCGCGGCCCTACGCGGTGTGCGCGTTCGCGGGCTGCTGGATCTATCTGGGCCTCGCGCACCTCGACGTCGACACCATCTACAACGTGCTGCTCTCGACGGCTTTCATCCTCATCGCGCGGCTCGCCACGTTCAAACTGGACATTCGCCTGCCGCATTAGAGCGGGGGGAAAACGCGTCCGTTTGCTACAATCGCGAAGTCAATCCGCCCTGTCCGGCCGCTCGCGCCGGGGCTTCGGGGCACCGGTTTCCTGTCGTCAACACGCACACAGAACATGAACATCGAGCAAGCGCGTTTTAACATGATCGAGCAACAGATTCGTCCCTGGGATGTGCTGGACCTGGACGTGCTCAACCTGCTGTCGATCGTCAAGCGCGAGAACTACGTTCCCGCCGCCTATCGCAACATCGCTTTCGCGGACCTCGAAATCCCGCTGCCCGGCGGCGAGCGCATGCTGGCCCCGAAGATCGAAGCGCGCATCCTGCAGGAACTGACCGTCCACAAGGGCGAGACGGTGCTCGAAATCGGCGCGGGCTCGGGCTACATGGCCGCGCTCCTCGCACATCGCGGGCGCAGCGTCACGACCGTCGAAATTTCCCCCGAACTCGCCGAATTCGCGAAGCAGAATCTCGCGGCCAACGGCGTGACGAATGCGGAAGTGGTCGTCGGCGACGGCGCGCGCGGCTGGAGCCAGGGCGCACCGTTCGACGTGATCTGCGTGTCGGGCGGCCTGCCCGTGATGCCGCAGCAGTTTCTGGAACTGCTGAACATCGGCGGGCGCATCGCGGCGTTCGTCGGCACGGCGCCCGTGATGGAAGCGCAGATCATCACGCGCATCGACGAAAAGCAGTATCGCGTGTCGGCAGTGTTCGAGACCTTCGTCGCGCCGCTGAAGAACGCGCTGCATCCGCCGGCGTTCAAGTTCTGAGCGTTCGACTTTCACCGCCGGGCCGTGTGCGCCCGGCGTCCGCTTCGCTTCCACCTTCCGCGCCCGCCATCCCATGCAAAATCTGACCGCATCCGAACTCGCCGCGTGGCTCGCGGATTCGTCGCGCCCCGCGCCCGTTTTGCTCGACGTGCGCGAGCCGTGGGAGCTTCAGACCGCGAAGCTGGAGAACGTCGTGTCCATTCCGATGCGCGACATTCCCGCGCGCAGCGAGGAACTGGAAGACGACGCGCAGATCGTCTGCATTTGCCACCACGGCGCGCGCAGCGCCCAGGTCGGCATGTTTCTGGAATCGCGCGGCTTCACGAATGTCTTCAATCTGTACGGCGGCATCGACGCCTGGTCGCGTCAGGTCGATCCTTCGGTTCCGACGTATTGAATGCGGCGGGCGCGCCGGTCCGCATCTGTCCTGCGATTCGCGGCGGCCTGAACGCAAGTTTGCGGGGCTGGCGGGCTTGTAACTTCAGTCGCCATTCCGCAGAGTTCCGCGTGTTCAAAGACTCACGAGAAGTTCTTCGATTTATACGGTGCCATCGACGCATGGTCGCGTCGCGTTGATCCGCCGTTCGACCATTTCCACCGCCCCACAAAAGCAAAAGCCGCATACGCTCTCACGCATGCGGCCCGATGACGCCTGAACCGAAGCCCTACACGACGTTCATCGCCAGCGCGCTCGCCCGATAGTGTTCGGCGGCCTTCTCGGCATCGCCCAGTTGCTCGTGCAGGCGTGCCAGCGCGCGGTGCGTCCGGATCTTGAGCGGCTCGTTGTCGGCCAGTTTGAGCGCCGCTTCCAGAAACGCCTGCGCCTTGCCCCACAATTGTTGATGCAGGCACAACCGCCCGAGCGTGAAGAGCAGATCCGCGTCCTCGGTGCGCTCCTTCTGCCAGGCTTCGGCGCGCTGAATGAGCGGGAACGCATCGCCGCCGACGACGCAATCCGGATAACGGCGCAACAGGCGCGCGTCCCAGTTGTGCGCGAGCGCCTCTTCCACGATCTTCCTCGCTTCCGCGCGACGGTCCAGCGCGATCAGCAATTCCGCCGCGAGATCCGCGAGACGCGGCGACTGGCGCTCCGTCGCCGATAGCGACTGCCACAGTTCCAGCAACGCGTCGGGATTGTGCCGCCGGTCGCGCAGCAGATTTTCCGCCGCGACCTGGCGCAAACGCACCGCGACCGCCGGATGCAACGCTTCGCGCTTTTCCAGCATACGCACGAGCTTCAGCACTTCGGCCCAGTTCTTCAATTGCTGCTGCGCGCGCAGCGCGATCTGCTGCGCGTGGATGCGCCGCCCGCCCTGCGCCTGAATCTCGGTCAACGCGACGAGCGCGCCGTCCGCGTCGCGGCCATCGGCGCGCATGTCGGCGGTGGCCATGAGGCGCGCGTCCTGCCACTCGGCGCCGTCGACCTGCGCAAGCCATTCGTCGCGACGCGCATATTCATGTAGCCGATGCGCCGCGTTCGCGCCGATCAGTCCCGCCGCGCCCTGATTTTCGTCGACGGAAAGCGCATCGCGCGCCGCCTTCTCCGCCTTCGAGAATCGCCCGGCGTACAAGTGGCCGATGGCATCGCGCAAAGAAGCGTTCGCCTTCGCGAGCCGGCTGCGCGCGCGGTAAGCCGCCACGCGTTGCGGCATTTTCCAGACGCCGCGCGCCGCGCGAATCAGCGCGTAGAGCACGATGAACAGCACGACGAGCGCGACCGCGAACAGATTCAGCGACACGTCCACGCGATACGGCGGAACGACGATCAGTACCTGCCCGCCGTCGAAGCCGCCGACCGTCGCCACGATCACCGCGACCGCGAACAGCAGCGCGAGCCAGATGAGTCCTCGAATCGTCATCATCCGCCTCGCTTGAACTGATGCACGGCGGCAAGGCTCGCGTCCAGGTTCGGCACGGCGACCGCGAGCGACGCCTGATCGACCTGTTTCACGAGATCGCGCACGGCGGCGACCTTCTTGGACGACGGATCGAAATAACGGGCGAGCGCGGCATCCGCTGCCGCGAGGTCCGACTTGAGCGTGGGCTCGCTGCGCGACAGCAGCGACAGGCGCGCCGACAACAGGCGCAGCTTCACGTTCTCCCGCACGAAGTAGCCCTGATCCGGCGACGTGAGCATGGCGTCTGCATTGTCGATGCGCCGCACCGACACGAGACTCGACAACTGCTGGCCGATGCCGCTCGTGATCTGTCGCCACAGCACCTTCCAGCGCGGCTCGCCGGTGGCCGCCGCGATCGACGCGCTGTCGCCCGGCGTGGCCGCCTGCGCACGCGCGCGCTCGATCGGCGCTTCGCCCGCGAGCGGCAAGCCGTCGATCTGCTCGATGGCCGTGTCCAGCTTGATCGCGAGACCGGTCAGGTCGGTGGTCTGCGTCCCCTTCAGCTTGTCGATGTCCTGCGCGATGGCCTTGCGGATCGCCACGACTTGCGGGCCGGTCGTCGCGGCGAGGCGCGTGTCGGCGCTTTGCAGCGCGAAGAGCGCGAGCTGAACGTTGCCGGTGAGTTGCAACTGCTGGCTCGCACTCGAGAGAATCTGCTCGACTTCGGCAAGCGTCCAGTCGTCGCGGTTGCTCGCGAGATCCTGATATTGCTGCTGCAACGCCTGGCTATGCGCTTCGGCATCGGCGAGCTTGCCCTGCAACTGGATCAACTGCGTGTTGAGCGCGGATGTCGCGCTCGCCGCCTGATCGGCCTTCGCGCGCAGCGTGACGTTTTGCGCATCGGCTTGCTCGACGCGCTGCGTCAAATCCTGTTCCTTGCGGTCGACTTTGCGGTTCAGCGCGTAGCCGCCCGCGCCCGCCGCTACCGCCAGGATGACGACGGCGAACCACAACAACACCGTGCCCGCGCCGCCGCGCCGCTTTTGCTGTTCGTACGGCGTGAAGGGCGTGTTCGGCGGCAAGGGCGGTGTCACGTTCGGCTGAGGTGAAGCTTTCTTGGAATCGTTCGAGTCAGTCATGCGTGATTGAGCCGGTTGGTGGGCCGGCGGCGTGGCCGGCGATGTGTCGGTCGCTTGAAATGACGCGTTGTTCGGCGCCTCTGCGTCGCGCTCCGGTTCCGCGGCGGCGGATGCGCCAGCTTCACGCGGAAAGAGCGTCTCCAGCGTATGCACGATGCGTTCATCGCCGGCGCCGGACACCGTCATCCTATCAAAACCCGTTTGGCGCGCGACTTCGGCGATGCGCGGGTGCGGGCACACGAGCGGCACGTGCTTGAGCCGCGCAATTTCCTCGGCGGTGAGATGCTCGCGGGCGAGTTCGTCCAGATTGCGCACGCCTTCGGAACTGGTCAGCAGCCACGCGTGCGGCGCGCCGGACAAGAGCGCGTGGATGCGCTCCCACTTTTGCATGGACGGCTCGGGCAACAGACGCCGGTACGCCGCGACCTTCGACACTCGCGCGCCCGCCTGTTCCAGACGCTCGGCGAGCCATTCGCGCCCGCCGTCGCCGCGCACGATCAAGACGCGCCGGCCATCGAGTTCGTTCGCGCCGAAGTGCGCCTCGATCGCGGCGTAAAGCGCCTCGGAATCGAAACGCGGATCAGATTCCTCTTCCGACGGACTGATCACGCGATGCGTCGGCGCATGCACGCCCTGCCGCGCGAGCGCCGCGACGCTGCCCGGACCGACGACGGCCACGGGCACGTCCGTCGGCCACGGCGCGAACAGGCGGCCGAACGCATGATCGACGGCGTTCGGCGACACAAACACGACGAGCGCGTAGCGGTCCGGCGCGTAGAGTTCGTCGAGCGCGGCGCGAAGGGGCGCGTCGTCGGCGACGGGCGCAATGTCGATCAGCGGAAATTCGAGCGCGTCGAAGCCCGCGCCATGAAGCCGCTCGACAAGCGCCGAGGACTGCCCGCCCGGACGCGTGATGACGACGGTGGCGCGGACCGCGCTCGCCATCAGGATGCGTTCGCCGCGGACGGCGGCACGGGATCGTCCTGCGAACCGCCTGCCGCCGGGCGCACGTTCGGCGCGTCGGCGCGGCTCATCGTCGCGAGCGCGTTGACGATGTCGGCGGCGCCTTGCGCTTCGAGATCGGCCGATACGCGCTGGCCGAGCGCGAGCGCGCCGGCCACATCGGGCGCGCGCACCGCTTCTTCGGCGCACAGCACGCGCTTGCCGTCAGGCATGGATACCGCCCCGCGCAGAAAGAGCGAGCCGTCGCGCCAGTGCGCGAACGCCGCGAGCGGCACTTCGCAGCTTCCGCCGAGCGCGCGCGACACCGCGCGTTCCGCTTCGACGGCGAGCGCGGTCGCTTTGTCGTGCAGCGGCGCGAGCCACGCGGCGAGTTCTGGACGATCCGAGCGAATCTCGATGCCGAGCGCGCCCTGCCCCGCCGCGGGCAAGCTCTCCGAGACATCCAATAATGCGCGGATGCGCGATTCGAGCCCGAGCCGCTTCAGACCTGCCGCCGCCAGAATGATCGCCGCGTAGTCGCCGCGATCGAGCTTGGCAAGACGCGTGTCGAGATTGCCGCGCAAAGGCCGCACGTCGAGATGCGGGAAACGTGCGCGAATCATCGCCTCGCGGCGCAAGCTGGACGTGCCGACGACGCTGCCCGCAGGCAACGCATCGAGCGATTCGAAATGCGGCGACACGAAGGCATCGCGCGGGTCTTCGCGTTCGAGAATGGCGCCGAGCGTGAAGCCTTCGGGCAGTTGCATCGGCACGTCTTTCAGCGAATGGACGGCGAGATCGGCGCGGCCTTCGGCGAGCGCGGCTTCCAGTTCCTTCACGAAAAGACCCTTGCCGCCGACCTTCGACAGCGTGCGGTCCAGAATCTGATCGCCGCGCGTCGTCATTCCGAGAATTTTGACGTCGCAAGATGGATATAATTTGTGCAGCGCACACCGCACGTGCTCGGCTTGCCACATCGCGAGCCGGCTTTCCCGCGAAGCGATGACAAGCGTGGCGGGCGGTGTCGTGGAATGCGTCTCGGAATTCATTGATGCTCGATCGAATGACGGGATGAAATAACAAACAATGGTAGCACGCACGCCACGGTCCATTCGGGCATGGGCGGCGCGCGAAAGCCTTGTCCGGCGCGCCTTTCCGAGCGCCGAAAAGCGGGGGCCGCGCATGAGGAGACACATGCGCGCGCCTGGATGCGTTGTGCGGGTTGCGCAGGTTGCGCACTGCGCACACGTGGCGCACGCGTCCCGCGCCCGTCCCGCTTGCTGGTCCGCATGACATGCTTCGCGCGGCGCCGCACAGGCCGCCGTATCCGCCGATGGTCCCTGGCTTCGCATATCAGAGAGCAGAGAGAGGAACTCAACGTGACGTCTTCCGCATCGGCCCGCCCGGCGCGCCGCAACGCCGCATCGCCCGACTCATCCTCCGACACGTCCATCGCGGCGGCGTCGCCTTCCATCTCGAAGACGCGAGCCGCAAGCGCCGCGAAAGCGTCGACAGCGGCCGTCGCGGTCAAGGACAAGCCGGGCGTCGAAGTCATGGTGAAAGCGCCGAAGCCGCAGAAAGCCGACAAGCCGCCGAAAGAAGCGAAGGCGTCGAAGAAGGCTAAGGCCGCTTCGCTCGCGGATGCCAACGTCGCCGCTGATTCCCAAGATTCCGCCGATTCCGCCGACCGCGCGAAGCCCGCGAGCCGAGCGCGCGACGACAAAGACCGCCCGCTCTTCGAAGACATCCGCTTCCTCGGCCGTGTGCTCGGCGAAGTGCTGCGCGAGCAGGAAGGCGACGCCGTGTTCGACATGGTCGAGGCGATTCGTCAGACTGCCGTCAAGTTCCGCCGCGAAGACGACGTGGACGCCTCGCAGACGCTGGAAAAGCGCCTGCGCGCGCTGTCGCCCGAGCAGACGGTGTCCGTCGTGCGCGCGTTCAGCTATTTCTCGCATTTGGCGAATATCGCGGAAGACCGCCACCACAACCGCCGCCGCCGCATTCACGCGCTCGCGGGCTCCGCGCCGCAGCCGGGCACCATCGCCTATGCGATCGAGCGCATGCGCGAGCAGAAAAACGTCAGCGCCACGCGCAAGATGCTGCAGACGTTCTTCGACGACGCGCTGATCGTCCCCGTGCTGACCGCGCATCCGACGGAAGTGCAGCGCAAGAGCATCCTCGACGCGCAGCACGACATCGCGCGGCTGCTGGCCGAGCGCGATCAGGAACTGACCGCCCGCGAACGCGCGCAGAACGAAGCGGTCTTGCGCGCACGCGTGACCTCGCTCTGGCAGACGCGCATGCTGCGCGACGCGCGCCTGACTGTCGCCGATGAAATCGAGAACGCGCTCTCCTATTACCGCGCGACCTTCCTCGCGGAGATTCCCGCGCTGTATGCCGATATCGAAGCCGCGCTCGCCGAGCATGGCCTGCCTGCGCGCCTGCCGCCGTTCTTCCAGATGGGAAGCTGGATCGGCGGCGACCGCGACGGCAATCCGAACGTCACGGCGGACACGCTTGAAGCGGCCATCACGCGGCAGGCGACCGTCATCTTCGAACACTATCTCGAAGAGGTGCACAAGCTCGGCGCGGAACTGTCGGTGTCGAATCTGCTGGCCGGATCGAGCGATGCGCTGCACGCGCTCGCCGATGCATCGCCTGACCACTCGCCGCATCGCACGGACGAGCCGTACCGGCGCGCGCTGATCGGCATCTACACGCGGCTCGCGGCGAGCGCGCGCGTGAGGTTGGGTGAAGGCGTGGTGGCCGTGCGCAGCGCCGGGCGCGGCGCGGCGCCGATCCGCGCGACGCCGTATGCCGACGCCGCCGAATTCACGCGCGATCTAAACGTGCTGATCGAATCGCTCGCGCAGAACCACGGCGCGTCGCTGGCGGCGCAGCGCCTGTCGCCGCTCGCGCGGGCGTCGGAGGTATTCGGCTTTCATCTCGCGAGCATCGACTTGCGGCAAAGCTCCGATATCCACGAAGCGGTCGTGGCGGAACTGCTCGCGCGCGGCGGCGTCGTCGCCGATTACGCGGCGCTCGACGAAGAGCAGAAGCGCGCTGTGCTGCTGAAGGAACTCGGGCAACCGCGTCCGCTGCGCCTGCCGTACGCGCAGTACTCCGATCTCGCGAAAAGCGAACTCGGCGTGCTGGAAGCGGCGCGCGTCTTCCGCGAACAATTCGGCGCGCGGGCGGTGCGCAATTACATCATTTCGCACACGGAAACCGTCAGCGACCTGCTCGAAGTCATGCTGCTGCAAAAGGAAACCGGCGTGCTGCAAGGCTGTCTCGGCAGCAAGGACGACGCCGCGCGCAACGGTCTGATGGTGATTCCGCTTTTCGAAACCATCGCGGACTTGCGCAATGCGCCCGTCATCATGGGTGAATTTTTCGCGCTGCCCGGCATCGATAAGCTGATCGAAGATCAGGGCAACGAGCAGGAAGTGATGCTCGGCTATTCAGACAGCAACAAGGACGGCGGCTTTCTCACGTCGAACTGGGAGTTGTATCGCGCGGAACTCGCGCTGGTCGCGCTGTTCAAGGAGCGCCAGACGACGCTCCGGCTCTTTCACGGACGCGGCGGCACGGTCGGGCGCGGCGGCGGTCCGACGTATCAGGCGATTTTGTCGCAGCCGCCCGGCACCGTCGACGGCCAAATTCGCCTGACCGAGCAAGGCGAAGTGATCGCGAGCAAGTTCGCGAACGCGGAAATCGGTCGGCGCAATCTGGAGACGGTCGTGGCAGCGACGCTGGAAGCCTCGCTTCTGCCGCACGAGAACGCGCCCGCGCAGTTGCCGCAATTCGAAGCGACGATGCAGACGCTTTCCGATGCCGCAATGTCCGCATATCGCGCGCTCGTCTACGAGACGCCCGGCTTCACCGACTACTTCTTCTCCTCGACGCCGATTGCGGAAATCGCGGAGTTGAACATCGGCAGCCGGCCGGCGTCGCGCAAGCTGCAAGACCCGAAGCAACGGAAGATCGAGGATTTGCGCGCGATTCCGTGGGGCTTTTCGTGGGGACAGTGCCGGCTGCTGCTGACCGGCTGGTACGGCTTCGGCAGCGCCGTGACCGCTTATCTCGATGAAGCCGGGTCGGATGCGGAACGCGCCCGGCGTCTCACCGCGCTTCGCAAGATGCACAAGACTTGGCCGTTCTTCAAGAATCTGTTGTCGAACATGGACATGGTGCTCGCGAAGACCGATCTCGCTGTAGCGTCGCGCTACGCGCAGCTCGTCAGCGACAAGAAGCTGCGCAAGCTCGTGTTCGACAAGATCGTGGCCGAGCACGAGCGCACCTGTCACGTGCTCACCGAGATCACGGGCCGAAGCGAGCGGCTCGCCGACAACCCGCTGCTCGCGCGTTCGATCAAGAACCGCTTCCCGTATCTCGATCCGCTCAATCACTTGCAGGTGGAACTGCTCAAGCGCCATCGCGCGGGCGATCAGAACGTGCGGCTGCGTCGCGGGATTCACTTGACCATCAACGGTATCGCGGCGGGTTTGCGCAATACCGGCTGATGTCACCGGCGAGGCGAAGCGGCTCAGTCGCGCCGCTTCGCCTCGATCATCAACGCGTCCAGTTCGAAGGAACAATCCTCCTTCACGCCGAAGTACTGGCGCACTTCCTCGGGCGCGTTCTTCCACATCGATTGGATCGCCGTCACGCGCTCGGCGGGCGTGCGCATTCTCGTCACCCACGATTCGAATTCCAGTGGAAGGCGCCAGCGTTCGGTGACGCGCGCGTCGAAACCGGCGGCGTCGAGCATGGCGATCCATTCGTCCGCGCGATAGTCGCGAATATGCGACGCGTCGCGCAGCACTTCGATCGCCTGAATATGCGTGTCGTAAAGCGGATCGTCGATGCCCGCGATGTCGATGAACTTGAGCCGCCCGCCCGGCTTCAGCACGCGACGCACCTCGCCCAGCGCCTTCGGCACGTCGCGCCAGTGATGCGCGCTCATGCGGCTGATCGCCCAGTCGAACGAGGCGTCAGCGAACGGCAGCGTCTCCGCCGCGCCCTGCTGCGTGCGGATCGTCGTCAGTCCGCGCTCCTTCGCGGCCGCTTCGACCGTGGCGAGCATGGGCGGCGCGATATCGTAGGCCACGACTTCCTTGACGTGCGGCGCCACCGCGAAGCTGGCATGTCCCGCGCCGCACCCCATGTCCAGCACGGTCGCGTTGCCGCACGTCGCGGCGAAGGTCGCGGTAAGGTTCTGCAGGTCCGCGCCGGTCGCGTGAACCTGGCTCGTGAGATACGCGGCGGCGGTGCTGCCGAAGGCGTCGGCGACCTGTTCGTGGTGTTTCATCGGGGACTCCGCATGTTGGGAACGTTGTGCGTCGGAAGCCGGGCGTCGCAGCGCCGGCCTGCCGCTACAATAGAGCGCGCCTTGTACCGGTACAAGTTGACTGATTATTCTGGTATCTGAACCACCCGTCGCGCGCCGACGCTGCGTCCGAAGTCCGCATGAACCGACCTGAGAAGAAGCCCGCCGAACCCCTCGCCGATACGCCCGCACGCGCGCTCGGCGAATTCATCCGCACGCATCGCGAGCGTCTGTCGCCGCTCGCGGTCGGCTTGCCGCCGGGCCCGCGCCGCCGCACGCCCGGCCTGCGCCGCGAGGAAGTCGCGCAACTGTGCGGCGTGAGCCCGACCTGGTACACGTGGATCGAGCAAGGCCGGCCGGTGTCCGCGTCCGCCGATGCGCTCGCGCGCATCGCCGTCGCGCTGCAACTGTCGCGCGCCGAACGCGCGTATCTGTTCGAACTCGCCGCACAACGCGATCCCGCCGAGCCCGATCCCGCCGCGCAGGACGTGCCCGCCGCGCTGTTGCAGACGGTCGGGCTGATCGGCGCGCCCGCCTACGTGCTCGACCGCCAATGGAACGCGCTGCGCTGGAACGCGCCGGCGGCGGCGCTGTTCGTCGGCTGGCTCGACGGCGAGCACGACCGAAATCTGCTCACCTACACGTTCACGTCGCCGGCGGCGCGCTCGCTGATCGTCGATTGGGACACGCGCGCGCGCCGGCTGGCCGCCGAATTCCGCGCCGATTCCATCCGCCATCTGAACGATCCGCCCACGCGCGCGCTGATCGACGCGTTGTCCGCCGCGAGCGACGCCTTCGCGCGCTATTGGGCGTCGCAAGACGTGTTCGAGCGCGAAGGCGGCGAGCGCGCGTTCGATCATCCGTCGCGCGGGCGCGTGGTCTTCAACCAGATCACGTTCAAGCCGGCGCATCGGGAAGACCTGAAGCTCGTGATTCTGGTCGGGGACGCGTAGCCCCGAATGTTAAAATTCTCGTCTTTCTGACGCCTCGAACGCCGAGAACATCACCATGACGTCCCAACTTCACAAAAAAGGCGAAGCCTGGTCGGCTCGCTTCTCCGAGCCGATGTCGGAGCTCGTCAAACGCTACACGTCGTCGGTGTTCTTCGACAAACGGCTCGCGCTGGTCGACATTCAGGGATCTCTCGCGCATGCGTCGATGCTCGCGGCACAGAAGATCATCGGCGCGGACGACCTCGCGGCCATCGAGCGCGGCATGGCGCAGATCAAAGGTGAAATCGAGCGCGGCGAGTTCGAGTGGAAGCTGGATCTGGAGGACGTGCATCTGAACATCGAGGCGCGGCTGACCGCGCTCATCGGCGATGCCGGCAAGCGGCTGCACACCGGCCGCTCGCGCAACGATCAGGTCGCAACCGACATCCGCCTGTGGCTGCGCGGCGAAATCGACCGCATTGGCGACTTGCTGAAGGACCTGCGTCTTGCGCTCATCGACATGGCGGAGAAGCACGCCGACACCATCATGCCCGGCTTCACGCACTTGCAAGTGGCGCAGCCGGTGACGTTCGGGCATCACCTGCTCGCGTATGTCGAAATGTTCACGCGCGATGCCGAGCGCATGCGCGATTGCCGCAAGCGGGTCAACCGGCTGCCGCTCGGCGCGGCGGCGCTCGCGGGCACGAGCTATCCGATCGACCGTCATGCGGTGGCGGCGTCGCTCGGCTTCGACGGCATTTGCGCCAATTCGCTCGATGCCGTGTCCGACCGCGATTTCGCGATCGAATTCACGGCGGCGGCCGCGCTCATCATGACGCACGTCTCGCGCTTCTCGGAGGAACTCGTGCTGTGGATGAGCCCGCGTGTCGGCTTCATCGATCTGGCGGACCGCTTCTGCACGGGTTCGTCGATCATGCCGCAGAAGAAGAACCCCGACGTGCCCGAACTGGCGCGCGGCAAGACCGGCCGCGTGAACGGGCATCTGATGGCGCTGCTCACGCTGATGAAAGGCCAGCCGCTCGCGTACAACAAGGACAATCAGGAAGACAAGGAACCGCTCTTCGACACGGTCGATACGGTCGCCGACACGCTGCGAATCTTCGCGGAAATGGCGGCGGGCATCACGGTGAAGCCGCAGGCCATGCGCGCCGCGGCCCTGCAAGGCTTCGCAACCGCCACCGATCTCGCGGACTATCTCGTGAAGCGCGGCCTGCCCTTTCGCGACGCGCACGAAGCCGTGGCGCACGCGGTGCGCATCTGCGACGAGCGCGGCTGCGATATCGCGGACCTCTCGCTGGACGCGATGCGCCTCGAACTGCCGAACGTCGCGCATCTCATCGGCGAGGACGTGTTCGGGTATCTGACGCTCGAAGGCTCGGTCGCGAGCCGCAATCATCCGGGCGGAACCGCGCCGGATCAGGTACGCGCGGCGGCGAAGGCGGCGCGCGAGGCGCTTTGAACGCGCGCTGAGGCCATGTCGTTGCTTGAAAGGCTGTCCGCAGGGACGGCCTTTTTTGTCGCCGTATTTTCGAGATAATCGCGCTTCTCTATGCGCGCCTTTCACGCTGAAACATGATCATTCGCCCGAAGCTGCACTGGTTTCGCATGCTGCTCGTCTGGCGCGGCTCCGTGCTGCCGCAATTGCTGCCGCGGCTCGGGCTGATCTTCGCGCTGTCGGTCGCGGCGATCTTCATGCATGACCACATGCGCCACTATCCGATCGGGCTCGGCACGCCGCCGTTCGCGCTCGTCGGCATCGCGCTCGCGGTGTTTCTCGGCTTTCGCAACAGCGCGAGCTACGACCGCTGGTGGGAAGGCCGCAAGCTGTGGGGCTCGCTGCTCAACACGTCGCGCGCACTCGCGCAGCAAGTGCTTTCGTTGCCGCAGCCGCGCGATCCCGGTCAGTCGCGACGCTTCCTCTCGGCGCTCGGGGCCTTGGCGCATGCGCTTCGACATCAACTGCGCGGCACCGATGCGCTCACGGATCTCGCGTTGCGACTGCCATCCGACCTGCACGCGCGCGTCGCGGCGGCGACATATCGACCGGCGCTGATCCTGCTCTCGCTCGGCGAATGGGTCGCCGAGCGCAGGCGCGAAGGCGCGATCGACGGTTATGCCATGCTCGCGATTCAGCACAATCTGAACGTGCTCTCCGATGTGATCGGCGGATGCGAACGCATCGCGGCCACGCCGCTGCCCTTCTCGTACTCGGTGATGATCCACCGCACGGTTTATCTCTTCTGCGTGCTGCTGCCGTTCGGCCTTGTCGATGGCGCGGGCCTTCTGACACCGCTCTTCGCGTTGCTCGTGGCGTACGCATTCATGGCGCTGGAGGCGATCGCCGCGCAGATCGAAGACCCGTTCGGCCTCGAAGAAAATGACCTCGCGCTGAATGCCATGTGCGCGACGCTCGAAGCGGCGCTGCATGATATGGCGGCGGACCCGGCGTTTCCGCCGGCTCCTTTCGCGGCACATGATTCATCGCGTAAATTTATCGTCGATTGACGGCGGCGGATGGCGCATGCACGACCTGAGCGGTTAGATCGTCGAGCACTTTGCTATCGAAAAGATCGATGCATTTCTTCGTCCCGAAAGTCGAGTGAACCGAGCCCGAGTAGCGCCGGTTCGCGTATTGGGTCGACAGTCGATCAACGGCCTCGTAGGCGTCAGCCGAAACACTGCCCGCTTCGAGATAGCTGCTCGCTGTTGCGTTTGCGTCGTCCTTCGCCGGTGAATCAGCGTAGACCTTGGCGAGGCATCGGCTCAACGCCCATCGCTTCAAGAGCGCCCGCTCGCTATCCGTTGCCGCGCCCGGCTCCGCCAGTGCAACCTGCCCGAGCGCCATGAGCATGACGCCTATGACGCCTATGACGAACAGGCGCATCAGTGCAGCACCCATAGCGACGCGGTTTCGGGGATAAACGTGCCGTTGTCCGGATTCTGGAGAAGATGGCACGAGTCCGAACAACTCGCGCCGTCCCACAAGGTGACATGGCCTCGAGCGTTCTCCCATCCGTGTCCGCGTACGACCAGAATGCCCTTCTGTCCGCGAAAATCCGTTTCCTTAGGAGACTTGACCGTCCGCTCAGGCTTACCGAACTCGCGCTCGAGATACGCCATCATGTCATTCACCCGGAATAGGTACTGTTTTCCGTCAGCGCCGGACACCGTGGCGTAGCCCGCTTCTTTCTTGACAGGAAAGCCCGTTTTGTTCAAAACATAGCTTTTTTGATCGGGCAGGCATTCTGGAAGATACCGGCCTTGACGTTATCGTCGACGCGACCGCCGATCAACTTTCCAACTTCCGCCACGCTTTTACGCACTTCGAAGAAAGCGAGCCATGCACTCGCGAATGGTGGCCTGGCGCTCATGATGACCTCTCTGATTTGCTATCGATCCGGCAGCATGATCCTGAACAGCATGAAGTAACACACGATTTTTCCCATTTCGGCTGCGGCACATTGATCCTGAAACAGCGCAATGACGATCATGCAGACTGCCCGCTCGCCCGAAAACTTCACTCATCGCTCGAATCGGTCATAATGGCGCGCGTTTTACCCTGGAGATTTTGACTTGAAACTGTTCTACAAAGCCGGCGCGTGCTCGCTTGCCTCGCACATCGTCCTCGAAGAATCCGGTCTGCCTTACGAGATTGAAGCCGTCGATCTGAAGACGAAAGTCACCGCGAGCGGCGCCGATTTCATGGCGATCAACCCGAAAGGCTATGTGCCCGCGCTTCAGCTCGACAACGGCGACTTGCTGACCGAAGGTCCGGCGATCATGCAGTACATCGCGGATCAGGTGCCCGCCAAGCATCTCGCGCCGCTCGCCGACGCGATGTCGCGCTATCGCCTGCAAGGGTGGCTGACGTTCATCGGCACGGAATTGCACAAGAACTTCTCGCCGTTCTTCAATCCCGCCGCGACGAGCGAGTGGAAAGCCGCCGCGATGGCCAATCTGGAGCGCCGTCTCGCGTACGTGGCGAAGCATATCGACGACAAGCAGTATCTGCTCGGCGACGAATACGGCATCGGCGACGCATATCTCTTCACCGTGCTCGGCTGGGCGTCGTTCATCGACCTCGATCTTAACAAGTGGCCGGCGTTGACCGCCTATCAGGCGCGCGTCGGCGCACGTCCGGCGGTGCAGGCGGCGATGAAGGCGGAAGGTTTGATCTAAGCGATCCGCCTCCCCGAAACGACAAACGGCCCTTCGATGAAGGGCCGTTTGTCTTTGCAGCAGCGGATCAGACGGACATCAGACGGACATCAATCGCGCACGCAATCGACGAAATACTCGATGCGCCCGTTGATCATCTCGCCGACGAGCCCGTGGATATCCGTGTGGAAGCCCGGGAAACGCTCGTTGAATTCACGCGCGAAGCGCAAATAATCGACGATCGTCCGATTGAAACGCTCGCCCGGAATCAGCAACGGAATGCCCGGCGGATACGGCGTCAGCAGGATGCTCGTCACGCGCCCTTCGAGTTCGTCGATCGGCACGCGGTCGATCTCGCGGTGAACGAGCTTCGCGTACGCTTCGGACGGCTTCATCGCGGGCTCCATGCTCGACAGATACATCTCGGTCGTGAGCCGCGCGATGTCGTTCGCGCGATAGACGCTGTGAATCTGCTCGCACAGATCGCGCAGGCCGATGCGCTCATACGACGGGTGCTGTGCGATGAACTCCGGCAGCACGCGCCACAGCGGCTGATTGTTGTCGTAGTCGTCCTTGAACTGCTGAAGCTCGGTCACCATCGAGTTCCAGCGGCCCTTCGTGATGCCGATCGTGAACATGATGAAGAACGAGTACAGCCCCGTCTTCTCCACGATGATGCCGTGCTCGGCCAGATACTTCGTCACGATGGCGGCCGGAATGCCCGTTTCGCCAAATTCGCCGTCCACGTTGAGCCCCGGCGTAATGATCGTCGCCTTGATCGGGTCCAGCATGTTGAAGTTCTCGGCGAGCGCGCCGAAGCCGTGCCAGCGGTCGTTCGGCTTCAGCATCCAGTCCTCGCGGTCGCCGATGCCCTCTTCGGCCAGCGCGTCCGGGCCCCAGACCTTGAAGAACCAGTCGTCGCCGTATTCGGCATCGACCTTGCGCATCGCGCGGCGGAAATCGAGCGCCTCGGCAATCGACTCCTCGACGAGCGCCGGGCCGCCCGGCGCTTCCATCATCGCGGCGGCGACGTCGCACGACGCGATGATCGCGTATTGCGGGCTCGTCGACGTGTGCATGAGGTACGCCTCGTTGAAGCGATGGAAGTCGAACGTGCTGTTCTCGCTGTCCTGCACGAGAATCTGCGACGCCTGCGAAATGCCGGCGAGCAGCTTGTGCGTGGAGTGCGTGGCGAACACGAGCGCGCCGGTGCGCGGCCGGCCCGCGCCGATCGCGTGCATGTCCTGATAGAACGAATGGAACTCGGCGTGCGGCAGCCAGGCTTCGTCGAAATGCAGCGTGTCGAGCATGTCGCCGAGCAGGTCCTTGATCATCTCGACGTTATAGACCACGCCGTCATAGGTGCTCTGCGTGATGGTCAGGATGCGCGGCTTGACCTTCGGATTCTTCGCGAGCGCCTCGCGTGCGAACGGATTCGCCTCGATCTTGCGGCGAATGTTCTCGGGCTTGAACTCGTCGCGCGGAATCGGCCCGATGATGCCGAAGTGATTGCGCGTCGGCGTGAGAAACACCGGAATCGCGCCCGTCATGGTGATGGCGTGCAGGATCGACTTGTGGCAGTTGCGGTCCACGAGCACGATATCGCCCGGCGCGACGGTCGCGTGCCACACGATCTTGTTCGACGTGGACGTGCCGTTGGTCACGAAAAAGAGATGATCCGCGCCGAAGATGCGCGCCGCGTTGCGCTCCGACGCGGCGACCGGGCCGGTGTGATCGAGCAGCTGGCCGAGTTCCTCGACCGCGTTGCAGACGTCCGCGCGCAGCATGTTCTCACCGAAGAACTGATGGAACATTTGCCCGAGCGGGTTCTTCAGGAACGCGACGCCGCCCGAGTGGCCCGGACAGTGCCACGAATATGAGCCTTCGTCCGCGTATTGCACGAGTTCCTTGAAGAACGGCGGCGCGAGCGCATCGAGATAGACCTTCGCTTCCCGAATGACGTGCCGCGCGACGAACTCCGGCGTGTCCTCGAACATGTGGATGAAGCCGTGCAGCTCGCGCAGGATGTCGTTCGGCAAGTGCCGCGACGTGCGCGTTTCGCCGTACAGAAAGATAGGAATGTCGGCGTTGCGGCGGCGCACGGCGTTGATGAACGCGCGCAACGCGACGATGGCGGACGCCAGCTCGGGCGTGTCGCCTTCCACGACGACGTTGTCGGCGTAAGGCAGCAGTTCGTCGTCGTCGATCGAAAGAATGAAGCACGATGCGCGGCTCGACTGCTGCGCGAAAGCGGCGAGATCGCCATAGCTCGTGAGACCGAGCACTTCGGCGCCTTCGCCCTCGATCGCCTCGGCCAGCGCGCGAATGCCGGAACCCGAGATGTTCTCGGAGCGAAAGTCTTCGTCGATGATGACGACGGGGAAGCGGAACTTCATGAGGCGAATCTCCAAATGGAACGACCGCTGCCCGGGACGTTTTCCGGAGCCAGCGGTCTTTCGACAAGCGCGTGCCGTGTGCGGTTCTTGGGGGCGCGGGGCGATCAGGTTTTCGGCAGCGTCACGCCGTGCTGCCCTTGGTATTTGCCGCCGCGGTCGGCGTAGGACGTCTCGCAGATTTCGTCGCTTTCGAAGAAGAGAACCTGCGCGACACCTTCGTTCGCATAGATTTTGGCGGGCAACGGTGTCGTATTCGAGAATTCGAGCGTCACGTAGCCTTCCCACTCCGGCTCGAACGGCGTGACGTTCACGATGATCCCGCAGCGCGCGTACGTCGATTTGCCGAGACACACGGTCAGGCACGAACGCGGAATGCGGAAATATTCGACCGTGCGGGCGAGCGCGAAAGAATTGGGCGGAATGATGCAGACATCGCCCTTGAAGTCCACGAACGATTTCTCGTCGAACGCCTTCGGATCGACGATGGTCGAGTTGATGTTCGTGAAAATCTTGAATTCGTCGGCCACGCGGATGTCGTAGCCGTAGCTGGACGTGCCGTAGGAGACGATCTTGCGGCCGTCCTCGGCCACGCGCACCTGATCGCGCACGAACGGCTCGATCATCTTGTGCTCTTCGGCCATGCGCCGAATCCACTTGTCGGACTTGATGCTCATAGGGGACGCTACCCAACGTTGCGGCGTGCAATCGCGCGATTATGCATTGACGCGACTGCATGCCTGCGGTGAAACGGCGCATGGCCTTGTGCGGCCAGACGAAAATGGAAGCGCGTATTTTACGCGGAACGCCGCGCGGCGCGACATCGGCCGTTCGGACGATGCCCTTATCGCCGGACCACGCCGCACGCAAGCGCCGGACCCACGTTGTGCGGACTCATCGCGTAGGGGTCGGTTGCTTCGCGGTGGAGCATGAGCGCGCGGGAAATGACCGAGCGCACGCCGTCGAGCGACACGTCCGTCGCGACGATGAAGCCGGTGGCCGCGCCCGTGGCGTCCGCGTGAATGTTGCCAAGATCGCCTTCGAGCCGGCTCGTCGCGTGCCTGCGGTCGGACGACAATGCGAACACCGGGCTCGCGTCGCCGTTCACCGCAATGCAGTCGCCGCGCTCGTGAACCTGCAACGCGTGGTCGCTATTGGGCGGCATGTCGACGAGGTTGTACGAGATCTGCACGCCGTCGGCGCGCTCGATGAGCGTGACCGTGCCGCGCGCCGTGTTGCCGGCCGTAGGCGTCAGCGTGGCGTCCGCGCGTTTCTCGTGATTCTGGAAGATGATGCCGCAGCCGCTCAGCAGGACGCTGCAAACGGCCACGGCGAACAAGGCGAACCAGGCGGAGCGCGCCCGCCCGTTGACTCTGTCTCTCATGCGATCCTCTCGGCGGCCCGCCGACACCCGTTGCGTCGACGCTGCCGCGTCTCGAAGGCGACATGATACCGCGAGCCGCACCGCACAAGGCTCGCCGCGCGAGGGCCGCTTTGCGCCGGATCAGGTGTTCTGCACGACGATGCTCGGAAACTTCGAGGTCATGTCGCGCTGACGTTCGGCGACCGCGATCGCGACGCGCCGCGCAATCGCGCGATACGTCTCCGCGATGCGGCTTTCCGGCTGCGATACGACGGTCGGCTGGCCCGCGTCGGTGCGCTCGCGAATGGAGATATCGAGCGGCAAGGAACCGAGAATCTCGACGCCGTATTCCTTAGCCATGCGCTCGCCGCCGCCCGCGCCGAAGATGTGTTCCTCGTGGCCGCAGTTCGAGCAGATATGCGTGCTCATGTTCTCGACGATGCCGAGAATCGGAATGCCGACCTTCTCGAACATCTTCAGGCCCTTCTTCGCGTCGAGCAGCGCGATGTCCTGCGGCGTCGTCACGATCACCGCGCCCGTCACCGGCACCTTCTGCGACAGCGTGAGCTGGATGTCGCCCGTGCCCGGCGGCATGTCGACGACGAGATAATCGAGATCCTTCCAGTTCGTCTGCCGCAGCAGTTGTTCCAGTGCGGACGTGACCATCGGGCCGCGCCAGACCATCGGATTGTCCTGCTGGATCAGAAAGCCGATCGAATTCGCCTGGATGCCGTGGCCGGTGAGCGGGTTCATCGACTGATTGTCGGGCGATTCGGGGCGGCCGGAAATGCCGAGCATCATCGGCAGCGAGGGGCCGTAGATGTCGGCGTCCAGCATGCCGACCGATGCGCCTTCCGCCGCCAGCGCGAGCGCGAGATTGACCGCCGTCGTGCTCTTCCCGACGCCGCCCTTGCCCGACGCCACCGCGATGATGTTCTTGACGTTCGGCAGCAACTTCACGCCGCGCTGCACCGCATGCGCGACCACTTGCGAAGAAACGTCGACGGCGGTATCGGTGACGCCAGGCACCTGACGCAGCGCGTCGCCGACGAGCTTGCCGATCAACTCAAACTGCGTCTTCGCCGGATAGCCCAGCACGACGCTCACCGAAACCTTGCCGCCCTCCACCGAAACGTGGCGAATGCTCTTGCTGTCGACGAACTTGCGGTTCGTGTTGGGATCGGTCAGGGTGGCGAGTGCAGTGTCGATCTGCGCGCGGTCAATGCTCATTGAAACTCCGTGGAACGAGGGTTGCTGCCGTGCGTCGCCGTGCAACAAACTGAGGAAATTGCAAGTAATTGTTAAGGCCGTTGCGCGCGGCTTGATTCACGCTGCACTATGCCGCCGCTGCTGTCGTTTTCCGGGGACGTATCGCTGCGGGAAAACGGACGTTTCTCAATATTGTAGAGGCTCGTCCCAAAGCCCGTCCGAAGACCCTTTCGCACTGTCGGCGCGTGGCGTCGAACCGCTTGTTGAAACAAGGAGATCAAGATGAAGATGAAGTTGTTGACCCGTTTGTCCGCGTTCGCTGTCGCGGGCGCGCTCGTCGCAGGCTGCGCGTCGCAGCAAGGTACCAACACGGCGGTCGGTACGGGCGTCGGCGCGGCCACGGGCGCCGGCATCGGCGCGATTTTCGGCGGCGGCAAGGGCGCGGCGATCGGCGCGGCCACGGGCGCGGCGGTTGGCGGCATCACCGGCTACAACTGGCAGGCTATCCGCAACAAGATTTCCGGCGACTCGAAGGGCACCGGCACGCAAGTGACCGAGCAGCAGGATGGCTCGCTGAAGGTCAACATCCCGAATTCCATCTCGTTCGATACGAACAGCTACGCGATCAAGCCGTCGTTCGACCCCGTTTTGAACTCGGTCACGCAAACGTTGCAACAGCATCCTGAGCTGATCGCGAGCGTCGTCGGCCATACGGACAACACCGGCACCGCCGCGTACAACCAGACGCTGTCGCAGAACCGCGCGCAGAGCGTGGCGTCGTATATTGCGAGCCACGGCGTCCCCGCGCAGCGTCTGTCGGCGCAGGGCATGGGCCAGAACCAGCCGATCGCCGACAACTCGACCGAAGCGGGCCGCGCGCAGAATCGCCGCGTGGAAATCTACCTGCGCGCGACGGCGCAGCCGGGTCAGGTGCAGTAAATCGCGTCTGAACGCAGAGAAGGACGACGAGCGCGCGTTCCGTCACCGTTTCACGCACGCGTGAAAAATATTTGAAACTTGGCGGCGCGCCGCTTGTCTGTCGTTACGGTAGGTGCGTGGCTGGGCCATCGCCTGCCATTCTCCTCTTGTCGTTGTTGCTCCGGGGCCCGATTGAGCCCCGGTTTTTTTTGGGTGCACGCTTTCAATCGGTGGTCCGGCGAGGCGGCGTTGCAGCGTCGGAAACGTCGGGCGCCTGCGAGCCCGGTCGCCGAAGCCGGGCGCAGCGGACGAAGCAACCCATTCGCTCGTCATATGCACGCTTTTTCCGGGCGCGACGTTGGCCCTCTCCGCGCCTTCCCGGATCGCCTCTTCGCCAGCAACCTGTCGATTCGATGAGCCAAGCTGCGCGATAGCGAGCACTTGCGCCCCGCAAGAAGCCGATTTTGCCTTCGTCCGTTCCCTCCCCACGCACGGACTCGCTGCCAGCGAGAAGCGCCCAGCATCCACGCGTCCTGCCCATCCGCCCTGCTAGAATCGACATTCCCCTTTTCACCCGCTTTCAGCACTTCCTCCGGGCCGCGCCTCCATGTCAGCATCGTCAGCACCGATTTCCGCCACCGCGTCCGCCGCTTCAGTCAACGAAGGCGGCCGCCGCCAGATTCTCGTCACGTCCGCGCTTCCGTATGCGAACGGCCAGATTCATATCGGCCATATGGTCGAGTACATTCAGACGGACATCTGGGTGCGGACGCTGCGCATGCACGGCCACGAGGTCTACTACGTCGGCGCGGACGATACCCACGGCACGCCGATCATGCTGCGCGCCGAGAAGGAAGGCATCACGCCGAAAGCCCTGATCGAGCGCGTCTGGAAAGAGCACAAGCGCGATTTCGACAGCTTCGGCATCTCGTTCGACAACTATTATTCGACCGATGCCGAAGAAAACCGCGTGCTGTGCAATTCCATCTATACCGCGCTTCAGCAGGCCGGTCTGATCGAGGCACGCGATATCGAACAGGCCTACGATCCGGTCAAGGAAATGTTCCTGCCGGACCGCTTTATCAAAGGCGAATGCCCGAAGTGCGGCGCGAAGGACCAATACGGCGACAACTGCGAAGTCTGCGGCTCGACGTATCAGCCGACCGAACTCATCAATCCGTATTCGGTCGTGTCGGGCGCGACGCCCATCCGCAAGACCTCGACGCATTACTTCTTCCGCCTCTCCGATCCGCGTTGCGAAGACTTCCTGCGCGGCTGGGTGGGCGGGCTCGCGCAGCCCGAAGCCACCAACAAGATGCGCGAATGGCTCGGCGACAAGGGCGAAGCCAAGCTCGCCGACTGGGACATTTCGCGCGACGCGCCCTACTTCGGCTTCGAGATTCCCGGCGCGCCGGGCAAGTACTTCTACGTGTGGGTCGACGCGCCCGTCGGCTATTACGCGAGCTTCAGGAATCTGGCAGATCGCATCGGCGTGGATTTCGACGCCTGGGTGAAGCCCGGCTCGAAGGCCGAGCAGTATCACTTCATCGGCAAGGACATACTGTATTTCCACACGCTTTTCTGGCCCGCGATGCTCCAGTTCTCCGGACACCGCACGCCCACGAACGTGTTCGCGCACGGCTTTTTGACGGTGGACGGCGCGAAGATGTCGAAGTCGCGCGGCACGTTCATCACCGCGCAGAGCGTGATCGACACGGGCATCAATCCGGAGTGGCTGCGCTATTACTTCGCGGCCAAGCTCAACAGCACGATGGAAGACATCGACCTGAACCTCGACGACTTCCAGGCGCGCGTGAATAGCGATCTGGTCGGCAAGTATGTGAACATCGCGAGCCGCGCGGCGGGTTTCCTCATCAAACGCTTCGACGGGCGCGTGCAGGACAGCGCGATGCAGCATCCGCTGATCGCGCAACTGCGCAGCGCGATCCCGCAGATCGCGGCGTTCTACGAATCGCGCGAATACGGCCGCGCGCTGCGCACGACGATGGAACTCGCGGACGCCGTCAACGCTTACGTCGATACCGCGAAGCCGTGGGAGCAGGCGAAAGACCCGGCGAACGCCGCCGCGCTGCATGAGACGTGCAGCGTGAGCCTCGAAGCGTTCCGGCTGCTGTCGCTGGCGCTCAAGCCCGTGCTGCCGAAGCTCATCGAATCAGTCGAAGCGTTTCTCGGCGTCGCGCCGCTCGCCTGGGCCGATGCCGAACGCCCGCTGTCGTCCGCGAACGCCATCAACGCGTACAAGCACTTGACGACGCGCGTCGATCCGAAGCAGATCGAGGCGCTGCTCGCCGCGAATCGCGAATCGCTGCAACCGGCTGCGCCGGAAGCCGCCGCGAGCGCCGCCGCGCCGAAATCCGTCGCCAGGAAGGAAACGAAGCAGGAAGACTCCGGCGTCATTTCCATCGACGACTTCGCGAAGGTCGATTTGCGCATCGCGAAGATCGTCGATTGCAAGGCGGTCGAAGGCTCGGACAAGCTGCTGCAACTGACGCTCGACATCGGCGAGGACAAGACGCGCAACGTGTTTTCCGGCATCAAGTCGGCGTATCAACCGCAGGATCTCGTCGGCAAGCTGACGGTGATGGTCGCCAATCTCGCGCCGCGCAAGATGAAGTTCGGCCTGTCGGAAGGCATGGTGCTCGCCGCTTCCGCCACGGACGAAAAGGCCGAACCGGGCCTTTATATTCTGGAACCGCATAGCGGAGCGAAGCCGGGCATGCGCGTGAAGTAACGCGCATCGCCGCACGAAGAAAAGGGCACGCAAAACCGCGTGCCCTTTTGCTTTTCAGCGCGACGCGCGCAAATCAGTCCGATTCCACCGCCGTCGCCGATGCCCCGAACGGCGCCGACACGCCCGACGCACCGGATGCCGCCGAAGGCTGCACCGCCGAGCGCGAATCCGCCGAAGTGGACGAGAACAGCCGCATCCACGAATTGAACCGCCGCGTGTACGACAGATCGACACCCTGATACGTGCCGCCATACGCGGTCACGGACCAGAAGCGCGACAGGCTCAACGTCGCCTTGACCGCGTTGGCCGCCGACTGCAGCCCCTGCTCGTAGCCGATCACGAGGCGCTCGTTGATCGCCTTCGAGATCAGCACGACTTGCTGATCCGTCAGGCCGACTTCGCTCGAGCCGATGGAAAATTCGTCGAGCCCGAAGGTCTGCGCGATGCGCTTGCCGCTCGACCCGCCGATGAGCGCCAGCGCGCTCGTCATCGCGCTCTGCTGACCGATGTTGTTGCCCTGGTCCGTGCCGTGGCCGAACAGCAGCCACGAGAGCTTTTCGTTGTCCGGCACGTTCGGCTCCGAAATGAGCTTCGCTACCGGCGACTGCACCGTGCCCGTCACCTGCACGCCCGCCTCGATTTCCTGATTGCGCCGCATCGCCAGAATGTTGAGGCCGGGATTCGTCACCGGGCCGTTGAACGTGAAGAAGCCGTTTTCGATGTTCAGCTTGCGGCCGAACGCCGTGTACGTCGATCCGGGCGTCACGCGCACGTTCCCGACCGCGCGCAACGGCTGGTTCGGCGCGCTCGTCGCGGTGATCGTGCCGGCCAGGCCCAGATCCGCGCCCGCGCCCTTGAAGCGAAACCGCTGCCCGAGATCGATATCGATATTCGCGCGCGGCGTGAACGGCCCGACCGGCTTCTGCGTCGCCGCTTCCAGCGACTTGCCGTTATCGCCCTTTACCGTGCCGTCCGGACGCATGACCACGACGTCGTCGCCAAGCGCCGGCGCGGAGCTTTCCGGCAAGTCGAAGAGTCCGTGATCGACGGTGAACTTGCCGTTGATCGCCATGCCGCCCTCCAGCCCCGCGTTCGCGATGCTCGCGCTGCCCGAGAGCATCAGTTGCCGGTCGGGCGAGGCGAAGAGTTCGAGCTTGTCCGCGATGATGCTCGCCGTCAGATCCGGCGCCTGCTGATCGAGGCGCACCTTGCCGGTCGCGCGCAGCGTGCCGCTCGCGCCGTGAAACTCCACCTGGCGGAAATCGACGAGATTCTCCGACAGCGCAATCCGGATGATGCCGTCCTTCAACTGCACGCCCTGATCGACGACCGTCGCCGAGACGTTGTCGCCCGTCAGCGAACCGGAGACGGTCGGCTTCGCGACGATGCCCGCGATCGTCAGCTTCAACGCGAGCCTGCCGCCGAGCAGATAGTTCGCGCCGAGCAGCCCGCCGGTCGTGCGCAGTTCGGGAATATTCGCGTCGATGGCGCCGGTGAGCGGCGCTTGGTCCTCGATGGTGAGCACGCCGTCGCGGGTGACGAGCGTCGTGTGCACGTTCGCGTCGATCACCCCGATGCGGCTCGCCTGCGCATGCAGCGTCGCGTTCAGGCGATTGCCGCCGGTGAAATCGACGCGCGCGACGATGTCCGAGATGCCGAGCGCGGCGACGCCCCGCGTGCCGTCGATGCTCACGTCGCCGGCGCGGCGCTTGATCTGCGCGTAGCCGGTCGCGGTCGATCCGAGCGAGAAGTTCCAGTCGCCGTCGAAAACGAGGTCCGTGCGCAGCGACGATTCCTCGCCCGTCATTTCGCGCCGCACTTCGAGCAGGCGCGGCACGGAGAGATTCGTGAGCGTGCCGGCCGATGCCATGCGGCCATTTTCCAGCGCGAACGACTTGAGATTGAGCGTCGCGCCCTCCGCGACGAGCCGCGTCGCGCCGAGCACGATGCGCTTCGGCCCGTAGCTCACCGACAGCGGCGTTTCCAGATTCACCGACGGCGTGCCCTTGTTCGACAGCTTCGTGATGGTGCCGTCCCAGTGCGGGCCGTCGGCGGCGTCGGTGAACTTGCCGTTCGCGCCGAGCGCCAGATTCACCGCCTGACCCTGTACTTTGCCGGTCGCGGTGACGGCGAGCGTGTGCTGCATGCGCGTGCCGTTGAGGTTCGCGTCGAGCGTGGCGACTTCGATGCCCGTCGTGCTCGCGTCGCGCGCCTTCAGCGTGAAATTAAGCGCGCCGTTCGCGCCGTCGCGGATATCGGCGCGACCTTCCGCATGGCCGAGCCGGTTCGCGCCGAACACGACGCCATCGGCCTGATAATTCGCCGCGACGTTCGGATGCGCGATCGACCCGGTGAGATCGCCGTCCGCCTTCACCGTGCCCGCGATGCCGAAGCCGAGCCGCTCCAGTTGCGGCGCATCGACGCGAAAGCGCAGCCGGTCGCCCGGCGCGCCGAAACTGCCGTTCAGGTCGACATCGTTGCCCGCGATCGAAAGCTGCGCCGCGCTCGGCAGGACGCGCGTGCCCGCGATCTGCACCGTGCCTGCGCCGGTGAGCGGCAGGTTGTCGTACATGCTGTCGTTGAGCTTGAACGTGGCTTTCGCCGTGAGCGTCGGCGCGAGCATGCCCGTGGCCGCGAGCGTGCCGTTCACTCGCGCCACGATCACGCGCGGCGGCGGCGCTTTCTTCGCGGCGGGCTTCGGCTGAATCAGTTGCTGCGTCAGCAAAAGCGGATTGAAGTCGATGAACTTCGCTTTCACGTCGTAGCTCGAATTCGCGTCCTTCTTCAGCGCGCCGCTCGCCTCCACGCGGCCTTGCCCGACGATCAGCTTCACGTCGTCGAGCGTCGTCGCTTTCGGGTCGAGTCTGACCTTCGCCTGCGCGCGGATGGCCGAGCGCGGATCGTTCAGATCGGCCGTGACGGTTTGCGTATCGCCCGCCAGCACGACATGCACGGGGCCCGCGAAGTCCGTCGGCCGCACGCTCGGCTCGATTGCGTTGAGATCGAGCTTCGCCACGTTCAGGTCGAAGCGTCCGTTGCCGCCCGACAGCGCGCCGCCGCCCGTGATCGTCGCGTTCTTCAGGAGCCGCACGTTGAGATCCGCGATGCGCTGCGCCGACGCGTCGAGTCGCACGTTCGCGCGCGCGTCGATGAGCGGCAGCAGCTTTTTGTCGATGGAACCGGGCTTCGCGTTGACGATGGACACCGGCCCGCTCACCACGAAGGTCTTCGCGTCCGGCACCGGCTTGAGTTCGGCGCGCACCGCAAGATCCGCGGCGGGGGCGCCCGCGCTAAACGCCTGCGGATTGATGTGATCGGCGCTGACGATGGCGAGCTTGAGCGGCACGTCGGCGAACGGCGTCGCTTCGACGTGCGCCTGGCCGGCGAGTTTGAGGCCGCTCGCATTCACATCCGCGACGAGGTCTTCCAGCGAACCGGATAGACGCGCGCCGACCTGGACGGTCTCGCCGTTCACCTTGCCCGCGTAGCTCGCGTCGCCCGTGAGCGGAAACGGCCGCGCGCCGCCGTCGAGTTTCGCGGCCGCCGTCACCGACCCGAAAGGCGTTTCCAGACGCTGCACCGTCGCCTCGTGATGCTCGCCGTCGCTGCGCCCGTTGAAGAGCAGCCGCGAAAATTCGGTCGTCGTGCCCTGATGCAGCCGCAGTTTCTCGACGCTCAGATCGCGGATCGCGAGCTGGATCGGCAGGCGCAGGTCCTTCGGCAGCTCCGTCTTCTTGCTCGGCTCGTTCGATGGCGCGATACGCGCGTCGATGGTGCCGACATGCAGATAATCGATGGTAAAGCGCAGCGGATCGCGCGTGAGCGCCCAGCGGCCCGAGACGCTGTCGACCGCGATGTCGGTGCCCTTGCCGTCGAGGCTCTTCCAGTGGACATCGCGCAATTGCAGGCCCGTGGCGACCGCGCCGCCGTCCAGCTTGCCAGTGAGCCGCCCGCCGAGGAGCGAGGTCGCCGCCTGCCACAAATAGCGCGTGCCGGGCTCGGTCGTGAGCGCGAAAAAGACCGTGCCGAGCGCCAGCACGATGATGAGCAGCACGACAAGCACGAACGCGGCGAGCCAGCGCAGCGCGCGCCGTCCGCCGCTGCGTGGCGGGGTTCTCGGTGCGTCGCCGTTGCCGTTGCCACCCGCTCGGGTGTCGAGGTCCGTCATGCGTTCGTTGTCTGGAAAGTCGCTCATGGCGTGCTCAGAACGCGATACCGAGCGTCAGATACGGCTTGATGCTCTTGTTCTTCAAGCCGTACGCGACGTCCACGTTGACCGGCCCGACCGGGCTGCGCCAGCGCGCGCCGACGCCCACGCCCGGCTGGAACACGCGCTCGTGCCATGTATCGGTTGCCGTGCCGATGTCGAAGAACACCGCGCCGCCCCAGTCGTGCGTGAACCAGTGCTGATACTCGCTGCTTCCCGTCACCATGTACTTCGTCGGAAGAACGGAACCGGACACATTGTTGCCGATACCCAGATAGCTATACCCGCGCACCGAATTCGCGCCGCCCGCGCGGAACAAGAGCGACGCGGGCACGCCGCTCGACGGCCCGCTCGTGAACACGCCGCCGAACTCGGCGCGGAACACGAGCAGATCGTTCTTGCCGAGCGGCACGTACTGCTGCGCGTTCGTGTAGAGGCGCGCGAAAGTCTGATCGGTCATCACGTTCTTCACGGCGAAGCCCGCCTCCGCCCGGATCACGTTGCCGCGGCGCGGAAACAGCGGATCGTCGACATCGCGGCGCACCCACGTCCACGCGGGCACGAGCGCGCGCGCCGTCGACGGATGCGGTTCGTTCTGCGTGAGACGGTCGTCGTAGAAGGCGCCGAACGTGTTCAGATAGCTGTAGGCGCCCTGAATGTGAAAGCCCGTATCCGTCGCATACCCGACGCCGTAGCGCACGCTGTTGTACGGATACTCGCTGACCTTGATATGCAGCGGCGTCTCGATAGGCTTCGTGACGTCGTTGCCCGCGTCGATGGCGACGCTCGCGTAATACGGCGTGTTCTGCACCTGCCGCTGAAGCTCGTTCACGCGGGCAATATCGTAGATGTCGCCTTCGCGGATCGGATTCACGTTTTCGATGATCTTCTGCGGATAACGCTTCGTGCCGCTGATATCCAGCTTGCCGAAGGTGAAGGTCGGACCGCTGTCGAACGTGACCCACAGATCGGCCATCTGCGTGCGCGGATTGATGCGCGCCTGCGACCGCGCAATGCGCGCGCCCAGATAGCGGCGCGACTGCAGCGCGCGCAGCGCCGCGTTCTTCGCGTCGTCCCAGGCGTGCTGCGAGAAGGCGTCGCCTTCGTTGATCGAAAAGGCGAAACGCGCGGCGTTTTCCTGCGCGCGATCTTCCGTCGTCACCGCGCCCGTGAACTGAAGCTGCACGGAGGCAACCTTCGTCTGCGGACCGGGATCCACGCTGACCTTCACCGACCGCTTCTCCCCGACCGTGTTGACGTCCGTGCGTACGACCGGCGTGAAATAGCCTTCGGTCGCGACGAGATCGCGCACGTCTTTCGGCGTGGCGGTGACGAGAAACTCGAACTGGTCGTCGCTCACGTCGTCGCGCTTGGCGAAACGCGCGAGGTCGAGGTGATCCTGCAACAGCTTCCTGATGCTGCGCGGCGCGTCGATGTCCACGTCGTATTTCGCGAAGGCGGGCGTCGCGACGGTGAGCAATGCGAGCACCGCCAGCGCAGCCGACGCCGAACGCGACTTCCCGACGGCGGCCGGCCGGACGAGGCTGAAAGGCGCAAACGGTTTCGCTGTGCGCGGTCTTGCGGCCAGGCCGCGCAGCGCGCGCAGCGAATCAGACAAACGCCCCGCCAAACGTGACCTCCGGCATCGGGATGAGTGGAATCGAAAGGTAAAGCGGCCGAGCGCCTGCGGCTTTCGAGCGGTTCTCGCTTTTCGCGCAATGGCGAGCAGAACGGCGCAGGCGCTATTTCACCACAACGATGCGCGCGGGCGACGTAAAAAAAGCGCGGTGCGGCGTGCAGCCGTGCGCCGTTGGACGGCGCGAGGCGCCAGCGGTTCCGCGCGCGAACCGCCAATATGCATGGACCGCGCCCGGGCTTGCGGTAAAATCGCCGACGAACTCGCGCGTCTGACGCCTCCAGGCAATCGGCAACCGGCGCGCCGCCCTCAATCGAACCGCATCGAGTCAACGGAAGCCGGATCATGTATCAGTCGGACATCACCCAGTTCATCAATCAGTTGAAAACGCAGAAACCGACGCTGGAAGACGAACAGCGCCGCGGCCGCGCGCTCCTGTGGGACAAGCAGCCCGTCGATCTCGACGAGCGCGCGCGTCAACAGACTTCGCGCGTGAAGCAGACGCCTTACGTGTACTACCAGAACTTCTGAACGTGAGCGCCGGCCACGAGCCGCAAGCGGCCCGCGCCGACGCGCGGGACGATGCGCGCGAGGCACGCGAGGACCGCAACGTCGCGCTCGCCGCTCCCGCGACCGATTCGACGCCCGACACCATCGACGGCGTTGCGATCGCGCATCTGTACGGCGAGCCGCTCTGGAAGCTGCCGACCGATCTCTACATTCCGCCGGACGCGCTCGAAGTGTTTCTCGAAGCGTTCGAAGGCCCGCTGGACCTGCTGCTCTACCTGATCCGCAAGCAGAATTTCAACGTGCTCGACATTCCGATGGCGGATGTCACCGCGCAATATCTCGGCTATGTGGACCAGATTCGCCAGTCGAATCTGGAGCTTGCGTCGGAATATCTGCTGATGGCGGCCATGCTCATCGAGATCAAGTCGCGCATGCTGCTGCCGGTCAAGAAAGCCGACACCGGCGAGGACGCGGAAGACCCGCGCGCCGAACTCGTGCGCCGGCTGCTCGAATACGAGCAGATGAAGCTCGCGGCGCAGCGCATCGACCAGTTGCCGCAGCTCGGCCGCGACTTCCTGCGCGCGGAGGTGTATATCGAGCAGGCGTCGGTGCAACGCTTCCCGGACGTCGACATGAACGACCTGCGCGCCGCCTGGGCCGACGTCATCAAGCGCGCGAAGCTCGTGCAGCATCACAAGATTTCACGCGAAGAGCTGTCGGTGCGCGAGCACATGAGCATCATCCTGCGCCGCCTGCAAAGCGCGCGTTTCATGGAGTTCACGGAGCTTTTCGATACGTCGCGCGGCGTGCCGGTGGTCGTCGTGAACTTCATCGCGATGCTGGAGTTGTCGCGCGAATCGCTGCTCGAAATCACGCAGGCCGAGCCGTATGCGCCCATCTACGTGCGGCTGGCGTACTCTCCTGCCTGACAACCCGCTTTTTTCTCACCCTTGCCTCGGGGCAGCCGATCAGCACGCCGCCCGCCAGGAGACACCCGCTCGATGAAAGTCATCAGCTCGATCCATGAACTGCGCGACCAGTTGCGCGGCCAGAACCGAACCGCCTTCGTTCCGACGATGGGCAACCTTCACGAAGGCCATCTCTCGCTGATGCGGCTTGCGCGTCAGCACGGCGATCCCGTGGTCGCGAGCATCTTCGTGAATCGCCTGCAGTTCGGCCCGAACGAAGACTTCGACAAATATCCGCGCACGCTGCAGGACGACATCGAAAAGCTGCAACGCGAAAACGTCTACGTGCTGTTCGCGCCGACCGAAACGGACATGTACCCGGAGCCGCAGCAATATCGCGTGCATCCGCCGCACAATCTGGGCGACATTCTCGAAGGCGAATTCCGCCCCGGCTTCTTTCATGGCGTGTGCACGGTCGTGATGAAGCTGATGTCGTGCGTGCAGCCGCGCGTCGCGGTGTTCGGCAAGAAGGACTATCAGCAGTTGATGATCGTGCGGCAGATGTGCCACCAGTTCGCGCTGCCAACGGAAATCATCGCCGCCGAAACCGTGCGCGACGACGACGGCCTCGCGCTTTCCTCGCGCAATCGCTTTCTGTCGGCGGCCGAGCGCGCCGAGGCGCCGCAGCTTGCCGCGCAGTTGCAGCGCGTGCGCGAAGCCGTGCTGTCGGGCAATCGCGACATTGCCGCGCTCGAACGCGACGCCATGAATGCGCTCGCCGCGCGCGGCTGGAAGCCCGACTACGTGAGCGTGCGCAAGCGCGCCGATCTGATCGCGCCGGGCGAGTCGGACGCCGATGCGCCCCTCGTCGTGCTCGCGGCGGCCAAGCTCGGCGCAACGCGCCTCATCGACAATCTGGAAATCTGAAGGAAGTCCGCACCATGCAACGCACCATGCTCAAATCGAAGATTCATCGCGCGACGGTCACGCACTGCGAGCTGCATTACGAAGGCTCGTGCGCCATCGACGAGGATCTGCTCGAAGCGGCGAACCTGCTCGAAAACGAGCAGATAGACATCTGGAACGTGAACAACGGCGAGCGCCTGACCACGTACGCGATCAAGGGCGAGCGCGGCAGCGGCATGATTTCGCTGAACGGGTCGGCTGCGCGGCGCGCGCAACTGGGCGATCTCGTCATCATCGCGGCGTTCGCGCAGCTGGACGAAAGCGAAATTACGGCGGGCTGGAAGCCGAGCCTCGTGTTCGTCGACGACAACAACCGCATCAAGGGCAGCCGCGATCACGTGCCGACGCAGAACTGGACGTAAATCTTCCGAGCTTTGCCTTGACGAGGCCGGCGCATCCGTCATGGAGCGCCGGCTTTCTTACTTCTTCTGCGCCCAGTCGATGATCGGCTGCCACTGCTCCAGGTCTTTTTCGACGCGGCTCGGCGCGACATCCCAGATGGTGAGGCCGTGCGCGGCGAGTTGCACGTAGTTCTGCGTATCGCGCAGGAAGCCCAGCACCGGCAGGTCGAGCCCTTCCACGAAACGATGCAATTGCTCCGCCGAGCGCGTGCGGGCATCGACGCGCATGCCGACCACGCCGACCTGAATCGAGCCTTTGCGCACCGCCTTTTCCTTGGCGAGCTTGGTGAGAAAGTCCTGCGTCGCGAGGATGTCGAACATGGACGGCTGCAACGGCACGATGATCTTGTCGGCCAGTTGCAGCGCGAGCGCCAGCCGGTTGCCGTGCACACCTGCCGGTGTATCGACGATGGCTTTTTCCAGACCTTTCGGCGGCTTCGCGGGCGCGTCGAGATCGACGCCCCATTCCTCGATCTTCGGCAGCGTGTCGACCCGCAGCGACAACCAGCCGTGCGCCGAGCGTTGTTTGTCGAGATCGGCGAGCGCGACCCATTCGCCGTTCGCGGCGAAGTAGCCGGCCAGGTTGGTTGCGAGCGTGCTTTTGCCGACGCCGCCCTTCGGATTTGCCAACACGATCACGGTCATGAAATGTCCTGATATTTGTTCGGCGCGCAAGACAGCGCGGAAGGCGCGCGCACGGTTTCGTCGTTATAGAACGAATACATGATTCGAGCCGTTGATAATATCGGCAAACGACACGCGCGGCACGCTGGCCGGTCGGCCAATCGGCGCGCGCTTGCTTCCCTTCCTGACCGGATGACCGCTCATGCCCCTTCGCCCCGACGTCACGCTCGATTACCTGCGCAACCGCCAGAAAGGCCGTCTGCCCGACCTGCTCGGCATCCAGCTTCTTTCGCTCGATGAAGGCGCGCTCACCGGCGAACTCGTCATCCGCCCGGAACTGCTCGCGCCGAACGGCTTTCTGCACGCGGCGACCGTCGTGGGCCTAGCCGATACGTGCTGCGGCTACGCGTGCATCGCGCATCTGCCGGAAAAGGCGCAGAACTTCACGACGCTCGAACTCAAGAGCAATCACGTTTCGACGGCGCGCGAGGGCAAGATCGTCGCGAAGGCGAGCGCGGTGCATCTCGGGCGCAGCACGCACGTGTGGGACGCGACGGTGACGAACGGCGACGGTAAGCTCATCGCGATGTTCCGGTGTACGCAGATGATTCTGTATTGACGCCTTCAGGCGAACGACGCCGCGAGCGCGTCCAGATCGAGCGACTGCGCGAACGCATCCGCGAGGCGCTCCAGCGACGCCTCGCGCAGCGCCGGATAGTCGAGCGGCGCGGCATCGTCGACGCCCGCCCACGCGAGCAGCGCCGCGCAGGCTTCGGGCGTATCGAAGACGCCGTGCAGATACGTCGCGGCGATCTGTCCATCGTTGGACACCGCGCCATCGACGCGCCCCGAATCCAGCGCGACCAGCGGCCGGTCGAGCGCCGCGCCGTTCGTGCGGCCCATGTGAATCTCGTACCCGCGCACGCTCGCCGATGCCGAGCCGATCAACAAGCGCCCGCTCACGTTCTCCAGTTGCTTGTTCGGCGTGAGCACGGTGTACAGATCGAGCAGACCGAGACCCGCGACGCGCCCCGCCGCGCCTTCGACGCCATCGGGATCGTCGATGTCGCGACCGAGCATCTGCATGCCGCCGCAGATGCCGAGCACCTTGCCGCCGTACCGAAGATGCCGCGTGATCGCGCGGTCCCAGCCGTGCTCGCGCAGCCACGCGAGGTCGCGCTGCACGTTCTTCGAGCCCGGCAGCACGATCAGATCCGCCGGCGGCGGCCCGACGCCCGCGCGCACATAGGCGAAATCGACCTGAGGATGCGCACGCAGCGCATCGAAGTCCGTGTGATTGCTGATGCGCGGCAACGCGGGCACGATCACCTTCAGCGTGGCGCCTTCGCCCGGCGTCCGGGAATCACGCGGCAGCATGTCTTCGGCATCCAGCGTAAGACCGTGCAGGTACGGCAGCACGCCGAGGACCGGCTTGCCGGTCTGCGCTTCGAGCCAGTCGAGCCCCGGCTTCAGAAGCCCGATATCGCCGCGAAAGCGGTTGATGACCAAGCCCCGCACGCGCGCGCGCTCGCTCTCCGACAGACAGGCGAGCGTGCCGACGAGGTGCGCGAACACGCCGCCGCGATCGATATCGGCCACCAGCACGACCGGGCAATCGACGCGTTCCGCAAAGCCCATGTTCGCGATATCGCGGTCGCGCAGGTTGATCTCGGCGGGGCTGCCCGCGCCTTCGACGATCACCGCGTCGAAGTCCGCCTGCAAGCGCGCGTAGGACTGCAACACGGCATCGAACGCCTGGCTCTTGTAGGCGTGATAAGCGCGTGCGTCGAGATTGGCGTGCGCGTGGCCGTGGATGATGACCTGCGCGCCGCGATCGCTCGTCGGCTTGAGCAGCACCGGATTGAAGTCGATGCGCGCCGGCACGCCCGCCGCGATCGCCTGCAGCGCCTGCGCGCGGCCGATTTCGCCGCCGTCGATCGTCACTGCGCTGTTGAGCGCCATGTTCTGCGGCTTGAACGGCGCGACCTTCACGCCGCCGCGCCGCGCGAGACGGCAGAGGCCCGCGACGAGCGTGCTCTTGCCGGCATCGGACGTGGTGCCCTGAATCATCAACGTGCCGCGCGGGGTGAAGGGCATCGGAGGATTCCCATGAAGAACGACGCGCTATCTTAGCCCGTCAGTACAATATTGCGATGATCCCCGACCTCACGTTCATCCTCGGCGGCGCCCGCTCCGGCAAGAGCGCCTGCGCCGAGCGCCTCGCCGAGGCAAGCGGCCTGCCCGTCACCTATATCGCGACGGCGCGCATCGGCGATGCGGAGTTCGCCGAGCGAGTGCAGCATCATCGGACGCGCCGGCCCGCGCACTGGACGCTTGTCGAAGCGCCGCTCGATCTCGCGGGCGCGTTGCGCGAAGCGGACCGCGCGGGACACTGCGTGCTGATCGACTGTCTCACGCTCTGGCTTGCGAATTTGCTCTGTCCGCCGGACGCCTCATTCGACGAAGCCGCCACCCTTCCCCGCACCGCCATCGAAGCATTCGACGCCTTCGACCGCGCCCTCGCCGATGCGCGCGGCAAGGTCATCGTCGTGAGCAACGAAATCGGACTCGGCGTGGTCCCGCTCGGCTCGGTCACGCGCCTTTACGTGGACGAACTCGGCCGCCTGAATCAGCGCGTCGCGGCGGCGAGCACGCGCGCCACGCTGATGGTTGCGGGCCTGCCGCTCGTCCTCAAAGGCTGAAGGACCGACCGTCATGCTCCTTCTTTCCGTCTACGCGATGGCGCTCCTCGCCGTGCTCGGCGTGATCGTCGATCGCATTGTCGGCGAGCCGCGCGGGCGGCATCCGCTCGTCGCATTCGGCCAGTTCGCGACGAAGCTCGAAGCGCGGCTGAACACCGGGCATCGCGCGCGGCCAGCGGGGATTCTCGCGTGGATCGCCGCCGTCGCGCCGCCGGTTTGCATCGCGTGGTTCGTGGTGAGCGTGCTGCCATTCGCGTATGCGTGCGTCGTGCATGTGACGCTGCTGTGGTTCGCGCTCGGCGCGACGAGCCTGCGCCAACACATCGCGCCGATTGCGCGGGCGCTCAGTCTCGGCGATATCGACGGCGCGCGCACGCTCACCTCGCGCATCGTGTCGCGCGATACGTCGCAGGCGGACGAGCTGGCGCTGTCGCGCGCGGCGGTCGAATCGGCGTTGGAAAACGGCAACGACGCGATTTTCGGCGCGCTGTTCTGGTTCGCGATTGCGGGCGGCCCCGGCGCGCTCGCGTTCCGGCTCGCGAACACGCTCGACGCGATGTGGGGCTATCGCACGCCGCGCTATCTGCGCTTCGGCTGGGCGGCCGCGCGCTTCGACGACGTGCTGAACTTCATTCCCGCGCGCCTCACGGCGGCCAGCTACGCGCTCGCGGGCGATACCGGCATGGCGTGGCACTGCTGGCGCACGCAGGCGCGCTCGTGGGACAGCCCGAACGCCGGCCCCGTGATGGCGGCGGGCGCGGGCAGCCTGAACGTGCTGGTCGGCGGCGCGGCGGTCTATCACGGCGTGCTCGAAGCGCGGCCGACGCTCGGCGCGGGTCACAATGCGACGCCCCGGCATATCGTCGCGGCGTTGCGGCTCATCGACCGCTCGGTGCTGCTGTGGCTCGCGGTGTTTCTGATTCTCGCCATCTTGAGTGTGACGACGAATGCCTGATCCGATCCCGCACGGCGGCAATCTGCGCGAAGCCGCGCGCCGCTATTCGATTCCGCTCGACGACTGGCTCGACCTTTCGACGGGCATCAATCCGCGCGGCTATCCGGTGCCGCCCGTGCCGCCCGACGCCTGGCGGCGCCTGCCCGAAGACGACGACGGTCTCGCCGATTGCGCCGCGCGCTATTACGGCGCGCCGCTCGCGCTGCCGGTGGCGGGCTCGCAAGCGGCGATCCGCGCGCTGCCCTTGTGTTTGAAGCGCGGCACGGTCGGCATCGCGCCGCTCACCTACGGCGAATACGCGCCGGCGTTCGTGCGCGGCGGTCATCGCGTCGTGCCGCTCGATATCGCGTGGACGACGTTGCCCGCCTCGCTCGACCATGTGATCGTCGCCAATCCGAATAATCCGACCGCCGAGCGGCTCGACCGCGAAACGCTCTTGCGCTGGCTCGCGCAGCTTGCAGCGCGCGCAGGCACGCTGATCGTCGATGAAGCTTTCGCCGACGCCGATCCCGCGTCCTCTCTTTCTGGCGAAACCAGCCGCGAAGGACTCATCGTGCTGCGTTCGGTCGGCAAGTTCTTCGGGCTGGCGGGCATCCGCGCGGGCTTCGTGCTGGCCGCGCCCGCGCTGCTCGACGCGCTGCGCGCCGAGCAAGGCGCGTGGACCGTCGGCGGACCGGCGCGGCATGCGGTCATGGCGGCGTTTGCGGATCGCGCGTGGCAGGCCGAGACGCGCGAGCGTTTGCATCGCGACGGCGCGCGGCTTGCCGCGATGATCGCGCGACACGGCTTCGACGTGCGCGCCACGCCGCTTTTCGCCTGGACGCCGACGCCGCGCGCGCCCGCGCTGCAGCACGAACTGGCGACGCGCGGCATCTGGACGCGGCTCTTTGACCGGGCCGATATGACGCCGAGCCTGCGCATCGGTTTGCCGGGGACCGAGGGCGACTGGGGGAGGCTCGAACGGGCGCTCGCGGAGAGTGCGGGATGAAATGGAGCTTGGGTTATTGCGCATGCGTCGCCGTGTTTGCGATGGATCGGGGTCACGCGTCGCTGATGCTGCCCGCGCTCACGGAGATCAACGCATGAAAGCGCGCACATGGAGTTTGCGTCTCTCCGCATGCGCTGTCGTCTCCGCGATAAGTCAGGTGCACGCGTCGCTGACCGTCATTGACGACACAGGCGCATCTGTGACCCTGTCCGCGCCTGCGAAGATTAACCCATGAAGACACGTACAAGGAGCCTGCGTCTCGCCGCATGTCTCGCCGTCTCCGCGATAATCAACGCCCACGCGTCGCTGACGCTGCCCGCGCTCACGGAGATCAACGCATGAAGGCGTGCATATCGAGTTTGCGTCTCGCCGCGTGCGCCGCCGTCTTCGCGATAAACCACGCCCACGCGTCGCTGACCGTCACCGACGACACCGGCGCTTCCGTGACCCTGCCCGCGCCCGCGACGCGCGTCGTGAGCCTCGCGCCGCACGTCACCGAGTTGCTGTACGCGGCGGGCGGCGGCGCGCGCATCGTCGGGACCGTGAGCTATAGCGACTATCCGAAAGAAGCGCAGTCGATCCCGCGCGTCGGCGACAACAAGGCGCTCGATCTGGAGCGAATCGTCGCGCTGCATCCGGATCTGATCGTCGTGTGGCGGCACGGCAATGCAGCGCGTCAGACGGATAAGCTCAAGGCGCTCGGCATTCCGCTCTTTTTCAGCGAGCCGAAGCACCTCGCCGATATTCCCGCGAGCATCGACAGGCTCGGCGCGCTACTCGGCACCGACGACACGGCGCGCGCCGCATCGACGGCATTCACGCGCGATATCGCCGCCCTGCGCGCGCACTACGCGCAACTGCCGCCGGTGCGCGTGTTCTATCAGGTCTGGGATGATCCGTTGATGACGCTCAATCGCGACAACGTGTTCAGCGAAGTGATCGGGCTATGCGGCGGCGCGAACGTCTTCGCTGCTGAAGCGCCGCGCGTGCCGACCGTCTCGACCGAAGCCGTGCTCGCCGCGAATCCGGAAGCCATCGTCACTGCGACGCCCGGCGCGACCCGGCCCGACCGCCCGTTGCCCGCGCTCGACCGATGGAAGCAATGGACGTCGATGACGGCGGTTGCGCGTGGCAATCTCTTCGGCATCGACGGCGATCTGATTAATCGCCCGACGCCGCGTCTCGCGCTCGGCGCGGCGCAGCTTTGCCGCGATCTGGATGTCGCACGCAAGCGGCGTTGATGCGGAGCCAGACCGTCGACCTTCGGCTTAGGTGCGGAACGTCCGCGTGACCGGCGCAAGTCCATGACGCGACCGCGATGCACGGAGGCTGAGTCCACGCGGCCAACGCCCTAAGCGTTCCACCGCACGAGCGCCCAAGCCGTGCCAAAAGGACGCAACTGCACGATCCCACCGAACGCGAGCGGCCATTGCAGCGCGCTCGCCCGATCCACGCGCAGAAGATGCGCCGCGAGCACCCGCACACAGCCGTCATGTGAGACCACATGGCCAACGCGGTACGCATTCCACCGCACGAGCGCCCACGCCGTATCGAAACAACGCAACTGCGCGATCCCGCCGAACGCGAGCGGCCATTGCAAGACGCTCGCCCGATCCACGCGAAGCATACGCGCCGCGAACACGCGCACCGAGCCGGCATGTGAGACCACGCGGCCAACGCCCTAAGCATTCCACCGCACGAGCGCCCACACCGTATCGACACGACGAAGCTGCACGATCCCGCCGAATGCGAGCGGCCATTGCAGCGCGCTTGCCCCATCCACGCGCAGAAGATGCGCCGCGAGCACACGCACGACGCCCGCGTGCGCGATCACGTGCACCGCGTCCGATGCGCTGGAACACGTCTCGTCGAACCAGCCCGTCACGCGCTCGCTAAATTGCGCGAGACTCTCGCCGCCGTGCGGCCGCGCGTGCTCGACATCCGCCGCCCAGGCGTCGATGAGCGCGCGATCGATATCGTTCCACGCGCGTCCTTCCCATGCGCCGAAGTACAATTCGGCGAGCCGCGCGTCGATGCGGGCCGCCCCGAGCGCCTCGGCAAGCGACGCGCATCGGCGCAGCGGACTCGTGTGCCATCCATCGACGCAAGCGGGAACGTCGAGCACGCGCAGACGCGCGTCGAGCTCAAGCGCCGACGCCTGTGCATCACGCGCGAGCGGCACATCGGTTTGCCCGTAGCAGACGCCTTCATCGACAGCAACGGCCGGGTGACGAATCAGTACGAGGTCCATGCGAGCCCGGCGAGATAGATCGCGATTTCGAAGACTTGCTGCGCGCAGCCGAGGCAATCGCCCGTATAACCGCCGATGCGCCGCACGAAGTAGCGCCCCACGATCACGCGCAGCATCGCGAGGACGGCAATCGCAACGCAGGCGAATTGCCAGCCGATGCAAAAGAGCCACGGCAAGCCGAAGAGCATCGCGATCAAGAAGGACGTCACGCTCATGCGCTGCGCAACCGGCTTGGCCTTGCCTTCGGCGCGCACGTAGTCGAGCGTGAGGAGATAGCTAATCGCAAACGTGCGGCTTGCGGCGTGCGCGGCGATCATCAGAAATCCTGCGCGTATCGGCGGCAACGCGGCGAGGCTCTGCCACTTGAGCGCGAGCGCGATGACGAGCGCAATGGCCCCGAATGCGCCGATGCGCAAATCGTGCATGATGCGCAGCACGTCGTCGCGCGAGTAGCCGCCGCCGAACGCATCGGCGCAATCGGCAAGGCCGTCTTCGTGGAATGCGCCGGTGAGGATGAGCGTCGCGGCCATCGAAAGCAGCACCGCGATGCCTGCCGGAAACATACGCAACGCCACGAGATAAACGAGCGCCGCGACGCCGCCGACCATCGCGCCGACGAGCGGAAAATAGCGCGCCGCCGCGTTCAGATAGTCGCGCTCGAAGCCGACCCAGCGCGGCACCGGCACGCGCGTGAAATAGCCGAGCGCAGTGAAAAAATAGCGCAGTTCGTCGAGCGGACGGTTCATGTCAGACGTGCTTGTTCGAGACGCCGGCCGAATCGAAGCTCGCCATTTCGTCGACGAACGCGACCGCCGCGCGCACGATCGGCAGCGCGAGCGCCGCGCCGGTGCCTTCGCCCAACCGCATGTCGAGTTGCAGGAGCGGCGCGGCGTTGAAATGCGCGAGCATGCGCTGATGCCCCGCTTCGTTCGACGCATGCGCGAACACGCAGTACTCGCGCACGTCCGGTGCGATCCGCGACGCGACGAGCAGCGCCGACGTCGCGATAAAGCCATCCACGAGAATTGTCATGCGCGCTTCTGCCGCCGCGAGATACGCGCCCGTCATCATCGCGATCTCGAAGCCGCCAAAGGTGGCGAGCGTGTCGATGGCGTCGCCGCTCGCCGCATGCGATGCCAGCGCGCGCCCGAGCACATCGCGTTTGTGCGCGAGGCCGCGATCGTCGAGGCCCGTGCCGCGTCCGACGCATTCGTCGATCGGCAGCGCGCACAGGCGGCTCATCAGACACGCCGCCGCCGACGTGTTCGCGATGCCCATTTCGCCGAAGCCGATCACGTTCGTTCCGAGCGACGCGTGATGGCGCACGCACGCAGCGCCCCGCGCGATGCCTTCGAGCGCCGTCTCGCGCGACATCGCCGCTTCGTGCGCGAAGTTGCGCGTGCCGAGGCCGAGCGACAGCCGCTCGTAACCGTGGTCGATCGGAATGGGCGTGGCCACGCCCGCATCCACCACTTCGAGCGCCATGCCGACCGAGCGCGACAACGCGTTGATCGCCGCGCCGCCCGCCAGAAAGTTCGCGACCATCTGCGCGGTCACTTCCTGCGGATACGGGCTCACGCCTTCAGCCGCGACGCCGTGATCGCCCGCGAACACGATCATCGCGGGACGTTCGATGCGCGGCTTCGTCGTCTGCTGGATCAGCCCTATTTGCAGCGCGAGCGTTTCGAGCCGGCCGAGGCTGCCGGGCGGCTTCGTCTTCATGTCGATGATGCGGCGCATTGCCGGTTCGATGCTGCGATCGAGCGCGCGCGGCAGCGGCAAGTCGTGGGCGGTGGACATCGGCGTTCCTCGTCAGAAAAAGTGAAGCGAAGGCACGAGCGCCTCATGCTCGCCATCGCGGATCAATACCAGCGGATAGCCGAACGCCGCGCTTGCACGCGCAGGCGTGAGCACGTCGGCGACGCGGCCCACATGCGCGCCGCCCTTGCCGTCGAGCAGCAGCGCGTGCGTCGCGAAGCGGCGCGCGAGATTCAGGTCGTGGCAAGAAAAGACGACGGCGCGGCCTTCGTCGCGCGCGGCGGCGGCTAGTGCATGCAGACAGTCGATCTGATGATGCAGGTCCAGATGCGCGAGCGGTTCGTCGAGCAGCAACAGCGGCGCTTGCTGGCACAGCGCGGCGGCCAGCGCCACGCGTTGCCGTTCGCCGCCCGACAACGTGAGCACGTCGCGCGAAGCCAGCGCAGCGAGACCGAGCGCGGCCAGCGCGGCGTGCGCGGCGGCGCGGTCGTCGTCGCTTTCCCAGCCCCAGCCGGTCAGATACGGAAAGCGGTTGAGCAGCACGGTGTCGAGCACGGTCGCGCTGAAGGCGTCGTGCGTGCTTTGCGGCATCAGCGCGCGTTCGCGGGCGAGGTCCGCCGCGCGCCACGATGCGAGCGCGCGGCCACCGAGCGTGATCGCGCCCGACGCCGGTTTCGCGAGTCCCGCCAGCACGCCGATGAGCGTGGTCTTGCCCGCGCCGTTCGGCCCGGCGATACACCACATTTCGCCCGCCGCGATGGTCGCGTCGAGACCATCGACGAGCGTCCGGGCGCCCGCGCGCAAGACGAGGTTGTGCAGAGTGAGCGGCTTCATCGCGGCCTTCGCAGTAGCATCCACAGGAACATCGGCACGCCGGTCAGCGCGGTCACGACGCCCACCGGCAACTGCGCCGGCGCGATGACCGTGCGCGCGGCGAGGTCCGCGCTCATCACGGCGAGGCCGCCCGCGAGCGCGGCGGCGGGCACGAGCATGCGCTGATCGTTGCCGAACGCGAGGCGCAGAAGATGCGGCACCACGAGCCCGACGAAGCCGATGGTTCCCGCCGTCGTCACCGCAGCCGCCGCCGCGAGCGATGCCACCAGATACACGCAGAGCCGCAGGCGTTCGACCGGCACCCCGAGCGAGCGCGCCGTGGCCTCGCCGCGCAGGAGCACGTTCAGTTGCGGCGCGCACGGCACGATGACGGCGAGCGCCACGCCGAGCGCGATCATCGCGGGCCAGGGCGTCGATGCGCCGTTGAGGTCGCCGGTGAGCCAGAAGATCATGCCGCGCAGCCGGTTCTCCGGCGCGATGCTGAGTATCAGCGTGATGAGCGCGCCCCAGCCCGCCGCGATCACGACGCCCGTGAGCAGAAGCCTTGGCGATGCATCCTGCTCGCCGTGCCACACATGCGTGCGCGCAAGCCCGAGCACGAGAACGATGGATGCGAGCGCGCCCGCGCACGCGGCGAGATCGACGCCCCACCACGGCATCGACGCGAGCATCGCGGTGAGCGCGAACGCAGCCGCGCCGCCCGATACGCCGAGCACGTACGGTTCGGCGAGCGGATTGCGCAGCAGCACTTGCAGCAGCGCACCGGCAAGCGCCAGCAGCGCGCCCGACGCGAAGCCCGCGAGCGCGCGCGGCAGTCGCAGGTTCAGCACGATTTCATCGGCGATATCGGGCGTGGCGGCGTGCGCGTGCAAAAGCGCGGCGATGGCGCGCGACGGCGGCAAAGCAACGCTTCCGAGCGCGAGCGAAGCGGCCAGCACGGCGGCGGCCGCCGCGCCCAGAGCAAGCCAGATCAAGGCGGCGCGGCTTGCGTTCATCGCCTTGATCGGACGGCGCCCGTCAGCGGCACGGCTCACGACGGATGCCAGCCGAGCGTGACGTACGCGCCTCGACGCGGCGTGTTGTACGAGTAAGCCAGTTCATAGTTCCGGTCGAACAGGTTGTCGATGCGCGCATTCACGTACCACGACTTCGTGATGTCGTACTGCGCGGAAAGATTGACGACGCCGTAGCCCGCGAGCGTCGAGTCGTAGTCGCTGCGCGCGCCGCTCACGATCCACTCGCCGCCCACGCGCCAGCGCCCGACCGACCGATGCGCCGACAGCGACGCGAAGCGCCGTGCGCGCCGCGTGAGGTCCTCGTGATTCGTCTCGTCGACGGGATTCTGGAACGTCACGCTCGCGCGCACGTCGGTTGCGCCCACGCGACCCGCCCACGATCCCTCGACGCCCTGCACCTTCGCGCGCCCCACGTTCTGCGCGACGTAGAAGCCGCTGCTGTCGCCCACGTAATCGATCAGATTCGAATAGCGCGTCTCGAACGCCGTCACGCGCACCACGCCAATATCGCTCGACGTGTACTGCAACGCGGCCTCGGCCGAATGGCTGCGCTCCGGCTGGATCGACGGATTGCCGCTGAACGGGTAGTAGAGATCGTCGAAGCTCGGCGCGCGAAACGCCGCCGCGTAGCTCGCGCTCGCGCGCCAGTGCGCGTCGAAGTTGTACGCGTAGCCCAGATAGTAGCTGTTCGCGCCGCCGAAGTCGGAATACTGGTCGTGGCGCACGTTGGCCTGCACTTCGCTCGGACCGAAGCGGCCGACATAGCCTGCGAACACCGAGTTCACATGCCGGTCCGGCGCGCTGAACTGGTCGGAGTCGAGCGACTGGTCGAGATGCTCGTAGCCGAAGACGAGCTTGTGCGCGTCCGTGAGCCGGAAGTCGTTCTGCCACAGATACTGATGATTCTCCGAGTCGAAGCGGCTCGTGTAGACGCCGTTCTGCTCGATGTTCGCGCGGTCCTGCCCTTGCACGACGGTGAAATGCGTCGTCCAGTTCTCGGTCAGCTTGCCGTTCGCGAACACCGACGCGGAACGCACGCGATCATGCGATTCGTTGATATCCGTCGGCACGCCGTAGGGATCGTCGAAACTGTTGATGCCGTTCGATTGCAGAAAGCGCACGCCCGCGTCCCACTTGTCGCTGAACTTATGCCGCAGCGTCGCGGCCACGCTTTCGTTCAGATAGCCGTTCGCGTTCGGATTCGCGGCGGGCGCGAGCGCGGGATTGATCGACGAGAAGCCGTCGGTCTTTTCGCGCGACACGTTCAGGCTGAACGTGGTGCGGCCATCGGCGTCGAGGGCGCCGTCCACGCCCGCCGATTGCCGCTGCGTGTGATAGCTGCCGTACTCGGCTTCGAAGTGAAAGCGCGGCGGATGCGGCTCGCCCTCCTTCGTGAAGACCTGCACGACGCCGCCGATTGCATTCGATCCATACAGCGCCGACACGTTGCCGTTGACCACTTCCACGCGTCCGATTTCATCGAGCATGAGTTGCGACAACTGCGCCGCGCCGAGCGAGACCGATTCGACGCGCACGCCGTCGATCAGCACCAGCGATTGCGCCGACGACGCGCCGCGCAGAAAGACGCCCGAGGTCGAGCCCGGCCCGCCGTTGCGCGTGATCTGCACGCCGGGCGCGAGCGCGATGAGTCCGAGCACGTCGTCCGCGTTGCTGTCGGCGATGTCCTGCGCGTCGAAAAGCGTCGCCTGCGGGATCGAATTGGCGAGCGGTTGCGCGCTGCGCGTCGCGGTCACGACGACGGGCGCGAGGGTTTGCGGCGTCGAATCGGAATCGGCGTGCGCGGCCTGAGCAAGCGGCGCGCTGGCGGCGGCGAACAGGACGACGCGCGCCGCGCGACGAACGAGGCCGGACGAAGGCAAGACCATGTGTGAAGCGTTCCCGTTGGAGACTGGCGCGTGCCCCGCTCCCCGCGAGGTCTGTGCGCGACGCACGCGCCGCCTGGTGAAGCATCGGCGCGCTGGACGATTGGCCGGTATCCGGGCTGACGACGCATCGTCCCGCCTTCCCGCGCTTGAAGCGCAGTGGCGCCGACACGTTTCTTGCAGTCGCGTCTCTGATGGCAAACGACCACGGAGCAACGAGAAGAAACGCGCGAGGGACGACTTGCAACTTGCGTTGCGGTCGCTTACCGTTGCGGGGGCAGCACAGGTTGGCGCGTGTCGCTCATGCGAGACAACGCTTCCTGTTTCCCGTTTGACTGCGCCGCAAGAAAGGCGGCGCGAGCACCAAAAGTGCGGCAAGTGTAGGAGCGCGCATGGGGGCCGTCAAGAACGCGCGCGCCGGATGCTCGCGAGGTTCGAACGGCCACTTTGCGTCGCCTGCCGCGCATGCGGACACGCCGCGCCGTCATTCCACACATGAATACCCGGCGATGCGCGCAAGATCGCGTGTTGTTACGTCTCGAAACGAGACATTTATCGGAAGCTCCGTTGAACCGCGCTAAAATGCCAGGTCTTTAGAGGACGCAGCACATGCTCAACGAACTCGAATCACTGTCAGGAAACATTGGCCGGCTGATCAAGATCAGCGAGCGCCACAATCAGGCGCGTGTCGCGCTCGAAGCACAAATCGAACAACTGCGTGCCGATTACGCGAGCATTCAGGCCGAGCTCGTGCAAGTGCGCAACGAGCGCGATGCGCTGCAAGGCGAACGCGACTCGCTGTCCGCGAAGATCGACGATGCGCAAGTGCGCCTTAACGCGATCCTCGAAAAGCTGCCGCGCGCCAAAGCGCATCATGCCGAGAGCGATAATCAGCTCGATCTTCTCAACGCCGAAGCCAGCGCATCGCGCGAAGCGCAGCACGAACATGCGCACGCAGAGGAAATGCACGGCGAGCATCATCAAGGAGAGAAGGCATGACGACCACGCAGATCGAAGTATCCATTCTCGGCCAGCAGTATCGCCTCGCGTGCTCGCCGGAGACCGAAGCCGCGCTGCGGGAAGCCGTGGCCCGCGTCGATGCCGAAATGAACAAGGTGCGCAACGCAAGCAGCGTGCGCGGCACAGACCGAATCGCGGTAATGGCCGCGCTTTCACTGGCGTCCGAATTGCTGAGGCTGCAGGAAAGCGTGCGCCACGGTGAAGCATTTCCCGCCGAAGAGATCCGCCGCACGATGCACTCGATGAACGAGCAGCTCGGCGCCGTCATCGCGCAATACGAAGCGCACTGACCGTCATGCGCTGATCTAATCAGCGTCGCGGTGTCAATCAAAAAAAGATACCGCGAGAAACGCAGGCAAGGGGCTGCATTGGGCAAACGATTGGTGTACAGTGAGGTCTCCCTGCCTGGTACGCCAAGGTCATATATTCCTTGAACCAATGCTACATTGGCACGGTTGCGGAACGTTGCAGCACGGGCGCGCGCGTCACTCTGTCTGATGTACCCGAAGTGTTGCTTACCGCGACCAATCTTGAACCCAGGTTCAGGATGCCGGCCTAGCGGCTGAGGCGGGGACCTTATTTTTGGAAGTATCGACGGCATCGGTTTTTACCGGTGCCGTTTTCATTTGCATCGCCCGAACCGGCACGGGCACTCACTCCTGCACGCACACTCACGCACGCGAACTCATGCGCTACTGGCTGATGAAGTCCGAACCGGACGAAGCGAGCATCGATCATCTCGCGCACGCGCCCAAGAATACGCTGCCGTGGACCGGCGTGCGCAACTATCAGGCGCGCAACTTCATGCGCGACCAGATGCAGATCGGCGACGGCGTGCTCTTCTATCATTCGAGCTGCCCCGAGCCGGGCATCGCGGGCATCGCGAAGGTGTGCTCGACGGCGTATGCCGATCCCACGCAGTTCGATCCGAAGAGCGTCTATCACGATCCTAAATCCACGCAGGAAACACCGCGCTGGATGCTTGTCGATGTCTGCTTCGTCAAGAAGACGCGGCTCATTGCCCTCGCCGAACTGCGCGAACATGCGGAACTCACGGGAATGCAGGTGCTCGCGCGTGGCAATCGGCTGTCGATCACGCCTGTCACCGAGGACGAGTGGCGCTTTATTACCGAACGCCTCCTCCAGAGCAGGAACTAAGGGCTCGAACCGCCCGCCTAAGTGCGGTCGCGAATCACGCGACGCCTTGCGTTGGAGCCCTTCGATGATGAACAAGAAAACCGCCGCCGCCGCCCTCGCCCTCGCGATGTCGAGCGCGACGCTCGCCTATTCCGCCACCGCTGCCGCGCAGACGATCATCGCCAATCCGCAGCCTGCGGGCGTGCTCTCGCTTTCGGCGCAGGCGAGCGCGCAAGTGCCGCAGGATGTCGTCACGATCACGCTGTTTCACGAGCAGGAAGCCGCCGATCCTTCGTCGCTCACCGCGACGCTCAATCAGCGCGCCGAAGCCGCTCTGCGCGAAGCCAAAGGCGTCGATGGCGTGACCGCGAAAAGCGGCTCCTTTTCCGTGTATCCGTCGACCGACCGCGACGGCAAGATTTCCGCATGGCGCGGACGCACGGAAGTCGTGCTCGAATCGCACGACTTCGCGGCGGCCTCGAAGCTCGCGGGCAAGATGAGCGCGTCGATGCAGGTCGGCAACGTCACGTTCTCACTGTCGCCGGAAGCGCAGCGCGCCGCGGAGCAAAAGCTCTCGACGCAGGCCATCGATTCGTTCCGTAAGCAGGCGCAAGCCGCCTCGCAGGCGTTCGGCTACAGCAGCTATTCGATTCGTGAGGTGAACGTCGGACATAGCGGCGTGGCACCGCGTCCGGTGATGATGATGCAGTCGCGCGCAATGAGCGCCGACGCCAAGATGGCCGCGCCGATGGCGCTGGAAGCCGGCACGACGACCGTGACCGTCGATGTATCCGGCTCCGTGCAGATGGGCCGCTGATCGCTGACTTTGCGGGACCGCAATCGCGGCCCATCGCGCGCTCAAGCCGCGTTCGCCGCCACGCGACGATGCCGCTTGTACGCCCACACCATCATGATGACGCCCACGACGATCATCGGCAGCGAAAGCCACTGGCCCATCGAGAGGCCGAGCGCGAGCAGGCCGAGATAGTCGTCCGGTTCGCGCGCGAATTCCACCGTGAAGCGCGCGAGTCCATAGCCGATCAGAAAGAGCGCGGAAATGGCGCCGACCGGACGCGGCTTGCGCGAAAACGTCCAGATCACGATGAACAGCACGATGCCTTCGAGCGCGATCTCATACAACTGCGACGGATGGCGCGGCAGCATGTGATAACGCTGGAAGATTTCCGTCAGATGCCACTGCGCGTCCAGTTGCGGGTTCTTCGCGAGCCAGATGGCGTCGTCGTTGGTCGAATTCTGGAACAGCATCGCCCAGGGCGCGGCAGGGTCGGTCACACGGCCCCACAATTCGCCGTTGATGAAGTTGCCAAGACGCCCCGCCGCGAGCCCGAGCGGCACCATCGGCGCGACGAAATCCGTCACTTGCAGCCACGTGCGCCTGCGCTGATACGCGAACAGCACCATCGCGAAGGTCACGCCGAGAAAGCCGCCGTGAAACGACATGCCGCCTTCCCACACCTTGAAGATATCGAGCGGATGCGCGGCGTAATAGCTCGCCTTGTAGAAAAGCACATAGCCGATGCGCCCGCCGAGAATCGTGCCGAGTACGCCATAAAACAGCATGTCGTCGATGTCCTTCGCGCTCCAGCCTTGCGCGGCGACATACGGCAGTCGCAGCCGCAACCGGCCGATGACGATGGCCGAAATGAACGCGACCAGATACATGAGGCCGTACCAGCGCACGGCGAGCGGTCCGAGATGAATCGCGACGGGATCGAAATTGGGGTGAATGAGCATCGTTGAGTTCTAGAGCAAAGCGGAGTCGAGCGGAGTCAGGCACGAATCATAAAGCAGAGACGGCGGCGGCCCGCGCACGCACGATCTCGATGAAGCCGGCGAGCACCGGGCTCACCTCGGCCGCGCGCCACACGAGGCCGGTTTCGACGACCGGCGCATCGGCGACCGGCCGCAACGGACGATACACCACGCCCGTGCGCCGCAAATGCCGCAGCGACTGCGGCACGAGCGCGACGCCCATGCCGGCGGACACGAGGCTCACGATGGTCTGCATCTGGATCGCCTCCTGCCCGATGCGCGGCGTGAGCCCCGCCGCGCCGTAGCAGCCCATAATGATGTCATACAAACCCGGCGCGAGACGCCTCGGAAACACGACGAGCGGCGCGGCGGCGAGATCGCGCAGATCGACGCTCGTGTCGGCCCATTCCGCCGTGCCCTGCTGCAACCGCTCGGCGGCATCCGCGGACATCGCGACGACGAGCGGCTCGCGCGCAATCGCGTGATACGACAGCGACATGGCGTGGCGCGGCGGCAGCGGCGGAATGACGAGCCCCGCGTCGATGCGCCCGGCGACGAGTTCTTCGATCTGCACGTCGCTCGTCGCTTCGGTCAGTTGCAGGCGCACGCCGGGATAACGCGCGCCGAAATCGCGCAGCAGCGCGGGCAAGAGGCCGTAATCGGCGGTGGAAACGAACGCGAGCGACAGCACGCCCGCCTCGCCGCGCGAAAGCGATTGCGCGAGCGGACGCAGCGCGTCGGCGGCGGCGAGAATGCGCCGCACTTCCGGCAGCAGATCCTTGCCGACCGGCGTCAATTCGACCGTGCGCTTGGTGCGCGCGAAAAGCGCCACGCCGAGGGCGTCTTCGAGCGCGCGAATCGCCTGGGAAAGCGGCGGCTGCGTCATCGCCAAACGCGCGGCGGCGCGGCCGAAGTGCATCTCTTCGGCCACGGTCACGAAGTAGCGCAGCAGACGCAGTTCGATCGGCGCGTTTCGCTCGTCCATCGATACTTTCTCCGACCTAATAGACCCTGAATAATATATTGGACAGGCACAAGACGACGCTGCATTCTTGCGCCACTAGACAAAAGAATCTTCAAGGAGCCCCACATGGCCTTCAATCGCCGCTCGAAAAACATTACGCAGGGCGTCGCGCGCTCGCCCAACCGTTCGATGTATTACGCCCTCGGCTACAAGGAGGAGGATTTCGACAAGCCGATGATCGGCGTCGCGAATGGCCACTCCACCATCACGCCGTGCAACGCGGGCCTGCAGCGCCTTGCCGACGCGGCCATCGAAGCCATCAGAAAGTCCGACGCGAATCCGCAGATCTTCGGCACGCCGACGATTTCCGACGGCATGTCGATGGGCACGGAAGGCATGAAGTACTCGCTCGTGTCGCGTGAAGTGATCGCGGACTGTATCGAGACGGCCGTGCAGGGTCAGTGGATGGACGGCGTCGTCGTGATCGGCGGCTGCGACAAGAACATGCCGGGCGGCATGATCGGCCTCGCGCGCATGAACGTGCCGGGCATCTACGTGTACGGCGGCACCATCCGTCCGGGCAACTGGAAGGGCAAGGACCTGACCATCGTGTCGTCGTTCGAGGCAGTCGGCGAGTTCACTGCGGGCCGTATGTCGGAAGAGGACTTCAAGGGCGTCGAGAAGAACGCGTGCCCGTCCACCGGCTCGTGCGGCGGCATGTACACGGCCAACACGATGAGCTCGTCGTTCGAGGCGCTCGGCATGTCGCTCATGTATTCGTCGACGATGGCGAACCCCGACGAGGAAAAGGTCGTCTCCGCCGCCGAATCGGCGCGCGTGCTGGTCGAAGCGGTCAAGAAAGATCTGAAGCCGCGCGACATCATCACGAAGAAGTCGATTGAAAACGCGGTCGCGCTGATCATGGCGACGGGCGGCTCGACCAACGCCGTGCTGCACTATCTCGCCATCGCGCATGCGGCGGAAGTGGAATGGAGCATCGACGACTTCGAGCGCATGCGCAAGAAAGTGCCGGTCATCTGCGACCTGAAGCCTTCCGGCCAGTATGTCGCGACGGATCTGCACAAGGCCGGCGGCATCCCGCAAGTGATGAAGATTCTGCTCGACGCGGGTCTCCTGCACGGCGACTGCATCACGATCACCGGCCGCACGCTCGCCGAAGAGCTGAAGGACGTGCCGAGTAAGCCGCGTGCCGATCAAAAGGTCATCTACCCGATCGAGCAGGCGCTCTACAAGGAAGGCCACCTCGCGATTCTGCGCGGCAATCTCGCGGAAGACGGCGCGGTGGCGAAGATCACTGGCCTCAAGAACCCGGTCATCACCGGCCCGGCGCGCGTGTTCGACGACGAGCAAACCGCAATGGAAGCGATTCTCGCCGACAAGATCAAGGCGGGCGATGTCGTCGTGCTGCGCTATCTCGGCCCGCAAGGCGGCCCGGGCATGCCGGAGATGCTGGCGCCGACTTCGGCGATCATCGGCAAGGGGCTGGGCGAATCGGTCGGCCTCATCACCGACGGGCGCTTCTCGGGCGGCACGTGGGGCATGGTGGTCGGCCACGTCGCGCCGGAAGCGTTCGCGGGCGGCACGATTGCGCTCGTGCAGGAAGGCGATTCCATCACCATCGACGCGCACAAGCTGCTGCTGCAACTGAACGTGGACGACGCCGAGATCGCGCGCCGCCGCGCCGCATGGAAGAAGCCCGCGCCGAAGTACACGCGCGGCGTGCTGGCGAAGTTCGCGGCGCTCGCGCTGCCGGCCAATCGCGGGGCTGTGACGGGCTGAAGACGGTAGACGGTTTGCTGCGATAAAACCAAAAGGGGCGCTCGATGCGCCCCTTTCTTCGTGAACGCCGACGTGCGGCTTAACCCCCGCGCTGCCGCTTCAACTCTTCCTCGACCGCCACGGCGACCCACTCGCGCATGTGGCTTTCCAGCGCCAGCGACACTTCGCGCGTGATGTCCTGCACCATTTTCGCCGAGTGCTCGCGCAGCACGTCCTGACAGCGCGCCTCGATGATCGCGCGCGCATCGCCGCTCAGGAATTGCGTGACACGGCCCTGCAGCCGTTCGCCGACGAGCTGCGCTTCGTAGGCGGCCGCCGCGTCGTTGACGCCCGCGACGCGCGCGAACTCCGGCTTGCCGGGCACGACGACATCGGTGAGAACGGGAATGGACGAATCGAAGGATTCGGGCGTGTGCGTGTTGTCAGTCATGATGTCGGGTTGTCTGTCAGTGGTCTCCATGCGCCGATGCTAACGCGCCGTGCGGACACGCACTGTTCGGTCAACCGCCTTGCTTGTGCGTTTCGATGGCGTAGCCGCGATCGCGATAGAAGCGAAAACGCTCGCGCCCGGCGGCGAGTTCCTCGGCATCGTCGCCGATGATTTCCACCAGACGCTCGAAGCGCGCGAATTGCGCGGGCACCGGCGCGCCCAGATTCACGAGCACCTGATGATGCGGCACGTCGTCGAGATCGGAGGCGAGCACGACCGGCGTTTCGTGCGCGAGCGCGCTCTTCGCCATGCAGTGCGGCACGAACTCGAGCGGTGCGAAGGTCCACAACTGTTCGTCGAACGCGGCGAGGCGCTCGGCTTGCGCAAGCACGACGAGCGAACGCCCGCTCGCATACGCCTTGCGCGCGAGGCGGCAGGCGTAGGCGAGCGGATCGCCGACGTTCGTATGAAAGTCGATGCGCGTCATATCGCGCTCATTGCCCCGCGCGGTCGATCAGGAACTGCGAGAGCAGCGGCACCGGACGTCCCGTCGCGCCCTTCGCCGCCCCGCTCTTCCACGCGGTCCCGGCGATATCCAGATGCGCCCACGGATAGTTCTGCGCAAAGCGCGACAGGAAGCACGCCGCCGTCACGCTGCCGGCCGGACGCCCGCCGATGTTCGCGACATCCGCGAAATTCGACTTGAGCTGATCCTGATACTCCTCGTCGAGCGGCAGACGCCACGCCGGATCGACCGCCTCGCGCGATGCGTCGAGCAGTTCGCCCGCGAGCGCGTCGTCCTTCGAGAAGAGACCCGTGTTGTGATGACCGAGCGCGATGATGCACGCGCCCGTCAGCGTGGCGATGTCGATCACCGCGGCGGGCTTGAAGCGTTCAGCGTAGGTGAGCGCATCGCACAGGATCAGGCGGCCTTCGGCGTCCGTGTTCAGCACTTCGATGGTCGTGCCGTTCATCGCGGTCACGATATCGCCCGGCTTGAGCGCGTTGCCCGCCGGCATGTTCTCGCAGGTCGGCACGATACCGACGACGTTCAGCTTCAATCCCATTTCCGCGATGGCGCGCATGGTGCCGAACACCGACCCCGCGCCGCACATGTCGTACTTCATCTCGTCCATCGCCTCGCCGGGCTTGATGGAGATGCCGCCCGAATCGAACGTGATGCCCTTGCCCACGAGCACGACCGGCGCGTTCTTGTTCTTCGCCTTGCCCGACTCGGCGACGCTCGCACCCGCGCCCTGATACTGCATGACGATGAACTGCGGCGGCTGCACCGAACCCTTCGCCACGGAAAGGAACGAGCCCATGTTGAGCGCCTCGATCTGCTTCATGCCGAGCACGTCCACTTTCAGCTTCCAGTCGCGGCCGAGCTTCTTCGCGGTCTGGCCGAGATAGGTCGGCGTGCAGACATTCGGCGGCAGGTTGCCGAGGTCGCGCGTCAGGTCCATGCCGTTCGCAATCGCAATGCTCTGCTTGATCGCGGTGCGCGCGGCCTTTTCGTCCGCCGGGTCGATGCTGAACACGATCTTCTTCAGCGAGCGCGCGCCGTTGTCCGGCTTGCTCTTCATCTGCGTGAACTTGTAGGTGAGCTCACGCAGCGCGAGAATGCCGGCGCGCACCGCCCAGTCGCCGCTGCGCTCCTGAATGGGCAGTTGCGCGAGCGTGAACGTGACCTGCGCGATCTTCGTGCCGAGAATCACGCGCCACGCCGCGCGCACGGCTTCGCCATAAGCTTTCTGATTGAAGGCGTCTTGCTTCCCGAGTCCGACGAGCAGCACGCGCGCGGCTCCGATGCCCGTGACTTCCGGCACCATCAGCGTGGTGCCCGCGCGGCCGCTCATGTCGCCCGCCTTGACCATGCGCGAAATCAGGCCCTTCGTCGCAAGATCCATCGCGCGCGCCGCGCCCGTGAGCGTCTGTGCTTCGAACACGCCGAGCACTACAACATCGGCCTTCCCCGTCAGGAAACCATTTGCCTCGCCTTTGCTCCAATCACAGGCTTTTATGCTAAAGTCCATCGCGCTTATCCTCGGTAAAATCCAGGCTGAAGGATGAAAGCCGCAATTATCCGCTATTTTTACCGCGGCGGTCACAGGCTCGCGGCGCCGGGGAACGAAGCTGCAGTCCCCGGGTCAGTCAACGCGTAGCCGCATCGCCGCCGGCCTCAAGCAGAAATCAATGATCTTCGAACGCTCCCTGCAGCGCGAACTCGCGTATACGGCCGGCGCCGTATTCATGGTGCTGCTCACGATCATGCTCACGACGATGATGATCCGCATCGTCGGCTTCGCGGCGCAAGGTCAGGTCGACCCGCGCGATGTCGTGGTGCTGATCGGGCTCACCGTCATCGGCTATCTCGCCGTCATGCTGATCGTGACGCTCTTCGTCTCCATTCTCTTCGTGCTCACGCGCTGGTATCGCGACTCGGAGATGGTGGTCTGGCTCGCCTCGGGCGTGAGCCAGACGCAGCTCATCAAGCCGATTGCCGTGTTTTCCACGCCGATCATCATTCTCATCATCTTCTTCGCCTTTATCGGCTGGCCGTGGTCGAATCAGCAGAGCAAGCTCATCAAGGCGCGGTTCCAGCAGCGCGATGAAGTGTCGCTGCTCGCGCCGGGTCAGTTCCGCGAATCGCCGTCGAGCCATCGCGTGTTCTTCATCGAGAAGATGTCGCCGGATCAAGGGCACGTGGAGAACGTGTTCGTGACGAGCACCGAAGGCGGCAAGGTCAACGTGATCGTGTCGAAGAACGGCCACACTGAGACACACGCCGACGGCGACCGCTTCATCGTGCTGGAAGACGGGCGGCGCTACGACGGCACGCCCGGCCAGCCGAACTTTCGCATCATGGAGTTCGCGCGGTACGGCGTGAAAATCATGAATCATCAGGTGGTCAACACGCCGACCACGACCGGCATTGCCACGCCTGATCTGCTTGCCCATCCGACGAAAGAGAACCTCGCGGAATTCGCCTGGCGCCTCGGCTTGCCGCTCATCGCCATCAACCTGATGCTGCTCGCCATTCCGCTGTCCTATCAGAACCCGCGCCGCAGCCGGACCATCAATCTCGTCATGGCGGTGCTGATCTATCTCACGTATTCGAACCTGCTGAACGTAGTGCAGTCGTGGATCGAACAGGGCAAGCTCTCGTTCGGCGTCGGCGTTGTCGGACTGCATGTGCTGGTGCTCGCGCTCGTCGCGTTCATCTTCTGGCTGCGCGTGCGCAACCGGCCGCTCTTCACGCGAGCGAGCTTCACGCGCTCGAAGGGAGCCTGAGCCCATGCGCATCTACGAACGTTACTTCGCGCGCCAGATTTATCTCGCCTTCATCTTCATTCTGTTCGCGTTTTCCGGCCTGTTCTTCTTCTTCGATCTGATCAACGAACTGAACACGGTCGGACACGGCAACTACAAGTTCACGCTCGCGGTGTTGCGCGTGGCCTTGCAGACGCCTTCGCGCTTCTACGAAATCATTCCGGTCGCGGCGCTCATTTCCGCCATCTACGTGTTCGCGCAGATGGCCGCCGCATCGGAATTCACCATCTTTCGCGTGTCCGGACTTTCGACCGGCGCGGCGCTGCGCTCGCTTTTGAAGATCGGCGTGCCGATCGTGCTCGTGACGTACATCATCGGCGAAGTGGTCGGGCCGTACGCCGACCAGTTGTCCGAGCGCGTGCGGCTGGAGGCGCTGGGCTCGTCGGTGTCGTCGAACTTCGAGTCGGGCGTCTGGGTGAAGGACACGCTCACCGCCAAGGAAAACGGCGAGCAGGTTACGCGCTTCGTGAATGTCGGCACGCTGAATCCGGATACGACCATCGCCAACGTGCGAATCTACGAGTTCGATTCGAAGTTCCGGCTCTCGAACGTACGCATCGCGAAAAGCGGCGTGTACGCGCCGCCCGGCCACTGGAAGCTCACGGGCGTGACCGAAACGCAGCTCGTGGATGCGCAGCCGCAGACCGCGAATGCCGGCGACGCGCTGAACCCGGTGTATCGCGGGAAAGAAACGGCGCTGCCGCAGTTCTCGTTGCGTTCGGAATTGACGCCGCAGATTCTTTCGGTGCTGCTGGTGTCGCCCGATCGCATGTCCATGTTCAATTTGTTCCGCTATATCCAGCACTTGACCGAGAATCATCAGGATACGCAGCGGTATCAGATCGCGTTCTGGCGCAAGATTCTGTATCCGTTCGCGGTGTTCGTGATGCTGGTGCTGTCGCTGCCGTTCGCGTATCTGCACACGCGGGCGGGCGTCGTGGGCGTGAAGGTGTTCGGCGGGATCATGATCGGCATGAGCTTTCAGTTGGTCAATACGCTGTTCTCGCATATCGGCACCTTGAACACGTGGCCCGCGCCGATCACGGCGGCGGCGCCGGCGCTGGCTTACCTGGCAATCGGCTTGCTGGGTCTCAAGTGGGTCGAGCGGCACTGACGGCCGCTTACGAGGAGAGAAACGCGATGAACACGCACGGCATCATTCTGTTCGGACATGGCGCACGCGATCCGCGCTGGGCCGAGCCGTTCGAACGCCTCGCCGCAAAGCTGCGCGCATTGCGGGGCGATCCGGTGTCGCTGGCTTTCCTCGAATTGATGACGCCGGACTTGCCCACGGCCGTCGCGACGCAAGTCGCCGACGGCTGCGACACGATCACCGTCGTTCCGGTGTTTTTCGGGCAAGGCGGACATGTGCGGCGGGATCTGCCGGAAGTCGTGACGCAGTGCCGCGCGGCGCATCCGGGCGTGGCCATTCAGTGCGCGACGGCGGTCGGCGAGGATGATGCGGTGCTCGATGCGGTGGCGGCGTACTGCGTGCGGCAAACGGGCGCGTAAAGCGGACATAAAAAAAGCGCACCGTCTCTGATGCGCTTTTCGTTTTTCGCCAGCCTGAGAATCACGCCGCCGCCCGCATCCCCTTAAGATGCGCCTTCGGCTTTCCCGCCGACGCCCTCTCCTTGAACGCCTCGCCGATCATCAGCAGACTCGGCTGCGACGGGTCCAGCCACGCCTGCGCCTCGCCGAGCGCCATGCGCGCGAGCGTCAGCGTCAGCGTGCGTTCGCGCGGCGTGCTGCACGCCTCGACAATCGCGACCGGCGTCGAACCCGGCCGCCCGGCGTCAATCAACTGCTGGGCGATATCCGCCGCACTGTCGCGGCCCATGTAGAAGACGAGCGAATCCGCCTTCGCCTGCTCGCGGATGTCTTCGCTGTCGGCGGCGCGGCTGTGCGTCGCGAGCGCGACACTGCGCGATACGCCGCGCAAGGTGAGCGAACGCCGCAGCGTCGCGGCGCTCGCCAGCGCGGCCGTGATGCCCGGCACCACTTCGTACTCGATGCCCGCTGCTTCCAGCGCGCGCATTTCCTCGTCGGCGCGGCCGAAAAGCATCGGATCGCCGCCCTTCAGACGGACGACCACGCCATGCTCGCGCGCCGCATCGACGATCTGCTTGTTGATGAAATGCTGGGCGGTCGAACGCTGTCCGCACCGCTTGCCGACCGCGATTCGCTTCGCGTTCGGCGCGTAGTCGAACATCGCCGGCTCGATCAGCGCATCGTGGAGCACGACATCCGCTTGTTCGAGAAGGCGCATGCCGCGCACGGTGATGAGATCCGCCGCGCCCGGCCCCGCTCCGATCAAATAGACCTTACCCATGTGCATTTCGTCCGTCATCAGGCATCAAGCCGCGATTTCACGAATCATACCGGCCGCGACCGTGTGATGCGTCGCCTCGTCGATCAGCACGAATGCGCCGGTGCCCTGATGCGTATCGTACTCGTCCGCGACGATCGGCTTTTGCAGCGTGAGCGCCACGCGGCCGATGTCGTTCATCGCAAGCGTCGTGCGATCCACCGAATGCGACAGCGTATGCACGTCCAACACCTGCTTCACTGCGCCGACGCGCGCGAACACGGTGTTGGTCGTCTGCTTCAGCAGATATTTGCGCTGCGGCGAAAGCGGCTCTTCGTCGAACCAGCAGAGATCGGCTTCGAGCTTCTTCGCAGGCGCGACGGCCGCCGTCGCCGGGACGAACGTATCGCCGCGCGACACGTCCACGTCTTCGGTCAGACGGATCGTCACGGTCTGACCCGCGAACGCGCGATCCACCGGCGCGACGCCGCCCGGCACCGGCGCGATGATTTCCGCGACCGTCGCCTGGCGATTCGCCGGCAGCACGTTGATCGCGTCGCCCACGCGCACTTCACCCGCCTCGACGCGGCCCATGTAGCCGCGGAAGTCGTCGGCCTGCGAGCCGTCCTGGCGCGCGACCCATTGCACCGGAAAGCGCAGCGCCTGATCGTTCGGCTGCGCGACCGGCAGCAATTCGAGCAGATCGAGCAGCGGCTCGCCCGCGTACCACGGCATGCGTTCGCTCGCGCTCACGATGTTGTCGCCCTTCAGCGCCGAAACCGGCACGAAGCGCACATGCTCGAGACCGAGCTGGCGCGCAAGCGCGACGTACGCATCGCGGATCTCGTTGAAGCGCGTCTCGCTGTATTCGACCAGATCCATCTTGTTGATCGCGACGATCACGTGCTGCAAGCCGAGCAGCTTCACGATGGCGCTGTGGCGCTTGGTCTGCGGCAGCAGTTGCGCTTCGCCGTTCTCGAAGGTGACGCGCGTCGCGTCGACGAGAATGATCGCGGCGTGCGCCGTCGATGCGCCCGTCACCATGTTGCGCGTGTACTGCTCGTGGCCCGGCGTGTCCGCGATGATGAACTTGCGCTTCGCCGTCGCGAAATAGCGATACGCGACGTCGATCGTGATGCCCTGCTCGCGTTCGGCTTCGAGGCCGTCCGTGAGCAGCGACAGGTCGATTTCATCGCCGACGGTGCGCTTGTTTTTGGCGCGCGAGATCGCCGACAACTGGTCGGACAGGACCGCCTTGCTGTCGTACAGCAGGCGGCCGATCAGCGTGCTCTTGCCGTCGTCGACGCTGCCCGCCGTGATGAAGCGCAACACGCCCAGGTCTTCCGCTTGATAGATGCTCATGATTCGTTGGTTCCTTGGAGCGTGATGCTTAGAAATAACCTTGCTTCTTGCGCTGTTCCATCGCGGCTTCGGACGCTTGGTCGTCCATGCGAGTCGCGCCCCGCTCGGTAATCTCGGTCACGGCCGTTTCCGCGATGATCTTCTCGACGTCGTCGGCGTCGCTCGCCACCGGGCACGTGCAGCTGATATCGCCGACCGTGCGGAAGCGCACTTGCGCGATCTCCGGCGTCTCGCCTTCGCGCACCGGCGTGAGCGGCGTCACCGGCACGAGCAGCCCGTTGCGGCGCACGATTTCGCGTTCGTGCGCGTAGTAGATGGACGGCAGTTCGAGCTTCTCGCGCGCGATGTACTGCCACACGTCGAGCTCGGTCCAGTTCGAAATCGGGAACACGCGCAGATGCTCGCCCGCATGCAGACGCGCGTTATAGATGCTCCACAGTTCCGGGCGCTGCGCCTTCGGGTCCCACTGGCCGAATTCGTCGCGGAACGAGAAGATGCGCTCCTTCGCGCGGGCCTTCTCTTCGTCGCGGCGCGCGCCGCCGATCATCGCCGTGTAGCCGTATTGCTCGATCGTTTCGAGGAGCGTCACCGCTTGCGCGGCGTTGCGCGAATCCGTTTCGCGGCGCAGGCGCACGGTGCCCTTCCTGATGGAATCCTCGACATGGCCGACGACCAGTTCCGCGCCGATTTCCGCCGCGCGGCGGTCGCGGAAGTCGATCACTTCCTGGAAGTTGTGGCCCGTGTCGATATGCACGAGCGGAAACGGCAGCACCGTCTTGCGGCCCGCGCCGAGACCGAAGGCCTTGAGCGCCAGATGCAGCACGACGACCGAATCCTTGCCGCCCGAGAACAGCAGCGCGGGCTTGCTGCACTCCGCGACGAGTTCGCGCAGGATGTGGATCGACTCGGCTTCGAGCCAGTCGAGATGGTCCATCCGCGTCGCCTGATTGACGATCGGGGCAGTGACGTTGGGGTCGAGCGTGGTGCTCATGTTCGTCGATCCTTTTTTGTGCGGCATGGTTCGCCAGGCCGCGTTCAGTAACAGGGTTCAGCCGGCGTCTGTGCGCCTTGTCAGATCGCGGAGCTTGGCGCTTCCTCGACGATCTTGATGCTGCTGATATTCGTCATGTGCAGGCCGCATTCTTTCGTATCGCGCGATTCCCACCACCAGCGGCCCGCGCGGCTGTCCTCGCCGGGACGCACGGCGCGCGTGCACGGCTCGCAGCCGATGCTCGGATAGCCGCGCGCATGCAGCGGATTCACCGACACGTCGAACGCCTTGAGGTAGTCCCACACGTCCGTTTCGGTCCAGTCCGCGAGCGGATTGAACTTCGCGATGCCGCGCGGCGCGTCATGCTCTTCCTCGTGCAGTTCGGCGCGCGTCACCGACTGCTCGCGGCGCTGGCCCGTGACCCACGCGGAGACATCGGCGAGCGCGCGGTTGAGCGGCTCCACCTTGCGGATATGGCAGCAGCTCTTGCGCAAGTCGATGCTCTCGTAAAACGCGTTCAGGCCGTGATCGCGCACGTACGCATCGACAGCATCGGCCAGCGGATGAAGCTGCTCGATGTCGTAGCCGTAGCGTTCTTTCACGCGGTCGATCATGCCGAGCGTTTCCGCGTGCAGGCGCCCCGTGTTCAGCGAAAAAATGCCGATGCCGACCTTGCGCGAAAGAATCGCGTGCGTGAGCACCATGTCTTCGGCGGCAAGGCTGCTGGCTAGCTTGACGCGCTCGTGGCGCGCTGCGATGGAATCCAGCAGCGCGTCGAGGCGTTCAACCTTGGCTTGCAATTCTGGCGTCATGCCTCAGGCTCCGAGCGTGGCGAGCACCGCGGCGCGGCGGCGGAACAGCGGTTCCGGATTGTCGTTCGCGCCCTGATACAGCTCGGTGAATTCGTTGAACGCGTTGAGCGCGTCGTGAATGTCCTTGTCCGCGCGCACGGCGAAGGCGTCGAAGCCGCAGCGGTGATGGAAGAACACCTGATCGCGCAGCACGTCGCCGATGGCGCGCAATTCGCCCGTCCAGTTGTATCGCTCGCGCAGCAGACGGCCGATGGAAAAGCCGCGGCCATCGCGGAATACCGGGAAATCGACCGCGATCACGGCGATTTTGTCGAAGTCAGGCGCGAGATCGGCGGGTTCGTCGTCAGGCGCGAGCCACACGCCGAGCGATTCCTTCGCACGCGATGCTACGAGCGAGTCCTTCGCGTCCTTCCAAAGCGCGAACGGCACGATCACCTTGCCGGCGGGAAGCGCATCGGCTGCCGGGAGCACGCCGTCGTCGCCCGCGCGCACGACGGTGAAATCGTCTTCGACGACCGCGCGGTTCTTGATAATCAACGTCATCTGCAGATCCTTAAGCGTGGGCTTGGCGCGCTGCGTACACGCGCTCCTTGAACGGCGCGATGCCGATGCGGCCGAACGTCTCGATGAAACGCTCGCCTTCCATGCGGTTGTCGACGAAGGTGTCGATCACGCTCGACACCACGTCCGGCATCTCATGCGCCGAGAACGACGGCCCGATGACCTTGCCGAGATGCGCGCCGGTCGCGCCCGAGCTTTGCTCGCCGCCGAGCGTCACCTGATACCACTCGGAGCCGTCCTTATCGACGCCCAGCACGCCGATGTTGCCGACGTGATGATGACCGCACGCGTTCATGCAGCCCGAAATGTTGATCGACAGGTCGCCCAGGTCGTAGACATAGTCGGCGTCGTCGAAGCGTTGCTGGATCGCCTGCGCGATCGGGATCGACTTCGCATTCGCGAGCGAGCAGAAATCGCCGCCCGGGCACGAGATGATGTCCGTCAGCAAGCCGATGTTCGCGCTCGCGAAACCGATTGCCTTCGCGCGCTCCCAGATGGCGTACAGGTCGCGCTTCTTCACGTTGGCGAGAATCAGGTTCTGCTCGTGCGACACGCGGATTTCGCCGAAGGAAAACTCGTCGGCGAGATTGGCGACTTCGTCCATCTGCTTGTCGGTGGCGTCGCCCGGCGCAATGCCCGTCGGCTTCAGCGACAGCGTGACCGCCGCGTAGCCCGGAATCTTGTGCGGGCGCACGTTGCGCTCGATCCAGCGCGCGAACGGCTTGCTTTCGATCAGATGCTTCTCATACGAGGCATCCGTGTCCGCGAGCTTTTCGTACGCGGGCGGCGCGAAGAACTTCGACACGCGCTCGACTTCGTCCTGCGTGAGCGTCGAGGGGCCGTCCTTCAGATGCTGCCACTCTTCTTCGACCTGCTTCGCGAACTTCTCGGGCGACAGCGCCTTCACGAGAATCTTGATACGCGCCTTGTACATGTTGTCGCGGCGGCCGTAGCGGTTGTAGACGCGCAGCACGGCTTCGCAGTACGTCAGCAGATGCCGCCACGGCAGATCTTCCTTGATGACCGCGCCGATGATCGGCGTGCGACCGAGCCCGCCGCCCGCGAGAATGCTCGCGACGACTTCGCCCTCTGCGTTCTTCTTCAGATACACGCCGAGATCGTGAATCTGCACGGCCGCGCGGTCTTCCGCCGAGCCGCACACCGCGATCTTGAACTTGCGCGGCAGCCACGCGAATTCCGGATGGAACGTGGACCACTGGCGCAGGATTTCAGCCCAAGGACGCGGATCGACGGCTTCATCCGGCGCGACGCCCGCGAACTGGTCCGCCGTGATGTTGCGGATGCAGTTGCCCGAGGTCTGGATCGCGTGCATTTGCACCGACGCCAGCTTGCGCAGGATTTCCGGCGTTTCCTCGAGTTCGATCCAGTTGAACTGGATGTTCGTGCGCGTCGAGAAGTGGCCGTAGCCGCGGTCGTGCTCCCGCGCGATGGTGGCGAGCACGCGCAACTGGTCGGAGCGCAGGTTGCCGTACGGAATCGCGATGCGATGCATGTACGCGTGACGCTGCATGTACAGGCCGTTTTGCAGCCGCAGCGGACGGAACTCTTCCTCGCTCAATTCGCCCGACAGACGCCGGCGCACCTGATCGGCGTACTGCGCGACTCGTTCGTCAACGATTCGCTGGTCGATCTGATCGTATTGGTACATTCGGGGGCCCCAAGTTTTTGTTTAGCCGCCGGCGTCCTAGGTCACGCCGTGCGTCAGATATCCATTGATTCGCCGAAGCGCGCAGCGTTCAGACGGAACGCTTATTTGCTCATGACGAAAACAGCTATGGATATTGGAAAAATTGGACTGATAGTAATAAACCTGCTATATATTGCAAACGACTGAAAAATTACTTTGATATGCGCGTGGGTTATAAATGAATCTGCATCAGTTCCGCTTCGTGCGCGAGGCCGTGCGGCAGAACTTCAACCTGACGGAAGCGGCGAAGGCGCTATTCACATCGCAGCCGGGCGTGTCAAAGGCGATCATCGAGCTGGAAGACGAGCTGGGCGTCGAAATCTTCACGCGGCACGGCAAGCGGGTGCGGTCGCTGACCGAGCCGGGGCGCATCATTCTCGCTTCGGTCGAGAAAATCCTGCAGGAAGTGGAGAGCTTGAAGCGCGTCGGCAAGGATTACGCGGCGCAGGATCAGGGCAATCTCGTGATCGCGGCGACGCACACGCAGGCGCGCTACTCGCTGCCCGCGGCCATCGCGGAATTCAAGAAACGCTTCCCGAAGGTGCATTTGTCGATCCTGCAAGGCAGTCCGACGCAGGTCGCCGAAATGGTCATCCACGATCAGGCGGACATCGCCATCGCGACCGAAGCCGTCGCGAACTATAAGGAACTGGTGTCGCTGCCCTGCTTCCAGTGGCAGCATCTCGCGGTCATGCTGCCCGACCATCCGCTGCTGGAACGCAAGCAGCTCACGCTGGACGACCTCGTGCAGTACCCGCTCATCACGTACGAGGCGGCGTTCGCGGGGCGCACTAAGATCAATCACGCGTTCCATCTGCGCAATCTGACCCCGGATATCGTGCTCGAAGCCATCGACGCGGACGTCATCAAGACTTACGTCGAACTGGGCCTCGGCGTCGGAATCATGGCGGATATCGCGTTTAATCCCGAGCGCGACCGTCATCTGCGCGCGATGCCGGTCGGGCATCTCTTCGGCACGAACGTCACGCGGCTCGCGCTCAAGCAAGGCGCCTATCTGCGCAGCTATGTGTACACGCTCGTCGAACTGCTGTCGCCGTCGATGAACCGCAAGCTGATCGAGCAGGCGCTTTCCGGCGAGCACGAAAGCTACGAACTCTAAAGGCGGCGGCGCAATGCCGCCCACAAGAACACGAACTTTCCTGGAGACCTTTCCGATGACGTTGTCGAAACTCACGCGCCGCCTCGCCGCCGGCGCCGCGCTGGCTGTGCTCTGCGCCGCCGCGCACGCCCAGATCAAGGTGGGCGTGGATTTGTCGAGCACCGGGCCTGCTGCGGCCATCGGCATCACGAGCAAGAACGCCATGCTGATGTGGCCGAAGACCATCGCCGGGCAGGACGCGCAGTACATCATTCTCGACGACGGCTCGGACCCCGGCGCGGCGGTGCGCAACATCCGCAAGCTGATCACCGAGGACAAGGTCGACGTGATCGTCGGGCCGAACATCACGCCGGCGGCGCTCGCGGCGCTCGATCCGGTCGCCGAATATCAGACGCCGATGATCACGCTGATCGGCTCGGCGTCCGTCGTCGAACCGCAGGAAGGCAAGAAAGTCTGGGCGTTCAAGATGGCGCAGACCGATCGCGCGATGGCCGACGTGATGACGCGCTATATGTCGAATCACGGCGTGAAGACGGTCGGATTCCTCGGCTTTGCGGACAGTTACGGCGATAGCTGGCTGTCCGAATTCACGAAGTTCGCGGATCTTCGCCATATCAGGATTGTCGCGACCGAACGCTTCAACCGCACGGACGCGAGCGTGACCGGCCAGGTTCTGAAGCTGATGTCCGCGAAGCCGGACGCGGTGCTGATCGCGGGCGCGGGCACGCCGACGGTGCTGCCGCAGCGCACGCTCGTCGAGCGCGGCTACAAGGGCGCGATCTACCAGACGCACGGCATCGCGACGCCGGAGTTCATCAAGCTCGGCGGCAAGGACGTGGAAGGCACGCTCTTTCCGACGCAGCCGGTGGTCGTCGCGCGCACGCTGCCGGCGAATCATCCGTCGAAGAAGGCGGCGCTCGCCTTCGTCAACGCTTATGAGGACAAGTACGGCAAGGGCACGGTGACGCAGTTCGCCGGCGATGCGGCGGGCGTTTATCCGCGCCTTCAGGACGCCGCGGCGCGCGCGCTCAAAGCCGGCAAGCCGGGAACGAAGGAATTTCGCGTCGCGCTGCGCTCCGAACTGGAACACGCGCATGAACTGGTCGTGCCGAACGGCGTCGTCAATACGAGCGCCAGCGATCACGTCGGTCTGGACCAGCGTGCGAGCGTGATGGGCGTCATTCGCAACGGCGCGTTCACGTATCTCGGTCAGTGATTCGTGGACGCCCGCCGCTGCTTGCCGAGCGCGCGGTTTTGGGTCATAATCGCCGACTCAGCATGCCCAGGTGGTGAAATTGGTAGACGCAGGGGACTCAAAATCCCCCGCCGCAAGGCGTGCCGGTTCGATTCCGGCCCTGGGCACCAGAGATTTACGAAAAAGCCGCTCATCGAGCGGCTTTTTTGCATTTGGGCGGCTTGGGGTTGATGTCGCAGGGCTTTGCCGTGGGAGTGGACGCGCCGCGACAGCTAGCCGTGCATTCTGCGCGCGCCGCCCTCTTCGCGGTTGACATCGGCGCTTGCGGTCTTCGCGTCCTTGTCGCGCCACGCCTGCACCTTCGCCGCGCCGCCCTCTTTGCCGTTGATATCGGCGGTCGCGGTCTTCGTGTCCTTGAGCGCGCCGACGCTCGCGGCCAGTTGCTTCGCGCCGTCGTCGCGACACGCCTGCACCTTCGCCTCGCCGCCCTCTTTGCCGTTGACATCGGCGGTCGCGGTCTTCGCGTCCTTGAGCGCGCCGACGCTCGCGGCCAGTTGCTTCGCGTCCTTGTCGCGCCACGCCTGCTCCTTCGCCGCGCCGCCCACTTTGCCGTTGACATCGGCGGTCGCGGTCTTTGCGTCCTTGAGCGCGCCGACGGTCGCGGCCAGTTGCTTCGCGCGCTTGTCGTGCCACGCCTGCACCTTCGCCGCGCCGCGCTCTTTGCAGTTGATATCGGCGGTTGCGGTCTTTGCGTCCTTGAGCGCGCCGACGGTCGGGGCCAGTCGCTTCGCGCGCTTGTCGTGCCACGCCTGCACCTTCGACGAGTGTCGCGGCAAGTTTGCATGTTCTGCTCGTGATCTTTCGTGCGCTTCCAGATGCGTCGGTTTGGGCCTTAGCTCGCGTGTCGTGCGGGAGTTTTGACACGACGGCACGCGCGAGCGTGCCGCCAACGTCGCTCGGCAGAGCCGATCGCGACCTCCGGCAACGCGGCGAGTCCATTGATTCGTCGCATGCCGAAGCTCCTTGCGCAAGCAGCATTGCTTCGATTTCCTCACTGATGAAGCGGCTCGGCTCGCGGCTTCTCATTCCTGCGACGTCGCGCCAGACAGTAGCGCGTTCTCGCGCAGGCATGAGCCGACGAGCGCGAAGCGATAGTCAGCGCACGAAGTCATTCGACGCAGACACGGCCTTGTCTGCTGCTCATCGGTCCATCAGCCACCCGTTCGGCGGGACGCTCATGTCGCGCCTATCCCGCCGTTTCGCGGACGAGCCAGCAACACCGAGCCATCCGGAAACGCCAAGGCGTACTCATCGTTCCGTCCGGTCGTGCCATTCATCGGCACGCACGACACGCTGCATACAGAAACGCGCGCACCCACGTTATCCCTGACGCGATAATTGCGCGAATGTGCGCAATCGCTTAGACGCATTGCAGCCGGCGTCGCAAGAATGAGCGTTGAATCGGCGTCGCGGCATCCCGGCGCGGGGCGTGTCACGAGGACGCGCGCCTGCGCGGCAATCTGGTTTCGGATTGCCATGGATACGCCGCTGCCGTGATCTCGCTTCGCGCGTTGCGCGAGCCATAACTCGAACGAGCGCGCCATGACGCAACCCGAATCTTCGCTGACGCTGGATGCCGTCATCTGCGGCCGATGCCACGCCATCTCGCCGGCCGACGAGCACACCTGTCCGTACTGCGGCGCGGACCGCCACGGTGCAGTGTTCACGAGCGTCGCCGACGCGGCAGCCGTGATACCGACCGAAGAACCGTACGATTTCGTCGATCTGCGCGACACCGGCTGGCTCACGCGGCTCGCGCGACGCAAGATGGTGACGTCCTACCCGAGCCTGGCCGAGCCCGGCGACGAGCCTGTCGCCCCGGTGCGGCGGCCGGCGCGCAAGCTCATGGCGGTGCTAGTGAGCGGCGTGGTGGCAGGCGTGGCGGCGGGTGCGTATCTCTACGTTCAGCACGATGCAGGCGTCGTGCCGACGAAATCGGTCAGCGCGGCGGGCGCTGTCGGCGAGAATGCGTTCGAAGCGCAAGGCCATGGCGACGCGGCCCGCCCGACGCTCGCGCGGCGCGGCAGCGAGGAATCGAGTGGCGACGCGCAGTCGCAGCCGGCGCTTGCGAGTGCGGGTGCGACGGGCGATGCACCGCGCAGCGCATCGGGGGCCGGCACGCTCGAACGCTCCCACTCATCACAGGGCGACACGGCGACCGGTCGCGTCGTTTCGCAGACACGTTCGGCTGCGGTTCCCTCGGCGCCTGCACGCTCCGCCGCATCTGCAAGCGCGAGCGCGACGGCGCACGCTACGGTCTCGCCATCGACGGACAAAACCGCCGCGGCGTCGGCATCGGCGACCGCTCCGTCTGCGACTCTTGCGCAGACACGCACGTCTGCGTCTGCAAGTGCGGTCGCGACGGCTCGGTCTACGACCATCGCCTCGACGGACAAAATTGCCGCGACACCAGCAGCAGCCGAAGCCCCGACGACGAAAGCCACTGCGCCCCGCTCGCCCTCGCAAGCAACGACTGCTGCGGCGACTGCATCGGCCGGGCCAAGCGTCTCCGCGCCCACAGGAGCGACGATGGCTCGCGCCGCGCCGACAGCCGCCGCGCGGTCGACGCCCAGCGCATCCGTTTTCGCGGCCAGTGTTCCGGCTTGGAGCGAACCGGCGCAGTTGAGAGCGAATGCGACGCCGAGCGCATCGACCGCGCCGATAGCATCGCTGCCGGCGGACCGTTCAGCGCCGGGCCTTGCGCCGCAGGCGCAAACGGCGGCGACGCACCCGGCACCGGCTTCTTCGATCGCCTCGCTGCCGGCCAGCCGGTCAGCGCCAAGCCTTGCGCCGCAGCCGCAAACAGCCGCCACGCATCCGGCACCAGCCTTACCGATGGCATCCCTGCCGGCGAACCATTCAGCGCCGAGCCTTGCGCCGCAGCCTCAAACGGCCGCGACGCACCCGGCACCGGCTTCTTCGATCGCATCGCTGCCGACCAGCCGTTCAGCGCCGAGCCTTGTGTCACAAACGGCGGCGACGCCTCCGGCACCGACTTCTTCGATCGCCTCGCTGCCGGCCAGCCGGTCAGCGCCAAGCCTTGCGCCGCAGCCGCAAACAGCCGCCACGCACCCGGCACCAGCCTTACCGATGGCATCCCTGCAGGCGAACCATTCAGCGCCGAGCCTTGCGCCGACGCCTCAAGCGGCGGCGACGCACCCGGCACCGGCTTCTTCGATCGCATCGCTGCCGACCAGCCGTTCAGCGCCGGGCCTTGCGCCGCAACCCCAAACCGCGACGGCCATGCCCACCAAGTCGACCGCAGCCACCACCACCGCAACATCAACGGCGCGCCCCAAAGACAACGCCCCGCAGGCAACGGCATCCGCCACCGAACCCGAACGGACGACTCCACCCGCCGTCGCGCGCAACATCGTCGCGGTGCGGCAGGCGCTCGCTGCGCGCGATCTCTCCGCCGCACGCCGCCACATGCGCGGCCTGTACACGAATCAGGCGCTCAGCCCGGAAATCCAGCAACTCGCCGCCGATGTCACCCGTCAGGAACGCGCACGCGACAGCGCCATCGCGAACGTCCGATCGTGCTCCGTGAATCGCGAGCCCGCGTGCGCCGTGCGCAACGCCCGGCGCGCCGTGGCGCTCGATCCGCGCAATCCGCAGGCGCAGACGCTGCTGCGTCAGGCGACGGCCGCGCAAGCTGAAGCCAACACCGCGTACTTCCGTCAGGCGAGTGCGTTGCCCGCGCCCGCGCAGGCGGCCATGACCTTCGACGGACGCTGGAGCGTCGCGGGCAGACACGGTTCCGCGACGAGTCAGCAGGACCGATCATCATCGACCTTCACGATTTTCGGCCTGGGCGTGCCGACCGTATCGAAGGGGCGCGGCGACGCGCATTGAGGCGGGCGAGGCCGCGAGCGGCGCTCCACGCGCCCGTTCGGCATCAATGAGCTGCCGCCGCGCCGCACGCCGGCGGCGGCGCGCGCAGCTCACGTGCGGAACGCGCCGCTTGCTAGAATGCGCCCTCCGTCCTCACTCCTCCGATGGACCTCGAATCGCTCCTCTTCTCGCAAGGCTTCGGCTCGCGCCGTCAATGTCGCGGCATCATCGCGGAAGGCCGCGTGTGCATCCGAGGCGAAATCTGCGCCGATCCGGACGCGAATGTCGCCGTCGCTGAATCGCCGGACTTCGAAGTCGACGGCCGCGTCTGGACGTATCGCGAGAAGGCGTATATCGCGATGAACAAGCCCGCAGGCTACGAATGCTCGCGCGATCCGCAGCATCACCTGAGCGTGTTTCATCTGCTGCCGCCGCAGTTGGTCGAGCGCGGCGTGCAGCCGGTCGGCCGGCTCGATCAGGACACGACCGGCCTGCTTCTTCTCTCCGACGACGGCGCGTTCGTCCACGCTTTCACGTCGCCCAAGCGCAAGGTGCCGAAACTCTACGTCGCGACACTGCGCCATCCGCTCGACGACGCCCAGGTCGCCAGCCTGCGCGACGGCGTGCTGCTGCACGGCGAGACCAAGCCGAGCGCCGCGCTCGCCGCGCATCGTCGCGACGAGCGGCTGCTCGAACTGACCGTGCTCGAAGGCAAATACCATCAGGTCAAGCGGATGGTCGCGGCAGCGGGCAATCGCGTCGAGAAACTGCATCGGGAGCGCGTCGGCGGATACGCGCTGCCGGCGTCGCTCAAGGAAGGCGAATGGCGCTGGCTCGATGCCGACGATCTCGCGGCACTGCGCGCCAAAGACTGACGCGATTCCCGCCCGCGCCTTGCAGCGGTCATTGATCATGCCAATCCGTACAAGCCCCGACGCGCTGCCGCTGCGTCGCAGCATGCCTTCTTCGCGCGGCGCTCATATACTCGTCTTACGGAATCAAAATCACTAGAAGAAAGCAGGAGGGCATCATGGCTTCCCACTTGAGCGTCGCGCTGGTTGCGTTCGTGGCGTTGAGCGCCGTCGTGATCGGGATATTGGGTGTGATCATGCACGTGCGTCATCGCTATTCGCCGAATCTGATCGGCGCATTGATCGGCGCGCTGTTGTGCTTCGTCCTGCTCGAAACGATTCCTGCGCTGATCTAGCGCCCTGTCGTCCGCGCGCGCGAGCGCAGAAAATCGTCGACGGTCGGATGGCGCAGCGCATAACGCAATTCGCGTTTCATCCGTGTGTTGGAAAGACGCCGCGATTCCCGCATGAACGAGAGCGTGACCGGTTCCAGACGGGCTTCCGCCTCCTTCCGCGTGATGCGTGGCACGCGCGGCAGACCGTACGCATCGGCGACGCGATCGAAATAATCGGCCATGCGCAGGTCCGTGTCGTCGGACGCGTTGATTGCGCGCTGCGGCCGGCCGCGCCCAAGCGCGCGCACGAGAATGGCGGCGAGATCGTCGGCGTGAATGTGATTCGTGTAGACGTCGTCGCGTTCGATGAGCGCGGGCATCGCCCGTTCGATGCGCGCGATCGGCAGGCGATTCTCCGCGTAGATGCCGGGAATCCGCACGATCGACACGCGCCAGCCGCTTCGCGCGCCCACGCGGCGCAACTGCTGCTCCGCCGACACGCGCCGACGTGCGCGCTCGTTTTCCGGCCGCGCGGGCCGCGTTTCGTCGATCAGCGCGCCGCCGCAGTCGCCGTAGACGCCCGTGGTGCTCGCATAGACGAAGCGCAAAGGCGCGCCGCGCGATGTGGCTCCAAAAGGGGCGTCGGGTACAATGAAAGACGCTGCGCGCCACGCACGATGCGAGGCAACGGCGGTCTGCGCGCCACGCGCAACGGAACGGCGCGGCGCACGCAAGGCTGCAAGCAAGGCACGCGTGCGGCGGTCGGTGTCGCCCTCGCGCTGAGGCGGCGCAAGGTGCATGACGCGCCGCGCGTGCCGCGCGATACCGGCGAGCCTGCGAAGGCTGCGCCTGGCATCGAGGTCGCCCGCGATCGGCACGGCGCCTGCCGCGCGCAGTTCGGCTGCGCGTTCCGGATGATGCGTGAGCGCGATCACGCGAGGCGCCACGGCCCGCGAACGCAAGAGCGGCAGCGCGCGCAGCCCGACATCGCCGCATCCGACGATCAGCACGCGCGGGCGGCGCAAGATTCGAGTGGCGATCATGCCGAGCATTGTATCCGCCGCTCGCCTGACGCGTTCCGGCGTCATCGAGAGACACATTCACCCATCGCACGAAATCGATCTATGGCATTCAACGTAACGCTCCGGCAAAGCGGCCGGCAGTTTCAGGTGGAACCCGACGAACCGGTGCTGACCGCGGCGCTGCGTCAGGGCATCGGCCTGCCCTACGGCTGCAAGAACGGCGCTTGCGGCTCCTGCAAGGGCGCGGTCGTCGAAGGGAACGTCGAGCAGGCGCCGCATTCGTCGTCGGCGCTCTCCAATGACGAAAAAACGCGCGGCATGGCGCTTTTCTGCTGCGCGACCGCGCAGAGCGATCTGACGATCGACGTGCGCGAAGTCGCGGGCGTCGGCGATGTGCAGGTGAAGAAGCTGCCGTGCCGTGTGAACGCGCTGCAGCGCCGCGCGGACGACGTCATCGAACTGAAGCTGCAACTGCCCGCCAACGAGCGCCTTCAATATCTCGCGGGGCAGTACATCGAATTCATTCTGAAGGACGGCAAACGCCGCAGCTATTCGATGGCGAGCCCGCCGCATCACGAAGGTCCGCTCGAACTGCACATTCGCCACATGCCGGGCGGCACGTTCACGGACCACGTGTTCGGCGCGATGAAAGAGCGCGACATCCTGCGCTTCGAAGGCCCGCTCGGCACCTTCTTTCTGCGCGACGAATCCGACAAGCCCATCGTGCTGCTCGCATCGGGCACGGGCTTCGCGCCGATCAAGGCGATCATCGAACACGCAGTCTTCAAGAACCTGAACCGCCCGATGACGCTGTACTGGGGCGGCCGTCGCAAGAAAGACCTGTACATGATGGACCTCGCCGAGCAATGGGCGAAGGAAGTGCCGAACTTCAAGTTCGTGCCGGTGCTGTCCGAACCCGAGTTGCGCGACGGTTGGACGGGGCGCACGGGCTTCGTTCATCGCGCTGTCATCGAGGATCTGCCAGACTTGAGCGCGTATCAGGTGTATGCGTGCGGCGCGCCCGTGATGGTGGAATCCGCCCAGCGCGATTTCACGCAGCATCACCGGCTGCCCGAGGACGAGTTCTACGCGGATTCGTTCACGAGCGCAGCGGACCTCGCGCATCCGGTCTGAGGGCCCGCGCGGGCCGCGCATGCCGCCGGCGCGCGACAAATCGACGCCGGCGGTTTACATGCACGAACGTCATCACGTATCCTTCGCGAATGATCCGAATCGCAAACATGCTCCGACGCCGCCGCTCGCCGCTTCCCTAGGGATGCCGCTGGCTCGTCACGCATTCGCGCTCGTCATGTTCGGTTAGTCTGAAGCGCAAGAATGAAGCCACGGAAACACCGTGGCTTTCGTTTTTTGCGCGCCGCTTTTTTCAATTCAGTCAACGCCCGGAGCCCGCTGTCATGAATTTCAATGAGTACCCCGTCGATTCGCTGATGTACATCACGAACCGCCCCGAGATCGTGTTCACGCACGGCAAGGGCTCCTGGCTCTACGACAACACCGGCAAACGCTATCTCGACTTTATTCAGGGCTGGGCCGTGAATTCGCTCGGCCACTGCAACGACGGCGTGATCGAGGCGCTCGACAAACAGGCGCGCACGCTGATCAATCCGTCGCCCGCCTTCTACAACGAGCCGATGGCCAGGCTCGCCGCGCTGCTCACGCAGCACAGTTGTTTCGACAAGGTGTTCTTCGCGAACAGCGGCGCGGAAGCGAACGAAGGCGCGATCAAGCTCGCGCGCAAATGGGGCCGCAAGTTCCGCAACGGCGCGTACGAGATCATCACGTTCGATCACAGCTTTCACGGCCGCACGCTCGCGACGATGTCCGCAAGCGGCAAGGCCGGCTGGGACACCATCTACGCGCCGCAAGTGCCGGGCTTTCCGAAGGCGGACCTGAATGACATCGCATCGGTCGAGAAACTCATCAACGAGAAGACCGTGGCCGTGATGCTGGAGCCGATTCAGGGCGAAGGCGGCGTGATTCCCGCGACGCGCGAATTCATGCAGCAACTCCGCACGCTGACCAAGCAGCACAACATCCTTTTGATCGTCGATGAAGTGCAGAGCGGCTGCGGTCGCGCGGGGACGTTGTTCGCGTACGAGCTGTCGGGTGTCGAGCCGGACATCATGACGCTCGGCAAGGGCATCGGCGGCGGCGTGCCGCTCGCGGCGCTGCTTTCGACGGCGGATGTGGCGTGCTTCGAGGCGGGCGATCAGGGCGGCACGTACAACGGCAATCCGCTCATGACGGCGGCGGGCTATTCGGTGATTTCGCAGCTGACCGCGCCTGGTTTTCTGGAAGGCGTGCGCGAGCGCGGCGAGTATTTGCGTTCGGAATTGCTGAAGCTTTCCGATGAACGCGGGTTCAATGGCGAGCGAGGCGAAGGCTTGTTGCGCGCGCTGCTGCTCAGTGACGACAAGGGACCGCAGATCGTCGAGAAGGCGCGGCTCATGCAACCGGATGGCCTTTTGTTGAACGCGGCGCGGCCCAATCTGCTGCGCTTCATGCCCGCGCTCAACGTCACGAAGGACGAGATCGATCAGATGTTGTCGATGCTGCGCTCGGTGCTCGATTCGCTGTGATCATCCGCACGTTCGATGCTGGCGATCGCGATGCCGTGATTGCGTTGTGGCGCGATGTGTTTCCGGAGTACGCGGATGCATCGCGGCCGCAGCGCGATCCGGCGTTGTCGATCGACAACAAGATGAGGATGCAGCCGGAGTTGTTCTTTGTCGGCACGCTCGATGGGGACGTGATCGGCACCGTGATGTGCGGGTATGACGGGCATCGCGGGTGGGTTTATTCACTCGGCGTTCAGCATGCCATGCGGGGACGCGGTTATGGGCGCATGTTGATGCTTCATGCTGAAGCTGCGCTTGCTCGGGCTGGATGTCCCAAAGTTAATTTGCAAATTCTCTCTGCGCGGAGGGAGCTGTTGCCGTTTTATGAGCGGCTTGGGTATCGGGTGGATGAGGTTGTTAGTCTTGGGAAAAGGATTTAGGGTTCTTCTTTTGCGTCGGTCTGATCGTGCGGCGGGATGATTGTTTTGCCGCTGATTCCTTCGTGGAGCTTGTTCTCGTGTCGGTCTATTAGTGCGCCCCTCCCCGGGGCGGGGGTCACTTTCTTTGCTGCTGCAAAGAAAGCAACCAAAGAAAGCAGCTTTCTTCTGAACCGCACAAAGCAATAACCGGGTGGTCACTTCGCAGAAAGTCGGTGGCACTCAGTTTAATAGCAGCCCTGAATAACCCTCCGCGCCCGCTGAGCGCCACGTCCTCCGAGCCCGTTGGCTCGTTAACACCGCACGTTTAAAACGGTATGCGCGCTTGTGCAAGCCTCACTGTTCACCGTGCTACGTTCGTAGTACATACTAGCTCGGGGCGGCGTGCGACGAGGCGCGGATCGACGACGGCTCGCGAATTCGGGAACGGTGTTATCGAGCCAAGGGGCTCGGAGGACGTGGCGCTCAGCGGGCGCGGAAGGTGATCCAGGGCTGCCGATTGGCTGAGGGCCACTGCGTTGCTGCGGAGTGACCACACGCTTGCGGCTGCGGGCAAAAAAAAGCTGCTTTCTTTGGTTACTTTCTTTGCAGCAGCAAAGAAAGTGACCCCCGCCCCGGGGAGGGGCAACGCTAATAGACCGACACGAGAACAAGTTCCACGAACAAACCAAGAGGAGAAACGAGCGGGAAGCAAACAACACCCCCGCCCCGCGAGGAAAGAAAAAAACCTCACTCCCCCAGATAAGCAGCCCGAACCTTAGGATCATCGAGCATGACCTTGGCATCGCCGGACATAGTGACGGTACCCGAATCCATCACATACCCGCGATTAGCGGCCTGCAATGCAAGTCGTGCATTCTGCTCCACGAGCAGCACCGTCAGCCCTTCCGAGGAAATCTCCCGCACCACTTCGAAAATCTTCTCGACCATGATCGGCGAAAGCCCCATCGAAGGCTCATCGAGCAGGAGCAACTTGGGCCGCGACAACAACGCGCGAGCCATCGCCAGCATCTGCTGCTCGCCACCGGAAAGCGTGCCCGCATACTGCGACGCCCGCTCCTTCAAACGCGGAAAGAAGCCGAACATCCGTTCGGTGTCCTTCTGAATGCCGTCCGAATCGTTGCGCAGGTACGCGCCCATCTGCATGTTCTCGAGAATCGACATGCGCGCGAAAATGCCACGGCCTTCCGGCACCATCGCGAGGCCGCGCTTCAAAAGCTCGTGCGTGGGCACGCCCTTGATCGACTGGCCCATGTACTCGATATCGCCGCCCGAAAACGGCTTCAGGCCCGTGATGGCCTTCATCGTCGTGGTCTTGCCCGCGCCGTTCGCGCCGATCAGCGTGACCAGTTCGCCTTGACCTACTTCCAGATCGACACCCTTCACCGCCTGGATGCCGCCATAATTCACCTGCAGACCCTTGACCTTCAACATTGCGCTTGTGGTCGCCATTTAGTGCACCCCCGCACCCAGATATGCCTCGATCACCTTCGGGTCCTTCTGCACGTCCTGCGGCAGACCTTCGGCGATCACCTTGCCGTAATCGAGCACCGTCATGCGGTTGCACAATCCCATCACGAGTTTCACGTCGTGTTCGATCAACAGAATCGTCTTGCCGTCCGATCGAATCTTGTCGAGCAGGCGCGTCAGTTCTACTTTCTCCGTCGCGTTCATGCCGGCCGCCGGCTCGTCGAGCGCAAGCAGCTTCGGATCGGTCGCGAGCGCACGCGCGATTTCCAGACGACGCTGGTGGCCATACGACAGATTGCGCGACGTGTAGTCCGCGTACTGAAGCACGCCGACGTACTCCAGCAGTTCGAGCGCGCGCTCCTTGATTTCCTTCTCTTCGCGGCGTTCGGCAGGCGTCTGGAACACCGCGCCGATCAGCCCGTGCTTCGTGCGGACGTGACGGCCGACCATCACGTTCTCCAGCGCGGTCATCCCGCCGAACAGACGAATGTTCTGGAACGTGCGCGCGATGCCCGCCTTCGCCACCTGATACACGGCGGTTGGCGTGTAGGCTTCGCCGTCGAGCTTGAATTCGCCCGAATCCGGCGTGTAGAGGCCCGTGATGACGTTGAAGAACGTCGTCTTGCCCGCGCCGTTCGGGCCGATCAGACCGTAGATCTCGCCTTCCTTGATCTGGAGGCCGACTTCGGACAGCGCCTGCAAGCCGCCGAAACGCTTGTTCACGCCCTTCACGGACAATCGAGTACGTTTGTCGCTCATTTTCCTATCCCCCGCTTAGGCGCGCACCGGCTTCTTGCCGCTGCGCTTCGCGATCTTCGCGATCTTGTCTTCGTGTTTCGCGGCGGGCCACAGGCCTTCCGAGCGATACAGCATGATCAGCACCATCGCCAGGCCGTACAGCAACTGGCGGATGACTTCGGTATCCACGATCTGATGGCCGAAGATGGCGTTTTGCAGCGGACCCATCGTCGAGCGCAGAAATTCGGGGAACACGGCGAGCAGCACCGCGCCGAGAATCACGCCCGGAATGTGGCCCATGCCGCCCAGCACCACGCACGCCAGCACGACGATCGATTCCCAGAACGTGAACGATTCCGGCGACACAAAGCCCTGGAACGCGCCGAACATCGCACCCGACAGGCCGCCGAACGACGCGCCCATCGCGAACGCCAGCAGCTTCACGTTACGCGTGTTGATGCCCATGGCCTTCGCGGCGATTTCGTCTTCGCGGATCGCAGCCCATGCTCGGCCGATGCGCGAATGTTGAAGGCGCGTACAGACCCAGATCACGAGCAGCGCGCCGAGCACGAACAGGTAGTAATACATGTACACGGACGGGAACTTCACGCCGAAAAGCTCGTGCGTCTGCGACAGGTTGAAGCCCGCCACCGTCACCGGATCAATGCCCGTGATGCCTTTCGGGCCGTTCGTGATGTTGATCGGACGGTCGAGGTTGTTCATGAAAATCCGCACGATTTCCCCGAAGCCGAGCGTCACGATGGCGAGGTAGTCGCCGCGCAGACGCAGCGTCGGTGCGCCGAGCAGCACGCCGAATGTAGCCGCGAGCGCCATCGCGACCGGCACGATCAGGAGGAAGGGCACGTGCAGCCCGCCCGGCGCCAGATGCGCGATCCATTCGAACTGCGAGGTCAGCTGCGGCGACGACAGGAGCGCCGCCACGTACGCGCCGACCGCATAGAACGCGATGTAGCCCAGATCGAGCAGGCCGGCGAAGCCGACCACAACGTTGAGGCCGAGCGCGAGCATGACGTATAGCATCGCGAAGTCGAGCACGCGCACCCAGTAGTTGCCGCCCGCGGCGCCGATCACCATCGGCGCGGCAATCACGAACGCGGCGACGATGATGCCGACCACGAGGGTCTTGCCCGTGTTTTTCTCGGGGATGAGCGTCGTGGACGGCTCAATCGGTTGAATCGAAGTCATTTTGTAGAGCTCCTCACACGGTCTTTAAGCGCGGTCCGCGACACGTTCGCCGAGCAGACCCGACGGACGGAACACGAGCACGATGATCAGCACGATGAAGGCGAACACGTCCTGATAGTTACTGCCGAAGACGCCGCCTGTCAGATTGCCGATGTAACCGGCGCCCAACTGTTCGATCAGTCCGAGAAGCACGCCGCCGACCATCGCGCCGCCCAGGTTGCCGATGCCGCCGAGCACCGCCGCCGTGAACGCCTTCAGGCCGGGAATGAAGCCCATGTAGAAGTGCGCGTTGCCGTATTCGGAGGCGATCATCACGCCGGCGAGGGCAGCAAGCGCCGAGCCGATCATGAAGGTCGCCGAGATGACGAAGTTCGGGTTCACGCCCATCAGCGACGCGACGCCGGGGTTTTCGGCGATGGCGCGCATCGCGCGGCCGAGCTTGGTCTTGTGCACGAGGAGCAAGAGGCCGCCCATCACGAGGAACGCCACCACGATGATGACGATTTCCGTCATCGAGATGACTGCGCCGGGACGCGTCTCGGTCGCGGTGATGACGTTGATCGGGTCGGTCGGCAGAAGCTGCGGGAACGCGAGCGGGTTGCGGCCCCAGATCATCATGGCGACCGTTTGCAAGAGGATCGACACGCCGATGGCCGTGATGAGCGGCGCTAGACGCGGCGCCTTGCGCAGCGGCCGGTACGCGACGCGTTCGATCGTGTAGCCGACGATCGCGCAGACGACCGCCGCCACGACGAGCGAGATGGTCAGCATGATCGGGCCGGGCATCGAGGGAAAGTGATTCTGCATGACGCCGATGGCCGAGAGCGCCACCATCGCGCCCACCATCAGCACGTCGCCGTGCGCGAAGTTGATGATGCCGAGAATGCCGTACACCATCGTGTAACCCAACGCGATGATGGCGTAGACGCTGCCAAGCACCAGACCGTTGAGGATCTGCTGGATGAAAATATCCATTTAAAGCTCCTTAGCCCCGTGCGACCGGATTACGCCTTTATCACCGGCCGATAAACCGGTGTGAAGTGAAATCTGGAGCGGCACTGCGCGTACTGATTAAAAAAACCGGTAAGGGTTAATCGCCTGCCGTTGCGCCCGCCGCCGGATAGGTGCGGGCGCCCGTCAGGCGGATGCGAAACGGCGCTGTCGGATAGGCGCCGCAAGACTGCAAACGCCTGCTGCTACTGCTTCACGACGTCGAGCACGTCCTTCTTCTTGTCCTTGAAGTCGTAAAGCGTGATGGTGCCGGTCTTCAGATCGCCTTTGTCGTCAAAAGCAATGTGCCCCGTCAGACCGTTGAAATCCGTCGTGGCCATCGCCGCGAGCACCTTGCCCGCTTCGACGGAATTCGCGCGCTTCATTGCGTCGACGATCACGTACACGGCGTCATATGCGAACGGCGCGTAAATCTGCACTGGCGTGTGAAAACGTGCCTCGTACTTCTGCGCGAAGTCCGCGCCCTTGTCCATCTTCTCGAGCGCGGGCCCCGCTTCCGAGCAGACGACGTTCTGCACCGCGTCGCCCGCCAGTTCCGGCAGTTGCTGCGTGCAGACGCCGTCGCCCGCCAGAATCTTCGCCTTGACGCCGAGCGCCGCCGCTTCCTTCGCGAACGGGCCGCCCGTCACGTCCATGCCGCCGTACATCACGGCGTCGGGCTGCATGCGCTTGATCTTCGTCACGATTGCCTTGAAGTTGCGCGCCTTCTCGGACGTCGTCTCCCGCGCGGCGATCTTCACGCCGCCCGCCTGCGCCGTCTTCGCGAACTCATCGGCGAGACCGCGGCCGTACGCGGTGGAGTCGTCGACGATCACGACTTTCTTCGCGTGCAGCGTCTTGATCGCGTAGCCGGCCAAAACGGGGCCTTGCAGCGCATCGGTCGCGACCACGCGGAAGGTCGTCTTGTAACCCTGCTTCGTATATTGCGGGTTCGTCGTCGACGGCGAAATCTCCGCGATGCCCGCATCGCTGTATATCTTCGACGCCGGAATCGACACGCCCGAGTTCATATGCCCGATCACCGCGACCACATGGTCGTCGACGAGGCGCTGCGCGGCCTCTTCGCCGGTGCGCGGGTCCGCTGCGTCGTCCTGGCTGTCGAGTTGAAGGTGAATGGAGCGGCCGTCGATGGTAAGACCCTGCGCGCTGATTTCCTCCAGCGCGAGCCGCGCGCCGTTTTCGTTGTCTTTCCCCAAGTGGGCCTGCGTTCCGGACAACGGCGCGACGTGGCCGATCTTGACCACCGTTGCCTCGCTCGCCGGCGCGGGGGCAGACGCCGCCGCAGTCGGCGCGCTTGCCGCGGGTGCTGCTCCGCTCGCCTCGCCTTCGTCCTTCTTGCCGCATGCGGATGCCATTGCAACCGCAGCCGCGATGGACACGGCGTAAGCAAACCTGAATCGCATCAAATGAGATCTCCTGCCCTTACAGAACCGTTGCCAGAGGCCCTTCCGGACTCAGGACGCGCGAATTGTAACGCTAAATATGAGACGAGCAATATTCTTGCGTGGCGGGGTTTTCCAGCATTGCAACCCCCATTTTTCGACGATTTTCGGGCAAAAGCGCAACCGGGTTGCGATCCGGTTTTGTGCAGTAGTTGCACCACTTCGGGGGCGGGGTTTAATCCGGGCCGGGGCGAGTACGTTTGCGTGCTCAAAAACGCGGCTGCGAACGACGCCTTTTTCTGGTGCATGCGCGGTCTTTCCAACCATGCGCATGCGAAAAAAAAGCGCCCGCAGGCGCTTTCCAAGAATTCGACCAACTTATTGCGGCAGCGACAACCCGCGCGGCAGCGGAAACGAAATCGTTTCTTCGATGCCTTCGAGCGAGCGCACGCTGCGCACGCCGAGTTCGCGCAAGCGCCCGATCACGGCCTGCGCCAGCACTTCCGGCGCGGACGCGCCCGCCGTCACGCCGATGCGCTTCTTCCCTTCCACCCACTTCGGATCGATCTGCGTCGGCGAGTCCACCATATAGGCGGGAATGCCGCTGCGTTCGGCAACTTCGCGCAGCCGGCTCGAATTGGAGCTATTCGGGCTGCCGACCACGATCACGACATCGCACTGCGGCGCGAGGAATTTCACCGCGTCCTGGCGGTTCTGCGTCGCATAGCAGATGTCCTGCTTCTTCGGTTCCTTGATCGCGGGGTACTTGGTCTTGAGCGCCTCGATGATGGCGGAGGCGTCGTCGACCGAAAGCGTTGTCTGCGTGACGTACGCGATGCGTTCCGGGTCGGGCAGATTCAGCTTCAGCACGTCGTCGATATCTTCGACCAGATGCATGCCCTCGCCCGACTGGCCCATCGTGCCTTCAACTTCCGGGTGTCCCTTGTGGCCGATCATCACGATGTCGAAGCCTTCCTGCCGCATCTTCGCGACTTCCATGTGCACCTTGGTCACGAGCGGGCACGTGGCGTCGAATACGCGCAGGCCGCGCGTTTCGGCCCCGACGCGTACCGCCTTCGAGACGCCGTGCGCGCTGAAGATCAGCGTGCTGCCTTCGGGCACGTCCGACAGTTCCTCGATGAAGATCGCGCCCTTCTTGCGCAGATCGGCGACGACGTACGCGTTATGGACGATCTCGTGACGCACGTAGATCGGCGCGCCAAACAGCTTGATCGCGCGCTCGACGATCTCGATGGCGCGATCCACGCCCGCGCAAAAGCCGCGCGGCTGCGCGAGCAGGATTTCGACGTCGGTTTCGATATCGGTGAGGCTTTCGATCAGGCTCATGGCTACAGGATTCCGATGATTTTCACTTCGAACGCCAGCGTCTGGCCGGCAAGCGGGTGATTGAAGTCGAAGAGCGCCGACGTTTCGCCCACTTCCTTGAGCACGCCCGCGTAGCGCCCGCCGTTGGGCGCGTTGAATTCGACGAGATCGCCGGGAGAAAAATCCTCGCCGATCATGCTGTTTTCGCGCAGCGTCGCGAGCGACACACGTTGCAGCAGTTCTGGGTTGCGCGGCCCGAACGCCTGTTCCGGGGTTAGCCGAAAGGTCGAATGGTGGCCGACCTTCAGCCCGAGCAGAATGTCTTCGAGCGGCGGCGCGAGCTGGCCTGCGCCGAGCAGGAGCGTCGCGGGCTTGTCGGTGAAGGTGTTGACGATGTCCGCGCCGTCGGCCAGTGCCAGCCGGTAATGCAGCGTGACGTGGGAGCCGGGCTTGACCTCGGAGATATCGATGATGCTCATGAGTATTGGATGTGGCGGTTCAGTCGAAAGCGCGGCGTGGGCCGGGCGAGCGGCGGCTCGTCGGCGCGAAGCTGCGAACCGCGCGGCGCAGGGTCGAAACGGGCGCCGAAACCGCTATTGTAAGACAGAGTGGCCGGGCGCCGCGTCGGGCCCGTGCGCCGTTGGTGCGGCGGCGCGCGCAACGTGGTGCGTTCGGAGCGCGCGATGACGGCGGTCGTCGTGCCTGATGTCGCGCCGAAGGTCGCGCCAGATGCCGCGCCGGTTGCAGACTCGGACGTCGCGCCAGTTGCTTCGTCCGTTCCCGCCGCGCCATCGGAGGCTGCGGAAACCGTCCGGCTCGCGGCACTAGCCATCTCGAAATGGGACAAGGCCGACCGGCCGCGCGAACGCCTGCTGAACTCGGGTGCCGAGATGCTCTCCGACGCCGAGCTCCTCGCGCTTTTCTTGCGCACCGGCGTGCCGGGTCTCACCGCCGTCGATGTCGCGCGTGCGCTGCTGCGGCGGTTCGGCTCGTTGCGCGCGATGCTGAGTGCCTCCGCCGCCGAGTTGCAAGCCGAACGCGGCATCGGCGAGGCGCGCGCGGCGACGCTCATCGCGGTATCCGAATTGTGCCGCCGCGCGCTGGCGGAGAAAGCGCGAGACCGCATGCTTCTGAATTCGCCGGGCGCGGTGGAGGACTTCCTGCGCCTGAAAATCGGCACGCGGCCGAACGAAGTGTTCATCTGCATCTATCTGGACGCGCGCCATCAACTGCTGGACATCTGCGAGGAAGCGCACGGCTCGCTCACGTGCGTGGCCGTCTATCCGCGCGAGATCGTCAAGCGGGCGCTCGCGCTGAATGCGGCCGGGCTGATCGTCGCGCATAATCATCCTTCCGGCGCCAATCAGCCGAGCGCCGGCGACCGCAAGCTCACGCGCACGCTGCTCGACGCGCTCGCGCTCATCGACGTGAAGCTGCTGGATCATATGGTGGTCGCGTCAAACGACATTTTTTCGTTCGCGCGGGAAGGGTGGTTGTGAGGCTTGCTGTGACACGCTCTCAGCAGAGCAGGAAAACGCCAAAACGTCTTGATAACGCACGGCTTTTCCTGCTAGAATCCGCGTTTGCTTTTCTCAACCCACCTGTTCTGAACTTCGCGTTCCTCATTGGCATAACCGTGCTGCCAAGTTCCCGGTAAAGGCAACCAGGGAAAAAGAGGTCGGCATGCAGCATCGCTGCGCCGAGCGTAAGAATCAGACTGTATTAGGAGTGCTCGCATGGCACGCGTATGCCAAGTAACTGGGAAAGGGCCGATGTCCGGCAACAACGTTTCCCACGCCAACAACAAGACCAAGCGTCGTTTCCTGCCGAACCTGCAGAACCGCCGTTTCTTCGTTGAAAGCGAAAACCGCTGGGTCCGTCTGCGCGTCTCGAACGCCGGTCTGCGCCTGATCGACAAGAACGGTATCGACGCCGTGCTCGCAGATTTGCGCGCACGCGGTGAAATCTAAGGAGCACGCACATGGCCAAGGGCGCACGCGACAAGATCAAGCTGGAATCGACTGCAGGCACGGGTCACTTCTACACGACGACCAAGAATAAGCGCAACATGCCGGAAAAGATGCTGATCAAGAAATTTGATCCCGTCGTCCGCAAGCACGTTGAGTACAAGGAAACCAAGATCAAGTAAAGCGGCGTTGCTCCGCTTACGCGGAAAACGTACCGCACTTGAGATTGAGTGCCTGACGAAGACAGCAGAAAGCCCCGCTCATGCGGGGCTTTTTGTTTTCCGGCGCCGTTTTCATACGCGTTTCACATGCTGGTGCATGGGTTTTCTGTCTGCCGCTATGCTCGCGCGTTATGCTTGCCGGCTATCGACGACAACATGACGGAGACACGGCGGCATGAATTTCGATGTAGCGATCGTGGGAAGCGGGCTCGCTGGGTTGAGCGTCGCGCTGAATCTCGCCGAGACGCGGCGCGTGGCGATCATCGCGAAACGCGCGGTGAGCGAAGGCGCGAGCGACTGGGCGCAGGGCGGCATCGCGGCGGTGCTGGATTCGGCGGACAGCGTGGACAATCACGTGGCCGACACGCTCATTGCCGGCGGCGGCCTGTGCGACGAGGCGGCGACGCGCTTCATCGTCGAGAACGGGCGCGCGGCGATTCAATGGCTGATCGAAGAAGGCGTGCCCTTCACGCGCGATGTCTCCGCCGAACTCGGCTTTCATCTGACGCGCGAAGGCGGACACAGCCATCGCCGCATCATCCACGCCGCCGACGCCACCGGCCACGCGGTCGTCACGACGCTCGGCGAGCGCGTGCGCAATCACCCGAACATCACCGTCCTCGAAGATCACTACGCGATCGACCTGATCACGTCCGACCGGCTCGGGCTGCCGGGCCACCGCTGCCACGGCCTGTACGCGCTCGACCTGAACACCGGCCGCACCGTCACGATTCAGGCGCCGCACACGGTCCTCGCGACAGGCGGCGCGGGCAAGGTCTATCTCTACACGACGAATCCCGACACCGCCACCGGCGACGGCATCGCGATGGCCTGGCGCGCGGGCTGCCGCGTCGCGAACATGGAATTCATCCAGTTCCATCCGACGTGCCTGTTTCATCCGTACGCGAAGTCGTTCCTCATTTCCGAGGCGGTGCGCGGCGAAGGCGGCGTGCTGCGCCTGCCCGACGGCACGCGTTTCATGCCCGCGCACGACGAACGCGCCGAACTGGCGCCGCGCGATATCGTCGCCCGGGCGATCGACTTCGAAATCAAGAAGCGCGGGATCGACTGCGTGTATCTGGATATCAGCCACCAGCCGCGCGCATTCCTCGAAGAGCATTTCCCGACGATCCTCGCGCGCTGCCGCGAATTCGGCATCGATATCGCGAAGGAGCCGATTCCCGTCGTCCCGGCCGCGCACTACACCTGCGGCGGCGTCGTCACGGATCTCGCCGGGCGCACCGACCGCCCTGGGCTGTACGCGGTCGGCGAAACGTCCTGCACCGGGCTGCACGGCGCGAACCGGCTGGCGAGCAATTCGTTGCTCGAATGCATCGTGATTGGGCGGGCGGCGGCGGCGGCCATCGAAAAAGACGGCTTCTCTGCCGGATGCCACGCGCCCCTGCCCGACTGGGACGAAAGCCGCGTGTCCGATCCGGACGAGGAAGTGGTCGTCGCGCATAACTGGGACGAGTTGCGGCTCCTGATGTGGAACTACGTCGGAATCGTGCGGACGGACAAGCGGCTCGAACGCGCGCGACATCGCATCGCGCTTCTGCGCGACGAAATCCACGAGTTCTACGCAAATTTCAAGGTAAGCCGCGATTTGCTGGAGCTGCGCAATCTGGTGGACGTCGCGTCGCTGATCGTCGAAAGCGCGTGCTCGCGGCGCGAAAGCCGCGGCCTGCACTTCAGCCGCGACTGGCCCGACACCTTGCCCAAGGCGCTGCCGACCGTGCTGATGCCGCCCGCGGCGAGGCGGCGCGCGGTCTGACGGCTAGATGAGGCGCATCGAAAAGTCGGTGGCGCGCACGTCTTTCGTGAGCGCGCCAATCGAGATTCGGTCGACGCCGGTTTCCGCGATCGCCCGCACCGTTTCGAAGTTCACGCCGCCCGACACTTCGAGCAACGCGCGGCCCGCCGTGACGCGCACCGCGTCGCACATGGCGTCGAGCGTGAAGTTGTCGAGCAGAACGGACTGAGCGCGATGCGCGAGCGCGGTTTCGAGCTGCGCGAGCGTCTCGACTTCGATCTGCACCGGCACGTCCGCGCTCAGGGCGAGCGCGGCGTCCATGGCCGCGCCGACGCCGCCCGCCGCCGCGATGTGGTTTTCCTTGATCAGAATGCCGTCGTAGAGCGCGAGCCGCTGGTTGGCCCCGCCACCGACGCGCACCGCGTATTTCTGCGCGAGCCGCAAGCCCGGCAGCGTCTTGCGCGTGTCGAGAATGCGCGCGCGCGTGCCTTCGATGGCATCGACGTAACGGCGCGTCACGCTCGTCACGCCCGAGAGCAGTTGCAGAAAGTTGAGGCCGTTGCGCTCGGCCGTCAGCAGCGAGCGCGCCGGGCCGCGCAGCAGCACGACGGGGGTATCGGCCGCCATGCGCTGCCCTTCGCGATACTGCCATTCCACTTCGATGGACGGATCGACGCGCCGCATGACCGCGTCGAACCACGGCACGCCGCAGAGCACCGCCTCCTCGCGCACGATGATCCGCGCCGTGCGCCGCGCGTCCGCCGGAACAAGGCGGCCGGTGACGTCGCCGGTGCCGATGTCTTCCGCGAGCGCGTCGGCGACATTGCGCGCGAGCGCGGCGTCGAACGCCTCGCCGTATTGGGCGCGTACTTCGTCGAAGATCGGTGAGGTATTCATCACGCGGCTCCCACGTTCGCGAACAAGGTGCCGTCCTTGGCCAGATCGCCGCTCGCCTGCACGCGTTGCTTGTGACGCGCGGCGAAATCGAGCATGCGGTCGATCGGCACGCGCGCGCGCTCCCCGATGGCGGCTTCGACGTGAATCTCGTTGTGACCGCGCTCCAGCACGTCGGCGAGATTGGCGAGACCGTTCATCGCCATCCACGGACAATGCGCGCAGCTTTTGCAGGTGGCGCTGTTGCCCGCCGTCGGCGCTTCGATGAACGTCTTGCCGGGCGCGGCCAGCCGCATCTTATGCAGGATGCCGAGGTCCGTCGCGACGATGAAGCGGCTCGCGTCGAGACGCACGGCGGCGTCGATCAATTGCGTGGTCGATCCGACGACGTCCGCAAGCTTCACGACCGCTTCCGGCGACTCGGGATGCACGAGAATTTTCGCGTCCGGATACTCGGCGCGCAGCAGGTCCAGTTCGATGCCCTTGAATTCGTCGTGAACGAGACAGGAACCTTGCCACAGCAGCATGTCCGCGCCGGTCTTCTTCTGGATGTAGCCGCCTAGGTGACGATCGGGCGCCCACAGAATCTTCTCGCCGCGCGCATGCAAGTCCGCGACGATTTCGAGCCCGATCGACGACGTGACCATCCAGTCCGCGCGCGCCTTCACGGCTGCGCTCGTGTTCGCGTACACGACGACCGCGCGGTCGGGATGCGCGTCGCAGAACGCGGCGAACTCGTCGGCGGGACAACCGAGGTCGAGCGAGCAAGTCGCATCCAGATCGGGCATCAGCACGCGCTTGTGCGGGCTCAGGATTTTCGCGGTCTCGCCCATGAAGCGCACGCCCGCGACAACCAGCGTCCTGGCCGCATGATCGCGGCCGAAGCGCGCCATTTCGAGCGAATCGGCCACGCATCCGCCGGTTTCGTCGGCCAGTTCCTGCAACTCCGCATCGACGTAGTAATGCGCGACCAGCACGGCCTCCTCGCGCCGCAAGAACGCACGAATGCGCTCTTTCAACGCGCGCTTCTCCTCCGCCGACGGCGCCTGCGGCACGCGCGCCCACGCCTCGCCCACTCCACACGTCAGCCCTTGCGGCCGGTCGTACTCGACACTTTTGATCGCCTGCATGTCCCCTGTCTCCTGCCGTACACAGCGCAAATCTGTCGCCCAAAAACAAAAACCCCGCCAGAGCGGGGTCTTGTGACGTTCTTAAATTTTAACGGATATCGCTTATAAGGCGTAGCGGCGCAGACGCAAGGCGAAATCTTGAAGCGCCTTGATACCGCTTTGTTCCGCGCGATGACACCAGTCCTGCAATTGCGCCAGCAGTTGCTCGCGCGATGCGTTGGAACGGTCCCACATCGCCGCCAGATCCTTGCGCAGTTCGATGTAAGTGCGCAGTTTCTGGTTGTCCGAGAACAGTTCCGGCAGTTGCTGGCGCTGCGGCTCGTTCAGGCCGTCCTCTTCTTTATGGAACCACTTGCGCGCGCCGCGCATGAGCTGGTACTTCTCGCGCGCGCCCGCTTCCTTCAGCTTGACGAGTTCCTGCCTGTAGGCGCGCTTGAGCGCCTTGCCGTAACGCGCCATGACTTCGTAACGGTTCGCGAGCACGGCTTGCAGCGTGTCGTGATCCGGCACGGACTTCGATTCGGACAGACGCGGCGTAGGCGCGAGCTTCTTGACCTTGGCGAGGCCGAGCGCCGACAGAATACGGATATACATCCAGCCGATGTCGAATTCGTACCACTTGCTCGACAGCTTCGCCGACGTGGCGTACGTGTGGTGATTGTTGTGCAGTTCTTCGCCGCCGATCAGAATGCCGAGCGGGAAAATGTTCGTGCTCGCATCGGACGAATTGAAGTTGCGATAACCCCAGAAGTGCGCGAGGCCGTTGACCACGCCCGCTGCCCAGAACGGAATCCAGATCATCTGCACGGCCCACACCGACAGCCCGACAATGCCGAACAGCGCAACGTCGATCACCATCATGATGCTGATGCCGAGGATCGGATAGCGCGTGTAGACGTTACGCTCGATCCAGTCGTTCGGCGTGCCGTGACTGAAGCGGCGCAGCGTTTCTTCGTTCTTCGCTTCGGCGCGATATAGTTCCGCGCCTTCGAGCAGCACCTTCCAGATGCCGCGCGTCTGCGGGCTGTGCGGATCTTCTTCGGTCTCGCACTTCGCATGATGCTTGCGGTGGATCGCCGCCCACTGGCCGGTCAGCATGCCGGTGGTCATCCACAGCCACAGGCGGAAGAAGTGGCTCGCGACGGGATGCAGGTCCAGCGCACGGTGCGCCTGGCAGCGGTGCAAATAAATGGTGACGCCGGCGATCGTGACGTGCGTCATCGCAAGCGTGAACAACAGAATCTGCCACCAGGAGAAGTCGAGCAGTCCGTTGGCGAGAAATTCGAGGGAGGAATTCAGCAAGGCAATTTACCTATGTAGCTGTGAAATTCGGAAAAAATGGCCGATTAAAACCGTGGGAAGCAGCTTCATTTCGGCATGTCGGGCGCGTGAAAGGTGAGCGCCGAAGTTCGATCGCATTCTACTGCAAGCGTTCCAAGTCGTTGTCGTAAAGGTGAATTTTTTTGAATCCCGCCCAAACGAGGAAAATCTCACGCCCGTCTCGTGCGCTCGAACCTTGCAAAAACGGAAGCAATGACGCACACGTCCGTTGCATCAGACGGCGCTTCCGGCCGCCGACGCAGCATCATCGCGCGGAAAACCGGCATTTCCTACCGATGCGTCCACCGCGCCACCGATGATCCGCACCTCGCGCTGCGCGTACGGAATCTCGATGCCATGCGCGGAGAATAACCGCCACACGCTCCGATTGACTTGCGACTTAACGCCGCCGGTGCCCTTGGCCGCGTCCTCGATCCAGAAGCTCAGTTCCAGATTGATGCCGTCCGCGCCGAAGCTCGCGAGCAGCGCGGCGGGCGCCGGGTCCTGCAAAACGCGCTCGATGTCCTGCGTCGCTTCGACGAGCAGACGCATCGCGCGTTCCACGTCGGAGCGATAGCTCACCTGCACGGCAATCTTGGCGTTGCCGCGCGTGAGATACGACGAGTGATTCTGTACGACATCGGTAATCAGCTTTTCGTTCGGAATCAGCGTTTCGATGCCGTCCAGCCCGCGCACGACCGTGTAGCGCGTGCGGATCTGCGTGACGGTGCCCTGAAAGCCGCTGACGTTGATCATGTCGCCGAGCCTGAGCGACCGGTCGAGCAGAATGATGAAGCCCGACACGTAATTGCTCGCGATCTTCTGCAAGCCGAAGCCGAGCCCGACGCCGAGCGCGCCGCCGAACACGCCGAGCACCGTGATGTCGATGCCGACAATCGACAGGCTGACGAGAATCGCCGCGAGAACCATGATCGCCCGCGCGACGCGCGCCAGCACGACCTTCAGATTGGCGTCGAGCGAGCGCGAGCGCATCAGGCGGTCGTCGAGCAGCGCGCCCGCCCACATCGCGACGATCAGCGTCACGCATACCCACAGCACGCCCGAGGCGAGCGAAAGCAGCGTCATGTGCGCGTTGGCGAAGTTGAAGCGCACGCTGGCCATCCAGCGGACGACGTCGTCCTGAATGCCCATCACTGTGAGCAGCATCGCGACCCAGACGAGCACCGTCACGAGCTTCTCGAAGAGGAAAAGCAGCGCGCCCGCCTCGTGCTCGGCGCCGCCGGTCGCGCTTGTTCGGAACACGCGCCGCACGACGTAGAACATCGTGTAGATGACGGTGATGCCGCACAGCGGCACCAGCGCGAGCTGCAGCAGCGCCGTGTGGATCAACGGCGCGAGCGCCAGTTGCGCGACGCTGACGAAGACCGTCCCGAGCAGCGGAAACAGCGCCTTGTTCAGACTTTCCGCGCCGAAACGGACCGCTTCGAAGCGCGACTGGCGGCGCGCGTCGAGCTGCTTTCGCAAAAGACGCGCGCACCACCACGCGATGGCAAGCAGCGCGATGAGCGCGCCGACTTGCCACAGCACTTCCGGCTCGCCGAAGTCGCGGACGAGCCGTTCCGAAAGGTGGCTCGGGAAGCGGTTCTGCATCGCGCGCTTAGGCGCCCTCTTCCCTGGCGCTTTCGTCCGCCGCGGGCTGCGGAGCCTGCTGCCCCTTCGCCTCGGGCACGCGTTCCAGCACCGCCGCGAAGAAGCCGTCGGTGCCGTGCTTGTGCGGCCAGAGCGACAGGTACTCGCCCGTGTCAAGCTCGATGCGCTGCTCGGCCAGCACATCGCGCGCGGGCACCACGCGGAAGTTCGGATGCGCTTCCAGGAATTGCGCGACGACGCCTTCGTTTTCCGCTTCGAGCATGCTGCACGTCGCGTAGACGAGACGGCCGCCCGTCTTCACGAGCCGCGCGGCGCTCGTGAGAATCGACAACTGCTTCGGCGCCAGCTCCGCGACGGTCGCGGGCGACTGCCGCCACTTGAGGTCGGGATTGCGCCGCAGCGTGCCGAGGCCCGAGCACGGGGCATCGACGAGCACGCGGTCGATCTTGCCCGCGAGGCGCTTGATCTTCGCGTCGTGTTCGCTGTCGATCAGCACCGGGTTCACGTTCGACAGACCGCTGCGCGCGAGACGCGGCTTCAGCTTCGCGAGCCGGCGGTCGGAAACGTCGAACGCGTACAGGCGGCCGGTGGAACGCATCATCGCGCCGAGCGCAAGCGTCTTGCCGCCCGCGCCCGCGCAAAAGTCGACGATCATCTCGCCGCGGCGCGGCGCCATCAGCGAGCACAACAATTGGCTGCCTTCGTCCTGCACTTCGATCCAGCCTTCCTGGAACGGCTGCAAGCGCGTGAGCGCGGGCTTGCCTTCCACGCGGATGCCGAACGGCGCGAACGGCATGTCGAACGCGTCGATGCCCGCGTCGATGAGCGCCTTGCGCACCACGTCCCGGCTCGCCTTGATCGGATTCGCGCGCAGATCGAGCGGCGCGGGATAGTTCAGCGCGGCGGCGAGCTGCGCGAGCTCGTCCGGCTCGAAACGCTTCGCCATCGCGTCGTAGATCCACTGCGGCAAGTTCGTGCGAACGCGCACCGGCAAGCTCGCCGGATCGATTTTCGAGACTTGCGCGAGCCACTGGTGCTCTTCCGCCGAGACGAACGGCTTGAGCGCCGTGAGACCGGCGGTCTGCATCAGCCCGAGCAGCGCGAGACGCCGCGCCTGATTCCCCGAGCCGCTTTCCGCGAGATGCGAGAACTCCATCTTCCGCCGCAGCACGGCGAAAACCGCTTCCGCGATGACGCCGCGTTCGCCGTGACCGAGCTTCGGATGCGCGCGGAAGAAACGGCTTGTCGCGGCATCGGCGGGACCGGCAAAGCGGAGCACGTCCGCCAGCAACGTTTCGGTTTGACCAATCAGAAATCCATGCAGCCTCATGCGCCCTCCCCGGCAATGTCGGCAAAGAGCCACTGCGGCTCAGACGGCGTGAGAGCGACTCGTTCGCCCTCGATAGAAAGACGCCCTTCAACGAACCAGCGCACCGCGCGCGGGTAAATGATGTGTTCGACGGCGAGCACGCGCGCGGCGAGCGCGGCGGCGTCGTCGCCCGTGATGACCGGCACCGCGCCCTGCGCGACGATCGGCCCGTGATCGAGCTTCGCCGTCACGAAATGCACGCTCGCGCCGTGCACGCGCACGCCGGCGTCGAGCGCCTGCTGATGCGTGCGCAGCCCCGGAAAGCACGGCAAGAGCGACGGATGCACATTGAGCATCCGGCCGGCATAGCGTTCGACGAAGGCATCGGTGAGCACGCGCATGAAGCCGGCCAGCACGACGCAATCCGGTTCGAAGCGGTCGATTTCGCGCGCGAGCGCCCCGTCGAAGGCTTCGCGACCGTCGAATTCGCGATGATCGACGACGACCGTTTCGATGCCGTTCGCAGCCGCGAAGCCGAGCCCGGCGGCATCGGGCCGGCTGGAAATGACCGCGCAGACGCGCGCCGGCCAGCCTTCGCGCGCGCAAGCACGCACGATGGCCTCCATGTTGGTCCCGCGCCCGGAGATCAGAATGACGATTTTTCTCATTCGCGGATTTTATCATTCCGGGGACGGCGAAAATCGTGCCAGTAAGACGACGCCAACGCGTCGGGCGCTCCAGCGCCGCCGCCCGGCACGCGCGCCCGTGCATCCGTGTGAGCGTTTATAATCGAACGCTTTGCAGCATCAGCCCTCCCACCGACCAACGCCTATCGTGAGAGTCTTTCGCGGCCTCCCCAATGCCGAAAGCCGGGCGCCTTGCGCACTGACCATCGGCAACTTCGACGGTGTCCATCGCGGCCATCAGGCGCTGCTTGCGCGCGTGCGGGCCGCCGCCGACGCTCGCGGGCTGCCGGTCTGCGTGATGACCTTCGAACCGCATCCGCGCGAGTTCTTCAATCCGGCGGGCGCGCCGCCGCGCATCGCCATGCTGCGCGACAAGCTGGAAGCCCTGCGCACGAGCGGCGTCGATCGCGTCGTGGTCGAGCATTTCAATCACACGTTCGCGAGCCAGCCGCCGGACACCTTCGTGAAGAACGTCATCGTCGACGGCCTGCACGCACGCTGGGTCATGGTCGGCGACGACTTCTGCTACGGCGCAAAGCGCGCGGGCAATTTCGACTCTCTCAAGGACGCAGGCGAGAAATACGGCTTCGAAGTCGAGCAGATGGCGACCGTCGCGCACCCGAACGGCGCGCGCATTTCGTCGTCGTCGGTGCGGGCGTCGCTCGTCTCGGGCGATCTCGACGCCGCGAACGTCGCGCTCGGGCGTCCATACGTGATCAGCGGCCATGTCGTGCATGGCGCGAAGCTCGGCCGCGATCTCGGCTTTCCCACGCTCAATCTTCCGATTGCCCACAAGCGCCCGGCGCTCGCGGGCATTTTCGTCGTGCGCGTGCACGGTCTCGCGGACGAACCGCTGCCCGCCGTCGCGAGCCTCGGCTTGCGTCCCACCGTGGACGATTCCGGCCGCGTGCTGCTCGAAGTCTTCGTGCTCGACTGGCACGGCGACGCGTACGGCAAGCTCGTGCGCGTCGAGTTCCTGAAGAAGCTGCGCGACGAGGAAAAGTACGTCGACCTCGAAACGCTGTCCGCCGCCATCGCGAAGGACGTCGACAACGCGCGCGCGTACTTCGGCCTTCCGCCCGCCAGCAACGCCGGCAGCCGCGCGACGGGCTTCGCCATTTCCGCCACCGATCGAATTAGGTGAGCGCGCCGTGCCGCATGATCCATGCGCGCATCGCCCGCTGCCTCGCCCTTCGACACACACGCGCGTGCCAAAGCGCCGTCTCACCGAATTCACTGAGTCACCCATGAGCGACAAGAAAGAGAAAGCCTCCTCGAAATATCCCGTCAACCTGCTCGACACGCCGTTTCCGATGCGCGGCGATTTGCCCAAGCGCGAACCCGCGTGGGTCAAGGAGTGGCAGGAGAACAAGGTCTACGAGAAAATCCGCGCGGCAAGCCGTGGCCGCAAGAAGTTCATTCTGCACGACGGTCCGCCGTATGCGAACGGCGACATCCACCTCGGCCACGCGGTCAACAAGATTCTGAAGGACATGATCGTCAAGGCGCGCAACCTCGCGGGCTTCGACGCGGTGTACGTGCCGGGCTGGGATTGCCACGGCATGCCGATCGAAATCCAGATCGAAAAGCAGTTCGGCAAGTCGCTGCCCGCCGCCGAAGTCATGCAGAAGGCCCGCGCCTACGCGAGCGAGCAGATCGAGAAGCAGAAAGTCGGCTTCCGGCGTCTGGGCGTGCTCGGCGACTGGGACAATCCGTACAAGACGATGAACTTCGTCAACGAAGCGGGCGAAATCCGCGCGCTCGCGAAGATCATGGAAAAGGGCTTCGTGTTTCGCGGCCTGAAGCCGGTGAACTGGTGCTTCGACTGCGGCTCGGCGCTGGCCGAAGCGGAAGTCGAATACAAGGACAAGACCGATCCGACCATCGACGTGCTGTTCGCGTTCGCGGAACCCGAAAAGACCGCGCAGGCGTTCGGCCTGCCGTCGCTGCCGAGGAACGAAGGCGGCATCGTCATTTGGACGACGACGCCGTGGACGATTCCCGCCAACCAGGCGCTCAACGTGCATCCGGAGATCGTGTACGCGCTCGTGGACACGCCGCGCGGCTTGCTTGTTCTCGCGGCCGAGCGCGTCGAAGCGTGCTTGCAGAGCTACGGCTTGCCGGGCGAAGTCATCGCGACGACGACGGGCGCGAAGCTCGCCAACGTGCGCTTTCATCATCCGCTCGCGGCGGCGCACCCGGGGTACAAGCGCACGGCGCCCGTTTATCTCGGCGACTACGTGACCACGGAAAGCGGCACGGGCGTCGTGCATTCGTCGCCAGCGTACGGCGTGGAAGACTTCGTGTCGTGCAAGGCGCACGGCATGGCGGATTCGGACATCATCAACCCCGTCATGGGCGATGGCCGCTATATCGAATCGCTGCCGCTCTTCGGCGGCTTGTCGATCTGGAAGGCGAATCCGGACATCGTCGAGGCGCTGAACAGCGCCGGATCGCTGCTGAAAACCGAGAAGTACACGCACAGCTACATGCACTGCTGGCGCCACAAGACGCCGATCATCTATCGCGCGACGTCGCAATGGTTCGCGGGCATGGACGTGACGCCGAAAGACAGCGGCAAGACGCTGCGCGAAACGGCGCTGGAAGGCGTCGAGAACACGGCGTTCTATCCGTCGTGGGGCAAACAGCGTCTGTACAGCATGATCGCGAACCGGCCGGACTGGACGCTCTCGCGTCAGCGCCAATGGGGCGTGCCGATGGCGTTCTTCGTCCATAAGGAAACCGGCGAGCTGCATCCGCGCACCATCGAATTGCTGGAGGAAGTGGCGAAGCGCGTCGAAGAAGGCGGCATCGAGACGTGGCAGACGCTCGATCCGCGCGAGCTGATCGGCGACGACGCCAACATGTACGAGAAGAACCGCGACACGCTCGACGTCTGGTTCGACTCCGGCACGACGCACTGGCATGTACTGCGCGGCTCGCACAAGGACGAGCTGCAATTTCCCGCCGACCTGTATCTCGAAGGCTCGGACCAGCATCGCGGCTGGTTCCATTCGTCGCTGCTCACGGCGTCCATGCTCGACGGCCGCCCGCCCTACGACGCGCTGCTGACGCACGGCTTCACCGTCGATGGCGAAGGCCGCAAGATGTCGAAGTCGCTCGGCAACGGCGTCGATCCGCATGAGGTGGCGAACCGCCTCGGCGCGGAAATCATCCGCTTGTGGATCGCATCGACGGACTATTCCGGCGAGCTCGCCATCTCGGAAGAGATTCTCAAGCGCGTGACCGAGACGTATCGCCGCATTCGCAACACGCTGCGCTTTCTGCTCGCGAATCTCTCGGACTTCGACTTCGAGAAGAACGCCGTGCCGGTCGCGGAGTGGCTCGAGATCGACCGTTACACGGTGGCGCTCACGCGCAACCTGCAGGACGACGCGCTCTCGCACTACGAGAAGTACGAGTTTCATCCGGTTGTCGCGAAGATCGCGACGTTCTGCTCGGAAGACCTGGGCGGCTTCTATCTCGACGTGCTGAAGGACCGTCTCTACACGACGAAGCCCGATTCGCGCGAGCGCCGCAGCGCGCAGACCGCGCTCTTTCACATTGCGCATGGCTTGCTGCGCCTGGTCGCGCCGTATCTGTCGTTCACGGCGGAAGAAGCCTACAAGGTCCTGAAGCCGGGTCAGGACACGATCTTCACCGAAGTCTACGCGGCGTATCCGGACATTCCGAACGGCGGCGAACTGTTGGACAAGTGGTCGCTGATCCGCTCGGCGCGCGGCGACGTGACGAAGGCGCTCGAAGAAGCGCGCACCGCGAACCTGATCGGCTCGTCGTTGCAGGCGGAAGTCGTCGTTCGCGCGAGCGGCGCGCGTTACGACGCGCTCGCGAGCCTCGGCGATGCGCTGCACTTCGTGCTCATCACGTCGCAGGCGTCGGTCGAGCGCGTGGCGAGCGAAGCGGAAGAAGGCGTCGACGTGACCGCATCGCGCTACCTGAAGTGCGAACGCTGCTGGCACTATTGCGCGGACGTCGGCTCGCACCCGGAGCATCCGGGTCTGTGCGGCCGCTGCTTCTCCAATCTCTTCGGCGCTGGCGAAACGCGAGGCGCAGCATAATGGCTAGGACTATGGCGAAACAAAGTACTTCGAGCGGTTCGCTCGCGCCGTGGATCGGCGTCGCGCTGATCGTGATCCTGTTCGACCAGTTGACGAAGATCGCGGTTCAGAAGGTGTTCGCGTACGGCGAACCGCACGCGCTCGCGCCCTTCTTGAACCTGCTGCTCGTCTATAACCGCGGCGCCGCGTTCAGCTTTCTGGCGGCGGCGGGCGGCTGGCAGCGTTGGGCGTTCACCGCGCTGGGCGTCGTGGCGGCGGCCGTCATCTGCTATCTGTTGAAGCGCCATTCGGGGCAGCGGCTTTTCTGCACGGCGCTCGCGCTCATCATGGGCGGCGCGATCGGCAACGTGATCGACCGCCTGGCGTACGGCCACGTGATCGACTTTCTCGACTTCCACGTGAAGACGTGGCATTGGCCGGCGTTCAATCTGGCCGACAGCGCGATCACCGTCGGCGCGGTGCTGCTGATATTCGACGAACTGCGGCGCGTACGCGGCTCGAAGTGATGTGCTCCAGCGCGGCTCCTTTCCCGGAGCCGCGCTTTTTTGCGACGGAGGCAAGTTGGAACTCGCAGGCAAACATCTCGTCCTGGGACTGACCGGCGGCATCGCGTGTTACAAGATCGCGGAGCTCACGCGGCTGCTCGTCAAGGCGGGCGCGACCGTGCAGATCGTGATGACGGAAGCGGCCACGCAATTCATCACGCCCGTCACCATGCAGGCGCTCTCCGGGCGTCCCGTGTACGTCTCGCAGTGGGATGCGCGCATGCCGAACAACATGCCGCATATCGACCTGTCGCGCGAGGCGCATGCCATCGTCATCGCGCCCGCCTCGACCGATTTCATCGCGAAGCTCGCGCATGGCATGTGCGACGATTTGCTCTCCACGCTGTGCGTCGCGCGCGATTGTCCGCTGCTCGTCGTGCCCGCGATGAATCGCCAGATGTGGCAGAACCCGGCAACGCAGCGAAACGTCGCGCAAATTCGCGCGGACGGCGTCGACGTGCTCGGCCCGGATTCGGGTTCGCAGGCGTGCGGCGAAGTCGGCGACGGCCGCATGATCGAGCCGGAAGCCGCATTCGAAGCGATCTGCGCGTTCTTCCAGCCGAAGATTCTGCACGGCCAGCGCGTGCTGATTACCGCCGGGCCGACGTTCGAGCCGCTCGATCCGGTGCGCGGCCTCACGAATCGCTCGTCGGGCAAGATGGGCTTCGCGCTCGCGCGGGCGGCGGCGCAGGCGGGCGCGGACGTGCATCTCGTCGCCGGGCCGGTTTCGCTGCCGACGCCGTGGGGCGTGTATCGCGAAGACGTGCAGACCGCGCAGCAGATGCACGATGCCATCATGCAGGCCACGCCCGACGCGGACATTTTCATCGCGGTGGCGGCGGTCGCGGATTGGCGCGTCGATCACGCGAGCGAGCACAAGATCAAGAAGTCCGGCGATGCGTTGCCGACGTTCAACTTCGTCGAGAATCCGGACATTCTCGCGGCGGTCGCCAGGTTGCCGAATCCGCCGTATTGCGTCGGTTTCGCGGCCGAAAGCGGCGACCTCGAAGTTCATGGCGAGGAAAAGCGCAAGCGCAAGAACGTGCCGCTTCTGATCGGCAATCTCGGACCACTCACCTTCGGCCGCGACGACAACGAAGTCGTGCTCTTCGAGGCATCCGGCACGACGCTCTTGCCGCGCGCCGACAAGCAGTCGCTCGCGCGCACGCTCATCGCGGAAATCGCCAAGCGCGCGCCGAGCGGCGGCTCGCTTCTTTCTTAGGCCACGACGATGACGAAGCTATCGGTTCTCGACCAGACGCCGGTCATCCACGGCCACACGACCGCGGACGCCATCGCGGCGACGCTGGATCTCGCGCAACTCGCCGACGACCTCGGCTACACGCGCTACTGGTGCGCGGAGCATCACGGCCTGTACGGCGTGTCGAACCCGTGCCCGGAAGTGATGCTCGCGCGCATCGGCAGCCTGACGAAGCGCATTCGCATCGGCTCGGGCGGCGTGATGCTGCCGTACTACAGCCCGTTCAAGGTTGCCGAACAGTTCCTGATGCTGGAGGCGCTGTTCCCGAACCGCGTGGATCTGGGCGTCGGGCGCGCGCCCGGCGGCGACATGCGAACCGCGCAGGCGGTGGCCGCCGGTTCCTACAATCGCGGCGATATCTTTCCGCAGCAAGTCGCGGAACTCATCGCGCTCTTCGACGGCAAGCTTCCCGACGATTCGCTCGCCAAGGGCGTGCTGCTGCAACCGCAGATCGCTACGCGCCCGGAACTGTGGATGCTTGGATCGAGCGATTTCGGCGGCCTGCTCGCCGCGCAACTCGGCATTCGCTTCGCGTTCGCGCACTTCATCAACGCGCACATGGGGCATCACGTGGCCGAGGCGTATCGCGAGCGGTTCATCGCGGGCCATGAGAAGAAGCCGTATCTCGCGGCGGCGGTGTTCGCGATCTGCGCCGATACGGAAGGCGAAGCCGAGGCGCTGGAAAAAGCCGTCGATCTGCGGCGCGTGCAGATGGCGTACGGCCTGAACCAGCCGATTCCGTCGATCGGGCAAGGCGTCGCGCAGCGATACGGCGAGCGCGAGCGGGCGGTGATCGCGCATGAGAAAGCGCGCAGCATCATTGGCACGCCCGAGCGCGTCACCGAAAAACTTCACGCGCTGCAAGCGCAATTCGACGCCGACGAACTGATCGTCCTGACGGTCGCCGGCAGCTACGCCGCACGCACGCGGTCCTATCAACTTCTCGCCGACGCGTTCGCGCTCGGCCGCTCAGCCTGACCATGAAACTCGACGTCAAGATTCTCGACGCGCGCATGCGCGATTTCCTCCCCGCCTACGCCACGCCCGGCAGCGCGGGTCTCGACCTGCGCGCGTGTCTCGATGCGCCGCTCATCATCGAGCCGCAAAAGACGGTGCTCGTGCCGACCGGCCTCGCGATCCACCTCGCCGATCCTGGCTATGCCGCGCTGATCCTGCCGCGCTCGGGCCTCGGCCATAAGCACGGCATCGTGCTGGGCAATCTGGTCGGCCTGATTGATTCGGATTATCAAGGGCAACTGATGGTTTCGACGTGGAATCGCCGCGACACCGCGTTCACGCTGAATCCGATGGAACGGCTCGCGCAACTGGTGATCGTGCCGGTGGTGCAGGCGGAGTTCAATGTCGTCGATGACTTCGAGGCCAGCGATCGCGGCGCGGGCGGATTCGGCAGCACGGGCAAGCACTGAGCTTTCTGCGGGTCAAAAAAAAACGGCGCGTTCCCTCAAGAACGCGCCGTTTTTCGTTGATGCTGACTGCCGGTCAATCCACTTCGATCGCTTCCGGATTCGGATTACGCGGCGGCGCCGAGTTCTCGTCGAACGTCAGCTGCACCTTGTCCTCCGCATCGACGTCCACGGTCACGCGGCCGCCGTTGAGCAGCTTGCCGAAGAGCAGCTCGTCAGCAAGTGCGCGGCGAATCGTGTCCTGAATCAGACGCTGCATCGGACGCGCGCCCATCAGCGGATCGAAACCGTGCTTCGCCAAGTGCTTGCGCAGCGCGTCCGTGAAGACCGCATCGACCTTCTTCTCGTGCAGCTGATCTTCCAGTTGCATGAGGAACTTGTCGACCACGCGCAGGATGATTTCCTCGTCCAGCGAGCGGAAGCTGATGATCGCGTCGAGACGGTTGCGGAACTCCGGCGTGAACATGCGCTTGATGTCGGCCATTTCGTCGCCCGACTCCCGGCGCGACGTGAAGCCGATCACCGCCTTGCCCATCGCCTCGGCGCCCGCGTTCGTCGTCATGATGATGATGACGTTGCGGAAATCCGCCTTGCGCCCGTTGTTGTCCGTCAGCGTGCCGTGGTCCATCACCTGCAACAGCACGTTATAGATGTCCGGGTGCGCCTTCTCGATTTCATCCAGAAGCAGCACGCAATGCGGCTTCTTCGTGACGGCTTCGGTCAGCAAACCGCCCTGATCGAAACCGACATAGCCCGGCGGCGCGCCGATCAGACGGCTCACCGCGTGACGCTCCATGTATTCCGACATGTCGAAGCGCAGCAGTTCTATGCCGAGCGTGAACGCGAGCTGCTTGGCGACTTCCGTCTTGCCGACGCCCGTGGGCCCCGAGAACAGGAACGCGCCGATCGGCTTGTCCATCTTGCCGAGACCGGCCCGCGCCATCTTGATCGACGCCGACAGCGCGTCGATGGCAGGATCCTGACCGAACACGACGGCCTTCAGATCGCGGTCGAGCGTCTGCAGCTTGCTGCGGTCGTCCTGCGACACGCTTTGCGCCGGCACACGCGCGATCTTGGAGATGATCTCTTCGATCTCGCTCTTGCCGATGGTCTTCTTCTGCTTCGACTTCGGCAGAATGCGTTGCGCCGCGCCCGCTTCGTCGATCACGTCGATCGCCTTGTCGGGCAGATGACGGTCCGTGATGAAGCGCGCCGACAACTCAGCCGCCGCCGACAGCGCACCCGACGAGTACTTCACGCCGTGATGCTCCTCGAAGCGCGACTTGAGACCGCGCAGAATCGCAACCGTCTGTTCGACGGAAGGCTCGGTGACATCCACCTTCTGGAAGCGCCGCGAGAGCGCCGCGTCCTTTTCGAAGATGCCGCGGTATTCCGTGAACGTGGTCGCGCCGATGCACTTCAGCTGTCCCGACGACAACGCCGGCTTCAGCAGATTCGAGGCGTCGAGCGTGCCGCCCGATGCCGCGCCCGCGCCGATCAGCGTGTGAATCTCGTCGATGAACAGAATGGCGTGCGGACGCTCCTTCAGTTCCTTCAGCACCGTCTTCAGACGCTGCTCGAAATCGCCGCGATACTTCGTGCCCGCGAGCAACGCGCCCATGTCGAGCGAGTAGACCTGCGCATCCGCGAGGATGTCCGGCACTTCGCCGCGCGTGATGCGCCAGGCGAGACCTTCGGCGATCGCCGTCTTGCCGACGCCCGCTTCACCCACGAGCAGCGGATTGTTCTTGCGGCGGCGGCAGAGCACCTGCACGACGCGCTCGACTTCCAGCTCGCGGCCGATCAGCGGGTCGATCTTGCCGTCCTTCGCCTGCTGATTCAGGTTCTGCGTGAACTGCGCGAGCGGCGTTTCCTTCTGAGCGGCGGCGTCTTCCGATTCCGGATTCGCTTCGCTGTTCGCCTTCGCGGCGTCGCCGCTGTTCGTCTTTGCGATGCCGTGCGAAATGAAATTCACGACGTCGAGCCGCGTCACGCCCTGCTGCTGCAGGTAGTAGACCGCGTGCGAGTCCTTCTCGCCGAAGATCGCGACGAGCACGTTCGCGCCCGTCACTTCCTTCTTGCCGTTCGAAGTCGATTGCACATGCATGATCGCGCGCTGAATCACGCGCTGGAAACCAAGCGTCGGCTGGGTATCGACGTCGTCCGTGCCGGGCACGGTCGGCGTGTTGTCATGAATGAAATTGCGCAGGTTCTGACGCAAATCCTCGATATTTGCTGCGCAGGCGCGCAGCACTTCAGCCGCGGTCGGATTGTCCAACAAGGCCAGTAAAAGATGCTCGACCGTTATGAACTCGTGCCGCGCCTGACGTGCTTCCATAAACGCCATGTGCAGACTGACTTCCAGTTCCTGGGCAATCATGCTTCCTCCATCACGCACTGCAGCGGATGCCCCGCTTGCCGTGCATGGCTAACGACTTGCTCAACTTTGGTCGACGCAATATCCCGCGTATAGACCCCACAAACTCCCCTGCCCTCGCGATGAACCTTCAGCATGATCTGCGTCGCAGTCTCACGATCCTTATTGAAGTATTCCTGCACGATCATCACGACGAATTCCATCGGCGTGAAGTCGTCATTCAGCAGCACCACCTTGTACATCGCCGGCTTCTTGAGCTTCTGCTCCTGCCGCTCGAGTACCGTGCCATCCTGCTTGTTGGGATTTATCGCCATACACCCATTCTAAACAACACGGACGCCTTCGCAATTGCCGCTCCAGCATGGGCCGCGCGGCCCTATGGTTTGGCTGGAAAACGCGCGCTACACAGCGACCGTCCATCGAATCCTGCCAGCGCCCAACCTTCGGCGCGGCCCGCTTGCACCTCGTCGAATCCAGTATCGCACAGCTTCAAAAAAAACAAACTGCGCGACGGTGGCGGGCTGCCCGGCGTACCACACAAGTGAGACGATTATGCGACTTTTCAAGATGCCTTGCTTGGACGGCGGCGCACACGCAAAGCAGGAATTACCCTACGAATGTGGACTTTGCAACGAGCTTATCGGCCATCCCAAAAATTCCTTGACACTCGATTTAAGAGCTTTAACAATCAAACTGGCACTTTTTTCCGGGGGCATCGGGCAAAAAAGGCCGAGGGGAGCTTGTGAGGAGGGGGCGGTTCGCTGTGGGGTGGGCCGTCGAGCTTTTCGAGCGTGCTCTGGTTGCGACGAGAGTTAGAGGGGAAGTACGAATGTCTACTGGTACGGTCAAGTGGTTTAACGACGCGAAAGGCTACGGATTCATCACGCCCGATGAAGGCGGCGAGGATCTCTTTGCACATTTCTCGGCGATTCAAATGAACGGTTTCAAGACGCTCAAAGAAGGCCAGAAGGTCAGCTTCGAGATCGTCCAGGGACCGAAGGGCAAGCAGGCATCGAACATTCAGGACGCAGCCTGACCGTTCGGGTGCATTGAGCCCTTGAAACCCGGCCTCGTGCCTAATGCCGTTCAGTTAAGGTCTCTTTTGAGGACTCGAACGGTGTAGCGAAACGGTCGCGATTTGACGGCTCGAGCGCAACTGCGCCCGGGCCGTTTTTATTGGGAAGCTGTTTGAGCCGCTCACGCAGGCGCTTGAGCAGCGCGGGGAGTTTGCCGTACGAGCGCGTCACGGCTGCCCATGTCATTTCGTACTGAATGGTGTGGAATGCGCGGATGAAGCCCTGCTGCGCGGGAAGTCGACGCCGACGAACGCTGGCGCTGCCACCAGCCTGCACGGCAGCCTCGATCCATTCGTACGGCAGATGCTGGCCCAGCCGTCCCCATTCGAGCGGCGGCTGTGATTCGACCAGAAGGCGCAGATCATCAACCAGCATGGCGATGCAAGTTAACACCGCCGCGCCCCGTTTACAACTACTTTGCGCCGAAAAGAAAAATGCCGTTCAGTCGCTTAACTGAACGGCATTAGGCCTCGTGCCGGGTTTTTTTGTGCGTATTCGAGCGGCGATTGTTGCGCAACCGGCCGCCGACCGACAGCCGGTTCATTCAGCAAGACCGCGTCACATGTTCCCGATCATCACTTCGCCGAATCCCGAGCACGACACCTGCGTCGCGCCTTCCATCAGCCGCGCGAAGTCGTACGTGACGCGCTTCGAAAGAATCGACTGCTCCATCGACGCGATAATGCGGTCCGCCGCTTCCGTCCAGCCGAGATGGCGCAGCATCATTTCGGCGGACAGAATTTCCGAGCCAGGATTCACGTAATCCTTACCGGCGTACTTGGGCGCGGTGCCGTGCGTGGCCTCGAACATCGCAACGGAGTCCGACATGTTCGCGCCCGGCGCAATGCCGATGCCGCCCACTTGCGCCGCGAGCGCATCCGAGATGTAGTCGCCGTTCAGATTCAGCGTGGCGATCACGTCGTATTCCGCCGGACGCAGCAGGATCTGTTGAAGGAAGGCATCGGCGATCACGTCTTTCACAACGACATCCGCGCCCGTCTTCGGGTTCTTGACCTTCATCCACGGACCGTCGTCGATCAGCTCCGCGTTGAATTCCTTCTGCGCGAGCGCGTAACCGTAGTCGCGGAACGCGCCTTCGGTGAACTTCATGATGTTGCCTTTGTGCACGAGCGTGACCGAGCGCCGATTGTTGTCGATCGCATATTGAATCGCCTTGCGCACGAGCCGCTCCGTGCCCTCGCGCGATACCGGCTTGATGCCGAGTCCCGACGATTCCGGAAAGCGGATCTTCTTCACGCCCATTTCGTCGCGCAGGAACGCGATCACCTTCTTCGCTTCCGCCGATTCGGCCGGCCATTCGATGCCCGCGTAGATGTCTTCCGAGTTCTCGCGGAAGATCACCATGTCCACCTTGTCGGGCTCGCGCAGCGGTGAAGGCACGCCCTTGAAGTACCGCACCGGACGCAGGCAGACATATAGGTCAAGTTGCTGACGAAGCGCAACATTGAGCGACCGAATGCCGCCGCCGACGGGCGTCGTCAGCGGTCCCTTGATCGACACGACGTATTCCTTCACGACGTCGAGCGTTTCGTCCGGCAACCACACGTCCGGACCATAGACACGCGTGGCCTTTTCGCCGGCGAAGATTTCCATCCAGTGAATCTTGCGCTTGCCGCCGTACGCCTTCTCGACCGCCGCATCGACCACCTTGAGCATGACCGGCGTGATGTCCAGGCCCGTCCCGTCGCCCTCTATGTACGGGATGATCGGCTGATCCGGAACGTTGAGCGAGAAATCCGCGTTAACGGTGATTTTCTCACCGCCCGCCGGAACCTGGATGTGCTGATACGACATGGTCGACTCCAAAGAAGGCCGGACTTGAAGATGGATTGGCGCGGGCGCTCGGCGCTCGCCGCCAGTGCTTTCATTCTATCCACGGCGCGCGGGCAGCAAGCCCCCTCGCCTGGCGTGGCAATGAGAGAAACGGATCGCAAACCATTATGCATTAAGATGCCGCATCCACGCCCCGGCGCCCTGCCGCGCGCGTGCCCCGCACGCCTCTGTCCTGCCCCGCTGCCGATGCCGCTCATCGCTCTCAATAAACCGTTCGGCACGATCTGCCAGTTTTCCGCGCACGAAACGCGCGCGTCGCTCGGCGACTTCGTGAAAGTGCCGGGCGTCTATCCGGCGGGCCGGCTGGATGCGGACAGCGAGGGCCTCCTGCTTCTCACCGACGACGGCGCATTGCAGGCGCGCATCGCGGAGCCGCGCCACAAGCTCGTCAAGCGATACTGGGCGCAGGTCGAAGGCGCACCCGGCGACGACACCCTCGCGCGCCTGGCGAAGGGCGTCGATCTCGGTGACTACGTGACGCGGCCGTGCCGCGCGGCCTTTGTGGCGGAGCACGACATCGACACGCTGTGGCCGCGCAATCCGCCGATCCGCTATCGCGCGGCGATTCCGACGACGTGGATCGAGCTTGCCATTACCGAAGGCAAGAACCGGCAGGTCCGGCGGATGACGGCGGGAGTCGGTTTTCCGACGCTGCGGCTCGTGCGGGTTGCAATCGGCGCGCTCGACGTGTTTTCGCTCGGACTCGCGCCGGGCGAGAGCGTCGACGTGCCAGCGCGTTCGCCGTGGCAAAGCCAGCGTTGAATCGCATTCAACTATCTTGTGTGGCCCTTTCGTGAATCGCGCTGAATTGCCGCGCACTGCATCCGCGAAGATTTTTTTCATCCGTCGCGTGAATCGCTGCGAAATCACGTCAACCGACTCTTTAGACGAGGCGTTAAGGGCCACAGATGCCGCACAAAGCTATCCGGCATGGACGAAACAGCCTTTCGATTAACCTGTGTGCTCCAGGCTTTTTGAAAGGAACCAACGTTCACAGCCGTATCGAGTTTTTTGCCGATACGACTGTCAACCGAAAGGTGGATGGCTCGTTTACCGACATGACTCATTGACCGGGTCGTTTGGTTAATTAACTCAAGCTGAGGATTCACAAATGAACAAACTGATCGCTGCTCTCGTCGCTGGCCTGTTCGCAACGGCTGCTTTCGCACAAGCTTCGGCTCCGGAAGCAGCTGCTCCGGCTGCTGCTTCGGCACCGGCTCACAAGGCTGCCAAGAAGTCGTCGCACAAGAAGTCGCACAAGAAGTCGCACAAGGCTGCTGCTTCGGCACCGGAAGCTGCTTCGGCGGCTCAGTAAGTTCGTTGTAAGACGCGGTATAGCGAAGCTAAAAACCAGCAATACCGCCGTCTTGACGGCGTTAAAGGGCAGATCGCCGAATGGCAATCTGCCCTTTTATTTTGCATCCGGCGTTCGCTAATTTCGCTCTTCGCCGCGCGCGTCGCGCGACGCCTTTCGCATTCGCGCCGGGCATCAAGTAACATGCGCGGGGCTGCTGTTTCTTTCCAGCGCGAACGACTGTTTTCCAAGGAGCATCGTGTGAATTCGCTGTTGCTTTCTCTGCGCGCGCTGCGCGTGCCATTCCTTTTCGCTGAATCCATTCGCCGCGCGACTGTCATTCGACGACTGCGCGCGCTCGTCATCGCGATATTGCTGCCGTTCGCCGCGCTTTCGCTCGCGCAGGCGCAGACCATGCCGCCCGGCGCAAAGCAGCCGTCGGAGTTTCCGCGCGCGAAGCTCACCGCCGGCATGTTCGTGATCGACGCCGCCGTCGCCGCCAACGACGCCGACCGCGAGCAGGGCCTCATGTATCGCACGCAGCTCGCGCCGAACGAAGGCATGCTTTTCGTGTTCAACGAGAACGCCGTGCATTGCTTCTGGATGAAGAACACGCTGATTCCGCTGTCGATCGCGTTTATCCGCGCCGACGGCACGGTCACCGATATCGACGAAATGGACGCCGAAACTACCAATAATCATTGCCCGCGCAACAACGGCACGTATGCGTTGGAGATGAGCAAGGGTTGGTTCACGGCAAAAGGCATCAAGCCGGGCATGAAGATAAAGGGATTGCCGGGCGCGCAGTAAGCGCGGATCCCGTGGATTTCGAGGATTGCGGAAAACGGCGTGTCGCGTGACGCGCCGTTTTTTTTCGGCTGCGCGAGGCGCAAGGGGATGGCGGACGCCGTTTGCCGCAACGTTCGTCAGGGCTGGCAAGATTCCTGCAAAGAGCTGGTCTACGCGCTATCCTAAAAAGATCGCATGGCATCCGAGTAAGGCTGGAGCCTCAACTCGGGCAGACATTTCCCACAGGAGGTTCACGTGCCCCGCAAGACTCCCATCGAGCGCTATCGCAATATCGGTATTAGCGCCCACATCGATGCCGGCAAAACGACCACTACCGAGCGCATCCTTTTCTACACCGGCGTGACACACAAGATCGGCGAGGTGCACGACGGCGCGGCGACGATGGACTGGATGGAGCAGGAGCAGGAGCGCGGCATCACGATCACGTCCGCCGCGACGACCGCCTTCTGGAAAGGGATGGCCGGGAATTATCCGGAACATCGCATCAACATCATCGATACGCCGGGACACGTCGATTTCACCATCGAAGTCGAGCGTTCCATGCGCGTGCTCGACGGCGCGTGCATGGTCTACGACTCGGTCGGCGGCGTGCAGCCGCAGTCCGAAACCGTGTGGCGGCAGGCGAACAAGTACAAGGTGCCGCGCATCGCGTTCGTCAACAAGATGGATCGCGTCGGCGCCGATTTCTTCCGCGTGCAGCGGCAGATCGGCGAGCGTCTCAAAGGCGTCGCGGTGCCGATCCAGGTTCCGATCGGCGCGGAAGATCACTTTCAGGGCGTGGTCGATCTCGTGAAGATGAAGGCGATCGTCTGGGACGACGACAGCCAGGGCATCAAGTTCACCTACGAAGAGATCCCCGACAATCTCAAGGATGTCGCGCACGAGTGGCGCGAAAAGATGGTCGAGGCTGCGGCGGAATCAAGCGAAGAACTGCTGGAAAAGTATCTCGAAGACCACGAAAGCCTGACCGAGGACGAGATCAAGGCGGCGCTCAGAAAGCGCACCATCGCGAACGAGATCGTGCCGATGCTCTGCGGCAGCGCGTTCAAGAACAAGGGCGTGCAGGCGATGCTCGACGCCGTGATCGACTATCTGCCCTCGCCGGTGGACGTGCCCGCGATTCTCGGCCACACCGAGGACGACAAGGAAGCGGAGCGCCATCCGAGCGACGACGAGCCGTTCTCCGCGCTCGCGTTCAAGATCATGACGGACCCGTTCGTCGGCCAGTTGATCTTTTTCCGCGTGTATTCGGGCGTCGTGAATTCGGGCGATACGGTCTACAACCCGGTCAAGGAAAAGAAGGAGCGGCTCGGGCGCATCCTCCAGATGCACGCGAACGAGCGCAAGGAAATCAAGGAAGTGCGCGCGGGCGACATCGCGGCGGCGGTCGGCCTGAAGGAAGCGACGACCGGCGACACGCTCTGCGATCCGGGCAACATCATCATCCTCGAACGGATGATCTTCCCGGAACCGGTGATCTCGCAGGCCGTCGAGCCGAAGACGAAAGCCGACCAGGAGAAGATGGGCATCGCGCTCAATCGTCTCGCGCAGGAAGACCCGTCGTTCCGCGTCACGACCGACGAGGAATCCGGCCAGACGATCATCTCCGGCATGGGCGAGCTGCACCTCGAAATTCTCGTGGATCGCATGAAGCGCGAGTTCGGCGTGGAGGCGACCGTCGGCAAGCCGCAGGTGGCGTATCGCGAGACGGTCCGCAACAAGGTGACGGATGTCGAAGGCAAGTTCGTCAAGCAGTCCGGCGGGCGCGGCCAGTACGGTCACGCGGTCATCACGCTGGAACCGGACCCGGGCAAGGGCTACGAGTTCGTCGACGCCATCAAGGGCGGCGTGATTCCGCGCGAGTACATTCCGGCGGTGGACAAGGGCATTCAGGAGTCGCTCAAGTCGGGCGTGCTGGCGGGCTATCCAGTCGTCGACACGAAGGTGACGCTGACTTTCGGCTCCTATCACGATGTCGATTCGAACGAAAACGCGTTCCGCATGGCCGGCTCGATGGCCTTCAAGGAAGCGATGCGCCGCGCGAAGCCCGTGCTGCTCGAACCGACGATGGCCGTCGAAGTCGAAACGCCCGAGGAGTTCATGGGCAACGTGATGGGCGATCTTTCGAGCCGCCGCGGCATCGTGCAGGGCATGGAGGACATCGCGGGCGGCGGCGGCAAGATCGTGCGCGCCGAGGTGCCGCTTGCCGAAATGTTCGGCTATTCCACGTCGCTTCGCTCGCTGACGCAAGGCCGCGCGACCTACACGATGGAGTTCAAGCACTACGCCGAGACGCCGAATAACGTCTCCGAGGCGATCATCAACTCGAAAGGGAAGTAATCGCCGTCCGGCGGAGGCGCTTCGCCGTGTAATATCGGAAGTCCGTTGCGCGCGCGGTGTCGGCGGCAACGGACTTTTTCTATCCGAGAGACCAGAGCCACCATGAGCGACGCACATCACATCGATTGGCGCGAGAACGGCGTCAAGGTCATCAAGGGCGATCAGCTCGACACCAACACCCCGCAGACGCCGGGCATGAACCGCGCGGCCGCCATCGACGCGGCGCGGGTCGGCGCGCAGAAAATCTGGGCGGGAACGGTCACGATTCATCCCAACGCGAAGACCGGCGCGCACCATCACGGCGCGCTGGAAAGCGTGATCTACATCGTGCGCGGACAAGCGCGCATGCGCTGGGGCGAGCACCTCGAATTCACGGCCGAGGCGGGTCCCGGCGATTTCATCTTCGTGCCGCCCTACGTGCCGCATCAGGAGATGAACGCGAGCACGGATGAGCCGCTCCAATGCGTGCTTGTGCGCAGCGACAACGAAGCGGTCGTCGTGAATCTGAATATCGACGCGGTGGAAACGCCCGAAGAAGTCTTCTGGGTCGATCCGATCCACAAGCATCCGCACGAGCACTGATACGCCGCGCGGCGCGTTCCTTGCTTGCCGAGCCAGACGCGCTCATTTCGCGCATCTCGGCGAGCCGCGCCGGACAACGACAACACGCACAGGAAACGATCACCGATGAAGAAAGCATCGACGGACGCGCATCACCTGGAACATGCGCGCGCGCACGCGGGCGAACTGGGCAATCACGCGATCGACGAATTCATGGCCGGCCGCCTCACGCGGCGCGAACTGCTGCGGCACGCGAGCGTGCTCGGCTTCGCGCTGTCGGCGGGCGGGCTCTTCGGCATGCCGGCGGCGCGCGCGCAGGGGGCAGCGAAGCCCGGCGGCACGATCCGCGTCGCGCACATGACGCCCGCGGGCGCGGTCGATCCGCTCACCGTCACCGACGCCGCCGGTCTCGTGCTCATCAATCAGACCGGCGAGTTCCTGATCGACGACGACAGCGAAACGCTCACGCTGCGCCCTGCCCTCGCGCTTTCGTGGTCGTCGAATGCGACGGGCGATGTCTGGACTTTCAAGCTGCGCCCGAACGTCAAGTTCCACGACGGCCAGCCGATGACCGCAAAAGACGTCGCCGCGACCTTCAACCGCTTGGCCGATCCGGGCGCGGGCTCGGCGGCGCTGTCGGTGTTGAAGGGCGTGCTGTCGAAAAATTCGGCGAAAGCGGTGGACGATCACACCGTCGAATTCCATCTCGACGCGCCGAACGGCAACTTCCCGTACTACGTTTCCTCCGACAACTACAACGGCGTGATCCTGCCCGCGAACTTCAGCGGTCCGTACGAGAAGTCGTTCATGGGCACGGGCGCGCTCAAGCTGGAGAAGTACACGCCGAAGGTCGGCGCGTCGTTCGTGCGCAATCCCGACTACTGGGGCGACAAGTCGCTGCCCGACCGCGTGCAGTTCTCGTTCTACGCGGACCAGCAGGCGCAACTCCTCGCGATGCAAGGCCGCCAGGCCGACGTGATGGGCGACTTCACCGTGCAGGGCGGCGTCTCGATGCTGACGAACCCGCAGTTCAAGGTGCTCGGCGCGAAATCGAGTTCGCACCGGCAGATCCACATGCGCTGCGACATGGGCGCGTTCAAGGACAAACGCGTGCGTCAGGCGCTCGCGCTCGCGATCAATCGCGAAGTCATCGTGAAGGGGCTGTTTCGCGGGCGCGCGGTCGTCGGCAACGATAGTCCGTTCGCGCCGGTGTTTCCGTCGAGCGATCTCACCGTGCCGCAGCGGCATCTCGACATCGCGAAGGCGAAGCAGTTGATGAGCGAAGCAGGCGTCGGCAACGGCTTCGACATCACGCTCACGACCGAGAAGTACATGGAGATTCCGGATCTCGCCGTGGTCGTGCAGAACGCGGCGAAGGCGGTCGGCATCCGCATCACGCTGAAGGTCGAGAGCCAGGACCTGTATTACGGCTCCGGCACGTTCGGCAAGTCGGACTGGCTGGATTCGCCGCTCGGCATCACGGATTACGGGCATCGCGGCGTGCCGAACGTGTTCCTGAACGCGCCGCTCACGAGCAGCGGCACGTGGAACGCGGCGCATTTCAAGAACGCGGAATACGACAAGCTCGTCTCGCAGTTCGTCGCGGCGCTCGACGTCGCGTCGCAGAAGAAGCTGTCCGGGCAGATTCAGCGCCTCTTGCTCGACGAAACGCCCGTCGTCATTCCGTACTTCTACGACCAGTTGATCGTCACGCGCGCCAACGTGTCGGGCGTGCGCTTCAACGCGATCTCGCAGATGTGGTTCGACCGCGCGACGGTGGCCGCTTGAGCACGATCTCGTCTCCGGCGGGCATCGGCGGCAAGCGCAACGGCTCGGCGAAGGCGCGGCGCGTGCTGCGTTTCGTCGGCGTGCGCGTGCTGCTGGCGCTCGTCACCCTGTGGCTTTTGTCGATGATCGTCTTCGCGGGCGGCCAGCTCTTGCCCGGCGACGTGGGCCGCGCGATTCTCGGCCCGCTCGCCGATGCGCGCGCCGTCGCCGCGCTCAATCATCAACTGGGCGTGGACCGGCCGCTTCTCACGCAATACACCGGCTGGATCACGCACTCTCTGCGCGGCGACATGGGCGAGTCGTATGCGTTTCGCGCGCCGGTGGCGCCGTTCATCGGCGGCGCGCTGTGGAATTCGGCGAAGCTCGGCGCGCTCGCGTTCGTGGTCGTGGTGCCGCTCGGCATCGCGGGCGGCGTGTACGCGGCGCTGCACGCGGGGCGCTGGATCGACCGGTTCATCAGCATCGGCGGTCTGACGGCGACGGTCGTGCCGGAGTTCGTGTCGTCCATCGTGCTGATTCTGATCTTCGGCGTCTGGCTGCAATGGCTGCCGATCGAAGCCAGCGCGCCCGCCAATGCCAGCGCGCTCGTGCAACTCAAGCATCTCATCTTGCCGGTGCTGCCGCTCGTCTTCGTGTTCTTCGGCTATATCGCGCGAATGGCGCGGGCCGGGACCGTCGAGGCGCTCGACGCCGACTACACGCGCACCGCCATTCTCAAGGGCTTGCCGCGCCGTGTCGTGATCCTGCGGCACGTGCTGCGCAACGCGCTTCTGCCGACGGTCACGGTCGCGGCGACGCAGCTCGGCTACATGATCGGCGGGCTCGTTGTCGTGGAGACGCTCTTTCACTATCAGGGCATCGGCTCGCTGATCTACAACGCCGCGCGAGCCAAGGACTTTCCGATGCTCGAAGCCGGCGTGCTCACCATCGGCGTGATCTATACGGCGGCGAATCTGATCGCGGATGCGCTCTATGTCGTGCTCAATCCGCGTCTGCGCACCGGAGGCGCGCGATGAGCACGCTCGCCCTCGCGAAACCGAAGCGGTTCGACGCGCTCGGCGCGCTCGCACGCTCGGCCACGTTCGACATCGGCGTACTGATCCTGCTCTTCTGGATCGTATGCGCGCTCTTCGGGCACTGGCTCACGCCGCAGGACCCGTACGCGTCGGACCCGCTGAACTCGCTCGCCGTGCCTTCCGCCGAACACTGGTTCGGCACGGATCAGTTGGGCCGCGACGTGTTCGCCCGCGTGATCGTCGGCTCGCGCGACATTCTCACGATCGCCCCGCTGGCGACGCTGCTCGGCACGGCCGCGGGCACCGCGCTCGGGCTTGTCGTCGGCTATTTCGGCGGCTGGGTGGATGCCGTGGTGGGCCGCGTGATCGACGCGCTGCTGGCGTTGCCGCTCGTGATCGTGGCGCTGCTCGCGCTGGCCGCCGTCGGCGCGAGCAACACGACGGTGATTCTCGTGATCGGCCTCACGTTCGCGCCGATCACCGCGCGCACGGTCCGCGCCGCCGTGCTCGGCGAGCGGCATCTCGACTACGTGCTCGCGGCGCAACTGCGCGGCGAGAACGCGCTCTACATCATGTTCGCCGAGATTCTGCCGAACGTGCTGCCGCCCATCGTCGTGGAAGCGACCGTGCGTTTAGGCTACGCGATCTTCGCGGTGGCGACGCTGTCGTTTCTCGGCTTCGGCATTCAGCCGCCTTCCGCCGACTGGGGCCTGGCGCTCTCCGAAAGCTATACGTTGATGGCGGGCGGCGCGTGGTGGACGGTCGTGTTCGACGCGGCGGCGATTGCGTCGCTCGTCGTCGCGGTCAATCTCGTCGCGGACGCCGTGCAAGGAGTGCTCGACCGATGAACGGACCGCCGCCATCGGCTTTTCCCGCGTTCGGCGCGGCCAAGGGCAGCGAGACGGACGCGCTGACGGTGGTCGGCCTGACGGTCGCGTATCGCACGCGCTGGCACGAACGCGATGTCCTGCAAGACGTGACGCTGCGCGTGCGGCGCGGCGAAGCGTACGGGCTCGTCGGCGAATCCGGCTGCGGCAAATCGACGGCCGCGCTCGCGATCCTGCGCTATCTGCCGCGCAACGGCCGCGTGAAGGCGGGCCGCATCGCGGTGGGCGGACACGACGTGGCCGCGCTCCCCGCCGAAGCCCTTCGCGCGTTGCGGGCCAACGCCGTTTCGATGGTCTATCAGGATCCCGGGCGCGCGCTCAATCCGTCGCTGACGATCGCGCGTCAGGTGTCCGAAGCATTCGAAGCGGCGGGCGCCTCGGCCGATGAGGCGCTCGCTCGCACCGCCGACATGCTGCGCCGCGTGCGGATTGCGTCGCCGGAGCGCGTGATGGAGAGCTATCCGCATCAATTGTCGGGCGGCATGCAGCAGCGCGTCGTGATCGCGATGGCGCTCGCGTGCAATCCCGAACTGCTGATTCTCGACGAACCGACGACCGGGCTCGATGCCACCGTCGAAGCCGAAGTGCTCGATCTCATCGCCCAATTGCGCGCGGAACTCGGCACGGCGGTGCTTTTCATCAGCCACAACCTGGCGGTGATCGGGCGCATGTGCGACCGCGTCGGCGTGCTGTACGCGGGCCGGCTGGTGGAGGAAGGCGCGACCGCCGACGTCTTCGCGAAACCGCGTCATCCGTACACGGTCGGGCTGCTGCGCTGCCTGCCGACGAGCACGCGCACGAAGGAAACCGGCCGGCTCGACACGATTCCCGGTTCGCTGCCGCTGCCCGGATCGGCCGCGCAAGGCTGCATCTTCGCGCCGCGCTGCAAGATGGCCGACGAACGCTGCGTGAAGGAAGCGCCGCCGCCGTATCGCGTGGCGGCGCTTCACGGCGATCAGATGGCGCGCTGTCACTACCACGAGCGCGCGCACTTGCTGCCGCGCTCGACCGATGAAACGCCGCCGCCCGCGCCGCCGCGCGATGACGCGCCGCTCGCGCTGTCGGCCCGTCACGTGTCGAAGACCTTCCGTGTCGGCGATGAAGACGTGCGCGCCGTCCACGATGTCTCGCTCGATCTGGCGCAGGGCGAAACGCTCGGGCTCGTCGGTGAATCCGGCAGCGGCAAGACGACGCTCGCCAAGCTGCTGCTCGGCCTCGTCTCGCCGGATGAAGGCGCGACGCTCGAACTCGACGGCCAGCGCCTGGCGGAGCGCGTCACGCGGCGCAGCGGCGAACAGGTGAAGTCGCTTCAGATCGTGTTTCAGAACCCGGATTCGGCGCTGAACCGCGCGCATTCGGTGCGAAGGCTCATCACGCGGTCGCTCGCGAAGCTCGGCGCGCTGCACGGCGAAGCGAAAGAAGAGCGCCTGCACACGCTGACCGAGGCGGTGCGCCTGCCGGAGCGTTACCTTGGCTCGCGCACGCGCCAGTTGTCGGGCGGGCTCAAGCAGCGGGTCGCGATTGCGCGCGCCTTCGCGGGCGATCCGCGCGTCGTCGTGTGCGACGAGCCGACTTCCGCGCTCGATGTCTCCGTGCAGGCCGCGATCCTGAATCTGCTCGCCGACTTGCAGCGCGAGCGCCGCGTGAGCTATGTGTTCATCTCGCACGATCTGCATGTCGTGCGGTATCTGTCGGACCGCATCGCGGTGCTGTATCTCGGGCGCATCATGGAAATCGGCCGCGCCGCCGATGTTTTCGACGGCCCGCAACATCCGTACACCGAAGCGTTGCTGTCGTCGGCGCCGTCGCTCGACGAAAGGCACGCGGCGCCTAGGCGCATCCGGCTCTCGGGCGAGTTGCCGAGCGCGGCGAATCCGCCCTCGGGCTGCGTGTTTCACACGCGCTGCCCGCGCAAGATCGGCGAGATTTGCGAGCGCGAGACGCCGCCGTGCCGCGACGCGGGCAACGGCCACGCCATCCATTGCCACATTCCCGTGGCCGAACTGCGGGCGCTGCAACCCCGCGAGAACGTGAGCTGAGGCAAGCCGCCGCCGGAACCAAAGCGCGCCCCTTCGCCTCTCAACGGTTCACCGTTCAAACAAGAGGATACCCACGATGAAACGCGCTCTCTCGCTCGCCGCTTCTCTCGCGCTGTGCGCAGTCACGGCCCACGCGCAGTCCGCGCCGACGCCCGGCGCATCCGATCCGAGCTTCTCCGCGTGGTCGCTCGCGCAGCAGTGCGGTCAGAAGGGCGACAACGCGGCGCAAGGGCAATGCGTAGGCGCGGTGCGGGGCATCGTGCGCGGTTATCAGTACGGCGTGCTGTTTTTGTCGCAGCGCGCCTCGATGCCGGCGAACGAAACGCGGCGCGTATCGCTGTGCCTGACGGATACGACGGTGTCGTCCATCGTCGATGATTTTCTATCGGACGCGAAGCAGGTCAGCGAGGCGGATCTGCGGCGCACGCCGGCGGAAGTCGCGGTGCTCGGGTCGGTGCACGCGCATCACGCGTGTTCTTGATTGCGGCGATATGAGGCGTGGCGGGTGGCGGTCGAGCGCCCGCTTTTGGAAGTGATGATTGTCAGGGTTGCATCATCGGGGCGGTCTTCATGCTGATCGCGTGCATCGGCCAGTCGGGCGCCGTCGATGGCCTTGGTAGCCACGAACGACGCCGGTTCCTAAAGCATCTCCAACCCCCTCTTCCCCTTCGGCGGCCTGAACTCTGCATCGATCGCCGCCCTCTCCTCCGCCGACAACCGCAAATCCACCGCCGCGCGATTCTCCCGCACGTGCGCGACGTCCGCGGCCTTCGGAATCGCGAACACCTCCGGCTGTAGCAGCACCCACGCAAGCGCGACCTGAAACGCCGACACGCCCCGCGCCGCCGCGATCTTCTCGAGCACGCCGCCGCGCGGCAGCCGCGCGTGATCGACCGGGCTGTACGCCATCGCGGGAAGCCGGTGCTCGCGCAGCCACGGCAGCAAGTCGAACTCGGCGCCGCGCCGCGCGACGTTATAGAGAATCTGATCCGTCGCGCAGGCATCGCCGCCGTCGAGCGAGAAAAGCTCCTCCATGTCGTCCGTATCGAAATTGCTCACGCCCCAGTGGCGAATCTTGCCGTCGCGCCTGAGCTTCCCGAAGCCCGCGACCACGCCCGGCAAATCCTCGCCGCCGCGCCAGTGCAGCAGGTACAAGTCGATGCGATCGGTTTTCAGGCGCTTCAGACTGCGCTCGCACGCCGCCTGCACGCCGCGCTCGCTGCCGTTGTACGGATACACCTTGCTCACGATGAACACGTCGTCGCGCACATCCGACAGCGCCTCGGCGATGAGCTTCTCGCTTTCGCCGTCGCCGTACATCTCGGCGGTGTCGATGAGCGTCATTCCCAGCTCGACGCCTTCACGCAGCGCCGCAATTTCCGCCTTGCGCGCGTCCGGGCGCTCGCCCATTTCCCAGGTGCCCTGGCCGAGCTTCGGAATCGCTTCGCCGTCGGGCAGCGTGACGACGGGTAAGGTATTCGCCATGAAAAGCCTCCTTGTTCGCCCGTCGATCATGCCGCAAGGAGCACGCCCGAGCCGCTACACGAAACCGACGACGAGCGGCCCGAGCAGCGTCAGCAGCACGTTCGCGAGCGCATACGTCACCGCGAACGCGGCCGTCGGCACCGAACTTTCCGCCTTGTCGAGCACGCCGCCGAACGCCGGATTCGCGCTGCGCGAACCGGAAAGCGCGCCCGCGAACACCGCCGCGTTGTCGTAGCGCAGCACGTAGCGGCCAAAGAGCATCGTCAGCAAGAGCGGAAACAGCGTGACGAAGACGCCGAGCAGAAAAATCGTGAGGCCGCTCTGCTTCACCGTGACGACCGCCTGCAAGCCGGAGTTCAGCCCGACGACCGCGACGAACGCCGCGAGCCCGAAGTCCTTCAGCAATTGCGACGCGGCGGGCGGCATCACGCCGTACATCGGGTGCTTGCCGCGCATCCACCCGAACACGAGGCCCGCGAGCAGGCAGCCGCCGCCCGAGCCGAGCGTGATCGGAATGCCGCCCACGCGCACGACGACGAGCCCGATCAAAAGCCCGATCACGATGCCCACGCCCATATAGATGAAGTCGGTCTTGTTGCTGTACGGCAGCTCGTAGCCGGCGGCATCGACGGCGCGCCTCGTGTCCTGCGGCGAGCCGTAGAACGTGAGCACGTCGCCGTGTTCGAGCCGCGTTTCGGGCAGCACCGGCAGCGGCATGCCGGCGCGCGAAATCGCCTGCAGAAAGACGCCGTGGCGCATGTCGCGGTCGACCGTCGCGCGCACCGCCGCGATCGTCGTGTGATTCATGCCGCGCTTCGCGAACACGCCCTGGCGCTTCTGCATCACGATGCTGATGCCGTCGCCGTCCCCGACTTCCTCGCCGAGTTGCGACGCCGCGCCGGCCATTACCTCGCGCCGCCCGACGACGAGCGCGATATCGCCCGCTTCGAGCATCACGTCGGGACGCGGCTCGAGCGCGTGGCCCGCGCGCCGCACGCGCTCGACGGTGATCAGGTCCTGTTCCGCCATCTCGATCTGCGCGACCGTGCGCCCCGCCGCGCCCGCCGCCGTGACGCGATACGCGCGGCCAACGAGCGGCGGCAACGCGGACACCTGCCCCGGCGCGGGACCGGCATCGCCCGAAAGCGACTTCTCCGCCTCGATGGACGCGTCCTTCAGGCTCTGCCGCATGAACTTCGGCAGGATGTTCACGCACACGATGATCGCGCCGAGCGAGCCGAACACGTATGTCACGGCGTAGGCAATCGCCACGTCCGCCTGCAGCGCCTTCGTTTCGGCGGCGGGCAAGCCGAGCCGCGCGATGGCGTCGCCCGCCGTGCCGATGATCGCGGACTGCGTGAGCGCGCCGCCCGCGAGTCCCGCCGCGAGTCCCTTGTTCAGGCCGAAAACCTTCGCGCAGACGATCACCGTGACGAGCGCCGTCACCGCGAGAAAGACGGCCATCGCGATTTCGCGCAGCGTTCGCCGGTTCAGCGAGCTGAAGAACTGCGGCCCGGAGTCGTAGCCGACCGCGTAGATGAACACGGCGAACATCACGGACTTCACGCCGTTGTCGATCTGCACGCCGACCTGGCTCACGACGACCGCCGCGATCAGCGAGCCGCCGACGCCGCCCAACTGGAACTTGCCAAAGTTGATCTGGCCGATCAGATAGCCCGCCGCGAGCGACAGGAACAGCGCCGTTTCCGGCGACTTCACGAATATCGCGTGGAGCCAGTCCATTGATCCCCCGATGGCCGTCGATCTAGCCGAGCTTGCTCACCAGTCCGACGACGAGCGGCCCGAGCAGCGGCAGCAGCACGTTGGACATGGCGTAGGTGATGGTGTAGCCGATGACGGGCGTCGCGTTTCCCGTCACGCCGACAAGCGCGCTGATGGCCGGCGTGCTGCACTGCTGGCCGGCGATCGCGCCGAGCAGCATCGGCACGTCGAGCTTGAGCAGCGTGCGCCCGACGATGAGCGACGCGATCGCCGGCACGAGCGTGATGGCGATGCCCGCCAACGGCAGCGCGATGCCGAATTCGCGGACGAGCCGCAGCGCGTCCGCGCCCGCCGACAGCCCGACCGCCGCGATGAACGTGCAGAGCCCGAAGTCTTTGAGGATTTGCGCCGCCGCCGACGGCAGCGAACCGATCAGCGGATAGCGCGAGCGGATCCAGCCGAACACGAGCCCCGCCAGCAGACAGCCGCCGCCCGTGCCGAGCGAAAGATCGATGCCGCCGACGTGCGCCGACAGCCGCCCGACGCCGATGCCGACGAGCACGCCGAGCCCGAGAAACACGAAGTCCGTCTTCTGCGTCGCGCGGATGATATAGCCGAGCTTCGCCGCGCCGCGCGCCACGTCCTCTTTGTTGCCGACGAGCGTGAGCACGTCGCCGCGCTGCACCTGCGTGCCGGGCAGCGCGGGCACCGTGCTGTCGAGGCGCGTCACGGCGGCGACGAACACGCCGCGCCCTTCGGCCGGATTCGCGCGGGCGCGCGCCTGCGCGAGCGTGAGGCCGTGGAGCGCGCGATTGGTGAGCATCACATCGACCTTCTCGACGAAGTAATCGGCGCCGCCGCCGTTGAACACTTCCTCGCCGATCCAGGGAATCGCCTCGACGAGCGCCTCGCGCCGCCCCGCGACCACGATGCGATCCCCCGCCTTCAGCGTCACCGACGGCTGGCCCTTGATGACAGAGCGGTCGCGCATCACGCGCTGCACGCTGATGTTGTGCCCGAAACGGTTCTCCAGATCACCGATGCTGATGCCCGCCGCAGCCGTCACCTTCAGCTCGCGGCCGGCGAGCGGCATGATGGCGGGCGTCTGCCCTTCGGCGAGCGCGCCGTCGCCGCCGAGCTTGCGCCAGACGCGCTCGGCTTCATCGCGCAGATTCACGCGCAGGATGAGCGGCGCGAACTGGCTCGCGAAAAGCACGATCGTGACGAGCCCGAACAGATAGCTGACGCTGTACGCGGTGACGATGTTGGCCTGCAGGCGCGCAATCTCGGCCGCCGGCAAGCCGAGCCGCGCAACGGCCTCCGACGCCGTGCCGATGACCGCGGATTCCGTCGCGCCGCCCGCGAGCAATCCGGCCGCCGTGCCCGGATCGAGCTTGAGCATCGCTGCGATGCCGAGCACGAGCGCGACCACGACAATGACCTCGACAAGCGAAAGCGCGCCGTACCGCCAGCCGCGCCCGATGTTCGCGAAAAACTGCGGACCGCCCGTAAAGCCAAGCGCGAAAATGAATAGTGCGAAGGCGATGTTCTTCAGGTCCGGCGATATACGCGCGCCGCTCTGTCCCAGAATCAGCGCGACGATCAGCGTACCGCAGACGCCGCCGAGCTGTACGGGACCCACCTTGAACGAACCGATAAAGAACCCTATAGCCAGGCTGGCGAAAAGCGCAATCTCGGGCTGTGTCGCGAGCAGATGCCATAACATGACTTCGTTCATCCTTTCGGCATTGCGAATGTCGCGCTCTGCCGCGCAAATTGTGAAACGCTTAATATCGCTTCGAAAATGGCGCGAAACTGACTCGCCTGCACTTCGATTAATAAAAGCTTTCCTCGTCCGTTGCCGATGAATTTATCTTTATTAGTAGACCAGGCGACGCTCAAAATCGTGATTAATTAAGCGTATCCCTATAAAAAAATCGGCTTATCGTTTTCCCGCATTGGAATGGGTGGAATTGACAATCGTTCCGCCAGCACTTCGGTAGTTTTTGATACAAACATCACATTCTTGAGAATAAAATCCTGTTCCGCATGGCCCGAACAGCGGTTCGTTTCTATCGGAAACTATTTCCTTCGCCTGACGAATTAGTTATTCTGATATTGCAGTTTCTTCATTCTGTCAATATTATGCAGTAGTGCTACCTCAAGAAAGGTAAGTACGCAGCACGGGGTTTAAGTCAGCCCACGTCAACGTGGCACAACAGAGAGGGGGCATTCAGATGAACCAGATTCATGCTATGCGCGTCTTCGTCAGAGTCGCGGACACGGAGAGTTTCAGACGTGCCGCTCAGCAACTCGACGTTTCCAACGCGCTCGTCACTCGCGCAATTGCGATGCTTGAAGCGCATCTTAGAACTCGCCTGATTAACCGTACTACTCGCAACCTGTCTTTGACCGAAGCCGGCACGCGTTATCTCGAAGGCTGCCGCGCATTGCTGGAAGAATTGGATCATCTTGAAACGGCCGTTACGCATACCGAAGGCGAGCCGAGCGGAACACTGCGCGTCGTTGCATCCAGCGCGCTTTCGCTGCTGACCCTGACTCCGCTCATCGACGGCTTCCGCCAGCTTTATCCGAAAGTTCACGTGCGGCTCACGCTCGCCGAACGGCACGTCGATCTTGTCGAGGACGGTTACGACGTCGGCATCGTCGCCGCCTTCATGGTGTCGAGCACGGCGCTCGTCGAGCGGCCCATCGGCGTGAGCGCGCTCATTCCGGTCGCCACACCTGCGTTCGTGGCGGAACACGGCATGCCCGCCTCGCCGGCCGACCTGCAAGGCATGCCGTGCGTGGCGTTGCCGAACGAAATCCGCAGTTCGTCGTGGCACTTCCGGCACCAGCTCGGTTCGTCGGAACAGGTGACGCTCTCGGCGGTCTACTCAGTCAACAGCGCGTTGATGGTCCGTCTCGCCTCGCTGCGCAACATGGGCTTCTCGATCCTGCCGGAAGGCATCGTCGCCGGCGACATCAAGGACGGCACGCTCGTGCGGCTCTTGCCCGACTATTCGGTCGACGACCCGGAAATGAAGCTGTCGATCGTCTATCCGGGGCGGCAGTATCTGCCCGCGAAGACGCGCTTTTTCATCGACTACGCGCTGGAAAGACTGACCAAGGAAGTGAACGGCGGAAACAACAGGCCCGACGACATCTATCGGCAGACTCCGGCCGCTTTTCAGACCTCGGGCGCAAACGTTGGCCTGACCTCGGGCAGCCCCACAACGCACTGACGCGCACTGCCGGCTTCGCGCCGGCACGCGTTCCCTCAACCTGAACGCAGCCGGCCCGACATGGCAAATACAGACAGTCGCTCAGACGCCCACCGCCTCATTCTTTTCAGCGCGCGTCAGTACGACGCCGACACGTTCCGGCAAGCCAACGAAGCCTTCGGCATCGAACTGGACTTTCAGGAAGCGCATCTGGACGCGCAGACGGCCGTCCTCGCGCAGGGCTACACGGCCGTGTGCCCGTTCGTGAACGACAGCGTGGACGAAGCCGTGCTCGAAAAGCTTCACGCGGGCGGCACGCGGCTCCTCGCCTTGCGCTCAGCGGGGTTCAATCACGTCGATCTGAACGCGGCGAAGCGCCTCGGCATCGCGGTGACGCGCGTGCCCGCGTATTCGCCGCATGCGGTCGCGGAACACGCCGTCGGCATGATCCTCACGCTCAATCGGCGGCTGCACCGCGCGGTCGCCCGCACGCGCGACGGAGATTTCTCGCTCAGCGGCCTGCTCGGCTTCGATCTGCACGGCAAGACGGTCGGGGTGATCGGCACGGGCATCATCGGGCGCGTGTTCGGCAGCATCATGGCGGGCTTCGGCATGCGCCTGCTCGCGTACGATCCCGGCCCGCCCGCGCAAGACCTGCTCGAACGCGGCGCGCGCTATGTTCAACTGGACGAACTGCTCGCGAATTCGGACATCGTGTCGCTGCACTGCCCGCTTCTGCCGTCCACCTATCACCTGATCGACGAACGCGCGCTCGCCAGCATGAAGCCGGGCGCCATGCTCATCAACACCGGGCGCGGCGGACTGGTCGAAAGCAACGCGCTGATCGGCGCGCTCAAGAGCGGCCAGCTCGGGCATCTCGGGCTCGACGTGTACGAGGAGGAAGGCGGCCTCTTCTTCGAGGACCATTCGGACCGCCTGTTGCAAGACGACGTGCTCGCGCGGCTTCTGACCTTTCCGAACGTCATCATCACCGCGCATCAGGCGTTCTTCACGCGCGAGGCGCTCGTCGAAATCGCGACGACGACGCTCGGCAACGTCAAGGCGTGGTCCGAAGGCACGCCGCGCAATCTGGTCGACGCGCCGGCTGCCTGACGCTTCACGAGCAGTTTGTCAAGGCATCAGACTTCGCCGTACTCCGCGACCGGATCGCCCGGCGCGGCGCACATGGCGCGCAGCAGATCGGCCTCGCGCTCGTGCACTTCCACCGGCATGCAGAGCGCGCCGGCGTGCGCCAGGTACCGCGCGCGATGCTGGCCGTTACGAAACGCGACGACGCCCTCGCGATGCACGCCGATCAGCCCGAGCAAGCCCTCGCCGCGCCGCACGCTGATGGTCACGTAGGGCATTTCAGGCACGCGCGGGTTATCCGGATCGAGAAATTCGCGGATGCCGCGCACCTTGCCGGCGTGCCAGTCATCGACGGCTTTGAGAACGTAGTCGGTGTCGTCGCGGTCCGCGCATTGCAGGAGCCGCCTGACATCGACCAGCACGACCTGATGGCGCGAGCCGGGCTCGGTGAACACCCGCTTCAGACGCACGAAGTCGTACTGCGGGTGGCTCCTGAGCCTGACGATCCAGACTGCTTCTGCGGCAGTCGGCGCAACCATCGTGTCCATGTTCGGCTTCATTCCAGAACACCAGCGAGAATCACGTGAGACAGGGCACTGCAGCGGGCCTCGCGGCTCGAACCGGCTCCTTCGATCTCAGAAGAAATAAGACGATGCTGAACAAACCTTTTACACCGTAGTGGCTCTTCGTGAAAGCGCAATGACGGGCATGTGACGTGCTTTGTTGCCTGCAAGACACTTTTCAGGAGCACGACGCAAAGCCCGTGAACCATTTCGCCGATCTCATCGTCGCGCGTCCCGAGGGCCTCTACTGTGGGCCTGGCAACTTTTATATCGATCCGTGGCGGCCCGTCGAGCGCGCGGTCATCACGCACGCCCATGCCGATCACGCGCGCTTAGGTCATGCGCGTTATCTGACGGCCGAAGCGGGACGCGGCGTGCTGCTGTCGCGGCTGCCGGGCATCGACGTGCAAGGGCTCGCTTACGGCGAGCGCATCGAGGTCAATGGCGTGCAGGTATCGCTGCATCCGGCGGGGCATGTGCTCGGCTCGGCGCAAGTGCGCGTCGAGCATCGCGGGCGCGTGTGGGTCGCATCCGGCGATTACAAGGTCGAGCCCGATCCGACCTGCGCGCCTTTCGAGCCGGTCCGCTGCGATACGTTCATCACCGAATCGACCTTCGGCCTGCCGATCTACCGATGGGAACCGTCGCGCGCGGTATTCGAAGGCATCGATTCATGGTGGCGGCACAACGCGGCGCAAGGACGCGCCTCGGTGCTCTTCTGCTATTCGTTCGGCAAGGCGCAGCGTCTGCTCGCGGGCATCGACGCGGGCATCGGCCCGATCTTCTGCCACGGCGCGGTGGAGCCGCTCAATCGCGCGTACCGTGAATCGGGCGTTGCGCTGCCGGACACGCGGCTTGTGAGCGAGATCGCCGCGCGCGACAAGGCGGCGTTTCAGGGCGCGCTGATCGTCGCGCCGCCGTCCGCGCAGGGCAGCACGTGGATGCGCCGCTTCGGCGATTACAGCGACGCCTTTGCCTCCGGCTGGATGCGTCTGCGCGGCACGCGGCGGCGCAAGGGCGTGGATCGCGGCTTCGTGCTGTCGGATCACGCCGACTGGCCCGGCCTGCACTCGGCCATCGGCGCAACGGGCGCGGAACGCGTGATCGTCACGCACGGGCAGATCGAGCCGATGGTGCGCTGGCTGTGCGAGCAAGGGCTCGACGCGGGCGCGTTCAAGACCGAGTACGGCGACGACGCGATCGAAGCCGACATGCCCACCGGCACCACGACGGAGACGCCGTCGCAATGAGACGCTTCGCGACGCTCTATGCCGCGCTCGACGCGACGACATCGACCAACGAAAAGCTCGAGGCGCTCATCGCGTATTTCTCCGGCGCGGAGCCGGAAGACGCGGCGTGGGCCTCGTATTTTCTCGCGGGCGGCAAGCCGCGCCAGTCGGTGCCGACGCGTCTGCTGATCGAATTCGCCCGCGAGCGCGCGGGCTTGCCGGAATGGCTCTTCGAGGAGTCGTATCAGGCGGTCGGCGATCTCGCGGAAACCATCGCGCATGTGCTGCCGCCGCCGCAGCGCGAGTCGGAGCTGGGGCTCGCGCAATGGATCGAGGATCGCGTGCTGACGCTGCGCGGCGCGAATCCCGCCGAGTTGCGCGAGCGGATGCTCGGCTATTGGGACGAACTCAACTGGAGCGAGCGGTTTCTGCTGACGAAGCTGATTGGCGGCGGATTCCGCGTGGGCGTGGCGCGGCAGCTCGTCGTGCGCGCGCTCGCGCAGGTGGCGGGCGTCGATCACAAGCGCATCGCGCAACGCATGGTCGGCTGGACCGATTCGCGGCAAGCGCCGAGCGCCGCGCGCTATCTTCGGCTGATCGCGCCGGCAGCGGAAGGCGATGACATCGACACGCCGCACGAAAGCGATCTCGGCCTGCCGTATCCGTTCTTTCTCGCGCATCCGTTGCAGGCCGACCCGGCGACGCTCGGCACGCCCGCCGACTGGATCGCGGAATGGAAGTGGGATGGCATCCGCGCGCAGCTCGTGAAGCGCAGCGGCCGCGTGTGGATCTGGTCGCGCGGCGAGGATCTGCTCACCGAACGTTTTCCCGAACTCGCGTCGCTCGGCGCGGCGCTGCCGGACGGCACCGTGATCGACGGCGAGATTCTCGCGTGGGAGCCGGGCGCGGCCATGCCGTTGCCGTTCGCGCGCCTTCAGCCGCGCATCACGCGCAAATCGCTCACGAAGAAAGTGCTCGCCGATTCTCCCGCCGCGCTGCTCGCCTACGATCTGCTCGAAGCCGACGGGCGCGACCTGCGCACCAAACCGCTCGACGCGCGCCGCGCGAAGCTGGATGCGCTCGCGCACACGCTGTCTTCGACGCTTGCGGTCGATCTGCTGCGCGTGTCGCCGGTCGTCGAAGCCGCGGACTGGGAGACGCTCGCCACGTTGCGCGACGAGAGCCGGGCGCGCGGCGTCGAAGGGTTGATGCTGAAGGAGCGCGCGTCGATGTACGGCGTTGGCCGCACGAAGGCGTCGGGAACGTGGTGGAAGTGGAAGATCGACCCGTATTCCGTCGATGCCGTGCTGCTTTACGCGCAGCCCGGTCACGGACGGCGCGCGAGCCTCTACACCGATTTCACGTTCGCGGTCTGGGACGAAGCGGACGGCGTGCGCACGCTTGTGCCGTTCGCGAAAGCCTACTCGGGCCTGACCGACGAGGAAATGCGTCAGGTCGATGCAATCGTGCGCAAGACGACCATCGAAAAGTTCGGGCCGGTGCGCAGTCTCACGCCGACGCTCGTGTTCGAGATCGGCTTCGAGGGCATTCAGGCGAGCCCGCGACACAAGTCGGGCATCGCGGTGCGGTTTCCGCGCATGTTGCGCTGGCGCACGGACAAGAGCATCGACGACGCCGACACGCTCGACATGCTCAAAGGGTTTTTGAACGAGGCGATGGCATGAAGGCGCGCAGTTCATGCGACGGCTCGGCGAAGCGCGGAAGCTCGTGCCGCGCGAGGGCGTCGGGCGGCGGCGTTCTGATTCGCGGCGGTTTTCGCGTTCGCGGCGGTTTTCGCGTTCGCGGCGGTTTTCGCGTTCGCGGCGGTTTTCGCATTGCCAGCGGCTTTCGCATTGCCAGCGGCTTTCCAATTCCCGCAGGCTGTCGCATTCACAGCGGCTTCCGCGTTCGCGGCGGCTTCCGCGTTCGCAGTGCCTTCCGCGTTCGCGGCGGCTTTCGCACTCGCGGCGGTTTTCGCATTGCCAGCGGCTTTTCGATTCGCGGCGGCTGTCGCATTCGCAGCAGGTTCCGCATGGGCGGCGGCTGTCGCATTGGCGGGGGCTTTCGCATTCGCAGCGGCTTCCGCATTCGCAGCGGCCTCCGCATTCGCAGCGGCTGTCGCACTCGCGGCGGTTTTCGCATTGCCAGCGGCTTTTCGATTCGCGGCGGCTGTCGCATTCGCAGCAGCTTCCGCATGGGCGGCGGCTTTCCAATTCGCGCCGGCTTCCGCATTCGCAGCAGCATCCGCGCTCGCGCACGCTCCGAATACCCGAGCGAGGCGGCCGCATGAACCGCGAAGACGAAAGCGAGCTTCAGCACGACGACGAACAGCCGCCCGAACCCGCCGCCCGCGCGAAACGCCGCGCCCCGCGTCCGCGCCGCGTTCCGCGCACGCAGGCCGCGCAAGCGAAACTCGACGCCGCCGCCGACCTCTTCCGGCCCGCGCCCTTCGTGTACGACGCAACAGAAGCCGCGAAACCGATGGACGAACGCATCGCCCGCTGGTTCGATGCGCGCGGCTGGCAGCCATTTCCGTTTCAGCGCGAAGTGTGGCGCGAGGTCGAACGCGGCGCGAGCGGCCTGCTGCATGCGACCACCGGCGCGGGCAAGACGTGGGCGATCTGGCTCGGCGCGCTCGCGGCCTACGCAAGCCCGCCGCAGCCGAAACAAAAGCCGAAGGCCAGCCGCAAGCGCCGCGCGAACACCGCGGCTCACGACGAATCGAACCCGCAAGCGACTCAATCGGCTGACAGCGAAGCCGCCGACATAACCAAAGCACCGCTCCCCGCCCCGCTCACCGTGCTCTGGATCACGCCGATGCGCGCGCTCGCCGCCGACACCGCCCGCGCGCTGCAAACGGCCGTCAGCGCGCTCTCGGTGCCGTGGACCGTCGGGCTACGCACGGGCGACACGTCATCGACGGAACGCGCGCGGCAGAACCGCCGCATGCCGTCCGCGCTCGTCACGACGCCCGAAAGCCTCACGCTCATGCTCACCCGCGCCAATGCCCGCGAAGAACTCGCGCACGTGCGGCTCGTCGTGATCGACGAATGGCACGAACTGCTCGGCAACAAGCGCGGCACGCAGACGCAACTGGCGCTCGCGCGCCTCGCGCACTGGCGTTCCGATCTGCAAATCTGGGGCTTGTCCGCGACGCTCGGCAATCTCGCGCTCGCGCACGACGCGCTGCTGCATCCCGTGAATACGCCGCGCGTGGTCGTGCAAGGCGCGCAGCCAAAAACGCTCGTCGTCGATACGCTGATTCCCGAGACCATCGAACGCTTTCCGTGGGGCGGGCATCTCGGCGTGCGGCAGGTTGGGCCGGTCGCCGATGAAATCGAGCATGCGCAAAGCTCGCTCGTCTTCACCAACACGCGCTCGCAGTCGGAAATCTGGTATCGCGCGCTGCTCGATCTGCGGCCGGACTGGGCCGGGCTCATCGCGCTGCATCACGGCTCACTCGACAAGGAAGTCCGCGATTGGGTCGAACTCGGCCTCAAAAACGGACAACTGAAGGCGGTCGTGTGCACGTCGAGTCTCGATCTCGGCGTCGATTTCCTGCCGGTGGATCGCGTATTTCAGATCGGCTCGCCCAAAGGCGTCGCGCGGCTGATGCAGCGCGCCGGGCGCTCCGGGCACGCGCCGGGCCGCGTCTCGCGCGTGACGATCGTGCCGACGCACGCGCTCGAACTCGTCGAGGCGGCGGCGGCGCGCTGGGCGATCGGCGAGCATCGCATCGAAGGGCGCGACATGCCGCTCAAGCCGCTCGACGTGCTCGTGCAGCATCTCGTCACGGTCGCGATCGGCGGCGGATTCGAGGCCGCCGAGATGTTCGACGAAGTGCGGACCGCCTACGCGTACCGCGATCTCACGCAGGCGGAATTCGACTGGGCGCTCGCGTTCGTCGAGCGCGGCGGCGCGTCGCTTTCGGCGTATCCGGACTATCACCGCGTCGTTCCGGGCGATGACGGCGTGTATCGCGTGCCGCGCGAAGACCTCGTGCGGCGGCATCGGAACAATGTCGGCACCATCGTCGCGAACGCCACGATCAACGTCGCGTATATGACGGGCGGACGCATCGGCGCGATGGAAGAATCGTTCATCTCGCGCCTGAAGCCCGGCGATGTCTTCACCTTCGGCGGACGCGCGCTGGAACTCGTGCGCGTGCGCGACATGACCGCCTACGTGAAGCGCGCGACCTCTTCTCGCGGCGCGATGCCGCAATGGGCGGGCAGCAAGATGCCGCTGTCGTCGGAACTGGCGGAAGCCGCGCTCGTGATGCTCGCCCGCGCCAACGACGGCATCTACGACGAGCCGGAGATGCAGGCCGTCAAGCCGCTGCTCGACTTGCAGGCGAAGTGGTCCGCGCTGCCGGGGCCGGGCGTGCTGGTCGTGGAGACGGTGCGCTCGCGCGAAGGGCATCACTTCTTCTGCTATCCGTTCGCGGGGCGCATGGCGCATATCGGACTGGGATCGCTGATCGGCTGGCGCGTGGCGCGCGATCAACCGAGCACGTTTTCCATTTCGATGAACGACTACGGCTTCGAGCTGCTCTCGGCGCGTCCGTTCGACTGGGAAACGCTCATCGCGGAAGGGCTCTTTTCGCCCGAGCATCTGGAGCACGACATTCTTGCGAGCCTGAACGCATCCGAACTGTCGGCCCGGCGCTTTCGCGAGATCGCGCGGGTGTCGGGGCTGATCTATCAGGGACATCCGGGGCAGCAGAAAAGCGCGCGGCAGTTGCAGGCGTCGAGCGGGCTGTTCTACGAGGTGTTCCGCAAGCACGACAGCGGCAACTTGCTGCTCACGCAGGCGGATCAGGAAGTGATGCTTCAGGAACTGGAACTCGGCCGCCTGCGCAGCGCGCTCGTGCGGATGAGCGAGAGCCGCCTCGCGCTCACGCATCCGAAGAAGCCGACGCCGTTCGCGTTCCCGCTGATCGTCGGGCGGCTGCGGGAGAAGGTGAGCACGGAAAAGCTCGCGGATCGCGTGGAGCGGATGCTGGCGGAGCTGGAGAAGGCGGCGCAGGCGTAGGAGTGGTTGGGCAGTCAGGCACTGACGATCGACGCCCGTTTGCTCGGTCTGAGCCTGATGCAGTTCGGAGCTGAAAGTTTGCACTCTTACGCAATTTTTGATAGCTTGCGGCAGGCGCGACAAGCTCGACTTGCGCTGCCTGGTTGCACGGTTACTCTGCGATTGCGGAGATAGACCGGTCCTCGACGGGTTGGATGTTTGACCGCGAGAAATCCTCCGCGTAGCGGAGACCAAAAGGAGCTCCGTTCGTGAGCTCCTTTTTCATTGCCATGCTGACAACAGGCACGCTGTTATTGCACTTCCCTGCGCCGTAACCGCTTTATGGAACGCTTCGAAGCGCTTCAGAAGCGGTCTCGTGAAAACGGCAATTGATTAATCCGAAAGTTAGACGTAATCCGCTCCAAAGTGACATATCACGGCTATGCTGCGTGGACCGTTCTGGGAAGGTCCTGGACGGTTTGGAATAGGAGGCGCAGGTTGCGAATGAAACGGAAGAAGCAGTCGTCAAAGGTATCGAGCAAAGTCGTCGTTGGCGTTGTCCGCAAAGTCGTCGTGATCAAATGTCTCCTGGCGCTTGCGCTATTGTTCTGGCTTCGATATGCATGGTGAACGTACTTCAGGTGACGCGGGAAGTAAGTTTGCGCGGCTCGCATCTTGCACGAGAATCCGGTCTCCGAGGTACTGCCGATATGCCCCAATGCCAATCGAAGCCCTGACCATCGATGTGAACGGCCACGCGCTCGTGCTCTCCGCCGAGCGCGCCGCGTTCGATCCGCTCGAAAAGAGCCTGTTCATCGCGGACGCGCATTTCGGCAAGGACGCCGTGTTCCGCGCGCGCGGCATTCCGGTGCCGGCAGGCGCCACGGCCGACAATCTCGCACGGCTCGATGCGCTGATCGCGACGCATCGGCCGGAGTCGATCGTCTTTCTGGGCGACCTGCTGCACGCGCGCGAATCCCACGCCGATGAAACGCTCGCCGCGCTCGACGCCTGGCGCGCGAAGCATCGCGCGTTGCGGCTCGTGCTCGTCGAAGGCAATCACGACCGGCATGCGGGCGCGCTGCCGTCGCGCTTCGGCGTCGAGCTGGTGAAGGAGCCGTATCGGCTCGGGCCGTGGGCGCTCTGTCACCATCCGCAAAGCGTGGACGACGGCTACGCGCTCGCCGGCCACGAGCACCCGGTGTATCGGCTCGCGACGCGCATCGACAGCGTGCGGCTGCCGTGCTTTCGCTTCGGCCGGCGCGCGGGCGTGCTGCCCGCGTTCGGCGCGTTCACGGGCGGCTTCGAAGTGAACGACGCCGTGCGCCGCGCGAACGAAGCCGTGTACGTGGTGGCGGGCGAGCGCGTGTTCGGCGTGCGCGTGTGAGCGTCGCGCTCAGTGATACGTCTTCGTCGATGACTGAAGCTTCGTGAGCGCGCCGCGCTCCAGCTTGTACCGGCCCGCCGTGGTCTGCATGACCACTTCATCGCCTTGCCAGAACACGCGCTGCACCGTCATGCGCTTGCCCGCGCGCTGCACGAGCGGCGGATTGCGCCGAAAGTCGTAGAGCACCGGGCCGGTGTCGGTCTGCATCAGCGTGCGCGTGATCGTGCCGCTTTCGCCCGCTTCGTCGAAATGGGCGAGACGGCGGGCGTCGAAACGGTCGAACGCCTGCGTGCCGAGCATCGCGGCGAAACCGGATTCGTCGCGCAGGAAATAGACGGTGCCCGCGTGCGTCGCGACGGGACCGGCGGCATCGCTCTGGGCGTGCGCGTGCGTGGCAAGCAGTACCGCGCAGGCGATGGCCGCGCGCAGACAGGTTTTCAATGGCGACATGTTCGTTCAGTGATTGCTGTGTTTTTCCAACACTTGCGCCGCGCAACGATTCGCGCGACGTGGGTGAAAACGTGAAACGCATGCGACGCTGCGCCCTCCGACTGCGCGAAATCCGTGCGCCGCGCGGGCGAATCGTACGAAGAACTGCTCATGATCCGGCATTGTCGAGCCACGCGAATCTCAGGGTTTCTACCAGCACCAAAAATCACCTTTCGGTAGAATCCGAGGCTTCCTTGCGTCGTCATTCAGGCCGACGCGCCCATCCTTCCCGCCTTCCGCCATGCCCTTGCCTCTCCTCGCTCTTGCAATTGCCGCGTTCGGCATCGGCACGACCGAATTCGTCATCATGGGCCTCTTGCCCAACGTCGCCCGCGATCTCGCCGTGTCGATTCCCGCCGCCGGCATGCTCGTCTCGGGCTATGCGCTCGGCGTCACCATCGGCGCGCCGATTCTCGCCATCGTCACCGCGAAGATGCCGCGCAAGAAGGCGCTGATGGGCCTGATCGGCGTGTTCATCGTCGGCAACCTGCTGTGCGCGCTCGCGCCGAATTACTGGGTGCTGATGGCCGCGCGCATCGTCACGGCGTTCTGTCACGGGGCGTTCTTCGGCATCGGCTCGGTGGTGGCGGCGGACCTCGTCGCGCCGAACCGCCGCGCGCAAGCCATCGCGCTGATGTTCACCGGCCTCACGCTCGCCAACGTGCTCGGCGTGCCGCTCGGCACCGCGCTCGGCCAGGCAGCGGGTTGGCGCGCGACCTTCTGGGTCGTGACGCTGATCGGCATTGCGGCGGCGGGCGCGCTCGCCGTGTGCCTGCCGAAGCACATCGAGATGCGCGAGACCAGCATCCTGCGCGAATTCGACGTGCTCAAGAACCCGCAAGTGCTGATGGTGCTCGGCATCAGCGTGCTGGCGTCGGCGAGTCTCTTTTCGGTGTTCACGTATATCACGCCGATTCTCGAAGACGTGACGGGCGTTTCGCCGCACGCGGTCACGTACGTGCTGCTGCTGTTCGGCCTCGGGCTGACGGTCGGCAGCACGCTCGGCGGCAAGCTCGCCGACTGGAAGCTCTTGCGCTCGCTGCTGTCGTTTCTCGCGTCGATCGTCGTTATTCTCACCATCTTCGCCGCGACGATGCACGAGCCGATCGCCGCGATGATCACCATCTTCCTGTGGGGCGTGCTCGCGTTCGCCATCGTGCCGCCGTTGCAGATCCTGATCGTGAACCGCGCGAGCGATGCGCCGAATCTCGCCTCGACGCTCAATCAGGGCGCTTTCAATCTCGGCAACGCGACAGGCGCCTGGCTCGGCGGTTGCGCGATCAGCGCCGGCGCGCCGATGACCGCGCTGCCGTGGGTCGGCGTCGCGATGGCGTGCGGCGCGTTCGGGCTGACGCTCCTGTCCGCGACGCTCGACAAGCGCGCGCGCCGTCTCGCCATCGGGCAGGCCGCCTGAAGCTCACGGCGGGCGGTTGATGCGAGACGTCCTCTCGCGCCGGTTGATCTGCGAAACCAGGGCGCGGTGCGCGCCCCCGGAAACTCAGAGAGGCAATCCAGCCGGATAAACCAGCCCGCTCGGCAATTGAACACGAATAAAGCCGAGAACGCCGTTGAAGAACAAATTTCCGTCCGGCAGGAATTCAATGGGCGCGTACATTCCGTTGCCGTAAGTGCTCGGTCCCAGAATCGTGCGATGCACCGTCTGTCCAGTATTCCAGTCGAGTCCGGTGATTTCCCATCCGCTATTATTGGTTCGGTAATAGCCGCTGACAAAAACCGTATTGGATGCGATGCTCTTCCCCGGAACCATCGTATTGGACGAAATATCGCCGCGCGACCAGACCGAAGTCCAGCCATGCGTGAGCGGATTCCATTCGAATCGCTCGACGCCCAGCGGAGAATCGAGAACAGGACCGCGCACGAGCGCATCGGGAATGATGGTTCCGATGGTGTCTCTCAGTCCGGCCTGACCCACGTTATTCACGACGAACGCGCCATAGCCGTCCACCGTGACGGATTGATCGGACTGGATGTACTGCGTATCGAGCGGCAATCCCGCCGTCACCGGAATTTGGCCCGCAATACGACTGGTGAACCCCGAGGGAATTGCATTTCGCCAGAATGCGATCAGATTCATGCGCTTCAGCCCGTCCGTGATGACGACGAGTTTGTCCGGATCGCTGCCGAATCCCATGAGCGTGGGCGTCGAACCGGAACCCGAACCGAATAAGGTGGGAAAGGTGTCGCCCGACGGATAAGGCGATTCCCATGCGCCGTCGGCGGCCTGATTCGACAAGACGCTGCCGGTCCATACGACCTTATGCATCTTCTTGTCGCTGACAATGTAAAGGCCGTTGTTTTCGTCCAGTGCCAGTGAATTGGAGATCGTCTCGTCACTGCCGAAGCGCACGGTCTGCGGTGTCGAATTGAAATTGCGATCCACGACTGAAACCGAGCGCGTTCCCTGCACGACGAGTTTGCCGTCGTAATTCAATGAGAGCCCGGTAATCGACTCGCCCGACTGGACGAAAGCGGATGACGGCATCGAGCGCAGTATGTGAACGCCCAATGCAGGGAGCGCGGGCGAAATCAATCCGACTGCCACGATACTGTCGACGGCGCCGGAATAGAGCACGTTGTCCGCATCCACGAGGCTATAAGCCGGGCCGAGAGACTGTCCTCCGGTCAGAAGCCCCAGCGACTGAAGCGCCGCCTGCGCCTGCTGCACGGTCGTGAAAGGCTGAGTGAGAACGGCCGTCAGCAGATTCTGCGCAACCACGATGGCGCCCGGAAAAACCAGCGTTGCGCCCATTTGCGTGACGGCATCGTTGGCGACTTTCAGATACGACACGCCGGTGCTCGATACCGCCCATACATAATCAGGCGATGTCGATTTGAGCGTGACGAAATTCAGGAATCCATTCGAGGTTTGCGGCGTGACGCCGAGCGGCCCATATGCGTTTCGTGTTCCAGCAGGAACCGCTTGCGTGAAGGCATCGGTCTGAACTGGATCGAAATGCGTCATGGCACCTTTCGGCGCGGACAAATACGGATTCGGCGCGGGATTTCCAGCCATGCCACTCACCGGCATTATCGTCGTATTGACGACAGCCACTGCCAGAATCAGCGCCTTTCCCATGCGGTCGGTTTTCATCTTGTTCCTTGTTCTCGTAAGCATGACTGAACGAATCTATAACGATCGCGTTCGCGGTTCACTTTCTGGAGAGACTGATGCCCGGCACACATCGGTACGGCGCAGCCGGATCTGACGCCCGGCTGTGAGACTGCTTCATTGTTGATTACGAATCGCGCGTTTTCAAGCACGAATCGGCGTACTAAATGGCGATCGTTTTCGATTGATGGAACAGCGCCGCCAAGCACCGATACCGCGCGAAGCAGTTGAAAAACAAAAGCGGCTCGCAATGGAGCCGCTTTTGCCATTCATCGATACGCCTGAATTATCTTGTCCACGCACTCGCCAAACTCAACGCGATAACTCTCGCCCTGACACCACCCGCATAGCGTGATTTATGAATGCGCGCTCGCCGCCTTCAGCGCATTATTCATCGTTGCTCCGGGTTGAAGTGCCTGGTGAGCCCTTGCCAGCACTCGTAGTAATGCGCCTGCAACTGCGCGGTTTCGAGCGCGAACTGCGTGGGCTTGATAAGCGTGCGCGTTTCGAACATGAAGGCCATCGTGTCGCCGACTTTCGCGGGCTTGGACGTATCGCTCGCGGATGCCTTCTCGAACGTATCCGCGTCCGGCCCGTGACCCGACATGCAGTTGTGCAGGCTCGCGCCGCCGGGCACGAAGCCTTCCGCCTTCGCGTCGTACACGCCATGCACGAGGCCCATGAATTCGCTCGCGACATTGCGATGAAACCACGGCGGCCGGAACGTGTCCTCGGCGGCGAGCCAGCGCGGCGGAAAGATCACGAAGTCGATCGAATCGACGCCCGGCGTGTCGCTCGGCGATTGCAGCACGAGGAAGATAGACGGATCGGGATGATCGAAACTAATCGAGCCGATGGTGTTGAAGTGGCGCAGATCGTACTTGTACGGCGCGTAGTTGCCGTGCCACGCGACCACATCCAGCGGCGAATGGCCGATGTCCGCGCGCCACAGCACGCCGTTCATCTTCGCGACGAGTTCGAAGTCGCCTTCGCGGTCCTCGTAAGCCGCGTGCGGCGTGAGAAAGTCGCGCGGATTCGCGAGCCCGTTCGAGCCGATCGGCCCGAGGTCCGGCAGTTGCAGCAACGCGCCGAAGTTCTCGCAGATATAGCCGCGCGCTTCGCCGTCGGGCAGCGTCACGGCGAAGCGCACGCCGCGCGGAATCACCGCGATTTCGAACGGCGCGATATCGAGCCGCCCGAGTTCCGTCGCAATCGAAAGCCGTCCCTGCTGCGGCACGATCAACAGTTCGCCGTCCGCGTTATAGAAGAAGCGGTCGTACATCGGGCGGTTCGCCGCGTACAGGTGAATTGCGCAGCCGGTCATCGACTCCGCCGCGCCGTTGCCCGCCATCGTCACCCAGCCGTCGATGAAATCCGTCGGCGCGTCGGGCATCGGCAGCGGATCCCAGCGCAACTGGTTGGGCGGCGTCGGCGGGACGTCGGCGAAATTCGCGACGAGCCGTGCGCGCAGCGCCTCGCCGGTCATGCGCGTGAACGGCTTGTGAACCGCCGCCGGCCGGATGCGATACAGCCACGAGCGCCGGTTGTGCGCGCGCGGCGCGGTGAACGCGGTGCCGGAAAGCTGCTCGGCGTAGAGGCCGTACGGCGCGCGCTGCGGCGAATTGCGGCCGAGCGGCAGCGCGCCCGGAAGCGCCTCGGTGGCGAAGTCGTTCGCGAAGCCGGACTGATAGTGCCGGCTCGCGTCGGTGTGGGTGTCGAACGGGGGCATCGTCAAATCTCCTCGACCAAGATTTACGAGATGTTAAACGCATTACGTTTAGTGAAATAGCTCGTATACCCTGATTCGACGCAGCCGGCTGGCATATCAATATGGCACTTTGGTGCAAGCCGCCGCCTCGCGCGCTGATACCATCCGAATAATCACAAGCACGGTCGGCACGCACCCGGATCCACGTCCATGATCTCCCCGTCCCTGCCGGAACTCGTCGCCCGCGCCGCCGAACATCCGTTTCTCGGCGCGCATGTCGTGCTGGGCAGCGGCGAGCACGCGGGGCAGGCCATCGCGCGCTACGGCGAATTGACGGTGGCGAGCGCCTACGAACCGATCTTCGATGTCGGCACGCACAGCTTTCCGCAAACGCTGTCCGCGTCGGCGGAAAGCGCCCAACGCTTCGGCGACGAACTCGGTTTGCAGGCGCTGACGCTCATCGAAGGCGACGTGCCGCACGATCCGTTCGCGCGATTCGACGACGACAGCGAACTGGTCACGCTGGACCGCTTATCGCGCGCGCTGCATGCGTTCAATTTCTTCGGCCCGCAACGGCCGGGTTTGCTGTTCTTGCGCGTCCACGAGCGGCTTTTGAAGAGCGTGAAATACGATCACGGGCTGCACTTTTCGTCGGTGCTGCGCAAGTTCGGCATGAATCCGGCGCGCGTGGTGATCGAACTTCCGGCGGCGGCGGTCGCGCACAAGACGTTTGTCGGCTATCTGACCAAGAGCTATCAGCGGTACGGATTCAAGGTGGCGGGCAATCTGCCCAACGCCGGGCAGATCATGGCGGTGTCGGAAATGGCGCGGCTCGATTTCATCAAGATGGATGCCGGCGCGGCGCTGCGCGATTCGGTCGTGAAGCATCTCGTCGCGTACGCGCACCGGCTGAAGATTCCGCTCATCTTCTGCAATGTGTCCGATGAAGCGCAGTTCGACGCGCTTCAACAATTCGATGTCCACTTCGTTCAAGGCCCCGTGTTCGACACGCATCCGACACAGATGCGCGCGCCCTGAACCGAAGCGTCGGCGTCATGCGTCGCGCAGCCGATGCATCGCATCCTTGAGCGCCGGATAGAGATCGAGGTAGACGCCGAACCGCGCGTCGTACACGCGCTGCCGCGCGGCATCGGGCTGCGCGCGCTCGACGAGCGTGACCCAGCCGCCCTCCGCCGTTTCGCGCGAAATCAGCCCCGCGCCGAGCGCCGCGAGCAGCGCCGCGCCCATCGCGGCTTCCACTTCCTGTTCGATCGACAGGACCGGAAAGCCCGTCACGTCCGCGATGATCTGCATCCATAGATCCGAATGCGCCGCGCCGCCGACCACGATCAGCCGGTCGTCCAGCGATTGCGCGCCGCGCCGCCCCGCTTCCATGTTGTGCCTGAGCGCGAACGCGACGCCTTCCAGCACCGCGCGATACAGCGTGGCGCGCGTATGAAACAGGTTCAGGCCGACGAACGTGCCGCTCGCATGGGCGTCCCACACGGGGCTGCGCTCGCCCATCAGATACGGCAGGAACACGACGCCGTCCGCGCCCGCCGCCACGTTCGACGCCGCTTCTTCCAGCAGGCGATGCGGGTCGCCGTGCGGCGTCGCTTTCGCGGCTTCGATCTCCGCCTGACAGAACTGATCGCGATACCAGGCGACGCACGCGCCCGCCGTGCTCGCGCCGCCGAACACGTAGAGATCGCGCTTGCCGTTGTAGACGTGCGGCATCGAAACGAGGCCGTGCCGCGCATCGACGCTCTGGTTGACGTAGCCCCAGCACATGCTCGTGCCGATCATCGCGACGTGATGCCCCGCCTGCGTGACGCCCGCGGCGAAGGTGGCGACGGCCGCATCGACGCCGCCCGCGACGACCGGCGTGTTCGCGGCGAGCCCGAGCGTATCGGCCCACTGCGGCAAGAGCCCGCCGACCACCTCCGACGATTCGACGAGACGCTCCGGCATCATCGAAACGGGAATGCCGAGCATCTTCAGTGCTTCATGCGACCACGCGCGCGCGCCGACGTCGTACACGCCGCCGAGATTGCCCGCCGAACTGTGATCGACGGCAAGCTCGCCCGTAAGCCGCTCGATCACGAACGCGTTGGGCGGCAGCAGATAGCGCGTCTTCTCCCAGACATCCGGCCGATGTTCGCGCAGCCACAGCATCTTCGTGAAACCGTAGTAGCTGTCCACGCCGTTGCCGGTAATCGCTTCGAGCCGCGCGACGTCCACGTTGTCGCGCACCCAGTCGACTTCGGCGGTCGCGCGGCGATCCATCCAGATGAGGCAGGGATGCAGCGCCTCCATGTGCTCGTCGACGGGAATGCCCGAGCCGCCATACAGACTGCTCACGCACAGCGCCTTGATCTGCCGCGCGTCGATGCCCTGCGTTTTCGTCTTCGCGACGCATCCGGTGATGCACTCGGTCACCGCATCGAACCACACGGAAGGCCATTGCTCGGCCCAGAGCGGCTTCGGCGTGTCAGGATGGTAGGCGCTCGAATGCTGCGCGATGATCGCGTCTTGCGTATCCACGACGAGCGCCTTCGTGCTCTGCGTGCCGATGTCGATGCCGATCACATAGTCCATGTCCGTGTCTCGCGTTGATGGTTGCGCGTATTCCGCCGAAGCTGAAAGCCGCATGCACCTTCCGCCAAGGCGAGCCGCGTTGACTATCCGGGTATGTCCTGATCCGTCTGCCCACAATCGATGGTGCATTGCAGCGCGCCCGAGGAAGCACGCGCGCTCGGCATGACGGGGACACACGCGCCGCAGCGCAGCGACGAAGCCGCCTGCGCGCGCCTTGACTTTCAACCGGCCGAATACGATCATTCGACCACCTATCGAGCAAATGCTCACGAACCGTCCGCGCAGAACGGGCGCATCAGCCAATCAGAGGAAGACAAATATGAGCAGCGTACGCAACGAAGGCACGGCGAGCGCGAACGTGATCCTGCATATCGGCGCGGGGTCGTTTCATCGCGCGCATCAGGCGTGGTATCTGCACAAGCTGATCGAATCGGGCGATGCTGACTGGTCGCTCGCCGTCGGCAACATTCGCGGCGACATGAACGCCGTGCTCGATGCGCTCGCCGCGCAAAACGGCGAGTACACGCTGGAAACGGTCACGCCTCAAGGCGAGCGCGCGTATGAAACCGTGCGCTCCATCAGAAAGGTCGTGCCGTGGTCGGCGGATCTCGGCGAACTGATCGCGACCGGCGCCGCGCCTGACTGCAAAATCGTCTCGTTCACCGTGACGGAAGGCGGCTATTACCTCGACGAACACGACAAACTCGACACCGCCAACGCGGATCTCGCCGCCGATCTCAACGGCGCGAAGACGACCATCTACGGCGCGCTCGCCGCGATTCTCGAAGCGCGCATGCAGAACAATGCCGGCAAGGTCTCGCTGCAAAACTGCGACAACCTGCGCAGCAACGGCGACCGCTTCAAGGCCGGCATGCTCGAATTCCTGCAACGGCGGGGACAGACGGCGCTGCGCGACTGGATGATCGCGAACACGTCGTGTCCGAACGCGATGGTCGATCGCATCACGCCGCGCCCGACACCCGATGTCGCCGAGCGCGTGAAGGCGGCGACGGGCATCGACGACCGCGCGCCGGTCATGGGCGAGAAGTTCATCCAGTGGGTCATCGAAGACAACTTCTGCGCGGGCCGCCCCGCGTGGGAGAAGGCCGGCGCGGAGATGGTCTCGTCAGTGCATCCGTATGAGGAGGCGAAGATCCGCATTCTCAACGCGAGCCATAGCTGCATCGCGTGGGCGGGCACGCTCGTCGGCCTGCAATACATCCACGAAGGCACGCAGGACATGGAGATTCGCGCGCTCGCCGAAGCCTATGTCACCGAAGACGTGATTCCGTGCCTCACGCCGAGCCCGATCGATCTCGCGAAGTATCGCGACGTGGTGCTCGACCGCTTCAGCAATCCGTATATCAAGGACACGAACCAGCGCGTGGCCGCCGACGGCTTCTCGAAGCTGCCGGGCTTCATCGCGCCGACGCTCGCGGAATGCTTCGCACGCGGCATCGATCCGAACGCGACGGCCATGCTGCCCGCGCTCTTTTTCCGCTTCCTCGAACGCTGGCACGAAGGCACGCTGCCGTACACGTATCAGGACGGCGTGATGGACCCGGCCGTCGCGCACGGCTTCTTCACGGCGAGCGATCCGGTCAAGGCGTTCACCGGCGACAAGCTGCTCTGGGGCAGCATGGCGCAGAGCGAAAACCTCGAACGCGTGATGCGCGCGGCGATCGCGCGGGTCGATGCGTGGCTCGCGAACCGTCCATAGGTCTATCGATACGCAACCGCCGCTCCGGTATTGTGCTCATGGCGCGCCGCCGCGCCGGGCGGTAAATTCCTCGTTTCCGCCGGGCTCAAGCTCCGGCCACGACCAAGGGCTCGTTCATGTACTTAGGCATCGACCTCGGCACCTCCGAAGTGAAAGTGCTGCTGCTCGCGAGCGACGGCAGCGTCATCGGCACGGCGGGCACGCCGTTCACCGTCTCGCGTCCGAAGCCGCGCTGGTCGGAACAGAATCCGCTCGACTGGTGGGAAGGCACGCGCGCCGCGCTGTTTCACCTGCGCGAGAAGTATCCGTCGGAGTTCGCGCAGGTTCGCGGCATCGGCCTGTCGGGGCAGATGCACGGCGCGGTGCTGCTCGATTCGAGCGATCGCGTGCTGCGTCCCGCGATCCTGTGGAACGACATGCGCAGCGACAAGGAATGCGCCGAGTTGTACGAGCGCGCGCCGAACCTGCATGAAATCGCCGGCAATCTCGCGATGCCCGGCTTCACCGCGCCGAAGCTGCTCTGGGTCGCGCACAACGAACCCGCGCTGTTCCATCAGACCGCGTGCGTGCTGCTGCCGAAGGACTATCTGCGCATGCATCTGACGGGCACGAAAGTGTCCGATCCGTCGGATGCCGCGGGCACGCTCTGGCTCGATGTCGCGCGCCGCGACTGGTCCGACGAGCTGCTCGCCGCGTGCGGCATGTCGCGCCAGCAAATGCCGTCGCTGGCCGAAGGCAGCGAGCCGTCGGGCACGTTGCGGCCCGAGCTTGCGGCTGAACTCGGCTTGCGCGATGACGTCGTCGTGGCCGCCGGCGGCGGCGACAACGCCGCGAGCGCGGTCGGCATCGGCGCGACGGAACCGGGCGATGGTTTTCTGTCGCTCGGCACGTCGGGCGTGCTGTGCGTGGTCGGCGACCGCTTCCGGCCGAATCCGGCGTCCGCCGTGCATGCGTTCTGCCACGCGATTCCGGACCGCTGGCATCAGATGAGCGTCGTGCTGTCGGCGGCGAGCTGCCTGCGCTGGGTCTGCAAGCTCACCTCCACCGACGAGCCGACGCTGCTCGCCGAAGTCGAAGCCCTGCCCGCGGACGTGCTGCCGACCGCCCCGCTCTTTCTGCCGTACCTGAGCGGCGAGCGCACGCCGCACAACGATCCTTACGCGCAAGGCGTCTTCTTCGGCATGACGCACGCAACCGACCGCGCGCTGCTGGGCTATTCCGTGCTCGAAGGCGTGACCCTCGCGCTCACGGACGGGCTTGATGCGTTGCAATCGGCGGGCACGCAGGCGCGCGCCTTGTCGATGCTCGGCGGCGGCGCGAGAAGCGCATACTGGGGCCAAATGTTCGCCGATGCCTTCGATACCCCGACGCGCACGCACGGCGGCGGCGAAACCGGCGCGGCGCTGGGCGCGGCACGCTTGGGCTGGCTCGCGGCCGGCGGCGATCCGGCGGTCGTGCTCGCGAAGCCTGCGGTGAAGCAGGAGTTCAGGCCGAATGCAGAACGGCATCAGGTCTTGCGTCAGCGGCTGAAAGGCTTCCGGGAGCTGTATCAGCACGTGCGGCCGTTGTTCGATCCGGCGCGCCCGCGACTGGCCTAGCACGACGGCCACGCCGCGCACTGACAAAACAGCAGAATCTGCGAAAGACAAGAAAACGACTCAGTGCCCAAATCAACCGAAAAACTCGACCTGGCGACCCGCGCGGCGTGGCTCTACTACGTCGCCGGCAACACGCAGAACGAGATCGCCGAAAAACTCCAGATCTCGCGTCCCGTGGCGCAGCGGCTTGTTGCGTTCGCGGTGGAAAAGAACCTGATACGCGTGCGGGTCGATCATCGCATCGCGGATTGTCTGTCGCTCGCGAAGCAACTGAGCGACCGCTACGGCCTCGCGATGTGCGAAGTCGTGCCCATCGACGGCGACACGAAAGAGCAAGTCGACCGCAAGCTCGCCGTCGCGGGCGCGCAGGTGATGGAACGCTATCTGGTCGATGAAAAGCCGATTGTCGTGTCCATCGGGAGCGGGCGCACGCTGAAGGCGGTCGTCGAGCAGATCGGACAGATCGACAGGCCGCAGCATCGCTTCGTGTCGATGGTCGGCGCCATCGCGCAGGATGGATCGTCGAACCGCTACGACGTCGCGCAGCAGCTATCGGAGAAGACCGGCGGCAAGCACTTCATGCTGCCCGCCCCGCTCATGGCCGACAACGAAGCCGAGCGCGCGCAGTGGGTCAGCCACCGGCTATACCGCATCGTCGACGACCTCGCCCAGAAAGCCGATGTCGCGTTCGTCGGCATCGGCAATGTGGGCATCAATTGCCCGCTGCATCAGGACGGCTTCATCACGCGCGCCGAAGTGGACGAGATGATGAAGGCGGGCGCGGTCGCGGAATGGCTCGGCTTGCCGATCGACGTTGAAGGCAAACGCGTACACTCGAAGACCGGCGCGCGCGTCACGAGCCTGAAGCTGGACGCGCCGCCGAAGCGCCCGACCATCGGCTTCGCGGGCGGCAAGCGCAAGCGCGAAGCGTTGATCGCGGCGCTCAAAGGGCAGTGGCTCTCGGGACTCGTGACCGACGAGCTGTGCGCGAAAGCCGCGCTCGACGCCTGACTGCCTAGAACGCGATCTGCGCGTCCACTGTCTGCCCGGCTTCGAGCATCACGCCCTCGCCTTCGACCACCATCGCGTTCTTGCCGAACGTGAGCTTGCCGTCGTGCTGCGCGCTTGCGCGGTACGTGCTCATGGTGTCGAGCGGTTCGTGCGGCCACTCGGGATGCGGCGCGCCGGTCAACTGGTCGATGGTCGGCACGGGACAGCGCGTGCAGAGCTTCACGAGGCGCAATTGCACGTCGCGGCCGGCCGCGCGAATCACCATGTCTTCGACGAAGTCTTCCTCGTAGGCGTCGAGCCCGCCGATCACGAGATTCGGACGAAACCGGTTCGCGGGAATGGCGGGCGCGCCCTTCTGCGCGAGCCGCGCGTTGAGATCGTCGAGCGATGCCTGGCCGAGCACGAGCAGCGGAAAGCCATCGGCGAAGCGCGTGTGCGTGACGAGCGGCGCGGTCCACTTCTGATCGACGACGCGCCGCGTCTGCGGTGAGAACCGCGCGAGGCGCGCGGGCATGCCGAGTAGCGCGCTGAACCATTGCGCGGTGTGCGCACCGGTGTCGAGGGCATCGACGGTATCGCGCCAGACGGTCGCGCGCATCGGTTCCCTGTGCGGCAGCGCCGACGGGTCCAGCGGCGTGCGCAGCGTGGGCATGCCGGGCGCGTCGATGACGAGATCGCCCGCATCGAACGCGGTGCGGATCAGCGCCATGCGCGGATACGCGCGCTGCGTCAGCATGCCGCCGGCGGCGTCGGTCACCATCCAGTTGCGGTCGTATTCGAGACCGGTTTCCAGCAGCATCGCGCGCGGCAGCGCGATGCCCGCGCAGGACTTGATCGGATAGACGAACAGCTCGTTCAGAACGTGCATGGCGCGTGTCGGTGAGGGGCGGTGGCGGGCGAAGCCCGCATTATCCCCTGCCACCGGCACCGAAAGAAAACACGCGCCGCGTCAGGCCGACGCGCTCTGCACGCGCGGCATCTTCACTTCCGGATGCTCGGCAAGATACGCCTCGACCGCGTTGCGCCGGAACGCCTGCCCCTCTGCGTCGAACATATGGCAGTGGTTCGGCTCCGCGCCGACCTTCAGCTTTTCGCCACGCGCGTGCTTCTCCAGCGGCGGAATCCGCGAAATGAGGCCATCGGGCGCAACGGACGTTTCCGCGTACAGATAGGCGGCATCGCCGAGCGTTTCGACGGTCATCGTGCTGGCGGACACGCCGTGCTCGCTCGTCGCGGGCATCGGCTGCAGATGCTCGGGACGAATGCCGACCGTCACCGCATCGCCCGGCTTCGCGTTGCCCGGCAGCACGCCGGCCAATTGCGTCTCGCCAGTCGCGTACTTGACGAGCACGCCGTCGCTCTGGATCTGCGCCACCGTGCCCGACAGGAAGTTCATCTTCGGCGAGCCGATGAAACCCGCGACGAACTTGTTCGCCGGCGCGTGATAGAGCGTGTTCGGCGTGCCGACCTGCTCGACGTTTCCCGCCGACAGCACGACGATCTTGTCCGCGAGCGTCATCGCTTCGACCTGATCGTGCGTCACGTAGATCATCGTCGTCTTCAGGTCGTCGTGAAGGCGCGCGAATTCGAGGCGCATCTTCACGCGCAGCGCAGCGTCGAGGTTCGAGAGGGGCTCGTCGAAGAGAAAGACTTTCGGTTTGCGCGTGATCGCGCGGCCGATCGCCACGCGCTGACGCTGACCGCCCGAGAGTTGCTTCGGCTTGCGGTCGAGCAAGTGGTCGATATGCAAAATCTTCGCGGCCTGCTTCACCGCCGCGTCGATGGCGGGCTTCTTCTCGCCCGCGAGCTTCAGGCCAAAGGCCATGTTGTCGTACAGCGTCATGTGCGGATAGAGCGCGTACGACTGAAACACCATCGCGATGCCGCGCTTGGCGGGCGGCAGGTCGTTCACGCGCGCGCCGTCGATCATCAGGTCGCCGCCGCTGATGTCTTCGAGTCCCGCGATCATGCGCATCAGCGTGGACTTGCCGCAGCCCGACGGCCCCACGAACACGACGAACTCGCCGTCTTCGATATCGAGGTTGACGCTGCGCATCACCTCCGTGTCTTCATAACGCTTGTTGATGTTGCGTAACGTCAGGCTAGCCATGATGTGTCTCCTGTCGGCCTTGCTATCACCGAGTCATGTGCGGCGCACGGGTTCGTGTGCGCGCTAAATCGTTCCGAACGACGCGTGTTGCAGCCAGTGATCGACGAGCGCGGGCAGGCGCGCCATGTCGTCGAACACAATGGCCGCGCCGGCGCGCTTGAGCGTCTCCACCTGACCTTCCGTCGCGTGTCCGCCGCCGATGAAGCCGAGCACCGGCATGCCCGCCGTCTGCGCGGCCGTGACGCCCGTCACGCTGTCTTCGACGACGAGACACATCGACGGATCGACGTTCATCGCGCGTGCCGCCGCCAGATACACGTCCGGCGCGGGCTTCGGATTGGCGACCATGTCCGCGCAGAAGCGCCGCTCGCCGAAGAAGCGCACGAGGCCCGTGCGTTGCAGCACGGTATCGACATACGACGAAAAACTGTTGCTCGCGCACGCCTTCGTGAGCGGCACGGCGGCCAGCGCCTGCTCGATGCCTTCGACCGGCGGCGCCTGCACCGCCGCCGCCTCGACCGAGCGCCGGATCGCGACCACCTGATCCGGCGTCAGCGTGCGGTTGACGCTGTCGGCGGCGCTCGCGAGCACGGCTTCGATGCGCAGACCGAGCAGCGGCAGCACGACCGGCTCGACATCGACGCCCGGCCACAGCGCCTGCAATTCGGTGACGAGCATGCGCGCCGCCACGGCTTCGCTGTCGATCAGCACGCCGTCGCAATCGCAGATCATCAGGCGGCCGTGTGGGAGAGTCAGGTTCACGAGCCCGCCCTCACTTGACCGCGCCGAAGGTGAGACCGCGCACGAGTTGCTTCTGCGACAGCCAGCCGACGATTAGAATCGGCGCGACCGCGAGCAGCGAGGCCGCCGAGAGCTTCGCCCAGAAAAGCCCTTCCGGACTCGAATACGACGCGATGAACACGGTCAGCGGCGCGGCGTTCGAACTCGACAGGTTGATGCTCCAGAATGCCTCGTTCCACGAGAGGATCACGAGCAACAGCGCGGTCGATGCGAGGCCCGGCAGCGCCATCGGCATGAGCAGATAGACGATCTCCTGCCATGTGGTCGCGCCGTCGATGCGCCCTGCTTCCAGAATGTCCTTCGGCACTTCGTTGAAGTACGTGTAGGCCATCCACACGGCAATCGGCAGATTGATGAGCGTGTACACGATGATGAGTCCGCTCACCGTATCGAGCAGCCCGGAGTTCTTCCACAAAAGGTAGATAGGCACCAGCACGCCGACCGAGGGCATCATCTTCGTGGAGAGCATCCACAAGAGCAGCTTCTGCGTCTTGCTCGTGGGAAAGAAGGCCATCGCGTAGGCGCACGGCACCGCGAGCAACAGGCAGACCACCGTCACGCCCAGCGAGATCAGCACCGAATTCCACGCGAAACCGAAGTAGTTGCTGCGCGCGAAGACTTCGCGGAAGCTGTCGAGCGTCGGCGAGAAGATCAGCGACGACGAATACGCCTGCTGCTCGGTCTTGAACGCGGTGATCGTCATCCAGAAGATCGGGAAGAACAGCAGAATGGAGACGAGCCACGCCACGACGCCGGGCACGATGCGCTTCACGTGATCCAGCACGGGCACGGAAGTCGTTGCGGTAACGGGATGCGTGCTCATGACTCGTACTCCCCTTTCAAGTTCTTCGCGAGCATTCTCACGAGGAAGAACGCGACGATATTGGCGAGAATCACCGCGAGAATGCCGCCCGCCGAGGCCAGCCCGACGTCGAACTGTTGCAGGCCGAGCGCATAGATCAGGTACGACAGGTTGGTCGTCGCGGTGCCGGGGCCGCCGCCCGTCGTCGTGTAGATTTCCGCGAAAATCGACAGCAGAAAGATGGTTTCCATCATCACGACCACGGCGATCGCGCGCTTCAGATGCGGCAGCGTGATGAAGAAGAACATCGCGAACGGACCCGCGCCGTCGATGCGCGCCGCTTCCTTCTGCTCCTGATCGAGCGACTGAATGGCGGTAAAGAGAATGAGGAACGCGAACGGCAGCCACTGCCACGCGACGATCACGATCACGGCGAAGAGCGGATACTCGGCGAACCAGTCGATAGGCTGCATGCCGAGCGATCGCATCAGCGAGGCGACGAGGCCGTACACCGGATGCAGAATCATGTTCTTCCAGATCAGCGCGGAGACGGTCGGCATCACGAAGAACGGCGCGATGACCAGCAGCCGCGCAATGCCCTGCCCAATGAACTTGCGGTCGAACAGCACCGCGAGCAGCACGCCGCCTATGACGGTGATCGCCAGCACGGACGCGATCAGCGTCAGCGTATGCGCGATGGACGGCCCGAACGCGGGATCGGTGACGAGAAACTGAAAGTTGTCGAGCCCCGCGAAGCCTTTGACGTCGGGATTCAGCAGGTTGTAGCGCGAGAACGAGAACCAGATGGTCATCGCGAGCGGAATGGCCATCCACAGGAACAGCAGCCCGGACGACGGCGTGATCAGCCAGCGGACCGACTTCGCGCGCTTCTTGTCACGTTCGGCGGCGGATACGTCGAAGTGATCGGCGATGGGGGGATTCAGTTGACGCATGATCGTGTCACCTCTCGATGATGCCCGCGGGCCGCGCCGACGTTACCTGGCGCGGCCCGCTTGTTTGCCGCTTACTTTTGATAGCCGGCCTGTTTCACCGCGCGATCAGCCGTTGCGTTGGCCGCCTTCAGCGCGTTGTCGACGCTCGTCTGTCCCGCGACGACGCCCGCGATGGACTGCCCGACCACCGTGCCGAACGACTGGAACTCCGGAATGCCGACGAACTGGATGCCGCTATACGGCACTTTCTTGAGCGTCGCGTCGTTCGGATTCGCGGATTCGATCGCCTGCAGCACGAAGTCGCCGAACGGCGCGGCCTGCTTGTACTCGGGGCGCGCGTAGGTCGACTTGCGCGTGCCCGGCGGCACGGAAGCCCAGCCTTCGTCCTTGCCGACCATTTCGATGTATTCCTTCGACGTGGCCCACGCGGCGAACTTCTTCGCGGCGTCCTGTTGCTTGGACGTCTTCGGAATCGCGAGCGACCACGACCAGAGCCAGTGCGAGCCCTTCGGCGTGACTTCTGTCGGCGCGGCGGCGAAGCCGATCTTGTCGGCTACCTGCGACTGCTGCTTGTTGTACAGCATGCCGGCGGCAACCGTCGCGTCGATCCACATTGCGCACTTGCCCGAGGACATCAGCGTGAGGTTCTCGTTGAAGCCGTTGGAGCTCGCTCCCGGCGGGCCGTCGTTCTTCAGCAGGTCCGCGTAGAAGGACACGGCCTTGTGCCACTCGGGCGTGTCGAGCTGCGCCTTCCACTGCTCGTCGAACCAGCGCCCGCCGAACGTGTTCACGACCGTCGAAACGAACGCCATGTTCTCGCCCCAACCCGCCTTGCCGCGCAGACAGATGCCGTACTGGCCCTTCGACTTGTCGGTGAGCTTGTCGGCGAACTGCTTGATCTGATCGTAGGTCGGCTGGTCGGGCATCTTGAGACCCGCGGCCTGGAACAGGTCCTTGCGGTAATACGTCATCGAGCTTTCGACGTAGAACGGCAGCGCATAAAGCTGGCCGTTGTACGAGAGACCGTCGCGGGCCGTCTTCACGACATCGTCGAGATCGTAGTTCGCGGGCAGGTTCGCCATCGGCGAAAGCCAGCCGCGCTTGCCCCACTGCGGCGCTTCATACGTGCCGATGGTCAGCACGTCGAACTGGCCGCTGTTGGTCGTGATGTCGGTCGTCGCGCGCTGGCGCAGCACGTTCTCTTCGAGAATGACCCACTTGAGCTGGATGTCGGGATTGGCCTTCTCGAATGCCGGCGAGAGCTTCTTCAGCTCGATCATGTCCGGATTGTTGAGCGTGGCGATGGTGATGGTCGTCGCGGCGTGCGCGGCGAGCGGCGCGAGCGCGGCGGCGGCAAGCGCCGTCGAAACCGCCGCGATGGAACGCCGCGTGCGCGGCTGGGGCTCAACGATGCGTTGGGTGCGTTTCATGTTGGTTCGTCTCCTTTTTCGTTTGCACGGTGCAGCGGATCGTCCATGCTTAACGCACGTGCCGTCTGTGCCGCTGCCTGCTTCTGCTGCGCTGGGAACCGCCTGGTTGCTCGTTTTCGTAGGCTCGCCCGCGAATGCTTCACCGCGACGCCGTTTCACTATAGACCGTGCGCCTCATGCTGCAAGGCGCGCGCGCCGGGTCAACTCATCCAGTTGCCGCCGTCGACGTTGATCGTCTGCGCGGTGATGTAATCCGAATCCGCCGATGCGAGGAACAGCGCCGCGCCGGTCAGATCGTCCGGCACGCCCATGCGCCCGAGCGGGACTTCCTCGCCGACGATGCGCTTCTTCTCGCCGAGCGGCCGGTTTTCGTAACGCGCGAAGAGCGCATCGACCTCTTCCCACATCGGCGTATCGACGACGCCCGGCGCGATGCCGTTCACGTTGATGCGCGATTTCGCGAGCGCGAGCGCCGCCGATTGCGTGTAGCTGATGACCGCCGCTTTCGTCGCGCAGTAATGGGAGACCAGCGCCTCCCCGCGCCGCCCGGCCTGCGACGACATATTGATGATCTTGCCGCCGCGCCCCTGCTCGACCATGCGCCGGGCGACCGCCTGCATCAGAAAGAACATGCCTTTGACGTTCACCGCGAAGAGGCGGTCGTAGACATCCCAGGATTCGTCGAGGATCGGGCGCATGTCGAAGAGCGCCGCGTTGTTGAAGAGAATGTCGATGCCGCCGAAGCGTTCCACGGCGCTCGCCACGATGCGCTCGATGTCTTCGCGGCGCGTGACGTCGGCTTTGAGCGCGCGCACGCGGTCGGCGGCGTCGTGGAAACGCTGCGCCATGCCGTGTTCGTCTTTCACGTCCACGATGACGAGTTTGGCGCCTTCGTCCAGATAGCGCCGCGCGACCGCCTCGCCGATTCCGCTCGCGGCGCCTGTGATGACCGCGACCTTGTCTTTCAGTCTCACCGATGTCTCCGTTTTTGCCCGACCGGCGCCTGAAGTGAGCGAACGCTCGACGGCCGATCAATTGCTCTATGTTTGATCGAATGATCGGTGTTGCGGGGGCGTGTGTCAAGGCGTGGTCGCCCAGTTTCGATGCTGCAATGCGCAACGCCTTCGCAACGTTCGAACGATGCAAAAGCTCGTGATACGTTATATCATCGCTACCTCGCTCGCATAACGCCGCCCTCACGCGGCCCGATGACATGACCGCATCCGTTCAAACCATGCTCGCCCGCGCCGAGGCGCTGGCCGACGAGCGCGGCCTCGCGCTCACGCCGCTGCGCCGCCACGTGTACGAACTCGTGCTGAAGGCGCACAAGCCCATCGGCGCGTACGACCTGATCGACGCACTCGAGCCGCAGCGCGGGGCGCGCGTGCCGCCGACCACCGTTTATCGCGCGCTCGACTTTCTGGTCGAGAACGGACTCGTGCATCGCATCGAGTCGAAGAACGCGTTCGTCGCGTGTTGCGACGCCGGGAGACCGCACGAAAGCCAGTTCCTGATCTGCGACGAGTGCGGCGCGACGCTCGAAATTCAGGGGCGTGAACTGGCATCGTCGCTCTCGGCGAGCCCGCCCGCGCACGGCTTTCAGGTGCGGCATCAGGTCGTCGAACTGAGCGGCCTGTGCAGCGACTGCCAGCGCAAGCATCGCGCGAACGACCACGCTCACACGCAAGGAAGCCGATGAAACTCGCGCACATCCTGAGTGGCATGTTGGCCGCGTTTTGCATCGGCCAGAGCGTGTTGGCGCATGCCGCCGGCGTGCCGGTGGTGGCGGCGGAGAACTTTTATGGCGACGTGGTGCGCCAGCTCGGCGGCGATCACGTAGAAGTGACAAGCATCCTCAGCAATCCCGACCAGGACCCGCATCTCTTCGAAGCCAGCCCCAAGACCGCGCGCGCGCTTCAGCATGCGGCGCTCGTCATCTACAACGGCGCGGACTACGATCCGTGGATGGACAAGCTGCTCGCGGCATCGAGGAGCAGCGGCAAGCGCACGGTGATCGTCGCGGCGCAGTTGACCGGCAAGAAGCCCGGCGACAATCCGCATCTCTGGTACGACCCGCCGACGATGCCCGCCGTCGCGAAAGCGGTGAGCGCGTATCTGGTCAGCGCGGACCCGGCGAACAAGCGCGATTACGACGCGCGCCTCGCCGCGTTCCTCGACTCGCTCAAGCCCATCGACGCGCGCATCGCGCAGTTGAAGTCGCGCTATCGCGGCGTGCCCGTGACCGCGACCGAGCCGGTATTCGGCTATACGGCCGATGCCATCGGCTTCGAGATGCGCAACCAGCGGTTCCAGACCGCCGAGATGAACGAGACCGAGCCGAGCCCCGCCGATATCGCCGCGTTCGAGAAAGACTTGCGCGAACGGCGCGTGCACGTGCTCATCTACAACAGCCAGGCGACCGGCGCGCTCACGCGGCGTCTGCTCGGCATCGCGAAGGACGGGCATGTGCCGAGCATCAGCGTGACGGAGACGCTGCCCGCCGGCAAGACGTATCAGCAATGGATGGAAACGCAGCTCGACGCGCTCGCGGGCGCGCTGCAAGGATGGCAGCAATGAACCGCGAGTCAAAGATCGCGCTCGAAGTCGATCGCGTGACGCTCGAACTCGGCGGCCGCGCAATTCTCAACGATGCGAGCTTCGCGGGGCGCACCGGCGAATTCATCGGCGTGCTCGGGCCGAACGGCGCGGGCAAGACCACGTTGATGCGCGCGCTGCTCGGCCTTGTGCCGGTCGCGTCGGGCGCGATCCGCGTGAACGGCGAAGCGGTCGTGCGCGGCAATCCGTCCATCGGCTATATGCCGCAGATTCGCGCGGGACTGGCGAATCGCCGCGTGCTCGGGCGCGATTTCGTCGCGATGGCCGCGGACGGTCACCGCTGGGGCCTGCCGCATCGCGACGCGCGCACACGCGCCGACGTCGAGCGCGTGCTCGATCTCGTCGGCGCGCGGCAACTCGCGGCGCGGCCGCTGTCGGAGCTATCGGGCGGCGAGCGTCAGCGGCTTCTGCTCGCGCAGTGTCTGCTCGGCAATCCGCGTCTGTTGCTGCTCGACGAGCCGCTCATCAGCCTCGATCCGCGTCATCAGACCAGCGTCGTGGAACTCGTGCGGCGCGTGCAGCGGGAACTGAACATCACCGTGCTGTTTTCCGCGCACGAACTGAATCCGCTGCTCAATTCACTCGACCGCGTGCTGTATCTCGGCAACGGGCGCGCGGCGCTCGGCACTGTCGATGAAGTCATCACGAAGCCCGTGCTCTCGCGTCTCTATGGCTCGACCATCGACGTGATGCGCGTGAACGGCCGCATCTTCGTGATGTCGGGCGACGTGGAAATCGACAAGCTCGATCACGCGCACGAAGAAGGTGGCGAACATCAACACGAGCACGAGCATGAGCACGATCACGATCACGCTCACGCGCACAGCCACGGCAAGAAGGGAACGCACACGCACGATGTTTGAATACGACTTCATGGTGAACGCATTCGCGGCGTCGGGGATCGTCGCGGTGCTGGCGGGAATCGTCGGGTACTTCCTGGTGATGCGCGGGCAGACCTTCGCGGGCCACGCGCTGTCGCACGTCGGCTTCACCGGCGCGACGGGCGCGGTGCTGCTCGGCGTGTCGCCGATCTGGGGCATGGTCGGCTTCACGCTCGCGGCGGGCGTCGGCATGGGCGCGCTTGGCGAGCGGCTGTCGGGGCGCGATGTGGCGATCGGCGTGATTCTCTCGCTGTCGCTCGGCTTCGGCCTCCTCTTTCTGCACTTCTTCACCGCTTATGCGACGCAGGCCACCGCGCTACTGTTCGGCAACGTGCTCGGCGTGAGTCACGAAACGCTCATGGTGCTCGCCGGGCTGGCGGCGGTGAGCCTCGTCGCGCTGGGCGTCATCATGCGGCCGCTGCTGTTCGCGTCCTTGCAGCCGGAATTGGCCGAAGCGAAGGGCGTCTCGCTGCGGCTCGTATCCGTGCTGTTTCTCGCGATCACGGCGCTCGCGGTGGCGGCGTGTACGCAGATCGTCGGCGTGCTGCTGGTTTTCGCGCTGATGGTCGGGCCGGCAGCGGCCGCGCAGAACGTGACCACGCGCTTGTCGACGGGCTTGCTGCTCGCGGCGCTGTTCGCGCTGGGACAGGCGTGGGCCGGCCTCGCGCTCGCCTACTACACCGACTGGCCGACGAGCTTCTGGATCACGATGCTCGCGGCGCTGGTCTATGCCGCGAGCCTGCTGGCGCGGCGCGGAAGCTGATCGACCGCTTCCGCCGCCGCGCCGCGCTTAAGCGCAGAGCACCCGCGCATGATGCGCAATGTGCTCGCCGACGAACGTCGAGATGAAAAAGTAGCCGTGGTCATAGCCTTCGTGACGACGCACGGTGACGCTATGCCCCGCCTCGCGTGCGTTGCGCTCGAAGACATCGGGATAAAGCTGCTCGGCGAGAAATTGATCCGCCAGCCCCTGATCGATCAAAATGCCGCCTTCGAAGCGTGAGCCCGCATCGCCCTTCACGAGTTCGCTCGCGTCGTACTGCTTCCACGCGTCGCGGTCATTGCCGAGATAGCCGGTGAACGCCTTCACGCCCCACGGACACCGCGAAGGCGCCGCGATCGGCGCGAACGCCGACACGCTGCGGTACACGTCCGGATTGCGCAGCGCCAGCACGAGCGCGCCATGCCCGCCCATCGAATGCCCGAAAATGCCGAGCCGGTCCCCGCGCACCGGCAAATCGGCGAGCACCGCTTCGCGCAGATCCTGCGTCACGTACGAATACATGCGATACCGCTCGCGCCACGGCTCGCGCGTCGCATCGACATAGAAGCCCGCGCCGACGCCAAAATCCCACGCGTCCTTCTCGCCGGGGATATCCGCGCCGCGCGGCGACGTATCCGGCGCGATCAGCGCGATGCCATGCTCCGCCGCGTACCGCTGCGCGCCGGCCTTGATCGGGAACGTCTCCTCGGTGCACGTGAGACCGGCAAGGTAGAAAAGCGCCGGCACTTTCGAAGACGACGCAGCAGCGGGCAAAAAGACCGAAAAGCGCATCGGCAGGCCGATCGACGGCGACTGGTGCCGATAGATGCGCTGCATGCCATCGAAACAGCGGTGCTCCTCGACGAGTTCGAGCATGGCGTTCTCCTCGCTCAATAAATGACGACGGAACGAATCGACTCGCCCTTCTTCATCAGGTCGAAGCCGTCGTTGATCTGATCGAGCTTCAGATGATGCGTGATGAGATCGTCGATATTGATCTTGCCTTCCATGTACCAGTCGACGATCTTCGGCACGTCCGTGCGGCCGCGCGCGCCGCCGAACGCCGAGCCCTTCCACTCGCGGCCCGTGACGAGCTGGAACGGCCGCGTGCTGATTTCCTCGCCCGCCGCCGCCACGCCGATGATGAACGACTGCCCCCAGCCTTTGTGCGTGCATTCGAGCGCCTGACGCATCAGCTTCACGTTGCCGACGCACTCGAACGAATAATCCGCGCCGCCGTCGGTCAACTGCACGATGTGATCGACGACGTTCTCCGCTTCGTTCGGGTTGATGAAGTGCGTCATGCCGAACTTTTTCGCCAGTTCGACGCGGCCCGGATTGATATCGACGCCGATGATCTTGTCCGCGCCGACCATCTTCGCGCCCTGAATCACGTTCAGTCCGATGCCGCCGAGCCCGAACACGACGACGTTCGCACCGGCCTCGACCTTCGCCGAATACACGACCGCGCCCACGCCCGTCGTCACGCCGCAGCCGATGTAGCAGATCTTGTCGAACGGCGCGTCTTCCCGCACCTTCGCGACCGCGATTTCCGGCACCACGATGTAGTTCGAGAACGTGGACGTGCCCATGTAGTGAAAAAGCGGCTTGCCGTCGAGCGAGAAACGCGAGGTGGCGTCGGGCATCAGGCCCTTGCCTTGCGTCGCGCGAATCTTCTGGCACAGATTCGTCTTGCGCGAGAGACAGAACTTGCACTCGCGGCATTCCGGCGTGTAGAGCGGAATGACGTGATCGCCCTTCTTCAGCGTGCCGACGCCCGGGCCCACGTCCACGATCACGCCCGCGCCTTCGTGGCCGAGAATCGCCGGGAAGAGGCCTTCCGGGTCCGCGCCCGAGAGCGTGTAGTAATCGGTATGGCAGATGCCCGTCGCCTTCACTTCGATCAGCACCTCGCCGGCGCGCGGCCCTTCGAGATCGACTTCCTCGATGGTGAGCGGCTGACCTGCTTTCCATGCGATTGCGGCTTTTGTCTTCATCGTTCGGTTCCTCGGTTCAATACATTGATTCGTTCAGCGCACGACGTTCAGGACTTCGTAACATGCGCCCATCGTGTGATAGTCGGTCTTGCCGGCCGGGCTTTTCTCGTCGCTGTACTGGCGGTTGTCGCGCGTCAGGATGCGATACCACGCGCCGTAGTGGTGATCGACGAAATGCGCCCAGCTATAGGCCCACAAGCGGTCGTACTCGCTCCAGTAGCGCACGGCGGCCGCTTCGTCGCCATCGCGATTGGCGCGCTCGGCGAGCAGCGCGGCCGCCGCGAGCGATTCCGCCTGCACCCAGAAGTACTTGTCTTCGTCGTAGAACTTGCCGTCCGGACCGAAGCCGTAGACCATGCCGCCGTGCTCGTGATCCCATGACAGGTCGAGCGCGCGGTCGAACAGTTCGCGGGCACGCTCCACATGCCACGCCTCGGGACGATGCCGGTCGAGAATCAGCAGGAGCTTCGCCCATTCCGTCTGATGCCCCGGCTGAAAGCCCCACGGACGGAAGATGTTGCTGCGGTCGCCCTTGTTGTAGTCCCAGTCGATCGACCAGTCCGGCTTGTAGTGCTCCCACACGAGCCCGCCCGCGAGCGCCGCCTGACGGTTCACCATGTTGTCGGCCAGAAGCGCCGCGCGGTCCAGATAGCGCGTCTCGCCGGTCGCTTCGAACGCGGCGAGAAACGCCTCGCACGCGTGCATGTTCGCGTTCTGGCCGCGATAGTCCGACACCTGCCAGTCCGCGCTCGCCTCATCTTTATAGAGGCCGTTCGGCGCGTCCCAAAAGTGCGTCTCCATCAGGTTCCACGTTTCGTCGAGATAGGCGCGCGCCTCGTCGAAGCCCGCTTCCACCGCTTTCGCATACGCGAGCACGACGAAGGCGAGACCGTAGCAATGGTTCATCGCGTCGGTGACTTCGCGGCCGTTGAGCGTCCACGCATAGCCGCCCGTTTCCGGATTGCGATGAACCTCGCGCAAATAGTCGATGCCGTGCCGCACGCCGCCGCGATATTCGTCGAGGCCATAGTGCTTGTACGCCATCGCGTAGTTGAAGACGAAGCGCGTGCTCGACACGAGATGACGCGATTTGCGGTCGTAGATCGTGCCGTCGTTCTTGTAGAAGTGATAGAAGCCGCCCGCCGGGTCCATGCAGTGCGGGTGATAGAAGATCATCGTGCGCAGCGCGTGATCCAGCAAAAACTGACGCGAGCGGAAGTCGGGTTGCGATGTGACGGATGCGGACATAGCGGATGTCGTTGGTGTTGTGATGGACCGGACGGCGCGGCCCTGGCCTGAAGCCTGAAGCCTGAAGTGAACTGGACGTCAGTTTAAGGGCTTGCGCGCGAGTCGTCAGAACCAGTCTTCGACGCGCTCGTAGAGCGCGATGAAACGCGCGTGTCTTTCGTCGAGCGCGGCGTTGCCTTGCGGACTCGCGACGCGTGTGCTCGCCGGAACGAGCGATGCGAGGTCGTCCGCGCGCCAATGCCCCGCCGCGATGCCGCCGATGATCGCCGCGCCGCGCGCCGCCGCGTTCGGGCAATCGCAGGCGTGCAGCTCGACATCGAGCGCATCGGCGAGCAACTGACGCCAGCGCGCGTCGATGGAGCCGCCGCCCGCGAGACGCATCGACGACAACGGCGTGCCGCTCGTGCCGCTCGTGCGGATCGCGTCGAGTCCCGCCCGCAATGCGAATGCCACGCCTTCGAACGCCGCGCGCATCATCGAGCCGCGCGTGTCGGAAAGGCCGAGGCCGAGCCAGCCGCCGCGCGCAGCCGGGTTCATCCACGGTGAACGCTCGCCGCTCAAGTACGGCAGAAAGCTCACGGACGCGCTCGCATCCGATGCGAACGCGTCGTCGTAAGCGGCGGGCCACGCTGCATAGCCGAGCCAGCCGCGCACGGTTTCCAGCGCGACGCCGACGTTCTGCATCGCCGCCATGCGATACCAGCGCGCGCCGGCGCTGGCCGCGCCGCGATACGTGTGCAGGCCGCGCACGGGCGACGGCGCTTCGTCGCACATGACGACGATCTGCCCGCCGCTGCCCGTGGTGAGCAGCGCATCGCCATCCGCGATCAGGCCGCTGCCGAGCGCGGCGCACGGCGTATCGCCCGCGCCGACGGCCAGAGGAATGCCCGCGCGCAAGCCGAGCGCCGACCCGGCTTCTGCGGACAACGCGCCCGCCCGCGAATCGGATGCCGCGAGCGGCGCGAACCACTCGCGCGACAAGCCGAGGCTGTCGATGAGCGCCGCGTCCCACTCGCCCGAAGGCGCGGCGAGAGCGGTCGCGCAGGCGTCCGACGGATCGGTGACGAACGCGCCGCCGAGCTTCGCGCGCAGCCAGTCCTTCGGCTGCAAGGCCCAGCGCATGCCGGCGGCGAGCGCGGGCTCGCGCGCCAAGAGCCAACGCAACAGCGGTCCGGCCATGCCCGGCGCGACCGGATTCGGCTGCGGCTCGGGCCAGGCGTCGAGCAGCGCGCGGGCGCGCGTGTCCGGCCAGAGCATCGCGGGGCGCAACGCGCGGCCATCGGCGGCGGTCGGCACCACGCCGTGCATCTGCCCGGAAAAGCCGATGGCGCTCACGGCTTCGCGTTCGTGCGCGGGCAGGCGAGAGGCGGCATCGACGACGGCGGCATACCACGCATCGGCGGAAGTCTCGGCCCAGCCCGGCTGCGCGCTCGTCACCGCATACGCCGCGCTCGACGCTGCGACCTCGCGCGCGTGTTCGTCGACGATTGCCAGTTTCACGGAACCCGTGCCGAGATCGATGCCGAGAAAACGCATGAATGAGCCGCTCGAAAAGACGTTAGGGAAAACGCGCAAAGCGTCGATTAACGCGGGTTAACCCCGCCGCCGCGCGCGATGCGCGAAAAACGGACTATACGCGCGCCGTGATGAACATCATAACGACGCGACCCTTCAGGCGGCCTTGCGCCAGCCGACAAAAATCCCTTGCGGTGCGCCAAGTCCCTTGCAGCAAGGGCCTTCGCGCGATCGAGCCTCGCTTCGCGCGCCGTTTTCATATCGCCCCGCGAACGCGACGTATAGCGCCGCGTGGTCTTGTTCGCGCTTTTTGATGCACTTACCTTGGAGGCCATTCAAATGGAAAGGCAATCAAGGAGACAGATATGGCATCGAGCACGAGCCACCCGAAGGTTCATCCGTGCGACGAACGGCTGCCGACCGGCCAATTGCTGACGCTCGGCATACAGCATGTCCTCGTGATGTACGCGGGCGCGGTCGCGGTGCCGCTGATTCTCGGCGCGGCCATGCATCTGTCGAAGGATCAGGTCGCGTTCCTCATCAGCGCGGACCTGTTCTCATGCGGCGTCGCGACGCTGATCCAGACGCTCGGACTGTGGATCTTCGGCATCCGGCTGCCGGTCATCATGGGCTGCACGTTCGCGGCGGTCGGTCCGATGGTCGCTATCGGCACGAATCCGTCGCTCGGCATTCTCGACGTGTTCGGCGCGACCATCGCGGCGGGCGTCATCGGCATCTTTCTCGCGCCGATGATCGGCAAGCTGCTGCGCTTCTTCCCGCCGGTCGTGGTCGGCACGGTGATCGCGGTGATCGGTCTCTCGCTGATGGGCGTCGGCATCAACTGGGCGGCGGGCGGCGTCGGCAATCCCGATTACGGCAATCCCGTGTTTCTGCTGCTGTCGCTCGTCGTGCTGTCGCTGATCCTGCTAATCAACAAGTTCGCGCGCGGCTTCATCGCGAATATCTCGGTGCTGCTCGGCATCGTCGCGGGCTTCGTGATCGCCGCGATGCTCGGCCGCGTCAACATGGAGGGCGTCGCTCATGCGCCGTGGGTCGGCATCGTGCTGCCGTTTCACTTCGGCATGCCGCACTTCGATGCGCTCTCGGTCGCGACGATGGTCATCGTCATGTTCGTGACGTTCATCGAATCGACGGGCATGTTCCTCGCGGTCGGCGATCTGGTGGAGCGCCCGGTCGATCAGAAGGCGCTCGTGCGCGGCCTGCGCGTGGATGGTCTCGGCACGCTGATCGGCGGCGTCTTCAACTCGTTTCCGCATACGTCGTTTTCGCAGAACGTCGGCCTGATCGGCGTGACGGGCGTGAAGAGCCGCTTCGTCTGCGCGACGGGCGGCGTGATTCTCGTCGTGCTCGGCCTCTTTCCGAAGATGGCGCAAGTGGTCGCCTCGGTGCCGCCGTTCGTGCTCGGCGGCGCGGGCATCGTGATGTTCGGCATGGTCGCGGCGAACGGGATCAAGGTGCTGTCGAAAGTGGACTTCGTGAAGAATCACCACAATCTGTTCATCGTCGCGGTGAGCGTCGGGCTCGGCCTCGTGCCGGTGGTCGCGCCGAAGTTCTTTTCGCAACTGCCGCACGCGCTGGAGCCGATTCTTCATAGCGGCATTTTGCTCGCGTCGGTGTCGGCGGTGGTGCTCAATATCGTGTTCAACGGCGTGCGCAAGGAACGCGACGCGCGCTGCGAGATTCGCCAGGCCGGGCATGATTTCGATGGCGCGGCGCACGCGTCGGAAGCGCGGTGATGTCCTGAAGGAAGTGCTTGCGGGTTGTGATGGGTTGGCGCCGCGGTGAAAGCCGCGGCGCTTTTTGGTTTCTGCAATCTGCTGGCGATGGACGAGAGAAAGGTTCTTCGTGGATTTGCGGAGAAGGGGCCCTGTTCGGCCCCCTCGGTCGTTCGACTGGCGGTAAGGTGGAGGTTCTCTTCTTGACGTGCAGCGGCGGGTGTTCGCACTCGGGACGCTTGCCGCCTGCAAGCTCATCGAGAAGAACGTCCACAAACGCACCAATGACCCTGACTTTCGTTGTGAGACGCACGCGCCGATGTAGCTACGCGATATGGAAGACGGCGGTTGTGGATGGACGCGGCAGCGATTCCCGATGTCCAACAGGGTTAAGCCCGGGAAGCAACCTCCATTCTGCCATGGCAACTTGAGCGGTCATTTTGCCGAGCCCTCATCATCGCGCCAGCCCGCGAGGTCTTTGCGCTCCAACAACGGCGTGGACTCTAACTGTTCAATGTAATGAGACATTCCAATGTTTCCCTTAAGGCTCTTCTTTATCTTCCTCTCCATGTATGTAGTTGCACTATTGATGAACGAAACTTCTTGCGCTGAATACTTGATACCAAGCCGAATCGCCCATGACAGATTTGCGTCATGACGATCTACCAACGATTTGAATGCGTTAGCATCGTTAAGCGATGCAAGCACAGCATCAAGAAGGAAGATAAGGACCACACTCTGTTCCTCGTCCAGTCCGCAATCAAGTTCCACTTGCAACTTTGCTTCGAGCAATGCGGGCTTGAAGAATTCGTAACTGTACGAGCGCTTGACTAGAAAAGTAAAAAACGATAGCAGTTGCAGTTCGGGAAGGTTACTAAGCCAATCACGTTTTTCGCCACGTACCACGCCCACGTAATGGACGGCGACGTCCTTGAACGACTTGTACAGCGCCTCTTCAAGTACCGAATAGGGCGTCTGATAGGCCGCCATTAAGAACGACCCAAAATTACACAACTTGATGAACTCTTCAGCCATATCCCGTGGAACCCATGATGACAATTGCTTGATTCGTTCCGGGGAATCGCGAACGAGACCCAGATAGAAGTACTCGATGCCATGCCTCTCCGGTGCGAACGGGTTTTCTACCGGTGCGTCTTTTCCCTTAAGCATTAGCAAAGCATGGGCATAGAAATACTCAGCGAAGGTCCGGTGTCTGAACATGATCTGTTCCGTCTCACTATTGAAACTTACCAACTCCGAGCGACTCGTAAACCCTTCAAGCATCCGACCTAAACTCTGGCCGGTTTTTCGCTCGTCGAGGTAGGTTTGGAACATCGCCTTCACCTCAGCGAGACTCATTGATGTTAGATCGTGATCCAACATATGCGTTGCAATCATCGCTGTCAGGCGTTGAATCGTCTCATACTCTTTCTCCGAGCCGTTGCCCTTTTTAATATCCCACCTACCCAGGACCAACTCTACGTATTTCGAGTAAAGCTCCGGCAACGTTGATGGAAGTTCATTGATGTTCTCCTTCAATAACGTCCCGAGTAGGATGGCGCTGAGCGGGGTTCGAGGCAGTGCCCTCATCAGCGGCGAACGGTGCAAATCGTCGCGAAGCTTGGCGGAAACGCCACCGTTGTCGCAGATGGATTGAACGACGCTCACTACTGCGCCATAAGTGAGCGGACACATGATGTATTTGTCAAAGCTCTTCGAGATCGTTTCTCCAAGGATGGCCTCACCTATATCCCGGGACGAGACAATCAACCGGACGTCATCCCGCTCGTTTAGGCTGTTCGCGAAGCGGCAGATATCGTCGACTTTGTCCTGAATAGGACCTTGGATTTCATCGAATCCGTCCACAAAAATTGCAATCGACTTGGCGTCGTCACCGATCAAGGCCCTTAGAGACGTCAGAAGTTCGCCGCTCTTGTATTCTTTGTTGGCTACGAGGTCTCGATAACTAGTAAAATACGGAACCATTCTGTGCTGATTGATTTGTTCCTTTTCGCATAGTTTCAACACAGTCGACCGCAAAAGCTCTGATTTACCGGCGCCCATTCCGCCTTCGATAAAAACAAATCTTCTTCGCTTTAGTTCATCAAGAAGCGTCACCGGCTTGCTAGTCTTTGCAAGAAAATTAAGTTTTGCGCGCTCCGGCAACCTTTGGATGTAGTGATCGATCTGTAATCGCTCTGCTTGTGGCGGGAGAAGTCGCAGCGCCACCTCCAACGACTCAACAAGTGCTTTTTGGTCGTTGATATACTTTCCTAGGCTTGCGTCGAGGTGGTCCCAGTATGACGGAAAATGTTTGTCTATCAACCGGGTAAGAGTGGCACCATCGATAAACTTAATTTTCGTGGTCTTATATTCCAAGTGCAAGAAGTCTTGCGCGTTGCGCGTGATATCCTTGCTAGTGACCACCCATACCTCGCTCAAAAAGACGTTCTTTTTCCCGTTTTCAATAGGACGCGGAGCTAACGTACATTCTTTGATTTGCCGGTTGACGTCGTCGTGGTCCTGCCGGATTGGCTTGCTTTTTACTATGACGCCCACATAATCGTCTTGCCCCAGAAGGTCGTCCGACCTCACGAGCACGAAATCCGCGCCAGCCTCTCGGTTTCCCTGCGTGTAGTAGACGTGCTTAAGCTGCGTCATTGCATTGAACAGCGCTAGCAACAGCGGATGGAGCTGTTTAACTTCGTCGTCCAGCGACTTTACTTTTTCGAGCTTCCAGTTCAGATTGTCCATTGTACGCAGTTATTTTTATAACCTTTGTTATTCACAACGCGACGGGCAGCTTCATGGTCGCGCGATGGTATCTTAACTCGGGAATTTGCCGCCGGCGAATCACGACTGGTGGCAAACGGGCCACGAACTGTTTAAAGCGACGCCTTCGTCACTGCAGCGAGTCAGTGAGGCAGGTCGCAGATTGCCCTTGGGCAGCTTTTGCAATGGACGAGCCGTTCGGGCGTCAGCTTCCTGCTGATCGAAAGCGACCGCCTGTGGGCCGGCTAAAGCCTATCGCAAACGGACTGGCGAAGCACGAAAAAAAACCCGGCGCAATGGCCGGGCTCCCATACGCTCCGCGGTAAATCAATCACCCAGCCGCCGCTGCAGACGCGACCTGCGGCGTGCTCGCCGCCCCGACATCGGCGGGCGCTGCGGGCGCATCGGCCGGGCGCGGTTGATCGCCGGTATGCTCGATCCACCCGCCGCCCAGCGCCTGATACAGATTGACGAGGTTGGCGAGCCGCTCGGTCCGCACCGTGATGAGCGTCTGCTGCACCGAATACAAATCCTGCTGCGCGGTCAGCACGTTCAGATAGCTATCGACGCCCTGCTTGTACCGCATCGTCGACAAATCCAGCCGGCGCTGCTCTGCCGCCGTGTCGCGTTCGAGCGCCTGGATCTGCTGATCGTACGTGCCGCGCGCGGCGAGGCCATCGGCGACATCGCGGAAAGCGGACTGAATCGCCTTCTCATACGCCGCGATCTGAATGTTCTTCTGGATGTTCGCCAGATCCAGATTCGCCTGATTCTGACCGCCCTGGAAGATCGGCAGCGTGATCGTCGGCGCGAAGCTCCACGCAGCCGAGCCGGGCTTGAACAAGCCGCCGAGCGTCGGGCTCAACGTGCCGAAACTGCCCGTCAGCGAAATGCTTGGGAAGAACGCCGCCCGCGCCGCGCCGATGTTCGCGTTCGCGGCAAGCAGGTTCTGCTCGGCTTCCATGATGTCCGGACGACGCGTGAGCAGATCCGACGGCAAGCCGGCGGGAATGTCCGTCAGCAGGTCCTGTTCGTTGAGCGGCATGCCGGCGGGCAGGTCGTCGGGAATCGGCTCGCCGATCAGCAACGCGAGCGCGTTCACCGCCTGCGCCCGCGCGCGCTGCTGCGCCTGCAGGTTCGCCGCCGCCGTTTCGACCACCGTCTGCGCCTGCGACAGATCCAGCTCGGACGCCGCGCCGTTGTCGAACTGCAGCTTGACGATGTTGTACGACTCCTGCGTGGTCTTGAGCGTCTGCTCGGTGACTTGCAGGAGGTCGTCCGCCTGCAGCACTTGCAGATACTGGGAGGCCACTTGCGAGACGAGCGAAATCTCGAACGCCTTGCGGGCGTACCCGGTCGAGAAGTACTGCGCGAGCGCCTGATCCTTCAGGCTTTGCACGCGCCCGAACAGGTCCAGTTCCCACGACGCGTTCAGGCCCACGGAATACGTGTTCGAAATCGTCCGGTCGAAGAACGACAGATTGCGCGGCGTGCGCTGCTTCGACTGGTCGGCCTGCGCCGAAATGGTCGGGAACAGCTCCGAGCGCACGATGCGGTACTGCGCCTGTGCCGCCTGAATGTTGAGCACCGACGTGCGCAGATCGCGGTTGTTTCTCAGCGCGATGTCGATGAGGCGTTGCAGCCGCGCATCCACGAAGAAGTCCCGCCAGCCGATCTCCGCCGCCGCGACGCCGTTCGCGCTGTGCGCGCCGGCATCGGCCGCGGCCGGCTGCGTGGCGTACACGCCGCCGGTCGGGAACGTCGACGAGACCGGCGCCGCGGGCCGTTCGTACTTCGGGGCCATCGAGCAGCCCGCCAGCACGGCGACGGCCGCTGCAATCAAGGAAAGTCTACGCATTTCAATGTCCTTCGTTGGAGCCGCCGCCATCGCGCGGACGGTGCTCATCGGGATGATGCTGCTCGTAGTGCTCGAGCGCCGTCTCCGGATTTTCTTTCTCGCCGCTGAACTGCGCGCGGATCACGACGAAGAACATCGGGACCATGAAGATCGCGAGGAACGTCGCGGTCAACATGCCGCCGATCACGCCGGTACCGATCGCGTGCTGGCTCGCGGAGCCCGCGCCGTTGCTGATCGCGAGCGGCATCACGCCGAGAATGAACGCGAGCGACGTCATCAGAATCGGACGCAAGCGCAGGCGGGCTGCTTCCATCGCCGCTTCGATCGGGCCCATCTTCTCCGACATCTGCAATTCGCGGGCGAATTCCACGATCAGAATCGCGTTCTTCGCGGACAAACCGACCGTGGTCAACAAGCCGACCTGGAAGAACACGTCGTTCTCCAGACCGCGCAACGTGACGGCGAGCAGCGCGCCGATCACGCCGAGCGGCACGACCATGATGACCGAGAACGGAATCGACCAGCTTTCGTACAGTGCCGCGAGACACAGGAACACGACGAGAATCGAGATGCCGTAGAGGACCGGCGCCTGCGAACCCGACTGGATTTCCTGATACGACAGCCCCGTCCATTCATAGCCGATGCCCGCCGGGAGCTTCGCCGCGATGGCTTGCATCGCCTGCATCGCCTGGCCGGTGGAGTTGCCGGGACCAGCCGCACCCTGGATTTCGACCGACGAGATACCGTTGTAGCGTTCGAGCTTCGGCGAACCGTACGTCCAGTTGCCGGTGGCGAACGCGGAGAACGGCACCATCCCGCCCGACCCGTTGCGCACGTACCAGTCGTTCATGTTCTCCGGCGTCATGCGGAACCTCGCGTCGGCCTGCAGGTACACCTTCTTGATCCGGCTGTCCGTATCGAGGAAGTTGTTGACGTACTGCGAGGCCCAGGCGATCGAGAATGTCTGGTCGATCGCCGCAGCCGTCACGCCGAGCGCAAGCGCCTTCTCACGGTCGATGTTCACCTTGAACTGAGGCGTATCGTTCAGGCCGTTCGGACGCACCTGCGCGAGCGTCGGGTCTTTCGCGGCCATGCCGAGCAACTGATTGCGCGCGGCCATGAGCGCGTCGTGGCCGACGCCTGCGCGGTCCTGCAGCTCGAAGTCGAAGCCCGCCGCCGTGCCGAGTTCAGGAATGGACGGCGGATTGACCGGGAACACCACCGCGTTCTTGTAACCCGAGAAGTGCCCGAACAGCCGGCCGACCAGCGCCTGCACCTTCTGGTCGCTCTTCTGGCGCTGCCCGTAGTCCTTCATTCGCACGAACACGAGACCCGCGTTCTGCCCGCGACCCGCGAAGCTGAAGCCGTTGACCGTGAAGGTCGATTCGACGATGGACGCTTCCTGATTCAGCAGATAGTCGGACACGTCCTTCAGCGCGCGCGCCGTGGTTTCCTGCGTCGAACCGGCGGGCGTCTGCACGAGCACGAACATCGTGCCCTGATCTTCGTCGGGAAGGAACGACTTCGGCAGCTTCACGAACAGGAAGCCGACGGCGACGATCACCACCAGATAGATGACGAGCCAGCGCCCCGAGCGCCGGATCACGTGATAGACGCCCGAATGGTACTTGTCGCGGCTCTTGTCGAACGTGCGGTTGAACCAGCCGAAGAAGCCCTTCTTCGCTTCGTGATGACCCTGCGGGATCGGCTTCAGGATGGTCGCGCAGAGCGCCGGCGTGAGAATCAGCGCGGTGAGCACGGAGAGCACCATCGCGGAGACGATCGTCAGCGAGAACTGTCGATAAATTGCGCCGACCGAGCCGCCCGACAGCGCCACCGGCACGAACACCGCCGAGAGCACGAGCGCCACGCCGACGAGCGCGCCGGTGATCTGGCCCATCGCCTTGCGGGTCGCGTCGCGTGGCGACAATCCCTCCTCCGCCATCACGCGCTCGACGTTCTCCACGACCACGATCGCATCGTCCACCAGCAAGCCGATGGCGAGCACGAGACCGAACATCGATAGCGTGTTGATCGAGAAGCCCACCGCCGCCATGATCGCGAACGTGCCGAGCAAAACGACCGGCACCGCGATGGTCGGAATCAGCGTGGCCCGCAGGTTTTGCAGGAACAGATACATCACGAGGAACACCAGCACGATGCCTTCGATCAGCGTCTTGACCACGTCCTCGATCGACAGCCGCACGAACGGCGTGGTGTCGTACGGATACGTGACGACGAGCCCGTTCGGGAAGTACTTCGACAGTTCGTCGATCTTCTGGCGCACGGCCTTCGCGGTGGCGAGCGCGTTCGCGCCCGTCGCGAGCTGAATACCGAAGCCCGCCGCCGGCTGACCGCTGTACTTCGTGTCGAAGTTGTAGTTTTCGCCGCCGAGCTCGATGCGCGCGACATCCTTCAGACGCACCTGCGAGCCGTCCTGATTCACCTTCAGCAGCACGTTGCCGAACTGTTCGGGCGTGGTGAGCAGCGTCGCTTCGGTGATGGTCGCCTGCAGCAGCTGGCCCGGCACCGACGGCGTGCCGCCGAGCGACCCGCCCGCGACCTGCACGTTCTGCGCGGTGAGCGCCGCCTGCACGTCCACCGGCGTCAGGCCGAAGTTGTTCAGCTTGTCCGCGTTGAGCCAGATACGCATGGCGTACTGCGAGCCGAAGAGCGTCACCGTGCCGACGCCGTCCAGACGGCTGACCGGATCCTGAATGTGCGACGCCACGTAGTTCGCGAGGTCGTACTTGTTCATGCTGCCGTCCTTCGAGACGAACGCCAGCACGAGCAGGAAGCTGTTGCTCGACTTCGTGACCTTGGTGCCGAGCTGCTGCACGATCTGCGGCAAGAGCGGCGTCGCGAGCTGCAGCTTGTTCTGCACCTGAACCTGCGCGATGTCCGGGTTCGTGCCGGGCGCGAACGTCAGCGTGATGGTCGCGGTGCCGGAGTCATCGGACGTGGAGGACAGATACAGCAAGTGGTCGAGACCGCTCATCTGCTGCTCGATCACCTGCGTGACGGTGTTTTCGACCGTCTTCGCCGACGCGCCCGGATACGTCGCGCTGATCTGGACCGCGGGCGGCGCGATGGTCGGATACTGCGCGACCGGCAGCGTGAAGATGGACGCGATACCCGCGAGCATCAAGACGATGGCGATCACCCACGCGAAAATCGGGCGATCGATAAAGAACTTTGCCATGAGGCGGGCTCCTGTTTACGCGCCCGAGGCGGCAGAGGCGGCAGATGCGGCAGAGGCGGGCTGCGCGGCTTGCGCATTGCTCGCCTGCGACGCTCCGTCCGCCGGCGCTGCGGGCAGTTGCGCGGGCACGGTCTTGACGTCCATGCCCGGACGCACCTTGTCGACGCCCTGCACGATCACGCGATCGCCGGCGTTGAGGCCGCTATCGACCACCCAGTTCTGACCGTAGGTGCCGGACGTGACGAGCTGGCGCAGCGCGACCTTGTTGTCCGCTCCGACGACGAGCGCCGTCGGCGTGCCCTTCTGATCGTGCGTGATGCCGATCTGCGGCACGATGATGGCGTTCGGATTCACGCCTTCCTCGATGCGCGCCCGCACGAACATGCCGGGCAGCAGCACGCGGTCCTTGTTCTGGAAGATCGCGCGGACCGTGACCGAGCCCGTCGTCGGATCGACGGTGACGTCGGTGAATTGCAGCTTGCCCTTCTCCGAATACACGCGGCCGTCTTCCAGCAGGAGCGAGACTTTCGCCGCGTTCGGACCGCTCGTCGTGAGACGGCCTTGCTGGATCTGCTGGCGCAGCTTCAGGCCGTCGAGGCTCGATTGCGTCAGATCGACGTACATCGGGTCCAGTTGCTGGACAGTAGCCATGAGCGTCGCCTGGCTCGCCTGCACGTAAGCGCCCGGCGTGACCTGCGAGATGCCGACCTGACCCGTCACAGGCGAGACGACATCCGTGTAGCCGAGGTTGATCGCCGCGGTATCGACCGCAGCCTTGCCGGCGGCCACATCGGCGGCGGCCTGGCCTTGCGAGGCGACGGCGTTGTCGTAGTCCTGCTTGCTCACCGCGTTCGCCGCGACCAGCACCTTGTAGCGGTTCGCCTGAGCGGTCGTCGATGCGAGGTTCGCCTGCGCCTTCGCGAGCGACGCCTTCGCGTTGTTCAACTGCGCGATGTACGGCGCCGGATCGATCTTATAGAGGCGCTGGCCTGCCTTGACGATGCTGCCTTCTGTGAATTCGCGGCGCAGCACGACGCCGTCCACGCGCGCCCGCACCTGCGCGACGAGATACGCGCTCGTGCGGCCCGGCAGCTCGGTTCTGACCGGCACGGCGGTCGGCTGGATGGTCACGACGCCGACTTCGGGCGTCTGTGGCGGGGGCGCCGACGGTTTTTGTCCGCACGCCGCCAGCAGGATGGCAGCCGTCGCGGCACTGACGAGGTAAAACGGAACCCTTTCGAAGCGCATGGAGCGACCTCTATTTTTGACTGATAGCGAAAAAACACACGCATCGCCGAATCGGCGCCTCATAGATGAGACGCACTTCTCTTTGGATCGGCGATGCACACATTTACGAGCACGCGGCGTCCGTCCGGGGACGCGGCGCCACGAGCGAATCTGAACAACGAATGGTGTCGAAGATGACCGGCCGACAGATGCTTGCGTCTAGCCGTTGCGTGGGCTGCTATTATAAATACATTCACGAATGCATGTAAAAACAAGATTCCCGGAAGATTACGGTCGTAACGAAACGTTGGCCGCCCTCCTTCGACAAAACGAGAACAGACGTTTTTATTCACCGCATTCACACCCCGCAGCGCGGATTCACCGCGCGCAGCAAGCCGTAAATCAGCGATATGGTCAGACGAACCAAGGAAGAAGCGCAGGAGACGCGCAACCGCATTCTCGATGCCGCCGAGCGCGTTTTTTATGAAAAAGGCGTCTCGCGCACGTCGCTCGCCGACATTGCGCAGACGGCGGGCGTGACGCGCGGCGCGATCTACTGGCATTTCGCCAACAAGGGCGACCTCTTCAACGCCATGTTCGAACGCAGCCTGCTGCCGCTCGACGAACTCGTGGAGGCCACGCTGGACGGCAAAGAGCCGGACCCGCTCGCGCACATCCGCGAGATTTTCATCTGGTGCATGCGCAACATCACCGAGGACGAGAAGCGCCGGCGCGTGTTCGACATCCTGTTTCTGAAGTGCGAATTCGTCGAGGAGATGGGGCCGGTGCGCGAGCGTCAGCAGAACAACATGCGCGACGGCATGGAGCGCATCGCGCGGGCGCTGCGCAACGCGATCGACAAGGCGCAACTGCCCGCCGCCCTCGACGTGCGCCGCGCCACGACGCTCCTGCACGCGCTCTTCACGGGCATCCTGCACGACTCGCTGATGATGCCCGAGAGCGTCGATCCCTCGAATGACGCCGAAGCCCTCATCGACGCCTGCTTCGACGCCCTGCGCGCAAGCCCCGCGCTTCTCACGACCGCCCGCGCCTGAGTTCCGCGCTCAACGCGCACGCGCGCGCTGATTCGATGCGTAGATGGTGTCGCGCGGCGGCGGATCGCCGCTTTGGAGCGCCGCGATCCATTCGTCCGTGGTCAGCACGGCCGCGAAGCGCGACTGCATGACGACCGTGAACACGCGGTGGATTTCTTCCGCGCTCGCCCGTCCCGCGCGGTTCTCGTAGGGCACGGAGCCGGTCGCATCGGTGAGGAACTCGACGGACAGCCCCGCGTGCACCGCGTGCCGCACCGTCGAATCGTCGCAATTGTGGGTCATGTAGCCGGCGACCACGAGGGTGTCGATGTCGTGGGCGTTCAGCCACTCGGCGAGATCCGTGCCGGCGAACGCGCTCGGCAGCGCCTTCTCGATGTAATGGGCGCGCGGTCGCGTCGCCACCGATTCGTGCAGTTCCGCCATCGTCGAACCGCGAGCAAAGATCGGCGCGGTCGCGGGCGCGAAGTTCTGCACGACGACGATCGGCACGCCGTGGGCGTCGGCGGCGTCCATCGCCCGCGCGATATTGGCGAGCGACACGTTCACATCGGGATATTCGATCGGCAAGTTGCCGGTGACATACTCGTTCTGCACGTCGATGACGATCAGGGCGCGGCGCGGCATGGCGGGTTCCTTCCGAAAAACGGGGGAGAAACGCAGCACTCTAGCGCCGATCGCCTTTTAATGCAGACTTCCGCGCTCCGCGAAGAACGCGAGCAGCGCGACGAACACGAGCATCGCCGCCCACGCCCAGCCGGGCAAGCCGAACGGATGCGGATCGTGCTCGTGATGGCGCTCGCGGTGCGCGAACGGATGCCCGCCCAGCCGATGCCGCAGCACGCCGCTCGGCGCGGCATGGCCGGGTGCGCCGTGTACCGCCCGCGCCGTCGAACCCGCGCGACGGGAAAACGCCGCCGACATCGCGCCGGGGCGCAGGAAAACGTGACGGCGCGCACGGTCGCCCGCCGCGCGCAGCGACGGCAAGCCGTGCTTCGCGCGCACGACTTCGCAGAATTCCCCGAAGAAATCGTCGGCGCCCTCGCGCAGCGCGTTCTCGATCTGGCGCGCCGGCAGACCGGCCAGCGGCCCCGAGACCGTCGCCCAGACGGTGTATTCGATCCACGTGGACTCGCCGCCGTCGCCGGGATTGAGTGCGACCGCGATCTGCCCGCGCAACGAACCGACGCCCTCGCCGCGCGCCTTGAAGCTGAGCGTGCGCGCGTAGGCACGATCGTCATCGCCGGCTTCGTCCGCGTGCGCCGAGTCGCCCTGCCGCGTGCGCCCGGCCGGATGCGCGCGCACGTCGTAGCGGGCGCGCAGCGCGCCGAGCGGCACGATCAGCGTGAGCGCGTACTCGCCGGCCGGCGTGCGCGTGAACGATTCGCAGTTGTCGAGACTCGCGCGCAACAACGCGAGATCACTGAGCGCGTCCTTCACATGTGCCGGTTCGAGCGGCACGCGCAACGCTTCGGTGACTTCCATCCGAGCCTCCGGGACAAGGAACGCGGCTGTCTCGCGTCTGGTGCTTTATCGCACGCCGGGAAGAATGCGTCTGTTGGCCGGACCGCCTAAGCCGTCTCGTCGATGCGATCCACGCGCGACGGATAGAACGCCAGATAACCCTTGATCTCCAGGGCGGCGTCGAGCGGGCTTTCGTAGCTCCATGCGGCGTTTTCCACCGGACCGTCCTCCGTCAGCAGATGGTAATGCGTGGCCTCGCCCTTGAACGGACAGTGCGATGTGTGCGTGGAGCGTTCGAGCCGCGCCATGTTGACATCGGCGCGTGGGAAATAATGGACGTGGTCGTGCCCCGTTTCGCTCAGCGTCATCGACGCGTGCGTGTCCGCGAAGGTGACGCCCTGATGGATCACGCGGCAGCGCCGTGGATTCGGCTTGATCTCGATGCGGCGCGCCTCTTGGCCGTGGTTCAGGTCCGTGCTCATCGTGGGTCCTCCGCGCTGCGGTCGAGAGAATCGCGGGCGCTTGCGCCTCGCTCACAAAAAAGCCACGAGCCGGGGGCGACTCGTGGCTTCATTATGAGACAACTTCTCGCCGCGAGACAGAGGCGGCGTTCGATACGCAAACTACCGCGTCATTGAATACTCCAGTGGAACGCGGCCTTCGCCTTGCCCGGCCCGGAAACGTTGACGGACTGCTTCTTTTCCTGATCCTTGTACTTGGCGTACACGATGTAGCTGCCCGGCGGCAGCTTGACGAGCATGTACGGGCCCATCGATTCCGTGTTCAGCACTTCACCGCCCTTCCCGCCGACGATGCGTACGTTCACGCCCGACAGATAATCGGCGGTCGGTCCCGTGAAACGCAACGACAGCGGCCAGTGCGCCTGTTCGCGCAACAATGCGCGCGATTCGTCGAGCCCGACGCCGCCCGACGTATACGAGACATCGCCCTGTTGCTGGATCTGCGGCAGGCCGCCTCCGTTGGCATTGCCCGCGCTGCCGGTCTCGCTCGTGCCGGCGCTCGCCGGGTTGGCCCCGTCCGCAGGCTGTTGCGCCCACGCGCCGCTTGCGAGACCCGCGGTCAGTGATGCTGCCAACAGCGTCGCCGCGAACGTGCCCGTTTTGATCTTCATCTTCTTGGCTCCTTTATCCGATGCCGCCGCGCCACGGCGCAGCGACGTCACGCCCGATGCGCGGTGACACGCGATGGGGCCCCGGCGTGCCAAGAGCATGCACCGTGCCTGCATCGCGCGTCGGGGCGTCAGCCGAGATCGACCGGAACGAAGATCTGCGCATCGTCGCGCTGGATCAGCAGCGCGATGCTGTCGCCGGCGTGCGAGACCATCGATTTCAACTGCTGCACGGACGTGACGGGCTGGCCGTTGACCGCGAGAATCACGTCGCCGGGCTGGATGCCCGCGCTCGCCGCCGCGCCGTTCGCCTGCTGCACGACGAGACCGCGCGAAAGCGAAGCCTGCTGCTTTTCGTCGGGCGTGAGCGGGCGCACCGCGACGCCGAGCCGCGCATCCTGCGACGCGCCGCCCTGGTCGCCGTTCACATCCGCGCTCGCGGTCTTCGCGTCCTTGAGCGCGCCGACGGTCACGGTCAGTTCCTTCGAGTCCTTGTCGCGCCACACCTGCACCTTCGCCGAGCTGCCCGGCGACAAGCCGGCGACCTGCGACGGCAGCGAGGTCGAATCCGTCACCGGCACGCCGTTGAGCGCGGTGATGACGTCGCCCGGTTGCAGGCCGGCCTTGGCAGCGGGTCCGCCCGGCTCGACGGAGCTCACGAGCGCGCCCTGCGGCGAATTCATGCCGAAGGAATTCGCGAGTGTCTGATTCATCGCCTGCACGGTGACGCCCAGGCGGCCGCGGTCCACGTGGCCGGTCTTGATGAGCGCGTCCTTGACCTTGATCGCCTCGTTGATCGGAATCGCGAACGACAGGCCCTGGAAGCCGCCCGTCTGCGAGTAGATCATCGAATTGATGCCGATGACTTCACCTTGCAGATTAAAGAGCGGCCCGCCCGAGTTGCCCGGATTCACCGGCACGTCGGTCTGGATGAACGGCGTGTAGTTCTCGTTCGGCAGCGCGCGCGACTTCGCGCTGATGATGCCGGACGTCACCGTGTTGTCGAAGCCGTACGGCGAGCCGATCGCCACCACCCACTGTCCGACCTTGCTGCCGTTCGGATCGCCGATCTTGACCGTCGGCAGGTTCTTGGCGTCGATCTTGAGCACAGCGACGTCCGACTGCTTGTCGGAGCCGATGACCTTCGCGCGATACTCGCGCTTGTCCGTCAGCTTGACGGTGACGACATTCGCGTTATCGACGACGTGCGCGTTGGTCAGAATGTAGCCGTCGCTGCTCACGATGAAGCCCGAACCGAGCCCTTCGCTCGGACGGTCCGCGCCGGGGCCGCCATCGCCGCCACCGAAGCCGGGCACGCCGCCGAAACGCTTGAAGAACTGGTAGAACGGGTCGTCCGGGTCCATCGGCACCTGGTTCTGGCTGCGGCGATTGGACGTCTGCTTGACGAGATGCTTCGCGCTGATGTTCACGACAGCCGGTCCGTACGTCTCGACGAGCCCGGAGAAGTCGGGCACGCCGGTTTTGGCGGCGGCTTCCGCCGGCATCATCGCGGCTTGCGCGGGGGCTATGACCTGCGGTGCGGGAACGTTGTTGTGACCGGCGACATAGCCTGCCGACAAGGCAACGGCGACGGCGGCTGCGACGGCGCTGCGGGTGAGGATCTTCGCTTTCATCGTGTGCTCCTGACGGATTGCAGTGCGCTTGAGAAGCTCGCGCAATGGGATGAACGAAGATTACGGGGCGTGGCTTAAACGTCTCTTAAACGCTGAAAGGAAGCCAAAACGCCATGAAAAAAGGGCGGCTACCCTTTCGGATAGCCGCCCCCATGTGCTGCTTCGGTGACGCGGAGCTTAGAACTCGTAGCCGACCTGACCGCGCACGCCGGTGTCGCCGTGCTGCGTGATCGACGCAGCCGCGTTGACGAGCCAGCGGCTGTCACGCGAGCGATACGTCGCACCGAGACCGATCGCGGTATAGCCCTTGTAGTTGCCGACGCCTGCCGCGACCACGGTTCTGCTTCGCGCAGATGCACACTTCCGGCCGACGCTTATTCGCGCGATATGCCAGCGCCTTTGTCAGCCTTCGCCGCGCCTGTCCAGCGCAAATTCGACCGCGACCTTCAAGCCGCCAGCAACTGATTCGCCCAGCGAAACGTTCGCGCCATGCTTGATCGCGATGCGCCTCACGATCGCGAGCCCGAGCCCGCTGCCCGCCACGTCGGTAAGCACACGATTCGCGCCAACGCCCACGCGATAGAACCGGTCGAACACCCTTTCGCGTTCTTCTTCGGGAATGCCCGGCCCGGTATCCGCGATCTCGACCATCGGACGTCCCGCCTCCGCCTTCAGGCAGACGTCGACGCGCCCGCCGTTCGGCGTGTACTTGATCGCGTTGTCGATGAGATTGTTGAGCATCACGCGCAGCGAATCCGCGTCGCCGATGACCGTCGCCGGCTCGCTCGCCTCGACGCCGAGATCGACGCCGCGTTCCTGCGCGACGACCACGTAGGCGCGCACGCAGTCATCGAGCAAGGCGCGCAGATCGACGGCGCCCGCGATCGCCTTGCCGTCCGGCTCCGACCGCGCGAGCGCGAGCAGTTGCTCCGCAAGCCGCGTCGCACGCGCGATGCCTTCGTTCAGGTCGTCCAGCGCCTCACGGCGGCCGGCGTCGTCGTGGGCGCGCGCCACCAGTTGCGCCTGAATCTTCACCGCCGCAAGCGGCGTGCGCAGTTCGTGCGCGGCATCGGCGACGAAGGCTTTTTGCGTGTCGAGCGCCGTCGAGAGCCGCGCGAGCAGCGCGTTGAGCGCGCGCACGAGCGGCCGCACTTCCTGCGGCAAACGTTGGTCCGAGAGCGGATCGAGCGCCTCGGGATGCCGCGAATCGAGCGCGCGCGTCACGCGTTGCAGCGGCGCGAGTCCCCGCCCGACGATCACCCAGATCGCGAGCCCGAGCAGCGGCAAGAGCAGCACGAGCGGCCACAGCGTGCGCCACGCGACGCCGGCGGCCACGCGGTTTCTGATCGACAGCGGCTGCGCGAGCTGCACGACGTTATCGCCGACGATCGCGCTGTACACGCGCCATTCGCCGCGCGGCGTCGTCTCGGTGGAAAAGCCCAGTTCGGCATGCGGCGCGAGCGGCACGCGCGGATGCGAGTAGTACATCAGCACGCCGTTGCGGTTCCAGATTTGGATCACGACGCCTTCGTCCGTCTCGCTGCGCGAACTGAGCACCGACGAGAACGGCTCGGACGGCAGCGCCGCCGCGATCTGCTGAAGCTGGTAATCGAAGAGTTCGTTGGCCTCGGCGAGCGCCTGCCGGTAGATGAGCCATCCGGCGAAGCCCACGCCCACGATCACGAGCGCGAGCAGCCACACAAGAAGCTGGCGGCGAATCGACCGCATCAGGCGTCCTTCGCGACCATGTAGCCGAGGCCGCGCACGTTGCGGATGAGATCGGCGCCGAGCTTCTTGCGCAGCGAGTGGATGTACACCTCGACCGTGTTGCTGCCGATTTCCTCGCCCCAGCCGTAGATTTTTTCTTCGAGCTGGCTTTTCGAGAGCACGGCGCCGGGGCGCGCCATCAATGCTTCGAGGAGCGCGAATTCGCGCGCCGACAGCGCGACGGGCGAGCCCGCGAGCGTCACCTGATGACCGACCGGATCGAGCGTCAGATTGCCATGCCGCACGAGCGATTCACCCCGGCCCGCGTGACGGCGGATCAGCGCGCGCATGCGGGCGCCGAGCTCGTCGAGATCGAAGGGCTTGACGAGATAATCGTCCGCGCCGGCGTCGAGACCTTTCACGCGATCCGCGATGGCATCGCGTGCGGTCACGATCAGCACCGGCAGCGCGTTCGCGCGGGCCCGCAGCGTCTTCAGCACGTCGAGGCCGTCGCGCTTGGGCAGGCCCAGGTCGAGCAGCATCAGGTCGTACGCTTCGCCGCCGACGGCCGTGAGCGCCGCCTCGCCGTCCTGCACCCAATCGACCGCGAAGCCGTCCGCGCGCAGCGCCTTGCGCACGCCCTCGGCGATCATCCGGTCATCTTCGACTAGCAGGATTCGCATGGCATCGTCTGTCGGTGGTGGGTTCTGGGGAAACTTGCGTGCGGCTCATTTTAGCCGCGCGGGTTTTCGGCAGGCTTAAACCGGACTTAACCGGCGCTATCCGGCGTTATCCGAAGCTTCACGCGCCGGCTGCGTACGATTTTCGCAAGCCGGCTTGTCTACAATAGCCGCTTCGCCCGCGCGGCCCGGCCCAGCCGCGCGGGGCAGTCCCAGAACTGACACCAAAGAACGCACGCCCGTATGCCGCTCTTTTCCCCGATTCCCGGTTCACTTTCCGCGCGTCTGTCGACGCTCGCATTCGCGGCGGCGCTCGCTTGCGCCGCGCTGTCCCACGCACCGGAAGCGCACGCCCGCGGCGGCACGAGGTCCGACTCGCAGAAGCACGCACCCGAGCGCGCGGCGCGCAGCGGCTTCGGCGCGAAGAAAACGGTGAAGGCGGAGAAGGCCGCACGCGCCGCGCCGGCCGGTCCGCTTCCCGCCTCCGTGATGAGCGCGCTTGCGCGAGCGCACGTGCCGCTTTCGTCGATGAGCGTCGTCGTGCAGCGCATCGGCGCGCCGGAGCCGCTCGTCGCGATTAACGCCGACCGGCCGATGCTTCCCGCCTCGACGATGAAGCTCGTCACCACCTACGCGGGTCTTTCGCTGCTCGGGCCGGACTACCGATGGAAGACCACCGCCTACGCCGACGGCGAAGTGGACGCGCAGGGCGTCCTGCACGGCAACCTTTACATTCAGGGCACCGGCGACCCGAAGCTCGTGCCGGAAGAACTGATCGATCTGGTCGAGCAGATTCGCAAGAACGGCATCACGGGCATCGACGGGGCGCTCGTGCTCGACAAACGCTACTTCGACGCCTCCACGCGCGATCTGCCCGCGTTCGACAGCGACGAAGCCGCGCCGTACAACGTCGGCCCCGACCCGCTGCTCTACGCGTTCAAGTCGCTTTCGTTCACGCTGACGCCGAATCCGGACGGGCAGGTGTCCATCGACGTGCTGCCGCAGCTCGCGCAGCTTCAGATCGACAACGAATTGCGCGTCACGCGCGGCGCGTGCGCGGGCACGCTGCCGGCGGCGTCGCCGAGCGTCGCGCAGACGCAGGGCGGCTTCGTGCAGGCGTCGTTCATCGGCGACTATCCGCTGCGCTGCGGTTCGCGCACGATCAACGTCGCCGCGCTCGACCACTCGACGTTCTTCGCGGGCGGCTTTCTCGCGCTGTGGAAACAGGCCGGCGGCACGTTCCAGGGCGCGACGCGCGAAGGCCCGACGCCGTCGAACGCGCGGCTCGTCGGCACGCATCGCAGCCCGGTGCTGTCGGACATCGTGCGCGACATCAACAAGTTCAGCAACAACGTGATGGCGCGCAACCTGTTCCTGACCATCGGCGCGGTGCAGTCGAAGCCGCCCGCGACGACCGCGAAATCCGCGCAGGCCATCCAGACGTTCCTGCGCCGCAACGCACTGCCGATAAACGGCCTGTCGCTCGACAACGGCTCGGGGCTCTCGCGGGACGAAGCCATCTCGGCGACATCGCTCGCCGATGTGCTGCAGGCCGCGAACGCCAGTCCGGTCGCGCAGGTTTTCGTCGAATCGCTGCCGATCGCGGGCGTGGACGGCACGATGCGCAACCGCTTGACGAACGCGGGCGCGGGCGGCAACGCGCACATCAAGACCGGCACGCTGCGCGACGTGCGCGCGATCGCGGGCTACGTCGGCGCCGCGAACGGCGAAAGCTATGTGGTCGTGAGCTTCATCAACGATCCGCGCGCCGAAGCGGCGCGCGCCGCCCACGATGCGCTGCTCGAATGGGTCTACGAAGGCGCGCGCAAGCCGGGCATCGAAGACTGAGCGCCGTCTGCGGCATGCACGGCATCGCGCGGGCGGCAATTCTGCAAAACCCGCGCTTGCCGCGAACGGTCGTGCGCGCGAGCCGAATATTTCTTCTACGAAGTCACGCCCGCCGGGGCTCGCGCGGCGTGTACGCTGTCAGGACGGCGCGTGCCGCTCTGCCCGACATCGGTCCGCTTTGCGGCACAATGAGATGCGGCAGTGACGCGGCCGCGAGCGCCGCGAGACGCACATAGAAAACACCGAAAAACGGAGACGAGGTCCATGAGAAAGCAACTCTCGATGCGCGCTGCTGTGCTGCGCACCACGCGCATCGCCGCCGCGAGCGCGGCATTCGCCCTGCTCGCCGCGTGCGGCGGCGGCAGCGACAACAACTCGACGCCGGCTGGCGGCATCAATCTGCAAGTGGTGTCGTTCGGCGACAGCCTCTCGGATGTCGGCACGTACTCGCCGGTCGCGGCAGCGAACTTCGGCGGCGGGCGCTTCACGACGAACCCCGGCGAAATCTGGGTGCAGAACGTCGCGAAGTACTACGGCGACACGCTCACGCCCGCGATGAGCGGCGGCTTCGGCGTGCCGCCGACCCCGCTGACGGGCTTCGGCTACGCGCAGGGCGGATCGCGCGTGACGAACCCTATCGGCGTCGGCCACCAGAGCACCGACCCGGCGAACTACGCGGGCGCGCTGACGGTGCCGGTCGTGCAGCAGGTAACGAACTATCTGTCGTCGCATGGCAGCTTCAACGCGAATCAGCTCGTGATCGTGAATGGCGGCGCGAACGACATCCTCTACAACCTGACCGCGGTTCAGGCCGGGCAGATGACCCCGGCGCAGGCGCAGGCGGCGATCGGTCAGGCGGCGATCGATCTGGCGGGCGTGATCGGCAAGATCGTGCAGAGCGGCGCGACGCATGTGCTCGTGTCGGACGTGCCGGATATCGGCACCACGCCGCAAGGCATCATGAGCACGCCCACGACGCGCGCGCTGCTCACGCAGGCATCGGTCGGTTTCAATCAGGTGCTCGCGGGCGCGCTGACGCAGACCGGACTCATGTCGAAGGTCATTTATCTCGATATCGTTCCGTCGCTTGCCACTATCACGGCGAACTATCAGCAATACGGGTTCGCGGTGTCGAACACCGGCACGGCCTGTAACCTTCAGGCGATGGCCGCGGCGGCGCAGAAGTTCGGCGAGCCGAACCCGCAGGCGTTCGCGACGTCGCTCTTCTGCTCGCCGCAGACGTTGACCGTCGCGGGCGCGGATCAGACGTACATGTACGCGGATACCGTGCATCCGACGACGCATCTGCATGCGCTGTATGCGCAGATCGCGGAGCAGACGGTGGCGAAGTCGGGACTGGGCAAGTAGGCGCTTCATACCGATTCGCGGTCGAGGCCGCCCAGGTTTCGGTCTGGGCGGCCTTGTTTTTTGACGCGTTCCCTCACTTCGACGTGCGCCGTCACGTGCCGCCCGCGTGATTCCCGACGGCCCTTATGCGCCACGCCAATCTGCACGGCGTAGCATGGTCGCCTCGCGCCGCAATCGCTGCTTTTCGTCAGCTGTCCTGAATAATGCTGGCGAACGTGTGCCGCCAGTGCGTTCTTCCCGATTACCAGCGGTATCCGACTTGCGCCTTGAAGCCCGCCGATCCGCTGTCGGTCGTCGAAACACCCATGCCGACATTCAGATTCGCGGACGCCTGATACGCCGCCGCCACGCCGACCCCGACACGGCTGCCGTAAGCGCCCACGCTTGTCCCCACCCACTTTTCGCCTGCCTGAAGCACCGGGATGCTCGGCATGGAGAGAACCGCCGCCACGGCTTTGTCGGTGTAGTTCTTCGACTGTTGCACGCCAGCGGACACCGCCTTGTCCGTGTACGCGTTGGCACTCGACACCGCTCTGTCCGTATAGACGTTCGCCTGCTGCACCGCGCCGTTCAGCTGATTGACGTTGACGGCGTCCGTGCCTTGCGTGCCTGCCGCCACGTTGACGATTTGCCGCTCGTCGCCAGCCGAGCCGACCGAAACGGTATTCGCGCGGTCGGCACGCGAGTTCGCGCCGATGGCGACGGAATTATCGGCGCTCGCGGTTGCGTTCGCGCCTAGTGCCGTCGAATGGACTCCGCTCGCGACGGCCGCTTCGGTGGCCGCGTTTCCGTCAGCCGCGAAAAACGGGTTCGAGCCTCCTGTCGTCGCTATGTTCGCAATCCTGTTGGTGATTGCTGACACCGCCGAGTTGAGCTGGCTGACATTCACCGCATCCATGTCGGCTAAACCGGCCGCCAGGTTATGAATCGTCGTGCCATTCGGACCGTCGAGCGTCACGTTGTCGAGGTCCGGGGAGCCGCTTTTCGTGTCGTATCGCACGGCGCCCGCGTCGGTTGTGCCGTTCGTCGTGTTCGCATTGTTCGCGATGTTCGCAATGGTCGTGTTGATGTTCGTGAGAGAACTGTCCACGCCGCTGAGTGCGCTGCCGACATCTTGATACGTCACGCCGTTGATGACATACGACGGCGGCAGAACGCTTCCATCGGGCAGCCCGACAGCGCCGCCACCTAGCGCCGACGCTGTGGTGTTTGCCAAGGTTCGCAGTTGACTGAGATTCACCGCGTCCGTGCCCTGCGTGCCCGCCGACACGTTGATGATGCGCCGCTCCGCTCCGCCACTTCCGACGCTCACGACATTGTCTTGTCCGCCGTCGTAACTGCTCGAGCCGATTGCCACGGAGTTCTGGCCTTTCGTGAAAGCATAGTTGCCGATGGCCACCGAATTGTCACCGTTCGCTGTCGTACCGTTGCCGAGTGCAACCGACGTGGCGCCCTGCCCCACCGCATTGCTGCCGATCGCGACGGCACTGCTTCCGCTTCCTCTTGCGTCGCGCCCGACTGCGACCGCCCCGTTCGACGCGCTGCTGCCTGCACCGGCCGCCACGGCAGCATCTGCGGCCGACGAATCGATGCCAAGCGCCAACGCGCGAAAGCTCGCGTTAGCGTTATCGCCAATGGCCGTGGCCTGGTTATTCGTGGCGGTTGCGTTGCGGCCGATCACCACGCCATTCTCTTGCGATTGCGCGCCAAAACCGATCGCCACCGCGGCCTGGGCTGCCGCCTGGTTTCCGCCGCTCACGACTGCGCCGTCGCCGACAACCACGCTTTCGTCGATGTTGTTGTGCGTCCCGTTGTTTCCAATCAGCACACCGGTATTCGCCGTTGTCGTTCCGTTGCCTTCGATAATGGCCTGGCCGAAAGCCGAGGTCATCGTGAGGCCGGCGCAACTCGCGGCAATCGCGGCCAGAATGGGTTTGAGTCGGAAATTGGTTTTATTCATATCAAGTATTCCTTACAATAGATAACGTGTGGCGTACTTCCTCGTTTCACTGCGTATCGGCTTCCGGCCAGGGTGTCCGATCGCAGTCAGAAAACTTCCTGTGGCAAAAGTGATTCGGTCAGTTCGTTACGGATTCTGACTTCGGTTCAAAATGAAGCCAGGTCATCGGCTTTGCGCGTCCTTCTGAACACAGCAGCCAACGGTCGGAGTCGGTCCAGTGATCGGCTATCAAGGGAATGTGCGACAAGTCTCGCGCGCCGACTTTTATCTCGGTGACGTTGAAATATTCGCTCGCGCGGGCGATCAGATTCGGCAGCCATGTCTGCCGGTCGGCGCCGACGATCATGAAGTCGTGAACTTCCACGATAATGTGCGCATTCTTGAGCGTGCGAAGGCACTCGCGCGTGAGCGTCTCGAATTCGTGCCCTTCGATATCGCACAGCACGACCGAGTCTCTGAAATCGACGCCTTGCGCGGCGAGTTCATCGGCAAATGTGGACGTCGCGGCGCCCCGAATATCCACCCGGCTCCCAACGCCGCGTTCATCCGCGAGATTTCTCAAGTTGTCACGGCTGGCTTCGTCGATTTCATAGCAAATCGAGCGTTCGAAAACGCCCGTCGAGACGAGCCCTATTCCGTAGAAACCGTCCGCCGCGCCAAGGTCGATGAAGGTGCTGCGCCCGCGGTGAATCGTGCCGATGAGTTCGCATACTTCGAGTTCGTAGAGCCCGACGAGTTTGGTTCCGGTGTCTTCATAACGCCAGGTGGCCCGTTCACCAAGGAAATAGCCTTTTAGGAGTCCATGTTGAACGACTCCGTTCGTCGCTCGCCAGAGTCGACGCCCGTTATACATACGTCGCGCCTCCACGACTTCGGCGCTCATCTTGATGAAATCCGGAGAGTCGAGAAATGAGTCGGCAGGGTTCATGGAGAATCCTAAATTCGATTTCGAAAATTCGATTGTTGATGAAGCGAGTAACGACGTTGCAATGACCGACACGCTCCTCGCGACAAGCAAGAGGAGCGGACCATTTCTATCTCATTCGTTGTACGTAATTTTACAGCGTGACCGCTGCGCTAAATTGCCGCAGACGTGCGTTTTTACTCAAGATTGCGATTCTTCTAGATGTCGTCGCAATGACTCAGGCCAAGGATTCATTACCTTACGCGACGACAAACCGAGAATAAGAATGATCCGATAATCAACGGATTATTGCCGGCCGACGTTATTCGGGACTTGCGCCGACGCAATCACTCGTGCCGCCGTACTGCGGCGTTGCGCGCGCACGGCAGGCCGTCGATTCATCGTTTTGAAAAGCCGTTCCGAGCGAGCATTACTCGCCCTCTTCAAACGCCGCAGCCGCCCTTCCCAACCGATCATTCACCGCGATCCATTCCACCGTCTCCGGCAGCTTCTCGATCAGAATCCGCTCGACATTCGCCCGATCCAGCGCCCTGAGCAAGCCGTAAAGCTCGCGCGCATAGCTCTGCGGATCTTCCGGCGCGGCGACGAAATGCACGTGCGGCGCGTGTGCCCACTCTCCCACGCTCGAGGGCCGCGCCACCAGCGCCACCTTCCCGCCGCCCGACCGGTCGAACGCCGCGAGCAACGGCTCGATCGACGCGAACGGCAGCAGCGCCAACGGCGTGCGCGGCGCGTAATGCGCCTTCAACGTACCGGATGCGCGCGGCGCGGTCGCGTCGCCGCCATCGGGCAGACGCGGCGCGACGCCGATCACGTCCGCAATCGCCTGCGGACTTACGTGTCCGGGCCGCAGCAGCGCGGGAAAGCCGCGCGACAAATCCAGAATGGTCGATTCGATGCCGACATCCGCCGCGCCGCCATCCAGCACATGCACCGCGCTGCCGAACTCGTCGCGCACGTGTTGCGCCGTCGTCGGGCTCACATGGCCGAAACGGTTTGCCGAAGGACCGGCCACGCCCGCCTGCCTGCCCGTTCCCTGACGCCGCGCGTGAAACGCCGTCAAAAGCTGCTGCACCACCGGATGCGAGGGACAGCGAATCCCGACCGAATCCTGTCCGCCGCTGACGGCCGCCGGAATATGCGGCGCGCGCTTCAGAATGAGCGTGAGCGGCCCCGGCCAGAAGGCATCGATGAGCTTCTGCGCGTCGGCGGGCAGCGCGCGCACCCAGTAGCCGGGATCGGCCTGCGGCGCGAGATGCACGATCACCGGATGATTCGCCGGCCGGCCCTTCGCGGCATAGATTCGCGCGATGGCCTCCGGATTCTCGGCATCGCCGCCGAGGCCGTACACCGTTTCGGTCGGAAACGCGACGAGTTCGCCCGCGTCGAGCAGAGCCGCGGCTTCGTCGATCTGCGCGGCGCTCGGATAAATGATGGTCATTGCCAGCTACTGCGTGAGAGTTACCTGAGCGTTCAGTCGAGCGCGATATGCAGCATGCGCGCGCAGTCGCGCGCCGCCGTGCGCGCTTCTTCGAGCGTCGCCGCCGTGAAGTTGATGTGTCCCATCTTGCGGCCGGGACGCGCTTCCTCCTTGCCGTACAGATGCAGCCGCGCCGCTGGCATCGCCGCGACTTCGGCCCACGCAGGCGCGCGCGGCTTGTCGTCTTGCCCGCCGTCGAACCAGATATCGCCGAGGAGGTTCAGCATGGCGGCCGGCGAATGCTGGCGCGTGTCGCCGAGCGGCATGCCGGTCATCGCGCGGACTTGCTGCTCGAACTGGCTCGTGGCGCAGGCATCGACGGTGTAATGGCCGGAATTGTGCGGGCGCGGCGCCATTTCGTTGGCGATCAGCGAGCCGTCTTCCAGCACGAAGAATTCGACGCACAGCACGCCCACGTAGCCGAGCTTCGCGGCAATCGTGAGCGCCGCGTCCTGCGCCTGCGCGACGAGCGCGCCCGACGCATCCGGCGCCGGCACGACGGTCTTCGCGAGAATGCCGTTCACGTGCGTGTTCTGCGCGAGCGGAAACACGGCGGATTTGCCGTCGCCGCCGCGCGCGATCAGCACGGAGACTTCATATTCGAGCGGCATGCGCTTTTCCAGCACGCACGGCACGCCTGAGAGAGAGCCGTATGCGGTGCGGACTTCCTGCACGTTGCGCACGCTGACCTGGCCTTTGCCGTCGTAGCCGAGACGCGCGGTCTTCAAGATGCCCGGCAGCACGGCGGCGATTTCATCGTCGGACAGGACGGCAAGTGCTTCCGGCGATTCGATCACCACGTGCGGCGCGACCGGCACGCCGGCCTCGGCAATGAAACGCTTCTCGGCGACGCGATCCTGCGCGATGGCGACGCAACTCGCCGCCGGGCTCACGAATGTCAGCGACGCGAGAAAGTCGAGGCTTGTGGACGGCACGTTCTCGAATTCGGTCGATACCGCCGCGCACAGCCGGCCGAGTTCGGTGAGCGCGGCTTGATCGTCGTAGGCGGCGCGAATGTGGCGATCGGCGACCGCGCCCGCCGGACTGGTTTCGTCCGGATCGAGCACCGCGACGCGATAGCCCATGGATTGCGCCGCGAAGCAGAACATACGGCCGAGCTGGCCGCCGCCGACCATGCCGAGCCACGCGCCGGGCAGAATGGGGGAATTCGGGGAGTTTTGTGGGTTCATCGTGGGACTGGCCGATAACCTGATTGGGTTTTCGCGATGCCACGCGCATCGGCGCGCGGCCTGATCAACGGAACGCTCAGAGCGGCGGCAGCGTCATGTCGTGCGCGGCCTGATTTTGCTTCACGCGAAACGCGGCGAGCGCCTCGGCATAGCGCGCATCCGTCACGCTCAGAATGGATACCGCGAAGAGCGCCGCATTCGCCGCGCCCGCCTCGCCGATGGCGAAGGTCGCGACCGGCACGCCCTTGGGCATCTGCACGATGGAATGCAGCGAATCCACGCCCTTCAGATACCTGCTCGCCACCGGCACGCCGAGCACCGGCACCGTGGTCTTGGCCGCGAGCATGCCCGGCAGATGCGCCGCGCCGCCCGCGCCCGCGATGATCGCGCGCACGCCGCGCTGCCGCGCGCTTTCGGCGTAGGCGAACATCTCGTCGGGCATGCGGTGCGCGGAGACGACCTTCGCCTCGTACGGCACGCCGAAATCCTGCAGGATCGCGACCGCGTTCTTCATCACGTCCCAGTCGGAGCTGGAGCCCATCAACACGCCGACGAGCGGCGCATCGTGCGCGTGCGCTCCGGTCTGTACTTCGCTCATTCCTTTTCCCTCGATCCGAGCGCGCCGCCTCGACCACGTGGCCGAGCCGCGGCGCGCGTGCCGACATTTACGACAGCGTCGTGCCCGTGATGCGTTGCAGCGCCTCCTGATACTTCTCCGACGTCTTCGCGATCACGTCTTCCGGCAGCTTCGGCGCGGGCGGCTCCTTCTTCCACGGCTGCGTCTCGAGCCAGTCGCGCATGAACTGCTTGTCGAACGACGGCGGATTCGTGCCCACCGCGTAACCGTCCGCCGGCCAGAAGCGCGAGGAATCGGCGGTGAGCACTTCGTCCATCAGGAACAATTCGCCCTTGTTGTCGAGGCCGAACTCGAACTTCGTATCCGCGATGATGATGCCGCGCGTGGCCGCGTACTCGGCCGCTTCCTTGTAGAGCTGAATGGAAATGCGCTTGATGGTCGCCGACAGTTCCGTGCCGATGCGGCGCTCCATGTCATCGTAGGTGATGTTTTCGTCGTGATGGCCCATCTCGGCCTTCGCGGCCGGCGTGAAGATCGGCTCGGGCAGCTTTTGCGCGTTTTGCAGGCCCGGCGGCAATTGCACGCCGCACACCGCGCCCGTCGCCTGATAGTCCTTCCAGCCGCTGCCCGCGAGATAGCCGCGCACCACCGCTTCCACGAGGATCGGTTCCAGGCGCTTCACGACGACCGCGCGGCCCTTCACCTGCTCGACTTCGTCCGGGGCGACCACCGAAGCGGGATCGATGCCCGTGTTGTGGTTCGGCACGATATGGCCGAGCTTCTCGAACCAGAAATCGGCCATCTGATTGAGCACGCGGCCCTTGTTCGGGATCGGCTCGCCCATCACCACGTCGAAGGCGGAAAGGCGGTCGGTCGTCACGATCAGCAGTTTGTCGCTGCCGACGGCGTAGTTGTCGCGGACCTTGCCACGGCCGAGCAGCGGCAGCGATTTGATCGTGGATTCGTAGAGCGTGGACATCGTCATGTACCGAAGAGGTGCCGAAAAAAGTGAATCGCCGCCGCAAGCCTCATGCGGCGACGATGGAAAAAAGCGAACGGGTCCCGTCGCGGAACCCGTTGATTTTACTTTACAAACGCAGCGCGCTTGCTTGCGGCGTTCGCCGCTTACCTGACGATCTGCGCAAGTTCGCCGGACTTGTACTTGTCGGCCATCTTGTCGAGCGCCACGGGCTTGATCTTGCCCGCCATGCCCTCGCAACCGAACTGCATGTAACGCTGACGGCAAATCGCTTTCGCCGCCTCGCGCGCCGGCTTCAGGTAGTCGCGCGGATCGAATTTCGACGGATTTTCAAACAGATAACGGCGGATCGCGCCGGTAATCGCGAGACGCAAGTCCGTGTCGATATTCACCTTGCGCACGCCGTGCTTGATGCCTTCCTGGATTTCCTCAACCGGCACGCCATAGGTTTCCTTCATGTCGCCGCCGAACTCGCGGATTTCGGCGAGCAATTCCTGCGGCACCGACGACGAGCCGTGCATCACCAGATGCGTGTTCGGAATGCGCTGATGGATTTCCTTGATGCGGTCGATGGCGAGAATATCGCCAGTAGGCTTCTTCGAAAACTTGTATGCGCCGTGCGACGTGCCGATGGCAATCGCGAGTGCGTCGCACTGCGTGAGCTTCACGAAGTCGGCCGCCTGCTCGACGTCGGTCAGCAACTGCTCGCGGGTCATCGTGCCTTCCGCGCCGTGGCCGTCTTCCTTGTCGCCCTTCATGGTTTCCAGCGAGCCGAGCACGCCAAGTTCGGCTTCGACCGTGACGCCGATCGAATGCGAAAACTCGACCACCTTGCGCGACACCTCGACGTTGTACTCGTAGGACGCCACCGTCTTGCCGTCTGCTTCGAGCGAGCCGTCCATCATCACGCTCGTGAAACCGGAGCGGATCGCGGCCATGCACACCGCAGGCGACTGTCCGTGATCCTGATGCATCACGACCGGAATATGCGGATACGACTCCACCGCCGCTTCGATCAGATGCCGCAGGAACGCTTCGCCCGCATACTTCCGCGCGCCGGCCGACGCTTGCATGATGACGGGCGCGTTGACTTCGTTCGCCGCCGACATGATGGCCTGCACCTGTTCCAGATTGTTCACGTTGAATGCCGGGAGACCGTAGCCGTGTTCGGCTGCGTGATCCAGCAATTGACGCATTGATACGAGAGGCATTGTCAAACTCCAGGATGTGAAACGAAATCCTTCGCGCGCACGGTTCTGCTCTTGACTCGCTCAGGCAGCTTCCGGCGTTTTGGTGGCAACGACTTGCGACAAGCCGTCTTGCGCGCTCTATGGCGTTCGCGGCTTTAACCGCGAACGCCTTGCACTGCTGCGAGATTTCGCGCGGCGCTTGACCGCGCATGCTTCTCGAAAAACGAGGCGCCGATCAGAAATGGTCGCCGACGCGCACGATCTTCAGCGTGTTCGTGCCGCCCGCCTGTCCCATCGGCTCGCCGACCGTCAGCACGACCATGTCGCCGCGCGCCGCGTAGCCTTTCGACACGACCGCTTCAAGCGCCTGATTCAGCGCCGTATCGCGGTCCATGTTGGTGTCCAGATGCAGCGGCGTGACGTTGCGATACAGCGACATCGTCCGCTCGCTGCCCACGCGCGGCGTCAGCGCGAAGATCGGCACATGCGTCCAGTGGCGCGACATCCACAGCGCCGTCGAGCCGGATTCCGTCAGCGCGACAACGGCCTTCGCGCCGAGATGAAACGCGGTGAACAGCGCGCCCATCGCGATCGACTGGTCGATGCGCGTGAACGTGCGGTCCAGAAAGTCGCGGTCCAGTTGCGATTCCTCGGACTTCTCCGCTTCGACGCACACGGCGGCCATCGTTTCGATGGTCGTGACCGGATACTTGCCCGCCGCCGTTTCAGCGGAAAGCATCACGGCGTCGGTGCCGTCGAGCACGGCGTTGGCCACGTCGGACACTTCGGCGCGCGTCGGCACGGGCGCGTGGATCATGGATTCCATCATCTGCGTGGCGGTGATGACGAGCTTGTTCGACTCGCGCGCCATGCGGATCATGCGCTTTTGCAGCGCGGGCACCGCCGCGTTGCCGACTTCCACCGCGAGATCGCCGCGCGCGACCATGATGCCGTCGGACGCATCGAGAATGCCTTGCAGCGCGGGAATGGCCTCGGCGCGCTCGATCTTCGCGATCATCTTCGGCTTGATGCCGTACGGCGCGCCCGCGATGTTCGCGAGTTGCCGCGCCATTTCCATGTCCGTCGCGTTCTTCGGAAAGGACACCGCGACGAAATCCGCGCCGAGCGACATCGCCGTCTTGATGTCCTCCATGTCCTTCTCGGTCAGCGCGGGCGCGGTCAGGCCGCCGCCCTGCCGGTTGATGCCCTTGTTATTGGACAGCTCGCCGCCGACCTTCACCGTCGTGTGAATCTCTTCGCCGATCACGCGCGTGACGTCGAGCACGATCAGGCCGTCGTTCAGCAAGAGCACGTCGCCCGCGCGCAGATCGCGCGGCAAGTCCTTGTAGTCGAGGCCAGCGCGCTCGTTGTTGCCCAGCTCGCAGTTTGCATCGAGGACGAACGTGTTGCCTGCGACGAGCATGGTCTTGCCGTTCTCGAACTTGCCGACGCGAATCTTCGGGCCTTGCAGGTCCGCCATGATCGCGACTTCGCGGCCGATCTGCCGCGCCGCCTCGCGCACCCACTCGGCGCGCTGGCGATGATCGTCGGCGGTGCCGTGCGAGAAGTTGAAGCGAACGACGTCGAGCCCGGCCTGCATCATCTGCAGCAGGATGTCCGGATTACTCGACGCCGGACCGATGGTGGCAACAATCTTGGTGGCGCGATGCATGTCTTTCCTCGTCTCTTTGGGAACGGCCGTAACCAGGCTGCGAGCACGTTGCGCTTGCAGTGAGGTGTTGCTCACTGGCTGCGCGCGCGCGCCGGTTCGTGCCGGCGTCGCTTTATCGATGGGCTGAGCGGCATGAACGGCCATGCCGCCGATGGTGACGACCGGAGCCGCCTGTTCTTCCACTAACGCCTGCGCCGATGCGTCGGCTTGCGAAAGCGGCTCCTCCAGAGAAGCCGCCTCCTCGATGATGCGAGCCGCATCCGGCTGAATGCCGCTGCCGGTCACATCCGCTTGCGCGCCGCCGGCTGCCTGCGCGCCCTTCCTTGCTTCTTTCGCCGGATTAGTTCGGGCCGTCACCGGGCGTTACGCCCGCGACTCGAGCACTTCCACCGCCGGCAGCGTCTTGCCTTCGAGGAACTCGAGGAACGCGCCGCCGCCGGTCGAGATATAGCTGACCTTGTCGTGAATGCCGTACTTCGCGATGGCCGCGAGCGTGTCGCCGCCGCCCGCGATCGAGAACGCCGACGAATTCGCGATGGCCTGCGCCAGCGTCTTCGTGCCGTTGCCGAACTGGTCGAATTCGAACACGCCAACCGGGCCGTTCCACACGATGGTGCCGGCCGTCGCGAGCTGCGCGGCGAGCGCCTTCGCGGTGTCCGGGCCGATGTCGAGGATCATGTCGTCGTCGGCGATATCGGCGACGGGCTTCGTTTCGGCCTTCGCGGTCGCGGCGAATTCCTTCGCGGTCACGACATCGCTCGGAATGGGCACCGACGCGCCGCGCGCACGCGCCTCTCCGATGATCTCCTTCGCTTCGCCGACGAGATCCGCTTCAGCCAGCGACTTGCCGATCTTGAGGCCCGAGGCCAGCATGAACGTGTTCGCGATGCCGCCGCCGACGATCAGCTGATCGACCTTCTCGGCGAGCGACTTCAGAATGGTCAGCTTGGTCGACACTTTCGAGCCCGCGACGATGGCCACGAGCGGGCGCTTCGGGTTGCCGAGCGCCTTGCCGAGCGCGTCGAGCTCGGCGGCGAGCAGCGGTCCCGCGCACGCGACCGGCGCGTATTTCGCGATGCCGTGCGTGGTCGCTTCGGCGCGGTGCGCGGTGCCGAACGCGTCGTTGACATAGATATCGCAGAGCTTCGCGAGCTTCTGCGCGAGGCCGTCGTCGTTCTTCTTCTCGCCCTTGTTGCAGCGGCAATTCTCGAGCAGCACGACGCTGCCGGGCTGCACGTCCACGCCGTCCACCCAGTCCGCGACAAGCGGCACGTCACGGCCGAGCAGCTCGGACAGACGCGCCGCGACCGGCGCGAGCGAGTCTTCCGGCTTGAACTGGCCTTCGGTCGGGCGGCCGAGGTGCGACGTGACCATCACGGCCGCGCCGGCGTCGAGCGCCGCCTTGATCGCCGGGACCGAGGCGCGCACGCGGGTGTCCTCGGTGATGTTGCCGGCGTCGTCCTGCGGAACATTGAGGTCCGCGCGGATGAACACGCGCTTGCCGGAGACTTTGCCTTCGGCGATCAGATCGGTGAAACGCAGTACTTTCGTCATGGGAGTCAACGTTAGTCAGAAAAGCGGTTCGGGCGAAGATGGCCGGAAGAGCACCGGCCGGTTCGTTGAATATTCGGCGCGGGGCCTGAAAACGGAAACGGGGAACTGAAAGACGCGCAAGCGGAACGAGCAGCGCGCGCCTCGACGGACGACGACGTCTGCTCGCAACGGGCGAAACGACATCGAGCTTGTCGCGGAGCGCGAGCGTTGATGTCGCCGGGCGCCGCCGTCACGGCAATTCCTGACCGCGCCTGCCGCGCAAGGATGCCGTGGTTCGGGGGAGACGCGGGAGAAAGGAAGCTGGAGAAGACGCAGGAAACCCAAAGACACGGGCGCGGCGGACAAGCCGGAGGCGGCGAGCTTCGGAACCGATGCGGTGACTGCCGGACTCACTTTCGACCTCGCTCCATGCGACAGGAAAGACCGTCATTTTAACCGATCGCCCCGGCCGCTCTAGCCGGTGATTCTTGATTCCGCGTATTTGGCGAGAGCGTGGCCGAACCGCGGCGGCCGCCTCGCCTTGCCTCGCCGGAATAAACCGCCCGAAAATCGACGCTGTTTTTTCACGTTCGCGGCGAAAGGCAAATTATAGCGGCGTGAAAGGCGCTTCCCCTCCAGACCGAATGTGAAAAGACGCTAAAATGATGGACTTTGACCGCCCCCGAAGCCCGCAGCCCCGGCAACGGGCGGAGCGCACGGATTCATCGTGGTTTAACGGGATTCATCGAATTTCTGAACGAGACAGCTAGGAGAACCGTATGTCAATGGCCGACCGCGACGGCAAGATCTGGATGGATGGCAAGCTGATCGACTGGCGAGACGCCAACATCCACGTTCTGACGCACACGCTGCACTACGGCATGGGCGTATTCGAGGGCGTGCGCGCGTACAAGACCGCGCAGGGAACGGCCATTTTCCGCCTGAAGGAGCACACCAAGCGTCTTCTGAACTCGGCGAAGATCTTCCAGATGGAAGTGCCTATCGACCACGCGACGCTCGAAGCCGCGCAACTCGAAGTCGTGCGCGAGAACAAGCTCGAATCGTGCTATATCCGCCCGATCATCTGGGTCGGTTCGGAAAAGCTCGGCGTCTCGGCGAAGGGCAACACCATTCACGTGGCCATCGCCGCGTGGCCGTGGGGCGCGTATCTCGGCGAAGACGGGCTGGCGAAGGGCATCCGCGTGAAGACGTCGTCGTTCACGCGCCATCACGTCAACGTGTCGATGGTGCGCGCGAAGGCGTCCGGCTGGTACGTGAACTCGATTCTCGCGAATCAGGAAGCCGTCACCGACGGTTACGACGAAGCCCTGCTGCTCGACGTGGACGGCTACGTGTCCGAAGGCTCCGGCGAAAACTTCTTCCTCGTGAACAACGGCAAGCTGTACACCCCGGACTTGTCGTCGTGCCTCGACGGCATTACGCGCGACACGGTCATCACGCTGGCGCGCGACTTCGGCATTCCGGTCATCGAAAAGCGCATCACGCGCGACGAAGTCTATACGTGCGACGAAGCGTTCTTCACCGGCACCGCCGCCGAAGTCACGCCGATCCGCGAACTCGACAACCGCACGATCGGCGCGGGCAAGCGCGGCCCGATCACGGAGAAGCTGCAGAGCGCGTTCTTCGACGTAGTCGGCGGCAAGAACGAAAAGTACGCGAGCTGGCTCGCAAAAGTCTGACGCAGCGCGGCGGGCCACGCGGCTCGCCTTCATGCGACAGACGACAGCAACGAACGACATTGAAAGAGAGTGCAATGAGCGACCTGAAGGAAATGCCGCTGGTGGAATTGTCGGCGAAAGATATTCCCGCGTTCTGCCCGAATCCGAAGATGCAACGCTGGAGCGCGCATCCCCGCGTGTTTCTCGACGTGACGCACGGCGAAGCGCGCTGCCCGTATTGCGGCACGCGCTACAAACTGAAGGACGGCGAAGTCATCAAGGGCCACTGAACGCGCCGAAGTATTTGCGAGTCATTCGCGAGCGTCGGCGGATGTGCGCGTGCCGGTTCCTGCCGGGCGCGCGCTTTCGTTCCCCGCGTTGGCTTGCTCGCACGCCGTCGCCATGACATCCCCACGACCGACGCCTCGCCGCCCGTTGCGGCGAGGCGCCTATATTCTGAGATCGGAAAACGACTGATGCGCCGTGCGCTGGTTATTGCACCGAACTGGATCGGTGACGCGTTGATGGCGCAGCCGCTGTTCACGCTTTTGCGAAAGCTCCATCCGCGCATCGCGATCGATGCCGTCGCGCCGACGTGGGTCGCGCCCGTGCTCGAACGCATGCCCGAGATTCGCGACGTCTACGCGACGGACCTCGCGCACGGCAAGCTGCAACTGCTGCGCCGCTGGCAGCTCGCGAGCGACTTGCGCGATGTCGGCTACGACGCCGCGTACGTGCTGCCCAACTCCGCCAAGTCCGCGCTCATTCCGTGGATGGCGGGCATCCGGCTGCGCATCGGCTACAAGGGCGAGAGCCGCTACGGGCTTTTGAACGTGCGCCATCCGAATCCGCCGAAGACCGAGCGCCCGCCGATGACCGCGCAGTACGCCGCGCTCGCCTATGCGCCGGGTGCGAAGCTGCCGTTCGTCGACCGATTCGCGCAAGCGCAGGACGCAGAGGCGACCGACGCGCAGCTCCTGCCCGTGCCGCGCCTCGAATCCGATCCGAACGAAGCGGTGCGCGTGTCGGCGCGCTTTAATCTCGATACGCGCGCGCCGCTCGTCGTGTTCTGCCCCGGCGCGGAGTACGGTCCGGCGAAACGCTGGCCGCCGGAGCATTTCGCGTCGCTCGCGCAGTTCGTCGCACAGTCGTTTCCGTACGCGCGCATCGTCGCGCTCGGCTCCAAGAAGGATTCGGCGGTCGCGCAGGCCATCGCGGAACGCGCGCCGAACGTGCGCAATCTGTGCGGTCAGACATCGCTCGGCGAAGCCTGCGCGCTGATCGCGCGAGCGAGCGCCGTCGTCACCAACGACTCCGGCCTGATGCACGTCGCCGCAGCGCTCAGGCGGCCGCTCGTCGCGGTGTACGGCTCGACCGATCCGCGCCACACGCCGCCCTTGTCTGACGTCGCAAAGGTACAATGGCTCCACCTTGAATGCAGTCCGTGCTTTGCCCGCGAGTGTCCGCTCGGCCATCTGAACTGCCTTCGCGAACTCTCCGCCGAACAGGTTTTCGGCGATCTGCGCGGCATGCTGCTCGCGCATCGTTGACGCGCCACGCTTGCGCTGCGGCGCGGCTTTGCGGCGGCATCGGCTTTTCGTGTGCGGGCGCGGACACGCGAGTGTCTCCGAACGGAGGCATGCTTTGAACCATGACCGATGCGGCACGCCACCGTGACACGGCGTTGCGCACCGAATGCCAGAGACCCACGAGCCCATGCCACGTTTCGCCCGCCTATTCGAAGCCGCCGCCGACACTCTCAACGCTTACTATCAGGCGGTCGCGGACAACAGCATCGACGCTGTGATGTCGCTTTGGATCGACGAGGAATTCGCCACCTGCATCTGCGCGGACGGCACGCATCTGCACGGTCTCGAGAGCATTCGCGCGGGCCTCGGCAAGCAGTTCGGCGCGCAGGCCGTCACCATCGAGCCGCTCGACATTCGCGTGTACGACAGCCTCGGAACCGCCGTGTATGCCATTGCAGAGGCGCATCAGCCGGCCGGGACCGCCGCGCCGCGCATGATCTTCACGACTTATGTGATGGTCCACGAGCGCGGCGAATGGCGCATCGCGCATATCCACGCGAGCGAAATGCCGATCGAAGCGGCCGGCCAGTTCGCCGCGAAGCTGCGTCACGGGCAAGGACCGCTGCACTGAACGACCGCAGTCAGGAAGCACAGAAAGACGCACGCCGGGGAGAAGGCCATGAAGCGCGATCCGTTGTTGAAACACGATTCGTCGTTCGTGGACAAGGCGCCCGCCGTCGCGCTGAAGGAAACGGCGCAGGCTGCGGGCCGCGTGCTGGCCGAACCCGTCTCTCAATGGCTCTACAGCGCGCCGCGCTGGCTGCCGACGAGCCACGCGCAAACCATCGTCCCCGCGCTTTTCGGGCGCAAGCCGGCGGTGCGCTACCGGCGTGAACGGTGGGATACGCCGGACGGCGATTTCATCGACGTGGACTGGCTCGCGCACGATGACGCCGCGCGTCCGGCATCGATTGCTTCTTTATCGACTGCTCCGCTTCTGGTGCTGTTTCACGGCCTCGAAGGCAACTCCGATTCCCACTACGCCCGCACGATGATGGCCGCCGCCCATGCGCGCGGCTGGCACGGCGTGGTGCCGCACTTTCGCAGCTGCAGCGGGCCGTTGAACCGGCTGCCGCGCTTCTATCACCTCGCGGATGGCGCGGAAGTCGACTGGATTCTGCGGCGTCTGCGCGAAACGCACGCGGGGCCGATCGTCGCGGCGGGCGTGTCGCTCGGCGGCAACGTGCTTTTGCATTGGCTGTGCGAACGCGGCACGGACGCGTCGCTGGTGAGCGCCGCCGCCGCCATTTCCGCGCCGCTCGATGTTCACGCGGGCGGCCAGGCGATCTCGCAGGGCTTCGGCATGATCTATACGCGCAGCTTCCTGAAGTCGCTGAAAAAGAAGGCGCTCGCGAAGCTCGACCAGTATCCGGGCCTGTACGACCGCAACGCGGTGCTCGCCGCGCGCACGCTCCATGAATTCGACAATGTCGTCACCGCGCCGCTGCACGGTTTTCGCGACACCGACCATTACTGGTCCACGGCGACCATCCGAGCGCAACTCAATCGCATCGAGGTGCCGACGCTCGTGCTGAACGCCCGCAACGATCCGTTCCTGCCCGAGCGCGCGCTGCCTTCGCAGGCGGAAGTATCGGCGTCCGTCACGCTGGATCAACCGAACCACGGCGGCCATGTCGGCTTCATGACGGGGCCGTTTCCGGGACGCATCGACTGGCTTTCGTCGCGTGTGTTCGGCTATCTCGAACACTTTCTTCCGGGCGAATGAATCATGGATGAGATCGTCAAGCAGGCGCTGGCCAAATGGCCCAACGTGCCGCATTGCACGGGGTGGCTGCTGCTCGACCGGCGCGGCCAGTGGCGCATGCGCGATGAGGCGGCGCAGGCTGCGGGCGCGCTCGGCGATCCCATTCGCCATGAGGCGCTGATTGGCTTCATCAACCGCAACTACGAGCGCGACGCCGACGGCCAATGGTTCTTCCAGAACGGGCCGCAGCGCGTGTATGTGGAGCTGGCTTACACGCCGTGGATCGTGCGGCTTTCCGCGATGGACGGCGCATTGCGGCTGACCGACCACACCGGCGCGCCGTTCGAGCCGGCGCACGCGTGGCTGGACGACGAAGGCGCCCTGCTCTTCTCCGACGACGCCACGCCGCCGCGCGTCGCCGCACTGCACGATCACGATCTGGAGCTGTTCTCGAGTCACGCCACGTTCGATGACGCTCCGCGCGGCGGCGTCTTCCATTGGCGCGACGAAACCGACTTGCCGTTGCGGCCTCTGAAGCGCGCGGAAGTCGGGACGCGCTTCGGTTTCGTCGCGAGTCCGGCTGCGCGCGCCGCGTCGAGAGCGTGAAGCGTCAGCTCTTCTTCTCCTCGGCGCGCTCTTCCTTGTAGCGCGCTTCGAAGTCGCGCAGCCTCGCCGAAATCGTCGAGAGGTCGTAGAAGCTCGCGGTTTTGACATCGCGTGCTTCCTTCAACTGTCGGATCGCGGACGGCCACGCGCCGTCGAGCGCGAGTTTCTCGGCCATCGCCTGATGCTGGCGAAGCGGATCGTTGAGGCCCGCGCTTGCCTGCGCGAGATAGAGCCACCAGTCGGCACGCGCCGGTTCGGCGCGCGTTTCGCGGCGCGCGAGCGTCTGCGCTTCCTCGTAGCGATGCGCGGCGATCAGCGATTGCAGATGCACGTCGAGTGCCGCGTGCGAATTCGGCCAGCGCGTCTGCGCGATATCGGCGAGGCGCGCGGCGGCGTCGTAACGGCCCGCACGACGCGCGATGTCGGCGGCGAGCACGTCGAGACTCGGCGTGCTGCGGGCGGCGTGCTGCGCGACGACGCGCACGGGCGGAAGCGCGATGGGCGGGCTTTCAGCGGCGGGCGGCGCGGTGGGTTCGGCGTTGGTGGGGTTCAATGCGCCGTATGCGCTGCTGCTGAGGAGCGAGGACATCGAGACTGCTGGCGGCAAGGGCTTCGCGGGAGCAGCGGTTTGTGGGGTTGGGCCGTTTGTGGACGCGCCTTGCACGTTGGCTGATTGAGAGGACTGCGTTCCGTCGCTATGCGTCGATGAGCGCGGCGCTTCCGTCGCGGCGCGAGCGTTCGCCGCTGAAGCGGGCGCGTTTCGAACGTTGGCTGCTTGTGAAGATCGCGCTTCGTCGCCACGCGCAGGCGCACGCGGACCGTCCGTCGATGCGCGAGCGTTGGCCGCTGAAACGGACGCGCCTTGAACATTGGCTGCTTGAGAAGATAGCGTTCCGGCGCCAACCACGGGCGCACGCGGAACTGGGTTTCCGACGCGAGCGTTGGCCGCTGATGCGGACTCGCCTTGAACGTTGATTGCTTGAGAAGATCGCGCTTCGTCGCTATGCGTCGATGAGCGCGGCGCTTCCGTCGCGGCGCGAGCGTCCGCCGCTGAACCCGACACGCCGCGCGCCGATGCGGCGACGCCTTCGCCTTGCGCCCTCGACGCACGCTTTTGCTGCTGCGGGCGGCGCTGATCGTCGGAACGCGCATCGCGCTTTTCAGCGCCCTCGACGCTCTGCGCCAGTTCGCGCCGCGCCTGCACCGAAGCCGCCGCCGTGCTGGCCTCATCGCCTTCGAAGACCCGCCGCGCTCTCGCGAGCGCATCGTTGGCCGCGTCGTAATCGCCCATCAGCGACCGCGCCAGCGCAATGCCATACCAGTTCGCGGCGGGATTCAGCGCGGTTTGATCGTCGATTTCGGATTTGAGGCGGCTCGCAACCTCGCGATAGTCGCTCGCGTAATTCACCTGAAGCACGCGCGCCCGGGCGCGCACGAACGCATATTCCGGCGATTGCCGCGGCTGCCGGTACGGCACGCGCCGGGCACGGTCCTCCATATCGGCGATCCGCTCGGTCGTCAGCGGATGCGTGCGCGCGTAGGGCGGTACGCCGTTATCGGCCATCGACGCGCGGTCGAGCCGCTCGAAAAACGCCGTCATGGCGTAGGGATCGTAGCCGGCGGCCGCGAGCATCTGGAAGCCGACGCGATCCGCCTCGTGCTCGGCTGCCCGCGAGAAGCGCAACTGATTGTCGACGGCGAAGGCCTGCCCACCCATCGCGATGCCCATGCCGAGATCGCCGCTGCGCGCCATCACGCCCGCGAGCAGCCCGGCGAGCATGGCCGCGAGCGCCGCGTAGCTGCTCTTTTCCTGCGCGCTGATCATGCGCGCAATGTGGCGCTGAAGCACGTGCCCCATCTCGTGCCCGATGACGGACGCGAGTTCCGATTCCGTCTGCGTCGCCGAAATCAGCCCGGTGTCGACGCCGACGAAGCCGCCGGGCATCGAGAACGCGTTGATCTGAGGATCGCGCACGGCGAAGAGTTCGAAGTCCGGGCGATAGCCGCCGAGGTACTGCGTCGCGGCGGCGGCGGAAAGCTTCGATGCGATGGAGTCGAGATAGTCGCGTATCAGCCAGTCGTCGAGGTAGTCCGGATCGGCGCGGACTTCGCGCATCATCCGCTCGCCGAGTTTGCGCTCCGCCTGTGGCGATAGCGTGCCGCCGGAACCGTCGCCGAGGTCCGGCAGTTGGACGGAAGAAAGCGGCGCGCGCAGGCCGGCCATCGCGCCCGGCCGATTGGCGAAGCGGCTTTCGGCGCCGCCGTAGACCCCGAATACGCCGTCGGCGACGGTTCCGGCGGCACGCTATCGCCACAGGCCACGTTGGAGGCCAAGTACGTTCTGCTCCAACGGCGGCAATGACGCTGTCTCTTGGGCTATGCGATTTATCTCGTCGTCTGCCACACGCAGTTGAGAATCGATAGAACTGACCGCGGGATGCTCGACCGTGTAGCGAGATAGAAGCTCCCGTCGCTTTTCTTCAAGATCTACCCGTCGCCGCTGTGCTTCCACCGATCGGCGAAGCAAGGTTGTCGCCTCGTCGCCAAGGCTGACTGTGCCGTGCTGCGCCCGGTATGCATTGAGTGTCCGTTCTGACGCTTCAACTCGGCTCTTGAGTTCAGGCAATTGCTGACGAAGAAAGTTAAGTGAACGTGCAATCTCCTCAGACTTTCGCTGTAGATCCTGTTTCAAATAAGCGTCGGCGATCGCGTTGAGAACCGCCGCCGCGCCAACCGGGTCAGCCGCGTCATAAGAGGCGCGTATAACGTCTGCGTCCTTTCCTTTGTCTGTAATAGATAATTTGCTACGGACGGCTCCGACAACCTCGACCCGAGAAAATCGCTTAACGATGAACCTTGCGCCGGCCTGAGCTTCGAGCGCGTTCACCTGTATATCAAGGGGTCCCCACGGCGTGGTCGCATGCACATCGCGTCCGATGATGCCGTGAACCCTGATATCACCGTAGACAAGCTCATAAGTGCGTAAGGTCGATATGGTGATTTCGAACGGACGGCCATACAGGCTCGGCGGAACATCGAAACGGGAGACATCGATTTTTTCCTGGCCCCACACGTATCCGCCGGGCCACGGGTTCGAGACGCCACGTACGTAGCGGGCGATGAATTCTCCGATTACTGGAACATAGCGCGGCGACGCGTTGACGACGAGCTTGAGCTTGTCAACGGCTTGACCGACCACGAGACGCGATCCTAGTACTTCCATTTCACCAGTGGAGTCCGACTTTGCGTCGAACATTGTCGACACATCGCCGTACACGTCTTTCGATGTGTCGCGCTGAACCCTTTCGAGCTGGACAAGAATGTCTGCCCGGTAGACGGGCTTCGCGATGAACGCGTAACCGGCACCAGCCAGGGCGATCGAGACCGCGACCATGGCGACCAGCCTCCTTCCGTCGTAGATCGCGTCAACGTGCGACATGACATGGCGAGGTGGATCGTTCGTGGCCACCTTCTGGCTTAACGCTACCTCTTGTCTCATGGCTGCTCCGGCGGATTGATCGTTAAGCTAACAGACAACCGTAACGCTACTTCCATTGGTTGCCGAGGCAGTCATTGCAATCGTATCTGGGACGGCGCTTCGCGCTCTAATCCTCAGTGGATATCGCTGTTGCATCCAGAACCATTCGGTTTCCTACATATACGAACGAAGGATAGCAGGGGCGATACTTCTGCTCAAGACGCATACATATTGTTATTGCAATCGGTGTGTGGTCGACCGCCTATACCGGACTTGCTAACACACGCGCACTTGCCTTGTTCGGACCTGCCTAGCGTGAGCACCTATTTTGTTCTGGCCGACACTACATCATCGTGATTCCTTAATTTGCAGCCGTTACAATAGCCATTCGAGGGTTACCCTCCTCCGTACGTCGCACCCTTTCCATAGTGACGGGTGATGCCAGTTCAAAACTTTTACCACATACGATCGTGCTATCTACCAAGGCGTTGCTGAGAGAGTCATTGGCGCAACTCATCTCATTGCTGGGCATTGACCGTGCAACGCGCGCCCTACTGTGGCGGGACCGCGTGGCAGTCCTCGTCTACCATGACCCCAAGCCGCAGGTGCTCGACGAACACCTGAGCTATCTCAGGTCCATATGCGACCTGGTTCCTCTTTCCGCTGTGCAAGAACCCGGAAACGGCGTCCCTCGCGCGGCCATAACGTTAGACGACGGCAATATCGGCAATGCCGACTTGCTACCGGTTTTCATACGCCACAATGTTCGTCCCACTATCTTCTTATGTAGTCAGTTCGTCGCAAAACCACGGAAACACTGGTGGCTGTACTCCGGCGCGACGCCGGCGGGTGTCGAGCGCCTGAAGCGGCTCACTAATGCAGAGCGCCTTGCTGAGTTAGCTACCGCGGGATACAGACAGGACGAGTTCAACGAAGCGTCGGGGTTGACGCTCCATCAGATCTCAGAAATGCGACCGTACGTTGATTTCCAAGCTCACACTCGGTTTCACCCTATTCTGACACGGTGCGATGATAAAGAGTGCTATTCCGAAATCGCGGATTGCAAGTCAGAGTTAGAGTCATTGATCGGGGAGAAATGTGAACATTTCGCATTTCCGAACGGCAACTACACGGGACGGGAACTTAGTTTCATTAAAGCGGCCGGTTACATGACGGCCCGCACCTGCAACCTCGGATGGAACAGCGTTCACACAGATCCCTATCAGCTCAAGGCCGTTATCATCGACGACGATGCGTCGCTGCGATTGTTCGCGGCGCAGCTAACATGTATTCCTGTCTTTTTGCGCTACGTCCGTCATGGGCGAAATTTCAGCGGCAAGTCCCCCCAGTTCTGAGGAACCATCGTCTTTGCCTAAACGAGTGCAACGTTGGGAGTGCTAATCTACGTGGCTATTTTTGCGTCACCGTAAAAACTAGCTGCGGGCCGTTGTCGCAGATCAGGCTATTGTCCTGCTTCAAGCAAACGGCCGTCTCACTATCGCGGCAGACCGAAACAGAGTGATCGTCGAACTTCGCGGCTCCGCGCGATGCTGACCGGTTCCGTACGAGATTCGGTGCCTCCTTTGCCGTCTAGCGCGCCAGACGACGCGTAAGTACAGGGGGATACTGCATCGCTTGCTCGACGGCTAATGTGGCCTACCGCACAATGGGCCACGCTGCAATTATTCAGACTGAGTAAGTTTTGCCTCAACCCGGTCAATGGCGCATCGATAGTGCGCTGCGTTGATGGCCGGTCGCCGCTGTGAGGTCCGCTTGGAGGAAGAGAATGAGTGCTTTCAGTCATTGGTTGCAGCGGTCCAGCTGCTGCACGAACGTCCGGTTAGTTATTTTGGCGGTGCGACTATATGTATTGAGCGAAGGCTGGGCCAAGTGCACGGCTCTGAGCTTAGCGCGGACTACATGACCGCATTTTGCTTCGGTTAATTCGCCGCTTCTCCGCATCGGGGCTGCCGTAGCTGCGTCCGCTAGGCAGCAACTCGCTAACACGCCACCGGAGAAATAGGCAGGGCAAATGCCAGCGCGAGCCTTTATGGTAAAGGCCGCGGCAGCACTGCCGACTCGGTGGTGGATGGCTTCTCAACGCTCGTGCTGGCCGCGAGCCTTCCGTGATCTGATATGGTGAGCGCTTTTCTAGATACCACCTCACAGCCCTTGTCGCAAAGTGTGCCATCGACCGCAGGAGGGGCAACCCGGGAGATGCTGAGCGCTCGTTACCCCGGACATTTCGTTGCCGTCGTTGACAATAACAAACTTCTCGTCAATCGAGGCGCCGCTCTGGATGGTTGGCGATGCACATTTCGCTAGTGCAATCCGGGTTCGCGGTGTAGAGAGCACTTCGTTTGGGTTGAACCCGGACGCAGCTCCTGGCGCGCTCGTGCCACTGACAATTAAAACGTTTTGCGTGGTGCCTCCTCCGGCACCGTCAAAGGTTTGTACGGCAACGCCGTCGATAACGAGTGGAACGGTTACGGGTGGAAAGCCTGATGTGCGGCGGTCGCCGTGAGGATTTTGAGCGCCTGCGCAGCAGTCACAAGCCGTGGTCATGTCGATGGCAACGGCTCCAATGCGTGCGGCCACGCACTCGGGTAGCTGCTCGAAGAACGCGCGTGCTGTCTCCCGTGAGCGCCCGGGCCCAATCCAGAGCACCTGACGGTTGATTCGATTGACCACTAGGGTGGCGTAGCGATGCCCTTTATGCATGGCAAACTCGTCGATTTCACGCCGCACGGCCCGCCCGCGTCGTCCGCTAACCCGCGCCATGTTGCTTCCGTTGCCAATTGAGACCGCCAGTAAGATGTGCCTGGCCATCCATCTTGCGCTCGCCGCATGCCGGCGCGAAGGAAGCGGAGCGGCTTATCAGTTCAACGAGCTGCTGCGCGTGTTTTACATGACACTTTTCCTTCAGGAGAACGGCTTCGGCGCGCTTCCGCTAAAGTTGTACGCGCGTGCCGAGAAGAACTTGAATGCACGTCTGTCTCGCGGGAAACATGGCGACCATTGGTTCATTGACGCCGAAACTCCGACCGTTTTTGAGAAAGTTCTGCAGCTGCATGATGAGCAGTTGCGCCGCATCACCTATCGTGACCTGGCATTCGCACGAGAACGGATCGAGGGCTTCATCAGAAGCGCCCGAGTTTCTCCGCTGGGTGACGACGTGCGCCTTGCGATACGGGAATCGCAGGCTAACAGCAGCGAAACGAGCTAACGACAATGCCAGCGCAACGCGCTCATCACCGTCAGCGCCTGTTCCGTGAAGAGCGGTGGACGCGCGCAGCTATGGGGCTAACGCCGTCGAACAATGCGAGACAGGCGCGCCACCAGTCGCATTCCTCACGAGCTCGACAGTTTCTGCCGAAGCCTCTTGCGCTTGTTCTCAGCAGTCAGCATGCGTGTGACGAGACCCGAGAGCAGTGTAGGCGCGCCGGCCTTCTGGCAATAAGCATCAAAGCTGCCTTCGACATTGCCGGCTCTAACGACTGACTGATCCAGCGCAGTGAACGCAATGATGCCGATTTTCGAAGTAGACGGTCGTTGACGCAATAGGACGGCAAGAGGGAAGCCGTTAATTTCCGGCATGTTGATGTCGAGCACCGCGATGTCGGGAACCCATGTCTCCATCAATTGCAGTGCGGCGAGCGCACTATAGACGCACCGTGCGTCGAATCCGTCCGTCGCAAAAGCCGCCGTCAGAGCTTCTGCCCCTGGCTCGTAATCATCGACGACCAATAAACGCAGAGCTCGCGCGTGCCGTGGTTCGACGGTGCGGTCAGACCAGATAGCGGTTCGATGCGCAAACATGCGTTGTCTGTTCCAAGGGCTAGGTCGAATAGTACAACAGACGGAAGCGTGTCCGTTATAATTCGGTCTCTTCGCTACAACATCTGTTGTTAAACAGGCCTGCTTCATGGACGCATAGCGCTCTGCTGCCTGCGACTTTCCGTCTGCTTTCACAGCGTCCGGCTCCCGAATCGACAAATAGCCTCGGGGTGCCGAGCCGTGACAATCCGCCGAGGCTTCAGGCGCCCAGCGTTATGTTGCGTCTTTCATTCTTCGCGCTGCAGAAAGGTCGACAAACAACAAACAGACCTTGCGGTGTCCTCCGTGAAGGCGCTTAAGCATGCCTTAATCAGAATTTGCTAGGATGCCGCCCGACGCCGTACTCATCGGGTCTGGTTACCGCAGTTGAGTGACGCGCTTACGCCCTGCGATCGCATTTAATGGCGGCAATTGATGACCATTGGACCATTGGAATTGCGACGTTGGCCGATACGCAGCGTTTAATTCGAGTACCGCACAGCGTTCTGGTAAAGGAAGTGGAAAATCACACGTGCATTACTGGTCGTGCCGTCAAACAGCAGCGAGCGGCCGAACTGCGGGTAGCGCGTCACGGCAGACGGCAGAGCGGCTCGATCGTGATCGAGTTTGTGATCCTGTTGCCATTCTTACTCATGGTGCTGTTCGGCATCATTGACGCGAGCGCGCTGATGTACGACAAAGCCGCGCTTACCAACGCGGCCCGCACTGCTGCACGGGCAGGCACGTGCCTGAGCGTTCCGCCGCTTACGGTGTCTCAGATTACGGCGGTGGCAAACACGGCGTTGCAAGGTTCGCTATTGAGTGGCAATACGAGCGATGTGGCAACGGTTAGTGTCGATCAGTCCAGCGGAACGGCAACCGGCAGCCCACTCACGGTCACCCTCTCCTACTCATATCAAGGTCTCTTTATGGGTTCGGCGTTGACGACGATCACCGGCCCCATCGTGCTGTCCGCTACCGCCGTGATGAACTACGAGTGAACAGCGTCCTCGTCCGACCTCGCCAAAAGCTGCATGACGGTCGTCGCCGCCGGCCGGAGCGCTGCCTTGCACCTCGCGTGCGCCGATCCGTCGCCTACCAGCGCGGCTCGATGTCCATCGCCATGTTGTTCTCGCTCAGTATGGCGCTCATGGTAGGTGCCCTGGCAATTGATATCGGGCATCTCTTTCTTGCTCACGCTGAGCTTCAAACAGCAGCCGATGCCGCGGCGCTTACAGGGGCGGGTTCCTTGCTCGCCGGCGGGAGCAGCCCAAACTGGAGCAGTGCGCAGGCTGCGGCCCTGAAGGGCGTCAGTCTCAACGCATCAGACGGAACAACGCTGACGCAAGGTTCCATTGCCAGCGGTTACTGGAACTTAACGGGCTCGCCCGCCGGCCTGCAAGCGCAGAGCATTACACCGGGAACATACGACGCGCCTGCCGTGCAAGTCACCGTATCGCGCGCAACCGGTATCAATGGTGGCCCCGTCGCTTTCTTTTTTGCCGGGCTCTTCGGTATAAGCAGCGGCCCGGCCAGTGCGACCGCTGCGGCAGTCGTCGCTGCGCCCGGAACGGTCGCGCCGAATGCACTGTTTCCGGTTGCCATCGGCCAGTGCATTTACAGCCAGTACTGGAACGCGCAGTCTGGGACGCCTACGACGGATAGCACCGGCATGCCCTATGAGGTGCAGATTGGCAACGGCCAGCTCTACAACGGGTGCGAAGCCGGTCAATGGACCTCGTTTCAAGCCAACGTCAACGACGTGCCGACTGTGCGGGGCCTGATTACGGACGGCAATAGCACCTCGCTCAGCATTGGCGATTCAATTTGGATCCAGTCCGGCATCAAGACGACCATCTACTCGTACGTCCCAACGAATGTCGATGTGCTGGTCCCTGTCGTCGACCAAACGACGAGCGCAACGCATCCCATCATTGCCTTCGCCGCATTCCACATTGACAGTGCATCCGGCGGTAACGACAAGGCGATCGTTGGCCACTTTATCGCGGGTTACAAGGTCGCAGCAATGTCCGGTGCGGTTGGACCGTACTATGGAGCTTATGTGCCGCCGCGGCTTGTCGAGTGATAGGCGGCCGTACCTGACGGGCAGGCGGGACTGCGCAAGGTGCGCATCTCCCGCCATGCTCGCCTTTGCGTTAGAACGAGAAGTTGACGTTCGTGGCGCCGGCGGCGCTCAAATCCACCTGCGACGACTTGGCCCCGCCGGACTCCGGGTCGGCTTCGATCGTGTACTTGCCGGCGGCTGAACCTGCTGCGGCAAAGGCAATAGGAAGCGTCGCGCTGTACACGCCGTCGTACGCGGGAGTTGAGGGAAGCGTGAGTGCATACGCGCCAGAATCGCCGTTGGTGTTGACGGACGCGACTGCAAACGATGTGCCGTTGAAAGCTTGCAACGCACGAATTGTGGCGTTAGACGTCACTGGCGTCACCGTTCCGGTGACAGTTTGGTCCGTTGAAGCCGGTAGGGAAATCGGTGCCGACGAGTTAGAGACAACCGTGGTCGAGCCGGCGCTGACGGGAACCGACTGGATGACTCCGGTCGCGAAGCCGTTTTGCACGATCACGACATCGTACCGGGTGCTCGCGCCGGTTTGTGGAAGAGGCGTCAGCATGAAGCTGCCTTTCGAGTCTGCGACAGTGCCTCGAACAACGACCCCGTTTTGCTCTGCCAACACAGTGGCCCCCGCCTCAGTGGATGCCACTGCCCCGGAAATGGACCCGCTGGTCGCCGTCGGCGTTGCAGTCACTACCGGCTTCAGGCTGTAGGTGCCGTTACCGCGTTTCACTATCGAGCTGCAGGCGTTGAAGTCGAGCACAACGTCAAGTCAACGCAGCGGGCGCGACAGTAAACTGTCCGACCACTTTATATCCGGTCTGCGTCGCGCTCGGCGTAGAAAGTGCCGTTTCGGCGTCACCCGTCGGCACGACGGAATTGACCAACTGATCAGTTGAGTTCGCCGCGAGCATCAGCCGGATTTGCTGGTAGCTGCCCGCAGTCAATGCCGTCTGCCCCAACTGTTGCAGCGCGCCGTTCGTCAACGACAGCAGGTCGACTTTCTGTGGCGACGCCGGAGTTATGGTGCTCCACCCAGCATCGCTGTCACCGGCCTGAGCGCTTGCGTTAATCCGGACGGAGGAAACGGTGACATAGACGTGATCAAAGCCGCAAGCGGGGGCATCGGTCAGGGCCATGTTGACGCTTCCGCTTGAACTGGTCGCGGTGCCGCTACCACCACTGGCGGTACTCCCGCCGCTATTACCGGCAAGGCCACTGCTATTGCCGCCCCCGCAAGCGACTAGCACCGTAAGCGCGGCCAAGACGGCTGCCAAGGACCTTTGCAACCTGACCATCGAATTCTCCTTTCTTTACACTTTGAACATCTGTGATTTGCTAGGTTCATGCAGCGCCTGCGAAGTCATGCGCTGGTGCGTAAGGGCGCCGATCTTAGAAAGCGAAATACGGACCTTGTCCGGCCGGCGTCGCTTTCCCTGAGATGGCTGTGTACACGTTGCGTCCATAAAAGAACGGCAGTCCCAAGTCAAACGTGCTCGCCAGCTGGCCGGCGTAGTCGTTCATCGCATTGGCGCCTGATCCAAGCAGGGCTTGTGCATTACCCACCTGGAATCCGACCAAACTGGTGGCGCCGTTAAGCCCCTGCACGGATGCCGTCAACGAGAGCGCGGTGGCCGGGCAAAAGAACGATGAGCCCCCAGAACACTGCGCAATCGACGAGTCATCAAAGAACAAACCATTCGAGCCACTGTCAATGAACGCGTAACTGTATGTAGTTCCGTTGTATTGCGCAGAGAATGTATTGCGGGTCGGGTCCGTGGTATAGACGACAGCCGTGCCGAGCGCGTTGTTTGTCTGAGTACCTATACCGAAGATAATCGAGCCTGTGGCGCTCGCAGTGCCGCCAACTGGAACGGCAGGCAATTGCACGAGCACGCCGTTATTGTCGGTGGCGAAGTTGCTGACTGGATTGGTCACCTGCGCGCTCAGTGGGGCTTTTGTCGCACTGCAGCCCGAAGCCGAACAGGCGTAGTAGACGTTATACGCATGCGTCACGCAGGCCGGACAGTCCGCGGACTGCAGACCGACTCCCAGAATGCCGTTCGCGCCGATGAGTGACGGTGAGTCGATACTCTGGAAGCCCTGGCTGGAGCAAGACGGAGGCGCGGTTGGGTACGCGGGATCGGAAATGAGCTGGATCGAGGTGCCCGGAGCGCTTTCGCCGGCGAGCTTGATATCCGCTGACCGGACGGTACCCCAGGTTGTCCCTGAGCCGAACGCGGCGCAAGTCGCAAGCGCATTGGTGCCCGAGGCGACTTGCGGCAACGGAAGGGAAATCGCCGACGCGAACAGTCGCAAGCCATAAGAGCCGGTGTCGACAAGTACGTTATCGATGGTCTGGCAGTTCGACGAATCCGGAATGCACACCGTGACACTTGTCATCAGCAGGTTCGCAAAGCCATAAGGATTGGCGCCCACAAAGATCGTCTGCACGTTGTTTGCCACCAGCGCTGCTGGCGTTGCCACCGACGTCGTTGAGGAGCTTGAACTCGCCGGTACCGCTGGGGTGCTCGGACTCGAGGAGGTCGTGCTCGGACTTGACGAAGGCAAAGCCGTCGTTGCGCTGGACGGCGCGGATGCCGCCCCTCCGGAGGCAGGCACCGTCGAGGATGCCGGCGAACTATGAGTCACCGTATCCGAGCTGCTCTGACTGCCGCCGCCACAGCCCACCAAAATGGAAGCAGCGCTGACTGCTAGACACACGAGCAGCGCCCTTCGAACAAAAGACTTGCCAATCATTTGATGTCTTTCGCGTTGACGCCAGTAGGCATCGCGTTGGGGATGTAAGCTCGGCCGGAGTACGCACCCATGTGTCCGCCAGCTTGGACAACCAGCGCCGACGATGAAAGGCTGACTGGCCCGGTGCCGCCGTGTGCAGCCCTGAAGGCGGCCGTGCCATCGGACACGGTCTGCACATAATTCCCGAGCAGAGACCGGACGTCGGGCATCTGAGGCCCCTGCCAGGACACCGCGAAGACCGTTCCGGAGGCGGACACGTACTCTCGCACCATCGTGCCCGTCTCCAGCGCCATCTCATGAACTGTGTAGTGGGCGCGGGTCAGCGCGAATCGACTAGCCTTCAGTGTCGCTTGGTCGGTTTGCACCGATGCGGCTGCCGCTCCGAGGGCCGCGTACGAAAAACTGGGCAACACGACAATACCGGCAATCGCGGCGAAACCGGGTATTCCAAACCGTCTTGTGCAGACTAGCTGAACGATGCTCGACAAGAATTTCAAAGCCCTGACCTCATACGCGAATCACTCGACAAGCGGACGAGCGCTCGCGCGTCCGAAAGCGGCCCGCCGTCCATGCCTCGTATGTCGTCATCTGTTTCGTTTTCTTTAGCCTAGGAAGAAATCGCGGCCACGAGGCATCAGCGCCTACGATCGCCGACAGAAACGGAAGCCGTCTAGGTCAGTAAGGCGCTTTGCCGTCTGTATTCCTTTCGTAACCGGCACGGCGCTTGCGATACCGCCAGCGCCGCACAAAGGCACTAACTTATCGGAGACATCAATGAAACTTCTGACGACTCGGGACGGCCTGCCGCGGCTGTCGTGGGGGGCGATCATCGCAGGTGTGATCCTCTCGATGATCGTGTATCTGATCATGAGCGTGCTCGGCACAGCCATCGGGGCATCTTTGCTCTCCCCAATGTCGAAGCCTGACGCGTTACGCGGGTTTGGCTTCGGCTCCGGTGTATGGGTGATCATCACGACCGTGCTCGCCGTCTTTGTCGGCTCGTACTATGCCGGGCGCTGTTCGCCGGTCCTCGGATGGCTCCACGGCCTTCTCTCGTGGGCCGTTATGACGCTGTTGATCGTCTATGGCATGACGTCGCTGATCACCGGCGCGGTAAGCACCGCAGGCAGCGTCGCCGCAACCGGTGCACAGGTAGGTGCGACCGCCGCCAATCAATCCGGGGGTGGCAACCAGATCATCGATTCCGCAAAACAGCAGGTCCAAGCGGCGGTCGCATCGGCGGCGTCGGCCGCGTCCAGTCCCGAAGCCGAACAGGATGCCCGACAGGCAGCCGATACGGCCGCTCGGGGCGTCGCCCGCGCAAGCTGGTTCTCGTTCGCCGCCCTGGTCGTGGGTGCGATCATTTCCATCGTCTCCGGGGGCGCGGGCTTTCGTCATCAACCGCCGTTTGAGGAAAGTGGTGGCTCGGCGGTGGACCGGGATCTGGCATTGGACCGTAACCGGGGGGTTAGGAGTGGCGGGCGTCTTTAAGAAGCGGCCGCAGTGTAGTCACGGTTCGACTGTCCACTGCGAAACCATCAGCGGGAGCACGGAAGCGTTCAAGCGGCCCCTGTTCGCCAAGCTGGTGGATAGGCGGATCATCGAGCGCCCGCAAACCGGGCTGGCCCGAGCAAAGGCCGAAGGGGTTAAGCTGGGCCGGAAGTCCGCCCTTGGTCCCCAAGAGCAACAGAAGGTCCGCGAGGCCCTTGCTGCAGGTGTTTCGGTGTCTCAGCTGGCCCGAAGTTACAGTACTTCCAGAGCCACGATTCTCAGAGCCAAGGTATCCGACAAGAGGTTACGCATAGTTAGCTAACGCCGACGCGCCGCCAGGTATCAAGGTTTTTGATGTGACGCCGTTATCTCTGGTAGTGAGCACTTGGACGTCTCACATCTTCTCCAAGGCAGGGACGTATCAACGACTTGCTATGGACACTCAGGCCGCTACCCCCACTCTCTCTTTAAGGTAGCGGTCTTTTTTTTGCCCCTCCAGTAGCTTCCCCTGAGGGGCATCAGCAAGGGTGAAGCGAAGGGCTGTTACCTTGCGCCGTGCCTTGATGCAGTTGTGTGCGTCAAGTTGTGCAGAAACCGGATGCCGGTGGTTTCAGTTGATCCATCTGCGCTGAGTGCGGCGCGGAGGGCGTAGCCCGCAGCGCCGAACCCGCGCGCCCGCTATGCAGCAGCGCGCAACAACTCCTTCTTCTGCTCAGCCAGCAAGGCCATGTTCAGATAACGGCTGTCTTCCAGCCACGTTTCATGCGTTTCGCTACACAGGGCCCTGATCAGCCGAAGGCACGACGCTTCGTTGGGAAAGATGCGCACGATACGCGTGCGCCGCCGGATTTCCTCATTCAGTCGCTCCAGCATGTTGGTGGACTTCAGGTGCTTGTGATGCGCGCGCGGCAATCGGTAAAACGTCAACGTCTCAGCGATGTTGCCTTCGACCCAGTCCACCAGCTTCGGATATTTTCCCTGCCACTTGCTGATCCACGCAGCCAGATCCCGTTGCGCTTCCTGCAGGTCGCGACGGTCGTACATCCAGCGCAGCTCCTGCAGGCAGTCGTCATCGGCCTTGCGCGGCAAATAGTCCAGTGCGTTGCGCAGAAAGTGCACGTAGCAGCGCTGCCAGGCGGCTTCCGGCAGCACCTCACCAATCGCCTTCTTCAGCCCCGCGTGGTCGTCCGAGGCGACGAACTCGACGCCTGACAGGCCGCGCTTCTTTAGCGCCAGAAGGAACTCTTTCCAGCTCGAATGGCTTTCGCGGTTGGCCAGCTCCACAGCCAGCACCTGCCGGTGGCCTTCCCAGTTGATGCCGATGGCAATCAGCACCGCCTGCGAACGGATCACGCCCGACTCACGCACCTTCTCATAGCGCGCGTCGACGATCAGATACGGATACGCTTCTTCCAGTGGCCGGCGTGCAAACTTTGCCAGCGTCGCATCCAACCCTTTATTGATCGCCGAAATCGCCGAGGCCGAAAAGCTGTGGCCGCACAGCTCTTCGGTAATCGCCTTGACCTTGCGCGTAGACACACCCTGCACGTACATCTCGGCCAACGCCGCCACCAACGCCTTCTCGCTGCGCGCGTAGCGCTCGAAGAGGGCCGTTGAGATTTCGCCATGCCGATCACGTGGCACGCGCAACTCCAGTTTGCCGATGCGCGTCACCAGAGCGCGGCCGTAGTAGCCCGCGCGATAGCCGCTTCGCGTCCCGCTGCGCTCATTGGGCGCAGCGCCCAGCAGCTCTGTCATTTCCGCTTCGAGCACTTCCTGCGTAAGCGGCTCGTCGCAACCGTTATAGGCGCTGACCGCCCTACGCAGCAAAGTGTTGTCCATCACTTTCGATTTGATGGACACTACTTTGTCAGAGTTCTCAGAGACGAAGCCGGGTAGTAGAGCGGGCCGTCCGAATTATGCACGGGAGCTCCGGAACCGACTGGCAGCAGCAGCGTGTGAGCCGGGCGTCTCGGTGGCGAGACTAGCCCGTGAGCATGGCATCAACGCGAACATGCTGTACACCTGGCGGCGCCGATATCTTGCCGAGCAGCACACTGCGTCTGCCGAGCTCGTGCCAGTCGTACTGCTGAGTGACGCGCCGACGCAGGTCGTGTCCTCCCAGCCGGGCGATTCCGAAGCGGAAGATAGCAAACCCGAGTCGCCTGTGGGCACCATCGAGATCCGCGTCGGCCGTGTGGTGGTTAAGATAGACGGTTTGGTCGATGCCGAGATGCTTCGAATCGTCTTGAGCAGCTTGCGATCATGATCTCGCTGCCGGCTGGTACGCGCATCTGGATTGCTGCGGGCGTAACCGACATGCGATGTGGGTTCCAGGGGCTGGCTGCAAAGGTGCAAACGGTGCTTGAAGAGGATCCACTGGGTGGCAACGTCTACATCTTCCGAGGTCGCCGAGGCGACCTTATAAAGGTCCTCTGGGCCACGGAGGACGGAATCTGGCTTCTCGCAAAGCGTCTTGAGCGAGGCCGGTTTATCTGGCCCAGGGCCGAGGGCGGGAAGATCCATCTGAGCTCAGCACAACTGTCGATGCTTCTCGAGGGCATCGATTGGCGACAGCCCCGTCGCACCGCCGCGTTGTCGATGTTGTAAACCGCGCGGAACACTCGTAAACTGCCGTGCATGTCGAACGGCGCCGATCTTCCTGACGATGTTGATCTCCTGAAGGCCTTGTTGGTCGAGGCTCGTAGTCTGCTTGCCGAACGCGATATCGAGATCGAGCAGCTCAAGGCACAAATCGACAAACTTAGGCGCATGCAGTTCGGCCGCAAATCCGAGCAGTTGCAGCGGCAGATTGAGACCCTCGAGACTCAACTCGAGGATCTGGCCGCCGGACGCGGCGTTGCAGACGTGCGGCGTGCGCAGGCCCGAGGGGCAAACGCGTCCGCTCCCGTTGCAACGACGGACGCAGCGGTTTCGAGGCAAGCGCTGCCTGCGCACCTCGCGCGTGAGGATCATGTGCTCGAGCCCGAGTCGAACTGCCCGGACTGCGGGCAAACATTGCAGCTGCTTGGCGAGGACATATCTGAACAACTCGCCCGAGTTGCAGCCGCGTTCAAAGTCATTCGCACCATCCGGCGAAAACTTGTTTGCCCAGGCTGCCACGCTATCAAACAGCTGCCGATGCCGGGACTGCCGATTGAGCGGAGCATCGCCCACCCGAGTCTGCTCGCGGACATCCTCGTCTCGAAATATGCAGATCACCAGCCGTTGTATCGACAATCGGCGATCGCCGCACGCGACGGCGTCACGCTTGACCGGGCCAGCATGGGGCGCTGGGTCGGCCAGTGCGAAGCGTTGTGCGCGCCGCTGATCGAGGCGCTGCGCCGATATACGGTGTCGGCCGCCAAACTGCATGCCGACGACACGCCGATTCCCGTACTCGCACCGGGCAACAGAAAGACCCGCACCGGCCGGCTCTGGGTCTACGTGCGCGACGATCGTCGCTCGGGCTCCACGCAACCCGCTGCGGTATGGTTCGCATACTCGCCGAACAGGCAAGGCATCCACCCTCAAACTCATCTCGCTGGCTTCACAGGGACGCTGCAAGCGGACGCCTACGCGGGCTTCGACGAGCTGTTCCTTGATGGCTCAATACTGGAAGCCGCCTGCCATGCTCACGCGAGGAGAAAGTTCTACGATATCCACGTGCGAACGCCGTCCGACACGACGCAGAAGGCGCTCGAATACATTGGCGCGTTGTAGGACATTGAAGCCTCGATTCGCGGCAAGCCTGCGGACGAACGGCTGCGAATACGACAGGAGAAAGCGAAGCCACTGCTTCAAAAGTACGAAGCGTGGCTCAAGGCCAAGCTCGAGGCGTTATCGTCGAAGTCTGACACTGCCAAGGCGATCAACTACTCGCTTAACCAGTGGCACGCGCTGACGCTCTATTGCGAAGACGGCACGCTCGAGATCGACAACAACATCGCGGAAAACGCGCTGCGTTGTGTAAGTTTGGGTCGCAAGAACTTTCTATTTGCGGGGTCCGACAGCGGTGGTGAACGTGCTGCTGCAATGTATTCGTTAATTGGTACATGCGCCCTCAACGACATCGATCCGCGCGCTTACCTGAACTATGTGTTGGCAAGAATCGCTGACCACAGAACCTCTGCCATCGACGAGCTCTTGCCATGGCGTGTGGCTGACAAGCTGCATGCACCGGCCAGTCCACCACATCAAGCTATCTAGCCGCTCCACCCGAGGCCATCATGCCACCGGCGCGCGGGCTTGTACCAACGGCCTTGGCAAGTCGCTTACCTTCCTGCAGCGCATCCTTCATGAGCGCCTTCATCAGATGCCGGTCGCCGGCAACCAGCGCTTCCGCTGACGGCCGGTTCGTACTACGCTTGGTCGTGGCCATGGTGTAAGCCCTCCCGAGGGCAGGTTGACGAACCGGACATTCATCAACTTACACCACGGCCACCCCCGCCTCTGCGCTCCTGACGCCTCAGCGTTTTTGCACATCGTTCAGCACACTACCCTTGATGCCTTCCCACTCAATGAGCCATCCCTCCTCGCTCAGCTCCTTTACGGGCCCGGTAACCCAACGGCGTCACTGAGCCAAATTCTCGGTGTAGCTGGCGTTACCCACAGGAACAGGGAATTCCTGACAATTCGCAGGGAATTTTCCTAGAGTTAACAGGGGAATTCCTCACATTTCCTCACCCAACGCCAACATCAGAAAGGGTTCCAGCCTCCTAAAAATGCGAAGCAAGCCGATAGACGGCTGGAACGCCCGTTGCGGTCCTTGTCGGACGCGCTTCACCTTCCGGCTTGCGTACGCCTTTTTTTTCGGAGATGCCGCAATGACCCAGACTATCGTTGGTGTATTTAATACTTTCCAGGATGCCGAGCTCGCCCAGACCCGCCTCGAAGCAGAAGGCATCGCGCGCGCAGACATGAGCGTGCACTCGAACGATGCAGACTTGTCGCTGACCTCGGGCGCTGCCACGCGCGATGTCGCGACGGACCGTCCCGTTGACGAGACGCACGAAGGCGCAATGGGCCGCGTCGAACACTTCTTCAAGAGCCTGTTCGGCGACGATGACCGCCCAGAAGAGATCGGCCATTATCAGGAGGCGGTGCGTCGTGGCAGCGCACTGCTGTCGGTGGGCGTGCCAGATGGAACGTCGACCGAACGCGTGCGCGACGCGCTGTATGCGGCCGGTGCAATTGACATCGATTCGCGTGTCGCGCAATGGCGCAACACGGGCTACACCGGATACGACCGCAACGCGCCCGCCTATACTGCGGACGAGATGGCAGCGGAAAGGCAGGCCTTTCCGGTGGTGCAGGAGTCGCTGGAAGTCGGCAAGCGCGAGGTTCAAACCGGTGGCGTGCGCGTGTACTCGCGAATGACCGAGACGCCGGTCACCGAGTCCGTGAATCTGCGCGAGGAGCATGCGAGCATCGAGCGCCGCGCGGTGGACCGTCCGGCGACCGCAGCGGATCTGAAGGAAGGCTTCGTCGAGGTTAAGGAAACCGCTGAGCAACCGGTCGTGGCGAAGACGGCGCGCGTCGTCGAGGAAGTGGTCGTCGGCAAGGAAAGCTCCAACCGGACGGAGACGATCACGGATACGGTGCGCGGCACCGAAGTCGAAGTCGAACGCACCGCCGCGAGGGAGGGCACCGCCCCGGCTGTGCCGACGACGAATAAGACGCTATAAGGCATTTGCGCATGGGCTAGGACCGACGCCCCACGCCGGGCTCGGGCCGGCCCGAGCGCATCTCTCGGTGCAAGCGCCGCCGGCTTTGAGACTGAACGCCCGAGCCTACGGATGCGATTCTTAAGCGTGGGCGGGCTGCAGCTTGAAAGTCGACACCGAAGCCTTCAAGTCGCCCGCCTGCGTCGCCAGTGAGTTGGCTGCGGCTGCGGCCTGCTCCACCAGCGCCGCGTTCTGCTGCGTCACCTCGTCCATCTGCGTCACAGCCTGATTGACCTGTCCGATGCCTTTGCTCTGCTCGGTGGACGCCGCCGCGATCTCGCCCATGATGTCCGTCACCCGTTTGACCGCGCGGGTGATCTCATCCATCGTCGTGCCCGCTTCTTCCACGTAGGTTCTTCCGGCCTGCACGCGCTGCACGGAGTCCTGGATAAGTTCCTTCACCTCTTTCGAGGCTGTCGCGGAGCGTTGCGCGAGCGACCGGACCTCGGACGCCACCACCGCGAATCCTCGGCCTTGCTCGCCTGCGCGGGCGGCTTCCACCGCTGCGTTGAGCGCCAGGATGTTCGTCTGGAAGGCAATGCCTTCGATGATGCCGACGATATCGGCGATCTTGTCCGAACTGCGGTTGATGCCCTCCATCGTCTCGACCACTCGGGAAACGACCCCACTGCCCTGACTTGCAACTTCCGCCGCCTGCACGGCAAGCTGGCTCGCCTGGCGGGCGTTGTCCGCGTTCTGGGTGACCGTGGAGGTCAGTTCCTCCATGCTGGCGGCGGTTTCTTGCAGGGACGCGGCCTGCTCCTCAGTGCGCTGAGAGAGATCCTGGTTTCCCGCTGCGATCTGGCTCGTCGCGGTGGCGATGGAACCCGCCGATGTTTTGATCGCGTTGATCGTGCCGGTCAGTTGCTCTTGCATGCGCTTCATCGAGAAGAGCAAGCTCGTGCGGTCGCCTGGCACGGTATTCACGACGGCCGTGAGATCGTTGTCCGCGATCCGGCTGGCAATCTGCGCCGCGTAAGACGGCTCGCCACCGAGTGAGCGCATGATGCCTCTGTTCAGGACGACCACAACGCCCGACAGCACGATAGCCAGCGCGAGCAGAATGCCAAAGCTCTGGAGCAGGCTGGCGTGGAAAGCGGCGTCAATGTCGTCGACGTACACGCCGGTCATCAGAATCCAGTCCCACGGTTGATAAGACACGTTGTACGAGATCTTTGGCACCGGTTCGCTCGAACCGGGCCTGGGAAAGGAGAACGTCGTAAAGCCCTGCGCGCCGTTTTGCGTGACCTTGACCGCGTCAATATAGAGGGCGACGCCGTTGGGGTCTCGGTAGCTTCCGACGTCCTTGCCGTTCATCTCAGGCTTCATGGGGTGCATCAGCACCGTCGGATGCGAATTCAGGAGCGTGAAGTAACCGCTCTCGCCGTAGCGAATGTTGCGAACACTTTCCAGCGCCAGCTTCTTTGCATCTTCCGGGGTCATCGCGCCCGTAGCGGCGGCCGCGGCGAAGCTCTTCACTTCGCTCAGAGCAATCTCTGACGCATGCTTCAGGTCCGCCTTCCGCTCTTCCAATCGGACGTCGCGGGTATGGTACGCGTTGTAGAACGACAGGCCGGCAAGACAGAACAGGCTCAACACCAACGGAAGCCACAGTTTTTGAACGAACGACAACTTCATGCTACGAGCCTCTCTGGATTATTTATGCCGGCGCAACGGCGCAGTCCGTGCTGGACTCTGCGGTCTTAGGCGTATTACGGCAGGCGCAGTGAAGCCTTAAGGCTGGTTTGCCCTAGCTGCGCGAAATAAACACCCGCCGGAAGACCGAGTAAGTTTGAGTCCCCGATTTACGGGGCTTCTTCGCAACAAGCTTCACGATCGTGCTTAAATGTCAGCTCCGCATCATCCGAACCGCACCGTGCTCACTTTCGATCAGCTAGCAGCGACCATCCGCGACCGTTTCCCCGACCTAAGTCCGCAATTCCAGGCGGGTGCCGCCTTCCTGCTCGACTCCCCGGATGAAGTAGCTGTCCTCTCCATGCGCAAGGTGGCCGAACGTGCGAACGTCCAGCCGGCCGCAATGGTCCGCCTCGCGCAACATCTCGGTTTCTCCGGCTGGAACGAGCTTCGCGAGATTTTCGTGAGCCGAGTGCGCACGCGCCCTGAGCCGCTCACGACTCGCGCACGTTCGCTAGTTAAAGGCAGATCCGACAATCGTCTGAGCCGCGACCTCGCGCAAGCACAATCTCACAACCTTGAGCTCACCCTCGCACAAAACGCTGATGGCGTCATGGAAGCGGCGAAGATATTGAAGAAGGCACCGCACGTACATATCGCGGGCTTTCGCTCGTGTTACCCGGTCGCCTTCACCCTGCTCTACGGTTACCGCCTGTTTCGACCGTCCGTCAGCTTGATCTCGGGCGAAGCCGGCACGCTCGAGATGCAACTGCGCGGCATTGCGAAGCGCCATGCGACCGTCGTGGTCAGCTTCGCGCCGTACTCCGTCGAAGCAGTGCGCGTCGCAGAGGCGGCGGTTGACCGCGGCGCCAAGCTCATCGCGATTACTGACAGCGCGGTGTCGCCCATCGCCCTCAACGCGGACCACATCATGGTCTTCGCGCACGATTCGCCGTCATTCTTTCCTTCGCTTGTGGCCGCGTCGGCGCTTGCAGAAATGCTCATTGCACAACTGCTTGCGCTCGAGGGCAAAGACGCGATCGCGAATCTGGAAGAAGCGGAACTCGCACTTCACTCTCAAGGGGCATACTCCGCCAGCTAGCGAACCACGCTCAGTTACCCCCCAGACGCTATACGCAACGGATGTTGCGGTATGATAGCCCCAAAACATCGCGCGTTGCACGCGCCTCGGAGGGGCACCGGTATGACTAACGTATTGCATCGCGCGCCGCTCGCCGTACTTCCCGTCGCGGTACGCGGCGATGGCATAGAGATAGTCGATTCGGCAGGCCGACGCTACATCGACGCGTGCGGCGGGGCCGCGGTCTCCTGTCTTGGCCACAGCCATCCCCGCGTGATCGAGGCAATTCAACGCCAGGTGCAGCAGTTAGCTTACGCGCACACTTCGTTCTTCACGACTGAACCGGCCGAGGCGCTCGCCGATATGCTCGTCGAAGCGGCCCCGAAAAACCTTGGCCACGTCTACTTCGTCTCCGGCGGTTCCGAAGCGATGGAGGCCGCGCTGAAGCTTGCGCGCCAGTACTTCGTCGAGAAGGGCGAACCCGGGCGCCGCCATTTCCTTGCGCGGCGCCAGAGCTATCACGGTAATACACTGGGTGCACTCGCGATCGGGGGCAACGCATGGCGTCGAGAGCCGTTCCTGCCCCTCCTGATGGAAGCGCATCACCTGACCCCGTGCTTCGCTTATCGCGAGCAGCGGGCGGGCGAAACCGACGAAGCCTTCGCGCAGCGTTTGGCCGACGAACTCGAAGCGAAGATTCTCGGCTTGGGACCGGAGTCGGTTGCGGCGTTCGTCGCGGAAACGGTCGTCGGCGCAACGGCGGGTGCAGTGCCCCCGGTGCGCGAGTACTTCAAGAAGGTCCGCGCGGTCTGCGACAAGCACGGCGTATTGCTGATTCTCGACGAAGTGATGTCGGGCATGGGCCGCACAGGCTACCTGTTCGCATGCGAGGAAGACGGGGTGTCGCCTGACATCCTTGCAATCGCAAAAGGTCTCGGCGCGGGATATCAGCCGATCGGGGCGACGCTGCTGAGCAACGAGATCTTCGATACGATCGTCGGGGGCTCGGGTTTCTTTCAGCACGGTCACACATATATCGGCCATGCCACGGCCTGCGCCGGGGCGCTGGAAGTACAGAAGGTAATCGCAGAAGACGCGCTGCTCGACAACGTGAAGGTGCGCGGCCAGCAATTGCGCGCGTTGCTCCGCGAACGTCACGCCCACCATCCGTTCGTGGGCGACGTACGCGGACGCGGCCTGTTCACAGGGGTCGAACTCGTGCAGGATCGTGAGAGCAAGACACCATTCGATCCGAAGCACAAGCTGCACGCGGTCATCAAAAGTGAGGCGATGAAACGCGGCCTGATGGTCTACCCAATGGGCGGCACCGTCGATGGCAGGATAGGCGATCATGTTTTGCTTGCTCCGCCGTTCATCACCACGAGCGAGCAAATCGAAACGATCGTCGAGCGGCTTAGCGACGCGATCGAAGGCGCACTCGGCGCGATCGGCGCGATCGGCGCGAAGGCCTAATCACCCACGAGTGCGACGAGCGACAGCACGCGATGAACGGCTCGCGTTGGCAGGTGTTTCACTCATCACGCTGCGCGTGCTATCCGAGCGCCGGCCGCTAGGCGCGGGTTAACGACACAGTAGTCGATGAACGCACTTGCCTGGGAGCGCACGGCACTGTTACCGGCTCCATCGACCCGATGAACGAGAATTGACATGAGCAAGAGACTACCCGACTTCGAAAGCGCTGACGCATCCGACGAGCAGAAGGCTGTGCTTCAGGACATCCTGAGCGGTCCGCGCGGCAATCTGAACGGACCCTTTCTCGGCTGGATATTCAGCCCCGAGCTTGCGCAAACAGCGCAAAAGCTCGGTGTGTTTTGCCGGTACAAGACCGGCCTCCCGCTGCGTTTGTCGGAACTCGCGATTCTTGTAATTGCAGCGCAGTGGCGCTCGCAGGCGGAATGGCACATCCACCTTCCGATAGCGCTCGATGCAGGCGTACCGGCGGACGTTGCCGAGGCGCTCAGGGCGCGTGGCAAGCCCAACTTTGCCGATGCTGACGACAAGCTCATCGTCGAGTTCGCGAGCGAGCTGTGTGAGACGAAGCGCGTCAGCGATGCGACGTATGACGCTGCGGTCGCGCGCTTCGGTCACACGGTCGTAGTCAATCTCGTCGGACTGTTGGGCTATTACACTTTGGTCGCAATGACACTGAATACCTTCGGCATGCGAGCTGAAGGGCAAACCGAACTGCCCTTTCCAGAGTAAGAAGTGTGCCGAGCACGCGTTCCCCCGGCACGCACATCATTCAAACGCCTTGTCATTCGGCGCAGCGTAAAGCTTCTGAACCTGCTCACTCATCGGGAAGTCGAAGTTGATGTTTTTCGGCGGTACGGGCGCCATGAACCACTTGTTGTACATTGTCTTGATCTCGGGACTCTTCATCACCGCGCTCATCGTGTCGTCCACGAGTTTTTTAAACTCTGGATCGCCCTTGCGCAGCATGAAGCCGTAGGCTTCCGACGATTGCGGCGTGCCGACGAGCACCCAGTCCGCGGGCTTTGCCGTCAATGAACGGGTGCCCGCGAGCAGCACGTCGTCCATCATGTACGCCACCGCGCGACCCGTTTCGAGCGTTACCCGCCCCTCCCCGTAGTCCTTCGCGCTGATGATGCTCATGTTCATCTTCTTCTCTTCGTTCATCTTGCGCAGAATGCGTTCCGATGTGGTGCCCTGATTCGTCACCACGGTCTTGCCTGCGAGGTCGGGGAAGTCCCTGATGCCCGAGTCCTTTCTGGTGAGCAATCTCGTCGTTGCGACGAAGAACGTATCCGAAAACGCGACCTGATTTTGCCGCGAGGCGAGATTGGTCGTCACGCCGCATTCGAGATCGACAGTGCCGTTCTGCACGAGCGAGATGCGGTTCTGGGACGTAACCGGGATGAAACGCACGCGCAGATCAGGATGCTTTGTCTTCGCCTTCACAGCGTCGATCACCTTGTTGCACAGGTCCTGCGAGAAGCCAACGACATTGTTGCTCGCATCCACATACGAAAAAGGAACCGACGTCTCCCGATGGCCGATTGCGATTAGATTGACCCGCTGTATCTTGTCGAGCGTCGACTGGCCGTCCTCGCCGTAGCTGGGCGCGGTGAAGCCTAAAAGCGCGGCGAGCGCGAAAGCGGATGCGAACAGCGGCCTCGATTCCATGGTGTCTCCTCGTGGTGTCATGTAGAACATATGTTGCCATGGAAATTAATATTGCAACGCTGCATTCGACCTACGCCGCCGTGCCTGCAACGCCGACGCCGAGCGCAGAGCCGCTATGCGTCGCTGCACTGTGTGCCACGCTTGCCTCCTTATGGTGAGGGCGCTTCGTTGACTTGGAACCGTCGCCGGACGGTCGAGACGCCGGCCTAGAAATGCGGGGTCAGGCCCAAGGGTGGAGCGGCCGAGTCGGCAAGAAGTCGAGAGGATGCGTCGCAGGTCGGACAGCGTTCAGACACTATTCGGAAGCCACGGAGGCTACACAGACCTTTCCATCCGTTCGAAGACCTAATGGCCCCGGGATGACGTCGGCCTGTTTGCCTTCCGAGGGCCGCCCTTACGGTGCGAGCGGCGCGTTAGCCGGCGCCCATACGTACGGTGCACGGGGACGGCGAAAGGGCCTGGTTGCTCGGTGCTCGACTTGCGGCGCCGCGTTTGCTTCACCGGCAAGGCACGATGGAAGCATCGGTACCCTTAGGAGATGCTGAAGGAAAGTGTCTGCATTCGAGTTATTTCAGCGATGCGCTAGAGCATTAGGCACTTTTACTGATTGATCGACGAAGCTGCCGAGTTTTTGTGACCGGCGGGGTCAATAAATGTCCCGAGGACCCGTTAAGCCTTGTGCTACCCGGGAGTACCACTGCTGACGGTCTCATCGTAATGAGAACAATCGCCTAAGGTTGACTGACGCACGCAAGCCATGGCCGGGCGCAAGCACAAAAAAAATCAACAAAAAGGACAGTAAGTGAACGTCGCAAACATGAAAGTCGGTGTCCGGATCGGGGCAGGTTTCGGATTTGTATTGATGCTGCTGGCTGTATTAGCCACAACGGGACTGATTCGCCTAAATAGCATTGGCAACAACAGCCGCCAACTCATTGAGCTTGACTGGGCCAAGGCCGAAGCAGCGCATACGATCGAGAGCAGGACGCGGGCTAACGCAAAGGACACGCTGCAACTGCTGGAAGAAACGGACAATAGCTCAGCAGAGCGCATCCGCGAGCGCATCAAAAGCAGCCACGACGTCATTGCTGCGGCCGAAACGACTCTCGCGAATCTCATCGCGTCCCCAGAGGGGAAGGACCTTCTTGCAACCTACAAGCAACGGCACGCTGCATACATCGAATCGCGCAACAAGGTCCTGCAATTGTTAGGCGAAGAAAGGAAAGACGAGGCCATGCAGTTGATGTTCGCGCAAACCCTCCCTGCCGCAACGGCGACCGAGCAGACCGTGGACCAGATGGCTGCCTTGCAGCAAAGGAACGCACAGCTGAGCGCCGCAAATGTCATGAAAGAGATCGCTTCCGCTCGCCTCGTGATGGTTTCGTGCGGACTGGGCGCCGTCCTTGCCGGTATTGGCTTGGCCTGCTGGTTGACACGTTCGATTACCCGCCCGGTCCGCGATGCCGTGAAGGTTGCTCAAGCGGTGGCACGCGGCCACCTCACCAGCAACGTCACTGTCACGTCGACTGATGAGATCGGTCAACTGCTGCAAGCGTTGCGCGACATGAACGTTAGTCTTATCTCCGTCGTCGGTCAGGTTCGCAGCGGCGCTGACACGGTCGGAACGGCGACCGCGCAAATTGCCGCGGGAAACCAAGACTTGTCCTCCCGTACGGAGGAGCAGGCAGCGTCACTCGAAGAGACCGCGTCGAGCATGGAGGAGCTAACCTCCGCGGTAAGACAAAACGCCGACAACGCCCAACAGGCGAATGCCCTAGCCGGCAATGCGTCGGACGTCGCCCGTAAGGGCAGCGCTGTTGTCGGGCGCGTCGTCGAGACTATGACGGACATCAGCGCAAGCTCTGCGAAGATTGCGGACATCACCGGAATCATCGAGGGCATCGCGTTCCAAACCAACATCCTGGCATTGAATGCGGCCGTGGAAGCGGCGCGCGCCGGCGAGCAAGGGCGCGGATTCGCTGTAGTGGCGAGTGAAGTTCGAAGCCTCGCACAACGGTCGTCGAGCGCTGCAAAAGAAATCAAGGAACTGATTACTGCGTCCGTGGACAAGATTCATGACGGCTCCACGCTGGCGGGCGAAGCCGGCAAGACGATGTCCGAAGTCACCCAGGCTGTCGCGCGGGTGACGCAAATCATGGGCGACATTGCCGCCGCATCGACTGAACAAAGCCGGGGGATCGAGCAGGTGAACCAGGCCGTCACGCAGATGGACCAAGTCACGCAGCAAAACGCCGCACTGGTAGAAGAGGCGGCGGCCGCCGCTACATCGCTCGAGGAACAGGGGCGGCAATTGAGCGAGGCGGTGGCATTTTTCAGTATCGGTGAGGCGCGCGTCAACCCGATGCACGCTGACAGAAACCTTAGTACACGAGCGACGCCCACCATCGGTGTTCCCACCATGGGGGTGCCCGTTTAGCGAGGCCAGTGGTCGTTGCGTGGCGGCCGGTGGCCTCGTGCATTCCGACTAGATTCGAGCGCCTGAGGCAATGGTTCTACTGCCGCATCTCGCGTACATCGCCGGTTACGCGGGTCTAACGCGATCGTGAGCCTCGTCGCCGGCTTCGTTCTTCTCGGCGTCCCTGGCGTCTGCGGAGGCTTCTGTGAAGTCCCACTATTCGGCGACTACGTCTTAAGTGGGTGACGCTTGCCCACCGCCTCTGTTATCGATACCCGCAGGAGCCTGATGTCGATTGGCTTGACGAATACACGGTCGAACCCGCTCTCGATTGCGCGCTCGCTTACTTCAGGGCCACTGTATCCGCTTAGCGCGATCAAATACGGCTGCTTGTCTCCAAGGATGTCTCTGGCGCGCCGCGCCACCTCGAAGCCATCGATGCCAGGCAAGCCGATATCTACAATGGCCACCATGGGCGTCTGCGCCACCATGGAGTCGACGCCGCTGTTGCCGTCGGACGCCGTCTCAACGGTGTACCCGAGTGACTCCAGCATGGCAGCTGTCGCCGCTCTCACGTCATCGTTGTCCTCCACCAGCAGAACGGAGACATCGTCATCGGCGAAGACGTAGAAGGGCTCAGTTAGCGGCAGAGACCGCTCGTCTTCGACAAAAGAAAGAGGAATGTCGACGATAAACTGGCTACCTTTGCCTACGCCTTCAGAGCGCGCCACAAGCGTGCCGCCGTGCAACTCCACGAATCGACGCGCGAGGTTCAGACCGATGCCCAGTCCACCCTCCGCGCGGTCGAACTTGCTGTTCACTTGCGTGAACAACTCGAAGATCGACTCGAGGTACCGCTGCGGAATACCTCGTCCGTTGTCCTCAACCGTGAGAACGGCTCTTCGTTCTTCGCCCGCCGTGCTCGCGGACAGACGCATACGAATATTTCCACCGCAGTCGGTGAACTTGACGGCGTTCGAAAGTAGGTTGGCAACCACCTGCTGCAAGCGCGTGGCGTCGCCACACATCGCGTAATCGCCGGGAGCGAGGTCGATGATGAGAGCATGGCCTTTCGTCTCGAACTGTCTTCGCACGGAGTACGCGGCCGTCTCGATAACCATGCGCAGGTCAATCGCTTCCCGATGCAACTGGATGGCGCCGCGCGAGACACGCGACGCGTCGAGTAAATCGTCGACCAGCCGGGTCAGCGTACCGATCTGCCGGTTGATCAGCGAGCCAATTTCGGCCGGCACTCCTTGGGCGGCATCGCTCATGTCGATGAGCTGAAACGCCGATGCCAGCCCCGCCAATGGATTGCGAAGCTCATGCCCGAGCATTGCGAGGAACTCGTCCTTCCGAAGGCTCTCGTCCTTCAGGCGGGCAGCGAGGGCGAATGCCTCCTCGCTCAGCCTGCGCAGTTCCTGATTGGAGTTCGATAGCTGCCGGCTTCTACGAATTAGCTCGGACTCGCTTTCGACGTGCGTTGTCCCCCGATCGTCCTTTTGGCCACTCGGCGCCGTCCCACGTCTCTGGACGTCAGCAACAAGGTCGGTCACGTTTTCAACGCGATGTATGATGAATGCCACTGAGCCGTCAGGGTTGAGCAGCGGGATGTTGATAGGACTCCAGTACCGCACAAGGAACGCGCCAGTCTGGCTCGAGCGATCCGGAACGTCGTAGCGCTGCAACGCCATCGCGTCCGTGCGGCGCAGACGGATGACGCGCTCGAGGGACTCGCCAAGCGTCTTCGTCGCCTCCGACTTTTGATCCGCCGGATTGTCGGGAAAGGCATCGAATACCGCACGGCCGATTAGATCGGCTCTATCGCTGACGGTCTCGCGCAGGTAGGCGTCGTTTGCATCGAGGATTGAGTAGCGGCCGTCGACCGCCAATAAAAGGCATGGGCTGGGGAGCAGCGCGAAGACGATCCGGTACACGTCGGCAGGCAAGTCGGGGGGGTCGGTTTTCATATAGCGTCCTCCGGGCACTCGGATGAATGCGTGGCACAATGGGCCGATTTTACTTTTCTTAGCAGCGTGTGTTCCTCGAACTCACGCACGTATGGGTGGAAAGACATGAAAGAACCCAACGGCAGCACCGGCTCTCCTCTGGAACAGACGCTCAGGAAGAGCGGCATCGATGCGATCGGCCATGCAGGCTGGGGCACGCACTTTTGTCAGTTCTATGAGAGCAAGCGCGACCTTCTAGACATGCTCGTGCCCTATTTCGAAGCAGGGTTGAAGGACAACGAGCGATGCCTTTGGGTAGCATCGGACCCGTTGACTGCCGAAGAGGCCGAGACTGCGATGGTCGAGGCGCTCCCCGACTTCAAGAAGTACATTTCCAACTCCCAAGTCAACTTCAGGCCCGCGTCGGACTGGTATCTGCGCGACGGCACATTCGACGCCGATCGCGTCATTAGTCAATGGGTTGGCTTGGAACAAGATTCTCGCGCACGTGGCTTCGAGGGCTTGCGCGTTACCGGGAACACCTTTTGGCTAGATAAGACGCGGTGGCACGACTTCGCCGCCTATGAGTCACGCCTCAATCAAACACTTGGAAAGCACCGCATCATCTGCGTATGCTCCTACTGCCTCGAGCGTTCGACGGCGGCCGATGTGCTGGATGTGTGCAGCAGTCACCAGTTCGCATTGACTCGCCGAAACGGGACATGGCAGTTGGTCGAGAGCGACCCCCTCGCCGTTGCCCGGGCAGAACTGGCGCGCGCCAACGCGGAACTGGAAGCGCGCGTCGAAGCGCGTACAAGAGACCTTGAGCTGCTGCTGCGCGAACGCGACGAATTCCTCTCGATGCTGAGCCACGAACTGCGCAATCCGCTGGCGCCTTTACAAAGTGCCGCAGAGATCATCCGCCAGGCGAACCCTGCAGACAACCGTGCCGCGGTCGCCACCGACATCGTTAGCCGCCAGGTTCATGCCCTGTCGGTCATGCTCGGCGATCTGCTCGACGCTGAACGTACGACAAACGGCATGTTCTCCCTGAGGACCGAGAGGGTCGCCCTACGATCTGTCCTTGAAGACGCGTGCAATTCGGTGCGCGTGGTCGCGGAGGCGCACCGGCAGACTTTGACCGTCGAGTGGCCGGGCCCGCTGATCTCCGTCGATGTGGATCGCGTCCGTCTCGGCCAGGTTTTTGCGAACGTGCTCATCAACGCAACACAGCACGCGCCCACCGGAGGCGTCATTTCAATCCACACCAACGTGGAAGAAAGCGCAGTGAGTGTGACGATCAGCGACACCGGCCCCGGCGTGCCCGCCGAAATACGCGACCGCGTCTTTGAGCCGTTCGTGCAAGGCCCGACGAGTCTCGATCGTCCGAAGGGCGGCATCGGCGTGGGCTTGGCCATCGCGCGGCAGATCGTGGAGAAGCACGGCGGTACGCTGGCCGTTCAAGAGACGGAAGACCAGCGATGGGCTGATTTCGTCATTCGGCTGCCCAGAGCTAGCGCGGCTGACGGCAGCGGACCGCATACTGACGCAAAGTCATCCTCGGGCCAAAGCACTATTGCGTCCACGAGACTCAAGATTCTCGTTCTTGACGATGAGGCTGACATTGTCGAGGCCACGGCAGCGCTGCTGGAATTGAACGGTCATGACGTGCGGACAGCATTCGAAGCCGAAGGCGCGCTGCAGAGTGCACGCGCGTTCAGACCGGACGTCATTCTTGCTGACATAGGACTGCCGGGCACCGACGGATATGAATTCGCGCGCAAGCTGAAATCGGAGCCACGCATGAGCAATGCCCGACTCATTGCGGTGACGGGCTACGGAAGCCGGGCGGACAAGGAGAAAGCGCGCAGTGCCGGATTCGACGCACATCTTGTTAAGCCCGTAGCTCCAGACTTGCTCTTGCAGTCACTTCCCGCTCCTGTTGACAATCACGCCCACGAGACAGCCGGCTTCCTGGAATCGATAAGGACATGAGGCTCCGAACATGCTGGCTTCGAAGAGCGCTCCCCTTGCTGGTCGGGCGTAGTGGCGCCACGCCTCTGCGGCCGACGCCGCTGCTTCGATAGTGTGGCAACTATCGCCGAGAACCTAATTGGCTCTAGCGCTCCGACGCTCGCATTTCCGCTAATCCCGAGCGCCTAAAGGCGGCGTCCGTTAGCGGTGCCGGAACGGGGTGCAAGCCGGTTATCTCATCGAGAATTTCGGGCTGACGGCGAATCTGATGCTCGCGTGCTCTGCGGACTCGTAGTCGGCGGGCCAGACGACTGCCTCGACACAATCGCGGTGCAAATTGGAAGGCGGAAGTGCGTTTTCTTGTTGGCCGGGCGTTGGCGAAGCGGCAGCTTCGCGTTAGGTTTGGGTGTTACCAAATTCAGTATATCGATTATGACGATAGAACTGTGGCTGTCCAATCCCAAAGAAGCGTATGCACAATGGCAACGCGAGGAAGCGACGGGCGCGGACCGTCGCGCGTTCGCAGAACAGTCGATCATCCAGCATCGCTCGATGTTTTCAAGGTTCAACGACTATCTTGTCGCCCATGGGCAGTCAGTCGCCACGTTCGGTCCCGACCACGTCGAGGGGTTTTTCGCGGGCCTCGAGCGGGATTGCGCGCCCGGCACGAGCACAAGGCTGCGCTACCTGAAGCTAATCGACCGCTTCACCCGACACTTGGTGAACATGGAGATGCGCGCCGATAACCCGGCCGCCGGTATGCTCGCCAACGAGAGCTGGCCCGAAGACGAGCCAACGCCAATCTATCTATCTGCAGAGGACGATGCGCGGCTCCAAAACATCCTTGCTTCCGCCAAACCCGAATCGTTCAAACAACTGCGTAACGTGGCCATCGTTGCGCTGTTCCTAGGCGCAGGCGTGACCGCAGCTGAACTCCGGCAAATGCGCGTCGACGATCTTGACGCCGAAGACGTGCGCCCTACCGTCTTCGTTGAGAAGCACGGGCCGCGTATCGCGCGTCGAGTACCTATCGATGCTTTCGCCTCTGAAGTGCTATGCGCTTACATAGACGCGCGCCGCTCGGTACTGTGCCCGACTGAATGGCTCTTTATCACGACGACGGCCGGCAAACCAATGCAGCCTGACACGCTGCTCAAATGCGTGCGCTCCGCCTTGCACGAGGCGAATCTTTCCGCTGCTGACGAGAGTCCCCGCCTGCTTAGAAACACTTTCGGCCGACGTCATTTGATTGCGGGGAAAAGTAACGAGCAGGTCAGCAGCCTGATGGGGTTGTCCAGCCATCGGACGGCGACGCGGCTGCGCCAGACCATTGTGCCGACGCAGGCGGAAATTACGCAGCAATGACAGAGAGCGGCCATAAAGGAACATTCGATATCGCTAACCGAAGACACTCTAGCGGCGTCTCCTTATTTATAAGCGGTCGCTCGAAGCACGGAAATCGCGCTCCGCAGCACCATGAATCGGTAGTCAACGCTGAAGTGACAAGTCACCGTGGCCATGGACCGCCGTCCCTGTCTAAGCTGGTAACTGTGAGGGGCCTACCCGCGCTTTCAGGCGAATGGAAGCGCGGTTCGAGGTTACTGGGCAGCTTCTTCGATTGCCATCGTAATACCCTGGCCCACGCCGATGCACATGGTGCAACCTGCGAAGCGGCCACCAGTCCGTTCGACTTGATAAGTTGCCGTCGTAATTAAGCGCGCTCCGCTCACGCGGAGCGGGTGACCAAGTGCGATCGCGCCACCGTTCGGGTTGACTCGCTGGTCATCGGGTTTAAGGCCGAGCAGGCGCAACGTCACAATTCGCTGGGACGCAGCTTCGTTGAGCTCGATGATGTCGAAGTGCGACAACTGCCGGCGCCGGGCCGATACCCATGATACGTGGCGCAACTCCCGCCGTTGCCATGCCGAGAATTCGCGCCTTCGGCTTGAGCCCGCAACGGAATGCTGCTTCCGCGCTTGCCAACAGAAGTGCTGCCGCACCGCCATTCACGCCGGATGCATTGCCCGCAGTGACTGTACCTTGCGGCTTGACGCCCTTCAACCGGCTGAGAGACTCGATGTTCATGTCGCGAGGATGCTCGTCTTGACTTACGACCGTCGGCTCGCCTCTCTTCTGCGCGATAGAGACTGGTTCGATTTCGTTGTCGAAGATGCCATTTGCCTGTGCACTCAGGGCCTTCTGCCGACTGCGGAAAGCAAAGCGGTCATTACAGTCTGAACAGCCGGCCCCGCGCAACTTCCATTCGCCATTCGAGGTCTTCGCCGCCACGCTCGCATCAGCATGTCAACCTTAAGGCACTAAACATTAATCGCGCTGTTGCGCTTCACCCTTGAAACCGCCAGACCATTGCTCGACATATTCGAAGCAGCGGTGAAATCTTTATGCCATTTATTGCGCATCTATTCCGGACGATTCACCGGCACCGGGCGATGTCGCTTTAGCGCGCATTAAAGTTTCTTGCAATACAACCGTAAACACGCTCTAGCGTTCGCGCTAGAAACGCGCCATCGCTTTATCTGACGGGTTATCAAGCCTGCTTTCGAATCTGCTTGTCGGGGAAACAATGTCATCTTCCAAAGACGCGATCCGCGGATCGCTCGTCGTTCTTGAAGCCGTCGATGCCGCGCGCAATACGCGCGCCTTTCTGCTCTTTATCGCCTGTGCCGTCGCGGCGCTCGTTGTGGCAGGCATCTTTATCGGCATTGCCGGGACGCTCGCCAGCAATGGCGCATTCGTAATTGGCGGCCTGTTTTCCTTCATCGGGTCGCTGGCGGCGACGATTCTCGTTGCGACCGGCGTATCGGCGGCGGGCAAGACGCTGATGGATCAGATTCAGGGCCGCCCCACGCTGGGCGCGCGGGACGCACTCATCGCGGGCCTGATGACACTGCCCCGGCTTGCGGCGATCTTCCTGATCGAAATCGCGGTCTTCCTCGCCTTCATGATCGTGCTCGCGATCGTGCTGTTCATCTGCAAGATCCCATTCCTCGGGCCGCTGCTCTATACGGTCGTTTATCCGATCGCCTCCGTAATCGGCGGTATCCTGTGGTTCAGCTTCATGTTCGTCGTGAACCCGCTCGCCGCGCCGGCCTTCTGGGAAGGCTATGGCGTGCGCGCGGCGCTCGGCACGCTGGGCATGAACCGCGCGTTTAATATCGGCCGCCTGCTGCCGCCGATCGTGCAGCAGATGGTCCTGCTCTTCATGGTGGGCATCGTGGCTTTCATCGCCTCGACCATCGTGTTCGGTGGCTCCGCATTCGTGGCGGCGCTCGCAAGCGGCATCATCGGCTTTGGCGGCAGTCTCCTGTCGCTCTACTCGGGCTTCGGGTTTGCCGGCTTTGGCGGCATGGGTGGGATGGGCAGCGGCATGAGCGGCTATCTGCTCGCAACGTTCGTTGGCGTCGGCATCCTCGGCGCGCTGGCCTATACGTTCCCACTGCTCGTCTATCTGGCCGGCATCTGCAACATTTTCCTGAACCTCGCCGGCGCGCATGCTGCGCCCCCTGCCGCGGACGATACGCCTGCGTCTCCCGCGCCGCGCGCGCCGCTCGCACCCGAGCCGCTCCCGCCGCACGCACCGGCGGTGCTCGCGCATGAAAACCATGCCGCCTCGCGCGCCTGCAAGGCCTGCGGCGCGGGCGCCGAAGCGGAAGACGCGTTCTGCGGCGAATGTGGCGCCGACCTACCTGGAGGCGTGTAATGGCGCGCTTTTGCGTCAAATGCGGCAGCAAGCACGATCACGATGCGCGCTTCTGCGATGAATGCGGCACACCGGTACAGGCACGCCGTGCCGCCAACGCTGCCCCCGCCACGACGGCCGCCCCGGGCACGCCCCGGCCCAAGCCCGCTGGCCCGACGGCCGCGCCCGCCGCAGTCCCGCTTGACAGCAACTGGCGCAAGGTGGCTTTGGGGGGCGGCGTCGGTGTCGCCGTGCTGGTGGTTGCGGGCGGCATCACCGCATTCCTGGCCATGCCGCCGTCCACGCCCTCCGCGTCCGATCTCGGCGATCTGCTGAACGCCGACAAAACGAAGGTTGCAGGCGCAACGTGTCTGAGCGATTTCCCCTACGGCAAGAACCCCGTCGTGGTGGGCGGCTTTGACGCGAGCACGCTGCAATGGCTGCAGGTGCTGTCCAAAGCGGGCATCTACGGGCCGCCGCAGCCGGTCGCCAATGCGTTTATGTTCGGCGACGGCCAGCAGTTCTCGCATACGGCGCTGGGCGAAGAGAAGATTCACGACGGCAGGCTCTGTTTCGCCGATGGACTCACGGTAACCTCCGTCGATTTCACCAAGCCGGTCAAGATTGGCGAGCGCTGGCACACGCAAGGCAGGTATGGCTACGCCTATCGCAACGCGGACGCCTGGACAAAGACGCCGGAAGCCCAGCGCGCCGAGCCCAATAGCTTCGCCAATCTGCCCAAGACCACTTACATTTCGCTGGTGAAGGGCGATCACGGCTGGCAGATCGACAACGGCACGAGCGCGAACGACGAAGTCGCGCTGCTCAACGGCCTGCAAGGCGGGATGCAAGGCCGCGCGCGCAGCGAAAGCCGCTCGGGCGAGGGCCTTTTCAGCAAGATTGCTAGCGCGGTGTCCGGCCTGTTCGGTTCACGGCCTACGTATGTCGGCAGATGGCGCGAGGGGAACACCATCAACAGCGTGATCGAATTCACGCGCGACAGCGCCACCTTCGGAGGCAATACAACGGCGATCGAATACGTCGTCGACAAGCAGGACAACAAACAGTTTTATCTGAAGCACGATGGCACGAACTTCGCCCTCATCAAGGTGATCGACCACGACACCCTTGAATTTTCACTGGGCTTCGGCAGCGAGCGCCTGCGTCGCGTCGACTAGCGAGCACGCCCCGCCCAGCCACCACGACCACAGAGACCTAGAATGCGTTGTCAGAAATGCGGCTTTTCGAATAGCCCGAGCGCAAAGTTTTGCAAGCAATGCGGCATGGGCATGCTGCGCGCCGCCGCTGCGTCCGCCGCCCCGGACCTGAATCGCGACGCGGCCGCGCCCGTGGAGCAGCCCACGTTCGCCACCGCTCCGGCGGTTGACGCCTGCCCCGATAGCACGCTGCAGGCGGCCGCTGCCATCGCGGCAACGGCACAGGCGTGCCCGCAGTGCGCAACGGCGCGCGTGCCGGGCAAGCGCTTTTGCCGCCAGTGCCGTTTCGATTTCGCGGCGCTCCATAACACGGCACCGTCGATCGCGGCCGCACGGCAGCAAACGCTGCCCGAGCCTGTCGAGGCGGTGTGCGAAGAGACGCGCCCCACTGCCCCGCAAGCGCCTGAATCCGAACTGGCTACCATCGGCGAAGCGCCGGCTACGTTCGCCGAAAGCGCCACGCCCCAGACGCACGCGACGTTCGAGAACACACCTGTTCAGGCGGCCTTCGTGGCAAGCGCCCCTGATGCGCCGATCGCGGACGATGCACAGGCTACCGAAGTTTGTCCGCAATGCGCGACCGTGCGCACGCCAGGCAAGCGCTATTGCCGAGGCTGCCGTTTCGACTTCAGCGCGCCGACGCAGGTCGTCGAGGCGCCGGTCGACGCCGTGGAGCCTCTAGTAGAAGTTGCGCAAGCGCCCGTCGTTGCGCACGCAACCGACGAGACGCGCGCCGAAGCTGCTTTCGTCGCCGCTCCCGAAGCGGCGCGGACTGCGGATAGCGCCGCTGCGGAAACCGTATCTCCCGTGATACCCGAGCCGCAGGCGGAGCCTGAGCCGCAACCGGAACCCGGGATTCAACGCGAGACACCGCGCGAAGCGGATTCCGCCATGCGCTCTGAAGCGAAGCAAACGCAGGACACAGCAACCGCGCAAGCCGCCCGTAAAAGCGGCGCCACCACTGCCGCGCCTTCCGCCTCCGCTGCCGCGTCGGGCGGCGGCAAGAAGCTGTGGATCATCGGTGGCGCAGCCGTGGTCGTGGTCGTGGTGGGCGTGGCGGTAGGCGCGGGCCTCATGCTGCGCTCGCATCACACCCCCGCCGCGTCCGACGACACGGCCGCGAGCGCCCCGAGCGCGGCATCCGCTGCGCCGTTCGTCAAGGCGGCATCGGAAGCACCGTCGGCAGCGCCCGCCGACGACGCCGCGTCCATGCCCGCTCCGTCGCTGGGCGCGGCGTTAGACGCACCGGCGTCCGACGCGCCGGCGGTCACGGGAAGCGAAGCAAACGCCGCGTCCACGGGCGCAACAATCATCGATACGCGGCCGCAAGCTCAAGCGTCTAACCCGGCGCCGATCGAGGCACAACCGCAAGCACAACCGCGAGCGCAAGCCGAGCCGCCAGCACCGGCACCTGCACAAACCGCCGCGCCGGAACCCGCAGCGCCCGCGCCGCACGTGCGCGAAAAGCCCAAAAAGAGTGCGCCGTCCGCCGAGACCAGTGGCGGCGAAAACGCCACCATCCGCGCGGCCATCGCGGGCAATCTCTCGGACGGCACCAGTTGCTTCAGCAACAAGAAGTTCGACTGCGCGATCTCGAATGCCGATGCCGTGCTGCGCCTCGACCCGCACAACGCGCAGGCCTTGTCGCTGCGCAAGCGCGCCAAGGCAGCCCAGCAAAGCGCGCTCAACAACATGTCCATCGAATGACGGTCCGCGGAGCCCCTATGTCGTTTGAATTCAGTTCCGAAGGCGACCGCCTCAACCTGCCGAATCCGTTCCGTGTCGAGAACTGGTTCCGCTTTGCCGCCGCCGCGCTGCTGTTTCTCGGCGGCATCGCGGCGTTGCTGCTGAGCCGCCAAAAGCTGGCGGCCCATCACGGTCTGTGGGCGTTCCTGCCGCTTGCGATGGGCATTTTCCTGCTTGGCAGCGGCATCAATTACGCCCGCATCGGCATGATGCAGCTGCGCTTTTACTTCGGACGCGGCCAGCCGCTTGGCCTGAGCGATGAGATCCAGGCCAGCAACCAGGACGGCGTCACGAAAGACGCGGCGGAACTGCAAAACCGCATGCGCTCCGGCGCGCTGTGGTTCGAGGAGCCCAAAGGCGCGCTGAACGGCCTGCTCTATTCGTTGATCCCCGCCCTCATCTACGCGCCGATCCCGATTCGCCGCCTCGCGCAGCTGCAGTTCCAGTCGGGCCTCGCGCTCGCGGCCACCTTCCTGAGCTTCATCATCGCCGCGGTGGGCTTCGACAATCCGTCCGATCGCGCCTGGGTCGCGCTGCTGTTTTTCGGCTTCGCGTTCTTCCTGCTGCTCAAGCCGATGGAGCAAGGCAACCAGGCCAGCACCTCGCTCAGCCCGGCTGGACTCATCGGCCTGCTGCTGGTGGCCGTGTTCGCACCGATCGTGGTGCCGCTCGTCTCCACTCACCTGCCCGACCTAAGCTGGCTGCCGCTGACCACGCAGACGTTCGCGCTGCTCATCTGCGCGGGCGTGGCTGTCGTGCTGTTCTTCATCGCGCTCGTGCGTCAGACCGTGGTCACGCCGCGCACGAGCATGGGCAGCGAGATCGCCACGGTGTCGATGAACGGCCAGCCCAAGCAGCTGCTCGATGAACTGGAGCGCCATCTGCAGCGCCGCTGGGTCGAGCAGATTCCTAACCGCCGTTATGCGCGCCACACGCCGTCGGTGGCAGGACAGTCCGGTCAGTTCACCGGCCAGCTGTTCGAGGAAACCCAGCCGCTGCCGCGCGAGGACATGCGCCGCGTGGATCTCAAGCGCGCCTTCACCGAGCCGCGCTACCGCTGGCTGGTGAGCCTGAATACCTTCGGCGTGGCGCTGATCGGCGTCGCGGTGATCTGCCTGCTGTGGTTCGCCACGGAATTCGCGGCCTCGCCCGCCGACGTGCAATCGGCCGCGCTCGGCTGGGCCACGTTCGGCAGCGCGATGCTCGCGGTCGGCGCGTTCTGTCTGCGCGCGGGACACATGCTGTGGGCGCGCTTCGACTTTCTCTCAAAGCTCGTTTGGGTGCAGTTCGACGGCAATTTCCAGCGCTCGCGCATGAATCTCGGCGCGCAGTTCAGCGACCGCGTGCGCACGGAAAGCGACGTGATCGCAGTGCACGACATGTCGGTGCGCGTGTGGGTGGCTGAGATCGATTCGGTGGCCTTTGGCCGCGACCACCGCCGCATGATCGTCGGCATGCGCGGGCTGCCCGTCGACGCCCGCGAAATCCGCCAGCTCATCGAGCAGTGCGCGCAACAGCAGACCATCGTCGTCGCGCCGACGTCGCAGCGCGATATCGAGAAAATCGCCGGGGCCAACGCGCTCAATCGCGTCGGCGAAGGCGCGACCGAGCATCTCTTGTCGCCGCGGATGCGCGACATGCTGGGCGGCCAGGCCGCGCAACGCAGCGCCCAGGCGGGCGCGTCGTGCAGCGCATGCGGCGAAGCGCTCGAAGCCGATTCGCGCTTTTGCGACAACTGCGGGACCCAGGTTCAGTAAGCGGCATCCCGCTGCGTTTCCAGATTGACCGATTCCGATTGACCGAAACTCCGAGGAAGCAATGGAAGTGATCTATGTTTCGAAGCGGCTGATCGCGGGCGTCACGCTCGCCGCCGTGCTGGCCGGTTGCGCCGACATGAACGACGCGAAAGCGAAATTCGCCAGTATTTCGTGCAATCCGCTTCTAGCGGGTGTGGGCGGCGCCGCCGTCGGCGCGCTGGTCGCGGGCGGCAACCGCGCCACCGGTGCGGCGATTGGCGCGGGCATCGCGGCGCTGATCTGCGCGGCGGTGGACTATGAAGCGAAGCAGATCAAGACCGCCCAGCAGGCCCAGGCCGACTATCAGGCGGGACACGGCGGCCGCTTGCCCGAGCAGGCGTCGGTGGTCAAGTACAGCACTTCGTTTACGCCCGCGTCGATTTCGGCGGGTGAGAAGGCGACGCTGCATTCGTATATCGAGGTCGTGAAGGGCAAACGCGACACTGCCGACCCAGCCATCGAAGAAGAAGCAACGATCTACAAGCCCGACGGCTCCATCGCCAAGTCGGTGCGCAAGCCGGTAAACCAGACCGCCAGCGCGGGCGCGTTCAGCAGCAGCTTCACCATCCCGATGCCGCAAGGCGTGCCGCAGGGCGCTTACCCCGTCAAGTCGACGCTGTACGTCAACGGCGTGCAGGTCGCCGAACGCAAGGTCGATCTGCAGGTCGTCGCAAGCAATACCGACACCCTTACCTACGCGATGCTCGCCACGCGCACCGCCAACTGACCCATCTCGCCCGATCACCCGACGAATCTCATGTACAAGTTCATCACCATCGAAGGCGCCTGCGGCAAGCCGTACGACACCGCTTCCTGCGAACGCCACGCCAACCGCATGGCCACCGAAGGCTACTGGCTCGTGCAGGTCTATCAGTCTTCGACGGCCACCTGTGGCGGCTCGAAAAGCGTGCTGATAATGGTGTTCCGCCGCAATGAGTAAGCCTGACAACGGCCTGGGCGAGGGCTTGGCACCAATGCCTTCGCTGGGCGAGATGAGGCGGCTTGCCCCCGGCTCCGGCATGCTGCGCTGGGCGCATCACCCGCACTGCAAGCGCCACGATCATCACCTCGTGCGGCCGTTCGGGCGGCCTTTGTGCCTTGGCTGCACCTGCGTCGCGCTGGGTGCGCCGCTCGGCATCGCCGCGGCCTGCGCCATCAGTTGGCAAAGCTGGCCGATGGCGCAGTGGGTCGTCTTCCATCTGCTGCTGATCCTGCCGACTGCGCTTCAGCCGCTCTGGCAGGCGAAGCGCTTCAAGATTTTCGCGCGCACCCTGCTGGGATTCGCGAGCGGCAGTTATCTGGTGAGCGGGCTGTTCTGCGTGAGGTACTTCACGCCGGTATGGCTCTTCAAGGCGGCGGTGCTGTTCGCCTTCGGCGCGATGCTCAAGCTGCTGCTGGCGTGGCGCAACCGGCGCACCGCCGACCCATGCAGCAACTGCCCGCTTGGCATTTTTCCCACCTGCGAATGGAACCTGCCCCGGCTGCTTGCCGCCAACGCGCATGACGCGGTGCTCGGCCAGATTCCGATCCATGCGATTCACTCCGCTGCGGGCATCGGCGCCAATTCGGCCCATGCAGCGACGAACCGCTCCATTTCCTGAACCTGCCTGGACCTAGGCTCGGATCGGACCTTTCGACCTTTCAGGAATGGGCACGTGTCGCCGGCGCTAGCGACAGAACGCTGGCCCGGCTTTTCCAGCAGGAACTTAATACCAGCTTGCCGCCCGGCGCCGCCAACTGAGGCTGTCGCGCGCCATTAATCTTATAGGTCGCGGCGTGCCATTTAGCGTCGTCGCAACTGAGCTTGGCTATTCAAACGCCCCCGCATTCTGGCGCTTCAAGCGCGCTTAGTAGGGCGTCGCTTTTCAGATTGGCACGCTGTACTTCGTCCATCACTCACATCGCCCAGTTGGTGACCACAAGGTCGACGGCTGTCACACTCGGGCGCGCAAGCGCGTTTCCGCTATTTGGCGCGCAGACCACTTGGTAACCCCTTCGCTTTCCAGCAAAGCTCGAGGCACCTGCCGCGGCAGTCCCTCGTCCTCAAATAGGAAGAGGAACTTTCCATGACGCACCTAGACCCGGTTGCAGGAGCCGACAGATCGCATGCGCGGCACAGACGCAAGATTTAGCCACCTAGCAGCCTGACGATGGCTTCAAGAAGTCTTGGACGGTCGACCGGTTTGCCCAGGTAGTCGTTGAAGCCGGCGTCTAGCGCCGCACGTTCGTCTTCCCCGCCGATATGGCCGGTCAGCGCAATGGCGGGCGTCGTGATCCCCCTTTCGCGCAAGCCTCTGATGAAGCCGAAGCCGCTCTCGGCCGGCATAGAGAAGTCAGAGATAATGACGTCCGGCGGGTTGAGGCTCAACAGGCTCCTCGCTTCATCGGCTGACCTCGCGGCCGTGACGATCGCATTTTCAGACCGAAGAACGATCGAAAGAGCTTCCAAGGTATCGACGTGATCCTCAACAAGCAGGACGTTTTTGCCGTCGAGTGCCGACGCAGTTCCCGCCGGTTGCTCTGCAAGCAATCCGAACGCTGAATCTCCGTTCCCGACAGGTAGGATCACGGTGAAGGTAGCGCCCTGGCCGGGGCCACTGCTCTGCGCGGTGATGTCTCCCCCATGCATGACGACGATGCTTCGCGAAATGGCGAGTCCGAGACCCAGACCGCTGCCCTCACGGTTCGCCACGTTTTCCAACTGCACGAACGGCTGAAAGATTTGTTCCAACCTGTCAGACGGTATCCCTGACCCGGTGTCGGCGATGCTGATTCGCACGGCGTTCCCATCGACTACAACTGACGGGAGGATCTTGCCGCCGCGGTCCGTGTGCTTCAGGGCGTTGTTCAGTAGATTGCCAAATACCTGTTGCAGGCGCGCCCCGTCACCGAAAAGCTGCACCGGCTCCGCAATAAGGTCAGCGACGAAAACACCTTTTTCATCCGCCATAGGCCGAAAGTCCTGTAGAACAGCGTGCAAACAGTCCGTCACAGTAACTGACTCTTTCTTGACAGCGAACTTCCCACTGCCGACGCGGCTTGCGTCCATCAAGTCGTCGACAAGGCGCGCCTGCATCACCACATTGCGGCGGATGACAGATATTCCGTTATTGATGAAATCCGCGTCGGCCGAGGCTCGGTCAAGCAGGTCCGTCCATGCCAGAACGGCCATCAATGGTGCGCGGAGTTCGTGGGAGACGGCCGCAATGAACGTCTCCTTGGCCGCATTGGCGGCCTGAGCTGCAAGCCGTTGCTGTCGTTCGCTGTGGATCAGCTCAATCCGCTCGGCCTCCAGCCGCTTCTGGCGGGAGATATCAATTGTTATGCCGTCGAAGCGGACCGCGCGCCCCCCGGCATCGAAAGTCGCCCCACCTTTTGCTCGCAACCAGCGGACGTCGCCGTGCGGTGAGACGGTCCGAAATTCGATGTCGTAGGGCGTCCCACTGCTGATTGACGCATCAACCGCCGCCCGCGTCCGCTCCCGGTCTTCGGGATGCATCACACGGTAGAAGGTATCGATGGCGACCTCGGCATCTGGGGTGTCCGCTGGAAGCCAAAAATGCGTTTTGCAACGAGCGTTCCAGTACAGCCGGCCGAGCGGTAGGGGGCAGAAAAACGTGCCGATATCGGCGGCCTCCACCGCCAGTTGAAGACGGTCCAGCTTCTGCTCTGCCGGTTCGAGTTGCGGTCGCGAGCGGTAATTCGTCATTTTAATTCTTTGAAAGTCGCCAGCGCGAGGGGTGCAAAACATCTCTTTGCCTCGCTCACAATCGCGCCGTGCGCGATCGATAGCGACCGGTGGCGCCGCAGAAGCCGTGCCGACGATGACTGCATGATTTTATGAAAACGGCAAGGGCCTTTCGGCGCGCTAAGCCCTAGCGAACAGTGCAGCGCATGGCCGGCGGCTTGTGCAGAGCCGAACGCTTCTTATCGGCCATCGTGCGTGGCTGGAGCAACATGGAAAAGCCTTTCGTGAGACTGATATGTCGCCTCTCCGCTTTTGTTGCTTTTCCGCTTTTGCCTGAATCCGACGCCTTCGACCGCATTGCTGCAGCCGTTGCCCTTCTCGGTTGGGAGTTTCAGAATCGGTACGATACGCTAGCCCACGCAACCGGAATTGAATCTCGCGTATCAGACGTCGGAGCACCACCTTTCACGTGCCACGCGATCGTCGAGTTGGCGCTCCAGCGGCCTCGCAAGTAGCGCACGCCCAGACCGGCACCGCCAATGCTGCGATGGTTCGCTCCTGCCTGCCAAGGCGACGCGTTCAACGCCACGCTGCCGGCGTCGTAGAACGCATATGGCACGAATGCACCAAGCGTGTAGCGGAGTTCAAGCTGTGCAAGCCATCCCTTATCACCGTAACCTTCGCCGCTTGGGTAAGCACGTACCCCGTTGATGCCGCCAAGCCCGAACTTCTCGGATGAATCAAGGTTGTCGCGCGTCCATTGGGCCGCAAAGCGTCCGTAGAGATCAAGGTGTCGCACGAGCGACTGAATGCGGGCAACATCGACGTTTACCTTGGAATATCTCCCGGCGGTTCGTGCAGTATTCGCGTCGAGCGAATACATCTCGTCGCTCAAGCGGAGGTGCCCCGGGGTCCAGGTCACGGCACCATAGGTCAAGCCTCCCCCGACCAGCGTGTCCCGCACGTCAAAGTCCATCTCGACAGGTATGCTGTCGCTCGCGCGGCGGGTGCTCGAATCAACTGCGCCTTGCTTGTCGTGCAACTGCTTGTGCTGGAACGTCGCAGACACGCTGACGTTGCTGTTCTGGGAGCGCACGACCGCATAGCTTAGCCCGAGCGTTGCGACATCCGCCGTGCCAGTTGCGTCGAGGGCACTGAAGTTCGAACCCAGGTAGTAGTACGAGTGAACAAGACCGACCTTGCCACGCAAACCCGAGGCCCCGAGCGGCAGGGCGTAGGCTGCGGAACCGAACCAAAGCTTTTCGTCCGTGACGAGCGACCTCAATGCGATCTGGTCTCCCAACGTGAACGGGCTGTCGACATCCACATTAAGCGTTCCACGATCTCGTCCGGTGTAGCGGTTACCGTAGTTATCGAGACCGACTTCCCCAGTCACTCGGCGATCTCGCTGTACGTCAACCAGCAGGTCTCCCGTACCGCTCTCACTTCCAGGACGAAGCACCGGAACGATCTTTACCCCAGGCTGGTCATTGAGAAGCAATGTGGCCCGCTCAAGCGCGGGGCTGGAAATCGGCTCACCAGGCACGAGGATGGCCAGGAAGTGCTGCGCCTGGTCTTTCAGTTGGGGGTTGCCTGTCGCCTGCACTTGGCCGTAACGGCCCTCCACGATCATGATGCGTAGCTTTCCATCCGCCAAGGCTTGCGGCGGCAGGTAAGCGCTTGCAAAGGGATAGCCGTTTTGTCGATAGTAAGCGGCGAGCTTCGTCGCTAGGTCCGTCAGGCCGGCGAAGTCGTAGTCCCTGTCTCGATAATCCCCAAGCTGCGAGAGCAGTTTCTCGGTCGAAAAAATCGTATTGCCCGAAACGGACACCTGATGCACCACAACTCGAGCACCGCCTGGAAGCGCTGCTTCCACAGGCGCGGGTGCAGCAGGCAGCGGCATCGTGGCTTTAGGCGCAGGCACCGCACGCGGCGCGTTCTCTTGCAGGGTTAGCCCCGCGTCCGGCTGCTGTTGCGCGGAAGCGGATGAAGCGGCCAATATCAAGACTGCCGCCGGAATTGATGCGTAAGATAGTTTCATTTGTTTCGCGCGAACATCGCAGTCACGTTGCTCTTATTGGGCCGCAGTCGGGTCGATCGGTGTGGTCTCCGGCGATGAAGGTGCAGCCGGTTGTTTGATCCCGCCCGAAACCACAAGGACGTTTAGGAACTTGGCATCTTGTCCCGCAGAAGCCGCTTGCGATGCCAGACGAACCTGCCCGGATACGGGCGTCGCCGACTGGTCGGCGCCGGGCACGCGCTGAGCATCGTCGCTCGCCGTCGCAGCAGTCGTTTCGGGTTGCCCGCTTACCGCCATATACGTGAGCTCACCCGCGGTTGGAGTTTGCAACGTGACCGGAGCGAAGGTGTATTGCGCTGGCGTCACCGCCTGGCTTTGCGGTGCCGAAGGCGTCGAAGCCGTCGATGGGGTGGAAGGGGTCGATACACTCCCCGTGATCGTGAAAACGCCCCCCGTCAGATTGACATCGTAGTTGCCGTTACCCAGCGTTCCTTTGTTGATGCTGTAGGTTCCCGGTGCCTCACCGGAGGCACGCGACAAGCTGCCCGCCAACGTATCGCCCGCCACCAGTCCACTGCCAGCAATCGACCAAGTCAGTGCGGGGTCAGCGGAGCCGGACGCCTTCGAGGTGTCGTTTGCGACGATGTTCAGCGACTTCGGCGTGATGCTGGCCGTGGTCGTGCTCTGACCGCCCACCGTGTAGTTGGCCGCGTCCGCGCCGCTCAAGCTGTTGTTGAGATTGACCGTCTTGCCGACAGCGGCATTCTTGTCGCCAAACGCGCCCGTGCTCGCAAGCGAGTGGACGGAGTGGAAGCGGTGGGCGGGTTGGTTGCGTTCGTTGCTTTGGAGACGCTCTTCGCGCTTACGGCGTTCGTAGCGTTGGTCGCGCTGTTCTCGTTCGGGGCGTTGGTCGCGTTGGTCGCGTTGGTCGCGCTCTTGGCGCTTACGGTGTCCGTAGCGTTTGTGGCGTTCGTCGCGTTGCTCGGGTTCGTCGCGTTGCTCGCGTTAGTCGCGTTGATTGCGTTAGTCGCGCTGGTTGCGTTAGTCGTGTTGGTCGCGTTGGTGGTGCTGTTCGCGTTCTTCGCGTTCTTCGCGTTAGTCGCGTTGCTTGCGTTGGTCGCGTTGCTTGCGTTGGTCGCGCTGGTTGCGCTGGTCGCGCTGGTGGTGTTCGTCGCATTTAGCGTATTCGTCGCGTTGGTCGCGTCCGGCACGTTCGACCCGCCGGTCGCCTTCGGCACGTCTCCGACCTCCATCACGCTCGCCGCGCCCACCGCGCGCGCGCCCGTCTGCGCCACGGCGACCGGCGGCATGGCGAGACTCAGGCACAACGCGAACACGAGCGCACGGCTCGGACGATTCGATGACATAGCGCGAAGCCGGGGCGTCGCCGGCGGGCAGCGTGATGACGGGAACGCGCTTATCGTATCAAGTGTTGCGCGCTCGGCGGTGCCCCTGGACACGGCTTCGCGCGGTTTCCGCCTCAAACCCCGCTGGTAAGATAAGCGCCCACTGCAAGGAGACGCGATGTCCGGACTCACTCATTTCGATGCCGCCGGCGAGGCGCACATGGTCGATGTCGGCGGCAAGAACGAGACGCGCCGCATCGCGGTGGCGCGCGGCTCGATCGTCATGCTCGACGCCACGCTCGCGCTGATCCGCGAAGGACGCGCCAAAAAGGGCGATGTGCTCGGCGTCGCGCGCATCGCGGCGATTCAAGGCGCGAAGCGCACCGCCGATCTCATCCCGCTGTGTCATCCGCTTGCGCTGACGCGCGTCGCGGTGGACTTTTCCGTCGATGAGACGCTTCCCGGCGTGCACTGCGAAGTGCGCGTGGAAACCGTCGGGCGCACGGGCGTGGAGATGGAGGCGCTCACCGCCGTGCAGGTCGGGCTACTGACCATCTACGACATGTGCAAGGCCGTGGACCGCGGAATGACCATCACAAACGTACGCGTGATGGAAAAACACGGCGGGAAGTCGGGGGACTGGGTGGCGGACGCACAGCCGTCCGCCTGAACGCTGCAAGAGCCGGTGCTCACTCGTCGGCGTCGGCGTCATCGTCCGTGCGGGCATCCGCTCCCGCCGGCAACCCGTACCGCTTCACCAGATCGGCCTTGAAACCCGCCAGCGGCGCGCCGATTTCATCGATGGACTGATAAACCGACGCGAGCTGCGTCGGCCAGTCGTTAAGTTCCGTCGCGAAGATCTTCAGGCGCGCCATGGTATCGAGGGCCTCGCTGCGCTGACCCGCGAGCGCCTGCAACACAGCGTATCTGCGCAGCACGGTCTCGCCGGGCAGCAACGCGATGGCCTGCCGATGCGCCGCCAGCTTCTCCTGGATGTCCTGCGCGTTCATCGGCAGCAGCGTGGCCGCGCCATACTGACCCCACGCGCCGAACAGGAACGACGGATCGTCGCGATACTGTTCCGCCGGCCGCGAGCCGTAATACAGCACCTCGGCGCGGTTGTAATCGCGCATCGTCGGATACAGCGCGACGAGACCGGCCACGACGAGAAAGACATAGACGCCATACGACAGCGGCCGCGCCACGAGCCGCAACGGCCGCGTTTCCAGAAGCCCGATCACGAGCATCGCGGGCATCAAGAAGAACATGTACTGCTGTGGATACTCGACGAGCGCGTGCATCATCAGGACGCCGAGCAGCGAGAGCGCGAAGACGCGCGCGGGCGTGTGCGGCGCGCGCAGCACGCGAATCATCCAGAAGGCGATGCCCGCCGCCAGCACCGCGACGCCGAGCAGTCCGGTTTTCGCGAGCAGATCGATGAAAATGTCGTGCGCGTTGTTCGCGATTTCGACGCCGCCGAGGTCGCGCACCATGTCGAACTGATAGCGCGGGAACTCGCCCCAGCCGACGCCAAGCAACGGATGCGTCTTGAACATGGTCCAGCCGTACTTCCACAGCGCGAGACGCGGCGCGATCTGATTCGCGTCCTGCATGCGCTCCGCGGCCGATTGCGCGAGACCGAGCTGATACCGCACGTTCGCCCAGCGCACCGCCGCGTTGACCACCACAAACAGCACGGCGAGCGCGATCGGCATGATCCACGCGCGGATATCGCGTCCGCTGCGCGCGGTCGGGCTGTCGAAGTCGTCGGCGGCGCCCGGGCGTCGCCGGATGAACGCCATCCAGAAACCGGCCACGACCACCACCGCCGTTTGCAGCCACGGACCGCGCGACACAGTGAGCGCGAGCCCGAACGAAAGCACCGTCGACAGGACGAGCCACACGACGACAGGCATCCGGCGCGTCTGCACAAAATACATCGCGCCCGCCACGGCGAATGCGATGACGCTCGCAAGGTGATTCGCCTGCGCCATGTTCCCGAAAGGCCGCCGTTTAATCGCGATGTTGTAGGCCACGACGAACGGGGCGAACTTCGCCTCCATGTGCAACAACTGCACGGTCTGGCAAAACACCGCGAAGAGTCCGCCCGCCAGCAACGCCGCCGCACCGATGCGCAACGCCTTCTCCGACAGCCCCGCGCGCGCCAGCCCGAACCCCGTATGCACGGCCACGAACGACGCGAGCAGATAGGCGCCGCCGAGCCAGTTCATCGAAGGCTGCGCGACCGGCAGCAGCACCGTCTGCGCGACGAGCACGATGCCGAACGCGAGCGGCATCAGCGCCACCACCGGCGACGCGAATGGCACGCGCGGCTCGGACACGCGCACGAGTATCGCGACCGTGGCTCCGAGCGCGAGATACAAGGCCAACGCGCTGTACTCGGCGTAGAACGTCGGGATCGGATACGTGTGGTTGACGACGCCGAACGGAATGGTCAACGCAAGGCACAGAACGGCAAAACAAAGGTAGCGCGCGTATTGAGAAGGCATGAGGGGCTGGGAACGTCGGGGACCGGCGCACTATACAAAACTTTGCGTCCGCTGTGCGCCGTGCGCCCGCAAATGCGACGAAATCCCCACGTTCCGCGCGGCGCTCATGCCCTCGTTCATCGCACGCGAGCCGTTCAGGCGCGGCACTCCGGCGGTGCAAGGTTGCCCGGCAGCGTCGCGGGTTGCGTGGGCGACGGCCCCGCGCCCGGCGCAGGCAGCGACGAAGCGGCCTTGCCCGCCGCGAAGCATTCCCAGGTGATCGTGCCCGCCTGCACCGAGCCTCGCGTCAGGGCGACGCGGGCGGTCGGCGTGTCCGCGTTATCCGGCGCGGAAGGCACGACCACGAGCGTGTTCGATCCGGCCGGCGCGACCCGCGTCGTGTAGGCAATCGTAATCTGGCCGGTGTCGCTGTCCACGTGAATCGATTCGATGTTGCGCGTGCCGGGCGGCGACGCGTACGCGCTCGCCAGATCCGCGCCGCTCGCCGCGTTTTCCGCGACGGCGAGCCGCGCGGATGTCGCGAGCGATATCCCCTCGCCCACCCGGCTGCGCGACAGATAGTCCTGATACGCGGGAATCGCGTAAGCCGCGACCACGCCGACGATCGCCAGCACGATCATCAGTTCGATCAGCGTGAATCCGCGTGCGCCCGCTTGTGCGCGTTTCAGCCATGCGCTGAAGCCGTCGCGCTCGCGCGGCGCCCTAACCAACAAAGCCATGCTCGTCATTGCCACTCCCTAAAAGACACGAAGCGTCCGGCCGCGACATGCGAACCAGACGCTTCGATGGTAGGGAGCCAGCGGATGCAGCGACAGTCGGCCATTCGGCTAACGCTGCGCCGGCGTGCGGTCAGCCGGTGCTCGCGAGCGCGCGGCGCTTCATCACCCAGCCCGCCGCGATCACGACGACCGCCCCCGCGATGCGCGCCGCGTAGCCCGCTGCGTCCGTGTTGAGCGCGGGCCAGCGGTCGATGAACGGGTCGTCGATGATGAGGCCGCCCGCGATCCACCCGAGCAACCCCGCGCCGAGCAGCACCACCACGGGAAAGCGATCGAGCAGCTTCAGCACCAGCGTGCTGCCCCACACGATCAGCGGAATGCTCACAACGAGCCCGAAAATGACCAGCACGAAGCGGTGCTGCGGGTCAGCGGTTTCCGCCGCGCCCGCAATCGCGATGACGTTGTCGAGGCTCATCACCGCGTCCGCGACGATGATCGTCTTCACGGCGGCCCAGAGTCTGTCCGAAGAACCGATGTCGGGCGCGTCGTGATCCGGCTGCAAAAGCTTCGTGCCGATCCACAGAAGCAGCAGGCCGCCCAGGAACTTAAGAAAGGGTACGTCGAGCAGGAAGACGGCGAACGCGATCAGCACGACGCGCAGGACAATGGCGCCCAGCGTGCCGAGCATGATGCCGCGCGTGCGCTGCGTCGCGGGAAGATCGCGGCAGGCAAGCGCGATGACGACGGCGTTGTCGCCTCCGAGCAGAATGTCGATGACGATAATCTGCAAAACCGCGCCCCATTGGAGCGTCGAGAAAAATTCAAGCATGAGCCGAAAAGCGGTGACCGAAAATAAAAAAGCGAGGAAGCCAGCGCTCCCTCGCTTTTTCTTCGGCCTGGACGAAAGGATTCAGTAAGAGTACCAAACCCTCGCGTTGCGTGCCTGACTTCCTTAGATCACCGACTTCAGCAGGCGGCCCATCTCGGACGGGTTCTTCGTGACCTTGATGCCGCACGCGTCCATGATTTCGAGCTTGGCGTCCGCCGTGTCGGCGCCGCCCGAGATCAGCGCGCCTGCGTGGCCCATGCGCTTGCCCGGAGGCGCCGTCACGCCCGCGATGAAGCCGACGACCGGCTTCTTCATGTTGTCCTTGATCCAGTAAGCGGCGTTCGCTTCGTCCGGACCGCCGATCTCGCCGATCATAATGACGGCGTCCGTTTCGGGATCGTCGTTGAACATCTTCATCACGTCGATGTGCTTCAGACCGTTGATCGGATCGCCGCCGATACCGACCGCCGACGACTGGCCGAGGCCCAGCGCCGTCAACTGGCCGACTGCTTCATACGTCAGCGTGCCCGAGCGCGACACCACGCCGATACGGCCCTTGCGGTGAATGTGACCCGGCATGATGCCGATTTTCAGTTCGTCCGGCGTGATCGTGCCGGGGCAGTTCGGTCCGAGCAGCAGCGTCTTGCGGTTCTCGCGGCGCATGCGGTCCTTGATTTCGAGCATGTCGCGAACCGGAATGCCTTCCGTGATGCAGATGGCGAGATCGAGGTCGGCCTCGACGGCTTCCCAGATCGCGGCGGCGGCGCCTGCGGGCGGCACGTAGATGACCGAAACGGTCGCGCCGGTTTCGGCCTTCGCTTCCTTGACGGACGCGTAGATGGGAATGCCTTCGAAGTCTTCGCCGGCCTTCTTCGGATTCACGCCCGCGACGTACGCTTCACGGCCGTTCGCGTATTCGCGGCACGCGCGCGTGTGGAACTGGCCGGTCTTGCCGGTGATGCCCTGCGTGATGACCTTCGTGTCTTTGTTGATCAGAATCGACATGTAGTGACCTCTGTTCGTTTGGCGTCGCTCAAGCAGATGCTTGGCGCCGCCATTCGTATCTGGTGGAACGCTCTCTTAGGCTCGGTAAGCGAAACGCGCTTACTTGCCTTCGGCTGCCGCGACGACCTTCTGCGCGGCTTCTTCCATGCTGTCCGCCGAGATGATCGGCAGGCCCGAGTCGGCCAGCATCTTCTTGCCGAGGTCTTCGTTCGTGCCCTTCATGCGAACGACGAGCGGCACCTTCAGGTCCACGGCCTTCGACGCCGCGATCACGCCTTCCGCGATCACGTCGCAGCGCATGATGCCGCCGAAGATGTTCACCAGAATTGCCTTCAGGTTCGGGTTCTTCAGCATCAGCTTGAAGGCTTCGGTGACCTTCTCGGTCGTGGCTCCTCCGCCGACGTCGAGGAAGTTCGCCGGCTCGCCGCCGAACAGCTTGATGGTGTCCATGGTCGCCATCGCGAGGCCCGCGCCGTTCACGAGACAGCCGATGTTGCCGTCGAGCGAGATGTAAGCAAGGTCGAACTTCGACGCTTCCACTTCCGCCGGATCTTCTTCGTCCAGATCGCGATACGCGACGATTTCCGGATGACGGAACAGCGCGTTGGCGTCGAAGTTGAACTTGGCGTCGAGCGCGATCACCTTGCCGTCGCCGGTCACGATCAGCGGATTGATTTCCGCGAGCGATGCGTCGGTTTCGTAGAACGCCTTGTACAGGCCTTGCAGGATTGCGCGCGCTTGCGGAATCGATGCGTCCGGAATGCCGATCTTGCGCGCGAGGTCGTCCGCGTCCTTGTCTTGCAGACCGGTCGACGGCTCGACGGCGAACTTGTGCAGCAGCTCAGGCGTCTTTTCCGCGACTTCTTCGATGTCCATGCCGCCTTCGCTGGACGCCATCACGACGATCTTCTGCGAAACGCGGTCGAGCACGAGGCCGACGTACAGTTCCTTCTTGATGTCCGCGCCTTCTTCGATCAGCAGGCGGTTCACCTTCTGGCCTTCCGGGCCGGTCTGGTGCGTGACGAGCTGCATGCCGAGGATCTGGTTCGCGTATTCGCGGACTTGCTCGATCGACTTCGCGACCTTCACGCCGCCGCCCTTGCCGCGACCGCCCGCGTGGATCTGCGCCTTGACGACCCAGACCGGGCCGCCCAGCTCTTCCGCGGCTTTGACCGCATCATCCACCGAGAACACCGGTTTGCCGCGCGGGACCGCGACGCCGAATTTCCGCAGGATTTCCTTACCCTGGTACTCGTGAATCTTCATGCGTGATTCCTTCAGTCTGAGAGTTGGAGTGAACTTCTGATTCGAATTGCTTGAACCGCTGATTGTTTGATTCTTGTCCGTTGCCGGGCGCGTTCCGCGTTGGGCGGGCGAGCGTGTCAGGTGTCGGGCCCTTCGTGTTGCGCGTCGCTCCGGCTTTCCGGCCGGGATGGCTCATAGCCGAGCCAGCGCGGATAGTACTCGCGCACGGCCGGGCCATCGAAGCGCAGCGCGTGGCAGCGGCCGAGCTGGAACGGCGGCTGAGCTGCCGATGAGTCCGCATGGGCTTGCGCAAAAGGACTGCCGCTTTCGATGGACCACACTTCGCCGGAGAAGGCTTGAATAGCCGCAGTCGGCAAGACGGCGCACAGCTCGGTGAGATGCGTGCAGCCTGCCGTTCCGCGCAGGCGCGCGCCGGCTTCGCGACGAAAATTCTGAAGCAGATTGAGTCCGATGAGTGCGCGATACGCGGAGTTCGACTCGGCGCACAACCCCGCGTACGGCGCCCACTCCGACGACGCCTCGGCGTCGACGATGGTGAGCTTGCGGTCGATGGTGATGCGCAGCCAGAGTTCATGGATCGGCAGGCCTTGCGGCCGGACGCCCGCCGCGAGCGGAAAGTCGCGCGGCTTGTCATCGGTTAGACAGGCTTCGATGTCCCACAGACCGTCGTCCCGCTCGAACGCTTCCAGCCGAATCGCGCGACGATGGCGCAACTGTCGGGAAACGGGCGGAGAAAGAGGCATGGGGCTCAAGCCGGAACGGGGGAAACCGTTGAATTTTAGCATAGCGAGTATCAGAGGCCGCGCATGCGCCTGATGAATGGCGGGCGGCGGCGCGCGGGCTGTCGCGCGTGCCGGAGTGCCATGAATCGGGAAGGTCAGTCGTCGATGGGTTCGTCCGTCCAGTCTTCCTCGCCGCCTTTCAGGATCTTTCCAATCGTGCTGGCCGAGAAACCGCGCGCCGCAAGAAAGCGCGCCTGCTTTGCGCGCTCGGCGGGCGTCTCGGGCACGACGCCGTACTTCTTTTCCCAGACAGCCTGAGCGCGTGCGGTTTCAGTCTGTGCGAGCTTGTCCGCCGTCTCGCCGATGAGCGCCTCTCCGACCGCATGGCGCTTCAGCTCGTTGATGATGCGGCTCCCGCCCATGCGCGCCGCCCGCCGATGAACGACGCTCTCCACGAAACGCTCGTTGGACAGCCAGCCGTCGCGTTCCAGGCTGTCGAGCGTGCTTTCGAGCGAGTCGGCTTCCTGCACGTACGGACGCAGCTTGCGCGACAGTTCCGCGCGACTGTATTCGCGGCGCGAAAGGTAAGCGAGCGCGCGGCCTTTTAGCGAGCGTTGAGGTCGTCTTGGATTGTTCGCGTCCGGTGCCTTGCGCGGGCGTTCGGTCGAGCGGCTGTAGGCCGAGTGTCCTTGTGGTTCCGGCGCGGCGGCGGGAGCACATTGCTCGAACGGCTCGAACGGATCGGCGTCTTCGAAGGGATTCGAGAAAGGATCGGCGCGCTCGTCGGGGAAACCGGCTTCCGGCGTCTTTGGCGGCGCGTCGCTTTTCGTGGCGGGATGCGGGGCGGGATGCGTTGTGGCCTGCTCGAGAAGCGAGCGCGCCTTCGCGAGACGTGCGGCGCGGTCGGGTTCTTGCGATGGCAACGCCTGATGTGCGGCGCGCGCTGGGTCGCTCGAATCCGTATGGCGCTTGCCGCGCGCGGTCTCTAACGTTTTCGCCACTGCGCGCGGCGATCCGGCGTTCGCAGGTCTCTCCGGTGTTAGTTGCGGCCGCTCGCGATCGTTTGGCAGTGCTCGCGCGGTTTCAGAAACGGTTTCAGAAACAGCACGCGCCGGCGCGAATGGCTTCGCGTCGGCGCGTGATGGGGTGCTGCGAGTGGACCAGCGTGACTTGGTCGATCCCTCGCGTCGTTCGCTGCTGCGTTCGTAACGATCGGAACTCTCGCCGTGCCCATCGGCGCTACGCGCAGTGAGCTCGGAAGCAGCATCGTCATCAGATTCGCGCGCGCCGTCGGACCGACCGGCACCGCTCCGCCGAAACTCGGCGTTGCCAGCCTTCGATCCGAACCGGCGCTTGAACATCGAGCGTGCGGCGGGACGCTTATTCGTCGCCCGCTACCGCTGCGCCCGTGGCGACACTGTCCGCCATCGCCGCCACACCGAGCGATTCGCGGATCTTGTTTTCGATCTCGCGCGCGATGTCCGGGTTCTCGCGCAGGAATTCCCGCGCGTTGTCCTTGCCCTGACCGATGCGATCGCCGTTATAGCTGTACCACGCGCCCGCCTTGTCCACGAGCTTGGCTTGCACGCCCAGGTCGATGATTTCACCCTGACGCGAAATGCCCTCGCCGTACAGAATGTCGAAGATGGCTTCGCGGAACGGCGGCGACACCTTGTTCTTCACGACCTTCACGCGCGTTTCGTTGCCGATCACTTCGTCGTTCTTCTTGATCGAACCGATACGGCGAATGTCCAGACGCACCGACGAGTAGAACTTCAGCGCGTTACCGCCCGTGGTGGTTTCCGGGTTGCCGAACATCACGCCGATCTTCATGCGGATCTGGTTGATGAAGATGACGAGGCAGTTCGTGCGCTTGATGGTGCCGGTGAGCTTGCGGAGCGCCTGCGACATCAGACGGGCTTGCAGGCCCGGCAGCGAGTCGCCCATTTCGCCTTCGATTTCCGCCTTCGGCACGAGCGCCGCGACGGAGTCGATGACGATCATGTCGATGGAGCCGGAGCGCACCAGCGCGTCCGCGATTTCGAGCGCCTGCTCGCCGGTGTCCGGCTGCGAGATCAGCAGTTCCTGCGCGTTCACGCCGAGCTTCTGCGCGTATTGCACGTCGAGCGCGTGTTCCGCGTCGATGAACGCCGCCGTGCCGCCGAGCTTCTGCATCTCGGCGATCACCTGCAGCGTGAGCGTGGTCTTGCCCGACGATTCCGGACCGTAGATTTCGACGACGCGGCCGCGCGGCAAGCCGCCCACGCCGAGCGCGATATCCAGTCCGAGCGAGCCGGTCGACACGACCTGAATGTCTTCGACCGCCTCACCCGCGCCGAGCCGCATGATCGACCCTTTGCCGAATTGCTTTTCGATCTGCGAGAGCGCGGCGGCCAGCGCCTTGCTCTTTTCCGCAGTCATGCCAGCCGGGCCTTTCTTGCTTTCTTCCATGAATCGTCCTTTGCTATGATGAACGGCGTCTGAGGCTTGTGCGCGTGGGCCGGAATGCGGCTTTCGCCTGCTTTCACCCGCTTTTCGCACAGATGCAGACACTGTATAAAAAAACAGTAGTTTTTGCAAGCCCGATTGGGCGGCGTGGCGTTTTTCCACGTCGCCCGAACCGCGCAAAAACCGCATAACACCTGGAGACCGCCGCGCCGGGCGAAATGCGGTGCCGGCAATGCGATGCGCAACTGCGCATCAGGCGCACAGACGATGCGAATCCTCATTGCCGAAGACGACAGCATACTCGCGGACGGCCTCGTCCGATCACTCCGCCAATCGGGATACGCCGTCGACCATGTGAAGCATGGCGTCGAAGCCGACACCGCGCTGAGCCTCCAGCCGTTCGACCTGCTCATCCTCGATCTCGGGCTGCCGCTCATGCCCGGCCTCGAAGTGCTGCGCCGGCTGCGCGCGCGCAATTCGCAGATGCCCGTGCTGATCCTGACCGCCGCCGACAGCGTCGACGAGCGCGTGAAGGGCCTCGATCTCGGCGCCGACGACTATATGGCCAAGCCTTTCGCGCTCAACGAACTCGAAGCGCGCGTGCGGGCGCTCACGCGGCGCGGCGCGGGCGGCGGGCCGACCGTCGTGAGGCACGGCTCGCTCGCGTTCGATCAGGTCGGGCGCATCGCGCATATCGGCGATCAGGTGATCGACCTGTCGGCGCGCGAGCTGGGCGTGCTCGAAGTGCTGCTTCAGCGGATCGGGCGGCTCGTGTCGAAGGAACAGCTCGTCAATCACCTGTGCGAATGGGGCGAGGAAGTCAGCAACAACGCGATCGAAGTCTACGTACACCGGCTGCGCAAGAAGATCGAGCCGAGCGGCGCGCGCATCATCACTGTGCGCGGTCTAGGCTATACGCTGGAAAAGGCGTCGAACGGCGCGTCCGGACCGGCCGCGAGCGCGTCGATGCCGGGACATCACTAAGGCAGGCCACGCATGGCGTCGTCTGTTTCCCGCAAGCGCGCAGACGAGCCGCCGCGCACGCCGCCGCCCGCCACCGCGGATTCGGACGCGCAGCGCGATGCACGCTATGCCAATCCGTTCGCCCCGCCCGATGAACTCGAACCGGACAGCGAGACGCATCCACGTTCGCTCTTCGGCGAGATTCTCGACTGGATGCTCGCGCCGCTTCTGCTGCTCTGGCCGATGAGCATTGCCGTGACCTATCTGGTCGCGAAGTCCATCGCGAACGGACCGTTCGACCGCGCGCTCGAAGCCGATACCTACGTCATCGCGCGGCAGATTCAGCCGGTCAACGGCGTCGCGGAACTGCGCCTGCCCGACGCAACACGCGATTTTCTGCGCGCCGACAACGTCGATAGCGTGTTCTTCCAGGTGCTCGGCACGCGCGGCGAACTGGTGAGCGGCGACCGCGACATGCCGCTGCCGCACGAGGACGACCGCCCGCAGCCCGGCATCGTTGAGTTCAGGGACGACGTGCTGCGCGGCAACGACATCCGCGTTGCGTACACCACCGTGGACCTGCCCGGGCGCGATGCCGAAAACGCGCAGCCGGTGCTCGTGCAAGTGGCCGAGACGCTCGACAAGCGCAGCCAGCTTGCCAACGACATCATCAAGGGCGTGATCCTGCCGCAGTTCGTGATCCTGCCGCTCGCCATCGTGCTCGTCTGGTTCGGGCTTTCGCGCGGGCTCGCGCCGCTGCACGCGCTGCAGTCGAATATCCGCGCTCGCCGCCCCGACGATCTCTCGCCGCTCGAAGCCGGTCGCGCGCCGCCTGAAATCGCGCCGCTCGTCGCATCGTTCAACGACCTGCTCACGCGGCTCGAGCAGAACATGGAGTTCCAGAAACGCTTTATCGCCGATGCCGCGCATCAGATGAAAACGCCGCTCGCCGGCCTGCGTATGCAGGCGGAACTCGCGCTGCGCCAGGACGTGTCGAACGAAGTGCAGCGTTCGCTCGAACAGATCGCGACCAGTTCCGAGCACGCGGCGCGGCTCGTCACGCAGTTGCTCGCGCTTGCCCGCGCCGAGAATCGCGCGAACGGGCAGATTTTCTCGCAGGTCGAGTTGACGGATCTGGCGCGTCTTGCCGTGCGCGACTGGGTGCAGGCCGCGCTCGCGAAGCGCATGGACATCGGCTACGAGGAGCCGCCGTTTCCGGTCGAAGTGGAAGGCAATGCGGTGATGCTGCGCGAGATGCTTTCGAATCTGATCGATAACGCGATCCGCTACACGCCGTCGGGCGGGCGCATCACCGTGCGCGTGCGGACCGACGAGACGAATCCCGATCTCGTGCACGTGGAAGTGGAAGACACGGGCCTCGGCATTCCGCCGGCCGAGCGCGAGCGCGTCGTGGAGCGGTTCTATCGCATTCTTGGCCGTGAAGGCGACGGCAGCGGGCTCGGGCTCGCCATCGTCAAGGAGATCGCGGCGATACATGGCGGCACGCTCGCCATCGAGGATCACGTCTATCAGGAAACGCCGCGGCTCGCCGGAACGCTGGTCCGCGTCAGCTTGCAGCGGGTTTATCCTGCCCGGGACAAACCCTGAGCGCGGGCCCCAAAGCGCGGGACTTCTTCCTTCTGACCGCGCAAAATGAGCGAGGTTTCCCGCGCGATCGCCGCTGATTGAAAGCAACTGCCCGAACTTCGTCGATTCACCCACGCAAAGACCCGAAATATTCCGAGTCAGAACGCCGTAAGTTTTCGTTCCAATAATCCTTGCACCGGTGCCGCCCTTGCGGCCCGATGGAATCGGGAATCAGACGCAAAACCTAAGGAGACGATTCATGGCAACGGTCGAAGGGCGCATTTCCCACGCGCCGATGACGAACGAGGAGCGGAAGGTCATCTTCGCCTCGTCGCTCGGCACGGTGTTCGAGTGGTACGACTTCTATCTCGCGGGCTCGCTCGCGATCTACATCAGCAAGACGTTTTTCTCGGGCGTCAATCCGACTGCGGGCTTTATCTTCACGCTGCTCGGCTTCGCGGCGGGCTTCGCGGTGCGTCCGTTCGGCGCGATCGTGTTCGGACGGCTCGGCGACATGGTCGGCCGCAAGTACACGTTTCTGGTGACGATCGTCATCATGGGCCTCTCGACGTTCCTGATCGGCTTCCTGCCCGGCTACGCGACCATAGGCATCGCCGCGCCGATCATCTTCATCGCGATGCGCCTCTTGCAGGGCCTCGCGCTCGGCGGCGAATACGGCGGTGCCGCGACCTACGTGGCCGAGCACGCGCCCGCGAACAAGCGCGGCGCGTGGACCGCGTGGATTCAGACGACCGCGACGCTCGGCCTCTTCATCTCGCTGATCGTGATTCTGGCGGTGCGAACGGCGACCGGCGAAGAGCAGTTCGGCGCATGGGCGTGGCGCGTGCCTTTCCTCGTGTCGATCCTGCTGCTGGCGGTGTCGGTCTGGATTCGCATGAAGCTGCATGAATCGCCGGTGTTCGAGCGCATCAAGTCCGAGGGCAAGACCTCGAAGGCGCCGCTGACCGAGGCGTTCGGCCAGTGGAAGAACCTCAAGATCGTGCTGCTCGCGCTCTTCGGTCTGACGGCGGGCCAGGCGGTCGTGTGGTACACGGGCCAGTTTTACTCGCTCTTCTTCCTCACGCAGACGCTGAAAGTGGACGGCACCAGCGCGAACATCATGGTCGCCGTGGCGCTTCTGATCGGCACGCCGTTTTTCGTGTTCTTCGGTTCGCTCTCGGATCGCATCGGACGCAAGCCGATCATCATGGCGGGCTGCCTGATCGCCGCGTTGAGCTTCTTCCCGCTCTTCAAGGCGCTTGCGCACTACACGAACCCGACGCTCGAAGCCGCGACGCAGAAGTCGCCGATCGTCGTGATCGCCAATCCTGACGAATGCTCGTTTCAGTTCAATCCGGTGGGCACGTCGAAGTTCACGTCGTCGTGCGATATCGCGAAGAGTGCGCTGTCGAAAGCCGGTTTGAATTATGAGAACGTGGCGGCGCCCGCCGGCACGCTGGCGCAGATCAAGGTCGGCGAGACGGTGGTGAACACGTACGACGGCAAGGCCGCCGACGCCAAGGCGCAAGGTGCGGCGTTCGACAAGACGCTCGCCGGCACCCTGAAGAGCGCGGGCTACCCGGCGAAGGCCGATCCGGCGCTCATCAACTGGCCGATGGCGATCGTGATCCTGACCATCCTCGTGATCTTCGTGACGATGGTCTACGGCCCGATCGCGGCGATGCTCGTCGAGATGTTCCCGGCGCGGATTCGCTACACGTCGATGTCGCTGCCGTATCACATCGGCAACGGCTGGTTCGGCGGCTTTCTGCCAGCGACGGCTTTCGCGATCGTCGCCGCGCGCGGCGACATCCACTCCGGCCTGTGGTATCCGGTGGTGATTGCGCTCGCGACGTTCGTGATCGGAATGCTTTTCGTGAAGGACACGCGCAAATCGAACGTGTATCACGAGGATTGATGACGTGCGTTCTGTCGGCCCTGCCGTGAGTTTGCAGAAATATTGCGGCAGGGGTTGACAGGCGTTTCACGCGCCGCCATAATCTCGCTTCTTTCGGCGAATTAGCTCAGTTGGTTAGAGCGACGGAATCATAATCCGCAGGTCCGGGGTTCGAGTCCCTGATTCGCCACCAGCTTCAAGAAAAAGCCGCTGTTCCGCAAGGACAGCGGCTTTTTTGTCGTCTGCTTGGATTCGACGCCGCTGCGCTGTTCTCTTTGCGCAGCGTTAGCCGACGATGCTCCATCGCATCCAGCGCCCCTCGCAGCGACGGCCTCGGTCCACGCGAACCTTCACCGGCAGACGTCCGGCGAAAAGCCGCACGCGCCGCTCGTAAGCGCACTGACGCAAAGCCGGACTGCCCGATGACCGGCGTCATGCAGCTTGAGTGCCACGCGCCCCCTCGACGGCCGCGCTCTTGCCGACACTGCGCCGGCTCATCTGATCGCTGACCAATCGCGTCGGCCGGGTTATCGGCGACTTCACGCGCAACCGTCGATGCACATCACGCCACGGACCAGCGAACGCTCGACGACGCCATGCATTGTCTCCTCGGCGATGCGCTGCCGCATTCGCGTCACAACTCCACGCTGGCTCGCGCGCGTAACGTGCCGCTTCACGGTTCGTCCCGTCCTTCGACAACATGCCCCCGGCATCAACCGAAAACCTGATCTGGCACGAAATGTTAGTAACCGTACATTCATACAATACGCCCGGCGCCATACTGGTTTTGCGCACGGGGGAAGTTGCAGGGCGCAAGGAGAGACCACAAAAGCGGGCGGCACTCGACCGAGCCGTGGGTAAAGAATGGGCGCCGAACGTCGAGCGCAAGTCTTTGCCAACGTCCCGGCGAGTAGCAGGCGAAGCATCAAACAGCCATCGCTCCGACAACGAAGTTAAAAGCCGGCACGCGCCGGCTTTTTCTTTATCGCGACCGGCCGCTCACCGATAACGGGCAAAGACCGTGCGCGCGCACTCATCGCACCAGCGCCGCTGGGCCGCATCGGCGTCCGCTTCCCAGACGTGCCCGAAGGCGCATTGCCACGTGAGCGACGGCGTCGCAGTCGCGTGGCCCGCCGGCACGAGCGTGCCGCCGCGAACGCCTGCGATCGAGCGCGCCCGGTTCAATTCCGCCTCGCGGCGCTGCGTCGCGCAGTTCATGCAGCGCACGTTCTGCGATGCGTCCAGCGCATCGTCCCAATGGTGTCCGCGCATGCATTCCCAGCGCACGAATGCGTCGTCGTTCGCGTCCGCCGATGCGCGCTCGCGGTATCGCGAAGCCTCGTCCATCAATGTGCGCTGCCGCTTGCCGATGTATGTTTCGCTCATTGCCTCAACGCCTTACCCCTGCACCCCTTCGCGCGGTCAATGCCGGCCGCCGCCCTCCGCCTCCGAACGCGATGTCGTGACCACGGTGCCGTCCGGGCCGAAATGCGCGTTGAACATGGCGTCGCGATTGACGCCGTCTTCGAGCCAGTGCCAGCTCCACACGCGCTCCTGCTTCAGCCGGTATTCGGCGACCGTCGTCGGTTTGCCGAGCAGCCGGCGCACTTCGTCCTGCGTCATGCCGGGCCGCACCTTCGCGATGTTTTCGGCGGTCAGAACCTGCGTGACGGAGACGAACAGGCCATCGGAATCGAGATCGACCATATAGGTGTTCGTGCCTGCCGGGCCGCGCGGATATTCCAGGCGCTTCGAGCCGTCCGTGTAGGTGCGTTCGGTCTCCGGCTCGCCCATCTGACTGCGGATCTGCGCTTCGGTCGTGACGCCCGGTTTCAGATCCTTGAGCAAGAGCACGTCGGGCTTCACCGAGTTGAAGAACGAACTGAGTTTGTTCATCGCTTCTCCGCTCTGCTGCTGATCGCAGCCCGCAAGCAACGAGGCCGCGGCGACTGCGGCGAATACATATTTTTTCATAGGGTTCCTTCCGCTCAACTGCCCGCGCCGAGCAGCGGCACGGGATCGACGGCGGCGCCCGCCTTTCTGATTTCGAAATGCAGCACCGGCGACCCGCTCGGGCCGGTGCCCATATCGGCGATCGTCGCGCCCTGCTTGACGGTATCGCCCTCGCGCACGAGCAGTTTCTCGTTGTACGCGTAGGCGGTCAGATAGTCGTTGCTGTGCCGGACGATGATCATGCGGCCATACGAGCGCAAGCCGCTTCCCGCATACACCACTTTGCCGGGCGCAGCGGCCTTCACCGCCTCGCCGACCTTGCCCGCGATGTCAATGCCCTTGCTGCCGCTTGCCCCGAAACCGCGCACGATTTCGCCCTTCACCGGCCAGACGAACGTGCCTTTGCCCGCGGACGCCGTCGCTTCGCTGCTTTTGACGGCGGACTTCTCCGCAGCCTTTTCGGCCGGCTTCTCTGCCGGCTTTTCAGCCGTCTGCTTGCCGGGCGTCGGCAACAGCGGCGGCACGTTCTTCGAAGACGAAGCAGGCGCAGCAGCCGATGCCGACGCACCCGGCGGCACCACGCGCAGCACTTGCCCGATATTGACCTGGCGGCTCTCCGGCAGGCTGTTCCACGCCGCCAGATCGGCCGGCTTCTGCTTGACCTGTCGCGAGATGCCGTAGAGCGTATCCCCCGGTTTCACGCGATAAAAACCCGCCTCGACAGGCGCAGATGCCGACGCTGCGGGCGCCGCAAGCCCAGGCGCCGTGCTGGCCGGCGCGCTGACGACGACAGGCGGCGTCGACATGGAATTGTCGACGATCGGCGCGGGCGTGCGCGGCGTCGACGTACAACCCGCGAGACCCGCCATGACGGCGGCGGCGAGCCCGAGACTCGCGATGACCGCCCGAGTGCGCGGCCCCATGACAACTGTTTGCATCGACTCCAACTTTCCCATGCTTTTTGTCTTGATCTATTGCAACGCTCTTTGCGCTCTTTGATTTTCCCGCCGTCAGCCGCCGCGCTAGCACACGGTCAAGCCGACGCCATACACGGAAGTCCCGACACATCCGACGATACCGCAACCCGGCAGCAGCGTGAGCGCCAGTCCGCATAACGCGATGACCGCAAGCCGCGAGCCACGCTTAGGCAACCGCCTCGCCTTCCGTCCACACGAAACTACGACAGCATAAGACATTACAGAATTCAGATCCTTGGGTCAGTCAACGAGACACTTTAGGCGAAACTTCGCCTGATCCTTCGGGATTCTAAATTTTTCACGATTTCTTCCACCGGCGCGCTCGCCCGGCGATACACCTTCCGTTGCCAGGCGATGACCGCTCGCAGCAAAAGCCTAAGCCAGTCGGATAACGCCGCAGCCATCCACAATCCTTGACAGTTTGCGCGCTTTTGGCACCGCACTTTCGGCTACATTCACTGCGCTCGAAAGCAGGAGCTTCCTGCAGTCCTGCAATTTCTCATTTTTCCGGAGTAATAGCGCATGCAAATCCTGCATCACTCATTCATCGTCAGCCTGCTCATCGGCGGCATCGCGGGCTGGCTTGCCGGCCTCATCATGAACGGCACGGGCTTCGGCGTGTTCGTGGACATTCTCGTCGGCATCGTGGGCGGCGTGCTTGGCAACTGGCTGTTCGGCGTGCTCGGCATTTCGCTCGGCGGCGGCGTGCTCGGTTCGCTGCTGACAGCCGTCATCGGCGCGGTGGTGCTGCTGTTCATCATTCGCCTGTTCCGGCGCGCATAACGAGCGCATCGGCACGTCGGGCCGCGCTTGCTGGCTTCACGCGAAGCGCCGGCCCGTCCGCTTTCTGTCACCCCGCACTCAAACCTTCGAGCCGCGACGGCTCACCTTCCACAGCGCGCCCAAGGCAATCGGCACGATGGCGGCGCCGATCCCCACCAGCACGATCACATTCAGATACTGCCGGATGAACGGAATATTCCCGAAGAAATAGCCGAGCAGCACGAGAAACAGCACCCAGATTGCCGCGCCGAGAATGTTGAAGAGCTGAAAGCGCGTCGCGTTCATCGCGGAGGCGCCGGCCACGAACGGGGCGAACGTACGAACCACAGGCACGAAACGCGCGATCACGATGGTCTTGCCGCCGTGGCGCTCATAGAAGTTATGCGTCTTTTGCAGCGCCGCGCGATCCAGGAAGCGTTCGAGCACCGGAATATTCGTGTCGAAGACCTTGGGGCCGATGGCGCGCCCGATCCAGTAATTCACCGTGTTGCCCGCGACGGCCGCGACCAGCAGCAGGACGATGAGCGCGCCGAGGTCCATCTCGTGCGTGGCCGCGAACGCGCCGCCGATAAAGAGCAGCGAGTCGCCCGGCAAAAAGGGGAACACCACGAGCCCCGTTTCGCAGAACACGATGAGAAACAGCACGGCATACACCCAGCCGCCGTACGTGTGGATGAAGTCACCGAGCGATTTGTCGATGTGCAGGATAAGTCCCACGAAATGCAGCAGCGTGTCCAAAAGCTTTCCTCGAAAAAGTGAGCCCGCAACAAGCGAAGAGTCGCGCCATGATACCGAAGTGACCCGGCGCGTCGGTTAAAAAGCACGCATCGAAACGCCATCTCGCGCCGCCTTGTCGGACCGATGCGCCCGCGCGAGCCGCCCGATGCGAATGGCTATAATTTCGGCATGGCCGATTTCAACGAATCTTCCGCCGGCGCTCCGACCGCCGCCGTCGCGCGCCGTTCGCGCGCCATCGCCCCGCTCCCCGACCAGCTCATCAGCCAGATTGCCGCGGGCGAAGTGGTCGAGCGGCCGGCGTCCGTGGTCAAGGAACTGCTGGAAAACGCGCTCGACGCCGGCGCGCGGACGCTGCGCGTGACGCTCGACGAAGGCGGCGTGAAGCGCATCGTGATTACCGACGACGGCTGCGGCATGCCTCCCGGCGAACTCCCGCTCGCGCTGATGCGGCACGCGACCAGCAAGATCCGCTCGCTCGCCGACCTCGAAGCCGTCGCCACGCTCGGTTTTCGCGGCGAAGCGATTGCGTCGATCGCGTCGGTGGCCGAGTTGTTCATCACGAGCCGCACCGAAGACTGCGCGCATGCCACGCGCATCGACGCGCAAACGGGCGTCATCTCGCCTGCGGCGGGCACGGTCGGCACGACCATCGACGTGCGCGAGCTTTACTTCAACACGCCCGCGCGCCGAAAGTTCCTGAAAAGCGAACAAACCGAGCTTGGCCATTGTCTGGAAGTCATTCGCCGCGTGGCGCTCGCGCGGCCCGATGTCGCCCTCTCGGTGATGCACAACGGCCGGGCCATCGAGCACTGGAACGCGAGCGATCCGGCCACGCGCGTCGCGAAAATTCTGGGAGAAGTCTTCGAGACGTCGCATCTGCCGCTCGACGAGCGCGCCGGACCGCTCGCCGTGTACGGCTGCGCGGGCCTGCCGACCGCCAGCCGAGGCCGCGCGGACCAGCAATATTTCTTCGTGAACGGCCGCTTCGTGCGCGACAAACTGCTCGCGCACGCGGTGCGCGCCGCCTACGAGGACGTGCTGCACGGCAACCGCTATCCGGCGTACGTGCTGTTTCTCGACCTGCCGCCCGAATCGGTCGACGTGAACGTGCATCCGTCGAAAATCGAAGTGCGGTTTCGCGATTCACGCTCCATCCATCAGTATGTGTTTCACGCCGTGCAGCGGGCGCTCGCGCGGCATGCGGGCGCGTCGCCGGAAACGACATCGGGCGGGCACGCCGCGCAACTGGAACCGACCGGACTGGCCTCGTTCAGCGCACGGCCTGCGGCGAGCGCGGGATCGTTCGCGGGCGCACCGGCCGCGAAAAACGATAACGGCACGACGTGGATGCGCCAGTCGCGCATGACGCAAGGCACGCTGCCCGTCGCACAGCCGCTCGCGCTCTACGACGCGTTGTTCGGGCGCAAGGATGCCGCCGCGACGACGGGCTCGGCCGAAGCCGCACCGTCCGCCGTCGCCTGGGCCAACGATGACAGCGCGCCCGCCTACGCCGCCGCCCGCCACGCTCACGCCGACGAGCAGCCGCTCGGCTTCGCCGTCGGGCAGATTCACGGCATCTATGTGCTTGCGCAGAACGCGCGCGGACTCGTCATCGTGGACATGCACGCCGCGCACGAACGCATTCTTTACGAGCAGTTCAAGCACGCGCTCGCCGACCGCTCCATCGCCGTGCAGCCGCTCCTGATTCCGGTCTCGATGACGGCGGACCCGGTCGAAATCGGCATCGTCGATGAAGAGCGCGAGACGCTCGACGCGCTCGGCTTCGATCTCGCCGTGCTGTCGCCGACTTCCATCGCGATTCGCGCGGTGCCTGCGCTGCTGAAGGACGCGGACCTGTCCGCGCTCGCCCGCGCCGTGCTCGCCGACCTGCACGCGTACGGCGGATCGCGCGTGCTCACCGAGCGTCAGCACGAACTGCTCGGCACGCTCGCGTGCCACAACGCAGTGCGCGCGAATCGGCGCCTCACGCTCGACGAAATGAACGCCCTGCTGCGTCAGATGGAAGCCACCGAGCGCGCCGACCAATGCAATCACGGCCGCCCGACGTGGTATCAACTGACGCTCGCGGACCTCGACCGCCTCTTCATGCGCGGACAATGAGCGATACCGCTTTGCGCGTGGCCTCGCGTGTGGCCTGTCTCCTCGGGCCGACGGCGTCCGGCAAGACGGCGGCGGCGCTCGCGTTCGCGGCGGCGTCGGCGCGGCCGGTCGAGATCGTGAGCGTGGACTCGGCGCTCGTCTATCGCCACATGGATATCGGCACGGCCAAGCCCAGCGCGGCGGAGCGGGCGGCGGCGCGGCATCATCTGATCGATATCATCGATCCCGCCGAGTCGTATTCTGCCGCGCAGTTTCGCGCGGATGCGCTGCGGCTAGTCGGCGAGATCATCGCGCGCGGGAACGTGCCGTTGCTGGTCGGCGGGACGATGCTGTACTACAAGGCGCTCACGCAAGGTCTCAACGACCTGCCTGCCGCCGATCCCGCCGTGCGCGCCACGCTCGATGCCGACGCCGCGCGCGATGGCTGGCCGGCGCTGCACGCGCGGCTCGCGGCGGTCGATCCGCAAACGGCCGCACGGCTCGCGCCGAACGACTCCCAGCGCATCCAGCGCGCGCTTGAAATCTACCTGCTGTCCGGTCAGCCGATGTCCGCGCTGCTCGCCGCGCCGCGCGTGCTGGAGCAGGAAGCGCCGTATCGCTTCGTGCCGATCGCGCTCGAACCGTCGGACCGCGCGGTGCTGCACGCGCGCATCGCGGCGCGCTTCGATGCGATGCTGGCGCACGGTTTCATCGACGAAGTGAAGCGCCTGCGCGCGCGCGGCGATCTGGATGTGTTGATGCCGTCGATGCGCTGCGTCGGCTATCGGCAGGCGTGGGAATATCTCGACGGCGTGACGGCCTACGACGAGATGCGCGACAAGGGCATTTTCGCGACGCGCCAGTTGTGCAAGCGTCAGTTGACGTGGCTGCGCGCGATGCCGGAGCGCGTGGTGGTGGATTGCTGCGCGCCCGATGCGACGGAGCAGGCGGTGCGCGAAATAGAGCGCGTGGCGGCAAAAAAGTAAAAGCCGCCCGCATTCTCATGCGTAGCGGCTTTCTAGGCCCAACGTCTGCCTGCAGAGTTAAACCACGACCGTCTGCGCCTCGCCTTCGCGGCGCTCGCGCACGACGCCGATCTTCCACACCTGCTCGCCCGCCGCCGACAGCAGGCCGGTTGCCGCATCGGCGTCCTCGGCGGCGACGATCACCGCCATGCCGATCCCGCAATTGAACACGCGATGCATTTCCGCATCGGCGACGCCGCCGTGCTTTTGCAGCCACGCGAAAAGCGGCGGCAGCGGCCACGCGCGATGATCCAGTTCCGCCGTCAGGCCGTCGCGCAGCACGCGCGGAATGTTCTCGACGAGCCCGCCGCCCGTGATGTGCGCCATGCCCTTCACCGTGATGCTCTGCATCGCGGAAAGGAGCGGCTTCACGTAGATGCGCGTCGGCGCCATCAGCGCATCGGCGAGCGAGCGGCCGTCGAAATCGGCGTCGAGATCGGGATTCGCGCGCTCGATGATCTTGCGCACGAGCGAATAGCCGTTCGAGTGGATGCCGCTCGACGCCAGCCCGAGCACGACGTCGCCGGGGGCGATGGTGCTGCCATCGATGATCTTGCTCTTCTCCACCGCGCCGACCGCGAAGCCCGCGAGATCGTATTCGCCGTCCGGGTACATGCCCGGCATTTCCGCCGTCTCGCCGCCGATCAGCGCGCAGCCCGCGAATTCACAGCCCTGCGCGATGCCCTTGACGACATCGGCGGCGGTGTCCACGTCGAGCTTGCCGCACGCGAAATAATCGAGGAAGAAAAGCGGCTCCGCGCCCTGCACCAGAATGTCGTTGACGCTCATCGCGACGAGATCCTGCCCGACCGTGTCGTGCCGGTTCAGCTGAAACGCGAGGCGCAGCTTGGTGCCGACCCCGTCCGTCCCCGACACGAGCACCGGCTCCTTGTACTTCTTCGGCACTTCGAAGAGCGCGCCGAATCCGCCGATGCCGCCCAGCACGCCGTCGCGCAAGGTTTTCTTGGCAAACGGCTTGATCCGGTCGACGAGCGCATCGCCCGCGTCGATATCGACACCTGCATCGCGATACGACAAACCTTGGGTGTCCGGGGCGGATTTCGGTTGATTCATGGGGCGAGAGCGAGAAGGTCGGTAAAATGCGATTTTACCCGATGATGATCCGAGGACGGTCGCCCGGCAGCTTTCACCGCCGCGCGGCAGCGCCTTTTCGAGACAAAGCGGCCCCGCCGACGAAACGCGCCGGCGGGCCCCGCCGCTTGTCGCAGGCGGCCTCCCCCGCATTTGTGATGCGTGCGCCGCCAGTTTTCGAGAGAACGCAGCATCCAGCCGACGACATCCATTCCCCGTGCAACGCCAACTGACGCTCGACCTCGGCACCCCGCCGCCCGCCACCTTCGATAATTTCTTCGCCGCCGGCAACCACGAACTGGTCACGCGGTTGCGCGAGCTCGAAGGCGCGCTCGCGGCCGGACCGGTCGCGGACCGCACGTTCTATGTGTGGGGCGAGCCCGGCAGCGGGCGCAGTCATCTGCTTCATGCGCTCGTCCACGAAGCGGGCAGCCGCGCCCGTTATCTGAGTCCGCAAAGCACGCTGAACGCGTTCTGCTTCGATCCGCAGGTCGCGCTCTACGCCGTCGACGACTGCGACCGCCTTGTCCCCGCGCAGCAGATCGCGCTCTTCAATCTGTTCAACGAAGTGCGGGCGTATCCGGCGAGCGCGCTCGTCGCCACCGGCAACGCCGCACCGATGACGCTCGCCGTGCGCGAAGACCTGCGCACCCGCCTCGGCTGGGGCCTCGTGTTTCATGTGCTGCCGCTCTCCGATGAAGCGAAGGCGTCGGTGCTGAAGCACGCGGCGCACGAGCGCGGCATCGTGCTCGCGGAAGACGTGCCCGCCTATCTGCTCACGCATTTCCGCCGCGACATGCCGAGTCTGATGGCGCTTTTCGACGACCTCGACCGTTTCTCGCTCGAACAGAAGCGCAGGGTCACGCGCGCGCTCTTGCGCTCAATGCTGTCGCAAACCGGGCGCGTGGGGCCGCTCGTGGCCGTCACGCCGGACACGCCGCAGGACGCGCAGGGCGACGAACGCGCCGCGCCGCTTTCGGCCGCGCCCGACGCCGACGCCGCACCGGACAACGTTCCGACCCGCTTCAAGTAGAATGCGCTCCCATGAACCTTGCCCTCTTCGATCTCGACCACACGCTCATTCCCACCGACAGCGACCACGAATGGGGCCGCTTCATGGTGAAGCTCGGCATCGTTGACGCGACGGATTTCGCGCGTCAGAACGACGCCTTCTATGCCGACTACAAGGCGGGCGTGCTCGACATCAACGCGTACCTGCACGCGATGCTCGCGCCGCTCGCGAAGTACTCCCGCGAACAGCTCGCCGACTGGCACGCGCAGTTCATGCACGAGGTCATCAATCCGCGCATCGTGCCGGCCGCCGTCACGCTCGTGCGCGAGCATCAGGACGACGGCGATCTGTGCTGCCTCGTGACCGCGACGAACGCGTTCATCACCGCGCCCATCGCGGAAGCGTTCGGCATCGAGACGCTGATCGCGTGCGAAGTCGAAACGGTCGGCGATCATCCGCACGGCGCCTTCACCGGCAGGCCGCGCGGCACGCCGAGTTATCGCGAGGGCAAGATCGTGCGCGTGGAAGAATGGCTCGCGTCGCTCGGCAAGACGCTCGGCGACTTCAAGCGCAGCTATTTCTATAGCGACTCGCATAACGACATCCCGCTGCTCGAGCGCGTCACGGACCCGATCGCCACCAATCCGGACGACACCCTGCGCGCGCATGCGCAAGCCAAAGGCTGGCGCATCCTGAACCTCTTCGATACACGTGATTAAAAAACTCATCCGCAAGCTGTTCGGACAAGAGAGCGCCGATTCCAGCGAAGGCGCTCCGAACGACACGCCGGGCGCATCCGCCGAACCCACCGAAGCGAAAGCCGCCGCCCGCAAGAGCACGCGCATCACGCGCAAGAAGGCCGCCGCGCCGCCCAAGCGCGACCCGAACGTGCCGGTGATTCTGTCGTCGGACATTCACGGCATCGATCCGTCGCTGATCTCGAGGAACGCCGTGCGCGTGACTGAAGGCTTGCAGCAGGCGGGGCATCGGGCGTTCATCGTCGGCGGTGCGGTGCGCGATCTTCTGCTCGGCGTCGCGCCGAAAGATTTCGATGTCGCCACCGACGCCACGCCCGACGAAGTGCAGCGGCTCTTTCGCCGGGCGCGCATCATCGGGCGGCGCTTTCAGATCGTGCACGTGCAGTTCGGGCAGGAGATCATCGAAACGTCCACGTTCCGCGCGCTCGTCGACGCGCCGCCCGAGCCCGCCGCCGAAGCGCCGCGGCGCTACCGGCGCGGCGAACTGGACATGCGCACGCACGCGGTGGACGCGAGCGGCCGCGTGCTGCGCGACAACGTGTGGGGCGAGCAGCACGAAGACGCCACGCGCCGCGACTTCACCATCAACGCGATGTACTACGATCCGGCCACGCAAACCGTGCTGGATTATCACGACGGCATGGCCGACATTCGCGCGCGTCTCTTGCGCATGATCGGCGATCCGGCCACGCGTTATCGCGAAGACCCGGTACGCATGCTGCGCGTCGTGCGCTTCGCGGCCAAGCTCGGCTTCGAGATCGACGAAGCGACGCGCGCGCCGATCAAGGAACTCGCCGACCTGATGGACAACGTGCCGGCCGCGCGTCTCTTCGACGAGATGCTCAAGCTGCTGCTCTCCGGCCACGCGCTCGCGTGTCTCACGCGTCTGCGTCAGGAAGGCTTGCATCACGGCGTGCTGCCGCTGCTCGATGTCGTGCTCGAACAGCCGCACGGCGAAAAGTTCGTGACGCTCGCGCTCACCAGCACCGACGAGCGCGTGCGCGCGGGCAAGCCGGTATCGCCGAGCTTCCTCTTCGCCACGCTCTTGTGGCACGACGTGCAGACGCGCTGGCAGAAGTACACGGGCGCGGGCGACTATCCGGTGCCCGCGCTGAACCGCGCCATGGACGATGTCCTCGACATGCAGACCGAGAAGCTCGCGATCCACAAGCGTTATTCGGCCGACATGCGCGAGATCTGGGGCTTGCAGCATCGGCTGGAAAAGCGCGGCCGCAGCGCGATGAAGCTGCTGGAACATCAACGGTTCCGAGCGGGTTATGATTTCCTGCTGCTGCGGTGCGAATCGGGCGAACTGGATGCGGCCATCGGCCAATGGTGGACCGAGTTCATCGACGGTGACGGCGCCGCGCGCGAAGCCTTGTTGACGCAAGGCGGCAAGGAGCGCGCCGCGCCGAAGAAGCGCCGCCGGCGCAGCAACGCGAAGCGCAAGACAAGCGAGGCCGGCGAAGGCGCACAACACGCAGCGGCCGATGGCGAGCGCGAGGCGGATTCCGACCGTGTCGCGAACGAAGCCGGCGCTGCGCCGAAAAACGAAGGCGCGGACAACGAATAGAGCCGGTTTTCGCTACAGTAGCGGATAACGGTTTGCACCCGGGCAGCGTGCCGGCGTTTCGACGCTTCGCTGCATCGCCCAGGACCTACGCGTAGGACTTCTGCCATGACGATTGCTTTTCTCGGCCTCGGAGCGAATCTCGGCGATGCGCGCCAAACGCTGAAAGACGCAGTCGTGTGTCTCGCCCAGCAGCGCACGATCACCGTGCTCGCGAAGTCGAGCCTGTATCGCACCGCGCCCATCGACGCATCCGGCGACGATTACTTCAATTGCGTCGTGAAGCTCGAAACGACGTTGCCCGCGCGCGCGCTGCTGCGCCTGTGCCATCTCATCGAAGAACAGTTCGGGCGCGAGCGGCCGTATCGCAATGCGCCGCGCACGCTCGACCTCGATATCCTGCTCTACGGCGCGTTCAGCATCGACGACATGGATCTCGTCGTGCCGCATCCGCGCATGACCGAGCGCGCGTTCGTGCTCGTGCCGCTCGTCGAGCTCGAACCCGATCTCATCATTCCGCAACGCGGCCGCGCCGATGCGTTCGTCGCGGGCGTCGCCGATCAGCGTATCGAGAAAGTCGCCGTATGCCAGTGCGCGGCGCCTGCCGCGCAGCCGGCTGCGGCAGAAGCCTCCATCGTCTCCACCAAAGCCAACTGCCGATGAGCGTTCCGCCACTCACCGTAACGGCGCCGCAACTGCGGCCGCCGCATCGTTATATCGCGATCGAAGGGCCGATCGGCGTCGGCAAGACGACGCTGGCAACGCGGCTCGCCGAACGCTGGTCCATGCGTACGCTTTTCGAGCGCCCGCAGGACAACCCGTTCCTCGAACGCTTTTATCGCGACACGACGCGCCACGCGCTCTCGACGCAGTTGAGTTTCGCTTTGCAGCGCGTCGCGCAAACGCGCGAAGTGGCCGACATGCTCACGCAGAACACGCCGCTGATCGCCGACTTTCTCACGCAAAAGAGCGATCTCTTTGCGCGCCTCACGCTGACCGACGACGAGTTCAACCTGTACCGGGATATCGCCTCGCGCATCGCGGCGAGCGCGCCCGCGCCGGATCTCGTCGTGTATTTGCAGGCGAGCCCGGAAGTGCTGTTCTCGCGCATCCAGAAACGCGCGCTGCCGATGGAGCTGCAAATCTCCGACTCATACCTGCGCGCGCTGACCGACGCGTACAACGACTTCTTCTATCACTACGACGCCACGCCCCTGCTCACGGTCAACGCGGAGCATCTGAATCCGGTCGCGTCGGACGACGATCTGGAACTGCTCGTCGAGCGTATCGAGACCATGCGCGGGCGCAAGGAATTCTTTGTCAAAGGCGTATCGGTGTGAGCGTTCGCTGCACGCCCGCGCGCCATTTCCAGTGAAATCATCATGACGTATCTGCAGGAAACCAGCCGTTCGACGATCACCGTTCCGAAGCTGCAGGCCATGCGCGAGGCAGGCCAGCGTATCGCGATGCTCACGTGCTACGACGCGAGCTTCGCGGCGCTGCTCGACCGCGCGGGCGTCGATGTGATGCTGATCGGCGACTCCCTCGGCAACGTCCTGCAAGGGCACGGGACGACCCTGCCCGTGACGCTGGACGACATCGCGTATCACACGGCATCGGTGGCGCGCGGCAACAAGAGCGCGCTGATCGTCGCGGACATGCCGTTTGGCACAATCGGTTCGCGCGAGGAAGCGTATGCCAACGCCGTCAAGCTGATGCGCGCGGGCGCGCAGATGGTGAAGCTCGAAGGCGGCGAATGGCTCGCGGACACGGTGCGTTACCTCGTCGAGCGTTCGATTCCGGTGTGCGGGCACGTCGGGCTCACGCCGCAGTCGGTGCATGCGTTCGGCGGCTTCAAGGTGCAGGGTAAGTCGGAGGCGGCCGCGGAACAGATGCGCCGCGACGCGCTCGCGCTTCAGCAAGCGGGCGCGCAACTGCTCGTGATCGAAGCGGTGCCGACGCTCGTCGCGCGCGAAGTGACGCAACAACTCGCGATTCCGACCATCGGCATTGGCGCGGGCATCGACTGTTCGGGGCAAGTGCTCGTGCTTCACGACATGCTCGGCATCTTTCCCGGCAAGCGTCCGCGCTTCGTCAAGGATTTCATGCAAGGCCAGCCGAGCATTTTCGCGGCCGTCGAAGCTTATGTGCGCGCCGTGAAGGACGGCAGTTTTCCCGGTCCCGAGCACACGTTCTGATTGTTTCGGTTTTGCGCCGTACCGCGCGCCCGTTTGCGCTCTCACGAACAGACCGGACGGGCGAGCTTCTTGCACACTGTCTTGCACACCAAGCTGAACCGTCAGCCAGGAGCGAGAACGATCATGTGGCACGTCCTTCCCGATGAAACCGTCCGTGCGCAGCTCGCGGTCGGCGCGTTCGTGGCGCTCGGCGTGGCGCGCGTGATCGCGGCGGTGCTCGGCGCGCAGCATGGATGGCGCATCTCGATGGTCACGCGCGGGTTCATCGTGCTGGCGGCGGCGTTCTGCTTGCCGCAGATGCTCGATGTGCTCTTCGTTGCCCAATCCCATACCGCTTTCGTTGAGCTACAGGGCAAAGCGGCGGGATGCGCGCTCGCGCTATTCTGCGCGCCTATCGTGAGTCACAAGCTCGGCTACGAGTGAGCCGGCGATCAACCGCCGGCCGCGAAACCCGGCAGGCTGTGCGACAGCACCGACGCCGCGAAGAACACGCCCACCATCAGCAAGGCTTCCACGCGCATCAAGTTGATGACCGTATGCGCGTCCGTGGTCGATGCGGTGCGTTGCAAGCGCGGCAGCGCCGACCAGCGGTTCAGCGCGCCGAGCGCCAGCGCCGCCGCGACGAGCGCCGCTTTCACGATCAGCGCGTGTCCCCAGCCGCTTTGCGCGAGCGCCGCAGCCGATCCGCCGGTGCCGCGCCACGCGTTGAACAGACCCGTCGCGACCACGACGGCCACCGCGATCGTCGCCACGCTCGACATGCGCCCGACCACGCGCAACAGCGAAGCACGCGCGGTTGACGCATCGAGCGCCGGCAAGACGACCGCCGCGCCCGCGATGACCACGCCGCCCCACACGCCCGTCGCGAGCAAGTGCAGCAACTGCACGGCCTCCGCGAGCGAGAACGCGCCCGCGTCGGCGGCATGGCCGATCGCCGCCTTCCCCGCTGCCGCGATTAACGCGCCGAGCGCCGCGACGGCGAGCCGCCCCGCGTCGAACGGACGGCTTGTCGCCGTGGCGAGCGCGAACAGCACGCCGCCCGCCAGCGACACCGCCCAGCCGATGCCCGCGTGCGTGGCCGTCGCGACGAGCCACAGCGACGATCCGGCATCGACGATCGACGTGCCGCTCATCGCGGCGCACTGAAGCCACAGCGAAACGAAGCCGCACAGCACGAAGACGAGCGCTGCGACGACGCCGAAACGCGACGCCCGCCGCGATGCGCGCCGCGCGGGCGAAACCGCCGCAGCCGCCCTTTCGCGATGCAGCCAGCCGCCGAGCAGCACGGCACCGAGCGCGCACGCGAACGCCGCGTCCGACAGCGCGGCAAATACCATTTGCAGAAACCACAACGAACCGCCCGTCATGATGCGGCGGCCGTCGAGGCGTGAACGCGAATTGCTGTAGGGAGATCCGGGCGGGTCATCGATGCGTCGGCAAGATAAGCGGCTCGCGAAGTCTAAACGAACGCACGCGAACCGGAGTGCGGATTGCATCGCGCGCCTTAAACATCGGCGAGCGCCGTCGACTCTTTGTTGATGAGCAATGATTCAATGCAATGTCAAAGTTCTTGTCCGTCGCGCGGCATTTTGTCGCGATTCCGCCTCAGCGCGGCCGAAAAGTTGTGTCAAATAGTCACCATCAGGCATCGATGATAGAATTCCGCGTCGCATCAGAGGCTCCTCGAGCCGCTGTGGCCGTGGTCCGCCACCCTCCGCCACCGTACGCGTGGCCGTGGTTCGCCACCTTCGCACCGAGCCGCACGAAGCTCGGCAGGTCCCCGAATTTCATGGAGTGTCGCGTGTTTTCAAGACGCATTTTCCGTCCGCTGCTCGCCTTGGCACTGATCGGCAGCGCCGGCGTTCTCAGCGCGGGCCAGGCTCTGGCCCAGGCGCAAAACCAGCAGATCGCACCGGATACCATGGCGGCCCGCGTGCAAGGCTGCACCGCATGTCACGGCGTTCATGGCGAAGGCACGGACAACGACTACTTCCCGCGTCTTGCCGGCAAGCCCGCCGACTATCTGTACAACCAGCTTCAGAATTTCCGCGAAGGGCGGCGCAAGTATCCGCCGATGAACTACCTCGTCACGTATCTCTCGGACGACTACCTTCATCAGATCGCGAATTACTTCTCGCAGCAGCGTCCGCCGTATCCGCCGCCCGCGAAGACGAACGTGTCGGGCACGACGCTCGCGCGCGGCTCGCAGCTCGTGCTGAACGGCGATCCGTCGAAGAACATTCCCGCGTGCTCGGCGTGTCACGGCAAGGCGCTGACCGGCATGCAGCCGGCCATCCCCGGTCTGGTCGGCCTGCATTCGGACTACATCAGCGCCCAGGTCGGCGCATGGAAGTCCGGTACGCGTCACGCGAAGGCGCCGGACTGCATGCAGCAGATCGCTTCGCGCCTGTCGGACGACGACGTGACCGCCGTCGCCGCATGGCTCTCCACGCAAACCGCACCCGCCAACCCGGTGCCCGCGCCCGCTGGCTCGTTGAAGATGCCGCTCGTCTGCGGCAGCGAACCGCAATAAGGCGTCTGGAGCGACAACACAATGAAACGCAAGTCCCTGTTCGCACTTTCCTCGGCTGTCGTGGTGGCAGCCGTCGCAGCCGGCGCCGTCCTCTGGTCGGGCGGCGACAACCTTCATTCGGGCGGCGCGGTCGCGGCGACCCCGGCGGATAAAGCCGAACTCGTCAAGCACGGCGAATACCTCGCCCGCGCCGGCGACTGTATCGCCTGCCACACGGTGCGCGGCGGCAAGCAGTTCGCGGGCGGCCTGCCCATGGCGACGCCGTTCGGCACCATGTTCACGCCGAACATCACGCCGGACGACAAGTACGGCATTGGCAAATGGACGTCCGACGACTTCTATCGCGCGATGCACACCGGCCGCTCGAAGGACGGCAGCCTGCTCTACCCCGGCTTCCCGTTCACGAGCTACACCAAGGTGACGCGCGCCGACTCCGACGCGATCTACGCCTACCTGCGTTCGGTCCCGCCGGTCTCCGAGCCGAGCCGTCCGCATGAACTGCGCTTTCCGTTCAACAACCGCAATCTGCTGATCGGCTGGCGCACGCTGTTCTTCAGCGAAGGCGAGTACAAGCCGGACCCGACCAAATCGGTCGAATGGAACCGTGGCGCGTATCTCGTCGAGGGGCTCGGCCACTGCGGCATGTGCCATACGTCGATCAACGCGATGGGCGGTCCGGTCAGCTCCGCCGCGTTCGCGGGTGGCCTGATTCCGCTCCAGAACTGGTATGCGCCGTCGCTGACGTCGAACAAGGAAGCCGGTCTCGGCGACTGGGACCTCAAGGACATCAGCGACCTGCTGAAGACCGGCGTGTCGCAGCGCGGCGCGGTGTTCGGCCCGATGGCCGAAGTGGTTCACAACAGCCTGCAGTACATGACCGACGCGGACGTCAATGCGATCTCGACTTATCTCAAGTCGATTCCGCAGAAGAAGGAAGCGCCGGAACCGCTTCAGCTCGAAACGTCCGAGAAGTTCGGCGGCGAGCTGCTGACGATGGGCAAGAAGGTGTTCACCGAGAACTGCGCGAAGTGCCACGCGGAGAACGGTCTCGGCAAGCCGCCTGCTTACCCGCCGCTCGCGAACAATCAGTCGATCCAGATGCCGTCGGCCGTCAACCCGATCCGCATGACGTTGAACGGCGGTTATCCGCCGAGCACGGACGGCAATCCTATGCCGCACGGCATGCCGCCGTTCGCGCAGTCGCTGTCGGATACGGAAGTCGCCGCGGTCGTGACGTACATCCGTATGTCGTGGGGCAACCACGGCACGCCGGTGTCGCCGCAACAGGTCAGCAACCTGCGTTCGGCGCCGCTCGACTGACATTCGCGCAAGACAGCGTACAATACGCACGGGGCGCAGCCTTCATGTCGGGGCTGCGCCCCTTGTCTTTGGTGGATCGGTCATGCACGCAGGCGAGCGTTTCAACAGCATCAGCCATTTGATCGGGGTCGTTCTGTCCGTCGCGGGACTCGCGACGCTCGTGACGATGGGCGCGCTCGATCGCGATGCCTACAAGGTCGTGAGCTTCGCGATCTACGGCGCCATGCTGTGCACGCTGTATCTGATTTCCACGCTGTACCACTGCGCGCGCACGCCGCGCATGAAAGCAGTGCTGCAGAAGTGCGATCACTCGGCCATCTACTTGTTGATAGCCGGCAGCTACACACCGTATACACTGGTGACGTTGCGCGGCCCCTGGGGCTGGTCGCTGTTCGGCGTGAGCTGGGGACTCGCTGTTCTCGGCATCACGCAGGAACTCACGCTCGGGCGACGAACCCGCAGCGTTTCGATGGTGCTGTACGTGTTGATGGGCTGGCTCGCGCTCGTAGCCGTTCATCCGCTCTTGACGGCGCTGCCGCCCGCGGGCACCGCGTGGCTGGTGGCAGGCGGTCTGATCTACACCGCCGGCATCTGGTTTTTCATCAACGACGAGCGCATCCGGCACGGCCACGGTATCTGGCATCTGTTCGTGCTGGCGGGCAGTCTGTGTCAGTTCGTGAGCGTCGCGCGCTACGTCGCGTGAGCCCTGAGCGGGTCGCAACGCCCGCATCGCGACGAAACGCGATGCAACTTACAGCCAGCCGGCGTGTCTTGATGGCGCGTCGAACCTTGCGGCACAGCCAGGCGGTCGAAGACCGCGCAACCCGGCCCGCCGCCCGATTCATTCCGAGCGTCGTACATCATCGCCGCTGTCGTCAGCCGCCTGCACGCCGTTCGCCACAACGATTCGAACCTCCATTTATGTCTTTTGATTCACTCGGTCTGTCAGAACCTCTCCTTCGCGCAGTCAACGAACTCGGCTACACGAACCCCACTCCTATCCAGCTTCAGGCCATTCCGGCCGTTCTGAAAGGCGGCGACCTGCTCGCCGGCGCGCAGACCGGCACCGGCAAGACGGCGGGCTTCACGCTGCCTATCCTGCAACGTCTCTCGCAACTCGCGCCGGCCGCGGCTGGCAGCAAGCGCCCGGTGCGCGCGCTGATTCTCACGCCCACGCGCGAACTCGCCGCGCAAGTCGAAGAAAGCGTGCGCGCCTACGGCAAATATCTGAAGCTGCGCTCGACCGTCATGTTCGGCGGCGTGGGCATCAATCCGCAAATCGACGCGCTGCGCCGTGGCGTGGATATCGTCGTCGCGACGCCGGGGCGTTTGCTGGATCACATGCAGCAAAAGACGATCGACGTTTCGCAGCTCGAAATTCTCGTGCTCGACGAAGCCGATCGCATGCTGGACATGGGCTTCATTCACGACATCAAGCGCGTGCTCGCGCGTCTGCCGCAGAAGCGCCAGAATCTGCTGTTCTCGGCCACGTTCTCGGATGAAATCAAGGCGCTCGCCGACAGCCTGCTGGATTCGCCCGCGCTGATCGAAGTCGCGCGCCGCAACACCACGGCCGAACGCATCGAACAGAAGATCCATCCGGTCGACCGCGATCGCAAGCGCGAACTGCTCACGCATCTGATCCGTCAGCACGACTGGTTTCAGGTGCTCGTCTTCACGCGCACCAAGCACGGCGCGAACCGTCTCGCCGAGCAGTTGGCGAAGGACGGCATCAGCGCGCTCGCCATTCACGGCAACAAGAGCCAGTCGGCGCGCACGCGGGCGCTCGCCGAATTCAAGGATCAGACGTTGCAGGTGCTCGTCGCCACCGATATCGCGGCGCGCGGCATCGACATCGACCAGTTGCCGCACGTCGTCAACTTCGATCTGCCGAACGTGCCGGAAGATTACGTGCACCGTATCGGCCGCACGGGGCGCGCGGGCGCGGACGGCGAAGCGGTATCGCTCGTCTGCGTGGACGAACTGCAATTGCTGAAGGACATCGAGCGCCTCATCAAGCGGCCGATTCCGCAGGAAGTGATTGCCGGCTTCGAACCGGACCCGAACGCGAAGCCCGAGCCGATTCAACGCCGCAGCCAGGGACGCGGCGGTCCGCGCGAAGGCGGTCGCCCGCATGGCGAGTCGCAGAATCAGGGGCGTGCGCCGAAAGCGGGAAGCGGAGCTCAGGCGCAGCGCGACGGCCGCGGCGCAAAGCCGGCTGCGGTCAAAGCGAATGGCGGCGCAAACGCGGGCGTGAAGCCAGCGCCTCGCCGTCCGGAAGCCGCGCATGCGCCGGGTCACGCGCCGGCGCCGCGCGCCAAGGCCGGCAACCCCGGCGCGCTGCTCGGCGGGAAGTCGCGCAGCGACAACGGCGGCGTGCGCCGCGACGGCATCCGCACGGGCGGACGCGGGCGCTGAGCGTCGCGTTCATCGTCCTTTGTGTCGGAGTGAAAGCGGGCCGCCAACGGGAGCGGCTCGCGAAAGAAGAATCAGGCAGCGGCGCTCGCCGCTTGCTTCAGCCAGTCCAGTTGCTCGCGCCAGCGCGCGAGCACTTGCTCGGTGTCCGTCAGTTCGAACGTGATGCCGCCTGTCAGCCGCGCATACGGCACGCGCTGAATCTCCCCGCTCTCGATGGTCCCGACGAAGCACGCCAGCGGCACGTCGTCGAGCGCGACACGGCGCGCGTCGATCTGCACTTGATGGAACGCCTCGTCGAACACGAAAGCGAGCTTCGCGCTCGCGCCCGATGCGATGGCCCGTGCCGTCCGCGACGACGGCCATAGCGCAAAACACAACGTACGCGCGTCGGGCGCGAGCAGTTCGCCGGCGCTGAGGAGCGCGGTTCGGATTCGCCCGCTGTCATCGACGGCCGACAGCGACGCCGTGAATCCGCTCGGCGCGCCCGTCAGCGTACCGTCGAAGAGCGCGCGCAAATCGGAAGGCCATTCGTCGAAGACGGTTTGCGAAGACAGCGACGTCTTGCCTGCGGCGGAATCGGTCATGGGAACGTGTGCTTCGTCGCGTGAAACGGCATGGCGCCGCTTCACGCGACGAGCCTTAGCGGAAGAAGAACTGCGTGATTTTCGCGAGCGGATAGTGAACGCCCGGTTGAATACGCGCGGGAAGGTCGAGCGGCTTCAGAAGCATCTTGATGCACTGATCGGCCGACAGATTTCTCCGGACCAACGCATTGACCCGCGCAAAAAGCTCGCGGTTATAGGTCGAATCTTTCGCGCGCTCGGGGTAGCGAATGGCGAAGACGTGCCGCAGTGCGATCTCGGAATCCTCGCTTTTCAGCTCCGCCACGCGCCGCACGAGCGCGCCGAGCACGGCGAGGCGCCCGTTCCCTTCGATCTTGTTCCACTTCTTGAAGAAGCGGAAAAAATGCTTGTAGTGGCGCACTTCGTCGATGCGGATGTTGTCCGTGATCTCCTTGAGCACCGGCTCGTCGGAGCATTCGTTGATGGCCCGATACAGCGTGGCCGTCCCCGTCTCGATGACACAGCGCGCCACCATCTCCAGCGCGCGCTTTTTCTCGAACTGCTCGTAAGAACACGTCAGCGAATATTCGGCGAAGAAGTTCTTGAACGCCGTGTCCCAGTCGAACTCCGGCCAGACGTGGTTGATGTAGGTCTTCAGCGCGCGGCCATGCTGCATCTCCTCGGGCTCCCACTCGTTGTTGAGCCACGCCGCGATTTCGGGATCGTCGCGAAAGTACGTGCTGAGGTTGCTCGTGTAGAGATCCGTGCCGCTCTCGATAAACGAGCAGGCACAGAGCAACAAAAGAAGATGTTCGTTGGATGCCGCCTTCTGTCGGTCGATCCGATTCAGATCGATATCTTCGATGCGCCACGGCATGACGTGGGTGCTATCTGTATGCATGTATCGCGCTCCTTGGCTGAACTGAACGCGCCACCGGCCAAAAAAGACGGTCGAGGTTCGTACGACGCTGCGAGCGTCGTCCCAGCGTCTTCAAATCAAAGTGTTAGCGGCTAGTGCTCTTTCATCTTAGCCGTCCTGCAACGAGTTTGCAGACATGGGGACAGACTTGCGCCGCGCGATGCGGTTCCGTGCGCGCCTTGCCGTGCGTCAATTTTCTACGTCTCGCTGCCTTGGCATCGGTGGGGCAGCATAGAGCAGGAAGCGTGCCGAACGCCTTGCACACGCGAGTCAGCGTCGGAAAAGACGCCGTCATGCAGCCTGCCGCGCGCCGCCCCGCATGCGCCACGCGACGATCGCCAGCGAAACGCCCGACAGAATCGCCGCGAGCAGCACGTAATAGCTCGGCGCGAGTTTGTCGCCGGTGACGTGGATGAACGCCTCGACGATAGTTGGCGCGAATCCGCCGAAGAGCGTCACGCCCAGCGCATAGCCGATGGACAACCCGGTCGAGCGCACGCGCGTCGGAAAAATCTCGGACATCAGCGCGGGCATCGGACCGGAATACGCGGCTTTCAGAATGCCTGCCGCCGACTGGAGCACGACGAGCGAAAGCACCGTCGGCGATGCCTGAAGCCACGCGAACATTGGATAAATGGCGACACCCATGATGATGGACGTCGCGAGCATGATGCGAATGCGTCCGAGCCGGTCCGACAGCGCGCCCATGATCGGCGAGAAGATGAACTGCAAGCCGCCGTTCAGCACCACCACCGCGAACGACGCCGTGGCGGGCAGGTGCAATTGCTTGACCGCGTACATCGGCATGTAGAGTTGGAGCACGTACACGCCGACCGTCGATTGCGCGACGATCCCGACCGCCAGCAACAAGTTGATCCACTGATTCGCGAACGAGACGCCGGGCGCGCGCGCGTCGGTGCGAGCGGGACGCGCGGCGAGAAACTCGGGCGTTTCGTCGAGGTGCGAGCGAATGTAATAGCCGACCGGCCCGATCAAGAGACCAAAGACGAACGGAATGCGCCAGCCCCACGACTCGAGTTGCGGCTGCGGCAGCCACGCGGTCAGGACCGAGCCGAACGCGGCGGCCATGATCGCGGCGAGCCCTTGACTCGCGAATTGCCAGCTCGCGTAATAGCCGCGCCGCGCTGAACTGTGCTCGACCATGAACGCCGTCGCGCTGCCGAATTCGCCACCGACCGCGAACCCTTGAATCAGCCGGGCGAGCAGAATCAGGAGCGGCGCGGCGACGCCGATGTGCTGATACGACGGCATGACCGCCATGGTGAACGTGCCGATCATCATGAGCAGAATGGCGAACGTCAGCGCGGCCTTGCGGCCGTTGCGGTCGGCGTAGATGCCGAGCACGATCGCGCCCAACGGACGCATCAAGAAGGAAAGGCCGAACGTGCCGATGGCAAGCATCGTCGAGAGCCATTCGTCATGCGATGGAAAGAATGCCTTCGCGATGATCGCCGCGAAGTAGCCGTAGACCAGGAAATCGAACCACTCGAGCGCATTGCCGACGGACGACGAAAATACGATGCGGCGGACCATCGCCTTCGACAGCGTGCCCGACGGCGGATGTGAAACGCCAGTGGCGTGGGCCGTGGCAGCGTTGCCGGAAACCGGCGCTTCGTGCACCCGTTCGTTCATGATTTCTCCCTGATGGGTCATCTCGTGCTTGGCCGGGTGCAGCAATGCGCGGGCGTGCGCCGCCATTCGCGCCGCGCTCGGGCAGTGCGAATGGCAAAAACCCACGAAAGGAGCGGACGCCTGCGCGCGAACGCAGGCAGCCGCGTTCTAGAAGCCGGCGGCGAGGCCGTCGCGGCGGCTGTCGCTGGCTGCGACGTAACCGCGGTCCGGATCGTCGCGATCCAGCTTCCAGATGTACTGCCCCGAACCGAAGTCCATGTACGGATCGTCGATGGACTTGATGGTATGGCCGAGGCCTTCCAGCGCGCGAGCCGTCTCGAGGTCGAGCGTCGCTTCGATGTCGATGGTGAAGTCGCGGTTGACCTTCCAGCGCGGCGCGTCGCAAGCGGCTTGCGGCTGCTGGCCGTAGTCCATCATTCGCACGATCGATTGCAAATGCCCTTGCGGCTGCATGTCGCCGCCCATCACGCCGAAGCTCATCACGGCGTCACGGCGGCCATCGATTTCCTGCGTGACGAACGCGGGAATGATTGTATGGAACGGGCGCTTGCCGCCCTCGACGACATTGACGGATTTCGGGTCCATCGAGAAACCGCAGCCGCGGTTTTGCAGCGCGATACCGGAATTCGGCACGACCACCCCCGAGCCGAAGCCCATGTAGTTCGACTGGATGAAGCTGACCATCATGCCGCGCTCGTCCGCCACGGACATATAGATGGTGCCGCCCGCCTTCGGCATGCCGAAGTCGAACTGCGTGGCTCGCCTCGGGTCGATCAGCTTCGCGCGCTCGGTCAGGTACGCGTCGTCGAGCATCTGCTCGGGCGTGACATCCATCGAGCGCGGATCGGCGACATAGCGATACACGTCCGCGAACGCGAGCTTCATGGCTTCGATTTGCAGATGCTGCGACTCGATGCGATCGACCGTCAGCGCACGGACATCGAACTTGTCGAGAATGCCCAGCGCGATGAGCGCCGCGATACCCTGCCCATTCGGCGGAATCTCATGGACCGTGTACCCGCGATAGTCCTTGCTGATCGGTTCGACCCAGTCCGCGCGATAGTTGCGCAGGTCGTCCAGCGTGATCGCGCCGCCGCCCTCGCGAGCGAACGCCGCAATGCATTCCGCGATCTCGCCTTCGTAGAAGGCGCGCGGCCCGTTCTCAGCGAGCGCACGCAAGGTCTTCGCGTGGCCGGGCATCCGCACGAGTTCGCTCACCTCGGGCGCGCGGCCGTGCGGCATGAACACGTCGGCGAAACCGGGCTGATCTTTCATTTCCGGCACCGCTGCCGCCCACTTGTAAGCGACGATACTCGCCACCGCGTGCCCGCGCTCCGCGATTTCGATGGCTGGCTCCATCAGATCGCCGAACGGCAGAGATCCAAACTTCGCATGCAACGCTTCCCACCCAGCGATGACGCCCGGCACCGTGACCGTGTCCCAGCCGCGCTTGGGCTGGCGTGCCAAGCCGTTTTCTTCGCCGAGTTTGCGACGGAAATAGTCGACGTTCCACGCCGCCGGCGCCACGCCCGACGCATTGAGTCCGTGCAGCTTGCTGCCGTCCCACACGAGCGCGAAAGCATCGCCGCCCAGACCGTTCGACACCGGTTCGACGATGGTAATGGCCGCCGCTGCCGCAATGGCTGCGTCGACGGCATTGCCGCCTTTCCACAGCATGCGCAGACCGGCCTGCGCGGCCAGCGGATGCGATGTCGACACGATGTTCCGCGCAAAAACCGGAAGGCGCGGCGTGGGGTAAGGATTCTGCCAATTGAAGCGGTTCATGAATGAAGTCCGAGTGACGAGCGACCTATGCGGTCCGAGCGCAGGCGAGCCAATTGATTGATGCGGCAAAAGAAGCATATTGCATTGCCGCCGTAAGCCTGAACAAATTCATTTATCGTATAGATTAATGAAACGTCGGCATCAGTCGAGGCACGACCTCTCTTGTGTGCAGTGCGGCGTGATGCTCACGTAGTTTCTCCAAACAGCCGGCTCCGGCGAACCGCTTCGGCGAGCTCAAAAAGTCAAAGCCAAAATTTTCGACGGTATGATTGGCACTCCTCAGACGCTTGCCTACAATCCCAATTCCCGGCACCCGATACCAAAGACAACGGGCTGCCCGGCGGTTTGCAGTTTTCCCGCACAACGTTTCGAAAACGAGGAGCCGGCCGGTCGCCGCTGGCCGCCATGCGTTTCGGTCGTCATGGAGAACACGATGCTGAGTCCGCACGAATTTGCCACGCTGCTTTTGGTTCAGGAAGCGCCCCATCAAGTCGATATGGAGCGCGAAGAACTCGACGCTCTGCTCGAACGCCAACTCGTCCAGCTGGAACGACTCGCCTCCGGACGACAACAATGGCGGCTCACCGCAACCGGCGATTCCACCATCAAGGCCTTCCGGCGGTTCTCGTAGCAGCGCACGGGACGTGGCGGTCCGCTGCGTCCCATCCCTCCCAAGCTCCTATCCGGAGCGCAATGTCGGATCGACGGCCGCGCGCCAACTGAGCGCCTGAGCGCGCTGATCCAGCAGAAAGTTCGCCCATGCGCTTCGCGCTGCGGGACCGGGATTCGCCACGTACGCGCGATACCGTTCCGCAATGCCCGCCTGAAACGCGCAGAAGCGTTCCTTCGACAAGCCGCCGCGCCGCTGGGCGACATACGCGTCGAAGAAAGCCGAATACACGGACTGCGCGTCGGCTCCCCAATCCGCCGACGCCGTTCCGCACATCTCCTGCAGCGCCCCAAACGACGGCGCGCCGGACGAACCGTCCAGACTTGGCGTCGTCACGCACGCGCCCAATGCGGCTGCCGCACACGCGCTTGCCACGATCCACTTTCGCATCGCACTCACCCTTCGCTCGTTTGAGCCGCCAGTATCGGACGATCGCCGCCTTCGTGCCACTCGGCCAGATGGCATAGGCCGAATCACGGCGAGCCGAAAACGTCCATTTTGCCTATGCCATTAGGCCAGGTTGTCCGCGCGCCCCGCGTCCGATAGATTGCGCATGCGGACCTCGTACGGCCGATGCCCGCTCAACCTCGGAGATGACCATGCAGGATCAAATCGTCCTTGCGCTCGATCAGGGCACGACGAGTTCGCGCGCCATGCTGTTCGACAGGAGCGGGAATGTCGTGTCCGTCGCCCAGAAGGAGTTCCAGCAAATTTATCCGCGTGCGGGCTGGGTCGAGCACGATCCCCAGGAGATCTGGTCGACGCAGGCGGGCGTCGCGGCTGAAGCCGTCACGCGAGCCGGACTGAGCGCGTCGTCGATCGCCGCGGTAGGCATCACGAACCAGCGGGAAACGACCATCGTGTGGGATCGCGAGACCGGCAGACCGGTGTACAACGCGATCGTCTGGCAGGACCGTCGCACGGCCCCACTGTGCGACGAACTCAAGGCGCGCGGTCTGGAGCCAATGGTCCGCGCGAAGACCGGCCTGCCGATCGACGCCTATTTCTCTGCGACGAAAATCCGCTGGATTCTCGATAACGTCGAAGGCGCGCGGGACAAGGCAAAGCAGGGACGGCTTGCATTCGGCACCGTCGATAGCTGGCTCGTCTGGAACTTCACGCGCCGGGGCCTGCACATCACGGATATCACGAATGCGTCGCGCACCATGCTCTTCGATATCCACGCGCGCCGCTGGGACGACGAGTTGCTCGACGCCTTCGGCATTCCGCGCAGCATGCTTCCCGAAGTGCGCGCGTCGTCGGAAGTTTACGGACGCACGCACGGCAGCCTGCTTGCCGCCGAAATACCGATCGCGTCGATCGCGGGAGACCAGCACGCCGCGCTCTTCGGGCAGATGTGCACGGAACGCGGCATGGTGAAGAACACGTACGGCACGGGCTGCTTCCTCGTGATGAACACGGGCGACAAGCCGATCGAGTCACGCAACAATCTCGTGACGACCATTGCCTGGCATATTGGGGACCGCGTCGACTATGCGCTGGAAGGCAGCATTTTTATTGCGGGCGCGGTCGTGCAATGGCTGCGCGACGGGCTCGGGCTGATCCGCCGCGCAAGCGAGGTCGAGGCGCTCGCGCGCGCCGTGCCTGACAGCGACGGCGTCTATCTCGTGCCCGCGTTCGCCGGACTCGGCGCGCCGCACTGGAACGCCCGCGCGCGCGGAACGCTGTTCGGGGTCACGCGGGGAACGACGTCGAGCCACATCGCGCGGGCGGCGCTGGATTCGATCGCTTATCAATCGCTCGATGTCTTGCGGGCGATGGAAGCCGACTCGGGCATGCCCATCGCGCAATTGCGTGTGGATGGCGGCGCCTGCTCCAACGACTTGCTGATGCAGTTTCAGGCCGACTTGCTCGGCGTGGACACGGTGCGCCCGCGCGTCGCGGAAACCACTGCGCTCGGGGCCGCGTATCTCGCGGGGCTGGCGGTGGGATATTGGAAGAATATCGGAGAACTCAAAGCGCAATGGCAGCTAGACCGGCGTTTTACGCCGTCCATGCCAGCATCGGAAGTCGAGCCGTATCTCGCTGGCTGGCAACGAGCAGTCACCGCGGCCAAAGCGTGGGCGGATGCGTCATGACCCTCACCGCGACGGATCGCAGGGGCCTGCGCGGCCATATTAACGTTCGTGCGACCGCCGGCTTCGGCCGCCGCCGGCCGCGAGCGTCGGAAAGCGCCGCGCGCTATAATGTGCAGTTAAACACAAGCGAAAGCGGCGCAGAATCACGCAAAACCGCTGAATTCCTTCCATTCTCTCTACGCCCCCAGGTTAACCACTGCGACCGGCGACCATTCATGACCAAGAAAGTTTACGTAAAGACCTTCGGCTGCCAGATGAACGAGTACGACTCCGACAAGATGGTCGACGTGCTCGGTGCTGCTGAAGGACTCGTCAAGACCGACACACCCGAAGACGCAGACGTCATTCTGTTCAATACGTGCTCCGTGCGCGAAAAAGCACAAGAGAAGGTGTTCTCCGACCTGGGCCGCGTGCGCGAACTGAAGGAAGCAAACCCGTATCTGCTCATTGGCGTCGGCGGTTGCGTCGCGAGTCAGGAAGGCGCGTCGATCGTCGCGCGTGCGCCGTACGTCGATATCGTGTTCGGCCCGCAGACGCTGCATCGGTTGCCGGCCATGATCGACAAGCGCCGCGCCACAGGCCGCGCGCAGGTCGATATCAGCTTCCCGGAAATCGAGAAATTCGATCACCTGCCGCCGGCGCGGGTCGAGGGCCCGAGCGCCTTCGTCTCGATCATGGAAGGGTGCAGCAAATACTGCAGTTATTGCGTCGTGCCTTACACGCGTGGCGAGGAAGTCTCGCGCCCGCTCGACGACGTGCTGACCGAAATTGCCGGTCTCGCCGATCAGGGCGTGCGCGAAGTCACGCTGCTCGGCCAGAACGTGAACGCATACCGGGGCGCGCTCACGGCCGGGGCACACGAGACCGCGGACTTTGCCACGCTGATCGAGTACGTCGCGGAAGTGCCGGGCATCGAACGCATTCGTTACACCACTTCGCATCCGAAAGAATTCACGCAGCGCCTCATCGACACGTACGCGAAGGTGCCGAAGCTCGTCTCGCACCTGCATTTGCCGGTGCAGCACGGCTCCGACCGCATTCTGATGGCGATGAAGCGCGGCTACACCGTGCTCGAATACAAGTCGGTGATTCGTCGCCTGCGGGCAATTCGTCCGGATTTGTCGGTGTCGACGGACTTCATCGTCGGCTTCCCCGGCGAAACCGAGGACGATTTCGCCAGGATGATGACGCTCGTCGAGGAAATGAGCTACGACACGAGTTTCTCCTTCATCTACAGCCCGCGACCGGGCACGCCGGCTGCAAACCTGCACGACGACACGCCCCGCGAGGTCAAGCTCAGGCGCTTGCAGCACTTGCAGGCGACGATCGAGGAAAACGTCGTGAGAATCAGCAATTCGATGGTCGGCTCGGTGCAGCGCATCTTGGTGGAAGGTCCGTCGCGCAAGGATCCCCGCGAGCTCGCCGGACGCACGGCGAACAATCGGGTCGTGAATTTTCCGGCGCCGCTCGCTTCGCATGCGCGGCTTATCGGCCAGATGATCGACGTCGAGATCAACCACGCGTATCCGCATTCGCTGCGCGGCGCGCTCGTGCTCGCACCCGAAACGGCCCCCGAGCTTGCCAATTAATCCTACGAGACCGGACAGGACCCCTACCCCGCCTTGAAGAACGCTCCCCAGCAGCATCTCGAATTCACCGCTCCGCGCGAGGACAATGCGCGGCTTGCGAACCTCTGCGGCCCGCTCGACGAAAATCTCAGGCAGATCGAACAGGCGCTCGACGTGACGCTGTCGCGGCGTGGGCACAAGATTTCGATTCGCGGCCGGGGCGCCAAGGTGGCGCTCGCGGCGCTCGAGAACTTCTACAACCGTGCCCGCGATCCGATTTCCGTCGACGACATTCAGCTCGCGCTCGTCGAAGCGAGCCATGCGGCGCGGCTTGCGAAAGAAGCCGGCAAGAACGGCGAGGACGACGGGCAGAACGACCCGCGCTTTCGCGGCGACCCGGACCATCCGTTCGACGAGCCGAGCGCCACGATGGATCTCGGCGAGGACGAAGACCACGGCCCGACGCTCTACACGCGCCGCGCCGACCTGCGTGGCCGAACGCCCATGCAGCGCCAGTATCTGAAGCAGATCGTCGCGCACGACGTGACGTTCGGCATCGGACCGGCGGGCACGGGCAAGACCTATCTGGCGGTCGCCTGCGCCGTCGATGCGCTGGAGCGCGATCAGGTCAAGCGCATCGTGCTGACGCGCCCGGCCGTCGAAGCGGGCGAGCGGCTCGGCTTCCTGCCGGGCGATCTCGCGCAGAAAGTCGATCCGTATCTGCGTCCGCTCTACGACGCGCTTTATGATCTGCTCGGCTTCGACAAGACCGCGAAGATGTTCGAGCGCCAGATGATCGAAATCGCGCCGCTCGCGTACATGCGCGGCCGCACGCTGAACCACGCGTTCATCATTCTCGACGAAGCGCAGAACACCACGCCCGAGCAGATGAAGATGTTCCTCACGCGTATCGGTTTCGGCTCGAAGGCGGTCGTGACGGGCGATACCACGCAGGTCGATCTGCCGCGCGGCCACAAGAGCGGGCTGATCGAAGCGCAGCACGTGCTGTCGGAAGTGCGCGGCATCGCTATCACGCATTTCACGTCGGCGGACGTGGTGCGGCATCCGCTCGTCGCGCGCATCGTCGAGGCTTACGACGCGCAGTCGCAAAAGGACGCCGCGCTCGCGGAAGCGGCGCGTGCGGCGCAGCAGTCGCAAAAGCCTGCATGATGCCCCGTCTCACGCTGAGCTTGCAGTTCCCGGCTGCAAAGGCGTTTCCGTCGCACAAGGCCATGCTGCCACGCGTGACGGTCGCCCGCTGGATCAAGGCTTCGCTTTTCGCCGACGCCGAGTTGACAGTCCGTTTCGTCGACGAGGAAGAAGGCCGCATGCTGAATCGCACGTATCGGCAGAAGGATTACGCGACGAACGTGCTCACTTTCGCGTATGCCGAATCCGAAGAAGATCCCGTCGCGGGCGATCTGATTCTCTGCTGTCCGGTGGTCGAACGCGAAGCCACCGAGCAGGGCAAGCCGCTCGCCGCGCATTACGCGCATCTGATCGTGCACGGCACGCTGCATGCGCAGGGCTACGATCACGAGGTCGAAAGCGAGGCGCAAGAGATGGAATCTATCGAGACGGATATCATGCAGTCGCTCGGCTTCTCCGACCCTTACGTGCCATTGGTCTGACTTCTGCCGATCGAAGGCTTTCATTGCGCCGATCCGCTGCCCCCGCACCGTGAACGACAAGACACCCGGGTCCACGCCCGCTCCCGCTCCCGAGACTTTGCCGCTCGATTCGCCGCGGCCTTGCCCGGACTATCCGCCGACGCTCCTCGAAACGCCGCTTCTCACCGATGAAGAGCTCGCCGCGTCGCGCGAAGCGGCGCTGGCTCACTGCGACCGCACGTCCGATCTTTGGCTCTTCGGCTACGGCTCGCTGATCTGGAACCCCGGTTTGCCGACGCTCGAAGCCGTGCGCGGCAAGGTGCACGGCTACCATCGCGGGCTGTATCTGTGGTCGCGTGTGAATCGCGGCACGCCGGAGCAGCCCGGTCTCGTGCTGGCGCTCGATCGCGGCGGCTCCTGCACCGGCATGGCGTTCCGGCTCGGCGGCCCGGACACCGACGCGCATCTCGACGTGCTCTGGCGACGCGAAATGGCGATGGCTTCGTACCGGCCGGCATGGCTGCCGTGCACGCTCATCGACGGACGGCGCGTTGCGGCGCTCGCGTTCGTCATGCGCCGCGATGCCACGTCGTACACGGGAAAGCTGGCAGACCCGGTCATTCGCACGGTGTTGGGCTGCGCGAGCGGTCGATACGGCACCACGCTCGACTACGTGAGCCGAACCGTGAAGGCGTTGCGCGAAAGCGGCATGCCGGACCGGGCCCTGGAGGCGCTGCTCAGACGTTGCCAGGGCTCGCAGTGAGCTTCTCGCTGCCTCAAAAGGGGATCGGCCGATCGGCTAACGACGCACGCCTGACACCTTTTTTCCACATCGGTCGGCTACCATCGTGGAGCGTTTCGCTGAGCGCGCCGCCCCACGCAGCCCGCGTTTTACCTTGGTGTATGCTTAAGTTTCCGATAATTTGCGCCCGGGCCATCCCGGGCGCTCCGCTATGAACGAACCCTATCCCAGTCGACGCCACTCCGACAAACCGCAGGAAAAACGCTCGCTGCTCGAGCGTCTGACCGATTTCATCTCGCACGAACCCGAGTCGCGCGACGAGCTTCTCGAAGTGCTGCAGGACGCGCACGAGCGCAACCTGCTCGACGCCGATTCGCTTTCGATGATCGAAGGCGTCTTTCAGGTGTCCGACCTCTGCGCGCGTGACATCATGATTCCGCGCGCCCAGATGGACGCCATCAACATCGCGGAAACGCCTGCCGAATTCATTCCGTTCGTGCTGGAAAAAGCGCACTCGCGCTATCCGGTGTACGAGGGCAACCGCGACAACATCATCGGCGTGCTGCTCGCGAAAGACCTGCTGCGCTATTACGCCGAAGAAGAATTCGACGTGCGCGGCATGTTGCGCCCCGCCGTCTTCATTCCCGAGTCGAAGCGTCTGAACGTGCTGCTGCACGACTTTCGCGTGAACCGCAATCATATTGCGATCGTCGTCGATGAATACGGCGGCGTCGCGGGTCTCATTACCATCGAGGACGTGCTGGAGCAGATCGTCGGCGACATCGAGGACGAATACGACTTCGATGAGGAAAGCGGCAACATCATCGCGTCGCCGGACGGCAAGTTCCGCGTGCGCGCGCTGACGGGCATTCAGCAGTTCAACGAAGAATTCGGCACCGACTTTTCGGATGACGAAGTGGACACCATCGGCGGGCTCGTCACGCATCGCTTCGGGCGCGTGCCGCATCGCGGCGAGAAGGTACGCATCGACGATTTCGCGTTCGAAATTCTTCGCGGCGACGCCCGTCAAATTCACGTGCTGCTCGTGCGGCGCGTGCCCAATCTCACTCAGCAGCAACGTCAGGCGGGCGATGACGAAAGCGAGCTGCGCGACTGACGTGCGGCGCGTGGGCGTCAGCGCGGGCATTCTCTCGCGCGGCGCCGCCGACAGCTTTCGGAACTACCCTTTCGCATCCGCCGACCCCGCAATCCATGGCCGATTCATCGTTTCGCTCCCTCTCGCGTCAACGTGACGCGTCCGCTTCCGCGGCTCCGCGTGCGCTGCCGTTCTGGCATTACCTCGTCGCGGCCGTGCTCGGCGCGGCGAACACGCTGTCTTTCGCGCCGACGCCGCACGGCGGCTGGATCGAACTCGCTATCTTCGCGTGCTTCTACTCGTGGCTCTCGCGCACGAACGGCTGGAAGAGCGCGGCGGCGACCGGCTGGGCCTTCGGCTTCGGCAACTTCGTCACGGGCGTCTGGTGGCTGTACGTCAGCATGCACGACTACGGCGGCATGGCCGCGCCGCTCGCCGCCGCCGCTGTCGCGCTGTTCTCGCTGTACCTCGCGGTGTATCCGGCATTGTCGAGCCTCGTCTGGTCGCTCGTCGCGGGACGCGCCCGCTTTGGCGACGAAGACGCCGTCACTGCCCGCGAAATCGACGCATCGCCGCGCTACGCGCCCACCTGGCACGGCGCGTTCGCGTTCGCGAGCGCCTGGGCGCTCGGTGAATGGCTGCGCGGACTCGTGTTCACCGGCTTTCCGTGGCTCGCGAGCGGCTATGCGCAAGTGGACGGCCCGCTCGCCGGATTCGGCGCGGTCGCGGGCGTGTACGGCGTCGCGTGGGTGCTCGCGCTCGTGGCTGCGTGCATCGTGCAGGCGGCGTATGCGTTGCGCATTATGCGGCAGCGCGCGCTGGCGCCGGCACTGACGGCATGTGCGTTGATCATCGCCGGCATGTTGCTCTCGCTCGTGCAATGGACGACGCCTGCGAACGCCCCGCTCACCGTGCGCCTGCTACAAGGCAACGTGAAACAGGAAATGAAGTTCGAACAGGCAGGCGTCGACGAATCGCTCGCGCTGTACAAGCGGCTCATCACCGAGAAACCGGCCGATCTGATCGTCACGCCGGAGACCGCGCTGCCCGTGCTGGCCGTTCAGGTGCCGCCGGCGTTCGCGAGCGCGATCCGCAGTTTCGCGGACCGCACGAACTCATCGATTCTCTTCGGTGCGATCGGCGTCACGCTTCAGCCCGACGGCCGCCCGACCGATTTCACGAACAGTCTCTTTGGCATCACGCCGGGCGTGAACGACGTCTACCGTTACGACAAGCATCATCTCGTGCCGTTCGGCGAATTCGTGCCGCTCGGCTTTCACTGGTTCGTGAACCTGATGGGCATTCCGCTCGGCGATCTCGCGCGCGGCCCGCTGGTGCAAAGGGCGTTTTTCGTGCACAACCAGCCGGTCGCCGTCGATATCTGCTACGAGGACATTTTCGGCGAAGAGATCGCGCGGACGCTGCGCGAACAGGAAACGCCTGCGGGCATTCTCGTCAACTCGACGAATCTCGCGTGGTTCGGCAACACCATCGCGCTCGACCAGCACTTGCAGATTGCGCGCATGCGTTCGATGGAAACCGGCCGGCCGACGCTGCGCGCGACCAACACGGGCATGACCGCGGTGATCGCGGCCAACGGCGATGTCGTCTCGCGACTGCCGACGTTCACCACCGGCGTGCTCGAAGCGCGCGTGCAAGGCACGTCGGGGCGCACGCCGTATGTGACGAGCGGCAATGCGACGGTGATTGTCGTGTCGTTGTTGTTGCTCGCGGTTGGGTTTGCGTTTGCGCCGGAGAAGAGGAAATAGCGGGTCACCGCCTCTGTGCGGCGGTCGGCGCGTCGTCGCTGCGATGAAGGTAGCGTTTATCGCCGAGTGCTTCCCTGCCTCGCGCAGAGTCGCACTCTGACGGCTCCGAGAGACAGGAGCGCACACAGCGGCCCACCTCTCGGAACATTCAAACCAACGGCTTAATGAAGCGACGCTGCAAGCATATGCTGCGAGTCATTGGTTGCCTGCTGCGCCACGAACGATGCAGCACCGGAATCAGCATTTGTGTACGAAGCCATGGCGGCGACGAGCTGATTCGCTAGCGTGTGCGCGGAAGTGAAGGAGCCTGAGACCAGCGAAGTGTCTTGCAGAGCAGACCAGGTAGCTACGCCAGAAGCATCGATATACTCAACCTTCGCTCCTGAACTTACCCCACTCAGTGTTGCGACGTTTCCGTTGCCAAGGTTCACCGTTGCCGTTCCGGAAGTCAGCGTAACGGTGCCTGGATCGACGCTGCCGGTCACAATGATCGTTCCGTCGTCGCCACGCGAGAGCGAACTGCTCGAGGTCAGCACAGTCTGCGAAGTGGAGTCCATCAACAGCGAGTTGCCCGAGCCTTGTACCGTGACCGTTTCGCCTGGGCCCCAGACATCGATCACGTTGCCATTGCCTTGTACGGAAACTGTGTTTCCTCCCATAAGATAGAGTTCGCCGTTGTTCGCGTTGATTTTCGCCGAACCGCTGCCAGAGATAGAAATACCCGCCCCTCCCTGAGTAGCATTCACGGTCGTGTTCGCGGCGACTGCAGCCACCCAACTGTTTGCGCCTACCGTGAGCGTGTCTCCGGAACCGAAGTCGTTAATGTTCGAATTTGCTCCTACCGAAACCAAATTATTCGCGCCATTCAGTTGAACATATGCGCCGCTGGCGTTTGTGCCTATGACCGTGTCAGAGTTGCCCGAGAACTGAAGGCCGCTCCCACTTGTCAAGACGAACTGATCGTTGCTTCCGCTTGCGTGCATGGAGAGGTTGTCGCCGGCGAAGGCAAAGATCGAATTGTCCATCTTTGCATTAGCGTCGCCGAAAAGCTGGTACAAGCTCCCCCCCAAATGCAATAAATTCGAATCCATGAGCGTAGAGGTCGTCTTAGTGCCATTCCCATCGATATAGTCGAGCGTCGCCCCGGAGTACACGTTCGATGTAGTGACGGTGTTCCCGTCTCCGAGTTGCACGGTAGCGATTCCACCCGTGAGAGTCACAGCCGGGTTGACGCTACCAGCAATGATAATCGACCCGTTTCCGGCAATACTAAGAGAGTCCTTCGACGTGGAGACCGCGCTTTGCGCCGTCGCATCCGCCGCATCGAAACTTGCATTAATCGCAATCGAATTATTGGAACCGGTCAGATCGACTGTTGGAGTGCTGGTTCGAACGTTGACTGCTCCCGAACTATATCCCTGCGCCGCCAACTGGATCTGATTGCCGTTGCCGCTGATCTTGACCCCTGCGTTGGTTGAGAAGATCGTGTCGTTGTTTGCATTGATCGTGGTGCGGACGCCTGCGCCTATGTATGTACCGCCTTGCGTCGCAGTCACGGTTGAATCAGTACTGTCATACATGACAACGACGCTGTTCGCGCCAACAGTGACTGACGTTCCAACCGCACTGTCGGTCACCGTACTGTTTGCACCGACAGCGATCACGTTGTTGGTACCGTTCAGAAGTGTAACGTTCGTGCGACTAGCATTTGTGCCAACCACTGTATCACCGTCGCCCTCTAAGCTGATAGTTGAGCCATCGGACAACACGACCTGATCCAAATTGCCTTTGAGGGAAAACTGTTGCGGAGTAGACGCCACGAAGGTGGTGTTACTCAACCTGGCGCTGGCAGAACCCAACACTTGATAAAGACTTCCGCCCAAATGCAGAAGGTTAGTATCCATCAGCATAGTCGACGTTGCGGCCCCGGTTGCGTCGACGTATTCAAACGTCTGTCCCGAATAGACATTAGAAAGATTGACCACATTTCCATCTCCAAGCTGGAGAGTCGCCTTACCGCCCGTCACGGTTATCGCGCCGGGATTGAAGCCACCCGTGACGACAATTGAGCCGTCGCTTCGCGTGCTGATTGTATCGGTCGCGGTTGAAACAAGAGTCTGTGCGCATCGATCGTCAATATTTATCGCATTGCCAGAACCAGTAACTTTGAATTCTTGCAGCGCCGAAGGGTCATTGCCGGCCCAATAATCAACGTCGATTGTGTCATTATCACCGTTCACGTCGTTTGAACCGGTGTGCCACATTCTGATCGAGCTTTGGTTCGCGTTGATAGTGTTTCCGGTCCCGCCGACGTTGATAATGTCGCCCCAATCAGCAGCGTTCACCGTCGTGTAGTTGAGGATGTCAACCGCCGTTTGCGCGCCCAAGGTATTTACGGTGTTCCATGAACCGGAAACGGTAACGTATGAATGGTCGTTAACCGTGACGGTGTTCCGGTTGCCGGTGACGTCGAAGTCGGTCCGTGAAGAATCGGCAGCAGCAACCACCGTGTTCCCGTCTCCTGAAACGATTACTGCGGCACCGATGCCGACCTCCCTCGAATTCTCGACGACAATCTCGTTAGATGAGCCGGTAAGGTTGAACGAAGCGTCGCTCTCAACGTCAAACGCGGCATTGTCCGTCGTAATGGACACCATACTGCCGGGCACCGTCGGGGTAACGACATAGTTCGCTTCTTGGTTCATACGTATTCCTAAATATGGAAGAGTTTCATTTCCGATCTGGAAGTATCCTTCACGGTTATATTTGGAGCCACGAAAGGAGCCCGTGACCCAAACCGCTTGTCTGGCCGAAGATGTTCTTCTAACCTGAGTTTCCAACATCTAGCTGACCGAGCTTAGCCGCGAGATCAAACCTCGCACCGCCCCAGTCCGCCAGAGCCTGAACACGTCGCTGCGTTGCGATTGCCAGCGCGCTTTGCGTGTTCATCAGTTCCAGAATGCTTCCAACGCCGCTCTCATAGCGCCGCAGTGCCGCGTCAAACGCACGTTGCGAGATCGACAACAGGCTCGTGCTGTTCCCAACATTCTCGGTCGCCGTGCCCAGCGCGTAATAGCTGTTCCAAACATCGAGCATCGCGCGGCGCCGCACATCCTCAAGGGCGTACCAGTCACGTTCGGCCTGTGCCTGAGCCTGATCGATCTGATAGCCACGCCCGAACCCTTCGAACAGGGGGATGCTGATCTGAACGCCGAGGTATGCCTCGCGGCCCGTGGAAGGGTAGGTCGGCAGGCCCAGTCCCGCGCCCTGCGGCTGATTGTTCAGTGTGTACTTTGCAACCAGGCTGACGTTGGGAAGCCCTTGCGCTTTAGATTGCGTGACCTTCGCTAGAGCAGCTTCGTATTGCGCCTCAGCAGCGCGCACGGCGGGATGAGCGTCTCGAACTTCCCTGATTAGCTCTGACACCGACTCGCCGAACGTGTTCAGGGGCGAAGCGCTTTCGCTTACCGGTGGCACCTCCAGCGGCGTATCGGGAGCCAGTCCCATTGCCGAACTGAGTTCGCCCAGTGCCACATGCGCATCTCCTTGGGCCTTCGCCAGGCTGAACGCCGCCTGTTCATGCTGCGTCTGCGCCTGAAGCGCATCTGTGATGGGAGCCACGCCGCTGTCAACTTTCGCTTGTGCGGCGATCATGCTTCGGCGAGTCATGCGCTCGATCTCGCGCGCAGCGTCGAGTGCGCCCTTCGCGGCCTGTGCGGTGTAGTAGCGTTTTGCTGCCTCCGCCGACACCGTCTGCAACGTGGCAGCTTGCGTGTAGCGAGCCGCTTCAAGCATCGTCTGCGCGTTTTTCAGCGCGGCAGACCGATCGCCGAAGTCGAGCAGGACCCAGCTCAGCGACAGGCCTTCCGAATGCACGTTAGCCGTATAGTTGGTCCCGAGCGACGGCTGACCATGCACGTCGATTGCTGAACTCTGCCGCACGCCTTGCGCGTCGATCGATACCTTCGGCAGGTAGGCGGCTCGCGCAATGCCGACTCCGGCGGTCCGCGCCTTGACATCCGCCCATGCCGCACGAGTTTGCGGACTGTCGCACAGTGCTCGCTCCACCACCTCCGACAGTTGCAACGGCCGGCCGGGCGTTGCGAACTGACAGTTGCCACCGGACGTTAGCATCGGCCCGACAGCCGTCGCGGAGATGTCCCGTTGCACTTGCAACATGTCGAAGGCATGAGCGATCGGCATGGCTGTCGTAGCAGCCATGGCCACAACGACCATCCATCTTAAACGTCTAGCGTTCATGCATGCTCTCCACGGCGTTCTGCATGAGCGGGTCGAGGAAATACTCAATGACGCGACGGCGGCCTGTTCGAATGTCGGCCGTGATCGCCATACCCGGCGTCAGCGCGATCCAACGTTGATCCACCTTGATGCGGTTGGCGTCAAGGCGGATCCGAACGGGGAACGTCAGGCCCAGTCTCTTATCCTGGACCGCGTTGTTGGAGATCTCATCGACCGTGCCAGTCAGATACCCATAGCGTGTATAAGGAAACGCCTCCACCTTCACCGCCACCTTCTGACCGACTTCGACAAACCCAATATCCTTGTTCTGCAGTTGCGCTTCGACTCTCAGCGCGTCATCGGGCACGATTTCCATGAGCGACTGCGCGGTCGTCACCACGCCTCCGACCGTGTGCACCGCGAGTTGCTGAACCGTTCCAGCAACGGATGCCGTTAGGCTCAGAAGAGCCTGCCGTGTGTTTGCCTTGGTCTGCTCATCTCGGCTCGCGGCGATCTCTTGAGTTCGCCTCTCCAACTCATCAAGCTGGTCTCGGCGGAACTTGGACACAGTCGCTGCAACTTCGGCACGCTGCACGCCGATCGCTGCCGACAGTTCTCGGACGTGGCTACGCTGCGCCGTCAGCTCATGTTCCTTGGCGATTGCGTCTTGCTGCTTGTCCAAAAAGTCGTTCCGCGCGACATATTTGTCCGCTACGAGAGCGCCGTAGGCTTCCGCCTGCTGCCGCGCCAGCGGTGCGGTAGCGGCGAGCTTTGCGACCTGTGCCCGGGTGCTTTCCAGTTCGGCCTGCCGCTTCAGCAATTCCGCCTGAGCGCCCTCGTAGCGATCGCGAAATTCAAGCCAAGCGCCTTCTGCGAAGCGTTGTGCGTCTTGCATTCGCGCTGCGGGCGCGCCAATCACGGGCAATACGACCGGCGCACGATCCTCCTGCTGGGCGACCAGCAGCGCATTCGCACGCGCCGCGCCGAGTCGCGCGTTGAGGAGCATCGTTGCCGCCTTGTCGGAGTCCGCGGCAGCCTGCGTTGTATCGAGCTTCATCAGAAGCTCGCCGGCGGCGACACGTTGCCCATCGCGCACGAAAATCTCCCGTACCACGCCGGTTAGCGCGGGCTGGACTACCTTAACGCGTGCATCTGGAACCAGCCGGCCGTTGGCCGTCACAACGATATCCAGCCGGCCCGCAACTCCAATCACGAGGGCAGACAAAGCCAGCAGTATCATGATTCGCATAGCCCAGCGCGGCGCCGGATGAACCGGCGTCTCAAGCAGTTCAAGCTCAGCGGGCAGGAAAGCCAGATGTTCGGCGGCACGCGGGGGGCGGTCCAACTCCTTACGCGCGGCCCAGACGGCGCGCCACACCGCTGCGTAGTGACTCGCGAGATCGCGTATCGCTCGAAGACGAAGGAAATGCATGTCAGGCATCCTGCAGCGCGACGAGACGAGCGTAGTAACCGCCCTGCTCAAGCAGGTTCTCATGACTACCGTGCTCGACGATGCGCCCGCGATCCATGGCAAGAATGTAGTCCGAATGGCGAACGGCAGTCAGCCGGTGCGCGATGATGATTACCGTCCGTCCAGCGCACATGGCTTTCATGTTGTTCTGGATGAGCCGCTCCGTTTCAAAGTCGAGCGCACTGGTGGCTTCGTCGAAGATCAAGATCTTCGGGTTCGTCAGCAGCGCGCGAGCAATCGCCAGCCGTTGCCGCTGCCCGCCTGATAGGCCGTTGCCGTGCTCACCCACCAAGGTGTCGTAGCCCTCCGGCAACTCGCAGACGAACTCGTGCGCGCCAGCAAGTTGGGCTGCCCTAATGACGGCTTCGAGCGGCGCGCCAGGATCGGTCAGAGCAATGTTCTCGCGCACCGAACGATTAAACAACAAGTTCTCCTGAAGTACGACGCCGATCTGCCGCCGAAGCCAGGCGGGATCGGCGAGAGCGACATCGATGCCATCGACGCGCACGGTCCCCTGCTCCGGGATATACAGTCGCTGCAGCAGTTTAGTTAGCGTGCTTTTGCCGGAACCCGAACGCCCAACGATTCCGACCACGCTTCCCGCCGAGATTTGAACTGATACGCCGTCAACAATGGGTGCACCGTCAGGTCGATACCGGAAACGAACGTTGTCGAAGGCGACGTCGCCCTTGATCTGTGGCAAGGCCTGCCGGCTCTGTGGAAGTTCGGTGCGCGCGTTGAGAATATCGCCCAGACGGCTCACCGAAATGCCTACTTGCTGGAAATCCTGCCAGAGTTGCGCAAGTCGCGTCACCGGTGCGCTGACACGTTGAGCCATCATGTTGAAGGCGATCAGTCCACCAACGCTCATCCTGCCGTCAATTACAAATCGCGCCCCGAAGAAAAGCGTCGCGAGGGTGACAACTTTGCCGACCAGTTGGATCAGTTGCTGGCCAACACTGCCAAGGTTGCTCACCCGGAACCCAGCGCTGACATAGGCCGCCAGTTGCGACTCCCAGCGCCGGATGAATTGCGGTTCGACCGCCATTGCCTTAATCGTCTCGACACCGGAAACCGACTCGACCAGAAAGGACTGATTGTCGGCGCCACGAGCAAACTTCTCGTTAAGCCTTGCTCGGAAGGCAGGCACAAGTACGGCGGAGATTGCAACGTAAATCGGCAACGAAGCGACGACCAGCAAGGTCAGCCAGACGCTGTACACGCACATGACGGCAAGAAATACGAACGAGAACGCGAGGTCGATGATGGCTGTCAGCGCCTGTCCGGTCAGAAAATTGCGAATACTCTCGAGTTCCCGCACTCGCGCAACCGTCTCACCGACACGTCTAGCTGCGAAGTATCCGAGCGGCAATGACACGAGGTGCCGAAAGATTTTCGCGCCTAGTTCGACGTCCATACGATTCGTCGTGTGAGAGAACACGTAGTTGCGCAAACCCGTCAACAGGACTTCGAACACTGAAGTCACCAGAAGCGCGACGCAGACTACGTTTAGCGTGCTATACGTTCGATTTACGAGCACCTTGTCCATTACCACCTGGAACATCAATGGTGAGACGAGGCCGAAAAATTGCAGCACAAGAGAAACGGCCAGCACCTCCAGCAATAACCGGCGATAGCGAATAACCGCGGGAATGAACCACGAAAGGTCAAAGCGCGCAAACTCCCCGGCGACCGATGCTCGTGAGGTAAAAAGCAGCATGGCCCCGCTGCTTCGCGGAACGATCTCGTCAAGAGGCTTAATGACAGGCGCCGCCATGCCGGATTCCAGCATCACAACTGTCTTGCCATCGGTCTTTGCCAGGATGAAGTGCCGTCCATCCCTGTCGAGGAACAACGCGGGCAGCGGCACCATCATGAGCGAATCGGAACGAAAAGAAACAGCGCGCGCCTTAAGGCCGATGCTGCGTGCGCAACGAATCAGACCTTTTTCGGAAAGCGCTTCCGAACCTACTCCAGCGGCATGCTTGAGCTGAACAGCGTCAACGGCTATGCCGTGAAATCTTGCGATTACCACGAGGGCGGTAAGTCCTGGGTCCTGCTCGACCGTTATATTGTTTTCGTTCTCTTCTGACATGAATTCAACTTCTGATCGCGCTGGCTCGCCGCGCCGCTTCATCTACTCCACTGCCGGAAGGAACCCGACATCGAAAGTTAGGAAGGCTTGGCAACGATATAGCGACGTAGGTTGAATGTTAGCAATCTTTTATTCGTTTTGTCAGACTACTCCGCGAGTTGGCAACCTTTTTTTCTTTTCTTTCGCCCAACGACGCCAACATCGATGTCGTGCGCTCATGGTTAGAATCTGTCGAAATCCAGACAGAGCTCATCGTGGATGTGCGATATTGCGCCCCGACCAAGCTCTATCGCCATGCAATATGCCTTCGAACGCAGAAGTTTCCGTCGTCATCCCGTGCTTCAACGCCGCCGCATCACTCGCTCGCGCGATCAATAGTTGCCTGGACCAACGGGAGGTCGCTCAGGTCATACTCGTCGATGACGGTTCGGACGACGCTTCACTTGATGTCGCGAGGACCATCGCGTTCACTGACCCCCGCGTAAAAGTCATGGGAACCGTGGCAAACGGTGGCGCTGCACGCGCGCGCAATCTCGGCGCCCTACACGCGACGCATCCGCTTCTCGCGTTTCTCGACGCCGATGACGAGTATTTGCCCGGCGGACTTGCGCGCGCAGTGAGCACCCTACGGACCACGCCGGAGCATCACGTCGTGCGGCTCAACGTCACGTTCAAGGGATATCCGCCAGACATTCTTGCCTTTCGCGGCTTCGCACACCATGTCGAGATCATGAACAACATGATAACCAGCAGTCTCGTCATACGCCGGACCACCTTCCTCGCTTTGGGCGGCTTCCCCGAGGATGACGTGTACCGTCAATACGGCGGCGAGGACGGCACGTTTCAGTCGGCCATCATGGTGTTGTTTGGCTGCATCCGACTGACCGGTACCAGGAACGTGTGCAATCACTACCATCCGAATAGCCACGTGGCACGCTATTTCCGCCGCATGATGGGCGAACTCGACAGTCCGCCCGAAGCAGTGCAGCAATTGGGCGACGCGGTGCACTCCTTCGTGGCACGCGCACGCAGCGCCTGGGAGGAACACGTCAAGGGCACGGAAAACAGTGCCCCTGCTACGCGATCCTAACGACTCGCGCCAGCCCACTCGCGCAGTTCCTGCGCGACGCGCTCGATCACCTCGTCCCATTCGCCGGGCCGCTTCTGCCGAAAGAGCCGCGCTGACGGATACCACGGCGAGTCATCGCAATCGCGCAGCCATCGCCAGCAAGCGTCGAAGCGCGACAAAATCCACACCGGCTTGCCCATCGCGCCCGCAAGATGCACGACAGACGTGTCGACAGCAATCACGAGGTCGAGGAGGGAAATGATCGCGGCCGTATCGGCGAAATCGTTGACGTTGGTCATCGGGTCGAATGGACGCATGTCCTCGGGCAAGTCCGCCCGCTGCGCGCGACTTGCCTCACCTTTCTGCAGACTCACGAACTCGATGCCCGCGATGTTCAATAGCGGCAGAAAGCTCCGCGCACCGATCGAACGGCGCCGGTCTACTTCGGTCAGAAGCGGATTGTGGAGCCGAGGATCTCCGGCCCACACGAGGCCGACTCTCGGCTTACCGGCCGGCAAGCGAGGTCGCCACCGCTCCACATCTTGCGCCAACGGCCGCAGATAGGGCATGGCTCGCGGTATGGTGTCGAGCGTAGTCTCGAAGCGAAGCGGCAGGCTCATCGAGAAGCACCAGAAATCCTGAGGCGGCAGGCGATGAAACGCCTTCACATCGATGCATTCGCTAACGCCTTCCATTTGCTGAAACAGCCGCATGAGCGGCGGTTCGCAGACCAACGTGAGCCTGGCCGCGCCGCGCCTGCTGATGAGCGGGAAGTAACGACTGAACTGAATGCCATCGCCGAAGCCCTGCTCGACGAGCACGACAATCGACTTCCCTCGCAGCGATTCGCCTTGCCATTGCGGGAACGCAACCGTCGGAAAAAAGGTGTCCTGAGTTGGCAAGCGCGGATCGAGCCGGGCCTCGTGCATGGGCCACCCTTCGGCGTAGCGTCCCTGACTGAGCAACAACAATGACAGGTTGAATGTGGCATTTGCGTGATCCGGCTCGAGCGTCAACGCTTTTCGATATAGCGCCTCGGCCTCGTCGAACCGATCGAGATTGACCAATACGCTCCCCAGATTGCACTGCACCGTGGCATCGTCCGGACGCAAACGGGCCGCCTCTCCCAAGAATTTCGCTGCGTCCGCGAAACAACGCCGCCTGAGATATACGTTTCCGAGATTGTTGTGCGCCTCGGCCAAGTCCGGACTCAACGCAATGGCCGCGCGATACGCCGCCTCCGCATCTGCGAGCTTATGTTGTTGTTCCATGGCCAGACCGAGCTTGAACCGTAGCCAGCCCGCATCCGGCAGGCGCGTCACCGCTTCCCGATAGGCTTGCTCTGCGCGATCCCACCTTCCCAGCGCCAGTTCGATCCTTGCACGCTCCAGAACGGCCGATGTGTTCTGCGGACAAAGCGCGTAGGCGCGTTCGTAGCAAGCGGCCGCTTCCTCAGACCGCCCCAACGCTTCCAGGGCTGCGCCACGGTGAAAGTGCGCATCGGCGATATCGTCGCGCAAGGCCAGCGTTCGCGACAACTCGATCTCGGCCTCCAGCCACCGTTTTTGTCTAACGAAGACGAGCGCGAGGTTGAACCGGGCTTCCACGAACGCCGGATTAATCGACAATGCCCGCTCGAACGCCGATTGCGCTGCTGCATGGTGTCCTTGCCGCGCGAGCAAGTTAGCATAGTTCGAATGAACGCCCGCGGAGTCTGGATTAGCCAGAAGCGCACGCTGCCACAGAGCTTTCGCCTCCTCTTCGCGCTTGAGATTCAGTGCGCAGATCGCGGCTGCGTTCAGGATCTCGGCATCGGGCGCGCAGTGTTCCAGAAGCGGCGCCAACGCATCCAAAGCCTGTTGAAATTGCCCGCGATCGTAATGCGCGAGCGCGTGCTGATAACTACTATCGTCTTGCATGGTCGACTGCGATTTGTTTGTATTGCTGGTCGCGGATCGTTAGGCAGCGCAGAGTGGAACGCGGCAACGCCGGAAACCATTTCTTTAACACGAGTGTTTCCTGTACCTAGCATCTGCACGAAAACATTACACAGTGACACGGATGGCGACATTTCTTCGAAACGAATCCGGAGCCTGTCGGACCCGACGGCTGTGGCCATCCCCGCCCGGTCAACGCTGCCGGCCCGCTCGATACGCCCGATACGCTAGAATCGTAGGTTTCAGCACTTCGGCCGAGCCTCTGAGTCGCACCCTCCCGACGATGGCCGCGCCGCGTCCGCCCCGCAAAAGGCAACCATGCTCACCTTTCAGCAAATCATCCTGACGCTACAGTCCTATTGGAACGACAAGGGCTGCGCGCTTCTTCAGCCCATCGACATGGAAGTCGGCGCGGGCACCTCGCACGTTCACACGTTCCTGCGCGCGATCGGTCCCGAGCCGTGGCGCGCGGCCTACGTCCAGCCGTCGCGCCGCCCGAAGGACGGCCGCTATGGCGAGAACCCCAACCGCCTCCAGCACTACTATCAGTATCAGGTCGTGCTCAAGCCCGCGCCTGAAAACATCCTCGATCTGTACCTCGGCTCGCTCGAAGCACTCGGCTTCGACCTGAAGCAGAACGACGTGCGCTTCGTCGAGGACGACTGGGAGAACCCGACGCTCGGCGCATGGGGTCTCGGCTGGGAAGTGTGGCTGAACGGCATGGAAGTGACGCAGTTCACGTACTTTCAGCAGGTAGGCGGCCTCGACTGCAAGCCGGTGCTCGGCGAGATCACGTATGGTCTCGAACGCCTCGCCATGTATCTGCAGAAAGTGGAAAACGTGTACGACCTCGTCTGGACCGAATGGGAAGAAGACGGCCCGAACGGCAAGGCGCTGCGCCGCCTGACCTACGGCGATGTCTATCACCAGAACGAAGTCGAGCAGTCCACTTACAACTTCGAGCACGCGAACGTCGATCTGCTCTTTAACTTCTTCAACAGCTACGAAGCCGAAGCCAGGAAGATGATCGACGCGAAGCTCGCGCTGCCCGCATACGAACTCGTGCTGAAGGCCGGCCATACGTTCAATCTGCTCGATGCGCGCGGCGCCATTTCCGTGACCGAGCGCGCGGCGTATATCGGCCGCATTCGGGCGCTGTCGCGTCTCGTCGCGCAGGCTTATTACGATTCGCGCGAAAGTCTCGGCTTCCCGATGCTCGGCAATCCGGTGCACGCCGCCGCCGAGCTCGTCACCGATCAGCAGGAAGCCGCGCGCCCGGCCTGGGCGCCGCCGCTGAAGGTGGAAAGCACGCCGCCGGGCGAAACGAGCAACACCGATCAGGTTTGACGAGGCAAGACAGAACAATGACGCAATCCAATCACGCTTCCCTGCTCGTCGAGCTGCTTACCGAAGAACTGCCCCCGAAGGCCCTCGCGCGTCTCGGCACCGCGTTCGCTGAAGGCATCGTGGAGCGGCTCGCCGCGCGCGATCTGATCGAAGGCGCCGTATCGTTCGAGCAGTACGCAACGCCGCGACGCCTCGCCGTCTTGATCCGGAACGTGCGCGATGTCGCGCCGGAAAAACAGGTGCGCGAGAAAGTGCTGCCGGTGTCGGTCGCGCTCGATAAAGAAGGCAATCCCACGCCGCCGCTCGCGAAGAAGCTGGCCGCGCTCGGCTTTCCCGGCTTCCCGCTCGCCGAACTCGAACGCGCGCAAGACGGCAAGGCCGAAGCGTTCTTCCTGCGCTATGCCGCGCCCGGCGCGACGCTCGCGGACGGTCTGCAAGCCGCGCTCGACGAAACGCTGACCAAGCTGCCGATCCCGAAAGTCATGACATACCAGCGTCCGGACGGCACCAACGTGCAGTTCGTGCGTCCGGTGCAGCGACTTGTCGCCATGCACGGCCGCGACGTCGTGCCGGTGAGCGCGCTCGGCGTCGATGCGGGCGATACGACCATCGGCCATCGCTTCCTGTCGCACGGTTTCATCGCGATTCCGAGCGCCGACGACTACGCCGAAACGCTGCGCACGAAGGCGCATGTCGTCGCCAATTTCAACGACCGCCGCGAATCCATCCGCACGCAATTGCAGGCGTTCGCAGGTGTTGACCGCGTCGTGATGCCTGAATCGCTGCTCGACGAAGTGAACGCGCTGGTCGAATGGCCGGTCGTGTATCAATGCCGCTTCGACGAAGAGTTTCTGCAAGTGCCGCAGGAATGTCTGATCCTCACAATGCAGACGAACCAGAAGTATTTCGCGCTCACGGACCAGAACGGCAAGCTGCGCTCGCGTTTCCTGATCGTCTCGAATATCGATACGCAAACGCCGGGCGAGATCGTTGAAGGCAACGAGCGCGTGGTGCGCCCGCGTCTCGCGGATGCCAAGTTCTTCTTCACGCAGGACAAGAAGAAGCGCCTCGAAGACCGCGTGCCGCTGCTGGCGAACGTCGTCTATCACAACAAGCTCGGCTCCGCGCTCGAGCGCGTGCAGCGTCTCGAAGCCCTCGCGGGCGAAATCGCGCCGATGGTCGGCGTCGATGCCGCGCTCACGCGCCGCGCCGCGCGTCTCGCGAAGGCGGACCTGCTGACCGACATGGTCGGCGAATTTCCCGAACTGCAAGGCACGATGGGCACGTACTACGCGCGTCACGACGGCGAGCCGGAAGAAGTCGCGCTCGCGTGCTCGGAGCACTATCAGCCGCGCTTCTCCGGCGACGACACGCCGTCGACAGGCGTCGGCTCGGCGGTCGCGCTCGCCGACAAGCTGGAAACCATCGTCGGCATCTGGGGCATCGGCCTCGCGCCGACCGGCGAGAAAGACCCGTTCGCGCTGCGCCGTCACGCGCTCGGCGTGCTGCGCATCCTGCTCGAAAAGAAGCTGCCGGTCGATCTGCGCGATCTCGTCGCCGCCGCGCAGCGCCAGTTCGCCGGCATGCCGCAAGTCGCGGATTCGACCGAAGCCGTGTACGCGTTCTTCCTGGATCGTCTGCGCGGCCTGTTGCGCGAACGCGGCTTCGAAGCGAATGATATCGAGGCCGTGCTGAGCCTGAACCCGACGCGCCTCGACGATATCGTCGCGCGTCTGGATGCCGTGCGCGAATTCGCGTCGCTGCCGGAAGCGGCATCGCTCGCGGCGGCCAACAAGCGCATCTCGAACATTTTGAAGAAGTCGGAGCAAGGCGCGCCTTCGTCCGTGAATTCGGAACTGCTCGTCGAGCCGGCCGAGAAAAATCTGTACGCGCAGATTCAGAGCGTGACGCCGCGCGTGCAGAGCCAGCTCGCCGCGCGCAACTACACGGAAGCGTTGAGCGCGCTCGCCGCGCTGCGCGAGAGCGTCGATACGTTCTTCAACGACGTGATGGTCAACGCGGAAGACGCGGCGCTCAGGAACAACCGTCTCGCCCTGCTCGGCGCGCTGCATCAGCAGATGAACTGCGTGGCCGACATCTCCAAGCTCGCGGCGTAAGTCATGAACAGACGACTCGTGATTCTGGACCGCGACGGCGTCATCAACGTCGATTCGGACGCGTTCATCAAGTCGCCCGACGAGTGGGTCGCCATTCCCGGCAGTCTCGAAGCCATCGCGCGGTTGAATCAGGCGGGCTACCGCGTGGCGATCGCGTCGAACCAGTCGGGCATCGGGCGCGGTCTTTTCGACATGGCCGCGCTCAATGCCATGCACCAGAAGATGAATCGCGCGGCGGCGGCGGTCGGCGGACGCATCGACGCGATCTTCTTCTGCCCGCATACGGCCGAAGACCAGTGCGATTGCAGGAAGCCGAAGCCGGGGATGTTGCAGCAGATCATCGACCGTTTCGAGATCGATCCGGAAGACACGCCGGTCGTCGGCGACGCCCTGCGCGATCTTCAGGCGGGCGCCGCGCTCGGCTTTCCGGTGCATCTCGTGCTGACGGGCAAGGGCGAAAAGACGCTCGCGCAAGGCAATCTGCCCGAAGGCACGCAGGTTCACAAGGACTTGCGCGCGTTCGCGCTCGACTTTCTCGCGCGACATCACGACTGACCGCTTTCCGATCGCACTGCCACGTACCGCCAGGACTTCATGCGCTTCCTCCGTTCTTTGCTGCTGATGCTGTACTTCGTCGTGTACACGGTGCCGTATGCGACCGCCTGCTTCATCGCGTTTCCGTTCATGCGCGCGCATAACCGCTACTGGATGGCGGCGGGCTGGTGCAAGTCGACCATCGTCGTGCTGCGCTATCTCGTCGGCATCCGCTACACCCTGCAAGGCATGGAGCATCTGCCGAACGGCCCCGCCGTGCTGCTGTCGAAGCATCAATCGGCGTGGGAGACGCTCGCGTTTCCCGCGCTGATGCCGCGCCCGCTCTGCTATGTGTTCAAGCGTGAGTTGCTGTACGTGCCGTTCTTTGGCTGGGCGCTCGGGCTCCTGAAGATGGTGCATATCGACCGTTCGCAAGGCCGCGACGCGTTCGCGTCGGTCACGCGGCAAGGCCGTGCGCGCATGGATGAAGGCGCGTGGGTCATCATGTTTCCCGAAGGCACGCGCACGCGCGTCGGCGCGCAAGGCAAGTACAAGACGGGCGGCGCGCGCTTCGCGGTGGCCACCGGCGCGCCTGTCGTGCCGATCGCGCATAACGCAGGGCACGTCTGGCCGCGCAATTCGTTCATGAAATATCCGGGTATAGTCACGGTGTCGATCGGCAAGCCCATCGATACCGCCGGACTCACGCCCGAGGAAGTGAACGCACGCGTCGAGAGCTGGATCGAAGCGGAGATGCGCCGTATCGATCCGCTCGCTTATGCCACGCCGGGCGGCGAGCCGCGTCGAGCCGGCGCTGCGGGCGCGGGCCGCTGACGCGGCCTCGCTTTCGAAGTCAGAGCCGCGGCGTGCCTTACTCGTTCCTGTCGTCATTCCTGCGCCGCGAGCGCAAAGCCGAGCCGATGCAGAAGACTCCCTCGCGACAGCGCCCCGCCGTCGCGCTCGATACACTGCAACTCGATCTTCCGTTCGAGCATGCGCCCGCCGCCGCGCCCGCGCCGCTGCGCGGCGAACTTCCCACTCCCGAATCCGCCCGGCCCGCGCCGCTGCCCGAGGGCGTGCGCTTGCGGCGCATCGTGCTTGGCGCGCGCGCGCTGGACTACCGGTTCAAGCGATCGGCGCGGCGCACCATCGGCTTTTGCATCGACGCGACCGGACTCACGATTACCGCGCCTCGCTGGGTGACGATAGCGGACATCGAAAGCGCGATCGTCGACAAGCAAAGCTGGATTCTGCGCAAGCTCGCCGAATGGCAAACGCGCGTGGAAGAGCGCGCGCTGCCGCGCATCGAATGGAAGGACGGCGCGCAGTTTCCGTTTCTCGGCAAGACCATTCGCGTGTCGCTGGGCGCGGCGGCGAGTGCGCTCTCTTTCGATGCCGATACCAACGTGCTGGCGCTCGCCCTGCCCGCGCTCGCCGACGCGCAGCAGATCAAAGATCGCGTGCAAAGTTGGCTGCAAAGCGAGGCGAAGCGCATCTTCGGCGAACGGCTCGCCGTCTATGCGCAGAAGCTCGGCGTCGAGTTTCGGGCGTACGCGCTGTCGTCGGCGGCGACGCGCTGGGGCAGTTGTTCGAGCGACGGCAAGATTCGCCTGAACTGGCGGCTGATTCATTTCCCGTTGTCGATCATCGATTACGTGGTCGCGCACGAACTGGCGCATCTGCGCGAGATGAACCACAGCCCGCGTTTCTGGCGGACTGTCGAATCCATCTTTCCGGAGTTCCGCGAGGCGCGGCACACGCTCAAGCATCATTCGCCGGACCTCCTTCCTACTTTGTGAGCGCCGTCAGCGCGCGTTTCGAGCGAACGGTACAATTTCGCTCATAGTCGCAATCGCGGCTTCGTGCCGCCGTTCAACACCACAGGACCCCATCATGCGACTCCTCCACACGATGCTACGCGTCGGCGACCTGCAGCGTTCCATCGATTTCTACACGCGCATTCTCGGCATGAAGGTGCTGCGTCAGAGCGAAAACACCGAGTACAAATACACGCTCGCGTTCGTGGGCTATGGCGACGAGAGCGAGCACAGCGTGCTCGAACTGACGTACAACTGGGGCGTCGAGAAGTACGAAATGGGCACGGCGTACGGCCATATCGCGCTGGAAGTCGATAACGCGGCGCAAGCCTGCGACCGTATCCGCGAAGCCGGCGGCAGGGTCACGCGCGAAGCCGGTCCCGTCAAGGGCGGCAAGACGGTGATCGCGTTCGTCGAAGATCCGGACGGCTACAAGGTCGAACTGATCGAAAAGCATTCCTGATCGCCGGTTCAGCGATCAAGCAAGCGCGCCGCGATATTTGTCGCGGCGCGCTTTTTTTTTGCCTGCGATCTGCGCAGGCGATTAAGCAGCGCCGTCAGCCTTCGATACGTTCGCGCGTCACGCCGAGCAAGTCGGCCATGCCGCGCCGCGCGGCGGCGGCGTCGCGTGCGGCGATGGCATCGAAGACCGCCGTGTGCTCAGCCAGCGACGCGTTGAACACCTCCGCGCGCTTCGCGTTCAGACGCAACTGGCCTTCCAGCGTGCGCGCGATCAGCGCGCCCAGCGGCACGAGCAGTTCGTTGCTGCACGCGGCCAGCACGCACAAGTGAAAGTCGAGATCGGCGCGCACCCATTCGTCGACGTTCTGCGCCTGTGTCATTGCACGATGCGCCTGTTCGAGCCGTTCCAGCGTGCGCGGCTCGTGATTCGCGGCGGCGAGCGCAGCCGCGTACGGCTCGATCATCTCGCGCATTTCCTGCAGCTTGAGCGCAAAAATCATGGGCGGCGCGACGCGCGAATACCAGTCGAGCATGTCGGCGTCGAGCAGATTCCACGCTTCCTTCGGGCGCACGCGCGTGCCCACTTTCGGCCGCGATTCGACGAGCCCTTTCGATGTCAGCGTGCGCACCGCCTCACGCAGCACCGTGCGGCTCACGCCGAAGCGTTCGATCAGGTCCGCTTCGCGCGGCAGCGGCGAGCCCGGCGCGAAGTCGCCTCGCAGAATGGCCGTGCCTAGTTCGTGCGCCACGCGGCCATGCAGATCGCGGTGAATGGTGAACTCCTCGTCGGTCTTTTTGGTTGGGCGTGATTATGCGGGAAGCACGAGGCCGCGCGAAGCCAGCCTCGTGCAATAGTACTATTAATACGACCAGATGCGCCGCTTTTTGCTACTATGGAGACCCTTGCTGGAGACGCTCACATGAAAATCACGAAACTCGAAACCTTCATCGTTCCGCCGCGCTGGTGCTTCCTCATGATCGAAACCGACGAAGGCATCACCGGCTGGGGCGAACCTGTCGTCGAAGGCCGCGCGCACACCGTGGCCGCCGCCGTGGACGAACTCGCCGACTACCTGATCGGCAAGGACCCGCGTCATATCGAAGACTTGTGGCAAGTGATGTATCGCGCCGGGTTCTATCGCGGCGGCCCGATCGGCATGAGCGCAATTGCCGGCGTCGATCAGGCGCTGTGGGACATTCTCGGCAAGCATCACGGCGTGCCGATCCACGCGCTGCTCGGCGGACAGGTGCGCGACAAGATCAAGGTGTATTCGTGGATCGGCGGCGACCGTCCGAGCGATGTCGCGAACAATGCACGCGCTGTCGTCGAGCGTGGCTTCAAGGCCGTGAAGATGAACGGCTCCGAAGAGCTGCAGATGATCGACACGTTCGACAAGGTGCAAGGCGTGATCGACAACGTGCGCGCGGTGCGCGAGGCGGTCGGTCCGAACGTGGGTATCGGCGTGGATTTTCATGGGCGCGTGCACAAGCCGATGGCCAAAGTGCTCGCGAGAGAACTCGATCCGTTCAAGCTGATGTTTATCGAGGAGCCGGTGCTCTCGGAGAACGTCGAGGCGTTGCGCGATATCGTCAATCAGACGAGCACGCCCATTGCGCTCGGCGAACGGCTGTATTCGCGCTGGGATTTCAAGCACATTCTGGCGGGCGGCTATGTCGATATCATTCAGCCGGACGCGTCGCATGCGGGCGGGCTGACCGAGTGCCGTAAGATCGCGTCGATGGCAGAAGCCTACGATGTCGCGCTCGCGTTGCACTGCCCGCTCGGTCCCATCGCGCTCGCAACCTGCCTGCAAATCGACGCGGTGAGCTATAACGCGTTCATCCAGGAACAGAGTCTCGGCATTCACTACAACACGGGCAACGATCTGCTCGACTACATCAAGAATCCGGAAGTCTTCAAGTACGACGACGGCATGGTGTCGATTCCGCAAGGGCCGGGGCTCGGCATCGAGGTCAACGAGGACAAGGTGCGCGAAATGGCGAAGGTCGGGCACCGCTGGCGCAATCCGGTGTGGCGTCATGCGGATGGCAGCGTCGCGGAGTGGTGATCGGCTCTAGCGTTTGAGCCGCTTTCTGAGCCGCGCCATGACCGCGCCGCGTAGCGCATTGCTGAGAAGCAACGCTTCGGCGCGGTCGATGTCCTGCACGGTGAGCGTGCGTTCGGACGCGCCGAGTTCTTCCATCAGCACCGCGCGCATGACGCCCGGCAGCACGCCCGCATTGACGGGAGGCGTCCACCAGTTCCCTTCCAGCTTCAAGAACACGCTCGAACGGCCGCCTTCGGTCAATTCGCCGCGCTCGTTCGTGAACAGCATGTCGAACGCGCCTTCGGCTTCGGCGGCTTGCCACGCGCGGTCGTAGTCGGCGCGGCGCGTCGTCTTGTGGCGAAGCAGCACATCGCCGGATGACTGCGGCGCGAAGCCGCGCTCGGCGGCGAGCAGCACATCCACCGTATCCGATGACAACGGCGCGAGCGGCGCGCTCGTCAGCGCGATGCGTCCGCTCTTGTCGAGCGCGATGCGCAAGCGATACGGTTTGCCCGCATCGAAGCTCTCGCAATGCTGGGCGACCTGCGCACTCAACGCGCGCTCGTCGAACGGAAAGCCCAGGTAGGCCGCGCTCGTCTTGAGCCGCGCAACGTGGCGCGCGAAATGACGCACGCGTTCGCCGCGCGTGGCGTAAGTCGTCTCGAAGAGCTCGAAGCCGGGGTCCGCGCCAGTCAGGAACCGCGCCTTCAGCAGACACTCCTCGTACTCGCTCGCAGCGACGCTATCCAGCACGATGCCCGCGCCGATTCCGAGCACGCCGCGCCTCTGCGCGGCGTCGATCACGAGTGTGCGAATGGCGACCGAGAGACAAAAGTCGCCGCTGCTATCGAGCCAGCCGATCGCGCCGGTGTACAGTCCGCGCGGCGTGCTCTCGATCTGATCGATGAGCTGCATCGTGCGGTACTTCGGCGCGCCGGTGATCGACCCGCATGGAAAGAGCGCCCGCACGATCGCCGCGAATGACGCGTCCGGCGCCACGCGCGCCTCGACAGTCGACGTCATCTGCCACACCGACGCATACGGCTCCACGGAGAAAAGCGCCGGCACATGCACGGAGCCGGTCGCCGCGACTCGCGAGAGGTCGTTGCGCAGCAGATCGACGATCATCACGTTCTCCGCGCGATTCTTCGGATCGTCGCGCAGGACGGCGGGGTCGGAGTCGCGCGGCGCGGTGCCTTTCATGGGCCTCGCGCGCAGGACGTCGCCCTGCTTTTCGACAAAAAGCTCGGGCGAACACGACACGACCGTGCGCCCGTCCGGCAGCGCGATCAAAGCGCCGTATCTGACTGGCTGCCGCGCCCGCAGCCGCCGATAAAGCGCGAGCGGCGTGCCGAACACATCGAAGTTCAGCCGAAACGTGTAGTTGACCTGATACGACTCGCCCTCTTCCAACGCCTGCTTGATGGCAGCAATGGCGAGATCGAATTCGTCGCGCGTGACACCCGGCTCGATACCGCCGACGCCCGCGACCGAAGGCCCGCCGCGCCCGGCATCCTGCGACGCAAGCCATTCGCTCGCTTCATCGCGCGACAGCAGCGCGCACGAACGGAACATGAGCACACGCAACGCGTGGTCGTCGCCGCGCCCAACGGTGCCGAACTGAAGGTTGCACCCAAACTCGTAATCCGCGACGACGACCGCGTGCAGTCCGCTTTGCAGATCGCGTTCGATGGCGGCACACGCGGCATCGAGTTCGCGCCCGTCCTCGCACACGTGCTCGTGCGAAAAGTCCGCGTACAAACGACTCGACCGCCTTTCGGCGGTCGCGTCGCAATCGTCGAGCAGCGCGAACACCGCGCTGCGTGCTTCGATCTTCATGGCAATGCTCGTATCGTGCGCAACTGCCCTGCTCTAACCATCGACTGCATCAGTCGAAGAAGCTCTTCACGCGGTCGAACCAGCTTTTGCTCTGCGGGCTATGCCGCGCGCCGCCTTCCGTCAGCGACTTTTCGAACTGCTTGAGCAGATCGCGCTGCTGTTCGGTGAGCTTGACCGGCGTTTCCACCTGCACATGCACGTAGAGATCGCCCGCGATGCTCGAACGCAAGCCCTTGATGCCCTTGCCGCGCAGACGGAACGTCTTGCCCGACTGCGTGCCTTCGGGCACGGTGAAGCTCGCGCGTCCGGCAAGCGTCGGCACTTCGATCTCGCCGCCGAGCGCCGCCGTGGTGAACGGGATCGGCATCTGGCAGTGCAGGTCGTCGCCGTCGCGCTCGAACACCGAGTGCTGCTTGATGTGGATTTCCACGTACAAGTCGCCGCTCGGCCCGCCGTTGATGCCCGGCTCGCCGTTGCCCGCAGAACGAATCCGCATGCCGTCGTCGATGCCCGCCGGAATCTTCACTTCCAGCGTCTTCGTTTCCTTCACCTTGCCCGCGCCGTGGCAGTTGCCGCACGGGTCCGGGACGTAGGTGCCGCTGCCGTGACACTTCGGACACGTCTGCTGAATGCTGAAAAAGCCCTGCGACATCCGAACCTGGCCCTGGCCGTGACAGGTCGGACAGGTCTCCGGCTTCGTGCCGGGCTTCGCGCCCGAACCATGACAGACATTGCAGTTGGCCCAGCTCGGCACGCGGATTTGCGTGTCGTAGCCGTGCGCGGCCTGCTCCAGCGTGATCTCCATGCTGTAGCGCAAGTCCGCGCCGCGATACACCTGCGGACCGCCCCGGCCGCCGCGCGCCGCGCCGCCCGCCGCCTGCCCGAAGATGTCGCCGAAGATATCGCCGAATGCATCGGCAAAGCCGCCGAAGCCTTGCGCGCCCGCGCCCGCCATGTTCGGATCGACGCCCGCGTGACCGTACTGATCATACGCGGCGCGCTTTTGCTGGTCGGAGAGCATCTCGTAGGCTTCCTTCGCCTCCTTGAAGTTCTCTTCCGCCTTCTTGTTGTCCGGGTTGCGGTCAGGGTGATACTTCATCGCGAGCTTGCGATACGCCTTTTTGATCTCGTCGTCGCTCGCGTTCTTCGCAACGCCCAGAACCTCGTAGTAATCCCGTTTCGCCATGTCGGTTCCATGCCGCCGCGGAGTGACCGCGACGGTTCCTCTCAGATGCTTCGGACCAAACGGCCCGCGCGTAACCTCTGACGCCTCGCTGCAAACCGCCTTCAGCAAGACGCCCCAAAAAAACAATGTGCCCGGTCGAGCCGTTTGGCTCGCCAGGCGCGTTTCACGTCAGACGCTCAACGCGTCCTGCCGCGGTCCATTCGCGCGAAACTGCTCGCGACAGGACCGCGAGCGCGTGAACGTTGCCATTCACGCGCTCTGCGGTTCAGTCCTTCTTCACTTCCTTGAAGTCGGCGTCGACGACATCGTCATGCTGCTGGCTCGCGCCAGCCGATGCCGCTTCCGCGCCGGCAGCACCGGCCGCCGCACCCGCTGCGCCCGCTGCGCCTTGCTGCGCCTGCATGTCGGCATACATCTTCTCGCCGAGCTTCTGCGACGCGGTAGCGAGCGCCTCGATCTTCGCTTCGATCGTCGCCTTATCGCTCGACGAGTTCTTCAGCGCCTCTTCGAGTTCCTTCAGCGCCGCTTCGATCTTTTCCTTTTCCGTTGCGTCGACCTTGTCGCCGTACTCGGCAACCGCCTTCTTCGTGCTGTGCACCAGCGCGTCGCCCTGGTTGCGGGCATCGGCCAGTTCGCGCAGCTTGTGATCTTCCTCGGCGTTGGCTTCGGCGTCCTTCACCATCTTGTCGATTTCGGCGTCCGTCAGACCCGAGTTCGCCTTGATGGTGATCTTGTTTTCCTTGCCGGTCGCCTTGTCCTTCGCGCCGACGTGCAGAATGCCGTTCGCGTCGATGTCGAAGGTCACTTCGATCTGCGGCACGCCGCGCGGTGCGGGCGGAATGCCTTCGAGGTTGAACTCGCCGAGCAGCTTGTTGCCCACGGCCATTTCACGCTCGCCCTGGAACACCTTGATCGTCACGGCGCCCTGATTGTCGTCCGCCGTCGAATACACTTGCGAGTGCTTGGTCGGGATGGTCGTGTTCTTGTTGATCATCTTCGTCATCACGCCGCCGAGCGTCTCGATGCCGAGCGAGAGCGGAGTCACGTCGAGCAGCAGCACGTCCTTGCGGTCACCCGACAGAACCTGACCTTGAATCGCGGCGCCCACGGCCACGGCTTCGTCCGGGTTCACGTCACGGCGCGGTTCCTTGCCGAAGAACTCCTTCACCTTTTCCTGCACCTTCGGCATGCGCGTCATGCCGCCGACGAGGATCACGTCGTCGATCTCGCCGACCTTCACGCCCGCATCCTTGATGGCGATGCGGCACGGTTCCATCGTGCGCTCGATCAGGTCTTCCACGAGAGCTTCGAGCTTCGCGCGGGTGATCTTCAGGTTCAAGTGCTTCGGACCGGAGGCGTCCGCCGTGATGTACGGCAGGTTGATTTCCGTCTGCGCCGTGGACGACAGTTCGATCTTCGCCTTCTCAGCCGCTTCCTTCAGGCGTTGCAGCGCGAGCACGTCCTTCGACAGATCGACGCCCTGCTCCTTCTTGAACTCGCCGATGATGTAGTCGATGATGCGCTGGTCGAAGTCTTCACCGCCGAGGAACGTGTCGCCGTTCGTCGAGAGCACTTCGAACTGCATTTCGCCGTCCACGTCCGCGATCTCGATGATCGAGATGTCGAACGTGCCGCCGCCCAGGTCGAACACGGCGATCTTGCGGTCGCCCTTCTCCGCCTTGTCGAGGCCGAACGCCAGCGCGGCGGCCGTCGGTTCGTTGATGATGCGCTTGACTTCCAGACCGGCGATCCGGCCCGCGTCCTTGGTGGCCTGGCGCTGGCTGTCGTTGAAGTACGCCGGAACCGTGATGACGGCTTCCGTCACCGGCTCGCCGAGGTAGTCTTCAGCGGTCTTCTTCATCTTGCGCAGCACTTCCGCCGAGATTTGCGGCGGCGCGAGCTTTTCGCCGTGCGCTTCGACCCATGCGTCGCCGTTGTCGGCCTTGACGATCTTGTAGGGCATCAGGCCGATGTCCTTCTGCACTTCCTTCTCTTCGAAGCGGCGGCCGATCAGGCGCTTCACCGCGTACAGCGTGTTGCGCGGATTGGTGACGGACTGGCGCTTGGCAGGCGCGCCGACGAGGATCTCGTTGTCATCCATGTACGCGATGATCGACGGCGTGGTGCGCGCGCCTTCCGAGTTCTCGATGACCTTGACCTGATTGCCTTCCATCAGCGCCACGCACGAATTCGTGGTGCCGAGGTCGATACCGATAATCTTGCCCATTTTTTATACTCTCCTAGCTTTGATCGCTTTGGCGCTGCGGCCGGGAACGCCGGCTTTTGCGGCCGATTCAACGGGCCGAACGCCCAAAATTCATACCTGTACGCAAGATAAGAGCGCCGGTTTCGTTTTCAAGACCCTGAATGCAATACGGTCTATAACTTTTTTGCGTCCCGCCCGTGTCATTCCCTGGCTGCCGCCGCGCGAATCTTCTCGCGCGCCGCCGCGACCGCCGCCTCGAACTGCGCGAGCCCGTGCCAGCCGGTCGCGCGGCCGAGCCGCTTGCCGCGATGAAAGAAAAACCACGTCGGCACGCCGTGCAGCATGAAACGGCGGCCCAGCTCGCGATGCTCGTACACATTGCTGTGAAACCACTTCAGCCCGAGCGCGCGGATAGCGTCGGGCTGCGCGAGCATCGCTTTCTTCGCGATCTCGCAGTTGAAGCAGTCGAGGCCCCAGAAGAACACGACGGCCAGTTCGTCGCCCGCCGACGCCAGCCCGGCGTCGAAGCCGGCGGCGTTCAGTTCCTGCATATCGAAGACGGACAAAGCGGTCGAATCGACGGGCACGTGGGCCATGATCGCGAACCTCGCGGGCTTACTTCGGTGCGGCGACGGTGACGAGCGCCGGACGCAGCACGCGATCGGCGATGATGTAGCCCTTTTGCAGCACCGCGACGACGGTGTTCGGCTCCTGATCCGCCGGCACCATGGAGATGGCCTGATGACGATGCGGGTCGAACTTCTCGCCGACCGGATTCAGCGCGACGACGCGGCCCTTCTCCAGCGCGCCGGTCAGCTGGCGCAGCGTCAGTTCGACGCCTTCGCGCACCTTGGCGAGATCGGTGGACTGGTCCGCGAGCGCGGCTTCGAGGCTGTCGAGCACCGGCAGCAGGTTTTCCGCAAAATTTTCGATGGCGAACTTGTGCGCCTTCGCCACGTCTTCCTGACCGCGCCGGCGCACGTTTTCCGTTTCCGCCTTCGCGCGCAGGAATTCCTCCTGTAGCGCGGCCACGCGGGCCTGCGCTTCCGCCAATGCCGTTTCGGTGGCGTTCGCGGCGCCTTCCGGCGCGGCGCTCGCGTCGGCTTGCGCTTCGGCCGCCGTGCCTGCCTGATTCAAGTCGGCGGCCTGGCGCGCGTTTTCGTCGGCGGGCGTAGGGTTCTGGCTCGCTGAATTCTCTTGCGTGTTTTCCATGTCGCTGAGTGTCATTACTGTGAATGGATGGGTTGAGAAGCGCACCCGGCCTTGCGTCTGGCCGCCGCGCTTCCTCGCGCTAGCTGCCGAAATTGGGGCAGCGAGACCTTTTTCAAGGCTTCGTCAGATCAAATTTGCACGTCAGTGTGCCAGTCCGGGCGCCCGCGAAATAAGCGGTAACGGACGTTTCGCCGCCATCGCGTAAATTGAGATTGAGGGAATGCAGCGGCTCACCTACACTTCGATCAAGCACCGCAGGACGCACGTTTACCCTTAATCCTACGACTGCTTCAAACCGCTTACGCGTCGCCATTTTCCTGATCCTCGTGCGGTCGTCCGGCCGCCGTTCCCGCTCGCGGGGGTACCATGAAACTGACCTTTGCCATTGCGGTGGTCGCCCTGGTACTCGTCGCGGGAACGACCACCATCTGCATGTCCGGTGCATTGACCGCCCGTACCACCGAGTACGGCGGCGTCCATGCGACGGTCGAAGAATTCTTCAATCCGAATCTGAAAATCTGTCGATGATGCGGCGGTCGCGCTTCGTCGGCCTGCCCTGCATGCCGGCTGCCGGCTCGCGGAAAGTCTTGCGCCGTTCCGCTTCGGCAAGGCGCTTGACACGGCCTTCGTCCGTTTCGGCGTAGAGCGTCTGCGCGACCGGCGCGGGCCCGCGCATGTCGCACAGGCCGAGCACCTGCACTTGCCAGACGAGCCGCTCGATATCGATCTCGACGATATCGCCCACGCGCACGTCCTTCGACGGCTTCACGTTTGCGCCGCCGATCTTCACGCGGCCCTTCTCGACCGCGTCGCTCGCCAGCGACCGCGTCTTGAAGAAGCGCGCGGCCCACAGCCATTTGTCGATGCGCAGGCGCGCGCCGGGTTCCGTCGAAATCTTGTAGTTCATGGTGATTCTCTAGCGATGAGCGGTTTCAGGCCGCCACCGTCACCGGTTGCGCGGCCTGCACCGGCCATCCTTGCAGATGTTGTGCCGCGATCTCGCCCAGGGCCTTGATCCACGCCGGCGACGCATTCAGGCAGGGAATGCGGTGGAACTGCTTGCCGCCCGCCTTCAGAAATTCGTCCCGCACTTCCATGCCGATCTCTTCGATGGTCTCGAGGCAATCCGCCGTGAAGCCCGGGCAGAACACGTCCACGCGCGCGACACCGCCCGCGCCCAGTTCCGCGAGCGTGGGCGCGGTGTACGGCTGAAGCCACTCCGCGCGGCCGAAGCGCGACTGAAACGTCACGCGGCATTCGACGGGCGTAAGCCCCAACGCCGACGCGAGCAGCGAGCCGGTGAGCTGACATTGATCGTGATACGGGTCGCCGAGGTCCATCGTGCGCTTCGGCACGCCGTGAAAGCTCAGAACGAGCTTGTCGCCCGATGCGAAGTCCGGCTGGCCGTGCAGCCGCCAGTAGTCGCGGACCTGTTCGGCGAGCGCGGCGATATACGCCGGATGATCCGCGTAGTGGCGAATGGTGCGGATTTCCGGCTGATTGCGCACGCGCTTGAGCGCGGTGAAGGCGTCGTCGAAGGCGGTGGCCGTGGTCGATGACGAATACTGCGGATACATCGGCACGAGCAGAATGCGGTCGGCGCCTTCCAGCTTCAGTTGATTCAGCATCGCGCCGATGCCCGGCGTGCCGTAGCGCATCGCGTAATCGACAATCACGTGATATTCGTTCGCCGCGAAAAGCCGCCGCAACGCCTCGACCTGGCGTTCCGTGTAGACGCGCAACGGCGAGCCTTCGGGCATCCATACCTGCGCGTATTTTTTGGCCGATGCGCGCCCGCGAAACGGCAGGATGATGCCTCGCAGAATGATCTGCCAGATGAACGACGGAATTTCGACGACGCGCGGATCGCTCAAAAACTGCGCGAGATACTTACGCACCGCTCGCGGCGTGGGCGCGTCAGGCGTGCCGAGATTGATCAGCAGCACCGCGACGCGATGTGAGGCGCTGGGCTGCGAGGGCAACTCGAGGTCGAAACGCATAGGGCAAGGCGGCCGAAAGTCATCGAAAGGTGAAGGCCATTATAGCGGCGCGTTCCGGCGGCTCACATTGGCCGAACGGCCTAGTGGCGGCGCCGTCCGTGGCGCGGCAAGATGCCCGCAAAGGCGTGCTATTGCTGGCTGAGCGACATCGACAGCAGGCGCGCCGTGATATCGACAATGGGAATCACGCGGTTATAGGCCATGCGCGTCGGGCCGATGACGCCGAGCGTGCCGACGATCTTGCCGTTCACTTCGTACGGCGCGGTCACGACGCTCATCTCCTCGATCGGCACGAGATTCGATTCGCCGCCGATGAAAATCTGCACGCCTTGCGCGTGACTCGATACGTCCAGCAATTGCAGGAGGCTCGTCTTTTGGTCGAACAGGTCGAAGAGTTTGCGCAGCCGCGCCATGTCGGACGAAAGGTCCGCCACTTCCAGCAGGTTGCGCTCGCCGGAGATAAGCACGGTCTCGCCGGGATCGGTTTCCGCCGTGCTCGCGAAGACCGCTGCCTGCATCAGGGTGGTCATGTCGCCGCGCAGCTGGTCGATTTCCTCGCGCAGCCGGCGGCGCACTTCGTCGAAGGACAGGCCCGCGAAATGCGCGTTGATGTAATTGGAGGCTTCGGTGAGTTGCGAGGGCGAGTAGTCGCGCTGCGTGGCCATCATGCGGTTTTGCACGTCGCCTTCGGGCGTCACGATGATGAGCAGAATGCGCTTGTCCGACAGCCGCATGAATTCGATCTGCTTGAACATGTGGCTGCGGCGCGGCGTGAGAATCACGCCCGCGAAAGACGAGAGGCTCGACAGCACGCTCGCCGCCGCCGCGACGATCTTCTGCGGCTCCTGGCCTTGAAGGCGCGTCTTGACGGCGGTGGTCATCGCCTCGTCCTGCGGCGCTTCCACGGTCAGCATGGTATCGACGAACAGGCGATAGCCGCGCGGCGTCGGAATGCGGCCTGCCGAGGTATGCGGACTCGCGACGAGACCGAGGTCCTCGAGGTCCGACATCACGTTGCGGATGGTGGCGGGACTCAGTTCGAGACCGGAGTGACGTGATAACGTGCGCGAACCGACCGGCTGACCTTCGGCGATGTAACGCTCGATCAACGTTTTCAGGAGGGTTTGTGCACGTGGGTCTAGCATGGGCAAATTTTAACGCAACGTGTCAGGGGGCGGCGACGGATGCCGCCGCTGGCTCGTGCCGTTCCGAGCCGCGTTCGGCGACTCGCCGATCGTTCAATGTCCGCTCCATTCTAGCGACAAACCGGACGCGCCTGAGACCGCGCGGCCCCGGTTCTTTTCGCCTTCGACCTATGGTGTAATGCCGGCATGGAAATTGGCCAATTCAAGACCGTCGCCCTGGTCGGGCGAAGTCACACGCCCGGCATCGAGGCGCCGCTGCGATCGCTCGCGGAGCACATCGCGAACCAGGGCTTCGACGTCGTGTTCGAAGCGGGTACCGCGAAGGACGTCGGCGTGAGCGAATATCCCGCGTTGTCCATCGCCGAGATTGGCGCGCGGGCGGATGTCGCCGTGGTTCTCGGCGGCGATGGCACCATGCTCGGCGTCGGCCGTCAGCTGGCGCCGTACCGGACGCCGCTCATCGGCGTGAATCACGGGCGGCTCGGCTTCATCACGGACATTCCGCTCTCGGAAATGCGCGAACGCGTGCCGCAAATGCTCGCGGGGCAATTCGAGCGCGAGGAGCGCAGCCTGCTCGAAGCGCGCATCGTGCGCAACGACAAGCCCATTTATCATGCGCTCGCCTTCAACGACGTGGTCGTGAATCGCAGCGGCTTCTCGGGCATGGCGGAGTTGCGCGTTTCGGTGGACGGCCACTTCATGTACAACCAGCGGTCGGACGGGCTGATCGTCGCCACGCCGACCGGCTCCACGGCGTACGCGCTTTCGTCCGCCGGGCCGATTCTGCATCCTCAGTTGCAGGGCTTCGTGCTCGTGCCGATCGCGCCGCATTCGCTTTCGAACCGTCCGATCGTGCTGCCCGACGACTCGAAAGTGACCATTCAGATCATCGGCGGCCGCGATGTGAACGTGAACTTCGACATGCAGTCGTTCACCGCAGTCGAGCTGAACGACGCCATCGAGGTGCGGCGCTCGCGGCATACGGTGCCGGTGCTGCATCCGGTCGGCTACAGCACGTACGCCACGCTGCGCAAGAAGCTGCACTGGAACGAGCATCCGTCGCAGGACTCGTCGGTCTGACCCGCACAACTTTGCCGAACCCTTCCCGAAGCGTCCATGCTCCGTCATCTCTCCATTCGAGACTTCGTTATCGTCGCCGCGCTCGACATCGAATTCGATTCGGGCTTCACGGTTTTTTCGGGTGAAACCGGCGCGGGAAAGTCGATCCTGATCGACGCCCTCGCCCTCACGCTCGGCGCGCGTGCCGATGCGAGCGTCGTGCGCACCGGCGAGCCGCGTGCGGACATCACCGCCGAGTTCGGCACCCACGCGCAAGTGGTGCGCTGGCTCGACGAGCACGCGCTCTCGCAAGACGGCGACACGGTCATGCTGCGCCGCGTGATCGATTCGAGCGGCCGCTCGCGTGCGTTCATCAACGGCACGCCGGCCACGCTCACGCAGTTGCGCGAAGTGGGCGAAATGCTCGTCGATATTCACGGCCAGCACGCGCATCAGTTATTGATGCGGCCGGACGCGCAGCGCGAGCTGTTCGACACGCACGCTGGTCTTGTCGACAGGGCGAGCGCCGTGAATCGCGCGTGGCGGGCGTGGCGCGAGGCGCAGCAGGCCGTCGATGCCGCGCAGAGCCGCGACCGCGAACTGCAACTGGAGCGCGAGCGTCTCGCGTGGCAACTGAGCGAATTCGACAAGCTCGCGCCGCAGCCCGGCGAATGGGAAGAAGTGAGCGCGGAGCATCATCGGCTGTCGCATTCGGCGAGCTTGATCGATGGCGTGCAGAACGCGCTCGGCGCGCTCTCCGAATCCGATGACGCCATGATCTCTCAGCTTGGCGCCATCATTTCGAAGCTGCGCGATCTGGCGGATATCGATCCGGCGCTCAACGACGTGCTCGCCTCGCTGGAACCCGCCGAAATCCAGATGCAGGAGGCGTCGTACTCGCTGTCGCATTATGCGCAGCGGCTGGAACTCGATCCGGACCGGCTCGCGCAAGTCGAAAAGCGCATGGAAAAACTGCACTCGACGGCGCGCAAGTTCCGCCTTCAGCCCGAAGCGTTACCGGAAGAACACGAAACGCGCCGCCGTCAGCTTGCCGAACTCGACGCCGCCGCCGATCTCGACGCGCTGAACGCCGTTGCCGCCAAAGCGAAAGACGCGTATCTCGCCGAGGCGAACGTCTTATCGAAGGCGCGCGCGAAGGCGGCCAAGGCGCTATCGAAGGCGGTCACCGAAGGCATGCAGGAATTGTCGATGGCGGGCGGCAGCTTCGAAGTCGCGCTCGTGCCGCTGGCCGAAGGCGGCGCGAACGGGCTCGAGCAGATCGAGTTTCGCGTCGCCGGTCACGCGGGCGTCGCGTTGCGGCCGCTCGCGAAAGTCGCGTCGGGCGGCGAGCTGGCCCGCATCAGCCTTGCGCTCGCGGTGATCGCGAGTACCGCGAGCCCGACGCCGACGCTGATTTTTGACGAAGTGGACACGGGCATCGGCGGAGGCGTCGCGGAAGTCGTCGGGCGGCTGCTGCATCAGCTCGGCCGCGACCGTCAGGTGCTGTGCGTCACGCACTTGCCGCAAGTGGCCGCACGCGGCGATCAGCATTTCCAGGTCGCGAAGTCGTCCGACGATGCCGGCGGCACCGTCAGCACGGTGACGCCGCTCGACAAGGCAAGGCGCATCGAGGAAGTCGCGCGGATGCTCGGCGGTATCGAAATCACCGCGACGACGCGCAAGCACGCGAAGGAGATGCTGGCGGCGTGAAGTCGGCGGGGGGGCGCGCCTAGCGCACGCCGCAATTCACCCCGCCACTCACACTCCGTCGCCGGACACGCGCGGCGCATGCGCCGCTCGCCTGCCTCTTACACGGCGCGCACGTCGCGCCGCCGCTCACCGGCCACTCGCACCGTCGCGAAACACGCGCGGCCACAGCGCCGACACCGCTTCGCGTACCACGCGCACGCCAGCGGGATCGACGCGCGCTTTCGCCGTGCCGTCGAGCCGCAGCGTGTGCCGCCCGCCACTCACACCTCGCCGCCGAACACGCGCCGCATCCCGCTCCACGCGCACGACAGCCGGATCGACGCGCGCACTTCACATGCCGTCGAGCCGCAGCGTGTGCTGCCGGCCACGCACACGCCGCCGCCGAACACGCGCCGCTTCACGCCCCACGCGCACAACAGCCGAATCGACGCGCGCACTTCACATGCCGTCAAGCCGCAGCGTGTGCCGCCCGCCACTCACACGCCGCCGCCGAACACGCGCCGCATCCCGCTCCACGCGCACGACAGCCGGATCGACGCGTGCACTTCACATGCCGTCGAGCCGCAGCGTGTGCTGAAACTTGCGGGACACGCCGAGCACGGGCCGCTCACGCGCCGCCGCCCGCGCCGCCCGTCACCCGCCGCTTCAAACCCCACCACCAAACACCCGCCGCCACAACCCCGTCACCGCTTCGCGCTCCACGCGCACGACAGCCGGATCGACGCGCGCTTTCTCCATGCCGTCGAGCCGCAGCGTGTGCTGAAGCTTCCGGTAATGCCGGTATGCCGCGCCGATCGTCTCCGCATCGCCCTCCGAAATGAGCCCGCTTCGTGCCGCGATCTTCAGCAGCGTGATGTTCCCCGCGTTGCGCAGAAATTCGCGGTGCGTGCGCGTATGCAGCAACACCCAGTACTGCACGATGAACTCAATATCGACCATGCCGCCGCGATCGTGCTTCAGGTCGAACAGGTCCGTGCGGTTCGGATGCCCCGCCGCCACGCGCTCACGCATGGCGACGATCTCGAGCGCGAGCGCCGCCGCATCGCGCTCCATCACGAGCACGTCGGCGCGGATCGCCTCGAATTGCGCGCCGATGTCCGCATCGCCCGCGCTGAACCGCGCCCGCGACAGCGCCTGATGCTCCCAGACCCACGCGGTATTCGCGGCATCGCCTTCCCGCAGTTGATAGCGGCGAAACGAGTCGAGGCTCGTGACCAGCAGGCCGGACTCGCCGTTCGGCCGCAGCCGCAAGTCCACGTCGAAGAGCGTGCCCGCGCCCGTCGCCGCCGCGAGCCACGTGATGAGGCGGCGCGCGAACATCGCGTAGATGTCCGACGCGGCGTCGTCGGGGTCGTCGTAAAGAAAGATCAGATCGAGGTCCGACGCGTAGCCCAGTTCCTTGCCGCCCAGCTTTCCATACGCGATGACGGAGAAGCGCGGCGTCTGGCGATGCCGCTTTGGGAACTGCTTCCACACGGTTTCGACCGTCACGTCGAGCACCGCGTCCGCGAGTTCGGACAAGCGGTCGCTCACGTGCTCGACGGAGAGCCGCCCCGCCAGATCGAGCAGCAGGATGCGGAACACTTCGGCCTGATGTGCGTGGCGCAGCAAGTCCATCTGATGCTCGGCGTCCTCGGCAGCGGCGAGTCGCGCGCTCAGCGAACGGCGGAATTCGGTCCAGTCGAACGGGCTGGAAATGGCTTCGTCGTCGAGCAATTCGTCGAGCAGTTGCGGATGGCGAATCAGATAGCCCGCTGCCCAGCGCGACCCGGACAGCACCGAGAGCACGCGATCGAGCGCCGCCGGGTATTCGGTCAGCAGCGCGAGATACGCGCCGCGCTTCGCCGTGGCTTCGAGCAGATCGAAAAGACGCGCGATGGTGTCCACGCGGCGCGCGGCGTCGACCGACTGCACGGCTTCGAGCGCGCGCTGCGCGACGATATCGAAACGGCCTCGGCTTTGCGCGGGCAGGCCCGCATAGCGCGACGAGTTCCACACGCCGGTCAGCCGCGCGAGCACTGGCGCGGGGTCCGCGAAACCGAGTTCCACGAGACGCGCCGCGAGTTCTTCCTGCGCCGAATCGTCGGCGAGCGCGCTGCTCCAGATCCACGACGCCGCCGAATCTTCCGCCACGCCGCAGCCGCGCTCGCCGCTCACCTTGTCCGCGAAGATCGCGTCGAACTGCTGTTCGACGAACTCGCGATGCCCGTCGAGCGTCGCCATCAGCGCGGCGTAATCCGCGAAGCCGAGCGAGGCGGCCAAGAGCGCGCGCTCGTCGTCGGCGACGGGCATCGCGTGCGTCTGCGCGTCGTTCCGATATTGCAGACGATGTTCGACGGTGCGCAGGAACAGATATGCCTCAGTGAGCGCATCGCGCACGGCGGGCGCGATCAGCCCGTTGGCCGCCGCGCGTTCGAGCACGTGAAGCGTCGGCCGGATACGAAAATCCGCTGCCTGTCCGCCGCGAATCAACTGAAATACTTGCGCGCTGAACTCGATCTCGCGAATGCCGCCGCGCCCGAGCTTGATATCGTCGGCCTTGTCGGGACGCATGGACGCGCGCCGACGCGCTTCCTGCCGAATCTGCTGATGCAGTGAGCGGATGGCCGCGATCACGCCGTAGTCCAGATAGCGTCGATAGACGAACGGCGTCGCGATGGCGTCGAGCTGCTTCGCGAGCCGTTGCGCCGAGTCGCTCTCGCGCTCGGACACGAGCCGCGCCTTGATCCACGCATAGCGTTCCCACTCGCGGCCCTGCACGTAGAAATACTCTTCCAGCATGCCGAGGCTGCACACGAGCGGCCCCGAATCGCCGTTCGGACGCAGCCGCATATCGACGCGAAACACGTAGCCGTCCTGCGTGATTTCCGCGAGCGCGCCGATCAGCCGCCGTCCGAGGCGCGTGAAAAATTCCTGCGTGGGGAGCGGCGCGCGCTTGCCGCCGGCGGTTTCGCCGTCGTCTTCGTAGACGAAGATCAGATCGATATCCGACGACGCGTTCAGTTCGCGCCCGCCGAGCTTTCCCATGCCGACGACGCCGAGCGTCAGGCGCTCGCCGTTCGGCCCGCGCGGCTCGCCGAAGAGCGTTTCGAGGTCCGCTGTCAGCACGTCGAGCGCGCGTTGAATGGTGACTTCGGCCAGATCGGTCATTGCGCCGGTGACTTCGGCGACATCGGCCGCGCCGCGCAGATCGCGCTCCATCACCGTGCAGAACACGTCCACGCGAAGGCGCCGCAGCGCCGTCTTGAGCGCGGCTTCGTCGAGCGTGCCGCTCGAAGCAGCGCGCGCGCAGTGCGCGTCGAAGCGCCCCTCGATCCACTCGCGCGTGACGGGCGACTGCGCCCACTGCGCGACATTCGACGCCAGTTCGGCGTGCGCCGCGTACGCGCGAGCGGCAAAGTTGGAGTAGCCGGAACTGCGCAGAGTCACATCGGTCATGAATGGTTAGGCTCGCAGGTTGCTTTGCGTCGAGTGTTTCGGTGCGCGGGCGGGCGCAGGCCGCGCCGCCCGGAAGGCTTGCGCAGCGGGCCTTTGCGGGCGGTCCGGCGCGCGCACGCCGCAGATGTCCGCGCCATGCCCTGTGTTACATTTCAGCGTCGAACACGCAAAACTACCATATCGCCGAACAGCCGCAGCATGTCCGACAGCAGACGATCCGTCGACCCGACCGAAGTTGGACAAGCCAAGCCCAGCGGCGACGCCGAGCATGTTCTGTCGCGCGTTCTCAAAGTCATTCTCGTCCTTGCCGCCGTGCTGTATTTCGCGGTGGCGTGCATCTATCTCGGCTTGCGCTATGTCGTGCTGCCGCAGATCGATTCGTTCAGGCCGCGCATCGAAGAGGCGGTCTCGTCGCGCATGCATGCGCAACTACGCATCGGCCGGCTGTCCGCGCGATGGTCGGGCATGCAGCCGACCATCGACATCGACAATCTTCGCATCGACGCCGCCGATGGCTCGCCGGGGCTCGCCGTGCCCCATGCGAGCGCGAGCGTCGCGTGGCGCTCGCTCGTGCAGTTGAAGCCGAAGCTCGCCGACCTGACCATCGACGGCCCCGACGTGATCCTCGCGCGCAACGCGCAAGGCGAATTCACGGTGGCGGGCGTGCCGATTCCCACGCATCGCACAGGCTCCAACGCGTTCACGACCTGGCTGCTCGGTCAAGAGCACGTTTTGCTGCGCGACGGCACGCTGCGCTGGCGCGACGCCGAGCGCGCCGCGCCCGAGATCGCGTTTAAGCGGCTGCGGCTGACCATCCTGAACGACGGCCTGCGGCATCGCTTGGCGCTCGCCGCGCCCGCCGACGGCGACGTGCTGCACGGCCCGCTCGACTTGCGCGCGGACTTCCGTCACGCGCCGTTCAGCGCGATGGGCGCGCCCGCGAACTGGACCGGCCGCCTGTATGTCTCGACCGGCCCGCTCGATCTGCCGATGCTCGCCCGCTACGTGAAGATGCCGTTCGCCATTTACGACGGCCGCGTCGAGAACCGCATATGGGTCAACTTCGCACGCGGGCAGTTGCAGACCGCGAACGGCGATCTCGCGGGCGGCAACATCGCGCTGCGCGTGCGCGCGACGCAGCCGCGCCTCGATCTGCCGGTGGCACGCTTCGCGTGGAGCGTCGACAAGAAAGACGGCGCGTACACGCTCAATCTCTCGAACCTGCGCGCCGAACTCGGCCAGCCCGCGCTCGATGACGGCACGCCGGTCGCGCGCCTCCTGACCTCGCAGACGCTGAGCGCGACGTACCGTCCGGCGTCCGTCAACGTCGGCCTGCTTTTTCGCGTGACGGGCGATCAGGCCGATCTCGGCATCCTCGCCGAATTCACGCGGGCGCTGCCGGTCCCGGCGCGCGTGCTCAACGAACTCGTGCGCTTCAATCCGCGCGGACAAATCGCCAATTTCACGATCTACACCGAACGCGTGCCGCCGCGCACCGAAGAAGAAGTGAAGCGCCAGCGCGAAAAAGGCGACGCGAAACTGCTGCATTACGCGTTCAAGGGCGAATTGCAGGGCATCAGCGTGCAGGCGCAGGAGCCGCCGCCGGGACTCACCGTCAACAATCATCCGCGCGCAGGCATTCCGGGCATCGAAAACTTGTGGGGCGTGGTCGATGCGAACGAGGCGCAAGGCAGCATCAGCATCGATACGAAGAACGCGGCGGTCACGATTCCCGGCGCGTTCGACGATCCGCGTCTCATGTTCGATTCGCTGCAAGGTCACGCGAGCTGGACGGTGGCGGATGCCATCGCGCCGGGCGAGCTGCGCCGCGCGTTCACGATTCATCTGGATACGCTGCGCGTGAAGAATGCCGACGCACAAGGCGAAGTCACCGCCGCCTACTGGAATCAGGGCCACGGGCGCGGCAATCTCGATCTGAAGGCGAAGATCGCTCATCTGGACGCGACGCGCCTCGTGCGCTATCTGCCGACGAGCCTGAACGAGCGCGTGCGCGTCTATCTCGGACACGCGTTGCAGGCGGGCGTCGCGCGCAACGCCACGCTCGAAGTCCACGGCGATCTCACGCGTTTTCCGTACGCGAAGTTTCCGGATGCGGGCGTGTTTCGCATCGAAGCGCCGTTCACGGGCGGCGAGTTCGATCCGACGCCGTTCCCGCCGCGCAAGATGGTCAACGGCTTGCCGAACTTCTGGCCGGCGTTCGAGGGCATCGACGGCACGTTCACGCTCGCGCAGAACAAACTCGGCTTCGATATTCATCGCGGGCATTACAGAGGCGTCGCGGTGTCGCGCGTGACCGGGCGCATCGACGATACGGGCAATCGCGAGTCCAAGCTGTGGATCGACGGCCAGGCGCACGGCCCGCTCGCCGACATGCTGCACTACGTCGATAACAGCTCCCTCGGCCTGATGGCGAAGCACGCGACGCGCAAGCTCGACGCAAAGGGCAGCGCGTCGCTGGCGCTCACGCTCGGCATTCCGCGCTATCGCCCGCCGCCGCCGCTTGCGCCGCTGCGCCCCGACTACAAGGGCTCGCTCACCTTCGCCGACAACGAAGTCGCGTATGCGAATCTGCCGCCGCTCACGCATCTGCAAGGCCGCGCGGAATTCGCGGCGAAGACCGTCACGCTCGACTCGCTCACGGCGCAACTGCTCGGCGGCGACGTGCGCGCGACTGGCGGCGTGCGGCCCGACGGCAGCTACGCGTTCGACGTGAACGGGCGCATCGGCACCGACGCCGCCGCGCGCTTCGACGGACGCATCACGCCGCAGGTCAGGCAGCTTCTGACACGTATCGACGGCGCGGCGCCCTATGAACTGCACGTGCGCGGCGCCAAGAACGCGCTGCCGAACGTGCAGGCGAACGCGGACCTGACAAGCGTCGGCATCGACTTGCCCGCGCCGTTCGGCAAGACGAAGGGCACGCCGATGCCGTTTTCGCTCAGCTTCGCGCCCGCTCCGGGCGGCGTGCCGGATCTGCACGATGCGCGGCTCACGTTCGGCCCGTTGCAGGCGCATTACCTGTTGCAGCAGATCGGCCGGGCTGACGTCAGGGTCGATCCGGAAAATCCCGCCCAGCCGATGAACATGCGCGCGACGTTGAAAGCCGTGCGTGGCGCGATTGCCGTGAATAAACCCGCCGACTTGCCGGCAGAGGGCGTCACCGCCGACGTGGAGCTGAACAGGCTCGACGCCGATGCGTGGCGCAAGGTGCTCGCGGATGCCAGCACGAATTCCCCGCCTTCGGCACCCATGAACGACAGCGCCCGGCCGTTCATCCCAACCCGCGCCGCGCTGCATATCGGGACGCTGAAACTCCTCGACCGGCGCTGGGAAAACCTCGCGATCCACGCGCACGAGGACGCGAACGATCGCAAATGGTTGGCGAACATTGCATCGGATCAGATCACGGGGAACGTCGCGTTCACGCCCGGCGCGGTCAAGGGCAGTCCCGGCGCGGTGCAGGCGCGTCTCGACACCGTGGTGATTCCCGACAAGGCGGACAACGCTTCGAGCGAAAAGGTCGTCAGCAGGCCGCCGCGCAACATGCCGTCCATCGACGTCATCGTGAACGAACTCGTGTTTCGCGGACGCGGCCTCGGCCGGCTGGAAGTGGACGCGCACAACGAAGTCGTCGCCGACGAGCCGATCTGGACGCTCGACAAGCTACAGCTCGCGAATCCCGACGCGACCTTCACCGCCAACGCCATCTGGCGCACGCTGCCGGGCGGCAAGGCCGAACGCGACAAAACCCGTGACGAAACCCGCGACGAGACGGGCGACGGCGATGCCGCGCCGCGCCGCACGTCGGTCGATTTCAAGCTCGACGTGAACAACGGCGGCCAGTTTCTGGACCGCTTCGGCGTGCCGCATAGCGTGAACGGCGGCACGGGCTCTGTGTCCGGTCACGCGGGCTGGAACGGCGGTCCGACCGCCGTGGACTTGAACACGCTCGACGGCAAGGTCGCCGTCGATCTGCGTCACGGGCAGATTCTGCGCGCGCCGGCCGCCGCGAAATGGCTCGGCATCTTCAGCCTGAGGAGCCTCGCGAATCTGCTGACGCTGCATTTCGAGGATGTCGTCGGCAAGGGGCTGCCCTTCGAAAAGATCACGGGCAACGCGCGCATCGAGGACGGCATCAGCCGAACCGACGATCTCACGATGATCACCTCCCCCGCCCGCGTCCAGATGCAAGGCTCGGTCAATCTGCCGAAGAAAACGCAGGATCTTCACGTCAAGGTGATTCCGACCGTCGGCGCGGGCGCGGTGGCGCTCGGCGCGGCGGTCATCAACCCGCTGCTCGGTCTCGGCGCGCTCGCCGCCGACCTCGCGCTGTCGCAGTCCATCAAGAAAGCATTCGCGGTCGACTATTCGATCACCGGTTCGTGGAGCAAGCCGGTCGTTCAGCGCCTGCATGGCGATCAGGGTAAGATCGAATCACCCGCTGCCGTCGCGCGTCCGTCAACCGCTCCATAAAAGCGGGGCGCTCGTCGAAGCGTGCGGACGTCTCTCTTCGACAAACCAGCGACCCATCCTGCGATCAACGCAGCGCCACGAACATGACCGAACAATCGAGCGAAAGCGCCGTGCGGCCGTTTCAGGTCGCCGCGCTGCAAATGGTGAGCACGCCGGATCGCGACCGCAATCTGGCCGACGCCGGACGGCTCATCGCCGAGGCGGCGCAAGGCGGCGCGCAACTCGTGCTGCTGCCCGAGTACTTCTGCTTCATGGGTTTCAAGGACACGGACAAGCTCGCAATCCGCGAGACGCCCGGCGACGGCCCGATCCAGCAATTCCTTGCCGATGCCGCGCGCAAACAGGGCGTGTGGGTCATCGGCGGGACGTTGCCGCTCAAGTCGCCGGAAGCGTCGCGCGTGCTAAATACGTCGCTCGTTTTCGGTCCCAACGGCGAGCAGGTCGCGCGCTACGACAAGATTCATCTGTTCAGCTTCGAAAAAGGCGAGGAATCGTTCGACGAAGCGCGCAGCATCGTGCCCGGCGCGGACGTGCGGACCTTCGATGCGCCTTTCGGGCGCGTCGGGCTGTCCGTCTGCTACGACCTGCGCTTTCCCGAGCTGTACCGGAAGATGGGCGACTGCGCGCTGATCGTCGTGCCTTCCGCGTTCACGTACACCACCGGCAAGGCGCACTGGGAAACGCTGCTAAAGGCGCGGGCGATCGAGAACCAGTGCTACGTGCTCGCCGCCGCGCAAGGCGGCAAGCACGAGAACGGCCGCCGCACGTGGGGACATAGCGTGCTGATCGATCCGTGGGGCGAAGTCGTCGCCGTGCGCGAGGAAGGCGCCGGCGTCGTCGCGGGCGTGATCGACCCCGAGCGCATCGCGAGCGTGCGACAGAGCTTGCCGGCGTATCGGCATCGGGTGATTGCTTAAAGCCGTGCGCGCTCGCCCCGACGCCGCTATCACGCGCCGCATCCCGAAATTAGGCATTTCTACCGTCTTGAACGCGCGGGATTGTCCCCGCACATGGCCTGAACGACGCGGACAGTAGAATTGTCCGACATTCACCGAACACGCTGCACCAACGCAATAGGCACCGCATGAACATCATCGAACCCGGCATCCGCAACCTGGTCACGGCAAAGGACGTTCTTCTGACGCCGTACGGCCTCGACGAGGGTCTCATCACGCGCACGCTCGCGGAGATTTTCACGCATCGCGTCGATTACGCCGACCTGTACTTCCAGTCCACGCGCAGCGAAGCGTGGAGTCTGGAGGAAGGCATCGTCAAATCGGGCAGCTTCAGCATCGATCAGGGCGTCGGCGTGCGCGCCGTCTCGGGCGAGCGCACGGCCTTCGCCTATTCCGACGATCTTTCGCCCGAGTCGATCCGACAAGCTGCGCTCGCCACGCGCGCGATCGCCAAGGCGGGCGGCGGCAAGCACAAGGTCAAGCCGGCGAACACGCTTACGGGCGTCTCGGGCCGCGACCTGTACGTGCCCGCCGATCCGCTTCATTCGCTCGATGCGAACGCGAAGGTCAAGCTGCTCGAACGCGTCGAACAGATGGCGCGCGGCCGCGATCCGCGCATCACGCAGGTGATGGCCGGGCTCGCGGGCGAATACGACGTCGTGCTCGTCGCGCGCAGTGACGGTGCGCTGGCGGCGGACGTGCGGCCGCTCGTGCGCGTGTCGGTGACGGTAATCGCCGAGCAGAACGGCCGGCGCGAGATCGGCACGGGCGGCGGCGGCGGACGCTTCGACTACGCGTATTTCACGGACGACATTCTGTCGAAATACGTCGATGACGCCGTGCATGCCGCGCTCGTCAATCTCGAAGCGCGCCCTGCCCCGGCGGGCGCGATGACCGTCGTGCTCGGGCCGGGCTGGCCGGGCGTGTTGCTGCACGAGGCGGTCGGGCACGGGCTGGAAGGCGATTTCAACCGCAAGGGATCGTCGGCGTTCGCGGGACGCATCGGCGAGCAGGTGGCGGCGAAGGGCGTGACGGTCGTGGATGACGGCACGCTGCCGAATCGCCGCGGCTCGCTCAATATCGACGACGAAGGCAACCCGACGCAGTGCACGACGCTGATCGAGGACGGCATTCTGAAGGGCTACATTCAGGATTCGCTCAACGCGCGCCTGATGAAGATGCCGGTGACGGGCAACGCGCGGCGCGAGTCGTATGCCGCGCTGCCGATGCCGCGCATGACGAACACGTACATGCTCAACGGCGACAAGGATCCGCAGGAGATTCTCGCGTCGGTGAAGAACGGGTTGTACGCGGTGAATTTCGGCGGCGGCCAGGTGGATATCACCAACGGCAAGTTCGTGTTCTCGGCGTCCGAAGCCTACATGATCGAGAACGGCAAGATCACGTACCCGGTGAAGGGCGCGACGCTGATCGGCAGCGGTCCGGAATCGCTCAAATATGTGACGATGATCGGCAATGACATGTCGCTCGACAGCGGCGTGGGCGTGTGCGGCAAGGAAGGCCAGAGCGTGCCGGTGGGCGTCGGTCAGCCGACGTTGCGCATCGAGAAGATGACGGTCGGCGGCACCGTCTGATGCAGTTTTGCCGCATCGGCGGCGATGCGTCCGGAATCTGACGCACCCGCCGATGCGGATTTCCCGCGTTCGACGCGCGGCCGCTTGTCAGCGCCGCCTGTTTGAGGTTATAAAGACGGTCAACCTTTTTGCGATGCCTCCTTTGCTCACCATGTCCGCCAAGTTTTATTTTTATTTCTTTTGGCATCTCAAGCCGCTGGCGGATCGAGAGGGTGAGTCGTAGGTTGCAAATACGCAAAACCGAATTCCCGAAAAACCGCCAGCGAGTCTGGCGGTTTTTTTTCGCCCCTCATTTTTGTTTAGAACATTGCCGCTGGAGAAACCGCCATGCCCCCGCACAATACCGATGACGTTCGTATCCGTGAGTTGAAAGAGCTCGTTCCGCCCGCGCATCTGATCCGCGAATTCCCGTGCACGGAGCCGGTGTCCGATCTCATCTTCAACGCGCGGCAGTCGATGCATCGCATTCTGCATGGCATGGATGACCGGCTGATCGTCATCATCGGGCCGTGTTCCATTCACGATCCGAAGGCGGCGATGGAATATGCGGGGCGGTTGATCGGCGAGCGTAAGCGTTTCGCGGGCGAACTGGAAATCGTGATGCGCGTGTATTTCGAAAAACCGCGCACGACGGTGGGCTGGAAGGGGCTGATCAACGATCCGTACATGGATAACAGCTTCAAGATCAACGACGGATTGCGCGCCGCGCGGGAACTGCTCATGCATATCAATGAGCTGGGGCTTCCCGCCGGAACTGAGTATCTCGACATGATCAGCCCGCAGTACATCGCGGATTTGATTTCGTGGGGCGCGATCGGCGCGCGCACGACTGAATCGCAAGTGCATCGGGAACTGGCTTCCGGGCTTTCCTGTCCCGTGGGTTTCAAGAATGGCACGGATGGCAACGTGAAGATTGCGGTCGATGCGATCAAGGCCGCATCGCAGCCGCATCATTTTCTCTCGGTGACGAAGGGCGGGCATTCGGCGATCGTTTCGACTGCCGGAAACGAGGACTGCCATATTATTTTGCGCGGTGGTAAAGCGCCGAATTACGATGCGGCTTCCGTCGATGCCGCTTGCAGCGATATCGGCAAGGCGGGATTAGCAGCGCGGTTGATGATCGATGCCAGTCATGCCAATAGCTCGAAGAAGCATGAGAATCAGATTCCGGTTTGTGAGGATATTGGACGGCAGTTGGCGGCTGGAGAGGAACGGATCGTGGGGGTGATGGTGGAATCGCATCTTGTCGCGGGGCGGCAGGATTTGAAGGAAGGGTGTGAATTGACTTACGGCCAAAGCATCACCGATGCTTGTATTGGGTGGGAAGAAAGCGTCGGGGTGCTTGAAGGATTGGCGGAAGCTGTGAAACGGCGGCGGCTGAAAAGAGTCGGCGGCAACTGATTAGTGCAATACCACGCAACGTCGACACCATTGCCTCGCAATGAGTGTCGACTCTGACGAAGAGCAATGTCATCTTCGAGCCCGCGAGTTTCAGTCTCGCGCGTGATTCCAGAGAATATCCTCCCCCCCATCTACCCGATTCAAAACCCGCGCCAGCACAAACAACAAATCCGACAACCGATTAACATACCTTCTCGGCGCCTCATTAACCGCATCGGTTTCGACACGCCCTAACGCAACAATAGCCCGCTCCGCCCTTCGACAAACCGTGCGACAAACATGCGCCAAAGCCGCCGCTCTCGACCCGCTCGGCAAAATAAATTCCTTAAGCGGCGGCAAAGTCGAGTTGTAATCCGCGAGCCACGCATCCAGTCTCGCCAGATGCGAATCAGAAATCATCGAATGTCCAGGAATCGACAATTCCCCGCCCAAATCGAACAAATCGTTTTGAATCTGCATCAGCGCATTACGCACATCCGGCGGCAGCGCCTCGCACAACAGCACGCCCAACGAAGAATTCAATTCATCGACATCGCCGATTGCCGCAATGCGCGCATCGTCCTTCGCGACGCGTCGGCCATCGCCGAGCCCGGTGGTGCCATCGTCGCCTGTGCGCGTGGCGATCTTGCTGAGGCGATTACCCATCACTGCTCCTTTGTCATTCGAGAAATGCGCCGAAAAGCCGTCGAAGCATTATAGGCAGCGGCTCCGCGCCCTCCCTATTAACCCCGCCCCCGCGCGGCAAGCCCGTCCAGCGCGTAAAATGAGACAGCCCTTTCGGCGCCCCGCCGCCCCGCCATGCTGCCCGCCCGGCGCGGCCCGAAGCCAGAACACAACACAAGAATCTCGCCGGAGACGCCCGTGAACCACCCCGCCTTGCCGAATGCCATCCGCCGGCCGTTTCCCGCCGCCCTGCTCGACGCGCTCAAGCACGCGTTCGCCGACCGCGTCAGCACGAGCCAGGCCGTGCGCGAACATCACGGCCGCGACGAATCGCCGTTCGATCCGCAATTGCCCGACGCCGTCGTCTTCGCGCGCAGCACCGAAGACGTGCAGGCCATCGTCAGGCTGTGCGCCGAGCACGACGTGCCGATCATCCCCTACGGCAACGGATCGTCGCTCGAAGGGCATCTGCTTGCGGTGCAAGGCGGCGTGTCCATCGATCTTTCGGAGATGAACAGCGTCGTCTCGATCAACGCCGAAGACCTGACCGCCACCGTCCAGCCCGGCATTTCGCGCAAACAGTTGAACGAAGCACTGAAGGACACGGGCCTCTTCTTTCCGATCGATCCCGGCGCGGACGCCAGCATCGGCGGCATGTCGGCGACGCGCGCCTCGGGCACCAACGCCGTGCGCTACGGCTCGATGCGCGAAAACGTCCTCGCGCTCACCGTCGTGCTGGCCGATGGCCGCGTCATCAAGACCGGCACGCGCGCGCGCAAGTCGTCGGCCGGTTACGACCTGACGCGGCTTTTCGTCGGCTCCGAAGGCACGCTCGGCGTCATCACGGAAATCACGGTGCGGCTCTATCCGCAGCCCGAAGCGATTTCGGCGGCCGTCTGCGCGTTTCCGTCGATGGGCGACGCCGTGCGCGCCGTCATCGAAACGATTCAGATGGGCGTGCCGATTGCGCGCGTCGAATTCGTCGATACGCTCGCGGTGCGCGCAATCAATCGCCATTCGAACCTGACATTGCGCGAATCGCCGATGCTGTTCTTCGAATTCCACGGCACCGAGGCGGGCGTGAAGGAACAGGCGCAGACCGTGCAGGACATCACCGCGGAGAACCACGGCACGGACTTCGAATGGGCGACGCGTCCGGAAGACCGCAGCCGCCTGTGGACCGCGCGCCACAACGCGTATTTCGCGATGCTGCAACTGAAGCCCGGCTGCCGCGCCGTGACGACCGATGTCTGCGTGCCGATCTCGCGTCTGGCCGAGTGTGTCGAAGAGACGGAGAAGGATCTGCGCGGCTCGTCGCTGCCCTGCCCGATCGTCGGGCATGTCGGCGACGGCAACTTCCATGTCGCCATGCTGCTCGATCCCGCGAAACCGGAGGAACGCGAAGAGGCGGAGCGCCTGAACCGGCGCATCGTCGAGCGCGCGCTGGAAGTCGGCGGGACGTGCACGGGCGAGCACGGCGTCGGGCTGCACAAGATGGATTTCATGCTCGATGAGCACGGCGAGGACGGCATCGACGTGATGCGCGCCATCAAGCACGCGCTCGATCCGAAGAACCTGATGAATCCGGGCAAGATCTTCGCGTTCACGCGGTAAATGAACCGGCGCACCCGCCGCGCCCGGTGGACGAAGAAGCCACGAGCGCGCAACATGGGGTGTCGCCGCGTCAGAGACATTCATCGAATACGCGCCGTCATGTTCAGGCGCCGGGAGGAGACATGAACGCACCCGACGAACTCAAGCCCGAGTTTTCCGCCGCCGGGCCGGATATTTCGCCGAATCTGCCGCACGAGGACGCGCCCGCGCTCACGGAAGCGCAACTCGCCGAGCGTCAGCGCGAAGTCGTGCAGGCGCTGATGGCCGTGCTGCCCACGCATTGCCTGCTGTTTCGCGACGAGGACACGTCCGTCTACGAATGCGACGGGCTCTCCGCCTACCGGCGTCTGCCGCTCGCGGTCGTGCTGCCCGAAACCGAAGCGCAGGTGCAGCGCGTCGTGCAGATCTGCGCGCGGCTCGGCGTGCCGATCGTGCCGCGCGGCGCCGGCACTGGGCTGTCCGGCGGCGCGATGCCGATCCGCAACGGCATCGTGCTGTCGCTCGCGCGCTTCCGGCGGATCATCGAGGTGGATTCGTACGCGCGCACGGCCACCGTGCAGCCCGGCGTGCGCAATCTCGCCATCTCGGAAGCCGCCGCGCCTTATGGGCTCTACTACGCGCCTGACCCGTCGTCGCAGATCGCGTGCACCATCGGCGGCAACGTCTCCGAGAATTCGGGCGGCGTGCACTGCCTGAAATATGGCCTCACCGTGCATAACGTGCTGCGCGTGCGCGCGGTGACGATGGAAGGCGACATCGTGGAATTCGGCTCGCTCGCGCCGGATGCGCCGGGGCTCGACTTGCTCGCGGTGCTGATCGGCAGCGAGGGCATGTTCGCCGTCGTCACCGAAGTCACCGTCAAGCTGATTCCGAAGCCGCAGACCGCGCAAGTCATCATGGCGAGCTTCGACGACGTGGTGAGCGGCGGCAACGCAGTCGCGGCGATCATCGCGGCGGGCATTATCCCGGCCGGCCTCGAAATGATGGACAAGCCCGCGACGCGCGCCGTCGAAGAATTCGTCAACGCGGGCTACGACCTCGACGCGGCCGCGATTCTCTTGTGCGAATCCGACGGCACGTACGATGAAGTCGCCGAGGAAATCGTCCGCATGACCGCCGTGCTGCGTGAGCACGGCGCGACGCGCATCCAGATTTCGCGCTCGGAATCCGAGCGGCTCAAGTTCTGGTCCGGCCGCAAGAACGCGTTTCCGGCGGCGGGCCGCATTTCGCCCGACTACTACTGCATGGACGGCACGGTGCCGCGCCGCGCCATCGGGCCGCTGCTCGCGCGCATCGAAGAGATGGAGAAGAAGTACGCGCTTCGCTGCATCAACGTGTTCCATGCGGGCGACGGCAACATGCATCCGCTGATTCTCTTCAACGGCAACGATCTCGACGAATGGCATCGCGCCGAAGCGTTCGGCTCCGACATTCTGGAAACGTGCGTAGAACTGGGCGGCACGGTGACGGGCGAGCATGGCGTGGGCATCGAGAAGATCAATTCGATGTGCGTGCAGTTTTCGCCCGAAGAGCGCGACGCGTTTCATGCAGTCAAACGCGCGTTCGATCCGCCCGGCCTGCTCAATCCGGACAAGGGCATTCCCACGCGCGCCCGCTGCGCGGAGTACGGCAAGATGCACATTCGCGGGGGCCTCCTGCCGCATCCCGAACTGCCGCGCTTCTGACCGGCCGCCGCGTTCGCGGCGCGTTGCGCTATCCACGTTTGTCCGGGTACGGCTGGGTTAAGCGGCCGGTACAATCGACCGGACAGGCGTAGCGCAAGCCATACGAAAAGCCGAATACAAGAGCGGGACACCATGGAACAGGACGACATCGTCGCCGCCTGGTCGGAGCGGATCGCCCGGGCCAGCGAGACCGGCGCGCCGCTGCGCATTCGCGGCGGCGGCACGAAAGACTGGTACGGCCAGACGCTCCAGGGAGACATACTCGACACGCGCGCCTACCGCGGGATCATTTCGTACGATCCGGCGGAACTGGTCATTACCGCGAAAAGCGGAACGCCTCTTGCTGAAATCGAGGCTGCGTTGAGAGAACATGGCCAGATGCTGCCCTTCGAGCCTCCCCACTTCGGCCGCAATGCGACGCTTGGCGGCTGCATCGCGGCAGGTCTCGCCGGACCGCGCCGCGCGTGGACCGGCGCGCCGCGCGACTTCGTGCTCGGTGCGGTCGTGATGAACGGGCGCGGGCAAGTGCTCCACTTCGGCGGGCAAGTGGTGAAGAACGTCGCGGGCTACGACGTCTCGCGGCTCCTCGCGGGATCGCTCGGCACGCTGGGGCTCATTCTGGAATTGTCGGTGAAGGTGCTGCCGCGCCCGGTCGCCGAAGCCACGCTCAAGTTCGACATGCACGCCACCGACGGCGTGCGCAAGCTCAACGAATGGGGCGGCCATCCGTTGCCGATCAGCGGCAGCGCGTGGCGCGACGGCACGCTGGCGCTGCGTCTCGCGGGCGCCGAAGCGGCCGTCAAGACCGCGCGCAATACGCTCGGCGGCGAAGTGGTGGATGCGGTCGAAGCCGACCGCTTCTGGATCGGCCTGCGCGAACAGACGGACCCGTTCTTCGCGGTCATCGAACCGCGCTCGGCGCTCTGGCGGCTCGCGCTGCCATCGATTGCGGAGCCGCTGCATCTCCCGGGCGCGCAGCTCATGGAATGGGGCGGCGCACAACGCTGGTGGATCACCGACACCGATCCGCAGACGGTGCGCATCAGCGCGAAGCAGGCCGGCGGCCACGCGACGATCTTTCGCGCGGGCTCCGCCTACGACCGCAACGCGGGCGTGTTCACGCCGCTGCCCGCGCCGCTCATGAAGATTCATCGCGGGTTGAAGGCCGCGTTCGATCCGGCGCGCATCTTCAACCGCGCACGGCTTTATCCCGATTTCTAGCCGAACCGAGCAACGCGCCATGCAAACCAATCTCGCCGATTTCATACGCGGTACCGCCGATGGCGACGAAGCCGACGCGATTCTGCGCAAGTGCGTCCACTGCGGCTTCTGCACGGCGACCTGCCCGACGTATCAGTTGCTCGGCGACGAACTCGACGGGCCGCGCGGACGCATCTATCTGATGAAGCAGATGTTCGAGGGCGCGCCCCCCACGCGCAGCACGCAGACGCATCTGGACCGGTGCCTCACGTGCCGCAACTGCGAGACGACGTGCCCCTCCGGCGTGCAGTACGGCAAGCTCGTCGAGATCGGGCGCAAGGTCGTCGAACAGAAAGTCGAGCGGCCGATGCGCCAGCGTATCCAGCGCCGCTTTCTTGCGAGCTTCCTGCCGAACAGCACGCTCTTCACGCCCGCGATGAAGCTCGGGCAGCAAGTGCGCGGCATTCTTCCGCGCAAGCTGCGCGCCAAGATTCCGGTGCCCGAAAAGCCGCTCGCGCCGCCCACGCGCAAGCACGCGCGCAAGATGCTCATGCTCGCCGGCTGCGTGCAGCCCGCGATGATGCCGAACGTCAACACGGCGACGGCGCGCGTGTTCGACGCGCTCGGCATCGAGATCGTGACCGCGCCGAGTGCGGGCTGCTGCGGCGCGATCCGCCTGCATCTCGGTTACAACGACGACGCCCTCGATGACGTGCGCAACAACATCGACGCATGGTGGCCGTATGTCGAAAGCGGCGTCGAGGCGATCGTGATGAACGCGTCGGGCTGCGGCGCGACGGTCAAGGAGTACGCGCACCTGCTGCGCAACGATCCGAAGTACGCGGACAAGGCGCGGCGCATCGTCGATCTGACGCGCGATCTCGCCGAAATCCTGCCGGCGTTCGAGGAAGAACTCGTCGCGCTCGCGCGGCGGCGCGCGGTGCATACGGTCGCGTTTCATCCGCCGTGCACGTTGCAGCACGGGCAGCAGATTCGCGGGCGCGTCGAGCAGCTTCTGACCGCGCTCGGTCTCGAAGTGCGCCTGCCCGCCGACGCGCACATTTGCTGCGGATCGGCAGGGACGTATTCGGTTTTGCAGCCGAAGATGTCTTACGCGCTGCGCAATCAGAAGCTCGACCGGCTGGAGAAGACCGAGCCGCAGATGATCGTGTCCGCGAACGTCGGCTGCATCGCGCATTTGCAGAGTGGGACATCGACGCCGGTGACGCACTGGATTCAACTTCTGGAGCATCTGCTGTACGGCTAGGCGGATTCGTATAATGGCCCGATCCGCCTCGAATGTCGCTTACGCATGTCCATCGCTCAACATCTGGAAGAAGTCCGCCAACGGATCGCGCAAGCGGCACAAAGCGCCTCGCGCGATCTGGCGTCCGTGAAACTGCTCGCCGTATCCAAGACCTTCCCCGCCGACGACGTGCGCGCCGCCTTCGAGGCCGGCCAGCGCGCGTTCGGCGAAAATTACGTGCAGGAAGGCATCGCGAAGATCGCCGCGCTCGCCGACTTGCGCAGCCAGATCGAATGGCATTTCATCGGGCCGCTGCAATCGAACAAGACGAAGCTCGTCGCCGAACAGTTCGACTGGGTGCATTCCATCGACCGGCTGAAGATCGCGGAGCGACTGTCGGCGCAGCGTCCCGAAGGCGCGCGTCCGCTCAACGTCTGCGTGCAGGTCAACATGAGCGGCGAGGCGTCCAAAAGCGGCGTCGAGCCGCACGACGCGGCGGCGCTCGCGCATGCGGTCGCGGCCCTGCCCGGCCTGCGTCTGCGCGGCCTGATGTCGATTCCCGAGCCCGCCGGCACGCTTGACGCCCAGCGCGCGCCGCACGCGCGCCTTCGCGAATTGATGGATGCGTTGCGCGCCGACGGCCTCGATATCGACACGCTCTCGATGGGCATGTCCGCCGACCTCGAAGCCGCCGTGCTCGAAGGCGCGACGCTTTTGCGCATCGGCACGGCGATCTTCGGCAAGCGCACTTACACCCACTGACTCATCACTCACTATGAAAATCGCATTCATCGGCGGCGGCAACATGGCCGCGGCGCTCATCGGCGGTCTCATCAAGCGCGGCGTCGCGCCTACGGATATCACCGCCATCGACATCAACGACGAAGCGCGCTCGCGCACCGCGAAACAATTCGGTATCGACACCGGCGCGGCCATCGACGCGAAGCTCGCTGGCTACGATGCAATCGTGCTCGCCGTGAAGCCGCAGGTGCTCAAAGGCGTCGCACAGGCGCTCGCGCCGCATCTGTCGCGGCAGACGGTCATCAGCATCGCGGCGGGCATCCGCGCGGCGGACCTGTCGCGGTGGCTCGGCGGCTACGCGCAAGTGGTACGCACCATGCCGAACACGCCCGCGCTCATCGGCATGGGCGTGACGGGGCTCGCAGCATTGCCGGGCGTCAGCGACGAAGCGAAGGCGCTTGCATCACAAGTGCTCGAAGCCGTCGGCACGACCGTCTGGTTCGACGACGAAGCGAAGATCGACGCCGTCACCGCCATTTCCGGCAGCGGTCCGGCTTACGTGTTCTATTTCATCGAAGCGATGCAGGACGCGGCGCGCGCGCTCGGCATGGACGAAGCGCAAGGCCGCGCGCTCGCGGTCGCGACCTTCACGGGCGCGGCGCAACTCGCGGCGCAGTCGAACGAACCCGCGAGCGTGTTGCGCGAGCGCGTGACGTCGAAGGGCGGCACGACGGCGGCTGCGCTCGCGTCTTTCGATGCGCACGGCGTGAAGGAAGCGATCGTGCGCGGGGCGCTGGCGGCGGAAGCGCGAGCGAAAGAGATGGGCGACGAACTCGGCGCGGCCTGAGCGCCTTCGCCACGCAGAACGTCATGCAGCGCGCGCCGACTATTCGACCGAAAGCCTGTTGTCGCGCTGCGTGATATGCGCGATCACGGGATCGCTTTCGTTGAGCGCGAGCACGTTCGGACCGATGGAATAGAACGCGGTGTAGCCCAGTTCGCCGAGGAACGTCCTGATCACTTGCTCGTCGTTCTTGAGCACTTCGACCAGCATGACGGGCGCGCAGCGTTTGATCGTTTCACTCGCGCCCTGAAGCACGTCCAGTTCCATGCCTTCCACGTCGAGCTTCATGAGATCGACACGTTCGAGCGTCAATGAGTCGATGCTCACCATCGGCACCGTGACGCACTTGTCCGGATCGTACGAGATCGTCTGTCCGATTGCTTCGGGCGTCGCGCGCTCGCGCAGTTCGAGACTGCCGAAGCTCGCCGCCGAAAAATAATCGGGTTGAGGAATACTGATTTCGCCGCTCGACTCGCCGAGCGCCGCGAGCCGCGCGCGCGCGTTCAGGCAGTTGTTGAGCGCGAGATTGCCCGCCAGCGCGTAATACACCACTTCCTGTGCCTCGAAACTCAGCACGCGTCCCCAGCCGTGCATGTGACGCGCCCATTCCACCGAATGCACGCCGATATTCGCGCCTCCGTCGATGGCAAAGACACCGTCTCCGAAATATCGGCGGCGCATGGAAAGGACGTCGAGCACGAATCTGACTTCGTCGGCGTCGAAACACGAGTGACTGAGAATCTGCTGCCCCACACCGAACGAGAAGTTATTCCGGGTGTGATGGTCATGTCGATTGACGATCATCGTGCCGTGATTCGAAGCGGCGAGCACGAAAGCGATCGGGCGATGCGGAAGCTGCATTACAGAGACGCTTAAAAATTGGCGGGTGCGCAGTTTGGCCGCTTCCCAGCCATTAAGCAATGAAACCGGGCATTCGAAGTGTCACAAATCGCCGAGTCATCGAAGCCCGCAGCATCAGTTAGCGAGTGCGTATTGAAGCGCGATGCCCGCGAATAACACGCCGCCCAGCCAGTTGTTGTGTTTGAAGGCGGCGAAGCACGCCATGCGCTCGCGGTGGCGAATAAGCCGATAGTGATACGCCGCGCAGCCGGCAGCGCCCAGCCAGCCGAGCCAGTACGGCCAGCCGAAGCGAAGCGTCACGCCAATGCCCGCGTACACCGCGAGCGTCGCCGCGTAGCACAGCATCACGGCGAGCACGTCGTAGCGGCCAAAGGTGAGCGCCGATGTGCGGATGCCGATCTTGATGTCGTCGTCGCGATCGACCATCGCGTATTCCGTGTCGTAGGCGACCGACCAGAATACGTTGGCCGCGAGCATGATCCACGCGATCACCGGCACGTGATCCTGCACGGCGGCAAAGGCCATCGGAATGCCGAAGCCGAACGCGATGCCCAGATACGCCTGCGGAATCGCGAAGAATCGCTTGGTAAACGGATACGTGCCCGCGACGAACAGCGCGAACACCGAGAGTTCCTTCGTGCGCGTGTTGAGCGGCAGGATCAGCAGGAACGCGGCGAGCGAGAGCGCCGCCGCGAGCGCCACCGCTTCCCACGCCTTGATCTTGCCGGACGTGATCGGCCGCTCGGCGGTGCGCTTCACGTAGCGGTCGAAGTCGCGGTCGGCGTAATCGTTGATCGCGCAGCCCGCCGAGCGCATCAGCAGCGTGCCGATCGCGAAGATGACAATGAGCATCGGCGACGGGCGCCCATCGGAGGCGATCCACAGCGCGTTGAGCGTCGGCCACAAGAGCAGCAGGCTGCCGATGGGCTTGTCCAGGCGCACGAGGCGCATATAGAGCGGAAGACGGGCGAGCATGGAAAGCGGTCGAAGCGTGGGATCGGTTATTTTAGACCAGCCTTCGCGCGGTCTTGAAAAGCAAAAAACCCGTGCAGACCGCCGCACGGGTTGTCGAAGCGAAGGAGAAAACCGCTTTACGCCAGCATCGAGCGCAGCATCCACGCGGTCTTTTCGTGCGTCTGCATGCGCTGCGTCAGCAGGTCGGCGGTCGGTTCGTCGTTGGCGGCTTCCGTCGCCGGGAAAATCTCGCGCGCCGTGCGAACGACCGCTTCCTGGCCTTCGACGAGCTGGCGAATCATGTCTTCGGCTTCGGGCACGCCTTCGGCTTCCGGAATCGACGAGAGCTTCGCGAACTCGCGATAGCTGCCCGGCGCATGCACCCCCAGCGCGCGAATGCGCTCGGCGATCGAATCGACCGCCGTCGCCAGTTCCGTGTATTGCGTCTCGAACATCAGGTGCAGCGTGTTGAACATCGGCCCCGTGACGTTCCAGTGGAAGTTGTGCGTCTTCAGGTACAGCGTGTAGGTGTCCGCGAGCAGCCGGGACAGGCCGTCGGCGATCCGCTTGCGGTCTTTGTCGTTGATGCCGATGTTGACGGCAGGTGCAATGCCTTTCTTCGCCATGATGACTCCGTGAAAGAGTGATTCGAACGTGGTGCTGTCGCGCGCGACGCATTGTTTCGCCGTGCGGCGTTTCGAGCGCCCGACAGTGTAGCTTAGAAACGTGGCGCTTTCCTTGTGCGGCAAGGCTTTGCCGCCCGCCGGCGCAGAAGATGGCGTCAGGCGAATCCGCCCGCGCCATGCAGCGCGCTCGCGACGACGAGCCCGTATGCCGCCGCCACGATTCCGAATGCGAGTGCGACGCGCGCACCGCGCGTTGCCCGGCGGCTCGTCGCTTCCAGGCGATCCACCGCCTGGCCGATGATGTTCAGTGTCTGGGTCATGATCCTTTCTCCTTGTTTCCCGTACGACCGTTGCCGCCGCCGCAGCGGACTCAGACAGCGGCCGTGTCTTCTTCGTCGATGTCCTTGTTCACGTCGATCCGTTGCCCGAGCCGGGCGAGCGCATCGGCGACGCCTTGCGCATAAGCCGGATCGGCGCGGCGGAAATGCTCGATCTGCCGCGTGACGATCTCGTTCGGCACGCCATGAATGTGCCGCGCGATGTTGCCGAAGAGGCGCTCGCGCTGCGCTTTGTCGAACAGGCGAAAGAGCGCGCCGGGCTGGCTGTAGTAATCGTCGTCCTCGCGATGGTCGTAGCGGTCCACCGCGCCCGCCGCGAGCGGCGGCTCGTTGACGCTCGCATCCTGCGCGAAGTCGCCGAAGCGGTTCGGCTCGTAGTTCACGCGCCCGCCGAGATTGCCGTCGACGCGCATCCCGCCATCGCGATGGAACGGATTCGCCACCGGCGTGCGCGGCGCGTTCACCGGAATCTGATGGTGATTGATGCCGAGCCGATAGCGTTGCGTGTCGCCGTACGAAAAGAGGCGCCCTTGCAACAGCCGGTCCGGCGAGAAGCCGATGCCCGGCACCACGTTCGCCGGCGTGAACGCCGACTGCTCGACGTCCGCGAAATAGTTCTGGGCGTTGCGGTTCAGTTCGATCACGCCGACATCGATCAGCGGATAGTCCTTATGCGGCCAAACTTTCGTGATGTCGAACGGATTGATGCGGTACGTCGCCGCGTCGGCTTCCGGCATGATCTGCACGCGGAAATTCCAGCGCGGGAAGTTGCCGCGGTCGATGTTATCCACGAGATCGCGCTGCGCGCTTTCGCGGTCGGCGGCGATCACCGCGGCCGCTTCGGCGTCCGTGAAGTTTTCGAGCGGCTGCTGCGACTTGAAGTGGAACTTCACGTAAAAACGCTCGCTATCCGCGTTGATGAACGAGAAGGTGTGCGAACCGAAGCCGTGCATCTGCCGATAGTTCTTCGGAATGCCGCGATCGCTCATCAAAATCGTCACCTGATGCAGCGACTCGGGGTGACGCGACCAAAAGTCCCACGCCGCCACATTGCTGCGCAGGTTCGTGTACGGATCGCGCTTTTGCGTGTGAATGAAGTCGGGAAACTTAAGCGGATCGCGAATGAAGAACACCGGCGTGTTATTACCGACCACGTCCCAGTTGCCTTCTTCCGTATAAAACTTGATGGAGAAGCCGCGCACGTCGCGTTCGGCGTCGGCTGCGCCGCGTTCGCCGGCGACCGTCGAAAAGCGCATGAAAATGGGCGTTTCCTTGCCGATTTCGGAGAAGAGCTTCGCCTTCGTATAGCGCGAGATATCGTGCGTCACGCGCAACGTGCCGAACGCGCCGGAACCTTTTGCATGCACGCGGCGCTCGGGAATCACTTCACGGTCGAAATGCGCGAGTTTCTCGATCAGCCAGAAATCCTGCAGCGTCACGGGGCCGCGCGGACCGGCCGTCTGCGAGTTCTGATTGTCTCCGACGGGCGCGCCGCTGGCGGTGGTGAGTCGTTGGGTCGTCATCGTGATGCTCCGGGTTTTGAGTTGGCTTGGGATGAGGGAGGCGTCGGGTGCTGTTCGCTCACGCGGTTCGGGCGAAGGCGGCGAGGACGTCGAGCGCGACGGCGCGCAGTTCGAACCACGGCGTCGATGCTTGAGCGGTACTGTTCGTGGCTGGCTCCGGGGATGTCATCGCTCTGTTCCTCTTATCTTGTGTCAGAGCCGGGCGGCTCTCTGGGAACAGAGCTTATCAAACCTATCGAATGACGCCATTCGATTAATTTTATTTATTCGATAGGCGGACGGCGCGGGGGGCCGTCAGGGCGTCACACGCTGCTGAGCGGATCGGAGCCGTAGCGGTTCACGCCTTCGGTGCCGCGCGAGCACACCCAGACCAGCACCACGATATTGCCGACGACCGGCACGAACGCAACGAGGTATAACCATCCGGAGCGGTCGGTGTCATGCAGTCGTCGAACGGTGACAGCGAGATTCGGCAGAATTAGCACGAGAATAAGGATATACGCGACCGGAAAGGCGACTGCCGAATGCCCTGTCATTTGCGCGATGAGGAATCCGAAAAACCAGACAATTGTCGCGAAAAGCTGGAAGTACCAATACTCCGAACGGCGCGCACGGCCTTTGAATGTAGCGAATTTCTGAATCAAAGCGACGCGAACTGCTTCGAAAAATCCCATTGTTATCCTCGTTCTGTTATTAGGCGCAGCGCACGGGCCACCCCGGGAGCGGGATTTTAGGGCGCGATAGAACTAATGTTTATCCTCAAAGCCAGGAATCAACCAAAAAACACAAACCGCATCTGTCGCCGGCAATTGCAAATAAAAAAAACCGCGTCCCTTTGGAGAACGCGGTTCGATTCGATAACGAAACCCAGTCGCTTAATTCACCGCCACCGGCATATCCAGCTTTTTAACGCCCGGCAAATCACACGCGGCAATGGCATCGGAAATGGCGTCGATTGCTGGCAGTCGCGTGAAACTCTTTCGCCAGGCGAGCACGACGCGCCGATCCGGCACCGGCTCGTCGAACGCGACGTAACTGAGCAAGCCGGAATCGATGCCCGGCGCGTGAGGCTTCACTTCCATGACCGACATGCGCGGCAGCACCGTGATGCCGACGCCGCTCGCGACCATATGCCGGATCGTTTCCAAAGACGAGCCTTCGAAGGTCTTCTGAATGCCGTCAGCGTTCTGCGAGAAGCGCATCAGTTCCGGACAAACGCCGAGCACGTGATCGCGGAAGCAATGACCGCTGCCGAGCAGCAGCATGGTTTCCTGCTTGAGATCGTCCGGATCGATCTTGCTGCGGTTCTCCCACGCGTGACCCGACGGCATCGCGACGACGAACGGCTCGTCGTACAGCGCGCGCACCATCAGCCCCGTTTCGGGAAACGGCAGCGCCATGATCGCCACGTCGATTTCGCCCTGCTTCAGCAGTTCGATCAGCTTGAGCGTGTAGTTTTCCTGGAGCATCAGCGGCATTTGCGGGACCGACTTGATCATCTGCTTCACGAGCGTCGGCAGGAGATACGGCCCGATCGTGTAGATCACGCCCAGCCGCAGCGGCCCGACCAGCGGATCCTTGCCCTGCTTGGCGATCTCCTTGATGGCGAGCGTCTGTTCGAGCACGCGCTGCGCCTGCGTGACGATCTGCTCGCCGATCGGCGTGACGCTGACCTCGTTCGTGCCGCGCTCGAAGATCTGCACGTTCAGTTCGTCTTCGAGTTTCTTGATTGCCACCGACAGCGTCGGCTGGCTGACGAAGCACGCCTCGGCGGCGCGGCCGAAGTGCCGCTCGCGCGCCACCGCGACGATGTACTTCAATTCAGTGAGCGTCATTGGGGACCAATGGAAGACATGGATTCAATAGGTTTGAGTTATACACCTGCGAACGCCGGTTAGACAATGTGGATTTCCGGCGCGCTGGCAAAACCCGCGAATCAAATAGGGACCGACGAAACGCCGGCAAGTTCGCCGCCTATGCCTTCAGATACTGCTCGCGTGCGCCGAGCCACCGCGCGAGATGCCGTTCGACCGCCTCCGGGAACGCGTCGAGCATCTGTTGCGCCGCCTCCCGCGCAGGCTCGATCAGCCAGCCGTCCTGCTCCAGACTCGCGAATCGCAGCATGGCCTCGCCCGACTGACGCGCGCCGAGGAATTCGCCGGGACCGCGTATTTCGAGATCGCGCCGCGCGATCTCGAAGCCGTCGGTGGTTTCGCGCATCGTCTGCAAGCGCGCGCGCGCCGTCTGCGACAGCGGATTGGAATACATCAGCACGCAGACGGACGCCGCGCTGCCCCGCCCCACGCGCCCGCGCAACTGATGCAACTGCGCGAGGCCGAAGCGCTCCGCGTGCTCGATCACCATCAGCGACGCATTCGGCACGTCCACGCCGACTTCGATCACGGTGGTCGCCACCAGCAATTGCACGTCGTTGCGCGTGAACGCATCCATGACCGCGGCTTTCTCGGCGGGCGCGAGCCGCCCGTGAACCAGCCCGACGCGCAGTTCGGGCAGCGCGGCGACGAGCGTCTCGTACGTCTCGACGGCCGTCTGCAGCTGCAAGGTCTCGCTTTCCTCGATCAGCGGACACACCCAGTAGACCTGCCGCCCGGTGAGCGCCGCCTCGCGCACCCGGCCGATGATTTCGTCGCGCCGGCCATCGGAGACGATTTTGGTCAGAATCGGCGTGCGGCCCGGCGGCAATTCGTCGATGGTGGACACGTCGAGATCCGCGTAGTACGTCATCGCCAGCGTCCGGGGAATGGGCGTCGCGGACATCATCAATTGATGCGGCTGGAAGTCGCGCGCGCCGTCGGCGGCTTTCTGCGCCTTCGCGCGCAACGCGAGCCGCTGCGCGACGCCGAAGCGATGCTGCTCATCCACGATCACGAGGCCGAGACGCGCGAATTCGACCGTGTCCTGGATGATCGCGTGGGTGCCGATGACGAGTTGCGCCGTGCCGAGCGCCGCCGCCTCCGACGCGGCGCGCTTCTCCTTCGCCTTAAGACTGCCGGCGAGCCACGCCACCGACACGCCGAGCGGTTCCAGCCAGCCCCTCAGCTTGCGCGCGTGCTGTTCCGCGAGAATTTCAGTCGGCGCCATGAGCGCGGCCTGATAACCGGCGTCGATGGCCTGCGCCGCCGCGAGCGCCGCCACGATGGTCTTGCCGCTGCCGACATCGCCTTGCAGAAGGCGCTGCATCGGATACGCGAGCGTCAGTTCGCCCGCGATCTCCGCGACGACGCGCTCCTGCGCGCCGGTCAGCCGGAACGGCAGCGCACGCAGCAGGCGCGTGACGAGCGAATCGGCATCGGTTGCGGCGCGGCGCGGCATGGCGGGCGCGGCGCGCGTGCGGCGCTCGGCGTGGGCGCGCTTCAACGAAAGCTGCTGCGCGAGGAGTTCCTCGAACTTGATGCGCGTCCACGCCGGATGCGTGCCGTCGATGAGCGCGGTTTCGTCGGAATCCGCGCGCGGGTGATGCAGCGTCTTCACGGCGTCGAAGAGTCCCGGCAGATTCAGCGGCGCAAGATGCGCGCGCGCGACCGGCTCCGGCAGGAGTTCGGGCAAGGAGACGCGTGTGAGCGCATTGTCGATGGCCTTGCGCAAATATCCTTGCGAAATGCCCGCGGTCGACGGATAGACCGGCGTGAGCGCCTGCGGCAACGGCGTATCGCCATCGACGGGGCGCACCGCCGGGTGCACCATTTCCAGCCCGAAGAAGCCGCCCCGCACGTCGCCGCGCACGCGCAGACGCGTGCCGATGGCCATCTGCTTGACCTGCGAACCGTAGAAGTTCAGAAAGCGGAGCGTCAGTTCGTCGCCGGCGTCGTCCTGAATCTTGACGAGCAACTGGCGTCGCGGCCGATAGGCAATCTCGTTGTCGAACACAATGCCTTCGGTCTGCGCAATGTCGCCGGGGATCAGTTCGGCGATCGGGGTGAGCGACGTTTCGTCCTCGTAGCGCATCGGAAGATGCAGCACGAGGTCGATGTCCGACTTGAGGCCGAGTTTCGCGAGCTTGTCCGCGGTCTTGACGACGGGCTTGGGCTTCTTCGCCGCGTCGTCGCCGCTCTTGGCGCTCTCGGCGCGCTTGGCCGCCGGCCCCGCCGCGAGCGTGGCGCCAGGCTCGGCGCTCGCAAGCGCATCGGCCGGGGATGACAGGCGACGGTCGGACAAAGGCATCTAATCTCTTCGCAAGTACAATGTGAGGTTTGTTCGGCGCTGGTGCCTGCTGGTGCTGTTTGATGCCTGGTATCAGCTTCGTTCGCACGACTTCAAGCCATGTTCACGCTTTCCGATTTCGATTTTAATCTGCCGCCCGAGCTGATCGCGCAGACCGCGCTCGCCGAGCGCAGCGCGAGCCGCCTGCTCGAAGTGGACAACCGCACGGCGCCCGTCACGCTGACCGACCGGCGCTTTGCCGAACTGCCCGACCTGATCGAGCCCGGCGATCTGCTCGTCTTCAACGATACCAAAGTCCTGAAGGCGCGGTTCTTCGGCCAGAAGGCCAGTGGCGGGCGCGTGGAAGTGCTGGTCGAGCGTCTCACCGGTCCGACGACCGCTCTCGCCCAGATTCGCGCGAGCAAGAGTCCGGTGGCGGGCAGCAGCATCAGGCTGGCGGATGCGTTCGACGTGAGCGTCGGCGAGCGCGTCGAGCCGTTCTACACGCTGCATTTTCCGGCCGATTGCCTGACGCTCATCGAGCAATACGGCCGCTTGCCGCTGCCGCCGTATATCGAGCACGACGCCGACGCCTACGACGAATCGCGCTACCAGACCGTCTATGCGGCCAATCCCGGCGCGGTGGCCGCGCCCACGGCCGGCCTGCATTTCGACGACGCCCTCTTCGCCCGGCTGGATGCGCGCGGCGTCGAACGCGCGACGCTCACGCTGCACGTCGGCGCGGGCACGTTTCAGCCGGTGCGCGTCGAGAACATCGCGGAGCACAAGATGCATAGCGAGTGGTACGCGCTGCCGCAGACGCTCGTGGATCGCATCGCGGCGGTCAAGGCGCGCGGCAACCGCGTGATCGCCGTCGGCACGACCTCCATGCGCGCGCTCGAAGCCGCCGCCCGCGACGCCGGCGAGGCGGGCCGCGCGCTCGCCGCAACGAGCGCGGAAACCGACATTTTCATCACGCCGGGCTATGAATTCCGCATCGTCGACCGGCTCGTGACGAACTTCCACTTGCCGAAATCGACGCTGATGATGCTCGTCTCCGCGTTCGCCGGCATCGAGACGATCCGCGAGGCGTACCGTCACGCAATCGACGCCCGTTACCGCTTCTTCAGCTACGGCGATGCCATGCTGCTCACGCGCGCTTAAGCTTTTTCAACCGACGCGCCGGACTGTTCTCCGGTAGCACAGGAATCCACATGATCGAGAATCACACCCCGCCGGACAACGGCCTCAAGTTCGAACTGCTGACGACCGACGGCCAGGCACGCCGCGGCCGCCTCACGCTCAACCACGGCGTCATCGAAACGCCGATATTCATGCCGGTAGGCACATACGGCACCGTGAAGGCGATCCAGCCGCGCGAGCTTGAAGAAATTCGCGCGCAGATCATTCTCGGCAACACGTTTCACCTGTGGCTGCGGCCCGGGCTGGAGACGATCGGCGCGCACGGCGGCCTGCATCGCTTCATGGGCTGGAACCGGCCGATCCTCACCGATTCCGGCGGTTTTCAGGTCTTTTCGCTCGGCGATCTGCGCAAGATCACCGAAGATGGCGTCACGTTCGCCTCGCCGATCAACGGCGACCGGCTGTTCCTGTCGCCCGAAGTGTCGATGCAAATCCAAAAAGTGCTGAATTCGGACATCGTCATGCAGTTCGACGAATGCACGCCCTACGCGACCAACGGCGTGCCCACTTCGCACAACGACGCCGCCGACTCCATGCGAATGTCGATGCGCTGGGCGAAGCGTTCCATCGACGAATTCACGCGGCTCGGCAACCCGAATGCGCTCTTCGGCATCGTGCAGGGCGGCATGTTCGAAGACCTGCGCGACGAATCGCTCGCGGGGCTGTCGGACATCGGCTTTCACGGCTTCGCCATCGGCGGGCTGTCGGTCGGCGAGCCGAAGGAAGACATGATGCGGGTGCTGAACCACATCGGTCCGAAACTGCCTGCCGACAAGCCGCATTACCTGATGGGCGTCGGCACGCCGGAAGATCTCGTGGCGGGCGTGGCGGCGGGCGTCGACATGTTCGACTGCGTGATGCCCACGCGCAATGCGCGCAACGGCTGGCTTTTCACGCGCTTCGGCGACCTCAAGATCAAGAACGCGACGCACAAGAATTCGACGAAACCGCTCGACGAAAGCTGCGGCTGCTACACCTGCCGCCATTTCACGCGCGCGTACCTGCATCACTTGCATCGCGTGGGCGAAATTCTCGGCGCGCAACTCAACACGATTCACAACCTGCATTACTACCTGCAATTGATCGGCGAAGTGCGCGAGTCGATCGAGAATCACACCTTCGACGCGTTTCGCAAGACGTTCGCGGAGAACCGGGCGCGCGGGGTCGACTAAGCCTTCGCCGGCTGCGGCGCGGCCGGCATTACAATTGCCTTTCTATCGCTCGCCAAAACCGCTCGCGCGGGCCTAACGGCTTGATGCCAAAGCGCATTCCGGCGGCTTGCCGACATGGGCGGGTGGTAGAATGTCGGGCTAATTTCTGAGCCTGTTTTTTGAATCGCCATTTCGACGTATAACGGAGAGACCAACGTGTCGTTCATTTCCAATGCCTTTGCACAAGGCGCCACCGCAGGCAGCGCGGAATCGAGCCTGATGAGCTTCCTGCCCCTGATCCTGATGTTCGCGGTGCTGTACTTCATCATGATCCGTCCGCAGATGAAGCGGCAGAAGGAGCATCGCAACATGCTGGCCGCCATGGCCAAGGGCGACGAAGTGGTGACCAACGGCGGTATCGTCGGCAAGGTGACGAAGGTGTCCGAAGCGTATGTCGGCGTTGAAATCGCCGAAGGCACGGAAATCACGGTGCAAAAGGCTTCCGTCACGACTATTCTCCCCAAGGGCACCATCAAGTCGCTGTAAGGCCAGATTCTTTCGCGTCCGGCGCGGCCTCGCTCCGAGTCCTCCGAGTCAAACGAGTCACTCAACCGGCTCGTCGCGCATAACGCCGGACGCGCTCTCCCCCGAAGCCAACTTTCTGTTCGGCCATCCCCATGAATCGTTATCCCCTTTGGAAGTATGTCGTGATGCTGGTGGCGCTCGTCATCGGCCTCGTGTACACGCTCCCCAATTTCTTCGGCGAAGCGCCCGCCGTGCAGGTGTCGAGCGGCAAGGCGACCGTCAAGCTGGATTCATCCACGCTCGCCAATGTGGAAGGCGCGCTCGCCGCGAGCCACATCACGGCCGACGAAGTCACGTTCGACAATTCGCAGACCAACGGGAACATCCGCGTGCGCCTGAAGGACACCGACACGCAGTTGCGCGTGAAGGATCTGTTGACGAAATCGCTCAACAGCGACCCGACCGACCCGGCCTACATCGTCGCGCTGAACCTGCAAAGCGCCTCGCCGCGCTGGCTGACGGCCCTGCACGCGCTGCCGATGTATCTCGGTCTCGATCTGCGCGGCGGCGTGCACTTCCTGCTTCAGGTGGACATGGCCGGCGCGCTGAACAAGAAGCTGGATTCGGACGCCGCCGACGCGCGCACTTACCTGCGCGATCGCAACATTCGCGATGGCGGCGTGAATCGCGTGGGGCAATCAGTCGTCGTGAATTTCTCGGATCAGGCGGTCGCGGACAATGCGCGCACGCTGCTTTCCACTGGCGTCGCCGAGCTTCAATGGACGACGCGTCAGGGCGGCGACGGCGTTCAGGTGGTCGGCATGTTTTCGGCGGGCACGCAGCGGACCGTGGAAGACGGCGCGCTCAAGCAGAACATAACGACGCTGCATAACCGGGTGAACGAACTCGGCGTCGCGGAGCCGGTGATCCAGCAACAAGGCTCGGACCGCATCGTGGTCGAACTGCCGGGCGTGCAGGATACGGCGAAGGCGAAGGACATCATCGGCCGCACGGCGACGCTCGAAGCGCGCCTTGCCGATCCGGTCAACACGTACGCTTCTGGCCCGAACGATCCCGTTCCTCCCGGCGACGAAGCCTTCAAGCAGGGCGACCGCACCGTTTTCCTGCGCAAGCAGGTCATCTTCACCGGCGACCGCATCATCGACGCCTCCGCGGGCTTCGACGATCACCAGCGTCCGTCCGTGAACATCCGTCTCGACTCGGCCGGCGGGCGCGCGGTGGGCGCGGTCTCGCGCGACAACATCGGCAAGCCGATGGCCATGGTGCTCTTCGAAAAGGGCAAGGGCGAAGTGCTGACGGTCGCGACCATCCAGTCCGAACTCGGCGACCGCTTCCAGATCACCGGCCAGCCCACGCCGCAAGCCGCCACCGACCTCGCGCTGCTCCTGCGCGCCGGCTCGCTCGCGGCGCCGATGGACATCATCGAGGAACGCACGGTCGGACCGAGCCTTGGCGCGGACAACATCAAGAAGGGCTTCGATTCGGTCACGTACGGTTTCGCCGCGATCGCCGTCTTCATGGTCGTGTACTACATGCTGTTCGGCCTGATCTCCATGCTCTCGCTGTCGGTGAACCTGCTCTTGCTCGTCGCGATTCTTTCGATGCTGCAGGCTACGCTGACGCTGCCGGGCATCGCCGCTATCGCGCTCGCGCTCGGTATGGCGATCGACGCGAACGTGCTGATCAACGAGCGTATCCGCGAAGAACTCCGTAACGGCGCGCCGCCGCAGACCGCGATTCAGGAAGGCTTCAAGCACGCCTGGGCGACGATTCTCGATTCGAACGTCACCACGCTGATCGCCGGTCTTGCGCTGCTCGCGTTCGGCTCCGGCCCGGTGCGCGGCTTCGCGGTCGTGCACTGTATCGGCATTCTGACGTCGATGTTCTCGGCCGTGTTCTTCTCGCGCGGCCTCGTGAATCTGTGGTACGGCGGCAAGAAGAAGCTGAAGTCGCTGGCTATCGGGCAAGTGTGGCGTCCGGAAGGCGCGAGCGCCGAATCCGCCGCCGCGGCTTATCTCGCGGCGCAGCGCGGCGACGAAGCGGTCGTCGAGGAAGTTGTTCCTGCCGCCCGCAGCCAAGGCAAGACGCGCGCTCCCGCCGCGCCGCGCGGAACCGCTCAGACGGCCGCTCGCACCGGCAAGCCGACCGTGCGCCGCCGCTCGGGCCCCGGCATCGATCAACAGAAACCGGGCCAGTCTCACTGAAGCCCTGAGCCCCGGAGAAACAAAACATGGAATTCTTCCGCATTCGCCGCGACTTGCCGCTGATGCAGCGCGCGTTGATCTTCAACGCCATCTCGCTCATCACGTTCCTCGCGGCTGTCTTTTTCCTCGTGCATCGCGGGCTGCATCTGTCGGTGGAGTTCACCGGCGGCACGGTCATCGAAGTGCAGTATCCGCAGGCCGTGCCGCTCGAACCGGTGCGCGGCACGCTGGCGAAGCTCGGTTACGGCGACGCCCAGGTGCAAAACTTCGGCACCTCGCGCGACGTGCTGATCCGCCTGCCGCTCAAGCAAGGACTCACGTCAGCGCAGCAGAGCGATCAGGTGATGAGCGCACTCAAGTCGAACGACGCGCAAGTGACCTTGCAGCGCGTCGAGTTCGTCGGGCCGCAGGTCGGCAAGGAACTCGTCACCAACGGGCTGGCGGCGCTGGCGTGCGTGGTGATCGGCATCGTGATCTATCTGTCGTTTCGCTTCGAATGGAAGTACGCGGTGGCGGGCATCATCGCCAACCTGCACGACGTGGTGATTATTCTCGGCTTCTTCGCCTACTTCCAGTGGGAGTTCTCGCTCTCGGTGCTAGCGGCGATTCTCGCGGTGCTCGGCTATTCGGTGAACGAGTCGGTCGTTATCTTCGACCGGATTCGCGAGACATTCCGCAAGCAGCGCAAGATGACGGTGATCGAAGTCATCAACCACGCGATCACGAGCACGATGTCGCGAACCATCATCACGCACGGCTGTACCGAAATGATGGTGCTCTCGATGTTCTTCTTCGGCGGTCCGACGCTGCATTACTTCGCGCTCGCGCTGACCGTGGGTATTCTGTTCGGTATCTACTCGTCGGTGTTCGTGGCCGCCGCGCTCGCCATGTGGTTCGGCGTCAAGCGCGAAGATCTGATGAAGGACAAGAAGGACAAGTACGATCCGAACGACCCGAACGCGGGCGCTCAGGTTTAACGCTCCTTTAACGCGCAAAAGCAAAGGGCCGGTCTCGATGACCGGCCCTTTTCATTTCTCTTGCGCGATGCGCTGAGACTTACTGCTTCACGCCTTCAGCCTGGATATGCAGCACCGTCTTCAGGCTGAAGCCGTACGACTTGCCGTAGTCCATTCCGAAGTCGCCGCGATCGAACGTCGCGGTCGCTTCCGTGCCGCAGACTTCCTTCTTCATCATCGGGTTCACGAAGCACTTGAAGCTTTCGACCTTCAAATTGAGCGGCTTCGTCACGCCGTGCATCGTCAGCGTGCCGATCACTTCTGCCGGCTTGTCGCCGTCGAAACGGATGGACGTGCCCTTGTACACGGCCGTCGGGTACTTGGCGGCATCGAAGAATTCCGGCTTTTGCAGATGCTCGTCGAGTTTGGCGTTGCCCGTGTTGATTGACGACACGTCGATCGTCACGTCGACCGTGCCGGTCTTCGCCGCGCGGTCGAGCACCACGGTGCCGCTGCTCTTGTTGAACTTGCCGCGCCACGTCGACACGCCGCCGAAGTGGTCCGCCTCGAAGCTCGGATACGTGTGGTTCGGGTCGAGCTGGTACGTGTCAGCGGCCATCGCGCTGAAAGAAAGGCCGGCTGCGAGCGCGCCGGCGGCGATCATCGAAAACGTGTTCAAGTGCTTCTCCTGACTGATTGAGCGTTGAGTCTACGAAATTGAACCGGACCGCCGCTTACTTCCTGGCGGCGACGATATGAAACTTGATGACGACATCGTCCGCGACCACCGACGTATCCTTCCACTCGCCCGTGCCCACGTCGAACTGCGTGCGCTTGATCGGCAGGGAGCCGTCGAAGGTTTCGGTCGCGCCCTGCTGCGTGATGGTGACGGGCACGGTGACCGACTGCGACTTGCCCTTGATCGTGATCTTGCCCGTCACCTTGTACTGGTTGCCCCCCGCTGGCGCAATCGCGCTGGAAACGAACGTGGCGGTCGGATACGTCGCGCTGTCGAACCACTCCTTGCCGCGCACCTGCTTGTTGTAGTCGTCGTCGCCGAGGTCGTAGCTGCCGGTGTCGATGGTGATGTTCGCGCTGCCCGCCGCAGGCTTCGCCGGATCGAAGGCAATCTGCGCGGTGAACTTGTTGAACTTGCCGTCCGTGGGGACGTTCATCTGCTTCGACGTGGCGACGACCGAGCTTTTCGCCATGTCCACTTGCGCCTGTGCGCCCGTTGCCGTGGCGAGCGATGCGGCGGCTACCGCAGCCAGCATCCAACCATTGAGTTTCAGTTTCATGTGTGCCTTGTTTGAACGAATCGACGAGCAACCGGTATTGGAAATCAAAAGCATGCGGGAACCAACAGCGGGCCGGAAACGCCCTGCCAACAGCGAGGAAATAATCGAATCGTGCGCCGCGCTCACTTGATGAACGGCAGCATGCGCCCGAGCAAGCCGTCGCGATCGACGAAATGATGCTTGAGCGCCGCGAGGACGTGCATCGCGACCAGCACCAGCAGCCCGTAGTTCAGCGCCACATGCACGATGCGCAGCGTCGCCTTCAGCGCCTTGTCCGGCCCGATGATCGTCGGCAGCGGCAGCACGCCGAGATACACCACCTGCAAGCCCGCCGCCGAGCTGTAGAGATAGCCGGATGCGGGAATCACGATCATCAGCGCGTAGAGCAGCACATGCGTGACGTGCGCCGCGCCCTGCTGCCAGCGCGGCATACCGGCAGGCATGGACGGCGCGCGATGCGTGATGCGCCACGCGAGCCGCAGCGCCGCGAGCGCGAACACGGTCACGCCGATCCACTTGTGCCACGAGAAGTACTTGAGCTTCGTGGGCGTGAAGCCGGGAATATCGGTCATGATCCAGCCGAGATAGAAGCCGCCCACGATCAGAAGCGCGATGAGCCAGTGAAACGCGATCGCCGTCGCGCCGTATCGCTCCACCGGGGTTGCCTGCGGGATGCCAACGCTGCTTTCCATGATGCTGATGTCCTGTCTTGATTTGCGTGATGTGCGTGACGTGCATTTGGCCGATGCATGCGCCGCCATGCTACCCGAACAACGCCGAATTGCCAGCGTGCGCGCACAGGCGTGCCGCGAATGCCCGGAGCCAGCACTGGCGCGGCTTTGCGCCGGTTTACAGCCGATGTGCCGCGTTCATGCAACGAACTATTCCGCTCATGCAACGGTCGATGCATCCGGGCGCGGCGGCGCGGCTCGGACCACAGCCCGAAGTGAACGAAGACGCCGGCGCATTTATTCCGCACGGAGCCGCGCCCGCCACGATCACGCCGGCCGTATCGTCGCGCGTCATCGGTGTTTGATACCATGCTGCTACCGTACGCGCTGGCCCGGGACTTGCTCTTACTGCGCCGGGCCCAACTTGCGGCGCCATACGAACACGCGTGAGAAGGCCCGGCATCGACCATGAATGTGAACGATTCAGAAGAACTGATCGCGTGCCACGAGTGCGACGCGCTCTTCAAGAAGCGCGCGCTTCCCGAGCACAGCACCGCGAACTGTCCGCGATGCGGCGCGCGGCTTTATCGCGGCGCCACGCCCCATCTCGACCGCATCTGCGCGACGACGCTCGCCGCGCTCATCACCTTCGTCATCGCGCAGGCGTTTCCCATCGTCGAGCTCGATGCGAACGGCATCACGTCGCAGACGACGCTCATCGGCGCAATCATCGCGCTGTGGGGCGAGCACATGGAGTTCGTCGCGGTGCTCGTGTTTTGCGCGACCATCCTGTTTCCGCTTTGTGAACTCGCCGCGCTGCTCTACGTGCTGATGCCCGTGCGCGCCGGTTACGTGCCGCCGGGCTTTCACGTCACGCTGCGCGCGATCCAGTTCATGCGGCCGTGGGGCATGATCGAAGTGTTCATGCTGGGCGTGCTGGTCACGCTCGTGAAGATGCTGAGCGTCGCGCGCGTGATTCCGGAGGCTGCGCTCTTCGCGTTCGGCGCGCTGACGTTGATGGTGGCGGTCGTCGTCAGTTTCGATCCACGCTCGCTGTGGGATATCGCCAGCGGCCTTCCGCGCCGTAAGCGCGCGCCTGTCGCGCCACCCGTGAGGCAGAAATCGTGACCGACACCCCGCGCGACGCGGGCTCGTCCGAGCCCGGCGCCGAACCGCCCACGCTGTACACGACGGCCTCGCGCGAGCGTGTCGTCGGGTGCCACGCCTGCGGCCTCGTGCAGCCGCTCGCGCGCACGGTCGAGAAGCAGCGTTGCACGCGCTGCGGCGCGGCCGTGCACCGGCGCAATCCGGACAGCATCGCGCGCACGTGGGCGCTGCTCATCAGCGCGGCGATCCTCTACATTCCCGCGAACGTCTATCCGATGCTGCACACGTCTTCCATTCTCGGCGCGGAGGACGACACCATCATGAGCGGCGTCGCGCTGTTCTGGAGCGATGGCGACTATCCGCTCGCGGCAGTCATCTTCATCGCGAGCATTCTGGTGCCGATGCTCAAGCTCCTCTCGCTCGCGTTTCTGCTCGTGAGCGTGCAGCGGCGATCGACGTGGCGCCCGCGTCAGCGGACAACGTTATTTCGCATCGTCGAAGGCATCGGCCGATGGTCGATGCTCGATATCTTCGTCGTCACGCTCACCGTCGCGCTCGTGCGCTTCAAGTCGGTCGCGGTCATCACGGCGGGGCCGGCCGCGCTCGCGTTCGCGTCCGTCGTCGTCTTGACGATGCTCGCGTCCATGCAGTTCGACCCACGTCTGATATGGGACAACATAGAACCGTCAGGAAAGAAATATGACTAGTGCCCAAGGTCCGAATGGGCCGGATACGCCGGATACGCCGGATGCGCCGAAGACTCCCGAGGAACCGAGCGGCGGCGCACTGCCGTCGACATTGCCCGAACCCGTGATCGAGCCGCGCAGCCGCTGGCTGCCTTCGCTCGTGTGGGTCATTCCGATCGTCGCGGCGCTGATCGGCGTGTTTCTCGTCGTGAAAACCGTGTCGAGCCGTGGCCCCACGGTCACGATCAGCTTCGTGAGCGCCGAAGGGCTGGAACCCGGCAAGACCAAGGTCAAGTTCAAGGACGTGGACATCGGCACCGTCAAGACCATCACGCTGTCGAAAGACCATTCGCGCGTGCTCGCCGATGTGCAGCTCACGAAAGAAGCCACCGACTTCGCCGTGAAGGACACGCGCTTCTGGGTCGTGCGCCCGCGCGTCGCGGCAAGCGGCGTGACGGGTCTCTCGACGCTGCTTTCGGGCGCGTACATCGGCGCGGACGCGGGCAGGTCGACCGAGGACCAGAACTACTTCGTCGGGCTGGAGACGCCGCCTGCCGTCACCGGCGACCAGAAAGGGCACACGTTCACGCTGCACGGCGAGTCGCTCGGCTCGCTCGATATCGGCTCGCCCGTGTATTACCGGCGCGTGCAGGTCGGCCAGGTCACGGCGTTTTCGCTCGATAAGGACGGCACCGGCGTGACGATGCAGGTCTTCGTGAACGCGCCGTACGACCAATACGTCGGCACCAACTCGCGCTGGTGGCACGCGAGCGGCGTCGATCTGCGGCTGGATTCGAGCGGCTTCACGCTCAATACACAGTCGCTCGCGACCGTCGTGCTCGGCGGCATCGCGTTCCAGACGCCGCCGAATCAACAAGCCGGCGCGCAGGCAAAGGAGAACGCGACCTTCCGCCTCGCCTCGGATCAGGCCGACGCGATGCGCGATCCCGACGGCGATCCCGTGCACGTCGTGATGAATTTCAATCAGTCGTTGCGCGGTTTGTCGGTGGGCGCGCCGGTCGATTTCCGCGGCATCGTGCTCGGACAGGTGACGGGCATCGGCGTCCGATACGACCAGCAGACGCATGCGTTCATGATGCCCGTGACCATCGACCTATATCCGGACCGGCTCGGCCGCCGCGCGAAAGCCGCGCTGCCCGAACAGGGAACGGAGGAGAGCCACGACATGCTGGAACTGCTCGTCAAGCGCGGCCTGCGCGGACAGTTGCGAACGGGCAATCTGTTGACGAGCCAGCTTTACGTCGCGCTCGACTTCTTCCCGAAGGCGGCGCCCGCGAAGGTCGTCGTGGGCAGCGATCCGATCGAACTCCCGACGGTTCCGAACACGCTCGACGAGTTGCAACTGCAGATTGCCGACATCGCGCGCAAGCTGGACAAGATCCCGTTCGACCAGATCGGCACGAATCTCAACGGCTCGCTGAAGAACGCGAACACGCTTTTCGATCAACTCAACAAGGAAGTCATGCCGGAGATGCGCGACACGCTCACGCAGGCGAAGAAGACCTTTGGCGCGGCGCAATCGACGCTTGAACAAGACTCGCCGCTTCAGTCCGACGTGCATCAGGCGATGCAGGAACTGACGCGGACGCTTCAATCGCTCAATGCGCTGGCTGATTATCTGGAGCGTCATCCGGAATCGCTGCTGCGCGGCAAATCGGAGGACAAACCATGAGGTTCGGCGCGTTGTTGTTGACCGTGGGCGCGGCGGGCGTGCTGTGCGCGTGCGCCTCGTCGCCGTCGAGCCGGTTCTACACGCTCGGCGGCGCGGCGCCGACGCCGGCGGCCGTGTCGTCCTCGGCGGCGGCGTTCTATTTCCAGCTCGCGCCGGTGGACATGCCCGAGCAGGTCTCGCGCAATCAGATGGTGGTGCAGACGAGTCCCGCGCAGGTGAGCGTGCTCGAACAGGAACGCTGGGCCTCGCTTCCGGGCGACGAAGTGCGGCGCGCGCTGTCGAGCGATCTGTCGCAGCAACTGAACGCGATCGATGTCTATGGCACGCCGTATCCGGAGTCGGCGCCGGTGTATCGCGTGACCGTGAAGGTGCAGCGGTTCGAATCGTGGCCGGGGTCGCGGGCCGTCATCGATGCGGTCTGGAGCGTGCGCGCCGCCGGCTCGCAGTCGGTGATGACCTGCCGCACGATCGCGGACGAGCCGGTCGGCGACGGCTACGGCGCACTCGTCGACGGGCATCGCAAGGCGGTGGATGCGCTCGCCACGGCTATTTCGGCGGGCGTGCGCAGTCTCGCCACGCTGCCGCTCGCCGCAGCGACGGCCTCGTCCGCGAAGGGCAAGGCGGCCGCCGCGAAGACCCTGCCCGCGCCGGTTCTCCCCTGCCCGGCATCGGGCGGGGCGACGACCGCGAGCACGCAATAAACTCGACGCGCGCTGCGTGCCGCGAACGCATAGGAACCCGATGTTTTCCGCGTGCTGCCGGCCGGTTTCGTCTGCTAATGAGCAGCACTGAGCGTCTCCCCGCAGCGGCATGTTGTCGGCAGACGACACCGCCGCGCGCCGCATCTCGAAAATGCGGTTGGCGCGTGCCCGCCCGGTTAAGATCGACCTCCGCTTTATCTGAAACGAACGCGAAGAATAGATGATGAAACTGATCGGTTCGCACACGAGTCCATTCGTCCGCAAGGTGCGGATCGTGATGGCGGAAAAGAAGATCGACTGCGAACTGGTGCTCGAAGATGTCTGGGCATCCGATTCGAAAATCCACGATTTCAACCCGCTTGGCAAAGTGCCGTGCCTGATTCTGGACGGCGGCGAAGCGGTGTTCGATTCGCGCGTGATCTGCGAGTACGTGGACACGCTCACGCCGGTCGGCAAGCTCTTGCCGCAGGAACGCCGCGAGCGGACCGAAGTGCGCTGCTGGGAGGCGCTCGCGGACGGCATGCTCGACGCCGCCGTGCTGATCCGCCTCGAAGGCGTGCTGCGCGACGAAGCGCAGCGCATCGAAATGTGGGTCGCGCGGCAACGGCACAAGATCGAGGACGGTCTGCGCGCGATGGCGCGCGTCGTCGACACGAAGCAATGGTGTTCCGCGAACCGCTTCACGCTGGCGGATATCGCCTGCGGCTGCGCGCTCGGCTATCTCGATTTCCGCATGCCGGAGTTGAACTGGCGCGAAGCGCATCCGGCGCTCGACAAGTTCTACGCGCGGCTCGCGCAACGGCAGTCGTTCATCGACACTGAACCGCGCTGAGTGCCGCACTCAACGTTCTGCCGAGGTTGTCCGGTCGGTAAAAACGAAACGCACATTTGACATCAATCTACTGAAAGATAGATAAACCGCCGCATCGATTGCATTTTCCACTGAGGCTTAACCGAGTTTTTCTGCGCAAAGGCTTGCTGGTGGAAGATGCGGCACGGTGGGAAGTCCGCGAAGGCGCCGGGCGGCCATCTCGCTCGCCAAAATCTATCTATCGAACGATAGGCAGAGCCGCGTCGGAAGCCGGGTTTTTCACAGAGTTATCCACAGGGTTATCTACCGCCGTACGGTCGCAGCGACTTCGTCCAGTCGCGCGCGCGTCTGAAACAATCGGCACGCGAGCAGGCTGCCCTGAAGCGCGGCGTATAGGGCGCGCGCTGCGGCTTCCGGTTTGCCGCCGGCATCGAGCGTATCCTGCGCCTCACCTTCCGCGAGAACCTTCGCGAGCCAGCTTTCGTTGGCGCGGAAGAACGCCTGAATGGCGTGGCGCACCTTCTCCGGCAACGACTCGATGTCCGCGGCGAGCATGCCGCACAGGCAAACCTGCGTGCCGTCGCCGATGATCCGCCCGAAGAGCTTCGTGTAGCGGTCGAGTTTTTTGTCGGCGGAGGCCGAACTGTCGATGGCATAAATCGACGACATTACGTCCGCGCTATAAGCGTTCACCGCTTCGAGCGCGAGATCTTCTTTCGTCGGAAAGTAGTAGTGAATGCTCGATGTCTTCACGCCGACGAGTTCCGACAAGTCGCGGTAGCTGAAGCCGTTGTAGCCGCGCTTCATCATGACCGTCTGCGCATGGTCCAGCAGCGCCTCGCGTACCGTGTTCTTGTCCATCGCGTGATTCAGCGTGAATTAGATGAATTCACTTTATCTACCGATAGGTAGAGCGTCAAGCACTTGTATCAAATGACTTTTTGTCGCGCGGTCAGAAAACCGCCTCGCGGCGCCCCCACCTGCGCGGTCCGGGGCGCGCCGCTGTCAGCTTTCGCTCGTGGCCGTCATCAACGGCGCGTGCGATGCCGCGCCGGCCGCCGCGCGCTCGATGATCCCGCCGCCGAGGCACACGTCGCCCTGATACAGCACCGCCGACTGCCCCGGCGTCACCGCCCACTGCGCTTCGTTGAAGCGCAATTCGAAGAGACCGTCGTCCGCAGCGGCGAAACGGCAGGCGGCGTCCTGCTGGCGATAGCGCGTCTTGGCCGCGCAGGCCGTGCCGTCATCCGGCGCGAAGCCCGCGACCCAACTGGTGTTCCCCGCGACGAGCGCGTGCGAGAGCAGCCACGGATGGTCGTGCCCCTGTACGACATACAGCGTGTTGCTCGCCATGTCCTTCCCGGCGACGAACCACGGCTCGCCGCTGCCGTCCTTCGCGCCGCCGATGCCGATGCCCTTGCGCTGCCCGAACGTATAGAACGCCAGCCCGATGTGCTCGCCGACGATCTTGCCGTCGGCCGTCTTCATCGGGCCGGGTTGCGTCGGCAGATAGCGGTTCAGGAAATCGCGAAACGGCCGTTCGCCGATGAAGCAGATGCCAGTCGAATCCTTTTTCTTCGCGTTCGGCAAGCCGATTTGCGCGGCGATTTCTCGCACTTTCGTCTTCGGGATTTCGCCGAGCGGAAACAGCGTTTTCGAAAGCTGCTGCTGATTCAGCCGATGCAGGAAGTACGACTGATCTTTGGTCGAATCGGTGGCCTTCAGCAACTGGAACAGGCCGTTCTGTTCGCGCACGCGGGCGTAATGGCCGGTCGCGATGGTCTCCGCGCCGAGCGACATCGCGTGATCGAGGAACGCCTTGAACTTGATTTCCGCATTGCACAGCACGTCCGGGTTCGGCGTGCGGCCGGCTGAATATTCGCGCAGAAATTCGGCGAACACGCGGTCCTTGTATTCGGCGGCGAAGTTGACCGCTTCGACGTCGATGCCGATCAGATCCGCGACCGACACGACATCGATCCAGTCCTGACGCGTCGAGCAGTATTCGCCGTCGTCGTCGTCTTCCCAGTTCTTCATGAAGAGGCCGACCACGTCGTAACCCTGCTCTTTCAGGAGCCACGCCGTCACCGACGAATCGACGCCGCCCGACATGCCCACCACTACTCTTCGCTTGCTCATAGGAATACCGCTTGGTTGGCGCGCGAGCGCCTCAGGACTGCCTCAGGAGCGCACCACCGGCGCGACCGAATGCGTATGGATGAAATCGAGCGGCACGCGCCGCCCGGCCAGATAATCGTCGACGCACTTCATCATGAGCGGCGTGCGATGCTGCGCGGCCGTCGCGCGCAGTTCGTCGGGCGTGAGCCACATCGCGCGAACGATGCCCTGATCCAGCGCGCGCCCCGCCACTTCGCCCGCGGACCTGCCGCAGAACGTGAAGCGCAGATACGTGACATCGCGCCCGGGCCGCTGAAAGTACGTCATGTACGCGCCGACGAGCGCCTCCGGCTCGAAGCGATGCGCCGTTTCCTCCAGCGTCTCGCGGACGACCGCCTCGACGAGCGTTTCGCCCGCTTCGAGATGACCGGCCGGTTGGTTGATTCGCAGCCCTGCGGACGTGTGTTCCTCGATGACGAGGAAGCGCCCGTCCTGCTCGACAATCGCCGCGACCGTAACGTGAGGAGCCCAAGTATCTGATTTCATGGCCGACATTTTACCGTCAGCCGTCGAATCCCGTGCGCGCGGCCTAAGGGTTAGCGCGGGGTGCGATCCGGTGCCGGATCGCGTTTTCAGCGCATATTCTTCGGTTACAGTTAGACAGCCGTCCATCTAGCATCTGAAATCAAAAAGCAACCCCCGCTTCTCCCTCGCGCGTGGCCGCGCGCCGAGGCAAGAAAAGAAAAGACAGGAGGATTCAACATGCATATCGGAGTGCCTGCCGAGACGCGGGCGAACGAGGCGCGCGTCGCCGCCACGCCGGAGACGGTAAAAAAGCTCGTCGCGCAAGGGCACCGGCTTTCGGTGCAAAGCGGCGCGGGCGTGCCGGCAAGCTATATCGACGATGCGTTCGCGCAAGCGGGCGCCGATATCGTCGATGCCGCCACCGCGTTTTCAGCCGACATCGTGCTCAAGGTCCAGTCGCCGTCCGCCGAAGAACTCGCGACGATGAAACTGGGCACCGTGCTGATCGGCATGCTCGATCCTTTCAACACCGAGAACACCGCGCGGCTCGCAGCCGCAAACATCACCGCGTTCGCGCTCGAAGCCGCGCCGCGCACGACGCGCGCCCAGAGCCTCGACGTGCTGTCGTCGCAGGCGAACATCGCCGGATACAAGGCCGTGCTGATGGCCTGTCAGTACTACCAGCGATTCATGCCGATGCTCATGACCGCCGCCGGCACCGTGAAAGCGGCGCGCGTGCTGATCCTCGGCGCGGGCGTCGCAGGCCTCCAGGCGATCGCGACGGCCAAGCGCCTCGGCGCCGTGGTCGAAGCGTCGGACGTGCGGCCGGCGGTGAAGGAGCAGATCGAATCGCTCGGCGCGAAGTTCGTCGACGTGCCGTTCGAAACCGACGAGGAACGCGAGGCGGCGCAGGGCGTCGGCGGCTACGCGCGGCCCATGCCGCCGAGCTGGCTCGCGCGGCAGTCGGCGCTGGTGCACGAACGCGCGAAGGCGGCCGACATCGTGATATCCACGGCGCTGATTCCCGGCCGTCCCGCGCCGACGCTCATTTCCGTCGAAACGGTGAAGCACATGAAGCCGGGCTCGGTGATCGTCGATCTCGCCGCCGGGCGCGGTCCCGACTTCGAAGGCAGAAAAGGCGGCAACTGTCCGCTGACCGAAGTCGACCAGGTGGTGACGAAGCACGGCGTGCATATCGTCGGCCACACGAATCTGGCTTCGATGGTCGCCGCCGACGCCTCGGCGCTCTACGCGCGCAATCTGCTCGACTTCCTGAAGCTGATCCTGACGAAAGACGGCACGATCAACATCGACCTTGCGGACGACATCGTCGCGGCCACGCTCCAGTGCCGCGACGGACAGCTCGCCCGCGCGAGCGCCTGATACGGAGACCACCATGGACGTCATCAACCATACGGTAATCAACCTCATCATCTTCGTGCTGGCGATCTACGTCGGCTATCACGTCGTCTGGAACGTGACGCCTGCGCTGCATACGCCGCTCATGGCCGTCACGAACGCGATTTCGGCGATCGTGATCGTCGGCGCGATGCTCGCGGTCGGCCTGACGGTGGGCGGCGCCGGCAAATTCTTCGGCACGCTCGCGGTGCTGCTCGCGGCGGTGAACGTGTTCGGCGGCTTTCTCGTCACGCGACGCATGCTCGAGATGTTCAAGAAGAAAGAACCGAGGAAGCTCGCCAACAAGGAGGGCGCGTAAATGAGCATGAACGTCGTCACTCTGCTGTATCTGATCGCGTCGGTGTGCTTCATTCAGGCGTTGAAGGGCCTGTCGAATCCGAAGACCGCGCGCATCGGCAACACGTTCGGCATGGCGGGCATGGCGATCGCCATCTTCACGACGCTCGCGCTGATCGCAAAGCAGGCCGCTTATCTCGGGTCCAATCTCTCGCTGGGGCTGTCGCTCCTGTTCGCGGCGTTGATCATTGGCGGCGCGGCGGGCGCGTATATCGCGGCTAAAGTCGAGATGACGAAGATGCCCGAACTGGTCGCCGCGATGCACTCGCTGATCGGTCTCGCGGCCGTGTGCATTGCGTATGCGGTGGTTTCGGAGCCGTCGGCGTTCGGCCTCGCGCCGCCCGGCTACCTGATTCCGTACGGCAATCGCGTCGAGTTGTTCATCGGCACGTTCGTCGGCGCGATCACGTTTTCGGGATCGGTGATCGCGTTCGGCAAGCTCTCGGGCAAGTACAAGTTCCGGCTCTTCCAGGGCGCGCCGGTCGTGTATCCGGGGCAGCATCTGATCAACCTGCTGCTCGCCGTGGCGATGGTCGGCTTCGGCATCATCTTCATGGTGACGCAGTCGTGGCTGCCGTTCGTCATCATGACGCTGATTGCGTTCGCGCTCGGCGTGCTCATCATCATCCCGATCGGCGGCGCGGACATGCCGGTCGTCGTCTCGATGCTCAACTCGTACTCGGGCTGGGCGGCGGCGGGCATCGGCTTCTCGCTCAACAATCCGATGCTGATCATCGCGGGGTCGCTCGTCGGTTCGTCGGGCGCGATTCTCTCGTACATCATGTGCCGCGCGATGAACCGCTCGTTCTTCAACGTGATTCTCGGCGGCTTCGGCGGCGAGGCGGGCGGCGCGGCGGCGGGCGGTACGCAGGAGCAGCGCCCTGTGAAATCCGGTTCCGCCGACGACGCCGCGTTCATGCTCGGCAACGCGGAAAGCGTGGTGATCGTGCCGGGTTACGGGCTCGCCGTCGCACGCGCGCAGCATGCGCTGAAGGAGCTGACGGACAAGCTCGTCGAGAAGGGCATCGACGTGCGCTATGCGATTCATCCGGTCGCGGGGCGGATGCCGGGGCACATGAACGTGCTGCTCGCGGAAGCCGAAGTGCCGTACGAGATGGTTCAGGAGATGGAGGATATCAACAGCGAATTTGGGCAGACGGACGTGGTGCTCGTGCTCGGGGCCAACGACGTGGTGAACCCGGCTGCGAAGACGGACCCGAAGTCGCCGATTGCCGGTATGCCAATTCTCGAGGCTTATAAGGCGCGGACGATCATCGTGAACAAGCGGTCGATGGCGGCGGGCTACGCCGGGCTCGACAACGAACTGTTCTATATGGACAAGACGATGATGGTGTTCGGGGATGCGAAGAAAGTTGTCGAGGAGATGATGAAGGCGGTGGAGTGAGCAAACCGAAGCGCCGCCGCATCGTTTTCGATAACGCGGTAGCGCTCCTGGTGTAAGCGATGGCCGCTTATTCCGCGGGTCGCCAATGGTCGGGGTTGCCTTTGTCCGTCTTCCGGACGCGTGCAACCAGAGGCTTGTACCCCCTGACTTTCGCAGCTTCGATGGCTTTCGTCTGGGTCTCATAGTTGTCCGACGTCAGCCGCTGCGTGGCGGACAATTCCAGCGCGTAGCCTTCGATGGCTCCGTCTCTGTGTTTCGGCAGAGGTTCTACAAAAACATTCGGCATGTTATTTCTCCGTTAAGTGGCGAACTCGTCAATGAACACTTTGGCGGGAGACGGCCCCCGATAACACGCGATAACTCCGAATTGTTGAACGTGAAGGCGCCGCCTGCTGCGGTGAGCGTTTGCGTTGCCCGCACTGAAAGCACGTCGCGCAAACCGCCGCGTACAATACCGCCTTTGAACCCCCGCAAGCGCCCCACATGTCCTCCCCTCTCTTCGACTGGTTTGTCCCCTGCCCGCGCGGTCTCGAAGCGCCGCTCGCCGCCGAGCTTGCCGAGATCGGGGAGCGCCACGTCAGCACCGCGCCGCTCACGGGAAGCGGTCCGCTCAGCGTCGGCGCGCAAGTGCCCGGCGGTGTGCACTTCCGGGGCGGCTGGGTCGCGGGCATGGCGGTAAATCTGCACTCGCGCATCGCGAGCCGCGTGCTGCTCAAGATCGCGCAGGGACCGTATCGCAACGAGCACGATATCTACGAGCTCACGCATCGGCAGCGGTGGGAACAGTGGTTCACACCGAGCCAGACGATGCGCGTCGATCTGACCGCCATCAAATCGCCGCTCAAAAGCCTCGAATTCACGACGCTGCGCGTGAAAGACGCCGTATGCGACCGCCTGCGCGATCTGAGCGGCGCGCGCCCGAGCATCGACACGGCGCAGCCCGATGTGCGCGTGTTCGCGTTCCTCACGATGAACGAGTGCACGCTGTACCTCGACACGTCCGGCGAACCGCTCTTTAAGCGCGGCTGGCGGCTCGACAAGGGTGCGGCGCCCCTGCGCGAAAATCTCGCCGCGGGCATTCTGCGCCTTACCGGATGGACGCCCGGCACGCCGCTTTTCGATCCGATGTGCGGTAGCGGCACGTTTCTCGCCGAAGCCGCGCAGACCGCGCTCAACATCGCGCCGGGCAGCGAGCGGCGCTTTGGCTTCGAGAAGCTCAAGCCCTTCCATCCGGGCATGTGGCAAAAGCTCAAGAACGCCGCGATCGAAGCAAAGCGCGCCGCGCGCGCCAACGCCACGGACATCAACATCTACGGCAGCGACATTTCCGGCGACATGCTCGACAAGGCGCGCGCGAACCTGAGTCGCGCGGGCGTGCCGGATCTGTCGCTCAAGCAGGTGGACGCCCGCAACATGACGCCGCCCACCGACGCGCCCGGTATCCTCGTTGCGAATCCGCCGTATGGCGAGCGCATCGAAGTGCGCGGACGCGGCCCGCGCGGCGAGATCCGCGACACGCCCCGTTCGCGCCGCGAGGAAGACGACGCGTTCGCCCGTGCCCAGCCCGATCCCGCCGACACCGAATTCTTCGTGTCGTTCGGCAACGCGCTCAAGCAACGCTTCCCCGGCTGGCGCGCCTACGTGCTCACGTCCGACCGCAAGCTGCCCGGTATGCTGCGGCTGCGCGAATCGACCAAGACACCGCTTTTCAACGGCGCTCTCGAATGCCGGCTGTTTCGCTTCGACCTTGTGGCGGGCAGCGTCCGCAATCGGGCGGAGGAGTAGACGCTTCGGGCCGCGCTTCCCGCTTTTCGGCGAGTATGCCGCGTGCTTCGATGTCCGACTGTTAGGCCGAATGGCCTATTCGCGCAGCTTGCAGGCCGGCGCGTTGCACACGCTCTACCGCTTTCGGGCGAGTATGCCTCGCCATTCGATTTCTGCGTACTAGGCCGAATGGCCTGTTCGCGCAGCTTGCAGGCCGGTGCCCTGCACACGCTCTACTGCTTTCGGGCGAATATGCCCCGCCATTCGATGTCCGCCTTCTAGGCCGAATGGCCTATTCGCGCACCTTGCAGGCCGGCGCGCTGTACAACTCCACCGCTTTCGGGCGAATACGCCTCGCCATTCGATGTCTGCGTACTAAGCCGAATGGCCTTCTGGCGCAGCTTGCAGGCCGGCGCGCTGCACACGCTGTACCGCTTTCGGGCGAGTATGGCCGCCATTCGACGTCCGCCTACTAAGCCGAACGGCCTATCCGCGCAGCTTGCAGGCCGGCGCGCTGCACAAGCTCCACCGCTTTCGAGCGAGTATGCCCCGCCATTCGACCTCCGCCTACTAGGCCGAATGGCCTATTCGCGCAGCTTGTAGGCCGGCGCTACAATCGGGCGCATGAACTCAATCACCGAACTCGCCAGCCCGATCGCCGTCGATGTCTACCGTAGCCGCCGCGAGCGCGTGCTCGCGCAGTTGCGCGCGCAGGGCGGCGGGCTCGCCGTTTTATCGACCGCGCCGGAAGTCATGCGCAATCGCGACACGGACTATCCGTTTCGACACGACAGCTACTTCTATTACTTGACAGGTTTTTGCGAACCCGAAGCGACGCTCGTGCTGAACGCGAGCGCGCGGGACGGCGAGCCTGCGTCGATCCTCTTTTGTCGCGAGAAGAACGCCGAGCGGGAAACGTGGGAAGGCTTTCGCTACGGCCCGGAAGCCGCCGCCGAAGCGTTCGGCCTGGATGCCGCCTTCGCCATCGGCGCGCTCGACGAACACATTCCGCGCCTGATTGCCGATCAGCCCGCGCTGTTCTATCCCCTCGGAACATCGGCCGAACGCGACGCGCAGGTGCGCGGCTGGCTCGACGCCGTGCGCGCCCAAAGCCGCAGCGGCGTGCGCGCGCCCGCGCGGGCGCAGCATCTGCTGCCGATCATCGACGAAATGCGGCTCGTGAAGGACCCGCACGAAATCGCGATCATGCGCCGCGCGGCATCCATTTCCGCCGAGGCGCATCGCCGCGCGATGCGCGCTTGCCGCCTTGGCATGCGCGAATACGAACTCGAAGCCGAGCTGCTCTACACGTTCCGGCGCCACGGCGCGCAAGCGCCCGCGTACGGTTCCATCGTGGCGACAGGGGCGAATGCCTGCGTGCTGCATTACCCGGCTGGCAACGCAGCCACGCGCGACGGCGACCTCATCCTGATCGACGCCGCGTGCGAGCTGGACGGCTACGCATCCGACATCACGCGCACGTTTCCGGCAAACGGCCGCTTTTCGCCGGCGCAGCGCGAGCTCTATGACATCGTGCTCGCCGCGCAGTCCGCCGCCATCAACGCGACGCGCGCAGGCGTGAGCTTCGACGCGCCGCATCAGGCGGCGCTCGAAGTGCTGTCGCAAGGTCTGCTCGACACCGGCATCCTCGACAAATCGAAGTTCGGCAGCGTCGAGAACGTCATCGCCGAGCGCGCCTACGCGCGCTTCTACATGCACCGCACCGGCCACTGGCTCGGCATGGACGTGCACGACGCGGGTGAATACCGCGACGCCGACGGTCCGCGCGACGAGCAAGGCGCGCGGGCCTGGCGTACGCTTGTCGCTGACAACGTGCTGACCGTCGAGCCGGGCCTCTATGTGCGCGCCGCCGACGACGTGCCCGAGCGTTACTGGAACACGGGCATCCGCATCGAAGACGACGCCCTCGTCACGCCCGGCGGCTGCGAGCTGCTCACGCGCGAAGTGCCCGTCGCCGCCGACGAAATCGAGGCGCTGATGCGCGAATCCCTTAGCCATTGATGCCACAGACAGCCCACGATATGAGCGACCCGACGACGCAACCGCATTTCGACTACGACATCGCCATCGTCGGCGCAGGGCCGGTCGGGCTCGCGCTCGCCGGGTGGCTCGCGCGGCGCAGCGCGACATCACGGTTGTCCGTCGCGCTGATCGACGCGCGCACGCCCGAAGCCGCCGCGAACGATCCGCGCTCGCTTGCGCTTTCGCACGGCAGCCGCGTCATGCTTCAGCCGCTCGGCTTTCCCGCCGACGTCACGCCGATCCGCCGCATTCACGTCTCGCAGCGCGGGCATTTCGGGCGCACGCTCATCGAACACGACGAACACGACGTGCCGGAACTGGGTTACGTGGTCCGCTATGGCTCGCTCGTCGGCGCGCTCGCGAAGGCCGTGCGCGCGACAAAAGTCGATTGGCTCACCGATACGTCCGCCCTGCCGCCGCTACAGGACAACGAGAGCGTCACGCTGCCGCTGCAATCGGCCGGCGTCGAGCGCACCATCCGCGTGCGCGTGCTCGTCAACGCGGAAGGCGGGCTCTATCAGCACGGTCCGCGCGATGCCGCGGTGTCCACGCAGCGTCGGGCGCGTGATTACGGGCAGACGGCCATCGTCGGCACGGTGAGCGCGTCGGACCCGCAAGCGAACGTCGCGTGGGAACGCTTCACGAATCAAGGGCCGATCGCACTTCTGCCCTGCGGCGGGCAGCGTCACGCGGACTATTCGCTCGTCTGGTGCTGCTCGCCGGAAGAAGCCGCGCGACGCATGCAGCTCGACGACGACGCGTTTCTCGCCGAACTCGGCGTCGCGTTCGGCTCGCGTATGGGGCGCTTCACGCGCATCGTCGGGCGGGCCGCGTACCCGCTCGGGTTGACCGCGGTTAGCGCGCTGGTCGACCGGCGCACGGTCGCCATCGGCAACGCCGCGCAGACGCTGCATCCGGTGGCGGGCCAGGGCCTGAATCTCGGGCTGCGCGATGCACAGGCGCTCTGCGACGCCCTCTCGGCCGACGGACCGCGCCCGCTTGCGCTCGCGCGGTTCGCAGAGCGGCGCGCGCTCGACCGGCGCTTGACCATCGGCGCGACGGATACGCTCGCGCGCATCTTCACGGTGGACTTCGCACCGCTCGCCGCCGCGCGCGGTCTGGCGCTGACCGCGCTCGAATTCGTGCCGCCGCTGAAGACGGCGCTCGCGCGGCAGATGATGTTCGGTCAGCGGCGGTGAAGCGGCGGGCGCATCGGCACGGCGGGTGCGACTTATCCCCTAAGGCCGCGCCCGCTTTCATAGAAGATTTAGACACTTGCACGCGATTGCTCTTAATTTCAGCACGCGCTTAGCGTTAAAATACGCGTTTCCCTTCCGCCTTCCCGCGTCCGACTCACGCGAATGATCATTCATGCGGCGTTCATCGCCGTCATTCGCCAAGCGCGGACGCCCAAGCCTTCATGCCCATCATCGGTTCACACGTTCTGCGCAATAACCTGTTCGTCGCTCCGATGGCAGGCGTCACCGACCGGCCCTTCCGCCAGCTATGCAAGCGCATGGGTGCGGGCTACGCGGTGTCGGAGATGGTCGCGTCGAATGCGCAGTTGTGGAAGAGCGAGAAGACCATGCGCCGCGCAAACCACGCGGGCGAAGTCGAGCCAATCGCCGTGCAGATCGCCGGCGCGGACCCGCAGATGCTCGCCGAAGCCGCGCGTCACAACGTCGCGAACGGCGCGCAGATCATCGACATCAACATGGGCTGCCCGGCCAAGAAGGTGTGCAACGTCGCGGCGGGGTCGGCGCTTTTGCAGAACGAACCGCTGGTCGCGCGCATCGTCGAGGCGGTGGTGCAGGCGGTCGGCGTCGGACCGGACGCGGTGCCGGTCACGCTCAAGATTCGCACGGGATGGAATCGCGAGAACAAGAACGCGCTGACTATCGCGCGGATCGCGCAAGAGGCCGGCATTTCCATGCTCACCGTGCACGGACGCACGCGCGCCGATCTGTACAAGGGCGACGCGGAATACGAGACCATCGCCGCCGTCAAGGCGTCAGTGAAGATTCCGGTCGTCGCGAACGGCGACATCGCGACGCCCGAGAAAGCGCGCGACGTGCTCGCGACAACCGGCGCGGACGCCATCATGATCGGCCGCGCGGCGCAGGGCCGGCCGTGGCTTTTCCGCGAGATCGAGCACTTCCTTGCGACGGGTGAACGCATGCCGCCGCCGCGCATCGACGAGATTCAGCAGGTCATGAACGAGCACCTGGAAGACCACTACGCGTTCTACGGGGAATTCACGGGCGTTCGGACTGCGCGCAAGCACATCGGCTGGTACACTCGCGGCCTTTCCGGCGCCAACACCTTCCGGCACCGGATGAATACGCTCGACACGACCAAAGAACAATTGTTCGCTGTGAACGAATTCTTCGACGCGCAAAAGGCGCTGTCAGACCGCCTTGTCTATGTGGACGAGGCCGGGGACGCCGACGAAGCGGCCGATGAAGAATCGTGCGGCGGACAGAACAACACAGACCGACTAATTGCCGCATGAGCAGACATAACATCGAACAATGCGTCCGCCAGAGCCTCGACAGCTACTTTCAGGACCTCGACGGCTCGAACCCGCACGACGTGTACGACATGGTGATTTCGTGCGTGGAGAAACCGATGCTCGAAGTGGTGCTCGCGCAGGCGGGCGGCAATCAGTCGCTCGCCGCCGACTATCTCGGCATCAACCGCAACACGTTACGCAAGAAGCTCCAGCAGCACGGATTGATTTGATTCTTCGGACCGGGCGCGCGCCTGGGTCTGGCCTGGTTATCCTTTCTGGTTTCAGCGTTCATCATGATCAAGCAAGCCCTCATCTCGGTTTCCGACAAGTCCGGCATCGTCGAATTCGCTCAATCGCTCTCGCAACTCGGCGTCAGGCTCCTTTCGACCGGCGGCACGGCGAAACTGCTGGCGGACGCGGGTCTGCCCGTGACCGAAGTCGCCGACTACACCGGCTTTCCGGAAATGCTCGATGGGCGCGTGAAGACGCTGCACCCGAAGGTTCACGGCGGCATTCTCGCGCGCCGCGATTTGCCTGAGCACATGGCCGCGCTCGAAAAGCACGACATTCCGACGATCGACCTCCTCGTCGTCAACCTGTATCCGTTCGTGCAGACGGTGGCAAAGGAGCAGTGCTCGCTCGAAGACGCGATCGAGAACATCGACATCGGCGGGCCGACCATGCTGCGCTCGGCCGCGAAGAATCACCGCGACGTGACGGTCATCGTCGATCCGGCCGATTACGCCGCCGTGCTCGACGAAATGCGCGCCAACAGCAACAGCGTCGGCTACGCGACGAACTTCCGGCTTGCGACCAAGGTCTTCGCGCACACCGCGCAGTACGACGGCGCGATCACGAACTACCTGACGAGCCTCACCGAAACGCTCAAGCACAGCGAGCGCAACACGTACCCCGCCACGTTCAATCTCGCGTTCGAGAAAGTGCAGGACTTGCGCTACGGCGAGAACCCGCATCAAAGCGCGGCGTTCTACCGCGATCTTTCGGTGCCCGCGGGCGCGCTTGCCAACTACGAGCAGTTGCAGGGCAAGGAACTCTCGTACAACAACATCGCGGATTCGGACGCCGCGTGGGAATGCGTGAAGACCTTCGACGCGCCCGCGTGCGTCATCATCAAGCACGCGAATCCGTGCGGCGTTGCTATCGGCGCGAACGCGCACGAAGCGTATTCGAAGGCCTTCCAGACCGATCCGACGTCGGCGTTCGGCGGCATCATCGCGTTCAATCGTGAAGTGGACGAAGCGGCGGCGCAGGCCGTGGCGAAGCAGTTCGTCGAAGTGCTGATCGCGCCTTCGTTCAGCGAAGCGGCGCGCGCCGTGTTCGCCGCGAAGCAGAACGTGCGCTTGCTGCAAATCGCGCTCGGCGACGGCCACAACGCGTTCGATCTGAAGCGCGTGGGGGGCGGCCTGCTGGTTCAGTCGCTCGATTCGAAGAACGTCCAGCCGCATGAACTGCGCGTCGTGACCAAGCGCCATCCGACGCCGAAGGAAATGGACGACCTGATGTTCGCCTGGCGCGTGGCGAAATACGTGAAGTCGAACGCCATCGTGTTCTGCGGCGGCGGCATGACGCTCGGCGTCGGCGCGGGCCAGATGAGCCGCGTGGACTCCGCGCGCATCGCGGGCATCAAGGCGCAGAACGCGGGCTTGTCGCTCAACGGCTCGGCGGTCGCATCGGACGCGTTCTTCCCGTTCCGCGACGGCCTCGATGTCGTCGTGAACGCGGGCGCGACCTGCGTGATCCAGCCGGGCGGCTCCATGCGCGATGACGAAGTGATCGCCGCCGCCGACGAGCACAATGTCGCGATGATTCTCACCGGCACGCGTCATTTCCGCCATTAATCGCGCCGAGTTCCTTTAGTATTGGCCTGTTTGCGCTTCGAGTTGCGCAAGCAGGCCATTTTGATTTGGACGAGCCGCATCGCGAACGAATGAGAATCCTTGGCATCGACCCCGGCCTGCGCGTGACGGGCTTCGGCATCATCGACATGGCGGGGCACTCGCTCAACTATGTGACGAGCGGCGTCATCAAGACAGCCGACGCCGATCTGCCTTCGCGCCTGAACACCATCTTCGACGGCATCTCGACCCTTATCCGGCAGCACAATCCGGATCAGGCTGCGATTGAGAAAGTGTTCGTCAACGTCAATCCGCAATCGACGCTTCTGCTCGGGCAGGCGCGCGGCGCGGCCATTTGCGGGCTCGTCGTGAGCGGCGTGCCGGTCGCCGAATACACGGCGCTGCAACTGAAGCAGGCGGTCGTCGGCTACGGCCGCGCGACGAAGGAGCAGATGCAGCAGATGGTCGTGCGCCTGCTCAATCTTTCAGGCGTGCCGAGCACCGACGCCGCCGACGCCCTCGGCATGGCGATCTGTCACGCGCACGGCGGCACGGGCCTCGCCACGCTCGGCGGTATTGCACCGTCGCTCGCGAAGAAAGGCTTGCGCGTGCGGCGCGGCAGACTCATCGGCTAAATCTCTTCTCTCGAAAACGCAAACATGATTGGTCGTATCGCCGGCGTTCTGCTGGAAAAAAACCCGCCGCACCTGCTCGTCGACTGCAACGGCGTCGGCTATGAAATCGACGTGCCGATGAGCACGTTCTACAACCTCCCGAACGCCGGCGAGAAGGTCGTCCTGCTCACGCAGATGATCGTGCGCGAGGACGCGCATCTGCTCTACGGCTTTCTCACGTCGCAGGAACGGGCGACGTTTCGCGAATTGTTAAAGATCAGCGGCATCGGCGCGCGCATGGCGCTCGCGGTGCTTTCGGGCATGAGCGTGCAGGAACTCGCGCAGACCGTGACGACGCAGGACAGCGCGCGCCTCACGCGCGTGCCGGGCATCGGCAAGAAAACGGCCGAACGGCTGCTGCTCGAACTCAAGGGCAAGCTCGGCGCCGATCTCGGCGCAATGGCGAGCGCGGCTTCGCAGTCCGACCATGCCTCCGACATCCTCAACGCGCTCCTCGCGCTCGGCTATTCCGAGAAGGAAGCCCTCGCCGCCATCAAGAACGTGCCGGCGGGAACGGGCGTCTCCGAGGGCATCAAGCTGGCGTTGAAGGCGCTCTCCAAAGCCTGATTATTTCGACGCCCGGCGCGGCGCGCCGCTAGGCCGTTCGGCCAGGTTCGCGGCGAGAACGCTCGCTGTACAATCGACCAATGATCGAAACCGACAAACTCGCCGCCGAACGCATCATCTCGGCCACGCCCGTCTCGCCGAACGAAGAAGCCTTCGAGCGCGCGTTGCGACCGCGCCAGCTCGACGAATACGTGGGGCAGGAAAAGGTGCGCGGGCAGCTCGAAATCTTCATCGAAGCTGCCAAGCGCCGCTCGGAAGCACTCGATCACGTGCTCCTCTTCGGTCCGCCGGGTCTCGGCAAGACCACGCTCGCGCACATCATCGCGCGGGAAATGGGCGTGAATCTGCGGCAGACGTCGGGACCGGTGCTGGAACGCGCGGGCGACCTTGCCGCGCTGCTCACCAATCTCGAAGCGAACGACGTGCTCTTCATCGACGAAATTCACCGGCTGTCGCCGGTCGTCGAGGAAATTCTGTATCCGGCGCTCGAGGATTATCAGATCGACATCATGATCGGCGAAGGACCGGCCGCGCGCAGCGTGAAGCTGGATCTCCAGCCGTTCACGCTCGTCGGCGCGACCACGCGCGCGGGCATGCTGACCAATCCGCTGCGCGACCGCTTCGGCATCGTGTCGCGGCTGGAGTTTTATAACGCGAGCGAGCTCGCGCGCATCGTGTCGCGCTCGGCGTCGCTGTTGAAGGCGGACATCGTGCCGGAGGGCGCGCTGGAAATCGCGCGGCGCTCGCGGGGCACGCCGCGTATCGCAAACCGGCTGCTGCGCCGCGTGCGCGATTACGCGGAAGTGAGGGCGAACGGCAGCATCACGGCCGACGTGGCGGATGCCGCGCTGAAGATGCTCGACGTCGATCCGGTCGGCTTCGATCTGATGGACCGCAAGCTGCTCGAAGCGATCCTGAACAAGTTCGACGGCGGGCCGGTCGGCGTCGACAATCTCGCGGCAGCGATCGGTGAAGAACGCGACACCATCGAGGACGTGCTGGAGCCGTATCTGATCCAGCAGGGCTATTTGCAGCGCACGCCGCGCGGGCGCGTCGCGACTCTGCTGACGTATCGGCACTTCGGCATCGCCGCGCCGGATGGCGGCCCCATCCGCGATCTCTGGGACGCGAACAACGGCTAGCGCATGTCGGATCAGGCAACGTTGGTCACGCGCGTACGGTCGTCGATTGCACGCGGCATCACGAGCCTCACGACGGGCAGCGGGCCGACGCTCGACTATTCATCGCCGCCGGGCGATCCGGGCTTGTTCGGGCTGGACGCCATCTGCTGGAAGGTCCACGCCGATTTTACTTCGATGATGACGAGCGGCATCAGCGCGCTGTTGCTTCAGACGCTGCATCCGCTGGCGCTCGCAGGCGTGTGGGATCACTCCACGTTCCGCACCGATATTCTCGGGCGGCTGCGGCGCACGGCGACCTTCATCGCGGGAACGACGTTCGGCAATCGGCGCGACGCGCTGGCGCTGATCGAGCGCGTGAGGCGCATTCATCTCGGTGTGACGGGCACCGCGCCCGACGGCCGGCCGTATCGCGCGAGCGACGCCGATCTGCTGACGTGGGTACACGTCGCCGAAGTCACGAGTTTTCTGGAAGGCTATCTACGGTATGTGAATCCTGGTCTGTCCGAAGCGGATCAGGACCGCTACTTCGAAGAGACGGCGCTCGTCGCCCGTCTGCTCGGTGCCCGCGACGTGCCGATCACGCGCGCGCAAGTCGATGCTTATCTCGCCGTCATGCGTCCGCAACTGCACGCGAGCGAGCGCACGCAGGAAGTCATTCGCGTGCTCAAGAGCGCGCCGACGCCGAGCATCGTCATGAAGCCGGCGCGCGTGCTGGTGTTCAACGCGGGTGTCGATCTGCTGCCCGACTGGGCGCAGACGATGCTTGGGCGTAAGCGGCCAGCGAACCCGTCTTGACGAACGATGGATTACTCGACAGGCGCGAGAGGCTGCCAGTTATGAGGCAGCAATGTTGCGATGTCGCTTGCTTTGTGGGCCGGGAGGCGAGTCAGAATGTCCGACGACGGCGACGGGTCGGCAACGCCTCTTCTTCGATAGTGTTCACGTGTCCGCTTATTCGCTTTAGTGGACACGATACTCCCAAGCGCTTCGCCGACAATCAAGGTGAGTTGGCCAGCCGCTTACGCTTGGGCTTACGTCGCTTGCACCGATGCGGCGGGTCATTGCGCGTCCCGGCGTGCGGGCGATGGCGCCGGTCGTTCGCTGGGCGCTCGTCAACGGCATCTCGAAGCGCGCGCGGTTGAGGGTCTCCGCAAGGAAGACGGACTAGGCCGTCTTGCGCAGGCTGTCGTCGGCGGTGTCGGTGGCGAGATGCGCGACATCGCCCCACGACACGACCGTCGCATGGCCGCCGTCGTAATCCACCACGTTAAGGCTGCAATTGAGCAGCGGCCAGTTGCGCGGCGCGTCGAGCGTCAGCTTGTTCGCGAACCGGAAGATGCAGTCGAGCACGCCGCCGTGCGCCACAGACGCGATGCGTCCGCCCGGATGCGCGGCGATGATCGGCTCCATCGCGTGAATCACGCGGTGATAGAAAACGCGCAGCGATTCACCGCCGGGCGGCGTGAAGCCCGGATCGCGCGTCTGCCATTCGACATACTCCGCCGGAAACTTCTCGCTGATTTCGTCGCTGTCGTGGCCCTGGAACGCGCCGTACTGGCGCTCGCGCAAGCCTTCCGACAGGCGCAGTTCGAGTCCGAGCGCGTCGGCGAACGGGCGCGCGGTCTGTTGTGCGCGCAGCAGGTCGCTGGTGTAGACGGCGTCGAGCCGCCCTTCCCGCGCGAGGCGCGCGCCGAGTTGCGCCGCTTGCAGCGCGCCATGCGCGGACAGCGGAATGTCGATATGCCCCTGGATGCGCTTGACGCGATTCCAGTCAGTTTCGCCGTGGCGGATGAACAAGACTTGCGTCGTCATGGGCGAACCTGAAGCCAGAACGTGACCGGTCCGTCGTTGACGAGCGACACCTGCATGTCAGCGCCGAATTCGCCGGTCTCGACGATCGGATGCTTCGCCCGCGCCTCGCGCACGAAGTAGTCGAAGAGCCGCTTGCCCTCGTCGGGCGGCGCGGCCGGCGTGAAGCTCGGACGCAGTCCGCTCGAGGTATCGGCGGCAAGCGTGAATTGCGATACCAGCAGCACGCCGCCCGCGCGTCCGGCGCCGTCGATGTTCTGCACGGACAGATTCATCTTGCCGGCGGCGTCGCTGAACACGCGATACGCCAGCATCTTCGCGAGGAGCTTGTCGGCGGCGGCTTCGTTGTCGCCGCGTTCGGCGCAGACGAGCGCGAGCAGGCCCGCGTCGATCGCGCCGGTCACGCGCTCGCCGACGCGCACGTCCGCGCGCCGGACTCGCTGGATAAGCGCGATCATCCGCTTACGCCGTCAACGTGATGCGCGCGAAGCGGCGCTTGCCCACCTGCACGATGAACTCGCCCGGCTCGACCTTGAGACCCTTGTCGGACACGGTCGCCCCGTCGATCTTCACGCCGCCCTGCTCGATATTGCGCAGCGCCTCGCTCGTGGACGGCACGAGCCCGGCCTGTTTCAGCATCTGGCCGATGGCAAGCGGCGCGCCCGCGAGCGTGACCGTCGGAATATCTTCCGGCACGCCGCCCTTCGCGCGATGGTTGAAGTCTTCGAGCGCGCGCTCCGCGTCCGCCGGCGAATGAAAGCGCCCGACGATCTCCTGCGCGAGCATCACCTTGAAGTCGCGCGGATTGCGGCCGCCCTCGGCTTCCTGCTTGAAGCGCGCGATTTCTTCCATGCTGCGGAACGACAGCAGCTCGAAATAACGCCACATCAGCACGTCGGAAATGCTCATCAGCTTGCCGAACATTTCCGTCGGCTTTTCGCTGATGCCGACGTAGTTGTGCTTCGATTTCGACATCTTCTCGACGCCGTCGAGCCCTTCGAGCAGCGGCATCGTCAAGATGCATTGCTGCTCCTGGCCGTATTGCTTCTGCAATTCGCGGCCAACCAGCAAATTGAACTTCTGATCCGTGCCGCCGAGTTCGAGATCGGCGTTGAGCGCCACGGAGTCGTAGCCCTGCATCAGCGGATAGAGGAATTCGTGAATCGAGATGGGCACGCCGCTCTGGAAACGCTTGGTGAAATCTTCGCGTTCGAGGATGCGCGCGACCGTGTAGCGCGACGCCAGCTTGATCATGCCGTCGGCGCCGAGCGGCATCGACCATTCGCTGTTGTAGCGAATTTCCGTTTTCTCGCGGTCGAGAACCAGCGACGCCTGCTCGAAATACGTCTTCGCGTTCATTTCGATCTGTTCGCGCGTGAGCGGCGGGCGCGTGGCGTTGCGGCCGGACGGATCGCCGATCAGCGAGGTGAAATCGCCGATCAGGAAGATGACCTGGTGCCCGAGGTCCTGCAACTGGCGCATCTTGTTCAGCACGACCGTATGGCCGATGTGAATGTCCGGCGCGGTCGGGTCCAGCCCGAGCTTGATGCGCAGCGGCTTGCCCGTCGCGGCGCTCCGTGCGAGCTTCTGCGCGAATTCGTCCTCGATCAGCAGTTCGTCGCAGCCGCGCTTGGCGATCGCGAGGGCGGCGCGCACGTCGTCGGTGATCGGAAAGGCGTCGCGCGGGGGCGCGGAAGAAGCGTTGGAGTCAGTGGTCATGCTTGCGGCTTGTGATGTGAAGGAAATGCGATGGCGCCGTACCGGACGGCTTTGCGGTGCGCAATGGCTTGTTCAGGCTCCCGATTTTACGCGATGAGGGGCGCATTCGTGCCGTTTGGCGGCACGCGCGTTTCCGCCGGACGGTCGCCTCCAGCGGACGCGCCTTAACGATCGGCCCGGATGCGCGGATAATCGCGCGTTGATGGACCAAGCACCGACGAGCATCGACGAGGAGAGGAGCGTGGGGAAAAAAGCCGAAGCAATCGAACCCGGAAAGGCAGACGGCGTGTATTTCGGTCTGATGTCCGGCACGAGCATGGACGGCGTCGATGGCGTCGCGGTGCAGTTCGCGGCGGGCAAAGCGCCGGTCGTGCTCGGCGAGGCGCACGTGTCCTTTTCCGAAGGGCTGCGCGACGCGCTCTTTGCGCTGCAGTCGCCCGGCGACAACGAACTGGAACGCGAGGCGCTCGCCGGGAACGCGCTCGCCACGCGCTACGCCGTGTGCTGCCACGAATTGCAGAGCATGAGCGGATACTCGTCGACCAAGGTGCGCGCGATCGGCGTGCATGGGCAAACGGTGCGGCATCGGCCGGAAAAGGGTTACACGCGGCAGATCAACAACCCCGCGTTGCTCGCCGAGATGACGAGCATCGACGTGATCGCGGATTTCCGCAGCCGCGATGTCGCCGCCGGCGGTCAGGGCGCGCCGCTCGTGCCGGCGTTTCATGCGACGATTTTCGGCGCGAAGAACGAGACGCGCGTCGTCTGCAATCTGGGCGGCATCAGCAATATCACGGTTCTGGCGGCGAGCGGCGCGGTGCGCGGCTTCGATTGCGGCCCGGCGAACGCGCTGCTGGACGAATGGGCGCACCGGCATCTGAAAAAACCGTACGACGATGGCGGCCAGTTCGCGGCGCGCGGCGCGGTGAACCGGCCGCTGTTGAATGCGCTGCTGGACGAGCCGTTTTTCAAGGAAGCGCCGCCGAAGAGCACCGGGCGCGATCTCTTCAACCCGGCGTGGCTGGATGCCAAGCTCGCGCCCTTCGCGGCGCTCGCCCCCGCCGACGTGCAAGCGACGCTCACCGCGCTGACGGCCACGACGGTCGCGCGGGAAATAGAGCGCCACGCGTCGGATGCCCGCGCCGTGTACGTCTGCGGCGGCGGCGCGCGCAATCCTGCGCTCATGAAGATGCTGCAACAGGCGCTCGATCAAACCGGCGTCTCGAGCGTGCCCGTCATGACGACCGAGGCGCTCGGCGTGCCGCCGCAGCAGGTCGAAGCGTTCGCGTTTGCCTGGCTTGCGATGCGCTGCGTGGCGCGCGAACCGGGCAATCTCGCATCAGTGACGGGCGCAGCGGGCGAGCGCGTGCTCGGCGCGATTTATCCGCGCTGAGTTTCTTGGAGCGCGACAACGAAAAACGGAGCCCGAAGGCTCCGTTTCTCATCAACCATTCAATCCGCGTTCAGACCGAGAACGACGAACCGCAACCGCAAGTCGTGGTCGCGTTCGGATTCTTGATCACGAACTGCGCGCCGTTGAGGTCGTCCTTATAGTCGATTTCCGCGCCGACGAGATATTGGTAGCTCATCGAATCGACCAGCAATTGCACGCCGCTTTTGTCCATCACGGTGTCGTCCTCGTTGACTTCTTCGTCGAAGGTGAAACCGTACTGGAACCCCGAGCATCCGCCGCCTTGCACGAACACGCGCAGCTTCAGATCCGGATTGCCTTCCTCGTCGATCAATTGCTTGACCTTGTCGGCAGCGGCGTCGGTGAAGACGAACGGCATCGGCATTTCGGTCGTGGGGGTGTCGCTGACTGCGCTCATTGATCTCTCCAATTTAGCTTCTAGCCACTATTGTAGGGCTGATCTCAAAATCGTGCCGAATGCCCATGAAATCAAGAGGCTATATGCAAGTTCGACCTCTCGGGGCGAACCGCGGCAAAAGAAAAAGCCGCCGGCACCTTGCAGTGCGGGCGGCTTTCGCAGCAGCTTCGCCGAGAAGCCCGGCGAAACCCGAAGCGATTAACGCTTCGAGAACTGCTTCCTGCGGCGTGCCTTGTGGAAACCGACCTTCTTACGTTCCACTTCACGCGCGTCACGCGTGACGAAGCCAGCGTTCGACAGTTGCGACTTGAGTGTTGCGTCGTAGTCCATCAGCGCACGGGTGATGCCGTGGCGGACCGCGCCTGCCTGACCCGTTTCGCCGCCGCCGTTCACGTTGACCTTGATGTCGAACGTGGTGGCGTGGTTCGTGAGTTCCAGCGGTTGACGCACGATCATCAGCGACGTTTCGCGCGAGAAATAGTCGGCGATGGGCTTGCCATTGACGATGATCTCGCCCTTGCCCGACTTGATGAAGACACGAGCGACGGCGCTCTTGCGGCGGCCCGTACCGTAGTTCCAGTTACCGATCATGTGGGCTCCCTTAGATCTCGAGCGACTTAGGCTGTTGAGCCGTGTGCGGATGCGTGGCTTCAGCGTAGACCTTCAGCTTCTTGATCATCGCGTAGCCGAGCGGGCCCTTCGGCAGCATGCCCTTCACAGCTTTCTCGAGCGCGCGGCCCGGGAAACGCTCTTGCATCTTGCCGAACGTCGTTTCATAGATGCCGCCCGGATAGCCCGAGTGACGGTAGTACTTCTTGTCCGTGGTCTTGTTGCCGGTGACCTTCAGCTTGCCGGCATTGACGACGATGATGTAATCACCGGTGTCGACGTGCGGGGTGAATTCAGGCTTATGCTTGCCGCGAAGACGGCGTGCCACTTCGCTGGCGACACGGCCGAGAACCTTATCCGTCGCGTCAATCACGTACCATTCACGCGTCACCTCTTCGGCTTTTGCGGAAAACGTCTTCATGATCGATCCAAAATTTGATTCTGCCCTTTGCTCTTTACCTTGTTCGGTCCTGCTTATATGAGTGCGCTAAATGACTTTCCTTGCGCGTGCAGGCTCTCCCTGACTTCTCTCCGCGGGCGTGTGACGAAGAGAACTTTGAATTATAAAGGGAAAACGTCCGTTGCGTCAAAAGGTTGCGGCGTTGGCGCGTGACACGCGGCCGCTGCCGGACGACGAGGACGAAAAAAAGCCCGAGCATCTGAAGCTCGGGCTCAATCCACCTAGGAGGAGGTGGAGGAGACGCTGTGGGTTAGTCGACTGCGACAACCAATGAGTCGAGTATAGGCACGGTCGTGCTGCAAAGCAAGGAGATTCGCATCATGGAAGACGATTTCATATCGTGGTGAACGCCCTAAACGGTGAGGCGTCGTTCCCGCGCGGTTCGCGGCGGCTCGCGCTTGCGTCTAGAGGGCTTCTTCAAAGCGCCGATGCAGCCCGCGTAATCACGCGATGGCGCCTGCTGCGCTTAGTCAATCCGCGAATGCGCGAACCCGTCCGGCGATCCGCCATTCACAACCCGCTACAATGAAAGCTGTGTACAACGCGTCAAGCGGGCGGAGCGCAAGCATGGAATGCAAAGTGAGCTGGATGGGACAGGACGGCATGGCGTTCGCCGCCGAAACCGGTAGCGGTCATCTCGTCAATATGGACGGCGCGCCGGAAGGCGGCGGCCGCAACTTGGCGCCGCGCCCGATGGAAATGGTCTTGCTCGGCACGGGCGGCTGCACCGCTTACGACGTCGTGATGATCCTGAAGAAAAGCCGCCAGGAAATCGAAGGCTGCTCGGTGACGCTCAAGGCCGAACGCGCAAGCGAAGACCCGAAGGTCTTCACGAAGATCCACTTCCATTTCACGGTCACGGGCAAGAACCTGAATCCGGCGACGGTCGAGCGCGCCATCAATCTGTCGCACGACAAGTATTGTTCCGCGTCGATCATGCTCGCGAAGACGGCAGAACTCACGCATTCGTTCGATATCGTCGAACGCTGAAAAGGCGCGTCGCATGAAAAAGAGCCGGCGTCACGGATGACGCCGGCTCTTTCTTTTGAATGACGACAAAGCGGGCCGATAAGCCGGATTCTGTGCACGCGCCGCCCGAAGGCGAACGCGCGTGGCAGCCATTCCTCTAGGCGCGCCATTGCTGACGCGCTCGAGCTTCCTACCCGCAGACGAACGGGGGCACCGTCCTGCATCGCGAAGATGCGCGCCTGCCTATTTGGAATTGCTCCGGGTGGAGGTTACCGTGCCGGCACGTCTCGCGACGGCCGCGGTGCGCTCTTACCGCACCGTTTCACCCTTACCTGATCTTCGGACTTGCGCCCGAAGCCATCGGCGGTTTGCTTTCTGTTGCCCTGTTCCGCGTGTTGCCACGGATGGCCGTTAGCCATCACCCTGCCCTGTGGAGTCCGGACTTTCCTCGCCCTCGACGCCCGGAAGCGCCGAAGCCGCGACTGCCTGGCCTGCTTTGCGGCATCGATTTTAACATGCGGCTTCCGCCTGCCTCGCGCCGTTCGGCGGAAGGCGTCGGCCGGGACGGAAGACGGACAGGTCGTCGTAGAAGGCTCGGTCCGCGTTCGCTTCGCACCAGCCGGGGACGCCCAGCACCGGCAACGGCGCAAACGCGCGGCTCGCGGGCGGCTCGGCAATCAGACTGCGCGACACGAGATCGTCGAGCATGGAGCGGCGGGCGGCATCGTCCAATGAGAAGTACGCGGGCGGCACAGTGACGATCCACGCGTGGCCCGTGCAGGCCTTGTACGGCGCGACGAGCTTCTCCAGCAACGCGTGGCCGAAGACGCGCGCCTCGCACTCGCTGCCCCACGACGCTCGCCCCGCGATGAACAGCGTGCGCCAGTCGAAGCGGCGCAGCGCATCGGCGAGCGACGCGTCGGCGCAGGCGAAAAGGACTGCGTTCTCGTCGAAGAGCGTGAGGGCATCGCGCACGCCGCCGCGCGTCGGACCGATGCCGAGCGCGTCGATCTGATCAGCCTGACACGCGTTGAGCGCCGCCTTGATGCGCGGATACGCGAACCACATCAGGCCGTTGAAGAAGTCGTGGAGATTGTGGCGCGTCGGCACAAGTCCGGTCTGCGCGATATGCGCTTCATACGACGCGCCTTCCGGCAGCGTTTCCTGCGCGACGAACGCGAGCGGTGCGCCGCGCCCGGTGACGAGCGCGGCTTGCGCGGCGTCGTCATTCAATGCGTCGAGATAACGCGCGGGGCCGTCGAGCGCCGCCGCCTGCCAGCGTCTGCCGCGCGAGGCCAGCGGCGCGAGCCACGGGCGCGTCCAGTCGATCGAATCGAAACGCGCGGACACTGCTGCGACCGTCAGGCAGCTTCCACGAACCGCCAGCCGATCGCCTCGCCACCGCGCAGCGGGACGATCTGGGAATCGCCCGCGGCGAACTCGGCGGGCAGCGTCCACGACGCGCGTTCGAGCGTCACCGTCTCCGCGCTGCGCGGCAAGCCGTAGAAGTCCGCGCCGTGAAAACTCGCGAAGCCTTCGAGCTTGTCGAGCGCGCCGGCTTTGTCGAACGCTTCGGCATACAGTTCCAGCGCGTGAAGCGCCGTGTAGCAGCCCGCGCAGCCGCACGCGTGCTCCTTCAGGCCCTTCGGATGCGGCGCGCTGTCCGTGCCGAGAAAGAAGCGCGGATTGCCGGAAGTCGCTGCCTCGACCAGCGCCACGCGATGCGTCTCGCGCTTGAGCACCGGCAAGCAGTAGTAATGCGGGCGGATGCCGCCGACCAGAATCGCGTTGCGGTTGTACAGCAAATGATGCGCGGTGATCGTCGCGCCGATCGCGCCTTTGGCTTCACGCACGTAGTCGGCGGCGTCTTTCGTCGTGATGTGCTCGAAAACCACCTTGAGCGCGGGGAAATCGCGGCGCAACGGCGTCATCACGCGGTCGATGAACACCTTTTCGCGGTCGAACACGTCGATATCGCTATCCGTCACCTCGCCGTGCGTCAGCAGCGGCATGCCCACTTCCTGCATTACTTCGAGCGTTTTCGTGCATTTGCCGAGCAGATCCGTCACGCCCGCGTCCGAGTTCGTCGTCGCGCCGGCCGGATACAGCTTCACGCCATGCACGAAGCCGCTGTCTTTCGCGCGGCGGATCTCGTCGGGCGGCGTGTTGTCGGTGAGATAGAGCGTCATCAGCGGCTCGAAGCGCGCGAGCGCGCCCTCCTTCGGCAAGGCGGCGATGATCCGCTCGCGGTACGCCGCGGCCATCCCGGTCGTTGTGACCGGCGGCTTCAGATTCGGCATGATGATCGCGCGGCCGAACTGGCGCGCGGTATGCGGGAGCACGGCGGCGAGCGTCGCGCCATCGCGCACGTGCAAATGCCAGTCGTCGGGGCGCGCCAGGGTGAGAGTCGAAGGCGAAGCAGGCGATGCGGAAGTAGCGGACATGGCGTGATGACGGCGAGGACGTTAGAGAAAGCGAACCGCAAGCAAAGAACTGCACAGCCGAGCGGCATACGACCGGAAAAAAACGCCGTGGAAATTCCACAACGGCGGCCGGGCGGCCGCGGCGTTCGATTTTTTCGGAAGTGCCCCGGTGATATGCTTGTCGGACGTATTGTAACAACCCGACTTCAGGGCTTTGGCCCGCCGCATCGAGCAACATGTGCCAACTTCTCGGAATGAACTGCGCCGAACCGACCGACGTGACCTTCTCGTTCACCGGTTTCGCGGCGCGCGGCGGAATGACGGATCACCATGCCGACGGCTGGGGCATCGCGTTCTTCGAGGACAAGGCGTGCAGGCTGTTCATCGATCATCAGTCGTCGGCGAGTTCGCCGCTCGCCGAGATGGTCAAGCGGTATCCGATCAAGTCGAAGAACACCATCGCGCATATCCGCAAGGCGACGCAAGGGCACATCCTGCTGGAGAACTGCCACCCGTTCATGCGCGAGTTGTGGGGCCGTCACTGGATCTTCGCGCATAACGGCGATTTGAAAGGCCACGCGCCGCAACTCACGGGCGTCTATCAGCCGGTCGGCACCACGGACAGCGAACTCGCGTTTTGCGCGCTGCTGCAAGGCTTGCGCAGCGCGTTTCCGTGCTCGCAGCCGCCGCTCGACGAACTCTTCGAGGCGCTCGCCACGCTCACGCGCGAGATCACGCAATACGGCGTGTTCAATTTCCTGATGTCGAACGGGCAGGCGCTGTTCTCGCACTGCTCGACGCATCTCTACTATCTCGTGCGAAGCTGGCCGTTTTCGACGGCGCATCTGATCGACGCGGACATGTCCATCGACTTCGCGAAATACACGACGCCGGAAGACCGCGTCGCCGTGATCGCGACCTCTCCGCTCACCGACAACGAAGTCTGGACGCGCTTCGCCCCCGGCGATCTCGCGATGTTCCAGCAAGGCGCGCTCGCGCGGACGCTCAACATTCCGGTGCCCGAGGAAGTGGCGAAGAAGGCGGCCGAACCGCTCGCGAAGGCGTGCGTCGGATCGGCGCTGAAGATCGACGAGATTCGCACGACGGCGGCGGTCGAGTCGGAACTGGGCATCGAATAAAAAACGCGGCGCTTCTTTTCGGAAGCGCCGCGTTCCTTTCGAGCGTTGCAAAAGCTCAGTGCAGAATCTTCGCGAGGAAGTCCTTCGCGCGGTCCGATTTCGGATTGGCGAAAAACGCGTCCTTCTGGTCGTCCTCCACGATCAATCCCTTGTCCATGAAAATCACGCGATGCGCGACCTTCTTCGCGAAGCCCATTTCGTGCGTCACGCACATCATGGTCATGCCTTCCTGCGCGAGTTCCACCATCACGTCGAGCACTTCGTTGATCATCTCCGGATCGAGCGCGGAAGTCGGCTCGTCGAACAGCATCGCGATCGGGTCCATCGACAGCGCGCGCGCAATCGCCACGCGCTGCTGCTGACCGCCCGACAACTGGCCGGGATATTTGTCGGCGTGCGCGCGCAGGCCGACGCGATCGAGCAGCTTCAGCCCCTTCTGCGTCGCTTCGTCGTTCGAGCGGCCGAGCACCTTGGTCTGCGCGAGCGTCAGGTTCTGCACGATCGACAGATGCGGAAACAGCTCGAAGTGCTGGAACACCATGCCGACCTTCGAGCGCAGCTTCGACAGATTCGTCTTCTTGTCGGTCAGCGACTGGCCGTTGATGGTGATCTCGCCCTTCTGAAACGGCTCGAGGCCGTTGACGGTCTTGATGAGCGTCGACTTGCCCGACCCCGACGGGCCGCACACGACGACGACTTCGCCCTTCTTCACTTCGGTCGTGCAGTCGGTGAGCACCTGAAACTGCCCGTACCACTTGGAAACATTCTTGATAGAGATCATCTTGCGACCTTTTTCTGAAGACTTTTGACGAGCGCCGACGCCACCACGCACACCACGAAATAACACGCTCCGGCGAACAGCACCATTTCGACGGTCGTGCCGTCGCGGTCGCCGATGTTCGTTGCCGTGCGGAAGAAGTCCGCGAGGCTGATCACGTAGACGAGCGATGTGTCCTGGAAGAGCACGATTGCCTGCGTGAGCAGAAGCGGCACCATCGCGCGGAACGCCTGCGGCAGCACGACGAGCCGCATCGCCTGGGCGTAGGTCATGCCGAGCGCGAACGCTGCGTTGACCTGCCCGCGCGGCACCGCCTGAATGCCGGCGCGGATGATTTCCGAATAGTACGCGGCTTCAAAGAGCGAGAACGCGACCATCGCCGATGCCAGGCGAATGTCGATGTCCGCCGACAGCCCGAGCACGTTTTGCAGCACCTGCGGCACGATCAGGAAGAACCACAGCAGCACCATCACGAGCGGAATGGAGCGAAACAGCGTGACGTACGCGCCCGCGAACCATTGCAGCGGCTTGATGCCCGAGAGCCGGAAAAGCGCGAGCACCGTGCCCCAGATGATGCCGACCACGATGGCGAGCAACGTGATCTGCAGCGTGATGATGGCGCCGGTCCACAGCGTGGGCAGTGAACCGATGACGCCACTCCAGTTGAACTGATGCATTACTTGCCTCCGATGTAGCCAGGCAGCCGCGTTTTCGCTTCGATCCAGCGCATCAGCAGCATCACGACGAGGTTGATGAGCATGTACGCGAGCGTCACCGCGATGAACGACTCATAGGTCTGCGCGGTGTAGTCCACGAGCTGACGCGCCTGCGCCGACAGATCGAGCAGACCGATGGTCGACGCCACCGCCGAATTCTTGAACACGTTCAGAAATTCCGACGTGAGCGGCGGCACGATGATGCGATACGCCACGGGCATCAGCACATAGCGATACGTCTGCCATTGCGTGAAGCCCATCGCGAGGCCCGCATTGCGCTGTCCGCGCGGCAACGCGTTGATGCCCGAGCGCACCTGTTCGCACACGCGCGCGCCGGTGAAGAGCCCGAGACAGATGATCGAGGACGAAAAGAACTGCGCGGAAGGCGGCAGTTGCTTGAACCAGTTGCCGATGGAAGGCGGCAGCAGTTCCGGTATCACGAGATACCAGACGAAAAACTGCACGATCAGCGGAATATTGCGGAAGATCGCGACGTAGACGGTGCCGATGCCCGCCAGCGTGCGATTCGGGACCGTGCGCAAGACGCCGAACAACGAGCCGACCACAAGCGCGATCACCCAGGCCGCGAGCGACACGGTAATGGTCACCCAGAAACCGGAGATCAGCCATCCGAGGTAAGTGGTGGGCTCGCCGGTGGAAACCGGACTCAGCAAAACGCCCCAGTTCCAGTGATAAGACATGGACTCACTCCAAAAAGAAACGGAAGAAGCAAGGCTCCTTCCGTCTCGTTCGTTCGTTACCCGAACCGGTTAGTCGATTGCCTTGTCATTCGGGCTCTTGAACAGAGCCTTCATGTCGTCGCTTTCCGGGAAGTTCAGGTTGAGCCCCTTCGGAGGAATCGGGCTTTCGAACCACTTCTTGTAGATCTTGTCGGCTTCGCCCGACGTTTCGACCTTCGCGATCGCGTCGTCGACCACCTTCTTGAACTCGGGGTCGTTCTTGCGCATCATGCAGCCGTACGCTTCATGCGATTGCGGCGTGCCGACGATCACGAAGTCGCCGGGATTGTTCGACTTCGCGCGCTCGCCGGCGAGCAATGCGTCGTCCATCATGAACGCGACGGCGCGGCCGGTCGACAGCGTGAGGAACGACTCGCCGTGGTCCTTCGCGCTGATGATGTTCATGCCCATGTTCTTTTCCTGATTCATCTTGCGAAGCAGGCGCTCGGACGTGGTGCCGGCGGTCGTCACGACGGTCTTGCCCTTGAGGTCGGCCCAGTCCTTCACGCCGGAATCCTTCTTGGTCATGAGACGCGTGCCGATCACGAAGATCGTGTCCGAGAAGGCCGCTTGCTGCTGGCGCTCGGCGTTGTTCGTGGTCGAACCGCATTCGATGTCGACGGTGCCGTTCTGCACGAGCGGAATCCGGTTCTGCGACGTCACGGGCGTCAGCTTCACCTTCAGATTCGGCATGTTGAGCTTCTGCTTGACCGCTTCGACCACCTTCAGCGCGAACTCGTGCGAGTAACCGACCACGTTCTGCTTGTCGTCGTAGTACGAGAACGGAATGGACGATTCGCGATGCCCCAGCGAGATGACACCCGTGTCCTTGATCTTCTTGAGCGTGCCCGCGTCCTGGGCGTAGGCGCCCGTGGCGAAAATTCCCAGCGCGGCGACGAGCAGCGCAGCCTTTTTAAGCTTCATGTATTCGATCTCCTGTGGCGTAAAACCGGGCCAAGTTTAGCAGGGTAATCAATCTGAAAGAATGATTGTTAACCGCAGTTCGTCTTATTTTAGAGACGGTTCGGCGCAACCCAGTGCAACTCCGCGTAGGCGCGCATATTACTCGAATCGATAAAAAATGTGGCGGCGTTTCGGGGGAAACGCCGCCACTTTCATCGTGCGGTTGCACTGCGAGCGCGGCTCAACCGCCGCGCCTCACCGCGATTGCAGCGAATACGCCGCCGCACGCGATCAGGGATACAGGCCGCGCATCTCGCGCGCCATCAAGATGCGCGTACACGCGACGATGAACGCCGCCGTCCGCACCGACACCTTTTGCTCGCTCGCCACCTGCCACACCGCCGCGAACGCTTCGCGCATCACGCGCTCGAGACGCTGATTGATCTCGTCTTCGGTCCAGAAGAAGCTGGAGAAGTCCTGCACCCACTCGAAGTACGAGACGGTCACGCCGCCCGCGTTCGCGACCACGTCCGGGATCACGAGCACGCCCTTGTCGTGAAGGATGTCGTCGGCGGCGGTCGTGGTCGGACCGTTCGCGCCTTCGACGACGATCTTCGTCTTGATCTTCGGCGCGTTGTGCTCCGTGATCTGCCCTTCGAGCGCGGCCGGAATCAGGATGTCAGTCTCGATCGTCCAGAACTCGTCTTTCGAGACCGGGTCCGCGCCTGCGAAACCGCCGACGCCGCCGTTCTTCGCCACGTGATCGGCGAGCGCCACGGTATCGATGCCCTTCGAGTTGAACAGCGTGCCCGTGTGATCCTGCACCGCGATCACGCGCGCACCCGCTTCCTGGAACAGACGCGCCGCGATGCCGCCGACGTTGCCGAAGCCCTGCACCGCGATGCGCGCGCCTTCGATTTCGAGGCCGACGCGCCGCGCCGCTTCCGTGCCGACGACGAACACGCCGCGCCCCGTCGCTTCCTTGCGGCCGAGCGAGCCGCCGAGCGAGATCGGCTTGCCGGTCACGACGCCGGTCGCCGTCTGGCCCTGGTTCATGGAGTACGTGTCCATCATCCACGCCATGATCTGCTCGTTCGTGTTCACGTCCGGCGCGGGAATGTCCGTGTTCGGCCCGATGATGATGCCGATTTCGCTCGTATAACGGCGCGTCACGCGCTCCAGCTCACCGCGCGACAGCGTGCGCGGATCGACGCGGATGCCGCCCTTCGCGCCGCCGTACGGCACGTTGACCGCCGCGTTCTTCACCGACATCCACGCGGACAGCGCCATGACTTCGGAGAGCGTCACGTCCTGGTGATAACGCACGCCGCCCTTGCCCGGACCGCGCGACGTATTGTGCTGCACGCGATAGCCTTCGAAGTGCGCGACCGTGCCGTTGTCCAGCTCGATCGGACAATCGACGATCAGAATGCGCTTCGGGCGCTTGAGGGTTTCGACCCAGCGCGAAAGTGAGCCGAGGTACGGCGCCACGCGATCGACCTGCCGCAGATAGTTCCCCCACGGACCGAGATCGTCGGCATGCAGATACGAGGGAATGGCATGGTCAAGCTTCGGAGAGGACATTGATGCTCCAGCGGTTTGTGGAATACATCAATTGTCGAAAAACGGCGTTTCCAAATCCAATGCCGTTTCCTTATCCGATCATGCTTTTCTTGCATAACGCCGCTGGGCCTTACACCGCGGGCGTTTGCGCCGATGCCTTCAGCAGTTCTTCACCCACTGCGTCCCATAGCGCACGGACGAGCGCCTGACGCGGATCGCCGCCTTGCGATGCGAGCTTGTCGCGATAAAGGCGTATCTCCATCGTCAACGTGAACTGTCCGGCGGGCGTGCCGCGCGTTCCCCGGTCGAGCCGGATGAGCCGCCCTTCCTCGACGGCATCCTCGACCGCGCTATGCGGCAGGAACGCGACGCCGTGCCCCGCGAGCGCCATCGCCTTGAGCCCTTCCGCCATATCCGTTTCATACACTTTGTCGAGATGCAGGCGCGCTGGCGCGGTCGCGATGATGACTTCGGTCATGCGGCCAAGGTAAGCGTTGGGCGTATACGAGAGATACGGCACGGGGGCATCGGCGCTGGCGGGCAGCGTGTAGCGCGCACGTCCCGCCTTGTTCGGCGCGGAGAACGGGCTGATCGGTTCCATGCCGAGCGTCAGCATGTCGTAGCGGGCGGGATCGAGCGCGACCGGATGACTTGGATGGTGATAGCCCATCACGAGATCGCAGCCGCCTTCCACCAGCGAGAGCACTGCGTCATGCACGTTCAGCGCGCGCAGCCGCGTGCGGATGCGTCCGAGCCGCGCCTCGATATGCTGAAGCCAGCGCGGAAAGTAGGTCAGCGAAAGCGTATGCGGCACCGCGAATTCGATCGTCGCCGCCGGCGCGCCGCCCTGCCCGCGCAAGAGCGTGCGCGCTTCGTGGAACTGCGAGAGCATCGCGAGCGCCTGCTCGTAGAAGACCTGTCCCGCTTGCGTGAGCCGCGTCGGATAGACGGAACGGTCGATCAGTTCGGTGCCGAGCCACGCTTCGAGCGCCTGGATGCGCCGCGAGAAAGCGGGCTGCGTGATATGCCGAAGCTCCGCCGAGCGGCTGAAGCTGCGTGTCTCCGCGAGCGAAACGAAGTCCTCGAGCCATTTGAGTTCCATGCTGGATACGCGCCGTGCCGCGCCGGATGCGGGAAGCAGGCATTTTAGCGGGCGCGGCCGCGTCCGATGATTCAAGCGAAGGCGTGCCGCACCACCCGCACGCATGCCGCACGCGCGCGGTGCGGCATGCGTTGTAGCCCGCTCGCTTGTCTCGCCCATGCCGAGCCGCGCCTGCATTGGAGCGCGCCGCATCGACGCAGATTGGCATGATGCTTGCAAATTTCCGGGCCGCCGTGAACACGACGCCAAAGCGCGACCATCGCCCTCACCCGGAACACTCATGTCCAATCTTATTGCATCGCTCAAGAGCGGCAACTGGCGCTCGCTTCTCGCCTGCTTCCTCTATTTCGATACGGGCTTCACCGTCTGGGTGCTGTACGGGCCGCTTGCGCCGTTCATCGGGCGCGATGTGACGATGTCGGCCGCGCAGCAGGGCTTTTTCGTCGCGGTGCCGGTGCTGGCCGCCGCGATTCTGCGCGTGACGCTCGGCAATCTCTATCAATCGACCGATGGCCGCCGCGTCGCGCTGATGGGCGTGCTGCTTTCGTCGATTCCGTCCATCGTGCTGCCGCTCGTGCCCGGCGTGCCGTCGTATGCGCTGCTGCTCGTGCTCGGCGTCTTCCTCGGCATGGGCGGCGCGAGCTTCGCCGTCGCGTTGCCGATGGCCGGCAGCAACTATCCGCCGAAGGTGCAGGGGCTCGTGCTGGGCCTCGCCGCAGCGGGCAATATCGGCGCGGTCCTCGACGGCTTCCTGTTCCCGCATCTGGCGGATGCGTTCGGCTGGAAGGTATCGACCGCCGCCGCGCTGCCGCTGCTCGCCATCACGGCAGCCGCGCTGTTCGCGTGGGCGTCGGACGCGGGCGAAAAAACGGGCAGCACGATGCGCGCGCTCGCCAGCTTCGCGGTGACGCTCGCAAGCCTCGTCGTGCTGGTGCTGGCGGTGCATGGCGGCGCGTTCGGCGCAGGACGCACGGGCGTCTTGCTGCTGCCGGTGATCGGCGCGCTGATTGCGATTGCCGTGCTGCCGCGCCGCTATCGTTCAGTGCTCGGCGAACGCGATACGTGGGTCATCATGCTGATCTACAGCATCACGTTCGGCGGCTTCGTCGGCATGTCGTCGTATGTGACCGTGCTGCTGACTTCCCTCTATCAGATGCCGAAGCTCGATGCCGGGCTTTTCATGTCGCTGCTCGCGTTTCTCGGCGCGATCGTGCGGCCGTTCGGCGGCTATGTCGCGGATCGCGTGACCGGCGTGCGCGCGCTGCTCGTGCTGCTCGCGGTGATCGCCGCCGCCGATTTCGCGTTCGCCATCTGGATGCCGCCGGTCGCGGGCGGGCTCGGCCTGCTCGTTTGCCTTTATCTCGCGTTCGGGCTCGGCAACGGCTCCACGTTTCAGCTCGTGCCGCATCGCTGGAAGGGCAAGACGGGGCTGCTGTCGGGCATCGTCGGCGCGGCGGGCGGAATCGGCGGCTTCTATCTGCCGGTCATCATGGGCATCGCGAAGGAAAGCACCGGCAGCTATCAGATGGGCTTCGCGACGTTCGGCGGGCTCGCAACCTACGCATTCGGCGCGCTCTTCGTGCTGCGCAGGCAATGGCTGCGGTGGTCGGTCACGTCAGCGCAAGGACACGACGCCGTCGCAATCAACGGCGCGCACGCGATGGAGTGACGCCGCAGCCGTAACTCAAGGCCGGCGATCGTTCGCGATTGCCGGCCAGCGGGCAAAGGCGAAGACCCAGAGCATCGCGAAGTTCACGATGGGCACAGTCCGGTGAGCACCCACCAGCCGGAGTGCCCTGTGCGCTTGATGATCCGCACGTACGGGTAAATCGTCAGAACGCAAAAGCCGATGACGATCAGCCAGTGCCAGATGCTCAAACTTTCCATGCTTTCCTCGCAGTTTTCTTGTAGGCGCAACGGCGCGAGATGCGCCGCATTGATCTGCAATACTAAGTAAGTCAGCGAGAATATATCAGCTTCGTGCAGCCGCGGCCCCTCCGACCGCGACTTTCAGAATTTTCGTTCAAACCTTCGCCGCATCGTCCTGTTCGACGACAGGCTCGACCGTCCGCTGCTGCTGCAACGCCCACATCTGCGCAAAGAGGCCGCCCGCTCGCAGCAGCTCGGCGTGCGTGCCGCGCTCGACCACGCGTCCGTGATCCATCACGATGATCTGCTGCGCATGCACGACCGTCGATAGCCTATGCGCGATGATGAGCGTCGTGCGTTCGCGCGCGATGGAATCCAGTTCGCGCTGAATGGCGCGCTCGGACTTCGAATCCAGCGCGGACGTGGCTTCGTCGAAAATGAGGATCGGCGGATTTTTCAAAAGCGTGCGCGCGATCGCCACGCGCTGCTTCTCGCCGCCCGACAGCTTCAGTCCGCGCTCGCCGACGGTCGTGTCGTAACCCGCCGGCAACGATTCGATGAAGTCGTGGATATGCGCGGCGCGCGCCGCCGCCATGACTTCCTCGCGGCTCGCGGAAGGCCGTCCATATGCAATGTTGTAGTAGATCGAATCGTTGAAGAGCACGGTGTCCTGCGGCACGATGCCGATCGACGCGCGCAGCGAATCCTGCGTCACGTCGCGAATATCCTGCCCGTCGATGACGATACGCCCGCCCATCGCGCGGTCGAGATCATAGAAGCGAAACAGCAGCCGTCCGAGCGTGGATTTTCCCGAGCCGCTGTGCCCGACAACGGCGGTCGTCGTGCCCGCCGCGATGGTGAAATCGACGCCATGCAGAATCTGCCGCGCCGCTTCATAGGAGAAGCTCACGTTCTCGAAGCGCACTTCGCCGCCTTTGACGAGAAGCGGCTGCGCATTCGGCGCGTCCGGCACTTCGCGCCCTGCGCCGAGCAGCGTGAACATGCGGTCCATGTCGGTGAGCGCCTGCTTCAACTCGCGGTACACCACGCCGAGAAAGTTCAGCGGAATATAGAGTTGCAGCATGAACGTGTTGATGAGCACGAGATCGCCGAGCGTGAGCCGTCCCGCCATCACGCCTTGCGTCGCGCGCCAGAGAATGAATACGAGCCCCGTGCCGATGATCGTCTGCTGCCCGAAGTTGAGCATCGAGAGCGACCGCTGCGATTTGATCGCAGCCGCGCGATACCGCTGCAGATTCTCGTCGTAGCGGCGCGTTTCCCATTCTTCGTTGCCGAAGTATTTCACCGTCTCGTAGTTGAGGAGCGAATCGATGGCGCGCGAATTCGCCTTCGAATCCAGCTCATTCATGGTGCGGCGATAATGCGTGCGCCACTCCGTCACTTTCACCGTGAACGCGATATACGTGCAGAGCGCGATGAACGTGACGATCGCGTAATACGCCTCGTATTTCGTCACGAAGAACGTGAGCACGAGCCCGACCTCGACGAGCGTCGGCAAGATGCTGTAGAGCGAATAGGACACGAGTTGCTGAATGCCGCGCGTGCCGCGCTCGATGTCGCGCGACATGCCGCCCGTCTGCCGCTCTAGATGAAACCGCAGCGACAGCGAATGCAAATGGCGAAATACCTTCAGCGCGAGTTGCCGCACGGCGCTTTCGGTCACTTTGGCGAAGAGCAGTTCGCGCAGTTCGGTGAAGAGCGATGTCGAAAGCCGCACGCCCGCATACGCGATCACGAGCAGCCCGATCCCGCCGATCAGCACGATGCCCGGCGCATCGTGCGCGCGGCCAAGCGCGGTGAGATGCTGCACCGAGGCGAGACCGTCGACGATGCGCTTCATCACGATCGGCACGCCAAGGTTCGCGACCTTCGCGCCGATCAGACACGTCAGCGCGAATGCGACGCGCCACTTGTAGGTGGTGAGGTAAGGCAGCAGCGAGCGGATCGTCTGCCAGTCGTTGCGCGGACCTTGTGCGGCCGGACCGGGCTCGGAATTAGAGTAGCGGCGCATGGTTTCGAGTGATAAGGCGCGGCGCGGGGACGCCTTGTGTCTGTTCGGAGCGGGCGCACGCCGGCGCGTGGTTCCCGTACAATTTGCAGAAGCCCGCAGCGTGAGGCGCGGACGCTTCCTTATAAACACGCATTGTCGCAGAAGGACCCAGGCCACGCTCGCGGCCGCCTTCTGCGCGAAACGGCGACGTCAACCGGGACCTTCTCATGCCGCAAGAATCCAAGCTTCCCCAAAAACCCGTCGCGCTGCGCGTGGTGCCGCAGCCCGCCGACGCGAACATGCACGGCGACGTCTTCGGCGGCTGGATCATGGCGCAAGTGGACATTGCCGGCTCCATTCCGGCAAGCCGGCGCGCGAACGGGCGCGTCGCGACCGTCGCGGTCAATTCGTTCCTCTTCAAGCATCCGGTGTTCGTCGGCGACCTGCTGAGCTTCTACACGGACATCGTGAAGACGGGCAACACGTCGATCACCGTCTATGTCGAAGTCTTCGCGCAGCGAATGAGTCTTGCCGAGGAAGTCGTCAAGGTGACGGAAGCGACGCTCACCTACGTCGCGACCGACCACGACCGCCGGCCGCGCGCCCTGCCTTCGCTCGACTGAACGCGCTCAGTCCGCCAGCACCCCCTGCCTCAGCAGACCGGGAATGGCTTCCTGCGGCATCGGGCGCGAGAACAGAAAGCCCTGCATCTCGTCGCAATCGCGTTCGCGCAGAAACTCGTGCTGCGCCAGGGTCTCGACGCCTTCCGCGATCACCTGCAATTCCAGCGAATGCGCAAGCGCGATGATCGCGGACGTGATCGTTTCATCGTCGCCCGGCGAGCCGATATCCGCGACGAAAGACCGGTCGATCTTCAGCCGATGCACCGGGAACCGCTTGAGATACGACAGGCTGGAATACCCGGTCCCGAAGTCGTCGATGGCAATGCCGATGCCGAGCGCCGATAGCTCGGACAGCATCATCACGGCGTCCTCGGCGTTGCGCATGATCGCGCTTTCGGTCAGCTCAAGTTCCAGATAACGCGGCGCAAGCCCGGTTTCCGCGAGCACGGACGTGACGAGCGTCGCGATATCGCGTTGCTGGAAATGCCGCGCGGACAGATTCACCGACACGCGCGCCGGCGGCAGCCCCGCATCCTGCCACGCCTTGTTCTGGCGGCACGCTTCGCGCAACACCCACTCCGACAGCGGCCCGATGAGTCCGCACTCCTCCGCCACCGGAATGAACGCGGCCGGCGACACGAGCCCCTGCTCGGGATCGCGCCAGCGCACGAGCGCCTCGATGCCGACGATCGCGCCCGTCGCCATATCGATTTGCGGCTGATAGTGCAGCAGGAATTCGCCCTCGCGCAGCCCGCGCCGCAGACGCCGCTCGAGATCCAGCCGCGCCCCGACGCTCGCGTTCATCTCCGGCTGATAGAACTGATACGTGTTGCGGCCCAGATCCTTCGCGCGGTACATCGCGAGATCGGCTTTCTTCAGCACGGTTTCGGCGTCGTCGCCGTCTTGCGGAAAGAGGCTCGCGCCCATGCTGCAACCGACGTAAAGCTCCGTTTCGTCGAGCCATATTGGTTCGGAAATCGTCGCCCGCGTGCGCTCCATCCACGCGATGAGAGCGGCTTCGTCCGTCAGGTCCGGCAGCACGATCACGAACTCGTCGCCGCCGTGACGCGCGACCGTGTCGCCCGATCGGGCGGAGCGCGCGAGCCGCTCGCCGATGACCGCGAGCAGCCTGTCGCCGACGCTATGGCCCAGGCTGTCGTTCACGTTCTTGAAGCCGTCGAGGTCCATGAACACGACCGCGATTTGCGAGTTGCGCCGCCGCGCCTGCTCGATCGCATGTTGCAGGCGGTCGCGCAGCAGGTTGCGGTTCGGCAGGCGCGTGAGCGTGTCGTAGTTCGCCTGATATTCGAGCTGCTCCTGATAGTTCATCAGATCGGTCACGTCGTTGATGATGCCGATGTGATGCGTCGTATGCCCTTGCGCGTTCGGCACGGGCGCGACGAAGAGCTGATTCCAGAACAGCGCGCCGTCCTTGCGATAGTTGCGCAGCACAACGCTCGCTTCCCCGTTGACGGCGAGCGCGCGGCGGATCGACGTGAGCCCTTCCTGCTCGCCGTCCGGGCCGTGCAGAAAGCGGCAATCGCGACCGATCACTTCGCTCGGGTCATAGCCCGTGATGCGCTTGAACGCGGGGTTCGCGTACTCGATCACGTTCGCGCCGTTCACCGCGCCGGTAATGAGAATGGCGTTCACGCTCGCGTCCAGCGCGCGGCTTTGCAGACGCAGCGCGAGTTCGGCGCGTTTGCTGTCGGTCACGTCGTGATACGAGCCGAGCACGCCGATGGTGGCGCCTTCGCCGTCCATCAGCGGCAGCTTGCTGATGACGACCGTATGCAGCGTACCGCCGACGATCACGTCGCGCTCATGGTGCATCTTCGGCACGGTGGTCAGAAACACTTCGTGATCGTCGGCGCGAATCATGTCGGCCGCGGTGCTCCACGGCAGCTCGTAGTCCGTCTTGCCGACGATCTGCTCGTTATACGCGAGCCCCGCGTCGCGGGCGAACGCGTTGTTGCAGCCGAGATAGCGCAAATCGCGGTCCTTCCAGAACACGCGCTGTGGAATGTTGTCGATGATGGCCTCCAGCATCTCGTTCGACCGGCGCGCCTCGGCTTCCGCGTTGATGCGGTCCGTCACGTCGTTCGCGAGCATGAAGAGGCCGGGCCGATTGGAATACGTGAGCGCGTGATGCGAGACGTCCGCGCTGATCGCCGCGCCATCGCGATGACGATACCGCCACACGCCGCCCGAACGCTGGCCGCGCGTCGCGCGCTCGCCCGGTTCGCGCGCTTCGCCTTCGCTGCGGGCGAGCCGCGCGGCGAAGCGGTCGAAGTCGTCGGCGGCGTGCAGATCGCGCAGCGTCATCTCCATGAACTCGGCTTCGGTATAGCCGTAATGCTCGCTCGCCGCCGGGTTCACCGCGACGAAGCGCATCGTTTCGCGGTCGACGATCCACATCGGCACCGGATGCGCCTCGAACATGCTGCGAAAACGCTCGTTGCTGCGATGCTTCGCCCGCGCGACGCCAATCTTTTCGCGCGCCGAACGCTCGTGGGCCGCGAAGAGCGTGATGAGCGCGCCGCTGCCGAGCAGCATCGTGAACGCGAGCAGCAGCATCGCGCCGCCCGATGCCTGCGCCGAGCGGTCGAGCGCCGCCGTCGTTTCGGTGTCGATGCGGTTGCGCAGCGCCGCCAGTTCCTCGTCGACTGCCTGCTGGTCTTCGGAAAGCAGCACGAACGCGGTGTCGGCCCACGCACGCGACTCATCGACGCTTGCGCGGCGCGCGCGTTCGTCGGCCAGATTCGCGTCGGAGCGCATGGCGGCCGTGCGCGCGGCGAGCGCGTCGAAGGCGCCCGCGACGCCGGGTTCCATCGCGAACTGCGCACGCAGGCCGCTTTCGAGCGCGTCCAGATGCTGTTCGCGCGCCGCGTGCTGCGCGGCGGGTTCCGCGATGCCCGTCGCCTCGAAGCGGCTCAGTTGCGTGAGCGCCTCGCCGAGCGATCCGCGATACGCGGCGAGATCGCGCAGGAGACTCATCGAGCGAAGCGTGCTCGCATTGGTCGCGCGCAGATCGACGATCCGCTCGCAGGCGACGAATGCGTTCGCGCCCAGCGCGGCCAGCACGACGGCGACATTCACGAGGAATCGCCCAGAGAGGAAACGAGTCATGAGCGGCAAGCGGTTCCTTTGCTGCGCGGTCGCGGCGCCAGTGATGCTCAAGCGCGCGCCCACGCAAAAGCGCGGTGCGAACCGTCAGGCTCACACCGCGATTGATGGATAACGCGGATAACGGCAGCTTTCGCGCGAGCTTGAGGGCGGCTTGCGAAAATCAGCCGCTCGTTTAGCCGGTTATTCAGCGCGCGCTCATTCGGCCAGCCCAAACTCGCGCATGGCGGGCAGAAAGTCGTGATTGAGTTTGTCTGTGTTGCGCGAGAGCTTGGCGATCGCGTAACGCTGAAACCGGTCGAGCGCGGCCCAGCGCGAAAGACTCGGCGCGCTCACGCCCGCGAGACTGCTTTGCCGGATGACGGCTTCGGGCACGGCGTCGGCGTGAGCCCAGACGGGATCGGCGTCACGCTCGATCTTTTCGGGCGCGGCGTTCGCGTGCGTCTTCATCATTTCTTCGAGCGCGAGATCGAAGTTCTTTTCCAGCTCGGCATCGTCTTCGACCGGAAAGCGCGCGAGCAGCACGCGATCGTCATACGGAAGCATCTGCCATTGATCGAGCGTGATCCGCATGCCGAAGCGGTCGAGATTGAAGCGCACGGAGAGCGGAATGAAGCGCAGATTGTCCGAGGATTCGACCTCGAACGCGAAAAGACGAGCGGTATCGTAAAGTCCCATGGCGATAGCCTCATTAGAGTGAGCGGCGCGCGCCGGCGCGCATCGCCCGCTTAAGTTATTGTAGGGCTTGGTACTGGGCTGGAACCGTGCAAGCAGCAGATTCAGGCAGCAATGCCCATGCCCGTGATCGTGTAGTACATGGAGATGAAGGTGAACCCACTCGAAACCGAAGAGCAGCCCGGCTATGTCGAACGGGACGTGCGAAGACATCGCCGGGGCGAAAGCGCCGTCGCAAACGATCACGTCGGACAGGAATGGCCCATCGCGCTCGTCTACAACGGCATTTCGCACGCGGTGATGATGTGCACGCCGCGCGATCTCGAAGCGTTCGCCGTGGGCTTCTCGTTGACGGAAGGCATTGTCGAGCGCGGCAGCGATATCCAGGATATCGAAGTGTATTACCGCGACGACGGCCACGCGCTGCCGCATGCCGAGGTGCATCTGCAAGTGGTGCAGCAGGCGTTCGCGTCGCTGAAGGACAAACGTCGCGCGCTCGCGGGGCGCACGGGATGCGGCGTGTGCGGGATCGAGAGCATCGACTTGCTGGACCTTCAGCCGGAGCGCGTGCCCGATACCGGCTTTCTTGCGCGCCTCGCGCCGGACGCGATCGAGCGCGCGGCCCGCGAGTTGCCGGCGCATCAACGGTTGACGAAGCTCACCGGCGGGCTGCATGCCGCCGCGTGGTGCGATGAAAGCGGCGCCGTGCGGTATGCGTTCGAAGACGTCGGCCGTCACAACGCGCTCGATAAGCTCATCGGGCAACTCGTGCTGCGACGCGAAGACACGACGCAGGGCTTCGTGTTTCTGTCGAGCCGCGCGAGCTATGAACTCGTGCGCAAGTCGGCGCGCGTCGGCGTGCCGATGGTCGCGACCATTTCCGCGCCAACGTCGCTTGCTATCGCCATCGCGAAGCAGGCGGAGTTGCGGCTCGTGAGCTTCGCGCGGGAGGGGGGGTTTGTGGAGTATGAGGTGGAGTGAGTGCGCTTACTGGCCGCCGCACGACACGTCGCCTTCCTTGCAATGCAACTGCGCGGCGAGATGCGCCGTCTGCGCCTGCGTCAAGTTTTCGACGCACATCGCGGTTTCCATCGAATTGATGCTGCCGCCGCGCGTCCCCATGGTGTCGAACGCGCATTGCGCGTCGCGCCACGCAACCCATGCGCGCTGCGCCTTGCGCAACTGTTCCGCGCCGTCCTTGCTCACTTTGCCGAGCAGCGTCCGGTACGTGTCGTTCAGCTTCTGGTCGGCGGCTTTCAACTCGCGGCCCACGCACTCGTCCATCGCCATTTGCGTGGTTGCCTTGTTCATGCACGCGGACGAGTCCGCCCACGCGGTCACGGTCGAGAGCAGCAGCGTTGCGCAAAGAAGGAGCTTGAGTCGCATGGAACGTGTCTCCGCGTGAGAAAGCATCGGCTGATGCGGGCCGCCGTATTAGCGGCGGCGCATCACTCAAACCGACTAAAATCCGCCCTACGCTTCTCGAAAAACGCCTGGAACGCCTCGCGCGCTTCCGGCGCACCGAGCATGCCCGAAAAATGCGCAGCCTCTTCTTCCATGCGCGCGGCCACTTCGTTGCGTTGCTCGTTTTTCATCAGCGCCTTCGTCGTTTTCAGCGATGAAGCCGGCAGCGCCGCCAGCCGTCTCGCTCGCTCGAAGGCATAGGCGTCGAGTTCGGCCGCATCGATCGCGCCGTTGACGAAGCCCATACTGATCGCTTCGCCGACATCGAACGCTTCGCCCAGCAGCAGTTTCTCCGCCGCCCGCTGATAGCCAGCGATGCGCGGCAGCAGCAGGCTCGACGCCGCCTCCGGGCACAGCCCGAGCTGCACGAAGGGTAGCGAGAACTTCGCGTTCTTCGCGGCATAGACGATATCGCAATGCAAAAGCATCGTCGTGCCGATGCCCACCGCGACGCCCGCCACCGCCGCGACCACCGGCTTCGGCATGCCGCTCAAGCGTCGCAGGAACTGGAACACGGGCGCATCCAGGTTTTTCGGCGGATCGTTGAGAAAGTCCTCCAGATCGTTGCCCGCGCTAAACGCGCCGCCGTTGCCGCGCAGCAGAACCGCGCGCACCGTTGCGTCGTTTTCCGCTTCGTACAGCCCGTCGGCCATTTCCTGATACATGGCCGCCGTGATGGCGTTCTTCTTCTCGGCGCGATTCAGCACGATGCTCAACACGCCCTGCGCCCGTTCGATGACGATATCCATGCGGCGTCTTCCTTTTTCTTTGTTAGCCCGCGAGCGGACCCGCCTGCGGGCCGCGCAGTTAAACCCGCTCGATGATCCCCGCCGCGCCCATGCCGGTGCCGACGCACATCGTCACCATGCCGTACTTCAGGTTGCGGCGGCGCAGGCCATGCACGACCGTCGCCGAGCGGATCGCGCCCGTCGCTCCGAGCGGATGCCCAAGCGCAATCGCGCCGCCGAGCGGATTGAGCTTCGACGTATCGAGGCCCAGGTCGTTGATCACCGCGAGCGATTGCGCCGCGAACGCTTCGTTCAGTTCGATCCAGTCGAGGTCGTCCTGCGTCAGACCGGCGTTCTTCAGCGCAGCCGGAATCGCTTCCTTCGGCCCGATGCCCATGATTTCCGGCGGCACGCCGCGCACCGCGAAACTCACGAAGCGCGCGAGCGGCGTCAGATTGAACTGCTTGAGAATCTTCTCCGACACGACGATCAGCGCGCCCGCGCCGTCGGATGTCTGCGAACTGTTGCCCGCCGTCACCGAACCCTTGTTGGCGAACACCGGCCGCAGCTTGGCCAACGTTTCGAGCGACGTATCCGCACGCGGGCCTTCGTCGAACGCAATTTCGCGCGCATTCACGCGGACTTCGCCCGACGCGAGATCCGGGAAGCGTTCGTTGAGCGTGTACGCCGCGATTTCATCGGCGAATTCGCCCGATTGCTGCGCGGCCAGCGCCTTGCGATGCGACTCCGCCGCGAACGCGTCCTGCGCCTCGCGGCTCACCTTCCAGCGTTCCGCGACGCGCTCGGCGGTCAGGCCCATGCCGTATGCAATGCCGACGTCCTCACTGCGATCGAAGATATGCGGCGACAGCGACGGCTTGTTGCCCATCATCGGCACCATCCTCATCGACTCGCAGCCGCCCGCGAGAATCGCATCCGCCTCGCCGACGCGAATGCGGTCCGCCGCCATCGCGAGCGCGGTCAGGCCCGACGCGCAGAAGCGGTTCACCGTGACGCCGCCGACCGTCTGCGGCAGCCCGGCGAGCAGCGCGCCCATGCGCGCGACGTTCAGGCCCTGCTCCGCTTCGGGAATCGCGCAGCCGACGATGGCGTCTTCGATCACGCTCGTATCCAGTCCCGGCACCTGCGCCACGGCCGATCGAATGGCGTGGACGAGCAGTTCATCCGGGCGCGTGTTCCTGAACACGCCGCGCGGCGCCTTGCCGATGGGCGTGCGGCTCGCGGCGACAATATAGGCTTCCTGCAATTGTTTGCTCATAACCAGCTCCATTAGTCCGCGCTCAGTTGCGAACCGGCTTGCCGGTCTGCAACATGCCCATGATCCGTTCCTGCGTCTTTTGCGTGCCGAGCAGTTCGATGAACGCGCGGCGTTCCAGCCCAAGCAGCCATTCCTCGTCGACGAGACTGCCGCCTTCCACGTCGCCGCCGCACACCGCTTCCGCGATACGGCTCGCGATCAGGAAATCGTGCTCGCTGATGAAGCGGCCATCGCGCATATTGACGAGCGACGCCTTGATGGTCGACAGCGCCGAGCGGCCCGCCACCGGAATCTGCTTCGCGCGCAGCGGCGCACGGTAGCCGGAGTCGGCGAGCGCGCGCGCTTCCTTCTTCGCGATGTCGAGCAACTCGTGCACGTTGAATACGATGGTGTCCGACGGCTTCAGATAGCCCATGGCGCGCGCTTCGAGCGCGGAGCCGGAGACTTTCGCCATCGCCGCGTTCTCGAACGGCTTTTGCAGGAACTTGAGCAGATCGCTCGTCGCGTTAACGGCGCTCGCGGCTTCGGCTGCGCGCAATGCGGCTTCCTTCAGGCCGCCGCCCGCCGGCACGAGACCCACGCCCACTTCCACGAGCCCGATATAGCTTTCGACATGCGCGACGCGCTTCGCCGCATGCAGCAGCAGTTCGCAGCCGCCACCGAGCGCGATGCCCGACACCGCGCAGACCACCGGCACGTTCGCGTACTTCACGCGCATCATGCTGTCCTGAAACTTCTTGACGAACGGCTCGATGCCTTTCGCGCCGCCCATCATGAACGCGGGCATCGCCTCTTCGAGATTCGCGCCCGCCGAGAACGGACCGCCCGGCGCGCCGAGCGCGAGCGAAGTCGGCTGCCAGATCACCACGCCGCGGTATGCCTTCTCCGCGAGTTCGATGGCTTGCGTGAGACCGTCGAGCACGCCGGGACCGATCGTGTTCATCTTCGTCTTGAACGAGACGATCACCACGTCGCCGTCGTCGCGGTCGAGCCAGGCGCGCACGCTGTCGGTTTCGAGGAGCGTCTTGCCGTAGGTCTTCGGATCCGCGCCGCTTTCACCGACGAGCGGCGCGCGAAACACTTGCTTTTCGTAGACCGGCAGCGTCGAACGCGCGACGAAACGGCGAGCCTGCGGCGACCACGAGCCTTCATTCGTGTGCACGCCGCCTTTCTCGGCGACAGGGCCGTTCCGCACCCAGGCGGGCAGCGGCGCATTCGAAAGCGCCTTGCCTGCGTCGATGTCTTCCTGCACCCATTGCGCGACTTGCTGCCAGCCCGCCGCCTGCCAGCTTTCGAACGGACCCTGGTTCCAGCCGAAGCCCCAGCGGATCGCAAGATCGACATCGCGTGCGTTGTCCGCGATCGATTCCAGATGCACCGCGATGTAGTGGAACACATCGCGGAAAATGGCCCAGAGGAACTGCGCCTGCTTGTTGTCGGTTTCGCGCAGGAGCTTCAGGCGCTCGGCGGGCGGGCGCTTCAGAATGCGGCCGACGATCTCGTCCGCCTTCGCGCCGCCATCGACGTATTTCGCCGTCTGCGGGTCGAGCACCTTGATCGCTTTGCCTTCCTTGCGATAGAAACCCGCGCCCGTCTTCTGCCCGAGCGCGCCGTTCTTCACCAGTTCGGCGAGCACGGGCGGCGTCGCGTAGACGGAGAAGAACGGGTCGTCCGGCAGATTGTCCTGCATCGTCTTGATGACGTGCGCCATCGTGTCGAGGCCGACGACATCCGCCGTGCGGAACGTCGCGGACTTGGCGCGGCCGAGGCGCGCGCCGGTCAGGTCGTCCACTTCGTCGAAACGCAGCCCGAACTTCTGGCTCTCCGCGATGACCGCGAGAATCGAAAACACGCCCACGCGATTCGCGATGAAGTTCGGCGTGTCCTTCGCGCGCACGACGCCCTTGCCGATGGCGCTGGTCAGGAAGGTTTCGAGCTGATCGAGAATCTCGGGCCGGGTGGATTCCGTCGGAATCAGCTCGACGAGATGCATGTAGCGCGGCGGATTGAAGAAGTGCACGCCGCAGAAACGCGCCTTGAGTTCATCGGAGAAACCGTGCGACAGCTCGGTGATCGACAAGCCCGACGTATTACTCGCGAAGATGGCGTGCGGCGCGATGTGCGGCGAGACTTTCTTGTACAGGTCGTGCTTCCAGTCCATGCGCTCGGCGATCGCTTCGATCACGAGATCGCATTCGGCGAGACGCGCGATGTCGTCTTCGTAGTTCGCAGGCTCGATGTGCTGCGCGTCGTCCTTCACGCCGAACGGCGCGGGCGAGAGCTTCTTCAGATTCTCGATGGCCTTGAGCGCGATGCCGTTCTTCGCGCCTTCCTTCGCGGGAAGGTCGAACAGCAGCACGGGCACGCGGGCGTTGATGAGATGCGCGGCGATCTGCGCGCCCATCACGCCGGCGCCGAGCACGGCGACTTTGCGGATGTTCAGGGTGCTCACGGGAAAGCCTCCGTATAGTTTGGCTCTTCTGCCGGCGGCGCAGTCGAGTCGATTGCGCCGCGAGGCGTTTGATCGGGGTTGTCGTGGTTCGGAGAGTCGAACCGTCGCGTTGCGCTCGTGTTCAGAACAAGGCTTCGTCGTAGTCCATCATCGGCTTTGCGCCCGCGCGCGCGGCGCGGATCGTCGATGCGGTTTCGGGAAGGAGCTTCGCGAAATAGAAGCGCGCGGTGGCGAGCTTCGCCTTGTAGAAGGCATCGCCGGATGCGGCGTTGTCGAGCGCCACGCGTGCCATGCGCGCCCAGAAGTACGAGAACACCAGATGGCCCACCGTGCGCAGATACGGCACGGCCGCCGCGCCCACTTCGTCCGGATTCTGCATCGCCTTCATGCCGATTTCCATGGTCAGCTTCTGCACCTTCTCGCCGATATCCGCGAGCGGGTTGATGAACTCCTGCATCTCCGGCTTCACGCCTTCTTCTTCGACGAAATCGGTCACGAGCTTGCCGAAACGCTTCAGCTTCGCGCCCATGTCGCCGAGAATCTTGCGGCCGAGCAGGTCGAGCGCCTGAATGGAATTGGTGCCCTCGTAGATCATGTTGATGCGCGCGTCGCGCACATACTGCTCCATGCCCCACTCGGAAATGAAACCGTGGCCGCCGTAGATCTGCATGGCGAGGTTCGTGCCTTCGAACGCGTTGTCGGTCAGGAACGCCTTGATGACCGGCGTGAGCAGCGCGACGAAATCGGCGGCTTCGCGGCGCGCCGCTTCGTCTTCGTGCGACAGTTCCTTGTCGATGTTGAGCGCGGCCCAGTACGCGAACGCGCGGCCGGCTTCGGCATACGCCTTCTGCGTGAGCAGCATGCGGCGCACATCCGGATGCACGATGATCGGATCAGCGGGCTTCTCCGGCGCCTTCGGGCCGGTGAGCGAGCGCATCTGCAGACGCTCTTTCGCATAGACGAGCGAGTTCTGGTACGCCACTTCCGTGAGCCCCAGCCCCTGCATGCCGACGCCCAGACGCGCTGCGTTCATCATCACGAACATGGCGTTCAAGCCCTTGTTCGCTTCGCCGACGAGCCAGCCCTTCGCGCCGTCGAGGTTCATCACGCAGGTGGCGTTGCCGTGAATGCCCATCTTGTGCTCGATCGAGCCGCACTTGATGCCGTTGCGTTCGCCGGGCGCGCCGCTCGCGTCCGGAATGAACTTCGGCACAATGAAAAGCGAAATGCCCTTCGTGCCCGCAGGCGCGCCGGGCAGGCGTGCGAGCACCAGATGGACGATGTTCTCGGCCATGTCGTGTTCGCCGCTCGAGATGAAGATCTTGGTGCCGGTCAGCGCGTACGAACCGTCGCCATTCGGCTCGGCTTTCGTGCGCAGAATGCCGAGGTCGGTTCCGCAATGCGGTTCGGTGAGGCACATCGTGCCGGTCCACTCGCCCGAGACGAGCTTCGCGAGATACGTCGATTTCTGCTCCGGCGTGCCGTGCGCGTGCAGGCATTCGTACGCGCCGTGCGACAGACCCGGATACATGGTCCACGCCTGGTTCGCCGAATTGAGCATCTCGTAGAGCGCGTTATTGACGAACGCGGGCAGGCCCTGGCCGCTGTATTCGGGATCGCAGCCGAGCGCGGGCCAGCCCGCCTCGACGTACTGGCGATACGCCTCCCTGAAGCCCGATGGCGTCTTGACGACGCCGTCGCCTTCGTAGGTGCAACCTTCCCGGTCGCCGCTCTGATTCAGCGGAAACACGACTTCGGAGCAGAACTTGCCGGCTTCTTCGAGCACCTGATTGATGGTGTCCGCGTCCAGCTCGGCATGCTTCGGCATGCGCTTCAGTTCGGCTCCGACGTTCAGCAGTTCGTGCAGCACGAACTGCATGTCGCGCAGGGGGGCGGCGTACTGTCCCATGAGTCTCTCCAGTTTCTAGAAGCTTGCGTCGCGCGCCGCCGAACCCTTGGGACGATTCGATCGGCGCCGCTAACGGCTGCCCGTTTGATGCGAAGTTAGATTCGTCGTCGCACTCGCGGCTGTGTGGGCGCTCGGCTCGCTGGCTTCGCGGCCGCCGCCATCGGCAGGTGAATGCGACGTCTGATATGAAACGATCGTCTTTTCCAGCGCGTCCCGCGTCAGTTGCACCGCTTCCGGCAGATGCAGGAAGCGTGCGTCGTGATGCAGGCCGAGCGTGAAGCTGTACAACTCGAAGAGCATCAGCTTCGGGTCCGTCTCCGGCTTCAGATGCCCTTCCTCCTTCGACTGGCGAATGGCCCGCAAAAGCGCCTCGCGCCAAGTTGTCACGCTGTGAACGAGCTGCTCGCGCACCGCGCTCGCCGCGCGATCGTCGTATTCCACCGCGCCGCTAATGTAGATGCAGCCGGTCGTCACTTCCTCGATGCGCTTTTCCATCCAGCGGCTCATCATCGCGCGCAGTCGCGGCAGGCCGCGCGGTTCACGCAAGCTCGGGAAAAACACTTCGTCCTCGAACCGGCGGTGGTACTCGCGCACCACTTCCACCTGCAGATCCTCGCGCGATCCGAAGTGCGCGAACACTCCGCTCTTGCTCATCTGCATCCGTTCGGCCAGAAGGCCGATCGTCAGTCCTTCCAGACCGTCCCTGCTCGCCAGGTCCAACGCTGCGTCGAGAATCGCGGCCCGCGTCTGTTCGCCTTTTCGCATGATCCCACCGTCCTCTCGTGACCCCATTGAAAACGAACGGCCGTTCTATTATTGTGGCCGGTCGCTGCTGGAAACAAGCAATTTTTTAGAAAGCGGTTTCTAACTTTCACAGCAATCAATAGGATAAGTCCTATTTTTGCCCGCCCTATTGTCCTTTTTTAAGCGCGGCCTGCCTCTAAGTGACTGCCCGACTTCCCATTTGATGGGAGCTTGTTGACGTTTGGCAGCTACCTTGTCGATTTAGCAGTATTTGGACCGTCAATCGTACTGCCCGATGGTGATGACTTTCATCATCATTCGGTAGGTGTTGTAAGCGAGCCAACTGAGAATCCGCTCGGTCACGGGACGCGACGCGTAGTGTTTTTCGTCGATGGGACTGCCTTCGTCGAAGGCCCGGAGAATGGCGTCGTGCAGTCCGGCGATCTCCGCGTGGTTCACGAGCACCATGTTGGCTTCGTTGTTGAGCACGAGCGAGAGCGCGTCGAGATTGGACGAGCCGACGGTCGCCCAGTCGGCGTCCACGACCGCGACCTTGCCATGCAGCATGGTCTTCTCGTATTCGGCGATGCGCACGCCATTCTTCAGCAGATTGCCGTAAAGGAACGGCGTCGCGTAGTCGAGCGCGACGAACTCCTTGCGCCCGATCACGAGCGACACGCGCACCCCGCGCCGCGCCGCGAGAACGAGCGCGCGCCGCAGCTTGCGCCCCGGCATGAAGTACGGATTCGCGAGCAGCACTTCGCGCTCCGCGTGGGCGATCGCGCGCAAGTAAGCCTTTTCGATGGCCCGGCGATTGAGCAGATTGTCGCGCGCCACGAACGCGACGCACGGCTGGTCCACCGCATGGATCTCGCCGAGTTGCGCGCGGCGCCGTGCGCGCATCGCGCGCCGCGAATTCCGGCGGTTATGCTCCGGCTGCGGTTCGCACGCCGGCGAACGCGGCTCGCGCGGCTTGACGCCGAGCCGGATGCGCTCCCACTGGAGATCGAAGGCATCGCGCACGTCGGTCACCACGGGGCCTTGCGCCTCCATCGCAAAGTCCCAGCGCGGCTCCGGCAGGCGCGTGCCGTTCTGGTCGTAGTCATCGACGATATTGATGCCGCCGCAGAACGCGTACGTGTTGTCGATGAGCGCGAGCTTGCGGTGCGTGCGCGAAAAGCCGAGCGGCCCGAAAAGCAGATGCGGATTGTAGATTCGATGCTCGACGCCGCCCGCCTTCCACTGCTCGAACATCGGCAGGTTGCCGTCGGTGCCGATGCCGTCGGTGATCACCCGCACCGTGACGCCGCGCGCGGCGGCGCGCAGCAGTGCATCGGAGACGGCGCGGCCGCTGTCGTCGTTCGCGAAGATGTAGGTTTCGAGCGAAATGGTCTTCTGCGCGCCGTCGATCCGCTCGATCAGCGCGGGAAAGAACTGCACGCCGCTCTTGAGAATGCGGACCTGGTTGCCCGCAGTGAAGCAAAAACGCGGTGGACGCCGCCCGGAAAACAGCGCCTGGCGCAGTCGCTTGAAGCTGCGCCGGGGCCGCACACCGATCATCGGCTATGCGCCGCGAGGCGCTCGGGCAATTGGAGGATTGCTTCGCGGTTGGACCACGAAAAGCATCGGTCGGCGGCTACGCGCAACGGCAGCCACAGATGCGACGTGTGTTCGCGCGGCGCGAGTGTCACTTCCAGACAGTGCGGCACACAGAGACTGAACTGGTGTTCGGTGTTGTGCGTGATGCCTTCGGCGTAACGGTGCCGCCACTGCGGATAAATTTCGTACTGAATACTGTGATGCCAGTCCAGCAGCGCGTTTTGCGGCACCAGCGGACTGCCGACGATAATGCCCGTCTCCTCCTGCACTTCACGCGCAGCGGTTTCGTCGAGCGGCTCGTCGATGCGGTCTTTCGATCCCGTCACCGATTGCCAGAAGCCCGGGTGATCCGCCCGCTCGATAATCAGCACGTCGAGGTTGGGCGTATGAATCACGACCAGCACGGATTCGGGGATTTTCGGTGGCTTCTGCATGACTATGTTGAACTTGCGCGTTGTCTCGTATCCGGCAACGACTGTAGCGCAAAAAACGAAAAAGGCGCACTCGGCGCCTCTTTCGTCACAACATTAACGACGCTTATTGCGCCTTTTGTTCGGGCTGCCGCAGACGGATGTGCAGCTCGCGCAACTGGCGCTCGTCCACTTCGCTCGGCGCTTGCGTGAGCAGGTCCTGCGCGCGCTGCGTCTTCGGGAACGCGATGACGTCGCGGATCGAATCGGCGCCCGACATCAGCGTCACGATGCGGTCCAGACCGAACGCGATGCCGCCGTGCGGCGGCGCGCCGTATTGCAGCGCGTCGAGCAGGAAGCCGAACTTCAGGCGCGCTTCTTCCGCGCCGATCTTCAGCGCGCGGAACACCTTGCTCTGCACGTCTTCCTGGAAAATACGCACCGAACCGCCGCCGATTTCCCAGCCGTTCAGCACCATGTCGTACGCCTTAGCGAGACAGCGCCCCGGATCGGTCTCGAGATATTCGAGGTGCTCGTCCTTCGGGCTCGTGAACGGATGGTGCGCGGCCACGTAGCGATTCTCTTCCTCGTCGAACTCGAACATCGGGAAGTCGATCACCCACAGCGGCTTCCAGCCGGTTTCGAGCAGGCCGTTCGACTTGCCGAATTCCGAATGGCCGATCTTCAGGCGCAGCGCGCCGAGACTGTCGTTCACCACCTTCGTGCGATCCGCCGCGAAGAAGATGATGTCGCCGTCTTCCGCGCCCGTGCGCTCCATGATGGCGGCGAGCGCCGCGTCATGCAGATTCTTCACGATCGGGCTTTGCAGACCGTCGCGACCCTTGGTCTTGTCGTTGACCTTGATCCAGGCGAGGCCCTTCGCGCCGTAAATACGTACGAACTCCGTGTAACCGTCGATATCGCCACGCGACAGCTCGCCGCCCTTCGGCACGCGCAGCGCGGCCACACGGCCGTCCTTCGAATTGGCCGGCATGCTGAACACCTTGAAATCGACGTCCCTGACCGCGTCGGTCAGGTCGGCGAATTCGAGTTTCACGCGCAGGTCGGGCTTATCCGAACCAAAGCGGCGCATGGCTTCGGAATACAGCATGACCGGAAATTTTTCCGGCAGCGCGACGTCCATCGTCTCCTTGAAGACGTGGCGGATCATGTTTTCGAACAGATCGCGGATTTCCTGCTCGTTCAGGAACGAGGTTTCGCAGTCGATCTGCGTGAATTCCGGCTGACGGTCCGCGCGCAGGTCTTCGTCGCGGAAGCACTTGGTGATCTGGTAGTAACGGTCGAAGTTCGCGACCATCAGCAATTGCTTGAACAATTGCGGCGATTGCGGCAGCGCGAAAAACTGTCCCGCGTTCACGCGCGACGGCACCAGATAATCGCGCGCGCCTTCCGGCGTGCTCTTGGTCAGCATCGGCGTTTCGATGTCGATGAAGCCTTGCGCGTCGAGATACTTGCGCACTTCGATCGCCACGCGATAACGCAGGCGCAGATTCTTCTGCATCTGCGGACGGCGCAGGTCCAGCACCCGATGCGTGAGGCGCGTGGTCTCGGAGAGGTTGTCGTCGTCGAGCTGGAACGGCGGCGTGACCGACGCGTTCAGCACGTTGAGTTCGTGGCACAGGACTTCGATCTTGCCGCTCGTGAGGTTCGCGTTGACCGTGCCTTCCGGACGGTTGCGCACGACGCCCTTGACCTGCACGCAGAATTCGTTGCGCACGCCCTCGGCCACCTTGAACATCTCGGCGCGATCCGGATCGCAGACGACCTGGACGAGCCCTTCGCGATCGCGCAAGTCGATGAAGATAACGCCCCCGTGGTCGCGGCGGCGATGCACCCAGCCGCACAGCGAGACGGTTTGCCCCAGCAGGGCTTCGGTCACCAGACCGCAGTATTCAGATCGCATCGACATGATGTTGTGTCTTTCGTTGTTCGTTGATGAACGGCTCGCGTGCGGATCGCGCTCTTCGTCGGCTCGATTCGCGGCACGCGCACCGGCATTACATCGGCGGCTCGGTGGGGCGGCGGGCGGGCGCGACCGACAGCGGCGCGCTCGGAGCGGGGGCGACCACGCCCATCGAGACGATGTACTTCAGTGCGGCGTCGACGGTCATATCCAGCTCGACGACCTCGCTTTTCGGCATCATCAGGAAGAAACCGGACGTGGGGTTCGGCGTCGTCGGCACGTAGACGCTCACGTGGTCTTCCTTCAGATGGTTCAGCACGTCGCCGCCGGGAATGCCGGTGAGGAACCCGATGGTGTACGAGCCCTTGCGCGGATATTCGACCAGCAGCGCCTTGCGAAATGCATTTCCGCTCGACGAGAGCAGCGTGTCGGACACCTGTTTCACGCTCGTGTAGAGCGGGCCGACGACCGGAATATGGCGAAGGATCGCATCCCACCAGCCGACGAGTTTCTGCCCGACGAAGTTCTGCGTAAAGAGGCCGACGACGAAGATGAATGCGAGCGTGAGCAGCGCGCCCAGCCCCGGCAAATGGAATCCGAACACACGCTCCGGCTGCCATGCGGACGGCAAGAGCAGCAGCGTCTGATCCATGGTCCCGATCACGAGGCCGAGCACCCACAGCGTGATGGCGAGCGGCACCAGCACGAGCAGTCCGGTGAGGAACACGGTTTTCAGCGTAGTCTTTTTCGTGGTCACGTTGTTGTCGCTAGGGTGACGGGCGTCGGGTTGGCCGCGTGTTCGCGCGCGCTCACGGCGCGCGCGCTGACACGCGGTACGGGACGGATGCGCGGCCGGCGCGAGTCCGCGCCGTGCGTTGCCTGTGCGTGAGTGCGCGCTTCAGGCGGCGCTGGAAGGCGTCGAGGGCGTCGAAGCTCCTGCGGCAGGCGCGGCGCTCGCAGGCGCAGCATCGGACGATGACGCACTGCCCGCATTCGCGCTATCGCCGGAATTCGAATTGCCCGGCGCGGCCTGGGCGTTGTCGCCCGACTTGGGCGCGGCCGAGCCGTTGCTGCCGCCCCGGAAATCGGTGACATACCAGCCGGAGCCCTTCAACTGGAACCCTGCCGCGGTGACTTGCTTGGAAAACGCGTCCTTTCCGCAGGCGGGACATTGCGTGAGCGGTGCGTCGCTCATCTTCTGAAGCACGTCTTTTTCGTGGCCGCAGGATGCGCAGCGGTATGCGTAAATCGGCATGGCACTCTTCCTACAATGATCTGTCGACGCTTGCAAAGCCTTGAATTATAGCCGCAAACCGGCTCCGGCCCGCCATTTTCAGCCGGGCACCGCGCCGTGCGGCTTCTTCGCGAGATGAGGGCGAAGCCGCGCAATTCAAGCGCGCCGCCACGTCAGCCAGCGTTCACGGCCTGCAAAAACCGGTATGGAGCCGCTGACCTCGTGCTCGTCGATCAGTTCGAAGTGCGGGTTGAGGAGCGCGTCCAGTTCATTGCGCTCGATGCCGAACGGCGGTCCTTTCGGCGTCGCCCCGATGAAAAAGAAGCCCGCCAGCAGCGCGCCCGGCCGCGCGAGCGCCGCCATGCGCTTTGCGTAGTCCGCCCAGCGGTCTCTCGGCAGCGCGCAAAGAAAAGCGCGCTCATAAATCCAGTCGGGCGCGAACGGCGGCTGATACGCGAAGAAGTCGGCCTCTTCGACGACGTTCACATACGCGCCCAACTGAGCGCGCGCCGCCGCCACCGCGCTCGGCGAGAAGTCGATGGCCCGCACCGTCAATCCGCGCCCGGCCAGATACGCAGCCTCGTACGCGTTGCCGCAGCCGGGAATCAGCACGCGCGTGGCCTCGGGCGCGGGCAGCGCGGCGACAAATGAGCGAAACGCATCCGGCACGCCCGCCTGATCCCACGGCGTAAAGCGTCGATCGAAACGTTCGTCCCAGAAACCGGGCGAGTTCGGATCGCGGTTATCGAAGGACGGAACATCGGCGTTGCTGGAATTGCTCATCGGATCTCCTCCTGCCGGCACGGAAAGACGCCGGCTCGCTTGCTTAAAGGTGGCCCATCCAGAATTGCGCGATGACGACGCCCGCCCCCGCGATCACCGCGACGCCGACGACCAGCAGCGTCGTCAGCAGCCGATTCGTGCGCTTCTGCTCCGCGAGCAGGAGGCGCATTGTCTCGTCATGGCTGCCGCGTGGCGCGTCGTGGCGCTCCGCGAGCAAATGATGAATCAGCCGCGGCAGCTGCGGAATGGTCTTGCTCCACTGCGGCGCTTCCATTTGCAGGCGCTCGTACCAGCCGCGCCAGCCGATCTGCTCGTTCATCCAGCGTTCGAGGTACGGCTTCGCGGTCTTCCACAGATCGAGTTCCGGATCGAGCGAGCGGCCCAGTCCTTCGACGTTCAGCATCGTTTTCTGCAGCAGCACGAGTTGCGGCTGAATTTCGACGTTGAAGCGGCGCGAGGTCGAAAAGAGCCGCATCAACACCTGTCCGAGCGAAATATCCTTGAGCGCGCGATCGAAGTACGGCTCGCACACGGCGCGAATCGCGCTTTCCAGTTCCTCGACGCGCGTGCTCGGCGGCACCCAGCCAGATTCGAGATGCAGCGTCGCGACGCGGTGATAGTCGCGCTTGAAGAACGCGAGAAAGTTCTGCGCGAGATAGTTCTTGTCGAAGTCCGAAAGCGCCCCGACGATGCCGAAGTCGAGCGCGATGTAGCGCCCGAACGTCGCCGGATCGAGGCTTACCTGAATGTTGCCGGGGTGCATGTCCGCGTGAAAGAAGCCATCGCGAAACACCTGCGTGAAGAAAATCTCGACGCCTTCCCGCGCGAGCTTCGGGATATCGACGCCAGCCGCGCGCAGCGTCTCGACCTGGCTGATCGGCACGCCGACCATGCGTTCCATCACGAGCACGGCGGGCGCGGACAGGTCCCAGTACATCTCGGGCACGAGGAGCAGATCGAGGCCCTGGAAATTGCGGCGCAACTGGCTGCCGTTCGCGGCCTCGCGCATGAGGTCGAGTTCATCGTGCAGATACTTGTCGAATTCGGCGACCACTTCGCGCGGCTTGAGCCGCCTGCCGTCCGGCCACAGACGCTCGGCCCAGAATGCGATATCGCGCAGAAGCGCCAGGTCCGAGTCGATCACGGGCAGCATGCCCGGCCGCAGCACCTTGACGGCGACGGATTTGCCGGCGTGCTCGCCGTGCCTGATCTTCGCGAAATGCACTTGCGCGATCGACGCGCTCGCCACCGGCACGCGCTCGAAGTCGTCGAACAGCTCGTCGATCGGTGCGCCGAGCGACTTCTCGATGATCGCGACGGCGACATTCGAATCGAACGGCGGCACGCGATCCTGGAGCTTCGCGAGTTCGTTGGCGATATCCACGGGCAACAGATCGCGCCGCGTCGACAGCACCTGACCGAATTTCACGAAGATTGGCCCGAGGCTTTCGAGCGCGAGACGGAGCCGGATGCCGCGCTCGATATCGAAGCGGCGGCCGAACGTCGTCACGCGCATGAGGTAGCGCACGCGGCGATCGTTGATGCCGCTCATGACCAGTTCGTCCAGCCCGAAGCGGACAATCGTGAAGAAAATCTTGAGGAAACGCAGAAAACGCATGGTCGAAGTTCGCTTCAGCTTGTTATTTGCGCGGGTCGTGCGCGGACTCGCCGCCGGTCCGCGCTGAGGCGCCGCGGGCCGACTCTTGTTGTTCGATCCGTTCGATCCGTTCGATGCGCTTCTCGACACGCGCGAGCGCATCGCGCGCATGCGACAACTCGGCGTTGAACGCGTCGAGCGCGCTCTTGCGCACCAGTTGCGGACGCTCGTCCAGCAAGTACTCGGCCACGGAATCCAGCAGATTACGGCCCGTGCGCTGAGCCTGCGCCTGAACCGTGCGCGCCATGATGCCGATGCGATGCGCGGGCGCATCGCCGATCACGCGCGACAGGTCCTCCTCCGGATCCCAGCGCAGATGCTCGGCGAGCTTGGCGAGCGTCGTCGCGAACTCGGCATCGCCTTCGATACGCACGTGCTTCATGACCGCCGCCTGACCGCCCTGGACAAACGCCGGGAGCGCATCGAACGGCACGGCGATGCTGACATCGAAATGGCCGGCTCCCGCCTCGCTCGTCGCGGCGAAAAGCCCGTCCGACTGCGCGACGAGCGCGATCACAAACGGCGCACACGAGAGCCTCACGCACTTGCCCGCGTACGGCTGAAGACGTTCGCGCGCCCACGGCTCGCGCACGAGCAGATGATTCACGGCAGCCGCGAACGCCCCGGACGCGGTCTTGACGGCAGGATTTAAAACGGAGCGGGTGGATTCGTGTGCGTTCGTCATCGGCTCTGAGATGAAAAAACCCGCGCAAGCGGTCGCTCGCGCGGGTTCTATTCTACGGTCTAGGCCAACTCCGCGAACGCGGAGCCGCTTCTCGACGCGCGCTTCTCGGCGCGCAGCCCGCCGCCGCCGTGCGGCGCAATGCCGCCGTGCGGGCGACGGGACGCGCTCCTCAACTGACCTGCTGGATGCCGGCCAGCAGCCAGCCTTCGTTGCCCGACTTCTGCTTCGACAGATTCCAGATTTCGACGAACGGCTCCGCCGCCGCCCCTTCCGATTCGCGGATCAGGCCGTGGAAGCGCACGCTCGCCAGATACTCGGACCCGCGATCTTCCACACCAAGCACGTCGGCGTTGAGCTGAACTACGTCCGTCCGGTTCGGCGCGCCGCCGCGCGCATCGATGTCGAGCTTCACTTCGGCGAACATTTCCGGCGTGGTGAACTCGCGGATGTCGTTGACGTTGCCACGGTCCCACGCGTCCTGAAGGCGCACGAAATACACCTTCGCGTTACGGATGAACGCTTCGGTGTCGAATCCCGCCGGAACGTTCACCGGCGCGGCTTGCGTCGAAGGGGAATCGATATAGTCCGCGCCGAAGCCCGCCGGCTGCGACATGCGCGGCGGCTCTTGATTCAGCCCGCTGCGCGCCGATGCGCCGTAAGGCGACGCGCCCGCGCCCGCATACGCGGGCGTGGAACCGCCCTGACGCTTGCGCATGAAGAAGCGAAACAGCATGACGGCGGCGAGCACGATCAGCGCGATCATGATCATGTTGGCCATTGCGCCGGCGAACGCGCCGCCGAGCCCGAAATGCGACAGCAGCGCCGCGATGCCCAGCCCCGCGGCGAGGCCGGCAATCGGCCCGAGCCAGCGATTGCGCGCCGGTTGCGCGGCGGCCGGCGGCGCGGCGGGCGCCGGCTGCGCGCGCTGCGGCTGCATGGACTGGCTCGGCTGCATGGACTGCGACGGTGGCGTCGCCTGATGCTGCTGCGTGGCCGTGGCCGACTGACGGCCCATGCTGCGGCCACCGCCCATGCGGCGCGCTTCGGCGTCGTCCGCGAAGATTGCGCCGGCCGTGATAACGCCAGCGAGCGCCAAAATTCCGGCCTTTCTGACGAGCGAGGTCAGAAAACCCCGGGGATGGGGTGTGCGCGAATCGGACATATCGAATCCTTTGAAGAGTGGAACATCAGAATTTGGTCCCGACGTGTAACGCTACCACGCCACCTGACAAATTGTAATATTCGACTCGATCCAGTCCTGCTTGTTCCATCATCGTCTTCAATGTTTCTTGGTCCGGATGCATGCGGATGGATTCGGCCAGATAGCGATAGCTGTCCGCATCCTTTGCGACCTTGTCGCCGAGCCAGGGAAGAATCTTGAAGCTGTAGATATCGTACGGCTTCTTGAGCGGTTCCCACACTTTCGAGAATTCCAGCACGAGCAAGCGGCCGCCCGGCTTCAGCACGCGATACATTTCGGCGAGCGCGCGCTCCTTGTGCGTCATGTTGCGCAATCCGAAGGCCACGGTCACCACGTCGAAGTAATTGTCGGGAAACGGAATCTTCTCCGCGTCGCACAGAAGCGTCGGTGTGATGACGCCCTTGTCCACCAGACGGTCGCGGCCCACGCGCAGCATCGATTCGTTGATGTCCGTGTGCCAGACTTCGCCCGTCGCGCCGGCCTCTTTGGCGAACGCCATCGCGAGATCGCCGGTGCCGCCCGCGATGTCCAGCACCTTGTAACCCGCGCGCACCTTTGCCTGCCCGATCGTGAAGTGCTTCCAGATGCGATGCAGCCCGCCGGACATCAGGTCGTTCATCAGGTCGTAATTGCTCGCGACGGAGTGGAACACGCCCGCCACCTTGCTCGCCTTCTCCTGCTCGTCGACCGTTTCGTATCCGAAGTGGGTCTTGCTCATTGCGCTCGTTCCTCGCCTGTTGTTCGTTATCAGCCTGCGCAATCGCCGCGCCGGCCTGCGGCTTTATGCCGCGCGTTGTCCGTTCAGTGACAGTGCCCGCCCGCCGGCTTCGCGGCCATCGGCGCATCGCGGTCGACGCCGGCGGCTTGCAGCTTCGTCAGATAGTCGCGCCAGCGTTCGTCCTGACGCGTCGCGAGATCGTAAAGGATGTCCCACGAATAGATGCCGGTATTGTGCCCGTCCGAAAAATTCAACTGGAGCGCGTAATGTCCCACCGGCTCGATGCCGGTAATGGCGACCTCGCGCTTGCCCGTCTGCAGCGTTTCCTGCCCCGGCCCGTGGCCCTGCACTTCGGCGGACGGCGAATAGACGCGCAGCAGTTCGAACGGCACGCGATACGACTCCTTCTCGCCGTATTGCAACTCCAGCACGCGGGATTTCGAATGCAGAACGACGCCGGTCGGAATCGGCGTCGTCGATGTCAGTCCGCTCATGGTGAGCCTTGTCTTAAGTTAGTGTTGGCCGAACGCCTGGTTCAGCTCGTTGCGGATCGCTTCGCGCAGCAGCGTCGCCTGCGCGCGGCGTTTGGCGAGCTGCGCCTCGGACACCGTCCGCTGGCGCGGCGCCCAGACGGGCAACGGGAACCGGGAATCGTTGGAAAAACGTGGAATGACGTGCCAATGGAGATGCGGCACCTGATTGCCTAGGCTCGCCAGATTGATTTTCTCGGGCACGAGCACGCGACGCATCGCGCGTTCGACGCCGTTGACGGCGGTCATCACGCGCGAGCGGCCGGCGTCCGGCAAGTCGGACATTTCGGCGACATGCGCGCCCCAGATCACGCGGCAAAAGCCGGGCCAGTCCGGCTCGTCAGCCAGGACGACGCGCAACGCGTCGTCCGACCACAGCACTTCGCCGCCGTCTTCCCGGCAAAACACACAGTCCATCTCAAACCTCTAGCGAATCAAACCTCGATTTCGCTATTACACCAGCACGCGCTCGATACCGCCATTGTTCGCGCGTTCGACGTACTGCTCCATCCAGTTTTCGCCGAGCACCTTGCGCGCCATTTCCACGACGATATAGTCCGCCTCGACGTTGGCGTCCTCGTTGTAACGCGAGAGTCCTTGCAGGCACGACGGGCAGCTCGTCAAAATCTTCACGTCCGCGCCGTTCGTCTGCGCGCCGTCGCCCGCCGACAGCACGGAGCCGGGCGCGGCGCCCGCCGTGCCTGCCGATGCGTTCATCGGATTGATCGCGTTCGAACCGGCAACGGCCGTGAGCGGAATGCCGCGCAGCGCGGCCGCGCCCTTGCGCACTTCTTCTTCCTTGCGAAAGCGCACCTGCGTCGCGATGTCCGGGCGCGTGACCGCGAACGTGCCCGACTCGCCGCAGCAGCGATCGTTCTTCTGGATCTTGTAGCCGTCGTTCCCCGAACCCATCAGATCATTGACGAGCTTTACCGGATCGATGGTCTTGATCGGCGAGTGGCAAGGATCGTGATACATGTAGCGCGTGCCCTTCACGCCTTCGAGCCGGATGTTTTTCTCCAGCAGGAATTCGTGAATGTCGATGATCCGGCAGCCGGGGAAGATCTTCTCGAATTCATAGCCCGCCAGCTGGTCGTAGCACGTGCCGCACGACACCACGACGGTCTTGATATCGAGATAGTTCAGCGTATTGGCCACGCGATGAAACAACACGCGGTTGTCCGTGACGATCTTCTCCGCCTTGTCGAACTGGCCCGCGCCGCGCTGCGGATAGCCGCAGCACAGATAGCCCGGCGGCAGCACCGTCTGCACGCCCGCTTCCCAGAGCATCGCCTGCGTGGCGAGACCGACCTGTGAGAACAGGCGCTCCGAGCCGCAGCCGGGGAAATAGAACACGGCCTCCGAATCGACGGTCGTCGTCTTCGGATTGCGGATAATCGGAACGATCTTGTTGTCTTCGATATCGAGCAGCGCGCGCGCCGTCTTCTTCGGCAGATTGCCCGGCATCTTCTTGTTGACGAAGTGGATCACCTGCTGGACGACGGGCGGCTTGCCGGTCGTGGCCGGCGGATGCGCCGTCTGCTTCTTGACGATCTTCTTCAGCACTTCGGTGCCGAGTCGCTGCGCCTTGTAGCCGACGCCCATCATCGCGGTGCGCGCCAGGTTGATGGTCTGCGGATTCGTCGCGTTCAGGAAGAACATGCCCGCCGCGTTGCCCGCGTTGAACTTCTTCTTGCCCATCTTGCGCAGCAGGTTGCGCATGTTCATCGACACATCGCCGAAATCGATCTTAACCGGGCACGGCGTCGCGCACTTGTGACAGACGGTGCAGTGATCCGCGACGTCGTTGAACTCGTCCCAATGCTTGATCGACACGCCACGCCGCGTCTGCTCTTCGTACAGGAACGCTTCGACGAGAAGCGACGTCGCGAGAATCTTGTTGCGCGGGCTGTAGAGCAGGTTCGCGCGCGGCACGTGCGTGGCGCAGACCGGCTTGCACTTGCCGCAGCGCAGACAGTCCTTGATGGAATCGGAGATCGCGCCGATATCCGACTGCTGCATGATGAGCGATTCGTAGCCCATCAGCCCGAACGACGGCGTGTACGCGTTGCGCAGGTCCGCGCCTTCCAGCAGCTTGCCCGCGTTGAAGCGCCCTTGCGGGTCCACGCGCTTCTTGTAGGCGCGGAAATCGCCGATTTCCTCGTCCGTCAGGAATTCGAGCTTTGTGATGCCGATGCCATGCTCGCCGGAAATCACGCCATCCAGCGAACGCGCGAGCTTCATGATGCGCGCGACCGCGTGATGCGCGTCTTGCAGCATCGCGTAATTGTCGGAGTTGACCGGAAGGTTGGTGTGGACGTTGCCGTCGCCCGCGTGCATGTGCAGCGCCACGAACACGCGGCCACGCAGCACGTGCTTGTGAATGGCCTGCGCCTCGTCGAGGATCGGCTTGAATTCGCCGCCGTTGAAAATCTGGCGCAGCTCTGCGCGAACTTCCTGCTTCCACGAAATGCGCACCGTGCGGTCCTGCGCGAGATGAAACACGGTGGCGTCCGGCTGCACGTCCACGCGATCCGCGAACTTCTCCGCGAGCGCCGCGTAGCCAAGCGTCACCAGATAGTGCTGTGCCTCGCGCAACGGCAGGTCCAGCTTTTCGCCGACGAACGTCCACCGCTCGCGCACGCGCTTGAGCAGATCCAGCGCCTGCTGCACGCGGTCTTCTAGCAGTTCGGCGCTCGGGATTTCGTTGGCGTCGTCGCTCTTGCCGAGCGGCAGCTTGCCGTTGCGGAAGAACGCTTCGAGCGCATCGAGCAATTGCAGCTTGTTCTTGATCGACAGTTCGATGTTGATGCGCTCGATGCCGTCCGTGTACTCGCCCATGCGGTTGAGCGGAATCACGACGTCTTCGTTGATCTTGAATGCGTTCGTGTGCTTGGCGATGGCGGCCGTGCGCGAGCGGTCGAGCCAGAAACGCTTGCGCGCTTCCGCGTTCACCGCGACGAAGCCTTCGCCGCTCTTGCCGTTCGCCATCCGCACGACTTCGGACGTGGCCTGCGCGACGGCATCGGCGTCATTGCCGACGATATCGCCGATCAGCACCATCTTCGGAAACGCGTTGCGCTTGCTCTTGGTCGCATAGCCGACCGCGCGCAGATAACGCTCGTCGAGGTGTTCGAGGCCCGCGAGAATCGCGCCGCCCTGCTTCGACGTTTCGAACAGGTAATCCTTGATTTCGACGATGCTCGGAATCGCGTCGCGCGCCTGCCCGAAGAATTCGAGGCAGACCGTGCGCGTATGCGCGGGCATCTTGTGCAGGATCCAGCGCGCCGACGTGATGAGGCCGTCGCAGCCTTCCTTCTGCACGCCCGGCAGCCCGGACAGGAACTTGTCGGTCACGTCCTTGCCGAGCCCTTCCTTGCGGAACGTGCGGCCGGCGATGTCGAGGTTTTCGCTGCGAATCAGTTTCTCGCCGGGCGGGCGATTGCCGTCGAACCAGTCGAGACGAAAGCGCGCCACTTCGATGTCGTGAATCTTCCCGCAGTTGTGCTCCAGACGCGTGACTTCGAGCCAGTTGCCTTCGGGATCGACCATGCGCCACCAGGCGAGGTTATCCAGCGCCGTGCCCCACAGCACCGCTTTCTTGCCGCCCGCGTTCATGGCGACATTGCCGCCGACGCACGATGCATCGAGCGATGTCGGATCGACCGCGAACACGAAGCCCGCCTGCTCGGCCGCTTCCGTGACGCGGCGCGTGACGACGCCCGCGCCCGAGAAAATCGTCGCGACCTTGTGATCGACGCCCGGCAGGTCGGTCATCTCGACCGGCCCGAGCTGCTCCAGCTTTTCCGTATTGATGACGGCGGAAAACGGCGTAAGCGGAATCGCGCCGCCGGTGTAGCCGGTGCCGCCGCCGCGCGGAATCACGGTCAGCCCCAGTTCGAAACACGCCTTGATGAGACCGGCGATTTCCGCTTCGGTATCCGGCGTCAGCACGACGAACGGATACTCGACGCGCCAGTCGGTCGCGTCCGTCACGTGCGAAACGCGCGCGAGGCCGTCGAAGCGGATGTTGTCCTTCTGCGTTTGTTTGCCGAGCACGCGCGACGCGCGGCGGCGCAGATCCGCCATGCGGCTGAATTCGGAGGCGAAGTCGTCCACGGCGCGGCGCGCGGCGGCGACGAGCAGTTGCACGCGCTCGGCGCGCTCGCGGCTGCCCGCTTCTTCGATGTGCTCCGACAAGTCCGCGCTGCGGCGCTTCTCGATTTCGGTCAGGCGGTGGTTCAGCGCCTCGACGAGCATCGCGCGACGCTTCGGGTTGTCGAGCAGATCGTCTTGCAGATACGGATTGCGGCGCACGGCCCAGATGTCGCCCAGCACTTCGTACAGCATCCGCGCGGAGCGGCCGGTGCGGCGCTCGCCACGCAGTTCGTCGAGCACGGCCCAGGCTTCGTCGCCCAGAAGCCGCATGACGATTTCGCGATCGGAAAACGACGTGTAGTTATAGGGAATTTCGCGCAGACGGGGCTCGGTATCGAGCGCCAAGGCGGCATGGGCGCCGTTCGGATCGAAGGCTTGAGGTGCGTTCATGTTCGACGGTTCGGTGGTTCGGCGTGTGGGCTCGGAAAGCGCAGACGCCGACGGTGCGCGTGGGGGCGCAGATTTTCGGATGAGACTTTTTTTGCGAAGGCGGACGATTCGCCCAAAAACGCCGGCTTGCGCGGATACCGCCAGACTCACGGCGCTGCCGCCTTCGATGTGCCCGAGATCAACGCCACGATCGCGCATGGCGCGCATGCCGCTCGGCCGCAGCGTGGTGCGCGCGGGGGACATGCGCCAGAAGATCGATCCGAAGCTGCCAGTGCATCTGCCGGTCCTGATTGCTGATTTGCAAAAGGAAATTCTAACCCATCGCGAAAATCGCCGTTGGCGGCGGCTAGCACGACGAAGGGGCTTTTGCGCGACACTTTTCGCCGCAATTCGGCGTTTTTGCGCGCTTTAGACGTCCGGCCGGCCGGTCAAAGCCGCGCGAAGCCGGAGAACGCGTCCATTGCGGCTATCATTGATGCTTTCGCCCTGAAAAAGCGCAGCCGGTCTGCGTGACGAGCCCTCCGCATGAGCCATCCCGACTACCTGAAGAAAGTGCTGACGGCACGCGTCTACGACGTCGCACGCGAAAGCGAGCTGGAACCCGCGCGCAACCTGTCCGCGCGCCTGCGCAACGCCGTGTATCTGAAGCGCGAAGACAACCAGCCGGTGTTCTCGTTCAAGATTCGCGGCGCGTACAACAAGATGGCGAACCTGCCGGCCGATGTGCTTTCGCGCGGCGTCATCACGGCGTCGGCGGGCAACCACGCGCAGGGCGTGGCGCTCTCGGCGGCGCGGCTCGGCTGCCGCGCGGTGATCGCGGTGCCGACCACCACGCCGCAAGTGAAGATCGACGCAATCCGCACGCACGGCGGGCCGACCGTGGAAATCGTGCTGGCGGGCGAATCGTACAGCGATGCCTACGCGCGCGCGGTCGAGCTTCAGCAAGAGCGCGGCCTCACCTTCGTGCATCCGTTCGACGACCCGGACGTTATCGCCGGGCAAGGCACCGTCGCGATGGAAATTCTGCGCCAGCATCAGGGCCCGATTCACGCGATCTTCGTGCCGATCGGCGGCGGCGGGCTCGCGGCGGGCGTCGCGGCGTACGTGAAGGCGGTGCGGCCCGAGATCAAAGTGATCGGCGTGCAGACAGAGGATTCGTGCGCGATGGCGCGCTCGATCACGGCGGGCGAGCGCGTGACGCTCGGCGAAGTCGGCCTGTTTTCGGACGGCACGGCGGTGAAGCTCGTCGGCGAGGAAACGTTCCGGCTGTGCCGCGAACTGCTCGACGAAGTGCTCACCGTCGATACCGACGCGCTCTGCGCCGCCATCAAGGACGTCTTCCAGGACACGCGCAGCGTGCTCGAACCGGCGGGCTCGCTCGCCGTCGCGGGCGCGAAGCTGTATGCGGAACGCGAGGGCATCGAAGGCAAGACGCTCGTGGCGGTCACATCTGGCGCGAACATGAATTTCGACCGCATGCGCTTCGTCGCCGAGCGCGCGGAAGTGGGCGAGGCGCGAGAAGCGGTGTTCGCAGTGACGATTCCCGAGGAGCGCGGCAGCTTCCGGCGTTTCTGCGAGCTCGTCGGTACGCGCAGCGTCACGGAGTTCAACTACCGCATCGCGGATGCGCGCGCCGCGCATATCTTCGTCGGCGTGCAGATCAAGTCGCGCAAGGAAACGGCGCAGATGATGTCGTCGTTCATCGAGCACGGCTTCGCCACCGTCGATCTGTCGCACGACGAGCTGTCTAAGCAGCATATCCGCTACATGGTGGGCGGCCATTCGCCGCTCGCGCACGACGAGCGCCTCTTGCGCTTCGAATTCCCGGAGCGGCCCGGCGCGCTGATGAAGTTTTTGTCCTCGATGGCGCCGAACTGGAATATCAGCCTCTTCCACTATCGCAACCAGGGCGCGGACTACAGCTCGATTCTGGTCGGCATTCAGGTGCCGCAGTCGGATAACGCCGAGTTCGAGCGGTTTCTCGCGACGCTCGGCTATCCGTGGTGGGACGAGCAGGCGAACCCGGTCTACAAGCTGTTCCTCGCGTAAGGGCGCGAAGCCGATGGCCTTCACGCTCGAAGACAAGCTCGTCGTCGCGATTTCGTCACGCGCGCTCTTCGACTTCGAAGAGGAAAACCGCGTCTACGAAACGGGCGACCTCGCGCGCTACGAGGCGCTGCAACGCTCGCGGCTCGACACGCCCGCGAAACCGGGCGTCGCGTTCGGGCTGATTCGCAAGCTGCTGGCGTTGAACGCGCAGGAGCAGCGCGTCGAAGTGGTGATACTGTCGCGCAGCGATCCGATCAGCGGCCTGCGCGCGTTCCATTCGTGCCGCGAGCACGGACTCGCGATCGAACGCGGCGTGTTCACGCGCGGCCGCTCGCCGTTCGCGTACCTGAAACCGCTGCGCGCGTCGCTATTTCTCTCGGCGAATCCGGACGACGTGCGCGCCGCGCTCGCCGCGGGCTTTCCCGCCGCCCGCGTGCTGCCCGAGACGCCGCGCGCCGCGAGCCGTTATGCTGACGAAATCCGCATCGCGTTCGACGGCGACGCCGTGCTGTTCTCCGACGAAGCCGAACGCGTGTTTCAGACCGAGGGTTTGGGCGCGTTCGTCGGCCACGAAACGCAGAAGAAGGATTCGCCGCTTCCCGGCGGCCCGCTCAAGCCGCTGCTCGCGGCATTGAACAAATTGCAGCGCATTGCCGACGACAACGAGAGCCAGTCGCCGATGCACATTCGCACCGCGCTCGTCACCGCGCGCTCCGCTCCCGCGCACGAACGCGCGGTCCGGACGCTGATGGCGTGGAACATCGAAATCGACGAAGCGATGTTCCTGGGCGGCCTCGACAAGGGCGAATTCCTGCGCGAATTCGAACCCGATTTTTTCTTCGACGACCAAATCCGCCATTGCGAATCGGCCCGCGTCGTGACCGCGACGGGGCACGTTCTCAGCGGCATAGCGAACGCCTCATGACACCCGACCAATCTCCGCTCGGCAAAGCCGTCAACTACACCGAACAGTACGATCCCGCGCTGCTCTTTCCGATCGACCGCAAGCGCGCCCGCGATGAAATCGGCGTGCCTGCGCGCCTGCCGTTCTTCGGCACCGACATCTGGAATGGGTACGAGCTTTCGTGGCTGAACAGGCGCGGCAAGCCGCAAATCGCGGTCGCGACGTTCTTCGTGCCGGCGGAGTCGCCGAACATCGTGGAATCGAAGTCGTTCAAGCTGTATCTCGGATCGTTCGCGCAGACGCAGTTCGATTCCATCGACGACGTGCGCGCGGCCATCAAGCGCGACGTCACGGCAACCTGCGGCGCGACGGTATCCGTGCAGCTCGTTGCGCCCGCCGACTTCGGCAAGCTCACGATGGAAGAATTCGACGGCTTGTCGCTGGACCGGCTCGACCTCGAATGCGACGTTTATGCGCCGGACCCGTCGCTGCTATCGGCGTCGCATGACGAAGCGCCTGTCGACGAGACGCTGTTTTCGAACCTGCTGAAGTCGAATTGCCCGGTCACGGGGCAGCCGGACTGGGGCAGCGTGCAGATCCGCTATTACGGCGGACAGATCGATCACGCGGGATTGCTGCGGTACATCGTGTCGTATCGCGAACATACCGGGTTCCACGAGCAATGCGTCGAGCGCATCTTCATGGACATCATGCGGGAATGCAAACCGGAACGGCTTGCGGTGTATGCGCGATACACACGGCGCGGCGGGCTGGATATCAATCCCTTTCGCACGAACTTCAATTTGCCGATGCCGGATAATGCGCGGTTAGCGCGGCAGTGAGTCGTGCGATGAGTGAGGTAGGAGCGTGCGCGCGTATGCCAACTGCCATCGAAGCAAAACGCTCACGCCGCCAATTTAGACGGACTGACGTCTGACGGCTAACGTCGGTGCCGGTCCGCTGAGCTAATGACGAGATGAACGCCTGCTGGCCGGTTAGCTTGCTTCTTTAAAGGGACCATGCCAGATCCATTGTGCGTCTGCGAACCACGCGCCATTCAGTGCCTCGCCAGGCGGCGGTAGACGAGCCTGCGGAAACTTCTCGCCTCCTCGTATCACTTGTTTGTCGACGACGTTGTGCTTGGTCCACCCTTCCCACCACCCCGTTTCGGGACACAGCTTGCCCGTTCGCAAGTCCATTCTCCCGTATCTTTGGCGCTTCGCATCTTCGCGTTCTTGCAGCTCAGCAGGCGTGAGGTACCAGCGCTCAATGGTTATGGAACGCAAATTGGCGGCGGTTCCAAAGTCTGACTCGCTTGCCCGGTTGGAGATGGTCCTGTACACGAGGCGCACGCGGACGTCAAATGGCGAACCGGGCGGCATGGGCAAGCGCGAGTTAAGCGCGACTTCGTCTGGTGCTTGCGTTTCCAGGATGGGCTTCGCCAAGTACGCCAAGTGTTCGCGACGAACTCCGTCGATCAGTTCGCCGGGTACGTTCCGATGAAGGCCAAGCTGTTGTTCCAACGTTTCGCGAGGAACATGGGCAGACTTCACAACGCTGCTTCGCAGCCCGAATGACCGTCCTACGCCGATCCGACGCTTCTCGTTATTATCGAGCAAGTCGAAGTTCGCTCCGAAATCGCCCTTGTCGTAGTAATAGCTCGATTCGCCATTGATATTGGAACCTTCGAGTTTTCCTAGAGCCGATTCAACTTGCTCGATACTTATCTTCCCCGCCACCCACTGCAAGCCGAGTTCGGAGACACGCAAGACCGTTGATATCTGCTCGTTCGTAAGCGGCGTTTGCATAGAGCGTTGCGGTCGTTCGGTTGGCATTCGTTCAACCTCCGTTTCTTGAGGCATTAACTGAAACGCCGGGGCTTGCAGTGGCGCTTGTGGCTCGGCGGCTGTTGAAAGAGAGGGCATACTTACGGCTGCACTGATTGAAAACAATGTCAGTCGGCGCACGATCGGAACTCCAGTAAGAACTCTCGATTTCACCGCATACGAACGCGTCGTCCTCCCACGGGCGCGACTGATAACCGCTGTCAACAACCATATCCTCAACGTCAATAGCCGACCCGTCGGCGCCAGCGCTGCGCAGCAATGTTTCTGCTTGCTTCCTTGCACGTTCATATTCCTCTCGTAGTGAAACGGCATCGCTTGCGTAGGTGGGATACCACTTCGCAACCATGAAAGCGTGGAGATTCCACACATATTTCGCCACCGCCATCTGCTTAATGCCGAGCAGGTTGGCATTGTCGTCAGGCAGCGCTTGGCTAGCCGAGGCTCTTACAACTGCGTTCGCCAACTCACTGAACTGTGAAGCTTGGCCCGGCCATTTAGAGATGTTCGGCATATCAGGAAAATTCGCAGCGCCCTGCTGGACCATCGCATAAACCCAGAAGTCCTGCTGACAATGACGGGTCTCGTGGAAAACCGTATCGACAAAATCTTTCAACGCTAGCCGAGCTTGTGTCTCTCGCTGACTTTGATCGGTGACCGTGCAAGGTACAAAGAGCGGACCAAATGGTTCGGTGTTGATGGATAAGGTCCAATGTGCGGGATCGAACGTGCCTTTAGCATTTCCAACCAGAGTGTCGTTGGTTACGGTGACCGTCGGAAGCGCTTGTTCGGGCAGTGCGAAGCCAGGCGACTGCATTGCTGTCAACGCACTTTTGACTGACGCCGAGAGCAATTTTGCGAGTTGCTGATTAGTTCGATCGGATAAGAACTTCGACCCATCTACCAACTTGGCCTCTAGAATCGGTTTGCCGTTCCCAAAGTAATTGCTTCCCCACTGCACCTGTTCAATAAGAATCTGCTTCATTTCCTTCGCAAACCGCTCGGCCACCGGATAGGCCAGCCTTCTCGGATCCTTTTTATCTCTCTCGCTATAACGCATCCCCCAGTTGTAGGACTGGCACAGTGCAAAGTACGGTGATTTGCCAGAGCTCGACGTCGTGTCGTCCTGTGACTGCAACTCCCGGTCATTGATTCTCGTCGTCTCGCGTTTCTTCCGCGAGGTGATTTCTGGTACAAGCGCTCGTGCCGGTTGAATGAGCATGGCCGAAAGAATCGAGGACGGATTGTTCTTGCCGTCGTTGTGCAAGATTTCAATCGTTGCAGGCTGGACCGAATCTGAAAGGACCAACGCTGTTTCACCTGCGTCGTTGGTCCTGCCTTCGATGACCGTTCCGTCATTCAGGGTGATGCGATAAGGCTGGTCGGGAATTCCGAAGCCCGCAATTGGATCAACCAATATGAAGGGCTCGGCTACCTTCGCGTCTTCGATATCCGTCAGCGGCAATTTCACCGGAGTGTCCACGGGTCCGTCAGTCGCATGAGTTGCAGCATGAACCAGAAACTGTCCATTCGTGAACCCAAGCACGCCGCTCGAGCTAATCTCGAGCATCGTCCCGCCAGCATTCAGACGAATGCGCTTTGCGGCGGTTATGTCAATGCCGTCGCCCGTGCTGACAATCTGAACGTCCTTTCGTGCAATAAGCTGAATCCCGTCTTGCTGCGCTTCCAGCCGAATCCTTCCGGCCGCCGCTGTCAACGCAATGCCCGTCTTCTGCACGAAGACCGCGACTGAATCCACAACGCTCGCGAACAGCGACCGGGCTACCGCAAAGCTGACGTGGCGTCCGGTCGTGACGGCAAGGTCTTCGCCGCTGGCTATGTGCATGCTGCCGGCCGTGGTCGACTGAATCCCAGCCGGACTCGAAAGCGTCAAGTGGGGCGCTTCGAACTCAGGAAACTGGCCTCGACCCGCATCCACCGGACTGCTGCCGCGTATGCCCTCGTTCGCCGCTCTGATCGCCTTGGCCACGACATGCTGATCGTGAATCGCGTCGTGCGCGCAATGCTGTTGCGCAAGCCCCGCCAGGCTCTCATGAACTTCGCGTGCTTGCGTGAGCGTGGCGATAGTCTCGCCCATGTCGAGCGCATGGCCACCGGCATTCTTGCGGGCTTCGGTGGTCAGTAGTAACCCTCTCGCTGCACGCGCCACGCCATGTGCATCGGTACGAAGTTCGAAGCCTTGGCCGCGCGCCTCCTGCCGTCCCTTGTGCCCATCGATGCGCGTATTGAAGCCCAGCGTCAGACTTGATTTCGCATGGTCGCTCGCAAGCTGCGCCTGCAACCTCCCTTGCGTGTCGTCGAGTGCGAGGTGGTTCGAATCGACACTTCCGCCTAGGCTCTGACTGCGCAAGCCACTCAGCGCACTGTTGCGCGGCATTTCCCATGGCGGCATGTTCCAGCGGTCCACTACGAACGCGGAGACGTAAGGTCTATCTGGATCGCCGTGAACGTGCGAGACGATCACCATCTGGCCGGCGCGGGCGGGCGTCACGACGCCCATCTGGCTGCCTTGCCACTGCGTAGCGAGGCGAAGCCACACGGATGTCGCACCGTCGAACTGCGCCTCACGATCCCAATCATATTGAATGAGCACGCGGTTCTTGTCATCAACCCACATCTCGTAATTCTCGTTCTTGTGGTGCTCTGGCGTGACGACCACCGCCTACTCATCATCGACATGAGGTCTTGGTGTCGATTGCGGCATCCGATAATGCTCAGTGCTTGGCTGCAATTCGAACTGAGTGTTGACCGAATACTGACGCCACGATGCGGACGATGTTCCCACCTCTGTTAGGTCGAGTTCGCATGACAGCGCGATGTAGTCGCGGTTCGCCCTCGTCTGCGGGTAGTTCACCAACATGAACGTGCGGCCGGGCTGAAGTCCGCGCAGATGTCCCTTTCCATGCACGCGCAGGCTCGTGCAGCGCACAGCTTGCAATTTGACACGCGCCAGATGCATACCTTCCTGTCGCGAATCGTTTCGACCAGTTACAGGTGGATCCGTTTCCGGTTGCGCGAACTCGGCTGGCGCGTAGATTTCGATTCCCGCGCTTGCAGTGCCATGGGCGTCCTCGAACGCCTCGCGCAATGCCGCATTGGCTCGTCTCAAGCGAGGCTGCATATAGTCGTGATCACTAACGGTTGCCTTGCCCGCCGTGAGTGAGTATGTCACCGACAATTCGTTGATATGTTCCTCATCGATGCGGCCGCCCGCGTGATAGCGCAGCGTTTCATAAGCCATACCGTGGCGATGAAAGCCGCCAAGCGTGTCGGAGATGACGAGTGTGTGGCCATCCTTGTTGTGCTCGAACCAAAAGAAAAGTCCCCATTCTTCCATGAGCCTCATGGCTATCGACCAGTCCGATTCCCAAGCCTGGCGAACGAAATCACGTGGCGGATAATGTCCCTTTCCTCCCCACGGCCCGGCGAGCCTCCACTCGGTCGTGCCGTATCGTCGCAGGATCTTTTCGAGGATATCGTCCACGGAACCGCGAAAGATGCGCGAGTTTTTGTTCTGGGTCGCGCGCCACACGGAGGGACGAAGCACGAACTCATAGACTGCAGAACGATCCTCTGCACAGACAATTCTTGCGGACGTGATCTGACCGCTGATGTAGCGCGTGTCCGCCCCGATATTCGCGTACCCCGAATGTCCTTGCTGGCCAGCACGAAAGGTTCCGATGCCGGTCAACTCGATGGCGACTGTCCCAATCGCTCCAACGATTCTCTCCAAATCGACCTGTGCTGCGTCAAGCGGGTCAAGGAGCAAGTCCGGATCCTCGACTTCCGCGACGACGACGTACTCGTACAATTCCCCTACAGCCTCGCGCCCGCGAATGCTGCGCACAGTCAGCATTTGCCTCTGGAACTCCTTTCCGTCGGCCTTTTGGTCCACGATCTCAGGTAGGGCCGAACTTTTGAACGTAACAGTGTGTGATTGAACCGTCCACGGCATGGCTCATCACGCTCCAATGACCATCGCACCGCACACGGTCTTGTCGCTTGACTGCGCAACGCTGATACCTTTGTACTTTCGGGAGCCGGTTGCAATGATCGCATCGGTCCTGCCGCGTTTTGGGCAGTCGGTGAGATGACAATCGAGCGCTGTCTGGATACCGATGTGTTTCGGGTCACTTGCTACCTGGATCACCTGTCCACCATGGTCAGTCTTGTCGTCCGGGCAAGCGACTTCGCGGCCAGTTGTGTCCTTCATTCTTCGAAGTCCTCTTATTGATTATTGGATAGACTCGAGAATTGGACCGTGCGCGACATCCCGTGACCATGGGATTTGTCTTAAAAGCAAGCGAGGCGACATGCGGTACACAATCGCAAACAACCGCACGTCGCGTCGAAAACAAGAATCCCGCAAGCAGAGGGCTCACGGGATCTCTCAATAACTCAGTGATCGACGCGCTAGATCCTGATCGGGAGAAGCGCGCTGAGAGATTTACCCCCCCGGCTTCCTATAAGCCACGCAATCCACCTCGACCTTGCAGTCGATCACCATCGACGACACCACGCAAGCCCGCGCCGGCGGGTTCGCGCCGAAGTACTCCTTGAACACCTTGTTAAACGAAGCGAAGTCGCGGGGATCGTCCAGCCACACGCCGCAGCGCACCACATGCTCCGTGCCGTAGCCCGCTTCTTCCAGAATGGCGATCACATTTTGAATCGCCTTGTGCGATTGCTCGACGATGCCGCCGTTGATCACCTCGCCGTCCTGCATCGGCGTCTGGCCCGACACGAAGAGCCAGCCATCGGCCTCGACCGCGCGTGCGAACGGCATATGCGCGCCGCCTTGTCCCTTGCCGCCTTCCACGCCATAACGCTTCATCTTCCCACTCCTTTTCGTACGCAATAAGTCCTAAAACGCGCCCGCCGCATCCAGCTTCGATGCCGCGCCGCGCGCCACGAAACGTCCCGCGCGCTCGCCCGTGAGGGCGGCCTCGCGATACGTCAAAACACCATTCACCCACACCGCGTCGATACCATCGGCCGCTTGCTCCGGCTTCGCGAACGTCGCGGCATCGCGCACGCGTTCGGGATCGAACACGACAAGATCGGCGTGATAGCCCACTTTCACCTCGCCGCGCTGCGTCAGGCCGAAGCGCCGCGCGGACAAACTCGTCATCTTGCGCACCGCCTCTTCCAGCGCGATCAGCGCCGTGTCGCGCGCGTAGTGGCCGAGCACGCGCGGAAACGCGCCCCACAAGCGCGGATGCGGCAGCGGATCGTTCGGCAGGCCGTCCGAGCCGACCATCGTCGCGGGATGCGAAAGAATGCGCCGCACGTCGTCCTCCGACATGTTGTGATACACCGCGCCCGCCGGTTGCAGGCGCTTCGCGGCGTCCTGCTGGCTCACGTTCCAAACGGCTGCGACTTCGCGGATCAGCTTGCCCGCCATCTCCGGATGCGGCGTCGACCACGTGATCGTGATGTCGATATCGCCCGTCACCTGCTTCAGATCCAGCGTCGACGAGCTGCGGTTATACGGATAGCAGTCGCAGCCGACCGGCTGTCCTTCGCGCATGGTGTCGATGGATTTCAGCACTTCCACGCTGCGCCCCCAGTTCGACGGCCCCGCGCACTTCAGATGAGAAATCACCACCGGCACGCGCGCATGACGGCCGACGCGGTACGCCTCGTCCATCGCGTCGAGGATCGCGTCGAATTCGGTCCGCATGTGCGTCGTGTAGAGCGCGCCCGCTTTCGCAAGCGGTTCGGCCAGCGCCTGCACTTCCTCTGGCGGCGCGTTGAACGCCGACCCATACGCGAGCCCGCTCGACAGACCAAGCGCGCCGTTGTCGAGCGCCTCTTCGAGCTGCGCGCGCATGCCGTCGATTTCGTCGGCGGTCGCGGCGCGGTCGAGCCGGTCCATGTGGTTGTTGCGCAGCGCCGTATGGCCGATCAGCGCGCCGACGTTCACCGCTGGGCGCGCGTCGTTCACGGCATCGACGTAAGCCGCGAACGTCGGATAGCGGAACGCGGACGCGTCGCCGAGCAGGTTCATCGGATCGGGCGGCTCGCCTCTCAACGTGACCGGCGACGCGCTGATCCCGCAATTGCCGACGATCACGGTCGTCACGCCCTGCGTGATCTTCGGCATCATCTGCGGCGAGCGGATGACGTGCGTGTCGTCGTGCGTGTGAACGTCGATGAAACCCGGCGCGAGCACTTTGCCGTGCGCGTCGAACACGTCGGCGGCGCTCCAGTGCGACAAGCCGCCCGGCGCTTCCATCGCCACGATGCGGCCCTCGCGCACCGCGACATCGCGTTCGACGGCGGGCGCGCCGGTGCCGTCGATCACGCGCGCGCCGACAATCAGCGTGTCGCACTTTTCCATGATCAATCTCCCAAAGGTTGGCGCTCGCCGCCGCCGCGATGCGCGTCGAGCGCGTGTTTCATGCGGCGCAGCAGTTCGCGGCTGTGGTCGGCCTGCTTCACGGCCAGTTCGGTGACGAGCAGGTCGAGTGCCATCATCATCGCGTAGCGCGACGAGGACGGCTTGTAGATGAAATCGGTTTCGATCGCGATGACCGGAATGAGCCAGTCCGCGAGCGCGCCGAGCGGCGATGCGGGCGCCGTCAGCGCGATGACGCGCGCGCCGTATTCGCGAGCGAGCCGGCAGCTTTCCACCATCTCCGGCGTCTGGCCCGTCACCGAGAGCGCGACGACGACATGTTCCTTCGACAACGTGGACGCCACCATGCGCTGCAACAGCCCGTCCTGATACGACGCCACGGGCCGCCCGAGCCGCACGAGGCGAAAGCGCATTTCGTCGGCGAGCGCGGTCGATCCGCCGCCCATGCCGAACACGTAGATCATCGACGCGGCGGCGAGCGCATCGGCCGCTTCGGCCACCGGCGCGGCGCGCAGCGCGCCCTGATTCTGCGCGAGCGTCGTCTGCACTTCCTCGAAGATGCGCGCGGCGAGCGAATCCGGCAACGCGTCGGGTTCGCGTTTCAGAAAACGCTGGCCGACCGCCGCCGCCTGAGCGAGCCGCAGCTTCAGTTCGCGCACGTCATCGCAGCCGACCGCTTTCGCAAAGCGCGTGACGGTGGCGATGCTCACGTCGGCCTGCTCCGCGAGCGCGCCGATGCTCGCCCGCGACGCGCCCGTGAGATCGTCGAGGATCAACGCGGCGACCTTGCGCTCGGCGCTGCGGAGCAGGGGCGCGCGTTCGGCGATGCGCGCGACGATATCGAAGCTCTGCGGATCGGCGGGGCCGTTCATGTTTTCGGGTTTACTCGGGGTGCGTGTTACTAAATAACAATTTAACGCCGATCCTACTTTGGGTACCATATTGCCGTCAACCGCGGCGGCTTTTCAGCGAGTACAGAAATGCATCTAATCGGACGATGGAGCAGCAGCACATGAAAGTTACAAACTATCAGAGCGCGACGATCGACCCTTTCGGCAAGGGTCTCGGCATGGTGCCGGGCACGAGCATCCAGTTGGGCGACGCCGGGCGTCTGCAATGGAGCCTGCTCGAAGAAGACGTGAGCCTGCCCGCCGCCGTGCTGTACGCGGAGCGCATCGAGCACAACCTGAAATGGATGCAGGCTTTCGTCGAGCAATACGGCGTCAAGCTCGCGCCGCACGGCAAGACCACGATGGCGCCGCAGCTCTTTCGCCGCCAGCTCGACACCGGCGCGTGGGGCATCACGCTCGCCACCGCGCATCAGGTGCGCGCGGCGTATCGCGGCGGCGTGCATCGCGTGTTGATGGCCAATCAGCTGGTCGGCAAGCGCAACATGGGCATGATCGCGGAGTTGCTGACCGATCCGAACTTCGAGTTCTTCTGTCTGGTGGATTCAGCCGATGGCGTCGATCAGCTCGGCGCGTTCTTCACGGACGTGCGCAAGAAGCTAAATGTGTTGATCGAACTGGGCGTTACGGGCGGGCGCACCGGCGTGCGCGACGACGCGCAGCGCGAAGCCGTGCTCGCGGCTATCGCGCGCTGGCCGGGCGTGATCGAACTGGCGGGCGTGGAGTTGTACGAAGGCGTGCTGCAGGACGAGTCGAAGGTGCGCGAGTTCCTGACAAGCGCCGTCGATGTCACGCGCAAGCTGATCGACGAAGGGAAGATCGCGCGCAAGCCGGCCATTCTGTCGGGCGCGGGGTCGGCGTGGTACGACGTCGTCGCGGACGAATTTGCGAAAGCGAACAGCGACGCCATCGAAGTGGTGCTGCGCCCCGGCTGCTATCTCACGCACGACGTAGGCATCTACAAGAAAGCGCAGAACGAGATTTTCGCGCGCAATCCCATCGCGAAGAGCATGGGTCAGGGACTGAAACCCGCGCTCCAGTTGTGGGCCTACGTGCAGTCGATTCCGGAGCCTGACCGCGCGATCATCGGGCTCGGCAAGCGCGATTCCGCCTTCGATGCGGGCATGCCGGAGCCGGCGAAGCACTATCGCCCGGGCGCGGATGCGCCGCGCGACGTGTCAGCGGAGGAAGGCTGGGAAATCTTCGGCCTGATGGATCAGCATGCGTATCTGCGCATCAAGCCGGGCGACGACGTGAAGGTCGGCGACATGATCGCGTTCGATATCTCGCACCCGTGCCTCACTTTCGACAAGTGGCGGCAGATTCTGGTGGTCGACCGGAAGTATCGCGTGACCGAAGTGATCGAGACGTTCTTCTAAGCCTTGTCGTCGGCGGTGGCCGCCGCGCTCGCCGCGGCCACTTCCTGAATGCGCGATTCGAGCATCTGGAGCGCGCCCGACAGTGCCTCTATTGCATCGTCGGGCATCGAGGCCATCGTGTCGTGCAGAAACGCATTGCGGCGCGGCAGGCCGTCTTCGGTAGCCGCGCGGCCCTCTGCCGTCAACGCGACATTCGATACGCGATTGTCGCGCGCATCGACGCTGCGCACGATCCACCCGAGCGATTCGAGCGTCTTCAACTGCCGCGTGAGCGCGCCCGGATCCACCCGCAGCCGCTCCACCAGCGCCTTCTGCGACAGCACGCCCGCATGCTCGTGCAGCGCGAGCAGAATGCGCCAGCGCGGCATCGGCTGGCCCACCGCCAGCTCGAACGCCGACATGAACGCGCGATATGTGCGCCCGAACTGTTGCACCACGGCGATCCGATCCTGTTCGTTCATGCTTGTACTTTCCCCAATCGTCATTCGGCGAGAATGACCGGTTCAGGCTGCCGCTTCAAGCGCACGAGCGGCACGCGGCGCGATTGCCATACCGATACGACCGCCACCACCGCCGCGACCGCGAGACCGATGTGGATCGCCGCGACGAGCGCCTCGCGCGCCGCTTCAAGCAGCATCGCGCCGTTGTGGCCCGCCGCCGACAGTTGCGCGAGCAAGGTCTGCTGCCCTTCGTGATTGATCAGGATTTGCGGGTCGGACATGTCGTTCAGCCAACGCAGCGCGTGATCTCTTTCGAGCGCGAGGCCTACCCCGCTTGCGTACAGATGGCTCACGAGCGTGCCGGTCAGGGCGGTGCCGACCATTCCGCCGATCATCCGCAGCGATTGCAGCAGCGCGGTCGCGATGCCGAGATGCTGGCGGCCCGCCGTCTGCTGCGCGAACACGGTGAGATTCGGCATCACGAAACCGAGGCCCAGGCCGCCCAGCAGCATGAACACGAGCAAGAGCGCGCGAGGCATCGTGTGGGTTGCGACGACCACGCCCAAGCACGCCACCGCGAGACATCCGAAGCCGATGTAGAGCATGCGGTTCGGGTTCGATAGCCGCGTGACGATACGCCCGTTCAGGATGCTGCCGATGGTGATGAACACGACGAGCGGCGTGATCATCATGCCCGCGTCCTGCGGCGACATGCCGAATCCGCCCTGAAACAGGAGCGGCGCGTAGAAGAGCAGCGAGAACATCGAGAAGCCGCCGAGAATCGCCAGCGTGAAGAGCGCCGCGAGGCTCTGGTTGCGGAACATGTCGATCGGAAGAATCGCGTAATCGCAGCGCTTTTCCCACTTCCACAGCGCGATGCCAGCCGCCGCGCCGGCCGCGAGCAGCGTCATCGTCTCCAGGCTCACACCATGCTTGGGCAACAGTTCGACGAACAATTGCAGCGCGCCGAGCGCCACGGCAATGAGCAGCGCGCCGGGCCAGTCGAGCCGCATCTTGCCTTCGTGCGCGATATGCCGAAGATGCGGCAGGAAGCGCCACACGAAGAACAGCGACAGCACGCCCACCGGCAAATTCACGTAGAACACAGAGCGCCAGCCGTAATACTGCGTGAGGAAGCCGCCGAGCGACGGCCCGACCGCGTTCGCGATGCCGAACGCCGACGACATCAACACTTGCCAGCGCAGGCGCACGACATTGTCCGGAAAGAGATCCGCGATGCACGCGAACGCAGTCCCGACGAGCATGCCGCCGCCGATGCCCTGCAAGCCGCGGGCGAGCACGAGGAACATCATGCTGTTGGCGAGTCCGCACAGCACGGACGCGACCGTGAACACGACGATCGACGCGATCACGAACGGCTTGCGGCCGTAGTAGTCGCCGAGCCGCCCGAAAATCGGCACGGTAATGACGGATGTCAGAAGATAGGAAGTCGCGACCCACGCGTAGAGCTCGAAGCCCCTAAGCTCCGCGACGATGGTCGGCAACGCCGTGCCGACGACCGTCTGGTCGAGCGCGACGAGCATCGTCACGAAGGAGATGCCCAGCATCGCCATGAGGGATTCGCGAAACGGAAGAACCTGCCCGCTCGAATGATGCGCGGCTGTATGAACGGCCATTTTTTGTAAGAGCAATGATTGACTAGTCAACTTAAATGGAATCATAGCACGGCGCCGCGCTCTAAGCTGCGTGGTCAACTACTCATTTCGGATCAAGAAACGACGCATGGAACCGACGCCCATCATCACCTCGCCGCTCACGCCGGAGGACTTCGCCGCCCTCTCCCGCGCCAAGGAAGCTCTCGAAAGCCCGTCGCTGACGATGAAGCTGGCGAGCGTCATCGGCGCGCCCATCGAAAAATTGATGGGCCGCCTGCCTGCCGCCGCGCAGGAAAAAGTCGACGAAGCGACGCAACTGGCGCTCAAAAAGTGCCTGCAACTGGCGCTGCGCACGCTCGGCAAGAGCGCGCCCGCCGGTTCGCTCCTCGCGCCGCCGCCCGACAAGCCGAACAACCTGCTGCACAAGCTCGCGGTGGCGACGACCGGCGCGGCGGGCGGCGCGTTCGGCCTGTTCGCGCTGCCGGTCGAGCTGCCGGTGACGACCACGCTGATGTTCCGCTCAATCTGCGACATCGCGCGCAGCGAGGGCGAGGACGTGCATCGCGTGGAGACGCAGCTGCAATGCATGATGGTGCTCGGCATGGGCGGCACGCGTAAGGACGACGACAACGCCGATCTCGGCTATTTCATCGTGCGCGGGGCGCTGGCGCAGTCGGTATCGCGGGCGACGAGCGAGATCACCGCGAAAGGACTCAGCGGGCACGGATCGACGGCGCTGCTCAAGTTCCTTCAGACCATCGCCTCGCGTTTCTCCGTGCAGGTCAGCGAGCAAGTCGCCGCCAAGTCGATTCCGGCGATCGGCGCGGTGCTCGGCGCGATGGTCAACACCGTGTTCATCGATCATTTTCAGCAGATGGCCCACGGCCACTTCACCGTGCGGCGGCTGGAGCGGCACTATGGCGCGGCGGCTGTCGAACGCGCGTATCAGACGATCGAAGTCATGGGCGGCCGATGAAGCGGCGCGGGCGCGGCTGTCACGTCGCCGATGAAATGGGCAGCGTGTGACAGCGCCTGCCGCGCTTCGGGCATGAACGGCGCCCAGATCGGGAAGATGTGCGGCACGTTGCGCCAGATTTCCAGATCGACGCGAACGCCCGCCGCTCTGGCCTTATCGGCGACGCGCGTGGCATCGTCGAGCAGTAGTTCCGTATCGGCGGCCTGAATCAGCAAGGGCGGCAAGCCTTCGAAACTGCCGAAGAGCGGCGATGCGTACAGGTGCGCGGCGTCGGCATCGCCCAGGTATTGCGCGGCGACCTTCGGAAAGACGGCGGCGTGGAACATCGGATCGCGGCCTTCGTTGGTCCGCATCGACGCGCCGCTGCATGTCAGGTCCGTCCACGGCGAGAAGAACACGGCGCCAGCGGGAAGCGCGTCGCCGGCATCGCGCAGGGCGAGCAGCGTCGCGAGCGCGAGACCGCCGCCGGCCGAATCGCCGGCGATCACGATCGAGTCCGGGGCGGCATCGGCAAGCAACGCCCGGTAGGCCGCGACGGCGTCATCGACTGCGGCGGGAAAGCGGTGCTCGGGCGCGAGGCGGTAATCGAGCGAAAACACCTTCGCCTGCGCGCGCACGGCAAGCCCGAAACTGATCGCGCGATGACTGCGCGGCGAGCAGAAGTAATAGCCGCCGCCGTGCAGGTAGAGAATCGTTCTGCGTGATGTCGGCGAGCGCAGCCACTCTCCGTTGCCGCCGACTTCCAGTTGCCAGCCCTTGGGCACAGGCGGCGACCATAAGCGACGAGCAGTATATTTGCGGGCGCGCTCGACGTCGAGCACGGGCTTCGCGGTCTCTGGGCGCATGCGCCGCCGCAAGACCCAGCAGGCGAATGCGCTCTGCCAGCTCATCGGGCGCGCTCCGGCCGGCCGATCACGTCGCCCGCGTCAGTTCGACGGCATCACCTGACCGCGAATCTCGCCGGTCGGGTTCTCTTGCGTGTGAATGTTGAAGTACCACTGACCGGCCATCAGATCGGTGACCTGCTGCTCGGTGAGCGTGGCGTGGCCTTGCATCGGGCTAGCGAGCGCCCGTTTGTCGACGGGGACCTGCACCTTCGCGTTCTGCCCGACCGGCGCGGGGCCGTGGAAGTGCGCCATCGTGACGGGGCCGGACAAGTCCGCGTAGGTCGCAGTCCAGCTAAGGACTTGGGTGCCCGTATCGAACGTGGCGTCGAGCGTGCCGTGGCCTTTGCTCACGCGCGGCGGCACTTCGCTCGATGGCTGAAGGTTCGCTTTCAGCGCGACGGTGTCGGCGTGCGCTATCGCCGATGTGAGAAGCGCCGCGACGAATGCAGCGCGGTAGAAGGCGTGCGGCTGGCGTGTCGAGATCATTTCCCGGTTCTCCGTTTTCATGGCGACGCGTCGGCCGCATCTTCATGGTAGTGCATTCGGATGCGGGACGCAGTGCGCGGCGGATGACCACGGAAAAACGCGAAAAGGGCGCCTCGCGGCGCCCTTCTCTGCTAGCTAGCTACAGCTCGATACAGCCGAGACTGCTTAGAAGCGGTGACGGATACCCGTCGTCACGAGAACCTGACGGCTGCTCGACGATGCGCCGCCCGGCGCGCCGTTGATGCCTGCGAACGGATAGACTTCCTTGTCCTGGCTGCTAGCGATCTGCACCACGCCTTCAGCATAGATGTCGGTGCGCTTCGACAGAGCGTAGTCCGTCTGGAGGCCGAACTGGTGGAAACGGGCACGACCCGTGTCGCCGCCGAAGTTGACCTTCGCGTTCGTGAAGGTGTACGCAGCGCCCAGCGAGAGAGCCGGCGTCAGCGCATAGCGGCCGTTGATCTCGTAGTTATTGACGATGTTCGAGTAGCTCTCGATCGAGTTGTTGTCTTCACGCGTCTGAGTCCACAGCAAACCGAACGTCATCGCACCGGCCGAGAAGCTGCCACCCGCGCCAAACGTGCGCAGACGGTCGTAACGGTTAGCCGGCGAGATAAATTGGGGAATGCCTTCCGCGATTGCACCGGTCGCGGTTGCGTTCGCGCCATTCGCTTGCGTGTACGCTGCGCCGACCTTGAACGGGCCGTTTGCATAGCCAGCGCCCAAGCTGTACGCACGGTTGTCCGCGAAGCTGCCAGCGCCGTTCGAGAACGCATAGGCACCCGCGAAGGACAGGCCAGCGTAGTTCGCGCTCACGAACTTGACGGCGTTGTTGACACGGAAAGCGTTGCCGTCCAGGTTGTCCAAATCACCCGGATGGGCGAAGTACGTGCCGCCCCACGAGCCCGTTGCGCTCAGCGGGCCGAGGTAATCGGCAACCGCGTCGGTCTGGCGACCGAGCGTCAGCGTGCCGGCTTGCGTCGACAGACCGACATATGCCTGGCGGCCGAACATGCGGCTATCTGCGCTCGTGCCGTTCGACACGTCGAAGCCATTTTCCAGCACGAAGATTGCCTTCATACCGCCGCCCAGGTCCTCCGCACCGCGCAGGCCCCAACGGCTCATGTTGACGTTGCCGCCGCTCATGCTCCACGAGTTGTTCTTCAAGTGGTCGTCACCAACCGGCGCTTGCACGTTGTTCACGAACGTGAGACCAGCATCGACCAGGCCGTACAGCGTAACGCTGCTCTGCGCGCTCGCGGCAGTTGCGAACGATGCGGCGACGGCCGCTACAATCAGAGTCTTCTTCATTGTGTGTTCCATAGAAAGAGTCATGCGACTCGATAGGGTTGCTCGCGGCGTCTCGGCATCTCGGAATGAATTCCCGCCGTATGCCTTCCACCGATATTCGGCAGCCCAAAGTGTATGGCTGGCTCTTGCCGCTTCCACCCCAAGGACACACAAAAGGCTTTTCGAAGAATTCAAAAAATCGAATTTCAATATGAGTAAACGCTTAGGCTTCTTGCACTTACCGCAGCACTAGGAACTTGCCCCGTACGCTCGCTTGCGCATTCAGTTGCGGACACGCGACAGTGGCCGCTACACGACAGGCCGAAACAGTCGGACTCCTCTGATTACCTTCTATTCGTGGTCCGATTAACATCGCGCACGCGAAAGCGGCGCATCTTCCCGCTCGTTCAAATCAAGGGAAAGAGCGTCCCGCATCGCTCGGCAAGCCGTCTCACCATGAATCAACTGCAAGCGATGCGCGTCTTTCTCAAAGTCGCAGAGACCGAATCGTTCGGGCGCGCCGCGGCGGCGCTCGATCTCTCCAATGCGGTCGTCACGCGCTATGTTTCGCTGCTCGAAGCGCATCTCAACACGCGCCTCCTGAACCGCACCACGCGCAGCGTGTCGCTGACCGAAGCCGGAAAGAGCTACGCCGACGGCTGTCGCGCGGTGATCGAACAGGTGGAGACCATCGAGGCATCGGTTGCGAACAGTTCCGTCGATCCGTCGGGAACACTCAAGCTCGTGGCGTCGGCTTCGTTTTCGTTGCTGGAACTCACGCCCATGCTGCGTGCGTTTCGCGACCGCTACCCGACCGTGAAGCTGCGTCTGACTCTGCTGCACCGTCCGGTCGATCTCGTCGACGAGGGCTTCGACGTCGGCATTGTCGTGCCGCACCTCGTCAGCAGCGGCACGCTGATCAGCCGGCCGCTCTTCAAGGTCGCGGCGGCAGTGGTCGCGTCGCCAGAATATCTGCAGCGCCACGGCACGCCCGCGCGGCCCGCGTCGCTCGCGAAACACGACTTTCTTGCGCCATCGGCGGACATACACGGCTCGACGTGGTCTTTCACCGGGCCATCGGGCGTAACGGAAGAGGTATCGCTGGATCCGGCGTACACCGTGAACAGCTCGCCGATGCTGCGTCAGGCAGCCGTATCAGGCATGGGCATCGCCGTGCTGCCTGCGAGCTACGTGGAGCACGATATCAAAGCCGGCGCGCTCGTGCGGCTCTTCGCCGGCTACCGGCTCAAGGACGCCGACAAGGAAGTATCCATCGTGTACCCGGGTCGCAGGCACGTTTCGGCGAAGACCCGTTCTTTCGTGGATTTCGCCTTGTCATATTTCCGGGACCGCGCGCCTGTCGACGCCGGCCTCGTCGCGGTAGCGGAGTAAGCGCGGTTATTGAAGCGCGGCGCATTGCGCCTCGATGCGCTCCAGCAAGCGCGTGCATCGCTCAATGAGTGCGAAGCCTTCGCGCCGCCTCACTTCGCGGCTCTTCTTCGGCAGGTCGCGCCGGAATTCTTCGAGCGCGTCCAGCAGCGGCCGGTATTGCAACACGCTCGCCGCGCCCACCACGCGGTGATGCCATTCGCGCAGATGCTCGACGGTGCCGCGTTCGAGCAAGGGCTCGAGCGCCTTGAGGTCGTCGCGGAAAGATGTGACGAAGGCATCCAGCAACGCCTTCACGGTCGCCTCGCTACCCCAGAGCTGCGCCATGCCGCTCAGGTCGATTTCCGCATCGCGGCTCTGCATCGCGTCCTCGGCGCGATGCTTCCGCCCTTTGTGTCGATGCTCCGGACGCTCCGACGCTTTCCAGCGATTCAAATGCTCGCGCAACGTCGCGAGCCGCGTCGGCTTGATGAGGAAGTCGTCCATGCCGGCTTCGCGGCATCGCGTCGCCTCACTTGAGCACGTGCTCGCGGTAATCGCGAGAATCGGCAACCGGCGCGACGTGCCTTTCTCCTTCGCACGCACGCGCCGCGCCAACTCGTAGCCGGTCATGTTCGGCATGTGGCAATCGGTAATCAGGAAGCCGTAGCGTGTGGTCTCCAACGCCGCGAGTGCTTCGGCGCCGTCTTGCACGACATCGCAGGCAAAGCCGAGCAGCGAAAGCTGATGACGGATCAGTTCCTGATTCACGGGATGATCTTCCGCCACGAGCACGAGCTTGCCGTTGTGCAGCGCGTCTTCCCGGCCGGGCGCTTCAAGGAGAGGTTCCTGGCCAAGCGTTCCGTGCACCGCGACTTGCGGCATGCCGGTACACGCCGCCACGCACGCCGCGCCGAGGCCGTGCCACGAGAGCGGATTCACGCTGACGCGAATGTCGTCTTCCAGAATGCGGTAGCCCGTGGGCTTCGGCTTCTCGGTGACGTGGATCACGCGCGATCCCAGCGGCAGCGCATCCTTGCGCGTATCGCTGAAGAACACGAGATCGACGCCATCGAACGTTTCGAGCCGGCGCAGGCGCGGATCGTCCGATTCCATGCGCTTCAGTTCCAGCCCCAACGCCTGGCCGTAGCCGGCGAGCGCCGCCGCGACGCGCGTGTCGTCGATCGCGACGATGCCGCGCCTGCCGCGCAATCCTTCCATTTGATAGTGCTGCGTCTCGACCGGCATCTTGAGCCGAACGGTCATCGACGTACCGACGCCTACTTCGCTTTGCAGCGTGAGCGTGCCGCCCATGAGATCGACGAGCCGGTTGCAAATGGTGAGCCCGAGGCCCGTGCCGCCAAAACGGCGCGTGGTGGACGTCTCCGCTTGCACGAAAGGTTCGAAGAGCCGCGCCTGCGCTGCGGGATCGATGCCGATGCCCGTATCGCTCACGCAAAGTTCGATGACCTGTTCGGATTCACGCCGCTCGACCGCGCGCACATGCAGCGAGACTTCGCCCTTGATGGTGAACTTGATCGCGTTGCTCATCAGATTGAAGAGAATCTGACGCAGTCGCACGCTGTCGCTGCGAAGCGACGCCGCGACATCCGGCGCGACGGCCACGCGCACGCGCAGACCTTTCTCATGCGCGCGTCCGGCCAGCAAGCCGACGGCGTTGTCGACGAGTTCGCGTAGATCGATAGGCATCGATTCGATGACCAGCCGGCCGGCCTCGATCTTCGTGTAATCCAGCAGGTCGTCCAGAATTTGCAGCAGCGCACTCGCCGAATCCTGGATCATGCCGAGCATTTGCGACTGATCCGGATTGAGCGGCGTATTCTCGATGACTTCGACGAGCCCGAGCACGCCGTTCATCGGCGTTCGAATCTCGTGGCTCATCATGGCGAGGAAATCGTCCTTGGCGCGCGAGGCGGCTTCGGCTGCGTCGCGCGCCCGCGCCAGCTCCTCGGCGCGCGCGCGCTCCACGCTGGCATCGGCCCAGTACCCGCTCCAGACAACCGACTCGTCCTCTTCGCGATGCGCGACCAGATCGGCGCGTATCCAGCGGGTGACGCCTTTCACGGTGGCGCGGAATTCGGTGCGCACCGGCTCCAGCGTGCGCGACGACGCTTCGATTTCCTGGAACAGCCGCCCGCTGTCTTGGGCATCGACGTGCCGGAGGATGCTGGTGGGATCAGCGGCCAGCGCCGCGAGGTCGAGGCCGAGCAACTGTCTCGTGTCGCCGTCTATGTACGGGAGGCTGTATCTGCCGCTCTTCGTGCGGCGCAACTGAAAGACCACCGCGGGCAGGGAGCGCGTCACGTCGTGAAGGCGCTGCTCGGTCTGACGCGCGTGCATTTCGGCATCCCGAATGTCGGTGATGTCGATCATCGTCCCGACGACGCCCACGCGCTCGCCGTTCGACGACGAGAACGCGCCCGTCCAGAAGAGCCCGTAACGCGATCGGCCGCGATCATCGACGAACTCGGCCTCCACTTCTTGTCCCTGACCGGACTGCAGCGTGGCTGCGGTTATCTCGTTCACGAGCCGGCTATGCTTCTCGCCCCACGCGCCCGCTTCGATGCTCGTGCGTCCGATCACGTCCTCGCGCCGCACGCCGAGCGCCGCTTCGAACGCGCGGTTGACCGCGATGTAGCGATTGTCCATATCCTTCGCGACGAGCGGATAGGGAACGACTTCCATCATCGTCTGCTGGAAGCTCAGTTGGGTGGCGAGACGCTGCTCGGTCTGAATGCGCCGATTCATCTCGCGTTGCAGGACAATGAAGGCGCGCAGCGTCACCAGCAGAACGGCCGCGATGCCGATGAGCACAGGCAGCAGGCGAAGCGCGCTGATATCCCAGACCGCCGCAGGAAGCGCGCTTGCGGGCCGCGACGCGGCTGAGTCGGCCGCGCGGCAAAGCGGCGACAGAAGGAAGCTGACGACGAACCAACAGCGTGCAAGCAACGTTCTCAATTCGACTCTCTCGGAAGATGCGCGTTGTTATGCGCTGCCTCATGGCGCGGATGCACCGAGAAATCTCGATGACCGACCTAAGAGTCTGATCGTGCGTGCAACGGAGGAAAATCAGAGGGGTCCGAAATACTTCTTATGACGCTCCGAAAATTGCGCGCGCGGCGTGGTCAGACGAGCCCGACTTGCCGCAAGTACTCGACGAGTTCGCCTTCCGACTCGAGGCCGAGCTTGCGCATGCCGCTTCGCTTCTGCGTGGCGATGGTCTTGCTGCTTCGCCCGAAACGCTTGGCGATTTCGTGCACGAGCAGGCCGCTGGCGTACAGACGGAAGACCTCCCACTCGCGCTTGCTCAACACGCCCGCGAGCGCCGGCGAAGAACCGGCGAGGCGGCCTACCGCTTCGCTCGCGCAAGGCGAAAGGTAGCAGCCACCTGTCTGCGCAACCGATACGGCTTCGAACAGACATTCGAGAGAATCGCGTTTGTCGATGATGCCGTCGATTCCCAGTTCGATCAAACCGGCCAACATGCGGCCATGCGACATCATGGTGACGACGATTACCCGCGGCCGTGTTTTCTGCCACAGGAAACGCTTGAGAAACGCAATGGAATTGCTCTCTCCGTCAATGCCTTGCATGCCGATATCGGCGAAAATGTAGTCGCACGGCACAGAGTCGACTGCTTCGGCCAACTGCAGCGTGTTCTCGGCAGTGGCAACGACTCGAATAGCGCCGTCCCGCTCCAAAAAATCTTTAATGCCTTTGACGACTGCGGGATGGTCGTCTGCGACGACGGCCCGCAGCGGTGATTTATCTCTCATTTTATTTTTTATTCGTCTAGTCGCGAGCGACTGCTTTTCTAACAGCCTTGTTTCGTTTCCCCGCTCGCACTATTGTGCAGCCGATAACTGCGCGTAATCAGGCGAGATCACTGTCGGCAATGAAACGGTAAAGATCAGCGTCCGTCGACAAATTCAGTTTGCGCATGGCTGCGCATTTTTGGGCGCTAATGGTCTTTACGCTGCGCTCCAGTTCTTTCGCGATTTCGGTTACGTTGGCGCCGCGCGCGTAACGCTCGATCACTTCGAGCTCGCGCGTCGTCAAACGCTGCCTGATAAACCGTGCGCGGCTTTCCACATTTGCCGCCGCCATGGTCCGGCGGACAGCCGGACCGAGATACGTTTCGTTGGCAATAGCCGACACGATGGCAACGTAGACCAGATCCAGCCGGTCTTCCTTGCTGAGAAACGCATGCGCGCCGGCGTCGAGGGCTTGCCTGACGAGCGCCGCGTTATCATTGCGCGACAGAACGATAATTCGAACGCCTGGATAGCAATGCGCGATGTGCTGAATAAGCTGTATGCCATCGCCATATCGGCCACCAGGCATGTAAAAATCCACGAGAGCGACATCGCAATCGCCGCGTGCCAGCGATTCATCCAGCTGCGTGGAATTTGCGCTTCGGCTGACGACTTCCACATTGGGAAAATTCGCCGCAAGCCGCTCAATTGCCAGAATGACAAGCGGATGGTCATCCGCTATCGCTAACCGCAACCGCCTCACACGCGAGAAAACCTCGCTACCATTCCCGAATTCCATCGACACAAACCCTTAGTTACGCAATGTGATCTGCACATCTGATCCCGAAGATAAGCATCGGGCACTCCCCTCCCAAAAGACATAAGATGCATCCGAAATGGAAATACGGTGCTACGCAAATCAGCATAGTCCGCGTGCCCGTACGAATGCAAAGAGACCCGGATCGTTCTTTACACCGAGCTTGTTCATTGCATCGCGCTTTTGTCGGCTGATGGTACGCACGTCGCGCTGCAACTCTTTTGCAATCTCGGTAATGGATCGGCCTTTCGCGAATAGTCTCACTACCTCGATTTCTCTCGGCGAGAGGCGAGGCGCATCCGGCGAGAAATGCGTTTCGGCACCGGCCTCGGCAAGCGCCGCGCGGAACGACGCACTCACGTAGCGGCGGCCGGCGCTTGCCTGCTTGACGGCACTCGGCACCAGCTCGATGGATTCGGCTTTGTCGACGAGGCCCATTGCGCCCGCATTCAGAATGGAGCGGAGAATGGCGACATTGCTGACGCTGGTCAGCACGACAATGCCAATACCCGGCCAGTCCTGCTTCACTTTGCGGATCAGGCAGAGTCCGTCCTGCGCTTCGTGCCCCGGCTCGGGCATGGCAAAATCGGTCACGAGCACGTCGCACGGCGTTTTTCGAAGCTCAGTGAGCAGAGTGCTCGCATTCCTTGCTTCGCCTGTCACGCACAAACCGTCGTCTGCATTGAAGAGCGCCTTCATTCCAAGGACTACGAAAGGATGGTCGTCGGCCAACACTACACGAAGCATCACTACGCCTCTGGTTATATTGTTTTTATGAAAGGCGCTTCTCAACGCGTGTGGCATCGAGGCGCCGTTATTGCGCGCGAATACGCGCAACGACGCGCTCGGAATAGCCGAGCGCGTGCGGAAGCGGTTATTCGACTGCGCGTGGTCGCAGGTTTGCGTTTGTCTAAATTAGATGACAATACGCAATCAGTGCTCTCTCAGTATTTCAAAATAGTTTCCATCAAAATAAGATGCGCGCTATTTTGAAACCATCGGACTAGTCCGATTAGCTAGATTTGAATATATGACGAATGACAGGCAGTTTGCCTGCGTCGATTTTCGAGCCACGGATTAGGATAGTCCGCCGGGAAACATCAACAGAAATTGCCAATAAAAAAACGGGTCCCCGCTGAAGCGGAAGACCCGTTTTCTTAATACGAAGCGCGGATAGGCGCGTGTCAGAACGGAATGTCGTCGTCCATGTCGTCGAAACCGCCGCCCGCAGGCGCGCTAGGACGGCTCGCGCCGCCGCCCGAGCTGCCCGCGCGTCCACCGCCCGAGGCCGAAGGCGCGCGGCCACCGCCGCCACCGCCGGAACGCTCCATCGGGGCGCTGCGGCTGTAGCCGCCGTCATCGCCGCCGCCGGCACCGCCGCGCCCGCCCAGCATTTGCATCTGGTCAGCGACGATTTCGGTCGAATAGCGTTCCTGTCCCGCCTGGTCGGTCCATTTACGCGTACGGATGCGCCCCTCGATATACACCGACGAGCCTTTCTTCAGGTATTCATTGACGATTTCCGCGAGCCGCCCGAAGAACGCCACGCGGTGCCATTCGGTGAGTTCCTTCATCTCGCCGGACGCCTTGTCCTTGTAGCGGTCGGTCGTCGCGAGACGAATGTTGGCCACGGCGTCGCCGCTCGGAAGGTAGCGCGTTTCCGGGTCCGCGCCCAGATTGCCTACGAGAATGACCTTGTTGACAGATGCCATGATTTCTCCGGTTGATTCTTTGCCGACTGTCAGCCGTGCGGCGCTGTTCGCGCTGCCGTCGCGTTGAAGCGAAGCCACACAGCACGGCTGATTCAATTCAAATGATTAAACGTTTCGCTTAAGCCGCGCGCCCGGCTTTGCGCGGCGGCGGCTTCATCCACATTGCAACGACAAGCCACGCCAGCACGAGCGCCGAGCACGAGAAGAAAACCGCGCTCGGTCCGTCCAGCTTCAACAGCCAGCCGCCGACGACACCACCCAGAGCGAGGCCGATGGACTGCGTCGTGTTGTACACCCCCGCCGCCGCACCCTTTCGCGTGCCCGGAGCAAGCTTGGACACGAGCGACGGCTGGGACGCCTCCAGCACGTTGAAGCCCAGGAAGTACACGAACAGGATCGCGGCCACGGACCATAGCGTATGGGGAGCCGCGCCCAATAACAACTGTCCGAACAGGATAAGCCCGATTGCACTGAGCATGACGGCCTTCATCTTGCCGCGCTTCTCGGCCGCGATGATCGCCGGCACCATCATGACGAAAGCGAGCCCCATGACCGGCAGATAGATCTTCCAGTGCGACGCCACCGGCAGCCCGCCCGCCTCCAGAATGCGCGGGACGACGAGAAAGAGCGCCGTCTGGGTCGCGTGAAGAACGAGCACGCCGAAATTCAGGCGCAGCAGTTCGACGTTATGAAGGACTTCGCTGAAGGGCGCCTTGACGTGCACCGGGCGCGCCGGCGGATCGGGGACGATCCAGAGCACCACGCCGACTGCCACGATCGACAGCACGCCGATCACGGTGAAAAGCCCGCTCATGCCGACCCATTGAAAGACGATCGGCGCGCCCACGATCGCCACCGCGAACGACACGCCGATGCTGCCGCCCACCATCGCCATTGCTTTCGTGCGGTTTTCCTCGTGCGTGAGATCCGCGATGAACGCGATGACCGCCGACGACACCGCGCCCATGCCCTGAATCACGCGCCCGGCGATGATCCACGACATCGAATGTCCAACCGCCGCGACGAAGCTGCCGAGCGCGAACACCAGCAGCCCGAACGCGATGACCGGCTTGCGCCCGAGCTTGTCGGAGATCCAGCCGTAGAAGATGTAGAGCATCGACTGCGTGACGCCGTAAGCGCCCAGCGCGATGCCGACCAGCAGGACATTGTCGCCGCCGGGAATCGTTCTCGCGTAGATGGAGAACACCGGCATGATCATGAAGAGACCGAGCATGCGCAGCGCGAAGATGGCAGCGAGCGACACGGTCGCGCGCAATTCCGGCGCGGAGAGACGTGCGGACGTGGCAGACGGATTGGACATCAGGGACGGGAAATGAATGAGGGTCGCGTCTGGCCCGGCCTGTTGCGACGTCAGGCGCGGCCGCCTTGTTCTTGCTCGAAACGGCACCATATGCAGCGGACGGCTCGACGCGCATGGCCGCAGCCGCCGCGCCGGCAAGACCGCCGCATGGCCCTCGGCGGGTGGCTTGGGCCCGTCCGCGGCACGGGGTGCGCGGGCGCCGCGCCCTGCAAAAGTCGTTATAGTAGCAGGTTTGGCCCCCCTCATTCCCCGCTCGCCGCCGGAACAAACTCGTGGAAGAAATTCGTATTCGTGGGGCTCGCACCCACAATCTGAAGAACGTCAATCTCGACTTGCCGCGTCACAAGCTGATCGTGATCACGGGGTTGTCCGGGTCGGGCAAATCGTCGCTCGCGTTCGACACGCTGTACGCCGAAGGCCAGCGCCGTTACGTCGAAAGTCTCTCGGCCTACGCGCGGCAATTCTTGCAGTTGATGGAAAAGCCGGACGTCGATCTGATCGAAGGTTTGTCCCCTGCCATTTCCATCGAACAAAAAGCCACGTCGCATAATCCGCGCTCGACGGTCGGCACGGTCACGGAGATCCACGATTATCTGCGTCTCTTATACGCGCGCGTCGGCACGCCGTATTGCCCCGACCATCTGATTCCGCTGGAAGCGCAAAGCGTTTCGCAAATGGTGGACGCCGCGCTCGCGCTGCCCGAAGAAACCAAGCTGATGATTCTCGCGCCCGTGGTCGCGGACCGCAAAGGCGAACACGTCGAACTGTTCGAGGAAATGCAGGCGCAGGGCTTTATCCGCTTTCGGATTCGCTCGGGCGGCGGCACGGCGAACGAGGGCGTCGCGAAAATCTATGAAGTCGATTCGCTCCCGAAGCTGAAGAAGAACGACAAGCACACGATCGACGTGGTGATCGACCGGCTGAAAGTGCGCCCGGACATGAAGCAGCGTCTCGCGGAGTCGTTCGAGACCGCGCTGCGCCTCGCCGACGGCCGCGCCATCGCGCTGGAAATGGACACGGACCACGAAAAGCTCTTCAGCTCGAAGTTCGCGTGCCCGATCTGTTCGTATTCGCTGCAGGAACTCGAGCCGCGTCTTTTCTCGTTCAATAATCCGATGGGCGCGTGCCCCGAGTGCGACGGACTCGGCCAGATCACCTTTTTCGATCCGAAGCGCGTAGTCGCGCATCCGTCGCTGTCGCTCGCGGCGGGCGCAGTGAAGGGCTGGGACCGGCGCAACCAGTTCTACTTCCAGATGCTGCAAAGCCTCGCCGCGTTCTATGAATTCGACACCGACGCGCCGTTCGAGGAATTGCCGGAGAAAGTGCGCAAGACGCTGCTCTACGGATCGGGCAAGCAGGCCATTCCGTTCTCGTACATCAACGAGCGCGGTCGCGCTTCGGTGCGCGAGCATGCGTTCGAAGGCATCATCCCGAATCTGGAGCGGCGCTATCGTGAGACGGATTCGACCGCCGTGCGCGAAGAGCTCGCCAAGTATCAGAACAATCAGCCGTGCCCGGCGTGCGACGGCACGCGACTGCGGCGCGAGGCGCGTTTCGTCAAAGTCGGCTCGGGCGATCACGCACGCGGCATCTACGAAGTGAGCGGCTGGCCGCTGCGCGACACCCTCGGCTACTTCCAGACGCTGCGTCTGGACGGCGCGAAGGGCGAAATCGCCGACAAGGTCATCAAGGAAATCGTCGCGCGGCTGTCGTTTCTGAATAACGTCGGGCTGGATTACCTGTCGCTCGAGCGCAGCGCGGAAACGCTGTCGGGCGGCGAGGCCCAGCGCATCCGGCTCGCGTCTCAGATCGGCTCGGGTCTGACGGGCGTGATGTACGTGCTGGACGAACCGTCCATCGGCCTGCATCAGCGCGACAACGACCGCCTGATCGACACGCTCAAGCATTTGCGCGATATCGGCAATTCGGTGATCGTCGTCGAGCACGACGAGGACATGATCCGCATGGCCGATTACGTCGTTGACATGGGACCGGGCGCGGGCGAGCACGGCGGCGTGATCGTCGCGCAGGGCACACCGCTTCAGGTGCAGAAAGATCCGAACTCCGTCACCGGGCAGTATCTGTCCGGCAAACGCACGATCAGCTATCCGGACAAGCGCAACGCGCCGGACGAGCGGCGGCTGCGCATCGTCGAGGCGCACGGCAATAATCTGAAGCACGTCACGCTCGATCTTCCGGTCGGCTTGTTGACGTGCGTGACGGGCGTCTCCGGCTCGGGAAAGTCGACGCTCATCAACGACACGCTCCAGCACGCGGTCGCGCAGCACTTGTATGGCTCGTCGACGGAGCCGGCGCCGTACGAATCCATCGAAGGGCTGGAACACTTCGACAAGGTGATCGCCGTCGATCAATCGCCGATCGGCCGCACGCCGCGCTCGAATCCGGCCACTTATACCGGCCTGTTCACGCCGATCCGCGAACTGTTCGCAGGCGTGCCGGCGGCGAAGGAACGCGGCTACGAGGCCGGCCGCTTCTCCTTCAACGTCAAGGGCGGTCGCTGCGAAGCGTGTCAGGGCGACGGCGTGCTCAAGGTGGAGATGCACTTCCTGCCGGACGTCTACGTGCCCTGCGACGTGTGTCACGGCAAGCGTTACAACCGCGAGACGCTCGACATTCAGTACAAAGGCAAGAACATCAGCGAAGTGCTCGACCTCACGGTGGAAGCGGCGCACGAGTTCTTCAAGCCGGTGCCGGTCGTCGCGCGCAAGCTGAAGACGCTGCTCGACGTAGGCCTCGGCTATATCCGCCTCGGCCAGTCGGCGACCACGCTTTCCGGCGGCGAAGCGCAGCGCGTCAAGCTTTCGCTGGAACTGAGCAAGCGCGATACGGGTCGGACGCTGTATATCCTCGACGAACCGACGACCGGCCTGCACTTCCACGACATCGCGCTTCTGCTGGAAGTGATTCACCGGCTGCGCGATCAGGGCAACACACTCGTCATCATCGAGCATAATCTGGACGTGATCAAAACCGCCGACTGGGTCATCGACCTCGGTCCGGAAGGCGGCGCGGGCGGCGGGCAGATCATCGCGCAGGGGACGCCGGAGCAGGTCGCGAAGTCGAAGGCGAGCTTCACCGGCCGTTATCTCGCGCCGCTGCTGCAGCGTGCGAAGTCGGCGGCGTGACGCGCCGCGCGGCGCGGCGGCACGAACAACCGTGGTAGGCAGCAGCGAAAAGGAAACGCAGTCATGGGGAAGCGCAACGAAGCGGCCAACGAGGAGCGGCGCGTACGGGACTTGCCGGCGCGCCCCGTCAGGCTGACGAGCGATATGAGCCTGCCGAAGCTCCCCGCCGTGGAGATTGGCAGCTACATCGCGGCGTTTCTCGCCATGTTCCTCGTGCTGCATCTGAAGCTCCTGGGCGCGCTGCTCGCCGGCATGCTCGTGTTCCAGCTGGTGCACATGATCGCGCCCGTCATCGAGCGGCACGTCATGAGCAAGGGCGCGCGGCTGATCGCGGTGGTGCTGATCTCGGCGATCATCATCGGCGGGCTGACCGGCGCGACCATCGCGACGATCGAGCATTTCGAGCACGACGTCCCGAGCCTTCAGCGGCTGCTGGACCAACTGGTGAGCGTCACGTCGCATGCGCGGCTGCGCGTGCCGGACTGGATCGCGAACTATCTGCCGGTCGACGCCGGACAGATGAAGGAGCGCGCCGCCGAACTCATGCGCAAGCATTCCGAGCAATTGCAGGAAGGCGGCCGGGACATGGCGCGCGGCTTCGGGCACGTTCTGATCGGCATGATCATCGGCGCGATCATCGCGGTCGGCGCGCCCAAGCAGACGCATCGGCTGCCGCTCTCGACGGCGCTCGTCACGCGCGTCTCGCGTTTCGCGGACGCCTTCCGGCGCATCGTGTTCGCGCAGATCAAGATTTCGGCGATCAACGCCGCGTTCACCGCGATCTATCTCCTGGTCGCGTTGCCGCTCTTTCACGAGCGCCTGCCGCTCTCCAAGACGCTCGTGCTGATCACGTTCATCGTCGGTCTGCTGCCGGTGATCGGCAATCTGATTTCGAACACCATCATCGTCGCGATCTCGTTTTCGGTGTCGTTCGGCACGGCGGTCGCGTCGCTCGGCTTTCTCATCGTCATTCACAAGCTCGAATATTTCCTCAACGCGCGCATCATCGGCGGGCAAATCGAGGCGCGCGCGTGGGAACTGCTGCTCGTCATGCTCGCGATGGAAGCCGCGTTCGGGCTGCCGGGGGTGATCGCCGCGCCGATCTTCTATGCGTACATCAAGCGCGAGCTGATTTATTTGCGGCTCGTCTGACTGGCGCCCGAAAAGGCAAAAGCCCGCTTGATCCGAAAATCAGCGGGCTCTTTCGCGTCCGGCGTTAAGCGGCGCTTAGCGGAAAACCACCGTCTTGCTTCCGTTCAGCACGATCCGATGCTCCACGTGCCATTTCACCGCACGCGCGAGCGTCACGCATTCGACGTCGCGACCGATCGCCGTCAGTTGATCCGGCGTCATGCTGTGGTCCACCCGCTCCACTTCCTGCTCGATGATCGGGCCTTCGTCGAGATCCGTCGTCACGTAGTGCGCCGTTGCGCCGATCAGCTTCACGCCGCGGTCGAACGCCTGATAGTACGGCTTCGCGCCCTTGAAGCTCGGCAGGAACGAGTGGTGGATGTTGATCGCGCGGCCGGCGAGCTTGTCGCACATGTCCGGCGACAGAATCTGCATGTAGCGCGCGAGAACGACGAGATCGGTATCGTGCTGGTCGATGATCTCCATCACGCGCGCTTCCTGCGCGGCTTTCGCCTGCGGCGTGCCGCCGTTGAGCGGCAAGTGATGGAACGGAATGTCGTAGCTCGCGGCGAGCTGGTAAAAATCCTTGTGGTTCGAGACGATCGCCGGAATCTCGATCTGCAACTGTCCCGTGCGATAGCGAAACAGCAGATCGTTCAGGCAATGGCCGATCTTCGATACCATGATGACGACGCGCGGTTTCGCCGATGCATCGTGCAACTCCCAGCGCATGCCGAATTCATCGGCGAGCGTGGCGAACGACTTGCGCAGCGCGTCGAGCCCCGGATCGCCGCCCACTTCCTGAAAATGCACCCGCATGAAGAATTCGCCGGTGCGGCTGTCGCCGAATTGCGCCGAATCCAGAATGTTCGCGCCGAGATCGAACAGAAAACCGGAGACGGCATGCACGATTCCCGGCCGGTCCGGGCACGACAACTTCAGGATGAAACTATGTTCGGTCGACATGAACCGGTTACTCCTTCCTCAATGCGTTGATGCTCGAAATTCAAACGGACGGCGGCGCGTAGAGCGCGGCGATGCCCTGACAGGCGTCTTCGTCGATCCAGCGATGGCGCAGCAGGCAATCGAGCGTGGCGAGGCTCGCATCGACGGTCATCTCGCCCTCTTCGATCCAGCGCGCCACCTCGTCGATGCTCGCCTCGCGGTGCTCGGCGACTTCGCCATCCTGATTGCGCGGCGTGAAGTCCGGCGGCAACGCGATGTCGTACACGAAGATCTGTTCGGCCTGCGTGCCTTCCGGCGCCGATTGCAGGACGTAGAACGTGCCGCCCGGCGTGGCGGTCAAGGCGAGTTCCGCCGGCATGCCCGCCTCTTCCCAGCACTCTTTCGCGAGCGTCGGCATGAGCCCGTAGCCCCAGCCGATGCCGCCCGCGACCACGTTGTCCAGCATGCCGGGATCGGTTGACTTCGTATCGCTGCGGCGCGCGATCCACAGCCGCGGCGCGTTATCCCGATATTTTACGATGCCGTTCACATGCACCGCGTAAGTCGTCGTGCCGAAAAAGCGCGAGGCCGCGCGCTCGATGAACGCGAGCGGCGCGGCGTCGAAGTGATTGCGGATCGCGTAGATTTCGTCGCGCCAGCCGGGGATGTTGCCGTCGGCGTGCAGCACGGCGATCACGGTGGCGAGCGCCGCGCTGCGCGCGTCGATGTGGTCGAGCGACGGATTCAGGCGCACGGCTTCGTCGTCGATAGCGAAGGTTTCCGGCCAGCGCGCGAGCACGTGCACGTCGGTCCTGCGAATCCAGCCGACGCGTTCATCGCCGATGAAGAACGGCGCATGCGCGGCGGCGTCGAAACGGCGGGCGGCGACGAGGCAAGGCGAAGTCATGAAGGCTCCGGCGGGACCGTGGCAAAGAAAGCACCGACGCGTGCGCGCCGTGCGAGAAAGCGAACTCAGTCGCGCAGCGCCACGCGAATCCCGAGCGCGATGAACGTCATGCCCGCGAGCCGGTCGAGCCAGACGCCCACGCGCGGACGGCGCTTGAGCCACGCGCCGATCATGCCCGCGCCAAAGCCGAAGAGCGAGAACACCGCGACCGTTTGCAGCATGAACACGCCACCCAGTTCGAACATTTGCAGCATCACGCTGTGCTCGCCGTGCGGATCGACGAATTGCGGCAGAAACACGATGAAGAACAGCGTTACTTTCGGGTTCAGCATGTTGCCGAGCACGCTCTGACGAAACACGGTGGAAAGCGGCTGACTCGGGCGCGCGTGCGCGGACGCGAGGCCGTGACTTCGCAGCGCCTTGATGCCGATCCACACGAGATACGCCGCGCCCGCGAGCTTCACCGCCTGGAACGCGACCGGCGACGAGCGCAAGAGCGCAGCGACGCCGAGTGCGGCGAGCGTCGTGTGAAAGATCACGCCGCACGCGAAGCCCAACGCCGCGACCACGCCCGCGAGCCGTCCCTGCGAAATGCCGCGCGCGAGCACCTGAAGATTGTCGGGCCCCGGCGCGATGGTGATCGCAACCGATGCCGCGAGAAATAAAAGTACGTGCGGCATCAGTGTCCTCCGAACTCGCAGACGGTATAGAGCGGCAAGCCGCCGTCGCGCAGGAGTTTCGAGCCGCCGAGATCGGGCAGGTCGATGATCGCCGCCGCTTCCACCACTTCCGCGCCGAGGCGCTCGAGCAGAATCTTGCCGGCCATCATCGTGCCGCCGGTGGCGACGAGATCATCGACGATCACCACGCGATCGCCCGGCTGACACGCGTCCTCGTGAATCTCGACCGTCGCGCTGCCGTACTCCAGTTCGTACGACTGCGAGAGCGTCTTGTACGGCAGCTTGCCCTTCTTGCGAATCGGCACGAAACCGAGACTCAGTTCGTACGCGAGAATCGGCCCGATGATGAAACCGCGCGCGTCCATGCCCGCGATGACGTTCAGGTTCGCGTCGATATAACGCTGCACGAACAGGTCGATGAGCGTGCGCAGCGCGCGGCGATCCTGCAAGACGGGCGTGATGTCGCGAAACTGCACGCCGGCTTGCGGCCAGTCTGCGACCGTCCGCACGCGTTCCTTGATGAAACGCGCCGTATCAGACGATGCGGCCGAGGCGGACGATGCGCTCGATGAAATGGTGGACATGACTTCTCCGGAAATCCGCGCTGTGAGGCCGCGCTCGCCTGATAAGAAAACGCTAGGCTGCCCGGCGATTGCGCGATAGCCGTTCCTCGGCAAGCGCCAGCACTTCGGGCAGACCGCGCAACACGACGATGTCGTTCGCGCGGAGCCTGGTTTCGGGGTCCGGCTGGACGCCCCGGATGCCGTGACGGCGAATGGCGGTCACTTCGACACCGTTGCCGACGAGTCCGAGATCGTCGAGCGAATGCCCGACCGCCTCAGAATGTTCGTCGATCGGTACGGATTGTAGCCGCACCTGCTCGTGGCCATCGTCGTCGTCGAGGTCGTCGGCGCCGTGGAAATAGCCGCGCAGCAGGCTGTAACGCGCATCGCGCATTTCTTCGACGCGCCGCACCACGCGGCGCATCGGCACGCCCATCAGCACGAGCGTATGCGAGGCGAGCATCAGACTGCCTTCGACGATCTCCGGAATCACTTCCGTCGCGCCGGCGGCGGTCAGCTTTTCGAGATCGGCGTCGTCCACGGTTCGCACGATCACCGGCAGCGTCGGCGCGAGTTCGTGGATGTTGTGCAGCACGCGCATGGCGGACGGCGTGTTCGCGTATGTGATCGCAATCGTCGCCGCGCGATTCAATCCCGCCGCGACGAGCGATTCGCGCCGCCCGGCATCGCCGAACACGACCGATTCGCCCGCCGCCGCGGCCGCCGCGACGCGATCGGGGTCGAGATCGAGCGCGACATACGAAATGCCTTCCTGCTCGAGCATGCGCGCGAGGTTCTGCCCGGCGCGGCCGTATCCGCAAATGATGACGTGGCCGCTTTGCTTGAGGCTTTGCGTCGCGATCTTCGTCATTTGCAGCGATTGCAGCATCCATTCCGTCGACGACAAGCGCAGCACGATCCGGTCCGCGTTCTGAATGATGAACGGCGCGGCGAGCATCGACAGCAGCATCGCGGAAAGCAGCGCCTGGAGGATGGTGGCATCGACCAGATGCGAATCCAGAATCAGGTTCAGCAGCACGAAACCGAACTCGCCCGCCTGCGCGAGACCGAGCCCGGTCCGCATGGCGACGCCGGGCGGCGAGCCGAACAGGCGCGCGAGGCCGGTGATCATCACGGCTTTCAGGAGAATCGGCACGACGAAGAACGCAAGCACGAGAACCGGATGTTCCCAGATCACGCGCGGATTGAGCAGCATGCCCGTCGTCACGAAGAACACGCCGAGCAGCACGTCCCGGAACGGCTTGATGTCCTCTTCCACCTGATGCCGGTACGGCGTTTCCGCGATCAGCATCCCCGCGATGAACGCGCCGAGCGCGAGCGACAGCCCGAATTTGTCCGTGATGAACGCCGCGCCGAGGGTCACGAGCAGCAGGTTCAGCATGAAAAGCTCTTGCGAACGCCGCCGCGCGACCAGATCGAACCAGCGCGTCATGAACTTCTGGCCGAGAAAGAGCAGCACCGTCAGCGCGACGACGATCTTCACCGCCGCGATGCCGAGCCACATCACGAGTTGCGACGAATTGCCGTTGGCGAACGCCGCGATGATGATGAGCAACGGCACGACCGCGAGATCCTGAAAGAGCAGCACGCCGAAGATATTGCGGCCATGCTCCGATTCCAGTTCGAGCCGCTCCGCGAGCAGCTTGCTCACGATGGCCGTGGAAGACATGGAAAGCGCGCCGCCGAGGGCGAAGCTCGCCTGCCACGACATGGTGGTCCAGAAATGCGCGATCCAGCCGACGACGAGCGCGAGCACGATCGTCGCGCCGACCTGGCTCGCGCCGAGCCCGAAGACGATGCGCCGCATGGAGCGCAGCTTCGCCAGCGAAAATTCGAGACCGATGGAGAACATCAGGAACACCACGCCGAATTCGGCGAGGTGCTGGGCGCGCTCGGTATCCGGTGCAATACCCGCCGCGTGCGGACCGACGATGATGCCGACCGCCAGATAGCCGAGCATCGGCGGCAAGTTCAGAAAACGAAATACGACGACGCCCGCCACCGAACAGAGCAGCAACAACAGCGTCATTTCGAGCGGAGAAGTCATCCGTCCAGCGTCCTCGTTCGTCAGCGTGCCGGAACGGGCCGGCGCGGCGTTTTCGGTGTCGTGGGAAGCCCCTGATGCCAGGGCTCGCGGGGGCGGATAAGCGGCGGCGCGCCGCGCACCGTAAGGCGCGGCGCAGAATCGCCTTTGCTATACTCCGCGAATGATAGCGAAAATCAATGGCGACCGGGCACTGGCGCTGGCTCGCAGCGTAATCCAGATCGAAGCGGACGCGGTTCGCGGTCTCTCGGACCTTCTCGACGACAACTTCACCAATGCAGTCGAAGTCCTGCTCGGCTGCCGCGGCCGCGTGGTCGTATCGGGTATCGGCAAGTCCGGACACGTCGCGCGCAAGTTCGCCGCGACGCTCGCCTCCACCGGCACGCCGGCGTTTTTCGTGCATCCGGCCGAAGCCAGCCACGGCGATCTCGGCATGGTCACCGCCGACGACATTTTCATCGCGCTATCGAACTCCGGCGAGACCGAAGAACTCGTCGCCATTCTGCCGCTCATCAAGCGCCTCGGCGCGAAACTCATCGCCATTACAGGCCGCGCCGAGTCGAGCCTCGCGCAACTCGCGGACATGCACCTGAACGCACGCGTCGAAAAAGAAGCCTGCCCGATGAACCTCGCGCCGACTGCCAGCACGACGGCGGCGCTCGCGCTCGGCGACGCGCTCGCCGTCGCGGTGCTCGACGCACGCGGCTTCGGCCCTGACGATTTCGCGCGCTCGCATCCCGGCGGCGCGCTCGGCCGGCGTCTGCTCACGTACGTGCGCGACGTGATGCGCGTGGGCGACGAGGTTCCCGTCGTGCCGCTCGACGCAACGGTCTCCGACGCGCTCTTCCAGATCACCGCCAAGCGCATGGGCATGACTGCGGTCATCAACGGCGATCGTCACGTGGAAGGCATCTTCACCGACGGCGACCTGCGCCGCATCCTTCAGCGCGACGGCGATTTCCGCTCGCTCAAGCTCGCTGACGTGATGACGCGGAACCCGCGCACCATCGGTCCGGACCATCTCGCGGTCGAAGCCGTGGAACTGATGGAGCGCCATCGCATCAATCAGATGCTGGTCGTCGACGCCGACGCGACGCTGATCGGCGCACTGAACATGCACGACCTCTTCTCCAAGAAGGTAATCTGATGGCGCCAAAGCCTTTCCCCACCGAGCGCGCGAGCGGCATCAAGCTGATGGTTTTCGATGTCGACGGCGTTTTCACCGACGGCAGCCTGTACTTCAGCGCCGAAGGCGACACCATGAAATCGTTCAACTCGCTCGACGGCCACGGCGTCAAGCTGCTCGAACGTATCGGCGTGCAGACGGCGATCATCACCGGCCGGCAGTCCGGAATCGTCGCGGCGCGGGCGAAGGAACTGGGCATCACGCATCTGTATCAGGGCGTCGCGGACAAGACGGTCGCGCTTGCGCAATTGCTCGACGCAACGGGCATCTCCGCCGCCGCGTGCGGTTACATGGGCGACGACTGGCCCGATCTCGCCGTCATGCGCCGCTGCGGATTCACCGCCGCGCCCGCGAACGCCCATGCCGAAGTGAAAGAGCGCGTGCATTGGGTCGCTGAAGCCCGCGGCGGCCACGGCGCCGTGCGCGAAGTCTGCGATGCGATCCTGCGCGCGCAGAATCGCTACGACGCGCTGCTCGCGGCGGCGCTCGGAGACTGATGCCATGCCGCCCACCCGACGCCTCGCCTCGCTATTGCCGCTTCTAGCCATGGCGGCGCTCGCGGGCATCACGTACTGGCTGTTGCAGGCGACGCTGCCTTCCGCGCCGCAGGCGCCCGAGCAGCCGAAACGTCATACGCCCGACTACTTCGCAGACAATTTCTCCGTCTCCGAACTGGATGCCACCGGGACGACGCAATATCGTCTGACGGCCAAGTCCATGGTTCATTACGAGGACGACGAGAACAGCGATCTCTCGCTGCCCGCCGTTCGCATGTTCCAGCCGCAGAAGCCGACCGTGACCGCCACGGCGCAGCGCGGCACGGTGAACGGTGACGTGTCTATCGTCGATCTCTACGACGACGCCCGCATCCTGCGCGCGGCCGGCTTCGGCGATCCGCAGATGCAGGCGGATTCACAGCATTTTCGCGTGCTGGTGAACGACGATGTCATCGAAACGGAAAAGCCGGTTAAACTTCAGCGCGGTCCGTCGGTGATGACCGCCAACGGCATGAACTACAACAACGTCACCCGGGAAATGAAGCTCTTCGGTAACGTGCGCGGCGCGATCGCGGCCACGGATATCAATGGCGGCTCCTCCAAGTGAACCCGGGATTCCATCCTGATCTTGACTGCATGAACCACAGCTTCCCTCGTCCCGATGGCGGCCCCGCGGGCGCAACGTTCGCGCATCGCACCACCGCGCGCGTGAGGCGTGTGATGCGGGCCGCGCTGGCTGCCGCCGCCGTGGTCGCGTTGCCGCTCGTCGCGCTTCCGCTCGCGGGCTTCGCGCCAGCCGCGCACGCTGAAAAGGCCGACCGCGACAAGCCGCTCAACATCGAAGCGGACAACATGTCCTACGACGACCTGAACCAGAAGAACGTCTTCACGGGTCACGTCGTCGCGACCAAGGGCACGATCGTCATCAAGGCGGATCGCGTGGATGTCACGCAAGACCCGCAGGGCTATCAGTACGCGACCGGCACGTCCACCGGCAACAATCTCTCGTACTTCCGCCAGAAGCGCGACGGCGTGGATGAGTACATCGAAGGCAATGCCGTGCGTATCGATTATGACGGCAAGAACGACTTCACGAAGCTCACCACGCGCGCCGTGGTGCGCCGCCTGCAAGGTCTGACGACCGTTCAGGACGAAGTGCGCGGCAGCGTCATCACGTATGACGGGCAGAAGGACTTCTACACGGCGAGCGCGGGCAAGGATGTGGCGAGCCCGGGCAATCCGAGCGGCCGCGTTCGCGCCATGCTCGCGCCCCGCTCCGGCGGTGCCGCGCCGCTCAACGGCTCGCCCGCGACGCTCGCGCCGTCGAACACCATTCAAGGAACGCCGCAGCAGTGAACGCGCCCGCCATGCCCCAAAGCAAGCCGGACGGCAAGTCGAGCTCGCTCGTCGTCCGCAACCTGAAGAAGCGGTACGGATCGCGCACCGTCGTGAAGGACGTCTCGCTCGACGTGAAGAGCGGCGAAGTCGTCGGTCTGCTCGGGCCGAACGGCGCGGGCAAGACCACGTCGTTCTACATGATCGTCGGCCTCGTGCCGCTCGACGCCGGCGAAATCGACCTCGACGGCAATTCCATCAGCCTGCTGCCGATTCATCAGCGCGCGCATCTCGGGCTGTCGTATTTGCCGCAGGAAGCGTCGGTGTTCCGCAAGCTCACCGTCGAGCAGAACATTCGCGCAGTGCTGGAACTCCAGACGGACGATTCCGGCAAGCGGCTGTCGAAAGACGCCATCCGCCAGCGCACGGAGGCGCTGCTCGACGAATTGCAAATCGCGCATCTGCGCGAGAATCCGGCGCTGTCGCTATCGGGCGGCGAGCGGCGGCGCGTCGAAATCGCGCGGGCGCTCGCGACGAACCCGAGCTTCATCCTGCTCGATGAACCCTTCGCGGGCGTCGATCCGATTGCCGTGCTCGAGATTCAGAAGATCGTGAAGTTCCTGAAGCAGCGCAACATCGGCGTGCTGATCACGGACCACAACGTGCGCGAGACGCTCGGCATTTGCGATCACGCGTACATCATCAGCGACGGCAGCGTGCTCGCAGCCGGCGCACCGAGCGAGATCATCGAGAATGAGAACGTGCGGCGCGTGTATCTCGGCGAGCATTTCCGCATGTAGCGCCGACGCGACCCCGGGCGGCGCATGCGATGAATTACCGCACCGCACCGCGCGAACACAGCAAAACTTACGTGCCGCCCTCGAGGCGGCACGCGCTTTTCTACGCTTTTTTCGATTGGCCGCGAGGTTTCGCGCGCGTGGCAAACTCTCTACAATGAAATAAAACCTTGCCATGAAAGCCAGCCTCCAACTTCGCCTATCGCAGCATCTTGCGCTCACCCCGCAACTGCAGCAGTCCATCCGGCTGCTGCAGTTGTCGACGCTCGAATTGCAGCAGGAAGTGGCCATGGCCGTCGCGCAGAACCCGCTTCTCGAAAACGACGACGACTGGATCGCAAGCCCGCTGCGCGTGGCCGCGGACGGCTCGCTCATTGCCTCGGCCGGCGCGAGCAACGCGGCCCCGGAACCGATGATGAGCAACGGCTCGGCATCGAGCTCGTCGAGTTCCGAACGCTCGGAAAGTAGCGAGCCGCAGGGCGTGGACGAATACAACGGCATGGCCTCGGACGGTGGCGCCGACTCCAGCAACTGGAATCTCGAAGACTACGGCCGCTCCAGCAACGCGTCCGACGACGACGACCTGCCGCCGCTGCAAATTCACGAATCGACGACAACGCTGCGCGATCATCTGACCGCGCAACTGCGCATGACGCAGGCGAATCAGCGCGATCGTGCGCTCATCACGTTCCTGATCGAATCGCTGGACGAGGACGGCTATCTCACGTCGTCGCTCGAAGAAATCCAGGCGGATTTACCGGACGAACTCGAAGTCGATGTTGACGAACTGAGCGCGGCACTGGCCTTGCTCCAGAGTTTCGACCCGCCGGGTGTCGGCGGCCGGTCGGCGTCCGAGTGTCTCAAGCTCCAGTTGCTGAGGCTCGATGCGTCGCCCACCCGCACGCTTGCGCTGGAAATCGTTACGAATCATCTGGAACTGCTCGCCGCGCGCGACTTCACGCGCCTGCGAAAGCAGCTGAAGGCAAGCGACGACGCGCTGCGGGACGCGCATGTGCTGATCCGGTCGCTGGAGCCGTTTCCGGGCGCCGCGTACGGCAAGAGCGAAGCAGATTACGTAGTGCCGGACATTCTGGTGCGCAAGTCCGCGAGCGGATGGACGGCGGAGCTGAACCCGGAGATCGTGCCGAAGCTCCGGATCAACCATCTGTATGCGAACATTCTGCGCAATAACCGTGGCGATCCGGGCAGCGGATCGCTGCGTCAGCAGCTTCAGGAAGCACGCTGGCTGATCAAGAACATCCAGCAGCGTTTCGAGACGATTCTTCGTGTCGCACAAGCGATTGTCGAACGTCAGAAGAACTTTTTTGCGCATGGTGAAATCGCCATGCGGCCCTTGGTTTTGCGGGAGATTGCTGATACGCTGGGTTTACACGAATCAACGGTTTCTCGTGTGACCACCGGGAAGTACATGCTCACCCCATTCGGGACGCTTGAATTTAAGTACTTCTTCGGATCGCACGTTTCCACCGACACGGGTGGCGCCGCATCGTCCACGGCGATCCGGGCCCTCATCAAGCAACTGATAGGAGCGGAAGACCCCAAAACTCCTCTTTCAGACAGCCGCATCGCCGAACTGCTGGCGGAACAAGGCTTCGTTGTTGCGCGGCGAACCGTCGCCAAATACCGCGAGGCGCTCAAAATCCCCGCAGTCAATCTGCGCAAGTCTCTTTGACCCGTCTCTGTGGTTCATCGCATACCGCGATGGACATTTACCGGCCGCATCGCGACAGCGCGGACGTGCCGGCCAAGCGGCCCGTTCCTTGCGCGTACAAACATCGTGCACGGCGGGACGCGTAGCCGACCGGTACCGGACGAGCCGCCGTGGTTCAACGGCCCTTAGCTTGGAGAGCAACTATGAATCTGAAGATCAGTGGACACCACCTCGAATTGACGCCTGCGTTGCGCGAGTTCGTGATCACGAAGCTGGACAGAGTGCTCCGTCATTTTGATCAGGTGATGGATGGCAACGTTGTCCTCTCGGTCGACACTCATAGGGACAAGGACAAGCGGAACAAGGCGGAAATCAATCTGCACCTGAAGGGCAAGGACATTTTCATCGAGAGTTGTGACGCTGATATGTACGCGGCCATCGACCTGATGGTCGACAAGCTTGACCGGCAGGTGATCCGCCACAAGGACAAGATCCAGGGTCACGCCCACGAAGCCGCGAAGTACCGCGAAGAAGCGCACGGACTGGAAGCGCCCTCGCCCTGAGCGGCAGGAACGCGAAACGGCGCAGCCCGCCGCCGACCGGCGGGCGCGATTCGAGGCATTCCTCGAATTCAGCAAATGCCGAACAAAACGTCACAGAAGCGCCAGAGAAACGCCCGCTTCGGACAAACGCCGCCTGTTGGCGGCTTTTTGTTGCATAGTGCATGGCGGCGTGGCACAACGCATTGATTTTCCGGACTTTGTACTGCACATTCGACTGCGGCGACCGTAATGGCGCGCCGCACCATCGCGCTTTCCCCTGTTCTATAATGAGCCGGTTATGATCGGGGTCGCAGTACAGGAACGCTGCAGGGAACGCCGTAAGCGCATCTTCCGTATCACCATCGCCGTGAGCGCTTTCAGACAGCAGCCACGATGAGGAGCTATCAGGCCACGCATCAGCCTGCCAACATGAATCGTTTAGCCAAATTTCTTCCCATCGAGAACGTGGTTCTCGGACTGTCCGTTACCAGCAAGAAGCGTGTTTTCGAGCAAGCGGGCCTGATTTTCGAGAACCAGAACGGCATCGCCCGCAGCATCGTCACCGACAACCTGTTTGCTCGCGAGCGCCTGGGGTCGACCGGGCTCGGCGAAGGCGTCGCCATTCCGCACGGCCGCATCAAGGGGCTGAAGCAGCCGCTCGCCGCCTTCGTGCGCCTGGCCGAACCGGTCGCTTTCGAATCGCCGGACGGTCAGCCGGTCTCGCTGCTCATCTTCCTGCTCGTGCCCGAACAGGCCACGCAGCAGCATCTCGAAATTCTCTCGGAGATCGCGCAATTGCTCTCCGATAGTGAAGCGCGCGAGCGTCTGCACAAGGAAGAGAACCGTGAGGCGCTGCATCAGGTGCTCACGCAATGGCAACCCTGACCGCCGCATAGACGCGGGCAACCGCTCCTGACAAGGCGCCGCGCCGCTCGCGCGCCTTTAGCGCGCCTCGCGTGCGCGGTGCTTCTGCGGCACAATCGGTCAAACGCAGCGCCATGCGGCGAATCGAAGCACACGGCTTCGTCACGCGAAGGCTGCTCCCGGCTTCCAACGGAGTTCCGGCCTCATGGATACGTCCAGCATCAACGCCCAAAGTATTTTCGACGACAACGCCGCCGCGCTGAAGCTCAGTTGGCTCACCGGGCACGAAGGCTGGGAACGCGGCTTTTCGAGCGAAACGGTGGCGAACGCAACGTCGAGCGCCGACCTCGTCGGCCACTTGAACCTGATTCACCCGAACCGCATTCAGGTGCTCGGCGACGCCGAAATCAACTACTACCAGCGTCAATCCGACGAAGACCGCTCGCGCCACATGGCCGAGTTGATCGCGCTGGAGCCGCCATTTCTGGTCGTGGCGGGCGAAGTGGGCGCGCCGCCGGAACTCGTGCTTCGCTGCACGCGCTCGTCGACGCCGCTTTTCACCACGCGCATGTCGGCGGCGGCAGTCATCGACAGCCTGCGCGCGTACATGTCGCGCATCCTCGCGCCGCGCGCCACGTTGCACGGCGTGTTCATCGACATTTTGGGCATGGGCGTGCTGCTGACCGGCGACTCCGGACTCGGCAAGAGCGAACTCGGTCTCGAACTCATCAGCCGCGGCCACGGACTCGTTGCCGACGACGCCGTCGATTTCGTGCGTCTCGGTCCAGATTTCGTCGAAGGACGCTGCCCGCCGCTTCTGCAAAACCTGCTGGAAGTGCGCGGCCTCGGCCTGCTCGATATCAAGACCATCTTCGGCGAGACCGCGGTGCGCCGGAAGATGAAGCTGAAGCTCATCGTGCAACTCGTGCGCCGTCCCGACGGTGAATTCCAGCGTCTGCCGCTCGAAAGCCAGACCGTCGACGTTCTCGGTCTGCCGATCAGCAAAGTGACGATTCAGGTCGCGGCAGGCCGCAACCTTGCTGTGCTGGTCGAGGCGGCGGTGCGCAACACCATCCTGCAATTGCGCGGCATCGACACCTTGCGCGATTTCATGGACCGTCAGCGGCTTGCCATGCAGGACCCGGACAGCCAGTTTCCCGGCAAACTCATCTGAAGCCCGCGCATTCTCACGGAACCGGCACCCGGTCCGGACGATATGCAGGTGCTAAGATGAAGCGAACGAGCACACTTCCATGCGTATCATCCTGATTACCGGCACTTCCGGCTCTGGCAAATCCGTTGCGCTCAACGCGCTCGAAGACGGCGGCTACTACTGCGTCGACAACCTGCCTCCGCGCTTTCTGCCCGACCTCGCCGCGTATCTCGCGAGCGAGGGGCAAAAGCGTCTCGCCGTCGCAATCGACGCCCGTTCGAGCCTTTCGCTCGACGAAGTTCCTTCGATCATCGACAACCTCACGAGCGCCTACGATTTACGCGTGCTGTTTCTCAACGCCAGCACGCAGGCGCTCATTCAACGCTTCTCCGAGACGCGCCGCCGCCATCCGCTGTCGGGTCCGCCGGGGCATGACGCGAGCGTGGGCGTCCTGAACTCGCTCGCCGAAGCCATCGAGCGGGAGCGCGAACTCGTCGCGGGGCTCGCGGAATACGGGCATCAGATCGACACGAGCAATCTGCGCGCGAACGTGCTGCGCGCATGGGTGCGGCGTTTCGTCGAAACCGACGCCGCCGATCTCACGCTGATGTTCGAATCGTTCGGCTTCAAGCGCGGCGTGCCGCTCGACGCCGATCTCGTCTTCGACGTCCGCACGCTGCCGAATCCGTACTACGACCGTGAGTTGCGCCCGTACACCGGCTGCGATCAGCCGATCATCGACTACCTTTCGGCCCAGCCGATGGTGGGCGAGATGATCGACGATATCGGCGGCTTCGTCGGCAAGTGGCTGCCGCGTTTTCGGGACGACAACCGCAGCTATCTCACCGTCGCCATTGGCTGCACGGGTGGACAGCATCGCTCGGTGTATATCGCGGAGGCGCTCGCCGCGCGCTTTCGCGACGAGGCAACCGTGATCGTGCGGCATCGTGATGCGCCCATCCCCGTGGATGAGAGCGCCAGCACCACGCGAACCTGATCGCCGCGCGGCGGTCCACTCTGGAGGGGTGCGATGTCCTCGAATCCCGCGAATCCTGCGAGTCGTGAAGCTTCGGTTCTGGCCGACTTGCCGCTGTTTCCGCTGCACACGGTTCTTTTCCCCGGCGGGCTTTTGCCGCTCAAAATTTTCGAGGCGCGCTATCTCGACATGGCGCGCGGCTGCCTGCGGGAAAACACGCCGTTCGGCGTGTGTCTCTTGAAGAGCGGGCACGAGATCGCGTCGCCCGGCGATCCGTCGGTGCCGGAGAGCGTGGGCTGCCTCGCTGAAATCATCGAATGCGATGTCGATACCTTCGGGCTGCTGCTCGTGCAGGCGCGCGGCACCGAGCGTTTCCGGCTGCTCTCGCATCGCGTGGAGGCGAGCAATCTACTCGTCGGCACAGCCGAGCTATATGGCGATGACCGGCCGCTGCAAGGCGCCGAGACGCTCGCCAAGTTCGGCGCGTGCGCGGAAGTGCTGGAGCGGATCATCGACGCGATCAAGACGCGCGAGCCCGAGAACCTGCCGTTTGTCGAGCCGTTCCTGCTGGACGATCCCACGTGGGTGTCGAACCGGCTCTCCGAAATCCTGCCGATTCCCATGCGCTCACGCCAAAAACTGATGGAACTGCTGGACGCGGGCGCGCGCATCGACGTGGTGCACCACTACATGCAGCATCATCAACTGCTTTAGAGCAGCGTGCCGGTCAGCGCGTCGAGCAGCTTGCGCACCGGCGCGGGCACGCCGAACGAATCGATGCGCGAAAGCGGCGCCCAGACGGTGCGCGCGTCCGTTGCCTCGGGTGGCGCGGCGTGCATTTCGCCGAGGCGCGGCTCGATATCCAGCTTGAAGTGCGTGAAGGTGTGCGAGAACGGCGCGAGACGCTGCAAGTCCGCGTCGCAGCCGTTGTCGTGCGCGACGACCGCGAGCGCCGCCTCGTCGGCCGCTTCGGGCAGGCTCCACAGGCCGCCCCAGATGCCCGTCGGCGGGCGCTTCTCCAGCAGGATCGAATCGCCGTCTTTCAGCACCAGCATCCACGTCTTGCGCGTCGGCACCGTCTTTTTCGGGCGCGCCGCCGGCAGTTCGCGCTGCCGCCCTTTGACATTCGCGACGCAATCGGATGCGAACGGACACCGCACGCAGTCCGGCTTGCCGCGCACGCAAAGCGTTGCGCCAAGGTCCATCAGCCCTTGCGTGTACGCGGTGACATCGTCTTTTTCGGCGGCGGCGGGCAACAGCGATTCAGCCAGCGTCCACATCGCGTTTTCGACGCGCTTCTCCCCCGGAAAGCCTTCCACGCCGAACACGCGGGCAAGCACGCGCTTCACGTTGCCGTCGAGAATCGTCGCGCGCGCGCCGAACGCGAACGACGCGATTGCCGCCGCCGTCGATCGGCCGATGCCGGGCAACGCCGCGAGTTCATCGACGGTCTGCGGAAACGCGCCGCCATGCTCGTGCGCCACGACTTGCGCGCAGCGATGCAAATTGCGGGCGCGCGAGTAATAGCCCAGGCCGGCCCACAGCGCCATCACGTCATCGATGGGCGCGTCCGCGAGCGCAGTCACGGTCGGAAAGCGGTCGAGAAAGCGCGCGTAGTACGGAATGACGGTCGTTACCTGCGTCTGCTGCAGCATGATTTCCGAAAGCCAGATGCGGTACGCGTCGCGCGTGTTCTGCCAAGGCAGATCGTGGCGGCCATGAATGCGTTGCCACGCGATCAGGCGCGCGGAGAAGTCGGTAAGTGCGAGCATCGGAATTAGCGTTGGCAGCGCGGGCAAAAGTAAGTCGAACGCTGACCCTGGACGATCTGGCGGATCGCCGTGCCGCAGACGTGGCAGGCCAGACCGGCGCGATCATAGACGAAGTAGTCGAGCTGGAAGTAGCCGGATTCGCCATTGCTGCCGACGAAATCGCGCAGCGTGCTGCCGCCTTTGTCGATGGCCGCCGCGAGCGTCACGCGCACCGCGTCCGCGAGCAGGTCATAGCGCACGAGCGAAATGCGGCCGGCGGCGGTCGTCGGCCGGATGCCCGCGCGAAAGAGGCTCTCCGACGCATAAATGTTCCCGACGCCCACGACGATACCGCCCGCGAGCAGCGCCTGCTTCACCGACACCTTCCGCCCGCGTGTCTCGCGAAACAGCAGCGCGCCCGAGAACTCCGGCGAGAACGGCTCCACGCCAAGATTCGCGAGCAGCGGATGAGCGAGCACGTCGCCGTCTTCGCGCGGATGCCAGAGCATCGCGCCGAAGCGGCGCGGATCGCGAAAACGCAGGATGAAGTCGTCGAAGACAAGATCGACGTGATCGTGCTTCGCGGCGTCCGGCGGCCGCGGCACGTTGCGCAGCACGCGCAGCGTCCCGGTCATTCCGAGATGGACGATCAGCCAGCCTTCGGCGGTTTCGAACAACAGATACTTGCCGCGCCGCTCGACCTTCTCGATTTTCAGATGCCCGAGCGTCTTCGCGAGATGCTTCGGGATGGGCCAGCGCAGCGCCGGCGTGCGTACGTCGACATGCTCGACGCGCCTTCCCGCGACGTAGGGTTCGATTCCCCGGCGGGTGACTTCGACTTCCGGAAGTTCGGGCATTTTCTGGAGAGAGACTTGCTTCAGCGGTTGTGCCGGTATTTTAGCGACCGCGTTACAATCGACCGAAACATCGTCTGGATTTCCATGAACTCGTTCGTCATGAAGCTGTTTGCGAAGCGTCAGGCCGGCTTGACGCAATCGTTCGCGATGCCAATGTCGCGCGCCGCCCGCGCGGTGGCGCTGGCACTCGCCGCGCTGGCGTTTGCGCCCGCGCACGCACAGTCGCCTAACGCGACACCCGTTCCGAGCGACGACGATTCCGCTGCCCAGACCGCCGCCGACGCGCTGACCGCGCCGGTCAGCGGCGCGGAGCAGCAAGACCTGCCGAACGTGGCGATGTCGAGCCAGATCGTGTTTCAGGTGCTGGCTGCCGAAGTCGCACTCCAGCGCGGACAAGCCGCGCCCGCTTTTCAGACGTATCTCTCGCTCGCCCGCGACACGCACGATCCGCGCTTCGCTCAGCGCGCGACCGAAATCGCCATCGCGGCGCAAAGCCCGAACGACGCGCTGACGTCGGCCCAGTTGTGGGAGCAGTTCGCGCCGCATTCGGAGCGCGCGGCGCAGTTGAGCGCATCGCTCATGATCGTGTCGGGCAAGCCCGACGACGCCAAGCCCACGCTCGCGCGCGAACTCGCGAAGGTGCCGCCCGAGCAGCGCGGTGAGGCGCTTCTTTCGCTGCAATCGCTGCTCGCGCGCGGTCCGAACCGCGTCGGCGGGCTCAACGTGCTGAAGGATCTCATCGCGAACGACCAGGATCGCCCGGAGGCGCAACTCGCGCTCGCGCGGCAGCAATTGCTCGCGGACGACCAGCCGGGCGCGAAGGCATCGCTCGAAAAGGCGCTGCAATTGCGGCCCGACTACCTGCCGGCTGCGTTGACGCTCGCGCGCATGGGACCGCAGGAGCGCGCGGAAGGCATCGCTTCGTTCGAGAAGTATCTGGACAAGAACCCGAAGTCGCATGATGCGCGGCTCGCGCTCGCGCAACTGTACCTGTCGTCCGACCGGCTCGACGACGCGCAAAAGCAGTTCGAGATCATGCGTAAGAACGACTCGAAGGACTTGACGCCATTGATGGCGCTCGCGCTCATCGACATCCAGAAGAAGCAGTTCGACAAGGCGAAGGACTACCTGAACCAGTACGCGAAGGCCGCGGAGAGCACGCCGGGCGCGGACCCGGGGCAGGCTTACATCTATCTTGCGCAGCTCGCGCTGGAGCAGAAAGACGAAGCGGCCGCCGCGCAATGGCTCGACAAGATTCCGCGCACGAGCCAGCAGTATTTGCCCGCGCAGATCACGCGTGCGCAACTGCTCGCCAAGCAAGGCAAGGTGGATGACGCCCGCGCGCTCATCAACAGTCTGCAAAGCTCCGATCCGCGCGATCTCGCGCTGCTCGCGCGCACCGACTCGGCGATTCTTTTCGAAGCGCATCGCTACACGGAAGCCGAAGATAATCTGGCGAAAGCGGTCGCCGCTTTCCCCGACGATCCCGACCTCGTGTACGACTACGCGATGGCCGCCGAAAAGAACGGCCACTACGACGTGATGGAAACGCAACTGCGCACGCTGATGCGCACGCAGCCGAACAATCCGCAGGCGTATAACGCGCTCGGCTATTCGCTCGTCGATCGCAATGTGCGGCTGGACGAAGCGGTGCACCTGATCGAGAAGGCGGTGTCGCTTGCGCCGAACGACGCGTTCATCATGGACAGCCTCGGCTGGGCGCGCTTCCGTCAGGGAAATGCAGCCGAAGCCGAGAAAATCCTCAAGAATGCTTACGACCTTCAGCCGAATGCCGAAATCGGCGCGCATCTCGGCGAAGTGCAGTGGAAGTCCGGTCAGCAGGATCAGGCGCGCGCCACTTGGCGGCAGGCGCAGAAGCTCGAACCGGGCAACGACACGCTCGTCAAAACGCTAAAACGACTTCAGGTAAACGATCTTTGATGGCACTTGACTTCTTCGTCGGCGCGAAGGGGATCGGGGTTCGACGCTGCGCGCTCGGATTCGCGGCGGCTGCCGCGCTCGTTCTCTCCGGCTGTGCGCTTCAGCCGCGCCTGCCGACCACATCGGAAGCCTCGACATCGCTTGCCACGCAGACGAGCCGCATGTATCACGGGCGCTTCGCGGTGCAGTACAACGATCAGAACGGCGTGCAGCGCAACGCCTATGGCAACTTCGACTGGCAGGAAACCGGCGATACGGTCACGCTTCAGTTGCGCAATCCGCTCGGGCAGACCATGGCGATCGTCACGTCGTCGCCTTCTCTCGCGACGCTCGAACTGCCGAACCGGCAGCCCCTCAACGCGGACAACGTCTCCGATTTGATGCAAAACGCGCTCGGCTTCGCGCTTCCCGTCGAAGGCTTGCGCTACTGGCTGCAGCCGTCGGCGGCGCCCAGTTCGCGCGCGCAGACGACGCTCGACCCCGAATCGGATAACGGCCGTCCCAAGGAGATCAAGCAGGACGGCTGGACGATCGACTATCTGGCCTATGCCGAACCGCCTGCGACCGGCGTCAAGCGCGTCAATCTCGCGCGCAGCGAGCCGCCGCTCGACATCAAGCTCGTCATCGACCAGTAACGCTTTCTCGCCTGCCGCATGTCTTCAATCAATGATTCGATGCGCGATTGCCTCGCGCCCGCGAAGCTGAATCTGTTCCTCCACATCACGGGCCGTCGCCCGGATGGCTATCACGCGTTGCAAACCGTCTTCCAGTTGCTCGACTGGGGCGACGTGCTGCACTTCACGCGCCGCGAAGATGCCGTGGTCACGCGCAAGACAGACGTGCCCGGCGTGGCCGAGGACGATGATCTCGTCGTGCGGGCCGCGCGGTTGCTCCAGAAGCACACGGGCAGCCGCTTTGGCGTCGAGATCGAGATCGACAAGCGTCTGCCGATGGGCGCGGGCCTGGGCGGAGGCAGTTCCGACGCGGCGACGACTCTTTTGGCGCTGAATCGTCTCTGGGGAGTTGACCTTTCGCGTGGAACTCTGCAGAATCTCGCCCTGCAACTCGGCGCGGACGTGCCGTTTTTTGTCTTCGGGCAAAATGCATTTGCGGAAGGTGTGGGCGAGGCGCTGCAGGCGGTGGAACTGCCGAAACGTTTCTTCCTGGTTGTCACACCCGATGTACACGTTCCGACCGCGGCGATTTTTTCCGAGAAAAGCTTGACACGGAATACGAAAGTCGCCACAATAATGGACTTTCTTGCACAGCAAAGGTCAGACACTAACTGGCCAGACAGCTTCGGTCGGAACGACATGCAGGCTGTAGTTGCAGGAAAGTACGCGGAAGTTGCAAAGGTGCTCGAGTGGTTTTCCAATCTCGCACCGGCGCGAATGACCGGATCTGGAGCAAGTGTGTTTGCCGCTTTCCCCAGCCAGGCCGAAGCGGAGTTGGCGCAAGCCAAGCTACCGGCAAGCTGGAGCAGTGTGGTGACAAGCAGTCTGGATTCTCATCCTCTCTTCGCTTTCGCGTCATAGATTTAGTTTTGTCGGGTATGTCCTACACTTCCCGGCAAGATTCAAGGTTAAGTGTAGGGGAGTCGCCAAGTTGGTCAAGGCACCGGATTTTGATTCCGGCATGCGAGGGTTCGAGTCCTTCCTCCCCTGCCATTCTTTTCTCGCGTTTTCCTCACGCCTCCAGCCGCAGACAGGTGCACGATGAGCAGTGACGGCCTGATGGTTTTTACTGGCAACGCGAATCCCGCGCTTGCTCAGGAAGTCGTCAAAATTCTTGGAATTCCTCTCGGCAAAGCGATGGTCAGCCGTTTCTCCGACGGCGAAATCATGGTCGAGATCCAGGAAAACGTTCGGGGCAAAGACGTCTTCGTTCTTCAGTCCACGTGTGCACCGACGAACGATAACCTGATGGAACTCATGATCATGGTCGATGCGCTCAAGCGCGCATCCGCAGGCCGGATCACCGCAGCCATCCCCTACTTCGGCTATGCGCGTCAGGACCGCCGTCCGCGTTCCGCGCGCGTCGCTATCTCGGCGAAGGTCGTCGCGAACATGCTGGAAATTGCCGGCGTCGATCGCGTGATCACCATGGACCTTCACGCCGACCAGATTCAAGGTTTCTTCGACATCCCCGTCGACAACATCTACGCCACGCCCGTTCTGCTCGGCGATCTGCGCAAGCAGAACCATGATCATCTGCTGATCGTGTCGCCGGACGTCGGCGGCGTCGTGCGCGCTCGCGCACTCGCCAAGCAGATGAACACCGATCTGGCGATCATCGACAAGCGTCGTCCGAAGGCGAACGTCGCCGAGGTGATGAATGTCATCGGTGAAGTCGAAGGCCGCACGTGCGTCATCATGGACGACATGGTCGATACCGCCGGCACGCTGTGCAAGGCTGCGCAAGTGCTGAAGGATCGCGGCGCGAAGCAGGTCTTCGCCTACGCGACGCACCCGGTGCTATCGGGCGGCGCGGCGGAGCGCCTTTCGGCGTCGCAACTGGACGAGCTCGTCGTCACGGACACCATTCCGCTGTCGGCCGAATCGCTGGCATGTTCGAAGATTCGTCCGCTGTCGAGCGCAGGTCTCCTCGCGGAGACGTTCTCGCGCATCCGGCGCGGCGACTCGGTGATGTCACTCTTCGCCGAAGGCTAAAGCATTGGCAACACACGCGAGGCTCACGCTTCGCGTTCTTGCATGATCGGCGCGAACGTACGAAGGTTCGCGCCGTTTGTCATGGGATCGTCGCTTTTGATGATCCCGGTTTCCCTGCCTGGTCGCGGGCAGTTATAGGAGTTTCAAATGAAAGTCGTCGCTTTCGAGCGTAGCAAGCAAGGTACGGGTGCGAGCCGCCGCCTGCGTAACTCGGGCAAGACCCCGGGTATCGTGTATGGCGGTGCTGCGGACGTTCAACTGGTCGAACTCGACCACAACGCCCTGTGGCACGCCCTGAAGAAGGAAGTGTTCCATTCGTCGATTCTCGACCTGGAAGTCGCTGGCAACTCGCAACAAGTGCTGCTGCGCGACGTGCAATATCACCCGTTCAAGCAACTGGTGCTGCACGTGGATTTCCAGCGCGTCGATGCGACGAAGAAGCTGCACACCAAGGTGCCGCTGCACTTCATGAATCAGGAATCGAATCCGGCCGTGAAGCTGTCGGGCGCCGTGATCTCGCACGTCGTCACCGAACTGGAAGTGGAATGCCTGCCGGGCGACCTGCCGGAATTCCTCGAAATCGATCTGGCGAAGATCGAAGCCGGCCAGACGATGCACGCGAAGGACATTCCGCTGCCGAAGGGCGTCGCGCTGACCGCGCACGTCGAGGCGGAAAACCCGGTGGTGGCATCGGCAACCGTGCCGGCTGCGAAGCAGTCCGACGCGGCAGGCGACGCAGCGGAAGGCGAAACGCCGGCTGCCTGAGCTGCCTAAGCTGCCTAAGCTGCCTAAGCTGCCTAAGCTGCCTAGGGTGCCTAACGGCGCTGCAGTATCCTCTCGATCCGTTCACAGAACGGTCGACGTGACCCGCCGGTGTGCAAGCCCCGGCGGGTTTTTTTTCGCATGACAACACGCGGGCTGCGGCTCGCGACGATTCGACATGATCAAGCTGATCGTTGGCCTCGGCAATCCCGGCGCCGAATATACGGCGACGCGCCATAACGCGGGCTTCTGGTTCGTCGATCAACTGGCGCGCGATGCCGGCGCGACATTGCGCGACGAACGGCGTTTTCACGGCCACTACGGCAAAGGGCGTCTGCATGGCCACGAGATTCATCTTCTCGAACCGCAGACGTTCATGAACCGCTCCGGCCAGTCGGTTGTCGCGGTCGCGCAGTTCTTCAAGATCCTGCCCGACGAGATTCTCGTGGCGCACGACGAGCTCGACCTTCCGCCCGGCACCGTCAAGATGAAGCTCGGCGGCGGCAGCGGTGGCCACAACGGGCTGAAGGACATCTCGGCGCATCTGTCGTCGCAGCAGTATTGGCGCTTGCGCATCGGCATCGGGCATCCACGCGATCTGATTCCCGATGGCGCGCGGGCGGGCGCGAAGCCCGACGTCGCCAATTTCGTGCTCAAGCCGCCGCGACGCGAGGAGCAGGACGTCATCGAGCAGTCGATCGAACGCGCGCTCGCCGTCATGCCTTTCGTCGTCGCGGGCGAAGCTGAACGCGCGATGATGAACCTGCACCGCAATCCCTGACCACGAAATCTGGAGCCCGCCGTGAGCCGTTTCTGGAGCGATATCGTTCATCGTCTGACGCCGTATGTGCCGGGCGAGCAACCCGCGCTGACGCATCCGATCAAGCTGAACACGAACGAGAATCCGTATCCGCCTTCGCCGCGCGTGGTGGAAGCGATCCGCCGCGAACTCGGCGACGATGGCGCATCGCTGCGCAAGTATCCGGACCCGACGGCCCGCGCGCTGCGCGAGGCGGTGGCGGCGCATCACGGCGTGCGCGTCGAGCAGGTTTTCGCGGGTAACGGTTCGGACGAAGTCCTCGCGCACGCCTTTCAGGCGCTGCTCAAGCGCGACATGCCCATCCGTTTCCCGGATATCACATACAGCTTCTACCCGGTCTACGCGCAGCTCTACGGCGTCGCGTACGAAACGGTTCCGCTGGATGCCGATTTCGCGATCGATATCGACGCCTATCGCGCGCCGAACGGCGGCGTGCTGCTGCCGAATCCGAACGCGCCGACCGGCCGCGCCCTGCCGCTCGCGGACATCGAAGCGTTGTTGAAGGCGAATGCGGACGTGCCGGTCATCATCGATGAGGCGTATGTCGATTTCGGCGCGCAATCGGCCGTGGGTCTCATCGACGCTTATCCGAATCTGCTCGTGGTGCAGACGACGTCGAAGGCGCGCTCGCTCGCGGGCATGCGCGTCGGCTTCGCGTTCGGCGATGCGGCGTTGATCGAAGGGCTGACGCGCGTGAAGGACAGTTTCAACTCGTATCCGCTCGACCGGCTTGCACAAGCGGCGGCGCTCGCGTCATACGAAGACCGCGCGTGGTTCGAAGAATGCTGCGCGAAGGTCGTGGCGAGCCGCGAAAAGCTGAACGCGCAGTTGAAAAGCATGGGATTCGACGTGGTGCCGTCGGCAGCCAACTTCGTGTTCGCGAAGCATCCGGCTCATGATGCCGCCGCGCTCGCCGCCGCACTTCGGCAACGCGAGATTTTCGTGCGGCATTTCAGGCTGCCGCGCATCGACCAGCATCTGCGCATTTCCATTGGCACGGACGCGGAATGTGATGCGCTTACGGCGTCGCTCGGAGAACTGATCGACGGTTAGGGTTATCGGCCCTTTGCCGCCATCAACGCGTGATACTTCGTCAGCAATTGCTCCGGCGTTTCGACGTGCGCCGGATCGCGCGGAATGCACTCGACCGGGCAGACCTGCTGGCATTGCGGTTCATCGAAATGGCCGACGCATTCCGTGCACTTGTTCGGATCGATCACGTAGATGTCCGTACCCATCGAAATGGCGTCATTGGGGCACTCGGGCTCGCAGACGTCGCAGTTGATGCACTCGTCGGTGATGATCAGGGACATGTCGCAGCCCGCTTTTCGTTAAAAAACAAGCGATTATAGCTCCGCGGCGCGCCGATTGCCGACGTGCGCCGCCGACGATATCGCGCCAGGCGCTGAATTTCCACCAAGTATTGCCGTAAACCAGCAATGAACAATGCGTGCCCGTCGCGCGACCCTTTCGATATAGTTTTTATATCGATGTCAGCGGAATTTCATCACTGTTTGAGCGACTTATGCTTGCGCTTCCCGGCCTGGTTGGGTGCTTTTCGCTGCTTCTGGTCTGCGTGACATGCCGCCAGCCGGGAGTGAGACTCTTCACCGTCATCACGTTGTCGAATCGCAAACGCACGCTCACGGCGTTGGGCAGCACGCTCTATCTCGTCTGCTGGGTGTTTTGCGTCGTGGTCATCGCGCTGTCTCTCTTGTACCCGAGCGCGTTCATGCATCACGCGGGATAACGGCGACGCGCACTATTCTTCGAGCCGTCCGCCGCGAGGCACGCCGTTTCTGAATAGCATGGCCAGTAACGCTTTTGCCGCGTACAGCACGATCAACGCGCCAGCGAGATCGCCTGCGACCATCACGAAGAATCGCTCGACGATATTCTGCGTGTCCCCTCGCAGCGCGAACCAGATGTGATGCAGAAGCGGATTCGCGATGGAATACGCGAGCGCGAGGATCAGCAGACGGTTCGCGGTGAGATTCGCCAAGGACGCCTTGAGCCCGTACCACTCTCTCGCGAGCCGATACACCGCATAAGGCGCCACCGTCGCGATGATGCCGCCGGCGAACGAGCGCACCGGGTCGTGCGGAAAGAAGTAGAAGAAGTCGACGAGCCAGCTCGCGATCAGCAAGCCGAGCGCGCCGTCGCTGCCGAGGAGCAGCGTGCTCAGCAGCCTGACGCCCGACGGCAGATAGATCCAGTTGACGCCCCGGACGAACTCGGTGTGCGCGAAGACGCGTTCGTTGAGCCATAGAGACAGCACGAACACGGCCGCAGTGCCGATCACGGAGACGACGTGCAAGCGCAGATTGGACATGGGAGTAAAATGGCCGCCACCCGTTGTTATCGGGTTGCATCTTAGCTCACGCGGTTGATCCCGAGCGAGCCGTCACACTGGACGATGCACAGGCATGACCCGCCCTGCCGATATCTATCTCCGATTCCTTCAGCTTGCCGAGGCGCTGCGCGGCCTGCCCGCGCTCGATCCGCTGGAAGAGCGCATCCTCGACTTCGTCGCGCGCATGAGCCAGCAAAAAGAGCGGCTCTCCGTGCGAGACATGATGGCGCAACACCAGTTCGGATCGCCCGCGACGCTGCACGCGCGCATCACGTCGATGCGCGAGAAAGGCTGGATCGTCCTGACCGATACCGAAGACGCGCGCCGCAAGCAGATCGAGCTGACGCCCGGCGCGCTACGCCATTTCGACAAGCTCGCTGAAGCCTTCGTCAAGGCAGCGAACAAGGACAGCGCGCCGAAGTAACCGGCCCGCACTTGCGCTCACGGCGCGGCGGCATCCTTTTGAGGCGCGCCCGCGACCTTGTCGATCAGCCGCTTCTCGACCGAAGGAAACACGAACTTGCTGACGTCGCCGCCGAGTTGCGCGATCTCGCGCACGATGGTGCCGGAGATGAACTGGTACTGATCGGACGGCGTCATGAACATGGTCTCGACGTCGGGCAACAGATAGCGGTTCATGCCGGCCATCTGAAACTCGTATTCGAAGTCCGACACGGCGCGCAAACCGCGCACGATCACGCGCGCATTGTTCTTGCGCACGAAGTCCTTCAGTAGCCCGGTGAAGCTGCTCACCTGTACGTTCGGATAATGCCCGAGGACGTCATGCGCGATATCGAGCCGCTCTTGCAGCGTGAAAAACGGCTTCTTCGCGCGGCTGTCGGCCACGCCCACGACCAGCGTATCGAAAATGCTCGATGCGCGCCGCACGATGTCTTCATGCCCGCGCGTCAGCGGGTCGAATGTTCCCGGGTACACGGCGACAACCATGAGCTTCTCCTCTTTTATTGACTTCGGGCCGCGTGGGCGCGACCGCCATTTCCGCTCGATACCCCTTCCGATACGCCTCGGCGCCCGGATGCGGCAGGCGCATTATTCCTCATTTTGGCGGCGCAGCAAATGATACCGAACGGCGCCCGCCTTGCCTTCCCGCGCCACGATCCAGCCCGCTAACGCTTCGATGGCGGCGGGCTCCAGCGGCTCGCCGCATTCGACGTAAATGGCGCCATCCGGCGCGGCGAGCGGCGCCGCGAGTTCGAGCGCGCGCGCGAGCAGCGCCTGATCGCCGAACGGAGGATCGAGAAAGATCACGTCGAACGATCCGGGTGCGAGGCCAGCGGCGAGCCGGAGCGCATCCGCTTCGGCGATTTCGATGTTGCGCGCGGCGAGCCGGTCCTGATTTGCGCGAAGTTGCGCGGCGGCGCGCGCGCTGCGCTCGACCATCAGCACGCGCGACGCACCACGCGACGCGGCTTCGAATCCGAGCGCGCCACTCCCGGCGAACAGGTCGAGACAACGCTGCCCGTCGAGATCCTGGCCGAGCCAGTTGAAAAGCGTCTCGCGCACGCGATCCGGCGTGGGACGCAGACCTTCGAGATCGAGCACGGGCAGCGGCGTGCGCTTCCAGTTGCCGCCGATGATGCGGATGGTATGCGGCTTGCCGCTGTGCGAAGGCGCGCGGCGAGAGGTGGCCGAAGCGGCCGGGCGTGATGCGGAGGAACGGGGCATAAAAGGAGCGTTGGAATCGGACGCGCGCGCTTCGAATGAGCGGCGCGTGTAATGAGAGCCAACGTTACCACAGGCGGCTGGCGCACAAGCGCATCAGGCCACGCCTGATAAAATACGCGGCTTACTTCTTCCTGCGCGGGCCATCGCGCGGCGTTCTTCTTCGAGCGCGCCGGCCGTCGAAAGACGCGCGCATCATCGTCCGAGATCATGTTCAGCTTCTTCAAACGATTCAAAAAGCCGGCTGACGCGCCGCTCGACCCATCCGCCGAGGACACGCCCGAAGCCGTCGAGGACGAAGAAGCGTCCGCTCCCATCATCGAGGCCGAACTGGAGCGCGAGCCCGCCGTCGACGCTGCGATTCCGTCCGAAGCGCCGTCTGCGGAACCGGAGCAGGAACCGGAGCCCGAACAGCCGCACGCGCCCGCGCAGCCCGCGGCGAGTGAGGAAGCCAAGCCGTATTGGCAAGGCCGCACGCAATCGCAGTGGCTCCGCGCGCCGGAAACCGACGAGGCGAGCGAAGAAGTCCTGCCGCCGCCCGAACCCGACGCCGCCGCGAAGAAGTCGTGGCTCTCGCGGCTAAGGAACGGTCTTTCGAAGACGAGTTCCAGCCTGACCGGCATCTTCGTCGGCGCGAAGATCGACGAAGACCTGTACGAAGAACTCGAAACCGCGCTGCTCATGTCCGACGCGGGCGTCGACGCGACCGAATTCCTGCTCGAATCGCTGCGCGAGAAGGTACGCGCCGACCGGCTGACGGACGCTTCACAGGTGAAGGCTGCGTTGCGTACCCTGCTCGTCGATTTGCTGCGTCCGCTCGAGAAGTCGCTGATGCTCGGCCGCGCTCAGCCGCTCGTGATGATGATCGCGGGCGTGAACGGCGTCGGCAAGACGACGAGCATCGGCAAGCTGGCGAAGCATCTGCAGAGCTTCAACCAGTCGGTGCTGCTTGCTGCCGGCGACACGTTCCGCGCCGCCGCCCGCGAACAGCTCACCGTCTGGGGCGAGCGCAACAACGTGACGGTGATCGCGCAGGAAAGCGGCGATGCGGCCGCCGTCATTTTCGACGCGGTCGGCGCGGCGCGCGCCCGCAAGATCGACGTGATGATGGCCGACACGGCCGGCCGTCTGCCGACGCAGCTGCATCTGATGGAAGAACTGCGCAAGGTGCGCCGCGTGATCGCGAAAGCCATGCCGGACGCGCCGCACGAAGTGCTGCTCGTGATCGACGCAAACACGGGTCAGAACGCGCTCGCGCAAGTGAAGGCGTTCGACGATGCGCTCGGCTTGACCGGCCTGATCGTCACCAAACTCGACGGCACGGCGAAAGGCGGCATTCTCGCGGCAATCGCGCGGCAGCGGCCGATTCCGGTGTACTTCATCGGCGTGGGCGAGAAAGTCGAGGACTTGCAGCCGTTCAAGGCGGACGAATTCGCCGACGCGTTGCTCGGCTGATCTTTGCGAGGAAAAAAGGGCGTTCGCGAGGCGCCCTTTTTCTTTCCGTCGCGGACGCTGAACCGCTCTTCGCATCGTCCGAGCGGAACGGCGAGTCAGCCGTTGTGTTCATGGGCGATGAGACGGTCGACATACTGCGGAGCGTTTACCGTCGGCTAAGTCGGCTCGTGTAACCGGGCGATTCATCGAACCAGTTCGTTGGCCACATCCCGTAGCCGGACTCCTCAGCGCGAAAACACCAGCGCCCCGGCGATCCACCACATGACGCAGCCGACGATCACGTCGAGCACGCGCCACGACACGTCCTTCTCGAACCACGGCTCCAAGAGACGCGCGCCATAGCCGAGCGCCGTGAACCAGACGATCGACGAGCACATCGCGCCCGCCGCGAACCACGCGTTGCCCGGCCAAGCGTGCCGCGCGCCGATGCCGCCCAGCAGCACGACCGTATCCAGATAAACGTGCGGATTCAGCAGCGAGAGCGCGAGCACGGTGGACGCCGCCGCTAGCGCCGTCTGCGAATCGCCGTCGGAGGCGTTCAGATGCCCGGGACCGCGCCACGCCGCGATGAACGCACGCAGCCCGTAGAGGAACAGGAAGACCGCGCCCGCCCAACGAATCACGTCGAGCAGAAACGGCGCGCGCGCGATGAGCGCGCCCATCCCGCCGACACCGAGCGCGATCAACATCACGTCGATAAACGCGCAGATCGCCACCACGATGCCCACGTGGCGGCGCTTGAGCCCCTGCCGCAGCACGAACGCATTCTGCGCGCCGATCGCGACGATCAGGCTCGCTCCCAGTCCCGCACCCGACAAGTAACTCGACAGGGCTCCCGCAGATACGGCCGCCGTCATTCGGCGTCCGGCTGCTGCGCGGGGGCGGCGCGCATGAAGCCGTCGATCTGGTTCGCGGAATCGGCGATACGCGCGATGGTCGGATAAGGCGCGAGATCGATGCCGAAGCGCCGCGCGTTGAACACCTGCGGCACGATGCAGAGATCGGCGATGGTCGGCGTGTCGCCGAACGTCAGCGTGCCGACGCGCGAATCCGCCGCGAGCCGCTTTTCGAGCGATTCGAAGCCCGTCTCGACCCAATGCCGGTACCACGCGTCCTTCGCCTCGTCCGGCACTTTCACCTGATGCTTGAGGTACTTCAGCACGCGCAGGTTATCGAGCGGATGAATCTCGCACGCGACCTGCAACGCCACCGACCGGACGAACGCGCGGTCCGACGCGCCGCGCGGCAAAAGCGGCGGCTCGGGATGCGTCTCGTCGAGATATTCGATGATCGCGAGCGATTGCGTGAGCACGTCGCCGTCAACGACCAGCGTCGGCACGATGCCGTCCGGATTCAGCGCGCGATAGTCGGGCTTCAATTGCACGCCGCCCTCGCGCAGCAGATGAACGGCCTCATACTCGTAGTCGAGGCCCTTCAGATTCAGCGCGATCCGCACGCGATACGCCGCCGAGCTTCGAAAATAGCTGTAGAGCTTCATTGTCCGCACGCCGCCTCAGACCACGCGCACGGAGAATTCGCCGATGCCGTCCACGCCGCCCTTCAGCAAGTCGCCCTTCACGACCGCGCCGACGCCTTCGGGCGTGCCGGTGAAGATGAGATCGCCGGGGAAGAGCTCGAAGAGCGTCGACAGATACGCCACCGTCTCGCCGACCGACCAGATCAGTTGCGAAATGTCCGAACGCTGCTTTTCCTCACCGTTGACGGTGAGCCAGATCGCGCTCTTTTCCAGATGGCCGACCGTCGACACCGGATGAATCGGGCCGAGCGGCGCCGAATGATCGAAGCCCTTCGCGGTATCCCACGGACGGCCGAGCTTCTTCGCTTCGGCTTGCAGGTCGCGACGTGTCATGTCGAGGCCGAGCGCATAGCCGTACACGTAGTCGAGACCCTTTTCGGCGGGAATGTCCTTGCCCTGCTTGCCGATGGCCGCGACCAGTTCCATTTCGAAGTGCAGATTTTTGGTCTGCGGCGGATACGGAAATTCGCCGGTGGAACCCGGCGCGACGTACAACACGGCATCGGCGGGCTTGCTGAAGAAGAACGGCGGCTCGCGGTCGGGATCGTGGCCCATTTCCCGCGCATGCGCTTCGTAGTTGCGCCCGACGCAGTAAATGCGGCGCACGGGAAATTGCTCGTTCGAACCCGCGACCGGAACGGCCGTCGCCGGCGCCGGGGGAAACACGTAAGTCATCCCGCTCTCCTGTTTGGTGTTATTCGATAGCCGGCGCATTGAACGCATTGAACGCTATGAACGCATCGGGCGCTCGCAGCCGACCGCAAAAGCGAGTGTAACGTGCCCGCGCGAATCGTGGCGAGCCTTGTCCGGCGCGGGCGTGCGAGCTTTCGCCTGCCCTGCGGCAATCCTTCGGACCGCCGCGAAATTTCATCGGACGCCTTTCCCCGAACTTGCAAGCGGCGCTTAAATGCGATACTGAGTGTCATGACCGCATCTCAACCCGCGACGGCGCCGCTCAGGACCACGGAAATGAAACGCCCGCTTTGCGCACGCTTCCGATGACCGACACTCCACCTCCTTCTTTCTCCTGCGCGCGCTATATCAAGGAAATCGGGCGCGGCCCGAACGGCGCCCGTGCGCTGTCGCGTGACGATACCTATTCGCTCTATGAAGCCATGCTCGATGGCCGCGTCTCTGACCTCGAACTCGGCGCGGTGCTGCTCGCGTATCGCGTGAAGGGCGAGACTGCCGCCGAGCTCGCCGCGATGCTCGCGGCGGCGCATCGCTCGTTCGAGCCGCTGCACGTGCAGGAAGGCCGCGAGCACGCGCGGCCCGTGTCGATTCCGAGCTACAACGGCGCGCGCAAGCAGCCGAACCTCACGCCGCTTCTTGCGCTGTTGCTCGCGCGCGAAGGCGTGCCGGTGCTGGTGCATGGCGTCGTCGACGATCCGGGCCGCGTGACGAGCGCCGCGATCTTCGCGGAAGTGGGTATTCCGCACGCCGCGTCGCCCGATGAGATCGAAGACAGCCTCGCCTCGCGCCGCCTCGCGTTCGCGCCGATAACATCGCTTGCGCCGAAGCTCGCGCGGCTACTGGACCTTCGGCGCGTGATGGGCGTGCGCAATTCGACGCATACGCTCGTCAAGATTCTTCAGCCGTTCGCGGAGCCGGGCCTGCGGCTCGTCAACTACACGCACCCGGAGTATCGCGACAGCCTGACCACGCTCTTCACCGAACATCCGGAGGCGGCGCAGGGCGGCGCGCTGCTCGCGCGCGGCACCGAAGGCGAGGCGGTCGCCGACATGCGCCGCCAGGTGCAGATCGACTGGTTCCACGACGGCCACGCCGAGACGCTCGTCTCGGCCGAGCGTTCGCAGGCGGATGCGCCCGCCGTCGAGCTGCCCGAATCGCTGGATGCCGCGACCACCGCGCGCTGGATCGAAGACGTGATGCGGGGCGACGTGCCCGTGCCGCCCGCCATCGCGCGACAGGTGGAACTGATCGCCGAGGTCGTGCGCCGGCCGCTATAGCCAGCCAACGCTTTCGCCGCCGCAATAGGAAAATCCGCATTTGACACGTTCTTCAACGCTGGTTTACAGTAGGCAAATGCGTTTCGCCCAAGTCTCCTCCCTCCGAATTATTTCGGGCCGCCTAGCGCGGCCCCTATCGCTACGTCTAGCGTAAGTCGCCAGACGTAGCGACGCGCGTCGCCAGGCGCGCGCTCCTGCCAGCCGTTCCCGCAGTTCCTTCCTTACCACCTTGTAGTCGTCAGTGTTTCGTTCGCGCATCCCGCGAAACGAAATCGCGAGGGTCACATGCACGCTGCTTCGCGCACGTTCACGTTGGTCACAGGCGTCGCCGTCGCCGGTGCGCAATGGGACCGTGCGCGCGGCCTGGCCTTTCGTGCATCGCGCCACAGCCGGCCAGCCGCCGGCGACAGCCGCTCTCGCAGGCGCTACGCAAACCGTCCTGAAAGAGATCGACGATCATGATGCCGAGCCCCGCCGAGAAATACCGCCCGTTCCCGCAAGTCCGTCTTCATGGCCGACGCTGGCCGAATCGCACGATCGAGAAAGCGCCCATCTGGATGAGCACCGATCTGCGCGACGGCAACCAGTCGCTGATCGAACCGATGGGCATCGCAGCGAAGCTCGAATTCTTCGAGATGCTGGTGGCGACGGGTTTCAAGGAAATCGAGGTGGGCTTTCCGTCGGCGTCGCAGACGGATTTCGACTTCGTGCGCAAGCTGATCGACGAGAAGCGCATTCCCGACGACGTCACCATCGAAGTGCTCGTGCAGTCGCGGCGCGAGCTGATCGAGCGCACGTTCGAAGCGGTCGAAGGCGCGAGCAAGGTCATCGTGCATCTCTATAACGCGATCGCGCCGTCGTTTCGCCGGATCGTGTTCGATCAGTCGAAGGAAGACGTGAAGGCGCTTGCCGTCGTTGGCACGCGCATCATCAAGGAATGCGCGGCGGCGCGGCCGGACACGCACTGGATCTACCAGTATTCGCCCGAGACGTTCAGCATGACGGAACTGCCATTCGCGCGTGAAGTGTGCGACGCGGTCGCGCAAGTCTGGCGTCCGACGCCAGATCACAAGATGATCGTCAATCTCCCGGCGACGGTGGAATCCGCCACGCCGAATGTCTTCGCCGACCAGATCGAATGGATGGACCGCAACATGGGCTATCGCGACAGCATCGTGCTCTCGGTGCATCCGCACAACGATCGCGGCACGGCGGTCGCGGCGGCGGAACTCGCGCTGCTCGCGGGCGCGGATCGCGTGGAAGGCTGTCTTTTCGGCAACGGCGAGCGCACGGGCAACGTCGATCTCGTCACGCTCGCGCTCAATCTCTACACGCAGGGCGTCGATCCCGGTCTCGACTTTTCGGACATCGACGCGGTGCGGCGCGTCGTCGAACGCTGCAATCAGCTTCCGGTGCATCCGCGCCATCCGTACGCGGGCGATCTCGTGTTCACCGCGTTTTCCGGTTCGCATCAGGACGCCATCCGGAAGGGCTTCGCGCAGCGCGTGCCCGGCACGCCGTGGGAAGTGCCATATCTGCCGATCGATCCCGCCGATCTCGGCCGCAGCTACGACGCCGTGATTCGCGTGAACAGCCAATCGGGCAAGGGCGGCGCGACGTATCTGCTCGAACGCGGGCTGGGGTTCACGCCGCCGCGCCGCGTGCAGATCGAGTTCAGTCATGCGGTGCAGGCGGTCGCGGACGAATCGGGCGAGGAAATCAGCGGCGAAGCCCTCTGCGCCCTCTTCAAACGCGAATACTTCGACGCGGGCGGGCCGGTTTCGCGCGTCGACGCGGCGGCGCTTTCGGTCTTCGGACGAAACATCGCGATGCCGCCCGCTTCGAGCGCCGCGAGCGAGGAGCATTACGCGCAGTCGGTCGCATCGAGCCTGGACGTCGGCGCGAGCGCGAACTGGTTCGAATCGACGGTGACGGCGAACGGCGAGACCGTGGTCTTCGTGGGCTGCCGCGTCGCCGACGAACCGATGCGCTTCGGCGTCGCGGTGCATGCGAACCCAGCGCTCGCGGTCGTCGATGCAGTCGTGAGCGCGGTGAATCGCTCAAAGGGAATCGCGCGGAAGATTCAAGAGGACGAGGCGGTCGAAGCCTGACGATGCGGCGGCGGCGCGCTATTCCAGCGCCACGCGCGTCGCCTGAAGCGCGAGCAGTTGCCACTGGCCGCCGGTCTGCACGTGAATCGCCGTGTAGGCAATGGGAAAGAGCAGCGCGCCGTTCTTCGATTCCATCTCGACCAGCGCGCGCCCCGACACGAGACAGGTCTCGGGGCCGGCGGACACCACGTCTTGCGTCTGGATCTCGATCTGGCGATAGCGGCGGCGCCCGGCGGTGATCGCGTCGATGAACTGACGCTTCGTCTCGCGCTTGCCGTTGGTGTGGACGTAGCTGACGTTCTCGGCCAGCAGCGCCTCGAGCGCGGCACCGTCGCTCTCGACCATCGCCCGGAAACGGTCGCGCTCTAGGCCGCGGATGGCCTCAAAGGTTCTTGCCGGCATCTGTCGGTCCCCCTTGTGTCGGGGAACCGATGCGCCGGGGCCCCGTCAGAAGTTGTATTGCAGATATAGCTGGCTGAAATTTATACCAGGATTCGGCTCTTTGATACTCGCGTTCGAAAGATGCTGGAAGCGAAAACCGGCCTGGTAGTTCTGCTTCTCGCCGAAGATCGCACCCACGCCGACCATATCGGCGAACTGGAACGCAGTGGACACCGTGAAGTTTTCCGTGATGCGCGTGTGCGACAGCAGCCGCACGCCGACGCCCGCCTCGAAGAACGGCCGAATATAGCCTGAGCTTTTCACGAAACGCAGCACTGGTGTCACGCCGAATTCCCAGATGTTCGGATTTACCGCGTTGCTTTCCTTGGTATGCCAGTAGGCGACGTGTCCTTCGCCGAGCAGCGTGAAGTGAAAGCCGCCGATTTCCCACCATGTCAGATCGGGATCCCAAACCACGCCGAGATCCGCTTTCTTGAAGTCGTGATTCGCGACCCCGCCTGCTATCTGAAGACCGAAACGGTCGGCATGCGCCACCGCCGAAACAAGACCGAGCGAAAGAGCGATGGCGCCGTGAGACAAAAAACTGCGCCAAAGAGCTTGGTTTTTCTGCATGAGCGCCTCATATGAGGGTGTGGTTGTCCCGCCGAGCGGTTGTCGGCGCATTGTATTTCCGCTGACATATATTTGCACAATCCAGCGTTTCTCGTCCGTTTGATTGAATAATCCGTTGCTTTCCCCTGTGATTTCGGTAATTCATTCGATCAAACGCGTTTCTCCGGTAATTTCGGCTTGTTCTTCAGGTCTTGCCGCCTATCAGACCCACAAAATCGATAGTTATGTGGGAACTCTCACACGTCGTTCCCCTCTAACACTTAGCACTCAGATGAACGGAGTGCTAATATCGTGACTGGCCTGCCGCCGCCCTTGCGGCCGCAGGCGTTTGTTGACAAGGAGCTTATGAGCGTGACCAATGCGATGACCCTTCCGAATGTTGTAGGCTCGGCACCTGCCAAGGCATCTTCGGCAGGCGCGCTGACGTACGCACAGTCGTCGATGCTGACCGGCCAGATCGGCAACATCGATTCCTACATACAAGCAGTGAACCGTATTCCGATGCTTTCGCCGGCGGAGGAACGTCAGTACGCCACCGAATTTCGCGAGCACGGCAACCTGAACGCGGCGCGGCAGCTCGTTCTGTCGCACCTGCGTCTCGTCGTGTCCATCGCCCGCAACTATCTGGGCTACGGCCTGCCGCATGCGGACCTGATCCAGGAAGGCAATATCGGTCTGATGAAGGCCGTGAAGCGGTTCGACCCTGAGCAAAACGTGCGCCTCGTGTCGTACGCCATGCACTGGATCAAGGCCGAGATTCACGAGTACATCCTGCGCAACTGGCGCATGGTGAAGGTCGCGACGACCAAGGCGCAGCGCAAACTGTTCTTCAACCTGCGCAGTCACAAGACCGGTCACGCGGCGTTCACGCCGGACGAGATCGAGGGCTTGGCGAGCGAACTGAATGTGAAGCGCGAGGAAGTCGCGGAGATGGAAACGCGGCTGTCGGGCGGCGACATCGCGCTGGAAGGCCAGGTGGAAGACGGCGAGGAAGCGTTCGCACCGATCGCCTATCTGGCGGACTCGCATAACGAGCCGACGAACGTGATCGCCTCGCGCCAGTTCGACAAGCTGCAAAGCGACGGCCTTTCGACGGCACTGGAATCGCTCGACGAACGCAGCCGCCGCATTATCAAGGCGCGCTGGCTTGACGTGCAGGACGACGGATCGGGCGGCAAGACGCTGCACGAACTGGCCGACGAGTTCGGCGTGTCGGCGGAGCGCATTCGCCAGATCGAGGCGAGCGCGATGAAGAAGATGCGTACCGCGCTGCACGATTACGCGTAACGCCGCGGCGAAACGGTCGCCAGTGTGTTCGAACCCCGTTGTCGAAAGACAGCGGGGTTTTTGTTTGCCTGAGCACGCGCGCCGGAAATAAAAACGGCGCCCGAAGGCGCCGTTTCCATGAACAACCGCTTAACTCATCACGCGCATCAGGCCGGCATCGGCGCTGCGCCGCCGCCATTGCCCGCGAGACGCGTGGCCATCTGCGCCGCGTACCGCTGCGCCGCCGAGCCGACGACGATGTGGAACGTATCCGCCGACACCCACGCGACATCCAGTTGCGACAGACGCTGACGATCCACCGACGACGGATCACGCACGACCACGCGCAGGCGCGTCTGCGCGACCGCATCGAGCGAAACGACGTTCGTCGCGCCGCCGAACACCGCCAGCCAGCGCAGCGGGTCCGGATCGAGCGGGCCCGCCGTCTGATCGGCAACGCCTGCCGCCGCAACCGCGGGCTGCGCAGGAGCCGACGATGCGGGCGTCGCGCCGCGCGTCGACGAATGCTCGAGTTCGCCGCGAATTTCATCGGCGATCAGGTCCGCTTCCGGTCCAATGATGACCTGCACATTCGTCGAGCCGCGCTTCAACACCCCGCGCGCGCCGATGGTCTTCAGTTGCGGCTCCGACACCGCGCCGGTATCCACCACCGACAGACGCAGACGCGTCGTGCAGGCATCGACGAGCGTCAGGTTCGACGCGCCGCCCAGCGCCGCGATGTACTTCGCTGCGCGCGTGCTTGCCGCTGCCGGCGCGACGTTGCCCGGCGCGAAACCGCCGACGGGCGTGGCATCCGTTTGCGCGTCGGTCGTGGCCGGCTCGCGGCCCGGCGTCGCCATGTTGAACTTGCGGATGAAGAAGCGGAACAGGCCGTAATACACGATGCCGTACACGAGGCCGATCGGAATCGCCAGCCAGCCGCGCTGCGACAGGCCGTAGTTCAGCACGTAGTCGATCGCGCCAGCCGAAAACGTGAAGCCGAGGTGAATGCCGAGCGCCGAGCAGATCGCGAGCGACAGGCCCGTCAGCACCGCGTGGATGCCGTAGAGAACCGGCGCGAGGAACATGAAGCTGTATTCGATCGGCTCGGTCACGCCCGTGAGGAACGCGGTCAGCGCCATGGAGAACAGCAGGCCGCCGACGACCGCGCGGCGCTCCTTCGGTGCTTCATGGAACATGGCGAGACACGCAGCGGGCAAGCCGAACATCATGATCGGGAAGAAGCCGGTCATGAAGCCACCCGCCGTCTTGTCGCCCGCGAAGAAGCGATGCAGGTCGCCGTGTACGACCGCGCCGCCATCGGGCGGGGTGAACGACCCGAAGACGAACCATGCGAGCGAGTTGATGATGTGATGCAGGCCCGTCACCAGCAAAATGCGGTTCAGGACGCCGAACACGAACGTGCCGAGCGCGCCGGCCGTCGTCAGCCACGTGCCGGCTGCGTCGATGCCGGACTGCACCGGCTGCCAGACGTACCCCAGCACAATGCCGATAAACAGACACGCGACGCCCGTGACAATCGGCACGAACCGCTTGCCGCCGAAGAACGCCAGATACTCGGGCAGCTTGATGTCCTTGAAGCGGTTGTACATGTACCCCGCGACCATACCCGCGATGATCCCCGACAACACGCCCATGTTGAGCTTGTCGTTGATGTCCTTCATCACGGCGGTTTCGATCAGATAGCCGATGGCGCCAGCGAGACCCGCCGTGCCGTTGTTGTCCTTCGCGAAGCCCACCGCCACGCCGATTGCGAAGAGAAGCGGCAGGTTCGAGAAGATTGCGTCGCCCGCGTCGGCGATCATCTTGATGTTGAAGACATCGGGCTGGCCTAGACGCAACAGCAGGCCGGCCACCGGTAAAACGGCAATCGGCAGCATCAGGGCGCGGCCTAGGCGCTGCATCTTTGCAAACGGGTTAGCGTCCATCGGGGGTTCTCCAAAAAATATAGGTCTTGTCGTTGCTGCTCGGGTTGTTGCCAGAAATGAAGCGTGAAGCGTCTAGTCCTGCGGCCAGATTTCGCGGCTGGCCGCTCTCACTGCCTGCGCCGATTCAAGCGCGAGCACGTCTTCCGCGCGCTGACGGCAAAGGTGGTAATCGAGATTGCGCACACGCGCCTTGATGCCGGGCACGGAGGACGGATCCACCGACAGCTCCGTCACGCCGAGGCCGACGAGCAGCGGCACCGCGAGCGGATCGCCGCCGAGCGCGCCGCAGACGCCGACCCATTTGCCGTGCTTTTCGGCGCCTTGCACCGTCATCTTGATGAGCCGCAGCACGGCCGGATGCAAGCCGTCGGATTGCGCGGCGAGATCGGGCTGGCAGCGGTCCATTGCAAGCGTGTATTGCGTCAGATCGTTCGTGCCGATCGAGAAGAAATCCGCGTACTTCGCGAGCTGGTCGGCCAGCATCGCCGCCGACGGCACCTCGATCATCACGCCCACTTCCACCGGATCGGTGCGTCCGGCTTCGCGCGCCAGTTCGTCGATGCGCGCGCGCAGGCGTTGCAGTTCGCCGGCGTCCGTCACCATTGGCAGGAGAATGCGGACGGCGCCCGCCGGCTTGACGGCGAGCAGACCGCGCAGCTGGTCGTCGAGCAGATCGGGGCGTACTTGCGCGAGGCGGATGCCGCGCAGGCCCAGCGCCGGGTTTTCTTCGGGCGGCAGCGTCAGATAGTCCACTTCCTTGTCCGCGCCGACATCCAGCGTGCGGATGATCGCGCTGCGTCCGGCCAGCGCCTCGACGATTTCCTGATAGCTCGACGCGTGCTCCGCGACCGTCGGCGCAGCCTGGCGATGGATGAACAGCAATTCGGTGCGTAAGAGGCCCACGGCGTCCGCGCCGTTTTCGACAGCCGCTTTCGCGTCGTCGAGCGTGGCGATGTTCGCTGCGATCTCGACGTGCCGGCCGTCGCGCGTCGATGCCGCTTCCTGCGACATCTTGCGGTTCGCCTCGCGCACGCCCGCGAGACGCTCGCGCTCGTGACGCGCACGCTCGACATCCAGCGCGCTCGGCGCATATTCGACGCGGCCCGCCGACGCGTCGACGACCACCTGCGCGTCTTCGGGAACCGCGTGCAGCGCATCGCCGATTGCGACGAGCGCCGGAATGCCCATCTGCCGCGCGATGATCGCCGCGTGCGAGGTCGCGCCGCCGCGCGACATCACGAGCGCGGTGACGCGCGTGCGGTCGATCGACGCCAGATCGGACGGCGTGAATTCGATGGCCGCGAGCACCGCTTCATCCGGCAGCGCGCGCGCCGCCGTGTTCGTGAGCCCGAGCGCGCGAAGCACGCGCTTTTCGATGTCGCGCAGGTCGGCCGCGCGTTCCGCGAGTAGCGCGTCATTCACGTTGTTGAGCAGCGCGATCTGCGCGCGGATCGCCTCGCGCCACGCGAAGCCCGCGCTCTTGCCGAGGCTGATGAGATCGCGGGCCGCATCGACGAGCGTCGGGTCTTCAAGCAGCACGCGATGCACCGCGAAGATGCCCGCTTCGCCGACCGCGCCGCGCTGCGATGCGGTGCGGACGGTGACTTCGAGTTCGGTGTCGACTTGCGCGATGGCTTTGTCCAGCGCGCGGCTCTCCGCCGCCGACGGACCGCTCGCCTGCTCCGGCGGCACGATTTCCTGATCGTCCCAGCGCACGAGCTTGCCGACCGCGATGCCCGGCGCCGCGCACACGCCCGCGAGCGTGTTCGGCGGCAACGGACCGGCGGACGCACGGGCTGCCACGACCGGCGCGGGCGATTTTTCGCGCGCCGGCGTTTCTTCCACTTCGCCTTGCGCCGCGCGCAGCAGTTCGGCGGCGACGGCATCGACCGCTTCCTGCGCCTGTGCGCCCATGCCGACCAGTTCGATGGTCGCGCCCTCGCCCGCGCCCAGCCCGAGCAGGCCGACCACGCTTTCGACCGGCGCCTTGCGGCCTTCGAAGCGCACTTCGACCTTGGCGTCGAGGCCGCGCGCCGCCTCGCGCGCCCGCGCCGCCGGCCGCGCGTGCAAGCCGCCTGCGTGCGCCAGCGTGACGGTGCGCCGCGCTTCGGTCATCACGTTCGACGACGAGCGCGCCACGTGCGCCGCCGCGCCGTCTTTCGCGCGCAGCACCAGCATGCGCGCGCCCGCCTTCAGCACGCCACGGCCCGCGCGGTCGGCGACTTCGAACGCGTCGCCGTTCGCGACCGCGATCACGGAAACGAGACTCGGCGCGTGCTGCGCGACGAAGTCCGCGTTGAATTCGATCAGCGGCTGGCCCGCGCGCACGGTCGCGCCCTGCTCGACCATCGGCGCGAAGCCCTCGCCGCCCAGCTCGACCGTGTCGATGCCGATATGCACGAGAATCTCCGCGCCCTGCGCGGTGCGCAGCGTGACCGCGTGATGCGTGCGCGCGAGATGCGTGACCGTGCCGTCGCACGGGGACAGAAGCACGTTATCGAGCGGATCGATGCCGATGCCGTCACCGAACATCCCCTCGGCGAACACGGGGTCGGGCACGTCGGCGAGCGGCACGACGGGGCCGGTAAACGGAGCGAGCAGAACGATATCGCTCGCGTTATCGGTGGAATGGTTCAACACGGACTCCTCGGCACGGCGCATTGTCTGTCTCACTCAATGGGTTTCGGTGACCTTGTTCAGGTGGCGCGGCGCGTCGGGGTTGCGCCCGCGCGCGGCGGCGAGACCCGCGGCCATCACGTAGAACGAAAGGATCGCGGCGATCGGATCGAGCGCCGGGTGATCGGTGGCGATGAGCGGCAACTCGGCGCCCGGCACGTCGTCAGGTGCTGCGAGCAGCACGCGTGCGCCGCGCGCGCGCATGTCCGAAGCCAACTGGACGAGACCCGCCTGCTCCGGCCCGCGCGGCGCGAAGACGAGCAGCGGATAGTCGCGGTCGATGATTTCCATCGGGCCGTGACGCACTTCCGCGCTCGAGAACGCTTCGGCCTGAATGCCCGACGTTTCCTTCAGCTTGAGCGCCGCTTCCTGCGCGATGGCGAGCCCGAGCCCGCGCCCGACGACGATCATGCGGTCGATGCCCTTCAGTTCGTCGACGGCGCGCGTCCAGTCGAGCTTGCCCGCCGCGCGCAGCGCGTCCGGCAGCGTCTTCAGCGCGTTCAGCAGTTCGGGGTCGCGCTGAACGTGCGCGATCACGATGGCCGACAGCGACAGCATCGCGATATAGCTCTTCGTGGCGGCCACGGAAAGCTCCGGTCCGGCGAGCAGCGGCAAATAGTATTCGCAGGCGGTTTCCAGCGGCGAGCCCGCGACGTTGACCGCCGCGACGGTGAACGCGCCGGCTTCGCGCAGCGCCTGCATGGTGCCGACGAGGTCCGGGCTCTTGCCCGACTGCGAGAACGCGACGGCGAGTTGGCCGGACACGCGCAGCGGCGCTTGCTGCAACGTGGCGACCGACATGGGCAGCGACGCGACGGGCACGCCGATGCGGCTCATCGTCAGGCTGGCGAAGTAACTCGCGGCGTGGTCCGAACTGCCGCGAGCGACGGTCAACGCGACATGACGCGGCTGCTCCGCGAGCTTCACGGCGAGCGCCTCGATGCGCGAGGTGTCGGCGAGTTGGGCCGCGACGACGTCCGCGGACTCCAGCGCCTCAGTGAGCATATTCGACAATCGATTCTCCTTCGACATAAGTGGCGGTCAGCGCGAAATCCCGGTCGAGCACGACCATGTCGGCCCACGCTCCGCGCGCGATGCGGCCGCGGTCTTCGAGCCCGAGATAGTCGGCGGGATAGCGCGACAAGCGATTCGAAACGTCCGCGAGCGGAATGCCCAGCGAGACGAGATTGCGCAGCGCCTGATCCATGGTCAGCGTGCTGCCTGCGAGCGTGCCGTCCGCGAGACGCACGCCGCCCATGCACTTGGTGACGTGCTGGCTGCCGAGGCGATATTCGCCGTCGGGCATGCCCGCTGCCGAGGTGCTGTCGGTCACGACATAGAGACGCGGAATGGCGCGCATGGCGGCGCGAATGGCGCCGGGGTGAACGTGCAGCAGGTCGGGAATCAGTTCGGCGTACTCCGCATGCGCGAGCGCCGCGCCGACCATGCCGGGATCGCGATGATGCAGCGGCGACATCGCGTTGAAGAGATGTGTGAAGCCGCGCGCACCGTGCTTGAGCGCGTTGACGGCGTCGTCGTACGTGCCGAGCGAATGGCCGAGCTGCACGCGCACGCCGCGCGCCGCCATTTCCGAGATGATGTCGAGATGGCCCGAAATCTCCGGCGCGATCGTCACGACACGGATCGGCGCGAGCTCCAGATACTTCAGCACTTCGTCGCGCACGGCGACGGCGGCTGCGTCCGGCTGCGCGCCGAGCTTGCCCGGATTGATGTACGGGCCTTCGAGATGCACGCCGAGCACGCGCGCCCCGCTCGCGGCGCGGCGCTTCGCCTGTTCGCCGAGACCGGCGACGACCTGCATGAGTTCGTCGCGCGGCGCGGTCATCGTGGTGGCGAGAAGGCTGGTCGTGCCGTGCTGCGCGTGCTGGCGCGCGACGGTATCGGCCGCGTCGCCGCCTTCCATGATGTCGCGGCCGCCGCCGCCGTGCACGTGCAGATCGATGAAGCCCGGCAGGATATAGGGCGCGTCATTCGACGACGGATCGGCTATGTGACCTTCGAGCGCCGTCACGCGGCCGTTCTCGAAACGCACGGTGCCGTGAATCCAGCCGTCGTTCGTCAGTATGTTTCCTTTCAGCATGAAGTTCTCTGGAGTGCGCAATGCGTCATGAGGTTCAGGTGCGGTCCGCGCCGTGCTGCGAGCACGCTGGTCCGCGCGGATGGTTCGGTGCGCGGCCGGCGAACGGCTTCTTTTGGTCCTCTCGTTCTCTTTATTGCTCTCTTCTTTCGATGCCTGACGATGCCGGCCGTGCTGCGCCGGCGCTCATCGATGCAGCTCCGCGACGAAGTCGTAGTAGTCGTCGCGGCAATACGTATCCATCAATTCGATCGCGCGCTGATTCGCCGCATAGCCGATACGCGTGATCACGAGCAACGCGGCTCCCGGCGCCACGCCCATCAGCCGCGCGATGTCCGCGCCTGCGTTCACCGCGCGAAAGTGCTGCAATGCGCGCACGACCGCCTGCCCGCGCTCCTCCAGATACCGGCACAACGACGCGCCGATCAGAAGCGGCTCCGGCACGAGCCAGGCCGGCAGCGTGGATTGCTCGACCGCCATCACGATGCCGTCCGCCCGCCGCAATCGCCTGAGACTCGCCACCGCCGCGCCGGGCGACAACCCGAGACGCACGGTTTCTTCGCGACTGGCGATTCGCAGTCCGCGGCCGAGCCAAACAGAATCGGGCGAGAAGCCGCGTTGTTCCATCTTTCGCGTGAAGCCGGTCAGTCTCGACAACGGATCTGCCACGCGGCGTGATGAAACTGCCCGCTCCGCGCACCCGCCTGATGAGTCCCTGCTCGACGAGCAACGCGATGGCCTTGCGCGCCGTGACACGCGACACGCGACACACCGACGCCCTCGGACAACGTGCGCTCCGAAGGGGAGCGCCTCGCCGGCCGAGCACGCGCCCGCGTGAATGGCTGATGCAAGACGCGCGGCCAGTTGGAGATAGAGCGGCGTGTCGCTGTCACTGTGCGGCGTGAGATCTTTCCAATTTTGTCTCAAGAAAAGACCTCACGACGCCCTGACTGGAGCCCATTATATAACCAACATAATACCAGTCAACGCGAGCCTAACGGCTTTGGACGGACGACAAATCTTGCTTTTAATCAATAAGTTACAACTCGTTTGAATGGTAGTTTCGCAGCTTTGACGCCATCGGGACTTACCCGCATAGCGGACGGAATGGAACCAATCCATAGCCGTTGCCGCAAGTCCGTGAAAATTCGGGCATTTTCGTATTCGCACGATCGTGCTTTCTTTGGCACAATGCGCCATTAGTTCGGAATCGCAACTAATTCAAAAGAACCATATATTTTTGAGAGAGCAAAGCCACAATGGGATGTTTTGATCCGAGTCGGGCTGTCGAGGCCGTGCGACGCTTCAACCGGTTTTACGCGCGCCATGCGGGCGCTTTTCACGAGCGCCTCCACAAGAGCCATTTCTCCTTGACGGAGGTGCGCATTCTTCATGAACTCGCGCACGAACGCGCGCACACCGCCGCGGACCTGTCGCGCAACCTTGGGCTGGACACCGGATATCTCAGCCGGCTCATCACCAATTTCCAGAAGCTCGGTCTGGTCGTGCGGCGCAAGAACGAATCCGACGGGCGCGCGCATATCCTGACCATGACGCCCGAGGCCAAAGCCAAGGTCGATGAACTGGATTTGCACGTCTCCGCGGAAACCGCGTCGCTGCTGAATTCGCTGGGGCCGGGTGAGATCGAGCATTTGTCGCTCGCGATGGCCGACATCGAGCGGCTTCTGACGCCGTCGTCGCACCATGTCGCGACGCGCCTGCGCAGCCCTCGCTGCGGCGATTTCGGCTGGATGATCGAACGCCACGCCCACCTCGACGTGCCCGACCGCGCCAGTCTCGCCTACGAAGCGCACGCCGCCAGGGTCGTGTCGCGCTTTCTCGGCGCGATGCAAAGGGACACGCCGCGCATCGCGTGCTGGGTCGCGGAACAGGAAGGCGACGCGCGCGTCGGCGCGGCGCTCCTCACCGCCGCCTCCGAGGGTCAGGCGTGCATCGAGTTGTTATTCGTGGAGCCGGGCGCGCGCCGCCGCGGTCTCGGCGAGCAACTCGTCGCCGCGTGCACGAACTTCGCACAGGGCGCGGGCTACGCCAGCGTCGTGTGCCGGCTCGATGAGGCGCGTGAAGATCTGTGCGGGCTTTTCATGCGGACCGGCTTCAAGGCGCAACAGGGCGACGACGCCACCCTCGTCTGGGAGCGCGAGTTGCGCCGCATCTACGCCGACTGAGCGCGCAAAAAAAACGGCGTCCGGGGGGGACGCCGTTTTCGACCGCAGGGTGCCGCCGCTTAGAACGAAGGCACGACCGAGCCCTTGAATTCGCTCTTCATGAACTGGCGCACATCGTCCGACTGGTAGGCTGCGACCAGCTTCTTCACCCACGGCTGATCCTTGTCCTTCGCGCGCACGGCGATGAGATTCGCGTACGGGCTATGCACGTCTTCGAGCGCGATCGCATCTTTCGTCGGCTGCAGACCTGCGGCGAGCGCGAAGTTCGTGTTGATCGCGGCGGCGTCGACATCCGCGAGCGTGCGCGGCAACTGCGCCGCGTCGAGTTCCACCAGTTTGATCTTCTTCGGGTTTTCGGCGACGTCGAGCGCAGTCGCGTTATTGCCGTTAGCGCCCGCGCCCGCCTTCAGCTTGATGACGCCTTGCGACTGCAGCAGCAAGAGCGCGCGATTCTCGTTCGACGGATCGTTCGGCACCGCGACCTTCGCACCTTGCGGCAGGTCCTTCAGCGACTGCAACTTCTTCGAGTACACGCCGAGCGGCGAAATGTAGGTCAGGCCCGCGCTCACGATCTTGTAGCCGCGCTGTTTGACCTGGCTGTCCAGATACGGCTGATGCTGAAAACTGTTGGCGTCGAGATCGCCGGCGTCGAGCGCGGCGTTCGGCTGCACGTAGTCGTTGAACTCGATCACCTTCACGCTGAGCCCCTCGCGCTTGGCGACCTTCTGCACGACTTGCCAGATCTGGGCGTCGGGCCCGCTGATCGTGCCGACCTTGATGACCTTGTCGTCGGCGTGTGCCGAGAAACTCGTGACGAACGCGGCCGACGCCACGACGGCCGCCAGGGCTTTAAGCATATTTCTGCGCTGCATGGTCTTCCTGTTTCGAATGCAAATGACTGCGGGATAACGTGATACGGGCTCCGGCGCGAGCAATCCGGCCGGAGCGGCGCATGCTCGCACAGGCGCGGCGCGGGCGGAAATACAGATTCCTCATGTGAATATCCGGCGCGCGGTCGGCTCAGGGTCCGCTTAGAATCGGAGTTGCGACTCACTTCCCGACGGCGGCTTACATGTACGTGATCAACCTGCGTTACACCGGCGCGCTTGCCGAAATCGACGATGCACTGGAAGAACATCGCCGCTTCCTCGAACGGTATTTCGCGGCGGGCGTTTTCGTGATGGCAGGGCCAAAGGTGCCGCACGACGGCGGCGTGATCATCGCGTCAGGTGTCGATCGCGCGTGGCTCGACGAAATCATCGCGGAAGACCCGTTCGCGCGGCAGCAACTAGCGCATTACGAGATCACCGAGTTCAACGCGGCGCGCCTCGCGCCGAGGTGGAATGTGCCGCAACCATCGAAGCCATGAAGCGATGAAGCCATGAAGCCATGAAGCAAAAGCGGCCCGCAGGCCGCTTCGAATGATCCGTTGCTCAGTCGATCAGCAGCTTCAGATCGTGCACCCACGGCTCGACGCCTTGTCCATCGCGCGCGAAAAGCCGCAGCTTGCCGTCCTTGTCGAAGACGTAGCTTGCGGCGGTGTGATCCATCGTGTAGTCGCCGGGCGTCTTGCCCGCCGCCTTCGCGTAGTAGACGCGAAAGTCCTTCGCGACTTTCTGAAGCTCGGCGTCATTGGCCGGACGCAAGCCGATGTACGTCGGATTGAACGCCGTCACGTACTGGCCGAGCAGTGCGGAGGTATCGCGTGCGGGATCGACGGTGACCATCAGCACTTGCACGTCTTTCGCCTTGTCGCCGAGCTGCTGCATGGCTTGCGATAGTTCGGCGAGCGTCGTCGGGCAAACGTCCGGGCAATGCGTGTAGCCGAAGAACAGCACCACTGCCTTGCCTTTGAAATCCGCGAGCGTGCGCGTTTTGCCGGCCGTATCCGGCAAGGCAAAATCGCTGCCGAACTGCTTGTTGCCGGTGATGTCCAGATTCTTGAAATCCGGCGCTTTCTCACACGCGCACAGCGCGACCGCGCAGGCGAACAGCGCGAGCAACCGAAGAACGATATGCCTCATGCGCCGATCACCGTGCGCACGTAGTGATCGACGAGCAGCGCCCCGAAGAGCAGCGACAGATACACGATGGAGTAGCGGAAGGTCTTGCGCGCGAGCGCGTCCGAGTATTCGCGATACAGCTTCCACGTATAGCCCAGAAAGACGCCGCCCAGCGCCACTGCGCTCGCCAGATACACGACGCCGCTCATGCCGGAGATAAACGGCATCAGCGTGACGGCGAACAGCACGATGGTGTAGAGAAAAATATTCAGCAGCGTGTACTTTTCGCCATGCGTGACGGGCAGCATGGGCAGGCCGGCGTTCTCGTAGTCCTTGCGGCGATACAGCGCGAGCGCCCAGAAATGCGGCGGCGTCCAGACGAAGATGATGAGCACGAGAATCCACGCGTCGCCCGGGACCGCGCCCGTGACCGCTGCCCAGCCGAGCGCGGGCGGCATGGCGCCCGACGCGCCGCCGATCACGATGTTCTGCGGCGTATAGGGCTTCAGCAACAGCGTGTAAATGACCGCGTATCCGACGAAGGTGGCGAGCGTGAGCCACATCGTCAGCGGATTGGTGAAGCGGTACAGCGTCCACATGCCGATGCCGCCCAGCACCGCCGAGAACATCAGAATCTGCGCGCTCGTGATCTGTCCGCGCGCCGAAGGACGCCACGCGGTGCGGCGCATCTTTGCATCGACTTTCTGTTCGACGAGGCAATTGATGGCGAACGCCGCGCCCGCCAGCAGCCAGATGCCGACCGCGCCGCCGAGCAGCTTGGTCCAGGGAACCATGCCGGGCGTCGACAGAAACATGCCGATGACGGCGCAAAACACGGCGAGCTGGGTGACGCGCGGCTTGGTCAGCGCAATGTATTGCGAGACGCGGCTGCCGAGGGGGGAATTGAGTGTCGTGCTATCCATGGGCATGAGCCATCACGCTGAAACGACGTCGCGTGCGGGAAGCGCGGCGCGGCCGGGACGGCTGGAAGAGATTCGAAAGTTTAGCATGACGAGCAGAAGCAGCAGGATCGCGGCCCCGCCGTTATGGGCGACGGCAATCGGCAGCGGCCATTGCAGCACGATGTTCGACATACCGGTCAGGAATTGAATGACGATGACCGCCAGCACGCCGTTCGCCGGCGTGCGTAGCGATTCGAAGCGGCGCAGTTTCGCGGCCAGCCACAGCAAATACAGCACGACGACGACCGCGAATGTGCGGTGCGTCCAGTGAATCGCAACCAGCGCGTCCTGCGAGATCACGTCGCCGTCGCCGGTCATGCCGAGCGCGCGCCACAGGTGAAAGCCGTGTTCGAAGTTCATCGGCGGAATCCATTGGCCGTTGCAGAGCGGAAAGTCGGTGCAGGCCAGTACAGCATAGTTCGTGCTCACCCAGCCGCCGAGCGCGATTTGCACCACCAGCAGCGCAAGCCCGAAGAGCGCGGCGGGCATCCAGCGCGCGGCGGCAGAATCGAGCGACGGAATCGGCGTCTGCCGCGCCGCGAGCCAGCCGAGCGCGCCGAGCAGCGCGAGTCCGAGCAACAGATGCGTCGTGACGATGACCGGCTGCAGCTTCAACGTGACGGTCCACGCGCCGAACGCGCCTTGCAGGCAGATCAGCAGCAGGATGCCGGTCGGCCACCACGGCGACACGTGCAGCGGACGACGCTTGATGCGCGCCGTCCACGCGATGACCACCTGCGCGATGATCAGCACGCCGATCGCCATCGCGAAGTAGCGGTGCAGCATCTCGATCCACGCCTTGACCATGCTGACGGGGCCGGTGGGCATCGCCTGATACGCGGCGGCAATTTGCGCGTGCGCGATGAACGGCGACGACGTGCCGTAGCAGCCGGGCCAGTCGGGACACCCGAGGCCGGAATCGGTCAGGCGCGTGAAGCCGCCGAACATGATGAGATCGAGCGTCAGAAACGTGGTCAGCCAGACGAGCTTGCGGAACTTGTTGTCATCGGCTTTCACCCAGACGAAGGACAGCGGCAAAAGCGCGATGCACAAGCCGATCAGCCCCAATTGCAATACATAACTCATGTTTCACCTTCAACCCGCGTTTTATCCGATCCGCGACCACTTCAGGAGCTTCGCCAGATCCGCGTTGATCTTCTTGGGATCGGGATTCTTCGGGAAGCGCATCATCAGATTGCCGTTCGGGTCCACCAGATAGATGTGGTCCGTGATTTTCGTGCCGTCCGCAGCGGGCAGCCAGTCGGCGATGGCGCGCGGATTCGCGATCAGCATGCGCGTGTCCGGCTGCGGATACGCCGTCTTGATGACATCCGCGACGGGATTGTCATCCGTGCGCAGCCAGACGTTGACCACACGCTCGCGCTCCGCCGATTGCAGCACCCGCACCTGCCGCATGAAGTAGAGGCGCGTCACGCATTGCTCGTCGCAATTGCTGCCGTTGACGGTGATCATCAGCCATTTGCCTTCGAGCGACTTGAGCGGCATGGCCTGCCCTTTTTCGTCCGTGACAACGAGTTGCGCCGGAATCGGCCGCTGCGGTTCGATCAGCGCGCCATAGCTCGACGTGCCGCCCGCCGGCTTGAACACGTAGTACATCAGATACGAAGCGATGACCGGCGCCGCGCAGACGAGCGCGAGCAGCACGAGCATCCAGCGGCCGCTGATCCATGATCCTCTTGGGGGCGTGCGGGGTCTGTCGGCAGTCGTGGGACGTTGAGATGGCATCAAGAATTCAGTGAGAGTTGAGTCACGCGTGGTCCACGGCTTCGTCGTCGGGGTCGTCCACCAGACGCGTGCCGCCTTTCTTCGCGGCGCGGCGCGCGGCGTACAGGCCGAAGCCCACGGCGGCGGCGGCCATGCCCCACCACTGGAGCATGTAGCCGTAGTTGCGCTCGACGCCCTGCGTCGGCGCGGGCCAGTCGCGCACGAGCCGGTCGTGCGTGTCGTTCGTCTGCTGGATCACGAACGGCTGAAACGTGAGCCCGGTTTCAGCGGCAAAGGCCGGAATGCTGAGGTTCTGGCGAATCTGCTGATGCGTCGCCGATCCGCCCGCGCCCAGCTCGAACGCCTGCGACGGATTGGCGCGCGCGATGCCTTCGACCTCGACGACGCTCGTCGGCGTCTCGTACGGCTCGATGCCCGTGCGGTCAGCCAGGTTGCGCGGCAACCATCCCCGATTGACGAGCACGTAGCCGCCGCCTTCGAGTTTAAGCGGCATCACGACGTAAAAGCCCGGCTGGTCGTTATACGGACGATTATCGAGATAAACGACGCGCTCCGGCATGAACTCGCCGCGCGCCTTCACGCGATGGAACTCCACGGATTTCAGCGGTATCGGAGCGACGCCCACGCGCTGCGCCGGCGCATTTTCGAACGCCGTGATGCGCGCGTTGAGCGCCTCTTTCTGATGCGCGCGGTCGCGCTGCCAGAAGCCGAGCCGCACGGTCACGGCAACGACGATCAGAATGAGAAGCGTGGGCCAGAAGCGAATTTTCATGACCGCGGCCGCCGCGCGAAGCTGTGCGCCGCCGCACGGCGGAATGCTTCGAGTGAGATAATGAGATGACTCGTTTCCATACTGCTCAATGCGTTATCCGGGCAAGTTGAGCAACTTTGCCGGCTGGTTTCATGCACATTATCGTCGCCATCGCTTTCATCCTCATTCTCGGCAGCCTCGGCTCGGCGCTGTACTTCATGATGACCGACCGCGGCAAGACCAAGCGGATGGTGTGGTCGCTCGCCATGCGCGTCGGGCTGTCCATTTCGCTCTTCCTGTTCATCCTGTTCGCGCACTGGATGGGCTGGATTCAGTCGACGGGCATTCCTCTCGGACGATAACCCGCCGCGAAGGTTCGCAAGAACGAGGCGTATTGTCGCGGCATCGCCACGGAACAAAACAAAACGCCGCCCTCGAACGTCGGGGCGGCGTGCTTGCACTGCGAGCCTGAGCCCGCGGAGAAGCGCAGTTACAGCCAATAGACGACGACGTAAAGCCCGAGCCACACGACGTCCACGAAGTGCCAGTACCACGCGGCGCCTTCGAAAGCGAAGTGATGCTCAGGCGTGAAGTGTCCGCGAATCAGCCGGACCATCACCACGGCGAGCATGGTGCCGCCCAGGAACACGTGGAAGCCGTGGAAGCCCGTCAGCAGGAAGAACGTCGAGCCGTACACGCCGGATGAGAGCGTCAGGTTCAGTTCGTTGTACGCGTGGAAGTACTCGTAGCCCTGGCAGAACAGGAAGATCATGCCGAGCAGCACGGTCGCCGCGAGCCAGCCGATCGCCTTCTTGCGATGATCTTCGCGCAGCGCATGGTGCGCCACCGTCAGCGTCGCGCCCGACGAAAGCAGCAGCGCCGTGTTGATGGTCGGCAGGGGCCACGGCACCATCGCGCGGAAATGCGGGACGAGCGCGGCGGGACCGTTGTTCGGCCAGACGGCGGAGAAGTCCGGCCAGATCAGCTTGTAATCGAGACTGCCGAGTTCGTGCAGCGCGATGGCGCGCGCATAGAAGAGCGCACCGAAGAACGCGCCGAAAAACATGACTTCGGAGAAGATGAACCAGCTCATGCTCCAGCGGTACGACACATCCACGCGCTTGCCGTACATGCCGCCTTCCGATTCGGAGATCGCGTCGCCGAACCAGTGCCACAGCACGAACAGCAGGAACAGCAGGCCGAGGAACGTGGTGAACGGCGCAAACGACTGCCCGTTGACCCACGCCGCCAGCGACGACAGCATTACCAGCAAGCCGCACGCAGCCATGATCGGATGCCGTGACGGATGCGGCACGAAATAGTACGGGCTCTCGTTTTGACCGCTCATCGTTGATTCTCCACTTCGATCCAGTTGCTTGAATTATTTTGCCGCAGCGCCGTCCGGCGCGAGCGCGTTTCGTGTTGGGCCTACCGAACCACCGCGCGCACGATCACCAGCAGCACGACGATGAAAAGCGCAGCACCGATCACGCCAGCCGCGATCAGATGCAGCGGGTTCAACTGCGCGGCGTCGTTTTCCAGGTCCGCCCGCCGCCGCACGCCGAAGAACGACCAGAACACCGCCTTCACGAGCTTGAGGAAGCCGCCGCTCTTCTGCGTCTGTCCATTCATGATGTTCATGTTCCCTTGGCCGCCAGTTTTGGCGCGTCGAGTTCGAAAAACGTGTACGACAGCGTGATCGTCCTGACGTCCTTCGGCAGCTTCGGATCGACGACGAACACCACCGGCATGCGCTTCGTCTCGTTCGGCGCGAGCGTCTGCTGGGTGAAACAGAAGCATTCGATCTTCTTGAAAAACTCGGTGGCCTGCTTCGGCGCATAGCTCGGAATGGCTTGCGCCTTCACCGTGCGCCCCTGCTCGTTCGTCACCTGATACATCACCGTCATCACTTCGCCGGGGTGAATGTCGAGATTCGACTGCTCCGGCTTGAACCGCAGCGGCCCGCGCGCGTTGGCATCGAATTCGACGGAAACGGTGCGGCTCGCATCGACCTGCGTGTTCTTTGCCTCGCGCGCGCCGACATCGCGCTGCACGAGATTGTTGATGCCCGTGATCTGGCAGATCGCGCGGTACATCGGCACCAGCGCGAAGCCGAAGCCGAACATCATCGCCGCGACGACGAACAGCTTGAGCAGCATCGACCGGTTGAACGAGCGGTCGATATGCGAATCTTCCTGCTGAGTGGACACATTAGCCTCGCGACAACAGGTATTGCCTGACGACGATACCCAGAAAAAAGACGGCGGCGATCAGCATCATGATGAGACCGAGCCGCTTGTTGCCCGCTCGGATTTCCTCGCGGGAGCGTCTTTTTTGTGGATTCGGGGCCATGCGTTCTTGCTCGGGAAATCTGTGAGGCTTCGCGTGGAAGCCTCACAGAACAGGGAGACGACTTACTCGACGGTCGGCGGGTTCTCGAACGTATGGAACGGCGCCGGGCTCGGCACGGTCCATTCGAGCCCTTCCGCGCCATCCCACGGCTTGTCGCTGGCCTTCTCGTGCTCGCCGCCGCCGCGATACGTCGGCAGCGCGACCGCGAACAGGAAGTACACCTGCGCGAGACCGAAACCGAATGCGCCGATGGTCGCGATCTGGTTGAAGTCCGTGAACTGCGCCGGGTAGTCCGCATAGCGGCGCGGCATGCCCGCGAGACCCAGGAAGTGCATCGGGAAGAACGTGACGTTGAAGAAAATCATCGACGCCCAGAAGTGAATCTTCCCGCGTGTTTCGTTGTACATCCAGCCCGTCCACTTCGGCGACCAGTAGTACCAGCCCGCGAACAGCGCGAAAAGCGAACCGGCCACCAGCACGTAGTGGAAGTGCGCCACCACGTAATACGTGCCGTGCATCTGGATGTCGAGCGGCGCCATCGAAAGGATCAGGCCCGTGAAGCCGCCCATCGTGAACACGAACAGGAAGCCGATCGCGAAGAGCATCGGCGTTTCGAAGGTCAGCGCGCCGCGCCACATCGTCGCGACCCAGTTGAACACCTTCACGCCCGTCGGCACCGCGATCAGCATCGTCGCGTACATGAAGAAGAGCTGGCCCGTCACCGGCATGCCGGTAGCGAACATGTGGTGCGCCCAGACCATGAACGAGAGAATCGCGATCGAAGCGGTGGCGTACACCATCGAGCTATAGCCGAAGAGCGGCTTGCGCGAGAACGCCGGGATCACCTGCGACACGATCCCGAACGCCGGCAAGATCATGATGTACACCTCGGGGTGGCCGAAGAACCAGAAGATGTGCTGGTACATGACCGGATCGCCGCCGCCCGCCGCGTTGAAGAACGACGTGCCGAAGTGACGGTCGAACAGCACCATCGTGATCGCGCCAGCCAGAACCGGCATCACGGCGATCAGCAGGTACGCGGTGATGAGCCACGTCCACGCAAACATCGGCATCTTCATGAGCGTCATGCCCGGCGCGCGCATGTTCAGAATCGTCACGACGATGTTGATGCCGCCCATGATCGACGACGCGCCCATGATGTGGACCGCGAAAATCGCGAAGTCCATGCCGGGGCCCATCTGCGTCGAAAGCGGTGCGTACAGCGTCCAGCCCGCGGCGGTCGCGCCGCCCGGCACGAAGAACGAGCCGACGAGCAGCACGGCCGCGACCGGCAGCAGCCAGAAGCTGAAGTTGTTCATGCGCGCGAACGCCATGTCCGATGCGCCGATCTGCAGCGGCACCATCCAGTTCGCGAAGCCGACGAACGCCGGCATGATCGCGCCGAACACCATGATGAGGCCGTGCATGGTGGTCAGCTGGTTGAAGAACTCGGGGCGCATGATCTGCAGGCCCGGTTCGAACAGCTCGGCGCGAATGCCGAGCGCCATCACGCCTCCGGAGAGGAACATGATGAACGAGAACAGCAGATACAAGGTACCGATGTCCTTGTGGTTGGTGGCGAAAAGCCACCGGCGCCAACCATGCGGTGTTCCATGCGCATGGTCGTCGTGCGCGTGGTCGTGACCCGCGACTACATCGTGTCCGATGCTAGACATGACAATCATCTCCTAAAGCGAATACTCGAGGCACTTGGCGTTGCCCGCGTGCTTCTCCGTTGCCTTGAGCGAAGGAGAAGCGCACGCGCGACATGTCAAGCAGCCGGACTGATTTCGACGCGGCGTGCTTCCTTCGCATCCGTGCCGCCCGTGACCGACTCGGGCTTCTTCAACACGATACGTTCTTCCGAGACACCTGCCGCCTTCAGCGCGTCGCGAACGGCTTGTGCGCGCTTCCGGGCGAGATCCGCGTTGAGGTCGGCGCCGCCGGTTGCGTCCGTGAAGCCGGAAAGCGCGATCTTCGCGTCCGGATGCGCCTTCACGTAAGCGGCGGCGGCCTGCACTGCGTTGTTTGCGTCGGCGGGCAGATCGCTCTTGCCCGTCTCGAAGTAGATGCTGGCCGGGAGCGCGCCCGCCTGCGATGCCTGCGCCGTCTGTTCGCCGGACGCCGCAGCCGGCGCGCTGGCATCGGCCGCGCCCGATGCCGCCGCGCCGCTCGCCGCTTCGCCGCCCGCCGCCGCCGTGTGATCGCCGCCTTCGGGCATCTTGCCGTTGCGCGCGTCCGTGACCTGCTTCGGCTGCAGGATGTCGCCGGTGTGGTTGCCCCACGTGTTGCGCTCGTACGTGATGACCGATGCGATTTCCACGTCGTTGAGCGTCGTCTGCCACGGCGGCATGGCGCCCTTGCCGTGCAGCACGATGTTCACGTGACCGGCGATCGGACCGTTCGCCACCTTGCTGCCGTCGAGCGCCGGGAACTGGCCCGCGCCCTTGCCGGTCGGCTGGTGGCAGACCGCGCAGTTCGACGCGTAGATCTGCGCGCCGCGCGTCTTCAGCTCGTCCATCGTGTAGGTCTTGTTGGGATCGTCGGCGGAAGAAGCCATTTTCTTCTTCTGGGCGTCGACCCACTTCGTGTAGTCGTCGGTGGACAGCACTTCCACGACGACCGGCATGTACGCGTGCTCCTTGCCGCACAGTTCCGTGCAGAAGCCGCGATACGTCCCGACCTTCTCCGCCTTGAACCACGTGTCGCGCACGAAGCCGGGAATCGCGTCCTGCTTCACGCCGAACGCCGGCACGTACCACGAGTGAACCACGTCGTTCGCGGTGGTGATGATGCGGATCTTCTTGTCGACCGGCACGACGAGCGGGTTATCGACTTCCTGCAGATACGTATCCGAAATCGGCGTCTGGCCGTTGACCTGGCTGCGCGGCGTGGACAGCGTCGAGAGGAAGCTGATGCCTTCGCCCGGGCCCTTCACGTAGTCGTAGCCCCACTTCCACTGGTAGCCCGTGACCTTGACGGTCAGATCGGCGTTGGTGGTGTCCTTCATCGCGACGACGGCCTTGGTGGCCGGCAGCGCCATCAGAATGACGATGATGAACGGCACGATGGTCCAGATGATCTCGACCGTGGTGCTTTCATGGAAGTGCGCAGGCTTGAAACCCTTGGACTTGCGATGCTTGACCATCGAATAGAACATCACCCCGAACACGCCAAGGAAAATGACGGTGCAGATGATGAGCATGAAGATATGGACGCCGTAGAGCTCCTCGGCGATCTTCGTCACTGGCTGCTGGAAATTGATCTCATTCACAGCGGGACCGCCAGGACTGTCGTTGACCGCCAGGGCTACGCCGGCGTTGAGCAGTGCGCCCGCCGCCAGCACGCCCGAGAGGGCTCGCTTGATTGTTTTCATAGCATCCTTACCCAAAATTTCCATTCAAACCCTCGACCCCCGTTGCGCATCGCGCCTGCCACGCCCAGTTCCTCCTCAAGCCAGGCGTCTCAGTGACGCCTGCAGTTCGGCAGCAAATTGTTTGCGACGATGCTGTGCAAGGTGTTGTCCGACTTTCACCGACTGGCCGCGCGATACGATCGTGAGCGGCTCCCTCGGCGTCGCGCCCGTTTCGACCCGCACCCAGCGCGGATTGAACTCGAACCGCGTCAATTCTTCGGCGTTCATCTGTTCGATCAACAACCGGTTCTGAAACAGCCGGATTCGTTCGTAATCGACGGCGTGTCGCGCATGAATCAGGAACGCGACGGTCACGACTGTCAACTCGACTCCGGTGAACGGCAGCACCAGCCAGGCGCCATTCAGGAAAAGCGGCGTTGCGACTGCCAGCGAAAAGAGCGCCAGCGACGCATAGAAGCCCACGAACTGACGCGGCGACACCGAGCAGTTGCGTTTCATCAGCCAGTCCTTGATGACCGGCTCCGACTCCGTCAGCGTCTGGCTGACCTGCATCGCTGCCTCCATCCGTCCGCACACGCAATCACATACTTTTGCTCGGATTTCGCCCAAATTTGTGTCAGTTCGGGCGACAAACTGACGCATTATAGGCGGGTTGGGTAGCATCCACAAGCAAGGGTCTATACGTCGCAAAGCCAGATGGCACAAGCTTCTGCGCGGAATTGACGCACCTTTTCGCGTGTCCGTCGGGTGCAAATCTATGACATAACACGCACCCTCTTTACCGCTCGACCGAACCGCCCCTCAAACTTCTCTGTCACGCCTCAGCGGTGCGGTTTCGGCCCGCGTCCGATGTCTTCCAGCCGAACGACTCCATGCCCTTCCGCCGTCGTTCGCGGCACCGCTTTCCACGCGTGACCATAGATCACTTCGAACGTGAGCGGGATCGTGCCGTCGTCGCGGCGCAAGGCGTCGAGCGCCCGGTGCACCGCGCCGCGCAAGGCTTGCGCGTCCGCGCGGCCGCTCGCGGCTTCCCGTTCGAACGGATACGCGCCCCAGCGCGCGACATCCGCGAGCAGCGATTCGGGAGAACGATAGGTGATCGTCAGCACTTCCTGATCCATCACCGGAATCTCGAAACCGCTCTCGACGAGCATATCGCCGAGATCGTGCATATCGACGAAATCGATGGTGTGCGGCATCGGCGGCAGGTCGAGCGTGCGTTCGGCTTCGCGATACGCCGCCGCGAGTTCACGAAGCGTGTCGGGGCCGAAGGTGCTGAACATGAGCAAGCCGTTCACCTTGAGCACGCGCTGCCATTCCGGAAACACGAGGTCAGGGCGCGAGTGCCAGTGCAGCGCGAGATTCGACCACAGCATGTCGAACGCGGCCGATGCGAACGGCAACGCCGAGAAGTCGGCCTGCGCGAGTTGCGGGCCGCGTGCGCCGAACGCCTTCGCGAGCGTCGTCGGCAAGAAGCGCCGCCAGCCCGCGCCGCTTTCCGCTTCCGCGGCGTCGGCCGTGTGCGCCCGCGCGAGCATCGCGGCGGAGATATCGACGCCGAGCACCGACGCCTCCGGAAACCGCTCCCGCAAGCGCGGCAGGTCCGCGCCCGCGCCGCAGGCCGCATCGAGCACGCGCGCCGGCGCGACCTTGATGTAATCGAGACGCTCGCGCATGCGATCCGCGATCTCGCGCGGCAGGAACGCGACGTCGTCGAAAGCGGCGGCGCGACGGTCGAAGATCTCGCGCAAACGGCGCGGATCATAGGCCGGTCGGCCAGTTCTGGAAGACGTTGGGGACATGACGATCTGTTCGCGAAGAGTGCGAAGTATACTCGGTCGTCTTGAAATGGGCCCGGCGCATCCGTTGCGCGTGCCTCGGCGTCAGCCCAACCGAGCCTGCCTCACCGCTTTTAGCCATGAACGTCCTTCGCGAGTTGCTGCCATCCACGGCGCGCGCCTCAGGCTTTGCAGCCGTGGCGAAGCGCGCGTTTGAACTCGCGCTGCCTAACCTGTGCGCGTTATGCGGCAATGTGTCGCAGCAATTGCTATGCGCCGGCTGCGACGAACAATACTGGAACGAGCCGCGTTTCCGATGCGCGACCTGCGCGATGCCGCTCGCGCCGTCCACGCTGCGGCGCGACCGCGAAGACACGCGCGTGCATTGCGCCGCGTGCCTTGAGAATCCGCCCGCGTTCAACGACACGCTCGCCATCGCCGACTATCGCGCGCCGCTCGATACACTGGCGGTCGAGTTGAAGTTTCGCGCGCGTCTTGCTGCGGGCGCGGAGTTCGCGCGCCATCTGCACACGCTTTTCGAAGACAGCACGCTCCCGACGCCCGATGTGATCGTGCCGGTCCCGCTGTCGCGCAAGCGGCTCGTCGAGCGCGGCTACAACCAGGCGTGGGCGATTGCGCGTCCGCTCGCGCGGCGCCTTGGCGTACCGGCTGATCCGGCGCTCGTCGTGCGGACCGTTCATACCGCGCAGCAGTCTCGGCTGGATGCCGATACCCGCAGGCGCAACGTCGCGTCGGCGTTCGTCGTTGAGCGCGACGTGCGCGGCAAACACATCGGCGTCGTGGACGACGTGATGACATCCGGCGCGACGCTCGATGCCCTCGCCCGCACGCTCAAGCTCGCGGGCGCGCGGCGCGTGACGAACTTCGTCGCGCTGCGCACCCCGAAAGACTAACTTCGTCAGCCACAAGCACTGCAATCCATGTTCAACGTCGTATTGGTCGAACCTGAAATCCCGCCGAACACCGGCAACGTCATCCGCCTGTGCGCGAACACGGGCGCGCGGCTGCATTTGATCGAGCCGCTAGGCTTTCCCCTCGATGACGCGAAGATGCGGCGCGCCGGCCTCGACTATCACGAGTACGCCGAAATGAGCGTCCACGCGAACTGGGACGCGTTCTTAGCCAAGGAATCGCCCGACGCGACGCGCATGTTCGCCTTTACGACGCGCGGCTCGACGCCGTTCTTCGATCATGCTTTCAAGCCCGGCGACTGGTTCGTGTTCGGCGCAGAGACGCGCGGTCTGGCGGCGGAATTGCTGGAACGCTTTCCGACAGAACAGCGCGTGCGGCTGCCGATGCGTCCTGGCAATCGCAGCCTGAATCTGTCGAATACGGTGGCGATCGTGACGTTCGAAGCGTGGCGTCAATCCGGTTTCGACGGCGGCGCGTGAACGTCGAGTTCGGCGAGATAGAGTGCGAGCATGTCGTCGCTGAAGCACGCGAAGACGACCTGCTGGATTGAAGGCGCAAGCGGCAACGTGTCGATGACCGTCGACACCGCAATCCTCACCGCATCCTCGACGGGAAACCGATAAATGCCGCAACTGATCGCCGGAAACGCAATGGACGCGCAACGTGCCTCGGCGGCAAGTTCCAGCGAACGCCGGTAGCAGTTCGCGAGCAGTTGCGCTTCGTTGCGCTTGCCGCCGCTCCATCGCGGCCCGACCGCGTGAATCACATGCTTCGCGGGAAGCTCGTAACCGCTGGTGATTTTGGCGTCGCCGGTTTCGCAGCCGCCGAGCGTCTCGCATTCCCGCAACAGGCCCTTGCCCGCCTTGCGATGAATCGCGCCATCGACGCCGCCGCCGCCCAGCAGCGACTTGTTCGCCGCGTTGACGATGGCATCGACGTGAAGCGTCGTGATGTCGACGAGGACAGCTTCGAGCTTTGCCAAGGCGCGTCTCCAAAAGAAACGTCGCGCTATTCCGCCTTCGAGTCCCGGCTGAGCAGCGCATGCACCGCGTCGCGCGGCGCGACGTTTTCGAAGAGCACGCGGCATACCGCGTGTGTGATCGGCATGTCGATCCCACGCGACTGCGCGAGCGACAGCACCGCGCGCGCGCAGCGCACGCCTTCGGCCACATGGCCGAGCGCGGCAAGAATCTCGTCGAGCGTGCGGCCGGACGCCAGTTGCACGCCGACCGTGCGGTTGCGCGACAGGTCGCCGGTGGCGGTCAGGATCAGGTCGCCCAGACCCGTCAAGCCCGTGAACGTCTCCGCGCGACCGCCCAAGGCGACGCCGAGCCGCGACATCTCCGCGAGCCCCCGCGTGATGAGCGCCGCGCGCGCGTTCAGGCCGAGGCCAAGGCCATCGGAGATGCCGGTGGCAATGGCGAGCACGTTCTTCACCGCGCCGCCCACTTCGACGCCGATCACGTCGTCGCCCGTATAGATTCGCATGGCGCCGTGATGGAACGCGGCGACCGTCTGCGCGCAAAGTTGCGCGGATGCGCTCGCCACGGTGAGCGCGACCGGCAGGCCGCGCCCGACTTCCCGCGCGAAGCTCGGCCCCGACAGCGTGCCGTTGCTGCTGTGCGCGGGCAGTTCCGCCGCGACGACCTCGTTCGGCAGACATTGCGTGTCCGCCTCGAAACCTTTGCACAACCAGACGATATGCGCGGGAACCACGCCCGCCTGCCGCATCGCGCGACAGAGCGAGCGCAAGCCCGCGACGGGCGTGGCGACGACGCACAGCGCGTCGGGCGCGGCGCCATGCGCGAGCGCGACATCGAAGTCGGCTTCGAATGCGAGCGCGCGCGGCAAGGCGACGCCCGCCAGGTAGCGCGCGTTTTCGTGCGAGTGGGAAAGGGATTCGATGAGCGCGGCGTCGCGCGCCCAGAGCATCGTGTCGTGCCGCGTCGCGAGGTGGCCCGCTAGTGCGGTGCCCCACGCGCCGGCGCCGAGGACGGCTACTTTCATGCTCGGCTCCGGTTCGGCAGAGTCAGTGCGGCGTGACGCTCAGTGCGTCGCGCCGTTCGCCGCGCCTTCCTGGGCGCTCGCGAGCTGGGCGATGCGCTGTTCGTACAGCGCCTGGAAGTTGATTTCCGCCAGGTGGATCGGCGGGAAGCCGGCGCGCGTGATGGCGTCCGCGATGTTCGAGCGCAGATACGGGAACAGAATGGTCGGGCATGCAATGCCGACGAGCGGGTCGATCTGCTCGCCCGGAATATTGCGAATGTCGAAAATGCCGGCCTGCTTCGCCTCGATCAGGAACGCGACCTTGTCCGCGACCTTCGCCGTGACCGTGCCCGTCACCAGCACTTCGAACACGCTTTCCGCGAGACGGTCGGCCTTCACGTCGACTTCGACCTCAACCGACGGCATTTCCTGTTCGAGGAAGATGGCGGGCGAGTTCGGCTGCTCGAGCGACATATCCTTCAGGTAAATGCGCTGGATGTTGAAAAACGGCTGGTTGTTCTCGTCGGACATAGTAATTTCCTAGGTGATTCGGTTGCCCGGCGCGTGGCCGGGCAGTGTGTGGTGATGTCAGGCCGACTCGAGCAGCGGCACGAGACCACCCTTGCGGTCGAGCGCCGAAAGATCGTCGTAGCCGCCGACGTGCGTGTCGCCGATATAAACCTGCGGCACGGTGCGGCGCCCGGTGCGCGACATCATTTCTTCGCGGCGGCCCGGTTCGCGGTCGATCAGCACCTTCTCGATAATTTCGACCCCGCGGGACTTTAAAAGACGTTCGGCCATCTGGCAATACGGGCACACTTGGGTGCTGTACATGACGACTTTTTTCACTTGACGGCTCCTTGTTTCACGACCGGCATTCCTGCCTTCTGCCAGGCATCAACCCCGCCTTGCAAGACGTGGACCTCAGCGTAGCCGGCTTCAGACACCGCGCGGCTCGCACGCTGCGACTGTTGGCCGGTCTGACAGACGAGCACGACCGGATTGCTCTTATTCTTCGCGATCTGGCCGATTTTTGCTTGGAGCTCCGCCGCCTCGACGTTGCGCGCCGACGGCAGATGCCCCTTCGCGAACTCGGCAGCGGGCCGCAGATCCACGACGACGGCGTTGCGCCGGTTGATGAGCGTGGTGGCTTCCGCCGCGGAAACGCCGCCGCGCCCGCGTCGGGTGATGGTTGGCCAGAGCAGCAGCGCGCCCGAGACGAGCGCAATGACGATGAGTGCAATATTCGAGTAATCGGTGAAGAACTTCACGTCTAGGGCCGCCGAAAGATAGTAGAGAAGGAAGAAAGGAAAATGAGGGCAATCCGCGCATTATAAAATAACCCTTTCCCGCGATGGCCCTGGCCATCCGGCCGATGGCGGCACTCCACGCGTGAGGGCAGGATGACGGAGTGCGATCGGGCACCCGATTTTTCAACTGACCGACCTATCAAACATGTACAAGCTAGTGCTCATCCGCCACGGCGAATCGACGTGGAACAAGGAAAACCGGTTTACCGGCTGGGTCGACGTGGACCTCACCGAACAGGGCAACCGCGAGGCGCGCCAGGCGGGCGTGCTGCTGCGCGAGGCCGGCTACACGTTCGACATCGCGTACACGTCGGTGCTCAAGCGCGCCATTCGCACGCTGTGGCACGTTCAGGACGAGATGGACCTGATGTATCTCCCGGTCGTCCATTCGTGGCGTCTGAACGAGCGCCACTATGGCGCGCTCGCCGGTCTCAACAAGGCGGAGACCGCCAAGAAGTACGGCGACGAACAGGTTCTCATCTGGCGCCGCAGCTACGACACGCCGCCGCCCGCGCTGGACCCGAGCGACGAACGCGCGTCCTTCAACGATCCGCGCTACGCCAAGGTTCCGCGCGAGCAACTGCCGCTGACCGAGTGCCTGAAAGACACCGTCGCGCGCGTGCTGCCGGTGTGGAACGAGTCGATCGCGCCGGCCATCAAGGCGGGCAAGAAGGTGGTGATCGCCGCTCACGGCAACTCCATGCGCGCGCTCGTGAAGTATCTGGACGACATTTCCGACGCGGACATCGTCGGGCTCAACATTCCGAACGGCGTGCCGCTCGTCTATGAACTCGACGAAAACCTAAAGCCGATCAAGCACTACTACCTCGGCGATCCGGACGCGATCGCCGCCGCCCAGGCCGCGGTCGCGAAGCAGGGCAAGGCGGGCTAAGGCGCGTATCGAGCCGTTTTTTGCCTGGACGGGCGTCGCTTGGCGGCGCCCGTCGCGCATTCGAAGGCCCGCATGGCGCGTGGCTGACGTCGGGCCGTCGCCGCCGACAGGCGCCGCTGCGTGCATCGGCGAGCGAAGGCTGTCGTCGGCCAAGGCGCCGGGCATTTAAGTTGCGTTTAAGTCGCCTTTGAAAGCGAGCGGGTATACTGGCCCGTCACCCACGATGCAGCCCATTCGATTCCGCACGCACTCTTCTATGCGAAAGAACCTGAAAAACTTCGGCCTGATCGCCGCAGGCGTTGCTGCCGGCGCTCTCGCAACCTTGCAGATTTCCGCGTCCGCGCAGCAAGCCGCATCGTCACCGCTTCCGCTCGATCAACTCCGGCTCTTCGCCGAAGTGTTCGGGCAGATCAAGCACGAATACGTCGAACCCGTCGACGACAAGAAGCTCCTCACCGCCGCGATCAAGGGCATGGTGTCGAGCCTCGATCCGCACTCGTCGTATCTCGACAAGACGGACTACGAAGAGCTTCAGGAACAGACGAAGGGCCGCTTCGCGGGCCTCGGCATCGAAATTTCGTCGGAAGACGGGCTCATCAAGGTGATCTCGCCGATCGAGGACACGCCCGCGTTCCGCGCCGGCATTCGTCCGGGCGACCTCATCACGCGCATCAACGACAAGCCGGTGCGCGGCATGACGCTCGACAAGGCCGTCAAGCAGATGCGCGGCGAACCGGGCACGAAGGTCACGCTGACCATCTTCCGCAAGAGCGACGACCGCACCTTCCCGCTCACCGTCACGCGTGCGCTGATCCGCGTGCAGTCGGTCAAGATGAAGGTGCCGGAGCCGGGGTACGGCTATATCCGCATCACGAGCTTCCAGGAGCGCACGGTGCCGGATCTCGCGTCGAAGCTGCAAGACCTCGCGCGCCGGCAGCCGAACTTGAAGGGCCTCGTGCTCGACCTGCGCAATAACGGCGGCGGTCTGCTGCAAAGCGCCGTCGGCGTCGCGGGCGCGTTCCTGCCGGACAACGCAGTCGTCGTCTCGACGAATGGACAAATCGCGGACGCCAAGCAGACGTTCCGCGACACCTACGACAACTACCGCCTGCCGTCCTTCGATTCCGACCCGCTGAAGAGCGTGCCGGACATCTTCAAGAAGGTGCCGATGGTCGTGCTGACCAACGCGTATTCGGCTTCCGCCTCGGAGATCGTCGCGGGCGCGCTGCAGGATCATCATCGCGCGCTGATCGTCGGCAAGACGACGTTCGGCAAGGGCTCGGTGCAGACGGTTCGTCCGATGACCGCGGACACCGCGCTGCGCCTGACGACGGCGTACTACTACACGCCGAGCGGCAAGTCGATCCAGAATCAGGGCGTGCGCCCCGACGTGCCGGTCGATCAATACGCGGACGGCGACCCGGACGACGCGCTCGTGACCCGCGAAGTGGACTATTCGAATCACCTCGCGAACACGCAGGACCCGAACGAGAAGAAGGAACAGGACCAGCGCGAGCAGGATCGTCTGGAGCAACTGCGTTTGCTGGAAGAGCAGAACGACAAAAAGACGCCCGAGCAGCGCCGCAAGGACCGCGACCGCAAGCCGGTGGAGTTCGGCAGCAACGACGACTTCATGCTTCAGCAGGCGCTGAACAAGCTGGAAGGCAAGACTGTCGTCGAATCGAAGTCGTTCAGCGAACGCAAGCTCGCGCAGAACAAGCCGGCGCGTTCGGCATCGGCGCCGGTGGTCGCGCAACCGGCGTTGCCGGCCACGCCGGGCTCGTCGCCGGCGTCGGGCACAGTGCCGGCTTCGTCGCCGACGGCTCAGCAGTCGAAGTGAGTTGATGTGGGGCTTCGCGGCATCGCGCCGCGAAGCGTGTTTGTCCGGTGCCCCGTCGCAGCGCCGAAAGCCACCTGAGCCCTCCGCGCTCCCCGCTCGATGAACGACGACCAACTCCTTCGCTATTCCCGCCATATTCTCGTCGATGAAATCGGCATCGAAGCGCAGCAGCGTTTTCTCGATGCCCGCGCGGTCATCGTCGGCGCGGGCGGACTCGGCGCGCCAGCGGCGATGTATCTCGCCGCAGCGGGCGTCGGCACGATCACGCTCGTCGATGCCGATACCGTCGATCTCACGAATCTCCAGCGACAGATCGTGCATGCGACGCGTTCCGTCGGTCAGCCGAAGGTCGAGTCCGCGCGACAGACGCTGAACGCGCTGAATCCGGACGTCGAAATCGAAGCGATCAACGCACGCGCCGACGCCGCCTGGCTCGACGCGAACGTGCCGCGCGCCGCCGTCGTGCTCGATTGCAGCGACAACTTCGCGACGCGCCACGCAATCAACGCCGCGTGCGTCGCGCATGGCGTGCCGCTCGTGTCCGGCGCGGCCTTGCGCTTCGATGGACAAATCAGCACGTTCGACTTTCGCTCGCCCGCGTCGCCCTGCTATGCGTGCGTGTTTCTGCCGGATCAGGGGTTCGAGGAAGTGGCGTGCTCGACGATGGGCGTGTTCTCGCCGACGGTCGGCATCATCGGCGCCATGCAGGCCGCCGAAGCTCTGCGCGTGATCGGTGGATTCGGCGAAACGCTCGCTGGCCGGCTGATGATGCTCGACTCGCTGCGCATGGAATGGAACACGATGAAGATCGCGCGGCAGCCGGATTGCCCGGTCTGCGGCGCGCGTCACATCTAAGGATCAGGCTTTCTGCAAACGCGCCAGCGCGGCCTGAAGCTCGGCCGGCTCGTAAGCCGCGAGCACGTCCGCAACCGGCTTCTCCAGCGCCTTCAGATTCGAGCGCAGAATCTCCTGCTTCACGACGAGCAACTGGCTCGGATGCATCGAAAACTCGGTCAGTCCGAGTCCGAGCAGCAGGCGCGTGATCGTCGGGTCGCCCGCCATCTCGCCGCACACCGAAACCGGCACGCCCGCGCGCTTCGCCTCGCGCAAGGTCAGCGCGATCAGATACAGCACCGCCGGATGCAGCGGATCGTACAGATGCGCGACCGAATTGTCCGCGCGGTCGATGGCGAGCGTGTACTGAATCAGATCGTTGGTGCCGATCGACAGGAAATCGAGCCGGCTCAGGAACAACTGCACCGCGATGGCCGCCGCCGGAATCTCGATCATCGCGCCGACCTGCACCTTGCGGTCGTACGCGATGCCCGCGTCGTCGAGCTGGCGCTTCGCTTCGCGGATCAGGTCGAGCGTCTGGTCGATCTCCTGCGCGTGCGCCAGCATCGGAATAAGAATCTTGGTCGGGCCGAACGCCGATGCGCGAAGAATGGCGCGCAGTTGCGTCACGAACATCTGCGGCTCGGACAGGCTCCAGCGAATCGCGCGCAGGCCGAGCGCCGGGTTCGGCGCGGTTTCGTAGCCGTCGCCGCCGGTCATCGAATCGAGCGGCTTGTCCGCGCCCACGTCGATGGTGCGGATCGTCACCGGCTTGCCGTTCATCAACTCGATCGCGCGCTTGTACGCCTCGAACTGCTCCTCCTCCTCCGGCAGCCGATCCTTGTGATTCATGAACAGGAATTCGGTGCGAAAGAGGCCGACGCCCATCGCGCCGGCTTCCACCGCGACTTGCGCATCGTCCGGCAATTCGATGTTCGCGCACAGCTCGATCTTGGTGCCGCAGAGCGTTTGCGTCGGCGAGAACTTGAGGCGCTGGAGCTTGCGCTGCTCCAGCAGCTTTTCGCTTTGACGATACGAATATTCTTCGAGAACGATAGGCGCCGGATCGACGATCACGATGCCATGATCGCCGTCCACGATGATGAGATCGTTCTGCCGGATCAGCGCGCTCGCCTGCTGCACGCCGACCGACGCCGGAATGCCCAGGCTGCGCGCGACGATCGCCGTATGCGACGTGCGCCCGCCGAGATCGGTCACGAAGCCTTTGAACGCCTGCGTCTTGAACTGGAGCATGTCGGCGGGCGCGATATCGTGCGCGACGACGATCATCTCGTTGTGTCCGTTGCTGGCGGCCGTGTGGACGACGAGCGACGCCGCCGTCGGCGCGCCCGCCAGCGCCTTCAGCAGGCGCTCGACGACTTGCTGGATATCCGCCTTGCGCTCGCGCAGGTATTCGTCTTCGATGTCGTCGAAGTAGCTGCCGAGAATCTCGAGTTGTTCGGCGAGCGCCCATTCGACGTTGTAGCGGCGCGTGCGAATCAGGTCGATGGTTTCCTGCACGAGCATGGCGTCGTTCAGGATCATCGTATGGACGTCGATGAACGCGCCCATTTCGGTGGGCGCGTCGGCGGCGAGGTCTTCACGCAACGCCGCGAGTTCGGCGGCCACGGCAGCTTGCGCCGCCACGAAGCGCGCGATTTCCGCGTCGATCTGATCCGGCTCGATCAGATAATGGGCGACGTCGAGCGCGGCCGGCGCAATGAGATACGCTCGCCCGATAGCGATGCCTCGTGATACGGGAATTCCATGCAGCGTGAAAGACACGCGCACCTCCTCTAGTTGTGATGTAACCGCGGTCTCTCAGACCCGCAGCGGGCGCTTGGCCGCACAGGCAATTATAAGTTCGAACCTATCGAAAGTCCCTGCACGGCCTGTCGCGGCAGGAACAAGCCGATTTCCCCGCGTTACCGCGTGACCGGACGAAGCAGGCACAAAAAAGCCGCGTCGATGCGCGGCTTTTCGTTGTTTGCGTACAGCTTTCGGTGATGCGTTATTGCCCTTCCCCAAACTTGTCGGCGATCAAGCCGAGAATCGCCTGCATGGCTTCGGCTTCATCCGGGCCTTCGGTTTCGATCGTCACCGTGCTGCCGATTCCGGCTGCCAGCATCATCACGCCCATGATGCTTTTCGCGTTGATGCGGCGGCCGTTACGGCTCATCCAGATCTCGGACTGATAATTGCCGGCGAGTTGCGTCAGCTTGGCGGACGCCCGCGCGTGCAGCCCGAGCTTGTTCACGATGGTTGTTTCCTGTTGCTGCATGATGCTCCGAAACGCGAGTGGATGAGGGAAGCGGCGTCAGTGGCTGGCGGCCTTCGCGGCGGCGAGATCGGCGCTCGCGGAACACGCCGGATCGGGCGAGCCGGCCGCTTTGGTTGCGAGCGCGCAGGGATTGAGCGGCGTCGACGCATCCAGTTCCTGTATGCCTTTCGAGCCGCCTTGCAGAATCTTTTCGGTGAGCGTGTCGAGCGGCGTCGCGCGATAGCAGACGGCGCGCACCAGCATCGGTAAGTTGACGCCCGCGAGAACGCGCACGTCCGGTTCGGCGAGGCTCGCCGCGATGTTCGCGGGCGTCGCGCCGAACACGTCGGTGAGCACGATGGCGCCGTTGCCTTCTTTCAGGCGGTCGATTTCCGAGCGGGCGAACGCGCGAACTTCGACCGGATCGCAGTCGGCGGTCACGTCGATGACGCCGATACGCGCGGGCAAGCCGCCGTAAATATGAGCGACGCACTCACGAAGCGCGGTGGCGAACGGTGCGTGCGCGATGATCAGAATGCCAGCCATGTCGGGATTGCTGCCTCTGTAGCGACGAATACGTCAGAGATCGCTCGAAAACGCGCGAGCGCCGCGTGTTACGCGCCGTATATGCGTCCGTCCGGCCGGGAAATCAACCGGTGACGCTGACGGCGCTTCCCGTACTGCCGGCTTGCTGAATCTGATCCAGCCTTGGTTCGCAAGCCGTCGGGAAGTCAATTGTAACAGTGCTGGCAACGCGCGTTTTGCAGTGCGCAAAACGCTATGTTCGACACAACGCGCAACGCGACCGTCAGCCGACTGCCCGCTCCAGCGCGTCGATGAACATGCCCGCCACATCGAAGCCGGTCTGATCCATGATTTCGCGAAAGCACGTCGGGCTCGTCACGTTGACTTCGGTGAGGTAGTCGCCGATCGCGTCGAGGCCCGCGAGCAACAGTCCGCGCGCCTTCAGCACAGGCCCGAGCGTCTCGGCGATCTCGCGGTCGCGCGCCGTCAGCGGCTGCGCGCGGCCGAGCCCACCCGCCGCCAGATTGCCGCGCACTTCGCTGCCTTGAGGAATGCGCGCGAGCGAATACGGGACGGGCTCACCGCCGATCACCAGAATGCGCTTGTCGCCGTCGGAAATCTCCGGGATGAACTTCTGCGCCATCACCATGCGCGCGCCGTTCTCGCTCAGCATCTCGATGATCGAACCGAGATTCATGCCGTCCGCCTTCACGCGGAACACGCCCATGCCGCCCATGCCGTCCAGCGGCTTCAGAATGGCATCGCCGTGCTCGGCGTGGAATGCACGCAGGCGCGCCGGGTCGCGGGTGACGAGCGTCGGCGCGACGAATTGCGGCCATTCCGCGATGGCGAGCTTCTCCGAATGATCGCGAATTGCCTGCGGCTTGTTGAACACGCGTGCGCCCGCGCGCTCGGCCATTTCCAGCAGCCAGGTCGCGTTCACGTATTCGAGATCGAACGGCGGATCCTTGCGCATCAGCACCGCGCCGAACTTCGCGAGCGGCAGATTCTCAGGCTCCGCCGCCGAAAACCACGGCGAGCGGTCGCTGTCCGCTTCGTCGCCGATAATCTCGATGCGGCGCACGTTCGCCTCGACCGCGTTGCCCGTCCACGCGAGATGCTGCGGCTCGCACGCGTATAGCGCGTGACCGCGGCGCGCGGCTTCGGCCATCATCGCGTAGGTCGTGTCCTTGTAGATCTTGAAGTGATCGAGCGGGTCGGCGATAAAAAGAATGTCCATGGTCTTCGCTTGGGTTCTCGCGGCCTGCGAGCTTACCGCAAGCCGCGCACTTACACCTGAATGGCTTCGGGATCGGTCTTTTCGAGTTCCACCGACGCCGCGAGCAGCCCCAGCCGCGCGACCACGCCGTACATGTAGAAGCGGTTCGGCGGCGCGGCGCCCGGCTTCGCGTGCGCGTCCGGCAGCGCCGTGTGCTCGAAGCCGAGCGGCACGAAGTGCATGCCCGGCGCGTTCAGGTTCTGGTCGCGCTCCCGGGAATCGTGCACGCGATAAAAACCGCCGACCACATACCGGTCGATCATGTACACGACCGGCTCCGCCACCGCGTTCTCCACGCGTTCGAAGGTATGCACGCCTTCCTGCACGATCACGTCGTGGACTTGCAGGCCGTCCTTCGCGTCGTTCATCTTCGCCCGCTCGCGCTTCGTGAGCGCCGCGACTTCGCTCGCGTCGTGCACGGTCATCACGCCCTTGCCGTAGGTGCCGGCATCCGCCTTGATGACCACATACGGCTTCTCGCTGATGCCGTATTCGCGATACTTCTTCGCGATCTTCTTGATGACGCCGTCGATGGCGTCCGCGAGCGCCTCTTCGCCCGTGCGCGCCTCGTAGTCCACGCCTTCCACGTGCGCGAAGTACGGGTTCACCATCCACGGATCGATCTCGACCATCTTGGCGAACTTCTTCGCCACGTCGTCATAGCAGGCGAAGTGCGTCGATTTGCGGCGCACGGCCCAGCCCGCGTGCAGCGGCGGCAGCAAATACTGCTCGTGCAGATTTTCGAGGACCGGCGGAATGCCCGCCGACAGGTCGTTGTTGAGCAGAATCGAGCAAGGATCGAAGTTCTTCAGCCCCAGCCTGCGCGGCGTGCGTTCAAGCGGCTCGAGCACGATCTTCTGGCCATCGGCGAGCGGAATCGTCACCGGGCCGTGGATGTTTTCATCGAGCGTGCCGAAGCGCACGTTCAGCCCCGCCTGCCGCATGATGGCGGCGAGCCGCGCGACGTTTTCCAGATAGAACGCGTTGCGCGTATGGCGCTCGGGAATCACGAGCAGATTCTTCGCATCGGGACAGATTTTCTCGATGGACGCCATCGCCGCCTGCACGGCGAGCGGCAGCACTTCCTGCGGCAGATTATTGAAGCCGCCGGGAAACAGATTGGTGTCGACGGGCGCGAGCTTGAACCCCGCGTTACGCAGATCGACGGAACAGTAAAACGGCGGCGTGTGCTCCTGCCACTCGAGACGGAACCACCGCTCGATGGCTGGCGTGGCCTCGAGGATTTTCCGTTCGAGATCGAGCAGAGGGCCACTCAACGCCGTAACTAAGTGCGGAACCATTGATTTCTCGCGGACAGCTTTGCACGGGACCGGAGCGATACTTCCCGGCCGATAGGAGACGAAAGATTGTAGAGCAATTGTTTTGCCTAATTGGGGATGGGCCGCCAATTACCAAGGTCTCCTGCGCCAGGTCAGGCAACGCGCCGCGAGTTCCAATGGACGAAACCCGGACGCGCGGTTTTTAATTGCTCATTCAGGCAAAAAAAACCCGCCATGAAGGCGGGCCAAGTCGCTGCGCTCGTTCTGGTTGCCACAGCGCGCGCGTAATTGAAAACGCGCAGGCTGCGGCAAATGTGTCATTCGACGTGTTCGCCGTGCAGCGTCACATCCAGACCTTCGCGTTCCTGTTCTTCGGTGACGCGCAAGCCCATGGTCATGTCGATGATCTTCAGCAGGACAAAGCTCACGACGCCCGAGTAGACCAGCGTGACGAGCACGCCCTTCGCCTGAACGAGCACGCTGCCGTCGAAGCCGCCGATGTCCTTCACCGCGAACACGCCCGTCAGCAACGCGCCGATGATCCCGCCCACGCCGTGAACGCCGAACGCGTCGAGCGAGTCGTCGTAGTTGAACTTGTGCTTGAGCCACGTCGCCGACCAGAAGCAGACCACGCCCGCGACGATGCCGATCACGATGGCGCCCGTCACGCCGACGAAGCCCGAAGCCGGCGTCACCGCGACGAGCCCCGCCACCGCGCCCGAAATGATGCCGAGCACCGACGGCTTGCCCTTCGTGATCCATTCCGCGAACATCCAGCCGAAAGCGGCGAATGCCGTGGCGATCTGCGTCGTGAGCATCGCGAAGCCCGCACGGCCGTCAGCCGCGACCGCCGAGCCCGCGTTGAAACCGAACCAGCCGACCCACAGCATCGACGCGCCGATCAGCGAGAGCACGAGATTGTGCGGTGCCATCACTTCGCGGCCGTAGCCGACGCGCTTGCCGAGCACGAGACAGCACATGAGACCCGCGATACCCGCGTTGATGTGCACCACCGTCCCGCCCGCGAAATCGAGCACGCCCGCCGTCGCGAGCCAGCCGGTCGGTTCCCAGACCATGTGCGCGATCGGCGAATAGACGATTAGCGACCACAACGCCATGAAGACGAGCATCGCGGAGAACTTCATGCGGTCGGCGAACGCGCCGGTGATGAGCGCCGGCGTGATGATCGCGAACGTCAGCTGGAACGCGAAGTAGACCGACTCCGGAATGGTCGAGGCGAGATGGCTGACGGTGAGCGTCGTCGCCTTGTCGCCCTTGATGTAGGCCATGCCGTGCAGGAACACGCGCGAGAAGCCGCCGATGAACGACCCGCCCGGCGTGAACGAGATGCTGTAGCCGACCACCGTCCAGAGGATCGTCACGAGACAGCAGATCGCGAAGCTCTGCATGGCGGTCGCGAGCACGTTCTTCTTGCGCACCATGCCCGCGTAGAAGAGCGCGAGGCCGGGAATCGTCATGAACAGGACGAGCGCCGTGGACGTCAGCATCCACGCGGTGTCGCCGGAACTGATCTTGGACGAATCGACGGAGAACGGCTCGGTCGGCGCGGCGGGCGCAGCCTCCGATGCGCCGGATGCCGCAGCGGCGGCTTGCGCCGACGACGCCATCGCCGTGTTCGCGCTGGCGGGTGCGCTTGCCGTCGAAGCGGCGTCGGACGCGGGTGCCGAGGCGGCGGCCGGTGCGGACGCGTCCTCTGCGAGTGCGGTGCCGACATTCGCGCCGATCAGCGCGCCCGCCACCATCAATGACATCAAAAAGTTGCGCATTCTGCTGGTTCCTCTTATCGCCGATTTTTCTTAGAGCGCGTCCGCGCCGGTCTCGCCGGTACGGATGCGAATCACCTGTTCGATTGCAGTGACGAAGATCTTGCCGTCGCCGATCTTGCCCGTGCGCGCGGCACGTTCCACGGCTTCGATCGCCTGATCCACGATGTCGTCCGACACCGCTGCTTCGATCTTCACTTTCGGCAGGAAGTCGACGACGTACTCCGCGCCGCGATACAGCTCGGTGTGTCCTTTCTGGCGGCCGAAGCCCTTCACTTCCGTGACGGTGATGCCCGAAACGCCAATGGCCGAAAGCGCCTCGCGCGCTTCGTCGAGCTTGAACGGCTTGATGATTGCGGTAATGAGTTTCATGAGTCCCTCGCTGTGGTTGCCCGATCCTTGGAGCCTGCCGTTCCGCTGAAAAAGCGTGCCGAAAAGGTCGCGCCACTTATGCAACTCGTATGCCAAGCGAGTACTGGCAAGGCTTTCCGGCGATACCGCGAATCAGCGCGCCGCGCCCTCTGCCGAACGGCCAACGCGCGCTGCGTGTGCTGGCGCGGGGGCCGGTTCGTTGCTAGAGTGGTCGCGAGGTCCGTAAAAAGGGCATGGACGGCGAACGCAGCTGCGAGCCGGCGCTAAAATCGCGTCGCCTGTGAGATGGCCCCGGCGCGCGCTCGCTAGAAACGCGGGCGCACCAAGTTCGATCATTCGATGTTTCGGGGCACTGACCTAACAATGAATGCACTTTATTTGTGCAAGAAGGGAGAAACGATGAAACAGCCCAACGACGTTTTCAACGACCTGCAGCAGAAGATGAGCGAACTCTTCAAGAACTCGCCCGCGAAGGACGTCGAAAGAAACATGAAGGCGATGCTTTCTCAGGGCTTCTCGAAGCTCGATCTCGTCACGCGCGAAGAATTCGATACCCAGACGCAAGTGCTGGTACGCACGCGCGCGCGGCTTGAAGAACTGGAAAAGCGTGTCGCGCAACTGGAGCAGCGGCTCACGAGCACGGGCGCCGCGCAAGACTGAGCGCGCTTTCCTTCTGGTACCCGGCCGGCGAGCCGTGAAGTCCTAGTCTTATTGCCGGCGCAGCCGTTTTCCGGCGCGCGCCGTTTCAGGTGAAAACATGTCGCTTGCCGTGGTACGCAGCCGCGCGCCCGCGCCTGGGCGCGCGCCGGAAGTTGTCGTCGAAGTGCATCTTGCCAACGGGCTGCCGTCGTTCTCCATCGTCGGTCTGCCCGATCTCGAAGTCCGCGAAAGCCGCGAGCGCGTGCGCGCCGCGTTGCAGAACTGCGGCTTCGACTTTCCCGTCAGCCGCATTACCGTTAATCTCGCGCCCGCCGACTTGCCGAAGGAGTCGGGCCGCTTCGTTATGGGGTGTGGTTTCTGTTACTTGTTTTTCTGTTTTGTATTAGTCTCGTAGAGACGAGCAGCGGGTGGGGTCCGGGGAGGGTTTACATGACGAGACGGGCTGTGGATAACTCCGAACTGGCTAGGTGGCGCCACCTTGACGCCAGCGCGCTGCTTCCGTTACTTGCCGACCACGTTAAAAAAGATTCCGCTTTTGTTCCGACGAAAAGCCCCAAGTCTTCTCGATGGCATCTCATCGTCGGTGAGCGCCACTTCGAGCTTCTTTGCACCGACTCCCGATTCTTTGATACACGCGACGAAACAGGAGGTGCCGGGGCCATCGACCTGGCAATGCATCTCCGGGCATTGACCTTTCTGCAAGCTGCACGCTTGCTACGAGAGCGAGGAATCTAAGTGTTTCTCGTGCCCGCAACGAGCGACTACATCCTTGGCGGGCTACCGCGTCCGGGGTTCCCAATTCTTCTCTGGGAAAGCATGGAAAGCTGCGTGGAAGCAAATGAGTTCCTTCGCTTCTATCTCCTCAGAGGTCAAATCGGTTCAGCAAAGTCGTGGGAGGCGATTGGCCGAGCCTTGTACGATTACTTCGGCTTTCTCGAAGCCCACGAACTCGACTGGAGAGACGTGATGCGCGGCGAGGACAAGAACTTGGTAGCTGGCTACCGTGATTACTGTACCAACGTCGCAAACCTAGCGCGCAATACCGTACGGCAACGGCTAGTTTATATTTGCGAATTTTACGAATTCGCAGTTCGACGTGAATGGGTGCCCATCCTTCCATATTCGTATGAGCTGCGTCATGCGCCTGCGGACACAGGCTTTTTCGCGCATGTGAGCAACACCCGCAGGGGGCAGGAAGTCCGCTCTGTAATGCCCCGAAAGCACCCCAATCTGCCGAAGTTTCTCACTTCGGACGAGGCGGACCGGTTGCTGGCGGCGGCCGTCAACGAACACCATCATGTCATTATCAGAATGGCATTGAGGACAGGTCTACGACGTGAAGAGCTGGCCACCTTCCCAGTTTCTTACGTCTATGACCCTGACAAGGTCGGAATTCATTCAAGAAACGTCCGCGTCAGCCTTGACCCTTCCGATGGCAGCGGCATGCAGACGAAGGGGTCACGACCCAGGGACATCTACATGAGCCGAAGGCTCATGAAGAATCTTCATCGCTACGTCGTGCTGCATCGTGGTGCCCGTGCATCCTTGGCTTCAATCGAACCGACCCAGCTGTTCCTGAATCAGGATGGCGAGCCATGGTCGCAGGACGGGAAGGGAATCGAAGCGATGGTCAGAGCATTGGGGCGAAGCATCGGCCTTAGGACTCATCCTCACATGCTCCGGCATACCTACGCGACTCACACACTGGCTGTCTTATCTCGAAACCGAAAGCGCAATACGGTTGAGCCACTCGTCTTCCTTCAGAAGCAGTTGGGCCACGCGTCGCTGCGCTCCACCATGGTCTATCTTCACATCATTAACGAGATGGCTGACGAAGCTGTGCTTGCCTATGACGACGAGATTAACGACATTGGAGACGTCAAACCGTGAGTAGCAAGCGAAAAGTCTTCGTGAAGTCGGACCTGTCTATTCCGACCATCGAACATCAAATCATCGAGGGGAAACCTGTTGTTTCGCCCAATATTCTCCCTCCCCAAAACACCATTATCACTTTCCCACCGGAAGTCGGACGCTGGCGAACTTTCGACTTCTCGAAATGGTACGGCGTCGGATTGGACGCGATAACCTATGCTTGTCAGCGTCAGATAGAGAGGTTCTTCGCCAAGCAGGACGGTGATTTGGCTGCGCTCACTGTAGTGTCCTGCTGTAAGTTAGGAGCGGCTTTTTTCCTTGACTACTTGGTTCTTTTAAGTTCGTCGCTTCGTCGTGACCTCACACTGGCGGACATCAACCGCGAGATAATTGATGGGTATCTCGCCTTTCTCAGGAGCGATGGCACATCGTTAGTTACCTCTAAAGCACGGTACGGCTGCACCAAAACGCTTCTAAAAGCATTGTGCTCACGAGGGCTCGTTCTAGAAGTTCGCGATGGCGACAATTCGACGTTTCCGGATAATCCCTTTCCTGGAGTTTGGCGTCAGTCGAAGGGCGCAAAGCCTCTCTCGCGGGCTCAGCGAAAAGCGTTCACTCTCGCGGTGCGAAACGCTGTGGCGCCGCTATTTTCCGAAGGCGTGGAACTCACTGGATATTTGGTCGGATGTGCGCTGCTCGTGGTTGCACTCCACACCGGCAGGAACACTACACCTCTTCTTGAGATGCCGCCCGATTGTCTACGGCCCCATCCCAAGCTGGACAGGACATTTCTTGTGCTCTTTAAGCGGCGCGGTCGCAGGATAAGCAAAGTGGCGCTTCGTGACACGCACGCTGAATCGAAAGAGTCGGAAGCAATGCCCACTCTACGACCAACCGTCGCCCAGTTAATTCGGCGCGTTGTCGCCTTGTCGGAGAATCTCAGAAAAAAAGCGCCCAGGCACTTGAAAAATCGTGTATGGCTCTATCGGGCAAAAACGACCGGGCGGGTGAAGCGCATAGCCAATGAGATTGTGGCGCTGACGGATGGTACGCTCGCCCTCGCGATTAAAACCTTGGTTCGGCGTTACGACCTGAAGGATGAAAACGGGAAACCTCTGAATATTACTGTAAGCCGACTCCGAAAAACCTTCGTCAATCGCGTGTACGAGCTGCTTGAGGGTGATGTAGCCTCGACGGCCGCCGCCGCCGGTAACTCGGTGCCGGTCGCGGCCATTAGCTACCTGCGCCCGGGCGAGGACTCCCAGAAAAATTGGAAGTTCCTCGGACTTGCTTTGACCAACGAGCTCCTCACAAACACCTTGGGCGCAACAGAAAGGACGCCGGTTGGTCGCTGCAGTGATGTCTTCAACGGCGAGTATGCGCCGAAAAGAGACAATGTCATTTGCACGAACTTCCTCGACTGCCTTCGCTGCCGCAACTATGTCGTGACGGGAGACGACCTCTATCGCTTATTCAGCTTTTATTGGCGCATTTTGTCTGAGAGAGCACGCATGGACCCTCGGCGATGGCGAAAGCAGTTCGCACATATCGTTCGACTCATTGACCGAGACGTTATACAGGCGGGGCTGAAAAGAGGCGTTTTTAAACGAATCGATGTGGACCGAGAGCGCGAGCGTGCACGACAGGACCCGCATCCCTTCTGGCGCAGCGAAGCCATCATTCGTGAAGTCGAGGAGCTTTCGGCGTGAATGTCAAACAACTGCCCCACTCGAAAATCGATTCGCCTGCGTTCTTGCTAACACAACCCGACGACCTTCGGCTCGTGCCCAAAGGGTTGGAACGCGACAAGCTAGTCATATCGGTTCGGAAGGTGAACGGTAAATGGCGTGTGTTAAGCAGATACGGCGATGAAATTTGGTGGCTTACCGGAGCAACGACGAACACTCGTCAATCTGAAACGAAGATTGACTTCTTTATGTTTCCACCGTCCTACCGAGACCTGATGAAGCAGGTGATTTATCGCTACATGCGAAAGGGAGGCAGCAACCGCAGGCGTCTCGCCGCTTCGTCACTCAATCGGAACGTTCGTGAAATATCCTATTTCATCCGGCATATTCAAGACCTAGGCATCACTCGACTTGGTGACATCTCACCGCTCGTTTGCAATAACTATGTTCACGCAATGCGGTCCCGCAAGGAAACTGGCGGAAAAGCGCTAACGCCGGCGGCACTCTACAAACGCATCAAAGCCGTTACAGACCTCCATTACTTAAGCCAGTACACAAGCGACCCTATCCGCGAGCATCCGTGGCCAGACTCGTCTTCTCACCACCTTTCTGGCTCCAAAAAAGGCGGACGAGACAAGCGAGACCGCAAAACTCCGCTGATTCCGGACGACATCTTTGTGACGTTGTTTCAATCGGCGTGGAAAACTGTGGTTGAGGCACCGCCATTGCTGGACCTACGCGACGAAATGCGACGCAGGGTCGGCGCAAAGCCGGATAAACGGCGTAATGCGGATGCTCTTCGCGACCTAGGCTTTGAAGGAGCTTATGGAGAGTTCGTGGAACAGGTCCACGACATTCGCGCAGCCTGCTATGTGGTGATTGCCAGTCTCAGCGGGTGCCGCAATCACGAACTCGCCTTTCTTCGTGCTAACAGCTGCTACTCCACTACCGACGACGACAGCTTGGAATATTGGTGGATGAGGTCGGAATCCACAAAAACATTCGAGGGAGCTACCGAATGGATGATTCCCGATGCTGCCGTCACAGCGCTGCGCGTGCTTGAGCGGTGGGCTGCGCCTTACCAAGACATGTTGCGCGGAGAGATAGCCGCCTATCAATCCGCAGACGTTAACGATATTCGCGTCGCCGAAGCACAAGACCACCTCGATGCCCTGTTCGTCGGCGTGAACAAGGCCACAGGAAACAGAGTTCGTACGCTTTCGCTTAATGCGCTCAACTCCGACCTTAAGAAATTCGCGAAAGCGTGCGGCGTCGACTGGAACCTAGCCTCCCACCAGTTCCGGCGTAAGTTTGCGAACTATGCCGCTCGCAGCCAGTTTGGTGACCTTCGTTACTTGAAGGCTCATTTCAAGCATTGGTCGATGGAGATGACGTTGGGATATGCACTTAACGACTCTCAAGAGATGCTGCTGTATCTCGAAATCGAGGACGAGCTTGATGACCTGAAGGAAGCAGTCGTCTCGACTTGGCTTGACGCGTCAGAGCCGCTCTCGGGCGGGTACGGGACTCGTCTTGTCGACTGGCGCTCGCGAGATGAAAACATTGGCCTGTTCAAGAACCATGCTGCGATGGTCGCATCGATTGCACGCAGTACGCCCATACGGAGCAATGGTCACGCTTGGTGTACCGCTGACGACAATTTGTGCCCAGGCAACGACCTTGAACCTACGCGCTGTGGTGATGGGTGCAATAGCGCCGTTATCGGACGGCCACATACGCATGTCTACCACAGCCTGTTCCACCAACTTCGACAGTTAGAATCTGCGGAGGATATCGGTCCGAGTGGACGCGCGCGGGTTGCAAAAGACGTTTCCCGGTGTGCCGATGTGCTAGCCAAATTGGGCTGCCCTATCGAGGATTCACAGAATGGGTGACCGTAAGCATGCAACCACGCGTGAAAAAGAACTCGAGTTAGCAATCCATCGAATCGAGCGCGGCCGTGCTCGTACCAATGCGGACAAATTAAGCATTTCGGCCGTAGCTCGTGAGGCCGGCGTCACGCCTGCGCTTATCCATAACCACTATCCGTCTATCGCCGAGCAGATACGCGTCAAGCAAGGCGCTTCGAGCCGACAACAGCGCGATGCGAAACGGAACGAGCTAGCAGAAGAACGTCGAAAGAACGCCGAGCTTCGCGCCGAACTTGGTGCGGTGAAGGCACGGTTGCAGAAATTGGCCACTCTGAATGAGATGCTCGTCATCGCGAATCGTGAATTAAGCGCCAAGCGGAGTAGCGACAATATTGTGGACCTCCGCCCTCAAAACTGATAGGAACGTCAACATCTTGATTTTAAACAAGAAGATTTTTGGTAACTGTTAACGACACCCCTAAAGACCAGACCTGCCGATCGCGCTCGGCATTCTCGCCGCGAGCGGGCAGATTCCCGCGGAATCGCTTGCGGATCGTGAATTCGCGGGAGAGTTGTCGCTGACCGGCGCGCTCAGGCCGATGCGCGGCGCGTTCGCGATGGTCTGCGGCGCGGCACGCCAATACTCAGCCGCCGACGCCGCCAGCGCCCGCGTGCCCGAGGTCTACGTGCCGCTCGCGAGCGCGGCGGAAGCGGCGCTGGTGCCGGGCATCGAGGTGTACGGGGCGGCGGATCTGCCCGAGCTTTGCGCCCACCTGAACGGCGTACCCGACGCGCGGCTGAGACCCGCGCGTGCCGCGACGCTTTCCGACGCGGCTTGCACGCCATCGCCGGATCTCGCCGACGTCATCGGTCATCCGGGCGCACGACGGGCGCTCGAAGTGGCGGCGGCGGGCGGGCATCATCTGCTGATGGTCGGGCCGCCGGGCGCGGGCAAGTCGATGCTCGCCGCGCGTCTGCCCGGCCTTCTTCCGCCGATGTCCGACGACGAGGCGCTCACGTCCGCCGCCATCCTCTCGGCGAGCTCGCTCGGCTTTCAACCGGCGCAGTGGCGGCAGCGGCCGTTTCGCGCGCCGCATCATTCGTCGAGTTCGGCGGCGCTCGTCGGCGGGCGCAATCCGCCGCAACCGGGCGAGATCACGCTCGCGCATCTGGGCGTGCTGTTCCTCGACGAGCTTCCCGAATTCGATCGCAAAGTGCTGGAAACGCTGCGCGAACCGCTCGAAGCCGGCCGCATCACCATTTCCCGCGCCGCGCAACAGGCGGACTTCCCCGCCGCCTGCCAGCTCATCGCCGCGATGAACCCGTGCCCGTGCGGATGGCGCGGCGATCCGTCCGGCCGTTGCCGATGCTCGCCGGACAGTGCGGCGCGCTATCTGCGCAAGCTGTCGGGGCCACTGGTCGACCGCATCGACATTCAGATCGAATTGCCGGCGCTCTCGCCCGCGGAACTGTCGGCGCGCAGTGCGAAGCGTGGCGAGTCGAGCGCGCAGGTGGCGGCGCGCGTCGCCGTCGCGCGGGAGGCGCAGTTGCGCCGACAGAGCAAGACGAATCGCGAACTGGACGGCCGCGAAGCCGACGACGTTTGCCGCCCCAATTCCGCCGGCGAGGCGCTGCTACGCTCGGCGGGAGAGCGGTTCGGCTGGTCGGCGCGGGCGTATTACCGCGTGCTGAAGGTCGTGCGGACGATTGCGGATCTCGCGGGCGTCGACACGCCGGAAGCCGCGCACGTTGCGGAAGCGATTCAATATCGGCGCGCGCTGGCTATCGCGTGAGGCTTGCGCTCACTGCGTAAACGGAAAATTGCTTGTCAAGTCTTGACTTATGCACACTGACGCGATCCGCGCGTGTGTTTCATCCGATCAGACGGTGCGGGCAAGGCCATTTGCCAGCTCATTGATTTTATTGAACTAACTAAATTGCCGTGATCGGAGGCAAACTAACGCGAGCCGCATGTTTGCGGCATTTGATGCCTACCGCACACTCTTTTCCACAAAGTTATCCACAGAGATTGTGGATAGCGGAAAAAAGTCCTGACAAATCCGCGCATTACCGCTGGATGCTGCGAAGCGACTTGCAGTCCAAAACGCGCTCAAAACCGGCTTTTAAGGCAGTGCTTCCATGATTCGAGCATCTCCTCTAAAAAAGCTTGAAGGAAGAGAAAAACTGGTCGGCCTCCTGTGCGGGCGGGGCTTTGTCGGAGACGATCGCCAGTTGATAAACATGCGCCCCGCGTGCGACGAAACGCGCCTGGATGGTCCGCGACTCGCGCTTTTCACCGCTCGCGCCCTGCACCTGCATCTCGCTGCCAAGCACGCGGCCGCCCGCTGCAAGTTCGACTTGCGTCGCGCGCGCCGACGGGTGCGCGTTCACGTTGCGCGCGAGTCCCTGCTCCAGATAGTCGAGCGCCGCGCGTTGCAGCGCTGGATCGGCGCTCGGCAGGACGACCGTGCCGACAGCGAAGACAGCGTCGTTGGCCTCGGCGGTCTGCATGCGCATGGTCATCGGCTGGCCGGCGATCTCGATCTTGCGTTCATCGGCGCGTGGCTTGGCGGGCAGCGTCACTTCGTAACCGTCGTCGTTGTTCATGACGGTGCGCCAATCGTAGGCGGGCGTGCACGCCAGCAGTGCGCCGCAGGCGAGGGCCGCGATCGCCGCGCGCCACGCTAACAGCGAGGCTAAATGGCGCACCGCCGACGCCACGGGAGAAGAAACGTGCTTCATGTCGATCCGTTGCGTGAGAAAGCGTCATTATCGCGCCGTGATCCCGGGCTTTCCGCTTCGTCGTGATGCCGCCGGGCGTTTGGCGCTAAAATAACCGGCACTTTCCTATTGCGGTTGCGCCCTTCCTTCCCCGGGCGCTCGGCTCTGCAATCCGAGGTTTCCCATGTCCCAAACCACGCAAGACACCCCCGCTCGCGCCAAGAGCCCGTTGCGCTATATCGTGATGGCGCTCGTCGCGGGCGTGATCGCCTGTACCGGCTACTTCGCTTTCGGCGGCCAGCAGCGCGTGCCGGACGCCACGTTCACGCTGCTGTCGGGACAGAAGATCTCGACATCGGCGGATCTGAAGGGCAAGGTCTATCTCGTCAATTTCTGGGCGACGAGCTGCGAGACCTGCATGAAGGAAATGCCCGAGATGATCAACACGTACAACAAGTACAAAGGCCGCGGGCTGGAGTTCGTGGCGGTCGCGATGAACTACGACGCGCCCATGTACGTCAGCAATTACGCGCAGACGCGCAACCTGCCGTTCAAGGTCGCGATGGACGACGGCACCGCCGCGAAGCAGTTCGGCAACGTGCAACTGACGCCGACCACCTTTGTCGTCGACAAGAACGGCAAGATCCTCAAACGCTATGTCGGCGAGCCGACTTTCGCGGAACTGGATGCGCTGCTGGACAAGGCGCTCGGCTCGGCCTGAATCCGGCGCGTCGCACGCAAAAAGACTAGAACGCCCGCATTCGCGGGCGTTTTCCCTTCTAGCGGTCCGAATCGCCCTTCGCCGCGAGCCCGTAACGCTTGATCTTTTCGTACAGCGTCGCCTTGCCGACCTGCAAACGGTCCGCCGCCACCGCGACCGCGCCGCCGCACTGCTCCAGCGTCTCTCCGATAACCGCGCGCTCGAAGTGCTCGGTGCGCTCTTTCAGCGATTGCGTCGCCGTATCGAGCGACGCGCCCGCGTCGTCGAGCACGCCCAGCACCATGCGATCCGCCGCGTTGCGCAGTTCGCGCACGTTGCCGGGCCAGTCGCGCTGCATCAGTTCGGCGCGCTGCCTGTCCGTGATGAGCGGCGCGGGCCGGCCGTAGCGCACGGCGGCATCGAGCAGAAAATGCTCGAAGAGCGGCACGATGTCCTCGCGGCGCTCGTTGAGCGGCGGCAGCGTGATGGTCACGACGTTCAGCCGGTACAAGAGGTCGCGCCGGAACGTGCCGTCCGCGACGTGCTCGTTCATGTCGCCCTTCGCCGCCGCGACCACCCGCAGGTTGGCCCGCACCGGCTGATTCGACCCGAGCCGCTCCAGCACGCCGTCCTGCAACACGCGCAGCAACTTCACTTGCAGCGAGAGCGGCATGCTCTCGATCTCGTCCAAAAACAGCGTGCCGCCCGATGCGTGCTCCAGCTTGCCGATGCGCCGCTTCTGCGCGCCGGTGAACGCGCCGGCCTCGAAGCCGAACATCTCCGACTCGAACATCGGCTCCGGCAGCGCGCCGCAGTTCACCGCGATGAACGGCTTGTCCCGGCGCGGCGACAGCTCATGCAGACTGCGAGCGATCAGTTCCTTGCCCGCGCCCGTATCGCCGTTGATGAGCACGGAGGCGTCCGTCGGCGCGACGTTCGCGATCAACCGGCGCACCTGCTCGATGGCCGGACTGCGCCCGATGATGCGCGGCGCGACGCTGCTCTGCTCCGCGAGTTCGCGCCGCAGCGCCTGATTCTCCAGCACGAGCGTGCGCCGTTCCAGCGCGCGCCGCACCGCTTCCACGAGACGCTCCGACGCGAACGGCTTCTCGATGAAGTCGTACGCGCCGTCGCGCATCGCTTGAACGGCCATCGAAATATCGCCGTGCCCGGTGACGAGGATGACCGGCACGTCCGGCGCGCGCTCGCGGCATTGCGCCAGCAGATCGAGGCCGCTCGCGCCCGGCAGACGGATATCGCTCACGATCACGCCGGGAAAATGCGCGTCGATGGCACGCGCGGCGGATTCGACGCTGCCGTGCCCCGCCACCTCGAAGCCCGCGAGTTGCAGGCTCTGCACGCTCGCGCGGCGCACGAGCTCGTCGTCTTCGATGAAGATCACCTGCAAACCGGTGGTCATGGTCTTGCCTCGATTCAGGTTGCTACGCGCGTCGCAGTGTCAAAACGAATTCTGCGCCGTGCGAGTGATCGGCGTCGGCTTGCGTGCCGCCTTCCGGACCGTCGGCGACGATGGGCGCCACGCGGTTGCGCGCGGCGAGCGTGCCGCCGTAGTCCCGCGCAATCGCCGATGAAATCGCGAGTCCGAGCCCCAGCCCGTGACCGGTCTCCTTCGTCGTGAAGAACGGCTCGAAGAGATGCGGCAGCGCGTCGGCGGCAATGCCCGGTCCGTTGTCGCGCACCACGATTTCGACGGCCTCCGCGCGGACATCCAGCTCGATCACGATGCGCGGGGCATCGCAGGACGCCACGGCATCGAGCGCATTGCCGATCAGGTTGATGAACACCTGCTCCAGCCGCAGATCCTCGCAGCGCACGATGACCGGCGGACCGTCGCCTTCCAGTTCCGGCGCGATGTCGAGCACGACGGTCTTCAGACGCGGTCCGAGCATGCCGAGCACGTTGCGCAGCGCGCGCGCCACATCCGTGCGCGCGTTCTTCGGCCGAGCCTTCGCGACAAAGAGCTTGAGCTGATTCGTGATCTTGCCCATGCGTTCGGTGAGCGCGGCAATGGCTTCGAGATTTTCGCGCGCCGCCGTCTGATCGCCGCGCTGGATCAGCACGCGCGTGTTGTCCGAGAAACTGCGCAGCGCCGCGAGCGGCTGATTCAGTTCGTGCGTGATGCCCGCCGCCATCTGCCCGAGCGCGGCCAGTTTGCTGGCCTGAATGAGTTCGTCATGCGCGGCGCGCAAATCCTGCTCGGCACGCGTGCGTTCGTTGACTTCCTTCATGAGCTGCGCGTTCGCCTCAGACAGATCCGCCGTGCGCTCCGCGACGCGCTGGTTCAGTTCCGCGTACGCCGCCTGCAACAGTTCGCGGCTGCGGATCATTTCGCGCACGCGCGCGCGCCGCATGCGCCAATAGAACGCGAGCAGACACAGCGAAACGAAGACGAGCGCCGTGACGACGACTGCCGTCTGCGCCGCGCTTTCGACCGGATCGAGCGGCGCCATCGTGATGAGCTGCCAGTCCGGCTCGCCGATGGAACGGCGCGTCGCGAGAAAGCTCGGCGCGTTGTGTCCGCCGCCGACGCGCACGATCTGCGCGCCGCCTTCCAGCGTTTCGACGATAGACAGAGGCAGCGGCGTGATCGGCTGCTGCGCGTACTGACGCGTCTGATACACCGACGCCTCCACGCTCTGCGGCAGCGGCCGCACCGTGTGATATTTCCACGACGGCACCGACGACAGGAAGATCACGCCGTGATCGTCGGTGACGAGCAGCGGCTCGGAGGCGTCCGCGCCTTGCAGCCATTCGAGATTGAGCTTCACGACCGCCACGCCGATCAGATCGCGCCCGCCTTCCTGATACACCGGCTGCGAGATGTAATAGCCCGGTTCCAGCGAAATGGTGCCGAGTCCGAAGAATCGTCCGACGCCGCCCTTCACGGCATCGACGAAATACGGCCGGAAGTGATATTCCACGCCGATGAAGCTGTCCGGCCCGCGCCAGTTGCTCGCCGCGACACAGTAGCCGTCGGCGCGGATCAGGTAGGTCGCCGTGGCATGCGCGCGGCGGTTGAGGTCTTCGAGATAGCGGTTCGCGCGATCGACATTGCGCGCATCGGGCGAGACGAGCACGTCCTGCACGAACGGATGGCGCGAGAGCAGATACGGCAGATATTCGTAGCGGTCGAGCGTGCTTTTGAGCGTGTTCGTCGTGCGGTCGACGCGCGCCGCCGCGTTGCGCCGCAATTCGTCGATTCCGCGCTGCCGCTCGACGTGCCACGTGAGCGCGCAGGACGCCGCGAGCAGCGCGGCGAGCGCAAGAAACACGAGGATGCGGCGCGTCACGTGAGCAGATTCCCGCGATTGAGAATCCCTCATTGTGGCATAGGCGTCTTCGGGGTAAGGCTTCCGAAACGACCGCGGCGAAGCGTCCGCTGAAGGAGGCTTCGCCGCTCGCATGATCGTGTTCTTATGGACCGGCTTCAGACCGTTTCGGCTTCTTCGGTCACATCGACGGTCCGGTGCAAGGCTGCCCGCAGCTTGGCGCGGTCCAGCTCACGTTCCCACGCCGACACGACGACCGTCGCCACGCCGTTGCCGACGATGTTCGTCAGCGCGCGGCATTCGCTCATGAAGCGGTCGACGCCGAGAATCAGCACCATGCCCGAGAGCGGAATGGTCGGCACCACGGCGAGCGTCGCGGCGAGCGTGATGAAGCCCGCGCCGGTCACGCCGCTCGCGCCCTTCGACGTGAGCATCGTCACCGCGAGCAGCGTCAACTGCTGGCCCCACGTGAGGTCGGTGTTGGTCGCCTGCGCGATGAACAGCACGGCCATCGTCATGTAGATGTTGGTGCCGTCGAGGTTGAACGAGTAGCCGGTCGGCACGACGAGACCCACGACCGAGCGCGAGCAGCCGAGCTTTTCGAGCTTCAGCATCAGTTGCGGCAGCGCGGCTTCGGACGAACTCGTGCCGAGCACGATCAGCAGTTCTTCCTTGATGTACGCGACGAAGCGCAGCACGGAGAAGCCGACCAGGCGCGCGATGATGCCGAGCACGACGACGACGAACACGACGGAAGTCAGATAGAACGTGCCGATCAGCTTCAGCATGGGCACGAGCGAGCCGATGCCGTACTTGCCGATGGTGAACGCCATCGCGCCGAACGCACCGATCGGCGCGAGCTTCGTGATGATGCCGACCATGCCGAAGAGGATGCTCGACAGGCTTTCGATGAAGCTCGTCACCGGCCTGCCGCGCTCGCCGATATGCGCGAGCACCGCGCCGAACAACAGCGCGATCAGCAGGATCTGCAGGATTTCACCTTGCGCGAACGCGGACGAGAGCGTGTCCGGAATGATGTGCAGGAAGAAATCGACCGCGCTCTGGCCGTGCGCGGCTTTCGCGGCGAAGGCGTCGATCGCCTTGTGATCGAGCGTGGCGGGATCGACGTTGAATCCGACGCCCGGCTTCAGCACGTGCGTCGCGATGAGACCGAGAATCAGCGCGAACGTCGATACGACTTCGAAGTACAGCAGCGCCTTGCCGCCGACGCGCCCGACTTTCTTCATGTCCTCCATGCCGGCGATGCCCGTGACGACGGTGCAGAAGATGATCGGCCCGATGACCATCTTGATGAGCTTGATGAAGCCGTCGCCGAGCGGCTTCATGTCGGTGGCGAGCGAGGGATAGAAATGCCCGAGCGCAATACCGATGGCAATGGCCACGAGCACCTGCACGTACAGGACTTTATGGAAAGGTTTCTTCACGATGGTTCCAGGCAATATCAGGCGGTTGGCAACGAAAGCGCCAGCGGCGAGCCGCGAAGTGCGGGCAAAACGGCGACGCGAGGCGAGAAGCCGCGCGCAAGCCGATCGCGTCGCGTAAGCGAGAGCCGCTACGTCGACGGATTCAGGGACGGTTGGGTGCGAAAAAGGTCATTGGCGTGTCTCCTTGACTTTTATGGGCGGCTTCGCGGGCCGTGGCTCTTATATCGCAAGGGCGATGCCAGTGTGCGGGCTCCCGTAAGTCATTGAAATTCAAGGCGTCGCGCGGGCCGCGCGATATCGGCGGTCCGGGTTTCCGGAAAAGCGGCAGGCCGCTGTCTGATGATCCGGACGCTTTTTCTGCTTTCGCCCGCTGATTCATGCGCTCGGGAAGCGCGTTCGCGGAGTCTCGGGCGACAGGCTGTGGCAGCCAACTCCGGCCGTTCGGCACAGCGAACGAACCGCGCGGCGGCGTCGCCGTCACTGCGGCGCGCGGCTGATCGGGTCGTTGCGCGTCACGTAGTTCGTCCAACCGATGCTCGCTTTGAAAGCGTGTTCTGATCCGCGCCGGTCTTCAATCAGCCCTTCCGAGAAAACCAGACCTTAGCCATGAATGGTCAGCGGGTCGTGCTCGTCGCACGAACTCACTGGCGCACCGCCGTGAAGCGAGACCATAGAGCCTGCTTCTGGAGCCAGCGTAAATATTGCTCAATCGAAGTTTGTCAGCGGCAAAGATGTCCGCATCTGAAGGCGCCGATCCAGACACGCCAAGAAGTTCGATGTGTTGAAGGCCAATGTGTACTCCGAAGCATTGCCACGACCGTTCGCATTTATTCGAGCAATATGTACTCCATATGGCACTTATATTCCGCATCAACGCAAGAAAATTACCGATCGAAAGCTATTCCTCTGAGAAAACGCGTCGATTCATGCTAAAAAGCAAACGATTGCGCGAAGATTTTTTCCGCTTACGGTATGACTAAACGGCTAGCCTTGCTTTCTTAGGACTGTTACGTTTAGAAACGTTTGCGGTCGTTTTCGGACCCTATACTTCGGGCTCCTTCAGCAAACGTAAAAAATTGCCGTGTCGTCGAACCGATTCCTCCAAACGCGGGGCAATAATTCCCTGCTCAGCGTCTCCAGCAACATCAATGCGCCTCTCACCCGTAGAAATTTCCTGACCTACCTGATGGCGGGCGCGGGAAGTGCCGCCTTGGCCGCTTGTGGCGGCGGCAGCGAAGTGGCAGGTACCGACGCGGTCGCCGATGCGGCGGCCGTGGCAAAAGCCGCGTCGTCGAGCGGCACGGTGATTCCGCCGGCGGCATCCATTACCGATAGCTCCGGCGGCGTCTGGACGCTCGTCAGCGGCCACGCAACGCGCAACGGCTCGACGGTGTCGACCGGGTCTCCCGTCGCGTACACCACCATGCTCTACTTCAACGGCGTGATTTACGCCAAGAACTCGGCGGGCAACTGGTACAAGAGCGGCACAACGCCGTGGCAGAACCTGGGCACCGCGGACCCGCGCACTGCGGCAACCGCCGGCTCGCAAGGCACCGCGACCAGCACGAGCGGCGTGCTGCAAGACAAGTCCTTCGGCGTGAAGGGCGACGGCACGACCAACGACCGCGCGGCGCTTCAGGCCGCCATCGACGGCTCCGTCGGGCAGATTCTGCTCATCACGGGCAAGAGCCGCATCGACGCGACCGGTCTCACGCTGCACTCGAACACGCATATCCGCTTCGCGCAGGGCGCCTCGATCAAGATGCTGCCGCACAAGACGGACACGTATCAGATGATGCGCGTGTGGGACGTGAGCAACGTGAATATCGAAGCACCGTACCTCGACGGCAGCAAGGAACTGAACTCCGTCGGCTACGGTGAATTCGGCATGGGCATCTCGATCGCGGGCGCAACGGGCGTCACGATCACGAACCCGACGACGATCAACTGCTGGGGCGACGGCATCTACATCGGCAACAGCATGGGCGGCTCGGGCAAGACCAGCTCCAACGTGTCGGTCAGCGGCCACCACGCCAACGGCTGCCGCCGCCAGGGCGTGTCGATCACCTCGGGCAACGGCATCACGTTCACGAGCCCGCTGTGGGAGAACATTTCGGGCACCGCGCCGTCGTGCGGTCTCGACATCGAGCCGGACGACAACTCCGCCGTGCTTCAGGCCATCAAGATCGTCAACCCGACGACTCAGGGTTGCGCCGGCCCCGGCATTCAGGTCTACCTCGGCTCCTTCGCCGGACCGGTCGCGAAGAATGTCGACATCCAGATCTCGAACCATACCGACAACTGCGCGATTGGACCGTTCGGCGTCGGTGGTCTGGAGCTGAATGGCCGCGTCGTGACCGGCGCGATCACCAGCAGCAATCCGGTGTGGAAGCAGAACTGGTACCTCGGCGACTGGGATAGCAAGGGCCCGAAGGTGTCGGTCGTGAATCCGAAGATCGGCTAAGGCGGGAGATGTGTCGCTGGCGTGGTTCGGCGGGCGGCTAGAAGATCATTGTCATGGCGGCAATCAGACGGCTCGCCACCTTCCGTACTGGCCGACGTATCCAATCGCATCGGCCTTCTGCGACGCGTCCGTTCATCAGCGAGCGAAACGCGCCGCTCATGGCTACTAGATCCGCTGAATGGCCGAAATCGGCGTGCCGCGCCGCCTCCCCGCCTCCCTCGCCGATTCACGCGCTCGAAAAAAAACCCACGTCGCCGTGGGTTTTTTCTTTGCTGCGAGCGAAAACGCGATCAAACCACGCCCGCGCCATGCGCCTGCACATCCGCGTGATAGCTCGAACGCACCATCGCGCCGACGGCCGCGTGCGTGAAGCCCATCTTGTACGCTTCTTCCTCGTACATCTTGAACGTATCCGGATGCACGTACGCGCGCACCGGCAGATGATGTTCCGACGGCTGCAAATACTGGCCGATCGTCAGCATGTCAACGTCGTGCGCGCGCAAGTCGCGCATCACCTGGAGAATTTCCTCTTCCGTTTCGCCGAGGCCGACCATGAGCCCCGACTTGGTCGCCACTTCGGGATGCAGCGCCTTGAAGTCCTTCAGCAGCTTCAGCGAATGGTGATAGTCGGAGCCCGGACGCGCTTCCTTGTATAGACGCGGCACCGTTTCGAGATTGTGATTCATCACGTCGGGCGGCGCGGCGGTCAGGATATTGATCGCGCGGTCGAGACGCCCGCGAAAGTCCGGCGTGAGAATTTCGATGCGCGTTTCCGGCGAATGCTCGCGCACCTGCCGGATGCATTCCACGAAATGCGCCGCGCCGCCGTCGCGCAGATCGTCGCGGTCGACGCTCGTGATCACCACATACTTGAGCTTCAGCGCGCCGATGGTGCGCGCAAGATTCAGCGGCTCCTCGGGATCGAGCGGATCGGGACGGCCGTGGCCGACATCGCAGAACGGGCAGCGGCGCGTGCACTTGTCGCCCATTATCATGAACGTGGCCGTGCCCTTGCCGAAGCACTCGCCAATATTCGGGCAGCTCGCTTCCTCGCAGACAGTGTGCAGGTTGTGCTCGCGCAGGATCTGCTTAATCTCGTTGAAGCGCGAATTGCCGGTCGCCGTGCGCACGCGAATCCACTCCGGCTTTTTCAGCTTCTCGATCGGCACGACCTTGATCGGAATGCGCGATGTCTTCGCCTGCGCCTTCTGTTTCGCGGTGGCGTCGTACGCGGGCATCGACGGGGAAGCGGGAGCGGTATCGCCAGCCAGGTTTGCGGTTGCGTCAGTCATTCGGTTGATCCGGTAGATGCAGCGGGACGGCTCGTGCCGTCTTGCGGTTGAGCGGCGGCGCTCGGCGTGCCGTCTATCTGATGCGCCAGTCTTTCGGCGAGCGTGAGTGCGACATCGCGCCAGCCGGCCACGACGCCGAGCGTCGCCATGTCGACCGTTTCGAGTCCCGCGTAGCCGCACGGGTTGATCGCGAGGAACGGCCGAAGGTCCATCTTCACGTTCAGGCTGACACCGTGATAGCTGCAGCCGTTGCGGATCTTGAGCCCGAGCGCGGCGATCTTCGCGCCCCGATGCAGTTCATGCAGATGAACCTCCGCGCCGCGTTGCGCCTGAAGCGCCGACGGCGCGGCGACATAAATGCCCGGCGCGCCCGCCTTGCGGTCGGTCGCCAGATTATACGTGGCGAGCGTTTCGATCACGGCCTCTTCGATACGCCGCACCAGTTCGCGCACCATCAGCTTGCGGCGGCGCAAGTCGATCAGCAGATACGCGACGATCTGCCCCGGCCCGTGATACGTGATCTGCCCGCCGCGGTCCACCTTGATGAGCGGAATGCCGCTGTCGGCGAGCAGCAAATGCGCGGGATCTCCGGCGAGACCGAGCGTGAACACCTGCGGATGCTCGACGAGCCAGATTTCGTCCGGCGTCTCGGGCGTGCGGGCGTCGGTGAATGCGCGCATCGCATCGAAACTCTGGCCGTACAGCTCGAGGCCGCGCCAGCGCAGAACGACGTCGCCAGGCAGGCCGACGGCAAGTTCGGAAGACAACTCAGGAGAAATGGCAAGCGGCGTGGCGGACATGGTCCCGGTAGTTTACCGAAATCGCTCCATGCCCGCCGGCCGTGAAGACGAAGATACGTGGCCGCGCACGCCTACACGGTGCGCCATCCGGCGCGAAAGCGCAGCGCGAGGCGCTCGATGCGCGTGGACAGCCAATGGATCGCGCGTTCATCGCGGCGCGGCACGATGGTGAACACGACGCACGCGGGCTTCTCGCCTTCCGCCGAAAGCCAGAGCCGCTCACGCTCGCGCAGGTTGAGCCGGTCGCCGGGCGCGAGCCAGTAATCCTCGATGTCATTGCTGCGCGTCGCCCAGACCGGGCAGCCGTGCACGGTGAGCCGCGTGCCGCGCGCAATGCGCATCGGCACCGTTTCGCCCGGATTGATTTCGAACGTGACGCTTGTTGATATTTCTCGCATGATCGACTCCGCCAACGGACCGTTTCGATGACTACAATCGTAGGCGTGGCAAGGCATTGGACAAAACGATCAATTTTCACCGCTATGTGAGCCGCATTGACAAACGCATCCGCGAACATCCACATGGACCTCCGCCAGCTTCCCGCGCTGAACGCGCTGCGAGCGTTCGAAGCCGCCGCCCGTCACGAGAGCTTTTCGCGCGCCGCCGACGAGCTTTTCGTCACGCACGGCGCGGTCAGCCACCAGATACGCGCGCTGGAGGCGGAACTCGGCGTGGCGCTTTTCGCCCGCGACGGCAAGCGCGTGCGTCTCACGGACCGCGGCCGCCAGTACGCGGCGGACGTGCGCGCGGCGCTCGTCGCGCTCGCGGAATCGACGCGGCGCATGCGTTCGGGCGACCGGGACCGGCGGCTCGTCGTGTCCATGCTGTCGTCGTTTTCGGCGCGGTGGCTCACGTCGCGCGTGGGCGGTTTCATCGAAAAGCATCCGGAATTCGATCTCGAATTGCTGTCGACGAACGCCCTCACCGACTTCAGCCGCGACGACGTGGACGTGGCCATCCGCTTCGGCTACGGCAAGTATGCCGGCCTGCACGCGGAGCCGTTGCTCGACGAAGTGTTCTTTCCGGCGTGCTCGCCGCGCTTCAATGGCGGCGCGCTGCCGCGCGTGCCGGCCGATCTCGCGAACATGCCGCTTCTGCGCTCGGGCGACGAGCTCTGGCGCCCGTGGTTCGACGCGGCGGGCCTGCCGGACCTGCCGGAGCCCAAGCGCGGTGTCTTGTACGAGGATTCGTCGAATCTGCTTCAGGCGGCCATGGACGGCCAGGGGATCGCGCTCGTGCGGCGCTCGCTCGCGATGCAGGAAATCATCGACGGGCGGCTCGTGAGGCTCTTCAACGTGGATGGTCCGAGTCCGTGGACCTATTTCTTCGTGTGTCCGCCGGAGTTGCTGGCGACGAAGCGCGTGCAGGCGTTCCGGGAGTGGATCTTCTCTGAAGCGGAGCAGTTCAGGCTGCTCTACGAGCGCACGCCCGCCGTGTGCGATGCGCCCGCAGCCGCAGGCAATCTCAGAGCACTACCTTGACCATCGGGTGTCCGGTGAGCGCGCGATAGATGTCGTCCAGATGCGCGCGGTTCTGCGCGCGCACCGTGCACGTCAAGCCGGTGTAGTTGCCGCCGGACGACGGCCGCGCTTCGACGCGCGTCACGTCGAATTCGTTGTCGAACTCGCGGATCACGGTGACGATGGTGTCCTGAAACTCCGGATGCGACTTGCCCATCACCTTGATCGGGAAATCGCACGGGAAGTTGAACAGTGCGTCGGTGCTGCTCGCCTGCGTCGGGTCGGCCGACTGCGGCTTGGAATCGAATGAATCGGACATGGCTTTCTCCTTAACCGGCGCGGCTCGCCCATTGCGCGAACTCGCGCGATTTAGCCCGCTGGTAGGCTTCATAAAGCGCAGCATAGACCGGGCCGGGACGGCCCCTGCCGACGGCCTGGCCGTCGAGCGTCGTGATGGGCATGACTTCTTTCGTCGCCGAACTAATCATGATTTCGTCGGCGGCGCGCAGCTCGGCCTCGGTGATATCGCGTTCCTGGAACGGAATCCCCGCCTCGGCCGCGAGCTCCTCGACGAGTCCGTAACGGATGCCTTCGAGAATGCGCGGGCCGCGCGGCACGCCCAGCAGCGCGCCGTCTTTCGCTACCCACACATTTGAGGACGAACCTTCGGTAAGCAAGCCGTCGCGCAACTGGATGGTTTCGAGGGCGTCGTTTTCCGCCGCGTGCTGCGCCATCAGCACGTTGCCGAGCAGCGATATTGCCTTGATGTCGCAATGCAGCCAGCGCCGGTCCTCGGCGGTCACGGCCACCGCGCCTTGCGCGCGGCTCGCGGCGCTCGGCAACACAAGCGGGCTCAGCATGACGAAAACAGTCGGCGTGATGCCGGCCGGAAACGCGTGCCCGCGTCTCTTCGCGACACCGCGCGTCACCTGAATGTAGACGAGCGCGTCGCCCGGGCCGGCGTTCGCGTCGATCGCGCGGGCGATGAGCGCGCGCCAGCCCGCGTCGTCGAACGGATTCTCGATGCGGATCTTGCCGAGACTGCGATTGAGCCGCGCGAGATGCTGCGCGAGGCGAAACGGCAGGCGCGCGCCGTCGCCTTGTGCGTAGAGCGGCACGACTTCATACACGCCGTCGCCGAAGATGAACCCGCGATCCAGCACCGGGACGCGCGCCTCGGAAAGCGGCCCCCACTCGCCGTTCAGATAGACCGTCGGATTGAAGTCGTCGGCTTGGCTCGGGGTCATGGAAACCGCTCCGTTGGAACTGAAAGACGCGATTACTTCTTCTTTTGCCACATCAGCAGCGCGGAATCCCACAGGCGGCCGAAGAGGCCGGCTTGCGGCACGTCCTGCAGCGCGACGAGCGGGAACTGCGCGACGTCCTTGCCGTCCGCCATCATGCGGACCGTGCCGATCTGCTGGCCCTTCTTGATCGGCGCGATCAGCAGATCGTTGTGCGTGACGGTCGGCTTGACCTTGTCGCCGAGGCCCTTCGGCACGGTGATGTACTGATCGGTCTCGACGCCCGCCTGCACGTTGTCCGACGCGCCCTTGTACACGCGCGGCGATTCGATCACCTGATTGGCCTTGAAGAGACGCAGCGCGTCATACGCGGTGTAGCCGTAGTTCAGCATCTTGAGGCTGTCCTGCACGCGCGCCGATTCCTTCGGCTCGCCCATCATGACCGCGACGAGACGACGGCTCGCGTCCGGCATGCCCGGCAGCGAACGCTTGGCCGTCGCGATCAGGCAGTAGCCCGCCGCTTTCGTGTGGCCGGTCTTGAGGCCGTCGACGCTCGGGTCGAGCCACAGCAGGCGGTTGCGGTTCGGCTGCTTGATCTTGTTGTACGTGAAATCCTTCACCGAGAAGATGCTGTAGTACTCGGGGAAGTCCCGGATCAGGCGCGTCGACAGCACGGCGAGGTCGCCCGCCGTCGTGTAGTGCTGCGGATCGGGCATGCCGTTCACGTCGGCATAGTGCGTGTGCTTCATGCCGATGCGCTGCGCGGCCCCGTTCATCAGATTGACGAAGTTGGCCTCGCTGCCGCCGACGAGTTCCGCGAGCGCAATGGCCGCGTCGTTGCCCGACTGCACGATCATGCCGTAGACGAGATCGTGCACCGTGACCGGCTTCTCCGCTTCGATGAACATGCGCGACTCGTCCGTCCTCACGCGGCGCACGGCCTCGCTCGGCATGACCGTCTGGTCCATGTTGATCTTCTTGGACTTGAGGGCGTCGAAGACGAGGTACGCGGTCATCAGCTTGGTGAGCGACGCGGGTTCCACGCGCTCGTCCGGATTGCCGGATGCGAGCACCTGATTGCTGGTGGCATCGACGAGCACCCACGAATGCGCCGTCACGGCGGGCGGCGGCACTTGCGCGAACGCGCTCGCGGCGGCGAGCACGGACGGCAGCACGATCGCGGCCTTCAGGGCGCGGCGCGTAACGACGGAATTCGAAGCGGAAGCGGAGAGAGGCGAAAAAGAAAAGCCGGAAGGGAAAAAGCGCATAGGATCGGTCGGCAGAAAGAGCATCGGCGCTACGCCCGGGATGATCCGAAGGCGGCGAAGCGCGGGTTGAACAGGCAGACCGTTCATGCCGGTCGCGCTCTTCGCCTGCTGGCGGAAACCGGCACGGGGTGCCGCGGCGAAGGAGCGCACATTCGACAGACGGCCGCGCCATCGGTTCTCAAACGTTTGTTTTCGAACGTCGCGTGGGCCGGCACGGAGCCGGCGCTCTGGCGTCGGGCTTTTCGCCGCAGCGTCAAGACAGAAAGTCGCGGCGAAAAAATTCTGCGCCATTATACGCGCGGCCAAGCGCGCGATTGCCGCGAATCGGCGCGAATTCAGCACCGATTCGCGCTTTTTCAGGCGATGCCTTAAGCGAAAAGTCGAATCGCGACGCTCGGTGCTTCGCGGTGCGGCGAAAGCCTAGCGCCACGCGTCGACGATCACGCGCTTGAGAATATGCAGCTTGCGATGGAAGAAATGCTCGCCGCCGGGAATGACGACGACCGGCAGTTCCTGCGGCCGCGCCCAGTCGTAGACGGAAGCGATGGGCACGGTGTCGTCGACTTCGCCGTGAATCACGAGCGTGTTTTCGGGCACGGGCGCGACTTCCCAGCGGCTCGCCGCCGTGCCGACGAACACCATGCGCTCGATCGGCTGCCCGCTTTCCTGCATGCGCTTCGCCACATGCGACAGCACGAAGGTGCCGAACGAAAAGCCCGCGAGGACGATCGGCACATCGCGCTGGCCGGGCTGCGCGCGCATGTGTTCGATGACCGCGAGCACGTCCTCGCGCTCGCCGATGCCGTTGTCGTGCTCGCCTTCGGTCTCGCCGACACCGCGAAAATTCGAGCGGTACGTCGTATAGCCGAGCTGCACGAAGGTGCGCGCGAGCGTCTGAGCGACTTTGTTGTCCATCGTCCCGCCGAAGAGCGGATGCGGATGCGCGACGAGCGCGATGCCGCGCGGCGCGGACTCCGTGCGATCGAGCGCGACTTCGATCTTGCCCGCCGGGCCGTCGATTAGAAATTTCTCTGTTTGCGCGTTCATGGAGGCGAGCGTCAGACGGGTTGATCGATCAGAAGACGCTCGACGATTTTCCCGTTCGCGAGATGCGAATCGACGATTTCGTCGATGTCGGTTTCATCGATATACGTGTACCACGTCCCTTCCGGATACACGACGACGACCGGCCCTTGCTCGCAGCGGTCCAGACAGCCGGCCTTGTTGATTCGCACTTTGCCTTCGCCCGCGAGACCGAGCTTCTTCACGCGCTTTTTCGCGTGCTCCTGCATGGCTTGCGCGTTGCAATTGGCGCAGCTCGGACGCGCGGCGTCGGGTTCGCGCTGATTGAGGCAAAAGAACACGTGGTACTTGTAGAAGGAGTCCATGAGCGTCCGGCGATGAGGGTGTCGATCGATTATAGCGAGCGATGTCGGGGGGTGTGGGGCGGCTACTCCAGCCCCCATGCAGGGCGGTTGGCGGGAGCGCCCCAACGACCGACCAACGCCAGCCTAAACCCCACCCCCCTCCCCAC
>NZ_LR733520.1:0-2479 GCF_902506145.1 Burkholderia sp. 8Y | reverse complement strand
GTAAGCGGCTGGCCAACTCACCTTGATTGTCGGCGAAGCGCTTGGGAGTATCGTGTCCACTAAAGCGAATAAGCGGACACGTGAACACTATCGAAGAAGAGGCGTTGCCGACCCGTCGCCGTCGTCGGCGCTACACCGAAGACTTCAAGGCACGCGTTGTTGCCGCTTGCCAGGGTACCGGCGTGTCGGTGGCGGCGGTCGCGCTGGAACATCGGCTCAACGCGAACTTACTGCGACGTTGGCTTGATCAGGCTGAAGGCAGACTTCCGAAGCGGTTGTGTGAGCGCCCGGTAGAAACTCAATCGACACCACTACCAGCGTTCGTTCCCGTTGCCGTGGGGGCAAAGGAGGTAGGCTCGACGGAGATCCGTGTCGAAGTTCGCCGGGGCAATCAGTCGATAACAGTGAGCTGGCCGGTCTCCGAAGCCGCGCAATGCGCGACATGGTTGCGCGAGTGGCTGCGGTGATTCGTGTCGACAAGATCTGGTTAGCAGTTGATCCGCTGGACATGCGGGCCGGCTTCGACACGGCGTTGGGGCGCGTGGTGAAGGTGTTCGGCGCCGCGCATCCGCACCACGCTTATCTGTTCACCAACCGCCGCGCCAACCGACTGAAGGTCCTGGTCCACGACGGCATCGGCATCTGGTTGGCAGCCCGACGGCTGAATCAGGGGCAGTTCGTCTGGCCCCACGCTGGCAGCGAACCCAAGCAGCAGGTGCTCACGCACGAACAATTGGCGGGCTTGGTGCTGGGGCTGCCGTGGCAACGCATCGGCCAGGATGGCGTGATCCGCATCATCTGACGCGTCGGCGGTGACGTATACAGTTCTCCTTCTCGCGTATGCGGGGTTCTGGCAGACTGGTCTGCATGAACCCGCCGGCCGACCTCGACGACCTCAGTCCAGAGCAATTGCGTGCCCTTGCCACGCAACTGCTCGCTGAGGTCCGCGCGAAGGACCAAGAGGTGACGGAGAAACGCAGAGAAGTCGATGCGTTGGAACGGGAGCTGCATTACCGGCAAACCCGCATCGACCAACTGACTCACGAGATCTCCGTGCTCAGGCGCCAGCAGTTTGGCCGTCGCAGCGAGCAGCTCAACAACGAGCAAATGAGCCTGCTTGACGAGGCGATAGATGGCGACCTGGCCGCCATCGAGATAGAGCTCGAAGAGCTTGAGCCCGCACGCAAGCGCCGACACGAGCAGCCGAAGCGCGCACCCTTGCCGCCGCACTTGCCGCGTGTCGACGTCCGTCATGAACCAGACAACACGGTGTGCCAGTGCGGATGCGAACGTGTTCGTATCGGCGAAGACATCAGCGAGAAGCTGGATTACGCACCGGGCGTGTTTACGGTGGAGCGGCACATTCGCGGCAAATGGGTTTGTCGCAACTGTGAGACGCTGATCCAGGCACCCGTACCCTCGCACGTCATCGATAAGGGCATCCCAACCACCGGACTTCTGGCATCGGTCCTAGTCAACAAATTTGCAGATCACCTGCCCCTGTATCGCCAGGAGCAGATCTTTGCGCGTGCGGGCCTGGCGATACCGAGATCTACGCTAGGCGCGTGGGTGGGCATCTGCGGCGCGCAGTTGCAGCCATTGGTCGATGCCCTCCATCGAGAGATCTTGAAGGAAGGCGTGTTGCACGCGGACGAGACCCCGGTGCAAATGCTCAGCCCCGGTAAGGGGAAGACCCATCGGGCTTATCTGTGGGCGTATACGCCTACGCAGTTCAGCAACCTTCGCGCGGTGGTGTACGACTTCGCCGGCAGCCGAGCCGGCGAGCATGCCCGCACCTTCTTGACCCGCTGGCACGGCAAGCTAGTATGTGACGACTACGGCGGTTACAAGGCCTCCTTCCTTCAGGGCGTCACCGAGATTGGCTGCGCAGCTCACGCGAGGCGCAAATTCTTCGAGCTGCACGCCAATCACAGCAGCCAGCTCGCTGGGCAAGCGCTACCATTCTTCACTGAGCTCTATGCCATCGAGCGGGATGCCGCGAATCTCGATGCTGATGCCCGCCAACGGCTTCGACAGAGCCGGGCCAAGCCAGTAAGCGACGCGCTTTACGAGTGGTTGGCTACGCAGCGCAAACTCGTATCCGACGGCTCCGCCATTGCTAAGGCTTTGGATTACAGCCTAAAGCGCTGGCAAGCGCTCACGCGTTATCTCGAAGACGGGCATGTACCAATCGACAACAATTGGGTCGAAAATCAGATACGTCCATGGGCCATCGGCAGGTCCAACTGGTTGTTCGCAGGGTCGCTGCGCGCTGGCCAACGCGCCGCTGCCATCATGAGCCTCCTCCGATCGGCGCAACTCAACGGGCACGAACCTCATGCATATCTCAAGGACATTCTGACTCGCCTCCCGGCCCACAAAGCAAGCGACATCGCAACATTGCTGCCTCATAACTGGCAGCCTCTCGCGCCTGTCGAGTAATCCATCGTTCGTCAAGACGGGTTCGCTGGCCGCTTAC
>NZ_LR733538.1 GCF_902506145.1 Burkholderia sp. 8Y | reverse complement strand
CCCCCATTCCACCCCCATGACGCATTCCTTCTATGTCGCGGATTTATGTCGGCGTCTACTGAAAAAGCCTGCAACGAACCCAAGCGGTCACACACCGCATCGTGAGGAACGACAATGTCTACCGCCACACAGCCCCGCGCGAGCGCCGCCGCGCGGCTCGAACGCCTGCCGTTCTCGAGCTATCACCGCACCATCTTCATCATCATCGCGGTGGCTTTCTTTTTCGATTCCGTCGACCTCGGCACGATGACCTTCGTGCTCGGCTCCATCAAGACAGAGTTCGGTCTTTCGACGGCGACAGCGGGCCTCGTTGCGAGCGCGAGCTTCTTCGGCATGGTGCTGGGCGCGGCCGTCGCGGGCCTGCTTGCCGATCGCTTCGGGCGACGTCCCGTGTTTCAGTGGAGCATGGTGCTGTGGGGCCTCGCGTCGTATCTCTGTTCGACGGCGCATTCCGTCGAATCGCTGATCCTGTATCGCGTGCTGCTTGGCATCGGCATGGGAATGGAATTTCCGATCGCGCAGACGCTGCTGTCCGAGTTCGTGCCGACCGCATTGCGCGGCAGAGTCATTGCGCTGATGGATGGCTTCTGGCCGCTCGGCTTTATCGCATCGGGCGTGGTGTCGTACTTCGTGTTGCCGCACTTCGGCTGGCGCACCGAGTTTGCGCTGCTCGCGATTCCGGCTGTATTCGTGCTGATCGTGCGGCGCGTGGTGCCGGAGTCGCCGCGATGGCTCGAACATCGCGGGCGCGTGGCAGATGCAGACAGCGTGCTCGCGCAGGTCGAAGCGAAAGTGATGAAAGCAAGCGGCTTGCGTCAGTTGCCGGCGCCCTCGATGATCGCCGAGCCGCCGGTTGCAAAAGGCGTCGGTGCGTTTCGCGAGATATGGAGCATGGCGTACAGGCGTCGCACGGTCATGGTGTGGATGCTGTGGTTCTTCGCGCTGCTGGGCTTCTATGGGCTGACATCGTGGCTTGGCGCGCTGATGCAGCAAGCGGGCTTTGCGGTGACGAAGTCCGTGCTCTATACGGTGCTGATCTCGCTCGGCGGCGTGCCGGGTTTCCTGTGCGCGGCGTGGCTCGTCGAGCGATGGGGACGCAAGCCGACGTGCATTGCATCGCTCGTCGGCAGCGGCGTGATGGCTTATCTGTACGGACAGACCGCGCTGCACGCCGAGACGCCGACGTTGCTCATCTGCGCGGGCCTGGCCATGCAGTTCTTCCTCTTTGCGATGTGGGCCGCGCTTTACACCTATACGCCGGAGCTGTACGGAACCGGCGCGCGCGCGACGGGTTCGGGCTTCGCGTCGGCGATAGGGCGAGTGGGCTCGTTGATCGGACCTTACGTCGTCGGCGTCGTCTTGCCGGTGTTCGGGCAGGGCGGCGTGTTCTCGCTCGGCGCGCTGTGCTTTGTGATCGCGGCTTCGGCGGTCTGGGTGCTGGGAGTCGAGACGCGCGGCGTTGCACTCGAGGAACTCGTCTCCGAAGCGCAGCAGAAGGAGGAAGCAAAGGTCTGGGCGTCGGCGGAGAACTGACCTCTGTCGCTCCGAACCAAACCGACGTCGCATTCAACGCCATTGCATCTCGCGATCGAGCGTACTCTGCCTCGAACGGCGGCGAGCATCTCAAGGAGACAGCCCGCGCCCGCCGTCCACGAATCCAAGGAGACGAGTCACATGAGCACGAATCGCGGCGTCGTATATCTCGGTCAGGGCAAGGTCGAAGTCCAGTCCATCGACTATCCGAGAATGGTCGATCCGCGTGGCCGCGACATCGGCCACGGCGTCATTCTCAAAGTCGTCAGCACCAACATTTGCGGTTCGGACCAGCACATGGTGCGCGGCCGCACCACCGCGCCTATCGGCCTCGTGCTGGGCCACGAGATCACCGGCGAAGTCATCGAAATCGGACGCGACGTCGAAACGCTCGCCATCGGCGATCTCGTTTCAGTGCCCTTCAACGTCGCGTGCGGACGCTGCCCCACCTGCAAGGCGCAGCACACGGGCGTGTGCCTCAACGTGAACCCGTCGCGGGCGGGCGGGGCGTACGGCTATGTCGACATGGGCGGCTGGATCGGCGGACAGGCCGAGTACGTGATGGTCCCGTACGCCGACTTCAACCTGCTCAAGTTCCCCGACAAGGCGCAGGCGATGTCCAAGATCCGCGACCTCACCTGTCTCTCCGACATTCTCCCGACCGGCTACCACGGCGCGGTGATGGCGGGCGTCAGGCCGGGCGCGACCGTCTATATCGCCGGCGCGGGACCGGTCGGCATGGCGGCCGCTGCATCGGCGCGTCTGTTGGGCGCGGCCTGCACCATCGTCGGCGACATGAACGAGGAGCGCCTCGCCCATGCGCGCAAGATGGGCTTCGAGACGGTCGATCTATCGAAGGACGCCACGCTCGCTCAGCAGATCGAGCAGATTCTCGGCAAGCCGGAAGTGGATAGCGCCGTCGATTGCGTGGGCTTCGAAGCGCATGGTCATGGCAGCGAGCACAACGCAGAAGCGCCCGCCACAGTGCTCAACTCGCTGATGGAAATCACGACGGCGGCGGGCGCGATCGGCATTCCGGGGCTCTATGTCACCGACGATCCCGGCGCCGCCGACGCCGCCGCGAAGAAGGGCAGTCTCAGCATTCGTTTCGGTCTGGGCTGGGCGAAGTCGCATTCGTTCCATACCGGGCAAACGCCGGTGATGAAATACAACCGCAACCTGATGCAGGCGATTTTGTGGGACCGTCTGCCGATCGCGGATATCGTGAACGTGTCGGTCGTATCGCTCGATGCAGCGCCTGACGGCTATCGCCAGTTCGATGGCGGCGCGCCTCGCAAGTTCGTGCTCGATCCGCACGGCCTGCTCAAAGCGGCTTAAACGCAAAGCGCCCCTGAAACACGGGGCGCTTTCTCATCCGAAGCAGCAAAGCAGCAACGCAGAAAGCAGCTCAGGCCACCATCGCTGGAACCGAACTCAGAGGCGGCACCTGCTTTCTGCGCTCGCGCGTGGGCGCAGTGCCGAATGCATCGCGATAACTCTTCGAGAAGTGGCAAGCGGACTGGAACCCGCAAGCCATCGTGATGTGCATGATCGACATATCCGTCTGCAATAGCAGTTCGCGCGCGCGTCGCAGGCGCAGCGTCAGATAGTAATGCGTCGGCGTCATGCCGAGATGCTCGCGAAAGAGCCGCTGCAATTGCCGTTGCGACATGCCGGCGAGCCGCGCGAGTTCTTCGCGCGAAAGCGGCTCTTCAATGTTGTTCTCCATCAGCGAGATCACTTCGAACAAGGACTTGTTCGCCGATCCGAGCCGCGCGACCAGCGGCATGCGCTGCTGGGCGCTCGTATCCCGCACGTGTTCGACGATGAACTGCTCGGCAATCTGCGTCACGCGCGACGTGCCGACGCGTGCGGCAATCAGATTCAGCATCATGTCGAGGGGCGCGACGCCGCCGGTACACGTCACGCGGTCGCGGTCGATCACGAACAGTTCCTTGAGAAAGCGCGTGTCCGGGAATTCTTCTTTGAGCGCCGACATGTTCTCCCAGTGAATCGCGCACGCGTAGCCCGCAAGCAATCCGGCGCGCGCGAGCGCATACGTGCCGGTGCACAGGCTGCCGAGCACGCAGCCCGTGCGCGCGAAGCGGCGCAACGCGGAGAGATGCTCGAGCGCGGTCGAACGCTGCACGTCGATGCCGCCGACCACGAACACGATATCGGGCTGCCCCACGCATTCCACCGGCCCCGTATCGACTGACAGTCCGTTGCTTGCCATGACCGGTCCGCCCGTGGGACTCACGATGGACCATCGATACAGCGGCTGTCCCGTCAGATAGTTCGCCATGCGCAGCACTTCGATCGCGTTGGTGAACGCCATCATCGTGAAGTTGGGAAGCGGCATGAAGGCGAAGTGCGACAGCGACGCCGTGCGATCGGAAGACATGGGGGAGCTGATTCCTTGGAATCTGATGTTCGACGCCGTCACACGCGGCGTTTGATCAGTGTTGTCACTTCTGCATTTTGATTTCGAGTGCAACGACCATGCCATCAGGCTAAACCCTGACCGCATCGAAACGCTGTTCGTGTAGGCACTCAATGCACGCACTAACGCGGCGCGAAGGCGCGGTTTCAAGCACCGACAAAGCGCACGATCGTTCCTCCACAGTGCAGCGCGAGCGAGCGAGCGAAAGTGCCCTACACGCAAAGCTTCGTCGGCACTTGTCGAAAAAAGACGCGCATGTCGGAAAAGATCAAGAACACGTCTAAATTCATAAATTGACCAGCAAGGCGAAAGTCAAGAATAGACGCAACGATGAAGACACGAGCGGCTCGAAACGCGCGACGCGGGCTTCATCCAACGACCGTTCTTCTGACCACGGACTTAGCCCATGTCGAACTCGAATCCCTTCTTCGAAGCGCCGCTCGCGGCCCGCGATGCCTCGGTGCGCAGCGCCATTCTGAAAGAGCTGGAGCGCCAGCAATCGCAGGTCGAATTGATCGCGTCGGAAAACATCGTGTCACGCGCCGTGCTCGAAGCGCAAGGCTCGGTTCTGACGAATAAATATGCGGAAGGGTATCCGGGCAAGCGGTATTACGGCGGTTGCGAATTCGTCGATGAAGTCGAGGCGCTCGCCATCGATCGCATCAAGCAACTCTTCGGCGCGAAGTTCGCCAACGTGCAGCCGCATTCCGGCGCGCAGGCGAACGGCGCGGTGATGCTGGCGCTCGCCAAGCCGGGCGACACCGTGCTCGGCATGTCGCTCGACGCGGGCGGCCATCTCACGCATGGCGCGAAGCCGGCGCTGTCCGGCAAGTGGTTCAACGCGGTGCAGTACGGCGTGAATCGCGACACCATGCTGATCGACTACGACCAGATCGAAGAGCTTGCGCAGCAGCACAAGCCGTCGCTCATCATCGCGGGCTTCTCGGCGTATCCGCGCAAGCTGGATTTCAAGCGGCTGCGCGCGATCGCGGACAACGCGGGCGCGAAGCTGATGGTCGATATGGCGCACATCGCGGGCATCATCGCGGCGGGGCGTCATGACAATCCGGTCGACCACGCGCACGTCGTGACGTCCACCACGCACAAGACGCTGCGTGGTCCGCGCGGCGGCTTCGTGTTGACCAACGACGAAGACATCGCGAAGAAAATCAATTCCGCCGTGTTTCCGGGGCTGCAAGGCGGTCCGCTCATGCATGTGATCGCGGGCAAAGCCGTTGCGTTCGGCGAAGCACTGCAGTCCGATTTCAAGAGCTATATCGACAACGTGCTCGCCAACGCGCAAGCACTCGGCGACGTGCTCAAGGCAGGCGGCGTCGATCTCGTGACGGGCGGCACGGACAACCATCTGTTGCTGGTCGATCTGCGTCCGAAGCACCTGAAGGGCAACCAGGTCGAGCAGGCGCTGGAGCGCGCGGGCATCACCTGCAACAAGAACGGCATTCCGTTCGATACCGAGAAGCCCACTGTCACGTCGGGCGTTCGTCTCGGCACGCCGGCAGGCACGACGCGCGGTTTCGGCGTGAATGAGTTCCGCGACATCGGCCGCCTGATACTCGAAGTGTTCGATTCGCTGCGCGAGCATCCCGAAGGCGATCCGCAAACCGAACAACGCGTGCGCCGCGAAATCTTCGCGCTGTGCGAACGCTTTCCCATCTACTGAGCACACGGAGCAACAAGCGATGAGCACTCTGCACGATAACAGCATCATCATCGACGGCCTCAACATCTCGAAGTTCGAACGCTCCGTGTTCGAAGACATGCGCAAGGGCGGCGTCACGGCAGTGAACTGCACCGTATCGGTGTGGGAAGACTTTCAGAAGACCGTGGACAACATCGCGGAAATGAAGCAGCAGATCCGCGAATACAGCGAGATCCTCACGCTGGTACGCACGACCGACGACATTCTGCGCGCGAAGAAAGAGAACAAGACGGGCATCATTTTCGGCTTTCAGAACTCGTATGCGTTCGAGGACAACTTAGGCTATATCGAAGTGTTCAAGGAACTCGGCGTGAACGTGGTGCAGCTTTGCTACAACACGCAGAACCTCGTCGGTACCGGCTGTTACGAGGCGGATGGCGGGTTGTCCGGCTATGGCCGCGAAGTGATTCAGGAGATGAATCGCGTGGGCATCCTGGTGGACCTCTCGCATGTGGGCGCGAAGACGTCATCGGATGCCATCGCCTGTTCGAAGAAGCCCGTCACGTATTCGCACTGCTGTCCGTCCGGTCTCAAGGAACATCCGCGCAACAAGACCGATGAGCAGCTGAAGGAGATTGCCGATGCAAACGGCTTCGTCGGCGTGACGATGTTCTCGCCGTTCCTGAAACGCGGCGCGGACGCGACGGTCGAGGACTATCTGGAGGCGATCGAATACGTGGTGGATCTCATCGGCGACGACCGCGTGGGTATCGGCACCGACTTCACGCAAGGCTATAGCACCGAGTTCTTCGACTGGATCACGCATGACAAGGGCCGTTACCGCCAGCTTACGAGCTTCGGCAAGGTCGTGAATCCGGAAGGCATCCGCACGATCGGCGAGTTTCCGAACCTGACGGCGGCGATGGAACGCGCGGGCTGGAGCGAATCGCGCATCAAGAAGGTGATGGGCGAGAACTGGCTGCGCGTATTCGGCGAAGTCTGGAACGCGTGAACGCAACGACAGAGGAACAGGAACCCGCGATGCAACCGCAACTGCCTATCGACGTCGACGCGCAAACAGGCGTCTGGACCACCGACGCGCTGCCGATGCTCTACGTGCCGCGCCATTTCTTCACGAACAATCATGTGGCCGTCGAAGAAGCACTGGGACGCGAGACGTACGCCGAGATTCTCTACAAGGCCGGCTACAAGTCCGCGTATCACTGGTGCGATAAAGAAGCCGCGAAACACGGCATTGCCGGCATGGCCGTGTTCGATCATTACCTGAAGCGCCTGTCGCAGCGCGGCTGGGGTCTCTTCGATATCGTCGAATCGGACCCGCAAAGCGCGATGGCGCGCATTCACTTGCAGCACTCGTCGTTCGTGCTTGCGCAGCCGGGCAAGCAGGGCAAGCTCTGCTACATGTTCGCGGGCTGGTTCGCCGGCGCGATGGACTGGGTGAACGACACCGTGTCCGATAGCGCGAAGAAAGGCCCGCGCTCGCGATCCATCGAAACGCAATGCGCGGCGGAAGGCCACGATCATTGCGTGTTCGAAGTGTCGCCGCTCGCACTCTAGACGCCGTAGCGAAATCATTCCGAGGTTGTCCGCCATGCGTTACCCGAACCTTTTCAAGCCGCTCACACTGAACACGCTGACCTTGCGTAACCGCATCGTCAGCACGGCGCATGCGGAGGTGTATGCCGAACCGGGCGGTCTGCCCGGCGATCGCTATATCCGCTATTACGAGGAAAAAGCGAAGGGCGGCGTGGGACTCGCCATCTGCGGCGGTTCGAGCCCGGTGTCGATCGACAGTCCGCAAGGCTGGTGGAAGTCGGTGAATCTGTCGACCGACAAGATCATCGATCCGCTTTCGCGCCTCGCCGAAGCCATGCATCGTCACGGCGCGAAGATCATGATTCAGGCGACGCATATGGGCCGCCGCTCTGCATGGCACGGCGAGAACTGGCCGCATCTGATGACACCGTCGGGCGTGCGCGAGCCGGTGCATCGCGGCAACGCGAAGATCATCGAAGTCGAAGAGATTCGCCGCATCATCGAAGATTTCGCGGCGGCTGCGAAGCGCGTGAAGGATGCGGGCATGGACGGCATCGAGATCTCGGCGGCGCACCAGCATCTGATCGATCAGTTCTGGAGCCCGCGCACCAACTTTCGCACGGACGAATGGGGCGGCTCGCTTGAGAACCGCTTGCGCTTCGGCGTGGAAGTGCTGAAGGCCGTGCGCGAAGCCGTGGGCGCGGATTTCTGCGTGGGCCTGCGCATGTGCGGCGACGAGTTCCATGAAGACGGCCTGTCGCACGAGAACCTGAAGGAAATCGCGCAGGCGATGTCGGAGACGGGGCTCATCGATTACGTTGGCGTGATCGGCTCCGGCGCCGATACGCACAACACGCTCGCCAACTGCATGCCGCCGATGGCGCTTCCGCCCGAACCGTTCGTGCATCTAGCGGCGGGAATCAAGTCGGTGGTGAAGCTGCCGATCATGCATGCGCAGAGCATCCGCGATGCAGGACAAGCGGAACGTCTGCTCGCTAACGGCATGGTCGATCTCGTCGGCATGACACGCGCGCAGATCGCGGACCCGCACATGGTCATCAAGATTCGCGACGGCCGCGAGGACGAGATCAAGCAGTGCGTCGGCGCGAACTATTGCATCGACCGTCAGTACAACGGGCTCGATGTGCTGTGCGTGCAGAACGCGGCGACATCGCGCGAAGCGACCATGCCGCATGTCATCGAAAAGACGCGCGGACCGAAGCGCAAGGTCGTGGTGGTCGGCGCGGGGCCTGCGGGACTGGAGGCGGCGCGCGTGGCGAAGTCGCGCGGCCATGATGTCGTGCTGTTCGAGAAGAACGATTACGTCGGCGGTCAGATCATGCTGGCCGCGAAGGCGCCGCAACGCGAGCAGATGGCGGGCATCGTTCGATGGTTCGACATGGAAACGAAGCGGCTCGGCGTGGACAGGCGCCTGGGGCTGGCGGCTGACGACAAGGCCATCATGGCGGAGAAGCCGGACATCGTCGTGCTGGCGACGGGCGGCTCGTCGTTCACGGATCAGGTGCCGGCGTGGGGCGTCGAACAAGGGCTCGCCGTGAGCGCGTGGGACATTCTCTCGGGCAAGGTCGAGCCCGGCAAGAACGTGCTCGTCTACGACGGCGTGAGCACCCATGCCGGTGCGGGCGTAGCGGACTTCATCGCGTCACGCGGCGGAAACGTCGAGATTGTGACGCCCGATGTGAAGGTGGCCGACGACGTAGGCGGCACCACGTTCCCCATCTTTTATCGGCGGCTGTATGCGCAAGGCGTCATTCATACGCCGAACTTCTGGCTCGACAAGGTGTACGAGGAAAACGGCAAGAAGATCGCCGTGCTGCGCAACGAGTACACCGAAGAGCAGGAAGAGCGCGCGGTCGATCAGGTCGTGATCGAAAACGGCAGCACGCCCAACGACGCGCTGTACTGGAAGCTCAAGCCCGAATCGCTGAATCGCGGGCAGGTGGACGTGCACAAGCTCTTCGCATCGGAAGCGCAACCGTGCCTGTCCGAAGAGCTCGGCAACGGACGGTTCCTCTTGTTCCGCGTCGGCGACTGCATTTCGATGCACAACATCCACGGCGCGATCTACGACGCGCTGCGGCTTTGCAAAGACTTTTGACGAGGGCATTGCACGATGAATCCCGTGTTTGTCATCACCGTCTTGCTGTGGCTTTCGGTGGCGGGCCTCGCCTTCGCCGTGATGAAGCGCGCGGCATACTGGCGCGAAGGGCGGGCGACCGCCGCCGGCGCGTACGGATGGGCGAATCTGCTTAGTATCCCGAAGCGTTACTTCGTGGACCTGCATCATGTAGTTGCGCGCGATCCGTACATCGCGAAGACGCACGTCGCGACAGCCGGCGGCGCGATTCTCGCGATGGCGCTCGTCTTCCTGAACTATGGTCTCGCGATCTATTCGCCGTGGATCGACAAGCTGATCTTCATCGCGGCGCTCGTCATGCTGGCCGGCACGTTCTTTGTGTGGAAGCGCAGGCACGGCGCGAAACAGGTGCCCGCGCGTCTGTCGCGCGGACCGTGGGACGCCTTGCCGCTGCTGCTCGGTGCGTTCGCGCTCGGCCTTGCATTGTTCACGCTGTTGCCTGCCACGTGGATGTCGGGCGCGCTTGCGATCATCGTCGCGTTGTCGATAGCGGCGGGCGCGTACACGATGACCTTCGGCGCGGCGCGCGGCGGTCCCATGAAGCACGCGATGGCCGGTCTTCTGCATCTCGCGTTTCATCCGCGTCAGGAGCGTTTCAAGGCCGCGCACGAGCACGATGTCGTGCCGCCGACCGCTTTGAAACAGCCTGTGCTCGATGCGAAGGAGTACGGCGTCGGCAAGCCGGTCGAGTTCCGCTGGAACCAGCTCTTGAGTTTCGATGCATGCGTGCAGTGCGGCAAGTGCGAGGCCGCGTGTCCCGCGTTCGCATCGGGTCAACCGTTGAACCCGAAGAAGCTGATACAGGATCTCGTGACCGGCATGGTCGGCGGCACGGACGCGGCGTATGCGGGCAGTCCCACGCCTGGCATTCCCATCGGCAAGCATGCAGGCGCGCCGGGCAAGCCGCTGATTTCCAGCATGATCGAAGCGGACACCATCTGGTCCTGCACGACTTGCCGCGCGTGCGTGCAGGAGTGCCCGATGCTGATCGAACATGTCGATGCCATCGTCGACATGCGCCGCAATCAGACGCTCGTCGAAGGCGACGTGCCGGGCAAAGGGCCGATCACGCTGGCGAATCTGCGCGAGACCGGCAGCGTGAATGGCTACGATATCGGCGCGCGTTACGACTGGTCGGTGGATCTGCAAGTGCAGGTCGCGCAGCCGGGACGTCCCGTCGATGTCTTGCTGATAGCAGGCGAAGGCGCCTTCGACATGCGCTATCAACGCACGCTGCGCGCGTTCGTGAAGGTGCTGAACAAGGCGGGCGTGGACTACGCGGTGCTGGGCGGCGCGGAAACCGATACGGGCGATACCGCTCGCCGCTTGGGCGACGAAGCCACGTTCCAGCAATGCGCGTCGAAGCTCATGGAGACGCTGTCGCGCTATACGTTCCGGCGCATCGTCACCGCGGACCCGCACGTGCTGCACAGCTTGCGCAACGAATATCGCGCGCTCGGCGGCTTCTACGAAGTGCAGCATCACACCGCGTTGATGGCCGAACTCATGCAGAACGGCAAGCTCACGCCGAAGGCGGCCGCCGTGCTCGCGGACAAGAAGATCACGTATCACGATCCCTGCTATCTGGGCCGCTACAACGGCGAGATCGAGGCGCCGCGCAAGCTGCTGAAGACCATCGGCATCAAGGTGGTCGAGATGGAACGCCACGGCATGCGTGCCCGCTGTTGCGGCGGCGGCGGCGGTGCGCCGCTCACGGATATCCCCGGCAAACAGCGGATTCCCGATATCCGCATGGCCGACGCGAAAGCGGTCGGCGCGGACGTGGTCGCGGTGGGCTGCCCGCAATGCACCGCGATGCTCGAAGGCGTGGTCGGTGCTCGTCCCGAAGTGCTCGACGTGGCGGAGCTGGTCGCCGCAGCACTGGAGTAACGCATGAACACGATCAAACGAATCGATCCGCGCCGACCGTTCATCGTCACGACGGCAGGACTGCGGCGTATCACGCTGGGCGAAGTCGGCACGGGCGCATTGCATGACTTCGCAGCGGCTCATGCGGGGCATCGCGATACGGCGAAGCCGCGTCGCATGACGAAGGCCGCGCGGCGCAGCGTGCTCGTGGCCGCCCATACGGATCGCGGTGCGCTGGACGATCACGCGCGTCAGGCGCTTGCCGCCGCCGCGTTGCTCGCGGACGACGAGACCGAGGTCGTGCTGATCGCGTTCGGCACGTTGAACGACGATGTCGCATCGCTCGGCGCGGATCGTTTTATCGAACTCGACGCGTTCGACAGCCGGCGCTTCGCACCGGACGACGAACTGCGCGCGCTCGCTGCATGCGCCGCTGCGTTCGCGCCCGTGCATGTCTTCATGCCCGACAACGCAACGGGCGATGGCGATCTCGGCCGCCGTTACGCGGCGCTCGCCGGTGCGAGCATCGCCACGCACGTGGTCGAATTCGATGCCGCGCACGCCGCGAGTTATGCGCAAGCGGGCCGCGCATGGGCATCGCGCGCGTTGCCGGAGGTCGTCTTGCTCGCGCCGAACGCGGTCGAGGCGAAGCTGCCTTTCGTCGGCGCGGGCGAACGCGTGTCGAGCGAGGGCATCGTGCCCGCATCGGCGGCGAGTGCGTATATCGATCTCGGTATCGAAGAACTGGATGCCGCGCAGATCGCGCTGGAAGAGGCGGATTTCATCGTGTCGGCGGGCAATGGCGTCTCCGACGTTCCCGCGTTCGAAACGCTCGCCAGCACGCTCGGCGCGGCGATAGGCGCGAGCCGTGTCGCCGTGGACGACGGCAAGTTCACGCGCGACAAACAGATCGGCGCAACGGGCAAGACCGTGCAGGCAAGCGTCTATATCGCGTTCGGTATCTCGGGCGCGGTGCAGCATCTGCAAGGCATCAAGGATTGCCGCCATGTCATCGCGGTGAATTCCGATGCCAGCGCGCCCATCGCGAAGCGCGCGAATCTCACGGTCGTCGCGGATACGCATGAGACGATCAAGGCGCTCACCGACGCCGCTGCCGCCGCGCGCGCATCGCGTGCGAGCGGGGCGTCCGTTGTCCATGACGCGCCGCTCGCGGAAGGAGTGTTCGCATGAAAATCGCCGTACTCGTTTCCGTGGGACGCCATCCGTTAAGCGGCGTCGCGCGCTATAGCCGCAACGACGCGGCTGCGCTGACGATTGCGCTGGATATCGCGAAGCAACACGGCGCGCAACTCGACGTGCTGCACGCGGGCGATCCCGCCAATCCCGCGCTTGCCGAGTATCTCGCGCTCGGCGCGCCGCGCGTGGAAGTGCTCAACACCGAAGGCGACGCGTGCGCCGCGCTCGCCCAGCGCATCGCAGGCTACGACCTCGTGATGACCGGCACGCGCGCGGAAGGCGCGTTCGATAGCGGCACGCTGCCTTACACGCTGGCGAATGCGTTGAACATCGCGCTCGTCGGCTCGGCGGTCGATGTCAGCGTGACGAACGAAGGCGTCGATGTGCGCCAGTTCATGCCGAAGGGACTGCGCAGGCGCGTGCGCGTGCAGTCGCCCGTGCTCATTGCCGTGCATCCGCTCGCCAATGCCGCGCCGCGCTATGCGTATGCGCGGATGCGCGAGGGACGCGTCGTGCCGGTCGCGTCGAACGCGCCCGTGGACAACGAACGCGGCGCGTGGACGCTCGGTGCGATTGCCGCGAAGCCGAAGCGCCTCGCCGCGCCGGAAAAGCGCAGCGGCCACGCGCGCATGCTCTCGGCGACGACGACGGAAAGCCGTGGCGGCAGCGTCGTAATTGAAGGGAGTTCCGTCGAAAAAGCACAAGTGATTCTGGCGTATTTGCGCGAGCATCGACTCGTCGATTACTGATTCGGCGCATAGCGAAGACAAACGGGCCAAAAGCGATGCAGGAGCACACGATGAAAGTTTCCGCAGACGTTCGCGCGATGATCGAACGCCGCAAGAAGGGCTACACGCTCGAAGCGCCGTTCTACACGAGCGATGAAATCCACGCGCTCGATATGGACGCGATTTTCGGGCAACACTGGATTCAGGTCGCCGTCGAGCCGGACGTGCCCGAGCCCGGCGATTACACGACCGTCGAGATCGGCAGCGATTCGATCCTGATCGTGCGCGACGACGACATGCAGATTCGCGCGTTCCATAACGTGTGCCGTCATCGCGGCGCGCGGCTGTGCAACGAAGAGAAAGGCTCGCTCGGCAATATCGTGTGCCCGTATCACAGCTGGACCTACAGCCTGACCGGCGATCTCATGTTCGCCGAGCACATGGGCGATCAGTTCGACCGCTGCAAGCACAGCCTGAAGAAGGTTCACGTCGAAAATCTCGCGGGGCTCATCTTCATCTGTCTCGCCGATGAACCGCCCGCCGACTTCGCCGTGATGCGCGCGGCCATGGAGCCGTATCTGCTTCCGCATGGCCTCAACGATTGCAAGATCGCGGCGAGCATCGACATCGTGGAGAAGGGCAACTGGAAGCTCACGATGGAGAACAATCGCGAGTGCTATCACTGCGTGGCGAACCATCCCGAGCTGACCATTTCGCTCTATGAATACGGCTTCGGCTATCAACGCTCGCCCGCGAACGAAGAAGGCATGGCCGCGTTCGAGCGCACGGTGGTCGAACGCACGAAGCAGTGGGAAGCGATGAACCTGCCTTCGGCGGAGATCGAACGTCTGTCCGATCTCGTCACCGGCTTTCGCACGCAGCGCCTGCCGCTCGATCGCGACGGCGAATCGCAGACGCTCGATGCGAAGGTCGCGTCGAAGAAGCTGCTAGGCGGCTTCGCGCGTGCGGACCTCGGCGGCTTGTCGTTCTGGACGCAGCCGAATTCCTGGCATCACTTCATGAGCGATCACATTGTCACGTTCAGCGTGATTCCGCTGTCCGCAGGCGAAACGCTGGTGCGAACGAAGTGGCTCGTGCACAAGGATGCGCAGGAAGGCGTCGATTACGACGTGGAGAACCTCACGGCCGTCTGGCGCGCGACGAACGATCAGGACCGCACGCTCGTCGAGTACTCGCAACTGGGCGCGGTCAGCAGCGCCTACGAGCCGGGCCCGTATTCGCCCTTTACCGAAGGGCTCGTCGAAAAGTTCTGCGAGTGGTATATCGCGCGGCTCGGCGACTACGCGAATGCGCCTGACGAGAAGCTCGCGTCGCATGGCGAGAAAGTCGTTTCCTTCATGCGCTAGGCGCGTTCAAGAGGCACATCATGATGCGCGATCAGGCCACGTTCGAGCCGACCCCAAGCCGCGTGACACAACCGAGGTTCTGGGGCGCGCTGCCCGCGCGCTGGAACAGCGACACCGACGACACGCTCGTCTGCTGTCACGTCCGGCAGGAAACGCACGACGTGAAGAGTTTCTTCTTCCGGGCAGCCGATGAACGCACGTTCGTTTTCGAGCCGGGGCAGTTCATCACACTGGAGCTCGATATCGACGGCGAGCCGGTGAATCGCTGCTATACGATCTCGTCCGCGCCCACGCGCCCGCATACCATTTCGATCACGGTCAAGCGCGTGCCGGGCGGCAAGGTGTCGAACTGGCTGCATGACAACGTCGTCGCGGGATCGCGCGTACACGTGCTCGGACCGTCCGGCGAATTCACCTGCGCACGGCATCCGGCGCGCAAGTTCCTGTTTCTCTCGGCGGGATCGGGCATCACGCCGCTCATGTCGATGAGCCGCGCGCATCACGAACTGGGCGACGATGCCGACATCGTCTTCGTGCACAGCGCGCGCACGCCGGACGACATCATCTTTGCGCGCGAGCTGGATCTCATTGCGTCGAATCATGCGAACTTCCGCACCGCGTTCGTGTGCGAGCGTGTGGGCGCGCGCACGAACTGGCCTGGAATTACAGGGTTTTTGAGCTTGCCGCTCTTGAAGCTGATGGCGCCGGACTTCCTAGAACGCGAAGTCTTCACGTGCGGTCCGGCGCCGTATATGAAGGCGGTGCGCGATCTGCTCGATGAAGGCGGCTTCGACCGCGCGCACTATCACGAAGAGAGCTTCTCGTTCGAAACCATCGCCGAGGTGGCGTCGCAATTGGCGAGCGCGCATGTCACCGATGCAGTGGCCGCGCACGCCGACACCATCGAAGCACGCGATGACGCAAGCGGCTTCGCGCCCGCGCCCGTGGACACCACGTTCAAGGTGAGCTTCGCGAAGAGCCGGCGCGAAATCGAATGCGGCAGCACGCAGCATGTGCTCGATGCCGCGAAGAAAGCCGGCGTGCGCCTGCCGTCGTCGTGTACGCAGGGCATGTGCGGCACGTGCAAGGTGAAGCTCGTGTCCGGCGAAGTGGCGATGAAACATGCGGGCGGCATCCGTCAGCGCGAAATCGATCAGGGCATGGTGCTGCTGTGTTGCAGCACGCCGCTCTCCGATCTCGTCGTCGACAAATAGCGCGTCGTTTCTGGACAACTGCGTGTCGTAAAAGCGCGTTACGTGGCAATTCTGGCTGGCGATTCTGCATACACGGCGTGGGGCCGCAAAGGGGAGAGCAATGAAAGCGATGAGAAGACTGTTCGTGCTGGGCGCGATGAGCGCGGCCCTCGCCGCGAGCTTCGGTGCGGGCGCCGATACGAAACCGACCATCAAGATCGGCTACGTCGAAGGATGGGACGATAGCGTGGCGACGTCGAACGTGGCGGCGCGCATCATCGAAAAGCGCCTAGGCTATCAGGTGCAACTCGTGCCGGTCGCAGCCGGGGTGATGTGGCAAGGCGTGGCGCGCGGCGACCTAGACGCGACGCTTTCCGCATGGCTGCCGGTCACGCATGGCGCGTACTGGAACAACTTCAAGTCGAAGGTCGTGAATCTCGGACCGAACTTCAATGACGCGAAGATCGGCCTGATCGTGCCGGAAAACGCGGACGTATCGAGCCTTTCCGATCTCGAAGCGAAGAAGGCGGAGTTCGATTCGCGCATCGTCGGCATCGACGCGGGTGCGGGCGTCATGCAGAAGACGAGCGAAGCGATCAAGGCGTACAACCTCGATTACCGACTCATGCCGAGCTCGGGCAGCGCAATGACGGCCGAGCTTGCCCGCTCGGAAGCGGCCAACAAGCCGATCATCGTGACGGGGTGGAAGCCGCACTGGATGTTCGCGAAGTACAAGCTGAAGTTCCTCGACGATCCGAAAAAGGTGTTCGGTGAAGCCGAGCACGTGGACAACGTCATCAATCCTGAACTGGAAACGAAGGCGCCGCCCGTGGTTGCGTTCCTGAAGAAATTCCAGTGGAAGCCGGGCGAGATCGACAGCGTGATGCTCGCGACGCAGAACGGCGAGAAGCCGACTGCCGCCGCCGACGCATGGATCAGCGCACACGGCGACCGCGTGGATAGCTGGGTGAAGTAAGCGTTTGGCCGGACCCGCGTAAAAGCGCCGCTCGTGAGCGGCGCTTTTGCGTTTCAGGTCTCAGCGCAGCACGACGGTGCGCTCGCCGTTGATGAAAACGCGCCGCTCGACGAACGCCTTGACCGCACGCGCGAGCGTGATGCATTCGACATCGCGTCCGGTTGCCAGCAGACGTTCCGGGCTGTAGGAATGATCCACGCGCTCCACTTCCTGCTCGATGATCGGGCCTTCGTCGAGATCGTCGGTGACGAAGTGCGCGGTCGCGCCGATGAGTTTCACGCCGCGCGCATGCGCCTGATGATACGGCTTCGCGCCCTTGAATCCGGGCAGAAACGAATGATGGATGTTGATCGCGCGCCCCGCGATCTTGCGGCTCGTTTCGCCCGAAAGAATCTGCATGTAGCGCGCGAGAATCAGCAACTCGGCGCCCGATGTCTCGAAGAGGTCGAGCACGCGCGCTTCCTGCTGCGGCTTGTTATCGGCGGTGATCGGCAGATGATGAAACGGCAGGCCGTGCTGCGCGGCGAGCGGCGCGAGATCCGTATGATTCGACGCGATGCCCGCGATATCCATCTTCAGTTCGCCCATGCGCCAGCGAAAGAGCAGATCGGCGAGGCAGTGCTCCAGCTTCGAGACCATGATGAGCACCTTCGGGCGCACGGCGAGGTCGTGCATCGCCCATGTCATCGAATAACGCGCGGCGATGGGCGCGAATTCGCGCTGGAGCATCGCAAGATCGAGTGTGTCGTCGCGGCGCGCGGCATGAAAGACGCAGCGCACGAAGAAGCGTTCGCTCAGGTCGTCGTCGAAGACGCTGAGTTCGTCGATATAGCCGTGATGGTGTTCGAGAAAGCCGACTATCGCGGCCACCTGACCGGCCGCGCTCGGACACGCGACGGTGAGCACCAGTTGATTGAGGCGAGGTTGCGCTGACATGCGTGCTCCACGTTCGAAGTAAGGCGCCGCCCGCAATTGGGCGAGCGTCTCGCTAGTAGAGCAAAGGGGATGGCGCGCGCGATAGAAGGGATGCGCCGTCGCGCTGGTATGAAAGCGTCAGGCGGTCGCGCCGCGTGCGGCGTGAAGCGCACGCGGCGACGCGCCGCCCGAGCCGCCTCAGCCCGCTTGCAGGCTGACGCGCTCCTGCGCCGACATCAGCATGGCGCGCAGCGGCGATTGAATCGCGACGAAATGCACCATCAAGCTCGATGGCTGCTGGAAATACCACGGCGTATTCAGGCTCACGCAGTCGTGTCCGCTTTCGAGCGTCCAGCCGAGCCGCTCGCGCAGCAGATTCGCGATGATCGTCTGATCGCCGCCGTTCGCGTAGGTGCTGGATTTGTCGGGCGCGGCGCTCACGTGCCGATAGATTTCCTCGACGAAGGCCGCGTTGTCCGGCGTGCGCTTGAAGCCCAGCACGCCCGCGTTGATGACCCACGGACCGATGTCGTGCGCGGCGAGAATGTCGCGATTGGCGAGCAGCGGCTCCAGCGCCTTCTTCTGGTTGACGAAGAGGATGTCGGCATCGATCCAGATCGTCCATTCGTGATGCGGCAAATGCTTGCGCAGGAACCACGGCTTGAGCCACGTGCCGGTGCTGCCGGGATCGGCGTCGGCGGGCGTGTCGCGGTAGACGTAGAGCGTGTAGCCGTGGCGCTCGCAATAGCGCCGCATGTTCTGCTCCGCGACCGCGCCGTAGTTGCGCACGTTGGCCGTGTAATACGTCACGAGGGCAATAGGCCGGCCAGGATTGAAGACGCTGAAGGGCTCGGCAGGCGCGTACGCCGCATGGCGCGAGAAGTCGAGCAGACGCGCGCCCTTTTGCTGGCAATCGTTGATGTGCTCGGCAAGCGCGTTGCGGAACGACGGATGGATGAACCCGTACATCTCCTGTTCCGACATGACGATGGTCCACAGATTCGCGTGCTTCGCCCAGACCGGTTCGAAGCGCGGATTGCAGAACATGGCGCACATGATGCCGCCGCGCTCGCCGTGCGGCTCGATGTAGTCGAGCGGGGAGAGAAGCTGGATTTCGTCGTCCGTCGCCCCGCAAATCTTGCATTGCGCGATGCAGTGAATGATGAAATCGCGGATGGGCTGCGTATTGCGCCAGACCTGCAGCTCGGTCTGTTCCTTGCCGGTATTGCCACCGAGCGCAGGCAGAAGATGCTGACGACCTTCGGCCATGGGTTCGACTGGATGCATGTTGAGCACGAGACAGTCTTCGCTCAGGCAGACGAGCAGCGCGTTTTCGGGCATCTGCCGAAGATGGTGCAGCACGGTTTCGTACTTCAGCAGCAAGCGTTGCGCTTTGGATTCGAGACCGACCAGCGATAGGGCTTCATGTTCGTAGCCCAGTTGCGCGCAATAGTGCTTGTGATTGGCGAGAACGGCGGGTGCGTCGACCCGGAGAAAGCTAAGGCAGCGGGTTGTCATAAGTCGTGCGGGAAACAATGCTTACGTTGCGTGATTGCGGTTTTTTTACAGTTTTCGAAGTATGGAGAGCGCGCGCGCGTAACGGTATCGGGCATGTCTGAAATCGAAGAAATTCGATGGACGCGCCGCGAGGGCGTCGAAACGCGCGCGGACGAGCGGCTACGCGCTCCGTGAGAGGTCGATGCAGCGTTTGTTCGATACAGCCGGCTCGCTGAGCGCGCTCGTCGCGGCGGTCGCAGCCGACTTGTCCTCGCTGATGGGCAGCGTGTGTCTTGACGAGACGCCGCTGGCAAGCGGCATCGGCATGCGCCCGCACGAACTGCGCGAGGCGACATTGCGGCAAGACGGAACGCGCGGCGGTGCGTATCCAGCCGCGCGTGATCGCGCATGACAGGAAGCGCATCTATCTACATGTGGAAATGCTCGGAGGCGACGCCGCGCACGCCGCTTCCTTCGATGACATCGCCGCCGCGCTCTACGCGGGCCGCGTGATCGCCCTGCCGTCGCGCCCGGCGGCGTCCACGTCCGCGCCTCGCAATCCGGCCTGCGCGCGCCACGTCCTCAGCAGCAGCGCATTCGTGACCACGCTCACGCTCGAAAATGCCATCGCCGCGCCCGCGACCATCGGATCGAGCATGCCGAGCGCCGCGAGCGGAATGCCGATCAGGTTATAGACGAACGCCCAGAACAGGTTCTGGCGAATCTTGCGATACGTGCGCCGCGAAATGTCGATGGCATCGGCGACGAGCGCGGGATCGCCGCGCATCAGCGTGATGCCCGCCGCTTCGATCGCGACATCGGTGCCGCTCGCCATCGCAATGCCGATGTCGGCGGCGGCGAGCGCGGGCGCGTCGTTGATGCCGTCGCCCGCCATCGCGACGACGCCTTTCGCCGACGCCTTCAGTCGCGCGACGACCTGCGCCTTGTCGGCGGGCAGCGTATTCGCGTGCACCCGTTCCGGCGCAATGCCGAGCGCGCGCGCGACAGCCTGCGCGCTGCCCGCGTTGTCGCCCGTGACGAGCGCGCTTGTCACGCCCATGCGCGAAAGACGCTCGATGGCGGCGCGGGCGGTCGGCTTGAGCGTGTCGCCGAACGCCAGCAGCGCGAGCACGCCGCGGCGATCCGGCGCGATCAGCCAGGAGATCGTGTTGCCTTGCGCTTCGAGATCGCGGGCGCGTTCGGCGAGCGGTTCGGGCACGTTCGCGTTCAGTTCTTCGCGCCAGCGTTCGCTACCGATCGCGATGCGCTGTGCCGCGCCGTCCTGCGCTGCCATGTCGACGTCCGCTTCCACACCGCGCCCCGCGACTGCCCGGACCGCGCGTGTCCGGAAGCGCCGCGTGGCATCGGTATCGCCTGCCGCGGCAACGACCGCCTTCGCCAGCGGATGCTCGCTCATGCGCTGCACCGCCGCCGCGAGCGCGAGCGCCTCGTCGCGATCCTGCCCCGGCGCGGCGTCGAACGCGACCAGACTCGGCCGCCCGACTGTCAGCGTCCCGGTCTTGTCGAACGCGACGATTTCGATGGCGTGCGCGCGCTCCAGCGCCTCGGCGTCCTTGATGAGAACGCCCTGACGCGCGGCGACGCCCGTGCCCGCCATGATCGCGGTGGGCGTCGCGAGGCCGAGCGCGCACGGGCACGCGATCACCAGCACCGCGACCGCATTCAGCAGCGCCGTCTCGCCGCTGGCGCCGTGCAGCAGCCAGCCGGCCAGCGTGACGAGCGCGATGCCGAGAATCGCCGGCACGAATACGGCGGACACGCGATCGACGAGCCGCTGGATCGGCGCCTTCTCCGCCTGCGCCGATTCGACGAGCCGGATGATGCGCGCGAGCGTCGTCTCCGCGCCGACGGCGGTCGTCTCAATAGCGATCGCGCCTTCGCCGTTGATCGAGCCGCCCGTCGCGCGCGCGCCCGGCTCCTTGGCGACCGGCAGGCTTTCGCCCGTAATCAGCGATTCGTCGATATGCGTGCGGCCCTCGCGCACGATGCCGTCTACCGGCACGCGCTCACCCGGCCGCACGATGGCGATATCGCCGATCCGCACGTCCGTCAGCGCGACTTCGCGTTCACGCGAGGCATCGGCGGCATCGCGTATGCGCGCCTTGTCCGGGCGCAGCGCGTTGAGCGCGCGGATCGCGTCGGTCGTCTGACGCTTCGCGCGAGCCTCGAGCCATTTGCCGAAGCGCACCAGCGTGATGACCACCGCCGACGCCTCGAAGTAGAGATGCGCGTGGCCGCCGCCATGCGCGAACATCTGATAGACGGACACGCCCCACGCCGCCGACGTCCCGAGCGCGACGAGCAGATCCATGTTTCCCGAGAGCGCGCGCACGGCGCGATAGCCGCCCACGTAGAAGCGCCATCCGAAACCGAACTGCACCGCGCTCGCGAGCGCCAGCTGCAGCCACGGCGAGAGCGCGAGGCCGAACATGGGCGCGAGAAGCGGCAGCGAAAGCACCGCGCAGCCGAGCACCGCCGCGAATTCGCGGTCACGCGTGTGGGCAGCGGCGGCGGGCGGCGCGTCGGGCACGATGCGCGTGGCTTCGTAGCCCGCTTTCGTGATCGCGGCGAGGAGCTGGTCGTCGGTGACGGTATCCCTCGCGTGGACCGTGGCGCGTTCTGTCGCGAGATTGACGGCGACGGCATCCACGCCCGGCACGCGCTTGAGCATCTTCTCGACGCGCGCCACGCACGACGCGCAGGTCATGCCGCCGACGGCGAATTCGGCGGTCCGTTCGGAATGAGTTGAAGCCGATGACATGGTGAAACGCTCCGGATCTCGCTGAACGGGCGCAGTTCCCGTTCGAATGTATCCAGTATTGACCTTCCAATGACTGGAAGGTCAAGCGCGGTTTTTCAGCCGCGCGACGGAGGGTTCATGGTGGCGAGCATGGCATCGGCGAGCGCGTGCGCCGCGTCGCCGCCGCGCTGGCGCAGACCGTCGACCGCGCCAAGGCGGTCGGCATCGGCCTTGTTCTGCGAGAGCTTCGCTTTGCCGACGAGGCGCGTCACCTCGATTTCTATGCCGACGATCGCGCCCAGCATTTGATCGATGTAATCGCGCGGGGCGTCGCCCATTTTCCACGGCGCGGGCTCCGCCGCTTCCATCTTGCGCGTGAGCCGCGCGACGACGCCGCGCACGTACGCTTCGTCGTCGCGCACGGTGATGCGGCCGTGCGCGTGCACGACGAGATAATTCCACGTCGGCACCTGACGATGCGTTTCCTGCTTGCTCGGATAGAAATTCGGCGAGATATAGCCGTCTTCGCCCTGAAAAATGACGAGCACGTTCTCGCCCGGCGCCACTTCTTTCCAGACCGGATTGGCCCGCGCCACATGCGCGCGCAGGACGCCGTGCCCGCCTGGCGACGCCTCGAACTCGAACGGAACGTGGTTTGCGTCCAGCCCGTTGGGACCGTGCGTGACGAGCGCGCCGAACGGATTCGCGGCGATCAGCGCATGGAGAACGTCGGCGCGGTTTTCTTCGAAGTGGGCGGGCAGATACATCGGTCGGCTCTGTGACGGTGGAATGAACGACAGCGGCGAAGACTTCATGTTACGCGATGCCGGCGCATGAAGTTTGCTGCGAGTCGTCAGCGAGTTGCGACGGTTTTGCATGCGGCTTCTTGCCTATCATCAGCGGATACGTTAAAACCCGAATTTCGAGATAGTTCCCGCGCCTTTTCGAGGCGTACACGCGAAGGCGGCAGCATGGGTTTGCGCGCGGACCTGCGCGACTCGATGCGAAACAAGAACCGGACACCCATTCGATGAACCCTGAACGACGCTGGACCTTCCCGCTGAACGCCGCTTTCTATTTGACCGCAAGCCTGGCCGGAACGAGCCTCCTCGCCGGCTGCGCGGCGACCAAGCCGCCCGAAGTCAAAGCCAGCACTGGCTGGGTGAAGGATCAGGTGGCGGATGCGTACACGTTCGGGTTTCCGCTTGTCGCCTCGGACATCGCCCGCGAACGCGCGAGCAGCAGCGCGGCGCAGTCCGGCCGGCCGCCGCTCAACACCTTCCGGCATCCGAGCGCGCTGCCGCCCGTCGGTGCGGCGGGCTGGCCGAGCGTCGATACGCTCGATTCGACCGCCTGGCTCGATGTCTCCGCCGATCCCGTGATCGTCTCGCTGCCCGCCGCGCCGCGCGGACGCTATCTGGATGCGCGCGCGTTCGACGCATGGACCAACGCGCTCTATTCCAGCGCCGACACGACGCCGTATCCGAAGATGCAGTTGATCGCGTTCGTGCCGGCGGGCTGGACCGGCCCGCTGCCGGCGGACGCGACGCGCGTCGAATGCCGCACGCGCTACGTGTGGCTGTCGGTCCGCGTGCGCGTCAACGGCGCGCGCGACGTGCGCGAGGCGCGCAAGCTGCAAACCGCGATGCGCATCGAGCCGCTCACGCCCGCGAAAGGCTCCGCCGCCGATGCGACGCCCGCCGTCACCGGCGCGTGGCCGGGCGGCAGCAGCGGCCAGCAGCCGTCCGTGCCGCCGCTGCCCGCCGCGCCGCCGACGGCATCGCCGGGCGCGCAGGCCGAATCGCTCGACGCCAGCGCGTTCTTCGCGCGTCTCGCCCGCTCGCTCGACGACAACCCGCCCGCCACCGCCGACACCCCCGCGATGAACCGCCTCGCCGATCTGGGCGTGAAGCCCGGCGAGCCGGTGCAATTCAAGACGACGGACGCGCCGGTGCTCGACGCGGGCATCGCACAGGCGCGCGAGCGGCTCTCGACCGTGCCGCCCAACGCGATCACGAAGAATGGCTGGACCTGGTTTGGCGACGGCGCGGGCAATTACGGCATCGACTACACGCTGCGCGCGTATCTCGCCCGCCGGCAGACGGCGACGAGCACGAAGGACGGCGAAACGAAGCCGGTTTCCGTGGCCGACAGCGACGGCCACGCGCTCAACGGCGGCAATGAGTACGTGCTGCACTTCGCGCCGAATCAGCTTCCGCCCGTGCGCGGCTTCTGGACGCTCACGGCCTACACGAAAGACGGCGCGCTCGCCGATGCCAGAGCGCCGCGCCTCTCGATTTCCGACCGCGACCGCCTGAAGAAGAATCGCGATGGTTCCATCGACGTGATCGTGTCGGCTGATTCGCCGGGCAGGGCGCGTGCGTCGAACTGGCTGCCGGCGCCCGCAGGCGAGTTCCAGTTGACGATGCGTCTCTACGCGCCCAAGCCGCAGGCCAGCGACGGCACCTGGGCGCCGCCGCCCGTACAGCGCCAATAGCGTCGGCACGCGCGACGTCATCTGGCGTTTTGACACCGTTCGCGCGGCGCATCGTCGTATACTCGGGCATCCCCCTTCCGAGACGGCGAGATCGCGCCGCGCCGATGCGCGCATCGCGTCGCCGCGCATCGAATGTCGAGCACCACGAAGTCAACGTTTTCCACGGCCGGGCAGACCTTGCGCGGCGTCGTCCACGCGCGCCGCACGCGGCGCATTGCTATCGGATTCATCGTCGCGCTGCTGGTCATCGGGCTGCTGGGCTTTTTCGTCGCGCCGCCGATCATCCGGCACGTCGCCGAACAGCAGCTCGCGAAACAGATCGACCGGCCCGTCAGCATCCGGCGCATCGCGCTCAATCCCTATACGCTCGATTTCGAAGCCGATGACGTGCATATCGGCGAAGCGCCCGCTCACGCCGCGAACGCCGCGAGTTTCGTCGATGTCTCGCGGCTCGTGGTGCGGACTTCGTGGGCGTCGCTGTTCCGGCTCGCGCCGGTCGTCGATGAACTGAAGATCGACTCGCCGCGCTTGAGCATCGTCCGGTACGACGCCGAGCATTTCAATTTCTCGGATCTGATCGCGAAGTTCTCGAAGCCTTCGTCGCCGCCGTCGGACAAGCCTGCGCGGTTTTCGGTGTCGAACATCCGGATCGAGAACGGGCGCATCGATGTCGACGACCGGCTCACGAAAACGAAGCACACCATCGACCGCTTCGCGCTCGGCATTCCGTTCATCGCGACGTTGCCGTCCGCCACGGATATTTTCGTGACGCCGCTCCTGCAGGCGCGCATCGACGGTTCGCCGCTCGTGCTGAAGGGCCGCACGAAGCCGTTCGCGCAGTCGCGCGAATCCGACATCGCACTGACGCTCGACGGGCTCGACGTGCCGCAGATGGCGTCCTACGCGCCTGCGTCGCTGCCGGTCGTGGTGAAGCGCGGGCGGCTTTCGACCCACCTCGACGTGCGTTTTGCGATGGCGGGCGACGTGCCGACCATCCGCGTCGACGGCACCGCCGATCTCGCCGACGCCGTCGTGACCGACCGCGCGAACGCGCCGCTTCTGGCCGCACGGGCGCTGCACGTGAAGATCGCGAACATGGAACCGCTGCGCAGCATCTATCACTTCGACGAAATCACGCTCTCCGGGCCTGACGCGCATCTCACGCGCGACGCGTCCGGCGCGCTGAACGTGACGAAGCTTGCGCCGGCATCCCAGCCGGCCGCCGCGAAACCCGCTGACAACAAGGCCCCGCCGCTCGATCTCGCGATCCGTCATCTCGCCATCGACGGCGGGCGGCTCGCGTATGCCGACGATCTGCTGAAGCAGCACGTCGAAGCCGCGTTGACGAATCTCGCCGTCACGCTCGACGGCTTCTCGACGCTCGCGAAAACGCCCGCGCGCTACACGCTCAAGACCGCGTCGGACAAGGGCGGCACGCTCGACGCCTCGGGCAACGTCACGCTCGCCGCGCACACGGCGGACGCCAGGATTGCGCTTGATGCGCTCGCGCTGGCGCCGCTGCAGCCGTACATCGCGAACCTGGTGGCGGCGCGCGTCGTCGCGGGCACGCTGAGCGCGAATCTGCCGGTTTCGGTCGACTGGTCGAAGCCCGATGCCGGCGCGCAGGTCGGCGCGGGCGACGTCACGCTTGCCGGATTGACGCTGGTTCCGTCGAATGCGACGGGCGCGGCGCCGATCAAGCTCGGCTCGGCGGTCGCCAAAATCAGCAAGGTGGACGTCGCCGCGCGCACCGCCGCGCTCGACAGCGTGCAGGCGAGCGGCCTGGCGCTTGCGGCGACGCGCCGCAAGGACGGCAGCATCGATCTGGCTGCGCTCGCCGGGCCGCACGAGGCCGCGCCCGAACAGACCGCGACGCGCAAGGTTCAGAAGGCGCAGGAGGCCGGTCCGGCGTGGCGCTATCGGATCGGCCAGATCGGGCTGGATGGCGCATCGGCCACGTTCACCGACGAAACGCCCGCGCGGCCCGTGACGCTGCGCGTCGCGCCACTGTCGGTCAACGTCAGACAGTTCAGCGACGACCTGACAAAGCCGCTCGCCGTCGACGGCAAACTCACGCTCAATGGCCGCGGCGCGCTCGGCGTGAACGGCAATGTCACGCTCAGTCCGCTCAAGGTCGCGCTGCACATGAAGGGCGATCAGGTCGATGCGTCCGCGTTCGAGCCGTATTTCGGCGACAAGCTCAACGTCGAAGTGGCGAGCGCATCGCTCAACGCGGACGGCGACGTCACGATGTCGGGCAGCGGCAAGACGCTCGCGGCGACCTACAAGGGCGACGCCTCGCTCACCGACGTACGCATGATCGACAAGGCCACGTCCGACCGTTTCGCCGGCTGGAAGCTGCTCGGCCTCACGAACCTGAAGGCGAGCTACGGCGATCGCGGCACGGACGTGGAGGCGGCGCGCGTCACGTTCGCCAATTTCTATGGACGCGTGCTGCTGGACGCGCAGGGCAAGCTGAATCTGAAGAACGTCGTCGCGAGCGGCAACGCGCCCGCGGAATCGGTGACGCAGCCGGCGGCGTCGGCGCCCGTGGCCGCGAGCGCGCCCGCCGACACGGCGAAATCCGGGCCGCCGGTCAACATGCGCTTCGGCCAGCTCGTGTTGCAGAACGGCCGCGTCACCTATACCGACGACTTCATCAAGCCGAACTACACGGCGAATCTGGTCGCGATCAACGGGACGATCGGCGCGTTCGGCACGCATTCGACAACGCCCGCGCCCGTCGATGTCACCGCGAAGCTCGCGGCGAACGGGCCGGTGTCGATCAAGGGGCAGGTGAATCCGCTGATCGCGAAACCGGCGCTCGACCTGACCGCGAGCGCGCATGACGTGGAATTGACGAACCTCACGCCGTACTCGTCGAAATACGCAGGTTATCCGATCACGAAGGGCAAGCTCAACGTCGATCTTCACTACATGCTCGCCGACGACAAGCTGACGGCGAACAACCACCTGTTCATCGACCAGTTGACGTTTGGCGATCACATCGACAATCCGAGCGCGACAAAACTGCCGGTGCGGCTCGCCGTATCGCTGCTCAAGAACTCGCGCGGCGAGATCGACGTGAACATCCCTATTTCAGGCTCGCTGTCGAACCCGGAGTTTTCGGTCGGCGGGCTCGTGTGGCAGGCCATTCTGAACCTCGTGCAGAAGGCCGTCACCGCGCCGTTCTCGCTGCTGGCGCATGCGTTCGGCGGCAGCGGAGAGGAGCTGAACTACGTCGAATTCGACGCCGGGTCGGCCACGCTCACCGATGCCGCGCAGAAAAAGCTCGACACGATCGCGAAGGCGCTCGCGGACAAGCCGTCGATCCGGCTGGACGTGACCGGGCGCGTCGATCCGAAGGTGGACGAGCCGGGCCTGCGCAGGGCGTGGCTCGACGCTCAGGTGAAGCGCGCGAAGGTGCGCGACATGTCGGGCAACGGCGAGAACGTCGACTGGGCGAGCGTGAAGGTGTCCGGCGACGACTACGACAAGTACCTGACGAAGGTCTACAAGTCGGCGGATTTCAAGAAGCCGCGCAATATGATCGGCCTCACCAAGACGTTGCCGGATACGGACATGAAAGCCGCGCTGCTGCAGAACGCCCCGGTCGACGAGGCTTCGTTGCGCGACCTCGCTCAGCGGCGCGCGCAGGCGGTGAAGGAGTACTTCGACGGGAAGATCGACAGCAGCCGGATTTTCGTCGTGGCGCCGAAACTGACTGCCGAGGGCATCGACGATAAAGGCGCGGGAAGCCGCGTGGACCTGGGCTTGAAGTAGCGCAGCGTTAGCCGAACGGATGATCTCGAAGAACAGCGAGGGACGACTTAGTATGAGCGAAACCGGAGAGTCGAAAGAAAACGGGAGTCAGCCGATGGGAACGCCTTACGAGCAGGACGTCGTCGCGTGGGCCAGGGAACAGGCCGCGCTGCTGCGTGCGGGGAAGCTCACGGCCATCGATATCGAGCATATCGCGGAGGAAATCGAGGACGTGGGCAAGAGCGAGCAACGCGAATTGGCGAGCCGGATGTCGGTGTTGCTGGCGCATTTGTTGAAGTGGACGTATCAGCACGCGCGACGAAGCAAGAGCTGGAGCCATACCATCCGCACGCAGCGCAAAGAGGTGGCGTACGTGCTGGGCGAAGCGCCCAGCCTGCGCGGAAAGTTCGATGACGCGGCCTGGATCGATGTGATCTGGTCGCGCGCCCGCAATCTCGCGGAGTCGGAAACCGGTCTGGATATCGACGCGTTTCCCGAGACCTGCCCCTGGTCGATGACCCACGTCCTCGATCCCGAGTTTTATCCTGACTGAGCGGAGTGGCGCTGTACATGGCGTCAGCGATTGCGCCAATTCGGACGTCACGCAGGCTTGTGACACACCTGCGAAACGTCGGACCGCCGAGTGCGATGCCATGCATTGTGACAGTCGTGGACGGCCGATCTACGAGAATTGCAGCCTTATCGCGCTTCGTACCGTATGCGCAATTCGACGAGGAACTGCAATGGCTGAAACATCCAGGCAACGTACCGGCGAACTTCTTAAGAAGTTGTTCGACATTCTGATATCTCACCCCGAAGGCATGGCGGCGAGACAAGCGTTGGAGATGTTGGCCCAGAGCGTGACCTTAACGCCTCACGAAGCCGGACGTTACGAGAGTTCGGGCGTAAGACGATTCGAGAAGATCGTACGCTTCGCGACTGTGGCGTGCGTAAAGGCCGGTTGGCTAGTCAAGCACAAAGGGGTTTGGGTAGTCACCGACGAAGGGATATCGGCGCACGAGAAGTTCAAAGAACCAGCTGACTTCTGCCGTGAAGCGGGCCGCCTATATGGGCAGTGGCGTGCGTCGCAGTCTCGCGATCCCGTCGGACTGGCTAGCGTTTCGGCGAAACTGAGCGAACAAGCAGCATTGTCCTTTGATGTCGATGCCGAGGCAGCCAGCGTTACGTTCGAACAAGCCGAAGAGCAAGCCTGGGGCGAAATCGAACGCCACCTGCACGCGATGCCGCCGTACGAATTCCAAGATCTTGTCGCTGACTTGTTAAGGGCGATGGGCTATCACATAGGTTGGGTATCGCCGCCGGGCAAGGACGGTGGTGTTGACATCATTGCAAACACCGACCCGCTAGGAACACGTCCGCCGCGCATCAAGGTACAAGTCAAGCGCGTCGGACATCGCGTAGACAAGGACGGGCTCAAGTCTTTTATCGCCATCATCAACGAGGACGACGTTGGCTTATATGTCTCGCTCGGTGGCTTTACACGCGACGCGGAGTCTTTCGCGAGAAATCAGGAGCGTCGCAAGATTACCTTAATCGACTCGGAGCGGCTGATTGAACTATGGATAGAGTTCTATCGGAAGCTCGATGACGAGGCGCGAGCGCGCATGCCGCTTACGCCGATCTACTTCCTCACGCCCCAGAGCTAGACGCCGCCCCCGCCTCAATGC